>NZ_CM161496.1:0-2500 GCF_056724025.1 Zoogloea sp. JDB1
GTTTAGCGAGCTACGGGTCTGGCGGAAGATGGGATGGCCGGGGGCTTACGCTTACGGAGGAGATGTTTTTTCTTTGAGGGTGCTTTGTTTCGGAGCTTTAAAAACATAAAGCCCCCGCGCAGTAGTGCGCGGGGGCTTTGATGGGTAAGTCTGACGATGACCTACTTTCACGCACGGTTGTGCACTATCATCGGCGCGGTCTTGTTTCACGGTCCTGTTCGGGATGGGAAGGGGTGGTTCCAAGACGCTATGGTCGTCAGACTATAACTTGTACCGCTTGCCGCGTTTTCGCGGTCGAAGCGTCAAAGGGAAGAAGTGTTCTTTGGGGTATGTGACTGCGCTTTGCGCGGTGTTCGCCTTGCATTTTGCAAGGTTATAGGATCAAGCCTCACGGGCAATTAGTACTGGTTAGCTTAACGCATTACTGCGCTTCCACACCCAGCCTATCAACGTCGTGGTCTTCAACGACCCTTCAGGGGAATCGAGTTCCCAGGGATATCTCATCTTGAGGCGAGTTTCCCGCTTAGATGCTTTCAGCGGTTATCTCTTCCGGATTTAGCTACCCGGCGATGCGACTGGCGTCACAACCGGTACACCAGAGATCCGTCCACTCCGGTCCTCTCGTACTAGGAGCAGGCCCCCTCAAATATCCAGCGCCCACGGCAGATAGGGACCAAACTGTCTCACGACGTTTTAAACCCAGCTCACGTACCACTTTAAATGGCGAACAGCCATACCCTTGGGACCGGCTACAGCCCCAGGATGTGATGAGCCGACATCGAGGTGCCAAACTCCGCCGTCGATGTGAACTCTTGGGCGGAATCAGCCTGTTATCCCCAGAGTACCTTTTATCCGTTGAGCGATGGCCCTTCCATACAGAACCACCGGATCACTATGACCTGCTTTCGCACCTGCTCGACTTGTCGGTCTCGCAGTCAAGCCACCTTTTGCCATTGCACTATCAGTACGATGTCCGACCGTACCTAGGTGACCTTCGTACTCCTCCGTTACCTTTTGGGAGGAGACCGCCCCAGTCAAACTGCCTACCATGCACGGTCCCCGATCTGGATTCACAGACCTAGGTTAGAACCTCAACGACACCAGGGTGGTATTTCAAGGACGGCTCCTCTGGAACTAGCGTCCCAGTCTCATCGCCTCCCACCTATCCTACACAAGTCCCGTCAAAGTCCAATGCAAAGCTACAGTAAAGGTTCATGGGGTCTTTCCGTCTAGCCGCGGGGAGATTGCATCTTCACAAACACTTCAACTTCGCTGAGTCTCAGGAGGAGACAGTGTGGCCATCGTTACGCCATTCGTGCAGGTCGGAACTTACCCGACAAGGAATTTCGCTACCTTAGGACCGTTATAGTTACGGCCGCCGTTTACCGGGGCTTCGATCAAGAGCTTGCACCCCATCACTTAACCTTCCGGCACCGGGCAGGCGTCACACCCTATACGTCCACTTTCGTGTTTGCAGAGTGCTGTGTTTTTAATAAACAGTCGCAGCCACCGATTCTCTGCGGCCTCTTCGCCCTTCGGATGTACTCCTACAAGCTACCGAGGCATACCTTCTCCCGAAGTTACGGTATCAATTTGCCGAGTTCCTTCTCCTGAGTTCTCTCAAGCGCCTTAGTATCTTCTACCTGCCCACCTGTGTCGGTTTGCGGTACGGTCACTCTATGACTGAAGCTTAGAGGCTTTTCCTGGAAGCAGGGTATCAATCACTTCGGTCTCAAAGAGACCTCGTCGTCACGCCTCAGCTAAGCTCTCCGGATTTGCCTAAAGAGCACGCCTACACGCTTAAACCGGGACGTCCAACACCCGGCTGACCTAACCTTCTCCGTCCCCCCATCGCATCATAGAGCGGTACAGGAATATTGACCTGTTTCCCATCGACTACGCATTTCTGCCTCGCCTTAGGGGCCGACTCACCCTGCGTCGATGAACGTTGCGCAGGAAACCTTGGGCTTTCGGCGAGGGTGCTTTTCACACCCTTTATCGCTACTCATGTCAGCATTCGCACTTCTGATATCTCCAGCATCCTTTACAAGACACCTTCACAGACTTACAGAACGCTCCCCTACCATCTCTTACGAGATCCGCAGCTTCGGTTCATGGCTTGAGCCCCGTTACATCTTCCGCGCAGGACGACTCGACTAGTGAGCTATTACGCTTTCTTTAAAGGGTGGCTGCTTCTAAGCCAACCTCCTAGCTGTCTATGCCTTCCCACCTCGTTTTCCACTTAGCCATGTATTTGGGACCTTAGCTGGCGGTCTGGGTTGTTTCCCTCTTGACGATGGACGTTAGCACCCACCGTCTGTCTCCCGTGTATCACTTTCCGGTATTCGGAGTTTGCTATCGCGGGGTAGATCGCAATGACCCCCCCAACGATTACAGTGCTCTACCCCCGGAAGTGTCCGCACGAGGCACTACCTAAATAGTTTTCGGGGAGAACCAGCTATTTCCAAGTTTGTTTAGCCTTTCACCCCTATCCACAGCT
>NZ_CM161496.1:7500-1010000 GCF_056724025.1 Zoogloea sp. JDB1
CGATGCGCTCGAGCTCGGCACGACGGGCTTCGAACTCAGCCAGGTTAGCGGCGTTGGCACGCTTGGCCTTGCCTTGCGGGATCAGGAAGTTACGAGCGTAACCGTCCTTGACCTTGACCACGTCACCGAGGCCACCCAGATTGACAACCTTGTCCAAAAGAATGATTTGCATGCTGTCTCTCCGGAATTACTGATGCAGGTCGGTGTAGGGCAGCAGGGCGAGGAAGCGGGCACGCTTGATCGCGGTGGACAGCTGACGCTGGTAGCCAGACTTGGTACCGGTGATGCGCGCCGGCATGATCTTGGCGTTTTCGGTGATGAAATCCTTCAGGATGTCCACATCCTTGTAATCGATTTCTTCAATCTTCTCTGCACTGAAACGGCAGAACTTGCGACGCTTGAAAAGGCTGCGACCGCCACGGTCGTCCTTACGCTTCATTGCTGGCTTGAATGCCATGATTCATTCCTTCCAAAAATTCGATCGTATCGATATGCAATACAGGCGTCCGGCTACGCAGGCTTTTGGCGGCAAGAAATCCGACGACATGCGCTGGACATCCCAGACGGGCACTGGCGAGCAATTTCGCCTTGTCACCCAAAGCTACAACCTGCAGCTCGAGGCTTACATCCCGCTCCACACCTGCTTCGACCTGCCGGGACCGGTGTTCCAAGCGTCCTGCCAGCACCGGCACACCGCCGGGGGAGTAACGCAAGGCGCCGATTTCGGTCAGGACGCCATCAATCTCAAAACTGTTGCGCTGTGCTTCCTGCAACTCAGGCAGCGGGCTGCTCGGCAGCCGGCTTGGCCTCATCTGCACCGGAAGTCAGGGAACGAGCCTTTTCTTCCTTCATCATCGGCGACGGGGTGGTCACGGCGCGCTTGGTGCGGATGGACAGGTAACGCAGGACGGCGTCGTTGAACTTGAAGCCGTGCTCGAGCTCAGCAATGGTGGACTGATCGCACTCGATGTTCATCAGCACGTAGTGAGCCTTGTGGATCTTCTGGATCGGGTAGGCCAGCTGACGACGACCCCAGTCTTCCAGACGATGGATCTGGCCGTTCTGGGAGGTCACGAGGGAACGATAACGCTCGATCATGGCGGGGACTTGCTCGCTCTGATCGGGGTGAACGATGAATACGACTTCGTAATGCCGCATGGAATCTCCTTGTGGATAAAAGCCCCCCGTCATGCGAACGGTAGGACAAGGTTGCCCGTCGGCGGATAGTAAGAAGAACCCTTTCCTATCCCGAGGGAGCCGGCGATGTTGGCACATTCGCGGGCTTTTGGCAAGACCCGCCAGGCCGGAGCAGGGTCAACCGTAGCCGCCCACCCCGCCGAAACCACCGCCCTTGAAGGATGCGCAGAGTTCGGAGGTGGCTGCCGCCAGCAGCATTCCATCGACGCCGACGGCGATGAAGCGAGCTCCGGCATCCCGGTAGCGGGCCACCAGCTCCCGGTTGCCGCACAACACGCCGCCGGCCTTGCCACAGGCCGCAGTACGCTGAAGGCCATCCTCAATGCGCGCCACGATGTCCGGGTGATTCGGCTGACCAAGCAGTCCGAAGGACGCCGCCAGATCCACCGCGCCGAAGAACACCCCATCGACGCCTGGTACGGCCAGGATCGCATCGAGATTTTCCAGTCCGGTACGGGTCTCCACCTGCACCAGCAGACACATCTGGTCGTTGGCCCGCTCCGCGTAATCGGTGATCCGCCCCCAGCGGGCAGCACGGGCGATCGAACTGCCGACCCCACGGATGCCTTCCGGCGGATAGCGCATCGCCTCAACCAGGTGCCGGGCTTGTTCGCCCGATTCGACCATCGGGATCAGCAAAGTCTGCACGCCGGTTTCCAGCAACTGCTTGATCAGCACGTGGTCACCCTGCGGCGGCCGCACGACGGGCTGCGAGTCGTACGGCGCAATGGCCTGCAATTGCGCGAAGATCGAGCGCAGATCGTTCGGACCGTGCTCGGCGTCGATCAGCAGCCAGTCGAAGCCGGCGCCGGCGCAGATCTCGGCACTGAAGATCTCCGACAGCCCGAGCCACAGGCCGTACTGCAAATCGCCCGCCAGCAGGCGCTCCTTGAAGCGGTTGTTCTGTAGTTCCATGCGGTCCCCATCCTTCAAACTTTGTTGTTGTCCAATCATCTTTGCACACTGGCGCCAGCCGCCCGGCAAGGCAGAAAACGGACAGAGCCGTTCGCCACCACTGATGTAGCTCACATCATAAGCCACGTCCGGCAGCAGGACCGCGGGAGCCAACGCCCCTACCCCGGCTCACTGCCACTCCTTCAATGCGGCACTCGAGAAGCACCACTCCCGCGGGCAGCAGCCATGCCCATCATCATTTCGCCCTAAAAAAAGAACCCCTGTGCGGCAACAAGCCGCACAGGGGTCAAGCAACGACCGACAGATTCAGGGAGGAGAGGAATTAAGTCGGTCGGGGGAGACGCAAGGGCGAGGCCCGAAACTCACGCGGAGCTCGAGGCCGCCGCCCGGGCCCGCGCAGCCACCTCGTCCTTGCGCAACACACTGGCCGGCTCGCCGCCGATGGCCCAGTCCTCGGGCGGCACGCGCCGGCAACAACCGCGCACCAGATCGCGGCGCACGCCGAGCACATCCACCAGCAGATCGGTGAAGCCCCTCAGCAAGCGCTGGCGCTGCTCCAGCGAACGCCCTTCGAGCACGATGCAGTCGAACCACGGCGCATGCAGCCCGTTGTGCGCCACCAGATCGCCGGCAACCGCCATCTGCGACGGCCGGTGGGACGTGATGAACGCGCGCACCCGGTCCATCGGCGCGTCGAGCACTTCCGCATAGAACCGGCATGCATCGAGGAGCAGGCGCTCGTCCTGCTCGGGCGTGCTCATGCCTTCGACGAGATGAAAATTGACGATCGGCATCGGGAATCTCCTAGTCAACAGACTCTAGGGCAGGCCACGGCGGCGGCCGGAATCAAGCATCAGGCTCGAGCCGGTCATGGAGTCAGCCTCCGGGGCGAGCAGCAGGGCCACAGCCCAGGCCACCTGCTCCGGTGTGGTGAAACGACCGATGGACGAATCGGCGAGCATCTCGGCCAGCACCTCGTCCACCGTGATGCCACGCAGGGCGGCGCGGTCGGCGGCGACCCGGCGCAGGCGCTCGGTGTCGGCGGGCCCCGGCGCGATCAAGTGCGCCGTCACGCCCCGCGGGCCGTAGGCCAGGCTGAGCTGGCGCACCACATTCGCCAGCGCCGCATTGGCCACGCCGGCCGCCGCCGCGTAGGCCGTCGGTTCGAAGCCGTAATGGCCGCCGATGGCAACGATCCGCGAACCGGCCGACAGCAACCCGTCCACCGCCCGGGCCAGGCGCAGTAGGCCGCCAACCTTGATGTTCACCGCGTCCACCATGCTCGCCGTCGGCGCGCTGAGGATACCGCCCGCCACCGCCACACCAGGGCCATGCACCACCATCCGCACAGGCCGGTCGACCGCCGCAGCGATGGCGGAGATCGCCGAGTCGTCGCCGATGTCAGCCACGCAGGCCGTCAGGCCGGGCACCCGGTCCTGCAGGGCTGCTAGCGAATCGGCGCTGCGGGCGACCGCCACCACGCCGAGGCCAGCGGCCGTCAGGCGGTCCACGATTGCATTGCCAAAGGCGCCGGTGGCACCGACCACGATGGCCAGTTCTTCTGCCGTATTCATGTTCAGGGATCCTTTCAACCCGTCAGCACCGTCAGGAAACTCTCGCGCACTACGTTGTCCTGGGCGAAGGTCGCGTGGCCCAGCTCGGTGGTGTCCCAGGTGAGGGTCGGCGTATCCGGGTAATGCACGTAACCGCCGGAGAACACCTCGTTGCGGTTGCCCGACGGATCGAAGAAGTAGATCGTCGCGCCACGGGTCACCCCGTGCCGGTTCGGCCCCACATCCACCGGGATGCGGTACTTGCCAATCAGGTCCGCTGCGTGGATCACGTCGGTCACCGATTCGAGCAGGAAGGACACGTGGTGGAAACGCCCCGGCGTTGGTTGCAGCACGAAGGCGATGTCGTGGGGCGTGGTGGTGCAACTCAGGAACAGCGCCAGGGACTGGCCGCTTTCTGCGTCGATCAGGCGCTCGCTGAGGTCGAAATCGAAGACCTCAGTGAACAGGCGTGCCGATTCGTCGATATTCACGCCGCCGAGCAGCGCATGGTCGAGACGGTTGATGCGAAAGCCACGGATCACGCCCTCGTCCGGCAAGACGCCGGGATTGAGCAGCGGCATGCTGTTGCCGGTCTGCTCCTTGTGAGCGTAGAGCTGCATCACGTGGCCGCTGGGCAGCGTGAATTGCAGGCGCCGCCCGCTCTTCGGGTAGACGCCGGCCTCGATATGCTCCACCTGCAGGCCGAAAGCGCGGATCTTCGGTTCCAGCGTGTCGAGTGTTGCGTCGTCGAAGACCTTGAAGGCGAAGTAGTCGATGCCGGCCGAATCGGCCTCGCGCAGCACCAGGCAATGGTGGTCGTGCTCGTCCCAGGCCTTGTAGTACACCTGGCCGGCGGCGTCGGTCATCACCTCGTGCAGCCCCATGCGCTTGCCGTAGTGCTCGCGCGCCTCGCCCATGTCGAGCACGCGCAATGCGACCTCGCCCATGCGCAGCAGTCCTCTGAGTGCCATGTCTTTGTCTCCGTTGAAAGGTGTGGATCGCGGGGCGCCTGCGTGGGCGCCCCGTCGTGAGGGTCAGGCGGCAACTTCCTTCAGCAGGCCGCGCTCCTTGGCCATGGTCATCGCGGTGTCCATGATCATGTCCTCCTGGCCGCCGATCATCTTTTTGCGGCCCAGCTCCACCAGGATGTCCCGCGCCGGCACGCCGAAGCGCTCGGCGGCCCGCTTGGAATGGAGCAGGAAGGTCGAATAGACACCGGCGAAGCCGAGAGTCAGGGATTCGCGGTCGACACGCACGATGTGGTCCATCATCGGCACGATGATGTCCTCGGCGGCATCCATCAGCTTGAACAGATCGACTCCGGTGTCGATACCCATCCGCTCGCAGACCGCGGCGAACACTTCCAGCGGCGTGTTGCCGGCGCCGGCGCCCAGCCCGGCCACCGAGCCGTCGATGCGGCTCGCGCCGGCCTCGATGGCGGCGATGGAGTTGGCGATGCCCATGCCCAGGTTGTGGTGGCCGTGAAAGCCGATCTCCGTCTCCGGTTTGAGCACGTCGCGCAAGGCCTGCACGCGGGCCTTCACGTCCGCCGGCAGCATGTAGCCGGCCGAGTCGGTGACGTACACCGTGTGGGCGCCGTAATCCTCCATCAGTTTGCCCTGCTTGGCGATGCCGGCCGGGTCGTTGAGGTGGGCCATCATCAGGAAGCCGGTGGTGTCCATGCCCAGCTTGCGCGCAAAGGCGATGTGCTGCGGCGAAGTGTCGGCCTCGGTGCAGTGGGTCGCCACATGCACGCTGCGAGCGCCGCAGTCGTAGGCGGACTGCAGCTCCTTCATGGTGCCGAGGCCCGGAATCAGCAGCACCGACACCTTGGCCTGCTTCATCTTCGAGGCCACCGCCGAGATGTACTCCTCGTTACTGTGCGGCGCAAAGCCGTGCTGCAGGGAATTGCCCCCCATGCCTGCCCCGTGGGTGACCTGCAGATAGGGCACGCCGGCGCCGTCGAGGGCGGTGGCAACCTTGACCATCTGGTCGACACTGATCTGTTCGCGCTTGGCATGCATGCCGTCGCGCAGGCACATGTCGTGCAGGATGACCTTGCGGCCCTTCAGGCTGGATGCGCTCATTACGCCACCTCCATGGATTGCAGCTTGATCTTTCCGGCAAGGATCTCCTCGGCGAACATCTCGGCGGTTCGGGTCGCCGCCGCGGTCATGATGTCCAGGTTGCCGGCGTACTTGGGCAGGTAGTCGCCGAGGCCGGCCACTTCCATGAACACCGACACGCGGTGCCCCTTCGGCGTTTCGTCGAACACCGGGCCGTTCACCAGCCGGTAGCCCGGCACGTACTTCTGCACTTCCTTGATCATCTCCAGCACCGAGGCGGTGATGCGCGCCTCGTCGGGCACCTCGTCGGTGAGGCAATAGATGGTGTTGCGCATGATCAGCGGTGGCTCGGCCGGGTTGATGATGGCCAGCGCCTTGCCCTTGCGGGCGCCGCCGACGACCTCGATGGCGTTGGACGTGGTGTAGGTGAACTCGTCCAGGTTGGCGCGGGTGCCGGGGCCGACCGACTTGGAGGCCAGGCTGGCGACGATCTCCGCGTAGCCCACACTCTGGATGCGCGACACCGCATTGACGATGGGAATCGTCGCCTGGCCGGCACAGGAGATCATGTTGACGTTCATCTCCAGCTTGTCGGCGTGCTCGCGCAGGTTCACCGGCGGCACGCACAGGGGGCCGATGGCGGCCGGCGTCAGGTCGATCATCAGCACACCCAACTCGTTGAGCTTGCGGCTGTTCTCCGCATGGACGTAGGCACTGGTGGCATCGAAGGCGATCTGGATGTTGTCTTCGAGCACGTGAGGCAGGAGGCCGTCCACGCCTTCGGCGGTGGTCTTCAGGCCCATGCTGCGGGCGCGGGCGAGGCCTTCGGATTCGGGGTCGATGCCAACCATCCACACCGGCTCCAGCACCGGGCTGCGCTGGATCTTGTAGATCAGGTCGGTGCCGATGTTGCCGGAGCCGATCAAGGCACAGCGGATCTTCTTCATACGTTCTGCTCCTGGGCGGCCCGCGCAGCGGCGCGCTGGGCCATGGTCTGTCCGGCGACGTAGAAACCGTCGGTGGCGTGTTCGGTGATCAGGATGCGGACGGTATCGGCGCTGCAGTCGAGGCTCTTCGCGACCGCCTCGGTCACCGCCGCGGCAACCTTGTGCTTCTGCTCGGTGGTGCGGCCCACCATCATGTGCATTTCGATAATTGGCATGGGGTTCTCCTCGGGCTTATTCGACGAAGCGCATCGATACGCTGCCCAGTTCCTGGAAACGGGCGATCACGCTGTCACCCGGCTTCACGGCAATGGCCTCGGTGATGCCGCCGCTCATCACGAAACTGCCGGCGGGCAGGCTCTCGCCGAGCTCGGCGAGGATGTTCACCAGCATCGCGATGGCCTCCGCCGGGTGACCCAGCACGGCGGCAGAGGCGCCCATGGCGACGATCTCGCCGTTCTTTTCCATCACCACGCCAAGGGTCCGCAGGTCCAGATCCTTCGCATAGCGGGCGCGGCCGCCACCGACGAAGCGGGCCGACGAGCCGTTGTCCGCCACCACGCTGGGCAGGTCGAACTTGAAGCCGGAGAAGCGCGAATCGATGATCTCCACCGCCGGCAACACGTAATCCGTTGCTGCCAGCACGGCGCCGGCGGTGCAGCCCGGCCCCTTCAGCTCGTCCTTCATCACGAAGGCGACTTCGCACTCGACGCGCGGATGGACTAGGTCGGAGGTGGAGATGGCGGCATTCTCCGGCCGCGCCATGCGGTCGGTGAGAAAACCGATCGACGGCACGTCGACGCCCATCTGCTTCATCTTAGCCTTGGAGGTAAGGCCGGCCTTCCAGCCGACCTGCTTGTGGCCGCGGGCGAGGAAACGCCGGCGCAATTCCAGCTGCACGGCGTAGCCGTCGCCGATGGTCATGCCGGGATATTCGTCGGTCAGCTTGGGGATGGCGTAGGCGCGGGTCTGGGCGCCTTCCACACGCTCGCACAGGCGAACGATGTCCTCACGGTTCAGGGTGATTTCCATACTCATACCGCGCTCCTTCCTGCAAACTTGACGCGGCAGCTGCCGAGGCCGCCCACCGTACACACCAGTTCGTCGCCATCGGCGACCGGCACCAGCGCCGACTGGGAGCCGGACAGAATCACCTCGCCGGCCTTGAACGGAATGCCCAACTCGCCGAGGGTGTTGGCCAGCCAGGCCACCGCGTTGGCCGGCGAGCCCTGCACCGCGGCGCCGACGCCGGTGGAATGCAGCTCGCCGTTCTTCTCCAGCACCATGCCGGCCAGTGTGATGTCGAGCTTGCGCGGATCACCCTTGGTCTTGCCGAGCACATAGACGCCGCAGGAGGCGTTGTCGGCGACAGTGTCCTGGATGCGGATCTTCCAGTCGGTGATGCGCGAATCGACGATCTCGAAACACGGCACCACGTAGTCGGTGGCGCGGATCACGTCCATCGCGGTGACGCCCGGCCCCTGCAGGTCAGCCTTCAGCACGAAGGCCAGCTCGGCCTCGGCCTTGGGCTGGATCAGCGTGCCCAGGTCGATCACGTCACCTTCCTGATAGACCATGCCCGACGTGAGCTGGCCGAAGTCCGGCTGGAACACGCCGAGGAAATCCTGTACCGGCTTGCTGGTCACGCCGATCTTCTTGCCGACGATGGTCTCGCCGGCGGCCACGCGGCGCTCGACGTAGCGCAGCTGGATGCGGTAGGCGTCGGCGAGGGTGATCTCCGGTTCTTGCTCGAGCAGCGGCGCAATCGTGCGGCACTCGCGCCACGCGTCGTACAGCGCGTCGCCGTAGTGTTGGATCTGTTCTTCGTTCATCTCTCTGTCCTGGGGGATGCGTCAGAGCTTCACGCAGATGTTGCGGGTCTCGGTGTAGAACTCCAGCGAATGCACACCACCCTCGCGGCCGATGCCGGATTGCTTGGAACCGCCGAAAGGCGTGCGCAGGTCGCGCAGGAACCAGCTGTTGATCCAGGTGATGCCGACCTCGATGCGCGCCGCAACGCGGTGGGCACGCGCCAGATTGGTGGTCCAGATCGTCGTGGACAGGCCGTAGTCGGTGTCGTTGGCGAGTTGCACGACCTCGTTCTCGCTGTCGAACGGGCGGATGTGGCAGCACGGCCCGAAGATTTCCTCACGCACCACGGCGGCGGTCTCGGGCAAGCCGGTCCAGATCGTCGGCTGCACCCAGGCACCTTCGGCCAGTTCGGCCGGCATGTCGGGCACACTGCCGCCGGTCACCACCGTGGCGCCCTCCTCCACCGCCTTGCGGTAGTAGGACAGGACCTTCTGGCGGTGCTCCTGGCTGATCAGTGGGCCGTAGTTGGCGTCGTGGTCTTCCGGGCGACCGAACTTGACCGCTTCGACCCTGGTCTTCAGCGCCGCGACAAACTTGTCGAAGATCGGCCGTTCCACATACACCCGCTCGGTACCCAGACAAACCTGCCCGGTGTTGAGGAAGGCCGAGCGGAAGATGCCATCCACCGCCGCGTCGAAATCCGCGTCGGCGAAGACGATGCCGGCGTTCTTGCCACCGAGCTCGAAGGACACGTCGCGCATGCCGTTCGAGGCGGCCTTCATGATCGCCGAGCCGGTGCGCGTCTCGCCGGTGAAGGTGATCGCGTCAACGCCCGGATGCTGAGTCAGGAACTCGCCCGCGGAATCCGGCCCGAAGCCGTGGATCACGTTGTAGACGCCCTTCGGGATGCCCACCGCGTTCATCACTTCGCCGAGCAGAGCCGCGGTGTGCGGCGACTCTTCGGACGGCTTGACGATCACCGTGTTGCCGCAGGCCAGCGCCGGGCCCACCTTCCAGGTCATCAGCAGGAAGGGCGCGTTCCACGGGCTGATCACGCCGATCACACCCTTGGGCACGCGGATCGCGTAGTTCAGCGCGCCACGGCCGTCCGGCGTGGACATCTGGAAGGACTCCGCCGGCACGTTCTTGACCATGTCGGCAAAGACCTTGAAGTTGGCCGCGCCACGCGGAATGAACACCTGCCGCATGACGTGGGACGGCTGGCCGGTGTCGGCCATCTCGGCGGCCACGAAGTCCTCGAAGCGGCGGGTGATCTCGTCGGCCACGCCGTACAGCAGGTCGACGCGCTGCTCCAGCGTCAGACCGCCCCATTCCCCTTGGAGGGCTGCCCGCGCGGCCTGCACGGCCGCATCCACCTCACCGCGGCCAGCCTCGCTGATCCGCGCGATGACCCGGTTATCCACCGGCGAGCGCTTCTCGAAGGTTTTGCCGCTGAGGCCGGCGGTGTATTCGCCGCCGATGAAATTCTCGATGAGACGCATGCTTACCTCGGTATGTTGTCTGGATGCCATCCGGGCCGAGCCGGTATGGAAGCCAGTCTAAGAACGGGTCTCTATACCGTCCAATACTTTAGTTTCTAGCACTGAATACCTTTTAGGTATGAAAATCGGCGCGCGAAATCTGCGTCCCGCGCACCGATCCGCTCAGATCGCCTTGAACAGCGGACTGCGCACCTGCTGGGCGTCGGCCGCGGAGATGAACTTCTCGGTGTAGATGTCCCGCTCGAACAGCCGCCCCTGCATCAGTGTGGTGATGCAGGCCTCGATCATCAGCGGCGGGCCGCACAGGTAGGCCTTGTTGCCGCGGAAGTCGTTGTCGAAGGCGGCCTTGGCAGCCTCATGCACGAAGCCGCGGAAGCCGTTCCAGCCGGAACCGTCCGGCTCGTTCGACAAGGCCGGTACGTAGCGGAAATTGGAGTACTTCTCGGCCAACGCCAGGAAGTCGTCGTGGTAGTACAGCTCGTCCCGCGTGCGCTGGCCGTACACCAGCGTGATCGGCAGCTCGAAGCCCTCTTCCAGCAGGTCGAGGATCATCGAGCGCGGACTCGACAGACCCGAACCGCCGGCCATGAAGAGCACCGGCACCTGCGCCGACTTCTTCACGAAGAAGCGCCCGTAGGGGCCGCTGATGCGGACCTTCTCGCGCGCCTGCATCTTCTCGTGGACGTAGGTGGTGCCCTGCCCGCCCGGCACGATGCGGATGTTGAGCTCCACCTCGCCGTCCGCCGAAGGAGGACTGGCGATGGAGAAGGCGCGGGTGCCAATGCCACCGGGCAGCTCCAGGTTCACGTACTGGCCGGCCTGGAAGCGCATTGGCTCGTCGAGCTTGAGCCACAGGCCCTTGATGGTCGGCGTGAGGGATTCGATGCGCGCCACGGCGCCGTCGAAATCCCGCACCGGCAGGTTCTCGGCGTCCGGGTCTTCCTCGATCTCCGCCTCGATCACCAGGTCGCTCTGGGCCGTGGCGCAGCAGGCCAGGCACTTGCCCTCGTCCCGCTCGAAGTCCATCAGCGCGAAGCTGGACGCCTCGCCGTGTTCCACCTCGCCGTCGCTCACCTGCACCTTGCAGGTGGCGCACAGGCCGTGACAGCAGGCGTGGGGCAGGTAGATGCCGGCGCGTAGCGCGGCATCGAGGATGGTCTGCCCCTCCTCGATCTCGATGGTCTGACCGAGGGGTTCGATGGTCAGCTCGTAGCTCATCGCAAACTCCTCAGGCCGCGGCCGACAGGCTGTTGAGGCCGGCCGTGCGGAAGCGCAGCTGGTCCTTGTGGCCGATGCCGTTGTCCGCCAGGCTGCGCTCGAAGTCCGGCGTCCACGGCTGGTTGTCCTTCAGCCACTCGACCGTCGTCCAGTCGAGGGCGGCGGCGTCCGGGTCGGCCTGCATCAGGGCCGTCAGCGGACCTGCGACGAGATCGCGGAAAGGCGTCTCGGGCGGCAGGCACAGCAGGAAAGGCGCGGCGAACAGCAGGTGGCGGTCCCAGCTGGCGTACACGATCTGCTTGCCGCCGAAATTTTCCACGCTGTCGCGCGGCACGCCGATGTATTCACGGATTGCAGCTACGGTCATTTGAGTCTCCTCGTCTAGTCGGGGGGCTGGGGCCGGCCGCCCCGAGCGGTCTGTCTTATTGGTTGGTGGTGGCCAGGCCGCGCCAGGCCTCGAAGTTCTGCTGGTCTTCGGAACCGGCGTAGTCACCGTTGTCCTTGCCGTCGCGCAGGCTGACCCATTCCATCCACGCGCCCAGGTCGCCGTTGATCGGCGCCTGGAACAGCTGCGGCATCGGCAGCCAGGCCTGCACGTATTTCTCCGGTTCGTTGTCGAAGACGTGCTGGCAGCCGTCGGAGCAGAAGTGGTACTTCTGGCCCTTGTAGACGCTCTGCCGGTGGCAGGTCAGGGTCGGGTCGTCCGGCTCGGTGAAGACCGTCGGCAACTGGCAGGTCTGGCACAGCTTGGCGAGACCGTAGTTCTTGAACGGCGTGCCTGCATCGGCCAGCTTCTTGATGTGCTTCCAGCGCGGGCGGTAGTACTTGTCGAAGGTGGCCGGATACTTGGCGGACAGCCAGTTCATGTCCTCCTCGGACGGAATCCAGCTGTGGAAGGCAGTCCCGAAGCTCCACTGGTAAAGGCCCAGCATGAACTGGTGGGACATGTGGTCGATGGCCTTCTCGGCGTCGTCCCAGCCCTTCGGCGGCTTGATGCCGTAGCGGGCCAGGTCCTTGAACAACGCGCCGCCGTTCTCCACGCCGTAGATGTCCCAAGCCTCGCGCCAGGACATGACGCGTTTGGGCAGCATGTAGTCCATCATCGTGCTGACCAGGCCGAGCACGCGGAAGCCGCGCCAGAACCACTTGTCGATCCAGTTCTGGACGATGGGCAGGTTGTCCGGGTCCTGCTCGAGCATGAACTTGATGCACTCCAGGCCCAGCGTCATGTGGCGGGCTTCGTCGGACTGGGCCGAGAAACCGAAGGTCACCGTCGCCATGTCGCCGTTGTAGGCCGCGCCCGACATGAAGGGCACGAACAGCAGGTTGGTCAGCACGTACTCGAAGCTGAAGCCGATGGCGATCATGAACTCGAAGGGGCCGGCCGACATCGCGTCGTCGAAGAAGGAGCGCGCCACCGAGGTGTACCAGATGCGGTCGCGGGTATCCGCGAAGGCATGGAAACCGTTGTAGTAACGGTTGTAGTTGGACATCGCGTGGATCTGCGTCTGGGCGTGGCGGATCTCGTCGATGGCCTGCATCTGGCACGCCACCTGGGTCCCGACGCCGGGGAATTCGCGGCCAACGCGGGCAAAGCCCTTGTGGGCGGCGTATTCGCCGGGGCTGATGGCCTGCAGGAAAATCTTCAGCGCCGACAGATAGCGCGCGTCGGTAAGGTTCAGATGGCCGTTGTTCTGGGCGTGGGCGTCGATGATCGCGTAGAACTTGCGCTCTTTCTCGGCCTGGTATTTCCAGTAGGCGTCCATGGTCAGGCGGAAGGGGTCTTCCCACTTGTCCCAGTCGTGGATCTTGATGCCTTCGTAACCGACGTAGGGGAAGACGGCGTCCTTGGTCTGATACGTGGTGTCCCAGCCCAGGTCACGGGTCAGCGTGCGGTATTTTTCCTTAAGGCCGAGTTTCTTCTTGGCTACTTTCATGTCCATGGCGGTCTCCTCGCTCAGCTGTTCCAGCTCAGGGTCAGGGTTTCGTCGTCCTCGCTCACGTTGCCGGTGAGGGAGATCAGGTTGATGTGCAGCTCCTGCAGGTCGAAATCACGGCCGAGCTGTTCCTCGATGGTCGATCTGCGGATCACCAGTTGGCCCTGGGCATCGATCTTGACCATCGCCGGCTGGCGATTGACGACCGCCTGCGGATTGTCGATCTCGATCGCTTCGATGATCGGGCGGGTTTCTTCGTTGGCCTGGAGGGCAATGAATACGGTGGACATGGGGACCTCTCAGAGGGGAATGCCGGTTTTCTGGATGCGCGCGGTGAGCGCGGTGAGCTGCTGGCCGACCGCCTCGTCGGCCTCGGCACCAAGGGCCAGCTCGACGATGGGCACCATCGCCGAGGCGGCGCGGGCGCTCCAGCTGCGGGTCCAGTCCTGCAGCACGTCACGGTTGTGCTCCGACTCGGCGGCCGCCACCTTGAGCACCGCATCGACCCACTTGCGGGTCTCGTCGAACCAGTCGCTCATGAACTGGGTCAGCATCGCCACCGCCGAGGCCCCGCGCACCGACAGGTGCTCATCGACGATGCGCTCGTACACCAGCGGGTAGAGCAGGCCGTCGAGGGCCACGTTCTGGGCGACGAACAGCTCGAACGGGTCGCGCAGCACCAGGCAGTCTTCGACGTAGCGACGCAGCGGCTGCCACGCGGCATCGTCCAGCCAGGCCTGCTTGCCCGCCTCCAGCGCCTCTGTGTCGCCGAGCAGCAGGCCCAGGCGGGACAGGTACTGGGCGATGCCCAGGTTGTCCATCGCGTGGTACATGCAGGGCTGGGTGAAGGCGGTACCGTAGCCGTAGCCACAGATGAAGGTGTTGTGCTGGTTGGCTCCCCAGGCGGCGTGACGCAGCGGCACCAGCACCTTGAGGGCGACGTCGCGCAGTTCGTCGGACAGCATGTCGGCCAGGCCGCGCGATTCGACGAAGGCGAAATTGGCCTCGGCGGTCTCCTGCTGGCGCGCACGGGTCAGCGTGTAGGTGCTGTAGTAGAACTGGCGCGGGTCCTTCAGCGCGTACCAGTCCTGCATCACGATGCGGGTCAGGCTGGCGTCGTACAGTTCCTTCTCCGGTGCCCAGGTGGGCTTGTAGTGGAGGTTCTCGGCAGCCTGGATGTCGTAGCTGCCTTCCTGGTAGCGGGAGGCCGGCTTGTCGCCGAAGCGGCGCACCAGGTGGTCGAAGGCCTGGCGCTGGGGCTGGATGGCGACCGTGCGGAGGTCGATCTGCATGTTATGTGTCTCCGGGTATTCGGTTTATCTGAAGCGGGTGTGGGTGGCGTCGGCGAGACGCCAGTCCCAGTCGTCCGCCGGGGCGTCCGGGTCGCGCGGCGGCAGCATCTCCACCCGGTTGGCGGAACAGAATTCGGCGAAGGCCTCGCGGCCGAGGATCATCTCGACGAAGATCTCCGGCTCGCCGATAGCGAACTCGAATTCGACGAAGCCGTTGGGACGTTCGCCGCTGAGGCGCACAAAGCGCCGTGCGGTGTCCAGCGGCGGGTGGATGCTCGTCATGGCCGGCGCTCAGCTGACGACGGACAGGAAGGTCTCGTGCAGCTTGCGCTGCGGGTAGTCGAGGCCCTGGCCGAAGTTGTCGAAGGTCCAGGTCATCGTTTCGTAGTCCGGGTACGGCAGGTGACCGCCCATAAAGGTCTCGAAACGGTTGCCGGACGGGTCCCAGGCGTAGATCGTGCAGCCGCGGGTCACGCCGTGGCGGGTCGGGCCGATGTCTACCGCCACCTGGTTCATCGACATGATGTCGCCGGCGCGCAGCACCTGGTCCCAGCTCTCCATCAGGAAGGAACAATGGTGCAACTTGCCGGGCTCCGGGTACTCGGCGAAGGCGATGTCGTGCACCTTCTGCCCGCAGGACAGCCAGATTGCCGCGTTGGCGTTGCCGTCCGGCGTCAGGACCCGTTCGACGAGGTAGAAACCGAGCACCTCGGTGAAGATCTTCTGCACTTCCGCCACGTTGGGCCCGTAGAGCAGTGCGTGGTCGAGGCGCACCGGCGCGATGCCGTGGTCACGGGCCTTGCACCACGGGGCCGGATTGACGAGGGGAATGCCGTTACCGACCTTGGTCTTGTCGGCAAACAGCTCCATCACATGGCCGGACGGCAGCGTGAAACGCACTCGCTCGCCGGTCTCCAGCATCTCGCCGGCAGGGATGCGCTCGGTGGCGAGGCCATAAGCGCGCAGGTCGGCGTCAAATTTGTCGAGGGTCGCCTTGTCGAGCACACGGAAGCCGAAGAAATCGATGCCGGCCCGGTCCGCCTCGCGGATCACGTAACTGTTGTGGTCCCGCTCGTCCCAGCACTTGAAATAGACCCGCCCCTGGGCGTCGCGGCCGGTTTCCACCAGGCCCAGCACGTCACGGTAAAAGCGCACGCTTTCTTCCAGATCCAGCACGCGAACCTGGGCATGGCCAGGGCGAAGAACGCCGGTAAGCGCCATATCTCGTCTCCTCTTATATGGATGTATCGAACGGTGTTTCAGGGAAGCGGGCGATCGGCGGCGGGCGTGCAGACCTTCTTCTGCAGCTTGCCGATCACCTTCAGGGAAAGGTCGCTGGAGGGGTACACCCGGCAGGCCAGCAGCCGGCGATGGGCCAGGTCGTCGTCGGAGACGTGGTCCCGGCTCATCGTACGGGTGCTGAACTCGCCTTCGGTGATCTCGACCTTGCAGACGCCGCAGCCGCCGCCGCGGCAGCCCACCGGAATGCCACGCAGGCCAAGCCGGTGGAGGCCGGAAAGCAGGGATTCCTGCGGTGCGCAGGCGTAGCGGACATTTGCGTCTTCGATGCGGACGGTGTGGGCCATGACTCCTCCAGATGTGTATCGACGTTTTCGTCAATCGGCGGCTTTGATCAACTTCATTTATGCCGCGCTTAACTCATCTAATGCAGGTGTCGTGCCATTCCGCTAAACATCTGATTATTAAGGCCTCTCATGAAAAACGGCGCTACTGCCCTTTTTGGGCGCCTGACGCTTTTGTCGATGGGGATTTTTTGCCCGACAAAAGCGTCAAGCTGCACTGCAGCATGCGAAAAAATGAAAATTCCGGCGCAAACGGCAAGCCCTAATTGCGGTCCATTCCGGTTCTTTGTCACATCAGCATGCAAATTGACATGACGTACACGCACATTGGCATAAGGCAACAGGGATAATCGCGCGATGCCACCGCCCCCGACCGCCTCTCGCCACCCCCACTGGATCGTCCGAGCGCACTGGGTCATGCGCTCGGTCTCCTTCGTCAATGCCTTCGCGTTCCTCTCCCTACATCTGGTCGGCAAGGGGTATGCGACGTGGGTGTGGCTACTGCTGGCGCTGCAGTTCCTCGTCTATCCGCACCTGATTTACCGACGCGCCTGCCATGCGGAAAACTCCCAACGGGCGGAACTGCAGAATCTGGTTCTTGACTGCTTCCTGGTCGCAATCTGGGTTTCCGCGACTGGCTTTCCACTGTGGATCACCTTCACGTTACTCATCAGTACGGCGATCAACAACGCCATCAGCCAGGGCTACCGCGGCATCTTCCTGGCCCTCGGTGCCTTTGGCCTGGGCACCTTGCTTGGCGTGGGGATTAGCGGCTTCCAGCTCATCCCGGAGGACAATCCCTGGATCACCGGCCTCTGCGTGTTCGGCCTCAGCTGGTACCTGCTGGGCATCGGCAGGATCGCCCACACGCGGGCGTTGCTGCTGCGCACCGTGCGCGAGAACCTCAAGCAGCGGGAACAGGAGCTGCGCCAGGCCAACGACTCGCTGCAGCAGCAACTGGCCGAGAACCTCGTGCTACAGCGTAGCCTGCATGAACAGGCCAACCGGGACGCCCTCACCGGCCTGTTCAACCGGCGCTACCTGATCGACACCTTCGAGCGCGAGCTGGCCCGCTGCACACGCGAGGGCCAGCCCCTGTGCCTGATGCTGATCGACGTGGACCATTTCAAGCTGGTGAATGACGGACATGGACACCAGGTCGGCGATCTGGTGCTGCAGGAGCTCGGCCAGTTGCTGGCCCGCGAAGCACGTCAGCAGGACGTGGCCTGCCGCTTCGGCGGCGAGGAGTTCGTGATGCTGCTGCCCGGCCTGCCGGAATCGGCCGCCCATGAGCGGGCCGAGCAATGGCGGCAGGGCTTTTCCGACTTGGGCCAGGTCCGTGACGATCTGCCGGGCACACTGAGCCTTTCGATCGGCGTGGCGCTCTTCCCAGCCCATGGCACCGATCCGGAGACCCTGCTCCGCGTCGCCGACCAAGCGCTCTACAAGGCCAAGACCAGCGGCCGCAACCGGGTGGTGATCCACTCCCCAACCGAGTCGGTAACGGCCATGCCAGCCCCGCAGCCCGTCGCGGGTTGATCTGCCCCGGACGCGTCAGCCTTCTGTCGCCACCGCCCCCTGACGCAACCTGTAGGCCAACTGACGCCGCGTGATGCCAAGCAGGCGCGCGGCGTGGGTGAGGTTGCCATTGGCGCGCTGCACCGCCAGCTCCAGCAACTTGGCCTCGTGTCGCTCCAGGTCGAAGCCTTCGTTGAGAATCGCCTCGTACAGGCGGTTGCGACTATCGTCGCGCTCGTTGCCGACCACCCCGGCCCGGTCCACCTCCGCCCCAGGCGCATTCGTCGGCGCGCCGCCAGCGAACAGGTGCTCGATCTCGATGAGCCCGCCGCTGGGGGCCAGCAGCACGCCGCGCTCGATGAGGTTCTGCAACTCGCGCACATTGCCCGGCCACTGGTAGCCCATCAGCGCCTGCATGGCCCGGTCGCTGATGCCCTGCAGCTTCTTGTGGTAGGACGCCTCGTACTTCTCCACCAGCGCCGCCGCCAGCAGCGGGATGTCGCTGCGCCGTTCGCGCAGCGGCGGAATCAGCACCGGGTAGGTCGCCAGCCGGTAATACAGGTCGGCACGAAAGCGCCCGGCGGCGATGGCCTGCTGCAGGTCCACGTTGGTGGCCGTCACCAGGCGTACGTCCACCTTGCGCACCTGTTCGTCGCCGAGACGCTCCACCTCGCCGGTCTGCAGCACCCGCAGCAACTTGACCTGGGCCGCCAGCGGCAGGTCGCCGACCTCGTCGAGGAACAGCGTACCGCCGTGGGCCCGCTCGAAACGCCCCGGTCGCGAGGCCTGGGCGCCGGTGTAGGCGCCCTTCTGCACGCCGAACAGCTCGGACTCCAGCAGGTCGTGGGGGATCGCCGCACAGTTGACAGCCACGAAGGGCTTGTCGGAGCGGCTGCCATGATCGTGGATCCACCGCGCGAACATCTCCTTGCCGACGCCGGTCTCGCCGAGCAGCAGCACGGTGATGGGGCTGGCCGCCGCCTTGCTGACCAGATCGAAAGCTGCCTTGAAGCCCGACGACGCGCCGATCAAGTTGCCGGCGGAGCGGGACGCACAGAGCGTCTTGCGCAGGCGACTGATCTCCTCACGCATCTCCTCCAGCTGGCCCTGCAGGTTATCGGGCTTGAAGTAGTCCAGGTAAGCGTCATCGCCCCACTCCTCGGCCGGCTTGCCGACAATGTGGCAATGGGCGTCGCCGCGGGCGATACAGCTGGTTTCGCGGAAGACGATCAGGCGGTTGAAGAACTGCGTGACGTAGCCGGACGCATAGCCGACCAGCGTCCAGCAAGCCGGGTCCTCGCCGATGCCGAATTGCTGCAGGTGGGAATCGGCCTCCCAGGAATTCTCCCAGTCCACCTCGCCGGCAAAGCTGCCGCGCTCCCAGTCGAGGTCGGATTGCACGATGTTGGCCCGCACCAAGCCTTCGAAGGCGTGCAGTTCGGGGCCGATGCGGAAGACGTCATCGGGGTCGCCGCTGCCAAACAGCTTCTTGGCCAGCTCGGCGTCCTGCTGGCCCGACGCAAATCCCATGCGGATCAGCAGGCCTCGGGCCCGCTCGACGCCAAGGGAGTCGAACAGCTCCCGGCGCAGCGCACCCATCGCGCGGGCGTGGAACAGCAGCATGCGGTTCTCGTCGAGCCAGATTTCTCCCTGCTCGAGGTTGAAGCGCAGGCGCGAGCGCAGGTTGAACTGCTCGATCAGTCTGGTTTTCGTCATTCCCCTCTCCGCGGCATCGGACGTGCCGTTCGTGGGTGTACTGTACTCTGCCACTTCTCCGACTAGGCGATACTGGCGCTGCGACCGGCGGCCAAAGCCCCGTAGGCGTCCTTCAGCGCCCGGTACGCCGGGCGTACCCGTTCGATACCTTGCGTGCGGATCCACGCCAGATCGCCGGCGCGGGCCCGCTCCAGCATGCCGCTGCGGACGCGGCGGTAATCCTGCAGGCAGCCCTTGAAACCCTGCACCGCCTGCCGCCCGGCCGCGTCCTGCACGCTGCGCTCGATCTGCGCCAGCTGCGCATCCACGACCCCGTCCAGCGCCTCGATGCGCTCCACGTGCGGCAGCGCCTGCTCGCGGTTGCGGGAATTGACCACCAGGATGCTGTTGGTACGCGTCTCCTCGATGGCGTCGAGCAGCGCCACCAGCGCGTCGCGGCGCACGTCGAGGGCCACGCTGAGGCCGTTCAGTTCCACAAGCCCCGTCATCAGCTGGCGCAAGCCCTCATCGCAGCCATTGACCCGCTCGTCCAGGGCTCGCGCCAGGCCCGCCACGCCGCCCATCTCGTCCACCAGGCGGCCGCCGGAGGCGGCTTCGCCGTTGGCCCGGCTGACGATGTTCTCCACCGCCGCCATCGTCTGGCTGGCCCCGTCGGCGATCGCCGCCAGGGTCTGGGCCGCCTCGCCGGTACTGTCGGCGCTGGCGCCGGCCTGGGCCTTCACACGGCTGAGCAGCACGTTGAGCCCGTCGCTGCCGCTCTCAATGGCGGCGATGATCTCGCCAACGCTGACCGTCGCCTCGCTGGTGCGCTCGGCGAGTTTGCGCACCTCGTCGGCCACCACCGCGAAGCCGCGCCCCTGCTCGCCGGCCCGCGCCGCCTCGATGGCCGCATTGAGGGCCAACAGGTTGGTCTGGCTGGCGATGCCCTGGATGATCTGCACGATCTTGCCGATCTGCTCGATGTGCGCGTGCACACCGGCGAATTCCTGCCCCACCGCCCCAACCACGCCGGCCAGTTCGCGCACGCTGTCCGACATCTCGGCCACCCGGCCGCCGCCGGACGAGGCCCGCGCATGGGCGTCGGCGGCGATGCCGAGCAGTTGCCCGGCCTCCGCCGACACCGCACCGATGCCGGCCGCCATGCCATCGACCGCCGACGAGGCGGCAATCGCCAGTTCCGACTGCTGGTCGGCGGTCTGCACCACGTCGGTGAAGGACGACACCAGCGTGCCGGAGGACACCATCAGGTTGCGGGCCAGCTCGCCCATGCGGCGGGCGGCGGCAACCTTCTGCTGCAGCAGCCCTTCGAGGCGGCTCACCGAGTCGGCGGCGCTGGCCGACGCGCTCGGGTCGTCGAGCAGGCCACGGATGTCGTCCAGTTGCCGCTGCACCTGGCGCAGCGGGCGGTGCGCCAGCACGAACACCAACCCGCAGGTGGCCAGCACCAGGATCAGGCCGATCCCGGAAACGAGAATCTCAGTCGTCATGGAATACCTTCCTTAGAACGGCGGATGGGAATGACAGCTGCGGGGGCCGACGTGTAGGCACGCCCCCGCAGGATCACCGGCACTCACTCAGCAGGAATGCGCCTCGCGGCTCTTCAAGCCGTCACGCCGCCCGCCTCGTCGTTCATCAAGCGCACGAACAGCTGCCGGAAGGCCAGGTCCTGCTCGCCGCCGACGCGGCAGTCGCCGTTCTGCCGGAAGGCGTCTTCGATAGCGCGCCAGTCCTCGTCACCGAGAAGGCGACGCGCCGCCGGCAGGATCAGCTTCTCTTCCGTGCTGATGTGCTGCCACTGGGCGTCGGCAAAGCGCTCGATCGCCGCGGCCAGCTCGCCCTGTCGCGCGGCGTCCTGGCGAACCTCCACCAGCAGCGCGTCGATCGCCGCCAGCTGGGCGCCACCGTCCCGGTGCTCCTGCTCCAGCGTGGCAATCAGCGCATCCAGCTCGCCGTCACGCTGGGCCAGCCGGCGGAACAGATGACGCTCTTCCTTCGGGTGATGCAGCACGTCCGGAAAGGCGCGGATGTAATGCAGCAGCGCCGCGACGAAATCCAGATCCGGCGCTTCGGCCGTGTCAGCCTTCAGGCGCGCAGCCTGAAGGCGCAGGCCATTGACGACGGCGGCAATGGCGCGGTGCTCGTCCTTGATGATGTCGATGGCCGCGCGGGCCACATCGTTGGCGACGTTACTCTCGATGCTGGCCACCAGCACCGGCAAGCTGCTGTGAGCCAGCACCTTCTGGGTCTGGGAGCCGAGCACCAGGCCGCGCAATCCGCGATGACCATGGGAGGCCATGAAGATCAGGTCGCAGCCGCACTCCGCGGCGACGGACAGGATCAGTTCGTAGGGCCGTGCGCCGCAGCGGGCCAGCGCCGCGCAGTCCAGTCCGACGGCCCGCGCGGCCACCAGGGCCTTGGCCAGGATCGCGTTGGCCTCGCCGGCTACCGTGGCGGCAAAGTCCTCTGGCGCCAGGGTGCGCAGCAGCGCCCCGTCGCCGCTGCCGCCCACGTCCTCGCGGGCGGTGAAGAAAGTGATCCGCGCCTTCAGCGCACGGGCGAAATCGACGGCCTGAGTCACCAGGCTGGAGGACAGTGCCGAACCGTCCAGGGGTACGAGTAGATGCGTGTACATGACAGTTCTCCTAGACGACCACGGCCTTTTTCTGGCGCAGCAGGAAGTGCCCCAGCGCCGGCAGCAGGATCAGCGCTCCGAGCATGTTCCAGATGAACATGAAGGCCAGCAGGATGCCCATGTCGGCCTGGAACTTGATCGGCGACCAGGCCCAGGTGGCGACGGCGATGCCCAGCGTGATGCCGGTCAGCACCACCACCTTGCCGGTGAAGGTGAGGGCCTTGTAATAGGCTTCCGACAAGCTCATGCCCCCCTTCAGGCGGGCCAGCGTGACGGTCATGATGTACAGCGCGTAATCCACGCCGATGCCGACGCCGAGGGCGATCACCGGCAATGTCGCAACCTTCACGCCGATGTTGAGCGCCACCATCAGCGCCTCGCACAGCACCGAGGTCAGCATCAGCGGCAGCACCGCGCAGATCACCGCCCGCCAGGAGCGGAAGGTGATGAAGGCCAGCACCACCACCGCCAGATAGACCAGGCCGAGCATCTCCACGTTGGCCTTCTTGACGACGATATTGGTGGCCGCCTCGATGCCGGCGTTGCCTGCGGCGTTGAGGATGCGCAGATCGTCGGTGGCATGCCGCCCGGCGAAGTCCTCGACCACCTTCACCACGCTGGTGAGGGTGTCGGCCTTGTGGTCCTTGAGGTAGGCGTACACGGTCAGCAGGTCGCAGTTCTGGTTGAACATCTCGCGCGGGGCGCGGGTGATGATGGCGTTGAGATTGTCCTGGGAGCGGGGAATCTCGAACCACTTCAGGCTGCCTTCGTTCATGCCAGCGTTGGCAACCTTGGCCAGGCCGGCCAGCGAGCTGGTGGCCTCGACGCCGGGCAGCTGCTGCAGCTCGCGCTCCAGCGCATCGACGGCGGTCAGCGTGTCGTAGTGGGCGCAGGCATATTGCGGCGTCTTCACCATCACGATGTACACGTCGCTGCTGGCCGCGTAGTTGGCCACCATGTAGGCGTTGTCCCGGTTGTAGCGGGAGTCCGCGCGCAGCTCCGGCGCGCCTGGGTCGGTGTCACCGATCTTCAACTGGAAGCTCACCACCAGGCCGGCGAGGCCCATCGCGGTGCCGGCCAGCACGGCGATGGTCGCCCACTTGCGCTGGGTAAAGAGGTCGAGGAAGGCCCAGAACGGGTGCTTGCGGTGCGCGGTGTCGCCGGCCTCGGCGATCTCCGCCTGCAGGCTGCGACGGGCGGCCTCCGGGCTGACCCCGGTGTAGGACAGCAGGATCGGCAGCAGCACCAGGTTGGTGAAGATCAGCACCGCCACGCCGATGCTGGCGGTGATGGCCAGATCCTGGATGACCTGGATGTCGATCACCATCAGCACCGCGAAGCCCACCGCGTCGGCCAAGAGCGCCGTCATGCCGGCCAGGAACAGGCGGCGGAAGGTGTAGCGGGCGGCCACCAGCTTGTGGGTGCCGCGACCCACGTCCTGCATGATGCCGTTCATCTTCTGGGCGCCGTGGCTCATGCCGATGGCAAAAACCAGGAAGGGCACCAGCACCGAGTAGGGGTCCAGCTCGTAGCCGAGGGTCGGCAGCAGGCCGAGCAGCCACACCACCGCGATCATCGAGCACAGCACCACCAGCAGCGTGCTGCGCAGGCAGCGGGTGTACCAGTAGAGCACGGCGGTGCAGATGGCGATGGCGGCGGCGAAGAACAGCAGCACCTGCTGCAGGCCTTCGATCAGGTCGCCGACCACCTTGGCGAAGCCGGTCACGTGGATGGCGATCTTGTCCGACTCGTACTTGGCGCGCAGCGCCTCGATGCGCTGGGACAGCTCGTGGTAGTCGATGCGCGCGCCGGTCTCGGCGACCTTGTCCTGCAGCGGCACCAGCACGATGCTCGATTTGTAGTTGGCCGCCACCAGCTGGCCGACCTCGCCGGAGCGCTCGACGTTGAGGCGCACCTGGGCCAGGCTCTCGGCAGAGCCGTCATAGTCGTCGGGCACCACCGGGCCGCCGTCGAGACCATCTTCGGTGACGCCGGTCCATCGCACCGACGGCGCCCACAGGGACTTCATGTAGGGGCGGTCGACGCCGGGCAGCAGGAACAGCTCGTCGGAGATCTTCTTCACCGTGTCCAGGTACTCGGCATCGAAGATCGTGCCCTCCTTGGCCTCCACCGCGATGCGTAGGCTGTTGCCCATGCCGGCCAGCTGGCTGCGGTTTTCGAGGAAGTTGACGATGTAGGGGTGCTTCGTCGGGATCATCTTCTCGAAGGCCGCGTTCAGCGACAGGCCGAAGGCCTTGTAGCCGAGGAAGACGCTGACCAGCGCGCAGAGGACGACGATAACGAGCCTGTTGTTGAACAGCAGGCGTTCGGGCAGGGAGCCGGAGCGGGGATCGAAGGCCGTGAGGTCGCGGATCACCACGCCGTCCGGAATATCGTGGGCGTGACTCATTTCTTTGCTTCCGCAGTGAGGGTGGCAGGCTCCACGCGGCTCAGGCCGCGGGTGCCGGAAACGACGAGGGCGCCGTCGGCGGCCTGGACCATGCCGGTGAGGCCGGTGGGCAGGGAGGTAGCCAGCGGCGTGAAGCGACTTGCCGCCGCGTCGCCACGCAGCAGGCGGCCGCTTTCGTCGGCCAGCAACACGGAACCATCGGCCAGTTTCAGGCCGGCGGTCAGCGTGACGGGCTGGGCCAGTTCGACCTGCGCCCAGTTGGCCCCGTCGCCGCGCCACACGTTGCCGCGCAGGCCGTAGGCCAGCAGGCTCTGCCCGCCGAGGCCCAGCGCGCCGAAGAAGGTGCCGGCGTACGGCGTCTGCAGGCGCTGGAAGCTGGTGCCACCGTCGGTGGAGCGGAACAGCACGCCCTGCTCGCCGGCGATCAGCACGCCGCCGGCGTCCTGGCCGACCGCGTAGAGATGCTTGCCGCCCGGATTGGGGATGCGCGTCATCAGGGACTGCCAGCTTTTGCCGCCGTCAGCGGTGGTCAGCGCCAGGCCGTAGGCACCGACGATCCAGCCGTGCTGCGCATCGGTGAAAAACACGCCGAGGAAGGGCTTGTCCGGCCCGTCCTGCAGCAGGCCTTCGGCTTCGCGCAGATGACGGGCCGCCCCTTCGCCGCCGGTAGCGAGCTGCGCGCGGGCGTTCTCGGCGACGATCAGCGCCGCCTGGCGGCCGTCGAGCTGGCGCTGCCATGTCTCGCCGCCGTCCGCGCTATTGAGCACCACACCGCTGTGGCCGACCGCCCAGCCGAGCTTGTCGGATACGAAATGCACTGCCGTCAGCGCCACGCTGACCGGCACGCCCTTGGCCTGCCGCCAGCTGCGCCCGTCGTCGTCGGACAGCAGCACCAGACCTCGTTCGCCAACCGACACCAGGCGCTTGCCGGCCCGGCCGACGGAGAGCTGCAACGAATGGGCGGCACGCGCATTGAGCTGGGCCGGTTGCACCAGCAGGTCCGGCACCGCACGGCTGTCAGCCGCATCAGCGGCCGGCGTCAGCAACGCGAGCAAGGAAATGGTCGCGGCGAGGCGCAACGACCGACGACCGGAGAAAGAGGATCGCATCTTGAACACCTGTTCCGCGGCACCGCCGCGCGGTACCGGTGTTCGCGACACCGGCCACGGCAGGCCGCCGGGAAACCAAGGGAAGAACCGGGGTCGGCCGGACCCGGCACGGATTGCGCGCCAGGCCGGCCTTCCTGGGGAGGGAGAACTCAGCGGGCCGCTTCGGCCGCCACCGCGTCGCCGGTGAAGTAGGTTTCCTTCTTGCGCGGCACGATCTTGAAGTCTTCGTCGTTGAGCGCCTGGATCACGCTCATCGTTCCCGCCTGCAGGTTGAAGACGGTGGCGGTCTTCATCATCGTGCCCGGCAGCGCCGGCACCACGAAGGGGGTGACCTGGGTGGTGCGCCACAGCTTGCCCTCGGCGTCGAAGCCGTCAGCCAGCGCGATCAGCCAGGTGTCCTCGTCCAGGTAATAGCGACGCTTGGGCACCGCATGGCGCTTGCCCGGTGCGACGGTGGCCTCGACCACCCACACGCGGTGCTTTTCCCAGCGCACGTGGTCCGGGTTGAGATGGTGCTTGCCGATCGCGTCGTCCAGCTTGGTGCCGATGAAACCGTTGTCGTTATACGGAATCAACAGCTCCTTCTTGCCGATCAGCTTCCACTGGAAGCGGTCGAGGGCGCCGAAGAAGCCCTGCACCTCGTCGAAGTAGTTGGCGCCGGAGGCCACGAAGTCCGGTGTATCGTAGGACACCGTCGGCGCGCGGCGCACGCGGCGCTGGCCGACCAGGTACTGCCAGGCCTGGCGGGACTGCTTCATGTCGATGCTGTCGCGGATGACCAGCGACTCGCCGGCCTTGAACGGCGGCTCCAGGGTGTTGAAGCGGAACATCGCGTACTCGCCGGACCAGCTCTCCGGCGTGGCGTCCTTGTAGTACTGCGGGTACTGGAAGGCGATCTCGTTGCGGGTCGCCAGGGTCTTGCTGCCGTCGGCGTTGCCGACGATGTTCTTGAAGCGGTACTCGATGGACTCGGCTTCGAGGCGCATCAGGTAATTCCACATCACCTCCACGCCCTCCTTCGGAATCGGGAAGGGCGTACCGCCGATGCAGCCTTCGAGGGAATAGCCGCCGTCCTTGGTCTTGCAGCGGGTGGCATTCTTGAAGACGTTGTCGTACACCTCCTGCGGTGCAGCGGCGGTGCGGTGGGACGGATAGACGTCGACGCGGAAGCTTTCGGGGTACTTGGCGAGCAGCGCCTTGGTGCCGTCGGACAGCAGGTCGGCGTACTGGCCGGCGTTTTTGGCGGTGACCTGGAAGAGCGGCTTTTCGTCGGTGAAGATCTGGGTCGGGATCACGCCCAGCTTCTTGCCCGGCAACGGCTTGGTGATGCCGCCATTCCACGCAGGGATGCTGCCGTCCTTGTTGGCGGCCTTCTCGCCGCCCAGCGGGGTCAGCGTGCTCTTCAGCTTGGCAGCTTCGTCGGCGCTCACCGCGGCGTGGGCAGCCTGGCCGCCAGCCAGCAGGGCCACCAGCGCGGTGGCAAGAATCTTGGTCTGGTTCATGTTTGTCTCCTCGTTGCTTGAAGCGAATCAGAAGCTGCGCTGGATCGACAGAGACACGAAGTCGCGGTCGCCATGGAAGTTCTGGTAGGACAGCTCGGGCACCGCGGTGCCGTAACGCACCACCGAGCCGGCAGATCCGATGTAGTGGGTGTAGTTGAGGCTGCCCTGCCAGGTCTTCTGGTAGTCGGCCTTGACACCGATGCTGACGTTGCCGCCGTGCTCGGACGGGAACAGCGCGCCATTCACCGACGAGCGGCCACTGATGCCATAGCTCATGCCGATCGGTACCTGCAGGTCGACGCCGGGCACCACCTGGA
This sequence comes from Zoogloea sp. JDB1, assembly GCF_056724025.1. Taxonomy (NCBI): domain Bacteria; kingdom Pseudomonadati; phylum Pseudomonadota; class Betaproteobacteria; order Rhodocyclales; family Zoogloeaceae; genus Zoogloea; species Zoogloea sp. JDB1. The sequence continues at coordinate 34,724 of NZ_CM161496.1, forward strand.
AGTACTCGGGCTGGAAGATGAACTGCAGCGCGCTGGCGTCCTTGGTAGCGAGCGGGTCGAGCTGGTCGGCGTTGTCGCTGATCGACAGGCGCCGGTTGTAGGCCAGCTCGCCAAGGAAGGACGCGCCTTCCCACAGGGCGCTGGCGCCGAACACGCTGATCGCCGACATGTTGAGGTGCATCGTCTTGCCGACCGGATAAGCCGCGCGGCTCTTGCCGTTGGAGTCGGCGCCGGTGATGACGGCGTTGCCGGAGGCCACCAGCGGCATGTTGTCGCGGAAGGACAGCTCGGCCGCCACGTTGGTCTCACCGACCAGGGTGCTGACGCTGGCGCCGACGGTGCGGATGTTCTCGCCGAAGACCATCACGTAATCACCGACGCTGCCAGCGCGCACATTGACGCCGGGGCGCGCGTAGAACTGGGGCATCTTGTCGTGGAACTGAGCCGCATAGAAGCCGTACTCCGCGTCGCCCGATTTGAACTTGATCTGGAAACCGCCCTGGCCGGAGTTGCGCGGCTCGATGTCCTGGCTGCGGTAGAGCACCGCGCCGGGGCCGAGGATCAGGGATTCGCCACCCACGTCCACGAAGTCGGCGAAGCTGAAGTAGCTGCCCGCCGCCGGCAGGCGCGTCTTGCGCCATTCGAGCTGGTAGTAGGCGCCGATCGACACGGTCGGACTGAGCTGAACCTGGGTGGACAGCTGTCCGACCGGACGAGCAATTTCCTTGAACTGGGAGTTAGGAACCGACAGGGCCTTGATCAGGTCGAGGGGTGTCTGCGCGCCTGCAATGCCGTTGTTGCCGAAGAACAGACTCTCGCCGTAGAGCTGCGTGAAGCGGCCGCCCTTCACATTGACGTTCATGTCGCCGGGCGCGAAGTTGATGTAGCCGAAGGCGTCCATCAGCTCGGCCTTGCGGCCGTGCAGCTGCTCAGTGCCACGGGTGAACTCGTCGTAGCGGACGGAGCGGGAATTGACCAGTGCCCCACCGAGCGCGCCAGGATTGTCGTTGCCGCGGTTGTAGACGTCGTCATACCAGGCCGCGCCGCTGAGACGGAAGCCGAAGTCCTTCTTGTAACGCATCTCCAGTTCGGACAGCAGGTCGAGGCGGTTGGAGATCAGTCCTTTGCCGAAATTGAGGTCACCGTCGTTGGTGTTGGCCTGGGGGCCGATGGAATTGTCGGCCACCGAGGAGTTGGCATTGCGCACGCGGAAGGCGGTGCTGTACTTGACGGTGTTGTCCCAGGTCAGGGCCACATCGGGGTTGCCCGTGTCGAAGGTGACCGCTTCCGCCCCACCGCTGCCCAGCAAGGTGAGCGCCAGCGCCGTGGCGAGGTGCAGCCTGGCTTGGCGCAGGCGAAACGGGGCCGCATCGGCGGTCCGGAAAGGACGCTTGTTCATGTCTTCCTCCTCATGCGTGATGTGTCTTGCGTCTGCTTGCCCGTCTGGTGGCGAAGGGCGCGGGCCTGAATCGCAGCGGGTTGGTGCGCAAGTTATCGAGCGGGAGGATTACCGTCCAATACCATTATTTCCCCTTCTCAATACCCTACAGGTATCATCAAAAGGACAGGCTGGCCGCTACATGACAAGGGGGAATCGAAACGTGGATCTACGTCACCTGCGCTACTTCGTCGCCGTTGCCGAGGAGGAGAACATCGGGCGGGCGGCGGCGCGGCTGCACATCTCGCAACCACCGCTGACGCGCCAGATCCAGCAACTGGAGGAGGAACTGGGCGTCACGCTATTCACCCGCACGCCACGCGGCATGGAACTGACCCAGGCGGGGGAACTGTTCCTGGAGGAGGCGCGCAACATCCGTGCGCTGGTGGAGCAAGCCACCGAGCGAACCCAGCGTGCCGGCCAGGGCAAGCTCGGGCGGCTGGACGTGGGGATCTTCGGATCGGCGATCCTGGATGCGATCCCGAAGCTGCTGCTGGCTTTCCGCAACCGCTATCCGGACGTGAAGGTGGTGCTGCACACGATGACCAAGGCCGAGCAGATCGAGGCCCTGCGCCAGCGCCGCATCTCGGTAGGCTTCAACCGCATGCTGGCCCCGCTGGCCGACCTGGAGATCAAGCAGGTCACCACCGAAACCCTGCTGCTGGCCGTTCCGGCCGAACATCCACTGGCCGCCCAACCGGTGATCCACTTCGCCGAACTGCAGGATCACCCGATGGTGCTGTTCCCTACCGGCGCGCGGCCGAGCTTCATCGACAAGGTGATCGGCCTGTGCACCGACAGCGGCTTCCAGCCGCTGATCTCCCAGGAGGTGGGCGATGCGGTTACCGGCGTGGCGCTGGTGGCCGGCGGCTTCGGCGTGTGCCTGGTGCCGGACTCGGCAACCACGCTGCAGTTTCCCGGCGTGATCTACCGGCAGTTGGCCGACACACCGCCGAACTTCTATGTGGACCTCAGCTGCATTTACCGCAAGGACGACCAGTCGCCGATCCTAGCGGCCTTCCTCGATACCGCGGAGCGCTACCGGGAAGAGACGACCTGAGCCGTCTTACTGGACGATGAAGGATGTGAACAGCGCGTGCTTGACCGGCCCCTCGGCCGGCTTGCGGCGCCCCTGCTTGTCGATCCTGCCCGGAGTGCCGATGGTGGAATTGACGGCATCCTTGACCTCTTCGACAAGGTCTTCGCGAGCCTCGGTCGTCTTCAACTCCGCCCCTGAATGGGAACCGAGCAGCAGCAGGATCTTGTGGCGGATGATCGGCATGTAAGCGGTGATGATCGACCCCATCGCCGGGTCGCTGAGGCGGAGGGTGATCGCGATCTGGATGAAATGGCTTTCCCCGCCCGGATCCGGCGCCAGATTGGTGGTGATCACCTCCAGCGGCACGAACTCACCGCCCCCCCCTTCTCCTCCACCGTGTTCATTGGCGAACGCCGGCACCGCCGTTCCCGATATGAACACACACAGCAGTAAAGCTCGAAGGATCGCACGGACGCTCAGCATGGACGGAAGCCTCTTCGGTCGGTACATAGCAAAAACGCCCCTTCCGGGGCGTTTTCTGAATTTGGCGGAGAGGGCGGGATTCGAACCCGCGTCAGGGTATTACCCTGAACACGCTTTCCAGGCGTGCGACTTAAACCGCTCATCCACCTCTCCTAAGTGGAGGCGGCACTATATATTAGATTTAAAAAAAGTCAAAGCTTTTTTTGAAATCATCTCGATTGGCCCTCCCCGTCCGGCTGTCGCACAAAGTCCACCAGAGCCTGCACCTCGGCCGATGGAGGCGGGGTCAGCAGGCTGACGACGGCGGTGACAATGAAGCCCACCGGCACGCCGAAGACGCCGCAGGAGATCGGATTGATGTCGAACCAGGCCGCCTCCATGCTGCCGCCGAAAAAGGTATGGGTCCGCGCGATGTAGAACAGCGTGACGCCCAAACCGGCCACCATACCGGCCACCGCTCCCCACTTGTTGGCCCGCTTCCAGAAGATGCCGAGCACCAGCGCCGGGAAAAAGGCCGACGCGGCAATCGAGAAGGCCAGGCCGACCATGAACAGGATGCTGTCCGGCCGCATCGACGCCACCCATGCAGCAACCACCGCCACCACCAGCAGCTGCGATTTGGTGATCACCAGGCGGCGCTGGGTGGACGCGTGGGGATTGATCATCTGGTAGTACAGATCGTGGGACAGGGCGTGGGAGATGGTCAGCAGCAGCCCGTCCGCGGTGGACAGCGCCGCAGCGAGTCCACCCGCCGCCACCAGGCCCGACACCACGTAAGGCAGGCCGGCGATCTCGGGCACCAGCAGCAGGATCGCATCGCTGTTGATGGACAACTCTGCCAGTTGCAGGATGCCGTCGCCGTTGATGTCCTCCACCCGCACCAGACCCGTGCGCGCCCACGATGCCACCCAATGGGGCAGCGTCGCGATGCTGGAGCCGACCAGATTGCTGTACACCTCCCACTTCGCCAGGACCGCGTAGGCCGGTGCAGTCAGGTACAGCAGGGAGATGAAGAACAGCGACCAGAACACTGAGTGGCGCGCCTCGCGAACTGTCGGCGTGGTGTAGTAGCGGGTCAGGATGTGGGGCAGCGCCGCCGTACCCACCATCAGCACAAAAGCCAGCGCAAGAAAATTGTTGCGCGCACTTGCCTTGCTTTGTGCATCGTTGCCGGGAAAGGCCTCCGCATGGGCCACCGGATTGACGGATCTCGCAAGGCTGTCCTGGCGGACTTTCTCCCACTTCAGACGCGCCTCGTCGGGCGAGTGCGGCAGATCCCGCAAAGCGCGCTCGGCGGCGGCGATCTCCCGCGCCGACGCACCGGTGATGCGCAGCTCATTCACGCGCTGGACTTGCGTGATGCGCTCGGCTGCCAGGGACTCGGGCAGATCGGCGATCTTCCGCGCGTACTCGTCGGCCCGTGCCCGGTACTGGGCATGTACGGCGTTCTCCCGCGGCTCGGAAAACAGTTCGAGCTCCTTCACGCCCAGCTCCTGCAGCACCCGGCCATACACTGCCTGAGGCACCGGCACGCCGGTGATCTTGTAGGACAAGATGGTCACCGGCACCAGATAGGCGACGATCAGGATCACGTACTGGGCGACCTGAGTCCAGGTCACCGCCTTCATGCCCCCGAGGAAGGAGCACACCAGCACGCCGGCCAGGCCGACGAACACGCCGATCTCGAACTCGATGCCGATGAAGCGGCTGGTGATCAGGCCGACGCCGTAGATCTGCGCGACGACATACACGAAACTGGCCAGCACGCCGGCAAACACACCGACAACCCGCGCGAAGTGCCCTTCATAGCGTGCACCGAGGAAGTCCGGGATGGTGAACTGGCCGAACTTGCGCAGGTATGGCGCCAGCAGGATCGCCACCAGCACATAGCCGCCGGTCCATCCGATCACGAAGGCCAGACCCTCGAAACCGGCGTAATACAGGGTGCCGGCCAGGCCGATGAAGGACGCGGCGCTCATCCAGTCCGCCGCGGTAGCCATGCCGTTGAACACTGCCGGAACGCGCCGGCCGGCGACATAGTATTCAGACACGTCTGAGGTGCGGCTCATCACGCCGATCGACGCGTAGATGGCGATCGTCGCGAACAGGAAGATCTGTCCGATCCAGTGGGGTGTCAGCCCGAAACGCTCCCCCACCGCCAGCAAGCCGACGAAGGCCACGAAACCGAGGGAATAGAGCAGGTAATAACGGCGCAGACGGCGGGAGAACGCGGCAAGGGAAGTCATCCGGCAGGGGCCTCAGCGATCGTCGCGCACACCGAACCGGCGATCGAGCCGATCCATCCAGTTCGCATAGACCCAGACGATCGCCAGGAATATGAGCAACGCTCCCTGGGCGGCCATGTAGAAACCGAGTGGCCAACCCATGAAGTCGACGGTATTCAGCTCTCCAGCAAACCAGGCCGGTAGGAAACTGACCGCGGCCCACAGCAGCAGCAAGGCGCCGGTGAGGCGCAGCGTGGCCCTCCAGTAGGCCTGCCTTCTCGCGTCGATATCACTCATGCATCACTCCCCTGTGCGGCGACGGCGTCTGACTGGCGGGCCCGGACAAGGCCCGAGTATAGCGTCCGGCCGTATGACTCATAGTTGGTAGCGCAGCGCAAGCAACTGCTGCAGGCGGCGCCCCTGGCGGAAGGATTCTTTCAGGCGGGCCCGCTCCATCTCGTTAAGCTCGGCCGGCGCCACCTGGTTCGGCGGGTGGGTTGCCGCCCGCTGGCGGCGCAGACGCAACAGCTGGATGAAATCGAAGGCCTCCACGAAGGCTTCCACGTCGCGCGGAGCCCAGCCCAGCGCGGCCCCCGTTGCGCGCAGGCGCCCGACCGTCGAGGTATCGCCAATCCCCAGCGACAAGGCAAGGATGCGCGCCGCATCGACGAAGGGCCGGCTGCCGTCGCGCTTCAGGTCAAGCAGGCCGCTACGGCGATCGACGACGAAATCACGCACCCGACCCAGCGGAAGCCCGCTGCGCAGCGCATCGGCGGCCATATGGCGCAGGAACAGCCCGTTGTCTGATGCACTGTCCAGCAGCCAGCGCATCAGGCCGGACGCCAGCGCGGCGTCGCCGGCCAGCGCGCGCAGATCGAAGAAGATCGTGCCGTTGAGCAGGCTCTCCGGGCTGGCCGCGCACATCCATTCGGCGAACTGTCCTCGCCATTCATCCACGGACAGGCACCAGCGCGGGTTACCGGCCATGATCCCGCCACGGCACAGAGGATAGCCGCAGGCATCGAGCAGCCCATTGATGCGCTGCGCAAACGGCAGGAAACGGGCACGTAGCGCATCGGTGTCGTCCCGCCCTCCCGGCAGGAAGACCAGACCATTGTCCTGGTCCGTGGCCAGGGTCTGCTCGAGCCGCCCTTCCGAACCGAAACCCAGCCAGCACCAGCGCACAAGCGGCAGTTCGAACTCGCCTTCGGTCAGCTCGATGGCCTTCTGCACGATCAGATCGTTGAGGATGGAGATCCACTCCCCCAACTGCTGTGCTCCCTCACCCGTATCCACGCGCCCTGCGGCCTCCGCGCGCAAGCGCTGCGCTGCCGCCGCGAGGGCCTCGGGGCCATCGACAGCGTGGATCGTCTCGATCAGGTCATCGGTTACCCGCCGCCCGCGCGCATAGAGGTCGCCGCTGCACAGCACACCTGCAAAACGCCCCTCGTCATCCACCACCACCAGGTGCCGCAGGCCATGGCGCGCGAGGGTCAGGCGGGCCTGATGCACGCTGGCGTCGAGCGGCAGCGCAACCACGCCACCAGTCATGACGCCAGCCACCGCTTCGTCGAGGTTACCGGCCGGCAGCGCCACCCGCTGCAGCGCATCGCGCTGGGTCAGGATGCCCAGCGGCAGGCTGCGCAGCGGATCGGTCACCACCACCGTGCCGACGCGCGCCACGCACATGCGGCCGAGGGCATCCCGGACACTGGTTTCAGGCGAGACGGCCACCGGCACACGGCGCAAGAGAGCCCCCAGGCTGTCGGTACGCACGCCCGTTACAGCCCCGGACATTTCCATGGCCTCAGTACCTGACCCGCGCGTAATAGGTCTTCTCGGACGCACGGCGAGCCTCGCCGAGCGTCCTGATGCCCATTTCCGCCAGCAGCGGGATCATGCGCAGAAACACCTCGCCGGTGACGATCGCGTCCCCCAGTGCGGTGTGCCGCCCCATCACGCTGACTCCCATTCGCTCGCTGATCGCTTCGAGGCGGTGGGACTCCTGGGATGGATGCAGCACAGCCGACAGCAGCAGCGTATCGAGCACCGGCTGCGCAAAGCGGATGCCAGTGCTCGCCTCCTTCAGTTGCAGGAAGCGCATGTCGAAGGCCGCGTTGTGGGCCACCAACACGGTGTCTTCCGCAAAAGCGTGAAAAGCCGGCAGCACCTTGCCCATCGTTGGCTGGCCAGCAAGCATGTCCGGCGTGATGCCGTGAATCCTGGTCAACGCCTCCGGCAATTCACGCTGCGGGTCCACCAACTGGTCGAAGGATTCCGACTTGCGCAGCTTGCCATTGACGATGCGGGTCGCGCCGATCTGGATGATCTCATCGCCTTCAGAGGGATTGAGCCCGGTGGTTTCCGTATCGAAGACCGTGAAGGTCAGTTCCGACAACGGGCAGTCGTCCAGCTCGTGGCTCGCCGGCGTCTGCTTGAAAAGGTCGAAATCGTAGTATTCGGGCCGGCTGTCGCCCTTCAGGTAGGCCGCAGCCTCGAGTTGTTCCTGGGGGATCGCCGATGGCAGCAGCAGGCGGAAGAAGGCGCGGTGCTGGGTCTTCTCCCGCTGCAGCCAGATCTCGCCGTCGTGGCGCTCAATCACGTCGCGTACCGTCAACGGCGAGTTCTCGCCGGCGAAGGTCATGGGCTCCAGTTCCCAGGCCATCACCGTCTCGGTGCTCATCGCCTGGCCAGACCAGATCAGGTCCAGGTGAGCCAGGCGCCCAGCGGCACTGAGGCGGAACCGCACCTCGCGCACCTCGAACTCGTCGGACAGGCGGCTGGCCAGGTAGCCGATGGCCTGAAGCAGCGAGAAGCTGTCCACCTTTACCCACACCTGCGCGTCCACATCCTCCAGCTTGGTAGGCAGCCCCAGCTTCTTCTCGATACGCCGCTGAGCCGCAGCGATCAGGTCGGCGCCCAGCATCTCGTCGAGGGGCCAGCGGGTCTTGAGGGAGTCGGCAAAGGCATTGGCCGTCTCGTCAAGGCGCGTGCTCATGCCCTGCACCTCGTCGCGGATCACTTTCAGGAAGCGGTCCTTCAGTTCGGCGTCGAGGTCCGGGTATTCCAGCATCTCCGCCGCTGCCCGCAGGTTGGCCAGCGCCGAGCGGCTGCCCTCGGTGAGGGTATGCAGCATCTGGTCACGGCGGGTTTCCACCTCGAAGTTGCGCGTGATGTTGTCGAGCATCAGCACGAAGCCTGAAACGGTCGGCTCGCCCTCCGCCTCCCCGCTGCCCAGCACCGGCGCCATCTGCACGCGCAGCAGCTGGCCGGCACGGGTGGTGGTCACGAAATTCGCCACCGGCTGGGCGCTGCGCTGGCGGATGCGCTCCTGCACGCTTTCAAGGGCATGGGCGATCAGGCTGCGCTCGAAAACCATGTAGATCGAGCGACCGAGCCCGATGATCTCCCCGCCCCCCGCCGCCGTCGGGGTGTCCGACATGGCCTTGAACTGCAGGCGGGCACGGTTGTTGTAGAGCAGGATGCGGCCGTCGAGATTGCAGACGACGACGCTCTGGTTGAGCTCGGACATCAGCGCCGCCAGCCGGTTGCGCTCCTCCTCCACAGAGCGACGGGCCTCGACGATGCGCACCTCCACGTCCTCCTGCAGGCTACGCCGCTGGTCCGCCAGTTGATTGACCGACTCAGCGATGCGCTGCAGCTCCGGCGAACCCATCGGCTTGACCCGGCGGGCTGGATCGGTGCCGACGATCAACCCGACTTCGTCGGCCAGCTTGGCCGGCGCCATGAAGGCCTCCTCTGCGAAGGACTTCATCAGCGCAGCGGCGGCCCCGGCCCCCACCAGTCCGATCATGATCAGCAGGCCGATGCGGGGGTTGAGGATGGGCTCCAGCACTTCACGCTCGGCGGGTGCGAGATCGCGCCACAGGGCAACGCCGGTCACCGCAAGAACGCCCACGACCAATGCGCAGGCGGCCAGGATCGCCAGCCCCTGCCTGGATTTGACACTCACGATGAAACCTCCCGAACGACGCGCCTTGTCCCTTCGACGGGGCTCAAGCCGGGAGCTCCAGCAAGGCCTTGACCTTGGCCACCAGTTCCCGCGTGGAGAACGGCTTGGTCATATAGGCATCGGCGCCCATCGCCAGCCCTTTGGCCACCTCGGTCTCGCGCCCCTTTGCGGTCAGCATCAGGATACGTGTCCCCTGCAGCGCAGGCTCGGCACGGATTTCCTGGCACACCTCGTAGCCGTTCTTGCGCGGCATCATCACGTCGAGCAGCACCAGATCTGGCGCTTCTCTGCGCACCAGATCGAGTGCTTCCTGCCCGTCGCTGGCGATGCACACGGTGAAGCCTTCGCGCTTCATCAGGAATTCCAAGGAAATGACGATGTTCTGCTCGTCATCGGCAATCAGTATTTTTTTAGTCATCTATCCCCTCCCTCTTCGTCATCCAGGCGGGAAGCGCAGACGCGCGGCTCCGGCCGGATGCGAGACTTTGTAGTTTATCTTGCCTCATCTTTCGTTTCTGTTGATTTGCCGCAAGGCAACAGAAACGAGAAACATGCGCCCGCCCCCAGCGAACTCTCAACCCATAACCGGCCGCCGTAGTGCTCGACGATCTGTCGGCTGATCGGCAGCCCAAGGCCGGTTCCTTGGGGCTTGTCCGTCATCGCGTCTCCTCCCTGACGGAATTTCTCGAAAACGATGGCCTGCTCTTCGAGACTCAGCCCCGGCCCATTGTCGCGCACATCGACACGCAGGCCTTCTGCCGTCTCGCACAACACGACGGTTACCCGTCCCTTCCCCTGTAATACGAACTTCACCGCATTGGAGAGCAAGTTGAGCACGACCTGCACGAGACGATCCCTGTCCGCCAGCAGGAGCGGCACCTGGACGGGCAGTTGCACGTCGAGTTCGACCTTCTTGTCTTTGAACAGCTGACTGGTGGCAGCGACAGCCTGCTCGACCACGTCGACCAGATTGACCTCTCCGTTGTGCCATTCGGCGTGACCGGACTCCAGCTTTGCCATGTCGAGAACCTGGTTCACCAGACGCGTCAGGCGTTCGGTCTCGCTGACGATGATGCCCAGGAAACGGGTCCGGTCGGCCACGTCGATGTCGGGATCTTCCAGCAGCATCTCGGAAAAGGCCCGGATCGAGGTCAGCGGCGTACGCAGCTCATGGGTTACCGACGACATGAAATCGTCCTTCAGGCGGTCCACTTCCTTGAGACGTTCGTTGGCCGCGCGCAGCTCTCGCGTGGCGGCCTCGAGCTCCTGCGACTTCTGCTCCAGCCGACGGGAATAAGCCAGGATCTGGGATGCTTCGTCGAGAATATCCATCACCTCGTCGAGACCCAGCGGTTCTTCCTGAACGACCGAAGCCACCATGACCCGTGCCGATGCGCTGCCAATGGCCCCTGCCAGCGTGGTTTCGGCAAAGTGCACCAATCCCGCGTCCGCCTGCAGGGCCTCCACTCCGGCAACTCCGCGGCTCTCCGCGTAGTCCGCAAAAACCTTGTAGGCCCGCTCCCGTCCGATGAAACGCCCGATCAGCGGCAGCAGGTCATCAACTTGCGCACGACCTCGCCAGAACGCCTCCCCATCGGGCCTGGACTGCTTGAAGACGTCCACGAACAGTGTGGCCTGCCCCGCCTCCACCGCATTCGGGCGCCGCTGCAGAGAAACCCAGACATAGGCGCCGATATTGGCGAAGAGACTCCAGAACAGGCTGTGGGCGATCGGATCGATCCCTTGTAGCCCAAACAGTTCCTGCGGACGCAGAATTTCCACGCCCCACAGCCCGGAGTGCGGAAAATCAGCCGGCAACCAACCCGACTTGGCAAACGAAGGCAGCAACAGCGTGTACAGCCACACCGCAAAACCACAGGACAAGCCCGCCAGCGCCCCGCCCCTGGTCGCATCCCGCCAGTACATGCCGCCGAGCATGGCCGGCGCGAATTGGGCCACCGCGGCAAAACTGATCAGGCCGATGCTCACCAGCGCATGGGCCTCACCGGCGAAGCGGAAATACAGATAACCCAACAGCAGGATCAACACGATCGCCAAGCGTCGGACTCCCAGCAAGAAGCCGGACAAATCCCCCTCCCCCTGCAGCGGCAACCAGCGATAGCGCAGCAGGAAAGGCATCACCAGGTCGTTGCAAACCATCGTCGACAACGCGATGGTCTCGACGATTACCATACCGGTCGCCGCCGACAGGCCGCCGATGAAGACCAGCACCGCCAGCCAGCCATCCCCGAAGGACATCGGCAAGGTCAGCACGAAGGTGTCGGCATCCACGTCCTGTCCTGCGAAATGCATCAGCCCGCCCAACGCGATGGGCAGCACAAAGATGTTGATCAGCAGCAGGTACAGCGGAAATTGCCAGATCGCCCGGCGCAGGTGGTTCTCATTGACGTTCTCGACCACGCCCACCTGGAACTGGCGCGGCAGGAACATTACGGACAGCATGGACAGCAAGGTCATTGCGAACCAGTTGCCATAACTGTTGCCGTTCGCCCCCATGGTCATCAGGCGTGCCAGTTCGGGATAGGCGGCCGCACGGGAGAACAGATCCCCGAAACCGTCGAAGATCCCGAAGGTGACGTAAACGCCGACGGCCAGGAAGATCAGCAGCTTGACCAGGGATTCGAAGGCCACCGCAGCCACCATGCCTTCGTGGCGCTCGGTGGCGTCCAGGTGGCGGGTGCCGAAGAGGATCGTGAAGGCGGCCATGATCAGCGCGATGTACAGTGTCGTGTCCGTCAGCCACGGCAAGTTTGCCGTCTTCGCCGGCATGACGATCGCCGGATACTGCATGAGGATCGCAAAGCTGGTCGACACCGCCTTCAACTGCAGCGCGATGTAGGGGATCACGCCAAGCACCGCGATGACCGTCACCAGGCCACCGAGCAGCTGGCTCTTGCCGTAGCGGGACGCGATGAAGTCGGCGATGGACGTGATCCGCAATGTCTTGCTGATCCGCACCATCTTCAGCATCACGAACCACCACAGTCCGACGACCAGGGTTGGCCCCAGGAAGATCGGCACGAAGCCGAGCCCCGACGAGGCGGCCCGCCCGACGCTGCCGTAGTAGGTCCAGGTCGTGCAATACACCGCCAGGGACAGGGCGTAAATGGACGGATTGGCAATGATCGAACGCCCGGCATCGGCACGCTTGTCCCCCGCGTAGGCCACAGCGAACAGCAGCAGCAGGTACAGGAAGGACACGACAACGATCATGGTGCCAGTCATGGCGTCCCCCCCGCGACAAACAAGCCTGGCGCGTACATCGATGTTTGTCCGACTAACGTTCAATGATCCAGGCCATCAGCGCAATGAGCGCGGCCCAGATCCCGAACACGTAAAGGTAGAGGATGGGGATGCCCACCAAACTGGCTTGCATATCAAAAATGGCCAGTATCGGGTAATTGATCGCCATGCAGCCGAAAAGGAATAACGCCACCAGGCGCTGCGCGGTCAACGTCGCCTTGATCATCTCCCCTCCCCGATGCTGCGGTTGTGCTTGCGGTCTTTTTATAAACCGAAATACCAGACTTGGCGAGCCTTTCGGGCCGCATCACGGCACGGCGCGATAGCGCTGGCGACGACCGGCACAGTCCCGCGCACATGGAACCGATGGACGAAAAAAAGGCGCGATGAACGCGCCTTTTTCTCCCCCTCAACCCCCGGTCGAACAGCACCGGGTTCCTCCCCTGTTTTTCGTCGACCAGTCCGCGGTCTCCATGTATTTAGTTTTGCGGCAGCCCATGGGCCACCTGTTGCGGACTGCCCGGCATCGCGGCCGGGGATGTCGCGCCCGGCAAATTGCCGGGCCTGAAATTACTTGAGTTGCTCGAGGATCGCCGGGTTTTCCAGCGTCGAGGTGTCCTGGGTGATTTCCTCGCCCTTGGCCAGCTGACGGAGCAGACGGCGCATGATCTTGCCGGAGCGGGTCTTCGGCAAGTTCTCACCGAAGCGGATGTCCTTCGGCTTGGCGATCGGGCCGATTTCCTGGCCAACCCAGTTCTGCAGTTCCTTGACCACCTTGGCGGCATCCTCGCCAGTTGGGCGAGCACCCTTGAGCACCACGAAGGCTACGATGGCTTCGCCGGTCAGATCGTCCGGACGGCCAACCACTGCAGCTTCGGCAACCTTCTCGTGGGCCACCAGGGCGGATTCGATTTCCATCGTGCCCATGCGGTGACCGGAAACGTTCAGCACGTCGTCGATACGGCCGGTGATGGTGAAGTAGCCGGTGTCCTTGTCGCGGATCGCGCCGTCGCCCGCCAAGTACAGCTTGCCCTGGAAGTCAGCCGGGTAGTAGGACTTCACGAAACGGTCCGGATCGCCCCAGATGGTGCGGATCATGGACGGCCACGGACGCTTGACGACCAGGATGCCACCCTGGCCCCAAGGCACTTCGGTACCGGTCTCATCGACCACCGCAGCCTGGATGCCCGGGAAAGGCAGCGTGCAGGAACCGGGGATCAACGGGGTGGCGCCGGGCAGCGGGGTGATCATGTGACCACCAGTCTCGGTCTGCCAGAAGGTATCGACGATCGGGCAGCGGCTGCCGCCGACGTTTTCGTAGTACCACTCCCAGGCGGCGGGGTTGATCGGCTCGCCGACGGACCCCAGGATGCGCAGGCTGGACAGATCGTAGTTCTTGGGATGCACGGCCGGGGCATTGTCCGCGGCCTTGATCAGGGAACGGATGGCGGTCGGCGCGGTGTAGAAGATGTTGACCTTGTGGTCCTGGATCATCTTCCAGAAACGGCCGGCGTCCGGGTAGGTGGGCACGCCTTCGAAGACGACTTCGGTCGCGCCGCAGGCCAGCGGGCCATAAGTGATGTAGGTGTGACCGGTGACCCAGCCGATATCCGCCGTACACCAGAAGACATCGTCAGGCTTGATGTCGAAGGTGTACTTCATGGTCAGGATGGCGTGCAGCAGGTAGCCGCCGGTGGAATGCTGGACGCCCTTCGGCTTGCCGGTGGAACCGGAGGTGTAGAGCAGGAAGAGCGGGTGTTCGGCTTCGACCCATTCCGGTTCGCAGACGTCAGACTGCTGGGCGAGCAGGTCGTCGGCCCAGATGTCGCGGCCGGCGACCATGGCGGTTTCGCCGCCGGTACGCTTCACGACGAGAACGCTCTTGATGGTCGGGCAGCCGCTGGCCAGCGCTTCGTCGGCGATGGACTTGAGCGGGAGGGCCTTGCCACCACGGTTCTGGCCGTCGGAGGTGATCAGCAGCACGGCGCCGGCATCGTTGATGCGGTCGGCCAGGGACTGGGCGGAGAAGCCGCCGAAGACGATGGAGTGGGTGGCGCCGATACGGGCACAAGCCTGCATCGCGACGACGCCCTCGATGGACATCGGCAGGTAGATGACAACACGGTCGCCCTTCTTGACGCCCTGGCTCTTCAGCGCGTTAGCGAACTTGCTGACGCGGCCCAGCAGGTCGGAGTAGGTGACCTTGGTGACGTCGCCCTTGTCGCCTTCGAAGATCAGCGCGATCTTGTCGCCGAGACCGTTCTTGACCTGACGGTCGAGACAGTTGTAGGAGACGTTCAGCTTGCCGTCGGCAAACCACTTGAAGAACGGAGCCTGGCTCTCGTCGAGAACCTGGGTGAACGGAGTCTGCCATTCGATCAGCTCCTTGGCGCGCTTGCCCCAGAAGCCCTCGTAGTCCTGCTCGGCCTCGGCGCACAGCGCCTTGTACGCTTCCATGCCCGACACGGCAGCGTTCTTGACCACCTCTTCGGACGGATAGTAGAACTTCTGGGTGGTTTCGCTCGTCATTTTTTCACCTCTCCTCGTGTTATTGAGTGTGCAACTTAGCTTGCGATAAAACCTTGGCTGGGTGGGGAACAGGACCTTCGCGGCGCGCCTGCTTCTAATGGCTTTTTCTGGCGGGCCAATCCTACTTCCGGGCGCCATTAGAAGTTATCAATCTTACACATGACTTACACCCGCTCCGGCCAGAGCTGGCACAGCCGGAGCCCATAGTGCTCCTTTATCCCGAAGCAAATCCTGCAAGCCCGCGTCACCCATTTGCAACAAAATACTTTTGTCATAAACTCGGATGACATAAATTTTCAGCCCTGCAACCATGCTGCGTCGTTCCAGCCCGTTCCTGGCGTCCGCCCTGCTCCTCGCCGCCTGCGCCTCCGTTCCACCAGAACAACGAGCCGGCACGCACATCGGCGCCGCCAGCCTGGGTCAGCGCCGCGACGCAACTGCGACACCGCCCGTGGCGGCCGTATCGCCACCGCGGCCCCAACGACAGGAAACCTATTCGGTCGTCGTTACCAACGTACGCGTCCAGGATCTGCTGTTCGCCCTAGCGCGGGATGCCCGCATCAACATCGATATCCACCCGGGACTGAGCGGCACGATCACTCTCAACGCCATCAACCAGACGTTGCCGCAGCTGCTCGCCCGCATCGCCAAGCAGGTGGACATGCGCTTCGAACTCGATGACCAGACCCTGCTCGTAATGCCCGACGCCCCCTACCTGCACCACTACCGCCTCGATTACGTCAATCTCAGCCGCACGGTTTCCGGCACTGTCTCCACCAACACACAGATCGCCACCAGCACCAGCGGCGTCGCCCACGCTGGCGGCACCGCCACGCCCGGCACTGCGCTCGTCGGTGGCGGCAACGTCTCCGCCACGCGCATCGAGAACACATCCCGCAACCAGTTCTGGGAATCCGTCGAGAAAAATATCCGCGATCTGCTGCACGAGACCGACAAGATCCTGCCGCCGGGCTCGAGCGATACCCTGATCGAAAACACCGAAACGAGCACCACCACCGGAACTGTCCCTACAAGCACCCCGTCCGTCTCCCGCACACGGAACACACCGGCGCAGCCGTCGCGCAGCAACGTGCGCATCAACGCCACCCCGGGTCCAGCGGCAACGCAGAACAGCAGTACGACGGTGGTCCACAAATCGACCTTCCGCGAGGCCGCGTCGGTGGTCGCCCATCGGGAAAGCGGCATTCTCAGCGTACGGGCCACGGGGCGTCAGCATGAAAAGGTCCGCGAATTCATCGAGCAGGTGATGGCGGCCGCACGTCGGCAAGTACTCATCGAGGCCACCATCCTGGAAGTCAGCTTGTCGGACACCTTCCGGCAAGGCATCGACTGGAGCCGGATCCTGGCCAGCGGCACCCACTTCGGAATCACCGGGCCGAATCTGGGCAGCAGTGCCGGCAACACGGTGACGCCCTTCAGCGCCACATTCTCGAGTGCAGGCGGCGTCGATGCGACGGTGAAGCTGCTCGAAGGCTTCGGGACCGTCAAGGTGCTGTCGAGCCCCAAACTGTCGGTTCTCAATAACCAGACCGCGGCGCTGAAGGTCGTCGAGGAATACGTCTACTTCAACGTCAAGGCCGACACCACGCAGACCACCAACGCCGGCGCACTGACGACCGTCAGCACGACGCCTCAGGCGGTGTCCGTCGGCCTCGTGATGACCGTCACCGCCCAGATCAGCGAAAGCGGCGAAGTCATCCTCAACGTCCGCCCGACGATTTCCAGCATTTCCGATTTCCGGCGCGACCCGAACCCCAACATCCCGACCGGCATCGCCAACCTGGTCCCGCAGATCAGGACCCGTGAGATCGAGTCTGTCCTGCGCGTCGCCAACGGCGAAACCGCCATTCTCGGCGGCCTGATGGAAGACCGCATCGATTACAAGACCGGCCGGGTGCCACTGATCAGCAGTCTCCCCCTGCTGGGCGAGCTGTTCACCAACCGGGACAACGGCATCCAGAAGACAGAGCTGGTGATCTTCCTGCGGCCGGTCGTCATGCGCGGCCCCGACGTCGTTGCCAGCACCGAACACCTGCGACGCCTGCTCCCGGACGAAAACTTCCTCAGGGAATCTCCCCACCCAGGCGAACGCAACTTTCCATCCGCGACTGCAGAGCAAGCAACGCAACCATGAGCCGCACGCCATGAAACCAGACACCATTTCACTGCCCATCGGGGCGACGCTCATACAACTCGGCCTGATCAGCCAGGACCAGCTCCAGATCGCGCTGCATGAACAACGCCGCGACAGCGGCCTGCTCGGCCAGCACCTCGTGCGCCTCGGCTTCCTGTCCGAGGCCGTGCTGCGCGATGCGCTGGCCGACGCGCTGGAACAGACCAGCGTCGACCTAAGCACCCAGATCCCGGACGGCGAAGCCCTGGCCCTGATTCCCCACGAACTGGCCAGCCGCCTCAAGCTGATGCCCCTCAGCTATGACGCAGCCCGTCGCCACCTGCTCATCGCCACCGGCAACAGCAACGATGCGGCCACCCACGACCCGCTGCTCGGCGTCCTTCCCCCCGGCACGACCATCGAGACGCGCCTCGCCGGCGAATCGGAAATCGCCCGAGCCATCGACCAGTTCTACGGCCACACCCTGTCCATCGATGGCATCCTGCACGAGATCGAAACCGGCGTCCGGGACGGGCGCAGCCGGAGCAACAGCCGCGGCGAGTATGCGCAGCCGGTGGTGAGGCTCGTCGATTCCCTGCTGACCGATGCCGTCAAGCGTGGCGCGTCGGACATTCATTTCGAACCCGAAGCCGGCTTCCTGCGCATCCGCTATCGCCTGGACGGCCTGCTGAGGCAGATCCGCGCCCTGCACAAATCCCACTGGCCTGCCATGGCCGTCCGTCTGAAAGTAATGGCCGGCCTCAACATCGCCGAAACCCGCGCGCCCCAGGACGGACGCATCTCCCTCCAGGTCAGCGGACGCCCGGTGGATTTCCGCGTCGCCAGCCAACCCACCATCCATGGAGAGAACATCGTGCTACGTGTCCTCGACCGCCAAAAGGGCATCGTCAGCCTGGGCGAGTTGGGGTTGGCGCCAGCCGCCTTCGAGCAGTTGAAGCTGATGATCTCCCGCCCCGAGGGGCTGATCCTCGTCACTGGGCCGACCGGCAGCGGCAAGACCACCACGCTTTATTCGATCCTCAATCACCTCAACACCGAGCACGTCAACATCATGACGCTGGAGGATCCGGTCGAGTACCCGCTAGCGATGATCCGCCAAACCGCCGTTGCCGACGCGGCCCGGCTGGACTTCGCCAATGGCGTGCGCTCCATGCTGCGCCAGGACCCCGACGTGATCCTGGTCGGCGAGATCCGTGACACCGATACCGCGCGCATGGCCCTGCAGGCGGCCATGACCGGCCACCAAGTCTATTCGACGCTGCACACCAACTCGGCGGTCGGCGCGATCCCACGTCTGCTGGACATCGGCATCCTGCCGGACATTCTGGCCGGCAGCCTGATCGGCATCGTCGCCCAGCGGCTCGTGCGGCGCCTGTGCCCCGCATGCCGCGAAGCATATCCCGCCGAAGCACACGAACTGCCGCTACTCGGCCTCATCCCGAACCAGCCCCCTCCCGTTCTATACCGTGCCATCGGCTGTGCACAATGCGGCTTCCAGGGCTACCAGGGGCGGCTGGCGATCATCGAATTGCTGCGCCTGGATTCCGGCCTGGACGAACTGATCGCCCATCGCGCGTCCGCACGGGAAATCCTCGCCATGGCTCGGGAGCACGGCTTCGCCAGCCTTGCCGAAGACGGCGCAAGACGGGTCCTTGAAGGCAATACCACACTCGCGGAACTGGCCCGGGTAATCGACCTGACCACTCCCTCCCTGCCATGATCGACTTCGCCTATCGGGCTCTGGATGCAGACGGACGGCGGATCCGTGGACGCCTGCTGGCCACCGACCTTCCGGATCTCGAACAACGCCTGCACGATCTAGGTCTCGAACTCCTCCACGGCAAGCCGGCCGCAGCCTCCCGCGTGCTTCGTCGTCAGCGCCCCGTCTCCCGCCGGGAACTGATCAAGCTGTGCTTCCACCTGGAGCAATTCCTGCGCGCCGGCGTACCTATCATCGAAAGCCTGACCGACCTGCGGGACGCCATCCACCACCCGCCGTTCCGGCAGGTCATCGCCGACACGGTACAGGCCATCGAAGGCGGCGCCACCCTGTCGGAAGCCTTTGCCCACCATCCCCGCGTCTTCGATCCGGTGTTCCGCAACCTGATCCGGGCCGGCGAGTTGTCCGGCCGCCTGCCGGACATCCTCCACACCCTTGCCGACGCCCTCAAGCGCGACGATGAACTGGCATCCCATTCGCGCCGCCTGGCGATCTACCCGGCCATCGTCACCGTGGTCATCCTGGCCGCACTCAGCGTCGCGCTGCTCTACGTCGTACCCGAACTCGCCCGCCTGTTCCACAGCACCGGCCAACCCCTGCCGTGGCAGACCCGCCAGCTCATCCTCCTGTCGGGCCTGCTCTCCGAGTACGGCTGGCTGCTGCTCGGCAGCGTGCCAGCCAGCGTTCTGGGCGTGCGGCTGGCACTGCGCACGCATGCCGGGCTGCGCCTGCACTTCGATGCCGCACTCCTGCACCTGCCTATCATCGGCACCATCCTGAACAAGATCATCCTGGCCCGCTTCACCGGCCTGTTCGCCATGATGTACGCATCCGGCATCACCATCATCGATGCCCTGAAGACCGCCGAAGACGTGGTCGGCAACACAGCCCTGCAACGCGGACTGCAAGAGGTCGGACGAGCCATCGAGGATGGCCGGCAGGTATCGGAGGCGTTCATTGCCGTGAACCTGTTTCCGCCCCTGGTTACCCGCATGCTGCGGGTCGGCGAAAGCACCGGCGCCATCGACACGGCCCTCGCCAACGTCAGCTACTTCTACGACCGGGACGTCCGTGAGGCGATCGAACGTCTGCAGGCCAGCATAGAGCCGGTACTGACGCTCGTCCTCGGCGCCCTGCTCCTGGGCGTCATGAGCGCAGTCCTGATGCCGGTGTACGACATCATCACCCACATGCCATTCTGACCATGGGCCGCCCGCCACTCCTTTACCTCGCGCCTGACGGCTTGCACTGCTATCGCCTGCGGAGACGCACGACAGAACATATCGGACAGTTCGCGCCCGACACTGTCGGCCAGGAGGCCTTTTCACAGTGGCTGGAAGAATCCTGGGCGAATACGGCATTCACCCTCCTGGTGGATCTGCCCGATGAGCGCTTCAGGATCGAAACCCTACCCCATGTTCGCGGCCCTGACCGCAGGCGCTTACGGGAACGCCGACAGGCGCAGATCTTCCCCGATACCCCTTACGTAGCCCACCAGTACCTCGACTCCAGGCCATCCGGGAGGCGAGAGGAGCGCGTCCTGTTCGCAGCCCTGAACCGCCCCCCGACCATCGATCCCTGGCTCGCCATCATTGAACGTCATGGCCACCGCCTGAGACGGCTCATTCCCATGCCTTTTCTCGCGGCCACCGTCATCCCTCACCTTCCTGCCGCACCAGGGACATTCCTGCTGGCCCTGCAGACACCTGCCGGTCTGCGGGTTTCATGCTTTGATGGTTGCAAGCTCCTGCTCAGCCGATTGCACCCTTTGCCCTCCCACCTCACGCCACAGCTGTCCGAATGGATGGCAGAGGCCCAGGAAGCTCACCGCCACCTACTCAGCCAACGCCTCATCGCCCATGACACGCAATGCACGTGCTATCTGCTGACATCGCCGGAAGACAATATGTCCCCAGCACTGGAGTTATCCATTCCCCACGGCGATCTGCATTTCATCCTGAAGGATCCTGCGCACCTGCTCCCAGGCACGTCCCCATCCGCTTCTCGTGCCGAAGGCTGCCTGCCCATGCTGCTGCCCCTGCTCCAGCGGCACTCCCGATTACCGCAGGCCACTCCCGGTAGATTTCTGCTCACCCACCAGCTTCACCAGATCGGCCGGGCACTCCAGGCCACATCTGCCGTCATCCTGCTCGCTTGCGCAGCATTTGCCATCGCCAACATGCGGGAAATCCAACCCTTAGAGCAGCGGAGCAGTACCGCCAAAGCCCGTGGCGACGCCACCGAGCAAGCCTTGACGACACTGGTAGCGACCAGTCCGACGCCTCCCCATTCGCTGGCGCAGCTCCAGATCACCCTGGAGACCCTCCAACACCTGGACACGGCAAGCTCAGGCCCCGAGCCTGCCCTGCGCCAGTTGGCCGTCGCCCTGAACCCGCTACCGGACGTCGTGATACGCAGGATCGACTGGAGTGCCAATAGTAGTAATGCGGGTGCAACAAAGGAAACGCCAACGTCTGGCGAAACGCTGACCCTGCACTTCGCCCTACCCCGTGAAGGAACACGAGAGCGGACAGACCACACGCAGCGCATTCTCACAGCACTCAGCACGATTCCCTACGCTCACCTGCACACCGAACAAGTCCCCGTTGAAATGATGGCCAATCGGCCTCTCAGCCCTGCTGTGCTCGAGAAAAACGCACAAGCAGCCGATCTCGTCATCCGTATGGAATTTCCGGTCACCAAACCATGAGGTCACTGCCACCACACCTCCGACCGTTGCTGCGCCCCCTGTCGGTTGCAATCCTTCTCGTTGCCGCAGGCGTGGCCCTCCAGGCGGTCAGCCTTCAGTGGTACACGGAGGCCCTACAGGCAAGCATTGCAGCTGAATCCCGCCTTGCTCAACTCGAAGCCCATTACCAGCAGGTGTTGAAGACAAACCAGGCGACCGACGACGCACTGGCCTCATGGACTCGTTACCGGCATGAAGAGCTTTCGACGACACCCGACCGGGTTGGCTGGATCGAAAGCATCCAATCCCTGGCGGCACGACCGGGCTTGGCTGTCACCGACTATGAATTCAGCCCCGATGTCGCTCTGGATGAACGGCAACGGAATGCACCGCCAGCACTGATCGGTCTGACCCCTCTACGCATCCGTGCCACGGTAGACCATGAAGAAAAATTCATCGAGTTGCTGGCAGCCATCCGGAAGACCGGAAAGGCCACTGCACAGCAATGCAGTCTTTTCGCCCCCGATATGGGCGATGGAAAGGCCAGCCAAACTCAAGGCCTGGGCATGGAATGCCGCTTCATGCTGGTTTCCCTGCTCTCCCGATAGAGGCAAACCCGGCAGAGAACCGCTCACCCCGGCTCGCTCCCGCTGGACATCAAACGCCGCAAGCCTGCAGAATTTTGCGGACGACTCACAAGCCGCACTTCTTTCCAAGACATGCCGTGATGCCCAAGAAGATCCTGTTGATGGCCCATGACGTCACTCTGGCGCATCTGGGCCGCCCCCTGCAGCTGGCGCGCTATCTCCAGGAAGCTGGTCACAAAGTCATCCTGGCAGCCTCTGCGGATTCCGCCCGTTTCCTGCATGACTTCTCCGGCCAGACTCACCTTCTCAAACCCACCGGCAAGGCGAAGTTCATCGACAATCTGGCCAAAGGACGCCCAGTATTCGATTTCTCCACTCTGCGGCAATACGTGGAAGAGGACGAACAAGTACTGTCGGCCTACCGCCCCGATATGGTGATCGGAGACTTCCGGATCACGCTCTCGATCTCGGCACGTCGCCTGCACATCCCTTACGCAACCATCACAAACGCCTACTGGAGCCCGGCCTTCTCGCCGCGCTTCGTCGTACCTGACCTGCCAATGGTCAGGTATCTGGGTATAGGCCTTTCCCAACTTCTCTTCGACATAGCACGGCCATTCGCCTTCGCCTATCACTGCCGACCGATGAATGCGCTGCGCCGTCATTACGGCCTGCCATCCCTCGGTCACGATCTCCGCAATATTTACACGGATGCGGACCTTGCCCTGTTCAGCGACATTCCCGAAGTGTACGGGCTCGATACCGACCTACCCGATGGCGTTTTTCTAGGTCCGATCCAGTGGGCTCCCGACCTCCCCTTTCCGCCTTGGTGGGATGAATTGGATGCTGGACGACCAATCATCTACCTCACGCTGGGTAGTTCCGGCGATGAAAGTACGTTGCCGGAAATTGTCAGGCAACTAAGCTGCACCGATGCACAGATCATGGTTGCAACGGCCGGAGCCAAACACCTGCCCAAGCATCCACGTGTATTCAGCGCCGAGTATTTACCTGGAACTCTGGCCGCAAACCGCGCCGATCTCGTGGTCTGCAACGGCGGAAGTCCCACTTCATACCAAGCCATCGCCTGCGGAACCCCCGTCCTCGGCATACCGAGAAATCTGGACCAGTTCCTCAATATGCACTACCTGGAAAAGAACGGCCTGGGGACCGTCATCCGCAACGACGCCCTCGTCCGAGGGCGGCTTGGCCCGCTAGCCAAGCAGATGCTCGCAGCCCCGGAGTTGGTATCGAACGCTTCCGTCTTTGCCAGGACCATCAGCCGCTACAACCCCAGAACCCAGCTATCGGCGGCCATCAGAACACTCATCCCATGACCACTGCCCAGCGCCATCTAAGCATCGGGCTCTGAAGTACTGGCAGCCCGGATCAAGCGCGCCGGCACCCCACCCCACACTTCATCCTTCCGGATATGGGTGCCCTTGGTGACCAGGGAACAAAATCCAACGACAGCGCCATCTTCGATGACCGCCCCGGCCATGATCACGGAACGGCCGCCGATCGTCACATTGTCGCCAATGCACACCCGATGGTGGGCCAGCTTCCCCGCCGCCTGCGCATGGGGAATGATCAAGCAATCGATACCCAGCTGGGTTCCGGCACCAATACTGACCAGATGGGGGTCGAAGACAAGTCCTGACGAATACGTCCCGTCTCCTACCTTGCCGCCCAATGCAATCAGGACCAGCCGCGACAGCGGCACGGGAATGATGCATAAGCGCAGAATGGGCAAGAAGATCATCAGCCAGAACATGATGTACACGAGGTAACGAAACTCTTCCGTGGACCCAACTGCGAGTTCCCCCTCCGGAAAGGGGAAGAAACGGATATACGCCCGATAAACCAACACTGTCAGTGCAAGAAACACGGACACCACCGACAACGCGAGCAGTATTTCCCCCCCGAAGCGACCATCAAGCCATTTCATCAGGAGGAATGCACAGCCTCCGGTCAGCAGCACCGGGAAAGACAACAAGGCAAAGAAAACCAAAATTGGGAGAACAGTAACTTTGCGCATCGCCTTCCTTTCCACCTCACCTTGTCATACGAGGTCAAGCCACGGGCGAATTGACCAGCCCCATCACCTGCACTCTCACCCGAGCGCGGGTAACCCGAGCCTCCGGACCGCCGCACCAAGCACGCTGGCATGCAGGATAGCGCATGCCAGCAAGGCTGCACACGCCATACCAATGACTACTGGCCGACGGGAGCAACCGATGGCTGGCAGCACAGCATAAGGCCACCCGCACCTCGCTAGCGTGCGAGCTCACAGTCAGTCCCTGTTTGGCCGGCAGCACGTCGTCAGCATGTCGAAAAATTTTACAAGCGTCCGTCGGACACACACCCATGCGCCCCCCCAAAACATCTACACTGCTGTAAACAAATGGAATTTTTTTTCTGGCACGGCTCTCGCTTAAAGTCTTCGCAAGGCGATGAACAAAAGAGACTGCCTAACCCTTTACGCAACACCGTTTTCAACTGGAGAGCTTCCATGAAAAAAATGCTTAAAATCGCAGCAGCCCTGGCTGTCATTGGGGCCGCGTCCCAGGCACACGCAGATTTTTCCGCTCAGACCGTCACCATCGACCCCGATGGGGCCGGTGGTGCGTTCGGCGATATTTCCGTCACCTCCCTGAACTGGCTGGCCGGTAACGCTGTGACCGTTGGCGCCGGCGGCAGCACGGGCCAAACGATCGCATCCCTGAACAGCTCGCTGTCCAGCGGCACTGCTGTCTTCCAGAGCTACTACCAAGCCCAGCTGAACACCTTTGTGTATAACAATGGTGGCTCTTCCAGCACTTACACCCCGGTCGGCCAATGGACTGTCCAGGCCAGCTTCCAGGAAGCCGCCACGGCCACCAGCGTGGGCGCCGCCAACATTGCCCTGAGCCCGATCAGCGGCACGGTTTCCATTTTCTACAACGCTGTCCAGACGGCCAACGACATCACCGGCACCGGCTACAGCGACGGCATCAAGATCCTGCAAGGCACGATCGTCGGCGGCTCCGGGACTTTCCAGAACAGCACCTTCATCAATGATCTGCTGGTTTCGCTGGGTGTTATCCCGAGCAATCCGACCCCGATCACCGACTTGGATCACTTCGGCGCCAACGACGCCCCTGGTATCAAGTCCATCCAGGGTAACGGTCAAAGCTCGCTGGTGGTCGACATCGGCGCATCGGTTGGTGACTTCATCGATACCAACTTCTTCAAGACCAACATCACGTCGCTGTCCCTGGTTGACGGCGGCGACGTGAGCGATACCGGCCAGCTGGTTGATCCGTTCTCGCAAGCCAACCCGTCCGATCAAGTCGTCGGCTATACGCCGCAATACGGTGGCGCACTCGGCGACACCAACGGCGTTATTGCTGCGAACGACGGCACGACCTTCACCGGCAACAGCGACTTCCAGTTCCAGACGACCAACGTCACCTCGTTCCAATACAAGGTGCCGGAACCCGGCTCCCTGGCCCTGGCTGGCCTTGGTTTCGCTCTGACTGGCGCCCTGCGCCGCCGCAAGGCCTAAGAGAGGTCGCAGCCCTTAGGGCAGCTTTCTCATGCAGTTAAAAAGCCGCCCGGTTCGAACCGGGCGGCTTTTTCATTTATGTCGTTCCATCAGCTCCGCAAGAGACTCAGCTCCAAGCCCAGCGGTTGATCAGGTCATGCACAGAGTCTATACAATGGCGATCTCCGCCTCGACAAGCCGCACCCGATCAACATGTCGCTAGATATCTACCTTCGCGATCTGACGCTTGCATCCCGAAATGTCATTCGGCAGCGTCGGCGCTCACTGTTTGCGTTGGCGATCATTTCCGGGGGAGTCATCGCGCTCATGCTGGCGGGTGGATTCGTCCAATGGATCTTCGATAACATCCGTGAAACCACCATCCGGGCCCAACTCGGCCATGTCCAGGTGGTGCGCCCAGGTTATTTCGAGAAGGGCATCGCGGACCCTTACTCTTACCTGCTTCCAAAGAACGACCCGCTTTTCGAGCAACTCAGCCAGGCCCCTGGCGTCCTGACCGTCACACCCCGTCTCGTCTTCACAGGATTGATCAGCCATGGAGACGCCAGCATCGGGTTTTCAGGTGAAGGCGTGGATCCTGTGCGGGAACGGGATCTCAGCAAGGATCTGCACATCGTCGAAGGAGAAGCGCTCTCCGCGAACGAGCCGCAGGGAATCATCGTCGGAGAAGGCTTGGCCGCCAATCTCGGCGTAAAGGCCGGAGACACGGTGGTGCTGCTGAGCGCCAGCAAGAAAGGGAGTCTGAGCGCCGTCGAATGCCGGATCCGCGGCCTGTTCATGACATCCACCAAAGCTTATGACGATGCCTTCCTGCGCGCACCGTTGCCAATTGCCCAGCAACTATCCAAAGTCAGCGGTGCCACCAACTGGCTCATCCTTCTGAAGCACACCGACGACACCGACTCATTCATCAGTCAAGCCAAGACCGCCCACCAACGCAACGATATACAATTCGTGGCCTGGCATGAGCTGGCCGACTTCTACAAGAAGAGCGTTGCCCTGATGTCGAGGCAAATTGGCGGTGTGGAATTGCTGATCGCATTCATCATTGTCCTGTCGATCAGCAACACCCTGTCGATGGCGGTAATCGAGCGGACGGGCGAAATCGGTACCGTCATGGCACTAGGCGTCAAAGCCAGCGGAGTGCTGCGCACATTCCTGCTCGAGGGCCTACTGCTTGGCGTTATCGGGGGGCTGATCGGCATTGCGATCGGCTCCACGCTTGCTGCCATCATTTCCCACTTCGGGATCCCCATGCCGCCGGCACCGGGGATGGCTCGCGGATTCACAGCCCAGATCAACATCAACTCGAGAATCCTCGCTGAAGCGATGACCATGGCCGTTCTCACCACACTGCTGGCCAGCATCGTCCCGGCCTGGAAGGCGTCACGCATGAACATCGTGGACGCACTGCGTCACCAGCGCTAGGAGCCGCCATGTATCTCAAGCTCGCGCTCCGCAATGTACTCCGACAAAAAACCCGCACCGCGATGACCCTTGCGGCCATTGTTTTCGGCGTCATCGGCCTGATTCTGGCGGGTGGCTTCGTGCAAGACACCTTCATCCAGTTGGGCGAGGTCATCATCCACTCGCAAACCGGGCATCTGCAAGTCTTCAAGAAGGATTTCGTGGAAAAAGGCACACGCTCCCCTGAACGCTACCTCATTGATACGCCGGCCAAACTGGCCTCCAGCATCGAGAAACATGCAGGCGTCGATCAGGTCATGGGACGCATCTATTTCTCGGGTCTGCTGAACAACGGCAAACGGGATCTTTCGATCATCGGGGAGGGGGTCGAACCAGACAAGGAAACCAAACTCGGCAGCTTCATCATGATCTCCGAGGGGCGCCACCTGAAGGATAGCGACCACGAAGGCATCCTCGTCGGCCAAGGTGTTGCCAGAACGCTGGGACTGAAGCCCGGTGACCGCATCACGCTCGTCCTGTCGGCAGCAGAAGGCGCAATGAATACCCAGGACTTTGAAGTCATTGGCGTGTTCCAGAGCTTCTCCAAGGACTTCGATGCGCGAGCTGTTCGCATTCCCCTCGCAGCCGCTCAGGAGCTGATGTTCACAAAGGGCGCCAACATGCTCGTGGTGTCGCTACACAAGACCGACGATACTGACCGGGTTCTTGGTGAATTACGCGCTGAACTCCAAGGCAGCCCATACGACGTTCGCAGCTGGAAAAACCTGTCCGATTTCTACGAAAAAACGGTTCAACTCTACGATCGCCAGTTCGGCGTTCTGCAGTTGATCATCTTGTTGATGGTGCTGCTGTCGGTGACCAATAGCGTCAATATGAGCGTCTTTGAGCGTCAGGGCGAATTCGGCACCATGCAGGCGCTCGGCAACAGCTCAAGAGACATCATTCAATTGATCCTTACCGAGAGCGCCATCCTGGGCCTCGCGGGAGCCGTGATCGGAGTTTTTCTCGGCGTAATGGCGGCGCTGGGAATCTCAGCCATCGGCATCCCGATGCCACCGCCTCCGAATGCCAACGTGGGCTATACCGCGTTCATCCGCATCGTGCCGATGACTCTTTTGACATCGGGTTGCGTCGGATTCCTGGGAACCGTACTGGCCTCAATCCTGCCGGCCTTCAAGGTAACCCGACTACAGGTCGTCGATGCCCTGCGCCAGAACGTCTGACGCAGGGCGTGACCACATGGATCAGGAGCGATAGTCCGCGTTGATCTTCACATAGTCATAGGAGAAGTCGCAGCTCCACAAGGTGGCTGCGACGTCGCCTCGGGCCAGGTCCACCCGGATTGTGATTTCGGCAGCGGCCATCACTCGGGCGCCGGCCTCTTCCTGATAGCTCGCGGCCCGTCCGCCTTTCTCCGCAACCAGGACTTCCTCCCCGTTGCTGGCCAGCCAGACACGCAGCGCGGAAACGTCCAGATCACCGATACCGGCATAGCCGATGGCGGCCAGGATCCGGCCCAGATTGGGGTCGGACGCGAAAAAGGCGGTCTTGACCAGCGGCGAATGGCCGATTGCGTAGCCCACCTTGCGGCATTCTTCGCGGTCCCTACCACCTTCGATCTGCAGTGTAATGAACTTGGTCGCGCCCTCGCCATCGCGCACGATGGCCTGAGCCAGCCAGATCGAGACGTCCAGAACTGCGGCGCGGAAGGCCGCGTAGTCCGCCGAGGTCGTATCGGTGATGGTGGCATTGCCTGCCTGGCCGGTGGCAATGAGGATGTAGCTGTCGTTGGTGGAGGTGTCGCCATCCACGGTGATGCTATTGAAGGACAGATCCGCCACCTCCTTCAGCAAAGCATCCAGGACCGACTGAGCCACATCTGCATCCGTGGCCAGAAAGCCCAGCATGGTCGCCATATTGGGCTTGATCATGCCAGCCCCTTTGGAAATACCGGTCAACGTCACCGTCTTGCCGCCGATCTGCACTTGGCGGGAAGTGGCCTTGGCCACCGTATCGGTAGTCATGATGCCGTGGGCTGCGTCATACCACCCATCCGCCTTGAGGGCTGCCTTGGCGCCCGGCAGTCCGGCCACCAGCCGTTCCACCGGCAGCGGCTCGAGGATCACGCCGGTCGAGAACGGAAGCACCTGACCAGGCTCGACAGCCAGTTCCGCAGCGACCGCAGCACAGGTCTCACGAGCCGCTGCCAGGCCCGGTTCTCCAGTACCAGCATTGGCGACACCGGTATTGATCACGAGCGCACGGATGTTCCCGGATGGGAGATGCGCCTTGCACACCTGGACGGGCGCGGCGCAGAAGCGGTTTTGCGTAAACACGCCAGCAACCCGGGAGCCCGGCGCCAATTCGATCAGTGTGAGATCCTTCCGGTTAGCCTTGCGGACACCGGCCTCGGTCACACCGAGACGGACACCGGCAACGGGTAAGAGGGCTGCAGCATCAGGGGGAGAAAGCAGAACGGGCATGACAGGGCTCCGGAAACGAGTGCGGATGAATAAAGACCCGCAATGATAATCCTGGAGTCCTTACCGGCGCACCCGCGACCTGTACCTGTCTCACCACTTGGCCTGAGAATAATCGCTGTCTGACGCACGCATCCCGACAGCCAGGCTTGCTTGCAATGCGAAATGCTGGACGGCACGCCAGCTCTCATCGTCAAGCGGTTTTCCCCCCCGATCGGCATACAGCACGCCGATCCATCGGTTGGCCATGCCGAAAGGCACGACAAAAGCGTGGTTACAAGCGGTCACCCGTAACAGACGACGGATCTCCTTCTGACTGCGCTTTGGTGTAACCCAGCCAGCCACTCCGCTGTCGATCGCCGCATCGATCACATCTTCTGGATCGCCGTCCATCCGGAACGCAAACTGGGCGCACAAACTCTCGCCACCAACACCCAACGCAGCCTTACCCTGCAGTTCACTCCGGTCTGGCGTCAGCAAGGCGACAACCACGCGCTCGAAGCCGACACCGCGATACACGCCTTCGAGCACCAGTTGAAGAATGTCGGCAATGCTCGCACGGCTCAAGGTCAGTGCAGTCAGGTCATGCAGAATCCGCAACTGCAAACCAGCATCCGGCCCCGCCGGAACCACGACCGCAGGCACATCAGGCTCAGCGGGCAGGTCTCGATGCGGAATGATCCTGGCTGCCTCCGGCGCCCCGAAGGTACCGGCCACCCGCGCGGCTTCATTGGCATTGGCAATCACCTCCGCCTGCACGATCGAAACACTTTGCCCGAGGTAATCAGCCACATCGCGGACGGCCTGCCTACCGGCCGGAGAATCCCAGCCGCTTTCCGCGGCACGGGCCAGCCGATGCCCAAGGACAACAGCCCGCTCCGGTCCGCGGCTACGGGGATCCCCTTCCAGTGCCGCCGCCACCAGGCTGCCAAGACGCCATTCACGGACCAGGCCAACCGACAGATGCCGTAGCGAAAAACCCAGCACGATCTGCTGCGCCTCCTCCTCGCGCATCTGGGACTGGGTAAGGCAACGGTCGAGAGTCTGCGCGTGCGCACCGCCGAAACACCAAAACGCCATTTCACCGACGCGTGCCAGCAGCGCGGCGATAAAGACCTCTTCACCGGATCCATCGCCCCGTCGCGCCGATACCCAACGCGCCTGCACTGCAGCATGGAAACTACGAGCCATCTCGATCTGCACACGGCTGCGCACACCGCCCTTCAACAGGGAATCGATCAGCGACACCGACAGCGCAAGTTCCGCCACCGGATCGAAGCCCAGCACCACAATGGCTCGCGACACCGTATTGACGCTCTGGCGCGCGTTGTTGAAATAGGCGCTATTGGCAAGGCGCAACACCTTGGACGTCATCGGCGCATCCTTGAGGATGACCTGCGCCAACGCCGATGCGGACGCCCGCTCATCACTCATGATCTCACGCAGGGCCTGGACCGTATGCCCGAAGACAGGCATTTCACACCCGCGAATCCGCTCAATCCACGCCGACAAATCCTGATCGTTCTGACTCATGCCCTCACCTCTCGCCCCATAACGGCTGCCGGCTGCCCATCTTGAGGCAGACTGTAAACGAACGGGGCCGGCATGACGCCGGCCCCGTAGTCCACATCAAGCTAACTCAGCTCAGCTTACCGTGGCAATGCTTGTACTTTTTGCCGGAGCCGCAGGGGCAAGGATCATTGCGGCCCGCCTTGGGCGCGAGGTTCACCTGCGGCTGCACGGTATCCCGGTCCGGGTTGGCGATCGCCAGAGCCTCGTCGTAATCGGCATGGTGATACTGGACGTTCTCCAACTCGGGCGGCGCCTCAGCCTCCTCCAGCTGAGCCTCCGAGCGGATCTGCACGGTCATCAGCAACTTGGTGACTTCGGTACGCACAACCTGCAGGAGACTCTCGAAGAGTTCGAAAGCTTCGCGCTTGTATTCCTGCTTCGGATTCTTCTGCGCATAACCGCGCAGGTGGATGCCCTGGCGCAGATGATCAAGGGCGGACAGGTGCTCACGCCAGTGAGTATCCAGGCTCTGCAGCATCACGTTGCGCTCGAAACCACGCCAGGCATTGATGTCCACCAGAGCGACCTTGTCCGCGTAGGCTTGGGCGCCCGCCTCGAGAATGCGCTGCAAGATGTCCTCGTCGGCGAGATTGGGCTCCGCCTTGACCCATTCGCCCACCTGCAGCTTAAGCTGGTATTCGGACTCCAGAGCCAGTTCGAGCGCGGAGATGTCCCACTGTTCCTCGACGGAATCGACCGGCACGTAGATGCGGAACAGGTCGTGCAGGACACCCTCGCGCATCGCCGTGATGGTTTCGGCGATGTCGGCGCTTTCCAGCAGTTCGTTGCGCTGCTGGTAGATCACCTTGCGCTGATCGTTGGAGACGTCGTCGTATTCGAGAAGCTGCTTGCGGATATCGAAGTTGCGCTGCTCGACCTTACGCTGGGCGGTTTCAAGCGAACGGGTCACCATACCCGCTTCGATGGCCTCGCCCTCGGGCATCTTGAGGCGCACCATGATCGCGTTGAGGCGCTCGCCGGCGAAGATCTTCATCAGCGGATCTTCGAGGGACAGGTAGAAGCGGCTCTCGCCCGGATCGCCCTGACGGCCGGAACGACCGCGCAGCTGGTTGTCGATACGGCGCGACTCGTGACGCTCGGTACCGATGATCTTCAGGCCGCCGGCCGTCAGCACCTGTTCGTGGCGGACCTTCCATTCCTCGCGCAGCTTGGTGATCTGAGCGTCCTTGTCCGCCGCAGCGAGGGACTCGTCTTCACGGATCAGCGCAATGGGTTTCTCCACGTTGCCACCCAGCACGATATCGGTACCGCGACCGGCCATGTTGGTGGCGATCGTGATGACGCCTGGCCGGCCGGCTTCCGCAACGATTTCGGCTTCCCGGGCGTGCTGCTTGGCGTTCAGCACGTTGTGAGGCAGCTTGGCACGGGTCAGCAGGTCGGACAGCACTTCAGAGTTTTCTATCGACGTCGTCCCGACCAACACCGGCTGACCACGAGCGACCGACTCCTTGATGTCGGCAACGATAGCGTCGTGCTTTTCCTTCAGGGTGCGGTATACCTTGTCGTTCTGGTCTTTGCGGATCATCGGACGGGAGGTCGGCACGACGACAGTCTCAAGACCGTAGATCTGGTGGAACTCGTAGGCTTCGGTGTCTGCCGTACCGGTCATGCCGCCCAGCTTGCCATACATCCGGAAATAGTTCTGGAAAGTGATCGAGGCCAGTGTCTGGTTCTCGGCCTGGATACGCACCCCTTCCTTCGCCTCGACGGCCTGGTGCAGGCCTTCGGACCAGCGACGCCCGGACATCAGGCGGCCGGTGAATTCGTCGACGATCACCACTTCGCCGTCCTGCACTACGTAATGCTGGTCCTTGTGATACAACGCGTGGGCGCGCAGCGCCGCGTAGAGGTGGTGGATCAGAAGGATATTGCTGGGATCGTAAAGGCTGGTCCCCTCGGCCAGCAGGCCCAGGTTGGCAAGGATCTGCTCGGCGTGCTCGTGGCCTTCTTCGGTGAGCAACACCGAATGTGCCTTCAGGTCGACGGTGTAGTCGCCCGGCGTGGTGATGTTCTCGCCCTCACCTTCCTGAACACTGAGCAAGGGCGGCACCGCGTTCATGCGCAGGTAGAGTTCGGTGTGATCCTCAGCCTGCCCGGAGATGATCAGCGGCGTCCGCGCTTCGTCGATGAGGATGGAGTCCACCTCGTCGACGATTGCGTAGTTAAGGCCGCGCTGCACCCGCTCGGCCACGTCGTAAACCATGTTGTCGCGCAGGTAGTCGAAGCCGAACTCGTTGTTGGTACCGTACGTGATGTCCGCCGCGTAAGCTTCCTTCTTCTGGTCGTGGGGCATCTGCGACAGGTTGCAGCCCACGGACAGGCCGAGGAAACGGTAGATGCGCCCCATCCAGTCAGAGTCGCGGCTGGCCAGGTAGTCGTTGACCGTGATGACATGTACGCCCTTGCCGGACAGCGCGTTGAGATACACCGGCAGCGTCGCGGTCAGGGTCTTGCCCTCGCCGGTACGCATTTCGGCGATCTTGCCATCATGTAGCACCATGCCGCCGACCAGTTGCATATCGAAGTGGCGCATCCCATGCACGCGCTTACCCGCTTCCCGAACCACGGCAAAGGCTTCCGGCAGCAGAGCATCGAGACTTTCGCCATTGGCGATGCGCTGGCGGAACTCAGCGGTCTTCCCACGCAGCTCCTCGTCGGACAGGGCCTGAATCTTCGGCTCCAGCGCGTTGACGCTGCGCACCGTTTGCGTGTACTGGCGAATCAGGCGGTCGTTACGGCTGCCGAAAATTTTCTTGAGTAGGCCTGCGATCATTTGATTTGGAAGGGGAAACGCGGCAAAACGCCGATTCTAACATGGCGTCCGGACTCGACCATGACAGGCCCACGGGCGGGCGCCCGCTTGTACGACACGAACGTTCTCCATAGCATGGGGGCGCATTCCCGAAATCCAAGCCCCATGAGCACCAGTTCGATCGACAATTTCCTCGGCAACGGCACCACCCTGTCCCGCCTGCAGGCCCACGCAGGCCGCCTCCTGCGTCTGCAGCGTCAGCTCGACGCCCTGCTGCCCGACTACATGGCCCGCAGCTGCAAAGTCGCCAACCTGAAGGGGGAGGAACTGGTACTGCACGTGGATAGTGCCGGGCTGGCCGTCAAGCTACGCCAGGCTGTACCCAGCCTGCTGACTGACTTTGCTCGGGCCGGGGTGCTGCTCCGCGACATCAAGGTCAAGGTCGCGGTCCGAGAATACCGCCCGGCCCCTCCCCCACCGCCGTCCCGCCACATCAGCGACTCGACCCGCAGCGGACTCGACCAGCTAGCCTCCGACCTCCCGGCCGATTCACCGCTGGCCAAGGCCCTGAAGCGTTTCGTGAAGAATACGGGTTAGACGAACGGAACGAGCACGCGCTCGAGGATCAGCAGCGCGAAAAACAGTAGCGCAACAATGATGGCGTAACGGAACAGGCGCCAACCCAGCACCAGATAGCGCTGCTCCCGCGTGAAGATGAAGGCGAACACCGATGCCCCGATTCCGATCGCCACCAACACCGCCACAATGCGCAGGATCAGCAAGGCAAACCTCAGGCGCTGGCAAGGTCGAAGAGTTGCGCCACCGCTGGCGGCGTCTTGGCATCTTCCTCGAAGGTGACGATTTCCCAGGCGCTGCGGTTTTCCAGCAGCACACGCAGGATCTGATTGTTCAGGGCATGTCCGGACTTGTAGGCGCTATAGGACGCCAGTAAGGAATGGCCCGCCAGGTACAGGTCGCCGATAGCATCGAGCACTTTGTGCTTCACGAACTCATCCGCATAGCGCAGGCCATCAGCATTCAGCACGCGGTATTCATCCATCACGATCGCGTTATCGAGGCTCCCGCCCAGACCAAGACCATTCGCGCGCATGAACTCCACGTCCTGCATGAAGCCGAAGGTGCGTGCACGGGCGACTTCGCGCACATAGGAGTGCTCGGCGAAATCCACGGTTACGGATGTTCCGGTACTGTCGATGGCTGGGTGGTTGAACAGGATGGAGAAGCTCAGCTTGAAGCCGTCGTAGGGCTCCAGGCACACCCATTTGTCCCCCTCCACGTACTCGACCGGCTTGACGACCCGCAGGAAACGCTTGGGTGCCTCCTGCTCCTCGATACCGGCGGACTGGATCAGGAACACGAACGGGCCGGCGCTACCATCGAGAATGGGAATTTCCGCCGCGTCCACGTCGATGTGCGCGTTATCGACGCCCAGCCCGGCCAGCGCGGACATCAGGTGCTCGACGGTATTGACCTTCGCACCATCCTTCTGCAGGCCCGAGCACATGCGCGTATCGCACACGGCATAGGGGTCAGCCGGCAGATCCACGACCGGATCGAGATCGACGCGGTGGAAGACGATGCCAGTATCCGGCGCCGCCGGACGCAGCGTGAGCGAGACCTTGTTGCCGCTGTGAAGCCCCACACCGGTAGCGCTGACGAGGGTTTTCAGGGTTCTCTGCTTCAACATGATGATCCGGTCTCGCATTCAACTCGTTGAATTTTAACACACCACCCTTGTCGCACTGCAGCATCAAGCGTAGACCACCCGGCATCCAAATGACAAACGCGCAGCGGACGGAGGCAACGTCCCACTGCGCGTTTGTCTAAGCCACCACGAGGGGCGGCTCTTTGCGGGTCAGTCCGCCTGCTTGCGCAGGAAAGCCGGGATATCCAGCGTGGACATACCGTTGGCGCTCATGGCCTCGACCGTCGTACGGGACGTGCGGCGGATCACGGCCGGCAGCTCCAGGTTACCGTAATCCACTTCCATGCCGACGTTGTCGGTACCGGTGCGGATCACCTGCATCTCCGGCTTGCGTGCAGCGGCTGCACGCACCACGCCGAGGCCAGTAGCAACCACGGTAACGCGGATGCGATCTTCCATATCCTCATCGAAGACCGTACCGTACTTGACGAAGGCTTCCTGAGCAGCGAAGGCCTGCACGGTGCGCACGGCATCACGGACTTCAGCCATCTTCAGGCTGCGGTTAGCGGTAATGTTGATCAGCACGCAACGGGCTCCAGCCAGTTCGGTACCTTCCAGCAGCGGTGACACGGCAGCCTGTTCAGCAGCAATACGGGCACGATCTAGGCCGGACGCCTCGGCAGAACCCATCATCGCGCGGCCCATTTCGGCCATCGCAGTACGCACATCCTGGAAGTCCACGTTCACCAGGCCATGCACGTTGATGATTTCGGCTATGCCGCCGACCGCGCAGGTCAGCACGTTGTCGGCGGAGCGGAAGCACTCCTCGAAGCTGGCGTCATCACCATACACTTCGAGCAGCTTGTCGTTCAGCACCACGATCAGCGAGTCCACCTGCTTGGAGAGTTCCTCCACGCCACTCTCGGCGACGCGGATACGGTTCTCGAAATCGAAAGGCTTGGTCACCACGGCCACGGTCAGGATACCCATTTCCTTGGCAATCTCGGCCACCACCGGTGCGGCACCCGTCCCCGTGCCACCACCCATGCCGGCAGTGATGAAGCACATGTGCGCCCCCTCCAGTGCCGCCGCGATGGCGTCGCGGGACTCCTGGGCCGCGGCACGACCGGCCTCCGGCTTCGCGCCGGCACCCAGACCACTCTTGCCGAGTTGGACCTTGGTGTGCGCCAGACAACGAGTCAGGGCCTGGGCATCGGTGTTGGCGGCGATGAAATCGACACCCTGCACCCCTTCGCGGATCATGTGATCGACCGCGTTACCACCAGCGCCACCGACACCAATCACCTTGATGTTCGTGCCGCCAGCAGCCTTTTCAACAATTTCAAACATTTACCTCGCCTCCAAGAGATACTGCGCTGATCGTGCCACTGCGCAACCGGCCCCATATTTAGTGATAACCGCAAATTTTACAGCTAAATAAGGGCCGCTCGCACACTGTTATCCAATTGCAATGATTTCACCCACCGGGCCCAACGGCCCTCAGAAATTGCGCTCAAACCAAGACTTCATCCGCGAAAACACCTGCCCCACATTGCGCGTCTGACGCGCCTGAATACCTCGCCGCTTTTGCGCAGCCCCCTCCATCACCAGACCCATCGCATTGGCATAGCGCGGTTCGCAAACCACGTCGGCCAGCGCACCGTCGTATTTCGGATAACCGATCCGTACCGGCATGTGGAAGATCTCCTCACCCAGTTCGACCATGCCCTGCATGACGGCTGCGCCACCCGCCAGCACGATGCCGGAGGACAGCAACTCCTCGTAGCCCGAGCGGCGTAGTTCGGCCTGGACCAGTTCATACAGTTCGCACACGCGCGGCTCGATCACGTCGGCCAGCGCCTGGCGGGACAGTTTGCGCGGCGGACGATCGCCGACTCCCGGCACCTCGATCATCTCGGAGGCATCGGCCAGCGTGTGCATCGCTACACCGTGGCGGATCTTGATTTCCTCGGCCTCGGCGGTCGGCGTGCGCAGCGCCATCGCAATGTCGTTTGTGACCTGATCGCCGGCAATTGGAATCACCGCGGTATGGCGGATCGCACCCTGCGTAAACACGGCCAGGTCGGTGGTGCCACCGCCAATGTCCACCAGGCACACGCCCAGTTCCTTCTCGTCTTCCGACAGGGTCGCGTAGCTGGAGGCCAGCGGCTGCAGGACCAGATCGAGCACCTCGAGGCCGCAACGGCGCACGCACTTAACGATGTTCTGGGCCGCTGACACAGCACCGGTGACGATGTGCACCTTCACTTCCAGACGCACGCCGCTCATGCCGATCGGCTCTCGCACGCCATCCTGGCCGTCGATGATGAATTCCTGGGTCAGGATGTGCAGGATCTGCTGATCGGCCGGCAGCGGCATCGCGCGGGCAGTCTCGATGACCCGTTCGACGTCGATCGGCGAGACTTCCTTGTCCTTGATCGCCACCATGCCGTTGGAGTTGAAGCTGCGGATGTGGCTACCGGCGATACCGGTATACACGTCGCGGATCTTGCATTCAGCCATCAACTCGACCTCCTGGATAACCCGCGAGATCGCATCGACGGTAGCCTCGATATTCACCACCACACCCTTCTTCAGGCCCGAGGACGGCTGCGTGCCGAGGCCGATCACGTCCATGCGGCCGTCCGGCTTGAGTTCGGCCACCACGCAGGTGATCTTGGATGTACCGATATCGAGGCCGACGATCAGTTCCTTATATTCCTTGCTCATCGCTTACCTTTGCTTTCTTGCTTGCCCGCCGCCACTGCAGGCGGTATCGGCCGGAGGGCAAAACCACTGGGGTAGCGGAGATCCACTACCGCCACATTCATGTTCACTTGCGCCTTGGCGCGGGGGTAATACTTCACGAAGCGGGCCAGGCGCTCGTCGATCGGCGCCTTCGGCTGGTCGTGTCCGAGCTCGATAGTGAGGCCGTCGTCCATCTTCAGCTGCCAGGCCTCCCGGGCCGACAGGGAGACGCCGACGAGTTGCTTGCCAAGGGGGCCTAGCTTGCGGGTGAACTCGTCGAACTTGGTCAACAGCGCCCCGGACGAGCCCTCAGGTCCACTGAAGATCGGCATGCGCGCATTGCTGGCCGCCGAGAACACTTCACCGTACCGATTCACCAGGCGCATGTCACCGGTTTCGCCCACCCTCCAGTAGGCTGATGCAACATGCTCCTCGAGACGCACTTCGATACCGCCCGGCCAGTGCCGGCGCACATCGGCACGCCGCACCCACGGCAGCTTCTCGAAGGCCCCGCGCACATCATCCAGATCTACCGTGAAGAAATTCCCGCGCAAGGACGAACGCGCCGCGTATTCCAGCTGGGCCGTGGTGACCTGGGCCAGCGGCGTCATCACCACCACCTCGCGCAGCGGGTACACCGGCAGGCGCGAAATCGCCGCCACCGCCGCATAGCCGAGGCCCGCCGCGCCGAACACCATCAGCACATCGGAAATGAGATTGAGGAGCTGTGGACGATCCCACAGCCCGTTCCCTCCCGCGTCCCGGGCCGGGCGCGCGGCGCGCGCGCGCTTCGCAGGGGCAGCCTTGCCTCCCGCTGGCGGCGGAACGTTGGAAGTGGTGCGCTGGTCAGCCAAGACGCGCTCCGGCAAGGATTTCCAGGCACAGGGCCTCGAAGGACAGACCGGACACACGGGCCGACATCGGTACCAGCGAGTGGTTGGTCATACCAGGCGCGGTGTTGATCTCAAGCAACGTGAAACTGCCGTCGTCCCGCAGGATCAGGTCGGCACGGCCCCAGCCACGACAGCCGAGCACCTGCGCACAACGCACGACGGCCACCTTGATCTCGGCCTCAAGGGCCTCGGGCAGACCGCTCGGGCAGAAGTACTGGGTGTCGTCGGTGAAGTACTTGTGCTGGTAATCGTAGTTGCCATCCGGCGCGACGATGCGCACCAGCGGCAGGGCCTGATCGCCGAGGAAGGGCGCGGTCAACTCCTGGCCGGTCACGAACTCCTCCGCCAGCACCAGCGAATCGTACCTGGCCGCCAGTTCCCAGGCAGCCTTCAGCTGGCCCGCCTCGGTGACCTTGGCGGCGCCCATGCTGGAGCCTTCATGCACCGGTTTGACGAAAATCGGCAGGCCAAGCTGAGCCACCACCGCATCCCAGTCCGTCCTCTCGTCGAGGATTGCGAAGCGCGGCGTCGGCAGGCCGCTGGCCAGCCACACCAGCTTGGTGCGCCACTTGTCCATGGCGATGGCGGAGGCCATCACGCCGCTGCCGGTATAGGGAATGCCCATCAGTTCGAGGGCGCCCTGCACTGTGCCGTCTTCGCCACCGCGCCCGTGCAGCGCGATGAAGACACGGTCAAACCCCTCTTCCTTGAGGATGTGCAGATCCCGCTCGGCCGGATCGAAGGCATGGGCATCCACGCCCGCGCCCTGCAGGGCCGCCAGCACGGCACCTCCCGACATCAGGGAAATCTCCCGTTCAGCGGACGTCCCGCCCAGCAGGACCGCCACTTTTCCGAATCGACTGCTCACCTCAGTTGCCACCTTATTAGACTCCACCACTCACCAGTTTGCCGGGTACGGCGCCGATGCTGCCGGCACCCATCGTGATCACCACGTCCCCGTCCTGCGCCGCGGCCAGGATGGCCGCCGGCATGTCTTCGATGTTCTCGACGAACACCGGCTCGATCTTTCCCGCCACGCGCAACGCCCGTGCCAGCGAACGGCCGTCGGCCGCCACGATGGGCGCCTCGCCGGCGGCATACACGTCGCCGAGCAACAGCGCGTCGACGGTGGACAAGACCTTCACGAAATCCTCGAAACAGTCCCGCGTCCGCGTGTAGCGGTGCGGCTGGAAGGCCAGCATCAGGCGCTTGTGCGGGAAGGCGCCGCGGGCGGCGGCAATGGTCGCCGCCATTTCCACCGGATGGTGGCCGTAGTCGTCGATGACGGTGATCGCACCGCCACTAGGCAGCGCCACCTCACCGTAGCGCTGGAAGCGCCGGCCAACGCCCTTGAACTCGGCCAGGGCCTTCACGATCGCCTCGTCGGACACGCCAACCTCGGTCGCCACCGCGATAGCCGCCAACGCGTTGAGCACGTTGTGACGGCCTGGCAGGTTGAGAACCACGTGCAGGGGCTCGAACTCCCCGTGGCGACGCAGCACATCGAACGTCATCTTGCCGTCCACCGCGTGAATGTTCTCCGCATGCACGTGGGCGGACTCCGAGAAGCCGTAACGGACAATCTGCTTGGACACCAGAGGCACAATGGAGCGCACATGCTTGTCGTCGTCGCACAGCACCGCCACGCCGTAGAAAGGCAGGTGCTGCAGGAAATCCACGAAGGACTGCTTGAGCCGCGCGAAATCGTGGCCGTAGGTCTCCATGTGGTCGGCGTCGATGTTGGTAACGACCGAAATCACCGGCGTCAGCAACAGGAAGGACGCATCGGATTCGTCCGCCTCAGCTACCAGAAAGTCGCCCTTGCCGAGGCGCGCATTGGCGCCGGCGGCGTTGAGCTTGCCACCGATCACGAAGGTCGGATCCAGCCCGCCCTCGGCGAGGATGCTCGCCACCAGCGAGGTGGTCGTAGTCTTGCCGTGGGTGCCGGCGATGGCGATGCCCTGCTTGAGGCGCATCAACTCGGCCAGCATCTGGGCTCGCGGCACCACCGGAATACCACGGTTGCGGGCGGCGATGACTTCCGGGTTGTCGCCCTTTACTGCGGTGGACGTCACCACTGCATCGGCCTCGGCGACGTTCTCGGCGGCGTGCCCCTGCACCACGCGGGCGCCCAGCGCCTGCAGGCGGCGGGTCGCCACGTTGTCGCCCAGGTCGGAGCCGCTGACCTCGTAACCGAGGTTGAGCAGTACCTCAGCGATACCGCTCATGCCGGCGCCGCCAATCCCGACGAAATGAATGCTTTTGACTTTGTGTTTCACGTTCTTCCTTTAGCCGGCGAGACCGGCGCAGACGTCCGCCACACGGGCCGTCGCTTCCGGCTTGGCACACCCGCGGGCCTTGTCGGCCATCGTCAGCAGGCGCTCGCGATCCATCTCCTGCAGCAGCGCGGCCAGGCGCTGCGGCGTCAGTTCGGTTTGCGGCAACAGCACCGCCGCGCCGGCATCGGCGAGGAAGCGGGCATTGCCGGTCTGGTGGTCGTCCACCGCGTGGGGGAAGGGCACAAGCACGCTGGCCACACCGACAGCCGCCAGCTCAGCGACGGTCAGCGCGCCTGAACGGCAGATCACCAGATCCGCATCGGCATAGCGCACTGCCATGTCGTCGATGAAGGGCAGCAGCTCGCCTTCCACACCGGCCGCGTGGTAGGCCGCGCGCAGCGCATCGATCTGCCTGGCACCCGCCTGATGCGTGACGACCGGACGCAGCGCAGGCGCCAGCAGCGCCAGTGCCTTCGGCATCGCCTCGTTGAGGGCTGCCGCACCAAGACTGCCACCGACCACCAGCACGCGCAGCGGGCCCGAGCGGCCGGCAAAACGCTGCGCGGGAGGCGCCACGGCGGCGATATCGGCACGCACCGGATTACCGGCCCATTCACCCTTCTTCAGCACGCCCGGGAAACCGGTCACCACCTTGTCGGCCACGCCGGCCAGCACCCTGTTGGCCAAGCCGGCGACGGAATTCTGTTCATGCACCACCACCGGCCGGCCGAGCAGTGCCGCCATCATGCCGCCTGGGAAGGTCACATAGCCGCCCATGCCAAGCACCACATCCGGCTTGACACGCCGGATCTGGCCGAGGGCTTGGGCAAAGCCACGCAGCAGGTTCAACGGCAGCAGCAGCTTGCGCAGCACACCCTTGCCGCGCAGAGCCGAGAAACGCACCCAGGCCATGTCGTAGCCGCTGGCCGGCACGATGCGCGCTTCCATGCCCTCCGGGTTGCCCATCCACACCACCCTCCAGCCGCGCGCGCGCAAGGCGTCGGCAACGGCAAGGCCGGGGTAGATGTGGCCGCCGGTACCGCCGGCCATAACCAACAGCGTCGGCATCAGGCCTTGCCTCCACGCATGATCTGGCGGTTTTCCCAGTCGATCCGCAGCAGGATCGCGATGGCCACGCAATTGGCGAGAATACCGGAGCCGCCGAAGCTCATCATCGGCAGGGTCAGCCCCTTGGTAGGCAGCAGGCCCATGTTCACGCCCATATTGATGAAGGACTGCACACCGAACCAGATGGCGATCCCCTGGGCCACCAGCGCCGCGTAGTTGCGCTCCAGCACCACAGCCTGACGGCCGATCGCGAAAGCGCGCTGGATCAGGATCGCGAACAGCACGATCACCGTCACCACGCCGGCGAAGCCAAGCTCCTCGGCGATCACCGCCAGCAGGAAGTCGGTATGGGCTTCCGGCAGGTAGAACAGTTTCTCGATGCTGCCACCGAGACCGAC
The DNA here is from genome assembly GCF_056724025.1 of Zoogloea sp. JDB1. Classification (NCBI taxonomy): domain Bacteria; kingdom Pseudomonadati; phylum Pseudomonadota; class Betaproteobacteria; order Rhodocyclales; family Zoogloeaceae; genus Zoogloea; species Zoogloea sp. JDB1. Next base: position 77,678 of record NZ_CM161496.1, read on the forward strand.
GCCGAACCATTCTCCGCGGCCGAAAGCGATCAGCGCGTGGGACAGCTGGTAACCCTTGCCGTAGGCGTCCTGCCAGGGGTCCATGAAACCGAGGATGCGCTGGCGGCGATACTCGGAGAAGGTGATCAGCAGCACGAAACCTACCGCCGCCACCACAGCCAGCAGCGCGAACAGGCGGACGTTGATGCCGCCCAGAAAGAGCACGCCGAAGGCGATCGCGGTGATCACGACGAAGGCGCCGAAGTCCGGCTCCTTCAGCAGCAGGAAGCCGACGAACAGGATCACTCCGGCCATTGGCAGGAAGCCCTGCTTGAAGCTGCCCATCAACGGCAGCTTGCGGGCCGTGTAATCCGCCGCATAAAGGGCGGCGAACAGCTTCATCAACTCGGATGGCTGCAGATTAACGACCCCCAGCGGCAACCAGCGCCGGGCGCCGTTCACATCCCTCCCCACGTGGGGAACCAGCACGATCAGCAGCAACACCACGCCGGCGATAAAAAGCAATGGCGCCATCTCCTGCCAGGCACGCATCGGGATCTGGAAGACCATCACACCGGCGATCAGGCCAATCGTCAGGAAGACCGCATGGCGGATCAGGAAATAGGCCGGCTGGTGACCGAACATGCGGCTGCCTTCAGCAGTCGCGATGGACGCCGAGAACACCATCACCAAGCCCATAAGTAGCAGCGCCGCCGACGACCAGATCAGCGCCGGATCGAGCTCTCGCGGCTGGCCGAGCGGACGCATCAGGCGATGGACCGCGCGGCCGGTCACCAGCGAACCGTTGTCGCCGGCATGACGGGCCCAGAAATCGGACAGGCGGGCAGCGAGTTTCATACGGCACGCACTCCGGGCAGACGTTTCACCGCGTCGATGAAAACCTGGGCGCGATGGGCATAGTTGCGGAACATGTCGAGGCTGGCACAGGCGGGCGACAGGAGCACCACGTCGCCGGTTTCGGCGCGGGCATCTGCTTCCAGCACCGCCGCATCCATGTCGGCAGCGTGAATCAACGGCACGCCGCAACCGACCACAGCGGCCTCGATGGTCCGCGCGTCGCGGCCGATCAACACAACGGCGCGGGCGTAGCGGCTGAAAGCATCCCTCAGGGGGGAAAAATCCTGGCCCTTGCCATCGCCGCCGACGATCAGCACCACCTTGCGGCGCAGCCCTTCCAGCGCGGCAACCGTCGCGCCCACGTTGGTGCCCTTGGAGTCGTCGTAATAGGTCACGCCATCGCTACGCTCGGCGACCTGCTCGACCCGATGCGGCAGGCCACGGAAGGCCTTCAGCGCCGCCACCAAGGCGGGCCGCGGCAGGCCGGCGGCCTCGCACAAGGCCAGCGCGGCCAGCGCGTTGGCGACGTTGTGGCTGCCGGCCAGCTTCAGCTCTGAACGCGCCAGCAGGCGCTCGGCTCCACGCACCAGCCATTCGCCGTCGGCAACCTGCACCATACCGAAATCATCGGCACCGGCCGGCGCATCGACGCCGAAAGTGAACACGCGTCGCCCCGGCAGGGCCATCGCCGCGACGCGGGCATCTTCCCGGTTCAGGACCTGCACGCCATTTCCCTGGAAGACTGCCGCCTTAGTGGAGGCGTAGTCGTCCAGCCCGTCGTATCGGTCCAGGTGATCGTCAGTAACGTTGAGCACCGTGGCCGAAACGGCTTCGAGCGCCGGCGAGGTTTCCAGCTGGAAACTCGACAGTTCCAGTACCCACACTGCAGGCAACGCCTGACCGGCGGCCTGACGACCCATCAATACATCCAGCGCCGCCGGGCTAATATTGCCGGCAACCACGCCATCCACACCGCAGGCCCGCACCATCTCGCCGGCCAGCGTGGTAGTGGTTGTCTTGCCGTTGGTGCCAGTGATGGCAACGATCTTCGTCTGCTCACGCACGCCGAGGATCTCGAGGGCCTGAACCAGCAGATCCATCTCGCCGACGACCGGGATGCCGCGCTGGCGGGCCATCTGCACAAGGGGCTGGCGCGGGTCGATACCCGGGCTGATCGCGATGCGGTCCACTCCGTTGAGCAGAGTCAGTTCGAACGGACCGGTGACGATCTCCGCTGCCGGCACCTCGCCACGCAGGCGATCCGCATTAGGCGGCTGCTGACGGGAATCCGCCACCCGCAGCACCGCGCCCTGCCCGGCCAGCCAGCGGGCCATCGCCAGGCCGGATTCGCCAAGGCCGAGAACGAGGGTGAGTTGGGCAGTGCTCATGTCGGCTTACCGCAGCTTGAGGGAGGACAGACCAAACAGCACGAGCATGATCGTGATGATCCAGAAACGCACGACTACCTGGGTTTCCTTCCAGCCACCGAGCTCGTAGTGATGGTGCAGCGGCGCCATGCGGAAGATGCGCTTACCACCGGAGTACTTGAAGTACAGCACCTGCACCATCACCGACATGGCTTCGGCGACGAACAGGCCACCCATGATGAACAGTACGATCTCCTGGCGGACGATCACCGCGATGGTACCCATCGCCGCACCGAGGGCCAGCGCGCCGACGTCGCCCATGAAGACCTCCGCCGGGTAGGCGTTGAACCACAGGAAACCCAGGCCGGCACCGGCGATCGCGCCGCAGATGACCGCCAGCTCACCGGCCCCCGGGATATAGGGCACCCCAAGATACTTGGAGAAGCCCATGTGGCCGGCGACATAGGCGAAGATCGCCAGCGCCGAACTGACCATCACGGTCGGCATGATAGCCAGGCCGTCGAGGCCGTCGGTGAGGTTCACCGAGTGGCTGGTGCCATTGATGACGAAGTAGCTCAGGATGATGAAGCCGATCACGCCGAGCGGATAGGCCACGGTCTTGAAGAAGGGCACGATCAGTTCTATCTGGGCCGGCAGCGTAGCCGTCAGGCCGAGGAACATGGCTGCCACCAGTGCGATGGCGGAGGTCCACAAGTATTTCCAGCGGCTCGCCAACCCCTTCGGGTCGCGATAGACCACCTTACGCCAGTCATCCACCCAGCCCACGGCACCGAAGCCAAGGGTCACGAAGAGCACCACCCATACGTATTTGTTGCGCAGATCACCCCACAGCAACGTGGTGAAGGCGATGGCAATGAGGATCAGCGCACCACCCATGGTCGGCGTACCGGCCTTGGTCAGATGGGACTTGGGGCCATCGTCGCGCACCGCCTGGCCGATTTTTTTTGCGGCCAGCCAACGGATCACCGGGGGACCGAAGACGAGCGACAACACCAGCGCCGTACCGGCAGCCAGCACCGTGCGCAGCGTGATATAGCCGAACACGTTGAAAAAACGGGCGTCCTTGCCTAACAACAGGGCCAGTTCAAGCAGCATGACAGGCCTCCCCGCCTACGAAGGAAACCCGACTGCCAACCCTTGTACTGCAACAAATCATCAAACCTTCTCCGCGATGGCGCTCACGACCCGCTCCATCTTCATGAAGCGGGAACCTTTCACGAGCACCACCGTATCTGCATTGAGCTCCTGCTTCAGCGCCGCGACCAGTTCGTCGAGCTTGCTGAAATGGAAACCGCCTTCGCCGAAATTGCGTGCCGCAATCTCGCTCATCTCACCCAGACCGAACAGGAAATCGACGCCTTCGCTCTTCGCGTAGCCGCCGATCTCGTCGTGGTACTGGAAACTCTGCTCGCCGATCTCCCCCATGTCGCCGATCACCAGGATCTTGCGGCCCGGGGTTGCGGCCAGCACTGCGATGCCGGCACGCATCGAGTCGGGGTTGGCGTTATAGCTGTCGTCGATGACCACAGCGCCGTTGAGGCCCTTGCACAGGTGCAGACGTCCCGGCGTACCCGTGAATCCACCCAGCCCATCGGCCACCGCTTCGAGGGTCACCCCCGCCGCCAGACAGGCTGCTGCCGCCGCCAGTGCATTGCGCACGTTATGCTCGCCCGGCACCTGCAACCGGAACCGGACTTCGCCTTGGGGGGCGTTCAGCACGACATCGCTGGCAAAACCGTGACAGGTGCTGCGCGCGGTGACATCGGCGGCCGCCTTCAGACCGAAGGTAAGCGTCCGGCGCCCTTCGTTGAGGCCCTGCCAGAAGCCCGCGAAGGCGTCGTCGGCATTAATCACCGCAACACCGTCCGACGCCAGGCCGTTGTAGATCGCCCCCTTTTCGCGGGCGACCTCCTTGAGGTTGCCCATGCCCTCCAAGTGCGCGCGCTGGGCATTGTTCACCAGCGCCACGGTCGGCCGGGCCAGATGGGTCAGGTAGTCGATCTCGCCCGGATGGTTCATACCCATCTCGATGACAGCTGCCCGGTGGTTGCCCGACAGGCGCAGCAGCATCAACGGGAGACCGATATCGTTGTTGAGGTTGCCCTTTGTGGCCAGTACTGCCAGGTCGGGGTCGAAACCGTCGCGACGCGTCTGCTCACGCAGGATCGCCGCACACATTTCCTTGACGGTGGTCTTGCCGTTGCTGCCGGTCACGCCGATCAGCGGCAATTCGAAACGGCTGCGCCATCTCGCAGCCAGGCGGCCGAGCCCCAGGCGCGTGTCGTCGACGATCACCAGCGGCAGCGGTACCGGGTTGGCCGCCGCCCAAGCGCGGTCCACCATAGCTGCCGCCGCCCCTTGCGCTGCCACCGCAGACACAAAGGCGTGTGCATCGAAGCGCTCGCCGCGCAGGGCTACGAATAGCTGCCCCGGCTGGATTGCACGGGAATCGGTGCTCACGGACGAAAAAACGGCATTCCCGCCCACCGCCGTACCCGCCGTAGCCAGCGCGGCTTCCTGGATATCCATCACAACAGATCTCCCTGAGCATCGTTCCAGGCTTGCAACGCGCCCCGGGCCTGCTCCACGTCGGAGAATGGGTAACGCACACCCTTGATTTCCTGATAAGGCTCATGCCCCTTGCCGGCCACTACGATCACGTCGTCGGCAGCGGCGGACAGGATGGCCTTGCGGATCGCCTCGGCGCGATCGGGAATGATCTCCACCTGAGGGCCGCTCGCAGCCACTGCGATCTGTTGCAGGATCGCCAACGGATCCTCGCTGCGCGGATTATCGCTGGTCAGTACGACCCGGTCGGCGAGGCGTGCCGCCAGTTCGCCCATGATCGGCCGTTTGCCGGGATCGCGGTCGCCGCCGCAGCCGAACACGCAAGTCATGCGCCCGTTGCGTGCGGTAACAGTCGCGCGCACAGCGGTCAGCACCTGCTCCAACGCATCCGGCGAGTGGGCGTAGTCGACCACCACCAACGGATCGCACACGCCGCCCAGAGTCTGCATGCGCCCCTGCGGCGGCGTCAGGCCTTCGGCCACCGAAGCCGCATCGTCGAGCGTGAAACCGGACGCCATCAGCGTACCGATGACCGCCAGCAGGTTGGAGACGTTGAATTGTCCGACCAGATTCGGATACAGATCGGCGGACTCGTTGCCGCAGCGCGCGGTGAAACGCATGCCGGCGGCCGTCGTGGTGAGCTTGTCGGCGATCAACACGCGATTGACCGGGGCCGCGTCGGCATTGCTGGCGATGAGGGTGTAACCGATCACCTCCAGCCCGTGCCCGGCCAGGCGACGGGCTTGCTCCATGCCGAAACGGTCGTCCAGGTTGAGCACCACCGAGCGCAGCCCGGGCATGTCAAACAGGCGAGCCTTGGCGGCGGCATAGTTTTCCATGCTGCCGTGGTAGTCGAGATGATCACGGGTCAGATTGGTGAACACCGCCACATCAAAGCGCAGCCCGTTGAGACGTCCTTGGTCGAGCCCGATAGAGGACACCTCCATGGCCACGGCCTGGGCATCGGCTGCTCGAAACTCGGCAAGCGTACGATGCAGGGTCAGACTGTCCGGCGTAGTGTTGAGGCTGGCCGACAGCGCACCGGGAAAGCCGATGCCCAATGTCCCGACCACTCCACACTTGCGGCCGAGGGCCGCAAAGGCACGGGTCAACCACTGGCTCACGGAGGTCTTGCCATTGGTGCCGGTCACGCCGACCAGCCACAAGGCCTCCGACGGGCGTCCAAAAACTTCATCGGCCAGATAACCGGACAGCGTCGCGAGGCCGTCCACTGCCAGATTGGCAAGCTTCAGGTCGGCATCCCAGACGTAGCCATTGCGCTCCCACAATACAGCCGCAGCGCCTGCATTGACCGCATCCTTGATGAAGCGCCGCCCGTCCACCCGATGCCCGGGATGGGCCAGGAAGACATCACCCGGACGCACCTGGCGTGAATCGACGCACAAGCGCGACACAGCCACACCAGCCTTGGCCAAGGCATCGAGAATGGCGCGCGCCTTCTGCTGAGGCAACTGCATCTACATGGACTCCCCGGAAGCGGCAGACGTGGCGCCCTGACGGGCAACCTGCAAGGGTTTCAAGGGCGCATCGGCCGGCACGCCGAGAGTTCTCAGGGCACCGCCCATCACCTGCGCGAAGACCGGGCCCGCGACGTCACCGCCGTAGTGCTTGCCGCCCGTCGGTTCGTCGATCATCACTGCGACGATCAGGCGCGGATCGGAAATCGGCGCGATGCCGACAAAGGACGCCACGTACTTGAGCGCATAGCGGCCGCCGACCAGCTTCATGGCCGTACCGGTCTTGCCGCCAACGCGGTAGCCCGGAATATTGGCCTGGGTGGCGGTCCCTCCCGGCTGGACCACCATTTCGAGCATCTGGCGCACTTCACGGGCAGTTTGTGGGGAAAACACCTGCGTACCATGCAGCGGGGGCGCATCCAGACGCGACAGGGATAACGGCACCATGTCACCGTCGCGAGCAAACACCTGGTAGGCATTGGCCATTTGCATCAGGCTCACCGAGATGCCGTGGCCATAGGACATCGTGGCCTGCTCGATCGGACGCCAGCTCTTGGCTGGACGCAAGCGACCACCGACCTCCCCCGGGAACCCGAGCTTCAGTGGCGAACCGAAGCCAAGGTTGTCGAACATCTTCCACATCACTTCGGGCTGGAAGGTCAGCGCCATCTTGGCTGCGCCGATGTTCGACGACTTCTGGATCACCTGAGCCACGGTCAAGGCACCATGGGGGTGGGCATCAGAAATCGTCGCCGTGCCGATGGTCATCCGCCCCGGCGCACAATTGATGATGGTATTTGACGTGAACTTGCCGTTCTCGAGGGCCAGAGCCGCTGTGAAGGGCTTCATCGTCGAACCCGGCTCGTAGGTGTCGGTCAGGGCCCGGTTGCGCAACTGATCACCGGTGAGATGAACCCGGTTGTTCGGATTGAAGGTCGGCGCATTGGCCAGCGCCAGGATCTCGCCAGTCTTTGCATCGAGCACCACCACACCGCCGGCCTTGGCCTTGTTGTCAGTGATGGCCTGCTTCAGTGCCGCGTGGGCCAGGTACTGGATCTTATTGTCGAGCGCCAGCGCCACTTCCTTACCATCCTGTGGCGGACGGATGGACTGCACGTCCTCGACCACATTACCACGCCGGTCCTTGACGACCCGGCGGGAACCGGGCTTTCCAGCCAGCGCCGATTCGTAAGCCAACTCAATGCCTTCCTGCCCCTTGTCGTCGACACCGGTGAAGCCCAGCATGTGGGCCGTAACTTCGCCACCGGGGTAGAAACGACGGTATTCCCGCTGGTCGTGGATGCCCGGCAGCTTCAGCGCAGCAATATGGTCCGCCAGCTCCGGCGAAACCTGACGCTTCAGATAGACGAACTCCTTGTCCACCGCCAGCTTCTGGTTAACCTCGTTGACGTCCATCTCCAGCAAGCCGGCCAACTGGCGCGTCTGGGCCGGGCTGAGACGGGCATCCTCCGGAATCGCCCAGATCGACTTGACTGGCGAAGATACCGCTAGCACGTCCCCCTGACGGTCGGTGATCTTGCCACGGGTCGCCGGCACGCTCAGCAGACGAGCGTAACGAGACTCGCCCTTGGCCTGCAGGAACTGGTCATTGACGCCCTGCAGATAGGCCGCCCGGCCGATCAGCGCCAGCGAGCCGCCAAGCAGGCACAGCAGCACGAAGCGCGGGCGCCAGGCCGGCAACTCGGAACGCAGGAGAGGATTGTGATTGAAGGTGACGCCCTTCTTGGCCTTGGTCATGGCCGCTCCTCGATGGCAATGATCTGCCCAGACTGAGGCGGGCGCATCGCGAGTTTTTCGCGAGCGAGCTTTTCGATACGAGCGTGAGCAGCCCAAGTGCTCTGCTCCAACTGGAGCTGCCCCCACTCGACTTCCAGCTGGCTGGAGCGCTGCTGCTCCCGCTCGACGGCGGCATACAGCTTGCGGGCTTGGTGCTGGGACGCAACGACGCCAAGGCTGCTGGCCACCACCAGCATCAGGAGGAATCCGTTGAGACGCGCCATGTCAGGCCTCCAGCCTCTCGGCAATACGCATCACGGCACTGCGCGAACGCGGATTGGCGGCCACTTCGGCATCGGACGGCCACACGGGTTTGCCCACCAACGCCAGCTTCGGCTTCGGCAGATCGACCGCGCGGACCGGCAGACGAGCGGGAAGCTGTGGCGGACGAGACTCATCCCGCATGAAGCGCTTGGCGATGCGGTCTTCAAGCGAGTGGAAACTGATCACCACCAGACGGCCTCCCACAGCCAGCCTTGCAACAACCTGTGGAAGAACTAGCGACAGTTCCTCGAGCTCTTGATTGACACAAATCCGTAGAGCCTGGAAGGTGCGCGTCGCGGGGTGCTGGCCCGGCTCGCGTGTGCGGACCGCTTTTTCCACGATCGCGGCAAGTTGTCTAGTGGTTGCAACAGCCCCCCCTGCCCGAGCAGCTGCAATCGCCTTTGCAATCTCATAAGCAAACCGTTCTTCACCGTATTCCCTCAGTACGCGGGTGATGTCAGCAATCGGCGCATCCGCCAGCCATTCCGCGGCGGTCACCCCGCGGGTCGTATCCATTCGCATGTCGAGCGGCGCATCGAACCGGAAGCTCATACCCCGCTCTGCCTCATCCAGCTGGGGGGATGACACACCCAGGTCCAGCAGGACACCGTCCACCCTCTCGACCCCCCGCTCGGCAAGGGCCTCGGCGAAATCCGAAAACGGCACATGCACCAGTTCGAAGCGTGGATCCGCAATCGCCAGCCCCGCGGCAATCGCCACCGGGTCCCGGTCAAAGGCGATCAGGCGCCCCTTCGGCCCGAGCTTCGCCAGGATTGCTCGACTGTGCCCGCCACGTCCGAAGGTGCCGTCCACATAGACGCCGTCCGGCTTGATAGCCAGGGCTGCCACTGCCTCATTCAGTAGCACCGTGATATGCGGTGTATTCATCACAGCGGCAAAGTTTCCCAACCGGCAGGCATGAGCTGTTCGCCCAAGGCGAAGATCGCCTCCTGCTGCTTCTGCCAGCCGGCATCCGACCATAGCTCGAAGTGATCGCCCTGCCCCACCAGATGCACCTGTTTTTCCAGTTGAGCGAAGGCCCGCAACTCCGGCGCGATGAGCACACGCCCTGCCGAATCCACCTCCTCGTCACGGGCAAAGCCGACGAGGAGACGCTTGAGGAGGGCGGAATGCTGATCGAGGCTGGAGCCGGCTAACACCTTGTCACGGATCGGCAACCAGGCCGGCGCCGGATAGATCAGCAGGCAACGATGGGGATGAGCAGTGAGAACGAGTTGATTCTCGGCGAGCTTCGTCAGCACGTCCCGATGCCGCGCCGGAATCGCCAAGCGACCCTTCGCATCGAGACTGAGCGCTGCTGCGCCTTGAAACATCACTTCCCCCACTTCTCCACTCGGACGAACCGGAAAAACTCACTTTTTCCCACTTTCATCCACTTCGCCCCACTTTAGAGGAAAAGAAATACTCGGTCAACTTGACCACCACGTAAATTTCTTTTTGACACAAGCACTTACAGTTAAGAAAGGCGTAAAGCAAATCCGCTTATAAATCAATGCCCATGAGAAGGAATGCAAAAGTGCTGGATCAATTGCACGGCCCACCGAACACCATCCAGCGGAGAAAAAGAAGATGGAACAGGACACCACCACGCCGCGGACAGACCGAAAAAGTCTCCGCGGGTGGAAAAAAGTGGGGAAACCGAGAATGTGGGGGAAGCCCGCCGATAAGCCGGGTTTTGTCGAGCGACCGGATCGGATGATCCGGCCGCCGGGCAATCATTCCTCTGGTCAACGCGTTGCCACGCCGCTCTAGCAGCCTACCCGGGGACTCCGCGAGCAGCGTCAACGTCCCCCTATTTGGCCTTGCCCCGGATGGGGTTTACCGTGCCGTCACTGTCACCAGTGCCGCGGTGGGCTCTTACCCCACCGTTTCACCCTTACCTGATCTCCGAAGAGCCATCGGCGGTCTGCTTTCTGTTGCACTTTCCGTCGCTTTCACCCGAAGGCTATGGCGCCCGGCCGTTAGCCGGCATCCTGCTCTATGGGGCCCGGACTTTCCTCGATGCGCGAGCACCGCGATTGCCTGGCGAACTTCCCGGCGCGCAGTATAGCGGGTTGCCCCTGTCCGTGCCCGAAAATCACCACGGATCGCGCAACTCCGCCGCTTGTTCGACCACCTTGCCAACCACGCAATCCAGGCGGGACATGAAGGCCGGGTCGTCCATACTCCCCCAAGCCGTCAGCGAATCACCCACAGAAATCCCGACCTCCAGCCTGCCGCAAGCTGCGCTGCTGACAAGCCCCGAAAGGCGCCCGACAACCTTGCGTCCCAAATGCCCACCACCGACCAGCACTACCACCACATCCTCACTGTTACGGGGATCCACACCCAGGCTGCGGACACCGACAGCCCTCAGCGCAGCGCCATGGCGCTCCTCGATCTGCTTGACGATCTCCGGGTTGCCCTTGGGGCGCATCCCGTCGTCCGAAATGTGCACCTGGAAATACAGCACAGCGCCGACAGCCAGCAGGATTAGCACACACAGTGTCACCGCGAGTTTTCTTACATCCATGACTGTTACCGTAGTACACAATGAGGTTTATCGTCCCACGCAAATAGTTACAGCACCACACACTGCGGCAGGTGCATTCATGCCCCAGGCGGACTTGTCAGCAAATATTGCAATAACTGGCTTCAGTTGCATTCGCTTACGCATGTAAGCGCCGCCCGTACGCCCCGCCGTCGCCCCGGTGCTGCAATGAGAGCGTTTCGTTCCGGAGTCTAACAAGATGACAACACGACTCATCCATTGCGTGGCACTCGCCATCCTCGCGGGCACCGGGCTGCTCACCACCTATCCGGCCAGCGCTGACGGCCCGCATGGCCATGGCAGAGGGCCAGGCAACTTTCCCGGCCATCGTGGGCCGATAGGCAACCCCGGATACTGGCATCACGGCTACCACAATGGGAATCTGGGCTGGTGGTGGGTCGCTGGCGCAACCTGGCTATTCTACCCACCGCCGGTCTATCCATACCCTCCGGTAGTCGTCCAGCAAGCCCCCGAGCCCGCCGTGGCCCAACCGGCACCGCAGCCCGCCGCGCAGAACTGGTACTTCTGCGACAGCGCCAACGCGTACTACCCCTATGTACAAAGCTGCGCAGAAGGATGGCGTAGCGTACCCGCCACCCCTCCTTCCGGCCCCCAGAGCGCCCCTGGAACACAGAGCAATTGGTATTACTGCGACAGCGCCAAGACCTACTACCCCTATGTGCAGAGTTGCCCTGAAGGTTGGCGCGCCACACCGGCCTCGCCGCCGCCTGGCAACGCGGCCTCCGGAGGTGCCCAATGAAAGCCCCACACGCGAAAGCCCCACACGCCTGACTCCCGCTCATTCTGTTAAGCGCCCGCGCCAGCCCCTGCAGGGCGGCCCTCGCGGCGCTGTCATGCGGGCGCTGGGCAAGCCTTTCGGCCTGTTCGCCGTCGAGAATCGGCGGTGCCGCCTTTGGCATGGTTGCCGGTACTGCCAGCGGCGCCTCCCAGACTGGTTATTCCGGTGCCGATACCCAACGCCGCTACGACATCACTTACCAGCAATGCAGTACACCAAGGGCAACCAACTATCGGACTGCGGTTATCGGCGGCCCCCCCATCCAGCCCCCAGCTACTACTATCCACCTCCGTGCTGATCGCAGCGCACCACGGATGACTTCCCCTGCGCCGTCCGGCACAATCCGGCGCAGGAGAACCTTGCATGAAATTCGATGTACTCGTCGTAGGCGCCGGACTGGCCGGTGCCGCCTTTGCCGCCGCATTACGCGGCAGCAGCCTAAAGATCGGGATTGTCGAAGCCCGCCCACCTTATCGCCCTACTGGCTGGGATCCCCGTATCTACGCGATCAGCCCCAGCAATGCGGACTTCCTGACCGCCATCGGTATCTGGCCGCATCTGGACATCAGACGCATCGCGCCCGTCTATGACATGGAGATCCACGGCGATGCAGGCGGGCAGTTGGAGCTTTCCGCCTACGACTGCGGCCTGCGTGAACTGGCCTGGATCGTCGAATCCAGCCTGATGCAGCAGGAACTATGGGAAACCGTCAAACGCCAGCACAACGTCACACTGTTGTGCCCTGCCGAACCCTCTGCGCTAGCCATGGATGACGATGCCGGCCGGTTGACGCTGGCCGATGGACGGCGCCTGGAAGCGCGCCTCATCGTCGCCGCCGACGGACGGGACTCGTGGGTCCGCCAGACGGCCGCGATCGGTGCACGCAATACCCCGTATGGCGAAAAGGGTGTAGTCGCCAACTTTCGCTGCGAGAAACCTCACCGAAACACGGCCTTCCAGTGGTTCCGCAAGGACGGCATCCTCGCTTACCTCCCCCTGCCTGAGCAGCAGATGTCGATGGTATGGTCTGCGCCGGACGCCCTCGCCGACGAATTGGTCGCCCTGCCGCCATCCGAGTTATGTGCCCGCGTCGCCGAAGCCGGTGAATACCGCCTCGGCGCCCTCGAACTGACCACCCCGGCCGCCGCCTTCGCGCTGCGCCTGATGCGCGTCGAAACTGTCGTGCAGCCGCGCCTGGCCCTCATCGGTGACGCCGCCCATGCGATCCACCCGCTTTCCGGGCACGGCATCAACCTCGGCTACCAGGACGCCCGCGTTCTCGCCGAGCAACTGGCCACGCTGCCCGCCTGGAGGGATCCGGGCGAACTGTCGATCCTGCGCGCCTATGCCCGCGCCCGCGCCGAGGAAACCGCCTTGCTGCAATACACCACGCACGGCCTCAACCGTCTATTTAAGCCCGCTGATCCGCTTCTGTCCGGGCTACGCAATTTCGGACTGAACCTCACCAACCGCCTGCCGGTCGTACGCAATGCACTGATGCGCTATGCCATCGCCGGCCGATTCTGAACGCGCCGCCCCTGAACCTGCAGTCTCTGGAGATCCTGGATGAAATTCCCCTTCGTACGCTCGCTGCTCGCCACCCTTTTTCTCGCAGCGGGTGTCGCCCATGCAGCCGACGAAGCCTCGGTCAAGAAAAACTTGGAGAGCTTCCTCAACGCCCCGGCCGTCGATAGCGTCAAAAAAACCCCCTACGGCAATCTGTACGAAGTGGTATTGAAGTCCGGAGAGCTGCTGTACACCGACTCCGGCGTCAGCTTCATCATCGACGGCAGCCTGATCGACGCAAAGACGCGCAAGAACGTAACCCAGGCTCGCATGGCCCAATTGATGAAGATCGATTTCAATACCCTGCCGCTGGATCACGCCATCAAACAGGTCCGCGGCAACGGCAAGCGCGTCATCGCCACTTTCGAAGACCCCAACTGTGGCTATTGCAAGCGCCTCGCCAAAGACATGCAAGGCCTCAAGGACGCCACGGTTTACACCTTCCTGTACCCGATCCTCAGCCCCGACTCCACCGAGAAGTCGAAGAACATCTGGTGCGCCAAGGACCGTGCCGGTGCATGGAACGACTGGATGACCGCAGCCAAGGCACCGCCCGCTGCCGCCGCGAACTGCGACACCAGCGCCATCGAGCGCAATGTCGCCCTCGGCCAGAAGCTGAAGGTCAGCGGCACTCCGACCATCTTCACCGCCGATGGCAACCGCCTGCCCGGCGCCGTCCCGCTCGCCCAGCTCGAACAAGCAATGACTCAGGCCACCGGCGGCAAGTAAGAAGGCTGAGCCAGCCGATCGGGTTGTCAGGCCGCTGCGCGAGGGCGGCGCGGCCTGACGATAGGCCGGCAGCTGGCCGATGGCTGGCCGAACAGATAGCCCTGCATCCAATCCACGCCAGCATCCCGAGCCACATCCAGCTGCAGCGGATGCTCGATGCACTGGCACGCCACCTGGGCCCCGAGACGGCGGATCTCCACGACCAGATCGCCCATCACCTTCCGGGCCAGGCTCAGATGGCCTGAATGCCCGATCAAGCTGCGATCCAGCTTGACCACGTCCGGCGCCAGCGCCTCCAGGCGCTCCAGATCGGATGTGTGACGCCCGAAATTGTCGATAGCGATCCGGTAGCCTCGCGCCCGATAGCCAGAAATCGCCCGCAGCAAATCCGGCAGCGCCTCGAAACCGTCGTCCGATACCTCCAGCACGATACGCTCCGGCGTCAGACCACAACGGGCCAGGATGGACTCGAAGACATGCCCGTGATGCTCACGGATCGTGCGCAAGTGCTGAGGATGCACATTGAGGGACAGGAAGCCGCCATGCTGGTGGCGTTCCTGCAGGAAATTCAGCGCATGCAGCGTGCGCGCCAGCCGATCGAGATGCACCAGCTCGGCATCGTCACGGGCATCGAGGAACACCGCCTGCGGCGACAGGCCGACGGCATTGCCCTCCAGCACCTTCAGGTGCGCCTCGTGGCCGAGTACCGCATCGCCCTCCCGCGCCATCACCGGCTGAAACAGCGTGCCCAGCAGCATCGAGCCGAAGCGCGCCCGCACCCGTCCATCGGCGATGACGAAGCTCTGTTCCGGTGCCGACGAGCAGGCCAGCTGGTTGCGTTTGTTGAAGTAATGGACGAGTTCTGTGAGGGGCACGATGTTCTCCCGCCGGTGAATCCTGCGGCGCCGGCTCTCCGGCTCCAAACCGAAGCACGATACCGGCGCCCCCCGAGTCAGCCAACAATGAAATAACGCAAAACTTATTCCCTTCCGCAGCAACCCGCCGGTTAGCTCAGCGGGGCACCTGGTCCCGCGGCCACAGCACCCACATCTCGCCCTTCTGGCGCATCCGCCCGGCCTGCATGCCCGCCTCGGCACCAAAGCCCCAGAAGAAGTCCCCGCGTACGCCGCCCTTGATCGCACTGCCGGTATCCTGCGCCAGCACCAGGCGACGCAGGGGTTGCGAGCTGTTGGGATAGGTAGTGGACAGGAACACCGGCGCCCCCAGCGGCACGCTGCGCGGATCGACAGCCATGCTGCGCCCCTCCGTCAGCGGCTGCCCGATGGCACCAACCGGCCCACCGGCAGAACTGGCCACCTCGCGGAAGAAGATGTAGCTCGGATTGGCATTCAGCAACTCCTGCAGACGCGCCGGATTGGCGCGGGCCCAGTTCTTGATGCCGTCCATCGACGCCTGCTCCATCTTCATTTCGCCACGATCCACCAGCCAGCGCCCTATCGATTGGTAAGCGTAGCCATTGGTGTCGGCATAGGCCAGGCGAACTACACCGCCGTCCGGAAGCTGCACGCGCCCCGAACCCTGCACTTGCAGGAAGAACAACTCGATGGGGTCTTCGGCATACAGGATCGTCTTGCCGGCAAATTTGTCGGGCTGGCGTGCCATGTCGCTGCGGGAGAAATACGGGACGACCTTGTTGCCGACCAGGCGGCCGCGTACTCGTTGCCCCTTCAGTTCCGGGAAGATATCGCCCAGCTCGATGGTCAGCAGATCCTCCGGAACGCCCAGCACCGGCCATTGGTAACTCTTCGAGCGGATCCGGCTGCCTTTGATCAAGGGTTCGTAGTAACCCGTCACCAGGCCCTCATAGGTGCCGTCGGGATTGACGACTCGCCACGGATTGAAGCGGGCCTCCATGAAGCTACGTACCGCCGCGGCGCTGGGATGCCCCCCGAGCGAGCGTGCGGCATCGCAGGGCGCCTGCCACGCCGGCTGACGCATCAACGCGCGGCAGGACGCCAGGAAGGCCGGCCAGGCCTCGTCCAGAGAGTCGCTCCCCCAACCGGGCAGATCGGACCAGGACGAGGACAACAATGGCCGACTCAGCGCTTGCGGCATGACACCGCCACTGTGGGCGACCGGCGCCGCTGTGGGCGATGCGGCAGAAGGCGTCGCGGAAGGAGTATGGGAAGCTGGGGCACAGTGGACACAACCTGCATCGCTGACAGGTTTGGGAGCGCTTGCACAAGCGGTCAGCAGGGCCGAAACCAGAACGACGGACAGACGGGGAAAAGCGCGGAACATGGATGGGGTACACTCACGGCTTGCAGAACAACCGTTTCAGTATAACCACCGGTTCGCCGGCCGGGCGCACAGAAGGACACTCCATGTGGTTGATCGGTCTTGAACTCGGCATCGCCGCCGTGCTGCTCGCCATCGTCGGACTGGCCCTGCGCAGCCCCAGGAACAAGGACTCGGATCCCCCTCCCCATGACTGACCTGAACCAGTTTCTCGCCCGCGCCGAGCGGGTGCTCGAACGCCTCGAAGCCATCCTCCCCACCGCCCCCACGCCGCCCGACTGGAATGCCGCAATCGCCTTCCGCTGGCGGCGTCGACGCAACGCCGCCGGACTGGTGCCGGTAGCCCATCCGCACCAGATCCGCCTCGATGACCTGCAGGACATCGACGACAAGAAGGAACGCATTGTCGCCAACACCCGCCAGTTCCTGGCCGGCAAACGCGCCAACAACGTGCTGCTCACCGGCGCCCGCGGCACCGGCAAGTCCTCGCTGGTAAAGGCGGTGCTCAACGAATTCGCCGCCGACGGCCTGCGCGTGATCGAGGTGGACAAGGACGACCTGGTGGACCTGCCGGACATCGTCGAACTGCTGGAAGGCCGCCCCGAGCGCTTCATCCTGTTCACTGATGACCTCTCCTTCGAAGATGGCGAACCGGCCTACAAGGCCCTCAAGAGCATCCTCGACGGCTCTCTCGCCGCGGTGCCGGACAACGTGCTCATCTACGCCACCTCCAACCGGCGCCACCTGATGCCCGAGTACTTCGCCGAGAATGCCGCCACCGTGCACAAGGACGGCGAGGTCCATCCCTCCGAGGCCGTGGAGGAGAAGATCTCCCTGTCCGAGCGCTTCGGCCTGTGGATCTCCTTCTACCCCTTCAGCCAGGACGAATACCTGGCGGTGGTGAAGCACTGGCTCGGCGAATTCGGCGTGCCTGCCGAGGCCATTCCGGCCGCCCGTGGCGATGCGCTGCAATGGGCGCTGCTGCGGGGTTCGCGCAGCGGGCGCGTGGCCTGGCAGTTCGCACGCGACTACGCAGGGCGCTTCGAAGCATGAAGAAGATCGTCCATGTGTCGGCCGCGGTAATCACCCGGCCCGACGGCAGTTTCCTGGTCGGCCAGCGCGCCGCCGACACCTTCTACCCCGGCTACTGGGAGTTTCCCGGTGGCAAGGTCGAGCCCGGCGAGACCCCGCGCGATGCGCTGATCCGCGAACTGCATGAAGAACTCGACATGCAGGTGGACGAAGCCTGGCCGTGGCTGACCCGAGAGCATGTCTATGAGCACGCCCACGTCAGCCTGCATTTCTTCGAAGTGCCGGCCTGGCACGGCGAGATTCACGACCGTGTCCATGCCGCGCTGGCCTGGCAACAGGCCGACGCGATGACCGTCGAACCGATGTTACCGGCCAACGGCCCGATCCTGAAGGCGCTGCGCCTGCCGCGCACGATGGGCATAACGCAGGCGGCGGAAGTCGGCGTGGCCTCTCAACTGGCATGTCTCGACAAGGCACTGGCTAACGGCCTGCGTCTGGTCCAGATCCGTGAAGCCAGTCTGGCCGAGAACGAACGGGAAGTTTTTGCGCGGGAAGTCGTCGCCCGCTGCCGGGCCCTTGGCGCTATCGCACTGATCAATGGCGACACGGAACTGGCCCGCCGCAGCGACGCTCACGGGGTACACCTGCCCGGCCGTCTGTTGGCCAGTACGACCGCACGGCCTGATTTCGAGTGGGTTGGCACGGCCTGCCACAGCCGTGCGGAACTCGAACATGCAGCCGCGCTGGGCCTCGACTACGCGGTGCTGGGTTCCGTGAAGCCGACCGCGAGCCATCCGGACCAGGCGGGGCTGGGCTGGGAGGTCTTTGCGGAGCGGGTGCGCAACCTGCCGCTACCAGTGTTCGCAGTCGGCGGCCTGGAGGCGGCCGACCTCAACGCCGCCAAAGCGGCCGGCGCCCATGGCATTGCAGCGATACGGTCGATCTGGAAGGACTGATCAGCGACTGAAACGCGACAGGGGATCCGTCTCGTCATCGAGAGGCGTTTCCCCTTCCACCCGGTACGCGTCGGACGCCCAGGCACCCAGATCGATCTTGCGGCAGCGCTCCGAGCAGAACGGGCGATGGGGACTCTGCGGCCCCCAGACAACAGGCGCCCCACAGGTCGGGCATTTCACCTCGCGAGGTGCACGCGGCTTTTCCATCAGAGATTGCAGAAAGTCAGCTGAAATGCCACATCCACATCCACTTGCCCGGGGCGGGTGACGGTTTCGGCATTCATGAAACGGATA
This sequence comes from Zoogloea sp. JDB1, assembly GCF_056724025.1. Classification (NCBI taxonomy): domain Bacteria; kingdom Pseudomonadati; phylum Pseudomonadota; class Betaproteobacteria; order Rhodocyclales; family Zoogloeaceae; genus Zoogloea; species Zoogloea sp. JDB1. Next base: position 96,196 of record NZ_CM161496.1, read on the forward strand.
TTGAGAGCGTACTTGTTGGCACTGGTTTCCGGCACGCAGTGGGCCCCGCCCTGAAGGCGGATGCGGATCATCTGCACGGTACGGCCTCCCATGGTCTGCTGGAAGGCCCCGTGCAGCGCGGTCAGGTCTTCCGGCTGGCCGCTGGCCCGCAGCAGGCGCAGCACAATCGCCTGACCATCGCGGATCGGCAGCAACGGCTGCAGCCAAGCACTCAGGTCATGGCGGCGCAACTCCGGATCTCGGTTCAACCAGTGATGATAGGACGGCAGGTCGAACTCACAGGCCCCGCCCGGAATCGCGGCGCGGCTGCGGATGTTCATCAGCCATTCGTTCTCGCGGAGGTACTGGCCGGTCTTGCCGGCCATCGCGAGCAGGGACGCCGACGCCTGCTCTATCTCGTAGAGCGCGCCGGACAGCGCATCTTCGGAAATCTGGGGATTGTTGCGGAAGGACAACAGGATCTGACGCTGGCGCTCGAGCTCCTGCACGAGATCGACTTTCAGATCCGCCCGGCTGGCGACCTCAAGGATCTCGAACAGCGTCAGCAACGCTACATGGTGTTCAAGCGCGCCGTCCGATGCCAGGAAGTGTGCGGCCTTGTCGAAAAGGTCTTCCAGCCTCAGGAGCGTCCGGATCCTCTCGTTGAGCGGATATTCGTAGGTGATCACGCGCGCGCCTGGATATCGATGGGGATGGTGTCGGTCAGACCGGCGTGAATCATATCACACGCCCTCCAGCTGCGCGGCGAGCGCCAGGTAGCGGTGATGCAGGTCGGCAACCTGCTCCCGTAGCTGCGACAGATCACCACTGTTGTCCACCACGTCATCCGCTGCCGCCAGGCGATCGCCCCTCTGGGCCTGGACCGCCATGATGGCCCGCACCTGCGAGGCCTCGAGGCCGCTGCGACTAACGACGCGCTCGACCTGGACCTCCTCCGGACAATCCACGACGCACAGGCGCTGTACCCGTCCGCGGTAACTCCCAGACTCGACCAGCAACGGCACCACCAACACCACGTAGGGCGTCTGCGCTCCCTGGCATTGGCGGTCGCTCTCCTCGCGGATCATCGGATGGAGAATGCCCTCGAGTCGCTTGCGCACGTCGGGATCCTCGAAGGCCAGCATACGCATGGCGGGGCGATTCAGGGAGCCATCCTCGGCAACCACCCCGGAGCCGAAAGCTCCGCGGATCGCCGCCATGGCGGCCCCACCCGGCGCGGTCAGCGCGTGGGCAATGCGGTCGGTATCGACAACGGCCGCCCCCAGCTCGGCAAAAAAATCGGCCGCCGCGCTCTTGCCGCTGCCGATACCGCCGGTCAAACCTACGACGAAGGCGTGTTCGCTCATGGCGTGCACTCAAGACGATTAACGCCCCGCAGGCGCTCGGAAAGGTCACTGACCACGGTAGCCAGGCTGTCGCTGGGGCCACGCACTTCAAGACGGGAAGCCCCGCCCCGAGCCAGCACCTGAGCACCACGCACCCCCTTTTCCTTCAGGGCTTCGAGCTGGCGACCCGCCGCCACCTCACTCTTGTACAGCCCCAGGGAGATGGCGAACTGCGCCGGCCCGGCCTCCTGCATTATGAAGAGATCGGCGACGCCGAGTTTGCGCAACTCGGCCGCTTTCTTTTCAGCGGCCTCCTTACTCCCCAGCGATGGAACATGCACCCACCAGGACGACGGTACGTCACTACGCCCCTCGCTCAACTTGAAACCGGAGCCAGCCTTGGCGATACGCGCCGACAATTCCCTTATCTGATCGGCACTCAATCCACTGAAGATCACACAGGCCTGCGGGGCGACGGCATCCGGTGCCGGCACATCCTCGACCTTGCTCTCCACCACTGGAGCTGGCGGTTGGACGGCAGGCGCCCGACGGACCGGTGGTCGCGGCTCCTCGCCAACCAGACGAATCCCGTCGGGGTTCAACTGGTTGCTCAGCCGCTCCGGCTCCCCATGATGGAGCTCTCCGCCCAGCCACCCCTTCCACAAGGACAGGGCAAGCAGATTGGCGAACAGCAGGACGATGACGAACACGCGCAATGAGGCCATATCCGCAAGACTAACGTATCCGCCGCATGCGGAAAAGGCACCCGCCACAGGCGGAACAGCGCACGAAGCCTCAGGCTTCGGCCAGCATGCGGACGAGGCCTTCGAGAACCAGGTTGTCCACCACACGCACCGGGCATTCGAGGTGCGGCGCCAGTGTCGCCGCCGCACCGCCATTGAGGAGGCAGACGGCAGACGGTTCGCTGCCCACAAGGCGAAACATGCGCTCGATGGCTCCGAGCTGGGCCTGCAGGCAGCCACTGACGATGGCATCCGCCGTCCGCCGCGGCGCGGCGACGAAGCGGCCGTCCGAATAGGGAAGCTGGGCCGTATCGCGGGCCAGGGACAGGCGCATCAGGTCCAGGCCCGGCAGAATCACCCCGCCCTGGAAGACACCGGAAGCATCGAGTACATCCGCTGTCGTGGCGGTCCCTGACGTCACCACCAGGGCCGCCCCTCCATGGAGCTCGCGGGCACCGATCAGGGCTGCCCAGCGGTCTGCACCGAGACGGGCAGGCTCCAGGTAGCGATTGACGACGCCATAGCCCTCCAGCTGGGGCTGAATCCACTCGGGTAACACATGACGAGCGGCAAGCATTGCCCCCAACCGTCCTCCAACCGTGGCGCCTGCCACGTTGGCGCCGAGCATTCGCTGGACTTGCCCGAGGCCCGCCAGCACATCGGCAAAACCATCCAGGGCGGTCAGCAGGACTGCCCCCTGCCCCTTCCAGCCAGCCCCGTCATGAAGCCCCCACTTGAGGCGGGTATTGCCCACATCAAGCAACAGATCCATCAGGCCATCCTCAGGGAAACATCGCCTGAGAGCACCCGCCGCACGCCATCCTCGGTCTGCAACAGCAAGGCACCGTCCTCGTCCACACCCACGCAGGTCCCGGCCAGCTCTTCGGCCTCCCCGAGGATGCGCACCGGCAAATCGGCAAAGGCATTGCGCTGCTGCCATGCACCGCGCAATGCCCCGAAACCGGCGGCGGCGTAGATGTCGAGCAGGCGCCTCAAGTGGACCAGCACCACACCGAGCAACCGACCGGGGCTCGGCGGTTGCCCCAGACAGACCGCCAGATCGGTCACGCCGGTCGGATAGTTGACACTAGCATCAGGCGGCAGGCGCCGGTTGATGCCGATCCCAATCACGGCGGCCGGCGTTCTGCCACGCCCCGGCAACAACTCGATCAGGATGCCCGCCAGCTTGTGGCCATGGACCAGCACATCGTTGGGCCATTTGAGCTGCACGCCCTCCACGCCAAGATCCTCCAGTGCCCTCGCCACAGCAAGGCCAGCCACCAGGGACAGGCCGGCGGGCACCGGCGCCCCCGGCTCGAAGCGCCACAAGGCCGAGAAGGTCAGGCTGGCACCGGGCCACGACTGCCAGACCCGGCCACGGCGGCCTCGCCCGGCCGTCTGCACGTCTGCGGCCAACACGTATACGCGCCCATCGTCCGGCGGAGGATCGGCCAGCAAGCGGCTGTTGGTGGAGTCGCACTCCTGCAGGAGCACCACGGAAAACCCGGCAGCGTCACCGCCGAGGGCGGCAGCCACCTCGGCCCCGTCGAGGGCCTCGTAAGCAGAATGGTCCAAGAATCACTTCCCGGCTGTTGAAAACAAGCCGGTCATTATGAGCCAAGGTAGGAAAGGTGAGAAACGGGCAGCGCAAATCCGCCCACGGCAGAGACGCGCCAGATTGCCGCTTGGTGTGACAGGAGGCGCGACCACCGGCCCGCGTCGGACAGGAAGCCCGGTGGCGCGCCCCACTCACTCAGGCGTGGTCGGACTCTTCAAGCCCCAGCTCCTGGATCTTGCGGGTGATCGTGTTGCGTCCGATGCCCAATAGCTGGGCCGCCTCGATCCGGCGCCCTCCGGTCGCCGCCAGTGCACGGCGGATCAGGATCCGTTCGAAGTCCCGGCTCAGGCGGTCGAAGACCTCACCCGGATTCTGCGCCAGCGCCCGGTCCGCCTCCGCCATCAGCGCATCGCCCCAGTTGGCCGGCAGCTCGCGGGTCGGCTGGTCCTTCAGCTCGGGCGGCAGGTCGGCGACCTCGACGGTCTGACCGGGCGCCATCACCGTGAGCCAGTGGCACAGGTTTTCCAGCTGACGCACATTGCCGGGGAAATCGAGGCTCTGCAGGTACTTCAGCGTCGCGTCGGACAGACGCTTGGCCTCCACACCCAGCTCCTGCGCGGACAGCGCGATGAAGTGCTTGGCCAGTGGCGGAATATCCTCGCGCCGCTCGCGCAGCGGCGGCAGGCGCAGCCGGATCACGTTCAGGCGATGGAAGAGATCCTCGCGGAACAAGCCCTGGCGAACGCGATCCTCCATGTTCTGGTGGGTGGCGGCGATGACCCGCACGTTGGCCTTGATCGGCTGATGCCCGCCAACCCGGTAGAAGTTGCCGTCGGACAGCACGCGCAGCAGCCGCGTCTGCAACTCGGCCGGCATGTCACCGATTTCGTCGAGGAACAGCGTACCGCCTTCCGCCTGCTCGAAACGCCCGCGGCGCATGGTCTGCGCACCGGTGAAGGCACCCCGCTCGTGGCCGAACAGTTCGGATTCGAGCAGATCCCTCGGAATCGCCGCAGTATTGATCGCGATGAAGGGTGCGTCCCGGCGCGGACTGTGGCGGTGCAACGCGCGCGCCACCAGTTCCTTGCCGGTGCCCGACTCACCGTTGATGAGCACGGTGGCGTGGGACTGGGACAGACGGCCGATGGCGCGGAAGACCTCCTGCATCGCCGGCGCCTGGCCGAGGATCTCGGGCACAGCGCTGAGCACCTCTTCGGTGCCGGCTTGATGGGCACTTTCATCGATCGCACGACGCACCAGTTCGACGGCCTGATCCACGTCGAAAGGTTTAGGCAGATATTCGAACGCGCCGCCCTGGAAGGCCGCAACGGCGCTGTCCAGATCGGAGTATGCGGTCATGATGATGACCGGCATGTGCGGGAAGCGTGCCTTGACCTTACTCAGCAAGGCCAGGCCCGACTCACCGGGCATCCGGATGTCGGACAATAACACGCGAGGCGGCTGGGTCGTCCCCTCCAGCGCCGACATGACCTCACCGGCAGTACCAAAACTCTTGTACGGAATTTCCTCCCGAGCCAGGGCTTTTTCGAGCACCCAACGGATCGAGCGGTCATCATCAACTATCCAGACGGCTGCATTCATATCATTCACACGCACAAGAGTGAAACACGGCAGTACTCTGCCTCACAATTCACGCACCAATAAGGTGCATCAGCTATTCAAGCCCTAAACATCCGCTTCCCGTGTTATAGGCAGAAAGACGGTGAAACAAGTGCGCCCCGGACGGGAGTCCACATCGATCGCCCCCTGATGCTGGTCGATAAAGCTCTGCGCCAACGATAGCCCCAGACCGCTGCCGTTTTCGCGCCCGGAGACCAGCGGATAAAAAATCTTGTCGCGGATCTCTTCCGGCACACCCGGCCCATTGTCGATGACCTGCAACTGCAATGCCAGCTTGAAGCGGCGCTTCGCCAGCGTGATCTGCCGGGCTGCCCGGGTGCGCAGAACGATCTCGCCATCCCCTTGCATGGCCTGGGCAGCATTGCGGGCGATATTGAGGATGGCCTGGATCAGTTGCTCCCGGTCGCCGGTGATATAGGGCAGGCTGGTGTCATAATCTCGGCGCACCTCGACGGACGGAAACTCGGCCAGGATCAGGCGCCGCACGCGCTCCAGCACATCGTGGGGATTCAGCTGCGACGGCTGCATCATGCGGTGGGACGTGAGCAGGCGGTTCATCAGGTCCTGCAGGCGGTCGGCCTCGGCGATGATGACCTGCGTGTATTCCCGCAACTGGGGATCGTCCAGCTCCCGCTCCAGCAACTGGGCCGAACCACGAATGCCGCCCAAGGGATTCTTGATCTCGTGGGCCAAGTTGCGGATCAGCTCCCTGTTCGCCTGCTGCTGGTGCGCCAACTGTTCTTCCCGCGCCACTTTCAGGTGCGCATCCATCGGCCGAAACTCCAGAAGGAGGCGCGCGCCGGCGACTTCCACTGGCGTGACTGTGCAATCCAGGTGCAGGGCCACCATGCCGGGGCGGCTAACTGTCAGGTTATGCCCCGTGTAGCTCCAGTTATCCCGCAAGACATTGTTCAGAGCGCTGTCGAGCCCTGCCGGCTCACCGAGCAGGCGCCGCAAGGAAAAACCGACGATCTTCCGGCTGCTGACGGCAAATAGGTTCTCCGCCCCCGGATTGAGGTAACGAACTACGAATTCGTCGTCGATCAGGACTACTGCCGAAGAGAGCAGCTCCAGACCGGCAAAGGCAGGGGGCGTTGTGTCGAGCTGATCGTTTTGCATACGAGGGCCCAATGCAAGAAGCAGACCAGGCGAGCATACTGCATCCAGACCACCTCACCCCAACTTGAATTCAGCGCAAATTGGAGATCTCGCGCTTCAGGGCCTCGACATTGCGCTCATGCAGCTGGATCTTGTCCTTCAACGGCTGTCGATCACCACCACGGCGCGCCGAATCGAGCTCGGCCAGCTGCCGGCTGGCAACATCCAGCGCACTTTGCTCTGCGCCAAGCTCTTCTTCAAGAATCCGGCGACGATCCGTGTCACGCGCCCTTTGCGTGCCCGCATCAACCCGCGGAAAACCGGCGGAACCACTGGAAGCGGAGCCAACCGAGGCGGACGGGGCCGCAGGCCGACCTCCCCCGCCAGGCACCGACGACACCGCCTGATCCCGGGCCAGAACACTGCACCCCCTGGCGGAGGTCTTACTGTTGGTATAGGTCACATGACCCGCTTCATCGACACACTTGAAGATGTCGGCACGCACCAGCGGCGAACACAACAATGCGGCCAGCACCAAGGCTATTCGTAGACTCATCGTCGGTACAGTGGAAACCGGAAGCGGCAGTAAGTTTAGGGGGCGGGCGGGACAAACACAAACCCAGACCCCGGAAACAAAAAAGGACGGGAGTAATCCCGTCCTTCTTCAACGCAGCAGCCGGCCAGCACGCTGACCGGCCCCGATCCAAAGATCAGATGGCGTAGTACATCTCGAACTCAACCGGGTGCACTTCGACGCGCAGACGGTTCACTTCTTCGCTCTTGAGGGCGATGAAGGAGTCGATGAAGTCATTGCTGAACACACCACCGCGGGTCAGGAACTCGCGGTCCTTGTCCAGGGCTTCCAGAGCCTGCTCGAGGCTGGAGCAGACGGTCGGGATGAGCGCATCCTCTTCCGGCGGCAGGTCGTACAGGTTCTTGTCGGCAGGTTCGCCCGGGTGGATCTTGTTCTGGATGCCGTCGAGGCCGGCCATCATCAGCGCAGCGAAGCACAGGTAGGGGTTCGCACCCGGATCCGGGAAACGGGTCTCGATGCGGCGAGCCTTCTCGCTGTTGACGAACGGGATACGGATGGAAGCGGAACGGTTCTTGGCGGAGTAGGCCAGCTTCACCGGAGCTTCGTAGTGGGGCACCAGACGCTTGTAGGAGTTGGTCAGCGGGTTGGTGATCGCGTTCAGGGCACGGGCGTGCTTGATGATACCGCCGATGTAGTACAGGGCGGTCTCGGACAGGCCGGCGTAGCCGTTGCCAGCGAACAGGTTCTTGCCGTCCTTCCAGATGGACTGGTGCACGTGCATGCCGGAACCGTTGTCGCCAACGATGGGCTTCGGCATGAAGGTCGCGGTCTTGCCGTACTGGTGGGCGACGTTCTGGACGATGTACTTCGTGATCTGGGTCTGGTCGGCACGACGCACCAGGGTGTTGAACTTGGTGCCGATTTCGTTCTGGCCAGCGGTCGCCACTTCGTGGTGATGCACTTCAACCGGCACGCCACAGGCTTCGAGAGCCAGACACATGGCAGCACGCATGTCGTTGAAGGAATCGACCGGGGGAACCGGGAAGTAACCACCCTTCACAGCAGGACGGTAGCCGGTGTTGCCACCCTCGAACTTGATGTCGGAAGACCATGCACCTTCTTCGGAGAAGACCTTGTGGTAGGCACCGGACATGCCGACCTTCCACTCGACGGAGTCGAAGATGAAGAATTCGGGTTCCGGACCGAAGAACGCGGTGTCACCGATGCCGGAGGACTTCAGGTAAGCCTCGGCACGATTGGCGATGGAGCGCGGATCGCGGTCGTAGCCCTTGCCATCGGCCGGGTCGATCACGTCACAGGTCAGGACCAGGGTGGTTTCGTCGAAGAACGGATCGATGTAGGCGGTGTTGGGGTCCGGCATCAGCAGCATGTCGGAGGCTTGGATACCCTTCCAGCCCGCGATGGAGGAACCGTCAAAGGCATGACCGCTTTCGAACTTGTCTTCATCGAAAGCACTGATGGGCACGCCGACGTGCTGTTCCTTGCCCTTGGTGTCGGTGAAGCGGAAGTCGACGAACTTGACTTCGTTCTCCTGGACGATCTTCATGACGTCTTGCGGGGTCATATAACTCACTCCTAACGGGTTGAAGCTGCTGCGCAGTGGATAAAGGTCAATTATTACGACAATTCAGTCGACGAAACCAACAAGCAGCAAGCATGCCAGCACGCGATTGAAAACACTTCATTGTGCCATAAGGCTAATGCACAAGGTTCTTTAAAAAATATGCACCATATATGTGCATACTCAACACAAATGCACCGTTAAGGTGCAATTTTGCAAAGCAGCGCAATCTGTCCCCAGTGGGGGGATGCACCATTGCAGTAGTTCCGCAGCCGCTGCTGCAGGCCAGCCAGCCGATCGGCATCGGCGCACCACTCAAAGGGTAGATACACCTCGGCCTCCACGCGCTCGCCGACGTAGTGGAAAACAGCCGGTGCCGCCTGCGGCACGTCACCGAGCAATGCATCCAGTTCGGCGACCAGCGCCTCGCGGCCGGGCAGCGTACGCCCCAATGCGGCCATCTGGTCTTCTTCAGTATCCACATGCACCAGCACGTCGAGCACATCCTCATGACGGCTGCGCACCCGATGGCGGGCAAGTTCGGCAATGCGGTGCCCTTCCGACACGCTGATCCGTGCATCCACACGAACATGGGCGTCCACCAGCACCCGATGGGCCATGCGGCGGGTACGCAATTCATGAACATCGATCACGCCAGGCGTCGTCGTCACCGTCTCGCGGATCTTGGCGACCTCGTCGGGCTGCACGCCGGTATCGATAAGCTCGCGCAGCGCCTCGTAGCCGAGCATCGCCCCCATGCGCAGGATCATGAAGCCGACCAACGCGGCGCCAAGAGGCTCGAGAAATCGATAACCGAGCAGGCTGCCACCGATGCCCACCGCCACCACCAGCGACGACGCCGCATCGGCACGCGCATGCCAGGCATTGGCCACCAGCATCGGCGAACGCAGGCGTTGGGCCACCGCCAGCATGTAACGGAACAGGCCTTCCTTGCCAGCGAGCGTCAGCAAGGCCATCCACAGCGCCATCGGATGCAACTGGGGCAAGGACTCCAGGCTTTGCAGGCGAACGGCCGCAGTCAACAGGAAGCCCGCACCGACGCCCGCCAGGACCAGTCCCAGCACCAGCGAAGCAGCCGTCTCGTAGCGCCCGTGGCCGTAGGGGTGCAATTCATCGGCGGGGCTTGCCCCATGACGGCTCGCGAACAGGACCAGGAAATCGCCAAGCAGGTCGGACAGCGTATGCATGCCGTCGGCCACCAGGCTCTGGGCATGGGAGATCAGGCCGACGGTGATCTGCAGCACCGTCAGCACGACATTGACAGCGACGCTGACCCAGGTGGCCTGCTGGGCCTGACGGGCACGGTCGGCGTCGAGGGCTTCGTCCGGCGCGGATACGGGATGAGCTTCGAAAGACATGACTTGCAGCCCGTAGGGCCGGGGGTATACTCGCAAGCCCGCCATTCTAGCCGGATGTCCGCCATGGGAAAATTAAGCGAAACACTCGCCCTCGCGCAGGAACGCGGCCAAGGCCTGAACGTTCCCTACGCCGGTAGCCTCACGCCCAAGGAAGCCTGGGAAGTCCTCCAGCTCGCGCCAGGCGCGCGGCTCGTGGACGTGCGCACGCGCGCCGAGTGGGACTGGGTCGGGCGTGTGCCGGGCTCCGTCGAGATCGAATGGATGCTTTACCCGGGCAATGAACCGAATCCGCATTTTCTGGCCCAATTCAAGCGCCAGGTCGATCCGGAAGCGCTGGTGATGTTCCTGTGCCGCAGCGGCGCCCGCTCCAACGCGGCCGCCACGCTGGCCGCGGCGTCGGGCTTCACCAATGCCTACAACATCCTGGAAGGCTTCGAAGGCGACAAGGACGCCAACGGGCGCCGCAACGCGGTCGGCGGCTGGCGCCATGCCGGCCTGCCATGGAACCAGGGCTGAACCAACAGGACTCAATCGATGCAAGCCGTACCGATCAGTTTCGACCGTTTCAACACCCTCGCCGACGCCGACGCCCATGAGCGCATCCGCGCCGCCCGCGCCCGCCTCGGTGATAAGGCCGTGCTGCTGTGCCACCATTATCAGCGCGCCGACGTGTACCAGTACGCCGACCTGACCGGCGACTCCCTCAAGCTATCGCGCCTTGCCGCCGAGACCGACGCCGAGTACATCGTGTTCTGCGGCGTGCACTTCATGGCCGAGGTCGCGGACATCATGTCCAAGCCGCATCAGCAGGCGATCCTGCCCGACCTCGCCGCCGGCTGTTCGATGGCCGACATGGCTAACCTCGCCAAGGTCGAGCGCTGCTGGCGCGAGCTGGCCGAAGTGCTGGACACTCCCGACACGCTGATCACGCCGGTCACCTACATCAACTCGGCAGCCGACCTGAAAGCCTTCTGCGGCGAGCACGGCGGCATCGTGTGCACCTCCACCAACGCGCCGACCATCCTCGACTGGGCCTTCAAGCAGCGCGAGAAAGTGCTGTTTTTCCCTGACCAGCACCTGGGCCGGTGGACCGGCTTCAACAAGGGCATTCCCCTCGACGAGATGGTGGTGTGGGATCCCGACCAGGAATACGGCGGCCTCAGCGTCGAACAGATCAAGAAGGCCAAGATCCTGCTGTGGAAGGGCCACTGCTCGGTGCACCAGATGTTCCAGCCGGCGCACATCATCAAGTTCCGCAACCACTACCCCGACGGCAAGGTCATCTCCCACCCGGAAAGCGCGCTGGAAGTGTGCCGCCAGTCCGACTTCGTCGGCTCCACCGAGTACATCATCAAGATCGTCAAGGAATCCGCCCCCGGCACCCGCTGGCTGGTCGGCACCGAGCTGAACCTGGTAAACCGCCTTGCCGAGGAAGTGAAGCACGAAGGCAAGATCGTCCAGTTCATGGCGCCAACGGTGTGCATGTGCTCGACGATGCAGCGTATCGACCCGCAGCACCTGGCCTGGACCCTGGAGAACCTCGCCGATGGCAAGGTGGTCAATCGCATCACGGTGCCCGAGCACGAAGCCGCGCTGGCCAAGGTCGCCCTCGAGCGCATGCTCGCGGTATCCTGAGCGCATTCCTCGCCAGCCACGACGGCGCCTGCGGGCGCCGTTTTGCATGGTGGCGCCGGATGCGGCAAACGGCCGATGAGCGCAGAATGCACCCCGAAAGGAGACCGCGATGAGCACCACGCTGCGCATCTGCACCTACAACATCCACAAGGGCTTCTCCCAGTTCAACCGTCGCCTGGCCATTCACGAACTACGCGACCGCCTGCGCCTGCTGGGCGCCGATGTAGTCTTCCTGCAGGAAGTCCAGGGCATGCACCTGCGCCACGCCAGCCGCCACCCGGATTGGCCGGCACTGCCGCAGCACGAATTCCTGGCCCGTGATGTATGGCAGCAGACGGCCTACGGCGGCAACGCGGTTTATGACCACGGCCACCACGGCAACGCAATCCTCAGCCGCCACCCCATCCTGTCGCAGGCCAACCAGGACGTCTCCGACCACCGCTTCGAAAGCCGCGGCCTGCTCCACTGCGAGATCCGCGTCGACGGCATGGCGCAGCCTGTGCATTGCATCTGCGTGCACCTAGGCCTCACCGCCGGCAGCCGGCGCCGCCAGATGGCGGCCCTGGTCAAGCGCCTGGACACGCTGGCCCCGGACGGCGCACCGTTGATCATCGCCGGCGACTTCAACGACTGGCGCAACCATGCAGACGACTGCCTGACCGAACCGCTTGGTTTGACGGAAGTCTTCACGTCGATCCGCGGTCGCCCGGCGCGCAGCTTTCCAAGCACGCTGCCGGTGCTGCGCCTGGACCGCATCTACGTGCGCGGCTTCGCGGTCGATCGGGCCGAAGTGCACTACGGAGCCCCCTGGAGCCAGATTTCCGACCACGCGCCGCTGACCGCGCAGATCCGTTTCCGCTGACAGCACCGCGCCATGAGCACCACCTGGCTGCGCGGCAATGCGCTGACCCTGCTGGAGAACGGAACCGAGTTCTTCCCCGCGCTGCAGCTGGCCATTGACGACGCCCGCGACGAGATCCTCCTCGAGACCTACATCTTCGCCCATGACGACATCGGTCAGACGATCGCCACCGCGCTGGTGCGCGCCGCCGCCCGCGGCGTCACCGTACGCCTGCTCGTCGATGGTTTCGGCAGCCGTGAGTTCGTCGCCGAGCACCTGGCGCCGCTAAGCGAAGCTGGCGTCCACGTGCTGATCTACCGCCGCGAGGTCGGCACGCTGCCCCTGCGCCGCCACCGCTTGCGCCGCCTGCACCGCAAGCTGGCGGTCATCGACGGGCGGATCGCCTTCGTTGGTGGCATCAACATCATCAGCGACTACGAGGCACCTAGTCTCGACGCGCCCCGCCACGACTACGCGGTACGCGTCGAAGGCCCTCTGCTCGGCCCCATCCACGCCAGCGTGCGCCACGTGTGGGAGCTGGTCGCCTGGGCCTCCTTCCGCCGACGCCTGCGCCTGCCGACCAGCCCACCCATCGCCCCCCAGCCCTGCGGCGACGTCGAGGCCGCCTTCCTGATCCGCGACAACATCCGCCACCGGCGCGACATCGAGGACGCCTACCTGCTCGGCATTGCCAGCGCGCGGCGCGAGGTCATCCTCGCCAACGCCTACTTCCTGCCCGGCCGACGCTTCCGCCATGCGCTGCTGGACGCATCCCGACGCGGCGTAATGATCACCCTGCTGGTCCAGGGGCTCGCCGATCACCCCCTTCAACAGCGCGCCACCCGTGCGCTGTACGGCCAGTTGCTGGCCGGCGGCCTGCGCATCGTCGAATATCATCGCAGCTACCTGCACGCCAAGGTCGCCGTCATCGACGGGCGCTGGGCCACCGTCGGCTCGTCCAACATCGACCCGTTCAGCTTGCTGCTGGCCCGCGAGGCCAACGTCATGGTCCGTGATACCGGCTTCGCCGAACGCCTGCGCGAGTGCCTGCTCCGGGCGATCCGCGATGGGGGGCAGGAAATATCCGCCGCCAGCTGGCAGCGGGGCCCGCGTCTGCAGCGCCTGCTCAACTGGGCGTCCTACGGGCTGGTGCGTCTGATGATCGGCATCGCCGGCTACGGCAACCATCACTGAAAGCCCTCCACCCAGCGCCAGACGGCGCGACAGCGGCTAACATACGAGCCTTCCGAGTTCCCCTAGCATCCCTCCCCATGTATTCCGCCCCCGCCTTCGAAGCCAAGATCTGTCCGCCCGAACAGCTGCGCGAACGGATCGCCGCGCTACCGCGCCCACTGGTATTCACCAACGGGTGCTTCGACATCCTGCATCGCGGTCACGTCACCTACCTGGCCCAGGCCCGCGCCCTCGGCGCGGCGATGGTCGTCGCCCTCAACAGTGACGACTCGGTGCGCCGCCAGGGCAAGGGGGACGACCGGCCGATCAACACGCTGCAGGACCGCCTCGCGGTGATGGCCTCCCTCGGCTGCGTCGATCTGGTCACCTGGTTCGACGAGGACACACCGATCGCCCGCATCCTCGAATGCCAGCCCGACGTACTGGTCAAGGGCGGCGACTGGGCACCGGACCGCATCGTCGGCGCCCCCGAAACCCTGGCCCGCGGCGGCAGCGTGCATTCGATCCCCTTCGAACACCAACGCTCCACCACCGCACTACTGGAGAAGATCCGCCGGCTGTAATCGCCAAGGCGACAGACAGCGATTATTTGCATATTCGGTTTCGGTCTATTGAAAGGCGGCAGCTAGTTCTAGAATGAATTAGAGAAACAATAACCACTTTCCCGACACGGAGAATCACCATGCGTATCGCCAACAACGTGACCGAACTGGTCGGCAACACCCCGCTGGTCAAACTTAATCGGCTGGCGCCCGCCAACGGCGCGACCCTCGCCCTCAAGCTGGAGTTCTTCAACCCCGCCCACAGCGTCAAGGACCGCATCGCGGCAGCCATGCTCGATGCGGCCGAAGCAGCCGGCAAAATCAAGCCCGACACCATCATCCTCGAGCCCACCTCCGGCAACACCGGCATCGGCCTGGCGATGGTCTGTGCGGCGCGCGGCTACAAGTGTGCGTTCGTGATGCCCGAGACCATGAGCCGCGAGCGCAAGCTGCTGCTGAAGGCCTACGGCGCCGAGCTGATTCTCACCCCGGGCCCAGAAGGCATGCCCGGCGCACTGAAGAAGGCCGCCGAACTGGCCGCCGCCGACTCCCGCTACTTCATCCCGCAGCAGTTCGAGAACCCCGCCAACCCGGCCATCCACCGCAAGACCACGGCCGAGGAGATCTGGGCCGACACCGACGGCCAGGTGGACATCTTCGTGTCCGGCATCGGCACTGGCGGCACCATCACCGGCGTCGGCGAAGTGCTCAAGGAGCGCAAGCCGGGCGTCAAGGTGATCGCCGTCGAGCCCGCTGCCAGCCCGGTGCTGTCCGGCGGTCAACGCGGCCCGCACCCAATCCAGGGGATCGGCGCCGGCTTCGTGCCGGCCATCCTCAACACCGCGATCTACGATGAGATCGTGCAGGTGCCCAACGACGCCGCCCTCGACACCGCCCGCAAGCTGGCCACCGAGGAAGGCCTGCTGGTTGGCATCTCCTCCGGCGCCGCCGTGTGGGCCGCGCTGCAGGTGGCCGAACGCCCCGAAAACGCCGGCAAGTTGGTGGTGGTGATCATCCCGTCCTTCGGCGAACGTTACCTGTCCACCGTGCTCTACCAGCACCTGGAAGTCTGATCCTTCACTTCAGCGAGACCCCGGCTTGACGACCTTCGATTTCAACACCGGCCCCCAGCGGGCCGGCTCCGACAGCATCAAGTGGCGGCGCTATGCCGGCCGCGACGTGATTCCGATGTGGGTGGCGGACATGGACTTCGCCGCCCCGTCGGCGGTGCTGGAAGCCCTCCACGCGCGCATCGACCATGGGGTGTTCGGCTATGCCGACCCGTGGCCCAGCGTTGCCGAGGCGGTCATCGACGGCATCGCCCGCGACCACGCCTGGCAGATCAAGCCGGAGTGGCTGGTGTGGCTGCCGGGGGTCGTCACCGGTTTCAACGTCGCCGTACGGGCGGTTAGCCAGCCGGGCGACGGGGTGTTCACCGCCACGCCGGTCTATCCGCCCTTTCTGCACGCACCGGGCAATTTCGAGCAGCGCCTGGTCACCACGCCGCTGGTCCAGCACGGCGCGCGCTGGGAATGGGACTGGAGCCGCACCGAAGCCGCCGTGGCCGACGGCGTGCGCCTGTTCATGCTGTGCAATCCGCACAACCCGGTCGGCCGCGTCTTCGACCGGGACGAACTCGGCCGCATCGCCACGCTGGCCGAACGCCACGACCTCGTGATCTGCTCCGACGAGATCCACTGTGGCCTTGTCCTCGATCCTGCCAAGCCGCACATTCCCATCGCAACCCTCGACGAGTCCGTGGCGAAGCGCACCATCACGCTGATGGCGCCATCCAAGACCTGGAACATCCCGGCCCTGTACTGCGCCTTCGCGATCATCCCCGACGCAGGCCTGCGCGCCCGCTACAAGCGCGCGATGGCCGGCATCGTGCCACACGTCAATGTGCTCGGGCTGGCCGCCACCGAAGTGGCCTACCGGGACTGCGGCCCGTGGCGGGAGGCGCTGATTGGTACCCTGCGCGCCAATGCAGCACACGTCGTAGACGTCATCAACCGCCTGCCAGGCCTGGCCACCACGCCCGTCGAGGCCACCTACCTGGCGTGGATCGACTGCCGTGAATTCCTCGCCGCCCGCGGCATTGCCAACGCTGCATCCTTCTTCGAGGCCGCTGGCGTCGGCCTGTCCGACGGCAAGGATTTCGGGTTGCCGGGCTTCGTGCGCCTCAACTTCGGCTGCCCGCCGTCCCGCCTGGAGGAAGGCCTGGCACGCATCCGCCGCGCGGCCATTTCCTGAGTTTCATGATCTAACGCAAGAATCCCGGCTTCCCGGCGCGCATACTTTGTGCGTTGCCACCTGCAGCCGGAGGTTCTTGTGAGTGCTCTCCCTGCCACCCCGACCGCCGCCCTCGACGGCGTTCTTCAGCGCCACGGCCACTGCCCGACCGGATTGCTGCAGATCCTGATCGAAGCTCAGGATCTCGAAGGCTGGCTACCGGCCCCAACCCTCACCCATATTGCCCAATCGCTGCACATCCCGCGCAGCCGGGTCGAAGGGGTCGCCGGCTTCTACAGTTTTCTTTACACCCAGCCAGTCGGCCGCTACCGGGTGCTGTTCTCGGACAACATCACCGACCGCATGCTCGGCAATACCGAGCTGATGGATGCCCTGTGCCGCAAGCTGTGGATCGAGCCCGGCAAGCTGTCGGAGGACGGTCTGGTGAGCATCGCCACCACCTCCTGCACCGGCCTCTGCGACCAGGGGCCGGCCATGCTGGTCAATGGCCGTGCGATCGGCCAGCTGACCCACCGGCGCATCAACGAGATCGCCGAGATGATCCGCCAGCAGCGCCCTCTCGAGCTGTGGCCCGCCGAGTATTTCCAGATCGGCGACAACATCCGCCGCAAGGACAGCCTGCTCAACCTGGACATGAAGCCTGGCGAGGCGCTGGCCGCCGTCATTGAGCTGGGCCGCGAAGGCTGGCTGCAGGAAGTGCAGAAATCCAACCTTCGCGGCCGCGGCGGCGCCGGCTTCGCCACGGCGGTCAAATGGGCCAGCGCCCGCAATGCGTCGGGCGAGCCCAAGATCATCGTCTGCAATGCCGACGAAGGCGAGCCTGGCACCTTCAAGGACCGGGTGCTGCTCAACAGCTATGCCGACCTGGTCTTCGAAGGCATGACGCTGGCCGCCTGGGCGGTCGGCGCGTCGGAAGGCTTCCTGTACCTGCGCGGCGAGTACCGCTATCTGATGCCGCGGCTGGAGGCCGTGCTGACCCGCCGTCGTGAGGCCGGTCTGCTCGGCCGCCACATCCTGCACGAGCCCTGCTTCGACTTCGACATCCGCATCCACCTGGGCGCCGGCGCTTACGTGTGCGGCGAGGAAACTGCTCTGATCGAATCCCTCGAAGGCAAGCGCGGCACGCCGCGGATCCGCCCGCCCTTCCCGGTCACCAAGGGCTACCTAGGCCGCCCGACGGTGGTGAACAACGTCGAAACCCTGGCCAAGACCTGCCTGATTGCCCTCGCTGGCGGCGAAGCCTTCGCCGCCAGCGGCACCGCCCAGTCGGCCGGCACCAAGCTACTGTCCATCTCCGGCGACTGCGCTGAACCGGGCATCTACGAATATCCCTTCGGCGTGCCCATCGCGCGCATCCTCGAAGACTGCGGCGCCAGCGACACCCAGGCCGTGCAAGTGGGTGGCGCGTCCGGCGTGTGCCTGGCCGGCTACGAGTTCCAGCGCCGTATCGCCTACGAGGATGTGCCCACCGCCGGCGCTTTCATGATCTTCGACGGCAGCCGCGACCTCTTCGACGTGGCCCGCGCCTTCGTGCATTTCTTTGCCCACGAGAGCTGCGGCTTCTGCACCCCATGCCGGGTTGGCACCTCGCTGCTGCAGGGCTTCATGGACAAACTCGCCGACGGCCACGGCGCCAAGGCCGACTTGGCCGACATCGACTGGCTCGACCGCCTGCTGAAGAACGCCAGCCACTGCGGCCTCGGCAGCGCCGCACCAAATCCGGTCATCGACACGCTGCAGAAATTCCGTCCGGCCTACGAGCGGCGGCTGGTGTCCCTCGACTTCGAGCCGGCTTTCGATCTCGACGCCGCGCTGGCCGAAGCCCGCCAGCTCACTGCCCGCGACGACCCCGGCGCTCACCTGCACACTCACGAGGAAGAAGAAAAATGACAAAACAGTTTCTCCTCGACGGCCAGCCGGTTCCTTTCGAGGACGGCCAAACCATCCTCGAAGCGGCCCGCAAGGCCGGCCACTACATCCCCAGCCTGTGCTGGCACCAAGACTTCCCGCCCCACGGCAGCTGCAAGCTGTGCATCGTCAAGGCCGCTGGCCGCCACGTGTCCGCCTGTGCCACACCGGCCAAGGAAGGCTGGGAGGTGGAGAGCAACACCCCGGAGATGAACGGCGAACGGCGCGGCCTGCTGCAGATGCTGTTCGTCGAGGGCAACCACTTCTGCCCGTCCTGCGAGAAGAGCGGCAACTGCGAACTGCAGGCCCTCGGCTACGAGTACGAGATGCTCACGCCGCGCTTCCGCCATTTCTTCCCCGAACGCCCTGTGGACGCCTCCCACCCGGACATGCTGCTCGACTTCAACCGCTGCATCTTCTGCGAACTGTGCGTGCGCGCCAGCCGCGATGTGGACGGCAAGTCGGTGTTCGCGCTGACCGGCCGCGGCATCCACAAGCACCTGACGGTCAATGCGGAGTCCGGCCGGCTGGCCGACACGGACTTCTCGAAAGATGACATGGCCGCCCACATCTGCCCGGTCGGCGTGATCCTGCACAAGGGCGTGGGCTTCGCAGTCCCCATCGGCGAACGCACTTTCGACACCGAGACGATCCGCAGCAAGACGCTGAAGGAGGAGGAATCATGAGCCCGGCGCCCGCCCCTGCCCGCAAGCTGCGCGTCGCCACCACCTCGCTGGCCGGCTGCTTCGGCTGCCACATGTCCTTTCTGGACATCGACGAGCATCTGTTCGAACTGGTCGAGCTGATCGAGTTCGACCGCTCGCCGCTGACCGACATCAAGGACGTCGGCCCCTGCGACATCGGCCTCATCGAAGGCGGAGTCTGCAACGCCGAAAATGTCCACGTCCTGCGCGAGTTCCGCCGCCACTGCAAGACCCTGATCGCCCTCGGTGCCTGTGCGGTCAATGGCGGCCTGCCGGCCCAGCGCAACCACCTGCCGCTGTCCGAATGCCTGCGTGAGGTCTACCAGTTCCGTCCCGGCCTCGAGAACGGGCAGATCCCCAACGACCCGGAGCTGCCGCTGCCCCTCGACAAAGTGCGGCCGATCCACGAGGTGGTCCGCGTCGATTACTTCCTGCCCGGCTGCCCACCGTCCGGCCCGGCGATCTGGAAGTTCCTCACCGACCTGATAGCCGGCCGTACACCGCGGCTCGCCAACGGACTGCTGCATTACGACTGAGGTTCGCACCATGAGCTTCGAACTGGAAACCGCCACTAATCGGGAGAGCCTGCGCCGGGTCGCCATCGACCCCGTGTCGCGGGTCGAAGGCCACGGCAAAGTCACACTGCTGCTCGACAACGCCGGTCATGTGAAAGAAGCGCGGCTGCATATCGTCGAATTCCGCGGCTTCGAGAAATTCATCCAGGGCCGCCCTTACTGGGAAGTGCCAGTGATGGTGCAGCGCCTGTGCGGCATCTGCCCGGTCAGCCACCACTTGGCTGCGTCCAAGGCCCTGGACCCGGTGGTCGGTGCCACACAGATCACGCCCACGGCCGAGAAGATCCGTCGCCTTATGCACTATGGGCAGATCCTGCAATCCCACGCGCTGCACTTCTTCCACCTGTCCTCACCGGACCTGCTGTTCGGCTTCGAGTCGCCGGTCCACCAGCGCAACATTGTCGGCGTCGCCGCCGCCTATCCCCACGTGGCGAAGGAAGGCGTGCTGCTGCGCAAGTTCGGACAGGAGGTCATCCGCGTCACCGCCGGCAAACGCGTACATGGCACTGGCGCGATCCCCGGGGGGGTGAACAAGTCGGTTAGCGCAGCCGACCGCGACCTGCTGCGCAAGGACGCCGACCAGGTCGTCAGCTGGAGCCGTGACGCAGTGCACCTCGCACGCCGCCTGCACGAGAGCAACAGCCCGCTGTACGACGAGTTCGGCCTGTTTCGCAGCCACCTGCTCAGCCTGGTGCGGGCCGACGGAGCGATGGATCTCTACGACGGCCACCTGCGCCTGCGCGATGCCCGCGGCCAGATCGTCCGCGACAACATGCCCTGCACCGACTATGAGCAGCACATCGTCGAGGAAGTGAAGCCATGGAGCTACATGAAGTTTCCCTTCATTCGCGAGCTGGGCCCGGCCAAAGGCTGGTACAAGGTCGGCCCACTGGCCCGGGTGCAGAACTGCGACTTCATTCCCAGCCCGCTGGCCGAGGCTGAACGCCAGGACTTCATCGCCCGCGGCGACGGCGAACCAATACACGCACCGCTGGCCTACCACTGGGCGCGCATGATCGAGATGCTTCACGCCGCCGAAGTGGTGCGCGATCTGCTGGACGACCCGGACCTGCTGTCCGACGATCGCCTCACCAGCGGCCCGAAGGGACGCGAAGGGGTCGGCATCATCGAGGCGCCGCGCGGCACGCTGATCCACCACTACCGCGTCGGCGAGGACGACCTGATCAGCTACTGCAATCTGATCGTATCCACCACCCACAACAACCAGGCCATGAACGAGGCAGTGCGCCAGGTCGCCCGCCGCTACCTGGATGGGCGCCAGCTCACCGAAGGCTTGCTGAACCACATCGAGGTGGCAATCCGTGCCTTCGACCCTTGCCTGTCCTGCGCCACTCACGCGCTTGGCAAGATGCCGCTGGCCGTCGAGTTGATGAATGAACACGGGCAACTGGTGGATCGGGCCGTCAGTGGAGGGTGAGCAATTGCGACTGGTTATCTTCGCCGTCGGCAACCCGTCACGGGGCGACGACGCCCTCGGCCCGATCTTGATGGCCGAACTGGAAAGCTGGAATCTGCCGAACCTGCGCCTGGTCGGCGACTTCCAGCTGCAGATTGAGCATGCCCTCGACCTGGATGACCGGGATCTGGCGCTGTTCATCGACGCAGGCACGGGTACGCCGGCGCCGTTTTCGTTCCGGGAGATCCGCCCCGCTCCTGACCACTCGATCACATCCCACGCGCTGTCGCCGGAGGCTGTCCTGTACGTATATGGGGAAATCCGCCGGCCACCACCACCGGCCTTCGTGCTGTGCGTGCGAGGTGAGGATTTCCGGCTCGGCGAAGGCTTGAGTCAGGCAGCCAAGTTACATCTGGCAGCAGGCCGGCATCACCTGCAGGCCTGCCTGACCAGCGCCGACGCGGAGCGCTGGCGACAGCTGACGGGCTAGCGGAAGTTTCAGGAAAAGATGATCAAGTACCGGTCTGCAGCGTGGCCGCTTCCCGCCGGCCCGCATATTCACGGATGAGCACGGCGATCGCCCGCGCCGTTTCATCGGGCAGAACGACACTGCCGCGTAACTGGGCAGCCAGGATCAGAGTGCCTCCGTCATTCTTGCCGCGGCAGTCACGCACCAGCAGCAACTGGTCGCAGGGCACTTCGTGCCAAGCGGGCGAACGCGTGTCGATGGCGATGCTCAACGCATCCTTCGTGGAGGCCAGCCAGCCACGGATTTCATCGGCGAAGGCGGCGCAGGACAACACCCGTTCCGACTCGCCGCAACGGCCAAAACCGCTTGCCCACACCAACTCCTCCTGAAGGCTGGAGCCATCCGGATGCAATACCCCGATAGCGATCCGTTCCGCATCAAGGGCGCGCAGCAGCTGCCGCAGCGCGCGCAGGCTGGCGAAGCGCGCATCGTTCAGATGACGCACCAGCGCCGCCCCGGTAATGGCCGCTTCGGTCACAAGGTCACCCACGGGCAACCTCATCTGACAGGTTCATCGATTCCCCTGGCTAAACATATCGGCCACGGCCCGACCCGGTCCGTAGCGCTTGGCCTGCCCCCGGGTGAAGGTGGACAGACGCGGGAGGGATGGCAACATCAAAGCCCTCCATTAACGACAAAAGCATAAACATGAAATATATCATTATCGTTAAATTCTACCGCACAATGGAAATTGTCACATAAGATCCTGACATATACATCTCCTTTCCGCGGTCAAACGTCGACACCATCACAGCATGGCCGCATATGGCGCGCCATACCTTGACTGATTTCAATTTCGGACAAATAGGATGGAATCCGGTTCCGGGCATCGACCACCGGAAACACGCAGTCGGGCCGCGTCTTCTACCCGTCCGCCGATGTCCACCGGACAGCAGCACCAAAAAGATCGGCCCCGACAGCACTGGTCTGCCGGGGCCGATCGATTTCTCTACTGAGAATTGCCCGAGAGCGCTCAGGCTCCTCGCACGCGCCGCTGCAAGGCCATGATCTTGGCCTGCACGTAGCCCTTGAGCTCACGGAACGGCACCGGCTTCGAATACAGGATGACGTCCGGAGGCAACCCGCCCTGTTCGGCAATGTCTTCATCGGTCAGGCCGCTGACCACTACGATGTCGAGATCCTGCAGTTGCGGATCTGCACGCAAGCGGCGGATCATCTCGAAACCATCGATGCCGGGCATGCGCAGGTCGGTGATCAACAGATCCGGCGCCTCGCGGCCGATCTCGAGCAGACCGTCAATGCCGCTGGAAACCAGACGCACCTGAAGAGGCAGGCCCCACGACGTGAAGGTATGCTCGTACAGCTTCTGCAAGATACGGTCATCCTCGGCAACCAGGACCAGCAAGGAATTACCCGGTGCCCGGGTCTGCCCCCCCTGCCCGCCTCCCGCCATCGCGCGGGCCCGGAACTCCTCGATGGAGCTCACCCGAATCCGGCGATGCCCCCCTGCAGTCTTCCAGCCCTCAAGTTGGCCGTTCTCGACCATCTGCTGAACGGTCCCCAAGGACAAACCCAGGCGCTGGGCAGCTTCGGAGGTACTGCAATATTCCTTTTCAGGAGAGTCGGGCGTGGCGGCCATGGATCGATCGGGTAATACGGACAGCGGTTGCAAAAGATCTTATCAGTGTAGACGGACATGACGAAAAGCTCACGATCAGTACGCCGGAAATGGGCGTAGGATCGCCAGTCCGCAAGATTTGAAGAGATCACCTAAAAAAATCGTCTCCGTGAATATGCAATCTCACCCCTCCCGTTCGCCGTTGTCATTCCCAACATGACAACCAGCACCTTCAGCCAAGCATACGGCAAAGATGGGGACACAAGCGCGAAAACGTTGAAAAGACTGGCTTTGTCACAGCCGAACCTACCGCTTCGCATAATCGCGGGTTCGTGTTCACGACAAGGCGGCAGATTATGACCCACTTGTCGACGTTCACAAAATCACCGTGCGGAAAGTGGCCACTCATGCCGGCAAACCGCGGGGATGTGAGGCCACTACCTTCTCAACCAGGAACGGATACCCGAGTGTGCTAATGCACGCAGATCGAAGCGGCCGGACGGGAGCACTTGCCGGACTGATGCTCATTGCATGGAGCGGATGGCTGGGCCTGGGTTTCTCCGTCCTGGGCGCCCCCGGCAGCGGAACCCTGGTCGGCTTCGCGCTGGCAGGCGCCAGCCTGCTGGTGGCCAACATCCGCTTGCCGAGAGGGGAAACCCTGCAAATCCTGTTGGCCGTCGCCCTCGGCACCCTGGCCGCCCTGAGCCTGCTGCGCGCGCTGGAGACGGTCTCTCCGCCTGGCAACCTCCCCACACCAACCAACGCCATCGCACTGGCCCTCGCGGCCATCATCCTCGCCGGTCTCCCAACGGCCAGACGCCAGATTCCTCACATCGCACTGCAGCTTCTGCTGCAGTGGCTGTGTCTCCTGATCCTGCTCGGCAGTGCGGCTCAGGTGCTGAACGGCATAGTCGGCTTCGACCTCTTCGATTTCGCCGGACGCCACTTTGCCCTCGACTGGGCATCCGCACTGGCCCTGACGGTGCTCGCCGTTGGCCTGGGGCTGACCCTGCTGAAGCAGCCCGGGCTGCGCAACTTCTACCGCCATCGCCAGGACAGGCAGGTGCTCGCAGTAGGCAGCGCCATGCTGCTGATCGCCGCCATTGCCGCCTGGCTGATCGGGGTGGGTACTTTCGCCGGCCAGACCCTGTCCCTGTTCCAGCACACCCTGCAGTCCGCCCTGAGTGCCAACATGAGCGTCCTCGGCAGCGCGATCCGCCATGTCACCACAGCGGCGGAACAAGGCATCCAGCTGGCCCGCACGGAAAACCTCGTCCGGCTCGGGGTTGGCGGCCCGGTGCTGCACACCGAACTGCAACGAATCCTGAGCAGCGGCCGGGCCTCGGGCCTGAAGGCCCTGTGGGTCACCGGCGCCGATGGCAGGATTCTGGCCAGCACCGGCGAACGCTCCAGCACCGAACGCAACCGCCTGCGCATCGACCACCACACCTGGCTGTTCTGGAACGACGCCTACTGGATCGAAGTACGTATCCCGGTGGGCACCGGCGCCCCCGTTCCCAACGAGATCGTGGTCCAGGCGCGCCTGGACAGTCTCACCGACGTCCTCAATCACTCCGACAACCTTGGCCATTCCGGCGAGCTCGTCGTGTGCAAATCGAGCGGCCTGAATATCGATTGCTTTCCGACCCGCCTGACCCCTCACGTCTTCACCACACCCAGGCTCGTGGATGGGAAGCGGAGTCCAGCTTCCCGCGCACTGGACGGTGAGCATGGCTTCGGCCTGTCCCGCGACTACCGGGGAAATGCCGTGCTCGCCGCCTACGCCCCTCTGCCCGAATTCGGGCTCGGCGTCGTGCAAAAGCTGGATACCGGCGACATCCACGACCTGCTGCTCGATCAGTTGCGCATCTCCGCTCTGCTGATCGGCATTCTGGTGCTGGCCGGCTCCCTGCTGCTGTACAGCCGCATCAGCCCGGCGATCAGCAAGCAGGCCCGCACCCGCCTGCACCTCGATGAAGCCCAGCGCATCGGACGCATCGGCAGCTGGGAATACGACATCGCCAGCGGCACGCTGGCATGGACCCAGGACGCCGCCGAGGTGCTCGGCCTCGGCCCGGCGACGGACCTGTCCACCCTCGATGCGGTCTTCGCACACATTCCCCGCGAGCAGCACCAGGACGTCCGGCTGGCCCTCGGCGCCGCCCTCAACGGCGGCATGCCACTGGACATCAAGCACCAACTGATCACGGCCGATGGCAGCCGCCGCTGGGTTCACGCCCAAGGCAAAGTGTTCCACCGTCCAGACGGAACCGCCAGCAACATCGTCGGCGTCACCCACGACATCACCGAGCACGTGCGTGCAGAGGAGAAGATCCGTCGCCGCGACATCTTCCTCAACGAAGCCCAGCGTATTGCCCACCTGGGCAGCTGGGAATGGCGCCTCGACACCGACGAGCAGCTGTGGTCCGACGAGTGCTTCCGGCTGTTCGGCTACGAGCCGAACGAAATTGCCGCGAGCCTGGAACAGTTCAAGCGCCTGGTCGTACCGGCAGACCTGCCCGACGTGCTCGCGCATGTGGACACCGTGATCAAGACCCGTCAGCCGTGCTCGTACCAGATGCGCATCCGGCGCCCCGACGGCGAGATCCGCTACCTGGACTGCCACGCCGAACTCACCTCCGACGTCGACGGACGCCGGCTGCGCCTGATCGGCACCAAGCTCGACATCACCGAACAGGTCCGCGCCAAGAAGCGGCTGGCCTACCTGGCCCGTCTCTATGCCGTGCTCAGCAAGGCCAACCAGGCCATCGTGCGGATCCGCGACAACGACGCATTGCGCCAGGCCCTGTGCCGCATCATGGTCGAGGACGGCGGCCTGGTAATGGCCTGGACCTGCCGCATGGCAGACGGCCAACCCACCCACATCACCCACTGGGGCCACGAGGACGGCTACATCGACGCGGCACTGGCCATCTACGCGACCCTGGCGAACGCTCAGGGCCCCACCCAACGCGCCTCGCGCGAAGGTCGCCATGTGCTGTGCGACGACATCGCCACCGACCCCGACATGCTTCCCTGGCGTGAGGCCGCACTTGACCGCGGCTACCGTTCGTCAGCGGCCTTCCAGATCCGCCACCAGGACGAAATCACTCTCTTCAACCTGTACGCGCCAGAGCCCTACTTCTTCACCGCAGAGATCGTCACCCTCCTCGACGACCTGTGCCAGGACGTGGCCTTCGCCTTCGATGCGGCCCACCAGAACGCCCAGCGCCAGAAAGCCGAGGCCGAGCTGCGCCAACTCAACGAAGAACTGGAATGGCGGGTCGCCGAGCGGACCCGCGCCCTCGAAGACGCGAACCGCGAGCTGGAGTCCTTCAGCTCCGCGGTATCCCATGACCTGCGCGCCCCGCTGCGCGGCATCGACGGTTTCAGCCAGGTCCTGCAGCGCCGCTACCAGGACCGTCTCGACGACGCCGGACGCGATTACCTAGACCGCGTACGGCGTGCCGCCCAGCGCATGGGACAACTCATCGACGACATGCTCAAACTGTCCCGCGTGGCCCGCGGCCCCGTGCACCGCCAGCAGGTGGATCTGAGCGCACTGGCCCGCCAGGTCCTGGACGAATTGCAGCGCAACGATCCCGACCGCCAGGTCACAACGCAGGTCCAGGACGGACTGACCGTCTTCGGCGACGCAGGCCTGCTACGCATCCTGCTCGACAACCTGCTCGGCAACGCCTGGAAGTTCACCCGCCACACCCCCCACGCACAAATCCGCTTCGGCAGCCGGATGGACGAACAGCGCCAGGAATTCTTCATCGCCGACAACGGTGCCGGCTTCGACCCCGCCTACGCCCGCAAGCTGTTCAAGGAATTCCAGCGCCTGCATGCGGAAAGCGAGTTCGAAGGCACCGGCATCGGCCTCGCCACCGTCGAGCGGGTGGTACGCCGCCACCACGGCAAGGTGTGGGCTGAAGGTGCCGTCGGCGCCGGCGCAACGATCCACTTCACCTTGCCGCAGCGGGAAAGCACAAGGGACAATAAAGCCTGATGCCACGCTGCCACCTTTCATGAGCCTGCCTGCCTGCCTGCATGTCCTGCTGGTCGAAGACTCCCGCGACGACGCCGACCTGATCCTGCTGGAACTCGAAATGCACTGGCCGGACATTGTCTTCCAGCGGGTGGATGACGAAGCCCAGATGCGCGCGGCACTGGCCGCCGAGCCCTGGGACGTGGTCATCTCCGACTACCGCCTGCCCCGCTTCGGTGCCACCGCCGCCCTCGAACTGTTACGTGGACAGGGCTGCGACCTGCCCTTCATCGCCGTCTCGGGCTTCGTCGGCGAAGAGTCTGCCGCCGCCCTCATCAAGGCCGGCGCATCCGACTTCGTCGTCAAAGACAACCTACCGCGCCTGCAACCCGCCATCGAGCGGGCCTTGCGCGAAGCCGCCATCCGGCGCGACCACGAACGCGCCCAGGAGGCCCTGCGCCTCAGCGAGAAACGCCTGCGCGCCATCACCAACGCCGTCGGCGAAGCCCTGTTCACCACCGATGCCCGCGGCGCGCTGCTGTGGATGAACCCGGAAGCCGAACGCCTGCTCGGGTGGAGCGAAGAGGAACTGCTCGGCAAGCAGATCCATTTCATCATCCACCGTCCCGCCGCCGACGCCCCGCCGTCCGACCCCGCCTGCTGCGGCAGCCTGCTGGCACTGCGCAGCGGCCAGACCCAGCGCATCGAGGACGACATCTACCTGCACAAGGATGGCACGCCGGTACCCGTCTCCTTCGTCGCAACGCCGCTGATCGAGGACGGCCGCATCGTCGGCGCCGTTTCGGCAGCCCAGCCCATCGGCGCGCGCAAACGCGTCCAGCAGGAACTCCTCGAAGCCCGCCGCCGCTCCCAGGAGCTGTCGGCCCACCTGCAGTCGGTGCGCGAGGAAGAACGCACCCACATCGCCCGCGAGCTGCACGACGAGCTCGGCCAACTGCTCACCGCCATCAAGATGGACGCGGCCTGGCTGCGCGCCCGCCTGCCCACCGACGCCGACGCGTTGCACGGCAAGCTCGCCGGCATGACCCAACTGATCGACAGCACCGTCGACTGGGTACGCCGCATGTCGTCCGAACTGCGCCCGGTAATGCTCGACGACCTCGGCCTGCGCGACGCCGTCGAATGGTTCCTGGAAGGCTTCGGCCACCGCCACGGTATCGACTGCAGCCTCGACGCCGCCGCCGCCGAAGACCTGCAGACCGACAAACCCCGTGCGACCGCCGCGTTCCGCATCATCCAGGAATGCCTCACCAACATCGCCCGTCACGCCGCAGCCAGCCGCGTGCTGATCACGCTGGAGCGGGACACCGACGCCATCGAGATCACTGTCAGCGACAACGGCCGGGGCTTCGACCCGGCGAGCGCCGGCACCCGCTCGTCCTTCGGCCTGCTCGGCATCCGCGAGCGCGCCGAAGCCCTCGGCGGCAGCTGCAACATCCGCAGCGCCCCCGGCCACGGCACCACCATTGCGGTGCGCCTGCCCCTCGGTGACCCTACCCAAGACGACAAGGACCCCTCCCGATGATCCGTCTCATGCTGGCCGACGACCACAGCATCGTCCGCACCGGCCTCAAGCAGGTCCTCGGCGACGCGCCGGAATTCAGCGTGTGCGCCGAAGCCGCTACCGGCGACGAGGTCCTGGCCCAGGTCCGCCAATCGCCGCCCGACCTGCTGCTGCTCGACATGTCGATGCCCGGCCGCAGCGGCATCGAACTGATCAAGCAGCTGAAGGGCGAATACCCCAAGCTGCCGATCCTCGTCCTCAGCATGCACAAGGAAGAGCAGTACGCGGTACGCGCCATCAAGGCCGGCGCCGCCGGCTACCTGACCAAGGAGCACGCTGGCGACGAGCTCATCGGCGCACTGCGCAAGGTCGCCGGCGGCGGCGTGTACATCAGCCCGGCGGTCGCCGAACGCCTGGCCCTCGAATACAGCGCCCGCCACAACGAATTGCCGCACACCACGCTGTCCGACCGGGAATACCAGATCTTCCAGATGATCGTCGCCGGCGCCACCATCACCGCCATCTCCGAACGCCTGTCCCTCAGCGTCAAGACCGTCAGCACCCACAAGTCGCGCATCCTGCAGAAGATGGGCATGAGCAGCAGCGCCGAGCTGATCCACTACGCCATCGAACACCAGCTCGTCGAGCTGCGCTGAAGCCCCCCGCGGGCACGTTCATTCGCCGACCGTCCGCAGGCCCGGGGGCTGCGGACAAATCCATCCGCCTTCCACTGCGCACCAGCTGAAATCCTTCCCTTCCCCCGGCCGTCCCTAGGAATCCTCCTACACGCGACCGGCCGCGTCCGACAAAAACTTTAAGCCTCCGCCGATATTCGCCCTCCACGGCGATCGGCACCATTGCGTCCGTAATCCAGGCGCATGACGGCGGCCCGCCCCGACCGGCAGATGCGCGCAGACAAATGAGTGCGGCATCCCGTCCCTGCGCCCGCGCAGAGGGTGGCACCGCCCGAGGAGAGCCCAGCAATGACGGTCAGCGGACACATCGACAGCGCGCCAACCCCCAGCCTTCACGCCGGAGCGCGGCCATGACGCGTCTCGCCGCCTCCCCACTGCTGGCCCTCGGCGCCGGCCTGCCCGGTGCCGTCGCCGTGGCCGTGATCGGCGCGCCCGCCTGGCCCACCTTCGTCGCTGCCGGCGCAGCGCTGCTCATCGGAGGCGGCATCGGCTGGGCCATCCGCCATGGCCTGCGCCAGGACGCCGCCGACGCCACCCAGCAACTCCATCGCAAAACGGAAACGACCCAAGTGGAAAAACTGACGCCCTACGTGGCCAGCCTCGACCAACTGGCCGAACGCCTGTTCCCCCTGTGGGGCCGCCAGATCGAGAGCGGCCGCTCCCAGATGGAAACCGCCGTGGTCGGTCTGACCCTGGCCTTCTCCGCCATCGTGGACCGCCTCGACGTGTCGGTGCGCATCGCCGACGCGGCCTCCGGCGCCGCCGACGGTGAAGGCGGCCTGCTCGGGGTGTTCACCCGCAGCGAAAGCCGCCTGCAATCCCTGATCGAATCCCTGCAGACCGCCAACCGTCACAAGGAGGAGATGGTCGTCGAGGTAAAGCGCCTGCAACAGTTCATCGTCGAATTGCAGAAGATGGCGGTGGACGTCGCCGGCATCGCCGACCAGACCAACCTGCTGGCCCTCAACGCCGCCATCGAGGCCGCCCGCGCCGGTGAAGCCGGGCGCGGCTTCGCGGTGGTGGCCGACGAGGTGCGCAAGCTGTCCGGCCAGTCCAAGACCACCGGCGTCAATATGGGCAGCGCGGTGGACGCCATCAGCAAGGCCATCGCCACCGCCGTTGCCAGCGCCGAGAGCACCGCCATCAACGACGCCCGCGCGCTGCAGGCCTCCGAGGACGCCATCGGCGACGTGCTCGGCGGCTTCCGCAACATCATCGACGGCCTCGTCGAATCCAGCCACACGCTGCGCAACGAGAGCGCCGGCATCAAGTCCGACGTCTCGGACGCCCTCGTCCAGCTCCAGTTCCAGGACCGCGTCAGCCAGATCCTCAGCCACGTCCGCGACAGCATCGACGCGCTGCCGGCCCACATCGCCACCAGCCACGCCGACGTCGCCCGCGGCGGCTGGCCCGAGCCCCTGCCCGTAGACAGGCTCCTCGCCAGCCTGTCCGGCAGCTACGCCACCGCCGAAGAGCGCCAGATCCATACCGGCGGCGGCAGCTCCGCCGCCAACGACCAGACCGACATCACCTTCTTCTAGGAGCACATCCATGGCTAAAACCATTCTCGTGGTGGACGATTCCGCCTCCCTCCGCCAGGTCGTCAGCATCGCCCTGAAGGGCGCCGGCTATGACGTCGTCGAAGCCAGCGACGGCAAGGACGCCCTCGGCAAGCTCGACGGCCGCAAGGTGCACCTGGTCATCAGCGACGTGAACATGCCCAATATGGACGGCATCACCTTCGTGAAAGAGATGAAGAAGCTGCCCAGCTACAAGTTCACCCCGGTCGTCATGCTGACCACCGAAAACCAGGAAGCCAAGAAGGCCGAAGGCCAGGCCGCCGGCGCCAAGGCCTGGATGGTCAAGCCCTTCGCCCCGGCGCAGATGCTCAACGCCGTCTCCAAGCTGATCCTGCCCTGAGCGGCCGGCCGGCATCCAGGAAAGCGCCATGAGCCTCGACATCGCCCGGGACGACGGACAGATCCGCGTCCGCTTCAGCGACGAGCTGAACATCTACACCGCCGCCGCCATCCGCGAAGCCTTGCTGGCCCTGCCGGCGGACGGAAGCCCCTGCCGCCTCGACCTGGGCGACGTCATCGAAATCGACTGCGCCGGCCTGCAAGTGGTGCTGGCCGCCCTGCGCAGCCTGCCCGCCAGCACCCTTGAAGCCTGCAGCGCTCCGGTGCGCGACTGCTTCGCCCTGTGCGGTCTCGACGCCCTGCTGCCGGCCGCCCCCACCTCCAGCGGAGCGCAATGAACATGGATATCGATCAGGCCATCCCGACCTTCCTCCTCGAAGCCCGCGAACTGCTGGAGCAGATGGAGGACGGCCTGCTGCAGATCGAGAATGGCGCGGGCGACGGCGAAACCGTCAACGCCATCTTCCGTGCCGCCCACACCATCAAGGGCTCGGCCGGCATCTTCGGCTTCGACGAGGTGGTCGGCTTCACCCACACCATCGAGAACGTCCTCGACCGCGTACGCAGCAACGAACTCACCATCGACCGCCCGCTGGCCGAACTGCTGCTGGCCAGCGGCGACCACATCGGCACCCTGCTGCAGCGCGTCGCCGACAAGGCCCACGGCCACGACCCGGTCGTCAATGCGATCGGCCACGACCTGCTCGGCCAACTGGCCCGCTTCACCACTGCCAGCACGCTGCCGGTTCCCGCCGCCACCGCCGACGTGACGCCTGCCGCCAGCATTGCCGCAGAAACCGGCGGCGAAACTGCCGTCACCGGCAACTGGCACGTTTCCCTGCGCTTCAGCCGGGAAGTCCTGCAGCACGGCATGGACCCGCTGTCCTTCATCCGCTACCTGGGCAGCCTCGGCGACATCGAAGGCATCGCCACCCTGCAGGACGCGTTGCCGGCCCTCGGCGAGCTGGACCCGGAAGCCTGCTACCTGGGTTTCGAGATCAGCCTGAAGAGCGAAGCCAGCCACGCCGACATCGACGGCGCCTTCGACTTCGTGCGCGACGACGCCACCATCCACATCCTGCCGCCGCACAGCCCGCTGCAGGCCTACGCCGACATGCTGACGGCCCTGTCGCCCGAGCCGGCCGCCCTCGGCGAAGCGCTGCTGTGCTGCGGCACCCTCGAAGCCACCGAGCTGGAACGGGCCCTGGCCCCCGCCCCTGCGGCAGCAACAGCCCTCGTACCGGTCGTCGCCGACGAAGCACCGGCCCTGCCCGCGCCCATCGACGCAGCCGCCCCCGCCGTCGGCGGCAAGCCGGCCCGCGACAGCGGCCGCGCCAAGACCCTGCGCGTGGACGCCGACAAGCTCGACAAACTGATCAACCTGGTCGGCGAACTGGTCATCGCCGGCGCCAGCGCCAACATGATCGCCGGCCAGCTGAAGGCCCGCCGCATGCTCGAAGCCACCGCAACGATGGCGCGCCTGATCGAGGAAGTCCGCGACAGCACCCTCAACCTGCGCATGGTGCAGATCGGCGAAACCTTCAACCGCTTCCAGCGCGTGGTGCGCGACGTGGCCCGCGACCTGGGCAAGGACATCCGCCTGGTCATCAACGGTGCCGAGACCGAACTCGACAAGACCATGGTCGAGAAGATCGGCGACCCGCTGATGCACCTGGTGCGCAACGCCATGGACCACGGCATCGAAGCGGCGGACGTGCGCGTGGCCCGCGGCAAGCCGGCCCAGGGCACGATCCGCCTCGACGCCCGCCACGACTCCGGCGGCGTGCTGATCGAGGTCAGCGACGACGGCAACGGCCTCAACCGCGAGCGCATCCTCAGGAAAGCCGTCGAGAAAGGCCTCGTCGGCCCCCAGCAGAACCTCTCCGACGAAGACGTCTACAAGCTCATCTTCGCCCCCGGCTTCTCCACCGCCGAACAGCTCAGCAACATCTCCGGGCGCGGCGTCGGCATGGACGTAGTCAAGAAGAACATCGAGGCCCTGCACGGCAGCATCGAAATCGACAGCGTCGAAGGCCAGGGCAGCACGATGCGCATCCGCCTGCCGCTGACCCTCGCCATCATCGACGGCTTCCTGGTCGGCGTCGGCGACGCCTCCTTCGTAATCCCCCTCGATCAGGTGATCGAGTGCATCAAGCTGCCCGCCGTCGAACAGCGGACCGACCCACGCCGCGACTACATCAACCAGCGCGGCCAGATCCTGCCCTACACCCGCCTGCGCGACGCCCTCGACCTGCCGGCCGGCACGGGCGGGCGCCATACCGACCGCAACCTGGTGGTCGTGCAGTACGGCGGCAAGCGCGCCGGGCTGGTGGTGGACAGCCTGCACGGCGAGATCCAGACCGTCATCAAGCCCCTCGGCCGCGTCTTCAGCCGCGTCCAGGGCATCAGCGGATCGACCATCCTGGGCAGCGGCGCCGTCGCGCTGATCCTCGACATTCCACGTCTCCTGCAGCAGGTCATCGACCGCGCAGCCGCCTGAACCGCCATTTCCTGAATCCCCAGCCGGAGAACACACCCATGTTCAGCAATCTGAAAATCAGCCAACGCCTGGCCTTCGGGTTCGGGCTCGTCCTGGTCCTGCTCGTCGCCATCGTCTATACGGGCACCACCCGCATGATGACCATCAACGACAGCGTGCAGCAGATCACTTCCGTCAACAACGAGAAGACCCGTGTCAGCAACGCGATGGTGGACAACCTGCGCGACTCGGCGATCGCCATGCGCAACCTGCTGCTGAGCCAGGACGAGGACGTCGTCAAGACCGAGACGGCTCGTCTGGATGCGCGCAAGAAGAGCTACATGGACGGTGAAGCCGAACTCGACAAGCTGCTGGCCGCCAACGCCAGCGACGAGGAGCGCGCCCTCGCCGCCAAGATCAAGGGCCTCGCCCAGACCGTGCTGCGCCTGCAGATCCAGGTGCTCGACGTCGCCCGCCAGGGCCGGATGGCGGAAGCCACCGCATTGCTGTTCAAGGAAGTCCGCCCGGCCCAGCGCGAATGGCTGGATGCCCTGGCCAAGTTCGTCGAGGAGGAAACCAAGGCCACCGAAATCGCCGCCCGCAGGGCCGGCGACACCTACGACAGCGCACTGAAGAGCATGCTGGTGCTGAGCGCCATCGCCATCGTCATCGGCATTGCGCTGGCGATCAGCGTGACCCGCTCGATCACCGGCCCGCTGGCCCAGGCGGTGGGTATCGCACGCGCCCTCGCCGACGGCGACCTGACCACCCGCATCGAGGTGAACCGCAAGGACGAAGCCGGCCAGCTGCTGCAGGCCCTGCAGGACATGGTCGAGAAACTGTCCGACATCATCGGCCAGGTGCGCAGCACCGCCGACAGCCTCGGCAGCGCCTCCGAGGAAGTCTCCGCCACCGCCCAGAGCCTGTCCCAGGCCACCAGCGAGCAGGCCGCCAGCGTCGAGGAAGTCTCCTCCACCGTCGAACAGGCCTCCGCCTCCATCAACCAGAACAGCGACAACGCCAAGCTCACCGACGGCATGGCCTCCAAAGCCGCCGAAGAAGCCGCCTCCGGCGGCGACGCGGTGTCCCAGACCGTCTCCGCAATGAAGGAGATTGCCGACAAGATCGGCATCATCGACGACATCGCCTACCAGACCAACCTGCTGGCCCTCAACGCCGCCATCGAAGCGGCCCGGGCCGGCGAGCACGGCAAGGGCTTCGCCGTCGTCGCCGCCGAGGTACGCAAGCTCGCCGAACGTTCCCAGGAAGCGGCGCAGGAGATCGGCGAAGTCGCCGGCAGCTCCGTGCGCCTTGCCGACCAGGCCGGCCACCTGCTGCAGGCCATGGTCCCGGCGATCCGCAAGACCTCCGAACTGGTGCAGGAGATCGCCGCCGCCTCCGAAGAGCAGTCCGGCGGCGTCGCCCAGATCAGCACCGCGATGCACCAACTCAACCAGGTCACCCAGCAGAACGCCTCCGCGTCGGAAGAACTGGCTGCCACTGCCGAAGAGATGAGCGCCCAGGCCGAGCAGCTGCAGCAGCTGATCCAATTCTTCAAGACCGGCGGCGCGACACCCAACCTGCGTCAGCAGGCCCGCAGCGAAAGGAGCAGAAAGCGCTTGGTCACAAAATCCGACAGCCTGCCGGGCGAACTGGCGGTTGCCGGATCTGGCGTGTCCCCGCAGGACTTCGTCCGCTTCTGAGCGGCGTCCCTCAAACCCAACGGAGAGCGCCCATGCAAACCCGACCGGACCATACCGCCAGCCTTGAACACGCTGGCGAGCGGGAGCAGTACCTCACCTTCAACCTCAGCGGCGAGCTGTTCGCCATCGGCATTCTGTCGATCCGCGAGATCATCGAGTACGCCCACCTGACCCAGGTACCGATGATGCCGCGCTACATCCGCGGGGTCATCAACCTGCGCGGCTCGGTGGTGCCGGTGGTGGACCTGCTGGCCCGCTTCGGCCAGGGCCTCACCGAGCCCAAGCGGCGCACCTGCGTGGTGATCGTCGAAGTGGACAGCGAGGACGGCATCCAACAACTCGGCGTGCTGGTGGACGCCGTCAATGAGGTGCTGGAGATCCCCGCCACCGACGTGGAGCCGCCGCCGTCCTTCGGCGTACACATCCGCAACGAATTCATTCGCGGTATGGGGAAGATCGGCGAGCGCTTCGTGATCCTCCTCGACGTGAGCCGCACCTTCTCGGTGGACGAACTGGCCGGCCTCGCGTCGGTCGCCGCCGGCGAACCCGACACCCTCGCTGCCTGAACGGCAGCCCTTCACGCCCACTAGGAACGACCGTCATGCAACTCAAGTCCTGGAAGGACATGGCCATCGGCAGCCGTCTGATCGCGGTTCAAAGCACCCTGTCCCTGCTCATGGTGCTCCTCCTCGCGGGCGTCATCGGCCACTACGCCGAACGCTACCTCGAGGACCGCGGCATCGCCGAGATGCAGCGCACCACCCAGCGCCTGCTCGACATGATCGCCACCGCCGACGACAGCCTGCGCCTCGGCATGGAACGCAGCCTGGCCCTCTACCGCGCGCCCTACAGCGGCCCGATGAGCGTGGACGCCGGCCATCTGATCCCGTCCGGCAGCCAGCAGCTGCCGCAGCTGAAGAGCGGGAACCTGGTCCTCAACAACGACAACGAAGCGGCTGACCGCTTCACCGCCCTCACCGGCCTCGTCGCCACCATCTCAGTGCGCCAGGGCGACGACTTCTTCATCGTCACCAGCTCCGGCAAGGATGCCAACGGTGTGCGCAACACCGGCGCCCGCCTCGACCGCAAGCACCCGGCCTACGAACGCCTGCTGCGCGGCGAAATCTACGCCGGCCCGTCCAAGCGCGACGGCATGTTCAATTACGCCTACTACCAGCCGATCAAGGACGCCCGCGGTGCCATCATCGGCGCCTACGGCATCGGCATGAACATGGCGGACGGCATGAAGAGCCTGCGCGACAAGTTCCTGGGCATGAAGATCGGCGAGACAGGCTACGCGGCGGTGCTCGACAACGGCTTCGATCCGGGCCTGGTCTACATCCACCCCGCCGCCGAAGGCAAGAACCTGCTCGGCGCCAAGGACTCCAGCGGCCGCGAGTTCATCCGCGACGTGCTCAGCAAGAAGAAAGGCATCACTTTCTACCCCTGGTTCAACAAGGAACTCGGCGACACCGAACCCCGCGAGAAGATCGCCGTGCATGATGTGTACGCGCCGTGGGGCTGGGAGATCATGGTCACCACCTACCGCGACGAATTCACCCGCGAATCCCGCGCCCTGTCGGCGGTGATCCTCGGCGGCACCGCCCTGCTGGTGCTGGCCCTCAATGTCGTGCTCTACGCGATGATCCGCCGCCTGGTGCGCCGCCCGCTGCAGCAGGCCGTGAGCACCGCCCGAGTGATCGCCGGCGGCGACTTCACGACCCGCATCGAAGTGCACGGCAACGACGAAGCCGGCCAGCTGCTGGCCGCCCTGCGCGACATGAGCGGGAAGCTGTCCGACATCATCAGCCAGGTGCGCAGCACCGCCGACAGCCTCGGCAGCGCTTCCGAGGAAGTCTCCGCCACTGCCCAGAGCCTGTCCCAGGCCACCAGCGAGCAGGCCGCCAGCGTCGAAGAAGTGTCGGCTACCGTCGAGCAGGCTTCCGCCTCCATCAACCAGAACAGCGACAACGCCAAGCTCACCGACGGCATGGCCTCCAAGGCCGCAGAAGAAGCCGCCTCCGGCGGCGACGCGGTGTCCCAGACCGTCTCCGCGATGAAGGAGATTGCCGACAAGATCGGCATCATCGACGACATCGCCTACCAGACCAACCTGCTGGCCCTCAACGCCGCCATCGAAGCGGCCCGGGCCGGCGAGCACGGCAAGGGCTTCGCCGTCGTCGCCGCCGAGGTACGCAAGCTCGCCGAACGTTCCCAGGAAGCGGCGCAGGAGATCGGCGAAGTCGCCGGCAGCTCCGTGCGCCTCGCCGACCAGGCCGGCCACCTGCTGCAGGCCATGGTCCCGGCGATCCGCAAGACCTCCGAACTGGTGCAGGAGATCGCCGCTGCCTCCGAAGAGCAGTCCGGCGGCGTCAGCCAGATCAGCACCGCGATGATCCAGCTCAACCAGGTCACCCAGCAGAACGCGGCGGCCTCCGAAGAGCTGGCCGCCACCGCCGAGGAAATGAGCGCCCAGGCCGAGCAACTGCAACAACTGGTGGCCTACTTCCGGACCGCAACGCCGGCCGGCCCCCGCTGACAAGGACGCCAATGGAAATTCCTTCATCCCTTTCATCCACCGGAGGACAGTCCCTGCAGCTAGTCGTCGAGATCAGCGCCGGCATCCGCCAGGTCACCGCCCTGTCCAGCCAGGTGAACCTGGTGGCCCTCAACGCGATGCTGGCCGCCAAGCAGGCCGGCAGCCAGGCCCGCGGCTTCGGCATCGTCTCCAGCGAGCTGCGCCAGTTCAGCGGCCAGCTCGACCGGCAGATGCACGAACTCGGCGACTTCATCGGCGATCTGGTCCATTCGGTCGCCGAGTCGGCTCGCATCCGGCTGCATGTGGCTCATCTCGACCAGATCCCGGCCGCCATCCAGCCCCGCCTGGCTGGCGCCGCCACGCGCATCGAAGCCCGCCAGGCACGTATCGACAGCGACGGCAGCGAGCGCTGGTTCGGCCTCGGCAACCGGCTCGACCACGCCCTGCGCCTGTGCAACACCGGCATCGCGCTGTCGCGCGCGGCCAAGATCGAGGCCGTCTACGGCCAGGCCCTAGCCGCCAGCCTGCGCCAGGTCGCCGACGAGATCGAAGACGCCATCGTCACCATCCTGAGCACCATCAAGCAGTTGCGCCGGGCCCTCGCCCACCACGCCGGCTGAGCCGGCCCGAAACGCCCGACAGGAACAACAATGAAAAAAACCACTCCCATCTTCCAGGATGGCGCGCACCAGTGGATCGTCGTCGCTCGCGACCCCCAACGCCCTGAATACCTGATCGACACCAACGAATACCTCGTCGTCGACGGCCAGCGTGCGCTGCTCACCGACCCGGGCGGCTCCGAGATCTTCTCGGCAGTCTTCTCGGCCCTCACCGCCGCCGTCGACCCACGCCACATCGAAGCCCTGTTCGCATCCCACCAGGACCCGGACATCATTTCGTCACTGGCCCTGTGGCTGGAATTCAACCCGGCGCTCAAGTGCCATCTGAGCTGGCTGTGGTCCGAGTTCGTGCCCCACTTCGGCGGTAAGGACGACACCTTCATCGATATCCCCGACGAGGGCTGTACGATCCGCCTCGGGCGCCTGAACCTGGAAGCCCTGCCGGCCCACTATCTGCATTCGTCCGGCAACTTCCACCTGTACGACCGCAAGGCGCGCATCCTCTTCAGCGGCGACGTGGGCGCCGCCCGCCTCACCGGCGACTACCCGCTGTTCGTCGAGGATTTCGACCGCCACATCCGCCAGGCCGAGGGTTTCCACCGCCGCTGGATGGGCTCGGCGGAAGCCAAGCGCGACTGGTGCGAGCGGGTCAGCCAGTTGCCGATCGACATGCTTTGTCCGCAACATGGCGCCATCTATCAGGGCGCCGACGTGATGCGCTTCATCAACTGGTTCGACGAGCTGCCGGTGGGCAGTGGCCTGCGCCGCGGGGGCAGCCCACTGCACGCCCAGGCGTGAGAAGATCGCCGACCATTCGTTGCCTGCCCCTGCGCTGAGTGAGCAAAGCCATGCCCAAGGAGAACGCCGTGCTGCAGATCCTGCTGATCGAAGACTCGGACGACGATGCTGAGCTGCTGCGCCTGGCGCTGCTCGACAGCGCGATACCGGCCCAGCTCAGCCGCGTCGCCAACCGCGCCGGCCTGAGTGCCGCCTTGCGCGACGGGAGCTGGGACCTGATCGTCTGCGACCACCACCTGCCGGATCTTGACGCCCTCATCGCCCTCGACATGATCGGGGCCGCCGGCGGCGGCAGACCGGAGATGCCGGTGATCGTCATGTCCGGCACGATGGAAACCGCCGAGGCCGTGGAGGCCATGCACCGCGGCGCCCGCGACTGCATGGCCAAG
Source organism: Zoogloea sp. JDB1 (assembly GCF_056724025.1). Taxonomy (NCBI): domain Bacteria; kingdom Pseudomonadati; phylum Pseudomonadota; class Betaproteobacteria; order Rhodocyclales; family Zoogloeaceae; genus Zoogloea; species Zoogloea sp. JDB1. The sequence continues at coordinate 135,892 of NZ_CM161496.1, forward strand.
CACGACCTGCCCAAGCTGCTCCCGATCCTCGAACGGGAGATCGCCCATGCCCGGGCCGAAGCGGAGCTGCGCACCGCGCGGGCCACGCTGCAGCAACGCGCCGAGCAGAACCCCGTCACTGGCCTGCCCAACCGGGCCCGCCTGGAACTGCATCTGGAAGCCTTGCTCCGCGACCAGGCCAACGCGGCCCTGTTGCTCATCGAGGTGGGACGCCGCAGCCACGCGATCCGCGCCCTGCTGCCCGATGCCGGCCACAAGCTGCAGCAGGAGATGGCCCGACGCCTGGCCACCCAGGTCGGCCCCGAAGACTTTCTGGCCCATCTGGACGACGGCAGCTTTGCGCTGGCCCTGCCCCACTGCAACAGCGAGGAAGCGCTGGCAGCCATCGCCGGGCGCCTGAACCGCAGCCTGGAACCCCCATTCGAACTCGGCGACTACCGCATCGCCATCAGCAGCCGCATCGGCGCCTTTCCGCGCCGCTCCAACGACGATGACGCCGAACACATGCTGCTCGCCGCCACCGCTGCCCTGCTCCAGGTAGAGGCACGCCGCGGCGGCGCCTACTGCCTGTACACACCGGACATGCACCAGATCGGGCAGCGCCGGCTGATCCTGGAAAGCGCTCTGCACCAAGCCCTGGCCCGCCAGGAATTCGAGCTGCACTACCAGCCCAAGGCCTCCATCTCGGACGGCCACGTGGTCGGTGCCGAGGCACTGCTGCGCTGGCGCCACCCCACGCTGGGCCCGATCTCGCCGCTGGAGTTCGTGCCGATTCTGGAAGACACCGGCCTCATCGTGGATGTCGGACGCTGGGTGATCGAGCAGGCCTGCCGGCAGGCCTGCCGCTGGCGGGAAGAGGGGCTGCCGCCGATCAACATCGCGGTCAACCTGTCGGCCAACCAGTTTCACGAACGGGGCCTCACCGACACCATCCGCGACATCCTGGCCGAAACGCGGCTGGCACCTGAACGTCTGGTGCTCGAAATCACCGAGCGGGTCGCCGTCAAGGGCGAAGCCGAAACCCTCGCCGTGATGGACGCCCTACATCAACTCGGCGTGCGCATCGCCCTCGACGACTTCGGTGCCGACTATTCGTCGCTGGGCTACCTGAAGCGCTTTCCGATCGACTCCCTCAAGATCGACCGCATGTTCATCACCGACCTGGACGCCAGCGAGGCGGACCGCAACATCGTGCGGGCCATCGTCGCCATGGGCCACAGCCTCGGCCTGCGGGTCATCGCCGAAGGCATCGAGACCGAGTCCCAGCGAGCTTTCCTGGTCACCTGCGAGTGCGACGTGATGCAGGGCTACCTGTACAGCCGTCCGCTGACGGCCGATGACTTCGCGCGCTTCCTCACCCTCGCGACCACTCAACCCGCCGTGGCTGTTGAATAACCCGGTGGCTGGCGCGGGCTCACCCGCAACTGCAACTGCCGCTCCGGCCGCAGGGACACATTGAAGCGCAGCTGCGGCGGCGCCATGCCATCAGGCACCGACAGCACATAGCGCTGCAGGATCATCGCGGTGATCACCTTCATCTCGGTCAGCGCCAGGTGCTGGCCGAGACACACCCGCGGGCCGGCGCCGAAGGGCAGATAGGCACCGCGCGGAAACTCCGCCGCAGCGGGGCCGAAGCGCTCGGGCTGGAAACGCAACGGCTCCGGAAACCAGCGCGCATCGCGATGCATCTGCAACACCGGCAGCATGAACATCGTCCCCGCCGGAAAATGCCAGCCCCCCAGCACAATCGGCCGTGTGGAACGCCGGCTGTTGAGCAGCGGCGCCGTCGGGTAGAGGCGCAGCGTCTCCTGCACCGTCTGCGCCAGATAGGGCAGCTTCGGCAGATCGGCAGCGGATGGCGGCCGCTCGCCAAGGCCGAGCCGGACTTCCACTGCGGCCGCCGCCTGGGTCTCCGGCTGGGCCGCCATGCACCAGGCCCACCAGCTCAGCGTCGCGGCGGCGGTTTCGTGGCCGGCGAGGAAGGTCGTCATGCATTCGTCGCGTACGGCCTGCAGCGGCCAGGCCTGCCCGTCGTCCCGGTGCAGCCGCAACAGGCGGGCCAGCAGATCATCGGGCCAGGCATCCTCCGGCAGTTTCAGGCGGGCCTGCAGATGACGCTCGACGAGGCCGTTGAGCGCCGCCAGCGCCTGCCGCTTGTCGCGCTTCCAGGGCATCCAGTCGGGCGCGCTGGCCGGCCAGTAGAACTCCGCATTGGCCGCCGCACTGACCGTGCGCACCGCCTCCTCGGCCACCCGCGCCTCGTCGCCGATCTGGCTCGAGAACAGCATGCGCAGGATCACGTCCATCGTCAGCGAAGTCAGCGCGCTCTCGATCTGCCACGGCGTGCCATCCGCCGGCCAACGATCCAGCGCCATGGCCGTCGCGGCGGCAATGGTCGGCACGAAGGCCTCCACGGCCTTGCCCGAGAAGGCCGGCTGCAGCGCGTGGCGCTTGTCCTTCCAGGCCTGGCCTTCGGCGATGAACACGCTGTGCCCGTGGAGCTGGGCGAACACGCGCATGCCGCGCTCCCAGCGGATCAGCGCATCGTGGTGGCCGACCAGCAGCTCGCGCGCCAGCTGGGGATCGGTGACGACGATCTGGTGCTCCGGCCAGATGCGCAGATGCACCACGTCGCCGAACTGCGCCTGCCACGCGGACAGCTCGCCGAACAGATCACGCGACATGCGCCGCAGCAGGCTCCAGCCCGTAACGCCGGCGGTGGGGCCCGGGGGCCAGGATCCCGGCGCGCCGGACAGCGGCGCCGGGGACGAAGAGCCCGAATGGATCGGGCAGCGGGGAGAAGTCGGTGTGTTCATGGCGGCCATTCTTGATCCGCCCACCGGGGCCGTCTTGAACGCAAACGACATGTCGGGGGCTGCACCGCTGCCTATACTGTCAGCCCATGTCCCCGTACCCGCCGCCCCTCACCGCCTGCCCCCACCCGCTGACCCGTGCACCGCGGCGGCCCGCCGACGATCCGGCCCCATGGTCCCGGCTGTACCCTGCCCCGCCAGCCCTGCAGGGGGCCATCGTGGCCGTGCTGTGCCGCGACACCCGCGGCGTCGCCCTCAGCGACGCCCAGCGCTTGTCCCATTTCCCGGCCTCGCCGCTGATCTCCCTGTCCTGGTTCCAGGAGATGGATGTCGGACTCGTCGAGCCGGACGCGGATGGAGGCCGCTGGACGCCCTTCGGCAACCCAATGGTCATCTCCGGCAGCCAGTCCCGCCCGCGGGTGAGCTGGGCACCGACCTGCGGGCGCGGCAGCGTGATGTGCTTCACCCCCGATGTGGCGAAGGCCCTGTTCGGCCTCGATCTGGGCGCCATCCACGACCGCTTCGTCCCCGCCAGCACGGCGCTGGACGCCCGCTGGCGCCCCTTCCTCGACGCACTGGCCCACGCCCCCGACGATGCCACCACGCTAGCCGTGCTGGAACAACACCTGGCCCCCCGCTGGCAGGCCCTGCAAGGGCGCAGCGCATCCACCCCATCGCTGCGCCAGCTCGGCCGCCACTGGGTCGAGCGCCTCGCGCTGCAAGCCCGCGAATGGCGCCAGACCCACAGCCCGCGGCAAGTCGAACGGCGCATCAAGACCTTCAGCGGCCGCTCCCTGCGCGAATGGCAGGCCCTCGTGCGCACCGAAGGCGTCTTCTTCGCCGCACGCGAACGCTACGAGAACGGCCGCCCCTTCGACTGGGCCGCCCTCGCCCAGGACGAAGGCTTCGCCGACCAGGCCCACATGAGCCGCGAATCCCGCCGCATCACCGGCTTCTCGCCAACGGAATTCGCGCGGCGCTTCATTGAGGATGAGTCGTTCTGGATGTATCGGTTGTGGGTGTGAGGGGCGGGGGATCGGGCCCGTCCACAGACACCTACCCAGCCGGCAACGCTGCAAGGCGCTGTTTCTCCGCCAGCGCCGTCATCAACTCCCGCGTTTCCGCCGCCAGCATGTAGCAGGCCCACAGGTAATGCTCCTGATGCTCGTGGTCGAGACGGCGGAAGCTGATCCCCGCGTTGCCATGGGTCGCCGCCAGCAGCGCATGCAACTGCGCGAGGCGAGCCGTGAGCTGATCGGTGACGGTCATGGCATTCGCACTGTCGGCCAATTCGTACAGCGTGTCGGACGAGGCGGAAAACTGCATCGGCGTATTCATCGCGCAGCCCTCCTTGCGAAATGGCAAGTGCGAAACGATGCGGGCGAAGGGGATGAAGCAGAAGCGTGCTCATATGCGCACACAGGGGCTTGAACAGCCATGACGAAACTCCTTGGTAGATAGCTACGCCACCCCACTCGGCCCGCCATTGACCATGAAATCAGGGCGCACCAAGGGCATGACGAATAAAAACGGCCGCAATACGGCCGGTATCCGCCTGGATTCGTCGAGCTGCTAAACCCGGTCGCCACTGTTTAGGCGACGGCGGGAGTATGGGCGGGGGGCCTTGGTGGGGTCAAGGGGAATGCGGAGACGTGAAGCGCGCGGGAATAGTGCAGCGAGCAACGGGGACTGTGTGGTGTGGTTCGTCTGGGGCGGTCGCTTATTCGTGGATCGCACGATGAGGGCCGGTGAAATCAAGGTCTGTTACCGACCCCCTCCGGACGTTCGATGCATCTGAAGCTCAACGGCCGCTATCTAAGCGGAGTAGCCGCTCGTCGCGCCATGTCACGGCCAGCGTGTCAGCCATAAGAACGAAAAATAGGTATTCAGCAGAGCAAAAAAATCAAACGTCAACCTCCTGATCTGGCTAAAGGAGGTTTCGACCCTCTGGCGACATTCGTCACACGCGATTGTTTGCCTCGAATTAAACGCTCGCTTGCAGGTTTCCAGGAGCTAGTGTCTAGTTCATGGAAGCGGCGACTAAAACGCCCTACATGATGCCGCCGGTCGGCTGCACCTTGATAGCATCCTGGGAGCCAAAGGTATCAATACGTCGGAGTCGAATCTCCAGAAAACGCTGCTCCTCACCGTTCAAGCCTGCGAAAACACGCGAGTTGTAGATCTGCGCGCAGGCTACAGCTTTGCTCACCCCGAAGCGTTGTTTCAAGGCTGTGACGAAATCGCTAATCGATCCCTCCACGGTGTTTCGCATGGACTCCACGATGCCTCGAGGGAGTAACAGTTCCGCTGCAAAAGCGTTCGCTCTTCGCTCCATGAAGTAGTCTATTGCCCCCCCTAGCACCTCACAAAAGGGGAGTCCTCCTACTCGATCCAGTACCAGATGCCCAAGCTCGTGAGCAAGTGTCATCCGAGTACGTTCTGGCGAAATGTGCTGCCGGTCTGCGTTCAAAATCACACACGGCCCGCGCGCGCCCCAAACAGCGACTGCGTCAATCGTCTCCGCACCCAAATGTTGCGTAATTACGCTGATGCCCAGTTCCTCGAAGAGTGCTTCAATCTCGAAGCGGACTGGTCGATCCCCACCAAGCGCATCACGTACAAACTCTGCTGCAACATATCCACCAGAAAATGCAAACTGAGCAGGCATCCTCTGAAGATATTCGCAAGTTTCGGCGCTAATTCTGTCCAGTGCATCCAGCTTGCCAGGAGGGACTGCACGAATAGCGTCGAGTACTCGTCGAATCGTCGCGCTATCGTGAATGCCTGTCGTCATACGAGCTGCCGCTAAGAGAGGCCCTTCTTCGACAAGTCCGTCAGCCCAAGAATCATTGGCGGCCACGCCCCAGAACTCAAACGGATCAGCGTCGCCTTGAACAGCAATAAGCGACTCTTGAGACATGCCTGTAACCGATCTGAAGAAATCTTCCCTTGCACCGACGCCGCGGTCGCGCCATCGATTGATTGCGCTTTTGATCCTGAGATTAGTGGAACTTTCAAACGATTGGGCCAAGGTATCGCAGATTGACACCAGTGCGGCTTGGCACTCTTCGAATGGAGCCCTTATTGGAGCTTGACCGTCAGCGCAAATCCAACAAACCCTACCATTGCGCATCAACGTAAGCGATGGGAGCGACAATCCCTTCCAAGCAGAGGCCAAGTTGTGCCTTCGTTCAAAGGCAAGCAGCTTAGCCTCCTCGGCCTCAGCTAATTCTTCACCTAGCCTAGCCCATCTTCGTTCGGCCACACTCCATACATCCCCAGGGTGAGCTACATCATTCAACCAAGAGTATGGATAGGATTGCTCGAAGACCAGTGCCCCCCAATTCGAAGCTACATGCTCAAGCAAATCAACCCAAGTCCATTCAATTGGCTGCGGCTGATCATCACTGTTGGAGTACCAGTACGGAACACCAAGGACGTACAAGATCCCTTCGCCCCAGCCATTCATGCGGGCAGCTTCATCTTCCGACGGAAGAAACTCGAAACGCATCGGCGAATCAGGATTCATATTGCTTCAACCAATTTTGAAACTCTCTTCCGTAGCCTTGCATGTCCGCTTTTTGCTGCAGAGCTCGCTTAACTGCACGTGAAAGACGATTGCGACTTGGACGACCACGCCAAGGATAGCCATGGTAGGCACCCGGGCCTGACGGAACGGCCTCATAGATGACACCTTCATGCACGTTCCATGCCCGCTCAGGCATTACTTCCGCAATCGTCTGATCAGGCTGTTTCCCTTCAAACTCAGCGTCGTTCAATAGCTCGCGAGCCTGGGCTTTGGACAAGGTTGATGGACATTTTCCGATAATGCCAACACCAGTCGTGACAAAGTCGGCCTTCGGTTCAGACCAACAATGCTTGATCCGATGCTCCGCTGGATCATACTCAACCATCTTACTTTCCTTCGGGACAACCTCTGTCACGGACAGCTAACTCCCTCTATGTCACGAACCTCTGGCGGCAGATAGGAAACCCACTATGCGCACAAAAAGCAGCTAAGCCTTTGAATTCTACAGCATTAAAAGTCGCAGCGAAATTCCTTTGGGGCTGGGTGCCGCCGGTCAAGTGCTGCAACCTCATGGGAGGTTTCGGTCGAATTCCCCCCATGGAGCACTTGGACAGGTTTTGGATGGAAACAGTCACGCAAACGTCAGCTTTGGGGAGCAGGTGACTGGCCGGTTATGGCCGAAAACAGCCCGTCAGCATCTCCACACAAACCAACAACTCCAGCCAATCACTCCCCAAACCAAGCTTCCAATTCAAGGCCAAAAGTGCTTCCCATGAAGTATCCACCCGGTACGGGCAGACGCTATGAATTACGTCACTTGCGCTCCGCCGGCATCGGCTGTGTGGTTCTGAGAAGCAGGTAATCCTGTACCGCTGAAGCCTCAACCGGCCGGGCGCTGCGACACGCCGCTGCGGGTTGGCTGCATCGCCACGTCAGTCCCCTCTGCGATCCGGCTCGGTTGCGTGAATGAAGACGGTAAACGTGTCCGCTGGCCGGGGGGCCTTGGCGAGATCGAGCGCATGACCGATCGCGCCGCGGTGATAGGTGCCGTGGTTGATCAGGTGGTAGAGCACTTCTTCTCGGCTCAGCGTGCCTTTCTTGCCGTCGACGAAGGTGAAGTGGATTCGCTGTTCGAAGTGATCGGGCGGCAAGGCCTGGGCGTAGTCCTGCAGCCACTGGTTCGATGCGCCGAGGCGGGCAGCCAGCGCTTCGAAGGGGGGCAGTTCCGGCGTATTGGTCGAGTCATGCGGTTCGGCCCCGCCGGTAAGCCGGGCGCGAAACAGTTCTTCGACGCGGACCATGTGATTCAGCTGCTGTCTGGCGAAGTCGAACTGGGCGACATGAATCTCGCGGTCGATCCGGGCCACGGCATCCAGGGTCCGCTGATCGGCCCAGGCCTTGTACTTGAGGGGGGTGTGGAGGTGCATGGGGGTGAGGAGAATGGCCTTATCCATTTTGGGTGTACGGCCCGGTGCCGTGCCTTCTCCGAATCTACTGCGCGCCACACGGGGCGGCAAGCATGATGTTCGACGTATTTCCGGGACGCGCATCTATTGCTTCAACGAGGTCTGGACTGGGCCGGATCAGCGTCCTGGCGGTGCTCGCCGCCATGTCCCATGGAATCGCGACCTCCTCTGAGGTACTCGCGACCATCCCGGAGGTAGTCGCGACCACCGCCGAGGGGGTCCGTCCAGTATCAGAAGCCCTCGATTGGGTGCGAGGGATAGGGCAGTCCTGTTTGCGGGCTGCTCGCGAGGAGCGCCCGGACAGTCGGCCCCTGTCCCGGTGGGCCTCGCGAGCAGCTTTCGGATAGGGCGGGAGTGTCGGCGGGATAGGGGTGGTCTGTCCCGGCGGGGCTCGCGAGGGATTCGCGGATAGGGCAGGACATTCGCCGGGCTCCTCACGAGGAGCTTGCGGAGGGTCGGGAGGGCTTCAAGGGATGTCGGATCGGTGTCCCGGGATATCTGGCCGGGCGGATTGCGTGTGCGGAGCGAATCGGCGGATGGCGAGTGGATGTCGCCGGGGCGCGGCAGGGTGTCGGCGGGCCGCCGGACGGCTGCGGAGAGCGGACCGGCCGGCGGGCGGAGGGACGATCAGGCTTCCGGCTTGGCGACGCTGCGCGGCTTGCGGGACAGGCGGGTCTGCATGGATTCCTTGAGGGTGTCGAGGGCGGTGCCCTTGCCGCCGACCTTGGCGAGGGCGTAGCCGTCGTAGGCGGCGCTCATGATGTCGCTGCCGAGGGCCAGTTCGGTGTCGTCGGCCCGGTCGGCCAGGGTGCGCAGGCGTTGCAGGCGGGGGCGCAGGACGTCGAGGGCGACGATGTCCTGCTGGAAGCCGGCGAGGTCGAAATTGCTGGGCACGATGCCGGGGTTCTGGCGCAGCACCAGTTCGGTCTGGCGGCAGAAGGCTTCGGACTTGTCTCCCATCTTGACGGCCTTGCGGCGCTCGTCGGCGGACAGCGTGATGAGGGCACCGAGCTTGGCTTCGAGCGCGGTGAGCATGCCATCGATAGCCTCGACATCGGCCGGGGCAAAGGTGATCGAGACCAGATTCTGGGTCATGGTGAAGCTCCTTGAGATTGAAGTGATGTGGCCACGGCGTGAAGACGCATGTCTTCGTTAATGCCAATGGCAACACCGCGAATATTACATACAGATTATCCTTTTTGAATTATTTCGTACCGCAGGATGGACTGATTGGGGCAGCACGTGTGCGACCGGTTCAATGCGCTGGACGCCCGGATCGGAGAATGCGGCCCGCTGAATCGCGTGGCCCTGGGGCGAGCCCCGGTCAAGGCCGATTGGAGAAAGGCCGTCTGTCTGTCCGCTCCCCCGTCACATGTGTGCAGGCTTCAGGAAACAAGAGCAGGTAGGCAGGAAAGGAAAACCGGCCTGGCGGCCGGTCATTGGAAAATGGAGCTTGACGGGGAAGTCCCTAGAAAGGGTCAGACCGCAACGCTATAACAATGCTCGGGAAGGCAAGCTGTGCCAGTTCGCGCCGCGCAACCAAATCTCGATAGCCGGGGAGTCGTCGCAACCACTTGATGGCAACGAGACCGCCGAGGAGAACCAGGCCAGCGGGTACGAACTGTTGAGAGGTGATCAAAATGACGGTTGCCGCAAGCAGCACCAACGTTGCCAACAAGGGCGCGCGATCGAGCCAGCGCTCACTGGCAGTTCGAGCCACGCGAAGAGCCTGCGCGACCGATTCGTCTGGAAACTCGGTTCTGTACGCGGTGTATGCGTAACGCCCCGGTGCGATCAATCCGTCGGATCTGATATTGGCATTTGGCCTGAATTCAGCATAGGCCGACTCCATCCCGCCGAAGGCAATCCGGCCTTCGGTTGTATGGAAATGGCCAGTCAGTTTGTCGGCTGATATGCAGTAGCGCTCTGTGTCCTTGGGAATTGCCTCGTTTACGAACAGATGCAGGAGATAACCCCCATCTGCGCCAGTCGGGAACCGGACGAGTCGCTCCTCAACGCTGAGTTGGGCGAAGCCCTCCACATCGCGCGGAAGCAATCGGGGTAGCGCGTCGACATCGAACAGCGCCATTTCGGCCACATCGGTTCCGGCAGGAAGGCAGATGGCTGTCATGGGACTAACGTGGAGCTGACCGGCACTGTGCCGCTTTGTGGTGCAGCGTCCAGCGACCGGAGGGAGCGAGGTTGAGCCATGTTAGGTTCTTGCCTTTCGCTTTGTACTAGCCATCCCGATTACTACCGCTCCTGCGGTTAGTGTGATTGGAAGAGCGATCATTGCGATTGTAATTACGACGCGATTGTCATCGTAAGGAACGTCCGAAACGACAAACTCAGCAAGCATGACCCCCGCAATACATGCGATTGAGCCCAACAGTCGGTGCGGCCTTGCGACGGGTAAGAATTGCAGACCAGCCAAGCACACAACTGCAGAAATTGCTTGGGCGTAAAGCGAAACTAGAAACTCCTCGCCATGGGCGTTTGCGACTGGTGACATCGCTAGCAGCGTGAGCATGACTGACCACTGAAGGTACATGACTTTAAAAAACGTAACGTTCGAACTAACGAGCCCCGCCAGACGTCCCGTTGAATGAGGGGTCAGGTTGTCCCGGTCCAAATAGCGACTCATACTTTTCCTGATCCCAGGCGTTGGCAAGGGGGCTGGATTTCGCTACGGCTTTCGAATAGCCAAACGGCTCCTCCACTGAAATGAAAGCCATTGGCGATCCATTTCTTAATAGCGCTACAGCATTTCCATCTGGCGCCCATTTGAACGAGAACTCTCGATCGATGGGGTTGGGAACAACAGCACTTGAGCTCGCAATGTTTTGCAGGAGTTGCGGAGTCGACTTGGATTTCTTGATGGCATCCCAATCCATTGGCCCAATTGGAGGGACGCGGGAGTAGGCGATTGCGTCTCGCTCGATTTTTTGAGAGCCGGGCTTTGTGAGATAGAGGTAAGCAACTTGCTGATCATCTTCCAATATGGCAAGGCGATCAGATGCAGTGCAATGAGATTGGAGAAAGATTTCTTGGCTCATTGCAGGCGAGTTTTCCAAGAATAAAGCGAATGCAAAGAAGATGCTTCTCAAGAAAAGACCTAACTTTTTTTGGTAAGACCGCTCTGCGGCAGCAAAGAGTTCTCCAGAAAGGCCGCTCATCTGGCCATCCGTACGCTTCGGTGTGCTGATCTCTGTCACAGTGTCCTCACGACGAAGGCAACGGCAGTCGGGCAGCACAACTGGCCGACTGCCGCTGTACCAGATTGTTAGCCCGCTGAGCCGAGGACATGATTTAAATACGCGTCAATAGAAAAGACCTGAATACCAGCAGTCTCCGCGGCAGTAAGGAAATTCCTGTCTTCAGTTACCAAAGGAAGTCCTTCGCCTTTGGCCAAGGCGGCAAAGACCAAATCACCAGATCTCATTTCTGGCAAGCCGGCGTCGAGATATCGATTGATAAAGCTTTCATCAATTGGTACAGCATCAATCTCCAATCCATTGGACACCCCTTCCCAAGCTGCGCCCTCAACAATTTGTCCGCCGTTTAATCGCTTCTCTTGGCGTATCGCGTGAGATATTTCGAACATAGCAAATGCTGGGATGCGAACAGTAATATTACTTGCTGTAATAGTCTCTTTCAGCCTGACCGCTTTTGCGTGGCGTGGGCGACTATGCATAAACATATCGACGATTACGCAGGTATCGAGAACTACAACTGTCATGGCATCTCCTATGCAGACTCACGTAGAAGTGGAGAGCAGCCCGAGCCAAGCGTAGGGAACCGCAAGCGCAGCTTGCAGGCAGTCCGGTTGAGCGCCATGTTATGCGAACTTTTCGGCAAGCTGCGGATAGAGGTCATAGACTTTGTCTTCCTCCCATGCTTGGCCTGACGGTTCACCGGGATGAGGACTTTCGCGATTGACGACTGACCCCACTGCGGCCTTGACACCATCTGTCACGGCATACTGATAGCCTTCGTAGAACCAAGCGTCTTCGTCGAAGTCTTCGCCGGCCAATGACTCCGGATCGGCGAGTGCGCTCTCAAACGCAGGGCGGCCGCGGGAAATAAGTGAGGCTCGAAAATCAGAAAATGTGTCATCACCACAGCCGCCGTTGATGACATATGCAGCGCCCCACAATGGCCACGAATAGGCACGATCCATCATTGCATCGAAGAGAACTGAAAACGCTCTCGCATCATCTTTGGATAGCTTGGAGAGCGCGGTTCCAATCAAATCGCACTTCTCATCCATATTGCCGTCAGATTGATCGTGCGCAAAGCCCACGATCTCCCAGAATTTCAATTCGTCCACAGGCATTTCCTTGAGTGCGCATCACTTTGTTTTAGGGAGTCCGTTCCTGCCACATAACACGTGGTTTGCTGCATAACCTCGCCTCCGTGAAGTGAACGAGACCCGCTTGAATGCTGGCAATACGTGGCCGAGGTCGTATGAACTTACAGCGCTGACACCCCACGAAAGCCGGCACCGAATCTCTGCCACCGTGGCGCTCGCTCAAGGTCCTGGACCAATTGCGTGAGCGCCTCCGGTATCAGGACTGGAGCTTACGGACAGTACGGATTTATGTCTATCGGGTAACTTCGCCACGCGGAGCGAAGAAGGACATGCGATATCGGAAAATCCTCGCGCACGGCTGCGACAGGCGATAAAAAACCCGGGTGGCGCACTGGCCGGCCCGGGTTTCTGCGATCCCTTGGCGGGAGCGGCGTCAGAACGGGATGTCGTCGTCGAAGCCGCCGAAATCGTTGCCGCCGGCCGGGCGCTGGGGTGCGGACGGGGCGCTGGGGACCGGGGCGGAACCGCCACCGAAGCCACCGCTGTCGCGGCCACCGCCATAGGACGGCGAGCCGCCACCGCCGCTACCACCGCCGTAGTTGCCGCCGCTGTCACGACCGCCGCCGTAATTGCCGCCGCCACCGCTGTCGCGGTTACCGCCACCGTAGTTGCCGGCCGGACGGCCGCCACCGAAGCCACCGTCGTTGCGGGCCGACTCGTCGCCGCCGCCCATGCCCTGACGGCTGCCGAGCATCTTCATCTCGTCGGCACGGATTTCGGTGGTGTAGCGGTCCTGGCCGTCCTTGTCCTGCCACTTGCGGGTGCGCAGGGAACCTTCCACGTACACCTGGCTGCCCTTGCGCAGGTATTGCCCGGCGATCTCGGCGAGCTTGCCGAAGAACACCACGCGGTGCCACTCGGTGGCTTCGCGCTTCTCGCCGCTGGCCTTGTCGCGCCAGGTGTCGGTGGTGGCGAGGGTGATGTTGCAGATCGCGTCGCCGCTGGGGGCGTAACGGGTTTCGGGATCCTTGCCCAGGTTGCCGACAAGAATCACTTTGTTGACCGAAGCCATATGTCTCTCCTAAAAATTCTGTAGGGCTGGCGCTCAGGCCGTTGCCACGTTGCGGCGCACCGGCGCCGACATGCCGGAGGCGAGGATCAGCCAGGCCACGGCAAGCCCGCCGCCGAGCACCCACACCGCGCCCGGCCCCACATGTTGAGCCAGCCAGCCACCGAGCGCACCGCCGAGGAACATGCCGATGGACTGCAGCGTGTTGTAGATGCCCAGCGCCGTGCCCTTGGCGTGCGGCGGGGCGATCTTGGAAATCCACGAGGGTTGGGTCGCCTCCAGCACGTTGAAGGCGACGAAGAACAGCGTCAGCAGGATCGCCAGCGGCCACATACCGGCGTTGCCCTCGAAATAGAGGCCGACCTGCACCGCCAGCAGCAGCCCGATAGCGGAGTTGAAGATGCTCTTCATGGCGCCCTTCTTCTCGGCGACGATCACCGCCGGCACCATCACCGTGAAGGACACCAGCACCGCCGGGAGGTAAACCTTCCAGTGCTCGGCCACCGGCAGGCCAGCGCGCACGAGGCCGGCGGGGACCAGCACCCACATGGCGGTCTGCATCAGGTGCAGCGCGAAGACGCCGAAGTTGAGGCGCATCAGCTGACTGTTGCCGAGCACTTCGGAGAAGCGCGCGGTGGCCCGCGGCACCGGCGGCGCGGCCGGCACGACGAAGATCACGGCGAAGATCGCCACCACGGCCAGCCCGGCGATGAGCCAGAACAGGCCGCTCATGCCGATCACGGAATACAGCAGCGGCGCGGCGACCATCGAAATCGCGAAGACCAGGCCGATGGAGGCGCCGATCATCGCCATCACCTTGGTGCGGTGCTGGTCGCGGGTGAGGTCGGCGGCCAGCGCGGTGACCGCGGCGGAAATGGCGCCGGCGCCCTGCAGCACCCGGCCGATGACCACCGTATGCACGTCGGGGGCAAGTGCCGCGACGACGCTGCCGATCACGTACAGCACCAGGCCGAAGACGATCACCGGTTTGCGCCCGAAGCGGTCAGAGGCGGCGCCGAAGGGGATCTGCAGGAAGGCCTGGGTCAGGCCGTAGACGCCGATGACCATGCCGACCTGGGCCACATCGTCGCCGCCGGGCGTGCCGTGGGCGTGCACCGCGTAGACCGGCAGGATCAGGAACACGCCCAGCATGCGCAGCGCAAAGATTGCAGCCAGCGAAACGCCGGCGCGGCGCTCGGCCGGGCTCATATTGTCGTCAGTAGAGGAAGCCATGAAACGTGCTGCGTGGGGAGGGTCAGGAGGCGTATATTAACAGGTTGCCCCAGCCCACAATGCCCCATGGACGCCATCCGAATCCGCGGTGCCCGCACCCACAACCTGAAGAACATTGCGCTCGACATTCCGCGCAACCAGCTCACCGTGATCACCGGCCTGTCCGGCTCGGGCAAGAGCTCGCTGGCCTTCGATACGCTGTACGCGGAAGGCCAGCGCCGCTACGTGGAGTCGCTGTCGGCCTACGCCCGCCAATTCCTGCAGCTGATGGAAAAGCCCGACGTGGACCTCATCGAGGGCCTGTCGCCGGCGATCTCCATCGAGCAGAAGGCCACCAGCCACAACCCGCGCTCGACGGTGGGCACGGTCACCGAGATCCACGACTACCTGCGCCTGCTCTACGCCCGCGCCGGTACGCCCCACTGCCCGGACCACCCGGAGCACGCCTTGGAGGCCCAGAGCGTGTCGCAGATGGTGGATGCGGTGCTGGCCCTGCCCGAGGAAACCAAGCTGATGATCGTCGCCCCGGTGATCAGCGGCCGCAAGGGCGAGCAGGCCGACCTGTTCGTCGAGCTGCGCGCCCAGGGCTTCGTGCGGGTGCGCGTGGATGGCATCGTGCATGAGCTGGACAACCTGCCGGTGCTGGACAAGAACCGCCGCCACGACATCGAGGTGGTCGTCGACCGTCTGAAGGTGCGCCAGGACCTGCGCGGCCGCATCGCCGAATCCTTCGAGACGGCGCTGACCCATGCCGAGGGCCGCGCCATCGCGGTGGAGATGGACTCCGGCAAGGAGTACCTGTTCTCGGCCAAGTTCGCCTGCCCGGTGTGCAGCTTCGCGCTGGCCGAGCTGGAGCCGCGGCTGTTCTCCTTCAACAATCCGATGGGCGCCTGCCCCAAGTGCGACGGTCTCGGCAATGTGGATTTCTTCGATCCGCAGCGGGTCGTCGCCCATCCCGACCTGTCGCTCGCCTCCGGCGCGATCCGTGGCTGGGACCGGCGCAACCAGTTCTACTTCCAGCTACTGACCAGCTTGGCTGACCACTACGGTTTCAGCATCGACACGCCCTTCGAGGAATTGCCGGAAGAGACTCGCGAAGTCGTCCTGCACGGCTCCGGCAAGGAGAAGATCGCCTTCCGCTACCTGTCCGACGGCGGCAAGCCGGTGCTGAAGGAACACGCCTTCGAAGGCATCATTCCCAACCTGGAACGGCGCTTCAAGGAAACCGACTCCATCGCCGTGCGCGAAGAGCTGTCCAAGTACCGCGCCAACTGCCCGTGCCCGGCCTGCGGCGGCAGCCGCCTGCGCACCGAGGCGCGCTACGTGCTGATCGGCGAACGCAATCTGTCCGAGGTCAGCCGCCTGCCGCTGGCCCAGTGCAAGAGCTTCTTCGACGGCCTGCGCCTCAGCGGCCAGCGCGCCCAGGTGGCCGAGAAGATCGTCAGCGAGATTTCGTCGCGCCTGCAGTTTCTCATCAACGTCGGCCTCGACTACCTGTCCCTCGACCGCTCCGCCGACACCCTGTCGGGCGGCGAAGCCCAGCGCATCCGTCTGGCCAGCCAGATCGGCTCCGGCCTCACCGGCGTGATGTATGTACTCGACGAGCCGTCCATCGGCCTGCACCAGCGCGACAACGACCGCCTGCTGGAAACCCTGCGCCGCCTGCGCGACATGGGCAACACTGTGATCGTCGTCGAGCATGACGAGGACGCGATCCGCATGGCCGATTACGTGGTGGACATGGGCCCCGGCGCTGGCGAGCACGGCGGCCGGGTGATCGCCGAAGGCACGCCGGAGGTGGTCGCCGCCCATCCGGACTCCCTCACCGGCGCCTTCCTGTCCGGCAGCCGCAGCATCGCGGTGCCGGCCAAGCGTACGCCGGCCGACGCGGACAAATACCTGCGCATCGAGGGCGCCAGCGGCAACAACCTGAAGGATGTCACCATCGACATCCCGGTCGGCCTGCTGACCTGCGTCACCGGCGTATCCGGCTCGGGCAAGAGCACGCTGATCAACGACACCCTCTACGCCCATGTGGCGCGCCACGTGAACGGCAGCAGCATCGAGGCGGCGCCGTGCATCGACATCCACGGCCTGGACCACTTCGACAAGGTCATCAACGTCGATCAAAGCCCGATCGGCCGCACGCCGCGCTCCAACCCGGCCACCTACACCGGCCTGCTGACGCCGATCCGCGACCTGTTCTCCGGCGTGCCGGAAGCCAAGGCCCGCGGCTACGGCCCCGGCCGCTTCAGCTTCAACGTCAAGGGCGGCCGCTGCGAGGCCTGCCAGGGCGACGGCCTGATCAAGGTGGAGATGCACTTCCTGCCCGACATGTACGTGCCCTGCGACATCTGCCACGGCAAGCGCTACAACCGGGAAACCCTGGAGATCCGCTACAAGGGCAAGACCATCTACGAAGTGCTGGAGATGACCGTCGAGCAGGCGCTGGAATTCTTCAACGCCGTGCCCATCGTCGCCCGCAAGCTGGACACCCTGATGCAGGTCGGCCTCGGCTACATCCGCCTCGGCCAGAGCGCCACCACCCTGTCCGGCGGCGAAGCACAGCGGGTCAAGCTGGCGCTGGAGCTGTCAAAGCGCGACACCGGCCGCACCCTGTACATCCTCGACGAGCCGACCACCGGCTTGCACTTCGCCGACATCGAGCTGCTGCTGTCGGTGCTGCACCGCCTGCGCGATCACGGCAACACCATCGTCGTCATCGAGCACAACCTGGACGTCATCAAGACCGCCGACTGGCTGCTCGACATGGGCCCGGAAGGCGGCAACGGCGGCGGCACCCTGGTCGGCTGCGGCACGCCGGAAGCGCTGGCCGCCAACCCCGCCAGCCACACCGGCCGCTACCTGGCCAAACTGTTGCCCGGCGCCTGAGCCCTCACCCGCTTTCCCCATCCGCCCCCGTGCCACCGCCGGGGGCGGCATCCAGTACACTGATCACCCGTCTCGTCGCACTTTTATCGCGCCATGTCCGAACTCTGGTCCTCCCTCCGCCCGCAACTCGAATACCTGGCCACCCCGCTGCCGCTGGCAGCCCTCGGACTCGCCGACGCCCACCGGGACGAGATCGCCCCGCTGCTGTTAGCCGAGCTGGAAGCGCTGGCCGCCGACCCGACGCCGGCCCAGGCCGACGGCTACGTGCTGCATCTGTATGCGATGCTGCTCCTCGCCCGCTGGCGCGACCACCGTGCCTACCGGCCGCTGGTCGAGCTGGGCCATCTGGACGAGAGCCAGGTGGACACCGTCTTCGGCCAGCTCGTCCATGACAGCTTCGGCCGTGCGCTGGCCTCCACCTGCGACGGCGACCTGGCGCCCCTCAGCACGCTGGCCGACGACGACGGCGCCAGCCGCTGGGCCCGTGCCGCCGCACTGGAAGCCATGAGCCTCGCCGCCCTCGAAGGCCTCACGCCGCGTGCGCCGGTGGTGGACTTCCTCGCCGACTTCGGCACCCGCGAGGCCCAGGCCCTGCAGGACACGCCGGAACGCGGCGAGGACTTTCCGCTGCTCGACGCGCTCGTCACCCACCTGGCCGACCTGGGTGCCGTCGAGCATCTGCCGACGATCCACGAATGGTTCGCCGCCGGCCTCATCGACGACAGCTATGTGGACGCCGACCAGCTCGAGGACGACATCCGCCGTAGCCCCGCCGACGCACTGGCCGCTCTGCGCGAAGCCGGCCACGGCCTGATCGACGACCTGCGCCCGGAGATCGCCGCCTGGCCGGACATCCACCACATGCCGCCGGTGGCGCTGGCGCCGATCCCCCTCGGCGCGATCCGCGAGCCCATCGTCCGCGACGGCGCCAAGGTCGGCCGCAACGACCCCTGCCCCTGCGGCAGCGGCCGCAAGTACAAGAAGTGTCATGGCGCCAACTGAGCGCCGCCGACTGAATCCCGACATCCTGCTGCCATCAGGCCGACACCCGCGCTCGGCTATCATGGCGGCCTCGCGACGAACTGAAAGCCCATCATGACCGACACCACGCCCGACCTCCCCGCCGATGCCTCCGACAGCAAGGCTGGCTTCGATCTGGACGATTTCGAGGTCCGCGTGCTGGCGGTACTGATCGAGAAATCCTTCGTCACCCCGGACACCTACCCGCTGTCGGTCAATGCGCTGGTCACCGGCTGCAACCAGCTCACCGGCCGCGAACCGGTGATGAACCTGTCGGAGGCCACCGTGCTGGCCACCCTCGACCGCCTCTCCGAGCGTGGGCTGGTCACCCAGCGGCACCAGGCCGGGGCACGCGTCTCCAAGTGGGAACACCAGATCCGCCTGCGCCATTCCCTCACGCCGCCGATGCAGGCGGTGCTGGCCATCCTGATGCTGCGCGGCCCGCAGACCATCGGCGAGATCCGCGCCCGCTGCGAGCGCATGCACACCTTCGGCAGTCCGACCGAAGTCGAAGACGTGCTGGAGAAACTCGGCGACAAGTACCCGCCGATGATTGTCCAGCTACCGAAGGCACCCGGCACCAAGGAAGCCCGCTACACCCACCTGATGAGCGGCGAGGCTGCCGCCCAGCAGAGCCACAGCTTCGAAACCGCCGAGCAGGCCGCCCCCCGCGGCAGCCGCGTCGGGGAACTCGAAGAGGAAGTTCGCCGTCTGCGTCAGCAGCTGGAATGGCTGACCAACGAATTCGAAGAATTCCGCAAGCAGTTCCAGTGAGGGCGTGGAGGCGCGGCGAGTACATGCCGGGTAGCCACCGCACCGGCCCCAGACGCTGCGCCCAGACCACTCGCCCTTAACCCATCGTCCAAGTCAGAACCCCATGCTCGTCCATCCCCAGTTCGACCCCGTCGCCATCGCCATCGGCCCCCTCGCGGTGCGCTGGTACGGCCTGATGTACCTCGTCGCCTTCATCCTCTTCGTGGCCCTCGGCCGGGTCCACGCCAAGCGGCGGCCGGAGCTGGGCTGGGATGCGCAGCAGATCGATGACCTGCTTTTCTACGGTGTACTCGGGGTGATCCTCGGCGGGCGTCTGGGCTACGTGCTGTTCTACAAGCCGGCCTACTACTTCAGCCATCCGGCCGAGATCCTCGCCGTCTGGCAGGGCGGTATGGCCTTCCACGGCGGCTTCCTCGGCGTGCTTGTCGCCATGTGGCTGTTCGGCCGCAAGACCAATCGCCCCTGGCTGGCCGTCACCGACTTCATCGCCCCGCTGGTGCCCCTCGGCCTGGCCGCCGGGCGCCTCGGCAACTTCATCAACGGCGAGCTGGTCGGACGCGTCACCGACGTGCCATGGGCGATGATCTTCCCGCAGGTGGACAACCTGCCGCGCCACCCGTCCCAGCTCTACCAGTTCTCGCTGGAAGGAGTCAGCCTGTTCCTGATCCTGTGGTGGTTCGCCGCCAAGCCGCGGCCCCGCGGCCTGATCTCGGCGGCTTTCCTGATCGGCTACGGCTGCTTCCGCTTCATCGCCGAATTCGGCCGCGAGCCGGACGACTTTCTTGGCCTGTTGACCTTCGGCATGTCGATGGGCCAGTGGCTGTCCCTGCCGATGATCCTCGCCGGCATTGCCATGGCCGTGTGGGCCGCCAAGCGCAACAAGACCTGAAGCCGGCCGCAGCGCCGCTCAATCCATTGGCAGACCGATGGCCGCCAGCACCCAGGCGGCCAGCAGCACTCCGTTGCTCAGGGCAAAGGCCGCCAGGCGGTGATAGACGTTGTTGTAGCCCAGGTGGATCAGGCTATGCACGACCCTCAGCCCAACGTAGGTCCATGCCAGCCCCAGCTGCAACGCCGAGTGCTGGCCGGTCACGTAGCACAGCAACCCCAGCACGTAGAACAGCACCGGCAGCTCCAGCAGGTTCATATAATTCCGGTTGGGCAGGCACACATCGGGCGGCACCCGTGCCGACTCGCCGAAACGGAAATCGGACGCCTGGACGCGACCGGCAAACCCCGCGCCAAGCCGCCTGACGGCGATCAGCAGCAGGATCACGAAGGTCCAGCCCGCCAGGGCGAACTGGGGATAGAGCATGGCAACGCGCATGGAAGCAGGTGGGGCAGCACGGGCAACGCCCGCCAAAGCCATTCACAATGCATGAACACGCGCGCAGCATAAGTGAGCACACCGGGAATGTCCAAGATGTGCACAGGGTTTTCCTGGCTTGGCAGCCGGATGGAATCAACCCAAAGTGAGTGCCATGAACACCCAACCCAACAATCCCCTGCACGGCATCACCCTTGAACACATGCTGACCGAGCTGGTCGCCCGCTATGGCTGGAAGAGCCTCGGTGCGGCCATCCCGATCCGCTGCTTCAACAACGACCCCAGCATTCCGTCCAGCCTGAAGTTCCTGCGCCGCACGCCCTGGGCCCGTGCCGAAGTGGAGTGGCTGTACCTGCAGCAGCGCGGCTGATTCGGAGCAAAGAGTGCCAAAGTTAATAGTGCCCCGATAGAAAACCACAAATACTGCCAATCGAATACTCCATCCATCCTCAATCCCGCTCACAACAAGAAGAACGGAGATCTGCAGTTTGAGGAAAAGCCATCCGTCCAGCCCCTCGAAGGCGGCCATGCAGCCCGGCCGTCTGCGTCGCCCTTCCGCATCCGCAGTCCGGGCGGACAGCCCGCTGCCGGGTGCCCC
This sequence comes from Zoogloea sp. JDB1, assembly GCF_056724025.1. Taxonomy (NCBI): domain Bacteria; kingdom Pseudomonadati; phylum Pseudomonadota; class Betaproteobacteria; order Rhodocyclales; family Zoogloeaceae; genus Zoogloea; species Zoogloea sp. JDB1. The sequence continues at coordinate 156,925 of NZ_CM161496.1, forward strand.
GCCTGGCACGCCGGGACGATGCCGATCGTGACAATCCCGCTGCGTCACCTCGAACGCCTGCTGCCTGTTTCGGTGGGTCTGGCCTCCCTGTGCCTGACCGGTTGGCTGTGGCTGCACGAGCGGCAGGGCCTGGACGCCAGGTTGCGGACCCAGTTCGAATCCAGCGTGCGCCAGACCACCGGCCGCATCGAACAACGCCTGGCCGCCGTCGAGCTGATGCTGCGCGGGGCCCGTGGCCTGTTCGAGGCCTCCAGCCAGTTCAGTGCCGATGACTTCCGACGCTACGTGAACGTGCTGACCGATGGCACTGATTTCGCCGGGCTGCAGGTCATGGCTTACACGCCCCGGCCACCGGGACATGCCGACGACGCGCCGCTGCCGATCGCCTATGTCGCCCCCTATACGCCAGCCAACGAGGGGGCCATCGGGCGTGACATGCATGCCGACCCACTGCGCCGCGAGGCCATGCAGCAGGCGCGGGACGCCGGCATCGCCGCGATGACCCGCAAGATCATGCTGCTGGTGGATGAAGCCCCCAGCCAGCCCGGTTTCGCGATGTACCAGGCCCTCTACGCCAAAGATCAGCCCATCGACAGTCCGGCGGCCCGCCGTCAGGCCCTGCGTGGCTGGGTGCATGTGGCCTTCCGGCTCGAGGCACTGATGACCAGCCTGTACGGAGAAGGCATCCCCGGCCTCGCACTGCGCATCTACGACGGCAGCGATGTCACGCCGGAAACGCTGATCTTCGACTCCCACCCCGAAGCGGACGCGCAAGCCACACCGCGCTTTGCCACGCTCCAGTACATCAGCTTTCCCCAGCACAACTGGACGCTGGCCATCCGCAGCACACCCGAATTCGAACAACAGCGCGGCCTCGGCTCGACCCGGATCATCGCCGTGGCCGGCACCAGCCTGAGCCTGCTGCTCGCCCTGCTGACCTGGCAACTGGTTACCGGCCGCAGCCGGGCCTTCGCCCACGCCCAGGCGATGACGCGCGAACTGCGGGAGAGCGAGGAGCGCATGCGCCACATGGCCCAGCACGACCCGCTGACCCGCCTGCCCAACCGGGCGCTGTTCGCCGACCGCCTGCACTCCGCGCTGGCGCGGGCCCGTCGGGAAAACACGCAGGCCGGCCTGATGTTCGTGGACCTGGACCGCTTCAAGCCGATCAATGACGCCCACGGCCACGCGGTCGGCGACAAGCTGCTGATCGCCGCCGCTTCGCGCATGCGCGAATGCCTGCGCGAAGCGGACACCCTGGCCCGCATGGGCGGCGACGAGTTCGTCGTGCTGCTGCCCCACGTGGATACGCCGATGGACGCCCGACGCGTCGCCGGGCGCATCCTCAGCGCCCTGTCCCATCCCTTCGAGGTGGACGGACTGCAACTGCAGATCTCTGCCTCCATCGGCATCGGCCTGTTCCCCGACCATGGCGAGGACGACGTCAGCCTGATGAAGAGCGCCGACAACGCCATGTATCAGGCCAAGGACGTAGGGCGCGCCTGCCTGGTCTTCGCCGACTGAGCGCCACGTTCAGCAGCATTCCACCTCGATCTGCTCAAGCAGCGCCAGCCCCGCCTCGTCGTCGCAGCGTTCCAGGAGCTCGCGGATCTGGTTGATGTTGCTGTGGATCAGGAACAGGTCGTCGGCCTGCGGCCCGCCTTCGCCGCGACGCTTCTTCTGGAAGTAATCCCAGAAAACATTGCCGCGCCCCGGTTCCCGCAAATGGGCGTCGAGGACTTCCATCAGGCGCCGGGCATTCAGGTCGCAGTCGATCCCGCAAAAGCTGATGTAACGATCCGGCTGACTGGCCGGCTGAAGGTGTTCGCTTTCCCGCTTCATCACGTTTCTCCTGAAAAATGGATGAAACGGACTGTACGGAAAGGCTCCCGGCGCTTCCGTCGGCCAGCCGACACTCCGGCTGGCGGCTAGCCCTGCGCCAGACTGCGGGCGGCCAGCGCCGGCAGGTCGTGGATCAGCAGGGCGCGCCGGCCGCGGCGGCTCAGCACGCCTTCCCGCTGCCACTGGTTGATCAGCGAGGACACCGACTGGCGCGTGGTGCCGAGCAGGCAGGCGATGTCCTCGGTGCCCAGGTCGATGGGCAGCACGCAGCCTTCCGGGCCCTGTTCGCCGCGTCGCTCGGCCTGGCGCACCAGGAAACGCGCCAGCCGCGCCGGCACGTCGCGGAAAGCCAGGTCTTCAACCAGCGACACCGCATTGTCGAGGATGCGCCCCAGCACCTTCATCATCAGCGGCGCCACCGCCGGCGCACCAGCCAGCTTGGCGGCGAACTCGCGGATCCCGATCACCGACAGGGCCGCCGGCTCCAGGCTGCGCACGAAGGTCGGCGTGTGGGTGGTGAAGATGTCGCCTGGCTCGAGGATGGTCAGGCTCAGCTCCCGCGCATCGCTGGCCAGGTAGACCCGCAGACGGCCGCTGCGCACGATGAAGACCTGGTTCAGGGCCTGGCCGGGGGTGGCCAGCAGCTGCCCCTTGCCCACCTCGCGGGAGGTGAAGCCATCGAGGAAACCAGCCGGAAAACCGGCCAGCTGATCGGGATACGGGGCGGCCATGGCCATGACCATAGCACACAGCGCCCCCCGGCCCGCCCCGCAAGGCTGCCCCGGAGCAAGGCCCGGCGCCCCTTCCGTGAGATCCGCCGCTTTCCCGGACGAATATCCCTACGTTAAGATGCCCTACAGAGCGTCGCCTAGTTCTGGATTCGGACGGGTGTCGCATTACCCCCGCACCGGCCCGCGCGGCCGGTCGTCCGACCTCTCCCGAGCGGCGCCGCACCGGCAGCCAGGGGGAAGGCTCACGTCCCGCAGGCTGCCGTTCCGGTCCCCCAACGACAATGAGAGCGCAGCCATGGAATACGAAACCGTAGACACGCAAGTCTCCCCCACCGGGCGCCTGGAAGTGCTGTCCAGCTCGGAAGCCGCCAAATTGTCGAACCAGGGCGACAGCGCCCTGAACACCCTGTACCGCAACTGTTCGCTGGCGGTGCTCAACTGCGGCAACGAGATGGACGACGGCAAGGAGCTGCTGGAGCGTTACCGCAACTTCGACATCCGCGTGCTGCAGCGGGCCCGCGGCATCAAGCTGGACATCCACGGCGCGCCGGCCAGCGCCTTCGTGGACGGGCGCATGATCCGCGGCATCCAGGAACACCTGATTGCCGTGCTGCGCGACGTGGTGTACGTGGGCAACGAGATCAACGGCAACCCGAAATTCGACCTCCGCACCTCGGCCGGGGTCACCGACGCGGTGTTCCACATCCTGCGCAACGCCAACGTGCTGCAGCCGGTCGCCCAGCCCAACGTGGTGGTGTGCTGGGGCGGCCACTCGATCAACCGGGAGGAATACGACTACACCAAGCTGGTCGGCTACCAGCTCGGCCTGCGCGGCATGGACATCTGTACCGGCTGCGGCCCCGGCGCCATGAAGGGGCCGATGAAGGGTGCCGCCATCGCCCATGCTACCCAGCGCCTCAAGGGCGGCCGCTACCTGGGCTTCACCGAGCCGGGCATCATCGCCGCCGAAGCGCCCAACCCGGTGGTGAACGAACTGGTCATCCTGCCGGACGTGGAGAAGCGCCTGGAAGCCTTTGTGCGCACCAGCCACGGCATCGTGGTCTTTCCGGGCGGGGTCGGCACCTGCGAGGAGATCCTTTACATCCTCGGCATCCTGCTCCACCCGGACAACGCGGGGATCCCCTTCCCGCTGGTGTTCACCGGCCCGAAGAGCGCGGAAGAATACTTCGTGCGCATCGACCACTTCATCGCCGACACCCTCGGCGACGCGGCCCGCCAGCGCTACAAGATCATCATCGACGACCCGGCGCGGGTGGCGCGGGAGATCAAGGGCGGCATTGAGCAGGTGCGCAACTTCCGCAAGGAAAAGCGCGACGCCTACTACTTCAACTGGCTGCTGCGCATCGAGCATGAGTTCCAGCAGCCCTTCCGCCCGACCCACGAGCGCATGCGCGGCCTCAAGCTGCACAAGGGGCAGCCGGCCCACCTGCTGGCCGCCAACCTGCGGCGTGCATTCTCGGGCGTGGTGGCCGGCAACGTGAAGGACGAGGGCATCCGCGAGATCGAGAAGCACGGCAGCTTCGAAATCCACGGTGATCCGGCCATCATGGAGCCGATGGACGCGCTGATGGCTTCCTTTGTGGCCCAGGGCCGCATGAAGCTGCCGGGCAAGAAGTACAACCCCTGCTACCGCATCGTCGCTGAAAAGCACGACTGAGCAACCGGCCGGCGGGGCGAACCCGCCGGCCGGCAGACTCACGCCTTCTTCCCCACCAGCACTACGCCGGCCACCACCAGCGAGCCGCCGAGCAGCTGGAACAGCCCGATCGGCTCGGTGAGGATCAGCCAGCCGAGGAACAGGGTGATCACCGGCCCGAGGGTACCGATCAGCGACACCGGACCGGCGCCCAGGCGGCGCATCGCCTCCGACACCATCCACACCGGCAGCACCGTCGAGAACAGCGCCATCGCCGCCGCCAGCAGCAACACCGGCGCCGGCTGCACCAGGAGGCCGAGGGGCCGGGTCAGCGCGAAATGGGCCAGGCACAGCACGCAGGCGGCGGTACTCGCCCAGGCGGTGGTACGTGCCGCCCCCAGGCGCACGACGGCCTGGCCGTTGCCCATCAGGTACAGCGCGTAGGACACCGCACTGGCGAACACCAGGCTGCCGCCGATCCACACATCGCGGGCGGTGCCGGTAATCGTCAGGTCGTGGGCCAGCGCCAGCGCAATGCCCGCGTAGCACAGCGCGATGCAGGCCAGCGCCCGGCGGGTGATCGGCTTGCCGAGAAAAAGCGCCGACAGCACCACCACCAGTGTCGGGTAGGCAAACAGGATCAGCCGTTCGAGGGCCGCCGAGATGTAGTGCAGGCCTAGGAAATCCAGGTAACTCGCCAGGTAGTAGCCCGACGTGCCGAGGCCCAGGAGCAGCAGCACGTCCCGCCCAGTCAGCGGCGCCGGCTGGCGGCGGCGCTGGTCCTGCCAGCCGAGGGCGACGAAGAAGGGCAGCGACATGCCCATGCGCAGAGCCAGCAGGGTGATCGCATCAACGCCATAGGGATAGGCCAGCTTGATCAGGATGGCTTTGAAGGAAAAGCCCACCGCACCGAGAACGGCGTAGATGAGCCCGACACGGTGACCGGGGTTCATGAGCATTCGACAAAATGGAACGGCCCCCATTAGGCCACCGGATCGCAACGGGGGGAATTGGTAAGATCCGGGGGCTGCATTCGCCGGAGACGAAAGCTTGTACTACGACCTCACCGACCTGCGCCTCTTCGCGGCGATTGCTGAAGAGGCCAGCCTGACCCGCGGCGCGGCCCGCGCCCACCTGGCTCCGTCGTCGGCCAGCCATCGCCTGGCCCGCCTGGAAGAGAGCCTCGGCGTGGCCCTCTTCGAACGCCACGCCCGCGGCCTGCGCCCCACCCGAGCCGGCGAGGCGCTGCTCGGCCACGCCCGCCGGGTGTTCGCCCAACTCGAACAGATGCACGCCGACCTGTCGCCCTTCGCCCGCGGCGTGCGCGCCCAGGTCAGCCTGTACGCCAACACCAACGCCATCAACTGCTTCCTGCCCGACGATCTGGGCGACTTCCTGCGCGCCGAGCCGCACATCCGCGTGACGCTCAAGGAGATGACCAGCCCGGAGATCCTGCGCTGCGTAGCAGCCGGCGAGGCAGAGATCGGCGTGGTGGCCGGCGAGGTGCCACCCGACGTGCTGCTCGCCCGCCCCTACCGGCAGGACCGCATCGTGCTGGTCACCCCGCCTGGCCATCCGGTGTCGGCACGGGCCCGCGTGCGCATCGCCGAAGTTCTCGACCAACCCTTCGTGATGCTCCACGCCGGCAGCGCCTTCCACACCGGGCTCATGAATTACGTGGCGGAAACCGGTGGCCGGCTGGACGTGCGCATCGAGGTGCGCAGCTTCGAGGCCGTGCTGCGCATGGCCGGCGCCGGCGTCGGCCTGGGCCTGGTACCGCGCTCGGCGGCGGAGCGGGCCGGCCGCCAGCGCCCCTTCGCGGTGGTGGACGTGGACGAACCCTGGGCCAGCCGCGACCTGTCCATCGTCGTACGCCGCGACCTGGCCCTGTCGCCCCACGCCCAAGCCCTGGTGGACGCCCTCGCTGGCGGGCAGAACGCACATTGATGCACGCCCTTGTCGGCTTCCCCACACGGATGGCATCGCCCGCCTCCCCCGCAAACCTGAAATAACGGGGCTGGCCGGGCGCCGGCATGGCGGCGCGAAACTTGCGTGAGTGCCTCCGACCCATCCGGAGGAATCACCGATGAAGTTGCAGCTCGAACGTCCGTTCGTCGAGGCCTTGGTGCAAGCCCACCCGCGCCTGTCCTGGCTGCTGGAGCAGATGCGCTTCGGCAACCGCGCCGAAGTGAGCTTCCTGCAGATGGAGCACGACGAACTGCATTTCCTCGAAGTCCTGTTCGAAGGCGCCGGCCCCGAGATGCGCGCCCGCGCCGCGCAGATCTCCACGCTACGCAAGGCCCTGGCCGGCGACGGCATGCGCTTCGAATCGGAAGACCTGGAACTGCTGGTGCCGGCCATCGCCCGCTACCTGGCCGACGACGCCATCCGCGGCTGGCTGTTCAGCGCCGCCAGCGCCGGCAAGCCGACTGCCTGGGTGGTCACCCGCCTCGACTACACGCCGGCCTCCAATGAGGAAACCGGCAAGGTGCTGATTGAACTGAAGGCCAACACCCGCGGCAAGGTCGTCACCAGCAACATCCGCATCGTCGCCAGCGACATCGCCAACCGCACGGTCGGCGGCATCTTTGCCGCCAAGGGCTACCTGAAGGAAACGCCGGAGCTGATCGCCGCCTATGACGACATGGCCGAGCGTTACTTCGACTGGCGCGCCCGCTACGGCGAGCAGTTCTCCGGCCGCGGCACTGCCCTCTACGCCGAGAACCCCACCGCCAGTCACCGGGACACCGACTGGTCGCGCAAGGACGTGGTGATCCTGTCCTCCAGCGGCGGCGAGGCGCGCCTGGTGAACGACGAAGGCATCCTGTCCGACCGGGTGCTGACCCTCGACGCCCCCGGCGACATCCTCGGCCCCTACCTGCGCCGCGCCGCCAAGAGCCTGCGCTACAAGGCCGACGACGTGGTGGAGGCGTCCCGCGATGCGATGCCCAAGGGCTTGTTCACCAGCCTGCCGGTGCACTTCTTCATCCTGATGTTCCACCTCGACCTGCACCACTACCTGTGGGTGCACGTCGGCGACATCCACCCCTACGAATACAAGCCGGCCCTCAAGCAGAAGCTGATCCTGCCCGCCGAGCAGACCGACCTTATCGACATCCTCACCGCCGAGATGGACCTGTTGATGGACGACATCGTGGCCGGCAAGTCCGGCGGCACCACGGTGCTGTGCGCCGGCCCACCGGGAGTCGGCAAGACCCTCACCGCCGAGGTGTACTCCGAGATCATCCGGCGGCCGCTGTACCGGGTGCACTCTGGCCAGCTCGGCCTCAACGTAGCGGCCATGGAAACCACGCTGAAGGAGGTGCTGACCCGCGCCCAGCGTTGGGGCGCCGTGATGCTCATCGACGAGGCCGACGTGTACATCAAGCGGCGCGACGACAACATCACGATGAACGCGGTGGTCGGCGTGTTCCTGCGCGTGCTCGAATACTTCAACGGACTGCTGTTCCTCACCACCAACCGCATCGACGACATCGACGAAGCCATCGTGTCGCGCTGCATCGCCCTCATCAAGTACGCCTCGCCGGATGCAGCGGCGCGCCAGCGCATCTGGCAGGTGATGGGCGAGCAGTTCGGGCTGGCCCTCGACGCGGCGCTGATCGAACGCCTGGCGGCGCTGTTCCCCGACGCCAGCGGGCGCGACATCAAGGGCCTGGCCAAACTGGTGGCCAAGTATTGCAAGCAGAAGGCCTGTCCACCCGACTTGGCCGCGTTCACCCGCTGCGCCACCTTCCGTGGCCTGGAGGTGGCCCATGCCTGAACACCCGGCGGCGGCCTGGGCGCGGCAGGCGGCACTGACGCCCAGCGACATCGATTGCACGACGGCGGTGATGCTCAAGATCCTCGACGGCAAGTGCAAGATGAACCCGCAGGAGAAGGAGATCATCGCCGTCATCTACGACGCGGTGAAGGACCGCCCCGGCCACATTCTCGACGACACCGACCACCGTCTCATCGCCCGTGCCCGCCAGGGCATGGACGACGAGCTGGTGGAGCGCATCTACGAGCAGCGCCTGATTGCGGAAACGATGATCTCGCGCCCGGTCATGAAAGCCTACAAGGCCATGCTGCGGGCCAGCGGTGTGCTCGCCACCGCCCAATCGGAGCAATCCGCCGAAGATATTTAAATCAGATATCGACTAAGCTCTCGGCCACCCGACATGCCCTTTCCGGGCACCCGGAGCACGAGAGACACGCGAGGTCGATGGATGAATTGGAAGAAATGGTTCCGCCGCGAGGGCGCCGAAGACGCAGCCGACAGCGAAGAACGGGAAGAGGAGCCGCTGACGATCCTGCCCGAGACGCCCACCACACGGGTCATTGACCTGGACGCCATCGACGCCATCGAGGCCCACATGCGCTGGAAGGCCCGCCTCGAAGCCCGCCTGTTCAGCCCCGGCAAGGGCCCCATCGCTGCCGACCAGGTCTTCCTCGACAAACGCAGCACCCTCGGCCGCTGGCTCTACGGCCGCGGCCACGAACGCTTCGGCACCCTCGACACCTTCAGCGAGCTGCGCCGCCACCACGCCGAGTTCCACCGCTACGCCGGCCAGGCCGTGCTGGCCTTCAACGCCGGCCAGCGGGACGAAGCCATCCGCCTGGTCACTGGTGGCAACTATGCCCGCGCCTCCCAACGCCTGCGCCAGACCATCACCCGGCTGTTTGAAGAGGCCGCAGGCCAGGACCACAGGTAGTCGAGCAGCAGCGAAGGCGGGCGCGGATTCATTCCACCCGCCCCTGCCCCCCGTCTCCGAACAAGCCTTTCCCTTGCCCGGCGGCGGTGGCTGTGACAGAGGTAGCGACAGCCTCAGTGCTTGTGGTCGTGCTCCATCGGCGCTGCGGCCGTCAGGGCACGTACTGCGGCCTTTACCTCGACCGTCTCGACCTTCTTGTCCTTGCCTTCCACCTTCAGAGTGATCGGCACCACCTCGCCCGCCGCCAGGGGTTTCTTCAGGTCGATCAGCATCACGTGGTAGCTGCCAGGCTTCAGCTCGACCGGCTTGCCAGGCTGCACGTCCAGGCGTGGCACGGCGCGCATCTTCATCACGCCGCCGTCCATTGCCATCTCGTGGATCTCGACGACGCCGGCCACCGGGCTAGCCGCGCCGACGACGGTGACGCCGCCCTGACTGCTGAGCTGCATGAAGGCGCCGGTGACCTTCTGGGCCGGCACGGTGCCGCGCACCCATGGGTCCTTGACGTCCAGGTCCGCGGCAGCGGCACCGCCGATGAACAGGCCGGCCAGCGCCAGCCCTGTGAGCTTTTGGATGATGTGCACGAGATACCTCCTTGATTGGAACCGGGCCGCAGCTTAGCGCGCCCGGAGGCTGGTGCGGAAATGGACGTGGGCCGGCGCGACCATTTGTCGCAGCCCGCAATTGTGTCGTATCGCGGCGACGGGCTCAGGACCAGTTCACCGTCGCCGCCAGCAGGTAGCCAGCACCGTAGACGGTCTTGATCAGCTTGGCGTGCTGGGGATTTTCCTCGAAGCGGCGGCGCAGCCGCGAGACGCGCAGGTCGATGCTGCGGTCCAGCGCCGACACGTCGCGTCCGCCGAGCAGCTGTTCGCGGGTCAGGATGTGATTGGGGTGGGCCAGCAGCACCGACAGCAACTGGGCCTCCGCGGTGCTGAGGGTATCCTGCTCGCCGCTGGGGCTGGTGAGGGTGTTGCTGCCTGGCTCGAAGCGCCAGCCGGCAAACTCGGCGACGCGCTGGCTGGGGTCAGCCGGCAAGACCACCTGGCCCGGATAGCGGCGCAGGATGCTGCGCACTCGGGCGATCAGCTCGCGCGGCTCGAAGGGTTTCACCACGTAGTCGTCGGCACCCAGTTCCAGGCCCATGACCCGGTCGTAGGTGTCGCTGCGCCCGGTCACCACCAGCAGGCCGCAGGAATGCTTGCCGCGCAACTGCTGCAGCACCGCCATGCCGTCCATGTCCGGCAGGCCCAGGTCGAGGATCACCAGCTCCGGCGCCTTGTGGCGCAGGCCATGGAAGAAGGCCTCGGCGGTGCGGAACGACTCGGCCCGGTAGCCGAATTTTTCCAGCGTATCGGCGATGAGGCGCGCGATCGCCGCCTCGTCCTCGACCACGTAGATCAGTTCTGGGGGACGGGTATGAGCCATAGCCCGAAAGCTTGGCTCATGCGGCCAGCGGACGCAAGGCCGCCAGCAGCTTGTCGCGGGAGAAGGGCTTGGCGAGCAGCGGCAGATCGGGGTCGGCCTCGACGCTGGCCTGGGCTTCGGCGAAGCCACTCATCAGTACGATCGGCAGCTCCGGGCGGAAGCGTCGCACGAAGCGCGCCAAGGCCCGGCCGTCCATCGTGCCGGGCATCACCACGTCGGAGATCACTAGCGCGATGGCCGGAATGTTCTCCACCATATCGGCCGCCTCGGCGCCGTTCTCGGCCTCAACCACCGCACAGCCCAGCTCGGCCAGCTGCATGCGCACCACAGTGCGCACGTCCACGTCGTCCTCGGCGAGCAGCACCAGCTTGCCGGCCAGATCGGCGGCATTCACGTCGATGCCGGCCGGCAGCACGTCGGGCTGCTCGTCTTCGGCGATGCTGGGCAGCAGCAAGGCCACCGTGGTGCCGCGGGCCTGACGGCTGCGGATGCGCACGCCGCCGCCCGACTGCTTGACGAAGCCGTACACCATCGACATGCCGAGGCCGCTGCCCATGCCGAACTGCTTGGTGGTGAAGAAGGGCTCGAAGACCCGCGCCAGCGTGCTGCCGTCCATGCCCATGCCGTTGTCACTGACGGCGATCTGCACGTAGTCGCCGGGCGGCACTTCCAGGTCGGCGGCGGCATGCACGCTGAGCTGTTCCAGCGAGGACTCGATGCGCAGCTCGCCACCGTTGGGCATCGCGTCGCGGGCATTAAGGGCCAGATTGAGCAGCGCGTTCTCGAGTTGGTGGGCATCAACCATCGCCACCAGACAGGGCTCGCGGCTGGCCGTGCTGACCGCAATGGTGGACGGCAGGCTGCGGCGGATCAGCTTGGACATGCCGAGAATCAGCTCGTTGACCTCCACCGGCCGCGGCTCCAGCGGCTGGCGGCGGGCGAAGCCGAGCAGCCGGCGGATCAGCTCGGCACCGCGATTGGCGGCCTGCATGGCCGGCTCGACGAAGTTCTCGGTGAGCGGGTCGTTGGGGTGGTTTTCCTTCAGCGCCACCAGGTTGCCGATCACCACCGTCAGCATGTTGTTGAAATCGTGGGCGAGGCCGCCGGTGAGCTGGCCGATGGCCTCCATTTTCTGGGCCTGGGCCAGCGCCGCCTCGGTGCGGCGCTGCTCGGTGACGTCCACCGAGTGCACGTAGCAGCCCTGCACCTCGCCGTCCGGCCCGATGTCCGGCACCAGCGTGCTGCTGGCGCGGGCCGGCATGCCGTCGCGGCCGGTGAGGGTGTATTCGTAGGAGACCTGCTCGCCGGCCAGCGCGCGGGCCAGGTAGCCGGCGACCATGTCATACACTTCCTGCCCGGTGACGTCGCGGATCTGCTTTCCCTCCACCTCCCGCGCCGACCAGCCGAACCACTCCGCGTAGCCCTTGTTGGCGTAACGGTAGACGCCGCTGCGGTCGAAATAGGCGATGGCGGCCGGGATCGCGTCGGTGATCTCGCGCAGGCGCTGCTCGCTGCGCTGCAGGGCCTGGGTGATCGCTTTGTTGGACTGGATCGCCGCGGTCAGCTCGACGTTGGCGCGGGTCAGCTCCTCGGTGCGGGCATGGATGTGTGCCTCCAGCTCGGCCTGATGATCGGCGATCTGCTGCTGGGAGCGACGCTGCTCGGTGACGTCGGTATACACCGTGATGAAGCCCTGGTGCGGCAGCGGAAAGCCGCGGATCGACAGCACCTGGCCGTTGGGCCGCACACGCTCGGTGACGTGGGGCAGGAAACTGCGCGCCCGCGCCACCCGCTCGGCGACCTGTTGGTCCGGGTCGCCGGGCCCGTAGTCGCCGCGCTCGGCGTTGTAGCGGATGAAGACCTCGAAGGACACGCCCAGGCTGGCCAGCTCGGGCGGGAAGTCGAGCAGGCGCAGGAAGGCGCCGTTCCACGCCACCATGCGCAGTTCTTCGTCGAAGACGGTGACGCCCTGGTCGAGCAGGTCGAGCCCGGCGCCGAGCATTTCCCGGTAGCGCCGGTCGGAGGACGGCTGCGCACCGTCCGCGGGGTCTTCACCGCTGGGTGTGCGTTCCTCGACGGGGTTTGCGGGCCTGTCCTGCTGCTTCATCGCTGTCCTGTTTCCGTGCGGCCTGAATGGCTGACTGATCCGATTTTAGCCAGCGTCCCGGGCGACGGAGACGGCCGACAAAATTGAGTACATTTTCACGAAACTTCCGACAAGGTTGTCTGCGAACCTTCTCTTCGATCTTCGGGATTCCGCCCACAAAGCCACCCCGGAGAACGGGCCCCAGAGCCACCGCCTCATCAAGTCGTGGCGCCAAGAATCAAGAGGAGAAAAACAGGTGTCGAACAATCCCTACGAGCAAGGGCTGGACAAATGCGCGGCCAACCATGTCCCGCTGTCGCCCTTGTCCTTTCTCGAGCGTAGCGCCCAGGTCTATCCCAACCGTCTGTCGGTGATCCACGGCGCCCGCCGCTTCACCTGGAGCGAGACCTACGCCCGCTGCCGCCGCCTGGCCAGCGCCCTCGCCAAGCGCGGCATCGGCCGTGGCGACACGGTGGCGGTGATGCTGCCCAACATCCCGGCGATGGTCGAGGCCCACTTCGGCGTGCCGATGGTCGGTGCCGTGCTGAACACCCTCAACACCCGCCTCGACCCGGAAGCCATCGCCTTCATGCTGGCCCACGGCGAAGCCAAGGTGCTGATCACCGACCCCGAGTTCGCCGCCATCATCGCCCCGGCCCTCGAACTGCTGGAAGGCCCCAAGCCGCTGGTCATCGATGCCCTCGACCCGGAATACCCGGGCGACACGCGCCTCGGCGAGATCGAGTACGAGGACTTCCTCGCCGACGCCGACCCGGAGTTCAAGTGGTCCCTGCCGCCCGACGAATGGGACGCCATCGCCCTCAACTACACCTCCGGCACCACCGGCAACCCGAAGGGCGTGGTCTTCCACCACCGCGGCGCCTACCTCAACTCCGCCTCCAACATCATCAGCTGGGGCATGCCGCAGCACGCCGTCTATCTGTGGACGCTGCCGCTGTTCCACTGCAACGGCTGGTGCTTTGCCTGGACCCTGGCCGCCAACGCCGGTGTCAACGTGTGCCTGCGCAAGGTAGACGTTCCGCTGATCTATGAGCTGATCCGCACCCACAAGGTGACCCACTTCTGCGGCGCACCGATCGTGCACGGCATGCTGATCAACGCACCGGAAGGCCTGCGCGCCGGCATCGAGCACAAGGTATCGGCGCTGATCGCTGGCGCCGCGCCCCCCGCCGCGATCATCGAAGGCATGGAGCGCATCGGCTTCGACATCACCCACGTATATGGCCTGACCGAGACCTACGGCCCGGCCGCGGTGTGCGCCAAGCACCCTGAATGGGACGAGCTGCCGATCGCCCAACGCGCCGAGCGCAACGGCCGCCAGGGCGTGCGCTACCACATGCAGGAAGGCATCACCGTCCTCGACCCGCAGACCATGGAGCCAGTCCCCGCCGATGGCGAGACCATGGGCGAAATTATGTTCCGCGGCAACCTGGTCATGAAGGGTTACCTGAAGAACGAGAAGGCCACCGCGGAAGCCTTCTCCGGCGGCTGGTTCCACACCGGCGACCTGGCCGTGCTGCACCCGGACGGCTACGTGAAGATCAAGGACCGTTCCAAGGACGTGATCATCTCCGGCGGCGAGAACATCTCCTCGCTGGAAGTGGAAGAAGTGCTGTACCGCCACCCGGCAGTGCTGACCGCCGCGGTGGTCGCCAAGCCCGACGAGAAGTGGGGCGAAGTGCCGGCCGCCTACATCGAGGTGAAGGAAGACGCCAAGGTCACGGTGGAAGACATCGTCGCCCACTGCCGCGAGCATCTGGCCCGCTACAAGGTGCCCAAGTTCGTGGAGTTCTGCGTACTGCCCAAGACCTCCACCGGCAAGATCCAGAAATTCGTACTGCGCCAGCAGGCCAAGTCGGCCTCGGCGATCGAATAAACACAACCGGAGACAAGAACCCATGAAGATCCTCGTGCCCGTCAAGCGCGTCGTCGATTACAACGTCAAGATCCGCGTCAAGGCCGACCAGTCCGGCGTCGAGCTGGCCAACGTCAAGATGGCCATGAACCCCTTCGATGAAATCGCCATCGAAGAGGCCGTGCGCCTGAAGGAAGCCAACAAAGCCACCGAAGTGGTCGCCGTGTCCGCCGGCGTCGCCCAGTGCCAGGAAACCCTGCGCACCGCAATGGCCATCGGCGCCGACCGCGGCATCCTGGTCGAATCCGATGCCGACCTGCAGCCGCTGGCAGTCGCCAAGCTGCTCAAGGCGCTGGTGGACAAGGAGCAGCCGCGCCTGGTGATCCTCGGCAAGCAGGCCATCGACGACGACTCCAACCAGACCGGCCAGATGCTCGCCGCGCTGCTCGGCTGGCCCCAGGCCACCTTCGCCTCCAAGGTCGAGATCGGCCCGGAGAGCGTCAGCGTCACCCGCGAAATCGACGGCGGCCTGGAGACCCTGTCTCTGCCGCTGCCGGCGGTGATCACCACCGACCTGCGCCTCAACGAACCGCGCTACGCCACGCTGCCGAACATCATGAAGGCCAAGAAGAAGCCGCTCGACACCGTCAAGCCGGCCGATCTGGGCGTGGATGTGGCCCCGCGCCTGAGCACGCTGAAGGTCGTCGAGCCCGCCGCCCGCAGTGCCGGCGTCAAGGTGGCCGACGTGGCCCAACTGGTCGAGAAGCTCAAGAACGAAGCGAAGGTGATCTGATCCGCCGAGGGCGAAGTTCATTCGCCCTCTCAGCGTCGATCTCCGCCACGGGCGCATGCGCGCCCCACACAGGAACAGAGAAAGCGAGTCAGGAGACAAAATGCCCATTCTCGTCATTGCCGAACACGACAACGCCGGCCTGAAGGCCGCTACCCTCAACACCGTCAGCGCCGCTGCCAAGCTCGGTGGCGACATCGAAGTGCTGGTTGCCGGCGCCGCCTGCGGCGCAGCTGCCGAAGCCGCCGCCAAGCTGACTGGCGTCGCCAAGGTCAAGGTCGCCGACGGCGCCGCCTATGCCGAACAGAGCGCCGAGAACCTCGCCGCCCTGCTGGTGGACGTGATCAAGGCCGGCGGCTACAGCCACGTGCTGGCCCCCGCCACCACCTTCGGCAAGAACGTGCTGCCGCGCGTCGCCGCGCTGCTCGACGTGGCCCAGATTTCCGACATCGTCGCCATCGAGTCGACCGACACCTTCGTGCGCCCGATCTATGCCGGCAACGCGCTGGCCACCGTCAAGTCCGCCGATGCGGTGAAGGTCATCACCGTGCGTACCACCGCTTTCGACCCCGCAGCCGAAGGCGGCTCCGCCGCGGTTGAAAGCATCGCCGCCGGCGCCGACCTGGGCCTGTCCAAGCTGGTCGGCCGCGAGCTGACCGTGTCCGCCCGCCCGGAACTGGGCGCCGCCAAGATCATCGTTTCCGGCGGCCGTGGCCTCGGCAGCGGCGACAACTACCGTGCCGTGCTGGAGCCCCTGGCCGACAAGCTCGGTGCCGCTCTCGGAGCCTCCCGCGCCGCTGTGGATGCCGGCTTCGTGCCCAATGACTACCAGGTCGGCCAAACCGGCAAGATCGTCGCCCCGCAGCTCTACCTGGCCGTCGGTATCTCCGGCGCCATCCAGCATCTGGCCGGCATGAAGGACTCCAAGGTGATCGTGGCGATCAACAAGGATCCGGAAGCCCCGATATTCCAGGTGGCCGACTACGGCCTCGTCGCCGACCTCTTCGAGGCCGTGCCGCAGCTGGCGTCCGCACTCTAAGCACGCCCTTGCCGTGGGCCGCGCGTGAAGCCGCCGCCCACGGCGACAAACCCATCTACCGAATTCGCAAGGAAACACCATGAGCAATTACGTCGCCCCCGTGAAGGACATGCTGTTCGCCATGAACGAGCTGGCCGGCCTGCAGGAAATTGTCGGCCTGCCCGGCAACGAGGACGTGTCCATCGACCTGGTCGAGGCCATCCTCGAAGAAGCCGGCAAGTTCGCCACCGAAGTCGTCGATCCGCTCAATCCCGTGGGCGACAAGCAGGGCAACAAGTGGAACAACGGCGTGGTGACCACCGCCGACGGTTTCAAGGAAGCCTATGCCTCCTTCTGTGAAACCGGCTGGAACGGCATGCCCGCCTCCACCGAGTTCGGCGGCCAGGGCCTGCCGGTGACCGTCTCCACCGCCGTGCTGGAAATGTGGAAATCCGCCAGCATCTCCTTCTCCCTGTGCCAGATGCTCACGCTGGGCGCGGTGGAGGCCATCGCCCACCACGGCTCCGACGAGCTGAAGGCGGCTTACCTGCCCAACATGGTGTCCGGCAAGTGGACCGGCACGATGAACCTCACCGAGCCGCAGGCCGGCTCCGACCTCGCCGCCATCCGTACCAAGGCCGAACCCCGCGGCGACGGCAGCTACGCGATCACCGGCACCAAGATCTTCATCACCTGGGGTGAGCACGACATGGCCGAGAACATCGTCCACCTCGTGCTGGCCCGCCTGCCGGACGCCCCTCCGGGCGTGAAGGGCATCTCCCTGTTCATCGCGCCGAAGTTCCTCGTCAATGCGGATGGCAGTCTCGGCGAGCGCAACGACCTGATCTGCGCCTCCATCGAGCACAAGATGGGCATCCACGGCAGCGCCACCGCGGTGATGTCCTTCGGTGACAAGGGCGGTGCCATCGGCTACCTGGTCGGCGAGCCGAACCGCGGCCTCGAGTACATGTTCACGATGATGAACCACGCCCGCCTGAACGTCGGCCTGGAAGGCGTCGGCGTCTCCGAGCGCAGCTACCAGCACGCGCTGGCCTACGCCCGCGAGCGCATCCAGGGCAAGATCATCGGCGACAAGTCCGGCGACAAGAAGCCCATCCTGCACCACCCGGACGTGCGCCGCATGCTGATGGACATGAAGTCCCGCACCGAGGCCGGCCGCGCCCTCGCCTACTACGTGGCCGGCTGCATGGACCGCGCCAAGAGCCACCCGGACGCCGACGTGCGCGCCGCCAACCAGCGCCGCCTCGAACTGCTGACCCCGGTGGTGAAGGGCTGGTGCACCGAGAACGCCCAGGGCATCACCTGGAACGGCGTGCAGGTGCACGGCGGCATGGGCTTCATCGAGGAAACCGGCGCCGCCCAGTACATGCGTGATGCCCGCATCATCACCATCTACGAAGGCACCACCGCGATCCAGGCCAACGACCTGATCGGTCGCAAGACCGCCAAGGAAGGCGGCAAGAGCATGCAGCAACTGCTCGCCGAGATCGCCGAGACCGGTTCTACGCTGCGCAACTCGGACAACCCGACGCTGAAGGCCCTGGCCGACGCGCTGGGCAACGGCATCGCCGCACTGGATGAAGCCACCAACTGGCTGCTCGCCAACTACGACGCCAACCCGCAGGCCGCCGCGGCCGGCTCGGTACCCTTCCTCAAACTGACCGGCATCGTCGTCGGCGGCTGGCTGATGGCCCGTTCCGCGCAGATCGCCGCCACCCGCCTGGATGCCGCCGATGGCGACTTCTACAAGGCCAAGCTGGCTACCGCCGCCTACTTCGCCCAGCACGTGACCCCCGAAGCCAACAGCTACCGGGATGCCATCGTGAACGGTGCCGAGTCGGTGCTGGCCCTGGAAGAAGCCCTCTTCTAAAGGCCCTTCCCCACCCTTTTCCGGCCTGACGGCCGGTCCGTGCCCCGCCTCTCCGGAGGCGGGCAGGAGCCCTTTTTTGTTCGGAGAACGCAGCAATGACCCGTGACGCGATGGAATACGACGTGGTGATCGTCGGCGCAGGCCCCTCCGGCCTGACGACCGCGATCCGCCTGAAGCAGCTGGCCGCGAAGGCCGGCAGCGAGCTTTCGGTGTGCGTCGTCGAGAAAGGCTCCGAGGTCGGCGCCCACATCCTGTCCGGCGCGGTCATCGAAACCCGTTCCCTGGAAGAGCTCTTCCCCGACTGGAAGGAGCGCGGCGCCCCCCTAAACACACCGGTGAAGGAAGACCGCTTCCTGTTCCTGACCACTGACAAGGCCTACAAGCTGCCCACCCCGCCGCAGATGCACAACGACGGCAACTACATCGTCAGCCTCGGCAACGTGGTGCGCTGGCTCGGCCAGCAGGCCGAAGAGCTGGGCGTCGAGATCTACCCTGGCTTCGCCGCCGCCGAGGTGCTCTACCACGAGGACGGCTCGGTGAAGGGCATCGCCACCGGCGACATGGGCCTCGAGAAGAACGGCGAGCCCGGCCCCAACCATCAGCCGGGGATCGAATTGCACGCGCGCCAGACGGTGTTCTCCGAAGGCTGCCGCGGCTCCCTCACCAAGGGCCTGTTCACCAAATTCAACCTGCGCGACGGCGCCGATCCGCAGACCTACGGCATCGGCATCAAAGAGCTGTGGGAAGTGCGCCCCGAAGTCCACCAGCCGGGCCTCACCGTGCACACGGTCGGCTGGCCGGTGTCGTCGGACGTGTACGGCGGCTCCTTCCTGTACCACCTGGAAAACAATCAGGTCGCCGTCGGCTTCGTGGTCGGCCTCGACTACAGCAATCCGCACCTGTCGCCCTACGAGGAATTCCAGCGCTTCAAGACGCACCCCGAGATCCGCAAGTACTTCGAAGGCGGCCGACGCATCGCCTACGGCGCGCGGGCCCTCAACGAAGGCGGCTTCCAATCGGTGCCCAAGCTCACCTTCCCCGGCGGCGTGCTGGTCGGCGATACCGCCGGTTTCCTCAACGTGCCAAAGGTCAAGGGCACCCACATGGCGATGAAGTCGGGCATCGAGGCCGCCGAGGCGATCTTCGCCCACCTCTCAGCCGAAGGGCAGACCGGCCACGAAGTGCTCGGCTACCCGGAGCGCCTGAAGAAGAGCTGGCTGTGGGACGAGCTATACACCGTGCGCAACATCCGCCCGAGCTTCCGCTGGGGGCTGTGGGGCGGCATCGCCTACAGCGCCATCGACACCTTCCTGCTGAAGGGCCGCGCACCGTGGACGCTGCATCACCACGCCGACCACACCCAGCTGAAGAAGGCCTCCGAGTGCGCGCCGATCGTCTATCCGAAGCCGGACGGCAAGATCAGCTTCGACCGCCTGTCCTCGGTGTTCATCTCGGCCACCAACCACAGCGAAGAGCAGCCCTGCCACCTGCGCCTGAAGGACGCTTCGGTGCCGGTGGCCACCAACCTGGCTCTCTACAACGCACCGGAAACCCGCTACTGCCCCGCCGGCGTGTACGAAATCGTCGAAGACACGAGCGGCCCGCGCATGCAGATCAACGCGCAGAACTGCCTGCACTGCAAGACCTGCGACATCAAGGATCCGACACAGAACATCGACTGGGCGGTGCCCGAAGGAGGCGGCGGCCCGAACTACCCGAACATGTAAGACCCTGTAGTACCCATAAAAAAGCAGGACCGGGGGGAGAACAGCACTCACCCCCATACAACTAGAAGAACCAGAGACCTTCAACACCTTCCAAAGGAGGAACCATGTCAGCGGAGATCTACAAGAAAGTGCGGGCCAATCCGCGCTTCTCGGAACTTGAAGGCAAGCGTAGCCGCTTTGCCTACCTGCTCAGCGCGATCGTGCTGATCACCTACTACGCGATGATGATGCTCGTCGCCTTCGCTCCCGAGGTGATGCGCACGCCGGTTTCGGCGGGCTCGACCCTCACCATCGGGGTGCCCATCGGCGCCGCCATCATCATCGGCTCCTGGCTGCTCACCGGCTGGTTCGTCAGCCGTTCCAACGGTGAGTTCGACCGTCTCAACAACGAGATCATCCAGGAGGCCACCAAGTGAAGGCACGCAAACACCTCCTCGGCGCGACGTTGCTGACCCTGATGGGCGCCGCCGCCTACGCTGCCGACGCCATTGGCGCCGTGCAGAAACAGCCCCTCAACATGACCGCCATCGGCATGTTCTTCGTGTTCGTGGTGGCCACCATGGGCATCACCTACTGGGCCGCCAGCCGCACCAAGTCCACTGCCGACTTCTACACCGCCGGCGGCGGCATCACCGGCTTCCAGAACGGCCTGGCGATCGCCGGCGACTACATGTCGGCGGCAACCCTGCTGGGCCTGTCGGCGATGACCTTCTCGAAAGGCCTGGACGGCTTCATCTACGCCATCGGCTTCTTCGTCGGCTGGCCGGTGATCCTGTTCCTGATGGCCGAGCGCCTGCGCAACCTGGGCAAGTTCACCTTTGCCGACATCGCCTCCTACCGCCTCGACCAGGGCACCATTCGCAGCTTCGCCGCCTTCGGCTCACTGACCGTGGTGTGCTTCTACCTGATCGTGCAGATGGTCGGCGCCGGCCAGCTCATCAAGCTGCTGTTCGGCCTCGACTACACCACCGCGGTGATCGTCGTCGGTGTGCTGATGGTGATCTATGTGACCTTCGGCGGCATGATCGCCACCACCTGGGTGCAGATCATCAAGGCCTGCCTGATGCTGTTCGGCGGCACCGTGCTGCTGTTCCTGGCCCTGAGCCAGTTCGGCTTCAGCCTGGAAACTGCAGCACAGAAGGCAGTCGAGGTGCACAAGGACGGCGCCAAGATCATGGGCCCCGGCTCCCTGCTGGCCGATCCGGTCAATGCGGTGTCCCTGTCCCTCGGCCTAGTCTTCGGCACTGCCGGCCTGCCGCACATCATGATGCGCTTCTTCACGGTGCCCAACGCCAAGGAAGCCCGCAAGAGCGTCTTCGTGGCAAGCGGCTGCATCGGCTACTTCTTCATGGTGGTGTGCGCGCTGGGCCTGATGGCGATCGTCATCGTCGGTCAGAACCCCGAGTTCTTCGAAGGCGGCAACACCGCCGGCAAGCTGATCGGCGGCGGCAACATGCCGGTGATGCATTTGGCCAAGGCGGTCGGCGGCAACCTGTTCCTCGGCTTCATGTCGGCAGTGGCCTTCGCCACCATCCTGGCGGTCGTCTCCGGCCTGGCTCTGGCTGGCGCCTCGGCCATCGCCCACGACATCTACGCTCGGGTCTTGCGCAAGGGCAGCGCCACCGAAACCCAGGAAATGCGCATTTCCAAGCTGGCCACCGTGGCTCTCGGCGTGGTCGCTGTGCTGCTCGGCATCCTGTTCGAGAAGCAGAACATCGCCTTCCTGGTCGGCCTGACCTTTGGCATCGCCGCCTCCACCAATTTCCCGATCCTGATCCTGTCCATGTACTGGAAGGGCCTGACGACCCGTGGCGCGCTGCTTGGCGGCCTTGTCGGCCTGATCTCCGCGGTGACGCTCGTGGTGCTGTCCAAGGCGGTGTGGGTGGTCGTGCTCGGCAACGCCGCGCCGGTCTTCCCGTACGAGCAGCCGGCCCTGTTCTCGATGCCGCTGGCCTTCTTCTTCACCTGGCTGTTCTCGGTGACCGACAGCAGCGCCCGCGCCAAGACCGACAAGGCCGGTTTCGAGGACCAATACGTGCGCTCCCAGACCGGCATCGGCGCCGCGGCGGCCAGCGCCCACTGAGGAGACGGCAGACAATCCCTTATCTTTCCTCACTCCCCCTCGAGGAAATGTTTCGGGCGCCCTTGGGCGCCCATTTTTTTCACCCAGACCTTGCAGCCATCAAGACGCAGGAGACCGGTGCCGCAAATGCAAAAAACCCGGCAATTGGCCGGGCTCTTTTATGCCGTGATCCTGCGCTTGGCAGAATCGCTCCGCTGATCCGAAATTACTCGGCGGCGCGGATGTTGGCTGCTTGCTGACCCTTCGGGCCGCTGACGATGTCGAACGTCACGCGCTGGCCTTCAGCCAGGGTCTTGAAACCCTTGGACTGGATGGCGGAGAAATGGGCGAACAGATCGTCGCCGCCGCCTTCCGGGGTGATGAAGCCGAAGCCCTTGGAGTCATTGAACCACTTCACGGTACCAGTTGCCATTTTGATAAATCCTAAAATAAAAAAATACGGAGTTGCCCCCAGGGCAGGGCGAAGCTCAAGACGGCGGGGTGATGAAGGGAAGACAACCGCAGGACTGCGGATACTGAACCAGACAACAACAACACTACTTCTTGAAGATCGCAAGGCCGCACTGTGCACTGAAACCTACGCCAACGCAAACACTATTTGCATCACGACACGAAAATAGTTCTGGCCATCCTGCCGCGCCATCGGCCACGCCACGATGGCCTTCGCAGATCAGGCGCGCAGCAGTGCCTTCACCATGCGCTCGGACAGCTGCTCCGCCGTAAACTGCGGCTCATTGGGCGGGTAGAGTTCCTGCTCGTCGAGGTTGAAGTCGTACTCCTTCGCCAGGGTCAACATCTCACGGATCTTCTGACAAGCGGCAAGCTTGTCCTTCAGTTCGGGGTTGGTACGGGCCAGATCGGAAAAGGCCTTGATGTCCTTGATAGCCATACGGTTCTTCCTGTGCAATAACTCATCGAACGCTCGGACTGCGAGGTTTCCGACAAAACCCTTCTTAGGGAATGGCTTTTGTCGTCGCAAGCCCTCCAAAACGCCTGTGAACCCAGACGCCGACAAGTCACCAGCAAGGAATGCGCCACCTGCGACAATCGACCGCATTCCCGACACCTGCCACACCCGCTACAGTGCGCTCCACCGGCAGGCACGCCGCTCCCCCCGGCGCCCTGTCACCCGCTGCCTGCCGGTGCTTACCCCCACCCCGCTTCGGGGATAATGGCCCGATGCCGCTACCGATGCTTGCCGACCGACCGCTCCGCCCAGCCGATGCCCTGCGCCGTCTGATCAGCCTGCGCTGGCTGTCCCTCGGCGGTATGCTGACGACCATCGTCGCGGTACCTTGGCTTCTCGACATCCCGCTGCCGGCGCGCCCGCTCCTGGACATCTGGATGGTGCTGGCGCTGTTCAACGGGGCCAGCCTGCTGCGCGCACGGCGTCTCAGCGAAGTGCGCGGCGTTGAGCTATTCCTTCAACTGGCAATCGATCTCTGCGGCTGGAGCGCCTTCCTGTACTTCACCGGTGGAGCCACAAATCCGCTGATTTCCCTACTTCTGCCGCTGGTGGCCATCGGCGCCGCCACCCTGGCGGCTCCATGGGCCTGGCTGCTGGCCGTACTGGCGGTGGCCGCCTACTCGACCCTGTGGGAATTCAACGAACAACTCGACATCTACGACTCCGGCCTCGCCGTGCATTGGCACTTGGCCGGTATGTGGCTGACCTTCGCACTGTCGGCCGGCGTCATCGTGTGGTACGTGGTGCGCATGACCGCCGCGATCCGCCTGCGCGATCAGGCTCTCGCCGAAGCCCGTGAAGCCCACCTGCGCAATGAACGCATCGTCGCCCTCGGCAACCTGGCCGCCGGCGCCGCGCACGAGCTGGGTACGCCGCTGGGCACGATGGCGATCGTGGCCGGGGAACTGGTCCGCAATCCGCAACTGGACGACGACACCCGCGCAGACGCCGAACTGCTGCGCGAGCAGATTGCTCATTGCAAGACCATCCTCGGCGGCCTCACCCTGCGCGCCGGCAGCCTGCGCGCCGAAGGCGGCGAAGCGATACCAGCCGATGCCTGGCTGCTGCGCATCACCGATCACTGGCAGCGCCTGCGCCCCCACGTCCCGCTGGCCGTCCGCTGCGACTGCGGCCAACCTGCACCGGCCCTGGTCGCCGATGCCACGCTGGAGCAGGCCATCCACAATCTCATCAACAACGCCGCCGACGCCTGCCCGGCTGACGTCGAGTTCGAGGCGAGCATCGCAGATGATGCCTTGCTCGTACGCATCTTCGACCGCGGCCCCGGCATGCCCGCCGCGCTGCGCCCCCGGACCGGCCGCGAAGCCCTGGACAGCCGCAACGAAGGGCTCGGTATCGGCCTGCTGCTGGCCTTCGGCGCGGTCGAGCGTTGCGGCGGGCAGATCCGCTTCGCCCCTCGCCCCGGCGGCGGCACAGAAGCCACTCTCACCCTTCCTCTGCCAGCCCTTCGCCCATGACCCAACCGGACGCCCCCCACATCCTCATCATCGACGACGACCCCGCCTTCAACCGCGTGCTGACCCGTGCCCTCGGCCAGCGCGGCTTCGCCGTCTTCGGCGCCCAGGAGCCCGAGACGGCGCTGGCCCTTGCGCGCCAGCACGAACCGGAATACGTGGTGCTCGACCTCAACATCGGCGGCAGCTCTGGTCTGCGCCTGATCGAACCGCTGTTGGTCGTCAATCCCGACTGCCGCATCCTGGTCCTCACCGGCTACGCCAGCATCACCACAACCGTGGATGCGATCAAGCTCGGTGCCACCCAGTACCTGGCCAAACCGGCCGACGTGGATGCCATCCTGAAAGCCCTCAACGCCACCGAGGTGGTCATCGACGACGAAGTGGCCGCCAGCCCGATGTCGGTGGACCGGCTGGAATGGGAACACATCCAGCGCGTACTCGCCGAACACGACGGCAATGTGTCGGCCACGGCGCGTGCGCTTAAAATGCACCGACGCACCCTGCAACGGAAACTGGCCAAGCGGCCAGTCAAGGAATGAAACCTTCAGACAACCCCGACGATCGCGTCCGCCTCGACAAATGGCTGTGGGCGGCACGTTTTTACAAGCACCGCACGCTGGCCACCGAGGCTGTGGATGGCGGCAAGATTCAGCTCAACGGCCTCCGCGTGAAGCCGGCCAAGGAAGTGAAGATCGGCGACACGGTGGACATCCAGCTCGCCGAAACCCACTTCAAGGTGGTCGTGAAGGGCATCGCCGACAAGCGCGGCAGCGCCCCGGTCGCCCAGGGCCTTTACGAGGAAACCGCCGACAGCATCGCCGCGCGGGAAAACCAGAAGGAGCAGCGCCAGCTCGCCGCCACGCCGGGCGCCGACCTGCACGGCCGCCCGACCAAGCGCGACCGCCGCCAGATGGGCCGCTTCACCGGCGGGTATTGAGCTTGCGGGCCGGGGCTTACAGGCCGAGGGCCAAGGCCAGCGGCAGGAAACCCAGCGACGCCACGTTGCCGATCAGCACGATGGAGGCGACCTTTTCCGGCTCCTGATGGTAGCGCTCGGCGAACATGTAATTGAGCACCGCCGGCGGCAGCGCGCCGAACACCATCAGCAGCGCCCGCTCCTGGGGCGCCAGCGGCACCAGCAGCATCAGCCCGGCGGCCAGCAGCATGCCGATCACCGGCCGCGTCACCGCGCCGAGCAGGCCGAGGCGGATCTCGGCGATGCGGGACTCGGTGAGGCGCACCCCCAGCGCGAACAGCATCAGCGGGATCGAGATGTCGCCGAGCATCTTGATCGCCAGCATCGCCGGCTGCCACACCTCGATGCCAGCAATGCCGACCGCAAGGCCAGCCACGGTAGCCAGCACCGACGGCACCTTCCAGACATTGATCAGCCGCGTATGGTGATCCAGCAACCAGGCACCGAAAGAGAAGTGCAACAGGTTAGAGACCATGAACATCACCACCGCTGGCGCCAGCGCCTGCTCGCCGAAGGCCAGCACCGCCAGCGGCAGCCCCAGGTTGCCGCAGTTGTTGAACATGATCGGCGGCATGAAGGTCTTCGGCGCATAACCGAACAGCCTGGCCGCCGCCCAGCCGAGCAAACCCGAGCCGATCACCAAGGCCAGCGTCACCCACAGCAGCGGCAGGTATTCGACAATGTGGAAGGACTTGTTGGCGAGCGCCGCGAACACCAGCGCCGGCACGAAGACGTCCAGGTTCAGCTTGTTGGCATGGGACAGGTCAGGGCGGGAACGCTTGCCGACCAGGTAACCAACGGTAGTGATGGCGAACAGCGGGAACAGGATGGAAACGATGCGGAGGAACATGGGGGCGCAAGCAAGTAGTTGAGGGAAGCGACACGCCGCCCCCTCCCAGTGGCTGCGCGCCTCGACACATATACGCGATTCATCCTGCGAATGAAATGAGGGGCTGCCCGGCAGCCCCTCATTCGATGCCATCGCGCAAGCGCGACGCCTTACAGCACGTAGCGGGCGAGGTCTTCGCGCTGGGCCAGCACCTCCAGGCGGGCATCCACGTAAGCCGCATCGACGAGCACCTTTTGGGAGCCCGCCTTGCCGGCCTCGAAGGCGAGTTCCTCGAGCAGCTTCTCCATCACCGTGTACAGGCGACGGGCACCGATATTCTCGGTCTTCTCGTTCACCTGGAAGGCGATCTCGGCCAGGCGGCGGATGCCTTCCGGAGCGAACTCGAGGCTCACGTCGTCGGTGGCCAGCAGCGCCTCGTACTGACGGGTCAGGCAAGCGTCGGTCTGGGTCAGGATGCGTTCGAAATCCTCGACCGACAGGGACTCCAGCTCGACACGGATCGGGAAACGGCCCTGCAGCTCGGGAATCAGGTCGCTCGGGCGGGACAGGTGAAAGGCCCCGCTGGCGATGAACAGGATGTGGTCGGTCTTGATCATCCCGTACTTGGTGCTGATCGTCGTGCCTTCCACCAGCGGCAGCAGGTCGCGCTGCACGCCCTGGCGGGACACGTCGGCACCGTGGCTGTCGGAACGGGTAGCGATCTTGTCGATTTCATCGAGGAAAACGATACCGTTCTGCTCGACCATGCGCAGCGCCTCGGTCTTGAGGTCTTCCTCATTGACCAGCTTGGCGGCCTCTTCGTCGGCGAGCAGCTTGATGGCCTCGCTGATCTTCAGCTTGCGGGACTTCTTCTTTCCGCCGCCGATGTTCTGGAACATGCTCTGCAGCTGGCCGGTGAGTTCTTCCATGCCCGGGGGCGCGAGGATCTCGGCGGTCATGCCGGGCACGGAAACCTCAAGCTCGACTTCCTTGTCGTCGAGTTCACCCTCGCGCAGCTTCTTGCGGAACTTCTGGCGGGTGGCGTTATCTTCGGCGGCCGGAGCCTCTTCGCCAAAACCAATGGTCGGCCGGGCCGGCGGCAGCAGGATATCGAGCACGCGATCCTCGGCGGCGTCCAGCGCGCGGTCGCGGACCTTCTTCATGGCCTGCTCGCGATGACTCTTGATGGCGATTTCCACCAGGTCGCGGATGATGGTATCCACATCGCGGCCCACGTAGCCGACCTCGGTGAACTTGGTCGCTTCGACCTTGATGAAGGGCGCGTTGGCCAGGCGGGCCAGGCGGCGGGCGATCTCGGTCTTGCCGACGCCGGTCGGCCCAATCATCAGGATGTTCTTGGGGGTGATCTCGCTCTTCAGCGGCTCGGCCACCTGGGCGCGCCGCCAGCGGTTGCGCAAGGCGACGGCAACGGCCTTCTTCGCCTTGCCCTGGCCGACGATGTGCTTGTCGAGTTCGGAGACGATCTCCGGGGGCGTCATCTGGGTCATGGGGTCAGCACCTCGATGGTGTGGCACTGGTTGGTGTAGATGCACAGATCGCCGGCGATGGTCAGGGATTTCTTGATGACCTCTTCGGGTGCCAGCTCGGTGTTCTCGATGAGGGCGCGGGCCGCCGACTGGGCGTAGGCACCGCCGCTGCCGATGGCGACGATACCCTGCTCCGGCTCCAGTACGTCGCCGTTGCCGGTGATGATCAGGGAGCTGTCCAAGTCGGCCACCGCCAGCATGGCTTCCAGGCGGCGCAGAGCGCGGTCGGTACGCCAGTCCTTGGCGAGTTCGACGGCACTGCGCACGAGGTTGCCCTGGTGCTTCTCGAGCTTGGCCTCGAAGCGCTCGAACAGCGTGAAGGCGTCTGCGGTGCCACCGGCGAAGCCAGCCAGGATGCGGTCCTGGTAGAGCTTGCGGACCTTGCGGGCGCTGGCCTTGATGACGATGTTGCCGAGCGTGACCTGACCGTCGCCACCAAGGGCCACGTGCCGGCCACGCCGGACCGAGAGAATGGTAGTGCCGTGATATTGTTCCATCGGACCGATCTGGGGGCGGAAAAATGGATTGCAAGCCCCGGGGACCTGCGATTTATCGATCGAACAGGCGTCGTCAGTCGCAGCCTCAGCCGCGTAGTTCGATCCGCGCCACCTGGTGCAAGCCCATCACCTGCATCAGGGCCGCCACCATCGAGTTGACGCTCTTCAGGACCACCAGCCGCCCTTGGGCGTGCAGTTGCGAGATCACATTGAACAGCGTGCCGGCAGACACGAAATCCATGCGGCGCAGGCGGCTACAGTCCACATCCACCTTGGTGCGGTTATGGGCAAAGCTCGAAATCTTGCGCAGGATGTCGGCGTTGGCACCGACGACTTCACCTTCCAGCACGTAGGTATCGCTCATCTCCACGGCTAGGGAATCCGCTTCCAGCTGACTGTCCGTCACGGCCGGAGGCGGCTCCCAGGACGGTGGCGACTCCTCGAAGGTCATCGCGTATTCGAGGGCCTGCTCCTCGAAACGCTCCTGCTGATCGGTGTATTGCAGGATTTCGAGAAACAGCAGCCAGATGGTCTGGTTCTCGCGCCTGCCGCTGTTGACCATGCCGCCCAGCACCGAGGCCAGGTGCGGCGCACCGATGAGGGACAGTTTGACCTTGGCCCGGCGCAACCCCCGCACAGCACGCAGCAGCAACTCCGCCCCGGCATTATCGACACCCCTCAAGCGGGTCAGGTCGATACGCAGCGCACCGGTGCGCATGCCGATCTGGATCAGCTGCGCAAACTGGGCCGCCGCCTGGCTTCCCAGTACGCCGGACAGATTGACGGTCTGGGCCTTGGCTTCGCCACCACGCGGCGACTGCATGGACAAATCCTGCCACGCGGGCGGCGAGCGCTCGAACTCGGTTGCGAACGTCAGGCTCAGGGTCTCAAAGCGCTCCTTCTGGCCGGTCAGCCGGAAGAGATCGAGCAGCATGCCCCACAGGATGAAGCGCGCGTCGCCGGGCGCTGTCGTATCGAGTGCGTGTTCCAGCACGGAACGCGCGTCCTCGTAGCCGCCGTTGGCATAAAGGATGGCCGCCTCTTCGGCAGGCGGGGACATTTCCTCGACGCCCTCCTCGAGATGCACCTTCTCGGCGCACTGGGCCAGAACCCGGTTCAGGTCGCCACCGGCAACGGTAAACTCGAGGGACGAGGCCTCGGTACGGGGCCCCGGCGAACGGGATGAGGCACTGCGCTGGCCGGCAGACGGAGACCGGGCAACCGACGCAGAAGCAGAAGCCGTCGAATCCCGGGAACGGGGTGCAGGACTTCCGGCAGGTGCAGGCTTCTTGCCGAAAAACGGTAGCACCACTCCACTATCCTCCGCGGTCACTTGTTTTGTCGATTAAAGAGGATACCACTCAACACGGCACCCCTTCTTTGTTTTACATCCGGCTGTATTTCACGGACGAGATCACAAATAGCATAACCATCAGTAATGCGCAGACCGGCCCGAAAGGCTGATCGAAGCCCAGGGAAGCCACGAAAGCGCAGGTGTACCCCCCCATGCCGATCAGCGCCGACCAGACCAGACCGGCTCGCCAGCTGCTGCCGAAACGATAGGCGATCAGTGGCGGCACGAACACCAGCGCGAAGGCTGCCATCACGCCGAGGCTGACCGTAGCCAGGGCCACCGCCAGACCGGCGAGCAAGTCGAACAGCATCAGGCGCGGCCGTTCATCACGCCCCCGCGCCCGATAGAAGGCCGGAAAGAAGCGCCCGAGCAGCAGCGGCCGGGACAGCCAGGCCAGCAGCGGCAGCACGACGGCACACACCAGCGCGGCAGCGACCAGATGGCCTTCACCGGTGAAGTACAGCTGGCCATCGAACAGGGCGTGGCCGGCCTGCTCGGCGAGGGGATGATTGGCGACCAGCAGCACGCCGCCGGCCCAGGCCAACAGCATCATCAGCGCATAGGCATTGGCGCCGGCACGCGCCGCCAGCCCCTTCAACAAGGCCGCCAGCAGGGCCGCCAGTACTCCGCCGGCCACCATCGGCCAGTCGAACACCATCGCCAGCAATGCACCGGCCGAGGCCATCTGCGCAAAGGCCAGCGCTGCCAGCCATTCGTTGCGCAACCGCAGGTACATGCCGAGCAGCGGCAGCAGCCCGGCCAGCAGCAGGCCGGTGACGAAGGGCACGCGAAACAGGGGGTCGAGCAACAGATCGAAGCTCATGCGCCAACCTCCACGACACGCGTACACACCTCGTCGATCAGCCCATGATCGTGGGACACGATGATGATTCCCTGGTCCGCATGGGCGTGCGCCAGCCAGTCGATCAGGTAGGCCACGCCAGCCCGGTCCAGGTTGTTGGTTGGCTCGTCGAGCAGGATCAGGTCGGCCGGTGCCGTCAGGCAAGCCCACAGGCGCAGGAACTGCAGTTGGCCGCCGGACAGGCGATCGAGGCGCCGGTCCAGCCTTTCGGCGAGCCAGGACGGCAAACCATCCGCGGTGGCTCCGGTGAGGCTCAGCAGTTCCCGCCCAGTCAGCGGCACGCCGCGCAGATCGTCGAAGCCCTGGGCCTGATGGGAGATCTGCAGGTCTGGCGCTTTCTCGACCTGGCCCTCGAAGACCTTCACGCCGCCCCACAGGGCTTTCAGCAGTGTGGATTTGCCGGCCCCGTTGGGGCCGGCCAGGCCGAGGATCTCGCCCCGGTATAATGCGAAACTCAGGGGGCTGGCCACCGGCGCGGCATAGCCCGCCACCAAGCCATTAACCCGGAGCAGGAAATCATCGGCCATTCCGCACTCCCTACTTCAGCCCGGCCAGCAGGCGCCGGATCGTGTCATCGAAGAGCGCGAACAGATCGCCCGCCTCCGCATCACCGCCAACCGTAAACGGCAGCACGACGACCGGCAGGTGCGCCCGCTCACCGAGCCATTCCGACGCGGTGGGCCGGGAGTAGGCCGGGCGCAGGATCAGGCGCGCCGGCGTGGCCTTCTGGCGTTCGAGAATACCGGCCAGATGGGCGCTCGACGGTTCGACGCCGGGCTTCGGCTCCAGCGCGCCGAGCTCCTTCAGGCCCAGCCAGTCGGCCAGGTAGGGGAAGGAGCGGTGCTGAACCCACACAGGCACCCCGCGCAGCGGTGCAGCGGCCTGCTCCCAGCGCCCCATGGCGGCCTTCCAGCGCTCCGTGAAGCGGGCCAGCCCGGCCTTGTAGACAGCCGCGTTGGCCGGATCAAGCTGGGTCAGTCGGACGGCCAGCACGTCGGCCACTTTCAGGACGTTGCGTGGATCGGTCTGGATGTGGGGGTTGCCGCCGGGATGCACGTCGCCGTCGGCCCGGTCGAGACGCGCCGGCACCTCCAGCAGGCGGACCGTCGAGGCCGCCTCCAGATAGCCCGGCTGCCCCGGCTGGATCGCCGCGTTGCCGGCCTCGCGCAGGACCACCGGCAACCAGCCGATCTCCAGATCGGCACCGGTGGCGATCACCAGCTGGGCGCTGCGGGCGCGGGCGATCAGTGACGGCTTGGCCTCGATGCGGTGCGGGTCCTGCAGCGCATTGGTGGCGGAGAACACGTTCAGTTTGTCACCACCAATTTCCCGGGCCAGCGCGGCCCATTCGGGCACCGTGGCGAAGACATTGAGGGCGGCCGACGCCGGCATCGCGGCAAAGGCCATCAGGACGACGGCCAGACGCAGAATTGCTTTCGAGAACATTCCTTGCACTCCTCAGAACGTGTGGGCGCCGTGGGCGCCGAGGCTCATGATGTACTGCAGCCAGACTTGGTTGTCGGTCTCCCCGTTGCGCGACTGGTCGCGTGCCACCTGCAAGCGCAGACGCGAGAACTCCGACGGAGACCAATCCACCATCGCCGACTGGCGGCGCGGATCGTAGCCAGCGAGGATCGGAAGATCCGCCACGCTGAGCGTGCCCAGATCCGTCGTGCCGCTGCGCAGCCAGTCGCCGCGTACGCCGACGCGCCATCGCGGCATGAACTGGTAGACCGCCTGCAAATAAGCACCGGACGGACGGAAGCGGGCCGCCGACAGGGCTGCAGCCCCATCCGTGTCGTAGGTCAGCTCACCCGTTTCGCGGCGCTGGAAGTATTCGCCCTGCAGCTTGAGGTTGGTCACGCTGCTGTTGCCGTTGGGAGCCCACTTGTAGATGAAGTCGGCGATCCAGGTCTGGCTGCGCCCGGAGAAGGCGTTGTTGACGCCGCCGTCCTCGAAGCTGCGCTCGCGCGGATTGCTATGCACGTGGGACAGGCCGACGCGCCACGCCGACGACTCACCGATATCCCCGCCGACATGGGCGAAGGCCGTCCACAGGCCGGCGCCGTTGGCTTTGCGCTCGGCACCAGGGAAACGCTCGCCGCTCGCCACTTCGGCACCGAACTCCATGAACAGCTCGGTCGGCGCGACCCAGCGCAGTTGCAGGCCGTCGTTCTGCAGACGTGGCCCGAAGAAGGCCTTGTAGGCCAGCGGCGCATCGGTGAAGTCCCATTCATGGGGATGCTGCTGATTGAGGTAGCCGACACCGGACAAGAAACGCCCGGCTTTCAGCTTGAGGCCGGCCGGCATGGCAAGGGTCTCCACATTGACCTCCTCCACCTCGACGGTGCCCTTCCCATCGTCTTCAGCCAGCGAGAAGCGTGCATTGCCGCGGAACAGGTGATCCACATTGGCCGAGAAGGCCAGTTCCGACTCACCGAGGGAGAAGCCCTTACGGGGTGGCCCGACCTCACCGCCGGACGGCATGAAGCCATCGATGCGGTAGGAGGCGGGATCGCGCTGCAGGCGCGTGAACTTGCTGTCGAGAATCAACGAGACGGCCGGGTTGAAAGCGCCTTCCTCGGCGGGGCGACGGGCCACGCTGTCGACCGCGGCCTGGGCTTCGGCGGCCCGGCTCTCCACCTGCACGACGGAACGGGCGGCGGCACTGGCCGTCGTGCCCGCCTCTGCCGCGCTGGCGGCGGCCTGGCTGGCCTGCTTCTCGGTTTCGGCCAGACGCTGCTCGAGCGCCTGGATACGTTGTTCATAGGATTGGCGCAGCTCGCGTAGTTGCTCGCGGAGCTGCTTCAGATCGGCGTCGGTGGCGGCAGATGCCGCGGCGGGAAAGGCCGCGGCCAGGGCGGCGCACAGCACGCCCGGACGTACGAAAGTCATGGTCGGATCTCCTGGGATCAGTCCGTATAGGTACAGGCCGGCGCAACCATTACAGGCGCACCGGTCCAGATGTCGGAAAACGGATCAGGCAGGAGAGATGGGAGGACCGCGGCTGTGGGGACGCGGCAGACGCGCTACCCGACCGGCCACCGGGCTGTCCGCCGGAATGGCCTGCGGCTGCGCCTGCGGCGGCGGGGAGGGCGGCGTGGACGGCAGGGCCGACGCCAGGTCGGCGGCGGCCAGGCACAACAGGCAGCGTTCGTGGCGCTCGGCAGCGGGCACGCCACCCTCGAAAGGCGCCGACGCGGCCGTGGATTCGTCGTGGGCCAGACCGGCCAGTTCGCCGACGTGGCTTACGGCGTGAGCCGCCGCAAAAACCTGCGCGCATACCAGCAGCAGCGCCAGCACGCTGCGGAACAGGGCGGAGGGACGAGCGCCGATGCGCATCACGCAGCCGCCTTGCCAAGCAGCTGGAAAGGCTCGAAGGCCGCCTCGACAACGGCCTGGTCGAATTCGCGCGCGATGAAGACCAGGCGGGTGCGGCGGTCGTCATCCGGCCATTCCGGCAAAGGCACTTCGGGATAGCGCAGGTGATGGACCCCCTGCACGACCCGCGGCGCCGACTCGCCGCGCACATGGACGAGACCCTTGATACGCAACAGCTGCGGGCCGTAGCGGGTCTGCAGTGCATCGAGGGTTGCCGAGAAATCGCCCCAGGCCACCGGCGAGTCGAGACTCACGACAAAGGCACGTACGGCCTCATCATGGAGGAGCGGATCTGCGGTACGAGGGCGGGCGGACGCGTAGGAAGGACTCCGGCCAGCGGTGCGCACCGCCTCTTCGGCCAGCCAGTGGATCACCGCGGGGGATGTGTCGCCATCCCGCAGGCCACAATCGATGAGCACAGCCGGGTCGAGGTCACCGGACACCGCGCAGATCTGCCGCGCTCCCGGGTTGAGCATGGCCAGCCTTGCCGCAAGCGCATCGATTGCCGAAGCCTCGACCAGATCGCCCTTGGAGATCACCAGGCGGTCCGCCAGCGTAACCTGTCTGACCGCCTCCGGTCGCCCCCCCAACTGGTCGAGCCCGAACTGGGCATCCACGACGGTGACGACACCATCCAGGCGGTAACGCTCGGCGATGAAGAAATCCCGCATCAAGGTGAAGATCACCGGCGCGGGATCCGCCAACCCGGTGGTCTCGATGACGATGCGATCGAGCGCCGATAACTGGCGACGCAGCCGGCGCATGAAGA
This sequence comes from Zoogloea sp. JDB1, assembly GCF_056724025.1. NCBI lineage: Bacteria > Pseudomonadati > Pseudomonadota > Betaproteobacteria > Rhodocyclales > Zoogloeaceae > Zoogloea > Zoogloea sp. JDB1. The sequence goes on from NZ_CM161496.1 coordinate 191,429, forward strand.
GATCCCGCAGCGCACGGGTCAGATCGCCGCGCACGGAACAGCAGATACAGCCCGACTCGAGCAGGACGAGGTTTTCGTCCAAGCGCTCGACGAGCAGATGATCGATCGGCTCCGCACCGAACTCGTTCATCAGCACCACACTACCGGCCAGTTCGGGGCGGCGCAGCAACTGATTGAGCAAAGTGGTCTTGCCAGCCCCCAGGAAACCGGTGAGCAGGGTGACAGGAATGCGGTTCGCCGGAGCGCTCATGGAATCAGCTTCGGCCCCACCCGACGGCGGGGCCCCGGGCGGCTTATTCCCCGTAGAGCTTCTGGGTCCGCTCGCGACGCTCCTGCGCATCGATCGACAGGGTCGCCGTCGGACGGGCCAGCAGACGGCCGATGCCGATCGGATCACCGGTTTCCTCGCACCAGCCGTAATCGCCTTCGGCGATACGGCCGAGGGCCTCGTCGATCTTCTTCAGCAGCTTGCGTTCACGATCACGCACACGCAGTTCGAGGGCATGCTCTTCCTCGACCGTCGCGCGGTCGGCCGGATCGGCCACCAGTTCGTTCTCACGTAGGTTGGCACCCGTGCTGGCAGCGTTCTCGAGAAGTCCATCACGCATCTTGGTGAGACGGTCCCGGAAAAACTCCAGCTGGGCCGGGTTCATGTAATCGTCTTCCGGCATGGCCAGAATTTCGGCCTCGGTAAGCAGCTTCTCATTGCTTGTCGTGGTTGCAACCATGTCTCATTCCTCCCATGAATCGACTGTCGGACCCGGGCGCCCAAGGCCATCCCGAATGTGGGCCCTTTTCGCGACTCTCGCAAGATACGCGGCCCATTTGCCACGATCCGCCCATCACGCGCAGAAACTCTGCGCATTAACCAATGCACGAAACGCACCAGTTTCTATCAAGAGCGCGATTCTATGCACAGGATCACTGCAATTACAACGGCGCCCTGCCGATCGTCGGCAAGTCTCCGCCTACATTCTGAAACACTGATTCGCCACAGTCGCTGCGTGGCGGCCATTCCCTAAGGTAAAATGCTGCGATGCATGCATCGACCCCCCCCGCTCCGGTTGAGGGCAAGAGGCTCTTTTCGCTGCCGGTCCGGGTGTACTATGAAGACACTGACGCCGGCGGCGTCGTCTATTACGCCAATTACCTCAAGTTCTGCGAGCGTGCCCGCACCGAAGTGTTGCGAGCGTTGGGCTTCGAGCAAAACCGTCTGTCCGCCGAGCAGGATATCCTATTTGTGGTACGCACCGTACAGGCCGACTACCTGCGCGCCGCGACGCTCGACGATCTGCTCGACGTCGTCACCACGATCAGCAAGCTCGGCCATGCAAGTTTGAACTTCGCCCAGCAGATCCGCCGCGAAGGCACGACGATTTTCGCGGCAAACATCACGATCGCCTGCATCCGAGCCAGCACCAAACGCCCCACCCCGATTCCCCTCGCCGTACGCGCCCTGTTCGCCACTCTGGTTGAAACCGATGAACGTCACTGAAGACCTTTCCATCCTGTCCCTGATCGCCAATGCCAGCCTGCTCGTCAAGCTCGTGATGGCAATCCTCGGCACCGTTTCCTTCATGTCCTGGTACTGGATCTTCCGCAAGTGGTTCCAGATCCGTGACGCCAAGAAGAAGACCGACGTCTTCGAACGCGACTTCTGGAGCGGTGGCGACCTCAACGCGCTGTACCAGAGCGCAGCTACCAGCCGCCACGAAGCGGCCGGCATGGAGCGCATCTTCGAAGCCGGGTACCGCGAATTCGCCAAGCTGCGCGGCAAGAATCTCGACCACGGAGCGATCATGGACGGCGCCCGCCGCGCCATGCGCGCCACCTACCAGCGCGAGGTGGACGACCTCGAAGCCCATCTGGCCTTCCTCGCCTCTGTCGGCTCGGTGTCACCCTACGTCGGCCTGTTCGGCACCGTATGGGGGATCATGAACGCCTTTCGCGGCCTCTCCAACGTCGGCTCCGCCACCCTGGCCCACGTGGCGCCGGGCATCGCTGAGGCCCTCGTCGCCACGGCCATCGGCCTCTTCGCGGCGATCCCCGCAGTCGTGGCCTACAACCGTTTCGCCCACGACATCGACCGCATCGCGATCCGTTTCGAGAGCTTCACCGAGGAGTTCCTGAACATCCTCCAGCGCCAGCTGCGCTGACCGGAGCCCCGCCGCCATGCGTCAACGCCGCCTGATGAACCAGATCAACGTCGTACCCTACATCGACGTGATGCTGGTGCTGCTCGTTATCTTCATGGTCACCGCTCCGATGATCCAGTCCGGCTCGGTGAATCTGCCCAGCGTGGACAAGGTCCCCGCACCGCCCACCGACGCGATGATCGTCCAGGTCAAGCCTGATGGCGGACTGAGCCTGCGCACCTCCGGCAATGCACCGGAGAAGAGCTTCAGCCGCCAGGACCTGATTGCCGAGGTGCAGTCCGCCGTATCCGCCAAACCCGACCAGCCGGTGGTCATCGCCGCAGACAAGAGCGTCAAGTACGAGCAGGTGATGAACACCCTCAACGACCTGCGTAACGCCGGTGTCAGCAAGGTCGGCCTGCAAACCCAGGTCGGCAAGCAATGAATCCTGCCCCACCCGCCAACGAACGGGGCAAATGGGCGTCGCTGCTGCTGGCCGCCGCGGTCCATATCGCCCTCGGCCTTTTCCTGTTCTACGGGGTCCGCTGGCAGAACCGCCTGCCGGAAACCGTCGAGGTGGACCTGGTCGGCGCGCCGCTGCCGGCTGCCGCATCGCCTGCCCCGCCACCACCGCCTCCTCCCCCAGTGGAAGAAGAGGCGCCCCGGCCCCGCCCCACTCCGCCACCGCGAGCGGTGGTCAAACCTGCGCCCGAGGCGGCCCACGAGCCACCTCCGCGCAAACAGCCGGACATCGCGATCAAGACGCCGGAGCACAAGAAGCCGACTCCGAAGCCCGAACCGAAGCCTGAGCCCAAGCCGGAACCCAAACCCAAACCCGAACCGAAGAAGAAGCTCGAGCCGAAACCGGAGCCCAAACCCAAACCCGAACCCAAGCCAGAGCCAAAGAAGAAACCCGAGCCCGAACCGAAAAAGCCCGAACCCAAGAAGCCCGAGCCGGAACCCAAGCCGAAGACCGAACCGTCCAAGACGGACAAAACGGCCAAGCCGGTGGACAAGAACACCAAGACCGACAAGAACTCCAAGGCGGAGGCCGACCACAGCCGCGAACTGGAAGACCGCCGCATGCGCGAGCTGATGGCCCGCGACAGCGAGAACGCCAACCAGAGCAAGCAGCTCCAGGAGGAACTTGCGCGGGTCGCAGGGGCCAAAGCCAGCGCGGCGCGCAGCAAGGCCATCGAGGCCTACATCGAGAAGATCCGCGCCAAGGTGAAGGGCAACATCGTGCTACCGCCGGGCGTCAGCGGTGATCCGTTCGCGATCTTCACCGTGGATCAGCTGCCCGACGGCTCGGTGATCGAAGTACGCCTGAAACGCTCGACCGGCAACACCCAACTCGACGGCGCCATCGAGCGGGCCATTCAGAAATCCAGTCCGCTGCCAAAGCCGGACAAGCCCGACCTGTTCAACCGTACGCTGGAACTGAAGTTCTATCCGCTCCGCGACTAACAAACAAACGAGCCATGCCCATGAATGAACGCATCCTGACCGTCCTGCGCAGCGCCGTCCCGGGCTGCGCGCTGGCCCTGGCCTCCGCCGTTGCCCACGCGCAGCTGGCCATCGAGATCACCGGTGCCGGCGCGAACCGCATGCCGGTGGCCGTTGCTGCCTTTGAAGGCGAAAATGCGCTGCCCCGCGCCGTCACCGACGTCGTCCGTGCCGACCTCGAGCGCAGCGGCCTGTTCAAGATGGTCGAACTCGGCCCGTCCCCGATGGGCGCCAACGCCCCGGTGGACTACGCCCGCATCCGCTCCCGCGGCGCCGACGCGGTGGCCGTGGGCACCGTCAGCCCAGGCGGCAGCGGCCGCTACCAGGTCCAGGTGCAGTTGCACGACAGCCAGAAGCAGGCCAGCCTCGGCGGCCAAGCCATGACGATGGCCCCCAGCCAGTACCGGGCCACCGGCCACCGCATCGCCGACTTCATCTACGAGAAGCTGACCGGCGAACCCGGCGTGTTCTCCACCCGCATTGCCTACGTGTTGAAGGTGGGCCCGCGTTACGAGCTGCAGATCGCCGACGCCGACGGCAGCAACGCCCAGACTGCCCTCGCCTCGAAAGAACCGATCATCTCCCCGGCCTGGTCGCCGGACGGCACCCGTCTGGCCTACGTATCCTTTGAAGCCAAGAAGCCGGTCGTCTATGTACATTCCCTGGCCACCGGCCAACGCAACGTGGCCGCGAACTTCAAGGGATCCAACTCCGCCCCCGCCTGGGCACCGGATGGCCGTCGCCTGGCTGTGGTACTGACCAAGGACGGTCAGTCCCAACTTTACAGCGTGAACGCCGACGGCTCCGGCGTGCAACGTCTGGCATCGTCGGCAGGCATCGACACTGAACCATCCTGGTCCATCGACGGCATGATCTACTTCACTTCCGACCGCGGCGGTAGCCCGCAGATTTACCGAGTCCCGGCCGGCGGCGGCAATGCGGAGCGCGTGACCTTCGAAGGCAGCTACAACGTCAGCCCCCGTCCGTCGCCAGACGGCAAGAGTCTGGTCTATGTGTCCCGCAATGGCGGCCGCTTCCAGATCACCATGCTCGACCTGGCGTCCCGCCAGACCCAGATCCTGACTGACACATCCAAGGACGAATCGCCGAGCTTCGCCCCCAATGGCCGCATGATCCTCTACGCCACTGAAACCGGTGGCCGCGGCGTACTTGCGGCGGTGTCTGCGGACGGTCGTGTGAAACAACGACTGTCGGTACAATCCGGCGACGTGCGCGAACCCGCCTGGGGTCCGCAGCCGCGCAACTGACAAGACCAACGGACCATCCCCAACCCGCCCGACCGCCCACGGAGCCCACCATGAAGTTCGCCAGCCTCACGCTGTCCCTGATCGCCGTCGGCCTGCTGGCCGCCTGCTCGTCTGCCCCCAAGACCGACGCCGACCAGGCGGGAGCGGCCGTCGAGGAGCGCTCCAGCGGCGCATCCACTTCCGGCATCGACAACAACCGCGTCGTGCCGGTGGACGCGGGCAGCGCCAGCGGCACCGGCATCGCCGCACTGAAGGATCCGAAGAGCATCCTGTCCAAGCGCAGCGTACTGTTCGACTACGACAGCTACGTGATCAAGAGCGAGTACCAAGCGCTGATCGAGGCTCACGCAAAGTTCCTGCTCGCCAACCCGAAGATGAAGATGCTGATCCAGGGCAACACCGACGAACGGGGCAGCCGCGAATACAACCTGGCCCTCGGCCAGAAGCGCGCCGATGCGGTGAAGAAGGCACTCAGCTTGCTTGGCGTATCCGAAGCCCAGCTCGAATCGGTCAGCCTCGGCGAGGAAAAGCCCAGCTGCGGTGACTCGACCGAATCCTGCTGGGCCGCCAACCGCCGTGGCGACATGCTCTACTCGGGTGAATTCTGATGGTCCGCCGCCTCTTGCCGCTGCTGCTGATCGGGCTGTTCAGCGCTCACGCCCATGCCGGCCTGTTCGACGACGAGGAAGCACGGGCGCGCATCAACAAGATGCGCGATGACTTCAACACCCGCATCACCAAACTCGAAGACGCGAACAACCGGGCCCAACTCGATTTCGCAAATCAGATCGAGCAACTGAAGACCGAGATCGCCCGCCTGCGCGGTGAGAACGAAGTGCTGACCAATGATCTGGCCAACGCCAATAAGCGCCAGAAGGACTTCTACGTCGATCTCGACAATCGCCTGCGCAAGCTCGAAACCACGCCGGGCGCCGCCAGCGACGGATCCCAGCCAGCCCAGCCCCAACAGCCCGCAGCAACCGCAGATCCCGCCAACGAAACCCGCGATTACGAAGCTGCGCTGAACCTGCTTCGTGGCGGCAAGTATAAGGACGCGGCTGCCGGCTTCAACGCCTTCATCAAGAACTACCCGAACAGCAGCTTCCAGCCAAACGCCCATTTCTGGGCCGCCAGCGCCCAGTACCAGGCCAAGGACAATGCCGGTGCGGCCGAGCACTATGCCAAGGTCGCCAGCCAGTGGCCTGACGACACCCGCGCGCCCGACGCCCTGCTCGGTCTGGCCAATGCCCAGCATGCGCTCAACGACACGAAGGGTGCGACAAAGAGCCTGGAACGGTTGCTCGCCAAGTACCCCAACAGCTCGGCGGCGCAGATCGCCCGCCAGCGCCTCAAGAAGTAAGCCCTCCAGAAGCAACCCCCACCGTCCCGCCGATTCGCGGGACGGCCTTCTTTCTTCAGCACCATGTCTTCATCCGGCCGCCCCCTCACACTGCGCATCACCGAGATCTTCCATTCACTGCAGGGGGAAACCTCGCGGAGCGGACTGCCGACGGTCTTTGTCCGCCTCACCGGCTGCCCGCTCCGCTGCAGTTGGTGCGATACCGAATACTCGTTTACCGGCGGCACCACCCGCACGCTGGACGACGTCCTCGCCGAAATCGCCAGCTACGGCTGCAAGACGGTCTGCGTGACCGGCGGCGAGCCGCTGGCCCAGAAAGGCTGCCTGAATCTGCTCGGCGCCCTGTGCAACGCGGGCTACTCGGTTTCGCTGGAGACCAGTGGAGCGCTCGATATCAGCAGCGTCGACCGGCGCGTTTCGCGCATCGTTGACCTCAAGGCCCCCGGCTCGGGCGAATCGGAACGCAACCTGCTCAGCAACATCCCGCAGCTGACCCTCCACGACGAGCTCAAGCTGGTACTGGCCAGCGAAGCAGACTACGAGTGGGCCAAGGCGCAGATCGCCAAATATGACCTGACCGAGCGCTGCCCTGTTCTCCTGGCGCCGGTGCAAGGCCAGCTGAAACCGGCCGATCTGGCCGCCTGGATCCTGCGCGACCGCCTGCCGGTGCGCATGCAGGTGCAACTGCACAAGATCATCTGGGGTAACGAACCCGGCCGCTGAGCTGCCAGTATCACGGTTTTGCGCCGCCGACCTCCGGTCGGCGTTACCATTTTCCGACCTGCCCGGAGACTCCATGAACACTCCACGTCCTCGCGCCGTCGTACTGTTGTCCGGCGGCCTCGACTCAGCCACCTGTCTGGCCATCGCCAATTCCGAAGGCTTCGACGCCTACGCCCTGTCGGTCGAATACGGCCAGCGCCACGCCGCCGAGCTGGCCGCAGCCCAGCGCGTCGCCAAAGCACTGGGTGCCGCCGCCCACCGGGTTGCCCACGTGGACCTTGGCCAGTTCGGTGGTTCCGCCCTCACCGACCCGGCTCTCGCGGTGCCCACCGATGGCGTCGATGGCGGCATCCCGATCACCTACGTGCCGGCCCGCAACACCATCATGCTGTCGATCGCCATGGCCTGGGCGGAAGTGCTCGGCGCGCAGGACATCTACGTGGGCGTGAACGCCGTCGACTACTCCGGCTACCCGGATTGCCGGCCAGCATTCATCGAAGCCTTCGAAAAGATGGCCAACTTGGCCACCAAGGCCGGTGTAGAGGGCCAACGGCTGCACATCCATGCCCCACTGATCGACCTTTCCAAGGCTGACATCGTGCAGCGCGGTACCGCGCTGGGCGTCGATTATGGTCTCACCGTGTCCTGCTATCAGGCTGATGATGACGGTCGCGCCTGCGGCTTATGTGACGCCTGCCGGCTGCGCCGGGCTGGGTTCGAGGCTGCCGGCCTCCCCGATCCGACCTCTTACCGGTGAGCCAGCGCATGGCAGGCCCGGCCCTCATGCCCCGCACGCTCCCACCCATCACGCGGCAGAACAAACCAGTGACCGAGATTCGCAATGACAAAAAACAGTTGACAACGGATATTTTTTCGCTATAATGCGCATCTCTTCCGGGGGTCGGTAGCTCAGTCGGTAGAGCAGCGGACTTTTAATCCGTTGGTCGCGAGTTCGAATCTCGCCCGACCCACCAGCAAGGTGGGGCTGTAAAAAACCGGCTCCAAAGAAAAATGGGTTGTTAGCTCAGTTGGTAGAGCAGCGGACTCTTAATCCGTAGGTCGAGTGTTCGAGCCACTCACAACCCACCAGATTCAGACAAAAGGTCAATCCTTCGGGATTGGCCTTTTGCTTTTTGTCAAATGGAGCAGATTCCGCTATTTGGCAGCACCTGTCCTTCCCCTTCGTTCATCACAACCCGGCAATTCATCGGCCCCGCATTTCCGAGACGCCGAACTCCGCAAATCCGGCACCCACGACACAAAGGTCGCCCCATAGAAAAATGTTGCATTGCACAATATTTTGACCTATGCTCTAAGCGTCTCCTCCACCCCTCCTCCATTGGTGTGGATTTCAACCCGAGCGGCTAACGCCTCTCGGGTTTTCTTTTTTGTATCCCCCCGAGCAGCGCATCCAAGCTCTGAATAAAAACAGAAAAACAAAATATAACAATGACTTATTCCTCTCCCCGATCTCTGACAACAGGACAAAGACCTTGCAATGCCCCTTCCCTCGGGACTATCATGCAGTGGATTTTGAAGATTCGCTGAGTCGCCCTTCCTGCTCGTTACCCAAGCCAGTGGGGCCCTAGATTCGTGGGTCGATCGTCTTTGTCGCTCGACAACCATCCAGAATTTCAAAGACTTGACTCGCCTGCGCGGTGGCCCAAGCTCTTCAGGCTCAGTTAGTTTCTTGCCGATCCGGCTCCATCTTTGCTGATCGAGCAAACTAACTGCAACGCACTCTTCATCTTCGCCTGCGACGCTTGCGCGCAGGCACCCTATCCGCCGGCCCGCCAGTCTCCGCGCCGACATTCGATCGCCACTGCCCTTCGAGGCCCTGGCAGAACTTGGCCCGCCAAGGCGGTGGCGGGCCACGGCCGACGCGCCCCATTCCGGGATGCCGCCCGGCCACCCTATGGAGCATGTACATGGCCAAAGAAGAACTTATCGAAATGCACGGCAAGGTTACCGAAGTTCTCCCCGACGGGCGTTATCGCGTCACCCTCGACAATGAGCACAACCTGATCGCCTACGCGGGCGGCAAACTGAAGAAGAACCACATCCGCATCATCGCCGGTGACGAAGTCACCCTCGAGATGTCCCCCTACGATCTGAGCAAGGGCCGCATCACCTTCCGCCACCTGCCGCCCAAGACCGGCAACATGGCTCCGCCGCCGGCCCGCCGCTACTGAGCGCCTGCACCACAGAACAGCCTGGAATCCGCCGCTGCGCAAGCACTGCGGTAGATCATGAAAAAGCCCCTGCCGTTGTGTCGTCAGGGGCTTTTGGTTTTGCGCTTCAACTGAACGCGTCTGCGCGTACGGCCATCACTTCTCCACGAAGGCGTGCTCAATCACATAATCACCGGGTTCCCCGATCCGCCTCGACATCTTGAAGCCCCGCTTGTCGAGCAAATCGCGGGAATCCTTCAGCATCGCAGCGCTACCGCAGATCATGACCCGGTCCACCGCCGGATCCAGCGGCGGCAGGCCGATATCCTCGAACAATTTGCCGCTTTCAATCAGATCGGTCAGCCGGCCCTGATTGCGGAAAGGCTCCCTCGTCACGGTCGGGTAGTAAATGAGCTTGTCCCGCACAGCCTCGCCTAGGAATTCGTGATGTGGCAACTCGTTGGTGATGTAGTGCTCATAGGCGACTTCACTGACGGTGCGTACACCATGAATCAGAATGACCTTCTCGAAACGGTCATACACATCGAGATCGCGGATCACACTCATGAACGGCGCCAACCCGGTACCCGTGGAAAACAAGTACAAATGCTTGCCCGGCAGCAAGTCATGCAGCACCAGCGTCCCGGTGGGCTTTCGTGACACCAGCAGATCATCCCCCGGCTTGAGGTGCTGCAGGCGGGAAGTCAGCGGACCATTGGGCACCTTGATGCTGAAGAACTCAAGGGTCTCCTCGTAATTGGCGCTGGCAATCGAATAGGCACGGGTCAGCGGACGACCATCCACCTCCAGGCCGATCATCACAAACTGACCGTTTTCGAAGCGGATCGCCCGGTCACGCGTCGTAGTGAATGAAAACAGGGTGTCGTTCCAGTGATGAACGGACAGGACTTTTTCGGTGATGTAGGCAGCCATGGGGTCGTAAAAAGAACGAAAGAACAGGGCTGGATTCTAGCGCGGGACACCCGCGCCAAAGGCAGCCCACGCCTGCTGGCGCCTGCCCAAGCGTGAAAAATCTATCGCAACGTGTTACCTCCACCTCAAAACGGGTAAAAGGCAGACTTTCATCACGGACGCAGTGATAGCCCTCAGTTATAAAGCAGCCATACCCCCGTGCGCACAGAAAAACTCGTGTGCTGCCGAATTGACGTGAAGACCCTTTGAGGCCTCCAAACTCATGAAAAAGACTTTCTCTGCAGCAAGCAAGCTTCTCCTCGCAGGTGGATTGCTGTCCCTATCCGTACACGCCAGCGCAGCCCCCACAAGCACCGTTGCGCCCTGCGGCACGACTGACGTCGAGATCACGAAAGTCAGCCAATATTCTGGCACGACCAGCAACGCAACGCTGAACACCATCTACAACGGCAACATGGCCGCAGCCGCCTGTGCAGGAGCCTTCTCCGGCAATGACGGCTTCTACCCCTCCACCAACCTCGGCTACGCCGACGACGGCCTGCTCAACGGCGGAATCCAAAATCAAAGCGGCGCAACCCTTTTCCCGGGTGGCGCCTTCATCACCCCCCAATCCCCGCTGCAGGATCTGGACAAGAACGGCCAGGTTAACGACCCCGGCTGGATCATGCTCGGCAAGTTTGAGCAAACGAACGGTAGCTGGGGCTTCACTCCCAGCACCGTCGGTGGCAGCTCCGCCATCGTACTGAGTTCCTTCTTCACGGCCACCATCACCGGACAGGGCACCGGAACCTGGTCCTTCACGCCTGATGCCACGGTTGCCCAGCGCACCAGCAGCCTGCTCGACCGTAACTACTTCGATCAGTTCGCACTGGTTTTCAAGGCAGGGAATGCCTTCTCAGTGTATGACTTCACGCCGGCAGAGTTTGGCATGAACGCCCCGCAGATCACGGATCCGGTCATGAATTGGTCCGGCACCTACGACGTGAGTGATACGCTGAAGAACGGTGGCGGCGGCGGAGCCGGCCTGTCGCACATCAGCCTGTGGGTGCGCGACCCGGCCCCCACAGGGCAGACCAGCCAAGTGCCCGAACCCAGCACGCTGGCGCTGGCAGGCCTGTCCGCGGTCGCACTGATTCGGAGCCGCCGCAAGGCCGCCTGCTGAGCACCCACCCTGTAAAGGGGCATAAAAAAACCGGCACCGCCTCAGGGCACTGCCGGTTTTTTTACGGCCTGCCGCTCCGTGAAGAAAAGCAGCCGCGAGCGGAAGAAGCCTGACTTACTCTTCTTCGTCCATCACCGCCGAGGTATACACGGCCTGCACATCGTCGAGGGACTCCAGCGCGTCGAGCAGCTTCTGCATGCGCAAGGCGTCGTCACCGGCCAGTTCCGTCTCGTTGAGGGGCTTCATCGTCACTTCACCAAACTCGGCGGTGAACCCGGCCTTCTCGAGGGCCTCCTTCACTTCACCGAACTGGTAAGGATCGGTCAGCACCTCGATGGAGCCATCGTCGTTGGTCGCCACGTCATCGGCACCAGCTTCCAGCGCGGCTTCCATCAGCGCATCTTCCGAGGTACCCGGCGCGAACAGCAGCTGGCCGCAGTGTTTGAACTGGAAGGACACGCAGCCGTCGGTGCCCATGTTGCCACCGTACTTGTTGAAGGCATGGCGCACGTCAGCCACGGTACGGGTCTTGTTGTCGGTCAGGCAATCAACCATCACCGCCGCGCCGCCGATGCCATAGCCTTCGTAGCGGGCTTCCTCATAGGTGACGCCCTCCAGCTCGCCGGTACCTTTCTTGACCGCCCGATCGATGTTGTCGGCAGGCATGTTCACTGCCTTGGCCTTGTCCACCGCCAGACGCAGGCGCGGGTTAAAACTGGCGTCGCCCCCACCCATGCGGGCCGCGACGGTGATTTCCTTCGCCAGCCGCGAGAAGACGCGACCGCGCTTTTCGTCCTGCCGGCCCTTGCGATGCTGGATATTGGCCCACTTGGAATGACCCGCCATGATGCGCTAAACCTATAAATCGAAAGCTTTAAAGTATAGCGCACGGGCAGACCGGCTGCCCATGCGCACGCTATCGATCAGGGGCAGGTCTGCGTGGTCGGACGCTTCGACTTCGTCACCGCCGTGTTCTTGGCCAACGAGAAGTACGGATCACAGGCGGGTGCTGGCGTGCCGGTACGCGCCTCGACGGCACCGGACGAGGCAATCTCGCCTCCACCAAGCTCAGCACTGATCCGGTAGCGATAGGCGCTGTCCGGGCTCAGGGCGCCATCCACGAAGCTCGTGCGGGATGCCGGGAGCGTCACCACCTCGGCCTCGGCCGCCCCCGCCGCCGCACGCGCCACGCGGTAGGCCGTGGCGCCCTGCACCGGCGTCCACACCAGGGCCACCTGACTGGCACTGCGATCCACGACCTGCAACGCCGGCGCACTGGCCACGGAAGCGACGGCCTCCACCGGCACCGCACGGGTGGCCAGCTTTTCGGCCATCCGCCACACTGCGGCGATCTGCGCACCGCCTTTCTGGGCATAGCGACCGGCGCTGCTGTCGTACATGAAATCGTTATATCCCCACCAATCCCAACAGCCCATCGGATTGACCGGCGCGATCGGCGCACCGATCGTGGCACGCGCCTGCGGATACAGCACGACGATGCGATTCTTGTCCGCCCACTCGTTGAAGCCGGCGCCCGCTGCGAACTGCGTGCCGATCGACCCCGCGTCCTGCATGCAGCCATGGAAAGCAATGTGCAGGCGACAGGGCTCGCCAGCCTTGCAGGCCTGCGGCACATAGACGTAGCCGGTGTCCCCCATCGCCAAACGGATCGGCATCACCGGTGCGCCCTGGCGATCCCGCGCATACGGAGTCTGCTCAAATGCCTCAAGGCTGCTGCCGAGTTGGGCCGTCACCGTCCGCTGCAGCGGACCGTAGAAGAGCTGCAGCGCCGCGCCGGCGGCATCGTAGAGCCCGCTCTCCACAGGCTTGTCGGCACAGGCGTTGATGAACTTGCCACCGGTCTGCGCGCAGGTATTGCAGCTTCCGCTGGTCGCGTCGGCACAGGCGGCGGAAATCTGCGCGTGGCCCGCATTGAGATCGTCCTTGTAGAAGACCTGGCTGGCTGGCGTGAAAGCGCCGAACCAGTCGCGCAGTGCGTCATTGGCCGGCTTCTTGACGATGCCGTCGTTGTAGCCGTGGAACAGCCACACGGTCTGCCCGGCCAACCCTTCCACCGGATCGATCAAGCCCCGAGCCGACCAGGCGCGGGCCGATGCCTGCATTTGCGCCAGCGTATCGGCGGAGATCGGCGTCACACCGTAGTCCGGATCGCCCTGCATGCAGCGCCGGATCGCCCGGCTCACGCCGGCTCCGCCCAACGCATCCTGCAGCGCACAGAAATACGGGCCACCGGCCGTCGCCGCCACGCCCTTCACCGCAGCAGAATGGGCTACGCCCATCTGTACCGCCATGAAAGCCCCGGACGAGATTCCCGAGACCGTGGTCTGCCTGAGATCGATGTTCAATTCGGGCAGGTCTGCGGCCTGAACCGCGGGCACAGCAAGCAGCAGGGCGGCCAGACGCAGCGCCGCCAACGACGACAGGGAAACAGTATGCATGGGCAAATCCTCGCAATGACAGATGGGACCCATCTAACGTAGACGTCAATGCTGCGAAGCACAATGACAAAAAAATGAACATCCGGCGATTGCGCCCGGCTGGCCGGCAGCGATCAATCCCGCTACCCTCACGGCTTCACCCGTTTGCCTGGAGCCCCCCCATGACCGAGCCGCTGCTCATCGCCAAGACAAAGGACAAGGAAATCAACCTGTTGCCCCAGCTCGCCAACCGCCACGGCCTGATCACCGGCGCCACCGGCACCGGCAAGACGGTCACGCTGCAGAAGATGGCCGAGTCCTTCGCCCGCATCGGCGTGCCGGTCTTCATGGCCGACGTGAAGGGGGACCTGTCGGGCATCGGCGCCGCCGGCGTCGACTCCCCCAAGCTCAAGGAACGCCTGACCGCCATCGACATCAACGAATTCACGCCGCGCGCCAATACCGCGGTGTTCTGGGACGTATTCGGCGAAGCCGGCCACCCGGTACGGGCCACCATCTCGGACATGGGCCCGCTGCTGCTGGCGCGCCTCCTCAATCTGAACGACACGCAGACCGGCGTGCTGCAACTGGTCTTCAAGATCGCCGACGACCAGGGCCTCTTGATCATCGATCTGAAGGACCTGCGCGCCACCATTCAGTACGTGGGCGATAACGCCAAGGACTTCACCACCCAGTACGGCAACATCTCGGCGGCCTCGATCGGCGCCATCCAGCGCGGCCTCCTCACGATCGAGACCCAGGGCGGCGACAAATTCTTTGGTGAGCCGATGCTCGACATCGCCGACCTGATCCAGACCGACGCCGACGGCCGCGGCGTAATCAACGTGCTGGCCGCCGACAAGCTCTACAACTCGCCCAAGCTGTATTCCACCTTCCTGCTGTGGCTGCTCGCCGAGCTGTTCGAGCAACTGCCGGAAGTCGGCGACGTGGACAAACCCAAGCTGGTGTTCTTCTTCGACGAAGCCCACCTGCTCTTCAACGAGGCCCCCAAGGCCCTGCTGGAAAAGATCGAACAGGTGGTGCGCCTGATCCGCTCGAAGGGCATCGGCGTTTACTTCGTGACCCAGAACCCCCTTGATGTGCCCGAATCCGTCCTCGGCCAGCTCGGCAACCGGGTCCAGCATGCGCTGCGGGCCTTCACGCCGAAGGACCAGAAGGCCGTCAAGACCGCCGCCGAGACCATGCGCGCCAACCCGGAATTCGACGCGGCGACGGCCATCATGGAGCTGGGTGTCGGCGAGGCGCTGATCTCCTTCCTCGATGAGAAGGGCCGCCCAGCCATCGTCGAGCGCGGCTTCATCGTCGCCCCCGAATCGCGCCTCGGCCCGCTGACGCCGACCGAACGCAAGGCCGCCATCGAGGGCTCGGTGATCTACGGGCACTACGAACAGGTGGTGGACCGGGAATCGGCCTTCGAGAAACTCACCGGCTCAGCAGCCTCTGGCAATGGCGTCCCAGCAGCAGACGGCACCGCAACGCGTGGCTCAACGGCACCCGCGCAGGAAGAAAGCCGTGGCGGCGGCCTGCTCGGCGGCCTCAGCGAGATCCTGTTCGGCAGCACCGGACCACGCGGCGGACGTCACCCCGGCCTTGCGGAGACCGCCGCCCGCAGCGTGGCACGCACCGTCGGCTCGACGATCGGGCGGGAAATCGTGCGCGGCGTGCTGGGCTCCATCCTCGGCGGCAACAGCGGCCGCCGGCGGTAAGCCGTCCAGGCAGGCGTGGGCACGGTCAGCACCCTACTCCAGTCGGAAACCACAACGCCGCTCCGGGCTGCGGCGGCCAAGTCTTACCAGACACCCAGCACCTCCAGCTGCTTCGTCGCAGCTTCACTCCAGCCCCGGTTGGCCGCTGGGCTGGCTGGGCTGGGGTGCAGCACGCGGCCGAACTGCAGCGGCAGGCCGGCCAGCGCCTCGCGGGCGCGCTGCTCGGCCCATGCGCCGACGCCGATCACCCACTCCGGCTGAAGGGCTTCCACCACCTGGCGCAGATGCGCGTCGCAGGCCGCCAGCAAAGGCCCCTGCTCGACCGCCGGCAGCTTGTCCGGCGTCACGTTTCGGCCACCGTCGAAAAAGGCCAGCGGACAGTAATTGGCGACGAAATGCTCAGCAAAGAAGGCCTCGGCGCTGCCGAAGCGTTCGGCAAACAGCCCCCACAGCCGGCGCCCGCTGACTTCCGAACGGGGACAGCCGAAACCCTCGATGGGGCGCTTGGGGTTTTCCTCGGCCGGCTTCACGACCTCCGCCTCGATGCCCATCCAGTCGCGCACCGCGGCGATCTCGCCGAAGGGCACGCCGGTCTGCACCATGCCGAAGGGGCCGGGGTTCATGCCGACGAAGACCACCTTCTTGCGACCCTGGCCGAAGCGCTGCAGGTACAGCGCGTTGGGCGCCCATGCATAGCTGAGGGGGTTATAAACGTGGGACACGGGCGCCGCAAAGCGCATCGGGTCGAGGATCTCGCACAGGGTGCGGGCGGCGGATTCGAGAGGCGTCATATCAGGAACGAAAAGAATCAGGCGGTCGCGACGCGGGCTTCGCGCCACGGCGCCACCTTGAACAACAGCAGCATGCCGGGCACCGCCAGCACGCCACACAGCATGAAGAAATCGAACCAGCCCAGGCTTTCCACCAGCCAGCCGGCGGACGCGTTGATAAAGGTCCGCGGCACCGCCATCAGACTGGTGAACAAGGCCAGCTGGGTCGCCGTATAGGCCGGATGAGTGGTGCGCGCCATGTAGGCGACGAAGGCCGTCGTACCGAGCCCGACCGCCAGCGCCTCCAGGCCGATGACCACCGCCAGCACGCCCAGGCGGCTGGCATCGGCCTCCGCCGGACCAAGCCAGGCCAGCCACGCGAAGCCGTAGATCGCCAGCCACTGGACGAAGCCAAAGACCCACAGCGCGCGATTGATGCCCAGCTTGACCATCCACAGCCCGCCCAGCAGGCCGCCGATCACGCTCGGCCAAAGACCGGCATTCTTCGCCACCAGGCCGATCTCGGTCTTCGAGAAGCCCATGTCCAGGTAGAAGGGCGTCGCCAGCGCGGTACACAGGGAATCGCCAAGCTTGTAGAGGAAGATGAAGGCCAGCACCACCAGCGCGGAACGCACGCCATGGCGGCCGAAGAACTCCCGGAACGGCTCCACCACCGCGTCGCGCAGCGTGCGCGGCGCTCCGCTGGCCGTCGCCGGCTCCTTCACCAGCAGCGTCATCGCCAGGCCCGGCAGCATGAACAGCGCCGTCACCAGGAAGACCTCGGCCCACGGCAGGTGATCCGCCAGCACCAGCGACAAGGAACCCGGTACTAGGCCGGCCAGCTTGTACGCATTGACGTGGATCGCATTACCGATGCCCAGCTCGATCTCCGGCAGCAGTTCGCGCCGGTAGGCATCGAGCACGATGTCCTGGGTCGCCGACAGGAAGGCGATCAGCGCCGTCAGCCCGATCACCAGGCCGAGGTTGCCCGTCGGCGACAGCGTGCCGAGCCAGGCGATGGCCGCCAGCAGCAGCACTTGGGTCGCCCCCATCCAGCCCCGCCGCCGGCCGAGCAGCGGCAAGGCGTAGCGGTCGAGGAAAGGCGACCAGACGAACTTCCAGGTGTAGGGAAACTGGATCAGCGCGAAGGCGCCGATGGCTTTCAGGGACAGGCCCTCGGTCTTCAGCCAGGCCGGGATCAGGTTGAGCAGCAGGTACAGCGGCAAGCCGGAAGAGAAGCCGGTCAGCACGCAGATCAGCATGCGGCGGTTGGCGAGGGCACGCCAGGGGGATTCGGTCATTGGGGGACAGCGCTCGGAACGAAGGCGAATGATAACAATCGGTTACTTGCTTCCGACGATCCGGCGCCGAAAAATGCAGGCATACAAGAAAGAAGAACCACAGGAGGCAGCATGCATCAGGTCAGCGTCGTGTTGCGGGCCGACCGGGAATACGAATTCACCGTGCACGCCGACGAGACAAGCGGGCTCACCGGCGACGCCGCACGGGCCTGGCTGCAGGAAGAGTTCGAGGCGCTGGAATGCACACCCAGCAACCCGATGGGCAAGGTGCTGATCCTCGATGTGATCCTCAACGTCGCAAAGTATGCCGGGGAGGCGCGCTTTGCCCAGGGAGGCGACTGGGCGCGGCGCTTCGCGGCCTGCGTCGGCGTGGCCCTCAACCGACCGGCCGTGCGTGTGGATGTGCCGGCCTTCCTGGTCGGCTGAGGGCTCCGCTCAGGCTCTCTAGCTTCCTGTCGTCAGGGCTGCTTCGGCGGCGGCACACACCTCGGCGCGATTGCGCCCATCCCGCTTGGCCTGGTAGAGATTGGCATCGGCATTACGGAACAGCAGAGCCAGGCGGCCTTCCGCCCGCTCCACATAAGCACCACCCACCGACAGCGTCACGATGCCCCAATCGGCATTGAGCGTATGGGGGATCTCCAGTTGCCGCACGGCCTCGAGCAGTTGCTCGGCGACATCCAGGTAATCCGTCTCGGCGCAACGGGGCAGCAGCACCGCAAATTCTTCCCCACCGTAGCGGGCAACGAAGGCATCCCGGCTCAGCTCATTGGCGATGGTGCGCTCGACGACACCAGCCATGGCGGCGGCAATGGCCCGCAGGCAATCGTCACCGGCCTGGTGGCCATAGTGGTCGTTGTAGCGCTTGAAGTTGTCTACATCGATCAGCAGAAGGCCGAAAGGTGCGCCGCACAGCTGGGCCTCGTCCCACTGGTGATCCAGACGCAAGTCCATGTAGCGGCGGTTGTAAATGCCGGTCAGGCCGTCTTGGTGGGCCAGGGCCTCCAGCTTGTGGTTGGCCTCGAAGAGCTGCTTGCGCAGACCGGCGATACGCGCCATCGCCTTCATCTTGGCTTGCAGCACCGCCTCGGGCACCGTCTTGGCGATGAAATCGTCACCGCCGGCCTCGATGGCCGTGACCAGGTTCTCTGGAGTGTCGGATGCAGTGAGGAAGATGATCGGCGTCCACGCCCAGTCCTGCTTGGCCTCCAGCGCACGGATCCGCTCAGCCGCGACGAAGCCGTTCATCACCGGCATTTCCACGTCCATCAACACCAGATCCGGCGGACAGCAACAAAAACGCTCAACCCCCTGCTCGCCATTCTCGGCCTGCGTCACCTCGTGACCAAGAAGGGTAAGGCGGGCAGCCATCACGGCAGACACCGCGCGCGAATCATCCACCAGCAGAATCCGCATCGTGCACTCTCTCGATTTCTTTATATCGAAAGTAATAGTAGCGCAGTCCGTGGGAGAAATCGGCCTTCATACACACCACTTAACAAGCTGATCCGGAACTTGGGACAGATCAAGGTTTTGCCCCTCGGGCAGGACGACACTGCCGGCATGGACATCGCCCCCGACACTTCCCGCACCACCCCGGCCGCCGCGCCGCCGGGCGATCTGGCGATCTGGTTCTTCATCCTCGCCGAGCTGCTCGCCTTCGGCGTGTTCTTCGCCGCTTACGCCTTTGGTCGCGCGCACAACGTCGAGCTGTTCAACGAGATGCAGAAGACGCTGGACCGCGAAGCCGGCGCCGTCAACACCGTGTTGCTGATCACCGCCAGCTGGTGCGTGGCACGGGCCGTCGAAGCGGTCGGACGCAGCCGCCCGGCCACCGGCGCACGCTGGCTGCTGGCCGGCATCGCCTGCGGCGGCGGCTTCCTGGTGGTGAAGGGTTTCGAATACGCCGACAAGTTCAGCGCCGGCATCAACCTGTCCACAAACACCTTCTACATGTTCTACCTGTCGCTGACCTTCTTCCACTTCATGCACGTGATCCTCGGCCTGGTGATCCTCGCCGCCCTGTGGGTGAAGACCCGCCAGGGCGCCTACGGCCCGGCCGACATGAACGGCATAGAGAGCGGCGCGGCCTACTGGCACATGGTGGATCTGGTGTGGATCGTCCTCTTCCCCCTCGTCTATGTAATGCGATGAACACCCGCCATCTCAACACCGCTTGGGTCGTGCTGATGCTCGCCACGCTGGCGACGCTGGGCATCGGCGAGTTCGGAGCCCGCTTCGGGCTCGCCGGCCCGCTGGCGATGGCTGCGCTGCTGGCCATCTGCTTCATCAAGGGCCGCCTCGTGGTGCTCGACTTCATGGGCCTGCGCGGGGTCAAATTCTTCTGGCGCGGCTTGCTGCTCGGCTGGCTGCTGCTTGTCTCGGCGCTGATTGCCATCGCCTACTGGATCGCCCTCAAATGAACGCACCGCTACCCACCGACGCCCCCTTCTACGAAGCCGCCGGCAACGAGATCACGGTCTTCGAGCAGGCCTGGAAGAACCGCCTGCCGCTGCTCATCAAGGGCCCCACCGGTGTCGGCAAGACCCGCTTCGTCGCCCACATGGCGGCTCGCCTGGGCCTGCCGCTGTACACCGTGGCCTGCCACGACGACCTCACCGCCGCCGACCTGGTCGGCCGCCACCTGCTCGGTGACGGGCAAACGGTGTGGTGCGACGGCCCACTGACCCGTGCGGTGCGCGAGGGCGGCATCTGCTACCTGGACGAAGTGGTGGAAGCCCGCCGCGACACCACGGTGGTCATCCACCCGCTGGCCGACGACCGCCGCACGCTGCCGATCGAGCGCACCGGCGAAGTGCTGCACGCGCCGGAGCGCTTCATGCTGGTGATGTCCTACAACCCGGGCTACCAGAACTTCCTCAAGGGCCTCAAGCCATCCACGCGCCAGCGCTTCGTCAGCCTGCGCTTCGACTTCCCGGCGGCCAGCCGCGAAGAGACCATCCTTATCGGCGAGACCGCCTGCGACCCGCTGCTGGCCCGCCAGTTGGTGTCCATCGCCCAGCGCCTGCGCAGCCTGAAGGACGTGGACCTGGAAGAAGTCGTGTCCACGCGCCTGCTGGTCTATGCCGCCAAGTTGGTCAAGGTAGGCCTCGACCCGGTGGAAGCCTGCCGCTCGGCGCTGGTGGAGAGCCTCACCGACGACGAGGACGTGGCAGACGCGCTGCTCGAAGTCGTCAAAGCCACTTTCGGACGCTGATCCCCCACGCGCGGGCTCGCCGGCAAGGGATTACCCCGCGCCGGCACGGCCCGCGCCCTTGCCCGCAAGCCTTCCCGGCCGACGCGCAAGCCGCGGCAGCTCGGAGGCAAACCGTTTTTCCCTGCCCGCAAGGCGCCGCGTGACGCCGGCCAGACATTCCGGCTTGCGCCTGCAGCGGCCGGGCTTGCGGCGAGGGCGCGCCGGCTAGCCCTTCTGCGGCGGCCAGGCAGGAATACGCCAGCCCCGGCCGACAGCCAGCAGACGCAGGCCGGTGATGGTGCAGATGCTGGTCAGCGTGGACAGCTGCGGCGCCACGTCCAGCGCCTGCAGGCCGAGGAACAGGCCACAGCCGATGAAGGCACACATTGTGTACGGCCGGTGGTCGTGGAAGACCTTCGGGATCTCGTTGCACAGCACGTCGCGCAGCACCCCGCCGAACACCGCGGTGATGGCCCCCATCAGCACCGCGACGATGCCTGGCATGCCCGCCGCCAGCGCCACCGACGCGCCGGAAATGGCGAACAGGCCCAGCCCGCAGGCATCGGCGGCCTCCATCAGGGTGTCGGTCAACTGCAGGCGCCGTGCGCGCAGCAGCAGGGGCGTGATCAGCGTCATCCCGAGCACCAGCCACACGTATTCCTGGTGCTGCACCCAGAACAGCGGGCGGCGGTCGAGCAGAATGTCGCGCAGCGTGCCGCCACCGAAGGCGCTGACGAAGGTCACCGAGAACACCCCGACGACGTCCATACGCTTGCGCGTGGCCTCGATGAGGCCCGACAGCGCAAAGGCGATGGTCGCGGCGATTTCGATGGCGGTGAGGAGTAGTTCGATCTTCATGGCGGAAGCTGGGCGCTTGTACCGGCGCCCCCTGAAAAGCACGGAGGGCGACCGCAGCCGCCCTCCAAGTTAGACCGTTTTGCGCGGCCCGCGTATTACAGCAGCGGGGCCAGCCACTTGCGGGCTTCGTCCACCGTCATGCCGGTACGCGCAGCCCAGTCTTCCAGCTGATCCTGGCCGATCTTGCTGACCGCGAAGTAATGGCTGTCCGGGTGCGCGAAGTAGAAGCCGCTGACCGCCGCCGCCGGCGTCATCGCAAAGCTCTCGGTGAGGCCCATGCCGGTGTTGGCCGGGGCGTCGAGGAGCTTGAACAAGTCACCCTTGACGGTGTGGTCCGGGCAGGCCGGATAGCCCGGCGCCGGACGGATGCCGCGGTAGGCTTCCTTGATCAGCTCGTCGCAGCTCAGCGTCTCGGCCGGCGCGTAGGCCCACAGTTCCTTGCGCACCTTGGCGTGCAGCCATTCGGCGGCGGCCTCGGCGAAGCGGTCGGCCAAGGCCTTCAGCATGATCGCGTGGTAGTCGTCGTGGGTGCGCTCGTAGGCGGCCAGGCGGCCCTCGATGCCGAGGCCGGCGGTCACCGCGAAGGCGCCCACGTAGTCGGCCACGCCGCTGTCCTTGCCGGCCACGAAGTCGGCCAGACAGTAGTTGGGCTTGCCGGCCGGGCGTTCGTGCTGCTGGCGCAGGCCGTGCCAGCTCATCAACACTTCGCTGCGGGACTCGTCGGCATAGATCTCGATGTCGTCGCCGACCGCGTTGGCGGGGAACAGGCCGACCACCGCGCGGGCCTTGACCCACGGGTTGGTGTCCTGCTCGGCAACCATGCGGGCCAGCATCACTTCGGCGTCGGACTTCAGCTCGCGGGCGGTCTCGCCGACGATGTCGTCGTGGAGGATCTTCGGGTAGCTGCCGGCCAGGTCCCAGGTCTGGAAGAACGGGCCCCAGTCGATGTAATCCACCAGTTCGGACAGGTCGATGTCGAAGGCCTGCACGCCCAGCTGGGCCGGCACCGGCGGCACGTAGGTCGCATCACCGTTCCACTTGAATGCATTGGCGCGGGCTTCCTCAAGCGTGACCATCGCGACGCCCTTCTTGCCGGCGTGCTGGGCGCGGATCTTCTCGTAGTCGGCGGCCACTTCGGCCGCGTAGCCGGCGCTCTGCACCTCGGACAGCAGGCTGGTCACCACGCCGACGGCACGGGACGCGTCCGGCACGTAGATCACCGGCTGGTCGTAGTGCGGCGCGATCTTGATCGCGGTGTGGGCGCGGCTGGTGGTGGCGCCGCCGATCAACAGCGGCACATCGAAGCCCTGGCGCTTCATCTCGGACGCCACGTGGCTCATCTCTTCCAGCGACGGGGTGATCAGGCCGGACAGGCCGATGGCCTGGGCGCCGTGCTCCTTCGCCGCGGCGAGGATCTTGTCGCAGGGCACCATCACGCCCAGGTCGACGATGTCATAGCCGTTGCAGCCGAGCACCACGCCGACGATGTTCTTGCCGATGTCGTGCACGTCACCCTTCACGGTGGCGATGACGATCTTGCCCTTGGAGGTAGCGCCGGTACGGGCCTTTTCCTCTTCGATGTAGGGGATCAGGTGGGCCACGGCCTGCTTCATCACGCGGGCCGACTTGACCACCTGGGGCAGGAACATCTTGCCGGCGCCGAACAGGTCGCCGACCACGTTCATGCCGGCCATCAACGGGCCTTCGATGACGGACAGCGGCGGCTTGCCCTCGGCGGCCAGCTTGGCACGCACTTCCTCGGTGTCGGCGACGACGAAGTCGGTGATGCCCTTCACCAGCGCGTGGGACAGGCGCGCCTCGACGGGCTGCTCGCGCCACGACAGGTCGGGGCCGGAATCCTTGGCCTTGCCTTCCTTGACGGTCTGGGCGAACTCCACCAGCGCCTCGCCGGCGCCCGGGTGGCGGTTGAGCACCACGTCCTCGACCTTGGCGCGCAGCTCCGGCTCCAGGTCGTCATAGACGCCGAGCATGCCGGCGTTGACGATACCCATGCTCATGCCGGCCTTGATGGCGTGGTACAGGAACACCGTGTGGATCGCCTCGCGCACCGGGTCGTTGCCACGGAAGCTGAAGCTCACGTTGGAGACGCCACCGCTGATCTTGGCGTAGGGCAGGTTCGCCTTGATCCAGGCCACCGCGTTGATGAAGTCCACCGCGTAGTTGTCGTGCTCCTCGATGCCGGTGGCAATGGCGAAGATGTTCGGGTCGAAGATGATGTCTTCCGGCGGGAAGCCAATGCCAGTCAGCAGCCCGTAGGCCTTGGCGCAGATCTCGGTCTTGCGGGCGAAGGTGTCGGCCTGGCCCTTCTCGTCGAAGGCCATGACGATCACCGCCGCGCCGTACTGGCGGCACAGGCGCGCCTGGCGCAGGAACTCGGCCTCGCCCTCCTTCATGGAGATGGAGTTGACGACGCCCTTGCCCTGGATGCACTTGAGGCCGGCCTCGATGACGCTCCACTTGGAGGAGTCGAGCATGATCGGCACGCGGGAGATGTCCGGCTCGGAGGCGATCAGCTTGAGGAACTTCTCCATCGCCGCCATGGAGTCGAGCATCGCCTCGTCCATGTTGATGTCGATGACCTGGGCGCCGTTCTCCACCTGCTGGCGGGCCACCGCCAACGCGTCGTCGAAGCGGCCTTCGAGGATCATCCGCGCGAAGGCGCGGGAACCGGTGACGTTGGTGCGCTCGCCGACGTTCACGAACAAGCTGTCGGGGCCGACGTTGAAGGGCTCCAGGCCGGACAGGCGCAGCTTCTTCTCGACGTGCGGGATGCTGCGCGGGGTGACCAGCGCCACCGCCTCGGCAATCGCCTTGATGTGGGCCGGCGAGGTGCCGCAGCAGCCGCCGACGATGTTCACCAGGCCGGAGCGGGCCCATTCGACGATCTCGGAGGCCAGCTGCTCCGGCGTCTCGTCGTAGCCGGTGGGCGACAGCGGATTGGGCAGACCGGCGTTGGGATGGGCAGAGACGAAGGTGTCGCAGACGGTGGACAGTTCGTCCACGTACTGGCGCAGCTCCTTGGCGCCCAGCGCGCAGTTGAGCCCGAAACTGATCGGCTGGGCGTGGCTGAGGGAGTTCCAGAAGGCCTCTGCGGTCTGGCCGGACAGGGTGCGGCCGGAGGCGTCGGTGATGGTGCCGGAGATCATCACCGGCACGCGCTGGCCAAGATCGGCAAAGAGCTTCTCGACCGCGAACACCGCCGCCTTGGCGTTGAGGGTGTCGAAGATGGTCTCGATCAGCAGGATGTCGGCGCCGCCTTCGAGCAGGCCGCGGGCCGAGTCGTAGTAATCATCGACCAGCGCGTCGAAGCTGATGTTGCGGTAGCCCGGATCGTTCACGTCCGGCGAGATCGACAGGGTGCGCGACGTCGGTCCGAGCACGCCGGCACAGAAACGCGGCTTGGCCGGATTGGCGGCGGTGAATTCGTCGCACAGCTGGCGCACCAGACGGGCGCCCTCCACGTTCAGCTCATAGGCCACGTCGGCGAGGCCGTATTCGGCCTGGGACACGCGGGTGGCGTTGAAGGTGCAGGTCTCGATGATGTCCGCGCCGGCTTCCAGGTAGGCCCGGTGGATGCCGCCGACCACGTCCGGGCGGGTCAGCACCAGCAGGTCGTTGTTGCCCTTCAGGTCCTTGGGGTGATCGGCAAAGCGCTGGCCGCGGTAGTCGGCCTCGCCGAGCTTGTGCTGCTGGATCATCGTGCCCATCGCCCCGTCGAGGATCAGGATGCGATGGGTCAGGGCGGACTGGAGTTCGGCGGTGCGGTCGGCTTGCATGGATCTACCTCGGTACGGATTTTGTCAGCCGGGAGGGACGCGCGCTGCAGCGGCACAAAAGCGAACGGCGCGGCAAACCCGGCTGGAAGGTTTGCGAGCGCCGTTGATGATTGCCGAGCCTGGCCCACGGGTTTCGCAGGTCGCAACGCTCCTCGGCAAGGGGCGGATTTTACGGGGTTTTCAGTCCATCTGCCAAGATCGGGCAGCGTTCAGGCATCGACCGCGGCGAGCAATTCGCGGGCGTCATCCCGCCACCAGCCAAGGGCCGCGTAAAAGCCTTCCCACACGCAGCCGTTGCAACCGCGCCCACAGCAGGTGGTCGGTGCCGGCGGCGGATTGCGGTGCGCCAGCCCGGCCGCGTCCAGCAGGCTGCAGATCGTCGCGATCTGCGCGTCGGCCTCAGCGAGGTTGGTGGGTCGGCGGGTAAAGGGGTCGGCAAACGCAGTCATGGCGGCAACTCCGGCGGGGCCGCGACGATAGCACGACGGCGCGACGCGGAGCATCCCCATTGGGCGATGGACTCGCCCTCTGCTCTGAACTAGATTCAAGACTGCGATCGGCTGCGATGCCCACCGGGTATCGAGCCCACCGACAGGAGCGTTCCGATGCCCCGAAAGATCACCAGCAAGCCCCCAAAGGCCGCCTCCCGCCCCCGCCAGCAGAGTGAAGGGACGGCGCCCCCCGACCACCCGTACGACGTGTTCATCTCCCATCAGGCCGGCGACATCGAACCGGCTCGCGACCTGTATCGACATATCCACGACACGCTGGGCTACGAGGCCTATCTCGACGAACAGGACAGCGCTCCCGAGATGGATCCCGACACCATCGATGCGATTGCGGCCGAACGCTTGCGCAAGATCATGCGCCGTGCCGCCAGCCTGATCCTGGTGATCGGCCCGAACACCGGGCGGTCACGCTGGATGCCATGGGAACTGGGCTTCTTCGACGGTCGACAGAGCTCCCAGCGGATCGGCATCTATCTGGCGGAAGGCGCGCAATTGCCCGGCCAGCAGGAGTACCTGGGAATCTACCCGAAGGTGCTGCGCAAGGCCGACGTACGCCACTTCCTGGCCGAGGCCACGATGGACGCCGCCGCCCTCGACAGCGTCACACCAGACTTGCTGGAACGCCATCTGCACCATCTGCAGCGGGCACCGTTCGACTACTGGCTGTCCCTGCTCCAATGGCAGTTCGGCTTTCTCGGAAATCTACTCGGCGACTTCCAGCCGGAAGACCGGCCCGAAGCCCTGCAGGCCAGTCCCTGGCTGGCTGCACTGCGCCTGTGGCAGGACCAGTTGGCAACAACCCGCCTCAACCTGTGGGAGACGAGCCGACAGGGCAAGGCCCAGCCACTGGCCCTCCCT
Organism: Zoogloea sp. JDB1; assembly: GCF_056724025.1. NCBI lineage: Bacteria > Pseudomonadati > Pseudomonadota > Betaproteobacteria > Rhodocyclales > Zoogloeaceae > Zoogloea > Zoogloea sp. JDB1. The sequence continues at coordinate 218,141 of NZ_CM161496.1, forward strand.
GCCCTCGATGCGCCTTCCTGGTGGCGGCAGGACTTGGGCACCCGCCCGGGCCCCGCCGCCGTCACCGTGCAGCGCACCCGGCATTAGCGCCAGACGGAGCGGAACGCCCTCGGCGAACGCACGCCCGACAGTCCCAAGAACAACGACGCAGGCGAATGAACACGTTCCCCAGCTGCGATTAGCCGGTTGTGCCCGCATCCAGCAACGCAAGGGGAGGATAATGCCGTCATGTCCCCCCCTCTCCCTCCCTGGCTAGAAGCCTTCCGCGCCCAACTCGGCGCGGAGTTCGTCGAAACCCATATTTCCTGGCTGCTACTGGCCGACGGCTTTGCATGGAAGCTGAAGAAACCAATCACGCTGCCCTTTCTCGACTACGGATCGGCGGCCCGCCGGCAGTTCTTCTGCCAGGAGGAACTGCGCCTGAACCGGCGCTTTGCGCCCGAGCTCTACCTGGGCCTGGAGGCGATCGGCGACAGTGGAGAATGGGCAGTGAAGATGCGCCGCTTCGCCGAGAGCCAGCGCCTCGACCACGTTTGCGCCCGCGGTGCGCTGACGCTGGAGCATCTGTCTGCCCTTGCCCGCGTCGTACATGCCTTCCACCGCGCCGCGGCGACGGCCCCCGCCGGCAGCCGCTTCGGCGAGCCGGCGCAGATCCGCACTCCGGCCATCGACAACTTCAGCGCCATCCGAGGCTTGCGGCCGGATGCAGCGCCACGCCTCGACCACCTGGAAGCCTGGACCGAGGCAGAGTTCGCACGCATCGAACCCATACTGGCGGCCCGCAAGGCAGCCGGTCGGGTGCGCGAATGCCATGGCGACCTGCACCTTGGCAACCTGGTGCTGCTGCACGGCGAAGTGATCCCTTTCGACTGCATCGAGTTCAATGACGATTTCCGCTGGATCGACGTGGCTTCCGAGCTGGCCTTCACCTATGTGGACCTACTCGACCACCGCCGACCGGATCTGGCCGTCTGGCTGATCAATGAATGGCTGACCGAGTCCGACGATTTCAACGCCGTACCGGTGCTGCGCTTCTACGCGGTGTACAAGGCGATGGTGCGCGCCAAGGTGGCAGCCTTTGCCGGCCAGCCGGACACCACCGACGACTATCTGGCCCAAGCTGAGCGCCTGACCACCCCGCCGCGCCCGCGGCTGGTGATCACCCACGGCCTGTCCGGCTCCGGCAAGAGCAGCCTCAGCGCCGAGTTGTTGCGCGCCGATCCCCACGCCGCCACGCTGCGTCTGCGCTCCGACGTGGAACGCAAGCGCCTGTACGGCCTGCCCCCGCTGGCCAGCAGCCGCTCCTGCGTGGCCGGCGGCATCTACACACCAGAGGCAACCCGCCGCACCTACGCACACCTATCCGAGCTGGCCGGTCAGATACTGGACGCCGGCTGGTCGGTGATCGTCGACGCGGCTTTTCTCAAGCGCAGCGAGCGCGACAGCTTCGCCGTGCTGGCACAGCAGCACGACGCCGGTTTCGCCATCCTCGCCTGTACTGCACCGCTGGACGAATTGCGCCGCCGTCTGCAGGCTCGCCGCAACGACCCTTCCGAAGCCACCGTCGAAGTGCTCGAACGGCAGTTGGAGTGGATCGAAGCACTGGACGCGGACGAACAGGCCCGCGTCATCCCGCAGCCTCAGCGCAGGGAACCGACGTAGCGCTCGGTTGGGTGGGTGGCGTTCGGTCGCGATGAGCGCAGCCGCTCGAGGAGACCCCGGGCCACCTGGTCGTTGGCCGCGTCGCCATCCACCGACGCTTCCTCCAGCTCCATGGCAATCGTCAGCCGCGCGGCCAGGTCGGCCAATTCGGGATTGCCGGTCTCCCGGGCCAGGCGCACGATCTCCCGCGCGTAGTCCTTGTTCACCCGCATGTATTCCACGTCGGTGATGCGATTGCTGACCCTGCGCATCAGCAGGTGGATGCGGCCCAGCAGGCCGTAGATGACGGTATCGGACTCCATGGCGATTCCTTTCCGGTTCCGTTGAAAATCAGTTGATCAGGCGTGGCTGATGGTTTCGCCGTGCTCGACGAGGTCGAGGCCCTCCGCCTCGGTCCGCTCGTCCACCCGCAGCCCCACCAGGCGGTCGATGAGCTGTAGCACGCAGAAGGTGGCCGCGCCGCTGTAAACCAGCGTGGCGGCAATGCCCGCCAGCTGGGCCAGCACGTCGCCCCGCACGCCGCCGATGGCCGGAGAGGCCAGCCAGCCGGTGAGCAGCGCACCGAGAATGCCGCCGACCCCGTGGATGCCGAAGGCGTCCAGCGCGTCGTCGTAACCGAGCATGCGCTTCAGCGCGGTGGCCCCCAGGTAGCAGCCAACGCCCGCGACGAGACCGATCAGCAGCGCCGCCTGCGGCGTGACGTAGCCAGAGGCCGGCGTCACCGCCACCAGCCCGCCGACCGCACCGGACACCAGGCCGAGGGCGCTTGGCCGGCCGCGCATCAGCCATTCGGCGCCCATCCAGGCCACCGCGGCGGTCGCCGCGGCCAGCTGGCTGACCAGCATCGCCATGCCGGCCCGGCTGTCGGCCGCCAGCGCCGAGCCAGCATTGAAGCCGAACCAGCCGACCCACAGCAGCGCCGCGCCGGTGAGCGTCAGGGCCAGGTTGTAGGGCGTCATGGCCTGCCGGCCGAAACCGTCCCGCGGCCCCAGCACCACGGCACAAACCAGGCCGGCCACGCCGGCGTTGATATGCACCACGGTGCCGCCGGCGTAATCGAGCGCCCCCAGCTTCGCCAGCCAACCGCCCGGCTCCCACACCCAGTGGGCCACCGGCGCATAGACCAGCACCGACCACAACGCGGCGAACAGCAATACCGCCGAGAACTTCATGCGCTCCGCGAAGGCGCCCGGCACCAGCGCGGTGGTGATGATCGCAAAGGTCAGCTGGAACATCGCGAACACCGATTCGGGAATGCCGGCTCCATCGACGCCGGCCTGTCCATCCAGTTGCAGGCCGTCGAGGAAGAGTCGGTCGAGTCCGCCCAGCCAGGCCGAGCCAGGGCGCAGCGCCAGGCTGTAGCCGACGAGGCTCCAGGTCAGCGTCACCACCGCGGCGATCGCCACGCTCTGGCTCATGGTGGACAACACATTGCGACGCCGGACCATGCCGCCGTAGAACAGCGCCACGCCGGGCAGCGTCATCAACAGCACGAGGGCACTGGCGGTCAGCATCCAGGCGGTGTTGCCGCCATCCGGCTGGGCCGGGGCTGCAGCCCGCGCGACATCGGAAAACAGCGACCAGAGAAATAGCGCCGCAGCAAAGCGGGCCAGGACAGACAAGGCAGGACTCTTCGGCATGAGCACTTTCGGCAGACGGACCGCGCGCGGGGCGGCATATGTGCACATGCAGCAAATCCTGTGCCGGGCCGGATCGGCCGGAAAGCCCGTGTTTTCGCTCGTCTTGCGCCCCTGGATGGCTCACTCATCCGACATGGGGCACCGGCCTGGTGCAGGCCGCTGGCATCGGATCGTCGCCACCCCGGAATGGGCACTGCAAATGGACAAAGCCCGGCCGGAGCCGGGCTTTGTCCATTACTGCATCAACAGACGAGGAATCAGGCCGCCTTGGCCTTCTCGCTGCCGCCGACGAAGAAGCTGAGAATGTACAACAGCAGGCCGAGCAGGAAGATCACGCCAGTGCCTTCACGCAGCCAGTAGAAGATCGAGATCTGATCCTGGGCCGCCATGAAGGGGATCGGGGTGCTGCTGTAACGCTGCAGCCACACCTGCAGGATGCCAGCGGCGGTCAGGAACAGGGTGATGAACACCATCGCGATGGTCATCAGCCAGAACGACCACATCTCCAGCACCTGGGAACGCTCGCTGTTGGCGGCACGGCCGCGCAGGATCGGCATCGCGTAGCTGATGATGGTGATCACAACCATCGCGTAGGCGCCGTAGAAGGCCATGTGACCGTGAGCAGCGGTGATCTGCGTGCCGTGGGTGTAGTAGTTCACCGGAGCCAGGGTGTGCAGGAAGCCCCACACGCCGGCGCCGAGGAAGGACATCACGCCGGTGCCCAGGGCCCACAGGGTGGCGGCCTTGTTGGGGTGCTCGCGGCGGCGGCGGTTCACCATGTTGAAGGCGAAGACGGTCATCGCGAAGAACGGGATCGGCTCCAGCGCGGAGAACACCGAACCCCACCACTGCCAGTATTCCGGCGTACCGATCCAGAAGTAGTGGTGGCCCGTACCAATGATGCCGGTGATCAGGGTCAGGGTGATGATCACGTACAGCCACTTCTCGATCACTTCGCGGTCGACGCCGGTCACCTTGATCAGCACGAAGGCCAGCAGGGAGCCGAGGATCAGTTCCCAGACGCCTTCGACCCAAAGGTGCACGACCCACCACCAGAAGTACTTGTCGAGCACCAGGTTGGACGGGTTGTAGAAGGAGAACAGGAAGAACACCGCCAGACCCCACAGGCCCATCATCAGCACTAGGCTGATGGAGGTCTTGCGGCCCTTCAGCATGGTCATCGTCAGGTTGAACAGGAACACCAGCGCGACGACGACGATGCCGACCTTGGTGATCAGCGGCTGTTCAAGGAACTCCCGCCCCATCGTCTCGATGATGTCGTTGCCGGTGTAATGCGCCAGGGCGGCGTAAGGCACGAGCAGGTAGCCGAGGATGGTGGCGGCTCCGGCGATGAGGAAGACCCAGAACATCGCAATCGCCAGCTTCGGCGAATACAGCTCGGTCTCGGTTTCCTCCGGGATCATGTAGTAAGCCGCGCCCATGAAGCCGAACAGCAGCCAGACGATCAGCAGGTTGGTGTGGACCATCCGGGCCACGTTGAACGGGATTGCGGGAAACAGGAAGTCCCCGATGACGTACTGCAGGCCCATGATCAGGCCGAACAGCACCTGGCCGAGGAAGAGCCCGATGGCCGCGATGAAGTATGGCTTCGCGACCGACTGGGAGGAATATTGCATGGTGATGGCTCCTTTCAGATCGGCGATCAGCCTTCGATGTTGGGCGGCCAGTTGGCGGTGTTGATTTCCGACGAGTACTTCAGGAATTCAACGAGGTCGTTCAGCTGCTGTTCCGTCAGATGGAAATTGGGCATCTGGCGGCGGCCCGGCGCCCCGGTGGGCTGGGACTGGATCCACGCCTTGATGAACTCGGGGCCGCGACGCTTGTAGACGTTGCCCAGCTCGGGAGCGAAGTACGCGCCCTCGCCCATCAGGGTGTGGCAGCCGATGCAGTTGTTGGTCTCCCACACTTTCTTGCCCGCCACGACGGCCGGGGTCAGGTTGGCGTGGTTATCCCGCTTGGGGATGGTCTGCATCGAATCGAAGGTCAGCGCGAGGAACAGGAGCGCAAAAAACACGGTGCCCCCGAAAAAGATGTTTCGCGCCATGGATTTTGTGAATGTCCCGCTCATGGAACCTCCCTGGATGGCTTCGCTGCACGGCGCAGCTTGGGCCGGATGTTCCGGATCGCGGGGGGCGGCGTCCTTGACTCGGGTCAAGGGCGTCGGATGGCACCCCGCGGCCCGGGTGCCGGAACGCCATGGGGATATGCACTCGTAGCACGGGAAGGTACCGCCACATGTCATCCGGAAGCCCCATGCGACCGCCGCAAACGCTCAGTGCAACACGACGGTAGTCAGCCCCGCGGCAAGGCCCGATAATCGCCACCGTCCGAACGATCCCCACGCCCTGCGCCCTGCCATGACGCTCCGCCCCGAACTCGACTTCATCGGCCTCGCGCCCTTTCTGCGTCTCAGCATCGCCGGCGGTGACCTGCGCCAGGTTGCCCAGGCGCTGCTCGAACAGGCCCGGCAGGACCAGGACAACCCGAACCTGTGGATGAATCTGGCCACCGCCTTCTTCACGATCGGCGAGCGGGAACTGGGCCTGACAATCCAGGCCCAGGCGCTGCAGACGCAGCGCCGCTACACGCTGCCGGCCCGCCGCCAGCCAGCCCGTTGCCGCCTGCTGGTGCTGCTGAACGCCGGCGATCTGGCCGAGAACACGCCGATCGACTGCCTGCTCGAAGACAGCGACGTGGAGCTGATCTACCAGTACGTCAGCGCCGCCGAGCCGTTGCCTGCGGATCTGCCGGAACACGATGCGCTGCTCGTCGGCCTGTCGGTCAGCGAAACCAGCCAGCCCATCCTGGACGCCCTCGTGACCCTGCTGGCCAACTGGCCGAAGCCGGTCATCAACGCCCCACGGTACATTCCGAACGTCGAGCGGGAAGCCGCCAGCACGCTGCTGCAGGACGTTCCCGGCCTGCTGATCCCGGCCACCTGGCCGGTGGATCGCGCCACTCTGGCTACCATCGCCAACGGCAGCCGGATCATCGAAGACAGCTTCCCCGGCGGCCGCTTCCCGCTGATCCTGCGCCCCATCGGCTCCCACGGTGGCCACGGCCTTGCGCGCATCGACACGCCGGCCGAAGTTGACGCCTACCTGGCAGCCGAGCCCGACGACAGCTTCTACCTGTCGAACTTCATCGACTACAGCGGCGCCGACGGGTTGTTCCGCAAGCTACGCGTGGCGCTGATCGACGGCCGGCCCCTCGCCTGTCACATGGGCGTGTCAGCCCACTGGATGATCCATTACCTCAACGCCGGCATGTACGAGGACGCAGCCAAGCGCGCCGCGGAGCTGGCCTTCATGGAAGGCTTCGCCGACTTCGCGGCCCGGCACGCCACCGCGCTGGAGGCGATCCACCATCGCTCGGGGCTGGACTACATCTGCATCGACTGCGCCGAAACCCGGAATGGCGAATTGCTGATATTCGAGATCGACCACGCGATGGTCGTCCATGCGATGGACCCGGAAGAGCTCTTCCCCTACAAGCAGGTGCACATGCTGAAGGTGAAGCGGGCTTTCGAGGATTATCTCTACCGTCTCCAGGCTTCCCAGCCTAAGCCGCTCTGAGCGCCCGCCGATGACCACCCCAGCATCCAACCCGCTGAACGCGCTCAACTTCTCCGGTGGCCCCGGCGCACTGCCGGACGTCGTGCTGCAACACGTGCAGGAGGCAATCCGGGCCGTGCCCGAGGTCGGCCTTTCCATCCTCGGCATCAGCCACCGCTCCGACTGGTTCGCCGCGGTCGTGGACGAACTGGAAAACAACATCCGCACACTGTTGGGCCTGCCAGCCGACTACCGCGTGCTGTTCCTGCAGGGCGGCGCGACCCAGCAGTTCTCGATGCTGCCGATGAGCCTGCTGGCTGGCAGCAGCCAGCCCGCCGACTACCTGCACACCGGCTACTGGAGCGGCAAGGCGCTGCCCGAGGCGCGCAAGGTCGGACCGGTGCGCGTGCTGTGGAGTGGCGAGTCCTGTGGCTTCCGGCAGTTGCCGGCCGACGGGGAACTCGCCTTCAACCCGCGGGCGCCCTACCTGCACTACGTCTCCAACGAGACCGTCGAGGGCCTGCAGTTCCACCGGGTGCTCGGCCGCGACGACGTTCCGCGCATCTGCGACATGTCCTCCGACTTCCTGTCGGCGCCGGGCGACTACAGCCGCTTCGCGATGATCTACGCCCACGCGCAGAAGAACATCGGGCCAGCCGGCGTAACTGTGGTGATGCTGCGCGACGAACTGCTCGCCAACGCACCGGACGACCTGCCGGCCTTCCTCGACTACCGGGCGCAGATCGCCGCCCACTCCATCCTCAACACGCCGCCGGTGTTCGCCATCTACGTGGTGCTGCTGGTGACCCGCTGGCTGTTGCAGGACATCGGCGGCCTCGCCGAGATGGACCGCCGCAACTCCGCCAAGGCCGCGCTGCTGTACGGCGCGCTGGACGCCAGCCATGGCTTCTACGCCGGCCATGCAGCCCCCGCCGACCGCTCGAAGATGAACGTGGTGTTCCGCCTGCCGACCCCCGAGCTCGAAGCCGCCTTCATCGCCGAGGCACGCGCTGCCGGCTTCTCGGGCCTGAATGGTCACCGCAGCATCGGCGGCATCCGCGCATCCATCTACAACGGCCTGCAACTGGCTGCGGTTGAAAAACTGGTGGACTTCATGGACGGCTTCCGGCGCCGGGCACCGGTGGCGTAGCCCCCTTGCGGGGAGCCCACGTCTCCCTTTGAGAATCGTGGGAAGGCCGTGCTTCCGCAGAGTGGCTCCTCCGGCCAGAATTCCCGTCACACAAAAGCAGACGGGCCGCGATTGCGGCCCGCCTACTCCCCAGGGGCCGGGCCCGAAGACCCGGCGTTTACTCCCCCCTTTTTGCTGGTCTTAGCCCTTCGGCGCCTTATCGGCCTCCGGCTTGGCCTCTTCGGGCTTCAGCGGCGGATGGAATTCTTCCGGCGTCGCGCCATCCTTGGGCGAACCGATGGACTGTTCGACGGGCGGCAGCGTATGGGCGATGCCCTTGTGGCAGTCGATGCAGGTCTTGCCCTCGTTGAGGCCGGTCTGGTGCATGCGCGACGAACGGCGGCCCTGCTCGGCGTAGTCGAAGCCCTCGAAGTTGTGGCAGTTGCGGCATTCGCGGGAGTCGGTCTTCTTCATCCGCTCCCATTCATGCTTGGCCAGCTCCAGGCGCTTGGCGTTGAACTTCTCCGGCGTATCGATGGAACCGAGGATCTTGTGCAGCACCTCGTTGGACGCCTGGATCTTGCGGATCATCTTGTGCGTCCAGTCCTTCGGCACGTGACAGTCCGGGCAGGTCGCGCGCACGCCCGAGCGGTTGGAGGCGTGAATCGTGTTGCGGTACTCCTGGTAGACGTTGTCCTTCATCTCGTGACACGAGATGCAGAACTCCTCCCGGTTGGTGAATTCCATCGCGGTGTTGAAGGCGCCCCAGAACAGGATGCCGCCGATGAACAGCATGGCGGCAAAGCCCCACCCCACGGAACGGATGCGGCCGATGAAGCCTTTCTTGTTGGTATCCATTTGTGCAACTCCCTGGTCTGGCGCTCAGCGCATGCCGGTGCCGGGCTTGAAGGTGTTGCCCACCAGCGGGCGGGCGTCGCTCTGCGGCACGTGACACTGGTTGCAGAAGTAGCGGCGCGGCGAGACGCTGGACAACTCTTCGCCCTCACGCGTCTTGAAGTGGGTCACCGAGATCTTGGTCGCACCGGTTTCCTTGGCGCGGCTCCAGGCGTGGCAATCCAGGCACTTGTTGAAGTTCTTGGTGATGTTGTAGCCCTTGATCTGGTGCGGGATCAACGGCGGCTGCTGCACGAAGTCCCGCGGCAGCGGCGGCTGGTCGCGCCCGTAGCGGGTGCCGTCGCCTTCCGGATCGCTGGCGTTGATGTCGGCTCCGCGCAGGCTTTGCAGCTTGACGGGCGCCTCCGTGGCAGCCACGGCGGCGGGAGCGAGGAAGGTCTGGGCAAGGGCCGCAGACAGGGTCAGGGCCACTGCGGTGGCCCGCAGACGGGCGGAATTGAAGGTCGGCTTGTTCATCACTCGCTCCTTTGGTCGAACCTATGAGTCATCTTGAAAACCTGTTTGTCACATACGTCGATGCAGCGCCCGCAGGTCGTGCAATCGGAAGAAAGAATCAGCGGCCCGGCCTGCCTGACCGCCTTCAGCGCCGGGCGGATCACCTGTGGCTCGGGGCACACGGCGAAACAGTCCATGCAGTCGTCGCAGGCGCTGCGCTTGGCGGCGGAAACCCGCAGCAGCGCGGTCCTGCCGAGCAGCCCGTAAAAAGCCCCCATCGGGCATAGATGGCCGCACCAGCCGCGGCTGGCCACCAGCAAGTCATAAACAAAGATCCCGGCGATCACGAACAACCCGCCGCCCATGCCGAAGATCAGCCCCCGGTGCAGCAGGGACACCGGATTGACCCACTCCCAGACCAACCGGCCGGTGACGGCGGCCGCCACGAGAATGCCGCCGAGCAGCCAGTAACGCGTTGCAGCATCGGGCACCCGGCCGGTCTTGATGCCCAGCCGGCGGCGCGTCCACGCAGCGGCGTCGGTCACCACGTTCATCGGGCACACCCAACCGCAGAACACCCGGCCGCCCACCAGCAGATAGAAGCCCAGCACGATGGCCGTACCGGTCAGCGCCGCCGCATAGGGCAGATGGCCGGTCAGCAGGGTCTGCAGCGCCAGCAAGGGATCGGTCAGCGGCAGCACGCCCAGCGTCAGCGACGAGGACAGGTTGCCCTTGGCGATCCACAACCCGAACCACGGTCCGGACAGGAAGGCCAGCAACACCAGCGTCTGGCTCAGTCGGCGCAGCACCAGCCAGCGCTGTCGCTGCCACGGGTTGCGCGGCGCGGTGGGGGCAACGGAAGACACGGGGACGCTTGCCATGATCAAGGCTTCCAGTGGGAATCCAGACCGCCCCGACGGACCACACCGGAGGAGTCCTTCGACGACGGCACGGGTGCAGCCGGCGCCGCTGACGGCGCTGCCGTGGCGGGGGCCACCACCGTCTCGGTAGCACTACGGCCAGCGGTCGAACCCTCGAAACCGCGCACCGGCAGCTCCACCTGCTCGCCGATCAGCGAACCGCCGTGGCGGGCTTTCTCTTCCCAGCCCTTGCGGTAATGGGCCGGCAGCGCACCCTGGGCCAGCTTGCGCGGCAAGACCTTGATCGCCGGCTCCGGCAGCACGCAGGACTTCTCGCACTTGCCACAGCCCGTGCATGCATCGGAATGCACCGTCGGCAGCAGCATCGCATGGCGGTCTGAGCGCGGGTTGTGCTGGGTCTCCAAGGTGATCGCCTTATCGATCACCGGGCACACCCGGTAGCACACATCGCAGCGCAAGCCGAGGAAGTTCAGGCAGCTCTCGTGGTCCACGAGGGCCGCAAGGCCCATGCGGGCCTGGTTGATGTCGGTCAGTTCCCGGTCCAGCGCACCGGTCGGGCAAGCCTTCACGCACGGAATGTCGTCGCACATCTCGCAGGGGAGCTGGCGTGCAGTGAAATACGGGGTGCCGGTCGGCACCGGCTCGCCGAGATCGGCCAGCTTGAGGATGTGGTAGGGACAGTCGCGCACGCACAGCCCGCAGCGCACGCAGGCAGCCAGGAAATCAGCCTCCGCCAGCGCCCCCGGCGGCCGCAGGGCCTGAGCCGGCAGCGCCGACGCGCTGCGCGAGTACAGCCCGGCGCCGAGCGCCAGCAGGCAGCCGCCACCGGCGGCAGCGGCCACGCCGTTGATGAAACGGCGCCGCGCCGCCGATGCTGGCGATTCGGCAGCGGGCGACTTGCGGGCAGGTTGGCGAGCGGAGTCCACGATCAGTCCATTCATTGAGCGCACGCGACAGCTGCGGGAGCAAGCTCCCTTGCCCCACACATCACGTCGCGCGTTACCCCAAGTCTCAGGCGCGCACCACCTTGACCGCACACTTCTTGAAGTCGGTCTGTTTGGAGATCGGGCAGGTGGCGTCGAGAGTGACCTTGTTCACCAGCTTGGATTCATCGAAGAAGGGCACGAAGATCAGCCCCACCGGCGGCTTGTTGCGGCCCTTGGTTTCCAGGCGGGCGGTCATTTCGCCGCGACGGGACTGGACCTTGACCACCATGCCGCGCTGCAGGCCGCGCTTCTTGGCGTCGTCCGGGTGCATGAAGACCTGGGCTTCCGGCACCGCCTTGTGCAGTTCCGGCACGCGCCGGGTCATCGTGCCGGTGTGCCAGTGCTCCAGCACGCGGCCGGTACACAGCCACATGTCGTAGTCGGCATCGGGCTTCTCGGGGGGATCCTGGTAGGGCAATGCGAAGATCACCGCCTTGCCATCCTTCTGGCCGTAGAACCGGATGCCCTCGCCGGCCTTCACATACGGATCGTAGCCTTCGCGGTAGCGCCACAGGGTCTCCTTGCCATCCACCACGGGCCAGCGCAAGCCGCGCGCCTTGTGGTACATGTCGAAGGGCGCCAGATCGTGACCATGGCCGCGGCCAAAGCTGGCGTATTCCTCGAACAAGCCCTTCTGCACATAGAAGCCGAAGGCCTCGGCCTCGTCGTTGGTGTAGTTCTTGATGGCGTGCTCGTTCACCTTGACGGTGTCACCCTTCGGGAACTTGTTCACCACCTTGTTGGCGTACAGCACGTCGTACATGGTCTTGCCCTTGTACTCGGGCTTCTTGGCGAGCAGCTCGGCCGGCCATACCTCTTCCATCTTGAAGCGCTTGGAGAATTCGAGGAACTGCCACAGGTCCGACTTGGCCTCGCCCGGCGCCTTGACCTGCTGGCGCCACACCTGGGTACGCCGTTCGGCATTACCGAAGGCGCCTTCCTTCTCGGTCCACATCGCTGCCGGCAGGATCAGGTCGGCAGCCATCGCCGACACGGTCGGATAGACATCGGACACCACCACGAAGGCCGCCGGATTGCGCCAGCCCGGGTAGATCTCCTGGTTCACGTTGGGACCAGCCTGCATGTTGTTGGTGGTGCTGGTCCAGTAGCACTTGAGCTTGCCGTCCTTCAGCGCGCGGCTCTGGGCCACCGCGTGATAGCCGATCTTGTCGGGGATGGTGCCGTCCGGCAGTTGCCAGATCTCCTCGGCGTGGTGGCGGTGCTCGGGGTTGGTCACCACCATGTCGGCCGGCAGGCGGTGGGCGAAGGTACCCACTTCCCGCGCAGTGCCGCAGGCGGAGGGCTGGCCAGTCAGCGAGAACGGGCCGGAACCCGGCGTGGCGATCTTGCCCACCAGCAGGTGGACGTTGTAGATCATGTTGTTGGCCCAGGTGCCACGGGTATGCTGGTTGAAACCCATGGTCCAGAAGCTGACGACCTTCTTCTTCGGGTCGGCATACAGCTCGGCCAGCTTCTGCAGGCGCTCCTTCGGCACACCGGACAGCTTGGACGTGTAGTCCAGCGTATAGGTGGAGACGAACTTCTTGAAGTCCTCGAAGGTGATCGGCTTAGCGTCGTTGGGGTTGTTCTTCGGCTTGCCGTCGGCGCCCGGGTAGCCGTTGAACTTGGCGTCCTTCTCGAGCGGGTTGTTGGGCCGCAGGCCGTAGCCGATGTCGGTCTCGCCTTGTTTGAAGTTCACGTGGGCCTTCACGAACTCCTGGTTGACCTTGCCCGACTGAATGATGTGGTTGCAGATGTAGTTGAGGATCGCCAGGTCGGTCTGCGGCACGAAGACCATGCCGTTGTCTGCCAGCTCGAAACTGCGGTGCTCGAAGGTGGACAGCACGTGCACCTGCACGTCGGTCTTGGTCAGGCGGCGGTCGGTGATGCGGGTCCACAGGATGGGGTGCATCTCGGCCATGTTGGAGCCCCACAGCACGAAGGCGTCGGCCTGCTCGATGTCGTCGTAGCAGCCCATCGGCTCGTCCATACCGAAAGTGCGCATGAAGCCGGTCACCGCCGAGGCCATGCAGTGGCGGGCATTGGGGTCGAGGTTGTTGGAGCGGAAGCCGGCCTTCATCAGCTTGGAGGCGGCGTAGCCCTCGAAGATCGTCCATTGGCCGGAGCCGAACATGCCGATGGAACCCGGCCCTTCGGCCTTCAGCGCGGTCTTCCACTTCTCGGCCATGACATCGAAGGCCTGGTTCCAGCTGATCGGCGTGAACTCGCCGTTTTTGTCGTACTTACCGTCCTTCATGCGCAGCAGCGGACGGGTCAGGCGGTCCTCTCCGTACATGATCTTGGACAGAAAGTAACCCTTGATGCAGTTCAGGCCGCGATTGACCGGTGCGTCCGGATCGCCCTGGGTGGCCACCACGCGGCCGTTCTGCACGCCGACCAGCACCGAGCAGCCGGTGCCGCAAAAGCGGCACGGCGCCTTGTCCCAGCGCACCGCGTTGGCGTTGCCGGTGTCAGCCGGCGCCGGCGCGGCCTCCTTCTTGGCGGCAAGGGCGGGCAGGGAAACGCCGGCCGTGGCGGCGGCCGCGGCGATCGCCTGGGTCTTGATGAAGTCGCGTCGGTTGATGGTCATGATTGAGCCTCCTCGCAGGGGGAATTCGTTTCGGACTGTTGATTCGAAAGCAGGGGATCGTCGCGGTGCTCGTAGGCCAGCGTGGCAGCCAGCACCTGCGGAACCCGGTGAATGGCGATCAAGGTGTCGGTCATGGTGGCGCCGTCCGCGTCCTCGACGGTAACGATCAGCTTGCCGTCGTCGGACATGCCGTGGCACTCGACGCCCGGAAAGGCGAGCAGTGCAGCTTCGGCGGCGGCACGGGCATGGGGGTGGATGCGCAGGACAAGACTGGCAATGTTCATGACGGCTCCAGAGCAGGATCGAGGGCGACGCGCACGATGGCCGTCGTGGGACAGGGCGCCAGGCAAGCGCCGCAGCCGGTGCAGGCAGTGTTGTCCACGTCGGGCAGCGGAACGCCGCCGATGCGTGGCCGGAAACGGATCGCCGAGGCCTCGCAGATTTCACCGCACACCCGGCACTCCACGTGGCGAGCCGCCAGGCAGCCTTCATCGATACGGATGCCGTAGGCCCACGCGCGCTGCGCAGTGTCGCGGCCGATGGCGCCGGTGGAGCAGGCCTGAGCGCAGCCGCCACAGAAGGTGCATGCCGCAGACGTGAAATCCGCCTCCGGATAGCCACCGGCACCGCGTTTCAGCAAACCGGTCGGACAGACCGGCAGGCAGGCGTCGCAGCGCGAGCACAATTCGAGGAAGCGGTTCTCGGTGGTGCTCCAGGGCGGACGGAATGGAGTTCCGCCGGGCGCCCTGACACCCAGAAAACGACGGCGGGAAACATCCATGGCAGGCTCGTGGTTTTTGTCGGACGGGGCGATCCTATGCCCCACGCCACGAAGAAACCTTGATCTGTGCGAAGGAATTCAGCGCGGGAGCGCTTGCAGCGAAATGCCGTGCTCCTCGGCGCAGGCAGCGAGGACAGCCAACGCCTGGTCGCTGTCGAAATCCGCCACTGCGCCGGCGAAAACCTCGAAGCGCGCCCCCATGACGGCCTGCAATAGCGGCCGCTGGGTGTCGAGCAGCTGCCCACTGGCAAAATCGCCTGCGGCCAGCAGTTCGGCCAGGCGGCAGAACACGGCGGACACGGCACCCGCATCCGTGGGCGGCTCGGTCACCGATGCGCCGGGCACAGGCAGCGCAGCGGTGATCGCCTCGACGAGGGGCGCCAATCCGGCCGCGACCTCGGCCTGCAGCGGCGCCAACGCAGATGGCGCGTCCTGCCGGCGCAGGGCCTGCTCCAGGTCGGCGGCGCGGGCACCGAGTTCGTGGGCGCCGACCTGCGCAGCCACGCCCTTCAGGGTATGGGCGAGACGGACCGCGGTCGTCCAGTCACCGGACTCCAGCGCTTCCTGTAAACGCCCGGCAAAATCCCGCTGTCCCTTCACGAATTTGTCGAGCTGGGACAGGTAGAGCGCCTCCCGCCCGAGGGCGTGGTGCAAACCGGCCACCATGTCCAGACCGGGAATCTCCCGCAGCGGTGCGGACGTCGGGGCGGCCCCTGGCACGGCCACGGCGCCGGGCACGGTGATCCAGCGCATCAACGTCGCCCACAGAGCTTCCGGGTCAATGGGCTTGGCGACATGGTCGTTCATGCCGGCTGCCAGACAGCGCTCCCGATCGCCAGCCATCGCGTTGGCGGTCATCGCCACGATGGGCAGCGTTGCACAGGCAGGTAGGCGGCGGATCTCGCGGGTAGCGGTCAGGCCATCCATCACCGGCATCTGCACGTCCATCAGGATCAGGTCGTAGTGCCCGCCGGATGCCTTGTCGATGGCCACCTGGCCGTTGTCGGCGACGTCCACCTGCAGACCGACCTGCAACAGCATCTCGCTGGCCACCTCCTGATTGAGCTCGTTGTCCTCCACCAGCAGCACACGGGCGCCGCGCAGCGGGCCGGGCACGGGCGGAAAGTCCGCAGCCTGCGCTGGCCGCTGGCACAACCCACCGTCACTTCCCAGCGTGCGCATCACCGTGTCGAACAGCAAGGACGCTCCAACCGGTTTGATCAGCACGTCACGGATGCCCGCCTCCTCGGCAGCCTTCATCAACTCGTCGCGCCCGTAGGCCGTAACCATCACCAGGCGCGGCGGCACGGCCAGGGACAGGCGGCGGATCTCGCCGGCCGTGGCGATACCGTCCATGCCGGGCATCTGCCAGTCGAGAAAGGTCACTTCGTACGGATGCCCGGCCGCGGCGGCCCGCCCCAGTTCGGCCAGCGCTGCCGGCCCCGAATCCACGGCTTGCACTGCGAAGGCCATCCGCCGCAGCATCTCGCCAATCACCTCACGGGCGTTGGCGTTGTCATCCACCACCAGCATGCGCCGGCCCCGCAGGTCAGCGCCCGGCAACAGCCGGCGCACTACCGCCGTGCTGCGGCCGAGAAGCGCCGTGAACCAGAAGGTGGAGCCCACCTCCGGCATACTATCCACGCCCACCTCGCCACCCATCAGTTCGGCCAGACGTTTACTGATCACCAGGCCCAGGCCGGTGCCGCCGTACTTGCGGGTGGTGGACGAATCGGCCTGCTCGAAGCTACGGAACAAGCGGGCGCGCTGCTCGCTGCTGAGCCCGATGCCGGTGTCGCGGACCTCGAAACGCAGCAGCACGCCGTCGCGCCCCGCCTCGACAACCCTCACGCGGATCGTCACTTCGCCCTTCTCGGTGAACTTCACCGCGTTGTTGGCGTAGTTGACGAGGATCTGGCCGAGGCGCAGCGGATCGCCAACCAGGCTGCCCGGCACGTCGTCGGCCACGTCCACGATCAGCTCCAGCCCCTTGGTGGCGATCTTGTCGGCGATCAGGCTGGCGACGTTGTCGAGGACCCGCTCCAGTTCGAAATCGGTGCGCTCGATGACCAGCTTGCCGGCCTCGATCTTGGAGATGTCGAGGATATCGTTGATGATGCCCAGCAGGTGCTGGCTGGAGCTCTGGATCTTTTCCAGGTAGTCGCGCTGACGCGGCGTCAGTTCAGAGCGCAGCGTCAGGTAGGCCATGCCGACGATGGCGTTCATCGGCGTGCGGATTTCGTGGCTCATGTTGGCCAGGAAGTCGGACTTCACACGGGCCGCTTCTTCGGCCATGGCGGTGGCCTGCCGCATGGCCTCAATGGCGTCCCGCTCGGCGGTGATGTCGTCGATGATCCACACCGAACCGCGGGTGTGGTCGTTCAAATCGACGGCGCGGGCGGTAAGCCGCGCCCAGAACAGGCTGCCGTCCCGGCGCATCAGCTGCTGCTCGCGGCTGTGGGTCTCGCCGCGCCAGATCTGAACATAGGGCTCGCCACCAATCTGCCAGGCCGCATCGTCGGCGTACCAGATGCGCGTCGGGCGGCCCAGCATGACGCCCGGCGGCCAGCCGAACATGTCGTGCAGCTGGCGGTTGCCGCGCTGCAGCGTGCGGTCGACGATCAGCGCCATGCCCGACGTCGCCGCGTCAAAGATCGCCTGCTGCTCGGCATAGGCAAGGCGCAGCCGTTCGGCGGCCTCCCGCTCGGCGGTGATGTCCTCGAAGATGCCGACCACGCCCCGGGACGGATCGCCACCGTCCACCGCATGGGCGGCCATGCGCACCCAGAAGCGCGTGCCGTCTTTGCGAACCACCTGCTGCTCCCAGGTGTGCGTGCCGCCATGCCAGAGCATCTCATAGACCGCTTTGCCGACCTGCTCGTAAGCTGCGTCGTCCGGATACCATATGCGGCTCGACTGGCCGACCTGCTCACCCGGCGCATAGCCGAACATCTCGTCGAGGCGTCGGTTGCCGCGCAGGATGTGGCGCTCGCGGGTCAGTACGATGCCGACGCTGGCCGACTCGAACAGCGCCTGTTGCTCGGCCATCGCCGCCGCCAGGTCGGCGGTGCGGCGGGCCACTTCGTCCTCCAGGCGATTCCGCGCCGCTTCACTCTCCTGGCGCGCCAGTCGCACTTCCTCGAGGGCCCGGCGCAGTTCCTCGGTACGGGCATCGACGCGCCCACTGAGCTGGCGGCTCCACACCACCAAGGCCAGTACCGCCAGGGCCAGTGCGCCGAAGCCGTAACCAGCGTAGTGCAGATAGGGCAGCGCCGACTGCTCCAGCAGCGCGCCGAACCACTTCTCATCAATGCGCCCCAGATCCTTCTCAGGAATGGCCGCAAAACCACTGGCGATAAAGTGCTGCAAATCCTCGTCATCACGCCGCACGGCCCAGTGGAAGTGCTGTACGTACATCGGTGCGGTATGCCGGAAATCGTCGGCAATGCCGAACTGGTACAGCAGATACGCCGCCGGGCGCTCGTCCATGCAGAACACCCGCAGCTGCCCCTCCGCCACACTGCCGACCAGGGCCGCAAAGCTGCGGTAGCGGCGCACGTTGGTGGAGCCCTCGACAGCCAGCCGCTCGGGACAGGCGTCGCCCTCCTTCACGCCAACCACGAAGCCGCGGCTGGAACCCGCGTCGACGATGCCCGAGAGGTCCCGCTGAAAGAACAGCATTGTGTCGAGGCGGGCATAGGGCACGGAGAACAGGTAGCGCCCGTCCCTTTCGGGGGAGCGCACGATGGTGTCGATGACGTCCGCCGTACCGGCCCGCATGGCCTCCTCGGCCTTCGCGCCATCCATGCCCAGCAGGCGGACCGTTACGCCGGTCTGGGCTTGCCAGGCCCGCCAGCGATCCGGCACGACGCCCTGCAGCACCCCGCTCGCGTCACGCAGCGTATAGGGCGGGAAATTATCGTCGAGCACCACGGTGATCGACGTACGCGGCAGCCCCCCCTCATCCGCTGCAAGCATCCCGGCACCGAAGCAGGCCCCAACCAACAGGACAGGCAGGCAGCGCAGGAAACGGGCAGGCATACGTTCAGTCCATGACCGACAGTTCGTCCAGCGCCGTGCGCAGGGTCGTCAGCGCATGATCGAAATCGAAATCGGCGATCTGCCGCTCCAGCGTTGCGGCATGCTCGCCGAAGGCCGCCGCGAACAAGGCCCGGTGTTCCCGGTACAACGACGAACCGGCCAGGTCGTACTCGGCCAGCAAGGCCTGCAGGCGTGCCGCCACTTGTCGCAGTTGCTGCCAATCCACCTGCACGGGCGCCAGCGCCAGCGCCGGCGACGGCGCCGCTGCGGCCGGCAGCACGTCCTTCAAGGCCTGGCACAGCGCGACGAAATCGGCTTCGAGGGCGGCCGCCTGTACCACCAGTTCGCCGCTCGGCATGCTGCTACCGTCGCGCAGGGCGCCTTCCAGCGCCGGCGCAGCAGCCTGCAGGCGGGTGATGCCGAGGGTTGCGGCCAGCCCCTTGAGGGTATGGGCATGGCGGTGAGCCGTCTTCATGTCCCCGACCATCAGTGCCCGTCTCAGCTCGGCCGGCACCTCGCTGGCCACGAAGCTGCCGAGCAGCCGCGCATAGGCATCGACGCGGCCGCGGGTAGCGCGCAAACCGGCCGCCAGATCGAGGCCGTCGACCACCGCCAGGCGGGCCCGCAGAAGATCGTCTTCGGGCGCGGCGGACACCAGCCTGGCGGCATGTCCGCCCGCCCCTTCGGGCAACCACTGCAGCAGCGTCCGGTAGAGGGTCTCCGGCACCACCGGCTTGGCGATATGGTCGTTCATGCCGACCGCCAGGCAGCGCTCCCGGTCCTCGTCGAAGGCATTTGCGGTCATCGCCAGGATGGGGGTGGCACCGTAGCCCGGCAGAGCCCGGATAAGACGCGTGGCGGCGAGACCGTCCATCACCGGCATGTGGATGTCCATCAGGATCACGTCGTAGGACGCGTTGCGCGCCCGCTCCACCGCCTGCTGCCCGTCGCCCGCCACCTCGACCTGCAGACCAACGCCTTCCAGCAGCGCCAGCGCCACCTCGCGGTTGATCGGGTTGTCCTCGACCAGCAAGATGTGCCCACCGTGGCGCTGGAGCAGACGGCGCTCGGCATCGCCTGCCGGTGCGCGTTCGGGCTCGACAACCCGCGTCGGAGGCTGCGCCCGCGAGCGCCCCGGTTGCAGCGGCAGTTCGACCCAGAACGTGCTGCCGTGCCCGGGCTCGCTGCCCACACCGATGCGCCCGCCGAGGAGTTCGGTAAGGCGCCGCGAAATCGCCAACCCCAGGCCGGTGCCGCCGTACTTGCGGGTCGTCAACGCGTCCGCCTGCAGGAAGGGCTGGAACAGTTCGGCCTGCAGCCCGGCGGACAGGCCGATGCCGGTGTCGCACACCTCGAAGCGCACCCACAGGCGCCCGTCGTCCGTCGCCAATGGGCGGGCACGCAGGATGATCTCGCCACGCTCGGTGAACTTGACCGCATTGCCGGCGAAGTTGAGCAGGATCTGCTGAAGGCGCAAGCCATCCCCGCGCAGCAGCGGCGGCACATCCTGCAGGTCGGCATGCACGGCGAGGTGCTTGGCCTCGGCCTTGTCGCGGATCAGGCTGATCACGTTGTCGATGACCCGCCCGACCTCGAAATCGACGGACTCCAGCTCGAGGCGACCGGCCTCGATCTTGGACAGGTCGAGAATGTCGTTGATGATCCCCAGCAGGTGATGGGCGGCGCCGGAAATCTTGGACAGGCGGTCGATGTGGCGTGGCTCGTCGAGGTCGCGCCGCAACAGGTGGGTCAGGCCGATGATCGCGTTCATCGGGGTGCGGATCTCGTGGCTCATGTTGGCCAGGAACTCGCTCTTGCTGCGGCTGGCTGCCTCCGCCGCCTCCTTGGCGACGATCACTTCCGCACTGCGCGCTGCCACCAATTGCTCCAAGTGGGCGCGGTAGTGCTCCAGTTCCTCGGCGTTACGCTTCTTCTCAGTGATGTCTTCCTTGATCGCCACGTAGTGGGTGATGCGGCCATCCGCCTGGCGCACCGGCGCGATATTGGCCAGCTCGACGTATTCGCTGCCGTCCTTGCGCCGGTTGATGAGCTCCCCGTGCCAGGCCTCACCGCTCGTCAGCGTCGCCCACATGCCATCGTAGGTTTCCTTCGGCGTGCGGCCCGACTGCAGCATGCTGGGGTTCTGGCCAACTGCCTCCTTGCGGGCATAGCCGGTATTGCGCACAAAGGCCTCGTTGACATAGTCGATACGCGCCTCGAGATCGGTAATGACGATGCTCTCCGGGCTTTGCTCGACCGCCATCACCAGCTTGTGCAGTTCGGCCTGGGCTTCCTCCTGGGTGATCAGCGCCTGCCGGAAGGCCAACACCGCGTTGGCCAGCCGACGCAGTACGCTGTGCGGGTCGGCCCCGAGACGCTCGACCTCGGCCAGCTCCGACGGATCCACCTGCCCGGCCGCGAGCCCCTGCAGCACGGCACTCAAGCCATGCAGGCGGTGGGTCACCCAGTGGATGATGAGGGCCCAGAAGGCCATCAGTACCAGCATCAGCAAACCACCGAACAATGCAACGTGCCCAACCAACGCAGTGATGCCCTGTGTCAGTAGGGCCTCGATCAGCCGTCGGTCGGCCTGCAGGCTGTACAGGGAGAACAAGTTGAAACCGGCCGCCAGCACGGCAACCACCGCCACCGGCAGAAAGAGCAACAACGGGTACGGCAGGCGGAGCTTCATCGGTGAGCTCCGTCCACCTCCGGCTCAGGGTCGGCGAAACGTGTAGCAATGTCGGCAAAACGTTCGCGGCAGGCAAGAAAGGCATCTACCACATCCGGATCGAAATGACTGCCTCGCCCGTCGACGATGATCTGGGTGGTTTCTTCCAGCGTCATCGGCGGTTTATAGACACGCCGGCTCATCAGCGCGTCGAAGACGTCGGCTAGTGCCATCAGGCGCGCCGACACCGGGATCGCATCCCTGGCGTGACCGCCCGGATAGCCACTGCCGTCCCATTTTTCGTGGTGGCCCAACGCAATCTCGCGGGCGATGCACAGGAAGGCGAAGGCCTCGCCGGCCTGGGCGGCGGAGGCCTCGTCGGCACTTTCCAGGGCCTGGGCCATGGCCTTGTCGATAGCATCGGCGCCGATGGCCGGATGGGCCTTCATGATCTCGAACTCATCGCTGGTCAGCCGGCCACGCTTGAGCAGGATGCTGTCGGGGATTCCAACCTTGCCGATGTCGTGCAGCGGCGCCGCCTTCACGACCATGCCCAGACGGGCACCGCCCAATGCCGAATTGAAGCGGGGGTGCTCCGCCAGATGGCGCGCCAGCATGTCCACATAGGTCTGGGTGCGTACGATATGCCGCCCGGTCTCGTTGTCCCTGGCCTCGCTGAGGCAGGCCAGCGCGCGCACGCTGAGTTCCTGCACGAGCAGGTTCTCGCTCATGCGCCGGCTGACTTCGCGCTCCAACCATTCGTTCTCGTTGGCCAGCCGGTCACGGGCCTGCTTGAGCTCCAGGTGGGTACGCACCCGCGCCAGCACAATGGCCGGATTAATCGGCTTGGTGATGTAATCCACGGCCCCTAGGGCCAGACCGTGCTCCTCGTTCTCGGCAGCGTTCATGGCCGTCACGAAGATCACCGGGATATTGCGCGTGGCCGGGTCAGCATGCAGGCGCTCCATGACCTCGTAACCATCCATCCCCGGCATCATCACGTCGAGCAGGATCAGATCCGGGCGCGGCGAAAGTCCTGCCGCCCGCAGCGCCCGCTCGCCGGAATTGGCGGCACGCACCCGGTAGTGGGACTGCAGTAGTTCCCCCAGAACTGCCAGATTCTGCGGCGTATCGTCGACGATCAGGATCGTGTGCCGGGCTGCAAGGGCCTCAGGCTTGTCGCTACTCGCGTAAATGCTCATCAGGAAGTCTCCACCCCGGAGCAGGGCGATCGGCAAAGGGCGGGGGGTAGGCCAGGGGCGACATCAGCATTCCATACAAGCGTCACGCGCGCCCTTCATGAGCATGAGTCTAGTAGCCCTTTTGCCTAGCCATCGGCATATTCGATTACGGCAAGCTTAACGGCACTTATCCAAAGGGCTTTAGGGGAGAGTTGCGCCACTCCCGCCTTGCCCGAGACTCAACTGAGACTCAACGCCACCTGGGATTTCGACCACAAACGCTTCTTTGAATTCCCAATACCAACCCATCCCGGAAATAATCCATCAAACGGGACAACTGGCTCACAGCAACTTGTCAATGAAGAAGCGGGGGCGCCGCTTGGTCTCCAGATAAGACTTGGCAACGTATTCACCAAGAATCCCGATCGACAGTAACTGTACCCCGCCCAGGAAGTACATCGGCACGACAGTGGAAGCCCAGCCAGGAACCGTCGCACCACTTGCCAACGCACGGATGACGACCCAGCCCGCCATCATCAGGCTGACCAGGCAGGTGGCCAAACCAATGCCGGAAATGAAGCGCAGCGGCACTACGCTGAAAGAAGTAATGCCATCGATAGCAAACGCAAGCATCTTGCGAAGGGGATACTTGGACTCCCCCGCAAAACGTTCGGAGCGGGCGTATTCCACCTTGGCGCTCTTGAAGCCGATCAAGGGAATGATCCCACGCAAGAACAGGTTTACCTCGTCGAATTCACGCAGATTTTCGATCGCTCGCCGGGTCATGAGCCGGTAGTCCGCATGATCGAAGACCACATCCACCCCCATCACTGTCATCAAGCGGTAGAAGCCCTGGGCTGTAAGGCGCTTGAAGGCCGTATCGGTGGTGCGGCTACTACGCACGCCATAAACGATGTCACTGCCTTCGGCGTGGGCTGCAAGCATCCCCTTGATGGCCCGCGGGTCATCCTGCAGGTCCGCGTCCATCGAAACGATCACATCACCTTCCGCGGACAACAGCCCCGCCAACAAGGCACGCTGGTGACCACAGTTGCGCGACAGCTTGATGCCACCAAAATTGGGATCATCCGCACTAAAGGCTTCGATCTGGCGCCATGTCCGGTCCCGACTCCCGTCATCCACGAAATACACACGACTGTCCGGTGCAATACATGCGTCGGCGATCAATTCATCAAGAAGTACCCGCAACTGGCGCTGGGTTTCCGGCAGGACTTCTTCTTCGTTGTAACACGGGATGACGAGTCCGAGGCGGGGAGGCATGGGATTTTCCTTATTGGCTGACCTTGGCGGGCCTGAAAACGATGTAGCGCTGGCAGACAAAGGACAACAGGGTGATCGGCACCAGTGCCAGCCCGCCTCCCAAATAAGCATTGATGCCGTACTCAAGGAACAAGGCAATCAAGGCAATATTGACGCAATAGAGGAAGAGCCAGAGCACCACAAAACGCGGCAAGCGGCGGATCGAGGAATTCCCGAATACAAAGCGTCCCTGACTGACGAAGGACACAGCGATCCCGAAAACCAGGGAGCCGAAATTGGCCACGGCATAATTAAGACCCAGGGCCAGCAGCAGCACATAACTCCCATAGGAGAGGCCGGTATTGGCCAGCCCCACCACGCCGAAGCGCAAGAACTGGGATGCGGCGGGATGCTTCAAGATGTGCATTGAGGACTAAGGCAGCAAAGCGGCTCGAGAATGTCTAACGGAGGACGAAGGTGTAGATGATGCGGCGGGCGAGGTTGTTGAGACGAGCCCGCAGGCGACCTACGGCGATATCCATGTCACCCGCCCGCACTTGGGGAAGATGGGCAATAGCCTGGATGAAGCGACTGAATTCGCTGGCCTGTTCCCGGCCGATGGCCACGCTCCACGACCCCGTGGATACGCGGAAGGACGCCAGCGGCGCATCATCGCACCATGCGTCGCCATGGGCCAACAGACGACACCAGTAGTCCAGATCGAGCACATAAGGAATGCTCGCGTCGAATACGCCAGCACGTTCGGCAGCGCTGTGCCGGAAGAGGACGGCACCCGGCTCGCCGATCAGGTTGGTACCGCCCCGGACACAGGCCCGCAATACCTCGTCAGCAGCCACGCGACCACTTTTCCAGGGGGCGCGCTTCACGAACAACGGCTTGTCACCCTTCCCGATGATGTGCCGACTGGCAAAGCTCAACACCACATCAGGATGGGCATTCAGGGCAGCCACCTGGCGTGCAAGGCAATCCGGCTCAATCAGGTCATCATGGGGAAGCACCTTCACATACTCCCCTCGGGCCTCCTCCAGGCAACGGTTCCAGTTTCCCTCTGCGCGCAGGTTGGACGGATTCCGCAAGTAGCGGACCCGACGGTCTCCGAGGTAACGGGCCACCCGCGCACCGGTGTCATCCGGGGAGGCGTCATCAATGACGATCAGCTCGAAATCCTGCCAGGTTTGGGCCAGGACGGAGCGAATAGCCATCTCGAGAAAATCCCCCCCACACCAGGTGGGGATACACACAGATACCTTGGGAGTGATCATGACATCGAATTGTTGTCTGCAAAAACACAGCTTGCGGCTGCAACGGCACGTCAGCTAGGCGTTACCGCACCAGGATTACGTTCGCTGGGGACGAACTCACGGCCTGCCGCCGCGTGAAGACGGTGAAGTTCCGATGGCTCGAAGACATTGACGAAATAGAGGGGACGCCCCTTCGACTCGTTAAATATGCGCCCCAGATACTCTCCAAGCAACCCGACCGCAATTAGGTTGCTTCCGCCCAGCAGCAGCGTGACGACCATCAGGGAAGGATAGCCCTTGACCGACTCACCATACATCAGCGTCTTGTAAATCGTGTAGATTGCATACATGAACGCGAGACCTGCTACGCAAACTCCCAGGTAAGTTGCAATCTTCAGGGGAGCAATCGTGAAGGAGGTAATACCCTCCAGCGCAAAATTCCAGAGTTTCCAGTAGTTCCACTTGGTCTCGCCGGCAAAGCGTGGATCCCGGTCATACTCAACGGCTATACTGGGATAACCGATCCACGCAAATAGCCCTTTCATGAAACGATGCTGTTCGTTCAACTGCCCGAGGGCGAGGACGGCACGTCAACTCAACAGCCGGAAGTCACCGGTATCTTCTGGAATTTTGATACGGCTGACCGACTGCATGACTCGGTAGAAATAGTGAGCCGTGATCTTTTTGAACCACGACTCGCCGTCCCTGACTTTCCTCTTGGCATATACATTGTCATAGCCGTGCTGCCATTTGGCCACCAAGGCGGGAATCAACTCGGGGGGGTCCTGCAGATCGGCATCGATGATGATCACCGCGTCGCCAGCGGAATGCTCCAGACCGGCAGAGACAGCAATTTCCTTACCGAAGTTACGACTCAGATCCACGATGGAGACGCGCGGATCCGCAGCCCGGATGGCATGCAACACAGCCATCGTGTTGTCACGACTCCCGTCATTGACATAGACGATTTCCGCCTCGCAACTCATCTGATCAAGAGTTTGGGCCAGTCGGCGGTGGAATTCGCCCAGCACTTCCTGCTCGTTGTAAGCAGGTACCACTACCGACAAACTGTAGCCCACGTCGGGGATGGAGGTCTTTCTCGAGCTCATGGATTTACCCGAAACGTCCATAGTCTATTGCCGATGAAGTTGAAAACAAGAATCAGGCCACTGGCAACGGTCTGGGCAAACAGATAATGGAGGCTCAGGCCCAATAGCAGCATCATGAACAAGTAGTTCAGTCCGAAGCCCGCACCGGCAAGTGCGAGAAAACGTGGCAGCGTTTCGACATGGCGACGATCCGAGGAGAAGGTAATCGAATAATTGAGCGAATAATTGATCAGCGCACCCACCACCGCTCCGACAGCGGATGCCGCCAGAGGGCCACTGACACCACTGGAAGTCAAGCCATACAGTGTCAGGAAGTGTCCCGCCGTACCGACCAGGCCGATCAGGCAGAAGGTACCGAACTGCGCAACTGCCATCTTCATCGCACTGCATCCAACCTGACCCGGGCCTCGGGCCGCACCTCCCTACAGGCTTCGGCCTCCAGCAGGGCACCGACCAAGACAGCCACCACACCGGCTAGAGGTATGTGATGGCGACCGCCGCTCTCGAAGATACTATCAATCACAAAGAAGTACAGATAGATCAAATTAAGCAACGACAAACCGAGGGACAGGCGTTCTCCAGCGGGTCGGCGCAACATCAACACCAGCAGCGTCAACCACAGCAGCAACCAGTAGAGGTTGGAGACGATCTTGTGCCCGGCGTAGTGCAAGCCCTCGATCCCCAGAGCCCGCTTGAGACACCAGTAGGCACCGTAAGCATCGTCTCCCTGGAACAGTGCAATCTTTGTCAAGGCCAGGCGGGCAAAATCGTCCGGATTCTCCCTGATCCACTGCTTGCCCAGAGCGAACCCAAGCGCACTACGCTCAACCTCCGGGTAGACGAACAGATCCACCTCACCCCGGTCGATATACCCCCCCGTAGCAAGGGGATTGTTGGCCCGGTAGAAGACCTCGCCACCATTGGTGGCGATGGGTACGAACTTATGCAGCACGGCGACATTACGCAAGCTCCAGGGAGCAATGGCCAAGGCCATACCCAGAGAGATCGACAGCAGCAACACAACGGCCGGCATCAGACGCGCTCGTTGGACCAGCAGATGGGCCGCATACGCTGCGGGCAGAAGCATGAACGAGGGCTGGATCAACGACGCAGCCCCCAGCGAAACACCTGCAGCGATCCCCGCCAACGGAGCCGGACCTTGCTTGCGACTGGCCTTCAGGAACAGCACGCAACTCACGGTCAAGAACAACAACGCCGGAAGTTCCTTGGCTCCACCAGTGGTCGTCAAGATCAGATTGGGCCACAGGGCGATAACCGTAACAGCGATACGCGCCGTAAGGCCACCTGCGAGTTGCAGCGCGAGACTGCGCACCGCCAGGGCCGTGAGCATGAAGAATACGCAGTTGCTGATTACAAGAATCCAGCTGACCTTGCCCAAGACAGCCAAAAAACCAGCCAATATCATCGGGTAGCCAGGAGGCCAGTATGCGAGATCTCCGCGCGGATCCTGGTAAGGTGCATCACGCAGGAAGAGATCGGCCAGGGATAGGTACACGGCACCATCGGATTGAGGTGGCGCCATATAGATCACACTGAACCCGATGCGTAACAGCAGGCCAATCACGAGCAGGGAGGCGAACTCCGTGTTCCGGAAAGGACGCTCCGCCAGACGGGCCAGGCTCTGGAGCAAGCCGGAAAAGGAACAGCCAGCCAGCCAGCGGGCTCCCGCCAAGGAGGCCATAACCGCTACCGCGGCGACCACAGCCGCCTTAGCCTCGCCAAGTGCGCCTACCGCACCAAGGTAGACGATGCATCCCGGGGTCAGTACTGCCACGAGGCTCATTGCACGCTCCAGCGTCGTACCGGCAAGACGCGAGAGGATGAAAAATGGGCTCGAATTCATCAGGCAGCCTCCGGGGAGGACGCGCGGCGACGCCCAACACTTGACAGAATGCACAGAATCACCAGCAGAGCGAAAGCCGCAAGGCTAATGCGCCTACCGGTCTCTTCCTCCGGCAAGCCTTTGAACACGATACGGATGTGGTGTGTCCCCGCGGGCACATCCATCGCAACCAGCCCGCTATCGGTATCCAGTGCATGGGGCGCCGGCTGGTCGTCCAGAAAGGTTTTCCAGCCGGAAAAGTAGAACAGGGGCAGCAGGAGGTGGAATGGCCTGGACGCCCGAACCTCCCACTCCCTTTCATGCACCGTGTCCCGGGTTTCCTTGCATTCTGCAGGAACCCCCGCACAGTAGCCGGTCAGACCACCGTTACGTCGATAGATTTCGGCGCCCTTACCCTGGGTTTTCAACTCGAGCCCATATTGTTTGAAGTCCCCTTCGAGCAACCGGGGGCCCATGACACTCGGGCGGCCCTCCTTGTAAGCTTGAAAGCCGACCACTCCACACAGAGCAACCGAAAGGGCGATCGCAAGGACTACCGCAACCCGCAGCACGACACGCAGGCGTCCTTCAAAATCCAGGGTACTGGCAAGCCCCAAGGCAATGGCAGCGGCCAGACCAGCCACAGACAGGAAGCGATAGGGCCACTGCAGGTTGTTCAACGTCCCTATGTGTTGGTAAAGAGGGTAGGCAAGCTCCGACGACATAGCCAGTGCCACGAAGGCAAACACCAGCACACCGCCCATGAAACGCCGCAAGTGCGGCGCAGTGGATCGGGAATTGGCAAGGGCGAACAGCGCCACGAGGGCGCACAGGAGAATCTGGCTTGCGTAGATCCACTGGATGGCAAACCAACGCATGCCATTTTCCCGGGCACTGAATGTGGCGAAGGCGAAACTGTTCTTCCAGTTGAAGTACAGGGGGTCGCTAGAAGCGTCAGCCAGCAGGCCCCGGGCAGCAATGGCAGGAATCAGATGGAAAGCCGCCATCCCGACACCACACAGCACCGGCAGGGCCCAGCAGGTCAGAAAGCCGGTCAGCCTTGCTGCCGGCTTGCCACTCTGCATATAAAGCACCGCAGGCGCGGCACAAATCAGGGTCATGAAGGCCACCAAGGTATGGGAGAGGGTGATGGCCGCAGCACAAAGGGCAAGCAGGATCAGGCGGGCCGGCGTATTGGCCGTGTTCAGGGACAGCAGGACGAAACAGACCGCGAGGCTCAGGGTGAAGTGCCAGGGAAAAGCCGCGTAATGAGTAAACAGGAACAGGGAGAAAGGCGTGACAGCAACAAGCGCCCCGGTCGCCAGACCCGCCTTCCTTGAAAAGAGCCGCCCGCAGACCAGATAAGCCATCGACGCGGACACCCAGGTGGCACACAGGGCCAGCAGGCGAAGGGCTGCCCAGGTGTTCAAACCCAGCTTCATCAAACCGGCAACGAGATACCAGTACAGAAGATAGGCGCCGTAGTGGAGTTCGCCAAGGCCACCATTGGCGAGAAACATCCACCGGGGGTAAGGCTCACCTTTTTCCAAGCTCAGGAAAAACTGGTTGATCCACCGGAAATGAGTTTCCTGATCAATATTGTAGAGAGTCCGGTCGAGCAGCACCGGGACAGCCATCACCAGTACGGCAATACTTGCAAGCAGCAACAAATCTCGAAATACGGACAAAGAACCGGCGGGAGGTCGGGGTCGTTCGCAGTTCTGCATTGAATGAGAGCGCGACGGCGCTGTAAATGGTTTTGATACGTCGATCCGTTCGACGGAATGACGGGACCGCGCTATCGGCCAAGTGGCAACAGGCTGCCGGATTGTAACCGGAAGGCCGGGATCGATATCGTGAATTGTGCATAAACCGCTCGCATGCCATCGACCTTTCTCCGGCATCCTTTTGCCTCCCGAGCAGCCCGCGGGCACTCGCCCGTCACCACACCAGACATGCCCCTGAAAATGACGGGTAGCCGAACGCCGCAGGAACGGCTCGTCCTGAAACCGATACAGAACCAGACTGAAATATACGGAACCATTCGTCCCCTTAGCACTCACAGGACGGGAGTGCTAATATTGCTGCGAAGGAGGTAGCCGTCGATGTCTCAAACCCTGTCGTTTCCCGTTCCGTCCGCGGTTGGCAGCCTGGACCAGTACATCCAGAGCGTGAATCGCATCCCCCTGCTGACCGAGAAGGAAGAGTCCGATCTCGCCCACAGCTTCCGGGAGCACGAGGATCTGGAAGCGGCGCGCAAGCTGGTACTGTCTCACCTGCGCTTGGTGGTCGCTATTGCGCGCGGTTATCTTGGTTATGGCCTGCCCCATGCCGACCTGATCCAGGAAGGCAACGTGGGCCTGATGAAGGCCGTCAAGCGCTTCGACCCGGACCGCGGCGTGCGCCTGGTGTCCTTCGCGATCCACTGGATCAAGGCCGAGATCCACGAGTACATCGTCAAGAACTGGCGTCTGGTCAAGATTGCCACTACCAAGGCCCAACGCAAGCTGTTCTTCAACCTGCGCAGCCTGAAGAGCAGCAGCAACTCGCTGCAGGGTGAGGAAGTTCTGGCAGTTGCCGACCAGTTGGGCGTAAAGCCGGAAGAAGTCCGCGAGATGGAAACCCGCCTGTCCGGCCAGGACGTGGCACTGGAAAGCGGACCGGACGACGAGGAAGAACGCTTTGCGCCGATCGCCTATCTGGCCGACCCCCACGCAGAGCCCTCCGAAGTCATCGCCCAGCGCCAGGCCTCGCGCTTGCAGGACGTGGGCCTGCACGAAGCGCTGGCTAACCTGGACGAACGCAGCCGGACCATCGTGCAGCGCCGCTGGTTGACCGAAGGCGATGCCGCCACGCTGCACGAGCTGGCCGCCGAATACGGCGTGTCCGCCGAGCGCATCCGCCAGATCGAGGCCAAGGCCATGCAGAAGATGCGCAGCCACCTGGCTGCACTGGCCTGACGGCCCCGCGCACGCGCATCCCTGCCAAGGGCAGCCCGCGGGCTGCCCTTTTTCTTGCTACTTGCCGGCCAGCAGACGCTTCAGGTCGGCAACGATCACCGCCGGCTTCTCGCCGTGCTTGATGTACAGGCGCAGCCGCCCCTGAGGGTCATAGACGTAAGTACCGGTCGAGTGATCCACCGTGTAGCGCCCGCCCTGCACGTCACCCTGCTTCTGGTAGAACACCTTGAAATCCCGCGCCACCGCCTGCGTCGTGGCGAGGTCACCATACAGGCCGACAAAGCGCGGATCGAAGGCTGGCACGTACTGGGCCAACAGCTCCTGCGTATCCCGCTCCGGGTCGATGGTCACGAACAGCACCTGCACCTTGTCCGCATCCGCCCCCAGCTCACGCATCACCTGCGCCATATTGAGCAGGTTGGTCGGGCACACATCCGGGCATTGGGTATAGCCGAAGAACAGGGTCACCACCTTGCCCTTGTAGTCAGCCAGCGTGCGCACCTGTCCGTGGTGATCCGTCAGACGGAACCCGTTCGCATAGTTCGCACCCGTGATGTCGGTGTTGGCAAAACCCTCCCGCGCCCCACCGCTGCCCTCGGGCGAACAGGCAGTGAGCACGCAAAGTGCTGCCAAACCAGCAATGCCGCATCGCAACAACGCAAACATTTAAAAAATCCTTATGGCTCAATTAACTGAGCTTTCAAAAAGTGCACTGCAAAACGGGAAGGCGATGCTACACTGCCGCCAGAATTTGATCTGCGTCAAAAAGACGCAGACGGGCCTGGAGGAGACGCCATGGCTATAACAATGAAAGAGGCAGCGGGCGCGCGATCCTGGATCGCGCGCCCCAACTGCTCACTCACCCCCACACTGCGGCGTGGCGTGATCGCCCTGATCCTAGCCGCCAGCCTCATCGTCAGCACGGGCTTCCTGCTGGCCGGTGCGTGGCTGGTATTACCCTTCGCCGGCCTCGAACTTCTCGTACTCTTCATCGCACTGCGCGCCATCAATCGCCAGGACGCCGATTACGAATCCATCCAGATCGCTGACGACAGCCTGATCGTCTCGACCCGCCAGTCTTCCGTTTCGTTCCGTCAGAGCTTTCATGCCGGCTGGGCCCGCGTCTCGCTCGAAGCCGCCGACGGCCCCGACCCTCTACTGTACGTCCGCTCCCACGGGCACACCGCCCGCGTGGGACGCCTGCTGACGGCGGATGAACGCAGGCTGCTTTTCTCGGATCTCTCCCGCCACCTCGCCAGACCTCAATAACCGCCGCGGGTCCGATCATCCCACGAACAGAGAGGTAGAGACTTGAGCCCAACCGCCCCCCGCTCCCAGGCCAGACTTCTCGCTGCACTCGGCCTCCTGTTCGTCTCCGGCTCAGCTCTCGCCGACTTCTCATGGAACTTCCCCAAGCCCGTCACCCCGATCGGGCGTGACACGCTGTCGATGCACAACCAGTTCATGGTCATCATCACGGTGCTGTTCGTGGTGGTGTTCTCGATCATGGTCTATTCCATGATCAATCACCGCAAGAGCGTCGGCGCAGAGCCGGCCCGCTTCAGCGGCCCGCGCGGCGCCCTGCAGTGGTTCTGGGTGCTGGTGCCCTTCGCGATCCTGCTCTTCATCGACTTCGTGCTGATGGGCATCCCGGCCTTCCACGCAGTGATCGACATGGAGGACACCCGCACCAAGGCCGACATGGTGCTCAAGGTGACCGGCATGCAGTGGAAGTGGCAGTACGAATATCCGGACTCCGGCATCAAGTACATCAGCACGCTGGCCACCCCTCGCGAGCAGATCGACGGCAAGGAAGCCAAGGGCGAGCACTACCTGCTCGAAGTGGACAACCCGGTGGTGCTGCCGGTCGGCAAGAAGGTGCGCATCCTGCTCACCTCCACCGACGTGATCCACACCTGGTGGGTGCCCCAGTTCGGCGTCAAGCGCGACGCGATCCCCGGCTTCCTGCGGGAAACCTGGGTGCGCATCGAGGAGCCCGGCATCTACCGCGGCCAGTGCGCCGAGCTGTGCGGCAAGGACCACGGCTTCATGCCGGTGGTCGTCAAGGCGGTGCCGGAAGCCGAATACATCGCCTGGGTGGACAAGAAGAAGACCGAACTGGCCGCCGCGGCCGCCAGCGGCGACCGCACCTGGACCCGCGAAGAGCTGATGGCCCACGGCAAGGAGACCTACGACAAGATCTGCGCCGCCTGCCACCAGCCCACCGGCCAGGGCCTGCCGCCGGCCTTCCCGGCACTGGCCGGCAGCAAGATCGTCAATGGTCCGCTGTTGTCGCCGGACGGCAAGCTGATCCCCGACAGCCACGTGGACCGGGTCATGAACGGCAAGACCGGCACCGCGATGCAGACCTTCAAGACCACCCTGTCCGACGCCGACATCGCCTCGGTCATCACCTACGAGCGCAACAGCTTCGGCAACACCAAGGGCGACATGATCCAGCCCGCCCAGATCAAGGCACTTCGCTGAGGAGCCCAGCATGAACACCGCGTCCCATGCCCTCGATCACCATGACGGCCACCACCCCACTGGCCTGTTGCGCTGGCTCACCACCACCAACCACAAGGACATCGGCACGATGTACCTGACCTTCTCCCTGCTGATGTTCTTCGTCGGCGGGGCGATGATCCTCGGGGTGCGCGCCGAACTGTTCCAGCCCGGCCTGCAGCTGATGAAGCCGGAGTTCTTCAACCAGCTGATCGGCGTGCATGCACTGGTGATGATCTTTGCGGCGCTGATGCCGGCCGCCACCGGCTTTGCCAACTGGATGATCCCGCTGATGATCGGCGCGCCGGACATGGCCCTTCCACGCCTCAACAACTGGGGCTTCTGGCTGCTGCCGCCGGCCGCCATGCTGCTGACAATGCCCTTCTTTCTGGCCCTGTTCGGCATTGGCGACGGCGCCGTCGCCACCGGCTGGACCCTCTACGCGCCACTTTCAGTGCAGGGCGGCATCGGTGTCGATTTCGCGATCTTCTCGATCCACATCCTCGGCATCAGCTCGATCATGGGCTCGATCAACATCATCGCCACCATCCTCAACATGCGCGCCCCCGGCATGACGCTGATGAAGATGCCGCTGTTCTGCTGGGGCTGGCTGGTCACCGCGGTGCTGCTGATCATCACCCTGCCGGTGCTCGCCGGCGGCGTGACCATGCTGCTCACCGACCGCCACTTTGGCACCCACTTTTTCAACGCCGCCGGCGGTGGCGATCCGATCCTGTTCCAGCACCTGTTCTGGTTCTTCGGCCACCCGGAGGTGTACATCCTGCTGCTGCCGGTGTGGGGCCTGATGCCCCATGTGCTATCCACCTTCACGCGCAAGCCGGTCTATGGCCACGATGCCCAGGTGTGGTCTTTCATTGCCATCGGCGTGCTGGGCCTGATCGTGTGGGCCCACCATTTCCTCACCTCCGGCCTGCCGATCCCGGCGCTGCTGTATTTCATGTACAGCACCATGTCGATCTCGCTGCCGCTGGCGGTGCTGTTCTTCTGCTGGATCGCCACTATGTGGCGCGGCGCGATGAGCTTCGAGACACCGATGCTATTCGCCCTCGGCTTCATCGTGCTGTTCGGCATCGCCGGCCTGACCGGCCTGGTGCTGGCCGACGTGGCCGCCGACGCCCAGTATCACCACAGCTACTTCGTGGTGGCCCACTTCCACTACGCGCTGTTCGCCGGCGGCATCATGGGGGTGATGACCGGGGTGTACTACTGGCTGCCAAAATGGACCGGCCACATGTACAGCGAGAAGCTCGGCAAACTGCATTTCTGGCTGACCGTGATCAGTTTCAACTTCACCTTCATGCCCCAGTTCTTCCTGGGCCTTGCCGGCATGCCCCGGCGGATTCCCGACTACGCATTGCAGTTCGCCGAATTCAATGCCATATCCACAGTAGGGGCCTTCGCGTTGGGCCTCTCGCAACTGATCTTCGCCTACAACGTGTGGCGCTGCGTGAAGGGTGGCGACAAGGCGACCGACCGTGTGTGGGAAGGCACCGCGGGGCTGGAGTGGGAACTCAGCTCCCCACCGCCCCACCACTCATGGGAAACCCAGCCCGTCATCAAGGCG
This sequence comes from Zoogloea sp. JDB1, assembly GCF_056724025.1. Lineage (NCBI taxonomy): Bacteria > Pseudomonadati > Pseudomonadota > Betaproteobacteria > Rhodocyclales > Zoogloeaceae > Zoogloea > Zoogloea sp. JDB1. The sequence continues at coordinate 253,152 of NZ_CM161496.1, forward strand.
GGCTGATCATGGAGGACGACATCATGCATTTCACGTCCGATGACCTGGCCGACCGCCGTCGCGCATCGGCCCGCTTTGCCTGGATCCTCGGCGCCATCGCGCTGGGTCTGTATCTGATCGGCTTCCTCATCGAGCGCTGACGGCGCCATGCGGGAAGCCGCCCTCAGCCCGCCGCCGCGCCGGCACGGCCGACTGATCATTCGCCTGTTGCTGGTGGCGGCGGCCTTCTTCGCCTTCGGTTTTGCGCTGGTACCTCTTTACGACAGCCTGTGCAGGGCGGTGGGCTTCAATGGCAAGACACTGAAGGACGCCATCCAGGCCAAGGACGTGCCGCCGAGCGCAGTGAATTACGCCCGCAGCCTCGGCGTGCAATTCACCTCGACCTTGATGCCCGGCCTGCCATGGGAAATCCGTCCCCTCGAACCGGCCATCGAGGTCCATCCCGGTGAATTGCGCACCACCCGTTTCCTGGTGCGCAACCTGTCAGACCGGACCATCGTCGGCCAGGCCGTGCCCAGCGTGTCGCCCACCGTGGCGGCCCGACATTTCCGCAAGCTCGACTGCTTCTGCTTCAAGCAACAAACCCTCGCCCCCGGCGAGAGCCGCGAGATGGCCCTGACCTTTGTCGTCGATGGCGACATCGGCGAGGAGATCAGCGAGCTGACGCTGGCCTATGCCTTCTTCCCGGCACCGAATCCTAACTAGGGAGTCCGCCTTGAACGCCTCGCACGCCAATTCCGCCGCGCCTCACGCCGGCCATTACTACGTGCCGCAGCCGAGCCTCTACCCGGTCTTCCTGTCGGGCGGCATGTTCCTGCTGGCGCTGGGCTTCATCCTGCTGATGAACAAGTTCGCGCCGGGGCCGTGGGTGATGGCCAGCGGTGCGACGGTGATCATCTTCGTGCTGTTCAAGTGGTTCGGCACGGTGATCGCCGAGAACCAGCGCGGCGCCTACACCGACTGGGAGGACAAGTCCTTCCGCCAGGGCATGGTGTGGTTCATCGGCTCCGAGGTGATGTTCTTCGCGGCCTTCTTCGGCGCGCTGTTCTACTGCCGCAACATCTCGGTGCCGGCCCTGGCCCACATGGACCCAGCTTTCACGCTATACAAGGACTTTACGGCAGCCTGGCCAACCGCCGGCCCGAAAGGCGCCCCCTTCACGCCGATGGCCGCCTGGGGCATTCCGGCGATCAACACGGCGCTGCTGCTGAGTTCCGGCGTCACCCTCACCGTCGCCCACTGGGGCCTGATGAAGAGCTCCCGCAGCCAGCTCAACCTGGGGCTGATCCTCACCGTGCTGCTCGGCGTGATCTTCCTTGGCTTCCAGGCCTACGAATACCACCACGCCTACACCGAGATGGGTCTGACGATGGGCGCCGGCGTGTATGGCGCGACCTTCTTCATGCTGACCGGCTTCCACGGTTTCCACGTGACCCTCGGCGCGATCATGCTGGCCGTGGTCGCCGGCCGTTGCCTGGCCGGACACTTCGACGCCAAACGCCACTTCGCCTTCGAGGCGGTGGCCTGGTACTGGCACTTCGTGGATGTGGTGTGGCTGCTGCTGTTCGTCGTGGTCTATTGGCTCTAGCGCCCCGCGGCGCCGAAGTGCCAGGCCAGCAGCAGGCCGAGAAAGAGCAAAAGGGAGAGGGAGACGCGCAAGGTGAGCGCCCGCACAACCCGGTCGCCGTTACCCCTGTCGCGATAAAGGAAGAACAGGCCCGAAAAGAGGCTGCCGACCACCAGCAACAGCATGAACACCACGGCCAACTTGAATGCCACAGCCCGCTCCCCGAACCCGGTCCGCCGATTGTGCGCCGGCGTCCGGACCATCACAAGCGGCCGCCGCTTCCGTCCTTCTCTGTGGGGCGGCCTGCTCGCGCTGGGCGTCGCCGCAGGTTGCCTCCAGCTCGGCAACTGGCAATACGGCAAGGCCGAATGCAAGCAGGCCGCCCAGGCCCTGCTCGACCAACGCAGCACCGACGCACCGGTGAGCCTCGGCAACACACCGGCCGACGCCGACAGCCTGCGCTCGCGGCCGGTGCTGATCCGCGGCCAATTCGAGACCGAACGCCAATTCCTCGTCGATAACCGTGTCCATCGGGAACAGGCCGGCTACCACGTGATCACGCCCTTCCACATCGACGGCGGCAACATGCGCGTGCTGGTGAATCGCGGCTGGATTCCGGCCGCGGCCCGCCACACCGACATCCCCGCGGTGGATACGCCCCGCGGCCCGCTGGAACTGCGCGGCACCGCCGTCGTACCGGGCAGCCGCTTCTTCACACTGGGCGGTGACAACAACGACGGTGCCTGGCAACCCGTCTGGCAGAACCTCGATCTGGGCCGCTTCGTCCGGCTCGCCCCGTGGCCGGTGCAGCCGGTGGTGGTGCAACTGGATGCTGCCGCACCGGCCGGCTTCGTGCGCGACTGGCCACGCCCGGACGAGCGCCTCGAACGCCACTTGTCCTACGCCTACCAGTGGTACGGCTTCGCGGCCTCCGCGGTGCTGATCTGGCTGGCCCTCGGCTGGAGGCGCCGCTAATGCGCCGCTACCGCCCGCTACTGCTGATCCTGGCCCTGCTGCTGATGCCCTTCGCGGTCGGCGCCGGCCTGTATGCGTGGGGCTGGCATCCGGACCAACCCGGCAACCACGGCGAACTGTTGTCACCCCCGCGCGCGCTACCACCGCTGGCCGATGCCGCCGGCCAGCCCCTCGGCGAACAGGACTTTGACGGCCACTGGAGCCTGGTGGTCGCCGGCCCCGGCCCCTGCGACGACGCCTGCCGCAACTGGATCGTCGCCACCCGCCAGATTCACGTGGCCCTCTACAAGCAGATGCCGCGGGTCCAGCGCACCTGGCTGTCCGATCAGCCGGCGCCCGACATCGCCCCCCTGCACGCCCTGCAGCCCGACCTGCATGCCGCCGTGGCACACAGCGCCGCCGCCCGCGCGGCTTTCGACCTGGGTGACCACGGCCACCGCGTGTACGTGGTGGATCCGCTCGGCAAGATCATCCTGCGCTATGCCCCCGACGCCGACCCGCGCGGCATCCTGAAGGACATGGAACGCCTGCTCCGCTATGCGTGGGCAGGCTGACACACAACCCCGGAGATCCGCCATGCCGACGACCCTCCGCAGCACAGTCGCCCCCACGCCCCTCGGCCTGCGCCTCGGCGCCTTCCTGACCCAGTGCAAGCCACGGGTGAACAGCCTGATCGTTTTCACCGCGATGATCGGCATGTTCCTCGCCGTACCCGGATGGCCGCCGGCCGGCCGCATGCTCGCTGCCACCGTCGGCATCGCGCTGGTGGCCGGCGCCGCCGCGGCGATCAACTGCCTGGTGGAGCGGAGCATCGACGCCCGCATGGCCCGCACCCGCGGCCGCCCGCTGCCGCTGGGGCTGATCAGCCCCGCCGAAACCCTCGGCCTGGCCTGCCTGACCGGCGGCTCGGGCCTGTGGCTGCTGCACGTGGCGGTCAATCCGCTGACCATGTGGCTGACCCTCGCCACCTTCCTCGGCTACGCGATTGTTTACACCGTGATCCTGAAGCCGGCCACGCCGATGAACATCGTCATCGGCGGCGCTTCCGGCGCCATGCCGCCGGTACTCGGCTGGGCGGCGATGACGGACAACATCGGCCTGCCCGCGCTGGCCCTGTTCCTCATCATCTTCCTGTGGACGCCACCTCACTTCTGGGCACTGGCCTGCTACCGGCGCGAGGAATACGCCCGTGCCGGCCTACCGATGCTGCCGGTCAGCCACGGCGTGCCGCTGACCTGCCTGCACATCCTGCTGTACACCGTGCTACTGGCGGCGGTGTCCTACCTACCCTGCACGCTGGGCCTGTCCGGCGGGGTCTATGCGACGCTGGTCAGCCTGCTCAACCTGGGCTACCTACGGGAAGCCTGGATCCTGTGGCGCGATTACTCGGACGCCCGTGCGCGGCACGCCTTCCGCTATTCGCTGATCTACCTCACCGGCCTATTCGCGGCACTGTTCCTGGATCGACTGGCATGAGGGCGCCTCCATCCGGCCGGCGCACCCTCGCCGTCGTCGCCTTCCTGCTCGCCCTCGTGGTGGTGTCCCTCGGCGCCTGGGTGCGCCTGTCGGATGCCGGCCTCGGCTGCCCGGACTGGCCCGGCTGCTACGGCCAGCTGGTCGGCGTGCCGGAACGCGCTCATGAGGTGAGTGCCGCCGAAGCGGCTTTCGGCCAGCGCGTCGAAGCGGGCAAGGCCTGGAAGGAGATGATCCACCGCTACGCAGCCGGCACGCTGGGCCTGTGCATCGCCGGCCTGGCCGTGCTCGGCTGGCAGCACCGCGCCCAGCGCAAGCCGACGCTCGAACTGGCCCTGCTCGCAGTGGTGCTGGTGCAGGCCACGCTCGGCATGCTGACCGTCACCCAGTTGCTGAAACCGGTGATCGTCACCTGCCACCTGCTCGGCGGCATGACGACGCTGGCGTTGCTGGCGGCCCTCGCACTACGGGAAAGCCGCATTTTCCGTCCAACCCCGGGCATCGGCGCCGGCCTGCAGGCCCACGCGGCCATGGCGCTCATCGTCGTCATCGTGCAGATCGCCCTCGGCGGCTGGGTCAGCAGCAACTACGCCGCTGCCGTCTGCCCGGATTTCCCGACCTGCCAGGACAGCTTCGACCCAGCGCTGGATTTCCACCACGCCTTCACGCTGGACCGGGAGCTGGGCATCACTGCCAGCGGCGCCCTGCTGCCAGTCAGCGCCCTGACCGCCATCCACTGGACCCACCGCCTGTTCGCCGGCGTGGTGCTGCTGGTCGCCGGCAGCCTCAGCCTGCGCCTGCTGGCCCGCAGGCACAAGCGCTGGGCCGGCGTCGCACTGCTCGCTGCGCTGGGCCTGCAGATCGGGCTGGGCATCGCCAACGTGCTGCTGCAACTGCCGCTTCCGCTGGCCGTCGCCCACAACACCGGCGCAGCGCTGCTGCTGTGCGTCACGCTGGCCGTGGCCCTGTCCCTTTTCCAGAGGAAAAAAGCCCGCCACCGGCAACCGGCAGCGGGCTTCCCGCGGCGTTTTGAAAAGCTGACGGCCGAATCGGCACGTTGAGCGTTGGGGTGAATGAACTCACCCCAACGCTCGATCCATCCGGCAGCTTACTGCCCGAGGGCGGCCAGCAGCTTGCCGTGGATACCGCCAAAACCGCCGTTGCTCATGACCAGGATGCGGTCGCCGTCGTGGGCTTCGGCGACGATGGCCGCCACCAGTGCGTCGAGATCGTCTTCGACAAGCGTCTTGCCGGCAATCGGTGCCAGCGCCTCACGGGCGTCCCAGCCCAGGTTGGCCGCGTAGCAGAAGACCTTGTCGGCCTGGGCCAGGCTGGCCGGCAGCTGGTCCTTCATCACGCCAAGCTTCATGGTATTGGAGCGCGGCTCCAGCACCGCCAGGATGCGCGCATCGCCAACCTGGCGGCGCAGGCCTTCGACCGTCAGCGTGATGGCGGTCGGGTGATGGGCGAAGTCGTCATACACCGCGACGCCGCGCACCGTGCCGCGCAATTCGAGGCGGCGCTTGACCCCCTCGAAGCGGCTCAACGCATCCAGCGCCACCTCCGGCGTGACGCCCACGTGCCGCGCGGCGGCAATCGCCGCCAGCGCATTGGCCCGATTGTGGCGGCCGGACAGCGGCAGCCGGCGGCGGCCGATCTCCTTGCCCAGGTGGCGGATCACCACCTCATCCTCACTGCCCCCCTCCGCCACCGACCAGCCGGCCGCGTCGTTGAACCATTCGAGCTCGGACCAGCAGCCGCGCTGCATGACTCGCGGCAGCGCCTCCTCGGCGGCGTTGGCGACGATGCGGCCAAGCCGCGGCACGGTACGCACCAGATGGTGAAACTGAGTTTCAATGGCCGCCAGATCGGCGAAGATGTCCGCGTGGTCGAACTCCAGGTTGTTCAGGATCAGCGTCCGCGGGCGGTAATGGACGAACTTGGAGCGCTTGTCACAGAAGGCGGTGTCGTATTCGTCCGCTTCGATGACGAAGAACGGCGACTCGGTCAACCGCGCCGACAGGCCGAAGTTCTTCGGTACACCGCCAACCAGGAAGCCCGGATTGAGGCCTGCGTCCTCAAGGATCCAAGCCAGCAGCGAAGTAGTCGTAGTCTTTCCGTGGGTGCCGGCGACGCCCAACACCCAGCGCCCCTGCAGCACGTTCTCGGCCAACCACTGGGGGCCGGACACATAGGGCAGGCCCTTGTCGAGGATTTCTTCCAGCAGGGGGTTGCCACGGGAAATCGCGTTACCGACGACGAACACGTCCGGCTCCAGGTCCAGCTGTTCGATCCCATAGCCTTCGACGAGCCGAATGCCCTGCTCTTCCAGTTGGGTGCTCATCGGCGGGTAGACGTTGGCATCGCAGCCCGTCACCGTATGGCCGGCAGCCCGCGCGAGGAGGGCCACGCCGCCCATGAAGGTTCCGCAGATGCCGAGAATGTGTATGTGCATTATTCGTCTAAGCGACAGAAACAGTGCCGCAACAGTCGTGTGTAGAATGGGATCTATTCTAATCGAACGGGGAGCTTCGACCTTCCATGCCGCGCCCTGCCGTTCCACACCGCAGCAACCTGCGCCGCGAGATCGCCGCCCTGGCGGCCCGCATGATCGCCGAAGACGGCATCAGCGATTACGGCTTCGCCAAACGCAAGGCCGCGCGCCAGCTCGGCGCCCTCGCCGCCGACGAACTGCCCAACAACGCGGAGATCGAGGCCGAAGTCCGCACTTATCTCGCCGTTTTCCAGGACGAAGAACACCTGGAACGCCAGTACGTAATGCGCCAGGCTGCCGTCGACGTGATGCGCGAACTGGAAACCTTCCGCCCCTACCTCACCGGGCCGGTACTGGAAGGTACCGCCGGGCGCTACTCGGAAGTGGAAATCGACCTCTTTCCCGAAAGCGCCAAGGAAGTGGAAATCTTCTTCCTCAACAACAACGTCGCCTACGAGCACCGGGAGCCACGCCGCAACCAGCCCGACGGTCCGGAGGCGATCCTGGTCTTCGACTGGGACGATATCCCGTTCAAGCTGCGCATCTATTCCCCCGACGTGGAACGCCAGAGCCGCCGCGGTAATCACGGTGCACGCCAGATGGAACGAGCACGCCTGTCCGTCGTCGAAGCTCTCGTCAATGAAACACCGGCCGAAGCCCATATCCATCCATGAGTCGCAGCACCACCCTCGCTCTCGTCATCACCGTCGCACTGGCCTCCGTCGCCGCCGGCTTGTACACTTCTTACTCGACGAGCGCCAACGCCGCGACGCCGACGGCCAGCCTGTCCCAGACCCAGCGTACTGCCCTCGGCAAGCTGCTGGCCCTCGACCTGCCAGACGCCAAAGGCACCCAGCAGCCCTTCTCGGCCTGGAAGGGCAAAGTGCTTGTGGTCAACTTCTGGGCCACCTGGTGCCCACCGTGCCGCAAGGAAATTCCGGCATTTTCGGCTCTGAGCCGCAAATATGCAGGCAAAGGCGTTCAATTCGTCGGCATCAGCATCGACACCGCCAAGAACGTCGCCGGCTTCCAGGCCAAACAGGTGGTGGACTATCCGCTGGTGATCGGCGATCCGTCCCTTGTCCAATTGACCGAGGAACTCGGCAACAGCGCCCAGGGTCTGCCTTTCACGCTGGTCATCGATCGCAGCGGCGGCATCAGCCTGATCAAACTAGGTGAATTGTCCGAACAGGAACTGGACCGAAAACTCGCCGAACTGAGCAAGTCCTGAGGCATATGGCGGAGGCCGCGCGGTGGACAACTTGCGCGTAATTACGGCAAACTTGCACTCATGACGCGCAAAACCAGCACCCAGGAAGCCACTGACGAGAACCTCCCGCAGCAGCGGATTCTCGTTTTGCATGGTCCCAACCTCAATCTGCTCGGTCGCCGGGAACCCGGCATATACGGGCTGACCACCCTCGCCGACATCCACGCGGCGATGGAAAGCCGGGCCAAGGCCGACGGCGTGCTGCTGGAGTCCTTCCAGAGCAACCACGAGGGCGAGCTGATTGACCGGGTGCAGGCCGCGGAAAGCGAAGCCGTCGATTTCATCATCATCAATCCGGCAGGGTACACGCACACCAGCGTCGCACTGCGGGACGCCCTTGCCGGCGTCGCCATTCCGTACGTCGAAGTACACCTGTCGAACATCCACGCCCGCGAGCCGTTCCGCCATCACTCCTACTTCTCCGACAAGGCTGTAGGCGTGATCTGCGGGCTGGGCGCCCAGGGCTATCAACTCGCCCTCGAATTCGCCCTCGCCCGTCTGCGCGCAGCTCGCGCCTAAAACAAGACATCGGCAGGCCGGCCTTGGTGCTGGCCGCTTCACATATCAAGGGGAATACTATGGATCTTCGCAAGCTCAAGAAATTGATCGATCTGGTCCAGGAGTCCGGCATCTCCGAACTGGAAGTCACGGAAGGCGAGGAAAAAGTCCGCATCGCCAAGCACATCTCCGGTCCCGCTCCAATCAACTACGTAGCCCAGGCCCCTGCCGCGCCGGTCGCCGTCAGTGCCCCTGCTGCTGTGCCGGCAGCCCCTGCTGCCGCAGCCGAACCGGCCCTGCCGGACGGCAACGTGGTCAAGTCGCCGATGGTCGGCACCTTCTACCGCGCTTCCGCACCGGGCGCCAAGCCCCTCGTCGAAGTCGGCCAGAGCGTTGCCGTCGGCGACGTGCTGTGCATCATCGAAGCCATGAAGCTGATGAACGAGATCGAGGCCGAAGTGGCCGGCACAGTGAAGGCCATCCTCGTCGAGAACGGCGAACCGCTGGAATACGGCGAACCCCTCTTCGTCATCGGCTAAATCATGGCGATGTTCAAAAAACTCCTGATCGCCAACCGGGGCGAGATTGCGCTGCGTGTGCTGCGTGCCTGCCGTGAGTTGGGCATCAAGACCGTAGCGGTCCATTCCGAACCGGACGCCGAGGCCAAGTACGTCAAACTGGCCGACGAATCCGTGTGCATCGGGCCCGCCTCATCGGCCCTCAGCTACCTCAACATCCCCGCGCTGATTTCCGCCGCCGAAGTCACCGACGCGGAAGCGATCCACCCGGGCTACGGCTTCCTATCCGAGAACGCCGATTTCGCCGAGCGGGTCGAACAGTCCGGCTTCGTCTTCATCGGCCCGCGCGCCGAGACAATCCGCCTGATGGGTGACAAGGTCTCGGCCAAGGACGCCATGAAGGCCGCCGGGGTCCCCTGCGTACCCGGCTCCGACGGCGCACTGCCGGAAGACCCGAAGGAGATCGTCAAGATCGCCCGTGCCATCGGCTACCCAGTGATCATCAAGGCCGCCGGCGGTGGCGGTGGTCGCGGCATGCGCGTGGTGCACACCGAAGCCGCGCTGCTCAACGCCGTCACCACCACCCGTTCCGAGGCAGGCGCATTCTTCGGCAACCCCACGGTATACATGGAGAAGTTCCTGGAGAACCCGCGCCACGTGGAGATCCAGGTGCTGGCCGACCAGCACGGCAACGCGATCTACCTGGGCGAGCGGGACTGCTCCATGCAGCGCCGCCACCAGAAGGTCATCGAGGAAGCCCCGGCACCGGGCATTGAACGCCGCCACATCATCCGCATCGGTGAACGCTGCGCCGAAGCCTGCCGCAAGATCGGCTACCGGGGCGCGGGCACCTTCGAATTCCTGTACGAAAACGGCGAGTTCTACTTCATCGAGATGAACACCCGTGTACAGGTCGAGCATCCGGTCACCGAGCTGATCACCGGAGTGGACATCGTGCAGGAACAGATTCGCGTTGCTGCGGGCCAGAAGCTCAGCTACCGACAGAAGGACATCGAATTCCGCGGCCACGCGGTCGAATGCCGCATCAACGCCGAAGATCCGTTCAAATTCACGCCCTGTCCGGGCAAGATCAGCAACTGGCACGTCCCCGGCGGCCCAGGCATCCGCGTCGACTCCCACGTGTACAACGGCTACACCGTGCCGCAACACTACGATTCGATGATCGGCAAGCTGATCGCCTACGGCGACACCCGCGACCAAGCCATCCGTCGCATGCACATCGCGCTGTCCGAGATGCTGGTCGAAGGCATCAAGACCAACATCCCGCTACACCAGGAGCTGATGCTCGATGCCCGCTTCGTCGAAGGCGGCACCAGCATCCACTACCTGGAGCACAAGCTGGCGGGCCGCAACGACGTCAGCAAGAGCTGATGATGGCGCGCCGCTACTCACTTCAACTGTCATCCAAGGAGGCCTGAATGTGGATTTCAGTCATCCTGCAGGCTGACGCAACCCGCGCCGAGGCCTTGTCTGAAGCACTGATGGAGTATGGCGCCCTGTCGGTCAGCATCGACGACGCGGACGCCGGTACCGAAGCGGAAAAGCCCCAGTTCGGCGAGCCGGGCATGCACCCGGCCAGCCTGTGGGACCACAGCCGCGTCGTCGCGCTGTTCGACACCGACACCGATCTGGCTGCGGCGCTGGCCACCGCGTCGGCGGCGGTCGGGCTCGACGCCGTACCGCCGTTCACCATCGAAGAGGTCGAAGAACAGAACTGGGTGCAGCTCACCCAGAGCCAGTTCGACCCGATCCGCATCACCGACCGGCTGTGGATCGTGCCGTCCTGGCATGAATCCCCGGATGCCGACGCAATCAACCTGGTGCTCGATCCGGGCATGGCCTTCGGCACTGGTTCGCATCCGACCACCCGCCTGTGCCTCGAATGGCTGACCGGCGAGATCATGCCGGGTGTCAGTGTGCTCGACTACGGCTGTGGCTCCGGCATCCTGGCAATCGCCGCCGCCAAGCTGGGCGCCGGTGAAGTCACCGGCGTGGACATCGACGAGAAAGCCGTTGAAACTGCTGCCGACAATGCCGCCAACAATGGTGTCAGCCTGCGCTTGCAGGTCTCAGCCAAGCCCCTCGACGGTACCTTCCAGCGGGTCGTCGCCAACATCCTGACCAACCCGCTCAAGATGCTGGCCCCGCTGCTCGCTGCCCGCGTCGCACCCGGCGGCAAGCTGGCCCTGTCCGGCGTGCTGGAAGCCCAGGCAGATGACGTCATCGAAGCCTACGCCCCCTTCATTACCCTGCGCGTGGGCGCCACTCTGGACGGCTGGGTCCGGCTCGAGGGCGAACGGCCGGCGTCGGCCAAGTCATGATCCTCGCGCGCTGCCCGGCGTGCTCAACCACCTTCCGGGTGCGACCCGAGCAATTGAACGCCCGTCACGGGCGGGTCCGTTGTGGTCAGTGCCAGCACGCCTTCAATGCGCTGGAGAACCAGGTCGAGGAAGAGACCTTGGCCGACGAACTCCCGTCGGAGCCGGTACAGGTCCCGACGGGGAGCGCGACACCCTCCCTGTTCGTCCTGCAGGAAAAGCTGCCCGAGACCACAGACATCCTGGCACCGTCTGTGTCCGCCCCCCCCTCGACCGGGACCAACCCTCCGACTGAGGAACGCTTCCAGGAAGACGCGACGGCCCTGGTTGTCGACAGTGTCGCCAACGACAACGTGCAGGTGGCGGACGCACCCCGGCCTCCGCAGCCCGAAGCCGACGCCTACGGTGCTGCGCTGGAAACCCCAGAGTTCATCACCTTCGAGGACGAGGCGCTCCCGTCCTCCAACACCACACCGACCATCCCGGAAATCGCGGACGACCGCATCGAGCCGGTCGGTGAAATCCGCCTCGAAGCCCTCGATGAACGGCCAGAGGAGGACATGCTGTCGGCGACGGAGGCAACCTCTAAGGATCAGCTGCAGACCCATAGCCCCCTCGACGAAAACGAGGATGAGGACGAAGCCGCAAAGGATGTGGAGCCCCCCGTCGCGCCGTTCCCGTTCAAGCCCGACTGGCCGGACGCCTCCGAACTCGACCTGAAAAATCCCCCCGACCCATCCTTCGTCGAGGACGGCCCGCTCGACTTCGACTCGCTCTTGCACAAGAAGGTCGTGGACGACACGCCGGGCACTCCCCAGCAGGCCTTGGATCAGGACCGCCCCTCTGCGCCGACGGCGGAACGACCTTCGACGGGGCTGCCGATTGAGCCCCGCACCGTAGTTGCGGCGACGAGCGAGCCGCCAGAGCTCGAACAGGACGAGCACGTGCCTTTTGTGGAGGAAATGGAAGAGCACATCGGCCCTTCGCCATTGCAACAAGCGGCCTGGGCGGCAGGTGCCACGCTACTGGTGCTTGCCTTGCTCGCCCAGGGAATACTGGTATTCCGAAGTGAAATCGCCCAGTCGTCGCCTCAGATGCGGCTCTTCATGGAGAGCGTGTGCGCTGGCATGGGCTGCGAACTGCCACTACCCCGCGAGTCGACCTCGATCACCATCGAAAGCTCTGACATCCAGCCGGATGCCAACCGCGAAGCCTTCTTCACGCTGCACGCCACGTTGCGCAACCGTGCCGAGTTCGCTCAGGCCTGGCCGCACCTGGAAATCACCCTGACCGATGCCCGCGACAAGGCTCTGGTCCGCCGGGTTCTGGAACCCAAGCAATGGCTGCCCGCCGACATGCCGCCGGATGCCTTCCCAGCCCGCAAGGAAGTAGCAGCCCAGGTCCGCTTCGAAGCGCCCGGCGTTGCTGCAGCAGGTTATCGGGTCTACGCGTTCTACCCCTGAACGCCCCGACCGGCCGGCATAACATCCGGCAACATTCACCGAAGCGGGCCCAGCCGGGCCACTCCTATAATCGTTTCGCTTACATTTTGCCAACACCATGTCCACGCTCATCTGCGGTTCCATAGCCTTCGATTCGATCATGGTCTTTCAGGACCATTTCAAGAATCACATTCTGCCCGAGCAGATCCATATCCTGAACGTCTCGTTCCTGGTGCCCGAAATGCGCCGGGAATTCGGCGGCTGTGCCGGCAACATCGCCTACAACCTCAAGCTGCTCGGCGGCGATCCGTTGATCATGGCCACCGTCGGCGACGACGTCGCCCCCTATCTGGAGCGCCTCGAGCGCCTTGGCCTATCCCGTGCCCACGTCACCCACGTCCCCGGCACCTACACGGCCCAGGCCTTCATCACCACCGATCTGGACGACAATCAAATCACCGCTTTCCATCCGGGCGCGATGGTCCATTCCCACCTCAACAAGGTGGAACACACGACCGGGGTCACCCTCGGTATCGTCGCCCCCGATGGCCGCGACGGCATGCTGGAGCATTCCCGCCAGTTCGCCGAGGCCGGCATTCCCTTCGTCTTCGATCCCGGCCAGGGACTGCCGATGTTCAACGGTGAAGAGTTGCTGGCCTGCCTGCAACTGGCCGACTACTGCACGGTCAACGATTACGAGGCGCGCCTGCTCAGCGAACGCACCGGACGCAGCATCGAAGTCCTGGCCAACGAGGTCAAGGCGCTGGTCGTGACCCGTGGCGGCGAAGGTTCCGAGATCTACACCGGCGGTCGCCGCCTCGATATCCCGTGTGCCCGTGCCGCAGCACTCGAAGACCCTACTGGCTGTGGCGACGCCTACCGGGCGGGTCTGCTGTACGGCATCGAGAATGGCTTGGACTGGGACCAGACCGGACGCCTGGCTTCGCTGATGGGCGCTCTCAAGATCGCTAGCCGCGGCGGGCAGAACCACGCGCCCAGCCGCGACGAAATCGCCGACGCCTATCGCACGGCGTTCGGCTCAACCCTGTGGTGAAAAAGGACACGACACGATGCGAATCCTCAGCCTGACCCTCGCCCTGCTCGCCGCCCTCAACGTGACCGGCTGTGCCTCCGGCCTCGGTGGCGGCGACTACGAACGGACCGAAGCCCGGCGCGTAATGAGCGTGCGCATGGGCGTCATCGAAAGCATCCGCCCGGTGAAGCTCGAAGGCACCAAGTCTCCCGTTGGAACGCTTGCTGGCGCCGCGATCGGCGGCGTGGCCGGCAGCACGGTCGGTGGCGGCAAGGGCTCGGCCATTGCCGCCGTCGTCGGCGCGGTGGCCGGCGGCCTGGCCGGCTCGGCGGCGGAGGAAGGCCTGACCCGCCAGCAGGGCATCGAAGTCACCCTCAAGATGGACAACGGCGAACTACTGGCCATCGTGCAGGAAGATGGCGGGGAGAACTTCAAGCCCGGCGAACGCGTGCGCCTGCTGCAGGACGGCCGCAACACCCGCGTCAGCCGCTGAACTCATCCCATTCCGTGAGGTTGATTGAAGTCACCCCCACGGAATGGGTGTCAGGCAGGGGAAACACCCGGATTCAGGATCCGGTCACACGTCCGTAACGCCCTCTTCACGGCGCCGCAATGCAGCATTTTCACAATGCGCGGAAACCCAATGAGGATTCCGTCAATGCTGCACAAGGAACAACACGTCGCCCAGCGCCCCGGTCGCAACCTGCATGTCGGGCTGGCCAGCTGCTCCACCGAGATTCTGGAAGCGCAAAAGCTGCGCTACCGCGTGTTCGCCGAGGAAATGGGCGCCCGCCTTTCGAGCCGCACGCCGGGCGTCGATCGCGACCTGTACGACGCCTTCTGCGACCACTTGATTGTGCGCGACGAGGACGCCGGCCGTATCGTCGGCACCTACCGCATCCTGTCGCCATCAGCCGCCCGTGAAGTCGGCAACTACTATTCCGAGAGCGAATTCGACCTGACCCGCCTGCGCCACCTGCGCGGCCGCATGGTGGAAATCGGCCGTTCCTGCATCGACCCGGACTACCGCTCCGGCGCCGTCATCACACTGCTGTGGGCCGGCCTCGCCCGCTACATGCTCGAGAACAACCACGACTACCTGATCGGCTGTGCGTCGATCAGCATGGCCGACGGCGGGCACGCCGCAGCCAGCCTGTATAATCGCCTCAAGGACGAGTATCTGTGCCCGCTCGAATACCGGGTCTTCCCCCGCACGCCGCTGCCGATCCAGGCCCTGCGCCAGGATCTCGACGCCGACACGCCGCCGCTGATCAAGGGCTACCTGCGTGCCGGCGCATGGATCTGCGGCGATCCGGCCTGGGATCCGGACTTCAACACCGCCGACCTGCCAATCCTGCTGCCGGTTTCGCGGCTCGACGCCCGCTACGCCAAACATTTCATGGGACGCAAGGACTGAAACCCGCCAGCCCCACCCCCCGCCCGATCCGCATCCTCCGTGCTGTCCGCCTGACAGGCCACCTGCTGCAAGGCCTGTTTCTGGCCGCGTTCGTCTTTCCCTTCGTGTCGGCAGCCAAACGCCTTCGGCTGCGCCAGCGCTGGTCGGCGCACCTGCTCGGCACGCTAGGCGTACGCCTGCAGGCCGACGAACCCTTCGTCGCGCCCGGCAGCCTACTGGTCGCCAACCATGTGTCGTGGCTTGATGTCTTCGTGATCAATGCGGCCTATCCGGCAGCCTTCGTCTCGAAGGCCGAGGTACGCCAATGGCCGCTGATCGGCTGGCTCGCCGCGAAGAACGAAACAGTCTTCCTGCGCCGCGGCAGCCGCGGCCACGCGAAGATCGTGAACGGGGAAATCGGTGGCCTGCTCGGCCAGGGACGCCACGTGGCGATCTTCCCCGAAGGCACCACCACCGACGGCAGCCACGTGCTGGGTTTCCATGCGGCGCTGCTGCAGCCGGCTATCGAAGCCGGTGCTCCGATCCAGCCGCTGGCCATCGCCTACCGCCTGCCGGACGGCCGCTACACCCGCTCCCCGGCCTACGACGGAGACATCAGTCTGGTCAACTGCATCAGGGCGATCATCGCCGAGCCGGAGATCATCGCTCGCGTACGCGTCGCCCCGGCCATCCGGCCTGGCGAACTGCCTGACCGCAAGGCCATCGCCCACGCGGCGCGGGAGAGCATCGCCACACGCATCGCCGACTGAACGTTCAGGAAGGCCTGGGCTTGCCGTGGGCCAGACCCGGACAGGCCACCTGGAACACGGCCCGGTCTTCCAGACGCACGGCGGTCAGCTCGCGCCCCCATAGACATCCGGAGTCCAGTGCCATCAGATTGGGCTCGATACGCAAGCCCAGCGCCGACCAGTGGCCGAAGACAACGGTGGTATCGGCGCTCTTGCGCCCTCCCACCTCAAACCAGGGCAGATAGCCCTTCGGCGCCTTGGTAACCTCGCCCTTGACCTTGAAGTCCATCACGCCATCCGCCGTGCAGAAGCGCATGCGCGTCATCGCATTGACGATCACCCGCATCCGCTCGTAATCGCGCAGATCGTCGCTCCACGCGGCGGGCTCGCTGCCCCACATGTTATGCAGCAGATCCGCGTGATAAGGCCCGGCCAGTGCGCCCTCGACCTCGCGAGCCAGCGCCCGCGCCTGCTCCACCGTCCAGCCCGGCAGCAGCCCGGCATGGACCATCGCAAAACCGTTCTCGACATGCATCAGGGGACGCGTACGCAACCAACCCAACAAGACCTCCCGATCCGGCGCATCGAGCACGGCCTGGATGGTGTCGTCCCTGCCCCGGTTGCGAATCGCCTCGTAGGCCACCATCAGCAGATACAGGTCGTGGTTGCCCAGCACGGTGACCGCTGCCGGCCCCAGATCGCGCACGAAACGCAGGGTGTTCAGGGAATCCGGCCCACGGTTCACCAGATCACCGACCAGCCACAGGCGGTCGTGAGCCGGATCGAAGGAGACGCGGTTGAGCAGTGCGGTCAGGGACTGGAAACAGCCCTGGATGTCGCCGATCGCATAAGTTGCCATTTTCAATGTCCTCCGGCGGTTTGCGCCACCGACCGCAGATGCGGCGCAGTCTGGTTGGCCGGAACATACTCGGGCACCCAGCGACGCAGTTCCCGACGCACTTCAGGCGCATCCACCGCACGACGCTGCCGCAGCCACAGCAGCAGCGCATCGAGCCAGCCCTCCTCGACCGGCAGCGCCCGCGCAATGCGCAGTTTCGGATGATGGGTGGCGCGGGTCTCTTCGCTGTCGGCCAGAACTTCCTCATACAGCTTCTCGCCGGGACGCAAACCGGTAAATACGATCCGGATTTCGTCCTCAGTACGCCCGGACAGGCGGATCATGTCCTGCGCCAGTTCGGCGATCTTCACCGGTTCGCCCATGTCGAGCACGAAAATCTCGCCCCCCTTGCCCATCGATCCTGCCTGCAGCACCAGCTGGGCCGCCTCCGGGATCGACATGAAGTAACGGGTGATCTCCGGGTGGGTCACG
The DNA here is from genome assembly GCF_056724025.1 of Zoogloea sp. JDB1. Lineage (NCBI taxonomy): Bacteria > Pseudomonadati > Pseudomonadota > Betaproteobacteria > Rhodocyclales > Zoogloeaceae > Zoogloea > Zoogloea sp. JDB1. The sequence goes on from NZ_CM161496.1 coordinate 270,236, forward strand.
GTCACCGGCCCACCGGCGGCAATCTGTTCCTGGAACTTGGGAATCACGCTCCCAGCGCTCCCTAGTACGTTACCGAAGCGCACAATCTCGAACTGCGTGCCCCCTTGGACAGCCAAGGCCTGGCACACCTGCTCCGCCAGGCGCTTGGTGGCCCCCATCACGTTGACCGGGTTGACCGCCTTGTCAGTGGACACCAGCACGAAACGCGGGATACCAAAGGCCACCGCGCTACGCGCCACCTGCCAGGTACCCAGCGCGTTGTTGCGGACTGCCTGCCAGGCGTTGTCGTCCTCCATCAGCGGCACGTGCTTGTAGGCTGCCGCGTGGAAGATCACGTGAGGCCGGTAACGGTTGAGCACCTCGTCCACACGGATCGCATCCTTGACATCACCGGCGAGTGGCACCAACTGTACGTTCGGAAAATAGGCGTGGAACTCCTCGCACAGGCGATACAGCGCAAATTCGGACAGTTCGAAGCAGATCAGCACTGACGGCTCGAAACGGGCGATCTGACGACACAGCGCGGAGCCGATCGACCCGCCAGCGCCGGTCACCATCACGGCCTTGCCACGCAAATACTCTTTGACCTCCGCCGCATTGATACGCACCGGGTCGCGCCCCAACAAGTCTTCCACATCCACTTGACGGACATCACCCACGCTCACTCGACCCAACATCACATCTTCGATGGCCGGCACCGTCAATGCCTTGACGCCGGCCCGCACGCAAATGCTGGTCACACTGCGCCGTAGTTCGTGGCGCTCATGGGGCAGGACGATGATGGCGTGACCAACGCGGTGTTCCGCCGCCACCCGCGCCAGATCCGAGAAGGCACCCAACACCTTGTAACCGTAGATTTCCCGCCCTTCACACGCGCCCGTCTTGTCCAGCAGCCCAACGACACGCCACTCGGACGAGCGGGACAGATCCTTGATCAGATTCACTGCGGCCTCCCCGGCACCCATCACGATGACGGGCTGCCCCTGGGCACGCAGCGCGCCATACAGACGAAACTCCTTCCAGGTCCGGTAGAGGGCTCGCGTACCCCCCATATACATGATCAGCAGCAAGGGCTGCAGCGCATAGATCAGGCGCGGCACCGTCGGGTGATAGCGCACTGCGACGACCAGCACCAAGGGCGTCACCAGGGTGGCGACACCCACCGCACGCAGGATGCGTAGTAGATCCGGCAAGCTGGCAAAAACCCAGATCCCCCGATACAGGCCGAAGGCCCGCAGCAACATGCCCTGCAGGAACAGCACGATGGGCAGTGCCACACCGAAGGCCGGCATGAAATCAACGGGGATATCGGTATTGAAACGGATCAGATAGGCCAGCCACCACGTCAGCGCGACCCCGAACAGGTCCGACAGAAACACCAGCAATGACCGGGACATAACTTCCTTTACGGCTTGACGGCTTCAGCAGCTTCAAAACGCCGCCAGCGCAGATCCACCCACACACCTACCGCCAGAAAAACGATTGCCCACATTGTAAGCGTGATGCATTGCAGCGAAAACCCTGAGGGCAATATCAGCACCGCCGAAATGCCCGTTCCAAGCATCAAACCATAGGCCCGCAAGGCCGTCCCCCGGTGCCCCAACCCCATACGGACCATGCGCTGGTAATAGTGGCTGCGGTGGGCCTGCCAAACCTTCTCGCCACGCAAGGCACGCCGCAGCAGCGTGACTGTCGCATCCAGCACGAAAGGGGCAAAGACCAGCAGCGGGAACCACAACGGCCAGGCACCGCCGCCCCAGCCCACCAGGCCGAGAGACCCGGCCAGAAAGCCGAGTGGCACCGAACCCACATCACCCATGAAGATGCGGGCCGGATGGAAATTGAACAACAGAAAACCGGCCGCACCGGCCGCGACGGCCGCACATGCAAGGGCCATACCGAAGCGCCCTCCCAGATAAGCCGCCACCGCATAGGCGGAGAAGCCGAACAGAGCCATCCCCCCCGCCAGCCCATCCGAGCCATCCATGAAGTTATACAGATTGGCCAGCCACACCAGCGACACCAACAGCAGGCCTCCCATCGCCCATCCCAGCGAAAAGCCTGCGCCATACAGAAAGCCGGCAGCTACCAGCACCTGCACGAGAAAACGCAGGCGGGCCGGCAAGGTGTGACGGTCGTCTAGCAACCCGAGCAAGGCCAGCACGCCCGCCCCGCCGACTGACAACAAAACGTTGACTGGCAACCATCCAGACGCCGCCGTCAGCCCCACACCAACCAGGCTACCAGCCATGACGCCGACGCCACCGGTACGCGGAATGGGCTGCGAATGCAGGGAGCGATCGTTCGGGTGATCCAGAAAATACAGCCGACTCGCGGGGTGGCAGCATGCCCGCGTGGTCAGCCAAGCCGCCAGCCATGCCATCGGCACGACGAGCCAGCGCAATGTATCGGACATGCTTGCCTGTCATTGAAAACTGAAGTCTGCCCCAGTATCAGGCAACAGCCTTTCCTGCTGCAACAGTGAAGGAAGCAAAGGCAAAAAAGTTCATATAGGAGGATTTATGGTACATTCTCCTATATGAACTTTTCCGTGCACATTCCCCTCCATGCTCAACCCGAACAGTTGGAGCGTCTCTCAGCTCTCCAGAGGGCGGTGGCAGAAGTGTGCAACGCACTGGCACCCATCGTGCGGGACACCCGCTGCTGGAACCGGGTCGGGCTACACCACCTGGCCTATCGAGGTCTGCGTGAACGCTTCCCGCAAGTCGGCTCCCAGATGGTCTGCAACGCGATCTACTCGGTATCGCGCACCTGTAGGCTACTGTTCCAGCATCCACAAAGCCCGTTCAACGTCACCCGCAATCCCGACAAGCCGCTACCGCTGTTGCAGTTCCAGCCCAGCCTGCCGGTGTATTTCGACCGCCACACACTGAGCGTCAAGGTCGGCCAGTTGTCCATGTACACCCTCGACGGGCGCATGAAGTTCCAGCTCGGTCTCACCGACGCCGACGTACAGCGCTTCAAGGAAAACAAGCTGCGCGAAATCGTGCTGACCCAGACGCCAAACGGCTACCGACTCTCCTTCACCTTTGCAGCTCCTCAGTCGGGCGGGGATGACAGCACGGACACCAATTTCGACGAGAACGGCGACCTGCCCGAATACGTTCTGGTCTCCGAAGACACCCCTCTCCCACACCCGGCTGCGGACGCTCCCCAGTCGGCATCTATCTAAGCCCCCTTTCAGGTAACAGCCATGAAGCCCGGCGAAAAACCCTCCGCTCTGCGCGAAGCATTGCTGCTGCAGAAACCCGCCTTCCACAAGGTGATCTTCTTCAGTTTCTTCATCAACCTGCTGGTCATGGCGCCTACCGTGTACATGCTCCAGGTGTACGACCGGGTGGTAAACAGCCGGAACCTGATGACGCTGGGCATGCTGACCCTGATGATCGTCCTGCTCTACATCGTCATGGAGGCACTGGAATGGGTACGTAGCGGCCTCCTCCATCAGATCGCGCTGAAATTCGACGACCGCGTCAACGAGCAGATTTTCAATACAGTCTTCGAAGCCAATCTGCGCGGTATTCCTGGTGCCACCGCTCAAGTGCTGCAGGATCTGCGCACCCTACGCGACTTCATCTACAGCCATGCGCTGACCGCGATCATCGACGTTCCCCTGTCGATGCTCTATATCTTTGCAATCTTCTACATCAATCCGGAAATGGGCTGGATGTCCATCGTGGGCGCACTGCTCCAGGTCGGCCTGGCGTGGCTCACCGAAAGGGACACCCAGGCGCCCCTCAGCGCGGCCAACCGCTCCACCATTGCTGCGCAGAACTACGCCGCGGACAGCCTGCGCAACGCCCAGGTCATTGAAGCAATGGGCATGCAGAGCGGCATCCACAAGCGCTGGCTCAAACGCCAGAACGAAACGCTGCGCCAACAAGCCCATGCCTCCGACAAGGCCGGCACCTACTCGGCGCTATCCAAGTTCGTACAGCAATCCCAGTCCTCCCTTCTGCTCGGCGCCGGCGTCTGGTTCATCATCATCGGCCTCTTTCCCCACGGCGGTGGCCTGGTCATCGTCGCCTCGACCTTCGGCGGCAAACTGCTGTCGCCGATCGTGCAAGTCATCGGTGCCTGGAAACAGGTGGTAGCGGCGCGGGGCGCCTATGCTCGCCTCAACACCCTCCTCAGCAACGTCACGCTGCGGCGCGCCGGCATGTCGCTGCCCGCACCCAAGGGGCAACTGTCCGTCGAAAATGTGGTTGCCGGCGCCCCTGGCTCCCACGCGGCCATCCTGCGCGGCGTGACTTTCAGCGTCCCCCCCGGCACCGTCGTAGGTCTGATCGGCCCATCCGCCTCTGGCAAATCCACGCTGGCGCGTCTACTGGTTGGCGTGTGGCCCGCGGCCAACGGCAAGGTACGCCTGGACGGGGTAGACATCTATCCATGGAACAAGGCTGAACTGGGCCCTCACCTCGGCTATCTGCCGCAGGAAGTTGAACTCTTCGACGGGGCACTGGCCGAGAACATCGCCCGCTTCGGTGATGTAAACATGGCCAAGGTGGAAGCAGCGGCACGCGCCGTCGGCCTTCACGACATGATCATGTCGCTACCCGACGGTTATGAAACAAACATCGGCGACGACGGCTGCCGACTGTCCGGTGGACAACGCCAACGCATCGGCCTCGCCCGCGCGATCTACGACAACCCACGCTTCATCGTGCTGGACGAACCCAACTCCAGCCTCGACGAAGCCGGCGAGCGTTCCCTGGTTCATACGCTGCGGAACCTCAAGGCCCAAGGCTCGACCATCATCGTCATTACCCACCGCACCAGCGTGCTGGTCGCAGTGGACAACCTGCTCGTGGTTCAGGACGGTCAAGTAAAGGCCTACGGCCCTCGCGACGAAGTCCTCGCCGCCCTGCAGCAAGGCGCCCAGCAAGCCATGCCCGCCCCCCAGCCGGCCGCGGCCTGATCTTTATATTCCGCCCATCGAACCCTGATGAAAACTCCTTCCTCCTTCCAGCACAGCGAGCTGCGCACCATTCTGTGGGCATTCCGCCGCGAGTTCGCGGTATGCCTGTTGTTCTCGGTGCTGGTCAACATCCTGATGTTGACGCCGACAATGTACATGCTGCAGTTGTTCGACCGGGTCATGCTCAGTCAGAACCTCGTCACGCTGTCGGTACTAACCATCGTCATGCTGTTTTGCTTCGCAGCAGTGGCTTTTGCCGAATGGTCCCGCTCACGCCTGCTGGTTCGCCTGGGCGTCAAGCTCGATCAGAAACTGAACTCCCGCGTTTTTGCTGCCAGCTTTGAAGCCGCGCTGCGGCAGCAGGGCAAAAACCCCACCCAGGGTTTCAGCGATCTGGCCAACGTTCGACAGTTCCTCACCGGCAACGGGCTGTTCGCAATGATGGACGCGCCGTGGTCGCCGATCTATCTGGCCGTGCTGTTCATGTTGCACCCCTGGCTCGGCGCACTCGGCGTCATCTTCTCGCTGATCCTCATCGGCATTGCCTGGCTCTCCCACCGCCTGTCCCACGCCTCCCTCGAAGCGGCGCAGGAAGCTGGCAGCCAGGTCAACGGCTATATCCACAGCAAGCTGCGCAATGCCGAAGTCATCGAAGCGATGGGGATGCTCAGCAATTTGCGCGCCCACTGGAAGACTCGTCAGCAGCGCTACCTGAAACTCAACCAGCACGCCAGCGACATTTCCGAGCGCGTCAAGGCCCTGACCAAATTCGTGCGCTATACCCAGCAGTCCCTGGCCCTCGCGGCCGGTGCAATACTGGTCATTCGCGGCGAGCTCAGCCCTGGCGCGATGATCGCCACCAACGTGCTACTCGGCCGTGCCACCCAACCGGTAGACATGATAGTCATGAGCTGGAAGTCGTTCCTGGCCGCCCGCAAGGCCTTTCTGCGCCTGGAAGAAACCCTGGCCCAGAACCCCCCGCGCGACGCCTGCCTGGTCCATCCCGAACCCAAGGGGCAGCTGAGCCTGCAAAATGTAATTGCCACCGCCCCCGCTCGCCCTCAAGCCATTCTCAAGGATCTCAGCCTGGATTTCCCGGCTGGCGAGGTCATCGGCATCGTCGGCCCCTCCGGCTCTGGCAAATCCACCCTGGCTCGCACGCTGATCGGCATCTGGCCTTATACCGATGGACGCGTGCTGCTCGATGGCGTGCCGCTGGAGCGCTGGGAACGGGACGACCTCGGCCCCCACCTGGGCTATCTTCCCCAGGACATAGAACTATTCGAAGGCACGATCGCCGAGAACATCGCGCGTTTTGGCGATGTGGAACCGGACAAGGTCATCCGTGCCTGCAAGCGCGCTGGCGTGCACGACATGATCCTGCACTTTCCCAATGGCTACGATACGGAGATGGGCCAGGCAGGCGGACAGCTGTCCGGTGGTCAACGCCAACGCATCGCCCTGGCCCGCGCTATGTACGGCGACCCGAGACTGCTGGTGCTCGATGAGCCCAATTCCAACCTGGACGATGTTGGCGAAGCCGCACTGCTCAAAGCGGTCCAGGATCTCAAGCAACAGGGCAGCACCGTCATCGTCATCACCCACCGGCCCAGCATCCTCAACGCTGCCGACCGCCTGCTGGTACTCAACGATGGCCGCATCGCCCTGTATGGTCCCCGCGCCGACGTCATAGCCACACTGCAGGCCCAAGCATCCATCCAGCCGGGCCACAGCCCCGCGGCCCAGCCTGCCTGATCCCAGTCGCCCCCGAAATTTTCCAGAGAAACCGTTATGGTCAATCAAACCGCCTCCCACTCCAGCGACCTACCCGTCGCAGCTCAGCAGCCCCAGGACACGGAAGCCCCGCTGCCCACTGACACCAAGCGCCCCGCCCGTATCGGCCTCTGGGTTCTCGGCATTGGCTTGGGTGGCTTCCTGCTATGGTCCTCATTGGCCCCCCTCGACGAAGGCGTCCCCACCTCCGGAAGCGTAACGATCGATACCAAGCGCAAAACCATCCAGCACTTGACCGGTGGCATCGCCGCAGAGATCTTCGTCAAGGAAGGTGAGTTCGTGAAGGCTGGAGCCCCCCTAATACGCATCGACGACGCAAGCACCCAGGCCAATTTCGAATCGGTCCGCCAACATTACCTGACCGTCCGTGCGATGGAAGGCCGTTTGGTTGCCGAGCAGACAGGACAAACCAGGATCAGCTTCCATCCCGACCTGCAGAAGGTAGCCAGCGATCCTCAGGTAAAACAGACCCTGGACACCCAACAAAGTCTGTTCCAGTCGCGCCGCAATGCGCTAGCCGCCGACCAACTGGCCTACGAAGAGAGTATCCGCGGCCTGGAAGCTTCTATCCAGGGCTACCAAGGCCTGCTGGCGAGCCGCAAAGCTCAGCATGACAACATTCAAGAAGAACTGAGCGGCGTCCGCGATCTGGTCAAGGAGGGCTACGCCCCGCGCAACAAGCAATTGGAATTGGAGCGCCTGCTGGCTGACTCCACCGGTGCCATGGCCGATCTGCAAGGCAATATCCTCCGCGCACGCCAGGGTATCGCCGAGGCCCGCGCCCGTGCCCGCCAGCGTCAGGAGGAATACCGCAAGGAAGTGGACAGTCAGCTTGCAGACGTACGTCGGGAAGTTCAAGCCGATGCCGACAAGCTGAAAGCATCTACCGACGAACTGACCCGCACCACCATCCGCTCTCCGGTAGAAGGGCAGGTCGTTGGCCTGACTACCCAGACTGTCGGCGGCGTCATCGGACCTGGCCAGAAGCTGATGGACATCGTGCCACGCCACGAATCCCTGCTGCTTGAGGCCCACGTGCCCCCCCACCTCATCGATCGCCTCAAACCGGGTCAGGAGACCGACGTACGCTTCTCCACCTTCGCCCACTCCCCGGCGCTGGTAGTGGAGGGCAAGGTGGATTCCATTTCCACCGACCTGATCACCGAGCCCCCCAGTGCCAATGCGCCCGCCAGCTCCTACTATCTGGCTCGCATATCGCTGACCGACAAAGGCATGAAGGAACTGGGTGATCGCCAGATGCAGGCTGGCATGCCCGCCGAAGTCGTCATAAAGACCGGCGAACGTACCGTGCTCAACTATCTGCTACATCCGCTGATCAAGCGCCTCGCTGCATCGATGAAAGAGGAATAAGTCGTGTCCGTTATTCGCCCCCTCATCCGCCTCCTGCCCGCTACCAGCCTGTCACGCCTGACTGGCGCACTCAGCCTGGCGCTGGCCGCCGCGCCGGCCGGTGCCATCGATTTGATGCAAGCCTATGAGCGTGCCCTCAGCCAGGACGCCAGCTATCAAGCAGCCCGTGCCGACGCCGACGCTCGCCGGGAAGCCGTGCCCCAGGCCCTCGCCCAATTGATGCCCAATGTCTCCAGCAATCTGTCCCGCAGCAAGAACATCACGGAACAGCGCTCCCCAAACGCCCTGGGCGTCTTAGGCAAAACCAACTACGAATACTTCAGTAGCAACTACGGTATCAGCCTGCGCCAGCCGCTGTTCCGCAAGTACAACTTCGCGCTCTACCGTCAGGCAAAATCCGACGTGGAAACCGCCGAAGCCAGCCTGGACAAGAGCTTGCAGGACCTTGTCGTTCGCATGGCCGGTAGCTATTTCGATGCGCTGATGGCCAAATCCCAGTACGCATTGGTCATGGCCCAAAAGGATGCCTACGGCTTGCAGCTGGCCGCAGCCAAGCAGAGCTTTGCCAAGGGACAAGGCACTGTCATTGACGTGGACGACGCCCAGGCCCGTTACGACATGACCATCGCCCAGGAACTGGAAGCCCTTCAAAACCTCAGCTACACCCGCCGAGCCCTGCAGGTCATCGTCAACGAGCCCGTGGAAGCCGTCGCCGATCTGGTGCCAGCCCGCATGGAACTGACCCCACCGTTCCCGGACAATGTAGAGGAATGGATCGCGCGTGCAGAAGAGACCAACCCCGAGTTGCGTGCCCTACGCGCCTCCATGGAATCAGCCAACCAGGAACTCGCCAAAGCCCGCTCTGGCCATTACCCAACGGCCGACCTGTTCGTCCAGCGGAGCATGAGCGAAAGCGACAACAACGTGTCCATCAATAGCCGCTACCTGACCTCTCAGGCTGGCGTGCAGGTGAGCATTCCGCTGTTCTCCGGTGGCTACGTTTCCTCGCAAATGCGTCAAGCCCGCGCCAACATCCAGAAAATCGAACAGCAATACGAAGGGCGCCGCCGGGAAATCAGCCTGCAGGTACGCAAGGAATTTCAGAACATTACCGAAGGCATCGCCAAGATCCAGGCCCTGCAACAGGCCGAACGCTCCGCAGAACGGGCACTCGACTCAAACCAGAAGGGCCTCCCTGCCGGTACTCGCAGCCGGGTGGACATCCTCAACGCCCAGCAACAGTTGATCAACACCAAACGCGATCTGGTCCAGGCCCGTCTCACCTACATCCTCGCCCGCGTCCGCCTGCAGGGGCTGGTGAGCTCCCTCAACGAAAAGGAAATCCAGACCATCAACAACTGGCTGGAAACACCGCGCAGCTGAACCCTACGAGCAGCCTGGAGGCGAATGGCTCCGGGGCCCACAGGACTCGGCCCCGAACGCCTCCTACGTTCACAAGAGCGCGAGGATATCCTTCAGGCTGTTACGTAGTTCGTCCGCACCAAGCGGAGACGCCGACGACACCGCAGCAAGCCCTTCGACCCAAGCCAGTTGCTGGGAAAGACATACTGTCCGCGCATCATGGTTCTTACGGACGAACTCCCTGGCCTGTCGCCCGAGCCGCGCCCGCTCCTCGGGCGCGTCAAGCAGGTGACACACTTCATCGGCCAGCCCCCGGCTATCGAAAAAATCCACCAATCGCCCGGTTTCACCATCCTGGATGATCGCCTCCAATGGAGCCGTCCGGCTGCCGACGACGGCACAGCCGATCCCCATCGCCTCCAGCAGACCAGCAGGAACCGCCGAGGGATAACGCATCTGGACATGCACCGTCAACAGCTGCAACAGACCGACCCACTGGGGGGCAGTCAACTCACCGACGAAATGCACCCGGCGCCAGTCGGCCTCAGCAGCCTGGGACCTCAACTCGGCAATCAGGGATTCCCGCCAGCCCCGACCACCGGCTGCTCCTGCGACAACCCCATCACCACCGGCAATCAGCACATGAGCGTGCGGCCGACGATTGAGGATATCTGGCAACGCACGCATGAAAACATGGAAACCGACCTGGGGTGACAGTTCGCGGCAAACAAAGGTGATCACCTCGTCCTGCCGCGTCAAGCTCAACTGTCCGTTGAGGGTCAGGCTGATGTCTTCCTTGGGCCCCAGTGCATCGATATCGATCCCCTCAGGCACCACAGTCAGGCGGTCGCGCCAGGCTTTTGGAAAGGAGTCGGCCTGCCAGCGGGTCGGTACCATACCTTGGTCCGCCCGATCGAACTGCAGGCGTTGAGCCAGTTGCTGCACCCGCAAGCTTCCCTCACGAAGCGGATCCTGCTCCACGAACTCTGCATCGAAATCCCCATCGGCAGACTGTCGGAAATAATCACAACAGATGCCTAAACGAGCCTCCGGCCAGACGTCCTTGACGAACAAACCCTCCCCCCAACCCGAATGAGCCAGGATCACCTGAGGCTCGAAACCCTCGGCCTTCAGGCCAACAGCTGCGCGCATACAGGCCTCGCCAACAACGATCTTGCCCTCCAGCTCAGCCAGCCACGGATGCACACCTGCCGTAGCACTACGCTGCAATGCAAACGGAACCAGGCGGACACCCTCCCACTGCGTTGCGGTCGAGGCCTGCATGGTCAGTGCAACGACAGTGTGTCCAGCCTTGGCCAGTGCCGGCGCCAAATGAGAGAACTGGGCGGGGAAATGCGGATGAATGATCAGAATGTTCATGCGGGTACAATTTCAGGAAGCACGGGAAGCGAACTCTTGGGGTCGTCGCTACGAGAGGGCAATACAATCAGTGATACGAGGCGGAAGGCTGCATTATCCCCGATCACCTCATGGGGTAGTCAGCGCCCTGCGCGTCAATGCAAGCTTGTCGGACTCTGCGTGCCGCCCGATGCCAACTCTGCCAACCAGGGGGGACAGGCCTCCAAGGGCCACCCTCCCACGCTACACTGACTGTGCAGGATACCCAACCATTGCCGTAGAGCCTGCGGCGGCAAGGTCAACATCACCCTTTCGCCCTCTCTTCCACGGAAGGCGAGACGTAGCGCTGCGTCGTTACCCCCGGAAATGTCCACCGCCTGCACCAACCAGCTACACCGAGCCTTCTCCGATCGCACCGGAGCCTGGGGCACGAGCGCCTGCAGCGCAGCCTGCAAGGCGAACCCCTGCATGACATTGGCCATACCGGCGTCCATCTGCCGATTCCCGACTCCATGCTGCTTCTCAAGCCACTCGCAGAGATGAGGGAGCAGGCGGCCAATCAATCGCCGGGTCAGCCACAGGATCTGAGCCTCGCCCGGCGCGATCTCGCCACTCAGACGGATGCGGTCTTCCACGTCCACATACTCGGTGGTGAAACGCTGCAATTCACTCATCGGAGATCACACCAACAACAAAGTCGGGACACCCTCCTGGGCATCCTCGGGGAGGCCGACCACACTGATGACGGTCACACCGACGCCGGATCTGTCTACAGGATGGAAATAGGCGTCCTCACCCAAAGGCCACCAACCGATGGACTCCGCCTCGACAGCATGCAACTCGAGCACCTCATCCACGCACGCACCTGCGGCCGTGTGCTGAGCAACGTTAACTTCGGGCACGAGCGTCGTGCCGCTGATAATAAGGGTATCGTTCATGGCGCCCGAAGTTTCGCGTTAGAGTCGGACAAGTGCAAGTGCCCCGTGCCCTCCACGCCCTCTCCCGACCGCTTTTCAATAGCCGTATCTTTCAGGGCTCCACGCGACGACGCAGATAACTCACAAAACGCGGCACGCCATTCCTCGTTACGTCACGATACTGGTAGGTCACCACGCTGCCTACCGCCGGTGGATCACGACGTAGCGCATCGGTAAAGCCGGTGCCAATCTCAAAGCGCCGCCCCTCCGGCGTCTCGACCTGCAGCGCCCCCATCATCCCGGTCAGCCGGCCACGCCCCGGCACATGAGCGACGACGGTCGCCTCTGCGTCTCGCAGTGGCTTGAGCTTGAGGAGGACGTCGCTTCGACCGGTCAGGTACGGCGCGTCGGCCAGATGCAGCATCACGCCTTCGCCTCCTGCCGAGACGATTTCATCCAGTTTCTCTTGCAACGCCTGGCGGTCGGTTACACGGAACTGCTCGACGAGCTCCAGCCACGGAACCCCAGCCTGCTCCACCAACCCACGCAAGGCCTCGATCCGTGCGGTGAAATCACCACGCCCATTGGGCTGTTCGAAAACCATGAATTTCACCTGCAGCCAATCCTCGTCCCTGGGCTGCAGCTTCCGCACAATACCGGACAGCACCTCGAAACGTCGCCGCCCCATCCACAATTCACCATCGAGTGGTTCCGGCGGCAGTGCCGCAGTGAACCACGCGGGAGCGTTGACCTGACGGCCACTACGAAAACGCAGCATCTTTCCGTCCCACACGGCGCGCACCCCATCCAGCTTCTCGCTGACCCAGTAGCGCGTGACGTCCACGTCACCACGCATCGTCTCGGCCAGCAACAGCGGGGGCGGCGCTATCGGCTCGCCAGCCCAGGCTGGCACCAGCACGCACCCCCAGCACACCGGCAGCATCAACGCGACAAATCCGCGTCGCAGATCAGCTAACATTCTCCGCCTCTCTCTTTTCTGGTCCATGGCGTGCACATTCTAATCAATGCCGATTGCATTTACCCGCCCCTTACGGGAATCGGACGATACGCATTCCGGTTGGCCACTGGCCTGCAGACCCACCCGCGAATCGCACGCCTCGAAGCACTCGCTGGCGGCCGTGAAGTCGATCTGGCAAGTCGCCTGAGGGCAGAACCACGCTGGCTCCGGGTTGCCAAGAAACTACCGTTCCAGAGCCTTTTGCGGCGCACCTACGAACATGTCCGCAACGCCCGCGAACAGGGTCGCCCCGCGGTCTCCAGCAAAGACGTGATTTATCACGAACCCCGCTACATCGCAGCCCGTGTCCGTTACCCTCTGGTAGTCACCGTGCACGACCTGTCCCATGTGCGCCATCCGGAATTTCATCGCCCGGACGCCGTCGAGCATCTCGAACGGGGCCTCGCCGACAGCCTCGAACGGGCAGTCCGCATCATCACTGTCTCGGAGTTTGTCCGTGGCGAAGTCCTGGAACATTTTGGCCTGCCGCCCGACAAGGTCGTCGCAGTCAAAAACGGCGTGGACCCGGTTTTCCATCCGATGAATGCCACTGAAACACTGCCGGTGCGCCGCAAATTCGGCCTGGAAGAGAAGGATTACATCCTTGCCATCGGCACCCTGGAGCCGCGCAAGAACCTGCTGCGCCTGTTCGACGCGTTCTCCCGCCTCCCCGACAATGTGCGCAAGCGCCATCCCATCGTCGTCGGGGGTGCAGTCGGCTGGCTCAACGAAAACATCAGCCAGCGCCTGCGCGCCCTGGAAAGCCGGGGCGAGGTGATCCGCCTCGGCTACGTTCCGGAGGCCGATCTGCCAGCCTTATATGCCGGCGCCTGGGCCTGCGCGTATCCATCCGTTTATGAAGGATTCGGCCTGCCGGCACTGGAAGCCATGGCCTCAGGCATTCCCACCCTGACGAGCAATGCCTCTTCCTTGCCGGAAGTAGCCGGCGACGCCGCCTTGACTTGCAACACGGCCGATGTACTTGAACTGAGCGAACAGCTTGCTCGCCTGCTCGAAGACAACATGCTGCGCGACCGCCTGAGTCGCGACGGCCCGCTCCGAGCCATCGACATGAGCTGGGACGGCTGCGTAGACGCAACCGTGCAGGTTTATGCCGACGCCTTGAGCGCAGCGCGGTAGACCTCCGCATACGCCGCATTGACCTTGGTCATACGGAACAGCTCGTCGAAACGACGAGCCGCTCCTCTCCCAAGCTCTTCCGCAAGTGCGGAGTCGTCGGCCAAGCGCTGCATCGCATTACGTAGCGCCAAGGGATCCTGCGGCGGAATGACCATCCCGGTTTCGCCATCCACATTGACGTAGCTCGACCCCGTTCCGATCTCGCAGCTGATCATCGGCTTGCCCAGCATGGCGGCCTCAAGCAGAAACACGCCGAAGGCCTCGGCCCGCAAATGGGATGGAAAAACGACCCCACGGCACAGGGACAACAGGGCCATCTTGTCCTCGTCACTGATACGCCCGAGCAGATGCACATTCGGCCAACCCTGCACCTGCTCCGCAATCCCATTCCACAATGGACCTTCTCCAGCCATCGCCACCTGCAGCCCCGTGCCCTTCACCGCCTCCAGCAAGAAGGGCAAGCCCTTGTAATGGCGGAACACACCGACAAAAAGGAAGAACCCCTCCCCCAGCCGGGCACGCCAGGCCTCCTGCCGCTGTGGATCCGGCTGCGGATAGGAGTCCGGATCGATCCCCAGCGGTACGACCTCGAGCTTGGAGGCCCAGCGCTGCAGAACCGGACTACTCATTGCGTACTGAGGAGAGGTCGCCACCACCCGGAAAGCCCGCTTGAACAGACGATTCTTCAACGGCCGATAAAACGGCATCAGACGCTGCTGGGCAACCACATCCGAGTGGTAGGTAATGACGATCGGACGCTGCGGCCCCAGCAACGCCACCAAATCACCGAACGGCCACGGATAATGGAGGTGAATGACATCGGCCCAGCGGGCCAAGCGCCTATAAACATCCATCCCTCTCCAAGTCATTGGGCAAGACGCGATTTCGACCGATTGAGGCAAACGCGTCACGTGGATGCCATCAACCTCCAACTCGCTCGGCCCGCCTTTGCGGCTCAAAGTCAGCACGCGCGACTCGATACCGTACGCCGCCCCTCCCAGGCACAGTTGGCGAATGACCTGCTCCCCTCCACCCGTGGTGTCAGGCAGGAAGGTCTTGTAGAAATGCAATACGCGCATTGAATATCCGAAAGTCACAAACGGGCCCGCCGTTCAGGCAGCCGCATATTAATGGACTTCATAATATAATGCTGCCTTTGCTCCAGCATCGAGCAAAGGCAATGGCTCATCCAGAAGTCGTTCAACGGCCCTCCACCTCCTTGCCCCGCAGACTCATCACCTATCTGAAGGTTCGTGCAGGCGAGGAAGACAAACAGAAGCACTTCCTCTATAGCCTCGCCATCCAGCTCTTCTTCATGGTCGCCGGCTTCGATGCCTGGACCAGCGCCGTCCTGACCCTGAGCGTCGGCTACGCCAAGGAGATCTGGGACGAACACTTCGGCAGCGGCTTCTGCTGGCACGACCAGTTCGCCAACCTCCTCGGAGCCCTGTACGCGATCGGCCTCTGGCACATTCCCGCACTGGGCCATTGGGCGACCTAGCCTTCCTACCCGACCCATCCATGCAAATACATCTGCACGCCAAGGAAATCTGGCGCCATCGGGGTTTCATCCTCGCCAGCGTCCTGCGGGAATTCCACCTGCGCTACCGGGGCTCCATCCTCGGCGCAACCTGGCTCCTGATCCCGCCGATCACGATGATCCTGGTTTACACGCTGGTCTTCTCCAACGTGATGCACTCGCGGCTGCCCGGCAACAACACGCCCTTCGCGTACAGCATCTACCTGTGCTCGGGACTGCTGCTGTGGAACCTGTTCACCGAGATCACCCAGCGCTGCCAGTCCATCTTCATCGACAACGGCGGGCTGCTCAAGAAGACCCGCTTTCCACGTCTGGCCCTGCCGGCCATCGTAGTCATCTCGGGCAGTATCAACTGGGCCATCATCACGGCCCTGTTCGTACTATTCCTCGCCGCATCCTCGCAGCTGTCCGTCGCGGGGCTACTCGCCCTGCTGATCGGCTGGCTGCTGACGACGGCGATCGCCGGCAGCCTCGGCTACGCGCTGTCCTTCCTGTTCGTGTTCTTCCGCGATCTGGGGCCGTTCCTGGGGACCGGCCTGCAACTGCTGTTCTGGTGCACGCCGATCGTCTACCCCGCGTCGGTCCTGCCGGAATGGGCTCTCCCGGTGGTCCGTGCCAACCCCTTCTTCCACATCGCCGGCTTCACCCAGCGCGCGCTGCTTGAAATGACGCTCCCGCCCCTCGGCGAGCTGACCGCGCCCTGCCTGTGGGTCGTCGCGCTGGCCATGCTTGCCACGCTGATCCATCGCCGCCTGCAATTCGAGATTCTGGACGAACTATGAAAGGTGCCATCAGCGTCAGCAGCCTGGGCAAGTGCTTCAAGCACTACCCTGCGCCCCATCACCGCCTGATCGAATGGCTCGGCCTCAGCCGGCATCCCCAGCACCAGACCCGCTGGGTACTGCGCGACCTGAACTTCCGCATCCGCCCGGGTGAATCCGTCGGCATCATCGGCCGCAACGGCGCCGGCAAGAGCACCCTTCTGAAGGTCCTGACCGGCACCACAAAGGCCAACGAGGGGCAGGTCGAGCTGGAAGGGCGCGTCGCCGCCCTGCTCGAACTCGGCATGGGCTTCCACCCTGATTTTTCCGGGCGCCAGAACGTCTTCATGGCGGGCTACATGCTGGGCCTGCAGCGCGACGAGATCATCCGCCTGATGCCGGAGATCGAAGCCTTCGCCGAGATCGGCGAGGCAATCGACCACCCGGTCCGCACGTACTCCAGCGGCATGCAAGTGCGGCTGGCGTTCAGCGTCGCCACCGCCGCCCAACCCGACATCCTGATCGTCGATGAAGCCCTGTCGGTCGGCGATGCCTATTTCCAGCACAAGTGCTTCAAACGGATCCGGCGCTTCCGCGAGCAAGGCGTCACCCTACTGTTCGTGTCTCACGACCCCCTGGCGATCAAGAGCCTGTGCGACCGCGCCATCCTGATCGAAAAGGGCGGCATCGCAATGGACGCCTCGCCCGACGAGATCTTCGACTACTACAACGCGCTGATCGCGCTGGACGAGGCGCGCGCCGACGAGCACGGCGAACACATCGCCCAGCAGGGCGGGCAGACCCGTTCCGGCACCGGCGAAGCCAAGCTGCTGGACGGGCAGATCCTGATCAATGGTCAACCTGCGACGATCTTCACGGCCGGCACGCCGATCACCCTCGAGGTGGATTTCAGGATCGACGCACCGCTTGAAGAATTGACCCTGGGCATGATGATCCGCGACCGTCTGGGCAACGACATCTTCGGCACCAACACCTTCCACCTCGGCCTGCCGCTCCCGGTGGAACCGGGCCCGACCCGCCACCGCCTGGCCTTCCGCCTACCGGCCTGCAACCTCGGTCCGGGCAGCTACAGCGTCACCCTGGCGCTGCACAGCGCCCACACCCACATCGGCGACAACTACGACTGGTGGGATCAAGCCATCACCTTCCAGGTAGCCGAACGCAGCGATTACCACTTCGCCGGCGTGGCGATGCTGGAGGTCCATCCCGAACTGCTGACGACCGAAACCCGTACCTCAGCCTGAACACCGACGAGCTCAGGACAGGCGGCCCGGCCATGCCGGGCCGTCGCCCTGCACCTCAGGCTGCCCCTTCGCCGTAGCGGCGACGCAGGGTCAGGAAAGGCTTCTCGATGGCCTGGTAGCTCAGGTTGGCCACAATCCACACCAGCGGATAAGCAATCAGCACCAGCACACCGCCATCCAGCCAGACCCTGCCGGTGATCTTCAACTCCCCGAGCAACTCGTGGAGGATGAACAGCACCAGGCCATGCAGCAGGTAGAACGAGAAGCTGATCTCGCCCCCGCGACACAAGGCCCGATCAAGCCACACCGGGATGCGCAGCGGTGCCGCCAGCCAGGCGCAGATGAACAACGCCCAGCAACCGGATTCGATGAACGACCAGAAGATCCAGAACACCTGTTTCGGCTGCGGCAGGAAATAGCTGGCATAACGGGCCTGGGCCGTACATGCCGCAACAACGAGGATCGCCGCCACAACCAGTAGGGGCGTGCCGTAGCGCACCATCTGCTGCTTCCAGCGCGCAGACAGCATGGCGGCAAGCATGCCGATCAGGAACTGATCGAAACGCCCCACCAGCGTCGAATAAAACATGTGGGTACTGCGCTCGGTGACAAAATAGGCACCCACCTTGAACACCAGCATCAAGGCCAGCAACCGGAGTAGATAAGGCACCCCCTGCTCCTTGGCAAACCGCCCAAGGAAGGGAAACACGAGATAAAAGGTGAACTCCACCGAGATCGTCCACGCCGCCCCCGTGATGAAGGAATTCGAGGTCGGCGCTTGCCCCAGATTGGAAAAGAACAGGTACAGCACATCCTGCGCATTGAAGCGGTCACGGCTTACCGAAATGGCGATGAAATACACCGTTACGAAAAGCGGAAAGATGCGCAGGAACCGGTTGCGCACGAAATCCGCATAATTCAGATGGTCGTAATGCAGCGCAATCGACATGAACAGGAAGCCCGACAGCGTGAAGAACAGGCCCACGCCGGTATGCCCCTCGACCAACAGCCCCAGCCACGGCCGATCCGATGCGGGCTGCCAGTGCAAATAGTTCAAATGATAAAGATGAAACAGGAACAACATCGACGCAGCCAAACAGCGGATGTGATCCAGCCTGGGCTCATAAGCCAGATTGAGTGAACGCATGAAAATCCCATACTTGTCATAATCCGGCAGACACACTATAAACGCCGGCCGACAGCTCGAAACAGTTGGTTATCAAGGTCGCCCAGACTATATCAAATCGATTCTCCAACAAGCCCGTCGAGTGCGACAAGGCCAGGTGGCGGGTTATCATCGCAGCCGACGAAAAGGCGCATGCCGGCACAAGCCGAAATGCCAAGAGAATTTATCAATGCGCAACGATGAACTGAAACAACAAGCCGAACAGGCCTTCCAGCAAGCCTTCGAGCAACGCAAGCGAAGCCCCGGCCAGGAAAGCAGCCGGCTGACCGCTCCAGACATGGAGCGGCTGATCGCACTGATCGAATCTCACCTGGAACAAGCCGCCAGCAAGTACCAAGTACGTAGCAGCCTGCCCGGCCGGCTTGAGCAACTACCGCTGTTGCGCTTCAAAGCGGTCAGAAAATTCGTACTTCGCATCTATGAACTGCTTTTCCGGGAGCAACGCACCGCCGGTCTGGCCCAGATCAATGCATGGCGCGACTTCCTGCAGCTCTATACCCGCAACCAGTGGTTCATGAGTCACGAACTGACCCATGCCCGCGACCACCTGCAGGAGCGCCTCGACGACGCTTTCCGCCACGGCGACAGGGCGCACACGGCTCACGATGCCCTGGCCGCCAGATTCTCCGAACTCAGCGCCCAATCCGACGCCCAGCGGCAGGACCTTCAGCGGCTGACCACGACCCTCACCCTGCAGGAACAGGAACACCGTCACCGGGAAGAAAGGTTGCAACAGGACATCCACTACCTGCAACGCATGGAAGCCCGCATTGCAAGCCTCGAGGATGACCTGCGAGTCAGTCGCAGCACCATCCAGATGCAGACCCAGTGGATCCAGTTCCTGATCGACCGCGGCGCGGCGCTCCCCCAGACGAGCCCGCCGGCCACACCCGCAGCGCCCGCAGGTCCGCTCCCCGAGGCCCCCACGACAGCCAGCGACGCCGCCCGCTACGTCGCCTTCGAAGATCACTTCCGCGGCCATCCGGCCAAGGTCCGCGACCAGTTCGCCGAGGACTACCTGCCGCTGCTGGCCGATGCCGGCCTGCAAGCCGGCGCCAAGGTGCTCGACATCGGCTGCGGCCGCGGCGAATGGCTCGAACTCATGCGCGACCAGCGCTTCGATGGCCATGGCGTCGACCTCAACCCGGTGGTCTGCGAGTTGTGCCAACACAAAGGGCTCGACGTCCTGCACGACGATGCCGTCGCCTACATGGCCCGACAGCCAGCGGGCAGCCTGGACCTGATCACCGCCTTCCACCTGATCGAGCACATCCCCGGCGAACTGCTCGACCGGCTGATTGCCTCGGCACTGCACGCCCTGCGCCCAGGCGGACTGCTCATCCTGGAAACACCGAACCCCGAGAACTTCATCGTCGGCAGCTGCAACTTCTACAACGATCCGACCCACCTCAGCCCGCTGCCGCCCGAACCGACGCGCTTCCGTGTGCAAAGCCACGGCTTTGCCAACGTAGACATCCTGCGCCTGCATCCCCGCGGCACCGTCGATTACAACGCGCTGCCGCCCGGCATCCCGGCCGAACTGCTCGAACGCCTGTTCGTCGGCCAGGACTACGCCCTCGTCGCCCGCCGCTGAACCGCCGCCAACCCGAACGCCAGACCCGCCATGAAAGTCGTTGTTGCCACCACCCAGGTCCCCTTCATCCGCGGCGGCGCCGAAATCCACGCCGAGAATCTTCTCGCCGCCCTGCGTCAGAACGGTGTGGAAGCCGAAATGGTTTCCATACCCTTCAAGTGGTACCCGGCCCCCAAGATCCTCGACCACATCCTCGCCTGCCGCCTGCTCGACCTGGACGAAGCCAACGGGGAAAAGATCGACCGGGTCATCGGCCTCAAGTTTCCGGCCTACCTGATTCCGCATCCCAACAAGGTGTTGTGGATCCTGCATCAGCACCGCACCGCCTATGACCTGAAAAACCACCCCCAGTACGCCGACCTGATCCACCAGGAACATGGCAGCGCCGTCATCGGGGCGATCGAACAGGCCGACCGCCGCTACATCCCGGAGGCCAAGGCGATCTACGCCAACTCCCGCAACGTGGCTGGCCGCCTCAAGCACTTCTGCGACATCGACAGCCAGCCGCTCTACCACCCGCCCGGCAACGCCGAGGCCTTCTACAGCGCTGATGCGGAGCCCTACCTGTACTTCCCGAGCCGCCTCAATCCGCTCAAGCGGCAGTCGCTGGTGATCGAAGCACTGGCCCACACCCGGCAGCCAATCAGCGTGGTCTTCGCCGGCGCCGCCGACAACCCGGCCTACGGCGACGAGCTCAAGGCACTCGCCGAGCGCCTCGGCGTCGCTGCGCGGATCACCTGGGCTGGCCGCGTCAGCGAAGAAGAAAAGCTCAGCCTCTATGCCCGCTGCCTCGGCGTGGTCTACCCTCCGATCGACGAAGACTACGGCTACATCACGCTCGAAGCGATGCTCGCCGCCAAACCCGTCATCACCACCGAAGATGCCGGCGGACCGCTGGAGTTCGTCGAGAACGGACACACCGGCCTGTCCTGCGCACCGACCGCTCAGGCTCTCGCCGCCGCCATGGACGAGCTATGGTCCGACAAGGCCCGCGCCCAGCGCTGGGGCCGGGAAGGAAAAGCCCTTTACGCAGCCCGCAACGTGAGCTGGCGCAACGTCGTGGACACGCTTCTCGCATGATGAAGATCCACTGGTTTTCCCCGCTGCCACCGGCCCGCACCGACATCGCCAACTACACGGCACGACTGGCCCCTCACCTGGCAGCGCATGCCGAGGTCGTCTTCTGCCACGATCAGGCAGAAGCCCCCGAAGACTTTCCCTACCCCGTTCGGGCGATCCGCGACCTCAGCCCCACCGAGCTCAACCAGGCTGACCTCAACATCTACCACATCGGCAACAACGCCGACTTCCACGGCGCCATCTGGAGCACGGCCCAGCGCCATCCCGGACTCGTCGTCCTGCACGACTTCGCCGTCCACGAGTTCGTCTGCGGCATGCTGAACGTCAGCGGCAATCGGGACACACCGCAGCAAGGCCAGCACTACATCAGGCTGATGACAGCGCTGTATGGCGACGCCGGCTACCAGGCCGCCCTCGCCGTCAACGCCGGCCGCCTCTCACCTGCCATCGCCGCCGAGCAGTTCCCGCTCTGCGAAGCTGTAGCGGACGGAGCCCTGGCCATACTGACCCACAACCCACGGCTCGAACCCGACCTGCGCCAGCGCCTACCCCTGCTCCCGGTCCATAGCCTCCCCCTGCCCTATCCCGCACCGGCCACCCCGGCCCCGGCCGACCGCGCCACGGGCACCAGCCTGCGCCTAGTCTCGTTCGGCTTTACCGGCCCGAACCGCCGGCTGCTCGAATTCATCGAAGCCTGGGCCGCCAGCCCTGTTCGCGCCCAACTCCAGCTCGACGTGTGCGGCGAACTCTGGGATGCCGCCCTCGTCCGGCACAAGCTGGCGGAACATGGCCTGACCGATCAGGCCCACCTGCATGGCTTCGTCAGCGCCCAAGCCCTCGACAGCCTGCTCGACCAAGCTCATCTGGCCCTCAACCTACGCTACCCCAGCATGGGCGAAGCCTCAGGCAGCCAGTTGCGCATCTGGTCGCGCGCCCTCGCCTCGGTCGTCACCGACACCGGTTGGTATGCAAGCCTCCCGGACGAATGCGTCTTCAAGATCCGCCCTGAGCACGAAGCCGAGGATCTCGGCCGGCTGCTCCAGCGTCTCGTCGCCCAACCTGAACAGGTGCAGCAGGTCGGCGCCGCAGGAGCCCGGCAACTCGCCGTCCACGCCCCCGAACACTACGCACATCGCCTGATCGGCCTGTGCGCCGCCGAGCACCAGGAATGGCACCTGCGCTGGCTGGCCGGACAGATGGCACGCCGCGCCGGCACCCTGCTGGCCGACTTCATCCCCGGCCAGGCCCTGGTACCCGAAGCAGTAGGGGACCTGTTCTCATGATCAGTGAACCTCGGAACACCCAAATGACCCTATTGAATCGGACAGCCATCGCCTTGTGGGCAATCGCAGTGATCGCCCTCCTGCTGACCAGCATCTCAAGAGGCACACTGACGGGTGACGGCCGGGAATACCTCCTCGGCGCCCATGCCTTTGCGAGCCACGCATCGCCCGATCTGCGGGCCGGGGACATCGCGTTCTTCAACACCGACATCGCCCCGAGCCGCGGCGAAGCCAAACTGGATTTCTCCACCCTCGGCGAAGGGCATGCATATCCGGGCGGCGGCGCACAGTTCGACGCAAAGGGATTCGTCCGGGCCACGGGAGGGCAGGTTTACGCCTGGCACTTCTGGCTGTATTCCCTATTCGTTGCCCCCTTCCTCGCCGCTGTCACTGCAGTCGGCGGCAAGCCGGAGACGGCCTTCGTCCTTTGCAACGGGGCCTTCGTCGGATTGGCACTGGTTTACCTGTGCCGCTTCTGGACCGGAACCGCCCTCCAGAAGCAGCTTCTTGCCAGCCTGTTCCTGCTGGGAGGAACGACTTATTACGTTTGGTGGACTCACCCTGAAATCTTTACCGCATCCCTCGTACTGCTCGGCTTGATGGCCTTCGACGACAAGCGCTACGGGCTGGCGATGGGGGCTACGGCGGCGGCTGCCACCCAGAATCCGCCCTTGGTGTTTCTCGTGTTGGGCATGGGCGTCTGGTCGATCTGGCAGTCCCTGCCTGCAGCCGGCAACAGTACCCGGCGGCTCCGCTCGGTGATCCGCCCTATCGTCGGCACGGGGCTCGCGTTCGCCTTTGCAATACTGCCGGTCGCGTTCTATTGGCTCACCAGCCGGGTGACCAACCCCATC
Organism: Zoogloea sp. JDB1; assembly: GCF_056724025.1. Taxonomy (NCBI): domain Bacteria; kingdom Pseudomonadati; phylum Pseudomonadota; class Betaproteobacteria; order Rhodocyclales; family Zoogloeaceae; genus Zoogloea; species Zoogloea sp. JDB1. The sequence goes on from NZ_CM161496.1 coordinate 293,699, forward strand.
GCGGCCGCCGGCTGGGCCGACACATCCATGATCAGCCTTGAACGCCTGATCTCTTTATTCCTCGATCTGAATATGGGCATGGTCACCGCTCTACCGGCCGTGCTGCTTGTCGGAGCTCTTCTACTCGGCCTCTGGGTGATCGGCATGCTCACTCCGCGTGGCTGCGCGGTACAGACCCAGCGTAGTTGGGGGTTGCCCCTCCTCCTCGGTGTCGGTGCCAGCGTCGTCATGGCCATCCCCGCATTGGGCGCACCCAACTGGAATCACGGCCAGACAATTTTCGCCCGCTATGCCTATTGGCTTGCCATCCCGATCACCTTCGGACTGGTCGTGACCATCGGCCGGTTGGGCCGGAAACGGGCCCTGCTCCTGACAACGCTTCTTCTGGCGTGCCAGATCGCCACAGTCTCCTACTACGGGCTCTGGGGACGGCGAGCGGCATTCAACTATGTCGCTTTCAAGCCGTTCGTCATCCCCGTCATGCTCCACCATCCGGAACTCTACAATCCACTGCCCGAGATCTTCGCCGAACGCCTGCAGGGCATCGACACCTTTCACCCGGGCAACATGGAAGGCTCCGGCGTCTATGCATTTCCCAACCCCGAACAACCGACCAAGATCCTCGTCCGTTCAGATGTAATTGCCGGCGAAATCGCCACCCGCAAGGCACACTGCCCCGATATCACCACACACCGCGTCGAATTCGGCTGGGTCTATATCAACATCCCGCAATCCTGCTATCACCAAGAGCAAGCAGGTCGGCCCGCAACCGGTTCCGCAACCAGCAGGCCGTAACGGGATTGCTGCTCGGCCTGCGCCGCAGGCCCTATCAACAGGATGCGGACACGATAGTCCAGTGCGGTAAACCAGGACTCGAAAGCCTCGAACTCACCCTGTTCGAGCACGCCGATCAACACAACCGGTCGCAGACGGACCAGGGTGTCCCGCGCCCCCTCGAGGACAGAGCAAAGCGCCAGCGGCGAATAGATCACCAGCAGCGCACAGACATCCAGGTTCAGGGTATCGAGCGGCCAAGAGACGACGGGCTCGGGTTGCCGGCTATTCGCGAACATCAGCGGCCGATACTCATCCATCGTCCGCAGGGACTGGATCTCACGCAAGGCAAGCCCCTCCCCCTCGGGCAAGGCGAGATGGACTTCGGCCCACCCACACCCTGCCTGGACAAGCCTGGCACAGAGTTGTTGATGCAGGACACGACGCGGCTCGATCGCAATCAGACGCCCGTGATGGCCCACAGCCTGAGCCAGACTCAGCGACGCCACGCCCTCCCCCGGCCCGAGATGCACCACCGTGTCGCCGGCCCGCAAGACCTGGGCAGCCAGATCGCTGAGTACCTCGTCGAGCACGCCGGCCAGCGGATCCTCCCGCCGACGCAGGGGAAGCGCGACGGCGGCAGCGGCAGCCGCCCCCACCGAACGGAAGCGGGGAGCCGAGGCCTCCGGATCAGCCGCCTTCCGTGCCATGACACGCCGTAGCGCCTCAAGGAGAATCCCCGGCTCCAGTTCCTGCCAGGCACGCGCATAGTCTTCGGCCATTCCAGACCATTCCGCGTCCGGGACCTTGGGCTGCCCCCAACCCGCCAAGGCTTCAGCACGGGGCAAGAGCTGTACGGCATGGAGGGGGTAATAGGGAAAAAGCTCGGCGCCCATCGTCGTACAAATGGTCACCGCTGGCGTCGCCGTAGCATCGGCGAGATGCTGGGTATAGGTATCGACCCCAATCAAGGCATCCACCGCCGCAGTCAGGGCAGCCAGCCGACCAGGGGTGTTCACCACATCATCCAGGACATGAATCCGAGGATGCTCCCCATCAAACGACTGGACGAGCGCGATCTGAGCCGTCGGCCAATCGGAGAGAATCCGGGCGACAAGTCGATGCAACGCGGGCTCCGGCATGCTGCGCAAGGGCACGGACGCCTTCGGGTTGATCAGAATTCGTGGTCCCGCATCTATCTGCGCCAGACGCGCCGCGACAACCCCGCGATCCGTGTCCCGCAGGGCGAGCATGTTGCGCTTGGCCTCCGGTGCAATCCCACCGTAATCCACGCCCATCCACCACAAATACCAGTCGACCATCGGCAGCTCGCCGTAGCGCGGCGCTTCGATCAGATTGCTGGTATCGAACAGAGCCTGGTAGCGACCGAGTTCGGCCAGCGTGAGCCCCTGCGTATGAACGGTATCGACACCCTGAAGGCCCTGAAACTGGTAAGCCAGCTCATCGTGACTGTGCCACCCCAACAGCACATCCACCGAGAAATCGGGTAGATGTGCCTGCAGCACCGGCAGCACGTGACGAAAAGCGGTGAGGCCGACGAGATTGTCGCCCAGGTTGGCACCGAAGCCATTGACCAGCAGAAGGCGGAAATGCCGGCGATCAGGCTGGGCAGCCCGCAACGCCTGCAACTGTCCGGTCAGGCAATCCGCCCCCGCCTTTCCATCCGTGATCAGCCCTTCGGCCCCAAGACGCGGCGGAACGCCCGGCAACAAGCCCTGCATGGCAGGCGCCAGCAAACGCAATGTGTCTCCCGGAGGCGTATCCGGATAAGTCTGGCGTATCGCCTGGTGGATCAACTTCACTTCCCGCTGAGCCGCGACATACACCTCGGTAGCGGCCGGCGCACCCGGCTTTGCCGCCGCGGGCAGATACTTGCTTTGTTCCCGCGTGCGCAATTGCAGCGGACGAGTCAGATAGTAGAAATACACGGGGCTCTCCGGCAAACCCGTCCGGCTGCCACGGCAGGTTGACCGTTCAACCACCGCCGCAACGCCGTCGAGTAACGTGGTTTACCAGTTGAATTTCAACGTATCCGACTGCGTCAGATCGAAAAGCTTCTGCGGCAAGTCAAGATCAACAGCAGGCGGCACCTTCACGTGCTTCCGGTGTTCCTGCTGCAGGCGCTGCAGCACAACAATCCGGCTCATCGAGAAAAGGTGAGCATAAGCCAGACTCAATGCATGCAGCTTATGCAATGCGTCGAGTTGTGCGCCGTCCAGTTGCTGAAGCCGGACCTCGTCCACCCGGTATAAGCCCTTCGGCAATTGTTGTTCGCTCTCTGCGGGCAATTGCCAGGGCGTCAGCAATTCCGCCCTCTCCAGTGCCTGTACAGCCTGCTCGGTCACCTCCTGGGCCACTGCCATCTGGGTCAGGAAGTCCGATATCCCCTGGATCATGGGCTGCGGCTGTCCCTCATCGTCAAAGAAGCGAACCTCGCCTGCCGCCAGGCTCGGAGTCTCGCGATAAAGACCACTGGCGCGATCAAAACAGAGGACGAACCGCCTCTCCGGATCGCTCTGACCCTCCATACCGGAAAGCGAGACTTGCAGGCTGAACGGATAGGCCCGGAACTGATTGGGGAGATACAAGCCGCCCCAGCGCCCCGCCTCATTGACCATCAAGTTCCGCCCATCGTCGAAACCGGTCACCGCAACCAGCATGAACCGACCGCCCGGCAGTTTGGCAAAAGCGAGCGGCAGCGTTGGAACCAGCGCACTGAGTTCGGCCAGTTGCACCGCAATTACAGGTTGATGGAGGGCAAAGCGGTAGTGCTCGACGCGACTGAAACCGTGCATGCGGTGCTCATCGGAGCGCAAAGCCACAAGCGTTGTATTCATGACAGAAGATTCAGCTAAGAAAAATACCCATTACCAAAAAAGAAACCCTCGGGATCCTTGTGAGACCCGAGGGTTGTATTTTTTGACTGGACCCGACTGTATATCGGGTCCAGTCCGTTAGCACGCTTGTTTAGGCAACGATATCCGCGTGATCAAGCTTGGTGCCATCAACCCCAACCAGGCGGACAGCCATGTCGGCCGTACCATCCTTGTTGGAATCGACGAACAACACACCCACGGTATCGCCATTCTTGATCGTGGTGCCAGACGTGGTGTCGTTAAGCGGATTAGAGTTGTCAGCGGTGATCCAACCCAGGTAGTACTGGACCGTACCGGCGCCAGCCGCGAAGTTCAAATTCGCATTGATCAACGCAGTGCTGATGTCGGTCGCAGCCGCCGCTTCCTTGTAGTTGGCACTGGTACCCGCCGCCACATTCAGCTTGAGGTGATCCGTACCGCTGGTGAAGTCGGTGACGATATCAGCGCTCTGATAGAGGTCAAGCGCGGTGACATACTGAACAAGCGGGTTCGGAACAGGAACGGCCGGCTGGAACTTCGATGCACCGGAACCATCGACAGCCCCCGTCGAGCTGAAGCTCAGCGTGTAACCACCGTCGTCGGCGTTCACATCAGTGAAGTGAATTCCGGTAGGCGTCCCAACTGCCACAATCTTGCCAGCCGCCAGCGTGTTGAACTTGAGAGCAATGTCAGTATTCAACAAGAGCGGAAGAGTCATGTCCAACGCAGTTGCTGCGTAGTCCGCAACGATCGTGGTGCCATCAGCCAGCGTCGCCGTGATGTTGTAGATCTCACCAACCGCATTGGCCATGCCCGAAACCGCAATGTCATTCTGCTGGGCAACATCGCCAGTCAGGTGATCGACCGCGTTGAACGCCAAAGTGCCGATGTCAGCACCGCCCGGAGTCAAGGAATTGATGTCGAGCTTGCCGCCCGTCGTTCCTTGCGCCGTCACTTGCCAGACACCGCCAACCTGCTCGGCCTTGGCATCCACACCCGGGATCGCATCCAGTGCGGCGGCGATCGAAGTCGTCACCGCCTGCTTGCTGGTCAGATCCACATGGGACAAGTCGACCACTACTGCAGCAATCGTCGAATTGACCGTGTAGTTGATCGTGACGTTTGCCTGGGTCGGATTGTTGCTCGCCCCATCGGTGTTGATGGTGATGGTTTCCTGATCCACCGCAGCAACCGGAGCCGGAACAGCAGCCGCCGTCAACGTGGCCGGCGTGGAGGTATGGACATCGAACACGAAAGTATCCGCACCACCATTACCGGTCAGCGTATCGAAGCTGCCGAGATAGCCCTTGTTGCCGCCGTTGATGACATCCGCCTGAGCGCTGCCGATCAAGGTGCTAGCAAGAAGCCCAGTACCAACCACGGTGAAGCCGTTGGAACCCGTGGCGTGGCTCACATCGACATCCGTCCCCGTAATGGTCGCGGTGCCGTTGTTCGACGTTGCGGCAGTGGCGATGAAGGTGCCACCGGCGGTGACGTTAGCCGTCGCACCGGAAGACACAACCAGCACATCACCGGTCTGGACGCCAACAACAGCATCCGTACCCGACGTCACATTGATGGTGTTGTGGTGATTGGTACCGGAGACATCGACCGTGTCGTTGCCGCCGTTACCGGAGATCACGTTGCCACCATTGGCCGTGGTGGAGATCAGATCATCGCTCGGCGAGCCGACGATGGTCTGGGCCAGGAAGGCAGGATCAGCAGCGGTCAGCTTGGAGCCGGTCAGCGCGGTCAGGTTGACCTTGTTGTCCGCATCCGCACCCACCGCCGGAGCAGCCACCAGGGTCACGCCGGAGATATCTACCGTCGCGGTGTGGAGGTTGGCACCCAGGGTGAGGTTGGAGGCATCGCCCGTCAGCTTCAGCGTACCGGCACCGTAGATCTGCACACCAGCAGCGCGCAGAACATCCGCCTGAGCGGCCGTCAGGGTCAGGGTTGCACCGGCGAGAACCGTGATGCTGGTGCTACCCGCAACCTTCAGACCTTCCGTAACGGAAGCAGTCGAAGCATCGTCGATCAGCTGGCTCAGATCCACCGCCCCGTCGATGATCAACGGCACGTTGATCAGGTCAAGGGTGGAGTACTGCTGCAGGCTGGCCGTGGAGCTCAGCGTCAGGGAGCTGCCCACCGCAGCGTTCGTGTAGTCGAACACCCACTCGCTATGCGCGTTCAGCGTCGGCGTCAGGCCGTTGGCGGCACCAACCTTGGCCTTCGTCACCACGTTGGAACCCGCCTTCAGCGTGAAGGCCGCATCGGCGGAATCCGTGACACCGGCCGCAGTGAAGACAGCCTGATCCGTGGTATCGCCATCCTTGTTGCGGTCATCGTTGGTGCTGTCGATTTGAGCCAGGGTGCCCAGATCAAGCACAGACCCAGCGCTGCCGCCGGTAATAATGGCGCTCACTTCCTGACCCGCGACGCCGGCGTTGATGACGGCGCCGGTCGTGGCATCGACCTTGCCCAACGTGATGGAACCACCATCGGTAGCGGCGACAAGCAGACCCTCGACAGCAGTACCCAGCTGAACGGCCGGGCTGGCACCCGTCACGGTCAGGGCAGCAGTACCGTTATTGAGGATTTGCACGACGGTCAGGTCCGTATCGGTAGCATCCACCGACTTGACCGTCACATCCTTGCTACCGTCCACCACCAGATTGGCAGTCGAATTTTTTGTCGGGTTGGTCGTCGTGTTCGTCGTTTCGTTGAACTTGACGGTACCCGTATCCAGCTCCACACCGGTCGCATTGAGCACGACGGTGGTCAGCTCGCCGCGGCTTGCACCGCTGGAGATATCGCCCACCACGTTGTGCGCGGTCGGATAGGCGTTCTTCAGCGGATCGAAGCCTTGCGGCAGCAGATAGCTATCGGTACCTGCAGACGCCAGCTTGGAGTTGATGGTCAGCGTGCCGAAGCTGTTGTTGTTGGCGATATTCGCCGCAACGATGTCATCCACGGAGATGGCACCCAGCGTCACCGCACCGCCCAGATCCAGGGTCAGGTTCTGCACGCCCACCAGCTTGTCGGCGTTGTTGAAGACCAGGCCAGCCGGCAGCGAAGTGAAGGCATCGACTTCCACCGTACGATCAACGTTCACATTCTGCGTGAAGGTGCTCAGATCGGCAGTGTTGGCAACACGGATGATCGTGGTGCTGTTCAGGTTGATGATGCCTTCGGTCGGGTTGGTTTGAACCGCGCTCGGACTGGAGAAGATGTCCTCGACGTTCTTGCCATTGACCAGTGCGTCATTCACCCACACACGGCCCAGCGATGCAGCGTAGCCGCTGGTGTCGATCTTGCCGTTGGCGGTGTTGATGGTGTTGAAGTTCCACACCACGTTGGTGTCACGCTCGAGAGAGCCGTCAGCCGCGCCAGTCCAAGGAGTACCGGCATTGCTATCCGCACCGACGACGATGATCTTGCGCTGGGCCTGCGTCGCCGTGGCGAAGCGGATGGTCTGGCCAGCCATCTCATTGTCAGTACCGACGAGGGAGTCGACGTCGTTCAGGGTCACCGAGAAGGAGCCCAGATCGGTTGCTGCAGCAAGCGTCACATCCGCCTGGTGAGCGTAGGTGGGGTTCGCAGCCTCCTTCAGCGTGACCGTACCCGCGATGTGGGACTCGATGCCGCTGAGATCGGTGGCAGCCGTATCCAGGTTGACGATATCGACGGACGGCACCTTGCTTGCATCGTAGCCAACAGCGTTCTTGTCGAGAACGATGCTCGGATCGGCAACGATGTGCAGACCGTTGGCTTCTGCAGCCGTCAGGACCAGGTGGACACCAGCCGCCAGAACGATGGACTTCGCACCGGTGATGGAAACGCTGTCCAGGTGGGTCAGATCAACCGTGGAGCCAGGCAGACCATCAATGTAGAGGGTCGCGTTGGTGCCAAGCTTGACGTTCAGCGCACCACCCTGGAAGTTCAGCGGAATCGCCGCGGTGGAGGAGCCGAGGTGCAGTTCGCTACCCGCCGCGGCCTTGGTCAGGTCGAAGCTCCAGCCGGTGTCGGTGGGCTTGATCTTGTCCAAGACGTCGGTGGTCAGCGTCAGCTTGGTTACGCCGGTACCGGAAGTGAAGGCGAAGTTCTCGGAATTGATATCCGTGATCTGGCCCAGGTTCAGGTTGCCGGACAGGGCCGAAGCGTCGATCTTGGACAGATTGTCGGCTTCGATACCGAACTGCGGCGTGGAGGTGTCGGCATCACCCAGCACAACATTACCGGTGCCCGAGAACACCAGGTTGGCGAAGTGATTGGTCACCGGCCCCGGGGCGAACGGACCATTGGTTTCACCCAGAACGGCAGCGGAACCACCCGTCACCGTCAGCGTACCCGTGCTGGTGGTGTTGATGGCCAGCGTGCTGACTTCGGTGTCCGTCACGTCCAAGTGCTGGACCGTCACATCGGCAGAGCCAGTGACATTCAGGGTGGCGGTGGCTTGGTAGTCATCGTTACCGGTGACCGCATCGTCGCCGACAACCGACGAGAACTTGATGCTGCCGCCAACTTGCAACGCCTGGGTGGCGTTGATGGTGACGTTCAGCAGGTTGTTATCGACAGAGCCCAAACCAGCGAACGGATCGATGTCACCCGCGATGATGTTGGTGGTCTTGCCGGACAGGATGTTGGCAGCCGTGCCGGTCGAGTTGATCGTCAGGCTCTGCAGGTGGGTGTGCAGCAGCGGGTTCTTGGGCACAGAAGCAATGCCCAGGTCACCGCTGATGTCGGTACCGCCCAGCAGATTCACCGTCAGATTCTGCACTTCGACGTTGTTTTCGGTCTTGAAGACATCCAGACCCTGCGGCACGGTAGTACCCGCCGTGACATTGACCGTTTGGTCAACTTCAAGGACGTTGCCTTCGCCGTTGGTGACCGTCTTGATCACGCGTGCCGACAGGCCCGCGAAGATCTCGTCGATGTTGTGGCCACCCACCAGCGTGTTGAGCACCTGCAGGCTGTCCACATCGAAGCCGGAAGCATCGATGCTGCTAGTCAGGCCCAGGGTCGCATCGTGGATCACCACGGTGCTGTTGGTGCCACCGACGATCTTGACACCGCTGCCGTCTTCGACGTGCGGCAGGCCGAGGGTCAGGTTGTCACCGACATTGATGGTATCCACACCGGCCAGGTTGGTCAGAACCTTGGCAACCGGGACGGTCTGGTCAAGCGGGAAGTTGACATTTTCAGCCAGGGTCAGGCTGAGGTCGATCTGGCTGGAGATATGGCTGGTATCGAAGCCCTTGGCCACATCGGCCTGGGTCAGGCCGGTGATGTTGACCGTGGCCTTCTCGCCATTTTCAACCGTGATGAGGTTGACGTTGCCGCTCTTCACCAGTTCCTGATACTGAGCCGCGGTCAGGTTCAGCACCTGATCCTTGTGCAGCACCAGAGCATCCACACCGGTCAGATCGGTAGCGGGATCCAGGGTCACGACAGCGTCGGTCGCCAGGGTCACGGTGCCGAGGTTAACACCGGTGGTCAGGTTGGTCACAGAGAACGGCTGGTTGCTCAGGCCGACGAGGTTCAGCGTGCCAGCCGGGTGGGGGAGATCAAAGGTTCCCGCGACGACGGTGATATTGGCAGCGCCGATGGCCGCGAACTCGGTGAAGTTCAGGGAGAGATCAGCACCATTCGCCAGAACCACGTGGGCGACGTTGGCCAGCGTAGCGTTGTCGAGTTCGACATCGCCGGAAACCTTCAGCGTGGCGCCCAGCGGGCCGCCGTCGATGGAAGTTTGGGTACCGGCAACGACGTCGTCCAGCGACAACACCGTGCCACCCGCACCACCCACAAAGGTGAAGTCGACGGGGTGAGCAACCTCAGAATGGTCGATGGTCGCGGTGAAGACACCGGTCACGGCAGACGCGTCGATCTTGTTCAGCGAATCCGGCAGATCGGCGGTCACGGTGACGTCTTCGGTCGCGGTGATCGTCAGGGTCTTCAGAGTCGGCGTGACGGCCACATCAGCGATGGATGCGATCACGGCGTCGCCGTCGGTCACATTGACCGTTGCGGAGACAGCGTTCAGCAGCTTGATGCCATCGATCGCGAACTTGCGCTCGCCACCCGTGGAGGTCGTGCCCAGGGCCACGCCACCATTGTTGATGTCGATGATTGCCGGCGCACCTGCGGTGAAGTAATCAACTTCAACGGTACCGATGTTGGACGTATCCGGGTTGCCGTTGGCCTTGATTTCATCGCTCCAGTTGGCGATATGATCGCCTTCCAGCAGGATGTGCGGAGCAACGACGCCCCAAGGCACACCAGTGATCTTCAGGGTGTTGCCAACGTTCCCTTGCAGACCGATGGTGGTGACGTCCTTGGTCAGGTCGCACAGGTTGACGATGACGGTGCTGCCAGAATCCTTGGCACCATCCTGGTCGGTGTCGATCGAGGTGACGACGTACTCGGCCACACCGCTGGTGTTCAGACCCTTGCCAACGCCCGGAGCGCCGACGTCGGCATTGAGCTTGACATCGATGCGGGTGCCGGTGTTGTTACCGATGATCTGCTTGACGTCCTGGAAGTGATCCAGGGTCAGGCCGGTCAGGGTGCCGGTCAGCGCGGAGAAATCGACCGTGAAAGCGTCGCTTTCGGCCTTGAGGTCACCGGTAGCAACGATGTAGGTACCGTTCGGCGTGCTTTGGGTCACACCGTTGATGGTTTGACCAAAGACGTTGTCAGCACCCTTGAGCGCGGCTTCGCCGCCCAGATCCACAACCTTGTTGAAGGTGAGGTTCTGGCCACCGACGATCTTCAGGGTCTGGGCTTCGCTGATGACAGCGGAGCCGACGACCGGGGTTCCGTCGGAGTCGATGGTCAGGGTGTCGGTCGAGGCAGCGGGAGCCGGACGCTCGTAACCATTGGCAGTACGCACGATCGTGACATTGACGCCGAGGTTGTCGAGCGAACCGCCCGCAACCGTGCCGCCGGTAATCACTTGGTAGCTGTCACCGCTGTTGAACGGGTCGAAATTCTCGCCCGCGCTGGTGATCACGACCTTGCCATTCAGGCCGTCGTCAGCATGGATGCCGTTGACAGCCACGTACTTGGACAGCTCTTCGGCAGACAGGGTCAGCGTGGCGCCGTTGTGCAGTTCGAAGCTCAGACGGACGTTGGTGCTGAGCTTGGTCAGGTCAACCAGGCTGCTCAGCGTAGTGTCGCTGCTCACAACGATGTGCAGTTCTTCGGTTGCACCGAAGGCGGCGTGGTACACGTTGAACGCGGCAGCGCCGATGCTGGAGAACTGAGCAGCCGTGATGGTCAGCTCTTGCTTCAGCGTCACGTTGGTGATGCCGGTCAGCGTCGCTTGAGTCAGGTTGCTGTTGTTCTCGACGAACAGGGAGATGTTCGAACCCGTGATGCTGGAACCTTCCAGCGCGGTGATGCCGAATTGAGTACCGGTATCAACGCCGAACGGATCGCGGCCAAGGACGATGGTGTTGGTGCCGCCACCGACATCGATGTTCAGCAGCGCGCCCGGCTGGGCGACACCGTTGATGACCACCGGGTAGTTATCGGTGTTGTCGCCGGAAACGTTGTCGCCTTGCGGGAACACGGTATCCATGCCGGAGAGCACGAGCTTGTCGTTGCCGGCACCGGTGGTGATGTTGATGGTGTTGGCGCTGGCTTCGATCTTGTTGGCGCCGTCACCCGCGTTGATGGTCACGACATCGTTACGGACCGCGGTGATGACGTCATTGCCGCTGCCGGTGGTGATGGAGACATTCCCGGCACCGAAGTGGCTGCTATTGACGTCCTGGCTTGCGTCGATGACGTTGTTGCCACCCTGCGCATCGATCACGACGGTCTCGCCGTTCTTCGCGGAGATGGTGTCAGCACCGGTACCCGCGGTGATGCTGACGGTTTGGCTGCCGTCGGTCTTGATGGTGTTGTCGCCATTGCCGGCGGCGATGACAACCTTGGTGCTGCCAGTGGCGATGATTTCGTCATCAGCCTGGGTACCAGTGACCTTCAGGTTGTAGTGGCCGTCGAGTTCGATGTCCAGGCCGCCAGTGTTGGCGCTGGCATCGATGATGGCGGGGCGGCCAGCATTGAAGCTCGAGGCGATATTGCCATCAGCACTGAAAACGCCGGTACCGGTCACGATCATGCGGCTGATGTTGCCACCCGCGAAGAAGTGGTTCAGGTGGTTTTCGACGCCTTGGGAGTCGATGTTCAACACCGAGGCGTTTTGCAGCAGGTTGATGGTGCCATCAACGGTACCGACAGCCAGCTCGAGGTTGAGCGTGCCGGTCTGGCCTTGGCCGTATTGCACGGTCAGGGAGTTGTCACCGCCAGCAAAACCACCTTCCAGGCGCAGGGTCGCCGCATTGCGGACACCAACGATGGTCAGGTTGCCGCTGTTGGCGCTCTCATCCGTCACGACCAGTTTCTTGATCGCGGTGGCACGGCTCAGGTCGAGCCAGCTGTCGTTGTTGGTCGGATCGAGCTGGTTGGTCAGATCCGGGTAGTGGTCGTTGCCGCTCGCGTCGGTGTAGAAGTTCGGCAGATCGTTGACGCGGACTTCCTGGATGTTCAGGAGTTGCAGCGGTTGTGCGTACTGGCCCTTGGCATCGACTTCAAGGGTGTTGTAGCCAGCGCCGCCATCAATGTAGGCGCCGTGCAGCAGATCCAGACGGCCCGCAACGATGGTGTCATCGCCAGCGGTGGTGAAGCCTTGCTCCACGGTGCCGCCGTTGTTGACGGAACCGGTCAGCTTGATCGCCGGAGCGGTTTCGCCGCTGGAACCCGAGGAAATGACCTTCTCGTAAAGACGAGTATTGCCGTTCTTGTCGAACAGCAGGCCATTCAGGAAATCGAAGTACTCGGTGCCGAGCTTGGCTTCGGTGGTCAGCGTCGTGCCATCGGCGTAGGTGATGGTCAGCTGGTTGGAGCCGCCGTTATTGGCGTTTTGACCGCCGGTGGAGCTCAGGGGGTTGCTCAACGTCAGGTTGGTGACGTTCTGGAACGGATTACCGGTATTCGGATCGATAACACCCAGTTCGGCGAAGGTCAGGCCGGTGATGCTGGTCAGGAACTTGAGCAGATCGGCAACCGGAATGCCGCCATCAGCCGGAGCACCAGAGGCGCTGGTGTTGTCGTGGGGGTTGTAGCCCCAGTAGATGGCCGTGGTCGGGGGAACATATGCAACGTCAACATTCTTCAGCGTGAAGACATGCTCGACCGAGCCATTGACGATTTGCTGAATGGCGTTATCGACACCGTAGAAGGTCGCGGGATTCGTGGTCGAAACCACCGACGCGAGCAGGTCACGGGCGGTTTGAGCAGCGGCATCACCAGCGTAGGCATTAACTTCAACAGGAGTATCGAGGGCTGCAGCAAAAGCCTGAGCAACCGCCACCTTGTTGTTGATAGCGGCCTGGTCGGAGTTCTGCGCGCCGTTCAGAACGGCAAGGGCGATCGAGCCAGCGGTGAAGTCACCTTTCGCGAAGCCATCCACGTAGAACTGCTTGCCAGCAGCATCCGGAGCCCGATTAAAAAGCGCCATGTAGATGCTGTCAATGACACCGCCTATGGTGGTGTTATTGATCGGCCCGTAGAGAGCCGTGGTTTCAGCGGACGTTGCGAAGCTATTAATGATCGAAGCAACGTTCCCGTGTGCAGCATCCAATTGCTGCGCCCAGTAGGTCAGACCTGTAGGATCAGCGGGCCGCTGATAAAATGCAATATAAATCTTTTGAACAGTACTGATGTAATCAGCGACAGCCATGAAATTCTCCTCAATTAGTGAATCCGCTGCAAAGATACAACCCTCAACCGCTTTCAGTATCAGGGTTGGACGCAAGGTATCCGTGCCCCAACCTGTGTGTCAAGCTACTCCAGGAAGCAAAACACACGGAAGCCGACGTGTTGCACAAACACAACATCCCTCGTGATTATCACACACAACTAGAACATGGGGAAACGACGCATCATTTTTTTATATCCCAAGGGGGCAGGGAATAAAACTGCACTTTTTCGCAATTTGGCGCGTATGAATCCTATTGCCGTGAGGCAAATCGCCCCCTTCCGACTCAAGCCTCGATATGCGCCGACGCCTGCTTACAGTTAAAGATCGAAATAAGACCGATACCACTCCACGAAGCGGCCGACGCCCTGCACCACCGGCGTTGCCGGCGCGAAACCGGTCCAGGCGTTGAGTTCGTCCGTATTGGCGTAGGTCGCGGGCACGTCGCCGTCCTGCAACGGCAGGAAGTTCTTCTCAGCCTTCACCCCGACAGCAGCTTCGATCGCTTCGATAAAGGCCATCAGTTCTACCGGATCGTTGTTACCAATATTAAAGACTCGGTAAGGCACGTTGCTGCGCCCCGGATCGGGCTGGTCGGCGTCATAGGCCGGGTCGGCAGCAGCGGTGTGGTCGAGGGTCTTGATCACGCCCTGCACGATGTCGTCGATATAGGTGAAGTCGCGCTTCATCTTGCCGTGGTTGAACACGTCGATGGCGCGCCCTTCGAGGATGGCCTTGGTGAACAGGAACAGGGCCATGTCGGGCCGGCCCCACGGGCCATACACCGTGAAGAAGCGCAGCCCGGTGGTGGGCAGGCCGTACAGATGGCTGTAGGTATGAGCCATCAGTTCGTTGGCCTTCTTGGTGGCGGCGTAAATGCTGACCGGATGATCCACGCTGTCATGCTCGGAGAATGGCATCTTGGTGTTGCCGCCATACACGCTGGAACTGCTGGCATACACCAGATGCTGCACCTTGCTATGGCGACAGCCTTCGAGGATATTCATGAAGCCAACCAGGTTGCTCTCCACGTAGGCGTGGGGATTGACCAGCGAGTAGCGCACGCCGGCCTGGGCCGCCAGGTGGATGACGCGGTCGAACTTCTCTTCGGCGAACAGCTTCTCCATGCCTTCCCGGTCGGCCACGTCCATCTTCACGAAACGGAAGTTCTCGTGGGGCGTGAGGCGGGCCAGGCGGTCGAGCTTGAGCTGGACATCGTAATAGTCGTTGAGGTTGTCGATGCCGACGACCTGATCGCCACGGCCCAGCAGAACCTGGGAGGTATGCATGCCGATGAAACCTGCGGCACCGGTTACGAGGATTTTCATGGTTGCGGAAACGCCTGGGTAGTTGAAAGCGGGTTCGGCCTGCGCAGAAAAAACGACGCGCGAATAAACCGGCCAAGAGACTGGCATTTTCGCACGGCCTAATGACAGGGTAAATCGGCGCTCTGCCCTATCCGTGCTTTCCGCGACGACTTTATACTGCCTCCTCCGCACAACCCTTGCGCCCCTTGATCCCTCGCTTCCTGTACACCGCCGTCTGGTACCTGGCCGCACCACTGATCGTGCTACGCCTGGCCTGGCGTGCACGCCGCCAACCCGAGTACCTGCGTCACCTGGGTGAGCGCATCGGCAGCTACCGCACGCGCACCGCCGGGCCTCTGATCTGGCTGCACGCGGTGTCTGTCGGCGAAACCCGCGCCTGCGCGCCCTTGCTCCGCGCCCTGCTCGACGCCTACCCGGAACACGGCGTGCTGCTGACCCACATGACGCCCACCGGTCGCGCCACCGCCGCCGAACTGTTCGGCGAACT
The DNA here is from genome assembly GCF_056724025.1 of Zoogloea sp. JDB1. Taxonomy (NCBI): domain Bacteria; kingdom Pseudomonadati; phylum Pseudomonadota; class Betaproteobacteria; order Rhodocyclales; family Zoogloeaceae; genus Zoogloea; species Zoogloea sp. JDB1. The sequence continues at coordinate 308,933 of NZ_CM161496.1, forward strand.
GGCGCCGCGTGTTCAAAGCGTCTACCTGCCCTATGACTTCCCCTGGGCGGCGCGGCGCTTCCTGCGCCGCTACCACCCGGACATCGGCATCCTGATGGAAACCGAACTGTGGCCCAACCTGGTGGAAGCCTGCCGGCGCAGCGGCACGCCACTGGCGATGGTCAACGCGCGCCTGTCGGAACGCTCCGCCCGCGGCTACCAACGCATCGGCCGGCTGGCCAGCGACGCCTTCGCCCACCTCACCAAGGTGGGCGCCCAGAGCGAAGGCGACCGCCGCCGGCTGGCCGAGCTCGGCGCCGCCACCGCGGCGGTCACCGGCAACATCAAGTTCGACATCGAGGCCCCGGCGGCCCTGCTGGAACTGAGCCAGCGCTTCCGCGCCGGCTTCGGCCAGCGCCGCGTGCTGCTCGCCGCCAGCACGCGCGACGGCGAGGAAGGCCCGCAGCTGGAAGCCTTCGCACGGCTGGCGCCACCGGACGCGCTGCTGGTGATCGTGCCCCGCCATCCGCAGCGCTTCGACGAGGTGGCCCGTCTGATCAAACGCAGCGGCCTCACGATGCAGCGCCGCTCGGAAGACACGCCGCTTGCCGCCGATACCCGCGTGTGGCTCGGTGACTCGATGGGCGAGATGTATGCGTATTACGCCGCCGCCGACGTGGCGCTGATCGGCGGTTCGTGGGAAAAGCTCGGCGGGCAGAACCCCATCGAGGCCAGCGCGGTCGGCTGCCCGGTGATCGTCGGCCCGCACACCTTCAACTTCACGGCGGTCTGCGAGCAGGCCATCGAGGCCGGCGCCGCGCTGCGCGCAACTGACATCGAAGCCGGGCTACGGGATGCTGTCGAACTCCTCGATGACGCGCCGCGCCGTCAGGCCATCGGCGAGGCCGGGCGCGCCTTTGCCCGCGCCCACCGGGGCGCCACTGCGCGTACGGTGGAACTACTGGCGCCCCTCATCGAGGCACGCCAACGCCACTGAGGCTTACTGAGCGGACACCAACAGGTAGTCCAGCGCCCAACCGGCGAAGATCGCCCCGCCCACCCAGTTGTTGTGCAGGAAGGCCTTGAAGCACTTGGGCCGGTCGCGCTCGCGGATCAGCGTGTAGTGATAGACCATGATGCCGGCCGCCACCGCCAGCCCGGCCAGGAACACCGCGCCGCGGCCAGTGTGCAGGCCGGACCAGCCGATCAGCGCCAGCGTCACCGCGTAACAGCTCATCACCGCGGCCACGTCGTAACGGCCGAAGGTGATCGCCGAGGTCTTGATGCCGATCTTGAGATCGTCCGGACGATCAACCATTGCGTACTCGGTGTCGTAGGCCACCGCCCAGAACACGTTGGCCACCAGCATCACCCAGGCCACCACCGGCACCTCGCCCTGCAACGCGGCAAAGCCCATCGGGATGCCAAAGCCGAAGGCGATGCCCAGATAGGCCTGCGGAATTGCCAGGAAACGCTTGGTATAAGGATAGCTGCCGGCCAGGAACAGGGCCGGCACGCTGAGGGCGATGGTCAGCCCGTTGAGCGGCAGGATCAGCAGCAAGGACACCAGCGACAGGCCGGCAGCCAGCATCAGCGCCTCCTTCGGCGTCACCCGCCGCGCCGCGAGGGGTCGATTGCGGGTGCGCTCCACATGACCATCGAAGTCCTTGTCGGCGTAGTCGTTGATTACGCAGCCGGCCGAGCGCATCAGGAAGGTGCCAATCACGAAGATGGCCACCACGAGCAGCGACGGCCGCCCCTCCCCTGCCACCCACAGGGCCCAAAGCGTCGGCCACAGCAGCAACAAGGTCCCGATCGGCTTGTCGATGCGCATCAGCTTGCCGTACTCGGAGACTCGTTCGGAAAAGGTCAGACTCATCATGGCGCCAGGCTCCCGATTGCAGGCAGAAAAACTTCGGTGATCAACAGCGGCGAGCCGCTGCGCTGAAAGGCCGAGCGGCGCGCCCACAGCGGCGGCAGATCCGGCCGGCCGGTGGCTTGCCGCGCATCGTGCCAGCGCGGATCGCGGGCATCCAGGCGGGCCGCCTCCAGCGGCGAACGGCGTACCCGAGGGTCGTCGAACAGCACCGCCGCCAGCGGCCTCCCGCCAAGCTGGCGCAGCAGATGCCAGGCGGCGGGAATCGCCGTGCCGGCCACCAGCGAGCGGGCAAACACCACCGGCTCCCCATCGGCCAGCAACAGGACCTCTCGTTGCCACAGGTCGCCGTGGCGATGCAGGCCCAGCGCCGCCATCTCGTCGGGCAGCACGACACCCTTGCCCTGGCTCACCACCTGGAGGGAGAAGCGCCCGCAGCGGGCACGGATGCGGGCTGTCAGCGAGCTGTCGTCGGTCAGCCAGCCGCGCATGCCGCGCGGCGCGCGCCACGCAGCCATGCGAAAAGGGTCACGGCCCGGAAAATGGGCGAGGGTCATCGGAAAGCAGGGATACGAAGGAAAGCGGCCGTATTGTAGTGGCCGATCCCCGTGGGGGCTATTGCCATTAACCCCGGCAACCGGACAGACGCGCAAGGGCGTGACCCGCGATGCGCCCCATGCCGCGGACCTGCCGTGCTGACGCCATTGGGTTGTACGTGGGGAAAGTCATCCGCCTTCTGCTGCCTGGATCGAAGTCCGCAGGCAGATGACTGCGCCCTCACGCCTTCAGCAGCGCCGCCCGGCCGCCAAACCAGCGCGCGGTGACGGCATCGGCGACACGCGGAGCATCGCGCAGGATCTCCTCGGCCAGTTCGCGGGCGATGTCCACCAGCACCGCGTCCTCTTCCAGGTCGGCGTAGCGCAGCAGCGGCACGCCGCTCTGGCGGGCGCCGATGAACTCGCCGGGACCGCGGATGCGCAGGTCCTCGCGGGCGATCACGAAGCCGTCGGTGTTCTCGTAGATCGCCTTCAGGCGCTCGCGGCCGGTCTGCGACAGGGGCTGGGCGAACATCAGGATGCACACCGACTCATGCACACCGCGGCCGACCCGCCCACGCAACTGGTGCAACTGGGCGAGGCCGAAGCGCTCAGCGTGCTCGATGACCATCAGGCTGGCGTTGGGCACATCGACGCCGACCTCGATGACCGTGGTGGCCACCAGCACCTTGATGTCGCCGGCCACGAAGGCGGCCATCGTCGCCGACTTCTCGTCGTTCTTCAGCCGTCCATGCACCAGCCCCACCGGCAGGTCGGGCAGCGCCGCCGACAGCATCTCGTAGGTTTCCTGGGCAGTCTTCAGCTGCAACGCCTCGGACTCCTCGATCAGCGGGCACACCCAGTAGGCCTGGCGGCCGGCCACGCAGGCGTGACGGACCCGCGCGATCACCTCGTCGCGGCGCTCGTCCTTGATCAGCTTGGTGATGATCGGCGTGCGGCCGGGCGGCAGTTCGTCCAGCACCGACACGTCCAGGTCGGCGTAGTAGCTCATCGCCAGCGTGCGCGGGATCGGCGTGGCCGACATCATCAGCATGTGCGGCGATTCGCCGGCCTGCCCCTTCTCGCGCAGGGCCAGGCGCTGGCGCACGCCGAAGCGGTGCTGCTCGTCCACCACCGCCAGCGCCAGCAGCGGCAGGACCACGGGGTCCTCGATCAGCGCGTGGGTGCCGACGGCGAGCAGGACCTCGCCGCTGGCCAGGCGGGCCATCGTCGCCTCGCGTTCCTTCTTCTTACGGCTACCGGACAGCCACGCCACCGCGATGCCCAGCGGCGCCAGCCAGGCGGCGAGCTTGCGGTAGTGTTGCTCGGCGAGAATCTCGGTCGGCGCCATCAGCACCGCCTGGCGGCCGTTCTCGGCGGCCTGCAGCATGGCCAGCGCGGCGACACAGGTCTTGCCGGAGCCCACGTCGCCCTGCAGCAAACGCTGCATCGGGTGGTCGGAAGCCAAGTCGCGGGCGATCTCGGCGAAGGCGCGGGCCTGGGCACCGGTCAGCGCGAAGGGCAGCTGCGCCAGCAGGTCGCGGGTCAGCGTGTCGAGCAGCGGCAGACTCGGCGCATTCTTGGCGCGCCGGGCGGCGTAGGCGCGGCGCAGGGAAATCTGCTGGGCCAGCAGCTCGTCCAGCTTGATGCGCTGCCAGGCCGGGTGGCCGCGGTCCTCGATGTCGAGGATGGACACCGATGGGGGTGGCGCGTGCAGCAGGTGCAGCGCATCGGGCAGGGACGGCAGATCAAGGCGGCGGCGCAGTTCGTCCGGCATCTCGTCGCGGATGCCGTTGTGGCGCAGCGCCCCACCGATCAGCTTGCGCAGCGCCGACTGGGCCAGCCCGGCAGTGGTCGGATAGACCGGCGTGAGGCTCTCCGGCAGTGGCTCGCCGGCGGCCACCGGTTTGATGCGCGGGTGGATCATCTCGGCGCCGAAGAAGCCGTCGCGCAGCTCGCCGAAGATGCGCAGGCGGGCGCCGACTGCCAGCTGCTTCTGCTGGCTCGGGTAGAAATGCACGAAGCGCAGCATCACCTCGCCGCTGGCATCGGTCGCGTGCGCCACCAGCTGGCGGCGCGGCGGCGGCGTGACCTCGCAGGAGCGCACCTCCACCTCGCACTGCACCGGCACGCCGGGGCGCGCATCGGCCAGCATGGTCAGGCGGGTTTCGTCCTCGTAGCGCAGCGGCAGGTGGAAGATCAGGTCGGCCGGCGAAAAGATGTCGATCTTCGCCAGCCGTTCGGCCAGTTGCGGCCCGACGCCCGGCCAGCCGCGGGCAGCCGGCTTCTTCGCCGGAGCGGCAGAAGACGGTGGCGCAGCGGCGGCGGACTCCACGGGCACGCGGGGACTCAGCCGAGCACCAGCACCGCGTCGGCCTCGACGACCGCGCCGCGGGGCAGTTCCTTCACGCCGACGGCGGCACGGGCCGGATAGGGCTCGCTGAAGTAGCGGGCCATGACCTCATTCACCTTGGCGAAGTTGGCCAGGTCGGTCAGGTAGATGTTCAGTTTGACGGCGTCGGCCAGGGAGCCGCCGGCTGCCTCGGCCACTGCCTTGAGGTTCTCGAAGACGCGCACGGTCTGGGCTTCGAAGCCTTCCACCAGCTGCATGGAAACCGGGTCGAGGCCGATCTGGCCGGACATATAGACGGTATTGCCGGCCTTCACGGCCTGGGAATAGGTGCCGATGGCTGCGGGGGCGTTGGGGGTGGCGATGATCTGCTTGGACATGGGGGCGCTCCGAAAAAGTGCCGGCAAGCCGGCGAAAAGTCACACGGAGCGGAGTTTACCCTGCCGAAGCGCCACACATGTCTCCAGGCAATGAGGGACACCCAAACATTCCGACGCGAGCTATAACAGACAGAGATCCGGCAAAAGGTAAAAATTTGAGCCAGATCTATGCCTTACGTCATAGTCAGCTTTAAAGTCGCCATCCCACGCACACTGTCCGCATGCCACGCCGGCTGATCCCATGCACGCATCCGCTCTCCGCGCCGACGATATCGCCACCTTCTCGGGTATCGCCCTGTCCGTCGCCAGCATGGCCTCGGTCGCACTGGGCGGCCCATCGGAGCTCAACTATGCGCTGGGTTGCGGCACCATCGTCGCGCTGATCGCGGCCGCCATGATCAGCCACGGCGCCCGCGCCCGTGCCCGCGCCGGCAAACTCGCGCAGAACAAACTGATCGACGACAGCGTGCGCGAATACGATGCGCTATGTGCCCGCATTGCCGGCAACAGCGAAACCCAGTACCTGCGCCTGCGGGAATCCCTCGAACAGATGCAGGACGTGTTCGGCAGCGCGGTCGGCGACCTGCACCGCAGCCTGACCGGTGACGGCAAGAACCAGCAGGACTCCCTGCGCAACCTGGCCGATGAGCTGGTCGCCCTCGCCGCCACCCAGGACGAAGCCACCCGCGACGGCGGCATCGAACGCTTCAGCACCGAAACGCAGGCCGCCATCGGCGGCTTCGTCGCCACGGTCCAGCAGTTGCAGGCCAGCGGCGCCGACATCGCCCGCCGCTTTGCCGACATGCGCGCCAAAGTGGATGCGGTCACCCGTCTGATGACCGAGGTCAACCAGATCAACAGCCAGACCGAGCTGCTGGCCCTCAATGCGGCTATCGAGGCCGCCCGCGCCGGGGAAGCCGGACGCGGCTTCGCGGTGGTCGCCGACGAAGTGCGCAAGCTGGCCCAACGCACCGAGAACTTCAGCGACCAGATCGACGGCTTGCTGCGGGAAATCCACACCGCGATCAACGATGTAGGAGCCGCGGTGGATGTCACTGCCTCCACCGACATCAGCCATGCGGAAAGCTCCCAGGCCAACGTGGCCGCGCTGGGCGCCGAGATGCGCGAACTCACCGCCCGCGCCGCCGAGCAGTCGCGCCGCATCAACGAGGTGTCCGAGGCGATCCACCGGCTGGTCATGCAGGGCGTGCTGTCAATGCAGTTCGAGGACATCGTCAGCCAGGTGCTCGACAAGCTGCGCCAGCACACCGACTTCATGAGCCGCTACGCCCACGGCTTCTTCGACGCTCATCGGGACGTGGAGGAACGGAACGGCGTGGCACGCATCCAGCGCCGCAACACCACCCTCAATCTGCTGCTCGAAGACTCGACCCGTTCGGAGCAGGAGATCCGCTTCGACGCGCTCCGCCAGACCGCCGTCAGCGCCGGCGACGTGGATCTGTTCTGACGAGGCCCCGCCCGCGGAGCAGGAGACAAACTTTCACCCTTTCGATTCACCAGGCAATGCGGTAAGGCGTACGCTCTGAACGACCGGCGAGAGTCCGCGGCACACGACACAACAGAACGCGGACCTCCGGAACCAAGTCCATATCACCCTGGGGGAGGGCGTCATGGCATCTCTGGTTTCTCTAGTCCGAAACGACAGCTATGCGCCGGACAGGTTGCGCGCTGTCATCGAGCATGCCCTGGAGTTGATCGGGCAACCGCTGACAGCACTGATCCGGCCTGGTGACAAGGTCCTCGTCAAACCCTACCTGCGCCATGGCAGCGTACGGCTTCCCGAGACCCGGATGGTCTCCCACCCGGCCTTCGTCGAGGCCATGCTGGGGCTGGTTCGTGATAGCGGCGGACGGCCGCTGCTCGGTGACGAAGGCTCCCGCTGCCCCGGCAAACCACAGTTACACCACGAGGCCCTGTGGCTGCATGAGCTCGCCGAACGTTTCGACACCGAACTGGTGAGCTTCGCCACCTCCGGCGGAAGGGTTCTGCAGAGCGGGATCCCTCGCCCTGCAAGCTATCTGCTCAGCACCGCGGTTCTGGACACCGACGTCGTGATCAGCCTCGTCAATGCCCAGCCGCATCCGTCCCTGGTCTGGAGCGGCGCGCTGAAGAACATGTTCAACGCGATCATCGGTGCCGGCAACACACAACTCTCCTCCCTGCTGCCCAGCGCCGCCGAGTTGGCCGGCGCCGTCGCCGACGTCTGCCGTCTGGCCCGGCCCACGATCTCGGTCGCAGACATGACCACCGTCTGTCCGGGCTTCAAGCAGGCGCTGTGGCGGGTCGGCCTGATTGGCGCATCCACCGACCCGGTCGCCCTCGACAGTGCCTGCCTGCAAGCACTGGGCTGGGAGCCCGCGACGATACCAAGCCTGACCTGGGGCGCCCGCCTGGGTATCGGCGAATGGCAGCGGGAGAGCATCGTACTGCGCGGACTGGATTGGAAGGACCTGCCGGTCATCACCCCGACATGCCCCGCGCCATCGCCCGAACCACCGGAGCCCCGCTTGGCGAGGGCCATGCGAATTCTCAACAAGACCCACCTTCGACCACGCCCACACATCGACAGGGCGCGCTGCAGCGATTGCAGCACCTGCCTGCAGGTCTGCCCGCTCCACGCCATCGGCCGCGACACTGCCGGCCGGCTGCGGATCGACTACCGGACCTGCGCCGACTGCATGGTGTGCGCCGACGCCTGCCATGAGAAGGCGATCCAGCTACGCCCCCGCGGCTTGCGGGCCGTGCTGGAGGCGCCGCGTATCCTGGCGCGCCACCTGTGGCGAAAGGGCAAGGCCGGACATGTCTGGCAAATCGGCGGGCTGGCAGTGCGCTGGCACCTGGAACGCACCCATCCGGTACATCCCCCGCGACAGCTGACGCGCCGGGATTCCAAGCAGGAGGCCACAACCGTGAGTCCATCCGGAAAGGAAGCCGATCGCCAGAATGGCGTCGCCCTTGTCGTCGGTGCCGGCCCCGGCCTCGGCAGCGCCCTTGCTCGCCGTTTCGCACAGGCCGGCATGGACGTGGCCGTCATCGCACGTAACGGCCGGCGGCTCGACTCTCTGGTCGCCGAACTCGATGCCCTCGGGGTTGCCGCCCGCGCCTACGCGTGCGACATCACGGACGACGGCGCGGTGAGCCACATGGTCCGCACGGTCTGCGGTGAGCTGGGCGTACCGCAGCTGGCGGTATACAACGTCGAGCACTTCGGCCCAGGCCATGTAGTTGACATCGAAACCGCCGCCTTTCTGGAATGCTGGCGGGTGAACTGTCTGGGTGCCTTCCTGGTCGGCCGCGAAGTGGCCAGAGCCATGCTGACACGCGGCTGCGGCACCCTGATTTTCACGGGCGCCACCGCCGCCACCCGCGGCCGCGATGGCTATGCCAACATGGCCGTCGGCAAGTGGGGGCAGCGAGCCCTGGCCCAATGCATGGCGCGGGAGCTCGGGCCCAAAGGCATTCACGTCGCCCATGTGATCCTCGACGGTGGCATCCTGAAGGACACCGCCCCAACCTTCATGCAGGAGCGCATGCTCGGCCTGTTCCCTGACCAGATCGCCGAGAACTACCTGGCCCTGCATCGCCAGCACCCGAGCACCTGGACGCAGGAACTGGATCTGCGCCCGTGGCTGGAGAAGTTCTGAATCCTGCCGGCCGGAACCCCAGCCGGCGCCAACAATCCAACGATCGAGTTGCGCAACATTCTGGCGCATCCAGGCTTGCCCTGCAGCATCTCGGCGGCACGGCCCACAAGGCCCCTGCCGCGAGCGGATCAAGAACACGATTTTTGCGAGGAAACCACCATGGCCGAGCAAGATCCCGTCCGCGAGCTATCCATTTCCGGCGCCCCCACGGCGCAGCTGGACGACAAATACACCGCAGCCTCCGGGCGGGTTTATCTCAGTGGCTACCAGGCGCTGGTGCGCCTGCTGATGATCCAGCGCGACCGGGACCGGGCCGGTGGCCTCAACACCGCCGGCTTCGTGTCCGGCTACCGGGGATCACCGCTGGGCGGGCTCGACCTGACCCTGTGGAAGGCCAAAGACCACCTCGCCGACCATGACATCGTATTCCAGCCCGGGATCAACGAAGACTTGGCCGCCACCGCGCTGTGGGGCAGCCAGCAGGTGGCCCTGTCGCCCAAGGCCCGCGTGCAGGGCGTGTTTGGCATGTGGTACGGCAAGGGCCCCGGGGTGGACCGCTGCGGCGATGTGTTCCGCCACGCCAACGCAGCCGGCAGCTCCAAATACGGTGGCGTGCTGGTGATCGCCGGCGACGACCACGCTGCCAAGTCGTCCACGCTGCCGCACCAGACCGACCACTTCTTCAAGTCGATGATGATGCCGGTGCTGGCTCCGGCCGGCGTACAGGAATATCTCGACTTTGGCGTGCATGGCTGGGCCATGTCGCGTTACTCGGGCTGCTGGGTGGCCTTCAAGGCGCTGGCCGACACGGTGGAGACCTCCGCATCGGTGGACGTGGACCCGCTGCGCGTCGTCACGCGGGAGCCGTCCGACTTCGCGCTGCCACCGGACGGCCTCAACATCCGCTGGCCGGACCCGCCGCTGGTACAGGAAAAACGCCTGCTCCACGCCAAGCTGTATGCCGCGCTGGCCTACTGCCGCGCCAACGGGCTCAACCGGGTGGTCATCGACTCGCCGCAACCGCGGCTGGGCATCATCACTTCCGGTAAGAGCTACCTGGACGTACGCCAGGCCTTCGACGACCTGGGCATCGACGAGGCCCTCGCCGCCGAGATCGGCATCCGCCTCTACAAGGTCGGCATGGTGTGGCCACTGGAAGCAGAGGGCGTGCGCCATTTCGCCGAAGGTCTGGAAGAGATCCTGGTCGTCGAGGAGAAGCGTCAGCTGATCGAATACCAGCTCAAGGAAGAGCTCTACAACTGGCGCGAGGACGTGCGCCCGCGGGTGATCGGCAAATTCGATGAGAAGGGCGAATGGGCGATCCTCACCACCCTCGGCCCTGACGGCCGCGCCACCGTGGACCACGGCGAATGGCTGCTGCCGGCGGCTGGCGAACTGACGCCGGCGATGATCGCCCAGGTGATCGCCGGCCGCATTGAACGCTTCTTCACGTCGGAGCGCATCCGCGCCCGCCTGGCTTTCCTTCAGGGCAAGGAAACAACACTGTCCCAGCGGGTCTTCGCCATCGACCGAGTACCAACCTTCTGCCCCGGCTGCCCGCACAACACCTCTACCGTGGTACCGGAGGGCAGCCGCGCGATGGCCGGCATCGGCTGCCACTACATGGCCACCTTCATGCCGGACCGCAAGACCGGCGCCTTCACGCATATGGGTGGAGAGGGCGTGCCGTGGGTCGGCCAGGCGCCCTTCACCGACGAACCGCATATCTTCGCCAACCTCGGCGACGGTACCTATTTCCACTCCGGCCTGCTGGCGATCCGCCAGTCGGTGGCGGCCTTCAACCGGCCCGGCGTGACGAGCGGCATCACCTACAAGATCCTCTTCAACGACGCGGTGGCGATGACCGGCGGCCAGCCGGTGGACGGCGATCTGACGGTACCCAAGCTGCTGCGCCAGCTGCAGGCCGAAGGGGTGAGCAATATCGTTCTCGTCACCGACGGCACCGACCGGCCCTGGCACGTGGCGGATATCCCCCACGGCGTGCCGATCCGCGACCGGGACGAGCTGGACGTGATCCAGCGCGAACTGCGCACCGTGGCCGGCGTGTCGGCGCTGGTCTTCGACCAGACCTGTGCCGCCGAGAAGCGCCGGCGCAGGAAGCGCGGCCGCTACCCCGACCCGCAGACCCGCGTCTTCATCAACGAAGCAGTGTGCGAGGGTTGCGGCGACTGCGGGCGTGAATCCAACTGCATGGCGATCCTGCCGGTGGAGACAGACTTCGGCCGCAAGCGCCAGATCGACCAGTCGGCCTGCAACAAGGACTACTCGTGCATGAACGGCTTCTGCCCGAGCTTCGTGACCATCGAGGGTGGGCAGCTGCGCAAGGGCAAGGCCCTGCAGACCGACGACAGCCGCTTCGGCACGCTACCGGCCCCAACGCTGCCGGCCACCCGCGAGCCGTGGAGCATCCTGGTCACCGGCGTCGGCGGTACCGGCGTCATTACCATCGGCGCGCTGGTCGGCATGGCCGCCCACCTGGATGGCAAGGGCGTCACTGTGCTCGACATGACCGGCCTGGCCCAGAAGGGCGGCTCGGTGTTCAGCCACGTACGCATCGCCGACCGGCCGGACGACCTGCACGCGGTGCGCATCGCCGCCGGCGAGGCCAACGCGGTGATCGGCGGCGATCTGGTGGTCACCGCCAGCGTGGACGCGCTGTCCAAGATGGCCGTCGGACGCACCCGCGGTGTGGTGAACTGCACCGAGACGCCGACATCCGAATTCACCCGCAACCCCGACTGGCAGTTCCCCCTCGACAAGATGGAGGCCGCCATCGCCGAGGCCGTCGGGCGGGACGGCTGCGACTTCCTCGACGCCCAGCAGCTGGCCATCCGCCTGCTCGGCGACTCCATCGCCACCAACTTGTTCCTGCTCGGCTACGCCTGGCAGAAGGGCTGGGTGCCGGTCAGCGAGGCCAGCCTCGACAAGGCCATCGAGCTCAACGGCGCCGCCGTGGCGATGAACCGCCGGGCCTTGCTGTGGGGCCGCCGCGCCGCGGTGGACCTGACCGCCGTGCAGCGCGAGGCGGTCCCGGCGCCAGTCATCCCGATCCGCCCGGAAACCCTGGACGAACGCATCGCCCGCCGGGCGGCGATCCTCACCGACTACCAGGACGCCGCCTACGCGCGCCGCTACACCGGGCTGCTGGCCCGCGTGCGCGCCGCCGAAGCCCCGCTGGGCGGCGAACGGCTGGCCCGCGCGGTCACCGACAACTACTTCAAGCTGCTGGCCTACAAGGACGAGTACGAAGTGGCCCGTTTGTACGGCGACCCGACCTTCTGGGACGCCATCGGTGCCGCCTTCGACGGCGACTACGCGGTGCGCTTCCACCTCGCCCCGACCTTCCTGGCCCATCCCGACCCGGCCTCCGGCCGCATCGCCAAACGGGTCTTCGGACCGTGGATGCGCACCGGCTTCAAGTGGTTGGCCAAGCTGCGCCGCCTGCGCGGCACGCCATTCGACGTGTTCGGCTACCACCCGGACCGCAGGACCGAGCGGGCGCTGATCGTGGAATACGAGCAAGACGTGGCGCGCCTGCTCGACGGTCTTTCCGCCGAACGCCTGGCACTGGCGACGCAGATCGCCGCGTGGCCCGATCACGTGCGCGGCTACGGCCACATCAAGACCGCGTCGATCGGCTGGGCGGAGAAGGAACGCCACGGACTGTGGGCCCAATGGGACGGCAAGACGGGCAGCGGCGCACGGGCGGCGTGAATCATCACGGAAGAGTCGCCAGCGAGGCACGGCAGCGGTCAGGAGGGGCCGCCGCGCGGTATGCTGCCGGCTTGTGCCCTTACCGCGGACCGTTCCGATGCTGACGCTGAGCCCCCTCCTGCCCACCGATGCCGCGGCGCTGTCGGCCGCCGCGCTGGAGTCGATCGCCACAGTCGGGCGCTGGATGCCCTGGTGCACGCCGGACTACACGCCGGAGCGGGCCGCGGAATGGATAGAGCACTGCGCGCTGATGCGTGGGGAGCACAGCGCCTACGAGTTCGGTATCTTCAGTGCGGACGGCCGCGAACTCTTCGGGCTGGCCGGCCTCAACCAGTTCAACCGCCTGCACAACTTCTGCAACCTCGGCTACTGGGTGCGCGAATCCCGCCAGCGCCAGGGCATTGCGGTCACCACCGTGCGACGCCTGACCGAATTCGGCTTCCGCGAGCTCGGCCTCAGCCGCATCGAGATCGTCATCGCCGAGGGCAACACCGGCAGCGAAGCGGTCGCCCGCAAAGCCGGCGCCCATTTCGAGGGTGTGGCCCGCAATCGCCTGAAGCTGGCCTACGGCCCGGTGGCCGCCTCCGTCTATTCGCTGATTCCGTGAACCGATGATCGACTATCGCCTGCATACCCCCCTCGCCGCGGCAGACATCGCCCGCCTCTTCGACGCCTCCGGCATCAAGCGGCCAACCGGCGACCTGTCACGTATCGCCCGCATGTTCGCCAATGCCAACCTGGTTGTGTCGGCTTGGTCCGGCGAGCAACTGGTAGGCGTGTGCCGGGCACTGACCGACTTCAGCTACTGCTGCTACCTGTCCGACTTGGCGGTGGACCGCGCCTTCCAGCATCAGGGCATCGGCCGCGAGCTGATCGCCCGCGTGCAGGCCGCCGTCGGCGAAGAGGTCTCCATCGTGCTGCTGTCCGCTCCCGACGCGCTGAACTACTACCCGAAGCTCGGCTTCGAAGCGCTGGACAACGGCTTCGTGCTGCGCCGCCGGCGCTGAACACCGGCGCACGGGGCCGACTCCCGCCGCCTGGAACCCGCTGCCTGTTGAGCCGCCCGTCACGGGCAGTCAACCCGGCGCTCGGCTAAACTCCGGCCTGTTGCGCCTGTCGCCGCCCCGCGCCTGCCATGCCCCCCTTCCTGAAAGCCTTCCTCGCCCAACTCGCCGGCACTGCCATCGCCTACGGCAGCGCCCAGGCCGGCCTGCTGCCAACCGGTATAACACCTGTACTGGCAGTGCAGGCTGTGGCCGCTGCCGGCACTGCCAGCCTCTTGCGCAGTGCGCCGTGGTGGCGGTGGATCCATCTCGGCTTCGCACCGCTGGTGTTCGGCGCCCTCAGCCTGGGCATCGCCCCGGCGTGGTACCTGGCGGCCTTCCTGCTCTGTGCGCTGGTTTATTGGAGCAGCTTCCGCACCCAGGTGCCGCTGTACCTGTCCAACCGCCACACAGCCGCAGCCGTGGCCGAGCTGCTGCCCCACGGCCGCCCGGCGATGCTGCTCGACCTGGGCAGCGGCACCGGCGCGCTGCTGCGCCCGCTGGCCCGCCTGCGCCCCGACTGCCGCTTCGAGGGGCTGGAATCTGCGCCCGCCCCCTACGCACTGTCCCGCCTGCTGTCGCGCCGCCAGCCCAACGTCAGCCTCGCCCGCGGCGACTTCTGGAAAATCCCGTGGGCGGACTACGATGTGGTGTACGCTTTCCTGTCCCCGGTGCCGATGGCCGCCGTCTGGCAGAAAGCCAGCGCCGAAATGCGCCCCGGCAGCTTGCTGGTCAGCAACAGCTTCCCGGTGCCTGGCGTGGAGCCCGAAACGGTCGTCGAGGTGGACGACCGGCGGCGCACACAGCTGTATTGCTACCTGCCAGCCGGCCCCGGGCTGAGCGGAAAATTCCGAAATGCCGGCCGATGAACCCTCAATTCCGGCCGCATCTTTCCCGTTAATGCACGAATAATGGCGCCATTGCGCCTGGCTTCATTGCGAGAGGTTTCAACCATGTCCCCGATCATCTGCATCATCGGCAACAAGGGCGGTACCGGCAAGACCACCCTGTCCCATCTCCTGTGCCAGGGCTTCGGCCTGCTCGGCCAGCGCTCGGCCTGCGTGCTGACCGACACCTCCCGCGAGCCGCTGGCACCGGAAGGCCGTCGCTATGCGATCGCCGATGCGCGCACCCCCGAGTCCCTCAACCGGGTCGTCGGCAAGCTGCGGGCGATGGAGCACTGGGTCGGAGTGGTGGACGGCGGCGGCAACCGGGCCGACGTGGACCGCATGCTTGATGGCCTGGCCGACATCGTGCTTCTGCCCTTCCGTGACTCCCACGAAGACCTGCGCACCGTGCTGCGCGACCTGGAGACCTTCCCGCGCGCCTACGCGCTGCCGTCCCAGTGGCCGACCAACGCCTGGCAGCGCGACGCCGCCGACCGCAACGTGGCGCAGATCCTCGGCGCCCACAAGCACCGCATCCTCAACCCGGTCATCAGCCTGTCGGCGTCCAAGCTGCTGCTTCAGAAGAACGTCCCGGACGGCCTGCCGACCAACCTGGGCAACGCCTGCCGCGCGCTGGCCCGCCAGGTGATCGAGGTCCTCGAGCTCGGCGATGCCGACAGCACCCCGTCCACCGGGCCGGAAACAAGCGAGGAAGCCGGCGCCACGCCATCCACCATGGTCCCCGACGACTACGCCAGCACCGCCCGCCACTGATCCTTCCGCCATACCCGCTGCGGCATCGGCGCTTCTGCTCGACGTAACCGGTTTACCCACTCCGGGCGGTCGGGCAGAATGCGCCGACTCGATTTCCCGGTTTCACCCTTCCGATGCTTCAAGCCCACGGCCTCGCCTGTGTCCGCGGTGACCGCCGCCTGTTTTCCGGTGTGGATCTCGCCGTTGCGCCGGGCCAATGGCTGCAGGTCGAAGGTGCCAACGGTGCCGGCAAGACCAGCCTGCTACGCATCCTGGCCGGTCTGTCGCCGGCCGCCGAAGGGCGCATCGAATGGGAAGGCCAGCCCGTCACCGACGTGCGCGATGATTTCCACGCCCGCCTGCTCTACCTGGGCCATGCGCCAGCCATCAAGGACGACCTGTCGGCCCTCGAAAACCTGCAGACCAGCGCCGCGGTTAGCGGCCGCCCCCTCGATGAAGCTACCGCTCTCCCCGCACTGCGCCGCATCGGCCTGAAGGGCCGCGAGGATCTCCCCAGCCGCGTGCTGTCCCAGGGCCAGAAGCGCCGCGTGGCACTGGCCCGCCTGCTGTGCGGCCAGGCCCGCCTGTGGATCCTCGACGAGCCCTTCGTGGCCCTCGACGTGGGTGCCGTGGACATGCTGTGTGGCATCCTCGACGAACACATCGGCCGCGGCGGCATGCTGATCTTCACCAGCCACCAGGCCGTGCAACTGCAGGGCAACGGCGCCCGCCTGGAACTCACCAAATGAACGCCTTCGTCGCCATCTTGCGCCGCGACCTGCTGCTGGCCATGCGGCGCAAGAGCGAGATGCTCACCGCGCTGTTCTTCTTCATGATCGTGGTCAGCCTGTTCCCCCTCGGCATCGGGCCGGAGACCGCGCTGCTCAGGCGCATCGCTCCCGGCGTGCTGTGGGTGGCAGCGCTGCTCGCCGCAATGCTGTCCCTCAACCGCCTGTTCGCAGCCGACCACCAGGACGGCACGCTGGAACAGATGGCCCTATCGCCCACTCCGCTGGCCCTGCTGGTCAGCGGCAAGGTACTGGCCCACTGGCTGACCGCTGGCCTGCCGCTGGTGCTGCTGGCACCGGTGCTGGGCCTGCAGTTCGATCTGTCGTCACGGGCGCTGGGTATCCTGATGCTCTCGCTGCTGCTCGGCACCCCGCTGCTGTCGCTGATCGGCGCGATCGGTGCGGCACTGACCCTCGGCGTGCGCGGCGGCGGCGTACTGCTGTCGCTGCTGGTGCTGCCCCTGTATATTCCGGCGCTGATTTTCGGTGCCGGCGCCGTCGAGGCCGACATGGCCGGCCTGGGTGCCGGCGGTCATCTGTCCCTACTCGGCGCGCTGCTCGCCCTCGGCCTGTTCTTCGCACCGTGGGCGACCACCGCGGCGCTGCGCATCGCCCTCGAATAACACCCGAACCTTCCCCAACCGGATTCGCCCATGAGTCAGCCCCTGATCAACTGGTTCAAGTTCGCCTCGCCGGCCAGCTTCTACCCCCTCGCCGGCAAGCTGTGGCCATGGTTCGCCGCACTGGCTACAGCTTTTGCCGCCGCCGGCCTGTGGATCAGCTTCTTCGTCGCGCCCACCGACTTCCAGCAGGGCGAGGGCTACCGGATCATCTTCATCCACGTGCCTGCCTCGTGGATGTCCATGTTCATCTACTGCGTGATGGCCTTCTGGTCGGCCATCGGCATCGGCTTCAACACCCGCCTGTCGGGCATGATGAGTGCGGCGCTGGCCCCCACCGGCGCGCTGTTCGCCTTCCTGTCCCTATGGACCGGCGCCCTGTGGGGCAAGCCCATGTGGGGCGCCTGGTGGGTGTGGGACGCGCGCCTCACCTCCGAGCTGATCCTGCTGTTCCTCTACCTCGGCTACATCGCCCTCACCGCCGCCATCGACGATCCGCGCCGGGCCGACAAGGCCGGCGCCATTGTGTCGCTGGTGGGGGTCATCAACGTGCCGATCATCTATTTTTCGGTGAAGTGGTGGAACACCCTGCACCAGGGCGCATCGGTGTCGATGACCAAGGCGCCGACGATGGCCGCCACGATGCTGTGGGGCATGCTGCTGATGGCCCTGGCCTTCTGGATGTACAGCATCGCCGTAGCACTGTACCGGGTGCGCGCCATCATCCTCGAACGGGAACGCCACGCCACCTGGGTGGCCGAACTGCCGGAGATGCAACGATGAACTGGGGCAGCGCGAGCGAATTCTTCGCGATGGGAGGCTACGGCTTCTACGTGTGGGGCAGTTTCGGCGTCACCGCCGCGGCCCTGCTGATCGAAACCCTGCTGGTCAGGAAGCGCTTCGGCGACACCCGCCGCCTGCTGCGCCGGGAACTGGCGGCCGACAGAGAGAGTCAGGACTAACCATGAAAGCACGACACAAACGTTTCGCCATCGTCCTCGGTGGCCTGGCCGCCCTCGGCATCGCCGCGACGCTGATCCTCAACGCCTTCCAGAGCAACCTGGTGTTCTTCTTCACGCCGACCCAGGTAGCCAACGGCGAGGCACCTAAGGACCGGGCCTTCCGCATCGGCGGTCTGGTGAAGGAAGGCAGCCTGCAACGCACCGACATCACCGCCCGCTTCATCGTCACCGACACGGCCAAGGAGATCCCGGTGGCCTACACCGGCATCCTTCCGGACCTGTTCAGCGAGGGCAAGGGCGTCGTCGCCCAGGGTGCCCTAGGCGCAGACGGCAAGTTCACCGCCACCGAAGTACTCGCCAAGCACGACGAGAACTACATGCCGCCGGAAGCCAAGCATGCCGTCGATCAGGCCCACGAGGCCGCCAAGACCCTCAAGCAGTGAATCGGTGATGCAAGGAAAAGCCTGTAGCGTTCCTGCAGTCCGCTTCGCCCCTCGCGATGCGGACAGACTGCGCGCCATCCGACGTCTCCTTGTCACCTCCAACCGGGCATCCCAGCCATGATCCCTGAAATCGGTACCTTCGCCCTCATCCTCGCCCTGCTGGTCGCCCTGGTGCAGGGCAGCCTGCCGCTGATCGGCGCCCAGCGCGGCATCCCGGCCTGGGTCGGGCTGGCGCGGCCGGCATCGGCGACGCTGTTCCTGCTCATCGCTGTGGCCTTCAGCTGCCTCACCGCCAGCTTCATCAACAACGACTTCTCGGTGCTCTACGTCGTCCAGCACTCCAATTCCAAGCTGCCGCTGCAGTACCGGATCGCCGGCGTGTGGGGCGGCCACGAGGGCTCCCTGCTGCTGTGGGTGCAGATGCTGTCCCTGTGGGCGCTGGCCGTGGCGGCTTTCTCGCGCAGCCTGCCGGACGACATGGTGGCGCGGGTGCAGGGCGTGCTCGGCCTCGTCGCCGCCGGCTTCATCCTGTTCATCCTGAGCACCTCCAACCCCTTCGAGCGCCTGCTGCCGGGCGCCGACGACGGGCGCGACCTCAACCCGCTGCTGCAGGACCCGGGCCTGATCTTCCACCCGCCGATGCTCTACATGGGCTACGTCGGCTTCTCGGTGGCCTTCGCCTTCGCCATCGCGGCACTGCTGTCGGGTCGCCTCGACGCCGCCTGGGCGCGCTGGTCGCGGCCGTGGACCACCGCCGCGTGGATCTTTCTGACCCTCGGCATCGGCCTCGGCTCGATCTGGGCCTACTACGAGCTGGGCTGGGGCGGCTGGTGGTTCTGGGACCCGGTCGAGAACGCCTCTTTCATGCCCTGGCTGGTCGGCACCGCGCTGATCCACTCGCTGGCGGTCACCGAGAAGCGCGGCAGCTTCAAGAACTGGACCGTGCTGCTGGCCATCGGCGCCTTCTCCCTGTCACTGCTCGGCACCTTCCTGGTCCGCTCCGGCGTGCTGAGCTCGGTGCATGCCTTCGCGTCCGATCCCAAGCGCGGCATCTTCATCCTGCTGTTCCTGGCCACCGTGGTCGGCTCGTCGCTGACCCTGTTCGCCTGGCGCGCCCCGAAGGTCAGCCTCGGCGGCGCCTTCGCGCTGGTATCGCGGGAAACCTTCCTGCTGGTCAACAACGTGCTGCTGCTGTCCGCCGCCGGCGCGGTGCTGCTCGGCACCCTCTACCCGCTGGTGATCGATGCCCTCAACCTGGGCAAGCTGTCGGTCGGCCCCCCGTACTTCAACACGGTGTTCGCGCCGCTGATGGTGCCGGTGCTGTTCCTGATGGCCATCGGCCCGGTGGCACGCTGGAAACAGGCCAGCCTGGCCGACATCGCGCGGCCGCTGCGCTGGGCCTTCACGGTCGCGGTGGTGGGCGGCGTCGGCGTGCCCTTCCTGGCCGGCGCCTGGTCGGCCGGCGTGGCCCTGGGCATCGGCCTGGCGATCTGGATCGTTGGCGCGTCGGTGGTGCAGATCCTCGCCCGCCGCAAGACCGGCGCCCCGCCGCGGGCCTTCTGGGGCATGCACCTGGCCCACGTCGGCATCGCCGTGACGCTGACCGGCATCGTGATGGTCAAGCACTACGAGACCGAGCGTGACGTGCGCATGGCCCCCGGCGACACGGTGAAGATCGGCGGCTACGAGATCCGCTTCCAGGGCGTCAGCAACGTGCCCGGCCCCAACTACATGGCCGCCCGCGGCGACCTGGAACTGCTGAAGGACGGCCAGGTGGTGATGCCGCTGCACCCTGAGAAGCGCAAGTACCTCTCGTCGGCGATGCCGATGACCGAGGCCTTCATTGACCCGGGCCTGACCCGCGACATCTACGTGTCCCTCGGCGATCCGCTGGAGGGCGGCGACGGCGCCTGGAGCGTCCGCGTCTATCACAAGCCTTTCGTCGACTGGATCTGGGCCGGCGCCGTGTGCATGGCCCTCGGCGGCCTGCTCGCCGCCAGCGACCGTCGTTATCGCATCACGTCCAAGGCAGCCAAGGCCGCGCGCCTGGCCGCCGAAGGAGCCGCATCTTGAAACGTTTCCTGATTCCCCTCGGGCTGTTCCTGATCCTCGTCGTCTTCCTGGCCGTCGGCCTCAACCGGGACCCACACGAAGTCCCGTCGCCGCTGGTCGGCAAGCCGGCCCCCGACTTCAAGCTGGCGCAACTCGCCGAACCGGGCAAGACCTTCTCGCCGGCCGACATGCGCGGCCAGGTCTGGCTGCTCAACGTGTGGGCCTCCTGGTGCGTGTCCTGCCGCGCCGAGCACCCACTGCTGGTGGCCTTCGCGCGCCAGGGCGGCGGCCTGCCCATCGTCGGCCTGAACTACAAGGAAGTGCGTGGCGACGGCGAGACCGACGTGAAGAAACTGGCCGCCGACGAGGAAAGCACGCTGACCCGCCAGCGCGCCTCCGCCTGGCTGTCACAGCATGGCAACCCCTACGTGCTGTCGGCCCTCGACATGGACGGCCGGGTCGGCATCGACTACGGCGTGTATGGCGTGCCGGAGACCTATCTGATCGACAAGAAGGGCGTCATCCGCTACAAGCAGATCGGCCCGATTACCCCCGAAGCGCTGGAGAAGAAGATCCTGCCGCTGGCCAAACAACTGGCCGGAGAGTCCTGACATGAAGCAGCGTCTAGCCATCCTGGCCACCGCCGCCCTGCTCGGCCTGGCTCCCGTCGCCCATGCCGGCGAAGCCGCCCCGCTGGCCGCCGATCCGGCGGTCGAGGCGCGCATGATCAGCATCTCCGAAGAACTGCGCTGCCTGGTGTGCCAGAACGAAAGCCTGGCCGCCTCCCACGCAGAGCTGGCCGAGGATCTGCGCCGGGAAGTACGCAGCCTGATCCGTGAAGGCAAGAGCGACGCGGAGATCCGCGACTACCTCGTCAGCCGCTACGGCGACTTCGTGCTCTACCGCCCGCCGGTCAAGCCAACCACCTGGCTGCTGTGGTTCGGCCCCTTCGTGATCCTCGCCGGCGCCATTATCGGCCTGATCGCCTACCTGCGCCGCCGCGCCGGCCAGATCACGCCGCCGACGCTGTCCGCCGCGGACCGCGCCGCCGCCGAAGCCCTGCTCGCCGGCGACCCGAAACCCACCCAACCGAAAGACCAGGCATGACCGCCTTCTGGATTGCCGCCGGGCTGCTCACCGCCCTCGTCCTCGCCCTGATCAGCCGTCCGCTGCTACGCCAACGCCAAGTCAGCCACGCCTCCCGCAAGGCCCTCAACACCGCAATCTACCGCGACCAGATGGCTGAACTCGAACGCGATCTGGCCAGTGGCGCGTTGTCCGCCGCCGACCACGCCACCGCCCGCGACGAACTGGAACGGCGCATCCTCGAAGACCTGGCCGACGACGACGCCGAAGCCGTCGCGGAGCAGCGCCGCCTGCCGCGCACCGCTATCGCCCTCGGCCTGGCGCTGCCCGCCGCGGCCGTCCTCCTCTACCTGGTACTCGGCACGCCGGCCGCCCTAAACCCGGCCGCATTGCAGGCGGACAACGGTGCCGCGCCGACCCAGGCTGAAGTCGAGAAGATGGTCGCCTCCCTGGCCGCCAAGCTTGAGAAGGAACCGGACAATCCCAAGGGCTGGGTGATGCTCGGCCGCAGCTACAAGGTCATGGGCCGTCTCGACGAAGCCGCCCACGCCTTCGAGAAAGCCGGCCCGGTGATGGAGACCGAACCGGAACTGATGCTGGAAATGGCCGAACTGTCCGCCGCACAGAACGAAGGCAAGGTGGAAGGCAAGGGCCTGGAACTTCTCAAGCGCGTGCTGGCCGACCAGCCGGACAACCCACAGGCCCTGGTGCTGGCCGGCACTGACGCCTATTTCCGCAAGAACTACGCGGATGCGGCCCGTTACTGGGAAAAGGTGCTGGCCCAGGTACCGCCGGACTCCGAGGACGCCCGCAACCTGACGGCCGGCATCGAAAAGGTCCGCCAGCTGATGGGTGACAGCTCCGGCGCCAAACCGGCGCCGCAGGAAACCGCCCAGAAGGCCGCTGCCGGCGCCACCTCGGTCAGCGGCCGGGTCAGCCTGGCGCCGGCCTTGAAGGACAAGGCCGGTCCGGACGACACCCTGTTCATCTTTGCCCGCCACGCCAACGGCCCGCGCATGCCCCTGGCCGTGCTGCGCCTCAAGGCCGCCGAGCTGCCGAAGGAGTTCACCCTCGACGACAGCATGGCGATGAGCCCGGAAATGAAGCTGTCGTCCGCCGCCGAACTGCGCATCGAGGCTCGCATCTCCAGGTCCGGCGATGCGATCCCGAAGTCTGGCGACCTCGCCGGCGAGATCACGCCGGTCAAGCCCGGCGCCAAGGGACTGAAGCTGGTCATCGACAAGCTCGTACCGTAACACCCGTGGGGCTGGACGTCCGTCCGGCCCCGCTCGACGCCCTCACCCCACCGTCAGCGGCACCGGCACCGGCAGTCGCCGCGGATCGAAGAAACGCACCGCATTGCGGCCGGCGGCCTTGGCCCGGTACATCGCAATATCGGCCCGCTTGATCAACTCGTCCCGACTCTCCTCGTGACCGAGGAACATGCACACGCCGACACTGGCGGTGCATTGGTGAATCACACTGTCGCTACCGCCCGGCACGCTGAGGTGGTAGGGCCTGGCCAGTTCCTCGCGCAGTTTTTCGGCCACCCGCCCGGCATGGGACTCGGCATCGCGTTCCTCCTCGTCGAGGTTCTCGAGGATCACCACGAACTCGTCGCCGCCCAGGCGGGCCACGGTGTCCGACTCACGCAGGCTGACCACCAAGCGATGGGCCACCTCCACCAGCAAGGCGTCACCCATCACATGGCCGTGGGTGTCGTTGAGGCCTTTGAAACCATCCAGGTCGAGGAACAGCAATGCCCCGCCATGACGGCTGCGGGCACTGGCCACCAGCGCCTGTTCGAGCCTGTCGTGGAACAGGCGGCGGTTCGGCAACTGGGTCAGCGGATCGTAGAAAGCCAGCTGATGGACCTGCTCCTCAGCCTTCTTGTGCTCGGTGATGTCGGAAAACGCCGCCACGTAATGGGTGACCTGGCCCGCATCGTCGCGCACCGCAGAGATCGTCACCCACTCGACGAACACCTCGCCGTTCTTGCGACGGTTCCAGATCTCGCCCTGCCAGAAGCCATCGCGCTCGAGCCCCGCATAGAGGCGCCGGTAAAACTCCTGCCCATGACGACCGGAGCGCAGCATGGCGGGCGTCTGGCCGATCGCCTCCCGCGCCGAGTAGCCGGTCATCGCAGTGAACGCCTGATTAACCTGCACGATGCGGCCTTCCGCATCGGTGATGAAGATCCCCTCCTGGCCTTCGAAGGTCGCCGCCGCGATGCGCAGCTTGAGTTCGGTTTCCTTGGCCTCGGTGATGTCGGTGGCAAAGCCCTGCCAAGTCACGCCACCGCTGTCCGCCGCCTCGGGCAGCGCATCGAAGCGCATCCAGCGCACCCCGCGTGCCGGATGGGCGATGCGGAACTCCCGGTGCAGGCGGCTAAACTGGCGGGCTGATTCGCCGATCGCGGCGAGCAGTGCCGGCAGGTCCTCGGGCAGCACCCGTGCGTGCAAGGCTTCGGCCGACGCCAACAGACAGTCCGGCTCAAGGCCGAACAGCTCGCGTAGCGCATCGCTGGCGAACGGCACGCTGTGATGCCCGTCGCCATCCAGCCGGTACTGGAAGACCAGGCCGGGGATCTGCGACACGATACCTCGCAAGCGCTGGTTGAGCGCATGCTCGGCAGCGCGCGCCTCGCCCTCCATGATGGTCGTCAGCAAGCCATTGAAGGCCCCGGTCAGGGCACCGATCTCGTCGTCCCGCCGTACCGGCAGGGCCTGACGGGAGATCAAGCCATCGCGCATGCGGCCGAGCTGTTCAGCCGCTTCGCCAAGAGGCCGCAACTGGCGGCGCAACCACCACCAGACAAGCACGCTGGCCAACAGCGTGAGCACAGCTGCGGAGCCCAGCAGGCGCCACTGCATCGCATACAGCGGCGCGAAAGCCTCTTCCACCGGCAGTACCGACTGCATCAACCAGCCCGTGGATTTCACGCGGCGGCTCGATGACAGCTCCACCACACCGCGGGAACTGCGCGCGAGGCCCGAGCCGTCATGGCCCTCAAGGTAGCGGTCATAAACCGGATTGACGCCCGGCGGTGGCCCCGGCGTCATCACCCGGCTCTTGTCGGTGGCGGCAATGAACAGGCGCTGAACCGGATCGGTGATCAGGTAGCCGCCCTGGCGGCCGAAACGGTTAGCGCCGATCTCATCGAGGAAGTTGGCGTTAGCCAGATTGATCAGGCCGATCACCGAACCCAGCACCGCGCCGCCCGGACCACGGATCGGCACGATCATCGGCACCACCGGTTGGTGGGTCGTCTTGCCGATCAGTGCCGGCCCCACCCGCGCCTCGCCGCTCTCCAGGGTCTGGCGGACCGCCGGCACATCCATGTAATTGACGCCGCCGCGACCGAGTTCATCGGGCAGGCTGACCAGCGTGGTGCCCTGACGATCAGTGAGCAGCACGCCCCAGTTGAAGAGGGTCAGCAACACGTGCTGGTCGCGCAACTCCTTCTCCAGCACCGCCGGGGATGCCAGCTTCACGGCATCGATGTCGTCTGCGACAGCCTGCAGCGCCCGCATGCGTTCCGACACCGAACGGTCGATCTCGTCCGCCAGCAGCGTCACTACCGAAAATTGCTGGGCGGCCAGCGTGGCTTGCATTTCCTGGCGCAGCACATAGCCCACCAGCAGCGTGGCGCCCCACAGGGCCAGCAGCAAGCCCAGCAGAACCCCTGCCGCAATGCGTATCCGCAAGGAGCGAAGCGGTGATCCCCAATGGCCCAGCCTGCCCATGGCGCCGGCCCTCCCGCACTCATCCGGCAAGCTGCTGCCGTTGTTTTGGATTGTTCTAATATCAGTGCTAGCTTAAGCGCGTACCCCGCCCTCGCCTAGTCCGCGCAAGCAATTCGAATGCAAAGCAGTGTGAAACAATAGGCAAGCACTATTCAATTCATGCCTACATTCAATTGGCTGCATCGTGGCGGGCGGCGTAGCATGCAAACCATTCAAGATGGTCGGGTAACTGAACATCCAATCACTTAAACGGCGCGCCGGGGCACACAAGACCCCCAAAAACCCTGACAGAGATTTTCCCGGCGTCGCCCCTTTCTTGCAGCCATACCGATGGCCAGCGCAGCCGCCCCTGGCGCTGAGGCATACTGGCCGATCCTCCAGCTGGACTCGCCGGTATGCCTCCCTACAATCTGCTGAAGAACCTCCCCGTCCCCGGCCCCGACGAAGCCTTCGAGACCCTCTTCGAAGCCGGCGGCACGCGCATCGAACGCATCGTTTCCCACCGCCATGCCAGCCCACCCGGCTTCTGGTACGACCAGGCCGGCGACGAATGGGTGATGCTCGTCCAGGGCAGCGCCGAACTGGAATTCGAAGATGGCCGCCGCGTGGCGCTCACGGCAGGCGACTGGCTGGTGATCCCCGCCAGCTGCCGCCACCGCGTCGCCGCTACCGGCCCGGACAGCGTGTGGCTGGCTGTCCATACCACAGACACGTGATCCGGATTATCCTGCTGTCCTTTTCAGTCCTCCGGAGATGCCCCCATGATCCGCCGCAGTCTCAGCGCCCTTGCCTTTGCCGTCAGTGCCAGCCTGCTTCCCGTCGCGCCAACCTTCGCCGAAGCACCGGCCGTGAAGACCCAGGTGCCCGGCTACTACCGCCTGAACGTCGGCGACTATGAACTCACCGCCCTCTACGACGGCTACGTGGACCTGGACGCCAAGCTGCTGACCGACGCCAGCCAGGCCGAAATCCAGCGCCTGCTGGCGCGCCTGTTCATTGCCGGCGAAAAGGTGCAGACCGCCGTCAATACCTACCTGATCAATGCCGGCGGCAAGCTGATCCTCGTCGATACCGGCACTGCCAAGGTCTTCGGCCCGACCCTCGGCTACGTCGCCGAGCACATCCGCGCCGCTGGCTACAAACCGGAACAGGTGGATCTGGTGCTGCTGACCCATCTGCACCCCGATCACGTCGCCGGCCTCCTGGACGCCGACGGCAAGCCCCTCTTCCCCAACGCCGAAATCCGCGTGAATCAGACGGAAAGCGATTTCTGGCTGTCCGAGGACAACGCCACCAAGGCCCCGAAGGACAGACAGGGAATGTTCGCGATTGCCCGCAAGGCCGCTGCGCCCTATCAGGCTGCCGGGAAGTGGAAACCGTTCAGCGGCGACGCCGAGCTGGCACCGGGCATCAAGCCGGTGGCGGCGGTCGGCCACACGCCGGGCCACAGCGCCTACCTGGTCGAATCCAAGGGCCAGCGCCTGCTGATCCTCGGCGACTCGGTGCACAGCTATGCGGTCCAGTTCGCCCGCCCGGACGTCGCTATCGAGTTCGACAGCGACAAGAAGCAAGCCGTCGCGACCCGTAAGAAGCTGTTCTCCTGGGCGGCGAAGGAAAAGATGACCGTTGCCGGCATGCACCTGCCCTTCCCCGGCCTCGGCCACATCCGCGCCGACGGCAAGGCCTTCGGCTGGGTTCCCGTGGAGTACAGCCCGCTGCGCAACGACAAGTGATGCGCAGCTGAGCAAACAAAAATGGCGCTCCGCGGAGCGCCATTTTTACTGACCAGCAATCAGGAATTACAGGCCGGCAGCGGCGCGCAGCGCGGCGGCCTTGTCGGTGTTCTCCCACGTGAACTCGGCCTCATCGCGACCGAAGTGGCCGTAGGCAGCTGTACGCGAGTAGATCGGGCGCAGCAGGTCGAGGCTGGCGATGATGCCCTTCGGACGCAGGTCGAAGTGGGCCTGGATCAGCTCGACGATCTTCTCGTCGGCGACCTTGCCGGTACCGAAGGTTTCCACCATCAGGCTCACCGGCTTGGCGACGCCGATCGCGTAGGCGACCTGCACTTCGCAGCGGTCGGCCAGGCCAGCCGCCACCACGTTCTTGGCCACGTAACGGCCTGCATAGGCGGCGGAACGGTCCACCTTGGACGGATCCTTGCCGGAAAACGCACCGCCACCGTGGTGGGCCGCGCCACCGTAGGTATCGACGATGATCTTGCGGCCGGTCAGGCCGCAGTCGCCGTTCGGACCACCGATGACGAAACGACCGGTGGGGTTGATCAGGTAGCGGGTATTGCCGCTCAGCAGTTCCTTCGGCAGCACCGGCTTGATGACTTCCTCGATGACCGCCTCGGTGAGATCGGCGTGGGAGATGTCCGGATGATGCTGGGTGGACACCACCACGGTGTCGATCGCCACCGGCTTGCCGTCCACGTACTTGACGGTCAGCTGGCTCTTGGCGTCCGGGCGCAGCCACGGCAGGCGGCCGTCCTTACGCACTTCCGCCTGGCGCTGCATGATGCGGTGTGCATAGTAGATCGGGAAGGGCATCAGGCTCGGCGTCTCGTTGGTCGCATAACCGAACATCAGGCCCTGGTCACCGGCGCCCTGGTCCAGATCGAGACCTTCGCCTTCGTTCACGCCCTGAGCGATGTCGGAGGACTGGCGGTTGATCGCGGTGAGCACTGCGCAGCTCTTGTAGTCGAAACCGATCTCGGAGTCGTCGTAACCGATGCGTTTGACCGTATTACGCGCGATGTCCATATAGTTGATGTCGGCATTCGTCGTGATCTCGCCGGAGATCACCACCAGACCGGTGGACACCAGGGTTTCGCAGGCGACACGGCCATGCGGGTCTTGCGCGAGGATCGCGTCGAGCACCGCATCAGAAATCTGGTCGGCGACCTTGTCGGGATGGCCTTCGGAGACGGACTCCGAAGTAAAAAGGTATTCTCTGGCCATGGAGGCGCTCCTGAAAAACAAAAATCCCCTTGACTGACGGCGTTGCCGTCTCGGGGGATTTTCGGAGCGGCGACGCTTTAGCAGTATTTTTGCCGGCACATCCGTAGCTGATCTACGGACCGCCACCGCCCTGCAAGTTGTCGGATTAACTCGGCGGAATCACAATTATAGCTTTGCCTTCCGGCCCGTCAATTCGGCCACCACACAGCCCCCAATGGCGTCACTCATTTTTTCCCTTCTGGCCCGCCTTCCCCTCGGACTCCTGCAACGTCTCGGCGGCTTCGCGGGCTGGCTGACCTACGCTGGCTCGCCCACCTACCGGCGGCGCCTGCGCGACAATCTGGCCCGGGCCCTGGGTCAGGATGAAGCGGCGCGGACCTGGCGGCGAACAGTGGGCGAGACCGGCAAGCAGGCGCTCGAACTGCCATGGCTGCTGCTGCGCCCACAAGCCGAGATCGTCACCAAGGTCGTCCGCGTCAGCGGCTGGGAACACGTAGAAGCCGCCGAGGCCAGCGGCGGCGGCATCCTGTTCATTACACCGCACCTGGGCTGCTTCGAGATCACCGCCCAGTATTTCTCCACCCACAAACCGATCACCGTGCTGTACCGGGCGCCGCGCAAGACGGTACTGCAGCCCCTCATCAACGCCGGGCGCAGCCGCGGCAACATGCGCCTGGCGCCCGCCGACGTAGGCGGCGTGCGGCGCCTGATCAAGGCCCTGCGTGCCGGCGAGGCGGTCGGCATGCTGCCGGACCAGGTACCCGGCGCCGGTGAAGGCGCCTGGCTGCCCTTCTTCGGCCGCCCGGCCTACACGATGACGCTGGCCGCCCGCCTGTCCGAGGTATCCGGCGTCAGCACGATCTTCGCGTGGGCCGAACGCCTGCCCGGTGGCAGCGGCTTCCACCTGCGCCTGCGACCGGCCCTCGAAACGCTTGCCGGTGACACGGAAACCCGCGCCGCCGCCATCAACCGCGAGATGGAAGCCCTGATCCGCGAGAACCCGTCCCAGTACCTGTGGGGTTACAACCGCTACAAACGCCCCCGTGGCGCCGCACCCACCTCATCTCTCACACCTCCCGCCTCCCGAGAAAACCAACAATGAGTCGCATCGTCGTCGCCCTGCTGTGGCTGCTCCACTGGCTGCCCCTGTCCATGCAGGCCCCCATCGGCCGCGGCCTCGGCCTGCTGCTGTACTGGATCATCGCGCCACGCCGCAAGGTGGTACTGACCAACCTGCGTCTGTGCTTTCCCGAACAATCCGAAGCCGCGCGCCGCGCGCTGGCCAGGGAGCACTTCGCACTGGCCGGACGCAGCCTGATCGAGCGGGGCATCGCATGGTTCGCATCCGAAGAGCGGGTCCGCCGCATCGTCCGCATCCAAGGTGAAGAGAAGCTCGCCAAGCTCATCGAGGCCCGCCAGCCGGTGATCTTGCTGACACCGCACTTCCTCGGCCTCGACCTGGGCGGGACGCGCATCGCAGCATCCTTCGACAGCGTCAGCATCTACGCCCGCCAGAAGGACCCGGTCATCGACCGCTGGCTCTACCACGGCCGTAGCCGCTTCGGTAGCCAGGTGCTGCTGCGCCGCGACGAGAGCGTGCGTGCATCGATCAAGGCAATGAAGGAGATCCGACCCTTCTACTACCTGCCGGACATGGATAACGGCCCCGAGGACTCGGTCTTCGTGCCCTTCTTCGGCGTGAAGGCAGCAACCTTGTCGGCGCTACCGCGCCTGGCCAAGCTCGGTGGCGCGGTGGTCGTTCCCTGCGTAACGCGCATGCTGCCCGGCGGCGAAGGTTATGTGGTGGAGTTTGGCGAACCGTGGACGAACTTCCCCAGCAGCGACGTGGAGGCCGACACCCGCCGCATGAACGCCTGCATCGAAGATCTGGTGCGCACAATGCCCGCCCAGTACTACTGGGTGCACCGCCGCTTCAAGACCCGCCCGCCCGGCGAGCCGAAGATCTACTGAGCTTCATCCTTCGCCGCCAGTTCCGCCAACACCAGCGGAAAGGCGGCGCTGCCGACCAGCGCCACGCCAGACACGACCAGCACCAGCCCGGCGCCGGACTCCTGCAGCAGCGGATGCAGATCAGTGCCGAAGCCGGCCAGCAGCAGGCCGCCGGCAAGCAGGCACAGCAGGCCGGGAATCCCCATCAGCCAGGCGCCGGCCGGCAGTCGCTTGAGAGCCATCGTCAGACCCGCTTGAAGACCACGTCCCAGACGCCATGGCCGAGCTTGAGGCCACGGTTCTCGAACTTGGTCAGCGGCCGGTAGTCCGGCTTCGGAGCGAAACCATCGGCGGTGTTGGCGAGCAGCGGCTCGGCGGACAGCACCTCCAGCATCTGGTGGGCGTATTCCTCCCAGTCGGTGGCGCAGTGCAGGTAGCCGCCAGGCGCTAGCCGCGAGGCGATCAGCTTGACGAAAGGCCCCTGCACCAGGCGCCGCTTGTGGTGGCGCTTTTTCGGCCACGGATCGGGGAAGTAGATATGCACGCCGGCCAGCGAACCTTCGGGAATCATGTCGCGCAACACTTCCACCGCATCGTGCTGGACGATGCGCAGGTTGGTGAGACCGCCCTCATCGATCAGCTTGCACAACCCACCAACGCCCGGCGCATGCACCTCGATGCCGACGAAGTCGTCGCCTGGGCGCACCTGCGCGATCTGCGCGGTGGCCTGGCCCATGCCGAAGCCGATCTCGACGATGTGCGGCGCCTTGCGCCCGAAGACTGCGTCGAGATCCACCGGCTCGGGGCGGTACGGCAGACCGACCTTCGGCATCATCTCGTCGAGGAAACGGTGCTGGGCCTCCGACATGCGCCCCTGGCGGAGGACGAAACTACGGATGGACTGGGACGTGAGACGGCCGCCCGGCGTGGACGGCTGGTCGGCGGGTGCGTCGGACTGGGGCGTTTGCTGTTCTTCGCTCATGGCGGATTCCGGAATGCAAAACGGCGCGCCTCAGCGCGCCGCAGGTCGATCGAAAAGCGGCTCAGCTGCCGATCAGGCCGCTGGTCGGCGAGCTCGGGCTGGCGGTGTAGTACTTCTTGGGCATGCGACCGGCCAGGAAGGCCTCGCGGCCGGCCTCGACGCCCTTCCTCATGGCACCGGCCATCTTCACCGGGTCCTTGGCCAGCGCGATCGCGGTGTTCATCAGCACCCCGTCGCAGCCCAGCTCCATCGCGATGGCAGCGTCGGACGCGGTCCCCACGCCGGCATCCACCAGCACCGGTACCTTCACCGCATCACGCACCAGTTGCACGTTCCACGGGTTGAGGATGCCCATGCCGGAGCCGATCAGCGAAGCCAGCGGCATCACCGCCACGCAGCCGATGTCTTCGAGCATCTTGGCCTGGATCGGGTCGTCGGCGCAGTAGACCATCACCTCGAAACCCTCCTTCACCAACACCTCGGCGGCCTTCAGAGTTTCGGGCATATTGGGGAACAGCGTGTGCGGATCGCCAAGCACTTCCAGCTTGACCAGCTTGTAGTCGTCCAGCAGCTCGCGCGCCAGGCGCAGCGTGCGCACCGCATCGTCGGCGGTGTAGCAACCGGCGGTGTTGGGCAGGTAGGTGAATTCGGACGGCGGCAGCGCATCCAGCAGGCTCGGCGCCTTCGGGTCCTGCCCGATATTCGTACGGCGGATCGCCACTGTGACGATCTGTGCGCCACTGGCCACGATGGCCTCGCGGGTCTCGGTGAAATCCTTGTACTTGCCGGTTCCCACCAGCAGCCGGGAGGAATAGCTCTTGCCAGCAATCGTCAGCAAATCATCCATGGGGAAAGCCAACCTGAAAAATGAATTGAACGTAGGAAGCTGAGAAATTACGCGGGTCTGGTAATAAGGCGCGTGGGCTCTCAGCCGCCGCCGACGGCGACGACGATCTCGAGGCAGTCACCATCGGCCAGCTCGGCCGCGGCATGCAAGCCCTTTGGCACGATCTCGCCGTTGCGCTCCACCGCCAGGCGCTTGCCTGTCAGGCCCATGCCGTCCAGCAGGGCCGCCACACTGAGGGGTGCAGCAAAGCTGCGCGTTTCGCCGTTTACGGTCAGAACCAGGGGGGTGGAAGAGGCTTGGGAAGACATGAGCGCAGTTTACCACGCCTCGCCGGTTGCCCTCCGCCCTCAGCATAAGTACAATCACGGTCCTTCGAGCGGGCGTCGTATAATGGTAATACCCTAGCTTCCCAAGCTAGAGCCGTGGGTTCGATTCCCATCGCCCGCTCCACATCGGATTCCGGCAGGTCGTTGATCTGCAAGCAAAAAGGCCAACCTCACGGGGTTGGCCTTTTTTCTGTCTGGTCGATATCTGGTCGGAGGTGGGTAGGGAGCAGTCCAGTTACATCTAGCTCTTTCGAACAGACCGCTCATCGGCTGAAGGGGCACTCACAGGCAGACTGCGACGAGCGGCAGCTTTTTTCGGTTAGCTGAATGCATACTCCTTCTCTCCACTCTAGCCCAAGTAGGCGTGCGCATCATGCTCGCTGTTGACCACTAAAATCGCCGACGTGACGTCACGGCAGCCGACCATACTGTCATTACAACCTAAACGTAAATGCGGACCCGACAATGAACGATTATCCTCACGATGTAGCGGAAGATATTGAAGAATCGGAAGGGTCGCCTGAGCCGCAAGCCGCTGACACCCCTGTCTCGAGCGACGAAGACGTCAACAACCAACTCGGCAGCCAGCCCTTCCGGGTCGTCTACCAGACCAACAACTTCCTACTGCCGCAGATCCGCGATCTGATCGTCGACGGCGACGACGTCAACCTCCGCCCGGAGTATCAGAGGCGGTTGCGATGGACCGCCACGCAGAAGTCTCTCCTGATCGAATCGCTGCTGCTCAACGTGCCCGTGCCGCCGGTTTTCTTTTACGAGAACGACCTGGCCCGATACGAGGTCATGGATGGCCAGCAACGACTCAACGCGATCAAAGAGTTTCTGAGCAACGGATTCACTTTGCGCGGCTTGCAGATCATTCCGACTTTGAACGGACGCACATATGCTCAACTCCCTCCGAAGGTAAAGCGGAGCCTCGATCGAGCCTCGATTTCCGCCATCGTGCTGCTGCAAGAATCCAAAAGCAAGATCAAGAAGTTAGGCTCATCGAAGTTCTACGAGCTTCGGAGATTTGTGTTTGAACGCCTCAACACCGGCGGCAAACGCCTGAGCGCGCAAGAGATTCGAAACGCGATCTACGCCGGCCACTTCAACGCCCTTATCGTCGAGCTTTCTCGCGATCCCATCTTCACTCGCATCTGGGACATCCCGCCTTACACGAGCTCTGACCCAAGCGAATATTACGAGGAGCCGGAACGTCAGAAAAACACGCTCTACAAGACCATGGGAGACTGCCAACTTGTCCTCCGATTCTTCGCGCTAAACAACGACTCACACATTCAAGGTTCGATGAAAACCATCCTTGATCGATGCATGGAGCGCAACGCCGACTGCACACCAGCGATGGCGGAAGAGATGAAGGCGCAATTCCGTTTGTGCCTGACCCTCGCCGACGAGCTTTTTGACGGACAGCCATTCTCAATGTCGCCTCCGGACAGAGCGACAACCCACCGTCCGGTCGCCGGCATCTACGACGGTGTTATGGTCGCCCTCCACGAGTTGTGGGAACAGCGTGAAACACTGTGCTCACGGAAAGCCGATATCCAAGCTGCCTACGGCAGACTAGTGGAGGAACACCGCGAGAGCGGTGAGCTGACAGGAGCGGCGAACACAGCAGCGGACATCCGTAACCGGATTGGTATCTTCCGCACGCTATTCGGTCAGTTCGTCTGATGCCAGCGGCCGACCTCGAATTTGCTTTAGTGGAGTTTAAAGGACGCACAAAGCAGATTCGCGAAATCATGGCGGTCGTAGAGTCAGCGAGCCGAACCCCGACCGCGCTGGCCACTCACCGAGCGGGGATCGACCTTAGCCAAGTCGGAGCCAGTACATGCAACACAGCCAACTCAATGGCGTTGATCTTCTTGGCATCCGCATTCGAAGAATTCGTCCGGGAGGAGGCGATCCAGTGCGGAAATCAACTCATGGACAAATATTCAGCCATGCCAATCGCAGACAGGAACGCGATCAGGGATTCGTACTGGTCCATCTCCCACGAGCGGCTCAAATTTACGAGATCCATCTTGGCAAGCAACGTCCCGGATCCGACCCTGCTTGCGAAGGTCGGATCCGCGCTTAGATCAGTGCAAGGGTTCGTCGTTGACAACGATCCCAGTAAGCTTGACAGCCAGACTTTCGGGCACCACTCGAATAATTTCAGACCAGCAATCGTCTCGGAGATCTTCAAGAGATTCGCGGTCAAGAAACTGACAGAGCAGCTCGGTGAGAACGTAGGGCTGAAGAACTATTTCGGCGTCACCACCAAAGCCCAATGCTCGGATAAGTTAATAAAGAAGTGGAACGAGTTCTATGACCGCCGAAATGAGACTGTACATTCCCTCGGCGGAGCATCCGGCTTCGCGGTCGACGTCGTTATCTCATACATTGAATTAATGGAGCTCACCGCCGAGGCGTTGAAGGGCGTTCTGGCAAAAACACTAACCTCCTGGACATGACCCCACACATACTACCCTGACTCAGTCTCACGGCAAACTCAGACAAATCGCAGCCAACTCGCCTAAACTAAGCGCAATTTCGGGGGTACTCTTGGCACTGAATCCACATCAGCGGCTCCTGAAACCACAGACAGGTTGGTCAACTGGAATGTCAGCGCATTTATATCATCCACGCTGAGATTAAGACTCTCCGCGATTTCACGACGTCCCTGCTTTCGGCTATGCAGAATGTCGAGCACTTTGGTGAGGAGTTGAGATGTCTCTCTCAGCATAGGCTCTGGCTCGTTCGTGCGATACCCGCTCTTGGCAATCTCTATACACAGGCTTCGATAGTTCCACTCACTGACCAACCCAAGGGAGTTGAATCGATAGGCCAGCGCAGCAAGCGACACCCCCCAATAATGCTTCAGCTTCATCAAGTATTTGATGGTGTAGGCCGGCGGCTGGTTAGCCTCCACGCTTTCCTTCGGCATAAGGAAAGCTGATGCAAATGCATCGGCTTGACGCTCCATCTCCGACCCATGGGCCTGACCATGCTGCATGGTGTAGATATCACGCACCAGATGAGCAAGCTCGTGAGCAGCATCGAAGCGGCTACGCTCAGCGGACTTGATTGTGTTGAGAAAGACGAAGGGCTTGGCTTCGTACCAAGTGCAGAAGGCGTCCATCTCACGGGTTTCCTCGACCAGCGAAAAAACGCGGATACCTTTGGACTCCAGCAGATGGACCATGTTGGGAATAGGTGCATTTCCTAAGCCCCATGCCCTGCGCAGGGTAGCTGCCGCCTCTTCGGCCCCCAGATCGCTCAGATCCGGCAGGTCCGCCTGCGGCAGGCTGAAGCGATCCTCCATCCACTGATTGACCTTGAATGCAATCGCGCCAGTCGCGAAGGCACAGGCCTTCATCGCATCTGTCATTTTCGAAAGCTTGCGAAAACTTACCGCATGCTCTTGGATCTCCGGCATGTCTTCATCAAGGAAAAAAAACTGCTGAGGAAATTTCAGCAGTTTTGCAATACGGGCCAGAAGTTCCAAGTCAGGAGCGGATGCCCCAGTCTCGTAGTTCTGCAAACTACGGCTGGTCACACCCAACTCCTTGGCCAACTGCGCTTTGGTTAAGCGCCTTCTTACCCTGGCAAATGTGATTTGCTTGGGGTTAATTTCGGACATAACTAACTACTCAAAAAGTACCTGTCTTGGGTTCGACTTCCACCGTGGCAGGCGCGTTAGGCTCGTCCTTGCGAATGGTGAAGTCACCCGGATTGTTGGGGATCGTGCCCAGAATCAGACGAACACCCCACTCAGTGATCTTCTTATTGCCGAAACCGGTAGGCAGTGACAACTCGAAACGGACCTCGTTCAACGCTTTATCGTAGTGGTATAGCAGAGCCCAAACCTGAGTTTCTTTCCGTTTTCCTTTAGCGAGCTTGAACGAGTTATGGTTGAAGAGTTCCAACTGGCCGTTCTGCTGAACGTAGTTCTCCGCCACAACTCCCTTCTCAGCCTGGTTCGTGGGATCTTCGAAACCGTTCTTACCCGTTTCGCTGTTACCAGTCATCACCACGATGGAAATTGAACGATCGGGCGAACTGATAAAGGGACAGTTCTGCTGCTCGTGGATATGCCACTGGAGCGCCGCGAGCAACGTGCGCAGATCTTCAACGGTTTTCAACCACTGCTGTACGCCCGCGGCCGTCGGAGCCGACGCGCGCGTAACCTCGTTGCGCCCCCCCAAACCACCCCTAATTGCATCCCTAAAGAGGGCACCCTTCAAATCTGGATGCAGTTCCTGCAGGTGAGCTTCCACCAACGCCGGATCATCAAAGATCGTGGCACGGTGAACGAAGGCATTGGGGGCTGTCAGCTCAAATTTCCGCATACCGACTCCTTTCTCGTTTCCGGAAATTCTACCTCATATCGAGGTGGATAAATCGGAAAAAATTCGATGTAGCGGACATCACCTCGCCCCCCTATCTGCGAAGGAGTCAGCCCCCCCAGCCTGCCATCACGGAACGCAGAACAGGGAGCGCTCCAGCGAAGCCGGCGCCGCCGAGGATGGCCGCGACCAGCACGATGCGAACGTCACGAGACATCAACGCGAACAGGCGATGGCGATCGTTCTTGAAGCACTCATAGGGGGTGCGGCCACGCGGCATCACTTCTCTCCCTCCTCGCCCTTCGCTGCCTCGTCCAAAGCTTCCGACTTGGCTGCGGCGGTTTTCGCAGCCGCGTCCAAAGCCTCTTGGTACGCAGTCCAGTCTCCGACCGCCCCCACGTCGGCGACGCGCTCGATGAATCGCCCGTATAGGCCATCTTGGACTTGGCCCTTACGACGCATCAACTCCACGGCGATGTTGGGGTTCAGCAGCAGGATGAAGTGGAATTCGCCCGACGAGCCGGACTTGGTGCGGATGAACCCGAGTTCCCGCAGGCGACGCATGCGCTTGCGCCAAGTGTCGGTCGCGCGCTCGCCGGTGAAGCCGGCCTCGGCGGCAAAAGTCGCCGGATTCTCCACGATCACCAGCGGGTTGTCCGGCGCGCGCGCCCACAAGCAGAAAAGGGCGTGGCCGGCAGGCGCCCCCTTTGGAGGTCTCGTCGATCGCCTGCATTGCGATAGGCAGGGGGCGCGGCACCGTGGTGAAGCCGTCGTTGCTCTTGCGCCGCCACAGCAGCGTCTCGGGCACGTCCGGGAAATGCAGCGCGAGCTGCTGCTGCGCGCGCTCGGACATTTTGAGGCGCCGGGTCTGGGATTGCTTTGAGTTGGCCATACTGGACTCCGTTTCTGATAGCGGAAGTCTGCTTCAGCCGACGAACCACTGCAACGATTCAATTGACACGAATACAGGGCAACTCAAATCCATGAACCCGCCTATTAATGGCCTTCAAATTACGCCATAACTATCAAACTCAACACTATGAATTGAGCCAAACTGAGCATAAAAACCAGAAAAACTCCTTAACTATCAATGATAAGAATCAGCATTTCGGTGCTCGCGTGCTGTTGTGCTGCTGTGCTGGGGTGCTTCCGTGCTGCCGGTAGGGTTGGCGAAGGGGAGGGCCGTCTCCCCTTGCCCTGTAGCTGCGCACGCTGCGTGGCGATCGTTCGCGGAATGTAGCCTCACAATCGCGCCGGCCCTGAGCAGCCGATCCAATCAATCGCCCACAAGAGTCCCGCCTTCCCCAAGACGGGGAAAGCGGGATCCAGAAGCTGTCCCCTAATCAATCATCAGCTATGACCAGCACGCTGATCAACCGCTTCCAAAAAAAGCGTCGCTCGCCGTAGTCGAGCCCCTCCACGCCGGAGACCCTTCTAGTAAGAAACGTCCTCGATTTCCATGTTGTTCAACAGGTTCACGACCAGGCAATTCACCTCATAGGGCTCAAGCCCATAAAACTTCGGCACCACGGCGTAGTCGATCGGCGTATCGAGCAAGTCCTCGCCCAGCGGGATCCCGCTCTGTTGGAGCACCGCACGGACATGATCCAGCATCTGCTCAGCCACAGCCTCCCGGTACTCAGCCCAAGACCGCTCCACGAGCAGCATTTTGTAGATATTGAGAACCTTCTTACCCCGCGCGGGATCGCCAGCCACTTCTAGCACGAGGTCTTCCACAGGCCATTGCAGCGCGTTTTCAGCCGCATGGTGCGCCCACAAGAGCCATTTCAAACTGCGCCGGTACTCCACGAGACCTTCATCGGGGAACGCGCCTTCGGCGTCCGGAACCAACCCTATCGTCATGATCAAGACTCCTTGCGAATGGAAGACGGGAAACATCAGGCCACCAAGAGGACACCCACTCACAGCGACTGCGCGGCGTTCCTCCCGAAGACGGTGCCGCCCCTCTCAGCGCGACGTCATTCATACCCCCTTGGCAAAGCCACTTTGGACTGGCGGGAACGAGACATCGCGGAGGCAGATAGCGGCACGCATCGGTTTGTTCGCACCGGTGGGGGCACTTGAGGGTCAAATCGCCAATCCCCAGGTAGCGCGGGATGCCGATCGGTCTGATCTCATCGACGCCATCGCGATTCCTCTCCTCCTCGGGCTGATTTCCCCCAACTTACCCACGGCACAACGGGATACCAGTTACCGTGCGCGTCTAGATAAGCTGCCTTTCCCCTAAAGGGGAAAGGCAGCTTATCTAGACAGCATGATGCTCAGTTAGCGCTGGCGACCGCCGGGACAACGCGCCCCTTGCCGATCCATCTGCGCAGCGCCTCGGACGGCGGGGACGAAGGGGCGGCCGCCATCGCCTCCTTGACGACCGGCATCTCGCCTGCAGAAGCCTGCATCCGGGCCTCCAGCCAGGCCTCGACGACCGCTTCGTCATAGCGGATCGTCTGCGGGCCGATGACGACATGAGGTGGGAGATTGCGGTCACCGCGGGCGCGCAGGCGCTCGATGGTGGAAACCGAGAGTCCTAGCCGCTGGGCGAGCCAGCGTGTGGGTTGAAGCGAGCGGATGGGCATGGACAACTCCTGATGGACAGTTGCGGGGGTCTCTACTCCATTGTTCGCACCCGTGCCGACCGCTGCGGACACTTGCGAGCAGCCTGTTTCGACCGTCACAGCCCCCCACCCTGCCCTGCATATCATGACTTTGGGATTTGATCGGCTGCGACAGCATCGATCAACACGACCACCCTGACCATCACGAGGAGATTCACCATGCTGAGCACCGTACTTGAGAACTGGCCCGACCTGACCTTCCCGGACACCTTCGACTTCGATCTGGAAATGCACATCCATATCCAGCGCTGACGACCACACACACCTCTCAGGCGTTACGAGGAGCGCATGGACGCCATCGCCTGACAGTGCTGCCGACCTTCTCGATGGGCCCTCGATCTTCACGGATCGAGGGCCCTTCTCTTTTGTGCGACGGAGACCTTCATGTCCAACCCGATCACCTATCTGTGCATCCGTACCGGCACGGCCCGCAAGGCCGGCCTCAACGCCACCGGCACCTTGAGCTACGCGATCCTGAAGGACGCGGATTCGACGGAAGCCTATTTCATCGTCACCGGCAACAGCAGCTCGGGCTACTACTCCCGGGTCGCCGTCCCCTTCTCCGGCATCGAGGCCAGCCTCGCCGCGCTCACCGAGGATCAGGCCTTTCCGGCCAAGACGCTGAAGCCGGCCTTCCCCAGCGGCAAATCCGCCAACGACGCCGGCTTCCTGCTGGCCCTCCTCAGGCACGAAGGCCTGCTCGCGCCCGCGCCGGAAGGCGCACACCTGAATGTGCGTTCCGGCGACTGGTCGGCATGGCGGGACGCCGTGCTGGCCGAAGCGGGCGAGCCCTTCGAACTTCCCACCAAGCAGATCAAGACCGCCATGAACACGACCGAATCCAGCACGACCACGTCGATCACCGCCGCGCCGCCCGTCGTCCTGCACAAGGGCAAGAAGGGACGCAAGGATCGGCCTGCCGACCATGTCCATCCCGAGATCATCGCCAGCGAGGAGGACAAGCATGATTCACCTGCGTGATCCGGGCGACCTGATCCTCATCGTCGATACCACGCTCCAGGCGCTGATCGCCCAGCGCTTCGAGGACTTCGCCCAGGGCGAACCCTATGATCCGGAGCTCCATGCCCAGGCTTTCCTGGCGCAAGCGGGCGACACCGTCGAAGCCCTCGAAACAACGACGGGCTGCCGCATCACGCCGGAGCGCTTCGACGTGCTGGAGGAGCACGACACCTGCTTCGAGCTGGTGTTTGCCGAAGGAGACGCCGGCACGGTGATCTTCATCCCGAAGTCGCCCGGCATCGACACGGCCTTGCTCGCCTTCTGCCAGCGCTACGGAGTTCCCGCACCGGACCTCAACGCCGCCTGACGTTCGCCCTCCCCCCCCCTACTGACCCTCGCCGCAGCCGGAGCCCTCCATCGGGGCTTCGGCTGTTTTGCTTTCTGGAGCCCAATCATGCAAACCCGTCACAACGAAGACCCCGTCGGCCCCCCGCCCAACATCACGCCGCAGTTCGATCTCGGGCAGGTCGTCGCGACGCCTGCCGTCCTCGATACGCTGACCGAACACGGCGTCACGCCGATCAGCCTCCTGTCGCGTCACGTCGGCGGCGACTTCGGCGACATCGACCCCGAGGACTGGCAAGCCAACCTCGCCGCGTTGCGATACCGCAATCGGATCGTCTCGGCCTACACCCTCGCCCCCGATGCCGTCATCTGGATCATCACGGAGGCGGACAGGTCGGTGACCACCCTCCTCCTGCCCTCGGAGTATTGAGCCGTGAGCGGCCCGACATACAAGGCCCCCCTCAACCCGCAGATCGCCCAATGGCTCGCCGAACTCGATGACGACGCCAATGAGTTCTTCCAGGAGCGGGCGGCCGTCCGGGAGCACATGGGCGGCTTCAAGCGGGAGGAAGCCGAGAACCTCGCCTGGGCCGAGACCCAGCGCTACGTCGAACGCCGGAAGAGCTCACCGCGATAGCGCCTCAGGCGTCGCCCGAAACACCAGACATGGACCAGCGCACGGCGTCGGTCCATCCCACCTTCAACGACGAATCCCACGATGCCTTGCCCCGCCTCGATTCATGCGGGTCTGCGGCAGGCGGCAATGGCCTGCGCCGGGGATTCGTACTTCTTCGCACCGTTTTTGTGAGGAGCATCGCCATGACTTCAACACCGCTCCGGCACTGGCCGGACTTTGAGCTGCTGCGCCTCGTGCTCGGCGATGAGGCGGCAGCCACGCTCACCAATCTGCCGCTTGCCGACCTCTTCCATCTCCATGCCGGCACGGCAGCCCTCCAGGAAGGCATCGCCCATTACGGACCGCTTCGCATCCTCGACGCCGCCCAGGAGTTGATGGCGCGCGCGCTGACCTGCCACTTGGCAGATCGGGATTGCCTGACCAGCCCGAGCGCCGTTCGGGATCTGCTGCGCATGAGGCTGGCAGGACTACCGCATGAAGTGTTCGCGGTGCTGCTGCTTGATGCGCAGCACCGGCTGATCGACTGCGTCGAGCTCTTCCGCGGGACCTTGACCCAGACCTCCGTCTATCCGCGGGAGATCGTAAAGCTCGCGCTGCAGCACAACGCAGGCGCCGTCATCTTCGCCCACAACCACCCGTCCGGGAGCGTCGAGCCGAGCCAGGCCGATGAAGCGCTGACGCGGGCCTTGAAACAGGCCCTGGCGCTGGTGGACGTGCGGGTGCTCGATCACTTCATCGTCGGCGGCACGACGACACCCCTCTCCTTCATGGAGCGGGGCCTGCTGTAACCCCAATCCTCACCCGGAGCCCAACACCATGAAACGTCAGTTCCGATTCACAAAACGCAGCCTCGACGCCCTACCGCCGTGCCCGGCCGATTCGGCCAGCAAGGAGGTGGAATACTCCGACCTCGACATCGGCGGCCTGCGGGTCCAGGTCAATCGGCAGGGCAGGAAGAGCTTCCTGTTCCGCTACCAAATCCACGGCAGAAAGCGTGCGATGAAGGCCGGCGGCTATCCCGAGACGAGTATCGAGGCAGCCCGCCAGCAGGCCATCGAGTGGAAGGCGCTGCTCGCCAAGGGCATCGATCCGCAGGAGTCGCGGGACGCACTGCGCGAAACGAGCATCACTTTCCAGGCATTCTTCGACCAATACCTGTGGCCGCACATCGTCAGCACGAAGCGGAGCGCCCGGGCGGACGCCAGCCGCTTCCACAATCACATCCTTCCGGCCTTCGGCCACCGGGAGATGGCGAAGATCACGACGCTGGAGTTGCAGCGCTTCCATAACGACAAGAAGGGCGAACTGGCGGTGGCGACCAGCAACCGAGTCTTCGAGCTGATCCGCCACGGCTTCAATCTCGCCCTGAGCTGGGGCTTGATTCCACCGGGGGTGAGGCCCTGTGATGGGATCAAGCTGCACAAGGAGAACAACAAGCGGCAGCGCTACATCGACCCCGCCGACGAGCTCCCGCGGCTGATGAAGGCGCTGGACGCCGAGCCGTCCCGCGCGGCGGCGGATCTCTTCCGCTTCCTGCTGGCGACGGGTGCCCGGCGGGAGGAGGCCGTCCAGGCGAAGTGGGAGCACATCAGCCTGGAGCGGCGGCAGTGGCGCATGCCGATGAGCAAGTCAGGGATGGCCCGCGTCGTGATCCTCAACGACATGGCGCTCGACATCCTGGCAGGCAGGCCGCGTATCCGGGGCAATCCCTTTGTCTTCACGGGGAAGCTGCCGGGGCGACCGATTTCCAACCCGACGCGCGCCTGGAAGCGGGTGCTCAAACGGGCGGGCATCGATCCGAAGACGACCCGCCTGCATGATCTTCGGCACACGCATGCGTCCTACCTCGTCGGCGTCGCCAGCCTGCACGAGATCGCGGGCATCCTAGGTCACAGCAACACATCGACGACCCAACGCTACGCGCACCTCAACGACGACCGGCTTCGGGCCGCCAGCAACCACGTGGCCGACCTGATGCGCTCGGCGGCGGAGAACCGCTAAACGCGCAAAGCCCGGCTTCGGCCGGGCTTCGCGCTCCTTCATTTTTTGGTCACTCTGCCGCAGGGACAGCGCGGGACCCATCGATCTGATACGCATGGCGGTCGAGCCATTGCTCCACGTCACCGCGACGGTAACGGATGCTGCGCCCAACCTTGATGAAGGGCGGGAAGTCGCCGATGCGGGTCGAACGGGCCTTTTCCAAGGTACAGCGGCGAATGCAAAGCCACGTAGCAACCTCGTCCGTGGTCAGGAGTTTTTCGGGAGTATCGGCAGTCGTATCCAACTGCGCGCGGTGCGGACTGTTCATCGTTACTCTCCTCTAAGGATCAAGCGGCTTTCGGCGGCATGAAGAGGCCGGCAATCAGCTCATTGGCCGCCGTCAAATTTTCGAGTTGGGCATGGGAGTAGATACGCGTCACGACGGGGCTGGAGTGCCGGGCGCCCTGGCTCATGATCTCGAGGGGGACCCCCGCATTGACCCCGGCGGAAATCCATCCATGCCGAAGATCATGAGGCCGGTACCCATCGGGGATCCCCGCTTGTTTGCACAGGCGACGAAATACCCGGATGCCGCGGCCGGAGCGCTCGTTTCCACGCTGACCGGGGAAGACAAAATCGTTGCAACGAAATGCCTCCATACGCCGGATCACATCTTTCGCAGCCGAGGAAAGGTAGATCTCCCCGGGGCGACCTGATTTCTGATCGGGCAGGCTCCAGATACCCGCCTCCAAATCGATCAGATCCCATCGGCAGTAATCGGTGAGCTCTCCCTGTCGTGCGCCAGTGAGCGCCGCCAGCACCAGCTTGGAACTAGCGATGACATTCGGGTCGTTTTGAGCGGCTGCACAGAACGCCCTGATCTGGTCGGCAGTGAGGAACTTTTCGCGACGATTGTTCACTCGGGGAGTACGTACCCCCCGAGTAGGGTTGCGGCTGATGATGTCGAGATCAACCGCCAATCCGAGGACAGTTCGAATCTGCCCCACAATGGTACGGATCGTGGACGGGGCAAGACCGGCCTCGATCATTTTGACCACCAGTTGGTGGATATGCGACTTGTTGATCTCAGTGACGGCGAGATCGTCGAGGGCAGGGCCAATCCAGTTTTGGTGTCGGGAAATGTCCGTATCGATCGTTTTTTTGCCTCGGCTGCGACATTGAACGACGTAGTGATCCCAAAACAAGGTCTTGAAAAGCATCGGACGCGTCTTGGGCTGTCGCGGGTTTGTACCCTGAGCAGCAAGAACGCGGTTAGCCCGATGCTGTTGCTTGGCTTGCTCAATTGAAATGAGGCCAAGCTCGCCCAGTTTGACGCGGTCGGTGA
The DNA here is from genome assembly GCF_056724025.1 of Zoogloea sp. JDB1. Lineage (NCBI taxonomy): Bacteria > Pseudomonadati > Pseudomonadota > Betaproteobacteria > Rhodocyclales > Zoogloeaceae > Zoogloea > Zoogloea sp. JDB1. Next base: position 353,154 of record NZ_CM161496.1, read on the forward strand.
CGCGAAGAAGCGAATAGCGAGAGTAGAAGACGACTTTGCCCGTACCGTAGATCATGGCCTGCAGGCCGGGCTCGGTGTCGCACGTGAACTGGACTTGCGTTAGTCCGAGGTCACGAACTCGGACAGCCTCCTCACGCAGTCGGCTGACCGTAAACGGGATACGCGTCGGAAACGCGTGCTTGCGGAGTTTCATGCGGCGACCGTTTGATTCTCAACAGGGGTTACATACGGGCTTACGCATATGCGTAAGCCCTACCTAGGCAACGTGGGCGCTGCTCTGCGAGCACCGCCCACGTTGCGGTGGCGGTCTCGATGGGAGACTTCAAATCGAGGCGGCGGCGTGCGCCTGGAACGCTGTATTCACCCCTCGAAAAAGAAGGGCTTGACCGACAGCCCCGGGAAGCGTCGAGTCAGCTTCTTCCACATCAGCTGAGTTCGCGGAGTTCGGGGAACGACTCCCGGGATCAACGCACCTTTGCGAGCGTTCTTCACATCGAACAGGCTGGTGTCGCACCCGCAAGCCGTCACGTGTTCTGCGAGGTCGCTATCCGACAAGGACCGCTTCAATCCCCACGCCCCGCGAACATAGGCCCGCAGGAAAACCCGCTGGAGAATGCCGACGCTTCCCGTTTTCGTGACCTGCAGTCCGTGGCGACGGCCTAGGCGCTTCGACAGCATCAAGGCACGGTGCGCCCCATAGAAGTCCTCCCAGTCCGCCCAGTCGTCGAGCGTCTTCAAACAGCGCGCCTTCCGCCATATATCGAAGAGACCGCGGGCGAGTTCCGCCTCCATCACATTGGGCCAAGGCACCGTAGCAAAGGCCAGATGTTCGCCGCCCGGGTACGTCACCATCCGGGGATTGATCGGCCGGCGTTTGAAGTCGAACTCGAGGTTCATCGTCGTCAGTCGTTCCAGACGAACCACATCGCGACCATGGACCATTTGATCGCGGATCGATACAAAAGGCCGCGTCATGGTTTTCTGGCCGGCCTGACGATTGGCATAGAGCTCGACCATGTAGGCATTCCGGTCCGTCACGGAATCAGGCGGCGAGATCGACCCCTTGGCAAGCAGCGCGCCGTACCTCTCCTTGTCCGCGGCGTCGATCATCAGGGTCGCGACAGCCCGAGTGCGCATCGGCAGAACCTGGATCGCCGAATGCTTGACCTTCAGCATCTGAGTCACGCTTCCACCCTCCGACACAGGTCGAGATAGCGCTGGCAAAGCGGACCCGACAGATCGATTTCATCCTCACGAGCATTGGTCAGAAAGCCATCTGTCGTGGCCGAGGCCACCAAGCGGTGCTCCGGAATGCCATGCAACATTTCGCCGATGACGGCGCGAACAAACCCCGTCACATGGGCGGCAATGGGCGCATTGGTGATCGCGGAGGGACCGATCTTGCGACCATTAAGCGCACTAATGTCAAACGCATTTCGATCACGCAAATTTTGTGCCCCCTTGCCGAAAACGGAATTCCCCAGCAACTTGCTGTATTCGTCGAAGACGGCGTCGTCCGCGTATGCTTTGCGCAGCGCCCGTATCTCGCGGACAAATGGCTCGAAAATTCTAACGTCATCATGATCATCCTCCCACGGCCAGATGACCCCTCGGCGAATCTTGATCTGGCAGCCCTGACGGACGGCCAGGGCAATTTCCGGCGCCGTCGCGTAGGTCTGGCCAGCAAGCGGGTAGATCAGACCACGTTCGTCCGATCGCACCGCCAAGCCCGGGAAACGCAGCGGCTTCGGATAGCGGAAGTCGATCCATGCCACACCCAGCGCATCCTCAAGGAAGTCCTTCAACCGCCGGGTTTCAAATGACTTCCGGAAAGCGATACGGCGAACCGAGACCATGCCGGTCGTGTAAGCACCAACCATATCAACGTCAATCCATCGATCGGGGTCGCTCGGTCCGCAGAGGTAACACTCGTTGCGCCCACCGTGGAAGCCTTCCACGGCGAACTGCTCATGAAAAGCGCGATCCGCGCCGACGACCATTTGTTTCCGGGTACGGCGGCGGTTCGTTGTCACATCCCACTCGATGACGTCCTTTTCGTGGACATCAAAGATCGTGGCGTAGTCGAGGCCTGCTTCAGCCATCGTCTTGCGACAGAGTTGAACGGCGAGTGCCCCAGCCGACACGGGGGCATCGTCAACCTCGACGACCTCCTGAGCAAAAGCAACGATACGCAGCCAGTAAAGCAAGGTGATCTCTGCGTCGCGCATGCCGTAGCGGCGGAAATAGTCAAAGTGATCCCGCCGGACGAGGTCCATGCGCGACTTCGTATATCCCGGCAGATCGTTTTCGAGATCGAGCTTCTTTACGCCGAGCGTCTCGCCCAGCTTCGCCAGCGCCGTTCGAGGCGGGGCATGCAAGCTGATGTCGACGAAACGGGTCGAGACGACGAAGGAGGCCTCGCCCTGCTGAACACTCAAAGCGGGCGGCGTCATCAACCTTCTGACATCTTCAAGCTTGTGGACGACCTCGAAGTCGACACCCCTTGCTGCAGTAGCGACCTTCCCCCCAACGTTGGTCAGTTGGCGTTTGTAGGCCGGCAGGTCCGCAGTGACCGCAAGGTCACTGCGGAGCGTGAAGCCCGCGACTACCTGCTTCCTCGGGATGGAAACGATGCAGCCGGTTTCCAGAGACAGTCTCACGACCTCACCGAGCATCTCCACGAGGGTAAGCCGGTCCTCAAGGGCGGACGAGTTCGGGTAGCAGATGACAGCCAAATCGCCACCGGGACCGCAGCCATAGAACTGGTACGACTCGACACCAAGCACGCTGTCCGTGACCGCGGTCCATTCCGCATCGTAACCAACGTAGAAGATCTCGCCCGTACCGAGGAGCGGGTGACTGGGATCGGGTCGGTCAATTCGCGCCTCAGCCTCCGCCATATAGCTCATGGCAAGGACTTCGAAAACCACATCGTCAGCGAGACGATCAAGCGCGTTGGGGTGACTCCCTTCGCCAACGATCAAGCAATAGTCGATGGCAAAGGGCTTGTCGGTTTTGGATTCAATCCGGGTAAATTCCACGATGTATCTCCAAGAGCCCCCCCTGTGCCCATTCGAGCACAGGGGGCTGGTGTCGTCCGCCTATTCGGTGACACTCCGGATCAGCTTGTCGAAGTCCGGCTGCTTGAAGCCCTTGCCAGCGTCGAGGCAGTCCATGATCGCCTCGGAAACGCGCTGCTGAGCGAGCGGATCAGACGTCTCGACCTTGCCGAGCAGGTTGTTGTTGCTGTCATAACAAGCAACCCCGCCGTCGTCGATCGTCACTTGAGCGATCACCCAGGTACGGCACCCGCTGCCGTTCGGAAAACGCAAGATGCAGATGGCCATCGGCCTATCTCCCAATGCGGAAAGAGCTCCGCCAGGCCACCCCCCGAAGAAGTCAGGAGGTGGCGCAAAGATATCGACGTTGGAACTTCGCAGAGAAAGCTGCCAAACTCGCCAAAAAGTTTGACAGCTTGAGATCAACGACCAAATCTGTGATAAGCGACCTGAACCCTCATTACGACGTGCGCGACCTTGAAACAGATGCAGACCGCGTGCTGAACCCTGTCTGGCGAGACGCATTTCTAGCGTTCATGAACCTATCCCATCTGCCACCCGAACGGCTTCTGGTATGGGCACAGGCAGCGTTACAGGCCTATCCCGCAAATCCGATGGAGGTTGACCGCCGTTATCCGGTTTCCGTCGAAGAGCTCGCACGCTGGGCGAGCAAGATGCGCACATGCCGGAAGAGCACCGAGCACTACGAGTGGGCGGCAAAGATGGAAGAGACGAAGGCGTTCGCGTGTTTTATCTCCACGGTCCCGATCATCTGGAATCACGAAGACGGGGATTACACGCTGGGGTCGCTAATCGTCGCATTCGAGCGCATGAGCGAAACCTTGGTTCACCACATCGTTCGCCATACAGTGACCGCCGGCGACGTGATGCACGTCGCACAAAAGTTGGTGGAGAACGCGTCAAAAAAACTTGCATCAGATCGCTTCGAAGTACCACGCTACTTGTTGCTACCCGACATCGGCTGGAATAAAGACTGCTACAAGGAATTGCGTCAATTATTCAGAATGAACTTGCAAGAGAAGAAGCACCCGACACAGACTTTGTGCTTGCCATCCGGCTTCACCCTGATTGAGCGCTCTCGGGTGCTGGAGATCAGTCTGCAGGGCCGTCCGTTCAGGACAAGACACGATCTCTGGTTGCCTTTCGACTACACGGTTCGCCACCCACCGGAAGAGATCAATTGCTCGAACGAGCATGGCTGTAATGCCGTGCACGATTTGCTTGCAAAGGCCTCACGGACGATGCGGCGTTTGATGAAAAAGCTAGTGGGTACCGGAGCCTGCCCCCCGACTTGGCACGGGCTCAGTCGATCGCGGTAGTAGCCAGCCGCATAGACAGCGGGTTACCTACCGATCAGGGAGAATGCAATTTCGAACGGCAGGTACAGGGAACAAATCCGGCATTGGAGAGCGCAAATAGAAGTGCCCGGCTTCTCCTATTCCTAGACATGCCCACCTACGATTTCCACCGGCGCAGCTCGCGCCAAAGGGGGCGGAGCCGCCGTTCAGGAGGAGTAACTTTCTTGTTCTATCCCCCACAAACAGGATCACTCCCTAAATCCACACCTCTCGCATGCCCCTCCCTAGGGAGGGGCTGAAACGAGGGAGCTTCAAACGATCTCAGCTCCCCTCTTTATACCAGCCCAAGTTCGACCGCACATGTCCGATAGTCGGCATCTGTCCCGGTCTTCCGTCTCTTTCTCCGCATCACATCCCGCCAGCCAGAGAGATCGCCAAGAATATCAACCATCATCTGCCCAGGAGTCAGGTCAGCGTGATTGGTCTGCTTAACGAGCTCAGGCGTATTCAACAGCCGCACAATGGCGGGGTATCCCATCCTGACGGCCGTGTGAAGCACGCTATTACCCTCGGCCGTCGATACCCGGGTGAAGTCAGGTTCCCTAGCGAGACAGGCTGACACACAATCCGGAGAACCCCCAGTGACCGCCGAATGAAGCGCAGTCCGGCCGAGATAGTCCTGGAGATCCAAGTCCGCTCCAGCCTCAAGAAGAACCTTCACCATCGACAGGTCACCTCGGTCTGCTGCAAGCATCAGCGGTGTCTGTCCCTTGAAATCTTGCAGGTTCGCCTGCTCAGGCCAATTGTCGATCAGCAGATAGATAGCCTGACGCCACTTGACGGTGTGCGCCCTCATCTTGGCTACCTCCCCTTGAGTCTCCCAAGGCACCAGAGCGGCCAGCTCGGGCAATTTATCTTCAACCATATGGAGCATCTTCAGCCAGATCATCAAGAGGCTATCGCCGCGCACATCCCTGAGCTGCCTCTTGCGGAAGTGCCCGGCGTTGCTCTTCAACCAGACGCGCAGTCCCTCCCAGTCTGCACGCGCGATCAAGTCCATGGTTTCGCCGACGATCTTTTTGGCCTGTGCCACAGCTATCGGCCTCTTAGATGGGTAAGAAGGATAGGGCCGGTAAAGTGTATCCCAGAAGTGCTCGGCGGCTCCCGCCGCAACGTTCTCAAGGCATGCCTCTTCGCCCTCGACCATTCCGTTCACGAGCATGTGACGATAGGGCTTTTCGTGGTTACCCGGAACGAGCCGACTATCGGCCACTTCGACGCCCAGCAGATCCCGCGCGATTTCGCCACGCGACGAACCAAACTGCTGGCCTGCTCCCACATCGAGCGCCTCGCGGAACAACTTCTTCGCAGACTCGAAATCATTGCGCGCGAGATGATGCTTGGCTTGGTACTGCAGCAGGACAGAAGCGTACTCTTGGCAAGCCGGATTGGCCTCGGCCTCGGAAAGCAGAGCCGCTACGCGGTGTTCAAGGTCTTTTGGCCGGTTACGGCCCTCAGTATCAAACGCTATATGAAGTTCGATGAAAACAGCGCCAATCGCATGCCAGGGCGTCGATGCCAGTTCGCGCATCCGCTGGGTAGCTGCCGCACGAGCCTTGGCCGGCAGGCTTGCTGTTTGCGCCACTTGGCTGACAACCCAATAGTTGTCCACCGAATGAAGAACGCGCCATGCTGACGAACGGCGAATACGGCCCAGCACCTCCTCAAACTGCTGACTCTCGTCCACATCCGATTCAAACTGTTGTGATCGATACGTAAGGATTCGCGGCAAGTCCGCCTCGGCCACGGGCACCAGATCCATCAGCGGCGCATTGGGCTCCAGTTCTGCAAAACGCCGGGTCAGGAACCCGCCAATCTCCCGGTAGGCCGTGCCGAAACGAGACGGCAGGATCGAGAGGAATAAGGTGGCCGCGTCCAGAGGCGCGATCTGCGCTTCAAACCACTCATTCTCCTCTTGTACGTTTTCACCCCGTTTGTGGGCTTCAAGCGTCAAGTTGAAGACCATCTTGAAGAGCTCCAGCAGTTGCAGCACCTTGTTGCGGTACGGATCGGGGCAAGTCGTCTCCACCCCGGGGCACAGGAATCCGACCAAGCGTTCATAGGCATCTTGCATCATGCGCGCGACGCGTAGCCGCTGGCGGACAGTGCGCATCGCCGGCCTGGCATAGCGCGTGGCAAGGCGATCGACAAAGGTCTGCTGCTCATCGTCTGCCGCGATACCGGCCAGGATTGCCTCGAGCCGGCCAGGCTGAGTCATCGGGATCTGAGACCTCAGCGTCTCCGCATCCAGGCCCTTCCGCTCCACAAAAGCCAGTGCGGCACCAAACCGCTCGGCATCCGTCAGTCCGGACGCCAGTTCGAACACACCGTCAAAACGCAACACCGCATCGTCGGGAAAGTATTTCTCGATGGACTTGGTATCCAGAGCCTTGCCGGCCTTCCAGTTGTAGATTGAGCGTTCCATCGAATCGTGGGCATCAGCGCGCTTGGCCCGCGCTCCGCCAAGATCCTTTTTGATTTCATCCATGGGCAACCCGAGGAGATCCATCAACCAAGCCAGCACATGCTGCACCGGCAGGCTGACCCCTCGCCGGTCCTCGTCCAGCATGGGCAGAAACCAGAACTCCCCGCCAGGCATACCGGGGTCAAACGCTTCCCCCAGATTCCAGTTGGCGACCAACCTTCCCAGCGCAGGGGCATAGATGTAGGCGCTCATATGCCACACGACCTGTTGCAAGCTCGCCCGACAGGTCCAGATATTCTGGGCTACGGCCTGATTGAAACTCGCCCAATTAAGAATGTTGAAACTGATATCCCGCCGGGCTGCGGGGTCCATCTCGAGGACCTCGAAGACGGCGTCGAACTCAGCGGCCATCATTGTGCGGTGAGTTGCGAGCGACAGACCGTAGTCACGGAAATCATCGTTCTTATCAGTGGAGTAACGGTTCTTGAGCCCAAGACTCTTCCTGATCTCCAGCAGGAGGGCTTCAAGATTCGGGATGGCAGCCATGATGAAATTAGGGTGTATTGATGACGTTAAGAAGTATGTTGGGCCCGCCCGCTTCGAGCCAGTGAAACGTCACGTCCCTCCCTAACGGTCCGGTTGAGGCAGCCGAAGACCCCCGGCACAGTGGGGCTTCGATCAACACAGGACTCCTCTCGTGCCCCTCAACTCTGCCCCTGATAACGAACTCGTCATCAACTGGCACATCACCGAAGCTTGCAACTATCGCTGCCGTTACTGCTACGCAAAATGGGACAAGGCAAACGACCAGCGCGATCTGATCCACGACCAAGCACGCAGCACGAAGCTGCTGGAAGCATTGGCAGTCTTCTTCAGTCCCGGCAATTCGCGCAATCCGCTGAGTCAGGCTCTGGGTTGGAGATCCCTGCGCCTTAACCTCGCGGGCGGCGAACCTCTGCTGTACCCCCGGGAGGTGCTGCACATCACCCACGAGGCGCGCCGGCTGGGTTTTGCTGTCTCGATCATCACCAATGCCAGCCGCCTGGACCACGATCTGATGGGTAAGCTGGCAGGCCAGCTATCGGTGCTTGGGATCAGTATCGATTCGACGGACGCTCTGCGAAACCAGCAGATCGGCAGGATGGATCGGCATACTCAACGCCTGGAGACCGCCGCGCTCACTCGGGTCGTGGCCCTCGGCCGCCAGCTGAATCCCGCACTGCACCTCAAGATCAACACCGTCGTCAATACCCTGAACCACAGCGAAGACATGGCGCCACTGCTCCACACACTTGCTCCGGAGAAGTGGAAAGTTTTGCGGATGTTACCCAGCGTCACCGACGAACTTGCCATCTCCACGGCACAGTTCGACGCCTTCGTGAGTCGGCACCGCTCGGCCGGCCTCCCCATGTATGTCGAAGACAACACCGACATGAGAGAGTCATACATCATGATCGACCCGGGGGGACGCTTCTTTCAGAACTCTCCGACTCGTCGCGGCTACCGCTACAGTCCGCCAATTTTGGATATCGGCGCGGCCGCGGCCTTCAATTACATCCAGCTGACTCCTGCCAAATACCTTCAGCGCTACAGATCGGCAGAGACTTCCAAATAAGAGCCGCGCCAACAATCATACCCTCAAGGCCCCCGGTCACTGGGAATCAGCAAGCAAGGCCTCAAGGTCACTACATGTTCAAGTCACCCCACCGAAAAATGCCTCCACAGTCGCCACAACATCCTTCGGCGCGCGTCGTTCGACTTCATTTAAAGGGGCTGGTAACAGGTCGGACGTACTACCCCAAACCCGTGAGTGCATTTACCAGATGACCCCCTTCCCAGCCGATACCTCGGTTGCGGTGCTGACGCTTGCCGGTGACGCGGTGTCGTAGGTCCTAGATGCGGCCGAGCGTGCATAACAAGCGAGGCCGGCCGTTACGGCCGGCCTCGCTGGCGTATCGCCTACATCAACAAGTCATTCATCATTACTTGCTTGAGCTTCACCGGAACCGCCACAATCTGGACACACGTCCAAGGTGACCACGCCTTCGCCATAACACTCGTGGCACTGCGCGAAGGGATTGTCTTCATTCGGGTCATACCCGGTGCCTGCACAACCTGGGCAGGTGACGTCAACATCGCAGCCTCGGCCATGACATGAGGGGCAACCGGAGTTCAAGCGGTTTTCATTGAAATTCATCATCGGCCCCCGAGTCATGCAAACCACGTGCGATGGAAGTCCGGGCTCCTGTCGGACAGGTATTGCGACGTAACAATACCAGCCCCCTTAAGTGGGCCTTCATAAAGGACGACCAAGATCCCTTCGTCATTGACGTCAACATAAAAAGACTTTCGCTCGTCGGTCACTCGGCAAGTCATGAAGCGCTCGATCACAAAAACAGACTCCCGCTGGAGCAAATCGCGCTTTGCTTGAAGTTCATCTAATGCAGGACGAGCACTCGACTGAGCCGCATGAACCTCAGACAAGTGATCCATGTAGCGAGTAGCAACGCAGATCGTGGCGTACGAGGGGAACCCCATGTCTATGGCTTCATCATCCAAGCGGTGCACGAACGCCTTGAGCGCCTCTACATTGGGGAACCCAAGGTGGCGGGCAAAGTGGTTCAGCTGTCCCGAATGTCCAAGCACGAAGAATTCGCGATCAGCCTCATACTCCAACGCGGCTTTAGCGATAGCGGTTCCACCCAATCCGAAGCGCTCGAACTGCTCCCGTGTGAAGGGATCGTTGTCATCAAGGACAATCGTTATCCCGCCGCCAAACATCCTGCCCACCCGCCGCTGCTGGTCGTTAAAGGCCAAGGCCACCTCGGCAAACCTCTTGATGCGTGCGGAGAGCGTCTTAGGGTACGGCCCATCCTTTTTGACGCGATCTTTGATCGTACGCTCGTCGAACGGGTAGATGACGTGCCCATGCATCGCAGCCAAGCAAACGTGCCGCGGATCCTTTGCGGAAAAAACGGACGGGGATACCAGGGAGGCTTTGGACAAGCCCATCAGTCCTTGGTTGTACGGAACGCTAACGTAAGCTTCGTAGAACTCGTCGTAGCCGAAATCGATACTATCTTGAGATGTAGACATATTTTCTCCATGCAAAAACACCACTCCAACGGAGAGCGGAAAGTTTTAGCTGGAGCAAGTGTCCTTGGCAACCTCAGACGAACGGAGGTTGAGACGGCGCGCTTATCAGCACCGGGATCGAATTATAGCAGGAGACATCGGCCTGCTCATGTTCATGAGTTTACGCTGCAAAGTAAGGCTTGGACACCCCTACGGCGGGAGTTGGACAATGGCCACTGGCGGGATCGGAGCAGCGCCAACAGATGAAACGTACGGCAATTTGCCGTATAATTCCCCCCAAAGGAGAAACAACGCCATGCCCGCAGCCAACACCACCGCCCGGCTTGAAGCCAGAATCAGCACCGACCTACACACGATGCTCAAGCGCGCCGCTGAACTGCAGGGGCGAACCATGACCGATTTCGTGGTTTCCGCCGTGCAGGACGCTGCCCAGCGTGCCATCGAACAGGCTGAGGTCGTCCGGCTTTCACTGGCAGACCAGGAGTGCTTTGCCCAGGCGCTACTGTCGCCGCCCCAATCCGCGCCGGCCCTGGACCGTGCCTTTGAGCGCCGTCGCAAGCTCCTGCAGGCCGAATGAGCGGGCCCCCCTTCCGCGTCGCGCCGCTCGATGCAGCCCATGAGCGCGAGGAATTCCGCTGCGGTTCCGCTGCGCTCGACCGGTATCTGCGAGAGCAAGTCACCCAGGATATCCGGCGCCGCATCGCTGCTTGTTTCGTTGCGCTGACCGGTGAGCAGCGCATCGCGGGCTACTACACCCTCGCATCAGCAAGCCTGCTGCTGGCCGACCTGCCCCCGGGCATCGGCAAGAAGCTGCCCCGCTACCCGACCGTGCCGGCCATTCGCATGGGGCGCCTGGCGGTCGATGAAGCCTTCACTGGGCAGGGCCTGGGCGGCGCACTACTCGCCGATGCACTTGAGCGGGCAATCCGCTCGGAGATTGCGGCCTACGCCCTGATGGTCGATGCCAAGGATGACAAGGCCGCCACCTTCTACCGACACCACGGCTTCATCCCGCTGCCAGACACGCCATTTACGCTGTTTCTTCCGCTGGCAACCGCGCAGGCATCGCGGAAAAGGGGCGACTAGACGCACTGATCTGCGCGCGGTTCAAACCGGATCCGGCAGACGTGGTGAAGCTGATCACCACCGCACGGCTGGCCCTGTTCCATGCCATCATCTCGGAGCGCCTCCACTGCGACCGGAATGCGGTCAAGCGCGATGTGGATGAGTCGGCGCGGGCGGGGCTGGTCACTGTCTCGGAGAAGGTGCTGCCGGGCCACGGTCGGATGAAGGAAGTCCGGGCGGACAGCGCAGCGCAGCGCATCAGCCTGATGGCGGAAGTCGCCTGACGGGCAGACCAAGCGGGACCGTCCGTCTGGTCACGTTCTGGTCACCGCTGCGTCAAGCTCAAGCAATCCAGATCCGAAACCAGAGTCCATGGAGCGACGATCCGGAGCTTGCCCCTTCTCGGTAAAACCGTTGAGGATCAAGGGAAAACCGATTAAAGTCTCGCCCCGGATGCCGGTCATCGGGCCTCGAAGCATGCTCTGCTCCACGTTTTCGATTCCCATCGCCCGCTCCACATCGAATTCCGGCAGGTCGTTGATCTGCAAGCAAAAAAGCCAACCGAGACCGGTTGGCTTTTTTGTTGTCTGGTCGATATCTGGTCGGAGGTGGGTAGGGTTCGGTCGAGACCCATCAAGCGCGTTCCAACAGGCCGGTCATCGGCCAATCCGGACGTTGGCCGATTGCGGTGCGTCAGGCCGCAATGTGACGCTTACCTGCCGTTGGGGTGCGGATCTGCCCTGAACGTGAGCTTCCCGAACGGCCGAATACACCTTGCCGACCCAAAGCGGAACTTAGATGCACTGTCTTAGCGTGTCTGCTTGAATGGTCAGTTTACCGGCTGCCGGAGACCAACAGACGGGGCCGAAACTGTCCTGTATTGTAAAGGGGCGACCTACCTGCTATCGATCAGGTTTGTCCATTTCGCTAAGTTAACGGCATTACCTACCAGGTGCTTTTCTACCAACCAACAAATGACGATAGATGAACTTCAGGGTAGTTGTATTTCAGAAACTGCAAAAATTCATAGTGTCTTTTACTGAAAATTATTAGACGTTGGTGAACCTCCTGCTCGACCTCTTGTCGTTGCTCGTAGCTCAAATCCCGCGATAGATAGAGGTTGTTGGAATATCCGCTATCGCTGGTGCTATAGAGTGCTTTGCCGTTGTAGTTGGTCGCTCTAATGTAGTTATTCAAATGACAAAGATCAGACCAGAAACCATAGAAGTGATTTTCCAAGTTCGGATCAAAGAAGGGCCGGCAGTGAGGAAAATCTTTGCCAAAGTTCTCACAAGTTTCTTCAACGTAAAACAGATTCATGTTGAAGCTTGTCGCCAACCCATTAAGCATTCCAGGAACTTGAGTAAGCGGTAGGTATTGCATTAAGCCCACAAGGGCGCCGATATCCATTTCGCGCGCTTGCGATTGACGCTTGAAAACTTGGTCGACATAGTATTCATGCTCGTTCTTTAGACGATGCAGCTTCTCAGGAGGGTAGCTAGCTTCGTCGTTATCTACTTCTGTATGGTGGTTAGGGCACAGAAGAATAAGGTTCTCATAGCCGTCCCTGTGGCCTACCAAGGGAAGGCTTCCCCGCGTCCCAGCTGTGCTCTTGGCAATGATGTGAGCCATCTCGCCAATTTTTACGCGCCGTTCAACAACGGGAATCTTGCAGATGCTGCATCGTCCCGCTGCCAAGCCAAATAGTTTGGAGACCGTATTATTTGTTAGAGCCACTATTCAACTCCTATGCTCCGAGATTTTCTTGCAAACGGCAGTTAATCGACGTATTGCAGCCTATCGATGGCCAGAGCCACAAGGTCAGCTTCAGGCTTATCTGCGTCTTTCATGTTCAGCGGGCCAATGACTGCTGAGGTCATCACCTGCCATTCACCGGAACGACCGTGACTCGTCGCGCTATCAGTGGTATCGACGCTCGCAAGGCCTGATACATGCCTCTTGACCAGTGATTGACGAAAGGTGCCTTCCTCTCACCCGGATCCAAAATGGTCCTGACGATAAACGCATCGTCAAGCCCAGCCTCTCGCAACGCCTCAATCTGATCCAACGTCACACCCACCATCTCAGCTGCTTGAGTCGCGTACTTGTCGGCAACTCCGAACTCTTCAAAGTGTCGCTGCGCGCGCGCCTTGTCAACCGCAGGCCAGTTGCCAGGTGGGCTGACGCAGTACTCAATATGGCTCGGCTTCGAGCCCTGCGCAGGAACAAACATTCCTGAGATCCACTGCTCATCAAAAAACCGCGCGTGGTCAACGTAGGGTTGGATGATCTGTTCCGACTGCACGGCGGCGTAGCTATCTGGTTCGCCATCCATGTTGCAATCCCGACAGGCTGGGACAAGGTTGAGAGGCAAGATCGAGAACTGCGGGAAAAAGGCGATCGGCAGGTGATGATCGAGATTCCGCGTAGCGCCCAATCCACCGCAGTAGGGGCACTTTCCACCTGCTGCGCTCATGATCGCGTTGTAGATGGCGCGTCCATCGACCTTGCTACGAAGGTAGTAGTCGTAGAGCTTCTTGAAGTGAGACTTGCTTAGCGTCCCGACGATGATTGGGTCGCCGGCTGTCAGCAATGCGGGAATCGTCGCCAGTCCTTCCGCGGCGACGATGGTGGAGTATTGAGTTTCCAGCGCAACCAGCCACGCAGTGTTCGCTTGCACGCCGTCTCTAAGAGCGTTGTTTCCCGTTATTCCCTTGAGGCACGCGACGACTGTAGTGGCCATGTCGTGAGGAGGTCGCTCCAATCGCATCATGAGTTGGCCTTCTTTCGATCCCGAGCCGCGATCAAGATGCCAAGAATGGTGCGGCCTTCCACGCCGAGTTGATCCGCATACGAATCGACAATGTCCTCATACGAGCCGCCGGTCTCCACATCGTGCTGAAGCATCGCGTGAAAACCTGATTGCCTGACCTCAAGGTTGAACACCTCACTGGTCAGCTGCCCGACGTTCTCCGCGAAGGTCTCAATGCTGGGGCGGCGTGTCAACAAGGAATCGCCGAACCGATCGAACTTCCAAACACATGCTGCGGGAATCTCCTGCAGGACAACGGGCGAATGCGTGGCAATGATTGCGACGCCGTTCAAATCGAGAAGCAGATCCGACAACGCCCGGATGAACGCTGAGAGCAGCGGCGGGTGAAGATGACTCTCCGGCTCGTCCAATATCACAAGCGTCTTCTCTTCAATGGTTGCCACCAGGCGCGTCATCGTCAGCAGGATGATTGCGTGGCCCGAACTCATCTGCGCAATGCGCGGCTGCACGCTAGTAATGAAGCGCTGGCTGAGCTCCTCTTCGGCCGTAGTGCTTTCCAGCAAATCATCGAAGATCTCGGCGAACTGTTTGAGCAGCATCCGCTCAAAGTTCTCGTCCGAGCTGAGCTGAATCGCCCCGGGTTTCGCGGAGGCTCCTACTCTTGAGAAGATGGAGCCATGAAAAAGACAACGAAATACGCCCCGGAAGTACGTGAGCGTTCAGTGCGGATGGTGTTCGAGCAGCGCAGTGAGCACCCGTCGCAATGGGCAGCGATCCAGTCGATTGCAGCGAAGATCGGTTGCACGGCCCAGACACTGCACGCCTGGGTTCGGCAGCACGAGCGGGATACCGGACAGCGGGACGGGGTCAGCAGTGCCGAGACCGCACGGATCAAGGAACTGGAGCGGGAGGTTCGGGAGCTGAAACGGGCCAACGAGATCCTGCGCCTGGCTAGCGCATATTTCGCGCAGGCGGAGCTCGACCGCCGCAACAAGTGACCCACGACTTCATCGACATGCACCGGGAGCGTCTCGGGGTCGAGCCGATCTGCAAGGTCTTGCAGGTTGCCCCGTCGGCGTATCGACGCCGGGCGGCACGTCGGCGCAACCCTGATCTGCGTAGCGCCCGGGCGCTGCGCGACGAACGCTTGATCGGGGATATCCAGCGGGTCTGGCAGGCCAATCTGCGGGTGTATGGCGTGCGCAAGGTGTGGCGGCAGTTGCAGCGGGAAGGCATCGAGGTGGCTCGCTGCACCGTCGAACGTCTGATGCGGGCCGAGGGACTTGTCGGCGCCCGGCGTGGAAGCGCCGTCCGCACGACTCGCGCGGATCCCGCTGTGCCTTGTCCGCTGGACCGGGTCAATCGGCAGTTCGTGGCCGAGCGCCCGAATCAGCTCTGGGTCTCCGACTTCACGTATGTCTCGACCTGGCAGGGATTCGTGTACGTCGCCTTCGTCGTCGATGTGTTTGCCCGCTACATCGTCGGCTGGCGCGTCAGCCGCTCCATGCACACCGAGTTCGTGCTGGACGCACTGGAGCAAGCCTTATGGGCACGCCAGCCCCAGCGGGATGCCCTGATCCATCATTCGGATAGAGGGTCGCAATACGTGTCCATCCGCTACACCGAGCGACTCGCCGAGGCGGGCATCGAGACGTCGGTTGGCAGCAAGGGGGACAGCTACGATAACGCCTTGGCCGAGACGATCAACGGACTCTACAAAGCAGAGTTGATCCATCGCCGTGGCCCATGGAAAAGTGCTGAAGCGGTGGAACTGGCAACCCTCGAGTGGGTGGCCTGGTTCAACCATCATCGGCTGCTCGCCCCTATTGGCTACATGCCGCCGGCTGAAGCTGAGGCAAACTATCACCGCAGTCAAACCGCTCAGGCTGTCATGGCCTGACTTAAACCAAATGGCCTCCGCGAAACCCGGGGCGATTCAAGCTTGTCAATCGCTTCCAGCCACCGAACCCGCTTCTTGCTGTGGCGGAGGCATTGGATGAGGGCAGCAATACAGTCAGAGTGCAATTCAGGAATCGTGAGGTGTCGGTCGCTTTCAGAGCTCTTCAGGCCGATGTAGTGATAGCAAGTCCCCTTTGACGGGTCAGGCTGATCCAGTGGCGGAGTAAATGGGTCGAAGGCGCTGAAGGAAACGGATACCAAACTGCTGAAGTAGCCACTGTCAATCGGAGCGTCTCCAGAACCGAGGTCCCTAAACTCTCCTGCTTGCTTGGTTCCGGCGATCGCATCGATCATCCCGTTCAGCAAAGTCGTCTTTCCAATGCCATTGCGGCCGATCAATGCGTGGATGTTGGTGCTGGGCCGCGAAGCAACCTTGACCTTGAACGTCAGATCAACGGCACTGCGCTCATGTGTGGCTGGGCGTACGAACTTGAATTTGAACGGAGTCTGCTTGGAGAGCCCATTCATCGCACGCGAGAATTGGCCCTGGATCGACGTCAAGCTGACTGTCCGAAGGAGAGACCTGTTGAAGACTGTCTCCGAAGAAGCCTCGGTAAGGATTGCCGGTGTAGCAACCACGTCCCGCAGTGCCTCCAAGACTTCCCTGCCTTTGTCGGCCGGCAACTTGGCCAGAGTCTCGTAGTAGCTGACGTCCTGACCGACTGAGAAGAACTCGGAATCAAGCGGTCCGAAATATCCCTGTGGAAGCTTCTGGTACGTGTCAATGGCGATGGTCTGTCCCTTGAAACCAATCTTCACCGCGCCAACTTGCGTGATGCTGTCGTCCTTCAGACGCACGCTCATGTCAAACTGCGTAATGAACGAATAGTCGTTCCACCGGTCTACGGACAAGCAAATGGAGTCGTCCGCATGGCTCCAGTCGGTCCCATGTCCATCAACAAATATTTTCATCGCCTACCAATCAATGGTTTTCCCTGAAGCGCCACCGGGGTGGATCACCTGACCCGATTCCAGGGGCGCGGTACGTCATTTTGCTATAGAGCCGAATCTGCAGTCTAAACTCCATTCTACGCACGCAGAGGAGTCAAGCTGGGGGTCCGACCGGATGTGGATCAGGAGGACCCACGCATTCGTGCCGACAGCGAAGATGATGAGAACCGCTGACGGCATGTACCGCGCGCGAGCATCATCTGTCAGGGTGATCGTTTGCTAGCTCGACAAAGAGGTCCACCAGGGTGGCAGCTGACAGGCGGTTCAGGAATGCTGAGAGGTCTTCTCGAGCAATCCTGGCTTCGAGGCACGGTTCGCAGGCCAATGTGGGGCCGCCAAGGCTGATCTGAGTGGTTCGTGCCGAGGCATTGGACGACAGCAACCTCGCTGCCCCGACATTGATCGCCAGCAGCGTCGATGACCGGTGGACAGTCGACAGTGTGACTTGAGCGTCGTAGGGCGAAGGACCGCACCCGCTTCAAAGCAGTCTTTACCCATCGAAGACTGAATGGCCGCAATGGGTCGGGTCCGGCTGTAGTGTCGATCAAGATGCGGTCGTTCAACGCCATCAGAGACTGAAGGGCGGCTTACCTTCCCATTGCCACCCGACACCGAGCAAGTGGCCAGCGGCAGCAAAGGCCGATGAACGGCCGATCCGATCAATAGCCCATAAGAACCCCGCCTTCCCCAAGACGGGGAAAGCGGGACTCTGAAGCTGTCGCCTAATCAATCCTCAGCTGCGACCAACACGCTGATCAAGCGCTTCCGAAAAGCGCGTCGCTCGCCCTAGTCGAGCCCCCTCCACGTCGAAGACCCTTCTAATAAGAAACGTCCTCGATTTCCATGTTCTTCCGCAGGTCCACGACCAAGCAATTCACCTCATAGGGCTCAAGCCCAAAAAACTTCGGCACCACGGCGTAGTCGATCGGCGTATCGAGCAAGTCCTCGCCCAGCGGGATCCCGCTCTGTTGGAGCACCGCACGGACATGGTCCAGCATCTGCTCAGCCACAGCCTCGCGGTACGCAGCCCAAGACCGCTCCACGAGCAGCATTTTGTAGATATTGAGAACCTTCTTACCCCGCGCGGGATCGCCAGCCACTTCTAGCACGAGCTCTTCGACAGGCCATTGCAGCGCGTTTTCAGCCGCATGGTGCGCCCACAAGAGCCATTTCAAACTGCGCCGGTACTCCACGAGACTTTCATCGGGGAACGCACCTTCGGCGCCCGGAACCAACCCTAACGTCATGATCAAGACTCCTTGAGAATGGAGGACGGGAAACATCAGGCCACCAAGAGGACACCCACTCAAAGCGACTGCGCGGGTCGATCCTCCCGGAGACGGTGCCGCTCCTCCCAGCGCGGCGTCACTCATATCCCCTTGGCAAAGCCACTTTGGACTGGCGGGAACGAGACATCGCGGAGGCAGATAGCGGCACGCATCGGTTTGTTCGCACCGGTGGGGGCACTTGAGGGGCAAATCACCAATCCGCAGGTGACTCGGGATGCCGGTCGGCCTGATCTCATCGACGCCATCGCGATTCCTCTCCTCCTCGGGCTGACTCCCCCAAGTGACCCACGGCACAACGGGACACCAGTTCCCGTGCGCGTCTAGATAAGCTGCCTTTCCCCTAAAGGGGAAAGGCAGCTTATCTATACAGCATGATGCTCAGTTAGCGCTGGCGACCGCCGGGACAACGCGCCCCTTGCCGATCCATCTGCGCAGCGCCTCGGAAGGCGGGGATGAAGGGGCGGCCGCCATCGCCTCCTTGACGACCGGCATCTCGCCTACAGAAGCCTGCATCCGGGCCTCCAGCCAGGCCTCAACGACCGCTTCGTCATAGCGGATCGTCTGCGGGCCGATGACGACATGAGGTGGGAGATTGCGGTCACCGCGGGCGCGCAGGCGCTCGATGGTGGAAACC
The DNA here is from genome assembly GCF_056724025.1 of Zoogloea sp. JDB1. Classification (NCBI taxonomy): domain Bacteria; kingdom Pseudomonadati; phylum Pseudomonadota; class Betaproteobacteria; order Rhodocyclales; family Zoogloeaceae; genus Zoogloea; species Zoogloea sp. JDB1. The sequence goes on from NZ_CM161496.1 coordinate 371,784, forward strand.
GAGAGTCCTAGCCGCTGGGCGAGCCAGCGTGTGGGTTGAAGCGAGCGGATGGGCATGGACAACTCCTGATGGACAGTTGCGGGGGTCTCTACTCGATTGTTCGCACCCGTGCCGACCGCTGCGGACACTTGCGAGCAGCCTGTTTCGACCGTCACAGCCCCTACCCTGCCCTGCATATCATGACCTTGGGATTTGATCGGCTGCGACAGCATCGATCAACACGACCACCCTGACCATCACGAGGAGATTCACCATGCTGAGCACCGTACTTGAGAACTGGCCCGACCTGACCTTCCCGGACACCTTCGACTTCGATCTGGAAATGCACATCCATATCCAGCGCTGACGACCACACACACACCTCTCAGGCGTTACGGGGACCGCATGGACGCCATCGCCTGACAGTGCTGCCGACCTTCTCGATGGGCCCTCGATCTTCACGGATCGAGGGCTCTTCTCTTTTGTGTCACGGAGACCTTCATGTTCGACCCGATCACCTATCTGTGCATCCGTACCGGCACGGCCCGCAAGGCCGGCCTCAACGCCACCGGCACCTTGAGCTACGCGATCCTGAAGGACGCGGATTCGACGGAAGCCTATTTCATCGTCACCGGCAACAGCAGCTCGGGCTACTACTCCCGGGTCGCCGTCCCCTTCTCCGGCATCGAGGCCAGCCTCGCCGCGCTCACCGAGGATCAGGCCTTCCCGGCCAAGACGCTGAAGCCGGCCTTCCCCAGCGGCAAATCCGCCAACGACGCCGGCTTCCTGCTGGCCCTCCTCAGGCACGAAGGCCTGCTCGCGCCCGCGCCGGAAGGCGCGCACCTGAATGTGCGTTCCGGCGACTGGTCGGCATGGCGGGACGCCGTGCTGACCGAAGCGGGCGAGCCCTTCGAACTTCCCACCAAGCAGATCAAGACCGCCATGAACACGACCGAATCCAGCACGACCACGTCGATCACCGCCGCGCCGCCCGTCGTCCTCCACAAGGGCAAGAAGGGACGCAAGGATCGGCCTGCCGACCATGTCCATCCCGAGATCAACGCCAGCGAGGAGGACAAGCATGATTCACCTACGTGATCCGGGCGACCTGATCCTCATCGTCGATACCACGCTCGAAGCGCTGATCGCCCAGCGCTTCGAGGACTTCGCCCAGGGCGAACCCTATGATCCGGAGCTGCATGCCCAAGCTTTCCTGGCGCAAGCGGGCGACACCGTCGAGGCCCTCGAAACGGCTGCGGGCTGCCACATCACACCGGAGCGCTTCGACGTGCTGGAAGAGCACGACACCTGCTTCGAGCTGGTGTTTGCCGAAGGAGACGCCGGCACGGTGATCTTCATCCCGAAGGCGGCCGGTATCGATTCGGCCTTGCTCGCCTTCTGCCAGTGTCACGCAGTCCCCGCACCGGACCTCAACGCCGCCTGACGTTCGCCCTCATCACCCTACAAACCCTCGCCGCAGCCGGAGCCCTCCATCGGAGGCTTCGGCTGTTTTGCTTTCTGGAGCCCAATCATGCAAACCCGTCACAACGAAGATCCCATCGGGAGCCCGCCCCCGCCCAACGTCACGCCGAAGTTCGATCTCGGGCAGGTCGTCGCGACGCCTGCCGTCCTCGATACGCTGACCGAACACGGCGTCACGCCGATCAGCCTCCTGTCGCGTCACGTCGGCGGCGACTTCGGAGACATCGACGCCGAGGACTGGCAAGCCAACCTCGCCGCGTTGCGATACCGCAATCGGATCGTCTCGGCCTACGCCCTCGCCCCCGATGCCGTCATCTGGATCATCACGGAGGCGGACAGGTCGGTGACCACCCTCCTCCTGCCCTCGGAGTATTGAGCCGTGAGCGGCCCGACATACAAGGCGCCCCTCAACCCGCAGATCGCCCAATGGCTCGCCGGACTCGATGACGACGCCAATGAGTTCTTCCAGGAGCGGGCGGCCATCCGGGAGCACATGGGCGGCTTCAAGCGGGAGGAAGCCGAGAACCTCGCCTGGGCCGAGACCCAGCGCTACGTCGAGCGCCGGAAGGCCTCGCCGCGATAGCGCCTCAGCCGTCGCCCGAAACACCAGACATGGACCAGCGCACGGCGTCGGTCCATCCCACCCTCAACGACGAATCCCACGATGCCTTGCCCCGCCTCGATTCATGCGGCTCTGGGGCAGGCGGCCATGCCCTGCGCCGGGGATTCGTACTTCTTCGCACCGTTTTTGTGAGGAGCATCGCCATGACACCCACCCCGATCCGGCATCTGTCGGACGCGGATCTCCTGCACCTCGTCCTGGGCGACGAGGCCGCCGCCACGCTCACCAATCTGCCGCTCACCGACCTCTTCCGTTTCGATGCCGGCACGGCAGCCCTCCAGGAAGGCATCGCCCATTACGGACCGCTTCGCATCCTCGACGCCGCCCAGGAGTTGATGGCACGCGCGCTGACCTGCCGCTTGGCGGATCGAGATTGCCTGACTAACACGAGCGCCGTTCGGGATCTGCTGCGCATGAGGCTGGCAGGACTGCCGCACGAAGTGTTCGCCGTGCTGCTGCTCGATGCCCAGAACCAGCTGATCGACTGCGTCGAGCTCTTCAGGGGGACCTTGACCCAGACCTCGGTCTATCCGCGGGAGGTCGTAAAACTCGCGCTGGAGCGCAACGCGGGCGCCGTCATCTTCGCCCACAACCACCCGTCCGGGAGTGTCGAGCCGAGTCGGGCCGATGAAGCACTGACGCGGGGCTTGAAACAGGCCCTGGCGCTGGTGGACGTGCGGGTGCTCGATCACTTCATCGTCGGCGGCACGACGACACCCCTCTCCTTCATGGAGCGGGGCCTGCTGTAACCCCAATCCTCCCCCGGAGCCCAACACCATGAAACGTCAGTTCCGATTCACAAAACGCAGCCTCGACGCCCTACCGCCGTGCCCGGCCGACTCCGCCAGCAAGGAGGTGGAATACTCCGACCTGGACATCGGCGGCCTGCGGGTCCAGGTCAATCGGCAGGGCAGGAAGAGCTTTCTGTTCCGGTACCAGATCCACGGCAGGAAGCGTGCGGTGAAGGCCGGCGGCTATCCCGAGACGAGTATCGAGGCGGCCCGCCAGCAGGCCATCGAGTGGAAGGCGCTGCTCGCCAAGGGCATCGATCCGCAGGAGTCGCGGGACGCACTGCGCGAAACGAGCATCACCTTTCGGGAATTCTTCGACCAATACCTTTGGCCGCACATCGTCAGCACGAAGCGGAGCGCCCGGGCAGATGCAAGTCGATACCGCAATCACGTGCTTCCGGCCTTCGGTCACCGGGAGATGGCGAAGATCACCACGCTGGAGCTGCAGCGCTTCCACAATGACAACAAGGCCAAGATGGCCCCAGCAACCAGCAACCGGATCTTCGAGCTCATCCGCCACGCTTACACCCTGGCGGGAAGCTGGTCCCTGCTCCCGCCGACGGTTCGCCCCTGCGACAGCATCCGCCTGCACCGGGAGAACAACAAACGGGAGCGCTTCATCGAGCCCGGCAGCGAGCTGCCGCGACTCCTGAAAGCACTCGATGCGGAGCCCTCGAAGTCAGCAGCTGACCTCTTCCGCTTCCTGCTGGCAACCGGCGCCCGCCGGGCGGAAGCCATGTATGCGAAATGGGAACACATCAGGACCGAGCGGCAGCAGTGGTACTTGCCCACCAGCAAGTCCGGCAAGGCGCGGATCGTGATCCTCAACGAGGTGGCGATGGAGATCCTGAACGGGCGACCGCGCATCCGCGGCAACCCGTACATCTTCACCGGCACGCGGCCCGGGCAGCCCATCGGCAACCCCACCCGCGCCTGGAAGCGGATTCTGCGACGGGCAGGGATCGACCCGAAATCGACGCGGATCCACGACTTACGCCATTCGCATGGAAGTTATCTGGTCGGCGTGGCGAGCCTGCAGGAGATCGGGGGCATTCTCGGCCATGCCCAAGGATCAACGGCCGTGACGGCAAGGTACGCTCACCTCAATGATGATCGCCTGAGGCAGGCCAGCAACCATGTGGCTGACCTGATGCGAGCCGCTGCGGAGAGCCGCTAAAAGCACAAAGCCCGGCTTCGGCCGGGCTTCGCGCTCCTTCATTTTTTGCTCACTCTGCCGCAGGGACAGCGCGGGACCCATCGATCTGATACGCATGACGGTCGAGCCATTGCTCCACGTCACCGCGACGGTAACGGATGCTGCGCCCAACCTTGATGAAAGGCGGGAAGTCGCCGATGCGGGTCGAACGGGCCTTTTCCAAGGTACAGCGGCGAATGCAAAGCCACGTAGCAACCTCGTCCGTGGTCAGGAGTTTTTCGGGGGCATCGGCAGTCGTATCCAACTGCGGGCGGTGCGGACTGTTCATCGTTACTTTCCTCCAAGGATCAAGCGGCTTTCGGCGGCACGAAGAGGTCGGCAATCAGCTCGTTAGCTGCGACCAAATTCTCGGGCATAGCATGACTGTATATGCGAGTGACATTAACACTTGAATGACGATCGCATTGACTCAAAATTTCGATTGGAATTCCCGAGTTTGTCCCGGCCGATATCCAGGCATGCCGTAAATCATGGGGTCGAAATCCATCGGGGATGCCAGCCTTCTTACATAGGCGGCGGAAGACCCGGATGGCGCGGCCAGAACGTTCATTACTGCCTTGGCCGGGGAAGACGTAATCATTGCAACGGAACGCTTCCATGTGTCGAATCACATCTTTGGCAGGGGACGAGAGATAGATCTTGCCCGGGCGCCCGGATTTCTGATCGGTCAGCGACCAGATTCCGGCCGCCAGATCGATCTGATCCCATCTGCATTGATTGGTCAGTTCTCCCTGGCGGGCACCCGTCAGGGCCGACAGCATCAGCTTGCGGCTACCAATAACGTTCGGATCATTTTGAGCCGCCTCGAAGAACGCTCTGACCTGATCAACCGTCAGGCACTTTTCGCGACGATTGTTCACTCGGGGGGTACGTACCCCCCGAGTAGGGTTGCGGCTGATGATGTCGAGATCAACCGCCAATCCGAGGACGGTTCGAATCTGCCCCACGATTGTGCGGATCGTGGACGGGGCAAGACCGGCCTCGATCATTTTGACCACCAGTTGGTGGATATGCGACTTATTGATCTCAGTGACGGCGAGATCGTCGAGGGCAGGGCCAATCCAGTTTTGGTGTCGGGAAATGTCCGTATCGATCGTTTTTTTGCCTCGGCTACGGCATTGAACGACGTAATGATCCCAAAACAGGCTCTTGAAAAGCATCGGACGCGTCTTGGGCTGTCGCGGGTTTTTACCCTGAGCAGCAAGAACGCGGTTAGCGCGATGCTGTTGCTTGGCTTGCTCAATTGAAATGAGGCCAAGCTCGCCCAGTTTGACGCGGTCGGTGACGCGAAGAAGCGAATAGCGAGAGTAGAAGACGACTTTGCCCGTACCGTAGATCATGGCCTGCAGGCCGGGCTCGGTGTCGCACGTGAACTGGACTTGCGTCAGTCCGAGGTCACGAACTCGGACAGCCTCCTCACGCAGTCGGCTGACCGTAAACGGGATACGCGTCGGAAACGCGTGCTTGCGGAGTTTCATGCGGCGACCGTTTGATTCTCAACAGGGGTTACATATGGGCCTACGCATATGCGTAAGCCCTACCTAGGCAACGTGGGCGCTGCTCTGCGAGCACCGCCCACGTTGCGGTGGCGGTCTCCATGGGAGACTTCAAATCGAGGGGGCGGCGTGCACCTGGAACGCTGTATTCACCCCTCGAAAAAGAAGGGCTTGACCGACAGCCCTGGGAAGCGTCGAGTCAGCTTCTTCCACACCGCACGCTCGGCGGACCGTTATCGCCATTGATCTGAGGCCCCGTCGCCCCTCCAGCGGTTGAGGAGTCAGTGTAACTAGGCTGTTTACCATTCCCCTTCCCCCGAGTTACACCGCCACCGGCAAGGCCGGCAATTCAACAGCCTCGCCGACAAACTTCGCCACGTCGAGATCGGGGAACTGGCTACGCAACACTGCGAGCAGCAGCAGGACGTCATCAGTCACCGAAACAACGTTCTCGACGAGCTTGGCACGGCCCGCGTTCTTAAGCTCCATCACGGTCGTTGGATACCCGCTCTCGGTCAGCCAGAGCGACAGCTCAAGGTAGCTCAACGTACGCGTCACCCCCCAAGCCTGCTTGGCGTAGGCCCGCAGGAAGACCCGGCGCAAGACGCCGACTTCCCCCTCATCGGTCCGCCGGATACCCGCACCTCCGGTCTTCCGGTGCCCCCGGCGCTTGATCACCCCAGCGGCGAAGTCCCACCAGTGCCGCCAATCCTCCAGGTTCTTGAGGCAATGCTGACGGCGCCAGCCCGTGAAGACCGCACGGACCTTCTCAGCTTCTTCCATGGTGTCCCACGGAACCGTATCAAACGCGATATGCGCCCCCGCGCCGACCTCGACCATGCGCGCCTCAACCGGCCGCCGCTTCATGTCGAATTCCAGCCCGAGACGGACCGAGCGCTCAACGCGGAAGACATCCAAATCCTCCAGCCACTGCTGTCGCAAGCTGATGAAGGGCCTCATGACCGTCTTCGATTCGGGCGTGCGGCTCAGGTACAGATCGACCATGTACTCGTTCTGCAGGCGCTTGATCTGGTCTTTTGTAACCCCGTCCTCCGGCAGCGTGATCGCAGGCGTGACGTTGCCCTTCGCAAGCACGATCCGCGCATCCGCCTTAAGTTGCGGGTCGGGATCGGTCTGGGTCGTGAATTGGGCGCGGATGCGTGCAGAGAGGATTTGTTGAACCCGATGCTTCACCTCCAGGATCGGCTTGCCCGGGGCTACACGCTCGGTAGCAGCCTTGAACCGACTGGAGATCGGGCCAGACTGATCCACCTCTTCGAGGGGTGCATCAGTCAGGAAACCGTCGGTCGTCACGCTGACGATCCGGCGGTGGCGCGGAACACTATTCATCAACTCTGCGATCAGGGCTCGTACGAACCCCATCACAAAACTGAAAAAGAGTTCGTTAGTCACGGGCGATTCTTCAAGCTCAATGCTCCGCATCTCCCCGGCATCAAAAACCCGCTTCTCCTTTAGGCCCTGCCCGGTCTTACCGAAAAGGCCGTTGCCGACGAGCTTGATATATTCATTATCGAAGCTCCCCTTGGGATGCTTGGCCCGCTCGTCGCGGATCGTTGTGACGAAGGGCTCGAAGGGCCGAACGTTCTCGTCGAGCCACGGGTAGATCACCCCATGAAGGATATCGACCTCGTAGCCGAGACTAAGGGCGACTTCGATCTCGGCCGCCGTGCAGTACGACATCCCAGTGCGGACAAAAAGAAGGTTTTGACCGTTCCCCTCCATCGGAAAAACCGGGTAGCGAACCTCAGCCGGGCAGTGCTTGATGTCGACCAGCGCGAAGCCGAGGACATGCCCCCGGAAGGCCTCGGGATCGAGACATACTCGTGGATGGTCATAGTCAACCAGTCCGAGCATGCTCAGAACCGTGGTATATGCGCTGGCAATATCGATGTCGTAGTAGGTGCCAATCGGCGTCGGACCCGCGTAGTAACACTCACCGCGGCCGCCGTGCGCGGTCCGCGTGATGAAGTCCGAGAAAATCGCCCGCATCGGCACAGGCTGCTCCTCTTTGACGGTCACGAGCTTGCCAGCCCCGTCATTCCAGAAAGTCTGCGCCTGAGACTCCTTCCCGAAGACCATCCGAAAGGCGAGTCCACGCTCATCCAGGGTCTTTTTGAACAGGCTTACCGCCACGCCACTGCTGGTCAACGGGATCATGTGCGCGTCTCCAGAAGGCCACCGATAACCTCCTTCACGCGATGCAGGAAGTAGACCGCGATGAGGGCATCCTGCGCGGCATACTCGGCATAGCGCTCGGGATCTTCTGCCAGCAGTCGGTCCATGTGCTCGATAGCACCCGGCGGCAGTTCGATCTTAGGCTGGCCAAGCAGCGCACCAACGTCCGCTAGAGTGGTACCGACCGGCACATGGCGGACAAGGTCGATGAACTTCACCCGCAATTCACGGCTGTAGTCCTCCACATGGGCGACAAAGCGCCTCGCCTTGGTGAGCCGCTCGATATCCCGGGGCTCAAACGCCACGTCAAACGAGATCCCATCGCTCCGAGTGCCGACGCTGCGCCCGACGGAATCCAGGCGGGTCTTAAACTGAGCAAGATCGAAGGCAGTCAAGTCCGCCCTGAGGAAAAAAGCAGCGGCGTTTACTCTCGCAGGCCACTCCAAAACAGCACCGTTCTCAACCGCCATCGCAATGACCTTGGCGAGGAGTTTGGCGAATTCCGGGCGGTCTTCACGGCCCGCCTTCAGGTACTCGATATGAGAAAACTCGCCGCACTCGCCGACCACATGGAACTGGATCGAGAGGATGCGGTTGGTGCGCGTGACCGGATCATGGACCCACTCAGCATCGAGCCCGATCGACACATCCGGACCGGTACCCGGCACAGGCGTGCCAGGCGGAGTAGAGAGGAAGGCCTCCAGTTCCCGATGTTCAGCTTCGCATTGACGCTCAAACATCTTCTCGGGGTCATGGACGATGTCGGAGACGGGCGGGGAGTAAGGCTTTTCGGTGCCGGCAGGGACGTTCGAGCACGTTTGAGTTTCGTTACAAACCATGGGGTTTCTCCGCAATATGGAAAAGTAGGCACGGCGGTCAGGCCGTGCCCAGTGACTTAGTGCGGAAAAAACTCAGGCGGACAGCAGAGACCAGTCCGGGTCGGGCGCGTTCTCAGGATCGAGGAGAATGCGGACCAGTTCGTCCTGAATGTAGCGCAGCTTTTCAGGCGACCAGCCCTCGTAATAAGCGACGATCCGGACACCTTGTTTAATGACAACAGCACGATCCTTGATCATGCCGATGCTGAGTCCCTCATTCAGGGACACGACCCCTCCATCGGGGCCAAGGACAGGACGGGAAAAATGCTTGGGGCGGTGATGCGGTTGAAAGGACATGTTTGTGCTCCGGCAAAGGGTTGAGGGACATCGAACGGCCTCATTGCCCATTCGATGGAGCGAGTATCCCCATCACTCCCCCGTGCCTTACACCGCGTTTTCGGCCCCTAACTACCCCTCGAAACGCGCTTGACAGCACCACTACGATGAGCAGTTGCCCGCCACGTCCCGCGCCATGGGGAATCCGTGACACAGGGTCGGTATGGATCCTCCAGACGGGTTAGTGGCAACCGCGGATAAAACTCGTATCGCTTGTGCTCATACCTTTCCACCCTCTCACGCGCCTTTTTCGACTGCTCCCCGTACCACTTGTTGTCGAGTTCCTCCTTAGGCCCCTCCAAATCAGAGAGAAGCACAGACAGTACCCCCGCACCACAGTGACCCAAGTGCCGCCAGGCAAGCTCAGCCACGTCCTGCGCCACCGTCCGGAACTTCATGTCACCGCTCTTGTTTTTGTAGGGGTAGAGTTCGCTCGCATCCACTACCTCAAAAGTCTCGATCAACCCTGGAAGCGCTTCGTGTAGCATTTGCAACATCGGCACCTCCTGCGGGGCCAGCGCCATCAGCATACGGGGATCAACCAGCAGGGCACTCAGTGCGTTTTGGACTTCCGCAGCACCTGCGACGAACTTCTGGGCAGCAAGTTGCGCGGTTTTCGGCACCTTCAGCACCGTATCATCGGAGAGAATCTTGTCGCAGGTTAGGGCGTACTGGCTCCAGAACCGCCAGGCCCTTTCCTTCCTCATGAGTGCCTGCACTGCGTCGGACGTTGCCCACGCCTCTTGCACCCACCCTTTTTCCAAACTCTTGACCCACACCGCATTCAACGCCTCGTCGTTGCGACACTTTCCGACAACCCATTCGCACACTGGCTGTGCCTTAACCCCACTAAGGCGATTATCGGCGTCAACAAAGCCACCCTCCTTGTCTACCTGGGGCGGGATCATCACATCGTCCAATATCTTCTTCACCTCTGGAGGATATGGCTCTCCCGCCTCCTGACGTGCTTGAGAAATATCCCAAAGGCTTCCGTCGAACAGATTGCAGAATTGCTCAAACTCAGTGGCGGTGTAGCAGCAAGGAAAGGTTTTCGTAGTCATACGCGGTCTTAGTTAACTGGATCCAAACCGAGGTTATCGGCCGCGGAGCCCGCGCTCTTGACGAGGGCATCACCCCCCAGGGCGGAACGGCACAAGTGGTAAAAGAACGCAGAGCGGATCTACGCCCGAGCGCTTTCAGCGCACGGGCTACTTAGGCCAAGCGCGCGCCGCTCAATGAGCGGCGTGCGCCCGGCGGGTCGTCGGCAACCCCAACTTTCAACGGAGCCCCTACAGCTACCCTAGGCGTCAGGCTGGCCGGAGCGGTGTAAGTGCGCTGTATACCATCCCCTTCCAACGAGTTACACCATCATCGCATTGGAACTTTCGGCACCTTCCGACAAGTCCCTAGCAATACCAGTCACGCCCGGCGCAGGTCCCTCCATCCTGCGCCGTGCTTGGGGAAGAGATGGATATGATGGTGCTGAGGGTGACCGAGTCGGATGGAGCAAGGGCTCCAACTTTGGCGGCTATACGCCCCTACGGCGGGAGTTGGAGGACGGTCAGACCATGTCGCTCATCCTGCGTTTCCCCATGGCACTCGCTCTGATTGGGTCACGTATTTCGCCGTCAATCGACTGGTATAGGTGTCGTTGTAGCCGCACAAGGCCAGCACAGACAACTCCAGGTACCACAGGCTCAACTTCCATGCGTCAATGAAGCAATCGGAAACCTGCTTCTTGCTGGCCGGATGAACCAGTTCGTTACGGATGTCAGTCAGGGCATGAGGCGCATCCACCCACTTGCAGCTCGGTGCAGCCTTCTGAATGTCTAGCGTTGCGGCACTAATCCCGACAGGAAGATTCAAGCTGGAAAAAAGCAGCCGCAAGCGGTCAGACGCCTTCAGTCGATCGAGCCCTTCGAGGGAGATCATCTTCCTGTCAACGACCAAATGGTGATGCGCCAATCGCTCCAAGGCGGATTGCGCCAGAATGATAGCCGCATCGATGCCTGGCGAGCTCCCATTCGTGTTGGCCTGCACATACCAGTAGATAGCCGAACGCAGACAATCCTTCCATTCCTCCGACTGCTGCCAACGCTTCACGAATAGGGGAAACAGGACCTCAGCCTGGCTCGCCTTGAATGGGGTAAACCACGAATATGGCGGGTTGCTGACGTATGGGGAAGCAAAGGTCTCCCAGGTTTTTTCGCCCGCCGCATCGAATCCCACTTCACACGAGGTCGAGCACCGCCCACCCTTAGTGAATGAGAGGAAGTTGGCCAGGAGAAGGCGTTGCTCGCGGGCCTCTTCCCCGGAGAAAGGCTTGCCGTCCTTTCGCTCCAACTTCGCCACATGTGTCAGATAACAGCCGCCTTCACTCCTTATTCGCTCCCATGCCTGACAGGTGGCGTCGTTCGGCAATGATTGGAGGGAAACGCGCCACTCCTCTGACTCCAGCACAAGCAACGCACACTCCGCAGGAGCTGCAGTGGCTTGATGCTGCCCACCCTGGAAGTCAGGGAAGTTAAAGAGGTGAAGGATTGCCGCAACTGAAGTCTTGGACTGCATGTCACACAACACCACAGGCTCGGATTTGGGGTGCCAATCCAATGCCAAGATATCGGAATTAGCCCTCCACTTTCCACGGAATCCTTCTATCTTGTGGCCGTTGAATAAGAAGTACGAAGGATCGTCTGGGGTGTAGAAGAACAAGGGAAACCCTGACTCTCGCGCCCCTTGGACACTTGCGTGAAAAACAACCCGCGGGCTGGGAAGAAATCTCAGCAGCAGATCAGCCGTCCCGGAAAAACGGTCATCACCAAAGCCCGCTTCCGCTGTTCCCTCAAACAAGCAGACAGGTTCAGGTGCAGAGGAGAAGTCGTACGCTGGCTGCAAAGGTTCAGGTCGGTTCATGCTTTTTTCCTTGAAGTGCTCTTCTTCGCCGCTTCTTCAGTCATTTTCAAGCAAAGATTGAACTCCAGAACAATGCGTGACTGAGAAAACCCTGCTTGCGCTTTGGCCTAGCCCGGCAGGACACCCGGACGCCTCGCGATAAAACCGCCCATCACCGGTCACCTCCAGAGTACTGCAGAGGTGATTGCCCACTGCTCCGCTGAGTAAAACGTCGAGCATAAGGGCTCGGGAGAGCGATCTCCTAAGCCCTCTTCTTTCAGTCTCATGTAAAGGCTCCCGCTCGAAGGAAACACGATGCGGGCGCTTGCGCTACCATCCGTGATGTCTGTGGATGTTGAATCCATAAATACCCTACCATCATCCATGTTCGTTATGGCCATCCCCGACTATCAAACCTTGATGCTTCCGCTCTTGAGGCTGGCCGCTGACGGCAACGAGCATCGTTTCCGCGATGCAGTCGAGCAGCTGGCGGCTAAGTTCGAGTTGTCCGATGAAGAGCGTGCCACGATGCTTCCCAGTGGTACGGCACCGATGTTTGACAACAGGGTCGGGTGGGCGAAGACCTACCTTAAGCAAGCTGGTTTGATCGATGCAACTCGACGAGGCTACTTCCGGATCACGCTGCGGGGCTCCGAGCTTCTCGGAACAAACCCGATCCAGATCGACACCTCTACGCTTGAGAAGTATCAGGAATTCCGGGCATTCAGGTCACGCAGAAGTGAGGGTAACGGCGCGCAGCAACCAGACCTCCCAATCACCTTGCCGTCTCCGTCCCAGATCACGTCATCGCCGGCACCAGAAGCCACACCAGAGGAGCTTTTCTCACAGGCTTATCAGCGCCTGCGCAGCAATCTGGAGGCCGAGGTGCTGGAGCAGGTCAAGGCCACCACACCGGCCTTCTTCGAGCGCCTGGTCATCGATCTGCTGGTCGCCATGGGCTACGGCGGCTCGCGCCAAGATGCGGGCAAGGCGGTAGGCCGAAGCGGCGATGGCGGCATCGACGGGATCATCAAGGAGGACAAGCTGGGGCTCGACGTGATCTACGTGCAGGCCAAGCGATGGGAGGGGACCGTCGGGCGTCCGGAGATACAGAAGTTCGCTGGAGCCCTTCAAGGACAGCGTGCGAACAAGGGGGTTTTCATCACCTCATCAGGATTCTCGCGAGAGGCCCACGAATACGCGGGGATCATCCCATCGAAGATCATCCTTGTTGGAGGTGAGCAGTTGGCCGCCTTGATGGTCGATCACAACGTCGGGGTTTCACCCGTCAGCCGCTTTGAGATCAAGCGGGTTGACTCGGACTACTTCGAGGGGGACACCGTCTGAGTGTGACCGTCCCAGCAAAGCCAGCCATGCTATATTAAGTCATGGCTGATACGAAGATCATCGATGAGTCCCACAAGATTTCCGACAAGCGGGGCAACGGCAAGCTGCGCCGGGAGATCTGGGTCGATTCGATCACGGGCAAGGTCACCCGCTACAACCTTGCGTACATCAACCACAGGCTGTACGCGGGAGACAACGGACGCGTCGTGGGTTACGACAACGCCCACGATGGTCACCACCGCCATTACTTCGGGGTGGTGGAACCCATCGACTTCGTGAGCTTCGAAGACATCGAAGAGCGCTTCGAGCAGGACTGGATCATCTTGAAGGATTGCAAATGAGCAAGCTGACGATCAAAACGGGAACCGAAGAGGATTTCTTCCAGCGAGGCCGGCAACTGGCACGCGCAGCGGATCGCGGCGAGGCGCTGCCCAGCGAGAGCACGATCAGTTTCGAGGACCCGGCAGACGTCGTGAAGCTGATCACCACAGCGCGGCTGGCCCTGTTCCGTGCCATCAAGGAGATGCCCGGCTCAATCACTCAGATCTCTGAGCGCCTCCACCGCGACCGTAGTGCGGTCAAGCGCGATGTGGATGAGCTGGCGCGGGCGGGGCTGGTCACTGTCTCGGAGAAGGTGCTGCCGGGCCATGGCCGGATGAAGGAAGTCCGGGCAACAGCGCAGCGCATCAGCCTGATGGCGGAAGTCGCCTGACGGGCACACCAAGGGGGACCGTCTGATCACGTTCTGGTCAGCGCTCCGTCAAAGCCGGTCCAATCAGATCCTGATGCGGGGACTGCTGGAAGCAAAGATGCGCCTGTCCGCGCCGACTACGCCTGCCTGCATAACCCTGTTGCGGACCAAATTGCGATACGGTTACTCAAAATATGTCAATGTCACAATATTGGAGCACAAAGCTCAATTGAGAATAACCAGCCGGGGGTTCTTAATTGACTTCGTGGGTGGCGTGCTGGGCCACCGAAAAACTCACCTTGCTAAGCAAGCGCTGCCCAACTAGCCCCAGACTGTTAAGCTTTTGGCCGAGCCGCATCCCATCACCAGCATTGCCAGCAGCAGCGAAGCGTTACGACGGGATGGGCGCTTAGTCCGGCATAGTGCGATGGGATATCGATGATCGCGAGTCAGCCACCAAATTATCATTTACTTTAGCGTGGGCAGTCTCAGATAGTGCCGCAGCGCGTGAAGGACCTCAACGAGGTCCTTCACGTTCGCTAGATCCGCGTGCCTATTGCAGAACCGCACAAGTTGGCTCTTGCCGTCGCGTGTGAGTTCGCGGTGGATAGCGCCTGATACGTTGTACTCGCGCACCATTGCTGTTGGGTACTCCTTCAGAAACCGCATCATAAGAGGCTCGCCGATGAGGTCTTCAAGTTCCCAGGTCAAACCTTTGAACGCTACATTCTCCTTATCAAAGCTCCGCTGAAGTGCTGCAAGGTCGAGGCTGCCACTCGTCGGCATGACCGGTCGAAGTCGGAAGACGTCACGATACTCAAGGATTGAGGCGTCGAACGTTCGTGCGCCAGTCACTGCCTTTTGCCCCGCCGTGTCATTGTCGAACAGCCCGATTATGCGATAAACCGGATGCCCCGCCGGCGACAGGTAAGCGGTCACCAAGTTGTGGAGGACCCCAAGTTCGCGAACGACACCATGCGTGCCGCCGCGGTCGCCCTCCCCGGCTGCGATAATCGCAAGGTCGGCAAGAAGGTTCTTGCCTGAATCCCGGCGGAAGTGGTCAGCCGCTAGCTCAAAGAGCGACACATCAGATGTGCCCTCCACTAACACCGATCGGGGTAACAGGCTCCAGCCCTTCGACGCACCGTACCGAGCGACGATGTCCATCTCCTTGTCCGCCATATTCAGTGCCGCGGCGCGTTGACAGGCCGGAGGAACGGCCCGTTGTGACCGAACGATACGTGCGCGGAAAACACCGTCCCCGATCGGTGCTCGCGTACGCCGAACTCCTGCGGCCGGTAAGGCACATCGAAGCGAGCGAACTCGCGAACCCGCGCCATTGCCCTATGGCCGTGATCATAGGAGGAGACTGCGGTCACCACACGCCTCTGATCGCTGCCAGGCTGAAGGAGCCAGCGAAGGCGATCCGGAACCTGTGCGAAGATGTCCGTCTCGTGCCACAGCACGCGAAGCGTTTTGAACTGGCGGTCGGCCTCTTCCGTTCGCATCTGCTGGAACAGTAGCAGTGCATGCTCAAGTCGGAGTTGCGGCGGCAACCGGTAGTCCGTAGCGACCAGCAAGTCGAGCACCTGAAGTTGACCTTCGAAGTCGAGCGGAGCCACAGCCACCAACACTTGGTAGCGTAGCCTAGCAACCTGTGCGTTACCGGCCCCGGCCGGGTGGTCGAGTTTGCGCAAAACCTCCGTCAGCACGTCGAACGGGGCCTGGTCAAGCGACACCGGTGCGCGGCCATCGAGGGTCGCAGCCAACGCGATCCAGGCATCCAACAACACCTCCGTCGGGCTCCCAGGTTCCCCACTGCGGCGACTCCCAGTGCCTGTCGCCATTAGGACAACCACGGCGCGGTCCGCGAGTGCCGCGAGCGCATGTCGGCGGAGCTCGTTGCGATCATTACGAATTGCCTCGTACACGATCTCGAGCGCCTCTATGCAATATCTTGGGGCCGTCTCCTCCGACTCCTCGGCTGAAGCTATGAGGCTCTTCACATGCGTCTCGACGACGTAGGGGCTGGACGGGCTCTGCTCATACGCGTGGCGCGTCGCGTCTGACGCTAACCCCCTCAGTTCGGCAAGTTCCTCGCTAGGTGCACCTTGGTCGGCACGAACCCGCGCGAGATCGAAGTAGGCGTTGGCGAGCGAGTTGTAGAGATAGACGTCCGGCTCGTCGCTAGATGTCCCGTCGATCGATTGGAGCGCGTAGGAGATGTCGGCGGCGGCCCGTTCAAGAAGGGCCACCTTATCGGCGCCCGACACGCCGTAGGCAGCCTCGTCCAGCCACGCGATACGTCGACGAGATATTGCAGTGTGGTGCCTAAACACGCGGCTGCTGTTCCTAAGAGCAGCAGGCATATCGTCGAGCGCACCGAGCACTTCGCGCCAGAGGTGAGTCCAACTGCCCCGGCCCCGATCAGGGTCAACTTTAAAGATCGTGGTGGCAAACTCCTCGCCGAAGTCGCGTTCCGCGGCCTCTCCGAGCACCGGCTTGCACGAAACCTCCCGTAGGATGAGGAAGCGCAGGTGCAGAGCGTCCCTCGCGTCCGCAAACCCTAGTGAGCAGCGAGCATCGTGGTCGTAGAAGAGAGCATTGATGAGGAGGCGGCCTAGAATGTCATGCGCCATGGCCCAGTATTTCCTCCCGGCATTCGAAAGGCGCAGGAGCCCGAGCGAGGAAAGATCTCCGCGCCTATCATCGAGCAACAGAGAAACCGGCCAAGTGCTCCCCCCCTGTTCAATGAGAGATTCAGGCATCGGCAGACGCTCCGCACCAAGCGCAGCTATCTGCACAATTGCCCTTCTAACGTCGGGGGTGTCCGCGCACTTCTTGAACGCCCGGTAAACCCAATCCTGGATCGAATCATTGAGATCGCACTGGGTCTGTAACCAGAAGGCCAAGGTAATCCAGAAGGTCGCCAAACCCTCCAAGTAACGCACCGAGTGTGCTTCCTGGAAATTGCGCCATTGCCACTCCGGACGTTCTTTACGGTAGCCACGCAAGAAGCGGTTCAAGTGCCGCCCCAACCCCAACGTCTCTTCTTGGTCGAGCACGTGGTGGAGTTCCGCCAATTGCTTGAACCGGGACTCGTCGAAATACAAGAGTTCCCTCTGAGGCCCAGTCACTACCAGTATGCAGACCGGACGCCCCGCCCGCTCGATCTGCTGCAGAAAACGGCGCAGTTCGGCAGCGCGGAATTCCCAATGAACACGGTCGAAGACGAGCAGCCATGGCGTCTCATACAAACGTGCGTCCGGCTCGGCACGCTCCTCAGACTTGAGTTCTTCACTCTTCTGCTTGACGCGCGTGAGAAAGTTGATAAGCGGAAGGGCGTCAGGGGTGAAAGGAATTCCCTTCGCAACGAGGGTTGGATAGCCTGCCCGCGCAGCAGTAAATGCCAGATAGCGGGCGAGCGTCGTCCCCCCAGCTCCGGCCTCCGAAACGATATAGGTTATCCGGCTCTCCGATGACCCGGCTGCATCAAGGCGCCTAAGCTGGGCCTGCAACCCACGCCACGTACTATCATCACGGATCCACGGCAGGCCGGCTGCGAACGCACGCCAGTCAACGAACTCGCCCCGGAAGAAAGCGTTAAACGCGTCTTCGGAAAGCTCGTCCGTCCCTGCCGAGACAAAGTCTCGGTCCAGGATGAGGTCGTAGCTCTCAAGGAGGGGGCGTTCGGGATCATCAATGTCGGTGAAGTCAACTTGGCAGATGGTGCCAGTCTCATCGCGCTGACGGACGATCAAATGCTCGTCCTCGTAGGAGGAGGCAAACGAAGCAGTAAGCCTCCGCGCGAACTCCTCCACAGAAAAAGAGACGATGGAAGCTGTCGGACCTTGGCCGTTCTCGTCGAGCCACTCTCCGAGCTGTCGTGTCGCGTCGGCGTCCTCATCGACCACAACCAGACGGGTACGAAAACCGGAGGCCCAGATATCATTGAGGGCGGTGGGAGCCGCGCTGTCCGCATTACCGACTACGACGAGCTGTCGCACGCAAGACCGCCGCAACTCCTCCAGCATCGTCATCCCCCGCAACTGCCGCTCAAACCTCGAGCCCTGCCCGGTTCGGCCCGCCATCAAGAAAATCGGCAGCGCCCGCGCAGGCAGATCCATCCGGGAGGGGTCGGAGTCAATGACGTGAATAAATCCACGCCGCCTAACTAGCGAACCGCTATCCGGCAACTCGAGCGCCACTACAAGTCGCGAGTCAGTCTCCTCGACGAAGACATGCTTCCAGGGCAGACGCAGCATGGAGGCCAAAGCTTCGATCTGGGCAGCACTGTCCACCGATCCGCGCACCCAGATAGAGACGTCGCGATCAGCCAACCCCGCGATAAGACTGTCCGGAATGGACTCACAATGTGGCACTATCTGCACGTTTCTCTCCAATATTCCCATGTGTGCGTCTGGCATGGGAGCCCTGCGAATGAATCTTTTCAGCATAAAATATTAGGAACGAAGCCACAAGGTGAGGGATGTTGGAAACCCACTGCCCAGTAAAGAAAGAGGGTGATCACAGCTCTCTGGTCACGCTCTGGTCACCGCTGCGTCAAGTTCGAGCCATCAAGATCCGAGACCAGAACCCCCATAGTTGAACCGCGGAGAGGCAACCCATCCGGCAAATCCGTTGAGTGCCAACGGAAAACCGGCTAAAGTAAGGCTGGCGATGGAAGTGATGAGGCTGCGAATAATGCACTGCTCCACGTTTTCGATTCCCATCGCCCGCTCCACATCGAATTCCGGCAATCGTTGATCTGCAAGCAAAAGGGCCAACCTGAAGAGGTTGGCCCTTTTGCTTTTTGGTCAATATCCGGTCGCGGGCGGATAGGGCCAGATCAAGTAGTGGCCGGTACGACAAGGCCTGTCGCCTCAAATACCTTTCATGGTCGTCTCCGGCGACACCCCCCCTTACTTCACCGTACTGGCCACCTTCGTGTCGGAACCCAGCGATGAGGCCGCCCTCCTCTTCCGACCCGGAAATATTCCACTGCAATGATGACTACCAAGACCGAAGATGTGACACCCCATCCAAAAGCAATATGCCTTTGAATTCATCAGCTGCAATACACAGATTCCTGCTTCAATCTCGGGAGATTGGAAGATTGTTCCGCTCGATATTTCTGGCCCTCGTAATGACGGCCGTGCTTTCGGCATGTGGCGGTAGCGACTCCGCGCAACAGGTAGCTTCGACACCTCCTCCGGCAGCGCCCGCTCCATCGACACCTGCTCCGGAAGCACCTGCACCATCGGCTCCAGCTCCGGAAACGCCTGCTCCAGAAGCGCCATCGGTGACCGAATACATGGCCTTGCTGAGCGAAGCTGCCCAAAAGCAGGCGGAAGTGGAATCCCTCGTGAGCACCACCCCGTGCACGGCGTCATCGCAATGCAGCACCCTGGTTCTTCGCGCCCAGACCCGCCCCTGCCCCTTCACTCAGCGCTACGACTACTCCCTGGCCTCGACAACCGCAGCTGCGGCCCGTGCCGCTGCTGACGCATACAACAAGCTCTCTGTCCAGGCTGCCGCCATCGAGCCACCGAACAATCTCAGTGGCACCTGCTTCGAAATGGTGGATTTCACACCCCTGAGTTGTGTCGCCAATAAATGCGTGCGGCAGTTCGTATTCGACGGCCCTCCCGCCGGTCCACCACCGGAGGGAATCTGGGTTTCGGGAACTCTGCAGCTCTTTGTCTCCGTGGCAGACGTCGTCTGGGCCGTTGACACGGCTGCGGCCACGCCGACGCTCTACACAGGTCCCTTGGCGCGACAGGGGACGAATCTGACGGCAACGCTGAGTCAGATTGTCGGATCCAGCGAAACGAAATCAAGCCTGGTGGCGACAATTTCGAACACCCCGACCTCATCGATCCGCATCGAAAGACTCGACGGAATCACACACCTGCCTATGACGCTCGCCCCGGTCACGAGTTACTTCTCGCCCTCCACCCTAAGCCAGATCGCGGGCAACTACGACCTCAGCTCTGGGGAGCGAATCGTTGTCGACGCGAACGGCGGCGTTCGCAGCACGGAGCCGGGGTGTACGATCCAAGGAAGCATCGAGGCCCCCTGGACAGATCGCAATGTCTATTATCTTGGAATCACCTTTGGGCCGGCACCCTGCAAGACCCCCATGGCCTTCATCGAGGGAATCCTCGCACCACGTCCTGACGGCCAATTGTTTGCAGCAATCCGGCGCGTGGCCCCTGATGTTGCAGCCCTGAATATGGCCCGCGTGAATTGACCGTCACGCATCCAGGCTTTTGGGATCCAGAGAGTCGCCGCGGCACCTTGCGAGCACACGAACGGAATCGTTCAGCCAATCTGACAAATTTTCCAGGCGAGTTGATCGACCCATACGATATCGAAGTGATCGATCCAGATCGCTTCATCATCAATCACCGGGGGTTTGACCCGATTCACGCTATCGCAGCCGTCAATGCCATGCGCACCAGATGGAAGCGAACGGGGGCCTCGCCCTGGGATTTCGCCGCAGCCTTCGATCAGTCCGGCCTCTTTGCAATTGCCCAAGGGCTTCGAGAAGTAGCTGGAACGTCATTAGCGCCACGGAAATCGGACATGGCAAGGTCCGAGTCTGGTCATGTTCTGGCCTTCTGGCTGTCCGTAGCCGGGACGGAGGTCATGACGATTCGCCCGAGTCCTGTCAGACTGAGCAGCCCATCGCCACTACATGACGTGCAATGAGAACCAACCTGAAGGTGCCCTTCGCCGAGAAGGACGACGCCAAGCGCCTTGGCGCGCGCTGGGACCCGGCCAACAAGACTTGGTACGTGAAGGACGCCGAGGATTTGACCAGCTTCGCCCGCTGGCTCCCCGCGCCCGGGGAAGCCGCAGCCACGCCACCGACATCCCAGCCTGCCACCCGCAGCAGGCCCGCCACGGCGGCGGCCATGGTGAAGGTCGGGGCGCGCTACTTCGAGCTGGCCTGCGACTGCCTGCCGTGGGAAGGTTGCGCGACGTGTCGAGCCATTGTCGCCGCGAAGGATTGGTGAAACGACGCCGCCGCCGGCGGCTCTGAACGCTCAGTAACGCGTCCACGCCCAAATTGTCCATTTTCGGTACAAATCCATCTGCCCCGTGGATTTGTATCCCTGTATCCTCACGTGAAAGAATGAGACACACCAAAACAAAAGAGGGGACAAGCAAATGGAGATCGTCAGACCGGGATTGATCACCGGAAACCAGGTCATTGACCAGCAACACCAGGAGATATTGACCCTTGCCAAGGAGGCCATGAGTCGCTTCGACGAAAGCCGTGGCGGCAACTCGAGCGAGTTTCACACCCTGCTCAACAACCTCGCCACGCTGGCAGCCAGGCACTTCCAAACCGAGGAAGCTTTTCTGCGTCGGAATGGCTGCCCGACGCTGGAGGAGCATCAGAAGGAACACGCCGCTTTCAGCGAGCGGATCCTCGACCTGTTGATGAAGGCCATGGCCGGAAACCTGGACCGCGGCGGGCTATTGAGCGTCATGGAAGACTGGACGACCCATCATCTGCTGGTGTCGGATGCCGCCTGCAGCCCGTACCTGCAGGAGCGCAAGCGAAGCAGCTCCGCCCGCACCGAGTAAAGACGTATCCGGAAGCAGCCTCTGCAGGCACGCCGCTTCCGTGATCTGCGCAGCCCTGCCCGGGCAAACGACCTACATCAACACCGGCTCGATGCGTTCGCCGGTCGACTCCATGCGTGCGGCTACCTGGGCCTTGGACGGCGCGGGCTTCTTGCTGGTGTCTTTCGACTCCGCCGGAGACTTCATGCCGCGCCCCAGGCGCGCACCGAAAAAGCCGAACAAACCACCGAACACGCTGGCCACCAGCGAGCCGATGATCGGCACCGGCGAGGCCGGCAGGACGGCCGGAGTCACCGGTGCCGCATGGGCTCGTTTCAACTCGGAATGGGCCTGGCTGAGGCCGCTCAGCTGACGCCCCAGCTCCTCGACCCGGCCCTCCAGTTGCCGATTGGAGTTTTCCAGTTCGGTCATCCGCCGGATGACTTCCGGCGGAATCACCGGGGCCGGCGCCGGCGTACTCTTCCTGGCGACGGGCGGCGACGCCTTTTCCTTGTGCTCCTTGTGGAGAGCGAGCTTCACGGCAGCCTTCTTTGGTCCAGCCTTGGCGGTCTTGCTAGCCGAAGCACTCTTGGCTGCGGGAGCCGCGTGATGCGCGGTTTCATGCGGAGCGGCCTGGGCGCCAAGGGAAACGGCCAGCGCCAGGCCCGGAAGGAAGTGACGATAAAGCATGGACTTCTCGTGCAAACGTTAGATGCGGGCCGCCGGACCTGCCTGGAACAGGCCCCGAGCCACGAATGTGACGTCCATTCCCGTACAGAACGCGGGCGAACGCCGGAAGATTGGTTGCGAAGACGTGATTCTAAGCCTGATCATCGGACACCGGCTTGACCACATCGCCGACGTGGAGCTCACTCTGGGATTTGATCACGACGCGGCTGTGCTCATCGACCCCGGAGGTGATTTCAACCCAGTCGTCCCTGGTCCGGCCGAGGCCGACTTCGACCGCCTGGATTCTATTGTCCGCATCGACGACCAGTACCCGCGCGCTGCCTTTCTGGCGCTGCACCGCTGCAACCGGCACGGCGAGAACCTTGCGGCGGCCGAGCAGGATGCTGCCGGAGACGTTCAAACCGGCTTTGAGATCGGTATCCGCCGGCAGATCCACATAGACAAGGCCGTTGCGGCTCGTCAGGTCGATGGTCGGCGACACCAAGCGGATGCGCCCCTTCACGTCGGGCCCGAGGGGACTGTCGACGGTGACCTCCTGCCCGCGCGCCAGCTTGCCGAGCAACTCGCCCTTCACCTCGGCGCGCCATTCCAGGCGCCCCTGACGGATCAGGCGGAACAACTCGCTACCGGCCTGCACGATGGTGCCCTCGTTGGCGAAGCTGGCCGAGATCAGGCCATCGTCCGGCGCCAGCAGCGTCGCGTACTGCATGCGCAGTTGCTGGCGCCGCTCCTGCGCCCGTGCGGCATTCACGCGGGCCTCGGCGGTGTGTTTCTGGGTTTCGTAGAGCGTCAGCTCCTGCTGGCTGACGCCCCCCGACGGCGCCAGACGCTTGCCGCGCTCCAGCGTCGCCACCGCCTGGGCCAGCGTCGCCTCAGCCTCGGCCACCTGGGCCTTGGCCGCATCGATGTCGGTTTCCACCGTGGCCGTATCCAGGCGCGCCAGCACCTGCCCCTTCTTGACCTGGTCCCCGACATTGACCAGCACGCTGGACAGGCGCAGCCCGCCCACTTCGGCGCCGATGCGTGTCTCCTGCCACGGCATCACGTTGCCGCTGGCGTGGATCAGGTCGGGCCACACGGCGGACTTGGGATTCAGCCAGGACACCGCACGCGGCGGCGGAGGTGGGGGTGGTGTCTGAACCACCGGCGGCGCTGCAGGTGCTTTAACCGGCGGAGCAGGACTCGCGGGCTGAGGTGTAGCTACCGGCTCCGCACTCGAGAATGACGCGGAACCGAGCAGCAAAGCCAGCGGCGCGGCCAGAGCCAGCGCAGAGACCGTACATTTCTTCAGGAAAGATTGATTCGTGAAAGACAACATTGGAACCTCAATTCGGAGCCGGCGCGTCAGCCGCCGCGGTGCGGTGGGTCGGCTCGGCCGCGGACGCATAGTGCGCCCCGCCCCCGGTCGCCCGGTTCAGCGCGATCCACGCTTGCAGGCGTTCCTGCTGGACGCTCAGATAGGTTTGCTGGGCATTGAGCATGGAGCGCCGGGCATCCTCCAGCTCGAGCAGATTACTGGCCCCCTCGCGGAAGCGGACTTCGACGGATTCGAAGAAGCGCTGGTACTCGCTGCCGGATATGCGTGCATTTTCTGCTCTTTCATGGGCCGCCGCATACCGGGTAAGGCCATCTTCCATCTCCTGGATGGCCAGGCGGATCCGCGCCTTGTAGTCGGCCAGCGCCTCGTCGTAGCGGGACTTGGCCAGCTCCACCGCCGCCTTGCGCCGCCCGCCGTCGAAGATCGGCAAGCTAACCGAGGGCCCGAAGGACCAGGACCCGAAGGACACGCTGCCGGAGCCACCGCCCTTGTTCGTCGTGAAGCCAAAGTCCCCGTTAAGGGTAAGGCGCGGATAACGATCCGCCTCGGCCAGGCCGATGTCCGCCGACGCTGCCGCCAGGCTGCGCTCGGCGGAGCGGACGTCCGGCCGCTGCATCAACGCATCGCGGGGAATCGAAATATCGAAATGCTTGGGCACTGGCAGGCGCTCCAGCCCGGTCGGCTTGTCGGCCATCGCCAGCATCAGCTCCGGCCGCGGAATGCCGGTCAGGCGCGTCAGCTGGTTTTCCAGGCGCTCGCACTGGGCCCGCGTCGCCGCCAGCTGGGTGCGTGCCTCGGCCACCGACGCAGTGCTGCGGATGGCCTGATAGGGCGCGGTGAAGCCTTCCTTCACGCTGGCCTCGGTCAGCCGTGCAGTAGCCTCCCGCGAGGCTACGTCCTGCTCGCTGAGCGCCGCGTAGGACTGGCAGGCCCGGTAGCTCAGGTAAGCGTCCGCCACATCCGCGGCGAGGCTGACCCGCGCATCGGCCAGCGTCGCCGCCTGGGCTGCCTCCCGCGCCAGCGCCCCTTCCCGGCCGCGGCGCACGGCGCCGAACAGGTCGATCTCCCAAGAGGAATTCATCGACAGCCAGGACTGAGTGAAGCTCCTGCTGTTCGACGCGCCGGAGGCTTGCACGCCGCCGGAGCCATCTACTGTCGGCCCCGCCGCCGCATTGGCCTGCCCGGTCAGTGAGCGGGACTGATTGAGCTTGGCCATCGCCGCCTCCAGTGTCGGGCTGCCCGCAAAGGCCTTCTCGACCATATGGTCGAGCACCGGGTCGG
The DNA here is from genome assembly GCF_056724025.1 of Zoogloea sp. JDB1. Taxonomy (NCBI): domain Bacteria; kingdom Pseudomonadati; phylum Pseudomonadota; class Betaproteobacteria; order Rhodocyclales; family Zoogloeaceae; genus Zoogloea; species Zoogloea sp. JDB1. The sequence continues at coordinate 396,577 of NZ_CM161496.1, forward strand.
ACAGCTCCGCCCACCAGTTGACCGGCATGTCCTTCACCCCGGCGCCCTTCACGGACGCGGGCGCCGGCACGTCCGAGCGGGACGTCCATTTGCTCGGCACGTCCGCTGTCGACAGCTCTGGAGACATGTAATTGGGCCCTACCGCCGTACATCCGCCGAGCACGCACAAGCAGGCCAGCGAGGTCCAGCGAATGTCCTTCAGGGCTTGAAACAGCATGTTCTTGAACTTCTTACCTTCGACTGCGCCGGGGTCAGGGCCCGCTCGCCAATGCGCGGGAAAACTACCCCGCGCCAGACCGGCGAGAGTGCTAGCCCCCCCTCCCTGCTTCAAGTGAACTTTTGAAACAGCATGTGTCGGACTGGTGGGAGGGAAATGGGTTCAAAACGGCACCACGCTCTCGAAGCCCAGCGGCACGCGCCGCTGCGGGTGGATCAACGTAATGGCGGCGGCGTGCAGATGCAGGCGGCGGTGGCGCTCGGCGCTGTCCGGCGGCGCATAGAGGGGATCGCCGAGGATGGGATGGCCGAGGGACTGGAGATGCACGCGCAGCTGGTGGGTGCGCCCGGTGACCGGTTTCAGCTCGACTCGGGTGACGGCGTCCGGCCCGGCGCCACCGCGTTCGACGACCCGGTAGCGGGTCAGCGCGCGGCGGCCATGCTGCCGGTCGACGATCTGGTGCGGATTGCGCTGCGGGTCGGCGGCCAGCGGCAGGTCGATCTCGCCGGCGTCCGGCCCTATATGCCCATGCACCAGCGCTTCATAGCGCTTGCCGACGATGCGCTGCTCGAAGGCGAGGTTCATGCGGCGCTGCATCTCGGCACCGCGGGCCAGCAGGATCAATCCGGAGGTCGCCATGTCGAGGCGATGCAGCGGCAGCGCATCGGGAAATTTCGCCTGCACGCGGGCCACCAGGCAATCCTGCCGGTCCTCGCCGCGGGCCGGCATGGACAGCAGGCCGGACGGCTTGTCGGCGACGATCAGCGCGTCGTCGGCATGCACGATGACGACGACGAGCGGCGGCACCAGGTCCGCGTCCCTCAGTTCCATTGGCCGGTGGCCAGCTGGTGGCGGCCGCGCAGCACGGCCTTGTCGATGCGCATCGCCTTCACGTAACGGCTGACCCGCTCGGCCGCCTCCGGCACATAGAGGTGCAGCTCGTCGCGGGCGCGGGTGACCGCCACGTAGAAGCGGTTGCTCTCCTCCTGGGCATCGCTGCCGGCCAGCGGAAAGGCGCCTTCCTCCAGGAAGGGCAGCAGCACAGCCTCGAATTCCTGGCCCTTGGCCGCCTCGACGGAGCACAGCAGCACGGTGTCGGACTTGCGCAGGCGCTCCGCCTTGGTCTCCGCCTTGTGCAGCCAGCGGGCGAAATCGCGTAGCGGCAGGTTCTGGCGACGGGCCACGTCGATGAAGCCGTCGATGGAGCGGGCCACCAGCGCCGCCGTGGCCGGCGCCAGGAACAGCCGGCGGGCCACGCCCTTCAGGTCGAGCAGGCTCACCGTCTGTTCCAGCAGCGTCGCCACTGGGGTCTCTGGCGGCGCGGCGCGCAGCGTGGCCAGCGTGTGGCCGAGGCGTTCGCGGGCGCTGCGCTGGGCCGGGCTTTCATCGACGGTCTTCGCTTCCGCCTCGCGCAACTGCTGCAGCGCATTGGCCTCGTGGTGCTGGCCGCTGTGGCGCAAAGCCTTCAGCTTGTCGAGGAAACGGAACTCCTCCTGCAATTGCGCCTCGCCGGACTGGCCGGCGGCGCGCTTGTCGGCGCGGGTCTGGGGCTTCAGCAAGGTGCCGTCGAGGAAGGCCTCGAACAGCGAGGGCTGGGCGGCGGCGATCTTCAGCGCCTCGTCGTCCAGGCGTTCGGCGCCCCATTCGAACTGCTGCCATTGCAGCAGGGCCCGCAGCACCTGCAGGCGCTTGTCGACACCGGGGATGGACTCGTAGTCCTGCAGCGCGAAGGCGATGACGCCGCGCAGCATCAGCACCTCGGAGCGCAGCAGGTAGCTCGTCAGACCTTCCATACGCCAGCCGATGCCGGCCTCCAGCAACGCGTTCTCGATCGGGATCGACTGGTAGGGCGCGCGCAGGATCACCGCGCAGGCAGCCGGACGGCCGCCATTCTTCTTCCACGCGGCCAGATCCGCCGCCACCTGCGCGGCGACGGCCCGGTGGTCGACGCAGGGCTGCACGCGCAGCACCGTCTCGTGTTCGCGCCCGGAATCCACTGCCTTGTCCTTCAGCGCCGCAGTGGCCGCCGCCAGCGGCGGGCCGTAGCGGTAGCTGCGGGTCAGCGGCAGGCGCACGACGCCCGGCCAGCCCTGGCCGAAACGGGTGTGCAGGAAATCGGTGCCGGCGCCGGCCCAGCGGTGGATCACCTGGTCGAAGTCGCCGGCGCCGGTGAAGAAGGCCTTGCCGCGCATCAGCAGGGCTTCCAGCACCGCGTAGCTGGCCGGGTTCATGTCCTGCAGCTCGTCCACCACGACGATGCGGTAAGCGGGAAGATCAATCGGGCGATCGGTATCGCTCAGGCGGCGGGCCAGGTCATAGGTCGCGTCGAACTCGGCGCGCCAGCGCGGCACATCCTCAAGGCCCGAGCGCAGCGCCTCCAGCGCACCGTGCAGCAGAAAGGCGGCCAGCGGTACACCGAAGCGTTCGGCGCACTCCTCGACGCTTTCCTCCTCTTCTTCGTCGCCGCCTGGCGGCACCAGGCGCGCCTTGAGGCGGCGCGACAGCTCGAGGAATTCGAAGATCGGTTCGTTGTGCTCAGGCAGCCACAGCTCCCGCGGATGGCGCCGCGCCGCATTGTCGGCCTGCAGCCTTGCCGCCGCAATGCGCACCTGGGGCGCCAGGGCTTCCGGCGTATCGAGCCGCGGCGCCTCCGCCCCTTCGGCCTGCAACAGCACCTGACGGGCAAATGCATCGAAGCTCAGGCATTTGACGCGCCGCGCCGTGCGCTCGTCCACGCCGATGTCCACCAGGCGGGCCTGCAGCACCCGCGCCGCCTCTTCGGAAAAGGTGAGGGCCAGAATGCTCTCCGGCCACACCCCGCGGGTGATGGACTCGGCGATGCGCAGCGCCAGCGTGGTGGTCTTGGCCGCCCCGGCATTGGCCATGGCGATCACGTAGCGCGCGCGGCAGGTCTGGATCTCGCGCTGCTCAGCGGTGGGAACGATGCCGACGGGCACGAACTGGGGCGCGGAAGGCGGGCTCGGCGAAGTCGAAGTACGGGTCATGGCGGATCGTCGGCAGGGCCGTGGCGGAGACGGAACCGGACTGTAGCGGGACGCGTGTTCGGGGGAAAGCGGGACAGAAGAGAATGGTGCGTCCTGACGGAGTCGAACCGCCGACCTCCACGATGTCAACGTGGCGCTCTAACCAACTGAGCTAAGGACGCATACCCTGGCAGTGACTGCCTGTGCTTGGCGCTGACGGCCTTGCACTGGGGAAGGGCGCGCATTATAGCCGCTAAATGCTGCTTTGCAAGCATTCTGCCGAAAATTTTCAGCGACTGAACCCCGCGTCCTTGTGACTCAAGGCAATCTGCTCGAACTGATCGGCGACCCGCAGGAAGGCGTCCACCATGTCCGGATCGAACTGCCTGCCGCGCTCCCCGGCTATGATCGCGACAACCTTGGGATGCGGGAAGGCCGGCTTGTAGACCCGTCGCGAGATCAGTGCGTCATACACGTCGGCCACCGCCATCAGGCGTGCCGATAGCGGAATCTCCGCACCTTTGAGGCCCTGCGGATAGCCCTCGCCATCCCAACGCTCGTGGTGGCTGTAGGCGATCTCCAGCGCATAGTCGAGGTAGGAACGGTTGCCGGCGGTAGCACCGGTAATCGCCTTGGCAATGGCGTCACGCCCGTAGGCGCAGTGGCTCTGCATGATCAGCCGCTCCTCGGCATCCAGGCGCGCGGGCTTGAGCAGCACCGCGTCGGGAATCGCCACTTTGCCCACATCATGCAGCGCAGCCGATTTGGTGATCAACGCAATCGCCTCGTCGTCGAGGAGGGGCGCAAAGGCTGGATGGCCCTGCAGCGCCCGCGCCAGCACACCGACGTAGGCCTGGGTACGCAGGATGTGGTTGCCGGTTTCGTTGTCGCGCACCTCGGCCAGCGTGCACAGCGCGGTGATGATCGCGTCCTGGGCGTCGATCAATTGCTGGCCGCGGCGTACCACCTCGCGGGTGCGTTCAGCGACCAGTTCCTCCAGTTCCTCGTTGCGCCGCAGTAGTTGCCGGCTGGCATCCGCGAGAGCCAGATGATTGCGCACCCGCGCCAGCACCACCGGCGGCGAGAAGGGCTTGTGGATGAAGTCCTCGGCGCCGAGGGACAGGCCGTAAGCCTCGTCGGTATCGCTTTCGAGACTGGACAGGAACAGGATTGGTATATCGCGGGTCGCCGCGTCGGCCTTCAACTGGCGACACACCTCGAAGCCATCCACCTCCGGCATCATCACGTCGGTCAGCACCAGGTCGGCGCGGCCTCCGTCCTTGACGTAGTCGAGCAGGCCACGGCCGTCGGCAAAGGCATGCACCTCGAAACGTTCCTCGAGCATTTCTTCGAGCACCAGCAGGATGGCGGGCTGGTCATCGGCGATCAGGATGTGGCGCTTGTAGGGCATCACCGATTCTCACGAGGCACGGACACAATCAGCTTTTTTGCCAGTATACGCCCGACCCAGGCCCCATCAGCCTTGCGGCTGGCTGGATTCGGCAGCGCCGTGTGTCAAATACACGCCGATCTCGACTTGCAGGCGCTCCAGGCGCCGGGCCAGCGCGAGCGCCAGCTCCAGCGCTTGCGGATTACCGTCGCGTGCGGCCAGCTCCGTCTCCCTGGCCTGCTTGACGAGCGGGTCCAGCAGGATGCTGCCGGCCATGCCTTTCAGGCCGTGGGCGGCCTTGGCCAGCGCGACCAGATCCCGTGCCTCGACACACTGGCGCAGCCGCGCAGCATCGCCCGGCAATTCCTGCTGCACGGTACCGAGCAGCCTGGCAACAAAGGCCGGTTTGGCCTGGTAACGGGCTTCCAGCTTGCCGAAATCCGCCTCGCCGGCAGGCATTGCGACGTCAGGAGGCGGTTCGGACGGGGCCGGCGCGGCGAGCGGCAGCCACGCGGACAGGATCGTGTACAGCCGATCCGGCTCGACAGGCTTCGGCACATGGCCGTTCATACCGGCGGCGAGGCACTCTTCCCGGTCCTCTGCAAAGGCGTTGGCGGTCATCGCCAGGATCGGCAGGCTGCGCCCTGCCTCCAGCTGGCGAATGCGCCGGGCCGCTTCCAGCCCGTCCATTACCGGCATCTGGATGTCCATCAAGATCAGGTCGAAATGGGCACCGCTGGCCATACGCTCGACGGCCAGCGCACCGTTGTCGGCCACCTCGACCTGCAGTCCGACCTCTTCCAACAAATCCCGCGCCACCTGCTGGTTCACCACGTTGTCTTCCACGAGCAGGATGCGCGCCCCGGACTTGGCCGCGTCGAAGCCGGCGTCGACCGAAGCCTTCACGCCCTCTACTCCGCCGGCATGGGGCGTCAGGACCCGCGCCAGGGCCTCGGTCAGCTGCAGGCGCTGCACGGGCTTGGCGAGCACGCCGTCGAAATGCACCGCGGAGACCCCATCGGGCGGCAGTTCGGCACCGTAGGCGGTCACCATCAGGATCAGCAGCGGCGCCCCCAGCGGCAACTCACGGATCCGCGCGGCCACCTCGTAGCCGTCCATGCCGGGCATGCGCCAGTCGAGCAGGGCCACGCGGTAGGGCACGCCGGCACTGTCGGCGGCGGCGATCAGCTCCAACGCCTCGGGCCCCGAGGCCGCCGTATCGACCTGCAGGCCCAGGCTTTCGAGCAGCACCTGCAGCATCTCGCGGGCATCAGGCAGATCGTCCACCACCAGCACACGTTCGCCGGCAAAGTGCACCAGCCTCACGATGGCCTTACCGTCCCCCGGCTGCAGGTGGATCACGCACCAGAAGGTACTGCCTTCTCCCGGCGTGCTGTCCACGCCGACCTCGCCGCCCATCAGCACGGCCAAGCGCTTGACGATAGCCAGCCCGAGGCCGCTGCCGCCATAGCGGCGGGTCGTGCCGCTGCTGGCCTGCTCGAAGGCCTGGAACAGGCGTGGGCGCAGCTCCGCCGGTACGCCGACGCCGCTGTCCTGCACCTCCAGGCGCAGGCCGAGCAGCTCGCCGCGCCGCGACTGCAGGCGGGCGCGGAGCGCGATGCTGCCGTGCTCGGTGAACTTGACCGCATTGTTGGCGAAATTCAGCAGGATCTGCGCCACCCGCAGCGCGTCGCCGCGGAGCACTCGCGGGATGGCCGGGTCCACCTGGCAGACCACCTCGACACCCTTTTCCGCCGCACGGGCCCCGATCAGCGCGGCGGCGTTCTCGAAGATTGACTCCAGTTCGAAGTCCGCCGATTCCAGCTCGATCTTGCCGGCCTCGATCTTCGAGAAATCGAGGATGTCGTTGAGGATACCGAGCAGGTTCTGGGCTGAGTCGGCGATGGTGGCAAGCTGCTGCAGCTGACGCGGCTCCTGCACATGGCGCTGCAACAGGTGGGTGAGGCCGACGATGGCGTTCATCGGGGTGCGGATCTCGTGGCTCATCGTGGCCAGGAAGACGCTCTTGGCACGGCTTGCCGATTCTGCCGTCTCCTTGGCAGCGACCAGCTCGGCAGTCCGTTCGACGACCTGCTCCTCCAGGTGCTGGCGATGCTCGCGCAAGGCCTGCTCGACCTTCTCCCGCTCACCGATCTCGCCGAGCAGCTCCTCGTGATAGGCCTGCAGTTCCTCGCGCATCGCGGCGAAACTGGTCACCAGATCGCCCACCTCGTCGCGCCCCGCAGGCGGCAAGGCCACATCGACCCGGCGCTGGGCCAGCGCCTTGGCCGCCCTGGAGAGGCGCAACAGCGGGCGCAGCACGATGCCCTCCACCATCACACTCCACGTCAGACCCAGCAGGGCCACGCAGCCGGCCAGCATCAGGCTCAGCTGGCCATGCTGAGCATGGCGTTTGGCCAGCCAGCGGCTCAGGTCGATCTGCACCCGCAGGTGGCCGGCCGGCACACCCAGGTAAGCGATGTCCTTGTCCATCACCTGCATGGCCGGATGGGCGGTGATAGCCGGCGGCATACCGAGCATCGGCGGGTAGATCTGCCGACCACCTGCATCGCTCAGGCGGATCTCGTGCCAGTCTGGGTTCTTCTTCTGCAGCTCCCCCAGGTTCTCGGTAATGATGTCGAGCTGGTTGGCCAGCATCAGCGGGATCAGGCCCTCGATGACGCTGTCCAGGTGGTGATTGACCTCCTCCAGGTACTCGACGCGCTGGTCTTCCAGGTAGCGCGGGGTCCATACGAAGTTGAGGCCGGCCAGGATCACCACACTGCCGAGCAGCAACGGCAACAGCAGTTTCCAGCGCAGGGAACGGCTCACGGCGGCGACCTATTTGCGATCGGTGATCCAGTATTTTTCCAACCCCCATTGGCGCATCGGCAGATAGTCGTCGAGGGAGGTCGTCACCGGCCGCGGCATCGGAATGTCATCGAGCAGCGCCTTGCCGGTCGGGCTGGCGCCGATGGCCAGCAGGGCCTGGCGCACGGCATCCCGCACCGTGGGTGGCACGCGCGGATGGGCGGCGACCGGATGGGACGGCATGTCGCGGGTCGTGTACAGCACCCGCAGCTGGGCCTGGATCGCCGGCGCCTGCTCGGCGAGGGTCTTCTGCACGCCGCCGCCGGCTTCGGTGAGGCCATTGAGCACGTGCAGATAGACGGAACTGTGGGTCTTCACGTTGAGCATCTGCACGCGCACCCCATGCAGGCGTTCCAGTTCGGCACGCGCCAACAGGCTCGCCCCCACGGAATTCGGCGACGGCACTGCAAGGGTCTTACCGTCCAGTTCCTTCACGCTCTTCAACGGACTGTCCTGGCGCACCACGATGATGCCGCGCAGCGCCTCCTCGTCACGAACCAGCGGAATATAGCCCTGGGAATCCCGCACCTTCAGAATGTGATAGGGGTTGGCATACACGAAGTCGAAACTGCCCGCCTCCACGGCGGCCTCGAACTCCGGCACTGACAGGGTCACCACGAGCTTGAGATCGAGCCCGGTACGGCGGGCCAACTCATCAATGAGCGGTTTCCAGATCGCGAACAGCTTGCGCTGCTCGAACTGCGGCACGACGCCAAACGTGTAGGTGGTGCCCGCAACGGCCAATTGCGGCACTGCCAGGCCGGTGGCGGCCAGCGCCGCCAGCACGTGCAGGCAGCGGCGTCGGCCGGGCCGATGACTGTGGTCATGCAACGGACTCATGCCGAACTCCCTGGATCCAGCCATGGCGTCGGACAAGGCACAATCTGTCGGGCTGGGCGCCATGGCCCACGTGTTTTTTTCTCGTGTGCCTGGGCCGCATGATGGCACTTTGCCCCGTCCGCGTACACGAATGCGCGGACGGGGCAGCACACCGCAGTGTGCGGCGGGATTTCAGTCTGGACCTGCCAGCAGGTCGAGCAATTGCAGATGGGGCACCGGACGGCTGAACAGGTAGCCCTGCCCACCACCGCAGCCCAGCCCCAGCAGCAGCGTCGCCTGCTCGCGGCGCTCGATGCCTTCGACGATGATCTCCATGCCGAGGGAGCCGGCGAGGGCCACGATGGCCTCGATGATGGCCATCCCTTCGCGCCTTTCCGGCAGATGGACGATGAAGGAACGGTCGATCTTGATGCGGTCGATCGGCAGGTCGCGCAGTACGCTGAGGGACGAATAGCCGGTGCCGAAATCGTCGATGCTCACTGCAATGCCATGCCCCTTGAGGGCAGCCAGAATCTCCGTGCTGCGCTCAATCGTCTGCAGCGTGCTCTCGGTGATCTCGAGCTCCAGCGCCGAGGCCGGAAAACCGGTCCGCTCCAGCGTGGCCAGCACGCTGGCGATGAAGTCCTCGCGCATGAACTCCCGCGCCGACACATTGACGGCCAGGCGCAGCTGCTCGCCGCTGCGCTGGCACAGGCCGGCCACCTCGCGGCAGGCCCGCTCCAGCACCCAGCGCCCGAGGCTGTCGATGACGCCGCTCTCCTCGGCCACCGGAATGAAGCGCACCGGCGGAATCATGCCGTGCTGCGGATGGTTCCAGCGCACCAGCGCCTCGACGCCGACGATGCGCCCGTCGGCCAGTTCAACCTGCGGCTGGTAGTGGAGCAGCAGCTGGTCCTCCTCGATGGCGCGGCGCAGGCCCTGCTCCAGGTTCAGGCGCTCGTTGCTGCGCTCGGCCATCTCCGGCGAATAGAACTGGTAACGGTTGCGCCCTGCAGCCTTGGCCGAATACATCGCGATGTCGGCAGCCCGCATCAGCGCGTGGCGGTCGCTGCCATCCTCCGGGTAGACGGCAATACCGATGCTGCCTGACACGGTGATGCTGTCCCGCCCGAGGCGGACCGGCGCGCTGACGGTCTGCAGGATCTTGCTGGCCAGTTCGGCGGCGTACTCGGGGCTGCTGCAGCCGGTGAGGATCACGAACTCGTCGCCACCCAGCCGGGCAATGGTGTCAGTACCGCGTAGCGCACCGCGCAGGCGGCCGGCAACGATGCTCAACAATTCGTCGCCGACCACGTGGCCGAGGGTGTCGTTCACCACCTTGAAGCTGTCCAGGTCGAGGAACAGCAGCAGGCAGTGCTGCTGGCTCCGCCGTGCCTGCTCGATGATCTGCTCGATGCGGTCGTCGAACAACAGGCGGTTCGGCAGGCCGGTGAGCGGATCGTGGTGGGCCAGGTGGTGCAGCTTCTCCTCGACGACATGCATCTCGCTGACGTCGGAGAAGGCGATCACGTAATTGCCGACCTGCGCCTGGGCATCTCGCACCACGCTGAGGCTCTGCCAGGCCGGAAAAGCCTCGCCGCCGCGCCGCCGGCAACTCACCTCGCCCTGCCAGTAGCCTTCCGGATTGGCCGCCAGCTCAGCGAAGAAGGCGCCGCTGCCCTGCTCTCCGCGATGGATGCGGAGCAGCACGTCCAGGTCGAAGCCACGCGCCTCGGCCTCGTTGTAGCCGGTGATGCGCGTGAAGGCGGGATTGACGGCGCAGATGCGCCGCTCCCGGTCGGCAATCAGGATTGCCTCGGCCGCGGTATGGAAAACCACGCTCGACTGGCGCAGGCGTTCTTCGGTCTTGTGTCTCTCGGTCACATCCTGCAGCACACCGACCACCCTGCGCACCGGCCGCGACGCGTGCCCCTTCACGTGGGCCTCGATGTAGTGGGCCTCGCCGTTGTCACGGGCGGTCCGGAACTCGATGCACCGCGCGTCCTCGCTGAGCAGGGCGGCCTGCAGGCCGGCGGCCACCCGTTCACGGTCATCGGGGCTGACGCGTGCCAGGAAGGACGCCTCCCGATCCCCCTCTGCAACCAGGCTGCCCTCGCCGAACAGGGCACTGGGGCAGCCGTCGCCCTGGACGCGGTGCTGCGCGGGCTGCCATTCGAATACCCCCAGCGCCGCCGCATCCAGGGCCAGCTTGAGGCGCAGCTCGCTGCGCTCCACGGCCACCTCCACTTCCCGGCGGGCCAGTGCCATCTGGATCGAGGCGTGTAGTTCGCGCACGTCCCAGGGCTTCACCAGGTAACCAAAGGGCCGGCTGTCGAGGGCCCGGCGCAGGGTGTCATCTTCGGCAAACGCGGTCAGGTAGATCACCGGGATCCGGTGGCGGACCTGGATCTCGGTGGCCGCCTCGACCCCGTCCATGTCCCCCTCCAGGTGGATGTCCATCAGCACCAGATCGGGCGCCACATCGGCCACCTGGAGCACCGCCTGTTCACCGCTCCCCACCATCGCCCCCACGCGGTAGCCGAGGGCTTGCAACTGGTTCTTGAGGTCGAAGGCGACGACGCGTTCGTCTTCGACGAGCATCAGGTTGATCGGCTTGTCGGCAATCATCGGGTTCTCCGGATCGGCAGGGCCAGCGGGAAGCGTAGCGCGAATCGGGCCCCCTCGCCGCTCCCCACGGTAAACCGGCCACGCAACTGGTCCGCCAGCAGCGGCACCAGCTGAAGACCGAGGGACGTCACGCCGGCGAGGTCGAAACCCTCCGGCAGACCGATGCCATCGTCGGTCACCGTCAGGTCGAGCTCTGTGCCCACCGCCTTCAGCTCGATCTGCACGGCGCCTTCCCGACCAGCCGGGAAGGCGTGCTTGAAAGCATTGGTGACCAGCTCATTGACGATCAGGCCGCAGGGCACCGCGCGCTCCAGGTCGAGGAATTGCGGCTCGCCCGGCAGCACGCAGCGCAGCGCGATGCGGGCGCTATCTTCCCGGTAGCTGCCGAGCAGCAACTGGGTGAGGCGGTCGAGGTATTCGCCCAGGTCGATGCGCGAGAAATCCTTGCGCTCATACAGCAGCTGGTGGGTCAGGGCCATCGCCCGCACGCGGCGCTGGCTCTCGGCCAGGATGTTGCGCAAGCGCGGATCGCTGGCGTGGGTGGACTGCAGGTTGAGCAGGCTGGAGATAACCTGCAGGTTGTTCTTGACCCGGTGATGCACCTCGTTGAGCAGCACCGTTTTTTCCTGCAGCGCATTCTCCAGGGTCTGCTGGACGCGGCGCCGCTCGGTGATGTCCACGATGGAGGCCAGCACCATCGGCCCTTCATCGGTATCGATGGGGTTGAGGCCGATTTCCACCGGGAACTCGGAGCCGTCGGCGCGCCGCGCGAACAGGTCTCGGCCAACCCCCATCGGCCGGGCCAGCGGCGCGTGAAAGAAACCGCTGCGGAACTGCCGGTGCTCGCCGCGCAGGCGTTCGGGCACGAGCATCTCGACGGCCTCGCCGATCAAGACCTCGCGGGAATAGCCGAACAGCTGCTCGGTCTGGGCGTTGACCAGCACCATGCGCCCCCCCCGATCCACCATCACCATCGCGCTCGGCGCAAACTCGACGACCCGCCGGAAACGTTCTTCCTGCCGCTTGCGCTCGGTGATGTCCACCACCGCCGCCAGCACCATGAAGCTGCCGCCGGCCTCGATGGGCGTCAGGCCGATCTCCACCGGAAACTCGCTGCCATCCCGGCGCCGCGCGAACAGATCACGCCCGCTGCCCATCGGCCGCGAATGCGGATCGGCAAAGAAACTGGCCCGATAGGCGGGATGATGGCCCGCCATGCGGGTCGGCACCAGGCGGTCCACGGACTCGCCCAGCAACTCGTCGCGGCTGTAGCCGAACAGGCGCTCCGCCTGAGCATTGACCAGCACGATGCGGCCTTCGCGGTCCACCATCACCATGGCGGTCGGCACCCACTCGACAACTCGGCTGAAGTATGCATCGCCGGCCGGAAAGGGCTCGCTACGGGAATTCTCGTTCATGGACGACTCTCCGATGGGCCAGCCTGCAGGAATTGGATCGTCGCCGAGGGACACGGTTCCTGCTGTGACGGGTTACGCTGTGATCCACATTCATCCCCCCAGTTGACCATGTCCGAGCTCAAGACCCTGGCCCTGTTCACCCTCACCGCGCTGGCCGAGATCCTCGGCTGCTACCTGCCCTGGCTGTGGCTGCGGGAAGGCCGTAGCGCCTGGCTGGTGCTGCCGGCCGCGCTGAGCCTGGCCGCCTTCGCGTGGCTGCTGACCCTCCACCCCACCGCCGCCGGTCGTACCTACGCGGCCTACGGCGGCGTCTACATCGGCGTGGCGCTGCTGTGGCTGTGGGCGGTGGACGGCATACGCCCGACCCTCTGGGACGCCGTCGGTGGCAGCGTTGCGCTGGCCGGCATGGCGATCATCATGTTCGCGCCGCGCACCTAGAGGCCGCCCCCGGCGGCCTATAGCGTTGCGACCACAGACGGTCGGGCATGTCTGAGGATTACCCTCACCAACAGTTCCGGATCCACCGGTTTAGCGATATGGGCCACCATCCCCGCCTCCAGGCAACGTGCCTTCTCTTCTTCAAAGGCATGCGCGGTCTGCCCGATGACCGGCAGCGTGGGCGCCAGCGCATGAATTTCACGGGTCGCCGCGTAACCATCCATCACCGGCATCTGGACGTCCATCAACACCACCTGGAAGGCCGCGTCACCGCTGGCGCGCACCCGTTCCACCGCCTCCCGGCCATTGCTCGCCAGCGTGACGCAGGCGCCTTCTTCCTCCAGCAGGGCTTCCAGCACCATCTGGTTGACCTCGTTGTCCTCGACGACCAGCACCGGCATGTCCACCAGGCGGGTACCCGGCAGCACATCCTCGGCCAGCAAGGGCTGCGCCGGTCCCATTCCAGGCGGCAGCGGCTCACAGGGAAGACGCACCTCGAAGGTGCTGCCACAGCCCGGCTGGCTGTCGACCCTGAGCATGCCGCCCATCAGCTCAACCAGCCGATACGTGATCGCCAGCCCCAGGCCGGTGCCGCCGAAACGGCGGGTCACCGAGTTGTCGGCCTGCTCGAAGGGCGCGAAGACCTTGGCGATCTCCTCCTCACTCATGCCGATGCCGGTGTCGCTGACCCTCAGTATCAGCTGCCCATCGGCAAATTCGGCGCTCAGCGTGACGCTGCCCTTTTCGGTGAACTTGATCGCGTTGGACAACAGGTTGAGCAGGATCTGCCCAATCCGCAGCGGATCAGTGACGCAGCGCTCCGGAAGCGGCGTGCCCCGGCGGAAGCGCAGCACCAGGCCCTTGGTCTGGGCCCGCGCCTCCATCAGCGCCAGGCTCTCGCCAATGACGCTGGCGAGCTCCACCGGAATCGCCTCGATATGCAGCTTGCCGGCCTCGATCTTCGAGAAATCGAGGATGTCGTTGATGATGCCCAGCAACAACTGGCCGGACGCCACGATGCGTGCAAAAGTGTCCCGCGCCCGGTCGCGGCCGCGGCTCTCCCGGTAACCGACATGGGCCAGGCCGAGCACGCCGTTGAGGGGGGTGCGGATCTCGTGGCTCATATTGGCGAGGAACTCGCTCTTCGCTTGCGCCAGGCGTTCGGCTTCCGCGCGGGCAGCCACCAAGTCGGCGGTGCGCTCCGCCACCAGTTCCTCTAGATGATCGCGATAGCGTGCCAACTCCTGGTCCTTCAACACCCGCTCGGTGATGTCCTGCAGGATCGCAATGCCGCCGACCAGCCCGCCGGCCGGATCGCGTAGCGGCGAACAGTGCATCGCGATGTTCAGTTCCTTGCCTGCAAAGGTCGTCCGGTAAGGCCCCTCGTATTCGCCGAGACGCCCCTCCAGCGCCGCCTGCAACGCCGGCAGCACGCGCTGGTCGCTGAGCTTGCTGCAATCCACGTGCACCATATAGTCGTAGGGCACCTGCATGATCTCGGCAAACTGGACGTTGCAGTAGCTGACCTTGAGTTCGGTGTCGTACTGCAGGATGCCCACCGGGGAGAACTGCAGCAGCAGCCGGTAACGCGCCTCACTTTCGCGCAGCGCCAGTTCGGCGCGCTTGCGGTCGGTGATGTCGGACTGCACCCCCTCCCACAGGATGTCGCCATCCGGCAGGCGCGTCGGGCGCGACAGAAGCGACATCCAGCGTAGCTCGCCATTCACCTCCACGCGCCCTTCCCAGTCGAAGGGCCCCGGCCGTTCTCGCACGGCCCGGCAGCGCGCCGCGTAGCCGGGATAGTCGTCGGGATGGATCTTCCGCGTGACGCTGCGGGGATCGGCCAGGATCGTCTCCTCGTCGATGCCGATCTGTTCGCAGAAACGCGGACTCACGTAGATGAAGTGGAAGTCCCCGTCAGCGCACACCCGCTGCTTGAAGACGCCAGCGGGCATGCGCTCCACCAGCTTTTCGTATTCGTTCAGGGCGTCCTGCAGGGAGGCCTGTACCTGCTTGCGCTCGGAGATATCCAGCGAGACCCCGTGCACGCTGACCGGCCGACCATCGGCATCCAGGTCCACCCCGCCAATGCCGTGGATCCAGCGGATAGCACCGTCGGGCAGCCGGATCCGGTATTCCTCGTCGAAGGGTTCGCCACGCTGCATCAGGCCCTCGCGGAAGCGGGACACGACCCGCTCCCGGTCATCTGGATGGAGGCGCTCGACCCAGCTGTCGACACTCAGGACTTCATCCGCCTGTCCGCCCAGGATCCGGCGCAACTGCGCGGAGCTGTAGGCCTCGCCGCTATGCAGATCGATGGAAAACACGCCCAGGCCGGCGACCTGCTCGGTGGCGCTGAGCACCTGGTCGCGACTGCGCAGATCGGCGAGTGTCTCCTCCAGGCGGGCATGGCTCTCCCGCAGCTGTTCGGCATTCAGGAACTGGTGGCGGTACAACCGGCCGATCAGCACCGCAGAACCCAGCGACACCAGCAGAAAGACCGCAAGCAGTTCGACGGTATGGCGTACCGCCTCCTTCCAGTCGGCCAGGTAGTCGTCGGTGGCCATACCGACCACCAGCACCAGGGGCAACCCCTCGACCCGACGGAAGGTGTTGAGGCGCTCGATGCCATCCGACGCGGTGACCGTGCGGTAGCTTGCCTCCGGCCGCCCGCTGGCGACGAGTGCCCGCAGCTCATCGGATACCGCGGTGCTGCCGATCATCCCCGCTGGCCCGGGAATCGACGGCACACGCATGATCAGACTCAGATCTTCGTAGCGCAGCGTGGCGCCGCCCTGGGGGCCGAGTTGCTGCCGGGGCAACAGCCGGTTGAAATGTTCGAGCGGCACCACCGCAGTGACAACGCCCGCAAAGGTCCCGTCCTCATGCCGCAAGCTGCGTGCGAAGGTGATCACCCAGGTGCCGGTCACCCGGCTCAGCACCGGGCGAGCAACGAACAGGCCGCGCTGCGGATCGTCGCGCTGCACCTTGAAGTAATCCCGGTCGGACACGTCGATGCCGGCCGCCGAACCGCTCCGGCTGAACCACCAGCGCGGCCGCCCATGGCTATCGTAGACGCGCAGGCCGTCGATCTCCGGCAGCCAGGATTTGTAACGCGCCAGCAGGTCCAGCAACTCGGCATTGGACAGATGGCCGGCGCCCCCGCGCTCGGCCCGCTCGATCTCGTCCACCAAGGCCAGCAACACCACATCAAGGGTGCGGGCGGTGCTGACCAGGCTGTGCTCGACGGCTTCGACCAGGTTGCGGGTCGTCAGCGTCGCCAATGCCTCCGCCTTGTTCTGGCTCTGGTTAAGGTTGAAGATCGCCAACGCAATGGCCGCCATATTGGTCAGCACCACGGCCGTCAGCAACAGGCGCTGGAACCGACCTGGAACGGAAGCGGAGAAGAACGCGAACGACGGCAATTTCATGAACGGACCCAAAAAGCGCCGCAACTGAAGAACATCAAGAACGGCGTGACAGGCGCTAACGGCAGGCACCCGCCAGTCTGAAGGCAGCTGTCACGGCATTGACACCCCGACTCCACGGTTTCGTCACAACCAGCGTGCACATTGTCACGCATGGACATCTTCCCCCTGCGCTCCACCCGCCGGCGGCTCGCCACGCACACGCTGCTGTGGCTGCCGGCCCTGCTGCTGACCAGTGCCGACGCGCTGGCCTGGGGGCTGTACACCCATGTCTATTTCGCCCAACTGCTGCTGTGGGCGATTCCCCTCGCCGATCCGGCCCTGCGCCGTCTGGCGCGCCGCCACCCGAAGCTGGTGATGGCCGGCGCCTGCCTGCCCGATGTGGCCCTCACCGCCCGCAGCGCCGGCGCCGAGGCGCTGGCCACCAGCCACCGCTGGCCCCAGTTGCACGCGCTGATGGACGCCGCCCGCGGCGACGCCGAACAGGCCGCGGTACTCGGCTACGCCAGCCACCTGATGGCCGACATCATCGCCCACAACCATTTCGTACCTGCCCATGAGCGGCTGTGGTTCGAGTCGGAGCTGGCCACCCACGTGGCCGTTGAATGGGCCATGGACCGCCACGTGGCATCCCAGCTGTTCGCCCGTCCGGCGGACCTGATGCGCAGCGAGCGTGACGTTCTCTCACCACTGATGGGCCGCGCCTTCCACTGCCATCCGGATAAGGTCGGCCAAGCCCTGGCCACCCTCACCAAGGGTGAAACCTGGCTGCGCAACAGCGGCCTGCACGCCGGCCTGTACCACGCGGCGCGCTTCATCGACCGCCGCGTGCAGCGCCGCTTCAACCTCTACCTCGGCCACACCGGCCGCCGCCTCGGCCAGCTCGGTCGCCTGCTGGAGGGCGAGCAGCCCAGCTGGCTGGCCGAAGTCGAACCGATCGAAGCCCGCGCCAAACTGATCACCGCGCCGCGCCGCCTGCTGCGGGCCTGTCTGCCGCTGCCGGAAGACCTGTTCGTCGCCCAGGCCCACGCGAGCTACTGCCCAACCATCGCCTCTGCCCGCACCCACGCGTCGAACTCCTCCGCCGTCACGTAACCCAGCGCCAGCGCCGCCTCGCGCAGCGTGGTGCCGCGGTGGTGGGCCAGCTTGGCGATCTCACTGGCGCGGTCGTAGCCGATATGTGGGCTCAGCGCCGTCACCAGCATTAGCGAACGCTCCACCAACTCGGCGATGCGCGGGCGGTTCACCGCGATGCCCCGCGCGCAGTGCGCGTCGAAGCTGGCCATGCCGTCCGCCAGCAGGCGCGCGCTGCCGAGGAAGTTGTGAGCGATCAGCGGCTTGAAGACGTTCAGCTCGAAGTTGCCGGAAGCGGCGCCGAGCGTCAGCGCCACGTCGTTACCGAAGACCTGGCAGCACAACATCGTCAGCGCCTCGCACTGGGTCGGGTTGACCTTGCCGGGCATGATCGAGCTGCCCGGTTCGTTCTCCGGGATCAGCAGCTCGCCGAGACCAGAGCGCGGCCCCGAGGCCAGCCAGCGCACGTCGTTGGCGATCTTCATCAGCGCCGTGGCGAGCTGCTTGAGGGCCCCGTGGGCGCCGACCAGCGCGTCGTGGCCGGCCAGCGCGGCGAACTTGTCGGGCGCGCTGCGGAAGGCCAACCCGGTACGCCCGGCCAGCTCGGCGGCGACCCGCTCGCCGAAGCCCGGCGGCGCATTGAGCCCGGTGCCCACCGCAGTGCCACCGACGGCCAGCGCCTGCAGTGCCGGCAGGCTGGCGGCAATGGCCTCCTCCGCAAGGTCGAGCTGGGCCACCCAGCCGCCCATCTCCTGGCCAACCGTCAGCGGTGTAGCGTCCTGCAGATGGGTGCGGCCGATCTTGACGATGTCGGCGAACTCCACGGCCTTTGCGGCCAGGGTCGCCGACAGCGCGCGCAGCGCCGGCAGCACGCCGTCGGCCATCATCTGCACAGCCGCCACGTGCATCGCCGTCGGGAAGACGTCGTTGGACGACTGGCTCAGGTTCACATGATCGTTCGGGTGCACCCGCCGCCCCATGCCGCGCTCGCCACCGAGCAGTTCAGAGGCGCGGTTGGCGAGCACCTCGTTCATGTTCATGTTGGTCTGGGTGCCGGAACCGGTCTGCCACACCGATAGGGGAAAGGCGTCCGGGTGGTCGCCGACCAGCACCTCGCCGGCCGCCGCGACGATAGCCGCGGCCTTGTCGGCGGCCAGCACGCCGAGTTCCCCATTGACCACCGCGCAGGCGCGCTTGACCTCGGCCAGCGCGGCGATCAACGCGGCCGGCATGCGTTCGATGGAAATCGCGAAATGGTGCAGCGAGCGCTGGGTCTGGGCGCCCCACAGGGCGCTAGCGGGAACATCGATGGGACCGAAGGCGTCCCGCTCTGATCGGGTCGGCGTGCTCATGCGCATCTCCTGGCTGCCGGGGATGCTTCCAGTCTAGTCCCTCGCCGGCAGCATGGCCGGCGGCGAACCTGCTTTAGAGCAGCGTGATGGCGCCGTAGGCCAGCGTGGCGCCAATCGCGCCGCCAGCCAGCACGTCGCTGGGGTAGTGCAGGCCAAGCACCGGGCGGGACACGGCCACCAGAGCCGCGAAGCCGAACACCGCCGGCGCCAGCAGCGGGAAATGCTGGGCCAGCACCAGGGAGAAGCTCACCGCGTGCAGTGTGTGGCCGGACGGGAAGCTGAACTTGTCGAGGGGCGAACCGGCGCACACCACGTCGCGGACCACCTCGAAGGGGCGCGGGCGCAAGGTGCGGATCTTGAGGATCTTGTAGACGATCACCCCGACCACGCCGGCCGCCAGCATCTGGCGCAGGGCCGGCAGGGCCTCGGCGCCGAACAGCGCGAACAGGCAGGCCGCCAGCGTGTACCACGCCACGCCGTCGCCGAGCCGGCTGACTGCACGCATCAGGTCGCGCAGCCCGCGGTAACGGGACAGGCGGTTGGAGCGGACCGCCAGGCGGTCATCGAGCAATTGCAGGCGGGCGGGCAACACGAACATGGTTTACCTCCGGGCGGCGACGGGGGAACTCAGGATGACCTGGCGCTGCAGGGCGACCAGGCTATCGACGATGGCGTGCCAGGCCAGGCGGGCTACCCGCTCCCGCGCAGCGAGACGCTGGCGGGCGCGCAATTCGGGGGCATCGGCGAGGGCCACGGCGCCTTCCACGAAGGCCGCCTCGTCACCCGGCTCAGCCAACCAGCCATGGACATGATGACCGACCAGCTCCTGGGCGGCGGCGTCCCGGTAGGCAACCACCGGCAGGCCGCTGGCCAGCGCCTCGGCGACCACATTGCCGTAAGTCTCGGTGAGGCTCGGAAAGAGGAACAGGTCGCCGCTGGCGTAGTGCTCGGCCAGCGCCTCGCCAGTCTGCGGGCCAGCAAAGATGGCCCGCGGCTGGCGTCCCCGGATGGCGGCCATGGCCGGGCCGCCGCCCACCATGATCAGGCGGGCCCGCGGCTGGCGGGCGTGGATCGCCTCGAAGGCTTTTTCCAGCAGGGCCAGGTTCTTTTCCGGGGCGATCCGGCCGACGTACACCACCGCCAGATCATCCGGCTCCAACCCCCAGCTGCGGCGCAGCATGCCGCTGCGACGGGCTGGATCGAACAGGCGCGTAT
Source organism: Zoogloea sp. JDB1 (assembly GCF_056724025.1). NCBI lineage: Bacteria > Pseudomonadati > Pseudomonadota > Betaproteobacteria > Rhodocyclales > Zoogloeaceae > Zoogloea > Zoogloea sp. JDB1. The sequence continues at coordinate 416,411 of NZ_CM161496.1, forward strand.
CGACGCCGCGGGACACCACATCCACCCGCGGAATGCCCTGCCCGGCCAGTTCGTGGCACAGGGCGCGGGTCGGCACCAGGGTCAGGTCGGCCCGGTTGTGGAATTTGCGCAGATATGCGGCGATCGGGCGCTTCAACCAACCGACGCCGTAGTGGCCGCTGTAGCGATGGAAATTGGTGTGGAACTCGCTGATCACCGGCAGGTTCAGCTTGCGCGCCGCGGTCAGCGCTGACCAGCCCAGCGGGCCTTCGGTCACCACCTGCACCACGTCCGGGCGCTGATGGGACCAGCGACGCAGCAGCACCTTGCGGGCTGGCAGGCCGAGCTGCAGGTTGGCGTAGCGCGGCAGCGGAATGCCACGGGACAGCATCTCCTCGACTCCGTCGCCACCGCCGGCGATGGCGCCGCCCTCATGGGCCTGGCGCGGGCGGATCAGATCAACCCGATGGCCCGCGGCGACGAGGCCATCGACCATGCGTCCAGTGGTCATCGCCACGCCGTTGATTTCGGGTGGATAAGTCTCGGTCACCACGGCCACCCGGAGGGAGGTCAGATGACTGGCGAGTTCCTGGCAGATAAGTCCGGCGTGGTCCATCCCGCAAGTGTTGCGGCGGCATGCTGCACCGGTGTTACGACGAAGTGATGGGTGGATGACGAACGGCAGCCTTTTCGCCCACGCCAATTTGCCGCATGCTGACGGCCCGGCCTCCGCGGGTGAAGGAACCCGCCCCCATCCCATGGACTCGCCCCCTCACCTCACCACCAAATGGCAGCTCTGGTTCGACGGCTCGGCCTACCCCAATCCGGGGCGGCTGGGACTGGGAGTGATCGTGCATGGCCCGGACGGGCAGCACATCGAGTTGTCGACCACCGCCCACGGCACAGGGTGCAACAACGAAGCCGAGCTGCTGGCCCTCGAACAGGCCCTGCTGCTGGCCCGGGAGGCAGGCGCCACCCATCTGAGGGTGCGCGGCGACAGCGACTTCGTGGTGCGCCACCTGAACGGCGACGCCCATACGGACATCGCCCGCCTCGGCGCCATCATCATGCGGCTGCGGATCCAGCTGGATGCTTTCGCCAGCGTAAGCCTGGAATGGGTACCGCGCCACCGCAACCCGGATGCCGACCGCCTCTCACGGGCGGCCCTTGGCCTGCCGGATAAACCGGCGCCGCGCCCTATTTCGCGACGTCGGCGGCGCTGACGCCCTCCTCAGACAACTCCTCTGACAACAGGCGGGCGGCGATCAGACCGTTGGCGAGGCCGAACACCGTCGCCGCCAGCGCAAACACCGGCACCAGATAGAACACCCCATCGTGGGGCACCAGCCACACGCGGGCCACCAGCACCTGGCCGCCTATGTGGGCAAAGGCCGCTAGCACGCTCTGGCTGACCGGACCGAACCAGCGCTTGGGCAGATGCATCGCGACGCCCAGCACGACCAGGCTCATCACGCCGCCGGTCAGGCTCAGGAAGAAACCCGGCGCCAGAAACTGGCCGAGCAGCAGGCTACCGACCAGCACCCGCAGCAGCGCCACCCAGGCGGCCTCGCGCCAGCCCCAGCGGGCCAGCACGACCAGCGTGATGATGTTGGCGAGGCCCGGCTTGATGCCCGGCAACGGCAGCGGGATGGCCGCTTCGGCGACGGTCAATACGATGGCCGCCGCGGCATGGCGGGCCACCCGGTGGTCGTCCGCGGTCGGCTTGAGTTCGATCTCAGTAGTTGAGGGAGTCATAGTCGGCATTGCGTCCAGACAAGGACAGGCTGACTTCGTTGGGGGCGCATATCGCCACCGCGCCGGCGCTGTTCAGCCAGCCCTGACGCACGCAGTACTGGCGCGGGCCGGGGTCGGACGCGACGCGGGCACGGCCCGGCTGCACCTCGATGCGGGTGGTGCCGATCGGGCCCGGCACGTCGACGATTCGCGGCGCATTGAGATCCACTTCAGCAAAGACGCGGCCGCCAGCGCGGATGACGGCCTTGTCCGGATGGCCGCCCTGCCACAGGGTCAGCGCCGACAGCACGCACACCGCCAACGCGCCGCCGAGGACAAGGAAGTCGCCCGCCCGCAGGTAGACCGCCCAGGCGACCAGCCAGCGCTGCAGGGCGACGACCCGCTTCATTTGAAGGACCGGTGGCGTATCTGCACCCGCACATTGTCCTGGAAGCGCGCGGCCAGCTGCTCGGCCACATACACCGAGCGGTGCTGGCCGCCGGTACAGCCGATGGCGATGGTCAGGTAGCTGCGGTTGTCATTGACATAGGCCGGCAGCCAGGACGCCACGAAGGCATAGATGTCGTCCACCATCTGCCCCACTTCAGGCACTTTCTCGAGAAAGTCGATGACCGGCTGGTCGCGCCCGGTCAACGGCCGCAGCAGCGGGTCGTAATGGGGGTTGGGCAAGCAGCGCACGTCGAATACCAAGTCGGCGTCCACTGGAATGCCGTGCTTGAAGCCGAAGGACTGGAACAGCACGGCGATCTGGCTACCTGCTTCCAGATCCATGAAACTCTTGATCCAGTTGCGCAGCGTGTTGGCCGCCAGGTCACTGGTGTCGATGCGCTGGCCCAGCTCGGCGATCAGCGCCAGCTCCTCGCGCTCGCGGGCGATGGCTTCCCCGAGGGTGCTGTAAGCGTCGCCAAGGGGGTGGCGGCGGCGGGTCTCCGAGAAGCGCGCGATCAGCACGTCGTCACGGGCATCCAGGAACAGGAAGCGCAGGTCGTCCACCATGCCGCGCAGCGCCTCGACCTGTTTCGGTAGCGAGGCGATACCAGCCCCCGAGCGCACGTCGACAGCCACCGCAATACGCTGGTAGCCAGCACCCCGCAGGTGAGACACCAGTTGCGGCAGCAGCGCCGACGGCAGGTTGTCCACCACGTAGTGGCCACAATCCTCCATGACATTGAGCGCGACACTCTTGCCGGAACCGGACAGACCACTGATCAGAACGAGTTGCATGACTTCAGACAATCCTGTTTCTAGAACGACAAGGGGCTGCGGAGCGCAGCCTTACACAGCTTCATGACGGGAAAATCATGGATACAAAAATAGCATAAACAATTCCCAGCACGAGAACCACGTCTATTTTGTAGATTTCGTCAATTTTGACAAATCAAAACGCATACAGAAGCTATCCCTCCAGCGTCGCGACGCCGGCACCCAGAAGCTCACGCAGCAACCATTCGACCAACTCCCCGAAGCTTAGACCGAGAAAGCGCTCATTGGCTTCCTGATAAAGCGGCACGCTCGCCAGATAGCCCCGGCAGGCTATCGATATCCAGGCTCCGTCGCTCCAGCAGCGTGAAGGTGAAGCACACGCGGACGCATTGCGGGCCATCCGCACGCCATCGTCTGCGAAGGCACGCAGGCGGGCGAACGCGGACTCCAGCGTGGATCGCGCGCCCTCCAACCCGCCACCGGCACGCCGAAGGCGCGCTGCACCGCGGCATTGTCGCCGATGTGCTCGGAATAGGAATGGGTGCTGATGAGGCGGCCGAGGTGCCGTCCGTCCAGGGCCTCACGCAGCAGCGCGACGGCCTGCTCGGAGTGGGTCACGTAGCCGCGGTCCACCAGCGTCGCCGTGTCCCCGTCGAACAGCAGCACGTTGTTGGCGGACAGCCAGCCCCGCTCCAGCACCCGGTTGCCGGGCGGCAAGGGACAGGCGGACATGCCCGGCCCTCAGTCGGACTCGTCGGCCGGCTGGCCGGCGACAGGCTTCAGGCTGCCGGTCGCGCTGTCCTGCCCGTCGGCAGAAGAGTCGGTCTCGCCGAAGATCTCGTCGGCACCGCGACCGCAGCCGATGCAGTAGCCGCTTTCGTCGATCTGGCAGATGCCGACGCAGGGATTGTCGTCGCTCATCGTGGTCTCTCAGGCGGGCTGCGCACTGGCCGTCGGACCATCGAACAGGGCCGCCTGGCGCACAGCGATCAGGTCCAGGATCTCCTGCTTGCGGGCCTCGCTGGCGCCGCTCCATTCGGTGATCTCGGGAATGGTACGGAAACAGCCTTCGCAATAGGCGTTGGCCTCATCCATGCGGCAGACGTTGATGCAGGGGGAAGGAATACTCATGGAACACTCTCTGGGTAAAGACATGCCCGCCACTGCGTGGCGGCGGGTCGTGGTTGGGGTAGCCGTTTACAGCTGCTTTTCGTCGCGGATGCGCTTGCCGACGGCCGGCGGATGGTGCTGGCCCATGGCCCGCAGCAGCGCCACGACGTTGTCCTCGATCTGCAGCAGGCCGCGGTTCTCGGCCTTCATGAAACCCTCGGCAATGCCGCGGTCGAGCATCTGGATCAAGGGCGAATAATAGCCGTCCACATTGAGCAGACCGACCGGCTTGGCGTGGAAGCCCAGCTGGGCCCAGGTCAGGATCTCGAAAAGCTCCTCGAAGGTGCCCAGTCCACCGGGCAGCGCGATGAAGCCGTCGGCCAGTTCGGCCATCCGCGCCTTGCGGGTGTGCATGGAGTCCACAACTTCCAGGCGGGTCAGGCCCTCGTGGCCGACCTCCCATTCCAGCAGCGCGCGCGGGATCACCCCCACCACCTTGCCACCGGCGGCCAGGCAGGCATCGGCGACGGTACCCATCAGGCCGACATTGCCGCCGCCATAGACCAGCTCGATGTTTCGTTCGGCCAGGGTCTGGCCGAGCGTCTCAGCCACGTCCCGGTATACCGGCCGGCCCCCCATGCGGGAACCGCAGAATACGCAGAGATGCCGCATCTCCCTGCTCCTCAATACGGCCCCTTGGCCAGCCAATGCTCAAGTTGGGGCAGGCGGTCGTTGCCCCAGAAGCCCTCGCCTTCGACGATGAAGAAGGGCGAGCCGAACACGCCGCGTGCCTCGGCCAGATCGATCTCGGCCTTCAGGCGGGCCTTGGTGCCGGCGTCCGCGAAGGCCGCCGAGATGTCATCCCGGTCGAGGCCCCGTGCATCGGCGATCTCGACCAGCACCGCGGTCTCGGCAATGTTGCGGCCGTCTACGAAGTAGGCGCGATACACCGCGTGGGCGAACTCCCGCGCTTCATCCGGGTTGCGGTCACTGAGCCACTGGAAGGCGCGGGCCGCATGTTCGGTGTGCAACGGATAGGGGCTGGGCTCCTTGAACGGGATCTCGAAGAAGGCCGCTGAACGCTCCACATCGCGCCGCACGTACTCGGAGCGCATCAGCGCGGACGGAATGCGCATGCCGCCCTGGGGCTGGTAGTGAGCGTCGAGCACGATGGCGTGCCACATCACGGTACGACCGTACTTTTCCGCGATGGCATCGATCTGTTCGGAAGCCAGATAACCGTAGGGTGAGGAAAAGTCGAAGTAGAAATCGATCGGGGCGGACATCCAGGTCTCCGGGGTCGTGGGGCGGTGTTCAAGGCCCCGCATTATCCATGGCCGGCGCCTGAAGATTGGCAACAGGCCCGCGGCCAAGTTCCATGCGGATTCAGAATCCGCCTTCGGCGAGCCATTTCTCGATCTGCGACAGGCGGTCGGCGCCCCAGAAGGCCTCGCCGTCCACGAAGATGTAAGGAGAACCGAATACGCCACGGGCAAGCGCCAGTTCGCTCTCGGCGATCAGGCGGGTCTTGATCTCGGCGCTGCCAAGCACGGCGGACAACTCGTCCCGATCCAGGCGCAGGCCGGCGGCGACATCGAGCACCACCGCCAGGTCGGAGATGTTCTGGTCATCGACGAAATAGGCGCGGTAGATCGCCAGACCAAACTGCCGGGCCAGCGCCGGATCCCGGTCGTTGATCCACAGGAAGGCGCGGGCGGCATGCTGGGTCGGCAACGGGAAACTGCTCGGCTGGCGGTAGGGCAGGCCGAAGTAACGCGCCGAGCGCTGGATGTCGTGCAGGGAATAGGCGCCCTTCAGCGGGATGCTGGGCAGAGGCCCGAGGCCGGTGACCTTGAAGGTGGCGCCGAGCAGGAAGGGATGCCACAGCACGCTGCGCCCATAGCGGGCGGCCAACTCGTCGATCTTCTCGGCAGCGAAGTAACCGTATGGGGACGAGAAGTCGAAATAGAAATCCAGCGGGGCGGCGGAACGTTGCGGAGTATTCACGACAAGGCTCTCCCGTTCAGGCGGCCTTCGGCCACAGGATCATCTGGGTGCAGCGGAACAAGGCCAGGCGCCGGTCGCTGCCGCCACTCCGCACTTCGGCATCCCACACGTGGGTGTTGCGGCCGAGATGCACGGCCGTCGCATCGCACAGCAGCATGCCCTCGGTCTGGGTGCCCAGGAAATTGCTCTTCAGCTCAATGGTGGTGAAGCTCTGCGCCCCATCGGGCAGATGGGCGACGGTGGCGTAACCCGCCGAGGTATCGGCCAGCGCGATGATCGTCGCGGCGTGCAGGAAACCGTTGGGCGCCAGCATCTCCGGACGGATCAGCAGCCGCGACGACAGCTTGCCGGGCTCCAGCGCCACGGCCTCGAAGCCGAACCAGCCCGGCAGATGGCCGACACCGCGGGCGTTGAGGGATTCCAGACTGATGCCTTCGCGTAAGCGGATTGCGGCCATGCGTGTTCTCCTCCCGTATCGGCCGGCTGTCCCGGCTCCTTGTCGTTCAGTTCGTCGTGCCAATGCTGCCGGTGCATCGCGGTGAATGCGCCAGCAGCCCGCGGGTGAGGCTCAGCCGTCCAGTGCCTCGAGGGCAGCCAGATAGCGCGGTGTGAGGTCTTCCGGCCGACCGACATTGATGCCGAGGTCGCGGATCAGACCGTCCTTCAGGCCGTAGGCCCAGCCATGCACGGTGAGGGATTGACCACGCCGCCAAGCGTCCTGTACGACGATAGTCTGGCAGACGTTGACCACCTGCTCCAGCGCGTTGAGTTCGCACAGGCGATCCTGGCGCAGTTCCGGCGGCAGCGCATCGACGCGCCGGGCGTGCTTCACATGTACGTCCTGCACGTGGCGCAGCCACAGGTCCACCAGGCCGACGCGCTCGCGGCGCAGCGCCGCACCGACGCCCCCGCAGCCGTAGTGGCCAACCACCATGATGTGCTTGACCTTCAGCACCTCGACGGCGAACTGGATCACCGACAGGCAGTTGAGATCGGTGTGCACCACCACGTTGGCGACGTTGCGATGGACGAAGACTTCGCCCGGCAACAGGCCGATGATCTCGTTGGCAGGCACGCGGGAGTCGGAACAGCCGATCCACAGGTATTCGGGGGCCTGCAGCGTGGACAGCTTCTCGAAGAAACCGGGGTCCACCTGGCGCATGTGTCTGGCCCAGGCCTGGTTGTAGTCGAAGAGATGGAACAGGTTCTCGTTCTTGACCTCGGCCTCGTTCCAGTTCTCGAGATCGAGAGCGAAGAACATGGTGCCTTCGAATGGCGCCGGGTAATAGGCCGGCGCTTCCATGAAGCCCAGCTCACGGTATAACTTGACGGCGATGCGCATCGCCGGCTGGGTGTCGAGCAGGATCCGGCGATAGCCCAGGCTCTTGGCCGCCTTGATGGCCGCCAGTGCCAGCTCGCGGCCGACGCCATTGCCGCGGAGCTCGGGCTCCACGTACAGGCGCTTCATCTCGCAGACGCCCTCGGTGAAGGGACGGATACCGACGCAACCGGCAGGCTGGCCATCGAGTTCGGCGAAGAACAAGCGGCCGGCCGGTGCCGAATAGGCACCCGGCAGGCTGGCCATCTCGTCACCGAAATTCTGGAACGCCAGATCCACCCCCAGCCATCCGGCATAGTTGCGGAAAAACTGGCGGACATGTTCAAGTTCGGCGGTGTTATCGGAGCCGAGAACGCGGAGGGTTACTGCCATCGATCTTATCTTCCTGTGAAAACGGAACTGGCCGATACGATACCCGTCCTCGCCCCCTGTTTCACCTCTGCAGCCCTCAGGTAGATGCGTCAAAAAAACTCACCTGCTTCGCCGCACAAGGCCGGTATCACTTACTGGGCAAGGGTTTCGACACAATAAATTACGCTTACGTTAACGTAATTTTCCTGCTAAAAATTTATGGTGCGTCGCGCAAACGTGCTGCCAGCTCCGCCCGTGCCGCCGCTGCACCGGCAGGGTTTTCGGCAAGGAGCTCGGTACATTGCTTTTCGAGCATGGCAATTTCTCCCAGCACGGCCTCAATGTCTTCGCGCTGCTGTTCGATGGCCCGGCGCCGGTCAGCCAGCACGTCGAGAAAGCGCTTCAGCTGGGGAGCGGAATTGCGCACGCCGTCGTACATGCCGAGCAGTTCGCCGATCTCGGCCAGCGACAGGCCCAGGCGCTTGCCGCGCAGGATCAGGCGCAGCCGGGTACGGTCGCGACGCACATAGATGCGGTTGCGGCCGGCACGGGTCGGCGCCAGCAGGCCTTCGTCCTCGTAGAAACGGATTGCCCGCGGGGTTATCCCGAACTCGCGGGCAAGATCGGTGATGGTGTAGGTTTGTTCCTGGCTCATGAGTCGAGTCGGACGCGGCATACGGCGTCAGGGCACGGAATGGCGCGCAGTAGATCAGATTTCACCTGTGCGGGCAACGCGGGCAATTCCCAATAAACATTACAAGACCCAACTAGGAGAAAAGCATATGAGCGAGACGCTGGAATATCCCTTCGACACGCTGCCGGCCGAAGGGGCTACGCTGGAGGTGGCACCCGGAGTGCATTGGATCCGGATGCCGCTGCCCTTCGCCCTCAACCACATCAACCTGTGGCTGATCGAGGACGGCGAGGGCGTGGCGATCGTAAACACCGGCTTCGGCCTGGAAGCCACTCAGCAAGCCTGGCAGCGCATCCTGGCGGACGTCGGCAAACCGGTGACGCGGATCATCGTGACCCATTTCCACCCGGATCACTTGGGCCTCGCCCAGTGGCTGTCGGACCGGACCGGTGCCGACATCACGATGACCCACGGCGAATACCTCAGCGGCCACGCGGTGTGGCACCAGCTGGGCGGCTACGGCACCGTACCGATGGTGGCCCAGTTCCGCCGCAACGGCCTCGACGAGGAACGCTGTCAGGCCCTCGCCGACCGCGGCAACGCCTATGAACGTGGCGTACCGTCGCTGCCGTCCCACTACGAGCGCGTGGTGGACGGCGAGCACCTCCATATCGGCGGCCGCGACTGGGAGATCATCGTCGGTTACGGCCATTCGCCGGAGCACATGTCCCTGTATTGCGCGGATGCCGGCATCCTCATTTCCGGCGACATGCTGCTGCCACGGATCTCCACCAACGTCAGCGTTTTCGCAGTCACGCCGGATGACGATCCCCTCGGCCGCTTCCTCGATTCGATCCGTAAGTTCAAGCGATTGCCGGTAACAACGCTCGTGCTACCATCACATGGCAGTCCTTTCCGCAATATTGGTTTGCGCGTGGTTCAGCTCGTCGAGCACCACGACGCCCGCTGTGCGGAACTGCTCGATGCCTGTGACGTGCCACGCTGCGCGGGGGAATTGCTGACGACGCTGTTCCCGCGGCCGCTCGACACACATCAGGTCATGTTTGCCATGGGGGAAGCCATCGCCCACCTGAACCATCTCGAGCGCAAAAGGGAGGTGTGCCGGTCGGTGGATAGCGATGGGATAGTCCGTTTCGTCAAAAGCCAATAACCAGGAGAGCCCACGAATGGCTGCGCCAGAAAAAGAAACCGTCAAGTCCGAACTGCCGGACCCCAAAGAAGTCGCCAAGACCTACGCCGAAGTCGCGCAGCGGGCCTCCAAACTGCTCGCCGACCATATCCAGAAGCAGGTCAAGAAGGGCCTCAGCACGCCGTCCGACGAACTGGGCATTGCTCAGGCCTTCATGGACATGATGGGCAAGCTGCTCGCCAACCCGTACCGGCTGGCCCAGGCCCAGATGAACCTCGTCTGGGACTACTTCTCCCTGTGGCAGCACTCCGTCATGCGCTTCACCGGCATGGGCGGCAGTCCCGTGGTCTCGCCGGCCAAGGACGACAAGCGCTTCAAGGACGAGGAATGGCAGGAGCACTTCCTGTTCGACTTCATGAAGCAGTCCTACCTGATCGCCGCCCGTCACATCCATGACACGGTCAGCAGCGTGGACGGCCTCGACGACCAGAGCCAGAAGAAGGTCAACTTCTACACCCGTCAGTACATCGACGCCCTGTCCCCGTCCAACTTCGCGCTGACCAATCCGGAAGTCTTCCGCGAAACCGTCAAGAGCCATGGCCAGAACCTCATCAAGGGTCTGAACAACCTGCTGCGCGACGTCGAGGACGGCGATGGCAACCTGCGCGTCAAGATGACCGACACCTCGGCCTTCGAGCTGGGCAAGAACGTCGCCACCACGCCAGGCAAGGTCGTCTTCCAGAACGACATGATGCAGCTGCTGCAATACACGCCGAGCACCCCCGAGGTCTCCAAGCGTCCGCTGCTGATCGTGCCGCCGTGGATCAACAAGTTCTACATCCTCGACCTGCGCGAGAAGAACTCCTACATCAAGTGGTGCGTGGACCAGGGCCACACCGTGTTCGTGATCTCCTGGGTCAACCCGGACGAGCGCCTGGCCGAGAAGAGCTTCGACTCCTACCTGCTGGAAGGCACGCTGGCCGCGGTGGACGCCATCGTCGAGCAGACCGGCGCCAAGGAAATCAACGCCGCCGGCTACTGCCTGGGCGGTACCCTGCTTGCCACCACGCTGGCCTACATGGCCGGCAAGCGTGACAAGCGGATCGCCTCCGGCACCTTCTTCACGACCATGACCGACTTTGCCGATCCGGGCGAGCTGGGCGTGTTCATCGACGAAGGCCAGGTCTCCAGCCTCGAGAAGAAGATGTTCGAGCGCGGCTACCTGGAAGGCTCGGAGATGGCCGGCACCTTCAACATGCTGCGTGCCAACGACCTGATCTGGTCCTTCGTGGTCAACAACTACCTGATGGGCAAGGATCCCTTCCCCTTCGATCTCCTGTACTGGAACTCCGATTCCACGCGCATGCCGGCGAAGATGCACAGCTTCTACCTGCGCAATATGTACATGAAGAACCTGCTGAAGGAAGCGGGCGGCATCGAAGTCGGCGGCGTCGCCATCGACCTCGGCAAGATCAAGGTCCCGACCTACTTCATCTCCACCATCGAAGACCACATCGCCCCGTGGAAGAGCACCTACTCGGGTGCGCGCAACTTCGGCGGCCCCGTGCGCTTCGTGCTGGGCGGCTCCGGCCACATCGCCGGCATCGTCAACCCGCCGGCAGCCAACAAGTACGGTTTCTGGACCAACTCCAGCGCCAAGTTGCCCGACACCGCCGACGAGTTCTTCACCGGCGCCGAGCAGCAACCGGGCTCCTGGTGGACCGACTGGCAAGCCTGGCTGCTCGGCCAGGACGCCAGCAAGGTTCCGGCCCGCGACCCCGTCAAGGGCACCCTCAAGGTCCTCGAGGACGCACCGGGCTCCTACGTCAAGACCCGTCTGGACGCCACGAAGAAGGCAGCCTGAACGGACGTGTAGCACCGTAACGACAGGAAGGGGGCTTCGGCCCCCTTCCTGTTTTATCCCGCCCCTCTGCTCCGCCCCTTTCCGTGGCCACCTATCCCCTAGAAGCCCCCCTGCCCCATGGCCTGCCGGTCGTCCTCGACACCAACGTGGTGCTGTCCCTGTGGATGTTCGAAGACCCCAGCCTGGTCCGCCTTCGCGCAGCCGTCGAGAGCGGCGCACTGCGTCCCGTCAGCCGCGAGGACTGCCTCGACGAACTGGCCCGCGTGCTGGCCTATTCCCAGTTCAAGCAGACACCGGAACACCAGGCGGAGATCGCCGCGGCCTACCGGGCCCGCTGCATCCTCATCGCACCGGCAGCCCCACCCGCCTGCGAACTCCCGAAATGCCTCGACCGGGACGACCAGAAGTTCCTTGAAGTCGCCCGGGACAGCAGCGCCCGGGCCCTGCTGTCCCGTGACAAGCTGGTCCTCAAGCTCGGCCGCCGCCCGGCGATCGCCGCCCGCTTCGCGATCCTCACACCGGAAAAACTGCAAACCCTGCTGCCTGACGACGGCACGCCACAAAAAATTAATCCGGCATGACCGCAAATGCCATGCCGTAAGGCTAGACTGGCTCTACACCTGTTCATTACGGAGTATGACCATGGCGCTCGACAGCGGTTTCGATCTCGGCAGTCTCGTCACCAACTATCTCATTCCCTTCGGCTGGAAGCTCGCCGGCGCCATCGCCTTGTGGATCATCGGGGGCTGGCTGATCAACGCCATCGGCAATCTGTCGAGCCGCAGCATGACTCATCAGAAGGTCGAACCGACCCTGATCCGCTACGTGGAGGCCACGTTGCGGGTCATCATGCGCATCGTGCTACTGATCGTCATCCTGTCGGTGTTCGGCATCGAGACGACCAGTTTCGCGGCGCTGATCGCCGCCGCCGGTGTGGCCATCGGCGTGGCCTGGAGCGGCCTGCTGTCCAACTTCGCGGCCGGCGCCTTCCTGATCATCCTGCGTCCGTTCAAGGTCGGCGACTTCATCAGCGGCGCCGGCATCACCGGCACGGTGAAGGAGATCGGCCTGTTCGCCACCACCATCGACCAGCCCGACGACGTGCGTACCACCGTCGGCAACAACAAGCTGTTCTCCGACAACATTGTGAACTACACCGCCAACCCGTCCCGCCGCGTCGAACTGTTCGCCCAACTGGCCCACAGCGTCGCGCCGCAGCAGGCGATGGAACTGATCCGCAACCGCGTCGCGCAGATCCCCAATGTGCTCGCCACGCCGGCACCGGACGTGGAAATCCTCGAATTCAACGCCGCCGGCACGCGTCTCGTGGTGCGCCCCCATTGCCACAACGACCATTACTGGCAGGTGTACTTCGACACCAACAAGATGCTGGCCGAGATCGGCAGTGCCAACGGCTGGCCGGTACCCGCGCCGCACCAGGTGCTGCGCCAGCAGGTCTGACGCACGACCGTCGTCAGGCGGCCAGCTCCCGCCGCAGCGCTGCCAGGTAGCGCAGCCCGGCGGCGGCGCGGCTGCCATACCAGGACGTCATTTCCCCGTCGATCAGCCTGGCCGGCCGACGAGCCAGTCCGGCCACCTCGTCTACGTGCTGGTCGCCAAACCGATAGGGCTCCGACGACAGGAACACCCGGCTCACTTCCGCCAGCCACGGCGCGTCCCAGTCGAAGGCCGGATAACGCACACCGTCTCCGAGTGCCGGCCAGCAGTCCCAGCCGACCAATGCCAGGCTCGCCGCGATGTAGGTGTCAGGCGCCACCGTCATCCACGGTTCGCGCCAGATCAGGTACAGGATCTTCTCCCGCGGCAGCTCACGGCCGGCCGCCTGCGCCAGTGCGATCGCCTCCACCAGCCCGGCAGCCAGCTCAGCGGCCTGTTCCTCACAGCCGAACACCGCACCGAACAGGCGGTACAGCGGCAGGTTGTCCTCGGGCCGGCACGGATGAGTGACGATCACATTGGGCACGAAGCGGGCGATCTCCGCCACGCAGTCCTTGCGGTTCTCGTCGATATTGACGATCACGTGAGTCGGCGCCAGTTCCCGCAGGCGGGCGAGGTTCACGTCCTTCGTCCCCCCGACTTTAGGGATACCCTTCAAGGTCACACTCGGATGAATGCAAAACCCGGTACGCCCAACCAATTGGTCAGCCAGCCCGAGCGCACACACCAGTTCGGTCAGCGACGGCACCAGCGACACGATGCGGGCCGGCCCCACCCACGGACGGTGGCGCTGCCCGGCCGCATCCACCAGGAAATCGACATCATTCTCGTTCATCATCCGTCTAGTATCTCAAGACCCGTATCCTTGTTGGAAGCCGGCGCAAGTCGCGGTAATCTCGGGCGCTAAGCAGCAGCCGCACCATATAACGGAGAAAATCATGAAAGTCGGCGTCCCAAGGGAAACCAAGAACCACGAATACCGCGTCGGCCTGACCCCCGCTTCGGTCCGCGAACTCGTCGCCCACGGCCACGAGGTCTTCGTCGAGTCCGGTGCCGGCCACGGCATCGGCGCCAGCGACAACGACTACGAGCGGGCGGGGGCCAAGGTAACCCTGAGTGCCGACGACGTCTTCGGGGAGGCCACTCTGATCATCAAGGTGAAGGAGCCGCTGGCCGAAGAGCGCGCCCGACTCAAGCCCCATCACGTGCTGTTCACCTATCTGCACCTGGCGCCGGACCCGGGCCAGGCCGAAGACTTGATTGCCAGCGGTGCCACCGCCATCGCCTACGAGACCGTCACCACACCCGGCGGAGGCCTGCCGCTGCTCGCGCCGATGTCAGAGGTCGCCGGTCGGATGAGCATCCAGGCCGGAGCCGCGGCCCTCGAGAAATCCCACGGCGGCCGTGGCGTGCTGCTCGGCGGCGTGCCGGGCGTTGAGCCGGGCCGCGTGGTCATCCTCGGTGGCGGCACGGTCGGCAACAACGCTGCGCATACAGCGGTCGGCATCGGCGCCGACGTGACCATCCTCGACAAATCCCTGCCGGTACTGCGCCACCTGGACGAAGTCTATGGCGGCCGCGTCAAGACGCTGTATGCCACCCGCGACGCCATTGAACGCCAGGTCCTGCAGGCCGACCTGGTGATCGGCGCAGTGCTGATCCCTGGCGCTACCGCCCCCAAGCTGGTGACCCGCACGATGCTCGCCGCGATGAAACCCGGAGCGGTCATTGTGGACGTGGCCATCGACCAGGGCGGCTGTTTCGAGACCTCCCGGCCGACCACCCACGCCGACCCCACCTACCTGGTGGACGGCATCGTCCACTACTGCGTATCCAACATGCCCGGCGCCGTGGCCCGCACCGCCACCTACGCACTCAACGCCGCCACGCTGCCCTTCGTACTGGCCATCGCCGACAAGGGCTGGAAGGAAGCCCTCAAGGACGACGCCGGCCTGCGCGCCGGCCTCAACATCTGCGCCGGCAACGTGACCCACCCGCAAGTCGCCGAAGCCCTCGGCAAGAAGTACCTGCCGGCCATCACCCAGCTTGCCTGAGTTTCCCCGATTACCGTCACGGGTCTTTCCCCGTGACGGCCACCTGTTGACATAGGCGGGAAAAAGGCGAACTATCTGCCTATGCAGTAATTGCCTTTGCCGTAAATGCCCAATACAAGCAATCCATCCCAGGCCCAGCCCTACACCGTCGAGAACTACAGCCAGGAGGACAGCCTCGGCTTCCTGCTGCACCAGGCCAAGATCCGCCTGGCCCAGGCCCTCGACGACCGGATCGGCGACCTGGACATCACCTCCGCCCAATGGACGGTGCTCAAGCAGGTCGCCCTGCGCAACGGAGAAACCGCCTCGGCCCTGTGCAAGTGCATGGGCTGCGACACCGGCTCGATGACCCGCATGATCGACCGCCTCGAAGAGAAGGCACTGATCCGCCGGGAACGCAGCACCACCGACCGGCGGGTCGTGCAGCTGCATGTGACGGACAGCGGCAAGGCCCTGCTCCCGCTGATCGTGCCGCGGGTGGTGGACGTCCTCAACCAGGCACTGACCGACTTCACGCCCGAAGAGGTCGCACTGACCAAGCAAGTGATCACACGCATCGTCGCCAACCTGGACAAGCGCGACGAGTGAGCCGGACTGCGCTCCGGCGACGCGGCGGACTCCGCCGCTTTTTTTGAAATAAATATCTGCCTTGGCAGATACAGCACAGACAGTCTCAGCCCAATACAGGAAATTCCGTATGAAGCGACATCTTGCCCTCCTGTTACCGCTGCTCGGCCTGCTTGGCGCCTGCGCCAACCCTGGCGGGCTCGCCCCGCACACCGCGCCCCTAACGCCGGAGCAGCTGGCTGGCCAGCGCAGCCTGGCCGCGGCCGCCGTTGGCAACTGGCCCACGGACGCCTGGTGGACCGCCTACGGCGACCCGCAGCTCGACCGCTTGGTTACCGACGCGTTGCGCGACAGCCCCAGCCTGGCCCTCGCCCGGGCCCGCCTCGACCAGGCCCGCGCGCTGGCCGACCTGACGGCCTCCGCCGAGGGTATTCAGATCGGCGCCAACGCAGAGGGCGCCCAGCAGCGCCTGTCGGAGAACTACATCTTCCCGCCCGGCCTGGGAGGCCGCTACACCAGCCTCAACCGGGCCGCGCTGGATTTCAGCCTCGATCTGGACTTCTGGGGCCGCAACCGCGCCGCACTGGACGCCGCCATCGGCCAAGCCCGCGCCGCCGAAGCTGAAAGCGAAGCCGCCCGCCTGATCCTGAGCAGCGCGATCACCCGCGCCTACCTGCAGTTCGACCGCCTGCACCAACTCCGGACCATCGCCGACGCCACCGTCACCCAACGCGAGAAGCTGCAGGAGCTGGTCCGTCTTCGCCTGAAGGCCGGCCTTGAGAACCAGGCCGACCTGCGCCAGGCCGACGGCAGCATCTCCGCCGCCCGGGCCGAACGCAGCGCCCTCGACGTGCAGCTGGCGCTTGTCCGCAACCAACTGGCCGCCCTCGCGGGCCACGGCCCCGACGCCGGCCTCGACCTGACCCCGCCGGCCTTGCGCGACGTCGCCGCGGCGCTGCCGAGCCAGCTGCCGGCCGACCTCCTCGGCCGCCGGCCCGACGTGAATGCCCAGCGCTGGCGCGTCGAGGCCAGCCGGCGCGAATCCGACGCGGCCCGCGCCGACTTCTACCCGAACGTGAATCTCAACGCCTTCGTCGGCCTGCAGTCCATCGGCCTGTCGAACCTGTTCGAAGGCGGCAGCCGCATGCTCGGCATCGGCCCGGCGATCCACCTGCCGGTGTTTGACAGCGGCCGCCTGCGCAGCCGCCTGGCCGCACGCAACGCCGAACAGGACGCGGCCATTGCCCAGTACAACGCGACCCTCGTCGACGCCCTGCGCGACGTGGCCGACCAGCTCGCCAGCTGGCGCGGGGCCGACATCGAAGGGCGCGACCAGCAAGCCGCGCTGGCCCGCTACGAAGACGCCTGGCGCCTCACCGAAGTGCGCTACAAGGCTGGTCTCGCCAGCTACACGGCGGTCCTGGCCGCCGAAACCCCCTTGCTCGCCCAGCGGCGCCTCACCGCGGAGCTGCGCACCCGCCGCCTCGACGCCAGCGCCGGCCTCGCCCGCGCGCTGGGCGGCGGCTACCTACCCTCCGACACGTCCCACTGATCCCGCCAAGAAGGAGCCGGACCATGACCACCCCCGACAGCAGCACCGCTGCAAACGCCACCAACGGCAAGCGCAAGCGCAGCCTCGTCACCATCGCCGTCGCCTGTGCGCTGGCCGGCGCCGCCTGGGGCGGCTGGTGGATGACCCACGGCCGCTACCTGGAACACACCGACGACGCCTACGTGGCCGGCAATGTCGTGCAGATCACCCCGCAGGTGGCCGGCACGGTGGTCGCCATCGACGCCGACGATACCCAGCTGGTGAAGGCCGGCCAGCCGCTGGTCCGCCTCGACGACGCCGATGCCCGCGTCGCGCTGGAGCAGGCCGAGGCCCAGCTCGGCCAGACGGTGCGGGAAGTGCGCGCGCTGTACGCCGGTGGCGGCGCCCTCGATGCGGCCGTGAAGCAAAAGGAGGCCGACCTCGCCAAGGCCAGGGACGACCTGGCCCGCCGCCAGCAGGTGGCCGGCACCGGCGCCGTCGCCGCCGAAGAGATCGAACACGCCCGCGCCGCCCTGCGCGCCGCCGAAACCGCGGTGCAGACGGCCCGTGAGCAGCTCGCCACCAACCGCGTGCAGACCAGTGGCACCCGCGTCGAAAGCCACCCCAACGTGCTGCGGGCTGCCGCCAAGGTCGAGGAGACCTACCTGGCCTTCGCGCGCAGCGTGGTGCCGGCGCCGCTTGGCGGCCTCGTCGCCCGCCGCGCGGTGCAGGTCGGCCAGCGGGTGGCCGCCGGCGCGCCGCTGATGGCGGTGGTGCCGCTCGAACAGGTGTGGGTGGACGCCAACTTCAAGGAAAGCCAGCTCGGCCGCATGCGCATCGGTCAGCCGGTCAGCCTGAGCGCCGACGTGTACGGCTCCAAGGTGGAATACCACGGCAAGATCGCCGGCCTGGCTGCCGGCACCGGCGCCGCCTTCGCGCTGCTGCCGGCCCAGAACGCCAGCGGCAACTGGATCAAGGTGGTGCAGCGGGTGCCGGTGCGGATCAGCCTCGACCCTCAGGAACTCGCCGCCCATCCGCTGCGCATCGGCCTGTCGATGCAGGTAGAAGTAGATCTCCACGAGGACGGCGACGGGCCTCTCGGCGTCGCTCCAACCGCGCCGGTCGCCCAGACCGACGTTTTCGCCGACTTGGGCAAGGCCGCCCACGAACGCATCCGCGCGATCATCTCGGCCAACAACGGTGGTCAAGCCGCCGAATTGCAGCAGCCCGAGCTCACGTTGCCGAGCATCCCCCCGGCGGCGGCCCTGGCTACCCCGCGCCGCACCCGGGCCTGAGCCATGAGCGCCGCCCCCGCTCCGCTGCCGCCCCTTGAACCGGGGGCGCGCCGGCTGGCCACCGTGGCCCTGTCACTAGCGACTTTCATGAACGTGCTGGACACCACCATCGCCAACGTGTCCCTGCCCAACATCGCCGGCGATCTGGGCGTCAGCCCGACCCAGGGCACCTGGGTCATCACGTCCTTCGGCGTCGCCAACGCCATCGCGGTACCGCTGACCGGCTGGCTCAGCCAGCGCGTCGGCCAGGTGCGCCTGTTCGTCGCCTCGGTGGTGCTGTTCGTGCTCGCCTCGTTGCTGTGCGGTCTGGCCGGCAGCCTGGAGGTGCTGATCGCCGCACGGGTGCTGCAGGGCGCCGTCGCCGGGCCGATGATCCCGCTGTCCCAGGCGCTGCTGCTGCAGGCCTACCCGCGGGAGAAGTCCGGCATGGCGCTGGCGATGTGGTCGATGACAACCCTGGTCGCGCCGGTGATGGGCCCCATCCTCGGCGGCTGGCTGTCGGACAACCTGTCCTGGCCGTGGATCTTCTACATCAACGTGCCGGTGGGCATCGGCGCGGCCTGGATGAGCTGGCAGCTGCTGAAGCACCGCGAGACGCCGACCCGCAAGCTGCCCATCGACAAGGTGGGCCTGGCTCTGCTGGTAATCTGGGTCGGTGCGCTGCAGATCATGCTCGACAAGGGCAAGGAGCTGGACTGGTTCGAATCCGGCGAGATCATCGCGCTGGCGGCGGTCACGGTGGTGGGTTTCGCGCTATTCGTCGCCTGGGAGCTGACCGAGGAACACCCGGTGGTGGACCTCACCCTGTTCGCCCGCCCCAACTTCCTGTTCGGCGTCATCGCGCTGGCCACCGCCTACGGGGTGTTTTTCGGCAACGTGGTGGTGCTACCCCTGTGGCTGCAACAGTACATGGGCTACACCGCCACCTGGGCCGGGCTGGTGACGGCACCGATCGGCATCCTGGCGCTGCTGCTGTCGCCGGTGGTCGGCAAGATTCTGCCGCACACCGACCCGCGCCGCCTGGCCACCGTGGCCTTCCTGGTCTTCGCGCTGGTGTCCTTCATGCGCTCGGGCTTCTCCACCGACATCGCGCCGGGCAGCATCGTCGTGCCGCAGTTGATCCAGGGCATCGCGATGGCCTGTTTCTTCATCCCGCTGGTGTCCATCACCCTGTCGGGCCTGCCGATGGAGCGCGTGCCATCAGCGTCGGGGGTGTCGAACTTCGTGCGGATCACCTGCGGGGCCTTCGGCGCATCGCTGATGACCACCCTGTGGGAGCGCCGCGCGGCGCTGCATCACGAACAACTGGCGGCCCAGGTCAGCGCTTACAACCCGATCGCCAGCGAGACCCTCGGCCAGCTGCAGGCCCAGGGTTTCGATCTGGCCCACGGCCTCGGCGTACTGGAACGGCAAGTCAATGTGCAGGCCTTCTCACTGGCCGCCAACGACGTGTTCTGGGCGTCGGGCTGCCTGTTCCTGCTGCTCCTCGTCAGCGTGTGGCTGACCCGTCCGGGCCACAGTCGTCCGGCCGCAGCCAGCGGCGACGCAGCGCATTGACCCCGCGGCGACCGGCGCAGGCTACAGCGGCAAACCCCGCGGCTTGCGTCCGGCCCGCGCGAACAGGCGGTCGAACAGCGGATTGGGCAGAAGGCGCAGCAGCTTGGCCACCACGCCCATCTGCCAGGGGATGACGGTGTAACCGACGCCCGCCTCGATGGCCCGCGCAAAGCGCCGCGCAGCCTCGTCGGCGGGCAGCAGGAAAGGCATCGGATACGGGTTGATGGCGGTCATCGGCGTGTCGATATAGCCGGGAGCGATGGTCACCACCTTCACGCCGCTGCCATGCAGTTCGACGCGCAGGCTCTCGAGATAGGCGATCGCCGCCGCCTTCGACGCACTGTAGGCACCGGCGCCGGGCAGACCGCGGATACCGGCCACCGACGCGATACCGACCAGGCGCCCGCGGCCACAGCGCCGCAGAGGCGCGACAAAGGGCTGGAAACTGGCAACGATACCCAGCACGTTGGTGCGCAGCACGCGCTCGAAGGCCGCCAGATCGTCAGCCTCCTCGGTCAGCGTCCCTACCGATACGCCGGCGTTGGCAATGACCACGTCGGGCACGCCGAAACGGACCATGAAATCCGTGGCGGCATCTGCCAGCGCCCCCGCCTCCGCCACGTCGAGGCAATACACGGCATGCGTGCCAGGCAGGCTGGCAGCCAGCCCGTCCAGCGCGTCGCGACGCCGCCCGACCAGGCCCAGGCTGGCCCCGGCTGCGGCGTAATGGCGTGCCAACGCGGCACCGATGCCGCTGGAGGCGCCGGTGATGAAGACGCGGAGAGCCACGGAAGAGAGAAAGGGAGAAGGAAAGAAGGCTGAGGCCGCGGCACGATCGCACCGCGGCCCGAATGAAAGGAGCTTACTTGCGGCCCTGTTCGCCGCGGGCGCGGACGATCAGCTGGTCGGCCACCTTCAGGGAAGCCTCGTGGGAGCCGGCGATGGAGGCGGAAGTGAAGTACTTGCCGTCGATCGCAAGGGTCGGCACGCCCTGGATCTTGTAGTCGCGGCCGAGCTTCTCGACACGCTGCAGGCCGACCTGCACGCCGAAGGAGCGGTAGGCATCGAGGAACTTCTTGCTGTCGACACCCTTCTTGACCGCCCATTCCTGCGCGCCAGCCTCGGTGTGCAGCGGCTGCTTGTCGGTCTGCACCGCCTCGAAGACCTGCCCGTGCAGGCGGGCCAGATCGCCGGTGGCCGCCAACGTCAGGTGCAGGCGGGCCAGACCGGTCAGCTGGGGATTGCCCCAGGTCACCGGCACGCGGTGGAAATACACGTCGCCGGGCAGCTTCTTGACCCATTGCTCCAGCAGCGGATCGAAGGCGCGGCAGTGGGGGCAGCCGTAATGGAAGAACTCGATCACCTCAACCTTGCCCTTGACTTCGGTCGGCTGCGGCGGCGAAACCAGTTCGAAACCGCTGCCGCTCTGGGCCAGGACGGGCCGCCCAACGAGGCCGATGGCCACTGCGGCGGAAAGCTGTTTGAGGACATCACGACGCTGCATTACGGTTTCTCCTTGAAGCGGCAAAGCTCTCATTGAGCAGTGGCGGCCGGCTTTGGTTCCTTGGGTTTGATGCGGACGATGGCGGCGTTGATGCCGCCGGTCGCCAGCTGCTGGCGGGCCTTGTTCATTTCATCGGCACCGAGGTAGGGACCGGTCCGGACCCGGTGTACGGTGCCCTTGTCAGGCACGTCCACCTTCTGCACGCTGGCCTCCACACCCATCAACGCAAGACGCGCCTTCAGGTTGTCAGCCTCGGATGGATCTTCGAAGGAGCCCGCCTGCAGATAGTACTTCTCGGGCGCCAGCGGCCTGTCGAGCAGCGCCGCCTCGGCCTTGGCATGCTCGGCGTCGGCCTTGGCCTTGTCGCCCTTCTGTGCCTCTTCCGGCTTGGTCGTGGCAGGCTTGTCGGTCTTGGCCGGCTTGTCGCTCTTTTCGGGCTTGGCCGGCTTGATGTCCTCGGTGGTTTCCTCTGGCTTGCCCGGTGCCGGCAGCGCATCGGTGCCCTTGGGCAGCACGTTGTAGAAGTCGAAGCGCGGCTTCTCCACCGGCTTGTCGCCGGCCTTGCCGGGCAGCGCGATGGGTTCGCTGCTCTGCGGCTTGGGCGGCGGCGGCGGAGCCACCGGCTTTTCTTCCTGCTTCGATTTCTGGAATGGCGACGCCGACGTGAAGTACAGCGCGATCCCCGCCGCGACCAATGCGCCGAGGATCAGCCCAACAAAGATGCCGACCAGGGTGCTGCCCCGGCTACCCGATTTCGGTTTGTTGGTCTGCAGACGAGGTTTCAGATCACGGCTCATGAACGACGGGTCCGGCAATTACATGGATTCAGGGGCGGAGACACCAAGCAGACGCAGGCCGTTGCGGATCACCTGGCGCACCGCGGCAGCCAGGGCCAGGCGGGCCAGCTTGAGGCCTTCGTCGTCCACCAGCATGCGCTCCGCGTTGTAGTAGCTGTGGAACTCGCCAGCCAGGTCCTTCAGGTAGAAGGCGATCTGGTGCGGGGCGTAGTCGGCGGCGGCGCTGCGGATAATCTCGGGGAAGGCGGTCAGACGCGCGCAAAGGGCCAGCTCGCGCTCGTTGTCGAGGCGGGCGAGGTCGGCCTCGAGCAGGTCAACCGGCGTGCCGTTCCACTGGTTGAGCACCGAGCACTGGCGGGCGTGGGCGTACTGGATGTAATACACCGGGTTCTCGTTGCTCTGGCTCTTGGCCAGGTCGAGGTCGAAGTCCAGGTGCTGATCGGCCTTGCGCAGCACGTAGAAGAAGCGGCAGGCGTCGTTGCCGACCTCCTTGCGCAACTCGCGCAGGGTGACGAACTCGCCGGAGCGGGTGG
Organism: Zoogloea sp. JDB1; assembly: GCF_056724025.1. Classification (NCBI taxonomy): domain Bacteria; kingdom Pseudomonadati; phylum Pseudomonadota; class Betaproteobacteria; order Rhodocyclales; family Zoogloeaceae; genus Zoogloea; species Zoogloea sp. JDB1. The sequence continues at coordinate 439,099 of NZ_CM161496.1, forward strand.
ACATCGCCGCCTTCTGGCCGTCACGGTAGAGCACCGCGAACTGCACCAGCGCCACGTCGAGCTTCTCCGGCGGCAGGCCGAGGGCCTGCAGGGCACCCTTCACGCGCGGGATGTAGCCGTGGTGGTCGGCGCCCCAGATGTCGATGATGCGGTCGAAGCCGCGCTCGTACTTGTTGGCGTGGTAGGCGATGTCGGACGCGAAGTAGGTGTACAGGCCGTTCTCGCGCTGCACGACGCGGTCCTTCTCGTCACCGAAGGCGGTGGAACGGAACCACTTGGCGCCGTCCTGCTCGTACAGGTGGCCGCCGGCTTCCAGCGCGGTGACGGCCTTCTCGACCAGGCCGGTATCGAACAGGGAGCGCTCGGAGAACCACTTGTCGAAGCTCACGCCGAACTCGGCGAGATCCTCGCGACCGTCGCCGAGCTGCTCGGTGAGTGCAAAGCCATGCACCCACGCGTAGTCGGAGCCGAGCAGGTTCTTGGCGTTGGCGATCAGCGCATCCAGGTGGCCTTCCTTGTCGACCTCGACGGACGGCGCACCGGCCAGCACGTCGGCGGCGGACACCTTGGCGAAGCGGTCTGCATGGGACTCCTTGATCTGCGCCGCCATGTCCTTCACGTAATCGCCCTGATAGGCGTTGGGCGGGAAGGCCACGGCGATGCCGAACAGGTCGAGATAACGCAGCCAGGTAGATAGCGCCAGAATGTCCATCTGCCGGCCGGCATCGTTGATGTAGTACTCGCGGGTGACTTCGAAACCGGCGAAGTCGAGCACGTCGGACAGGGATGCTCCGTAGGCCGCACCGCGGCCATGGCCGACGTGCAGCGGGCCAGTCGGGTTGGCGGAGACGAACTCCACCTGCACCTTGACGCCGCTCTTGTCGCCGCGGCCGAAAGCCTCGCCGCGCTCCAGCACGCTGCGCACAACGGCAGTCTTGGCGTCGGAAACCAACGTGAAGTTGATGAAGCCGGCTCCGGCCACTTCGGCCTTGGCTATCAGGTCTGACTTGGGCAGCTCGGCCAGCAGCAGGTTGGCCAGTTCGCGCGGATTGCGCTTCAGCGGCTTGGCCAGCTGCAGCGCCAGGTTGCTTGCAAAATCACCATGGCCTGCCTGCTTCGGGCGTTCCAGGTTGATGGGGGTTTCGGCCTGTTCGGGGGCGACGCTCAACAAGGCGGCGCGCAGGAGGTCGGCAAGCTGGGTTTTGGAATCGGCGCTCATGGCAAACACTGCGACTAAAAGCACAGGATTATATCCAAGCAGGCGTTACCACGGCGGGACGCCGGTGCGGCGGCGGTAACAAAGTACGACCGGCATGGCAAAAAAGATGTCCTTGCCCTATCTTTGCACCCTGTATGCGCTGCCGGAACCGACCGTGAGCCTCTTCCGACCGACCATCCTCCTCGCCAGCCTGCTGGCCGCCGCGGCTGCCCGCGCCGAGCCCGCCACACTGCACTGGCCGGTGCCGATGCCGGCCGGTGCGGGCTGGCGCATCGTCGATCTGCGCGAAGGCCAGGGCATCCGCCACGAGGAATACCTGCCCCGCGGCCAGGGCCTGGAAGACTATCGCGACCGCATCTTGGTGCAACGTTTCGCCGCCCAGGACATGAGCCCTGACGCCTACCTCGCTACCATCGCCGCCGGACTGGCCCGGCATTGCGCGGGCTTCACCACCAGCGGGATGGTCAGCAGCGTCCGCGATGGCCTGCCCAGTGCCACCCGCACGGCCTATTGCAGTAACTTCCAGAACCGTCCCTACGGCTATGTCATCACCCAGAAGGCGATCCGCGACGGCGAGCACCTGTTCGTCGTTGAGCGGGAGTGGCGCGTGCCGCCCTTCTCTATCGACGACGCCGGCATGGCCAGCCTGAATTTCGGCAGCCCGGCCGAGGACGAGGCGCTGAAGCGGGAAATTCATGCGGCAACCCGCTGGCTGCTGGAGCAGGTGCAGCTGGGCCGCAGTGCCGCTGCACCGATCGCGACGCCACCCACGCCGCCAACAGCACCGACGCGCCCCGCCAAGCGGCGCTGACGAGGGGCCTTGCCGGCTTTCGTCGCCCAGTCTTTCCGGGCACAATCCGCGTTTTCCTTTTCTACTGCCGCCGTGCGTCTCTTCCGACTCGTCAAGATCGTCTCCGTGAGCCTGAAATACGGGCTCGACCAGATGGTCCTCTCCAACGAGCCGACCGGCCGCCTGGCCTGGCTGGCCAAGCTCACCCGCTTCCGCCGGACCTTCAACGAACCTTCCGGCGTACGTCTGCGCCAGGCCCTCGAATCCCTTGGCCCGATCTTCGTCAAGTTCGGCCAGATGCTGTCCACCCGCCGCGACCTGCTGCCGCCGGCCATCGCCGAAGAGCTGGCCCGCCTGCAGGACCGGGTGCCTCCGTTCTCCAGCGCGGAAGCCCTCGCCCAGCTGCAGGAAGCCTACGGCAAGCCCGTGGACGAGGTCTTCGCCCGCTTCGAACGGGAACCAGTCGCCTCGGCATCCATTGCCCAGGTGCATTTTGCCGAGCTGCCCGACGGCACCGAAGTTGCGGTCAAGATCCTGCGCCCCGGCATCGCCCCGGTGATCGCCCACGATCTGGCCCTGCTCGACGCGGCCGCCACGGTGCTCGAGAAGGTGTGGCCGGAAGGCCGCCGCCTCAAGCCGCGGGAAGTGGTCGCCGAGTTCTCCAAGTACCTGCGCGACGAGCTCGACCTGATGCGTGAGGCCGCCAACTGCTCCCAGCTGCGGCGCAACTTCAAGGACTCCGATCTTCTCGTCGTCCCCGAGGTGCACTGGGACTTCTGCTCCACCAACGTGATGGTGATGGAGCGCATGAAGGGCATTCCGATCTCCCAGCTCGAGGCCCTCAAGCAGAACGGCATCGACCTCAAGCACCTGTCCCGTGCGGGCGTCGAGATCTTCTTCACGCAGGTCTTCCGCGACGGCTTCTTCCACGCCGACATGCACCCCGGCAACATCTTCGTGGCCACCGACGGCCCGGCCCGCGGGCGTTACATCGCGCTGGACTTCGGCATCATCGGCACCCTCAACGACTCCGACAAGAAGTACCTGGCCACCAATTTCCTGGCCTTCTTCCAGCGGGACTACCGGCGCGTCGCGCTGGCCCACATTGAGGCCGGCTGGGTACCATCACACACCCGCGTGGACGAGTTCGAAGGGGCGATCCGTGCGGTCTGCGAGCCGATCTTCGACCGCCCGCTGAAGGACATCTCCTTCGGCAAAACCCTGCTGCGCCTGTTCCAGACCGCCCGCCGCTTCGAGATGGAAGTCCAGCCCCAGCTCGTGCTTCTGCAGAAGACCCTGCTCAACATCGAAGGCCTCGGCCGCCAGCTCGACCCCGACCTCGACCTGTGGAAGACCGCCAAGCCCTTCCTCGAACGCTGGATGAACGACCAGATCGGCTGGCGCGCGCTGCTGCGCCACATCAAGGACGAAGCCCCGTCGTGGGCTGCCACCCTGCCACAGCTGCCGCGCCTGATGCACAAGGCCCTGGCCCAACCGGTGGCGGAGGACCATCGCGCCGAACTGGCCAGACTCGTCGTCGAAAGCCGACGCACCCGCTACTGGCTGATCGGCTGCACCGTACTGCTGACCGCGCTGGCCGCCATCGAAGCCTGGCACCTGCTGCATTGAACGGGGGCGCAGGGCATGGCGGCGCAACTCCATCACACCCCGCACTCCGCCTGCCGCGGCGACGCTGAACGAAGCCACCACTGCCCGCTCAAACAGGCATGACGGCCATCTCGGCCCAACCGCCTTCGGAGGAAGACCATGCCCGCCCCGCTCGCGCCCGTCCGCCCGGTCAGCATCATAGGAGTCGGATCCTGCCTCGGCGCACCGATCTTCGGCCCCGCCGCCGGCCCGCGCACCCTCAAGGATCTCGGTCTCGACGCCCAGTTGCGCAGTCGCGGCATCCCGGCCCGCTGGCAGTCCCTTCACGAACCGAGCGCCCCAAAGCCGCCTCGCGCATCGCTGCCGGAACGGCTTGGCAACGTCAGCGCGCTGCTCCATGATCTGGCCGACGAAGTGGCGGACCTGTGTGCCGACGGCACGGTACCGCTGGTGCTCGGCGGCGATCACGCGATCGGCGCCGGCACCTGGCGCGGCGCCTCACGGGCACTGGAAGGGCGCGGCAAGCTGGGCCTGATCTGGATTGACGCCCATCTGGATTCGCACACCCCGCAGACCAGCCATAGCGGCAACATCCACGGCATGCCGCTGGCCAGCCTGCTCGGCATCGGCGACGCGAGCATGACCGACATCCCCGGCCCCCATCTCGATCCGGCCCATGTGACCATCGTCGGAGCACGCTCCTGGGAAGCGGAAGAACTGGCCCTGCTCAAGCGCCTCGGCGTACGCATCTTCTTCATGCCCGAGGTCAAGCGCCGCGGCTTGCCGGCCGTGCTGTGCGAGGCGATGAGCATCGCCCGCGAGGGCACCGCCGGCTTCGGCGTGTCGGTCGACCTCGACTCCGTCGATTGCGCGCTATTGCCAGCCACCACCTGTCTGGAACCGGGCGGCCTCGACCCGCAGGAGCTCGCCGACAGCCTGCACGGTCTGCGCAGCTGCGCAGACCTGGTAGCGCTGGAGATCGTCGAATACGTGCCCGAGCGGGACCGGGACGGCAGCGGTGCAGCCTGGGTGCGGGATTTCGCGGCAGCGGCCCTCGGCCCGACCACCACCAACCTGCTGGCCCGCGAGCACGCTTTCGGCGCCCACAACTACGCTCCGCTGCCAGTCGTATTCACCCGCGGCGAAGGTGTCTGGCTGTGGGACGTGGAGGGCCGGCGCTACCTGGACATGATGAGCGCCTACTCGGCGGTCAGCTTCGGTCATAGCCACCCGCGCCTGGTCAAGGTGCTCACCGACCAGGCCCAGCGCCTGGCGCTGACTTCCCGCGCGTATGCCAACGACCGTCTGCCGCTGATGCTGGAGCGCCTGTCGGCGCTGCTCGGCTACGACCAGGCTCTACCGGTGAACACCGGTCTGGAAGCCGTCGAAACCGCCCTCAAGGCGGCCCGCAAATGGGCCCACAAGATCAAGGGCGTGCCAGAGGGACAGGCCGAGATCATCGTCTGCGCCGACAACTTCCACGGCCGCTCGACGACCATCATCGGCTTCTCGTCGGAGGCCCAGTACCGGGACGGCTTCGGCCCCTTCGCACCGGGCTTCCGCAGCATCCCCTTCGGCGACGCCGAGGCCCTTGCTGCAGCAATCACACCACGCACCGCCGCCTTCCTGTTCGAACCGATACAGGGCGAGGGCGGCATCCACGTGCCGCCGGACGGCTGGCTCGTCCGCTGCGCCGAGATCTGCCGTGCCAACAACGTGCTGCTGATCGCTGACGAGGTGCAGACCGGCCTCGGCCGCACCGGCCGCCTGCTGGCCTGCCAGCATGACGGCGTGCGCCCCGACGGCGTGATCCTCGGCAAAGCCCTCGGCGGCGGCCTGCTGCCCGTATCGGCCTTCCTCGCCGACGAGGCGGTGATGCGGGTCTTCCGCCCCGGCGACCACGGCTCCACCTTCGGCGGCAATCCGCTCGGTGCAGCCGTCGCCGCCGAAGCCCTGGCCCTGCTCAGCGAGGAGAAATTGGTCGAACGCGCCGACCGCCTCGGCGCAGCCTTCATGGCCCGCCTGCAGGCCATCCGCAACCCGCTGATCCGCGAAGTGCGCGGCCGCGGCCTGCTGATCGGAATGGAGCTGGACATCCGTCGCGTCAATGCCCGCACCGCGGCAGAATGGCTGCTGGCCCGCGGCCTGATGACCAAGGACACCCACGACTCCGTGCTGCGCTTCGCCCCACCGCTGGTGGTGACCGAAACCGAGCTGGACTGGGCGGTCCGCGTCATCGAAGATGCGCTGGCCGACCTCGAAACACGCCTTTCCGGAAACAAACCATGAGCGACAAACTCGACCGCCTCGTCCTCGAAGCCCGCCGCGCCGCCGACAAGCGCGCGGAGGGCTACCGCGAGAAAGCCCTGAAGATCTACCCGTGGGTGTGCGGCCGCTGCGCCCGCGAATTCACCGTCACCAACCTGCGCGAGCTGACGGTGCACCACCGCGACCACAACCACGACAACAACCCACCCGACGGCAGCAACTGGGAGCTGCTGTGCGTGTACTGCCACGACAACGAACACCAGCGCCAGCTCGAAGCCACCCAGGGCAACGTGGCCGCCAAACAGCCCGGCAAGGCCGCCACCCATTCGCCATTCGCTGGGCTGGGGGCACTGATCAAGAAAGACTGAACCCGGGGGGCGCAAACGCCCCCACAGCGCAACTTCGCCGACGTGCGGTATCGGCCACCCCGACCGACCGCTATCGCCGTCTTCACCCCACCCGCCAACGGGCGTAGCATTCGGCCCCTTGTCTTCCCCCCGCGTCACCATGAGCTCCAGCCCTGCCCGCGCCTGCGGCATCGACTTCGGCACTTCCAACTCCACCGTCGGCTGGCTGCGACCCGGCCTGCCGACCCTGCTGTCCCTTGAAGACGGCAAGGCGACGCTACCGTCCGCCGTGTTCTTCAATGCCGACGAGGAAACCACCCATTACGGACGGGATGCGCTGGCGGAATACCTGGAGGGCTACGAAGGCCGCCTGATGCGGGCCATCAAGAGCCTGCTGGGCAGCAACCTGATGGACGGCAGCACCGAGGTCGGCGGCCGCGCGCTGCGCTTCCGCGACCTGCTGGCGAGCTTCATCGGCGAGCTGAAGAGCCGCGCCGAGGCTGAGGCCGGGCGCAGCTTCGAGCAGGCGGTGTTCGGCCGCCCGGTGTACTTCGTGGACGATAACCCGGCCGCCGACCAGCGCGCCCAGGACACCCTGGAGGCGATAGCCCGCCAGGTCGGCTTCAAGGACGTCAGCTTCCAGTTCGAACCGATCGGCGCGGCGCTGCACTACGAGGCCGGCCTCGACCGGGAGGAGCTGGTGCTGATCGCCGACATCGGCGGCGGTACCGCCGACTTCTCGCTGGTGCGCCTGTCGCCGGAACGGGCCCGGAGCGTCGACCGCCGCGAGGACCTGCTCGGCAATGCCGGCCTGCATGTGGGCGGCACCGATTTCGACCGGGCGCTGAGCCTGGAATGCGTGATGCCGCTGCTCGGCTATAAAGGGCTGATGAAGAACGGTGCCGAGGTGCCATCCGCCCTGTTCTTCCAGCTTGCCACTTGGCACACCATCAACTTCGCCTATACGCGGCAGGCCTTCGCCGACTTCCAGGCCATCTACCGGGACGCGGCGGCCCGCCAGGAGCTGGACCGCCTGGCCCGCCTGATCGGCCAGCGTGAAGGCCACTGGCTGGCCCTGCAGGTCGAACAGGCCAAGATCGACCTGTCCGCTGCCAGTACGGCCCACATGGAGCTGGACCGCCTGGAACCTGGGCTCGCCCACGAGATTAGCCGCGAGGCCTTCACACTCGCCACCCGCAGCCTGGTCGAGCGCGTCGCCGCCACCGTCGGCAAGCTGCTCGACGAGGCCGGCGTGGGCCGCGATCGGGTGGACACCCTCTATTTCACCGGCGGCGCCAGCGGCGTGCCGCAACTTCGCGAGCGCATCGCCGCCGAACTGCCCAACGCCCGTGCGGTGGAGGGCGATCTGTTCGGCAGCATCGGTGCCGGCCTGGCCGTGGAGGCGGCGCGCCGCTACGGCTGACAAAAAAAGGGGCCGTCCTGAGACGACCCCGCTCCCTCGACAGGAACCCGCTTTTCGAGCGGATCTCCCTCCCCATCGAACGAAAACCAACTGTGACCGCGCCCGGCCGGGAGAGCCTGAGCGCGGCGTTGAATGGCTTACTCGAACTCGATGATGACTTCGTCCACCGACAGGCTTGCACCGGCTGAGGCGGAGATCTTCTTGACCTTGCAGTCCTGCTCGGCCTTGAGGATGTTCTCCATCTTCATCGCTTCAATGACCGCCAGCTTCTCGCCGGCCTTCACTTCCTGGCCGACCTGCACGGAGACTTCGCGCAGCAGGCCCGGCATCGGGGACAGCAGGAACTTGGACAGGTCGGGCGGCAGCTTCTCGGGCATCAGCGCCAGCAGTTCGGCGGCACGGGCGCTCATGACCATGAAGTCGGCGCGGGTGCCCCAGTGGAACAGGCTGTACTTGATCTTGTGGCGCTCGACCTGGAGGGTGAACTCCTCGCCGTTGCAGGTGCCGTTGAACAGGGACTCACCGAGCTTCCAGTCGGACTTGATCTCGTAGCTCTCGCCCTTGTATTCCACGTGGTAGCCGCCGTCGATCGGACGGGCGACGACCGGGTGATGCTCGTTGCCGTCCTTGTTCAGGCGGATCACCATCCAGTGGTCGTCCACGATGCGCTCATGGCCTTGCAGCTGGCCGGTGATCGACGCGGAACGGTCGGTGAAGGCGCGGTACACGTAGGCCGCGACGGAGACCAGCAGGGCCGGATCGTCGTGGGGCACCATCGAGGCGTCGAAGCCCGTCGGGTAGTGCTTGGGGATGAAGCCGGTGTCGAAGATGCCGGAATGGAAAACCGGATGCTGCATCAGCGCGGCCTGGAACGGGATGTTCGAGGAGATGCCGCGAATGACGAAGCCGTTCAGCGCGTCACGCATGCGGGAAATCGCCTGCTCGCGGGTAGCGCCGTGCACGATCAGCTTGGCGATCATCGAGTCGTAGTACATCGAGATCTCGCCGCCATCGTACACACCAGTGTCCACGCGCACCTGGCCCGCCACTTCCTTCGGCGGCTGGAACTTGACCAGACGACCGGTGGACGGCAGGAAGCCACGGAACGGGTCTTCGGCGTTGATACGGCATTCCATCGCCCAACCGTTGATCTGCACGTCGGCCTGGGTCAGCGGCAGCTTCTCTCCGTAGGCGACGCGGATCATCTGCTCGACCAGGTCGAGGCCGGTGATCAGCTCGGTGACCGGGTGTTCCACCTGGAGACGGGTGTTCATCTCGAGGAAGTAGAACTCCTTGGTCGCGCCGGACACCACGAATTCGACGGTACCCGCGGATTCATAGTTCACCGCACGGGCCAGGGCCACGGCCTGCTCACCCATGGCCTTACGCATTTCGGGATCGACGAAGGGGCTCGGCGCCTCCTCGATGACCTTCTGGTGACGGCGCTGGATCGAACAATCGCGCTCGTTCAGATACACGTAGTTGCCGTGGCTGTCGCCGAGCACCTGGATTTCGATGTGGCGCGGCTCGAGCACGTACTTCTCGATGAAGACGCGGTCGTCGCCGAAGGAGTTGCGCGCTTCGTTGACGCAGGAAGAGAAACCTTCATGCGCTTCGGCGTCGTTGTACGCAACACGCAAGCCCTTGCCGCCGCCGCCGGCGGAGGCCTTGATCATCACCGGGTAGCCGATCTTCTTGGCGATTTCCACAGCGGCATCGGGGCCATCGATGGCGTCGTTGTAGCCAGGGATGGTGTTGACCTTGGCTTCGATGGCCAGCTTCTTGGACTCGATCTTGTCACCCATCTTGGCGATGGAGTAGTGCTTCGGACCGATGAACTTGATGCCTTCCTCTTCCAGACGACGGGAGAACTCGGCGTTCTCGGACAGGAAGCCGTAACCGGGGTGGACCGCTTCGGCACCGGTCTGCTTGCAGGCGGCGATGATCTTGTCGGCGACCAGGTAGGATTCCTTGGAAGCCGCCGGCCCGATGCACACGGCCTCGTCGGCCAGGTCCACGAACAGGGCATCCTTGTCGGCCTCGGAATAGACGGCGACGGTCTTGATGCCCATCTTGCGGGCAGTCTTGATGACGCGGCAGGCGATTTCGCCGCGGTTTGCAATCAGGATCTTGGTAAACATGTCTTGGGCGTCCTCGGCGATCACAGCGGAATGTTGCCGTGCTTGCGCCACGGGTTATCGAGCTGCTTGTCCTTCAGCATCGCCAGCGAGCGGGCGATCCGCTTGCGGGTGGCATGCGGCATGATGACGTCGTCGATAAAACCGCGGGCGCTGGCCACGAACGGGTTGGCAAACTTTTCCTTGTACTCGGCTTCGCGCTCGGCGAGCTTGGCCGGGTCGTTCTTTTCTTCGCGGAAGATGATCTCCACGGCCCCCTTCGGGCCCATCACCGCGATTTCGGCGGACGGCCAGGCGAGGTTCACGTCGCCGCGCAGGTGCTTGGAGGACATCACGTCATACGCGCCGCCGTAAGCCTTGCGGGTGATCACGGTGACCTTCGGTACGGTACATTCAGCGTAGGCGTAGAGCAGCTTGGCGCCGTGCTTGATGATGCCGCCGTATTCCTGGGCGGTACCCGGCATGAAGCCCGGCACGTCCACGAAGGTCACGACCGGAATGTTGAAGGCGTCGCAGAAACGGACAAAACGGGCGGCCTTGATGGCGCTCTTGATGTCGAGACAACCGGCCAGCACCAGCGGCTGGTTGGCGACGATGCCCACCGGGCTGCCGTCGACGCGGCCGAAACCGATGATGATGTTCTTGGCGTAGTCGGGCTGCAGCTCGAAGAAGTCGCTGTCGTCGACAACCTTGACGATCAGCTCCTTCATGTCATACGGCTTGTTGGTGTTGTCCGGCACCAGGGTGTCGAGGGAGTAGTCGTAACGGGCGACCGGATCGTTGGTCGGCGTGACGGGAGGCAGCTCCCGGTTGTTGGCCGGCAGGAAGTTCATGAAGCGGCGCAGCATGGACAGCGCCTCGACATCGTTCTCGAAGGCCAGGTCGGCCACGCCGGACTTGCTGGTGTGGGTGATCGCACCGCCCAGTTCCTCGGCGGTGACGTCTTCGTGGGTCACGGTCTTCACGACTTCCGGACCGGTCACGAACATGTAGGACGAGTCCTTCACCATGAAGATGAAGTCGGTCATCGACGGGGAATACACCGCACCACCGGCACAGGGGCCCATGATCATGGAGATCTGCGGCACGACGCCGGAGGCCATCACGTTGCGCTGGAACACATCGGCATAGCCACCGAGGGAGGCTACGCCTTCCTGGATACGGGCGCCGCCCGAGTCGTTGAGGCCGATCACCGGGGCACCGACCTTCATGGCCTGGTCCATCACCTTGCAAATCTTCTCTGCGTGGGTTTCGGACAGGGAGCCACCGAACACGGTGAAGTCCTGGGAGAACACGAAGACCAGGCGACCATTGATGGTGCCGTAGCCGACGACCACACCGTCACCCGGGGTCTTTTCGGCTTCGTTCATGCCGAAGTCGACGCAACGGTGCTCCTTGAACATATCCCATTCCTCGAAGGAATCCGGGTCGAGCAACAGCTCGATACGTTCGCGGGCCGTCAGCTTGCCCTTCTTGTGCTGGCTGTCGATACGCTTCTGGCCGCCACCCAGGCGGGCCGCTTCGCGCTTCTTTTCCAGCTGGTGGATGATGTCGTGCATTTACAGCCTCCAGTCAAAAATCGGGATTTATTTGTTTCAGCCCAGATAGCCCAGCAGCCGCTGCGCGGCCGCCGAAGGCGTCGTCTGGCCGGCCTCGACGGCCGCTTGTAAACCGGGCAGGTCCTGTTGCACCCGGGCGTGACTTGCAAACCGGGCCCGCAGGCCCTGGTCGATGAGTTCCCACATCCACGCGCGAGCCTGTTGGCAACGGCGGGCCTCGAACTCCCCGCTCCGTTTCATGGCGGAACGGTAATCGTTGATGGTATTCCAGAATTCGGCGATACCCTGCTTCTGCAATGCAGAAAGCATCAGCACCGGCGGCGTCCAGTTGGGCGACGCATGGCGCAGCATGCCCAGTGCGCTCTTGATCTGTCCGCGTGCCACGTTGGCGGCCTGCGGGTTGATGTCGGCCTTGTTGATGACGATCAGGTCGGCGATCTCCATGATCCCCTTCTTGATCGCCTGCAGGTCGTCGCCGGCGTTGGGCAGTTGCAGCAAACAGAAGATGTCGGTCATGCCGGCGACCGCGGTCTCGGACTGGCCGACGCCGACCGTTTCGATGATGATCACGTCGAAACCAGCGGCCTCGCAGACAAGCATCGCCTCGCGGGTCTTCTCGGCGACACCGCCGAGGCTGCCGGCCGACGGGCTCGGACGGATGAAGGCCTCGGTCCGCTGGGACAGCAGCTCCATGCGGGTCTTGTCGCCGAGGATGGAACCGCCGGTGACGCTGGACGACGGATCCACCGCCAATACCGCCACTTTGTGGCCCTGCTCGATGAGATACAGGCCGAGGGCCTCGATGAAGGTGGACTTGCCGACGCCGGGCACGCCGGAGATGCCGACGCGCATCGACTTGCCGGTGTGCGGCAGCAGGCCTTCCAGCACGTTGCGGGCACGCTGCTTGTGGTCCGCGCGCTGGGACTCGATCAGCGTGATCGTCTTGGCCAGCGGGCGCAGCTGGTGCTTGAGGACACCATCGACCAGGGCCTGGTCGGCAGCATCCCGTTGCGGAAGATCGGCGGGCATGTTCATGGGCTCGATAATGACCTGTGCGCCGGCCATGGCCGGCGCACTTGCGGACTTCGGTCGCGGATCAGGCCTTGCGGGCGGCGCGGATCTGCTTCAGCACTTCACGGGCGGCGGTCGGGATCGGGGTACCCGGTCCGAAGATGCCGGCCGCACCGGCCTGGTACAGTGCGTCGTAGTCCTGGGCCGGAATCACGCCACCCACGAAGGTGATGATGTCGTCGGCGCCCTGCGCCTTGAGGGCCTTGATGACGGCCGGCACGAGGGTCTTGTGGCCGGCGGCGAGGCTGGAACAGCCCACTGCATGCACGTCGTTCTCGATGGCGTGGCGGGCGGCTTCTTCCGGAGTCTGGAAGAGCGGCCCGATGTCGATGTCGAAGCCCAGATCGGCAAAGGCGGAGGCCACCACCTTGGCGCCACGGTCGTGACCGTCCTGGCCAAGCTTGGCGATCATGATGCGCGGACGGCGGCCTTCCTCGGCGACGAAGGCGTCGATGTCGGCCTTCAGGGCCTGCCAGTCTTCGTTGCCTTCGACCACCGAGTTGTAGATGCCGGTGACGGCCTGCGGGTTGGCGCGGTAACGGCCGAAGACCACTTCCAGCGCGTCGGACACTTCGCCGACGGTGGCGCGCAGACGGATCGCCTTGACGGTCAGGTCGAGCAGGTTGCCTTCGCCGCTCTTGGCGGATTCGGTCAGCGCGGCCAGCGCGGCATCGACGGCGGCCTGATCGCGGGTGGCACGGATGCGCGCCAGGCGCTCGATCTGGGCTTCACGCACGACGTGGTTATCGATATCGAGAATGTCGATCGGGTCTTCCTTGGCCAGCTTGTACTTGTTGACGCCGACGATGACGTCCTTGCCGGAGTCGATGCGGGCCTGCTTCTCGGCGGCGCACTCCTCGACCTTCATCTTGGCCCAGCCGGATTCGACGGCCTTGGTCATGCCGCCCATCGCCTCGATCTCCTCGATCAGGGCCCAGGCCTTGTCGGCCATGTCCTGGGTCAACTTTTCCATCATGTAGGAGCCGGCCCACGGATCGACCACGCTGGTGATGTGGGTTTCTTCCTGGATGATGATCTGGGTGTTGCGGGCGATACGCGCCGAGAACTCGGTCGGCAGCGCGATGGCTTCGTCCAGCGCATTGGTGTGCAGGGACTGGGTGCCGCCGAACACCGCCGCCATCGCCTCGATGGTGGTACGCACGACGTTGTTGTACGGGTCCTGTTCGGTGAGGGACCAGCCGGAAGTCTGGCTGTGGGTCCGCAGCATCATGGACTTCTGGCTCTTCGGCTCGAACTGCTTCATGAGGCGCCACCACAGCATGCGCGCGGCGCGCATCTTGGCGATCTCGAGGTAGAAGTTCATGCCCACCGCCCAGAAGAAGGACAGGCGGCCGGCAAAGGTGTCCACGTCCATGCCCGACTTGATACCGGTGCGCACGTATTCGACGCCGTCGGCCAGCGTGAAGGCCAGCTCGATAGCCTGGTTCGCGCCCGCTTCCTGGATGTGGTAACCCGAGATCGAGATGCTGTTGAACTTGGGCATGTTGGCCGACGTGTACTGAAAGATGTCGGCGATGATCTTCATCGACGGCGTCGGCGGGTAGATGTAGGTGTTGCGGACCATGAACTCCTTGAGGATGTCGTTCTGGATGGTCCCGGACAGCTTGTCCTGCGAGACGCCCTGCTCCTCGGCGGCGACGATGTAGCCGGCCAAGATAGGCAGTACGGCGCCGTTCATGGTCATGGAGACGGAGATCTTGTCGAGGGGGATCTCGTTGAAGAGGATCTTCATGTCCTCGACGGAGTCGATCGCCACGCCGGCCTTGCCGACGTCACCGACCACGCGGGGATTGTCGGAGTCGTAGCCGCGGTGGGTGGCCAGGTCGAAGGCCACCGACACGCCTTGGCCGCCGGCGGCCAGGGCCTTGCGGTAGAAGGCGTTGGAGGCCTCGGCCGTGGAGAAGCCGGCATATTGGCGGATGGTCCACGGACGGGCCGCGTACATGGTGGCCTGGGGGCCGCGCAGGAAGGGCTCGAAGCCAGGCAGGGTGTTGGTGTACTTGAGGCCTTCGAGGTCGGCTGCGGTATACAGCGGCTTGACCGTGATGCCTTCCGGCGTCACCCAGTTCAGCTTGGCGACATCGCCTTCAGGAGCCGATTTGGCGGCAGCCTTGTTCCAGGCGGCCAGATCAGGTTGCGGGAAGGTCGGTTCGGTGTTGTTCGCCATGGCTTTTCTACCCTCACGTAGCTGGGCTGTTTACTGCAACCCTTGATAATTAGTGACGTCAGTACCGGCCGTGACCCCTGGCCACGGCCGGCTGCCGTGTCCCGCGCAGGGAAGTTTTCTCCCTCCCTCTGTTTTTGTGGCCCGCCGGCCTTTCGGCGGCGGATCCGCACAAGGGTTACATCCTGCGCAGGAACTTGACTTGCTGTCTTGTAGATAATACTTTATCCATAATTATGGATGCAACCACTGCCGACAACGCTCTGACAAAACTTTCGACCGAACCCATGAATGCCGGCCGGATCGCCCCCCTCGCCCTGTACCAGGAAGTCGCGGAACGCCTGCGCCAGCGCATCTTCTCCCACGAACTGCCGCCCGGCACCTGGGTGGATGAGCAGGCGCTGGCAAGCCAGTATGGCATTTCGCGCACCCCGCTTCGTGAAGCTTTGAAGGTGCTCGCCGCCGAAGGCCTGGTGACCCTCAAGCCGCGCCGCGGCTGCTACGTGACGGAGATTTCAGAGCGTGACCTGGACGAGATCTTCACCGTGTTGGCCCTGCTCGAGGGACAGTGCGCGGTCAACACTGTGCATAAGGCCAGCGAGGCCGACCTGAAGCGCCTGGCCGCGATCCACCAGGACCTCGAACGGGCCGCCGCCGCCAGCGACATCGACGGCTTCTTCGAGGCCAACCAGGCCTTCCATCAGGAAGTCCAGCTGATCGCCGACAACCGCTGGCTGACCCAGGCCATCACCGACCTGCGCAAGGTCATCAAGCTGTCGCGCCATCACTCCCTGTTCATAGAAGGCCGGCTGGAACAGTCTCTCGCCGAGCACCGGGCCATCCTCGATGCCCTTGATCAGCGCGATGTGACGGCCACCGAACTGGCGATGCGCGACCATATCTCCAGCGGCCGCGCAGCCCTCGCCAAGCTCGCCCACCGGGACAAATCGGCCTGAGCATCTCACCGGGGCAAACCTCACCGCAGGGCCGAGTGGATTCGCCCCAACAATGAAAAACCCCCGACCGGGCGAGCCCGAGCGGGGGTTTTTCGTTTCAGCCCGGCGCCCCGCAGGGCGCAGCGGCATCAGTGGGCGCTGGCTTCAGCGGCACCGAAGCCGGTCTGGGCACGCACGTACTGGTCGTCGAACTGCGCGCGTTCGGCCTGGGCCTCGGCGCTGTTGTCGAGCTTGGAGATGATGATCGTCACCAGGAAGGCCAGCGGCATCGAGAACAGGGCCGGCTGGTCGTACGGGAACAAGGCCTGGGCGTTGCCCAGCACGGTGACCCACACGGACTTGGACAGCAGCACGAACAGCACCGCAGCCACCAGGCCGGAGTAGCCGCCGACCACTGCGCCACGGGTGGTCAGGCCCTTCCAGTACATGGAGAGGATCAGCACCGGAAAGTTGGCGGACGCGGCGATGCCGAAGGCCAGCGCAACCATGAAAGCCACGTTCATCTTCTCGAAGGCGATGCCGAGGATGATCGCCACGATGCCCAGGCCGATCGAGGACAGCTTGGAAACGCGCAGTTCCTCGGTCTCGGTGGCCTTGCCCTTGCGGAGCACGCGGGCGTAGATGTCATGGGAGATCGACGCCGCGCCGGCCAGCGCCAGGCCGGACACCACCGCCAGGATGGTGGCGAAGGCCACCGCCGACAGGAAGCCGAGCAGCAGGTTGCCGCCCACCGCCTTGGCCAGGTGCATGGCGACCATGTTGCCACCACCAATGATCTTGCCGCCGATGTTGCCGCCTTCGAAGAACTCGGGGTTCTGGCCGACGATGATGATCGCCGCGAAGCCCATCAGCAGGATCACGTTGAAGAAATAGGCAACGAAGCCGGACGCGTAGAGCACCGACTTGCGGGCTTCCTTGGCGTTGGTCACAGTGAAGAAACGCATCAGGATGTGCGGCAGGCCAGCGGTGCCGAACATCAGGCCGAGGCCCAGGGACAGTGCGGTGACGGGATCCGGCAGCAGGGAGCCGGGGAACAGGATCTTCTCGCCCAGACTGTGCACCGAGATGGCCTTGGTCATCAGGTTCTCGAAGCTGAAGCCGAACTGTGACATGGCAAGGATCATCACCAGGGTGCCGCCAGCCAGCAGCATGCAGGCCTTGATGATCTGCACCCAGGTGGTGGCAACCATGCCGCCGAAGGTCACATAGACCATCATCAGCGCGCCGACGACGAACAGCGCAATGGTGTAGTCGAGGCCGAACAGCAGCTTGATCAACTGGCCGGCGCCGACCATCTGGGCCACCAGGTAGAAGCACACCACGGTCAACGAGGACACCGCCGCCATCGTCCGCACCTTGCTCTGGTTGAGGCGGTAGGAGGTGATGTCGGCAAAGGTGAACTTGCCCAGATTGCGCAGGCGCTCGGCCATCAGGAACAGGATGATGGGCCAGCCGGCGAAGAAGGCGATCATGTAGATGTAGCCATCGACGCCCTTCGCATACACCATCGCGGTGAGGCCCAGCAGGGTTGCCGCCGACATGTAGTCGCCGGCGATCGCCAGACCGTTCTGGAAGCCGGTGATACCGCCACCGGCGGTGTAGAAGTCAGCCGCCGACTTGGTGCGCCCGGCTGCCCACTTGGTGATGCCCAGGGTCATGCCGACGAAAACCACGAACATGCCGATGGCGTGCAAATTGAGGGGTTGCTTCTCGGTGGCGGAAATCGCGTCACCGGCGAAGGCCAGGGCCGGCGCCAGCAGGCCCAGCAGCAGAACATTCAGACGGGCCAGCATCACTTCACCTCCTTGGACGCGTCACGGATGATTTCGGTGGTGATGTCGTCGAACTCGCCATTCGCGCGCTTTACGTAAACGGCAGTCAGCACCCAGAAAAAGATGAACATGAACAGCTCGGCGGCAATGCCGACCGTCACGTAGGAGCCCTCGGACAGGCGCTGGCCGATCACCTTCGGCGTGAAGGCCACGACCATGAAGAAGCCGTAGAAGATCGTCAGGACGACCACCGACAGCAATGTGGCAAAACCCTGGCGCTTCGAGACCAGCTCGGCGAAGCGCGGGTTGCTCCGGATACGTGCGTAGACCGCACGTTGAGATGAAGTGCTCGACATGAATTCCCTCCCTAGAGAACGTCAGTGGATGCGGCGCGATCTGCCTGTTGGTGTTGTAATGCGGCGATCGGTATAGCTTTTTTAGTGTGGCGCCTCGGCGGACGAAGCCGCGCCATTACTTCGCCCGATGCGATGATATAACATATATATGACTCCATACCACAACGTACGGCGGGTTTTTTGCGCACCGCAACAAAAACCTACTGCTCCACTATGGAAACCCCAATGCCCGGTGAAATCCTCTTCAGCCAGGATGGCGGTGTCGCCACCCTGATCCTTTCCAATCCCGACAAACTCAACGCCGTCGATGCTGGCATGTGGCGCGGCCTGCATGCCCGCATGACGGCCGTCAATGTGGATCCCGACGTGCGTTGCGTGATCCTGCGTGGCGCAGGTGAAAAAGCCTTCGCGGCGGGCGGGGACATAGAGGAATTCATTACCGTCCGCGCCACCGTCGACGACGCCCTGCATTACCACGAGGAACTGGTCGCCGCGGCCCTCGACGCGGTGCGCGCGTGCCCGGTGCCGACGGTGGCGATGATCCGCGGCGCCTGCGTCGGCGGCGGCCTGGAGATCGCCGGCTGCTGCGACATCCGCATCGCCGGTGAATCGAGCCGTTTCGGCGCGCCGATCAACAAGCTGGGTTTTTCCATGTACCCCGGCGAGATGGCCGGCCTGCTCGAACTGGTCGGCCCGGCAGTGCTCCTCGAGATCCTCCTCGAAGGCCGTATCCTCGGCGCCCGCGAGGCCTTGTCCAAGGGCCTGTTGACCCGCGTGGTGGACGACGAGGAAGTGGAGAAGGAAGCCCTCGCCACGGCCGAGCGCATCCTCAAGGGCGCGCCGCTGGTGGCGCGCTGGCACAAGCAGTGGGTGCATCGCCTGATGCAGGGCCAGCCTCTCAGTAACGCGGAGAAGCGTGCCGCCTTCGACTTCCTCGCCACCGAGGATTACCAAGAAGGTCTGGCCGCCTTCCTCGCCAAGCGCACGCCGGTTTTCAAGGGACGCTAAGCCCCCTGCCCGAGCACCGCGGACACTCGTTCCGCGGCGGCCGACTACCCTGCTCGGGAAACTTTCCTTGCACTTTGTCTGTCACTCGGTAGGCATAGGCGATTAACATACTGCCCTGCACTCCCCAGCAGATACTCCCCGCACGACCGCCCCTCGACCCACAAAGCCGTCCCCATGCTCCGGACGGCATGTCGCCATTGGTGGCGTGCGCCCGCACAAGGAAAAACAATGGCATATCTCTCGTGGTCTCCCGACCTGGACACCGGCATCCTGGAGATCGACAACCAGCACAAGCAGATCATGGATTTCATCAACCGCCTGCATGACGCGCGGCAGCACGCCGACCGCCTCGGCGTCATCGCGGTGGTGGACGACCTGGTGGAATACACCCTGTCCCACTTCGCCTTCGAAGAATGCCTGATGGAAGACGCCGGCTACGAGTTCGTGCGCGGCCACAAGAAGGTGCACGAACTCTTCGTGCGGCGTGTCAGCGGCTTCCACGAGCGCATGAAGAAGGGCGAGGACATCTCCCACGAACTGCACAGCCTGCTGCACCGCTGGCTGTTCAGTCACATCCGCCACGACGACCACGCCTACGTCGCTGCCGTGCGCCCACAAATGAAAGCCCTTGCCGAGGAAAGAACCCCTGAAGGCTGGTTCAGCCGCTCGCTGAAACGCTTTTTCGGCTGACCGACCTTCGGGCGCGTGAATCCGCCACAAAACGGATAGATGTCCTGTCCGCTACCGCCCCCTCACGGGGGCGAATACCTTGCCTCACCCCGCCGCTGTACGCTCCTCAGCCCAGCACCGTGTGCAGCATCTTCAGGGACAGCAGCACCAGCAAGCCGGCAAAGATCTTCTTCAGCGTCGCCACCGGCAGGCGATGGGCCAGGCCGGCGCCGATCGGCGCGGTGAAGGTGGACACCAGGCTCACCAGCACCAACGCCGGCAGGTTCACGAAGCCCACCGTCCATTCGGGCAGGCCGGGAGCCCCCCAGCCATTGATCAGGTAGCCCAGCGCGCCGGCCAGCGCAATCGGCAGGCCGATGGCCGCCGAGGTGCCGATGGCGTTCTGCATCTTCACGTTGCACCAGGTCATGAAAGGCACCGACAGGGAGCCGCCACCGATCGCCACCAGAGCCGAGATGCCGCCGATCACCCCGCCGACCCCGGCCAACCCGGCCGCACCGGGCAACTCCCGCGACGGCTTGGGTTTGACGTTGAGGATCATCTGCACCGACACATAGGCCATGAAGCAGCCGAAGAAGATCGCCAGCGGCGCTGTCGCCACCCGCGACGCGATGAAGGTGCCGCCGAAGGTGCCAGCCAGCACGCCCGGGGTGATGCCCTTCACGATGTCCCAGCGCACGGCGCCATGGGCGTGGTGGGCGCGCAGGCTGGAGATGGAGGTGATCACGATGGCCGCCATCGACGTGCCGAGGGCCACATGCACCAAATGCTCGCGCGCAAACCCTTGGGCGGCGAACAGCGTGGTCAGCATCGGCACCATGATGCCACCACCGCCCACGCCGAGCAGTCCTGCAAAAAATCCCACGCAGCCCCCCAGAAGCAGGTAGGCCGCCAGCCATTCGATACCCATGGTCAGCTTGTCGTATTCAGATCAGATCGATTGCGCCGAGCAGTTGCCCGACGATGAAACGCCACTCGGTCGGCTCCACCGGCGTGATCGACAGCCGGTTGCCGCGGGCGAGGACGCGCATGTTCTCCAGTTCCGTGTGGCGGCGCAACTCGGGCAAACCCACAAGCCGCGTCTTGCGCACGAACTGCACGTCCACGTGCAGCCAGCGCGGCTGCTCCGGCGTTGCCTTGGGGTCGTAATAGCGGCTGGCCGGATCGAACTGGGTCGCATCCGGGTAGGCGGTGCTGGCCACCCTCGCGATGCCGGCGATTCCCGGCTCGGCACAGCCGGAATGGTAGAACAGCACCCCGTCGCCAATCTGCATGCCGTCGCGCATGAAATTGCGCGCTTGGTAGTTGCGCACGCCATACCACGGCACGGTCTGGTCCGGGCGCTTCTGCAGGTCGTCGATGGACACGTCGTCCGGTTCGGACTTCATCAACCAGTAACGCATGATTCTTCACTCCACGAGCGGCGCCCGGCCGGGCACAGAAGTCCGCATATTGCCCAGCCGACAGCCCCGCGCCAAGCCGGAACGCCCCGCCCGCGGCGGGGACGGGCCGGCGCCGGGCCCGGCAGCCCAGGCCGCCTGAGGTATCATCGGGACCTGCCCGCACACTCCATCTTCCCGCCGATCCCCTGGAGCCCCCGCATGAACACCCCCGTCGAACGCCGTAAGAACCTCAGCCTGCGGGAGCTGGTCGACAAGGCCTACGTCCTCATCGAGCCTTTCTTCGATCCGGCCAACGCCTGGAACGGCCAGACCCTGGAACACCTCGCCTACCGCGTGCTGCGCGAGCAGTTGCCGGGCATCCCGGCGCAGGACGCACAGATCATCGTCTCCACCGCCACCCGCATCTACCGCAGCAAACACGGGCAGCAATGACGCGTCTGTATCCGCTGCTCTTCGTCGTGCTGTGGAGCACCGGCTTCATCGGTGCCAAGTACGGCCTGCCCTATGCCGAACCCCTCAGCTTCCTGTGCGCCCGCTACGGGCTGGTGATCCTGCTGATGGGACTGGTCGCCGTCGCCACCCACGCGCCGTGGCCGCGGGAGCCACGCCAGTGGCTGCACATCGGCGTCAGCGGGATGCTGGTCCATGCGGTCTATCTGGGCGGCGTATTCACCGCCATCCGCCACGGCCTGCCGGCCGGCATCACCGCGCTGGTGGTCGGCCTGCAGCCGCTGCTCACCGCCCTCGGTGCTGGCGCGCTGCTCGGCGAAAAGGTGCTGCCGCGCCAGTGGGCAGGGCTGGCCCTGGGCTTCGGCGGCGTCGGGCTGGTAGTCGCCCACAAGGTGGCCGCCGCGGCCGGCACGCCCGAGCTGGCGGCCATGCTGCTGCCGGCCGTCGCCGCCCTCCTCGGCATCACCGCCGGCACCCTGTACCAGAAGCGCTTCTGCCCAGCCTTCGACCTGCGCACCGGCTCAGTGATCCAGTTCCTGCCCACCCTCGCCCTGTCGCTGCTGGTCGCCAGCCGGACCGAAACGATGGTCATCGACTGGAGCGCCCCCTTCGTCTTCGCGCTGCTGTGGCTGGTGCTGGTTCTATCGGTCGGCGCGATCAGCCTGCTCAACCTGCTGATCCGCAGCGGCAGCGCGGTGAACGTGGCCAGCCTGTTCTACCTGACCCCGCCCACCACCGCGCTGATCGCCTGGGCCGCCTTCGGCGAGACCCTCACCGGTCTGGCCCTGGCCGGCATGGGGCTGACGGTCTTCGGCGTGTGGCTGGCCCGCAAGTGAGGGGCCGGTGAAGATCAACGGCCCCTCCGCGTCGGCCAGCGTCGCGACGCGCATCCTCGGCATCGACCCGGGCCTGCGCAGCACCGGCTTCGGCCTCATCGACACCCTCGGCAGCCAGCTGCGCTACGTCGCCAGCGGCTGCATCAAGACTGGCGAAGGCAGCCTGCCGGAACGCCTGAAGATCATCCTCGACGGCATCCGCGAGGTGATCGCCACCTACCAGCCCGACCAGGCGGCGGTAGAGATCATCTTCGTCAACGTCAATCCCCAGTCCACGCTGCTCCTCGGCCAGGCCCGCGGCGCGGCAATCTGCGGCGCCGTATCGTGCGACCTGCCGGTGGCCGAATACACCGCGCTGCAGGTCAAACAGGCGGTCGTCGGCCACGGCAAGGCCGCCAAAGAGCAGGTCAGCCACATGGTGCAACGCCTGCTCACCCTCGAAGGCGCCCCGTCGTCGGACGCCGCCGACGCCCTTGCCTGTGCAATCTGTCACGCTCACGGCAGCCGCGGGCTGGCGGCAATCGCCGGCGTCGGCACCCGCAAGCGCGGCGGCCGCCTGACCGACTGAGCGTTCCACGACTGCAGCGCACCACACCCTTCATTGCAGGAAATCACTGGAGATCCGCATAAAGACATTGTGATTTTTGTCACACATGCCATAGTGAAGCGTACGACGGTTTCGCTTTTGGCATAGGGACGGCATAGATCGCCCCGCCTGAACGGGAGGAGGGACGCGACGATGATCGATGTTTCGCTCAAGTTCCTCGTCGACGAAGTCAACACCTACCTGCAGCGGAGGCTCAACTCCGACTTCGGCAAGGTCGAGCTCGGCGCCCTGGTCGATGACAAGGGCAACTGGGTCGTCACCAAGGACAGCGTCCGCCTGACCCTCTTCCAGATCGAAGAAGAACGCCACGCCCGCGCCCAGGTGCCTCAGCAAGTCATCGTGGACGGGCGCAGCGTAAGCCTGCCACCGCCGCTGGCAATCAACCTCGTCATCCTCTTCGCCGCCAGCTTCACCACCTACGGCGAGGGCCTGCGCCAGCTGTCCCTGCTGCTGACCTTCTTCCAGGCCCATCCGCTGTTCACGCCAGCCGACTACCCGGCACTGCCGCCCGGCGTTGACCGGCTGGCCGTCGAACTGGTCAATTACGGCCCCGAGCAGGCCAACCAGATGTGGACCTGCCTCGGCGCCAAGCACCTGCCGTCGGTGGTCTATCGCATCCGCATGCTGGTGCTGCAGGACCAGGAGCCCGGCGCCACCGGCACGCCGATCCTCGACATCCACACCCACGC
The DNA here is from genome assembly GCF_056724025.1 of Zoogloea sp. JDB1. Lineage (NCBI taxonomy): Bacteria > Pseudomonadati > Pseudomonadota > Betaproteobacteria > Rhodocyclales > Zoogloeaceae > Zoogloea > Zoogloea sp. JDB1. The sequence goes on from NZ_CM161496.1 coordinate 462,474, forward strand.
GGGCCTGAAATGAACAGCGCCTTCCGCCGTCTGTGGACGGTGGCCGTCAGCCATGATTTCCGCGGCGGCCCCTGCGACGATCTGGCCTTCGTGGTGCCGCCAGCCACCCGCGACGCACTGGCCGGCATGCACGCACTGGTACGCGAGTTCGACGGCGTACTGCACGTGCTGATCGCCGTGGACGAGGACGGCAACCCGCTCGGCGACTGCGTCGGGCGGCGCCTGCTGTTCGGCCTCGCGCCGCGCAGCCCGAGCTTCACGCAATACACGCAACTGCCGGCCCTGCCGCCCGGCGAGACGCCGCTGTTTGCCAACGAGGCATCTGCCGACGCTCTCGACGCGATGCCCCGCGGCGTCGAACTGGCCGGCCCCGCCGCGCCAAGCATCGCACCGCGCCTGGCAGCCCGCCCACTGGATCTGACCATCACCCGCCCGGACGGCACGCCGCTGGCCGGCGCTCGCCTCGGCCCGACGGACACAGGCTGGGTGTTCCGCTGCGCCGACGCGGGTGAGTTCGTCGTCAGCGAGAGCGCCGCCAGCGGACTCACCGCCAACCGCCGCCTGCTCGTCGACGCCGGCCTCGCCGCCGAGGCGCCGTGGGGCGTGCTGAGCCTCACCGCCAGCGCCGGCCACGTCGCCAACGGCCACGCCTTCACGCTTGCCTTCGCCGCCCGCAGCGCGCTGCTGCGCTACTACGTGGTGGTCAAGCCGGCCAGCGAGGCGGACTTTGCCAGCATCCAGGTGGAAGACCATGGCGCCGCCGGCGACGCCCGCCCGCCGGTCGCCTTCACCCGCCTGCTGCCGCCCTTCGGCGGCGACCGGCTCGCCCCGGCCCTGCTCGACCCGGGCGGAACCCGCAGGATCGTGCTCTTCGAAGCCCAGACCCCGGTAGCCCGGCGCGCCGCGGGGCCGCACGGATTCGAGCTGCACCGCAACGGCGAGGTGCTCATCGGCAACCTGCCGCAACCCGGCGCCGAACGCAGTGACGCCCAGTTCGTCGTCCACCTGAGATAAAGAACTTAGAGAGGAGCGAAGCCGCCATGCCCACCTACCGCACGCCCGATGTGTACGTCGAAGAGATTTCGGTGTTTCCCCCCTCGGTCGCAGAGGTGGAAACCGCGGTGCCCGCCTTCGTCGGCTACACCGCCATGGCCACCCGCATCACTGCCAGCGACCTGAAGAACGTGCCGACCCGCATCACCTCGCTGCTCGAATTCGAAACCCTGTTCGGCGGCGCGCCGGAACTCGACCTCGACCACGTGGACCTGGACGCCGGCAACCGTTTCCAGAGTGCCACGCTGGCCGCCACCAACACCAAGTACCTCTACGACAGCCTGCGCCTGTTCTTCGACAACGGCGGCGGCAAGGCGTGGATCTGCGCGGTCGGCAAGCACACCGACGCGGTAGACAAGACCCAGCTGATCGCCGGCCTGGCGCGCATCGCGACGGTGGACGAACCGACCATCCTGCTCTTTCCCGATGCCGCCGGCCTGCCCGCCGACGACCTGGCCGCCGTGCAGATGGCGGCCCTCAACCAGTGCGGCAAGCTCGGCGACCGGGTCGCCGTGCTCGATACCCGTCTCGCCACCGACAAGACCGGCCACACCGCCGTGGTGGAAGAGCTGCGCAACCGCATCGGCATCAACAGCCTCAAGTACGGCGCCGCCTACGCGCCGTGGCTGCAGCTCAACTACCCGAAGAACGTCGGCTACGCCGACATCAAGAGCAAGCTGAAAAAAGGCGGCGTAGCGGTGACGCTGAACGCGCTAACCGGCGACGCTGGCGTGCTGGCGCTGCTGCAAGGCCTCGACCAGGCTCTGATCGACCTGGCCGGCCTGCCGGCCCGCCATGCCACCGTCAGCGCCACCGCCGACAAGGCCATCTCGGACACCTTCGGCGCCACCCTGCTGGCCTACCTGGGCACCCCGGATTCCACGCACATGCAGGACCTGTTCGCCTTCGTCTACAAGATCGCCCCGCTGGTGGACGGCATGGCCAGCGGCGCTGGTTCCTTCACCCATGCGGGCCTGAAGGGCGACGCAGGCAGGGCGATCACCCACAGCTTCATCCCGGCGATGAGCGAACTGATCGCCCTCGAGCGAGAACTCGACGGCAAGCTCACCGCCGCCTATGTCGCCCAGTACACTGCCATCGGCGCCCTCACCACCGCCGGCTGGGCGACCCTGTTCGGCGCCGATGCACCGGTTGCCTCCACCACCGCAATCAGTGCCGCGGCCGACGACGTCGGCCGCCTGGCCGCCGCGCAGGCGGCGATCCAGCGCATCTTCGGCACCCTGTCGTCGGCACTGGCCAACCTCGACGACGCGGCGGGCGCCTACGCCGCCAACATCGAGGCCAACCTGCTCGACAGCTTCGCCACCTACCGGGACATCGTGCGCGGCGTGAACAACACCCTCACCTTCTGCCCGCCGTCCGGCGCCATCGCCGGCATCTATGCGCTGGTGGACGGCCAGCGCGGGGTCTGGAAATCCCCCGCCAACGTCAGCCTGACCGGAGTCATCGCCCCCAGCTACGCGCTCGACAGCGACGACACCGACAACCTCAACGTGGACACCACCGCCGGCAAGTCGGTCAATGCGATCCGCAGCTTCGTCGGCAAGGGCACCCTGGTGTGGGGCGCCCGCACGCTGGCCGGCAACGACAACGAATGGCGCTACGTGTCGGTGCGGCGCTTCTTCAACATGGTCGAAGAATCGGTCAAGAAATCCACCTACTGGGCGGTCTTCGAGCCCAACGACGCCAACACCTGGGTCAAGGTGCGCGGCATGATCGAGAGCTACCTGACGCAGAAATGGCGCGAGGGCGCGCTGGCCGGCTCGACCACCAAGGATGCCTTCTTCGTGCGCTGCGGGCTCGGCACCACGATGAGCAGCCAGGACGTCCTGGAGGGCCGCATGTACGTGGAAATCGGCATGGCGGTGGTCCGTCCGGCCGAATTCATCATCCTGAAGTTCTACCACAAGCTCCAGACGTCCTGACCGGCGCTGCCGGGGCCGCGCCCGCCTGAGCCCCCCGGCCCGCCCGCATCCCGCCACCGAATGCGAAAGGAACCGACATGCCTGCCCAGTATCCCCTGCCCGTCTTCCACTTCACCGTCCAGTGGGGCGGCACCCGCATCGGCTTCTCCGAGGTCACCGGCCTGACCCAGGAGAACCAGGCCATCGAGTACCGCGACGGCTCCTTCCCCGAGTACTCGTCGATCAAGATGCCGGGGCTGCGCAAGTTCAGCAACGTCACCCTCAAACGCGGCATCGTCAAGTCGGACAACGACTTCTTCAAGTGGCTGTCGACGATCAAGCTCAACACCGTCGAGCGCCGCGACCTCACCGTCAGCCTGCTCAACGAGAGCCACGAGCCGGTGATGGTGTGGAAGGTGCACAACGCCTTCCCGGTCAAGGTCGAGGGGCCGCAGCTGAAGGCCAGTGCCAACGAGGTGGCCATCGAGTCCATCGAACTGGCCCACGAAGGCCTCGAGCTGCAGAACGAGTGAACGCCACCGGAGCGCGCCGCTGAGGCCCCGCCATGTACACACCCCCCGTCGGATTTCACTTCAAGGTGGAAGTCCTCGGCCTCGATCGCGCCGTCGATGACGACGTGCGCTTCACCGACGTGGGCGGCCTGTCGCTGGAAGTCGCCACCGAGGAGGTGCCGGAAGGCGGCGAGAACCGCTACATCCAGCGCTACCCGGTGCGCAGCAAGTACCCGGATCTGGTCCTCAAGCGCGGCTTGCTGAAGGACTCGGCGATCTGGGACTGGATCCGCGACGGCATCGAGAACCTCGACATCAAGCCGAAGAACGTGGACGTCAAGCTGCTCAACGACAAGCACGAGCCCCTCGTCACCTGGCACCTGGTCGGAGCCTGGCCGGTGAAGTGGGCGGTCAGCGACCTGTCCGCCAGCGCCAACGCCATCGTCGTCGAGAGCCTGCAGCTGGCCTACCAGTACTTCACCGTGGACAAGTCCTGAAACGGAGCCCGTCATGCCCATCATCATCGATGAAGTGGTGATCTCGGTGGAAGTCAGCAATGCCGACTCCGGCGGCGCGGCCAGCCAACCGCCAGAGCAGCTCGATAAGCAAACCCTGATCGCCGAATGCGTCGCCCAAGTGCTGGAGATCCTGCGCCAGCAACAGGAGCCCTGAGCCATGCCGGAACGCGGACAGCTCGAGCGCCTGCGCATCGACGCCTACACCAAGCCCGACTACAGCGGCGCCGCCATCGGCAGCTTCGAGGCCTATGTGAACCCGGCCGAGATCACCCTCGCCTACGAGATGGAATACGACAGCGGCCAGGGCAGCGGCACCACCGGCAGCCGCATGGACTTCAAGAAGGTCAAGCCGGGCGACCTCAACCTGGTGTTCTTCCTCGACGGCACCGGCGCCAACGGGCGACCCCTCGACGTGCAGCAGAAGGTCGAATCCTTCCAGACCGTCACCGGCTACAACGGCGACATCCACCGCCCCAACTACCTCAAGGTGATGTGGGGGCGCATCCAGGTGAAGCGCTGCGTGCTCAAGAGCGCCTCCATCGTCTACAAGCTCTTCAAACCCAGCGGCGTGCCGCTGCGGGCGGTGATCACCGCGGTGTTCACCGACAACTCGGACGACCAGACCCGCGTCGCGCTGGCCCAGGACGCGTCCCCCGACCTGACCCACGTGCGCATCGTGCACGCCGGCGAAACCCTTGCCGCGCTGTGCACCGCCATCTACGGCGATCCGCGCTACGCCCCCTGCGTGGCGCGGGCCAACGGGCTGGACGGCTTCCGCCACCTGCCGGCGGGCACCCGCGTGGTCTTCCCGCCCCTGGAGAAGTGAAATTTCCCCCGCCCGCACTCTCCCCATCGCCGCGGACCACCGGGAGTTCACCATCAAGGTGGGCGGCAGCCCCGTGCCCCGCAGCCACCAGCTGCTGTCGGTGAGCGTCGTGAACACCGCCAACCACATCGCCTTCGCGCGCCTCGCTTACCAGGACGGCAGCGCCTCCGGCGGCGACTTCCCGCTCAGCAACGACGCGCTGTTCACCCCCGGCGCCGAGGTCGAGGTGCTGGCCGGGGCCGGCAACCAGCCCGACCTGCTGTTCAAGGGCCTGGTGGTACGCCAGCGCCTCAAGGTGCGCGAGGGCAGCCCGCCGCAGCTCATCGTCGAATGCCGCCACGCCGCCACCAAAATGAGCCTCAAACGCCGCGGCGCCACCTACCTGGACATGCAGGACGGGGACGTGATCGGCCAGCTGTGTTCCGACGCCGGCGTCAACATGACCGCCGCCAGCACCACGGTCAGCCACAAGCACCTGGTCCAGTACGACTGCACCGACTGGGACTTTCTCGTCACCCGCGCCCAGGCCAACGGCCAGTTGGTGCTGACCCGCGGCGCCGACCTGGAAACCCGCGCGCCGGACGCCAGCGCTGCCGCCGTGGCCAGCCTCGCCTACGGCGCGACCCTGCTCGAATTCGACGCCGAGGTGGACGCCCGCCAGCAGACCCAGGCGGTCAAGACCCTCACCTGGAGCGCCGCCGACCAGGCCGTGCACAGCCTCGACGCCAGCCCGCCGTCCTTCAGCGGCCCTGGCGACCTGAAGCCCGACGACCTCGCCTCCGCGATGGGCGTGGACACCCTCGAACTGCGCCACACCATGCTGCCCGACGCCGAGGCCACCGCCGCCGCCGCCGCCCGTTTCGCCCGCGCCCGCCTCGACCAGGTGAGTGGCCGCGCGATGTGCATCGGCCTCGGCCAGGTGCAGCCCGGCGACGTGGTCGAACTGGCCGGCGTCGGCCAGCACTTCAGCGGCAAGGTACTGGTCACCGGCGTGCGCCATGAGATGGACACCGTGCAGGGCTGGCGCACCCACCTGCAGTTCGGCGGCGTACCGGAGGACCCGGCCCGCCGGGAACGCCTCGAGGCGCGCCGCAGCACCAGCCTGCTGGCGCCGGCCCACGGCCTGCAGATCGGCGTCGTCACCGACAACGAGGACCCGGAGAACGAGTTCCGCGCGCGCGTGCGCCTGCCCCTCGTCGATCCGTCCAGCGACGGCGTGTGGGCACGGGTCGCCGCCGGCGATGCTGGCGACCAGCGCGGCGTGATGATCCGCCCGGAGATCGGCGACGAGGTGGTGGTCGGCTTCCTCGACGACGACCCGCGCGCCGCGGTGATCCTCGGCATGCTCCACAGCAGCGCCAAGGCCGCGCCCCTCACGCCGAGCAACGACAATCACGAGAAGGTCTTCGTCAGCCGCAGCGGCATCAAGCTGCACATCAACGATGACAAGGTGGTGCTGACCATCACCACCCCCGCCGAGCAGCAGCTGGTCTTCGACGACGACCAGGGCTCGGTGCTGCTCAAGGACAAGAACGGCAACAGCATCAAGCTCGACAGCGACGGCATCACCGTCGAGAGCGCCAAGGCCCTCAACATCAAGACCGGCACCGACACCAAGCTCGACATCGGCGCGGCCGGCGAGATCAAGACCGCCGCAGCCCTCGACATCAAGGCCGGCGCCGCCCTCAAGCTGGAAGGCAGCGGCGGGCTGGAAGCCACCACGCCGGCCATCGCCAAGCTCAAGGGTTCGCTGGTGCAGATCAACTGAACGCACGCCCGAGGACACCATGCCCAATGCAGCCCGCGTCACCGATCTGAGCGTCCATGGCGGTACCGTCACCGGCCCCGGCGTGCCCACCGTGCTGATCGGCGGCCTGCCCGCCGCCGTGCTCGGCGACCTGCACAGCTGCGTGATCCCGCCGCCGCACCCGCCGGTCACCCCCTTCGTGGCCGGCAGTGCCACGGTGCTGATCGGCGGCAAGCCGGCCCTGCGGGTCGGCGACAGCTGCGGCTGCGGCGCCAGCCCGGCCATCGGCGAGCCGACGGTGCAGATCGGCTGAGGAGGCCCGCGATGAGCGATACGCCCTCCTTCCTCGGCCGCGGCTGGTCCTTCCCGCCGGCCTTCGCCAACGGCAGCGTGCGCATGACCGAGGACGAAGCCGACATCCAGGCCAGCCTGCACATCCTGTTCGGCACCACGCCGGGCGAGCGCTTCCTGCAGCCCAAGTACGGGCTGGACATGCACGAGCTGATGTTCGAGCCTCTCAGCACCACCCTCGTCAGCGTCCTCAAGGATCGCATCCTCACCACCGTACTGGTCTATGAGCCACGCATCCGCGTGGACGCGCTGGACATCGACGACAGCCGGCTGATGGAAGGCGTGCTGACGATCCGCCTCGACTACCGGGTGCGCAGCACCAACTCGCGCTTCAACCTGGTCTTCCCGTTCTACCAGGGCGAGGCCAGCGAAGCGCTGCGCGCGGTCCGCCGGGGGTAAACGACCATGGCCCGGCACGAGATCCTCGCCGCCCTCATCGCCGCCGCCGGCACCCGCCAGGCGGACCGCCGCGACCCGCATCTCGATCCGGCCTCGGCGCCGCTGGACAACCGCGACGTCGGCGGCCTGCTGCGCGCCGCCGCCGCGCTGGCCGGCCATCTCAACTACTACGGCGCCGACCCGCGCCTGCCATCCGGCGACTGGAGCGACTTCCTGCCGCAACAGGCCAGCGGCGAAAGCGACGCTGCCTACGAGGCCCGCCTCGCCGCGCTGGCCGACGACGACAGCGGCACGTTACCGCCGCATCTGGCGCTGCTGGTCGCCGCCTTCCAGGTCGCCGCCCACCCGCGTGCTCTGCTCAACGACTTCACCCGCAAGCACCTGGATTTCCAGATGCAGACGGTGCTCGGCCTCACGCCGCGCCCGCCGGTGGCCGACCACGTACATGTGCTGGTCGAGCTGAAGAAGGGCGCAACGCCGCTGGAGATCGGCACCGACGCGCGGCTGGCGGCCGGCAAGGACACCCGCCAGCAGCCGCTGTTCTACCGGCCGGTCCGCACTATGGTCGCCACCCAGGCGCGCATCGCCAGCCTGCGTAGCATCGCCCTCGGCAGCGACGGCCGGCTGCGCTTCGCGCCGGTGGCCGATTCCGCCAACGGTCTCGGGGCCAAACTGGCCACCGATCCGCCCAGCTGGCACCCCTTCGGCGTGCGCCACGGCATTGATGCCGCGCTGCCCGACGCGCCGGTCGGTTTCGCCCTCGCCTCGGCGGTGCTGCGCCTCGCCGAAGGCAGCCGGCAGATCGACGTGAGCCTGGAGCTGGACGGCATCGACTCAAACCATAGCGGCGAGCAGCTCGCCGACGCCTTCGAGGCGCGCCTGTCCGGCCCCAAGGGCTGGCTCGGCCCCTTCCCCATCGCCCGCGCCGACTCCACCCTGGCCGCCGGCAGCTGGACCTTCAGTCTGCGCCTCGACGCCACCCAGCCGGCCATCGTCAACGCCAGCCCGGCCCTGCACCAACAGGCCTTCCCGGCCGGGCTGCCGGTGCTGCAACTGATGCTGAAGGAAGGCTCCGCCGCCTTCGGCCGCCTCGCCGGCCTCAAGCTGCGCCGGGCGCGCATCAGCGTGAAGGCGGACGGCCTGCACGGCCTCGCCCTCGAAAGCGATTTCGGCCAACTCGACCCGAAGAAGGCCTTCCTGCCCTTCGGCCCGCAGCCCGGCGTCGGCACGCGCTTCTACGTCGGCTGCGCGGAAGCCCTCGGCAAGCGCCTGTCGGCCCTCAGCCTGCAGATCGGCTGGCAGGGCGCGCCGACCACCCAGGCCGCGCTGACCGCGCTTTATGCCCACTACTCCGGCCAGGGCAATCTGGCCAGCGGCGTGTGGGCCCAGGCGGAATGGGCCGACGCCGCCGGCGCCCATCCCGCCGGGCGGGTCTGCCTGGCGCCGGCCACCGGTGGCCGCGCCACGCTGGACCTGAGCACCAGCAGCCGCGCCGGCCTGCCCCGCCCCTACCGCTGGCTCACCGTCTACGAAGCCTTCGCCCGCGCCGGCAGCGCCTATGCCCGCCGCGAAGCCGGCTTCCTGCGCCTGCGCCGCGGCGTGGCCTCCGACGCGCCGGCCGCCAGCGCGCCGCGGGCCGGCTTCATCACCCTGGCGCTGGACACCGATCTGCTCCACGCGGCGTGGCGCAGCGAGGCCGTCGCCGGCCTGCTCGCCACACCGAAAGTGATCCTCGGCGAACCATGGACACCCAAGGCCCAGGAGATCAGCCTGTCCTACCAGGCCGACGCGGGGCCGAGCCGGGTGGACGACGACAGCGATGCCAGCTTCGCCAACGCCGAGGTGGAGTTCTTCCACGTGGACGCCTTCGGCGTGTCGCGGGAGCATGCTTGGCTCACGGGTCGCCACCCGTGGCTGGCGGCCGGCGCTACTGGCACCATCCCGCTGCTGCCGCCCCACCGGGACGCCGGCGAGCTGCTCATCGGCCTGTCCGGCCTCGCCCCCGGCGATCCGCTGAGCCTGCTGTTCCAGGTCGCCGAGGGCAGCGCCGATCCCCTCGCCAACGCCCAGCCCCTGAGCTGGGCGGTGCTCGCCGACAACGCCTGGCGGCCCCTCGCCAGTGGTGCCGAGCTGACCCTCGACACCAGCCGCGAGCTGCGCGCCAGCGGCCTCGTCAGCCTGGTACTGCCCACCGACGCGACCACCGACAACACCCGCCTGCCGGCCGGCCTGATCTGGCTGCGGGCCGCCATCGCGGCACAGCCGGAAGCCACCTGCCGCCTGGTCGGCGTGCATGCCAACGCCTTCGAGGCGGTTTTCGAGGACCACGCCAACGCGGCCGACCATCTGGCCAGCGCACTGCCGGCCGGCAGCATCACGCGCTTCGTCGCGCCGGCGCCGACGCTGAAGGCGATCAGCCAGCCCTACGCCTCCTTCGGCGGCACGCTGCAGGAAGACGCCACAGGGCTGGCCCGCCGCGCCGCCGAACGCCTGCGCCACCGCAACCGGGCCATCGCCCGCTGGGACTACGAGCGTCTGGTGCTGCAGGCCTTCCCGGCCGTCGAGCGGGTCAAGTGCATCCCCCACGCCAGCGATACCTCCTGGCTGGCCCCCGGCCACGTGCGGGTCGTCGTGGTACCGGACCTGCGCAACCGCAACGCGGTGGACCCGCTGCGGCCGCGGGTGGACCTCGACACGCTGGAACGGATCAAGGCCTTCCTGCTGGCCCGTGCGCCGATGGGGCTGGACGCCACCACACTGGCGGTACGCAACCCAGCCTACCGGGCCGTGCAGGTGGATTTCAAGGTCGCCATGCGGCCCGGCTACGCCTTCAGCTACTACCGCGCGCAGATCAACCAGGCCCTGCTGCATGCCCTGTCGCCGTGGGCCTTCGACGCCAGCACAGCCCTCGAATTCGGCGGCCGCGTGCTGCGCTCGGCGCTGGTGGATTTCGTCGAAGGCCTGCCGTGGGTGGATTACGTCACCGACTTCCGCCTGTGCTTCGCCGACCGCCCGGATGAAGACCGGCCCGAGCTGGCCCCCGACACGCCGGACATGATCCTCGTCTCCGTGCCCGAACACCTGATTGCCGAGGTGAGCTGATGGCCGCCCTCCTGCCCGCCCCGACCACGCTACCCCGCGCCCCCGAGCCGGCCGGCCGCGACGCCCAGGCCCTCTACGACGAGGGGCTGGCCCTGCTGCGCCGCCTCGCCGGCGCGACGTGGACCGACCACAACCTGCACGACCCGGGCATCACCATCCTCGAACTGATCACCTGGGCCCAGTCCGAGCTGGGCTACCGGGCCGAGCTGCCGCTGGAAGACCTGCTGACCCCGCCGCCCGGTGCGCCGCTCGCCCTCGCCGACCGCTTCCACCGGGCCCGGCAGGTGCTGCCGACACGCCCGCTGACCGCCCTCGACTGGCGCAAGCAACTGATCGACCTGCCCGGCGTGAAGAACGCCTGGGTCATGCCCGCCGACGCGCCGCCCCTGTACGCCGACCTGCTGCAGCGCCAACTCGCCCGTACCCCACCGGCCCACGGCCACTACCGGGAAGTGCGCATCAGCGGCCTGTACCGGGTCGCCATCGATTTCATGGACGCGGTGAACACCCAGGCCGAGCGCGAGCCGGTGCTGCGCGCGGTACGCGCCACGCTGGAGGCCAATCGCAACCTGTGCGAGGACTTCGTCGCCATCGAACCGGTGCCGACCGAGAGATTCGCCCTGTGCGCCGAGCTGGATCTGGAAGCCACCGCCGACGTCACCGAGACCGCCGCCCGCCTGCTGTTCGCCGCCGCCCAGGCCATCGCCCCGCCGGTGCCGAGCTACAGCCTGGTGCAGATGCGCACGCGCCCACTGGCCGACGGCCGCCCGCGCGGCGTGGACGACATCTTTGACGGCCCGGCGCTGCAGGACGGCTTCATCGACGAGGCCGACCTGACGGCCTCCGAGCTACCCGCCGAGCTGCGCCTGTCCGACCTGATCGGCGTGCTGATGGACGTGCCCGGCGTCCGCGCGATCACCGACATCGTCCTCAATCCCCTCGACAGCAGCGGCAACCCACAGCCGGTGCCCAACCGCTGGCGGGTGCCGGTCAGCGCCGGCCACCTGCCGCGCCTGGCCATCTCCACCGACGGCGAGACACCGGCCGGCCGGCTGGTGTTCCGCAAGCGCGGCCTGCCGGTAGCCGGCTGGAACCTCGCGCAGATGCCCACCGCCGTGCGCGAGCGCCTCGACGCGCTGCTCGACGCCGCCCGCCAGGCCGTCGAAACGCCGCGCGCCGAAGACCTGCCGGTGCCCGACGGGCGCTGGCGCGAGCTCGCCGCCTACCGCTCGGTGCAGCTCGACTTCCCGCCCCTCTACGGCCTCAGCCAAGCCGGCCTGGGCGGCACCCCGGACGCCCAGCGCCAGGCCCAGGTGCTGCAGCTGAAGGCCTATCTCAGCTTCTTCGACCAGCAGATCGCCAACGACCTGGCCCAGCTCGCCCAGGCCGCCAGCCTGCTGTCGGTGGCGCCAGCCGAGCTCACCGCCACCGCCGACCGCTTCGACGGCCTGCCCGACGACGCCCACGTGCTGGCCGCGCAGACGGTGGACAGCATCGTCGGCCACGACCAGGTGTACGCCGCCGACGTCACCCCGACCCTGCTCGCCAACCTGCAGGAGACGCCGGCCGAGGCGGCCATCCGCCAGCACCGCCTGCTCGACCACCTGCTGGCCCGCCTCGGCGAGGACTTCTCCGAGTACGCCGCGGCGATGGCCTCCGCCTTCGCCCACACCGACGACGAGGTGATCGCCGACAAGTGCGACTTCCTGGCCGACGCCGCCGAGCTGTCGGCCAACCGCGCCGGCGCCTACGACCAGAGCCTCGACGGCCCCACCGACCTGTGGAACAGCCTCAACGTCAGCGGCCTCGAAGAGCGTCTGGCGCGCCTCTTGGGCATCGCCGACTTCAGCCGCCGCAACCTCGGCGCGGTGTCCTACGAGACCTACGCCGAGATCGACACCACCCCCGGCGACGAATTCCGCTTCCGCATCTATCGCGCCAGCGACAACAAGATCCTGCTGTCGTCCACCGCCAACTTCACCACCCGCGAGGACGCCCGCGCCCGCATGGTCGCCGCGATCATCCGCGGCCAACAGGCCGACGACCAGCACTACCGCATCATCCAGGGCAACGACCAGCGCTTCTACTTCAGCGTCATCGACACCGACGGCCAGCGGCTGGCGCGGCGCGTCGAGGGCTTCCCCAGCGAGGCGGTAGCCCGCAACGTGATCGCCGACCTGGCCGACTACCTGCGCGAGCACTACAGCGGCGAGGGCCTGTACCTCATCGAGAACCTGCTGCTGCGCCCCGGCCAGGACGACGACCCGCTGCTGCCGATCTGCGTGGACAGCGACTGCAGCGACTGCGCCGACGCCGACCCTTATTCCTGGCGCCTGCAGATCGTGCTGCCGGCCTACGCCGGGCGCTTCCAGCAGATGGATTTCCGCAACTTCGCCGAGCACGTGATCCGCAGCGAAGTGCCGGCCCACCTGCTGCCCAAGATCTGCTGGGTGAACGCCGACGACATGGCCCGCTTCGAGCTCGCTTACCGGGACTGGCTGTCCCTGCACGCCGGCGTCACCAGCGCCGACCGGCAAGCCAAGCTGCAGGCGCTGATCGACGCCCTCACGACGATGAAGAACATCTACCCGCAGCGCACCCTGTTCGACTGCTTCGCCGAATCGCCCAAACCGCCCTTCGTCCTCGGCAGCACCGCCCTCGGCAGCGCCCCCGACCACGTCATCAACCAGGAGACGGACCATGGCTGATCCGATCAAGGTCCTGCAAAGTCTCGCCGCGCCCCTCGCCAGCCAGTACGCGGTCTTCGAGCGCGACCAGGTCCTCACCCACACCCAGCTCAACGAAGTCACCAGCTGGCTCGACCAGCAGGACCGCCTGTCCCGCGTCACCCTGGTCGGGGCCGGCATCGTCGCCGGCTTCGCGGTGAGCAGCGACGGCGCCAGCGTGACCGTCGGCGCCGGCCTCGGCCTGACCTGCGACGGCGACCTGGTCCGCCTCGATACCGCCACCACCTATCCGCGCCTACGTCCTTACGACGCCACAGCGCCCCGCTACGAGCCTTTCTTCGATACGGCCAGCGGCGTGCTGCTGATCAGCGGCGAGCTGACCTCCGGCGACGACCCGCTCGGCGTACCGCTCACGGCCGGTGCGCTGGACGGCCAGGCGGTGATCCTGCTGGCGGAAACCACCGTCAGCGACCCCGACCTGTGCACCGGCGCCGACTGCGACAACCTCGGCCGCGAGCGCCAGCAACGCCTGCTCGTGCTGCTCGCCAGCCGCGACACCGCCGCCCGCCTGGCCGCCGGCCCGCTGACGCTGGCCGAACAGGCCCGCGAGTTGCCCGAGCTGATCGCCTGGCGCCCACAGCTGGGCAGCGACCTGGCCACCGCCGAAGTGCTGATCGCCCGCTACCGGGACGCCGCCGGCAAGACCCTGGCCGGCCTGGTGGACGCCCTGAAGAACTTCGCCGAGGGCTTCCCCGGCGTGCTCGCCACAGTGTTCCGGCGCAATCCCGTTGCCGACTGGATCGCCACACTGCAGCGCCAGCAAGACACCTCGGCCGGCGCGGTGCTGCCCTTCCACGATTTCCTGAAAGACCTGTGTGAAGCCTGGAACGCCGTCCGCGACGTGCTGCTGGACGCCGACGCGCTGCCCGCCGGCCCGCTGCCGGCAGCCTTTCCCAAGCACCTGGCAGCCGGCACCCTGGCAGCCCCCGACGACACCCGCACGGGCTTCTACCCGGCCGCCGCCGACGGCTACAGCCGCAGCACCGCCGCCGAGCTGGGCCTGCTGCTGAGCCGCTTCGACCAGCTGATCGCCAACTACGCGCCGCCCGCCGATACCACGCTGCGCGTGACCCCCAGCCACGGCGAAGAGCGCCCCCTCGGCGAACGGGCCATCCCCTGGTACTACACCGCCGCTATGAGCGCCGCCTGGAACCCGCGCCTCGCCGCCCGCCGCCTCGGCAACCACAACCTGGGCTACCGGGCCGCCGAGTACCAGGGCAGCCCGCGCGCCCTCGATCCGCTGGCCGGCAGCATCGCCGCCCACGACTTCTTCCGCGTCGAAGGCCACCTCGGCCGGCCGGTGGACGACGTGCGCACCGAGCTGAAGAAGCTCATCGCCGACCGCAACCTGCCCTTCGAAGTCCACGCGGTGCTGGTGCATAACCGCAAGGAGCTGATCAAGATCCGCCCCGGCATCCGCTACACCGACCTGCACCGCTTCCACTATCTGCTGCGCCAGGACGTGTCCCTGCGCCTCGACGAAAGCGACATCTTCTCCGGCCAGTACCTGGACAACCTGAAGTCTGCCATCGACAGCAAGGACATCCCCGACCAGACCGACACCGGCGTATCGGTCATCGCCGCCGCCAGCGAGGCCCGCAGCGCCGTCAGCAGCCTGGCCGACAACGCCAGGCCGGCCCTCGACCAGCCCACCTACAGCGCCTACCGGACCACCACCGAAAGCAGCCGCTGGAACAATGGCATCGCCGAAACCCTGCGCACCGTCGGCACCGCGCGGGTCAACCTGGGCAAGCTGTCGCGCAGCGACTTCGTGTCGCCGGTGGACTCCCTGATCCAGACCACCCACCCGATCTGGCTGGACTGGCTCGACAACCTCATCAAGGCCAAGGACGACAAGGCCGACGACAAGCTGTTGCTGGCCCGCTTCGCCACCGACAACCCCGGCCTCGACCACCTGGGCGGCGTGTGGCGCGGGGGCTGCTTCGTGCTGGCCTACGACGACAGCGGCAAGGTCGTCGCCGACTTCACCCTCGCCTACCCCTGCGCCGAGGTGGACGAAGCCGAGCCCGTCGAGCCGCCGCTGCCGCGCCCGCCGCAGCGCAGGCCGCCCATTGATGTCCTCCCGATCAAGGTCGTCAGACCGGTGGACCTGGTCGTGAGCACCCTGGTCGGCAGCGTGGTCAGTACCCAGTTCGACACCGCGCGACAGGCCCTCGCCGCTGACCTGAAGGCCGTGCAGACCGACATCCGGGCCAGGCTGGACACCCAGACCGCCAACGTGGAAGGCCTCGTCAAGGGCGCCTTCAGCACCAAGGACGCCACCGCCGCCGGCACCGTCGGCATCAAGACCGTCGCCACCGGCGACGTGGTGCTCGACCAGATGGTCAAGGACGTGGAGTACAAGCGCCAGACCGTGCAAAACCTGGTAGACATGGTCAGCCAGGGCAACCTGTCGGACGACAACCTGAAGCAGGCCCAGGCCATGCTCACCAAGGCCCAGACGGAACTGGGCGATGCGGTCGCCGACACCACTACGCGGGTCGTCACGCAGAAGGTGGACACCTCCACCGGCGCTGCCGCCGGCGTGGCTTCGGTGCTGGCCAACAGCACGGTGTATGTCACCGACGCAGCCGTCGCCGCCAATCTGGGCAACAAGCTGGAGGCCCTCAAGGGCAGCGCCGCGGTGCCGGCCCAGGCGGTGCTGATCAGCAATCTGCAGAACCTCAACCGCCTGAAGCGCTGACGCGGACACCGCCATGAGCAACATGCCCTTCCCCCACCGCATCCGCCGCCTGCTGTGGCTGGCGCGGGCGCCCACGCCGGCGGCAGCCTTCACGCTGCGCGGTGTTCTGCGGGATGCTGCCGAGCCGGTGCTGGCAGCCCTCGCCGACAGCCTGTCGGCCCACGCCCCCGACGACCGGGTGGTCCGCCTGCCACGCCTGGAACTGACGCTGCAGCTCGACAGCACATCGGGTGCGGACGCGCTGCCGGCCCAGGTTGCCGCCGCCGCCAACGCCGCCCTGGCCGGGCTGGCCCTGCAGCAAGCCGAGACACCACCAACCGGCCAGCCCGACCCGACCGACCGCACCCCGCCGACCGCCGCCCCCGGTAGTTTCCCCAGCCGTGCCGAATCCAGCCCCGCCGACACCGCGCCGCTGCTGCTGGCCTGGCGGTACAACGCGCTGGGCGAGCTGCGCACGGCAGTGCGCACCGCCCTCGCCCGGGTCGATGCCGAAGCCGGCCATAGCCAGCCACCGCCGGGCGCGACGCTGGACCTCGGCGGCGAGCCGCTGCCCCTGCCGGTCCCGACGCTGCGCGAGCTGGCCCGCCAGCTGGACACCCTGCCCACCGAAGACCACGCCCCGGCGGCGCCCCTTGGCACGATCGATCAGCCCCCCGCCCAACCGGCCGCCGCCGACATCCAGGCCCAGGCCGGGCTGGCCGCCTACCTGCATCACGGTAGCCCGGACTGGCCGCTGGCCGGCCTGCCGGACGACAGCCTGCGCGCGCTGCTGGCCGAAGCCGCGCTGGCCTGGGCCAGCCTCGGCTGCGTGCCGCCGGACATCCATGCCCAGTCCCGCACCGAACGGCTCGGTGGCCTGAGCCGCTGGCTGGCCTTGCTGCCGGCGGCCTGGCGCCGGCACGTGGTGAGAACCCATGCAGCCACCGCGCCCCACCATCCGCTGAGCCGCGCCCTGCTGGCCCTGCTCGCCGCCACCGCCGACCGGGACGACGGCGACAGCCTGTATGCCCAGGCCCTGTGGCTGGCGTGGACGCTGGAGGGCGAGCAGCCCACCGCCGACGGCCGCCACCCCTGGCTGCCGGTCGCCCGCGCCTGGCTCAGCGCACTGTTCGCCGCACGCACGCCGGAACTCCACTGGCAGGCCGTCCTCGACCTGCTGGCCGGGACGCCATTCCCGTCGGACAAGCCGGCAGCGCCGGTGCAGTCCATCGACACGCTGCCAAGCCAGGCCCCGCAGGCATTGGCCGCGTCCCGTTTGGCCTCCGTGCTCCCAATGCCCGCGGCGCCAATCGGCGCTCCCCTCGATTTCGACCAGCGCCCGGCCGCTCGCAGCACCGCCGGCCTGCTCGTGCCTGAGGCCGGGCTGGTGTTGCTGCATCCCTACCTACCACGCCTGTTCGAAGCCACCGGGCTGGTGGCTGCCGGTCACCGCGGGCCCCTGCCCGATGCCGTCGTGCCGCGCGCCGCGGCACTGCTGCACTGGCTGGCCAGCGGCACGGCGGCCCTCGAATTCGAACTGCCCTTCGCCAAGCTGCTGCTCGGCCTCACACCGGACACACCGTTCTCCCATGCGCTGCCCGGCCTGACGGAGGCCGAGCGTACCGAGGCCGAGGCCCTGCTGGCCGCCGTGCTGGTCCACTGGCAGGCCCTGCGCGGCACTACCACGGACGGCCTGCGCACCGCCTTCCTGCGCCGCCGCGGCCAACTGCGTCGGCAAGACGAGGCCTGGAAGCTGCGCGTCGAGCCGGAGCCCTTCGACATGCTGCTGGGCCTGCTGCCGTGGAGCATCGGCCTGGTCCGCCTGCCGTGGATGCCGTGGCCGCTGCTGACCGAGTGGGACACGCCATGAGGGGCGCCCGATGAACAGCCACGATCTGCCCTGGCGCCCCACCGATGGAGAGCCGGCGGACAGCCTGCTGCAGGCCGCCGCCGCCACGCTGGAGGCCGAGCTGGAATGGCTGGCCGACAGCCTGCGCGTCCGCCTGCAGACCTACTTCGGCCAGCCGCCCGGCTCGCCGCCGCTGCCCGCCGACGCCCCGCCCCTGGACCGGGCGGGCTGCCCGTATGCTGCCGCCGTGCGCCGCCGCGGTCTCGACCCGGCCGACCGGTTGCTCGTCGCGCTGGCCCTCGCCCCGCTGCTGCGCCCGCAGCTGCTCGATGTGCTGTGGTCGCGCAACGAGACGACCCAGCGCCCGTTTACCGAGTTCGGTGGCCGTGCCGACGGCGCCAGCTTCCAGCCCAGCGGCGAGACGGCCTGCTTCCTGCTGGCCGGCGACGCCCTCGAGCTGCGCCTCGCCGCGATCCGCCGCCTCGCCCCGGAAGGCCGGCTGGCGAGCGAGGACGTGCTGCGCCTGAGTCCGGCGGCGGCCGGTGACGGGCCGGCCAGCCCCTTCGGCGGCCCACTGCTGCTGTCGCCGCGTTTCCTCGCCGAAGCCCTGCCCGGCCTGCCGCTGCCCACCGGCGGCGAAGCTGGCATCCCGGCGCGGCGGGTCTTCACTGGGCTGGACTGGAGCGATCTGGTGCTGCCCGCCCAGACTCTCGCCCAGCTCGAGGACATCGGCCTGTGGCTGGTCCACGGCCGCACGCTGATGGAGGACTGGGGCCTGGGGCGGCGCATCGCACCGGGCTATGTGAGCCTCTTCCACGGCCCGTCCGGCACCGGCAAGACCCTGTCGGCCTGCCTGCTCGGCCAGCGCTGCGGACGCGAGGTGTACCGGGTGGACCTGTCCCAGGTCAGCTCCAAGTACATCGGCGAGACCGAGAAGAACCTCGCCCGCCTGTTCGAGGCCGCCGAGCAGGCCGGCTGGATCCTCTTCTTCGACGAGGCCGACGCGTTGTTCGGCAAGCGCAGCAGCGTCTCCGATGCCCACGACCGCTACGCCAACCAGGAAGTGAGCTACCTGCTGCAGCGCATCGAGGCTTTCACCGGCGTGGTGATCCTCGCCTCCAACCTGCGCCACAACATCGACGACGCCTTCCTGCGCCGCTTCCAGTCGGTGGTGGCCTTCCCGCTGCCGCGCCCGGCCGAGCGCCTGCGCCTGTGGCGCGAGGCCTTCCCGGCCCCGGTGCGCCTCGACCCGGCCCTAGACCTCGCCCAGCTGGCCCGCCAGCACGAGATCTCCGGCGGCACAATCATGAACGTGGTGCGCTACGCCTGCCTGCAGGCCCTCGGCCGCGGCGACGGCTCGGTGAGCGCGGCGGCGGCGGACGAAGGCCTGCGCCGCGAACTGCTGAAGGAGGGCCGGGCCAGCTAGGCCGGCGGCGCGATGCGCACCCCGCCGGATCTCCGCTGCCCGGCTACCGCCCCAGGCGTCACCTGTGGAGGTGAATCCGTCCCCGCACCCACTGGCGGAACGCAGCCATGAACGCGCCCCTGTCCCGCCACATCCTGCGCACGCCCGAGCACCGGGCCATGGCGGCGCCAGTCAGGACGCCGGCGCCCGTCATGCCGCAGCGTGCCACGGTCGGCGGGCTGATGGTGTCCAGCCCCCACGACGCCGCCGAGCGGGAAGCGGTGCAGGTCGCCCGCCGGGTGGTCAGCCTGCCGGCCGTGCCGGTGTCGGCCAGCGCCACCCGCTTTACCGGCCTCGTGCCGGCGTCCGCCCAGCGCACACCGACTGTGGCGGCTGCGGCGACCGCCGCCGCACCACGGCCGCCCCCCGCTGCGGCCGCCCTGCCCACCGGCGGCCAGCCGCTGCCGCGCAGCCTGCGGGATTTCATGGAGCCGCGCTTCGGCGCCGACTTCTCGGCGGTGCGCATCCACACCGGGCCGCAGGCGGCCCAGGCCAGCCGCCAACTCAATGCCGCCGCCTTCACGGTCGGGCGCGAGATCTTCTTCGGCCGCGACGCCTACCAACCCGACAGCAGCGCCGGCCGCGAGCTGATCGCCCACGAACTGACCCACACCATCCAGCAGGGCGCCGCACCGCAGGCACCGGCCCAGGTGCGGCGCAGCCTGCTCCCCGGCGTGGTGGAGCACAGTCCACCGGCAGTGCAGCGCCTCGGCATCAGTGATGCGCTGGACTACTTCGCCGACCACGCCAACAACCTGCCCGGCTTCCGCATGTTCACGCTGGTGCTGGGGGTGAACCCGATCAACATGCGGGCCGTCGAGCGCACCCCGGCCAACCTGCTGCGGGCGGTGGTGGAACTGATGCCCGGCGGCGCGCTGATCACCCAGGCCCTCGACAACCACGGCATCATCGACCGGGTCGCCGTGTGGGTGCAGCAGCAGATCGCCACCCTCGGGCTGATCGGCAGCAGCATCCGCCAGGCGGTGGACCGCTTCCTCGACAGCCTGGGCTGGCGCGACATCTTCGACCTGGGCGGGGTGTGGGAACGGGCCAAGCGCATCGTCACCGAGCCCATCTCGCGCATCACCAGCTTCGTCGGCAACCTGGTGTCCGGCGTGCTGCAGTTCATCCGCGACGCGATCCTGCGCCCGCTGGCCGGGCTGGCCGCCGGCACCCGCGGCTGGGACCTGCTGTGCGCGGTGCTTGGCAAGAACCTGATCACCGGCGAGCCGGTGCCGCGCAGCGCCGAAAACCTGATCGGCGGCTTCATGAAGCTGATCGGCCAGGACGAGGTGTGGGAGAACATCCAGAAGGGCAACGCCATCGCCCGCGCCTGGGCCTGGTTCCAGGGCGCGCTTGCCGGGCTGATGGGCTTCGTCACCGCGCTGCCGGGGATGTTCATGGACACCCTGCGCAGCCTCGGCGTGGCCGACCTGCTGACCCTGCCGCAGACCTTCGTGCGCATCGCGCGGGTCTTCGGCGACTTCGCCGGGCGCTTCTTCAGCTGGGCCGGCCAGCAGGTGATCAGCCTGCTGGAGATCATCTTCGAGGTGGTCGCCCCCAGCGTGATGCCCTACCTGCGCCGCACCGCCGGCGCACTGCAGAGCATTTTCCGCAACCCGATCGGCTTCGTGCGCAACCTGGTACGGGCCGCCAAGGCCGGCTTCGAGGGCTTCGTAGACCGCATCGGCACCCATCTCAAGACCGGCCTCATCGAATGGCTCACCGGCTCTCTGCCGGGCATCTACATCCCGCAGAAGCTGGAGTTGCAGGAGATCCTCAAGTTCGTGCTGTCGGTGCTCGGCCTGACCTGGCAGAACATCCGCCAGAAGCTCGTCACTGCCGTCGGCGAGCCGGTGGTGAAGGCCATGGAGACCGGCTTCGACGTGGTCGTCGCGCTGGTCACCGGCGGGCCGGCGGCCGCCTGGGACAAGATCAAGGAAATGCTCGGCAACCTGAAGGACATGGTGATCGGCGGCATCAGCGACTTCGTCATCGACATGGTGGTGAAGAAGGCCGTGCCCAAGCTGGTGGCGATGTTCATCCCCGGCGCCGGCTTCATCTCGGCGATCCTGTCGATCTACGACACGGTGATGGTCTTCGTCAGCAAGCTGGCGCAGATCGCCCAGACCGTGAAGGCCTTCGTGGACTCCATCGTGGCCATCGCCGGCGGCGCCATCGACGCGGCGGCCAAGCGCGTGGAATCCACATTGGCCAACCTGCTGTCCCTGGCGATCAGCTTCCTGGCCGGCTTCATCGGCCTCGGCAAGGTGGCCGACAAGGTGATGGCGGTGATCCAGAAGATCCGCGCCCCCATCGACAAGGCCCTCGACTGGCTGGTCGGCTGGATCGTCAAGATCGGCCAGGCGCTGTACGGCAAGGCCAAGGCGGCGGTCGGCAAGGTCGTCGAGTGGTGGAAGGAACGCAAACCCTTCCGCACCGCCGGCGGCGAATCCCACGAGGTGTATTTCAGCGGCGACGAGAAGAAGCCGGTGCCGATGGTGGCCAGCAAGGATCCCAAGCCGATCCTCAGCAAGCTCGACCAGTACGCGGCGATGGCCAAGGAGGCCGACGCCAGCAAGGCCCGCAAGAACGCCGTGGCGGTGATCGGGCGGGTGCGCCAGACCCTCGCCACGACGCCGGAAGCGCCGACCGTGGTGGCCGACATGAAGACCCTCTTCGAGGCCTTCGAGGAGGTCGGCACGCCGAAGAAGACCAGCTTCCTGAGCCAGGTGCAGACCGGCCTCGGCGGCAGCCAGGTGGCGGTGCACATGAGCGTCGACTGGCTCGACGCCAAGTACGCCGGCGCCCACGGCAGCGGCCCGGCCTCGTCGGCGCTAGCGACAGTGATGAACCAGCTGGTCACCGATCCGGGCGAGAGCGCCGAACGCAAGTACATCAAGGGCCACCTGCTCAACGACAAGCTGGGCGGCGAAGGGGACGACAAGAACCTGTTCCCGATCACCGCCATCGCCAACAGCCGCCACCGCTATTCCACCGAATCGACGGTGCTCGGCTGGCTGAAGAAGAAGAACAGCTGGGTGTGGTACGAGGTGAAGGTCGGCATCGTCGCCTCCAGCTTCCCGGTGCCCGGCAAGAAGAGCCTGCGCAACTTCGTGAACGCCGACTTCAACTGCTACGCGATACGCAAGAACGAGGATGGCGAGCAGCAGGAGGCCTTCACCAGCACCATCGCATCGCGCCAGGGTGCGCGGCCGGAGGCGGAGGTATTCGACCTCGGCAAGTAAAGCTCAGCCGGCCAACGCATCCCACAGCAGCTTCACGCCGGAAAGGCCCAGCGCCGCCGTGGCGAACAGGTAGAAGCCGCGCTCCGGCAGCCTGGCCAGCACGCGCATGCCGGTCCACACGCCGATCGGCACCAGCGGCAGCAGCATCGCCGACATCAGCAGGGTGTCACGGGAGAACAGGCCGAGTCCCAGGTAGAAGGGCAGCTTGGCCAGGTTGATGAAGGCGAAGAAGAACACCGAAGTGGCCACGAAGACCTGGCGCGGCTGGCCGCGGCTGAGCAGATAGACCATCACCGGCGGCCCTCCTGCGTGGGCCAGCGTGCTGGTGAAGCCGGCCCCGGCGCCGCACAGCCACGCAAAACCGCGGCGCGGCGGCTGGCCGCCCGTGCCGGCGGCCGGGCGATTGCGGCGCAACACGCGATCCGCCGCGAAAGCCACTGAGATCAGGCCCAGCGCCCCTTTCACCATCGTCTCCGACATTACCCCGAAGGCCAGCGTGCCGGCGGCAATACCGACCACCGCGGCGGGGATCAGCAGGCGCAGGTCGGCCCAGTCGGCTTTTCCACGCCACGCGCGGATGCCGACCATGTCCATGCAGATCAGGATAGGCAGCATCACTGCCACAGCGTCCCGCGGCGACAGCCACATGGACATGAAGGGCACGGCCAGCCCGCCGAGGGCGCCACCGAGACCGGATTTCGAGATGCCGGTGAGCAGGACGGCGATCGCGGTGACGATCCAGCCGGCGGCATTCATTTCCATCGGAACAAGGGGCAACGGATCGGGGAAGGGAGCGCCGCAGCATAGCAGGCAATGTGAATCCATGTTGCAGGACAGCACCGTCCCCCCCAGCCTATGCCTTAAGTAGTACATTTTCCACTTCCGGCCGGTTTGTTCAGGCCAACTGATCCGCCGCCTCCCTCGTGGCCCCTGTCCGAAGATGTTGAACGCCACGCCCAGCAGACTCCTGCTCGTTGCCGCCGGCTACCTGGCCCTCGGTGGACTCGGGCTTCTGTTCGCGATTGCCCCCGGCTACGCCAGCCCGATCTTCCCGGCCTCTGGCCTGGCCCTGGCGGCCGCCCTGTGCTTCGGCCGCAGCGCGCTGCCGGGCATCTGGCTCGGCTCGGCGAGCCTCAACCTGGGTCTGGCTTTCCTCAGCCACACGCTCGATCCGCGGACGGCCGTCGCGGCGAGCCTGATCGCCTGCGGCGCGACCGCCCAGGCCTGGCTTGGCCAGGCCCTGGTGCGGCGCTGGGGCGGCAACAGCTGGCATGCGCTGGAGCACGAGCGGATGGTGCTGCACTTCCTGCTGATCGGCGGCCCGTTGTCCTGCCTGGTATCGCCGTCCATCGGTATCGGCAGCCTGGCGGTGCTGCAGGTCATGGCCACACCTCAGCTGGCCTTCGCATGGTGGAACTGGTTCGTCGGCGATGCCCTCGGCGTGCTCACCTTCGCTCCCCTGTGCCTGTGCTTCTTGATCCGCTCCAACCGCCTGTGGCAGACCCGCCGACGCCAGATCAGCGCGCCGATGCTGCTGACCCTGCTGTTCGTAGGCATCGCCATCTACGCCACCGCACGCTGGGAACAGAACGGCCAACAGCGCCGTCTGGAGGCCGACGGTGCACAGATCCAGAAGCGCATCGAGGATCGCCTGCAGACCCACCGCGAAGCCCTGCTGTCGCTGCGCCGCCTGCTCGAAGTGACACCCAACATCGGTCCAGCCCAGTTCGAGGCCTTCACGCTGTCCACGCTACAGGACAACCCGGACCTGTCGGCCTTCAGCTTCAATGCCTACGTGCTCAACGCAAACCGCTCCAGCTTCGAACATGGCATGCAGCAACGTCTGCACGATGCCGACTTCGGCATCCACGAAAAGAACGCGCAGGGCCAACGCATCCCGGCCTCGCGGCGCGAGGCCTACGTGCCGGTGACCTACATCTCGCCGGCGCCCCCGAACCGGCTCGCCCTGGGCTTCGATCTTGCCTCCGAGAGCGTGCGCCGGGACGCGGTGCGCCGCAGCCGGGAACGGGATACCGAGATTTCCATCAGCGCACCGCTGAAGCTGGTCCAGGACAATACCGACGGGATCGCCGTGCTAGCCCTCGCCCCGGTCCATGGGCACGGAGAACAGCCGGTCAGGACGGACCCGCTGCGTGGCTTCGCCGTCGCGGTCATCAAGATGGACCAGCTGGTCGCCACGGCCATCGGCGACGGGCTGCCGCCGGGGCTGCACCTGGAACTCGTCGACCCCGCCGGCAGCCACGGGCCGCAGCGCCTCGACAGCCCCAACACGCCCGTCGACGCGACGGGTACCCGCGCCGTGTGGAGCGGTCAGATCCACACCGGTGACCGGGAGTGGTCGCTGCGGGTCTTCGCCGACGACCACTACCTGGCCCTCAACCGCCCCTGGATCGCCTGGGGCGTCGGCGTCGTCGGCCTGCTCTTTGCCACACTGCTGCAGACCCTGATGCTGGGCATGACCGGCCGCACGGCCATCATCGAACGCCGCGTCGAGCGTCAGACCCAGGATATCGCGGCGGCCAACATGGAGCTGGCGCGCCACCGGGACCATCTGGAAGAGCTGGTCGCCGCCCGCACCGCCGACCTGTCCATCGCCAAGGAGGCCGCCGAAGCCGCCAACCGCGCGAAGAGCAGCTTTCTGGCCAACATGAGCCACGAGCTGCGCACGCCGATGAATGCCGTCATCGGCCTCACCCACATCCTCAGCCGCAAGAACGCCGACCCCGACCAGCGTGAGCGCCTCGGTCGCATCTCCCGCGCCGCCGGCCACCTGCTGCAACTGCTCAACGACGTGCTGGAACTGTCGCGCATCGACGCCGAGCGGCTGCCGATCGAGGAAGTGCCCTTCCAACTGAAAACCGTGATCGCCAATGTGGACAGCTTGGTCGGAACCGAAACGGCCACGCGTGGCCTGCAATTCCACGTAAACCTGGCGCCGGGACTGGCCGAACTGCCGCTGCTCGGCGATCCCCTGCGCCTGCAGCAGGTGCTGCTCAACATCGTCGGCAATGCGATCAAGTTCACTCCGCAGGGGAGCGTCACGCTGGGCATCAGCAGCACCGATGAAGACGCGGACGGCCTGCTGCTGCGCTTCGAGATCCGCGACACCGGCATCGGGATCCCCGCCGACGCGCAGCAACGCATCTTCCAGCCCTTCGAGCAGGCCGACAGCTCCACCACCCGCCGCTTCGGCGGCACCGGCCTGGGGCTGACGATCTGCCAGCGCCTGGTGCGCCTGATGGGCGGCGAGATCGGCGTGGCCAGCCAGCCCGGCGAAGGCAGCACCTTCTGGTTCACGTGCCGCGTACGCCGCACCACGCACACCGTCGAGACCGCCGAAACCCCGCTGCCGGACGGCACCGACGCTGAACAGCGACTGCGCGCCCGCTTCGGCGACCGGCGCATCCTGCTCGCCGAGGATGACTGGGTGAACCAGGAGGTTGGCCTGGAGTTGCTGCGCGAGGTCCTTGGCCTCTCCGCAGATCTGGCCGAGAACGGTGCGGAGGCGCTGCAGATGGCCGAGCAGACGCCCTACGACCTGATCCTGATGGACATCCAGATGCCGGTGATGGACGGTCTCGCCGCGGCCCGTGCGATCCGCGCGCTGCCGGCCCACCGCCACACGCCGATCCTGGCGATGACCGCCAACGCCTTCGAAGAAGACCGGCTGGCCTGCCGCGCAGCCGGCATGGACGACTTCATCGCCAAGCCCGCCGACCCGGACCTGCTGTTCCGCGCCCTGCTGCGCTGGCTCGAAAAACGGCCTGAACTACTGAACACGGGAGCCACCGATACGCAAGGCGGCTAAACTTCGTCATTTGCCGGCCGAAATAGCAGGAACCGTCCGCCGCCTGACCTCCGATGCCAGACACCCCGTCCCAGGATTTCGTCGTCACCCCTGACCAGCTCTGCATAGGGTTGTTCATCCATATCGACCTGCCCTGGTTCAGCCACCCGTTCAGCTTCAACAGCTTCAAGATCCGCAGCGCCGACCAGTTACAGACCCTGCGCGCGCTGGGCCCGAAGCACTTCCGCTACGACCCTGACCGCTCGGACGTGCTGCCGCGGGGCATGGTGACGACTCTGCCGGTGGAGCTGCCACCCGCCGCGCCACCCGTCGAGGATACGACCACCAACGCCGCGCTGGCCAGCAAGCATGAGCGCATCGCCCGCCTGGCCCAGCGCAAGCGCCAGGTCATCGAAGTGGAGAAGGCCCTGGTCAAGGCCGCCGGCGTGATGCGCAACATCAACAAGAACCTGTTCGCCCGCCCGAAGGAATGTCTGGAGGAAGTGGACGAGCTGGTCAATCAGATGGTCACCGCGTTCCTCGACCAGCCCGACGTGGCGCTGCACGTGATCGGCGAACACGCCGGCGGCGAGGAAACCTACTATCACGGCCTCAACACCTCGATCCTGTCGATGATGCTGGCCAAGGACCTGGGCTTCAACCGGCCCGCCTGCCAGTTGCTGGGGGTCGGCGCGCTGCTCCACGACGTCGGTCTCAGTGACGTGCCCGACCGCATCGCACGACCGCGCCAGGAACTCACCACACCGGAGCGCAACCTGCGCCAGTTGCATTGCGAATACGGGCTGCGCATGGGCAAGCAGCTCGGCCTGCCCGAACCGGTGCTGCGCATCATCCTCCAGCACCACGAACTGTCGGACGGCAGCGGCTACCCCAACAAGCTCAAGGGCGACCAGATCGATCCGCTGGCGCGCATCGTGTCGCTGGTCAATTACTACGACAACCTGTGCAACCCGCCCGACCTGGCCAAGGCGATGACGCCCCACGAGACGTTGTCGCTGATGTTCGCCCAGCGCCGCGCCAAGTTCGACGGCAAGGTGCTGCAGGTGATGATCCGCTGCCTGGGTGTCTATCCGCCGGGCACCGTGGTCAAGCTGTCCAACGACGCGCTGGCGCTGGTGTCCTCGGTAAACCCGGCCAAACCGCTGCGCCCATGGGTCACCGTCTACGATCCCAGCATTCCGAAGGACGAAGCGATCCTGCTCGACCTGGAAGAAGAGCCGGACATCAACATCGCCAAGGCCCTGCGCCCGATCCAGCTGCCGCCCGAGGTCTATGAGTACCTCAGCCCGCGCAAGCGCGTGACCTACTATTTCGACTCAGATTCGCGCAAAGGGCGCCGGCAATGAGCGACCGCTACCAGGACCTGCTGTTCGCCGCTGCCGAGGAGATCCTGCTCCTCGTCGACCCCGAGTCCCTGGTCATCCTCGCCGCCAATCCTGCTGCTTCGCGCCTGCTCGGCTACCCGGCCGGCAGCCTGCCCGGCCAGTCGATCACTGACATCGAATGCGCACTGACCGACCTGTTCTTCTGGGAAGAGATGCGGGCCGGCGGCGGCACCGAGGATCAGGTTCTGGAAGGCCTCTACCGGCGCGCCGACGACAGCCTGCTGTCGGCCCGCAAGACGGTGCGGCGGATTGCCGAGGGCATCCTGGTACGTGCCACCGACATCGGCGCGCAGAAACGCGCCGAGGACCAACTGGCGCTGATGGCCTCACGCCTGCGGGCGACGCTCGAGGCCACCGCCGACGGCATCCTGGTGCTCGACCGCAGCGGTCACGTCACCAACATGAACCGGCGCCTGGCGCGCCTGTGGAACCTGCCCGAGGAACTCCTCGCCCGCCACGACGACAATGCAATCCTTCAGTACATGGCCAACGCGGTGGAAGGCGGCACCGACCTGCACGCGCTACTGACCCGTCACAGCCAGGACCTGAAGGAGACCTTCGACATCCTGCCGCTGCGCGACGGCCGTATCTTCGAGGCCAGCTCACGGCCGGCCCGCCACGACGAGGAGGTCATCGGCCGGGTGTTCTGCATTACCGACGTCACCGAACGCCACAAGGCCGAGCAGGCCCTGATCGCCGCCCGCGACGCAGCGAACGCCGCCAACCGGGCCAAGAGCGACTTTCTGGCGATGATGTCCCATGAGATCCGCACCCCGATGAACGGCATCATCGGCATGGCTCAATTGCTCGAGATGTCGCCGCACACACCCGAACAGCAGGAATACATCGCCACCATCCAGAGCAGCGGCGACGCGCTGCTGGGCATCATCAACGACATCCTCGACTACTCGAAGATCGAGGCCCGCAAGCTGAGCCTCGAGAAGATCGGCTTCGACCTGCGCCCGCTGGTCGCCGACGTGGAGAAACTGTTCCGCGCCCGCGCCGCGGAAAAATCCATCGTGTTCACCGCGACGGTGGCCGACAGCGTGCCGCGGGTGGTTGTCGGCGATCCGACCCGCCTGCGCCAGATCCTCATGAATCTGGTCGGCAATGCCTTCAAGTTCACGGCCCACGGGCAGATCGGCGTACATGCCACCTCTGCGCCGCTCGGGCCCGGCCGGATCAGCCTGCGCGTCACCATCAGCGACACCGGTATCGGCATCGCAGCGGACAAGTGCACGCACATCTTCACGCCCTTCGAGCAGGCCGACATGTCCACCACCCGCCGCTACGGCGGCACCGGGCTGGGCCTGGCGATCTGCCGCATGCTGTGCGAACTGATGGGCGGCCAGATCGGCGTGGACAGCCAGGAAGGGGCCGGCTCACGCTTCTGGTTCACCGCCGAACTGGAAACCGGCATCGGCGAGGAAACCCACACCCCCGACGCGCCTCGCGCAATCCTGCGCAAGAACACGCGCATCCTCGTCGTCGAGGACAACCCGATCAACCGCACCGTGCTGGCGCGCATGCTGGAACGATTCGGCGCCCAGGACGTGGCCTTCGCCGAGGACGGCGAGGACGCGCTGGCCCGCTGCGCCGCGGCCGACTACGAGCTGATCTTCATGGACGCCCGCATGCCGCGCCTGGACGGCCTGGTTGCCACCCGCAGACTGCGCGAGCAGGGCTACAAGGCCTACATCATCGGCGTCAGCGCCGATGCGATGCCGGAGGAGCGCCGCGATGCGCTGGCCGCCGGCATGGACGACTACGTGATCAAGCCGATTGCCCGTGACGCACTGGCGGCGGCCATCGAGCGCTGGCGGCAGACCCTGATCGCCGCCTACCGGGCCGGCCTGGCAATCAAACCGCCCGAGGAAGTGTAAGCGGGCATCCGGGCAGCATCGGCCCGCCACAGCAAGAAGCCCCGCGAATGCTGGTTTTCTCCGCTGGAAGCCACAGTGCAGGCGCATAAATTTTCTTACAAAGCCATGCAAGGACAGTGCAAGGCCAGCAGCTATCCTTGAAACGTACCGCGCTCCCGCGGGCGCGCCAAGGAGAACACCATGCTGAATACCCGCCAATGGATCACCGCTGCCCTGATCGGCATTGCCGGCCTGGGCCTGTCTGCCACCGCCAGCGCTGACCGCGGCGAAGGCCACGGCTGGGGCCACCGCGGAGAATGGCACGGCCACCACCATCATCACGGCGGCCGCGGCTACGGCCCGGTGTATTACGCACCGCAGCCCGTCTATGTGGCGCCCCCGCCGGTCGTCTATGAACGTCCAATCATCTATGCGCCACAGCCGGTATATGCCTACCCGAGCCGGCCATCAGTGGTGGTCAGCGTGCCGCCGCTGGTCTTCCCGCTGCGCTGACACACCCGATCTTCGGCACCGCCTGCCCCCGCAGACAGCACAGGTAGGCGGCAGTCAGTTCGTCCAGGTAGTTGCGATAGATCGTCGCCCAGCCTTCCGCCCCCGCCTCGAGGAGCAGATCGAGGCGGGCTTGGTGCGTGACGCGATCGCGCTCGTCGAGCACATCGTCCCGATTCAACGCCTGCGCGCGCAGGCGGTTTTCCGCCGTCCCCACGATGAGACGGCTGCCGAGGAAGTGCATGCGCTGCACCACATCGGCGTGGGCCAGCCACAGGCGCCCCAGCAAGGCCCCCTGGCAGAGGGTGGCGCAGCTCAGCGCCGTCGGTAGGAATCCCATTTTTGTAGTCGCTCTCTGTTGAGGCGGGCATCGTTGCCGACCTGTCTATCGTTTTAGCCGAGCAGTCAGCAGACGCAAGTTTTGGCCCCAGCTTCAGCAGGGCGGCACATCCTGGCTGAGCAACCAGGCGGCCCGGTCGCGCAGGCGCCGGCTCCACGCATCGTTGAGGCCCGCCGCCGCAGCGAGAAGCTGCAGGTCCCGCGGGTCGGCCCGGTGCTGCTGGCAGACCGCCCACAGGCGCGCCAGGCTGCATTCCGGCGCCGGCCGCTCGACCAGTTCGAGCACGTCACCGGCAGCCATCTCCCCTTCCTGCAGCACGCGGAAATACCAGCCGGTCCACCCCTTCGCAGCGATCAGCCGGGACATCGGTGGATGATCCAGCTTGTGGCTGATCTTCCAGCACGGCTGGCGCGGCTGGCTGACCTGCAGACGGCAGCTGCCCAGCGCAAAGACATCGCCGATGCACACGTTCTGCTCGGTAAGCCCCTGGGCCGACAGGTTTTCGCCGAGGGCGCCGGGGTGCAACAAGCCGGCTCGCTCCGGCACCTCCGCCGCCAGCCCGGCATAGTGTTCGGCGGGGTAGTAATGCACGGCCTTCTCGGGCCCGCCATGGACCCGGCGATCCGCCTGGGCATCGCCAGCCAAGCCTTCCCGGCCGACCGCCACGCGTCCCGCGACAGCGTTCTTGAAGATGCCGGTCTGCTGGCCCTCCGGCGGCAAGGGGCGCAGGCGGCCGGTGTACACGGAATCGACGACGGCTTTCACGAAGATCATCCCTCCCAGGTTTGCCCGGCCACCGGCCATAGCCAGGCCGCCCCGCGCACGCCCGACGAATCCCCATGGACGGCCGGGCACAGGCGGGTCGCCACCGCGTCGGAGAAAACATGTTGTGCCCACAGCAGCGGCACCTGCTCGTACAACCGGCCGAGGTTGGACAGGCCGCCGCCGAGCACGACCACGTCCGGATCGAGGATGTTGATGACACTGGCCAGCGCCCGCGCCAGACGCTTCTCGTAGCGCTGCAGGCTGGCCTCGCAGGCGGTATCGCCGGCCAGCGCGGCGGCAACGATGGCTTCCGGCGCCAGCGCCACGCCGCTGCTGCGCAAATGGTCGGCCGCCAGTCCTGGCCCGGACAGATAGGTTTCGACGCAGCCCGCCCGCCCGCAATAACAGGCCGGCAGCGGCAGATCGGCGCCCTCCGGCAGGGGCAGCGGATTGTGTCCCCACTCGCCGGCAATCGAATTGATACCCGACAGGAGTTGCCCGCGCACCACGATGCCGCCGCCGACGCCGGTGCCGAGGATCACCGCGAAGACCACCTCGGCCCCCGCCGCTGCGCCGTCCACCGCCTCGGACAGGGCCAGGCAGTTGGCATCGTTGGCGGTACGGACCTCGCGGCCGAGCAGGCGGCGCAGGTCATCAGGCAACGGCCGGCGATTCAGGCAGGTGGAATTGGCGTTCTTCATCAAACCGCTGGCTTTGGACACCGCGCCGGGCGTGCCGACGCCGACGGTGCCACGCCGGCCGAGCTCGGTCTCGATCGCGTCGACCAGCCCGGCCACCGCCTGCAGCGTGGCGGCGTAGTCACCCTGCGGCGTGGCCACGCGGCGCCGGGCCAACGTGTGGCCCGCGTCGTCGAGGGCGATGATTTCGATCTTGGTGCCGCCGAGGTCGATACCGATGCGCAAGGGGAAGCTCCGCCGAAAGATGGCCTGTATTGGGGCCAATGATAGCCCGCGGCGCGCCCTCAGTCCGGCTTGGCCTGGCGATACTTGGTCCACCCGCTCCAGCTGTACAGCAGCAGGCCGGCCCAGATCAGCCCGAAGGTGCCGAGGCGGGCCGGCTGCAGCGGCTCGTCGAAGATCAGCACCGCGGTGAGGAACTGCAGCGTCGGGTTGATGTACATCAGCATGCCGACGGTGGCCAGGTTGAGACGCTGGGTCGCCGCGGCGAACAGCATCAGCGGCAGCGCGGTCAGCCCGCCGGCAGCGACAAGCAGCACCTGAGTGAGCCCGTCGAAGCCAGTCAGCACACCATGGCCGTGGGCCGCCTGCCACAGGGTATAAGCGCCGAGCAGCGGCATCAGGGACAAGGTCTCCAGCCACAGCCCGGAGATCGCATCCACCGCCACCTGCTTGCGCACCAGCCCGTAGAGACCGAAGCTGCCGCCGAGGAACAGGGAGATCCACGGCAGGCTGCCGAGGGTGAAGAACTCGTTGCCGACCGCCGCCACCGCCAGCGCCACCGAGCCCCATTCCTTGGCGTTGAGGCGCTCCTTCAGCACCAGCATGCCGAGCAGCACATTGACCAGCGGCGTCAGGAAGTAGCCCAGGCTGCAGGCCACCACCTGGCGCTGATCCACCGCCCACAGGAAAGCCAGCCAGTTGGCACCGACCAGCAGCGCAGCCAGCGTCAGGCGCCACAGCGTACCGGGGCGCCGCGCCGCCGCCAGCGTGCTGGCCCAGTGGCGGCGCGCGGTAAGAACCACGCTGACGAACACGCAGCCCCATACCGCCCGGTTGCACAGCAAATCGAGAGGTGCCACGTGGCCGAGCTGGCGGAAAAACAGGGGAAAGAAGCCCCAGATACCGTAAGCACCGAGGCCAAAGCCGATGCCGGCGAGGGTCTTGCCTTTATCCACGGGAAGAATCGTGCATACCAAAAGCCTGCACGGTAACACCGCCTGCTGCACCGCACCCTTGGGGTTTTCCGCCGCCACCACCCGGCGGCGCGCCTACAATGGCGCCATTCCCATCCGAAAGACAGGCAAGACGATGTTGATCATCTTCAAATCCCCCGCCAGTGGCGACGTGATCATGTTCGGAAAGAACGGTAAGGAGATGCTGGAAGTGCTCGGCAAGGACAAGGAGGACGCCAAGGGCATCTTCACCGTCGAGCAACTGCCCGCCGCCATCGACACCCTGAAGGCCGCCATCGCCGCCGACAAGGCGCACCAGACCGACAAGGACGACGACAATGAGGACGAACAGGACGTGAAGCCCGGCGGCAGCGGCGTGAGCTTCTTCCAGCGCGCAGTACCGCTGCTCGAACTGCTGGAACGCTCGCTGAAAGACAAGGTGCCGGTGACCTGGGGCGTCTGAGCGGGAACACCACAACCCACCCGGCGCCGGCGTGGGCTGCACCTGTCAGCCCCCGGCCCTGTCATCAGTCCGGAATCTCTTCCCCGCTCACCACGACCACGCCAAACATGTCGGCCAGCGTCGCCAGCACCGAGACCTGCAGAGCCTCGGCAGTCACCACGCCGCCGCCGAGGGCAGGCAGGCTGCGGGTGGCCGTGCAGTCGGCCGGCACCGTCACCCCGTAGCCCAGGCTGTAAGCGCCGCGGGCGGTGGAGTTGACGCAGTTGTGGGTCATGAAGCCGATGATCAGCAGGTTCTTCGCCCCCTTTTCCTTCAGCAACACCTCCAGCTCGGTGCCGACGAAGGAATTTGGGAAACGCTTCACCACCACCGGCTCGCCGTCCACCGGCGCAACCTTGTCGGCAATCGCACCGATCTCGGCGCGGATGTCGAACAGGCTGCCGGGACCGGCATCGTGCTGCACGTGGATGACCGGCACGCCGAGGCGGCGGGCGCGGGCCAGCAGGCGCGCGCAGGCGTCGAGGGCCGGCTCGATACCTGTCAGTTCCATCGTGCCGCCGCGGTAGGTGTTCTGCGCGTCGATGATGATCAGCGCGGTTTCGGACAGTTGCGGCGGCGTCATCGGTTTGCCGGCGAGCTGGCGGAGCAGGAAGGGTGCGGACATGGATTTTCTCCAGAACGTTTAGAGGTGGAGCCAGCTTAGGCCGCTGGAATACCTGCGTAAATCGACATACATGCAACCCATTCCTGCAAAAATGCAGGCCATCATGAATCAGCGGAATACGCAATGAACTGGGACGACCTGCGCTTCGTCGTCGAGATCGGCCGCGCCGGCACCCTCGCCGCCGCGGCCCGTCGCCTGAAGGTGGATCAGACCACCGTCGCCCGCCGCCTGCGCGCGCTGGAGGAAGAACTGGGCGCAGCCCTCTTCGAACGCGGTGACGGACACTGGCAGCCGACCGCCGTCGGCAACGCCGTGCTGCAGCGCGCCGGACGCATCGAGGAGGACGTGAGCGCCCTGCTGCGCGTAGCGGAAGCCGGTGCCGGCGCGGTGAGCGGCCTCGTGCGCGTCACCGCGGTCGGTACCCTCATCGGCGACTACCTGGCGCCGCGGCTGGCCGGCCTGTACGCTCGCCACCCGAACCTGAGTGTCGAGCTGATCGCCAGCAACGACAACTTCAACGTAGCCCGCCGCGAAGCCGACATCGCGATCCGCCTGGCCCGCCCGACGCGGGGCGACTTCCTGATCCGCAAGCTGGCCGACAGCGGCTTCGCGGTCTATGGTTCGGCCAGCCTGGGCGGTGAAGCAGCGAACGACTGGGTCGCCTACCTGGACGACCTCGCCCACACACCGGAGATGCAGGCGCTGGAAAGCCTGCGCGGCGGCGGCCGGATCCGCCTGCGCTCGGGCAACATCCGGGGCCTGATGCGGGCCGTCGCCGCCGGCATCGGCTGCGGCATCCTGCCGTGCTTCCTGGCCGACCCCGAGCCGGGAGTACAGCGCCTGTCCGGCCCCCAGCCGCTACTGAGCCGGGAGATCTGGCTGCTGGTGCATCCGGACGCCCGCCAGCAAGCCCGCGTCGCAGCCACCGCCGACTGGCTGGCCGAGTGCTTCGCCAACGACGCAGCGGCCTTCCGCGGCGAGCTTCAGTCGCCGACGCGGGTCAGCACATAGCCGGCGAAACGGCACTCCACGGTGGCGTCGGCTTTCCGGCAATGCACCGTCTCACCGCTGTCCGCCAGTTGACCAAGAATCAGGGCCTTGTCCTCGCCCTGGGGCAGCAGCACCTGGCGCACCGGCGGCCCTTCCAATACCTGTACCTCCAGTAACGGATAGCCATTGCTCTCGCGGACCCGGATCTCCTTGAACAGCAGGACGTCCTTGCCCTTGTTGCTCAGCGCGTAGCGCCCCAGGTAGGGCCGGACCCAGCCGGGCCGCGTCGGCGGCGGCAGCTTCTCGCCGACCAGCGCCTCGCTCCCCAGGCGCTCGCCGACCAGCACTTCCCGCCCGGCGACCGTGCGCCGGCTGATGCCATACTGACCGATCTCGCCGAGGCCGATCGGGAACAGGCCGAACAGGCGATAACCCAGCCCCAGACGCCCGTCGGCCCGCGGCTCCAGGTCGAGGCGCGTGCCCAGCACGTCGGCCGCCAGCGCGTTGCCGCGGCGTTCCACGTGCACATGCCCGAACAGCGTGGCGTAGTCCCCTTCCCAGCGGACCGCCTCGGCCTCCGCCAGAGGCGCCGCCGCCGCGGGCACCGTGGCGGGCGGCGGCCGCAAGCCGCTGCGGGCCTCCAGCGCCACCGACAACACTTCGGTAGCGATCCGTTCCACCACCGCCCCCGACCCGGCGCTGTTGCTGAGCACCACCACCGCCAACTTGTGTTCCGGCAAGGCCACCAGCGACGAATGGAAGTTATAGGTTGCGCCGCCATGGAGTATGACCTTGCCACCGTGCTTGAGCGGCGGCCGGCCGATGAACCAGCCGATGCCGACGCGGCCGTCCAGGTCCAGCGGCACGTCCGCATTCTGCGGGCGCAACATCTCGGCCACCGTTTCCGCCTTCAGCACCCGCCCGCCGCGGACGTCGCCGCCAGCAAAGAACATCGACGCGAAGCGCGCCAGGTCCGCCACGCTGGCGTTCAGGCCGCCCGCCGGCACGTCGCGCAGGGCCGGCTCGTCCCTCACGTTCCCCTTGTGATAGCCGCGGGCCATCAGCGGCGAGGCGGACGGCCCGGCACTGAAGGATGCGGAGCTCATTCCCAGCGGCGTCAGCAGGGCTTTCTGCATGTGTTCGGCGAAAGGCTCGCCCGCCGCCCGCTCCACCGCCGCGCCGACCAGCGTGATGCCCAGGTTGGAATAGGACAGCACGGTGTCCGGCGCATAGGCCATATCGGTATCGGCCAGCAGCGGAATCACGCTGGAGAAGGGCGGCGGCGTCTCGGTGAAGAAATCCTTCAGGTAGTCCCGCGGCAGGCCGGCGTGGTGGGTCATCAGGCGGCGCAGGGTGATCGGCGGCGCGTCGGCGAAGCGGCTGCGGATCGAAAAGCCCGGCAGCGTGCGGGCCAGCGGCGCGTCGATGTCGAGGCGGCCCTGCTCGGCCAGCCGCATGGCCGCCGTGTCGGTGAACAGCTTTGAGATGGAGCCGACGCGATACAAGGTATCCGGCGTCGCCGGAAGCGCCTTTTCCTTGTCGGCGAAACCGAAGCCCCGCGCCCACAACAGCTGCTGGTCGTCCACCACGGCCACGCTCAGGCCGACGATGGCCTGCTGGCGCATCTCGTACTCGATGAGGCGGGTCGCGTAATCCTGCACCCGCGCATCGTCGTTGCGCGCCAGCTGCGGCGGACGCGACGGTGCCGCGGCACAGCCGGCCAGCAGCGCAACGGCCACCACCAGGGTTCCGGCTCTTGCCGGGGAGAATCCACATGCAGCCATCGAAATCATTCCTTTGGAATACAAAGGAATGACCCTAGCCTATTCGACAGCCCACCATCAAGCCCCGGCGGGGACACCATGAAGCGTCACAAAAGCTTAATTCAAATGGCGTGAATCGCTGACCACAATGGCGGTATTACGTTCTGCCAAGCCGTCCCGCCACCATGTACCTCAGCGGTCTGATCGTTCACCTCCGTGAACTGCTCGCCAGCGAAGCCCTCAGCTGCGTCTTTCAACCGATCTTCGATCTCCGCCGGCGGACCGTGCTGGGCTACGAAACGCTGATGCGTGGCCCGGAAGCCTCCCCGCTGCACACCCCCGAACAATTGTTACGCGTCGCCCGCGAGGCCGACCTGGGCCTCGAGCTGGAGCGCCTGGCCACGCGCCTGGCGGTCGCCGCCTTCGTGACCGCCAAGCTGCCCGGCCGCCTGTTCATCAACCTGAGCATGGCGATGGTCGCCGACCACGTGGAAAGCGGCGATCTGCCGAAGCTGCTGGCCGACGCCGGACTGACGCCCGACCGGCTGGTCATCGAACTGCGCCAGCAGTCGGACGACGACCGCAGCCGCCTCACCGCCACGCTGGAGGCCATCGCGGCGCAGGGCATCGGCTTGGCCTTCGACCGCCTCGCGCCGGCCACCGACAACAGCGCGCCACGGCCCGACTTCATCAAACTCAGCCCGCTGCAGGTCCGCCAGATCCACACCAACCTACCGCGCCAGCAGGAAGTGGCGGCCTGCCTCGAACGGGCCGAGGCGCTCGGCGTGCAACTGGTCGCCGAAGGCGTCGAGGACGCCCGCGAGCTGGCCGCCCTCAACGCGCTGGGCTGCGCCTTCGCCCAGGGCTTCCTGCTCGGCCGGCCGTCCACCGAGCCCTTCCGCCAGCTGTCCCGCGGGGTCAGCGGCATCCTCGATGCGCAGCACCAGTTGTCGCACGTGCACCTGCCGTCGGCGGCCCCCGCGACCACCTTGCTGCACTGAGTTCCTCCGGCCTCAGTGGGCCATGCTGCCGCTGCCGCCGGCATAGACGACGGTGATCGACTTGATGCCCTGCTGCAGGCGCTCGCCCACGTCGATCCACGGGTTGCATTTCCACACCAGGCTCGCGCAGTTGGACGGCATCGGATACCAGCGCCCGAAGGGAATGAAGGGGAGCTTGTCCTCGGTGGAGACCAGCGCGATGAACTGGTAGTTGATGCGGTCGCCGTTGGCATCCATCGCCACCGTGTAGCCCAGCGCATCGCCGGCATTGGTCTTGGTGCAGGTGCTCAGGTCGTTCCAGCAGGTCATCATCATGTTGTTGCCGGTGCCCTGGCGGAAGTCGTCGGTGACCAGCAGCACACCCTTCGAGCGGCCGCGGTTGCCCACTCCGGCGAGCCCGTCGCCGACGCCGACCTGGGAGTTGTACAGCTCCCCGCAGGAAAAGGTGGCGTGCTGGTTGTTGGCGTTCTTGATGACCACGAAGCAGCGGTTCTTCTCGTTGGGGTAGGCCAGGCCGGCGGTGTCGAGCACGTCGGTCAGGCGGATGCCCTGGCCGAACCAGTAGTTCATGTGGCGCGGTCCGTACTCCTGGAAGTAGTAGGTGGGGAAGGCGCTGGTCGCCTTGCTGCCGATGCGGTCCACCGCGTAATAGCCCTGGGACGAGCTGGCCGACAGGGTGGCGGCGGACACGGTGATCGGCGTGGCCACGTCGCCGCCGACCTGGAAGGCGACATCGCCGGGCTGCAGCGCCGGAGAGGTGGCCGCCGAGGCAAGCGTGTAGCTGGTGGCCTCGAAATCGTTGCGCACGTGCAGTTCGGACAGGCGTGGCGTCTTGCGCAGGGCCGGGTCGGTGTCGTTGCCGGCGATGACCTCCATGCTGCCCTCGCTGTCCGGCAGCGCGCTGCCGTTCTTCTCGTAGGCGACGATGGTCTTGTCGCCATTGCCGGTGCGGATCAGCTCGGTGAACGAGAAGGCCGACATGCGTCCGTCCAGGCCGACCGCGATCACCGCGGTGGTGGCTCCGAAGGCGCCGGTGTTGTAGTCGGCCGGGCGGAATCTGGTGGCCCGCACGATCACGTCGGCGAGGCGGTAGCCCTTGTAGGTGTCGCTGCCGACCGTGACCAGCACCGGGTTCTCGACGGCCGGGAAGGTCGTCGCGTCGTTCATCAAGGTCTTCAGGTCGGTGACGGTGATCCCCGCCCGGGCCTGAAAATAGGGCGTCGAGCCCGACGGGCTGTTGACCGGGTTGGTCGGGTCCTGGGCGGTGGACAGATCGGCCGGCATCAGGCTCTGGGTGCCACCCTGCTTGATGTCGAAAGACGCCGACGGCTTCAGCGGCGTGCTGCCCCCACCACCACCGCCGCTTCCGCAGGCATTGAGGAACACGGCGGCCGTCAGCGGCACGATCAGCGTCCGGATGAAAGATCGGTTCACGGGATGACTCCTTTCTGATTTTTGAGTGGGCGATGGCCCTCAGCGCACCGAGTTGTTGCTGCCGTTGGTGAGCTGGTTGAGGAAAGCAATGAGGTCGGCGAATTCACTGTCGCTGAGCTTCGGGGGACTCTTCAGCGCTGGATCGAGGCGGGCCACCAGGTCCGCGTAGAGCACTGGTGCCGTCGTGCTGTCCTGGCACGGCACCACGTTGCCGCCGCTGCGCAGCGCGTCGCTGCAGCGGAAGGCCATGGCCGAGGCGGCCGGGTCCAGGTGATGGCGGACCGCCTCTTCCAGCGTTGCGAACACGCCGTTGTGGAAATACGGCCAGGTGTTCTTCACCTCCCACAGGGACGGGGTCAGAAAGGCGTACTTGTCCGCGTCGCTGCCGGTGACGCCATGGCGGCCCAGGTCGCGGGGCGGCGTCATCGCGGCGCCGGCACCAAAGCCGGGACCGATCTGCGGGACGGCGAGGTTGTGGAATTTCTGGTCGCTGAGCAGCGGGCCGCCATGGCATGCGGCGCACCCGGCCTTGCCGAAGAACAGCAGCCCGCCGCGCTTGGCGCTGTCCGGAATGTCGAGCACACCAGCCATGTAGCCGTGGAAATAGGTCTTGGTGCCGAAGGCGTACCAGCGGCGGGACTCGAAGGCCGCCAGCCCGTTTCCAACGGCCGAGATGCCGATGGCGGACAGCGGCGTATCCGGATAGGCCTGCTGCAGCAGGCCTGCGATCTGCGTATCGGCGCGCAGGCGGGCCATGATGCCGTTCCAGACGGGCAGCGGGTCCTGTTCCACCGTCGCGCCAGCCGGGTTCAGGTCGGCCAGTTCGTTGGCATCGGCCGGGTCGTTGTAGCCCAGCATCTCGGGGCGGGACAGCAGCGGGAACAGGGCCTGGACCGCGGCCAGGCTGCCGAGCCCGACGGGCAGCGCAGCGCCGGCCGGGCTCGCATAGACACCATCGCTGACGCTGACCCGACCGTCCCAGAACATGAAGCGCGGATTGCCGACCACCTTGTTGAGCAGGTCCGGCGCGTTGCGGTGGATCAGCGGCGAACCGGTACGGTTGGGCGGCGTGCCGCTACCGTTGACGCCGATGGACAGCACCAGGTTGTCGAGGCCTGCATTTCCGATGGGATGGCAGCTGGCGCAGGACACGCTGCGCGTACCGGACAGCAGGGTGCTCTGGAAGAGCACCGAACCCAGGTTGTACAAGGCGTCGGAAACCGCCGGCTCGGCTGGCGCGATGACGCCGTTACTGGCCAGGTAGGCACGCAGCGGCGTATCCAGGTCCATCGCCGTGCCACTTGTCGTACCCGTGCCTGTGTTTGTCAACGTTCCCGCCGATGTCCCGTCAGCACTGCCCCCACCGCAACCCGCGAGTTGCACAGCGAGGGCCAGCGCGCCGCCCATCCACAATTTCCGCATATCGACTCCCTGCCGCCTCGCGGACGGCAATTCACTATATCTTTTTGTATATAACGACAGTCACAAAAACCCTGTCAGAACGATGCAAGGATAGTGAATGCAATATCCGTACCGGCCTCTGGGATACGGGAAGAGGAACAAGCGGAATCAGGTGAAAACGGGTCATACATCAGTGACAGCCTGGCGCGGCGCGGCACTTCCAGCGGTACCGAACGGCATCGCATGGAAAATCATCGTTGTATTATTAACTACACAACGAATCAGGTCGTCGTAAGCACGACACCCCTGCGGCAGACCTCAAACGGCCGTCAGCTGGGCATACAGCTTGGGCAGGCGGGCCGGCAGTTCGGCCGGATTGCGCAGGATGGTGTAACCGGCCGGGCCGAACAGGTGCGGCAGATAGCCCTGGCCTTCCTTGTCGATGGTCACGCAGAACGGCCGCACGCCCTCCTGGCGGGCGGCGTTGAGGCTCATCCGGGTGTCCTCGATACCGTAGCGCCCCTCGTAGTGGTCCACGTCGTTGGGCTTGCCGTCGGACAGGATCAGCAGCAGGCGCAGCGCCTCCGGCCGCTTGGCGAGAATCTGCGTGGCGTAACGGATGGCGGCCCCCATGCGGGTGTAGAAGCCCGGCTTGAGGGCGCCGATGCGGCCGCGGATGCGGTCGTCCACCTTCTCGCCGAAGTCCTTGATACGGTGGAAACGGATGTGGTCGCGCCGCCGCGACGAGAAGCCGTACAGGCCAAAGGGATCGCCGGTGGCGCCGAGGGCCTCGGAGAACAGCCACAGGCTGTCGCGGATCACGTCGATGACGCGCTGCTCGTCGCTGACCCAGGTGTCGGTGGACAGGGACAGGTCGGCCAGCACCAGGCAGCACAGGTCACGCTCGCGGCGCTCGCAGGACAGATAACCGCCGCTCGCCGCCACATGGCCGGTGCGCCGGTCGGCGAAGGCCCGCACACAGGCGTCGATATCCAGCTCGGGGCCGTCGGGCTGATTCTTCAACCAGCGCCTGGCCGGGGTCAGCGCCTCCAGTTGACGGCGCAGGCGCCGCGCCGGGCGCACCAAGTGTGCCGGCAAAGGGCCGGGCGTCGCGTCGCGGGGATCGAGCAGCATCACGCTGCACATGTCGCGCTTCAGCACCTGTTTCTTCCAGTCCCACTCGGGCAGCAGGATGCCCGTTTCCAGCGGCACGTCGTCGGCCGCCGCGGACGGCAGATCCAGGTCGAAGCGCACCTTGGAGGCGGTGTCGTGGCCGTCCTGGGCCACCGCGATCTTGTCCATCTCGCTGGCCGCCCGCGGCGCGTCCTCGCCATCGCCCTCCTCGTGGCCGCGATTGACCTTCACGTATTCGGCGAAGGACAGCAGGCTCTCGGCGCGGAAGGGCAGGATCAGGCCGTTGCGGCCGTCCGGCATGTCCTCCCGCTGGGCCTGGCGGCGTCTCTCGGTGGCATCCTCGGTCTTGCCTCCTTCCCGCTGTTCGGCCGGCGTCTGATTGGCCGCGTTCTGGCGACGATCGATGGCCACCGGCGCCGGGTACAACCACAAGGCCACCGGAACCGGTGGACGGCGTGTCGTCGGCAACGCGGCGACGCTACCCGGTTCGACCAGCGCACGCCGGATCGCCGTCTCCACCGCCGCCTCGTCGGCCGGCAGCTTGCGCGGATCAGGCCGCTCCGCAGTGATCGCTTCCACCAGCCGCCGGTAGCGCGAGCCGAAACCGGGAAAGGCCGCCAGCGTGGCCGCGCTGGCCTGCTGGTTGGCGACGATCCAGTTGTCGGCAGCCAGGTCGGCATGGTCCAGCGCCGCGCCCTGGGCGATCAACCACAGGTAAAGGTCACGGTTGAGGGCCCGCTCGGGGAACAGCGCGATCTCCGCCGGCAGGCGCAGGGTTTCTTCGTCCCGCGTCGCATGGGCAATCTTGTCGCCAGTGTGGGCAATGCGTGCCAGCCAGCCGCGCCGGGCGCCATGTTCGGTCTCGGCGGCCGGCGCCACGCGCAGGCCTGGATCGCCACCCAGCGCACGAAACAGGATGCCGGCGCTGCGCTCGATGTCCGCCAGCCGCACCGCCGCCTGCGGATACGTGCGCGTTGCCGCCCGCGTGATGAAACGGTGCCACAGGCCACCGACAAACTCTTCCATGTCCGCCCTCCGCCAAGACTGTCACCGGCTCCCGACGTCGATACGACAGCGCGGGAAACCGGGACGACCCCGACTGTACGGGGCACCCCGGCAACGCGTCCCTGTCCTGGCTCAATTTCCGGCGCAGGCCGCTGCCGGTGCCGCCCGTGGGAGCGGATACACTCGCCGGGGGGACTTGCTCAACCGGCTGTGTGCGGGCGAATCCGCCTCCGCACAAGGACTGAATCAGGGCAGCACGGAACTTAGCGGGCCGTCCACCCGCCGTCGATCAGCTGCACCGAGCCGGTCACCGACTTGGCCGCATCGGAGCACAGGAACACCGCGAAGGCCGCCACCTCGTCCGCTTCGACGAACTGCTTGGTCGGCTGGGCGGCGAGGATCACCTCGCGGATTACCCGGTCTTCCGGCAGGTTATGCACCTCCGCCTGGTCGACCACCTGCTTCTCGATCAGCGGCGTGCGCACATAGCCCGGGCACAACGCGTTGCAGGTGATGCCCTGCTCGGCCACTTCCAGCGCCACCGCCTTCGAGAAACCCACCACCGCGTGCTTGCTGGCCGTGTAGGGTGCCTTGAAGGGCGACGCGACGACACCATGCGCAGAGGCAATATTGACGATGCGCCCCCAGCCCTGCTCCTTCATCCCCGGCAGCGCCGCCTTGGTGGTGTGGAACACCGCCGACACGTTGATCGCCATGATCTGGTCCCAGCTCTCGTCCGGAAAGGCATCCACCGCCGCCACATGCTGGATGCCGGCATTGTTGATGAGGATGTCCAGGCCCCCAAAAGCCGCGACGGTGGTTTCCACCAGCCCCCGCGCCGAAGCCGGATCGGCCAGGTTGGCCGGCGTATAACCCACCTCCACGCCGGACTCGGCCGCCAGTTCGGCCCGTAGCGCCTCCGCCTCGGCCGCCGGCCGCGAACCGTTGAGCATCACCTTCGCGCCGGCCTTCGCCAGGGCCCGCGCAACAGCCAGCCCGATACCCGAAGTGGAACCCGTCACCAACGCCGTCTTGCCTGCAAGCATCACCGCTCTCCTCTGTTGTGTTGTTGATTGCATGCGGGGCGAATGCACCCGTCAGGCAGGGATGCTAGCGCAGCAACAATTTGCCAACCACTTCACAGCCACCGAGCGCCCCGCATCACAAATCGGCAGCATGCACATGGCTATGATCGAACACGCGTTCAACATATGCCCAATGCGAGCACTTGCGTGATTCCAACCGACCGTCTGCACCAACTACTGCGCCTG
Source organism: Zoogloea sp. JDB1 (assembly GCF_056724025.1). Lineage (NCBI taxonomy): Bacteria > Pseudomonadati > Pseudomonadota > Betaproteobacteria > Rhodocyclales > Zoogloeaceae > Zoogloea > Zoogloea sp. JDB1. The sequence goes on from NZ_CM161496.1 coordinate 506,589, forward strand.
CTCAGCCACCGCCGGGCAATTCCCGCCAATGACCTGCTGTACGAACTCGGCATCTCCCGCCCGACCCTCACCCGCTATATCCGGGACTTGCGTGACGCGCTCGGCGCACCGGTCGAGTTTGACCGGGAACAAGGCGGCTACCGCCTCACCCACGACCGCCACCAGCTCGGCCCGCAGTTCGAGCTCCCCGGCCTGTGGTTCACCGCCGAGGAAATCCACGCCCTCCTCACCATGCAATACCTGCTTGCCAACCTGGATACCGGCGGCCTGCTCGGCCCGCATATCCGTCCGTTGCAGACCCGCCTCGGCCACATCCTCGGCAGCGCCGACGATTCCGCCACCGAGGTCGCCCGGCGTATCCGCATCCAGACCGTTGGCGCCCGCAGCTTCCGTCTCGAACACTTTCAGGCGGTGGCCTCCGCCACCCTGCGTCGACGACGTCTGGTCATCGAATACCACGCCCGCGGCAAGGACCAGCTCACCCGCCGGGAGACCTCGCCACAACGCCTCATCCATTACCGGGACAACTGGTATCTGGATGCCTGGTGCCACCTCCGAGGCGAACTGCGCAGCTTCGCCGTGGATGCCATCCAGCGGGCGGAAATCCTCGATCAGCCGGCCCGTGACATCGACGACGCCACCCTCGACCGGGTGCTCGGCAGCGGCTACGGCATCTTCGCCGGTGCCGACGTGGAATGGGCCGTGCTGCGCTTCAGCCCCGAACGCAGCCGCTGGGTCGCCACCGAGAAGTGGCATCCCGACCAGCAAGGACGCCCCCTCGACGAAGGTGGCTACGAATTGCGCGTCCCCTACAGCCAGGAACCCGAACTGCTGATGGACATCCTGCGCCACGGCCGCCACGTGGAAGTGCTCGAACCGGCGGCTTTGCGGGAGGCGGTCCGACGGGAGCATGAAATAGCGGGAAAGAACAATTCATGATGATCAGGTTTTGAGCATGGGGAAGATGAAAATGGCGTCACCTACGGAAGCAACATAAATTTTTCTGCATGACCGGCATGCATTGCTTCACAAGAGACGAACATCCGGAATAAAGCATCGGCCGAAAGATATTGCGATGAGTGAAACAAAAAACATTTCAGAGACGAACAACCCAACCATCCCAAGAGACCATGGTGGCCGGGCAATCGCCCACTGGAGACAGTCAGATCAAACTCCTCAATATCTGTCCTGCCATCTAGAAAACGTCGCAGCACTTTCAAGGAACTTCAGCAGAAAGCTTCGCTTCGAAACCGCGGGCGAACTAATTGGATTGCTTCATGATCTGGGCAAGTACAGCGATGAGTTCCGCGCCTACATTCACTCCGCTCTCGGCCTACTTGATCCGGACGAAGACGATTACGTCGATTCGACGGCACTGAAAGGCAAGGTTGATCATTCATCGGCTGGCGCCCAATTCGCTTGGAAGGAGTTGGCCAAGAAAGGAGCGCAAGGCGCCCTCATTGGCCAGTGGGTAGCACTCTGCATTGCATCCCATCACTCAGGCTTAATCGACAGCCTAGCCCCTGAAGGGATCGACGTCTTCGGCAAGCGCATGCAAAAACCAGAAGTAAAAGTTCATCTTGACGAGGTGAAGCTGCACGCAGAAAAGGAAATACTTGATCGAGCACATGCATTGCTTGACTCGCCCGCACTGATCGATGAACTACGGCGTCTGCTTTCAAGCATCAAGCACTACGAGAAAAATCCAAGACCTCTAAGTCAGCATCTTGGTCTAGCACTCCGCTTTTTATTCAGCAGCCTGATTGACGCCGACCGAATCGATACCGCTAACTTCGAGCATAAGAAAGTGGCCTCCTATCGCCCACAAGGGGATTACGTGCCTTGGCAGGTACTTATCGAACGTTTGGAGAAAAAACTATCCGCATTTACTCCACGTCATCCGATTGATAATTTGCGGAAAAAAATTTCCGATGAATGTCTTTACGCGGCCAATCGAGCGTGTGGGATTTATACGCTAACCGTCCCTACCGGAGGTGGGAAAACCCTGGCCAGTTTGCGCTTTGCTTTACATCATGTCGCACATCGCAAGTTGGAAAGAATCATCTACATCATTCCCTTTACATCCATCATCGATCAAAACGCCACTGTCGTACGCAACATTCTTGAGCCCGAGGATTGTCCGCGGGATAGAGGTAGAGTCGTTCTGGAACATCACTCTAGCGTCACACCAGAAGTACAGACTTGGCGCGAAAAGATTCTCTGTGAAAACTGGGATGCTCCTGTGGTTTACACCACCATGGTTCAGCTACTGGAAAGTCTATTTGGAAGTGGTACGCGCGGAGCACGCCGCATGCATCAACTGGCCAATGCCGTTCTAATATTCGACGAGATTCAAACAATTCCCATCCGCTGCGTTCATCTCTTCAATAACGCGATCAACTTTCTTAGCGAACAGTGCAACAGCACCGTGGTGCTGTGTACAGCCACACAACCTTTGCTAAACAAGGTGGCAATAAACGAAGGGGCCATTCGTCTCTCAAGCGGGCATGAAATAGCTAGCAATGTGCGACAACTCTTTACCGACCTCAAACGCGTAACCATTCACGATCAACGCCGTACAAACAGCTGGAGCTTTGAAGAAGTAGCCAATCTGGCCCGGAATGAAATTCAGCAGGCAGGAAGTTGTCTAGTCATCGTTAACACGAAAGATGCGGCAAAGCAGATTTTCTTGGCCTCCAAGACATCAGACTACTCCAGCGACGCCTTATTCCACCTCAGCACCGACATGTGCCCAGCACATCGCAAAGCCGAATTGGCAACCGTGAAATCACGGCTCGAAGCTGGATTGCCGACACTTTGCGTATCCACACAATTGATTGAAGCCGGAGTTGACGTGGACTTCGGCGTTGTAATTCGCTCCATGGCGGGGCTGGATTCCATCGCGCAGGCGGCTGGACGCTGCAATCGCAATGGCCGACCTGAACCCGGGCGTGTCCATTTAGTCAATCTGTCAGAGGAACGAGTAACACGTGAAACCCTACTGGACATCGCCATCGGGCGTGAAAAGGTCGCCACGATTCTCGACTCCTTCCGTGACAATCCGGCTCGTTATGACCATGACTTGCTCGGCCCACAAGCCATGACTGATTACTACACCCACTATTTCTTTGAGCGGCAGTCCGACATGGCTTATCCAGTTTCCGAAAAAGAAACGAAGGATATCGGTCGTCATGACTCTCTGCTGAGCCTTCTATCGGAAAACAGGCTATCCCTCGAGGAATCGGTTCGCAAAGGGAATCAACCTCCTTCGCATGGTCTACTGAACCAGTCATTCATGTCGGCCGCCAACGCCTTCAAAGCTATAGATTCGCCCACCCAGGGGATCATCGTGCCGTTCGATAAAGCCGGGGCCAATCTGATCAGCGAACTATATGCGGCATACGATCTTTCTCTTGAATTCGACTTGTTGCGCAAGGCTCAGCAATTCACCGTCAACGTTTTCCCTCATATATTTAAGAGGCTATCTGACGCCGGGGCCTTACATGAAGTTAAGGATGGCCTGCGTATCTACAGCCTCGACTCCCGCTACTACAGCAAGCAGTTTGGTCTTTCGACCGAACCGGTTTCTTTGATGGAGACACTCAATGTCTAACACCCGGCGCAACAGTATCGAATTTCGTCTATGGGGCCGATACGCCCTGTTTACCGATCCACTGACCCGCGTCGGCGGCGAAAAGTGCTCATACCACATCCCGACCTATGAAGCCCTTAAAGGAGTTGCCAAGTCGATCTATTGGAAACCGACGCTTATATGGGTCATTGACGAAGTACGGGTGATGAAGCGTATTCGCACCCAAACCAAGGGCACCAAACCACTAAATTTAAGTGGAATATACCCTCGGGAGCGAGACTCTTCAAAGAAAGAGGAACCTTTTAATACGCTAGCGATTTATACCTTCCTCTCCGACGTAGAGTATCAAGTACGAGCCCATTTCGAGTGGAACATGCATCGTCCAGAATTGGCGGATGACCGCATAGAAGGCAAGCACTACGACATCACGAAACGTATGTTGGAGCGAGGAGGCAGACAAGACATTTTTTTAGGAACCCGCGATTGCCAAGGCTATGTCGAGCCATGCGAGTTCGGCTCAGGCCCCGGGGATCTCGATGCCGATGGCGAGCTCGGGTTCGGTCTGATGTTCCACAGTTTCGATTACCCCGACGAAACCGGCCCAGATATGGACGGAAAGCACAAGCTTTTCACGCGTAGTTGGCAGCCGAGGATGGTGAATGGTGTGATCCGTTTTGATCGACCGGAGGATTGCAAGGTACGTCGCTTTGTCCGTGAAATGACTCCAAAGGTCTTTGAACTTAGTCGGAACCATCACCCTATTGGTGATGAGGAGGCTAATTTGGCGCTGCCACTCGAGGGACGGCCATGAGTTGGATCGATAAGCTTTATAAGACTTACGAATATTGCGTTGGACATGAGCCGGAAGGATTCACTCCATTGATGCCCATTTGCCATACCACGCAACAAGCTCAGATTGAAATCGTGCTTGACGCACGCGGTTACTTCAAACGAGCAGTTGTGCTCGAAAAATCTCAAGCCACAACACTGATTCCCTGCACCGAAGCTTCTGCCGGACGTACAGGTCAAAAACCAACCAACCATCCTTTTGCCGACAAACTGCAATACATCGCCGGAGATTTTTTATTCTATGGCGGAGCCGTGACGTCAGGTTTTGCCAAAGAACCGGAAGTTCCTCATCAGGCCTATCTGACTACTTTACGCAACTGGGCAAAGTCAGAATGGCCACATCCCAAGCTAAACGCTATTTTGGCCTACGTAGAAAAGGGGAATATCGTCCAGGATTTGGTTCGAGCTGATATTTTACCAACTGGGGCGGACAGCAAACTCCTCAAAAAGTGGAGTGATGAGCAACATCCGGCACCTGCCATTTTCAAAGTCATCCAAAACACTCAATCCCCGGAAGATGCCTTTATCCGCTGGAGAGTGGAAAGTTCGCCTGAAGACCCTTTATCTGCACCGTGGCAAGACACGGCTTTGATTGCCTCGTGGATTGCATATTACCAACACACCCAATCATTATTTGGGATATGTGCCGTGACCGGACAAAAAAGTTCACTCGCACTCCAGCACCCCGCAAAGCTGCGTCACTCAGGAGACAAAGCTAAGCTGATTTCTGCCAACGACAATTCCGGCTACACCTTCCGTGGGAGATTTCTAGAAGCAGAGGAGGTCGTATCGGTTGGGTTCGATGTCACCCAGAAAGCGCACAACACCTTGCGTTGGCTACTTGCACATCAAGGGTACCGAAAGGGTGACCAGGCCATTGTGAGTTGGGCTGTCTCCGGAGCCCAACTTCCCGATCCGATCAAGAACTCTTTTGAACTATTGGAGCTTGATACGTCTGACATCGTGACCACCACCAGTACCGTCAGCACAGATCAAAATTTTGCGCTCCGTCTCAAGAAGGCCATCGCCGGCTATGGCTCCAAGCTCAGCCCCAACGAAGATGTCATGGTTATCGGACTGGACTCGGCTACACCTGGACGCATGGCGATCAGTTTCTACCGGGAACTGAAGGGCTCCGACTTTCTTTCTCGCATAGAGGCCTGGCATACCCGTTATGCCTGGCACCAAAACTATGGCAAGGATTCGCACTTTATTGGGGCACCGGCACCTCCCGATATTGCCGAGGCAGTCTATGGCCGCCGCTTGGACGAAAAGCTCAGAGGCTCAACGGTTGAACGCCTTCTACCCTGCATCATCGATGGCTGGAATGTGCCACTTGATCTTGTTCAAAGCCTGGTACGACGAGCAAGCAATCGGGTCGGGCTGGATCATTGGGAGTGGGAAAAAACGCTGGGAATCGCATGCGCGTTGTTTAGGGGATATCACACACAAAGGAACTACCAAATGAGTTTGGATTTGGAACGAGCGAGCCGCGATTACCTGTATGGGCGCTTACTGGCGATTGCGGACAGCATTGAAGGCTATGCGCTGTCATTGACAGACGAAAGCAAAAAGCGGGAGACCACAGCGGGACGACTCATGCAGCGCTTTGCAGACCGCCCCTTCTCAACCTGGCGGACCATCGAACTGGCGCTCAAACCCTACGAGGCCAGGATGCAGGCGGGAAGCGATAGATCGGTTGCCACCTTGGTAAAACGCCGCAAGTTACTCGATAACGTCATGAGCTTACTGGACTCAATCGAGGGCAGAACCAGTGATGCGCCGCTAAGTGGCGAATTTCTGCTCGGCTACCACTCACAACGCAAGGATTTCTGGCCATCGGCTGACTCGGACAAGAAGTCCGACGAGAGCGAAAGCTCTGCTGATACCAGCGTTCAAAATAGCTAACAGTCTTTCTAAAAGGAAACTCATATGAGCCCCCTACAAAACAAAATCGATTTCGCCCTTATTATCCGCGTACATCATGCGAATCCGAATGGCGACCCACTCAACGGAAATCGACCGCGTACTGACTACGGAGGTTTCGGGGAAATTACCGATGTATGCCTCAAGCGAAAATTGCGTGACCGGCTGCAGGAATCTGGTCATTCCATTTTTGTGCAGTCAGATGATAGAAAAGTGGACGGGGAAAGCAGCCTGCGTAATCGTGCCGAGTCGGAAACCAATGGCTTGGGAAAGGACGCCTGGAACCCGAAGAAATCAAAAAAAGACGAAACCGCAAGAAAGGCCTGCGCCAAGTGGTTTGACGTGCGGGCATTCGGTCAGGTTTTTGCCTTCGGTAAAGAAGGTGACGCCAGCGGAGTCTCCATTCCTGTTCGTGGTCCGGTGACAGTGCAATCCGCTTTCAGCAAGGAAATCGTCAACATCGCCAGCACCCAGATTACCAAGAGCGTGAGTGGTGAAGGTGATGGCAGCAAGCGTGGCTCGGACACGATGGGCATGAAGCATCGCGTCGAGTTAGCCGTTTATGAATGTTATGGCAGCATCAATCCGCAACTCGCAGAACGAACCGGCTTTGGCGATGCCGATGCAGAGATACTTAAGAGCATTCTTCCCAAGATTTTCGAGAACGATGCTTCCTCAGGGCGTCCGGACGGCAGCATGCGAGTGTTGAATGTTGTCTGGTGGAAGCACAACTGCAAGGCAGGGCAATACTCCTCCGCTAGGGTCCATGACTCTCTGAGGAACTTACTCAAGAACGATGGCAGTTTTGATCGAGACACCTTATTGCAGGCTCTTCCCGGACTGACTCCGGAAATCATCGAAGGCTTTTGAGACCACGTTGCTCAGCGCCGCCCTCCCCAATAGCCCGGGCGGTGGCGCTGATGATGACTTCTCCCGCAGCGCGAACCGCCTCCTCAAGCGCCAGCGGATGAAAGGAGAAACGCATGCATCAGCGCGAGCCGATAGCCGCAGCACGCAGGCGTGCAAGCGCCTCGTCACCGTCGACCCAGGCGACTTCTCCTCGCTCCATTGCGTCGACACGGCGTTCGGCCTCCTCGGCCCAGGCCGTTTCGATCTCTTCAGGCGTAACCCCCGGATCGGCATCACGATGCGCGAGCAGGCTCACGATGAGCGCATCCAGATCGTCCAGCGGGAGTTGCAGGGCTTCGGCAACCAGGGCCTGCAGGGGCATGCTCATGACAAATCCTCGACGTCGATAACGACTTCAATCTTAGCAGCCACCCCATGCCGGAACCACTCGACCCCATTCCCCTCTCCGCCCTCCAGCACTGGGCCTATTGCCCGCGCCAGTGCGCGCTCATCCACCTCGAACAAGCCTTCGAGGACAACGTGTTCACGCTACGCGGACAGGCCGTCCATGCCCGTGCCGACCAGCCCGGCGTGGAGGTGCGTGCCGGCTTGCGGGCCGAGCGCGCGCTACCGGTGTTCAGCGACCGCCTCGGTCTGATCGGCAAGGCCGACGTGGTGGAGCTCCAGCCCGACGGCACACCCTACCCGGTGGAATACAAGCACGGCTCGCGCAACAAGAAGGCGGCCATTGCCGCCTGCGACGACCTGCAACTGGCCGGGCAGGCCCTGTGCCTGGAAGAAATGAGCGGCAGAGCGGTACCCGAAGGGGCACTGTTCTACGCGACCTCCAAGCGCCGCCGGGTCGTACCGATCACGCTGGCGCTACGCACCGCCGTCGAGACCGCCGTGATCGAGATCCGCACCATGCTGGCCGGCGGCCAGACTCCGCCCCCGGTTAACGACGAACGCTGCCATGCCTGCTCCCTGCGCGACCTGTGCCAACCAGCAGCACTGTCCCACACCGCCGAACGGGATGCCCTTCACCAAGCCCTCTTCGACCCGGATACCTGACCCATGCAACTGCTCAATACCCTCTACGTGACCCTGCCGGAGAGCTATCTGCATCTGGAGAACGACACTCTGCGCATCGAGGTGGAGCACGAAACCCGCCTGCGCGTACCGCTGCACCATGTGGGCAGCGTGGTGTGCTTCGGCAACGTCAAGTTGTCCACACCGCTGATGCACCGGCTGGCCGACAGCGGTATTGGACTGGTCCTGCTCGACGGCAATGGCCGGTTCAAGGCCCGGCTGGAAGGCCCCGTGTCCGGCAACGTGCTGCTGCGCCAGGCCCAGCATGAACGCAGCCGCGACGCAGGTTTCGCCCTCTGCATCGCCCGCTGCTGCGTGGCCGGCAAGATCAAGAATGCCCGCCAGGTGCTGCAGCGCGGCGCCCGGGAAGCCAAGGAGCCTGCCGATGGGGCCAACCTGACCCGCGCCGCGGATGACCTCGCCGCCGCCCTGCGTGCCCTTCCCGCCGCTACCGACCTGGACACCCTGCGCGGCATCGAGGGCGAAGCCGCCCGCCAGTATTTCGCCGGACTCAACCTGGTCGTCCGCCCCGAAGCCCGCGCCGCCTTCCAAATGGATGGCCGCAGCCGGCGCCCGCCCCGCGATCGCATGAACGCGCTGCTGTCCTTCCTGTATTCCATGCTGATGAACGACTGCCGCTCGGCCGTCGAAGCCGCCGGCCTCGACCCGCAGGTGGGCTTCCTGCATGCCTTGCGTCCAGGGCGTGCGGCCCTGGCCCTCGATCTGATGGAGGAATTCCGCGCCGTCGCCGACCGTGTCGCGCTGACGCTCATCAATCGCGGTCAGATCGGCGCCGACGACTTCGTCGAGCGGGAAGGCGGCGCCGTACTGCTTGAAGGCGACGCCCGCAAAGCCGTGGTTGTCGCCTGGCAGGAACGGAAACAGGAAGAACTGACCCACCCACTCCTCGAACAAGCCATTCCACTCGGCGTCGTCCCCTTGGTCCAAGCCCGCCTGCTGGCACGCAGCCTGCGCGGCGAAATGCCCGAATACCTGCCCTTCGTGATCCGCTGAAAGTACCGCCATGCTCGTCATCGTCTGCTACGACGTGAATACCGAAACCAAGGCCGGCCGCCGACGCCTGCGCCGGGTTGCCAAGGTCTGCGAAGGCATCGGCCAGCGCGTCCAGAAATCCGTCTTCGAATGCCAGGTCAACCTGATGCAATTCGAATCCCTCGAACGGGAACTCCTTGCCGAAATCGAATTGACCGAAGACAATCTCCGCCTCTACCGCCTCCCTGAAAGCCGCGGCGCCGAAGTCCGCGAACACGGTACCTTCCGCTCCACCGACTTCAACGGGCCTCTGGTGCTGTAACATCCCAAACGCGAACCCCAAGCGCCCATCGTTTCCCCGCCGGGTTCGCGCACGTACCAAGTGTTTGTATTGGAAAGATAAGCCTTTAAGCATTCCCTCCATGAAACGCCAGCCATCGCACCCTACGCGCAGGTTCGCGCAAAGCGACCTTTTTCCCGTGATGGCTCAGACCTTTGCGCGCGAAGGGATTCGTCCGTTAGCAATAACGGACGTGGATTGAAACACGCCGGACCAGCCGACGACCTACACAGCCGGGGGATTCGTCCGTTAGCAATAACGGACGTGGATTGAAACAGCTCTGCGCTTCTCCCACATCCGGTTTGCCTTCTGATTCGTCCGTTAGCAATAACGGACGTGGATTGAAACATCCAGTCGTCAGTGCCCAACGCGTTCATGTCGCGATTCGTCCGTTAGCAATAACGGACGTGGATTGAAACTCTTCGCGGAACCGCTCTACCCACCGGGACAGCAGGATTCGTCCGTTAGCAATAACGGACGTGGATTGAAACATCCCAAGGCTTAGGCAGGCGCGGCATCCATGCCGATTCGTCCGTTAGCAATAACGGACGTGGATTGAAACCCGCAAAGCCGACTCATAAGACACATCGAACACCGATTCGTCCGTTAGCAATAACGGACGTGGATTGAAACTTGCGGAAGGCATCCTTTGGCATGCGATCAACAACGATTCGTCCGTTAGCAATAACGGACGTGGATTGAAACCGTCTTGCGCCCCGCGCAGTTGCAGGCAGCCGAGATTCGTCCGTTAGCAATAACGGACGTGGATTGAAACCGGGTCTATCGAGCGCAACGATCCCAATGCTAGCTGATTCGTCCGTTAGCAATAACGGACGTGGATTGAAACTTGCTATTGGCGTGGCACTCTACCTGGCTTCCGAGATTCGTCCGTTAGCAATAACGGACGTGGATTGAAACCTGGCTCAAGGTTTCGAGCTGCTGAATGGGCTTTGATTCGTCCGTTAGCAATAACGGACGTGGATTGAAACAACTACCACAAGGGCTCGACCAACAACGTCGAGGCCGATTCGTCCGTTAGCAATAACGGACGTGGATTGAAACCACCATCGTGCCGTACTTCCCGTACTTCCGGCGCGGGATTCGTCCGTTAGCAATAACGGACGTGGATTGAAACTGGACGACGCGCGGCCTGTGCCGGGCGGCGCCCTGATTCGTCCGTTAGCAATAACGGACGTGGATTGAAACTTGTCGACGATGTCGAACTTGGCGCCGGTCAGCGGATTCGTCCGTTAGCAATAACGGACGTGGATTGAAACGACTTCGATGCTAAGGAAGCGCAGGCCGCCGAGGGATTCGTCCGTTAGCAATAACGGACGTGGATTGAAACGACATCGGTGTGTCCGTCGATATGCTGGGAAACGGTGATTCGTCCGTTAGCAATAACGGACGTGGATTGAAACCACCCGAGGCCATTGATCCCGACGCGGCCGCCGGCCGATTCGTCCGTTAGCAATAACGGACGTGGATTGAAACAAGGGTGTGCGTGTCTAGTAAAACTTAGCCTGTCGATTCGTCCGTTAGCAATAACGGACGTGGATTGAAACGACCCTTTACACGCTCTTTCCGGGGTGTCGGGTTCGGATTCGTCCGTTAGCAATAACGGACGTGGATTGAAACATTCAATCCCACTTCGCGTTCTCATTGGCCAATGGATTCGTCCGTTAGCAATAACGGACGTGGATTGAAACACGCCGGACTGACCACCATGGAAACCGCAGCCCTGATTCGTCCGTTAGCAATAACGGACGTGGATTGAAACGAGCCTATAGGCGCCACTTACAATCAATTCACGAGAGATTCGTCCGTTAGCAATAACGGACGTGGATTGAAACGTCGGTAGAGCACGGGCGGCTCCTGATGCGGGACGGATTCGTCCGTTAGCAATAACGGACGTGGATTGAAACTCGTTCCTGTCGTTGTCGGGGCTGGAAAAGCCAACGATTCGTCCGTTAGCAATAACGGACGTGGATTGAAACAGCTCGGCCGGCACATCGTCCTCATAGGTATCGACGATTCGTCCGTTAGCAATAACGGACGTGGATTGAAACCCACCGATCATGGCCATCATCCCAATGCGTCGCGCGATTCGTCCGTTAGCAATAACGGACGTGGATTGAAACCCGATCACTGACGCCAGCTTCCCGAATGGCCTGCCGGATTCGTCCGTTAGCAATAACGGACGTGGATTGAAACATGTCAGCGAGCGCGGTACCGAGTTGATCGTCGAGATTCGTCCGTTAGCAATAACGGACGTGGATTGAAACCTTATTTCATAAGGTGTTTTGATGGGTAACACAAGCGATTCGTCCGTTAGCAATAACGGACGTGGATTGAAACCTCCATGTGACCGCGATAAAGAGTTCGGACCGGGGATTCGTCCGTTAGCAATAACGGACGTGGATTGAAACACGGGTTCATGGCACCGAATCCGGGCGTGATGCCGATTCGTCCGTTAGCAATAACGGACGTGGATTGAAACACCGAGACGAACAAGACGGTCTCGCTGGGCAACGTGGATTCGTCCGTTAGCAATAACGGACGTGGATTGAAACAACGAGCCACAGATCGGCGCCAGGAAGACCCAGCCGATTCGTCCGTTAGCAATAACGGACGTGGATTGAAACCGCTGCGATCTTCTGCAGCTCCTCGAGCGTCTTCGCGATTCGTCCGTTAGCAATAACGGACGTGGATTGAAACCTGCGGCTTGAAGTGGTGGCGGATTTCGGCGATGGGGGATTCGTCCGTTAGCAATAACGGACGTGGATTGAAACTGGAAACAACCTGATGTTGCCGGCTACACCGGCCGATTCGTCCGTTAGCAATAACGGACGTGGATTGAAACCACCACCAGGGTCGGCTGCGTGGCATAGGCGTCGAGATTCGTCCGTTAGCAATAACGGACGTGGATTGAAACGACTCCGCCACCGGTCTTCCACCACTCCGACTGCTGATTCGTCCGTTAGCAATAACGGACGTGGATTGAAACGATTCGGGATGTGGCGCTCACAGCACACCCCCAAGATTCGTCCGTTAGCAATAACGGACGTGGATTGAAACATCGTGTAACGTTACATCGTCGTTACTGCAACGCAGGATTCGTCCGTTAGCAATAACGGACGTGGATTGAAACCGGCTCGGCGTCGCCGATGTGGCGCCAGTGCTCGGGATTCGTCCGTTAGCAATAACGGACGTGGATTGAAACATATCCTTGGTCTGGTGATCAGCGCGGACGCTGGCGATTCGTCCGTTAGCAATAACGGACGTGGATTGAAACAACGCGGGTGCGCTCACCCTCGGCACCGCCCACACGATTCGTCCGTTAGCAATAACGGACGTGGATTGAAACAGATCATTGATGTGCCCGCAACGTGGGCACTTGATGGATTCGTCCGTTAGCAATAACGGACGTGGATTGAAACCTTCATCGGCCTTGCGGAGGGCCCAGATGGAGCCGGATTCGTCCGTTAGCAATAACGGACGTGGATTGAAACGTCCGAAGAGCCCTACCTGCGCTGCAGCTGGTGGGATTCGTCCGTTAGCAATAACGGACGTGGATTGAAACCCTGCGTCGCCAGGGCAGCAATGCGCTGGCTGAAGATTCGTCCGTTAGCAATAACGGACGTGGATTGAAACCGGCATCACGCTGCGCTGCGAAATCGACCGGCTGCGCGATTCGTCCGTTAGCAATAACGGACGTGGATTGAAACAAGGTCTACGGGAACGAGGCGACGGCGCTCTCCATGATTCGTCCGTTAGCAATAACGGACGTGGATTGAAACAAAGCCGACGCCAGCGCCAACATCTCCAGCGTCACACCGATTCGTCCGTTAGCAATAACGGACGTGGATTGAAACGATCTGGTCCCGCTTGGGGTTGTCGATGATGGTCGATTCGTCCGTTAGCAATAACGGACGTGGATTGAAACGTCGGTCACATCTCTTCCGACCCATTCAAGGAATGATTCGTCCGTTAGCAATAACGGACGTGGATTGAAACGTTTATCCGGCACGCCGGAGATAACTCCTTCCCTGGGATTCGTCCGTTAGCAATAACGGACGTGGATTGAAACTTTGGGCGCGACTATGCCCACACGGGAAATTCTAGATTCGTCCGTTAGCAATAACGGACGTGGATTGAAACAAGGTTGGCAATCGCTTCAAGACGCTGGGCGAGGCGATTCGTCCGTTAGCAATAACGGACGTGGATTGAAACGCAATGGCCGTTTTCGCGTAGGGCAGAATCAGCGCGGATTCGTCCGTTAGCAATAACGGACGTGGATTGAAACGCCGTCGCCACCATCGAGCAGGTCAACTACCGCGGATTCGTCCGTTAGCAATAACGGACGTGGATTGAAACCTCGCTAGTCAGACGGTGCCCGTACCATTCGACCGATTCGTCCGTTAGCAATAACGGACGTGGATTGAAACTGACATCACGGTGGCGAACTTGTAGAGCGCCTCCGATTCGTCCGTTAGCAATAACGGACGTGGATTGAAACGGCCTGCGCCGCGCGGGCCTGCTCTGCGACCTGTGATTCGTCCGTTAGCAATAACGGACGTGGATTGAAACGAACGTCAGCCCGTTGTCGGACTCATGGACGATTGATTCGTCCGTTAGCAATAACGGACGTGGATTGAAACGGCGATGGTGAAGGCCGGAACGATCCAGCCTGATGGATTCGTCCGTTAGCAATAACGGACGTGGATTGAAACAAGCGTGCAAAGCCGATTGATTCGGAGGGCGCGGGATTCGTCCGTTAGCAATAACGGACGTGGATTGAAACTGATGATTGTTGTCGAAATGGTGCACTTCCTGATGATTCGTCCGTTAGCAATAACGGACGTGGATTGAAACGGCGTCAAGGACGACACATCAATGTCGTCACCAGCGATTCGTCCGTTAGCAATAACGGACGTGGATTGAAACTTTGGTCTTTACACGGTAGCCAAAACGCTTGGCTTTGATTCGTCCGTTAGCAATAACGGACGTGGATTGAAACGTCATAACAAACCCTCCTAGGGCGGTGCCTCACCAGGATTCGTCCGTTAGCAATAACGGACGTGGATTGAAACCGGCGCAAGTACTACCTCAACGGGAGCCATGCGGGGATTCGTCCGTTAGCAATAACGGACGTGGATTGAAACTCCCTTGGCCTGCGCCCCTTCTTCGGCGGCGACGGATTCGTCCGTTAGCAATAACGGACGTGGATTGAAACCTGCGCTCTTCGGCGCCGCCTGCTCGACATCGCCGATTCGTCCGTTAGCAATAACGGACGTGGATTGAAACAGCTCACAGACATCGATGTTGCCCAACTCACCGAGGATTCGTCCGTTAGCAATAACGGACGTGGATTGAAACTCACGAGCCTGCTCAACCTGGAGGCCCGCGGGGTGATTCGTCCGTTAGCAATAACGGACGTGGATTGAAACTGCTCGATGGCGTCCCAATGACTGTCGCGCCACAGAGGATTCGTCCGTTAGCAATAACGGACGTGGATTGAAACCATTACGAGTACCAGGGCGAGGGCGAGCAGCTCATGGATTCGTCCGTTAGCAATAACGGACGTGGATTGAAACTGGGCGTCTATACGCCCGACGAGATTGAAACGATCGATTCGTCCGTTAGCAATAACGGACGTGGATTGAAACAGTTTCAAGCGGTCGCGTGCTTACCAGAAACGCCGGATTCGTCCGTTAGCAATAACGGACGTGGATTGAAACAAACGGCCCGGCCGTGGACAGCATCGCTGGAAGCGATTCGTCCGTTAGCAATAACGGACGTGGATTGAAACGGTAATCAGTCGATGGGCGGAAACGGGACTTTCGATGATTCGTCCGTTAGCAATAACGGACGTGGATTGAAACCTGATATGGCCGGTTGTCCATCTGGAGCACTGTCGATTCGTCCGTTAGCAATAACGGACGTGGATTGAAACCCTGAACGCCGCGCTTGAGCAAGCGGCCGCCATCGATTCGTCCGTTAGCAATAACGGACGTGGATTGAAACGACAATGTGTCGAACAAATACGCTGTCGCAATCCGATTCGTCCGTTAGCAATAACGGACGTGGATTGAAACAGCTTGCGCGCCTTCGTCAGCGCATCGGCTGGGTGGATTCGTCCGTTAGCAATAACGGACGTGGATTGAAACCTTGGGGTGCGTGACGCGGCGATCATGGGGCTGCGATTCGTCCGTTAGCAATAACGGACGTGGATTGAAACGGGTTGAGGGCACGGCCAGCTCCCCCGGCAATGGATTCGTCCGTTAGCAATAACGGACGTGGATTGAAACAGCGTGAAGAACACAGCCGGCACCACGACCTATGGATTCGTCCGTTAGCAATAACGGACGTGGATTGAAACACCGAGGAGATCGAGGCCGCGAAGGCCTTGATCAACGATTCGTCCGTTAGCAATAACGGACGTGGATTGAAACTCGGGCTTGGGCCGAGGAGATGGCGTGGCGCGTGTGATTCGTCCGTTAGCAATAACGGACGTGGATTGAAACTCGATGGTCAATGACCGCCTCCAGGCGGCAGCCAATGGATTCGTCCGTTAGCAATAACGGACGTGGATTGAAACCGGGTCTGGAGGGTGAGTTCGTAAACATTCGAGAAAGATTCGTCCGTTAGCAATAACGGACGTGGATTGAAACTGGCTGCGGTCGATCAGGTGATCGACACCGGTCGGATTCGTCCGTTAGCAATAACGGACGTGGATTGAAACCGCCATGGGATGTGGCTGAAGCTCGGCTGGCCGGCGATTCGTCCGTTAGCAATAACGGACGTGGATTGAAACAGGTGCTGACCGAAACCATCCAGTCCGACGCCGGCCGATTCGTCCGTTAGCAATAACGGACGTGGATTGAAACACCAACAGCGGTGGCCCCCCCACCACAGGGCAATCGCACCTACTTTGCATAGTGAAACGCCCCTCTTAAAACGCAACAAATTCGTGACGTGACTGTTCACCGCGGCCCAAATTGTGTAGTTTCCTGCCTTTTTGGGCATCCGATGAAAATGGGAAACGTCATGCCGCTGACGCAGGTATTCGTCTCGATCTCCGACCCGCGCAGTGCGCGCCATACCCGCCATGACCTGGCCGAATTGCTGACGGTGGCGGTCTGTGCGGTGCTCTCGGGCGTGGACGACTTCGTCGACATCGAGTTGTGGGCCGAAGCCAAGCTCGACTGGTTGCGCGGGTTCATCGCGCTTGAGCACGGCATCCCGTCTCACGACACGATGGGGCGCGTGTTCGGCATGATTGCCCCCGACGAGTTCGAATCCGCCTTCCGACGCTGGGTCGGCATGGTGGTGCCCGCATTGGCCGAAGAGACGGTTGTCGCCATCGACGGCAAGACCAGCCGGCGCACGGGCAGCAAGACGAAAGCCGAGGCCGCTCCGCTGCATCTGGTCAGCGCGTTCGCCGCCGGCATGGGCGTTGTATTGGGCCAGATGGCCACCGACGAGAAGTCCAACGAGATCACCGCCATTCCGGAACTGCTCGCCAGGCTGGCACTCGAGGGCTGCGTGGTGACGATCGATGCGATGGGAACGCAGACAAAGATCGCGCGCACGATTCGCGAACGGGGCGCCCACTACGTGCTGTGCGTGAAGGAGAACCATCCGAATCTGTACGATTCGATCCTGTTCGCCGGCCTCGATCCCCGAGCCCCCCTAAGGCCCCATTCCACACACGAAACCACGACCCAGGATCACGGGCGCATCGAAGTACGCCGATGCCGGGCTTATGAGGGCGTCGGCCGGCTCTACCAGAGCGACGCCTGGCAGGATCTGGCCAGCTTTGCGGTGCTCGAACGCGAGCGCACGGTCGGTGGCCACACCAGCACCGAGCGCCTCTTCTACATCAGCAGTCTGCCCGCCGATGCCGAGCGCATTGCACGGGCCGTGCGCAGTCACTGGGAGGTGGAGAATCGGCTTCACTGGTGTTTGGATGTGCAGTTCAACGAGGATCAGTCACGCGTACGCAGCGGCTACGCCGCCAACAACCTGGCCATCGTCCGCCACATCGTCATGAACCTGCTGCGACTCGATACGACGCGCAAGGCCAGCATCAAGTCCAAGCGCATGCTCGCAGCCACTGTCGATGCGTTTCGCGCCCAGCTGCTGGGGGTATGACGTTAAGGTGCGATTGCCCTGCCCCCCACCATGCGTTGCGGATTCGTCCGTTAGCAATAACGGACGTGGATTGAAACTCGATGATCTGCAGGCGGATGACGGTCGCGTCGTCCGATTCGTCCGTTAGCAATAACGGACGTGGATTGAAACTGACGCTGAATGCTCGCCTCGACGATCTGCGCCAGGGATTCGTCCGTTAGCAATAACGGACGTGGATTGAAACACGCAGAGGGCGGTGGCACAAACTACGGCCCATTCGATTCGTCCGTTAGCAATAACGGACGTGGATTGAAACTTGCGATGCGCTGCCATTTTGAGCACAGCCAGCAGTGATTCGTCCGTTAGCAATAACGGACGTGGATTGAAACTCATGCAACGACGCCCGCCACCGGCAGAAGCCTTGATTCGTCCGTTAGCAATAACGGACGTGGATTGAAACACATCAATGCCTTTGGCAGCCCGTGTCAGGTAGCGATTCGTCCGTTAGCAATAACGGACGTGGATTGAAACTCGAGGATCTTCTGCCCGCACTTGAGAACGCGGCGGATTCGTCCGTTAGCAATAACGGACGTGGATTGAAACTAGATGTATAAACAGGATCTGTTCCACTTGGGATAGTGATTCGTCCGTTAGCAATAACGGACGTGGATTGAAACCTCTTATCAGTCAGGATCAGCAGTTATCAATGCCGATTCGTCCGTTAGCAATAACGGACATGGATTGAAACGTCATCGATGCACATCGTCCCGACGTGGATAGCGAGGATTCGTCCGTTAGCAATAACGGACGTGGATTGAAACCCTGCAAGCTCCAGGCGCAGCACCCGCGCCCGGAGTGATTCGTCCGTTAGCAATAACGGACGTGGATTGAAACCGAAGCGCAAGCGTGGATACAGCGTCGGCGTGACCATGATTCGTCCGTTAGCAATAACGGACGTGGATTGAAACATCTTCCGAAGCTGGCGTCGCAAGCGGCAGTCGAAGGATTCGTCCGTTAGCAATAACGGACGTGGATTGAAACATGGGACGAGTGACGGCGGATCACGGCCGCAAACGATTCGTCCGTTAGCAATAACGGACGTGGATTGAAACTTCGCCGTCACCCAGCCATACCCAGCGTCCGCATCACCGATTCGTCCGTTAGCAATAACGGACGTGGATTGAAACTCCAAGGTCGGCAACGTCCAGGACTTCACGCCCGGATTCGTCCGTTAGCAATAACGGACGTGGATTGAAACCGGCAATGGCCAGGTACATGGCACCGCTGCCGGTGATTCGTCCGTTAGCAATAACGGACGTGGATTGAAACTATTGAAGATACTGTAAAGACTTTTGAAAAGATTAAAGAGGATTCGTCCGTTAGCAATAACGGACGTGGATTGAAACTATGAGTCGTCTGCAGGGCTTGGACTCAAGAAAGATTCGTCCGTTAGCAATAACGGACGTGGATTAAAACGGATCCGATCGCCTGCAGCTCATCGCCGAGGGCGATTCGTCCGTTAGCAATAACGGACGTGGATTGAAACTGCGACGACGAGCCAGGTCACGACAGGCAGCACTTGATTCGTCCGTTAGCAATAACGGACGTGGATTGAAACCGAGCGGCGCAAGGCTGCCGGCTACAGCAGCGGCGCGATTCGTCCGTTAGCAATAACGGACGTGGATTGAAACCTGCAGCAGATCAACATGGTCGGCGTCACCGAACGATTCGTCCGTTAGCAATAACGGACGTGGATTGAAACATGTCGGTAGCTGGTGCGGCTGTCATGATGGGCGGTGATTCGTCCGTTAGCAATAACGGACGTGGATTGAAACAGCAACTCAACGCCCGCTACAGCGCTGCCGCCATTGATTCGTCCGTTAGCAATAACGGACGTGGATTGAAACATTTTTGCCTAAATGCTCTCGGGTCCGGCTACCCGATTCGTCCGTTAGCAATAACGGACGTGGATTGAAACGGCGAGCAGCACGCTCACCTGGTTGAGCGCCTCGGAGATTCGTCCGTTAGCAATAACGGACGTGGATTGAAACGAGTTCGACCTGGGCGAGGCCGAAGATCTCGCGCGATTCGTCCGTTAGCAATAACGGACGTGGATTGAAACGAAGACGTGCAGCTGGCAATGATGGAGGCGCCAGGGGATTCGTCCGTTAGCAATAACGGACGTGGATTGAAACATCGCCCAGGCCATGCCGTGGATCGATCCGCTCAAGGATTCGTCCGTTAGCAATAACGGACGTGGATTGAGACCTGATGGGCTACCAAGGAAGGGCCCTGCGCCCCGCCTGCTACGTCTGCGCACCCTGATCGACCGGGACGACGACACCGAATTGGTCCTCGGAGCGACAGCATGAGCGCCGCCTACGACGGCTTACGCTCCCGACGCCCTCAAGGCGTCCATGCAGACCCGCCTCTCCCGCAAGCCGCGCAGCGGCGCCGGGCCGGAAGCCTGATCGCCCCTCCGCCAGCCGGCCGTCCGGCGCACCCTGCCGCCACCCACGCTCATCCGCCCGCCCCCCGCCGAAGCGCTCCGCACAGGCAGTCCGCCCCACCGGACACCCCCGGTAGCCGATCCGGCAAGCGCGAACCCCGTCCCGACTATCCGGAAGTTCCTCGCGAGGAGCCCGGCAAGTGTCCTGCCCCATCCGCGAGTCCCTCGCGAGTACCTCCGGGACAGACCGTCCCAATCCCGCCGAGACACCCACCCTGTCCGGGAGCTCCTCGCGACGAGCCCGGAGATACTCGCGAGAGTCGCCGGGATAGGGGCCGCCTGTCCGGGAGAGGGTGCCGAGCAGCCCTGAGACAGCCCTGTCCTATCGTCCATACTCAAGCGAGAGCTTCCGCTACAGGACGGACCACCCCGGCGAGGGTCGCGAGTATCTCCGGGATGGTCGCGACTACCTCGGCAGGGGTCGCGAGTCATGCGGCGGCGGGGAAGAGCGTGGCGTCAAGACTGAGGAGAACCTCCATCTGGCGGCCGGGCAAGCCCGCGCACAAGCCGATGAGCCGGATGGCCGGCGCGACCTCGTCGCGCCCGCTGAACGCCGGCAGTCCAACACGACAGGCCCCGATGCAAGCTTTTTGCGTTATACCTGCCGCTCCCTCTGACTGGCTCGCCGGAGTTGCTCGTGAATCCGCTCCTCAGTATCGCCCTCGCCCTGGGTCTTGCCGGGCTCTTGTTCTTTGCCTATCGCCGCATCGGCGCCGCCTACGGCCTGCGCGGCGGGCTGGCGCTGATTGCGCTGGTGCTGCTGGCCGTCAATCCGCTCTACCGAATGGCAGCGGTCGGCTATCTGCAGGTGATCGCCAACCAGCATCCGGCCATCGTGGCCAATCCGTACTGGGATCTCTACTACACCTTCACGATCTTCCTGACCGCGGCGGCGCTGGTGCTCAGCGTATACGGCGGTGTCGGCGTGCTGACCGGGCGCCGACGCTCGATCGTGTGGCGTGCGCTGATCGCGCTGTGGGTGTCGGGGCCGCTGGTGAATGCGCTCTACCTGTTCGTCGCCGGCCGGGTGGCCGTGCTGGCGGCCGTGCCGGCGCCGGACTTCATGCTGGGCATGCTGCCGCCGCTGGCCACCAGCCTGCTGGCGACGGCCTACCTGCTGGCGGCAGCGCAGGTACGAGCGGTCTATGCCGACGCGGCCGAGATCGAGACACCTTCGGCCTGAAGCGCCACCGCGTCGAACACCGGCACGGTTTCCGGCAGCGGCGACGGCACATGCACGGCGAAGCCCTGGGCGTAATCCACGCCCAGGCTCTGCACTACATCAAGGACCGCCTCGCTGCCGACGAATTCGGCGATGGTGGCGAGGCCATGCACCTGGGCGACCCGCACCATCGATTCGACCACCGCGTGGTCGGCGGCGTCGCTGTCCGCGTGCTTGACGAACATGCCGTCGATCTTCAGGTAATCGACCTTGAACTGCTTGAGGTAGCCGAAGGACGACAGGCCACTGCCGAAGTCGTCCAGGGCCAGCGCGCAGCCCAAGCTGTGGGCGAAGTCGATGAACTCGAAGGCCCGCTCGACGCGTGCGATGGCGCAGCTCTCGGTGATTTCGAAGCTGATGCAGGCCGGGTCGATCGCATGGCGCGCGAAGGTATCACGGATGAAATCCGGCAGCTCCTCGTCAGCCAGCGTCGCACCGGAGAGGTTGATCGCCACCCGCGGCAGCGCAGTGGCGCCAGCCGCCACCCAGCCGGCAATGGCGCGGCAGGTGTTCTCGATGACCCAACGGTCCACGAATGGCATCAGGTTGTAGCGCTCGGCGGCCGGGATGAAATAAGCCGGTGCGATGATCCGGCCATCCTCACCGACCATGCGGACGAGGATCTCCAGGTGGTCCCGGTGCCCCGGCCGCAGGGAACGGTAACGCTGGTGATACAGCGCAAAGCGGCCCTGCTCCAGCGCCGCCGAGATCTGCGGCAAGGACATGAACTCCGCTTGCCGAGCACGGAAGTAGTCGTCGGTCGGCACGAAGACCTGCACCCGGTTGCGGCCGCGCTCCTTGGCCGCGTAGCAGGCGGTATCGGCGGCGATCAGCAGATCGGTGATGGTGGCGAGGCTGGGTGAGGATTCGACGATGCCGACACTGGCGCCGATGCGGAAGACCTTGCCTTCCCACGTGAAGGGTATTGCGCGGATGTCATCGATGATCAGCTGGGCGCGACGCACCGCTTCGTCGAGGCTCACGTCGCGCATGATCAGGCCGAACTCGTCGCCGCCCAGGCGGGCCAGGTAGCCGAAGGAGAAGCGGGTCTGCATCGCCTGGGCCAGGTTCTGCAGCAGGCTGTCGCCGGCCGAATGGCCGCAGGCGTCGTTGACGGCCTTGAACTGGTCCAGGTCGATGTAGACCAGGATCACCTTTTCGCGGCTGTGCGCCGCCTCTTCCAGCGAGCGGGTCAGCTGGTTCTCGAAGGCGCGCCGGTTGTAAAGCCCGGTCAAAGGATCGTGGGAAGCGTGGAAGGCCAATTCCTCGGTGACGAAGTGCTGCACCGTGATGTCGCGCAGGCTGGAGCGGTAGCCCAGGCTGCTGCCGTCGTCGGCATGGATCGGCTGCCAGGACATGGCCACCCAGATCACCTGGCCATCCTTGCGCTGCACACGGAACTCCAGGTCCTGCCCGGTCTGGCCGGCGAGCGCCCACTGGTGCTGGTTGTGCACCAACTCTCGGTCGTCCGGCAGCACCAGCGGCAGCGGGAAATTCTCCAGCGCCAGACATTCCGGCGGCGTGTAGCCGGTCAGGCGCTCCACCGCCGGGTTCACCCAGCGCAGCCGGCCATCAGGCCCAAACCAGTTCTCCCATGCATAGGTGTGGTCGGCAATGGCGCGGAAACGCTGCTCGCTGTCGCTCAGCTCGGCGATGCGTTGGCGCACCGCATCGGTCATCGCATTGAAGCTGTGGGCCAGCAGGCCCACCTCGTCGCGGGTGCGGTAATCGAGCCTGACACTGAAATCCCCATCCGCCACGCGTGCGCTGGCCTCGGCCAGATTGACCAGATGGCGGGTCAGCCAGTAACCGGTGGCAAGCAGCAGCAGAAAGCTCAGGCTCAGTTCGACCAGCGCGATCAGACTGCCCTGACGGAATAGCGCCGCCTTGGCTGCCTCGATGTAGGACGTGGACAGACCGTAATGCACTGCTCCATAGACCTGCCCTTGCAGCTCTACGTCGAAGACCACGTGATAAACGCCGCTGCCATTGAAGTCATGCGACGCCTCCGGCAAGCCACCGGTGCCATCCCAGCCTGAAGCGGCCAGCACCTGACCGCGGGGGTCCGTGACGGCCAGGTAGCTGACGTCGGCGGAGACCTGCCAGCCGTCGAGGATGTCGCGCAGCGTGGCGTAGTCGCGTGCTGCCAGCGGCACCGCAACCGCCGTTTTGTAGGCCAGCTCGATGGCCTGGATGCGCACTTCGAGCTGGTGTTCCAGCTGGGTCTCGATCAGGCGCACGCCGTTGCCGACCAACAGCGCCAGCATCGTCGCCTCGATCAGCAGGCTGGCCAGCAACAGCTTGCTGCGCAGGGAGCGGAAGAAAGGCACGCGGATCATTGCGGACGGCTCTGCTCCATGAGCTGTCGCAAGGTGGCCAGGTAGGGCTTATAGACCGCCAGTTCGCCGGCATCCAGGTCTTCGAAACCGATGTAGGAAGTCTCCCGGAAGAAGGCCTGGCCCTCCGGCGCGCTCTCGAAGGCGCGCAGCGCGTCCTTGAGGCGCTGCAGCTCGGCCGGCCCCAGCCGCTTGTGGGCCATGAACAGCACATGGGGCAGCCGGATCTCCGACGAGAAGTAACGCAGGCGCTGGCGCACGTCCTCCGGCACCTGGCCGAGCAGCGTCGTCGTCGTGATCGCGCCATCCGCATCGCCGACCGCCACCGCGGCGATCGCCGCGCCATGGGTGGGACGCTCCTGCAGCACGAAGTCCTTGTCCGGGCGCATGCCCTTCTCGCCCAGCCACTTGAGGCCGGCGATGGAGGCAAAGGCGATGCGGTTGGCGATCGCGATACGCCGTCCACGCAAACCCTTCGCGTCGGCGGCCGCATCGTCCTTGCGCACCACCATGATCGGCTCCATACGGGCCTTGTAGTGGTACAGCGGCACATAACCCTTGTCGAGCGCCATCAGACCGAAATGCGGCGGGGTGATCATCAGGTCGTAGTGGCCGTCCAGCTGTTCGCGCAGGAAGCTCTGATAGTCCGGTGCGGTGAAGATTTCAACCGGCCGCCCGAGGCGCGTCTGCAGGAACTGGCGCAGGGGCTGGTGGGTCTTCATCAACGCCAGCGTGCTGTTGAAGGGCAGGATGCCGAAACGCAGGGCCGTCCCGTCGACGGCCAGCGCCGGGACGGCCAGCATCATGAAGACCAGCAGTAGCCACGTACGCCAGACCTTCGCACATACCCCACTGCATTGCGCTGTCATCTCGCCACACTCCATTCGTACAATGGGACTCACTCGAGGGGTCGCAGGACCGCTGCGTCCGAAAAACAGACATGCAAGGCCTATCGGCCGGGCCGCTTGCAACTTGATTGCCGTAACGGCAATTGCTGCAGTGCAACCGCGCGGCATCCGTCATGGCGCGCAGCTTACCGATTCGGCCTGCCACCCCCCATGCAGGAATCCACGACCGGCACGATTTACCTGCCGGCTACCGACTTTTCGATGCCATCCGGACCATTCATCCCCATGTACCCACGTCGTCTGAAAATCCACCACCATCCCGCAACGCACACCACGACCCGTCCGCCGCTGCTGTTCGTGCACGGCGGGTATACCAACGCCCTGTGCTGGGAACACAATTTCATTCCGTATTTCAACCAGCGTGGTTATGACGCCTACGCGCTGGACCTGTCCGGCCACGGTGGCAGCGAAGGGCGCGAGCGGCTGGACGAGTTCAGTCTGGCCGACTTCGCCGACGACCTGGCCCAGGCGGTGGAAAGCCTGCCCGCCACGCCGGTTCTGATCGGCCACTCGATGGGCACCCTGGTGGTGCAGCGCTACCTGGCCCACGGCCCGGCGGCCGGGGTGGCGCTACTGGCGCCGGTGCCACCCACCGGCACCGGCGGCTCGGCCGGACGGCTGGCCCTGCAGCAGCCGGATTTCTTCCGCGAGCTGCCCAACGTGGTGGCCGGCCGGCCGACGGAGCACACGCTGCGCATCATGGCGGAGGTGTATTTCTCGCCCGACATGCCACGCCAGGACGTGCTGCAGTACATGCCGATGATCCAACCCGAATCGGAACAGGCGATTGCCGAGATGGTCGCGCTGCCCTTCACGCCGGCGGGGCGCCGGCCGGATATTCCGGCGCTGGTGATGGGCGGGCGGGAGGACGCGGTGTTTCCGGCATCAATGCTGTTCTTCACCGCACTGCAGTGGAAAGCCCGCCAGGTGGTCATCGACGGCGCCGGCCACATGCTGATGCTCGACCCCCAGTGGCCGCAGGCCGCTGCGGCGCTCGGCGACTGGCTGGACACGATTCCGTCGGCACAGGCTTGAACCCGGCCGGCGGACTCCGCGCAGGAATCTACGGACGGAGGAAACCGCCCTCGACCCAGGCCGCCGCACTGGCCCGGTTGAGCTTGAAGCCGGCCTCCACGCGCACTTCGGCGATCACTTCGCCGAAGGCGTCGTGGGCGGCCAGCGTGGCATAGGGTTCGTAGTCGTCGGGCACGATGTCGAGGGTCACCTCCACCGGTCCGTCCCCGGTGCTCACCGTCATGCGCTTGTGCAGCAGCGCGTGCAGATGCTGCTCATGGCGGCGCAGCACCTCGGAGGCGGTCTTGACCAGGGTGTTGAAGGCGGTGGCGTCGAGGGGCTTGGGGTTCTTCTTGTCGCGGCCCATGGTCCACGGCCCGACCAGCGCCGGCTCGGCCTCGCCATGCTTGATCATCGCCACGGCCCAGCCGTCGTCGTCCTCGTTCTTGATGACCTTGGCGGTCCATCCGTTGTCGCACCACAGGCGGTCCTCCCGGACCACCTCAGGCAAATCGTCAGCATCGTGTGTCATCGGCGCATTTTAGCCTGCGCCGGGCCGCCCTCAGGCGCGGTCGAGCATCACGTAGCGCTTGCTGACCCGCTCCAGCACCTCGAAGGTGCCGGTAAAGCCAGCAGGGATGATGCCGGCATCGCCGGGGCCGAACTCCCGCGCCACACCTTTGGCATCGACGATGCGCAGGCGACCGCTGATCACCTGGAAGAACTCGTGGCGCCCGGGATGGAAGGCGATCCGCCAGGCGCCCGGCTCGCAGCTCCAGTCGCCGATGGACAACGCGCCGTTGTCGGCAACATAGCGCTCGGCGGTCAGGCGCCGCGGCGGCATGCCGATTGCACGCTCGGCGGCGGGATGGTCTTCGACCGCGGCGGGTGCCGGGTCGGCAAAATGGATCACGGACGGCACGGGAGATTCTCATGTGCAGGCGGGTTCATTCGCCCGCTGGCGGGTCAAGGGGAAATCCGATGGCGCATGGATTCACCCCTACGGGTGTTCAGAACAGTTCGACGTCGTCGCCCTTGTCCTTCATTTCGGCCTTGTAGTGGCTCAGGGCTTCCTTCACCGGCACGCCCTGCATCACCGCGTTGAACATCTCCACCTCTTCGCGGGTGGAATACTTGGCGCGGATCTTCTCCTGCAGCGCAACCCACTCGAAGGGGTTGTAGAGCTTGCGCTGGTCGGTGACGAGACTGGACAGGGCCTCCAGGCTGTGGGAAACGTGGGCCAGGCGCTGGCTGAGCTTGTCGTAGAACTGGAAGGCCATGATGGACTTCTGGACGCGCCCCGCCACCTCGCCGGCATGGCCGATGAGGGATTCCTTCAGTTGGGCGGTGGCCGGCGTGTCCGGCAGTTGCTCGAGGGCGGAACCCATCATGCGCATGTAGCCGGCCATCGACGTGAAGGAGTCGGTCAGCACCTCCACCGAGCTGTTGCCTTCCTTCATCGCCGACTCGATCTGCCCGACGGCCAGTTCGAGCAGCAGCACCGTCTCTCGGACCTGGCTCCAATCCAGGTCGGGGGCATGGGCGCTGGTGCCGCGGCGTTCTTCTGGTGCAGTCATGACATTCTCCGGAGACCGGTTAATTAATGGCGAATATTCGGCACGGCGCCGAAAAGCTTTAGGACAGGCAGGGCGGGGATGCTACGCCGAAGCGCCGGCAAAGACCGGCTCCGGCTCCAGATTCACTCCGAAACGGGCCAGCACATCGGCCCGCACCGCGTTGCTGATGGCAACCACGTCGGCACCGGTGGCCCCTCCGTGATTCACCAGCACCAGCGCCTGCTTCTCGTAGCAGCCCACCGGGCCGAGGCGGCGCCCCTTCCAGCCGGCCTGGTCGATGAGCCAGCCGGCTGCGAGCTTCACGCGGCCATCGGCCTGCGGGTAATGGGGCAGGCCGGGATGCCGCTCCGCCAGGCGCGCGTAGGTTTCGGCGTCGACCACCGGATTCTTGAAGAAGCTGCCGGCGTTGCCGATCTCGGCCGGGTCGGGCAGCTTGTGGCGGCGGATCGCGATGACCGCGTCCGACACTTGCAGCGGAGTTGGCGAGCTGATGCCCTGGGCGTCGAGCTCCTTCGCCACGTCGGCATAGCCAGTGACGGCCTTCCAGGCCTTGGGCAGGCGGAAGGTGACGGCGGCGATCAGATAGCGACCCTTGCCGGCCTGCTTGAAGAAGCTGTCGCGGTAACCGAAAGCGCAGTCGCGCTTGTCGAAGCCCACCGTTTTGCCGGTTTCCAGGTCGTAGGCGCGCAGGCTGTAGAAGTGCTCGGCCATCTCGAGGCCGTAGGCACCGATGTTCTGCACCGGCGCGGCACCGACGGTGCCGGGGATCAGCGACAGGTTCTCGAGGCCCGGCCAGCCCATCTCCAGCGTCCACCGCACGAAATCGTGCCAGTTCTCGCCGCCACCGGCACGGATGTAGAAGGCGTCAGCGTCCTCCTGCACACGGCTGCGGCCGTGGAAGGCCACATGCAGCACGAGGCCGGGGAAATCGCCGGTCAGCACCAGATTGGAGCCGCCCCCAATGACCAGTTTCGGCAGGCCGGCGATGCGCGGATCGTCGAGCACCGCGCGCAGCGCATCGACGTGGTCCACAGCAGCGAACCAGGCCGCGCGGGCCGGCAGGCGCAAGGTGTTCAGCGTATCGAGGGAAACGTCCTGGCGCAGCAGGTCGAGGGCGTTGGTGACGTGGCTCATTGGCGGACCTCGGCGACGGGCGCCGGCGCCAGCAGACCCGGCGTGCGGCGGTAGGGATTGATGTCCAGCCCGCCGCGGCGGGTGTAGCGCGCCCACACGGACAGCTTGGACGGCCGGCACTCGCGCAGGATGTCCACGAAGATCCGCTCGACGCACTGCTCGTGGAACTCGTTGTGCTGGCGGAAGGACACGATGTAGCGCAGCAGCGCCTCCCGGTCGATCGGGGCGCCGTAGTAGCGCACCACCACCATCGCCCAGTCGGGCTGGCCGGTGACCAGGCAATTGGACTTGAGCAGGTGGGAATACAGGGTCTCGCCGACCTCCGGCGCGCCGTGGTCGGCCTTCAGCAGGGACGGATCGGGCGTGTAGCGGTCGATATCGATGTCGAGGGTGTCGAGCAGCACGCCGTCGGGATAGCCAATGGCCCGTTCCGGGCGGGTACTGAGGGGCTCGACCTGCACTGTCACCTGCGCGCCGACGGCGTCCGACAGATCGCGGGCCAGGGTCTTGCCGAGGTCGGCAACGCTGTCCACACGGGTCTGGTTGAAGGAGTTCAGGTACAGCTTGAAGGACTTGGACTCGACAATATTCGGCGAATCGGCCGGCACGCGGAAGCTGGCCAGCGCCACCACCGGCTTGCCGCGGGGGTCGAGCCAGGACAGCTCGTAGGCGTTCCACAAGTCTTCGCCGACGAAGGGCAGCGCGCCGTCGGCCAGGCCGATCTCGTCACGCTTGCCCTGGCGGGCGATGGGGAAGAGCAGTTCCGGCGCGTAGTGCTCGGCGTAGGCCACCGGCTTGCCGAGGGGCGACGCGTCGGGATGGGCGGGGTGTTTCGTAGACATTCTCGTATTGTACTGGCTCAGGCCAGCAGCAGCCGGCCGGGAGAGCAGGACACAATCTTTTCAAGCTCGGCCGCCACGGCTCCGTTAATGTGGCAAATCCGCCTACCTGCTTCACAGAATGACTTACAAGGTCCTCATCGTCGACGACGTTGCGACGATCCGCGGCTTCGTGCGGGCTGCCATCGCCCCGCTGAACTACTCGATCCTCGAAGCCCACAACGGGGCACGGGCGCTGGAACTGTGCCGGCAGGAACAGCCCGACCTGGTCGTCACCGACTGGAATATGCCGGGCATGCGCGGCGACGAACTGATCAAGCACATCCGCGCCGAGGACCCGGAAACCCACATCATCGTCCTCACCGCCGAAGGGGCTCGCGGCCAGGTCAGTGCGATGCTGGCCCTCGACATCCAGGGCTATGTGTTGAAGCCCTTCCAGCTACCGGCCCTGCGTCGGCGCATCGAGGCCGTCCTGTTGCAGCGGCTGCCCCGCGCTGCCTTCCCGTCGCAGGGCTGACAGCAGCTTCTGGCCGCCGCGCCCATCCACCGGCTGACCGAGGCGCTGCTGCTCGATGCGGATCGCAGCCCGGCTAGCGTCGCCGAGCATGCCGTCCACGGTACCAATGGCGTGGCCACGGGCGATCAGCAGGGTCTGCAGCTCGCGCCGCTCGGCGCGGGACAGACCGGCGTCGTCGGTCGGCCAAGGCGTAACAAAGGGCCCGCCGCCGCGCAGGCGATCGGACAGATGGGCAATGGCCAGCGCATAGCTCTCGGCGGCGTTGTAGCCGTAGATCGCATCGAAATTACGGAACACCAGAAAGGCCGGCCCCTTCGGCCCTGCCGGCAGCAGCAGGCCGGCGTTGCCGGCGCCATCCAGCGGCGTGCCGTCGACACGCTTCACCCCGCGGGCGCTCCACGCCGCCAGCGGCTGCTTGTTGCGCCGCCCGGCACCGCTGGCGTCGAAGCCATCCGGCAGACGCACCTCGTAGCCCCACACCTCGTCTTCGCGCCACCCCGCCTTGCGCAGGAAGTTGGCGGTGGACGCCAGCGCGTCGGGAACGCTACCAACCAGGTCCCGACGGCCGTCGCCATCGAAGTCGACAGCCAGACGCAGGAAAGTGGACGGCATGAACTGGGTGTGACCGAAGGCCCCAGCCCACGAGCCGGTGAGCTGCTCGGCGCTGACATCACCGCTATCGACGATCTTCAGTGCGTCGTAGAACTCGCCGCGGAAGTAGGCCTGGCGCCGCCCGTAGCAGGACAGCGTGGATAGCGACGTGAGCAGAGGACGGGAACCGAAATTGCGGCCGAAGTTGCTCTCCACGCCCCACACCGCAACGACCGTGGCCGGGTCCACATGGAAGCGCGCCGCCACGGCCGCCAGCGTGTCGCCCCACTGGGCGAGCCTGGCCTGGCCGTCGGCGACGCGCTCGTCGTCCACCAGGCCGGCGAGGTAGTCCCAGATCGGGGTGCGGAACTCCGGCTGGTAGTCGAGCAGATCCAGCACCTTCATGTCCGGCACGAGGCTGACTGTGAGGCGCTCATAGCCTTCCGGCGACACGCCGCGGGCCACTGCTGCGGCCTTCAGGCCGGCCACGCAGGGCGCGAAGCTGGCCGGATCGGGCGCGGCCTGGGCATGGGCGGTGGCCGTCACCGCCAGAATGAGCAACGGCACGGCAAAGATGGCAAACCGGGTGCTCACGCAGGCACCCGCGGATTTATTTCGTTTCATCGATCAGCGAACACTGTTTGATGGGAGGACGATTGAGCCGACCGCAGCGATCACCTCGTCACGCGCCTGCCAAACGCCACGAGACATCCACAAGGGATCAGTGAGCCTCATCCCAGTTGGCGCCGACACCCACTTCGGCCACCAAGGGCACCGAAAGTTGCGCCACGCCGGCCATCAGCTTCGGCAGCTGGACGCGGATCAATTCCACCTCGTCGTCCGGCACTTCGAGCACCAGTTCGTCGTGGACCTGCAGGATCAAGCGCGACTTGACGCCGGCCTCCTTCAGCCAGGCCGAGGTGGCGATCATCGCCTTCTTGATCAGGTCGGCGGCGGTGCCCTGCATCGGCGCGTTGATCGCCGCCCGCTCGGCGGCCTGGCGGCGCCCCACCTGCTGGGCACGGATGTCCGGCAGGTGCAGGCGGCGGCCGAACACCGTCTCGACGTAGCCCTTGGTCTTGGCCTCCAGGCGGGTGCGCTCCATGTAGGCGGCGACGCCGGGATAGCGCGCGAAGTAGCGGTCGATGTAGTTGGCCGCGGCGGCCCGCTCGATGCTCAGGTTCTTGGCCAGGCCGTGGGCGCTCATGCCGTAGATCAGGCCGAAGTTGATCACCTTGGCGTAGCGGCGCTGCTCGCTGCTGACTTCCAGCGGGGTCACGCCGAAGATCTCGGCGGCGGTGGCGCGGTGTACGTCCTCGCCGTGGGCAAAGGCATTCAGCAGCCCCTTGTCGCCGGACAGGTGGGCCATGATGCGCAGCTCGATCTGCGAGTAGTCGGCCGACACGATCTTGTGTCCGGCCGGGGCGATGAAGGCGGCGCGGATGCGGCGCCCTTCCGGCGTGCGGATCGGGATGTTCTGCAGGTTGGGCTCGGAGCTGGCAAGGCGGCCGGTAACCGCCACCGCCTGGCTGAAGCTGGTATGCACACGGCCGGTCTTCGGGTTGACCATCAGCGGCAGCTTGTCGGTGTAGGTGTTCTTCAGCTTGGCCAGGCTGCGGTGCTCCAGCAGCAGCTTGGGCAGCGGGTAGTCGTCGGCGAGCTGGGACAGCACGTCTTCGTCGGTGGACGGCTGGCCGGTGGCGGTTTTCTTGACCACCGGCAGACCCAGCTTGGTGAACAGGATTTCGCCGAGCTGCTTGGGCGAGCCCAGGTTGAAGGGCTGGCCAGCCAGCTCATGGGCCTGCAGCTCCAGTTCGTGCAGGCGGCGGCCGAGCTCCTCGGAGTGCTGGGCGAGCAGGAAGTCGTCGATCAGCACGCCGTTGCGTTCCATCTCGAAGAGCACCCGCGCGGTGGGCAGCTCCACTTCCCGGTACAGCGCTGCGAGGCCCGGTTCGGCAGCCAGCTGGGCGGCCAGCGCGTTATGCAGGCGCAGCGTGATGTCTGCGTCCTCGGCGGCGTACTCGGTGGCGCGGGCCAGCTCGACTTCGCCGAAGCCGATCTGCTTGGCACCCTTGCCGCACACCTCGGCGTAAGTCAGCGTCTTGAGGCCCAGATGGCGGCTGGCCAGGGAATCCATGTCGTGGGACTTGTCGCTCTCCAGCACGTAGGACTCGAGCAGCGTGTCCTCCGCGATGCCGGCAAGCGCGATGTCGTGGTTGGCCAGGATGTGGGCGTCGTACTTGAGGTTCTGGCCGAGCTTGCGGTGGGCGTTGGACTCCAGCCAGGGCTTCAGCTTCGCCAGCACCTCGGCCAGCGGCAGCTGGGCCGGCGCGTCGGCGTAGGTGTGGGCCAGCGGCAGGTAGGCCGCCTCACCCTCGACCGTGGCGAAGGACATGCCGACCAGGGTGGCGACCATCGGGTCGAGACCGGTGGTCTCGGTGTCGAAGGCGGTGAGTTCAGCGGCGGAGATTTTCGCCAGCCAGGCGTCGAAAGCCGCCCAGTCGAGCAGCGTCTCGTAGCCCATGCGGTGGGCGCCCGGCTCGCCCTGGGGTGCGACGGCCTCGGGCGCCTCAGCGGCGGCCGGTGCGGCGCGATGCACGCCCTGCTCCAGCTCCTTCAGCCAGCCCTTGAATTCCATGCGCCGATAGATCGCCGCCAACGCCTCCTTGTCGTCCTCCCGCGCCGGCAGGTCGGCGGGGCCGACCGGCAAGGGCAGGTCGGTAACTACGGTGACCAGCTTGCGCCCGAGGGGCAGGAAATCCAGGTGCTTGCGCAGGTTCTCGCCGACCTTGCCGCCGACCTTGTCAGCGTTGGCCACCAGGTTATCCAGGTTGCCGTACTCGGTGAGCCACTTCACCGCGGTCTTGGGGCCACACTTCTCGACGCCGGGCACGTTGTCCACGGTGTCGCCGATCAGGGTCAGGTAGTCGACGATGAGATTCGGCGGCACGCCGAACTTAGCGGTCACGCCGGCCTCGTCGAGAACCTCCTCACTCATCGTGTTGACCCAGCGCACGCCGGGCTGGACGAGCTGGGTCAGGTCCTTGTCGCCGGTGGAGATGACCACCTCCCAGCCGGCCTCGACGGCGCGGCGGGTCAGTGTGCCGATCACGTCGTCGGCCTCGACGCCCTCCTCCATCAGCAGTGGCCAACCCTCGGCCTTGACCGCTTCGTGCAGCGGCTCGATCTGGGCGCGCAGGTCGTCCGGCATCGGCGGGCGTTGGGCCTTGTAGTCGGGGAACCAGTCGTCGCGGAAGGTCTTGCCCTTGGCATCGAATACGCAGGCGCGGTATTCCGCCTTGTAGTCGGATTCGAGCCGACGTAGCATGGAAAGGACTCCGCGCACCGCGCCAGTCGGTTCTCCCGACGAATTGCGCAGGTCGGGCAAGGCATGAAAGGCACGGTACAGGTAACTGGAACCGTCTACGAGCAACAGGGTCGGCATGGGTTCGCGAGGCAGAGCAGGCGGAACCTCACCCCTCACCCCTCACTCCTTACAAGAAAAATGACTGCAAAAGACAAACTCCCCCGGATGATGCCGAACACGGCAGCGCAGAACTTCACGGCCAGGGAGTCGTGGCGGATTTTCGGAATTATGGCAGAGTTCGTCGAGGCCACTGAGCGCCTCAAGCCGATCCGCCCGGCCGTCTCGATCTTCGGCAGCGCCCGCACCAAGCCCGACCATCCGTATTACGAGAAAACCGAACGCATCGCACGCCTGCTGTCCGACGCCGGCTTCTCGGTGATTTCCGGTGGCGGCCCCGGCATCATGGAGGCCGCCAACAAGGGCGCCTATTTCGGCAAGTCGCCGAGCGTCGGGCTGAACATCCAGCTGCCGATGGAACAGCAGGCCAACCCCTATCAGGACATCTCCCAGACCTTCCAGCATTTCTTCGCGCGCAAGTTCATGTTCGTGAAGTTCGCGGTGGCCTACGTGGTGATGCCCGGCGGCTTCGGCACGCTCGACGAACTGCTTGAGGCGATGACGCTGATCCAGACCGGCAAGAGCCGCAATATCCCGGTGATCCTGGTCCACGAGCCTTTCTGGCGCGGCCTGATCGACTGGTTCAAGGACCGGCTGGTGGAGGAAGGGATGATCAACCCGGACGACCTCAACCTGGTTCAGGTCATCGACGAACCCGAGAAGGTGGTGGACGCGATCTTCACCCATTACCAGAGCCGCGGCTTCCTGCCGCTGCCGGAAGAGCACGAGCTGATGCTCAACCTCTGACGGCCGCCGCCGCAGCTTACAATCACGGCATAGTCAGGAGACCTTCATGCCCCGCGTTAGCCATTTCGCCACCCTGCTGATCGCCGTCACCGCCTCCGCATGGGCCCAGCAGCCCCCGAAACTCGAACCCCTGCCCGAGCCGCCCCCGCCGCCGCCCGGCATGGAGCTGGACCAGGAGCAGGAGCCCCAGGTCACCATCGTCAAGAAGGGCGAGGACACCGTCGAGGAATACCGCGTCAACGGCCAGCTCTACATGATCAAGGTGACGCCGCCCAACGGCCCGTCCTACTACCTGTACGACGACGTCGGCCAGGGAGACTTCACGCGCCGCAGCGCCCAGGACAGCGGCCTGCGCGTACCGAAGTGGGTGATCAAGCGCTGGTAAGGCGCCCAAATAGCAAAGCACCAGAAAAAACGGGGCAGCCAGCAGGCTGCCCCGTTCCGCATTTAACTCCTGCCGCCCTTACGGCGCGTCGCACAGGCAATGCAGATAGACATGGCCAGGGTCGTTCCACAGGGCCAGGCCGGCCAGTTCGCTGCGGATCTTCGCCACGGCCTGGTCCACCACCGACGCCGGGCGCGTTACGCCGCGGGCTTCTTCCTCACCACTGTCGAGCAGGCGCAGCAGCAGCTGGTCACGGGGCGACAGAGGCTTTTCCACGTAGCTCACGTCATAGTCCTTCAGACCGGCCCGCGCGGCGGCAGCCTTGAGGGCTGCGTCGAAGTTGCCGAGCTTGTCCACCAGGCCTTTTTCGCGGGCCTGGCTGCCCATCCACACCCGCCCCTGGGCGACATGATCCACCGCCTCGACCGTCATCTTGCGGTTCTTGCCGACCAGTTCGACGAAGCGCCGGTAGCCGAATTCGATGTTCTGCTGCAGCAAGTTGGCGACCTGCGGGTCGAGGGGCCGGCGCGGGTCGAGGCCGCCGGCCAGCACGGTGGTGCCGACGCCATCCACCGTCAGGCCCAGCTTGGCCATCGGGCCGGAGATGTCCGGCATCATCGCGAAGATGCCGATCGAGCCGGTGATGGTGGTCGGGCTGGCCCACACTTCGTCGGCCGCCATGCTGATCCAGTAGCCACCGGACGCCGCCACCGAGCCCATTGAGACAATCACCGGCTTGCCGGCCTCGCGGGTCAGTTCCAGCTCACGGCGGATCACTTCGGACGCCGTCGCGCTGCCGCCCGGACTGTCCACGCGCAGCACCACCGCCTTGATCGCCTTGTCCTCGCGGGCCTGGCGGATCAGGCCGGCCAGCGTGTCTCCGCCGACCACGCCGGGCGGCTGCTCGCCATCGACGATCGCACCCTGAGCGACGATCACACCGATCTTGTCGGCCGGGTGCGGCTGCTCGTCGCGCACACGGGCCACATAGGTGGCCAGATCCACGTGGCGATAACCCTTGTTATCGTCCGTCGCACCGATCTGCTGCTTCAGGAAGTCGCGCCACTGGTCCGCGGTCTTCAGGCCATCCACCAGCCCGGCGTTGTGCGCCATCTTGGCCGCATCGCCGCCGGCTGCCGCCAGTTGTGCCGGCGCGTCGCCGATGTAGGCGGCCAGGTTGGCCCCCGCCTTCGGACGGGCCGCGGCGATATCCGCTTGATAGGCCTGCCAGGCCGCGTCCAGGTAAGCCTTGGTGGCCTCCCGGTCCTCCGGCGACATGTCGCCGCGAGTGTAGGGCTCGACGAAGGACTTGTAGGTGCCGACGCGGAAGACCTGCATCTTCACGCCGACCTGGTCGAACAAACCCTTGAAGTAGGTCGGGAAGCGCGCGAAGCCGGACAGCAGCACGTAGCCGTCGGGGTTCACGAAGACCTCGTCGGCCCGGGACGCCAGGTGGTACTGCCCCTGATCGAAGCGCTTGCCGTAGGCATAGACCTTCTTGCCTGCCTTGCGGAACTCGCCGATGGCCGCGGCGATCTCCTGTAGCTTGGCCAGCCCCGCACCGGACAGGCCGTCGGTCTCGATGACCAGCGCCTTGATGCGCGAGTCGGTGGCGGCAACACGGATGCCGTCCACCACGTCGCGCAGCAGCACCTGATGGATACCCTCGACGCCCTGCAGCACGCCCATCGGACTGCGCGCGCTGCGCTGTTCCACGAGCTGGCCGACCGGCGCCACCAGCAGCGCCGCATCGGTGGGCAACGGAGCCGGCCGGGCCGCCCACCAGCCGCCCACCACGAACACCACCACGGCGATGAACAACACGTTGAGACTCACCTGCCGCAGGCGGTCCACCGCCCGCCAGACCGACGAGAATCCCCTTCTCACGACACCAGGCCGTGCATTGCGCTCCATTGCATTCTCCAAACCGGGCCACCTGGCCCTATTCCCTGCGGACATCCGCAGGCTTTCTGCACCCCACCAATCCGGTAGAATCCCGCCATGTTTACCAATCCCCCGCCCGACCAGATCCGCCGCCTGCTGCAGGAAGTCAAGACGATCGCCGTGGTCGGCCTGTCGCCGCGTCCGGATCGCCCGAGCCACAGGGTAGCCAAGGGCATGCAGGGTTTCGGATACCGAATCGTACCGGTTCGGCCGGCCGTTGCCGAAGTTCTCGGTGAAAAGGCCTATCCGCACCTCTCCGACATTCCCCACCCGATCGACCTGGTGGACGTGTTCCGCGCCGCCGACCAGATCGACCCGATCGTCGATGAGTGCATCGCGATGGGCGTCAAGCGCCTGTGGCTGCAGGACGGCGTGATCAACGAAAAAGCCGCCGAGCGGGCCTGCGCGGCGGGCATCGTCGTCGTGATGGACCGCTGCGTGTGGCGTGATTACCTGGATCTTATCCCATGAGCAAGAAACTCGCCTTTACCAAGATGCAGGGCCTCGGCAACGACTTCGTGATGATCGACGCCGTGCGCCAGGACATCCAGCTCACCGAGGAACAGGTCCGCCACCTGGCCGACCGCCACTTCGGCGTCGGCTGCGACCAGCTGCTGGTCGTCGAACCAGCCCAGGCGCCGGGCGTGGACTTCCGCTACCGCATCTTCAACGCCGATGGCGGCGAGGTGGAACAGTGCGGCAACGGCGCCCGCTGCTTCGCCCGCTTCGTTTTCGACCAGGGCCTCACCGACAAGCGGGAGATCCGCGTCGAGACCAAGAAGGGCATCATCGCGCCGCGTCTCGAAGCGGACGGCAACGTCACCGTCGACATGGGCGTACCGGTCCTCAAGCCGGCCGACGTGCCCTTCGTCAGCGACTCCGACGCCCACGTGCAGCCCCTCGACGTGGCCGGCACGGCCGTCGCCATCACCGCCGTCAGCATGGGCAACCCCCACGCGGTGCAGGTGGTGGCCGACGTGGATACCGCCCCGGTGGCCGTCCAGGGCCCGCTGATCGAAAACCATCCGCGCTTCCCGGCGCGGGTCAATGCCGGTTTTTTGCAGGTCGTCGATGAACATCGGGTACGCCTGCGGGTCTACGAACGCGGCGCCGGCGAAACCCTGGCCTGTGGCACGGGGGCTTGCGCCGCGGTGGTGGCGGGCATCCTGCGCGAGCTGGTGGTCTCTCCCGTCACCGTCGAAACCCGTGGCGGCGAACTCACCATCGCGTGGAACGGTGTCGGCACCCCGGTCCTGATGACCGGCCCGGCCGTCACCGTCTTTTCGGGTGAGCTGACGCTCCCCTGAACCCTCACCTGCGCCCTCCGGCCCGAACGCCATGAACCCTTCCGACGTCGTCCAGTTCCTGCAGGAGCATCCCGACTTCTTCGACGAACACTCGACCCTGCTGACCGACCTGACGGTGGGCCACCCGCACACCGGTCACGCGATCTCCCTCACCGAGCGCCAGTTGATCGCACTGCGCGACCGCATCGCCCATCTGGAGGACAAGTTCGCCGAGCTGCTGGCCTTCGGTGAGGAGAACGACGGCATCAGCGCCAAGGTCCACCGTCTGACCGTCTCGTTGCTGGAGGCCGAGGATTTCGAGGCAATCCGCCGGGTCATCTACCTGCACCTGCAGGAGGACTTCGCCGTGCCCCACGTGGCCTTTCGCGTGTGGAACAGCGTGCTGACGCGCAACGGGCCGGAGTTTCTGCCGGTCGGCGAGGAAGTCCGCTTCTTCAGCGGCGACCTCATGCAGCCCTACTGCGGCACCCCGGCGCTGCGCGAGGCCACCGGATGGTTCGGCCCGGCCAGCCGACTGATCCGCTCGGTGGCGCTGGTACCCCTGCGCCGCGATGAGCAGACCTTCGGCATGCTCGCAATGGGCAGCGAAGACCCGGAACGGTTCTATCCTGAGATGGGCACGCTGTACGTCACGCGCATCGGCGAGATGGTCAGCGCAGCCCTCATTCGCCAACTGGGCTAGGGGGCATAAGGCTACTGCGCCACCCGATCTCGCAACTGCGATGCTCGCCGTACTCTAGTACGGCTGCGCTTCTCGTTGCGACCTCGGGCGGCTCGCTACGCCTTCTGTCCCCCTAGCCGGGGACTATTGTTTTTTCTCTTTGTCTTTTTCCTCTTTCACTGCGCCACTGTCATGACCGATCTCATTCTCAAGCCCGGCAAGGAACGTTCCGTGCTCCGTCGCCATCCCTGGATTTTTGCCGGCTCTGTGGATCGGCTGGAGGGGCGGGCTCGGCCGGGGGATACGGTGCTGGTGAAGGACGCCGACGGGCGGGCGCTGGCGCGGGCGGCGTGGTCACCGGAATCGCAGATCCGTGCGCGGGTATGGACCTTCGACTGCGATCAATCGGTGGACCATGCCTTCATCAAGCGCACGGTGGCCGCATCGGTGGCGCGACGGGCAACCCACCCGTGGCTGGCCGGACAGGACGGCGTGCGCCTGATCCACGGGGAGTCCGACGGGCTGCCGGGCGTCATCGCCGACCGTTTCGGTCCCGTCGTCGTCGTCCAGCTGACCAGCGCAGGTGCTGACAAATGGCGCGATGCGATCGTCGCCGGCCTGGTCCAGGCCACCGGCTGCAGTACCGTCTATGAGCGTTCCGACTCCGACGTGCGCAAGCTCGAAGGCCTCGGTCCGGTCACCGGCCTGGCCCATGGCGAGCTGCCGGCAACCCTAAGCATCGTCGAGAACGGCGTGCGCATGGAGGTGGACGTGGTCGGCGGTCACAAGACCGGCTTCTATCTCGACCAGCGTGACAACCGCCTTCTCACCGGCCAGCTGTCGGCCGGCCGCGACGTGCTCAACTGCTTCTGCTACACCGGCGGCTTCTCGCTGCAGGCGCTGGCCGGCGGCGCGAAGAGCGTGATCTCCATCGACTCGTCGGGCCCGGCGCTGCTCACCGCAGCCCGCAACCTGACCCTCAATCCGCAACTAGACGCCAGCCGCGCCGAATGGCGCGAGGACGATGTATTTCAGGCCCTGCGCAGCTTCAAGGCCGAAGGTCGCAAGTTCGACCTGATCGTCCTCGATCCGCCCAAGTTCGCGCCGTCCGCCGCCCACGCCGACCGGGCCGCCCGCGCCTACAAGGACATCAACCTGCTGGGCTTCCGCCTGCTCAATCCGGGCGGCATCCTGATGACCTATTCATGCTCAGGCGGCATCGGCCAGGAACTGTTCCAGAAAATCGTTGCCGGAGCAGCTGCAGACGTCGGCGTCGA
Source organism: Zoogloea sp. JDB1 (assembly GCF_056724025.1). Classification (NCBI taxonomy): domain Bacteria; kingdom Pseudomonadati; phylum Pseudomonadota; class Betaproteobacteria; order Rhodocyclales; family Zoogloeaceae; genus Zoogloea; species Zoogloea sp. JDB1. The sequence continues at coordinate 546,815 of NZ_CM161496.1, forward strand.
AGCGCGCATCCTGCACCGCCTTTCCGCAGCCCCGGACCATCCCATCGGGCTAGCCGTACCCGAAGGCGAATACCTCAAGGGACTGGCCTGTCAGATATAGAAAAACCCAAAACGGGTAGTTTTTCGGCATACGAGTGGCAAGAGGTGTGTATGCTCAAGCCACTGAAAAGTTAAATAGTGTTTCAGCATTCCGATTGACTATTCCGATGGAGCTACCGATGGACACCCCCTTGCCCCCTGGCTCCCGCGAGTCGATTTTCCTCGCTCCCCCCATGGCGAGCGATGACGGGGCCCTCGCAGGCCCCGACCGACGCGCCGCGGCCCTCCTGCTTTCCCGCTACAACCTGCGCTACCTGGTGCGCCTGTATGCTGCCTTCGACGGCGATCTGCTGCTGCCGATCGTCCTTGGCGAAGTCGGCCTCTACAACATCGGCGGTCTCGGCCTGGACGACCAGACCCTGACCTCGATCATCCGGAGCACCGCCGACGACGACTTCCGACAGTTGCCATTGCGCCCATGCAATGCATTCTCGATCAGCTCGTCCACCGGCATCCCACGGGAAACCGTGCGCCGCAAGGTCAGCAACCTGATCCAGCAGGGCTGGATCTCCCGGGATCAGAAAGGCGGCCTGACGATCACCGCCAAGGCCGCCAATCTGTACATACAGCCCCTCGACCAGGAAAACCTCGACGACTTCCTGAGCACCGCCGAACGGGTGCACACCACCCTGGACCGTTCCGACGGCTAGGCTTCGCCCTCCCACAGGCTGCCGCTGCCCGCTGCGCCGGGCGGCAGCAGCCCGAAATGCTGCCAGATCGACGCGGTGGCCATGCGGCCCCGCGGCGTACGCTGCAGGTAGCCCTGCTGGATCAGATAGGGTTCCAGCACGTCCTCGATGGTGTCGGACGATTCGCCGATCGCCGCCGCCAGGTTGTCCAGGCCCACTGGGCCACCACCGAACTTCTCCAGCATCGCCCCCAGCAGCTTGCGGTCCATCAGGTCGAGGCCCAGGTGGTCCACGTCCAGCATGGTCAGCGCCGCATCCGCCACCCCGGTGGTGATGCGGCCGTCGGCGCGCACCTCTGCATAGTCGCGCACCCGGCGCAGCAGGCGGTTGGCGATGCGCGGCGTACCACGCGCGCGGCGGGCGATCTCGAAGGCGCCGGTGTCCTCGATCTCCACCTCGAGCAGGCCGGCCGAGCGGCTGACGATGTAGGACAGCTCCTGCGGCGTGTAGAACTCCAGGCGGGCGACGATGCCGAAGCGGTCGCGCAGCGGGTTGGTCAGCATGCCGGCGCGGGTCGTCGCGCCGACCAGCGTGAACGGCGGCAGGTCGAGCTTCACCGAGCGGGCCGCCGGGCCTTCGCCGATCATGATGTCGATCTGGAAGTCCTCCAGCGCCGGGTAGAGGATTTCCTCCACCACCGGGCTCAGGCGGTGGATCTCGTCGATGAACAGCACATCGTGAGGTTCGAGGTTGGTCAGCAGCGCCGCCAGGTCGCCGGCGCGCTCCAGCACCGGGCCGGAGGTCTGGCGCAGGTTGACGCCCATCTCGGCGGCCACGATGTGGGCCAGCGTGGTTTTGCCGAGGCCCGGCGGGCCGAACAGCAACACGTGGTCAAGGGCCTCGCCGCGCCGCTTGGCGGCTTCGATGAAGATGTCCAGCTGGTCGCGGATTTTCTGCTGGCCGACGTAGTCGTCGAGCCGCTTGGGGCGCAGCGCGCGCTCCAGCGCCTCTTCCTGGTTGCTGGCGCGCTGGGCGGTGATCAGGCGGGCGGAAGGATCGGGCTGGCCGCCCTTGATATCGTCGGTGTGGATCATGAACGGCCCTCCGGGGCCTCTGCGGGTTCAGCGGCCGGCACATCAGCCGACTGGCTGACGGTCCAGCTGGTGAACAGGGCCTGACCGAGGGCCAGGAAAGTGGGTCCAAGGAAGATGCCGATGAAGCCGAAGGCCAGCACGCCGCCGAAGGCTCCGAGGGCAATCAGCAGGATCGGCAGGCTGGACGTACGGCTGATCAGGATCGGCTTGAGGAAATTGTCTACCGAACTGATCGCCAGCAGGCCCCACAACACCATGAAGATCGCCCAGCCGTTCTCGCCCTGCTGATACAACCAGAAAGCCGCGCCGCCCCACACCAGCGGCGGCCCCACCGGCACCACAGACAGGAAGAACACCCCCGCCGCCAGCAATAGCGCGCCCGGCACACCGGCCATCAGGAAACCGACCAGGGCCACCAGGGCCTGGGCCGCGGCAGTGCCGACGATACCGATCATCACCGCCTTGACGGTGCTGCCGGTCAGATGCAGCAGGTCGCCCCATACCGGCCCGCCCAGGCGCGCCGCGCCGATTTCAAGCTGGGCCTCAATGCGCGCCCCGTCCCGGTACAGGAAGAAACCGATGAACAGCACCAGCGAGATCTGCAGCAAGCCTTGGCCGACCACGCCGCCGAGGCCCAGCGCGAACTTGCGCGCCGGTTCGATGGCCTCCAGCGCCAGCTTGCGCACCTCGGTCTGGCTATGGGCCAGCTTGCGCACATAGGCGTCGATGTCGTGGCCGACCAGCGGGATGTCCTTCAGCCAATGCGGCGGCTGGCCATCGGACTGCTCGATGAGGCCGCGCACGTAGTCCACCAACGTCACCACCGAATCGGTCAGCGACGCGGCCAGGCCGATCATCGGCAGCAGCAGCACCGCAGTCAGCAGCAGCGTCATCGTCAATGCTGCCAACCCGTCGCGGCGCCCAAGGCGCCGGTGCAGGGCCTGGTACAACGGCCAGGTGGTCACGCACACCGTGCCGGCGAACAGGATGGCCGCGAAGAAGGGGCTGAGCACGAGGGCGCAGCCGAGGATCAGCACGGCGGTGATGGCCAGCTGGGCAGTGCGTCGGGGAGTCATGGGCGCCCTCTCGGATGGAATAGCGGAATTATCCCTGATCTTTTAGACAGTGCCACGTCCACCGTTCCTGGGCGACCTCGCCGCCCGCAAGGGTCAGAGCCCCGCGCCGCCAGCCGCGGCGTCAGGCCTTCGACAGGCCCTTCAGCGCCTGGCGGATGCCGTCCGAGACGCCGACGCCTTCCGGCAGGTTCTTGACCGCGCCGAGCGCTTCCTTCTCGTTATAACCGAGGGCCAGCAGCGCATTGATGATGTCGGCCCGGTCGTCGCCGGGCAGGCTGGCGGCGACGCTGCCGGCCACCGTCGGCAAAGCCTTGGCGAGCTTGTCGCGCAGTTCCAGCAACAGGCGCTCGGCGGTCTTCTTGCCGATGCCGGGAATCTTCACCAGGCGGCCGCTCTCCTGCAGTGCCACCGCCTGGGCCAGATCGGCCACCGACAGGCCCGACAGCACCGCCAGCGCGGTGCGCGCGCCGATGCCGGCCACCTTGAGCAACTGGCGGAAGGCAGCCCGCTCGTCCTCAGTGGCGAAGCCATACAGGAAATGCCCGTCCTCGCGTACCGCCATGTGGGTGGACAGGCTTACGGCCTGGCCGGTGGCGGGCAGGCCGTAGAAGGTGCTCATCGGGACTTCCAGTTCGTAGCCGACGCCATTCACGTCGACCAGGATCTGCGGCGGGTTCTTTTCGGCCAGGCGGCCGGTGATACGTCCGATCATCGAATCTCGCGGGGAAAGGGGGTCACTGAAGTTAGCTGTAGTCGGCCGCCATGAAGGCCGGCAGGGCCTCGGCGTTGGCAGCCAGCGCGGCGAGGGCCGGGTAGTCGCTGTCGGCAACCAGGCCGGGGGCCGAATAATGCGTGAAACGCCAGGCCACCGCCACGGTGATGTCGGCCTGGGTCGGCCGCGCGCCGCACAGCCAGTCACCATCGCCGACGTGCTGTTCGAGCATGCCATATGTGTCGCGGATCTGCCCTTCGACACGACGCAGCCAGTCCGGGTCGCGGTAGTCCTTCGGGCGCACCTTCATCTCGTAGACCCGGTGCACGCTCTTTTCGGCCGCCGCCAGCCCCAGGCTGGTGAGCTGCAGGCAGCGCCGCAGGCCGGCCGCATCGGACGGCATGAGGCTGTTGCCCGGAGGCGCGATACGCTCCAGCCAGGCGATGATGTGGGTGCTGTCCACCATCACCTCGCCGTCGTCGAAGACCAGCGTCGGGGCCTTGACCAGCGGGTTGATGGCATGGAATTCGTCGAAATTGCGGAAGACCGACAGGGACTGGTGCTCGAAGGGGATCCCGAGCATCCGGGCGGTAATGAAGGTTCGTCGTACGAAGGGTGAATCCAGCATGCCGATGAGTTTCACGGAGTTCCTCCCAGGTTGGCCGAATTGGCCGGGTTGACTGAATGTGATCTGGCACAGGCAGCGGCCGTACGGCGCAGGCTGGCGAAGAGCGCATCGCTCTCCTCGCGCCCCTTCACCGGGATGCGCGCCTCATGGCCGCTGCCCAGGTTGCCGCCGCAAAAATAGATCCGGACCTCGTCGGCGCGGACATCCAGGTACTGCACGATGCCCAGGTTGATCCAGCGCTGCACGCCGCTGTCGGACGGCAGGGGAAACAGGCAGAAGGCCGTCGACGCGGCATCGTCCGCCAGCACGGGCAACGCCGGCAGGCTGGCCGCCAGCAGTAAAAGGACTCGACGCATCATCAGCCGCTCCTCGTCACCAGAAAGCCGGCAATGTCGTGGAGGCTGGCCGCCACCGGCACGCCGGCCGCCCGCACGTCGTCGGCGGGCTGCAGCAGGTCGGGCACCATCACTACCCGCGTGCCGGCCGCCAGCGCACCACGCACGCCCGCGTTGGAGTCTTCCAGCACCAGGCAGTTCGCCACCGGCACGCCCAAACGCTCGGCCGCCGCGAGGAAGATGTCCGGCGCCGGCTTGCCGCGACTCACCTCATCGCCACACACCATACCGTGCACCCGCGGCAGCAGGCCCACCGCCGCCAGCTTGGGCTCGGCACGGGAACGACGCGTCGAGGTGGCGACCACGCGGCCAAGGGACAGGCCGTCGAGCACGTCGAACAGCTCCACCACGCCGCTCTTCAGCGGAATACTGCCGGCGGCGATGGCCGCTTCGTAGATGCGCCCGAAAGCATCGTAGAGATCGGCCACCGGATAGTCCTCGCCCAGGTGGCGGCGGATCACCTTCGGGCCGTCCTGCGAGTTGAGACCAACCATCGCCAACCCCACTTCGGCACGCCATTCCAGCCCCAGCTCGGCTGCCGCTGCGGCGACGGTGGCGAGGGCCACGCGCTCGCTGTCCAGCAGCAGGCCATCCATGTCGAAGATGATGCCGTGAATGTCCGCGGCAGCGAAGGGTAGCTCGAAACTCATGACAGGGCTCCCGGCCAACGTCCGAACGCCAGTGTGGCGGCGAGGACCAGACCGTGCAGGTTGGCGGCGACGATGGTCAGCTTGAGGGCTGGCGCCAGCTCGACCGGCTCACTGGCATGGATCAGCAGATAGCGGGCGGCGCGGAAGGAAAAGATCAGCGTCAGCGCGGCCGCGGCGGCGCCTCGCGGCAACACATTCTGCCCGACCATCAGTACCAGCCAGCCGTAGGCCAGCAGTACCAGGCCGAGGTAGGCCCACTTGGCAGTGTGCGGCCCGAGGCGGACCACAAGCGTGCGCTTGCCGGCCGCTTCATCACCGCGCCGATCGGGGAATTCGTTGATGAACAGGATCGCCGCCACCAGCAGCGCATAGGACAGGCCGGCGATGGCAGGCACGAGGGAAAAACCGCCACGCTGCACGAAGTCAGTGCCGACCACCACGATCAGCCAACCCGCAGCTACCGCCAGCTCGCCCAACCCACGACAGACCAGCGCCAGCGGTGGCGCGGTATAGGCCCAGCCGAGAAACAAGCCGGCCAGGCCGATCAGGATCAGGCCCGGCGCCGATGACCAGGCCAGCCACAGCCCGGCCGGCACCACCGCGGCCAGCAGGCCGAAGCCCAGACGCCCGGCCTCGGCCTCGGACAGCACACCGTTCTGGATGAAGCGGCTACCACCGGTGAAGGGGAACAGGCGCTCCTCATTGGCCGCGTCGGCACCACTGCGGGCGTCGTAGTAGTCGTTGAGGACATTGATGCCGGCATGGGCGACGAGAGCGAAGAAGATCGTCAGCCCGGCCTTCAACCCGTCGATAGCGACGCCATTACCGTGGGCCACCGCCAACCCGATCAGGCAGGCAAACAGCGTCACGCCGAGAAAGGCTGGGCGGGTAGCCTGCACCCGCATCAGCAGGGGCCGGCAACGCAGGGCGGGGGTAGGTTCCAGGGGTACGGACGACATGGTTCGAAACATGGGGTGACAGGTCGCCATGCTGCGGCGCTCAGGCGGACCGGTCAAGGACGGCAACGCCCCGACAGACGGGACAAGCCCGCGGTCAATCAGTTAGCATCCGGCCGACCGGTTCCAGCCCTCATCCATCGTGCCTCCTGCTGCTGTCCGCCCCGTTCCCGCCCGGGCGCGCCTGTACGGCGTGCTGATCGCCCTCCCAGCCCTGGCCGGTCTGACCGCCTGGCTGTACACCTACCCCCTTGCTCCCCTGCTGGCAGGCGGCCTGCTGGCCGCCTACATGGCTGCGGTAACACGTTGGCCGGGCCTGTGGCTGACCCTGCTGCCCGCCCTCTGGCCAGTGGCCGACCTAGCGCCGTGGAGTGGCCACATCTATGCGACCGAAAGCGATGCACTACTCCTCGCGACCCTGGCAGCCCTGGGCCTGCACGAGACGTTTGCCGCCCAACCGAGTACCAGCAGCGAGTCAGCGCCCGTCCGCCTCAACCCGGGCGCCCTCGCCAGTTTCGGGCTGCTGGCAGCCAGTGTGGGCATTTCGGGCGTGCTTGGTCTCCAGGGAGTCGGTGGCGCCGACCCGGGGGACCTGATCAGCTACGCCTCCCCCCTCAATGCCTTGCGGATCGGCAAAGGCTTCGTGCTGGCCTTCCTGCTCATCCCTTTCCTGCACCTGAGCATCCGCCGGGAAGGCGAAACCGCCCTGACCCGCTTCGCCCTGGGCATGACCCTCGGCCTGACCACTTGCAGCCTGGCCGCCCTATGGGAGCGGATCAGCTTTCCGGGCTTCACCAATTTCTCGGCGGATTACCGGAGCAGCGCGTTGTTCTGGGAAATGCACGTAGGCGGCGCACTCCTCGACGCCTGGCTGGCCCTGACCCTGCCCTTCGCCCTGCTGCTCACCACCCACCGCCATCCAGCCCTCCGCATCGTCGCAGCGGTGGCCTCCACGCTGGGGATCTATGCGATCTTCACGACTTTCTCGCGGATCGTATATGCCGCGGTCGGCCTGTCCCTGCTCATCATGTTCGGGATGCAGCTGCTGAGCCGGCGCCCTGCCCGTCAGGACGCGCCACGGCTCCACCTGCTCCCGACGCTGCTGCTGGCCGGACTGGTGGTCGCGGGCTGCCTGGGCAGCTTCAGCGGCGGCGGCTACCGGGGTCTGGTGGCCTTCGTCGGCCTGGTCGTGCTGGGCCACCAGGCCGGCGGTGCCATTCACCGCATGTCGCCGGGACCGCTCGTTGCCAGTGTGCTGGCCGGCCTGGCACTGCTGGCGCTGACTCCGCTGGCCCAGTTCTGGTTGCCCAAGGGCGTCTATCTGGCCTACCTGCTGGCGGCGGGCACGACCGCCACGGTCCTGTTGCTGCAACGGCGCAACGGCCCGAGTCCGGCCCTGATGCTCGCCCTGCTGACCTGGACGGCCGGCAACACCGCCTGGGTCAGCATCCATTGGGGCGGTCCGGCGGCCCTGCCCGGCGCTGCCCTGGCGGCCGGGGGCGCCTTTGCCGTCCTGCTGTGTCAGGCCCGGCTGCCCCGCCCCCTGTGGCTTCCGAGCACGCTCCCGCTGCCCACCGTGCTGGCCTTCACGGCCATCGGAGGCCTTGGCGTGGCCACCATCACCAGCTCCTACATGGGCGAACGCATGGCGATGAGCAGCCAGGACCTCAGCGGACGCATGGCTCACTTCCGGGCCAGCGCAAACATGGTCCACAGCCCGCTGGAGCAGCTCGTCGGCCTGGGGTTGGGACGGTTTCCCGAGGCTTTCTTCTGGAATCTTCCCGACGAGGGCCTGCCCGGCACGGCCCATCTGCGCCGGGACGCCAGCGGACGTCAGCTCGAACTGGGGGGGGCCCGTCACACGATCGGCTACGGGGAAGAGTTGCGTGTGTCCCAACGGGTCGCTACGGACGCTACGGTCCCGTTCCGCTTCCGGCTAAGGGTGAAGAGCAGCGCGGAGGCCACCCTGCTGATCAGCCTGTGCCGGAAACACCTGATCTATTCCGCGGACTGTGTGGGCCACGGCTTTACGGTCAAGGGCAAGGACGGCTGGCAGACCATCGAAGGCGTCTCCGACCCCGGAACCCTTACTCCTGGCTTCCCGCCGCGGCCGGCCGTGGCATCCCTGTCCCTGTCCTCCCCGGGACGGGTACTGGTGGATGACCTTGAGCTCATCGCCGCCGACGGCCGCTCCCTGCTCGCCAATGGCGACTTCGAGCATGGGGTCGACCACTGGTTCATCACCTCCGACCGGGACCACTTGCCCTGGCACGCCAAGAACCTCCTCGTCCATCTGTACGTGGAGCAGGGCTGGCTGGGCATCGCCGCGCTGCTCACCGCCCTGGCTTTCATCGGCCTGCGCCTGCTCCGCAGCACCACCCGCGCCATGCCCTTCGCCCGGGCACTGATGGGCGGGCTGAGCGGACTGATGGTCGTGGGGATGGTGGACAGTCTGCTGGACATGCCCCGCCTGAGCGTCTTCGTCTGCCTGGTGCTGTGGCTGGGACTGACCCTCAGCCCCAGCCCCCCACGTCGGTCACCGGGCTGAACGACTCCCGGTTTCAGCATCACCAGCCTTTTTCAGGATGTGCCGCGCCAGGCTCCAGCAGTGCACTTCCAGCGGACCGTCGTCGATGCCGAAGGCCTGGCGCTTGCGCGCATAGGCGGCCTCTACATCGTGGGCGCGGTGGGCCTGACCGAGGCGAAACGCGCGGCAGCGCTCGGTCTCAAGCCGCTGACCCGACTTGTCGGGTATGCTCACGCCGGCGTCGAACCGCTGTACATGGGTATCGGCCCCGTTCCCGCCACCCGCCTGGTGCTCCAGCGCACCGGGCTGTCCGTCGCAGATCTGGACGTCATCGAGGCCTTCGCGGCCCAGGCCTGCGCCGTGACACGGGAACTGGGCCTCGATCCGGCCCGCGTCAATCCCAACGGCTCGGGGATCTCCCTGGGCCATCCGGTGGGGGCGACCGGGGCCATCATCACCACCAAGGCCATCTACGAGCTCCACCGCACGGGGGGCCGTCATGCCTTGGTGACCATGTGCATCGGCGGTGGGCAGGGCATCGCCGCCATCTTCGAACGCGTTTAAAAAAGTCTTTAAAAAACTACGCAAACAGGAGCAACAGCATGGCAATTCAAAACATCGGCGTGATCGGCGCCGGCACCATGGGCAACGGCATCGCGCAGGTCTGCGCACTGGCTGGCATCAACGTGGTCATGGTGGACATCTCCACCGAGGCCGTCGAGCGCGGCGTCAAGACCGTCGCCGGCAGCCTCGACCGCATGGTCAAGAAGGAAAAGATCAGCGCCGCCGACAAGGACGCCGCACTGGCCCGCATCCGCGGCACCACCGCCTACGCCGACCTGGCCGCCACCGAGCTGGTCATCGAGGCCGCCACCGAGAACGAAGGTCTCAAGCTGCGCATCCTCAAGGAAATCGACGCAATCGTGCCGGCCACCACGCTGATCGCCACCAACACCTCGTCGATCTCCATCACCAAGCTGGCCGCCACGGTGTCGTCGCCGGAGCGCTTCATCGGCATGCACTTCTTCAACCCGGTGCCGATGATGGCCCTGGTCGAGCTGATCCGCGGCCTGCAGACTTCCGACGCGACGCTGGCCACCGCGCAGGAGTTCGCCACCGCCATCGGCAAGACCCCGATCACCGCCAAGAACAGCCCGGGCTTCGTGGTTAACCGCATCCTGTGCCCGATGATCAACGAAGCGATCTTCGCACTGCAGGAAGGCCTCGCCACCGCGGAGGACATTGACGCCGGCATGAAGCTCGGCTGCAACCAGCCGATCGGCCCGCTGGCCCTCGCCGACCTGATCGGCCTGGATACCATGCTGGCCGTGATGGAAGTCTTCTACGACGGCTTCAACGATCCCAAGTACCGCCCGGCCCCGCTGCTGAAGGAAATGGTGGATGCCGGCTACCTGGGCCGCAAGAGCGGCCAGGGCTTCTACAAGTACGACTAAGCGCGTCACCGGCGGACGCCGGTCGATCCTTTCGGTCGGCGCCCGCTGCAAATAAAAAAATATCAGGAGACAAAGCATGAGCAGCCCCCCGATCATCGAAAGCCGCGACGGCGGCATCCACCGCCTGCACTTCAACCGCCCGAAGGTCCTCAACGCCATCGATACCGCCACCGCCCAGGCGCTGCTGGCTGCCCTGCAGCGCCTGCAGGACGACCCGGCACTGCGGGTGCTGATCCTCAGCGGCGAAGGCCGCTCCTTCATGGCCGGCGGCGACATCGCCCAGTTCCGCGACGATCCGGCGGCGGTACCGAACACACTGATCGCGCCGCTCAACGAGAGCATGCAGATCATCGCCGGGCTGCGCGCGCCGGTGATTGCCAGTATCCAGGGCCCGGTGGCCGGCGCCGGCATGAGCATGGCGCTGGCCTGCGATTTGGTCGTCGCCGCCGACACCACCCGCTTCAACTTCGCCTACGTCAATCTGGGCACCTGCTGCGACCTCGGCGCATCGTGGAGCCTGCCGCGCACCGTCGGCCTGCACAAGGCTCTGGAGATCGCGCTGCTGTCCGACCCTATCGATGCCACCGAAGCCCAGCGCCTGGGCCTGGTGAGCCGCGTCGTGACGGCCGATCAGTTGACCGAGGAAACCGACAAGCTGGCCCGCCGTCTGGCCGCCGGCGCACCGATCGCCCAGGGCACGCTCAAGCAGCTGATGCGCCGCTCCATTGAACGGGACTTCGCCGGCCAGCTGGAGGCCGAACGCCAGGGCTTCGCCACCTGCGCGGCGACAGAGGACTTCAAGGAAGCGGTCGATGCCTTCCTCGAAAAGCGCCCAGCCACCTACACGGGGCGCTGAGATCACCCTGCCCATACGCCGACGCGCCTGGCAACGAGATCGGCCCGCTCATGCGGCACCGCCAGGCGCCCGCTGGGCGGAGTGAATTCCACCCCATGGGGTGGGGCCTGCCTTGCTTGTTTCGTGCTCGACCGCACCCGCTTGGCAGCACGGCGTCCACTTCCTATGCTGTGCGTCCCCTTCACTGTTCCCGCACCGGGCCCAGCCCATGGACAACCCCTTCGTCGCCCAGGCGGAACTCGCGCTGCTGGCAGACAACCCACGGGACGCGCTGCGCATCGCCCGCATGGGCCTGAGTCTCGGTGGCGACGACCCGGCGCTGCTCCAGATTGCCGCCGAAAGCGCCAGCCAGCTCGACCAGAACACCGACGCCGCCCACTACTGGCAGCGCCTCGGCGAACTCGCGCCGGACGATGCCCAGGCCTGGAACGGCCTCGGTATCGCGCTGCAGCGCCTCGGCGCCGTCGATGAAGCCGAAGCCGCCTGGCGCCGGGCCCTCGCGCTGCTGCCGGACGACGCCAACCTGCACACCAACCTGGGCCTGCTGCTGGAGGAACGCGGCGCGCTGGCCGAGGCCGAGCAGTACCAGCGCCGCGCCGTGGCCCTCGCCCCCGACTCGGCGCCCATCCTCACCAACCTCGGCGACCTGCTCGCCCACCACGGCCGGTCCGACGAAGCCCACGACCTCTATCGCGCCGCTCTCGCCCGCGCCCCGGACTTCGCCACCGCCCACTGCAACCTGGGTGTTCTACTCGCCGACCAGAACAATGCCGCGGATGCAGAGGCAGCCTTCCGCCACGCCCTCGCACTACGGCCCGACTTTCCCCAATGCCGCGTCAATCTGGCCCAGCTGCTGCTGGTCCAGGGGCGCTTCGACGAAGGCTGGCCGCTCCATGAAAGCCGGCTCGCCCGGGCCCGACAAAAGGGCGAAGTCCCCTCCTCCGCCACACGCCAATGGCAGGGCGAGCCGCTGCAGGGACGCACGATCATCGTCCTCCCCGAGCAGGGCTACGGCGACGAGATCCAGTTCTGCCGCTATATCCCGTGGTTGAAGTCGCTCGGCGCAAGCCGGGTCACGCTGGCCTGCCGCCCGGAACTCACACCCTTGATGCAGACCCTCGCCGGTGCCGACCAGGTGGTCGACCAGGACCAAGGCCTGGCCCTGCTCGACCAGCACGATTACTGGACCGTGCTGCTGAGCCTGCCGCTGCATGCCGGAACCCGGCTGGACTCCATTCCCGCCGGGCAGCCCTACCTGCATCCCGATCTGCAGCGGGTCCGGCGGCTGGCCCCGCTACTGGACGCGGCCAGCGACGACGGCGCCCTGCGGATCGGCCTCGTGTGGCGCGGCAATCCCAATCACCGCAACGACGAAGCGCGCTCCCTGCCGACCCTGGACACCCTCGCCCCCTTATGGACGGTGCCGGGCGTCCGCTTCTTCAGCCTGCTGAAAAGCCGCCTGCCATTGCCGACCGCCCCGCAGGCGCTGCCGCTGGTCGATCTGGCGCCCCATCTGGGCGACTTCGCAGACACCGCGGCCCTGCTCGCCGGCCTCGACCTGCTGATCAGCGTGGATACCTCCGTCGCCCACCTGGCCGGAGCCCTCGGCCGCCCCTGCTGGGTTCTGCTGCCGGCCCGCAAGACCGACTGGCGCTGGCTGCACGCGCGCACCGACAGCCCCTGGTACCCCACCGTGCGGTTGTTCCGCCAGCCGCAGCACAGTGACTGGCACACACCAGTGGCAGCGCTCGCTGCCGCGCTGGAACAACTTCGCGCAGCGTGGAAAACTTGATTGAAGTTTGCGGCCGACCTGCCGATGATGGCCCCGGTCGGCATACCGACCGCCGTGCCTCCAGACACCGTTTGCTGCCGAGATTTCCATGACAGGACCCCCAGCCGAAGAACGCCCGCACATCCTGAAAGTCGTCGCGATCTACGTCCTCTTCGCTTCGGCGTGGATCCTGCTGTCCGACAAGGCGCTGGAAGCCCTGCTCACCGATCCCACGCAGATGACCTTCGCCAGCATCGTAAAGGGCTGGGTCTTCGTCGCAGTCACCGCCGTGCTGCTGTACACGCTGATGCAACATGCCTGGCAGCGCACGTCCCGCGCCCGCAGCGAGCGCCAGCAGACGCTGCAGCTGCTGGAAGCGATTGCCGAGAGTTCCCAGGACGCGATCTTCGCGAAAGACCTGGAAGGCCGCTACATGTTGATCAACCGGGCCGCCAGCCAGATCCTCGGGCATCCCGCCACCAGCGTGCACGGCCAGAACGACTACGCCTTCTTTCCTCCCGAGCAGGCAGAGCGCCTGATCGCCATCGACCGGCAGATCATCGCCACCGGTGAAACTCGGACCTACGAGGAGAGCGTTGCAACCCCGCTGGGCATACGCGTCCTGCATGTCACCAAGGGGCCCCTGGGCGGCCCCGACGGCCGCGTGATCGGGGTCTTCGGCATCTCCCGCGACATCACCGAGCGCCAGCACACCGCCGACACCATCCGCCAGCTGAATGCCGAGCTGACCGCCACACTGCAGGCCATTCCCGACCTGCTCTTCGACATCGACAGCGAGGGCGTCTACCGGGGCATCTGGGCCCAGAACCCGGCCCAGCTGGCCGACCAGAAAAGCCGCCTGCTCGGGCGCAAGGTCACCGACGTGCTGCCCGCCGATGCCGCTGCTGGCGTGCTGGCGGCGATCCGCGAAGCCATCGCCAAGGGCCACTCCTATGGTCAGGTGATCCGCCTCGGTCGCGGCAGCAACAGCAAATGGTTCGAGCTGTCGGTCGCCCGCAAGGGCAGCAACAGCGGCCCCGACGCGCACGTCATCATCCTGTCCCGCGACATCACCGAGCGCTACCGGGCCGAAGCGGCACTGATGGAAAGGGACTTCAAGTTTGGCGCGATCGTCCGCCACAACCCATCAGCCCTGACCCTCAAGACGCCGGACGGCCGCTATGCGCTGGCCAACCCCAATTTCCAGGCCATCCACGGGCGCAGCGAGGACCAGATCGTCGGCAAGACCGATTTCGATCTCTACCCGGCGGACACCGCCGAGATTTTCCGCGCCAACGACGCCCGCGTGCTGGAAACCCTGCAGCCCCATGCGATCGAGGAGAACATGCTGGTGGACGGCCAGCCGCACACCTTCATGTCGCACATGTTCCCCATCCTCGACGCATCGGGCGCGGCCCGCTTCGTATGCCGCATCTCGCTGGACATCACGGAGAGCAAGAAGGTCGAGGAGCAGCTACGGAAGCTGGCCCAGGCCGTGGAGCAGAGCCCGGGCAACATCTTCATCACCGGCCTGGACGCCTGCATCGAATACGCGAACGAAGCCTTTCTGCGCAACACCGGCTACAGCCGCGACGAAGTGCTGCACCACAACCCGCGTTTCCTGCAGTCCGGCCGCACGCCGCCGGCGACCTTCCAGTCCCTGTGGCGCGCGCTCCAGCATGGCGAAACCTGGAAGGGCGAGCTGTTCAATCGCCGCAAGGACGGCAGCGACTACACCTCCCTGTCCATCATCACCCCGATCCGCCAGGCCGATGGCCGCATCAGCCACTACGTGGCGGTACAGGAAGACGTCACCGAAAAGCAGCGCAACCTGGAAGAGCTCGACCGCTACCGCCACCATCTGGAAGAGCTGGTCGCCACCCGCACCCTTGAGCTGGCCGAGGCCAAGTCCGCCGCGGAGACTGCCAACGTCGCCAAGACGGCCTTCCTGGCCAACATGAGCCACGAGATCCGGACCCCGCTGAGCGGCATCATCGGCATGGCCCACCTGATCCGTCGCAGCCACGTCAACAAACGCCAGGCCGAACAGCTCGACAAGATCGCCGCCTCCGGCAGGCACCTGCTGCAGATCATCAACGACATCCTCGACCTGTCGAAGATCGAAGCCGGCAAGCTGGCCCTCGACGAACGGGACTTCCGGCTGCACGACATGCTCGACGCCACGCTGGCGGTCACCGGCGACGCGGTGGCGGCCAAGGGGCTGCAGCTCCACACCGACTTCACGGGCCTGCCGGAGGTGCTGCACGGCGACCCGACGCGCCTGTCCCAGGCGCTGGTCAATTACATCGGCAATGCGCTGAAATTCACCGAGCACGGCACGATCAACCTGCGCGGGCAACTGCTTGCGGAAGACGCCAGCGGCTATCTGCTGCGCTTCGAGGTCAGCGACACCGGCATCGGCATGTCGGCGGAACAGCAGGCCAACCTCTTCGAGGCCTTCGAGCAGGCCGACAACTCCACCACCCGCAAATATGGCGGCACCGGCCTGGGCCTGGCGATCACCCGCCACATCGCCCAACTGATGGGCGGCGAAGTCGGCGTACGCAGCGAGGCGGGGGCCGGCAGCACCTTCTGGATGAGCGGACGCTTCGGCAAGCCCGGCGACATGCACCCCGTCGCCGCCAGCCCCTCCGACAGGCATCTGGAAGCCAGGTTGAGCCGGAACCATGCGGGCACCCGCGTGCTGCTCGCCGAGGACAACCCGGTGAACCAGGAGGTCGCCCTGCTGCTGCTCGGCGACGCCGGCCTCAACTGCGACCTGGCCGAGGACGGCGCCGAAGCCCTGCGGCTGGCCGGCGAGCAGGATTACGCGCTGATCCTGATGGACATCCAGATGCCGGTGATGGACGGACTGCAGGCCACGCGGGCGATCCGCAGCCTGCCCGGCCACCGCGCCGGGGTGCCGATCCTGGCGATGACTGCCAACGCTTTCGCCGAGGACCGGGAGAACTGCCTGGCCGCCGGCATGAACGACTTCATCGCCAAGCCCTTCGAGCCGGACGCCTTGTACGCGATCCTTCTCAAATGGCTGGAGCAGCCGGCCGCGGCTGACGCAGCCTCCTAGCGGCCCGGTTCGAACAAGGTTTCGAGAAAGTCGCCCTGCTCCCGGCGCGGACTGCGCCGCGTGAACACGTCGGCGAGGGGGCGCTTGTCCGCCTGGGCCAGCAGCTGGCAATGGTGATGCAGGCCCGCCGCCCCCTGCTCCACGGCACTCAGCTGCACCGACAGCGCGCCGCCCACGTCGGCATTGCCGTGATACAGCAGATGCCTCTCGGTCGTCACGCAGGCCGCCGCGCGCGGGCCGAACCAGCCCCATTCGGCCTGATCGACCAGCTCATGGAAGCGCGCGAAATACAGGAAGCCCGCCCCGTTGAAATGCAGCGACGGACAGGGATGCAGGGTAAACGGCGCATAGCTGTGCCCGCCACGCGAAGAGCGACCCGGCTCCCGCTCCTGCGGCGCCTGGGCCACGCGCCGGTTGAGCTCGGCAAAGCGCAGCCCCTCGTCAAGCGCCGGCACATGCTCCAGCCCCGCCACCGGGCTGCGCACGGCCGAGGTATTGAGCCCGGCCGTCTCCCGCGCGACGAACACCGACTGCATCTCCACCACCGCGCACAGGCCGCTGCCGGCCGACACCAGGTGCTTGCTGTAGAACTGGGTGCGGCTGACCCGCCCGAGCTGGCTGGCGAACACCAGCTCGTCGTCCTCCGCCACGCTGCCAAGGCGGCCATGGCGCAGACGCACCGCGCGGAAGGCCGGATAGACCCGCCGTCCGCCGCCGTCGCGCAGGCGGGACACCGGCATGCCGGCCGCGGCGGCCAGCAGCTGCCAGTGGCGATCGCCGCAGTCGGCGAGCAGCCAGCTCTCGGACAGGCCGTTCAAGGCCAGCTGCGGCATGCCGACCCGCTGCCGGCCGCGCAGGGCCGGGGCGCTCGGGCAGGATGCGGCGGACAGGGCGAGATCGAGCATGGGCTCCCTCCTTTCGCGGCGGCCGCGACTCAGGCCACCGCCGCTTCGGGCGGCACAGCCTCGGCCCCTTGTGCGACGCGCTCGGCGATCACCACGGCCAGGTGGCGGGCATCATCGGCGATACCCAGGAAACGCCCGGAACCCCAGGTGTGCAGCCACGGCAAACCCAGGAAGTACAGCCCCGGCACCGGCGACACGCCGCGCTGGTACTTGGGATGGCCGCGACCGTCGAAGGCCGGCAGCTCGATCCAGCGGTAATCGGGGCGGAAACCGATGGCCCACACGATGGTGGTGATGCCGGCCGCCGCGCAGTCCAGGCTCAGCGGATCGGCCTCCGGCACCCACGCCTTGGTGAAGGCCGGCTCTTCCGGCGCGTCGATGCCGTGGGCGGCGATGTACTTGTCGATGTCGTTGCGGATGCTGACATACACCTCGTCGGCGTCGTCCAGGTTGGCGGTCAGGTCGGGCAGGAACTCCAGCGTGCTCCCCTGGATGTTGGCCAGGCTGCCGTACAGCCTGACCCCGTCCCGTGCGAACTTGCGCAGGTCGATCTCGTGGCCGCCGTCGCGCCCGGTCATGTAGTGGTTGGTCTTCTCGCGGGCCTTCTCGCCAAGGGGGTGGCGATCCACGGTCAGCTCGTAGTAGCCCATGTCCATCAGCCACTCGGTCGCCTCGCGGCCGCGATAGACGCGCGGCGAGCGCGGCGCCGGACCGACGCACAGGTGCACCTTGCGGCCGGCCAGATGCAGGTCTTCCATGATCTGCACGCCGGACTGGCCGGAGCCCACCACCAGCACCTCGCCCGCCGGCAGGGATTCCGGGTTGCGGTAATCCACCGAATGGACCTGGTGGATGTGGGCCGGCAGGCTGGCCGCGTAGGCCGGCACGATGGGAATGTCGTAGCCGCCGGTGGCCACCACGATATGGTCGGTGGTGAAGTGGCCGGCGCTCGTGCTCACCTCCAGCCGCCCGGACGGGCCGCGCACAACGTGGTTGACCGCCACACCCTCGACGATGGGCGGCGCGATCTTGCGGGCAAAGGCCTCCACGTAATCGACGATCTGGTCCTTCAGCATGAAGCCCTGGGGGTCGTCGCCCGGGTAGGGAAAATCGGGCAGGCGGCACTGCCAGTTGGGCGTGACCAGGCAGAAGGTGTCCCAGCGGTCGTTGCGCCAGGAATGGGCGACCCGGTTCTTCTCGAAAATGATGTGGGCGATGCCGTGCTGTTGCAGGAAGTGGCTGGTGGACAGGCCGGCCTGGCCGCCGCCGACGATCACCACGGGGTAATCGCGACGGGCCAGCAACTGGGTGGATTGGGGAAACAGGGTGTTCATGACGGCTCCTTGAAAATTGGCTGGAATGCGGGGATGGATGCGAAAGACGGGAACGGGCGGCGGCTCAGCGCGCGCCGGGCTGGAAGGACTCGACCTGCACCGCGCCGTCGGTGCCTTCGAAACTTCGGGCCACCTCGTGGATGCGCCCGAGCTGGTCCATGGCGCTCGAGCAGAAGTAGCCGTACTTCTGCTGAACCCGCGCGCTGGCCTCGCCGAGGGCCTGCTCGCAGCGCTGCACGAAGTCGGCCACTGGATAGCTGTGGCCGGGCTGCAGGAAATCGCCGATCACCAGCGACGGCGAGTAGCAGCGCTCCTCGCGGCCGTCGGGCCAGCGGACGTGGAAGTACATTTCAGGCATGGTTGAACTCCTTGGAGGGGTGGGAGACGGGGAGCGGCAGGCCGGCCACCGCCCGGTAGGCCGGCAGGTGGCCGCGGGCGCAGGTCGGCCAGTCGTGGCGGGCGGCCACCTGGAAGCCGCGGGCAACGATGCGCTCGCGGGTGCCGGGCATCAGCGCGCGGCACATGGCCTTGGCAATGGAGTCCGGATCGTCGGGGTCGGCCCACAGGCAGTCCCCGTCGGCGAGGAAATCGGTGAAGGGAGCGATCTGCGATACCACCGTCGGCGTGCCGCAGGCCATCGCCTCGACGATGGCGAGGCCGAAGCCCTCGACGCGGGACGGAAAGACCAGCGCGTCGGCGAGCCGGTACAGCGGCGCCATATCGGCGTCCGGCAGCACGCCGGCGAGGATCACCGGCACGTCCGGCGGCAACGGCATACCGTCGTCGGGCAGGCTCGCCGCGGCGAGCCCTTCCCGCACCAGCACGGCGTCGAAGTCGCGCCGGCAGGCACCGTGGTCGAGCAGGCTGGCGCCGCCGGCTACCACCAGTTGGGCCTTGCCGAGGGTGGCGCGCAGGCGGGCGAAGGCGCGCAAGGTGGCGACGGTGTTCTTGCGCGCCTCGATGCCGCCGACGGCCAGGAACACCGGCCCGCCGCCGAGGCCCAGGCGCAGCCTCAGCAGGTGATCGCGGGCCCCCGCGGCGGGGCCGAAGCGGCGCAGGTTGACGCCGTTGCCAACCACATCCGCCGGCCGCCCGCAACGCTCCGCCAGCCGCGCCGCCCAGCTCGGGCTGACGCACAGCAGGCGTACCGCGCCGGCGATGGAGCGGCGTTCGAGGAAGTCCAGGCGCGCGTCGCCGTAGCTGTCTTCCAGGTGATGGACGGTGCGCACGTAGCCCGGCAGCACGCCGCGCGCCTGCAGCGCGTACAGCGCGTTGGCGCCGATGCCGTCGTGGGCATGGAAGACATCGAAATCAGCGTGGCCGGGCTGGGAAAACCATTCGGTAAAGGTGGCGATGCGCCGCTCGACGCGCTCGCGCAGATCGCCGCCGGCCGGTGTCTCGGGGATCAGGCACAGCTGCGCGGCGGTGCTGCGGAACAGGCCGGCGCCGGGCGCGGCCGGTGCGTGCAGGGTGACCTGATGGCCGAGAGTGACCAGCGCGTCGGCCAGTTCCACGCAATGCACGACGCCGCCGCGCGGGTTGGTGGAATGAGTCAGCAGCGCGATGCGCAGCGGGCGGTTCTCGTGCTTCATGCCGCGCCTCCCTGTGCCACGGCGCCGGGCTGCGGCCCGACCCCCATCAAGGGCTCGACGGCCAGATCGCGGAACAAGCCCTCGGCCTCGCCCTGGCCCAGCATCAGGCGGTGGCCGTCAGTCAGCGTGCCGATACATGCGGCGGCGATGCCGCGGGCGTGGAAACGCGCGCACAAGGCCTCCGTCTGCGCCGGCTGACAAGCCAGCACGTAGCCGAAGCTCGGGAAGGAGCGCAGCCAGCGCGCCAAGTCCACGCCGGCCGGGCGCGGCACGGCGTCCAGGTCGACGCGGGCACCGACCGCGGAACACTCCAGCAGCATCAGCACGGTGCCGAGCAGGCCGGCCTGACTGATGTCCTTGGCGGCGTGGGCGAGGCCGGCCTCGGCGATCTCTGGCAGCAGCGCCAGGTCGCCGCGCAGGCGGGCGGGGTCGGCGGCGGTGGCCGCGTCCCAGTTGTCGAAGGGTTCCCGGTAGGCGCCGCGCAGGTCCACCGCCATAACCAGGCTGTCTCCAGGCCGGCCGGCGAAGCTGGTGAGCAGGCGCGTCGCCTCGCCGAGCACCGCCACCGCCAGCTGGGCACGGTCGCAACGGGTGTTGCTGTGTCCGCCGACCAGCGGCACACCGAAAGCCGCCGCCGCGTCGGACAGGCCGCGCATCAGGGCCTGGGCCTGGGCCTGGCCGTCGCTCCACAGGGCGTCCACCACCGCCAGCGGGCGGCCGCCCATCGCGGCGATATCGCTGAGGTTGACCATCACCCCGCACCAGCCGGCAAACCACGGGTCGTGGGCGACGAACTCGTTGATGAAGCCTTCGATGGCGAACAGCAGGTGGCCGTCGCCGCGAGGCAGCGCGGCGCAGTCGTCGCCGAGCCAAGCAGCGGCCTCCGGCAGGTGGCGGCCGGCCAGGGCCGCCAGCACGCCGTCGATGTCGCGCTTGTGGGCAATGCCCTTGTGGCCGCGCAGGGTGTCGATGAGGGCAGGCAGTTCCATCATGCCACCCGCTTCACGTGGACCTGCATGGCTTCACCGGCTGCGAACGGCGGGTAGTGGGCCAGGTCGGCTTCCATCAGGTGGTGGGGACGCCCGTGCAGCACGATCTCGCCGGTGCTGCGCCAGTGCAGGCGCTGGAACAGCGGCACGTTGGCAGCCTGCACCTGGGCCACGAAGCGCGTGCAGCCCAGCGTGGCGGCGCTGCGCACGGCGAGCTGGATCAGCGCGCCGCCAAGGGCACCGACGCGCCGGTACTCGGCGGCGACGGCCAGCCGCGAGCCCTGCCAGACGTCCGGCGCGAGGCGGTGGATGCGTACCGTGCCGACCACCGGCGCCGGCCCGCCACTATCCACGCCATCCAGGCAGGGGCGGGCCACCAGCAACAGCGCGTCGGCGTCGATGGCGTCCGCGTCGCTGCCATCGAACAAGCCCTGCTCGGCACAGAACACCGCCCGGCGCAGGGCCAGGGCCTCGATACGGGCGGCCGCATTGGCATGCTCCACGCGGTAGTGGCGCGGCAGGCGCAGCCGCGCGGCGAGGGCGGGCAGCGCGGCGTTCATGGCCGGGCCTCGTAGCGGGACTGGGCCGAGCAGGCACCGCATTTGCCGCAGCCGGCCTTCATCGCCACGCCGCTTAGGCCGCCGGCCTGGAGCAGCCCGGCCAGCGGGGCCAGCACAGCGTCCATGAAGGCGGCGTCGGGCGCCGGGTGGTCTTCCAGTGGCGTGCCGGAGATCGGCACGAAGGGCACCACGAAAGGGTAGACGCCGAGGTCGATCAGCCGCGCGCAGGCCGTCAGGATGGTCTCGCGACTGTCGCCGAGGCCGGCCAGGATGTAGGTGGACACCTGGCCGCGGCCGAAGACCTCCACCGCCGCGGCGAAGGCCTCGTCGTAGCGTTCCGGCGGGATCGCCGCCTTGCCGGGCATCAGGCGCTGGCGCAGGGCCGGGGTCAGCACTTCGAGGTGCATGCCGAGGCTGTCCACGCCGGCCTCGCGGACGCGGCGGAACCACGCGAAATCGTCAGGCGGCTCGAACTGGGCCTGCAGCGGCAGATCCACCGCGGCGCGGATCGCCGTCGCGCTGTCGCACATCACGCGGGCGCCGCGGTCGGGGGTCGGCGGCGTGCCGGTGGTCAGCACCATATGGCGCACGCCGTCGAGCAGCACCGCTGCGCGGGCCACCTCGGCGAGCTGCTCCGGCGTCTTGTGGGCGATGGTGCGGCCGGCCGCCAGCGACTGCCCGATGCTGCAGAACTGGCAGGCCTTGGCGCGGCTCTGGTAGCGGGTGCAAGTCTGCAGCACGGTGGTGGCCAGCACGTCGGTGCTGTGCAGCGTGGCGATGTGGCTGTAGGGCACGCCGTCCAGGGTCTGCAGGCGGTAGAAGCGCGGCTGGCGGGCGAAGGCGATGCGCGCCACGGGCTGCCCGTCGCGGCTGAGGGTGGCCTCGCCGGCGGCATCCGGGCGGGACGCCACGAAGGGCGAGTGCAGTGCCCGGCCGGTGTGCAGCGGCACCATCGCCGGCTGGCCGTCGATGAGGATGGCCGCGTGGTCCGACGGGCCGGCGCCACCGCGCCGGCTGTGCAGGCCGCCGGCCGCGGCGTCGAGCCGGAAGCCGTGGCTCTGCAGCTCAGAGATCAGGTGTTGCGGGCGCAGCGCTGTCATGGACATGATCGACTCCTGCGGTTGCGGGGAAGGGGGAAAGCGTGTCGCGCGAGCCCTGCAGCGGCGCCTTGGGCGCCAGGTCGGCCTGCAGGGACAGCAGCTCGGGGCGGGCGTAGTGGCCGACCGAGTCCATCATTCGCTTGCGCTTGGTGATGAGGGCCATGTCCAGGTCGGCGATCAGCATGCCCTCGCCTTCCCGCAGGGGTTCGCCCAGGTAGTTGCCCTCGGGCGTCACGATGGCGGTGTGGCAGCCGCCACGCAGGGCCCGCTGCATGGCCGGGTCGGGGGTGATCGCGGCGACCTGCTCGTCGCTCAGCCAGCCGGTGGCATTGACGACGAAGCAGCCGGACTCCAGCGCGTGGTGGCGGATCGTCACGGCGATCTGCTCGGCGAAGATGTTGCCGACCATCGAGCCGGGGAACTGGCTGGCGTGGATCTCCTCGTGCTGGGCCATCAGGGTGTAGCGGGCCAGCGGGTTGTAGTGCTCCCAGCAGGCCAGCGCGCCGATGCGCCCGATGCCGGTGTCCACCACCTTGAGGCCGCTGCCGTCGCCCTGCCCCCACACCATGCGCTCGTGGTAGGTCGGGGTGATCTTGCGACGCTTGAGGATCAGGCTGCCGGTTTCGTCGAAGACCAGCTGGGTGTTGTAGAGGGAACCGTGGTCCCGCTCATTGACGCCGAGCACGACGACCGCCCCCGCCCGCCGGGCCGCCTCGCCGACGGCTTGGGTCACCGGCCCCGGCACCGTGACGGCCCGCTCGTACAGCTTGAGGTGCTCCCCCCCCATCGCCACCGCCGGCTGGACGAAGGAGAAGTACGGGTAATAGGGCACGAAGGTCTCCGGAAAGACCACCATCCGGGCCCCCTTCTCCCCCGCCTCCAGGATGGCGCGGCAGACCTTGTCCACCGTGCCGGTGGCGGACGTGAGGTCCGGGCTCATCTGCACCGCGGCCACGCGGACGATTCGTTCGGTCGTCATGCTCGTCTCCTTGGCGTGGCGCTCAGAGCGTCCAGCTGTTGATGACGAAGGCGTTGTCGCGCTTGTGGAGGAGCTGGATGTCCATCACGTCGAGCGGGCTGATCGGGCGGATGCCGGGGATCAGCGAGGGTTCACCGTGGCCGTACAGGGCCTGCAGCGCGAAGCGGCACGCATAGACCTTGCCGCCCTCCTCGATGAACTTGGCGAGCTGCTTGTTCATCGCCAGGTGACCCGGGAAGGCCTCGTCGCCGAGGCGCGGGAAGCCGCGTTGCAGGCCGAGGGTGACGCCTGGGCCGTAGAGCAGGATGGTGGTGTCGAAGCCCTTGCGCAGCAGGCGGGTGGCCTGCAGCAGGTTCACCAGGCCGATGGAGCCTTCGAAGGCGACGGTGTGGAAGGTGACCAGGGCTTTCTGGCCGGGTTCGGCCTTCACGTCTTCGAAGACCTTCTCTTCGTAATCGACGAAGAAATCACCGGTGGTGTGGGGGGGCAGGGTCACAGCGGGCATGTCAGATTCCTCATGGTTGGGATTCGAGATGCGCACCGCGGGGTGTCATGGACCTCTGTACCGATGTCAACCGCCGGTGGTGCGCAGCATCAATTCAGCAACAGACGTGCCATCAATTTACTTTTATTGTATGCATACAATAAAAGTACGAAGAATCATTTTCTTGGATTTAAAGGGTGGTTTGGGGCGCTGCACAACAGCGGTAAAATGCTGACAGATCAACGCACTTGGCCAGTGCGTCGACAGCATGGCGCGCACCCGCAGCGTGCATGCATTGAATGCATACAATGTGCAAAAAGTGTGTCACCCACGCTCAACGGCTCGCAGGGGAGCCATCGGTAGACAGGGCGTGGAGAAGAGGCGTCCGGACGGACGGCGGATGGTCCGCGCCACCGGGACGCAGGCGCGTCCACGGCGGCCAGACGCACTCAGACGATGGAGGAGTAAATCGCCGGCGGGTGGGACAGGGCCGCGCCGACCAGGTCCATGGCGTGCTGCACGTCGTCGCGGCTGGCGGCGCCGCCGAGGCAGATGCGGACCGCCTCCACCGCCGCGCCGCCGACCAGAAAGGCGTCGCTGGTCACCACACCGATACCGCTGTTGCGCAGATGGGTCGCGAAGCTGACCCGGCTCCAGCCCTCCGGCAGCGGCAGCCACAGGTGAAAGCCGTCGGGCGAGGCCTGGAAGGTGGCCGGGCCGAGGGCCGCCGCGGCCAGTTGCTGGCGCACCCGCGACTCCTCGCGGATGAAACGGACCAGCTGCTCGGCGGTGCCGTCGAGCACCCATTCGGTGGCGATGGCCGTCGAGATCGGCGGCGTCATCACCGACACCGCACGCAGGATGCCGCTGACCCGCGGCAGCTGGCGGGCGTCCGGCAAGGCCAGGTAGGCCACCCGCAGACCGGCACCGACGGTCTTCGACAGGCCGCAGACGTGGTAGGTGAGCTCCGGCAGCAGGGTCTTGAAGCTCGGCGGCGGCGCCTCCGGCAGCAGGCCGTAGGGGTCGTCTTCGATCACCGCCACCTGGTGGCGGGCGGCGATCTCGGCGATCGCCTCGCGGCGCGCGGCGGACATCGTGGTGGTGGTCGGATTCTGGATCGTCGGGTTGAGGTAAAGGGCCGCCGGCTGGTTGTCGCGGCAGCAACGCTCGAAGGCATCGGGCAGGATGCCGTCCGCGTCTGACGGCAGGCCGAGCAGGCTGACCCCGTGGATCGCCGCCAGCGCGCGGATGCCCGGATAGGTGATGTTGTCGCAGCAGATGCGGCCGCCGCCGGTGCCGACCAGGGTACTCAGCAGCGCATTGAGCACGCTGTGGGTGCCCGGACAGACCAGCACCTTGTCGCTGCTGGTCGCGATGCCACGCCGCGCCAGCCAATGCATGGCAGCCTCCCGGTCCTCGGTGCTGCCGCCGAAGGGCTGGTAGCGCAGCAGTGAATTGATGTCGCCGCACAAGCCGCGCAGGCCGGTTTCCATGCGGGCCAGCAGCTCGGGCTGGTCGGGCTCCGGCGGCAGGTTCATCGACATGTCGATCAGCCGCGCACGGGCGGCGGCGTGGCGGACCCGCGGACAGGCCTCCGGACGCACGCGGGTACCCTGCCCGACCCTGGCATCGAGCAGGCCGCGACGCTGGGCCTCGGCGTAGGCGCGGCTGATGGTCGTGAAATTGAGGCCCAGCACGTGGGCCAGCTGACGCTGCGGCGGCAGCCGGGTGTCCGGGGCCAGGCGGCCGTCGCGGATGTCCGCGGCGATGGCGTCGGCGATGGCGATGTAGGCAGGTTTGTGCGGGTCGAGGTCGATCGGCCGCCACGAAGGCGTGTTGGAGGGCATGGGATCAATCCAGGTCGTCGGAGCGAGGATTGTATGCATTCAATCCACCGCCGTCACGGCGCCGCCTGAGCGGGCTCAACGCGCCGCCAGCCAACGCAGCAATACCGCGTAGAACACCGCCGGCTCGACCGGCTTGGCGACGAAATCGTTCATACCGGCAGCGAGGCAGTGCGCGCGGTCGTCGGCGAAGGCATTCGCGGTCATCGCCAACACCGGCAGCTTGGCCTTGCCCGGCAGCAGGCGGATGCGACGGGTCGCTTCGAGGCCGTCCATCACCGGCATCTGCATGTCCATCAGCACCAGCGCGAAGTCTTCGACAGCAACGCGGGCCACCGCTTCCGCGCCGTCTCCGACTGTGGTCGTCTGCAGACCGCATTCGTCGAGGAAGAAGCGGGCGACCTCCTGGTTCAGTGGCTCGTCCTCCACCAGCAGGATACGGGCACCGGCGTGATCGCGGCGCAGGATGGCTTCAGCCGGCAGGTTTTCCCCCGACGCGGCATCGACGGAAGAAGCCGCCGACGCGTTCGCGCGGCGGAGGCGGGCCGTGAGCCAGAAAATGCTGCCGGCCCCCGGCGTACTGCTGGCACCAGCCTCGCCTCCCATCAGGCGGGCCAGACGGCGGGTGATCGCGAGCCCCAGGCCGGTGCCGCCATATTTGCGCGTCGTCGAATCATCGGCCTGTTCGAAGGCCGTGAACAGGCGCGGCAAGGCCTCGGCGGGAATGCCGATACCGGTGTCCACCACGTCGAAGCGCAGCAGCAACCCCTCGCTGCCCTCCTCCACGATCCGCACGCGCAGGGTGATGCCGCCGCGCTCGGTGAACTTCACCGCGTTGCCCAGGTAGTTGAGCAGCGCCTGGCTCAGACGCACCGCATCGCCGTTGAGCCAGCCGAGTCCGGCGGGAGTGTCGAAGACCAGGTCCAGGCCCTTTTCCCGCAGGCGCTCGCCGAGCATCGAGCGGATGCGCGCCAGGATCGCCTCGAACTCGAAGTCGGCACGTTCGAGGACCAGCTTGTCGGCTTCGATCTTGGAAATGTCCAGGATGTCGTTGATGACGCCCAGCAGGTGGTCGGCGGAACCCTGGATCTTGTCCAGCATGCCGGCCTGCGCCGCGTCGATGCCGGTACGGCGTAGAGCGTAGGTGAGGCCGATGATGGCATTCATCGGAGTGCGGATCTCGTGGCTCATGTTGGCGAGGAACACGCTCTTGGCGCGGGTGGCGCTCTCCGCCTCGGCGGCGCGGCGGGCAAGCTCCTGGTTCAGCGCCTCGATCTCGCTCTCCTTCTCCTTGGCTGCGGTGATGTCCGAGGCCAGCGCGAAGAAACCACGCACGACGCCCTCTTCGTAGTCGGGGATGTACTGCACCTGCGTCCATCGCCGCACGCCGCGGACATCAACCAGCGGGCGCTCGAAGGCGCGCCCTTCGCCGCGCAACACCGCATCCAGGTGGGGGCGGGTCATCTCGAAGGCCTCGGCGCCGATCACCTGCCGCAGGTGCAGCCCCTTCAGTTCCGGCGGCCTCAGTCCGAACATGGCCTCGAAAGCGTTGTTGGCAAACTCGTTGTGCAGGTCCCGGTTCCAGTAGGCGATCAGCGCCGGCACGTTGTCGAGCACGCCGTGCAGCAGCGCCTCGCTCTTGCGCAGCGCCAGCTCCAGCGCCTTGCGCTGGCGGTTGTCGAAAACGGTGGTGCGCGACGCCACAAAGCGCCCGGCCGCGTCGCGGATCGCCGTGGAATTGATGAGCACCGCCATCGTGCCGCCATCCTTGCCCCGCAGCTCCCACTCCAGATCCCGCACGAAGCCGTCCCGCTGAAATCTGCCGAAGTAGGCTTCGAAACGTCGCGCCAGCTCGGGGGGAAGAACGTCGGTCAGGCGCAGCTTGCCGACAACCTCTTCGCGCTGGTACCCCAGCCACTCCAGTTCCGTATCGTTGATGCGCAGGAAGACCCCGTCGCGGTCCACCGAGTGGTAGCCGCAGGGCGCCCGGTTGTAGAGGTCCTCCACCTCCGCCGAGCGCTGGCTCAAGGCCGCATTGACGGCCCGCAGTTCGGCAGTGCGCACCGACACCTCCCTCTCCAGGCGATCCCGCTCCTTGCCGATAAAGTCCTGTTGTTCGGCAACCCGCGCCTGCAGCACATTGAAGTTGTGCAGCAACAGGCGGATCTCCCGGCTGCCGGCCTCTTCCAGTTGCACGGCCGGCAGGTCACCGGCAACGGACTCGCCGATCCGCTGCGTCGCCCGCTCGAGGGGAATCAACGCACGGCGCAGGCCAAACCAGATCAGCAGGCCCGCCAGCAACGCAGCCAGCGCCGCGCCGCCATAGATGCGCGTGTTCGCCGCCCGCAGCGGCGCGAAGGCTTCGGCGGTAGGCAGGTAGGACACCACCAGCCACTGCCCGTCCATCACCGGCGCCGCGGCGCTGATCAGGTCCACCCCTTTCGAATCCACCGTACGCCCCGGCGCCAGATAGCCCCTCAAGCGGCGGTCGAGCAACGGATTGACGCCCTCCTCGGGCAAGGGGCGCAGAACCCGGCTCGCATCCGTGCTGGCGGCGAAGATGCGCTGCTCCAGGGCATACACGTGGAAGCCGCCGGTCTGTCCATTCCGGACCTCCTCGGTGAGGTGAAAATGGCTACCTTTCTCGATCAGCTCGGCCCCGCACATTGCACCGAGCAGATTTCCGTGGCGATCGATGATCGGAACGACAACCAGCAACACAGGCTGCTGTGCAAAACGTCCGAACCAGACACGGATCACCGGCTTGCGACTCGCCATCAGGCGGGTGAAATAAGCCGCATCCCGATACTGGCTGCCGACATGCCCACGCACCGGGCTCTCGGCGATACGCTCCCCGTCGCTCCGGATCACATAAACATCGCGGGTGAACAGGCGGTTGGCCATCGGCTGGGTCAGCAGATAGTCCTGCACGGCGCGGGGAGACGGCTCCGGCAGCGCGGCGATGTGCTCCGCCATCACCTTGAGCGTATCGAGGCGGAAACGCAGCTCGGCATCCAGCGTACGGGCCAGGAAGCCCGCTGCGGTGGCCTGCTCATGGCCGATCAGGGCTTCGAAGTCCTCGTGCAGACCGCGGGCCACATCCCAGGCCAGCGCCCCGATCCCGGCAGTGAAGACGAGCACCGACAGCAGCGCAGCCTTGATCTTCAATGGCAGGGCCGAGAACGCATCTGTCCAGACGCCGGCTCGCAGATGCATCGACACGTTGCGTCACTCCCCCACCTTCGCCTCCGCACGCCTGCGCCACGGATGGGCTTAGCCAATACAATGCGGAAGCAACCAAGCCCGCACTTTCACGTGCAGAGAGACTCTCCCAGGTGCTTGGCCAACGCTATGCGACACTTCACAAACCACCGGGTTGCGACATTTTTTTGCCAGCATCCTGCGCGAGGATGAAGATTCCACGCACAACCGTGCCAGCACGCCGGTCCCGCCAATCAATTCAGATCGACACACTGCCCATGGACCTGCAAAAGCAATTTCGCGATGACGAGCTTGAAAAGATCGTCGACGAGGCCACGCTGTACATGTGTGCCTGCCCTGGGCAAGTAGCTTCGGAACTCTTCAGCCTGCGCGACCTGATCCGCTACCAGCGCAAATGCCTCGAGAACAGCGACACGGCGCCGGCGGCCCATCACACGATCGCCGATGCGGCGCTGCAGGCACACCAGTTGATGGAAGACTGCCTTGCACGCGTACTGGAACTGGAAGGCTGGGACCGGGAAACCCTGACCATGCCGGAAGGTCTGCGCCAACGCCGCAACGCGCTGATCGACAGCAGCGACTGACCCTCAGGAGATCATCCGACGCCCAGTGCGACAGGGCCCGTCGGTACGAGGCCAGTCCGACGTGATGTCCATCACGGCGCCAGGGGCGACGGACGTGATGGCCCCCCCTTCGCAGGTCGGGCAGTTCGCCTGCCGGGCTTGCCTTACTCGCCCAGCGTCACCTTCCGCCGCAGCACCACCGGCTTGCCGCCGGCGCTTTTCTTGACCAGCCAGTGGGCCAGCGCGGAATCCAGGTAATCGGCGTGACCGGGGAACCAGCGCGCCAACTCGGCCGCAAACTCGCGACCGATCTCCAGGTTGCCGGCCGCCACAAGCGGCTCGACCTCGCGGGCCGAAGCCAGCACCGCGTTGTGGTCGTCCACGTGGCAGTCGGTAGCCGGGAAACCGCTCGCCTCCATCCACGCCTTCTCGTCGGCAAAGTGTTTCTCGGCATGCTCGACAAAGGCCCGCACGCGGCTGGCCAGCTCGGCGTCGGTACAGGTGAGCATCGCGTTCACCACGTCCACGAACTCCCGGTGGGTGTCATCCATTGGCGTGTAGCCGAGCAGGTAATTGTCCGTCCAGGGCAGGCCGCTCGTTTCGTCGCTCATTGCTGTCTCCGTTTGATCTTGTGTTGTGCTTTACGGCCTCAGTATCCCAGAGCGGCCAGTTCCTTGACCAGTTAGGGCAAGCCTCGACCGCACACAGCGGCCGGCGCCGCTCACGGCCGCTGGCCGCCCATGCACAGGTACTTGATCTCCAGATACTCGTCGATGCCGTGGCGGGAGCCTTCCCGGCCGACGCCGGATTCCTTGATGCCGCCGAAAGGCGCCATCTCGTTGGAGATCATCCCTTCGTTGATGCCCACCATGCCGTATTCCAGCGCCTCGGCGACGCGCCACACGCGGTGGATGTCGCGGGAATAGAAGTAGGCCGCCAAGCCGTAGGGCGTGTCGTTGGCCAGTGCGATGGCCTCCTCCTCCGTCGAGAAGCGGAACAGCGGCGCCACCGGGCCGAAGATCTCCTCGCGGGCGATGCGCATGTCGGCGGTGATGCCGGCCAGCACCGTGGGCGTGTAGAACAAGCCGCCGCGCGGGTGGGGCGTGCCGCCGGTTACGAGTTGGGCGCCCTTGGCCAGCGCATCACCGACCAGGCCTTCCACCTTGGCGAGGGCGGCGGCGTTGATCAGCGGGCCGACCTGGGCGCCGGCAGCCAGGCCGTCGTCCACCTGCAGCGCCGCGGCGGCCTCGGCCAGGCGCGCTGCGAAGGCGTCGTAGATGCCGTCCTGCACCAGGATACGGTTGGCGCACACGCAGGTCTGGCCGGCATTGCGGTACTTGGAGGCCATCGCGCCGGCCACCGCGGCGTCCAGGTCGGCGTCGTCGAAGACGATGAAGGGCGCGTTGCCGCCGAGTTCCAGCGACAGCCGCTTGACCGTGTCGGCACACTCGGCCATCAGGCGCTTGCCGACCGGCGTGGAGCCGGTGAAGGACAGCTTGCGCACCACCGGGCTGGCGGTGAGCACGCCGCCGACCGCTGCCGGTCGCGCGGTGGTGACGACGTTCAGCACGCCGGCCGGAATGCCGGCCCGCTGGGCCAGTTCGGCCAGCGCCAGCGCGCACAGGGGCGTCGCCTCGGCCGGCTTGACCACCGAGGTACAACCGGCCGCCAGCGCTGGCGCCGCCTTGCGGGTGATCATCGCGATCGGGAAATTCCACGGCGTGATCGCCGCGGTGACGCCGACCGGCTGGCGGATGGCGATGAGGCGCTTATCCGGCGTCGGCGCCGGGATCGTCTCGCCATACACGCGCTTGCCCTCCTCGGCGAACCACTCGACGAAAGACGCGCCGTAGGCCACCTCGCCGCGCGCCTCAGCCAGCGGCTTGCCCTGTTCGCTGGTCATCAGGAGCGCCAGGTCTTCCTGGTTGGCCAGGATCAGCTCGTACCAGCGGCGCAGCAGCACCGCCCGATCCTTGGCCGAGCGGGCACGCCAGGCCGGCAGCGCCCGCGCCGCGGCATCGATGGCCAGTTCGGTCTCGTCGGCCCCCATGTCGGGCACCCGGGCAATCTCGGCGCCGGTGGACGGATTCACCACCGCATGAGTCGCCCCATTGAGCGCGTCGGCCCAGGCACCGTCGATGAAAGCCTGCTGCCGCAGCAGGGACATGTCCTTGAGTTTCATTATTTTCCTTTCGCGAGATGCAAGCGCATTAGCACATGCAGCGAATGTGATACACGCACTCTTTCCGTGCACGTCACCCCATTAAAATCGGTGTCGATTGTCCAACGAGAAGAAACGCAAGGAAACAGCGCCATGCACAGATATGCTCCCGGCAGGACCGACGCACAAGGCCAGGTGGTCGATGAAGGCGAAGAACCCGGCGGCCGCGTGCTGGTCGTGGACGACGAAAGAGTCACCCGTGCCCTCCACCGCGCCATCCTGGCCCAGCAGTTCGACGTGCTGACAGCCTCATCCGGCAGCGAGGCACTGGAACTGTGCGCCGGACAGACGCCGGACCTGATCGTGCTCGACGTGGAGATGCCTGGCATCGACGGCTACGAGACCTGCCGCCGCCTGCGTGCCTTCACCAGCCTGCCGATCGTTTTCGTAACGGGTCACCAGTCTCTCGAAGAGCACCTGAAGGCCTTCGATGCCGGCGGCACCGACCTGATCACCAAGCCGGTCAACGCCGAGATCTTCCAGCGCAAGGTGTCCGTGGCGATCCGCCAGTACCGCGCCGCCGCCGCGCTGGCCGACGAGAAAAAAGCCCTCGAGCGGATGGCGATGGGCTTTCTGTCGAGTGTCAGCCAGACCGGCATCCTGCTCGACTTCATGCGCAAAAGCATCGCCAGCCACGACTACCACGCGCTGGCCGACAGCCTGCTGTCCGCGATCCAGGAACTCGGCCTCAAGTCCTGCGTACAGGTTCGCCACCTGGACGGCCCAGCCACTGCGGTAACGGACCATGGCGAACCCACGGCCCTCGAGCAATCCATCCTCGATCACGTCTCGGAGATGGGCCGCCTGTTCCAGTTCAAGAAACGCCTGGTCGTGAATTACGACCGCGTGTCTATCATCGTCTCCAACATGCCCGACGAGGCGGAAGAGCCAGAGCGGGCCGGCATCCTGCGCGACAGTCTGGTAATCCTGGCGGAATCGGCGGAAGCCCTGTCCGTCAATGTGGACATTCGCCAGGAAGGCCAGAAGCGCGCCGAACAGTTGCAGATCGCCCTCAGCGAGGCAGAAGTGGCGCTGACGGACCTCGGCGAACAGAACAAGGCCGCAATGCGCGACACCCGCCTGCTGCTGCAGGAGATGGTGGACAACATCGAAAAAACCTACGGCTGGCTCAACACCAGCCAGACTCAGGAATCGACGATCACCTCTGCGATGGAGCAGGCGATCCAGCGCATCCTCGAACGCCTGGCCAGCGGCGGCGACTTCGACACCCAGTTCGCACAGGTCATGCAAGCCCTCAACGCCGGCCGCAGCCACAACGCGGTGGAGTTGTTCTAGGCGGGCGACACCGCATCATCGCAGGGCCCGGAAGATACGCCTCCATCCCACGGAGCGTTCCGCACAGTCGTTTTCTCTTACCTGGATCAAACCCGCAGCAGACCTTCCTTGACGGGGGCGCATTAGCATCCTAGCGTTACCCCATCATGACACTCAGCGTATTTTCGTGGTGGTCGCTGCTGTGCGCAGTGGCCGGGCTCAACATCCTGGCCTGGCTGTGGTCTGCAGCAGCCCTCAACCGGCGCCAGGGCCTGCTGTCGGCCGAGGCCTATGGCTGGCGACGCTGGCAGCTGCTGCTGTCGGCGGGCTATGTGTTCGGCTGCGCCTACCGCTCCTTCCTGCCGGTCTTCGACGTGCCACGCCTGTGCCTGTTCGACTCCTGGCTGTCCAGCGTGATCGTCGGCCGCTCGGTGGCGACCATCGCCGAGCTGTGCTTCGTCACCCAGTGGGCGCTGATGCTGCGCGAAGCCTCCCAGGCCACCCGCAGTGCGCCCGGCCGGCTGGCGTCGAATGTCATCGTGCCGCTGATCGTGGTAGCCGAAACCTGCTCCTGGTATTCGGTGTTGACCACCGCCAACCTCGGCCACGTCATTGAGGAATCCCTGTGGGGCGTCAGTGCGGCGCTGCTGGTAACCGGTCTGCTGACCGTGTGGCCGCGCCTGGCCGTGGCGCAGCGGCCGCTGCTGGCCCTGTGGTGCGTGGCCGGCGTGGGCTACGTGTTCTATATGTTCGGCGTGGATGTGCCGATGTACTGGGCCCGCTGGCTGACCGACGAAGCCCACGGCCGTCCCTACCTGAGCCTCGCCCAGGGCGTGCTGGATGCGTCCAGCCGCTGGGTGGTGTCCCACCGCTTGGCCGACTGGCACGGCGAGATGGTATGGATGTCCCTCTACTTCAGCGTCGCGGTGTGGCTCAGCATCGCGCTGATCCACGCCCCGACGCCGGCCCCGGCGCGCGCCCTGCTGCGCCTGGCGGCGAGCCGGCATCCAGTGGGGCGGGCGCTGCGCTACTGACGGCCGTAACGACCGTCAGTCAAGCCCCATTCAGGCTTTCTTCACAAACTCCGACTTCAGCTGCATCGCGCCGAAACCGTCGATCTTGCAGTCGATGTCGTGATCGCCGTCCACCAGGCGGATGTTCTTGACCTTGGTGCCGACCTTCACCACCGAGGACGAGCCCTTGACCTTCAGGTCCTTGATCACGGTGACGCTGTCGCCGTCCTGCAGCACGTTGCCGTTGGCGTCACGGACGACCTTCTGTTCCTCGGCCGGGGCCGCCTGCGGCCATTCGTGGGCGCATTCGGGGCACACGAAGTTGGCGCCGTCCTCGTAGGTGTATTCGGAGCCGCACTGGGGGCACTTGGGCAGACTGCTCATGGAAATTTCCTGTATCGGTTATGGAGTTCAGGCGCTGCGCTTCTTCAGCAGCACGCCGCACTCCAGGTGGTGCGTGTAGGGAAACTGGTCGAAGGCCGCGGCGGCGGCGATCGCGTGACTGTCCTGCAGCGCGGCGACATTGTCGCGCAGGGTCTCCGGGTTGCAGGAGATGTACAGGATGTTGTCGAAGCCGCGTGCCAGCTCGACGGTCGGCGCGTCGAGACCGCTACGCGGCGGATCGAGGAACAACGTGGTGAAGTTGTAGCCCGCCAGGTCCACGTCCTTCATGCGGCGGTATTCGCGGCCGCCGGCCAGTGCATCGCTGATCTCGTCGCTGGACATGCGCACCATCGCCACGGTGTTGATGGCATTGGCTTCGAGGTTGTAGTGGGCGGCATGCACCGACGACTTGCTGACCTCGGTGGCCAGCACGCGGCCGAAATGGGGCGCCAGCGCGATCGTGAAATTACCGTTTCCGCAGTACAGCTCCAGCAGGTCGCCGCCCAGCCCGCGGGCCTGGGCGCAAGCCCAGCCGAGCATCTGGCGATTAACGCCGCCGTTGGGCTGCGTGAAGCTGCCCTCGATCTGCTTGTAGCGCAGCGTGCGGCCGTCCAGTTCAAAGGATTCGAGCAGCCAGTCGCGGCCGATGACGATCTTCTGCTTGCGACTGCGGCCGATCACCTGCACGCCCATATCGGCGGCCAGCTCGCGGGCGGCGGCTTCCCAGGCTTCGTCGAGGGGGCGGTGGTAAACCAGGCAGATCATCAGCTCGCCGCTCAGCGTGGCGAGGAAGTCCACCTGGAAGATCTTGCGCTTGAGGGCCTCGCTGGCCATCAGGTGCTCACGCAGCACCGGCATCGCACGGGCGATGGGCTCACAAGCCGGCGGGAAGTCGTCGATGACCACCGGCACCTTGGGTGCGTCCGGGTCGAACATCGCGTAATCCACCCGCGGCCCCATGTGCCACATGCGGAACTCGGCGCGCAGCCGGTAGTACAGCGGCGCGGAGCGGAACACGTCCGGCTCGGGCAGGCCGAAGGGCGCGAAATCCTGCTTGAAGCGCGCGACCTTGGCGGCCAGCTGGGATTCGTAGTCAGCGGGGTTGAAACTGGGCAAGGGCATGGTGTTCGGGCACGTCCAATACGCCCCGGCCATGGGCCGGCCGGTAGCGGAGGACGGACTATACGCCTGTACCCCTGCCCAAGGTAGGGTCAGCGAGCAAGCCGAGCGATCAGCCGGCCAACGGCTCACTGACCTTGCGCAACAAGGAATCCAGGGTAGATAAGCTTCAGGCGCGGCGTAGCGCAATATGGGTGCAGATCAGTGCCAACGCACCGGCCCGGAAGCACTCGTCCGGCTCGCTGCACAGCCAGTGCTTGATGAGCCCACCGACGAACACGAAGGTATCCTGGGCGACGATCGTCGGATCGAGACCGGCCCGCAGCAGGCCCTTCGCCGCGGCACGCTGGTAGGCAGCAGTGAGGCCGGCCAGGAACTCCAGTTGGCCCTGCGTGCGCTGGCGCAGACCACTGAACTCGTCCACGTACTCGCACTTGAAACTCAGGATCTCGATGGTCTCCCGCGTCTCCGGCTCGTCTTCCATGATATGGATCATCTCGCCCAGCGCACGCTCGATGCCCTGCAGCGGATCAACATCAGCCTCGTCGAAGATCATCCGGTCCACGAAAGGCAGGATGGCCTGCTCGCGCATGGCAAAGAAAAGATCCGTCTTGTTCCTAAAATGCCAATAGACTGCACCACGCGTCACCCCGGCTGCAGCCGCAACCTTCTCGAGGGTGGTCCGCGCCACACCACACTCAAGAAAAACGCGTCGGGCAGCGTCGAGGATATGGCGTCGGGTGAGCTCCGCTTCTTCTTTTGTCTTACGAACCATTCGGGTTATCCGATATCTGAAATGAGACGCGGCGCTATTTACATACATCCGTGATTGTATAAACTTTTCACAATCAAGACCAAAAATCCAGCCCCCGGAATTCATCCATGAACGCCACCCCGACCGCTTCCTGTACGTTCGCGCGCCGCGCGACCCTGCCCACCCTCGTTGCCACAGTCCTGCTGCTGGGCGCCTGTACGAGCAAGGACCAGCAGGCCGGCCCACCGCCGGGTGCCGGCCAGGCCCTGCCGGTGACGGTGCTGGCGGTGCAGCCGACCCGCATCGAGACCAGCGTCGAAGCGGTGGCACAGACCGAGGGATCGAAGGAAGTCGAGGTGCGCGCCCGGGTCGGCGGCATCCTGACCAAGCGCATCTATGAAGAAGGCACTGCCGTGAAGGCCGGCCAACCGCTGTTCCAGATCGACCGCGAGCCTCTCGACGTGGCGGTTGCCCAGGCCAAGGCCCAACTCGCCCAGAACAAGGCCCGTCTCGAACAGACCGCCCGCGAGGCGGCCCGCCTGAAGGCCCTGCTCGCCCAGCAAGCGATCAGCCAGCGCGAATACGACACCGCCGCCTCCGACGACGCAGCAGCTCGCGCCGCCGTCCAGGCTGCCGACGCGGCGCTGCGCCAGGCCGAACTGAACCTCACCTGGTCGTCGGTCACCGCGCCGGTGTCCGGCATCACCGGCCGCGCCGCGGTGTCTGAAGGCAACCTGATCAGCACCGGCGGGCTGCTCACCACGGTGGTTCAGGTGAACCCGATGTGGGTGCGCTTCTCGGTGGCGGAGAACGAACTCAACGCGGCGATGCCCGGCGGACGCTTCAAGCCCCAGGCGGTGCGCGGCGTCGAGTTGGTGCTGCCCGATGGCAGCACCTACCCGGTTCGCGGCAAGCTCAACTTCGCGGCCAGCCAGATCAACCCCGGCCTCGGCACGCTGCAATTGCGCGGCGAGTTCCCCAACCCGGACGGCAGCCTGCTACCCGGCCAGTTCGTGCGTGCGCGCCTGCTCACCGGCGAACGGGACGGCGTCTTCAAGGTACCGCAGAACGCGGTGGTGCAGACCGACAAGGGTGCCGTCGTGATGCTCGTCGGCGCCGACAACAAGGTCGAGCCGCGCCCCGTGCAGACCGGTGCCTGGAGCGGCAATGATTGGATCATCCTGGGCGGCCTGAAGGCCGGCGACAAGGTCATCATCGACAACCTGATCAAAGTCCGTCCGGGCGCCCCCGTCGCCCCCCACGCGCCAGGCGAAGGCCCCGGCGCCGCCGGCAAGCCGGGCGCCTCCCCTGCCGCTGCACCGGCAGCTACGCCGGCCAAGGGTTGAGGGGGCACGGTCCATGTCGCGTTTCTTCATCAGCCGTCCGATCTTCGCATCGGTCATCTCGATCGTCATCGTGATCGCCGGCCTCATGGCCTCGCTCACACTGCCGGTCGCCCAGTACCCGGAGATCACACCGCCGACGGTGATCATCTCCGCCACCTTCCCCGGCGCCAACGCCGAGACCCTGTCGCGCACCGTCGCCGCCCCGATCGAGGAGCAGCTGTCGGGTGTCGAAGGCCTGCTGTACTACAACTCCCAGAGCACCTCGAACGGCACGGTCAGCATCACCGCCACCTTCGAGGTCGGCACCAACCCGGACACCGCGCTGATCGCGGTCAATAACCGCGTCAAGGTGGCCGAGCCGCGCCTGCCGGACGACGTGCGGCGCACCGGCGTGCTGGTGCAGAAGCGCTCCAACAACATCCTGATGTTTGCGGCCCTGCGCTCTCCCGACAACAGCTACGACGCCCTGTATCTGGCCAACTACGTCGCCATCAACGTCATCGAGGAAATCCGCCGCATCCCCGGCGTCGGCGATGCCCAGCAGTTCGACCCGCTGTACGCGATGCGGGTGTGGCTGAAGCCCGACGTGATGGCCAAGCTCGGCGTCACCACCACCGACGTGGCCAACGCGATCAAGGTGCAGAACACCCAGAACGCAGCCGGCAAGATCGGCGCCGAACCGGTGGTAAACGGCCAGCAACTGACCTACACCGTATCCGCCAAGGGCCGCCTGCTGACGCCAGAGGAGTTCGGCAATATCGTGCTCAGCGCCAGCGGCCCCAATGGCACGGTACGCTTGAAGGACGTCGCACGCCTCGAACTGGGTGCCGACAACTACGACCGCAATGCCAAGGTGAATGGCGCGCCGGTATCCGGCATGGGCATCTACCTGCAATCCGGCGCCAACGCGCTGGAAACGGCCAAGGCCGTGCGGGCACGCCTGGACGAGATGCAGAAGCGCTTCCCCAAGGGCGTCGAGTATTTCGTGCCTTATGACACCACCCGCTTCATCCAGGAATCCGCCAAGGAGGTGGTGCACACCCTGATCGAAGCCGCCATCCTGGTGATCGGCGTGGTCTATCTGTTCCTGCAGAACTGGCGCGCCACCTTGATCCCGATCGTGGCGGTGCCGGTGTCGCTGATCGGCACCTTCGCCGGCATGTGGCTGTTCGGTTTCTCCATCAACACCCTGACGCTCTTTGCGCTGGTGCTGGCCATCGGCATCGTCGTGGACGATGCGATCGTCGTGCTGGAGAACGTCGAGCGCCTGATGAGCGAGCAGAAGCTCTCACCGAAGGATGCCGCCATCGAGGCGATGCGCGAGGTGTCCGGTGCGGTGGTGGCCATCGTGCTGGTGCTGTGCGCGGTGTTCATCCCGGTAGCCTTCCTTGGCGGCATCGCCGGCAAGCTCTACCAGCAGTTCGCGGTGACAGTCGCAGTCGCGGTGGTGATCTCGGGCATCGTCGCGCTGACCCTCACGCCGGCCTTGTGTGCGCTGCTGCTCAAACCGACCCACGAGGAGAAGCCGCTGTTCCGCCCCTTCAACCGGCTGTTCGAGCGCTTCACCCGCAGCTACACCAACACTGTCGGCCTGACCCTGCGCCATGGCGTCATTGGTGCCCTGGTGTTCGGCCTGACCATTCTGGCCGCCGCCGGCCTGCTGCGCACAGTACCGGGCAGCTTCGTGCCGGCCGAGGACCAGGGCTATCTGTTCGGCTTCGTGACGCTGACCGACGGCGCCTCGGCGCAGCGCACCGGCGTGACCGCCGAACAGATGCGCCAGCGCATCATGTCCGACGACATCGAGAACATCTTCTTCATCAACGGGGCCGACTTCATCACGGGTAACAACCGCGCCAGCGTGGCGACGACCTTCATCGTCTTCAAGCCTTGGGATCAGCGCCAGGCAAGCACCACCGACATGGTCGGCAAGTTCATGGGCATCGGCATGAGCCTGTCCGACGGCCTGGGCCTGGTCTTCAACCCGCCGCCGATCCAGGGCCTCGGCACCGCCGGCGGCTTCGAGGTGTACGTGCAGAACCGTGCCGACGGCGACCCACGTACGCTGGCAGCCGTCAGCGCCCAATTTGTGGAAGCCCTCAAGAAGCGTCCCGAGCTGACCGGCATCAACACCTTCTTCCGCGTCTCCGCGCCGCAACTGTATGTGGAGGTGGACGAACCGAAGGCGCTGGCAATGGGCCTTCCGCTCGATTCCATCTATGCCACGCTGCAGGCCAGCACGGGTACCTTGTACGTCAACGACTTCAACCGCAGCGGCAAGACCTTCAAGGTCCAGGTGTCGGCAGATGCCGCTTACCGCATGAAGCCGGACGACCTGCTCAAGCCTTATGTGCGCAGCACGAGCGGAGCCATGGTGCCCTTGTCGGCGGTGGCCACCGTCAAGACCATCACCGGCCCCGAGATGGTGGAGCGCTTCAATGGCTTCGTCGCCGCCAAGGTGCTCGGCAACTCCGCTCCCGGCTACAGCTCCGGCGACGCCATCAAGGCTGTGGAGGAAGTGGCGCAGGCCGCCCTGCCCGAAGGCTACCGTGCAGAATGGGTCGGCCAGGCCTTCCAGGAGAAGCGCACCGGCACGGCCTCGATCATCGCCTTCGTGTTCGGCATCATCATGGTGTTCCTGATCCTCGCCGCCCAATACGAGAAGTGGTCGCTGCCGCTGGCTGTGATCATGGCGGTGCCCTTCGCGATGTTCGGCGCGCTGATTGCAGTAATGATCCGCAACATGCCCAACGACATCTACTTCCAGATCGGCCTGGTTGTACTCGTCGGCCTGGCGGCCAAGAACGCGATCCTGATCGTCGAGTTCGCCGCCCAGAAACAAGCCGAAGGCATGAAGATCGTCGATGCGGCCATCGAGGCGGCGCGCCTGCGCTTCCGCCCGATCGTGATGACCTCGCTGGCCTTCGTGCTCGGCGTGCTGCCGCTGGCCATCTCCTCCGGGGCCGGCGCCGGCGCGCGCCGTTCGATGGGTACCGGCGTGGTCGGCGGCATGCTCGCCGCGACCTTCATCGCGACGATCTTCATTCCCCTGTTCTTCAAGTGGCTCAGCCGCGGCAAGGTCCGCCACCCGGCCGGTGACCTGCCGAAGAACCACTCCACCCATGACGAGGTGAAGCCATGAACCGCCCCCGACTGACCGGCCTGCCGCCCCTGCTGGCGCTGGCCCTCGCCCTCGGCGGCTGCGCCCTCGGCCCCGACTACGTGCGCCCCGATGCCGCCGTCGCGCTGCCCGAGGCCTACACCGCCGCCGCGCCGGTGGCCCAGAGCCCCAGCGTAGCCAGCAACTGGTGGACCCTGTTCGGCGACAGCCAGCTCGACGAGCTGGTCAAGCAGGCCCTGGCCAGCAGCCCTGACGCCCGCCTCGCTGCCGCCCGCATCGAGGAGGCCGACGCGGTGCTGGCCCAGGTGGACGCCGCGCTGCTGCCCCAGGTGGACGGCAACGCGTCGAGCACCCGCAGCCGCACCGTACTGCCCAACACCCACCCAGCCCAGAACCTGACCCGCACGGTCAACAAGCTCGGCCTGTCCACTTCCTTCGAGCTGGACGTGTGGGGCAAGCTGCGCCGCGCCTCCGAAGCCGCCCGCGCTCAAGCCCTCGGCACGCGCTACGCCAGCGACACCGTATCGCTCAGCCTGGCCGCCTCGGTGGTGCAGGCCTACCTCAACCTGCGCGCCATCGATGCCCAGCTGCTGGTCACCCGCGACTCCCTCGCCGCCCAGCAGCGCAGCACCGAACTCACCCGCAACCGCTTCACCGGCGGCATCGCCTCCCGCCTCGACGTGGAACAGGCCGAAGGCGCGCTGGCCAGCTACACGGCCACGCTGGTGCAGCTCGACAAGAGCCGCGCCCTCGCCGAGAACCTGCTCGACCTGCTGGTCGGCCAACCCGGCCTGAAGGTCGCATCCGGCGATCTGCGCAGCCTGCCGCTGCCACCGGTGCCGCCGGCCGGCCTGCCGTCGAGCCTGCTCGAAGCCCGGCCCGACGTGCAGCAGGCCGAAGCCACGCTGATCGCTGCCAACGCCAAGATCGGCGTCGCCAAGGCCGCCCTGTTCCCAAGCATCACCCTCACCGGCAGCTTCGGCCGCGAAAGCTCGGACCTCTCCAAGCTGTTCGATGCGCCGGCCTCCGTGTGGTCCTTCGGTGCCGGCCTGACCCAGCCGATCTTCGAGGGTGGCCGCCTGCGCGCCCAGGTGGATCAGGTCACCGCCCAGCAGAAGCAGAGCCTCGAAAGCTATCGCAAGGCAGTGCAGACCGCCTTCCGCGAAGTGAACGACGCACTGGTCAGCGTGCGCCAGAACGGCGAAGCCGAAGATGCCTACACAAAGGCGATGGAAGCCGCCCGGCGCGCCCTGCAGCTGGCCCAGACCCGCTACGAGCACGGCTATTCGGCCTACCTCGACGTACTGGTCGCCCAGCGCACCGCCAACGACGCCACGCTGGCCTGGGTGCAGAACCGCCAGGCCCGCCTCAGCTCGACGGTGGACCTCTTCAAGGCCCTCGGCGGCGGCTGGAAGGCTGGCTGACCGCCAGCACCAAGCCGCACGACGGAAAGGCCAGGGCCCGCGCCCTGGCCTTTTTGTTGGCCGACGGGACGCATGCCAGAATGGCGTCCCGCCACCGCCACCGACACCCGCTCAGCCCAGCCCATGTCCGCCGACCGCCCCGCCCTCGTCCAGCTTCACACCGACATCGACACCCGCATCGCCGGCATCCGGGCCGACCACCCCGACTGGCTGTGCGCCAAAGGCTGTGCCACCTGCTGCCGACGCCTCGCCGACGTCCCACAACTCACCGCCGCCGAATGGACCCTGCTGAAGGAAGGCCTCGCCGCCCTGCCAGCCGAGCGCCAGCAAGGCATCACCACCGCAATCGCCGCCCTCGGCGACCACCCGCCGCGCCCCGTCACCTGCCCGCTGCTCGACCCGGCCACCGACGCCTGCCTCGTCTACGCCCACCGCCCGGTGGCCTGCCGGACCTACGGCTTCTACGTGCAACGGGACAAGGGGCTGTATTGCAAGGACATCGAAACCCGCGCCACGGACGGTGCGCTCGACAACGTCGTGTGGGGCAACCACGACGCGGTGGACCGGCAACTCACCGCGTTCGGCGAGAGCCGGGGGCTGACGGAGTGGTTCAGGGAGTGGAGGGACGATTCGGATAACGAAGGCCCGTGCTGAGGCTGGCCAGAAAAGGATATTTCCGCGCAGTCCGATCCAACGGACTCCTGAAGATGCTCCTATCCCTTCGCAATACCGGGCCATACGGAAAGTGATGCAGTTCGCTGCATAGCGGAGAGCCTGCCGTCATGCTGACCAGAACATTTCTGGAGCATGGCCTTATGCGCA
The DNA here is from genome assembly GCF_056724025.1 of Zoogloea sp. JDB1. NCBI lineage: Bacteria > Pseudomonadati > Pseudomonadota > Betaproteobacteria > Rhodocyclales > Zoogloeaceae > Zoogloea > Zoogloea sp. JDB1. The sequence continues at coordinate 589,798 of NZ_CM161496.1, forward strand.
GAACCGGACAGATTCAACGCACACTTCCCACGTCGGCTCAAACCTTCCCTCCATATCACCCTCGTATCCCGAAGGCACTGACAACTGCATTGCTGCACGGCCCTGCCGCTGATCGCAGCTCACCATAAAGTCAAGGACCACCTTTATGGATCAGTTCACGCCGTCCGACCTCAAGACGATTCTCCATTCCAAGCGGGCCAACCTGTATTACCTCCGGCATTGCCGGGTACTGGTGAATGGAGGCCGGGTCGAATATGTGACCGACGAGGGCGACCAGTCCCTCTACTGGAATATCCCCATCGCCAATACCACCGTGCTGCTTCTCGGCACCGGCACGTCGATCACCCAGGCCGCCATGCGGGAGTTGGCCAAGGCCGGCGTGATGGTTGGATTTTCGGGCGGCGGGGGCACGCCCCTCTACAGTGCCAACGAGATGGATATCGAGGTCGCCTGGTTTTCGCCGCAAAGCGAATATCGCCCGACGGAATACCTGCAGCACTGGGTGCGCTTCTGGTTTGACGATGCCCTGCGCCTGGACGCGGCCCGCGCAATCCAGCGCGCCCGCCTGGGCCTCATCGCGGACTACTGGATCGATAACCGTCAGCTGACGGACAACGGTTTCACATTGCCCGCGGACCGATTGCGCTCGGCCCTGGATGCATCCCGCGCGCAGATCGATCTGGCCCCTGACAACACGGCCCTGCTGACCGAGGAAGCACGCCTCACCAAGAAGCTCTTCAAACTCGCCTGCGATGCCACCGATTACGGTGATTTTGTCCGGGCCAAGAATGGGGGCGGTACCGACGCAGCCAACCGCTTTCTCGATCACGGCAACTATTTGGCCTACGGCCTCGGAGCCACCGCCGCCTGGGTGCTCGGCTTGCCCCACGGTCTCGCGGTACTGCACGGCAAGACCCGCCGCGGCGGTCTCGTCTTCGACATCGCCGATCTCGTCAAGGACGCCCTGATCCTGCCCCAGGCCTTCGTCTCGGCGATGCGGGGCGATGACGAGCAAGGTTTCCGGGACGCCTGCGTGACCCGTCTGGTTCAAGCCGAAGCGCTGGACTTCATGATCGACACCGTGAAGTCCATTGCCCTCGACCTGGGCCGGCGGGCGCAATGAACGTCCTGCTGATCTCCCAGTGCACCAAGAATGCGCTCCTCGAAACCCGGCGGATCATCGACCAGTTCGCCGAACGCCGGGGAGAGCGCACCTGGCAGACGCCCATCACCCAGGCCGGCCTCGACACCCTGTATCGCCTGCTGCGTAAGACCGCCCGCAAGAACACCGCCGTGGCCTGCCACTGGATACGCGGCAAGGATCACAGCGAATTGCTGTGGGTCGTTGGCGATGCCCGTCAGTTCAACGCCCAGGGCGCGGTGCCGACCAACGCAACCAAACGCAACATCCTGCGCAGCCACGACGAGAACGACTGGCATTCTGGCGAGGACATCCGCCTGCTGGCCCGCCTGGCGGCCCTGTTCCACGATCTGGGCAAGGCCAACCAGGCCTTCCAGGACAAACTCGCCAGCGGTCTGCCCATCGCCGACCCGTTTCGCCATGAATGGGTGTCCCTCCGCCTGTTCGAAGCCTTTGTCGGCAAGGACTGCAGCAGCGACCGGGCGTGGCTGCAACGTCTGATCGACCTGGACGGTAAAGAATCGGCTCAGATTCTGGCGACGCTCCTGAAAGACGGCCAAGGCAGTCCGATGGGGCCCTTCGCCACCCTGAAGTTGCCCCTGGCCCGGATGGTCGGCTGGCTGATCGTCAGCCACCATCGCCTGCCCACGCCCGTCATCGACAACGATCAAGAACGGCTGCTCAAACCCCAGGGCCTAAACGCGCTGCCGGGCGGCATCGCGCATGGCTGGTGCGGCAGCCGGCTCGACGACACCGACGCCAAGTTGCAGGCCGCCTGCTGGCGCTTCAAGGCCCTGCCCTTCGACAGCCGCCATTGGCGGGAACACGTTGGGAAAACCGCTAGCGCCATCCTCAAACGGCCCACCTTGCTGGATGCCGGTGCCGAAGCAAGCCTGGCCAGCCCCTATGTCATGCATCTGGCACGGCTGGCCCTGATGCTGGCCGACCATTACTACTCCTCCCAGCCAAGCCACGCCCGCTATGGAGACCCGCTCCGCCGGGGCAGCAAGCCCCTCTACGCCAACACCCTGCGCGAGGAAGGCGCCCCGCCCCGTCTCAACCAGCGCCTCGACGAGCATCTGATCGGCGTCGGCGTCAATGCCAGCCGGCTCATGCACAGCCTACCGAGGATGGAGCGCAGTCTTCCGCGCATCGCCCGCCACAAGGGCTTCCGGGGGCGCAGTGCCGGCGCCTTCCGCTGGCAGAACGCCGCTTTCGATCTGGCAGAAAGCCTGCGCGACAAGTCGGCTGAACACGGCTTCTTCGGGATCAACCTCGCCTCCACCGGCTGCGGCAAGACCTTCGCCAACGCCCGCATTCTGTACGGCCTGGCCGACCCACAGCTGGGGGCACGCTTTACCGTGGCGCTCGGCCTGCGCAGCCTGACCTTACAGACGGGGGACGCCTACCGGGAACGCCTCCGCCTCGGCACGGAAGATCTGGCCGTACTGGTCGGCGGCGCGGCCAGCCGTTCCCTGCACGAGTATTACAAGGCCCGCTCCCGCGACCTTGCCGCTGGCGGCAGCGAATCCGCCCGCGAGCTGTTGCCGGAATACAACCACGTCCGCTACGAAGGCAGCCTTGAAGATGGACCGCTCAAACGCTGGCTGCAGCAAGGCCGACAAGGTGCCCAGGCAGGCAGCCTGCTGAATGCGCCAGTCCTCGTGTGCACCGTCGACCACCTGATGCCAGCCTGCGAGAGCACCCGCGGCGGACACCAGATCCTGCCGATGCTGCGTCTCATGTCGTCGGACCTGGTGCTCGACGAGCCCGACGACTTCGACGTGGCGGACCTGCCCGCGCTGACGCGCCTGGTCCACTGGGCGGGCATGCTGGGCAGCCGGGTTCTGCTGTCGTCGGCCACCCTGCCGCCAGCGCTGGTGCAGGGCCTGTATCTCGCCTACTGCGCCGGCCGTCGCGAATTCCAGCGCCACCGGGGACGCCCCGGCCTCGGGTCGGACGTATGTTGCGCCTGGTTCGACGAATTCGGCGCCACGACCAGCAGCCACGGGGAAGATCCAGATGGCACGGGTTTCCTGGGCAGTCATACGACCTTTGTCAGCAAGCGCATCGCCCGCCTGGCCGCCGCAAAGGAAGTGCGCCGCCGCGGCGCCATCCTCGATCTACCCGCGATCCCGACTAAGGCGCTGGACCCGGCTGGCCGTCAGGCCGAAATCGCCCAGCAGCTCGCCGCCATCCTCCGCGACGAAGCGCTGGCGCGCCACCATCACCATCACGACAGTGACGCTGCCACCGGCAAGCGGGTGAGCTTCGGCCTCATCCGCATGGCCAACATCGACCCACTGTTCGACGTGGCCCGCGGCCTGTTTGCACTGGGCGCGCCCACGGATTGCCAGATCCACCTGTGCGTCTATCACGCCCGCCATCCCATGCTGGTCCGGGCCGAGATCGAGCGGGAACTGGACGTCACGCTCAAGCGGCATCAGCCCGAAGCGGTCTTCAGCCTGGCTGGCATCCGCGACAAGCTGGACGGTAGCGCCGCCACCGATCACCTCTTCATCGTGCTGGCCACCGCGGTGGCGGAAGTCGGCCGCGACCACTGCTACGACTGGGCCATCGTCGAACCGTCGTCCATGCGCTCCATCATCCAGCTGGCCGGCCGGGTCAAACGCCATCGCCCTTTCGACTGCCCGCCCGAACACGCAAACATCCTGCTGCTGGACAGCAACTTCAAAAGTCTCAGGCAGGATGGCGCAGGCCCCACGTTCTGCCAGCCGGGCTTCGAAAGCCGGGAGTTTCCCCTCAAGACCCACACCCTGCGCGAGCTGCTCACACCCGAGCAATGGCAGACCATCGACGCCCGCAGCCGTATCCAGGCCCGCGCAGCACTCGACGCATCGGGCAGCCTGGTCGATCTCGAACACGCCCGCCTCGCCGACCTCATGCTGGGCACCAGAGACACTGCTCAACGACAACTCCCGGTCCACTGGTGGTGGACAACCCGTGCCCACCTCTCCGGCGCACTGCAGAAGAAGACCCGCTTCCGCGCCGATCCCGAGGGGCATCAGACCTTCTTCCTGAAACCGGATGAAGACGGCGACCGCACCGAGTTCACATGGCTGGAACCGACAGGCAAGGAACTCCCGGTGGAGTCCAACCTGCTCCAGCTTATCGCGGATGCCGACTTGCGAAGCGGCACCGGCATCGACTGCTGGGCCACACCCGACTACCTGAGCGCGCTGCAAACCCTGGCCGAAAACCTCGGCATGGACCCGCTTGATTGCGCCCGCCACTTCGGCACGGTCGACCTCCCTGGCCGCCAACCCAAACGCTGGCGATACCACCCGGCACTGGGATTCAGCCGGGCTGGGTGATTGTAGAGATGGCGCTGAAGCCTAAGGCCTCAGCGCCACATGCTGCCTATCCGGCAGTAAAGGAAGTTGCCACCTAGTAACCACTATTTCTGAGCTGCATCTCTGCAGTGACGGAATTATCACACTCACTCTTGCAAGGGTGTTCGCTCGACAAACCCCTTGCCTCTCGGAAAAGCACTGAGTTATAGTCATCCATTAACCAACTAGTAATCACTAGGTAAAAAATTAAGAAGAATGTTGCAGCCCGGTCAAACAGACTTTGGAAGGAGCCCCCACTATGGCCTTATCTCAGATTGCTATCAGCGAACCCGCTCGTATCAAACAAGCCATCACCGAGTTTCTGCAAGGCCGTCTCCAGCCCAAGCTGGACAAGCTGAAAGCCGACGATGACGGCGCGCGGCAGAAGCTGCTGGTCGAACACCAGTTCGACACCTGGATCGCGGATGCCGCCCGGCGGGTGGGACAAATCCAGCAGGTCACGCATGCCATCAAATTCACCCATCCGTCGGCCGATGGCGCCAGCCTGTCGAGCCGGGGCAATTCGGCCGCTGGAGACGGAGAAGTCGGCACCCACGTGCTTGGCGACAGCATGGCGGCCGACGTGGTGGGCAATGCGGCGGCACTCGATGTCTATAAATTTCTCCGGCTTGCCGTCGATGGGCGCAGCTTGCTGGAGCGGGCGATCGCACACGATCCGGCCTTCGCTGAAGCACTGTCTGCCGACCCCGGGACCGCCGCAGCTTTGATGGAAGCCTTTGCCGGGCTACCGGAACCGAAAGGCTCCCCTGCTTCCCATAAGCTCGCCAAACAACTCTACTGGCCCGTACAAGAAGGCACGTATCACCTGCTGGCGCCGCTGTTTTCCTCATCGCTGGCCCATGCGGTCTACAAGCGCATCAACGATGACCGCTTTTCGGACGAAGCCAAAGCCGCGCGGGACGCCCGACGAAACAAGGAACTCTTTTCCGGCACCAGCCGCGACTATCGCAACCTGGTCATCCAGAGCTTCGGGGGCTCGAAGCCGCAGAACATCAGCCAGCTGAACAGCGAACGCCGGGGTGAGAACTACTTGCTGGCGTCCCTCCCCCCAACCTGGGAGTCGCCTGCCCTCCGCGCTCCCCTCAAAATCGACACGGTCTTCTCCCGCTATTTCGAGCAGCGACGGGAAGTTCGCCGTCTGACCGAAGCCCTCCGCGACTTTCTGAAGCGGGTGGCGAAGGCCGACAGCAATCTGCGCATCCGGCAAACCCGTGCCGAACTGGTCGCTGATCTGTGCGGCGAGGTCCTGTACTTTGCCGCCGAGTTGCAGCGTTACCTGGAACCCGGCTGGTCTGCCTCCGCTGACTGCCGGCTCAACCTGGCCGAGCGCTGCTGGCTGGACCCCGTACGCAGCCGGAACGATGAGGACTTTGCCGCCCATCGCCGGCAAGGGGACTGGAAAGACGAGGTCTGCCTGCGCTTCGGCAACTGGCTCAATGCCCGCCTGCAAACTGACCAGACCCAATTCGGCGCCCCGGAGGCCCTCGCCTGGCAGGCCGTTCTGGGCAGCGAACTCCAACTGTTGCGCGAGGAATTCGATGATGAGTGACCCCTTCGCCCAGCCCGACGGGCTGCTGGTCCTGCCCCGCCTGAAGGTCCAGAACGCCAATGCCATCTCCAGCCCCCTGACCTGGGGCTTTCCGTCACCAACCGCGTTCCTCGGTTTCGTCCACGCACTGGAACGACACCTCGCCGCGGCATTCAATGTGACTTTCGGCGGAGTGGGCATCGTCTGCCATGCCTTCGAGGCCCAGACCTTCCAGCCGAATCGTCGCCAGCACCGGGTCTTCACTCAGACCCGCAACCCGGTTTACCTGAAGCGCGACGCGGGCAAGTTCATCGCCGAGGGCACGCCGGCAGCCATCGTCGAAGAAGGCCGTGCTCATCTCGAAGTGAGTCTGGTCATCGGCGTGCAGGGATACTTCGAGGAAGCACTGCAGGAGCAGGCGTTTGCGGACGCCGCATACGACGCGGCCCTGGACATGCGGATCGCGGGCGGCAGCGTACTGCCCACATCCGGCACTCGAGGCAGCCGCCCCGAATGGATGAGCTGGCCTGCAGTGGAGGAGAACCGCCGCAAGACCTTTGCACGCTTGCGGCGGCGCCTTCTGCCGGGCTTCGCTCTGGTCCACCGGCCCGACCTACTGGGCGAACGCCTGGATGCGCTACGCCAAACCGACGCACAAAACACCGCACTCGACGCCCTGCTCGATCTGACGCGTCTCAACTACACCCCTGCGCAGCCGGCGGACGGAGCCCTCGCCAATGACGGCAAAGTGGAATGGCTGACGGAAAAGCGACCTGGCTGGCTGGTTCCGCTACCCATCGGTTACGCCGGAATCTCCCAACTCTACGGGCCGGGAGAAGTGGGCAGTGCCCGTGACGACACGACGCCCTTCCGCTTCGTGGAAAGCCTGTACTCCCTCGGGCAGTGGATCGGTCCCCATCGCCTGAACCAGCTCGACCAACTGCTGTGGCATAGCGACGTCGAGCCCGAAGCCGGGCTCTACCGCTGCGTCAATCGCTACGCCAACCTGATCGAAACGCCCCCTGCCGTCCCCGACGCCCCCGAATCCAATCCTCTTCAAGGAGCTTAAGCATGGCCAAGACCGAACTCTCCACCGCCTCCGTTCTCGCCTTCGAACGCAAGCTCGACCCTTCCGACGGCCTCTTCAGCGCCGGACGCTGGCATGACGCCGCCAATGGCGCCCAGTGGCCGGCCGTGGGTATCCACGAGAAATCCGTGCGCGGCACCATCTCCAACCGTCTGAAGACCAAGGATCAGGATCCGGCCAAGCTCGACGCCTCGATCCAGTCACCAAACCTTCAGACCGTGGACGTGGCAACCCTGCCCAACGACGCGGACACCCTGCGCCAGCGCTTCACCCTGCGGGTACTCGGTGGCGCCGGCGTTCCCGCCGCATGCAACAACGCCGCCTACCAGGCCAAGCTGGAGACCACCCTGCAAAGCTACAAGGACGCCCCCGGTTTTGGCGAGTTGGCCCGCCGCTATGCGATCAACCTGGCCAATGGCCGCTTCCTGTGGCGCAACCGGGTCGGAGCCGAGCAGATCCTGGTCGAAGTCCGCCATCTGCATCAAGGCCAGGTCCGGCAAGCATGGTCCTTCGACGCCCTGAACTTCAGCCTGCGGGATTTCAGCGTTCCGAATGGCGCGGAAGACGCCATCACCCAACTGACAGCTGTCATCGAACAAGGCCTTGCCGGCCAGGGTCATACACTGCTTGAGGTCGTGGCCTACGCACGCGTCGGCGACGGGCAGGAGATCTACCCGTCCCAGGAGTTGATTCTCGATAAGGGCGACAAGAAAGGACAAAAGAGCAAGACCCTCTACGCCGTCGGTGACGGCAAGAACCGTGTAGCCGCCATGCACAGCCAGAAGATCGGCAACGCCCTGCGTACCATAGACACCTGGTATCCCGTGGAAGACGGTGAAACCCTGGGGCCTATTGCCGTGGAGCCCTACGGCTCGGTGACGAACCAGGGCAAGGCCTATCGGCAACCCAAGGCCAAGGCGGACTTCTATTCGCTACTCGACGGCTGGGTCCTGAAGGACAAGGCACCCTCAGAAGGCGACCGGCACTTCGTCATGGCAATCTTCATCCGTGGCGGCGTCTTTGGCGACAGCGACAAAGAATGACGGAGGCACCAATGGATGCTTTTGTTGACCTCCGTCTTCTGCCCGACCCGGAGTTTCCAGCCACAACACTGATGAACGCACTATTCAGCAAGTTTCACCGGGGCCTCGTACACTTTGGCGAGGGCAGCATTGGCGTGAGCTTTCCTGAGGTCGGGGACGGCGCCCGCAGCCTCGGCACCCGGCTGCGCCTGCACGGCAAAGCGGACGCATTACAGCGCTTCATGGACAGCAACTGGATGCAAGGCATGCGTGATCACGTTCAGATCGGCAGCCCCGCGCCGGTTCCAGCTGGCGCATACCACCGCATCGTGCGACGCGTGCAGGCCAAGAGCAGCCCAGAACGGCTACGCCGACGCCTGATCGCCCGCAAGGGAATCTCGGAAACCGATGCCCATCTAGCCATCCCGGACAGCGCCGCCGAATCCCTTGCATTGCCCTTCGTCCTGCTCAAGAGCCAAAGCACCGGCCAGCAGTTTCGACTGTTCGTAGAACACCTGCCCCTGCAGGAGCAAGCCCAGCCTGGAGTATTCAGCGCCTACGGCCTCAGCACCAACGGAACCATCCCCTGGTTCTGACCCTTTTTTTGCCCCCTCCAGCAAGCCATTGATTTTAAATGCCTTACTGGAGGGCATTTGTCTTAGGGGTAACGAGGCAAACGAACGGGTTTTTCTTTAAAAATCAGGATCAAAGGCTGAGGTAACATCTACTTCACTGCCGAATAGGCAGCTCAGAAAATGACGCCCGAGACGAGCTTGCTCACACCCAACTTCACTGCCGAATAGGCAGCTCAGAAATTTCGCCACCACGCACAGCCCAAGGTTGCTCGCTTCACTGCCGAATAGGCAGCTCAGAAATACAGCCGCGAACCCATCGTCACTACCAGGAGCTTCACTGCCGAATAGGCAGCTCAGAAAAAGGTCGCCGCCGAGCACATCAGCCGGAAATACTTCACTGCCGAATAGGCAGCTCAGAAACTGCTGTACGGAGATACTCCCGTCTAACAGACCTTCACTGCCGAATAGGCAGCTCAGAAAAGGGCGGCGGATGCCCTGGGCGGCCGATCAACCTTCACTGCCGAATAGGCAGCTCAGAAACAGCGTATTCTCCGACCATGGGATATGTATAACCTTCACTGCCGAATAGGCAGCTCAGAAACCAGTCCACTTCGTGCGCGGCGCGCGTGCTGGTCTTCACTGCCGAATAGGCAGCTCAGAAATGGTACGCGGCCCCGTCCGGGGCCTCGCCCTCCTTCACTGCCGAATAGGCAGCTCAGAAATTCAAGGAACTGGGCATCAAGACCAAGGACGCCTTCACTGCCGAATAGGCAGCTCAGAAACTTGGCCCTTGGGATAGTGAGGAACTTGTCATCTTCACTGCCGAATAGGCAGCTCAGAAATAATATTCGGGAATGACTTACGACCAAGCCATCTTCACTGCCGAATAGGCAGCTCAGAAATGATGAGAAACGCCGCGCAGCGATAGCGTGAGCTTCACTGCCGAATAGGCAGCTCAGAAAACCGGCATCCGGCTTCACGAAGGCATGCTCGGCTTCACTGCCGAATAGGCAGCTCAGAAATACGGCGCCAAGCTGCCCGATGCCCGGCTCGACTTCACTGCCGAATAGGCAGCTCAGAAATTAACGGGGTCCATGGTCTCGGTGTCCGGCTTCTTCACTGCCGAATAGGCAGCTCAGAAATGACCCATTATCTGAATATTGGTTTGGCCCGGCTTCACTGCCGAATAGGCAGCTCAGAAACATCTCGTTGGGCTTCAGCGACAGCATCGCCATCTTCACTGCCGAATAGGCAGCTCAGAAAAATGAGGACCGGGCCTCCGTGGCGCGCAGTCTCTTCACTGCCGAATAGGCAGCTCAGAAAAGTACGGGTCGATCGCCGACGAGCTGGGTGTCCTTCACTGCCGAATAGGCAGCTCAGAAATGACGCATCACGCAAAATCTGTAGGCCTACAACTTCACTGCCGAATAGGCAGCTCAGAAATAAGATCCCGACCAAAACCAAAAGCCCGGCATCTTCACTGCCGAATAGGCAGCTCAGAAAGTTTAGCGCGCCCAGCATGGTGATGCTGGCGACTTCACTGCCGAATAGGCAGCTCAGAAATTCGGGAAGAGTGGCGCCAGCACGTCATACGTCTTCACTGCCGAATAGGCAGCTCAGAAATCGAGGAGTTTGCTGACTTCGCTCTGTGCCAGCTTCACTGCCGAATAGGCAGCTCAGAAAAAGATGGCCGAGACTTCCGTCAAATATCTTCACTTCACTGCCGAATAGGCAGCTCAGAAATTGCCGGCCTCGAAGCCGCGCATCAGGCTGTCCTTCACTGCCGAATAGGCAGCTCAGAAAGCATCGGCCGAAGCCGACCTGGTGCAGTTCACTCTTCACTGCCGAATAGGCAGCTCAGAAAAAATTGCTGACTTGTGTCGGGCTTGGTCGCATCTTCACTGCCGAATAGGCAGCTCAGAAAGCCGACGCCGTTGGGGTCGGTCATCTGGCCGTCTTCACTGCCGAATAGGCAGCTCAGAAAAATCTCCGCATCGCAATAAACCGAGTTCGCCCCTTCACTGCCGAATAGGCAGCTCAGAAAAATAACAACATGCGCCAGACCCACGGCGGTTGCTTCACTGCCGAATAGGCAGCTCAGAAACGTGGAATGGCCGGTGGTCGTGAAGATCCCGAACTTCACTGCCGAATAGGCAGCTCAGAAAGTGGCCTAGACGCTCGCGAAGGCCGATACAGACTTCACTGCCGAATAGGCAGCTCAGAAAAACGAGGACCGGTCCTACGTGGCGCGCAGCCTCTTCACTGCCGAATAGGCAGCTCAGAAAAGAAGATCAGCGACTCCGAGCTGTTGGCCCGCCTTCACTGCCGAATAGGCAGCTCAGAAAAACGAGTGGGCCTGGAACAAAGACCCGACAGGCTTCACTGCCGAATAGGCAGCTCAGAAACGAACAGATCCCACTTGCGCGCGATGACGCGCCTTCACTGCCGAATAGGCAGCTCAGAAAAGACGCGTAGGACACGCCCACGTACTTCCGGACTTCACTGCCGAATAGGCAGCTCAGAAAGTGCATCTCGCACGTCGCCACCTCTTCGGCGACTTCACTGCCGAATAGGCAGCTCAGAAACCGATGCTGTTGGCTGTTGCCGTACGCGTCACCTTCACTGCCGAATAGGCAGCTCAGAAAGACAAGATCACAGGCGCCCTGTACCACCCGGACTTCACTGCCGAATAGGCAGCTCAGAAAACAACACCAGCCGCCACCGGCCGGCCCGCGTCCTTCACTGCCGAATAGGCAGCTCAGAAAGCTTCGGCCATCTTGCTGATTGCTGATTTGATCTTCACTGCCGAATAGGCAGCTCAGAAACTGTTCCGCCGCTGATGCTGATCGAGGACGGACTTCACTGCCGAATAGGCAGCTCAGAAAAGACGCTGTGGGGCATCAGCACGGTCCTCTCTCTTCACTGCCGAATAGGCAGCTCAGAAAGCCGAGGCCGACAGCATCATGGATGCGGTCACCTTCACTGCCGAATAGGCAGCTCAGAAAAGCGGCGCCTGGCGCAGGCGGGCAGGCCAGGGCTTCACTGCCGAATAGGCAGCTCAGAAATTGTCCGTGCTGGCCTTCAGGTCCACGCCAGCCTTCACTGCCGAATAGGCAGCTCAGAAATCAAGGCTTGCGCCGTGTATCTAGAATATGTTCTTCACTGCCGAATAGGCAGCTCAGAAAATACCGACGCCCGGGCGCAAGTGCCGCCCGACCTTCACTGCCGAATAGGCAGCTCAGAAACGCGCCGAATCCACCAAGCAAAAGAGTTTCCTCTTCACTGCCGAATAGGCAGCTCAGAAAAAGAACCTCAACCTGAATGTGGCCGACGAGGTCTTCACTGCCGAATAGGCAGCTCAGAAATTTGCCTTGCCACGCTTCTTCGGCTTGTCGGTCTTCACTGCCGAATAGGCAGCTCAGAAATTGGTATCGACTCGAAGCCTTCGGCGTTGCTGTCTTCACTGCCGAATAGGCAGCTCAGAAATGGTACGTCGTTGCAAAGTCGTCCTGCCACCACTTCACTGCCGAATAGGCAGCTCAGAAAAGGAGTAATCCATGTCCAACATATTGGCCTCGCTTCACTGCCGAATAGGCAGCTCAGAAATGTTCGATGGGCGCGAAGCCGTGGCCAACACCCTTCACTGCCGAATAGGCAGCTCAGAAAGACAGCAAGTATTACGGCGTACAAGATGCCGACTTCACTGCCGAATAGGCAGCTCAGAAATCGTCTCGGCTGCGGCCAACGCCCCGGGCAAGCTTCACTGCCGAATAGGCAGCTCAGAAAAACCGATATGCCTCTGCCTGGCTCTTCCCTCCCTTCACTGCCGAATAGGCAGCTCAGAAACTCCGGACGGCCTCATCGCGGTGGTGTACTCAACTTCACTGCCGAATAGGCAGCTCAGAAAAGCAGCTTGCCGATATCACGAAACGGCCCGTCCTTCACTGCCGAATAGGCAGCTCAGAAACGTGTAAATCTGCATACGAAAGCCCTTTCCAGCTTCACTGCCGAATAGGCAGCTCAGAAAGAGATCGAACGAGGCCGCGGCGGTCGGCGAGGCTTCACTGCCGAATAGGCAGCTCAGAAATGTTCCTGCTGGCGAGATCAATAAGCTGGAGACTTCACTGCCGAATAGGCAGCTCAGAAACGCACGCATCTCCGACGCATACCGCTCAGTTCCTTCACTGCCGAATAGGCAGCTCAGAAAACATCCATTCCGGCTGCGGCAGCGGCCGTCGTCTTCACTGCCGAATAGGCAGCTCAGAAATCGGCGCGATCAATATCAAGGCGCTAAATCGTCTTCACTGCCGAATAGGCAGCTCAGAAAAGCAAGATCACGACCATGTCCACGGAGCGCTTCTTCACTGCCGAATAGGCAGCTCAGAAAGACATCGATGCCGCGAAGACAGGCGCTGTCGTCTTCACTGCCGAATAGGCAGCTCAGAAATTCTCCGCGAGGCACTCCGGGCAGGTAGCGCCCTTCACTGCCGAATAGGCAGCTCAGAAATTCGCCATCTCGTTGAGCTGCCCCGTCGTCGTCTTCACTGCCGAATAGGCAGCTCAGAAAATCCGGCAATGTCGGAGTGCGTCGCCGACTTGCTTCACTGCCGAATAGGCAGCTCAGAAATGGTGTTGCCGGATCGGTGAGCTCCGTTATGTCTTCACTGCCGAATAGGCAGCTCAGAAAACGCAGACCCGCAACAGCATGGTCGCAGCCAACTTCACTGCCGAATAGGCAGCTCAGAAACGGCATTACGAATAACAAGTTGTATTTCATCGTCTTCACTGCCGAATAGGCAGCTCAGAAATGTACGCCGCGGCCAGCGGGGTAGCCCGCATGCTTCACTGCCGAATAGGCAGCTCAGAAAACGAGCAGCCGGTATCCCGCAAACGGAAGGTCCTTCACTGCCGAATAGGCAGCTCAGAAACTTCGGCGGCCTCATACATTCGGGCCTCGAGACTTCACTGCCGAATAGGCAGCTCAGAAATACGGCCAGTCCCGTGGCGGAATCAGTATCCCCTTCACTGCCGAATAGGCAGCTCAGAAATTCACGCGCGCCGTCACCCATGACTACCCGGCCTTCACTGCCGAATAGGCAGCTCAGAAATCAACGCCGGCCCCGAGTGGGCTGGTGTGCTGTCTTCACTGCCGAATAGGCAGCTCAGAAATATCAAGCTATGGGCCTGTCTAACAAGGCTGATCTTCACTGCCGAATAGGCAGCTCAGAAAGGGACCGTACGGACACTGCACCTGGCATTGCCCTTCACTGCCGAATAGGCAGCTCAGAAAACGCACAGCCCAAGATCGCTCGGGTCGCGCGGCTTCACTGCCGAATAGGCAGCTCAGAAAAGCGCCCGCACCGTGTCCTCGGAGAACTCCTGCTTCACTGCCGAATAGGCAGCTCAGAAATGGCTGCCGGGGATGTAGGCCCGCAGGCCAACCCTTCACTGCCGAATAGGCAGCTCAGAAAGACGATCCACGTAGGCAGCTGCACGCCAGGATCTTCACTGCCGAATAGGCAGCTCAGAAAGGATTCGGCCAACCGCCGCATCCACCGCCTAACTTCACTGCCGAATAGGCAGCTCAGAAACTGCGTCGCGCCGCGGGGGCACACCTCGAAAACTTCACTGCCGAATAGGCAGCTCAGAAAACACGCGAGCGGCTGTTCCAGATTGCCAGCCGTCTTCACTGCCGAATAGGCAGCTCAGAAAGCTGCTCGAGAAAGGTGTTGGTGCCGTGCTGGCTTCACTGCCGAATAGGCAGCTCAGAAATTCTGCGAAGGCGCTGATGATTTCCCGCTCCGCTTCACTGCCGAATAGGCAGCTCAGAAAAAGCAGCGAGGGAACAGCCTTCGTCTTGTCTCCTTCACTGCCGAATAGGCAGCTCAGAAATCGGGGTCACACCGGTCTGCGCTGTCGAGTACCTTCACTGCCGAATAGGCAGCTCAGAAAAAAGACTGGGCAGCGCTTTCCGTTGCGCGGGCCTTCACTGCCGAATAGGCAGCTCAGAAAATCCCGGATACGCATGGGTGACGATAGCGTCCCTTCACTGCCGAATAGGCAGCTCAGAAATTCTCGACGGCATGCTGCACGACGGTTATCCCCTTCACTGCCGAATAGGCAGCTCAGAAAAGCAGACCCGAAGCCCATCTGAGCGCGGACGGCTTCACTGCCGAATAGGCAGCTCAGAAAAGGCGGGCCTGCGCATCACGATTGCCGTAGGCCTTCACTGCCGAATAGGCAGCTCAGAAATAGATCACACGATGATCGAGCCGGGCTCTGTACTTCACTGCCGAATAGGCAGCTCAGAAAGTCAGCGGTCTCGGTCATCTTTTTCGCGGCAACTTCACTGCCGAATAGGCAGCTCAGAAAAGCTCCGCACCGTCATGCAGATCGATGGCCGGCTTCACTGCCGAATAGGCAGCTCAGAAATATTTGCTTTACTTCTGCTAGACGAATAGCCGACTTCACTGCCGAATAGGCAGCTCAGAAAGAAATCCCGCTTGCTGTCGGCTTGAGCAAATGCTTCACTGCCGAATAGGCAGCTCAGAAAAAGGAGCGGGCCGATGCGCCGCGGCCCCGATCGCTTCACTGCCGAATAGGCAGCTCAGAAACAAGGCCTTGGATTCTGCCGATCTGGCCACTACTTCACTGCCGAATAGGCAGCTCAGAAAGAGGTGGGTCGGCGGATACGTGATCGGGTGCTCTTCACTGCCGAATAGGCAGCTCAGAAACGCAAGTCTGGGCAACCGCGCTGCCTTGTGATCTTCACTGCCGAATAGGCAGCTCAGAAACCCATCTGGTGCTCATCACCCGCGCCTCGGCCCTTCACTGCCGAATAGGCAGCTCAGAAACCCAATCCACCGCAGAACGGCTGGCAGCAGAGCTTCACTGCCGAATAGGCAGCTCAGAAAGTGCGCGTGCGGGTGACGTATGACCCGTTATGCTTCACTGCCGAATAGGCAGCTCAGAAAACGCCACGCCGGCCCCTTCGGGGGAATACCTCCCTTCACTGCCGAATAGGCAGCTCAGAAAGCTGCCGATTCAGATCGCGATTGCCTCTGACGCTTCACTGCCGAATAGGCAGCTCAGAAATAACCGGCCGTATGCCTGTGTCTCGCGGAGGTCTTCACTGCCGAATAGGCAGCTCAGAAAAGGTAAGCGTCCACAGCAGTGGTGACGCTCTTCTTCACTGCCGAATAGGCAGCTCAGAAAGGGGGCGGCGTGGGCCTTGTCTGTGTCGTCGGCTTCACTGCCGAATAGGCAGCTCAGAAAGTGGAGGCGCAGACGTGGGAAATGATTTCGCCCTTCACTGCCGAATAGGCAGCTCAGAAAGCCTGCGAGCCGTGCAATCTCGGGAAGGGTGCCTTCACTGCCGAATAGGCAGCTCAGAAAAGCTGCTCCGCCGGCTGCAGGAACGCCGAATCCTTCACTGCCGAATAGGCAGCTCAGAAAATCACGCTGAGGTCGTCATCTGGAAAGACCCGCTTCACTGCCGAATAGGCAGCTCAGAAAAAGGTGGCGCGCAATCTGCACCAGCGCATGACCTTCACTGCCGAATAGGCAGCTCAGAAAATCGTCAAATACAATCCCCCCATCCCCGGAGCCTTCACTGCCGAATAGGCAGCTCAGAAATGGTACAAAGCGTTGGGTGGCACCGGTAAGGACTTCACTGCCGAATAGGCAGCTCAGAAATTCACAAGAGGCTGTTGCTGCTGGGCAAAATGCTTCACTGCCGAATAGGCAGCTCAAAAAAGTCTGCGGCGGTCGCCTGCCTGCCGGAAGCGCTTCACTGCCGAATAGGCAGCTCAGAAATCACCGATGGTGACCGTGCTCACGCTGACCGACTTCACTGCCGAATAGGCAGCTCAGAAACAACGCTCCGGCGCCGCCTCCTCACCCAGAGACTTCACTGCCGAATAGGCAGCTCAGAAAAGCCCAGGGCCGGGCGAGTATGTGGCGTCGTTCTTCACTGCCGAATAGGCAGCTCAGAAACACCGGCAAAGCAATTGTCGCGATGCCAAAGACTTCACTGCCGAATAGACAGCTCAGAAAATATCCGGTGCCGGACAATCCCACACGGATGACAATCGAAGACCTTGACCCCCGCCTCCGCCCGAGCCGATACTGCACCCGTCACCCAAACAACGGTGACCGGGTGTGGAAACCCGGAACGACATAGGCCGATACGATCAGGCCGCGCCATGCGCGGTCTTCTCATTTCGGCGCATGGCTACGCCTGTTCAATGGCGGTCCGTGCGGGGCAGCCGCGAGGCTGGCCGGTTCCTATGTCCCGGTATTTCCACCCCCGCACGGTTCCGCCGCCCACCGTGGAAAGTGGGTCGCGGAGATGCAGACCGCTGACATAGGAGCCACCACCATGCACTACTTCACACCGGACCGAGTTGTCCAAGCCACGTCTCTTTGCGCCTGCCAACCTGCCATTGCTGTCCTGGCAGCACCTCGTCCGGCCATCCGCGGAAGGAGTGCCACATGAGCACCCCGATGCGTTTCCCCGCCACAACCGATCCGCTCTATCTGCTCAACGACGATGTTGGCGCCATGGCCCTCATCGACCAGCTCTCCGCCCGGCAGATGCAGCTCCAGGCGCTGCTTGCGCGGACCTTCGGCGACTCGGGCGACGCCTTCCGCCGCCTGAATCCCACCCTGCAGGACAATTACCTGTGGGCCTGTTTCATGATCGCCGAGGAGATGCGGGGGCTGTCCGAGGCGCTACGGGCACGGAACCACGGGGCATAGGACGCGAGCCTCGCCTGGCCTCAGGCGTGGGCGCGCAGCCGCGCTGCCGCCTCGGCAAAGCGCAGGCTGTCGATGAGCTGGCCCAGCGCATCGACTTCGTCGGCGCCGACGCGCGTGGCGAGGGCGGAGCGGAGGTCATCGAAGATCCGCAGCGCATCCACATCCTGCTCAGCCAGGGCGGTGAGCAGGGCCTGCAGTGCGTCGCGATCCAGCCCGGCGGGGCGCCGCTTCTCCGCCTCGCCGACGACCTCCGCCGGGGCATCCAGCAGCGGCGCCAGATCCGCCTGCAGCCGGGCCATCTCGCTCTCCAATGCGTCGAGCAGGGGTGCCGGGTCGGCAGGGGACGCTGCTCTGAAGAGGGATTCCAGCTGCCCGGCCAGTCCGGACACCGCCTTGGCCGCCATGTTGCCGGCCAGGCCCTTCAGCTTGTGCGCCCGCTGGGCCGCCGCCTCCCGGTCGCCGTGGGCCAGATCGGCGCGCAGCCGGGCGACCACGTCGGAAAACTCATCGCGCAGGCCGCGCAAGGCCCACAGGAACAAGTCGCGATCGTCGAGGAAGCGGCCTCTGGCCTCCACGTCGTCGATACCGGGAATGACCGGGAAGGCGTCACCTGGCACCAGCGCAGCCGGCGGCGCGGCGATGGCGGCCGGGGCCGGTCGCTCCCGGCGGACCTTGTCGCCCACGTGGCGCAGGATCGCCGCGACCATCGCGTCCAGCTCGAAAGGCTTGGTCAGGAAACCCGACATCCCGGCTGCAAAGGCGCGCTCGCGCTGGCTGGGCAACACGCCGGCGGTCAGCGCGATGACCGGCAGCTCGGTGAGGCCGAGATCGCTACGGATCCGCCGCGTCGCCTCCAAGCCGTCCATGACGGGCATCTGCACGTCCATCAGGACCAGATCGAAGGCGGCCGGCTCGACGCCCAGCAGGGCGACGGCGGCCTCGCCGTTGTCCATCACCTCCACCGTAGCGCCCTCGAACTCCAGCAGGCGGCGGGCCACGTCCTGGTTCACCGTGCTGTCGTCCACCACCAGCACGCGCAGGCCGCCCAGCCGCGCATGGGCCGGGCCGCTCGGGCCGGGCTCTTCCAGCACGTCGGCCATTTCGGCGATGTCGAAGGGGAGCTCGAACCAGAACTCGCTGCCCTCCCCCGGCTGGCTGTGCACCCCGATCTGGCCGCCCATCAACCCCACCAGCTGGCGGCAGATCGCCAGCCCCAGGCCGGTGCCGCCAAACTGCCGGCTGGTGGACGCATCGGCCTGCACAAAGGCGTCGAACAGGCGCGCAATCTTGTCGGCGGGAATGCCGATGCCTGTATCGCGCACCGTGAAGCGCAGGCGGACATGCCCGGCGTCCCGGCTGATGACGCCAACCGCCAGCACGACCTCGCCGACGGCCGTGAACTTGATCGCGTTGCCGGCCAGGTTGTGCAGGATCTGTGACAGGCGCTGGGCGTCGCCGACCAGCGCATGCACATCGGCCGGCAGCGGCGCCAGACGCAGGGTCAGCCGCTTGCCAGTCGCCGAGGCGGTGAACACGTCCACCACGTGGCTCATTACATTGGCCAGCACGAAGGGCTCCGGCGCCAGTTCGAAATGGCCGGCCTCGATCTTGGAGAAATCCAGGATGTCGTTGATCACTGCTACCAGGCCGCGGCTGGCGGTCTGGACAGTGCTCACCAGATGGCGCTGCTCGGCGTCGAGCCGCCCCCGGGCCAGCACCTGCACCGTGCCGACGATGGCGTTGAGAGGGGTACGGATCTCGTGGCTCATGTTGGCGAGGAAGTCGCTCTTCGCCCTGTTGGCGCTTTCGGCCTGCTGCCGCGCCTCCTGCAGGCCCCGCTCGGCTTCCCGGTGCTCGCTGATGTCGGTATAGGTCAGCAGCGTCCACCCGTTGGGCAGCGGCGTCCCCTCGATTTTCAGCGACACGCCGTTGAACTGGGTCCGCTCGAAGACCACCGGCTGCGCACCCTCCATGGCCTTCACGAAGCCCGCCAGCACCTGCTCCCCATCCGCCTCCCCGTGGTCGCCGCGGGCCACGTTGAACCGCACGAAATCGTCGAAGCGCACGCCGGCACGCCCGCACAGAGCCGGCGGATAGACCAGCAGCGACGCGAACAAGCGGTTCTGCAGGACCAGATTGCGCTGTTCGTCGTACACCACCAGACCGAAGGGCAGGCTCTCGATCACGCCCCGCAGCAGGCTGGTCTGCCGCTCCAGGCTGCGATTGGCCTCCTCGCTCTCCAGGCCGCGCACGCGCAACTCGGCATTGGCTGCTTCCAGATCCTTCTGGACGTGCTTGAGGTCGCTCACGTCGACGAAGGTTGCCAGGAAGACGCCATCCAGCGACACGCCCGACACTTCCACGTCGCGCTCGCTACCATCCAGGCAACGCACGCGGATCTCCAGCGGCGTGGTGGCGCGCTGCTCGGCGAGGCCCTGCTGCACGGCCGCCGCCCACCTCGCCCGCGCCCAGGCCTGGTAATCGGGATCGGGCACCGCCTGGCGCCACCAGTCGTCGAGGCTGCGCACCTGCCTCTCGGTGTAGCCGAACAGGCGCATGAACTGCTCGTTGCGCATGGTGATGCGCTGGTCCTCGATCAGACCGATGGCGATCGGGGCGCACCGGATGAAGTTGCGGAAACGGTTACGCGCGTCCTCCAGCTCCCGGGTCCGTTCGGAGACCCGCGTCTCCAGGCCTGCCGCAGCCTCACGGAGCGCCTCCCGCCGGGTCAGCAGGCTACGGGTCATCGCCTGTACCGCATCGGCCAGGTGGCGGACCTCCGTGGTGCGCGAACGCACTTCGGGCAGCAATTCCTCCTCGCCCTGCTGAACGCGCCGGGCAGAATCGGCCAGTTGCTCCAGGGGCTGGCTCAGGCGGCGGGCGAACAGGAAGACGACGCCCCCCAGGCCCAGCGTTGTCAGAACGGCCAGCAGCCACTGGGCCTGGCGCAAGGCGGCAACCGGCGCCAAAGCCTTGTCCACCGGCTCTCGCACCACGATCTTCCAGCCGAGGGATGACGCCACGGGGCTCGGCAGCAAGGCGGCAGCGGTGAAGAAACGCCCCTCCCCGCCCCACGCCACCTGGGTATAGCCCACGTCCCTGGGCAGCTCCAGCGGCACCTCGCCGGCACCGACCGCCTGGTAGGGGTACAGCACGGCGTTGCTGCGGCTGAGGACATACACCTCGACCCGATCGTTTACGGCCTCCGCCGGCAGGGCCGTGGCAATGATGTGTTCGACCCAGCTCCAGTGGGAATGGCTGGCCAGAATGCCACGCCACTCGCCCCGCTCGTCATAGATCGGCGCGGCGAAGTCGATGAAGCGCAGGGGCTCGCCGGAGCGCTGCTGCGGCAGGTGCTTGGCCAGCAGCAAGGCTTCGTGGATGTCGCCGATGTAGGCCCGCTTCTGGCCCTCGATGAACCACGGGCGCTTCTGCACGTCTGCACCGGCCAGCACCCCATCCGCGGAATTGAGCACGACGCCATCGGGGCTGGCGACGCCGATCCACGCGTACTGCGGGTGGGAGTGCTTCATGCGCTCCAGCACGCCGCGCAGGTCGCCCGCCTGCAGGCTGCCGCGGGTCATCGCAGGCGACTGGGCCAACAGGGTGATTTCCCGCGCCCGCTCCTGGATGTTGCCATCCAGCTGGACCGCGATCGCATGGGCCAGATCGCGCAGCGCAGCACCCCGTTCCCGGGTCAGTGCCGCCGTCGTGATCTGCTCCAGATAGAGGCTGTGCCCCAGCGCGACGGCCAGCGACAAGCCACCGAACAGCAGCGTCAGACGGACGCGGAAGGAATAGAGCCAGGCTGGCATGGAGCTCCGAACATTAAGGGCGAGGCATGGCCGACAACCCGTCGCGCCATGATCTCAGCATAGCCTGGATCAGTCACCCGATTCGATCAGGGAATCCTCATCGTAGCCGGGCCCGACGGTCCCGACCCGGTTGACGACCCGCGCCCGACCCGCGGCCTTGGCGGCGTACAGGGCTTCGTCGGCCAGGGCCAGCAGCGCCTCCGGCGCGGCCAGGCGGCGGGACGGCTCCACACCGTCGCAGGGCAGGACCAGCGTGGCGACCCCGACACTGACGGTGACGTGCGCAGCGACGGCCGACGCGGCATGCGGGATTGCCAGCGCCGCCACGCTCTGGCAGAGGCTCTCGCCGAGGCGGAAGGCGTCGGAGGCATTGGTGGCCGGCAGGAACAGCGCGAACTCCTCACCGCCGTAGCGCGCCACCAGGTCGCCGGCCCGCCGGGCGATGCCCGCCAGCACGCGGGCCACCGCACGCAGGCAGGCATCGCCGGCCGGATGCCCGTAAGTGTCGTTGAAGCGCTTGAAGTAATCCACGTCCACCATCAGCAGCGACAGCGGCGCATGGCTGCGCAGCGCGCGCCGCCATTCCAGTTGCAGACCGTCGTCGAAGGCGCGCCGGTTGGCGATGCCGGTCAGCGCGTCGGTGGCGGTCAGGCGGCGCAGTTCGTCGCTCTGGCGCTTGAGGGCCAGATGGGTGCGGACCCGTGCCTGGACCACCGGCGGGTTGAGCGGCTTGGGGATGAAATCCACCGCACCGATCGTGAGGGCATGGGTCTCCGACGCGGTGTCGGTGTGAGCGGTGACGAAGATCACCGGCACATGGGCCAGCGCCGGGTCGGCCTTGATCCGGCGGCAGGTCTCGTAGCCGCCCAGACCGGGCATCTCGGCATCCAGCAGCACCAGGTCCGGCGGGTTCTGGCAGATCTGCAGCAGCGCGTCCTCGCCGCTGGTGGCGAAATGGATGCGCGCCATTCCGGTCAGCAGGCGGCTCAGGAGGCGAACCATGCTCGGGTCGTCATCGACGACCAGCAGGCGTTGCGCGGGATCAGCGGGTTCCGGGTTCAGTCCATCCACGACCAAGGTTCTCGTCTGGCTCATCGTCAGACATATCGTAGCGGAAGCGGGACCTGCCGACAGTCAGGAATATCCGATGTGTCGTCCTCTGCGGCAGGCGGGCACAGACACTAGACAGGTTCGCCCTGCTCGGCGTCCGGCATCACGGTGACGCGAACTTCCGGCGCCTGGGCCAGGCCGCCGAGGATCACGCCGCGCAGCGGCGACACGTCCTGGAAATCGCGCCCCCAGCCGAGGGTTACGTGGCGCAGGTCGGGCTGGATGCCGTTGGTCGGGTCGTATTCGACCCAGCCGTTGTGCGGGCACCACACCGCCACCCAGGCATGGGAGGCGTCGGCGCCGATCAGGCGCGGCTTGCCCGGCGGCGGATCGGTGAGCAGATAGCCGGACATGTAACGGGCCGGCAAACCGGCGGACCGCAGCGCGGCGATCATCAGGTGGGCGAAATCCTGGCAGACGCCGCGCTTGCGCTGCAACACCTCATGGACCGGGGTGTTCACCTCGGTGGCTTTGGCATCGAAGGTAAAGGTCTCGAAGATCAGCGCCATCAGCGCCTGCGCGCCGGCGAGCACGGGCACCCCCGGCTTGAAGGCTTCGCCGGCAAAGGCCGCCAGCGCGGCGCTGCACGGAACCCGCGGCGAGGCGTACAGGTAACGCAGCGCGTCGAGGGAGTCCGCATCGCGCGGCTCCGGGTGGTAGCGCAGGCTGTCGCGCACCGTCTCCCATGGCGGCGAATCCTCTGGGTCCGGCAATTCCCGGCTCATCACCGTGACATGGCTTTCGGCGCGCACCAGCAGACCGTCGTGGGGCGTGTCGAGGGACAGCCAGGCGACCGGGTTGCCGAAGGCGTCCTCGCCCTCGGTCAGGTGGGCCAGGTCCGGTTCGACAACGATGCGCCCGGATTCGCGGCTCTGCCACGGCAACTCGCGGGGAATCAGGTGCAGCAGGTGCTGGGCCAACGACACCGGCACGCCGCAGGGGGCGTACTCGGTTTCGTGGAGGATGGTGTAGGCGGCGGAACGAGTCATGGGGCCTTCAGGCGGCAAAGGTGGCCTGGCCGGTCTGGCCGACGTGGCTGAAGAAGCGCATCGCCAGGCGGTCGGACAAGGTGCGGCCGGCGCTGCCGAGACGGTCGAAGAGCCCGGCCAGCTGCTGGCTGGCATCGACCCGCTCGAGGGCCGGACAGACTGCCTCCAGGCGCCCCCACGGGAAGGCGCGGATTGCCGCGAAACTGGCCTCCAGCTCGGCCACGCCAAGGTCGACCTTCTCGTCGGCTTCGAAACGGGCCAGGTAATTGCTGGCCATGCGCACCTGGAAGGCCAGCGCATGGGGGTTGCCGTCGTCCGTCGTCAGCATGTGCAGCGCCGGCAACAGCTCGGGCTGGGCGCGGTAGCGGGTACGGTAGGTGATGATCGAATCGCACAATTCCAGCAAGGCCTCCACCGCCAGCTCCCGCTGCAACGGACCGTTGATGTCGCCATAGGCGCGCAGGAAGCGCGCCAGCGTGCGGGCCAGGTAGTCCAGGCGCTCGACGCGGCGGCCGACGATGTGCAGGCGCCAGCCGGTGTCTCGGGTCATGTTGTCCATCGCGAAGCCGGACAGGGACACGAAGGTGGTCAGCGCGCCATCGAGGAATTCGAGCAGCGCCGATACATCGGTGACCGTCGCGCGGGCGGCCTCCAGCTCAGAGGACAGGCGCTTGAGGGCGTGCCAGTGGTCGAGGGACAAGTGCTCGCGGGCCTGCGTGGCACACCACATGAGACGTTGCAGGTTGGCTGCCAGGCCGCTGTCGGAGCGGCGATCGAGCACTGCGCGGAACAGATCCAGCTCGGCCTTGGCGATCGGCAGGTTACCCACTCGGGATTCGATCAGGCCGGCCCCCGCTGCCAGTTCAAGCATCATCGTCAGGGCGCCGGCACGCTCCGAGCGCCGCCCCTCCGAGAGCCGCGACAAGGCCAGGCGGGCCAGACGTGCGACGGCATCGCAGCGTTCACCATAGCGGCCGCACCAGAACAGGTTCTCGGCCAGACGCGACGACAGGGTGCCGGTTTCCTTGATCAGATCGCCGACGCGGATGTTGTTGTTGAGCAGGCTGAAGCTGGCCACCGGGCCGTCGGACAACACCCAGGTGTCCTTGCTGCTGCCGCCCTTCTGCATGGTCAGGATGCGCGTGTTGTCCACCCCGGCGACGCGCGCCAGCCCGCCGGGCAGCACGTTGTAGCCTTCCGGCGTGATCGCCGCGTAGACCCGCAGGCCCATCGAACGGGTCAGCAGCTTGCGGCGCTGGCCGCCGCCCCAGGCCGGCGCACGGGACAGCTTGACCAGTTCCTGGGCGACGAAGGCCGAGGGTTCGGCCTCGATGCGCCGGGTGACCTCGTCGAACTGGTCCTCGGCGAGCTGGTCGCCGAAGATGACCTCGTTGCCGCCGCCTGGAAAGGTCTGCTTGATGACCAGGCTGCGCAGGTTCTCCAGCACCTCCTTGCGGGCCGGCCCCTCGCCGCACCACCAGGTGGCCACCGACGGCATGGCAATCTCCTCACCGAGCAGGTGGCGGCAGATGCCCGGCAGGAAGCCCGGCAGCGCCGCCGATTCGAGCAGGCCGCTACCCAGCGCGTTGGCCACCAGCACACGGCCGGCGCGCACCGCACCGAGCAGGCCGGGCACGCCGAGGGCCGAGTCGGCACGTAATTCCACCGGATCGCAGAAATCGTCGTCGAGGCGGCGCAGGATCGCATGCACGCGCTTGAGACCGGACACGGTCTTCAGGAAGACCGTATCGTTGCGCACTGTCAGATCCTGCCCCTCGACCAGCGGGAAACCCATGTTGCGGGCCAGGTAGACGTGCTCGAAATAGGTTTCGTTGAACGGCCCCGGCGTGAGTAGCACCGTCAGCGGCGGCTCGCCGTCGGTCGGTGCCTGGTTCGCCAGACTGCGCTGCAGGCCACGGAAGAAGCCCGACAGGCTGCGCACCTGCATGTCGCGGAACAGGTCAGGGAAGGCCCGCGACACCAGCTGGCGGTTCTCCAGCGCGTAGCCGGCGCCGGACGGGCTCTGGGTACGGTCGGCGATGACCCACCAGCGGCCATCCGGCGAGCGGGCCAGATCGGCAGCATAGAGGTGCAGGTAGGCGCCACCGGGCGGTTTGAGGCCGGAGCACGGCCACAGGAAGCCCTTGTGGCCATACACCAGCTCCGGCGGCAGCAGGCCCTCGGACAAGGTCGTCTGGGCGCCGTAGAGGTCGCCGAGCAGCGCGTTGAGCAGGCGCGCCCGCTGCGTGATCGCCGCCGAGATGCCGCGCCACTCGTCGGCGGGCAGGATCAGCGGCAGCAGATCCACCGACCACGGACGGTCGGTGCCGCGAGGGTCGGCATAGACGTTGTAGGTGACACCGTTCTGCTGGATGCCGCGGGAGAGCTGGGCAGCCCGCAGCTTCAGGGTGTCGGCACTGGATTCGTCGATGTGATCGAGGAATTCCTGCCAGTGCGGGCGCACGCCATCTTCACCGAACAGCTCGTCGTAGCTGTCGGGTCGATAGGGGTAATGGGCAAGGATGGAGCTGGACATCTTGCGAAACTAGCACACACCGACCGGACCTCCGTGCTACGGACGGCACGGAAGTTGTTGATTTTGGTAAAGCGGGCAGGGGCCACCGTGGGAGCGAACGAGTTCGCCCCCAACGTTTGAATCCCCCCGAAGAGACCGGGAAGCCGCCGTCAGCGCCGCAGATCAAGCGTGAAGGGGAACTCCTTCTCCACCGGCGAGACCTGCACCGCCGGTTCGCCCGGCGTGTGGCCCATGCGGAAGAAACGCGCCAGGCGGCGGCTCTCCGCCTCGAAGGCGTTGATCGGGAAGGTCTCGAAGCTGCGCCCGCCCGGGTGCGAGACGTGGTACTGGCAGCCGCCGAGGGAGCGGCCGGTCCAGGTATCCACCAGATCGAAGACCAGCGGCGCGTGGGACGGGATGGTCGGGTGCAGGCAGGACGGCGGCTGCCAGGCCCGGTAGCGCACGCCGGCGACGTGCTCGCCGACGGTGCCGGTGGGCTGCAGCGGGATCGTGCGGCCATTCACCGCCAGCAGGAAGCGGTCGTCGGACATGCCGGAGACCTTCACCTGCAGGCGCTCGACCGACGAATCGACGAAGCGCACGGTTCCGCCGATGGCCCCCTCCTCGCCCATCACGTGCCACGGCTCGAGGGCGCCACGCAGCTCCACGTCGATGCCGCGCACCGCGAAGTCGCCGATCTTCGGGAAGCGGAATTCCAGATGTGGCGCGAACCACTCCGGCTTGAAGCCGAGGCCGTGGTCCTGCATGTCCTCCATCACGTCGTTGAAGTCCTGCTCGACGAAGTGCGGCAGCAGGAAGCGGTCATGCAGCTCGGTGCCCCAGCGCACCAGCCGCTGCGGCTGGTAGGGGGTTTCCCAGAAGCGCGCCAGCAGGCCGCGCAGCAGCAGTTGCTGGGCCAGCGACATGCGCGCGTGGGGTGGCATCTCGAAGGCACGCAGTTCGAGCAGACCGAGGCGGCCGGTGGGGCCATCCGGCGAGTACAGCTTGTCGATGCAGAACTCGGAACGGTGGGTGTTGCCTGTTACGTCGATGAGCAGATTGCGCAGCAGGCGGTCGATCAGCCACGGCGGCACCTCCTCGCCGGCCTTCGGGAACTGGCGGAAGGCGGTCTCGATTTCATACACCGAGTCGTTGCGCGCCTCATCGATGCGCGGCGCCTGGCTGGTCGGGCCGATGAACAGGCCGGAGAACAGGTAGGACAGGCTCGGGTGGTTGTGCCAGTAGGAGATCAGGCTGCGCAGCAGGTCCGGCCGGCGCAGGAAAGGCGAATCGGACGGGGTGGCGCCGCCGAGCACGAAGTGGTTGCCGCCGCCGGTGCCGGTGTGGCGGCCGTCCACCATGAACTTCTCGGTGGTCAGGCGCGAGTAGTGGGCCGCCTCGTAGAGGTGGGTGGTGCGGTCCACCAGCTCTTCCCAGTTGCTGGCCGGATGGATGTTCACCTCGATCACGCCGGGGTCGGGGGTGATGCGGAAGTGGGTCAGGCGCGGGTCGGACGGCGGCTCGTAGCCCTCGATGACGACCGGCGTGCCGAGTGCCTCGGCGGTCGCCTCCACGGCGGCGACCAGCTCCAGGTACTTCTCCAGGCTCGACAGCGGCGGCATGAAGATGTGCATCGTGCCGTTGCGCGGCTCGGCGCACATGGCGGTGCGGACGATCCAGTCGGCGGACTTGAACGGCTCCGGCTTGCGGTCGGTGGGGCTCAGCTTCTCGGCGTCGCGAGCGGCCTTCAGCGCGGCGGCGGCGCGCGCCGCGGCGGACGAACCGAAACCGGCCTCGCCATCCTTCAGCGCGTTGAGCACGGCGGTCTGGCCGCCCGGCAGCTGGCGGCGGATCGCGGCGTACTCCGGCAGCGGCGGGAAGACCTGGTGGTGGTCCGGCGGATTGACGTAAGGGTAGTCGCCCTTGGCCACCCACGGCTGAGAGTCCAGCGGCAGGCGGTAACCCACCGGCGAATCGCCGGGGATCAGGTAGCAGCGCTCTTCGCGCAGGAACCACGGCCCGGTCTGCCAGTCGCCCGTGTAGCTGTTGAGGCTGACCGGCAGCACGTAGCCGACCGGGTTGGGCAGGCCGTGCTCATAGACGCGGCGGATGCGGTCGCGCTCCAGCGGGTCGTCGAGGCGGGCGTCGAAGGGGTCCACGTTGCCCGGCAGGCGGCGCTCCCGCCACAGGTAGTAGAAGGCATCCTCGTAGGCCGGGAAGACCCGTCGCGGGTCCAGTGCCAGCCGTTCGGCAATGCCGGCCAGGAAAGCGTTGGCCTGGGCGGCATCCACGTCGCCCGGCGCCGACGCGTCGGCGATCAGGTCCGGGTTGGTCCACACCGGCTGGCCGTCCTTGCGCCAGAAGCAGGTCAGCGACCAGCGCGGCAGCTGCTCGCCCGGATACCATTTGCCCTGGCCGAAGTGGGCCAGGCCGTGGGGGCCATATTTCTCACGCAGGCGGTGATAGAGGTCTTCGGCACGGACGCGCTTGGTCGGGCCCATCGCCTCGGTATTCCACTCGGCGCCGTCCGGATCGTCGATCGACACGAAGGTCGGCTCGCCGCCCATCGTCAGGCGCATGTCGTTGGCGTCGAGATCGGCGTCGATGAGATGGCCGAGGGCTTCGATCTCGGCCCACTGCTCCTCGGTGTAGGGCTTGGTGACCCGCGGCGCTTCCTTCACGCGGGTGACCTTCATGAGGTGCTCGAACTCGCACTCGCACTCGTCGATGAGGCCGGAGATCGGCGCTGCCGACGACGGGTCGGGGGACGCGGCCAGCGGGATGTGGCCTTCCCCGGCGAACAGGCCGGAGGTCGGGTCGAGGCCGACCCAGCCGGCGCCCGGCAGGTAGACCTCGGTCCACGCGTGCAGGTCGGTGAAGTCCACCTCGGTGCCCGACGGACCGTCGAGGGATTTGACGTCGGCCTTCAGCTGAATCAGGTAGCCGGACACGAAGCGCGCCGCCAGGCCCAGGTGGCGCAGCAGCTGGACCAGCAACCAGGCCGAGTCGCGGCACGAGCCGGTGCGCTTGGCGAGCGTCTCTTCCGGCGTCTGCACGCCCGGCTCCATGCGGATCACGTAGCCGATGTGGTTTTGCAGGTCGGCATTGAGCTTGACCAGGAAGTCCACCACCCGGGTCTTGTCGCGGGAGATGCCGTCCAGGTACGTCTTGAATTCGGGGGTGAGCTCTTCCTTCAGGCGGTACGGGGCCAGTTCGTGGCTGAGGGCACCGGCGTATTCGAACGGGAAGTTCTCGGCCTCAGGCTCCAGGAAGAAGTCGAAGGGATTGATCACCGACATCTCGGCGACCAGGTCCACCTCCACGCTGAACTCGGTGACCTTCTCCGGGAAGACCAGGCGCGCCAGGTAGTTGGACTGCGGGTCCTGCTGCCAATTGATGAAATGGGGCTTGGGCAGCACACGCAGGGAGTAGGACAGGATGCGCGTGCGGCTGTGGGGGGCGGGCCGCAGACGGACGACTTGCGGGCCGAGGTTGATCGGCCGGTCGTACTTGTAGGAGGTCAGGTGATTCAGGGCGACATGGATGGTCACGGGATACTCCGTTCTTGGGGCGCGGTTTGCAGACTAGTTGTCTGAGTTAGCAAGCTTCACGCCAAGCGGTTTACGCCGCTCCTGTTGCGTGGATGTTGCGATCCTGCATCAAACCAAGGCTTTTGGAGTATCAAAACGGGGATGGGACGTGCTGACCCGGCGACAGCCCACCGTGCACGCACCAAAATGGACACCGGGATATGCACCAATAATGTGCATATCCCGGTGAGAAGGTCGCGGAAGCTTATGGCGCTAGGCCACGACGGCGGTCCCGGCATCCGCCATGGCACCGTCGAACCAGGCCAGCTTGCCGGCCAGGCTGACCACCTCGCCGACGATCAGCAACGCCGGCGGCTTGATGCCGGCAAGCAGTGCCCTGTCCGGCAGCGTCTCGAGGGTGGCGGTGACGATGCGCTGGCGCGGCGTGGTGCCGTTCTCGACCAGCGCCGCCGGGGTCTGCGGGGAACGACCGTGGGCGATCAGCGCCGCGCAGTGGGACAGCAGCATGCCGACCCCCATGTAGATCACCGCGGTCTGGTGCGGGCGCGCCAGCGCCGTCCAGTCCAGCGCCGATTCGCCGGCGCGGCGATGGCCTGTGGCGAACACCACCGACTGGGCGTAATCCCGGTGGGTCAGCGGAATGCCGGCATACGCCGCCACGCCGCAGGCGGCGGTGACGCCCGGCACTACCTCGAAGGGGATGCCGGCGGCCAGCAGTTCCTCCAGCTCCTCGCCGCCGCGCCCGAAGATGAAAGGGTCGCCGCCCTTCAGGCGGACGACGCGACGGCCGTCGCGGGCCAGCTCGACGAGCAGGCGGTTGATGTCTTCCTGCGGCAGGGTGTGATGGCCGGCTTCCTTCCCGACGTAGATGCGCTCCGCATCGGGCCGGGCGAAATCCAGCACGCCGTCGCCGACCAGGTGATCCACCACCAGTGCGTCGGCCTCGCCGATCAGGCGCGCAGCACGCAGCGTCAGCAGCTCGGGGTCGCCCGGCCCGGCCCCGACCAGTGCCACCCTGCCCGGCGGGCGAATGCCGGTGGCAAGCGGCTTGAACGTCTCGGCCGGAGCGCTGCCGCGGCCACCGACGAGCTGGTCGACAAAGGCACGCAGGGTGCCGGCGGCAGGCAGGCCGAAGCTGGCGGTGGCAGATGGAGGCATGGCGGAACTCCCGGAATCATGACGACCGCAATCTATCAGCCGGCCACCTTTTTCGAACTTGACCCGAGTCAAGGAAGGGGAATAGCCCGGAAGCGCACTCTTCGCCGCAAGCGGGATAGGCCGCTCGTTGGGTTCATAAAGGGAGATGCACGATGAGTATGTGGAAAACCGGAGCGATTGCCGTGGCCTTGCTGCCGCTGGCCCTGTCGCACGCCTTCGCGGAAGAACCGAAGACATCGACGAACGATCCCGCCGCCAAGTACCAGGCGGCCGGATCGCCGCTGGCCAACGTGGAGATGTACCAGGACATCAACCCGAAGGCCCCGCCGATGAGCAAGGCGGAATTCGACAAGGCACGCCAGATCTACTTCGAACGCTGCGCCGGCTGTCACGGCGTGCTGCGCAAGGGCGCCACCGGCAAGCCGTTGACGCCGGACAAGACCCTGGCCGCCGGCACCGACTACCTGAAGGTCTTCATCAAGTACGGCTCTCCCGCCGGCATGCCCAACTGGGGCACCTCCGGTGAATTCGACGATGACACTGTCAACCTGATGGCCCGCTACGTCCAGCAGACGCCTCCGCAGCCGCCGGAATACGGCCTGAAGGAAATGAAGGCGACCTGGAAAGTCATCATTCCGCCCGAGCAGCGGCCGAAGAAGAAGATGAACAGCTACAACATCGAGAACATCTTCTCGACCACCCTGCGCGACGCGGGTGAGATTGCGCTCATCGATGGTGACACCAAGAAGATCATCAACGTCATCAAGACCGGCTACGCGGTGCATATCTCCCGCGTCTCCGCCTCCGGCCGCTACCTGTTCGTGATCGGCCGCGACGCCAAGATCAACATGATCGACCTGTGGATGGAGAAACCCGACAACGTCGCCGAGATCCGCACCGGCCTGGAAGCCCGTTCGGTCGAGACCTCCAAGTTCAAGGGCTACGAAGACAAGCTGGCCATCGCCGGCTCCTACTGGCCGCCCCAGTACGTGATCATGAACGGCGACACCCTCGAGCCGCTGAAGATCATGGCCACCCGCGGCATGACCGTCGGCGATCAGGAATACCACCCCGAGCCGCGCGTCGCCTCCATCGTGGCGTCCCACTTCAAGCCCGAGTTCCTGGTCAACGTGAAGGAAACCGGCAAGACCCTGCTGGTCAACTACACCGACCTCAATGCCGTCTCCACCAAGGAGATTCCGGTCGCCAAGTATCTGCATGACGGCGGCCTGGACAGCAGCAAGCGCTACTTCATGGTGGCCGCCAACCAGTCCAACAAGATTGGCGCGATTGACATGAAGGACGGCAAGCTGGCCGGCCTCATCGACGTGGGCAAGATCCCGCACCCGGGCCGCGGCGCCAACTTCATCCATCCGAAGTACGGCCCGGTGTGGTCTACCGGCCACCTGGGCGACGACAGCATCGCGCTGATCGGTACCGACCCGGCCAAGCACCCGCAATACGCCTGGAAGATGGTCGAGTCACTGAAGGGCCCGGGCGGAGGCGCGCTGTTCATCAAGAGCCATCCGAAGTCCAAGCACCTGTACTCCGACGCACCGCTGAACCCGGATCCGAAGATCTCCCAGTCCATCGTGGTGTATGACGTCAACAACCTGGCCGCCGGCTACAAGACCCTGCCGATCGGCGAATGGGCCGGCCTGAAGGACGACGGCGCCAAGCGCGTGGTGCAGCCCGAGTACAACAAGGCGGGCGACGAGGTGTGGTTCTCGGTGTGGAGCGCCAAGAACAAGGAATCGGCAATCGTCGTCGTGGATGACAAGACCCTGCAGCTGAAGACCGTCATCAAGGATCCGCGCATCATCACGCCGACCGGCCACTTCAACCTCTACAACACGCAGCACGACA
Organism: Zoogloea sp. JDB1; assembly: GCF_056724025.1. Taxonomy (NCBI): domain Bacteria; kingdom Pseudomonadati; phylum Pseudomonadota; class Betaproteobacteria; order Rhodocyclales; family Zoogloeaceae; genus Zoogloea; species Zoogloea sp. JDB1. The sequence goes on from NZ_CM161496.1 coordinate 622,289, forward strand.
TCTACTAAGCATCCTGCCCCACCGCCCCCGGAGCGTCCGAGGGGCGGTGCCTTCGCCAAGGAGACAAGAAATGAAGAAACGCTTCCTGCTGCTCGCCCTGATGACTACCGCCGCCAGCGGCAGCGTCTTCGCCGACCCGGCTGCGTCGGCCCAGAAGGCCGGCTGCCTGGCCTGCCATTCGATGGACAAGAAGCTGGTAGGCCCGGCCTTCAAGGACGTCGCCGCCAAGTACAAGGGCCAGGGCGACGCCATCGCCAAGCTGACCGACAAGGTTCGCAAGGGCGGTTCCGGCAACTGGGGCCAGATCCCGATGCCGCCCAACCCGGCCGAAAAGATCAGCGACGCCGAACTGAAGGACGTGCTCGGCTGGGTCCTGAAGGGCTGAGCAGGCTCGTAACCAGGGGATGGGGTGACTTGAGGGGGCGCATTCATGCGCCCCCTCAATCATTTCCTTCCTGCCCCGGATCCTCGCCCAGCCACGCCAGACGCCCATGGCAGGCTTCGTCGAGGCGGGCCACCAGTTGCGCCGCCGCATCCACGGGCAGGCTGAAGGCGAATTCGACCTGTTCTCCGTGGCTCACACCGAGCAGCACCGCCCCGACGCCCTCCAGCGCCCGCCGTACCTGCCCTTCCTGCGCATAGGGCACCGTACAACGCAGGGACGTGCTGCGCACGATGGCCACCTTTTCAGCCACCAGCAGCGCCTGCGCCACGCTGTCCGTATAGGCCCGCACCAGGCCGCCAGCCCCCAGCTTCACGCCGCCGTAGTAGCGCACCACCGTCGCCAGCACGCCTTCCAGATCCTGGTGGCGCAACACGTCGAGCATCGGCCGCCCGGCGGTGCCGCTCGGCTCCCCGTCGTCCACCGCCGCCGACTGTCCGCCGGCCAGCAAGGCCCAGCACACGTGGGCGGCGCCCGGATGTTCCGCCTTCAGCGCCGCCACCACGCGTTGGGCCTCGGCGCGGTCGGCCATCGGCTGCACGCAGCCGAGGAAGCGGCTCTTCTTGATCAGCAGTTCACTGTGGGCGGGCGCGGCGAGGGTCTGGGGCATCGGACGACAACAAGGGCAGGCACGGGAACGAGGGCGCAAGGATAAGGCCAAGCCCGACCGGGCGCACGGCGGCCCGGCCTTCTTGATGCCCATCAATGACCCTGCCGGCGGGTCAACCTACTGTGAGGGCGTCGTCAAAAGGAGTTCTGCGATGGACCGCTCGTTGTTGATCCACGTGGCCGTGCTGCTCGGCCTGACCGCCCTGGCGGTGAGCGCCGCCCCCGCCGCCGAGCCGGCACCGACGCCGGAGCGCCAGCAGACGCTGGTACACATGGTCCGTCAGGACTGCGGCTCCTGCCACGGCATGCGCCTGGCTGGCGGCCTCGGTCCGGCCCTGCTGCCGGAACGGCTCGCCGAACTGCCCGATGATGCCCTGGTTGCCACCATCCTGAACGGCCGCCCCGGCACCGCGATGCCCGGCTGGAACCGCTTCATGGACGAAGCGGAAGCCAGCTGGATCGTCGCCCGCCTGAAGGAAGGCTTCCCGAGCCTGCAATGACCATGCGCATCCTCTCCTCCCTCAGCACCCTCGCAGCCGCCCTCGCCCTCACCGCCTGCGCCAGCGCACCCACCGAGCTGCGCGGTACCGGCGACCTCGGGGTGGTCATCGAACGCGCCGCCGGCCGCGTGCAGATCGTCGAACACAGCCACGACAGCAGCCTTGGCAGCGTGGACGGCCTCGGCGACCTGTCCCACGCCCACGTGGTCTTCTCCCGCGACGGCCGTTACGCCTACGTGTTCGGCCGCGACGGCGGGCTGACCAAGGTGGATCTGTTGACCCGCCGGATCGCCAAACGCATCATCCAGGCCGGCAATTCCATCGGCGGTTCGATATCACAGGACGGTCGCCTGATCGTCGCCCAGAACTACGAGCCGGGCGGCATCAAGGCCTTCGACTCCGACACGCTGGAACTGCTCGCCGAGGTGCCCGCCGAATACGCGCCGGGCAAGTTCTCCCGCGTCGTCGGGCTGGCCGACGTGCCGGGCCAGCGCTTCGCCTACGCGCTGTTCGACGCGGGCGAGATCTGGGTCAGCGACTTCAACGACCCGCGCAAGCCGGTCACCACCCGCTACCCGGCCGGCAAGCAGCCCTACGACGGACTGGTCACCCCGGACGGCCGCTACTTCCTGGCCGGCCTGTTCGGCGAGGACGGCATCTCCCTGCTCGACCTGTGGCACCCGGAAGCCGGCAGCCGCAAGATCCTGTCCGGCTACGGCCGCGGCGAGGAGAAGCTGCCGGTCTTCAAGATGCCCCACCTGCGCGGCTGGTCGCTGGCCGCCGGGCAGGCCTGGCTGCCGGCCGTCGGCCGCCACGAGGTGCTGGTCGCCGACGCCCGCAGCTGGCAGGAGACGGCGCGCGTCCCGGTCAAGGGCCAGCCGGTGTTCGTGATGGCCCGCCCCGACGGCCGCCAGGTATGGGTGAACTTCGCCTTCCCCGACAACGAGTGGGTGCAGGTCATCGACACCGTCGAAAAACGCGTGATCCACACCTTCAGCCCCGGCAAGGCGGTGCTGCACCTGGAATTCACGCCGCGCGGCGAGGAGGTCTGGCTGTCCTCGCGGGACAGCAACCGGGTCACGGTGGTGGACACCGCCAGCTTCGCGGTGCGCAAGGAGCTGCCGGCCGACGCCCCGTCGGGCATCTTCTTCACGTCCCGCGCGCAGCGCATCGGCTTTTGACCCGGAGCCTGGCCATGATCGCCGCCGACCCGCGTGACTTCCAGCTCCTCAACGACTTCCAGCGTGGCTTTCCACTCGCCCCGGAACCCTGGGCGGCGGTCGGCGCGCAGGTCGGCTGCAGCGCCGACGAAGCCATGGCGCGCCTGGCCTGCCTGCGCAACGCCGGCAAGATCAGCCGGGTCGGTGCAGTGTTCGCGCCGCGCCGCCTCGGCGCCAGCACCCTCGCCGCGATGGCCGTGCCCACCGACGCGCTGCCCCGCGTGGCGCGCATCGTCAGCGCCTTTGCCGGCGTCAATCACAACTACCGGCGCGAGCACCGCTACAACCTGTGGTTCGTCGCCAGCGCCCACGACGAAGCCGCGCTGGCCGACCTGCTGGTCGAGATGGGCGCCTCCACCGGCTGCCCACCGATCGCGCTGCCACTGCTCGAAGAATTCCACATCGACCTGGGCTTCGACCTGGCCAACGGCCGGCGCACCCGCCACGCCGCAGCGGCCAGCCCGCGCCAGCCGCTGGGCGATGCCGACTGGCGCCTGGTGGACGCCCTGCACGACGGCCTGCCATGGGTCGCCCGCCCCTTCCGCGCCCTCGGCCACGCCGCCGGCCTTGGCGAAGACGCCGTGCTCGACACACTGGAACACTGGCTTGCCGACGGTACGCTGCGCCGCTTCGGCGTCGTCGTGCGGCACCGGGAACTGGGCTGGCAGGCTAATGCGATGTGCGTTTGGGCGGTACCGGAAGCGCAAGTCAGCGCCCTCGGCCACGCCCTCGCCGGCCAGGACGGGGTGAGCCTGTGCTACCGTCGGCGCACCGCCCCCGACTGGCCCTACAACCTGTTCTGCATGATCCACGGTCAATCCCGCCCTGCCGTCGAGGCGCGCCGCGCCGAGCTGGCCGACGCCGTCGGCCTGGCCGCCTTCCCGCACGCGGTGCTGTTCTCCACCGACTGCTACAAGCAATGCGGCGCCCGCTACCAAGCGCCGCAAGGCCTCGCCGCCGCATGAACGCCCCCTCCCGTCGCCCGGCGCCGGCCGTCCTCGACGAACTCGACCGGCGCATCATCAACGCGCTGCAGGGCGGCTTCCCGATCGGCGACGAACCCTACCGGGAGGTCGCCGGACAACTCGGCACCACCGAGGCCGACCTCCTCGCCCGCCTGCAGCGCCTGCTCGACCAACGTGTGCTGACCCGCTTCGGGCCGATGTTCCAGATCGAGCGCCTCGGCGGGCGCTTCGTGCTGGCCGCACTGGCGGTGCCGGAAGAACGCTTCGACGAGGTGGCGGCGGCGGTCAATGCACTGCCCGAGGTGGCCCACAACTACCGCCGCGAGCACCGCCTCAACATGTGGTTCGTGCTCGCCACCGAGACGCCGGACGGCATCGCCGCCGCGACGGCACGCATCGAGGCCGCCACCGGCCTGCCGGTGTTCGCCTTTCCCAAACGGCGGGAGTTCTTCGTGGACATGAGGCTGAAGGCATGAGCAACGCCCCGCCCCCGGACGATTTCGAGCGCCGCCTGATCATCGCAACCCAGGCCGGCCTGCCGCTGGTACCGCGCCCCTACGATGCGCTGGCCGAACAGCTCGGCGTCGATGCGGAACGGGTCAAGGCGCAGCTCGCCGCCATGTTGCAGGGCGGCCGCATCCGCCGCATCGGCGCGGTGCCCAATCACTACGCCCTCGGCTACACCGCCAACGGCATGTCGGTATGGGACGTGGACGACGCCCGCATCGGCGAACTCGGCGAAGCGGTCGGCCGGCTGGACTTCGTGACCCACTGCTACGAACGCCCGCGGGCCCTGCCCGACTGGCCCTACAACCTGTTCGCGATGGTGCACGGACGCGACCGCGACACCGTGCTGGCCCACGTGGAGGAGATCGCCACGCTGCTCGGCGCCGCCTGCCGCGCCCGCGACGTACTGTTCTCCACCGCCATCCTCAAGAAGACCGGCCTGCGCATCGGCGGCGACGGCTGAGCCTGTCGACCACGCGTGGCGTACCTTCAAGCCCGTCAGCCAGGCATGCCTTCCGGCCAACCAGGCCGGCATCTCCTGAAGCCGGCCCCGGCGCTGGCTTGCTCTCGAACCGACCCTTGCAGCTGACGCACCGCCAAGCCGGCTCAGGGCTGACGCACTTTCGCACCGACCCGCGCGAGCATCGTTCCGCAGGGGCTGCTCCCCTTGCCAATTTCGCCAATCTCGACCAACGGCAGCAGGGCCAGCGGCGGCAGCACCAGACCGAGGCCCACGCTGGCCGCAATGCGCCCGCCCAGCGGCAGCGGCTCCGGCGCCACCGACGGCGCGGCGAAGCTGCCCTCCACCTTCAGCGGCCCGCGCAGGGCCAGCAGACTGCCGTCCTTGCCGGCGGCGCGCAGGCGCAGGTCGAGGGCCTCGTCGCGCAGGCTGATCGTTCCCTCGCCGCGGATCAGCATGCGCTGGCTGTCCATCAGCAGGTTCTGGGTCTTCAGCACGCCGGCCTGGGCGCGGAAGTCGCCGATCACGCAGTGGATGTCCTCCCGCTGGCCACCGGCCAGCCAGGCCATCAGCCCGTTGGCCACGTCCAGGTTGGCGAGGCGGACCAGCAGCAGGCTGGTGCTGCCACCATCCATCACGAAGGCCGCCTCCCCGTCGGCGCTGCCCAGCAGCTCGGCCACCGACACGCCGCGCATGGCAAGCTTGGCCCGCCCGCCGAGCAGGCCGGTGGTGAGCTTGCGGGTGTCCTCGGCGGGCATCAGGTCGCGCAGGCGCAGACGCGACGCCTGCACGTCGAGGTGGGCCGACGGCACGGCCTGGCGCGTGTCGAGCTCAAGCAAACCTTCCACGCGGCCATGGGCCAGCCCCAGCTTAAGGGGTGACAGGCTGACCAGGCGATCGTCGATGCGCAGCCGGCCCGCCGCCGTGTCGAGGGGCAGGCCGCTGCTGCGGATCTCGTCGGCGACGAATTCCACGTCCACGTTTGCCGCAGCAATCTTCTCCAGGCCCAGCGGCCGCGACGGCAGGACCTTGCCCGGCCGCGGCGCGACAACCTGCCCGGATTCGCGGCGGGCGCCGATGAAGCCGGACAGGTCGGCCAGGTCCAGGCGGCGGAAACGCAGCGTACCGGCGATGCGCTGGCGCGACGCGCTGCGGTCGATGCTCAGCGTACCGGCCATGTCGGTGCGCCCGACCCGCCCGTCGATGTCGCGGAACGTCCATAGCTTATCCTGATGGAACAGGCGCGCCGCCAGCCGGAACGGCGGTGTGGCCGGCAGCGGCACCCCGGTCGGGGAGTACAGCTCCGCCAGGCTGCGCCCGGACAGGCTGAAATCCACATCCAGCCCAGCCAGCGCCAGCAGGTTGGTGACGCGGCCGTTGAGCGTGAAGCGGGTTTCCCCCATGCTGCCCTTCGCCTCGACCGGGTAAGGCTGGTCAGCGCGCTCCAGGTCCAGCAGGCTGCCGGCCTGCCCCTCGGCCTGCACGGCCTGACCGCGCCAGTGGCCGGCAAGGCCGAAACGCACGCGGCGGGCCACTACGTCGGAGGCAATGCTCATCTGCAGGTCGGTCTGCAGCGACGGCAGCATCGCCGACACCTCGCCGTCGCGGATCAACAGCGTGCCGACGCGGAGCCTCGGCGCAACCGGCGTGGCATCGGCATGAGCGCCCAGCCGCCAGTTGCCCTGCCCGTGGGCATCCTCTTCCAGTTGCAGGCGCGGCCCGTCGATCTCCAGCCGCGGCAGCACCAGCTCGCCGCGCAGCAGGCGGATGAGGTCCACGCTCACCGTCAGCTCCCGCACCGTCAGCATCTGCGGCGCCTTGCCCCAGCTCGCGTTGTCCAGCTGCACGTTGCCGGCCGACACCGACGGCGTCAGGCTCCACAGTTCCACGTCCAGCGGTCCGGCGATGCGGAAACCGCGCTGCAGGCGGGCCGACACCATCTCGCCAATGGGCCCGCGCAACATGTTCCAGTCGAACAGGACCATCCCCAACAGCGCCGCTGCCAGCACGGCCAGCCCCCACCGGCGGCGGCGTCGGCGCGGTGGCGGCAGATCGTCACGTTCGGTTTCCGTCATTTGCATTTCCCTCGTCCCGTCCCACCCGGCCGCGCGGCAGCCCGACAGGAACCGTCACGCCGCCGGTACTGTCCGACATGCACGCGCACGATGGCAGGAAAGCCCGCCCCGCACCTCCTCCAGCCGGCTGTAGAAATCATGCCCAATCCCCTTTCCAGCGGAAAACCCCGTTTCGCCGACCTGCGCGCGCACATGCGGGCACTGCGCTACTGGCCCTTCGCACTGCTGCTGGCCGGCTGCACCATCGTGCTGACGCTGCTGGCGACCAGCCGCGACCACTCCCGCCTGGGCCTCGAAGCCGTCCACACCGTACAGGAGAACCGCGCCCGACTGGACCGCCTGGACCTGTTGCTGCTGACCATGGTGGATGCGGAAAGCAGTGTGCGCGGCTACATACTGACCCACAACAACGACTACCTGGAACCCTACCGGGACAGCGAAACCCGCGTCGACCATCTTCTGGCCGCGATGGAAGACGACTTTCCAGCCGACAGCGCCGACCGCGACGAGTTCGAGGTACTCAAAAAACTGGTCACCCTCAAGCGCCAGCACCTCGCCCAGGCCGTCGCCTCCGGCGACATCGAGGACACGGGAAGCCCCGAGCAGGCCGGCCCCGGCAAGGCCTTCATGGACCAGATCCGCCTGTCGATCGCCACGCTGCACGAGCGCCGCGCGGTCAGCAACGCACAGCTGACCCGCGACTCCCTGCAGCGCCTGCAACACATGCAGACGGCCGTCACGGCCCTCGCCGTCGGCGCCCTCGGGCTGCTCATCATGCTGTTCGGCGTCCAGCAGCAACAAGCCCGCCTGCGCGCCCGCATCGCCCGGCTGCTGGCCGACGAAAACAGCATGCTCGAATCGACGGTCAGCCAGCGCACGCGGGAGCTGAGCGACCTGGCCAGCTACCTCACCAATGCCCGCGAAGCGGAGCGCGGCCGGTTGGCGCGGGAACTGCACGACGAGCTGGGCGCCCTCCTCACCGCCGCCCGCATGGATGCGGCATGGCTGCTGCGCAGCCTCGGCCCGACCGCCGGGCAGGACATCCGCGACCGTTTCAAGCGCCTCATCGACACCATCGGCTCCGGCATCACCCTCAAGCGGCGCCTCATCGACGACCTCCGCCCGCCACTGCTGCAGGGCCTCGGCCTGGTGGAGGCGTTGCGCGCCCTCGCCGACGACTTCAGCCGCGAAGTCCCGGTGGAACGCCTGCTGCCCGACACCGATCCCGACCCGACCGAGGACCAGGCCCTGGCGGTGTTCCGCATCGCCCAGGAAGCCTTCACCAACATCCGCAAGTACGCCCATGCCGCCCACGTGGAACTCGGCCTCGACGTGGCGGACGGCGAGCTGCAGCTGTGGATCCGCGATGACGGCGTCGGCTTCGACGCCGACTCGCCGATGCTCAACCGCCATGGCCTGGCCGGCATGCAGCACCGGGTGCAGATGTTCGGCGGCCGCCTGACGGTGACGGCGGCACCGGGCAAGGGCTGCACGATCGAGGCCTGCATGCCGCTGCAGCCCCGCCCGGCCTGACACGGCGGCGTGCCGCAGTCGCACCCCGTCAGGCCACCATCAGGCCGTGCTGCAGCGCGTAGGCCGCCAGCTCGGCGTTGCTGGCCAGGGCCAGTTTTTCGAGCAGGCGCGAGCGATAGGTGCTGACCGTCTTGACGCTCAGGTTCAGCGCCTCGGCGATGCCCGATACCGATTCACCGCGGGCCAGCCGCAGGAAGACCTGCAGCTCCCGCTCCGACAGGCTCTCGTGGGCCGGCGCGGAGGACTCCCCGGCCAGGTCGTCGGCCAACAGTTCGGCGGTGCGACCCGAAATGTAGCGCCGCCCCCGTGCCACCGTCTGGATGGCCTTCAGCAACTCGTCCCGTTCGCAGTCCTTGCACAGGTAGCCGTTGGCCCCGTGGCGGAGCATCGGCAGCGCGTAGCGCTCCTCCGGAAAACCGCTGAGCACCAGCACCTTCAGGTCGGCGTGGCGCTGGCGCACCACGCGCAGCACATCGACACCGCTCTTGCCGGGCAGGGACAGGTCGAGCAGCAGCACATCGCACTCCTGCTCGCGCAGCTTCTCCAGCGCCTCCTCGCCGGAGGCCGCCTCGAAGGCAATGTGGACGCCCAGTTCGTCCACCAGCATTTCCCGGAAGCCGGCACGCACAATGCTGTGATCATCGACGATGGCCAAGCGGAGCATGGTGTCCTTTCAGCATATTCAACAGTTTCCATTGTAGTCAGCCCGCACCCACGGCACAGCCCATGGACTCCGACATGCGTGCCAGCGCAGTCCTACACGGCCTTCCGCCCTTGTCGGACAGCCCGCTGCGCAACCGCCGCATAAAGTGGAAACCGTGGAAGCGCGGCAGTCCCGGCCGCCTCCCGGACATACCCACTCGATATGCAAGGAGAACCGCCATGTACAGCAAGCCCTTCGCCCGACTGCTCGTCGCCACGACCCTGAGCCTGGCCGCCGCCGGCCTCGCCCAGGCCGCCGAACCCCAACCGGTCGCCCACGAGACGGACAAGTCCTCTACGGCCCAGTTCATCGACGACGCGTCTATCACCGCCAACGTCAAGGCCCGCCACGCCGAGGACAAGACCGTGCGGATCACCGCGATCGGCGTCGAGACCCACAACGGCGTGGTCCAGCTGTCCGGCTTCACGCCATCGGCCAAGGAGAAGATGCGCGCCGAGGAAATCGCCCGGAGCACCCAGGGCGTGAAGGACGTCAGGAACGACATCATCATCCAGCGTTAAACGCGGCGGCCGGCCAGCCCGGCCGCTTGCCGTCCCCGTCCCCGTCCCATTCTTCCTGGAGACGACCATGATCCACGCCACTTTCCCCCGCCTCGAACGCGGCCATGCCTGGGCTCCGCCCGGCGAATGGGACTGGACAGTACACGCCTGCCTGCTCGGCAGCCTGCTACTGTGCGGCGGCATGTTGTTCGGCAGCAGCCGTCATATGCCCGCCACGAACCCACCGGAGCCCTGCGTGCGTGACATCGGCGCGGTGTACCGCATGCTCGGTCCATCGGCCTGGAGCGTGCTGCAGGAATGCCGCTCACCTGGGGCCCTTTACTGAGCCGCCATCATGGCCAGCGCCCACAGACCCGTGCGGGTCGTGCTGATCGAGGATTCGCTCGCCCTGCGCGACCTGCTCGCCGAGATGCTGGCGGACGCCGGCGGCGTCGAGATCATCGGCTCCGCCGACAATGAGCCGGCGGCCATCGACCTCCTGCGCCAACTCCACCCCGATCTGGCCATCATCGACCTGGAGCTGCGCGGCGGCACCGGCCTGAAGGTGCTCGCCGCGCTGCAGGGCATGCCGGCCTGCGCGGACGTGCCTCGCGCCGTGGTGTTCTCCAACCATACCCACCCCCTCGTCCGCGAACGCTGCCGCATGCTCGGCGCACAGGCCTTCTTCGACAAATCCTTCCAACTCGACGAACTGCTCGCCTACGTGCACGCCGCCGCCGACGAGCCCGGCTCCCATCCTGGCTGATCGACGCATTCCCCCTTACTCCCCCTTACTCCCCTGTGGGGGCAAGTTCACTCGCCCCCACAGGGTCCTTGTTCATAGTCGCCACCTTCGGCGCCCTGTGCCGCTCGGGGCTGACCCACGGCACGCTCCTGGCTGCCCCCAAAAAAGCGCCGGCGACTCTTCGAGCGCCGGCGTCCTTATTTGGGGGCCTTCCACAACCTGGAGCGATCAGGCCGCCCCAGGCTGGAAGCGTCACGGCTTGATGACGATGTCGTTGATCACGCCCTTCACGCTCGGCGTACCACGCGCGAGCTCTTCGGCCCGGCCCCGCTCGACGGCGGTTTTGGCGAAGCCGGACAGCTGTACGACACCCTTCAGGGTTTCCACCCCGATAGCCATGCCGCTCACCTTCGGATCCTCGGCGAACTTGGCCTTGACGCGGGTGGTGATCGTTGCGTCGTCCAGGTATTCACCCACGGTGGATTGTTCACGGGTCACCGCGCAACCCACAGCGGTAATACCCAGCAGGCCGGACAGTACAAGCGTGGCGATGGTGTGCTTCATTGCTGCCTCCTTGGAATGTGGCATCGCGGAGCGCCGGGAGACGAATGTACCCGGCACGCGATGCCGGTCAGGGTGACTTGAATATAGGGCCTGGCGTAGCAATGCCCTGTCCGACGCAGCCGATAGCGATGTAGGAGGAGTCCTGCCTGTACGGCGGCCGCCAGTGGCCCCGGAGACTCAGGAGAACGCCGGAGGGCGACCTTCGAGGCGCTTCACCAGCGTGAATACCGCCTGATGGGTCGGCACCTGGATGCCTTGTGCCGCCGCCATGGCCAGTAACGTGCCGGTGATCGCGTCGATCTCGGTGCGCCGGCCGGCCAGCACGTCCTGCAGCATGCTGGCCCGGTTGCCGGCGGTGGCCGTCGCCACGGCGTGGACCCGCGCGCGTGCAGCCGCCGGGTCAAATTGCAGGCCGACAGCGCGCAGCACCGGCCAGGCTTCGTCCACCAGCGCGTCGAGCAGCACCCTGTGCGGCGCCTCCAGCAGCGCGCCGTTGGGCACCCGGAACAGGGCTGCCAACGGGTTGATGGCCACATTCACCAGCAGCTTGGCGAGGCGCGCAGCGGCGATGTCCGGCTCGATGCGGGCGCTGAAGCCGGCTGCCGCCAGGGCCGCCGCAACTGCCTCGAAGCCCGGCGGCAGCAGGGTTTCCCCCGCGCCGGACGGCACCACGCGCTCACCGTCGCGGAAGGCACCCTCGGTAGTGATGCCCTGGTCGGCCGGGATGGCACCGCAGCCCGCGGCCAGCATTTCACCAATCAGTCCGTTCTGCAGGGACAGCACGCCCCGCGGTGCCATCGCCCGCGCCGTACGGGCCGCGTCCGCCGTGTCGGCGGCCTTGACGAGCACCAGCACCCAGTCGGCGGCGGGCGCGTCCTCCGGTGCAAAGACGTCCGGCACGTAACGCTGTGCGCCGATCTCCACGCCGGCCCGCAACACGGCCGCCCGCTGCTCGTTGCGCGCAACGACGGCGACCGGCCCCTGCGCCGCCAGGCGGGCCGCGAAATGCAGGCCCAGCGCGCCGGCACCGATGATCGCAAGGGGAAAACGGAATGTGCCCATGCCGCTCAGTGCCCGGACGACGGGTCGAGGCTGGGCACCGTCGGCGGCGGCGCTGCCGGCGTGTCGGCAGGCGGCGCGGGCGGTGTGCTGTCCGGCGACGGCTCCGGCAAGGCCGGCACGGGCAGCGGCTCATCGGGCGGCGGCACCGCTGGCACCGGCGGCGGGGCCTCCGGCTCGACCGGCTTGATGCGGTGCGGCGGTGCCTCGGGCGCTGGCTCGGGCCGCTTGAACAGGCCCTGCCACCAGTCGCGCAGCCCCGTCGACAGCCACTCCCAGGCCCGCGCCAGCAGGCCCGGCTGGGCCTTCGACTCGAAGCGCTCCTTCGGGTCGATGAGGCGGCTGCGCAGCGCGTAGCCGAAGGTATCGCCGACTATCGGCAGCGCGCTGTGGGCGCCCTGCCCCCAGTAGTCGCTGCGCAGGGTCACCCGATTGTCGTTGAAGCCGACCCAGGCACCGGCCACCAGTTGCGGGTGCATCAGGATGAACCAGCCGTCGGTGTTGTCCTGGGTGGTGCCGGTCTTGCCGGCCACGTCGGCGCGGATGCCGAACTGGTTGCGGATGCCGACGCCGGTGCCGCGGTTCACCACGCCGCGCATCACGTCGATCAAGGTGTAGGCGGTGGCCGGCGGCAGCACCTCCTGCGGCGTGGCCGGGGCGAACTCCTCCAGCACCTTGCCTTCGCTGTTCTCGACGCGGGTCACCAGCATCGGCTCGATGAAGCTGCCGCCGTTGGCGATGCTGCCGTAGGCCGTGACCATCTCCTTCAGCGTCACCGGGCTCGTGCCGAGGGCCAGCGACGGCACCTCTTCCAGCGGGCTCTGGCGCACGCCCATCGCCCTGGCGAGCTTGGCCACACGGGCCGGGCCGACCTTCTGCATGAGCTGGGCGGTGATGGTGTTCTTCGAATAGGCCAGACCGTCGCGCAGGCTCATGGCCCGCCCGCTCGGTGCCCCATCGTCGCTGGGCCGCCACACCTCGCCGCCGGGCAGCGGGATCTCGACCTCCTGGTCGACAATGGTGTCGTCCGGGCTCATGCCCTTGTCGAAGGCCGCGCCATACACGAAGGGCTTGAAGGTCGAGCCGGGCTGGCGGCGCGCCTGGGCCACGTGGTCGAAGGGGTCCTGCACGAAGTCGCGGCTGCCGACCCAGGCACGCACCTGACCGTCCCGCGGGTCGAGGGCCATGAAGCCGACCTGCACGCGGGTCTTGTCCCGGCGCAGGGCGTCCATGAAGGCGCGGTCGGCGCGCAGGCGCTTTAGGGCATCCTCCGGCGCCTGGCCGGCGGCCAGCGCGCTGCGGTATTCCTTCGACTCCTTGATGAAGGCGTCCACCAGCTCCGGGCTGCCGGTCCAGCCGCGCCGACCGCTCCAGGCCTGATCGGCCAGCACCTGCAACTGGCGGCCGCGACGCTGCACAGCCTGGTTGGCCTGGGCCTGCAGGCGGGAATCAATGGTGGTGCGCACCACCAGGCCGTCGGCGTAGACGTTGTAATCGTTGCGGTCGGCCCAGGCGATCAACCACTTGCGCAACTGCTGGGCGAGGTGCGGTGCGGCGCCGGGCGCCTCCAGCTGGCGCTCGAAGTCGAGGCGCAGGGGCTTCTTCTGCAGGGCGGCCAGGCGGTTCTCGTCGAGCTTGCCGTGCTTGACCATCTGCGCCAGCACGGTGTTGCGGCGGGTCGCTGCGCGCTCCGGGTTGATCACTGGGTTGTAGTAACTGTTGCCCTTCAGCATGCCGACCAGCGTCGCACTCTCGAGCACATCGAGGCTCTTGGCCGACTTGTCGAAGTAGGTCCGCGCCGCCATCTCGATGCCCCACGCGTTGTAAAGGAAGGGCACGGTGTTGAGATAGGTCTCGAGGATCTCGTCCTTGGAGTACAAGGCCTCGATCTTCAGCGCAGTGATCGCCTCCTTCAGCTTGCGGGTCAGCGTCGGCGCACGGCCGATGTCGTCAGGAAACAGGTTGCGGGCGAGCTGCTGAGTCAGCGTCGAGCCGCCCTGCTTGTCACCGGAGAAGGTGCGCAGCGCCGCACCGCCGAGACGGTAGAAGTCGATGCCGTGGTGTTCGTAGAAACGGTGGTCCTCGGTGGATATGAGGGCCGCGGTAACCTGCGGTGAGATGTCAGCCAGCCCCACCCACTGGCGGTTGGCCCACTTGAACACTGCCAACTCCTTGCCGTCCGCCGACAGCACCCGCGCCGGCTGCTCCACCTTGGCCTTGCGGATGTCGCTGATGCCCGGCGTGAAGGGGATCAGGATCAGCGCGTAGGCCAGCAGCAGCGCCGGCGGTGCAGCCACCGCCAGCAGCACGCCACGACGGGTGGGATGGCGCAGACGTTCGACGAGGGGACGGACACGGGCGACGGCCTGCGTCAGCAAGGCGGAAAGAGCGGGTAGAGGCATCAGGGGCGAATCACGGACTGTGCTCGGGTGGAACGCGTTTTAACACAGATCGGGCACCCCTTCGCCGCCCATGTGTGGCGGAAATGAGGCGCCGCCGAATTCACTGCCATCCCATGCTGCTGGCTGCCCATGGCGCGTTCACACGCCAGCAGGCGCACTGCCCACCGCATTGCAGCACACGTTTTGTTGCAAAACCCATCTTGAGTCCGGCTCCTTGCGTCCTTATTTTGCGAAATGCACGGTACCGTCGGTTGACGATGCCCTCGGGCGCCACGCTGCGCCCCCGCGAACCCGGAACGACAGGAAGGAAACCTCGATGTCCCGAAAAACCCTGATCGGCCTGATGATGCTTGCCGCCACCACCTTCATGAGTGGCACCGTCCTAGCCGCTGAACCCAGCCTGCACCAGGTTTACCAGGCCGCCGAAGCCGGCAAGCTGGACGACGCCCAGTCGATGATGCGCGAAGTCCTGCAGGCTCACCCCAACAGCGGCAAGGCCCACTACGTGGAGGCCGAGCTGCTCGCCAAGCAAGGCCAGCTGCACAAAGCCGAGAGCGAACTGCAGACCGCCGAGAAGCTGGCCCCCGGCCTGCCCTTCGCCAAACCCCAGGCGGTGCAGGAGCTGAAAGGCATCCTCGGCGGCAGCCACAAGACGATGGGAGGTGGCGCCAGCGCCGCCCCGTTTCAGCCGGCCGCGCCCGCCGTCGCCCACTCCTCCGTCCCGTGGGGGCTGCTGCTGACCGGTGTCGGTTTGATCGCCTTCATCGTCTTCGTGGCCCGCTTCATGGCACGCCGCAACGCGGAGCCCGCCATGGGCGGCGCGGCCTACGGTGGCGGCTTGCAGCCCTATGGCGCAAGTGGCGCCCCCTATGGCGGCGGCGGCGGAGGCTATGCCGGCGGCTACGGCGGCGCCCCGGCACCCAGCCAGCCCGGCCTCGGCTCGCGGGTCATGGGCGGCCTCGCCACCGGCGCGGCGGTCGGTGCAGGCATGGTGGCCGGCGAGGCGCTGATGCACCACTTCCTCGACAAGGACGGCAAGCCCGTGTCGCGCGACCCCGCCGTGTCGCCGGACAACAGCAACCTGGGCAATCTGGACCTGGGCACGCCGGAGGTGGACCGCAACGACATGGGCGGCACCGACTTCGGGGTCTCCGACAACTCGTCGTGGGACGACAGCTCGGGCGACGACAGCGACTGGAACTGAGCCCCCGTGGGGAGGCAAGGAAACCTGGGGCGGCCCGACGTTGCCATGAGAGGCATGCGGCCCGCTTATGACGCGATCTGCCATTTCAATGAAAAAACGGCCACATTCGTGTCAACGTCAGTCACCCAGGCGCGTTTGAACAGGCAGGCACCGCGTTTCGACGGTGCCACAAAAGATCAACCGTTCAAGGAGAACTTCCATGATCAACAAGCTCGTCGCTCTTGCTATCGCCGCTGCCTTCTCTTCCGTCGCCCTGGCTGAAGCCCCCGCCGCTGCCCCGGCTGCCGACGCTGCCGCCGCCGCTCCGGCTGCTGCCCCGGCTCCCGCCAAGAAGGCCCCGGCCAAGAAGAAGCACAAGAAGGCTGCTGCGAAGAAGGCTGAAGCTGCTGCCCCGGCTGCCGCTCCCGCCGAAGCTGCCAAGTAAGACAGCTTGTACCGCGGGTTTTGCGGGAGATCCTCCCGGCAAGACCCGCTGGAAGAACAAAGGCCCGTCCATTCGACGGGCCTTTGTTTTTTTGTGCTGCCTGCGGCCACCCACGGGTAGCCGCGATCGGCGGGCCATGGCCCGCCGGCCAGCCAGTCTTACAGGTTGGCTTCGATGAAGGCAGCCAGCTGGGACTTGGACAGCGCGCCGACCTTGGTCGCCACGACCTGGCCTTCCTTGAACAGCATCAGCGTCGGGATGCCGCGCACACCGTACTGGCTGGGGACTTGCTGGTTCTCATCGATGTTGATCTTGGCGATGTCCAGGCGGTCGGCGAAGGTCACGGCCGCATCATCCAGTGCCGGGGCGATCATCTTGCAGGGGCCGCACCACTCGGCCCAGTAATCGACCAGAACCGGCTTTGCCGACTGCAGGACATCGGCTTCGAAGGAAGAATCGGTAACGTGCTTGATTGCGTCGCTCATGCTGTACTCCGTTGAAGAGGGGGAACCGGTGTCTTGAACCGGAAGGCCCCCAGTCTATTGTTCGTGTTTTATCGATTCAACAGGCAAAACCCGAATTGATCATTCAAAATACTGAACAATGAACAAGCTGCAGGCCATGGAAGTCTTCGTCCGCGTCGTCGAAAGCGGCGGTATCACCCGTGCCGCCGACAGCCTGCGCCTGCCCAAGGCGACAGCGACGACGCTGATCCAGAAGCTGGAAGCGACCCTCGGCGTCAAACTGCTCAACCGCACGACGCGCCAGATCAGCGTGACACCGGACGGTGCGGCCTATTACGAACGCTGCGTGGCAATCCTCGCCGCCGTGCACGAGACCGAGGAATCCCTGGCCCAGCGTCACGCCACGCCGAGCGGGCAGCTGCGCGTCAACGTGCCGACGCTGATCGCGCGCTCGGTGATCGTGCCGGCGCTGCCCGGCTTCTTCGAGCGCTATCCGGAGATCGAGCTTGAGCTGGGCTGCAGCGAACGCCGCGCCGACCTGATCGAGGAAGGCATCGACTGCGCGCTGTGGACCGGCGAACTGGAAGACTCCAGCCTCGTCGCCCGTCGCATCGGCGAACTCTACTTCGCCACCTGCGCGGCGCCGTCCTACCTGGCCAGGCACGGCACGCCACGCCATCCGGACGACCTGACGCAGCACCGCTGCATCAACCACTTCCTGCCGCGCACCGGCAAGATCATCGACTGGGTCTTCGCCAAGGGCAGCCAGCGCATCCAGGTGTCCCTTGATGGCCATATCGCCCTCGACGACGAGAACAGCTACGTGGCGGCCGCCGAGGCAGGCCTCGGGATCGCGCAGATCCCGGCCTTCGTACTGAAGGACGCGATGGAGCGCGGCAACCTGGAGCTGGTGATGGCCGACTGGTTTCCCGAGCCGGTGCCGCTCAACCTGGTCTATCCGCAGAACCGCCACCTGTCGGGCAAGATTCGTGTCTTCGTGGACTGGATCGCCGAACTCTTCGGCGAGCACGACGGCATCCAGCTGCGCTCCACGCTGCGCCGGCCCTGAAACGGCGGGGAACGCGGCGGGCCGGCCTTCCCTCCGTCAGTCTTGCAGCCTCAACACCGCCGCACCCTGCAGCTCGCCGCGGCGCAGGCGCGCCAGCGCCGTATTGGCCTCTTCCAGCGGAAACACCGTCACCGCCGTCTTCACCGGAATGCGCGGCGCCAGTTCGAGGAATTCGAGGCCGTCCTGGCGGGTCAGGTTGGCCACCGAGCGGATGAGCCGCTCGCCCCACAGGTCGGCATACGGAAAGCCGGGGATATCGCTCATGTGGATGCCGGCGCAGACCAGCCGCCCGCCTTTCTCCAGATGACGCAGCGCCGCCGGCACCAGTGGCCCGGCCGGCGCAAAGATCAGCGCCGAATCCAGCGGCTCGGGCGGCATCTGGCTCGCGTCGCCGACCCAGCTCGCGCCGAGCTGGCGCGCGAAAGCCTGGCTGTCCACATCACCGGGGCGGGTGAAGGCGTAGAAGCGGTGCCCCTGGTGGCGGACCACCTGGGCGATGATGTGGGCCGCCGCGCCGAAGCCGTAGATGCCGACCCGCTCGGTGTCGCCGGCCAGGCGCAGCGCCCGGTAACCGATCAGCCCGGCGCACAGCAGCGGCGCCAGATCGGTGGCTGCCGGCAACACCGCCGTGTCGGCCAGCGGGAAGCAGTAGCGGGCATCGGCCACGGTGTAGTCGGCGTAGCCACCGTCGATCTGGTAGCCGGTGAAGCGCGCCGCGTCGCACAGGTTCTCGCGGCCGCTGGTGCAGTAGCGGCAGGTGCCGCAGGTCCACCCCAACCACGGCACGCCGACCCTTTGGCCCGCCTGGAAGCCCGCCACGCCGTCGCCGGTCAGCACCACGCGGCCGACGATCTCGTGGCCCGGCACGATGGGCAGGCGCGGCTCGGGCAATTCGCCGTCGATCAGGTGCAGATCGGTGCGGCACACGCCGCAGGCTTCCACGCGGATCAGGATCTGCCCTGGGCCGGGACGCGGCACCGGACGGCGCTCCAGACTCAGCGCCTCACCGGGACGGTGCAGGACCATGGCGCGCATGGTGGCGGGAAGGAATTCGGTCATCGCGATGGCCTCCAGATCATGAAGGGATAAGACGGACAAGGACGGAGCGAGCACGCCGCTCATGGCAGTTGCCGCAGCGCCAGCCAGCGGCGGAGCGCGTACTTCCGGACCTCCTCCACCACCAGCATGCCGGCAGCCCACGGCAGCAGATCCAGCCACACCGGCCAGGGCAGCGGCGCAGTGCCGAACAGCGCGTTGCCCCATGGCGTGCAGGCAATCAACGCCAGCAGGCCGGCCTCCAGCGCCACGCCCCACAGGATCAGCGGATTGCCGCCGAGCCCGGTGGCCCACACCGAGCGCACCGCGCTGCGGCACAGGAAGACGTTGACGATCTGCAGCAGCACGATGGTCGCCAGGCTGGCGGTGGTGGCCTGGCGGTACAGCAGACTGCCGGCCGGCAGCTCGACGCCATAAGTCCACCCGCCGCCATGCAGCACCTGGAAGAACACCGCGAGCAGCGCCGCGGCCTCGAACAGGCCAAGGAACAGGTAGGCGCGCAGCGCCACGGCCAGGCTCAACAGGCGTTCCTTGCGGGAGCGTGGCGGATGCTGCATCAGAAAGGGATCGCCGCGCTCGACGCCGAGGCCCAGCGCGGTCAGCGAGTCGGTGCCCATGTCCACCGCCAGCGCCTGCACCGGCGTCAGCGGCAGCGGGATGCGGAACAGCGCAAAGGCCAGCGTCGGCACCAGCTCGGCCACGTTGTGCACCAGCACGTAGGTGAGGAACTTGCGGATGTTCTGGAACACCGCGCGGCCTTCCTCGATGGCATTCACGATGCTCGCGAAGTGGTCGTCGAGCAGCACCATGTCGGCGGCCTCCTTGGCCACGTCGGTGCCGCTGCGCCCCATCGCGATGCCAATGTGGGCAGCGCGCAGGGCCGGCGCGTCATTGACGCCGTCGCCGGTCACCGCCACCACCTGGCCCTTGGCCTTCAGGGCCTCGACGATGCGCAGCTTCTGGTCGGCGGCGACGCGGGCGAACAGGATCTCCGGCGCGTCAAGGGCCAGCTGCAGCTGGGCCCGGTGCAGGCGGCGCAGCTCGGCGCCGGTGACCACCCGCGGGGCCTCGCCGCGCACCAGGCCGATGCGCCGCGCGATGGCGAGGCCGGTGGAAGGATGGTCGCCGGTCACCATGATCACCTTGATGCCCGCCGCGTGGCAGGTGGCGATGGCGCTGTCCACGTCGGTCCGCGGCGGATCGGCGATGCCGGCCAGGCCGGCAAATATGAGCTGGCTCTCCATCTCGTCCCGCGGGCAATCCGCCGGCGGCCGGCGGAAGGCCAGCGCGATGACCCGCAGGCCTTCGCCGGCAAGGGCCTCCTGGGCACGCTGGATGGCGGCGCGGCCAGCCTCGTCGAGGGGCGACCCGCCGTCCGCCCCGTGGATCTCCGAGCACAGAGGCAACACGCTTTCCAGCGCCCCCTTGCACACCAGCAGGCGGCCGTCCGGCGCATCGAACAGTACCGCCTGGCGCATGCGCTCCGAATCGAAGGGCCATTCGTCGCTGCGCAGCGATGCGGCGGGCTGGGGCGCGTGGCGCTCGGCGAGCTCGGCCAGCGCGATCTCCAGCGGGTCGCCGCTGAAGACCGGCACGCCGGCGCCGCGGCTTTCACCCAGATCGTTGCACCAGCGCGCAACACGGAAGAACAGCGCGTGCCCAGCCACCTGGCCCGGTGTCAGTGCATCCAGCGGGATGATCTGCCCGCCGAGGTACAGACGCTCGACACGCATGCGGTTCTCGGTGAGCGTGCCCGTCTTGTCCGTGCAGATCACCGTCACCGAGCCCAGCGTCTCCACCGACGGCAGATGGCGGATCAGCACGTTGCGCCGCGCCAGGCGCTGGGCGGCCAGCACCAGCGCCAGGGTCAGCGTCGGCAGCAGGCCCTCCGGCACCAGCGCGATGATGATGCCGAGGGACAGGATGGTGTCGCGCCAGAAGGGCACGCCGGTGATGCGTCCGACTATAAAGAAGCCGGTGCCCATGGCCAGCGCCAGCAGCGCGATGCCGCGGCTGAGACGGGCGATCTCCCGGCGCAGTGGCGAATCTTCGCCGACGCCCGACTGGGTCAGGTGGGCGATGCGCCCGAACTCGGTGTGCCCGCCGGTCGCGTAGACCACCGCCCGCCCCTGCCCGGCCACTACCGAGGTGCCGGCCAGCAGGATGTTGCGCGCGTCGAAGGCCTGCTCCTCGGTGGACGGCCCGGGCTCGCAGCTGCGCGGGCGCGACTCGCCGGTCACCGTCGCGCGGTTGAGGCGCAGGCCGAAGGCTTCGATGAGGCGGCAGTCGGCCGGCACGTTATCCCCCTGGGCGAGGGCGATCACATCGCCGGGCACCAGGCTTTCGGCCGGCTCGCGGACGAGCTGCCCGCCGCGCAGCACATCGACCTGCTGCGGCAGCAGACCCTGCAGCGCCGCCAGCGTGCGCTCGACGCGCAGTTCCTGCCAGAAGGAGAACAGCCCCGACACCAGGATCACCAGCACCACCGCCCAGCCGACGCGGGCCATGCCCTGGCTCGGGTCGAACCAGTCGGCCAGGAAGGCCAGCCCGGCGGCGACCCACAGGATGATCGAGAACAGGTGCGTGAATTCCTTCAGCAGGCGCAACCAGGCCGGCTCCGTCGCCAGCGGCTCGACCCGGTTCGGACCGTACTCGGCCAGCCGCAGCGCCGCCTCGGCCGCGTCCAGCCCCTGCGCCGAACTGCGCACACTGGCGAGGGCATCGGAAACGGACAGTTGATGGATTTTCATCGCAGGCGCACCGGACGGGAGCGGACCAGCGCCTACTTTACGACTAGCCGCACGCGGCCGATACGACCTGCGTCAACACCGCAAAGCCTCGTGTACGACATATTCCCGGGTCGCGTGAATTTCCGATAAATACGAAGGAAATGCTAAAGGTGACAGTTTCACTGCCGAAAAAGCGCCGGGCAGTGAGCTTGCGGCAGGTAATCCAGCCGCAGATTCCTGTAGGGGACAGGAATTCGCCACGCAGCGACAGGCACGCCGACAACATAGAAAGAACAACACGATGCTTGCACGAATGAGTCTGCGTCAGAAACTGCTGACGCTCGGGGCGGTGGCCATCGTGGCCCTGATCATCGCGGTCCTGACCGGCCTGGCAGGTATCCGCGAAGGCGTGAGCGGCGTCAAGGAGCTCGGCCGCCAGCGCCTGCCGGCGGTGATCGCCATCCAGGGCCTGCGGGAGGTCCAGGTCGCCCTCAAGTCGAGCACCTACGAAGTCGCGCTGTGGGAAAGCGATCCCGACGCCCAGGACCAGTTCGAAGCCATCGCCCGCGACAAGCAGACCCTGTGGGCCAACGTCGAAGGCGTCTGGAAGCGCTACGAGGCGATTCCCCGCTCAGCCGAGGAAGAAGCCCTGTGGCAGGCCTTCGTGAAGGAATGGACGGCCTGGAAGAAGGTGGACCAGGACATCATCGAGCTGATCCGCACCCTTGCCGCCAATCACGACGCGGCACGCCAGAAGGAACTCTTCCAGAAGTACTACCTGCTCGGCGGCGCCCAGCGCAAACCCTATCTGGCCGCCGAAAAAAACCTGATGCAGCTGGTGGACATCAATGCCCGCAATGTCGCCAGCCAGACCGAATCGGCCGAACGGGCCACCGAACTCGCCCAGCAGGGCATGCTCGCGGTCGGCGCAGGAGCGACGCTGGCCGTGTTGGTACTCGGCGCGCTGGTCGCCATCAGCATCCTGCGCCAGATGGGCGGCGAACCGGCCTACGCGGCCGAGATCGCCCGCCGCATCTCGGAGGGGCAACTCGGTGTGGACGTGCAGATCGGCCGCGACGACCGCAGCAGTCTGCTGTTCGCCATCAAGACCATGCGCGACCGGCTGGCCGGCATCCTCCGCGAGATCGAGGAATGCAGCCGCCACATGGGCCAGTCGGCCTACCAGATCTCCAAGATCTCCAACGAAATCTCCGGCGTCAGCCGCCAGCAGGGCAGCCGCTCCGACGAAGTGTCCGGCGCCATGCTGCAGCTGCACCAGATCTCCGCAGAAGTGCGCAGCCAGGCCAGCCAGGCCGCCGAGCGCGCGTCGGTGGTCGAAGCCCTGTCCCGCGACGGACTGGCCAGCGTGCGCCAGAACATCAGCTCGATGCAGCAGACCACGGCGCAGGTCAGCCGCGCCGCCGGCGAGATCCTCGAACTCGAAGAATCCGCCCGCCAGATCCACTCCATCGTCAACACGATCAAGGAAATCGCCGCGCAGACCAACCTGCTGGCCCTCAATGCCGCCATCGAGGCCGCCCGCGCCGGCGAGCAGGGACGCGGCTTCGCCGTCGTCGCCGATGAGGTGCGCAAGCTGGCCGAGCGCACCACCGCGTCGGCCAGCGAAGTCGGCCTGATCATCGACCAGCTGTCCACCAAGGTGCAGCAAGTGTCGGGAACGATGAACGAGGTCGTCCAGCAGGTGGACCTGACCCAGGACGAGGCACACAAGACCAGCGGCTCCATCGAGGGCATGGCCAGCAACGCGGTGGATTCGGCGCAGGCGATCCAGGGCATCGCGTCGTCCAGCCACCAGCAGCTCGACCGCTTCTCGCTGCTCGAATCGACCACCGAGACCCTCTTCTCGACGCTGCGCGAGAGCGCCACCAAGGTGGACACCACGGCGGCCATCGGTGAAGACCTCCGCGACGTAACAAGCCGCCTCACCGACATCATGGCCGGCTTCAGCTTCGCCAGCGGCACCCAGATCCTGCCGGTGGAGAACGAGCAGCGCCGGGCTCCACGCGCACGCCATGGCCTGCTGATCAAGGTCGAACAAAGAGGCGTCCGCCAGGAGGGCGTCTGTGCCGATTTCTCCCTCGGTGGCCTGCGCCTCAGCCTGAGCCAGGCGGTTGACCCGCAGCAGCCGGTGAGCCTCGGCCTCTTCGTACCCGACGACAACCTGGAGCGCTACGCCAGCCAGGCGCCGGTGCGCCTCACCGGACGCATCGTGCGTAGCGGCCGGGATGGTGCGAAGCACGAGTACGGCATCGAATTCACCGGGGTCGGCGAAGCGGAACTCGACACCATCCGCCGCTGTTTCGACTTCTTCAAGAAGAACGCCAGTTTCTGATACCAGCCTGCCCGCGCGGGCAACAACAACGCACACAAGGGAGTGTCATGTTTCTAGACGGATTGCAGCGCAAGCTGCAGACGGGCCTGTGCCTGCTGGGCATTCTTGCCGCCCACGGCGCCGCGGCCGAAATGGTGGTGATCGTCGGCAAGGGCGGCCCCGATGCGATGACCAAGGAGCAGGTCGCCGATGTGTTCCTCGGCAAGGCCGCCAGCCTGCCCGGCGGCGCGGCCGCCGCACCGCAGGACCAGCCCGAGGCGAGCCCGCTGCGCGACGAGTTCTACACCAAGATCACCGGCAAGTCCGCCGCCCAGGCCAAGGCCTACTGGTCCAAGCTGGCCTTCACCGGCAAGGGCACGCCACCGCCCGAGGCGGCCAACAGCGCGGCGGTCAAGAAGGCCGTCGCGGCCGCCCCCGGCGGCATCGGCTATGTCGAGAAAGCCGCCGCCGACGCCACCGTCAAGGTCGTCCTGACCGTCCACTGAGGCCGCGCCGCGTCCTTTACCGAATTCGCATCTGGAGGTTCCATGTCTTTCCGCAACATCCCCTGCGCCGCGGCCCTGTCCGTGGCGGTACTGCTGTGCGCCAGTGCGCCGGCGTCGGCCGTCGAAGTGGGCGGCGTCGATTTCGCCGGCTCCGGCTTCATGACCCTCGGCCTGGGCCACATGCTGGGCGGCACCCCGGGTACCGTCAGCGACTTCAAGAAGCCGGTCTTCGTTTCCGACTACGCCCAGGGCGGCGTCTATGAGGGCAAGGGCGGCGTGCAATGGAAGCCCGACTCCAAGCTCGGCGTGCAGGGCGTCGCCACCTTCCCCGACCGGCGCTTCTCGGTCACCGGCCAGCTGGTCTCCCGCGGCGCCCGCGAGGGGGCCATCAACCTCGAATGGCTGTACGCCAGCTTCAAGGTGAACGACAGCTTCACGCTGCAGGCCGGCCGCAAGCGCATCCCGATGTTCTACTACTCGGACACCCAGGACATCGGCGTGGCCCTGCCGTGGACCCACTTGCCGCCGCAGCTGTATGGCTGGGAAGCGGTCAACTACAACGGCATGAACCTGGCCTATCGCGGCCAGTGGAGCGGCTGGGACGCCAACGCCAACCTGCTCGCCGGTTACGAGGCGAAGGACCGCAGCGGCTACTGGAAGGTCTACCGTGGCCGCAACAACCGCACCGATGTGCGCTGGGACAACATCGTCGGCGGCGACCTGACCCTCACCAAGGACTGGTTCGAGACCCGCCTCGTCTATCTGCAGTCGAAGGTCCGCCAGAAGAACGTCAGCGGCTCCCTCGACGCCGATCCGAGCTCGCCGACCTTCGGCAGCTACATCGACGCCGATACGTCCTTCAGCTCGCCGGCCGGCAAGCAGCAGATCTACGGCGTGAGCTTCAACGTGGATTACGAGAACGTGCTGGTGCGCAGCGAGTTCATCCGCATCGCCCACAACGACGTGATGGGCTACACCGACCGCGCGCAGATCCTCGGCGTCGGCTACCGCCTCGGCAAGTGGACGCCGATGGTCACCGTGTCCAACTACCGCAGCCAGGCCGAGATCTCCGCCGGCGCCGACCCGGACGGCCAGGAAGCCCACCGCACCGAGTCCCTCACGCTGCGCTACGACCTGACCACCTCCAGCGCCGTCAAGGTCCAGCTCGACTTCCAGAAGGACCGCAGCGGCCCCAACTACACCGTGGACGGCTTCAACCGTTTCGGCAACGCGCGCCTGCTCACCGCAACCTACGACGTGGTGTTCTGATTCGACGCCCCCGGCAACGCGCCGATCGAGCGGCTACACGCCTCAAACCAGCCCGAGCTGCAGCGCAAAGCGCGTCAGCCCGGCGCTGGAGGCGATGGCGGTCTGAATCCGGGGGAGCCGCGTCGGACATGCACGCCTCCAGTCAAATCGGCAAAATGTGAACTGTTCCGTAGCGGGCGCGCCGGATGCCGTGCGATACATCCCCGATCGCCACGACATAGCCGTACGCAATGAAACCCCTGCTGCTGATGTTCGCCCTCGCACTCCCCATGCTGGCCCAGGCCGAAGACGAGGGCATCGCCAGGATCTTCCAGGCCCACGGCGTGGAAGGCACGATGATCGTCACCGCCCTGCCCAGCGGCCAGACCTACATCCATAACGACGCCCGCGCCGCCCGGCGCTATCCACCCGCCTCCACCTTCAAGATCCTCAACACGCTGATCGCCGCCCAGGAATGGGTCGTCGCCGACCGCGACACCCCCTTCAAGTGGGACGGCCGCGAGCGCGAGATGCCCGACTGGAACCGGGACCAGACCCTCGCCTCGGCCTTCAAGGTCTCCTGCGTGTGGTGCTACCAGGGCATCGCCCGCAAGGTCGGCACCGACACCTACCGCCGCTACCTCCGCCAGGTCGGCTACGGCGTTCTCGCCGAACCCTTCGACCTCACCACCTTCTGGCTGACCGACCAACTACAGATCAGCGCACAGGAACAAGTCACCTTCCTGAAAAAAGTCTCGCAACGGCAACCCCCCTTCGGCGCCCACGCCTACCAGGTGCTGCAGGACGTGATGCTCGTCGAACGGGCCCCCAGCTACCGCCTTTACGCCAAGACCGGCTGGGCCGCCCGCAGCCAGCCGCAGATCGGCTGGTACGTGGGCTACGTGGAACGCCAAGGCGAAGTCTGGCTGTTCGCTACCAACCTCAACCTGCGTTCCGACAAGGACCTGCCCCTGCGCCAGGCCATCACCCGCGCCGCGCTGGAGGAAAAGGGCGCCTTCCGCTGATGGCGGGCGGATGCTCTCCGCCCACCCTGCAGCCCGCGGCGCATCGATTGCAGATGCCCGCGCACCGCGCCAATCCCGGCCCTCTGCCGGTCAGTCGAGTGGATCTCCCGACTGCCTCGCCCGCAACGCAGCAAACAGATCCCCCACCTCCCGGGCCATCATCGAGCAGGCCCACAGGTAATTGTCCTGCAGCGTCGGATTGAGCCGGCGGAAGGCGTCGCCCGCATCGCCATAGGTCATCGCCAGCAGGGACTGCAACTGCACCTGACGGGCGGACAACTGATCGACGAGGGCCAGCGCATTGGCATCCTCTGCCAACAGGTAGAGCGGACCGGCAGGCGCCGGAAAACTGAGCGGCGTACTCATCGCAGCGCTCTCCCCTCGCTCCACACGCGTTGCCGAGGCAACGGGAAAATTACGAAGGCATGATGCACGGGCGCGTGCGGACCGGCGCACGCCGAGATGGACAAAGCCATGATGCGGGACTCCTAGGATATGGATTCATCCGCCTCCCGCTGCGAAACGGGGGGCGGGCCAAAGCGGGGTTCGCAGACCGGCATCCTAGGAACCGGCAGGCCGAAGCCTCCCCGCCCGGCCCGCCATTGAGGGCGCACCAAGGGCGTACGAACGAAAAAAGCCGCGGCGCGGCTTGAATTGTCCGCCTAGGAATGGTCGGGCTGCGAAACCCGTTCGCTGTTGTCTCAGCGACGGCCGGAGTATCGGCCGGGGATCGCCGAAGCGTCAAGGAAAGGTGCGGACAGGTTTCGGCGCCCAGTGAGGTGCACGCCGTTCCGATTTGAACTCTCGCCCCTCCGGGCACCGAGAGTTCAAATCGGCGTTGAACCGGTTCAGCCCGCACTTGAACCGGTTCAAGTCCGGACTGCACAAGTTCAAATCACCGCATCGACAGTTCAAATCCACGCCCCGCGGGTTCATGTCGGCGCTGCGAAAGTTCAAGTCCGAGGGACGAAAGTTCAAATCGGAGGGACAAACGTTCAAGTCCGCGCAGCTCAAGCTCAAATCCCGGCATCAGAAGTTCATCTCTGAGCACCGACAGTTCAAATCGGCGCATCAAACAGCCCACAGCGCCCCTCGCGAGGACGACGAAAACACCAAACCCCTGCCGTCTCTGCCAAATTCAAGAAATGTGAAATGTTCCGTAGCGAGGCGACCGCATGCCGTGCGATATCTCCCCCATCGCCACGACATACCCGGATGCAATGAAAGCCCTGCTGCTGCCGCTCGCCGCCCACATCACACTGCGCTCCGAGCAGGATGCGCCCCTGCGGCAAGCCATCACCGGCGCCGTGCGGCGGAGAAAGGGAATCCTCCGCTGATGGCCCGCAAACGCTACCGCAAACACTCCGCGCTGGCAGACCTGCTCAACGCCCCATGGCCGGTGAGTGCGGTACTGGCCGTGGTGGTCTATGCCGGCCTCAAATGGGCCCTGCCCGCCTACGGCGCCGGCAACATGTTCCTCCAGCCACTGGCCCTGGCCTTCTCGTCCTTCGCCGAACTGGCCGGCGGCGCCCTGCTGCTGATTTCCCTGCTCGCCTATATCCGCGCCGTCATCATCGCGAAGAAGGCCGCCGAAGCCGCCGCTCCCACCCCCGCGCCGAAGCCGGCAAGCGGCCCCGTGCATGCGCGAGTCTTCTACCATAAGGAGCCCAGCCTCCAGCACCCGGCCACAGAGGACGACAGCCCCGTCATCTCCGCCACCGCGCTGGAACCCCAGGCTGCCGACGCCTGCCCCACCGCCTGGAGCATCGGCCTGATCCGCGACCTGGAATGGAAACGCTTCGAGGACGTCTGCCAGCGCTTCTACGCCGGCAAGGGCATCCGCAGCGCCACCACGCCCCTCGGCCCGGACGGCGGCATCGACATCCGCCTCTTCCAGAACGCCACCGAAACCGATAAAGGCAAATGCACCGCCATCGTCCAGTGCAAGGCCTGGGGCGAACGCCTCGTCGGCGTCAAACCCGTGCGCGAACTGCTCGGCGTGATGACCCACGAAAAGATCCCCAAAGCCTTCTTCATGACCAGCGGCGGCTTCACCCCCGACGCAAAAGAAATCGCCAAAGCCAACCGCATCACGCTGATCGACGGCGAGATGTTCCTGATGATGATTCTTCGCTTACCGGAGGGTGTGCGGCAGGAGCTGCTTAATTTCGCAATTGAAGGGGATTACAAGGTGCCGACCTGCCCGAGCTGCGGGATAAAGATGCGGGCGGTGGCGGGGAGCAAGGGGAAGGCGGGGTTTTGGGGGTGTTTTAATTATCCGCGGTGTCGGCAGACAATTGGGATGAGGAGGGAGAGGTGAAGGGAGAATCAGATGGAGTCCGATATTCGGCCTAAGCAACCATTTGTCGCATTCATGATTGGCTTCCGCTTAGCTTAAGTTCTCAGACGCACGCTATTTTGAGTCTTTTGACACTCAGAAGCCCTAAAAAATCACCACTCGATAAACAGCTACTTGGTAACATTGTGGGATTATGCGTACCCCAATTTATGGAAACTCCATTAATACAACAAGTTGGCAAGGGCTGCAGCTTGACGATGGGGAGGAGTTCGACAAATTCATAGCGAATGAGGTCAAGCCGCGCCTGCATGATGACATTGGCAAAATTGATTTCGCCACGCACTTGAATAGTCTTGCCTCTACTGGATTTGCACATGACAGTCTGCAAGTCATATTGGAAGCCGAACAACCCGAAGAGCGTGACTGGGCGGTAGGCGAGGCTGTGGCCGAGGCTTGGCTTAGCCGCGAACATCGTATGGTCTGGCCATGGAATATGGAGCGCGATAAACGTACGCCACTGGCGAGCCTTCCCGGCGCTGACCTGGTGGGATTCGTAACCTATGGTAGTGAGACGCGACTGGCGTTGGGCGAAGTTAAATGCTCTTCCGACAGCAGTACTCCACCGAATGTCATGACTGGTCGCCATGGCATGCCCCACCAGTTAGAAAGTTTGGTAACGGATATCGGCATATTGCATACGCTGATTCGATGGTTGCAGCCGCGCTGCCGTGGCAATGACAATGAACCCCACTTTAATGCGGCGGTCAGTTTGCTGCTTCAGTCTGGCAATAAGGCAATGTCGCTATTTGGCGTATTGGTGCGTGACACCCTGCCCGACGAAAAGGATCTTCACAGTCGCGGCAAGCATTTGGGAGCCATCGTCAAAGAACCCGCCAAGTGTCATTTGCTGGCGCTTTATCTTCCTTGCACGATTGCCAGCCTTCCTACTCGGATTCAAGGTGGCGTGTTATGAGCCACTGGATGCTCGAATCTCTCGGTGAAATGCGAGGAAAAGCCTTGCACGAGGCTGCACGCGCGCAAGTCTTGATTGAACTTGCGAGCTTGCCGCAGGAGTTCGATTACGTATTGATCGAGCGCGTTGCCCTGACCATGGAAACCGTGGTGATGGACTTGCTACTGAACCCCGCAGCCGAGGTAGCACAATTGAGTACGCTACGGCAATGTGCTGCCGATGCTTATCGGCTCTATCGCGTACTACCCGCAAAGGATGCCACGCTGCTTGAGGCCGAACTGCGCTTGCGGCAGTCTGCGTTGGCCGTGTTGGGCGATCTGGGCGCAGATGCTGCGCGCAACTTGCGCGAGCGGCCTTGGCCGACATTAGAGCTTGAGTCGCAGGATTGGCGGATGCGCACATTGAGTACGATCTCCGATATTTGGCTGCGATTGATTCGCAAGCGAGGGTGGGAAGACCGGGATGCTGTACTGGAACGCATCAAGATATTGCGCCAGGCGCAGGGAACTTTCGAGTCGACCTATCTCAATGGCGCCGAGGCTCACGGAGCCAAAGCCGCAGCACTGGAATTGATGGCGCTGTATCACCTGGCGAAAGCGGCAGAAATACTTGCCCTCTATGTAACCGATGGCGTCGTTGAGGGTAATTATCAGGTTCACAATCTCCTCGATATGCACTTCGACCGCGCCATAGCGATATGCGAGCGCGGCACACCTTTTCAACTGGAGCCTCTCGCCCGTTTGCTGGCAGCAACAGCGCGACAACTAGCAGACAATTCCATCTGGACAGTCACTCGCGCGGTCAATTCGCGTGTCACAAAATTTGTCCGCAGCCTTGTTGAAAAAGGTAGAGGGGACAAGGTGTTGTTTGACGTCTTACCGCCTCAGCGACGTGCATTGGCAGAGCAGGGTTTGCTTGGTTCTAGTCGCCGTGCCGTAGTGGTAAGCCTGCCGACATCCAGCGGGAAAACTTTGATCGCCCAGTTCCGTATTCTGCAAGCGTTGAACCAGTTTGATCTTGAACGTGGCTGGGTAGCTTATCTTGCACCCACACGCACCTTGGTTCGTCAGGTTGCACGAAGGCTCCGGCGTGATTTTGAACCGCTCGGGGTGGCGGTAGAGCAAGTTAGTCCGGCGCTTGAGGTTGATGGGGTGGAGTCGGAATTGCTTTGCGAAAGGGACGAAGCTCGCGAGTTTCGTATTCTTGTAACTACGCCCGAAAAGCTTGACCTCATGTTGCGTCAGGGATGGGAAGCAAAGATAGGCCGTCCGTTGACGCTCGTGGTGGTAGATGAGGCTCATAACATTCAGGAAGGAGCACGAGGCCTCAAGCTGGAGTTGTTACTGGCAACGATCAATGCTGAGTGCCGGATGGCCCAGTTTCTGTTATTGACCCCATTCATCCGCAATGCCCGCGAAGTGGCTCGCTGGCTTGGAGATACTAATTCAGACGACATCAGCCTCGCTATGGATTGGCAGCCGAATGATCGAGTCATCGGTGTTGTGAAACCCGAAAAAGGTGCTCTCCTGAAAGGAAAAAGCTACGACTATCAGCTCAATCTGGAGACGGTGCATACCACTCGTGCCACATTGGCGATTGATGAGTTGATACCGTTAGATAAAGATCCGAATTGCAAAAAAACTTTCCGTCAAATTTCAAGCCAGACTGAAGTGGCGGTAGCTGCCGCACACCAACTCAAGAAGCGAGGCCCGGTAATTGTTATGCACTCGCGGCCTGACTGGGTTTGGTCGTTGGCCATAGCCATGAAGAACGGCGCAAACCGTCGCCCAGCACCTTCTGAACAGGTGAAGTTGGTGCAGGAGTTTCTTGCGCTGGAAATGGGGCAAGACTTCCCGTTGGTGGATTTGCTCAGCCATGGCATAGGTGTGCACCATGCCGGTTTGTCTGACGACACGCGGGCATTGATGGAATGGTTATTTGAAAATGAGGAGCTGGATTATCTGGTAGCAACGACGACGATTGCCCAAGGCGTCAACTTCCCTGTATCAGGAGTTGTCATGGCGTCGCACCAATATCCATACGGGCAAGATATGCCTCCGGCAGATTTCTGGAACATTGCGGGTCGTGCAGGTCGTGTTGATCAAGGCAGCCTAGGGGTGGTTGCTCTAGCAGCAGATGGTGACGTCAAAGCCACCAAACTTAAAGACTTTATATGCGCACAAACCGGCGATCTTAATTCGGCGTTGATTAAACTTGTGGCAGAAGCCGGAGACCTTCTTGATGACCTCGGCCTCATTGTTTATCACAAGCCTGAATGGTCGGCATTCGTTCAATATCTGGCGCATACCTATCAGCAAATGGGGTGCCCCCAATCCTTCCCCGATCAAATGGAGCAGATTTTGCGTGGCACATTTGGGTTCGGAAAACTTAGGGCAGCGAATGCAAACCAGGCCACGCGCTTACTTGACAGCATCCGCACCTATGCAGATTATTTGAGCCAGCCACGACAGCCCTTGAAGTTGGTGGACAGCACGGGGTTTTCATTGCAAAGCATTAAGACGGCAATGAGCGCAGCTGGACAAGAGGGTATTGGAAGGGATGCCTGGAACCCCCAAACATTGTTTGGAAGCGGGAGCGATACGCTAGAAAAAATGATGGGTGTATTACTAAAGATTCCAGAGCTGAGGGGTAACCTTGAAGAAGTAACTGGCAGCACAGGGCCGAATGGGGATAAGTTAGCTTTGATTCTCAAGGACTGGGTGGGAGGCTCAACGTTACCCGATATTGCTCAGCGACATTTCTCCAAAGATGGGCGAGACGAGATCGAAGCGCTAACCAAATGTGGGCAGAACCTATTTGGCAAGCTTACGCAAACCGCAGCATGGGGATTGGGTGCGCTATTGTCTATCACTGGTGGTGACATACCCGAAGGTGAGCGGCAACTATTGAATAACCTAGCTTCGCGAGTTTATTACGGAGTATCTGACGAGGATGCCATCGCTTTACGATTACTGGGTATCCCACGCATGGCAGCGGAACCCTTGGCTTTTCAGATGAGGGCTAACGGCCATCGCCCACTGACTGAAGTTCGTGACGTACTCCGCAGTTCTGATGCATCCTTCTGGACTAGTGCCCTTGGCTCAGACAAGGGGCGAGTCTATCGAAAGATATGGCGCATTCTGGAAGGCTTAGATTGACAAGTAGGAGCGCTAAATTGGTTCCAGTTCGCTAAATACCTACTCCTGACAGTCCGGAATTTTGTGTAAAGCAGCCATGGTCAGCCGTATTTTGGAAAGTCCGTTCAAGCCGAGAACCCACCATTTCCCAAAAAGCCGGCGCTTCCGCGCCGGCTTTTTCATTCCTTAAATCAAACCAACCCTTCCGCCTTCATCGCCGCCTGCACGGCAGGACGCGCACCCACACGTTCCTGAAACGCGATCAGGTTCGGATACGGGCTGAGGTCGAAGTTGATGATCTTCATCCAGCCCAGCACGGTGAACAAATAGCCGTCGGCGACGCTGAAGTCTTCGCCGAGGAGGTAGGGCTTGTCGGCGAGTTGTTCGTTCAGGTAGCCGAAGCGGCGTTCCAGGTTGAGCTTGGCGGCGGCTTTCCAGTCGTCCTTGCTCAGCGGGTTGAAGAAGGCGGTGGCGGACTTGTGGAGTTCGGTGCCGATGAAGTTGAGCCAGCCTTGCAGGCGGTAGCGTTCGATGCTGCCGTTGGGGGGCGCGAGCTTCTTTTCCGGGGCGAGGTCGGCGATGTACTGGACGATGGCCGGGCCTTCGGTGAGGACTTCGCCGGAGTCGAGGAGCAGCGCGGGCACGTAGCCCTTGGGATTGACTTCGAGGTAGTTGGCGCCGCTGCCGGTGACCTTGGTGGCGAGGTCGACGCTTTCGGATTCGTACCGGAGGCCGGCTTCTTCGAGGGCGATGTGCGGGGACAGGGAACAGGCGCCGGGTTTGAAATAGAGTTTCACTTAGTCTCCTTGGTGCGCGCGGGGCGCGGTTTTTGTGGTTTGGGATTGGAACCGGCCGGCCGCCATCCGGATGGGATGCGCAGCCGACCGGCGCCTAAGATAGCAGCGGATCGGGGCGCGGTGCAGACCACAACGCTTGCCAGGCCGTAAGCGCGGCGACATCCGGGGCTTTTGTTGATAACTATTCTCGTTTAGAATCTTCGCATGATCTCTGACGGTCATCGACCGGGACATCCAATCTGAACAGGTAACCACAGCACACAAGCCAGCCCTCGCCAGCCAGTGTTTATTCAACAGGAGAAACACGATGCGGCGAATGACTCCGCTCGCGCTGGCCATGAGCATGCTTGCGCAGTCCCCCTGGGCGGCGGCACAAGCGCTCCCCAATGCAGTTACGGAAAACGAGGCGACGCTGCCGGCGGTGAAGGTTGCCGCCAGCGCGGAACGCCCGTCCGACACGCCGACGCCCTACACCGGCGGCCAGGTGGCCAAAGGCGCCCGCCTGGGCGCGCTGGGCAACCAGGACGTCATCGATACGCCGTTCAACATCACCAGCTATACCGCCGAGCTGATTGCGAACCAGCAGGCGCGGACCCTCTACGATCTGATGGCCAACGATCCCTCGGTGCGCTTCACGACATCGAACGGCCACGCCTATGAGAATTTCCGGGTGCGCGGTTTCGACGTCAATTCGTCCGACCTCGCCATCAACGGCATGTTCGGATTGGCGCCGGTGGGCCATGCGCCGCTGGAGGCCGTCGACCGGGTCGAAGTGCTGAAGGGCCCCAGCGCGCTGTTCGGCGGGATGCCGCCGGGCGGCGGCGTCGGCGGGGTGATCAACCTGGTGCCGAAACGGGCGACCGACGATCCCCTGACGCGCCTGTCCGTGGGCTACCAGTCCGAGGGGCAGTTCGGCACCAGCATCGATGCCGGGCGCCGCTTCGGGGAGCGCAAGGCGCTGGGGGTGCGCATCAACGGCGCTTTCAGCGACGGCGATACGGAGCTGGACGGCCAGTCCAAGAAGCGCGAGTTCCTGTCGGCGGCGGTGGATTACCGCGGCGACGCGCTGACCGCGTCCCTCGACGCGTACTACAGCAAGGAGTCGTTTGCGGGCGGCACGCCGGCGATGTACTGGTTCCAGAACACGACCCGGGTGCCGAAGGCGGTCGATCCGCGCACCAACCTGTTCCGCGGCGCGAGCGGCACGCTGGAGAGCAAGGCGGCGATGGCCCGCGCGGAATACGCGTTCAGTCCGCAGCTCTCGGCCTTTGCCGGCGTCGGGGTGCTGAACTTCGAGTCCGCGGGCTTCATCAACGGCACCCATGCGCGGACGATCGCCGCCAACGGCAACTTCACCGCGGCGACCAACGGCACGCGGAGCTACACCGACAGCGTCTCGGCCGAGGCCGGGTTGCGCGCGCGCTTCGGCACCGGCAGCGTGGCCCACGAGCTGGTCCTGCACGCCACCAACCTGGAGCAGGAGAGCGGCTCGGCCACCAACTCGGCCAGCGCCACGTCGAACATCTACAACCCGGTCACCACGCTGGCGATGCCGACGCCGCCGGGCGTGGCGCCGAAGACCAGCGACACGACGCTGTCCAGCCTGGCCCTGATCGATACGCTGTCGCTGCTGGAGGACCGCCTCCGGCTGACCGTGGGCCTGCGCAACCAGAGCATCAAGACCACCAACTACAACGCCACGACGGGCGCGGTGAGCGCCCAGTACGACAAGAGTGTGGTGACGCCGGCGCTGGCCGTCGTCGTCAAGCCGTGGGGGCCGGCGGTCTCGCTGTACGCCAA
The DNA here is from genome assembly GCF_056724025.1 of Zoogloea sp. JDB1. NCBI lineage: Bacteria > Pseudomonadati > Pseudomonadota > Betaproteobacteria > Rhodocyclales > Zoogloeaceae > Zoogloea > Zoogloea sp. JDB1. The sequence continues at coordinate 657,636 of NZ_CM161496.1, forward strand.
CTACGTGCAGGGCCTGAGCAAGGGCGACACGGTCACCGATACGCTGGCGACCAACCGGAACTTCGTGTTCGCACCCTACAAGACAGACCAGAAGGAGGCCGGTGCCAAATGGGATGCCGGCGCCTTTGCCTACACCGTCAGCCTGTTCGAGATCACCAAGCCCTCGATGGTCGCGCTCGGCAGCAGCAGCAACCCGACCTACACCGACGACGGCGAGAAGCGGGTCCGCGGGCTGGAGTGGAACACCTTCGGCAGCTTGACGCGTACCGTCCGCCTGCTCGGCGGCGCGACCTACTCGCAGGGCGAGCAGACCAAGACCGCCTACGGCCAGTACGACGGCAACGTGGCCATCGGCACGCCCCGCTGGCAGGGCAACCTGGGCGCCGAGTGGGACGCGCCGTGGCTCGCCGGGCTGACCCTCAGCAGCCGCGTCGTCAGCACCAGCAGCCAGTATCTCGATGCCGCCAACCGGCAGCAGATCCCCAGCTGGACCACCCTCGACGTCGGCGCGCGCTACGCCACGACGATGGACGGCCGCAAAGTGGTGCTGCGCGTGAACATCAACAACCTGTTCGACAAGCACTACTGGTCGGGCAGCTTCAGCGACAGCTATTCGATTGCGACCCTGGGCGCGCCGCGGACGATCTCCGCGTCCGCGACGATGGACTTCTGACGGCCGCCAGGCCCTCGACGAGCCGCTTCGACCCACGGCCGACACACTCACCATGCAGACATTCACCTTGATCGGCCTGGCCGCGGCGCTGCTCGGCTGCGCCGGCCTCTACCTGGCCTCCCCCAACCAGCGGCTGCTCGCGGCGCGCTGGCCGGCCCGCCCGACGCGGATCGCCGGTGCAGCCTTGCTGGCTGCCGGCTGGCTGGGCTTGGCCCGCGACATGCAGGCCCTCACCGCCACCTTCACATTCGTGGTGGTGCTGATGCTGGCGTTCGCCGTGCTGCCGTATGCCGGCGCGCTGCTGGGCAGCGGGCGGGGGCGCTGAGATGGCCGCCGCGAACCTTCCACCGATCCGCCGCGACTGGCTGTCCAAGACCCTCGCCGGCTTCGTGCTGGGCGCCGTGCTGGCGCTCGGCTGCAGCGGCCTGTTCCTGCAGTTCAACGCCGACATGCCGCTCTCCGTGCGCGGGCAGCTGGCCATGTGGATGGTGCCCCCGGTCTGGCTGGGCGTGCTGGGTGGGGTCTTCTTCTTCGCCAGTGGCCTGCGCGCCTGGCTGTGGCTGGGCGGCGCCGGGGCGCTGGTGCTGGGCGCCCTGTCCGCCCTGCGTCTTTCCTGACCGGACATCACACCATGAGAAGCGAGTTCGTCCGCATCTACAAGGCGGTCCATACGTGGACCGGCATCGTCGCCGGGATGGCCTTGTTCATCGCCTTCTACGCCGGCGCCCTGACCGTCTTCAAGGAGCCGCTCACGCGCTGGGCCTCGCCGCCGGGTGAAGTCCGCCCGGTGGCGCTGGCGGACGCGCAGCAGCTGATCGTCAAGACCCTGGCCGCGCATCCGGACGCGGCCAAAGACTTCACCCTCTACGTGCAGGACGCCGAGAACGTGCCGGCCCGCCTGGGCTGGCAGGTACGCAGCCCGGACGCCGACGAGCACGACGACAACCAGGTCCGCCACTACGCGGCGACGCTGGATGTGCACGGCGCGGCGCAGGTGGCGGAGACCCATCCGTCGCGGCTGGCGGCCTTCATCGACACGCTGCACCGCGTCGTCGGCCTGCCGGTGGATAGCGATCCGAATCGCTGGGTGATGGGCGTCATCGCGGCCCTCTACGCGCTGGCGCTGGTGTCCGGCGTGGTGGTGGTGCTGCCGTCGCTGGTCAAGGATTTCTTCGCGCTGCGGGTCGGCAAGAACCTGAAGCGCATGTGGCTGGACGCCCACAACGTGGTGGGCATCGTCAGCCTGCCCTTCCATCTGGTGATGGCGCTGACGGCGGTGGTCTTCGCCTATCACGACGGCATCTATGCGGTGCAGGACAGGCTGCTGCACGACGGCAAGTGGTCGACCGCCTTTCAGCGGCAGCGTCCGGCGCCCGGCGCCGCCGAACGCGATCCGGCGACGATGCTGCCTCCGCTGGAGATCCTGGCCCGGGTGCAGGAACAGGCGCCCGGCTTCGAGCCCACCCTGCTGCAGTACCAGCAGGCCACCGGGCCGCGCGCGGTGGTGCGGGTATGGGGCAAGGATGCGGCGGCCGTCTCGCCGCGGGCGCGGGGCGGGTTTGCGGCGGTCGATCCCTACAGCGGCAAGATGGTCGGCAGCGATTTCCTGCCCGGCCGGCAGAGCACACCGAACCTGTTCGTCAGCAGCTTCTTCGCTCTGCACATGGCGGCCTTCGGCGGCACGCCGGTGCAGTGGATGTACTTCCTGCTCGGTCTGGCCGGCGCCTGGCTGTTCTACAGCGGAAACCTGCTGTGGGTCGAAAGCCGCCGCAAGAAGCAGGCACGCCAGGGCGGGGAACTGCCCGTGCAGCGGCTGGATGTGCGCTTGATGGCCGCCGCCACCGTCGGCGTCTGCCTGGGCTGCGTATGCGGTGTCTCGCTGGCGATTGTCGGTAGTAAATGGCTGCACGGCCTGGCCGGCAATGCGAACGCCTGGCTGCCCGCGCTGTATTACGGCGCCTTCTTCGCCAGCATCGGCTGGGCCTTCCTGCGCGGTGCGGCACGCGCGTCGGTCCATCTTCTATGGCTGGCGGCGGCGCTCACCGCAGCCATTCCGCTCACCTCGCTGCTGGCGTGGAGCCTGCCGTCCCTGGGCCTGTGGGCGCACGGCTCGGCGGCAAGTCTGGGTGTGGATGCCACGGCGCTCGCCGGTGCCGGGGCCTTTGCGTGGATGGCCCGCGCCACCGCGCGGCGCGTCCGCTATGGGACGCCGGACAGCGTGTGGTCCGCCAGCGGCGTCCAAGCCAAGCCGACGGCCGGCGTGCCGTCGGTGCAAACACCGCGCTGACGGGCCGGCGCGGACACCGGCCCGCGGCGCGGCTTATTGCAGCGCAGCCTTGACCAGGCTTGCCAGGCCGATGGTCGGGCGGCCGATCAGCTGGCTGAGCTGGTGGCCGTCGTCGAACAGGCCGCCCTTGGAGGCACCGATGTCGGACTCGGCCAGCAGCGCGGCGAGGCCTTCCGGCAGACCGGCGCCGAGCAGCGCGGCCTTGAAGTCGGCTTCGGGCAGGTTCTGGTAGGCCACCGCCTTGCCGGACTGGCGGGCGATCTCGGCGGCCAGCTCGGCCAGGGTGTAGGACTCGTCGCCGGCCAGTTCATACACCTTGCCGGCCTGCCCGTCGCGGGTGAGGACGGCAGCGGCGGCGGCGGCGTAGTCGGCACGGGCGGCGGAAGCGATGCGCCCTTCGCCGGCGCTGCCGAGCACCACGCCGTATTGCAGCGCGGGCGGGATGCTGGCGAGGTAGTTTTCGGTGTACCAGCCATTGCGCAGCAGCACCGCCGGCAAGCCGGCTTCGGCGATGAGCTGTTCGGTGGCCTTGTGTTCGACAGCCAGCGGCAGCGGCGAACTGTCGGCGTGCAGCAGGCTGGTGTAGGCGATCAAGCCGACCTTGGCACGCTTGGCGGCGTCGATCACCGCACGGTGCTGGGGCAGGCGGCTGCCCACTTCGCTGGAGGAGATCAGCAGCAGCTTGTCGGCGCCGGCAAAGGCGCTGTCGAGGGTTTCGGGGCGGTTGTAGTCGGCCTCGCGGACCTGCACGCCGCGGGCGGCGAGGTCGGCAACCTTGGCTGGCGTACGCACGGCGGCGACGATCTCGCCGGCGGGAACGGTCTGCAGCAGGTTTTCGATGATGAGGCGGCCGAGCTGGCCGGAGGCGCCGGTAACGACGATCATGATGCGACTTCCTTTATCTGGGAGGGAGGAAGCGGCAGAATATCCGCCTGACTAACTTTTAGTAAGTACGCACCAAAAGGTAAGTTCCATCATGAACACAGACCACGACGACGGGGCCGAGGCCCGCCCGACCCTGGCCGAGATGATGCGGCGCGGCGACGTGTTCGCCGAGAAGTGTCCGTCCCGCGAGGTGCTGAAGCACGTGACCAGCCGCTGGGGCGTGCTGCTGCTGGTCGGCCTGCTCGGCGGCATGCATCGCTTCAGTGACCTGCGCCGCAAGGTGAACGGGATCAGCGAGAAGATGCTGGCGCAGACGCTGCAGCAGCTGGAGAGCGACGGCTTCGTCGCGCGGGTCTCCTACCCGGTGGTGCCGCCTCACGTGGAATACACGCTGACGCCGCTGGGCGAGCAGATCGGCCGCAAGGTCGAGGCGTTGGCCGACTGGATCGAGCTGAACCTGCCGGAAATCCTGGCCGCCCAGCAGGCACGGGCAGGCCAGGAAGAAGGCGTGGCGGCCTGAGGCTTACCTGGCGCCGCCGCCGAGCACCTTGTACAGCGTGACCTGATTGCTCAGCCCGGCCAGCCGGACGGTGATCAGGCTCTGCTCGGCGCTGTACTGGGCGCGCTGGGAGTCAAGCACCGCCAGGTAGCTGTCCACGCCCTTGTCGAAGCGCGCCTTGGACAGCCGGTAGCTGGCCGCGGTGGCATCGACGAGGGATTGCTGGGCGGCCAGCTGGCCTTCCAGCGGGGTGCGCAGCAACAGCGCATCGGCGGCTTCGCGGAAGGCCGTCTGCACGGCCTTTTCGTACTGGGCCAGGCTGATCGCCCGGTCCGTCTCGGCCACCTTGAGGTTGGCGCTGATCCGCCCGGCGTCGAAGATTGGCAGGCTGATCTGCGGCGAGAAGCTCCACGCACCGGCGCCACCCTTGAACAGGTCGGACAGCTGGCTGCTGGCCACGCCGCCCTTGGCGGTCAGCGTGATGCTCGGGAAGTAGGCCGCCCGCGCCGCACCGATGTTGGCGTTGGCGGCCTGCAGCGTGCGTTCCGCCTGCAGCACGTCGGGGCGCCGTTGCAGCACGTCCGCCGGCACGCCGTCGGGCACGCCGGCCAGCGCCGAGACGCTGCCCAGCCCGCCCGGCTGGGCCAGCTCGTCGGGCAGCGGCCCGCCGAGCAGCAGCGCCAGCGCGTTGCGGTCCTGGGCCAGCTGACCGGTGTAGCGGGCCACGTCCACGCGCGCCGAGTCGACGCTGGTCTGGGCCTGGCGCAGGTCCAGCTCGGACGCGCTGCCGAGCTCGAAGCGGCGCTTGGTGAGGTCGTAGGAGCTCTGCTGGCTGACGCGGGTTTCCTCGGCCAGCTTCAGGCGCTCGTTGTCGGCGACCAGCGTCAGGTAGGCGCTGGCGACCTCGGCCACCAGGCTGATCTGCGCGCTGCGCCGGGCTTCCTCGGTGCCGAGGAACTGGTACAGGGCCTGGTCCTTGAGGCTGCGGATGCGGCCGAAGAAGTCCAGCTCGTAGGACGCGAAGCCGAGGCCGGCGGTGTACTGGTGCGTTGTCATCGCCTGGCCGGTGGTGGACAGGCTGGCCGGCGTACGCTGGCCGGTGCCGCCGGCCGTCGCCTGCACGGTCGGGAACAGATCGGCCCTCTGGATCTGGTACTGGGCGCGGGCCTTCTCGATGTTGAGGGCAGCGACGCGGAGATCCCGGTTGTTGTCCAGGGCCAGCGCGATGAGCTGGCGCAGGCGGGCATCGGTGAAGAAGTCCTGCCAGCCGATGTCGGCGGCGGTGGTGCCGGTGGCACCCGCGTCGGCCGGCCATTGCTGCGGCACCGGCGCGGCCGGCCTGGCGTAGTCGGGGGCCAGCGTGGCGCAGCCGGCCAGCACGGCGGAGGCCAGCGCCGCGGCGAGAAGAGTCATGCGGGGCATCTCAGCGCACCTCCTGGGCGGGGATGGATTCGGCCTGGGCGGTGTCCGTGGCAGTCTTGCCCTTGAACACCCGCCGCACGGCCACGAAGAACAGCGGCACGAACAGCACGGCCAGCACGGTGGCGGACAGCATGCCGCCGATCACGCCGGTGCCGATGGCGTTCTGCGCCCCGGAACCGGCACCGTTGGAGAGGGCCAGCGGCAACACGCCGAGGATGAAGGCCAGCGAGGTCATGACGATCGGGCGCAGGCGCAGGCGCACCGCTTCCAGCGTCGCGTCGATGAGGCCCTTGCCGTGCTCCATCTGCTCCTTGGCGAATTCGACGATCAGGATCGCGTTCTTCGCCGACAGGCCGATGGTCATCAGCAGGCCGACCTGGAAGTACACGTCGTTGGACAGCCCGCGCATCATCGCCGCCAGCAGCGCACCGATGATCCCCAGCGGCACCACCAGCATCACCGCGAACGGGATGGACCAGCTCTCGTACAGCGCAGCCAGGCACAGGAACACCACCAGCAGCGAGATCGCGTACAGGGCCGGCGCCTGGGAGCCGGACAGGCGCTCCTGGTAGGACAGGCCGGTCCATTCGAAGCCGATGCCGTCCGGCAGCCTGGACGCCATGTCTTCCATGGCCACCATCGCCTCGCCAGTACTGTGGCCGGGCGCCGCGGAACCCATGATCTCCGCCGACGGCAGGCCGTTGTAGCGCTCCAGGCGCGGCGAGCCGTAGGTCCAGTGGGCCGACGCGAAGGACGAGAAGGGCACCATGTCGCCGTTGCTGTTGCGCACGTACCACTTGTTCAGGTCCTCCGGCTGCATGCGCGCCGACGCGTCGCCCTGCAGATAAACCCGCTTGACGCGGCCCTTGTCGATGAAGTCATTGACGTAGGAACTGCCCCAGGCGGTCTGCAGGGCGTTGTTGATGTCGGCCAGCGAAAGACCCAGCGCGCCGGCCTTGGCATGATCGATGTCGAGCTTGTACTCGGGGGTGTCGTCCTGGCCGTTGGGGCGCACACCGACCAGCAGCGGGTTCTGCGACGCCATGCCGAGCAGCTGGTTGCGGGCGTCGATCAGGGCCTGGTGGCCGAGGCCGGCGCGGTCCTGCAGCTGGAAGTCGAAACCGCTGGCGTTGCCCAGCTCGACCACCGCCGGCGGCGCGAAGGCGAAGGCCATCGCATTGCGGAAGGTGGAGAAATAACCCATCGCCTTGCCGGCCACCGCCGTCACTTTCAGGTCGGGGCGCTTGCGCTCGCTCCAGTCCTTCAGGTTGATGAAGGCGATCCCGTTGTTCTGGCCGCTGCCGGCGAAGCTGAAGCCGGTGACGGTGAAGATGGACTCCACGGCCTCCTTCTGGTCTTCCATGAAGTGGTGCTCGACCTTCTCCATCACCGCCAGCGTGCTTTCGGCGGTGGAGCCGGCCGGCAGGATCACCTGGGACATCAGGAAGCCCTGGTCTTCTTCCGGCAGGAAGGCGGTTGGCAGACGCAGGAACAGCGCGCCCATGCCGACCACGATCAATGCGTAGATCACCAGGTAGCGCTTGCTGCTGCCCAGCATGCGGGCGACGACGGAGCGGCTGCCGGCGTTGCTGCGCTCGAAGGCGCGGTTGAACCAGCCGAAGAAGCTGCCCAGCAGGCCGCCCTCGCCGGCCGTGTGGCCCTGGGCCACCGGCTTCAGCAAGGTTGCGCAGAGGGCCGGCGTGAGGATCAGCGCCACCACCACCGACAGCACCATCGACGACACGATGGTGATCGAGAACTGGCGGTAGATGACGCCGGTGGAACCGCCGAAGAAGGCCATCGGCACGAACACCGCCGACAGCACCAGGGCGATGCCGATCAGCGCGCCGGTGATCTGGTTCATCGACTTGCGGGTCGCCTCCTTCGGCGACAGGCCTTCCTCGCTCATCACCCGCTCGACGTTCTCCACCACCACGATGGCGTCGTCCACCAGCAGGCCGATGGCCAGCACCACGCCGAACATGGTCAGCGTGTTGATCGAGAAGCCGGCCGCGGCGAGCACGCCGAAGGTGCCGAGCAGCACTACCGGTACCGCGATGGTGGGGATCAGCGTGGCGCGGAAGTTCTGCAGGAACAGGTACATCACCAGGAAGACCAGCGCGATGGCTTCCACCAGGGTCTTCACGACCTCCTCGATGGAGACCTTCACGAAGGGCGTGGTGTCGTAGGGCGTCACCGCCTTCACGCCCTGCGGGAAGAACTTGGACAGCTCGTGCAGCTTGGCCTTCACCGCATCGGCGGTATCCAGCGCGTTGGCGCCGGTGGCCAGTTTGACCGCCAGGCCGGTGGCCGGCTTGCCGTTGTAGCGCGCCACCACGTCGTAGGATTCGCCGCCCAGCTCGATGCGCGCCACGTCGCGCAGGCGCACGGAGGCGCCGTCGGCGGTGGTGCGCAGCAGGATCGCGCCGAACTGCTCGGGCGTCTGCAGGCGGCTCTGGGCGGTGATCGTCGCGTTGAGGCGCTGGCCCTTCGGCGACGGCATGCCACCGAGCTGGCCAGCGGAGACCTGGGCGTTCTGCGCGGTGATCGCGGCGCTGATGTCGGCCGGGGTCAGCTTGTAGTTGTGCAGCTTGGCCGGATCGAGCCAGATGCGCATCGCGTACTTGCTGCCGAACAGCTGGGTCTCGCCGACGCCGTTGATGCGCGAGACGATGTCCTGCACGTTGGAGGCGACGTAGTCACCCAGGTCGATGTCGCTGAGGCTGCCGTCTTCGGAGACGAAACCGACCACCATCAGGAAGTTGGTGGTGGCCTTGGCGACCTGCACGCCCTGCTTCTGCACTTCCTGCGGCAGCAGCGGGGTGGCCAGCGCCAGCTTGTTCTGCACCTGCACCTGGGCGATATCCGGGTCGGTGCCGGCGTCGAAGGTCAGGGTGATGGTCACCGAGCCCGACGAGTCGCTGGCCGACGACATGTAGGTCAGGTGGTCGATGCCCTTCATCTTCTGCTCGATCACCTGGGTGACGGTGTCTTCCAGGGTCTTGGCGGACGCGCCGGGGTAGGTCGCGCTGATCGACACCGCGGGCGGGGCGATCGGCGGATATTGGGAGATTGGCAGCGTGCGGATCGCCAGCACGCCGGCGAGCATGATGACGATCGCAATGACCCACGCGAAGATGGGCCTGTCTATGAAGAAGCGGGACATGCGCGTACTCCCTTAGCCTGCGGTGGCAACCGCTGCCGCCTTGGCGGGGGCTTCGGCCTTCGGCGCCGTTGCCGGCACCGGCTTGACCGGGGCGCCCGGATGGATCTTCTGCAGGCCGTCGACGATCAGCTTGTCGCCAGCCTTCAGGCCATCGCTGACCAGCCACTTGTCGCCGAGCGTGCGGCTGGTCTTGAGGGTGCGCAGCTCCACCTTGCCGTCGGCGCCCACCACCATCGCGGTCGGGTTGCCCTTGGTGTCGCGGCTGACGCCCTGCTGCGGCACCAGGATGGCCTGCTCGTCGACGCCCTCTTCGAGCACCGTGCGCACGTACATGCCGGGCAGCAGGTCGCCCTTCGGATTGGGGAAGACCGCGCGCAGCGTGATCGTGCCGGTGCTCTGGTCCACCGTCACGTCGGAGAACTGCAGTTTGCCGGCCAGCGGATAGGCGCTGCCGTCCTCCAGCACCAGCTTGACGGCTGCCTGGCCGGCACCGGCCTTCTTGAGCTGGCCGCTCGCCAGGTCGCGCTTGAGGCGCAGCAGCTCGGCGCTGGACTGGGTCACGTCCACATAGATCGGATCGAGCTGCTGTACGGTGGCCAGCGCGTTCTGCTGGCTGGCCGTCACCAGCGCGCCCGGCGTCACCGTCGAACGGCCGATGCGCCCGGCGATCGGCGAGGCGACCTTGGTGTAGGCCAGGTTGATGCGCGCCGTCTCGACCGCCGCCTTGGCCGCCGCCACATCGGCCTGGCCCTGCTTGAGGGCGGCCTGGGTGTCGTCGTAATCCTGCTGGCTGACCGCCTTGATGGCCACCAACTCCTCATAGCGGGACGCCTTGCTGCGCGTGCTCGCCAGGTTGGCTTCGGCCTTGGCGAGGCTGGCGCGGGCACTCTCATAAGCCGCCTGGTAGGTGGCCGGATCGATCTGGTACAAGGGCTGGCCGGCAGCGACGTCGCCACCCTCGGTGAACAGCCGCTTCTGGATGATGCCGCCGACCTGCGGCCGCACCTCGGAAACCATGTAGGCCGCGGTGCGGCCGGCCAGCTCGGTGGTCAGCGCGACTTTCTGCGGCTGGACCTCCACCACGCCGACTTCGGTCGGCCCCATCGGGTGCTGTTCACCGGCGGCCTTCGGCTCGCCGCAACCGCTCAGGATGACGCTGCCCAGCGCCAGCAGAAGCCCGGCGGAACACACCGCCTTGTTCATTTCGATCTGCATATTCAAAACCTTTCCTGCCTAGAGTGGGCACGAAACCAGCCCGTTGGGGAGAGCAAAATGTATTCGGCGCACACAAAAGAATGAACGCTCATTCTAGTTTGAGCGCTCATTCTATATTAGAATCTGCCGTATAAGCAAACGCCTGCAGATGGCAGACCCTCAACGCAAGGGTTGCCCCAGGACGCCAGGATGAGGAGAAAACAGCCATGAACACACAGACTTACGCCCAGCAGGAGCAACCCCGCGCCGAAGCCCGCAAAGCCCAGGTGCTCAACGCCGCCACCAACTGCTTCCGTCGCCAGGGCTTCCACGGCGCCAGCATGGCGCAGATCTCGAAGGCCGCCGGCATGAGCGTCGGCCACATCTACCACTACTTCGAGAACAAGGAAGCGATCATCGCGGCGATCGTCGAGCGGGATTTGCTCAACCTGCTGACCATCACCCAGCGCATCCGTTCCGCCAGCGCCGACGGCGACATCCTGCGGGCCATGGTGGACGACGTTCAGCACTGCACCGCGGACCTCGACAACGACGACGCGCCGTTGATGCTCGAGATCGTCGCCGAGGCGGCGCGCAATCCGGGTGTCGCCACCATCGTGCACACCGCCGACCGCACGGCCCGCGAGCGCCTCGTCGAACTCATCCGCGAAGGCCTGCAGTTCCGCGGTGTGAGCTGCACCGACGCCCAGATGGAAGGGCCGCTGGAAGTGCTGTACGCGGTCTTCGAGGGCCTCACGGTGCGCATGATCCGCAACCCGGACCTCGATCCGCAGATCCTGCTGGCACCGCTGCGCAGCGTGATGGAACATATCCTCGAAGAACTGATCGTCAAGGCCGCCAGCAAGACGGCCGGCGGCGAAGGAGCCTGAGCTGAGGCGTGGCGCGCACGCTCATTGATATCGAGCAAGCACCGCCCATCGGAAAGCGCGTAGCGTGAGGGCTCCCATGCTCACATCGCGGAGGTGCCCATGTTTCCGCTACCGAACGTCCACGCGCACGCTGGCGCGGGCCGGCACAACGATCTGTTGTCCTTCTGCCAGGGTTCGCTCGTCTGTGCGCAGCGCCTGGTCTCCCTCAACCTAAAGGCTGCGCAGTCGCTGATGGAAGGCAATCTGGAAACCGTCCAGACCCTCGCCCGGGCCCGCGACCTGCAGAGCTGGAACGAGGCCCAGCTGGCGCTGACCAAGCATGTCATCGACCAGGTCATCGGCTACGCCGGCGATTTCAATGAAGTGGTCGCCGCCAACCAGCACGAGATGGCCGAGCTGCTGAACCTCAACGCCGATACGCCGGCCAAGACGCAAGCCACACCGCCACTGGCGCTGGCCGCCGGCCCCGCCTTCGTCGGCGAGATGTTCCGGACCCTGCTCGACGCCGCCGTCAAATCCCGCGACGCGATGCTCGACATGGCGCTGCAGGCGGATGCCAGCCTGCAGCGCAAACCGGCCCGCAAGCGTTCCTGATCGCACCTCTGAAAGCGTGGTGAGTGAGCCCTGGCGGTTCCACTTGCCAGCTTCAATTGTTACCAGATATTCAGAATATAAGAATATTTGTAATTACGATTGAACCAAATTGAGCGCACATCTAAAATCAACACCACACTGGCGTCATGGTATTGATTTTCACTGCTCAAGTGGATTTACCACCTGACTTCAGCTGACAAGAAGGCTTGAACGCTGAAGTCACGACCGTGTCACTCCGTCGTGCGCCGCCACAAGCCCGTTCGAATCCATTGCGATCCAACCAGCCAAAGGCGGGAGCATCCATGCACACGACAAATCCACCGGCGAGGCGCAAGCGGCACCTCGGCATCACCCTGACCTTTCTTGCAGCCAGCACACTGGGCGGCCTGGCCTACGCAGACATCACATGGCTGCAAACGCTGTTCACCAGCACCGGCGTGCAGCAGACTCAAACCTCGGAACGCGGTGCCCGGACGAGCGGCACCACGACAGCGAGCAGCAAGCGCAGCGACGGCGCCTCCAGCAACAACTGGTCCGGCTCCGCCAACCCCTTCCTCGGGACCACGTCGGTCTCGTCGGCGGGCGCAACCACGCTGAGCGCCAGCAGCACGACGACCACTGTCACCGCGGCTGCCACAACCGGCAGCTTTGCGTCCCGCTACGCGCTGCTGGCCTGGAACGACCTGGGCATGCACTGTGTGGACGGCAAGGACTACTCGATCATGTCCATCCTGCCGCCCTACAACAACCTGCACGCCCAGCTGATCGACCGTCAGTCCGGCAAGCAGGTCACCTCCGGCGTGACCTTGAGCTACGAGTCGCTGCGCGATCCATCGGGCTCCATCAACACCTCATCAGCCGGCAAGACCAACTTCTGGCAATACGTCAAAGCCCTCTACGGCGGCGCGCCGGCACCCAACCGCGGCCTCAATTTGAGCAACCCGGCGGTCAGCAACCCAACGCCGAGCACCCAGCCAGCCGCAATGAGCTACAACCAGGTGCAGAGCTGGTACGAGGCCGAAGGCCTGCCCATCCTGCCCTACGACGACACCCTGACCAGCAACGGGTACAACAAGAACTACTACCCGATGGTGAAGGTCGTTGCCAAGAGCAGCACCGGCACCGTGCTGGCCAGCACCCAGACCGTGCTGCCGGTGTCCGACGAGATGACCTGCATCAGCTGTCACGCCAGCAATTCCAACAAGGATGCGGCCAAGCCGCCCCTGCGCGGTTGGGCCAACTACAGCGCCGATCCGGAAAAGGACTGGAAGAAGAACGTGCTGCGCCTGCACGACGACAAGCACGCCAACGACCCGGTCTACCAGGCTGCCCTGCTCAAGCTGCAGCCAGTGGCCAGCGGCGGCCTCGCCCAGCGTGCCGACCAAGGGACGCCGACCCTATGCGCCTCCTGCCACGGCTCCAACGCCCTCGCCTCACCGGGCTTCACCGTCACGGCCAACGGCCAGAGCGTGAAGATCTCCGCCCTTACCTCGGCGATGCACCGCATGCACGGCCAAGTGAAGGACCCGCTCAAGCAGGTCACGCTGGACAGCATCGGCAACCGGGACTCCTGTTACCAATGCCACCCGGGCTCCGTCACCAAGTGCTTGCGCGGCGCGATGAGCGACACGCCGGGCCTCGACTGCCAGAGCTGCCACGGCAATCTGGGCGCGGTCGGCAAGGCCAGCCGGGTCGGCTGGCTGCAGCAGCCCAACTGCCAGGCCTGCCACCACGACGGCAAGCGTGAAACGGCCGCCGTCACCGACGTGACGACCGGCGCGCTGCGCGTGGTCACCGACACCCGCTTCGCCACCAATGCCAACACGCCGAAGACCGGCTTCTCCCTGTTCCGCTTCAGCGTCGGCCACGGCAAGACCCAGTGCGAAGCCTGCCACGGCTCCACCCACGCCGAGTACGCATCGAAGAACCAGACCTGGGCGAGCAGCCACGACAACGACCTGCTGCAGTCGAAGGCCATCCAGGGCTACGCCGGCACGATCACCGAATGCACGGTGTGCCACGCCAAGGTGCCACTGACCAAGAACGGCGGCCCCCACGGCATGCACACCATCGGTCAGAGCTGGGTCGATGCCCACGGCGACATGGTCGAATCCGGCGGCGCATCATCCTGTACTGCCTGCCACGGCAACGACTACCGCGGCAGCCCGCTGTCCCAGGTGAAGATCGCCAAGACCTTCACCCACGACAGCAAGTCCTACGCACTGGCCGCCGGCACCAAGGTCGGCTGTTACACCTGCCACAACGGTCCGAAGGGAGACTGAAACCCGCTCTTGCCTTCCACCGGTCAGCACAAGGGGCGCGCAATGCGCCCCTTTTTACTGGCCTGCCGTCACCGCGGCCTGACCGGCACGCACACCTGACAGTCGAAGATGCCAGCGGCCGGATCGTAATTCGAAGAAAAAAAGCAGCGGCGGCCCAGCGCGGAATCAGCCGGGGATATCGGCTTCGACCAGCTGCGCGAGCAGTTGCAGCGACTCCTGCCAGCCCAGGTAGCAGGCCTGCGCAGGGATGATCTCGGGGATGCCTTCCTGCACGATGTTCAGCTCGGTGCCGCAGAACACCGCGCTGAGCACGACCGTGGTCTGCATCTGACCGGGCAGGTTCGGATCGTCGAAGACCGCCGTGTAGCGGAGCCGCGCCGCCGGCTCCAGCTCCAGATAGGTCCCGCCGAAGCTGTGGCTGTGCCCGTTGCCGAGGTTCGTGAAGGACATGCGGTAGGCGCCGCCGACCTGCGCATCGAGCTGATGCACGGTGCCGGTGAAGCCATGGGGCGGCAGCCACTTGGCCATCGCCGCGGGATCGAGAAAAGCCCGGTAGATGCGCTCCGGCGGCGCGCGCAGCACACGGTGCAGGCGGACGGTATGGGTGCTCATGCTCACTCCTGGGTGGAAGGGGTTCCTGAACTGTAGTCGATGGCGTCCGATGACGCCGACGGTTCACTTGCCAAGCGTCTCGATGCGGAAGCGCATGTCGAAGATGGCCGCCTGCAGCGCCTGCTCTGCGCCACTCCGTCCGCCGGACCGGTCCGGATAGTCCGTCCAGTCCCCGTAGCGCAACTGCCAGCCGTTCAAGGACGCGTCATCCACCCGCAGGATCAGCTCGGGCACCAGGAAGACGTCACCGGCCGCGGTGACCTGCTCGCGCAGCGGAACCTGATCGGGAGACTCGATGAACATGGCGGGGTACTCCGTGCAAGGACACAAGGCGCGCAGCATACCGTGTCGGCGGGCACGGGATCAGCGCTGCCGTACGGTCGGCGCAGAGCACCTGGCACGCCCCGCCCCGGCCACCCGGCGCCGGCCGCTCGAACGGAGCGCGGCATGTGTCAGATGGTGACAAAGTCCCTCCATCGCACCCACATCTCCCTCACCGCCACCGGAATCGGAAACAATACGCAGCCGCGGCTGCCATAAGGCCCCGCTCCCGGCGGAACCAAGGGAGGAACGGTGTTCCAATCGCTCACGTTAAGAAAACAATTGCTTCTCGTCGCCACGGTGGTGTGCGCCCTTTTCGTGGGCCTGGCCGTCCTCGTCTGGAGCGCGACGCAATCGATCATCGATGCCGCCCACGGCATGGCCCAGGGCAAGGACGTCATCGCCGATGTGCTGCCGCCGCCGCTGTACGTCATCGAGGCCCAGCTGACGGCCCTGCAGCTCGGGCAGGCCCAGGCGGGAGAGCGCCCTCCGCTGCTGGACAAGCTGACGACGCTCAAGCGCAAGTACGACGAACGCAACGCCTACTGGGCGGGGCAGGCCCTCACCCCGGAGCTGCGTGACGCATTGCTGGCAACCGAGAAGCACACCGCCGACGCCTACTGGCGCTTCCTGTTCGACGACTACGTCGCCGCCCTCCAGCGCGACGATACGGCAAAAGCCGTCGAACTCCAGCGGACACTGGTGGAGCGCTACGAAGCCCACCGGGCCGCCGTCGATGCGACGGTGAAGATCGCCTCGGCCTTCGCCGACCGGACCTCCAACAACCTTTATCTGACGGCAGGGCGCGTCCGCCTGCTGGTTGGCGTACTGACCCTCGGCGGCGTACTGCTGGCGGGCGGCCTGATGTTGCTCAGCGCCCGCGCCATCCTGCGTCGCCTTGGCGGCGAACCCATTGCGATGCAAAAGGTGGCCCGCCGGATCGCCATGGGTGACCTGGACACGGAAGTGGATATCGCCTATGGCGACGAGCAAAGCCTCGCTGCCTCCATCCTGCACATGAAGGACAGGCTGCGCGAATCGATCGCCCTGCTCGAACAGGAACGCCGGCAGCTGCGCACGCTGATCAACACCCTGCCCGATCTGGTCTGGCTGAAGGATCCTGAAGGCGTCTTCATCACCTGCAACAACAAGTTCGAACGTCTTCTCGGCGCCTCCGAAAGCGAAATCGTCGGCAAGACGGATCGCGACTTCCTCCCCGCCGAACAGGCCGACGCGTTCCGGCGCCACGACCTGCATGCCATCGAGACAAGACAGGCCTGCGTCAATGAAGAGACGGTGACCTACCGGGACGATGGCCACGAGGAAATGCTGGAGACGATCAAGACGCCGATGTACGACGACGCCGGCCACCTGGTCGGCGTGCTCGGCATCGCCCGCGACGTCACCCGCGCCCATCGCCTGATGGCGGAACTCGAGGCTGCGCGCCAGGACGCCCTCAAATCGAACACCGCCAAGAGCGCCTTCCTGGCCAACATGAGCCACGAGATCCGGACCCCGATGAACGCCATCATCGGCATGGCCGACCTGGCGCTGGCAACCCACCTGAGTCCCCGACAGGCCAACTACGTCGGCAAGATCAGGGCGGCCTCGGAGAACCTGCTCACCATCATCAACGACATCCTGGACTTCTCGAAGATCGAAGCGGGCAAGCTGGACCTCGAACACACCCCGTTCGTGCTGGAGACCGTCTTCGAACAACTGTCCGGCATCGTCGCCCTGCGCGCCGAGGAACAGGGCGTCGAACTGCACTACGACATCGACGACGACTCCCGCTTGCTCGAGGGCGACGCGCTGCGGCTCGGCCAGATCCTGACCAATCTGGTGTCGAACGCCCTCAAGTTCTCGACCGGCGGCAACGTGGTCGTGGCGGTGGAGACCGGCCCGACGGAACAGGACGCGGTCGAACTCCACTTCTCCGTCAGCGACGAAGGGATCGGCATCAGCGAGGAGCAGGTGGCACGCCTGTTCACGCCCTTCACCCAGGCCGACACCTCGACCACCCGCCGTTATGGCGGAACCGGCCTCGGCCTGGCCATCTGCCGCCAGCTCGTCGAAATCATGGGTGGCCGCATCTGGGTGGACAGCACCCTGGGCGCCGGCAGTACCTTCCACTTCACCGCCCGCTTCAAGGCGATCGGGCCCGATCGCCGGCGCGGCATCGGTGAATTCGGGCAACAGCTGGCGGCCCATGCCGCTCGCCCCGTGCTGGTGATCGACGACAACCCCGTAGCCCGGCACATCCACGCCCATCTGTGCCAGCAACTGGGCTTGCAGGTGGAACTCGCGGGCAGTGGCGACGAGGTCCTGGCCCGCATGGAATCAGCACCGCCGCCCGACTACCTGCTGTGTCTTGTGGACTGGCGCATGTCTGGGCTGGACGGCGTCGAAACGATCCGGCGCCTCAAATCGGTCTATCGCGACCACCGGATGAAATGTCCGCCGATGCTGCTGGCCACCGCCTTCAGCCATCACAAGGAACTCGACGCCATCGCCGACGAGATCGACGGTCTGCTGGCCAAGCCCGTCAGTGCCCGCCACCTGTACGTCGAGATCGCCAACAGCCTCGGCTTTCCGGACCAGGGCACCCCGGTGATCGAGCGGCGTGGCGCCACCACCCGACAATGGTCGCGTTTCCACGGGCTGGACGTCCTGATCGTCGAGGACGTGGAGATCAATCGGGAGATCATCGGCGAACTCCTCGGCAATGTGGGCCTGACGGTGCGCTTCGCGGCCAACGGCCAGCAAGCGCTGGCTGCCGTCGCCGCCGCACGGCCCGACCTGATCCTGATGGACGTGCAGATGCCGGTGATGGATGGCTTCGCCGCGACACGCCTGCTGCGGCAGCAAGCCGACTGCCGGGATCTGCCGATCATCGCCCTGACCGCCAACACCATGGCCGACGAGAAGGAAGCCTGCCGGCAAGCCGGCATGAACGCCCACGTGGCGAAACCGATCGACATGGATACGCTGTTCGACGAGATAGCCACCCACGTGCCAGCCGAACGCATCGCCGCCGCAGTGATCGTCGAGGAAGAACAGCCGGTCGCCGTCTATCCCGAACTGCCAGGGATCGACGTGGCAGTCGGCCTCACCTACATCAAGAAAGCAAAGTCGCTATACCGCCTGCTGGCCAAGTTCCGCGACACCCACGGCAAGACCTTCGAGCCCAGCTTTGCGCAGGCCATGGCGGCCAACGACTGGGGCAGCCAGATCCGGCTCGCCCACACCCTGAAAGGCATCGCCCGCACCCTGGGGGCTTACGATCTCGGCGAGGCGGCTGCCGCCCTGGAGGCCGCGGCGACCGACAAGGATCACGAAACTACCGCGGCACGCTTTGCACAGACCGTGGATCGGCTCCAGCACGTCACCGGCGGATTGCAGGGGGTGGAGGCGCTGATCACGGCATAGTTTCGTGAGGGGGCCCAGAGCGGCCCCCGGCATCCCCGGCGGCCTGCTCCAGCCAGCGGTCCAGCAGCGCGAACAGCACGTCCGGCGCCACCGGCTTGGCGATGAAGTCGTTCATGCCGGCTTCCAGGCAGCGCGCCTTGTCCTCGGCGAAGGCGTTGGCGGTGAGGGCCAGGATCGGCACGGCCTGCCGGCCGGGCAGCGCGCGGATGCGGCGCGTGGCTTCGAGGCCGTCCATGCCGGGCATCTGCATGTCCATCAGGATCAGCGCGTAATCGTTGGTGGTCGCCATGTTCAGGCCCTGCACGCCGTCCTCGGCGGCATCCACCAGCAGCCCCACATCACCGAGCAGGCTCAGCACGATCTCCCGGTTGACCGGCTCGTCCTCCACCAGCAGCACCCGTTGCCCCGCGTGGCGGCGCGCCAGACTCTGCTCCGCCGCCTCGGGCGCACCGGCCAACCCCGCCGACAGGTCCTGCCCCCCCTTGCGCAGGCGGGCGGTGAACCAGAAGGTGCTGCCCTGCCCGGGCACGCTGGTGGCGCCTGCATCGCCACCCATCAGCTGCGCGATCTTCTTCGTGACGGCCAGCCCGAGGCCGGTTCCTCCGTACTTGCGCGTCATGCTGTTGTCGGCCTGCTCGAAGACGTTGAACAGGCGCGGCATGGCCTCCGCAGCAATACCGATACCGCTGTCCTCGACGACGAAGCGCAGCACGACGCTGTCCGCCCCCTCCTCCAGCGTATCGACGCGCAGCGCGATGCCACCGGACTCGGTGAACTTCACCGCATTGTTGGCGTAGTTGAGCAGGGCCTGTTGCAGGCGGGTCGCGTCGCCGAGCAATACACAGGCCGGCAACTGGAGCTGCACATCGAGCCGCAACTGGCGCTCCTCCGCTTGCCCTCGAATCATGTCCACCACCGCAGCGACGATGCGCTCCACCTGCAGCGGCACCTCGTCCATGCTGAGTTTGCCGGCCTCGATCTTGGTCAGCTCCAGCACCGCATTGATGATGTGCAGCAGGTGCACGCCCGCCGCCTCCAGCTTGCCGAGCTGCTGGGTCTGGCGCACGTTCAGGCCGCCGCGCCGCAGCAGGTGGGCCATGCCGATGATGGCATTGAGCGGCGTGCGGATCTCGTGGGACATATTGGCCAGGAAGGCGCTCTTGGCCAGGTTGGCCCCCTCCGCCGCCCGCGTGGCCTGCAGCAGTTCACCGGTGCGCCGGGCCACCGTGTATTCCAGGTCCTGCCGATAGCGGATCTGCCGCCACAAGAGCATCCCAAGCAGGGCCAGACAGGCCAGCGTGGACACTGTCGAGATCAATGCCGTACGCCGCCACTCGGCGAGGAAGTCGCTCGTCGCCAGCCCCACCGCCACATAGAAAGGATAGACACCAACGCGCTTGTACGCGTAGATGCGCTCCTGCCCGTCGAGCGCCGCCTGGAAACGGATGATCCCCTCCCGGTCGCCCTGCTTGATGCGCATGTGCATCGGGTTGTTGATGATCGCCTGATTGACCGCTTCCGGGCGCGGCGGGATGCGCATCACCAGCCGCGCATCGTCGCTGCGCCGCCAGGTGACGGCACCGTGCTTGCCGAGGTCGATGGCGTTCACCAGCGTGGACAGGTAATCCAGTTCGAGCGGCGCCATTGCCGCCCCGACGAAGCGCCCCTGGGCATCGCGGATCGGCAGCGCGGATCGGCAGCGCGGCGAAGAGCTGCGGCCGATGGCTGATGCGTCCGACGCTGACCTCGGAAAAAAACAGCGGATGATCCGGCTGCTGCTTGAGGATCTCGAAATAGCTGCGTTCCCGCGCACTGGGTGGCGTACCCGTAGCAATACCCTCAGAGAGGTACAGCACGTTGCCATCCCGGTCGATCAGGCGCAGCCCGCTGATCTCTGGAAAGCGCTGGGCCCACGCGACGAGCTTGCGGTGCAGGTCCGGCGCATGGCGCTCCCGGGCAGCCAGATCGAGGGCCTCGACGGGGACTTCCTCCGCCAGCGCCGCGAGGGTCGTCTCGGTACGCCGCAGGGACACATCCAGCCGCGCCTCAAGTATCTCGACGAGATTGCGCGCATTGGCAGTCGCCAGCCGGATCTGGCCCTGGTAGCCCTCCGCCAGAAAGAAACCGAGCAACACCAGCACCGCGACAGCGAACAACAGGAAACCGCCAAGGGACTTGCAGCTGGACAGCCTGGATGCGGCTCTTGGACTTTCACACTTCGGCTGCTTGGACAACGACTGGAAAGTCCGCATGGGGATCGACTGGGCCTCGGAATCTCGGGATCAAAATGCCGACCGATCATAACGCCCCGGTCATCCCCTTGCACGCCACCGCGCCGCGCGTATCCATTGTTAACCCGCCGATATCGAACATTTGGCCGGCCATGTCCATCTCGCAGCCGTGCACGTTCAACATTGGCGCGTGCACGATCAACTCAGCCGGCCCGAAGTTCTTCGTGCACGCGTGCACGAAGAACTTCACCCGGTGCACGATGAACATTCCCGCACGAAAGATGAACTACGCGCCGTGCACGAAGACCTTTCACCCGTGCACGGTCTTGTTCACGGCGGCAAAGTTGATCGTGCACCGGTGTGAGAAGACCGTGCACGCGTGCACGAAGATATCTGGCCGGCGCAGTGGAAGCCGGGCGATAGTGCATGCTAACTTCCGCCCCCCGTTCAATCGCTCCACCACCATGGCCCCGTCCGCCGCCCTGCTACCGCCCGTCGTCGCCCAGCGCCTGCGCGACTTCGCCGGCGGCGCGCCCTTGCGCATCCGCCACCGGGGCGCCGGCGAAGCCGGCAGCGACGTGTATTGCCACGCGGTGGTGCGCGACACGGTGGCGGCGGAGGGCGGACGCCAGTGTTTCGGCTGGCTGCACAGCCTGCCGAAACACGCCGGGCCGCAGCAGGGCGCCCACGGCTTCACCTTCCATTCCGTGTGGCTGGCGCCGGACGGGCAGCTGGTGGACGTGGCGCCCCACGCCTTCTCGCGGGATGGCTGGAGCGTCTTCGTCCCGGACCGCCGGCGGCGTTACGACTTCGCGCAGGACATGGGCTACAACGCGCTGGTCATTTACACGGACACTCGCGTCAGCGACTACGCACGCAAGCTCAGCGGCCTACCGGTGGCGCCCGGCGAGCTGTACTGGACGTCCCACCTCTACCTGTTGCCGGTGACCACCTACGAGGGACGCTTCCGCCGCGCTTCGCGCTACCTGTCCGAGATCGAGCGGCGCTACGGCCTGCGCAGCGACGGCAAGCGCCTCGTCGGGCTGGAAGGGCTGAACCGCAGCCAACGCATCGAACTGGCCTTCAACTACGGCGTGTATTGAGCTGCGCTGCCGCGCATCCCGATGCCGGAACGGCCAAGCGGTTGACCTGGCGCAAACAAAGTCGGATTGCCATCGTTCCGACACCATCCCGTTACCGTACTGTCATCCTGCGTGCGCAGAGTGCCCCCATCCAAACCACGAGAGGGCGGCCAGATGCATGATTTCCTTGAAAAACTGCGCACACTGCGGTGGGACGACCACCGCTACTACCACCAGTGCCGGATCAACCAGACCCTGCACCTGATCAGCGCCTTCAGCTTCCTATGCGCCTACGGCCTGCTCTTCGTCGATCCGGCCATGGCGGGCCTGGTGGGCTGGCTGGTGGGCATGGTGTCGCGCCAGTCGGGGCACATCTTCTTCGAGCCGCGGGAGTTCGACCGGGTGAACAACACCAGCTACGACTACAAGGAATCGATCAAGGTCGGCTACAACATGCGCCGCAAGGGCGTCCTGATCGGCATCTGGCTGAGCATCCCGGCCCTGCTCTACGTACAGCCGACGCTGTTCGGGCTGTTCGACGCGCAGGCTGCCTTCCTGCACAAGCTCGGCCTGGTGTGGCTGGGGCTGGGCATCGGCGGGCTGCTGTTCCGCACCGTGCATCTGTTCTTCCTGCGCAGCCCGGCGTGGGGCCTGGCCTGGATGTGCAAGATCCTCACCGATCCCTTCCACAACGTGGACATCTACTGGAAGTCGCCGGTGTGGCTGCTGCGCGGCCAGCGCCTCGACCCGCTCGAGCACGATCTGGAAGAAGCGGCGGCCTGAGCCGCCCGTAACACCCAATCGGCGGGACGCAAGCGAGACGCGCGCCCCGCCGATCGTCTTACAGCACCTGTACCTCGATACGCCGCGGCTGGGCGTGCTCGGCCTTGGGGATGCGCAGGGTCAGCACGCCGTGCTCGAAGCTGGCCTTCACCTTGCCGGCGTCGAGCTCCTTCGACAGCGTGAATTGGCGGTGGTAGCGCGGCAGGCCCACTTCGGTGTGGGTCAGCTCCATGCCTTCCGGCGCCTCCAGCACCACTTCGCCGTCGATGGTCAGCACGTCGGCTTCCACGTGCAGGTTGAGGCGCTCCTTCGACACGCCCGGCAGATCGGCGTACAGCGTGATGCCGCTGGCGTCCTCCACCACATCGACGGGGGGCAGCAGCGCGGCGTCCTCACGGCGCGCATCGGCGGTCTTGGGGGCTTCGTTCTTGTCGCTCATGGTCTGTCCTCCGGAGGCTTACTGGATGCTGATGCGGCGCGGCTGGGTTTCTTCGCGGCGCTGCACGCTGACGTGCAACACGCCGTCGCGGTACTTGGCGACGATGGAATTGGGGTCGATGTCGTCGGGCAGGGACACCACGCGGCGGAAACGCCCGGCGAAGCGCTCGCCGATATGCACGGTGGCCTGCTCGGAGACGGCCGGCGCCTTGCGCTCGCCGGCAATGGTCAGGATGCCCTTCTCGAGCTGCACGTCCAGCGTGGCCGGGTCGAGGCCCGGCGCGAAGGCGTAGATCTCCACGGCATTCGGTGTGCCGCCCACGTTGAGGGCGGGGTAACCGCGCTTCTGGCCGCGAATGCTCGGCCCCGGTTCGACGGTCTGCGGCACCTCCCGCTGCAGCCGCTCGAGTTCGGCGAGCAGATCGCGGGGGAACATGGATCGGTAGTACATGCGAGCCTCCTGGAAGTAGGGGAAAAGCGGCGCCGGGCGCCCATGCCCCCATAGCTGAGTGCGCACCATGCCGATTTCAAGGCCTTGAAGTTGACGCCCGCATCCCCCATCTTTCGCGCTAGCGCGTGCGAGCCGAGCCGGCCCTCACGTTCCGTGACAGGTCACAGCGACGGGCAGCCAGCATGCGATACGACGACGATCCCCTCCGCCAGCAGCAGCGCTTCGTGCAGCGCTGGCTCATCATCACCGCCTGCGTGGGCGCGCTGATGCTGCTGTGGCATTTCCTGCCGGCGCTGGAGTCGGCCTTCAGCCCCCAACAGGCCAGCGAGCGCGTCGTGACGCCGCGCGGCGACTTGGCCGCCGACGAGAAATCGACCATCGAGCTGTTCGAGCGCTCCCGCAATTCGGTGGTGTACATCACCACTTCGCAGCTGGTGCGCGACAACTGGACCCGCAACGTGATGTCGGTGCCGCGCGGCACCGGTTCGGGCTTCATCTGGGACGACGCGGGCCACGTGGTGACCAATTTCCACGTCATCCGCGGCGCCTCACAGGCCACCGTGCGCCTTGCCGACGGACGCGACTACCAGGCGGCGCTGGTGGGTGCCAGCCCAGCCCACGACATCGCGGTGCTGCGCATCGGCGTCGGCTTCAAGCGCCCACCGCCGGTGCCGGTAGGCACCAGCGCGGACCTGAAGGTCGGGCAGAAGGTCTTCGCCATCGGCAATCCCTTCGGCCTGGACTGGACGCTGACCACCGGCATCGTGTCGGCGCTGGACCGCAGCCTGCAGGGCGACGACGAGGGACCGTCGATCGAGCATCTGATCCAGACCGACGCAGCGATCAACCCCGGCAACTCAGGCGGCCCGCTGCTCGACTCGGCCGGCCGCCTGATCGGCATCAACACGGCGATCTACAGTCCATCCGGCACTTCGGCGGGCATCGGCTTCTCGATCCCGGTGGATACGGTGATGCGCGTGGTGCCGCAGCTGATCCGCAGCGGCAAGTACCTGCGTCCGGCGCTCGGCGTGGAGCTCGACGAGGACCTCAACCAGCGCCTCTCCCGCGGACTGGGCGTCGAAGGGGTGGTGATCCTGCGCGTGCCGCGCGGCTCGGCGGCCCACCAGGCCGGGCTGCGGGGCATCACGCAGAACCCGGACGGCAGTCTGGTGCCGGGCGACATCATCGTCGCGGTGGAAGGCAAGCCAGTGGATTCGGTGGCCCGCCTGGCGGCGCGCCTCGACGACTTCAAGGTCGGCGACAGCGTGTCGATCGAGATCCTGCGCGGCCGCAACCGCCAGACGGTGACGGTCACGCTGCAGCCGGGCAGCTGAGCGTCCGCAAAAAAATCGGGGGCCGCAGCCCCCGTGTCGATTACAGCTCGGTGAACAGCGCCGCGTCGGGCAGGCGCGACTTGGGCAGCTTGGCGTTGAAGTCGTCCGCGCCGCTGTAGCCGAGGGCCACCAGCACCACGCCGGTGAGGCCGCGCTCGGCGAGGCCGAGGGCCTCGTCCAGCGCCTTGGCGTCGAAGCCTTCCATCGGACAGGCGTCGATGTCCAGCGCCGCGGCGCCGAGCAGCAGGGTGCCGAGGGCGATGTAGACCTGGCGCTCGATCCAGCTGCGCTCGTCCTGCAGCTCGGTCTGATGCAGGTTCACGTAGAAACGCCGGCTCTTGTCCTGGTTGGCCCTGGCCTCGTCGGTGGCGAAACGGCCATCGGCCTGCTCGGCGTCGAGCACCGCCGACAGGTGGGCGTCGTCCAGCGTCGTACGGGCGCACAGCACGACCACGTGGGAGGCCTTGCGGACCTTCGGCTCGTTGTACGCGAAGCCGCCCTGGGTAGCCCGCGCGACGCGGGCCTTGGCCTCCGGCGTGGCGGCGATGACGAAATGCCAGGGCTGGGAATTGACCGACGACGGGGCGTTGCGCAGCAGCACGCGCAGCTGCTCGACGAGGTTCTCGGGGATCTGACGGTCGGCGTCGAAGGCCTTGGTGGTGTGGCGGGTCTGGGTGATGCGGGCGATATCCATGAGCGTGCGGGTCCTTGCGTTCTCGGTTGTCGGACAGCGCGCCGCCACTGTGCGGGAGGGCGTTTGCGGCGCTGCCGCATTGTAGAGGGCGACACGCTGCGGAAAGTTCATGGACGACACGCACGGGAGGGGAGCCGACTTGCCGTGGGGGACTCGTAGCGGTTGGCGGCCAGACTGTGGGGGCGAATTCATTCGCCCCCACAAGGTTCACTGCCCCTTGAACCGGTAGCCCGCTCAGCCCAGGCGGTGCTCGATGACGTAACGTGTCAATTCCGCGTTCGACTGCAAGTCGAGCTTCTCGAGGATGCGGGCCCGATAGGTGCTCACCGTCTTCACGCTGACATGGAGACTCTCGCCGATCTTGGTTAGCGACGTTCCCCGGCTGAGCATCAACAGGACTTCGGCCTCCCGCCGGGACAGGGCTTCGTGGGGCATCCGCCGGCCTGTCGGCGCAACCCCCGCCAGCAGCTTCTCGGCCAGAGTCGGACTGACGTAGCGGGCACCGCTGATCACCGTGCGGATCGCGGTCAGGATATGGCTGGGCCGGCTATCCTTGTTGAGATAACCCGAGGCGCCGGCTTCAAGGGACGGGATGGCGAACTCGTCCTCCGAAAACATGCTGAAGATCAGCACCGGCAGATCCGGGCGCAAGCGCTTGATTTGCTTGAGCACCTCCAGGCCGCTCAAGTCCGGTAACGCAATATCCAGCAGAACCAAGCTCCAGTCGGACTCTTGCACCAGGACCACCGCCTCGGCTCCGGTCGCCGCCTCCGCGGTAATTTCCAGGTCCTCGGTATCGGCCAGAAATTGCCGCAGCCCCCCTCGAACCACCGCATGGTCATCGACTATCAATATCGTCGCCATCGTCAGCCCTCCTGTTGTCGGTCCGATCTTCCAGCGGAATGTGCAGTGTCACCAGCGTCCCTTCGCCCGCCGTGCCCTGAATGGACAGCCATCCCCCCAAATGCCGGGCCCTCTCGTGCATCCCGATCAAGCCGAAGGAATCACGCTTGCGCCAATCGCTCTCGACGGTGCCGACACCATCGTCGCGCACATCGACGATCAGATAGTCCCCATGCTTGCGCATCGCAATGGTGACCTTGGTGGCCTGCGCGTGCTTGGCGACATTGGTCAACGCCTCCTGAACGATGCGAAAGACGGCGATATCGCGCATCGGCGAAAGCCGGAGGTAGCTTGGCATGTGCAGCTCTATCGCAATTCCGGTCATGCGTGAGAACTCTGCCGTATACCAGTTTACCGTGGCGATCAAACCAAGGGTGTCGAGCGTCGCCGGCCGCAAACCTGCGGAAATGCGCTTCACCGTCGTCAGCGCGGCATCGACCTGCGAAAGCAACTGATCGAAGCGGGCCTGCAGCGGCGCGGCAAGGGTCAGGCTATCGACTGTCGTGGCCAGGCCGAGCTTGAGCATGGTCAGCGTACCGCCGAGTTCGTCGTGCACCTCACGGGCGATCTTCGCATTCTGTTCCTCGCGTACGGTCTCCAGATGGGCCGCCAGTCCCTTGAGGCGCGTGGCGCTCTTGGCCTGCTTTTGGATCAGCAGCTTGCGTTCGGTGATGTCCTTGTGCACGGCCACCATACGCACGGGCCCGGCCCCCTGAAAACAGCTCAGACTCAGCACAAACCAGCGTCGCTCACTCGGGGAATCGCACGCGTATTCAATCGAGAAATCCTTTCGCCGCCCTGCAATGGCGGCACGAATTGCGGTAGCCACCTTGGCGGCCGAACCCTCGACACACGCAGCCGCGTCACAGATCGCCAGATAATTGGCCCCCTCGCTCATCAGTTCGGGCTGACCGCCATTGGCCAGGGAAAACTCGCGCCAGGCCCGGTTCACCGCAATGATGGAGCCGTCGGCTTCCATGACGCACAGCGACGAATTGAGTGCGTCGATGGTGCCACGCGTCAAACGTTCGGATTCGAGCAAAGCCCGAGCCCGCTCCTCTGCCTCGAAGGTCCGCTCGGCCACCTTCTCCTCGAGCGTGTCGTTCAAACGCATGAGCGCGGCTTCCGCATCCTTGCGCGCGCTGATGTCCGTCAGGCTGCCGACCACGCGCACCACCCGCCCGGAGCCGTCACGGATGATGCGGGCACGATCGGAAATATGCACCCAGTGCCCGTCGCTGTGTCGCATGCGGTATTCCATCTGCACGCGGTCACGGCGCGCTCTTATGCAGCGGACGACCTCGGCCCGGATCTGGCGCAGATCTTCCGGATTGACCCTCATCCGCCACCAGTGCCGACCGAATTGTGATTCAGCGGCATTTCTTCCGAAAACACGGTGGAGCCCGACCGAGCAATAGGCCGAATCGGCGTGTCGATCCCAATCGTAAACCAGGCCGGATACCGCCTCCATGGCCAGCCGGAAGCGCGACTCACTGGTTTCAAGGGCCGCATCGGTGCGCTTGCGCTCGGTAATGTCCTGGGTGCTGCCGACCCCCGCGAGCAACTTGCCATGGGCGTCGAACTGAAGTTCGACCCGTTCACGCACCCACCTGACCTCGCCGTTTGCGATGACCCGGTGTTCGATGCAGTAAGGCTCCCCGCGCATGGCGGCGTGCCAGGATTCATCGACGAAGGCCCTGTCGGCGGGATGAATCGCCGACAGGAAGGTTTCGTAGGTCAGCGGCCCACCCTTCGGAACACCGAAGATCCGATGGTTTTCATCGGACCAGCGCAGTTCGTTGCTCCGGACATCCAGCCGCCAACTACCGGTTTGGGCAACGGTCTGGGCGAGTTGCAGATCCTGCTCGCTATCGCGCAGCGACTGTTCAACCTGCTTGAGACGACTGATGTCGAGGTGGATGCCTGCCCAGTGCGTGATCTCGCCGCGCTCGTTGCGTACCGGCACGCCTCGTGCCAGCACCGCATGCCAGGCACCATCGACCCCACGGACGCGATATTCGGCATCCCAGTTCGCACCGCTGCGAACACTCTCCATCCACGCGCCGAAGGCGCGCACCGCATCGTCGGGATGCACTACGGACACCCAGCCGAAATCCGCGCATTGTTCCTGGCTCAATCCGACCAGCTTGAGAAAGGACTCGCTGGTATAGCGGTTCCGGCCGGCGGGATCGGCCACCCAAACGCCATAGTCGATCGACTCGCCGATGGCGCGATAGAGCCGCTCGCTGTCGCGCAACGCGGTTTCCATCCGCTTGCGTTCAGTGATGTCCCTGAGGAAGCCGTGCCAGAGGATGCTTCCGTCCGGCTCGCACTGGGGCATGGAGTGACCTTCGATCCACAGTTCGCCTTTACTCGGATGGTGGACGCGGTACTCGGCCCGCCAGGCCGTCATGGTCCTGGCCGACGCCTCGATGGTTTCGCTTACATGGTCGAGGTCGCCGGGGTGAATCCGGTTGAGGATCGGGGTCGCGTCCTCGCATACGTCCTCGGGCTCGAGCCCGTAGATTGTTTCCAGTTCGGCACTGGCATAAGGCATGCTGACCGAACCATCCGGCCGCAACCTGAACGAGCAGATCACGCCCGGTACCGTCGCGGCGGTCTTCATCAGGCGGCCCTGCAATTCGAGCTTCTCGCCCATCACCGCCTCGGCCTCTTTGCGGACCGTGATGTCCTGGATCACCGCCAGCACGCGCAACACCCGGCCCTGATCGTCGCGGAGAGGCGTCATCTGGACATTTACCCAGACGATCCCGCCGGTCTTGCGGACACAGCGCTTGTCGATGTTGAGGCCGTCTGCTTGGCCGGCAATCGCGTCGCGGTAGCTTTGCCAGCTGGCAGTGCGATCGTCCGGATGCGTAATATCGATGAAGGATTTTGTCAGCAGCTCGTCCGCGTCGTAGCCGGTGATGTCACACAGCTTGCGGTTCACCCGCAGCAGGCGGCCCGTCTCCGGATCGGCTTGGGCACTGCCCACCATCGACAGATCGAACATGCTGCGGAATTCCGCTTCACTGCGATACAAAGCCGCTTCCGTGGCCTTGCGCGCGCTGATGTCGCTCAGCGCGATACGGAGTTCCGGCACACCGGCGGCGTCCCATGCGGCGCTGGCCTCCAGGTGAGCCCAGAACTGGCTACCGTCGTGCCTGAGCATCCTCAGCTCGAACTCCTGAAGCTCCCGATTTTCCGCGAGCGATCTATGGCGCAGGGAAAAGGCTTCCCGGTCTTCCTTGGCGATGAACCGGGAAATCCGCTGCTGTACCAAAGCCTCCCTGCCGACACCCAGCAGTTTGGCGACACGGATATTGCCCTGCAGTATCAGCCCCCGCTCATTGAGCGTCAGGAAACCCACCGGCGCCAGTTCGTAAAGTTCGGAATAGCGTGCGCGCACGGCCTCAAGCTCGAGATGCGTTCGACGCAGTTCGTCGTTCTGCAGCTCCAGTTCGATCTGGTGCACCTGCAATTCATGCACAAGGCGCAGCGAGTCGGCCGGCCCAGCAGGCGGCTGACTGTGTTTATCCTTGTCGGTCATTCGGCCCGTCCATCGTTCACACCGGCGGCAATTGTGGTGCTCATTCTCCTTCACCCTGCAGCCGGAAGTGGAGTGCCGTGCGCGTCAGACCGGGCTTGCTCCTTGATGCACCACCACCTGGTTGCGTCCCTGGCGCTTGGCGGCATAGCACGCCGCATCGGCGGCCTTGAGCAGATCCGTCTTGTTGGTCACGCTTTCATCGATGTGCGTTACCCCGATACTGACGCCCACATGGAAGCATTCATCTTCCCAATGAAATGACAAACCGGCGATCGCCTCACACAAGCCCATGGCGATGCTCTTTGCGTCGTCACGGGTGCAGCCACGCAGAATGAGGGCGAATTCGTCACCACCCATGCGGCAAATCAGATCCTGGGCACGCAATCGATGCTGGATCAACACCGCAATTTCGCACAGCAATGCGTCCCCCGCCGCATGGCCGCCTGCATCGTTGACGAGCTTGAAGTTATCGAGATCCATGAAGCACAGGGCACTCTGGTCGGCGGCGCGCCGCGAAGCCAACATGACCTCGTCCAGCGCTTCTTCAAATGCCCGCCGATTCGACAGGCCGGTCAGTGGATCATGGCGCGCCTGATAGGCCAGGATGCTGGTCGTTTCTTCGATTCTCCTGTGCATCGTCCACCGCAGGTTGGCGATGGCCCGGCCCAGGGCGTTCACGTCATCCTGCAGGGTCTGTAGCTCGGGACTGACGGCGTCAATGGGAACACTCACATCGACATCCCCCATCAGCATGCGGCGCATTGCACGGGTCAGCTGGGCAACCGGGTCACCCACCTGGCGGGCCAGGCGCAATGCAGAGTAAGCACTGAAAATCAGCGTCGCCAATGCAAGCAGCAGGAACAGCAGCATGGCACTGTTTTCACGCTGGGCACTGGCACTGGTATCGAGTTCCACATAGACCCAGCCCATGGTGTCCGGTGCGCGCGTGGCAGCGGCCGACGTGTCCTCCGCCACGATCTCGTCGAGCACAACAGGCGTGGTCGTCACCGGCGCAGCGAAGGACATGCGCCCGTTCCGTTCTTCCATGAAGCGCGCCCGAGTTGCGGTAACAAGCAGACGCGGTGCGGCAACTTCCGGGCGCCCCCCTTCGACGATCACCTCGCCGGCGTGGTTGTATATGACCACCGCCGCCACGTCGTGCTGATCGAGCACGGTCTGCAACAGGTAATTGAGATGCGGCGGGCTGCGGACGGCAATGCCGAACTCGGCGGCCGGCGCCAGCAATTGGACAATGGCCTGGCCACGCTCCTTGGCCGCATCTTCGAAGCTGCGGCTATAGGCATCGCCCGTCAGACGGAAGAGCAGGAGAATTGCGACCGCCAGCAAAAAAAAGGGCGTCAGGGCGACCCGCAGAAGGTGCTGCTTCAGCGACAGACCGCGGAACCATTGCGCAATGGAGTCCCGCAAGGGATGCAGCCATTTCCCACCGCGAACGGAGTTGAACGGTTCCATCGCCGGCATCGATTTCTGTCGCATCTCCAAAGCGCCGCTGTCAGACACCCGGAGCGCCGCTAAATTGACTCGGGGATGCCCTGCTCCGATCCGTTGAACAAGGGATGGCATCGTCCGACCATCAATGACGTCCAACCCCGCCGCGTCACCGGGTCCGGATGAAAGCCCCAATGACACGACGGCGCATGGCGAGCACGACTAAGCCGTCTTTCTGGCCGCCTTGGTGGCGGTATTGGCAGCCGTCTGCCCAAGATGCGTCGCGACCATCAAACTGGACTCGGTAATCTGGCGTGAGGTATCGACGATCTTCTCGTAGGTCGTACCGGCGGTACTCAATGCCGACGTCAGCCAATCCGCTAATTTGGCGTTATCCAGCGGATGCTGCTGAAGCAAGGCCTCGAATTCAGCGATGAAGTTCTTGGCGATCTCTTCCGCACTCTGCGCCCCCACCTTGAACACTTCAGCTTGCGTCGTAGTGCAGATATCGCCGATTTCGCTGAAATATTCGCTCGAGCGTTCGAGGTACCGGGCATAGGCGCCGGCCAGATCATGAAGATCCAGCCCATCTTTGCGATGCCCACCGGCTTCGGCAAATGCACGGACGAATTCACTGTTGCGAGAATAGATTTGCTGGACCGCATTCAGCGAAATCTCGTAAATCGACTTGAAAGCAGCGCCGCTCATGGTCGCCGTGTCGACGACCTTTTGCAGATTGGTAGCAGAACTCATGTGAGACCTCCTTTGTTGTAATAAAGAAATTCATTTCCCGAGGGGCGCGACCGCCCGATGACCCAATGCCCTATCCTCACGGGATCGAATCCGACTCCAGCAATCCCAAGGCACAAGCACTTGTACGGATGAAATCCGCAACATGGGGATGGATATAGGGACCAAATGCACGCGGGGCTCTTTCTTTCTGCTTCTTCTGCCTCCTCGGCAAAAAGAAGTAATACCCGTCAAATGCGAAAACTTTGTGATCGGCAGGCAATTTGTCAACCAGTTGGAACATGGCGACATGCCCGGTCGGTCTCCTGATGACCTGGACTGGTGCTGCATGCAAGGCTGTCTCCTCCACTCATTGCATTTTTTGACCATACCGCGCCCTGAATAAACGAGTTCCACACCCCGGCTTTCTACGAAACCATTCATGGGCTGCGGCTGTTTATTCACGAGCTTGATAGTCCCATTCATCTGGCTGGCCGTCTGTCGGTGCCCTGCTCTACACATGACAGAACTCCCGAAGGCCAGGGTCGGATTTTTCCTACGCACACCATCGACACTGACGATCAATGTCCTGTGCGTTGCGCCCGGAGCCCTGACCGATGGGCTGTCATCGCCGTGCAATCTTGGGTACGCATGCTGACATGCGGAGTCTGGAGGCACGCCTGCCCCGACCAGGCGTGCAATTTCATGTGCCAAGCTGTGACGAGGTGACCGTGACGACCAAAGTCTATTGCTACCACTGCATGACCTACCACCCCCCCGAATCGATGCAGAAGATCATGACCCGCGCTGGTGAGCGCTGGCGCTGCATCCGTTCCATCAAAGCCGCGCAGAACAACATGGCAATGCGCGACGCCTTTGGGGAACACCAATCGGAACTCAATAAGGCCCGCGCCCGCTCAATCCAGGAAAGCACAATGCTCGGACGCCGCCTGAGCGGGCTCGCCTTGTAAGCAGTTCCCCGCCCTCACAGCGGGCCTTCCGCCCAGCTGCCGGCATCCCTTTCCGGAACGATGCCGGCAGTGATTTACCCTTCATCCATCCGGTGACCGCATGCTGCCTTCACGGCAAATAACATCATTTCCATTTTTATTCCATGCACGACGCGCTGTTGAACAAGCATCAGCCATGCTGGAATTGAAACAGCCCACCCGTCGCCTATTCACCGCTCACACAAGGGTGTCGGACTTATTCGGGCATCAGGTTCACGCCATTTTCCGTCAATCTCAGGCCACGCCTTTCGCTACGGAAAGCGGACTATCCGTCGGGACACGGGATTTATTGCAACACATTGTTAACAAAACAATTAATCAAGAAAAATCACGGAAAACAAGTCAATAAATCGCCATTAAAAGGAAGCACATAGGAATAATCATCGCCGACCAATGGCATAGGCTTTGCTCAAACCGACGCTCTCGAACATTTATTTACATTCGGAGCGCCGTCATTCATGAGCAAGCACAGGATCCCCAGGCAACACGACCCTGCACGAATCACCAACCGCCCCCACGGCTTCCGGCTTTCCCCGATTGCCGCCCTTTTCGCCGGCATGACGCTGTTCTCGGTACTGCCGGTACAGGCCCAATCCCTGAGCGACGTACAGGCCGAGAACAAGCGTCTCGCCGCCGAGAACGAGCGCCTGCGCCAGGCTCTGGAGCAACAGAAGCAGCAGGCCGGCAACAGCGCGCCCACAGCACCCGCGGCCAGGCCGGTCACGCCGACAAGCGGCGCCGAAACCGCCAGCGCCCCGCTGGCCCCCAACAAGGGCGACGCGCTGCTGCTCGAAGCCGTATCGGTGAAGAACACCAAGCTGAAGGAAATCCCCAAGTCCGTGTCGGTGGTCACCGGCGAGGAGCTGGAGAAATTCCACGTCAATAACTTCCGCGACATCGTCAACCGCATCGGCAACGTGCGAACGTCCTGGCAGAACCCCAACACCGCGTCGATCTTCATCCGCGGCGTGGGTTGGGCGGCCGGGGCCGGCGTGCTGGAACCCAGCGTCGGCGTAAACGTAGATGGCGTGAGCTATGGCATCAGCTCGATCACTGCACTGGGCAACTTCCTCGATATCGAGTCGGTGGACGTCACCCGCGGCCCCACCGGCGTGGATGGCGGCCGCGCGTCCAACGTCGGCCGGGTGTCCATCAACACCCGCAAGCCGAGCTTCGTGCCGGAGGCCCGCGCGTCGGTCACCTACGGCGAGTTGAACACCGCCATCGCCACCGCGGTGATCGGTGGCCCGATCCAGGACGACGTGCTGGCCTACCGCCTGACCGTCAACCGGGAAACCGCCGACGGTCCCTACGACAACAAGAACGACAGCCACTACTCGTGGCGCAACACCGACCGCACAAACATCCGCAGCCAGTTCCTGCTGACTCCCAACAAGGACCTGGAAGCCCGCCTATCCCTGGACTTCACGCCGAAAGGCCGCGAGATCTGCGAGAACTGCTTCGCCTTCCGCCTGAAGACGCCGGCCAACTACGACCGCCTCAATTCGGCCGGCCAGCCGATCCCGGTCAATTACGCGGAGGACAACTTCGGCAAGATCAACCGGCGCTGGTTCGGCCAGAAAACCGACTACACGGTGGCCGACTACTATGCCAAGGAGATCAACACCCTCGGCGAGTATCCCAACACCTACGCCACCAAGGGTGTGACCGCCGACGTGAAGTACAAGCTCAACGACGCGAACACGCTGACCTTCGTCACCGGCTACCGGGACTACGACTTCTCCCAGGGCGCCGGCACCCACACCCAGTTCGAATGGCTGCGCGCACCGCGCGGCACGCAGACCGAGTACAAGCAGCTCAGCCAGGAGATCAAGCTCGACAGCAAGCTGAGCGACACGCTGCGCTACCAGGGCGGCCTGTATTTCTTCCAGAGCCAGTTCCCGAACACCAGCCAGACCGAGCGTTACGGCTCCGACGGCGGTGCCTGGTACGCCAACGCAGCCCAGTACGCGCTGCTCGACCCGGTGAACCCTTTGCTGCCCAACGCCACCGACTCCGCCGGCCGCGCGCTGCTGCTCAACTCCCTCGACGGCCTGATCACCAAGGTCCGCAACCGCCTCGACAACAAGACCCAGGCGGCCTACTCCAACATCATCTGGGATGCCACCAGGGAACTGAGCCTGAGCGCCGGCCTGCGCCTCAGCCGCGAGTCCCGCAAGACCTCCGGCAGCAGTGTCATCGACTCCAACGGCTTCGGCGCCGAGCTCAACCCGGCCTCGGTCAACAACGTGCAGCTCAACGGCTTCGCCAACAACGCCAACGGCGTGCTGGCCGCATCGAACAACGCTGCCCAGCTGGCCCTGGCCGACCTTGTGGCGCAGAAGTACTTCGGTGTCGCCACCTACGGCGCACTGTCGGCGGACCAGAAGAAGCAGGTCGCCGCCGCCAAGGCGATCCGTGCCGGGCGTATCGGCGCGCTGTACCAGAACACCGTCGCCCAGTCCTACCTGGAAACCCTGCCGACCATCGAGTTGGGCTCCACCTACCGCTTCAACACCGCCCACACCGGCTTCGTCACCTGGAAACACGGCGAGAAGGCCGGCGTGTCGCAGATCGTCGGCGGTACGGTGTTGGGCGGCAAGTCGGTACCGGCAGACACGGAAAAAACCGACGCCTACGAGCTGGGCCTGAAATCCTTCTTCCTGAACAAGACCCTGTCGGTGACCAGCGCGCTGTTCCTGCAGAACATCCGCAACTACATCCAGCCGGTATATGTGTTCGACGAGGTGCAGACCCGCCTCAACAACAACGGCCTGCCGGCCTACCTGTCGGCCCTCGGCAACGTGCCGAAGGTGCAGACCAAGGGCCTGGAGCTGGACGTGGTGTATTCGGGCCTGCCCTACACCACGCTGCGCTTCGCCGGCGCCTACACGGACGCCCGCTACAAGGACTTCAAGTTCGCCGCCAACCCTGGTGAGCTGGGCGGCGACCCGAACCAGCCCTACTTCGACGCCACCGGCAAGACCCTGGCCGGCGCACCGAAGTTCAGCGGCAACCTGTTCGGCGACTTCTCCTATCCGATCCTCGGCAACAAGGTCTTCCACACCAACCTCAACTACAACTTCCAGAGCAGCTACTACGCCGACCCGACCCTGTCCCGCTATTCGAAGACCAAGAGCTTCGGCGTGGCGGACCTGGCCGTCGGCGTCGGCCGCCAGGACAACAAGTTCGATGTGAGCTTCGTGGTGAAGAACCTCTTCAACGAGGACACCAGCCTGCAGCCGACCTGGAACAGCTACAAGCCGGGCATCCCGCGCTGGTTCGGCGTGACCATCAGCGCCTCGCTGTACTGAGCCGCCCATCCCGCCGCCCCTCTTCCCCGCGGGAGAGGGGCTTTTCGCTCGCCGGCATACCACCAAGCGTTCTATGGGCCATGCGGCCCGGGTGTTGAAATCCACGACAAAAAGATGCCGTTGTGTTTTCCAGGCAACAGCGCGGCGCCAGCCAGATGCATGCCGGCACGCCCACGCCGTCGCGGTTATCGCCCTAACACACTGAACAAAAACACATTTTCGACAAGATCCGGCCATCCGGCGCAATAACCCAGCATGAGTTACACGCCCGGCACGATGGCCCGCTACTTGCGAAAGACGGGGGCGCTCCCCCGTCGCAAACAGGAGAATTCGATGCACACCCCTCTCAAGCCTTCCCGCTCCCACCTGGGCGCGCTGGCCACCCTCGTGCTGCTGGCTGCCGCCGGCGGCCCCGCCCATGCCCATCACGCCTTCGCTGCCGAATTCGACGCTGACCAGCCGATCGAGCTGAAGGGCACCGTCACCAAGGCCAAGTGGGTCAATCCGCACAGCTGGCTGTATTTCGACGTGAAGAACGCCGACGGCAGCGTGACCAACTGGGGGGCCGAGTTCGGCACCCCGCTGGCCCTGCAGCAGAAGGGCCTGACCCGTACCGAGCTGCAGGTCGGCTCGGAAGTGCGCATCAAGGGCTACCGCGCCAAGAACGGCGGCCCCCTCGGCTACGCGGTCAGCGTGACGCTGGCCGACGGGCGCAGCTTCTTCACCGGTGGCGCCGGCGACGCGCCGACGGCGACCCGCTGAAACACGAGTCCTCCCGTCCATGGCTTCCATCCTCGAACTCGCCCAGTCCATCGAAGGCACCCGCATCGGCCTCGCCATCGCCGAGTCCGCGCTGGCCTTCCCGATCATCGAAGGCATCCACCTGATCGGCCTGTCGGTCTCGGTCGGGCTGATCTTCCTCACCGACCTGCGCCTGCTCGGCGTCTTCCTGCGTCACGTGCCGCTCAACGACGTGCTGCACCACCTGCGCCCCTACGTGCTGGGCGGCTTCGCGGCGATCTTCATCTCCGGCGGCCTGCTGTTCTTGGCCGAGGCGGCGACGCTGGTGGCGAGCCCACCCTTCCCGTTCAAGCTGGCCTTCATCGTGCTCGGCGGCCTCAACGCGCTGTACTTCGAATTCGTCATCGCCCGCCAGCCCGCCGTGCAGAACGCCCAGCACGGCGCCCTGCCGGCCAACGCGCAGTTGGCCGGGCTGGCTTCGCTGGTGCTGTGGACGCTGGTGATCGTCTGCGGCCGCCTGATTCCCTACATTCCTGCCTGGTAACTGCGATGCCCATCCGCGAACTCCTCACCGATCTGCAGAACAGCGCCTTCGCGCACTCCGTCAGCAAGGCCGACCACCTGGTCGGCGCCGGCCTGCAGATCATCCACGTGCTCGGCTTCGTGCTGCTGCTGGCCTCCCTCGCGCTGGTCAGCCTGCGCGTGCTGGGCCTGGCCTTCGGGCGCCAGACGCTGCCCTCCGTCGCCCGCGAGGCCAACCGCCTGATCTGGCTCGGCCTGGCACTGGCCGTGGCGAGCGGCATCCTGATGTTCTCGGCGAGCCCCCTGCTGTATTTCTACAAGCCGGTGTTCATCGCCAAGCTCGGGCTGCTGGCCGCCGCGGTGCTGATCCAGTTGCTCCTGCTCAGCCCGGTCAGCCGCAGCGCCCGGCCGTCGCCAGCGCGGGCCCGCGCCACCATCGTGCTGAGCCTCGGCGCGTGGTTCGGCGCCGCGCTGGCCGGCCGCATCATCGGCTTCGTGTGAGGCGCCCGGCCATGATGTTCAAGCCCACGCTATCCGCCCTCGCGCTGCTGGCCGCCATTGGCCTCGACGGCTGCCGGGACGATGTACCGAAGGCAGCCGCCGAGCCGACCTTCCGCCCGACCGCGTCGATCCAGGAAATCATGCAGTCCATCGTCGATCCCAGCGCCGACGCGCTGTGGGAGTCCGTCTCCAGCACCGTCACCGCCAAGGGCGTCGAGGACAAGCAACCGCGCACCGACGAGGAGTGGACCGCAGTCCGCCACCTGGCCATCCAGCTCGCCGAGGCCGCCAACCTGCTCGCCGTCGAGGGCCGCCCGCTAGTCCATGCCGGCAAGCAGCTGGAAGACGCCCACGTCGCCGGCATCCTCAAGCCCGACGAGATCGGCACACTGATCGGCAAGGAGCGCCCACGCTTCGTCGCCCACGCGCGCCACCTGCAGCAGGCCGCCGAGGAGGCACTGGCCGCCATCGACGCGCGTAGCGTGGAGCGCCTCACCGTCGCCGGTGGCTCTATCGACCAGGCCTGCGAAGCCTGCCACCGGGTCTTCTGGTATCCCAACGACAAGCGCCCGCCGGAGCTAGCCGGCACAGCGGCCCCCATCACCAGGTAAATGCGCGGCGACCCGTGCCGCCCTGCCCCACCGTTCCACAGGAGATAAACGTCTTGACCGACGCACCGATCCCCGCGCGGCCGCCCCGTGGCATCCGCCTGTTGACCGCCGGCCTGATGCTGCTGGCCAGCCAGCTGGCCTTCGCCCACGACGCGATCCCGCGCCTGCCCAATGGCAAGCCCGACTTTTCCGGCATCTGGCAGACCCTCACGCCGGCCGACGACGACCTCGAACCCCACGCCGCGCGCAAGGACGCGCCGCCGGGTGCCGGCGTCGTCGAGGGCAAGTTCATCCCCTACCTGCCCCAGGCCCTGGCCCAGAAGAAAAAGAACTTCGAGGCCCGCGAGACGGCCGACCCGCGCACCAAGGGCTGGACCCTCGGCGTGCCGCGCGGCATCTACTACCCGGAACCCTTCCAGATCTTCCAGCGCCCGCGCGACCTGAAGCTGGTGTTCCAGTTCGGCCATACGGTCCGCACCATCCACACCAACCAGACCGAGCATCCGGATGTGATCGGCGACCTGTTGTCCGGCGATTCCCGCGGCCGCTGGGACGGCGACACGCTGGTGGTGGACTCACGCAGCTTCACCGACCAGACCTGGCTCGACCGGGCCGGCAACTTCCACAGCAGCGACCTGCACGTGGTGGAGCGGTGGACCTACCTGGACGCCAACACCATCGAGTACAAGGCGACCCTCGAAGATCCGCAGGTCTACAGCCGCCCATGGACCCTCGGCGTGATCCTCCATCGCCACCGGGAAAAGGACTTCCAGCTGATTGAGGACTACCGCTTCACCCTCGATTTCGACCAGTACTACCCGCCCAAGCGCGACAAGAACTGAGGAAGGAAACCGCCTGCGATGAACACCAACATGACCAACCGCAGCTCGCCCCGATCCCGCTACCGCAGCGCCGCGCTGCTGCTGGCCTCAGCTGGCTTGCTTACCGCCGGCGCGGCCAATGCCCAGACTACCCCGGCCCAGCCCGCCGCCACGGCACCGGTGGTAGACAAGAGCATCCCAAAGATCCCCGCCGGACCCTGGCAGGGCCCGCGCCTGCCCGACGGCCAGCCCGACGTCACCGGCTTCTGGGGACCGGCCTTCGGCAGCTACCTCAGCCTGACCGACCCGGAAGGCATCTCCAGCGGCGAGCGCCAGCGCAATCTGCCGCCGCGGGAGCAGCGCGCCCCGAGCCGGGTCAGCGAGCCCCCCGACGGCCAGGTGCCCTACCAGCCCTGGGCCCGGGCCAAGGTCGAGGAGTACCAGACCTATTACTCCAACCCGATAAAGCCCCAGTACGTGGACCCGCTGGCCCGCTGCGCGCCGCCGGGCATCCCGCAGGCCTTGTACATGCACGGCCACGAGATCTACCAGTATCCGGGCTACGTCGTGTTCCTGTTCGACCAGGGCACCCGCATCATTCACCTGGACAACAAGCCCCGGCTGGCCGACAACATCAAGCTGTGGAATGGGGATTCCCGCGGCCGCTGGGAGGGCAACACGCTGGTGGTCAGCATCTCGAACTACAACGGCAAGTCCAAGTTCGGGCGCAGTGGCGAGTTCGTCAGCGAGAACGTGAAGATCGAAGAACGCTACACCTTCGACACCAATGGCAAGCGCTACAACTACGAGGCGCGCATCACCGATCCGACGGTGCTGACCCGCCCGTTCACGGTGACGGTGCCGATCCGCAAATACACAGAGGCCGACAAGCCGCGCCCGGTGGTGTACGCAGTGCGCGAGGCCAAACACGCCGGCAAGGACGTGATCATCGAGTACGCCGAGGAACGCGCCTGCATCGAGTTCAACAGCGGCCACGCTCACCTGCCCGGCGACGCTGCCTCCAGGTAAGGGCCCATCAGCCGACCAGCGGCTCCGCCGCCACGACCACCCGGTTACGGCCTGCCTCCTTGGCGGCATACAGCGCCCGGTCGGCGCACTCCACCAGATCGATACCGACCGCGCCCATCGAGTGCTTCGGATTCTCTACCGGCCAGGCTGGGCGCAGGCAGGCCACGCCGATGCTGACGGTGACCTGGCTGGTTTCCAGCGTGCCGCGGTGCACGATGCGCAGCGCGGCCACCGCACTGCGCAGGCGCTCGGCCACCTGGGCGGCGGCGGTTTCATCAGTGCCGGGCAGCAGCGCCACGAACTCCTCGCCGCCGTAGCGGGCCACCATGTCGGCGGCGCGGACCGCCGCGACGTTGAGGGTCCTGGCGACCATCTGCAGACAGCGGTCGCCTTCCACGTGGCCGAAATGGTCGTTGAAGTCCTTGAAGTGATCCACGTCGATCATCAGCACCGACAGCGGCTGGCCGCTGCGCATCGCCCGGCGCAGTTCCAGGTCGAGGGAGCCGTCGAAAGCCCGCCGGTTGCCGATGCCGGTCAGCGCGTCCTGGGCGGTCAGACGCCTGAGGGTCTCCGTCAGCTGCACCAGCTTGCGGTACAGGATGCCGCTTTCCACCAACAGTACCAGCAGCACGAAGCTCGCCGCCAGCAGGCCGTATACACGACCGGCATAGAACCCAAGATCGAAGCGCTCGCCGTTGAGCATCGCCGACAGCGCGATATCGATCAAGGATGCACCAATCATGATCATCAGCCACAGGTCGAGCACCGTATGGGGCCGGCTGAACCACAGCACAACCAGCGCCAGCAGGCTGCTGGCCCACGTCGAGGCGACCACGAGCGACATCGACGAGCGGTAGCGGTTGCCGTCCATGATCGCCGGCAGCAGGTCCTGCCCGACGGTGGCCAGCGCGGTGAAGCCGGCGCTCAGCGCCACCATGCCGACCCCGGCGGCCAGCAGCGGCAGACGCGGACGGCGCGGCAGCACGGAAGACACGCAGTCCCGCCCCTTGAAACGCGCATAGGCGACGACGAACAGCGGGAAGACGCCGTGCCAGAACATGTACAGCCAGGCCGTGCTCTGCGGGCCGGCACCCAGCAAACCGGTGGAGGTGAACAACCCCGGAAAAGTCAGCGCATGGGCAACGGTCATGCAGGCCACGTACAGATAGCCGCAGCCGAGCATGAACAATGCGCGGGAATTGAACGAAAGATACTGGCTGAACAGCAGCGCGGCGGTGATCAGGTCGGTGGCCACCAGCCAGGACTCATAGCACGGAATGAAGCCCCAGATCGGAAGCAACGGCACCCGTGCATACGGGGCGAGCAGTGCAAAGACCAGCAGGGAGAACACCAGGACCGTCAGCGCCACACGCTTTTCGCGCGGACTGGCCGTCAGCGTCGACAGGAACAGGGCACCGCCGTCGGATGGATCAGCGGGAACGCTGTCAGTGAGCCCAGGCGCAGTCAAGGACATGATGGATCCCCGCTCGCGGTCGAATTTGACCATGAATAGGAATCTAGAATAAGACCTGAGCCTCCGTAGCCGTGCGTGAAATAAATCACGCTACGTACATCGCACCGCCCCCTCTCCTCGGTGTCGGATTTGCCGGCAACAGCGAGATGTTTTGCCGCGACGGCACCCGAGAAACAAGACCGACTCGCCACGCTCCCAGCGTGCATTCACACGCCGGGATGCGGGCGGGTGTGCCCTCTTCTCAACGCCAGCCCCCGAGCTGCTGCATGTGCAGGCCGTCGGCTCCCGCATCCTGCTCGGTGGGGCCTTGCAGGCCCATCGTCGCGAGGCGCGCCGAACGGGAATTGCTGGTTGTCTCGGAGATCCAGGCCTGGCCGGCACGCAGATGGGCCAGGCAGTACTGCCAGAGTGTAGAGAACATGTCGCAACCCTCCTCAACATAGATACGGTTTTCTACAAGCAAACGGCATACCAGTATTACCGTATTACGTACCAAGCAGGATACAACCTGTCTTTCACGCCGGTTCGCGACTTTTCTCTCGTTCTCCCGACGCCTCCCCGACGCTTTGCCTCTCCATTTCCGCTGCCCGACTTGGTGCAGTTTTGACCCCTGCGCCGTGTTTTAGTGCATGAATTTTATTTTCATTTTGTTAAACCCCTTCATTTATAGGGATTGCGGCTTGGCATAGCTCGTGCTTTTCTTTGCATGAAACTTTTGTTCTTTACATGCAATACCGCCTATGAAAAACCCGCCCACATCCCGTCCGGCTTCCTCGCGGTTGCCGGGCCTCCCTTGGAGGTTCCAATGAAATGGATTAGCGCAATCATCAAGCCGTTCAAGCTCGACGAGGTCCGCCTGGCCCTCAATGCCGTCGGCGTGAACGGCGTCACCGTCACCGACGTGAAAGGCTTTGGCCGCCAGAAGGGGCACACCGAGCTGTACCGGGGTGCCG
Organism: Zoogloea sp. JDB1; assembly: GCF_056724025.1. Taxonomy (NCBI): domain Bacteria; kingdom Pseudomonadati; phylum Pseudomonadota; class Betaproteobacteria; order Rhodocyclales; family Zoogloeaceae; genus Zoogloea; species Zoogloea sp. JDB1. The sequence continues at coordinate 700,510 of NZ_CM161496.1, forward strand.
AGTACGTAGTGGACTTCCTTCCCAAGGTGAAAGTGGAGGTCGCCGTGCCCGACGACGTGGTGGAAAGCGCGATCGCCGCCATCGAGCAGGCCGCCGCCACCGGCAAGATCGGCGACGGAAAGATCTTCGTCTTCGACCTCGAGAAGGCCGTCCGCATCCGCACCGGCGAAGCCGGTCTCGAAGCCCTTTAGGAGCGCTCCCATGAAACGCATTCTTGCCCTGGCAACCCTGCTTTTCGCCCTCTGTTTCGCGATGCCCGGCTGGGCCGACGACACGCCGGCCGCTGCGGCGACCGTCAGCGCCGCCACCGACGCAGCCACCACCCCGGCGGCAGCGAGCACAACGGCCGCCGCAGCAACCCCGGCAGCCCCGGCCGCCGCCGCTCCCGTGCCCAACAAGGGCGACACCGCCTGGCTGATCACCGCCACGCTGCTGGTGGTGATGATGGCCGCCCCCGGCCTCGGCCTGTTCTACGGCGGCATGGTCCGCTCGAAAAACATGCTGTCGATCCTGATGCAGTCGCTGGTGATCTTCTGCCTGCTCGGCGTGCTGTGGGCCGTTTACGGCTACAGCCTGGCCTTCACGGACGGCAATGCCTTCATCGGCGGCTTCGACAAGCTGTTCATGAAGGGCGTGACGCCGGACACCGTGGCAGCCACCTTCAGCAAGGGCGTCGTGCTGCCGGAGTACATCTTCGCGTCCTTCGAGCTGACCTTCGCGGCGATCACTCCGGCACTGATCATCGGCGGCTTCGCCGAGCGCATCAAATTCACCGCGGTGCTGGCCTTCATGGTGCTGTGGTTCACCTTCTCCTATATCCCGATGGCCCACATGGTGTGGTACTGGGCCGGCCCGGATGCCTTCACCTCCGCCGAAGCGGCCGAGAAGGCGGCTGAAGTGGGTGGTTTCCTGTTCAACAAGGGCGCCCTCGACTTCGCTGGCGGCACCGTGGTGCATATCAACGCCGGTATTGCCGCGCTGATCGGTGCCTTCATGATCGGCCCGCGCCTCGGCTACCGCCGTGAATCGATGGCCCCGCACAGCCTGACGATGACCATGGTCGGCGGCTCCCTGCTGTGGGTCGGCTGGTTCGGCTTCAACGTCGGCTCGTCCCTGGAAGCCGGCGCCACCGCCGGCCTGGCCTTCTTCAACACGCTGGTGGCCACCTGCGCGGCAACCGTCTCGTGGACGCTGATCGAAGCCATCTTCAAGGGCAAGCCGTCGATGCTCGGCGCGATCTCCGGCGCCATCGCCGGCCTCGTCGTGATCACCCCGGCCTGCGGCCTGGTCGGTCCGATGGGTGCCATCATCATGGGCCTGCTCGGCGGCGTGGTGTGCTACTGGGGCGTCAATGGCCTCAAGCGCATGCTCGGCATGGACGACACCCTCGACGTGTTCGGCGTGCATGGCGTCGGCGGCATCCTCGGCGCGCTGCTGACCGGCGTGTTCGCCTCCCCCGAACTGGGCGGTACCGGTGTCTACGACTATGTCGCCAACGCCGTCGCCCCCTACGACATGGGCGCCCAGCTGGTCGCCCAGGCCTGGGGCGTGGGTACTGCAGTGGTGTGGTCCGGCGTGGTGTCCTACATCGCCTTCAAGCTGGTCGACCTGACCATCGGTCTGCGGGTCGGCGAAGAAGCCGAGCGCGAAGGCCTCGACCTGAGCACCCACGGCGAGTCCGCCTACCACGACTGAGCCCACGTCGATGAATCGTTTTATGAAGGGCCTGTTCGGGCCCCGCGGAAACGACTTCATGGCCGCCGACGACGCCGTCGGCGGCGGGGCCCCGGAGCCCGTCGCGGCTCCGCCGGCCCCGCCGTCGCCGGGCCGTCGCCTGGCCCTGTGGGGTCGCCACATCGCCCATCTGATCCGCCACGGCATGAACGCCGAAACCGCCCACGCCGCCCACCTGGGCGAAGTGGAAGCGCGCATCGGTGCGATGACCCTGGAGATCGAACGCGGCCAGCGCCGCATGCTGAACGGCAGCGAGGAAGCCCACGCACTGCGCGAGCAGGCCGAGGCCACCCTCGCCGCCACCGCCGGCGACATCGACGCCGGCCTGGCCGAACTGGAAGCCACCCTGTCGGCCAAGGTCGCGCGCATCGGCGAAGTGGTCAAGGTGCTCGAGAAGATCGGCCGCGACCTCGACCTGCTGGCCCTCAATGCCGCCATTCAAGCGGCCAGCGCCGGCGAACAGGGCCGTGCCTTCGCGGTGGTCGCCGACAACATCCGGGCCCTCGCCGGCGACACCGTCGCCAACGCCAAGAGCGCCTCCCAACTGCTCAACTTTGCCGATTTCCAGCAGGGCCTGCAGGGCTTCCGCCAGAAGAGCGCGGCCAGCGTGGCCCGCTCCAACCAGGAAACCGGCGCCGCCTTCACGCGTATCGAAGAAACCTTCGCCGGGCTGCGCGATGCCCTTGCCACCCTCAACGAACACGGGCGGGTCATCTCCGCCATGCACACCCTCAACCAGTCCACCTTCGACCGCCAGCGCCTCAAGCTCGAATGGGCGGAGCGCCTTAGCCTGGACCTGACCGGACTGGAGAAACAGCCCTACGACAACATCGTGCCGGTACTCGACCGCCTGCTCGGCAAGGAAGGCCTCACCGCCGACGCCGACTACGACCGGCTGGCCGACATCCGCCAACGCGGCCGCCTGCGGGTCGCCATCGAACCCGCCTTCAAGGGCCTGTCCTTCCGCCTGCAGCCCGGCGCACCGCTGCGCGGACTGGACGTGGACTACGCCCGCGCCTTCGCCAAACACCTGGGCGTGGCGGTGGATTTCGTCGAACACCCGTGGGACCAATGCACCGAGCTGCTGCAGGCCGGCCGCCGCCCCGGCGAGCCCGCGGCCGACCTGGTGTGGAGTGCACTGCCGCCGAATGCCGCCTACAAGGGCGTGGCCTTCTCGGAGAGCTACACCTACCTGAATTACGTGCTGGCGCGCCGCCACGGCGATACACGCATCGACGGCGTGGCCAGCCTGGAAGGCAAGGTCCTCGGCTGCATCAACGACCCGGCCGCCTTCGCCGCGCTGGAAGCCGCCGGCCTGCGCTGGAGCAAACACACCCGCAAGGAACCAGGCACCGTGCGGCTGGCCAACCTGATCGGCTATTCCGACCAGGGCGTCATCCACGATGCGCTGGCCAACGGCACCGTGGATGCCTTCGCGGTGGATCACCCGATCTTCGCGTGGGCCTGCTACGGGCCGGACAGCCCGTGGCGCGGGCGCATCGAGATCCTGCCCGCCCCCTTGTCCCGCCAGCCCTGGTTCTACGCGGTCGGCGTCGCCGACGAGCCGTCGTCGTGCCGCCTGCTGCAGGAAATCAACCGCTTCATCGCCGGCTTCACGAAGAGCCGCGAGCGGGAGCAGATCGAGAAGACCTGGCAGTTCGCGGTGCTCCGCGGCACCGGCAGCTATCGCGACGAAGCCGGCAAGCTGCGCGGCGAGGATGCGCTGGCTGCCGACCTGGCCCGGCTGGTGCCGGGCGAGCCATGAAACACCCCGTGGGGGCGAATGAACTCGCCCTCACGGATTCTGTGCCCCTCAAAACAAGGACATCAGTCCGGCCGGCCCCGATAGGGAACGCCGCAACGACTCAGCCTGCCTCGCCCGGGTTCGGATACATCAGCACGCTGAGGAAGCGGATCGGGCATTTGCTGAGCTTCTCCGGCCCATGGGGAATGTCGGCGCGGAAGGTCAGCGCGTCGCCCGGCTTCAGCACATAGGTGTTCTGGCCATGGCGGTACTCGATCTCCCCTTCGAGCATGTAGATGAACTCGGTGCCCGGGTGCTCGAAGATCGGAAAGGTCTCCGACTCGTGGTCGATGGTGATCAGGAAGGGCTCGAAGACCTTGGTCGGCCCCTGGTCGTAGGCCAGCAGGTGATAGGTGTGCCCCTTCTTGGTGCCGCGCCGCACCACTTCCATCCCCTCGCCGTCCTTCACCAGCTGCGCGCTGCCGTCGCGCACGTCGTAGCCGCGGAACAGCGTGGCGATCGACACGCCGAGGGCGCCGGCCAGCCGCGACAAGGTGTCCAGGCTGGTGGCCGTCTGGGCGTTCTCGATCTTCGACAGCATGCCGCGGCTGATGCCGGCCAGGTTGGCCACATCCGCAATGGTGAGGCCGTGCTTCTGGCGCAGGTCGCGGATCGTATTGCCCAGGTAGCGCTCCAGGCTGCCGCTGCCTTCTTGTTCGCTCATGGGGGTTCTCCCACCTAAATCTCGATGACGAAATTATTGCACAGGCAAGTGTTTCATACGAGGAAAAAATAGTTGACACGATTCACCTTGAGATGCACCATGTGCAAAAATAATTCTCTACATGAACTTCCAGCGGAGTTGAGAGCATGTCATCCAGCCGTCGCTACACCCTGTCCCTCTCCTGTCCCGACCGGGTCGGCATCGTCGCCGCGGTAAGCGGCTTCCTCGCCAGCCATCAGGGCTGGATCACCGAGGCGAATCACCACGCCGACGACGAGGCGGGCCGCTTCTTCATGCGCCAGGAAATCCTCGCCGACTCCCTGCCCTTCGGCATCGACACCCTGCGCGACAAGTTCGCCCCCATCGCCGCCGAGTTCGGCATGGACTGGCGCATCTCCGACAGCGCCCGCAAAAAACGCGTCGTCATCCTCGTCTCCAAGCAAGAACACTGCCTCTACGACCTCTTCGCCCGCTGGCAGTCCGGCGACCTGGACATCGACATCCCCTGCGTGATCTCCAACCACGAGACCTTCCGCGGCTTCGTCGAGTGGCACGGCATCCCCTTCCACCACGTTCCCGTCACCCCCGACAACAAGCCCGCCGCCTACGCCAAGGTCGAAGAGTTGTTCCGCGAGGCCGACGGCGACGTGATGGTCCTGGCCCGCTACATGCAGATCCTCTCCCCGGAGCTGTGCACCAACTACCCCGGCCAGATCATCAACATCCACCACAGCTTCCTGCCCAGCTTCGTCGGCGCCAAGCCTTACCACCAGGCCCACGCCAAGGGCGTCAAGCTCATCGGCGCCACCTGCCACTACGTCACCAGCGAACTCGATCAGGGGCCGATCGTCGAGCAGGACGTCATCCGCGTCGATCACTCCGACGCTCCCGACGACCTCGTCCGCTACGGCAAGGACATCGAGAAGGCCGTGCTCGCCCGCGGGCTGCGCTACCACCTCGAGGACCGCGTCCTCGTCCATGGCAACAAGACCGTCGTCTTCCGCTGAAACACCGGAACTAGAGGAACCACCATGCCCTGGCGTCTCCTGCGCTTCGCGCTCAACAAGAAGCACCCGGAACCCCGGATGTTCACCTTCCACGAAAAGCTCAAGCCGAGCTACGACGTGGTCATCATCGGCGGCGGCGGACACGGCCTGTCGGCCGCCTACTACCTGGCCCGCGAGCACGGCATCACCAATGTCTGCGTGCTCGAGAAGGGCTACATCGGCGGCGGCAACACCGGCCGCAACACGACCATCATCCGCTCCAACTACCTGACCCCCGAGGGCGTCCAGTTCTACGACGAGTCGGTGCGCCTGTGGCAGGACCTGTCGGAAGACTTCGACCTCAACCTGTTCTACGCCAACCGGGGCCACTTCACCCTCGCCCACACCGATTCGGCACTGCGCACCATGCGCTGGCGTGCCGAGGTGAACAAGCACTACGGGGTCGCCTCCGAAGTGGTCGGGCCGGAAGTGGTGAAGGAAGCCGCGCCGATGATCGACATCACCTGCGCCGGCCACTCCCCGATCCTCGGCGCGCTGTACCACGCACCCGGCTCGGTGGCGCGCCACGACGCGGTGGCCTGGGGCTATGGCCGCGGCGCCGACCAGCGCGGCGTCGAGATCCACCAGCAGACCGAAGTGCTGGGCATCGACGTGGAAGGCGGCAAGGTCAAGGGCGTGCGCACCAGCAAGGGCTACATCAGCACCGGCAAGGTCCTGTGCGCGGTGGCCGGCTCCACGCCGCGCATCCTCAAGATGGTGGACGTCAAGTCGCCGATCTACATCCACCCGCTGCAGGCGATGGTCAGCGAGCCGGTCAAGCCCTGGCTCGACCCGATCCTGGTGTCCGGCAGCCTGCACGTCTACATCAGCCAGTCGGCCCGCGGCGAGCTGGTGATGGGCGCCTCCCTCGACCCCTACGAGCTGCACGGCACCCGCTCCACGCTGGACTTCGTCGAAGGCCTCACCAGCCACATGCTGGAGATGTTCCCCTTCCTCTCCAACGTGAAGGTGATGCGCCAGTGGGCCGGCATGGCCGACATGACCCCCGACTTCGCGCCGGTGATGGGCAAGACCCCGGTGGACGGCTTCTACCTGGACTCCGGCTGGGGCACCTGGGGCTTCAAGGCCACGCCGGTGTGCGGCAAGACCATGGCCCACACCATTGCCACCGACACCGCCCACCCGCTGATCACCGGCTTCTCCCTCGACCGCTTCCGCAACTACGCCCTCACCGGCGAAAAGGGCGCGGCCTCGGTCGGCCACTGACCAGGCCCCGGAGAAAAAGGAAAACCGCCATGAAGATCATGACCTGCCCCCTCAACGGCCCGCGCCCGGTATCGGAATTCTTCTACTGGGGCGAACTGCGCCCAATGCCCAACCCGGCCACCGCCAGCGACGACGCCTGGGCCGACTACGTCTTCAACCGCAACGGCGCCCCCGGCCTGAAGAAGGAATGGTGGTGCCACACCCCCAGCAACACCTGGTTCATCGCCGAGCGGGACACCGAGAAGGACGTCGTGCTCAAGACCTATTTCTACGAGGGAGATCAATGATGCGTTTGCCCGCCACCCGCGGCGAGTGGATCGACCGCTCCCGCCCCGTCGAATTCAAGTTCGAAGGCCAGACCTACAAGGGCTACGCCGGCGACACCATCAGCTCCGCCCTGTGGGGCGCCGGTGTGCGCGTGCTCGGCCGCAGCTTCAAGTACCACCGTCCGCGCGGCGTGCTGTCCCTGGCCAACCATGACGTCAATGCGCTGCACCAGTGGGGCGACAAGCCCAACGTGCGCGCCGATGTCACGCCCCTCGCGGCCGGCATGGACCTGACCGCCGTCAACACCTTCGGCAGCCTGGCCGACGACAAGGGCCGCTTCCTCGGCAAGCTGTCCGCCGTCCTGCCGGTCGGCTTCTATTACAAGGCTTTCCACAGCAAGCGCCTGTTCCCGATGTGGGAGCGCATGTTCCGCGCCATGACCGGCCTCGGCAAAGTGGACCTGAAGAGCCCCCACAAGCGCACGCCCAAGGCCTACGACTTCTGCGACGTGCTGGTCATCGGCGCCGGCCCGTCCGGCCTGTCCGCCGCGCTGGCCGCCGCCGCCCAGGGCGCCGACGTGACGGTAGTGGACGAGAACGCCCAGGCCGGCGGCAGCGCCGGCTACCAGCTCGGCAACGACAACGGCCGCCGTCAGCAGCATGCCGACCTCCTCGCCAAGGTCGCCGCCGAGCCGCGCATCCGCGTGCTCACCGGCACCTACGCCGCCGGCTACTACAAGGACCACTGGATTCCGCTGGTCAGCGCGGAGCGCATGCTCAAGATGCGCGCCGGCAGCGTGGTCGTTGCCAGCGGCGCCTTCGAGCAGCCCGCCGTTTTCCACAACAACGACCTGCCCGGCATCATGCTGGCCTCCGCCGCCCAGCGCCTGGCCTACCGCTACGGCGTCAAGCCGATGGACAAGGCGGTGCTGCTCACCGCCAACGCCGACGGCTACCGCGCCGCGCTGGATCTGCTGGCCCTCGGCACCGCCATCGCCGCGGTGGTGGACCTGCGCGCCACCCCCGGCAAGGCCGAGCCCCTGGCCCACCTGCTGCGCCAGTCCGGCGTCGAGGTGCTGAGCGGCCACTGCATCGTCGAAGGCGTGCCGGGCAGCACTGGCCTGTGCGCCGGCGCCCGCGTCGCCGCGCTGCGCGCCGACGGCACCCCCGCCGCGCAGACCCGCGACATCCCCTGCGACGGCATCCTGATGAGCACCGGCTGGGCCCCCGCCGCCAACCTGCTGTACCAGGCCACCACCCGCATGCGCTTCGACCGGGCGGTGGAACAGTTCGTCCCCGACGTCCTGCCCGACGGTGTGTTCGCCTGCGGCCGCGTCAATGGAGTCTTCGAGCTCGAACGCAAGCTCGCCGACGGCACCCGCGCCGGCAGCCACGCCGCCGCCGCGGCCGGCTTCGGCAACGCCAGCGGCGCCGCCCTGCCGCCGGAAGCCGAGAGCCCCAGCCACCCGTGGCCGATCATCGACCATCCGGCCGGCAAGAACTTCGTCGATTTCGACGAAGACCTGCAATACAAGGACTTCTGCAATGCGGTGCAGGAAGGCTTCGACAACATCGAGCTGCTGAAGCGCTTCTCCACCAACGGCATGGGCCCCAGCCAGGGCAAGCACTCCAACATGAACGGGCTGCGCATCCTGGCCCGCCTGACCGGCAAGGAACCCCAGCAGGTCGGCACCACCACCGCGCGCCCCTTCTTCCATCCGGTCCCGATGTCCATCCTGGCTGGCCGCGGCTTCCACCCGGAGCGTCGTACCCCGCTGCACAGCCGCCACGACGCCCTCGGCGCCAAGTGGATGCCGGCCGGCGTGTGGCAGCGCCCGGAGTATTACCAAGTCGCCGGCAAGAGCCGCCTCGACTGCATCCGCGGCGAAGCCCTGGCGGTGCGCAATGGCGTCGGCCTCATCGACGTCGGCACCCTCGGCAAGCTGGAAGTCATCGGCCCGCAGGCCGCCGAATTCCTGGAGCGCGTGTATACGTCCAACTACGCCAACCTCAAGGTCGGCATGACCCGCTACGCGGTGATGTGCGACGAGTCCGGCGTGGTCATCGACGACGGCGTGGTGGCCCGCCTGGCGGACGACCACTTCTACTTCACCACCACCACCTCCGGCGCGGCGACGATCTACCGCGAGCTGTCCCGCCTCAACACCATGTGGCGGCTGGACTGCGGCATCGTCAATCACACCGGCGCCTTCGCCGCGGTGAACCTGGCCGGGCCAAAGTCCCGCGAGGTGCTGCGCAGCCTGACCGGCCTCGACCTGTCCGCCGCCGCGTTCCCCTACCTAGCGGTGCGCGAGGGCGAAGTAGCGGGCATCCCGGCGCGCCTGATGCGCGTCGGCTTCGTCGGCGAATGGGGCTACGAAATCCACGTGCCGGCCAGCCACGGCGGCGCCCTGTGGGACGCCCTGATGAAGGCCGGCGCCAGCCACGGCATCCGCCCCTTCGGCGTGGAAGCCCAGCGCCTGCTGCGCCTTGAGAAGGGCCACATCATCATCAGCCAGGACACCGACGGCCTCACCACCCCGCTGGAAGTCGGCATGGAGTGGGCGCTGAAGATGAACAAGCCCTTCTTCGTCGGCCAGCGCAGCCTCACCGCCGTATCCCACAAGCCGCGCAAACAGCAACTGGTGGGTATCAGCTTCCCGGCCGGCCACGAAGGCCCGGTGCCGCTGGAGTGCAACCTGCTCATCGAGGGCGGCGACATCGCCGGCCGCGTCACCAGCATCGCCTGGAGCCCGACCCTCAAGCGCCACATCGGCCTCGCCTTCGTGCGCCCCGACCTAGCCAAGCCCGGCCACACCGTGAGCATCCGCCTCACCGGCGGCTCGGTGGTCGAGGCCCAGGTCAGCGCCACCCCGTTCTACGACCCGGACAACCTCAAGCAGAAGGAGGCCGCGTGATGCCCACCAACGCCCTCGCCGTGAGCCCGGTGGCCGACATCGCCACCCTGCCCGACCCCGCCGCCCAGAAGGCCGCCGTCGCCAACCTCGGCATCGCCGACCAGTCCCTCACGCCGCGCCACGGCTGCAAGGGCCCCGGCGCCGCCGCCTGGCTCGAAAGCCTCGGCCTGACCATCCCGCCGCAGCCCAACAGCTGGCTGCCGGTGGACGGCAGCGGCCTGATCGCCCGCCTCGGCTTCACTGAGTTCCTGGTGGAAGGCCCGGCGACGCTGATCGCCCGCCTCGCCAGCACGCCGCGCAGCGCCGGCGTCTATCCGGTGCTGCGCCAGGACGTCGCGCTGCTGCTGGGCGGCGCCAGGCTCGACGAGCTTCTGCGCCAGACCTGCAACGTCAATTTCCGTCCCCTCGACCTGGCGGCCCGCCCGGTGGTGCTCACCTCGATGGTCGGCGTCGGCGTGACGGTGATCCCGGAACTGCGCAACGGCCAGCCGGCGGTGCGCATCTGGAGCGACGGCAGCTACGGACACTACCTGTGGGAGACCCTGCTCGACATCGCCGTCGAACTGGGCGGCGGCGCCGTAGCCCCCCACAGCTTCAACTGACCCCCCGCCCCCCCACCCCTATCAGGAGAACGGCAATGACGCCCACAGAAGCAAAGAAGTTTCTCGCCGACAACGACGTCAAGTATGTCCTTGCCCAGTTTGTAGACATCCATGGCACGGCCAAGACCAAGTCGGTCCCGGCCGCCCATTTCGAGGACATCCTCACCACCGGCGCCGGCTTCGCAGGCTTCGCGGTGTGGGGCCTCGGCATCGAACCCAACGGCCCGGACTTCATGGCCGTCGGAGATCTGGACACCCTCAGCCTAGTGCCCTGGCAGCCCGGCTATGCCCGCATCGCCTGCGACGGCCACGTGAAGGGCGAGCCCTGGCCGCTCGACACCCGCGTGGTGCTGAAGGAGCAGATCAAGCGCCTGGACGCCAAGGGCTACACCTTCTTCACCGGCCTGGAGCCCGAGTTCTCCCTGCTGAAAAAGGATGAGGCCGGCCACATCATCCCGACCGACCCGACCGACACCCTGCCCAAGCCCTGCTACGACTACAAGGGCCTGTCGCGCAACCGCCAGTTCCTCGAAACCCTCACCGACAGCCTGCGCGCGGTGGATGTGGACGTCTATCAGATCGACCACGAGGACGCCAACGGCCAGTTCGAGATCAACTACACCTACGCCGACTGCCTGACCTCCGCCGACCATTACCTGCTGTTCAAGATGGCCGCCTCGGAGATCGCAAACGACCTGGGCATGATCTGCTCCTTCATGCCCAAGCCCTTCGCCAACCGGCCGGGCAACGGCATGCACATCCACATGTCCCTCGGCGACGGCAAGACCAACCTGTTTGCCGACAAGACCGACAAACACGGCCTCGGCCTGTCCAAGCTGGCCTACCAGTTCCTCGCCGGCATCCTGGCCCACGCCCCGGCCCTGGCCGCCATCTGCGCGCCGACGGTCAACAGCTACAAGCGCCTCGTCGTCGGCCGCTCCCTCACCGGCGCCACCTGGGCCCCGGCCTACATCAGCTACGGCGACAACAACCGCTCGTCAATGGTGCGCATCCCCCACGGCCGCCTCGAACTGCGCCTGCCGGACGGTGCCTGCAACCCCTACCTGGCCACCGCCGCGGTGATCGCCGCCGGCCTCGACGGCATCGAGCGCGACCTCGATCCGGGCCTGCCGCAGAACCAGAACCTCTACGCCCTGAGCCCCGAGGAACTGAAGGCCGCCGGCATCGAGATCCTGCCCCAGAACCTCCACGAAGCCCTGCTCGCCCTCGAAAAGGACACCGTGCTGTGCAAGGCCCTCGGCCCGGTCGCCCCCGAGTTCCTGCGCCTCAAGCACATGGAGTGGGTCGAGTACATGCGCCACGTGTCGGACTGGGAAATCAAGAACTACCTGGAATTTTTCTAAGAACTGAACGAAGGAGAAACAACTATGTGTGGAATCGTCGGATTGCTGGTCAAGACGCCAGCCCTGCGGGAAAAGCTCGGCGAACTGATGGTGCCGATGCTGATCGGCATGACCGAGCGCGGCCCCGACTCCGCCGGTCTGGCGGTGTTCGGCAACCCCCTCGCCGAAAGCCAGCGCAAGATCAGCGTGTATTCCGGCCTCACCGAGGACGGCGCCGACTTCAACTGGCTCGGCCTCAGCCATGAACTCAAGGCTCACCTGGGCGTGCCGGTCGGCATCGAAATCAAGGGCAATCATGCGGTGCTGACCTTCGACGTGGCCCCGGCCATCGTCAAGCGCTGGATCGCCGAGCACCACCCCAAGCTGCACATCCTGTCCACCGGGCGCAGCATCGACCTCTACAAGGACATCGGTACCCCGGCCGAGGTGGCAGCCCGCTACGACTTCAGCAAGCTGACCGGCTCCCACCTGGTGGGCCACACCCGGATGGCCACCGAATCCGCCGTGACGCCGGACCGTGCCCACCCCTTCACCGCCGGCGAGGACTTCTGCCTGGTCCATAACGGCTCCCTGTCCAACCCCAACGGCATCCGCCGCATGCTGGAGCCGCGCGGCATCCACTTCGAGACCGACAACGACACCGAGGCCGCCTGCCGCTTCCTGGAATGGCGCCTGCGTGAAGGCGACGACCTGGAAACCGCGCTGCAGAAGGGCTTCGAAGAGCTCGACGGCTTCTTCACCTTCCTGATGGGCACGCCGGACAAGCTGGCCCTGATCCGCGACCCCTTCGCCTGCAAGCCGGCCGTCGTTGCCGAAACCGACGACTACGTGGCCATCGCCTCCGAGTTCCGCTCGCTGGCCCACCTGCCCGGCATCAAGCACGCCACCGTTTTCGAACCCGCGCCCGAGGAGATGTACGTATGGAACGCCTGACCTTTGACCTCGCCACCCAGCCCCTGCGCGAGCTCAACACCTTCCTGCACAACGACGCCAAGGACGGCAAGGCCCGCCATGTCACGGTCCTCAACCCGGACGGCGCCCACAACATCGCGGTCGGCCTCGACTGCCCGGTGGAAGTCGAGATCGTCGGCCACGCCGGCTACTACGCCGGCGGCATGAACAAGAGTGCCAGCGTGACGATCACCGGCAGCGCCGGCACCGGCGTCGCCGAGAACATGATGAGCGGCAAGGTGCACGTGAAGGGCTTCGCCTCCAACGGCGCCGGCGCCTCCGCCCACGGCGGCCTGCTGGTCATCGACGGCGATGCCGGCCTGCGCTGCGGCATCTCCCTGAAGGGCGGCAACATCGTCGTCGGCGGCTCGGTGGGCAGCTTCTCGGCCTTCATGGCCCAGGCCGGCCGCATGGTGATCTGCGGCGATGCCGGCGACGCCCTCGGCGACTCCCTGTACGAAGCAGTGCTCTACGTGAAGGGCAACGTCAAGTCCCTCGGCGCCGACGCCCAGTACGAACCGATGAGCGACGAGGACCTCGCCACCGTCGCCAGCATGCTCGACCAGGCCGGCCTCGACCACGACCCGAAGGCCTTCAGACGCATCGCCTCCAAGCGTTCCCTCTACCACTGGAACGCCGACGCCAACCAGGAATATTGATCCCGCGCCCCGTCCGGGGCGGAGCGCCGAACCCGCCTCCGCCCCCCATCAGGACGACGCCGACGGACTTAGCCGACGAATATTGAGGAGTTCCCAAATGGAAACCAAACCCGTGCAATTCAAGAACCTCTCCCGCGAGGAATCCTACGGCTACGACCGCAAGACCCTCGACTACATCCGCAACGCCGCCGCCCACGGCCTGTATGAAATCCGCGGCATGGGCGCCAAGCGCAAGTTGCCCAATTTCGACGACCTGGTCTTCCTCGGCGCGTCCATGTCCCGCTACCCGCTCGAGGGCTACCGCGAGAAGTGCCTGACCAAGACCGTGCTGGGCACCCGCTTCGCCAAGAAGCCGATCGAACTCGACATCCCGATCACCATCGCCGGCATGAGCTTCGGCGCCCTGTCCGCCAATGTGAAGGAAGCGCTGGGCCTGGCCGCCACCGAGATGGGCACCTCCACCACCACCGGCGACGGCGGCATGACGCCGGAAGAGCGCCGCTCCTCCAAGATCCTGGTGTACCAGTGCCTGCCGTCCCGCTACGGCTTCAACCCGGACGACGTGCGCAAGGCCGACGCCATCGAGGTTGTCATCGGCCAGGGCGCCAAGCCGGGCGGCGGCGGCATGCTGCTGGGCCAGAAGGTGAACCCGCGCGTCGCCAAGATGCGCACCCTGCCAGAAGGCGTCGACCAGCGCTCCGCCTGCCGCCACCCGGACTGGACCGGCCCGGACGATCTGGCCATCAAGATCCAGGAGCTGCGCGAGATCACCGACTGGGAAAAGCCGATCTACGTGAAGGTCGGCGCCACCCGCACCTTCAACGACGTCAAGCTGGCCGTGCATGCCGGCGCCGACGTGGTGGTGGTGGACGGCATGCAGGGTGGCACCGCCGCCACCCAGACCTGCTTCATCGAACACATCGGCATCCCGACCCTGGCCGCCGTGCGCCAGGCCGTCAATGCGCTGGAAGACCTGGACATGAAGGGCAAGGTCCAGCTGATCGTCTCCGGCGGCATCCGCACCGGTGCCGACGTGGCCAAGGCGCTGGCGATGGGCGCCGACGCGGTAGCCATCGGCCAGGGCGTGCTGGTGGCCCTCGGCTGCAACGGCGAAACCTACTTCCAGAACGGCGCCCACCACGACGCCATCGCCGACTACAACGCGCTGGGCACCGCCCCCGGCTTCTGCCACCACTGCCACACCGGCAAGTGCCCGGTCGGCGTGACCACCCAGGACGCCATCCTGGAGCAACGCCTGACCCCGGCGGTCGGCGCCAAGCACCTCAAGAACTACCTCAAGACCCTGAACATGGAGCTGACCACCATCGCCCGGGCCTGCGGCAAGCAGAACGTGCATCACCTGGAGCCGGAAGACCTGGCAGCCCTGACCATCGAAGCCGCCGCCATGGCCGGCATCCCGCTGGCCGGCACCAACTGGATCCCCGGCAAGGGTTTCTGAGCAGCAAGAGTTTCTCCCTCTCGCCCCGCAAGGCGTTTCGCCGGGGCGATCCGACCACGGATCGCCCCGCTTTTTTCCAGGAGACTGAATCCGTGACCGCCCAGATCATCGACGGCAAGGCCCTCTCGAAGCAGCTGCGCGAGGGCTTCCGGGAACGCGTCGATCACCTCGCCGACCAGGGCGTGCAGCCCGGTCTGGCCGTCATCCTCGTCGGCGACAACCCGGCCTCCCGCGTCTACGTCGGCAACAAGATCAAGGCCTGCGAGGAGTGCGGCGTGCGCTCCTTCCACATCGCCCTGCCGGCCGACACGCCCCAGGCCGAGGTGCTCGCCACCATCGCCCGCCTCAACGCCGATCCGGCCGTGCATGGCATTCTGATCCAGTTGCCGCTGCCGCCCCACATCGAGCCGCGCAGCGTGCTCGAAGCGATCTCGGTGCACAAGGACGTGGACGGCTTCCACCTCTACAACGTCGGCGGACTCGTCGTCGGCAACACCATCTTCCCGCCCTGCACGCCCTACGGCGTACAGCTCTTGCTCGACACCACCGGCACCGACGTGGCCGGCAAGAACGTCGTCGTCGTCGGCGCCAGCAACATCGTCGGCAAACCGATGGCCCTGATGCTCCTGCAGCGCGAGGCCACCGTGACGATCTGCCACGCGAAGACCCGCGACCTCGCCCAGCACACCATCCTCGCCGACATCCTCATCGTCGCTGCCGGCAAACCGGGCCTGATCGTCCCGCAGATGGTCAAGCAGGGCGCCATCGTCATCGACGTGGGCATCAACCGCCTCACGGACGGGCCTCATGCCGGCAAGATCGTCGGCGACGTGGATTTCGACGGCGTCAAGGAGAAGGCCAGCTGGATCACCCCGGTGCCCGGCGGCGTCGGCCCGATGACCGTCACCATGCTCATCGAGAACACCCTGCGCTCCGCCGAACGCGCCCTGCGCATGCGCCAGGCCGACGATTTTCAGGAATGGGAAGCACCAACCCTCAAGAATGGCTGACAATGCCGCCCTCGACGCGCCGGATGGATGTCCGGCGCCGCACCCAACCACCGCCGCCGGAGCTTGCCCATGTCCACCGATGATTGCCTGATCCGCCTCGAAGGCCTTGCCCTCGACGCTTCCATCGGCATCTACGCCCACGAACTCGCCGCCCGCCAGCCACTCGAGATCGACCTCACCCTGGCCATCGACGGCACGCTGGCCGCCCGCAGCGACGACATCCGCCACACGGTGGACTACGACCGGGTCGTCGAATGCCTGGAAGAACTCCTCGCCAGCCGCCACTTCAACCTGCTGGAAAACCTCAGCCAGGCCATGCTCGATGCCATCGGCGCGCGTTTTCCGGTGCGCCGCGCCGAGATCCGCATCGCCAAGCCGCTGGCGGTGCCCAAGGCCCGCCGTGTGTCGGTGAGCCGCAGCTGCGAATGGAAGCGCGAGACGATCAAGGCCGTCGCCGCCGGCTGATCCACTGATCCACCGTGGCGGTGGATTATCCCCGCCCGGCGTGACCAAGCCTGTGGATAAGATGTGGGGGCCAGACACAAACCCCTGACACGGCAGGATTTTTATCGACTGCCTAAAAAATAGGCAGCAACGCGCGCCATTGCCGCCCCGAGCCAGCCTCAGCTGGCGTTGAAGGCCAGCTCCTCTTCCGGCAGGTTTTCCGCCTGCCACTTCAGCCCGCTCGCCTCCATGGCGAGGAAGCGCTTGGTCACGTGGCGCATCAGGAAACCGATCACGCCGCCCAGCAGGCCCTCGTACACCACGCACAAATCGACGACACAGCCGGACGCGGTGGGCGTCACCATGTGCTGCGCGACGGCCTTCATGCCCGGGCTGCGGGACTCCCACACGAAATGCACGCCGGGCTCCAGCGCGGTGACCGTCCATATGGCCGCCGGAAAGCCCGGCTGGGACAGGCGCACGCTCGATCCGACCGCCAGCGGCAGGGGTGTCAGCGCTTCCACGCTGGACACCGACCCCGTCCATTCCGGCCAACGTGCCACGTCGGTCTGAATCTCCCAGACATGCTCCGCCGGGGCCCTGATTTCAGTCGATGTCTGGAAAGTGCGCATGGCTCGTCCCCGAATCGGAGGTGATGACATAGTAATAGCACCCGATCCCCCCCTTGTCACCCTTCCCCTTTCCTTGAACTAGAATGATTTGAAACACCAAAAACACCGAAAATGCCGCACAAATGAGAGGCGATAATCCGGAGGCCGCTCAGACATGCAGGATTGCGACGAGGCCAAGCGCCCCCTCGGTAGCCAGTTGCACGCGTTGCGCGGTGTGCTCGACGGGCTGGGCGCGCTGATCTTCACGAAGGACCGGCACGGGATCTACACCTACGCCAACCAGCGCTTCTGCGAAACGCTGGGCACATCGCTGGACGCCATCATCGGGCGGAGCTCGGCCGACTTCTTCGATGCGGACACATCCGGGCGGCTGCAGAGCGATGACCGGCAGGTTCTCGAAACCGGCTGTCGCATCTCCCGCCGGGAGCTGCGCCTGAGCAAGGACAATCACGAACAACGCTGCTACCTGGCCGTCAAAGCGCCGGTCTTCGACACCGACGGCCATATCTCCGGCCTGTCCGGCGTGCTGATCGACGTCACCGAACACGCCCGTACCGAGCAACAGCTGAGGGAAAACCAGCAGCTACTCATGACGGTGCTCGACAACGTAGACGGCTTTGTCTTCATGAAAGGACCAGATCGGCGCTATCGCTACGTGAACCGGGCCTTTGCCGATCTATTCCTGCTCCCTGCCGAAACCGTCGTCGGGCAGGACGACTACGCACTGATGCGGGCCGAAGACGCCCGCCGTATCCGCGATATCGACGACAAGGTCTTCGCCACCGGCGTGCCAATCGCCGTTGAAGAGCAAGTCACCGACGGACAGGGCCAACTGCGCCACTGGTGGGTCAAGAAGCTCCTGCTCCACGGCCATGGCGACGCGCTGCTCGGCTTTGCCACCGATATCACCGAACTCAAAGCGGCCGAGGAAGAACTGAAGCGCTCCGAAGCCCGCTTCCGGGTACTCTTCGAGGCCAGCCATGAGGCATTGGTGGTCTTCGACGAGGCACACCTGATCGACTGCAATCAGAGCACCCTGGACCTGCTCGGCGTACCCAGTCGTGAAGCCTTCCGCAGCTTGACCGGCGGCATGCTGGCTCCGCGGTTTCAGCCTTGTGGCGGCGCATCGTCCAAACTGGCCGCACGCCACATGGAGGCCGCCCGCCGCAACGGCCATCACCAGCTGGAATGGACCGTGCAGCGCCACGACAACCAGCTCGAAATACCGGTCGAAGTCACCCTCAGCGCGCTGGAACTGGACGGTCGGCCGGCCCTGCTGGCGACGATACGTGACCTGACGGAACGCAAGCGCTACGAGGAGCAGATCCACCAGCTGGCCTACTACGACGCCCTCACCGGCCTCCCCAACCGCCGCCTTTTCTTCGACCGCCTGGCCCAGACCCTGGCCCGCAGCCAGCGCAGCGGCCGCCACGGGGCAATCATCTACCTCGACCTGGACAACTTCAAACCGCTCAACGACCGCCACGGTCACAAGGCCGGCGATCTGCTGCTGCAGGAGGTCGCATACCGCTTGTCCGCCTGCCTGCGTGACGAGGACACCGTGGCCCGGCTCGGCGGCGACGAATTTGCGGTCCTGCTGGCACAGATCGACGACGGCCAGCCGGACAGTCAGCGGGACGCCACGCTGCAACATGCCAGCGACGTCGCAGAACGCATCCGCGATGCGCTGGCGCAACCCTATGTGCTGACAATGAACACCGGCGGCGCATCCACCGAGCAGGTGGAACATCACTGCTCGGCCAGCGTCGGCGTCACCCTCTTCCCGCCCTGCGAGATGGACGGCGAAGCCATGCTCCGACGCGCCGACGCCGCGATGTACGCCGCCAAGGCCGCCGGCCGCAACCAGATCCGCTTTGCCGACGAGTAAAACCCCCGACGCGCCGGCTATGCCCCTCCGAGCAGCGGAAACAACTGGCGAAGACCCGTGGCCATCATCTCGATGGCCATCGCCGACAGGATGAAGCCACTGACCCGCTCCACCACGTTCAGCGTGGCCTGGCGAACCTCCCGCCCGGCGCGGCAGGCAATGCGGAAACTGAGCCAGCACGACAACCCGACCAGGATGATAGGCAGCACCACATGGATCAGGTCCAGCCGGCTGTCCCACACGCTGTTGCCCATCACGTAGCTGAAGGCCGCCGGACCGGCCAGCAAGGGCACAGCCAGCGGCACGATGGACGCCTCGCGACGCTCCGGCGGACCGCCGTTGGCCGGAGAACCCTTGAAGCTCGTTTCCTTGCCGAGCACCATCGCAATCGCCAAGAGCAGCACGATGATCCCGCCGCCGACCTGCATAGCCCCCAGGGACACGCCGAGAAAACTCAGCAGCGGCAGGCCCAGGAAGGCCGCCACCAGCAGCGCCACCGTCACGCTCACCCCGATCGTCCGCGCAAAGCGCAACCGGGCCGGCAGATCCAGCCCGTCGGTGGCGGACAGGAAGATCGGAATCATCGACACCGGCCCCACCAGCGCAAACAGGGTCACGGTCTTCTTGATGGCGAGGGCGGCGATGGCGAGCATGGGGCGGACGGAAAGAGACGATGGCCGATTGTTGCCCGCCTGCCACAGGCCGACAACCGGGGTTTCCGCCAACACGGCGCCGCACGACCCGCACACACCCTGCACGCCGGCCGCTATGCTTGGCAATGAAGGCCGGCAGACACGTCCCCCGCCACCCACTTATTCCTTGAGACCGTAGCGATGAAACTCCAGATCGTCTCCGACCTGCACCTGGGGCTGGCGCCCTGCGACTTGCCCGACACCGGCGCGGACCTGCTGATCCTCGCCGGCGACATCCAGCGCCCGCAGGCAGCCCTGCAGTGGGCTATCGCGCTCAAACGTCCGGTGGTCTACGTGGCGGGCAACCACGAGTACTACGGTTCCAGCATCCCGGCCACCAACCGGTTGCTGCAGGACCTCAGCCGCGACAGCAAGGTGACCGTGCTCGACTGCAGCGAAAAGCGCATCGGCGACGTACGCATCCTCGGCGCCACGCTGTGGAGCGATTTCCGCATCGCCGGCGACGGCGCCGCCCGCGAGAGGGCCATGCAGGAAGCCGCCCGCTTCAGCCGCGACTTCAGCCGCATCGCCATCGCCGAAGAACGGGCGGACTGCCTGACCCCGCAGCACTGTGCCGCGCTGTTCGAGCGCCACGCGGACTGGCTGGCCAGCCGCCTCGCCGCCCCCTATGACGGTCATACCGTGGTGGTCACCCACTTCGCGCCGTCACCGCGCAGCATCGCCCCACGTTTCGCCGGCTCCCCGCTCAACGCCTGCTTCGTGTCCGACCTGGAAAACCTGGTCGCCAGCAGCGACGCCGCCTTGTGGATCCACGGACACACCCACGACAGCTTCGACTACCGGCTCGGTTCCACCCGGGTACTGGCCAACCCGCGCGGCTATGTACGCGACGGCAGCGCCGAGAACCCGGAGTTTGATCCCGGCCTGACCGTCACGCTGGACTGATGCCGCTGCCGCGGCACCCAGGGCCTCACTGCACGCCCTGCCCCAGCTTGCGGCCGTCCACCACCACGCCGTAGAGATTGACGCCATCGTCCGCGTGGTAGCGCTTGCGGGTCTCGTCGATGTCGCCATTCACCAGGCGCGGGTCCTGCGGGCGTTCGTGGGAATTGACGTAGGCGGCCACGTCCCAGGCCTCCTGGTCGCTCAGGGTCCGACCACGACCCAGCGGCATGTTGTGCTGGATGAAGCCGGCGGCGGTGTTGATGCGGTGCATGCCCGCCCCCCAGTTATAGGAATCCTTGCCCCACAGGGGCGGGAAGACCGAGGTGGCGCCGACCTTCTTGCCAGCGCCATCGTCGCCGTGGCACAGCGCGCACTGCTTGTCATACACCGACTTGCCGCGGGCGATGTCGTAACCACCCTTCGGCGGTGGCGGCTCGTCGAAGCCACGGCCCGGCTGTGCCTTGCCGAGATGGACGCCGGTGGACATCCAGTAGGCGTAGGCAGTCAGCGCGGTCATCACCTCGCTGTCCGCCGCCGGTGGCTTGCCGTTCATACTGAACTGGAAGCAGCCCTGCATGCGCTCGACGAAGCTGTTCACCTTGTTGTTTTTCTTGCGGTAGGCCGGATACATCGGGTACGCCGCCCACATTGGCCCCGAGTTGGCCTTGCGGCCCCGGTCGATGTGGCAATTGACGCAGTTCATGTCGTTGCCCACGTACTGGGGCGCGAGGGCCTTGGTGTTCATGAACAGGTCCTGCCCGCGGCGCACCAGATCGCCGAAGGCGTTGTGCGGAATGTCGGCCTCGGCCGGCGGTTGGAAATAGGTCTGGCCTGCAGGACGGACGGGCGCCTTGGGAAGCTGGGTCTGGTCGTCCAGGCGGGGGTTGTGGGCAGGATCAGCTGCCATCGCGTGGGCGACCAGCAGGGGCAGGAGCGCGGCACTCAGCCAGCGGAGGGTGATCTTCATAATGGCGGTTCCTTGATCGGTCACAGGGCGGGGCACGGATAACGACGACTCAGCGCAAACGGTGCTGGCTCTCATCGAAGGGCTCCGTGGATTCGCCCAGACCGGCGAAGTAGGCCGCGACAGCCTTGATCTCGGCTTCGCTGAGGTCCGCCGCGATGTGCCGCATCAGGCCGTTGGGATCGTTGCTGCGGGTGGGCGCGAGTGCCGCCACCGCCTTGGTCTTCCTGCCGGCGGATTGGGCCGGAGTGCCACGCCAGGCACGCAGCTGGGCCTCGATGTATTCCGCCGACTGGCCGGCCAGCGGCGGGAAGGCGTCACCGACACCGACGCCGGACGGGCCGTGGCACAAGGTGCATTCCGGGATATTGCGGTCCCAGGCACCGCGCAGGGCCAGCCAGGCCCCGCTGCCTTCCTTGGGCCGCTCCATCGGCCCGGGCTTGACGTTGACCTTGGGCTTGGCCGCATAGGCCTTGGCCACCGCGGCCACCTCGGCATCGCCGAGGGCCTGGGCGATGGGTTGCATCAGCGGATTTTCGCGGCGACCGGCCTTGAAGTCGGCCAGCTGCTTGGCAATGTAGGCCTCGGGCAGGCCAGCCAGGCGCGGAAAGCCGCCGGCGGCCATGCCCTTGCCGTCGGCGCCATGGCAGCTCATGCAGGGCATGGCTGCCGGGTTGGCGCCGCCCTGCTGGATGATGGCCTCGCCATCGGCCGCACCGGCCTGCAGCGGCAGGGCCAACAGGGATGCGGACATGCAGAAAGCAAGGGATCTCGTGGGGGATAAGGACATGGGATGACTCCAGGACTCGGGTGATCTCTCGTTGTCGGACCGCTCCGAAAGGGCGGAAAAAAAGGCCGCCCCGCGCGGGAGCGGCCCGGTTGCCCCGGAAGGGGCAGGTTCAGTAGCGGGCGTCGGCCGGCTTCTTGTCCTTCGGCCAGTCCTTCACCTTGTCGGGGAAGTCGGGGCGGGGCTGGTGGCTGAAGTACTCCGCCACGTCGACCGCATCCTGGTCGGACAGGCCGCCCTGGCCGAGGGGGAACTTGCCGTGGAAGCCGATCGGCATGTTGCGTTTGACGAAGGCCGCGGCGGTGTAGGTGCGGGCCATGCCGGCGCCGATATTGAAGGACGCGTCACCCCACAGCGGCGGATAGACGTAGCGGCCGTCCGCCTGCTTGAGGCCCTCGCCGTCCTGACCGTGGCAGACCGCGCATTGCTCGGCGTAGACCTTCTTGCCGTTTTCCGGATTGGGCTGGATCTTCGGGTCGATCTTGCCGACGCCGCGCCCCGCCACCTTGTCGCCAGGCTTGGTCTCGCGCTTCATCCAGTCGAAGTAAGCCACCATCGCCTTCATGTCGGCGGAGTCCGGCGGCAGCGGCTTGCCGTTCATGGAGCGCTTGAAGCAGCCGTTGATTCGGTCCTCCAGCGTGATCACCTTGCCGGCCCGCGGCGCATAGCTCGGGAAGAAGGCGGACACGCCGACGAAGGGCGAGCCGTCGGCCACCGTACCGGCGTTGAGGTGGCAGCTCGTACAGTTGAGGGCGTTGCCGACGTGCTGCGGCAACAGATCGCGGGTTTCCAGGTGCAGGCGCATGCCGCGCACCAGCTGCTGGGCGTTGGTGCCAGCCAGCATGTCGGCCAGGCGCGGAGTCTCGAAGGCGCTCATGTCGGTCTTCGGGTCCAGCGCGGCACGCATCTTGTTCACCTGCGCCGCGCTCACCGGCGTGCCTCCATGGCCCCAGCTGTCACGCACGAAGTTGAGGATCTCGGCCAGCTCCGCATCCTTCAGGCGCGCGAAACCGGGCATCGCGAAGACCCGCGGGTGGGCTGCCGTCGGCACCGTGTGGCCACCGGTCAGCACGATGTGCATCAGGCTGGCCGGGTCCTTGGCGGCGATCGCCGGATTGCCGGCCAGCGGCGGGAAGACCTTGGGCACGCCGCTGCCGTCCGGGCGGTGGCAATCGACGCAGAACTGCACATAACCCAGGCCGCCGCGGCTGCTGTATAGCTTGTCCGGTGCCGAGCCGGCCACCACCTTGCGCGGCGTGGCGGGCGCCGGCAGCTCGCCCTCGCCCGGCGGCAGGGCCTTGAGATAGGCGGCGATGGCCCGCAGGTCCTCGTCCTTCAGGTGCTGGGTGCTGTGCAGGATGACGTCGGCCATGTTGCCGGACGCGGCGGCGAAGCGGTTCTGCCCGGTCTTCAGGAACAGCGCCGTGTCGTCCACCGTCCACAGCCCGCGCAGGCTGAGCGCCCGCCAGTGCTCCACGGTCTCCCCGGCGAGGAAGTGGCGCCCCTTCGTGCCGGCGTCGCCCATCGCCTTTTCCTGGAAGGCGATGCCCCGCGGCGTGTGGCAGGCGCCGCAGTGCCCGAGGCCCTGGACCAGGTAGGCGCCGCGGTTCCACACCGCATCCTTCTGCGGATCGGCCTTGAAGGGCGTGCTGTCGAGGAAGGCCCAGTTCCACAGGGACAGGCCCCAGCGCATGTTGAAGGGCCAGCTCATGTCGGAGGGCTTGTTGGCCTGCTTGACCGGGGCCAGACCCTGCATCAGGTAGGCGTAAAGGGCCTGCATGTCGTCCGCCGTGATTTTGGCGTAGGACGGGTAGGGCATGGCCGGGTAAAGGTTGTGGCCGTCCGCCGCCACGCCCCTGCGCATGGCCCGGTCGAACTGCTCGAAGCTGTATTTGCCGAGGCCGGTGTCCCGGTCCGGCGTGATGTTGGTGGAGTAGAGCTTGCCGAAGGGCGTTTCCAACGCCCGGCCGCCGGCCATCGGCGCACCCTTGTCCGCCGTATGGCAGGCCACGCAATCGCCGGCCTGGGCCAGGTAGCGGCCGCGCTCGATGGTCTGGGTATCCGCGGCGGCCGCCTGGGCAAGCCCGCTGGTGGACACAAAAATGGCCGCGCCCATCAGGACGAGGCCGCTGGACGACCGGCGGATCCGCCGGCCCATGGCACTGCTCAACATGACGTTCTCCCTACTGCTTGTTTTGGGTACAAGTCTAGGGAGAGGCCCCGGATGCCACTATCCGGACATCGGGTTAACGCAATAACCGAAACCGTCTAGTCGAGGCCTCGGGGATCGGCCCGCAGGATCAAGCGTGCCAGGTCGGCGGCACTACCGGTGGCGGTCTTTTCCATCACGTGCTGGCGGTGCACATGCACGGTGTTGTCGCTGATGCCGAGCAGGCGCGCCACTTCCTTGTTGGCCAGGCCAAGGGCGAGCAGGCGGGCCACTTCCCGCTCCCGCGCCGACAGACGGCCCAGGATGTCCTGGGCCTCGCCCTGGCGGCGCTGGCTGGCGTGGCGTTCCAGGCTCACCTGCACGGCCCGCTCCACCGCGTCGAGAAAGAGCTGGTCCTTGAAGGGCTTCTGCAGGAAGTCGAGGGCGCCGTCCTTCATGGCCTGCACCGCCAGCTCCACGTCGCCGTGGCCGGTCATGAAGATCACCGGAAAGGACGAGCCTGCCGCCTGCAGACGACGCTGCAGCTCCAGGCCGCTGACCCGCGGCATGCGGATGTCGAGCACGATGCAGCCGCCGCCCGGCGGAAAGACCGGCGCGGCGGCGAGGAAGGCCTCGGCGGACTCGTGCCCCACCGCCTGCCAGCCCACCGATTCGAGCAGGAACAGCAGCGAGCGGCGGAACGGCGCTTCGTCGTCCACCACGTGGATCACGGGCATGTCGGGGGAGGCAGTCATGAGTTCTCTCGGGAATTGGCTGGCGCTTCGTCGGCCAGCGGCAATGTGAAACGGAAAACCAGGCCGGGGCCGGGTTCGGCCGCAGTGACCGTGATGTCGCCGCCGTGGGCCTCGACGATGGTCTTGCAGATGGACAAACCCAGGCCCAACCCATCGGACTTGGTCGTGAAGAAGGCTTCGAACAGGCGCTCGCGCTCGTCGGGTGGCAGACCCGGGCCGTGGTCGCGCACCTCAACGGCACAGCGCTCGCCGTCCCGCCCCAGGCTCACCTCGATGGGCGCGTCGCGGCCGGCAGCCTGTTGCGCATCCCAGGCATTCTTGAAGAGATTGAGCAGCACTTGCTGGACCTGCAGCGGGTCCACCCACACCTTCGGCCCGGCCGCCCCCGCATCCTGGCGGAGCCTCACCGCCGGCACGCCGGGCAGCATGCCGGCAAACAGCCGGCTGGCCTCACGAACCAGACTGGCTGGGTCGTGGGCTTCCCGCACCCGGTCGCGCTTGCGCGCAAAGGCGCGGATACCGCCGAGGATGCCGGCCGCCCGTTCCGATTCGCTGGCGATCTCCTCCGCCGCCTGGCGCAACGCGGCCGGCGCAAGCGTGCCGCTGTCCTGCCGGCGCAGCAGGCTGCGCGCGTAGTTGCCGATGGCCGCCAGCGGCTGGTTGAGTTCGTGGGCCAGCGTGCCGGACAGCTCGCCGAGGATGGACAGGCGCGACAGGTGATCCATCTGCTGCTGGCCCTCACGCACCTGCGCTTCCAGGCGTTGCCGTTCGTCCATCGCCGCGGTCAGCTCCCGCGTGCGCCGCTGCACCAGGTGCTCCACGTGCAGCGTGTAGGCGCCCCACGCCAAGAGCATCAGCAGCAGGCCGCTCACCCACGGCCAGTAACGCTCCCACAGGGACGGCCAGGCGGTTTCGCGCAGGAAGGCATAGGGGCCGATCTGCAAGTCCTGCAGCAACTCATGCACCGGATGGTAGTCCGCCGGCACGCTCCAGGACTGGCCGGCTGCGTCCGGCGACAGGGACAGCAGCGCCACCAGCACGTCCCGCGACAGGGCCGGCGACGTACCCGGCGCGGCGGCGAAGGCCCAGCCCGGATAGAGCGGCGCCGACACCCGGCAGCGCCGCACGTCGGCCCGCGGTGAAAGCACCCGCAGCTGCCCGGGCCGCAGGGTGCCGTCCTGCTCCAGGCGCTCCAGCAGGCAGGCGCGCAGCACGCCGGCGTCGGCATCGCCATTGAGCACTGCCTCCACCACCCTCGACATCGGAAAATCGGTAAACACCGGTTGCGGCTGGCCCTGCTCCGGGTTCAGCCCGATACGGCGCAGCTCGGCCCAGGCCACCTGGTAGCCGCCGAAGGCATCCTGCGACACCGCCGCCAAGGTTCGTCCCTTCAGGTCGGCCAGCGCCCGGATGTCCCGGCGCTCGTCCAGCACCACCACCGCAGAGCCCACCACGTGGGCCGGATCGGTGGATGCATCGGCGATCAGCGTGGCGATCCGGCTGACCCCGCTCCCCGCTTCCAGAAACACATAATGGCCCGGGTTGGTGACGACGAAATCCAGCTCCCCGGCCTGCAGCGCCGCCGCCATGCCGTCCAGGTCGAAATGGCGCAGCACCAGGTCACGGCCGGGCAGCTTGTCCTCCAGTTGGTCCATCAGCGCCGACCAGCGCACCTGCGCCTCCTCCGCGCCCTGCCAGGCCAGCACGCCGATGCGTACCTGCCGCGGCGGCTCGGTGGCCCAGGCAGTCAGCACGAACGAGACCGTCACCAACAACGCGGCAAGAAAGCGGAAGGGAGACTTCATGGACGGGAGTTTCCGCTGGATGAGGGAGCCGTGCCAAGCCTGCACCTGCAAACATAAGGGCGCACGAGCACGGGCCAGAGCCAATCGGAAACTGCTGACATGCAGCGCTTAGCGTGGTCAGTGGGCCACTTCCGTACTGATCTATAAAGGGAAGGATCCCACCGCAATCCGCTGGAGAACAAGAATGAACTCGAAATACCGCACATCACTGCTCTTGAGTTCGATGCTGTCGCTGGGCGCCGGAGCGGCCAGCGTCGGCGCAGCGGACAGCACCGCGCTGGAGACCGAGGTCCGTACACGGGCGGCGGCGGTCGAGACCCAGCTCATCGCCTGGCGCCGTGACATCCACCAACACCCGGAACTCGGCGACCAGGAGGTCCGCACCGCCAAGCTGGTGGCCGACCATCTGCGCAGCCTCGGCATCGAGGTGCAGACCGGTGTCGCCCGGCACGGGGTGGTGGGCATACTGCACGGGGCGCAGCCCGGTCCTGTCGTCGCCTTGCGGGCCGACATGGATGCACTTCCCGTCAAGGAGCCGACCGGCCTGCCGTTCGCTTCCATTGCCAAGGGCAACTATCAGGGCACCGAGGTCTCCGTGATGCATGCCTGCGGCCATGATGCCCACACCGCGATGCTGATGGCGACCGCATCCGTTCTCGCCGGCATGAAAGCGCAGCTGCCGGGCACGGTCATGTTCATCTTCCAGCCCGCCGAAGAGGGGCCGAGCCTGTTCATGCCGGGCCCGGGCAAGACTTGGGGGGCGCGCATGATGCTGGAAGAGGGCCTGTTCAAACGGCTCAAGCCCGCCGCCGTGTTCGGCCTCCACGTGATGCCGGGGCGCTCCGGCGAAATCACCTGGCGCGTGGGTTCGACCACGGCCAGCAGCGACACGCTCAACATCACCGTCAAGGGCAAGCAAGGTCACGGCGGCATGCCCTGGTTCACCGTCGATCCGGTGGCAACCTCGGCACTGATGATCAGCGGCCTGCAGACCGTCGTCAGCCGAAAGGCCAACCTCACGGTGTCGCCGGCCGTGGTGACGATCGGGTCGATCCACGGCGGGACTGGCCCCAACATCGTTCCCGAGAGCGTGGAGATGAGCGGCACCATCCGCACCTACGACCGGCAGGTGCGCAAGCAGATCGGCGAAGACATCAGACTGAGCGCCGAGAAGATCGCCGAGAGCAGCGGCGCCCACGCCGACGTGAGCATCGTCCCGATGTACGACGAAACCGTGAACGACGAGAACCTGGCGCGGCAGATGGCCCCGGTGCTGAAACGCGCCACAGACGGGAAGGTCGGTACGGCCGCACTGCCGGGGGCGGCAGAGGACTTCTCGTTCTACGCCAAGCAGGCCCCAGCCCTGTTCGTGTTCCTCGGCATCACGCCGGAAGGACAAGACCCCGCCAAGGCAGCCCCCAACCACAACCCACAGTTCTTCGTCGATGAAAAGGCGCTGGTGGTCGGTACGCGGGCGATGGCCTCGATGGCGGTGAACTTCCTGGCCCGGCAACCGTGATCCGGGCTCCCACTGACACTCCCAACCAACCCTCCGCAAACTCGTCGCGAGGAGCCCGGCGAGTGTCCTGCCCTATCCGCGAATCCCTCGCGAGCACCTCCGGGACTGTCGCTCCTATCAGGCCGACACACCCACCCTATCCCGGAGCTCCTCGCGAGCAGCTCCGGGATAGGGGCCGCCTGTCCGGGATACGGACCCGAGCAGCACGGAGATAGACCCGCCCTATCCCCGATGCCCGATCGAGGGCTTCCGATACAGGACGGAGGACTTCAGCGGGGGGCGCGAGTCCCTCCGGGATAGTCGCGAGGTCCTCAGCGGGGGTCGCAGTGGAGTAAATTAGCGCCCCTGTCGCCTTCCGCCCCGGTTCCATGCGCATCCTCCACAGCTCCGACTGGCACCTCGGCCAGCATTTCATCGGCAAGACCCGCCAGGCCGAGCACCAGGCGCTGATCGCCTGGCTGCTCGAACAGGTAGAGGAACAAAAAGTGGATGCGGTGCTGATCGCCGGCGACATCTTCGACACCGGCACGCCGCCGAGCTATGCGCGGGAGCTGTATTCGCAGCTGGTGGTGGGCTTGCACGAAGCCGGCGTGGCGCTGCTGCTGCTCGGCGGCAACCACGATTCGGTGGCGACCCTCGGCGAGAGCCGCGACCTGTTGGCCCGCCTCGGCGCCACGGTAGTGCCAGCCGCCGACGTGGCAGACGAGCAGGTCCGCGTGCTGCCCCGGCGGGACGGCACGCCAGGCTGCGTGGTCTGCGCGATCCCCTTCATCCGCCCCCGCGACGTGATCCGCAGCCAGGCCGGGGACAGCGCGGAGGACAAGCAAGCCTCACTGCAAGCGGCGATCCAGGCCCACTACCACGAGGTCTTCGCCGCCGCCGAGGCCCGCCGCAGCGCACTCGCCACCGAGCTGGGTCGCAGCCTGCCACTGATCGCCACCGGCCACCTGACCACCGTCGGTGCCAGCGCCAGCGAGTCGGTGCGCGAGATCTACGTCGGCGCGCTGGAGGCCTTTCCGACCAGCGCCTTTCCGCCGGCCGACTACATTGCCCTCGGCCACATCCACCGACCCCAGCGGGTCGGCGGACTGGATCACATCCGCTACAGCGGCTCGCCGATCCCGCTGTCCTTCGACGAGGCTGGCCAGCACAAGGAAATGCTGCTGGTGGACCTGGACGCCGCCGGCCTGCAGGTCGTCACGCCGCTGCCGGTGCCGCGCTTCCAGGCCCTTGCCAGCCTGACCGGCAACCTCGACGAACTGCAGGCCGCCGTCGCCGCCGCCGCACTCGACGGCAATCCTGAAAACCCGGTTTGGCTGGAAGTGGTGGTGCGCACCGACGACTACCTGGCCGACCTGCCGGCCCGCATCGAAAGCCTGACCGACGGCCTGCCGGTGGAAGTGCTGCGCATCCGCCGTGCCCGCGGCACCGCTGCCAGCCTGGTCTCCGAGGCCCGCGAGACCCTGGACGAGCTGACGCCGGACGACGTCTTCGCGCGCCGCCTGGCCCTGGAAGAGCTGTCCGACGAACTGCGCAACGCCCTCACCGAGCGCTTCCGCAGCGTGCTTGCCGGCCTCGAGGAGAACCCGGCATGAAGATCCTGCGCCTGCGCCTCAAGAACCTGAACTCACTCAAGGACGAGTGGAGCATCGACTTCACGCGGCCGCCCTTCTCCGACAACGGCCTGTTCGCGATCACCGGCCCCACCGGCGCCGGCAAGTCCACGCTGCTCGACGCCATCTGCCTGGCCCTCTACCACGAGACGCCGCGCCTCAAGAGCATCTCCGCATCGGCCAACGACATCATGACCCGCCACACCGCCGACTGCCTGGCGGAGGTGGAGTTCGAGGTAAAGGGCACGGTGTACCGGGCCTTCTGGAGTCAGCGCCGGGCCCGCAACAAGCCCGACGGCGCGCTGCAGGCGCCCAAGGTGGAACTGGCCGAGGTGGATGCCGCCAGCGGCGAAGGCAGGATCCTCAGCAGCCAGATCAACGACAAGCTGAAGCGCATCGAGGCCATCACCGGCCTCGACTTCGCGCGCTTCACCAAGTCGATGCTGCTCGCCCAGGGCGGCTTCGCGGCCTTCCTCAACGCCAGCGCCAACGAGCGCGCCGAGTTGCTTGAAGAGCTGACCGGCAGCGACATCTACGGCCTGATCTCGGAGCGCGTCTACCGCCAGACCCAGGAAGCCCGCCAGCAGCTCGACCACCTGAAGGCCCGGGCCGAAGGCGTAGAACTTCTGAACGCTGAAACCCGCGCGGAGAAGGAACAGGCCCTCGCCGCCCTCGCCAACGTCCAAACCGACACCCGCCGCGAACGGGACGCCACGCTGGCCCTGCGCCAGTGGCGAAGCGGCGTGGACGACGCCGAACGGGAGGCCGGCGTGGCCGCCACCCGTCTGCTGGCTGTCGACCAGACCATCGCCGAGGCCGCCCCACTGCTCGGCCGACTCGCCGCCGGCGAACCCGCCGAAGCCCTCAAGCCGGTGCATGAGCAATGGCAGCAGGCCGAAGCCGCCGTCCGCCACGGCGAAGCGCAGCTACAGCAACTCGCCACCGAGCGTCTCATGCTGGAAGGCGAGCAGGACCGCCAGCACGCCGCCGCCGACCAGCTGGCCCGTCACATCGCCGCCGCCACGCGCCGGCACTGGCAACAACTGCAGGACGAGCAACTCAGCCTCGACACCTTCTGCGCCAGCCATGCGCGCCGCGGCCAACTGGGCGAGCAACTCGGCGCCTGGCGCCAGCAGTTCGAGCAACGCCAGACGCTGCAGCAGGCCTTGAGCGATGGGCAACGCAGCGTCGACGCACTGGCCGCGGAAATCCTCCAGCACGAAACCCGGCTCGCCCAACAGACCCAAGCTCTGGCTACGGCCGGGCAGGCCCGGACGCAGGCCGAAGCGGAACTCAACACCGCCCAGGCGGCCCAGATCCAGCGCCTGGCCGGCAGCAGCCTCGGCGAGCTGCGCCAGCGCTGGCAGCACGCCCAGGGCGCCGTCGCCCTGTGGCAGCAGCTCGACGAGCTGGCCGGCCGGCGCCGCGAACAGACCGCCCGCCACGCCGAGCTGACCGGTCAGCTGCAGCGCGAGCAGGCCGTCATTGAAGCCCGCGACAAGGCCCTCGTCGCGCTGCGGGAAAAGCACGCCGTCCTCAAGGAACAGGTCGCCGACAAGCAAAAGATGCTCGACCAGGAACGGCGCATCCAGAGCCTGGAAGCCCACCGCCAGCACCTGCAGCCGGGCGAGGCCTGCCCCCTGTGCGGCGCCACCGAGCACCCGGCCGTCGCCGCCTACCAGGCCCTCGATGTCTCCACCACCGAGGCCGCGCTGAAAGCCCGGCAGGCCGAGCTGGAGGCGCTCATCGAGCAGGGCCAGAAAGCCCGCAACGAGCTGACCGCGCTGCAAACCCGCCGCGACGCTGCGCAGGCCGAGCACACCCGCCTCGGCGGCGAGCTGGCCCGCCTGGCCGCCGAGTGGTCCGAGCGCCACGCCGCGCTCGGCGATGCGCTGGCCACCAACGACTGGCAGCATCCAGAACGCCTGCAAGCTGCCCGCGCCACCGCAACTCAGGCCCTGAACCACCTCGCCGAGACCCTGCAGGGCGCCGAGCAAGGCGAGCGCCTCGTCCAGCAGGCCACCCAAATCGCCCACACTCGCAGCCAAGCCTGGCAGGCCGCAGGCAGCCAGCTGGAACTGGCCCGCCAGGCGCTGGCCACCAGCCGGACCCGCCACGCCGACAGCACGAGGCAGCTCGACGTACGCCGGCAGGAGCTGGCCGCCCTTGAGGACCGCCTCGGCGCCAGCCTGGCCGATGCCGGGTTCAGCCTGCCCAGCGAGCCCGGCCCGTGGCTGCGCGAACGCGACGCCGAATGGCAGGAGTGGCAAGCTGTGCAGCAACGCCGCCAGCTGCTGGCCACCGAACTCAGCCGCCAGCAGGCCCGCTGCGAGGCCGCCGATGCCGACGCCGCCCAATGGGAATCCCGCTGGGAAAAGCTGCAGGAGATGCGCGACACGGCCGTCGCCGAGCTATCGCCCCCCGGCGACGATGCCACCGCCGCGCTGGCCCGCTGCGCCGAACGGATCAGCAGCCTGGCCGCCGAACTCGCCGCACTGCACGGCCGCCGCCAGCAACTGGAACACAGCCTGGCAGACCAACACAGCACACTGATGACGGCCAGCGGGAACTGGCAAACCGCCCTCGCCGCCAGCCCCTTCGCCGACCGGGACGCCTTCCTCGCCGCGCTCTTGCCGGCCGACGAGCACCAACGCCTGCAGCAGCACAAGGACAAGCTGCAGCAGGCCCGCCAGCAGGCCGACACCCTGCTGCGCGCAGCCCGCGGCAAGCACGCCGGCCTGCTCGCCGAAGCCCGCACGGCGCTACCGTTGATCGAACTGGAACGCCTGCTGGCGGAACAGGAAAACCGGCTGCGGGAACTCGACGAACGCCACGGCGCCGAACGCGCCCTGCTCGACAGCGACGCCCAGCGCCGCCGCAGCCAGCAGGCCCTGTTCGCCCAGATCGACGCCCAGGCCGCCGAAACCGAGCTGTGGCTGCGCCTCGACGGCCTGATCGGCTCCGCCAAGGGCGACAAGTTCCGCAAGTTCGCCCAGGGCCTCACGCTGGACCACCTGCTGCACCTGGCCAACCACCATCTGGCCCGCCTGCACGGCCGCTACCTGCTGCGTCGCAGGACCAGCGGCGAACTGGAGCTGGACATCGTGGACAGCTGGCAGGGCGAAACAGCCCGCGATATCCGCACCCTGTCCGGCGGAGAGAGCTTCCTGGTCAGCCTGGCCCTGGCCCTGGCCCTGTCGGACCTGGTCAGCCACAAAACCTCCATCGACTCCCTGTTCCTCGACGAAGGCTTCGGCACCCTCGACGGCGAAACCCTCGACATCGCGCTGGACGCCCTCGATACCCTCAACGCCAGCGGCAAGATGATCGGCATCATCAGCCACGTGGAAGGCCTCAAGGAACGCATCCCCGCGCAGATCCGCGTGGACAAGGGCGGTGGCGTAGGGCACTCCCGGCTGGCGGTGTAGGCCGGCTATTTCCGAGGGGCGAATCCACGCCCCCTCCCGTACATCATATACAGGCAGCAAACAGGAAGACGCCTGTCCGGGATTTCAGTTTTTTCCGGTTTATGCCGTAATCAAGGGCCAACAAGACATAACCCTGGCATGTTTTCCCCCAGCGACTTCTTCAAACTGGATTCGGCTCCCGGCGTGCTGCTGTACAGCAGTTTCAGCCCGTGGATGATCGCACTGTCCGTAGCCATTGCGGTGGTTGCCTCCCTCAGCGCCCTCTACGCGGCGGGCCTGGCCCGGCGTGCCAATAACCGCAGACAACGCCTGATCCTCGTCGGCACCGGTGCCATCGCACTGGGCGGCGGCATCTGGTCGATGCACTTCATCGGCATGCAGGCTTTCGAGTTCTGCCCCCCGGTGAGTTATTCCCCCCCGCTCACGCTGCTGTCCATGCTGCCCGGCCTGGCGGCGGCGCTGGTTGCCCTGCATCTGCTTGCCCACAACCACATCAGCCGGCAGCAACTACTCGCCGGGGGCACACTGGTCGGTACGGGCATTGGCATGATGCATTACAGCGGTATGGCGGCGATGGTCATGGCCGGCAAGCTGCGCTACGACCCATGGTGGTTCGCGCTGTCCGTCGTGACGACCATCGTGCTGGCGGTTTGTGCACTGTGGCTGCGCTTCCGGCTGCGCCGCCTGCGCCACCGCCTGCCCAGTTGGGCCGGCATGCTGATCAGCGGCATCGTGCTGGGTTGTGCGGTAGCCGGCATGCATTACATCGGCATTGCCGCGGCACGCGTCGTCGTCGTCCCGGTGGCCGGAGACAATCCCGTCAATACCGACCCAAGCTTCCTGACGGTTGCAGTCACGCTGGCGACTCTCAGCCTGACCCTGCTGGTGGCGGTGGCCAATGGCCTGCTGCGCTACCAGCAGCTGTACCGCCAGGTCGAGTCGAAGGAAGCGCGGCTGCAGGCCATTCTGGACACCGCGGTGGACGGCATCGTGACCATCGACCGCCATGGGCTGGTGCGCAGCTTCAACAATGCCGCCGAACGGATCTTCAACTGGCAGGCGGAAGACGTGGTGGGCCGCAACATCAACATGCTGATGCCGGAACCCCATCGCACCCGCCACGACAGCTACCTCAGCAACTATATGGAGAGCGGCATAGCCAGGATCATCGGCACTGGCCGGGAAGTCACCGCCATGCGCCGGGACGGCAGCGTGTTCCCGATCCGGCTCGCCATCGGGCGAACCGAGGTACCGGGCGAAACCCTGTTCGTCGGCTTCATCACCGACATCAGCCAGTACAAGGAACTGGAACAGGCCTTGCGCGACTCCCGCGACCGCGCCGAACTGGCCGCCACCAGCAAGACGGCCTTCCTGGCCAACATGAGCCACGAGATCCGCACGCCGATGAACGCCATCATCGGCTTTACCGAGCAGTTGCTCGAGACGCCGCTGGACACCCAGCAGCGCCGTCACCTGGACACGGTGAGCCGCTCGGCCCGCTCCCTGCTGGGGCTGCTCAACGACATTCTCGATACCGCCAAGCTCGAACGTGGCGCGATGGAGATCGAGAACATGGATTTCTCGCTGCACGACGTCGTGTTCCAGGTTGCCGCCTCCCTGCGTCTCGGCGCAGAGGCCAAGGGGCTCACGCTGGACATCGATTACGCGCCCTCCCTCGGCGAACACTTCAGGGGCGACTCCTTGCGGATTCAGCAGGTTCTGACCAATCTGCTCGGCAACGCCATCAAGTTCACCGAACGCGGCAGCGTGAAGGTGTCGGCCGAGGGCGAAGCCGGGGCCGTGCGTCTGATCGTCGCGGATACAGGCATCGGTATACCGGCCGACCGGAT
The DNA here is from genome assembly GCF_056724025.1 of Zoogloea sp. JDB1. Taxonomy (NCBI): domain Bacteria; kingdom Pseudomonadati; phylum Pseudomonadota; class Betaproteobacteria; order Rhodocyclales; family Zoogloeaceae; genus Zoogloea; species Zoogloea sp. JDB1. The sequence continues at coordinate 735,646 of NZ_CM161496.1, forward strand.
CGCCCGCATCTTCGAGCCCTTTGCACAGGCCGACGCATCCACCAGCCGTCGCTTCGGCGGCACCGGATTGGGCACCACAATCGCCCGCCAGCTCATCGAGCTGATGCATGGGCGGCTGGACGTGGAGAGCGAAGTCGGGGTCGGCAGCCGCTTCATCGTCGAGCTTCCCCTCGAACGAGGCGGCCCGATTGCCAGTGCACCGGACTCCGCCCTACCTGCCCTGCCCCCCCTGCGCATCCTCGTTGCCGACGACGTGCCGCAGAACCTCGAACTGTTGACGCTGGCCCTCGGCCGGGCCGGCCACCAATTGGTCACCGCCAGTGACGGTGAGGAAGCACTGACGCTCTTCGTGGCCGGACGCTTCGACGTGGTGCTGATGGATGTCCAGATGCCGCACACCGACGGCCTCGAAGCCACGCGGTGCATTCGTGCCCACGAACGGCAGCACGGCCTCAGCCCTACGCCGATCATCGCCCTCACCGCCAGCGTACTCAACCAGGACCGGATTGCCGCGCGGCAGGCAGGAATGGATGGTTTCGCCTCCAAACCTCTGGACATACCGCGACTGCTGGCCGAAATTTCCCGGACCACCGGGCACACCGTCACCGGGCACCCTCCGGCCCACACGCCGGCGAGCTGCGACGCCATCGACTGGCAGCGCGGGATCGCCCTGTGGGGAAGCGCAGATGCGCTGGAGCAGGCGCTGCGCCGTTTTGTCGACATCCACGCCAGCGCACCTGAAGCACTGTCGAGGCTGGCCATGGACGCGGACCATACCTCGCTCGAACGCGCCGCCCATCGCCTGCGAGGAGCAGCCGCCAATCTGTGCCTGTCCGTCGTCAGCAGCGTCGCGGAACGCATCGAAAGCGAAGCCGGCGCGGCGCATTGCGAACACCTCGCTCCCTATTTCCACACCTTGCGGGATGCCATCGACGCGGTGGTTACGGAACTCTCGCGCCGCGGCCCCGGTCACCCTGAAGCACCGGCACCAAGCACCGGCCGGGCCGACGTCACTGCGCTGGCCAGCCAACTGCACGCTCTGCTTGAACATGGAGAGCTCGACGAGAACATGTTGCGGGAACTTCTCTCCATACTGCACGCCGATGGACGCCGCCCTGCCGCCGAAGGAATCGAGCGGGCCATCAACGACTTCGAATTCGAGACCGCCCAGCAGGAATTGCTGGCCCTGTATGACTGAACTACTCCACACCCCCACATCGTCCGGATGCGACCACCGTCCCAAGCTGCTCCTGGTGGATGATGAGCCCACCAACCTGCAGGTGTTGCGCCATATCCTGCAACAGGATTACCGCCTGCTCTTCGCCAAGGACGGCCCCCGTGCGCTCGAGCTGGCCAGCACAGAACAACCCGCGCTGATCCTCCTCGACGTGATGATGCCGGGCCTGACCGGGCTCGATACCTGCCGCCAGCTCAAGCAGAACCCCTGCACGGCGACGATCCCGGTGATCTTCGTCACCGCCCTGAACGACTCGACGAACGAGACGGAGGGCTTCGAAGCCGGCGCGGTGGACTACATCACCAAACCTTTGAGCGCCCCCGTGGTACGTGCCCGCGTGCGCACCCACCTGTCGCTGGTGCGGGTCGAGGAACTCGCCACCACCCGCCTGCAGGTCATTCAGCGCCTGGGACGGGCGGCCGAGTTCCGCGACAACGAGACCGGCCTGCACGTCATCCGCATGAGCCATTACGCCCGCATCCTGGCGCTCGGCGCCGGCCTGAGCGAGCAGGCCGCCGACGACATATTCCTCGCCGCGCCGATGCACGATGTGGGCAAGATCGGCATTCCGGACGCCATCCTGCTCAAGCAGGGCCCACTGGACGAGGCCGAGTGGAAGATCATGCGTCGCCACTGCGAGATCGGCGCCGAGATCATCGGCGAACATCCGTCCGGGCTGCTGTGCATGGCCCGCAGCATCGCCCTGAGCCACCACGAAAAGTGGGATGGCAGCGGCTATCCGAACGGACTGGCCGGCGAGGCCATTCCGCTCGAAGGCCGCATCGTCGCCATCGCCGATGTCTTTGATGCGCTGACCAGCGCACGCCCCTACAAACAAGCGTGGGACGTCAATGACGCGGTCGGCAGCCTGCGCCAGAACGCGGGCACGCACTTCGAGCCGGCTCTGGTGCAGTGCTTCATCGACAAACTGCCGGACATCCTGGCCATCAAGGCACGCTGGCCGGACGAACCCTGATTCAGCGCAGACCTTCGACCAGGCTCCGCGTCACCTCCGCCGCGCCAACCTCCCGACAGCCGAGCACGTTCTGGCCGCACCACAGCGGCGAGAAGTCACCGCTGCCGCGGCTCTCGGCGGCGGCACGCAGCGGGGCGATAGCCGAGGTGGCCAGCGGGAATTCCGGCGCCGCGGGGCTGAGCGGGCCGAGCTCGCGCATCACGCGATTGACGATGCCCCGCGCCGGGCGGCCGGTGAACAGGTTGGTGAGGGCCGTGTGGCCGGCGGCCGAGCTCTTGAGGGCAGCACGGTGCACGGCGCTGGTAGTGGCTTCGGGGCACAGCAGGTAGGCGGTGCCTGCCTGCACGCCGGCCGCACCGAGGGCCAGGGCCGCTTTCACGCCACGGGCGTCGACGATGCCGCCGGTGGCGATCACCGGCACCTTCACCGCATGGACCACACGTGGCAGCAGTGCAAAGGTACCCGACTGGACGCTCAGGTCGTGGTTCAGGAAATGGCCGCGGTGGCCGCCCGCCTCCAGGCCCTGGGCGATGATCGCGTCGGCGCCGTGGGCTTCGAGCCACAGGGCCTCTTCCACCGTGGTGGCGGACGACAGCACCTTGGCACCCCATTTTTTGACCCGCGCCAGCAGCTCGGCGGACGGCAGGCCGAAGTGGAAGCTGACCACCGGCGGGCGAAAGGCTTCAATGATGTCCGCCGTCTCGGCAGAGAACGGATTGCGGCCGGGGCCGGCCGGAATGCCCGCCGGGTCGATGCCGAACTCTGCGTAGTACGGCGCCAGCGCGGCGCGCCACGTGGCCTCCCGCTCGGCGCGGGGTTGCGGCGGGCGGTGGCAGAAGAAATTGACGTTGTAGGGCTTGTCGGTGGCCACGTGGATGGCCGACAGTTCCTTCTCCAGCGCCTCTGGGCTCAACATCGCGCAGGGCAGCGAGCCGAGGCCGCCCGCCTCGGATACCGCGATAGCCAGCGCGCTCCCCTGCACGCCGGCCAGCGGGGCCTGGATAACTGGCAGGGTGATGCCGAAAAGCTCGGTGATGCTCATCAGAAAATCTCCTTAAATGCCGAAATGCAGGCGGACGCGCTCGTCCAGCAACTGCCTGGCCTGGTCTTCATCGCAGTCGGCCAGGCGGTCAAAGACTTCCCGCGCGATGGGCCGGAAGGCGTCCATCACGGCGGGATCGAAATGGCTGCCGCTGTCTTTGTCCAGGATCGCCATCGCGGCCTCAAAACCCAGCGGGGCCTTGTAGGGACGTTTGGAACACAGCGCGTCGAACACGTCGGCGACCGCGAAGATCCGTGCGGCCAGCGGAATCGCCTCGCCGGCCAGCCCGCGCGGATAGCCGGCACCATTCCATTTTTCGTGGTGACCGGCCACCACCGCGGCGGCGCCTTCCAGCCAGCCGATGCCGGTGACGATCTCCTCGCCCTGCTGCACATGGGTACGCATGGTGTCGAACTCGTCTTCATCGAGCTTGCCCGGCTTGAGCAGGATCGCGTCGGGAATGCCGATCTTGCCGACGTCGTGCAGGAAGCTGCCGGCGATCAGGGCCTGCATGGCCTGGCCGTGCAGGCCCAGCCGCTCGGCGATGCGGGTGGCGATCCAGGCGACCCGGTAGTTATGGGCGCCGGTATCCGAATCCCGCTTGGCGATGGCGCGGCCGAGGGCGTCCATCATCGAGATGTGCGAGTCGAGTACCTCGCGGGCCTTGCGCTGGTTGTCCGCCGACAGGCGCACCACCACCGGATAGATCACCGCGCCGCACAGCAGCGATGCCAGCCCGGCCAGCAGGGCCGCACTCAGCGCATTGGCCCGCATCTGCTCACGCTGCCAGGCGGACACCACCCGCACACCCTCGAAATAGCCGCTGATGCGGCTCAAACCACCGGCTTCCGCCTCCTGCAAGGGCACGAAAACCCGCAACACCCACAGCGCATCGCCGAAGCTCAGGCTTTCATAGGAGGCCGCCTGGTAGGTCGGCCGGCCGTGTCCGGGCAGCCGCTCCTCCACGGCGGCGCCAGCGTCGGTCATCGCCTCGGCGAGCTTGTTGCCGTGTTCATCGTAGATCTCGGCGATGTCGAACAGCCCACCGGCGATGGTACGTGCCGCCTTGGCGGCCTTCTCCTGCGCCTTGGGACCATTCAGCGTGACGGCGTCGAAATAGCGCAGCAAACGGCGCGACTCCTCCATGGCCAGGGAAACGGTGGCTTCCTCCGCGTTTTCGCGGGCCACGAACCAGGCGATCGGGCTGGCGATCGCCGCCAGCAACAGGCTGACGGCGGCAATGCGAATGGCGGTACGCCTGTTGAACGTGTTCATGCCCACAACGATGCTTGTCTCTTGTGACGAGGACGCCATTATCGCCGCGAGGCCCATGCCACCGCCAATCGACCATCAGGGCCGCAACAGGATCGCTCCGTGACTGCGGCCGGACTCCAGCAGACGCTGCGCATCGGCGGCGCGGGCCAGGGGCAGCACTTCACCGACGCTGGCCTGCAGGCCGGACTGCAGACGGGCCAGCGTCGCCGCGGCGCCTTCCCGGTAACGCCCCAGATCGGCCATGAAGCGGAATACGCCGGGCCGCGACAGGGCGATGGAGCGGGCAGGACCGAGCTGGGCCAGATCCAGCGGACCGCTGTCGCCGGCCACTTGGCCAATGCTGGCCACCATGCCGTAAGGACGCACCACGCCCAAGGTCGCGGTCAGCGTGGCGCCGCCGATGCCGTCGATGGCGTAGTCCACACCCTGGCCTCCGGTCAGGTCCTGCACCGCGCCGACGAAATCCGCGTCCCGGTACAGGATGGCGTGATCCAGGCCATGGAGGCGCGCCAGCTCGGCCTTGGCCGGCGAACCGACGGTGCCGATGACCCGCGCACCAAGTGCCTTGGCCCACTGCACCAGCACCAGGCCCAGGCCACCGGCCGCCGCATGAACCAGCAGGGTGTCGCCAGCCTTCACCGGGCGAACGTGAGTCAGGAGCATGTGGGCGGTGATGCCGCGCAACAGCAAGGACGCAATGGTGTCGTCGGCCACATCCTCCGGCAGAGCCACGGCACGTGCCGCCGGCAGGTTGCGGGCCGTAGCGTAACTGCCGGCAGGCGGGCCCGCATAGGCGATGCGCTGGCCCACCTGGAGCCCTTCCACCCCAGCGCCGATGGCCTCGATGACGCCCGCCGCCTCGACGCCCAGCGCCGCCGGCAGGGCGGGCAACGGATACAGACCGGTACGGTGATAGACATCCACGAAATTGACGCCAATGGCCGTATGGCGCACGCGGATCTCGCCGGCCCCTGGCACGGGCAGGCGGACGGTTTCCAGTTCGATTTCCCCTGCGCCGCCATAGCAATGGATGACGGCTTGGGTGGCCGGGGCGAAGGAACTGCTGTCGCCCGACAATGCGGTGCTGCTGCTCATGATCTGCTCCTGGGAGTTTAAGTGGGCATCCCGATGGGATTGCAGGCACAGCGTACGGCGCGCAAAATCAATCAACAATTCCAAATATACAAACACTTTCTGTGCAAAAAAGCCCGATCAATCCGGCCGCCGCCGCGGTCCTGCAGTGGGACGACGTGCGCCACTTCCTGGCCCTGGCCCGCCACGGCAGCCTGTCCGGCGCCGCACGCCGGCTCGCCGTCGAGCACAGCACGGTGGCGCGCCGCGTGGAGGCGCTGGAACACGCCCTCGGCCTGCGCCTGTTCGACCGCCTGCCGCGGGGCTGGACGCTAACGCCGGAAGGGGAAGCCCTGGCCGAACAGGCCGGGCGCATGGAGGACGAGGCGCTGGCCTTCTCGCGCCTGGCCCTGGGCGTTGGCGCCCTGCAGGGCACGGTGCGCATTTCCGCACCGCCGGTGATCGCCAGCCATTTCCTGGTGCCGCGCCTGCTGCCGCGGCGGGAGGCCTGGCCGGGCATCACGCTGGACATCGTCGGCGAGAGCCGCGAAGCCAACCTGGCCCGCGGCGAGGCGGACCTGGCCGTGCGATTATCCCGCCCCAGCGCAGGCGGTCTGGTGGCCCGTCCCCTCGGGCAGCTCGGCTACGGGCTCTACGCCACCCCCGGCTACGCGGCGCGGCCTGCGGATGCCTGGCAGTTCCTGGGCTACGACGACAGCCTGAGCCAAGTGCCGCAGCAGAAATGGCTGGACGAGGTTGCCGCGGGGCGCCGTTTCATCCTGCGCAGCAACGACCTCGCCGCGCTGCTGCAGGGCGCCCGCAGCGGCCATGGCATCGCCGCGCTGCCCCATTTCCTGGGTGCCGGCGATCCCGCATTGGCGCCGCTGGCCGCCGGCCCCTGTCCGACGCTACGTCCGATCTGGCTGGTCATGCATCCGGACGTGCGCCGTTCGCCACGGGTGCGCGCGGTCGCCGACGCGCTGCTGTCAGTCTTCGCGGATGCGGCTGACCTGCTCAGCGGCGAGACCGTTAATGGAGCCTGACCCCCACTCGGCAACGAACACCTCCCGAAACTGACGCGGCCAGACCACACGCTGCTCGCCCAGGCGCCGGGCCGCCGTGGTGTTCATCAGCGCCGAACAGACCCGCGCATGATCCACGAGTTCTCAGCAGCTTGCCGCACCGAGACCACCACCGGCTCACAACTGCAGCATGTCCTTGGTGCACGCCCCTTCATACACCGAATCCATCGTGATACGGATCTGCACGTCCTGGCCACCCTTATGGACAAGCTGCTGGACCTCGGAACGCAGGTGACGCGGCGCCACGGTGTTGTGGATCTGCATCTCCACCGAATTGCCGTCGGCCATCGTGCAACTCATCTTCCAGCCAGCCTGGGCCTCGCTGCGGGTGGCATCCGAAATACGGCAGTGCGCGCCCTGCTTCTCCATCTTGTCCTGATCGATGCCAGGCGTCAGATAGGGATCGCGGGCCAGAAAGGCGGGTGTTAGACAGAGCTGCGTATTCATCTCCGATACGGTGCGGACCGGACTGGCCGGGGTTTCGCGCGCGGTGACCACCGTCTTGACCTTCCAGCCCCCCGGCTGAATGGTGGGACTGGCGAGCACAGGCACGCCAGTCAGAACCAAGGGCAGGACGACGGCGCAGTACAGGGTACGGACTGACATGGAAACCTCCGGCCGGGGAATGGATGAACGGAAGGATGGTGCCACGGACCGCCGGCTTCCGGCCCACGCCACAGGACGCCCGTCGGCCGTGACATTTTCCGGCCTGCCGGACCACCTGTCCGGCCGGGAAACCCCCGACGACACCTGGCACCATTGCGGTGCAAATACCCCTTTGTGGGTATCAAATACTGGATGTCGGCCAAAAACCGCACACATATGGTGCATATGTGTGAATTTCCGTGACGCCGGCAGGGGAAATATATTGCATAACGCAAAGTCCTAAGCACCTGATTCACCAAGGCGGTGCAGGCCGCTACGACTCTTTAGGGCAAAACAGGCGCAGCTCTTGCTAACGATCCTGCTTAGTTTTTGTAGCAGGAATCAGTCAATGCTCAAGAGTCAGAACATGTCCCTCAGCGGCGCGGAGAAAGCCTGGCTGCCGTGGTTCGGCCGGACCGGCAAGATCGCCATGGGCTGGGCCACGTCCCGCAACCGGCATCGCTACCCCGCCATCGAACAGACCTTCGAGGCCTTCGCGCAGACCCGCGTCCGTATCCTGAGCACCTGGGCCGACCAGCAGTGGGCCCACCTGGAAGGGCTGGCCCGCGAACTGGCCGGCAGCTGGCCGGACGTGGATGCCCGCCTGCTGCAACAGCGCCGCGAGCGCGCCGAGGACTTTTCCGAACTGTTCGTCGTCAACCAGCAGGGCATGATCATCGGCTCCACCGCCAAGGGCCGCGCCGGCTCCCGCGTGGCCGCCACCGCGCCGCTGCGCGCCGGGCTGGCTGGACGCTTCCTGCACGGCCCCTACCGCGACCCCGTCACCCAGAGCCTGCCCCAGTCCACGTCCCGCTTCCACGACGCGGTGACGCTGATGTTCTACCAGCCGATCAGCGTGGACGGCAGCATCGTCGGCGCCCTGTGCGGCCGCGTGCCCAACGACGTGATCGGCGACCTGATCCAGCGCGAGGCCGGCCACATCTTCCACGAGTCCGGCGACAACTACCTGTTCATGGTCAGGTCGGTGTTCGATCCGCAGATCGCCCCCGGCACGGCCCTGTCCCGCTCACGCTTCGAGGACGCCACCTTCACCGGCGGCGACAACCTGAAGGATGGTGTGCGCACGGCCTTCGGCACCGTGCGCGTGCAGGAACACACCGAGCTGGAGCTGATCTTCAACGACCCGGCCACCGGCCAGCTCCACCCCGGCGTGCGCGAAACGATCCGCAAGGGCGACAACCTCTTCGTCACCTACCCGGGTTATTCCGACTACCGCCATGTGCCGGTCATCGGCAAGGGCGTCACCTTCCGCCTGCCCGGCTCGCCGGACACCTGGGGGATGATGTGCGAGGCCGACCTGGAAGAGGTCTACCGCTACCGCAGCATCCCTTTCCGCCTGCTGCGCCTGTACATGGCGATCACCCTGGGCAGCTGGGGTGTCGCCGGCCTGCTCGCCGAGCTGGCCGGCCTCGGCCAGGCCGCCGTGCTCGGCACCGGGTTGGCGCTGCAACTGGTCGGTGCGGCGCTGTTCCACCAATTGGGCTGCATGCCGGTCAGCCAGCGGCTGCGCGAAGCGACCCGCGTGCTGCGTTCCACCACCGAAGGCGGCGGCAATCTGTCCCAACGCCTGCCGCGGGCCAGCGAACGTATCGACGAGGCCACCGTGCTGGCCCAGTGGGCCAACAGTTTCATCGACAACCTGGAACAGATGATCCGTCAGGTCGCCAAGACCACCAGCGAAATCGGCGATACCAACCGCAACATGCTGCAGAAGAACAGCCACGCGGACCAGGTGTCGACGAGCATGCAGGGCGCCATCGACGACATCCTCAACGCGATCCGTGTGCAGCTCAGCGAGATCGACGCCGCCACCACCAACACCGCTACCATGCAACAAGTCGTACAGCGCGTCAGCGAAGAGGCGCGCGAACAATTCGCGCTGGTCGAAGCCCGCAGCCAGGGCATCCGCAGCTCGGTCAACCTGTCGGCGACAACGATCCGCCAGCTCGAACAACGCGCGCTGGAGATTGGCCGCATCGTCACGCTGATCAACGAGATCGCCGATCAGACCAACCTGCTGGCCCTCAACGCAGCGATCGAAGCGGCCCGCGCCGGCGAGACCGGGCGCGGCTTCGCGGTTGTGGCCGACGAGGTGCGCAAACTGGCCGAACGCACCCGCGGCGCCACCGCCGACATCCGCGAGATGATCGACGGCGTGCAGAGCCAGGCCGAGGAAGCCGTGCGCACGATGGAAAGTGGCATGTCGGAGATGGAGGAAGGCCTGCGCCTGGCCACCGCCGCCAGCACCGACAAGCGGGAGATCGAGGCGGTCGTCGAGCGCCTGTTCATCACCATCAACCAGATCGCCGCGGCGACCCATGCCTACGGCGACCGGGTGGAGTCCATCTCCTCCGCCGCCGAGGCGATGCGCCACGCCACGCGGGAATCGGCGCGCAGCGCCGAACTCACCGGCTTTGCGACCGGCAAGCTGGAACAGACCATGGGCCAGTTCCAGGTCGCCTGAAGCGCGACCTGGAACCCGGCTTCAATCCGCCGCCGCCCCGTCGGCCCGCCCGGGCTCGACCGGCGGCAGCGGCGCGGCCTTGGGATGGGCATCGCCGCCGAGGGGCGGCTTGTGGGCGGCCCGGGTGATCCGCCGCACGGGAATGGACATGGCCACCACCTGCGGGTCCGGGTCGCGGATCAGTACCACGTTGAGCGTAAGCTTGCCGAGCGTTCCTGCCTCGATCAGGCCCTGCAGATCCGCTTCGGTGAGCCCGTCGTCGAAGGGCACATACGCAAACGCAGCATCCCGGTGGCGCAGCATGATGGTGGTGTAGCTCTTCCAGTCGCTCACCGCCCCCTTGGCGTCGATCGGCCGGAATTTGATCTCGTAGTCGCCCGTTGCGGTGTTGCCATGGGCCGCATTGCCCGCCTTGAGCCGGCGGCCGAAGCGGAAGTTGGGATTCAGCACCAGCAGCGGGGCGTCACGCAGATTGCGCACCTCGAAGTTGAGGGTATTCGGGTAGAGGGGATGCCCCGTGCCAACCGAGTAGGTGACATGCACCGAGAAGCCCGGCACCCGGCGGCGATACCAGGTCCGGATGAAGACGCCGATCGACACCGCCGCCAGCGTGGTGAGCATGTCCCAGATGCCATGGTCCGCCAACCACTTGAGGAGCTCCGCAACCTCCGCCGGAGAAAAGGGCAGCATGGGCGTCAGCCTTCGCCGCGCAGGCCTTCCACCAGGCCATCACGCAGCGCCGTGTAGCGCTGCTCCAGTTCCCTGCGCAGCTCCTTGCGGGCCTGGGCAGCCTGATAGCGGCGTTTCTCGTCTGGAGTGAAGGCACGCAGCGGCGGCACGCTGACCGGCTTGCGGTTCTCGTCCACGGCGACCATCGTGAAGAAGCAGCTGTTGGCATGGCGCACGACCTGGGTGCGGATATCCTCGGCGATGACCTTCACGCCGATCTCCATCGACGAGTTGCCGGTGTAGTTAACCGACGCCAGGAAAGTCACCAGTTCGCCGACGTGGATGGGCTGGCGGAACATCACCTGGTCCACCGACAGGGTCACCACGTAGCAGCCCGAATAACGCGCCGCGCAAGCGTAAGCCACCTGGTCGAGCAGCTTGAGGATGGCGCCGCCATGCACGTTGCCGGAAAAGTTGGCCATGTCCGGCGTCATCAGCACCGTCATGGTCAGCTGGTGAGCAGGGAAATTCATTGTTGTCTCCGTGGGGTCTGCAAGCATGGAGTTCAGGATAAACGCGGTCACGCGGGATGTCTCCCCGCACCGCGCGGAATCAGGCATCCTGTCGTGCACGAAACCTACAGACATGTCGACGGGCCGACCCCGCAGCACATGTCCCTCGAAAAACGGCACTACCTATTCCGCCAGCACCTTGGATGCCTCCATGAATGCCCAGGACAGCATGCAGCCTCCCCGCACCACCCGCAGCGTGGTGCTCGTCGTCGACGACGAGCCGGTGAACCGCCTGGTGCTGGGCCGCGTCCTCGAACCCTTCTACACGGTCATCAAGGCCGCCAACGGGACGGAAGCCCTGCAGGCGGCGGTCCAGGACCCGCCGCCCGACCTGATCCTGCTCGACATCATGATGCCGGACCTGGACGGCTTCGAAGTCCTCCAGCTGCTGCGCCGCGATCCCCGCACTGCCACCATTCCGGTGATCTTCGTCACCGCACTGATCGATGACGACAGCGAGCAGCGCGGCTTCGAGCTGGGCGCCTGCGACTACATCCACAAGCCGATCCGCGCGATCGTCGTGCGCGCCCGGGTGCGTGCTCAGCTGGAAGCCAAGGCCGCCCGCGACATGCTGGACAAGAACAACCAGCGCCTGCGGCACAAGGTGGAAGGCGGTGCCAAGGCCCTCGAAACCGCCCAGATGCAGTTGCTGCAGTCCGAGAAGATGGCCTCCCTCGGCCAGCTCGCAGCCGGTGTCGCCCACGAGATCAACAACCCGATCGGCTTCGTCGGCTCCAACCTGGGCAGCCTGGAGCGTTACCTGCAGGACTTGTTCGCCATCGTGGACGCCTACGAGGCGGCGCTGGCTACCAGCACGCCCGAGGCCGTTGCGGCCGTCGAGGCGCTGCGCCGCCAGCTCGACTATGACTTCCTGAAGGAAGACGCCCTACAACTATTGAAGGAATCCGCCGACGGCGTGGACCGCATCCGCAAGATCGTCAGCGACCTCAAGGATTATTCCCACACCGGCAGCGCCGACTGGCACTGGGCCGACCTGCACGCCGGCCTCGAATCGACCCTCAACATCGCCGCCAATGCGCTCAAGTACCACTGCTCGGTGGTCAAGGACTACGGCGAACTGCCGCAGGTCTATTGTCTGCCGTCCCAGCTCAACCAGGTGTTCATGAACCTGATCATCAACGCCGCCCAGGCCATCGAAGGCCAGGGCACGATCACCCTGGCCACCCGGCGCAGCGGCGACAACATGGTGCAGATCAGCGTCAGCGACACCGGCAAGGGCATTCCGCCGGAAGACCTGCAGCGTATTTTCGAGCCCTTCTACACCACCAAGCCGATCGGCAAGGGCACCGGTCTCGGCCTGTCCCTTTCATGGGGCATCGTCGACCGCCATCACGGCCGCATCGACGTGAGCAGCGAAGTCGGCAAAGGCAGCACTTTCACCGTCACGCTGCCGATCGAGGCGCCCACCGAGCACGCCTAGACGCCTCAGGTAAAAAAGACGGCCCGCTGTCACCAACGGGCCGAATCAGGTGCCAACTTGCCTGAGGAGAAACGGAGCCCGGATCAGAAGACCCGGTTGACCGACGCGATCCAGGTGCCGGCGTTCATGTCCTTGGTGGTGCCGTTGCCGGCCACGCTGGGGTAGTTCTTCCAGTAATCGGCACCGGCCGTCGTCGTATAGGCCAGGCCCAGCGTCCAGCTACCCGGCATGGCCTTGGTGACACCGACCTTGTAATCGGAATAGTCCAAGCCCTTCGAATTTGCAATGGTCTGACGACCGGCATGCAGCGTGGCGGTCCATGTCGGCAGGAACTCGTAGTTCACGTTGGCTTCAATGTACCAGGAGCCGGTGGTGTCCTTGCCGGTCACGCCCGCCCCCGGCTTGTTGGGGAAGGCGCCGGGGCCGGCGTTGTTGTCGGTGAACCCGAAGTAACCCACATTGGTCATCGCCCGCGAATACTTCAGGTTGAGCCACTGCCAGGTGCCGGAGAGGTAGAACTCGGTGGAGTCGTAGGTCTTCTTGGCATAGCTGCCGGCCGGCGTGATCTTGTCGTAGTTGGCCTGCGGGAAGATGAACTGCAGCACCCCCACGTCGTAGGCGAAATCGCCCACCGCACCGCGGTAGCCGCCATACAGGTCGACCTCGATGTTGGCGTTGGCGTAAAGGTTGCCGCTGGTGTTGGACATCCACGTACCCACGTAGAGGCCGGACGCATGGGCGTAATCCACGCCACCCTGGATCGCCGGGTTGCCCCAGGTTTGGCGGATGCCGCGGAACACGTATTCCGACACTACGCCGATGTTGCTGGTCAGTTCCGGAGCGGGCGCCGGTGCGTCCTCGGCATGGGCCGGCGCGGCCAGCGCGGCGGCGGCGATGGCCGGCAGCGCACAGTAGCCAAGGTGCCGGACAGCATTCCGTAGGGCGGTCTTCTTCGCGGGTTTCATGCCGGTTTTCATGCTTTTGCCTCTGTCGGTGTTGGGATGGCAGCCATTTCACGCCCGCGCGCCTACTCCCTCAATTCCCCCTCGGACCTACTCCCAAAGTCGAATTGTTCGCCCCCCGCCCGGCGGCGGACAGTGCAGGCCATTGCAGTCCCATCGCATTTTTTCGACATCGAGGAGTACGCAGATGAACACGACGACAGTGGATGCCGTAGCGAGCGGCATCGGCGGTGCGAGCGCAACGCTCCACCGCAAGATCGGCTGGGCCGGGGCCTTCTGGGTGGCCAGCGGCGTCCCGGCCCTGGTGCTGTTTTCCATCGGCTCCATTGCCGCCACGGTAGGCAAGCCGTCCTGGGCGGTGTGGATCATTTCCATCGCCTTCGGCTTCCTGCAGTCCTTCTCCTACGCGGAGATCGCTGGCCTGTTCCCGCACAAATCCGGCGGCGCCTCGGTGTACGGGGCGGTGGCCTGGGTGCGCTACAGCAAGCTGCTGGCGCCGCTGTCGGTGTGGTGCAACTGGCTGGCCTGGTCGCCTGTGCTGGCCATCGGTTCCGGGCTGGCGGCGGGCTACATCCTGTCGATCCTGTTCGCGCCGGACGCGGCCATCAACACCTGGCAAATCACCCTGCTCGACCTGGGCTTCATCAAGGGCGGCCTGTCCCTGCGCATCAACGCCACCTTCGTGCTCGGCGCGGCGGTGCTGCTTGCGGCCTTCGCCATCCAGCACCGCGGCATCCTGCAGGCGGCGCGCATGCAGATGGTGCTCGGCATCGCCGCGCTGGCACCGCTGATGCTGATCGGCCTGTGGCCGCTGCTCTCCGGTGATGTGCCGGCCGCCAACCTGACCCCGCTGTTTCCGCTGGCCAAGGACGCCGGCGGTGCGGTGATCGACGGCGCCTGGGACATGGGCGGCCTGACCCTGATGGCCGGCGGCCTGTTCATGGCGGCCTGGTCCACCTACGGCTTCGAGACTGCGGTGTGCTACACCCGCGAATTCCGCGACCCGCGCACCGACACCTTCAAGGCCATTCTGTATTCCGGCCTGCTATGCATCTTCGTGTTCACCGTCGTGCCGCTGGCCTTCCAGGGCAACATCGGCCTCGGCCAGCTGGTCACGCCGGAGGTGAAGGACGCCGCCGGCAACGTGGTCACCCCGGCGGTCTACGACGGCATCCTGTCGCCGGACATCTACAGCGGCATGGGCGTCGCCCACGCCATGGCCCACATGCTGGGCGGCGGCGCGCTGGTCGAGCACGTGCTGATGGCGATGCTGGTGCTGGCCCTGGTGCTGTCCATCATGACCTCGATGGCCGGCTCCTCGCGCACCCTCTACCAGGCTTCCGCCGACGGCTGGCTGCCCAAGTATCTGTCCCACGTGAATGCCAACGGCGCGCCGATCCCGGCGATGTGGACCGACCTCGGCTTCAACCTGATCCTGCTGCTGATGTCCGACTACGTCTTCGTGCTGGCCATCTCCAACGTCTGCTACATCCTCTTCAACTTCCTCAACCTCAACGCCGCCTGGATCCACCGCCTCGACCGCCCGAGCTGGCCGCGCCCGTTCAAGGCACCGCTGTGGCTGATCGCCATCGGCACCGTGCTGGCCTTCGCCAACCTGTGGCTGATGGGCATGGGCGCCGACATCTGGGGCGCCGGCACGCTGGCCTCCGGCCTGCTCGTCGCCGCGCTGATCGTGCCGGTCTTCCTGTACCGCCACTACGTCACCGACAAGGGCCAGTTCCCCGCCGCGATGCAGGAGGACATGCACCTTGGTAGCGAAGAAGGCGTCGGCACCCGCGCCGGCATCCTGCCCTACCTGACCCTCGCCGGCGGCGCCGCGGTGGTGGCCATCGCCCACGCCTGTGCGGTGATCTGAGGAGAACGACCATGCTGCATTCCGACATCAAGAGCCGCCCCATCTACACCCAGCTGGAGCCGGACCTGTCCGGCAGCCAGCACCTGCTGATCGTCGAAGGCGACACCGTGCTGCCGGGCCGCCTCGACTCCCTGGCCGGCACCTTCGCACCGGTGGAAGAACAGCTGCACACCTGGCTGGTCGGCACCCAGGCCGGCGGCCTGGGCCTCGGCAAGGTTTGGCGCCTGCCCGACGTGGCCGACGTGGTGGATGCCTTCGCCTGTGCCACCCGCGGCTACGGCATCGGCGACCGCCTCTACGTGCAGGGCACCGAGCCCTTCCTGTGGTCGGTGGCCAAGGCCGCGGCAATCATCGGCTTCAGCGCCGACCAGATCCACCTGCACCACGCCGGCAGCCTGCGCCGCCGGGTGTGGTGCACCCACTGCCACACCGTCACCGAAAACGTCACCACCAGCATCGCCAACTGTGCCGGCTGCCACCGCCACCTGCTGGTGCGCGACCACTTCTCCCGCCGCCTCGGCGCCTTCATGGGCGTGATGGTGGATGCGGAAGCCCCCGGCGAAGTGCCGGCCGTCGAGGAGAGCTTCGCATGATCGGCGAAACCCTCCGGCTCAAGGTGGCCGCCGCCAGCGCCATCTCGCCCAGCCTGCGCCACCTGCGCCTGGTGGCGGCGGACGGCGGCAAGCTGCCCCCGGCGGCGGCCGGCGCCCACCTCCAGCTCGTGCTGAACGGCGCCACGCGGACCCACCGCAACGCCTATTCGCTGATCAGCCGCCCCGGCGCCCGCGACGCCTACGAGATCATCGTGCGGCGCGTGCCCAGCTCCCGCGGCGGCTCGGCATTCATCCACGAGCAGCTCAAGGTCGGTGACGTGCTGGAAGCCGGCTGGCCCGGCAACCTGTTCGCCCCGGTGCGCACCGCCCGCCGCCACCTGATGATCGCCGGCGGCATCGGCATCACGCCCTTCCTGTCCTACCTGGCCGACTTCGCCTTCGGCGGCGCTGACTACGCGCTGCACCTGTGCTGCCGCGAGGACGAGCAACACGTCTTCGACCCCTGGCTGGCCGGCAAGAGCGGCGTCAGCGTGCACTGGGACGCCGACGGCCGCCGCCTCGACATCCCTGCCCTGCTCGCCGCCCAACCGGTCGGCACCCACCTCTATGTGTGCGGCCCGGCCGCCATGAATGACGAAGTGCTGGAACTTGCCGCAGCCGCCGGCTGGCCAGCCAGCCATGTCCATTGCGAGCACTTCGGCAGCGCCCTGTCCGGCGGCGAAGCCTTCCACGCCTTCCTCGCCAAGTCCGGCGTCGAGGTCAGCGTCGGCGAGGACGAGAGCCTGCTCGAAGCCATCGAGCGGATCGGCGTCAAAGCCCCCTGCCTGTGCCGCGGCGGCGCCTGCGGCGTGTGCGTGACGCCACTGCTGGACGGCGAAGCCGAGCACCGCGACCACTACCTGTCCGCCGCCGAGCGGGAAGCCGGCCGCCTGATCCTGCCCTGCGTGTCGCGGGCGCGGAGCGGACGGCTGGTTCTGGACCTGTGAAATTCCCCTGAGCGCCCCCGAGGAGATCGACATGAGCATCGCTTTCAAACCCGAAGAAACCTTCCGCGGCGACTACAGCTACCGCAACAGCGACGCCGCCGTGCTGCGCTTCCCCTTCCCCTTCCCGGAAGACCGCTACATGTACAGCGTCAACATCGAGCCGCACGTGCGCAGTGGCCCGAGCGACGTTTTCCTGCGCCCCTTCGACGTGGATGAGCACTACATCGCCGAGTGCCGCGACAAGGCCATCACGCTGGAACGCGACCCCGGCCGCTGCCAGGTGCTGCCGCACATGATGATGGCCCAGTGGGACACCCTGGAGCTGCTGATGGAAAGCCTGTCGGCCGACTATCCGGAGCAGTTCTCCCTGATCAAGGAAGGCGACGACTTCGGCAGCCGGTGGACCTGGATCAACCGCCCGCTGGGCATCGAGCAGAGCTTCGTCTTCGGCAACGCCGAGACCCTGCCCTGCGAACCCTTCGAGTACATCACCCGCCAGGCCCAGGGCGACTTCGCGATCTGCGACCAGCGCGACGACAACCTCTACATGGACGCCGGCATGGTCACCTCCCAGGCCGACTGGTCACTGGAGTTCGACGTCGGCATGAGCTTCATGGAATGGCATGGCCCGGTACCGCTGGCCCACCAGGCCGGCGTCTTCGAGCGCGCCTTGAAATACCTGCTGATGCTGCGCCTCGGCCAGCCGGTGCGCCGCCTCAATTGGACCATGAGCATCAACCCGCGCCTCGACACCTCGCCGGAGAGCTACCCCGAGTGGGGCCCGGACCGCGCCAGCGTCACCCCCGACAACGCCGGCCAGAAGGTGCACCTGCGCGTCGAGCTGCAGACCCTGTGGCGCCTGCCGCGCAGCAACGCAATCCTGTTCCCGATCCGCTGCTACCTGGCCTCCCTCGAAGACCTGGCCCGCGTGCCCAAGTGGGGCGCCCGCCTGCACCGGGTGCTGTCCACGCTGCCGCCCCAGCTCGTCGAATACAAGGGTCTCACCCGCTACCTCCCGGCCGCCCTCGAATGGCTGGCCCAGCACGACGACGGCCGCGAACTGCCCGTCGGCACGGAGGCCGGCATCACCACCCTCAGCCCCCGCTGAAACGCATCTGCAAATCCGCATTCCACGACACCCCGAAACCACAAAAGGAAACAGCCATGAACGCCATCACCCAAATGACTCCCACCGGCATCGGTTCCGAATGGAGCCCCCAGTGGCTGCTCACCCCCGAGCAGAAGGCCCTGCAGGCCGACCTGATCGCCCTGTGCGAAACCACGCTGCGCCCCAACGCCATCGAGAGCGACAAGAAGTACATCTACCCGCGCAAGAACTTCGAGGCGCTGGCCGCCATGGGCCTGATGAGCCTGACCATCCCGAAGGAGCTCGGCGGCCGCGGTGAAAGCCACCTGTGCGCCGCGATGGTGGTCGAAACCATCGCCCGCTACGGCTGCCCGTCCACCGCCATGTGCTACACCATGCACCTGGGCGCCTGCGCCGCCGCGCTGCTGCGCCACCACGACAACGAGCGCCTGAAGGACATCCTGCGCCGGGTAGATAAAGACGTGCTGATCGGCACCCTGTCCTACTCCGATCCGGAGACCGGCTCCCACTTCTGGTACCCGATGTCGTCCCGCGCCGAACGCACCGAGAACGGCTGGAAGGTCTTCAAGAAGGCGTCCTGGACCACCTCCGGCGGCTTTGCCGACTGGTACATCATCCAGACCACCTCGCCGGACTTCGGCGGCGACTACTCCAACCTGTCCTGCTTCCTGGTCACCAAGGACCAGATCCACGCCGACCCGGCCAACTGGGACGGCCTCGGCATGCGCGGCAACCAGTCCGGCCCGATCGCGGTGGACGGCGTCGAGATCGCCCCGGACGCGCTGGTCGGCCCGATCGGCGACGGCGCCAAGTCCAACGACGAAGTGGTCGACCCCTTCTTCCTGGTGTGCTCCTCGGCCTGCTGGAACGGCATCTGCCTCGCCGCGATGGACATCACCAAGAACCACACCACCCGCAAGGTGCATAACGACGTGGGCATGCGCGTGGCCGACTACCCGACCATCCAGGACTACGTCGGCGAGTGCCTGATCGACACCAACGCCAGCCGCAGCTACGTGTACCTGGCCGCCAAGGCGCTGGACGAGCAGACCAACAACTGCGACTGGTCCGCCCACGCCACCATCGACCACCTGCCGCGCACCGAGCTGCTCAACTGGCTGTGGCAGGTCAAGTTCTTCGCCTCCAAGAACGTCACCTTCGTGGTGGACAAGATGCTCCACGCCTGCGGCGGCACCGGCTACAAGCCGGCTCTCGGCATCGAGCGCCTGCTGCGCGACGGCAAGGCCGGCTGGGTGATGGGCCCCACCAACGAAGTGCTGCGCCAGTTCGTCGGCAAGGCCGCGCTGCTCGGCTTCGAGGTGCTGGACTACTGGAACCAGTCGGTCAACCAGCGCGTCCTCAACAACGAACTGAAGAAGATGAGCAAGGAAGAGAAGGCTGCCTTCGCCTCCAAGCTCCTCGCCGAGGCGCAAGCCTAAGGAGCCCCGCCGCCATGCACGCCACCACCAGCCAGCCCATCGCCGCCCACCGGGCACCCTTCGACGGGCGCCTGTTCCGCCGGGTCCTCGGCCTCTTCCCCACCGGCGTCACCATCGTCACCACCTGGGACGATGAGGGCCGGCCAGTGGGGGCGACCGTCAGCTCCTTCAACTCCGTATCCCTCGACCCGCCGCTGGTGCTATTCAGCCTGGCCAAGAACATGGCCTGCTGCGAAGCCTTCGCCGCCGGCGGGCCGCTGGCCATCCACGTGCTCGGCGACGAGCAGGAGTCCCTGTCCAACCGCTTCGCACGGGGTGGCGGCGACAAGTGGGTGGATCTTGTCTACGGCGCCGGCGAGCATGGCGCGCCACTGATCGAAGGGGCGCTGGCCACATTCGAATGCCAGCCCTTCGCCCAGTATCCCGGCGGCGACCACACCATCTTCGTCGCCGAAGTCCATCAACTGCGCTGCCGCGACGGCGAGCCGCTGGTCTTCGCCGGCGGCAGCTACCGGCGCCTGGCCGAGCGGGAGGTGTGCGCATGAACGACCTCGTCCCGCCCGCGGACGTGGCGCAGGAAGGCGACCCCTTCCTGCTCGCCGCCGAGGCCGAACCGCGCCTCGCCCAGGCCTTTCCCGAACCGCTGGCGGTGATCCGCGTCACCGCCGCCAGCGCCCGCGCCTTCACGGTGAAGGCCGGGCAATACATTCAGGTCATCGACGTGGACGGGCGCCAGTGCTCCGACCTCCTCGCCTTCGACGCCGCGGCCCTGGCCGCCGGCGAGGAATGGGGCCTCGACCCGACGGTGACGCGCACCCTGGCCGGCGCCGCCTATCCCCAGCCCGGCCTCCACGCCAAGTACTTCGACGCGCGCATGCAGCCGCTGCTCGAAACCGTGCAGGACACCGTCGGCCGCCACGACGCCTTCGCGCTGGCGTGCACCGCCAAGTACTACGAAGACGCCGGCTTTCCCGGCCACGCCAACTGCAGCGACAACTTCAACGCAGCGCTGACGGACTTCGGCATCCGCCCGCGCGCCGGCTGGCCGGCCATCAACTTCTTCTACAACACCTTCATCCAGCCCTGCGGCAGCCTCGGCTTCGCCGAACCCTGGTCCAGGCCCGGCGACTACGTGCTGCTCAGGGCGCTGAAGGACCTGGTGGTGGCAGTATCGTCCTGCGCCGACGACATCGACCCCGCCAACGCCTGGCAGCCCACCGACATCGAGGCGCGTATCTACGACGCTGCCCATTCCTTCCCCCGCGCGATGGCCCACCGCATGACACCCGACTCCCCCGTCCGCCTGACCCGGCCGACCGCCTTCGCGCCGGCGACCGAAATCCTCACCCGCGACTTCATCGACTACAAGGGCTACTGGCTGCCGCGCAGCTTCGTCGGCCACGGCACCCTCGCCGAATACTGGGCCTGCCGCGAGAAAGTGGCGGTCATGGACCTGTCGGCGCTGCGCAAGTTCGACGTCACCGGCCCCGACGCCGAAGCCCTGCTGCAGAAGGTGCAGACCCGCGACCTGCGCAAGCTGGCCGTCGGCCAGGTGGTCTACACCGCCGTCTGCCACGCCCACGGCGGCATGATGGACGACGGCACGGTGTTCCGCCTTGGCCGCGACGTATTCCGCTTCGTCTGCGGTGAAGACACCACCGGCCTGTGGCTCAAGGAACAGGCCGCCGCGGCGGGCTTCAACGTGCACATCCGCGAAGCCACCGACGCGCTGCACAACCTCGCCGTGCAAGGCCCGCGCAGCCGCGAACTGCTCAAGAAGATCCTGTGGACCGGCCCGCTGCAACCGACGCCGGACGAACTCGGCTGGTTCCGCTTCGCTTCCGCGCGCCTCGGCGGCCCCACCGGCATCCCGTTGATCGTCTCGCGCACCGGCTACACCGGGGAACTGGGTTTTGAGCTGTGGTGCGCCCCCAAGGACGGCCCCGCGCTGTGGAACGCCGTGATGGAGGCCGGCGCCCCGCTGGGCATCGTACCGCTCGGCTTCGACGCCCTCGACATGCTGCGCATCGAAGCCGGCCTCGCCTTCGCCGGCCACGAATTCTGCGACCAGACCGACCCCTTCGAAGCCGGCATCGGCTTCACCGTCGCACTGTCGAAGCCGGACGATTTCATCGGCAAGGCCGCCCTCGAAGAACGCAAGGCCCACCCCCGTCGCAAACTGATCGGCCTCGCCATCGCCAGCAACGAAGCCGCCAGCCACGGCGACGGCCTCTACGTCGGCCGCGCCAGGGTCGGCGAAATCACCAGCACCACCCGCTCACCGGTCCTCGACACACAGATCGCACTGGCGCGGGTGGATGTCGCCTATTCCGCCCTCGACACCGAACTGCAGGTCGGTCAACTGGACGGGCACCGGAAACGGCTGGACGCAAAAGTCGTCGCATTTCCGCACTACGACCCGACGAAATCGCGGGTCAGGGCTTGATGGTATCCGCTGCGTTGGGCACCTAGCCCGCCGCTCGGTTCATGTTGTCCCCCCGCGTCCCCAAGTGGCCATGGCTGCTTGGGGATGTTTGCTGTGAACGAAGGATGTTGCGGGCAGCGAGGTCTATGTTGCGTGGTGCACATTCGATGTCGGCTGGCGCGCACTCCATGTTGACGACGGAATGTTCGATGTTCAGTGCATCAAGTTCAATACTGTGTGGCCAACATCGAATGCACTGGGGCGCTATTAAGAAGTTGACGCTGGAATGGTGAGCAATGCGGCACTGATGCTCGATGCCGAAGACTCAACATCGATTGTTCACGCAACAAGATGAAGATAGCAGGACGCAGTGTCGTGACGGCGGGCAGTAAACCTGGATGTTGACGGACAATGACCTAGTCATACACCATAAAGATATCGATGCAGGTCCAGCCCAAGAACAACGGGCCCTCCATCTTCTACAAGCTGCAAACTGAAATCCATCATGAAAATCTTCCAGTGCACGCCGGAACATCTGCTCCCCGCTTCAGATTTGTTCAACAAGTACAGAATGTTCTACGAGCAGCCTAGCGATCTGGCCGGAGCAACCGCATTTCTCAAGGCCAACATCTCCGAAAACCGTTCGCTCGTGTTCCTGCTCCAGGACGATGATGGTCAAGTGGTGGCATTTTCCCAGCTTTATGCCACCTATTGCTCAACGTCCATGAAGCCCTTCCTGTATCTGTCGGATTTGTTCGTCGATTCTTCAGCGCGGCGCAAGGGCTATGCAAAAGTCCTGATTTCGTACCTGATTGAGCACGCCAAGGAGCAGGGATACCAACGCTTGACACTCGAAACCGCCACGACCAATACCTCCGCCCAACGGCTCTACACATCTCTCGGGTACGAAAGGGATCAGGTGTTCCTCACGTACCACCGGATTCTGTGAATACGCCCCTTGCGTCGGAGTCGTCCAATCCCCAAAGGAGCCGCTGAACGACTCCCTGCATAGCCTTTCGGTTCATCCGCACCATCGATCCCAGAGCCATGCCGCCAAGCTGATCACCTGACTCAGGGGATATGCTGCGAGCCAAACCTGCTCGCAGATCCATCTCGATTCAGGCATGAAAAAGGGGGGATGCACATCGGTTCTATGAGCACGAGAGCATGGTCAAGGCAGGCTTTCATTTCATCCAAAAAGTCGCGCTCAACAAGGGGCGCCGCGCGAGATACTTCGCACAGCACGGCGACGCTCATAGGTCGCAATAGCTTTCCTTGAGATCGCAGACGTCCTGCTCGGAGATGCCGAGGTGGGCCATCACTGCGGACTTGCCACGGCTCCAGTTGGTGTCATCGGTGAGGTAGCGCTGGCTGTGCGCGATATGCTCGGCAAGGGTCGCGAAGGACACCAGGGTGCGCGCCTGCGCGGCGGTATGGTCGGCATCGCCATCGAAGATCGACAGGTCATGATGCAGCAGCGTGGCTTTGCTGATCTCCTTGGGCAGGCCCCAGGTGCGCGTCAGGAAGTAGCCGACCGCGGCGTGGTTGGTCGCGTGGTGCGCTTCCTCGACGCTGGTGAAACTCTGGTCATAGGCCGCACTGGCACTCTCCAGCGTCTCGGTGTAACTCGGGAAGCGCTTCATCAGCACGGCGATACCGCAGTCGTGGAACAGGCCGAAGGAATAAGCCATCTCGGTCGGCACGCCCTTGAACTCGCGGCTCAGGTTCGCACACAAGCTTGCAACGCGCGCGGCGGAGTCCCAGAAGCGCTCGAGGTAAAGGCTGCTGCCACCGGAGAGCGCGGCGCGCAGCATGATCCCGGCCGTCAATGCGGAAAGCGCCCGCATACCCAATACCGACACGGCCTGGGAAATGCTGCCGACGTGGCGTGACAGGCCCAGAGCGGGGGAATTGGCGACCTTCAACACCGAGGCTGCCAGCGCAACGTCGGTGCCCACGATTTGTGCGATGCGCCCCAGCGAACCGTTCGGGGAGGCAATTTCCTGTTGCAGGGAGAGCAGAACCGCAGGACAGGGCGGGATGTCGACTCCGCGCAGAAGGCGGTCGAGCGTGGCGTGGTCGGGAGACTCCATGGCGACGCGGAATCCTGAAAAACGATAATTTTAACAAAAATACCATTTTTACAGAATAAAACTCGCAATCAGAGAACATCCAGCTTCATGCCCCCTGTAACCGTCATACCTGCCACACCTCGTTGGACTTGCACCGCTTCATCTGTGCGAGCGCCCGGCAACCGCTTTGGCACGAGGTAGAGCAAAGGCTCAGCTGACAGCAAGCGCTGCACCGATCGCCGTAGCCGACTCCTTCAGGTCGGCGAGATGGGCCTGGACCAGCTTTGCGCGGAGCTGGAACTTGCGCGGCCACAGCAGGCTGATGCAGGCGATCACGTCATCGCCATGGAAGATGGGTACGGCGATGGCGTCGAGCTGGTCGTCACGCAAGCTTTTGTCCAGGTCCGATCCGCCGAACAGTGGATCACGGGCGCCGTAACCCTGTGCGCGGGTCTCGGCAAGCATTGCGTCCAGTTCCCGTTCCAGCACCTGACGACTGCGGGGATTCGCAGGCGGGTTGGCGCGCGCGCGGGCAATCGCGGCCTCGCGCTGTTCGTCACGGCAAAAGGCAAGATAGGCGCGGCTGGGGGCCGCCAGGAACATATCGACCTTATAGCCCAGCTCGTATTCCGCGATACCGAGCCCGGCGTAGCGGCGCGAGGTTTCGACAAGTTCCAGGCAGCCCTCCCGAGGAACCGTCAGGTCGGAGGGCCAGATGACCTTTTTCTGCAACTGGACGAGAAACGGAGCGGCGATCTCGGCAAGCTGCAGGGTCCGTTCGTCCAGTTGCCGGCGCGCTGCAATCGAGATCGTGCGGCGATAGCATCCATCGCCCATCGCACGCCAGATGAAGCGGCTCTTCCGGAGGGTTTCGAGGATGCGGAGCAGCGTGGCCTTGGGGATGCCCGTTTTCTCGTACAGTTCGGCAAGGGACTGCCCGCGCAGCTCATCCAGTTCCTGAAGTACAAGCAGCCCGCGTTCCAGCGTGTTGATGGTCTTCATCACCGTCGGCCCGTTTGACAAATCTCGAGATTAAATCAGAAAATTCATCGACCCGGCCTCAGGAAGTCACGCCCATGCATGCCGATCTCCAAGCACTTCTGGTGGCCTGTGTCGTCACGATGATGCTCTGCGTCGGACTGGATTTTCCGCTGGCCTCCTGGCGATACCTCCTCAGAAATCCCTTGCCGCTATGGGTGGGGTTGGCGGCCCAGAATCTTGTCGTTCCCCTGGTGGGATTCACGGTCGCCCTGCTGTTTCACGATCAGAGCGAAATAGCGTTGGGCATTGTTTTGATTGTAGCCGCCCCCGGCGGGCCAATCGCGAATGCCATCGTGCATTTTGCCGGGGCACGCATCGACATATCCGTGTCGCTGACGGTGATCAATGCGCTCGTCAGCCTGGTCACCGTGCCCTTGATCGCCAGCGCAGGTTTTGCGCTTCTGGCCGAGGAGAACACAGCTATCCGCTTGCCTGTTGCAGAGACGCTGGCCCATATCGCCTTCATCATCGTGATGCCGATTGTCAGCGGCTTCGCCATTCAGCGTATTGCTGGCCGATCTGTTGAGCGGATCAGCAGATGGGCACGAGCCGGCACTGGCATCATGATGACGCTCATTCTCGTCATCGTCTGTATTGCAAACGCCCAGGTACTGATCGCCCATTTCAGCCAGATGGTCCCGGCGGCCCTGACGCTTTGTCTGGCCATGCTGGCCTGCGCCCACCTGTTTTCGCGTTTCAGCCGTCTCGCCCCCGACGCGCGCTTCGCCGTGGCCAACGAGTCCAGCGTGCACAATGTGCCACTGGCCTTGATCCTAGCGGAAGACATCATCCATCGCCCCGAGCTGGCCGCAATGATTGCCGTTTACGCGCAATCGATTGGCCTCCTGACGCTCGCCTGGGCGCTCATCTATCGGCGTCGGTTCACGCCCGCGGAATAGCCGGCCCCCTCCTCGCATGTAACCTGGCCGTAGCAAAAAGCCCCGACGCACACAAGTCGAGAAGCACGTGCATCGGTACATGGTTTCACCTGGTGACACGGACGCGCTTGTCGATTGTGCAAGCGACACATCGCTGAAAAACTGAATCCCACGAAAAGCCGTGGCTGATTAAGCCGGATTTTTCCGTGACACGGGCTGAATAAAAACAGCTTCATCGTCGCTACGTGGCAGACGGGCCTCTCACCGCAGGAAGGTGATCCCTCCAAAACGACAGACGATCGAATCAAGCGGCCCAAAAAACAAAATAACGAGGAGACAATCAGTTGAAGACCAAGCTGCCATGCGGGCGCCACGCCCTCAGGCCGGCGGATTTCATTCGCCTTGCCATTCCCTGCGGACTCGCGCTGAACAATGCCTATGCGGCGACAGACTTTGAAGTGGCCGGTGCGGCCGGAAGCTTCAAAGCCGACATGACAATCGGCACGCAATTCAGGACCTCGTCGCCCAGTGCCGAACTCCTCAATAACAACAACGCGGCAACCATCGGTCGCAGTGGAAATACGAGCGGCGCAACGGGGCGCAATAACGACGACGGCAACCTGAATTTCAAGCGCGGCGACCAGACCTCCACGATCGCGAAAGTTCTGCTGGAATCGTCCCTGAAAGGCGACGTATTCGAAGGGGTCGTCAAGGCCAAGGCCTGGTACGACTACCAGTTGAGCGACGGCGGCGTTCCCTATGGCAATTCGATCAACGGATACACAGCGGGCGAAGCGCTGGGCCAGCATGGCGCAAGTTCGCTGGCGCGGGCGTCGGGAATCAGCCTGCTCGATGCCTACGTGAAGGCCAAGATGCGGCTCGGCACCGTGGCCTCGGATGTCTCCATCGGCAATCAGGTATTGACCGGTTGGGGCGAGAGATTCGCTTTCGGCGGCGGCCTTTCTGCCCTCCAGCCGCGGGATTTCGCGGCGGCGGCCAGGCCTGGCGCCTTGCCCGGCGAAATCTTCCGTCCTTTCCCGATGATCGCGCTGAAGGCGGCATCGGCGGATCTGGGCAGCGTGGAAGCCTTTTACCAGTTGGGACGAGCCGAGAATGCGCTGCCCTTGTGCGGCACATTCGCCAGCCCCGCCGACTTTCAGGCGGATGGCTGCAACAAGGTCTATGTCGGACCGGGTTCGGATGCATCACGCGACCTCATCGGCCAGTATCTGACCCGCCCCGGCAATCTCCACGCCAGTGACCACGGCCAATACGGCCTGGCTTATCGCTTCACGCTGGAGCCGATCAAGACCCAGTTTTCATTGCATTACGCCAATTACGCCTCGCGCATGGGCCTGATCGGGGTGACGAAGAGCACGAACCCGACCAACCCGCTGATCAATGGCGATCCGTTCGGCTCGAACGTCAGCTATTTCCTGGAGTATCCGGAAGATATCAGGGTCTTTGGCCTGGGCTTCAATAGCCAGATCGGCAAGACGAGGATCTCGGGTGAATTGACTTATCGCCCCAACCAGCCCGTTTCCCTGAATGGCCCCGACATATTGAATGCTTTTGCCAGCTACAGCGCAGCGACACCGCTGCGTTCCGCTGCGCAGAATGCGCCGCTGGGACAGCCTTTCCACGGCTTCGACCGTTTCAAGGTCAGCCAATTGCAGCTGGCTGCCACGCACGCCTTCGACAATGTGATCGGTGCGCAGGAGTTCACGCTGTATGGCGAAGTCGGCGTCCGGCATGTGGATGGGCTGCCCGACGTCAATGAAATGCGTTATGGCCGGGCCACCGTATTCGGAATCGGCCCCATCGGCGGCGTCTGCCAGGGCGGCTCGACGAAGGGTTCGGCCCAGTGCAGCACCGACGGCTTTGCCTCGAGCACCATGTGGGGCTATCGCTTGCGCGGAAGCGCACGCTACGCCGGCGTAATCCCGGGAGCCGACCTGGTGCCGACGCTTTCATTCGGGCAGGACGTCAAGGGATGGTCCGACGAAGGCGTATTCAATCAGGGGCGCAAGATCATGAATCTCTCGGTGCGCGCCATCATGAACAAGAAATACTGGGTGGATGTGACGGCGCAGTCGGCATGGGGCGGCACGTACGACCCGATGCGCGATCGCGATTTCGTGAATCTGTCCATCGGTGCAAGTTTCTAACAATCAAAAGGAGACACAGTTCATGAAGCTCACCCGCCTTTTAGGGCTGTCATTGCTTTCCGCCGCGTTCGCATCCCCCTCATTTGGCGCCGACGCCCATCGTCCGAATATCCTGCTCATTCTCGCCGACGATCTCGGGCTGACGGACGTCGGCGCCTACGGATCGGAAATCTCGACGCCCAATCTCGACCGCCTGGCCAAGGGCGGCGCCCGCATGAGCAGCTTCTACGCCTCGCCGTTCTGTTCGCCGACGCGAGCGATGCTGATGTCGGGTACCGACAATCACCTGGCGGGCTTCGGCGACATGGCCGAACTCCTGTTGCCCGAACAAAAGGGCAAGCCGGGTTACGAGGGCTACCTGAACGAGCGGGTCCTCGCCATTCCGCAGGTCCTGCACGCCGCGGGCTATCGCACGGTCATGGCGGGCAAATGGCATCTCGGTACCGCCGAAAATCAAAGCCCGGCAGCCCGCGGTTTCGATCAGTCCTACGCGATGGTGCAAGGCGGCGCCAGCCATTTCGGGGATCAGACGGGTATCGTCGCGCTCGACGCAAACAAGCCGCCCAAGGCACTTTACCGGGAGAACGGAAAGTCCATCGATATTCCCCGGGAAGGTTTCTATTCCTCCGAGGTCTTTGCCAACAAGGTCATGGAATACCTCGACAAGACCGACGGCACGAAAAAGCCTTTCTTTGCCTACCTGGCCTTTACCGCGCCACACTGGCCTCTGCAGGCCCCCGATGCCGATATCCAGAAATACGTCGATCGCTACAAGGGCGGCTATGACGAGATCCGGCGCGAGCGCGTGGGACGCCTGAAGAAGGCGGGCTTGCTGAGTCCGAATACGCCGGTCTTCGAGGGCAATTCCCGTTGGCCGAAATGGGATTCCCTGTCGCCCGCAGAAAAGCGTGCGGAAGCCAAACGAATGGCCGTCTATGCTGCGATGGTGGACAACATGGACCGCCAGATCGGCCGCGTGCTTGCCTACCTCGAGAAGAAGGGAGAGCTGGACAATACAGTCGTGTTCTTCCTGTCCGATAACGGCGCGGACGGCAATTCTGTCTATGACGTGGGTGAAACGCGGAAATGGCTGCACCGGGACATGGACAACAGCATCGAGAACACCGGCCGCCCCGGGTCCTTTGTCGAATATGGACCGGGATGGGCGCAGGTCGGCATGACGCCGATGCGCATGTACAAGGCCTTCACCTACGAAGGCGGCATCTCGGTGCCGGCCATCGCCTGGGGCCCCGGCGTTGGCATCAAAGGCAGCGAGCGTGGCGCGCTGACCCATGTGTCGGATATTGCGCCGACCATTTATGAACTGGCCGGCACGCAACATCCGGGGACCGAGTATCGCGGCAAATCCATCCTGCCGGTGCGCGGCAAGTCCCTGCTGAGCTACCTGAAAGGGGAAGCCCCGAACGTCCATGACGCCAACGAGGCGATTGGCTGGGAACTGGGCGGACGCAAGGCACTGCGCAAGGGGGACTGGAAGATCGTGTATGCCAATCAGCCATGGGGTAGCGGTCATTGGGAGCTCTACAACATCGCCCAGGATCGCAGCGAAAGCCATGACCTCGCCGCCGCGATGCCGGACAAGCTGAACGAACTGCTGGCCGCGTGGAAGCAGTACGTCGCCGAAACGGGCACGCTGGAGATCGACGGGCTGGCCAACCGGCCGGGCTACAGCAACGCCGGCCGCTACTACGAGGATCTGGCCCTGGAGGCGGCGCAGAAGCCCAAGGCGCCGTCTGCCGCCAAGTAGGCTCCCGGCTGGCGTGCCCGTGACCTCCCTGCATCGATGGCTCCAGGTCCTGCTGGTACTGAGCGCCTTTGTGGCGCTCGGTGCCGAAGGGGCGCCATCCACGAGCACACTCCCCGGCTACGTGACGGAGCGGGTCTGCGCCGAATGCCATGCCGGCGTGACGAACGCGTGGCAGGCCTCCCACCACGCGTCGGCCATGCAAACCGCCACCCGCCGCACCGTGGTGGGCGATTTCTCGGCCGGCACCGTGAGCGATGGGGCCGACAGCGTGCGGCTGGCGCAGCAGGGCGATGCTTTTTACGCCTGGGCCAGGGATGCAGACGGCCAGCGCCGCAAACACCGCATCCTCTACACCCTCGGAGTGAGCCCACTGCAGCAGTACATGGTGGCCGCGCCGGGCGGGCGCCTGCAGACCCTCACCATCGCATGGGATGTACGGCAGCTGCGCTGGTTCAGCCTTGCCGAACCCGACGCGCTTCCCGGTGACGCGATGCACTGGAGCGGCCGCTACCGCAACTGGAACCTCATGTGCGCCGAGTGCCACACCACCGGCCTGCGCAAGGGCTACGACAGCGCCACCGATCGTTACCAGACCCGCTGGGATGCGCTCGGGGTCGGCTGCCAGGCCTGCCACGGCCCCGGACAAGCCCATGTGGAGGCGGCGCGACGGGGCAAAAAGGTGCCGATGCCCGTCCTGCAGACGACGCAGGGACACGCAGAAGGACAGGTCAACCTGTGCGCCCGCTGCCACACCGTCCGCAGCCGGTTGGTCGAGGCGGACCGGCCCGATCACCCCCTGCTCGACCAGTTCCGGCCTGAAGTGCTGCGCGAAGGCCTGTACTTCCCCGACGGCCAGCAGCAGGGCGAAGTCTTCGAAGCCGGCTCCTTCAAGCAGTCGCGGATGTTTGCCGCCGGCGTCGGATGCAACGACTGCCACGACCCGCACAGCGGAAAACTGAAGCGCGAAGGCAATGCCACCTGCACGCTGTGCCACAGCCCTGCCGGCAATCCGCGCTTCCCGACGCTGGCGCTGAAACGCTACGACGACGCCTCCCACCACGGGCATCAAGCCGGCACGCCGGGCAGTGCCTGCGTGGACTGCCACATGCCCACGCGCACCTACATGGGCGTCCATGCCCGTCGCGACCACGCGATCCGGATTCCGCGCCCGGACCTAAGCAGCGAACTGGGCACCCCCAACGCCTGCGACCAATGCCATGCCGGGCGCGGCCCGCGCTGGGCCGCGGACGTGCTCGCCAGCCGCCCAGTGCCTGCCGATACCCGGCACAACGCCCAGTATGACTTTGCAGGCACCTTCCTGCGCGCGCGCAAGGGCGATGTGGCCATCGCGGGTGAATTGACCCGTATCGTGGCCGACCAGACGCGCCCCGCCCTCATCCGCGCCACCGCCGTCGATCTGCTCGGCACCCTCGGCGCGGCAATTCCGGAATCGGCCCTCCGCGATGCCGACCCGCTGGTCCGGTCCTACGCCGCCGCCGCAGTCGCGGCAGGCCGTGGCAGCGGCAAAATACTGATCGACCTGCTGGACGATCCGGTACGTGCTGTACGCATGGCGGCAGCACGCAGCCTCCTCACCCTCGGG
Organism: Zoogloea sp. JDB1; assembly: GCF_056724025.1. Taxonomy (NCBI): domain Bacteria; kingdom Pseudomonadati; phylum Pseudomonadota; class Betaproteobacteria; order Rhodocyclales; family Zoogloeaceae; genus Zoogloea; species Zoogloea sp. JDB1. The sequence continues at coordinate 767,021 of NZ_CM161496.1, forward strand.
CAATCCATCCCGCCGGACCGCACCCTGGCGTATGCGGTGGCCCTCGACGAATACAAGCGGGCCCAGTTGGTCATGACCGACTTTCCGTCCGCACGCTTCAACCTTGCGCTGCTCGCCCGCGATCAAGGCGCCGTCGACACCGCCATCGACCATCTGCAGTCCACCTTGCGGATGGACAGCCGATTCGAGGCGGCCCGACTCGAACTGGCGCGATTGCAGGCCGCCCTCGGCGATGCCAGCAAAGCAGAAACAAGCTTGCGGGAAGGCCTCCCCCTCAGCGCCAAACCGATGGAATTGCAACTCGCCCTGGGCACCTTGCTGTCGAAGTCAGGCCGATTTGCCGAGGCCGAGCAGGCGTTTGCCGCCGCAGTACGTGCAGATCCCGCGGCATCGCGTGCCCGCTACAGCCACGCGCTGGTGCTGCTCCGTCTGTCACGCTGGACCGAAGCCGGCACGGAACTGCAGACACTACACGCGGAGTTTCCCGATAACGCCGACGTCGCCTACGCGCTCGCAGTGCTCTGGATCCAGAGCGGCCAAACTGCGACGGCCCGGGCCTCCCTTCCGGAACTGATGCGCGCCCATCCGGACGATCAGCGCTTGCGGCGCCTGTGGCTGCAGGTAGGTGCACCGTGACCCCGCGTAGGAACGAGCAGGCTCCTCGCTCGCTTCATATCGCGCCCCGAAATATCGAGCGGGCGGAGTAAGCGGCATCCGCATGAATGCCAATTGCGTTATCGACATGCTAAGGTATGTCTCCACGCAACTTGCATTACAACATCATTAGTCTTGTCCTATGCGTATCGAAGGCACTCTCACAAAATGGAACGATGATCGCGGTTTTGGATTCATTACCCCCGCCAATGGGGAGCCGGAAGTCTTCGTGCATATCTCGGTATTTCCGAAGGATGGACATCGTCCGACTGTCGGAGAACGACTGACATTCGAAATAGAGACCGACAATACCGGCAAGAAGCGCGCGCGAAATCTGCTCTGCCCTGACCGTCCCGCCACGCGCCCTGTACGCCCCCTCGCCCCACGCCGTCATAAAGAAGAAAAGCGAAGCCTGCTTGGCCGGATCGTTCCACTTTTCGTCATCATCGCGCTAGCCAGTTACGGCTACGACAAATACACACACCGCACCGCACCGCAGCCGGCGGTCTCTTCTGTGTCTGCCGATCAGACAGCCCCGTCGCCTTTCCGCTGCGATGGTCGGACCCATTGTTCGCAAATGGCGTCCTGCGCCGAAGCGACTTACTTCCTGCGCAACTGCCCCAACGTCCAGATGGACGGCAACCACGATGGAGTGCCATGCGAACAGCAGTGGTGTACCAGCCCTTTTGCCAGATAGCCCCTAAGATCACCTTCGCATGGAAGCCCATGAGCAACTTTGACGCGATAAAGAAGTGGTGTCGACAAGGCTATTGGTTCGACACCCCGCAGGGAATCTGTGCCTTCCTGTCTTTCCCAATCTGCTGGCTCGCGGCGCCCACGGCATTTATATGGCCGGTGGAATCAAGGCCCGTGTTCCTTTCCGCTGAACCCGTCCTATATTTGTTTGCACCAATACTGGCATTCCTCACCTTTCTGCGCCTTGGCCAGATCGGCGAGAAAAGGTATTCCTCATCCTTGCTTGCGACCATCGGCGTTTTGGTGATGGCGGCCATGCCTTTCTATACGCCTTATCTTCGTAGCCATGGCGGATGAGACGCCTTCTCGGGTTGCGGTCTCGATGCAGTACTTTATCGGTGGCGCCATGCACATTCACGTTGCGACAACGGATGCGGAAATTTCGGCCTGCTATCCGCTGATGCGGGAATTGAGACCGCATGTAGCAGAGCACAGCTTCCTTGCCCGCCTTCGTAGCCAGGAAGCGTCTGGCTATCGATTGGTCTTTTTGGGGACTCCCGACAATCCGCTGGCTCTTGCAGGATTCCGCATCGGCGAGAACCTGGCCTGGGGTCGCTTCTTGTATGTGGATGATCTTGTCGTTCATCCACTTCACCGATCCCAAGGCCATGGGGCCAAGCTGATGGCGTGGCTCCGGGAATACGCTGCAAGCCACGATTGCTCACAGATTCACCTCGATTCAGGCATACAGAGGATGGATGCACATCGGTTTTATGATCACGAGGGCATGGTGAAGGCAGGCTTTCATTTCACCGAGACCATCACGCTCAACAAAGTCACTGGAGAAACTCAACACAAAGGGAAGGAGCCCACGATGAGCATCGACCACTTCGCCCATAAGGCGGGCAGTTACGACGGAAACCCCAGCCGGGTAGACAACGTCGCGAACATTGCCGGAGCCATCCGGAATGCCATCACGCTCGACCGGTCCATGCATCTCATGGATTTCGGTTCGGGCACCGGCCTGCTGCTGGAGCGGATCGCGCCGTATGTCGGGAAGATCACCGCGGTGGATGTTTCCAGTTCGATGAACGCGCAACTCCTGGCAAAGCAGGCTGGCTTGGGCTGCGCGCTGGAGATCGTGGAGATCGATCTCGAAACGTCCGAACTCAGCGGCGCATTTGACGGCATCATTTCCTCGATGACGATGCACCATATCCGGGACACGGACGCGATGTTCCGGAAGTTCCACTTGCTGCTGAAGGACGGCGGCTTCATCGCCCTGTCCGACCTGGATCGGGAGGATGGCAGCTTCCATACGGAAGACACCGGCGTCCATCATTTCGGTTTTGACCGCAGTGAATTTGCGAAGTCCGCTGCAACGGCGGGGTTCCGGATGATTCAAACGTCTTCGGCCAGCGTGGTGCATAAGCCCCAGGGGGATTTCCCGGTGTTTCTGCTCACCGCACTTCGATAACCCGGCTATCCTGCCGCGCCCCAAGCGCGGTCCGCCCGTCCCCCGTCGAGCCGCTCCGCCGGACATCCCCCGCCCCCGTCCCGACCCTCCGCAAGCTCCTCGTGAGGAGCCCGGCGAGTATCCTGCCCTGTCCGCGAATCCCTCGCGAGTACCTCCGGGACAGACCGCCCCTATCCCTCCGATACTCCCGCCCTGTCCGAACGCTCCTCGCGAGGAGTTCAAAGCTGCTCGCGAGGACCACCGGGATAGGGACCGACTGTCCGGGATAGGGTCCCGAGCAGCCCGGAGACAGTCCCGCCCTATCCCCCGCACCCAATCGAGGGCTTCCGGTACAGGACGGCCCCCCTCGGCGGGGCTCGCGAGTATCTCCGGGATAGTCGCGAGTACCCCGGCAGTGGTCGCGAGCCCATTCGAGCATGCCAGGCCCATGCGTAGTCATGGGTGTAGTCAAAAAAATGGCCGATCTGCACACAGATCGGCCATACGCACTGTCGGGAGGGATGAAGCCAGGGGTGAAGCTGAACTACGCTGGCTTCTGCCCCCTATCCAATCCGCCTTAAACCTGCGCCATGCCGCCATCGACAAACAGCTCGATGCCGTTGATGAAACTCGCGGAATCCGATGCCAGGAAGGCGACTGCCTTGCCGATTTCCTGGGGTTCCCCCAGGCGACCCAGCGGGACTTGCGCGGCCAGATAATCGAACAGGCCTTGACGGCTCGCGTCATCCACCAGCCCGCCAAGGCCGGGGGTGCGGATCGGGCCGGGGCTCACCACATTCACGCGGATCTGGCGATCCTTGAGATCCAGCGCCCAGGAGCGGACGAAGTTGCGGACGGCGGCCTTGCTGGCGCTATAGACACTGAAGTTGGCCGTACCTTTAACGGAGACAGTCGATGCGGTCAGGATGATCGAGCTGCCGTTGACCAACAGGGGAAGCGCTTTTTGCACCGTGAAAAGCACGCCGCGCACGTTGGTTCCAAAGATGCGATCGAAGTGTTCTTCGGTGATGGCGCCCAGCGGCATCATGTCGCCGCCCCCTGCGTTGGCGAACAGCACATCGAGATGGCCGGCTTCCCTGGCGATTTGCGCATAGACCCGGTCCAGATCGCTCAAGACCGACGCATCCGCCCGGATGCCGGTGGCCGCCGGGCCGATGGCGGCGACGGCTGCGTCCAGTTCGGTCTGGCGGCGGCCGGTGATGAACACCCGGGCGCCCTGGGCGACCAGTTCCTGTGCCGTGGCCAGCCCGATCCCCGTGGTGCCGCCGGTGACGAGAGCGATTTTTCCATTCAGTGACGTGTTCATGATTCATCCTTGAGTCAGTTCGTTGATCGAGATGCCTGCCGTCAGTGCCAGGTGCATGACGTGCAGCGCATGGGTTGAACTGTATGGCCCCGGGATTTGTTGATAAAGTGAGCAAATTCGAAAACATTATCCATGCTCATGGATAATTATTGAGAGGTGCTCAATGGACCAGTTGCTGGCGATTCGCGCTTTTGGCCGGGTGGTCGAGGCAGGCAATTTCACGCGGGCGGCCGATTCGCTCGACATGCCCAACGCGACGATCAGCAAGCTGGTGCAGGAACTGGAAGCCCATCTGGGTGTGAAGCTGCTGCAGCGCACGACCCGGCGCGTAACGGTGACCCCCGAGGGGCAGGACTATTACGAGAAGACCGCCAGGGTGCTGGCCGATCTCGAAGATATCGACACGAGCTTTGCGGTGGCGCGCAGCAAACCGCGGGGGCATTTACGGATCGATGTCGGCTCTTCAACCGCCAGCGACGTGCTGATTCCCGCGCTGCCGGAATTCCTGGCGCGTTATCCCGATATCCGGATCGACCTTGGGGTATCCGACCGCTCGGTCGATCTGATCAGCGATAGCGTCGATTGCGTCATCCGGGGCGGCGTACTTGCCGAGTCGTCCCTGGTCGCCAAAGCCATCGGCCATGCCGACATGGTGACCTGTGCGTCACCCGCCTACCTCAAGCGCTATGGCGTGCCGGCCTATCCCGAGGAGCTGAAGAACGGGCATCGCCTGATTGCCTATGTGTCCACCGCAACAGGCAGGGCCATGCCGTTTCGATTCGAACGCGACGGCGTGAAATCCGAGATCAAGACCGAGCACTGGGTCGGGATCAACGAGAGCAATGCCCATGTGGCCGCCGGCGAGGCCGGTCTGGGCATCATCCAGACCTTTGTCTACTGCACGCGACAGGCGCTGCAGCGTGGCGAACTGGTCGAAGTGTTGAAGGAATGGCGGCCTTCGAGGTTTCCCTTTCATGCGGTATATCCGCAGAACCGGCATCTGACGCATCGCCTCCGCGTATTCATCGACTGGCTCGCGGAAACATTTCCGGTGCAGCTGAACAAATAGCCATGGATGCTGGCGGCAGCCGGAATTTCTCGTTCCGGGCGGAAAGTCGATGAAGTTCTCAGGGAATTTGTCTGCCGGTTCAGCGTGGCACTGACCTTGCGGTGAGGCGGAAGGGTTTGATGTCGCTCACGGCAAATCGCATCTCAACAGACGCTCAGTGGCAGGCGCACCATGCAGCTCCAGTCGCAGCCAAGGTACTTTCTGAAATTCAGGTGGAGGTTGCGTGGTGGTCGGTAAGCCCCCGGCGATTCTTTCAATTACCCACAACAATTTTGATACCAATTTGCGCTCCCAGGACAATGTCGTTCAGCTTGGATAAGCCTCTCCAGATAACAGTGTTTTCTGGGGGAGGGTCATGAGCCCGGTCCAGGTAGCCGCCAAGCTTTGCCAGACACACGAGGTACTCTGACAGTGCGGGCTTGATGCGACCGTACCGCGGCATCAACTCATTGAGGATCCGCACTTCCAGTGGAGTGAACACGAGTTCGGGTATGCCATTCGGTGCCGAGCAGTTCATCATGGTCATCCAGAAGATTCGCCAGCTCAGGACGCACAGGGCTGCAATCAGGTTCACCAGCCTTTCTGCCGTTCGCAGCCTCGACTCTTCGACCTTGCAGCCGGACTTGAGGATCTTGTGAAAGACTTCGATTTTCCAACGTAGCGCGTACCAGTTCAGTTTCTCGATGGCGTCCTCCGAGGTAACAACGGGCAGGTCTGTCAGCAGCTTCCAGTCGATTCTGTCATGTTCGCTCGGTGGCGCCTTCTCTCGGGCGATTCACCCCCCTGCCTGTTCGAGCCTGAGGCACAAGTCCTCGTACCCCATCAATTTGAGCTGAGCTCTCGCGGCCGACGCGAACGGTTGATCCGGCGTGCTTAGCCTCTGCAACATGTCCAGCTGACTATCAGCTCGTAGGTGCGTGGATACGAATGCAGACGCTGCATTGCTCAGTTCTGCAGCGGTTTTGTTCTGCTCAACGAGCTCCACAATCTCCTGGACCAAACGCATGGTCCGTAGCCGCGCCGAGACTAGGCCGGGCAGGTCCAGCCCCAGCAGCTTGACAGTGCCGTTGACACGGGCTCGCTCGTACTCACCCAAGCAGAACCGGGTCGGCCCCATCTTTCCGGTTGCGGTGACCTCGATGAGCCTCACGTCTGCCAACTTGGCGGGATCCAGCAGCACGGGGAGCTCATCGTCAATGCAACGTTCATCCCATGTCGCACGCTTACTGTCTTGCATCAGCGGGAACCAAGCACCCTTGCCAACTACTTCATCAGTGGCGTCGTTACGATTGATCTGATTCGAGCGCTGAGCCGAAAGCCTAAAGTTGTCCCACGAGAAGGCGAGCCAAGGGTAGCCCTCGTCACTCTCGGCGTCGGTACGTTTGGCCTGCTTTTTCGGGCGGTAGTGGTCCACGTCCTTGAAAGACTGAACACAGTCGCTCTCGGAATACCAGCACTTGCCGTACGACATCTTGGCCAGGTAGCGAGCAAACCCGCGCCACACATGGGACTTCTTCTCGATGAACTCCGCACGCATCTCCGGCGTGAGAGCATCCAGCTTTGTCTGCGCGCGCTCAGCGACGCGCAGCACCTTCTCCGGAATCAGGGCCGGATCTCGGCGGACGTAAATCACTGCTTGGCCTCCGAGGTAGTCAGTTGCTTGATCAGTTCCTTCATCGCGCGCTGCCGCGCCTCCACATCGGCGGATGTCAGGGGCGGCCTGTCTGCGTAGCGCAGGTCGTGCCAAGCGCGCAGGAAGTCCTGGTACAGCGGCTCTCGGTCTTCATTCAGGAAGCCGAGTCGGGCAAGCTGATCATTCAGCGCAATGAGCCGGCGCTGTTGCACACTGTTGCGCTCAGCAAGTTGCACAAGCTCGTTACGCTCATCGACCAGACGCTGAGTATCAACATCCAAGCTCGTCGCCAATCCGAAAATCTCGGTCAGCGTGGCCGTAAAGCCCATCCCCTTCGGATCAGCGTAAGGGGGGAAAACGCTGATTCGGCCATCATCTTCAGTAGTCATCACCCGCACTTCATCGCGCGTCAAAGCTGAAATGGTCAGCGGATTGTGCGAAGTCAGAATGATGTGGCAGTTGTCTGCATCCGCAGCAGTACCAGTCCATCTTTCAATGAGTCGGAGGTAGCTGTGCTGCCAATGCGGGTTCAGGTGGGTATCCGGTTCATCGAGAAGGAACAGGACTCGCTTCCCACGCGCAATGCGCAGCAACCCCATCACCATAAGGAGTTGTCGCTCTCCATCGGACAGGTCTCCGTACTCGATGTCACCGCTCGCATCGTTCTCACGCGTAACCCAGACATTCAAGTCGCGAATTAGATCAGAGACGTCTAGGGCCTCCAACGCGTAGAAGAGATCTGCATCGTCACTGAAAGCCTCCTTCAGCAACTGGATGACGGATGAATCTTTCAGAAAAGTGGCGAACTGGGTTTCGTCCTTTCGCTTATCGCGATAGTCGTCGATGGGATCGCCAGTAAGTCCGAAAGGATGGAAGGCCAATGACTTCAGCAGGTGCGCAGTCCGTCCCGCCGGACCATCTGCACCCCAAAAATCCCCGGCATCTTCACGCTTTTTGTCTCGCCCGCCTTTGGCATACCAAGGTTCCCGAAACAGGGCAAGAGCTGAGTGAAAACCGGTGATGCGCACTACATCTTTGAGCAGGCTATTGGCTTCAGCATCGGGAAAAACAAACTGCGCCAGCAAGGCCATAACGCCGTGGACATGACGGCAATAGAACAGCCGCCTTGCCAACAGAGCTTGGTAGCAAGCGTCTTCATCGTTATTACGTGCAATGGCCTTGTAGTAATTGGTTTGATGCTTGTCGAATACGCTCTCCAGCCGATGCCCGCTGCCGGAGTAGTACCCCAAGATGAGATCGGGAAACCACTCGGCCTTATTTCGCTCAAATTCCGCTCTCGTCACAGCCTTGCCATCGATCTCTATGGCAGCTTCTCCCGGCATGTTGCTCAGAACCACGCAGGCCAGTTCTCCGGCCTTAGCCTTGCGTGGCTGAATGCGATAGGTGACCCGATACCTGAATCGCAGGTTGGCACTGCGCAAATCCACATGACTAAATACTGCTGTCAGGGCCTCAATGAAATTTGATTTTCCTGTCCCGTTCTGGCCAATCACCACCGTCGTCAGGCGACTCTCATCGAAATCCGCCGTCAGTTGCTTCAAATTTTTGAAGCCGTCGATATAGACTTTGTCAAGCCGCATCACCCAACTCCAGCACTGTCTTGCCATCGCGCAAATGGCCGTTCGCTACTTCCCATGCAAGTTGCTTATAGAAATCAGCCACCGGCAATTCTGATGCCTTGAACAAGACCTCGGCTGGTGCTATCCCGCCGATCAGTCGCAGATGTCGGGCCAGATAGGGCTGGCCCTGCACGTCGTCATCCTGGCGACTTTTGGTCATGGCGGCATTCTCCTTGGGCGCACGGACGGGTTGGCGCCCGGCGGTTGATTTGCGTGGGCGTGGCTGGGCAGCAGCCTTCTCTCTCTCTGTCGCGATCCGTTCCAGCAATACGCTAGCGGGTTCATCGTTGGGGTCTTGCGGCACCAACTGACCGCGAAAGGCTTTGGACAGCAGCAGCGGGGAAAGGCGTTGGGCCTGAGCGCGTGCAGCAATGTAGCGAGCTTCGATCCGGTCGGCGAGCTTGAACAGGGCTCCGACGCGGCGGACGATTTCCATTTGTTCCGTTAGGGACGGGAGACGAAGACGCAGCGCTCGAAGTTCCTCCGCATTGAGGTTATTGACTCCGCTGGTGGATTTCGCTGTGCGTTCTATGTACTGGCGTTGTGCTGGTGCAGACAAGCACAGTTGGATGAATGCCGGCAGCGCCTGCGCTGGGTCAACTCTCAAACGCATGAGATAACCAGCAAAGAGCAAACCCGATTCAGAGACCGTTACAAGACTGGTCTTGCCTACCAAGTTGACACTGCCGTTGGAGCGAATAACCAGTAAATCACCTTCACGCAAGGCTAGCTTGCTTATTTCCTTGCTGTCGAACTCCGCACGCTTCAGGTCGCCAATGTCTATGCGCCCTTGGTCAGCAATGTTTGGGATACGCAGGACACCCGTACCGACAGATGAGTAATCGCACTTCTTGGAAGTTCCGTAACGCAAATCAACGGTGATTGAGCCGATAGTGGTATCGGGCCAACTGGCTCCAGGGTTATCACCATCAGTCAGCGCCCCGGATGTTGCTGCTACCAGTACCGCGTGCCGAAACCGTTTGAGCAAGGCGGGAATGGCGTCGAGGCGATTGTTGCAGGCCTGAATACGGGCAAGAAGTTTGTTGAGTTGGTCGGCGATACAGGTTTGCTCCGGACTCGGTGCAACCGGTATCTCTAGCCCACGAATATCTTCCAGCCGAATACCTTTGACAGTCGTTCCTGTGCCCATGGCCTGAATCTGCGACTCTTTGGCCCGCCAAGCGTACTCGATATAGGTTTTATCGATCCCCTCATGCAGGAAAAGTGCCTTCAGATCCTGGTTAATTGCAACTGGAATCCGTGGTCTAGCGACCTTGCCCAGCGACATGCGGCTTGCAACTACTAGCGTATCGGCAGGAATAAGGCTGCTGGCACTAGACTCAAGCGCCTGCTCGGTAATGTGATCCTGGGTGTCCGTGATAAAACGTTCATGCATGTCCTTGACAGTCATGAACGGAATGGAACCTTGGAAATAACCGGGGTTTGCCTTACTCGGCGTACCTCCGCCGACGATGGCAGAGAGCAATTCCCCCAACGGCGCAGTTATCCAGCTATCTGGCAAATCACTCATCTTCGCCCCCCGTTAACAACACGCCTCGCCTCGCCAACCTTTCCCGTGCCTCCAACAGCGCCGCATGCAGGCGCTGCTCCAGTTCCGCCTTGGGCGGCAGCTCGGTCCAGTATTCGGCGACGGTGATGCCGTCCTTGTGCATTTGCAGCAGTTCCACCTGTTCGCGGCTGGATTCGGCGCAGAGGATGAGGCCGATGGGGGCTTCTTCGTCAGGCTGACGCTCGTGCTTGTCCAGCCATTTGAGATAAAGCTCCATCTGGCCCTTGTGGGCGGCCTTGAAGCGGCCGAGCTTGAGTTCGATAGCGACCAGCCGGCGCAGGCGGCGGTGGAAGAAGAGCAGGTCGAGGTAGAAGTCCTCGCCGTCGATGACCATGCGTTTCTGGCGCTCGACGAAGGCGAAGCCGCGGCCGAGTTCGAGGATGAAGGCTTCGAGCTGGCGCAGGATGGCGGTTTCCAGGTCGGCTTCGTCGTGCCCCTGACGCAGGCCGAGGAAATCAAGGAAGTACGGGTCCTTGAAGACCTGTGCGGGCGATGTGCCGGCAACGGATGAGGCGGTGGTCGCAACCAAGGCGTTGATCTCGGGAGCCTGGGCGCTGGCAATGACCCGACGCTCGAAGGCCTTGCGTTCGATCTGCTGGCGCAGTTCGCGCACGCTCCAGCGCTCCAGGCTTGCCTGTTCGGCGTAGTGCTGTCGGGCTTCGGCCGACTTGAGCGGTAAAAGAGCGACCACATGGCTCCAGCTCAATTGTCGTGACAGCGTCGCGACAATTGAGGCTTCGGCAAAAGCCTGGGCAAACTGCACCATGCGGCGCAGATTCTTGGCCTCGAAGCCGCGGCCGAATTCGCCGGCCAGACGCTCGCCGAGGCGGTCCATCAACTGGGCACCGTAGCGGGCACGTTCGCCGCCCAGCACTTCGGTTGCCAGACGCTGGCCGATGCGCCAGTAGAGCAGCGTGAGTTCTGCATTGACCGTAGCAGCCAGACGTTGACGGCTGGTGGCGATCAGGTCGCGCAGTTCGTCGTGCAGGGGTTCCAGCGGATGCGCCGGGGGCGATGCCTGCTCGTTCATGCTGGAACTCCGCTATCGCTTTCCTCATCGTCGGGCAGGAGGTCATCCAGCGCCAGGTCGGGGTCTTCACCCAGTTCGTCGAGCAGGGCACGCAATTCGGAGATGGCGGCATTCAGTTCGCGCAGGGCGAGCCGAGCGACCAGGGCGGGCTCGTCACGCTGGGCGTCGGCGGCTTCCGCGCTGTCGTCCTTGAGCCAGCTGATGTCCAGATTGTCGCCACGGGCGGCGATCTGTTCGCGGGAGAATTTGCGCCAGCGACCGGTTTCACCAGTATCCACACGGAGAGCCAGTGCCTCGGGGCCCCCCAACGGGTCGGCACCGAAAACGTCCTCAAACTTGTCGCGGAGAACTTCGGCGGGCGCGTCGGCCGGGGTGCGGAAGTAGTTGCGGCTGAAAGGTGTGCGCTTGCCGAACTGGGGCATGTTGGCGCGCATGTCGTAGACCCAGACTTCCTTGGTGTTGCCTTTGTCCGTTTCAGCACGGGTGAAGAACAGCACATTGGTCTTGACGCCCTGGGCGTAGAAGATGCCGGTGGGCAGGCGCAGGATGGTGTGCAGGTTGCACTTGTCCATCAGGTCACGGCGAATATCGGTGCCGATGTTGCTTTCAAACAGCACGTTGTCCGGCAGTACCACGGCTGCCCGACCGCCGGGCTTGAGGCCACGGTAGATGTGCTGCAGGAAGGCAAACTGTTTGTTGCTGGTGATGTGGGTGAGGTCACCACGGGTGGGCAGACCACCGCCTTTCTTGGTGCCGAAGGGCGGATTGGACAGGATCAGCGAGGCCGGCGGGAGCTCTTTGTAGTCGTCGCTGAGGGTGTCACCGTAGATCACGCCGCCTTCGATGCCGTGCAGGAGCATGTTCATCAGTGCCAGGCGGTGGGTGTCTTGCACCAGCTCCATGCCGTAGAAGGTGTCACGACGGTAATGGCGCTGCGCGGTGTCGTCGAGGCCATCGAAGTCATTGTGGCTGCGCAAGTAATTGTTTGCTGCAATCAGGAATCCGCATGTCCCGGCTGCCGGATCCTGAATCACGTCGGTGAGTTGCGGCTTCATCGTGGCGACGATGGCGTCAATCAGATGACGGGGCGTGAAGTACTGGCCGGCACCACTCTTCTTTTCGCCCGCGTTGCGCTCCAGCAGATCTTCATAGAGGTCGCCCAGGTCATCGCGGTCGACGCTGTACCAGTCCAGCGCGTCAATATCCGTCACCAGCTTGCTGAGGGTGGCAGGTTTGGTAATGAAGGTGTTGGCATTGGCGTACACCTCCTGCACCGCACCGCGGCCGTGCAGCCCGTAATCCAGCAGCATTTCCTTGTAGGTATCCAGACGCTCAGGGGCTGAAGCATTCAGCAGGTCGTCCCATCGGGTGCCGGGCTGTTCGACTGGCGCTTCATTCTTTTTGGGCCGCTTCCACACCTTTAGCCTGTCTTCCTGGCCCGTTTCCTTCATCATCTTCAGGAACAGGAGGTAAGTCAGCTCGCTGAGGTACTGGTGGTAGGTCACCCCATCGTCGCGCAGCACATGGCAGAGCGACCAGAGTTTTGCGCCAATGTCGATGGCGGCTGTACGGTTGGTCATGGTTGTTACGGTGTATCTCAGGCAGATTTGGGTTGGGTGGCCCAAAGCGCGTCATTGAATGCGGCCAGCACGGGCTGGAGCTGACCGTTGAAAATCTTGTCGAGGCGACTGAAACCACCGCCTTCGCGTTTGAAGATGAGGTCAGGGTCGTCCAGGGCGGCGCAGTCTACCAGCACATTGGCCTTGGTCTGGGCAGCGATGCGCTTGAGCCAGTCCCGCTGCGGTGTGGTCCAGGACAGACCACCGGGCGGCTGGGCCAGCAAGTGCTGCAGCGCGCGGTCGACACGCTCCCCATAGGGCAGCAAGGGGTCACCAATGGCGGCCTGGCGGATGTAGCCGACGATGCGGGCGGCGATGTCCTGGTTGGTGAGTTCGCGCCAGGCGGTGGCGAGACTGGTTTCAGTGAAGCCGGCGGCATCCAGCGCCAGCACCAGTTCACGCAACTGGGCGCGGGTCAGGTCTCGGGGGCGGGTGAGCACAGTGAGCAAAGCCGGGATTTCGTTGCCGTGGCTCTTGAGGTAATCGCCAAACTCGCGCAGGTAGTCTTCCGGCTTGTGCGCCTTGCCATAACCGCGCTCGGCACGCTCGAAACGGTCCGGGTGATCGGATACGTACAGGGTACGGGGCATACCGCCAGATTGACGGTCGAGCAGTTCGCCCAGGCCAGGGCGCTGGATGAACCAATTGGCCACGTCGGCCAGCGGCAGGGACTTCAACTGCTGGATGAAATCCTGGGGCGCCATGCCTGCCTTGGCTTCGAAAGCCTGCCGGTCCTGTGCCGAGAGGTGGCGTTTCTTGCGTTGCAGCTTAGCCAGAAACTGATCGCGGGCCAGAACAGTTGCCGCCTCATCCTGGAGGGTGGAGAGTTCTTTGGCCAATTGGGCAAAACCGATCTTGGGATTGGCGACCACCGGCTGCATGGCGGTCATCTCGCCCACGGCTTCAAAGATACGCACCGCGTCGAAGACGCGGAAGGACTCCTTGTCCTCAGCGCCGCCGAAATCGCACAGCCGGGTGGCGCGGCCAAGCATTTGGTCGAACAGGATGCGGCTGCTCACCTGCCGCAGGAAGACCAGATTGCAAATTTCAGGCACGTCCACTCCAGTGGTCAGCAGGTCCACGGTGACGGCAACATTGGGCAGGCGCTCGTTCTTGTAGCGGCGGATCAGCTGCAGGGGCTTGTCAGCAGCGCCGGTGATCTTGATCACGGCGTCGTCATCGACGCTACCGTATTGCTTTTCGAAGGCGTGTTTGAGGAGGTCAACCACCAGATCAGCGTGACTGTCGCTGACGCAAAAGATCAGTGTCTTGCGGCGTGATGCCGGGTCCAGCTCCTCGGCCAGGTAATCGCAAACGACTTCATTGAAGGCACGGGTGATGACCTTGCGGTTGAAATCCTCAACCTTGAGTTTGATTTCGTCGGGTGTCTTGAAGAGCTCGATCTGCTGGCGGCCGGTGTCGTAAACCTTGACCGGTTCGCCAACCCGCCAGGTCATCCCTTGCGTAGACAGCTCGGTGTGGATTTGCACCGGCGGTTCGTAATCGACCAGATAGCCGTCGATCACCGCTTCGCGGTAGCTGTAAGTGTAGGCCGGTGCACCAAAAATCTGCGTGGTATGCAGCGCTGGAGTGGCCGTAAGGCCGATCTTGACTGCATCGAAATAGTCGAGAATGCGCCGGTATTTGGAGATGTAGTCTTCGTAACCGCGGAAACTCAGCTCAGTTTCCGACAACTCACGATCCAGCAGATAGCCACGATGGCATTCATCGACGACGATGCAGTCGTATTGATCGATGGGGGGCGGCGCGACATCTTCCGCCGTGTACAGAACACGCTGGACCATGCCCTGCACGGTGGCGATATGTACAGCGGTATCGTCGTCCGGGTGTGGATGCTCCAGTTCCTTAATGCCAAATATGTCAGCGAAGGTCTGCAGCTTTTCCATTCGCGTGTCCTTGAACGCATTGGCCGCCTGTTCCCCAAGGGCGGAACGATCAACCAGAAATAGGATGCGACGGAAACGCTGAGCCTTGAGCAGGCGATAGATGAGCGCGATGCAGGTTTTGGTCTTGCCGGTGCCGGTGGCCATGGCCAGCAGAATGGCGTGCTGGCCGTCAGCGATAGCCGCCTCCGCAGCACGGATGGCGTTCTCCTGATAGGGACGCAAGGGAAAACCGTAGTCGAAGGCAGTTCGATCGAGTTCGGCATGCGCACGGGCACTATCTTGCTGCAGCAGGGCCTTGAGGCCTTCGGGCGTATACCAGCCGTCCAAGGCGTGGCTCAGGTTGTTCGGCCGGCGCAGGTCACAGAACCAGACGCCGCTCTGTTGCGCCAACTGGCGAAGATAGGGGCGACCATTGGATGAAAAGGAAAACGGCACGCGAAAAGTACCGTCGGCGCCATAGTTGGTGGGCGGCAGCTCGGTTTCGGACGACGGTTTGAAACCGCGGCTGTAGCGCTTGGCCTGCTGAAGGGCAGCGGAAACGTCGAGGTGTTTGCGCTTGGCTTCAACGACCGCGACCGGCTGCAATCCAATGAACAGCACGTAGTCTGCCGGCCCAGTTTCGGTTGGCCACTCGGCGATCGCCATATTCTGGCCGCGTTGCGGCCGCGCACCCCTGCTAAAGGTCAGACGGGTTGAATCCGCAGTCCAGCCGGCAACAGCAAGCTGTTCGTCAATGATCTTGCGGGTATCGGCTTCGCTCAATTTGAGCGTGATCGCCGCGTTGTTGGCTGCCTCAACCAGTCGCGCCACCGCTTGCGGCGGCTGCGCACTGGCCTGCGCCTGCATCGCCTCGAGACGTTGCACCAGTTCATGTTTGGCTGTCTCTGCCTCGACCGCCATCGCTTCCCAGATGGCGCTCTCTTCCTCGGTCCGCTGCACACGCGCCTGCGTTGCCGCCAGCGCCAATGTCGCATCCTGGTGGGCGGCCCGGAACGCATCGAGCTCCCGCTGCAGGGCCTCAAGCTCACTCTTGAGCTCGGAGCTTTCATCAGCCGGTGGCGACGGCGGAATAAAGGGGCCGGACTTGAACCCAGGATCCTTGAACGTTCGGTGAAACCAAACACCCAATTGCCAGGCCAGGCGCATCGCCATTAGGGCAGTACGATGGTCTCCTCCCAGATTGTGATTTGCATCGTTGCCAGCTTTACGAATCTCGTGGAAGAGCCCGCCGACTTCACGGGGCAGAATTCCATGGTCTTGCAGGCGGCGCAGCAGA
The DNA here is from genome assembly GCF_056724025.1 of Zoogloea sp. JDB1. Classification (NCBI taxonomy): domain Bacteria; kingdom Pseudomonadati; phylum Pseudomonadota; class Betaproteobacteria; order Rhodocyclales; family Zoogloeaceae; genus Zoogloea; species Zoogloea sp. JDB1. The sequence continues at coordinate 782,898 of NZ_CM161496.1, forward strand.
TCAATCTGCCTTTCATCCGCTGAAGTGAATATGCCGACCCGGGAAGCCAGCGACTGGGACATGCCCTCCGCGAGTTGGCGAAGTTTCAGGAGACAGGTATTCGGGTCATCGGCGAAGTAGCGCTCGGCTAGCAAGCCCAATCTCTCAAGCTGCTCGTCGTGCGCCTTGAGCTGCGAAAAATTGCTTTGACGGCCAAGACTGGTCATGAATGCCCTCTATCTGAACTCGCGCCAGACATCCAAGGCAATGCCATGAAGGTCCACGCAGCCTCCATCTACTCGTGCCCGAAAATACGGTGTGGGCGTTTTGCGATTTCCATTGGTCCGTCGAATTGCATCGCACTTAGTGATGCAACCATGCTCACGTGTGAACTCAACGACCATTCATCTGAATGGCATGCAAGGAACTCGTGGATGGCGATACTACATCCATTGACATCCATCCACTTGGGCGATCTGTCACACCCAGAATGCGTAACGCCTCCTTTTGGACAGATGGCAGACCCGTACAGCTCTCGTCCTGCCATCCCTCTCACTTGAAGCGCTGGGAGTTCAGCGCTCTATCTCCGCCCCTGCGCGCCAACCACCCTCCCGACGCTGAATCAGCACCATCAACTCCCTGGCCTCGTCCACGATCATTCCGCAGGCCCACAGGTAGTTCTCCTGGAGTTCGGCGTCCATGCGCCGGAAGACCTCGCCGGCGTTGCCGCGGGTCATGGCGAGAAGGGCCTGGAGTTGGGCCTGCCGGGCGCTGAGCTGGTCGGTGAGGGTGAGCGTATCGGCATCGTCGGCGAGGACGTAGAGGCGGTCTCCGGGCGCGGGGAAGTTCATCGCTGTGCTCATTGCGGTGCCCTCCCCTCATTGGGTTTGCAGCGCGGAGGCAGGTAATCGGATGGGGACCTGGTCGAAGCGGGGACGGATGCGTGCGGGCGTGCGTACGCCAGGGCGATGAAAGCCATGGTGCAAAACTCCTTTGTCGAAGGGCATTTCCGCTCCCCGTCGCCAAACGGGGGGCGGGCCAAAGCGGGGTTGGCGAACCGGGACAAAGGAACCGGCAGGGCCGAAGCCCTCCCCACCCGGCCCGCCATTGATCATGAGCGCACCAAGGGTGCACGGACAAAAAAAGCCGCATTGCGGCTTACGTCCGCCTTTGTCGGTCCGGGTCGCCAAACCCGTTCGCTGTTGTTGCAGCGACGGCGGCGAGTATCGGGTGGGTGACGGAGAGCGTCAAGCCTGCGCGAAGATCCGCACCCGGTTGCGGCCGGCGCGCTTGGCCTCGTACATGGCTTCATCGGCATGCTTGAGCAATTCGATGCTGCCGAGGCCGTGCTCGGGATAGAGGGCGATACCGATGCTGGCGGAGATCGTGATGGCATGGCCGTCGATCTCGAAGGGCGCGGCGAGGGCTGCGCCGAGTTTTTGCGCGACGGCCAGGGCATCGGGCGCGTCCGTGATGTTGCGCAGGAGCAGGATGAACTCGTCGCCGCCCACCCGCGCCACGGTGTCGGATTCGCGCAGGCTGTGGCGCAGGCGGAGGGCGACCTGCTGCAGCAGGCAGTCGCCGATGCAATGCCCCAGGTTGTCGTTGATCTGCTTGAAGTCGTCCAGATCCATGAACATGACGGCCAGCAGCTGGCCATCGCGCTTCGCGTTGGCCAGAGCCTGCTCGAGGCGGTCGGAAAACAGCGCGCGGTTGGGCAGGTCGGTCAGCGGATCGTGCTGCGCCAGATGACGGATGTGGCCCTCCGCGGCCCGGCTCTCGTCGAGGGCGCGGCGCAGGCGGTGGTTGATACGGTAGATGTAGACGGCCAGGGCACTGACGCCGGCCAAGAGCCCTAGCGCGATGTACAGCGTCGTCGGGTCGCGCGGGGCGTTGGGCTCGTAAAGGAAACCATTCAGGGAGTAGTTGCCGGGCAGCAGCCCGATTTCGGCATAGGTGTCGGCGATATGGCGCCAGCGCCCGCGGTTCATGTAGCCGACCTCAACCAGATCGGTGCGCATCAGCGAGGCCATGCGCTGGGCCTCGAAGAGATAGAAGCCGCGCGGATGCTGCGTGGAGTACCTGGCCAGGATCAGATCGGCGATCTCCTCCTGATGCTGCATCGCATACTGCCAGCCGCGCAGGCTGGCCTCCCGGAAGGCGCGCACGCGCTCCGGATGGGCCTTCAGCTCCTGCTCGGTGGTGAACAGGTTGTCGCCGTAGAAATCGATACCGCCGGCCCGGGGCGTATAGACCTGGTAGTCGAACCCGGCGCGGTCCAGGTAGTAAGGCTCGTTGCTGACGTAGGCGGAAATGGCGTCGACCCGGCCTTCGATCAGGTCTTCCGGCTTGAAGCTGTGGGGCAGCTGGACCAGGCGATCCAGCGTGATGCCTTCCTGTTTGAGGTAGGCGACCAACTCGTCCGACTGCGGCTCGATCATGACGCGCTTGCCAACGATGTCATGGATGGCCTGGGTGCCGTTGTCCGCGCCGTTCTGGCGCGCAATCAGGACCAGCGGGGAATGCTGGAAGATCACCGCCAGCACGACCACCGGCTTGCCCGACCTGCGGGCCAGCAGCAGGCTGCTGGTGCCAACGCCGTACTGGGCCTGATCGGTCAGCACCGCCTGCAGCGGGTCGACACCCGGCGTGGCCTCACGCAACTGGACATCCAGGCCGGCCTCCCGGTAATAGCCCTTCTCCAGCGCCGCGTAATAGCCGGCAAACTGGAAGGCATGGCTCCACTTGAGCTGCAGGGAGACTTTTTCCAACGCCCAGACCATGCCGGGAGCCCCCAGCAGGGTAGTGAAAAGCAGGGGCCACAGGCAACGACACAAAACATGACAAGGCATTTGCACAATTATGCGCTGGGTGCTGCCTCACTCCGGCAAACTTTGGTGTCACACCGGCCCTCAAGCCGCCTCGCTCCAAACCCGTGCCCCCTGCACCAGCCAAGTGCATCCTCCAGCGCTTTTCCACCCCCAAGCCCCGCTCACCGCCCATTTTCCGCGTAATCCGGGGCTGGCCCACCTCTTGCTAGAGAGAAACCAGACCCCGGCTGGCAACGCTGCCGAAGGGGAAATTTGCCTCCGCCAACGACGGCGGGATTCGAGTGAGCAGGATGCCTCTGTTGGCGCCGCTCGCCAGTTCCAACCCGAGTTTGAGCCGCGTTCTGCGGGGGCCCTTGATGCGCCGTGCCATTCACGTCCGTGAATCGTCGGTGATCCTGTGAGGCTTCCGGTGGAGCCGGACTCGCAGGATCGAATATGAAAATCATCGTTGTTGGCCACGGCATGGTGGGCCACAAGTTCCTCGAAGAACTTCACCAACTGGCATCCGTCCCCACTGAAGTCAGCGTCCTGTGCGAGGAGCCGCGCGCGGCTTACGACCGGGTCCATCTGTCCGAATTCTTCGCCGGCAAGAGCGCCGACGAGCTGTCCCTGGTGGCGCCCGGCTTCTTCGACGAGAGCGGCTTCGCGCTGCGCCTGAAGACCCGCGCCAGCGCCATCGACCGCCGCAAGAAGACGGTGACCACCGCCGACGGCGAGGTGCTGCCCTACGACAAGCTGGTGCTCGCCACCGGCTCCGTGCCCTTCGTGCCGCCGCTGCGTGGCGCCGACCGGGCCGACTGCTTCGTCTATCGCACCATCGAGGACCTGGAGGCCATGACCGAGTGCGGCAAGCGTTCGCGCACCGGCGTGGTGGTCGGCGGCGGCCTGCTCGGCCTGGAATGCGCCAAGGCCCTGCGCGACCTGGGCCTGGAGACGCACGTGGTCGAGTTTGCGCCGCGCCTGATGGCGGTGCAGGTGGATGACGACGGCGGCCGCATCCTGCGCAACAAGATCGAGGAGCTGGGCGTGCATGTGCACACCAGCCGCCACACGACGGAGATCACCGACGGCGCCCGCGCGCGCCACCGCATGGTGTTCGACGACGGCACCTATCTCGAGACCGACATGATCGTGTTCTCCGCCGGCATCCGCCCACGCGACGAGCTGGCCCGCCAGAACGCGCTGGCCGTCGGCGCCCGCGGCGGCATCGCGGTGGACGACCACTGCCGCAGCACCGATCCGGACATCTACGCGATCGGCGAATGCGCGGCGTGGAAGGACCAGCTGTTCGGCCTGGTCGCCCCCGGCTACGACATGGCCCGCGTAACTGCCCGCCACATCTGCGGCCAGACCGACGCGGCCTTCGGCGGCGCCGACATGAGTACCAAGCTCAAGCTGATGGGTGTGGACGTGGCGAGCATCGGCGACGCGCAGGGCCGCACGCCCGGCTGCCGCAGCTTCCGCTACATGGACGAGGTGAAGCAGATCTACAAGAAGATCGTCACCAGCGCCGACGGCAAGCAGCTGATCGGCGCGGTGCTGGTCGGCAACGCCGACGAGTACGGCACGCTGCTGCAGATGGCCCTCAACGGCATCGCGCTGCCGGCCGACCCGGAATTCCTGATCCTGCCGTCCAGCGACGGCAAGGCCAAGCCCGGCCTGGGCGTGGATGCGCTGCCCGACAGCGCCCAGATCTGCTCCTGCAACAACGTCAGCAAGGGCCAGATCTGCGCGGCGGTGGCCGACGGTGCCACCACCATCGGCGCGCTGAAGGCCTGCACCAAGGCCGGCGCCACCTGTGGCGGCTGCGTGCCGCTGGTGACGCAGGTGATGAAGGCCGAGATGGGCCGCCTGGGCATGGCGGTGAACAACCACATCTGCGAGCACTTCTCCTACTCGCGCCAGGAGCTGTTCCACCTCATCAAGGTCGGCCAGATCAAGACCTTCGACGAGCTGCTGGCCAAGCACGGCCAGGGCCTCGGCTGCGACATCTGCAAGCCGGCCGCGGCGAGCATCTTCGCGTCTTGCTGGAACGAGTTCGTGCTGAAGAAGGAGCTGGCCGGCCTGCAGGACAGCAACGACTACTTCCTCGGCAACATCCAGAAGGACGGCAGCTACTCGGTGGTGCCGCGCATGCCGGGCGGCGAGGTGACGCCGGACGGCCTGATCGCCGTCGGCCAGGTGGCCAAGAAGTACGGCCTGTACACCAAGGTCACCGGCGGCCAGCGGGTGGACCTGTTCGGCGCCCGTGTCGAGCAGTTGCCGCTGATCTGGGAAGAGCTGATCGCCGCCGGCTTCGAATCCGGCCACGCCTACGGCAAGTCCCTGCGCACCGTGAAGAGCTGCGTCGGCAGCACCTGGTGCCGCTACGGCGTGGATGACAGCGTCGGCCTCGCCGTTGAGCTGGAGAACCGCTACAAGGGCCTGCGCGCGCCGCACAAGATCAAGTTCGGCGTGTCCGGCTGCACGCGGGAATGCGCCGAGGCCCAGGGCAAGGACGTGGGCATCATCGCCACCGAGAAGGGCTGGAACCTCTACGTGTGCGGCAACGGCGGCATGAAGCCGCGCCACGCCGAGCTGCTCGCCGCCGACCTGACCAAGGACCGGCTGGTACAACTGATCGACCGCTTCCTGATGTTCTACGTGCGCACCGCCGACCGCCTGCAGCGCACCAGCACCTGGCGCGACAACCTGGACGGCGGCCTGGACTACCTGAAGGACGTGGTGGTGAACGACAGCCTGGGCCTCGCCGCCGAGCTGGAAAGCCAGATGCAGCACGTGGTGGACACCTACCAGTGCGAGTGGAAGACCGCCGTCACCACCCCCGAGGTGCGCCAGCGCTTCCGCTCCTTCGTCAATAGCGACAAGGCCGACGAGCACATCATCTTCGTGGAGGAGCGCGGCCAGATCCGCCCCGCCCGCGCCGATGAGCGCCCCGCCGCCGAGCTTGACGACACCGCCATTCCCGCCTGAGGAGACCCAATATGTGCATCGACTCCCTCATCTGGACCACCGTTTGCAAGGTGGACGACATCCTGCCCGATACCGGCGTCTGCGCGCTGGTGGAAGGCCGCCACGTGGCGGTGTTCCGTGTCGGCCAGTCCGACTTCTACGCCATCGACAACGTGGACCCGAAGTCCGGCGCCAGCGTGCTGTCCCGCGGCCTGCTGGGCAGCCTCGGCGAGCACGTCGTGGTCGCCTCGCCGCTCTACAAGAACCACTTCGACCTGAACACCGGCGAGTGCCTGGAGGCCCCTGAACACTCGGTGCGCGCCCACTCGGTGCGCATCGACGACCAGCGCGTGCTGGTCGCCCTGGGTTGAGCCCCGCCTCGCATTCAGAAAGGAACTGACATGGCTTATATCGCTCCCGCCGAGTTCGTCACCAAGATGGTGGACGCCGGCGAATCCAAACTGCTGATGTCCACCCGCGACACCCTGATCCGCGCCTACATGGCCGGCGCGATCCTGGCCCTCGCCGCCGCCTTCGCGGTAACAGTGTCGGTGAACACCGCCAACCCGCTGATCGGCGCGCTGCTGTTCCCGGTCGGCTTCTGCATGCTCTACCTGATGGGCTTCGACCTGCTCACCGGCGTGTTCACGCTGGCCCCGCTGGCGGTGCTCGACAAGCGCGCCGGCGCCACCTGGGGCGGCGTGCTGCGCAACTGGGGCCTGGTGTTCACCGGCAACTTCGCCGGTGCGCTGACGGTGGCGGTGTTCATGGCGATCATCTTCACCAACGGCTTCTCCGAGGCGCCCAACGCCATCGGCCAGAAGATCGGCCACATCGGCGAAGGCCGTACCGTCGGCTACGCCGCCCACGGCGCGGCAGGCATGCTGACGCTGTTCGTGCGCGCGGTGATGTGCAACTGGATGGTGTCCACCGGCGTGGTCGCCGCGATGATGTCCACCAGCGTGTCCGGCAAGGTCATCGGCATGTGGATGCCGATCCTGGTGTTCTTCTACATGGGCTTCGAGCACAGCGTGGTGAACATGTACCTGTTCCCGTCGGGCCTGATGCTGGGTGGCAACTTCACCTTCATGGACTACCTGATCTGGAACGAGATCCCGACCGTGCTCGGCAACGTGGTCGGCGGCCTGACCTTCGTCGGCGCCACGCTGTACTCCACCCACTACAAGACCGCCCCCAAGCGTCGCGCCGCCTGATCGGCCCGGACGCACAAACCGCCGCCCCATGTCGGCAACCCTGCGCGTGAGTCTCGGCCAGGCCTCCCTGGCCGGGACCCACGACGCCAACCAGGACTTCCACGGCGCCGTGCTGCCCAAGGGCAGCCAGCTCGCCGGCAAGGGCATCGCGCTGGCGATTGCCGACGGCATCAGCTCCAGCCGGGTTAGCCAGCTGGCCAGCCAGACCGCCGTCCGCTCCTTCCTCGAAGACTATTACGCCACCTCGGAGGCCTGGTCGGTGCGCCGGGCCGCCGAGCGGGTGCTGAGCGCGGCCAACTCCTGGCTGCATTCCCAGACGATCGGCAGCGACGCCCGCTTCGAGAAGGACCGGGGCTATGTGTGCACCTTCAGCGCGCTGATCCTCAAGGGCCGCGACCTGCACCTGTTCCACGTCGGCGATTCGCGCATCTTCCGCGTCCATGCCCAGGCCCTCGAACAACTCACCGAGGACCACCGGGTCCGGCTGTCGTCCGTCGAGTCCTACCTGGGCCGTGCGCTGGGCACCGGCCCGAACATCGAAATCGATTACCGCAGCTGGGAGGCTGAGGCCGGCGAGCTCTACCTGCTCGCCACCGACGGCGCCTATGCCCAGCTGGACGCCACGACGGTGCACGACGCGCTGCAGCGTCATCCACAAGACCTGGACGCCGCCGCGGCCTGGCTGGTGGAGCAGGCCCGCCTGCGCGGCAGCAGCGACGACGCCACGCTGCAGCTGCTACGCATCGACGCGCTGCCCGAGGCCGGCGCACCGCGCGCCGACCTGCGCCGCGACGGGCTGGCGCTGCCGCCGCTCCTTGCGCCGCAGATGGCCTTCGAGGGCTTCACCATCGTGCGGGAGCTGCAGGTCAGCGCCCGCAGCCACGTCTTCCTCGCCGTCGATGACGCCAGCGGCGCGGCGGTGGTGCTCAAGGCGCCATCCGTCGACCGGCGCGAAGACGCCGCCTACCTGGACAGCTTCGTGCTGGAGGAATGGGTCGCCCGCCGCGTGGACAGCCCCCACGTCATCAAGGCCTGGGCCGGCGAACGGCCGCGCGGCCACCTCTACGTGGCGATGGAATACATCGACGGCCAGACCCTCGCCCAGTGGATGGTGGACCACCCGCAGCCGACGCTGGACAGCGTGCGCGGCATCGTCGCGCAGCTGGGCCAGGGCCTGCAGGCCTTGCACCGGCGCGAGATGGTGCACCAGGACCTGCGCCCCGAGAACGTGATGATCGACCGGCACGGCACCGTCAAGCTGATCGACCTGGCCACCGTCCACGTCGCCGGCCTGGCCGAGGACCGCCCCGACAGCCACGCCGACGCGGCCCCCGGCACGCTGCAATACCTGGCGCCGGAATGCCTGCTCGGCCACCCCGGCAGCCCGCGCACCGACCTCTACGCCCTCGCCGCGCTCACTTACCGAATACTCAGCGGCCAGCTGCCCTACGGACTCGATGCGGCCCGCGTGCGCAGCCCGCAGGACCTGCGCCGGCTGCGCTACGTGCCGCTGCGCCACCACCGGCCCGATCTGCCGCCGTGGGTGGACGCGGTGCTGGGCAAGGCGCTGCAGGTCAATCCCGGCAAACGCCAGGAAGTCGTCTCCGAATTCGTCCACGACCTGCACGCCCCCGGCCAGCAGTTCCGCGACCAGCGGACAACACCGCTGATCGAGCGTAATCCGGTGCTGTTCTGGAAGTGCACTACGGTTTTTCTGATGCTCGTGGTAATAGTGCTGGCCGTACGTTAGGCGGCCGGGGTTACAAAGACACCCGGCAATGAACCCGGTGATTCCTGCAAGTTCCACCCAATTGCTGCTGTGCCTTTCCCCTGACTGGAACGCGCCGGCCGGTCACCTGCAGCGCTTCGAACGGAGCGCCAACGAGGACTGGCAGGCGGTGGGCTCGCCGATCCCGGTGACGCTCGGGCGCAGCGGCATGGCGTGGGGGCGCGGCGTACATCCGCCGGTGGACGGCCCCGGCAAATGCGAGGGCGATGGCCGGGCACCGGCCGGAGTGTTTGCGATAACGGGGCTGTTCGGCTACGCGGCGGCGGGCGACGGGTGGACGGCTGGGCTGCGCCTGCCCTACTTCGCCGCGCGGCCTGGGCTCAAGTGCATCGACGATCCGGCCTCGGCCCATTACAACTGCCTCGTGGACCAATCCGCGGTGGCGGTCAACTGGGCCTCCTGCGAGGACATGCTGCGCCTGGATCGGCGCTACGAGGTCGGCGCAGTGGTCGCCCACAACAGCTCGCCACCGCTGCCGGGGGCGGGTTCGTGCATCTTCCTGCACGTGTGGGAAACGCCGGACACACCGACAGCGGGCTGCACCGCCATGAGCCTGGCCGACATGCAGACCGTAGCCAACTGGCTGGACGGCGCCCGCCAGCCGCTGCTGGTGCAGCTGCCCGACGCAGAATTCGAGCACTACCGACAGGCCTGGAGCCTGCCCTAGCGGTGACAGGCGCCGGCACCGCCGATAGACTGCCGGCACTTCAATCCTTCCCCGCCCACGCCCTGCAAGGCGCCGGGCCACTCCCGTCATCGTGCTCAACCGGATCTGGGTCGCGTTTGTCCTCGTCGGTTTCGTCGCGGCCCTGGTCCAGACCGTCCAGGGCGATTTCGACATCTTCTCTCGCCTGCTGACCGGTCTGTTCGACACCGCCAAGAGCGGCTTCGAGATCGCCCTCGGCCTCGCCGGCGTCATGAGCCTGTGGCTGGGCGTAATGAAGATCGGCGAGAAAGGTGGCCTGATCCAGCTCTTCGGGCGGCTCGTCGCGCCCTTCTTCCGCCACGTGTTCCCGGACATTCCGCCGGGCCATCCGGCCAGCGGCAGCATCGTCATGAACTTCAGTGCCAACCTGCTCGGCCTGGACAACGCCGCCACGCCGCTGGGCCTCAAGGCAATGCAGGAGCTGCAGGAGATCAACCCGCGCAAGGACACCGCAAGCAACCCGATGATCATGTTCCTGGTGCTCAACACGGCGGGCATCACACTGATCCCCACGTCGGTGATCGCAATCCGCCAGAGCATGGCCGTGCAGCAGGGGCTGACCCATTTCAACGCGGCGGACATCTTCTTGCCGACGCTGATCAGCACCTTCATCTCCTTCTGTGCCGGCCTGGTCGCGGTGGCCGCCTGGCAGCGCATCAACCTGCTGTCCGCCCCGATGCTGGCCTTCTTCGCCGGCTTCGGGCTGCTGATGGGCGGCCTGTACGCATGGCTGGCGCCGCTGCCACCGGCCGAGATGGCGCAGATGATCGGCCTGCTCGGCAGCGGCATCATCGTCTCGCTGATCGTGCTGTTCGTCGGCGTCGCCGCGTGGCGCGGTGTGGACGTTTACGAGTCCTTCGTGGAGGGCGCCAAGGACGGCTTCGGCGTCGCGGTGCAGATCATTCCCTACCTGATCGCCATGCTGGTGGCGATCTCGATCTTCCGCAGCAGCGGTTGCATGGCCTACCTGATCGGCGGCATCCGCCATGTTGTGGTGGCCCTCGGCATCAATGCGGACTTCGTGCCGGCCTTGCCGGTCGGCCTGATGAAGACCCTCAGCGGCAGCGGCGCCCGCGGGCTGATGGTGGACGTGATGACGACCTACGGCGTCGACTCCTTCCAGGGCCGCCTCGCCGCCATCATCCAGGGCTCGACCGAAACCACCTTCTACGTGCTGGCGGTGTATTTCGGCAGCGTCAACATCACCCGCACCCGCTACGCCGTCGCATGCGGCCTGATCGCCGATTTCGTCGGGCTGGTGGGGGCAATCATCGTGGGTTACCTGTTCTATCACGGTGGGTGAACGGGCCGGATTTGCCGGTTGCCATGCACCGGCAAACCATTCAGCATTTCCCCTCCCCATCACGCCGAGGAAAAACGATGAGCAGCACTGCTTCGATCACCCTGTACGGAACCCCGCCGTCGGGCCATGCCCACCGGGTCGAGGTTTTCCTGACCCTGCTGGGTCTGCCTTACACCTATCAAACGGCGACAGCCGATGTGCGCAAGACGCCGGAATTCCTGGCGCTGAACCCGCTGGGGCAGATCCCGGTGCTGGTGGATGGCGACGCGGTGATCTGCGACAGCACCGCGATCCTCATCTACCTGGCGGAGAAATACGCACCGGACAGCCCGTGGCTGCCGCGCGATCCGCTGACCCGCGCCGAGGTACAGCGCTGGCTGTCGATCGCCTCCGCCGAGGTCCGCTTCGGCCCGGCTATCGCGCGGGCGATCAGCCAGTGGAACCTGCCCGGCGATCTGGCCGCCGCCAAGGCCATCGCCGCACGCCTTTTCGGTTTCATGGAAACCTATCTGGCAGATCGCAGCTTCCTCGCCGCGGACCACCCGACGCTGGCCGATCTGGCTTGCCACGCCTACATCGCCCACGCGCCGGAGGGCGGCATCAGCCTCGCCCCCTACCCCAACATCCGGGCCTGGCTGGCCCGCGTGGCGGCGATCCCAGGCTTCAAGGACATGGACCCGCTGCCGATCCCCGGCTGACGCGCGCCGGGGATCCACTGACGGGCCGCGATCCCCGGTTGCCCCCGCTGTCACACGAACTTAACATGACTGTCATGTACCCATCCTGACCAGCAAGGAGGCGTCCATGACGAGCGACATCGAACCCATCGCCCTGCATCTCTTCGGAGCCGTACTCGCCGGCGGCATCATCGGCATGGAACGCAGCTTCCACGCCCGACCGGCGGGCTTCCGCACCCACACCCTGGTGTGCCTCGCCTCCAGCCTGCTGATGCTGGTGACGCTCTACCAGTGGAACTGGCTGCCCGGCGTGGCGATGGACACGATACGCACCGACCCGACCCGCATGGCCCAGGGGATCATGACCGGCATCGGTTTCCTCGGGGCCGGCGTGATCTTCAAGGAAGGGCTCAGCGTGCGGGGGCTGACCACCGCGGCGTCGATCTGGATCACCGCGGCGATCGGCATCCTGATCGGCGTCGGCTTCTACCTGCCCGCCGTGCTGGCGACGGCGCTGACCCTCGGCGTGCTGTCGGCCTTCCGCTGGATCGAGGCGCGCCTGCCGTCCCATTCCTACGCCCATCACTACCTGCGCTTCAACCGCGACGACGTGATGCCGGAGAGCGAGGTGCGCAGCTTCCTGGACCAACACGGCTTCACCATCGCCAACATGAGCTACCGCGTCACCGACGACGGCCTGTCCTTCGAATACAAGATGGTCATCCGGACCACCCGCGCCGAGAACACCGCCCGGCTCGTCGAGGCCCTGCGCGAGATGCCACGGCTGCGCACCTTCCGGGTGTCGCCGACCGGCGACTGAGGTCGTCAGGCCAGCCAGGGATGGGACGCCAGCCAGCGTCCCAGTTCGTTGTCGTTGGCCACCTGCAGCTTGGCGAAGAGGTTGGCCCGGTGGGTTTCCACCGAGCGCGGGCTGCACGGCGGCACCAGCAGGCGGGCGATTTCCTTGTTGGGCTGGCCGACGCCGACCAGGCGGGCCACCTCCCGCTCCCGCGGGGTCAGCTCGGCCCACAGGCGCAGCGCGGTGCTGCGGGCCCGCGCTTCGGCCATCGCGGCGGGCAGTTTCTGCAGCAGCTGCTGGGTGTCCGGCTTGACGACCCAGTCGTAGGCACCATTGCGCATGGCCTCCAGCGCGGTGGGAATGTCCCCGTGGCCGGACAAGAACAGCGTCACCAGCGGGCTGTGGCCGAGGCGCAGGCGCTCCAGCACCTCCAAGCCGCTGATGCCGCCCATGCGCAGGTCGAGGATCACGCAGCCGGGCTGGCGCATGTCCACCGCTTCCAAGAAGGCCTCGCCGGACTCGAAGGCCTGCACTGCCAGCCCCTGGGAGAACAGCAACATCAGCAGCGAGCGACGCAGGGCCTCGTCGTCGTCCACCACGTAGAGGGTCAGCGGCGTGTCTTTCATGGGCTTGTCGGCAGCGTGAAGGTGAAGGCGGCGCCGCCGCCGGGACGGTTGGCCACCGCCAGATGGCCGCCGTGGGCCTCGACGATGGTGCGGCAGATGTTGAGGCCCAGCCCCAGGCCATCGGATTTGGTGCTGAAGAAGGCCGAGAAGACCTGCTCCAGCTGCTCGACCGGGATGCCGGGACCGCTGTCGGCCACCGTCACCTCGACGGCTGGCCCGGCCTGGCGGGCCGTCAACTCGATGCGGCGCCGCGCCGGCGGCGTGTCGTGCATGGCCTGCACGGCGTTCTGGATCAGATTGACCAGCACCTGCTCCAGCAACACCCGGTCGCCACGTACCGGCGGCAGGCCGTCCGCCAGCGCGCTGTGGATCGCCACGCGGCTGCGCTGCAGCTCGGGCTGCAGCAGCGCCAGCGAATGGGCGATGACGCCGTCGATGGCCAGCCCCTCGTAGCTCCCCCGCTGGGGATTGATGAAGGCGCGCACCCGCTTGACGATCTCGCTGGCCCGCGTGGCCTGCTCGACGATCTCGTCGAGGGCCGTCACCAGCATGTCCTGCGGGCAGTGACCGATCATCGCGCGGGCGGCGACCGCGAAGTTCGACAAAGCCATCAACGGCTGGTTGAGCTCGTGGGCCAGCGTGGACGCCATCTCGCCGACGCTGGCCAGGCGCGCGCTGCGCTGCAGCTGACGCTCCTGCTCGCGCTGGCGGGCCTCGGCCTGCTTCTGGGCGGTGATGTTGACGACCGAGCTCATCCAGCCCTGGTGCTCCCCCTCGGCATCGATCAGCGGCGCGGTGTAGACCATGGTGACCACGTCGTGGCCGTCCCGGTGGCGGACGCGCGACTCGAAGCCGTGGGGCGCGGCGCGGCCCTGCAGCGCGTCGTCGCTCTCGCGCATGTGCTTGTCCAGGTCGTCCGGGTGCCAGTAAGGGTAAGGCGGCGTGCAGCCGAGCAGCTCCTCCTGGCTGTAGCCGACCATCTCGCACAGGGCCGGGTTCACGTAGATGATGCGGCCCTGCGGGTCGCGGGCGCGCATGCCGATCAGCAGGGAATCCTCCATCGCCTTGCGGAAAGCGTGGGCCTCCTGCAGGTCGTGGGTGCGCTCCTGCACGCGGCGTTCGAGTTCGAGGCGGGCCTGGCGTTGCTCCGCATAGCGCTTCTCGCGCAGACGCCAGTACAGCACGCCGAGCAGCAGCAACGCAGCAGCCAGCGTGGCGATGGCCAGGGCCTCCTGGCGGGCCTGGCGGACCTCCATCAGATCGCTGGTGACGGTCAGCGTCCAGCCCAGCTCCGGCAGCGTGGTCTGCACCGCGAGATAGTCCCGGCGGCGGTTCTGCAGGCTGGCCTGCAGGGTGAAACCGTCCCCGTCGCCATTGCGTTCGAGCTGCCACGGCAGGCGCTCATAGCGCTCCCGTGCGCCGTACTGGCCGTGCTGGCGCAGCCAGTCCAGGTCGGCACGTTGCAGTGGCCGGTCGCTGTGGTACAGCCATTCCGGCACCGAGCTCAGAAAGACGATGCCGCGGCTGTCCTGCAGCACCACCGGATCGACGCTGCGCGACCAGGTCTGCTCCAACCTCTCCAGCCCTAGCTTGACCACCGCCACGCCGACGATGGCCGCCCCGCTGCGCACCGGCTCGGCGATGAACAGGCCGGGCTGGCCGGTGGTCAGGCCGAGGCCGTAGAACAGCCCCCGCCGCCCCTGCAGCGCGTCCTCGAAATACGGCCTCTGGCGGTAGGACTGGCCGACGAAGCTGGTCGCCGTGCCCCAGTTGCTGGCCGCCAGCGTCTGCCCGTTGGCATCCACGACGAACAACGCCGCGGCGCCGGTGCGCTGCTGCAGGTCGGCCAGGTAGCGATTGACCCGGTCCGGCAGCGCCGCGTCGGCCGGGTGCAGCAGCAGGCCCAGCACGTCAGGATGGCGCGCCGCCACGTAGGGCAGGTAGTCGTGCTTCTCGACGATGCCGCGCAGGCCCAGCGCATGCGCGGCAGCGGCCTGGCGCAGGGTGGCGGCCTTGAGCTGGAACTCGCGGTGCTCCGCCCAGCGCCCCACCGCCACGATCAGCAGCAGCGCGGCCAGGGCGGCGAGGCCCCAGCGCCAGTGGCGCAGAAAGGAAAAACGGGCGGTCGGCGTCATCGCGGCAGCGGCATTCGGGATGCGTTAACGATAGCGCGTCTGCCGCCCACAACGGGGCAGGCAGACGCGCTCTGCGTAGTTCTACGGAGGGGCCGGGGGTGAATGCTGCGGATGTGCCCGTCCCGCCGCCTGCGGATACTCGCCCCATAACGCGAACCTCCATTTCGGGGGCAGACGCGGTTCCACAGGAGACAAGACATGAGCACTGGCACGGCACAACTGGCCCTGGAGCGCCCGCTGGCGGCGGCCCGTGGCGAGCGCATCAGCGGGCAACGCCTTCGCGCGATCGTCGTCGGCTCGGCGGGCAACCTGGTCGAATGGTTCGACTTCTATTGCTACGCGGCCTTCGCCCTCTATTTCGCCAATTCCTTCTTCCCGGCCCAGGACCCGACCGCGCAGATGATGTCCACCGCCGGCATCTTCGCGCTGGGCTTCTTCATCCGCCCCCTCGGCGGTGTGCTGTTCGGCCACATCGGCGACCGCCACGGCCGCAAGGTGGCGCTGATGCTGTCGGTGCTGCTGATGTGCTTCGGCTCCCTGCTGATCGCCTGTGCGCCCACCTACGCCACCGCCGGCATCCTGTCGCCGATCCTGCTGCTGCTGGCCCGCCTGCTGCAGGGCCTCAGCCTCGGCGGCGAATACGGCGCCAGCGCCACCTATCTGTCGGAGATGGCCGACTCGCGCCACCGCGGCTTCTACGCCAGCTTCCAGTACGTGACGCTGATCGGCGGCCAGCTGCTGGCCCTGCTGCTGCTCCTCGTACTGCAGAACTTCCTGCTCGACGCCGAGCAGCTGCGCGCCTGGGGCTGGCGCATCCCCTTCGTCGTCGGTGCCTGTCTGGCCCTGCTGGCCCTGCGCATGCGCCACGACCTGCCGGAAACCCAGTCCTTCGAGAACGCCCGCAAAAAGTCCGCGGCTATGGGCGGCCTCAAGCAGCTCGCCAAACACCCCCGCGAAGTGCTGCTGGTGGTCGGCCTGACGATGGGCGGCACGCTGGCCTTCTACGTCTATACGACCTACATGCAGAAGTTCCTGCGCCTGTCGGTAGGCCTCACCGACGCGCAAACCACCGCCGTGTCGGCGGCCTCGCTGATCTTCGCGATGTGCCTGCAGCCCCTCTACGGCGCGCTGTCCGACCGTATCGGCCGGCGCCCGCTGCTGGTCGGCTTCGCGCTGCTCGGCACGCTGTTCACCGTGCCGCTGCTGACCGCCATCCGCCACGCCAGCGGCCCGTGGGAAGCCTTCGGCCTGATCGCCTGCGCCTGGCTCATCGTGTCCGGCTACACCTCCATCAACGCGCTGGTGAAGGCCGAGATGTTCCCGGCGTCGATCCGCGCCACCGGCGTCGGCGTGCCCTACGCCTTCGCGGTGTCGGTGTTCGGCGGCACCTCGGAGTACATTGCCCTGTGGTTCAAGCAGTCCGGCCTGGAGAGCGGCTTCTACTGGTACGCCACCGCGGTGATCGGCTGCACGCTGCTGGTGTGCTGGTTCATGCGCGACACCCGCGCCAGCTCGCTGATCGAGGCGGAAGCCCAGCTGCAGCCCGCACAAGCCTGATCCCTGACGCGGATGCCCCGGCATCCGCTACTCCTCAGCCTCCCCGCCAGCCCCGGCGCGGAGGCTTTTTTGCGTCACGCTGCCACCAACGCCGGGAACCAACACGGCGCCCGGCTATCCCACTGCGGGAACCCCCGGTCCCCAGCTCCATATAGAGCGCGCACAATAAGCGTGCATACACCGGCTTCCTTCATAATGCCGCCCGATACTGGAGGATGAAGCCGCGCTGCGTGCCCCATCGCGACGCGGCCACTGCATCCGTCCCAACTGAATCTGTCCCAAGGAATCCGACTTTTGAGCGATCCCCTGCTGCGCCGCTTGGCCCTCTTCGACCGTGCCGACCAGCACGCCCTGCTGCGTCACTGCCGACATGGCGTGGAGCGGGAGAGCCTGCGCGCCGATCCCGCCGGCGACCTGGCGCTGACGCCCCATCCTCCAGCCCTCGGCTCGGCGCTGACCCACACCCAGATCACCACCGACTACTCCGAAGCGCTGCTGGAGTTCATCACCGACGCCCGCGAGGATGCCGCCGACACGCTGGACGAGCTGGACGCCATCCACCGCTTCGTGCAGGCCCACCTCGGCGAAGAGCGGCTGTGGCCCAACTCCATGCCGTGCCGGCTGCCGGACGAAGCCACCATCCCGATCGCCGACTACGGCAGCAGCCACGTCGGCCGCCTCAAGCACGTCTATCGCAAGGGCCTGGCGGTGCGCTACGGCAAGACGATGCAGTGCATCGCCGGCATCCATTACAACTTCTCGCTGCCCGAGGCCCTGTGGCCGCTGCTGCAGCAGGAGGAAGGCGACACGCGCTCCGCGCAGGACTGGCAATCGGCCTGTTACATCGCGCTGATCCGCAACTTCCGCCGCTACAGCTGGCTGCTGCCCTACCTGTTCGGCGCCTCGCCGGCGGTGGGCGCCAGCTTCTTCCGCGGCCAGCCGCACCGCCTCGACACGCTGGACGCCGAGACCCTGTACCTGCCGTGGGCAACCAGCCTGCGCATGAGCGACCTGGGCTACCAGAGCGAGGCCCAGGCCAGCCTGACGCCCTGCTACGACAGCCTGGACAGCTACCTGGAGAGCCTGCGCCGCGCCGTGACCACGCCTTATGCGCCCTACGCTGCGGTCGGCACGCAGCGGGATGGCGAGTGGGTGCAGCTCAACACCAACGTGCTGCAGATCGAGAACGAGTACTACTCGACGATCCGCCCCAAGCGCGTGATCAACAGCGGCGAGCGGCCGCTGCAGGCGCTGGGCGCCCGCGGCGTGCAGTACGTGGAAGTGCGCTGCCTGGACCTCAACCCCTTCCTGCCGCTGGGCATCGACCTTACCGAGACGCGCTTCCTCGACGCCTTCCTGCTGTTCTGCGCGCTGGAGGACGGCCCTGGCCTGATCTCCGGCGAATGCGGCGAATGCACCGGCAACTTCACGCGCAGCGTCAATGAAGGCCGCAAGCCGGGCCTGCAGCTGAAGCGCCACGGCAAGCCCATCGGCCTGCAGGCGTGGGGATTGGAGCTGCTGGAACGCATCGGCGCCTGTGCCGACCGCCTCGACACCGCCTTCGGCCACGACCAGCACCGCCGCGCCCTGGACGCCCAGCGGGCCAAGCTGGAGGACGTGTCGCTGACCCCGTCCGCCCAGGTGCTGCAGAGCCTGCAGGACGACGGGATCAGCCTGTTCGCCTTCGGCCGCCGTCAGGCCGAGCGCCACGCCGAATGGTTCCGCCAGCACCCGCTGGACGCCGCCACGGAAGCCCGTTTCGAACAGGCCGCCCGCGACTCCCTGGCCGCCCAGGCCAGGCTGGAAGCGGAGCAGCAAGGCAGCTTCGAGGACTACATGGCGCACTACCTGGGCGCCATCCACGCCGAGCCCGCCGCTTAAAGCCTCTCAAGGAAACACCGGGCCGCCCCAGGCGACCTCGCCCTCGCGGGGGCGACTGGACGCAGCCCGGCCTTGGGAGTGCTCAGATCGAGCCGCGGCCCCCGGCCGCCAGCTCGACAAACCGGCGATAACGCGCCTACTCGCCGCGGCCGACCGACCACACCAGCGGCGCGCCCTGCAGGTACTTGCGGAACACCGCGGTCACGTCGGCGGCGCCGAGGCGCGCAATCTGCGCGTCGTACTGGGCGATCCACGCGTAATCGTGGCCGTTCTCCAGGCCGGCGGACAACACGCCGACAAAGCCCTTCTCATTGCGCAGCCCGGTCTTGCGCTCCTCCAGCCAGGTGCGCTTGGCGCGTTCCACTTCCTGCTCGCTGAAGCCGTCCTTGAGCGCACGGGCCAGCTCGGCCTTCAGGCTGGTCAGCGCGGCCTCCGCCTGCGGGCTGGCCGCCGAGGCCTGCAGCCGGAAGCTGCTGCGCGGATCGAAGCTACGCCCGGCAAGGCTCACGCCGGCCCCGTAGGCCAGGCCTTCCTTCTCCCTCAGACGCTGCCAGATGCGGCTGTCCGCATCGCCGCCGAGCACCTTGGCGGCAATACGCAGGGCCGGAAAGTCCGGCGAATCGTCGGTGATCGGCAGCAGGGCCTGGCCGACCACCGACGCGTTCGGCTTGGCCGGCATGCTTACGACGATGGGCGCCGTATCGACCTCGGCCGGCGCCGCCTCCTCGCGGACGCGTTCATAGGGCACGAGCGATTTCGGCAGCCTGGCGACCTTGTCCCACACGCCCTGCACGTCGCCCGGCGTGAAGTCCCCGACTGCCGCCAGGCGCAGCCTGGCGATGCCGTGCAGGTCGGCGACGCACTGGCGGGCCTGCTCGTAGGTGGCGGCCCGCACCGCGGCCAGCTGGCGCTCCAGCGACCAGGGCTGGTTGGGATGCTCGTCCGGGTAGTTGTCGAAGCGCAGCGCGGCCTGGCTGGACGCCACGGAGGCCGGGTCCTTCAGCGCGGCCTCCAGACGGGCGATGGACGCCGCCTTCATGCGCTCGAACTCGTTCTGCGGCAGGCTCGGCTTGGCCCACACGGCCAGCAGGATATCCAGCGCGGCCTCGGCGTTCTTGCGCGGCACTTCCAGGGTGATCTCGCCGAGGCCGAGGGACCACTGGGCCTGCAGGGCTTCGAGCCTGGCGTCGAGCTGGTCCCGGTCGAGACCCGCACCGCCGTAGGCCAGCAGGCTGCTGCCGAAGTTGCAGGCCACGCGGCGGCCGGTGAAGGCCTGGGTGTTGCCGTAGTCATTGTTGAGGCTGATCCACGCCAGCGCGCCCTGGGTCTTGCGGGAGATCAGCACGGCCTTGGCCGTCGCGCTGGGCAGCGGCACCACCACGCTGGCCTTGGCGAGTTCGGCCGCGCTGGCGGGGATCGGGTCGCTGGCCTGGGCGAGCACCGGCCAGTTGCCGTTGGCAACCAGTGCCTGCGCCGTCGGCGCGACGGTCCATGCCGGCACCTCCGGCTGGTCGCCGTGGCGCAACAGCACGTCGGCCCGGTTGGTGGGCACCACCCACTTGCGCAGCGCCGCGTTCACCTCGTCCAGCGTCACGTCGCGGGCCATGTCCCGCTGCCAGAAAAACAGCCGCCAGTCGCCGGCCACCTCGGCGCGGGACAGCAGGCTGGCCACGCTCTCGTGGTTGCTGGCCAGGCGTTCGTAGCCGTTCAGCTCGGCCTGGCGGGCGCGCTCCAGCTGCTCGCTGGTGATGCCCTGGCGCGCCGCCGTCTCCAGGTGCTCACGCAGCGCGCGGCCAAGGGCCTCGGCGTCGGCATCCTTGCCGGCCGACGCGCTGCCGACCAGCAGGCTGTAGTCGGGCTGCAACTGGGTGCGGCACTGGGCCGACACTGCCAGCTTGCGCTCCAGCACCAGGTCCTTGCGCAGGCTGCCCCAGTCCTGCGCGCAGATGGCGCTGACGCCCAGATCGAAGGCATACAGACTGCGGTCGCGCATGCCCGGCAGCTTCCAGCCGCTGGCGGCGATGGTGGTGCCGGCGGGCAGGAACAGCTCGCTGCGGTTGATCACGGCGCGCGGCTCCTCCCGCGTCCACGTGGTGGGCTTTGGCCCGGCCGGGTTGCGCGCCTCGGCGAACAGGCGGCTGGCCAGCGCCAGCACCCGCTGCGTGTCGAACTTGCCGGTCACGATCAGCGCCGCGTTGTCCGGCCGGTAATACTTGTCGTGGAAGGCCTGCAGCGCCTCGAAGGGCGCGTCCTCGATGTCGCTGCGCGCGCCGATGGTCGGCCGCCCGTAGCCATGCCAGAAATAGGACTGACGCTGCAGCGCGCGCATCACCACGCTGCCCGGATCCGTGTCGTTGCGCTCCAGCTCGTTGCGCACCACCGTCATCTCGCTGGCCAGGTGGGCCTTGGTGAAACTGGCGCGAATGAAACGGTCCGCCTCCAGGCGCAACACCTCGTCCAGCTTCTCCGGCTCGGCGGCGACCACCTCGAAATAGTTGGTGCGGTCGGTGGACGTCGTGCCGTTCCACGTCGCACCGAGCGCGGTCAAGTCCCGCTTCAGGTCTGCGCGCGGGCCGGCGCTCTTGAACAGCATGTGCTCCAGCAGGTGCGCCATGCCCGTCTCGCCATAGCCCTCCTGTTTGCTGCCGGTCTTCACCAGCAGTTCCACCCGCACGCTCGCCGCCGACGGAAACGGCGCCAGGATGATCTTGAAGCCGTTGGCCAGCCGGTACGACGCAAACCCGCCCGCCTCGGCCTCCGGCTTCGGCACGGCCACCTCGGTTTTCCCCGCGGCCTCCGCGGCGGGCATCAGCATCTGTACGGCCAGAAAGACGGCCAGGGGCAGGCGACGGGGGATCAGGGACATGGTGGTGCGGGGCTCGGAAACGTCATGCAGGGGCGCTGATGATAACGCGCGGGGCTGGGGCGAACCTTGCGCGGAGGGGGCCGTGCTTATGCGAATTTCTGCGATCTTTAGAGCGAACGCGCCCTTCGAAGACAAGCCCGCCATGGGCTCCGGGAATAAATCCGGCCCTCGCCCGGTATTGCAAGGCAGGACATCCCGTTCGAGAAGGGAGCACCCCATGGGGCACGACATTCCGAAATTCACTGTCGTCCTGCGCGCTGGCCTCGCCGGGCTGGGCCTGCTGGGGCTGGGCGCGGCCCTGGCCGCCGGCGACGCGGAGCGAGGCCAGGCGCTGTACAAGGAGCGCTGCTCGGCCTGCCATTCGATCCGTTACAACGGCCAGGGGCCGGCCCACGCCGGCGTGGTGGGGCGCGCCATCGGGCGGGCGCCGGGCTTCGACTACTCCCCGGCGCTGCGCAACGCCCAGGGCGTATGGACCGAAGAGAACCTGGACCGCTGGCTCACCGATCCGGAGCGCTTCCTGCCCGGCCAGCGGATGAATGTGAGCGTGGAGGACGCCCGCGACCGGGCCGACCTCATCGAATTCCTCAAAAGCCAGGGCAAGCGGGAATAAACCACGGCCCGGCACGGTATGCAGTGTATGGAGACGCCCTTCCCGGGCGTCCCGACCCACGGAGAGGACCACCATGAACACCATGGATCGCAGGCGGTTTCTGGAATTGTGCGGGCTCGGCGGCGGCGCGGTATTCGCGTCCGCGCTGGCCGGCTGTTCCGGCATGGGCGCCGCAAAGAACGCGGACGCCGCGGATTTCTATTTCGTCCAGCTGTCGGACGTGCACTGGGGCTTCCGTGGCCCCGAGAACCCCGACCCCACCGGCACGCTGCCGAAGGCCGTGGCGGCGGTAAACGCCCTGCCCCGGCAACCGGATTTCATCGTCTTCACCGGTGACCTGACCCACACCACCGACGACCCGGAGGAACGGCGGCGGCGCATGGCCGAATTCAAGGACGTGGCGGCCGCGCTGAAAGTACCCACCGTGCATTTCATGCCCGGCGAGCACGACGCGTCCCTCGACCGGGGCGCCGCCTTCCAGGAATACTTCGGCGCCACCCACTACACCTTCGACCACAAGGGCATCCACTTCATCGTCCTCGACAACGTGTCGGACCCTGGCGCCCGCGTCGGCAGCGCGCAACTGGAGTGGCTGAAGGCAGACCTGGAGCGGCAGGACAAGGATGCCCCCATCGTGCTGTTCACCCACCGCCCCCTCTTCGATCTGGTGCCCAAGTGGGACTGGGCCACGCGGGACGGCGCCGAGGTGATCGCCGCGCTGATGCCCTACCGCAACCTGACCGTGTTCTACGGCCACATCCACCAGGAACACCACCACCTGACCGGGCACATCGCCCACCACTCGGCCAAGTCCCTGATGTTCCCGCTGCCCGCCCCCGGCTCCCAGGAGAAGCGCACGCCGCTGCCGTGGAACCCGGCGGTGCCTTACCAGGGCCTGGGCTTCCGCGAGGTGGACGCCCAGGCCCTGGGCTTCCGCGAGGTGGACGCCGAGCCCCGCGCGGCCCGCCTGGCGATCCAGGAATTCCCGGTGGTGTCGACATGAAGCGGCGCGACGTCCTGCGCCGCCTGGGGGGCGTGGCCGTGGCGCTGCCGCTGCTGGAACTGGGCGTCGGCCACGTGCGGGCCGCCGAGGGCGAAGGCCGGGTCATCGAGCTGGAGGCGCGGCGCTTCCGCTACACGCCCAACGAGATCCACGCCCGCGCCGGCGAAACCCTGACCCTGGCCATCCGCTCCGTGGATTTCGTGCACGGCTTCAGCATGCCCGAGCTTGGCCTGCGCAGCGATCTGCCGCCGGGCCGGGTGACGCGCATCCGCGTGGCCGATCTGCCTGCCGGGCGATGGACCTTTCTGTGTGACAATTTCTGCGGCGAAGGCCACGAGGAGATGAACGGCATGCTGATCGTGGAAGCCTGACGGGCCATGGCGCACAAGCGGGATTTCGAAGCGCTGGTCCTGCCCCACCTGGACGCGGCCTACAACCTGGCACGCTGGCTGGTGCGGGACGAGCACGTGGCCGACGACATGGTGCAGGACGCCTGCCTGCGGGCCTACCGCTACTTCGACGCCCTGCGCGGCGACGCCGCCAAGCCCTGGCTGCTGGGCATCGTGCGCAACAACTGCTACGCCTGGCTCGAGGAACAGCGCATGAGCGCCCGCTGGGTAGCCCGCGGCGAGGACGACGAGCTGCTGGCCGCCGTGCCGGTGCCGCCGGACAGCCGCGGCGCCACGCCCGAGACCGAGCGGTGGCACGCCTACCGCCGCCAGACTGTGGACGCGGCGATCCGCGCACTGGAGCCGCCCTACCGGGAAGTGATCGTGCTGCGGGAGCTGGAAGACCTCTCCTACGCGGAGATCGCCCAGGTCGCCGCCATTCCCATCGGCACGGTGATGTCCCGCCTGTCACGCGCCCGCGCAGCCCTGCGCACCGCGCTGGCGGATTTGCTTGGAACGGAATGACATGAACGAAGAAGACGCCGACCGGGCCGTGGGCCGCCTGCTGCGGGAACACGCGACCCGCCACCGGGCCGGCGACGCGCTGCAATCCGCCGTGCGCACCGAGATCGCCCTGGAAGCGGCCGGCCAGCGGCGCCAGGCCGCCCCGCCGCCCGCCCGCCACTGGCGCTGGCCCGCCTGGGGCCTCGCCGCCGCCGGTTTCGCCTGCGGCGTGCTGGCCAGCGTGCTCACCCTGCAGCTGCTGCCGCCGGCGGACGGCAACCGCGGGCTGGAGCAGGAACTGGCCAGCAGCCACGTGCGCGCGCTGATGGTCGCCCACCTCACCGACGTTGCCTCCTCCGACCAGCACACCGTCAAACCCTGGTTCCAGGGCAAGCTGGACTACTCACCGCCGGTGAAGGACCTCGCCGGCGACGGCTACCCGCTGATCGGCGGCCGCCTCGACTACGTGGCTGGCCGCCCGGTGGCAGCCCTGGTCTACCGCCGCCACGGCCACCTCATCAACCTCTTCATATGGCCCGCCGACGGCCAGACCGCCCCGACCCTGCACAGCCACCAGGGCTACCAGCTCGCCCACTGGCGCAACGCCGGCATGCAGTTCTGGGCCGTGTCCGACCTCAACGGCGAAGAACTCCAGACCCTGGCCCGGCTGATTCCCTAGGCGAACTTTGCGCTGACTCTCCAGCCGTTTCCGGACGGCACGCTTGAGAATTTCACCGGCAGAAAGCGCTCGATCACTTCGAAGTTGGTCTTCGCGTGGGGCGTCAGGGCCGTGCAGGTGTAGGAAGCCTCGCTGCGACGCTTCCAGACGGCGAGGGCCAGCGGCAGCGCCCATTGATCGGCCAGATACGAACCGCACGCGGCTTCGCTCAGCCGATACGCCCGCACTTGCCGCATCAGGTTGTGCGCGACCTTTTCGGCGCTGACCCCCTTTTCACCAAACTCGGTGAAGACCTCGGTGAGGTTTTCATACGCCAGGGTCGCCAGCAAGGCATTGCCAGGGCCTTCGTGCTGACGGGTGGGTGCCTCGCGCAATTGATCGCCGCTCCAACCGAGGGCTGCTCCCAGGTGCTCGAGTTCGCGCCGGGCGACGGAGCGCGGCAGCGCTGGCGCAAAGCATTCGGCGTAGCCTTCCAGCCTGGCCCCACGGTCATTCAAGTCAAAGGGCTGCAGCGTTTCCTCCGCGGGCCAGATGGTCACCTCGATCTCCCCGCCGCCAGCCGGATAGAAGCCCAAGCGACGCAGGTTCAGCTCGGCATTGGCGCCGAGCCTTCGCATCAGCGGCGCATAGCTGCGCGCCAGGAAGTGAAACGGCGGGGCCATCGGGTTGTGGGTCCCGCCGCCCAGCTTCAGGCGGCTTGGCGCCTCGGCCATCAGCAGGGCCGGCCAGACGGTCTGCAGCACCAGCGTGCAACTGCCTGCGGTGCCGACGTTGAAATGGTAGTCGCCCGCGCGCACCTGACCCGGCGTGAAGCTCAGCGACTGGGCGTTCAGCTCGGCCCCCTGGACGTCAGCGCCGCAGACCTCGGCCGCGGCGTTCACACAGGTCAGGTGTTGCCGCATCAGGCCGGGTTTGGCGCGGCCGGCGCGAATCCGGGTCAGTGCGAAGGGCTGGCCCGTGCACATGGACAGGGCCAGCGCGGTGCGCAGGATTTGTCCGCCGCCTTCGCCGGCAGCGCCATCGATTTCGATCATGTTCTTCCCTCGTCTCTTCTTGTTGTTCTAGGCCTGGGCATCGAAATGCAGTACCGCGTCATGCAGGTATCGGTCGAGCCCTTCCCTGTCCGCCTTCGGCCCCTTATCAGGCCTGTGTGCCATGGCAACGGCCAGCTCGCGCTCGATGAAGGCATGGATACCGACCCAGCGCGGGCTGGTCGCCGACTCTCCGGCGCGCATCTTGACCTCGAGCAGCGCGTTGATCTCGTCGAGCAGGCTTTGGTCCGTCAGCGTCCGACTCGCCAGCTCCGCAAAACGCATCGGCGGAACCCCACGCCCTTCGCGTATCCAGCGGGCGGCCAGCAGCGGGCGCAGGACGTAGAGGTATTTCTTGTAGCGGACACGCTCGCCATACAGATGCTCCCGCAGGTTCTTCCGGGCCATGGACACGTAGTGGTGATAGCCCCGTACCGGCGAAAAGCCCTCTTCGGCGAGCCTCTGCAGACGCTCCACCCAGGCTGTCTCCTGCCGGTAGACAATGGGCGAGCGCAGCCATTCGAGCAGGGTCGGATTGGACTCCCGCAGCAAGTGCAGCGCCTTGCGCAGATCCCAGCCGCTGATGTCCAGCTCACCGCTGATGGGCTGTTCGATGACATCACGGCCGGGCTCGACGGCCAGGTACCAGGGCAACCGATTGACATACACGAAGCGCACGTCGTAATCGCTGTCGGGCGATGCAAAGCCCCAGCCACGGCTGCCCGATTCGCAGGCAAACAACACCTTCACCCGGTGCCGGCGCTCCAGCGCCGCAAGCTCTTCGAGCACGGTGGCCCGCATCTCGTCCGAGACCGGATGCGCGCTCAGAACAGTCTCTTCTTGCATGCTCTCCCCAATGCCTTCCTTTGCGCGGGTGAGAGCACTGCGCCCTCACCCGATCAACCTTTCACGCACACCACCTGCTTCAAGGTGTGCACCACTTCGACCAGATCCTTCTGCGCCGCCATGACAGCATCGATATCCTTGTAGGCCATCGGGATTTCGTCAATGACATTGACGTCCTTGCGGCACTCGACGCCGGCTGTCGCCCTGATCTGGTCCTCGACGGTGAACGTCTTCTTGGCCTTGGTACGGCTCATCACGCGGCCGGCACCGTGGCTGCAGCTCTCGAAGCTCTCCGGGTTGCCCAGGCCGCGCACGATGTAGCTGCGCGCGCCCATGCTGCCCGGGATGATGCCCAGCTCGCCGCGCTTGGCACTCACCGCGCCCTTGCGGGTCACGAACACGTCCTGCCCGAAATGGCGCTCCTGTTGCACGTAGTTGTGGTGGCAATTCACCGCCTCCACGTGCGACTCGAAGGGCTTGTGGATGACCTTGCGCACCGTGGCGATCAGGTTGGCCATCATCACCTCACGGTTGCGCGCCGCGAATTTCTGCGCCCACGACACACCCCGCACGTAGTCATCGAAGTGCTGGGCGCCTTCCTCGAAGTAGGCCAGGTCCTTGTCGGGCAGGTTGCGCTGATGGCGCTCGGCGTCCTTCTTGGCCAGTTCGATGAAGTGCGTACCGATGGCGTTACCCACGCCGCGCGAGCCCGAATGCAGCATGAACCAGACGAAACCCGCTTCGTCGAGACAGACCTCGATGAAGTGGTTGCCCGTTCCCAGGGTTCCCAGGTGCTTGCGGTTGTTCGTGTTCTTCAGGCGCGGGTGCAGTTCGCACAGGGCGTCGAACTCGTCGGCCAAGGTGGCCCAGACCTGGTCCACCGCCACCGGCGGGTTCTCCCAGCTGCCGGGGTCGCGGCCGCGGTGCCGGGGTACGGAACCGTGCGGCACCGCCTGCTCGATGGCCGAGCGCAGCGGTCCCAGGTTGTCCGGCAGGTCCTCAGCACGCAGCGTGGTCTTGGCGGCCATCATGCCGCAGCCGATATCCACCCCCACCGCCGCCGGGATGATGGCCTTGAGCGTCGGGATCACCGAACCGACGGTGGCTCCGATGCCCAGATGCACATCCGGCATGGCCGCGATGTGCTTGAACACGATGGGCAGACGCGCCGCGTTGGCCAA
Source organism: Zoogloea sp. JDB1 (assembly GCF_056724025.1). Lineage (NCBI taxonomy): Bacteria > Pseudomonadati > Pseudomonadota > Betaproteobacteria > Rhodocyclales > Zoogloeaceae > Zoogloea > Zoogloea sp. JDB1. The sequence continues at coordinate 810,459 of NZ_CM161496.1, forward strand.
CTGCTGCCGTGCTTCGTCCTCAATCGGGACGCCCTTGGTCCACAGCTTGACCGGCACACCGCCGGCGACTTCTTCCAGGTTGTAGTTCTGGTCTGACATGTTCTTCTTCTCCATGAAGGGAGCGGTGACAAGGCTTGAAAGAAACAGGCGATGCCATGTTGCGACAAGGATTGGTGAAACATCGTGCTCTACCACTGAGCTACGGCCCCCCTGATCTGGAGCCGGCGGGATTCGAACCCGCGACACCGAGCGTTACATGCTGTAGTTCCGCCTGCATTCGCAACAAGACATCTCAAAAGCGCGCGACAAGAGTCGGCAAGACAATGCCAGGCCGGTCTCCCGGCTGGGGATTCGAACCCCGCGGCTCCCGATGTAGTCCTGCCAGCATTCGCGCATGACCCGCCAGCCCCCGTGACGACAAACAGTTGGTGAGACTCCGTTTTGGATGTAGAGCCGCACCGCATTCGTCCGGGACGCTTGTTACTCGTTTGATCGTGGCCCTACTGCGCGGCCAACGACACGTTCTCGATCTCGCCGACCCAATGCCCGGCGTCCATCTTGCCGGCGGCGAAGTTCGCCAGCATGGCGAACACCGCATCCGAGAAGCCGCCGACATTCAGGATGTCGTGACGCTCGGCCGCCTGCGTGGTCGCCGTCGGCTGGATGTCGATGCACACCAGGCGCGCCTCCGGGTTGCGGCGCTTCAGCACTTCCCACTCGCGCAGGGTCTGCGTCGCGCCGCGCCGGCGGGCATCGACCCAGGACTCGTTGTCCGAGACCAGGATCACCAGATCCACCGACGCACGCTCGCGGTTCAGCAGCGCCAGCGGCGCACTGCAGCTGGTCCCACCGCCCCCAATCCTGGCCAGGGCCTGCGCATTGGTCATGACCGAATCCCGTGCATTCAGCGACAGCTTCACCACATCCTGCTCGAACGGCAGCACCCGGGCCGACGGATTCCTGCGGAGCACTGCCGCCGCCACCAGCGCGGCCACATCGATGCAGCGGACGCAGGAGCTTGCCGAACCGCGCTGGCCGGTCACGGCCGAACTCATCGAACCCGACACGTCCGGGCACACCACCACCCGCCCCTGCAGGCTGGGCACGTTGGCCAGCGAAAGCTCCAACGCATCCTGCAGCGCATCGCGGACCACGGCGGGCAGGGCCTCGCCAGCGGCCTTGAAGGCCGCCAGCAACTGGTACGGCATCACCCGCGACCTTGCCACCGCCTGTGCGTCGCTCAACCTGGCGGCGACCGCCTCGGCCATGCCGGGAAGATCGAACACACCGTGCCGGGCAAAGGTGTTCAGGTTCTGACGCACCATCTGCCACGAGCCCGAGCGGGCGATCTGCGCCCATTGAGTCGGCCCCAAGGCCAGAGCCGTCAGCATCTGGAACGGCACATCCGGCACGTCGGCGAGGACACCCTGCGCGCTTTCGCGCTTAAAGCGCTCGAAGGCCTGGGTGATGGGCGGCAGCGCCGCTTCATCGACCGGCTTGCCGATCAACCATGCGAACCAGGCCGCCCGCCAGGCCTCGGCCGGCTTGGGGTGAACCATCCTGACCACGTCGGCCAGCGAAGGCGTATTACCCACGGCAGCGTTCAACAACTGCTTCTCGGTGGCCGTCAGCAGCCAGTGCTGCACCAGCTTCTTCGGGCGGGTTCCCAGCGACTTGCGCCCCACGGCCCCGCTGCGCAGGATCTGCACGAAGTTGCGCAGCATCTTGCCGTTGTCCACCACGCGGGAGAACACCTGGCTCAGCAGTGCGACGTCGCGCACGGCCAGGCTGGCCGCCAGCAGGGCCGGCATGTCCTTCATGTGGCCGGACTCGCGGGCGTAGATCGCAGTTCTCGCGACGAAGGACGCATCCACTTCCCGGACCAGCGCCATCACCCGGTCGAGCTGGTCTTCCCCGTTGGCATAGAAGGTCGGGCTCAGGCATCCGGTGGCAGCGAGCTGTGCCAGTTGATGCCGGGCACTGAAGGCGTAGGCCGGTGCCTGCTCGGCGTTGCACGCCGTCGCAGAGGGCGGCAAGGCTCCCTTGAATGTCTGGAAAAGCTGCGTGTTGACCATGGCGTTCCCCTCTATGCATTCAACCCGTTGTTCATGCTCTCTTCTTTGCAATGGGTGTGCCAGCACTTCTGAATTCTGGATAAATAAATCACAAGACACTGATCTAAAAGCGAATAAATCCAACAAAACAAAAGACCAGATGGCTTTCAAAATTCTAGATGGCTATACATGCGCTAGAATTTTGACTAGCTATTTATACGAATGAATATGGCCAAGAAGAACGTCGTGATCGGATTCATGGGCACCCAGCTGGACTCGGGCCTGGGGGCCGGTCGGTGGGAGAAGTGGCGCCCGACGATCTCCCTCGTTCAGCACGAGGACACGCTGATCGACCGGATGGAGTTGTTCTACGCGACGAAGTACGAGGCGCTGGCCCAGACCCTGGTGCGCGACATTGCCAACGCATCGCCCGACACCGTCGTGAACCTGGTGCGCATGGACCTTGCCGACCCCTGGGACTTCGGCGAGATGTATGCGGCCCTCTACGACTGGGCGCGGAGCTACCGCTTCGACCCGGCCCACGAGCAATATTGGGCGCACATCACCACCGGCACGCACGTGGCACAGATCTGCATGTTCCTGATGGTGGAGTCGCGCTTCATTCCGGGCGTACTGCTGCAGACCGCGCCGCCCAGGAAGCAGGGGCCCGGAAATCCGGGCAGCTACACGCTGATCGACCTGGATCTCTCCCGCTACGACGTGCTGGCCCAACGCTTCAGCCAGGCGCATACGGAAGCCCTGGCGTTTCTGAAGAGCGGCATCCCCACCCGCAACAAGCGCTTCAATGCGCTCATCGAAGAGATCGAGCGCGTCGCGGTGCGCTCCCGGGCGCCCATCCTGCTGACCGGTCCCACCGGAGCCGGCAAGTCGCACCTCGCGCGGCGCATGTTCGAGCTCAAGAAGTCACGGCACCAGGTACAGGGGGACTTCGTTGAAGTGAATTGCGCCACGCTGCGCGGCGACGGTGCGGCGTCGACACTGTTCGGCCACAAAAAGGGCGCGTTCACCGGCGCGACCGCCGACCGCGCCGGCCTGCTGCGCACGGCCCACCAGGGCGTGCTGTTTCTCGACGAGATCGGGGAGCTGGGGCTGGACGAACAAGCCATGCTGCTCAAAGCCGTAGAGGAAAAGCGCTTCCTGCCGGTGGGCAGCGACCGCGAGGTCAGCAGCGACTTCCAGCTGATCACGGGCACCAACCGGGACCTGCGCATCGACGTGGCCCAGGGCCGCTTCCGCGAAGACCTGTTCGCGCGCATCAACCTATGGACCTACACGCTGCCGGGCCTGGCCCAGCGCCCCGAGGACATCGAACCCAACATCGACCACCTGCTCACGCAAGCGGCCAGCGACGCCGGCCGCGCCGTTCGATTCAACACCGAAGCCAAGGCACGCTACCTCCGCTTCGCCCGATCAGCGGAAGCCCCCTGGCGCGGCAACTTCCGCGACCTCTCGGCCAGCGTGACGCGCATGGCGACACTGGCCGACGGGGGTCGGATTTCAACAGGATTGGTCGATGCCGAAATCCAGCGGCTCCAGTGGCAATGGCAATCGGCAGAAGCACGGCAGATGCGCGATGGGGACCTCGATGCACGGCTGCCGGCAGAGGTCGCCAGCAGACTGGACCTCTTCGACCGCCTGCAACTCGAAGCCGTCATCCGTATCTGCCAGGAATCGCAAACACTTTCCGACGCCGGCCGCCGGCTCTTCGACCAATCACGCAACCAGCGCGCCGTGGTCAACGACGCCGACCGCCTACGCAAGTACCTGCTCAAGTTCGGGCTGACGTGGGATGTGGTAAGCCGGCAATAGGGGTTTTGGCGCAGGGTCAGGCCTGAGCCCAGGCACACGCGCATGCCCCCAACTATTTTTTCCTCACCCCACAATATCCGCGCCTGCCGTTCGTCTACCCAGGCATGGACGCATCGTTTTCACTTCCTCTGCCCCACGAAGAGAGCCGCCCGATGGCCGAGCAGGACCGACGCCTGACCGAGACCATCGCCCGCGAAAGCGGGCGGCTGGGCAGCTTCATCCGTCAGCGGGTGCCGGACTCGGGCGAGGCGGAGGACATCCTGCAGGATGTCTTCTTCGAGCTGGTCCAGGCCTGGCGCCTGCCACAGCCGATCGAGCAGGTGGGCGCGTGGCTGTTCCGGGTGGCGCGCAACCGCATCGTGGACCGCTTCCGCAAACGGCACGAAGAACCCCTGCCGCTTGCCGCAGCCGAGGATGACGACGACGACGCCCATTGGCTGGACAACGCCCTGCCGGCCAGCGACGGCGGCCCGGAGGCGGCGCATCTGCGGCGGCTGTGGCTGGAGGCCATCGCGGCGGCCCTCGACGAGTTGCCCCCGGGGCCGCGCGACGCCTTCATCGGCCACGAGATCGACGGGCGCAGCTTCAAGGACATGGCAGCCGACAGCGGCGTCCCGCTGAACACCTTGCTCGGCTGGAAGCGCCAGGCGGTGCTGCACCTGCGCGAACGCCTCCAGCCCCTTTACGACGAACGAAACTGAACGGGAAACCACCAAGATGAATTGCTCTACCGAGAAATCCAGCTGCGTGTCACGCTGCATCAAGATCGGCCTGCTGGCAGTGGCTGGTATCGGCGCCCTCACCTGGGTCGTCATGGAACTGTGGAACTGCCTGCTACCCGACCTGTTTGCCGGCGTCTCGCGCATCGGCTACTGGCAGGCGCTGGGCGTGCTGGTGCTCAGCCGGATCCTCTTCGGCGGCCTGCGCGGCGGCTGCCACCGCCATTGGCGCGAGCGCCGGGCCCAGTGGGAAAGCCTGACGCCGGAAGAGCGCCAGCAGCTCAAGGGACGCTTCCACAGCCGCTGGGGCCGCTGCGGCGCACCCACCAAGGCCGAGGCGCCTGAGAACACCGGCGACAACACCGACAAAGCCTGAAACGAGACAAGAAAGAAACGCAAGCCATGCCCCAGACCCGAACCGAGATACGGCCGGCTAGCGGCCGGACACTGCTGCCAAGCCACCTGCGCCGCGCCCTGTGGCGCATGCTGCCCCTCATCGGCGCCCTGCACGCCTACATCGGCTGGCGCCTGCTGCCGCCCCTGGACCTCGGCCCGGCCGGCCTGGCGCTGGCCATCGGCGGGCTGGTGCTGTCCGCCGGCCTCGTGCCGCTCGGCCTGCTGGGGCGCTTCGTCGTAGCCAACCAAGCGTTGGCCGACCGGCTGTCCTGGCTCGGCAGTCTGGCGATGGGCCTGTTTTCCTCGCTGCTAGTGCTGACGGTGCTGCGCGATGCCGGCCTGCTGGTCGCCGATGCGCCGTCGCTGGCCGAGCCGACGGCGCTGGCCGTCGTCGGGCTGGCCAGCCTGTTCAGCGTGGTCGGCTTCGTCAATGCCCGGCGCGTGGCCGGCGTGGTCCGCATCGACATTCCGCTGGCCGATCTGCCGCCGGAGCTGGCCGGCTTCACCATCGTCCAGCTCAGCGACATCCACGTCGGACCGACGATCAAGCGCGACTACGTGCAGGCCATCGTGAACCGCGTCAATGCGCTCGATGCCGACCTCGTCGCGATTACCGGCGACGTGGTCGACGGCAGTGTCGACCAACTGCGCGCCGACACCGCGCCGCTGGGAGGCCTGCTGAGCCGGCATGGCAGCTATTTCGTGACCGGCAACCACGAATACTATTCCGGCGCCACGGCCTGGATGCGCGAGTTCGAACGCATCGGCCTGCACGGCCTGCACAACCGCCACGTCGTCATCAACCACCGCGGCGGCCGCTTCGTGCTGGCCGGGGTGACCGACTATTCCGCCGGCGCCTTCGACGCCGCCCACGCCAGCGACCCGCAGGCGGCGCTGGCCGGCAGCCCGCCGGATCTGCTGCGCGTCCTCCTGGCCCACCAGCCCCGTTCGGCTGCCGCCGCCGACGCCGCCGGCTTCGACCTGCAGCTCTCCGGCCACACCCACGGCGGCCAGTTCTGGCCGTGGAATTTCTTCGTGCCCCTGCAACAGCCCTTCACCGCCGGCCTGCACCGGCACGGCGGACTACAGGTCTACACCAGCCGCGGCACCGGCTACTGGGGGCCACCGAAACGCTTTGGCGCCCCGTCGGAAATCACCGTGCTGCGCCTCATCGCGGCTTGACCCGGCGAAATGAAGGCGCGCGCGGTGGTCGACGCTATTTTCCGTTCTTGATCCGCGCGTACTCTGCCACGCTGATGTTCACCAGCAGGCGCGCATTGGCGTAATAAATCCCGTCGCTTTCACTGCCTCTCAACAGGCACTTCAGCTTGCACAGCCAACTGCTCCACGAATAAAACAGCCAATGCGTGGCGAACGTGAAAAAGCGGTATTGCGGATAATGCTGGAACAGGAACTTCAGGCGTGAGCGGGTGAAATGATCGTCGCTGCGCACCACCTCCGCCCGCCCCCGCGAGCTTTCCCCACATAAATGCAGGGCGCGCGCGGACGGCAGATAGACGCTCCGGAACCCGGCACGACGCATCCGGAAAAACAGGTCATCTTCCTCGGAATACAGGAAGCGGTCCTCGGGCAACAGGCCAACCCGGGCAAAAACCTCGCGCCGGACCAGCAGGCAGGCGGCAGACATGAGCGGCACATCCCGCGGCGCCTCACCTGCGATCAAGACATCCCGGTTGCCGTAAAAGACCTTTCTGAAGAAGCGGTCAAACGGCGGAAAATGGAACGCCAGCAAGCAACCCAGTTGTGACCAGGGCGACGTGATCTGCGTTACCGAATGCTGGAACTCTCCGGAGGCCAGCACCAAACGGGGCCCCACCGCGCCCACCCCCGGATCGCCCTGCATGACGGCGAGCAGCCCAGTCAGACAGCCCGCCTCCAGAAACGCATCGGAGTTCAGCAAGAGTACAAACGGAGCCGAAGAACGCCGGATCGCCATGTTATTGGCCACCGAAAAACCGGCATTGCGATCATTTTCGATCACCGTAATGCCAGGGAAACGCGATTGCAGGGCCTCCACCGTGCCATCCTGCGAATCGTTATCCACAACGTAGACGTGCGCTGCGATCCCTTCGGCATCAATCTTTCCCAGGACATCGCCGACACATCGACACGTCAGCTCGGGGGTCTTCCACGTCACGATGACGATATCAACCACGGCGTTGCCACTCATCTCCCACCTCCAGCACCCGGAATACATTTACATATCAGGCGACGATACCCGGTACGCCGCCGGGCTTCAACCAGCCATCCTGGCCCGCCGCGCCGGAATACCCCCGGGGAACGCGCCTGGTTGCGGCTTGACCGGACAGCCCCGTCCGCCTCAGCTTTCCTTGCCCGCGTTCATCTGCCGGACCAGCCGCCAGGCCATTCCGCCTAGGATGGCGACGCCGAGCAGCAGCACGCCCCACAGGATGTAAGTGCGCTGCCGTGCCGCTGCGGCGGCCTGGCTGGCGGCGCTGGCCTCGGCGGCATCGCTGCGGCCGACCTTCAGCTCGCCGACCTGCGCCTGCTCCAGCCGCTGGAGTTCGGCCGGAGTGAATCCCGGTGCCACCTGGTCCAGTGCCTGGTTGGCCGGGATCGCATCGCTGCGGCCGAAGCCAAGGGTATAGGGCGGCGTGCCACCGGCCAGGAAGATCAGCGTCGCCGCCTGCCACGACAGTCCGAGCTCGGGTTGCGCGGTGGCGGCGGCATTCAAGGGCCGGAGCACCCACTCCCGCTGATGGCCGAGGCCGATGCCCACGGCGCCCGAGCGGCGGGTCTGGCCGTCCTGGGTGATCTGGTAGAAGGTGGCCTGGGTCCTCGGCTGAAAGACCCAATCGGTAGTCTTGCCGGCCTGGCGGCTGGGGCGCTCGACGTAGGCGCCCAAGGCCACCGGATAGACAATGTTCGCCTCCCGCAGCCCGAGGCTGAACTGCTCCACCGGCAAAGCGATTCCCGCCGGGTAAACCAGATCGCCGGCCTGCTTGCCGGCGACGGGCTTGATCCACAGGGTTTCGCGCAGCGGCTCGCTGCTTTGCGGCTTGAGCGTTTCCGCTTCGATGGCCGGAAACACGATCGGCTCGCCCCGCTGCCAGCTCAGGCGCGCGTAGCGGAAGGACTGCGGACTCAATTCGAGGCGGTCGCTGGCCAGGGTCTGGGCACTGTCATTGCGCAACCAGCTCAGCTCGGCGACGCCGGCGGTGTGCCATTGCTTGAGATCGTTGCTGGTTTCCAGCCAGACCTCGGCGCTGTAGCTGCTTTGCTCCTTCGGCGCGCTGAAACGCAGGGCTTCGATACGCAGCGGATCGTTCCCGTCGCCCTTGGCCGCCGGACCGAAATCCAGGATCAGGTGGCTGAGCGCGGCCCGGTCACGGTCCGGCACACGGCCGGTCCGCGCCTGTACCGACTGCACGCTGCCGTCGGGGCGGGTCTGGATGTCGATATCGATCAGCGCGCGACCGGCTGCCGTAGGCACGCCACCGCGCACCGGAAAGATGCTCGCCGCCAGCATGCCGCGCCGGGCCTGCTGTTCCGCCGGCGGGCGATACAAGGCATGCGGCTGGGCCACGCCCCGCGCATCGAAGACCCGCAGATCATCGAGTTCGGCCGTTCGCGCCTTGAGATAAACCGTCTGCGGCAGGCGCAGGCCGACCACGCCCTGCTTGCTGTTGACCTGCAAAGGCAGCGCGTAGGCGTAGTCCGCGGGGGTGTCCGATTTCACCGCCGTGGACGCCGTCACGGCCGGGGCAGCGAGGCTGGCCGCCAGCAGAAAAGCGGGGAAGACAAGGACTCGCGGAGGGAGCATGGCTGTCATGGCGCGACGGACGGCTTTTGTTCGGTGGGTTCGGTGGCTTGGGTGGGAAATGGGGCCAGATAGCCGATGACCAGCATCAGGATGCCCACGCCGAGGAAGGACACGATACGCTCGATGCCGCCGACGTTGGAGAGGTCCACAAAGAACAGCTTGCCGATGACCAGCACCAGCAACCCGGCCCCCGCCATCCAGGGCGTGCGCAGCAGGCGCCGGGCGGCGAAACGCATCAGCACCAGCGCCGTGGCGCTCCATACCAGCGACAGCATGGCCTGCACGAATTGCGAGCGGAACAGCGGCTCCATCTGGTACGGGATGTCCAGGAAGTACGCGGCGCTGCGCAACAGCATCAGGTTGAACCACAGGTAGGCGGCGCAGGCCGCGCCTTGCGGCAGCCAAGCCGGCAGCCTGCGTTCGCCGCCCGCGGTGAGCCGCCAGGTGGCCACGGCAAGCAGCGCGGCGTAGCCGGTGGTGAGATCGAGGGGGTTGAGCAGCGGCAGATAGGGCAAGGGCGCCATCAGGCCGTTCTGGGTGAAGTTCCAGATCACGGCCACCCCGACGGACCACAGCGTGCCCAAGGGGATCAGCACGTCCCGGTACCAGCCGGCAATCGGCGCAGTCGGCCAGCGTTCGCTGCGGGCGCGGGGGATCAACAGCGCCACGTAGGCCATCATTGCCCAGGCCGGCAGGTAGCGCGCCCAGCTGCCGGCGGTGAACCAGCCGCCCGCAGCCAGCAGTTCGGCCTGTTCCGGCGAATCGGCCTGCAGGCCCAGGATGACCAGGTGGTGCCCGAGCGGCCACAGGATGAGCCAGGGCCCGACCGTGCGCAGGGTGTGCAGCACCCGCAACAAACGGGGCTGCCGTTCCGGCAGCAGCCAGCCGGTGAGATCCGCGTCCCGCAGCAGCCATTCGCTGGTAACCCACAGCGCGCCAAAGGCCAGCCACACCGGCCAGGCTGGGATGACGAGGTAAGCGTCGAGCTGCTGGAGAATCCGCAACGTGGCGTGGAGCAGGCCCGGCCACACGGCCGCCGCGAACCAGCGCAATTCGCCCCATTGCCAGTGCCCGGCCAGACGGACGAAGAGCGGTGCGGTAAGCGCCAGGAAGAGGCAATAGAGGGGATGGACGGGCGGCCAGACGGCTTCGCTGAACAGGTTACGGCTATCGAGAATATGCGCCCCCCAGCCGTTGAGGCTGCCCAGCACATAGGCAAACCACCAGAAGCCGGCCCAGCCGAGCAGGATGCGGGAATGCTGGCGGTAGCGGCCTTCCGGCTGGCGTTGAAAGCTCAGGCTGCTGAAACCCGCGCCCAGTGCAAGAAGAAGGCCACCGAGGAAGCCGGTGTCGAGAAGGTTGTCGCTGACAACGTCCCCTGACGCGCTGATACCGAAGTCCAGCACCTGGAGGAAGACCAGGCCAGCCAGCACCTGCAGCAACAGGGCGAAATGGCGTGCAACGCTCCATTCCAGCCGGCCGGCGATCAAGCCCAGGATGGCGGCAACCACCATCGCGCTCAGCACATACAAGGTGTGGGCCTGCGTGCTGCCGTGCAGGTAGATTTCCAGCCAGGCGCCGGCCAGCAGCCAGAGTGCTGCAAAAAAGAGGAAGACGGTGGCCAGCGTGGCGGCAAACGGAACGGACGCCCCTTCGGCGGCGTCGGCGCGGCTTCCCTTGCGGAAATTCATCGCCATGACGAAGCCGGTACCGGCCAGCAGCAGGAAGCCGAGCCACAGATTGGAGTGGACGGCGACTTCCGGCTGCAAGCCGCTGATCGATACCACGTAGGACACCCACGCCCCGACCTGCACCAGCACGCCGAACACCCAGGCCAGCGTCTGCTTCTGGCGCAGGCCGACCCAGACGATGCCGGCCCCTTCCAGCGCCCAGGCGGCCGAGGTCCAGCGGCCATCGAGGGCAAACGGAATGGCCAGGGTGCCGAACACGATGCCGAGGGCGAGGAAGGACTCGACCAGCAGCTTCAGCGTGTCGCCGCGGCGCCGCCACAGGGCCGCCGTCAGGCCGGTGTAGAACAGCCCCAGCGCCAGCGCCGAGAAGGCCAGGCCGAAGGGCGTGTCGCGGACGATGCCGTATTGCAGGCCGAAGGCCAGCAAGGGCGTGCCGAAGACCAGCGTGCCATCCACATAGTGCTTGAGGCGCGGCGCCTGGCGGCGGGCGTAGAGGATGGCGATGGCGACGTAGAAGACGAAGAACAGGATCAGGAAGCCCTGCACCGACAGATAGTTTTCCGGCGTGTAGCGCAGCACGCCCCAGGCCGTTCCGATCACGAAGGTGAAGGCGAAGCCGAGCAGGTTGAGCAGCCGCCACGAACGCTCTAGCGCGATGGCCAGAATTCCGGCGTTGAGCAGCGCGTAGTACGAGAACAGGCCGATATGGCTGCCCTGCCCGGTGGACGTCAGGATCGGCGCCGCAAAGCCGCCGACGATGCCGAATACCGCCAGCCAGACGGCATCCTGCAGGACGGCCAGCAGGCAGGTGAACAAGGTCAGCACGAACAGCAGCGCGAAGGCCAGGCCGCCCGGAATCAGGTCGTACAGGCGGAAGGCGCCGAAGGTCACCAGCATCAGGATGCCGAGGGCCGTGCCCTGCACCGGCAGGCTGATCGACGCGCGGGTTTCCCGGATGCGCCAGCCCCACAGCAACAGCGCAATGTCGGCGACCACGATGCCGGCCAGACGCAGCTCGATCGGCACCGAAACCCGCGCCGCGGCGTACTTGAGCAGGAAGCTGATGCCGAAGAAGAGAATCAGCAGGCCGACCTTGGCGACCAGGTTGCCACCGAACAGCCAGGCCTTGGCAGCCAGCAGCCAGGCCGGTGGCGGGGCCGGCTCGTAGGGTTCCGGCGGCGTTGCGGGGCGGACGGGCTCGGGCTCGGCGGGCGGCTCCGCTGGGCCAGGAATCATTGCCGGCTCCGGATCGTGCGCGGTCGCGGCCTCCACCAGCGGAGCCTGCTCCGGGCCCGGCAGCGCCGGCACGAACACCGGGCCGTAGTCGATCTCGGCAGGGACGGCGGCCGCGGCGTCGCCGGGCGGCGCGGCAACGGACGCTTCGGCAGGCCAGGCGACGGGCGCCTCGGAGGGCTCAGCCGTACGGGCTGCACTGGCTTGACGATAAAGCTGCTGGATCCGCTCCTCCTGCATCAGGACCTTTTGCTCCAGGTCCCCCAGCCGGCGGCGGGCGCCGATCACCAGGAACAGCAGCACGATGGGCGCAATGACAAAGGCAAACGCCAGCAGGACGAGCAGGGATTCCATGTGGATCTTCCGTGCAAGAAAGTGGGCGAAATTATCACATGAGAGTAATTTCCGCCGTGTGCCGCGCGTCCTTCTCGCCGGCAGCCTTGAATCAGGTGCAGCACAATGCCTTTGGCAAGAGGTGACCAGAATCATGAAGACCCAGTACTACACCGCCTCAAGCCTCGACGGCTTCATTGCCACCGAGGATGACTCACTGGAATGGCTGTTTCCCCTCGGCGATCTGAACGCGTCCAGCTATCCCGCCTTCATCGCGGAAGTCGGCGCGCTGGCCATGGGCTCCTCCACCTATGAATGGATGCTCCGCAACGCCGACCAGGTGGCCGCCGAAACCGGCTCCCCCTGGCCCTACACCCAGCCCGTCTGGGTATTCACCACCCGCCAGCTCCCCGCCATTGAAGGAGCGGACGTCCGTTTCGTCAAAGGCGACGTGCGCGAGGTGCACGAGCAAATGCGCACCGCCGCCGGGCCAAAGAACATCTGGATCGTCGGCGGTGGCGACCTGGCCGGCCAGTTCCATGACGCCGGCCTGCTCGATGAAATCATCATCCAGATCGGCTCCGTGACCCTCGGCAAGGGGAAACAGGTCTTCCCACGCCGTGTGCTGAGCCCAAGGCTGCAACTGGCTTCAGTTCGTCAGATGGGGACGGGCATGGTTGAACTGCGGTATGAGGTCGGAAAGTAGCCGAACGCTCATCTTGGTAGAGCGTCCCAGCCCTTTATGGAGCAAGTGCGCCCTTACGACGCCAACCAGCACGACGTACGCAACGGCAGGGAACACCTGCCCCCTGGCCCGGCCGATCCCCTAAGCGCGCCCCCGCGCCCGCAAGGCTTTGAACAACTCCTGGACCTCCTCCGCAATCATCGCGCAGGCCCACAGGTAATTGTCCTGATAGGTGGGACTGAGACGCCGGAAGGCGTCCCCCGAACTGCCGAAAGTCACGGCTAGCAAGGCCTGGAGCTGGGCCTGACGGGCGGAAAGCTGGTCGGTGAGGGCCAAAGTACCAACCTCGTCGTTGAGCAGGTAGAGCGGATCGGCCGTTGCGGGAAATTCCATCGGAGTACTCATGCGACGCCCCTTCCGATGACGGCCGGATGACATGTCGGCATGGCGACGATGTTGCGCGGGCAGCATTGATAAGACGGGGCTCGGGCGACCGGGCCCGTTGCGCGGTGGTGCATGGTGATAGCTCCTATGTCTGCGATATGGATTTCCGCGCTCTCGTTCCAATGAGGGCGGCGGAACCGTACGGGGTTGGAACTACCGGGACATAGGAACCGGCCAGCCTCACGGCTGCCCCGCACGGCCCGCCATAGGATGGACGCAGCCATGCACCAATAGAAAAAACCGCGCATGGCGCGGCCTAATCGTATCGGCCTATGTCGATCCGGGGTTCCAATCCCGGTCACCATTGTTTAGGTGACGAGCGGAGTATCGGCCTGAGGTACGGCGGGGGTCAAGATTTGCGGCGATCCCAGCCAACTGGCGATTCGCCCCAATTATCCGGTTTTATCCTGAACAAGATAAAACCGGATAAAACGCGCCTGACATGAACGCTCGCCCCTCCGACTGGAACCTTTGATGCCCGGAGCCGAACGCTTGATGCCGGGACTTGAACTCGCTTCCTTCGGAGCTGAACTTTTGATCCCGTGATTGAAGCCCGTTTCCCTCGGAGCTGAACTTTTGACCCCGTGATTCCAGCCCGCCTCCCTCAGCGCTGAACTTTTGATCCTGCGATTGAAGCCCACTTCCCTCCGAGCGGAGCGCTCGAGGCTGCGACATGGACTGGCTTCCCCCTGATGGAAACACGTTCAGGTCCGGAGGAAGCGGGCTCCCCAAAAATTGAAACCCGTGCCGCTCAGAGCAACACGGGTTTCAATCCGGGCTTCGCGCACTTCCCCCCGAGCGAGGACCGTCAGGCTGGAACCGCACCCTCTTCATCGCGACGCCGCCCCTGCCCCTTGAAACGCGTCGACGCCTGAGCGCGGAGTTCATCCAGCGCCGTGCCCTTGCCCGCGAGCTTCGCAAAACGGTAAGCCTCCAAGGCCGCAGCGTAGATGTCGCTGCCCAGCGCCATCTCGGTGTCCTCCCCGCGCTGGGTCAGCGCGGTCAGACGGGCCAGCACCGGACGCAGGCGATCCAGCGCCTGGATGTCCGCGCCAAATTCCTTCAGATCGAAAGTCCCCGGCAGGATCTCCGGAGACTGGGCAATCACGTCATACGCCTTGCGCGCAAACATCTCCGACTTCGGCCCCATCTTGCTCAGCTCACGGCGCTGATCCACTGACAGGGAAATCAAACCCGCCAACTGCTGCTCCAGCACCTCCAGGGCCTTCTGGACCAGGTCGATCTGCTCCGCAGACAGCGGCAGTGAAATCACATTCTGGGTCATCCTCTCGCTCCTTCTCGGCTTGTTGATTCATGACATTGGCACAAAATTGTGCGAAGGGGATTCTGGGAGAGGGGCGTAGAACATGTCAATTAGATTATTTCAATCTCGCTTGATGCCATGCGGGAAGTGAAGAACGCCACAGCGTTCGGGCTGCGATCGTGGAAATATCCTTAACAGATACCTCTACAGGTTCATATCCTCCCATTGAGACACCATGCGACAGTTCGTTTCACTGCTTGCCGCTCTAGCGCAAATGCACAACATCGCTCACAGAATGAATCAGAGGCAGAGGAGAAGCACTCTATGACTGCGTTTCGGCACGGTCACCCAGTTTCTGCGACATGCAGGCGACTCAATGGAACTAAAGCAGTCAAAAATTTCAAATTAATTGGATTATGTTCTGGCATAAATTTTCTTTAAGGAAATGTAATTGCATCCACAATCCATTTCGCTTTCACAACAAATAGTGATCAGCCACGGAAACGTAGCGACATCAGGAGGACATAGTGGCTGAAACAATAAATATTGGCGAAATCGCCCAGAGCCTATCAAAAGACATCTTCAAGTATTTCCTCTGGGACACACATCCAAAACATGACGACAATTTCAAGTGCACCAACCCCGAACACAAGAGCGAACCAAAGAGGGGGGAGGGAAGAATTGGAAAACCTAAAGAGACACACCCTGGCGATGTAGTTTTCTCATATATCGACCCTTACATTGGAAAAACAATCTATTTACATACAGACCTAAAGAGTTACTCGAAGACAAGTATCACGAGCACAAAACTACGTGGCGCATTCAAGTCGCTAAGTATGACTATAGATTGCGCTCAAGAGTCCGATTACTGGCGAGATAAATATTCAGTGCTTGAGGATGAGGCTCACGAAGTTCGAGGATTGCTCTTTGTTCACAATCACGACAACAAATATACTCAGTCGTTTCAAGAAGCCATCAGTAAGATGGACCTACAGAACCTACCTCTGCCGGCTGGGGCAATCATTCACTACTTAGGCCCAGCCGATATACAGAGGCTCTATAGTATTGGGAATGACATTATTCGCCTACAGAGCAATGATGAGCTTCCGAAGGAGTACACCTACCACTATCCGGATCAAGTGATGGTTCGGCGGCATGGAGATGGCTCCAAACAAGCAGCAACCATTGAGTCGATGACTGGCCCATATCTCATTATTCGACACGGTGGCACCGACTCCAATTGCTCCGCTGGATACTTGATTTACTACAACCGACCAGGCGGATCATCCGAAGAGTTTGAATATTTTCTAGACTGCCTGTCTCGCTACCAAATGCTGGAAGTCGGTCAGTCGATACGTATTAGGGTTGTCGATAGTACGGCTATTGATGACCTCAAAACAGTGTTTGAAAAGGCAAAGAAGAAGTACGCACGTGCGTGGGGCTTTGATCCAGCACGAGAGGCCATCCTTAGAAACATTAAGATTGACCGTATAACTGCGGTAACCAATACCTACAATCCAGGCGACATGGGATGGCGCGAATGAAAAACAGCAATTACGGCCCCTCTCTTTACTATGCCTCAGACAAAAACGTCTTTGATGCCCTCAATCAACACAAGGTCGACATTCCAACCATCATAAAGCTGTTTGAGCGACGGAATATCATTGTCAGTAAGAAGACCCCGCGAGAAAGTCTTGCGGTTTACTTCTCCAGGCAGATACATGACTACCAGGACCACAGAGATATTGCTGGGCGACTTGGCATTGCACCTAGGCGCGAGCGGATTACCTCGATGGATGTAAATGGCGAAGTAACCAAAGACCACTTAGATGTCGCCGTTAAACAACTCAAGGAAGAACTAGAAAAGAATGGTGAAGTCGTCCAAATCCACAAGGAGAATGGAAAGGTCAGCCTCACCGTTCAATATTCAACAGTCGACTACCGGGTCAGTGAATTTGCCCAGCGGCAGGAACGGGACGGAACCATCGAGCTCCTCGAAACCGAGGAAGGATTCACGGTTCGTAACACTCACAACGAATTCGTGAATAATGTTACTCAGGTTTTGATTAAAAAGCTCGAGACAGCTGCTGATACGACGCTCCAAAAAGTGACTATTTCCTTATTTGGAGTCCCTTCTGCTCGACTTCGCTCAAAATTCTTCCATGAACTTGCATCTGGTCTGCAGGGCTATACCCGTACAGACGTTACCGCTGTCTATGTTTTTAAAGCCAAACCTGACCCGCTAGTGTCAGATGAGAATAATGGAAATGACGAAGAAGCCGTGGAAACTGAAACACATGTTGAGCGCGTAGCCCTTCGAGGAAATGGGGTAACCCGGTCTGACATCCTCAATGACCTGCTTAATGAGGATGACTACTACATTACCAAGATATCTTGGGAAGCACGCGAAAAGGGGGGAGCTGAACACGCGTACGCCATCGAAGCAATGTTCACCAATCCTAGGGATTGCACTGGATTTTCGTTCATCCTGAGCGGCGTGTACCCATGTGAAGAGGGGCTGTTATCTAGCAGACGGCGAGCACCGTATAAGCATGAAATTGAATTAATCTCAGGTGTTATCGAAGAAAAAGCTAGGGCCTTGGTAAAACAGCTCAGTGACGAAATTGGCGGGCCATCGGGAGATTGATATGCAACTTAGATGCAGATGGTTTCGCATTCAGCTTCCAAATGGAACTCCTGACCTTTCGGTGGTATTTGAGAAAAACCCACTTGGGCTAGAAACCAATCAAGGTTTCACGACAGTTACAGGCGTTTTGGGGCAAACACTCTATCGATTTCTCTGGAGGTCGAAGGTTGTCGTCACGCAGCTGGATGATGAAGGCGTACCTCACTATCAAGAGGTTGCCACAGTTAACTTTACAGACTTCGCCATTCTAAATATAAACGATGAAACATTCCTTCGCATCGAGAGCCCTGGGCGTAGTATTCGGGACCTTCTAAATGCACTCGAATCCTTGCTCGGGCTGGGCTTTACCTGCAAACCAATCACCTTCGCAAAGAACAAGCCAACTTCAGTGTTTGAGAGCAGCGAAGTTACCAAGCTCATCGGTCTCAAAGTTACCGATGTCGTATTAGGTAAAGATCTTCTAGCTCGGATGGAGTTCAGCTCAAAGGAGGGTATCACTCCGGAAAAGCTTACTGTCCTAGATGGAGTCCTCCACAAGACGGACTCTGCAAGCTACGAATTGATTTATGGTGGAGTAAAGGGATTGCTTTCCTTTAGCGCGTCAGGAATGGTGAAGGTCAGCGGGCTGCTGGCGCCGCGACTGATTCATTTTATTGAACAGGACTTGGCAATGCTTGTATGAGACTCGAGCCTCAGGTGAGGTTCGCATGACATCATGCTTATAGCTTGTTCACTAGAACGCTCACATGAGCGTCTCACGCTTTACCGATATTTCTATTCGAGGGCAAATCCGTGGCGATCCATTGTTCAGCTACTGTGTGGAGACTCGTATGGCTGACCTGGCCTGAATACCCTACCCCTCGGCCGAACCTAGCCTTCCTTCCGGCCCTTCATCTCCTTCTCCACCTTCTCCAGCATCCTCAGATCCTCCAGATCCTCCAGATCCGCCGCAACTGCATCCCCATGCCTCCGTTGGGCATCAAACAAATCGTAGCGCTCAAAGGCGACGGTCTTGGCCTGTTCGGCTGAGCGACTGCCGGTGCCTTGCAGTACCGGGTAATCGTTGAATTCCAGCAGGCGATCCACGTTCTTGCGCCAGTAGTCCAGGGTGAGTTGCTGCTTCTGCTTGGCGCGTAGTTCGGCTTGTTCGAGGAAGATGACGACGAGGCGGTTGAGGGTGTCGATTTCATCGGTGGAGAGGTAGTTCTTGGCCACGATGACGTCCTGCTTGCGCACCCGGTTGCCGCTCCAGGTCATCAGGCCCATGTTGGGGACGTCGACCTTTGCCCGGTCGATGATGATCTCCGCGGCGGTCTTCTGGGTCACGGCGTAGAGCAGCTTGTTCTGCACTTCGGCGAAGAACAGTTGGGCCTGGCTGTCGCTGGCCTGGTAATCGGCGCTGAGGGCGAAGAGGTCGCGGACTTTCTGATAGAAGCGCTTTTCGGAGGCCCGGATTTCGCGGATGCGGGCCAGCAGTTCGTCAAAGTAATCCCATCCGCCGGGGTTCTTGAGGCGCTCGTCGTCCATGACGAAGCCTTTGACGAGGTATTCGGCGAGGTAGGTCGTGGCCCATTGGCGAAACTGGGTGCCACGCACGCCTTTGACCCGGTAGCCCACGGCCAGGATCATTTCGAGGCGATAGAGCTGGGTCTTGCGCTGAACCTGGCGCACGCCCTCGGTTTGAACTGTCAAGGATTCCTTGACGGTTGCTTCGGGGGCCAGTTCCCCCTCGGCGAGGATGTTCTTGATATGCAGGCTGACGTTCTGCTTGGTGGTGGCGAACAACTCGGCAATTTCGAGCTGGGTGAGCCAGACGCTGCCATCTTGGGCCCGCAGCTTGAGTTGGGCCTGTCCGTCGTCGGTCTGGTAGAGGATCAGTTCGCTCATCGCATGCATGGCGTTGCGCTCACGTAACGGATATCTGGGCGAGCCAGGCCCGACCTGCATCGGTAACGACGTAGGCTTGCTGAGGATGGTTCACCACCTCCGGGTGGGTGTATTGAAGCCACCCCTGCTGCTCACGCAGTGCATTCAGATGCGGGGACTTGAGCGCCTTGACCTGCCGCCCCAATCGGGATGCCAGCTGCTCGGCACTATGGGGTCTGATCGCGCACAGCCAGACGATCAGCGGCCAGAGCTTGTCCTTGCGTGCTTTAGGGCCGAGCGCAGCGATGGCGTCGTGAAGTTCCTGGGGGAGGTCACCCGTATTTGATGGGAGGTCACCTGTATTTGGCGGAAGGTCACCTGTATTTGATGGAAGCTCACCTGTGTTTGGACCTTCAAACAGAGGCAAGTCGGGCAGATCCCGTAGCTGGTAGTACGTTGCGGACCCGGCGCCGCCCTGTGCCAGCAGCTGACGCTGATGGTGCAGTCTGCGCAAGACCTGGCTTGCGGCCAGCGTATCCAGATCAGTAATGGCTCGCAAACCGGCATTGTCTACAGCACCGGTCTCCCGGGCCAATATCAGCGCCTTGGCTTCATCATCACTCAGATCCAGGTGAGTGAGTTGCTGCAGCCAGCGCAATTGATCGGCATCCAGCAACTGGTGAAGCAGATAGGTTGCCGTGAACTGATTGCTCTGGCTGCTGCTGGCAAACACGGGTGCTGTCAGCCCGGCCTTCTGGAGAAGGCGCCGCATGGTGCGGATACCTGATCCTTTGGTTTCTGCAAAGTCCAGATCGTAGAGAACCGAGGCAATGTATGGATTGCGCTGGATGGAGCCCATTTCACCCAATGTTGCAGTCGGCTTGAGCGAGTAGCCTGCATTGCGGACTTCCAGGCGGTTGCTGTAGCGCACAACCAAGATGGGCTGATTGACCTGGTAGTCGCGGTGCATCACCGCGTTGACGATGGCCTCCCGAATGACTTTTTGGGGCAGGAGAGGCTCGTCGCTGCGCTGCGTATCCCCCTCCCGCAAACGAAAATGCCTGGGCATGTCGTCGAGAATGCTGGCTTCCAGCTTGGGAATCAGCCGGATCAAGGGTTCGCGGATATCGAGTGTGGTGGCAAAACGTTGGTCCGGATCTTCCACCCACTGGGTACCATTGATCCGCACATAATCCACCCGCATGGCTGGCAATAAACGGCGCAGGGCCAGAGGCTTGCCGAGCAGCAGCAACCCGGCGACATTGGGCACCCATGTGCCGTCCTTTCGCCTTACCAAGTGGAGCGCATGCAGCATATCCGGGTCATCGGCAAGCAGTTCTTCGGCATGTGGCCGCACCTTTTGCCGGAGGGTTCGATACAGGCTGATGGCAGAAGGATCAAGGTCGTCCCATTCCGCATCTCCGGGCACGAGCTGTTCAAATCCAAGACCGCTTTTTGCCAGCAGAATGGGCCCCAGCTCTAGCTGGCCGCACTCGTAATCGCCATTCAGACCGCGTCGCCAGATACCCGTTTTCTTCTTGTTCTTGCTGTCGAATTTGCCCTTGAAAGTACACGGCTTGGCCCCGGGCTCCAGTTCCGGGACAAAGATCACCAGCACACGCTTACCCTCAAGCAAAGCCGCCTTGGCTTTGACCGGAATCGGCTGTTCAAACTGATCCCGGCAATTGGCCTGGAGATCATTGAGCAGCTTGTCGCTAGCCGTAACGCCGACCACCCAGAATTCCGGATGAACCTCGTCCGGTTCTGCAATACCGAGCACCAAATATCCGCCCCCCAGCCCGGGCTCATTTGCATAGGCGCAAACGGTCTGCATGGCAGATCCACCAATCTCACTTCCCCGCTTTGCCTCTATGCGCGGGTGTTCGTCCAGTTCGCGCAGCTGCTGCAAGAGCTCTTCCGGGGTAAATTCAAAATCGTTCATGTCGGAAGCCTGGAAGCTAATCGCGGTGAATAGACGCTGGGTTTAATTATGAAAAAAGCTCCCTGAGGAGCTCTTTTCATACTGACTTACGCTGCGATGCTGGTATCACTCGGTGGTGATATCACACATCGATATTCCGCGCATACAGCGCATTCTCTTCAATGAAGGCCCGGCGGGGTTCGACGTTGTCGCCCATCAGCGTGGTGAAGATCTCGTCGGCGGCGATGGCGTCGTCGATCTGGACGCGGAGCAGGCGGCGGACGGCGGGGTCCATGGTGGTTTCCCACAGCTGCTCGGGGTTCATTTCGCCGAGGCCTTTGTAGCGCTGCTTGGAGATGCCGCGTTCGACTTCATTGAGCATCCAGCGGATGGCGTCGGCGAAGCTGGTGACGGCCTGGGCTTTTTCGCCGCGGCGCATGACGGCGCCGGGGCCGATGAGGCCGGAGATGGACTCGGTGGCCTGGCGGATGGTGCGGTAGTCGCCGGCGTTGAGGAAGTCGCCATCGATGCGGCTGAGCTTGCGGTTGCCGTGGTGCATGCGGGCGATTTCGAGGGTCCAGGCTTCGCTGGCCTCGTCGTGGCGGGCCTCGATGGTGACGGCGGTGCCGACGGCGGCCTGCAGGCGGGCGGCGGAGTCGCGGGCGGCGGCTTCGTCGTCCAGCGACAGGGGCAGGTCGTTGGCGAGCAGGGCGTGCAGGACGGAGGAGTCGATCCAGTCGGCGAGGCGGCGGATGACGGCTTCGGCCAGCAGGTAGGTGCGGGCGAGGCCGCCGAGGGCGTCGGTGTGGATGGGATCGGCGCCGTCGCGCGGGGTGAGGGCGGCACCTTCGAGGCCGAGCTTGAGCAGGTGGGCGTTGAGCTCGTTGTCGTCCTTGATGTACATCTCGTTCTTGCCGTGCTTGATCTTGTAGAGCGGCGGCTGGGCGATGTAGATGTGGCCGCGCTCGACGAGCTCGCGCATCTGGCGGTAGAAGAAGGTGAGCAGCAGGGTGCGGATGTGCGCGCCGTCCACGTCCGCATCGGTCATCAGGATGATGCGGTGGTAGCGCAGCTTTTCGGGCTTGAAGTCTTCGGGGCCGATGCTGGTGCCGAGGGCGGTGATGAGGGTGGTGATCTGCTCGGAGCTGATGAGCTTGTCGAAGCGGGCGCGCTCGACGTTGAGCACCTTGCCGCGCAGCGGCAGGATGGCCTGGAACTTACGGTCGCGGCCCTGCTTGGCGGAGCCGCCGGCGGAGTCACCCTCGACGATGTAGATTTCGCACAGGGCGGGGTCTTTTTCCTGGCAGTCGGCGAGCTTGCCGGGCAGGCCGACGCCGTCGAGCACGCCCTTGCGGCGGGTCATTTCGCGGGCGCGGCGGGCGGCTTCGCGGGCGCGGGAGGCTTCGACGATCTTGCCGCAGATGGTCTTGGCGTCGGCGGGGCGTTCGAGCAGGAAGTCGGCGAGTTTTTGTGCGACGACTTCTTCGACGGCCGGGCGGGCTTCGCCGGAGACCAGCTTCATCTTGGTCTGGGAGGCGAACTTGGGGTCGGGCATCTTGACGGACAGCACGCAGGCGAGGCCTTCGCGCATGTCGTCGCCGGAGATGTCCACCTTGGCCTTCTTGGCGATCTCGTGTTCTTCGATGTACTTGTTGATGACGCGGGTCATCGCGGCGCGCAGGCCGGTGAGGTGGGTGCCGCCATCCGCCTGCGGGATGTTGTTGGTGAAGCACAGCACCTGTTCGGCGTAGCTGTCGTTCCACTGCATGGCGACTTCGACGGTGATGGGCACGCCGTTCTGGATGGATTCGCCGCTGGAGTGGAAGACGCTGGGGTGCAGCACCGACTTGGCGCGGTTGATGTATTCGACGAAGCCGGACACGCCGCCGGCGAAGGCGAAGTCTTCTTCCTTGCCGCTGCGCTGGTCCACCAGGCGGATCTTGACGCCGTTGTTAAGGAAGGACAGTTCGCGCAGGCGCTTGGCGAGGATTTCGTAGTGGTATTCGACGGTGCCGAAGATCTCTTCGTCGGCGAGGTAGTGCACCTTGGTGCCACGCTTGGTGGTGTCGCCGATGATCTTCAGGGGGCTGGTCTCGACGCCGTCGACGACTTCGATGACGCGGTCTACGGCGTGGCCGCGGTTGAATTCCATGAAGTGCTTGTGGCCGTCGCGGGCGACGGTGAGGCGCAGCCACTTGGAGAGGGCATTGACGCAGGACACGCCGACGCCGTGCAGGCCGCCGGACACCTTGTAGCTGTTCTGGTTGAACTTGCCGCCGGCGTGCAGCACGCACATGACGATTTCGGCAGCCGAGCGCTTGGGCTCGTGCTTGTCGTCCATCTTGACGCCGGTGGGGATGCCGCGGCCGTTGTCGGTGACGGAGATGGAGTTGTCGGCGTGGATGGTGATGACGATGTCGTCACAGTGGCCGGCGAGGGCTTCGTCGATGGCGTTATCGACGACTTCGAAGACCATGTGGTGCAGACCGGTGCCGTCGGAGGTGTCGCCAATGTACATGCCCGGCCGCTTGCGCACGGCCTCCAGCCCTTCGAGCTGCTGGATGCTGGATTCGTCGTAGTTGTCGGCGGGTGCGGGTTGTTGCGGCGTATCGGACATGGCGTTCTCGGTTCAGCGGGTACAGCAGGGCGCCCCCTTGCGGGGGCTCGCAGTCGGACGGTGTTTTGACGGATCAGATCCGCATCGGCATGACTACGTACTTGAAGTCGGTGTTGTCGGCGAGGCCGAAGAGGGCGCTGGCGTTGCCGTCGTTGAAGCGGATCTCGATCTCATTGGCGGCGACGTTGGTCAGCACGTCGAGCAGGTAGGTGACGTTGAAGCCGATGTCGAGGCTGTCGCCGGAGTAGTCGACTTCGAGTTCTTCGAGGGCTTCTTCCTGCTCGGCGTTGGTGGACACCAGCTTGAGGCTGCCTTCGGAGAGCATCAGGCGCACGCCGCGGAACTTCTCGTTGGTGAGAATGGCGGCACGTTGCAGGGACTGCAGCAGGGCCAGGCGGCTGGCCTTGACCAGCTTGGGGTGGCCTTGCGGGATGACGCGCTCGTAGTCGGGGAACTTGCCGTCGATGAGCTTGGAGATGAGTTCGATGTGGCCGAAGCGGAAGACGATCTGGTTGCCGACGATGGTGACCTCAAGGGCTTCGTCGGAATCGGCCAGCTGGCGGGCGAGCTCGACGACGGTCTTGCGCGGCAGGATCACGTCGGTGCGGGCGAAGTCGCCGACCAGCGGGGAGGCGGCGTAGGCGAGGCGGTGGCCGTCGGTGGCGACCATGCGCAAGGTGTCGCCGGCGACGACGAGCAGCAGGCCGTTGAGGTAGTAGCGGATGTCCTGCTGGGCCATGGCGTACTGCACCAGCGCCAGCTGCTTCTTGAAAGCCTTCTGGGTGGTGGTGAAGTGGATGCCTTCGCCTTCCGGCGGGGCCAGGCGCGGGTAGTCGGCGGCGGGCAGGGTCTGAAGCTGGAAGCGGCTCTTGCCGGCCTTGAGGGTAATGCGCTTGTCGTCCAGCGTGAGGCTGACGTCGGCGGTGTCGGGCAGGGCGCGCAGGATGTCCTGCAGCTTGCGGGCACCGACGGTGATCGCCACGTCGTCGGCGCCGTCGGCCGCGGTGGTGCTGTTGCGGATCTGGATTTCGATGTCGGTGGCGAGGAGGGTGAGGGACTCACCCTTCTTCTCGATCAGCACGTTCGAGAGGATCGGCAGGGTGTGACGCTTCTCGACGATGCCGGATACCGATTGCAGCGGGGCGAGAAGGGCGTCGCGGGGCGCAGTGAAGAGCAGCATGGACTGAGGTCTCCGAATCGTTTTTACAGGGGCAGGTGCCCGGCGGCGGGCACCCGGCCTTCAATCTTGATGGCAAAAGGTTTCATCATCATCCGCGCAGAACCTGGGTCAGGACGTGCAGATCATGGTTGAGCTGGGTGTCGCCGAGACGGAGTTCGGCGATGGTGCGGCAGGCGTGCAGCACGGTGGTGTGGTCGCGGCCGCCGAAGGCTTCGCCAATGGCCGGCAGGCTCATCGGAGTGAGATCCTTGGCGAGGAACATGGCCACCTGGCGCGGCCGCGCGATGACGCGGGTGCGCTTCTTGGAGTGCATGTCGGCGACCTTGATCTTGTAGTAGTCGGCGACGGTCTTCTGGATGAACTCCGCGGTGAGCTGGCGGTTGTGCGCGTTGAGCAGGTCCTTGAGGGCTTCCTTGGCCACTTCGAGGCTGACGTCGCGGCCATGGAAGCGGGCGAAGGCGAGCACCTTTTTGAGGGCACCTTCGAGCTCGCGCACGTTGGAGCGCAGGTTCTTAGCGATCAGGAAGGCGACGTCCTCGTTGAGGTCGATGCGCTCGGCTTCGGCTTTCTTCTTGAGAATGGCGACGCGCATCTCGAGCTCGGGCGGCTCGATCTGTACCGTCAGGCCCCAGTCGAAGCGCGAGATCAGGCGGTCTTCCAGACCCTGGACGTCCTTCGGGTAGGTGTCGCTGGTGATGATGATCTGCTTCTTGGCCTCGGTGAGGGCGTTGAAGGCGTGGAAGAACTCTTCCTGGGTCCGGTTCTTGTTGTTGAAGAACTGGATGTCGTCGATGATCAGCACGTCCAGCGAGCGGTAGTAGCGCTTGAAGACGTCGAAGGATTTTTGCTGGTAGGCGCGCACCACGTCGGCGTAGTAGTCCTCGGCGTGCACGTAGCGGATGACCTTTTTCGGGTCATGCTTGAAGACGTAGTTGCCCAGCGCGTGGATCAAGTGGGTCTTGCCAAGGCCGACGCCGCCGTAGATGAACAGCGGGTTGTAGGACACGCCGGGGTTCTGGGCCACCTGCAGGGCGGCGGCGCGGGCCAGGTCGTTGGCGCGGCCGGTGACCAGCGTGTCGAAGGTGAAATCGGGGTTGAGACGCGACTTGTCGTAGTTGACGACTTCGGCGGAAGTGCCGGCCTCCGGGGCGGCCGGACGCAGGCCTGCCGGCGTGGCGATGGCAGGCGCCGCCGTGGCCGCAGGGGAGGGCACAGCAGCCGCAGCCGGTGCGGCGGCTGCTGGCGCACCAGCCGGCACGGGAGGACGGCGCAGGCCGCCCGCGGGCGCCAGGCTGATCTCGATGGTCGGCAGGCCACCAAAATACTCCTCGCCCAATTCCTCGATGCGCCGCAGGTAGCGGTCACGCAGCCACTGGCGATGGAAGTTGGACGGAGCGACCAGACGCAGCCCCACCCCGTCGTCGCTCAGCTCTTCGACGCGCAGGGGAAGGATCCAGGTCTTGAACTGCTGGGCGGGCAATTCCTGCTCCAGGCAGCTCAGGCAATGCGTCCAGAACGCGGCGCATTGGGACGACGATGAGGCTTCGGGCACGATCTACGGGTGGGTTTGGTAAACAGCGGAATGCGCGCGGATTCTCGTTATACGGGGGCGCTCCGACCTGGGATCGGGGCAGCCGGACATGCGCGCAAGGGGGTCCGGCCAAACGCGTATTGTACCCTCCCGGCGTAGACTTATCCACAGCTTGTACAGACCGACAGCCGGGCGGCGCACGCCATCCTCACCCCAGGCCCGCAGGGGGCTTGCGCGGGGATATCGAAACGTGCTTGACAAACAGTGGGTTAACGTATCAAATTGCGCGTTTGACTCAACTTTTCGGGCACGAAAAATGAAACGTACTTACCAACCTTCCGTCGTCCGTCGCAAGCGCACCCACGGCTTCCTGGTTCGCATGGCCACCCGTGGCGGCCGTAAGGTCATCGCCGCTCGCCGCGCCAAGGGCCGTCATCGCCTCGCCGTCTAAGGCCGCAGAGGCCACTTCCCCTGTCGGCAGCGACAACCGCGCGGCAGAGGAAGCGACACCCCCGGCAGGATTCGGCTTCGGCTCGTCCTTGCGACTGCACAAAACGGATGAGTTCTCATCCGTTTTTGCTTTTCGGCGCGTGCTTCGCGGAAAGTACTTCGCATTGCACTACTGTCCGAACGAAGTCGGGAGCGCCCGCCTCGGTCTCGTTGTCGCCAAGAAGCTCGCCAAGCGCGCCGTGTTGCGCAACCTGGTGAAGCGGATCGGCCGCGACGTGTTTCGTCATGCCCGCGCAAGCTTGCCGGACTACGATCTGGTGTTACGATTGTCGGCTAAGGTTGGCGACGTAACGAGACGCACCATGCGCGAAGACATGCTCGCTCTGTTCGAGCGATTGCCCAAGACAGGCCGCGAGAGCAAAGCAAAGTGATGAAACGCGCCGTGCTTGCCCTGCTGCAAGTCTATCGCTACGCCATCAGCCCCATGCTGGGACGCAACTGCCGCTTCGTTCCGTCCTGTTCGGAGTACGCCGTGGAGGCCGTGGAACGTCATGGAGCCCTGAAGGGCTCGTGGCTCGCCGCACGCCGGGTGTGCCGTTGCCATCCCTTTAGTGGCGGCGGTTTCGACCCCGTGCCCTGATCCACCTCCTCCAGTCCGCCTCAACCCCTTCCTGACACTGACACCGATGGACAACCGTCGCCTGATCCTCCTTCTCGTCTTCTCGTTCTCGCTGGTCATGCTGTGGGACGGCTGGCAGAAGCATAACCAGCCCAAGGTTCCGCCCGTGGCCGCTGGCGCAGCCTCCGGCGTACCGACGCCTACCGCCACTGCCGCTCCCAGCGCCGCCGTCGTGCCCGGCCAGACCGCAGCCGCTGCCGCCGCGCCCGCCGAGATCGCCACCGTGCGCACAGACCTGCTGGTGGCCGAAATCTCTGCCCAAGGTGGCGACATCATTCGCCTCGAGCTGACCCAGCACAAGGCAACCGACGACCCCAGCCGCAACTACGTGCTCTTCGACAACGGCGAGAAACACAATTACGCCGCCCAGACGGGCCTGATCGGCAACGGACTGCCGAACCACAAGACCCTGTTCACACTGAGCAGCAAGAATGTCGCGCTGAAGGACGGTGAAGATGCCGTCACCCTGCGCCTCGACGCAGCGCCTACCGCCGATGGCGTGAAGGTCAGCAAGCTGATCACCTTCCATCGCGGCAGCTACGCCGCCGAAGTAAGCTACGAGATCGCCAACGGCAGCGCCGCACCGCTGGCACCGCACGCCTACTTCCAGTTCACCCGTGACGGCAAGCCGGCCGAGCAGCCCGGCGGCTTCGGCGTGCAGACCTTCACCGGCCCGGCGTTCTACACCGAAGCCGAGAAGTACCAGAAGGTGAAGTTCGAAGACATCGCCGAAAAGAAGACCAAGTTCGTCACCAAGGCCGCCGACGGCTGGGCTGCAATGGTCCAGCACTACTTCGTCGCCGGCTGGGCACCGAAGGAAGGCGAGCGCGAGTTCTTCGCCAACCAGATCAGCTCCGACCTGTACTCCGCCGGCGTCATCGTGCCGGTGGCCAGCATCGCCCCGGGCCAGACCGGCAAGCTGTCGGTGCCGCTGTATGCAGGCCCGCAGGAACAGAGCCGCCTCGACCAGTTCGCCAAGGGCTTCGACCTGGTGGTGGACTACGGCTGGCTGACCATCATCGCCGCGCCGCTGTTCTGGGTACTGCAATCGCTGCACAAGCTCACCGGCAACTGGGGCTGGGCCATCATCCTGGTGACCATCGGACTGAAGGCGATCTTCTTCCCGCTGTCCGCCGCCAGCTACAAGTCGATGGCCAAGATGAAAACCCTCGGCCCGCGCCTGCAGCGCCTCAAGGAGCAGTACGGCGACGACAAGATGAAGCTGCAGCAGGCCATGATGGACCTCTACAAGCGCGAGAAGGTCAATCCCCTCGGCGGCTGCCTGCCCATCCTGATCCAGATCCCGGTGTTCATCGCCCTGTACTGGGTGCTGCTCGGTGTCGTCGAGATGCGCGGAGCGCCGTGGCTGGGCTGGATCCACGATCTGTCCGTGAAGGATCCGTTCTACATCCTGCCGCTCATCATGGGCGCCACCAGCCTGATCCAGACCCGCCTGAACCCGGCTCCGCCCGATCCGATCCAGGCCAAGGTGATGATGCTGATGCCGATCCTGTTCACCTTCATGTTCCTGTGGTTCCCGGCCGGCCTCGTGCTGTACTGGGTGGTGAACAACTCCCTGTCGATCGCCCAGCAATGGCAGATCAACCGGATGATCGCGGCCGGTGGCAAGACCGCCGAGTGACACCATCGCGGCGATTGCCACCGCGCCCGGGCGCGGTGGCATCGGCGTGGTCCGGATCTCCGGACCGAAGCTCTCTGCGCTCGTGGCCACCTTCTCCGGCCGCGAGCCGCAAGCCCGGGTTGCCCAGTTCGCCCGCTTCCATGACGGCAGTGGGCAGCTGATCGACGAAGGCCTCCTCCTCTACTTCCCGGCTCCCTACTCCTTCACCGGCGAAGACGTCATCGAATTGCAGGGCCACGGCGGCCCGGTGGTCATGCAGATGCTGCTGGCCCGTTGCCTGGAGCTCGGCGCCCGTCTGGCCGAGCCCGGCGAGTTCACCCGCCGTGCCTTCCTCAACGGCAAGCTCGATCTCGCCCAGGCGGAAAGCGTCGCCGACCTCATCGAAGCCTCCACCGCCGCTGCCGCCCGTTCGGCCGTCCGCTCGCTGACCGGCAGCTTCTCGCAGGAAGTCCACGGTCTGTGCGATCGCCTCATCGACCTGCGCATGCTGGTGGAAGCCACGCTGGACTTCCCCGACGAGGACGTGGACTTCCTCGTCGAGGCGCGGGCCTTCGAGCGCGTCGCGGCCATCGTCGACGAGCTATCGGCCATCCTCGACCGTGCCGCCCAAGGCAGCCTGCTGCGCAACGGCCTGCACGTGGTGCTGGTCGGCCAGCCCAATGTAGGCAAGTCCAGCCTGTTGAACCGCCTCGCCGGCGAGGAGCGCGCGATCGTCACCGACATCGCCGGCACCACCCGCGACGCGCTGCGCGAGACGATCCAGATCGAAGGCATTCCACTCCACATCACCGACACCGCGGGTCTACGCGACACCACCGACGAGGTCGAGAAGATCGGCATCGCCCGCACCTGGCAGGAGATCGACCGGGCCGACGTCGTCGTGCGGCTGGTAGATGTGCGCGCCGGCGTAACCGATGCCGACGCGGCCATCGACGCACGCCTGCCTGCCGGCGTCGAACGGATCACCGTCTTCAACAAGGTCGACCTGGTAGAGCGTCAGCCCGAACGGCTCGAAGGCCCGGAAGGCGTCCAGCTCTTCCTGTCCGCCAAGGCCGGCCAGGGCGTCGACCTGCTGCGCAGCGAGTTGCTGCGCGTGGCAGGCTGGCATCGTCACGGAGAGGACGTCATCCTGGCCCGCGAGCGCCATCTGGTGGCGCTACGCACCGCCCTCGCCCACACCCAGGCCGCACTGGAAAATCGCCTGGCCCTCGAACTGATGGCCGAGGAGCTTCGCCTTGCCCAGGAGGCCATCAACGAGATTACCGGTGAGTTCACGCCCGACGACCTGCTCGGGGTCATCTTCTCGCGCTTCTGCATTGGAAAATAACAAGGCTTCCGCAGCGTTCCGATGCGATCCACAGGACACCCTCAAGCCCGCGTAAATGCGGGCTTTTTTATTCCGCAGCGTGCTTGTGTACGCTGAGTGAATCCGCTAAATCGTGTGCCCGTCGCCTAATTAGTTGGCCCTGAAATATTCACTCCACCGCGGCCAGCCATCCCCTGGTGAGCTGCGAGTCGTGTGACTGAGCCTGTGCCCAAGCATCCCAACCAGAAGCCAAAGCACATAAAGGGCTTTCAGCCCCAGGCGGACAATGGCTCGCATCAACCAGCGCAGGTTGTAGCCGGCCGCACACAGCACCAGGTGCATTACATCCCCTTCGGAGCCTTTCAGCCAGTTCCGCCGTAGGCCGCAGTCGTCTTTCAGGTGTCCGATCACCGGTTCGACGGCCTGGCGTCGTTTGAGCAGGCGACGGGCCTTGGTAGTCAGGCTTTTGATCCGGCCGCGGTGGATGATCTCGACCCCAGGCACTTCGACACCCCGATAGCCCAGATCAACGATGGTGGTGTGGGGCTTCTGGGCGCCTTTGACGTCCTGCATCAGGATCGTTGCCTGCTCGATCTGCTCGGTAAGGGTATGGCCGTCGTAGGGCTGCCGGGCTTTCCCCTTGCCGATGCACTTCACTTCCGGTGCGTGCAGGGCATACAGCTTGTGCGTGTCCTTGGGGCGCTGGGTGTGAATGCGCCTGGCCCGTTCCAGCCACAAAGCGGCGATGGGCTTCATGCCCTCGGCCATTTCCGGCAGACGACGTTCCAGGTCCCGCATCACCCGGCCCAGGATCGTGCGCTGACGCTTGAGCACCTTTTTCATCCGTCGGTACTGTTTGGCATGGGCGTAGCCGCCGGCCCTGCTCACCCCCGCACCCGCCACCTGCAGCGTCGGGCCGAACAGGTCCAGCCCTTTGCGATCCTGGCGAATAAGATTTCTGACACGTCCGAGCCCGGAACGAAGCACTCGGCCCTCCGATTTGAACTGTCCAAGCCTGGACTTGAACTTGTTCAGCTCAGACGTGGACTCGAGATCCCCGGACTTGAACTTTTGATGCGGCGAGCGGAGTGCGAGATCCTCGGAGATGAGCTATCGATGCTCAGAAGGAGGCTTTTGATGCTCGGAGGGAAGCTGGCTCAAGTCGGAGGGAGGCCGGCTCAACGTTGATTTGAACTCGTTCAGCTCGGAGCTGAACAAGTTCAAATCGGAGCATCAACGGTGGGGCTCAGAGGGAAGTGAACGCGGCCGGGAGGGAAGCGGGTTCAGCGTGGAGTGAGCTGCACTGCATGAAGAGCTCCGATTTTTGGGCGCGGAGCTCAGTGGGAGCAATGTTCTGGTCGGTAAGTGCTGCTTGGCCCAACGACGTCGGGTCCGGCGGTTGAAGTGCGTGGAGAAGGAGCGCTTCGCGATCCGCGGGATCTTGCGTTCCGCTTGCCCTCGTGGCCGACCCTCCAGCCTTCAGGTACGACCGCTGAGCTTCGCCAATGCAACTTCCCCCTCTCTGCCACTGACGAAAGGATCGGAAGCCAGTTGTTCCGCCAATTTGACCGCCCGGTGCCGGGCGGACTTACAAATTGAGACGAAAGATAAATGAGCAAGCGCTAATGTCTGCCCCATAGGCACCGTGAACACAGCCGTTCCCTAAAAGGAGAAGTCCATGAGTGTTGGTTCAGTTGGTGGCGCATCGAGCGCCGCCTACACCCAGGCATTGCAGCGCCAGCCGGAAGCGACGGAATCGAAGAAGGCGGGTTCAGATCAGGATGGCGATTCGGACGATAGCAGCAAGGTGCAGTCTGCCCCGGCGCCTGTCTCCAACTCCAGCGGTCAGATCATCGGACAGAACATCAACGTCACAGCCTGACGATTCCTTGCACCCAGTTCTGCACCCGCCTCACGGCGGGTTTTTCATACCTCGAGGGGACACCTTCATCTGGTACTCCCAGATGTGCCCATCTTCGATTTCGGATTTTCAGAACCCCAGTAACGGCAAGGCATCCAAGCCATTCTCTGGATTCTGCATTGGCTCCGACTACATCCGGGTGCGTCGGATAGCGGTCGGACGAATCAATTCAGCCGCAATACGGGGCTGCATCATTAGTGCAGCCACGCCTTCTGCAGAATTTCCCATTCCGGTTCGGAGGGGTACAACTCGGTGACCTCGATTTCCCGTTGCTCCACCTGGTAACGACGTTCGTAGCCGGTGGGAGATCGCCCCTCCCTTTGTCGCCGGTCTTGGCCGGAGCGTCGCTCGAATCCGCTCCAGTTCCTTCCGCGGGAGATAAGCAGCTTTTCCATTTTCCTCACCTGTTTGCGTACTCACCACAAGCATCGGCTCGCCCAGCTAAAACCTGTGATAACTACTTCTCAACCGGGGCATCGGTCGGGGCGTCCAAATGCGACATAATTCTCAGCATCCGCTATCCGGTTGATGCGCTCTCCCCAAGATCGAACGAACATCGATTGGCCGCATCTGATGCACACTGCTCTTCACTTTCAGGACTTTCGCCATGCGCACTCCAGTTCTCTGTATCTCCCTGTTCGCCACGGTTTTGGCGGCCTGCTCAGGTGAGGCACCCCTCTCACTCGCCGACAAGGTGAAGGCCACCAGCGAGCTGATTGCAGAGCGTCCGGAATGCACCGAATATGCCCGCAAGATCGGCGGCGCATCCGACAGTAAGCAGGTGGACCAGACCTACCAGGCCGCCAAGGGTGCCCACTGCATCAAGCCCGACGTATGAGCATCGCCGTGCGGGTGGGCGCTATTCCTACCCGCATCGAACCGTATTCCATCGCAAGCACAAAGGAGACACGACGATGACCTGGGAGCCGGACCGTTATCTACAGTTTTCCGACGAGCGCCTGCGCCCTGCGCTCGATTTGCTTGGACACATTCCGCCGATCCGCCCCGCCCGCGTCGTCGACCTCGGCTGCGGAGCCGGCAATGTCACCCGTCTGCTCGCGGAACGTTGGCCAAACACGGAATTGGTCGGCCTCGACAGTTCCCCCGAGATGCTGGAGCGGGCACGCAACGCGCTGCCGAGTGCGCGCTTCGAACTGACGGGCGTCGAGCAGTGGGATTCCGAGGATGCGCCGGACCTGCTGTTCTCCAATGCCGCCCTGCATTGGGTTGGTCAGCATGAAGCCCTCTTCCCTCGTTTGCTCGACAGGTTGTCACCCGGCGGCGTACTGGCCGTACAGATGCCCGGCAACTTCGACGCGCCATCCCATCGCCTGGTCCGCGAGCTAGCCGCATCCTCCGTCTGGTCTGGCAAGGTCGGCGCCGGGCACATGGGAAGCATCCTCGGCATGGCGGATTACCACCGCCTGCTCGCCCCACGCAGCACCCGCCTGTCCCTGTGGGAAACAACCTACTGGCAGGCCCTGCACGGGGTCAGCCCGGTTCTCGACTGGCTGCGCGGCACCACCCTGCTGCCCTACATCGCGCCGATGGACGAGGCTACCCGCGAAGCCTTCTTTGGTGAGTTGGGCTCCTTGCTCGCCGACGCCTATCCAGCCGACGAAAACGGCACCACCCTCTTCCCGTTCCGCCGGATCTTCATCGTCGCCCAGCGATGAGTGGCATCGACCACAGCGCCATACATGCCGAGGCAGCACGCCTGATTGCGGCCGCAGATGGGCTGATCGTCGCGGCCGGGGCCGGTATGGGTGTGGATTCGGGATTGCCCGACTTCCGTGGCAACAGCGGATTCTGGCGTGCCTACCCGGCCCTCGCCGAGGCACGCATCGCATTCGAGGACATCGCCAACCCCGTGGCCTTCCGACGCGATCCCGTGCTTGCCTGGGGCTTCTACGGCCACCGGCTGAATCTTTATCGCAGCACCCGCCCCCATCGCGGCTTCACGATCCTCCGCGAGATCGCCTATCGATTGCCCCAAGGCGCCTTCGTGTTCACGTCGAACGTGGACGGCCAATTCCAGCAAGCCGGCTACGACGAGGAAAGAATCTGCGAGGTGCACGGCTCCATCCATCACCTCCAATGTGTGGATGGGTGCGGAGGCTGGATCGGTCCGGCAGACAACTTCGTCCCCGAGGTGGACGACCGCACCTGCCGGCTCCTCTCACCGCTTCCGCGCTGTTCGCACTGCAATAGCCTCCTGCGTCCCAACATCCTGATGTTCGGGGATGGTGACTGGCTGGGCCGACGCAGCGACGCCCAGCACCGCCGCCTGGAAGCCTGGCTGCGAGACGTGCGCAAGCCAGTCATCGTCGAGATCGGAGCCGGTAATCACGTTCCTACGGTCCGCTGGTTCAGCGAGACGCTTGGCGAGCCCCTGGTACGCATCAACCCGACGGAACCGGAAATTCCTGGGCGTGGCGTCAGTCTTCCGCAGGGCGGCCTGGCCGCCCTCGCCGACATTCACGCGGTACTGAGTGCCCAGCATTTCTTCGCCTGAGCATCCCTTGTTCCACGTGAAACACGCCCTATGGATTTAGCGCTTCCACTCCTGGCTGTCGGTGCCTTCTTTGCTGGTACCGTCGATGCCGTCGTCGGAGGCGGCGGTCTGATCCAGATCCCGCTTCTCTTCTCGACCTTTCCACAGGCAAGCCCCGGCACGTTGTTTGGCACCAACAAGCTGGCCAGCGTGCTGGGCACCACGAGCGCCGCCGTTCAGTACAGCCGACGGCTGACGATCCCCTGGCGGGCCGCAGGGCCGGCTGCGATCGCTGCTGCCACCGGATCCTGGCTCGGGGCACGGACCGTCGTGCTCTTTCCGCCCGCCGCACTTCGTCCATTGATCCTCATCCTGCTGACCGCAGTTGCGGTCTATACCTTCATCCGCAAGGACTTCGGCACCCAGCATCAACGTCTTACCAATGCATCCCGCGAGCAACGGCGAGCACTTGCCATCGGCGCGGCAGTCGGCTTTTACGACGGTTTCTTCGGCCCAGGTACCGGCAGCTTCCTGATCTTCCTGTTCATCAGATTCCTGGGGATGGATTTCCTGCATGCCTCGGTGTCTGCCAAGATCATCAATGTGGCGACCAATCTCGCGGCCATCGCTGTATTCGTTTCCCACGGCGAAGTGTTCTGGCAGGTGGCAGCCATCATGGGCGCCTGCAATCTGCTCGGTTCCCGTGTCGGTACCGCGCTTGCGCTGCGCCATGGGGCGGTCTTCGTCCGCAAGGCCTTCTTGTTCGTCGTCATCGTGCTGATCCTGCGCTTCAGCTACGACACCTTCCTGACCTGAAGGAGTTGTTCCACGTGAAACATCCGCCCTTCCATGTCTCGCTGGCGCCTGACACTGGGCTCTCCATCGAACCCACACGCAACCTGGTGGAGGCATGCAGTCCATTCCAGCACATCGCCATCGAGCAGTCCGCCACCTTCGGACGTCTGTACCGTCTGGACGGCGACCTGATGGCCAGCGAGGCCGACGAGTTCATCATCCACGAAAGCCTGGCCCACATCCCGGCCCTGGCGCACCCGGCCCCGCGTAGCGCCCTGATCCTCGGCGGCGGGGACGGCGCCACAGCCCGGGAGCTGCTCAAACACCCAAGCCTTGAACGGATCGTCGTGGCCGAGCTCGACGCAGAGGTCGTGCGTCTTGTCGGACAATTCATTCCCGCCCTCCCCGCCCTGGCCTTCGCCTCACCCCGCGTGCACCTGCAGATTGGCGACGCCGCCGCAAGCCTTCGCCAACACCATGCCAGAGGCGAGCGCTTCGATCTCATCCTCTTCGATCTCACGGCCAGCGACAATCCGGCCTGCGCGCATCTTCATCACGAAGAATTCATTCGCCTTTGTGCTGCCAGCCTGAACGCAGGCGGTATCATCCACGTCCAGTTGGGATCACCCTTTTATCAACCGGTGCAGACTGCGGCTCTGTGGCAACACATGCGCAGCGTATTTACCGGCCTGTGCCCCACGCTCATCAGCGTTCCGTCCTACGGTGGTCCCTGGCTGCTGGCCCGCGCCACCGCCGACACAGGAACAGACCCGGCCCCTACCATACTGAACGCACGCCTCAGCGAGCGCGGCATCACAGGTCTGCGCCACTACAATCCGGATCTGCACCACGCCTGCCAGGCCCTGCCCAACCACATTAGCCAATTGCTCGCCTGAACCCATGCCCCACGCTTTTACCTCCACGCCCCCCAAATCTCTACCGGAAGACAGCCTGGGCTACGCCATCCTGACCGCAGCCCAGCTGATTGCCGACGTTGTCGCCGGAACCACCCTCACCGACAGTCTGGCCGCCCTGTGGGCCGCACGTGCGCAGACGCCGGCCGGCGTGCGGGGTGCGGTGCTCGACCTCACCTACGGGACCCTGCGGGACTATGGTCGCCAGGACTTCATCCTTGGCCGCCTGCTGCAGAAGCCCTTGCCAGAGCCGATCCAGTCCATCCTGCGCGTGGCGCTGCACCGCTTGGACAGCCATGCCGACACCGCCCATACCGTCGTCAACCAGGCGGTCGGCGCTGCGGCCACGTGCATCGAGGGCAAGTTCAAGGGCGTCGTAAACGGCGTGCTGCGCAATGCCCTGCGGCAGATGGATGCGTTGAACAAGGCCGCCGATTCAGACATGGTTGCAGAGCACCGCCACCCGCCCTGGTGGATCCGCCGCCTAAAGGCTCAGTACCCCGCCGAGTGGCGTGACATCCTTCGAGCCGGCAACACCCATCCCCCGATGGCGCTACGCATCAACGTACTGCGCAGCAACCTCGAGGACACCCTGGCCAGCTTCGCCGAAGCGGACTTGCCGGTTCGCCAACTCACCAACGGTGCCCTGCTGCTGGCGCGCCCAGTCCCCGTTTCCCGTGTGCCCGGCTTTGCCGAAGGCTGCATCAGCGTGCAGGATGCAGGCGCCCAGTTTGCCGCCCAGTACCTGGATGTGGACGATGGACAGCGCGTCCTCGACGCCTGTGCTGCCCCAGGCGGTAAAGCCGCCCATGTCCTCGAGATCGCCGATGTAGAACTCACCGCCATCGACGCCGATCCACTGCGGGCCCGACGCATTACAGAGAACCTGCAGCGCCTCGGCCTCGACGCCACCGTCAAGCATGCCGACTGCCGCGACCTCGCCGGTTGGTGGGACGGCCGCCCTTTCGATCGCATTCTGGCCGACGTGCCCTGCTCCGCCTCCGGCGTAGTACGCCGCAACCCGGACATCAAATGGCTGCGCCGCGCCAGCGATATTGCCCACTTCGCGGCCCAGCAGGCCGAGATCGTCGATGCCCTGTGGCAGGTCCTCGCCCCGGGTGGCAAAATGCTCTATGCCACCTGCTCGGTCTTCGCCGAGGAAAACCGTGAGCAGATGGCCGGCTTCGCTGCCCGTCATCCCGATTGCCGCCGGCTGCCCCTGAACGGCCAGCTCGACTGCCAATACCTGCCCAGCTCCGAACATGACGGATTCTTCTACGCCCTGCTCGAGAAAATCGCCTGAGCGCCGCCGCTTCCTGCTCCACACCCTCGGAATCACCGCCGGTGTGCTAATTGCACTCAAAGCCGCACCGGCGCATGCCAACGATGCGGACATCCGCAGTGCCGCCCTGCTGCCCAGCGACGATCTCTACGTCCTCAACGCCGACATCAACGCCGAACTCACCCCGCTTCTCGCCGATGTGGTGGCCCGCGGGGTATCGCTGTACTTCAATGCAGAGTTCGAATTGAGTGCCCCGCGTTGGTACTGGATGGACGAGGAGATCGCCAGCAAGACCCTGACCTATCGCCTCTCCTACCAGTCCCTGACCCGCCAGTACCGCCTCACCACCGGGGCTTTGCACCAGAACTTTGGCAGCCTTGAGGAGGCCATGCGGACCATGCTGCGCATCCGCAACTGGGGCATCGCCGATCGCAATGCCCTGAAGGTCGGCAAGAGCTACAACGCCGCGCTGCGCTTTCGCCTGGATGTCGGTGAGTTGCCCAAGCCGCTGCAGGTCAGCGCCTTCGGGCGCAAGGACTGGAACATGGCAACCGACTGGTACCGGTGGACCTTCGTCGTCCCCCGGGAGTCGAAATGAGATCCACCGGCCTCGTCATCGCGGCGGCTGTCGGCGGCATCCTTCTCTTCCTGCTTGCCACCGCCAGCGCCAATACGCCGCTGTTCGCCCGCAACTACACCCTGCTCCTTGGGCTCAACGGCGCCATCACCCTCGGGTTGGCCAGCTTGGTGGTCGTCCAGTTGCGCAGCTTGTGGCAGGAACACCGGGCTCGTCGTTTCGGCTCCCGTCTCAAGCTGCGCCTGATGGCCATCTTCGCGGCGATGGCGGTCGTACCTGGCGCCCTCGTCTACGCGGTGTCTTTGCAGTTCGCGGTGAAGAGCATCGAATCCTGGTTCAACGTGCGGGTAGACGCGGCCCTGGAAAGTGGCCTCCAGCTCGGTCGTACGACCCTCGAAATCCTCCTCGACCAACTCGCCAACAAGGCCGATCAGGTAGCCCTCGAGCTCGAATCCGCCGCGCCGATCCGCCCGCCGCTGCTCAACCAACTACGCGAAAGGGCCGGCATCGAATCCGCAACGGTGTTCTCTCCGAGTGGCAAGATCATCGCCACCGCCGACATCCAGCTCGACACGCTGATGCCCGAGCAGCCCAGTGCGTCCCAGTTGCGCCAGGCCCGCCAGACCCGTGGCTACCGGGCGGCAGAAGGCAATGCCACCGAAGGGCTGGTGCTGCGCGTGATCGTGCCGATTCCGTCGCGGCGCTTCACCGAACCCCAGCTGCTGCAGGTCACCCAGGAAGTCCCGCGCTCCTTCGCGATGCACGCCGAGAGCGTTGAAACGGTGCACCGGGACTACCAGGAGCTGTCCCTCGCCCGCAACGGCCTGAAGCGCATCTACACGCTGACCCTCACGCTCACCCTGCTGCTGGCCCTGTTCGCTGCCGTTGCCGTCGCCTTCGTGCTGACCCGCCGCCTCGCTGCGCCGCTGTTCATCCTCGCCGAGGGCACCCAGGCGGTGGCCGCCGGTGACTTCAGCCCACGTCAGGCCCTGCCGGCCCGCGATGAACTCGGCGTGCTGACCCAGTCCTTCAACCAGATGACCCGCCAGTTGGAAGACGCCCGGGAACAGGCCGACAAGCACCGGGCCGCCGTCGAACGCAACCGGGCCTACCTGGAAGGGGTGCTCGCCAATCTCTCCGCCGGCGTGCTGGCTTTCTCGCCGGACGGCCACCTGCGGGCAGCCAACCATGGCGCGATGACCATCCTCAACGACCCGCTCGACGGCTACGAGCGCCTGCGCCTCGACGAATGGGACGGCCACGGTGCCTTCCGGGATGCGCTGCTGGACGGCTTCCACGGCCCCGAGGCCGACTGGAACCGGCAGATCGAATTCTCCAACCCGGATGGCAGCACTCAGACTCTCCTCCTTCATGGCACCCGCCTGCCTGACGATACTGGCGGTGGCTGGGTAGTCGTGTTCGACGACATCACTCACCTCATCGCCGCCCAGCGCACCGCTGCTTGGGCCGAGGTGGCCCGGCGCCTGGCCCATGAGATCAAGAACCCGCTAACCCCGATCCAGCTGTCGGCCGAACGCCTGCAGTTCAAGCTGGCCGACCGCCTCGATGACGAGGGCCGGCAGATGCTGGAGCGCTCCACCACCACCATCGTGAACCAGGTGGAGGCGATGAAGAACCTGGTCAATGCCTTCCGCGACTACGCCCGCCTGCCCAGCCCGGTGATGACCCCGGTGGATCTGAACGCGCTGGTGCGTGAAGTCCTGGTCCTCTACGAAGGCTCGCCGGTGATGATCCACGCCGAGTTGGCCGCCGAGCTACCCCGCGTGCTCGGCGACGTCACGCAGATCCGCCAGGTCATCCACAACCTGCTGCAAAATGCCGAGGACGCGCTCGCCGAGCACGCCCATCCGGAAATCGAGCTGTTGACCCGATCCGATGCGCGCCGGGTAGACTTGATCCTGCGCGACAACGGACTGGGCTTCCCGCCCGAGATCCTGTCCCGGGCCTTTGAGCCCTATGTAACAACCAAAACCCGCGGTACCGGCCTCGGCCTCGCCATCGTCAAGAAGATCATCGACGAGCACGAGGGAGAGATCCGTCTCGCCAATCGAGAAGCCGGTGGAGCGGAAATCCGCATCCGCCTGCGCTGCGCCCCCCATTCTGAGTCCAGTGTCCATGGCTAAAATCCTCATCGTTGACGACGAAGTCGGTATCCGCGAGCTCCTGTCCGAGATCCTGCGCGACGAAGGTCACGACATCATCCTCGCCGAAAACGCCGCCACCGCCCGAGCCGCCCGTAATGCCGCCCGACCGGATCTGGTCTTGCTCGACATCTGGATGCCCGACACCGATGGCGTCAGCCTGCTCAAGGAGTGGTCGGCCAATGGTCAGCTGACGATGCCGGTGGTGATGATGTCCGGACACGGCACCATCGACACCGCGGTCGAAGCCACGCGCATCGGCGCGATGGAGTTCCTCGAAAAGCCCATCGCGCTGCAGAAGCTGCTCGCCGCAGTCAAACGCGGGCTGGCCCGCATCAAGCCAGCCCATGCGCCGAGTCCGCTGGGCCTCGCGGCTTTCGCCCGCTCCGCCCCGCTACGTGACCTGCGCAAGCGCCTGGAGCAGATGGCCGACAAGTCGCGGATCATCCTGCTGCGTGTCGGCCCCGGCAGCCTCGCCGAGCTGTGTGCACGAACCCTGCAACGGGTCGGCGCCCCGTGGCTGGACCTGTCGCTGAACAGCGCTCCCCTCGAACTGAACATCCTCGAAGGAGCCCGCAATGGCCTGCTTTACGTCCCGGAACTGATCTACCTGTCACGCCCCCAGCAGAAGAACCTAGTCTTCGCGATGGACCGTCTGGAACGCCACGGTCAGACCCTGGTCGTCGCTACCGAGCATCGCCCGGACGAACTGATCGAGCACGGCTGGGAAGAGCGCGTGCTGACCCGCTTGTTCGAAGTGTCCCTCGCACCACCAGCCCTCGGCGAGATCCGCGACGAGATCCCGGAGATCGCCAGCCAGGTCCTGCTGCACCTGGTCGAAGCTGGCGAGGTGCCACCGCGCCGGCTCTCTTCCGCCGCCCTCAACGCGCTGCGTAACCAGGCCTGGCCAGGCGGCTACGGCGAACTGAAGGCGGCCATCAAGTCCCTGTCCCTCGGCACACTGGAAGAAGAGATCGGCATGGAGGACGTCGCCCACCTGCTGGTCAAAACGCCGACCGCCGCCCTCGGCCTACCCCTCGACCTGCCGCTACGCGAAGCCCGCGAAATCTTCGAGCGCCTCTACTTCGAACACCACCTACAGCTGGACGGCGGCAACATGACCCGCCTGGCGGAAAAGACCGGCCTCGAACGGACCCACCTTTACCGCAAGCTCAAGCAGCTCGGCATCAGCGTCGGACGCAAGCATGAGGAAGGCAGCGCCTGATCCTCCTCTGCGGCAAGACCGCGAGCCCGCCACGATCCGGGGACTCACCCCTTCTTGATCTGCCCCATCCACGCGGGGGCGACAAATGGCGGATAATCCCGCCTTTGCCGCCCCTGCGCGGTCCCCCGTCGAGGATTTACCGTGAGCCGTCCGAAGAACGACACCTTCCTGCGCGCCCTGCTGCGCCAGCCCACCGACTACACTCCCCTCTGGCTGATGCGCCAAGCTGGCCGCTACCTGCCCGAATACCGCGAAACCCGCAAACGCGCCGGCAGCTTCCTCGACCTCTGCAAGAGCCCCAGCCTGGCCTGCGAAGTCACGTTGCAACCCCTCACCCGCTATAACCTCGACGCGGCAATCCTGTTCTCCGACATCCTCACCGTGCCCGACGCGATGGGCCTCGGCCTATACTTTGCCGAAGGTGAGGGACCGAAGTTCGAGCGGCCGCTGAAGGAAGAATGGGAGATCCGCAACCTGGCCGTGCCCGATCCCAACATCGAGCTCGGCTACGTGATGGACGCCGTCGCCGAAATCCGCCGCGCGCTGGGTGATTCCGTACCGCTGATCGGCTTCTCCGGCAGCCCTTGGACCCTCGCCTGCTACATGGTCGAGGGCGGCGGCTCGGACGACTACCGCAAGGTCAAGGCCCTGCTCTACAGCCGCCCCGACCTGATGCACCACATCCTGGACGTCACCGCCCAGGCCGTCATCGCCTACCTCAATGCGCAGATCGAAGCTGGCGCCCAGGCCGTGATGATCTTCGACTCCTGGGGTGGCGTGCTCGCCCACGGTGCCTACAAGGAATTCTCCCTCGCCTATATTCGCAAGATCGTCGCCGGCCTCACCCGCGAGAAGGATGGCGAAAAGGTGCCGTGCATCGTGTTCACCAAGGGTGGTGGCCTGTGGCTGGCCGACATTGCCGACAGTGGCGCCGACGCGGTCGGCCTGGACTGGACGGTGGATATCGGCGCAGCCCGCCGCCTGGTCGGCGACAAAGTCGCACTGCAGGGCAACCTCGACCCAGCCGTGCTGTTCGGCACCCCCGAAGCCGTCGCTGCCGAAGCGAAGAAGGTGCTCGACGCCTTCGGCCCGCACCACGGCCACGTGTTTAACCTGGGCCACGGAATTTCCCAGTTCACCCCGCCGGAAAACGTCGAGGTGCTGGTCAACACCGTGCACAGCTACAGCCGCGAACTCAAGGCGAAGACCGCCTGAGGCACTGCGGCTCAGTCGTGCAAAGGCCGGCAGCTTGCCGGCCTTTTTGCTGCCAGCCCCTGATTCCGCCCGTTTTCCAGCGCCTCCGGGAGCATCCCGGCCCCTTCTCAAGCCCGGACGGGAAAACGGCCCCGTCAAGCATTAAATTTTCAACTTACCCCTTGACTTGTGCACAGCTTCACGCCCCCTGTAATTTTTTCGACATAAATTTCTAACTGACTTTTTGGTCGTTCCAAGGGACTGTTTTTAAATGGAATATTATCCATGCCAGATTCACGATCGAAAAATGGAAAGCATATGGCGAGTGGCTACAAGGGTGATTTTCCGGTTTTCCCCACAAAGTTATCCACAGATTTTGTGGACAAGAAGAAATACGCATTCGACGCCAAAGAGTTCAGCCCCTTTGCCCATCCGCCATCTCAAAAAAACGTTGCAATACGCTGATTTACGGGTACTTTCCAAAAACAGCCACCATTCCCCGCCTTAGCCCGCCGTGATCGTCCGCGTCGCCCTCCCGATCCCCCTCCCCCGCAGCTTCGACTACATCGCCGAAGATCTATCCCCTGCCGACCTGGGACGCTGCGTGCGTGTCCCCTTCGGGCGCGGCGAGAAGACCGGGCTGATCATCGCGCTGCCGGAAACAAGCGAGTTGTCACCGGATCAGCTGAAGCCCGTCATCGCCATCCAGCGCGAAGCACCGGCCCTGCCCGCGGACTGGCTGGAAATGGTCGAGTTCGCCGCCCGCTACTATCAGCACCCGCTCGGCGAAGTCGTCGCGATGGCCCTGCCCCCGCGCCTGCGCCGGGCGGATGCCGTCAGCGGCAATGAATCCGACCCCCTGCTCGATCTGACCGATGCGG
This sequence comes from Zoogloea sp. JDB1, assembly GCF_056724025.1. Lineage (NCBI taxonomy): Bacteria > Pseudomonadati > Pseudomonadota > Betaproteobacteria > Rhodocyclales > Zoogloeaceae > Zoogloea > Zoogloea sp. JDB1. Next base: position 854,197 of record NZ_CM161496.1, read on the forward strand.
GCCGGGACGCCATCATCGCCACCAAACGGCAAAGCCGCGCGCTAGCCCTGTTGCACGACCTCGCCAGCCACGGCCCGCGCCGCAAGTCCCAGCTGCGCGAAGGGAACAGCGCCAACCCAGCAGTGGCCGACACCCTCAAGCGGGGCTGGATTGCTCCTTCCGCCGCCGCCGACCCCGCGGCGATGGCCGGCGCACCGCCCCTCACAGCGGAACAGCAGGCTGCCGTCGATGCGATGTCGGCGGACTTCGGCCGCTTCCAGACCTTCCTGCTGGCTGGTGTCACCGGCAGCGGCAAGACCGAGGTCTATCTGCGGCTCGTCCAGCACATCATCGCGCGCGGCGGCCAGGCCCTGATTCTGGTGCCCGAAATCGCCCTCACCCCGCAGCTGGAAGGACGCGTGGCCGGCCGCTTCCCGGCCGCGCGCGTGGTCAGCCTGCATTCCGCGCTAGCCGAAGGCGCCCGCTCCCAGGGCTTCGTGCAGGCCATGGAAGGACGCGCGGAAATCGTCCTCGGCACCCGTCTGTCGGTGTTCACGCCGCTGCCCCGCCTCGGGCTGATCGTGGTAGACGAGGAACACGACGCCAGCTACAAGCAACACGAGGGCGTGCGCTACAACGCCCGCGATCTGGCAATCTGGCGTGCCCGCCAGCGCAGCATCCCGATCGTCCTCGGCTCCGCCACGCCGTCCCTGGAGAGCTGGCACGCCGCCGATGTGGGGCGTTACCGGCGCATCGAACTGGCCAATCGCGCCGTCGCCGCCACGTTGCCACGGGTGCGCCCGGTAGATATCCGGCGCGAGAAACTCCAGCACGGGGTCTCCGAACACCTGCTACGGGCCATCGAAGCGCGCCTGCAGCGCGGCGAACAGAGTCTGATCTTCCTCAACCGTCGCGGCTACGCGCCGGTGCTGTCGTGCCCATCCTGTGGCTGGGTCAGCCGTTGTCCGCACTGCACGGCCAACATGGTCCTGCACCTGGCCGACCGGCGCCTGCGCTGCCACCACTGCAGCTTCGAGGCCGCCATCCCGCTGGCCTGTCCGGACTGCGGCGACCAGGACATCCAACCCTTCGGGCGGGGCACCCAGCGCCTAGAGGAAACCCTCGGCGAACGCTTCCCCGATGCCCGGATCCTGCGCGTCGACCGGGACGCCGCGCGTACCCGCAGCCAATGGGACGCTCTGCTCGACCAAATTGGCCGTGGCGATGCCGACATTCTGGTCGGTACCCAAATGATGGCCAAGGGGCACGACTTTCCCAAGCTGACCTTCGTCGGCGTGCTGAATGCCGACTCGTCGTTGTTCGCCGCCGACTTCCGGGCCCCCGAACGCCTGTTCCAGCAGCTCATGCAGGTCGGTGGCCGGGCCGGCCGCGGCGAGCTACCCGGCGAAGTGATGGTTCAGACCCAATACCCCGACCATCCGCTCTACCACTGCCTCGCCGCTCACGACTTTGCCCGCTATGCCGCACTGCAGCTCGAAGAGCGCAAGCAGGCGCGCTTTCCACCCTTTGCGGCAAACGCGCTGCTGTGCGCCAACGCCACCGAACTGGCCACCGCCATCGACTGGCTGAAAGCTGCCCGTGCCGCCGCAGAACCCCTATCACAAGCATTTGGCGTACATGTCTTCGATCCCGTACCGATGCGCATGGTCCGCCTCGCCCGCCGGGAACGCGCCCAGTTGCTGGTCGAAGCGCAAACCCGCCCGGCGCTACAGGCCTTCCTCACCGAATGGAGCCGCCAGCTGTGGACGCTACGCCCACCCAGGGAACTGCGCTGGCACCTGGACGTAGACCCTGCCGAAGTCTGAACGGCTCCTGCTCGCTCCAGCACCAACCTTCCCAGCAAAACCGCCAGCCCATGCCGGGGCAGGAGCTGCGGCGCTATAGCGCGGACCACAGGTGGCTCACATCGCTGTTACAAATGAACAAGGGCTTACATTTCCCCTGACAACCACGGGCGATGGCAGGCGTTATTCGCTACAAGGGCAGGCAATTACGCCACCCCGGAACAAACGACCCAGTCATCCAGGAGAACGCAAATGCTGAACAAGATCATCGCCATCGCCATCGCCGCCGGTTTCGCTTCCGCCTCCTTTGCACAGGCGCCCGCCGCAACTCCGGCCAAGCCCGCTACTGCAGCCACCGCCGCTGCCGAGAAGAAGGCCGAAGCACCGAAGGCTGAAGCTCCCAAGGCTGGCGAAACGGTGAAGACCGAGACGACCAAGAGCGAGGGTGCCAAGGCCGAGAAGCATGAAAAGCACATGAAGCACGCCAAGCACACGGCGAAGGCTGAAGCCAAGGCAGAAACCAAGGCCGCTGACACGCCCGCCGCTGCTAAGTAAGCTGCTTCAGTCGTACTGATACCAGCCCCGCGGGGCGTGGTCCGGGCATCCGGATCACGCCCCGCAGTCTTTTGATCTGAGGCATCTGCAAGCTGGAACATCGCCTGCAATTATTTGATAATAATTCTCGTTTACTTTTCAATCCAACAGCACTAAATTGAGATCAATTCTCATTAGCTCAAATGGATGAATCGATGAACACACCAACCCTGTCGGCAACCACGGCCGAGTCGCCCAGCCTCTGGGCCGGAACCCTCGCCCAGCTCCTCCGTTTCGATGAAACCGGCTGCCACCACGCCGCCAGACGCGCAGCCGACCTGCTCAGCCGCCTGGCCGACCAACCGAACCTGGATCCGGGCTTCCGCGATCTGTGCGAACGCGCAGCCCATCGACTGGAAGACGCAGATACGGGAGCGCGCCATGTGTCTCGCCCCTGAAAACCAGCCCCCGAGCCTGCAAAGCCTGCTGCGCGCCGAATACGCCAACGCCATGGTGGCCATCGAAGCGCCGAGCGGCGCTACCGCGGGCCGCAAGCGGCCCAAGCTGTGGGATCTGGACGACAAGCATCATTGCCCGCTGATCGGCACCTGCCTGTCCATCGACGAGCTGCAGCGCTTCGCCAAGCGCTTCCACTTCCCAGCCCGCCCCAGCGACGACTTCGCGCTGCACGTGGAAGCCGTCGCCCAGTGCCGCAGTCGCAACCCCGCTTCCGAAGCCATGCAGCGCCATTTGGACCGCAAGTACACGCTGTGGATGGAGCGCTTCGGCAAGCTCAAGGACGACAAGGAGCTGCTGGCCCTGTGGCACGAATGCCAGCAGCGCGGCGACGTCGCCGGCCCCCTGTGGGCCCTGTGCACCCACCGGAACGCCTCCCAGACCACGTTGCAACAGGCCTACGCCGACGTCCACATGCTGTCCCACCAGGTTGGTGCCGGCCTCGCCGCCGACACACGTCGCCTGGCCCATCTGGAAAAGGAGAATGCCGAACTGAAAGGCGGCCTCAAGCGGGAAGTGGCCGCCCTGCGCCGCCAGCTCGCCGCCGCCGAAGCCGAGCGCGCCGAACGGGACACGCTGCGCAACGAGATCGACACACTGCAGAAGCGCCTGCAACGCTTCGAATCCGGCCAGGTCGTCGTCGAGATGGGCCAGCGCCTGATGGCCATGCAGGCATCCCACGAAAAGCTGCTGACCGCCTCGGGACGGGTCTGGGAGCTGGAGCGCAACCTGAAGGACATCCGCGAGGACGCCCAGCGCATCGCCGCCGAACGGGACACCGCGCTGGCCGAGCGGGACGCGCTGGAACATCTGCTGCGGGCCATGGAGCCGGCTACTTGCGATGCCGGCAGCGACGCTTGCACCGCCTGTGAACACGCGCTGGGCGCACGCTGCGTGCTGTATGTGGGCGGCCGCGCTGCGCTGCTGGCTCAATACCGCCAACTCGCAGGGCGCCTCGGCATCACACTGATCCACCACGATGGCGGCCAGGAAGAATCCCTGTCCCGCTTGCCCGAACTGATCCGCAGCGCCGACGCAGTGATGTGCCCGACCGATCACGTCAGCCACAACGCCTACTACCACGTGAAGGCCCACTGCAAACGAGTCGGCAAGCCCTGCCTGTTCTACCGGGGCGGCGGCATCTCCGGCTTCGCCGTGGCGATGGCCCGTATCGGGCGCGGTGAATACACCCTGGCCGGTGAGCCCGGCTGAGCATCAGCTGCAGGAGAGGCTGGCATGGTTCCAGCACACTCATTCCTTGTGAATAAGTTCACTCAAGTTCATATGCCGTCCTCCGTTAGCAATCGAAGAAATTCACCGGAGCGACAGCATGCCATCCCCTGCAACGATCCTGCTCGTCGACGACAGCCGCGCATCCCGGATGCTCTGCGCATCCGTCATGCGCAGCCAGCGGCCCGACCTGAACCTGCTCGAGGCTGGCAACGGCGAAGCAGCCCTCGAGATCCTGGCCACAGCCCATCCCGATCTGGCCGTGCTCGACATGAACATGCCGGGCATCTCCGGGCTTGAGCTGGCCGAGAAGATCCGCATATCCCATCCCGACATCACCCTCGCGCTTCTCACCGCCAACGTCCAGGAAGCCATCCAGCGGCGGGCAGCTGGGCTGGGCGTGCGCTTCTTCCGCAAACCCATCGGCGAAGCCGTTATCAGCGACATCCTGCAACTGCTGGACTGAAGCGATGCACACCTTCTCCGATCTCGAACTCGACGCACTAACCGAAGCGTTCAACCTGTCCCTCGGCGAGGCGGCAGCCACCTTTTCGGCAATCGTGCACGAAGAGATCGAGCTGTCGGTGCCGGCCATCGAGATTCTGTCCCGCGACGCCCTCACCGAACGTCTGACCCGGGGCCGGCCCGATAGCGGCAACGACCGCCTGTGCCGCATCAACCAGCGTTTCAACGCAGCCGATGGCTTCCAGACCGACGCGCTGCTGCTGTTCCCCGAACACGGCAGCCTCGAGATCGTGCGCCGCATGCTCGGCGACGATACACCCGTCCAACACATCACCGAACTCGAGCAGGATGCCCTCGCTGAGATCGGCAACATCATCATCAACAGCTGCATGGCCAGTCTGGCCAACCTCTTCGGCACCGAGATCATCGGCTCGCTGCCGAGCGTGCAGTCCCGCAGCGCCGCCACGCTGCTCGACGACCGAGACGCCGACAGCGTGATCCTGGTTGCCCGCATCTCGATGAACATGGCGGCCCACAATCTGTCCGGCTTCGTGCTGTTCATCATGGACGTGCCGTCGATCACCAGCTTCATGGCGCAGATCCGCCGCCTGTTCCGCCTCCCCGGTCACGACGATCCACTACCCGCGCCATGACCGGCTTCCACTCCCTCCTCGCCGACTGCGTCGACATCGGTCTGATCCTGTTGAACAGGGAGGGACGCATTTGCCTGTGGAACCGCTGGATCGAACAGCGCAGCGGCCTCGACGCCGTCCGGGTGGCCCAGCTCCCGCTGGCCGAGGCCTTCGGCGCTCCAATCGATCCACGGCTGGCCCTGGTCATCCGTGAAACCCTGGATTTCGGCTGGTCGGCCCGCCTGTCCCATGCGCTGCATCCGATGCCGCTGCCGCTCTTTCCGCCCGGCAGCAAGCAGGACGAACGGGTCAAGCAGGCCATCGACGTGATCCCGGTGGACGTGGACGGTGTCCGTCACTGCCTGCTGCAGATCCGCGACGTTACCGAAACCGTCCGCCGCGAAGCGCTCCTCAAGCAGCAGGCGCGCCAGCTGCGCAGCGACCTCCAGCGCCTGTCCCGCGCCCAGGTCGAACTCCAGCACAGCGAGATGCGCTTCCGCGAACTGGCACGCCAGGCACCGGCTGGCCTGTTCGAGGCAGACAGCCATGCCCGCTGCACCTTCCTCAACGAGCGCTGCGAACAGATCCTCGGCCGTAGCCTGCCCGAGGTCACCGACACCCCGTGGCTCGACCTGCTGCCGCCCGGCGAACAACTGCGGGTACGGGACAGTTGGCGCCTGGCCGTCGCCTCGGCAACCCGCTTTGCCGAAGAATTCATCTTCATCCACCCCAACGACGGCAGCCGACGCCGCATGCGTGCCGAGGCAGGCCCACTTCGCGACGAACTCGGACGCATCAGCGGATTCATCGGCACCATGGTGGACGTCACCGAATTCCACGAACGGGCCACGCTCAACGAATTCCGCGCCAACCACGACAGCCTGACCGCACTGCTCAACCGGGACCGTTTCGATCGCCACCTGTGTGCCGCCATCACTGGCGCCGCCGAAAGCGGCGAGCGGGTCGCAGTACTGTTCATCGACCTCGACGACTTCAAGCAGATCAATGACACCCACGGGCACCAGGCCGGCGACGCTGTGCTGAAAACCATCGCCAGCCGCCTGCGCCGTACCCTCCGCAGTGAAGACCGCGTTGCACGCTACGGTGGTGACGAATTCGCCGTGCTGCTCAACGGCGCCCACGACCGCCGGGCACTCGACGGCGTCATCACCAAGATCACGCGGGTCGTGGCTCTGCCGATCAACCTCGGGCACTGCCACGTACGTATCTGCTGCTCCATAGGCCTAGCCATCTATCCCGATCACGGCCGCGACCCCGCCACACTGCTGACCCACTCCGACAAGAGCATGTACAGCGCCAAGCGGCGCCACAGCGATCCCCAGCGCTGAGAGGGAGCCGTAGTCACGCAAGGCATACTGTGCTGGCAGATCAGGACCAGATCGGGCTCCCGCTAGGAATCCGCAATGTGCAGGACCGAATTCACACCATTGGGTGCCACGCCACAGCCGTCCCCCAGCACAACCACCTGCTCAGACGGGCTACGACGTTGACAACAGGACCCGCAGCGGCAGACGCATTTCAAAGGTACTGCCCTGCCCCGGCGTGCTGTCCACCGTCACCGTGCCACCATGGCGCTCGGCCACTGTTTTGACGATCAGCAGGCCCAGACCAACCCCGGATGGTTGGGCCGGCCCATCGCCACCAATGCGGCCAAAACGCCTGAACAGACGCGGTAGCGCTTCACGGGGAATCCCGGCCCCCTGGTCGCGAACGCGGATCAACCAGTCACCGCCGTCGGCCTGCAGGCTCACACCTACGGTACTGTTCGGCGCGCCGTACTTGATCGCATTGGTCAGCAAGTTGATCACCGCCCGCCGCAACAGGGAGAAATCCCCGCGCACGATAGCCTCCTCACTGTCCGCAGCATGGGTATCCACTTCGACGCGGATACCGCGGGCGTGGGCTTGGGGCCACACTTCGTCGGCGGCCGAATCCACCAGGCCGGCCAGGTCAAGTTCGACGAAATCCTTTGGATCCGACCCTTCCGCACGTACCAGGCGGAACAGGCCGTCGGCCAAATCGAGCGCCGACCGGGCATAACGGGCAATGCGCGGGATCTGAGCCACCCGCTGTTCCGGCGAGGGATCACCCCCCTCGATGAGCGTCAGGATGGAAGCCAGAGGCGCCCGCAGATCGTGGGACAGGAAATGCATGGTGTCCTCGCGACTGCGGCGCGCCTCATGCATCACCGTCACATCGGCCAGACCGATGACCCGTCCGGGTGGCGCCCCCGACTCGAGGGTCAGGTCAGCCACCGATACCAGCAGACAATGCCGCTCACCGTTACTCAGTTCAAACTGGCGGGTGCCCTTGAAACCTCCCAGGTCGGGCAGACCATCGCGCATCGGTAGATAGGCCGGCCATGGCAGCGCCCGTAGCGCCTCGAGTACGGCCTCGCCGTGACTGGCATGGAGCAGCAGGCGCGCCTGGCCGTTGTGCAGGATCACCCGATCGTACGGGTCGATGACGACCACGCCGATGGGAAGATGTTCCAGCGTCGCCGCCATGAAACGGCGCACGTCCCGCTGATGTTGGGCAACCTGCCGGACGATGCCGATGCGTCGCTCCAGCGGATCCGCGCTGTGTGCCCCCACCGCTTTCAGTGGCTCACCGAAGGGCGTGCCCTCGCGCTCCAGCGCCACCAGTTCCGCATCCAGGTAGCGCTGTGCAGACTCCAGCCGGCGCCAACTCCACAAGGGATAGGCCAGGGCGCAGCCGAGCACCGCCGGTGCCGGGCCGAACCACCATCCCCCTACGTGAAGCCCGACAAAGGCCAGCACAACCGCGCAACCGCCGAGCAGGAAAGTGGCTATCAGGCCAGCGCTGGGGCCGGCATGCAGCAGGAACAGCATCAACAGCACCACGAGTACCGCCGCAACGGCCGCCGCCGCCCACGGGGACAGGGTCGTCACGGTAGCGCCACGGCGCAGGGCATCGAAGACGTTGGCCTGCACCTCGATGCCCTGCATCTGCTGGAGCAAGCCGGAAGTCGGCGTCGGTACCGCCTCACCGAGGCCGGTGGCGGTCAGGCCGACGAACAGGATCTTGCCGCGAAGCGCCGCTTCAGGCACATCGCCGTTGAGCACGGCGCGAAAGGGATGATGGGTGTAACTACCCGGCGGCCCGGCAAAACGGATGTGCAGCCAGTCGGCCCGCTGCCACAACACGTTGTCAAGCCCGTCGGCAAGCGGCGGTTCCCGGTAGTTCCGCGCCGCTTCTGGCTCGACCAGCCGCAGCAGAGCCAGCGCGAGGTGGGGATTGCGTGCCGCCCCGAAGCCACCCCACAGGTACAGGCTGCGCACGATGCCGTCCGGGTCGAACTCCAGCTGGTCATGCCCGATGGATGCAGCCGCATTGGCAAACAGCGGCAAGGGCAACTCCTCGCCCATTCCGGAGCCCGCCTGGTGCAGCGGCAACACGACCCGCCGGAAATCCCGCATCGCCTGCGCCAGCAGGCGGTCCCCCTCCGGATCGTCGCGACTCGCCGTTTCCAGCGGCAGATCCAGGACGACCGCTGCAGCCCCCGCCAAACGCGCCTGGTCGATCAACCTGGCGTACAGACGGCGCGACCAGGGCCAGCGTCCGACGCTTGCCAGGCTGGCATCGTCGATGGCGATGATCACCAGGTCGGAACTCGGTGGTCGCAGCCAACTGGAAAGCGCATCGTCATAAAGGGTATGGTCGATGCGCCACAACCAGCCCTCGCACGCCGACAATACCGCCAGCGCGGCGCAGAGGAACGTCACCGCCAGCCACTCGAGAGTGGGCCGGTGCAGGGAAGCGGTAACGCTTTTCAAGTCGCGTCTCTTGATTGAAATGCGGCCACTATATTAGGTTATTGTTCTACTCGAAGTGCAATACTTCCCAAACTCGATTTTCATGAACAAATTCGGGCCGAGTGGCAAGCATTATTGCCAGATTTGCGCATTTCTTGCACTTATCGGATCGTGCTACCGGAAACCCCGCGCTTTCATCGACTCATCTACAAAGGAGCAACCGTGCGCTTCATCGAGGAATTCAAGGAGTTCGCCGTCAAGGGCAACGTCGTCGACCTGGCCGTCGGTGTGATCATCGGCGGCGCCTTCCAGAAAATCGTCGACTCCCTCGTGAAGGATATGCTGATGCCCGTCCTTGGCAAATTGCTGGGCGGCGTGGACTTCAAGCACTTCTATCTGAATCTTGGCGACAAGACCTACGAAACCATGGAAGCAGCCGAGAAGGCCGGCGCACCGCTGTTCAAATACGGCGTATTCATCAACTCGGTGATCGACTTCCTGATCGTCGCCTTCGCGATCTTCGTGGCGATCAAGGCCATCAACAAGCTGAAGCGCGAAGAACCAGCCGCCGAAACGGCCGCTGTCGAGCCGCAGCCGGAACCGGAAGATGTGAAACTGCTGCGGGAAATCCGCGATGCGCTGAAGAAGTAAGCGCGTCGCGGCCCCTCGTCCCGCCCTCAGTCGGGCGAGACGAGGGCGGACGGTTCGGACGGATCGATCCGCTCGAGGCGGTAGCCGAAATTGTAAGTAGGGGTCAGGCGAAAGCCGTTTTCCGGGCGCAGGTTGAGTTTGCTGCGCACGCGGCTGATGTGGGTATCCACGGTGCGCGTCGCGAGGGACGGGTTGCGCCCCCACACGGCCTCCAGCAGGTGACCACGGGACAGCAGGCGGCCAAGGTTGCGGAACAAGAAGGCGGCCAGTTCGAACTCCTTGTCCGTGAGGTCCACACCGGCTCCGTCGATACCGAGGGTCTTCTTGGCCAGGTCGAAGTGGTAGAGGCCCACCGTCAACGTCTGATTGGGGCTCTTCGGCTGGGCGCGCCGCAACACCGCCTCGATGCGCGATAACAGCTCGATGCGCCGCGGTGGCTTGACCACGTAGTCGTCTGCACCGGCACTGAAGGCATTGGCAATATCCTCCTCCGCGTCCCGCGAGGTGATGAAGATCGCCGGTGTATCGTTGCTGCGCTCGACGCGCAGCCAGCGCAACACCTGTTCGCCGGTCAGGTCCGGCAGCATCCAGTCCACCAGTAACAGATCGAAACTCTCGCGACTTGCCACGCGCATGAACTCACGCGCCAGCGTGAAACCGTGCACATCGTGCCCGGCCTCCTTCAGCCAGGCCGTCAGTACCTCCATCTGGGCTGGATCGTCCTCGATAATCGCAAATCGCACGCAGACCTACCTTTTTCTGAAATTGAAGCTCGTCGCCTGAAACCGGGATGCGCCTGATGCTCAGGCGTAGTCACCCACGTAAGGATTGCTGTCACGCTCCTCGCCGAAGGTGGACATCGGTCCGTGGCCGGGAATGAAGGACACATCGTTGCCCAGCGGCCACAGCTTGTCGCGGATGGACTTCACCAGATCGGCATGGCTGCCACGCGGAAAATCGGTACGTCCGATCGACCCAGCGAACAGCACGTCCCCCACCACCGCCAGGCGCGCCGTCGGACTGAAGAACACCACATGTCCCGGCGTATGGCCGGGGCAATGCAGTACATCCAGGACTTCCTGCCCCACCGTCACCACATCCCCATCGGCCAACCAGCGATCCGGTGTGAAGGTCTCAACCTGCGGAAAGCCGAACATCTTGCTCTGCTGCTGCAACGCATCGATCCAGAAACTCTCGTCCCGTTGCGGCCCTTCCACCGGCACTTCCAGACGTCGGGCCAGTTCGGCGGTACCGCCGGCATGGTCGATGTGGCCATGGGTCAGCAGGATCTTCTCCACCGTCACACCCAACTGCTCGGCGGCGGCGGTAATCCGATCCACATCTCCACCCGGATCAACAACCGCCGCCTTGCGGCTCACGTCGCACCACAGCAGGGAGCAGTTCTGTTCGAAAGGTGTGACAGGAACGATCTTGTATCGAAGCATGGTCGGGAAAACGGTCAGGTGATCTGAAAGGCTCCAGCAGCACTCAACGCTGGGACGGCGGCGCCAAATGAGATTCGGTCAGTGCGATGTAGCGGCTGCGATCCTGCTCATAACGGGTACGAATGGCCTCGATGTCCCGCTTTTTCGCATCGATCACCAAGCCCTGCGCAGCCAGTTCGCTGTCGGACTCCCGCAGCGCGGCCGCCAGACTGGGGGGCAACCCGCGCTTCTGGTAAAACTCCGCCTCGCGGGTCAGCCCGGTCCGCTTTTGCAGCAACTGGGCACGCACAGCCTCGGCCTGCTTGAGTTCCAGTTGCACGCCCTGAATCGCGCGATCCCGCCGCGCATCGATGTCGGCGACACTGGAATAGGTTTCGAGCAGGGACTGGTTGCGGCGCTGCTCGGCCCGCAAACGGAGTTGTTCAGCCCGTCGGGCCCGGTCTTCGGCTTCCTTGCGTGCCAGTTGCTCGGGCGTCAGCGGCGCCTCTACCAGCCGACGCACAGTGCCCTGCGGGCTCATCTCCCGGTAGCTCTTGCCATAGCACTGGGCTGGCAATACATCGCCACATACTTGATGACCATTGTCCGAGCAGCAATATACGGTCCGGGAGGGCGTCTGCGCCTCCACCGGCAACGTCGCCAACAACGCACACAGCAGAGCCGGCCGTCGCATGGGGTCAGCGCTCTCTGCTCACGCCATAAGTGTCGCGGTAATGCTGCACGGCCTCCAGGTTGGCATTCAGCGCCGGACTGTCGGCCAGGTAGGCGATCAGATCGGCCAAGCTGGCCACCGCCAGCACCGGAATCCCGTAGGCATCGCGCACTTCCTGCACTGCCGACAACGTACCGGTGCCGCGCTCCATGCGGTCGAGGGCGATGACCACCGCCGACGGCGTGGCGCCATGGGCACGGATGATCTCCACCGACTCGCGCACAGAGGTGCCGGCCGAAATCACGTCGTCGAGGATCGCCACGCGGCCAGCCAGCGGCGCGCCAACCAGCGTGCCGCCCTCGCCGTGGTCCTTGGCTTCCTTGCGGTTGAAGCAGAACGGCAGGTTGTGGCCGCGCTCGGCAAGCCGCATCGCAGTGCCCGCTACCAGGGGAATCCCCTTGTAAGCCGGTCCGAACAACATATCGCAGGGCAGCTCGGCCGCCAGCAAGGTCTGCGCGTAGAAGTCGCATAGCTTGCCGAAGGACGCACCGTCGTTGAACAGCCCGGCATTGAAGAAATAGGGGGAGAGACGCCCCGCCTTGGTGACGAACTCTCCAAACCTCAGCACGCCCTTGTCGCAGGAGAGGGCGATGAAATCACGGCTAAAATCCACGTCGTTTCCAAAAAAATGGACCAAATCAAACAAAATGTTACGCGTCGTCACCGCCAACCTCAATGGCATCCGTTCCGCCAGCGTGAAAGGCTTCCTCACGTGGCTCGGCCAACAGGATGCCGACGTCGTATGTGTACAGGAGTTGAAGGCTCAACTGCAGGATCTTACGCCTGAAATGAGCACTCCAGCCGACATGACGGGATACTTCCACTGCGCCGCCAAGAAAGGCTATAGCGGCGTCGGCATCTACACCCGCAAGGTACCCGACCGCATCGTCGAAGGCCTCGGCCACGAGGAGTTCGACCTGGAAGGCCGCTATCTGCAGGCCGACTTCGACAACTTGTCGGTAGTTTCCCTGTACCTGCCGTCCGGTTCCAGCTCCGAAGAACGCCAGGCCGCCAAGTTCCGCTTCATGGACCTCTTCCTGCCGCACATGGCCGAACTGCGAACCAGCGGGCGTGACGTGGTGATCTGCGGCGACTGGAACATCGCCCACCAGGCCATCGACCTCAAGAACTGGCGCTCCAACCAGAAGAACTCCGGCTTCCTGCCCGAAGAACGTGCCTGGCTGAGCCGCCTGTTCGACGAACAGGGCTGGGTGGACACCTACCGCCGCCTCCATCCCGAGGCCACCGATGCCTGCTACACCTGGTGGTCCAACCGCGGCCAGGCCTGGGCCAAGAACGTGGGCTGGCGGCTGGACTACCAGATCGCCACGCCGGATCTCGGCGCCCGCGCGGTGCGCAGCGCCGTCTACAAGGATGAGCGCTTCAGCGACCACGCGCCGCTGACCGTCGACTACGACCTGCCCTTCGCCGGCTGATCCACGCCGCCCCCAATCTGGGGCGGCACAGCGATTTAATAGTTATTTATTATCAGAATTCTTTAAACAATCAATTTCAAGTATTTTCCCCACAGCCATACCATGGTCTCCATCGAATCCCGATCAACACGACAACCACCAGGAGAACCATCATGGCAAACCCCTTCCACAATCCCGCCTCGGCCACCATCCAGAACCTCGAAGCCGCCTTCGCCGGTGAATCGATGGCCCACATCAAGTACCGCTATTTCGCCAAGTTGTGCCGCGAAATGGGCGACGAGGAAACCGCCAAGGCCTTCGAAGCCACCGCCGACCAGGAAGTGATGCACGCCTTCGGCCACCTCGACCTGCTCTACCCGAAGGCCAAGATGAGCCCGGCCCGCGCCTTGCAGTTCGCCATCGAAGGCGAGACCTACGAGTACACCGAGATGTACCCGGCGTTCCGCCACACCGCCGTCGCCGAAGGTAACGACGCCGCAGTGCAGGAGATCGATGATCAGATCGCCGAGTCGAAGGAACATGCGGAACAGTTCCGCGCCGTGCTCGAAAAGGCCGCCAAGCGCTTCGCCGCCCTTGCCAAGGTCGAGGAACGCCACGCCGCCCACTACCAGGCCGCCCTCGACAAGCTCGGCGCCTGAACGCAACCCGACCCCATTCAATCCCGACACTCAGACAAAAAAGGAAAGCGCGCCATGAAAACCTATCAGTGCATCGTTTGCGGCTTCATCTACGACGAAACGGCCGGCCTCCCCGACGAGGGCATCGCCCCCGGCACCCGCTGGACCGACATCCCCGACGACTGGGCCTGCCCCGACTGCGGCGTCGCCAAGTCGGACTTCGAGATGGTCGAGATCTGACCCTGCCCATCCGGGCGGCGCGCCTTCCCCTCCGCGCCGCCCCCGTCTGACCGAATCAAGAGGACCTACCGATGTCCCATCCCGACTTGCCCATCCTCATCCTCGGCACCGGCCTCGCCGGCTACAACCTGGCCCGCGAGATCCGCAAGCTCGACAAGACCGTTCCGCTGGTGCTGGTCAGCCGCGACGCGGCGCCCTTCTACTCCAAGCCGATGCTGTCCAACGCGCTGGCCGACGGCAAGACTGCCGCCTCGCTGGTGATGAAGAGCGCCGACCGGATGGCCGAAGAACTCGGAGCCCGCATCCTCGCCCACACGCCGGTCGCCGGCTTCGACGCGGCGAGCCGCCGGGTCACCTTCGCCGGTGGTGAACAACTGGTCTACCGGGACCTCGTGCTGGCCCTCGGCGCCGACCCGATCCGCCTGCCCCTCGCCGGTGAAGGCGCCGCCGACGTGCTGTCGGTCAACGACCTCGACGACTTCGCCCGCTTCAGCGCCCGCCTCGACGGCGTGCAGCGCATCGCCATCCTCGGCGGCGGCCTGATCGGCTGCGAGTTCGCCAACGACCTGCTGGCCCGCGGCATCGTGCCGACGGTGCTCGACCCCGCCCCGTGGCCCCTCGGCCGCCTGCTGCCGGAGGCCGCGGGGCACTGGTTCCAGCAACGCCTCGAGGCCGCCGGTGTCCGCTTCCGCATGGGCACCGCGGCACGCAGCGTCACCCGCCAGGCGGACGGCTATCGCCTCGAGCTCGATGACGGCAGCCAGCTCGACGTGGACCTCGTGCTGTCGGCGGTCGGCCTGCGTCCGCGCACCGGCATCGCCACCGCGGCGGGGCTCGCCACCCAGCGCGGCATCGTCGTCGACCGCCGCCTGGCCGCCAGCGCACCGAACGTTTACGCGATCGGCGACTGTGCCGAGGTGGACGGCCTCAGCCTGCCCTTCGTGATGCCGATCATGCAGCAGGTCCGCGCGCTGGCCCAGACCCTCACCGGCACCCCGACCGACGTGCGCTACCCGGCCATGCCGGTGCTGGTGAAGACCCCGGCGGTACCGACGGTGGTCGCCCCGCCCCCCACCGGCAGCGACGGCACGTGGCAGGTAGATGGCGACGCGGATGGCCTGACGGCCCGCTTCGTCGCGCCGGACGGCAGCCTGCGCGGCTTCGCGGTACTCGGCAGCGCAACCACCGGCAAGCAGGCACTCACCGCCCAGCTGCCTCCCACACTGGGCTGACTGGCGCCGCCCTGCAGCCTCCAGGGAGTTGACCACGTCATGTCGATCGACTAAATTCAGTCGATTGATTAACTTAGCGCGTCGGAAGCACCCACATGGCTTCCGGCGCGTGTGCACCATGACCGCCACCTCCGCCCACCAGCCGACCCGCGCCGACGGCATCCTGGCCCGCCGCCGCCTGCTGGAAGCCGCGCTGCCGCTGTTCGCCGCCAAGGGCTACCAGCAGACCTCGACCCGCGAGATCGCCGACGCCGCCGGCGCCAACCTGGCCGCCATCAACTACTACTTCGGCGACAAGGCCGGCCTCTACCGGGCCGTGTTCAGCGAATCCCTGTGCGCCGATCAATCTGCATCGCCCCTCGACAACGCTGCTGGCCAGCCGTTGGAAGCCATCCTCACCGGCTTCTTTCACGACTTCCTGGCTCCACTGAAGAACGGCGCACCGGTGGACCTGGTGATGCGCCTGCATTTCCGCGAACTCCTCGACCCCAGCGGCGTCCTCGGGCAGGAGCACGACGCGGAGCTCGCCGCCGTGTACACCGCTCTCGTCGAGCTACTGACCCGGCACCTCGGTCTCGCCGGCATCGACGCCGACATCCAGCGCCTGGCCCACTCCATCATCGGCCTGGCCCTGCCCTACTACGTCGCGCGTGACCTGATCGACCGGGTCAGTGCCGAACTGCTGGCCGATGCCGCCACTGTCGACGTCCTCGCCGACCGGCTCGCCAACTACGCCCTGACGATGATCGATAGCGAACAGCAGCGCCGCCAGACCGGGAGCACCACATGAACCTCCCCCAACGCAGCGTCGCAGCCCTGCTGACCGTGCTCGGCCTGTCCGCCTGCGGCGTGCTGCCGCGTGTCGGTCCCGATTACCATGCACCTGCCATCCCGACCCCCGCCGGCTGGCAGGCCCCGCAGCCCCACAACGGCCAGATCGCCGAACTCACCGACTGGTGGCGGCGCCTCGACGACCCGCTGCTGCCCGAGCTGATCGACGCCGCCGAACGGGAAAGCGCCAGCCTCGCCCAGGCCCGCGCGCGCATCGCCCAGGCCCGCGCCTCGGCGGTGGCGGCCGATGTCGCCGGTCTGCCCACCGTCGATGGCAGCCTCGCCGCCAAACGCGCCGCCTTCACCTTCGGCGCCCCGACCACTTTTCAGACAACACGCCAAGCTTCCGTGATGGCCAACTGGGAGATCGACCTGTTCGGCGGCCTGGCCCGCGACCAGCAAGGCGCCAAAGCACGCCTCGCCGCCAGCGCCGCCCGCTGGCACGCCGCCCGCGTGTCAGTGGCCGCAGAAACCGCCGACGCCTACCTGCAGCTGCGCTATCAAGAACGCCGCCTGGCCCAGGCCGAGGCTGACGCCACCTCCCGCACCGCCACCTTTGAGCTCACCCGCAAGCTTGGCAACGCCGGTTTCAACGCGCCCGCCGACGTGGCTCTCACCAACGCCAGCGCCGCCGACGGCGCCGCCACAGTGGCCGACCTGCGTGCCACCCGTGACCGCCAGATAAAGGCCCTGGTGGCCCTCACCGGGCTCGATGAGGCCGATTTGCGCCGCCGCCTCGCCAGCGCCAGCGGACGCTTCCCGACGCCGGCCGCCTTCGCGATCGACGCGCTGCCGGCCCGCCTGCTCACCCAGCGCCCAGACGTGGCCGCCGCCGAACGGGATCTCGCCGCCGCCAGCGCGGCCATCGGCAGCGCTGCCGCCGAGCGCTATCCGCGCCTGACCCTGGCCGGCGTCTTCACACCGCTGCGCCTCAACACCAACGGCCAGCACATGTCTGCCACCACCTGGTCGATCAGCCCCACGCTGGCCATGCCGCTGTTCGACGGCGGCCGCGTTGCCGCCAACGTGGAGGCCGCCCGCGCCGATTATGCTGCCGCCGAAGCGGCCTACCGCCAGACCGCGCGCACAGCGGTCAGCGAAGTCGAACAAGCCCTCGTGCGCCTCGATGCTGCCGCCACCCGCGAGGCCGACGTGCGCCGCGCCGCCGCCAGCTACCGCCAGGCCTACGGCGCCACCGAGGCCCGCCAGCGGGCGGGTTTCGCCAGCCTGCTGGAACTCGAAGACGCCCGCCGCACCCTCCTCGCCGCCGACGCCACGGTGGCCGGTTGGGAGCAGGAGCGCGCCTCGGCGTGGATCGCCCTGTACCGGGCCATCGGCGGCGGCTGGACCGCCACCGACACGGCCGCCCCCCAAGCCCCTCAAGCTCCCTCCCCGGACGACGCCCGATGATGTCCCTCCGCGCTCCCCTGATCGCCACCCTGCTGGCCGGCCTGCTGACCGCCTGCTCCTCGGACGCCCCACCGCCCGAAACCGCCAAGCCCACCGCCGGACCGGCCAAACCGGCTCTCGCGGTGACCACCGTCACTCCCGAAGGCCGCGAGCTGCCCCGCGGCCTGGTCGCCAACGGCAGCGTTGCCGCCTGGCAGGAAGCCTCCATCGGCGCCGAATCCGGCGGCCTGCGCCTCGCCGACGTGAAGGTCAATGTGGGCAGCCCGGTCAAGCGCGGCGAACTGCTCGCCGAGTTCGCCGCCGACGTGCCTCTTGCCGAACAGGCCCAGGCCCGCGCCAGCCTCGCCGAAGCCGAGGCCGCGCTGCAAGAGGCCCGTGCCAACGCGGCCCGGGCCCGTTCGGTGGAAGCCAGCGGCGGCCTCAGCCCCCAGCAGATCCAGCAATACCTGACCGCTGAGGCAACCGCCGACGCGCGCCGTCAGGCCGCCCGCGCCAGCCTTGCCAGCGCCGACCTGCGCGTGCGCCACACCCGCGTGGTGGCCAGCGACGACGGCGTGATCTCCTTCCGTGCCGCCGGCGCCACCGTCGGCGCGGTGGTGCCCCAGGGCCAGGAACTGTTCCGCCTGATCCGCCAGCAGCGCCTCGAATGGCGGGCCGAAGTGCCGGCCGCTGAACTGGCCCGCGTCCGTGTCGGCCAGCCGGTACAACTCACCGCCCCCGGCGGCGAGCGGGTCACCGGCACGGTGCGCACGCCGGCCCCCACGGTCGATGTGCAGAGCCGCAACGCGCTGGTCTATGTGGATCTGCCGGCCGCCGCCGGCAAGGGCGCCACGGCTCCCTTCAAGGCCGGCATGTTCGCCCGCGGCGAGTTCGCGCTGGCAGCCAGCCGCGGCCTGACCCTGCCGCGCCAGGCGATAGCCTTGCGCGACGGCTTCAACTACGTGTTCCGCATCGGCGACGGCAACCGCGTCGTGCAGACCAAGGTCGAGGTCGGCCGCCGCGACGGCGAGCGCGTCGAGATCCTCTCCGGCCTGCCCTCCGACGCACGGGTGGTGGCCAGCGGCGCCGGCTTCCTCGACGACGGCGACCTGGTCCAGGTAACGGCACCGACGCCCCAGGCCCCGAGCAAGTGAGCGGCACGCCATGAACTTTTCCGCCCTGTCGATCCGCAACCCGGTCCCGGCGATCCTGCTCTTCATCCTGCTCAGCCTGGCCGGCCTGCTGGCCTTCAAGAGCACCGGCGTGCAGGACTTTCCGGACATCGAGCTGCCGGTGGTCACCGTCAAGGCCAGCCTGCCCGGCGCCGCCCCCGGCACGCTGGAGACCGAGGTCGCCCGCAAGCTCGAGAACAGCATCGCGACCCTCGCCCAGATCAAGCGCATGCACACCACCATCCTCGACGGCGAGGTCACGGTGGCCATCGAATTCGAACTGGAGAAGAACGCCAACGAGGCAGAGACCGAGGTGCGCGCCGCAGTCAGCCGCGTGCGCGCCGACCTACCCGCCGACGTGCGCGACCCGGTGGTGGCCAAGATCGTCACCGCCGGCCGGCCCCTCGGCGCATGGACCATCCGTGCCGACACTCACGACGAGGAATCCCTCAGCTGGCTAGTGGACGACACGGTCACCCGCCGCCTGCTGGCGGTCAAGGGCGTAGGCGCAGTGAAGCGCCTCGGCGGCGTCACCCGGGAGGTACGCATCGAACTCGACGCCGAACGGATGGCCGCCCTCGGCGTCAGCGCCGCCGACGTGTCCCGCCAACTACGCCGCGCCCAGCAGGAAGCCCCCGGCGGCCGCGGCGACGTGGGCGGCGGCGAGCAGGCCGTGCGCACCATCGCCACCGTCGCCAGCGCCCGCGACCTGGGCGCCATCGACATCCCGCTGTCCGAAGGGCGCAGCGTGCGCCTCGAGCGCATCGCCAAGATCACCGACACCATCGCCGAGCGCCGTTCCGTAGCCCTCTTCGACGGCCAGCCGGTGGTCGGCTTCGAGGTCTCGCGCACCAAGGGTGCCAGCGAGATCACCGTCGCCGCCGGCGTCGCCAAGGCCATCGCCGAACTGGAAGCCGCCCATCCCGGCGTGCATTTCGCCCACGCCTACAACAACGTCGCCCCGGTGCAGGAGAACTTCGACGGCTCCATGCAGCTCCTCTACGAAGGTGCGCTGCTGGCGGTGCTGGTGGTGTGGTGGTTCCTGCGCGACTGGCGCGCAACCCTGGTTGCCGCGCTGGCCCTGCCCCTGTCGGTGATCCCGACCTTCCTCGGCATGGCCTGGTTCGGCTTCACCCTCAACACCGTCACGCTGCTGTCGCTGGCGCTGGTGGTCGGCATCCTGGTGGACGACGCGATCGTCGAGATCGAGAACATCGCCCGCCACCTGCGCATGGGCAAGACGCCGCTGCAGGCCGCCATGGAGGCCGCCGACGAGATCGGCATGGCGGTCATCGCCACCACCTTCGCACTGGTCGCTGTGTTCCTGCCCACCGCCTTCATGGCCGGCATCGCCGGCAAGTTCTTCAAGCAGTTCGGATGGACCGCGGTGCTGGCGATCCTCGCCTCCCTGGTCGTGGCGCGCCTGCTGACGCCGATGATGGCGGCCTACTTCCTGAAGCCCGTCGCCCACGGCGAGGTACCCGAGCGCCGCCTGATGCGCAGCTACATGACGGCCATGCAGTGGTGCCTGCACCACCGCTTCCTGACCCTGCTCGGCGCGATCGCCTTCCTGGTCGGCTCGGTGATGCTGATCCCCTTACTGCCGACCGGCTTCGTGCCGCCCGCCGACCGCGCCCAGACGCTAGTCAACGTGGAGCTCCCACCCGGCAGCACGCTGAAGGAAACCTGGAGCGCCGCCGAACAGGCCCGCGCAGCCATCGCCGTGATGCCCGACGTGAAGGCCGTGCTCAGCTCGGTGGGCGGCGGGGCGGCCGGCGACGGCTTCAACCCCGGCGCCGCCGCCGAGGTACGCCGCGCGGTGCTCACCGTGACCCTCAGCCACCGCACCCAGCGCCACCGCAACCAGCAGGCTGTCGAAGTGGAGATGCGCCAGCGCCTCGCCGTGCTGCCCGGCATGCGAATCACCGTCGGGCCTGCCGACTCGGGCGTCAAGATGCTGCTGGTGCTGAAGAGCGACGATCCGGCCACGCTGGCCGTCGCCGCCCAGGCCGCCACCCGCGACCTGCGTACCCTGCAGGGCATCGGCAACATCACCTCCAGCGCCAGCCTGGTACGCCCGGAAGTGGTGATCCGCCCCGACTTCGCCCGCGCCGCCGACCTGGGCGTCACCGCCGAGGCCATCGCCGACACGATCCGCATTGCCACCGCCGGCGACTACGACGTCGGCCTCGCCAAGCTCAACCTGGAACGCCGTCAGGTGCCGATCCGGGTGCGCCTGCCGGACGCCGAGCGGGCCGACCTGGCCGCCATCGGCCGCCTTCAGGTGCCCGGCAACAGCGGACCGGTGTTCCTCGCCAACGTGGCGGACATCGCGATGGACAGCGGCCCGGCCCAGGTAAACCGCCTCGACCGCAGCCGCAATGTGACCCTCGAAGTGGAACTCGGCCAACGCGAACTCGGCTCGGTGTACAAAGAAGCCCTGGCCCTGCCCGGCCTGGCCAAGCTGCCGCCCGGCGTGACGCTGGCCGACTCCGGCGACACCGAGGTCATGCAGGAACTGTTCGGCAGCTTCGGGCTGGCGATGGGCATTGGCGTGCTGTGCATCTACATGGTGCTGGTGCTGCTGTTCGGCGGCTTCACGCAGCCGGTGACCATCCTGGCGGCCTTGCCGCTGGCCATCGGAGGCGCCTTC
Organism: Zoogloea sp. JDB1; assembly: GCF_056724025.1. Taxonomy (NCBI): domain Bacteria; kingdom Pseudomonadati; phylum Pseudomonadota; class Betaproteobacteria; order Rhodocyclales; family Zoogloeaceae; genus Zoogloea; species Zoogloea sp. JDB1. Next base: position 875,533 of record NZ_CM161496.1, read on the forward strand.
GTGGCACTGCTGGTCACCCACAACAGCTTCTCGATGCCGTCCCTGATCGGCCTCCTGATGTTGATGGGCATCGTCACCAAGAACTCCATCCTGCTCGTCGAATACGCCATCGAGGCCCGCCACGGCCGCGGCGGTACGCCACTCAGCCGCCACGACGCGCTGGTGGATGCCTGCCGCAAGCGCGCCCGCCCGATCGTCATGACCTCGCTGGCGATGGGCGCCGGCATGCTGCCGATCGCCCTCGGCCTCGGCGCCGACCCGAGCTTCCGCGCGCCGATGGCCACCGCGGTGATCGGTGGCCTGATCAGCTCGACGCTGCTGAGCCTGCTGGTAGTGCCCGCTGTGTATACCTACGTGGACGACCTGGAAGCCTGGCTGGCCCGCGTCCTGCGCCGCTCCGCGCCAAGCGCGCAGCCAGAATGAATTGCCACGGACTTCGATTGGGATTAGCCTAGACTCGGAAAGACAAGTGGCGACAGCAAGACCTCCAAGCCGCATACCAATCCTCGATAACGCCATTCATTGGGAGAAAACCATGAGCGACGCACAAGTGACCAAAGACAAACTCGTCACCGATTTCAAGGCCGTGGTGGCCGACACCGAAGAACTGCTCAAGCTGACCGCCGGCCAGGCCGGCGACAAGGTCGCTGACGTGCGTGCCCGCCTTGGCGACCGCCTCACCAGCGCCAAGTACAAGCTGCAGGACCTGGAAGCCGCCGTCGTGCAGAAGACCAAGGCCGCTGCCCGCGCCACCGACGACTACGTGCATGACAATCCCTGGAAGGCCGTCGGTGTCGCGGCCGGTGTCGGCTTCCTGCTGGGCCTGCTGGTCAATCGCCGCTAAACCCGGCTGCGCATGAGCGATTCCGCGCCCTCGCGCCTCGGCGAGTCCCTCAAAGGGCTCGCAGACTCGGGTCTGGCCACAGTCCAGACCCGTCTCGAACTCTTCGCTGTCGAGCTGAAGGAAGAGAAGCTGCGCGCCGGCAGCTTCCTTTTCGACACCGTGCTCGCCGCGCTCTTCATCGGCTTCGGTTTCGTCTTCCTGCTGGCCTTCCTCACCGTGCTGCTGTGGGACAGCCATCGCCTGCTGGCCCTCGGCCTCGCCACCACCGGACTGTTCGCCGCCGGCGTGCTGGACCGCCACCCGGGCCGCCGCGCGGCTGCGGGCAGGCTCGCGCCTGTTTGCATCCAGCCTGGCCGAACTGGCCCAGGACCGGGAAGCCCTGCGGCCGAAAGAATGAATCCCGAACTCGTCGAACTCGCGCTGCGCAAGCAGCGCCTGCAGATCCGCTGCAGCGAACAGCGCGACACACTGATCCACCACGCCCGGGCCTTCACCCCGGTGCTGCACGGCGTCGACCGCATCGGCGACGGCCTGCGCTGGGCCCGCCACAACGCCCCGCTGCTGAGCGGCATCGCGGTGTTCACGCTGGTCGTCCGGCCCCGTGCAGCAATCCGCTGGGCCCGCCGCGGCTGGCTCGGCTGGCAGCTGCTGCGTCGCGTCCGCAACCTGATTCCCTGACCTCCATCGCGATTGCCATGACCACCACCGTCGACCTCGAGGAAATCCGCCGGGCCCGCGAAGAAGCCGACTGCCTGTGCACGCCGGCCGAAGTGGACGCCGCCCTCAACCAGCTCGCCGCCGACATCACCGTCCGCCTGCAGGACAAGAATCCGCTGGTGTACGTGGTGATGAACGGCGGCCTGATCCTGGCAGGCCGCCTCCTGCCGCGCCTGCCCTTCCCGCTGGAACTGGCCTACCTGCACGCCACCCGCTACGGCCACGCGTTGCAGGGCACGCTGCTCGACTGGCGCGTCCGCCCCACCCAGGACCTGCGCGACCGCACAGTGCTGGTGCTCGACGACATCCTCGACGAAGGCCACACGCTGGCCGCCATCATCGACTACCTGAAGCAGGAAGGTGCCCGTGAGGTGCATTCGGCGGTACTGGTGCACAAGGTCCACGACCGCAAGGCCTATCCCGGCATGCGCGCCGACTTCACCGGCCTCGACGTGGCCGACCGCTTCCTGTTCGGCGGCGGCATGGACTACAAGGGCTACTGGCGCAACGCGCCGGGCATCTACGCACTGAAGGGGCACTGAGCGCCCGCAGGGCCGGGCTACGCCCAGCCCGCCCCCTGCAGCGGAGGACGAGGAAACCTTGGGCGGCCCGACGTTTCCCCTAAAGCCCTAACCTCAGCCGCCCTTCACCAGCACCGCCATCGCGCGGCGCCAGCCGTCGGCAGCCTCCGGGCCGGCTTCGGCGAAGACCTTCTCCAGCATCTCCATCTGCGTTCCCGACAATTGCGCCTCCAGCGCCGCCCCTTCGGCAGTCAGCTGCAGGCGCTTCACGCGCCGGTCGTTGTCGGCCGCCGCAGTCCCCACCAGGCCATCGTCCACCAGCTGGCGCAGCGGCGCATGCAGCGCCTGCTTGCTGACGCCCAGCGTGGTCAGCAGCGCATTCACAGCGATCCCCGGATTACGGCCCACGAAATACAGGATGCGGTGATGCACGCGGCCTAGGCCACGCTGGGCCAGGATGTCGTCCGGCGGCGCGGTGAAGGCCCGGTAGGCGAAGTAGAACAGTTCGATGGCCTCGCGGAGTTCGGCCTGGCGATTTAGGTCAATCATGTTGACATTATTCCGGAAGAGGCTCAGGATTTATAGGTCAATATTGTTGACTTAATTTTTTCTGGAGACTTTCATGCCGACCACCCTCCCCCCGCGCCTGCCAACATCCCTTTCCGCCCGTGTGCACGATCTGCACCCGTCGCCGATCCGGGAGATCCTGGCCGTCGTAGGACGCCCCGGCATGATCTCCTTCGCCGGCGGGCTGCCGGCCGCCGAAACCTTTCCCGAACTCTCCCTCGCCGCCCCTACCGACGCGCTGCAATACGGCCCGACCGAAGGCGATCCCCAACTGCGCACACGCATCGCCGAAGAACTCAGCCGCCGCGGCCTCGACTGCGGACCGGAACGCATCCTCGTGCTGTCCGGCTCCCAGCAGGGCATCGATCTGGTCGGCAAGCTGTTCGTCGATGCGGGCACACCGGTGGCCGTCGAATCGCCAACCTATCTCGCCGCGCTGCAGGTGTTCCGCTTTTTCGGGGCACGCTTCGTCCCCTTCGCGGCGGCCGAGGTCAGCGCCGCCGCCCTCCGTGACAGCAAGCCGGCGCTGGCCTACGCCATCCCGACCTTCCAGAACCCTACCGGGCATTGCTACAGCGCAGCCGAACGGCAGGCGCTGGCGACGGCCTGCGGCGAAGCCGGCGTGCCGCTGTTCGAGGACGATCCCTACCGCGACCTGGTCTACGACACCTGCGAACGGCGCCCGGTGTGTGCTGCGCTGACCGACAGCCCATGGATCTACCAGGGCTCCTTCTCGAAGAGCCTGGCACCGGGCCTGCGCCTGGGCTTCCTCGCGGCCTCCGCGGATCTGTTCCCCTACCTGGTGCGCCTCAAGCAGGCCGCCGACCTGCACAGCAACCGCCTCAGCCAGTGGCTGGTGCTGCAGCAGCTGGAATCCCCGGCGCGGGCCGAACGCCTTGCCGGGCTGGCCGACTTCTACCGCCACAAGCGCGACCTGTTCGCGGCGGCGCTGGAACGCCATTTCAGCGCCCTGGCGAGTTGGAGCGTGCCCAAGGGCGGACTGTTCTTCTGGCTGCAACTGAAACGCCGCATCGACACCCGCAGGCTGTTGCCGCTGGCCATCGAAGAAGGCGTCGCCTTCATGCCTGGCGAAGCCTTCTACCCGGACACTCCGGAGGCCACCGGCACGCTGCGTCTCAACTTCAGCCACGCCAGTGAGGATGAGATCGACCGCGGACTGGCCCGGCTGGCGGCGCTGATCGCCCACCAGCTGGCCTGACGAAGCACTCAGGCGCCGAATAGCGCGGCGACGGCTGCGGGATTGGACGGGAAGTAGAAATGCACGTAGGAGGCGGTTACTCGGCCCAGCCGGTAGATCGCCTCGCCGTCCTTGCCACCACGCAGGCTGCTCGCGCGGGTCAGGGGCTGCAGCGATGTCTCGCTCTTCGAGTAATGGAAGGTATGGCCGGTGAGCCGCCCTTCCGGCAGTTCTGCCACCTGCGTGCCAAGGGCCGCCAGCCGTGCCTGCATGCGCGTGTGGCCAGGCAGCACGGCGGAACCGGGGAAGCTCGCGCCGGCCTTGTCGGTGATGGTCTCGAACAGGCTCATCATGCCGCCGCATTCGGCCAGCAGCGGCTTGCCGGCCGCCACGTGGGCGTGCAGGTCGGCCTGCCAGCGCGCGTTGGCGGCCAGCGCCCCGGCGTGCAGTTCGGGGTAGCCGCCGGGCAGCCACAGCGCGTCACAGGCCGGCAGCGCATCGCCGGCCAGCGGCGAGAAGAAGCTGACCTCGGCGCCGAGCTCGGCCAAGGTATCCAGATTCGCCGGGTAGATGAAACCGAAGGCCGCGTCGCGGGCCACGGCGATGCGCCGGCCATGCAGGCGAGCATCCACCGACGGACGCGCGACGGCCGGAAAGCTCACCGGCGGCGGCAGGTCCGCCGCGCCGGTACGCGCCAGGTGGTCGGCGAGACGATCGAGGCGAGCGTCCAGGTCGGCGATCTCGGCCGCCTGCAGCAGGCCCAGGTGGCGTTCCGGCAGCGCTGCGTCGGCATCCCGCGGCAGCGCGCCGTACCAGGCAATGCCAGGCCCCAGGCTATCCTGCAGCAGCTTGGCGTGGCCTTCGCTGCCCACATGGTTGGCCAGCACGCCGGAGAACGGCAGGTCCGGCTGCCAGGTGGCGAGGCCATGCACCAGTGCGCCGAAGGTCTGCGCCATGGCCTTGGCGTCGATCACCGCCATCACCGGAATACCGAAGCGGCGCGCGATGTCGGCACCGGACGGCGCGCCGTCGAAGAGGCCCATGACCCCCTCGACGAGGATCAGGTCGGCCTCCTGCGCAGCCGCGTGCAGGCGCCAGGCAGCGTCTTCGGCGCCGCACATGCCCAGGTCCAGGTTGTACACCGGCGCCTCGCTGGCCACGGCGTGGATCTGCGGATCGAGGAAGTCCGGGCCGCACTTGAAGACCCGCACCTTGCGCCCCTGGCGGGTATGCAGGCGGGCCAACGCGGCAGTAACGGTGGTCTTGCCCTGCCCGGAGGCCTGGGCCGCGACGAACAGGGCCGGACAGGCGGCTACGCTCATTCCTTCGCCTCCGGATGGAACCAGGCCAGGCGCGACTGCAGGCTGACCACGTCGCCGACGATGGTCAGCGCCGGCGGCGTGATGCCGGCCGCCTTCACGGCCTCGGCCAGATTGGCCAGGTCGGAGGTCACCACCCGCTGGGCCTTGGTCGTGCCGCGCCGTACCACCGCCGCCGGCGTCGTCGCCGGCAAGCCGTGGGCGACCAGTTGGGCGCAGATCGTCGCCAGCTGGGTGATGCCCATGTAGAACACCAGGGTCTGCTTGCGCCGCGCCAGCATGTCCCAGTCCAGGTCCACCGAGCCGTCCTTCAGGTGGCCGGTGACGAAGATGCAGGACTGAGCAAAATCCCGGTGGGTCAGCGGAATCCCTGCATAGGCGCCGATACCGGCCGCCGCGGTGATGCCGGGAATCACCTCGAAGGGCACGCCGGCCTTCACCAACTCTTCCACTTCCTCTCCGCCGCGCCCGAAGATGAACGGATCACCGCCTTTCAGACGCACGACGCGCTTGCCTTCCTGGGCCAGGCGCACTAGCAACGCATTGATGCCTTCCTGCGGCAGCGAATGGTTCGAGGCTTTCTTGCCGACGTAGATGCGTTCGATGGCCGCCGGCACGCAGTCGAGCACCTCCTTGCTGACGAGGTTGTCATAGACCAGCACGTCCGCCTCGAGCAGCAGGCGGAAGGCACGCAGCGTCAGCAGCTCCGGATCGCCAGGGCCGGCGCCGACCAGATAGACCCAGCCCGGCTTGGCCGGAGAACGTTCGCGGGGAAGAGAGTCGGCAGGCACGTCAGCGCTCCACGGTGGAAAGTCTCAGGATACGGCCGGCTTTCGCCACAAGGCCAGGCGCACCGGTGCGCTGGGCGTGAAACGCAGGCGTCCGGCCACCGTCTCGCCGCTGGACAGGCTCAGCTCCTGCCAAGCCTCAGCAGGCACCTGGGTGGCGAAAGCCAACAGCTCGCCACGGGCCTGATCGTCCTCGGCGCTGGCCACCAGACGTCCGCCCGGCGCCAGACGGGCCCACGCGGCCGCCAGCCAATCGCTGAGTCCCGCACCACCCCGAATGAACACTGCCTCCGGCGCCGGCCATTCGCGGCACCGCAGTGGCGACGCGCTGCCAATCGCCGACAGGTTGTCACCCACCCCTGCCAACGGAATGCTCATCCCCAGCAGGCTCGGCTCCATCCCGACCGCGCGTACCCGCGCCGTCGGCACCGCCCGCGCCCATTCGAGAGCCAGGCTGGCCTCGCCGTCGGCGATTGCCCAGCCGGTCTCCCATGCCGCCGGCTGCAGCCAGGCCAGTGCCAGCGCGCGCACGGCCAGCGGCAGCGCAGCAGGCGCCCCTTCACCGAGGGCCGCATCGGACAGCCCCGGCAGCTCGGCAAACAACCCGCTCGACGGACCCGTGGCGACGATCAACACTGCCCGCGGATCGAAGGCCTCACGCAGCTCGACCAATTCGGATGCCAGCCAGGCCCGCGCCTGAAGCGCGCCCGCGAAGAATTCGCAGACCCATACCCGCGCGCCGGCAAAGCCGCTGTCGAGCAGCAGACGAGCCACCGCCACCGGCGCCGCGGCATCAGCCAGCGGCAGGGCCAGCAGACGATGGGCGCGCAGTTGACCGCGCAACGTCGCCAGCGGCGCCCGGCGCAGGTCTACCACCGACACGATCTCGGCCGACAGCCCCAGCGCGGCACAGGCCGCCTGCACGCGCCCGACACCGGGCAGCACGCGCACATGGGCCGGGCCAAGTTCGGCCAGCAGTTCGGCGGCCGGGCCGTCGCCGGCACCGTCGCCGGTCACCACCAGCACGCTGCCGGCATGGCCGACGGACCGCACATCGATGTGGGCCGATTCAGCGGCACAAAGTTGCTGCGGCACATTCAGTTCAAGGCCGGCCAAACGGTCCAGCGCATCGGCGGTCCCCAGCACAACCCGCGCATTGCGCAACGTAGTCAGCGCTTCGGTCGACAGCACCGGCGGCACATCCAGGCCCAGGCTGACGACGGTCAGCGGAGCCGGTTCAACAGCAACGGGTTCGGGTTCGACTGCGGCCTCACTGTCGACGGACGACAGCGCCTCGAGCGCTTCAACGTCCACGGGCATGGCGGCAGGCGCTTCACCCGCCACCTCGACGAGTACATCCGCCACCTCGGCAGCCGGTTCATCGGACTCGCCTTCCAGCAGCGTTTCGCCAGCCTGCTCCCGACGTTCGCCCTGGCCATTCCGCTCTCCACGACCACGCCGACGCTTGCGCTTGCGCCGCGGACCGGCAGGTGCATCGGCCGCTTCACCGTCGGCAACCGGCTGCAGGTCGTCGGATTCGTCGACAGCACCTTCGACCGCATCAGCCGTTTCGGCGGCGGCGTCCTGTACCGGCTCCTGTACCGGCACGGGCGCGGCCTCGGCCAGCTGCGGCTGTTCCTGCGGCGTCACGGCTTCGACGGGAGCGGGGATGGCAGGCACCTCCACGACGGGCACCTCAACAACCGGCTCCGGCTCAACGACTGACACAGGCACGTCGGCAACGGCTTCCACCGCCGCGAAGAGATCCGCCGTCGCCTCCACGACGACGACGGCCTCGGCCTTCGGCTTGCGTGGCGCACGCTTGGCGCGGGGCTTGGCCGCCTTCTTGGCGACGGGCGCGTCGGCTTCAGCCTCCGCCACGACGGGGGCCGCCTCAGCGGCGGGAACGGCTTCGGCCACGACTTCAGCTTTCTTGCGCGAGGTCCGGGCGGGAGCCTTGCGGCGGGCCGGCTTGGCAGGCGCCTCCGCGTCCGCCGGCACGGCCGGCGGCTCGAAATTCTGTTCTTCGCTCATGTTCTGGCGGCCGCGTTCACGCACGACCGGAAAAACGGGGGACGCAGGATAGCACGAAGCCATTTACGCCCGCGGACGGGGACTGCAAGCGTTGCAGATTGAACTAAAGTTCAGCCGCAGCAATGCCGTTTCAGCGCCGGACATCGCGGCATTCCGATGTCTGAACAACACACTAGCGGAGACATAATGAAAACCAAACTCGTCCTTGCCCTGGCCCTCGCGGCCTTGATCAGCAACACCCCGGCGCTGGCCGACGACCACGGCGGCCCGGTCGCACCAAAGCCCTACACCACCGGCGCGACCCTCACCAAGGCCGTCCAGGCCAGCATCACGCCGGACAAGGCACTGGAGATACTGAAGGCCGGCAACGCCCGCTTCGCAGCCGACAAGCCCCTCAAGCGCAATCTCAAGGCGCGGGTCCAGGCCACGGCGCTCGGCCAGTTCCCGTTCGCCAGCGTGGTCGGCTGTATCGACTCCCGCGCCGCGCCGGAGGTGGTCTTCGACCAGAGCGTCGGCGACATCTTCGCCGCCCGCGTGGCCGGCAACACGGTCAATGAAGACATCCTGGGCAGCCTCGAATACGCCTCCAAGGTGGCGGGCTCCCGCCTGGTGGTCGTCCTTGGCCATACCGGCTGCGGCGCCATCAAGGGCGCCTGTGACGACGTGCAGATGGGCAACCTGACCAGCCTGCTCGCCAAGTTCAAGCCGGCCGTCGCCATCGCCTCCACCCCCGGCGAACACAACTCCCACAACCACGCCTTCGTGGACGAAGTGACCGAGCTCAACGTGAAGCAGGTCGTCCAGCGCATCCGCGAACAGAGCCCGATCCTCAAGGGCCTGGAAGACGAGGGCAAGATCAAGATCGTCGGTGCCCTGTACGACACCAGCAACGGCAAGGTGACCTGGTACTGAGCCAGTAGCGGCCCAGCCACGGGAATCCATCGCGGATCTCCGGCACCATGTGACGAGGCCCGCTTGCGCGGGCCTCGTCGTTTCAGCGGAGCGAAAGGCGCTTACAGCAGCACGCGCTCGATGCCGCCGCTGTTGGCCTTCGCCACATAGTCGGCCATCCAGTTCTCGCCGAGGATGTGCTTGGCCATCTCGACAACGATGTAGTCGGCATCCACACCACCAGCATCGTTGGCGTAGCGCGACAGGCCCTGCAGGCAGCTCGGGCAGGAGGTGAGGATCTTCACCTGGGCGGTGGCATCGGCGCCGCGCAGCTTCTCGGCGCCCTTCTCGATCTCCTCCTGCTTGCGGAAGCGCACCTGCGTCGAGATGTCCGGGCGGGACACCGCCAGCGTGCCGGATTCACCGCAGCAGCGGTCGGACAGGTTGACCCGCGTACCCATCAGCTCGTTGGCCACCTTGATGCCGGAATGAACCTTCATCGGGGTATGGCAGGGCTCGTGGTACATGTAGCGGGTACCGGTGATGCCATCGAGCTTGAGGCCCTTCTCCATCAGGTACTCGTGGATGTCGAGCAGCCGGCAGCCCGGGAAGATCTTCTCGAACTGGTACTTCTGCAGCTGGTCCATGCAGGTGCCGCAGGACACGATCACCGTCTTGATGTCGAGGTAGTTGAGCGTGTTGGCGACCCGGTGGAACAGCACCCGGTTGTCGGTGGTGATCTGCTGGCCCTTGTCGTCCTCACCGGCGGAGGTCTGCGGATAGCCGCAGCACAAGTAGCCCGGCGGCAGCACGGTAGTGGCGCCGACCTGGTAGAGCATGGCCTGGGTGGCCAGGCCGACCTGACTGAACAGGCGCTCGGAACCGCAGCCCGGGAAGTAGAACACCGCGTCCGACTCGTCACGCTTGACCTGCGGGTTGCGGATCACCGGGACGATGGCATCGTCCTCGATGTCCAGCAGCGCGCGGGACGTGCGCTTGGGCAGGCCGCCCGGCATCGGCTTGTTGATGAAGTGGATCACCTGGGCCTTGATGCTCGGCTTGCCGAGGGTAGCCGGCGGATGCTGGACCTGGTCCTGGATCAGGCCGAGGGACTTGCCGACCGCATGGCCGAGGCGCTGGGCCTTGTAGCCGAGGCCGATCATGCCGGCGCGGATGGTCTTGATCGTCGCCGGATCGGTGGCGGTCAGGAAGGCCATCGCCGCGGCCTTGCCGGGGTTGAAGGACTTCTTGCCCTGCTCGCGCAGCAGGTTGCGCATCTTGATCGACACGTCGCCGAAGTCGATGTCCACCGGACAGGGCTTCTCGCACTTGTGACACACCGTGCAGTGATCAGCCACGTCCTCGAACTCGGCCCAGTGGGCCAGGGACACACCGCGGCGGGTCTGTTCCTCGTACAGGAAGGCCTCGATCAGCAGCGAGGTGCTGAGGATCTTGTTGCGCGGGCTGTACAGCAGGTTGGCGCGCGGCACGTGGGTCGAGCACACCGGCTTGCACTTGCCGCAGCGCAGGCAGTCCTTGATGTCATGGGAGATCTCGCCGATGGCGGTCTGCTCCATGATCAGGGACTCGTGGCCCATCAGGTTGAAGCTGGGCGTGTAGGCGTTGTCGAGGTTGCCGCCGCGCATCAGCTTGCCGCGGTTGAAGCGGCCTTCCGGGTCCACCTTCTGCTTGTAATCCCAGAAGTTGGCCATCTCGGCGTCGGTCAGGTAGTCGAGCTTGGTGATGCCGATGCCGTGCTCGCCGGAGATCACGCCATCCAGCGAACGGGCCAGCTCCATGATGCGGTCGACGGCCTTGTTGGCGGTCTGCAGCATCTCGTAGTTGTCGGAGTTCACCGGGATGTTGGTGTGCACGTTGCCGTCGCCGGCGTGCATGTGCAGGGCCACGAAGACGCGGCCGCGCAGCACCTGTTTGTGCAGCTTCTTGATGCCCTCGCGCACCGGGCCGAACAGCTGGCCGTCGAAGATCTTGTCGAGGCGCGGCTTGAGCTCGTTCTTCCAGCTGGTGCGGACGGAATAGTCCTGCAGGCGGTGGAACAACTTCGGGTTGGCGGCACGGTTGCTCAGCTCGCCGGCGACAATGCCGTAGGACACGAAACTCGGCTCGGCCAGTTCCAGCGGGGTGTCGAGGTTATCGAGCAGCCACTCCCAGCGCAGGCGCACCGCCTCCACGTAGTTGATGGCGGCCTCGCGACGGTCGCCGATCAGCTCGTCGCGGGAAATCGTCGCATCGCCGGTGTCCAGCGGCAGCTCGCCCTGCAGGTATTCCTTCAGCGCGTCGCACAGGGCCAGCTTGTTCTGCGTGGACAGCTCGATGTTGATGCGCTCGATGCCATCGCAGTAATCGCCCATCCGCGGCAGCGGGATCACCACGTCCTCGTTCACCTTGAAGGCGTTGGTGTGGCGGGAGATCGCCGCGGTGCGCGAACGGTCGAGCCAGAACTTCTTGCGCTGCTCGGGGCTGACCGCGATGAAGCCTTCGGCGCCGCGGGTGTTGGTCATGCGGATCACTTCGGAGGCGGCGGTCATCACCGCCGCTTCATCGTGGCCGACGATGTCGCCGATCAGCACCATCTTGGGCCGCCCGTGGCGCTTGGCCTTGGTGGTGTAGCCCACCGCCTTCACATAGCGCTCGTCCAGGTGCTCCAGGCCGGCCAGCAGCACGCCGGCGGCGTTGCCGGCGCCGCCCGGCTTGAAGTAGTCGGTGATCTCGACGATCGCCGGCACCGCCTCGCGGACCTGGCCGAAAAACTCCAGGCACACCGTGCGGGTCACCGGCGGCATCTTGTGCAACACCCAGCGGGACGCCACAATCAGGCCGTCGGTGCCTTCCTTCTGCACGCCTGGCACGCCACCGAGGAACTTGTCGGTGACGTCCTTGCCGAGGCCGTCCTTGCGGCAGGCCGCGCCCGGCATCGTCAGGATCTCTTCAGAGATCGGCTTGTAGCTCTTGGCGTCGAAGCGCTTCAGGCGGAACTGGACGGTTTCCTGTTCGTGGATCTTGCCGAAGTTGTGGTTGAGGCGTTCCACCTCCAGCCAGTTGCCGTCCGGCGTGACCATCTTCCACCAGGCCAGGTTGTCCAACGCAGTGCCCCACAGCACGGCCTTCTTGCCGCCGGCGTTCATCGCGATGTTACCGCCGATGCACGACGCGCTGGCCGAGGTCGGGTCCACCGCAAAGACGCGGCCGGCCAGGGATGCAGCTTCCGACACCCGGTCGGTAACGACGCCAGCGCCGGTGCGGATGGTGGCGTAAGGCTCGGTGTGGCCGGGCAGCACCACCTCCTCGACCGGCCCCAGGGAAATCAGCTTTTCGGTGTTGATGACCACCGACCTGGCGTCCAGCGGCACGGCGCCGCCGGTGTAGCCGGTGCCGCCCCCGCGCGGGATGATGGTCAGGCCGAGCTCGATGCAGCTCTTCACCAGCGGCGCCATTTCCTCTTCGGTGTCCGGGTAGAGGACCACGAAGGGGTACTCGACGCGCCAGTCGGTGGCGTCGGTCACGTGGGACACGCGGGCGTGGCCGTCGAAGCAGATATTGTCCTTGCGGGTGTGGCGGACGAGCTCGTGGCGCACCTTCCTGCGCAGCTCGGCGGTGTCGTCGAACAGCTTGGCAAAACGATCCACCGCGGCGTTGGCGGCCTGCACCAGGCTCGCCACCTTGGCGCTGCGCTCCGGATCCTCGTCGCTGGACTCCTCGCGACGCTTCTCCACCTCGTGCAGGCGGTGGCGCAACGCGCCGATCAGCGCACCGAGGCGGTCCCGGTTGTCGAGCAGATCGTCCTGCAGATAGGGATTGCGCTGGACGACCCACACATCTCCGAGCACCTCGTACAGCATCCGCGCAGAGCGGCCGGTGACACGCTCGGTGCGCAGGTCATCCAGCGTCCGCCAGGCCTCGGGGCCAAGCAGGCGAATGACAATCTCGCGATCCGAGAACGACGTGTAGTTGTAGGGAATTTCGCGCAGGCGTTGGGTCATGGAACACACCGGAACCGACAGGGGAACTGCCAATTGTATCCAATGGGAAGCGACGCCGGGGCGTCAAATCAATACCTTAACGCCTGTGGGGCCATTACTTGGCGGCCTGCCGGCCACAACCGCCCCCCTGAAAAACAACGAGGCCGGCACCCAACTACCGGCCTCGATCGTCACTTTCGCAGCTGCGGATGTCAGGTTGCGCACCGGCCGCGGTACCGAGTCCTCACCAGCAGCACCAGGCCAACTCCCAGCAGCGCCACCGTACCCGGCTCCGGGATACCCAGCGCCGACAGCGCCAGCACGCCGGCACGAACCTGGACGATCTGCGTCGGGTGGATCCCGTCGGCGAACACCGAGTCGCTGCACGCAGGCGCGTTCTGTGCAAAACACGGATAGAGCGCATTGCTGAGGCCGAAACGCTGGCCACCGGAATTGGTATCGGCGACGACATCCTCGAGCATGCTGAACAGGTTGACCTCGGCGACATTAACCGCGAAGATCTTGCGCAGATTGTCGAGCGCCGTATCGAGCAGCGCATCGTAGTACTTACTCACCTCCGTCGCTGCACTGCCCTTACCGCCGAGGTTCATCTCGGGCGTCAGACCGAGATCCGTGACGTTGGCGATCAGGAAATTGCGCGCGCCGGTGCTGATGAAATATCCCAGCGACTTGGTCAGGTTGCTGAGCACCGTGTCGGCCACCGACTGGCGGAAGGCCACGTCGGCCACCGTACTGCCACTGTTGGTACGCACCGCGTCGAGCAGGTCATTGGAGCCGATCCCGATCACATAGAGGGCGTTCGGATCCGCCGCCCCGCCCGTCGTCGGCGCCCACTGCCCGAAAACCTGCGACAACAGACCAGTACCGGGCCCCGCATGGCCGTCGGCGCCGGACAGGGCGCCACCCCATGCATAGTTGTTGCCGCCTTGCCGCCAGGCCGTGGAATCGGCAGGCAGTCCCAGCCCCGCCGCAACCCTCTCGGTCCATACCGGTCCGTCGGAGAAGCGGCCCTGATAGTAGGGCGGCGGCGGGTAGGCTCCATTGGTCGCCGAATAGACGTTACCCGTATCGGACAGGCTGTCGCCGAAGAAATAGACGCTGGAATAGCTCGCTTCGGCGGCGAAAGCCGCCGTCGTCAGGCACAGGGCGGCAAGGCCGCGGGACAGTCGCTTGGACCAGGACATGGGGTTCCCCTCATTGGTTCGAGTTCTTGGTGGAAAACCGGTGTCGCTGGAGCTTGGCGGGGACATCGACCGAAGAACCACCACCAGCCTTTCCACGCCGCGAAACCGGGCGACGCGATGCCAAGCAAATAAAATACCAAGCGTGAGAAAATCCCTTTACATCAAACGTTCACATCCCCTTCAACAATCATTCTCAATTAATTCCTTAGGCATATGTAAGATTTCCCGACACCATTCAACCGGCGGCGCTTGGCTCAGCAGGCCGCCTGCACCGCCACCTCAATCCGCCAACCCGGCTTGGCCAGGCGCACCACCTGCACGCAGGCGCGGACCGGTGCGGTACCTGCCGGCAGCCAGGCGTCCCACACTGCGTTCACCGCGTCGTAATCCGCCATGTCCACCAGGTACAGGGTCGCCATCAGCAGACGGTCCTTGCCGCTACCCGCCTGGGCGAGCAGATTTTCGAGGCTGGCCAGCATCGCCGCGGTCTGCGCCGTGATGTCGGCGTGTTCGTCCGGCGGTACCTCGACGCAATGGACGGCGCCGTTGTGGATCGTGTAGTCGGAATAGCGCGGCGTGGTGCCGGCACGTTGGATCGGGGTCATGGAAAGCTCCGCAGGGCCAAAGGATGCAATGTTGCAGCGCGGCGCCTCCGGCTGCTACCCTTTGTTGCTTCCCCAGCCGAAGCAAAGGTCTTGTGTCATGAGCGCGCAGCATCCGGACTACCTCCAGAAGATCCTTACCGCCCAGGTCTACGACGTCGCGATCGAGACGCCCCTCGACCCGGCGCCCAACCTGTCGGCGCGAATTCACAACAGGATCTTCCTGAAGCGCGAGGACATGCAGCCGGTGTTCAGCTTCAAGCTGCGCGGTGCCTACAACAAGATGGCCAGCCTCAGCCCGGCGGCCCTCAAGCGCGGCGTGATCTGCGCCTCCGCCGGCAACCACGCCCAGGGTGTCGCCCTGTCGGCCAAGAAGCTCGGCGCGCGGGCGGTCATCGTGATGCCGACCACCACGCCGGCGATCAAGATCGACGCGGTCAAGCGCCACGGCGGCGAAGTGGTGCTGGCCGGCGAGAGCTATTCCGACGCCTACGGCCACGCCAAGGAACTCGAAAAAGCCGAGAAGCTGACCTTCGTCCACCCCTACGACGACGTGGAAGTGATCGCCGGTCAGGGCACCATCGGCATGGAGATCCTGCGCCAGCACCCCAAGCCCATCCAGGCGATCTTCTGCGCGGTCGGCGGCGGCGGCCTGCTCGCCGGCGTCGCCGCCTACGTCAAGCGGGTACGCCCCGAAATCAAGGTGATCGGCGTCGAAACGGTGGACTCCGACGCCATGGCGCGCTCCCTCGCCGGCACCGAGCGCGTTGTGCTCGACAGCGTCGGCCTCTTCGCTGACGGTACCGCCGTCAAGCAGGTCGGCGTAGAAACGTTACGCGTGTGCCGGGAGTATGTGGACGAGATCGTTCTGGTGGATAACGACGCCATCTGCGCCGCCATCAAGGACGTCTTCGAAGACACCCGTTCGATTCTGGAACCCTCCGGCGCATTGGCCCTGGCCGGCGCCAAGGAATACGCCAAGCGCCACGCCCTGAAGGACAAGACCCTGGTCGCGGTGGCCTCCGGCGCCAACATGAACTTCGACCGCCTGCGCTTCGTCGCCGAAAGGGCCGAAGTCGGCGAGCAGCGGGAAGCCGTGCTGGCCGTCACCATCCCCGAGAAGCCCGGCTCCTTCAAGAAGTTCTGCAACCTGCTCGGCAACCGCAACATCACCGAGTTCAACTACCGCTACGCAGATGCGCAGAAAGCCCACATCTTCGTCGGGGTCGGCGTACACAACCGTGCCGAGGGCGGGCGTATCACCGAGCTGCTGCAGCGCCACGAGCTGCCCTGCCTGGACCTCACCGACGACGAGATGGCCAAGAGCCACATCCGCTACATGGTCGGTGGTCACGCCCCGCAGGCGGACAACGAGGTGCTGTACCGCTTCGTGTTCCCGGAACGCCCGGGTGCGCTGCTCAACTTCCTCGAGACCCTGCGCTCCGACTGGAACATCAGCCTGTTCCACTACCGCAACCACGGCGCCGACTTCGGCCGCGTGCTGGTCGGCATGCAGGTACCGCCGTCCGACCGGGAGGCCTTCCAGGGCTTCCTGGCGCGGCTCGGCTACGAGTATGTGGATGAAACCGCCAACCCGGTCTACCGGATGTTCCTCGGCTGAAGATCTCCGGACCAGTCTGGCCCCGGCACATCGGCGCCAGCCCCCGAAACGGGGCTGGCCCGCAATGTCCGGCTAATTGCGACCGACGGCCAGATGCTCGCAATGCCAATCCAGCGCCTGACGGATACCCGTTTCGAAGGGCGTGGCGGGCGTCCATTGCAGGCACGCCGCCGCCTTTTCCGTCGAATAGATGAAGCAGTGGCCGAATGACTTGACCACCGCCGTGGTGATCAGCGGCTCGCCGCCGATGCCGATCTTCGCCACTCCCTCAAGCAGCGCCGCAAGCCCGTACATCAGCCAGTACGGCAGCTTGACCACCCGATACCTGAGCCCGAAGCGCTCGGCGATTCGCTCGCACAGGTCGAGCATGCCGATCCGGGTTTCGGCGTCGAGGATGAGGAAGTCCTCGTTGTCGGCGGCGGGATTCCCCAGCGCCTGCAGCATGGCGTCGACCAGATCCTCGACATAGATGAAGCCCAGCGGATAGCTGTTGGGACTCCACAACGGCAGAAAGCCACTCTCGAGCTGCTCCAGCACCGAAGGCAGCAGAGCCCGGTCGCCCGGCCCATAGACCCAGCCCGGATAGATGATCGTCGATACCAGCCCGCGGGCCTGGTAGTCCTTCACGACCCGCGTCCCGGCGATCTTGGTGTCTGCGTATTTCTCGTTCCAGGCCGCATGCGGCGTGGCCTCGGTGACAACCTCCCCTGCTTTCGGCAGACCAAACACATCGGCAGTGCTGACGTAAACGAACTTGGCGATGCCATGCTGCAAGGCCAGTTCGCACATGTTCTCGGTGCCGCTCGCATTGGCCGCACGGTAGGCATCCCAGGACGCCTCGGTGCTGACCATCGCCGCCACGTGGAACACATAGCGCACCCCGTCGAAGGCCGCTGCGAGGGATTCCTTGACGGCGATGTCGCCTTCGACGATCTCCAGCCGGCCGTTCGCCGACGCATCCAGCCCGACTTCCTTCAACACCGGGTTGTTCGCGTTCCGGACCAGGATCCGCACCCGGTAGCCCTCCCGCAGCAGACGCCGGGCCAGCGCCCCGCCGACGAAGCCGGTGGCACCGGTCACCAGCGCAAGAGTGTTTTCGACAGGCTCCAAGGCTTACTCCCGGATTGTGGTTTGCATTCGATCAAGCCTGCGCCGACTGCGCCCGGCCCTTTTCAGCCGCCGACTCGGTCAGCCGGACACCCAGGAACAGGGACTTCATCGTGTAGTCCTCCATCAGGCCCAGCGGCCCCTTGTCGGGCACATCGTCCGAATCGATATACGTGCCGAAGAGGTGATCCCAGATCGAGAAATAGAAGCCGTAATTGGAATTCCCGTAGGCCATGTCCCGATGGTGATGGATGAAGTGCATCCGCGGCGTGACCAGGAACCACTCCAGCTGCCGCACGAAGGGCAGGCGCAGGTTCGAGTGGGTCAGGTGTTCGCTGGCCATCTGGATGAACAGCAGGATGAAGAAGGCCGTGTGGCTCTCCGTCAGCAGGAAGAGCGGCGCCATCAGTGCGCCGGGCGCCAGGATGAAGACCATGTCCATCGGCGTCCCGCGCATCCCCGAGAACCAGTTCAGGCTGCGGGCGGAGTGATGCATCGCGTGGATGCGCCACACCACGCTGGAGTGCATCAGCCGATGGGCCCAGTAACCGAGGAAATCGGTGGTGATCAGATAGACCAGGACCTGCGTCGTCACGCTCCAGCCGGCAACGGCCTGCCGCGCCGGAGCAGCCCACGCGTAGAGGCCATTGGCCACGGCGTTCAGGGCCGGCCCGAAGATCACATCCACCGCCCCTCCCAGGGCCAGCGCAACAGCCAGGAACCAGCGGTCGAAGGGCTCCACCGGCTGCGGCCCGTATTCATCCATCGGGAAACGCCGGGCAAGCGCCCAGACGATGATCCCCAGCACGATGAAGGCGAGCAGTCTCAGCAACTCTTCAGGCATCTTCAGCTCATGCTTCCTTCACGAAGACCAACCCGGCGGCGCCCGTTTCAGTGCATCACCGACTTGGAAAACAGGTTGAGGACCAGTGCCCCCGCAGTGATCAGGCCGATCCCGATCACCGCGGCCAGATCAAGCTTCTGGTCGTACAGCAGCCAACCGGCCACCGAAATCAGCACCACGCCCACGCCGGACCAGATCGCATAGGCCACGCCGAGATTGATGACCTGGATGGTCAGCGACAGGAAGTAGAAGGCCGACGCATAACCCAGCACAACGATCACTGACGGAAGCAGGTGCGTGAAACCCTCCGACGCCTTCAGCGCCGAGGTCGCCAGAACCTCCGAAACGATCGCAATCCCAAGAAAAACCCAGTTCATCCAAGCCCTTTACATCAATCGGGATGCTTCTCCGCAACCAAGCGGTCGAGCAGATCCATCGCCTCCCGGCTGCCGGCCTCCATGCTTTCCAGCCCATCGACAATCGCCGCCTGCAGCGCGGCGGCGTTCTGCCAATCCTGGTCGATCTGCGCCATCACCTGATGGGCACCGTCATGAACCCGGGCATGGGGCTGCTCCAGGCGGCGGTAGGAAGGAAGCGTACCGAAGCTTTCTTGCCCCTCCCTGTCATACCAGGTGCCAAGGCGGCACTGGTGGTGATCCATGGCCACCGCCCGCGCCGCATCCGCGTCGCAGGTACCGTTGAGGGCCAGGTAGGTACGCTGCTTGTAGACCATATGGTCGAGCTTGAAGAGGGTCACCAAGCTTTTGTCGTGGACCCGCACCGACTCCTTCTCGGTTTCCCGCGCCGCTGCAGCGAAGCGGCCGAAGGTCTGGGTCAGCTCGCCGACCACCACCGACGAGCGGGCCGTGATCTCGCGCATCTCCCGCGCATCCTCCTGCATCGCCTCGCCGTCGGTGATCAGGCCGCGCATCACCTCGCCGATGGCCTGGGACGCGCTGCGGGTCTTCTCCGCCAGCTTGCGCACCTCGTCGGCCACCACCGCGAAGCCGCGGCCCGACTCGCCGGCCCGCGCCGCCTCGATGGCCGCATTGAGCGCCAGCAGGTTGGTCTGGTCGGAAATCTCGGTGATCAGCACCACCGCCTGGCTGACCTCCTTGCTGCGCGCATTGAGGCCGCCGATAGCGTCCGCCACGTGCACGATGCGCTCGCTGATGCCCGACAGCTGGCTGACCACCTCGGCCACCGCGCGCTGGTTCTCCGCCGCTTCGCTCGCCGTCTCGGTGGCGGCGGTGGCGGCTTTGCGCATCTGCGTGGTGACTTCCAGCAGATCGGCCTGGTTGCCGGTCAGGTTGGCGATCAGGTTGCCGGCATTGAGCAG
Source organism: Zoogloea sp. JDB1 (assembly GCF_056724025.1). Taxonomy (NCBI): domain Bacteria; kingdom Pseudomonadati; phylum Pseudomonadota; class Betaproteobacteria; order Rhodocyclales; family Zoogloeaceae; genus Zoogloea; species Zoogloea sp. JDB1. Next base: position 895,110 of record NZ_CM161496.1, read on the forward strand.
GCCGGCATTGCTGAGCACCCGGTTGCGGGCCTGGTCGCGCAGGTGCGAGGACATGTTGGTGAGCAGCGTGTTGTGCGTTTCCATCGCCTCGAACAGGCTGCCGTGCAGGCCCGCCGACTGGGCGAGGCGGCAATAGCGGCCTTCCATCTGGGCGCGGAAGGAAGAGTCGGCCTCGCGGAAATAGGCTTCCAGCTGGTCGAGCATGTCGTTGAGGGCCCAGATCAGGCGGCCGATCTCATCCTTGTCCGATACCCCGGTGACGCGATCGACGAAATGCCCGCGGCCGATCTTCCCGGCCAGTTCCACCGCCGATTGCAGTGGCGCCAGCGAGCGGCGGAACTGCCACTGCCCCCACACTGTCAGGCCCACCCCAAGCACCAGGAAGACCAGCAACACCGGGTGGAAGCCGGTGATGAAGAACACCGTCAGCAGGGTCACCAGCAGCAGCGCCGACTGCCCCCAACCCACCAGGGACAGTTTAGAGTGCAAGGACGAACTGCTCATAGCTCTTTCCATTCAAGACTTCAGTCAGGACCGCCGTCCCGGCAGCGATCGCATCCCGCGCGCCGGCACGGTTCTCGGCGGCCAGCATTTCCTTGTACAGACCGGCTGCCGCACGTATCGCCTCGGCCCGCGGCTTGCGGCGCACCGAGGTATAGCTGACGATCCGCCGCGCGGCGTCGTAGTCCGGCGTCACCGTCGCCAACACCCAGTAGAAGCTGCCGTCCTTGGCCATGTTCTTCACGTAGGCGATGAACTCCTGCCCCGCCGCGATGCTGTCCCACAGCAGCTTGAAGGCGCTGCGCGGCATATCCGGATGGCGGATGATGTTGTGCTGGCGGCCGATGAGTTCCGCCTCGCTGTAGCCCGACAGCGCAATGAAGATCCGGTTGGCGTAGAGGATGCGCCCCTTCGGATCGGTCTTCGAAACGATGAAATCCTGCTCGCCCAGCGAACGTTCGCTGCTGGTCGGCGTCACACGCGGCTTCATGGCCTGGCACTGCCCTTCATAAGTACGGGTTCCGATACACACAGGCCCCGCCGACGGGTGCGCAAAACGCACATGCAGGCGAGGCCAGTGACTATGTCGGCAATTTTTGCCCACACTGAAGGTCGGTATTACCAAAAAGTGCATCGAAACGGGACAGCCCCACCCTGACACCTCCGCCGGCCGCCTGGTTAAATCGGGCGATGATCCTGCCTCCACCCCCTTTGACCAGCCCCGCTTCCCCTCCCTCCTCCAGCCACGAATCCACCTGGTCGGACTACGCCATGCTGATCAACCTGATCGAAAAGCGCTGCGTGGCGTCGCAGCGGTACGTTGCGACATCATCGAGGCAGGCCACGACATGCTGGATTCATCCATCCATAGCGTGAAGGCGTTTTGACGCCTGGCATGCCATTCATCATCGAATGGTGCAGCCAGTTTGCGGCGAACAAAAACCTGGCTGCACACCCCGACGTCCTCACCGGAACTTCCGCTAGACCGACGCCCGCCGCAGCCAGGCGCTGACGCCATCCACCATGATCGCCATCGCCAGCATCGCGAGGATCACCGTGCTGGCCTCCGCTTCGTGGAACAGGGACAGGCTGAAGTACAGCAGCGCACCGAGCCCGCCGGCGCCGACGAAACCGAGGATCGCCGCCATGCGGATATTCATCTCCCAGCGGTACAGCGCATAGGCCAGCCACTGGGCGGCAACCAGCGGAAAGGTGCCGTACAGGAAAGCCGCCAGGGACGGCGCCCCTGTGCCAGCCAGCGCTTCCGCCGGTGCCGGCGGCGTGTTCTCCAGCGCCTCGGCGAACAGGCGGCCGAGCACGCCGGTGGTATGCAGCGCCAACGCCAGCGTGCCGGCGAAGGGCCCGAGGCCGGCGGCCAGCACCATCAACGTGGCCCACACCAGCTCCGGCACCGAACGCAGCAGGTTGAGGACGAAACGCGCCGCAGCCCGCCCGGCCACGCCATGACGCCCGGCCGCCGGCAATGCCAGCACGGCGCCCGCCACGGCCGCCAGCACGGTGCTGACCAGCGAGATCGCCAGCGTCTCCAGCGCTGCCCAACCCACCTTGGCGAGAAAATCCGGCCCCAGCTCGGGCGGGAAGAAGCGCCCGACGAAATCGGCGATCTCCCTCGCCGCCGCGCCGGTGAACAGCGCCCCCAGCGGCATATCGAGGTAGGCGAAGCTGCCGGCCACTGCCGCGATGACCAGTACCACGGCCAGCAGGCCGTCGAAGGACATCCCGGCCCTCATGCCAGCCTCCGCCGCAGCAGTTCGGACAGGCCGTCGGCCGCCACCACCAGCACCAGGAAGGTCACCAGGATGCTGGCAGCCTCGCCGCCGTTAAGCATCTTCATCGACTGGTCCATCAACTGACCGAGCCCGCCGGCGCCGACGAACCCCATCACCACCGACGCGCGCACCGCGCACTCCCAGCGATAGACGGTGTAGGACACCAGCTCGCTCGCCGCATTCGGCAGCAGGCCGTAGCACAGGGCCGCCAGGCGGCCGCTACCGGCCTCCAGCAACGCGCGGGCCGGGCGGGCGTCGGTGGATTCGAGAATTTCGCCGTACACCTTACCGAGCATACCGCCGTAGGTGATGCCCAGCGCCAGCACGCCGGCCGCCGCACCGAGGCCGAAGACCCGCACGAACAGCAGCGCCCAAACCAGCTCCGGCACACCGCGCAGCACCGCCAGCAGCGCCCGTGCCACGCCCCGCAGCGACTGGCCGATCCAGCCGCGCCGGCCCGGCCCCAGGCGGGCGATGGACAGGCTGCGGGTCAGCACCAGGCCGAGCGGCACCGCCAGCAGAATGGACAGCGCGATGCCGGCGGTGGCCATCGCCAGCGTCTCGATGGTGGCCTTGCCGAGCAGGGACAAAAAGTCCGGCGCAGTCTCGGGCGGCAGGAAACCGGCGAGGAAATTACCCATCGCCGTCAGGTTGCCAGCCTCGAACAGGGCTGCCGGATGAAAATCGGTGAGGCGGAGCAGCGGCCACAGCAGCACCAGCGCCACGAGGGTCCAGCCCAGCCGCGGCAAGGCGGCCGGATCGCGTACGGCGGTGCTCATGCGCAACGCAGCGGCGGCAATTCGTCGGCGGTTTCGGCCGGCTCCGGGGCGCGCAGGCCTCCCGTCAGCGGTAGCCCGCCCTCGGCGGCGTACAGCTCGCGCAGCATGGCATCGCTGACCTGCGCCGCCGGCAGGTCGAACAGGATCGCCCCGTCCTTTACGCCGACCACCCGTGGGAAATGGCGCAGCGCCAGGTCCACCGCGTGCAGGCTGGCCACCAGCGTGACGCCGCGGCGGGTCGCCTCGTCGTTGAGCAGGGAAATAGTGAGTTCGGACAGAGCCGGATCCATCGCCGACACCGGCTCGTCGGCCAGCAGCAAGTCCGGCTGCTGGTACAGCACGCGGGCCAGCGCGACCCGCTGCAGCTGCCCGCCGGACAGACGGTCGCAACGTTCATAGAGGCGATCGGCGAGATCCAGGCGGGCCAGCGCGGCGCGGGCGCCCTCCGGATCGACCGGCAGCACCAGCGAGGCGAGGGATTTCCACAGCGGCCACTGGCCGAGGCGGCCGGCCAGCACGGCGGTAACCACCCGCTGGCGCGGCGGGATCGGCGGCGACTGGTGCACCAGGCCGATGCGCGCGCGCAGGCGGCGCAGCGTGGCCGGCGTACAGGCCCACGGCTCGCCGTCGAGCAGTGTCACCCGCCCCTCGCCGGGGCGCAGGGACGCCGCCAGCACCCGCAGCAGTGTCGTCTTGCCGGCGCCGGACGCGCCGATCAGCGCCACACGTTCGCCCGGCGCGATGCGCAGGTCGATGCCGCGCAGCGCGCGGAAACCGTTGGCGTGGGTCAGCCCAACGCCTTCGAGGGAAAAACCCATGGTGATCCTTGTAGTCGCCGGTCGGAGCAAGTACGCGGGGCGCGAACCGCGTTGGGACGAGTGAATTCGCCCCATGGACTCAGCCGACAAATCGAGCCCCGGACTCGCCCCGCAAACCGCCCCGGCCGGCTTACGGCCTTACTTCAGCAAGCCAGCCGCGTGGGCGGCCGCTTCGATGCCCTTGTAGTTTTCCACCTTGGTGGGGATGAACTTGCTGGCGCGCTGCAGGGCCATGATTTCCTTGTGGGCCGGGTTGGCCGGGTCGAGCTTCAGGAAGGCCTGGGCGATCTTGGCCTGGATCTTCGGATCCAGGTCGCCGCGCACCGTCCAGTTGTAGTCGAAGTAGGTCGGCGTGGTGGCGAAGACGTGCACCTTGGTGGTGTCCACCTTCTTCTGCTCGACCAGCTTGTCCCACACCGAGGCGTTCAGCACGCCGGCGTCCACCTTGCCGGCCTGCACGAAGGCGACGGTGGCGTCGTGGGCGCCGGAGAAAGCCACGTTCTTGAAGTCCTTGTCCGGGTTGATGCCGTCCTGGCTCAGGAAGTAGCGCGGCATCAGGTGGCCGGAGGTGGACGACGGCGCGCCGAAGGCGAAGGTCTTGCCCTTCAGGTCGGCGAAGACCTTGATGCTGTCGTTGGCGGTGATGAATTTCGACGTGAACTTCGAATCCTCGACCCGCTGCACCAGCGGCACCGCCGTGCCGTTGGTGCGGATCTTGGCCTGCACGAAGGTGAAGCCGCCCAGCCAGGCCAAGTCTATTTTGCGGGTAGCCAGGCCTTCGACGACGGCCGCGTAGTCGGTCACCGGGATGAAGCTGACCTTCATCCCGGTCTCGTGCTCCAGGTAGGCGCCGAGGGGCGCGAATTTGCGCTGCAGTTCGGTGGGCGCCTCGTCGGGAATCGCCGACACGCGCAGAACTTCTTCAGCGTGGGCCGCAGCCGGCAGAGCGGCGACAGCAGACAGGGCGGAAACGGCACAGGCGCGCAGCAGCGCGCGCCGGGAAAACGGCACGGAAGGCATGAATGGCTCCTCAATACGGCGTCCAGCGGACACCAGCCGCCGGGACGAGGGGAGGACGGCCCCGGCTTGATGGGCGGAATGGCTGCATGCGATCCCGCGAAAAACCCAAAGCGGTGCGAAGACCGCGAGGCGGACTATAACCAGCGGAAAAGGATCAGTGAAGGGTCAATTTCCAGCAGCCACCCGACGGCTAGCCAGCCAGCCGAACAACGACAAGAGCGTCAATCCGCCGCCGATCAGCAGGATGCCGGCGATCTCGGTACTGCGGAATTCCTCGCCGAGGGTCAGCCGCGACGACAAAATCGCTACCACCGGCGTACCCAGCACCGACAAGCTGGCCTCCCAGGCCGGCACCCGGTCGAGGATCCAGATCCACAACCACCAGCACAAGGCCACGCTGGCCACCGACAGGAAGGCCAGGATCGCCACATAGTGCGGCGACCAGTCCGTCGCCGGCCCGGGCACCACTGCGGCCAGCAGCACCAGCGGCAGCGCACCGACGATCATCTGCCAGGTGGTCAGCACCAGCAGATCCACCGGCTGGCGGCTACGCAGACGCTTGATGAGGATGGTGCCGATGGCCCAGCACAGCGCCGCGCTGAGGCCCAGCAGCTTGCTGAACAGGCTGGCGTGCATGTTCCACGGCTCGATGATCAGCAACAGGCCGGCCAGCGTACAGGCCGCCGCCAACCACTGCTTGCCGCGCACCCGCTCACCGAGGATCGGCCAGGCCATCAGCAGCGTCCAGATCGGCATCGTGAAGATCAGCACCGCGGTCTTGCCGGGCCCGCCCTCCACCAGCGCCCAGGTCTGGAACACCACGAAGCCGCTGACCTGCACCAGCCCGATGGCGCTGGTCGCCAGCGGCGCCACCAGGCGCAGGGAGCGCCCGCTCAGACGCACCGCCAGCATCAGGGCCAGCGCACCGCCGACGGTGCGTTGCGCCGCCAGCGCGAAGGGCGAGGCGAAAACCAGCCCCTGCTTGAGCAGGACCCAGGTATATCCCCAGGTGGACGACAGGACTATGAGCGCCAGCGCGGGCAACCAGCGGGAAACGGACGATGCGGACATGCGTGAAACCGTCGCGGTGGACGGCAGGAAACGGAAGACAGGCAGACCTGCCGGTGGCTGCGAAGTTCGCCACCGCCACCGGCCGCTACGATGGACTTACTCGACGGACTCCGCCTTCTTGCGCGGCCGCCGGGCCCGGGGCGCCGGCTTGCGAACCTCTTCGGCCGGCGCAGGAACGACGGCCGGCTCCGCTACAACTGTACCGGCAACGGCCTTCTCCGGCCGGGCGGTCTTGCGCTTGGCCCGCGCGGGGCGGGCGGACTCGGGCGGAGCAAGCGATTCAGCGGGTGGAAGCGCTACCTCGACCACTTCCGGGACCGCCGCGGCCGGCTTGGCTTCGGCGGCCCCCGCCCCGGCTTCGGCCTTGCTCCCCCGGCGCCCTTTGCCACGCTTGGCCGGCGCCTTCTGTGCTTCCTCCAGCGGGGCGGCAGGTGGCACATTTTCCATCGGCACGACCGGCGCCGATTCGGCAACCGGCTTGCTGCGCCGGCCTTTCGGCGCCCGGCGCGGCTTCTCTGCCGGAACTTCGGCAGCAACCGGCGCAGCTACGACCAGCGACGTTTCAACCGTCGCCACAGGAGCCGCTTCATGCGCGACAGGCAGCGCCACCGCTGCGCGGCGATAGACGTAGGTGCCGGATTTCTCGTCGCGCCCGATCTCCAGCAATCCCCGCGACTGGGCTTCGTCCAGCAGATTGCCGAAGGCCTTGAAACCAAAACGGGTCTCGCTGAAATCTGGTTTGCGTCGCTTGATCGCGTCCTTCAGCACCGAGGCCCAGATCTTGCCGGTGTCACCGCGCTCGGCAAGCAGCGCGTCGAAGGTCTCGACCGCCATGTCGACGGCCCGGCTGCGCCGGGCCTCGATCTCCTCACGACGGCGCCCTTCTTCCTCGGGACTGCGGCGCACCTGCGGCTGAGCTTCCTTCGGTTCGCGCTTGGCCACCGCCTGGCGGGTTTCGCGCACCAGGTCGTCGTAGAAGATGAATTCATCGCAGTTGGCGATCAGCAGGTCCGACGTGGACTGTTTGACGCCAACGCCGATCACCTGCTTGGCGTTCTCGCGCAGCTTGGAAACCAGCGGCGAGAAATCCGAATCACCGCTGATGATGACGAAAGTATTGACGTGGCTCTTGGTGTAACAGAGGTCGAGGGCGTCCACCACCAGCCGGATGTCGGCGGAATTCTTGCCCGACTGACGCACGTGCGGGATCTCGATCAGTTCGAAATTGGCCTCGTGCATGCCGGCCTTGAAGCCCTTGTAGCGCTCCCAGTCGCAATAGGCCTTCTTGACGACGATGCTGCCCTTCAGCAGCAGGCGCTCGAGGACCAGCTTGATGTCGAATTTCTCGTACTTCGCATCGCGCACGCCGAGGGCGACGTTCTCGAAGTCGCAGAACAGGGCCATGCTGACGTTGTCGGGAGAGGCGGCCATGGGGAAATTCCTGAGATGGGCGAATGTGCCAGCAGAGTACGCGCAAATCACTGCGCTGAGACAGGCAAGTCCCTCGCGGGGACGAAATCATTCATCCCCAGCCAACAAAACCCATCCAAAGGCGGAAGCACTCCCCTCCGCGATGGGTTGCTGGCTCAGTGCCCCTGGTCGGTCTCTGCCGGCGGCGCGACTTTGACGACTTCTTCCAGCGTGGTGATGCCGGCCGCCACCTTGAGAGCGCCGGACAGGCGCAACGGCCGCATACCCTCGCGGATCGCCAGGTCACGGATCTTCGCCAGATCCACCTCCTTGCCAATCACCTTGCGGATCTCCGGCGACATCAGCAGGATCTCGTAGAGGCCGATACGGCCCATGTAGCCTGTCATGCGGCATTCGATGCAGCCCACCGCCCGGTGGATGCGGGCCGGCCGCGTGGCCTTCCATGGCGTGACGAGGTGATCCCAGATGGCCTCCTCCTCGGGCGTCATCGGCTGGGCCTCCTTGCAGTGGGGGCACAGCACGCGCACCAGGCGCTGGGCCATGATGCCGAGCAGGGTCGCGTTGAGCAGATAAGCCGGCGCCCCCAGATCGAGCAGGCGGGTCACTGCTGACGGCGCATCGTTGGTGTGTAGTGTGGAGAGCACCAGATGCCCGGTCAGCGCAGCCTGGATCGCCATTTCGGTCGTTTCCAGGTCACGGATCTCGCCGACCATGATGATGTCCGGATCCTGCCGCATCAGCGCCCGGACGCCTTCCGCAAAACCCAGGTCGATGGCCTGATGGACCTGCATCTGGTTGAAGCTCGACTCGACCATCTCGATCGGATCCTCGATCGTGCAGACATTCACCTCCGGCGTGGCGAGTTGCTTGAGCGTCGAGTAAAGGGTCGTGGTCTTGCCCGAACCGGTCGGACCAGTCACCAGAATGATGCCGTGGGGCTGGCTCGAAATGGACTGCCAGCGGGCCTGGTCGGCATCCGAGAAACCCAGCTCCGCCATGTTGCGCACCAGCACGTCGGGATCGAAGATCCGCATCACCAGCTTTTCGCCGAAGGCGGTGGGCAGCGTGGACAGGCGCAGCTCGACCTCCTTGCCGCTGGTCACCCGGGTTTTCACCCGGCCGTCCTGGGGCCGGCGCTTCTCCACCACGTCCATGCGGCCGAGGATCTTGATGCGGCTGGTCACGGCCGCCAGCACGCTCATCGGCATCTGATAGACCTGGTGCAGCACCCCGTCGATGCGGAAGCGCACCAGCCCCATCTCGCGCCGGGGTTCGATGTGGATGTCGCTGGCCCGCTGTTCGAAGGCGTACTGCCACAGCCAGTCCACGATATTCACGATGTGGCGGTCGTTGGCATCGTACTGGCGATTGACCTGCCCCAGCTCCACCAGCTGCTCGAAGGACGAACCGCTTCCGTGGCCGCTGCTCTGGGCCGCCTTCTTGACCGAGCGGGCCAGGTTGTAGAACTCGACGAGATAGCGCGCCACGTCAGCCGGGTTGGCGATGACGCGGCGGATCTCCTTCTTCAGAATGCCGGCAACTTCCCTCTCCCATTCCCGCAGGAAAGGCTGGGTCGTCGCCACCACCACTTCACGCAGCCCCACCTCCAGCGGCAGCACGCCGAAGCGGGTCGCGTAGGCCGAGGACATCACCGCGGTGACCGCCGCGAAATCGATCTTCAACGGGTCGATGCGCATGTAATCGAGCCCGACCCGGCTGGCCAGCCATTCGCTCAGCACCTCCAGGCTCAAAACCTGATGAGGAGCCGCTCTTGCGGCCCATTTCTGGCCAGCCACGACCACCAGGGGATGCACCTCGGCGGCCTTCTTCGCCTGGGCAATGCGTAGCGTATCGGCATCGGCAGAATCGACGAGTTGATCGCCGACCAGCATGTCGAGCACTTCGGCAAGGGTCAGTCTGTGTTCGGAAACGGCGGCCGCAGCAGCTGAATATCGGGACATGGGCTACGTAACATGGGCAGGACGACCGCGGAAAGCAGCCCCTGACCACCGGAAATCGGATGCGACCCAAGCATAAAGGCATATCCCCGCCACAGCCAGAGATTTGCACGCTTTTACGCCCCGGCCCGGCAGCGTTTACCAGCCCCGGTAACCGCGATCGTAACCCTGCTCATAACCTCTTTGATAACCCGGACCGTAGCCACGGTAGGGTCCTGGCCCGTCGTAGTGATGGTAGCGGCCGTAGCCCGGACCAGCCGGAACGACGACACAGCCCCCCAGCAGGGCAGCAAGAAGAATGCTGCAGACAAGACTTTTTTTCATGGCAGAGCTCCAGGAATCGGTTGATGTCCTCCCTTAACGCATGAGGTGCTCGTTTGGTTGGTAGCAAACAGTCTCCAAATGTTGCCGCCCCATTGATGACAATGGTATTGTTCTGCAAAATAACAATGTCATCAACAAGGAGACCCACATGAAGCACATCCTGTCCTTCCTCGGCCTGTCCCTCGCCGGAATCCACCTTGCGCTGGCCGCCGTCAATATCAACACCGCCAACCAGAGCGAACTCGACGGCGTCAAGGGCATCGGCCCCTCCAAGGCCCAGGCGATCATCGATTACCGGACCAAGAACGGCCCCTTCAAGAGCCTCGACGACCTGAAGAACGTGAAGGGTTTCGGCGACAAGAGCATCGCCAAGCTGAAGGGCGAATTGAGCGTCAACGGTGGAGATAGCGCCAAAAAGTGAGTTTTTGACGGCGGAAGGCATGACGAACACGACAAATGGCGGTAGTGTTGATCACCATCTCCATTTTTCCGGATCCCCTGGAGCCCGCCATGCCTTCCGCATTCATCTCCCGCCTCGTCATCGTGCCGATGGCACTTCTGCTGGCCGCCTGCGGCGTCTCCGACACAGGTACAGCCGCTGTCACCGCCGCCCAACTCAAAGCCCGCGAAGCCGAACAAGCCCAGGCGGCGAAAGCTCAGATCGAACAACAACTGGAAGCTGCCAACCGGCAAGCCGAGGAACAACGCAAGCAGATCGACGCCGCAACCCGCTAGCAAGCCAATGAAATAAAAAGAACTTGCCGGAAATAAGCTTCATTCTTCTGGGCGCAGCCATACTGGCCGTATGGTGGCCTGTCCGTACGTCCATCGCCCCCTGGGCCGTTCTTTCCACTCTTGCACTGAGTTTCGCCCTGGCCGGCGGAACCGTGGCTCCGGTCGCATTGCCCGGCCTGGCACTCCTGCTATTGGCCAGCCATGCCTCCGTCCACTACCTGCCGAAGGCCGGCCCTTGGGCGGCCGGTGTCCTTGCATTGATCCTGGCGCTGCACGTCTGGCCGGGATTTCACCCGATGACCATCGTCGCCAACGTCGTACTGAGCCCCGGCACACGCGCCTTCACCCTCAGTGCCGGTTTCGACAAAGCGGCCGCCGGGCTCATACTATTGGCATTCTTCGGTCAACGCATCAAATCAGGACTTGAACTCCGTCGAATTAGCGTCTTAGTGCTGACATTTTCGGCATTTGCTTCAATTTCGACGCTGGGACTCGCATGGCTGACGGAATTCGTCCGCCCGGATCCAAAATGGCCAGCCTTCGCCGAAAGTTTCCTGGCGATCAACTTGTTGTTTACCTGCATCGCTGAAGAATGCTTCTTTCGTGGGTTGATCCAGGAAAAACTGCACCAATACTTCAGCCTGCAGGGAAAACTCATCCCAGTAATGCTGTCGGCGCTATTGTTCGGCGCCGCCCATCTGCCTGGTGGAGTGCAATACGCGACGCTCGCCGTTATCGCCGGCCTCTCCTACGCCTGGGCGTATGCACACACAAGGCGCATAGAAGCGGCAATTTTCGCGCATTTTGTCGTCAATTCGACGCATTTTCTGGGTTTCAGCTACCCAGGCCTGGGTAGCTGAAACCGCGTCACCGCCGGAGCACCGCCTCCAGCGCCTCCAGGCATAGCGCGATATTGGCAGGACGGCTGGAATGCCCCATCAGACCAATACGCCATACCTTGCCGGCCAGAACCCCCAGCCCGGCTCCGATCTCCAGCCCGAATTCGGTGAGCAGGCGATGGCGCGCAGCCGCTTCATCAATGCCTTCCGGAACCCACACCGTGTTGAGCTGCGGCAAACGTGCTTCCTCGCGGACAACGAAGCGCAAACCGAGCGCCTCCAGCCCGGCGCGCAGGCGCAGATGGTTGTCCCGATGGCGTTGCCAGACGTTTTCCAACCCCTCTTCGGCCACCAGCACCAGCGATTCGTGCAGGCCGTAGAGCGGATTGACCGGTGCCGTGTGGTGATAAGTCCGTTTCGCGCCGCTCCAATAGCCCAGCACGAGGCTCAAATCCTGGAACCAGCTCTGGCAGGAGGTCTTGCGGTTGCGAATCCTCTCTACCGCCGCGACGGAAAAACTGACCGGAGAGAGGCCTGGAGCGCTCGACAGGCATTTCTGGCTGCCCGAATAGGCCGCATCGATGCCCCATTCGTCGAGCAGTACCGGCACGCCAGCGAGGGACGTGACGCAGTCCATGATCGTCAGCGCACCGAAACGGCGAGCAATCGCCGCTAGCGCCGCCGCATCGGACAACGCACCGGTCGAGGTTTCTGCGTGGACAAAGGCCAGCAGTGCCGCATCGGGATTGGCTCGGAAGGCATCCTCGACCTTGTCCGGATCCACTGCTTCGCCCCACGGATCCTCAACGATCACCGGGACACCGCCGATCCGGCGGACGTTTTCAGCCATGCGCTGGCCAAAAACACCATTGATGCAGACGATGACCTTGTCGCCAGGAGCGACCAGATTGACGAAACAGCTTTCCATACCCACCGAACCCGGTGCCGACAGGGGAAAAGTCAGCTCATTTTCGGTCTGAAAAACGTAACGCAGCAGGCTTTTCAGCTCGTCCATCATGCCGACAAACGCTGGATCGAGATGGCCTATGGTCGGCCGCGCCAGCGCGGCGAGCACCCGCGACGGCACATCCGACGGCCCGGGCCCCATCAACGTGCGGACCGGTGCTTGGAAAGAACGGATTTCGGGACTTGCGACCTTCATGGTTTCTCCTGAAGACAGTCTGAAATACCGCAGGCAGGCCTGCTACTGAGGCCGCCCGTTGGCAGCAATCATGCGGATGATGCGCACCGTATCCACGTCCGATTCCCGGTACGCCGACTTGACGAATTCGGACACCTGCACCACTTCGCCCTCGGCAGCGTTCTCAGAGAGAGTCGTCTCGTACGTGAAACGGAGAAAAATTCTCGTTGAATCAGGGGTTTCGAGCCTGATCGTAAGCGTGCCACCGGCATGTTCGGCGGTCGCCCGCGATTCGAAGCACATCCACTCCTGCGCACGATAGGTGACCGTGTCGCGGATGCTGGCCTGCCCGAAGTGGAGAACCCGTTCCACCTGGCTCTCGCTGCGCGACAGGATCTCGCAACGGTCCAGCCCCGGCAGGAAGATCCCTGGCTCTTCGACCCGATACATCAGGCCGGTCCACACCTGCTCGACGCTCAGCGACTCGATGAGCGGGTTGAGGGGATTGTTGATCTCGATGAGATGTTCGAAATGCAAGAAATGGCTCCCTAAGTTCGTCGCGCAGTTTAGCGTCGATTGAAACCAGTCGTCAGCCAGATGCCAGCAAGAATCATCGCTATTCCGAGCAGATGGTACAGCTGCGGCACTTCGCTGAGAAAAATGGCGGCCAGGATCGTGCTGAAAACTGGCATCAGGTGGATGAACAGGCCGCCTTTCGCAGCCCCGACCTCGGCAACAGCGCGGTTGTAGAACACGTAACCGAGAAAAGCCGGAAAGACTCCCGTGTAGACGATGCCGGCGAACGCCATCGGCACTGGATGCAGAACCGCTCCCGTAGCCAGTTCACGCCACGCAAACGGCAGCAGGATCACCAGGCCGATCGCCGTCAGCGCCGCCAGCAGGGCCATCGGATGCACACCGGGGGGACGCCAGCGCAGGCCCAGGGTGTACAAAGCCCAGGACAGTACCGCCGCCAACATCCATACATCCCCGACATTCAGGCTCAATCCGGCCAGGATTGCCGGATCACCGTGGCTGACGATGGTCAGCACGCCACAGAAAGAGACACCGACACCAAAAAGCTCGAGTCCCTTTGCCCGATGACCGAAAAACCAGGAAATCGCGATGATCGCGATCGGGATGAAGGAATTCAGCAGCGCCGCATTGGTAGCCGTGGTATGGGCAAGGGCGATGTAGGCCAGCGTGTTGTAGGCACCAACCCCCAGTGTGCCCAGGACCACAAGCACCATCCATTGCCGCAGATCCAGCCCCGTCAACGTCTGCCGGTGCGGCCAGGCAAAGGGCAGAGTCAGCAGGAAGGCCAGGATCCAGCGCCCGACAGCCAGGGAAAACGGCGGGACCAAGTCCCGCATTCCCCGTCCAACCACCATGTTGCCCGACCAGAACAGGACAGTAAGCGTCAGCAGGAGGTAAGGATGGCCAAGAAAACGTGGGCTGCGATGATCGGACACGAAAACGGTTTCTGGATGCGTTGACGCGGATTATCAGCGAGAACCGTCCACTCGGACATGACGATTGCTGTGCTGCCAAACGGGGTTTGCTTGGGTGTGGCTCCTGCGGTTCAGCTTGGTGTTTTATTCTTAGTTTTTCTTTATATATATAAGACTATGTTAATGGTACACCGCCATTTTCTGTGGATAACCCAATAAAACCTTTAGGATTCAAAAATTTGAATCATGTAAAAGGTTCTGGAGAACCGCAGTAACAGTGCGGGGACAGATTGGGGAGGAAAATTCCGTTTCCCGTGGATCCGTGGCTTGTCCACATTTTTTGCGACTGTTTACCGTCCGCTTGTGCACAGGAAGCGGCTTTCAGAGAGTTTCCGTTAGCGGATACTTGCGGGAAAAGTAGCTGTAGGCCTTGTCCAGGTGGCGTCGGCGTAGAAAGTCGAACTGTTTCTCGGCGATGGACAGCTGGTCTAGGAACATCTGGTGCACCAGATAGAGCCCTTGTGGGGTCTTCAACAATTCCCTGGCAAGTCCATGAGCCTGATCGTCGGAGAGTCCGGTCGCGTCGCGTACGACTTGTACGGTTTCCCAGTCCACTTCGATGAAGTCCAGCAAGTCGGTGATCGAAAGCATGGAGATTCCTTTGCGCTCGCCGTGGCTCGTTTGGCACGGGCTCAGGTTGGTAGAGATTGTTGACTGTTTTTCTTTATATATAAGTACTGTTTACGTTTACGCTGCGCGCATTTCTGTGGATAACACAGAAAAATCATTTCTTATCAAAGTTTTGATGCGTTGATAAGGATGTCGGAAAGCGACTGCATAGTGTGTGGGAGGATTGTTGAGGAAATTTTGCCTCGCCGCAGAAAGCAGCTTTGTGCACAATCTGTCCGCCTGTCCACCCCCGATTTGTCCCCAGTTTTGTCGAAACGTTCGCCTTCTTCCGCTCCCGCTGCACCCACCAAGGGCATCTGGGATGTGTTTTGTCCGGTTGTAGATAATTTCGGCGATATCGGCGTGTGCTGGCGCTTATCCCGGCAACTGGCAACGGAGTACCGGGTTGCTGTGCGCCTGTGGGTAGATGACCTGAAGGTCGCCCGCCGACTGATTCCCCAACTCGATGTGCTTGCCGTCAGCCAACAGATTGATGGTGTGGAAATTCGTCACTGGAGTGCTCCGTTGCCGGACATCGAACCTGGTGAGGTGGTGATTTCGGCTTTTGCAGGCAATCTTCCCGACGCTTTCCTCCAGGCGATGGCCGGTCGCGCTCCGAAACCGGTGTGGATAAATCTCGAGTACCTCAGTGCCGAGGATTGGGTTGACGACTGCCATGGTCTGCCGTCACCGCATCCGCAACTTCCCCTCACTCAGTTTTTTTTCTTTCCCGGCTTGGGGGCGAATTCGGGGGGATTCATACGCGAGGCTGATTATTCGGCGCGCCGGACGGCTTTTGTGCCGGCTGCTTTCCTGGCCGCGCCTGATCTGCCGGAACGTCGCCAGAATGAGCTTCGTATTTCCTTGTTCTCCTATGAAAACAAGGGATTGGGAGAAATTATAAAGGCTTGGTCAGCTGGGGATGTGCCCGTTACGTGCCTGGTTCCGGAAGGGAGGATCTTGCCCGAACTGGCCGCCGAATTCGGCGTAAGTGGCTTGCGTGCCGGTGATCAGCTGCTGCGCGGCCAGCTTGTCGTGCGTGTCCTGCCCTTCGTCGAGCAGTGGAAATATGACGAATTGCTGTGGGCGTGCGATCTCAATTTCGTGCGTGGAGAGGATTCCTTCGTGCGCGCCCAGTGGGCCGAGATCCCTTTCGTATGGCAGATCTACGTGCAGGAGGAGGATGCGCACCTGGAAAAATTGCGGGCTTTCCTGGCACGCTACCAGAAAGGACTCGATCCGGAGCTTGCCAGTGCGTTGTCCGATTTCTGGCTGGCCTGGAATCGGGGGGAAGGCGTGGCGGCAGCCTGGCCCGCGTTTCGGGCGGCGTTACCAGCTCTCAAGACCCACGCAATCGCGTGGGCGGCACATCTGCAGGAGGGCGGGGATCTCGCCGCGCGGCTGGTGCAATTCTGTAAACTTAAGTTAGAATAATAAGTTACCGTTTATCCGTGGCACGTGCCGCGCAATTTGCAAGCAGGAAATAGCATGAAAACCGCAATGGAACTCCGCTCCGGCAACGTGATCATGGTGGGCAGCGACGCCCTCGTGGTGCAAAAGGCCGAGTACAACAAGTCCGGCCGTAACGCCGCTGTCGTCAAGATGAAGCTCAAGAACCTGCTCACCGGTGCGCCGTCCGAGTCGGTTTACAAGGCTGATGACAAGTTCGAAGTCGTCGTTCTCGATCGCAAGGAAGTCACCTACTCCTACTTCGCCGATCCGATGTACGTTTTCATGGACGCCGAGTACGAACAGTACGAAGTTGAAGCCGAAAACATGACCGACGCGCTGAAGTACCTGATCGACGGCATGCCCTGTGAAGTGGTGTTCTTCAACGGCAAGGCCATCTCCGTGGAACTGCCGACCAGCGTCGTGCGTGAAGTGGAATACACCGAGCCCGCCGTCAAGGGCGACACCTCCGGCAAGGTCCTGAAGCCTGCCCGTATCGCTCCGAGCGGTTTCGAACTGTCCGTGCCCGCTTTCGTGGAAATCGGCGACAAGATCGAAATCGACACCCGTACCGACGAATACCGCAACCGCGTCAAGTAAGTCGCGGCTGGCCCGGTCCGGCAAAAGGCCACCGTCAGGTGGCCTTTCGTTTTTTTCCGAACAAGCTCCATGGCCCTCAAATCCACCATTTTTCGTGCCACATTGAATGTTTCCGACCTGGATCGGGGCCATTTTGGCGAGCATGTACTGACCCTTGCTCGTCATCCATCCGAAACCGATGAGAGGATGATGGTGCGCGTGCTGGCTTTTGCGCTGAATGCGGACGAGCGGCTTGAATTCGGACGGGGGATTTCCTCCGACGACGAGCCGGCCCTGTGGCGCAAGGACGATACGGGGCGCGTCCTGGACTGGATCGAAGTTGGTCTGCCGGACGAACGCCTGTTGCGTCGCGCGGCCGGCCGGGCCGATCAGGTCACGGTGCTCGCCTATGGTGGCCGTACGGTGGATATCTGGTGGCAGAAGGACGCGGCAACGCTGTCCAAACTGGCGAATCTGAAGGTGCTGGCGCTGGCTCAGGAGGAATCGAAGGCGCTTGCCGCACTGGCAGCGCGAAGCATGGAATTGAGTTGCACGATCCAGGACGGGCAGCTGTGGTTCTCGGTCGGAGAGACCACTTTGACGTTCAACCCGCGCTGTATTTACCCAGCGGGATAGGCCCCCGGGTATTGCAACGAGGATGACAAAAGCGTGCCGGAATGCGAATAATGCGCACACCGGCCTTCAGCCTCGGGGGTCGGACAGATAAATCCCGACAGGAGAGTCCGCATGCATTCCCCACTGCTTTTCCCGTCCGAGCAGGCCACCAGTCGCCGCCAGTTCCTGGGTACTTCCCTTGGTTTGCTGGCTGCGGCTTCCTTGGGCAGTCTGACCCGCCCAGCTCAGGCCGCCAGCCCCATCGTCCTGCCTGCGCTGCCCTACGCGGAAAATGCCCTCAATCCGGTCATCAGCGTCAATACCATCGGCTTCCACTACGGCAAGCACCACAAGGCCTATGTGGATAACCTCAACAAGCTGATCGCCGGTTCCGATCTGGCCGATCTGCCCCTCGAGAAGATCATCGCTGCAGTGGTTGGCAAGGCTGACAAGACGGCGATCTTCAACAATGCCGCGCAAACCTGGAACCACACCTTCTACTGGCACAGCCTGCGTCCGAACGGCGGTGGTGAACCGCCCGCAGTGCTGAAGCAGCGGATCGAAGCGTCGTTCGGCAGCGTGGATGGGCTGAAGAAGGAGCTCGCCACGGCGGCTACCGGTCAGTTCGGCAGCGGCTGGGCCTGGCTGGTGGCCGACGGCGACAAACTGAAGGTGGTCAAAACCAGCAACGCCGATGTGCCGCTGACCGCCGGGTTGAAGCCGCTGCTGACCCTCGATGTGTGGGAGCACGCGTACTACCTGGATTACCAGAATCGCCGTGCCGACTACGTGAGCGCGGTGCTCGACAAGCTGATCAACTGGGAATTCGCGCTCAAGAACCTAGGCTGATTGCTTTGGAAAACGCCCTGTTGCGGTGCTTTGGACGCTGTAACAGGGGTTTTGCCACCGTGGTTCAGTCGGGTGTTGTGTCTGGTTCGGCGTGCTGACGCCGCTGTTGTGTATCAGCAGCAATTTCAGTACGGATCTGTGCCAGATGCTGGGCCCGATCACCCCGATAGAACAGGTTGTAGGCTTCGAAGGGAATCATGCGTCCATCCGGCTGCACCATGTGTACGCAGGATTTCTTCAGTGCCCGCAGGTCCAGGTTGGCGGCATCCATGAACTGCACGATCAGCACGCGGAAGACGTTTTCGTAGCCCAGCTGGGGCGCATCGATCTTTGGCAGGCAGCACAGCAGATCGGACAGGCAGCGGGCGCCTGATTCCGGCGAGTGATTGGTGGAAAAGAGCCGGAACAGCTGCGCCTTGATGGCCGGATCGCGCTCGAAAACGATGGTGTTGGCGGGGCCCGCCAGCAGCGCTTCCGGACCGAGGAAGCGGGTTAGCGGATGGATTTCGCTACCCCGCTTGAGGGCGTAGCCCATGGCCAGGGTGTCCGGGTTGCAGGGAACCGGCACGATGTCGTCCAGGCTGAATAGCCCGGATTGTTCAGCGATGCGGCGGCGGATCTCGCTGAGGGTCAGGCGGTGCGCGCCGGCACTGAAGCCGTCGTTGCGGCCGGCATTCTGGATCGGCTGTAGCGTGACGCCGCGTACGCAGCGTCGGGTCAATGCGTAGCGGATGATGTCGCCGATCTCGTCGTCGTTGACGCCCTTTTTCAGCGTCATCACCAGGGTTGTGGACACGTTGTTGTGATCGAGGGCGTCCAGAGCTTGCTCGCGGATGCGCCGCAGGTCGGCACCGCGCAAGTCCTGCAGTGCGTTGGCACGCAGCGAGTCGAACTGCAGGTAGATCTCGGTCCCCGGTTTGTATTCGGCCAGCCGGGCGGCAAATTCCGGCTCCTGAGCCAGACGGATGCCGTTGGTGTTCACCATCAGGTGGCGGATCGGCCGGGCTTTGGCGGCGTCGAGGATGGCGAAGAAATCCGGATGGAGTGTCGGTTCGCCGCCGGAAAGCTGCACGACGTCCGGTTCGCCCTCGTTGCGGACCACGGCGTCCAGCATGGCTTCGATGACGGCCAGCGGGCGGTGGCTCAGGCGCTCGGGGCCGGAGCCGGCGTAACACACTGGGCAGCGCAGGTTGCAGTGATCGGTCACTTCCAGCACCGTCAGGCAGGAGTGCTGCATGTGGTCGGGGCACAGGCCACAGTCGTAGGGGCAGCCGAACTCCATGCGTGTCGAGAAATTCTCGGGCATTTCCGGTGCCTTCACGTAAATCTCGCGACCAAGTCTGTAATAGTCGGCATCGTCGGCGATCAGTACGCGTTCGGTACCGTGGGCTGGGCACCATTTCTCCAGGAATACCTGCTCCTCCTTGATCAGAATCTTGGCTTCGACGCGACGCAGGCACTGGGAACACACCGACGCGGTGGTGTCATGGAACAGGTAGGGACGGTTCTTGCGCGACATGGAGGCGACGCCACTGGCGGAGAGTGAGGGGAAGATAGACGATGAGCGCTACCGCACAGATCCACTGGATGCCGGATAGTCCGCCCGGCCACGGGAAGGGGATGGGCTTGAGTGCATCGATTCCCAGCCGCCACGCCAGATAGGCGGACAGCATCAGCTTGAAGCGCAATCCGCTGGAGGCCGCCAAAGACGGAGTGGCCTGGTGCAGAAGCAGCGCGAGCACGCCGGCAAAGGCGATTTCGTAGAGCTGGGTAGGATGGCGTGGAATGTCGTCGCCGAAGTCGATCGCCCACGGCAGGGAGGTCGGCACGCCATAGGTGCCGTCATTGAGGCCGGCGAGGAAGCAGCCGATCCGGCCGATCGCCAGTCCGAGGAGGATTGGCATCACATAGGCGTCGCCGGTGGAGGTCCGGATTCCAGCCCATTTCTTGGCGATTTCGGTGCTGATCAGGCCACCGAGCAGCCCGCCGACCATCGATTGCCCGGCCAGCAGCAGGCGCCAGCCGTTGGTTTCATGGAGCAGATGGGGCATTTCGGCCCAGAAAACCAGCTTGTTGCCGATCGCAGCGCCGAGCAGGCAGGCGCACAAGACCAGAAAGCGGGGGCCGCGCAGGGCGCTGTCGGTGGTCCGTTGCCGCCGGGAGCGGAAGAACAACTGGCTTCCGGCGGCCAGGCCCAGGGCCTCGAAGACCGCATGGACGGCATGTGCGGTCGCCGGGTCGGTGATCACGAGGCGCGATCGGCTGGTGGGGGGGTCCGTCCTCGTCCTCAGTGTCGTTCCGATTGAGGAGGGATTTCCAGACAAGCCAGGCCGGCCAGCTGAAAAGGAGGATCGAAACCAGCCCGATGCCGGCCATTACCGGTTCGTTGGTGCCGAGGACGACACAAACGCCGCCGGCGAAGACGGCCAGCAGCAGGACGATCAGGACGGCGATCTTGATCAGCGCGATGACGATCTTCACTGGGCATTCATCCTTTCATCTCCCGTCGCCGCGGAGCTCCGCCACGGCGGCCTGCAGACTAGTGGTGCTTATTGCCGCGGCCGCGAGAGGCGCCCCGGCAATCAGTTCGATGCGGCTGAACAGGCCCCGCCGCAGCGGGCGCGGCAGCGCTGTTCCGTCCTTGCGGGAGAACATGCTACCCCACAGACCGCGCAGCGCCAGCGGGACCACCGGTACGGGATTGGCCTCAAGGATACGGGTGATGCCCGGGCGGAAGGGGGACAGTTCGCCGTCGGCAGTGATCCTTCCCTCAGGGAACAGACATACCAGCTCACCGGCGTCCAGCGCCCGTGAGACTTCCAAGTAGGCGGTGTCGAGCATGGCCGGGTCTTCCTTCGCCGGGGCGATGGGAATGGCGCGACCGTGGCGGAACACGAAGGACAGCAGCGGCCAGCGGAAGATGCGGTGATCCATCACGAAACGGATCGGGCGGCGGCAGGCGGCGGCGATGATCAATGCGTCCACGTAGCTGACGTGATTGCAGACGATCAACGCTGGACCTTCTTCGGGGATCCGCTCGATGCCGTCGGTGCGCAGGCGATAAACGGTGTGTACCAGCAGCCAGACGATGAAGCGCAGCAGGAATTCCGGCACCAGCTTGTAGATGTAGATTGCCACCGCAGCATTCATCAGCGCGGCCACACCGAACAGGGTCGGGATGGACAGGCCCGCGCTGAGCATGCTGCCGGCGCCCAGCGCTCCAGCCACCATGAACAGGGCATTGACGATGTTGTTGGCGGCGATCACCCGCGCCCGCTGAGTGGGGGCGGAGCGGGTCTGCATCATCGCGTAGAGGGGCACGATGAAGAAGCCGCCGAAAACTCCGAGCATCATCAGGGCCAGCAGCACGTGGACGGTTCCTGCTTGGCTCAGAACCGCGCTGACTGGCAGCGGCGCACCGGTGGGCAGCACAGAGGGAGAGGCCAGGGCCAGGTCGAGGCCGAAGAGCGTCAGGCCGATGGAGCCGAAAGGCACGAGGCCGATTTCCACGTGGCCGCCGGAGAGCTTCTCGCACAGCAGGGAGCCCAGGCCGATTCCTACCGTGAAGGTGGCGAGCAGCAGCGTGACGGTGCCCTCGCCACCGCCGAGAATCGATTTAGCATAGGTAGGGAACTGGGCGAGAAACAGCGCGCCGTAAAGCCAGAACCAGGAGATCCCCATGATTGCCAGGAAAACCGTGCGGTTCTGCCGCGCGAAGCCGATGTTGCGCCAGGTTTCGGTAAGTGGGTTGGGATTGACGTGCAGCTCCGGATCGGGGGCTGGCGCGGGAGGAACGCCGCGACTGGTCAGGTAGCCGGCGATGGCAACCACCAGTCCACCACCAGCGATCCACAATTCGCCGTGCTCGGCGGAGGCCAGCAGGCCGCCGACCAGGGTGCCGACCAGGATCGCCACGAAGGTTCCGGCTTCGACCAGCGCATTGCCGCCGACCAGTTCATCCTCGTGCAGGTGCTGGGGCAACAGCGCGTACTTGACCGGCCCGAACAGCGTCGAGTGGCAGCCGAGCAGGAACAGCGCGCCGAACAGCACCGGCAGGCTGTGCAGCAGGAAACCCGTCAGTGCGACCAGCATGATCGCGATTTCCAGCACCTTGACCAGCCGGGTCAGGTAGCCCTTGTCGTACTTGTCGGCCAGTTGGCCAGCGCTGGCCGAGAACAGGAAGAACGGCAGGATGAAGATGCCAGCGGCCAGGTTGGCCAGCAGCGCCGGCGCGATGCTTGTCCAGTTGGCGGCCTGGAAAGTCAGCAGCACGACGAGGGCATTCTTGAACAGGTTGTCGTTGAAGGCGCCGAGGAACTGGGTCAGGAAGAAAGGCAGAAAGCGCTTTTCCTTCAGCAGGCCGAACTGGGAGTGCGGCTGGCTGGTGCTTTGGGACGAAGGACGATCCGGCTGTGAGCTCATGCTTGGGTCCGATCGGGGAATGGAGGGATTTCGACGCATCCGGCCCCGCGATGGCGGGTACTGGTGGGTAATGATGGAGACTATTGGCGGGTCATGGCCTGGATGTTTCGGCCGCTTCCGTTGAGCCCGCGCCGACAATGATTCGTGCTGCTTTTTCCATCCGGATGCGGGTGCGGAAGTTCTCGAGCTGGGCATCGAGGCGGGGCAGTAGATCGTCTACGGCCAGCCGGAAGCCCTCCGCCCGGGCCTGTCGTGCATTTTCGGACAGGATGGCCTGCGGTGCCGTGCCCTTGACCTGGCTGGTACCGGGGGCCCGGAACAGCAGGCTGCGGCTGGAGACATCGATAACCGAGGCATCCACCAGCGTATTGACGTCGTACTGGTTGCCGTTGATCAGGTAGGAGCCGACGATGGTCCAGTACAGCAGCGAGAGACGGTTGGTGTCGGTGAATTGGATCTGGTCATAGGACAGCAGGGCGACCACATCCACGTTGAACATCCGGGCGGCTTGTTCCAGATTGCCGAAGCCGCCGCGGGAGCGCAGGTAGTTGGATGGAATGGTCTCGATCTTGGCGATGTAGGGGCGGTTGGCGAAGGCTGCCTTGACCCGGTCGATGAGTTGGTTGCGGTCGCTTTCGCCTAGGTTGGAGTAATTGTCGCCCGGTACAAAGGCGATGCCGACCCGCAGCGGGAGATGCAGTTCGGGCAGGCTGGGTTTGAGGGTCGGCTTGTCGCCCTGGGGATACAGGTACTCGACGATCGATCCGCGTTCCGTTGAACGGTGCTGGTTGTTGAACCAGGATGCACAGCCGGCAAGTGCGGTGGCCGAAAGCATGATCACAATCCATCGGACGGGTTTCATCGGCGGACTCCTTCAGGTGTTTCGATCAGGCCTGTTCGGCCCATTGTTTCAGGGTGACGTAATCGATCTTTCCGGTACCCAGCAGCGGCAGTGCTTCTACGGCAAGGATCTGGCGTGGCACGGCGATCTCCGGCCAGCCTCCATCCCGCGCTGCGGTCTGTAGGTGTTCGCGGGACAGGTTCCTGTCCGTTGTGTACAGCAGGATGGTCTCGCCGCGAGCTGCGTCAGGCCGGGTCGAGGCAGCATGCTGGGCCGTGGGGGAGCTGCTATTGGCCAGTTTCTCGACGACTTCCAGGGACACCATTTCACCGGCAACCTTGGCAAAACGCTTGATGCGCCCGACGATCTTCACGAAGCCGTCGGTGTCGATATCCACCACGTCACCCGTCTCGTACCAGCCGTCACCGGCTGCCGACGCCGGTGCCTGCAGTACGCCGGGCGCTTCGACACGCAGATAGCCGGACATCAGGTTCGGGCATTTCACGTGCAACATGCCGCCGCCCGGAATGCCGGGAACCGCCACCAGCTTGTGCTGAACGCCGGGCAGAAATTGGCCGACGGTGCCGCTGCGGAAGGCCATCGGCGTATTGACCGCCAGCACCGGGGCCGTCTCGGTGGCGCCGTAGCCTTCGAAGATGCGAATGCCAAATTTCTCGAACCACAGGTCGCGGACCGGAGTTGCCAGCTTTTCAGCGCCGGCGATGACGTAGCGCAGGCGATAGAAATCGTAGGGGTGGGCGAACTTGGCGTAGTTGCCGAGGAAGGTGCTGGTGCCGAGGAGCACGGTGCAGTTGCGGTCGTAGGCCAGTTCCGGAATCACCCGGTAGTGCAGCGGCGACGGATAGAGGAAGACCTTGGCGCCGCTCAACACCGGCAGAAGGGCGCCAGCGGTAAGGCCAAAGGAATGGAACAGCGGCAGCGCATTGAGAATCTTGTCGTCGATCGACAGATCGACGACTGCGCGGATCTGCGCGACATTGGCCAGCAGGGCCCGGTGGGACAGCACGACGCCCTTCGGCTTGCCCTCCGAACCGGACGTGAACAGCACCACCGCGGGATCTTCCGGTGATCCTGCCGGCAAGGCCGCGCGCGGGAAGTGCAGCGCCCACAGCACCAGCCAGAGCTTGTCGCCAAGGCCGATCTTCTCGCGCAGGTCTTCGAGGTAGATCACCCTTACGTCGCGCAGTGCAGCCAGCTTGTCGCCCAGCTTGGCCTGCTCGATGAAGGCACGGGAGGTCACGATGGTACGAATCTGCGCCGCCGTGCAGGCAGTCTGCATGCCCTCTGTGCCGGCCGTATAGTTGAGCATCGCAGCGACACGGCGGTGGGCGGTCAGGCCGAATATCAGTCCGAGGGTGGCGGTGAGATTGGGCAGCAGCAGGCCGACTGCTTCACTCTGCCGGCTTTCCCGTGCCACCAGGCGGCCGAGGGCGAGGGCCATCTTGATCAGGTCGCCGTAGCTGTATTCGATCTGCTTCAGGTCTTCGAGCAGACGGTGCTTGCGTCCCTGGATGTCGGCCGCATCGAGGAGCGTCTCGAAAAGGGTCTGGTCGGGGCGGGTTGCGAAGATCAGTTCCTGCATCAGCTGACGCATGGCTTCGCCAGCCTTGCGCCGGCGCACGCGGGCGGTGGCGCCGTCGGGCATCGGCAAGCGGGTCGTCGGCTGGATGCTCAGCATGATCCGCGGAAACAGCCGCCGCGGCACATGGGATGCGAGGCGCGAGAAGTAGGTGCGGGAGGCGCCGTCGATACGGACCGGCAGGATCGTCGCGCCGGTCTTGGCCGCCACGAAGGCCGGACCATCGTAGGTCTTCATCAGGCTGCCGGTCGTCGTGATGCGCCCTTCCGGGAAGATCACCACCGTTCGCCCGCTCTCGATGAGCCGGATGACCTTCTTCATCGCCATCGGGCTGGTTGGATCGACCGCGAGGTAGTCCACCAGTGACAGCGCAATACGGAAGAACGGATTCTGCGCAATGCCGGTATGGACCACGAAGACCGGATCGAAGGGCAGGAACAGGCCCAACAGCAGGCCGTCGAGGAAGGACTCATGGTTGGCGATGATCAGCAGACGTTCATGTCGCTCTGCCGGAGTGCCGATGAGACGGATGCGGAACAGCAATGCGGCAAGACTGCGAAGGATGGCCTTGATGAACGATCGCATGGTGGTGGGAATGGCTCAGAGGTTGGTGGAGAGGTAGTCCAGCACGGTGCCGAGGGTGTCCTGCAGATAGGCCTTGTTCACATGGAAGTAGATTTCCTTGCCTTCCCGCTCGGCGATAAGTACCCGGGATTCCCGCAAGACCTTCAGGTGGTGGGACACCGTCGAGCGCGCCAGTGTGGACACCTCGGCAATCTGGCCGACATTGAGGCGCTCGCCGGGCTCGAAGGTCAGCAAGATGCGTTGACGGTGTTCGTCGCCAAGTGCGGTGAATACGGCGGATATCTCATGCCATTCCTCGGGAATGGCGAGGGAGTAATTATTTTTCATGTCGACAATAATCGATATGTTTTTGGAATTTGTCAATGGACGAATTCATGAAAAAACATATTCTCCGATCACTCCGAGTGCATGCGGCGGCGGCGCAGCGATTGACTTGGCTGTGGTTAACCCCTATCATTTACATGTTTTTCGTACGGCGGACGGCGCAACACCCGACGTGCCACGCAGAGAACCATGTTAAAAGCGGTATTCCTGCAGATAGGCGCGACGATTCTGGCGGCATTGATCGCCGGAGCATTTTTAGGGGTGCGCGGTGCGTTGTCGGCGGCGTTGGGAGGCGCAGCCTGTGTTCTTCCCAATCTGTTTTTCGCCCTGCGTCTGCACGCTGTTTCCAAGCGTCAGGCAGCGTCGTACCCGCTTGCGTTTTTTGTTGGCGAGTTCTTTAAGATCGCGTCAACCGTAGGATTGTTGGCGACCGTTCGACTCGTGTATCCAGACGTCCATTGGTTGGCGTTGTTTCTCGGGTTGGTCGTGGCGCTGAAGGCGAATTTATTTGCATTTTTGGTGAAGACCTGACCATGAGCACTGGCCACGAAGCACACGCCCCTACCGCGGGTGAATACATTGTCCACCACTTGACCCACTTCAATTCGACTGGTCACGCCCAGAGCGCGATCATCGACTGGAGCGTGTGGAACGTCGATACGCTGTTTTTCTCCATCGGTCTCGGCATCGTCACGCTGCTGATCCTGATCAAGGCCGCCGGTGCCGCCACTTCCGGCGTGCCAGGCCGCTTCCAGGCTGCCATCGAAATCCTCGTCGAAATGGTTGCGGATCAGGCCAAGGGCATCGTGCATAGCGCCGAATCCCGTAAGTTCGTTGCTCCTGTCGCCCTGACCGTGTTCTTCTGGATCTTCCTGATGAACTCCATGGACTTCCTGCCGGTCGATCTGCTGCCCAAGATCTGGGCGCTGATTTCCGGTGACGAGCACGCCTTCCTGCGCGTGGTGCCGACCGCCGACCTGAACGGCACCCTCGGCATGTCCGTTGGCGTGCTGCTGATCTGCCTGTACTACAACATCAAGATCAAGGGTTTCGGCGGCTGGGTGCATGAACTCTTCACTGCCCCCTTCGGCTCCCATCCCCTGCTGTATCCGGTCAATTTCCTGATGCAGATGATCGAATTCCTGGCCAAGACCGTTTCCCACGGCATGCGACTGTTCGGCAACATGTACGCAGGCGAGCTGGTGTTCATGCTGATCGCGCTGATGGGCGGCACCGCCACCGTCTTCGGTTTCCTCGGTCACATCGTTGCCGGCTCCATCTGGGCCGTCTTCCATATCCTGATCGTCGCGCTGCAGGCTTTCATCTTCATGATGCTGACCCTGGTGTATATCGGTCAGGCCCACGAAAGCCACTAAGCAGTCCCGGTTTCAAGTTTCAGTTTGCAGTTTTAGTTTCAATTTAAATCATCTCAACTAAAGGAGTCGTCATGGAACACGTTCTTGGTTTTGTTGCTCTTGCCGCTGGTCTGATCATTGGTCTGGGTGCTATCGGTGCCTGTATCGGTATCGGCATCATGGGTAGCAAGTACCTCGAAGCATCCGCTCGTCAGCCCGAACTGATGAACGCCCTGCAGACCAAGATGTTCCTGCTGGCCGGTCTGATCGACGCTGCGTTCCTGATCGGCGTCGGTATCGCCATGATGTTTGCGTTTGCCAACCCGTTCAAGATCTAAGTTTCGCGGTTCAACCTGACTAAAGGAAGATTACCGTGAATTTGAACGCAACCCTGGTAGCCCAGCTCGTTGTGTTCTTCATTCTGGCGTGGGTCACGATGAAGTTCGTGTGGCCCCCCATTGTGAAGGCACTCGACGAGCGCGCGAAGAAGATCGCCGACGGGCTGGCGGCTGCGGACAAGGCGAAGAGCGAACTCGCTCATGCCGAGAAGAAAGTCGTTGAAGAGCTGCGCAAGGCTCGCGAGTCCGCCACGGACGTGCGTGCCTCTGCTGAAAAGCAGGCTGCTACCTTCCTCGATGAAGCTCGCGCCGAAGCCGCCCGTATTATTGCCCAGGCCCGTGAAGCCGCCGAAGCCGAAGCTGGTGTCGCCGCTCAACGCGCCAAGGAAGCCCTGCGTGATCAGGTCGCCCAACTCGCCGTCGCTGGCGCCGAGAAGATTCTCCGCAAGGAAATCAACGCTCAGGCCCATGCCGATCTGCTGGCCAACCTGAAACAGGAACTTCAATAAGCCATGGCCGAGAACGTCACCATCGCACGCCCCTATGCTGAAGCGGCATTTCAGCTCGCTTCCGCGGGCAACGCGCTGGGGCCTTGGTCGGAAGCACTTGATCGTCTGGCTGCCGTAGCCAGCGATACGCAAATGCGGGATTGCATCGCCGATCCCAAGCTCCTGCCGGAACAACTGGCAGGGCTTTTTCTCGATATCGCCGGTGCCGGACTGTCTGCCGATCAGCAGAACTATGTCCGCGTCCTGGTCGAGAACGAGCGTCTGCAAGTGCTTCCCGAGATCCGTGACCTGTTCGTTGAACTCAAGAACGAACACGAAGGTGTCAAGGAGGCGAACATCACCTCCGCCTTCCCGATGGACGATGCCACGCTGAACGCACTGGTTGCCGACCTTGAAGCCCGCTTCAAGGCCAAGCTCAATGTGACGGTCAGCGTCGACCCCGAATTGATTGGTGGGGTGAAGATCGCCGTTGGGGATGAAGTCATCGACGCCTCGGTCCGCGGCAAGCTCGCGAACATGGCCGCCGCGCTAAAGAACTAGGAGCATAAGCAATGCAACTCAACCCCTCTGAAATCAGTGACCTGATCAAGAGTCGGATTCAGAACCTGCAGCTGTCCGCGAATGCCCGCACCGAGGGTACCGTGGTTTCAGTGACCGACGGTATCTGCCGTATCCACGGCCTCTCCGATGCCATGCAGGGCGAAATGCTGGAATTCCCCGGCAACGTTTTCGGTCTCGCCATGAACCTCGAGCGTGACTCCGTCGGCGCCGTGGTGCTGGGTGAGTACGAAGGCATTTCCGAAGGCGACACCGTCAAGTGCACCGGTCGCATTCTGGAAGTCCCGGTCGGCCCTGAACTGATCGGTCGTGTAGTGAATTCCCTGGGCCAGCCGATCGACGGCAAGGGCCCGATCAACGCCAAGCTGTCCGAGCCGATCGAAAAGGTTGCTCCGGGCGTGATCTGGCGTAAGTCGGTGTCCCAGCCGGTGCAAACCGGCCTGAAGTCGGTTGATGCAATGGTTCCTGTTGGCCGTGGCCAGCGCGAGCTGATCATCGGCGACCGTCAGACCGGTAAGACTGCCGTTGCGGTTGATGCGATCATCAACCAAAAGGGCGAGAACATGGTTTGTATCTACGTTGCGATCGGTCAGAAGGCCTCGACCATTGCCAACGTGGTTCGCAAGCTCGAAGAGCACGGTGCGATGGAATACACCATCGTCGTTGCTGCTACCGCTTCCGAGTCCGCCGCGATGCAGTACATCGCTCCGTACTCCGGCTGCACCATGGGCGAATACTTCCGCGATCGCGGTCAAGATGCCCTGATCGTTTATGACGATCTGACCAAGCAAGCCTGGGCCTACCGTCAGGTGTCCCTGCTGCTGCGTCGTCCCCCCGGCCGTGAAGCCTACCCCGGCGACGTGTTCTACCTGCACTCCCGTCTGCTCGAGCGCGCTGCCCGCGTGTCCGAGGAGTACGTCGAGCAATACACGAAGGGTGAAGTCAAGGGTAAGACCGGTTCTCTGACCGCTCTCCCCGTGATCGAAACCCAGGCCGGCGACGTTTCTGCGTTCGTTCCGACCAACGTGATCTCGATTACCGACGGCCAGATCTTCCTGGAAACCGACCTCTTCAACGCTGGTATCCGTCCCGCCATCAACGCGGGTATCTCGGTGTCCCGCGTGGGTGGTGCCGCCCAGACCAAGATCATCAAGAAGCTCGGCGGCGGTGTGCGTCTGGCCCTTGCCCAGTATCGTGAACTGGCTGCCTTCGCGCAGTTCGCTTCCGACCTGGACGAAGCTACCCGCAAGCAGCTCGAGCGCGGTCGGCTGGTTACGGAACTGATGAAGCAGCAGCAGTACGCTCCGCTGTCGGTTTCCGAAATGGCGATCACCCTGTTCGCCGTGGAAAAGGGCGCTTTCGACGATGTCGAAGTCAAGCGTGCCCTGGCCTGCGAAGCGGCAATGCACCAGTTCGTGAAGACCAAGGCTGCCGATCTGGTTGCCAAGATCGAAGCGACCAAGGATCTCGACGCTGAAGGCAACAAGCAACTCGCTGCCGTCATCGAAGAGTTCAAGAAGAGCTGGGCGTAACGCAGGCATACGGAGAGCGAAATGGCTAGCGGCAAAGAGATCCGTAACAAGATCAAGAGTGTCCAGAACACTAAAAAGATCACCAAGGCCATGGAGATGGTCGCAGCGTCCAAGATGCGTAAGGCTCAGGACCGCATGCGTGCAGCCCGTCCCTATGCCGAGAAGATCCGCCGTCTCGCCGCGAATCTGTCTGCAGCCAACATCACCGACTACAAGCATCCGTTCCTCGTCAAGAAGGACAATGCCAAGCGTGTGGGGCTGATCGTCGTCACGACCGACAAGGGTCTGTGCGGCGGCCTCAACACCAACACTCTGCGTGTCGGGCTGAATGCGCTCAAGGATTGGGAAAGCAAGGGTGTCAGCGACATCCGCGTGACTGCCATCGGCAACAAGGGGCTGGGTTTCATGCAGCGCCTTGGTGCCAAGGTGGTTTCACACGTCACCCAGCTCGGGGATACCCCCCATCTGGAAAAGCTGATCGGACCGGTCAAGGTCATGATCGACGCTTTCCAGAATGGCGAGCTGGATGAAGTGCACATTGTTTACTCCCGCTTCATCAACACGATGAAGCAGGAACCCCAGCTTGAGCAGCTTCTCCCGCTGACCGGTGAGCGTCTCGGTACCCCGGAAGGGACCTGGGACTACCTCTACGAGCCGGATGCGCAGGTGGTGATCGACGAACTCCTGGTGCGCTATGTCGAAGCGCTGGTGTACCAGGCCGTCGCCGAGAACATGGCGTCCGAACAGAGTGCCCGGATGGTGGCGATGAAGGCAGCCTCCGACAACGCAGGGAACGTGATCGGCGAACTGCAACTGGTCTACAACAAGACCCGTCAGGCAGCGATCACCAAGGAACTGTCGGAAATTGTCGGCGGCGCAGCCGCGGTGTAACGGTTTAACAAGTTTGGGGAAACGACGATGAGTCAAGGAACGATCGTTCAATGCATCGGCGCCGTGGTGGATGTGCAGTTCCCGCGCGACGCGATGCCCAAGATTTACGACGCCCTCGAGTTGGCTGGTTCTGAACTGGTTCTCGAAGTTCAGCAGCAGCTCGGTGATGGCGTTGTGCGTACCATTGCGCTGGGGTCTTCGGACGGCCTGCGTCGCGGCATGCAAGTTTCGAATACCGGTAAGGGTATCGCTGTGCCGGTTGGCCACGGCACCCTGGGCCGCATCATGGACGTGCTGGGTCGCCCGATCGATGAAGCCGGCCCGATCCAATGCGACGAGCGCCGCGTTATTCACCAGAAGGCTCCGAAGTTCGACGAGCTCTCTCCCTCCGTGGATCTGCTCGAAACCGGCATCAAGGTTATCGATCTGATCTGTCCGTTCGCCAAGGGCGGTAAGGTGGGTCTGTTCGGTGGTGCCGGTGTGGGCAAGACCGTGAACATGATGGAGCTCATCAACAACATCGCCAAGCAGCACAGCGGTCTGTCAGTGTTTGCCGGCGTGGGCGAGCGTACCCGTGAAGGGAACGACTTTTACCACGAAATGAAGGACTCCAACGTTCTCGACAAGGTTGCGATGGTGTTCGGTCAGATGAACGAACCCCCGGGCAACCGTCTGCGTGTGGCGCTGACCGGTCTGACCATGGCCGAACGTTTCCGTGACGAAGGTCGTGACATCCTGTTCTTCGTGGACAACATCTACCGCTACACCCTGGCCGGTACCGAAGTGTCCGCGCTGCTGGGTCGTATGCCTTCCGCGGTGGGTTACCAGCCGACGCTGGCCGAAGAAATGGGCCGTCTGCAGGAGCGTATCACCTCTACCAAGGTGGGCTCGATCACCTCTATCCAGGCCGTGTATGTGCCTGCGGATGACTTGACCGACCCGTCCCCTGCGACCACCTTCCTCCACCTCGACTCGACCGTCGTGCTGTCTCGTGACATCGCTGCGCTGGGTATCTACCCCGCCGTCGATCCGCTGGACTCCACTTCCCGTCAGCTCGATCCGCTGGTGGTGGGTGAAGAGCACTACGCAACCGCTCGCGGCGTGCAGCAGACCCTTCAGCGTTACAAGGAACTGCGCGACATCATCGCGATCCTGGGGATGGATGAACTGGCTCCGGAAGACAAGCTGCTTGTCGCCCGTGCCCGTAAGATCCAGCGTTTCCTGTCCCAGCCGTTCTTCGTGGCGGAAGTGTTTACCGGTTCCCCCGGCAAGTACGTTCCCCTTAAAGAAACGATCAAGGGCTTCAAGACGATTCTCAGCGGTGAAGTGGACCACCTGCCCGAGCAGGCCTTCTACATGGTCGGCCCGATCGAAGAAGTCTTCGAAAAAGCGAAGACCCTCTGATCAATGCGACCATCGCCCGGCGGCGCCTAGCGTCGTCGGTTTGAGGAGGAAATAGCTATGGCAATGACCATTCACGTCGATATCGTCAGCGCGGAAGAGCAGATCTTCTCCGGTCTGGCCGAATTCGTAGCTCTGCCCGGCGAAGCTGGCGAGCTCGGAATTCTGCCCGGCCACATGCCGCTGATGACCCGGATCAAGCCGGGTGCCGTGCGCGTCAAGGTCCAGAACCAGTCCGAAGAGGAACTAGTTTTTGTGGCCGGCGGCCTGCTGGAAGTCCAGCCCAACCTCGTGACGGTTCTGGCGGATACCGCCATCCGTGGCAAGGATCTGGACGAAGCGAAGGCGCTGGAAGCCAAGCGCCTGGCGGAAGAAGCCTTGCAGAACCAGGGTTCCGCCCTGGAGTATGCCAAGGCCCAGTCCGAACTGGCATCGGCTCTGGCCCAGATCGCGGCAATCAGCAAGCTGAAGAAGCGCGGTCACTGATCGAGACGATCGGTTGCAAAGAGAAGGGGCAGTCCGCAAGGGCTGCCCCTTCTCTTTTCTGCTTGCTATATGGCCGCGGTGGGGGCGAACTCATTCGCCCATGCTGGTATCCGTTGCACCCGGCTCGGTGGCAGGTGCGGGCATTTCAGCGTGCCGTCTGAGGGCGAGCGGATTCGAGTCTGCCCAGACGTTTGTCGAGCCGTGCCAGATCGTCGCGGAGTTCGGCGCTGGCGCTGGCCAGCTCTTCAAGCGCGTGGCGCTTGACCAATACCGGGCGCTCTTCGCTGTAGTATTCGACCAGGTTGTCGACGAAGTTGCGACTCGCCTGGCGCTGCCAGCCGATGATATCCCGCGCTGTTGTCACCGCTCGGTGAGCGGCGATGTCGCCAACCAGTTTGGCCAGGGCCTCCTCGCCGTCCCAGCGGAGTTGCCGGAAGACGAAACCGAGGGTGTCGGCGAAGTCGGCATTGCCGCTGATGCGGATGTCGGCCATCAGTGCGTCCGTGCCACCGGTGATGGCTTTTGGCAGCGTGCCCAGCGGCAGCTCCAGCGTGACATCCGGCTCAATGGCTGTAGCTTCGTTGAAGTAGCCGTCACCGTCCACGCCGAGGGATAGTTCCAGCGGATTCAGGCGAAGCACAGCGACCCGGCTCGCAAATGGTACCAAGCGTTCCCGGGCCCAGGGGGCATCGGCAAGTAGGTGGTTGAGACCGGCAATGGCTGATGAGGCAAGCATCTCCACTCCATCAAGAATTGCGGGGACCCGTGGCCCCCGCGTGATACTGGGTTGCTGCCCCGCGGTGCCAGGAGCCTGTGCCCGAAGCATCGCCAGCAGTTCAGATCTTGTAACCCCGGTGCAGTGCGACAACGCCGGCGGTCATGTTGAAATACTCCACGCGGGCCAGACCAGCCTCTTCCATCAGGGTCTTGAGGGATTCCTGGTCCGGATGCATACGGATGCTTTCGGCCAGATAGCGGTAGCTATCGGCGTCCTTGGCGACTTTTTCGCCCATCAGTGGCAGCAGCTTGAAGGAATAGAAGTCGTAAGCGGGTGCGAGGGGTTTCCAGACCTTGGAGAACTCCAGCACGAGCAGACGGCCACCGGGCTTCAGCACGCGGCGCATCTCTGCAATGGCCTGATCCTTGTGGGTCATGTTGCGCAGGCCGAAGGCCACCGTCACTACGTCGAAGTGATCGTCGGGGAAGGGCAGCTTCTCCGCATCGCACTGGGCGACCGGAAGCAGGAAGCCGCTATCCACGACGCGGTCGCGGCCGCGGGACAGCATGGCGTGGTTGATGTCGGTGAGCCACACCTGTCCGGTCGGTCCGACCTTCTTGGCGAAGGCCAGGGACAGGTCGGCAGTGCCGCCTGCTACGTCGAGCACCCGGTCGCCCTTGCGGACACCGGCGATTTGCACGGTGAAGGTTTTCCACAGGCGGTGCAGGCCGAAGGACATCAGGTCGTTCATCACGTCGTAGCTGCTGGCGACGGAGGAGAAAACGCCGCGGACCTTGCTGGCCTTTTCGGATTCGGCCACTTTCTGGAAGCCGAAGTGGGTGGTCTTGTCGTTCATGATCTGGAAATGGGAGCGAAGCATGGGATCACCGGCAAGCTGCCAGCGATCGGGATTCAGTGGTGATGGCCGCAGCCGCCGGTTTTCGGGGCCGGCGGCGGCAGATCGGCGGGATCCCGGCTGCCGCCCTCGGTGGCGAGGCGGAGCAGGTAGGACTCCCACAGTTCGTCGTGCCTTTCGCCGAGGTCGTACAGGTAGTCCCAGGAATACAGCCCGCTATCGTGGCTGTCGGAGAAAACCGGGCGGATCGCGTAGTTGCCGACGGGTTCGATGCGCGTGATGTCCACGTCGCGCTTGCCCAGTTGCAGGACTTCCTGGCCGACGCCATGGCCGCGCACCTCGGCAGAAGGGGAAAAGACGCGCAGGAACTCATAAGTGAACTCGAAACGCTTGCCGTCATCGAAGGCAATTTCCATCCGGCGTGAGACTTGGTGCAGCTTGATCTCGGTGGGGATGGGGACGTCCTTGTGCAGGCCTGCCATGGGGGGCTCCGTCAGTTCTATGGGCAATGTGCGAATGATACTCGAAGGTGGGCCTGGCTCCCCTTGAAGGCGGTCATTGCACGGCTATCGACGGGTGTGACATGTCATGAAAAGTTCAAGTTGCTGAAATACACTGCCTGCGTCCAGAGATTCCACCGAGGTATCCATGCCTGCCACCATCCTGCTCGTCGAAGACGAACCCGCCATCCAGGAACTGATCGCTGCCAATTTGATGCGCGCCGGGCACCATGTGGTGCGAGCGTCGGACGCGGAAACCGCCCAGCGCATCGTTCGTGATGCACTGCCCGACCTGATCCTGCTCGACTGGATGCTGCCCGGCATGTCGGGGGTTGAATTTGCTCGCCGTCTGCGCGGCGAGGAGCGTACCCGCGGTATTCCACTGATCATGCTGACGGCCCGCGGCGAGGAGCAGGACAAGGTGCTTGGCCTCGAATCCGGTGCCGACGACTACATCACCAAGCCCTTTTCGCCGCGAGAACTGGTGGCCCGCATCAAGGCGGTGCTGCGCCGCCGGGCTCCGGAAACCACCGAGGATCCGGTCGAACTGGGCGGCCTGCGCCTCGATCCCGCCACCCATCGCTTGGCAGCGGGCAGCAACCCGATTACCCTTGGCCCGACTGAATTCCGTCTGCTGCATTTCCTGATGACTCACCCGGAACGCGTCCATTCCCGTGCCCAGTTGCTCGACCAAGTGTGGGGCGACCACGTCTTCGTCGAGGAGCGCACTGTCGATGTGCACATCCGCCGCCTGCGCTGTGCGCTCGAACCCACCGGCCACGATGGCTTGGTGCAGACGGTGCGCGGCAGCGGCTACCGCTTCTCGACCCAGCAGGAGACGCCGGCGGCGGTGCGCTGATCTGTGGGAGCGCCTCTGGAAGAAGTTACGGAAATCCGGCCGATCAGCTATGTCCGTGTCGCGGTTTTCACGGTTCTGACGGTCATCGCGCTGCTCGCGATCGCGGTTGGCGTTTTCTTCGGCCTGGTTCCGGCACTCGCCACCTTCTCGGTAGCGCTGCTGCTGGTCGGGCTGTATCACATCAACAATCTCTTCAAATTGGTCCGCTGGCTGCGCACACCGGTGGACGAGGCGGTCCCGCTGCCGCGGGCCTTCGGCCTGTGGGATTACGTGTTTGCCGATGTAAATCGGCGGGCGCGTACTGCCAGCCGCCAGAAAGAGCGCCTGTCCGCGGCGCTGGAACGTTTCCGCGAGGCCAGCCAGGCGATGCCCAACGGTCTGCTGTTCCTGTCGACGAGTAACACCATCGAATGGGTCAACCGCCTGGGCGAGCAGCATTTCGGCCTGGATAGGGCACGCGACCAGGGGGCACCGGTGACCAATATCGTTCGTCAGCCGGATTTCGTGCGTTATTTGCAGGAAGGGCATTACGAAGAGCCGCTGGTCGTCACCGCTGGTCGTCCCATTGGACGGACCCTGATGGTTCACGTGGTGCCCTTCAGCGACGACATGCGCTTGCTGATGTCGGAGGACATCACTCAGGGTGAACGCCTGGAGGCGATGCGTCGTGATTTCGTGGCCAATGTGTCCCATGAAATGCGCACGCCGCTGACCGTCGTGAGCGGCTTTCTAGAGACCGTCGTCGATGGCCTCGATGACCTGGAAAAGGACGATATTCGTCACTACCTCGGTCTGGCGGCCGAGCAGGCCGGCCGCATGCAGCGCCTGATCCAGGATCTGCTGACGCTGTCGGCACTGGAAACCGGTGCGCCCATCCTTCACGAAGAGCCGGTGGACGTGGCGACCCTGCTCAAGGAGATCCAGCAGGAGGCACAAGTGGTGTCCGGTGGCCGCCACACGATAAGCCTGGATTGCTCGACCCATGCCCGTCTGCTGGGCAATAGTAAGGAGCTTTACAGCGCCCTGATGAATCTCGCCATCAATGCGGTGCGCTACACGCCGGCTGGCGGCCACATCCGTCTCACCTGGCGACAGCGCGGCGCGGTCGTCGAATACATGGTGGAAGACGATGGCATCGGGATCGCTCCTGAGCACATTCCCCGCCTCACGGAGCGTTTCTACCGGGTAGACCGGGGGCGTTCACGGGAAACCGGCGGTACCGGGCTGGGCTTGGCCATCGTCAAGCACGTGTTGAGTCGCCATCAGGGTGATCTGCTGATCGACAGTGAACCGGGCCGCGGCAGTCGCTTCACCGCCTGCTTCCCGGTCCGGCGCCTGGTGGCCTGACGCCCGGACAGTTCAGTTCTGCACGTATTCGTAGGTGGCCTGGTCGAAATTGGTGCCTCGAGCAACCAAGTTCGTCAGGCGGATCTGCCTGGCCGAGCCGGTGTGCACCTCGAGTACCCGTTCGGCCTGGAACCAGCTACCCGGCAGCACGATCGTTGCCGGTGCCCGCATGGCGGGGATCTCCGGCAACAGGAAGGCCTGTGCATAGGGGTCGCTGGGACTCACGTTGATGCCGGTGCCGCGAACCGCGCAGCTGCTCGGCAGGCCCGCCAGCAGGTGAATACCGGTCAATAGTGTGCTATCCGGTTCGTACATCAGCCAGCTGACCTGGCCCAGCAGGTAATGGGTGCCGTCGCTGGGCTTGATGCCGACCAGCTGGTGATGCTCGATGCGCTGCACCGGATGTTTGCGCCGCAGCCGAAAGCCCGATACCGAGTGATCGACCGTTTCCCAGGCGTCGATGTTCGAACCGCGCCGTATGGCCTCGGTTTCGGCATCGAGCAGCGGCGGGGTTACGCTCTCTTCCGCCCGTGTGCCGAAGGTGATCACATTGATGTCGTAGCGGCTTCCCATCAGCTGACGGTGATTGGGGGGCTCGAAGTGCCGTCCCGATACGAGCAGTCCGATGCCGTCCCAATCGGTGCAGATCTTGTTTTCCCCTCTCTTGTTGCGACGGGGAAAGCGCCGCCCGGCGGCCGACATGCCCCACGGACGATAGAGGGAAACCAGTAACCGGGCGCATGCCGGCTGGGAGCAATCGTCGCCGAGGCCGAGGGATGCCGGGCTGGTGCCCTGCTTGAATTCCGTCAGCATGGCCTTGATCTGGGCGGCAAGGCGATGGCCGTCGAAACGGCGCATGCCTGGCCGTGAGCCGATCAGGGCGACCGGGCGCAGTCCGTGATCCTCGTTAGGATCCAGGCCGTAGGCGCGGACATCGTCCTGTTCCCAGGTGGTCTGGAGGACGCAATATGGTGCAAAGCGCTGGGCCCAGCGGCAGATCCAGTTGAGTTCGCGCTGATTGCGTCCGTAAGGATTGGTCAGATCGATCAGCAACAGCGTGATATAGGCTTCATCCGGGCTCTGGGCTTTCCAGGTGCTGTTGAGGGGGTCGATGACCCGACTGTGCGTCGCACCCGCCCGGTCTGCTTCGAGATAGGCATCATGGACCGCCTTCCATGCCCCCGGTGGTTCGGAGCGGTGGGCCCGGAAATGTTCGATGATGATCTGCCCCAGATACTGGATGCGGCGCTGGACAAGAAGGGGCAACTGGGCCCGGAATTCTTCCGAGCTGCTGACATGGCTTTCGGCCAGGCGGGCATAGGCGGTGCTCAATGCGCTCCACAGGCGGACCACTTGGCGCAGCGTGGCGTCCTCGGCACTATCGGGAGGTAGCGGGTGGGCGGCGTAGCGGGACGACATCTCGTGCTGGACGAAAGTGATCGTCTGACGCGATGCTTCGAGGACCTCGAGTTGTTCCTCCGGTCCCAGCGGACTGGCCAGCAAGCCTTCAAGCATGCGTACCAGGGTGGCATGGCTCTCGCTGGCGTTGAGCGTGTGTAGATTTCTGAGCAGCTTGCGGTATTGCTCGACGCTGCGCAGGTCTGTGTAGGTCGTCTGCTGGCTATCGGCCATGGCTGGGCTCCCTGCTTCAGCCGGAAAGTTGTTCGGCAATCGCGTTGCGGATAGCCAGGGCCAGCCGTGCATCGTCCACACTGCGTACCGTGCAGCAACTGCTGTGCTGCGCCTGGCCCCAGATCGGTTCGGGGAAGTGCCGGTCATTGAGTTCCCGCGGGATCAGGTGCCAATGAAGGTGGGGCACCACGTTGCCGAAACTTGCCAGATTGATCTTGGCCGGCTGGAAGCACTCGCGCAGGGCCACCTCGACCGCCATCAGGATGTTGAAGCAATGGCGCTGATCGGCGGGAGACAGATCGCTCATCTCGGCGACATGTTCATTCCAGATCAGTCGGCAGTAGCCGGGATAGTCCCGGTCGTTCACCCGGATGACCCGGCAGCTGGCGTCCTGCCAGAGCACGATTTCCGGAACTGGGAAGCACAGGGGGCAGTCTTTCGGTGAACTTGTCGGCATGGCGATGATGAACTGCGGTCAGGTTGTGATGAACGATGGTGATCCTGTCGGATTGCCGCTCTGCGGTTGGGTGCGGCCCGTCTTCCGCATGCAAATGCAATGTACGCTCATTTTGACACTAATCTTCAGTGCGCTGCAGGCTCCTGCCGGATGAAGGCAAATGTGTTTGCAGGACCCGCGTCCACCGGTGCGCCATCGACGAACAGCAACAGGTTGCCCGGCTCGATCGGCATCCATTTTTCATTGTCGGTGAGCGGCGTGGTGGCGACCACCGCGACCCGGTCGCCGGGCGAGGTCAGTTCGCGGAAATCCACGGTGATGTCCTGGTCCTTCAGGTGAGCCTGGTCGAACGGGGCCTTGCGCACGATGTAGGTGAGGCGCGAGGCGCAGTGGGCGAACAGGCAAGTGCCGTTGGAAAGCAAGAAGTTGAATTCCCCGTGGCGGCCTACTTCGGCGGCCACGCGGCGCACCACCGCGAACAGTGCTTCCCGTGAGGGCTCCCCTTCCGGAAACTGGCGGCGCAGCGCTTCCATCAGGTAGCAGAAAGCGCGTTCCGAATCGGTCTGCCCGACCGGCTGGAAATAGCCGTGCAGTTCGGGATCGAAGCTGTTGAGGTTGCCGTTGTGGGCGAACACCCAGTAACGTCCCCACAGCTCACGCTGGAACGGGTGGGTGTTCTCCAGCGTCACCACGCCCTGGGTGGCCTTGCGGATGTGGGCGATGACGTTGAGGGAATGGATCGGGTAGTTGCGTACCAGCTCGGCCACTGGTGACTTGCTGCTGGCCTTGGGATCGAGGAAGACGCGCACGCCACGGCCCTCGAAGAAGGCGATGCCCCAGCCGTCGCCGTGCACATCGGTCAGCCCACCGCGGGCCTGGAAACCGGCGAAGGAGAAGCAGATGTCGGTGGGCGTGTTGCAGTTCATTCCCAGTAGCTGGCACATGGTCGTTCCGGTCCTCCTCGATGGCCCCCGATTCGCCGATCATTCGGGGCCTTATGCTAAATGGCATTTGCCTTTCGGCGGCACGCGCCGCAACATGGCGGCCGGCGGGCTGTTCCCGTCGTCAAGCGTCAGGGATTCAGCATGACAAACCATACCCTAGCCGACTACGTTGCCCAAATCGAGGCCGCAGGTCGCCTTTTTGCTACCGCAGAGCGCATTCTGTTCATTACCGGCGCCGGTTTGTCGGCCGATTCCGGCCTGCCGACTTATCGCGGCGTTGGTGGCCTCTACGAAGACACCCACACCGATATCGGCCTGCCGATCGAGCAGGCTCTGTCCGGTGAAATGTTCGCCCGGCGGCCCGACATCACCTGGCGCTTCCTGTCGCAGATCGAGGCCAGCTGCCGTGGCGCCCATCCCAATGCCGGCCATTACGCCATCGCCCGCCTGGAGGCGCTGCGCGATGGCGTGACGGTGCTGACCCAGAACGTGGACGGTTTCCACCTGGAGGCCGGTTCCCGTGACGTCATCGAAATGCACGGCACGCTGCGTCGCCTGCGCTGCGTCGATTGCGGGCGCGGTCGCCATGTGGACAACTACGCCGGTCTGACGATCCCGCCCGAATGCCCCTATTGCGGCGGTATCCTGCGCCCCGATGTCGTGCTGTTCGGCGAAGCCTTGCCCGACCAGGCCGTGCACCGCTTCGAGAGCGTGCTCGCCGCCGGGCCGGAGTTGGTCGTCTCGGTCGGCACCGGTAGTGCCTTTCCGTACATTGCGGGGCCGGTGATGTGGGCGATCGAGAGCGGCATTCCGACCATCGAGATCAACCCGGGCCATACCCCGCTCAGCGAAAGGGTGGATTTCCGCCTGTGCCTGCGCGCCGCCGAAGTGTTGCCGGCGCTGCTCGATGCGGCGGGCTTTTCCCTCGATACCGGCCGCGATGCCCGCGGCTGAGGTTTCGCGGAGGCGGCGAGTGCGCCTAGAATTCCGCCTTTCGCCCGCCAGAAACTGCCGGCATGGATCTCGCCCGTCTTCTCTCCCAGCTCGACGACACCCTCCTCAGTGAATTATTCACCGCCAATGCGTTGACCCGTGCCCGGGGTTACATCGGTCGCGTCCGCAACATCGAGGCGGCCGGCAACCAGCTACAGGCCCTGGTGCAGGGCACCGAGCCTGTGCCCTACCGGGTCAGCGTGCGCATCGAGCGGCGCGAGTTCTTCGGCGAAAGCTCCATCGAGCTGAACACCCGCTGCACCTGCCCGGTGGGTAGCCGCTGCAAGCACGCCGCCGCGCTGATCCTCGCCGCGCGCCGACCCGGCAAGCTGGTGGACAAGCCCCGCGCCGAAGTGCTGGCCTGGGTGCGTACGCTGCGCGAGCGGGTGGACAAGGCCGCGAAGGTGCGCAAGGCCTCCACGCCGCGGGACAGCATTTTTTACCTGTGCCGCATCATCCGCCAGCTGGGCAGCGACAGCCTGGAGTTCAGCCTGGTCAAGGCACGCACCGGGGCCGATGGCGAGCTGACCGGCTCGGCCAGCGAGTGGACCAACTACGAACAGGCCCTGCTGCGCCCGCCGGCCTTCGTGCGCGATGAAGATCTGCACATCTTCCGCTTGCTGCGTGAGGCCAACCGGCTTGGTGGCGGCTACGGTTGGCCGCTGCTCGAAGGTGCGCCGGGCTTGGCCGTGTTGGAAGCGGCGGTGGCGACCGGGCGGGCTTACCTGGAAATGGATGGTCGCAGCCATGCTCAGCCGCTGCGGAACGGCGCCTTGCGGCCAGCTGTGCTGGAATGGGTGCCCAGCGAAAACGGCATCAAAGCCCGGGTGGCCGCCGAGCCAGCCGCTACGCTGGTGTTGCGCACCGAACCGCTGGCCTACATCGATAGCAGCCGCGGCGAGGCGGGCCGTATCCAGGTAGACGACGCTCCGGTGATCGCTGAACTGCTGGGCCTGCCGGCCCTGTCGGCGGTGGAGCTGCCGGTGGTGGCCAGCGCGCTGGCCGAGCTTGCACCGGCCCTGCCCTCGCCGCAGGGGAGCAAGGGTGTCGAGCTGCCGGTGGTGGATGCTCCGTGCCGTCCGGTGCTGACGCTGACCAGCATCTACTGCTGGAGCTGGCGCCGCCATCGCGGCTACGAAGCGGATTTCAGTGGCAATGAATACGACGTGGCGAGCCCCGCTTTCGCCTATGGCGAAGCCCGCCTGGAGCCTGGCTCCACCCACGATGTGGCAACCCTGCAGGACGGCCGCGCGGTGCGCGTGAAGCGGGATCCTGCAGCTGAGCAGGCTGCCTGGCAGGCCTTCCTGGCGGCTGGTTTCCTGCCCCTCAAGCGCGGCTGGCTGATCAGCCAGGGCATCCCGACCGAAGGTCTGTACGGGCTAGAGAGCGAACTCCACTGGAGCCACTTCTTTTCCCTCGTCGCGCCGGTGCTGCGCCAGGTGGGCTGGCACATCGAGTGCCCGCGGGATTTCCGCCACCGCCTGCTGGTCGCCAGCGACTGGCACGTGGAGATCGAGGAGAGCGACGACGGCTGGTTCGACGTGTCCCTCGGCGTCGAGGTGGAAGGCCGCCGGGTGAACCTGGCGCCGCTGCTGCACGCGGTTTTCAAGCAGGATGCGCGCTGGCTCGACCCCAAGCTGATCGAACGCATCCCCGACAACAGCCAGGTGATCGTCCAGCTCGACGACGGCGACCGGGTGGCGCTGGCCGCCGCGCGGGTCAAGCCGATCGCCCGCACGCTGGTGGACCTCTTCGACAACCCGTCCGGCAGCATCCGCGTGTCGCGCTTCGATGCGCCGCGCCTGGCCGATGTGCTCGGCGACGGCTGGCGGGCCCGGGGGCTGGAGAGCCTGGAGCGCTGGATCGAGCGCATCCGCGGC
Organism: Zoogloea sp. JDB1; assembly: GCF_056724025.1. Lineage (NCBI taxonomy): Bacteria > Pseudomonadati > Pseudomonadota > Betaproteobacteria > Rhodocyclales > Zoogloeaceae > Zoogloea > Zoogloea sp. JDB1. The sequence continues at coordinate 938,157 of NZ_CM161496.1, forward strand.
GTCGGCGCCATCAAGCCGGTGGCGGCGCCCAAGGGTTTCGCCCTCGAGTTGCGCCCCTATCAGCTGGAAGGCCTGTCCTGGCTGCAGCATCTGCGCCGCCACGGCCTCGGCGGCATCCTGGCCGATGACATGGGCCTCGGCAAGACTGCCCAGACCCTGGCCCATCTGCTCGTCGAGAAGCGCGGCCGGCGCCTCGCCAAGCCGGCGCTGGTGGTGCTGCCGACCTCCCTGGTCTTCAACTGGCAGCGGGAGGCGGAGCGCTACGCGCCGGACCTCAAGGTGCTGAGCCTGCGCGGCAGCGGTCGTGCCGAGGCCTTCGAAAAGATCCCCGACGCGGACGTGTGCCTGACCACCTATCCGCTGCTGTGGCGCGACCGGGAACAGCTGGCCGCCCACGAATACCACTCGCTGATCCTCGACGAAGCCCAGACAGTCAAGAACGCCGCCAGCCAGGCGGCCCAGGTGGTGCGTACGCTGCGCGCCGAACACCGTCTGTGCCTGACCGGCACGCCGCTGGAAAACCACCTCGGCGAGCTGTGGAGCCAGTTCGACTTCCTGCTGCCGGGCTTCCTCGGCGACGTGAAGGACTTCACCGCCCGCTGGCGCACGCCGGTCGAGAAGTTCGGCGATACGGTGCGCCGTGATCTGCTGGCGAAGCGCATCGCCCCGTTCATCCTGCGCCGCCGCAAGGAAGAGGTGGCCAAGGAGCTGCCGCCGAAGACCATCGTGGTGCGCAGCGTCGAGCTCGATGGCCGCCAGCGCGACCTCTACGAAACGGTACGCGCGACCATGGACCAGCGCGTGCGTGACGAGATCGCCGCCCGCGGCTTCGCGCGCAGCCAGATCGTCATCCTCGACGCGCTGCTCAAGCTGCGCCAGGTGTGCTGCGACCCGCGCCTGCTGAAGACCGATGCCGCCGCCAAGGTGAAGGAACGGGCCAAGCTGGATATGTTGATGGACATGCTGCCGGAGTTGGTGGACGAGGGCCGCAAGGTGCTGCTGTTCTCCCAGTTCACCGGCATGCTGGCGCTGATTGCCGCGGAGCTGGACGGGCGGCGCATCCGCCACGTGCAACTGACCGGCGACACCGTGGACCGGGAAACTCCGGTCCGCCAGTTCCAGGACGGCGACGTGCCGGTCTTCCTGATCAGTCTGAAAGCCGGCGGCGTCGGCCTCAACCTGACCGCTGCCGACACGGTGATCCACTACGATCCGTGGTGGAACCCGGCGGTGGAAAACCAGGCCACCGACCGCGCCCACCGCCTTGGCCAGACCAAGTCGGTGTTCGTCTACAAGCTGGTGGTGGCAGGCTCCATCGAGGAGAAAATCCTCGGCCTGCAGGAGAAGAAGGCCGAACTGGCCGCCGGTATCCTCGCGGAGGATCACGAGGGCAGCGTCAAGTTCGGCGAGGACGATATCCGCGCGTTGCTGGCGCCGTTGCCGGAGGCGAAGGGCGACGCGGAACCGAAGAAGCGCGGGCGGCCGAAGAAGGTGGTCTGAGCCGCAGCGCCGTCCGGCTCTGTGGGGACGGATGAATCCGGCCCCACGGGAGGGTGCCGCTCGCGGTGGTGGCAGGTCTCGGAGCCCGGCGCTGAAGCCTCAGACCAGCCGGTTGCGTGCCTCGCCAGCAGCGAAGGCCTCGATGTTGTCGGTCAGCTGGTCAGCCAGGGTCTGCATGGCCTCGCGGCTCGACCACGCCACGTGGGGTGTCAGGATGAAGTTGCCGGCGGCGAGCACGTCCGCGGCCAGCAGCGGGTTGTCGGTAGGCGGCTCCTCGGTCAGCACGTCGAAGCCGGCGCCGCCGATGCGGCGGGCGCGCAGCGTGTCGGCCAGCGCGGCCTCATCCACCAGGCCGCCACGGGCGGTGTTGATCAGCAGCGCGGTGGGTTTCATCGCGGCCAGTTCGGCGGCGCCGATCAGGTGGCGCGTGGCATCGTTGAGCGGGCAGTGCAGGCTGATCACGTCGGCGTCTCGGATCAGCTGTTCGAAGGCCACGTAGCCGTCGCGCACGGCCGCCGCGCCCTTGTGCTCGCCGCGGATCACCTTCATGCCGAAAGCCTCGGCGAGGCGTGCGACGCCCTGGCCGAGGGTGCCGCTGCCGAGGAGGCCGAGGGTCTGTCCGGACAGGTCGCGGATCGGATAGTCGAAATAGCAGAACTGCTCGCTCTTCTGCCAGCGCCCGGCGGCCACCGACTGGTGGTAGGGCGCCAGCTGGCGGGACAGGGCCAGCATCAACGCCAGCACGTGCTCGGGTACCGTCTCGCGGGCATAGCCGCGCACATTGGCGACGGCGATGCCGCGGGCCCGGCAGGCTTCCAGGTCCACGTTGTTGTAGCCGGTGGCGGCAATCGCCACCATCTGCAGGTCGGGCAGGCCGGCGATGATCTCGGCGGTAAGCTGGCGCTTGTTGACGATCGCGATGGTGGCGCCGGCCAGGCGTTCCGCCACCTCATGCTGGGCGGTGGCCTCGTATTCGGTCCACTCGTGGGCGAAGGCGGGGCGACGGATGTCGGCGATCAGCGCGCCGGATTCCAGGTAGACGATGCGGTGCATGGCGGTCGGGGCAGCAAACGGAAAGAAGGGATCAACTTTACCGTGCCCGGACCGCCCGGCAGAACCGGGGTTTACCGCAGCCGCCTGCTCAGAACTCCAGGCCGGCCTGGGCTGCGATGCCGGCCTTGAAGGCGTGCTTGACGACGCCCATGTCGGTAACCGTGTCGGCCGCTTCGATCAACGCTTCCGGCGCACCGCGGCCGGTAACGATGACGTGCTGCATCGGCGGGCGGGCCTGCAGGTCGGCGATCACCTCGTTCACATCGAGGTAGGTGTACTTGAGGACGATGTTGAGCTCATCGAGTACCACCAGGCCGATCTCCGGGTCGCGCAGGAAGGCCCGCGCCTGTTCCCAGCCGGCCTTGGCACTGGCGATGTCGGCGCTGCGGTCCTGGGTGTCCCAGGTGAAGCCGTCGCCCATCACGTGCCAGCTGACTTCCGGCTGGCGGCGGAAGAAGGCTTCCTCGCCGGTGTCGGAGCGGCCCTTAACGAATTGCACTACGCCGGCCTTGAGGCCGTGGCCGAGGGCCCGCGCCAGCACGCCGAAGGCGGCGCTGGACTTGCCTTTGCCGTTACCGGTGTTCACCAGCAGCACGCCACGCTGGTCGGTGGCGGCGGCGATGGCGGCGTCGACGACGGCCTTCTTGCGTTCCATGCGGGTCTTGTGACGGGCATCGCGGTCGGGATCGGAGGAAGTGTGGTGGTCGGTCATGGAGGTGTTTGTGGGCTCGTTGGGGTCTTGTGGTTTTCTTGTGAGTTACCTGTGGATTTCCTGTGGAGCGACTGAGTTCGCCCAACAGCTACAACAGGCACAGTAAAGGTCTGGACTGTGTCCAGCGGCTTTCAGGCTGGGACGAACAGCGTTGCCGTACCGTCGGCGACGGCCCGCAGCGGATGGCCGAAGGCCGCCGACAGGCGCTCGGCGGTGAGCACTTCGGCGGCCGTGCCGAAGATATGGCCGCCTGCGCCGTCGAGCAGCAGCACGTGGCTGGCGTAACGGGCGGTCAGATTGATGTCGTGGAGGACCATCGCCACGCCGGCGCCGGCGCTGGCCAGCTCGCGGAAGTGGTCTAGCACCGCGACTTCATGGTGCAGGTCCAGGTGGGCCAGCGGTTCGTCGAGCAGATACAGGCGCGGCCGCTGGACCAGCAGGGTGGCGATGGCGAGGCGCTGGCGCTCACCGCCGGACAGCGTGGGCACCTGGCGTTCGGCAAAGCTGTCAAGGCCCATGCTGGCCAGTGCGGTGAGCGCGATCGCTTCGTCTTCTGGCCCTTCCCAGTCCCACCGGCCGAGGTAGGGGTGGCGGCCGACGAGGGCGGTTTCGAGCACCGTCGCGCTGAAGAAATCCGGCTGGCTCTGGGCCAGCAGGCCGCGCAGGCAGGCTTCGTGGCCGCGCGGCCAGGCGGCGTAGGGCTGGCCGGACAGCAGCACGGTGCCGGCGGCGGCCGCGCGCAGGCCAGCCAGGGTGTGCAGCAGGGTGGTCTTGCCGGCGCCGTTGCGGCCGAGGATCACCAGGGTGTCGCCGGGCTGCAGAGTGAAATCCAGATCCTTTACCACGTCGCGGTGGCCCACCTGAACGGTGAGGCGGTCGGTGGCGAGGACTGGCGGGCGCACATCCATCTTCATCGTGGATGCCTTGCCAGCAGGAACAGGAAGACCGGCACGCCGATCAGCGCGGTCAGCACGCCGACAGGCAGCTGGATCGGTGCGACCACCGTGCGCGCGGCGGTGTCGGCAGCACACAGCAGCACGCCGCCGGCCAGCGTGGCAGCGGGAAGCAGCAGACGCTGGTCGTTGCCGATGGCCAGGCGAACCAGATGCGGCACGATCAGGCCGACGAAGCCCACCGAGCCGACGGTGGTCACCGCCACTGCGGTGAGCAGTGCGCCGAGACCGTAGACCAGCATGCGCAGGCGGCCGACGCGCACGCCGAGGGCGCGGGCGGTGATCTCGCCGCGGGCCAGCAGGTTGAGTTCGCGGGCGAAGGGCAGGGCGGCCAGCAGGCCGAGGACCAGCAGGGCCAGTGCCGGCCATGGCCGGCTGGCGCTGCTGGCATCGCCCATCAACCAGAACAGCATGCCCTTGACCCGGCCTTCGGGGGCCAGGCTCAGCATCAGCGCCACTGCCGCGCCGCAGCCGGAAGCGACGATGACTCCGGTGAGCAGCAGGCGGGTCTGCGTCCACGAACCGTCGCCGTGGGCGAGGCCGAAGACCAGCAGCGTGGCGCCGAGGGCGCCGATGAAGGCGCCGGTGTCGATCCATCCGGCCGTCGCTCCGGCCAGGATCGTGCCCAGGGCGCCAACCGCCGCCCCACCGGAAATGCCCAGCACGTAGGGGTCGGCCAACGGGTTGCGCAGCAGCACCTGCATCAGCGCACCGGCCAGCGCCAGCAGGCCGCCGCAGGCGAAGGCGGCGATGGCACGGGGCAGGCGCAGTTGGCGGACGATGTCCGCCTCCATGCTGCCTTCACCGCTGCCCAGCGCTGCCAGCAGATCGTGCCCGGACACCGGCATGGCGCCGGCCGACAGGGACCAGGCGAAGGCCGCCAGCGCCGTCGCCATCAGGCCGGCGATGACCAGCCGGGCGCGCATGCGCATGTTGCGCATGCTCACCGGTTGATGTCGGGCGGCGGCGTGCCCGTCGGCCATGGTCCCTCCGTGCATGGGGCTTATTTCGGTGCGTAGCGTACGCCGAAGAAGACGTTGGCGCCGGCCGTCTTGAAGCCCCAGGCGGTTTCGTACTGCTTGTCGAGGATGTTGTTGGCCCGTGCCTCGAGGCCCAGCTCCTTGCTCAGCGCGTACTTGGCGAAGGCGTTCACCAGCCCGTAGCCGCCCATCGGGTTGACCTCGCTGGTGCGGTCGTAGCGGCCGCCGGAGCCTTGCCATTCGGCGCCCACGGTGAGGGCCGCGAAGCTGCGGCTGATCGCTAGGTTGCCGGTCTTGTTGGCGCGGCGCTGCAGGCGTTTGCCGGTGTCGAGGTCCTTCGGATCGAGGAAGTCGATGTTGGCGACGATGTCGAAGCCGGCGAGCTGGCCGCCGTAGCCCAGGCTGATGCCTTCGAGGCGGGCGCTGCCGACGTTCTGCGGGATGAAGTTCTGGTCGTTGATGATCAGGTTGGTGATGCGATTGCGGAAGTAGGTGGCGCTGACGCTCTGCCCGTGCTGTTCCCACAGCAGGCCGACTTCCTTGTTGTAGGCGCTTTCCGGCTTCAGATTCACGTTGCCGTAGCCGGGGTAGTACAGCTCGTTGAAGGTCGGCGCACGGAAGGCGTTGCCGATGCTGCCCTGCACACGCAGCGTCGGCAGGATCTGGTAGCCGTAGCCGGCGTAGCCGGTGGTCTTGCCGCCGAACTGGCTGTTGTCGTCGTGGCGGGCGTTGAGCTGGACCTTGTGCGGGCCGAAGCCGGCGGTCCACCCGAGCAGGGCCGAGTTGATCGAGCGGCCGACGTCGAAGGTGTCCTGGTTGACGGCCTTCTGGTGCAGGTTCTCGTAGGCGGCGAGCAGGGTACCGATCGGCAGGCGGATGTCGTTCTGCCACATGAATTGCTGCTGGGTGGTCTTGATCGACGCGCCACTGGGGGCGTAGGACGCGAAGTCCTTCGAATCGTCGACGGACTGGCCGAAGCGAACGGTGCTGGTCCAGACGTCGCTGAGGCGGTTGCGGCTGTACAGGTTCCAGACGTTCTGCACGTCGTCGTTGAAGTTGTCGAAGCCGAGGCCCGAGTCATAGTGGTTACGGCTGGTGGCGTAGAGGATTGAGCCGCCGACTTCATGGCCATCTGCCACGCGGTAGCTCAGCTTGGCCGACAGGTTGCTGTTGCGGTACGGATCCTTGTCCGGGTTGTAGTAGTAGGGCTGCTTGGTCTTGCTGTAGATGGCGCTGTAGCCGTCGCTCTCGGCGTAGCCACCGCGCACCGAGTAGGACAGCTTGTCGGTGCCGCCGGACACGCCGGCAGAGGTTTCGCGGGTGCCGTAGCTGCCGACGCCGACGAAGGCGTCCACCTTCGGCGCGCCTTCGCCCTTGCGCGTGAAGATCTGGATCACGCCGCCGATCGCGTCGGCGCCGTACAGTGCGGAAGCCGGGCCGCGGACGATTTCGATGCGTTCGATCTGCGACAGCGGGATGTCCTGCCAGCTCGGCGAGCCGAGAGTGGCGGAGCCGAGGCGCATGCCGTCCACGACCAGCAGGGTCTGGCGCGGGCTGGCGCCGCGAATGAAGATGTCGGTGGCCTTGCCGGGGCCGCCGCTGGAAGCCATCTGGATGCCGGGCTGGCGGGCCAGCAGTTCCGGCAGCGAGAAGGTCGAGCCGGCGCGTTCGATCTGCTCGCGCTCGATGACGGTCACGTCGGCGAGGGACTCGTCGGCACGCTGGGCCTGACGGGTCGCGGTAACGACAACCGTGGGTTGTTCGGCGGGGGCAGCCAGAGCGATGGCGGGGAAGGCGGAGGCGACCGCCAGGGCAGCTGTGGAAAGTCGGATGATCATCTGTCAGGTTCTCCCGGACCCGGTGGCGTCCCCGCCGACTCGGGTGGATTGCGTGTGGAAGCGCAGGGGAGGTACCGCAGAAGGCCGGACAGGATCACGGCCGCGCGCGTTGCCACCACCCCGTGGCACTTCCGCTGTTGTGTGATCGAGGCCGGTATCCGGGCTCGCAAGCCGAGCCGGTGCGGCACAATGCCGACCGGACAGGACGCATCGCCTTCCCAGACCCGACGGGCCCAGTGGCTATGTGATGCGCCTTGCGCTTGCTTACCGTTGCGGGGGCAGCACAGGCCTTGCGGCTTCCTTGGAAGCACGCGCACCTGTTTCCCGTTTAACTCCTGACCTGGACGGCCGCTGGAGCACCTGGAGCACGCGTATCGCCGGACCGATTCGGCCCTGTGGCGACAACGGCGGCGATAATAGCACCAAAATCAGTCACTTCCCGAATTGGGTTGACGTGAGCGTCAATCCGCTGGAGCCTCTTATGTCATCCGAATTGATCCTGGGCGGTGCCCGTTCCGGCAAGAGCCGCCATGCCGAGCAGGCTGCCGCCGCCAGCGGCCTGGCCGTGCATGTGATCGTTACCGCCGAGGCGCTGGACGAGGAAATGTGTGTGCGCATCGCACGCCACCAGGCCGACCGGCCGGCCGGCTGGAATGTCGTCGAAGCGCCCCGCGCGTTGGCGGCGGCACTGCAGGCGACGACAGCGCCGGAGCGCTGTGTGGTTGTCGATTGCCTGACCCTGTGGCTGGCCAACCTGCTCGACGGGGCCGAGAACCTGCCGTCGGCCGCCGGTGCCGAGCTGCTGCCGGCCTTCGCCCGCGAGCGTGCGGCGTTGCTCGAGCTGATTCCGCAGTTGCCGGGGAAAGTGATCTTCGTCGCCAATGAGGTGGGTCTCGGCCTGGTGCCGGAGAGTCCGCTGGGCCGCCTGTTCCGCGACGAGGCCGGGCGTCTCAATCAGGCCGTGGCGGCCCTGTGCGGGCGGGTGATTTTCGTCGCCGCGGGCCTGCCGCTGGTCCTCAAGGGGACCTGAAGGGCGGGTGGTAATAGGTCACAGTTCGGCGATGTCCCGCCACATAGCGGCCGCTGCTTGCTGCACGGCACCATCGATCCCTCAAAAAAACAAAAGGGATCCACACCATGAGCACTCAACGCCTTGCCAGCAACGTCGGGCAGATCTGCCGCATTGCGCTGCCGTCCTACCCGGGCAGCGGCGCTACCTGGTACGTGGATGGCGCCAACGGCGCGGTCCGCGTATGCCTCGAGGAAAGCCAGGCGACGGTCGCGCAGCGGCGCGACGGCAGTCAGGTTTTTTCGGTAATAGGCGAAGTCGCTGGCGACTACGAACTGCGTTTCGTGCTAAAGCGCGCGTGGGAGCGCGAGGTGCGCAACAGCCGCCGGGTCGTCCTGCAGGTCCGTTCGCTGGGCGGGCAAAGCCGCGCCAATTAAGGCTTTGCGGCCGCCCGGCGGATGTCGCGGGGCGGCCCTCCAGGGGCGCTGGCGCTTGAACAAATGATTTGGGCGTCCTAGCATCCGCGGCCTCGACACCGTCCGCAGATGCGTCCCATGACCTACGCCATCGTCCGTCCCGACCAGTCTCTCGCCCCCGCGCTCCAGCAGCGCATCGACACCAAGACCAAGCCCCTCGGTGCGCTCGGCCGCCTCGAGCCGCTGGCCCGCCAGATCGGACTGATCCAGCAGACCCTCAGCCCCGAACTGCGTCGCCCGCACATGCTGGTGTTCGCCGGTGACCACGGCGCAGCCAAGGCTGGCGTATCCGCCTATCCCCAGGACGTGACCTGGCAGATGGTCGAGAATTTCCTCGCCGGGGGCGCCGCGATCAACGTCTTCGCGCGCCAGATGGGCATGGGTCTTACCGTGGTGGATGCCGGCGTGGCCCACGACTTCGGCAGCCGCCCCGGCCTGATCGACGCCAAGGTGGCACCGGGCACCGCCAACTATCTGGAAGAACCGGCGCTGACCGTCGCCCAGCGCGACGCTGCATTGGCCCGCGGCCGCGAGCTGGTTCGTGGCTTGGCCGCGGATGGCTGCAACGTGATCGGTTTCGGCGAGATGGGCATCGGCAACACCGCGTCCGCGTCCCTGCTGACCCACTGCCTGACTGGCACCGAACTGGACGTGGTGATCGGCCGCGGAACCGGCCTCGACGATGCCGGCCTGATGCGCAAGCGCGCCTTGCTGGCCAAGGCCGTGGCGCGGGGTGGGCATCGTGGCGATCCGCTGGAAGCGCTCGCCGAATACGGTGGCCTGGAAATCGCGATGATGGCCGGCGCGATGCTCGGCGCGGCCGAAGCCGGCATGTTGCTGCTGATCGACGGTTTCATCGTCACCAGCGCGCTGCTGGTGGCCTACGAGATTGCCCCGGAGATTATCGACTACTGCGTGTTCGCGCACCGCTCTGAAGAGCCCGGCCATGCCGTGCAGCTGGCCCACCTGGGCGCGGCGCCGCTGGTCCAGCTCGACCTGCGCCTCGGCGAGGGCACCGGCGCCGCGCTGGCCTTCCCGCTGGTGCAGGCGGCGGTCAATTTCCTCAACCAGATGGCCAGCTTCGAATCCGCCGGCGTCAGCGGCAAGGACGCGTGAGCCCCACCGGCTGCCAGTCCGCCGCATCGTCATGATCCGCGCCCAGCTTGAGCTGATCTTAATCGCCATTGCGTTCTTCAGCCGCCTGCCGGTGCCGGGCTGGGTGGACTTCGCGCCGGACAAGCTGGGCCGCGCGGCGCGCTACCTGCCGCTGGTCGGCTGGCTGATCGGCCTGATCGGTGCGGCGGCCTACTGGCTGGCGGCGCAGCTGCTGCCGGTGGACCTGGCGGTGGTGCTGGCGATGGCAGCGACCGTCCGCGCCACTGGCGCCTTCCACGAGGACGGCTGGGCGGATACCTGCGACGGCCTCGGCGGCGGGTGGACCAAGGACCAGGTGCTGGCGATCATGAAGGACTCACGGATCGGCAGCTACGGCGCCATCGGCCTGGTGTTGCTGTTGCTCGCCAAGTACCTGGCCCTCGCCGACCTGGGCGCCGATGACGACTACCCGGTGATCGCCGCACTGCTGGTGGCCCATCCCCTGTCGCGCCTCGCCGCCGTGAGCGTGATGGCGGTGCTCGACTACGCGCGCAGCGACGACAGCGCCAAGTCGGCGCCGGTGGCGCGCCGCCCGAGCGCCACCGAGCTGGGCATCGCCACGCTGGCCGGCATCGTGCCGCTTTTGCTGCTGACGCCTCTGGAAGCCTTGGCGGCGCTGCTTGTCGCCGCGCTGGTGGCAGTGGCGGCCGCGCGCAAGTTCGCCCGCCGTCTCGGCGGCTATACCGGCGACTGCCTGGGCGCCACCCAGCAGCTCGCCGAAGTCGCCATCTACCTGGGGGTGCTCGCCGCATGGAGCTTTACCTGATCCGCCATCCCCGGCCCGCCGTGGCGCCGGGGATCTGCTACGGCCAGACCGACCTGGGGCTGGCCGAGTCCGCCGCCGACGTGGCGGTGCGCCTGCGTCCGCTGCTGCCGGCAGAATTTTCGCTGTACGCCAGCCCGCTGGCCCGCGCCCGCCTGCTGGCCGAAGCCCTCGGTACCCCGCGGCTCGAACCGCGCCTGAAGGAGATCCACTTCGGCGAGTGGGAAGGACGCAGCTACGACGACATCGGCCGTGCCGCCCTTGACGCGTGGGCCGACGCACCGCTGGATTTCGCGCCGCCGGGCGGCGAGTCGCCGCGCCAGATGGCGGCCCGCGTCCACGATTTCCTCGCCGAGCTGCAGGCCGCGCCGCCACCCGCCGCGGTGGTGGTCGCCCATGGCGGCCCGCTACGCGCGCTGGCCGGCCATCTGCTCAAGCTGCCGGCAGAACACTGGCTTGGCCTCGACTTCGCCTGCGGCGAAGTGACCCGCCTGGACCTGCACGACTGGGGCACGCAGCTGCGCTGGTTCAACCGCTGAGCGTGCGGTGGATTGCGGCACAATGCCCCTTGTGTCCGGCCCTCCGTCCCACCAATGAACTTCATAGCCTGCACCCTCGCCGAACACGGCGACGCGATCCTGGCCATCTTCAACGAGGCCATCGCCACCTCCACCGCCCTCTACGACTACCAACCGCGCACCCGCGACAGCATGACGGCCTGGTTCGCAGCCAAGGCGGCCGGCAACTACCCGGTGATCGGCGTGGTGGACAAGGCCGGCACGCTGCTGGGCTTCGCCAGCTACGGCCCGTTCCGCGCCTTTCCGGCCTACAAGTACACCGTCGAGCATTCCGTCTATGTGCACCGGGATCACCGTGGCCAAGGGCTCGGGAGGGCCTTGCTGGAACGTCTGGTGGAGGCGGCCACGACGCAGGACTATCACCTGCTGGTGGGCGTCATCGACATGGCCAATGCCGGCAGCATCGCGCTGCACGAGCGGCTCGGCTTCTCGCATGCGGGGACGCTGCCGGAAGTCGGTTTCAAGTTCGGGCGCTGGCTCGACGTCGGCTTCTACCAGCGTCGCCTGGAAACCCCGCTCCAGCCGGTGGACGGCTGATCATTCGGCATATTTGTCCGTTACACTCAGGTATCCACCCATTTTGGTCAGGCCCATGGACCACTTCCTTGCCGACGACGGCGAAAAGCTCCACCTGAAAATCTCCGGCGACGGCCCGCCGCTGGTGCTGCTGCACGGCTGGACGTCTTCCCACCGGGACTGGAATCCCTTCATCGAAGCCTTCGAGGCCCGCTTCCGCGTGTATCGCTGGGATGCCCGCGGCCATGGCGGGCATGGGCTGCGGACCGATACGGTGCCGACCGTCGCGCGCATGGCCCGCGATCTGCAGAACCTGCTCGACCACTACCGCCTCGACCAGGTGGTAGCGGTCGGCCACTCGATGGGTGCGCTGACCCTGTGGCAATACCTGCGCGATTTCGGTGCCGGCCGCCTGTCGCGGCTGGTCTTCATCGACCAGTCGCCGCGCCTGCTCACCGACGACGACTGGAAGAGCGGCATCTACGGGGATTTCGACGCCGGCCGCAATGCGGCCTTCATCGGCGAGCTGCAACAGGACTTCGCTGAGGCAGTGCTGCGCCTGGCGGCCGACGGCCACAACGAGCGGGCTCGCGCCAAGTACGCCGAAAACGGTAGTGGCATCCAGACCGCCCGCCAGCGTCTGCAGGCCCTCGAACCCGGGCCGCTGATCGAGTGCTGGCGCAGCCTGACGGCCGCCGACTACCGGGACGTGCTGCAGGCCATCCCGGTGCCGGCGCTGCTGGTCTACGGCGGAGCGAGCAACTTCTACTCCACGGGTACTGCGCATTTCGTGCAGCAGCGCATCCCGGACGCGCTGCTGCACATCTACGAAGGGGTCGATCATGCGCCCCATCTGTGGGAACGGGAGCGTTTCGTCGAAGACGTGCTGGGTTTTGTCGCCGGGCCATCGCAATCCGGGCCCGAGTCGGGGCGGCGTTAGACTATTTGTGAATCACGTCTTCGTCCGCATGGGATCGGGGACGGAGGGGCACGGAGCAAAGGGGGCTAAATGGGCGGACTGGACGGCGCCGGCACGCGGCGCATATTGCTGCGCATTGGGGTTGTGGTGGTGGCAGCCCTGTGGATTGCCGAGGACATGGGCTGGATTCATGTGGCTGAATCAGGCATCCCCCTGGATGCGGATTTACCGTCGCCAGTCCCCACCGCCATGGGGCTGACGGTGCAGAGCGTGATGGTCGGTCATGGCACATCGGCAGGGATCGCCATGCTTTCCGACAATGGCCAACCGCCGGAAATGGTTTCGGAAGGTCAGGCCTACCACGATGATCTGCGCATCGAGCGGGTGCTTGCCGATCGGGTGATCCTGCGGCGGCGGGACAACAACACGCCCATCGTGCTGGCGGTGGTACCGCCGCGGCCGATGGGCGATGCCGTGCCGTCTCCCGTCACTCCGATGGCCCCGATTGGTTCCACGCCCACGGTGGAGCCACCGACCGGGGCTGCCGCCGCGCCGGGACGCTGACGCGCTTCTGCCGGCTGCGGGGCTATCTTGCCGCCGGCAGGCCGTGCACCGCACAATGGACCGTCATTGTCCGTGACCCGCCCATGCCCGCCGATTCACCGAACCCGCCCGCGCCGCTGGTCGCCTGCCATGAGTGCGACCTGCTGCAGCACGATATCCCCATCGCCCCCGGCGAGACGGTCTGCTGCGTGCGCTGTGGCGCCGAGCTGGCGCGCAACCCGCCGGACAGCCTGGACCGCACGCTGGCCTACACGCTGACGGCGGCAATCCTGTATGTGCTGGCCAATGCCTTCCCGCTGATCGGCCTCGAGCTGCAGGGGCGCTACGCCGAGGTGACGCTGTTCGCCGCGGTGCGCAACCTGTGGCACATCGGCATGCAGCCGGTGTCGGCGCTGGTCTTCGTCACCGCGCAGCTGTTCCCGCTGCTCGAGATGCTGATGATCCTGCTGGTTCTGGTGCCGCTGCGCCTCGGCCGCCGCTCGCCGCGCCTGATCCCCTTCTTCCGCCTGGTGCTGTCGGTGCGGCCGTGGGGCATGATGGAAGTCTTCCTGCTCGGCATGCTGGTGTCGCTGGTCAAGCTGGCCCACTCGGGCTCGGTGATCCTCGGCACGGCCTTCTGGGCCACCGCAACGCTGATCCTGATCCTCACGCTGGCCGGGCGGGCTTTCGACCGTCGCGTGTTGTGGCGGATGAGCCATCCGGAGGGCGCATGAAGCCTGCCCTCACCGCTCGCCAGGCCGGCCTGCTGAGCTGCCATGTGTGCGGTCAGCTGGCGCAGGCGCCGCTGGAGGCTGGCCAATCGATGCGCTGCCCACGCTGTGCGGCGCCGCTGCACCAGCGCAAGCCGGCCAGCATCAACACGACCTGGGCGCTGCTCGTCGCCGCGGCGCTGCTCTATCTGCCCGCCAACCTGCTGCCGATCATGGTCACCTCGTCGCCGGTCAACCACCAGGTGGACACCATCATGAGCGGGGTGATCTTCTTGTGGCGGGACGGGCAGTGGCCGCTGGCGCTGGTGGTGTTCTTCGCCAGCGTGGTGGTGCCGCTGCTGAAGATCCTGGCGCTGGTGTACCTCACCGCATCCGTGCAAATGCGTTCCCGTCACCGGGTGATGCAGCGTGCTCGCCTGTACCGCGTGGTCGAATTCGTCGGGCGCTGGTCGATGCTGGATATCTACGTCATCACGCTGCTGGTGGCGCTGGTACAGTTCCGGGGTTTGGCCACCGTCGATGCCGGGCCGGCCGCGGTAGCCTTCGGCGCGGTGATCGTGCTGACGATGTTTGCCGCGCTGACCTTCGATCCGCGCCTGATCTGGGACCCCCTCACCGATTCCGAATCCGCCGACCATGACTGACCCGCTGCCGCCTTCCCTGCCGACCGCCGTCGTGGAGCGTCCGCGCCGTTTCCGCGTTCCGCTGGTGTGGATCATCCCGCTGGTGGCGGCGCTGATCGGCCTGTTCCTGGCGGTGCGCGGCTACTACGAGCAGGGTCCGGTGATCACCATCCAGTTCGACACCGGTGCCGGCCTCGAGCCCGGCAAGACGCGCATCAAGTACCGCGACGTGGATGTCGGCCAGATCACCGCGGTGGCCCTTGCCGAGGACGGCAGCCATGTGATCGCCACCGCCCAGCTGGCCCGCCAGGCGTCCCGCCTGCTGGTGGAGGACACGCGTTTCTGGGTGGTCAGTGCGCGGGTTTCGGGCGGCTCCATCTCGGGCCTCGACACGCTGCTGGCGGGCGCCCACGTGGGCATGGATGTGGGCAAGTCGGCCGAGCCGCGGCGCGAGTTCGTCGCGTTGCGGGAGGCGCCGGTGGTCAGTTTCGACGTGCCGGGCCGCAGCTTCAGCCTGGAGGCGGACAGCCTTGGTTCGATCGGCGTCGGCACGCCGGTGTTCTACCGGCGCATCCAGGCCGGCCAGGTCACCGGCTACAAGCTCGACGAGCAGGGCAAGCACCTGGACATCCAGGTCTTCGTGCAGGCGCCCTACGACCGTTTCGTCACCACCAACTCCCGCTTCTGGAACGCCAGCGGCGTGGATGTGAAGCTCAGTGCCGAAGGGGTGCAGGTCAATACCGAATCGGCCACGTCGATCCTCACCGGCGGGCTGGCCTTCCAGACGCCGGAGGGTGACGCCGACGAGCCGGCGCCGAAGGGGCACGTGTTCCGCCTGTTCCGTAACCGGGACGAGGCGCTCAAGCAGCCCAACGTCAATGCGCACACCTATCTGCTGCGTTTCCACGAGTCGGTGCGTGGCCTGTCGGTCGGCGCGGGGGTGGATTTCCGTGGCATCCAGGTCGGCGAGGTGACGGCGATCCATCCGGCTTTCCATGCCCGCGGCGCCGATCTCGAACTGCTCGTCGAAGTGGCGATCTTCCCCAACCGCCTGCAGGCGCGCAACAAGCAGGGCCAGGCGCCGTACGCCGGCAAGGATTTTCGGGACAAGGATTTCCGAGCCTTCATCGACCGCCTGATCGCCAGCGGCATGCGTGCCCAGCTGCGCAATGGCAACCTGGTGACCGGCCAGCTCTACGTGGCACTGGATTTCTTCCCCGCCGCCGGGCCCGGCCGCGCCGACTGGAGTCAGAACCCTCCCCAGCTGCCGACCCAGCGGGGCAGCTTGGAGGAACTGCAGACCACGTTGCTGCGCGTGGTCGAGCGCATCGACAAGCTGCCGCTGGACGCCATCGGCAAGGACACCCAGAAGGCCATCGCCAGCCTCGGCCGCACCCTCGACGAGGTGGAGGCGCTGGTCAAGCGCCTCGACGGCCTGGCCAACGGCGATGTGCGCGACACCATTGTCGAGGCCCGCGGCGCCATCGCCGACACCCGCAAGCTGCTGGGCAGCGATGCGCCGCTGCAGCAGGACCTGCGCGCCAGCCTGCAGGAGCTGTCGCGTGCGGCTCAGGCCCTGCGCCACCTGGCCGACAGCCTCGACCGTCACCCCGAAGCGCTATTGCGCGGCAAACCCGAGGACAAGCCATGAAACCCGTGCTGGCCAGCCTGGCCCTTTTGCTGGCGGCCTGCGGCACAACGCCGCCGATCCAGTTTTTCAGCCTCGGTCCGCAGGCGGCGGGGGAGGGCGCCCCGGTTGCGACGGCAGAGCCGAGCTTGGTGGTCGGGCCGGTCGGCGTGCCGGCGGCCATCGACCGCCTGCACATGGTCCGCCTGGTGGACGGCGTGCGCGTCGAGGTGGCTGACGGGCACCGCTGGGCTGCCCCTCTGAAGACCGAGATGGCCCGCCGTATCGCCTCCGACATCGCCCGACTGCGCGGCTACGGGCGGGTCGTCGCGTGGCCGCAGGCGACGCTGGCCGAGCCGGACCTGAGCCTGCCGATCGATGTCCAGCGTTTCGATGCCGAAGGCTTCGAGCGGGTCACGCTGGAGGCGGTGTGGACGCTGCGCAAGGGCGGCAAGGACCTGGCCAGCCGGCGTTTCGTCGGCAGCGAGCCGGTGGCGGCGCCGACCTACGCGGCGCTTGCTGCCGCCCACGGCCGGCTGATCGATGCGCTGGCCAGGGACATCGCCGCGGCTCTGCCCTGAAGGCCAGCAACCGCCAGCGTTCGCCGATTCCTTTCGCTCTCCGTGTGACCGGACGCGGCATACCGCGGATCAGGTCTCGGCCTTCTTGCGGCTGCTCTTGCGCGGCTCCGCTGGTGGGCGCTTGATGCGCCCGAGGCGACGGCGGATCTCGTCGGAATCCATCCACAGGTCGCTGCCCTGCAGGATGTGGCTGATGTCCGCGGCGCTCAGGAAAGGCGTGCACAGCCGCGTGGTGACCTTCTCGAACCAGTTGCCGAGGGCATGCACCTCGGCCATCTGCTCGCTGCCCTTGCCGGCGAAACTGCTCGAATAGGTGTGGAACATCAGCTGGCAGTTGTCGTGGACGATCAGCTCGTCGCCGGACAGGAAGATGAAGGCCGCCATCGAGTAGGCCCGCGCCTCCAGCACGGTGATCACGTGGGCTTCCGAGGCCAGCATGTTGTTGATGATCTGCAGGCCGGTGTTGAAGTCTCCGCCCGGCGAATTGATATGCAGGTAGATCAGGTCGGTCTCGGCGGCGGTGCGCAGGGTGTAGAACAGCTCGGTATAGAACTGGGGTTCCTGGATCTCGCCGCACAGGTAATAGGACACTTGGTGGATCGGTACGTGCCGCTCGTAACGCACTAGTCCGCCGAAGGGCTCGAGTTCTTCTTCCGGTGGTGCTGCGGTGTGGTTGCGGCTCGGTGTGGCGTGCAGCATGGCCTCGTCCTCCGTGTGGGAAGCACATGGGGGCAGTATGCGATTGCGGCTGGTCGGCGACAACTGCCGGGGCGTCGCGGGGCAGTCCCGGTGGGCAAAATGGCCGGCGGCCGTCCGGCATCCGGTCCTTGATGCGATAATTCCGCCTTTACGTCTTTCCGGTGTCCGCCTGGCGGACACCTGCCCGTGTATGCATTTCTCCCTGCCGGATTTTTCTGCCTGTCGCGTGCTCGTCTGCGGCGACGTGATGCTCGACCGTTATTGGCATGGTGCAACCGCCCGTATTTCACCGGAAGCGCCGGTGCCGGTGGTGCAGGTGCGCAATGACGAGGCGCGGGCCGGCGGGGCCGGTAACGTGGCCCTCAACGCGGCATCGCTGGGGGCGCAGGCGCGGGTCGTCGGCCTGATCGGCGACGACGAGGCCGGCCGGTTGCTGGAGTCCGGTCTGGTCGAGCGTGGTGTGCACTGCGCTTTCGAAC
Organism: Zoogloea sp. JDB1; assembly: GCF_056724025.1. Classification (NCBI taxonomy): domain Bacteria; kingdom Pseudomonadati; phylum Pseudomonadota; class Betaproteobacteria; order Rhodocyclales; family Zoogloeaceae; genus Zoogloea; species Zoogloea sp. JDB1. The sequence goes on from NZ_CM161496.1 coordinate 955,892, forward strand.
GCCTGAGCGACGCGCCGACGATCACCAAGCTGCGTGTGATCTCCCGCCACCAGCAACTGATCCGGCTGGATTTCGAGGAACGCTTCGACGATCGTCAGGCCGCGCTGGTAGGTGTCGCCTTGGCCGCACAGCTCAAGCAGGCCGATGTGCTGGTGCTATCCGACTACGCCAAGGGTACCCTGTCCGACGTGGCGGCGCTGATCGCCGCGGCCCGGGCGCGGGGCGTTCCGGTGGTGGTGGACCCGAAGGGCACCGACTTCTCGCGTTACCGCGGCGCCACCATCGTCAAGCCCAACCTGGCGGAATTCGAGGCGGTGGTCGGTCCCTGTCCGGACGACGCTACCTTGATCGCCCGGGGCGAAGCCCTGCGCGACGAACTGGGCCTCGAAGCGCTGCTGGTGACACGCGGCGAGCAGGGGGTGACGCTGCTGCAGAAGGGGCAGCCGGCCCATCACCAGCCCACGCGGGCGCAGGAAGTGTTCGATGTGACTGGTGCCGGCGATACGGTGTCGGCGGTGCTGGGCTGTGGCATCGCCGCCGGCCTCGAGCTGCGCGATGCCACCGCGCTGGCCAATCTGGCCGCCGGTGTGGTGGTTGGCAAGCTGGGCACGGCCACCGCCAGCATCGACGAGCTTTACGAGGCGATGAACGCCCATGCACCGCTGGCTCGTGGCCTGCTGGCGGCCGACAAGGTGCTGGGCACTTGTCAGCGTGCCCAGGCTGCCGGCGAGCGGATTGCCGTGGTGCTGGGTCCCGTGGGGGTGCCCGGTGCGGACATGCTGGCCCAGCTGGAAATCGCCGGCAAGGGCGTGGATCGTCTGCTGGTCATTGAGCCGGCTACCGCCGTGGCTGGGGCGGCGGCGGTCCTGGCCGCCCTGCGGCCGGTGGACTGGGTCGTGCGCGCCGATGATGCAACCCGCAACAACCTGCTGGTCGCGCTGCGGCCCGACGTACTGTTCGGTCGCCCGGCAGCCCTCGCCACGCTGACCGACGAAACGCGTGCGGCAGCGGCCGATGTGCGCTCCCTGGCCCTGCCGGACTGAGGCCCGGCCATGGTGATGGACATTTCCACGCGCTCGGGGCGCGTGCGCGCTTGGTTCGACATGCATCTGGTGGACCACGGGATGATCCGTGCCGTCTACAACAACTTTTACCACCTCGGTGGCGGCATGTACCGCTGCAGCCAGCCCAGTCCGGCGCAGCTCGCCAAGTACCAGCAGAAATACGGCATCCGTAGCGTGGTGAACCTGCGCGGCCCCCACGGCTACGGCTCCTACGCGCTGGAGAAGGAAGCCTGCGACCAGCTTGGCCTGGCGCTCCACGACGTCAAGCTGTACTCCCGCACCGCGCCTGAGGTGGAAGAGGTGCATGCGATGGATGAGCTCTTCAAGAGCATGGAATTTCCGGCGCTGATGCACTGCAAGTCGGGTGCCGACCGGGCCGGGCTGGGTTCGGCGCTATACCGCATCCTGCATCTGGGACATCGGGTCGAGGACGCGCTGGCCGAGCTCAACTGGCGCTACGGCCATTTCAAGGGTGCCAAGACCGGCATCCTGGATTTCTTCCTGGCCAGCTATGTGGCACGCAATGCGCGCAGCCCGATCGGCTTCCTGGAATGGGTGGATACCGAGTACGACCGCGATGTGCTGGAGGCCAGTTTCCACGAGGAGGGCTGGTCCAGCCTCGTCGTGGACAAGGTATTGCACCGGGAATAGACTCGCCGCCGCGTCTGTGAGGGCGGAGATACCGAACATTTGATTACAGCTTGCTGGCCAATCCAGACGATTCCCCTACAGTGCTTTGCATCGCCCCATGGGATGCTGGTCAGGCTTCCGAAAGTACCGGTGGGTGAAACTGCTGCCGGCGTCGCCGTTTGGCCGGGTATCGGCAGTGACGGCATAACATAAACCTGCATCGCGATGGCTGGCCACGGACGCCGGCGCCGGTGCTGCAGCGGAAATCTCCTGAAGACATGGAATTACAGGTGCGTGGGGCGGATCCGAAGACCGCGGTGCTGATCCGCCACGTTGGCATTGGTGACCTGGTCTGGCATCTGCCCTATATCCGCGCGATTGCGGCGGCAAGCCGCAACGGCAAGGTGTCGGTGATCGCGGCGCCCTCTACCCGGGCGAAGGACATCCTCGCCGCCGAGGACTGTATCGACGATGTGATCCTCTACGATCGCAGGCCGCGTCGCACCGAGGGGCGCAAGGGGAGTCACCGGGGGGTTGCCGGCCTGCGCCGCTTTGCGCGGGAACTCGAGGCCTACCAGTTCGAGCGGATCTTCCTGTTCTCCCGGCGCTACCATCATGCGATTCTCGCCTGGCTGGCCAAGATCCCGACGCGCATCGGTTTCGGGACCAATCTCCGTCAGCGTCTGTTCCTCAACCACCCGCCCTTCATTCCCAAATATCAGGGGCCCGGCGTCGGCATCTATGAAGAGGCCACCGCGTTGGTGATCGCCCATGGCATCGTGTCGTCCGCCGTCGTGCCGCGCATGAAGGTGCCGGCGGCAGAACTGGCTTTCGGGCAGGATTTCGTCGCTGCCCTGCCACGGCCGACCGTCTGTTTTGCCATCGGCACCTCGGAGACGCACAAGCACTGGGGGGACGAGCGCTACGGTGCGCTGGCGGCGGAACTCATCGCACGGGGCTACGGGGTGGTCCTGCTGGGCGGGCCAAGCGAGGAGGACAGCGCCAGCCGCATCGTGGCGGGCGTTCCGGAGGCGCAGCGTGCAGCGATCCAGCCGTTCACCCGCGGCACCATCATGCAGACAGCCGGCATCCTGTGCGCGGCGGATGGCTGTATCGGCAACGATACCGGTGTGCTCAACATGGCGGCGGCCACCGGCAAGCCGGCCATCTGTCTGCTCGGCAAGCGCCCTCTGCTGCTGCACGATCCGGCGATCCTCTGCCTCAACCAGGCGCCGTTGGATCAGCTCGACGTGAAGGATGCGGTTGCGGCAGTGACGTCCGGCATATCGCCGGGCCGCTGATTGTGATGACATGTGGACCGGCGAGCGCCGTCCGCACAATTGATGACAAAAACGAGTTTGACCCTGCGCGGTTCAATGCGCAAGCTTCGGCCCACGCGCAGTTTACGCCCGCCCAGGGTGACGGACCTGCGCTGGACTCCGGGCCACTAGACGAATGAACGATTCCTTCCAGCTCTATCGCCGCCTGCTCGGTTCGATCCGGCCCTATTCGCGGGTGGTTGCCCTGTCCATCCTGGCGATGATCGCCGCCGCGTCCCTGGAGCCCGTGCTGCCGGGCCTGCTCAAGCCGTTGGTGGACGAGAGCCTGATCAAGAAGAACCAGGTCGCCCAGTGGCAGGTGCCCTTGTTCCTGATGCTCGCCTTCCTCGCCAAGGGCGTGGCCGAATACGTGGCCAGCGTGTCCAGCCAGTGGATCGCCAACCAGGCCATCACCGACCTGCGTCAGCAGGTCTTCCGCCACCAGATGCACCTGCCGATCCCGGTGCACCAGGCCGAGACCGGTGGGCGCATGCTGTCGCGCATCCTCTACGACATCCCGCAGGTCGGCGCCGCGCTGTCCAACGCGTGGATCATCGTCGTCCGTGACACCCTGATCATCATCGGCCTGACCGGTTACCTGATCTACACGGCCTGGGAGCTGACCCTGGTGATTGTTGCCATCGCACCGATCGTGGCCTGGCTGATCCGCGTCGCCAGCCGCAAGCTGCGCGGTTCCAACCAGGAGATGCAGGAAACCACCGGGCGCATGACCGGAATGGTCGAGGAGACCCTCGGCGGCGTGCGCGAGATCAAGCTGTTCGGCACCCACGAGCACGAGGACCGGCGCTTCGCCGAGGTGTCCGAGAAGCTGCGCAAGCAGACCATGCGCACCGTGCGGGTGTCGTCCGCCAACGTGCCGCTGGTGCAGGTGCTGGCGGCGGCGGCGGTAGCCACGGTGATCTGGACCGCCTCGTCCCTGTCGGCCCAGGACAAGCTCAGCCCGGGCGAATTCGTGGCCTTTGTCACTGCGATGTCGATGCTCTTCGAGCCGATCCGCCGCCTGACCAACATCAACGCGACGATCCAGCGCGGCCTGGCCGGCGCCCAGAGCATTTTCGAGCTGCTTGATACGCCGCCGGAAGTGGACAGCGCTACTGGTACGCTGCCACGGGCCGTCGGTGAACTGCGCTTCGACGACGTGAGCTTCGCCTATCCGGGCCAGACTGAGTCCGCCCTGCGGCACTTCAGTCTGGATGTGCATCCAGGCCAGACGGTGGCCCTGGTCGGCGCTTCCGGCAGCGGCAAGACCACGTTGATCAATCTGATCGCCCGTTTCTACGAGCCTACTGCTGGCCGTGTCCTGCTCGATGGTGCGCCTCTCGACCGCCTGCCGCTGGCCCACCTGCGCGCCCAGCTCGGCTGGGTCGGCCAGCAGGTCGTGCTGTTCGACGACAGTATTGCCGCCAACATCGCCTACGGCCGTCCCGATGTGCCAGAAGCCGCCATCCTCGCCGCGGCTCGCGCCGCCCACGCAATGGAGTTCATCGACAAGCTGCCGGACGGCCTCGCCACCCGTGTCGGCGCCAACGGCAGCCAGCTGTCCGGCGGCCAGCGCCAGCGTATCGCGATCGCCCGTGCCTTCCTGCGCGATGCGCCGATCCTGCTGCTCGACGAAGCTACGTCGGCCCTGGACAACGAATCGGAACGGGCGGTGAAGGACGCTCTGGTCGAACTGCGCCGCAACCGTACGGTGATCGTCATCGCCCACCGCCTGTCCACCATCCGCGATGCCGACCGCATCGTCGTGATGGAGCGAGGGCGTATTGTCGAAGCCGGCACCCATGACGAACTGGTGACCCGCGGTGAGGCCTATGCCCGCCTGCTGGCCAGCGGCGAGCAGGTGACGGCGGACGCTGCCTGATACGATGACGAGCCGGGTTGCCCTCTACTTCGTCGCGTCGCCGCTGCAATATCTGGCTGCGCGGCGCATCGCCGAGGCCCACGAGGCCGGGGCGCGCCAGGTGCTGGTCTGGTACAAGCCGGGCATGACGCCGGTGGTGCGGATCGACGACTGGGATGCGGCGAGCTACATGCCGTGGCCGCGCCGCGAACCCTTACCCGGCCCCTTTGGCCGCCTGCGCAGGTTGCGCGCCAATATCCGGCTGGTGGCCGGGCTGGTTGGCCGCTGCGACAGCCTGCACATCCACAGCGCGGTGTTCGACACCGAGGCGATCAACTACTTCCTGCGCGCGCTGCCCAGGCTGTGTGGCTGCACGGAGATGAAGGCGCGCATCCTGCCGGACGGCATCATCAGCATCCGCCGCTACCCGCTCGCCGGGCTCCGGCGCCTGTTTCAGCACGTCCGCAAGCTGCGCCGTCTGGTGGCTCCCGAGCTGGATTACTGGTGCTTTGCGGGGGACCGCATCGGTTCCGACGCCGGATTCTGCGACCGTATCTACGTGCTTCCAGGCTTGCCCCACGAATATCCGGCAGACAAGACCGTCGTGTTGCCGCCGCTCGTCACGCCGGCCATTGATGGGGCGCCGGCAGGAAAAGGGCCGCGTCGCGCGCTGGTGATCGGTCAGCCTCTGGTCGGGGCTGGCTTGATGAAGCCCGCCGACCGGGATGCGGTGAGCGCCGAGATCCATGCCTGGCTGGCCGCAGAAGGTATCCGGCAGATCTTCTACAAAGGCCATCCGAAGGATCCATCGCTGGAGCTCAACGACCCGGACTATGCTGTGGTGACCCTTGATGAGCCCCTCGAAATGCATCTGGCCTGTAATGCCTACGATGCTGTGCTCGGTGTGCGTTCGACGGCATTGCTGTTCGCGCGCCAGACCAGCCCCGCCGAAACCCGCGTGATCGCCTTCGGCTGGGACCGGGTCCGGTTCAAGTCCGACGCCGAACGGCGCGACATGCAGGCCGCCTTCGCGGTCTGTGGGGTCGAGCTACGATGACGGTAGCGCCGCTGGCCGCACTGCGTTCCCGCATCCCGCGCATCAACGAAGCGTTGTTTGCCGCCAGCTTCTTCTTCTTGCCCGGCCACGTGGCGCCGGTCTATACCCTGAGCGCGATAATGCTGGTGCTGTCGGTGCTGGAAGGGCGTTTCCGCGAGAAATGGGCCCTGTTGCGCAGCGACAGCCTGTTCTGGATCTTCCAGGCCTTCTTCTGGCTGTTTCCGCTGGCCCTTCTGTGGACCGAGGATATGGCCGAGGGGCGGCGCATGGTCGGGCGCTACACCTTCTTCCTGCTGTCCCCGCTGTACCTGACCATCGCCCGCCGCGCACTGCTGGCGCGCTGCATCGCCGCCTTTCTGGCCGGCTGTCTGCTGGCTGAGGGCCTGGCCTACTACAACTGGCTGCAGATGCACGTCTTCCCGGCCTGGCCGGCCGGTCTGCGGGTCGCCAAGGACCCCGCGGACACGGCGCCCTTCGTCGATCACATCCTGTACGCGCCGATCCTGGCCTGGGCCGCTTACCTCGCCGCGCGGGCCAGCCTGTCGGGCTCGCCGGCGCAGCGCCTGGGCTGTGCCCTGCTGACGGTGCTGACTGCCGGCAACCTGCTGTTCTCCGGTGGGCGGGCCGGGCAGCTGGTATTCCTGGTGCTGCTGGCGGTGCTGGTTTTCCAGCGTTTCGCGCGGCGGCCACTGCTCGCCGGCCTGCTGTCGGTTGCGCTGGTGTCGGCACTGCTGGCCGGTGCCTATGCCGGCAACGACTATTTCCGTAGCCGGGTGGACATGGCCGTCGATGAGATCACCCATTACGAGGACTCGGTGAATACCTCGGCCGCCCTGCGTCTGACCTTCCTGATGAACTCGGCGCGCCTGTTCGCTGAGCATCCGTTGGTTGGTGTCGGCAGTGGCGACTACACGCGGGAATACGCCAAGCTCCACGAACGCTATTCCGCAGGCTGGCTGACCACCGACAATCCTCACAATCAGTACCTTTTCGTGCTCACCACTACTGGCCTGCTCGGTGGTGCCGTCCTCTTTGCTGTGTACTTCCCGCCGCTGTTGTGGCGTGGTCGGTGCGACGACGTGGCGCCGTTGCGTACTGCGTTGGTGGTCTTCATCTGCACCAGCAGCCTGTTCGAGGACTACCTGTGGCGCTCAAACACCTCGCTACTGTTCGTGCTCTTCGCGGTGCTGCTGCTCGGTGCACGCAGCCGGGATATGCAGTCGTCAGTGCGGCGATGAAGATCTTCGTCCTCAACCTGGAGCGTGCGGTCGAGCGCCGTGCGCTGATGCAGCAGCGCCTGGCCGAGCTGGGGCTGGAGGCCGAGTTTCTACCGGCGATCGATGGCGCCCGCGTCGACCGTGGCAGTCTGCCGGCCGGTGCGGAGCAGCGCCTCAGCAATGGCGAGCTGGGTTGCTACCTGTCCCACAGGCGCAGCTGGGAGATCGTCGTCGAACGGGGGCTGGCCCATGCGGTGGTGCTCGAGGACGACGTGGTGCTGAGCCCCGAGCTGCCGCGGGTGATCGCCGGGATCGTCGGCCTCGATCTGCCCTACGATCTGGTCCGGCTGTCCTCCCTTGGCCCGGTGCGTGGTATCCCGGTGGCCGGGCTGGCGGATGGCCGGAGGCTGATCCTGCCCAACAAGAACCCCAGCGGCGCCCAGGGTTATCTGCTCAGCCAGGCCGGTGCCCGACGCCTGCTGGCACGGCTGGCGGTGCCGCAGCGGCCGGTGGATGACGAGCTCGATCTCTACTGGAAGCATGGTCTGTGTGTGCCGGTGGTGTTTCCCTGCGTGGTCGAGGAAGATGGCGGCCTCGCCAGCACCATCGGCACCCGCATGGACGGCTACCAGCGCAAGACTGTGGCCCGCCATCTGGCGCGGGTGATCGAGGCGAAGCGCCGCAAGCTCGCCGTTTTCCTGCTGGCCCGCCGGCTCCGCCAGGCCGCCCACTGATGACGATGACGACCTTCACCGATGAAATCCTGCAGGATCGGCCGGACGTGCCCTTCCTGGTGTGCGCCTTCTACACCGATACCTATGCGGCGGAAGCTGCCCAGCTGCGCGCGTCGCTGGAGCAGACCGGCACCCCGTATTTCCTCAAGCGCTGTCCGAGCCGCGGCTACTGGGAGGCCAACACGCGCATCAAGCCGGAGTTCCTGCGCGACTGCCTGCAGCGCTTCGCTGGGCGGGCTATCGTCTATCTGGATGCGGATTCGGTGGTGCGCTCTCCGCTGCGCCTGTTCTTCGATTTCGACGCCGACCTGGGCGTCTTCGTGGCTCCGGGTGACGGTGGCTTTTCCCACCGTTACCTGACCGGCACCCTCTACCTGCACAATGCGCCGCCGACGCGGGCCTTTGTGGACGACTGGATCGCTGCCCAGGACGGCATGCTGCTCGGTGTGGACCAGGACAGTTTCACCGCCGCCATCGAGCGCCATCCGGAACTGCGTATCGGGCCGCTGCCGGAGAGCTATGTGAAGATCTTCGACCGCGGCACGGAAACGCCGGTGGTCGAGCATTTCCAGGCCAGCCGGCGCCACGTCAAGCTGCAGCGCGCCCTCAAGAAAACCCGCAACGTGGCCCTGGGCGCCGCAGTGCTCGCTGCCGCTGCCTGGCTGGCCAGCCGCTGGTTCTAGTTGCGCTGCAACAGGTGCTTACGCCAAGGGGACGATCCTCTGGCATCATGCGTTCCCGCACGCGACATTTGCCGAGCCGATGAGCCGTATCCACATCCTGATGTATCACCGGGTGGGGCATTTTCCGCAGCGCATGCCCAGTCATCGCGCGCAAATCTGCCACCTGCCGCGCTTCAAGGCGCAGATGGCCATGCTGCGCTACTGCAGCTACTCGGTGGTGAGCCTGGACGATGCGGTGGCGGGCCTGCGCGGCGGGAAAATACTGCCGCCCAGGCCCGTGGTGCTGACCTTCGACGACGCCTACGTGGACTTCCTCGAACACGCCGCCCCCGTGCTGCAGGCCCATGGCTATCCGGCGACGGTCTACGCCGTGGCCGGCCTGCTTGGCAAGACTTCCGAGTGGGTCACGCCGGAAGGCCTTGTTCCCACCCCGCTGATGAGCGCTGCCCAGCTGCGCGAGATCCACGCGATGGGCTTCACGGTGGGTTCCCACACGGTCAGCCACCCGCGCCTGGCCCAGGCCGACACGCCGCGCATCGTCGAGGAAGTGACGACCAGCAAGCGCATGCTGGAGGACGTGCTCGGCGCGCCGGTGGATCATTTCTGTTATCCCTACGGCAGCCACGACATGCGCGCCGTGGAAGCCGCCGCCGAAGCTGGCTACTTGACCGGCACGACCTGCCAGCGGGCCATCGCTACGCCGGCCGACGACCTCCTGACGCTGCCGCGCAAGGCCGTCTCCCAGGGCAACACCGCCTTCGGCGTGCTGTGGAAACTGCTCACCAAGAATTCCGCCAAGCAGGCCGCGATCCGCCGGCCCGTGCGTGCATGAAGCGCATCCTCATCATCCGCAGCTCCGCCATCGGCGACGTGGTATTCGCCTCCGCGCTGCCGGCGGCGATCCGCCGCACCTACCCGGACGCCCACATCGCCTGGTTGGTCGAGCCGGGCATCCACGAACTGCTTCTCAGCGACCCGGACATCGACGAGGTCATCACCTGGTCGAAGGGCGAATGGGTGCGGCTATGGAAGGAAGGCCGCCGCCTCGAACTGTGGCGGCGCGTGCGCCAGCTACGCCGCGAGCTGCACGCGCGTCGCTTCGACACCGCGCTGGACCTGCAGGGCCTGCTGAAGAGCGGCTTCATCACCTGGCTGTCGGGGGCGCCGCGACGCGTCGGCCTGGGTTCCAAGGAAGGCAGCCAGCTGCTGATGAGCGAGGTGATCCCGCGCGGCGGTGAAAAGGCGCGCATCGGTTCCGAGTACCAGTACCTGGCCCAGCAACTGGGCCTCGACGCTGGTGCCTTCCTGCCGAGCCTCCACGTCGATCCGGCCGCCGAGGCCAGCATGCTCGGCAAGCTCGCCGAGCATGGATTGGCGCCTGGTCGTTACGCGGTGTTCGCGCCATTCACCACGCGTCCGCAGAAACACTGGTTCGAGGACGCCTGGCAGGCGCTGGCGCCGCAGCTGATCGCCGCCACCGGGCTGACCCCGGTGATCCTTGGCGGTCCGGCGGATGCCGAAGCGGCGGCGCGCATCGCCGCGGCCGACCCGCGCGTCGTCAATCTGACCGGCCGCACGCGCCTGCCGGAGGCGGTGGCCGCCATTGCCCATGCGGCGCTGCTGATCGGCGTGGATACCGGCCTCACCCACATGGGCACCGCACTGGCCCGCCCGACGGTGGCCATCTTCGGCTCCACCTGCCCCTATCAGGATACCGGCCGCCCCACCGGCAGCGTGATCTGGCTCGGTCTCGAATGCTCGCCGTGCCGGCGCCGGCCGACCTGTGGCGGCAAATTCACCTGCCTGCGCGACATTACGCCGGCCATGGTCCTCGACCGGGCCCAGGCCATGCTGGCCGCCCAGACTCAAGAAGCACGACCATGAAGATTCTGCACGTGGAAGCGGGCAAGCACATGTACGGTGGCGCCCGCCAGGTTCAGTACATCGCCGAGGGCCTTGCCGCCCGTGGTATCGAGACCCTGCTGGCTTGCCCGGCCGGCAGCGACATCGCTCACCGCCATCCGGCTGGCGCCCGCTTGCTGGAGATGAAGATGGGTGGCGACGGCGACATCGGCCTGGCCTTCCGCCTGGCCAGGGTGATCCGCGCCGAGAAGCCCGACCTGGTGCATCTGCACAGCCGCCGCGGCGCCGACACCTGGGGCGCGCTGGCGGCCAGGATGGCCGGCGTGCCCTGTGTGCTGTCGCGCCGGGTGGACAACCCGGAATCGCGCCTCGCCGTGGCCCTCAAATACCGCTTGTACAACCACGTGATCACCATCTCGGAAGGCATCCGCGAGGTGCTGCTGTCCGAAGGCCTGGTGCCGCACAAGGTCAGCTGCGTGCGCAGCGCCGTCGATCCGACACCCTTCCTGACACCCGTCGATCCAGAGGCGTTCCGCGCCGAGTTCCGCCTGCCGCAGGACGCGCTGGTGATTGGCGTGGTGGCCCAGATGATCCCGCGCAAGGGCCATCGTTACCTGTTCGCGGCGTTGCCCGAACTGGTCGAGCACTACCCCGAGCTGCAGGTGCTGGTCTTTGGCCAGGGGCCGCTGGAGGCCGAACTGCGCGCCGACGTGGCGGCCCGCGGCCTCGGCGGCGCGGTGCACTTCGCCGGCTTCCGCCACGACCTGGCCCACTGGATCGGGGGTCTCGACCTGCTGGTCCATCCGGCCGAGATGGAAGGCCTCGGGGTATCCCTGCTGCAGGCCGCGGCGGCCGGCGTGCCGGTCATCACCAGCCGCGCCGGCGGTTTGCCGGAGGCGGTGCAGGATGGGATGACCGGCATCCTGTGTCCGCCGGGCGACGTGCCGGCGCTGGCCGCCGCCATCGAACGCCTGGTTGCCGACCCGGTTCTGCGCACTCAGTACGGTGAGGCCGGGCGGGCGCGAATCCTCGCCGAGTTCTCCATCGACGGCATGGTCGAGGGCAACCTGGCCATCTATCGCAAGGTGCTCGGCCAGTGAAGATCGTCACTGTCCTGCGCAGCCTCAAGAGCGGCGGCGCCGAGCGCCATGCGCTGCAACTGATGCGCGGCCTGCGCGAGCGCGGCCACGAGGCCTTCTACGCCGGCCCGATGGCCGGCTGGCTTGGCCAGCAGCTGAAGGCCGAAGGTTTCGACGGTATCGACCTGCCGCTGGTCGGCATCTACGACCTGCCGTCTACCGTTCGCCTGGCGTTGTACGCCCGCCGCATCGGCGCCGACCTGATCCACGGCCACCTGACCCGTGGCGCCTGGTATGCCGGCCTGGCCGCCAGGCTGGCCCGCCTGCCTAACGTAGCGACCGCCCATTCGGACAACGCCGGCAAGCACTTCGGCCGTGCCGACCGCATCATCGCGGTATCCCAGGCGGTGGCGGATTTCCTGCAGCGTACAGGCTACGAGCCGGCGCGCATCCGCATGGTCCACCACGGCATCGCCGATCTGGCCGCTGCACTGCCGGCCGATGTGCGCGCGGCGACGCGGCGCGAACTCGGCGTGGCTGACGACGAACCCTGCCTGCTGATGGCGGCCCGCATCGTCTCCGCCAAGGGGCACGACACCGCGCTGGTGGCGCTGGCGCGCCTCCGCGAACGGCGCTGGACGCTGCTGCTGGCCGGCGACCACCACGGCGACCTCGGCCCGCAGGTGCAGGCCCAGGTGCGGGAACTCGGCCTGGAGGGGCGGGTCCGTTTCCTCGGCCTGCGTGAAGACGTGCCGGCCCTGCTGGCGGCGTCCGACCTGCTGCTGGCGCCGTCGCGCCGAGAAGCTCTGTCGCTGACGCTGCTGGAGGCTTCCGCCTGCAGCCTGCCGATCGTGGCCAGCCAGGTGGGCGGCATCGGCGAGGTGGTGGAGGAGGGTGGCAGCGGCCATCTGGTGCCGCCCGACGATCCCGTCGTGCTGGCCGCCGCCATCGACGACCTGCTCGGTGATCCGGCCCGGCGTGCCGCTTTCGGCGCCCGCGCGCGGCAGATCTTCGAGGGCGGCTTTACGGAGGACGCGATGTTCGAGCGCACGATTGCCGTCTATCGTGAGGCATGCGGCCAATGACGCGGGTGCAGATCCTGATGTACCACCGGGTCGGCGACTTCCCCGGCCGGGTCAAGGCCCATGGCGCGCTGTACTGCCATCTGCCGCGCTTCCGGGCGCAGATGACGCTGTTCAAGCTGCTGGGCTATTCGGTGATCGGACTCGACGACGCCGTGGCCGGTCTGCGCGGCGAAGGGCCACTGCCGCCGCGGCCGCTGGTGCTGACCTTCGACGATGCCTACGTGGATTTCCTGACCCATGCCGCGCCGGTGCTCAAGGAGCATGGCTACCCGGCGACGGTGTATGCGGTGAGCGGGCTGATCGGCCAGACTTCCAGCTGGGATGCCGGCAAGGGGCCGGAGCCGGCGCCGTTGATGAACGCCGCCCAGTTGCGCGAGGCGCAGGATCTCGGCTTCACCATCGGCTCCCATTCCCGCAGCCACCTGCGCCTCGCCGAGCAGGGCACGGAGCGCATCGTCGACGAGCTGAATTCCAGCAAGACCGCGCTGGAAGACCTGCTCGGTCGGCGTGTGGACCATTTCTGCTACCCCTATGGCAGCCACGATCTGCGCTGCGTGGAGGCGGCCGCCGCGGCCGGTTACCTGAGCAGCACCACCTGCGAGCGCGCTGCGGCGACGCCGGAGGACGACCTGCTGAGCCTGCCGCGCAAGGCTGTGTCGCGCGGCGACGACGTCTTCGGTGTGGCCTGGAAGCTGCTCGCCAAGAACACCCCCAAGCACCCGCCGATCCGCCGCTAGACGCGTCCGGCTATTCGTCTTGCCGCCGGAAGGCCCACCAGGCGGCGCCGACGGTGAAGCTGGCGATGATCGCCACGACGATCCAGAAGCCTTCCGGATGGTCGGCCAGCGGAATGCCGCCGACGTTCATGCCGAGCAGGCCGGCGATCATGTTGATCGGCAGCGCCAGCACGGTAACCATCGTCAGCACGAACACGCTGCGGTTGGTTTCCTCGGTGACCCGCGCCGCGACTTCTTCCTGCAGCAGCTTGATGCGTTCCTGCAGCGCACTCATGTCGGCCAGCACCGCCGAGAATTCCTCGGTCGAATGGCGCAGGTCCTGCAGATCGTCATCGGCGATCCAGAGTGGCGGCTGGTTGAGCAGGCGGAACAGGGCGCCCGGCTCCGGCGCCAGCAGGCGGCGCAGGCGCACCAGCACGCGGCGCAGGGAGCCGAGGCGGGCGCGGCTGCGCTGCCCGCGTTCGGCGAGCATGGTGTCTTCCACGTCGTCCACCTGATCGGTGGCGGTGCGCACGATCTGCACCAGCACGTCGGCCTGGTCGCGCAACAGGTGGGTCAGCATGGCCACCGTGGAGTCGAAGGTCTCGCCTTGGCGCACTGCTTCGCGCAAGCGGTCGATGGTGCGCAGCGGCTGCAGGCGGGCGCTGATCACCGTGCGCTCGTCCAGGTACAGCCACAGCGTGGCGAGCTGCGACGGCTCGAAGTCGAACTCGTAGAGCACGTCGTTCACCACCGCGATCAGTGCGTCGTGGGCGTACTCGATACGCGTCGAGCGGGAACCCTCATGGAGTGCGTCGAAGAAGGCATCCACCTCGCCCAGATGTTCGCGTAGCCAGCGCTCCGTGGCGGCGTTGGCGAGGTTGAAATGCAGCCACGCGAAGGCCCCGTCAGGGGCGACCTCCGCACCGCTCAGCCAGCGGGAGGCGCGCATCGTGTCGAGGGCTTCCCCGGCGAAGCCGGGACGGAACAGGAAACCGGAGATCAGCCCCGAGCGGTCGGAGCCATAGGAGGCGTCGTTGGGCAGCACGGCGGGTAGGCAGAAAGACCAGCCGGCGAGCCTAGCCGCCGAATGTCACGCCGTTGTGACAGGCGGCTGTCGTCAGCCTTTCGCGTGGGCGGCCAGTTCAGCCATCGCCTGATGGGCGATGTCGCGGCCGTCGAAGAAACCGGCCCGGCGTAGCAGGGGTTGCCAGCCGCGCCAGATCAGGGTCCGGCGGCGCTTCATCTCGATGACCCGCAGCGTGGGGCGCTTGGGCAGGCTGTTCCACGGAAGGGCGAGCCCCAGGCTGGCCTGCTCCGCGGCGAAGTTCCGCTGGTCGCGCAGCATCGACGGATAGACGGCGACCTGCGGCCGGTCGGCGCACAACAGTGCGAACACGTGGCTGGGGCCGGTATCGCCGCCGATGAAGAGGTCGGCGGCCAGCATTTCGGCCAGCATGCGCTCGAAGCTGCCGATGAACTGGGCCGAGGCCGGATTGAGCACGACGACTTCGGCGCCGAGCCGGCGCAGTTCGTTGCACAGGGCGTCGGCATCCTTGCGGCGCCAGCGCCGGGCCAGGTTGTAGGGGGCGTCGTCGAGTATGTGGATGAGGATCCGCGGCCGGCCGGCCGGCGTCGCGGCGGCCAGCTCCCGTGCCTGGGCCGCGATGGCGGGGGGCAGCGTTTCGAAACGGCCGGCCTGGGGATGCGCGGCGAAGGCATTTGTGACGGTCAGCCACAGGTTGCCCATGTTCCATTCGGGCAGCGCGGCGGCGGCGATCTGCGCTTCGCTCCAGTCCACGAAGGTTTCGCCGAAATAGCGCGGCAGCGGGAAGTCCCTGGCCAGAACCGGGTGGCAGTCGATCAGCGCGAAGCGCTCACCGCTTTGCCGGTGGCGCTGCTGGGCCATCCAGGCACAGGCCATGCGGTCGCCGAGGCGCATGGTGCTGCAATCGACGAAGGCGGTGACCTGCCGCTTGTCGTCCGGTTCGTCCTGGCTTGGGTTAGGCGTCTGCATGCCGCTGCGGTTCTCCTCGTCGACGCTGGGCCCGGCTCGGGCATCAGCGGAAAATGGCGCGAAAGTGTAACAGCACAGGCAAATCCGGCCTTGCCCAATATGGCCGGCGAGCGGTGAACCCGTCCGCCCCGGGGCTGGACGGTGTCACCAGTACTGCGGATAGTGCTTGGCCCCGTGCAGATTGTTGTACACCAGCGCCACGGCGACCAGCAGCAGCGCGCCGGCGAGGGTCGGGGTGAGCAGGAAGGACCAGCCGGGCGCGGTGAGGAAGACGATCACCGGGTTGGAGCCGGCCGGCGGATGGACGCAGCGTAGTGCCATCATGCCCATGATCGCCAGCGCCACCGCCACCGCCAGCGCGGCGGCCCACCAGTGCGGACCGAAGGCGGTCAGGCAGGCGAGGCCGACGAAGCTGCTAAGGGTGTGGCCGACGACCACGTTGCGCGGCTGGGAGAAAGGCACTTCCGGAAAGCCGAAGACCAGTACGCAGGAGGCACCGAAGGAGCCCAGCAGCAGGGCCAGCGAGGCCTGTTCGGCGAGGCCGGCCACCACCGCGATGGCGAGGAAGCCGCCCAAGCCGGCCAGGGCGATGGAGCGGGCCGGCGGTACGGGTGGAAGCGCGGCACCGGCGCCGCGCAGACGGGCAAGGAAGGCAGACATGGGTTTCTCCAGTATAGTAGACAGATCTGTCTACTATCGGCCTTCACCGCCGGCTTTGCAAGCCCAGCGGCAGCAGGTAACGTGAAGCCCATGCCCAGTCCACTGTCATCCCCGCCCGTGCCTCGCGCCGACAAGCGCGCCCATCTCGTCGATACGGCCCTGCGCCTGTTCGCCGCCGGTGGCTACCATGCGATTGGCATCGATCGCGTGTTGGCCGAAGCCGGCGTCGCCAAGAAGACCCTTTACGCCCATTTTCCGTCTAAGAACGCCCTGATTGCCGAGGTGCTGCGCGAGCGGGATCGGCGTTTCCGCGCCAGCCTGGCGGCTTTCGTCGACCGCCGTTCGGCACCGCTGGATCGTCTGGCAGGGGTGTTCGCCTGGCATCGTCAATGGTTTGAAGAGCCAGGTTTTGCTGGCTGCATGTTCCTTAATGTTGCCGCGGAGTTCCATGGAGAAGTGGCCGAGTTGCAGTTGCTGGCCCGCGAGCACAAGCAGGCCGTCGAAACCTACCTCGTCGGGCTGCTGGAGCCGCTGACCGGCATCGATGCGGCCCCGGCGCTGGCCGCCGATTTCAACCTGCTTCTCGATGGGGCGATCGGCGTGGCCTTGGTGAGCGGCGACGCAGGGGCCGCGGAGCGGGCCTGGAGCATGGTGCGCCGACTGCTTCCCGCTACGGCTTGAGCCGCTGCCGATCTCAGTTTTCTTATCAGCCGTGTGTCCAGGAGAACCTGTCAATGAGCGAAACCAAGCCGCCGGTCGCCATCCGCGCCGCCGACGCCGAACCCCGCCGCCGTCCGTCCGCCTACCCGGAGCCCTTCGCGTCGCGCATGAATGGTCGCGAGAAGAGTCCTCTCGGTGATCTGTTCGGTCTCGGTAATTTCGGTGTCAACCTGGTGCGCATGAAGCCCGGTGCGGTGTCGGCGCTGCGCCACGCCCATAGCCGGCAGGACGAGTTCATCTACGTGCTGAGTGGCTTCCCGACCTTGCGCACCGACGAGGGCGAGACCCGCCTCGAGCCAGGCATGTGCGCGGGTTTCCGGGCCGGCTCCGGCGACGCGCACTGCCTGGTGAATTCCGGTGATGAGGAGGTCGTGTACCTGGAGGTCGGTGACCGCACGGAAGGCGATGCCGTCAGCTATCCGGACGACGACCTCCAGGCCCTCCGCGAGGATGGCCGCTGGGTCTTCGTGCACAAGGACGGCTCTCCCTATTGAGCCGGCTCATGGGCTTATGGATACAGCCCACGCACCTTATGGGCCAGCAACACCCGTTCGCAGCCGAGCACGAAGGCGGCGGTGCGCAGCGGGATGCCCTTGGCCTGGGCCGAATCCCAGACTGCCGCGAAGGCTTCGCGCATGATGCGGTCGAGGCGGGCGTTGATCTCGTCCTCGGTCCAGAAGAAGGCGCTGATGTCCTGCACCCACTCGAAGTAGCTCACCGTCACGCCGCCGGCGTTGGCGAGCACGTCAGGGATCACCGTGATGCCGCGCTCCTGCAGGATCAGGTCGGCTTCCGGCGTGGTCGGGCCGTTGGCGCCTTCGGTGATGATGCGCGTGCGGATGTGGCCGGCGTTGGCGGCGGTGATCTGGTTTTCCAATGCCGCGGCGACCAGCACATCGGTTTCCAGCTGCCAGAAGTCGTCGGTGGAGATCGCTTCGGCGCCCGGCGCGCCCTGCAGCGTGCCGTGCTCGTGGCGCCAGGCCTTCACCGCCCGCACGTCGAGGCCGGCTGGATTGACGATGGCGCCGGTGCTGTCCTGGATCGCGACGATTTTCGCGCCGGCGTTGGAGAACAGCCTTGCCGCCGCCTCGCCGACGTTGCCGAAGCCCTGCACCGCGACCCGTGCATCGGCGATGTCCATGCCGATGTGCCGGGCCGCTTCGACGGTGGAGACGAACACCCCACGGCCCGTGGCATCCTTGCGGCCCAGGCTGCCGCCCAGGCTGATCGGCTTGCCGGTGACCACGCTCATCGCGGTGCGCCCCTCGTTCATCGAGTAGGTGTCCATGATCCACGCCATGGTCTGCTCGTTGGTGTTGATGTCCGGGGCCGGCACGTCCTTGTCCTGGCCAAGCAGGATGTGGATCTCGCTGGTGTAGCGGCGGGTCAGGCGCTCCAGCTCGGCGGTGGACAGCTGCCGCGGATCGACCCGTACGCCGCCCTTGGCGCCGCCGAAAGGCACGTTCACCACGGCGTTCTTGACGGTCATCCACGCCGATAGGGCCATCACCTCGGCCAGCGTGACTTCCGAGTGGAAGCGGATGCCGCCCTTGCCCGGCCCGCGGGCCAGGTTGTGCTGGACCCGGTAGCCCTCGAAATGCCCCATCTCGCCGTTGTCGAGGCGGATCGGCACGTTGACGATCAAAGCCCGCATCGGGCGAGTAAGGATGGGAGTCAGCGTGCGCAGCTCGGGGTTCAGGTGCGGTTCGACCCGGTCCACCTGCACCAGGAAGGTCTCCCACGGGCCGAGATGCTCGGCCGACAGGTAGGACGGGATGTGCGAAACATTGTTCACTTTGTCTTCCTCCTCCGACGGGCCGGGGCAGGACGCTCTGCCGGCCTCCTTAATGACGCAGAGTGTGCAGCGGGCTTTCGGTTCCGCCCAGTTGAACGCGATCGTGAACTGCGTCGGCTATGATCGCGCCGTGTGTTTTTCGCAAGGGTGGTCTTGATGCGCGTTCAGAAGCTGGTTGTTCTTGCCGTTGCGGGTACGGCGAGCCTTGCTGCCATGGCTTCCGACGAGGCCCGCCTGCCCGGCGATGCCGCCGCCGTGCAGGCCGCGGCGGCCGACCGGCCGTTCAAGCTGAGCTTCGGCGAGTACCGCTACGGCGGCAACTTCAGCGGTCAGGACGTGAACCTGCGCTACCGTCGCGGCGACTCCTCCGTGTGGCTGGGGGCGTATCGCGACCGGGATTTCGGTACCCAAGGGCGGGCCGGCATGGATACCAGCTGGCAACCCTTCGAGGGTTCGACGCTGGCGCTGCAGCCGTCCCTGCAATGGGCCTCCGGCGGATTCTGGGGCGGCAGCTTCAGTGTCGAGCTGGGTGAGCCGTGGTTCGTGCAGGTCGGCATCGGGCGCACCAACACCCGGCCCTACTTCAATCTCAACTTCGACCCCAATGATGCGCTGTCGCTGGCCGCTGGTTACCGGGACGACAGCGGCCGCACCTACTACCTGATGGCGATCCGCGACGACCGCCTGGGCACCCACCAGCAGCACGTCCATGCGGTGGCGCGCTGGCCGGTGGGCAACGGGCAGCGGGTCACCATCGATGTGCTGCGGAAGACCGGCATCGCCGACAGCGGCCCGGTGGAAGGCTGGGGCCTCAGCCTCGGCTACGACTTCCCGGCCTGGTTCCTGCGCCTGGCCTACGAGCCGTGGCAGAACTTCAGCGACGTGAACGCCACCCGCCTGACGGTGGGCTTCAGGTTCTGAGCGCCCCCAGGGCCGGGCTACGCCCAGCCCACCCCCCCGCGGGGGGCAAGGAAACTTGGGGCGGCCCGACGTTTCCTTGAGGCGGGCGCCGGCTTACTGGCCGAGCGCGCCGAAGACCTTCTTGGCGAGGCCGGTGGCGGCGCCGACCGGGTCCTTGCGGATCGCCTTCTCTTCCTCGGCGATCATCAGGTAGAGGCCGTCGAGGGCCTTGCGGGTCACGTAGTTCTCGATCTTCAGCTCGTCGCCCTTGACCAGCCCGAACTGGCTGGCCTTGCTGGCAAGCTTGTTGTACTGGGCGGACAGGGCCAGCTTGTCGGTGGTTTCCTTCACCGTAGGCAGGAAGGATTCGGCCAGCTGGGCGGAGGTCTTTTCCTTGAAATACTGGGTGGCCGAATCGTCGCCGCCGGTGAGGATCTTTTTGGCATCCTCGACGCTCATCTTCTTCACCGCGTCCACCAGCAGGACCTTGGCCTTCGGCACGGCCTGCTCGGCGGCTTTGTTCATCGTGGCGATCAGGGCGTCCACGTCCTTGCCGCGGCCCATCGTGCGCAAGACCCCTTCCAGTGGCGCGATGCTGTCGGGCAGGCCGATCTTCACTTTCGGGTTGTTGAGGAAACCACCGTCCGCGCCCAGCTGTCCAACCGCTTTGCCGGCGCCCTGGACGAGGGCATCCTTCAGACCACCCGACGCATCCTTGTCGGTCAGGTCGGACAGACCCAGGGCCCAGGCTTGGCTACAGATGACAAGCAACAGCAAAGCTCTCAGAATCGCACGCACGGCTTACCTCCTTCTTTCTCGGTTGAACACGATGTTATTAAAGGCTATCACGCGTCTCGTCGCGCCTGTCCTGATCCTGGCCTTCCTGCACGGCTGCAGCCAGCCGGCGGCGGCGCCCGACGTGAGCTTCACGACCCTCGACGGCCAGACCCGCCAGCTGTCGTCCCTGAAGGGCAAGGTGGTGCTGGTCAACTTCTGGGCGACCACCTGCACCACCTGCGTGGCCGAGATGCCCAAGATCGTCGAAACGTACAAGAAGTTCGCGCCGAAGGGCTTCGAGACCGTCGCCATCGCGATGGACTACGATCCGCCCGAATACGTGCGCAACTACGCGCAGAAGAACGGCCTGCCCTTCACCGTGGCCCTCGACAGCGGTGGCAAGGCCGCCAAGGGCTTCGAGGAGGTGCGCCTGACGCCGACCACCTTCCTGCTCGACAAGCAGGGCCGGATCGTCCAGAAATACCTCGGCGAGCCGGACTTCGCCAAGCTCCACGCCCTTCTCGACAAACTCCTGGCCGAACCGGCGTGAGGCGTCGCGGGCTGATCCTGGCGCTGGCCGCGGCCGGCGCGGTTGCGGCTGTGCTGCTGTGGCCGAAGGGGCGCGAAGTGGACGTGGCGGCGGTGCACAAGGGGCCGCTGACCCAGTCGGTGGTGGCCACCGGTCGTATCGTCACGCCGGCGCGGATTTCCATCGGCAGCCCGTTGGCTGCCACGGTGCTTGAAGTTGCCGTACGTGAGGGCGACAAGGTCAAGGCCGGCCAGGTGCTGGCCCGCCTGCGTGCCGACGACGCCGAGGCGCTGATCGGCCAGGCGGTGGCCGCGCTGGCCGAGGCTGAAGCGCGCCTGACCCAGATCGAGGCCCTCGGCCGCCCGGTGGCGGCCCAGCAACTGGCCCAGGCCGAAGCCAACCGGTCGGTGGCCCGCGCCGAGGCCGAGCGTGCCCATCAGCTGGTCGGGCGCGGCTTCTATGCCCAGTCCAAGGCCGACGACGCGCTGCGCAATGCCGCCAATGCCGAATCCGCAGTGGCGGCGGCGCGGGCCCAGCTGGCCGCCCAACAGCCCGGCGGCACCGAAAAGGTCGCCGCCGAGGCCCGCGTCGCGCAGGCTCGTGCCCAGCTCGCCAACGCCCGCGCACGGGCGGCGCTGCTGACTCTCACCGCGCCGTCGACGGGCGTCGTGCTCAGCCGCAAGGCCGAACCCGGCGACGTGGCCGCGGCTGGCAAGGTGCTGCTGGAACTGGCCGACAGCGGTGAAACCCGCGTCTATGCGACGGTTGACGAGAAAAACCTGCGCCTGCTGGAACCCGGCCAGCAGGCCCGCGGCGTCGCCGATGCCTATCCGGCGCGGCCTTTCGACGCGACGCTGTATTACCTGGCGCCGGCGGTGGACCCCCAGCGGGGCACCGTCGAGATCCGTTTCCGTGTTCCGTCGCCGCCGGACTTCCTGCGCCCCGACATGACCGTGTCGGTGGAAACCGTCACCGGCCACCGCAATGCCACGCTGGTGTTGCCGTCCGAAGCCGTGCGTGACCTGGACAGCGGCAAGCCGTGGGTGCTGCTGGCCAAGGATGGCGTGGCGGCGCGCGCTGACGTGCAACTCGGCCTCGCTGGCATCGGCCAGGTGGAAATCCTAAAGGGTCTCGCCGAGGGCGACCAAGCCGTGCTGCCGGCCTCCGGCGCGCTGGAGGGCGACAAACTGCGCATCCGCGAGGCGAAGAAGCCCAAGGTCGGCGGCGTGCAGGTTCCTCAGGGCATGATGCGTTGAAGCTGCGCCTGCCTTTCGCGCCGCTGGTCGCGCTGCGCTTCCTGCGCGAGGGGCGCATGCAGACCCTGCTGATCCTCGCCGGCACCACCGGCGGGGTGGCGGTGATCGTCTTCCTGACCCAGCTGATCACCCAGTTGCAGGCGCAAATCGTGGACCGGGTGCTCGGCACCCAGCCCCACGTGGTGATCCGTCCGCTGGAAGAGGCCAACCGTCGCGCTTTCGACGATCCGGCCTCGGCGGTGGTCATCGAACCCCGTGCCCAGCGCCTGCGTTCGGTGGACCAGTGGGAGAACGTCGCCCGGCTGGCCGCCGCGACGCCCGGCGTCACCGCGGTGTCGCCGACGGTCACCGGCCCGGCCTTCGCGGTGCGCGGCCAGGCCAACAAGTCCGTCGCGCTGATGGGCATCGACGCGGAACGTTACCGGCGCATCGTGCGTATGGAGGAATACATGGTCGCCGGCCGCTTCGCGGTGGACGGCACCCGCGCGGTGATCGGTTCCGAGCTGGCCAAGGACCTGGGCATCCGCCTGGAGGACAAGCTGCGTGTTGCGCTGCCCAACGGGCGCGACGAGCTGCTGCAGGTGGGCGGCATCTTTGACATCGGCAACAAGGACCTCAACCGCCGCTGGGTCTTCGTGACCCTACCGTTGGGCCAGAGCCTGCTCGATCTGCCGGGTGGGGTGTCCAACCTGGACCTGACGGTGGCCGACATCTTCGATGCCCAAGCCATCGCCGAACGCCTGCAGGGCGCCACCGGCCTCACCGTGGACAGCTGGATGCAGACCAACGCCCAGCTTCTCGCCGCGCTGCGCAACCAGACCGTCTCCAACAACCTGATCCGCAGTTTCGTGATCCTCATCGTGGCCCTTGGCATCGCCAGCGTGCTGGTGGTCAGCGTGGTCCAGAAGCAGAAGGAGATCGGCATTCTGCGTGCGATGGGCGCCAGCCGCGCGATGATCCTGCAGGTCTTCCTGATCCAGGGCGCGCTGGTCGGCGCGGTCGGTTCTATCCTTGGCAGCCTGCTGGCTTTCGGGCTGCTCAACATGTTCTCGGCGATTTACCGCAACGCCGACGGCAGCCCACTGTTCGCCGCCGAGCTGGAGCCGCGCTTCATCGTGCTGGCGGCGCTTGTGGCCACTGGCGTCGGTCTCGCGTCGGCGCTGATTCCGGCGCGCCGCGCGGCGAAGATGGACCCGGTGCAGGCGATCCGTTCATGAACGACGCGGTCATCGAGCTCGCCGGCCTGACCAAGGCCTACAACGTCGGTACGCCGGTGGAGGCCGAGGTGCTGCACGGCATCGACCTGAGCTTGGCGCAGGGCGAGTTCGCCGCGCTGATCGGCCCGTCCGGCTCCGGCAAGAGCACGCTGCTGAACATCATCGGCCTGCTCGAACGGCCCACTGGCGGGCGCCTGTCCATCGGCGGGCGCGACACGGCGGCCCTGTCGGAAGCCGAGATCACCGCGCTGCGCGGGCGCAGCATCGGTTTCGTGTTCCAGTTCCACCACCTGCTGCCGGCCTTCAGTGCTCTGGAAAACGTGATGATGCCGGCCATCATCGCCCGCGGCGCGCCCGACGACGAGGCCGAGGCGACGGCGCTGCAACTCCTCGACGCGGTCGGCCTGAAGGCCCACGCCTACAAGAAACCGGCCGAACTGTCTGGCGGCCAGCAGCAGCGCGTCGCCATTGCCCGTGCGCTGGCCCTGCGGCCGCGCCTGATCCTCGCCGACGAGCCGACCGGTAACCTGGACACCCACACCGCCGACGACATCTTCGCGTTGCTGCGCGAGTTCAACCGCCAGACCGATTGCGCCTGCCTCATCGTGACCCACGACACGCGCCTCGCA
Source organism: Zoogloea sp. JDB1 (assembly GCF_056724025.1). Taxonomy (NCBI): domain Bacteria; kingdom Pseudomonadati; phylum Pseudomonadota; class Betaproteobacteria; order Rhodocyclales; family Zoogloeaceae; genus Zoogloea; species Zoogloea sp. JDB1. The sequence goes on from NZ_CM161496.1 coordinate 979,700, forward strand.
GCCCGCTGCGACCGGACTATCCGGCTGGTAGACGGGCACATCGCCGCGGACTGTTGAGCATCCTTCCGCCTGCGCTCTTCGGTGTTTCAACGCGCCGTGAGATATTGCGCTGCAGCGTGATCTGCCAAGTTGCCAATTGCCCACGCCTTAAGTATGGTTTTGTAGCGAATTTGATAGTTTTGAAACAACCACAAGGACCCTCTGGCATGCCGTCCCAGGAGCAGTTGCTGAAAGTCATCGAGATCCAGACCGAGATCGTCAAAGCCGGGCTGGACTTGGGCGAAGTGATGGCGCTGGTGGTCGAGCGCACGCTGGACCTGATCGATGCCGACGGCGCGGCGATCGAGCTGGCCCAGGAGGGCGACATGGTCTACGCGGCGGCTTCCGGCATCGCCGGCCCCCACTTGGGCTTGCGCCTGCGCCAGGCCAACAGCCTGTCGGGGATGTGCGTGGAAAGCGGCTCCATCCTGCGCAGCGACGATACCGAGCACGACCTGCGGGTGGACCAGGCTGCCTGCCGCCGGATCGGCCTGCGCTCGATGATCGTCATGCCGCTCAAGTTCGACAACAAGGTGGTTGGTGTGCTGAAGGCCATGTCCGAGCAGCCGCGGGCTTTCCGAGTGCAGGACGAAGCGCTGCTTGGCCTGCTGTCCGACCTGGTAGCGGCGGCGATGCATTTCGCCACCCAGCTCGACAGCGACAAGCTCTTCCAGAAGGCCACCCACGACGGTCTCACCGATCTGGCCAACCGTTCCCTGTTCATGGACCGCCTGCGCAAAGTGGTGGCGCGCCGGAGCCGCGATGGCCGGCCGGCCGGCGTGTTGATGATCGACATGGATGGCCTGAAGCAGCTCAACGACACCTTCGGTCACCGCGTCGGCGACGCGGCGCTCCGCGAAGTGGCCAGGCGCCTGCGCACCGCCTCCCGCGAATCGGACACCGTGGCTCGGCTCGGCGGCGACGAGTTCGCGATGCTGCTGACCCCGGTCGATCAACCGACCAGCATCGATACCGCTGTGCAGCGCCTGTATTCCAGCGTCGTCGGGCCGTTCAGCTACGAGGATCGGGCTCATGAGCTGAGCGTGAGCATCGGCGCGGCCTGTCTGCCGGAGGACAGCGACGATATCGAACAGTTGCTTGAAGTCGCCGACCGCCGCATGTATTCCGCCAAACAGGCACGTCGCCACCGGAGAACCGATAGCATCGGTCATTGAATAGATCGGCGGATGGGGGGCGCATCCGCCACCCGCAACGGGCTTCGACGCCATGATCAGTTTCCGGAAGCTCTTTATCCGTCTCTTCTTCCCCCTCGCCGCGCTGCTGGCCGGAGGGGCGATGGTTTACGGTCATCTGGAAGTCGAGCGCGAACTGGCGTATCGGTGCGAACTGGAGCTGGCCCAGGTCAGGCTTGGCGCCGGTGCGGCGACTTTCAATATCGAGCCGGTGGCCGGGGATCTGTTGTTCCTTTCCAGGCTGCGTAGCCTGCGCGACGCGGTGCACGAACCGAGCGCGGCCCGGTTGGCCTTGCTGGCTGCAGATTTCGCGGCCTTCTCGGGGGCCAAGCAGGTCTATGACCAGATCCGCTGGCTCGACGAAAGCGGCATGGAGCGGGTGCGGGTGGACCTGCGCCAAGGTCACCCCGTGACAGTGCCGGCTACCGAACTCCAGAACAAGGCGCAACGCTATTATTTCCGCGAGGCGCTGCCCCTCGGCGTCGGCAAGGTGTTCATCTCGCCCCTGGACCTCAACATCGAGCACGAGCGCATCGAGATCCCCTACAAGCCGATGCTCCGCGTGGCTACTCCGGTGGTCGATGCGGACGGCCACAAGCGCGGCGTGCTGGTCCTCAACTACTACGGGAACGGCATCCTGCAGGCTTTCGCAACGGCTACTGCCGGGCGCGGCATGCTCGTCGACATGCAGGGCTACTGGCTGAAAAGCCCCCAAACGGCCGACGAATGGGGCTTCATGTTCAAGCGTGCCGAGGCGAGCATGGGCGTCCGGGCTCCCGCGGCATGGAAAGCCATCGTCGCGGCGGAACGCGGGCAGGTGGCGCTGCAGGACGGGGTATGGACCTGGGAAACCGTGCGCCCGCTGGGTTCCGCCGCGTCGCGCCGTGCGGGTGGCGACTACTTCTGGAAAGTCGTCTCCCACTGGCCCGGCGAGCAGCGGGATGCCATTGCGCAGCACATCTGGCTGCGGGTCGCCGGTGCCGCCGGACTGATGCTGGTACTGGCCGGGCTGGGCAGCTGGAAACTGGCCCGAGCGTGGACCTTGCTGGCGGAGTCGGAAACCAAGTACCAGACCATCTCGAAATTCGCCTACGACTGGGAAACCTGGATTTCGCCGACCCGCCAACCCCTGTTCAGCTCGCCGTCCTGCGAACGGGTGAGCGGCCGCCCGGCGGCGGATTTCATGGCCGACCCCGATTTTCTGCGCAATATCGCCCATCCGGACGATAGGGCGATCGTCGATGAGCATCTGCTGCACCACATCGACAAGGATGACACCTGCGAATTCTGCTTCCGCATTCTGCTGCCCGATGGACAGGTACGCTGGATCGAGCACATCTGCCTGCCGGTGTTTTCCGAATCCGGTGAGTTCCTCGGCCGCCGGGCTTCCAACCGGGATATCACCGACCACAAGAACGACGAAGCGCGGATTCAGCAACTGGCTTTCTTCGATGTGCTGACCGGCCTGCCCAACCGGCGCATGCTGTCCGACCGTCTCGATCACGGCCTGGCTCAAGCCCGGCGCTTCGGGCGCTCGCTGGCGGTGATGTTCCTCGATCTCGACCACTTCAAGCAGATCAACGATACCCTCGGCCACGATGCCGGCGACGAACTGCTGAAGCATGTCGCCAACCGGTTGCAGGCTTGCGTGCGCAGCGGCGACACCATCGCCCGCCAGGGGGGCGACGAGTTCATCGTGGTGCTCACCGAAGTCACCCGTGCGGAAGACGCCGCACGGGTTGCCGACAAGATCATCCAGGCCATCGGCGAGCCGATCCGGATCGCCGATACGCCCCTCCACGTCTCCACCAGCATCGGTATCGCCGTGTACCCCATCAACGGCAGCGACGACGCCCAGGAACTTCTCAAGAAGGCGGACAGGGCCATGTACGCCGCGAAGGCTGCGGGGCGCAACACCTACCGGTTTTTTGCGGACTGAGATCTCGGGTATCGTGCAGGCCCGCGTCGACAGCGTATCCGACCCTCTGAATCCACCCATGATCTCCCCATTTCAGGCCCTGGCCTGTCCCCTCGACGGAGAGCCCTTGCTCCCCGGCAGCACCGCCTGGCGCTGCGCGGCCGGCCACAGTTTCGACCTGGCCAGCCAGGGCTACATCAACCTGCTGCCGGTACAGCAGAAGCGCTCCCGCGATCCGGGCGACAGCAAGGAAATGGTGGCGGCGCGGCGGCGCTACCTGGAGCGCGGCGTGTATCGCCCCATCGCCGACGCGGTGAGCCGCGCCGTGCTGGCCGACCTGCCCGTCGGCCGGCCGGTGGCCTGTCTCGATGCCGGCTGCGGCGAGGGTTACTACCTGCGCGAACTGGCCGCGGCGGCGGATGCTGGCGGCGCGGAGCTGGCCGTGCTGGGCCTCGACATATCCAAATGGGCCGTGCAGGCTGCGGCCAAGCGCGACAAGCGGGTCGCCTGGGTGGTCGGCAGCAATGCCAACCTGCCGGTGCTGGCGGGCACCGTGGACCGGCTGCTGTGCCTGTTCGGCTTTCCGGTGTACGGCGAGTTTGCCCGTGTGCTGCGGACCGGCGGTGAGCTGCTGCAGGTGGACGCGGGGCCGGATCACCTGCGCGAGCTGCGCGAGATCATCTATCCGACGCTGAAAGCCCCGCGCCCGCCGGAGACGCAGGCGCCGGACGGCTTCCGGCTGCACGGCGTGGACAGCGTCCGGGCCGCCATCCGCCTCGATAGCGCGGCGCAGATCGCCGACCTGCTGACGATGACGCCGCACCTGTACCGCGCCACGGCGGAGGGCCGGGCCCGCGCGGCGGCACTGGAGGCCCTGGACCTGACGGTGGACGTCAGCCTGACGCGCTTCGTGCGCGGTGCTTGAGGTCGATTCGATGCGGACTTTCCAGTTGAGTCCGTTGCCTGTCTTGCGCCCCTTCATCGATCGTCTGTGGGGATGGGAAGGGGAGGCCGGCGAAGTGGTGACCCTGCCCACCGTGCTGCCGGGAACCGGAGCAGAGTTGTATTTCCATTACGGCGAGCCCTTTGCTTGGGAAGACGCCGCCGGCGCGTTCCGACGGGCGGATGCCGGCCATCTGTTCTGCCAGCGCCGACGGACGTTTCAATTGGCCCCTGCGTCCGGGCTGGGCTTCATCGCAGTGCGTTTCCGGATTGGCATGATCCATCGGTTCACGGCCGTGCCGGCCCGGGAACTGCATGACGGTAACCATTCCGTTGCCGATCTGTGGGGTGCCGAGGGGCGGGCTCTGCTTGGGTGCCTGTCTTACGCGAAGAACCACGACGAACGGTTGGCGTTGATCCAGCACTTTCTGGTCGACCGCCTGTGTGGGGACGCACGGGATGCTGCCGTGGAGGCCGGGATGGCGCTGCTGTACCGCCAGGCCGGCGAACTGCCGGTCGACACGCTCGCTGACCGGCTGCGTCTCGGCCGCCGTCAGCTGGAGCGCCGTTTTCTGGCTTTGACGGGCCAGACGCCCGGTGAGGTGAAGGGCTTGTGCCGCTTCCAGCACGTGGTCCGCGATCTGGTGCTGGAGGCGGCAGCGCGGCCTGCGGGAGTTGCGGCGGCGCGGGGCTATTACGATCAGGCGCATTTCAACCGTGACTTCCGTGCACGGGTCGGGTGTGCGCCCGGCGAATACCTGCGCCGGGTCCGGACCGGGACGCATTTCTACAATACGCAGATCTAGCGCGTCGGCATGCTGGGTACTCCTTCACTACGGACATGGAGCATTCAGATGTATGGACTGATCGTGGAGCTGGCGGCCAAACCGGCTTTCGATGGAAATCTGGAGGCGCTCCTGCGTGACCTCGCGGCGGCGGCAGCGCTGGAGGAGGGCACTCTGTTCTACGCCGTGCACCGGCCAGTGGGGCAGGACAATGCATTCGTGCTGTACGAGCTGTATCGGGACCGTACCGCATGGGATGTCCATGTCGGTTCGGAGATCCTGCAGCAGGCGCTGCGGCGCTTCGATGACTGGCTGGTCGTGCCTCCAAAAATTACGTATTGTGAAGCCGTGACCACTACCCCCGTCGGGTAGATCCTGTCTTCCGCCGCCGCATGCCGGCGGCCCGTGCTTAGGGTGAGTTTGCTTATGTCGGGTTTCGTGCCGAGCTTTGGGGTGGCCGGAGGGGCCATCGCGTCGTGGGTGTTTCCGTTCGTCGGGACGTCGCTGCTGCTGGATCCGGATCTGCAGCTGCCGGACCCGACACGGTTGGCGGAGCTCGGCCCGTGCCTGGAGGCGATCACCATCGGTAGCCTGGATGGTCTCCCCTGCGAGTTGCGCCTGTGGCCGGCCCATCTGGGGGTGCCGCCGGAATTCACCACCCGCGATTACCGCCAGCTGTGGGGCCGCTGGCCCGACGGGCTGCACGAGGCGCTCGCCCGTGCCCGCCAGCTGGTGTCGTGGCTGCAGCAGCACCGCTTCTGCGGCGAATGCGGCGGCCCGCTGCACACCAGCGCCAGCGAGCCGGCGCGGGAATGCCGGGCCTGTGGCGCGAAGGCTTATCCGCGCATCTCGCCGGTGTGCATCGGCCTGGTCCTGAAGGGCGACGAGCTGCTGCTGGCCCGCTCGCCGCATTTTCCGCCGGGCATCTACAGCGCGCTGGCCGGTTTCGTCGAGGCCGGCGAAACCGTCGAGGACTGCCTGCGCCGGGAGATCCGCGAGGAGGCCGGCATCGAGATCGCCAACATCCGCTGGTTTGGCAGCCAGCCCTGGCCTTTCCCCCACTCGCTGATGCTCGGCTTCTTTGCCGACTACGCTGGCGGCGACGTCGTCGCCCAGGAAAGCGAGATCGAGGACATCGGCTGGTATTCCCTCGATGCGTTGCCGATGCTGCCCCATCCATCTACCATCGCCTTCCAGATGATAGACGCGGTGCGCAAGGGCCAGCATCCGCGCTGAGGAACGTTCGGCGGGCGCCGGAGTCGCAGCAGGACCCGGCGTCTTGCCGTCATTCCTCGGAGGAACCATGTCCGGAACATCCCGCGTCGAAGCCGTCCTGCAGGACACCCCCTACCTCGTGCAGCTGTCCGATGATCTGGGCCACGTATGGTCCGCCGACGAGCCCGTCGAACTGGGCGGCGGCAACGCCGGCCCGTCGCCGGAGCGCTTGATTCTCGGCAGCCTCGGCACCTGCACCGCGATCACCCTCAAGATGGTGGCGACACGCCGCCAATGGCCGCTGACCGGTGTACGCGTGGAGCTGCGGCTCAACCCGGCGGGCAAGCCGGAGGCCGGCAACGACATCGAGCGCCTGATCCACCTGGGCGGCGCACTCAGCGACGAGCAGCGCGCCCAGCTGCTCAAGATCGCCAACGCCTGCCCGATGCACAAGCTGCTCACCGGCGAGGTGCGCATCCATACCGAACTGAGTGCTTGAACGAGCCGGAGGACAGGACCATGACGATCCAGCGTATCGAGGCCCGCACGGCCGACCTGGGCGAAGGGCTGACGATCCGGCGCGCCGTGCCGACCCGCGAGCGGCGCATGGTGGGCGCCTGGTGTTTCCTCGACCACATCGGGCCGCGGGACTTCGAGACCGGCCACGGCATGCACGTCGGGGCGCATCCGCACATCGGTCTGCAGACTTTTACATGGATGATCGAGGGCGAGGTGCTGCACCGGGACAGCCTCGGCCATGAGCAGGTGATCCGCCCGGGCCAGGTCAACCTGATGACCGCCGGGCGCGGCATCGTGCATACCGAGGATTCGTTGCCTGACGAGACCCGCCTGCATGCCGCGCAGCTGTGGATTGCACTACCGTTTGAAGAGCGGGAGCGCGAGCCGGCTTTCGAGCACTATCCGGACCTGCCGCGCTGGGAAGAGGGCGGCTGCGTGTTCACGCTGCTGGCCGGGCGCCATGGCGAGCACGTGGCGCCGGCGCGTCTGTATTCGCCGCTGGTCGGGCTGGATGTGAGCAGCACGGCGGGCGGCCGCATCGGCCTGGTGTTGGAACCTGGCTTCGAATACGCGGTGCTGCCGCTGGAGGGCCATATCGACATCGATGGTGAGCGTTTCGGGATCGGCGAACTGGCCTATCTCGGTGACGGGCAGGTGCGTTTCGATGCGCTGCTGTCGGCGGGCGGGCGCATCCTGCTGCTCGGCGGCGAACCCTTCGGCGAGCCGGTGCTGATGTGGTGGAACTTCGTCGGTTTCAGCAAGGACGAGATCGCCGCGGCCCAGCGGGCGTGGGAAAGCGGCGATGCACGTTTCGGCCCGGTGGCAGGGCCCGGCGAGCGGCGTCTGGTCGCGCCGCCGCTGCCCTGGCCGGGTTACTGAGGGTCCGCCGGCGCAGCTTGGCCGGTGGCCGCCAGCCAGGCCTCGTAGCCGCCCTGCAGCGGCCGTACCGACAGGTAGCCGGCTTCCAGCAGGTGGCGTGCCGCCTGGATCGCGCCGGCATCCTCCGGACAGGCGCACAGGGTGACGATGGGGCGGCTCTTCGGCCAGTCGCCGACCGCCTCGTGCAGGCGGTCGTGTTCCGCGACCCGCGTGCCGGGGATCGGGCCGGTGGCGGAGATCATCGTCGCGCCGCGCAGGTCCAGCACCAGCGGCCGGTCGGCTGATTCCAATGCCGCCAGCAGTTCGGCCGGTGTGATGTGGGCGATCGCGCACTGCTGGCGGAAACGGTATTTCTGCCACAGCTTCCAGCCCAGCCAGGCGCCGGCCAGCAAACCGAGCACCACCAGCGCGCGGCCCATGTGTTCGTCCAGCGCGACGATGGTGGCCTGTACTGCTTCCTTCAGCACCCAGCCGGCGCTCAGCGCCGCACCGGCCCACAATGCGGCGCCGGCCGCCGCGGCCAGCAGGAAGCCACCGAGGTTCATGCGCAGCGCGCCGGCGATCGGCGGCGCTACCGTTGAAAAGCCGGGGATGAACTTGGCGACCACCAGCGACGACAGGCCCCAGCGGATGAAGCGCGCTTCGGTCTGGCTGACACAGGAGGCCGGGTTGAGCGACAGCCGGCACAGCCCGGCCAGCACCCGGTAGCCGAACAGCTTGCCGGCACCGTACCAGGCCCAGTCGGCCATGACCGAGGCCAGCACAGCCACCGCCAGCAGCTTGCCAAGTCCATCCGGTCCGGCGGCGAGGCTGCCGGCCAGCAGCAGGGTTGGCAGCGCCGGCACCGGCACGCCCATCTGCTGCAGCAGCACATTGACGAACACCACGCTGAGGGCATCCTGGCGGAGGGTGTGGCTGAGCTGGGCGAGTTCCATCGGGGGCGCTGACTGGTGGGCGAATAGCCGATTATCGGCCGGGGCGGGATTTTTTGCCGTGTCGGCGATGAGCGGTGTCACGCCGACATGCCGGCGGAGATCCGTATAATTCCGCTGTCTTTCGGCCCTTAGCCGGGCTTTTATCCGACGGAATGCCATGAAAGCCAGGACCACGCTCTATGACTTGCTCGGGCTGGTGCCCACCGCCAGCGAAGCCGATATCCAGGCCGCTCACCTGCGCCTGACCCGCCACTACCAGTCGGGCAATCACGGCCTGCCGCCCGCCGATGCAGACAACAAGCTGAAAGCGATCCGCGAGGCTGTATGGATTCTTGCCGACCCGGGTCGGCGGGCCGCCTACGACGCAGGCCTGGCGCGCAGCCAGCCGGCCGTCGCTGAAGCCGTCGTCGAACCGCTGCTGGCCAAGGATCCGTTGCCGCTGCAGGTGGAGATAAAGGCCGCCAAGCGCTCGCCGCTGCGCATCATGCTGGGGGTGATCGGCACGCTGATGATCATCGGTATGTTGATCCAGATCTTCTTTTCGGTCTTCGCGTTCCGCCGGGTGACCAGCGGTGACGGGGCTGCGGAGGCGCAGCAGAAAGTCATCGCGGCCGAGCGGCGCCAGATGTATGGCGATCTGTCCGAGCAGGAGATTGCCGAGCAGGAAGCTGCCGAGCGCCGCCAGCGGGCGGAGTCGGTGCGCCGCAATGAGGAACAGCGCGCCGAGTATGCCCGCAAGGAGGAGGAGCGCCAGCGCGAGCGGGCCCTGCAGGAGCGCGGCTATTACGCCGACCGGGTGTCGTCCGAGCTGCAGCAGGCCGAGGAGTCGGCCCGCCGCAAGGCCGAGTACGAGCAGCGCCAGAAGGAAGAGCAGCAACGCCATGCCGAGGAAGAGGAGCAGCGCCGCGTGCAGGAGCGGCTCGCGCGGGAGCGGGCACGCCTGCACCTGAACAGCAACTGAGTTGGGGGCATTGGCCTGCTTGGCGAGCAGCCGGCGGGGCTTTCCGGGATAATCCCGCATGAGCTCGATTCTCCCCCCGCTGCCGGACGCTGATTCCGCCGCCCCCGAGGCCACTTTCGTTCCGCCTCCTGTCGCTGCCGTCCCGGCGCCCTTCGACCAGCTGCCCTTGCCGGCCGCGGTGATCGCCAACCTTACGCGCCTCGGCTACCACACGATGACGCCGATCCAGGCCGCCGCGCTGCCGGTGGCCCTGGCCGGCGACGACCTGATCGCCCAGGCCAAGACCGGTAGTGGCAAGACGGCGGCCTTCGCGCTGCCGCTGCTGGACCGCCTCGACGCACGCAGCTTCGCCGTGCAGGCCCTGGTGCTGTGCCCGACCCGCGAGCTGGCCGAGCAGGTCGCCCAGGAAATCCGCCGCCTGGCCCGCGCCGAAGAGAACATCAAGGTCCTCAGCCTGTGCGGTGGCACGCCGATCCGGCCACAGGCCGACAGCCTGGCCCACGGCGCGCACATCGTTGTCGGTACGCCGGGCCGCCTGATGGATCATCTGTCCCGCGGCAGCCTCAAGCTCGACGCCCTGCGCGCGCTGGTCCTCGACGAGGCCGACCGCATGCTCGACATGGGCTTCTTCGATGACATCGCCTACGTCGCCAAGGCCTGCCCGAGGGACCGCCAGACCCTGCTGTTCTCGGCCACCTACCCGGAGGGCGTGGTACGCCTGGCCCGCCAGTTCATGCGCCAGCCGCGGGAGATCGCGCTGGCCGAACAGCACGAGGCCGACAAGATCCGCCAGCGCTTCTACGAGGTGACACGGGAGCAGCGCCTGGCCGCCGTCGGCCTGCTGCTGCGCCATTACCGCCCGGAGAGCACGCTGGCCTTCTGCAACACCAAGCAGCAGTGCCGCGACCTGGTGGATACGCTGCACGCCGAAGGCATCCATGCGCTGGCCCTGCACGGTGACCTCGACCAGCGCGAGCGCGACCAGGTGCTGGTGCGCTTCGCCAATCGCAGCTGCTCCGTGCTGGTGGGGACCGATGTGGCCGCCCGCGGCCTAGACATCGCCGGCCTGGAAGCGGTGATCAACGTGGACGTGACGCCCGACCCGGAGGTGCATGTGCACCGCGTCGGCCGCACCGGCCGCGCCGAGCGGGACGGTTGGGCACTGAGCCTGGTCGGCCCCAACGAGAAGAATCGCGTCGGCAACATCGCCCGCAGCCAGGGTTTCGAGCCGCAGTGGGAATCCATCGCCGAGCTGCAGGCCGAGAACGCCGCGCCGCTGCTGCCGCCGATGGCGACCTTGCAGATCCTCGGCGGGCGCAAGGACAAGATCCGTCCCGGCGACGTGCTCGGCGCGCTGACCGGCGAGGCCGGCTTCGCCGCCGAGCAGATCGGCAAGATCAATGTGACCGAGCAATCCACGTATGTGGCCGTGCGGCGCGACATCGTCCGCCAGGCCCTGAAGCGTCTTGCCGATGGCAAGATCAAGGGCAAGAAGGTCCGTGTCCGCCTGCTCGACGATTAAATTGCCGCCAGCCGGCCGCTGCATGGGCTGCCGGGCTTTGATACCGTCACGGGCCGCTACCATGGCTCTCACAGGATTCCATCATGGCTGATTCCCACCGTTTCCCGGATGCCGATGTCGACGCGATCTACCGCGTGATCGCCGAGCGGCGCGACATGCGCCACTTTCGCCCCGACCCGGTCGATCCCGAGATTCTGGCGCGCCTGCTGTGGGCCGCCCACCACGCTCCCAGCGTCGGCTACATGCAGCCGTGGCGCTTCATCCGCATCACCGATCGGGGGCTGCGCGAGCGCATGCACGTGCTGGTCGAGAAGGAACGCCGCAACACCGCCCGCGCCCTCGGCGAGCGGGAGGAGGACTTCATGCGCCTCAAGGTGGAGGGTTTGCTCGAAGCCGGCGAGGTGATCGTCGTGGCGCTGGCCGACGGCCGCGAGAAACACGTCTTCGGCCGCCGCACGCTGCCCGAGATGGATCTCGCCTCGGTGGCCTGCGCGATCCAGAACATGTGGCTGGCAGCACGCGCCGAAGGCATCGGCCTCGGCTGGGTGTCGATCTTCGACCCGGTGGATCTGGCCACGTTGCTCGACATGCCGGCCGGCGCGCGTCCGGTCGCCATCCTGTGTATTGGCCACGTGGACGAGTTCTATCCCAGGCCGATGCTGGAGATCCACCAGTGGGCCGAGCGCATGCCGCTGGAGACGGTGGTCTTTGAGAACGGCTGGCGGGGTGAGGCCGCCGTCTCAGGCGACTGACGGATCCTTGCGCACACGCTGGGCCAGCCAGGTGGCGCCCACCAGCAGAGTGATGAAGCTCAGTATCTCCCAGGCTGACAGGAAGATCGCCAGAGTGGATCGTCCGGTATCCAGCAGTGCCGGCATGCGTTGAACGAGCACTGGCAGGGTAATCAGTGCGGCCATCGGCACGGCCCGTGGACCGTATAGCCAGCCCAGAGGCCGGGCCGCCAGCGCTGCCAGCAAGGTTGCAGCGAGGAAGCCCCGGCTCATCAGGATTGCGATTTCCAGTGGACTGTCCTGCGGGATGGGCATCAGCAGGATGACCAGTGCGAGCATTCGATCGTAGGCGATGAAGCCAGCGAACATCAGGCAGGGTAGCAGTACGGCCTGCAGCTGTGGAGCTGGACGTTTCACGCCGTCAGCCCGCCGTGGCCTGGCCGTTCCAGGTACCTTCGGCCGCGTCCCGGTTGCCCAGGGGCAGCAGCTTCTGCAGCGCCTTGATGTAGCGCTGCAAGGCATCCAGGCCGGTGGGCGTGAGGCTGTAGCTGGTCTGTGCGCGACCAGGGCCTTCGATGCGGCGCAAGGAGACATAGTCGGCGGCGATCAGCTTCTTCAGATGGGATTCCAGGTTTCCGTCGGAAACCTGGAGGTTGCGTTTGAGTTCGGTAAAGCTGGCTTCACCGGCGCCGGCCAGGAAGGCGGCAAGCTGGGTGCGCAGGGGCTGGTGGAGGAGGGGGTCGAGAGCTTCCATGGGCTTGGGCCCGCCGGGGCGGGCCTTGCAGTCTTATTTCAGGTTGAATTCTGCGCGCATCGAGCCGGGATTGCGCCCGTCCTGATCGCCGGGTACGCGGATTTCGAACCGGCCGGTGACGATCTCGTCGTGCCGCCGCCAGGTCTTGCCGTCCAGGCTGGCCCATTGTTTGTAGGTGTAGACGTCCTGCTTGAGGCGCACGCTGAGGGTGCTGCGTGCTTCGGCTTCCAGCAGGCTGCCGTGGATGTGTGCTTCAACGGGGAGTGGTGCGCCCGCCGGGTACAGGAGGATATGGGGCTGCCCGGCCGGGGCCTGTTCGCCGAAGCGGACGACCGGCAGTCTGGCCAGTTCATCGGCACCGGGCTGGCCGAAGCTGGCGCAGCCGGCCAGAGCGAGCGCCGCCAGGGCACCGAGAGGTCGCAGGATCATGGTGAAGCTCCTTCAGTGGGAAAGGGTTTCAGGGTTTCAGTGGTGCGGTGTGCCGTGGAAATCGACGACCAGGGCGGATTCGACTATCGGTCCATGGGCTGGATCGAGGCTGGCCTTCATCCACGGGATGGAGATCCAGTGGGTTTCCCGGGCCAGCAGCCAGATGCCGCCGGGGGCGCGGATGTCGCCGGTGGGCAGGCCGTCCCGCAGCATGATCTCCACCGTCTGATCGAGGGTCAGAGGCAGGATGGCGTCTGGTGTGGGGCGGAACAGGTCACCGGACAACTCGACCTTGACCGGCACCCGGGTACCGGCTGGCAGGCTGACGATGCGCAGGCCCGCCACGTCGGCGCCGCTCCGGTAGTCCTCCAGGGAGATGACCGGCAGTTCCGGTGGCAGACTGGCTGACGCGTAGCGGTGGGCGATCAGTGGCGCAGCCAGCACGACTACGGTCCAGCCGGCGGCCTGGGCCAGGCGTAGCACGAAGGTGCGTTCCCGGCCGTGATCGACGAGCAGGGACAGCAGCGGCAGGCCAAGGCCGAACACCGCGGTGGCGATCCACTTCATTGTTTCGAAGGGCAGCCGTGCCGCGAGGCCTGCGATGCCGATGGCGATGATGATGCCGCCGGCCCACTCCAGCACCTCTTCGGAAAACAGGCCATGCACGTAGAGGGCGAGGCCGATCAGCACCAGCCATACGGTGCACAGCATGTAGGCACCGCCGAAGAAGAAGGTGGCAAAGGTGAACAGCGCTCCGACACCCATCAGCAGCCACAGCAACTTGACCACCTGACGATGGATGAAAGACCAGGTTTCGTCCCGAGCTTCCTTGACGCGCCGGGTCAGGTGCCAGTCGGCAAAGCCGGTACCGCCCAGAATGGTTGCGATGAGGAGCAGCCAGGCGATGGCCCGTTGTGTGGTGTCGGAGATCTGTTCGGCTGTGAGAACGGCGTCGCTGGCCAGGAACAGCCCGGCGCCGGCCAAGCCCCACAGGATCAGGCTGTGACGTTCCATGCGCAGATTGCGTTGGCCGCGGGTGAGCATGGATTGGATGCTGTCGAGCTGGCGGACGATCGGGTCGGACATGGTCGGCTGATTCCGGATGGATTTACTCTGTAGTTCAGAGTTTATTACTCTGAAATTCAGAGCGTCAACCGTTTCCGCTTCATCGAACGGCCTGGTGCGTCGGGCCCGAGGGGCTACAATGCCGCCTCTTCTCCATCAGCACGGATGTAATCCCCCATGTGGTTCCGCAATCTCCAGATCTACCGTCTTCCCGAAAACTGGGGCCTGACTGCCGAAGCCCTCGCCGAGAAGCTCGCCGCGCGGCCCTTCCAGCCCTGCGGCAGCCAGGACATGGCGACCCGCGGCTGGAGTTCGCCGACCAAGGACGACCGCTTCGTGCTGGCGGTCGGCGGCCATTTCCTGGTCGCACTGGCCGTCGAGCAGAAGCTGCTGCCTTCGTCGGTGGTCAATGAGGTGGCGGCCGACAAGGCCGAGATGATCGAGGCCCAGCAGGGCTACAAGCCCGGCCGCAAGCAGATGAAGGAAATCAAGGAGGCGGTGCTGCAGGAACTGCTGCCGCGCGCCTTCACGCGCCGCCGCAAGGTGTTCAGCTGGATCGACCCGGTGGGCGGCTGGCTGGTTATTGACGCCGCCAGCCAGGCCCGCGCCGAGGAAGTCCTTGAGGCCCTGCGCGACACGCTGGACGAGTTGCCGGTGAAGATGGTCAAGACCCAGCTGTCGCCGGTGTCGGTGATGACCGACTGGCTGGCCGCCAACGAGGCGAACGGCAACTTCACCATCGACCTGGACTGCGAGCTGCGCGCGGTGACCGACGAGAAGGCCGCGGTGCGCTACGTGCGCCACGCGCTGGACGGCAAGGACGTGCAGGATCACCTGGCCGCCGGCAAACTGCCGACACGGTTGGCACTGACTTTCGACGACCGCATCTCCTTCATGCTCACCGAGAAGATGGAGATCAAGCGCCTGGCCTTCCTCGACATCATCAAGGAAGAGGCCGAGCGCCAGGCCGACGCCACCGACATGCAGATCGAGGCCGACTTCGCGCTGATGAGCGGCGAACTGTCGCGTCTGATCCCGGCCGTGCTGGAAGCCCTCGGCGGCGAAGTGAAGGACGCGGTGATCTGAGGGGCGGCAGGGCGGCAGGGCGGCCACCACGGTCGCCCTGCTTAAATCCAGCCGATGCGTTTGCAGGCGCTGACGACCAGGTTGAGGCCCAGTCCGCACACGAAAAGTCCGAATGCCAGGCGGAGGTAGGCCGCATTCATCCGGTTGGCCACGATGGCACCGAGCCATGCGCCCAAGAACATCATCAGGGCCAGGATCAACGCGGCCCGGATGTCCACGTTGCCGTTGCGATAATACTCGTAGGCGGCAGCCAGCCCGATCGGCGGCAGTAGCACCGCGAGGGTCGTGCCCGTCGCGAGGTGCTGGGAAAAACCAGCCCAATACACCAGCGCAGGCACAAGGATCACGCCACCTCCGATGCCGAAGACTCCGGCGGCCAGGCCGCCGGAAATCCCGATGATGGCAAGTGTCAGCCAGGATGGCATGGTTCCGGGCTCCAATCCGATCAGTAGATCGCCCCGCCAGTCTGCGTCGAGTACAGCGTGCCGCTCTCGGCGGACAGGTTGTAGTTGGTGGTGGCGCCATCGTAGCCGCGCCAGTTCTGAAGATTGAAGCGGCCGTTGCCGGACAGGCGTTGCACGCCGACATTGTGGTAGGTGAGTGGCGTACGGGGCTGGCAAACTTGCGGCAGGCCGTTGGTCTGCAGGAAATACACCGAGCCGATGCCGAGCGCCATGCCCGACCAGCCGTCCTGCACAATGCGCGCCAGGAAGGTGACCAGCCGGCCCATGCGGTCGCGGGTGCCCAGGTGGGCGTCGGTGATCACGAAATCGAGCCCTGATGCAGTGATGAAGCCCCGGTCGAGGGTCACCCGCTTGGTGTACGGATTGCTCAGTGCGTCGTCGGAATAGACGGTGCCGTTGAGCGCCGCGAAATCGAACTGTCCGAGTACTGCCAGGCCGGCGCTGGTGCCGCCGATCGGCACCTTCCGGGCGATCAGGTTGTTGATGGCCTGTTCGACGCCGGTGCCCTTCCAGAAGTTGATGTAGTCGGCCTGGTCGCCACCGGCGATGAACAGCGCTTCGGCCTTGTTGATGCGGTCGATCACGAAGGCGTCGGTGCCGGTGGCGCGGATCACCACGAAATCCCCGCCGCCGGCGCGGGCGATCATCCACTGGAAGGCCGCATCCACGTCGGGGCCGCCGCCCATCAGCAGCGCGGAGGGTTCGCGGGGCGGCTGGCTGGAACTGGCGTCGGCGGGGTTGCCGACCACGTAGTACTGGTAGGGTTTGTCGGCGTGGGCTGGGCTCAGTATGGCGAGGCCGGCGATGATGGCGAAGGCCTCGGCGAGGCGGCGCCAGGGCCGCCATGCACTGCCTTGTTCGCTGGAGGGTGTACGGTCTTGCATAGTGCGGCCCCCCTGACGTTGGACTCGCTCCATGCTCCGCAGCGTCGGTCAGGCTGTCAAGGCATTCTGACCACTTTGGGTTTCACAGGTGGAGCAGGGCTACCGCCGCGATCGCGCAGCCTGCGCCGGCTACCCCGATGGAGGCCCATTCCATCCATTTCTTGCGGGTCAGCAGGGTGATCGCCGCCAGCGAGATGGCGACCTGCATGGCGGTCATCGCCTGGGCCCAGCGGTGGTGCTCGTGCATGGAGTGCTCGCTGGCTTCCTCTGCCTCGGTGGCGGAGGCTTCCAGCTTCTCGGCCTTGCTCTTGATGTCTTCCTTCTCGTGCTTGTAGCGCTCGATTTCCGACTGGTAACGGGTCTGGGCGTCGCCGCTGGTCAGCGCGACGGCCAGTTCGGCGATGTTCTGCTTGGAACTCTTGGCCTGGTAGTAGCCCCACTGGTTGGAGGCTTCCGTCTTGCGGATGGCGGCCTCGTTCTTGTGCATCAGCGCGTCGTTCTGGGTGGCGCCGCCGGCGTAGCTGAACAGTGCGCCGAGGGTGGCGAGGACCGCCGTCATCGCCGCGATGCGCGACGCGAAGCTGTCGCCGCCGTGGCTGGCGTGCTCGACCGCGTGGTCGTGGGGGCCGTGGACATGGAAATGATCGCCGGACATGCAGGTTCTCCGTGTTGAGGGTGCGGGGCCGGGCCCCGCGAAGCGCTGCGGATTTTAGGCCAAGCCGGAGCGTTTAGCGCGCTGATGCAAGCGCCGGGCCGCCGATTCGGAAGCGTTCCACGATGCGCGCCATGTGCTGGGAGATGTCGCGGATCGAGTCGGCGGCCTGCTTGGTGTGCAGTGCCGCATTGTTGGCATCGCCGAGGAGGTTGTCGATCATGCCGACCTGACCGACGATCTCGTCGCTGGACGATTGGCCGATAGCGACCAAGCGGGTGATTTCGTTCACCACGTGGATGACCTTGCCGGTCGAATCTTCGATGCGTTCCACCGCGTTGCCGGCGCTCTGGGTCAGCGTGGTGCTTTCCTGCATCTCGCCGATGACCTTTTGCATCAGCTCGGTCGAGTCGCGGGATGTCGTGCGGATCTCCGAGATGTGCTGGTTGATCAGTTCAGTGGAGCCGGCGGCACGCTCGGCCAGTTTGCGCACCTCGTCGGCCACCACCGCGAAGCCGCGTCCCGATTCGCCGGCACGGGCCGCCTCGATGGCGGCGTTGAGTGCCAGCAGATTGGTCTGGTCGGCGATCTGGCGGATCTCGGAAACGACGGCTTCAACCTTGACGACTGAAGAGGCGAGGTCGAAGACGCGCTGCGACGCGTTGTCGATGCTGATGGCGAGTTGCTCGATGCGGCCAGCGGCGTTGCGGATCACCGCGCTGTTTTCGGTGGCGCGGGCGCTGGAGTCGCTGCTGATTTCGCCGGCCTGGCGGGTTTCCCGGTCGATGTCGACGATGTGGGCCTGGATCTGCTGCACTGCTGAGTGGATGGCCTGGGACGATTGGGTGCCGTTGGAAGCCAGGCGGGCGATGGCGGCGGCCGACTGGTGCATCTCGATGGAGGCCACCTCGTTGCGGCGGATCACCTCGACCATCTCGCCGAGGCTGGCCTGCAGCGTGTCGATCAGGCTGTTGAAGGCGCGCACGGACTGGCCGATTTCATCGTCGCGGACCACCGGCACGCGTTGCGTGAAGTCCAGCGAGGTGGCGATGGAGGCCATCGTGGTTTCCATTGCACGCAGGGGCTTGATGATGTTGCCGTGCAGGCGGAACACCAGGCCGACCAGCACGACCAGCGTCAGCCCGGTGGCAATCGACAGGATCCACTGGGTCTGCACGAAGCCTTCTTCCACGGCTGCTACCGAGCGGTCCTTGGTGCGGCGCTTCTCGACGCGCAGGGTTTCGAGGATCTGCTGCAGTTCCTGCTGGTACTGGGCCACGTTGGCGTACAGGCTTGCTTCGGCGATGGTGCGTTGGCCGGCCACGGCCTGCTCGATGGTTTCGTCCATCGCTGCTTCGTACTGGGCCAGGCTTTCTTCCGCTTCGTGGAGCATGGCCTTCTCGGTATCGGAGTGGGCCAACGGTCCCTGCGCAGTGAGGGCTTCGTGCAGCCCCTTGCGCTGGGTCAGCAGTTTTTCCTTGGCACCGGTCGCCACGTCGGCGCTGGGCGCGTAGACGATCTCGGTGAGGACGATCTGCACTTGCTTGAGCTGGGCGCCCAGATCGGAGGCGGCCAATGCGCCGGGAATTGCGTCGTCGGTGAGGTTGCGTACCAACCGCGTGTTGTGATGGAACATCAGCAGGCCGGCCGTGCCGGCGGCCAGCAGTAGCGTGGTGGTGATGGTGATGAGGATGATCAGATAGCGTCGAATGCTCATGGGGATGACTTCATGTCGGCCCGGCAGGGCGATGCGGGTTTGAGCGTTTTCTTGTGCGTTGCACCAGAAAACCCGCACATTTATCGACAGGCGTCCTGCTGAATCAAATGAATGTTTTGTGACAGTAACAAAGGCGCTTGCCGCCTGGTTTCTGCAAAAATGCTTTTCGTATGCGCACCCGGGATGGGGTGGAGCACCCACGTTGTGTCAGGGGAGGAATACCGGGTCGGAGAAGACCAGGGTGCCGTCGGCGCGCATCATCAGGTTGTGGGGATTGAGGATGTCCGGCTGGACCGGGTATTCCTCGATGAAGTCGGACAGCGCGGCGATGGCTTGCACGATGCTCGCCGGCAGGCCCAGCGGAGGCGCCTGGGCGATGTGGTACAGCGCCAGGCGGCCGCGGTTGACGCCCAGGTTGGCCCATTTCTCGCAGCCCTGCCAGTAGGCCTCCGACAGGATGCGCGCCATGGCTTCGGCCTCGCCGCTGATCGGCTCAAGGCGTTCGATTTCCAGCAGGCGGAAGGAGTAGCCGTTGCTGGCTTTGCCAACCACGCCGTGGTCCCGGTACAGGCGTGGGAAGTGGATGCCGGTGGGGCGGTCGTCGGCGGCCAGGTAGTAATAATCGGCGGGGGAGCTGACGACCTTGTAGACCCGTTCCCCGTCGCCGGCGTCGAGGACGATGGACGACTCGCCGCGCCCGAGCTCGGGTCGGCCGTCGAGAAGCGGATGGGCCGGCACCGGGTCGGCGATGCGGGCGACGATGATGTCGCCCGATGCGCTCCCGGCGTCCGGTTCCGTCATCGAGGAGTGGGTGGCGTTACCCGATGATGTTGTAGCCGGCATCCACGAAGTGTACGCCACCGGACAGGTTGCGGCCCGCGTCGGAGACCAGGAAGGCCGTGAGGGCGCCGATGTCTTCCGGTGTGACCAGGCGGTGCAGCGGCGAGCGCTCGACGGCGGCGGCCATCAGACCGTCGAAGCCGGCGATGCCAGAGGCGGCACGGGTCATCAGCGGGCCCGGGGAGATCGCGTTGACGCGGATGTTCTTGGAGCCCAGCTCGAAGGCCATGTAGCGGGTGGCGGCTTCCAGCGCGGCCTTGCACAGGCCCATCATGCCGTAGTTGGCGATGACTTTCTCGCTGCCCAGGTAGGTCATGGTGATCAGCGAACCACCGCCAGCCTTCTCGAGCAGCGGCTCGGCCTTGCGGGCCAGACGCACGAAGGAGTGGGTGGACACGTCCATCGCCAAGGCAAAGCCGTCGGCGGAGGTGTCCACCACGCGGCCGTGCAGGTCGTCGCGCTTGGCGAAGGCCATGGAGTGGATCGCGAAGTCGAGCTTGCCGTACTTGGCGTCGATCTGCGCGAACACATCATCGACGATTTCGGGCTTGGTCACGTCGAGCAGCAGCACGTCCTCGACACCCAGGCGGCTGACGATGGGCTCGATGAAGGCCAGGGTCTTCTCGTTCTGGTAGGTGATGATGACCTTGGCGCCAGCGTCGATGCAGGCTTCGGCGACCCCGGTGGAGATGGATTTTTCGTTGGCGATGCCGGTGATCAGGCCAACCTTGCCTTCGAGGTTGATGATGGGCTTCATAGAGGGGCTCCGTAGGGATAAGAAAATTTACCGCACTGCAGCAATCGCTGACTTTAGAATAGTCTAGCGTGTCTGTTACACGGGTGTTTTTTCGTTAACGCTAAGTTTCCGGTTTTTTGGTATGTCATTGTTGCGATGCGTCAAATCCTGATCGAAAACTCGCCGCTCCGGTGGCCGGGCCGATGAGCCCGGTTTATGTCTTCCTCGACTTCGACGGTGTCACCCATCCTTGGGGCGAGGTGGAGGATTTCCGCTGTCTGCCGGAGCTGGAAGCGGTGCTGCGCGACTACCCGGAGACGCGCGTCGTCATCGCGTCCGACTGGCGTACGTTGTTCTCGCTGCCCAAGTTGGTGGCACGCTTTTCGGAAGACATCCGGCCGCGGGTCATCGACACTACGCCGACGATCTTTCCGCGCAAACCCGACGAGCTGTATGGCCTGCGCGAGCGGGAGGCTCGCCAGTGGCTGGCCCGCAAAGGCGGCGATGTGCAGTGGCTGGCCATCGACGACGCTCCCGGTAACTGGCCGACCCGTACGCGCTTGGTGCTCACTGATTTCAAGCGCGGCTTTACCGACGAAGACGCCGGTCGCATGCGCCGCATGCTCGACGCCTTCCGTTCCGGCGAGTTCAAGGCGCCCGAAGCGGCCGCGCCGGCCTGACTTTTTCCCGATCAGAATTGCCGCAGCAGCGGTGATTCGTCCATCAGTGCGACCTGTTCCCGCAGTGCCAGGATCTGGTCCTGCCAGTAGCGCGGCGTGTCGAACCAGCTGAAGGCGGCCGGGAAGGCCGGGTCGTCCCAACGGCGGGCAATCCAGCCGGCGTAGTGGATCAGGCGCAGGGTGCGCAGGGCTTCCACCAGGTTGAGGCTGCGCGGCTCGAAAGTAGCGAACTGCTCGTAGCCTTCGAGCACCGCGTCGAGCTGGCGCGCCATTGCCGGTGCGTCGCCGGACAGCAGCATCCACAGGTCCTGGATTGCCGGGCCGTTGCGGGCGTCGTCGAAATCCACGAAATGCGGGCCAGCGTCGGTCCATAGCACGTTGCCGCTGTGCACGTCGCCGTGCAGGCGGATCTGCGACAGCTCGCCGGCCCGTTCGAAGCAGCAGCGTACGCTGGCCAGGGCCTGGTCTACCACCGAGAGCCAGGTGTCGCGCAGCTCCGGCGGCAGGAAGGGCGAGGCCAGCAGCGCGTCACGCGGTTCCTCGCCGAAGCTGCGGATGTCCAGAGTCGGCCGGTGGACGAAGGGCTGGCGGGCGCCGATAGCGTGGATGCGCCCGAGGAAGCGGCCCAGCCAGGTGAGTACTTCCGGGTCGTCCAGCTCCGGCGCGCGGCCGCCGCGGCGCGGGAACAGGGCTAGCCGGAAGCCGTCCGTGTGGTGCAGCGTGTGCCCGCCGATCTCCAGAGCCGGCACGGCGGGGATCTCCGCCTCGGCCAACTCGGCGAGGAAGGTGTGTTCTTCAAGGATCGCCTCGTCACTCCAGCGCGCCGGGCGGTAGAACTTGGCGACCAGCGGCGCGGCGTCCTCAATGCCGACCTGGTAGACGCGGTTCTCGTAGCTGTTGAGGGTCAGCAGCCGGCCGTCGCAGAAGAGGCCGGTGGCCTCCACCGCCGACAGCACGAAATCGGGAGTCAGCGGCCCGAAGGGGGCCGTCATTGCTTCTCCTCCCGCGCATAGGCGGCGTGCAGCTTGACCGGCTCGGCCTTGGCGGCCTGGCGACTGCGCATGCGCAGGTTGAGGGTTTCGACCAGCACCGAGAAGGCCATCGCCGAGTAGATGTAGCCCTTCGGCACGTGGTGGCCGAAGGCGTCGGCGATCAGCACCACGCCGATCACCAGCAGGAAGGACAAGGCCAGCATCTTGACGGTGGGGTGGCGCGACACGAAGTCGCCGATCGGGCCGGAGGCGAGCATCATCAGGCCCACCGAGGCGACCACCGCGGCGATCATCACCTGCAGGTGATTGACCATGCCGATGGCGGTGATGATGGAATCCAACGAGAACACGATGTCGATCAGGATGATCTGCACCAGCACCGCGCCGAAGGTGGCTTGTACGGCACTGGAGGCTTCGCCTTCCTCGCCTTCCATCAGCTGGTGCACCTCCTGAGTGCTCTTCCAGACCAGGAACAGGCCGCCGGCCAGCAGGATCAGGTCGCGGCCGGAGAAGCCGTGCTCCAGCACCGTGACGAGGGGTTCGGTGAGCCCGGCCAGCCACGACAGCAGCATCAACAGGCCGATCCGCATGAACATCGCCAGGAACAGCCCCAGGCGGCGGGCGGTGCCGCGCTGGGCTGGCGGCAGCTTGTCCACCAAGATGGAGATGAAGATCACGTTGTCGATGCCCAGCACCAGTTCCAGCGCGGTCAGGGTGAAGAAGGCGATCAGCAGTTGCGGGTCGGTCAGGAATTCCATGTCGATAGCGCGGTTGTTTCGGGAAACGCGGGCGGCATGTCAGCCGCCTGCGTCCGCGCATGGTCGCATGAAAACGATGTGCTTTGCCGCCTCGCCGGCAAGGTGGTGACGGCCGGGCTCAGCCCGGCTTGCCGTCGGCGCGCCGGCTCAGGTAGATCGGCACCAGGCGGACGACCCACGGGGTGAACACGGCCAGCCAGCCGATGGCAGCGATGGCCGGCAGCACCGTCTGGGCGCCGGGCAGCACATCGGCCAGCACCCGCGCCGCGGCGACCGCGTGGAGGCCGAGGGTTAGCCGCCAGGTCAGTTCGTCGGCCACCAGCGGCCGCCCGGAGTGGCCTAGAGTGACGCGTGACACCATCGCCAGCGTCATCGTTGCGAAGAAGCCGACCGCCATTGCATGCAGCGGCGCCAGGCCCAGGGTGACGATGCCGAAGGCGTGCAGCAGGCCCTGCACGCCGGCCAGCAGCCAGGCGATGCCCAGCCACAGGAAGCCGATGTGCAGCATGGCCAGCAGGCGCACCGCGAAGCTGCGCCGGAACTGCCATTTCCAGCTCAGCCACAGGGCCGTGCCGGCGGCGGCCAGGTCGACGGGCCAGGCCCAGGCGTCGTGCTCGGCCATGGCCAGCAGGCCGTGAACCAAGCTGGCGCCGACCAGTACCTGCAGCGCCCAGTCCGGGCGGACGAGTTCGTACTTGGGCAGGGCGGACGACGAGAAGAAGGGAATCATGCGGTGGCTGACCACCATGAACAGCGGTGCGAGCAGCCACCACACGCCGATGGACACGCCGATGCGGGCGGCCAGCGGGGCACCACCGGCCGCGAAAGCCAGCCAGGCGACGAGGCCGAGCGCGCCGGCGGCGAGGGCGAACCAGGCCGTGCCCGCGTGCTTGCGCTGGGCTTCCGGCTTGAAGGCCACCGGCCACAGCGCACGCAGGACCAGCAGCCAGCCGGCCAGCACCAGTGCTAGCCCGGCAATCCGCAGCGCTGGCGTGACGACGAACAAGCCAGCGTCGAACAACAGCCAGCCGGTCGCCAGCAGCAGCCACGGCAGGCGTGCCACCGCGCCAGGTGTGTCGGGCATGCCCTGCCAGCGCGGCATGGCGGTCAGCAGGAAGCCGAACACGAAGAACGGGAAGATGCCGTAGGCGGCCCACAGGCCATGAACCCAGGCTGGCGGCCATGGCCAGACGGGAGACGGCAGCAGGCCATTGCGGGCCAGCAGCTCCCACGCCCACGGTGCGAAGGCCAGCAGGGTTTGCACCGCGCCGGCCAGGAACATGGCGCGGTGGGGGGCAGCGAAGAGCACCGCAGCACCCGAAGCGGGCGGCTCGGCGGCGGGTTGAGGCGCGGCACCCGTGGGGCGCGCCTGCAGTGAGATGGGCTTATCCATAAAGGGGTAAGGACTCCGTACAGAGGTTTCCGGGGGGCGGAGAAGGTTAGAATCTGTAGCTGCTATTTCGCCCAACACGAGAATCCGCGCCATGTCCACCGACAAGATCGATATTCCCGGCTTGCTCAGCCGCATGCCCCTGTTCAGCGCCCTGGCACCGGAGGATCTGGCCCACCTGGCCGCCGCGACGCGGGAGAAGCGCCTGCAGAAGGGCGACCGCCTGTTCCAGCGTGGCGATCTGCCGAAGGGCTTCTTCCTGGTCGTGTGGGGGCAGATCAAGCTGGCTTTCACGTCCGCCCAGGGCAACGAGAAGGTCGTCGAGATCCTCGGGCCGCTGCAGAGCTTCGGCGAGGCGGTGATGTTCCTCGACCAGCCTTACCCGGTGCTCGGCGAGGCGCTGGCCGACACGCTGGTGCTGCACATTGGTTCGGCGGCGGTATTCGATCAGATCGAGCAGGACCCGCGCTTTGCACGCAAGCTGCTGGCCGGCATGTCGATCCGCCTCCACACCATGGTGCGGGACGTGGAGTCCTACGCGCTGCGCTCGTCCACCCAGCGGGTCATCGGCTATCTGCTGCAACTGGCCGAAAGCGCGCCCTGCGCGCCGAAGGACGGCACGCACAGCGTCGAGCTGCCGACCAGCAAGCAGGTGATCGCGTCGCGCCTGAGCCTTACGCCGGAAACCCTGTCGCGGATCTTTCACGAGCTGTCCGACGCAGGCCTGATCTCGGTGCAGGGCAAGCACATCGTGATCCACGACGCCGCCCGCCTGGCCGAACACGACTGAGGCTGCGGCCCGCCGCTCAGGGCGCAGCGTGGCGGATGTGGATCGCGAATTCGCCATCGCTGTTCATCTCGGTGCGATGGGTGTAGCCGTTGCGCCGGAGGACGTCGTACAGCGGCGTCGGCTCCCGGTAGATCAGCAGGATCACCTCGCCGCCCGGCGGCAGGGTGTCGAGGGCTTCGAGGGTCAGGTTCAGTGGCTCCGGCGGCATCAGGCCGCGGGCATCGACGATGACGGGGGTCAGGGCATCGGTCATGGTGTTTTCTCCGATTGGGGCTGCTCAGGGACCGTGACAGATTGGCCCCTGCCGGAAACGCGGGCCTTGACCGTGCTCAAGCGACGGATTGCCCGCGGGGTGCTGTGTGGCTGCTGAGATCCGGCCAGCCTAGTGGCTGGTGCCTTCCGAGCGCTGGATCTTGTTGAACAGGTTGTACTTGCCGATCGGCTTCGAGGCCGGCAGGCGCTTGATCTCCTTGAAGGTCTTCGCGTCGAGGAAGATCAGCGCGCCATCCTTTTCCATCAGGCTGGCAATCACGTAACGGCCGTTGCGGTCGAATTCCACGTGGGCAAAGGTCTTGCCCGGCTCTGGGCGGATCTGGGCGACGACCTGCAGGCTCTGCTTGTCGATGACCTGCAGGGTGTCCCGGGCGGTCGGGCTCATCATCGAATCGACCCACGCGTAGGGGCTGTTCTCGTGACTGCGCAGGAAGAAGCCGGGGCCCAGCGTGGGAATGGTTGCGACGGTCTGCCAGTTCTGCATGTCGATGACGCTGACCCGCGCGTCCTTCAGGTTGGTGCTGGCCACCACGCGCCGGCCGTCGCGCAGCCAGGAAATGCCGGAACCCAGGTGCGGCATGCCGGGCAGGTCCAGGTTGCTGATTGGCCGGCGGACATCAAGGTTGATGACCTTGCCGTGTCCGTCCCGGTTGGCGCCGATCACGTTGGTGTAGTCCTGGGTGAAGAAGAAGTCGTCGAGGGGTTCTTCGAGCAGCGTACGGCGCGGGTTGAGGTAGCCGGGCGTGGAGATCGCTTCGCCCATCTTGTAGTCGTGTACGTAGCCGTCGTGGAAGGGCTTGGCGGCCGGGTCGTAGGAGATTTCCCAGATCTCCGGCAGGTCCTTCAGGCCGACCACGAAACTCTTGCGCGGCGCTGCGTCGTACACCGCCGAGATGCGCGACGCGGCGTCGCTCTTCAGGTTGCGGCCGTCGATGAGCTTGAGCAGCTTGAGGTCAGCGTCGAAGATGGCCAGGTTGCCGGGCAGGTAGTTGGCCACCGCCACGTAGCGGCCGTCGCTGGAGACGGCGGCGTTGCGGGTGTTGAGGCCGGCGCGCACCTCGGCGACGATCTTCAGGTTCCAGATGTCGAACTTGCTGACCCAGCCGTCGCGGGACGCGAAGAACACGTAGCGCCCGTCCGGCGTGAACTTGGGGCCACCGTGTAGCGCGTAGCGGGACGGGAAGCGGAATATGCGCTCCATGCGGTCGCCGTCGAGCACGCTGACGTGGTGGTCGCCGGCTTCGACGACGATGAACAGGTTCATTGGGTCGGCCTTGGCCACTTCCCCCTGGCGGGCGTCCGGCAGGCTGCCGGGTGGGTAGGGTTCGACGCGCGAGGCGCGGATGTCGGTGGCGCTCCATGTGGGCGCGGGGCTGACCGGCGAGTAGATCCAGTCGGCGAGGGCGTCGATCTCGGCGGCAGACAGCACCGCCGAGAAGGGCTGCATCTGCGTCGCGCTACGGCCGTCGCGGATCGTCGCGACGGCGTCCTTGCGTTTGAGGCGTTCGAGGCTCTCCGGCAACAGGGCGGGCCCCATCGCGCCCAGCCGGCCGGTGCCATGGCAGCTGGCGCAGTGCTGGGCGAAGAGTTCCGGCGCGCCGGCCTGGGCCGGTAGAGCGGTGAAGGCCAGAGCGGCAAGGGCGATGGCGGAAAAGAGGCGGTTCATTGTGAGGATCCCTTGGCTTGGGAGATGGTGTGCGGCGCAGGACTGGGGCGGCCGTCCCAGGCAGGGGGCTGTCCTTGGGGGCGGCTCCCTGTGGGTCGGTTTCCGGCGGGGGGAGTCCAGTCGCCCGCGGACTTTGTTGAGCCGACTGTGGGCGGATGAACTCGCCCCCACGGCTTACGGTTTCAGGCGACGGATTGCAGCCGGACCCACGGCTTCACTTCCAGGCGCTCGCCGTCGGCTACGCCGATCTCGGTGTTGTCCAGATAGCAGCCGGGATCTTCCTGCCATGGGTCGCCGGTCAGTTGCTGGGCCCGCACGCGGGTGTTGCCGTTGCAGATGGACAGGTAGCGGCAGTCGGAGCAGCGCCCCTTGACCGGCCGCGGCGACTGCTTGAGGCCGGCCAGCAGTGGGTCGGACAGGTCGGTCCAGATGTCGCCGAATTTGCGCTCGCGGACATTGCCGAGGGTGTGGTGCCACCACATGGTGTCCGGGTGCACGTTGCCCAGGTTGTCGATGTTGGCCACATTGACGCCGCTGGAGTTGCCGCCCCATTGCCGCAGCTTGGCTTCCACGTGGGCCGCATGCTGCGGGAAGCGCTGTTGCACCCAGTGCAGGAAGAAGGGGCCGTCAGCGTCGTTGTTGCCGGTGGTGAAGTCCTTGTCGAGGCCGCGCCGTTCGCAATCCCAGGCCGTGTCGAAGAGCAGTTCCATGGCCTTGCGGGTGAGGACATGATGGGCGTCGTCAGCGCGGTTCTTGTTGCCGCGCCCCGCGTAGTTGAGGTGGGAGAAGTAGAAGCGGTCGATGTTCTCGTCCTCCACCAGCTGGAGTATGGCGGGTAGGTCGGCGGCGTTGTCCTGGGTCATCGTGAAGCGTACGCCGACTTTCACGCCCAGCTCGCGGCACAGGCGCAGGCCGGCCAGCGAGCGTTCGAAGGCGCCGTCGAGGCGGCGGAACCTGTCGTGGGTCGCGCGGATACCGTCCAGGCTAACGCCCACGTAGTCGAAGTTGGTGGCGGCGATCGCATCGATGTTGTCTTTGTCGATCAAGGTGCCATTGGACGACAGGCCGACATAGAAGCCCATCGCCTTGGCGCGACCGGCGATCTCGAAGATGTCGGGCCGCAGCAGGGGTTCGCCGCCGGAAAGGATCAGCACCGGCACGCGGAAGGCCTTCAGGTCGTCCATCACGCGGAAGACCTCCTGCGTGTCGAGCTCGCCGGCGAAGTCTTTGTCGGCGGAGATCGAGTAGCAGTGCTTGCAGGTCAGGTTGCAGCGCCGGATCAGGTTCCAGATGACCACTGGCCCCGGCGGCGCGCGGCGTGGGCCGAGGGGAGTGGGAGTGGTGATTTCTCGGATATAGCTCGAAATGCGGAACATGGCCTCACCTTCCGAAGGGTTTTGGGCATTGTCCCCGTGTGGAGGGGAGCCCGGCCTTGACGGGTATCAACCGGGCATCTGCAGCTGCGGCGGTTCGGCGTCGACAGTGGCCTCCATATATATGGCAGCGTCTGCTGCATCGGGCTGCATGACAATCGGTGGGCCGGGCTGACAGAATGGCCGGGTTGCGATCCGGACCGGATCCGATCACGAGAATCCCCGACATGGCTGTCATTCATCCCGAAGGCTGGCGCGAGTTGAAGGCCAGTGGTGCCGCCCAGCGCGAAATCGAAACCCTGGCTGTTCTTGCCGCGGAGTTGGACGACACTTACACGGTTTATCACGGCGTGCACTGGACGCGGGTCCAGCAGGGTAATCACGCCATCGTCGGCGAGATCGATTTCGCCGTCGTCGGGCCGACCGGCAAGCTGCTGCTGATCGAACAGAAATCCGGCTTCCTGGCCGAGACGCCAGAGGGCCTGGTGAAGCGCTATGCCCAGAAGGACAAGAGTGTGCCGCTGCAGCTCGCGCGGACCGTTGATGCGCTGACCCAGCGTTTGAGGGGGATCTGCGGGATCGACTCGCCGCAAGTCGACGCGCTGCTGTTCTGCCCCGACTACACCGTGAAGCAGCCTGGCACCGCGGGCATCGATCCGGCGCGCATCATCGATGCGAGCAAACGGGATTACCTGGCCCACACCGTGCGTTCCATCCTGCCGGCGCGGGGCGAGTCGGTTCTCTATAAGGACAAGCTGCATCGCTTCCTTGGCGACATTCTGCAATTGGTCCCGGAAGTGCATGCGGTCGTCGGCGAGGCCCATGCACTGTACACCCGGTTGGCCGGTGGCCTGGCGGAGTGGGCGCGGCGCATCGAGTGTGAGCCCTTCCGCCTGCGTGTGATCGGCACCGCCGGTTCGGGCAAGACCCAACTGGCGATGGCCGTCTATCGGGATGCGCTCGCCGCTGGGCGCAAGCCGCTCTACGTTTGCTACAACCGGCCGCTGGCCGATCACATCGCGCTGATTGCTCCGCCGGGCGGTCAGGTCCTCACCTATCACCAACTGGCCGACCGTGTCTGCCAGGCGGCTGGAGAAGTGCCGGATTTCAGCCGTGAGGGCGCCTTCGCCCGGCTGGAAGGCTTTCTGGACAACCATGTGCCGGACGAGGTAGATCGTTTCGACGAGATCCTTATCGACGAAGGGCAGGACTTCCATGCCCGCTGGGCCGACAACCTGCTGCGCTTCTTGCGCCCAGGCGGGCGGGCCTGGTGGCTGGAGGATCCGATGCAGAACCTCTACGGCCTGCCGCAGGTTCAGCTGCCGGGCTGGGTGACACTGCGTTCCGACATCAATTACCGCAGCCCGAAGGACATCCTTGCGTCCCTCAATCTATTGCTGCCGTTGGAACACCCGGTCGAGGCCGGCAGTCCGTTGAGCGGATCGGACATCGACATCCTGACCTACACGACGCTCGACGAACTGGTGGCCCGTTCGGTCAGCGCTGTCACGCGTGCCATTGGCCTGGGCTTCAAGCGTTCGCACATCGCGTTGATCAGCTATCGCGGGCGTGAGCATTCGGCGCTGACGCCTTTCACGAGGCTCGGCCCCTATTCGCTGAAGGCCCCGACGGGGCGCTACGACCTGCTGGGTAATCCGATCCTGACCGAGGGCGATATCCTCACCGACTCCGTGTTGCGCTTCAAGGGCCGGGCCGCTCCCTGTGTGATCCTTACCGAAGTGGATTTTGAAAGTCTCGAGGACAAAGCTGTGCGACGGCTTTTTGTTGGAGCCACGCGTGCTACGATGAAATTGACGCTGGTTGTATCGGAGCGTGCGGCCGAAAATCTCCAGACCCAGCTGCACGATACGGACGGTACCTTTTGAGAGTTGGACGTTACCGGTGGGACGAGTGTTCCCCTTGAGGGCGTGTCTGCTGGATGTGAATGTATAAAGGCCAAGCCCCCGATAAGTTGCGCCGAGAATTATTTTTGTGAATGTTGTTGACGGTTTCTGATAATTCTTTATAATGCGCAGCTCTTTCGCTGCAGCGCGTTACGAATTAAGCGCTACGGGGTGAGGAGGTGGTGCCGAAGAGGTTGGATTTGTTTCGG
>NZ_CM161496.1:1012500-1202500 GCF_056724025.1 Zoogloea sp. JDB1
AACTGAAACATCTAAGTACCCCGAGGAAAAGAAATCAACCGAGATTCCCCAAGTAGTGGCGAGCGAACGGGGATGAGCCTGCACGACTAAACCGGTTACTTAACAGAACAAGCTGGAAAGCTTGGCCATAGTGGGTGATAGCCCCGTATGTGAAAAGTAGCCGGCGGGTCTGAGCGTGCGACAAGTAGGGCGGGACACGTGAAATCCTGTCTGAAGATGGGGGGACCATCCTCCAAGGCTAAATACTCGTGATCGACCGATAGTGAACCAGTACCGTGAGGGAAAGGCGAAAAGAACCCCGGGAGGGGAGTGAAATAGATCCTGAAACCGCATGCATACAAACAGTGGGAGCCTCGCAAGGGGTGACTGCGTACCTTTTGTATAATGGGTCAGCGACTTACGTTCAGTAGCAAGCTTAACCGGATAGGGGAGGCGTAGCGAAAGCGAGTCTGATAAGGGCGATTCAGTTGCTGGGCGTAGACCCGAAACCAAGTGATCTATCCATGGCCAGGATGAAGGTGCGGTAACACGCACTGGAGGTCCGAACCCACTAATGTTGAAAAATTAGGGGATGAGCTGTGGATAGGGGTGAAAGGCTAAACAAACTTGGAAATAGCTGGTTCTCCCCGAAAACTATTTAGGTAGTGCCTCGTGCGGACACTTCCGGGGGTAGAGCACTGTAATCGTTGGGGGGGTCATTGCGATCTACCCCGCGATAGCAAACTCCGAATACCGGAAAGTGATACACGGGAGACAGACGGTGGGTGCTAACGTCCATCGTCAAGAGGGAAACAACCCAGACCGCCAGCTAAGGTCCCAAATACATGGCTAAGTGGAAAACGAGGTGGGAAGGCATAGACAGCTAGGAGGTTGGCTTAGAAGCAGCCACCCTTTAAAGAAAGCGTAATAGCTCACTAGTCGAGTCGTCCTGCGCGGAAGATGTAACGGGGCTCAAGCCATGAACCGAAGCTGCGGATCTCGTAAGAGATGGTAGGGGAGCGTTCTGTAAGTCTGTGAAGGTGTCTTGTAAAGGATGCTGGAGATATCAGAAGTGCGAATGCTGACATGAGTAGCGATAAAGGGTGTGAAAAGCACCCTCGCCGAAAGCCCAAGGTTTCCTGCGCAACGTTCATCGACGCAGGGTGAGTCGGCCCCTAAGGCGAGGCAGAAATGCGTAGTCGATGGGAAACAGGTCAATATTCCTGTACCGCTCTATGATGCGATGGGGGGACGGAGAAGGTTAGGTCAGCCGGGTGTTGGACGTCCCGGTTTAAGCGTGTAGGCGTGCTCTTTAGGCAAATCCGGAGAGCTTAGCTGAGGCGTGACGACGAGGTCTCTTTGAGACCGAAGTGATTGATACCCTGCTTCCAGGAAAAGCCTCTAAGCTTCAGTCATAGAGTGACCGTACCGCAAACCGACACAGGTGGGCAGGTAGAAGATACTAAGGCGCTTGAGAGAACTCAGGAGAAGGAACTCGGCAAATTGATACCGTAACTTCGGGAGAAGGTATGCCTCGGTAGCTTGTAGGAGTACATCCGAAGGGCGAAGAGGCCGCAGAGAATCGGTGGCTGCGACTGTTTATTAAAAACACAGCACTCTGCAAACACGAAAGTGGACGTATAGGGTGTGACGCCTGCCCGGTGCCGGAAGGTTAAGTGATGGGGTGCAAGCTCTTGATCGAAGCCCCGGTAAACGGCGGCCGTAACTATAACGGTCCTAAGGTAGCGAAATTCCTTGTCGGGTAAGTTCCGACCTGCACGAATGGCGTAACGATGGCCACACTGTCTCCTCCTGAGACTCAGCGAAGTTGAAGTGTTTGTGAAGATGCAATCTCCCCGCGGCTAGACGGAAAGACCCCATGAACCTTTACTGTAGCTTTGCATTGGACTTTGACGGGACTTGTGTAGGATAGGTGGGAGGCGATGAGACTGGGACGCTAGTTCCAGAGGAGCCGTCCTTGAAATACCACCCTGGTGTCGTTGAGGTTCTAACCTAGGTCTGTGAATCCAGATCGGGGACCGTGCATGGTAGGCAGTTTGACTGGGGCGGTCTCCTCCCAAAAGGTAACGGAGGAGTACGAAGGTCACCTAGGTACGGTCGGACATCGTACTGATAGTGCAATGGCAAAAGGTGGCTTGACTGCGAGACCGACAAGTCGAGCAGGTGCGAAAGCAGGTCATAGTGATCCGGTGGTTCTGTATGGAAGGGCCATCGCTCAACGGATAAAAGGTACTCTGGGGATAACAGGCTGATTCCGCCCAAGAGTTCACATCGACGGCGGAGTTTGGCACCTCGATGTCGGCTCATCACATCCTGGGGCTGTAGCCGGTCCCAAGGGTATGGCTGTTCGCCATTTAAAGTGGTACGTGAGCTGGGTTTAAAACGTCGTGAGACAGTTTGGTCCCTATCTGCCGTGGGCGCTGGATATTTGAGGGGGCCTGCTCCTAGTACGAGAGGACCGGAGTGGACGGATCTCTGGTGTACCGGTTGTGACGCCAGTCGCATCGCCGGGTAGCTAAATCCGGAAGAGATAACCGCTGAAAGCATCTAAGCGGGAAACTCGCCTCAAGATGAGATATCCCTGGGAACTCGATTCCCCTGAAGGGTCGTTGAAGACCACGACGTTGATAGGCTGGGTGTGGAAGCGCAGTAATGCGTTAAGCTAACCAGTACTAATTGCCCGTGAGGCTTGATCCTATAACCTTGCAAAATGCAAGGCGAACACCGCGCAAAGCGCAGTCACATACCCCAAAGAACACTTCTTCCCTTTGACGCTTCGACCGCGAAAACGCGGCAAGCGGTACAAGTTATAGTCTGACGACCATAGCGTCTTGGAACCACCCCTTCCCATCCCGAACAGGACCGTGAAACAAGACCGCGCCGATGATAGTGCACAACCGTGCGTGAAAGTAGGTCATCGTCAGACTTACCCATCAAAGCCCCCGCGCACTACTGCGCGGGGGCTTTATGTTTTTAAAGCTCCGAAACAAAGCACCCTCAAAGAAAAAACATCTCCTCCGTAAGCGTAAGCCCCCGGCCATCCCATCTTCCGCCAGACCCGTAGCTCGCTAAACACGTCATCAGCGGTTCACTTGCGTTCGTCTCCTTGAACCCTACCTGACGGAGTCTCGCTCCGCCGTTTCCAGCAACGCTCACCACGGGCGCTCTTAACGCCCGCAGCTTGTGGCGGTTTGAAGCCTGCTCCTGCAAGCCGACTTCGAGGGGCCTACCCTCATCTTTGGTAAAGCATCGCTTCCACCTCAACAACGGTGGTTGCGTTCGTAGCACACGATGATCCTGATACTTGGCCACCAGCACTTGGGCGAGCAGCCCGGTGGTGGGAATGCCTTTGTCGATCACATGGGCCGGCACCGGGGCCTGGATGAGTGTCTCGCAGTGGGTGCAGACCCACTTGCCACGGATGTGGCGGAGGGCGCTGAAGGTGCCGGGGGGTAGTCGAACTTCTCCGCCACGTCCTCGCCGATGCGTTTCACATCGGGCAGCCACAGGTGCAGAAGGTGGAGTCCGGTTCGTGATGGATCTCGGTGCGAGGCAGTTCGGGCGGCAGCGGCTTGCGCTTGGCCTGGCCCTTGGCCGCAGAGGGTTTGCCGGAGAGCTGCTCGAGCTCTTCGGTCATCGCGGTAAGGTCCCCTTCGACCGTCTCCTCGAACAGTTGGGCCTGCTCCGCTGACAGGCGCTCGGTCTTTACGCCGAAGCGCCAACGCTTGTGCAGCGCCAGTTCGTGCGTGAGCTGGTCGATCTTGCTCTGGCGCCAAGTGAGCTCCCGATCCTGCGCGATGAGCAGGCTGCGCAGGGCGTCGGCGTCCAGTTCGTGGAGATTGGTGGGGAGAGCCATGCGCAGATCATGCCGCCGGCGCAGCGCCACAGCCATCGGGGCAACTCCGGATGGTGGACCGTCAAATCATCCGAATTACGCCGTCATCCCCGAGCTGCTGCCAGGGCAGACCGAGCACCAGGGCGTCGAACTGGGCCTGGGATAGGGTTAGGGAACCTGATCCAGTCCGCACGCCTTAAGGAGACGCTGAAGAAATCCCCGCCCAGCCTCTCCCGAGCGAGTTTCCGGCCAAGTCCATTCAAACATGCTGACCGCCAGGCATCAAAAGACCGATTTTCGAGGAGCATGCCGCCGATTTCACCGCTCAGGACGCACCTCGGGCATGCATCGCCGGCATGCGCCTTTGGGCGAGCAGCAGATTGGCGAAGCCAAACAGCGAGAAGAGTTGCGCCTCGTTCTTCGCCAGCCCGCGGTAGCGGGTCTTGCGATGCCGGAAGAGGTTCTTGATCACGTGGAAGGGATGCTCCACCTTCGCCCGGATGCTCGCCTTGAGCTTCTCGAAGCGCTCCTGCAACCGACCCAACGCATCGGCGGGCAGGGCCTTGCGCACGCTGCACTTCATCGCCACCAGCCATTCAACGGTCTTGCCCTGGTTCTCGGGGCGTTTCTCGACGCCTTGGTAACCCGCATCGCCGAACACGGTGTGCTCCTTGCCGTGCAGCAGGGCATGGGCCTGGCTGATGTCGCTGGTGTTGGCGGCTGTCGTGACCAGCGTATGCACCAGTCCCGACTGTGCATCGACGCCGATGTGAGCCTTCATGCCGAAGTGCCAGTTGTTCCCCTTCTTTGTCTGGTGCATCTCCGGGTCGCGCGCCTTCGCTTTGTTCTTCGTCGATGGCGGGGCCGCGATCAGCGTGGCATCGACAATCGTTCCTTCACGCAGGATCAGGCCTTGTTCGGCCAGATGGGCATTGATGGCCTCGAATCCGCGCCAGGCCAATCGGAGGGCGCCCACGGCCTTCACCCTTCGGATAGAACGGCTCGATCTCGGCCTCCAGCGCCGCCCAAGGCGTCACCGTGTTAATCCCGGCAAGAAAGCGATCGCGCCGCGTCAGCTTCTTCTTCGCGGCGTACTCCAGGTCAGAAAAGCTCGATTGCATCGATCAAGGTCTCGTAAGGGAAGGCACTGCGGGATTATCTCGCGTGTGCTCGTGTGCCGGGGGGCGGGGAATAAATCAGTGGCTCCTTAATGGGTATGAGCCCTTCGCCTATCTGAAGGACGTCCTCACCCCACTGCCGACTCAGCCCCAAAGCCGGATTGGCGAGTTGTTGCCGCATCAGTGGAAGCGGGCTGACGCCGCTTCGATCTGAAGCTCACGAGAAGGATGAGTTTGCCGGGTGCTTACAGTCAAATTCTATCGTGCAGAGCGCTTGTGTCTGGCTTGCTCCTGGCCTTGCTTAACCAGTGCAATAGGCACTGGAATAAGGCGTCTGGATCTACGGGTTTGGGGATGAAATCGTCCATGCCGGCTTCCAGACAGTGGGCTCGATCTTCCGCGAAGGCATTGGCTGTCATGGCAATGATGGGAATGGAGTTGCCCTGAGGCTGGGCGCGGATGCGGCGAGTGGCTTCCAGACCATCCAGTTGTGGCATCTGCACGTCCATCAGAATCAGGTCATAGGACTGCTGTACAGCCATTTCGACGGCTTCCAGACCATTTGTCGCGACATCCACGGTCGGCCAGACGTCCTTCAGCAATTCCAGCGTTACTTCCCGATTGACCGGTTCGTCCTCTACCAGCAGGAGTCGCCGCTTTCCGTGTTCCTGCGCCAGCCTTGTTTCAGGCGCGTCGATGGCTTTTGTCTCTGGTATGGCGTCGCTTTCCTCGCGCCGTTTCTTGACGATGGCAGTGAACCAGAAGGTGGAGCCGTGCCCGGTTTGTGTAGACACGCCTGCATCACCTCCCATGAGTTGGGCCAGCCGGCGGGTGATGGCCAGCCCGAGCCCGGTGCCGCCATAGCTCCGGCGAATCGAGCTGTCGGCCTGTTCGAATGGGAAGAAAAGTTTGTTCACCTGCTCGGGGGAAATGCCAATTCCCGTATCTTCGACTTCGAAGCGTATCCGGATACGATCATCCCATTCTTCTTCGATTCGTGTGCGCAAGGTGACGGAACCGGTGGACGTGAATTTGATGGCATTGCTTCCATAGTTGAGCAGTGCCTGTTGCAGGCGTGCCGGATCGCCAAGCAGGGCCGCCGTTATCGGCGGCGAGTCGATGTTCAACTGAATATGTTTCTCTTGCGCGTTCTGGGCCAGTAGCGAGGCGACATTGGCAACGACCGCGCCTATGTGGAGCTTGCTTTCGTCGATGACGAACTTGCCTGCCTCGATCTTCGACAAGTCGAGGATGGTATTAATGATGTCGAGCAGGTGCTTGCTGGCCACATTGATCTTTTCCAGGCGGCTTACTTGTTCATGTGGCACGCCGGCGCGCTGGATCAGGTGCACCATTCCGGTGATGGCGTTGAGTGGCGTGCGTATTTCGTGGCTCATGTTGGCCAGGAAGCTGCTCTTGGCCTGGTTCGCCCGTTCGGCTTCTTCCTTGGCCTGCCGGAGTGCCGCATTGGCCTGGGTCAGGTCACGGGTGCGGTCGGCCAGCAACTCTTCAAGGTGATGCCGATGTTGCTCGAGTTCCCGGGCGGTTTGTTTCTTCTCGGTGATGTCGCGTGCCGAACAGTAGACATAGCGTTTCCCGTCGATCTCTATGCCTCCGCCGAAGATCTCCACGTCGCGCAGGCTACCGTCCTTGCGTCGGTGGCGCGTTTCAAAAGTGGCCGGTGCATGATGCATGTCATCGAGGAGTTGGTAGAGGGTCCCTTCGGGAAAGTTGGCATCCCAGTCCGAGACCTTCATCTGGCACAGCTCTTCGCGGGAATAGCCGAGGTGGGCCACGAAGGAATCGCTGAACTCCTGCAGTCGCCAGTCCTCGTTGAAGATATGCACGAGATCTGTCGCAGTGCGCAGGATCTGTTGGTAGCGCAGGCGCTCGTCGGCGAGTTCAGTGTTGCTTCGGGTCAGTTTTGCCGTCTGTTCTTCAACCCGCTGGGAGATGATCCGGTTGCGGCTATTCAGTGAGTGCAGGAGCATGCCCAGCATCAGGCTGACGGATAGTCCGCCGCCAAGTGTCATCCACCAGATGGCCGGCCTCGACGAGGGCGAAAAGCCTTCGGGTGCGGAGACTCCGATCTGCCAGACCTTGCCGTCCGGTAGCTGAATTTGTTCCCTGTAGCGGAAGTCTGCGTCCGCAGACGTTTCCTGGTGAAGGGTTTGAGCTGCGGGCCCGCTGATGTCCTCGATGCTGATGGCCAGTTCGTCGCTTTGTTTGCCCATGCGGTCACGGGCGGCCTGGACAAGATCCCCGATGCGGATGACCAGGGTCAGAAATCCGGTGATAGAGCGATGTGCCTGGTCGTGGATAGGAAAGAAGGCGATCACGCCCGTCGTCCCGCTGGTACGGGACAAGACCAGTTGGATCGGTCCGGTCGTGGCGGCCTCGCCGCTGGCAATAGCCCTGTGAACGGCTTCCGTCCGTTCGTTGGGTTGTGGACCGGGATGCTCGCCCGGGTTGGTCAGGCTGTCGAAGCCCCGTGCCGCGAGATTGTTCCCGAGGGGTTCGACACGGAGGAAGGGGTAATACTCGGCCCGCTCCCCGGCAGGGCCGAAGGTACCGATCCGGGTGGCTTCGTTGATCGTGAAGCCTGGAATCTCCTGCTGGATGCGGGCCTCGAAAGCGGCGCGCTCTTTCTGCACGACGCGGGGGTTGAGACCAATCGCCTGCAGGTAGGGATGGTTGCGCAGCAGAGGGGTGGTGATCCGGCGAAAGCCCAGTTCGCTGTCATCGCCGGTCATCTCGAAATGCTCGGTGAGCGTCTTGAGCAGGTCGTAGGTCACCAGCAATTCGCGGCGAATCGTGTTGATCTGCGTCGCGGCAAGTTGTTCGAAACGCAGTTGGGCAGCCGTGTGCTCTTCGCGTCCAACCAGGGACGCCAGATAGAAGGGCAGTGCTGCGAGCGTGGCATAGACGATGCCCGTGCGCAGCATGCCCAGCAGACCTTGCCGGCCTGCGGGCGCCGTTGCCATGAAATTCCCCCGGAGCTTGTAGTGGTGTTATCTCGTCCGGGCAATGGTAGCGCTGAATGCGCCGGTCCGTCGTCCATCCGCTATATATGACCGGCTACATCCCGCACTGGGGGATGGATCACGCGCCTTTCAGCATGGGTGCTTCCCATTCCTGAAAATCGTCGGCCTGGCGCATGCGCAGGGCGCGTTCGGCGGAGCGCAGGGTGTTCTCGATGAGCATGGTGACGGTCATCGGGCCGACGCCGCCGGGCACCGGGGTGATCCAGCTGGCCTTCTCCTTGACGCCGTCGAAATCCACGTCGCCGACGATCTTGCCGGCATTGGGCCCGTCCGTGAGGCGGTTGATGCCCACGTCGATGACGATGGCGCCCTGCTTGACCATCTGCGGGACGATCAGGCCCGGTTTGCCGGCAGCGACGATGAGGATGTCGGCGAGGATGGTGTGCTGGGCGAGGTCGCGGGTTTTCGCGTGGCAGATCGTCACGGTGGCCTCGCGCTGCAGGAGCATCAGGGCCATCGGCTTGCCGACGATGTTGCTGGCGCCGACGACGACGACGTTCTTGCCGGCCACGTCGGTGCCGGTGGTGTCGAGCAGGAGCTGTACGCCGTAGGGCGTGCAGGGCGGGAAGATGGTGTTGCCGACGACGAGTCCGCCGACGTTGTAGAGGTGGAAGCCGTCCACGTCCTTGTGCACCGAGATCGCTTCGAGCACGCTGCGCGGCTCGATGTGGGGCGGCAGCGGCAACTGGATCAGAATGCCATGCACGGCCGGATCGGCGTTGAGGCGGGCGATGGTGGCGAGCACCTCGGCCTGGGGCGTGTCGGCCGGCAGGGCGATGTGGAAGGAGCGTACGCCGCACTCCTCGCAGGCCTTGATCTTGTTGCCGACATAGACGCGGGAGGCCGGGTTGTCGCCGACGAGGATGACGGCCAGACCGGGCTGCACGCCCTGGTCGGCGAGGTGATCGACGCGCTCCCGGAAGCTCACGCGCAGCTGCTTCGAGAGGGCCTTGCCGTCGATGATCTGGGCGGTCATCGGAACACCACCGTCTTGTTGCCATGGACGAGGACGCGGTCCTCGAGGTGGTAGCGCAGTCCGCGTGCGAGTACGGCCTTCTCGATGTCCTTGCCGTAGCGGACGAGGTCGTCGGGTGCGTCGGAGTGATCGACGCGGATGACGTCCTGCTCGATGATGGGTCCCTGGTCGAGCTCGCTGGTGACGTAGTGGCAGGTTGCGCCGATGAGCTTGACGCCCTTGGCGTGGGCCTGGTGATAGGGCTTGGCGCCGACGAAGCTGGGCAGGAAGCTGTGGTGGATGTTGATGATCTGGCCGGGGTAGTTGGTGCACAGCTCCGGGGAGAGGATTTGCATGTAGCGGGCCAGCACCATCACGTCGCCGTCGGCTTCGCGGAAGAGTTCTTCGACCTTGGCGTAGGCGGCGGGCTTGTTGTCGGGGGTGACGGGGACGTGGTGGAAGGGGATGCCGTGCCACTCGACGAAGCCGCGGAAGGTTTCGTGGTTGGAGATGACGCAGGGGATGTCGATGTCCAGGTCGCCGGAGTGCCAGCGGGCGAAGAGGTCGTAGAGGCAGTGTTCTTGCTTGGAGACGAGGATGACGACGCGTTTCTTGCGTGCGCTGTCGGAGATGCGCCAGTCCATGCCGAACTCGGCGGCGATGGGGGCGAACTTGTCGCGCAGGGTGTCGATGCCGAAGGGCAGGGAGTCGGCGAGGATTTCCTGGCGCATGAAGAAGCGGCGGGCTTCGGGGTCGGCGTGGTGGTTTGCCTCGGTGATCCAGCCGTGGTTCTTGGCGAGGAAGGCGCTGACGGCGGCGACGATGCCGACCTTGTCGGGGCAGGACAGGGACAGGGTGTAACGTCGGGTGGGGGTGCTCATGGGCTGTTTCCTTTTGCTCGGCCTCTGGCGGGCCATTGGGGGTTGCGTGAGGCAACCCCGTGGGGGCGAATTTATTCGCCTGCGGACTTGATCAAGCGACGGAGGGCGAATGGCTTCGCCCCACGGATACCCGGGTGTTCAGCCCTTGGCGGTGCGCTTGGTCTTGTCCGGGTCGTCGAACGGCAGCGTGTGGGTCGTTGCGCCGCATTCGAGACTAGCGCCGCGCAGCTGCAGCTTGCGGCCGGCGACGGCGTAGGCCGGATCGAGGCGGGCGATGGCCATCGAACGCTCCACCAGTCGCGAATACATGCCACAGGTGACGAAGCCGACCTTGGTGTCGCCGTCGTAGAGGGCGTCGCCGGCCTGCGCGGCCTGCTTGCTGGCCAGCTCGACACCGAAGATCTTGAAGCGCTCCTTGCCCTGCAGACGGTAGTGCTCGGCGGCGCCGCGGAACTCTTTCTTGCCCGGCGACACGGTGAAGTCCAGGCCCAGTTCCCACAGGCTGTCGCCAATCGGCTCGCCCTCCATCGGGTACATGTCGGAGTTGTCGTAGGGGTAGAACAGCAGGTAGCTCTCCACGCGCAGCCAGTCGAGGGCCGTGAAGGAGCAGGGCATGATGCCCATTTCCTTGCCTTCGGCGACGATGGTGTCCCAGATCAGCGGGGCATCGGCGGCCTTGCAGAAGATCTCGTAGCCGCGTTCGCCGGTGTAGCCGGTGCGCGACAGCATCACCGGACGGCCGAAGAGGGTCGTCTGCATGTGGTGGAAGTAGGGCAGCTCACGGATGCCCGGCACGTGTCTGGCGAGGAAATCGACGGCCACCGGCCCTTGCAGGGACAGGTCGTGCAGGTCGTCGTCGAACAGCACCACGACATTGCGCCCGACCGCGGCGCGGGTCATGATCTCGTGGCCGGCGCCGGAACCATGCACCACCATGAAGGCGTTGGGGCCGTTACGGTAGATCACGCAGTCGTCGATGAACTTGCCGGCCTCGTTGAGCATGCAGGCATACACCGATTTGCCCGGGTAGAGCTTGCTGACGTTGCGGGTGGTGGCGAAGTTGATCAGCGCCTCGGCGTGGGGG
Source organism: Zoogloea sp. JDB1 (assembly GCF_056724025.1). Classification (NCBI taxonomy): domain Bacteria; kingdom Pseudomonadati; phylum Pseudomonadota; class Betaproteobacteria; order Rhodocyclales; family Zoogloeaceae; genus Zoogloea; species Zoogloea sp. JDB1. The sequence continues at coordinate 1,023,418 of NZ_CM161496.1, forward strand.
CCGATGATGTGCATTTTCTTGAGGCCGGATACGTCCATCAGGCCGGCACGGGTGCGAATCGCCGCGTGCTCGTCGGCCAGATCGGTCCGGTAGGTCCAGGCGGTACCCATGCCGTTCCAGTCTTCCAGGCTGGAACCGAGGGCGCGGTGGCGGTCAGCGAGGACCGAGAGTCTCCATGAACTCATCTGCAACTCCTAGTCGAAAAGGGGATGAAGCTTGAGTTCATTAGGCCAGTCGGGCCGGCGCGGGAAAATACTACTCTGGTACTACTTCAAGGCGGAGGGCGGCGGGGGGCGTTGCAGGCAGTAGGCCGCGACTTGCGGGAGGCCACTCTTGGGGGCGAACTCATTCGCCCTCGGACCTCGCGGAATGGATCTGGCCGCTGGCCCAAGCGGTGAAGGGCGAATGAATTCGCCTCCACGATCAGGCTGATCGTTCCTCCTCCCGCAACTCCCGCAGCCACACGGCGGCTTCGAAGCGGTTGCGCAGGTTGAGTTTCTGCAACACGTGCTTCACGTGGACCTTCACGGTGCTCTCGGCGATGCCGAGCGAGCGGGCGACGATCTTGTTCGATGCACCCTTGGAGACCAGTTCGAGGGTCTCCTGCTCCCGTGCAGTGAGGGAGGCCCAGCCGGCGTCGATGCTCTCCCGGCTCGGCGGCTGGGGCTTGGCGAGGATGCCGCCGATCTCGGCCGACAGCACGGTGCCGCCCGCGGCCACCTGGCGCAGCTTCAGGCAGAACTCGTCGGGCTCCATGTCCTTCAGCAGATAGCCGCTGGCGCCTGCCTTGAGGGCCTCCATCACGTCGAAGCTTGAGTCGGACACCGTGAGCATTACCAGCCGGGTTGCGGAGCCGGCGGTCTTCAGTGCGCGGACCACCGAGATGCCGTCGAGGCCTTTCATGTGCAGGTCTACCAGGGCCACGTCGGGCTGGTGGGTCAGGACGGCCTCGATGCCTTCGGCGCCGGACGCAGCCTCGGCGACCACGTGGAGATCACCGTACATCGAGAGCAGCTGGCCGATGCCCTTGCGGAAGAGGGCGTGGTCGTCCACCACCACCAGGCGGATCGGTGGCGTGTCGTCAGTGGGGCTGTGCATGGGCATTGTCCCTGTCGGGTTCGAATGGGGGAGAGGATGGAGAAGGCCCGGCTCGAGGGCGGAAGCGCAGTTCCACGCGGGTGCCGCGCCCGCCGGGGCCGGGGTGCAGCTCCAGGTTGCCGGCCAGCTGCCGGGCCCGGTCGTGCATGATCGAGACGCCGTGATGGCCTTCACCGCCGTTGCCGGCCGCTATCCCACGGCCATCGTCGTCCACCTGCACGACCACCACGCCGGCTTCGCAGTCCAGGCGGATCAGCGCGTGCCCGGCGCGGGCATGGCGGATCACGTTGGTCAGCGCCTCGCGGACGATCTGCAGCAGGTGGAATTCTTCGTTGACCGACAGCGGCGTGTCGCCGAGCCGGTAGTCGAGGCCGATCTCGGTACCGGCGCGGGCGGACAGTTCTTCCACCACCTCGCGGATGGCCTGCTGCAGGCCGCCGGGCGGCATGCTGGTGCGGAAGGCCGACAGCAGCTCGCGCAGATGGCGGTAGGCGCTGTCGAGGCCGGTCTTGATGTCGCCGGAGATCTCCAGCACCTTGCCGCCGGGCGCGCAGGCGCCGCAGCTGCGCCCGATCTCCAGTTGCAGGCGGGCGATCTGCAACTTCATGTAGGACAGGGCCTGGGCCAGCGAGTCGTGCAGTTCGCCGGCGATCGCATTGCGCTCGTCCATCAGGGCCAGCCGGCGGCGGCGCTGGGTGCGCTGCAGGCTGCCTAGGGACAGCGCGAACAGGCTGGCCACCGCATCCACCAGCCGGCTATAGCGGCTTTCAAAGAGCGTGTCGCTGCGTGCCTCCACCACCAGGATGCCGTAGATGCCGTCGGCGTCGCGCACCGGCACCGCCAGCTCGACCCGTTCGCCATCCGCGTGGGTCGCCTGGCGGCGCAGTCCGCCTTTGCGGGCCAGCGTTTCCGTGTCGAACTCGTCGAGCAGGCTGGCCAGCCGCGGTGCACCCAGGCGGGTCGGCACCCCCAGGCTTTCGGCGAGGGGGGTCAGCAGGCCCAGCGAGCAGCTGCGGGCGCGCAGGCAGTCGGCCATGTCCTCCAGCAAGGCGGTCAACCATTGGGCGCTGGCATTGTTTTCGGCCAGGCAGGTACAGGCGCGGTAGATGAATTCCAGCGAGCGGGTGGCGAAGCGTTCCTGCTCGTGGGCGTGGCGGGACAGGCGTTCGCTGTCGGCCACGCGGCAGGCCAGCTGGGCCGACACACCGTCCAGCGCGCCTATCAGCCGGTCGATCTCGTCGTTGCCGCCGGCCGGCGCGTCCGCACCGCTGGTGTGCGCAGCCAGGCGGGCCAGCGCACAGTCGGTGCGTTGCGCCAGGGTCCGGTGGGCGATGCGCAGGGTGATCGCGCAGCCGATCGCAAAGGCCAACGCCAGCACGATCTCCATCAGTTCGATGCCTGCCAGCCTGCTCGCCGCCAGGCTGCCGGGGGCTGCCCGGGCCGCTTCTTCCAGGCGGCCGGCGGCCCCGGCGCTGACGAACAAGGCCGCGCACAGGCTGGCCAGGCAGCTCAGCATGAGGCTCAGGCGGGACAGGAGCGGGTAGCGTTTCAGCACGTAAGCGTCGTTGGCGATGAGGAAGGTCGGTCGATAGGCCGTTCTCTTGAAGCAACTTTTGCGCCTTGTGGGAAACGCTTGTTTCCGTCCCCGATCAGAGCCGTGCCATGGCGGATGGAGTGAATCCTGCTTGATGCGGACGCTGTGCCGCGAAGGTACGGCGCTCAAGCTCACGGATTCACGCCATGACTCTCTATCTATTTGCGACCCTGCTGGTTTCGGTGCTGGCCGTCATCGTCTGTGGCGATGCCGGGCGGCCGACGCCGCTTCTTACGCTCGTGCCGTTGATCCCCGGGCTGGCCTGGACGGCCCTGCGCTTCGGTGGCCGCCGCCTGGCCGTCGCACGTCCGAACGGTTCGGTAGTGGCGGATCCGTCCCTCCGCCAGTTCGCCCAGCACAGCGGCCAGCCGGCGGTGCTCGCCGAGAACGGGCGCATCGCTCACGCCAATCGGGCGCTGCTCAAGGCGCTCGGTCTGGAAGAGCGCGGCGACGAGCTGATCGGCATGCCCCTCGACAACATCGTGCATCCCAAGCATCAGGGACGGCTGGCCGAACTGCTGGCCGCCGACACCCCGGCCTGTGACGGCGTGATCACCCTGCTGCGGGCAGATGGGGTGTCCTGGCCGGCGCGGGTCAGCCTGTTCCGGGCCGACCGCTCACCGATGGCGCTGCTGCATTTTTCCCTGCCGGAAGACGATGGCGGCACGGCCGATCACCAGTGGGGCAACCGTTTTGCCCACGGTGCCGCGGAAATCCTGTTCACACTGGATAGCCAGCTGCATGTGGCCTATCTCAACTCCCGCTGGGAGCGGACCACCGGCCGGGCGGCGGCGGACAACCTCGGCACCCCCTTCCTGCAGCTCTTTCCGGTGGAAGACCGCGCCGCGCTGACCAAGGGCCTACGCCAGCTGCAGGCCGGTGAACGGGACGGGCTGACGCTGGAAGTCCGCCTGCTCGCTGCCCGTACGTCCGGACCGCGCTGGGTGGAACTGCGTGCCTGGCCGGTGGAACTGCCGCCCGGCGGTGAGGCCGGCATCGCCGGCATGCTCCTCGACATCGACCAGCGTCGGCGCAGCGAGGAAGCCTTGCGCGCCCAGCGACGCAGCCTGCACACCATGCTCGACAACCTGCCGGGGATGATCTATCGCGGCCAGAACGACCAGGAGTGGACGATGGAATTCGTCAGCGAGGGCTGTTTCGAGCTGACCGGCTACACGCCGCTGGAGCTGGTGGACAACCGCTCTGCCAGCTTCGCCGACCTGATCCACCCGGAGGACCGGGACTTCGTCTGGAACTACGTGCAGATGCGCCTGGCCCGGCGGGAGCGCTACGAGCTCAGCTACCGCATCATCGATCGGGACGGCCAGACCCGCTGGGTGTGGGAGCAGGGGCGCGGCATTCATTCGAGCCGCGGCGAGTTCCTCGGCCTGGAAGGTTTCATCACCGATGTCAGCAGCAGCCGCGAAGCCCAGGAGGAAGCCCGCCGCCGCCTGTTCTTCGACAACGCCACCGGCCTGCTCGGCTTCAGCCTGTTCCTCGACCGCCTGCAGCATGTCTTCGTCCACTCGGCCATCGCCGGCTATCCCTTCATGGTGGTGCATCTGGCCATCGTGTCCCTGGAGCGGACCGCCGCCGAGCATGGCGCGGCGATGGCCGAGCGGGTTCTGGTGGAAAGCGGCAAGCGCCTGCGCGTGCTGCACAGTGACTGCAACTGCGTGAGTCGCCACGGCAGTGGCTTCGCAGTGCTGATCTCAGACTTCCGCCCGGCGGCGCTGGCCTGGGCCGGGGTACTGCCCGACGAGCCTGCCTCGCCGCCGGGGCGGGCTCGCCTGACAGCCGCCCTCGTTGCGCTGCTGGGCCATCCGCTGCGCATCGACGGCCATGCCATCGGCCTCGACATCGCGGTCGGCGAGGCGTCCGGCCAGGCTAGCTGTGCCGACGCCCAGGCGCTGCTGATCGAGGCCGCACGGAGCGCACAAACGCCCGTCTGAAGGGGCTGTTTACGTATCCTTTATATGTTGACCACTTAAAAAGAGCCACAAAACAAGGCTTTGTCGTTTGTTGTCTTTATACGTGCGACAAACAGGGCCGTGTAGCGTCTCCTCCACAAAACGTACCTCTCCGTTCGCCCGCCAAACGCCCCAAAAGACTGTAAAACACTGCAATTCCGGGCCTTCCGGCGCATCCGCGAGTCATTGGCACAAGACCTGCTAAATCAGGGCAAACCCCCTCATTTTCGACAGATCATGAACGCCACGCACGATTCGCCGATTGCTTCGGTCGCCATCAAGCCGAAACCCTACATCCACGGGGTGATCCTGTTTGCCTTCTGTCTTGGCTTCGGTCTGGTGATGGCGCTGACCAACGATGTCACCCTCGACGACATCGCTGCCCGCGCCCTCGAGGACAAGCAGAACTCCCTCAGCCAGGTTCTGCCCGACAACATCCATGACAACAACCCGGTCCTGGATACCGTCACCGTCAAGAACGAGGAGGGCAAGGAGACCACCGTCTATCGCGCCCGCAAGGACAAGCAGGTGACCGGCGTGGCCTATGAGATCTTCGGTACCGGCTACGCCGGCGAGATCCGCCTGATGATGGGCATCGATGCCAGTGGCAAGTTGCTCGGCGTGCGTGTGCTGGCCCACAAGGAAACCCCGGGCCTGGGCGACAAGATCGAGGCCAAGAAGTCGCCGTGGATCGAGCGCTTTACCGGCCTCTCGCTGGGCAACCCGTCCGTCGAGCGCTGGAAGGTCAAGAAGGATGGTGGGGATTTCGACCAGTTCGCCGGCGCGACGATCACGCCGCGCGGTGTGGTGGCCGCCATACGGCGCGGGCAGGAGTTCTATGCCGCGAACAAGGACAAGCTGACCGGGAGCAATTGAAATGTCGAACGCCGAAAACTCGAACCAGTATTCCACCATCGTCAAGGATGGTCTGTGGGACAACAACGGGGTCTTCAGCATGCTGCTCGGCATGTGCCCGACGATGGCCATGACGACCAGCGCCACCAACGGCTTCGGCATGGGGCTCGCCACCGCCGTCGTGATGGGCGCCTCGAGCTACCTGGTGGCGGTGTTTCGCAACCAGATCTCCACCGAAGTGCGGATCCCGGTGTACATCCTGATCGTGGCCGCCATGGTGACCCTCGTCGATCTGGCGATGAACGCCTGGATGCATGAGCTCTACAAGGTGCTTGGCCTGTTCATTCCCCTGATCGTTTCCAACTGCCTGCCGCTGGCCCGGCTGGAGGCTTTTGCCGCCAAGCAGCCGTCCTTCCCGGCCCTGCTCGACGGCCTGTTCATGGGCCTCGGCTTCACCATTGCGCTGACCGCGATCGGCGCGGTGCGGGAAATCATCGGCTCCGGCACCCTGTTCGCTGACGCCTCGCTGCTGCTCGGCAATTCCTTCAAGGTCATCGAGATGCGCCTGCTGCCCGCCGACATGGGCGTGCTGATGATGATCCTGCCGCCGGGCGGCTTCATCGTCACCGGCCTGCTGGTGGTGGTCAAGCGCGTGCTCGACCTGCGTGCCGGCAAGGAAATCCAGATGGCCGGCGCCCACGCGGTCTGAGTCGCCAACTGACATCCATCCCGATCATGAACGCCACCCGCGAGATCGCCAGCATGAGCCAGGACTACAGCACCCCGATGGTGGAAGGTATCGCCCGCGTCGTCCGCGTCGAGCCGGGTTGGGCCTGGCTTGAGCCGGAGCAGACCACCAGCTGCGGCAGCTGCGCTTCCAGCGCCAGTTGCGGCAGCCACAGTGCGGCCGGCATCGGCTCGGTCGCCAGCCGCCTCCAGTCGCGCCGCTTTCGCCTCGACAACCCGGCTGGCCCGGGCGAGCTGCGGGAGGGCGAGCGCGTAGTGGTCGGTGTTCAAAACAGCGCGCTGTTGAAGGCTGCAGTGCTGGCTTACGGCTTCCCGCTTGCGGCAGCGCTGTGCGGCGGCGGAATTGCCCAGTCCGCCTACGAGAGCGACCCGCTGTCCATGCTCGGCGTGGCTGCCGGCCTGGCCTTCGGGCTGCTGGTGGCACGCTTCGGCGCCCACCGCCTGGCCGTGCGCGGCGAGGCGACCCCCCGTTTTCTGCGTCGGGCGCGTCCCGACGAAACCTGCAAATAGGCTTGGGACAAGACCATGAAAGAATTTGCCATGATCATGATCAGCGCCGCGCTGGTCAATAACGTGATCCTCGCCCGCTTCCTCGGGCTGTGCTCCTTCATGGGGGTGACCACGCGCATCGACACCGCGGCGGGGATGGGCTTCGCGACGACCTTCGTGATCACCGTCTCGTCGATGGCCGATTGGGCCGTCCAGACCTACCTGCTCGATGCCTACGGGCTGGGTTTCCTGCGTACCGTGACCTTCATCCTGGTGATCGCCTCGGCAGTGCAATTCACCGAGATGACGATCAAGAAGGTCTCGCCCGAGCTGTTCCAGATGCTCGGCATCTATCTGCCGCTGATTACCACCAACTGTGCGGTGCTGGGCGTCGCCCTGCTGCTGGTCGAAGGGCACATGAGCTTCATTAACGCGACCCTGTTCGCCTTCGCCTCCTCCCTCGGCTACAGCCTGGTGATGGTGATCTTCGCCGGCCTGCGGGAGCGCCTGGCGCTGGTCCAGGTGCCGCGCCTGTTTGCCGGCCCGCCGATCGCATTCATCGTTGCCGGGATGCTGGCCATGGCCTTCATGGGGTTCTCGGGCATCGCCGCGAGCTAATCAGAAACCAGAGAAACGAGGACGATCATCATGTTGGTATCAGTCGGAAGCCTTTCCTTGATGGGTCTCGCCCTGGGTAGCATGCTCGGTACAGCGTCGCGCTACCTGGCGGTCGAGGAGAACCCGATCGAAGCCGAGATCCAGGCCATGCTGCCGGGCTCCCAGTGCGGCCAGTGCGGCTACGTGGGTTGCGCCCAGGCCGCCGCGGCGCTGGCCAAGGGCGAAGCGCCGGTGACCCTCTGCCCGCCGGGCGGCAAGGCCACCGCCGAGGCTCTGGCCGCCAAGCTGGGCATCAAGGTGGACCTTTCTGCGGTGGTCGATTCCGGCCCGCAGATCGCCGACGTGACCGAGGAGATCTGCATCGGCTGCAGCCGATGCCTGAAGGTCTGCCCGACCGATGCCATCATCGGCGCCGCCAAGCAGGTCCATAACGTGATCCGCGAGGCCTGCACCGGCTGCTCGTCCTGCGTGAGTGTGTGTCCCACCGAAGCACTGAGCCTGATGCCCATTCCGGTGACCCTGCAGCACTGGGTCTGGCCGCAACCCGCTTCTTCCGCCAGCTGAGTACGCCATCATGGGATTCCTCGACCGCTTCTTCAAAGAGCCCAGCTGGGGCGTACATCCGGACGACCACAAGCGTCCGGCCGCCGATGCCCCCCTGCGCATCCTGCCGACGCCCGAGCGCGTCTACATGCCCCTCAGTCAGCACGTCGGAGGCGCCGCGCGCCCGATCGTGGTGGTCGGCCAGAAGGTCCTCAAGGGCCAGCTGCTGGCCGACGCCCAGGGCAACATCTCGGCGCCGATCCATGCGCCGGTGTCGGGCACCGTGTTCTCCATTGGCGACGTGACCGCGCCGCACGCCTCGGGCCTGCCTTTCCGCGCGATCACCATCGAGTCGGACGGCCAGGACCGCTGGATCGACACCGAACTGGTCGCCGATCCCTTCTCGCTGGCGCCGGAAGATATCGCCCGCAAGGCTGCCGCCGCCGGCGTCGTCGGCCTCGGCGGCGCGACCTTCCCGTCTGCGGTCAAGTTCGCCCTCGGCAAGCGCCTCAAGGTGGAGACGCTGATCGTCAATGGCGGCGAGTGTGAGCCCTACCTGTCCAGCGACGACCGCATCATGCGCGACTTCGCCGACCAGGTCGTTGATGGCGTCCGTCTCGTCATGCACGCCATCGGTGCCAAGGAGGCGCTGGTCGGCATCGAGGACAACAAGCCGGAGGCCATCGCTGCGATGCGCAAGGCCGCCGCGTCCTTCTCCGAGGTCAAGATCTGCCCGGTGCCGACCCGCTACCCGATGGGCTCCGACAAGCAGCTGATCCAGACCCTCACCGGCAAGGAAGTGCCTTCCAACGCCCGCGCGGCGGAAGTCGGCGTGCTGGTCCATAACGTATCCACCTGCGCCGCCGTGCATAAGGCCGTGCGCCTCGGCCAGCCGCTGGTGGAGCGCATCGTCACCCTCAACGGCGGGGCGATCGCCACGCCGGGCAACATCTATGCGCCACTCGGCACGCTGGTCACCGACCTGCTGGCCTTCGTTGGTCTGAAGGGCGAGCCGGCCCGCCTGATCCTTGGCGGACCGATGATGGGCACGCCGCTGGCCCATGACCGCATTCCACTGGTCAAGGGCGCCTCCGGCATCCTGGCCTTCAACGCCGCCGAAGCGGCCACGCCGGAAGCCGGCCCGTGCATCCGCTGCGGCACCTGCGCCGACGCCTGTCCGATGGGCCTGCTGCCGATGGAGATGGCCGCGCATATCCGCGTCGAGGACTTCGAAGGGGCGGAGAGCTACGCCCTCGGCGACTGCATCTCCTGCGGCTGCTGCGCCTACGTGTGCCCGTCGCACATCCCGCTGGTGCAGTACTTCAGCTACGCCAAGGGCGAGATGATGGCCGCCGAGCGCGTCAAGCTGCGCACCGATGCCACCAAGCGCCTGGCCGAGGCCCGCACTGCGCGCATCGAACGGGAGAAACAGGAGAAGGCCGAAGCCGCCGCGCGCCGGAAGGCCGAGAAGGAGGCAGCCGCGGCAGCCAAGGCGGCCGCCGCCAAGGCACCGGCCAAGGACAGCGGTCAGGCTCAAGGAGAAACGGTATGAACGACAATCTCGGCAGTCCGGTCGCCGCACCGTACACCACCACCTCCAACAATCCCGGCCGCATCATGGCTACCGTGATGGTCGCGCTGGCGCCCTCTACGCTGTACGGCTTCTGGCTTTACGGCTGGCCGTCGATCTACCTGTGGCTGATCACCATCGCTTCGGCGATGCTCGGCGAGGCCTTCTTCCTGCGCGCGATGGACCGCCCGGCGAGCAAGGCGCTCACCGACGGCTCGGCGATCCTTACCGGCTGGCTGCTGGCGGTGTCCCTGCCGCCGTGGGCGCCGTGGTGGATCGGCGCCTTCGGTGGCCTGTTCGGCATCGTCCTTGGCAAGCACGTCTTCGGTGGCCTCGGGCAGAACCTCTTCAATCCCGCGATGGTGGCCCGCGTTGCGTTGCTGATCTCCTTCCCGGTTCAGATGACCTCCTGGGTCGGCGCCGCGCCGCTCTTCGCCGAAGGCTCGCCGGGTCCGCTCGACGGTCTGGTAATCCTCTTCAAGGGCATCCCGGCGGCCTTCGATGCGATGACCAGCGCCACCACGCTGGGCTTCTCGAAGACCGAGATGTCCCGCGGCGTCGATCTGCTGCAGTCGGCGGCCCACGCTCCGGCGCTGTCGATGATCGGCGAGCGCGCCGGCAGCATGGGCGAGACCGCGGCGTGGCTGATCATCGCTGGTGGCCTGATGCTGATCATCAAGCGTGTGATCAGCTGGCACATTCCGGTTGCCATGCTGGCGGGCGTTGCGTTGCCCGCCGCTGCGCTGAGCGCCTACGATCCGGCCCACTTCCTCGACGCACAGACCCACCTGATGTCCGGCGGCGTGATGCTCGGCGCCTTCTTCATCGCCACCGACTACGTCACGTCCCCCAACTCGCCGGTGGGCCGCCTGGTGTTCGGTTTCGGCTGCGGCCTGCTGACCTACGTGATCCGCACCTGGGCCGGCTATCCGGAAGGCGTGGCCTTTGCGGTGATGCTGATGAATGCGCTGACGCCGATCATCGACAGCCACTTCCGTCCCCGCATCTACGGCCGCAACCGCAAGGGGCTGCCGCTGCAGGTCGCGGATTGAGGCACCCATGCCGGGCTTCCTCCGAACGCCATGAGGATCCCGGCCGCCGCCCTTCCGTCCAGCCCGCAGCCCACCCGGCTGCGGGCTGTTTTCTTGGGGGGCGGGCTGGCCGCGACCTGGTCGCTCGTGCTGATCGTCTTCGTCCTGACCCCGATCCATGGCCCGGACATGACCGCTACGCCTTACTTCCTGCCCGCCGTGCTGATGCTGGCAGTCGCGCTGACCGTCGGCCATACCACGGTCCGCCTGCGCCGCCATGCCGACATTGCCGAGCGCAAGTCACTGCTCAGCAAGACGCTCTACGAGTTCTCGCGGGAGCTGTCCGGCGCGTTGACGGCCGCCGACGTGGCCGACACCACCTTCGCCTTCCTGGCCAGCGCGGTCGGCGCGCGCAACGCTCGCCTGATCCCGCCGGCGGAGTTCGCCACGCCGCCTTTCCCGCTTGTCGCCAGCCGTCTCGAGGCCTGCGTCGAGCGCAAGCGGCTGAGCTGGGAGCCGCTGCCGGACGGGGCGCTGCACGCCCTGCTGCCGCTCGCTGCGGCCAGCGGCACCCAGGGCGTGCTGGCCTTCGAGGCGATGCCGGCGGTGGTGTCCCATCCGGATTTCGTCGAATACATCGAGACCGTCGCGTCCCTCGTCGCGGTGGCGCTGGAGCGTTCGCGCTTCGCCGAGATGGCGCGGGAGACCGAAGTCCGCCACGCCTCTGAGGTGCTGCGCAGCTCCATCCTCGGCGCTCTGTCTCACGACCTGCGCACGCCGCTGGCGGCGCTGGTCAGCATGGCTGACACGGCAGCCCTCGGCAAAGCCTCGCCGGAGCGCCAGAAGCGCTTGCTCGAAGCGATCAGCAGGCAGGCCATGACCATCTGCCAGCAGATGATGAACCTCCTCGACATGGCCAAGCTGAGTTCCGGCAGCGTCGAGCTGAACCGCGCCTGGCAGCCGGTCGATGAAGTTGTGGGCGTGGTGCTGACGCAGATCCGTGGCCAGTGGCGTGACCGGGAGATCAGTGTTGACCTGCCGCGCAACCTGCCGCCGGTGTGCATCGACGCGGTGCTGATCGAGCGGGTGCTGTGGAACCTGCTGGAGAACGCCATCAAGTACGCGCCGGAGGATGCGCCCATCGAACTGGCCGTGCGACAGCTCGGCGATCGCCTAGAGATCAGCGTCAGCGATTCCGGCCCGGGACTGCCGGACGGCGACGCCGGCCGCCTGTTCAACCTGTTCCAGCGCGGCCGGCAGGAGTCGGACGTAACTGGCGTCGGACTTGGGTTGGCCATCTCGCGCAGCATCGTCGAGGCCCACGAGGGCGAGATCGGCGCGTCCAACCGCCTCGGCGGCGGGGCCTGCTTCCGTTTCACGCTGCCGATCGGCAACCCGCCGGACGTGCTGGCCCTGGGGTGACGGCGATGAGCGACAGCAAGACCATTCTGCTGGTGGAGGACGAACGCCAGATGCGCGAGGCGGTGGTCACTGCGCTGGAGTGCGAGGGCTTCGCCGTCTGCGAGGCGGTCAGTGCCAGCCAGGCGGCGGTGGAGGCGGCCGCGCGGCGCCCGGACGCGGTGATCCTCGACCTCGGCCTGCCGGACCGGGACGGCATCGATTTCATCCGCGACTACCGGGCCTGGTCGCCGACGCCGATCCTGGTGCTGTCGGCGCGCACCCAGGAGAAGAGCAAGGTCGACGCCCTCGACGCCGGCGCCGACGACTACCTCACCAAGCCTTTCGGCATCGCCGAGCTGCTGGCCCGCGTGCGCGTGCTGCTGCGCCGCGGCCAGGCCATGCCCGCCGCGCCGGAGCCGAAGATCCGCTTCGGCGACTACGAAATCAACTGCGTCACGCGGGTCGTCGAGCGGGCCGGCGAGGCACTGCACCTGACGCAGATCGAATACCGCCTGCTGGTTTTCCTGGCCGCCAATCCGGGGCGGGTGATGACCCACCACCACCTGCTGACCCACATCTGGGGCGCCCAGGCCGCCGACAACCACCAGTACCTGCGGGTCTATGTCGGCCACCTGCGCCAGAAGATCGAAACCAGCCCGGCCTGCCCGCGCCACATCCTGACCGAGATCGGCGTCGGCTACCGTTTCGAGCCCTGAACGCCACCGGGTGACACATCCGTCACGGATCGGGGCGGATCCTCACGCTTTCAGCCGCGACTTGTGCAGGCCCTTTTTCTACAATAGTGCGACATTCAGTGTGCCTAAATTGGTTTGACGCATGCATCCCTCCATGGCTATCGAAATGAAGAGACTTTTTGCCGCTGTGGGGTGTGTCTTGTTGTGCGGGACGCCAGCACTCGCCGAGAACGGGCATCTCGAACGGATCAAGGCGGCTGGTGAGGTCCGGGTCTGCATCTGGCCCGACTACTACGGCATCTCCTACCGCAACCCGAAAACCCAGGCCCTCGACGGCATCGACGTGGACATGGCCAGGGCGCTCGGCCAGGAACTGGGCGTGCGTGTGAATTTCATCGACAGCTCCTTCGCCCGGCTGATCGACGATGTCACGCAGGACCGCTGCGACATCGCCATGTTCGCCATCGGGGTGACGCCCTCACGGGCCGACAAGCTGCGCTTCACGCAGCCGCACTTGGTCAGCGACATCTACGCGATCACCACCAGGAGCAACCGGCGTATCAAGACCTGGGATGACATCGACAAGCCGGGTGTCGTTGTCGCCGTTGCCAAGGGCACGCTGCATGAGCCGATCATGCGCGACAAGCTCCGCCACGCCACCCTGCTGGTCACCGATACGACCCAAGGCCGTGAGCAGGAGGTCGAATCGGGGCGCGCCGACGTGTTCATGACGGATTTCCCGTTCAGCCGCCGCATGCTCGAGACCACCGACTGGGCGCGCCTGGTGGCGCCGTCGTCCACCTACCACCTGACGCCCTACGCCTATGCGATGCAGAAGGGGGATGAGCGTTGGTATGCGCGGGTGGAACAGTTCCTCGACCGGGTTAAGCAGAACGGCCAGCTGATGGCTGCGATCAAGCGTCACCGGCTCGAACCCATCGCCATTCGCGCCCAGACAGGCAACTAGTTTCCCCGCTCTCCATGTCAGCCCAGGCCGGCTTCAGCCGGCGTTTCATCTTTTGCCTCATCGTGCTGGTGGTGGTCCTCAGCGCCTGTAGCGCCACCGCCTACGGCCTGTGGCGCCTGCGCGCCGAGCGCATCGACCACCAGCTGGAGGCGGCCGCGATGACGGCCCGCGCCTTCGAGAACCACCTGACCCAGAGCCTGAACGTCATCGAGGGCAGCCTCATGTCCCTGGCCGTCGAGGGGGCGAGTCCGGCCAGCCTGCCCCAGGCGCTGCGCCATGCGCCCTACCTGCGCTCCGTCGCGGTGCTGGATGCGCAGGAGCGGATCGCGCGCAGTACCGATCCGCGTAACCTGGGCATCCGCCTGCCGCGCTCCGATTTCCGGCCGGAGGGCGCCCTCCCGCTCGATGTGCTGCGCGCCGGCCCGGTCGTCAGCGGACGGGACTTCTACGATGCCGGCCCGGTGGGGGCGGGCGGGCCGGTGGTCAGCTTCATCCCGGTCGCTCGCGATGTCCGCCTGGACGACACCCGCTGGATAACCGTCGTCGCGTCGGTGAACACGGACTACTTCCTGAATTTCTACGGCGCCCACATCAGCCCGGAGCAGGGCGTGGTCGAATTGCACGGCTACGATGGGCGCCTGCTACTGAGCACCGACGAGAACGCACTGCCCGGCAGCCTGCGCCCCGGCGACGATCTGGCGAGCCGCCTCGCCGCTACGGAAGTCGGCCAGTTCGAGGAGCGAGGCGCCGACGGCCGGGCCATGCTCACCGCCTATCGCGCCTCGCGGGCCTATCCTTTCGTGCTCAGCGTCCGTTTCGACAAGGAACGGGGCCTGGAGGTCTGGCGCCAGGAGGCCCTGCGTACCGGCGCCACCGTTGCCGCGGTACTGCTGGCTGCCATGACGCTGGCGGGCCTCTATTTCATGCGCTTCGAGCGCCTTGCCCGGGAGCGCGAGGTCGAGCGGGCACGGTTGCGCATTGCTGCCATTGCCTTCGAGTCCCAGGAGGGCATGGTCGTCACCAACGCAGATATCGAGGTCCTGCAGGTCAACAAGGCCTTCACCGCCATCACCGGCTTCAGCGCGGAGGAAGTCGTCGGCCAGTACATGAACTTCATGCGCTCGGGGATGCACGACGCCGATTTCTACGAGGCCATGCGGACGACACTGGTGAGCACCGGGGCCTGGTCGGGAGAGATCCTCAACAAGCACCGGGATGGCTCGATCCATCCGCATTTCCTGACCATCACCGCGGTGTACGGCGATGACGGACGGACCACCCATTACGTGGGGACGCTGACCGACATCACCGAACGCAAGCGCGCCGAGATCGACCTGCGCATTGCGGCCATCGCCTTCGAGTCCCAGGAAGGCATGTTCATCGCCGATGCCGACTGCGTCATCCTGAAGGTCAACCGCGCCTTCACCGAGATCACCGGCTATGGCGAGGACGAAGCCATCGGGCAGACGCCGCGCCTGCTCCGTTCCGGCCGCCACGACAACGAGTTCTACGCCGGCATGTACGCCAGCCTCGAAACAACCGGCGCCTGGCAGGGCGAGATCTGGAACCGGCGCAAGAGCGGCGAGATCTTTCCGGAATGGCTGACCATCACTGTCGTCCGCGATACGGCTGGCCGAATCAGCCACTACGTGTCGGCGCTCACCGATATCACCCTGCGCAAGGAAGCGGAATACGAGATCCAGAACCTCGCCTTCTACGATCCGCTGACCCGCCTGCCCAACCGCCGCCTCCTGCTCGACCGCCTCAAGCACGTGCTGGCCACGTTGGGCCGCAGCCAGCGGCAGGGAGCCCTGTTGTTCATCGACCTGGACAACTTCAAGACGCTCAACGATTCCTTCGGCCACGATATGGGCGACTTGTTGCTCCAGCACGTGGCCCAGCGCCTGAGCGCTTGCGTCCGGGAAAGCGACACCGTGGCCCGCCTGGGCGGCGACGAGTTCGTGGTGCTGCTGGACGATCTCCGCCCGGGCCGCCAGGATGCGGCTACCCAGGCGCGCGTCGTCGCCGACAAGATCCAGCGGAATCTCGACGAGCCCTATGACCTGGCCGGCCATGACTACCGCTGCACGCCGAGCATCGGCATCACGCTGATCGTCGATTCAGACAGCAGCTGCGAGGAGCTGATGAAGCGGGCCGATCTGGCGCTGTACGGCGCCAAGGCCGCCGGCCGCGACACCATCCGTTTCTTCGACCCGGAGATGCAGGAGGCCGTCAGTTCGCGCGCTGCCCTCGAGAAGGATTTGCGCATCGGGCTGCAGGAACGGCAGTTTCTGCTGTACTACCAGCCGCAGGTGGATGACCAGGGCAGGGTCATCGGCGCCGAGGCTCTGGTCCGCTGGCGGCACCCCAGCCTCGGCCTGGTGGCCCCCGGCACCTTCATCCCGCTGGCCGAAGAAACTGGCCTGATCCTGCCCCTCGGCCAGTGGGTCCTGGAGACGGCCTGCCGCCAGTTGGCGTGCTGGGCTGTCGTGCCGGGTCGGGAACAGATCGAGATCGCCGTGAATGTCAGCGTGCGGCAGTTCCACCAGCCGGATTTCGTGGCCCAGGTCGAGGATGTGCTGACCCGCACCGGCGCCGATCCGCGCCGGCTCAAGCTGGAGCTGACCGAGAGCCTGATGCTCGACGACCTGGAAGAGGTCGTCGCCAAGATGGTAGCCCTGCGCAGCCGCGGCATCCGTTTTTCCCTCGACGATTTCGGTACCGGGTATTCTTCGCTGGCCTACCTCCGGCGCCTGCCGCTGGACCAGCTGAAGATCGACAAGGCCTTCGTTCATGATGTGCAGGCCAATGCCAACGACGCGGTGATTGCCTGCAGCATCGTCGCCCTGGCCCGCAACCTGGGCCTGAACGTCATCGCCGAGGGGGTGGAGACCCATGAGCAACACCAGTTCCTGGCCCGTCAGGGGTGCCCGGCCTACCAGGGCTATCTCTTCAGCCGGCCCTTGCCCATCGACGAATTCGAGCGCTTCCTGGGCGGCTGGAACGTCGCCAGCATCATCCGGCAGCGGGCCTGAGCCCGGGGGCCGGCCGGGCGGCTAGGTGAGGCTTGCCGCGTGCAGGCGCGCGACCAGTTCCGGGATGCGCTGCACGTCGGCCACGCCGTAGCCGAGGACCAGCCCGTTGCCGGCCGCCGCGCCATCGGCGTAATAGCTGCTCAAGGGACGGGCGATCACGCCCAGTTCTCGCGCGGCCCGGGCCACCGCCACGTCGGCCGGCCCGTTCGGCAGACGCAGCACCAGGTGCAGCCCGGCCTGGCCGCCGAGGATGTGCTCCGGTGCGCCGAACGTGGCACCCAGCGTGTCGCGCAGGGCCTGCTGGCGGGCGCGATAGACCGGCGCCATGCGGCGCAGGTGGCGCGTCAGCTCGCCGCTGTCGAGGAAGCGGGCGAGGGCCCGCTGCTCCACGGACCGCCCGCTGCGGTACAGCGTGCCGACGGCTTCGCCGAGGGCCGCCACCGCCCAGCGCGGCACGACCATGTAGCCGATGCGCAGGCCGGGGTAGAGCAGCTTGCTGAAGGTCCCCACGTAGATCACCGGCGCGTCCGGCCGCAGGCCCTGGATGGCCGGTAGCGGGCGGGCACCGGGTTGGGCGTGGTTGAAGTCGCTGTCATAGTCGTCTTCGATCAGCCAGCTGCCGGGCGCCAGCCGGTTCAGAAACGCCAGCCGCCGTTCCAGGCTCAACACGCTGCCCAGGGGATACTGGTGGGACGGGGTCAGGAAGAGGAGGCGCGGCGGGTCGGCCTGCCACAGGGCGTCGTCCGGTGCCATGCCGTCCCGGTCCACCGGCACCGACCGCACGCGCAGGCCGGCCGCCAGCATTGCGTTGCGGGCGTGGGGATAGCCCGGCTCCTCCATCCACACCGTGTCGCCCTCGTCGGCCAGCAGGTGGGCGCAGGCATCCAGCGCCACCTGCCCACCGGCGACTATGAAGACCTGCTCCGGCGCGCATGCGACGCCGCGCCTGGCCGACAGGAAGGCTGCCACCGCGCGGCGCAGGACCGGCTCGCCGCCCGGTTCGGTGTAGGCCAGCTGACGGGCGCTGACCTCACCCCAAGCCTGTTGTAGCAGCTTCGCCCAGCGCTGCCACGGAAAGGCGTTGAGATCGGCGATGCCGGGCGCAAAGGGTAGCGACGCATCGCCCCGGTCAATGCGCGGCAGCTGCCGTCCGCGCCGGGACAGGATCTCCTGCCCGACAAGGGTTGCCGGCGCCGGTCCGGCCGCCAGCGGCAGCGCCGCTACCCGCGTGCCCTGGCGGTCGGCCTCCAGGAAGCCCTCGGCGAGCAGTTGTTGGTAGGCGAACAGCACGCCGTTGCGGGCCATGCGGAAGTCCGCGGCGAGCTGGCGGCTGGCGGGCAGGCGCGTGCCCGGTGTCAGGCGGCCGTCGAGGATGGACGCCTTGAGCAGGCGATACAGCCGCGACTGGCGCGGCTCGCCGGCATCCGCCGCGTCGCGCAGCGGACCGAGGATCAGTTCCAGGTCGAGGGACATCGTGGCTCCATGAAGGCGGGTGGGCGTGGTTCCATGGATGGTGCCACGCTGCGGCTATGCTGGCCGCACATTTCAAGGAGCCCAGCATGTCCCACCCAGCCCCCAGCCCGCGTACCGAGATCCACCGCAAAGCCCAGCGCGCCCACTACGATCTCGCCACCGTGCGCGCCATCGTCGACCAGGCCCTGGTCTGCCACATCGCCTTCAAGGAAGGCGGCAGCGTGCACTGCCTGCCCACTGCTTGCTGGCGGGACGGGGATTTCCTGTACGTCCACGGCGCCAACAACTCGCGCCTGGTGAACACCCTGCTCGAGAGCGAATGCGCGGTCTGCATCACCCACCTGGACGGCCTGGTGCTGGCCCGTTCGGCCTTCCACCATTCGATGAACTACCGCTCGGTGGCGATCTACGGCCGCTTCCAGCCGGTGGATGAGGTGGATGCCAAGGAAGCCGCCTTCAAGGCCTTCGTCGAGCACGTCAGCCCGGGGCGGGCCGCGCAGGTGCGCCTGCCGTCCCACGCCGAACTGGCTGGCACCCGCCTGCTGCGCCTGCCGCTGGCCGAAGCTGCCGCCAAGATCCGCAACTGGGGTGTCGAGGATTCCGAGGAGGATATGGCGATCCCGGTATGGGCCGGCGTGATCCCGCTCGCGCTGCGGGCGGAAGCGCCGGTGCCGGAAGCAGGTTGCGACGCGCACAGCCTGCCGGTCCGCCCCGCCTTCATCGACGGGGCGGGCTGAGAGCGTGCGTCAGTCGCCGACGCGGATCACGATCTTGCCGAAGTGCCCACCGTTCTCCATGTGTTTGAGGGCGGCAGGGGCTTCCTCGAAGGGGAACTCCCGGTCGATCACCGGCTTGATGCCGTGGGCGGCGATGGCGGCCAGCATGTCTGCGAACATCGCCCGGCTGCCCACGAAGATGCCCTGGATGCTCGAAGCCTTCGGGATCAGCATCACCGGGCTGGCGGCGCCGGCCAGGCCGGTCAGCACGCCGATGTAGGCGATCCGGCCGCCGACGCCGACGCTCAGCAGCGAGCGCTCCAGCGTGCCCGGTCCACCCACTTCCAGCACCACGTCCACGCCCTGGCCGCCGGTCAGGCGCAGCACTTCCTCGTGCCACTCCGGGTGGGTCTTGTAGTTGATGCCGTGGTCGGCGCCGAGGGCCTTGGCGCGCTCCAGCTTGGCGTCGTCGCTGGAGGTGATGATCACCTTCGCACCGGCTGCCTTGGCGAACTGCAGCGCGAAGATCGACACGCCGCCGGTGCCCAGCAGCAGCACTGTCTGGCCCGGCTTCAGGTCGCCCGCCTCGAAGAGGGAATTCCACGCCGTGACCGCCGCGCAGGGCAGGGTGGCGGCTTCCGCGTAGCTCAGGCTGTCGGGCAGCTTGATCAGGCCGCTCTCGTCGGTGATGAAACGCTCGGTGAAAGCCCCGGTGGATTCCGCACCGCGCGCATCCGACAGCGCCCGTGCGTCGGCCTTGCCGCTGTACCAGTGGGGGAAGAACAGCGTCGCGACCCGGTCGCCGACCGCCAGCCCCGTCACGTCCTTGCCGACCGCCACCACCTCGCCGGCCCCGTCGGAGCACGGCACCAGGCCGTCGACGATGTTGGCGAAATAGGTGCTGCGGGTGACCAGGATGTCGCGGAAGTTCAGTGACACGGCCTTGATGGCCACCGCGACCTCCGTGTCGCCCAGCGGGGCGGGCTCGAACTCGGCGATCTGCAGTGGCGAAACCGGGTGATTGGGGAAGACTTCGTAGCGTTTCATGGATGGTTTGTCTCTGTAGTTGGTTGGTATGGGGGCTTGCGCAGGCATTCTGGCATGAATGCCAAGCGGAAGATGTCCGATTGCCAACCCCCCAGGATTTCATTGCGTGGAGTCCTTATCTGACCTATTAGTCATAAAAGCCCGGGTCAACTGGCGTTGCTCCACCGCAAGCCCCGCCGTGGTAGGGTTTCCAGTCGTTCAGGTTCGCTCGGAGGGCGAAAAAACGCCCCACAGGGCCCGCGGGGCCGATTTAGCTCACATCGAGCGTGAGGCTTTCCCTGCGGACACAGATATAGAAGGGCCTGAGGTATTGCGTCGCAGCGTAATATTCGCCCCTGACTCGTGGTCATCGAATGGAGCTTTGAAGCATGGTGGAACGACCCCCTCAGCGCACGATGCCTATCGCTGACGGTAGTCTTTTGTCCGCCATGGACATGAGCACTTTCCTGGTTGCGTCGGCACACGACATGAAGAACTCGGTTTGTGTCATGACCGCTTATCTCGAGTGCGCACTGGCCGACTTACCGGTCGAGGCATCCTCCCGGGCCATGACCTGTCAGGCCCTCTACGAGGCGCAGCGCATCAACCATCACCTGATCCAGCTGCTGGCCCTCTACAAGATCAATCACAACATGTACCCCTTCGATCCGGTGGAGGTGGAACTGGACTCCTTCGAAAGGGAAGTCGTCGCCCGCGTTCTCCCCTTCGCCACCGCCAAGGGCATCGTCCTCGAGGTCATCTCGGAACAGACCGAACGTAGCTGGTACTTCGATTATGAGCTGATCGTCAGCCTCATCACCCAGTCGCTGCACAATGCGGTCAAGTACACCCGCAGCCGCGTTCTGCTCTCGATCCAGGTTGTGGACGCACGCCTGGAGATCCGTGTTCACGATGACGGCGAAGGTTTTCCGGCGTTCATGCTGGAATCGAGCGAGGAAGCCGCGTACGGCGTCAATTCGATGACCGGCAGCACCGGGCTTGGTCTCTATTTCGCCGCCAAGGTTGCGCAAATGCATGGCAACCGCGCCTTGCGCGGCAGTACCCGCCTGGAGAACGGCGGTGCCTTGGGCGGCGCCATCTTCATCCTGAGCCTGCCCTAGAGACACATCGCAATGGTAGTCGTAGATCCGAGCAGGGCCAATTTCGCAGACCGCTCCTTCCTTCTCGTCGAAGATTTCGAGGCCATGCGCGGGATTCTGCGCGAGCTGCTGCGGCGCTGCGGGGCCCGCCACATCGAAGTTGCGGCCAATGGCATCGAGGCCTTGAACGTTTTGCGGCGCGGCAAGTGTGACGTGATCCTGTGTGACTATCACCTCGGTGCGGGCAAGAACGGCCAGCAGATCCTGGAAGAGGCCCGGCATGACGGGCTGGTGAGCGCCTCCACGATCTGGATCATGGTGACCGCCGAAAAGACCGCGGACATGGTCATGGGCGCCGTCGAGCACCAGCCCGACGACTACCTGCTCAAGCCGGTGAGCGAAGCCACGCTGCAGAGCCGGCTGGCCAAGCTGATCGGGCGCAAGGCGGCCCTGGCCGGCATTGCCGCCGCGATGCGCGCCAAGGAATACCAGAAGGCCATCGACCTGTGCAAAGCGCGCCTGGAACAGGACCCGACCAGCTCCATGGAGATCTTGCGCATCCAGGCCGACCTCTATCTGAACCTCGGCCAGCCCGAAAAGGCCGGCAGCCTGTTCGATGCCGTCCTGGCGCGGCGGGATGTGCCCTGGGCGCGGGTCGGCATGGCAAAGCTGCATATCCACCGCGGCCACTTTTCCCGCGCCCGCGAAACCCTGGAGCAACTCGTCGGCGACTACCCGAATTATCTGGAAGCCTACGACGTGCTGGCGCACACCTACCAGCGCCAGGGCGCCTGGAGCGATGCCCAGCGGGTGTTGCACCACGCGGTGATGGTGTCGCCCAATTCGTCCCAACGCCAGTCGGCCCTGGGGGAAAGCGCCCTGCACTGCGATGACCTCGATATCGCCGTGTCGGCCTACCAGAAAGCTCTCAAGCTCGCCGCCAAGACCACCTACAAGACGCCCGAGCCCTACCTCGGTCTGGCCCGGGTCTATACCGCGCAGAACAAGCCGGGCGAAGCCCTCAAGCTGCTGTCCCAGCTGAGCATCGACATCGACAACGACGAAGCCAGGCTGCAGGGCAAGGCGGCCGAAGTCCGCGTGCATCATGCCTCGGGCAACACGCAACTCGCGGAAGCGGCGGCCCGTGACGTCGCCGCCCGCATCCAGAGTGGCACGCAGAACCTTTCGCCCGCCGCCACGCTGAATCTGGCGGAAACCTTCATGCTCATGGGCAACAAGGAAACGGCCAGCAAGCTCCTGCAATTCGTCGTGCTCAACAACCACGAGGACGAGGAACTGGCGTCCCGCGTCCTGGACGTCTTCGAAAAGGGCGGCATGGGTGACGAAGGCCGCGCACTGATCAAGACCACCCGCCAGCAGGCGACCGAATCCATGAACCAGGGCGCGCGCCTGGCCAGTCAGGGCAAGCTGAGCGAAGCCCTTGAATTCCTCAACGAAGCCAAGTCACTGATGCCGCGCAACCCGCGCCTGCTCCTCAACCACGCCTATGTGGTCATTGCGCTGATGCAGAAGAGTGGCTGGCGGCACGACATGGACAACGACGCTCGCCGCTCCATCCTCACCGCCCGTCAGATCTCGCCGGGCGAAAAGCGCTGCGGCGAATTGCTGGCCAAGCTGGAAACCCTGCGCTGAAAGCCGGTCTGCCAAGATGCATGCCAGCATGTCAGTCTTGGTTGCGTACGGTACCGAGTTCCCTGCACTACGGCCTGTACGGGTCGTCCCCAGTCTCGCAGGTGCAGGCGATTCGCCCGGTGCGCATAGCATTTCCGGTACTACACTGTTTGCAATACCCTGCCGCATTCCAATCCAATAAAAATGATCCACGCAAAGGAGGCGACCCGTGTCACAACCCAGCTATAGCAGTGCAAACGGCTACATCAGCGAGCAATTCTTTACGATCTATTTCGACGTGGATCTGGATGCCGCCAATCCGCCGCCGCTCAACTCCTTTGGAGCCCAGATAAATGGTACGGACGCGACCCTCTCGGCGGTGGCCGTCGACAGCGCTGCCAAAACCGTCAAGCTGACCTTCGCTTCTGCCACGCTGCTGGCCGGCGACATCATCGACTTCACCTACACCGACCCCACCGTCGGTAACGATGTCAACGCCGTCCAGGGGCTGGACGGCACTGACGCGGCGAGCTTCAGCCACAGCATCGTCGTCGCCATCGGCCGCCCGGGCCCGTCCGCGCCACCGCTGCCGACGCTCGACAGCGCTTCCGATAGTGGCACCCTCGGCGATTTCGTCACCAACGACAATACGCCGACGATAAACGGTACGGCCGATGCCAACGCCACCGTCAAGCTGTACGACACCGATGGCAGCACCCTGCTGGGCACGACCACGGCGGACGGCAAGGGCAACTGGAGCGTCACCAGCAGCTTACTGAGCGATGGTAGCCATACGCTGAAAGTCACCCAGACCGATGGCAGCGCCAACACATCCCCGCTCAGCAATGGGCTGACATTGGACATCGACACCGTGGTCAACGCGCCCACCTCCCTGGCGGTGGCTGCCGGCAGCGACAGCGGCACGCTGGGTGACGGGATCAGCAACGTCGGCACCCCAGTCATCACCGGCAAGGGCGAAGCCAATGCCAGCGTCACGCTGTACGACACCGACGGCACCACCTTGCTGGGCACGACCACCGCGGATGGCTCCGGCAAATGGAGCATTACCAGCAGTACACTGGTCGAAGGCTCCCACACGCTGACCGCCAAGCAGACCGATGTCGCCGGCAACGTCTCGGCGGCGTCCAGCACCTTCACCTACATCCATGACACGGTCGGGCCGGTCGGCATGGCGCTGAGCACCAAGAGCGTGCAACTGGCCAATGCCACCAAGGATTCCACCGTGGCGACGCTGTCCTCCACCGACCTGACATCCGTTACCTACGACTTTGCTGTCGGCAACGGCGTCATTGATGCTGACAACGGCAAATTCTCCATCTCGGGCACTTCGCTGAAGGCTGCGCAGAGCCTTAGCGCCGGCACCTACCATATCTACCTGAGCGGCACCGATGCGGCCGGCAACGGTGCGTACAATTTCTTCACGATCACCGTGACCGATGCGCCCGGCGTGAGCACCATCGTGCGCGCGGCCAGCGCGTCCTCCACGGTGTTGGCGACTGCGACGTCGGTCGATTACACGGTCACCTTCGACCAGTCCGTGACCGGCGTCGATGCCTCCGATTTCACCGTGACAGCCGGTGGCAGCGCGTCGGGTAGCGTTTCCTCCGTTACTGGAAGTGGCTCCACCTACACGGTCACTGTCGATAGCCTGGGCGGCGACGGCACCCTGCGCCTGGACCTGAACAGCAGCGCTACCGGCATCAAGAGCGGCAGTTCGGTGGACATCTCGGGCGGCTATACCACCGGCGAGACCTACACGCTCGATCACTCCGCGCCGACGGCGCCATCCACGCCGGCGATGACGGCCGGTACCGATACCGGTGCTTCCAGCAGCGACGCCATTACCAAGAACACCACGCCGGTCTTCACCGGCACGGGCGAAGCCAACGCGACCGTCACGCTGTACGACACCGACGGCACGACCGTGCTGGGCACGGGCACGGCCGATGGTTCCGGCAAATGGAGCATTACCAGCAGCACGCTGAGTGAAGGCGCGCATACCGTTACCGTCAAGCAGAGCGATGCGGCGGGCAATGTCTCGAGCGCCAGCAGCAGCCTGGCGGTGAGCATCGACACGACCAGCCCGACAGCGCCGGCTACGCCGGCGCTGTCGGCCGGCAGCGACAGCGGCACGCTGGGCGACTTCCTGACCAATGTCAGCACCCCGGTGATCACCGGCACGGCCGAGGCCAATGCGAGCATCAAGCTGTACGACACCGACGGCACGACCCTGCTAGGTACGACCAAGGCCGACGGCTCCGGCAAGTGGAGCATCACCAGCAGCACGCTGGTCGACGGATCGCACAGCCTGACCGTCAAGCAGACCGACGTGGCGGGCAACGTCTCGAGCGCCAGCAGCACCCTGACACTGGACATCGATACCAGCGTCCCGTCGACGCCGGGTACGCCGTCGCTGGCGGCCAAGAGTGACAGCGGCACGCTGGGCGACAGCGTGACCAAGGTCACCACGCCGGTGATCACCGGCACCGGCACGGTGGGTGACACGGTTTCCCTGTACGACACCGACGGGACCACCGTACTGGGCACGGCCGTCGTGGACGGCTCGGGCAACTGGAGCATCACCAGCAGCACCTTGAGCGATGGCGTGCATACCTTCACCGTCAAGCAGAGCAACGCGGCGGGGACCGCCTCGTCGGCCAGCAAGGCCCTGGCGCTGACCATCGACGCGACCGCGCCGACGGCGCCATCCACGCCGGCGATGACGGCCGGTACCGATACCGGTGCTTCCAGCAGCGACGCCATTACCAAGAACACCACGCCGGTCTTCACCGGCACGGGTGAAGCCAACGCGACCGTCACGCTGTACGACACCGATGGCACGACCGTGCTGGGCACGGGCACGGCCGATGGTTCCGGCAAATGGAGCATCACCAGCAGCACGCTGAGTGAAGGCGCGCATACCGTTACCGTCAAGCAGAGCGATGCGGCGGGCAACGTCTCGAGCGCCAGCAGCAGCCTGGCGGTGAGCATCGACACGACCAGCCCGTCGGCGCCGGCCACGCCGGTGCTGTCGGCCGGCAGCGACAGCGGCACGCTGGGCGACTTCCTGACCAATGTCAGCACCCCGGTGATCACCGGCACGGCCGAGGCCAATGCGAGCATCAAGCTGTACGACACCGACGGCACGACCCTGCTGGGCACGACCAAGGCCGACGGCTCCGGCAAGTGGAGCATCACCAGCAGCACGCTGGTCGACGGATCGCACAGCCTGACCGTCAAGCA
Source organism: Zoogloea sp. JDB1 (assembly GCF_056724025.1). Taxonomy (NCBI): domain Bacteria; kingdom Pseudomonadati; phylum Pseudomonadota; class Betaproteobacteria; order Rhodocyclales; family Zoogloeaceae; genus Zoogloea; species Zoogloea sp. JDB1. The sequence goes on from NZ_CM161496.1 coordinate 1,049,242, forward strand.
GACCGACGTGGCGGGCAACGTCTCGAGCGCCAGCAGCACCCTGACACTGGACATCGACACCAGCGTCCCGTCGACGCCGGGTACGCCGTCGCTGGCGGCCAAGAGTGACAGCGGCACGCTGGGCGATAGCCTGACCAAGGTCACCACGCCGGTGATCACCGGCACCGGCACGGTGGGTGACACGGTTTCCCTGTACGACACTGACGGGACCACCGTACTGGGCACGGCCGTCGTGGATGGCTCGGGCAACTGGAGCATCACCAGCAGCACGCTGAGCGATGGCGTGCATACCTTCACCGTCAAGCAGAGCAACGCGGCGGGGACCGCCTCGTCGGCCAGCAAGGCCCTGGCGCTGACCATCGACGCGACCGCACCGACGGCGCCGGGCCGGCCGGTGCTGTCGGCCGGCAGCGACAGCGGCACGCTGGGCGACAACGTGACCAAGGTCACCACGCCGGTGCTTACCGGCACGGGTGAGGCCAACGCGATCATCAAGCTGTACGACACCGATGGCACCACCCTGCTGGGTACCACCACGGCCGACGGCTCGGGCAACTGGAGCATCACCAGCAGCACGCTGAGCGACGGCGTGCACACCGTCACCGTCAAGCAGACCGATGCGGCGGGCAACGTCTCGGTGGCCAGCAGCGGCCTGGTGCTGACCATCGACTCGACCTCGCCGTGGGCGCCGGGCACGCCGGCGCTGTCGGCCGGCAGCGACAGCGGCACGCTGGGCGACTTCCTCACCAATGCCACCACGCCGGTGCTTACCGGCACGGCCGAGGCCAACGCGATCGTCAGGCTGTACGATACCGACGGCACCACCTTGCTGGGCGCGACCAAGGCTGACAGTTCCGGGAGGTGGAGCATCACCAGCAGCACGCTGGCCGACGGATCACACAGCCTGACCGTCAAGCAGACCGACGCGGCGGGCAACGTCTCGGTAGCCAGCAGCCCCCTGACGCTGGACATCGACACCAGCGCCCCGTCGGCGCCGGGCACGCCGGTGCTGTCGGCTGGCAGCGACAGCGGTACGCTGGGCGATGGCAAGACCAAGATCGCCACACCGGTGATCACCGGTACCGGCGAGGCCAACGCAACCATCAAGCTGTACGACACCGATGGCACCACCCTGCTCGGCACCACCACCGCCGACGGTTCGGGCAAGTGGAGCATCACCAGCAGCACGCTGAGCGATGGCGTGCATACCCTCAGCGTCAAGCAGAGCGATGCGGCGGGCAATGTCTCGGTGGCCAGCAGCGGTCTGGCGCTGACCATCGACGCGACCGCACCGACGGCGCCGGGCCGGCCGGTGCTGTCGGCCGGCAGCGACAGCGGCACGCTGGGCGACAACGTGACCAAGGTCGCCACGCCGGTGCTTACCGGCACGGGTGAGGCCAACGCGACCGTCACGCTGTACGACACCGACGGTACGACCGTGCTGGGTACCACCACCGCCGACGGTTCCGGCAAGTGGAGCATTGCCAGCAGCACGCTGAGCGATGGCGTGCATACCCTCACCGTCAAGCAGACCGACGCGACAGGCAACGTCTCCAGTGCCAGCAGCAGCCTGGCCTTGACCATCGATTCGACCGCACCGTCGGCGCCGGGTCTGCCGGTGCTGGCGGCCGGCAGCGACAGCGGCACGCTGGGCGACAACAGGACCAACGCCACCACGCCGGTGATTACCGGCACGGCCGAGGCCAATGCGACCATCAAGCTGTACGACACCGACGGCACGACCGTGCTGGGTACGACGACCGCCGACGGTTCCGGCAAGTGGAGCATCACCAGCAGCACGCTGGGTGACGGATCGCACAGCCTGACCGTCAAGCAGACCGACGCGGCGGGTAATGTCTCGAGCGCTAGCAGCCCTCTGACGCTGGACATCGACACCAGCGTCCCGTCGGCGCCGGGCGCGCCGGTGCTGGCGGCTGGCAGTGACAGCGGCACGCTGGGCGATGGCACGACCAAGGTCACCACGCCGGTGATCACCGGCACCGGCGCGGTGGGTGACACGGTTGCCCTGTATGACACAGACGGGACCTCCGTGCTCGGCACGGCTGTCGTGGACGGTTCGGGCAACTGGAGTGTCACCAGCAGTACGCTGAGCGATGGTGTGCATAGCCTGACCGTCAAGCAGACCAATGCAGCGGGGACGGCCTCGACGGCCAGCAAAGCGCTGGCCTTGACCATCGACGCCACCGCACCGTCGGCGCCGGGCCTGCCGGTGCTGTCGGCCGGCAGCGACAGCGGCACGCTGGGCGACAACAAGACCAAGGTCACCACGCCGGTCTTCACCGGCACGGGCGAGGCCAACGCGACCATCAAGCTGTACGACACCGCTGGCACCACCCTGCTGGGTACCGCCGCCGCCGATGGTTCGGGCAAGTGGAGCATTACCAGCAGCACGCTGAGTGAAGGCGCGCATACCGTTACCGTCAAGCAGAGCGATGCGGCGGGCAACGTCTCGGTAGCCAGCAGCGGCCTGGCCCTGACCATCGATTCGACCGCACCGTCGGCGCCGGCCATGCCCGTGCTGTCGGCCGGGAGCGACAGCGGCACGCTGGGCGACAACAAGACCAAGGTCACCACGCCGGTCTTCACCGGCACGGGCGAGGCCAACGCGACCATCAAGCTGTACGACACCGATGGCATCACCCTGCTGGGTACCACCACCGCCGACGGTTCTGGCAAGTGGAGCATCACCAGCAGCATGCTGAGTGACGGCCTGCATACTGTCACCGTCAAGCAGAGCGATGCGGCGGGCAATGTCTCGGTGGCCAGCAGCGGTCTGGCGCTGACCATCGACGCGACCGCGCCGACGGCGCCGGCCATGCCCGTGCTGTCGGCTAGCAGCGACACCGGCACGCTGGGCGACAACAAGACCTACTTCACTACGCCGATCCTCACCGGCACGGGCGAGGCCAACGCGACCATCAAGCTGTACGACACCGACGGCACGACCGTGTTGGGCACCACCGCCGCCGACGGTTCGGGCAACTGGAGCATCACCAGCAGCACGCTGGGCGAAGGGGTGCATACCCTGAGCGTCAAGCAGACTGATGGGGCGGGCAACACCTCGGTGGCCAGCAGCAGCCTGGCGCTGACCATCGATGCGCCTCCTGGCACCATCATCGACGGCGTGGTGGTCGAGCAGACACCGACCACACTGCCTGGCGGTGGCTCCGGCACCCAGGTCAGCATTCCGGTCGTCACCAGCGACCGCGTGGACGACACCGGCAGCGTGGGCCTCGCCGACATTCCGCTGGTCACCCAGGACACCAGCACCCTCCTGTCGGCCCATGTGCCGCTGGGTTTCGGCCTGAGCGCCACTGGAGGCGACAGCCAGCCCGCCGGTAATTCGCTGGAACATCTGATCGCAGCCATCATCGCGGCAACGCCGAACAATGCGCCGAGTGACCAGACCCACCTGACCGGCAATGGCCAGAGCTTCCTGAACCTGCTGCCTGCCACGGTACCGCTGCTGGTGCAGACCGTTGCGCCGACCGTCGGTAGCACGGCCCCCACCCAGGCCCTGACGCTGACCGGCACCAGTTCCGACTCGCAACACACCGCCCTGGTGATCGACGCCAGCCAGTTGCCGTCCGGCTCCAGCATCAGCCTTCAGCAGGTGGACTTTGCGGCGATCATTGGCTCGGCCAGCGTGACCGGCAATACCAGTGGCCAGATCCTGACCGGCGATGCAGCCAACCAGCATTTCACCATTGCGAACAGCAGCAGTCAGGTGTTCGCGGGTGGCGGTGACGATGTCCTGCAGTTCGGCGCATCGCTGGCGCCGCAAAGTGCGACCATCGGGGCCACACAGGTCACCGCCACCGTGCTGCATGGCGGACAGGGCAGCGATACCGCCGTCTTTTCCGGTGCCCGTGCCAACTACACGATCGAGAACCACGATGGTTACGTGATGGTCACCTCCGGCGCGCAGCCCGATCAGCAGACGCTGGTGATCAACGTGGAAAGCCTGACATTCAGCGATGCCACGGTTGCGGTGCAAACCCGCTCGGTGCTCGATACCATCGACGGCCTGTACCAGAGTGTTCTGGGCCGTCAGGCAGACTACCTGGGCATGGATTACTGGGGCACGGAGGAAAAGAACGGCGTCAGCCTGGGCAGGATGGTGCTGGATCTGATCAACTCTGCGGAAGCGCAGGCCAAGCATCCGATGGTCTTCAACGGCGACGCCGCGCATGACGTCGAACTGCTGTACCAGGGTGTCTTCAACCGGAGCGGCGACAGCGGCGGCCTGGCCTATTGGGTGGATGCGATGGCCCATGGCACGACGCTGGAGCAGGTGGCCCAGAACTTCGCCACCGCGCAGGAAATGGAGGTCCACAAGGTCGGCGTGCAGAACTGGGATTTCCTGGTGTAAGCACAGGCATGAGGCGGCTGCGAAGCATGGCTCGCGACCGCCTCATGTGGAAGGAAGGCAGCAGAACTTTCCAATCCCGAGCATTTCCCGAAAGCCGCGTTCATCGCGGCTTTTTCTTGGTGTCTTGCTCCCATACGCCATGTTTCATGCACAGGGCCTGCAGGCGTCGAGGCGGTCGTTACTCCGGAGCATGGGGTCGCGAGGAGCTTTGAGCTCCTCGCGAGGAGTCTCCGGATAGGGCGGGAGTATCGGCGGGATAGGGGTGGTCTGTCCCGGAGGGGCTCGCGAGAGATTCGCGGATAGGCGTGTCGCAGGAGGGCTGCGGAGAGTGGGCCGACTGGCTGGCGGAAGGGAGGCCGGGCTTCCGGTTCGATTATGCTGTTCGGGATCTTCCGTAGTTGAGTGTGGCAAGACCGCGTCTATTGGGACGGGCTGATAAATGGTCTGTCACGTCAGGTTGTTGCTAGGCCTTTGCTGCCGTTCAGTTTGAAGTAAAGTTCAGTCAGCAATTCGCCGAAGATCTGCCATTCAGGCGCTGAAGCTGATCAATAGCTGCTTACCCGTATGACCAACAACCGGACCCGACCCGAAGCGGCCTATCGAATGGCTGGCCGGCATACGTGACGACCGTCCGCTTCTGGTCGACATTAATCAGCCATTACGCAGTTTCTACCATTTTCCTTGGCACGATAAAGTGCCTTATCGGCTCGGATAAGCCAGGTATCGATCGATTCGTTGGCCTTTAATTGTGCAACGCCGAATGAGGCAGTAATCGTCAAAGGTCGAGGATGCTCTAGCAGAGGCGTACTCGCCAAATGGCCACGTATGCGCTCGGCGAGACTCAGTGCTGAGGGTAATTCTGTCATCGGCAATACCAGTAAGAACTCTTCGCCTCCATAGCGTCCGAAAGTATCGCCTAATCGTATTTGCGACTCGGTCTGCCGGCTGAAGGCAACCAGTACCTCATCGCCCGAGGCATGCCCAAACTGGTCGTTGACCTGTTTGAATCGATCGATATCAATCAAAACGATGCTGCATGGATTTCCATGGCGCCTAAAAAGATTTAGTTGCTGCTTCAATTGATCAACGATGAAATGCCGGTTGTACAGGTCAGTCAAACTGTCGTGAGTGGCAGTCACACTGAGCTGTCTATTCAGTTCATCAAGCTCATTGTTCCGCATTTCCAGTTGTAGGGCGATTCGTCGATTCAACACTAACTGTTTCGCACCATCGACGAACTGTTGGTAAGCATCCCACCCAAATTGGAGTGTGACCAGCAGCAGTATGGTGGAGCCAGTAGCCAGCTTGATATAGATCGGGTCGCCCAACCAGAAGTAATAGCAGATCGGGACTATTAGTAAGCAGAAGGTAAAACCGAACGAGGTTCGAAATGAAGGCGCCGTATTGACAATGCCTGCGGCGGAGACGGCAACCAACACCAACAAGATGGTCATGTCGTGAACCAAGGAAACAGGCCACGCCACATGGAAGAAGATCACAGCGGATCCCCAGCACAATCCCTGCAAGGAGCGAAGGGCGATCTGCAAGTTGTGCCAATAGGTTATCTGCTGGTTGGGGAGTGGGCGCTTTATAAGACGCGAAGTCAGAACGAAGGTAATGGTATCTGGCAAGGTATTGATGATGATCCAGGCCAGCACGAGCTTCGCCGCCACGATCTCGTGTACCAGCCAGAACATGAATCCTGTGCCTATCGGCGACAACATCGTCGCCTTGCGTGCACGCTCAAACAGAGCAGTCACGCAAATAGTGTCAACCTCCAATTGATCTTCCTGGGTGAGGCTGACCGCTGGTTCCTTGTCCATTTTTATCGATTCTTGCGATAACAGTCAGGAGTCTAATCGGTTATTCTCGTCCGGTACCAACACAAATCAACTAGGTAGCTGGGCTCCGTGAAGCTAACCGGGTGTTTTAGTCGTCCTAACCGAACCGGCGCAAAGACAGCTCCTGTTCTGGGATCGACTCACACCAAGTCAGCGAAAATGGCCACTGCGGTCAAAGATGGGGCGGTCAGACGCAGCAATTGGCTTACGGCCACGAATGGCAGCTTTGTCTTCTCAAGTTTCTTTGGAATGGCTGCAGTAAGAAGCCGTGACTCCCGGAAAGTGGGGAAGGGTGAGTGCGTCAGACTGGGAAGCTGACTCTCAAAGCCAATATGCCCCCAAGGTCTGCTGAGCGCTGGAGACCGGCCGTTCGTTCGGTGCAGCTCGTATGGTCGGAATGGCCGAGGTCCAACTGCTGATCCGCGGGGCTTTGCCCCGGCCAAAGCCGACCTTGGGCCAGCGATCTGATTCGGGTGGCAATGTGCAGGTAACCTGCCATTCAGCCAAGGAAGGCTCTGAAGGGCAGCTTTCTCATCCGACAAACGCGAACTTCCGACCCATAACTGCCTGTCGTTGCGCTGGGAAACGGACATTCAAGGTTACGAACCAGCAGCCCCGCAAGGTGTTCCACGGAACTAGTTGCTAGCCGCGTTAAAGCTCATGTCCATAGTCACGCGGTCGTAATTAAGGAGCAGTGAGTTGAACTGTACATAGAGTTCGGTTAGAAGCTCGACGTTCGGTCCAACAATATCCATTCCTCTATCATCGTATGGATGCGCCAATATTCGCTGCTCAATGTCCATAACATACACAGAACAATGCGGATTTGGGCGCAAGGAAGGAAAGTCGGTTGCCGCAGCACACCAAATTAGTGCCTGAAGCTGCGTAACTGGTAATTCGAATGCAATGCATGCGAACCACGCGACCGGATCCTCGTCCCGGTCTTCCTCGGGGGCGACGGGGTCCAACCAATACTCACGATTCGCAGGAATCGAAATGCCGGCGAGCGCTAATTCCCGAATAGCCGAGCGAAGCGAATATGAGTTCGTACCCATAAACTTTCGCAAGCAAATTAAAGCCACGCCGCTTTTCGAGAAAGTGAACTCGAAGATTGCCATTGCTTTCCGGAGTGCTGTCAGAACCTGCTCCAGTGGAGTGCCGCCCTCGGACAATTCAAAGCGTAAGCCTCCAGGAAAGCGATAGAACAGCGCGTCTCCACATGCATCAAGGCCGAATATTTGGTCAATCTGATTTTTGAGGTGCATTTAGGACCAAAAGGTTGTGCAGGCGCAGAAATGCCCATGTAATTGCTGATTTGTCGACCGACTGCTTTCCGGTCCCCCCGCGTCAGAATAGTTGTCGCCTCGATAGAATCCTAAATTCGGGGGCGATGATGAGAGAACGACGTGGCGCGATACGGACAGGAATTCAAGGATAGGGCGGTGGCGAGATTGTTGCCGCCGGAGAGCGCGACGGTGGAGGCCGTTGCGCGTGAGATCGGCGTGGGCGTAGCGACGCTGGAGCGTTGGCGCAGTGATGCGCTGTCCAGGCCCGCTCGCGAGCGGGCCTGGACAGCGGCGGCCCGGTTCGAGGCGGTGCTCACCACCGCGGCCCTCGATGAGACGGCCCGGAATGCCTGGTGCCGGGAGCACGGGGTTTATCCGCAGGATCTGGCCCAATGGCGTCAGGCAGCCACGCAAGCCTTGGCAACACCCGAGGAGGCCCGTGCCAGTCCCTTGCAGACCAAGCAGGATCGGCGTCGCATCAAGGAGCTCGAGCGGGAATTGCGCCGCAAGGAGAAGGCCCTGGCGGAGGCGGCAGCGCTGCTGGTGCTTTCAAAAAAGCTCGAGGCGATCTTTCCGAAGGACAGGGACGAGGACGCATGATCGGCCTGGAAGATCGCCGGATGAAGGTCCGGAACATTGAAGCCGCCCAGCACGCCGGGGCGCGTCTTGACGCGGCCTGCAAGGTGGCGGGCATCACGCTGCGTACGCTGCAGCGCTGGAAACGTGAGGACGGCCTCGTGCGCGGGGACCTCAGACCGGCAACGCTGCGCCCCCGGCCTGCCCACGCCCTCACCGAGGCGGAGCGGCATGCGCTCTTGCAGGTAGCCAACGACGCCCGCTTTGCCGACCTGCCGCCAGCGCGCATCGTTCCGATGCTGGCCGACGAAGGCGTCTATCTGGCCAGCGAATCGACCTTCCACCGCCTCCTGCGCGAAGCGGGCCAGACGACGCATCGGGGGCGTGCCAAAGCCCCCGCAGCCTCTCGCCCACCGAGCACCCACATCGCCACCGCACCGCGCCAGGTGTGGTGCTGGGACATGACCTATCTGCCGGCCACGGTAGCCGGGCGCTGGTTCCATCTGTATCTGATCCTGGATCTCTACAGCCGCAAGATCGTCGGCTGGGAAGTGCACGGCACCGACGCCGCCGAACATGCCGCCCATTTGGTGCGTCGCACGGCGCTGGCTGAAGGGATCGCCGCCCTGGCGGACAAGCCCATCCTGCACGGCGACAACGGCGCGACGCTCAAGGCCACCACGGTGCTGGCGATGCTCCACTGGCTGGGTATCAAGCCTTCCTACTCGCGGCCCCGGGTCAGCGATGACAATGCTTACGCCGAAGCGCTGTTCCGCACGGCCAAGTACCGACCCGAGTTTCCGGCAAGGGGATTCGAGGATCTGGAAGCCGCCCGATCCTGGGCCAGCGGTTTCGTGCAGTGGTACAACGTCGAGCATCGCCACAGCGGCATCCGCTACGTGAGCCCGGCCCAGCGCCATGCGGGCGAGGATCACGCGATCCTGGCGGCGCGTCACGCACTCTATGCCCAGGCCCGAGCGCGCCATCCTGCGCGCTGGACGGGCAACACCCGGGACTGGTCACCCATCACCGTGGTGACTCTCAATCCCGAGCGAGACGTAGTTGTTGCCATGGGGAATAAACAGCAAAGAGCTGCATGAATCAGGCGACAACTAGCTTGACGCGCGCCGCGGTCGCGCGGGTAGTGAGCAGCCGCAAGGTGCTGGCTAGATTTCAGTCTGTTCCGATATTTCCAGCGCGTCGTCCACCTCGATGCCGAGATGCCTGACTGTGCTTTCTAACTTGGCATGACCAGGCAGCAACTGAACTGCCCGCAGGTTCTTTGTGCGCTTGTAGATCAGGGTGGCGACTCTCGAGACCGTTCCTTTAGACGGGCCATCGCCCCATAATTGCCATGCAATTTGAATTGAAGCAAGATGCGCGCATGCACTGCAGCTATCGTCCGATAAACATTCAGACAATTCGAGGGATTTTGCCATGGGACAATTTACGTGGGCGTGGATGAAGACTGGTGCCGTTGTCTCTGCGCTCGCTGCACCGGTGGCTTGCCTCGGGGCCGAACTCGCAGCCCCGATCACGGCTGTAGCCCTTTACCCTGGCAGCGCAACGGTAGTGCGCACAGCGCAGGTCGCACCGGGCACGACGCAGCTTGTAGTCGCCGGCCTCTCCGCACAACTTGACCGTCAGACGCTGAGAGTGGAAGCCGGATCTGGTATTCAGATCGGTGAAATCGTCGTGCAGGAGATCGCGACGCTCCAAGCGGCCAATCCGGCCGAGGCGGACCTGGAAGGCAAGATACAGATGCTCCAGGATCAGGTGGCTACTCTCGATGCCGAGGCCAAATCGGCGGGAATCGTGACGGGTTACCTGGAGCGATTCGGCAGCAACGGAACGGCGAGCGATCACCCGACCGCATCCATCGACGGCAAGACGCTGGGCGCCATCATCGATACCTTGGGACGGGGCGCTCAGGAGGCATTTGCTAAGATGCAGCGCATCGCAGTGCAAAAGCGCGAACTCACCAAAAGGATCGATGCACTGCAACGAGACTTGGCGCGGCTTCGTACAGGCGCCAAGGACACGCGGATGGTCACGGTCAACCTGGTGGCGGATCGACCAGGCACCCTGAAAATCTCCTATCAGGTCAATAACGCTGGATGGAAGCCCGCATATCGTGCAGGGCTGGATTCCGCATCATCCAAGGTTGAACTGGAACGCTTGGCAACCATTTCTCAAAAGACAGGTGAGGACTGGCGCAACGTCAAACTCTCTCTATCGACGGCCCAGCCCGGACTCTCGCCACAAGGCATCACACCCCAGCCTTGGCTGCTGTCCTATTCGTTACCGCAGAAGCTTTCAGAATATCGGGTTGCTCCCGCCGCCGTTGCGGCCGCTGCACCGATGGCGGCAAAACAAAAAGAGGAGGATCAGGAAGAAGGCTATCGCCCGCCGACCTTCGAGACCAACAGCACCTTTGCGACCGAATTTGAAGTGCCGGCGCTGGTGACTCTAGGGAGACGCTGAACAAATCCCCGCCCAGCCTCTCCCGAGCGAGTTTCCGGCCAAGTCCATTCAAACATGCTGACCGCCAGGCATCAAAAGACCGATTTTCGAGGAGCATGCCTCCGATTTCACCGCTCAGGACGCACCTCGGGCATGCATCGCCGGCATGCGCCTTTGGGCGAGCAGCAGATTGGCGAAGCCAAACAGCGAGAAGAGTTGCGCCTCGTTCTTCGCCAGCCCGCGGTAGCGGGTCTTGCGATGCCGGAAGAGGTTCTTGATCACGTGGAAGGGATGCTCCACCTTCGCCCGGATGCTCGCCTTGAGCTTCTCGAAGCGCTCCTGCAACCGACCCAACGCATCGGCGGGCAGGGCCTTGCGCACGCTGCGCTTCATCGCCACCAGCCATTCAACGGTCTTGCCCTGGTTCTCGGGGCGTTTCTCGACGCCTTGGTAACCCGCATCACCGAACACGGTGTGCTCCTTGCCGTGCAGCAGGGCATGGGCCTGGCTGATGTCGCTGGTGTTGGCGGCTGTCGTGACCAGCGTATGCACCAGTCCCGACTGTGCATCGACGCCGATGTGAGCCTTCATGCCGAAGTGCCAGTTGTTCCCCTTCTTTGTCTGGTGCATCTCCGGGTCGCGCGCCTTCGCTTTGTTCTTCGTCGATGGCGGGGCCGCGATCAGCGTGGCATCGACAATCGTTCCTTCACGCAGGATCAGGCCTTGTTCGGCCAGATGGGCATTGATGGCCTCGAAGATCTTGCGCGTGAGCCCGTGGGTTTCGAGCAGCCGTCTGAACTTCAGCAGCGTCGTTGCGTCCGGCGCCGACTCCCGCGACAGATCAATCCCCACGAAGCCCCGGATCGCCTGGCTGTCGTAGAGCGCATCCTCCATCCCCTCGTCGGAGAGCCCGAAGCACTGCTGGGCCACATACATGCGCAGCATCCGCGCCTGGCCAATCGGAGGGCGCCCACGGCCTTCACCCTTCGGATAGAACGGCTCGATCTCGGCCTCCAGCGCCGCCCAAGGCGTCACCGTGTTGATCCCGGCAAGAAAGCGATCGCGCCGCGTCAGCTTCTTCTTCGCGGCGTACTCCAGGTCAGAAAAGCTCGATTGCATCGATCAAGGTCTCGTAAAGGGAAGGCACTGCGGGATTATCTCGCGTGTGCTCGTGTGCCGGGGGGCGGGGAATAAATCAGTGGCTCCCTAGCGGCTGATGGGCGCGAAACCTCCGTCGTTTTGTCAAAGCAAACCTTGCCGGTTCGGCAGGAAGTGCGGGTGGTGCCGCGGTTCGACCGCGCTGGCTTTGTCAGCGCCGAAACGGAGCGGCCACCAGGCGTTTGGTTGCCTGGCAACATGCAACTTTACCGGGATGGCAGCTATGTCGGATCGAGCGATTGGGATCCCAAGGCAGCGGAGCGCTTTGTAATTCCTTTTGGTCGAGACGAACTGCTGCGGGTGACGGTTAATCCGGTGAAAAGCATCTCCGGGGCAACGGGAATATTGGAAAAGCACAACGAGCGTCGTATTGGCGATGTTTTTGCGCTCAGCAGCGCCCATAAGACACCAGTGGATGTGCTGGTCCTGGAGTCGTCCCCGGTGAGTACGGCGGACGAGATCAAAGTGAAAGCAATGTTTGATCCGAAACCGACCGTGGAAGCTTGGGAGCAGCGACAGGGGGTGGTCGCCTGGAAGAAGACTCTGGCCCCATCTGAAACCGCAACCTTTAAGGTCGAGTACAACATCGAATACCCGAGGGAGGGCAGTATCTATGGGTTGCGCTAGCCCTCATGCTTTGGATGTCAGCTCACGGGGAAATTGAGGGATCTTAATGGGCGTCTGCCGACTTCTGAATTCGGCCACAACCGGTCATTGCCAATCTGTCCCAACAGCAGCCGTCCCTGCCGCCTTCGTGGCTTCCGCGTGGCATAACATAAAGTTGTGTCGGACCACGAAATGAGTGGCGCGGAGCCTGTGATGGCTCCAGTATTCCGAAAGCAAAGTGCAATTCATATTGCATTTTCGACCCTCATGCTATGCTATAGATATAGCCCATGGATGGAGGTGGATGATGCCCTTGACCCCGACCCGGAATATCCAAACTGGCAGCGACACACTCGATAGTTACGTGGCAGCTGTGCGCGCAGTTACAGCTCAGCTCGGTCGCATTGCGGCCGGCAAGCAGGCGATAAGCGGTAATCTAAGCCGTGCCGCAGCTGCGCTCCGGTCGATGGCTACGCCACATTCGTCGCCAGCCGCCCCCCCCCAGCACGCACCGTATGCGCTGACGCTTGCAGGTTGCACAACCCCCCGGATATTCCAGGTTTGAATCGGGTCATCCCGATATTGGGCGCTGCCGCCGTACGGCGGCAAAGAAAGCAGCCCTTCATCGCTGAGCCGATTCCAATGACTGCTGACCAGCCGATACCAGCCGCTGATGCGGCACTGAGCTCCGCGAGTTCATCTTTTCGTTGAACAAGTTCAATCCGGACTTGAACTTGTTTAAATCCGGGTATCGAAAGTTCAAGTCCGGACAGCAATGGTTCAATTCGGCGCATCAAACGCCTTCCCCGCCGCCTCCGAGGTAGCGGCGTGCATAGCGGCGTCCCAGGCTGGTCAGGATCTTGTAGCCGATGGTGCCGGCCCGGGCGGCGATGGCATCCACGCCATTCAGCGGGTCGGCGAGGTCGAGCAGTTCGCCTTCCGCGATGCGTCCTTCCGGTAGGTCGGTGATGTCGACAATGAGGGTGTCCATGGAGATGTTGCCGATGAGGGGTAGCGGGACGCCGTCGCAACTGACGGTGCCGCGGTTACTCAGGCTGCGCAGGTAGCCGTCGGCATAGCCGACTGCCACGGTGGCGATGCGCGAGGGGCGTTGTGCGGTCCAGGTGTGGGAATAGCCGACCGCTGTGCCGGTTGCGATGGTGCGTGTCTGCAGGACCTTGCCCTGCAGGCGGATGACGGGGCGCATCGGGTTGGCTTGCCCGGCCACCGGGGCAACGCCATAGAGTGCGGCCCCCGGGCGGACCAGGTTGAAGTGGTAGTTGTCGCCGAGAAAGATCCCGGAGGAATTGGCGAGGCTGCCGCGCACGCCGGGCAAGCGTGCCATGGCCTTCCTCGGCAAGCAGTGCTTTGACATCTGTCATGACAAATTCCTTTCAGTCCGGCCCCGCCGGATCAGACGATGGGACGCGCCGTCAGCCCAGGCGGGCAATGGCTTCGATCTCGACCTTGACGTCGCGGGGCAGGCGCGCCACTTCGACCGTTGAACGGGCTGGCTTATGGGTGCCGAAGCGGCGCTCATAGACGGCGTTGAGGCGCGCGAAGTTATTCAGATCCTTGACGAAGACGGTGCATTTGACGACCTGGGCGAGGGACGCGCCGGCCGCCTCCAGCACGGCGCTGAGGTTGTCGAACACTTGTTCGGTCTGGGCTTCGATATCGGTGGCGAGCAGCTCGCCGGCGGCCGTCAGCGGGATTTGCCCCGAGCTGAACAGCCAGCCGTCGACAACGATGGCCTGGGCGTAGGGACCGATGGCCTGGGGGGCTCCGGATGTGGCGATGACGTGCATGGTGGTGTCTCCCCGGTTATGGATTGGTGTGGGGTCGTGCAGGGGGGTGGATCAGGCGTAGCGCGCGATGCTGAGGTCGGCCACGGGGATCTCGGGTTTGTGACCGCTGAGCATGTCCGCCACCACGCGGCCGGTGCCGGCGGCCATCGTCCAGCCCAGCGTGCCGTGGCCGGTGCTGAGGGTCAGGTTGTCGAAGCGGGTCTTGCCGATGATGGGCGTGCCGTCCGGCGTCATCGGACGCAGGCCGGTCCAGAACTCGGCCCGGGAGAGGTCGCCGCCGTGGGGAAATAGGTCGGACACCACGAACTCCAGGGTCTTGCGCCGTCCCGCTTCGAGGCCCAGATCAAAGCCCGACAGCTGCGCGGTGCCGCCGACCCGGATCCGGTCGCCCAGGCGGGTGACGGCAACCTTGTGGGTTTCGTCCATGATGGTGGACTCCGGCGCCATGGCCTGGTCGGTGATGGGCACGGTGATGGAGAAGCCCTTCACCGGATAGACCGGAACGTCGATACCTACCTGCTTGAGGAGCCGGGTCGAGTAGCTGCCGAGGGCGAGCACATACTGGTCGGCCGCCAGCGTACCGGCGCTGGTGTGGACGCCGGTGATGCGCTGCCCATCCTGTTCGATGTCGGTGATGGTGGTTCCGAAGCGGAACGTCACGCCCAGTGACTCGGCCATGCCGGCCAGATTGCGGGTGAACTTGTAGCAGTCGCCGGTCTCGTCCCCTGGCAGGCGCAGGGCCCCGACGAACTTGTGCTTGACCGGGGACAGGGCGGGCTCGTAGGCCAGGTAGCCGTCCCGGTCGAGCACCTGGAAGGGCACGCCGGATTGGCGCAGGATCTCCACGTCCTTGCCGATGCCGTCGAACTGCTTCTGGGTGCGGAACAGCTGCAGCGTGCCCTGGGTGCGCTCGTCGTAGGCAATGCCGGTGTCGGCGCGCAGCTGTTTCAGGCAGTCGCGGCTGTACTCGGCGATGCGTACCATCCGGCTCTTGTTGACCTGGTAGGCCGATTCCGTGCAGTTGCGAAGCATGGCCATGGTCCAACGCCACATGGCGGGGTCGAGCATGGGCTTGATGACCAGCGGGCTGTGGTGCATCAGCATCCACTTGATCGCCTTGACTGGAACGCCTGGCCCCGCCCACGGTGCGGAATAGCCGGGTGACACCTCCCCGGCGTTGGCAAAACTGGTCTCGAGTGCCGGTCCGGGCTGGCGGTCCACCACCGTGACCTGGTGCCCAGCCTTGGCCAGGTAGTAGGCGGTGGTGGTCCCAATGACGCCACTGCCGAGGACGAGGACATGCATGGAAGTTCTCCTTGATGAAACGGGTTGCCATTCGATGAATGCCATTTAGCGATTCCCGTGCCATCAAGAAAAATTCATCAAAAACAATTGGTTGTGTAAATCCTTGGTTGTTCTTCAGAAAATTCCGTATTGATATCGTTACGAATTGATTGGCGCAGGCTTGTTTTCCTGCTGATTACCCTTATTACTCAGTGACTTGGATGGTCCGTATCATTATCGATACGCTGTATCGAATTCATTACGGGCTCCTTCATGCGCATCGATGTGTTCTTTTCCGATCGGGTCGGGATCGCCCAGGAAGTGCTGGCAGAGCTGGCCCGGCGCAGCTTCAACGTGACGGCGGTGGAGGTGGACCCGCCGCATATCTTCATCGAGGCCCCGGCCGTCGATCAGGCCAGCCTCGACGAGTTGCGCGCCCAGTTGATGGGGGTTGCAGGGGTGCGCAGCGTGGAGCCCGTGCAGATGCTGCCGGGCGCCCAGCGGCGTCTCTACCTTGACGCCCTGCTTGCCTCCCAGCCCGACCCGATCTTCGCAGTCGATGAAGCGGGCTGCATCGTGGTCGCCAACGGCGCGGCAATCGGCGCCTGCAGCCTGGACGAGGCAAGCCTGATCGGCACCTCCATGCAGGAACTGATCGGCAACCCCGAACTGCTGCGCGAGCTGGTCAACGGGGGCTACCACCTGCCGGTGTGCGAGGTCGTCATGAACGGCGAGCCCTACTTGCTGGAAACGATGCCGCTGCATGAAGCCGGCGGCCGCGTCGCCGGTGCGGTGATGACCTTGCACGCCCCGAGCCGCATGGGCGAGCGCATGAGCGCCCTGCAAAACTACGATGCTGGCGGTTTCGAGGCCGTCCTCGGCAGCTCACCCGCCATGGAGCAGCTCAAGCAGCGTGCCGCCCGCATGGCCACGGTGGATGCGCCGCTGCTGATCACCGGTGAAACCGGCACCGGTAAGGAGCTGCTGGCTCACGCCTGCCACGCCGGCAGCAGCCGCAGTGGCCAGCCCTTCTTCGCCCTCAACTGCGCGGCCCTGCCGGAAAGCCTGGCCGAAAGCGAACTCTTCGGTTACGCCGCGGGCGCCTTCACCGGCGGCCTGCGCGGCGGCAAGCCCGGCCTGCTCGAACTGGCGCACGGCGGCACGGTGTTCCTCGACGAAATCGGGGAGATGTCACCGTATCTGCAGGCCAAGCTGCTGCGTTTCCTCAACGATGGCAGCTTCAGGCGGGTCGGCGGCGAGCGGGAGGTGAGGATGAACGTACGCATCATCAGCGCCACCCACCGCAAGCTCGAGGACATGGTGAGCAGCGGCCATTTCCGCCAGGATCTGCTGTTCCGCCTGAACGTGCTCCACCTGCACGTTCCGCCGCTGCGCGAGCGCCCCGGCGATATCCTGCCGATCGCCCACGCCTTCCTCGGTCGCGCCTGCACCCAGGCGTCGCGGCCACCCATGCGCCTGTCCCAGGGCGCATGCGCCGCCATGCTGGCCAACCCGTGGGTGGGCAACGTACGCCAGTTGCAGAACGTGATCTTCCGGGCGGTGACGATGACGGAGTGCAATGTCATCAACGTGGAAGACCTGGAGCTTGCCCAGGTCGCCGCGCCTGCGCCGGCCGGCGATGAGCGAGAGGTTGCGACCCTGGAGCAGGCCGTTGCCGATTTCGAGAAAAGCCTGCTGCAGCGCCTGTACCGCGAGTTTCCATCGAGCCGCCGCCTTGCCAAGCGCCTTGGTACCTCCCACTCCGCCATCGCCAACCGGCTGAGGCGCTATGGCATCGATTAGGGCCTGCGTCCCAGCCACGCCCTCCACCCGCCGTACTCGGTGATGTCCTCGGCGCCTGCCAGGCCGCCGCTTTCGCAGATGAAGCCGCAGACGTGGCTGCCGTCTTCCAGCTTCACCTTGCCGATGCCCAGCGGGGCGGGGATGGCGGCGACGAAGCTGCCGAAGTGGTGGGCGGGGAGTTCCCAGATTTCCATTTCGATGCGGGCGCCGCCTTCGGCGACGCGGACCATGCCGGGGCGCTGGGGCGGGCCGCCGGCCAGCGCGTAGAAGCGGTATTCCGGCGCGGAGCGCACGCTGCGCAGCAGGCGGCCGCCGCGCTGCGTGAGCTGCCAATTGAGGGGCAGGCCCGACAGGTGGGCGCCGCAGACGGCGACCTGCACCATGCCGTCGGCGCCGGGCGTGGCCGGGAAGGCTTGTTCCGGCAGCGGCTGGCCGGTGGCACCGAGGGGCAGGCCGGTGTCGGCCTGCCAGCGGGCGGCCAGTTCGAGCAGAGGCAGATCCTGGTGGGCGGGGGCGAAGAGGGTCACGCCGAAGGGCAGGCCGTCGGGCCGGAAGGCGGCCGGCACGGCCACAGCGGCGTAGTCCAGCAGGTTCATGAAGTTGGTGTAGCGGCCCAGCTCCGTGTTGATGCGGATCGGCTCGCTCTCAACGGCGGCGACGGTCGGGTGGTAGCCGGCGGTGGGGGTGAGGATCAGGTCCACCTGCTGCCAGGCGGCGTCGCAGCGGCGCTTGAGGGCGCGCAGCCGGTACTGGGCGTCGAAGGCCTCCACGGCGCTGGGTTTGGCGCCGCTGAGAGTGATCGCCCGTGTCACCGGGAAGACGGATTCCGGCTGGCGCTCGATGAAGTCCTGGATGGCGTGGTAGCGCTCGGCGACCCACGGGCCACCATAGAGCAGGCGGGCGGTTTCCAGGAAGGGCTCGAAGTCCAGCTCCACCGGTGTGCCGCCGAGGCTTTGCAGGCGGGCTACGGCAGCGGCGAACAGGCCCGCGTTGTGGGCATCGCCGAAGAAGGCCAGTTGGTCCGCGCACGGTACGCCGAAGCGGAAGGGCTGGCCGGCCTGGAAGCGCCGGCTGTGGGCTTCCGCCGGGCGGCTGTAGGCGTCGGTTGCGTCGAAGCCGCGGGCGATGCCGAACAGCGTGGCGGCATTGGCGGCGGTGAGGGCGAAGATCGAGATGGTGTCGAGGCTGCGGCAGGCCGGCACCACACCGGTGGACGACAGCAGGCCGCAGCTCGGCTTGAGGCCGACCAGATTGTTGAAGGCGGCCGGCACGCGGCCGGAGCCGGCGGTGTCGGTGCCCAGTGAAAAGCTCACCTGCCCGGCCGCCACGGCGACCGCCGAGCCGGAGCTGGAGCCACCTGAGATGTAGTCGGGCTGGAAGGCATTGCGGCAGGCGCCGTAGGGGCTGCGGGTGCCGTTGAGGCCGGTGGCGAACTGGTCCAGGTTGGTCTTGCCGAGGGGGATCGCGCCGGCGGCGATCAGGCGCGCCACCACCGCCGCGTCGGTTTGCGGCGCGTAGGCGAAGTCCGGGCAGCCGGCGGTGGTCGGCAGGCCGGCCAGGTCGATGTTGTCCTTCACCGCGAAGGGCACGCCGTACAGCGGCAGGCTGGCCGGGTTCTGTCCGTCCAGTGCGCGGGCGCGGGCCAGCAGTTCGGCCTCCGGCATGAGGCTGATCCAGGCGTGGTGGGTGTCGGCGGCGGCCCGGGCGTGGAGGTGGGCGAGCAGGGCGCTGGGCTTGAGGCCGGCGCGGTAGGCGACGGACAGCGTGGTGAGGTCGAGGCTGGTGGGCAGCATGGTCATCTCTCCGGAATCAGTGGGTGGCGGTGCGCAGGATCAGCAGATCCTGGCCGGCGGCGACGGGGCTGGCTTCACGGCATAGCAGCTGGAGCACTTCGCCGTCGGCGGGGGCGGTCACGGTGAATTCCATCTTCATGGATTCGACGACCGCCAGCGGGTCACCGGCCTTCACGTGCTGGCCAGCCTCGACGAGCAACTTCCAGATGTTGCCGGGCACGTAGCTGGCCACGAGCTGGGCGCCTTCCGGCAGGTCCAGTTCGGAATCGGCCGCCGCCGCGGCGATGTCGGCCTCGCTGATGTACTCAGCCTGGCCGGCGGCCTTCCAGCGTTCCCGCTCGGCTTCGAAGGCGGCCTGCTGATGGGCCTTGAAGGCGCCGATGGGGGCGGCGTTGTCGGCCAGGAAGCGCCGGTAGTCGGCCAGGCGGAACACGCCGTCCTCGATGCGCAGGCGGGCGCGGCCGGCGGCGAAGTCCTTGCGCAGCTGCAGCAGCTCCTCCTCGCCCACCGGCACGAAGCGCACCTGGTCGAAGAAGCGCAGCAGCCAGGGCTTGTCGAACTGCTCGGTGCCGCGGGCGCCGTGGTTCCAGCGGTTCCACATCTGCACCGTGCGGCCGACGAACTGGTAGCCGCCGGGGCCTTCCATGCCATACACGCACATGTAGGCGCCGCCGATGCCCACCGCGTTCTCCGGCGTCCAGGTGCGGGCCGGGTTGTACTTGGTGGTGACGAGGCGATGGCGCGGGTCCATCGGCGTGGCCACCGGCGCGCCGAGGTACACGTCGCCGAGGCCCAGCACCAGGTAGCTGGCGTCGAAGACGGTGCGGTACACGTCGTCGATGGAGTCCAGGCCGTTGATGCGGCGGATGAACTCGATGTTGGACGGGCACCACGGGGCGTCCTTCCGCACCGACTGCATGTACTTGTCGATGGCCAGCTTGGTGGCCGGGTCGTCCCACGACAGCGGCAGATACACCGTGCGGCTCGGCACTTCCATGTCGTCGATGGCGGGCAGCGCGTCCTCGGCGGCCTGCAGCGCGGCGAGCAGCGCGGCGCGGTCGGTGCGGCGGGCGTCGAAATGGACTTGCAGGGAGCGGATGCCGGGGGTCAGGTTGACGATGCCGGGCTGGGGATGGGCCTTCAGCCAGTCCATCAGCGCATGCACGCGGAAGCGCAGCTCCAGGTCGAGCACCAGCGGGCCGTATTCGATCAGCAGGTAGGCGTCGCCGGCCTGGCGATAGATCACACGGGGGCGCTCGCCGGCGGCCGGCAGCTCGGCCAGCACCGGCGTGGTGACGGTGTCCGGCTCGGCGATCACCGGTAGCGCGAGGGGCCCGTCGGCATGGGCCAAAGCCGCGTCGGCGGCGGCCAGGCGTCGTGCCGCTGTGGCGGCGCTGACCGGCACGAAGCGCAGGGTGTCGCCGGGGCGCAGTTGGCCGAGCTTCCACAGGTCGGCCTGGATCACCACCGCCGGGCACACGAAGCCGCCCAGGCTGGGGCCGTCCGGGCCGAGGATCACCGGCATGTCGCCGGTGAAGTCGATGGCGCCGATGGCGTAGGCGTTGTCGTGGATGTTGGACGGGTGCAGGCCGGCCTCGCCGCCGTCGGTCCGCGCCCACTGGGGCTTGGGCCCGATCAGGCGCACGCCGGTGCGGCTGGAGTTGTAATGGATCTCCCAGTCGGTGGCGAAGAAGCCGGCGATGTCCGGATCGGTGAAGAAGTCCGGCGCGCCGTGGGGGCCGTAGAGCACCGCCACTTCCCAATGGTGGCTGTAGGCCGGCGGCTGCAGCTCGAGCGGTGCGGGCAGGGCGCTGGCGGGCTGGATCGCCAGCACGTCGCCGAGGCGCAGGCAGCGGCCGGCGTGGCCGCCGAACTGGCCGAGGGTGAAGGTGGATTTGCTGCCCAGGTAGTCGGGCACGTCGATGCCGCCGGCGATCGCCAGGTAGCTGCGGCAGCCGGCGTCGATGACGGCGCCGACCTTCAGCGTGGAACCGGCCTTCACCGCGTGGGCCTGCCACCAGGCCAGCGGCGCGCCGTTCAGCGTGGCGGCGGTGGGTGCGCCGGTGAGGGCGATCACCGTGTCGCAGTTGAAGCGCAGGGTCGGGCCGCTCATCGTGCATTCCAGGCCGGCGGCGCCTTCCGGGTTGCCGACCAGGCGGTTGGCGGCGCGCAGGGCCAGGTCGTCCATCGGGCCGGAGGGCGGTACGCCCACGTCCCAGTAGCCGACGCGGCCGGGCCAGTCCTGCACCGAGGTCTGCACGCCGGGCTCCAGCACGTCGAAGGTGGCCGGGCGGTAGTCGAAGGTATTGAGGTAGCGGGTGGTCTGGCGGCCGGCGCGGAACACCTCGCCGTCGAGGATCTGGCGCAGGTAGGCCCGGTTGGTCTCGATGCCGTACACGCGGGTGGCGTCCAGCGCGGCGATCAGCTTGTCGGTGGCGGCTTCGCGGCTGTCCGCGTGGACGATGATCTTGGCGACCATCGGGTCGTAATAGGGCGGCACTTCCGAGCCGGTGGCGACGGCGGTTTCGACGCGCACGCCGGGCGGAAAACGCACCTCGGTGAGCAGGCCGGAGGACGGCTGGAAGTTCTTGGCCGGGTCTTCGGCATACAGGCGCACCTGGATGGACGCGCCTCGAGGCTGCGGTGCGGCGGCGGGCAGGTCCAGGTCGCCGGAGGCGAGCAGCACCATCCACTCCACCAGGTCGGTGCCGGTGACTTCCTCGGTGACGCCGTGTTCCACCTGCAGGCGGGTGTTCACCTCCAGGAAGTAGAACTCGCCGCTGTCGGCGTCCATCACGAACTCGACGGTGCCGGCCGAACGGTAGGCGATGGACTCCATCAGGCGCACCGCGGTGGCGGCCAGCCCGGCGCGCTGGGCGGCGGACAGGCCCGGCGCCGGGGTTTCTTCGATGACCTTCTGGTTGCGGCGCTGCACCGAGCAGTCCCGCTCGCCCAGGGCCAGCACGCGGCCGCGGCCGTCGCCGAAGACCTGCACCTCGATGTGGCGGGCGGCGGTGACGTACTTCTCCAGGTAGATGCCGGCCTCCTTGAAGTTGGCGCGGGCCAGGCGGTCCACCGAGGCGTAGGCCTCGTCCAGCTCGGTCTCGCCGCCGATCAGGCGCATGCCGATGCCACCGCCGCCGGCGGTGCTCTTGAGCATCACCGGGTAGCCGATGCGGGCGGCCTCGCGGCGCGCCTCGTCGACGCCGGACAGCAGGCCGCTGCCCGGCAGCAGCGGCACGCCGGCCTGCTCGGCCAGCTCGCGGGCGGTGTGCTTGAGGCCGAAGGCCAGCATCTGGGCGCGGGTCGGGCCGATGAAGGCGATGCCGGCGGCCTCGCAGGCGTCGGCAAAGTCCGGGTTCTCGGACAGGAAGCCGTAGCCCGGGTGGATGGCCTCGGCGCCGCTGACACGGGCCGCGGCGAGGATGGTGTCGGCCTTGAGGTAGCTCTCGGCGGCGGGGGCTGGGCCGATGCACACCGCCTCGTCGGCGAGGCTGACGTGCAGGGAGTTGGCATCGGCTTCGGAATGCACGGCCACCGAGGCGATGCCGAGCTTCTTGAGCGTGCGGATCACCCGGCAGGCGATGGCGCCCCGGTTGGCGATGAGGACTTTGCTGAACATGGTGGAGGCTCTCGGAGCGAGGGGGCGGGTCGTCCCGCCCGGTCATCCTGTCCGCCCGGGTCGTCCCGGGGGCCGGCGAGTGCCGGTTGATATGCGATGCAGCCTGGCCTTGGGAGGCCGCAAGAAAACGCCGGGCCCTCGGGGGCCGTCAGTTCCAGATGAGGAATTGAACGGGGGTGGGGTTGTAGGCGTTGCAGGGGTTGTTGAGCTGCGGGCAGTTGGAGACCAGCACCCACAGGTCCATCTCTGCGCGCAGTTCGACGTACTTGCCGGGGCCGGACACGCCGTCGTCGAACTTGAGGCCGCCGTCGGCGGTGACCGGCACGTTCATGAAGAAATTGACGTTGGGCACCAGGTCGGCCTTGGTCAGGCCGGAGTCGGAGTGCTGGATGGCCAGCAGGTAGTTGTCGCGGCAGCTGTGCATGTACTTCTTGTGCAGCGCGTAGCGCACCGTGTTGCTCTCGGCTGCGCAGGCACCGCCCAGCGTGTCGTGGCGGCCGCAGGTGTCGGCGACGATGCTCAGCATCGGACGGCCTTCGTTGCTCATCAGCACCGAGCCGGTGGTGAGGTAGATGCCGCCCTGCTGCAGCAGGGTCTGGGTGGCGCTGTAGTGCTCGTCGGTGTCGTGGCGGTTGTAGAAGATCACGTCGGCGGCCTGGTTGCCGTGCAGGTCGACGATGCGCAGGGTCTGGCCCTGCTTCACTTCGTGCAGCCAGGGTTCGCCGGCGGGCAGCACCACATCGGTGACGGCCCGGGCCGGGTCGAGTTCGCTTTCCCGGAGGCGGATGGCGGTGGCGGTCATGGCGGTCTCCTCAGGCCAGGTAGTGCAGATCGGTGTTGTGCAGTGCGCGGGCGCCTTCCGGGCGGAACTGGCGGCAGTAGTCGTCCGCCGCCGCCGGGCCGGAGCGCCAGGCGACGATGCCCACCGGCGCCGGCGCGTAGTCCGGGCGCGGGTCGAGGGGGTGCGGCGCGGCGGACACGGCGACGATCGCGTCCATGTCGAGGCGCACTTCCACCATCGCGCCGGCCGGCGCGTGATTGGGCTGGAAGTGGAAGCGGCCTTCCTCGTCCACGCTGACCTTGCTGAAGAAGTTCACCGGCGCCACCAGGTCGCGGCGGCGCAGGCCGTACTTGCCGATCTCGATCAGCAGGCCGTCGCGGCCGGCGCGGTACATGCCGTTGCGGTACTGCTGGTAGGGGTGCTGGCCGTATTTGTCGTGCATGCGCGGGGCGTCGAGCAGCAGGCCGAGGGGGTCGTGCCAGCCGAGGCTGTCGGCGGTGATGGAGGCCATCGCGCAGCCCATGTCGCTCATCAGTACGTGGCCGCGGCCGTAGTGGGCGGTGTGCTGGGCCTTGAGGGAATCCGGCATGTTGTAGCGCTCCAGCGGCTGGCGGGCGTTGTAGAGCACCATCGACAGGTTGGCGCCGGCGGCCTGGGCGACCAGGCGCAGGGTGGTGCCGCGGGGCAGGACCCACGACCAGTGGCAGCCGCCGGGGACCACGTCGGAGAACAGGATCTTGTCTTCCGGCAGGTCGGCGGCGAGCTGTTGCCAGCGGGTGTCCACGTCCACGGCGTCGGTGGGGGTGAGCAGGGCGTTCATGGGTTCAATCCGTGGTGAGGGCAGCGCCGGCGTCGCTGGCGGCGTTGAGGCGGGCGAGCTGCTCGAGGTCGGTCTTCATGCCGGAGGTCTCGCGGATGCGTTCCAGAATCTCGCGCTTCAAGGCGAGAAACTCGGGGGCGAGCTTCATGTCCTGGTGCCGCTCGGCGGGCAGGGGCACGTCGTAGAGGGTGTCGATGCGGCCGGGGCGGGGCGCCATCAGCACGATGCGCTGGCCCAGGTAGATGGCCTCTTCCACGTCATGGGTGACGAACACGATGGTGCTGCCCTCCATGCGGTGCACATGGCGGATGAGGTCGTGCATCACCTCGCGGGTCTGGGCGTCCAGCGCGCCGAAGGGTTCGTCCATCAGCAGGATCGGCGGCCGGCTCATCAGCGCGCGGGCGATCGCCACGCGCTGCTGCATGCCGCCCGACAGCTGGCCGGGGTAGGCGTCGGCGACGTGGCTGAGGCCCATCAGGCGGATCAGCGCGTCGGCGCGACCGGCGGCCTGCTCCACGTCGGCGGAGGTCCGGTCGTTGGTGTGGGCCTTGAGCTGGCGGCAGAACTTGATGTTCTGGGTCACCGTCAGCCACGGGTAGAGGCTGTAGTGCTGGAACACCATGGCCCGGTCCACGCCGGGGCCGGCGATTGGCTGGCCGTTCACCGCGATGCTGCCGCGGCTGAGGCTCTCCAGCCCGCCGATCATGCGCAGCAGCGTGGATTTGCCGCAGCCCGAGGCGCCGACGAAGGTGACGAACTCGTTGGGGCGGATGGCCAGGTTGGCCTTGTCGAGGGCCTGCACCGCCTGGGCGCCGTGACCGAAGGTCTTGAAGGCGTCGCGGATGTCGATGCTGGCGGTCATCGGTGTCTCCCGGCGAGGTAGGGGAAGGCCTTGCGATGGACCAGGCGGAAGCCCTGGTCGATGAGGAGGCCGATCAGGCCGATCAACAGGATGCCGGCGAAGATCTTGTCGGTCTGCAGGAAGCGCTGAGCCTTGAGCACCGCATAGCCGAGGCCGGAGTTGGAGGCCACCAGCTCGGCCACCACCAGGTAGGTCCACGCCCAGCCCATGGTCACCCGCAGGGTGTCGAGCAGGGCCGGCTTGGCCGACGGGACGATGACCTTCTCGAGGATCTCGCCGCGGGTGGCGCCCATCGTCTGGGCCGCCTCGATCTGCGCCAGCGGCACGCGGCGCACGTCCTCGGCGACCATCAGCACCATCTGGAAGAAGGTGCCGATGAAGATGATCGCCACCTTGGAGCCTTCCTCGATGCCGACCCACAGCATGACCAGCGGGATGAAGGCTACCGCCGGCATGTAGCGGACGAAGTCGGTGAGGGGCTCCAGCAGGGCCTGCACGGCCCGGTAGCTGCCGATGAAGAGGCCCAGCGGCAGCGCGATGGCGGCGGACAAAGCCCAGCCGGCCACCACGCGCCAGGTGCTGATCGCCACGTCGGCGGCCAGGTCGTCGTCGGTGGCCCAGCTCCAGATGCGGGCCAGCACGTCGGCCGGGCCGGGCAGGAAGACCTTGTCGGTGCCGTCCAGCTGGCTCGCCACCAGCCACGCGACGAGCGGCGCGACCAGCCCGAACAGGGCCAGCAGCCAGTACTGGCGCGGGTCGATGGCGGCGCGGATCTGCCACAGGGAGCTGCCGCCCCCGCCGGCTCGCTTGCTTGCGCTCATGGCCGTCTCACTTGCCGAGGGCTTCGGCGAGCAGGCTGGCGTCGACGCCCTTGGCGGCGTCGGGCTTGCCGTCGATCAGCTTCTTGTCGAGCAGGAAGGCCGAGATGGTCGGGGCGACGGCCTGCAGGGACCTGGCGTCGGCCGGCGTCAGCGCGGCCTGGTTGGCCGCCGCGTCGAAGAAGCGCGTGCCGGGCAGGAAGACCTTGTAGTCCTCGGGCTTCATGCCGACCACCCTGGACATGATCTTCGCCGCCTCGTCCGGGTTGTCGCGGATGAACTTCTCGGTGTCGAACCAGGCCCGGATCATGCCGACCAGGTCCTTGTGCTTGGTCTTGATGGCCTTGTCCTGGGCCACCAGCAGGTCGGGGATCAGGCCCGGCATGTCCTTCGACGTGAACAACGGCTTGCCCTTGCCGCTCTTCTCGATCTGCGCGACCCACGGGTTCCACACCACGGCGGCGTCCACGCGGCCGGCCAGGAAGGCCGCCGCAGCGTCGCCGGCGGACAGGTTCACCACCTTCACGTCCTTCTGGGTGAGGCCGTTTTTGGCCAGCGCGGTGGCGAGCACGAAGTGGGAGATGCTGAACTCTTCGAGGGCGATGCGCTTGCCTTTCAGGTCGGCGAAGCCCCTGATCTTGTCGCTGACCATCAGCGCGTCGTTGCCGGCGGAATTGTCATTGACCAGCACCGCCTTCACCGGCACGCCCTTGGCCAGCGGGCCCATGGTGTCGGACCAGGTCTGGCAGTTGGCGTCGAGCTGGCCGGAGGACAGCGCGGAGATGGAGTCGGTGTAGTTGGCGAACCACACCAGCTTCACGTCGGCTTTGTATTTCTTGAAGAAGCCCTTCTGCTCGGCCACGTACCAGGCCACCCAGCCCGGCCAGTCGGACACGCCGACCTTGATCTCGGCGAAGGCCGGCGCCGGTGCGGCGAGCAGTGCGCTGCCCAGGCCGAGCACGGCGAGGGTGGTCTTGATGCGCTTGAGGAGGGATGCTCCGCGGCGGGACGGGGTGGCGGCGGCGGAGGTGGCGCGCGTGTCGCGGAGGACGGTCGGACGAACGCGGCGGGTGTCGGTCTGGTACATGAAGGGCTCCTGTCGTTGGGACAAAAAGGGCGAGAGGGCGCTTCATCCAAAGCGTTCCTCCCGGGCTTTTATCCCTCCGTGGAGCCACGACATGCCTGCTCGGCTTATCGTAGCCGGCAGCTCTCGGACCAGACATCCCCCGATATGTGCGCATATCCGAAACGGGACCGGAACCCTAGCCACCCTTCGATGAAGCGAACGCGATACAGCGCGATTCGCTCCCTCTCGCCGATCGTTTAGCAATAGCGGTGCCAGTTATCGTGACGATCCTGTGAAAGCCTTGTGGATACTGGCGTGCCAGGCTTTCGCCGGGTGGGCCGCGGGTGGCCACCGGGGCGGCGGGCACGCCATGCCGGCGGGGTGAATGCACCGCCGTGGTGCCGCCTGGAATGGGCAGGCACGCCGCGGGTGCATCGTTCGAGGGTGGGCTGCGCCCGAATGGGGCGTGGCGGATGTGCCTGCCATGTATATGCAAAAGTCGGCCCGCTGCCGCCCCGCGCCGGCTGGCCCGCTTTCTGCTAGGAGGACGGCGCGCATATCCGGAACCTCAATCGGAGTCTTCTCTCGTGATGCTTGATAAAGCCATCGCAGGGTCCCTGTGCGCCCTGTCCGTCCTCGCCAGTTCCGCCAGTCCCGTCCTTGCGGCCGATGAAGCCGCGCCGCCCTACACCCTCACCGGGCATGTCGATCTCGCCAGCCGCTACTACCTGCGCGGCGCGACGACCACCTACGGCAACGCCAAGCCCGGCCTCGGCAACCAGGGCGCGGACGCCCCCGAGTCGGACCGCTTCACGCCCCAGTGGGGCGTCGATTTCACCCACGAAAGCGGCTTCTACCTGGGCTACTGGGCGTCGGCGATCAACTACTCGTACAAGCAGCTGGGCCGTTCCTACGACCAGTACGCGGCCACCGGCAACGTGGCGGTCAGCGACTTTCAGGAGGGCAAGTCGGTGGAGAACGATCTCTACGGCGGCTACACCGGCAAGCTCGGTGACGTCTCCTACACTCTGGGTCTGACCGCCTACTACTACCTCAACGGCCGCCACGCCAACGCCACCGAGACCAAGCTCGGCCTGGCCTGGCAGGAATACGCGCTGAACGCGCAGACCCTGCTCAACGACACCGTGTGGGGCAACCGCGGCGACACCTACTGGACGCTCAACTACACTCGCCCGCTGCCGGCCGAACTTACTTTCACGGCCAGCCTCGGCTGGTACACCTACGCGCGGGAGGGCAAGTACCTGGGCACCGGTGATGTCGTCAGTGGCGCATCCTGCGCGCCGGGCACCGCCTTCGTCGTCAATGGCTGCTTCGCCGGCAAGGGCCCGGTCAGCGACGGCTTCCGCCACCTCGTCCTCGGCCTGTCCCAACCCATCGGCAGCACCGGCCTGACGTGGACGCTGCAGGGCATCATCGGCGGCGACAACCGCTTCGGGGTGAACCAGGTGAGCAAGCTGGTGGGGCTGATCAGCTACGGGTTCTGAGCGAGGCGATTTTCTCGGGTTGCGGGGCCGATGTCCCCGCATCTCGGTGCCGAACCTCGGCTCGGAAAGCCCGGATGGTGCAGGTGGAAACCCGCTAAGTTGGTGTGTTCACCAACGTTCTGGGAGATCTCGGTAAAAAATACAAAGTAGATGGTTGATGCTTTGTGCATAATCATGCCTTCGAAACGCACGGGGCAACAGGAAGCCGGAACTTCTTGGGACCCAACTGACGAAGGACAACAGAAGTGCACTTTCTCCAGCGTTGGATGACATATCTGGCATCGCTAGTGCTGTCAGCGTGTGTGGTATTGCCACACACCAGCGGTAGCAAGCATCAAGAGGTCTTTGCAAAAACTATACTGATTCCCTTGGCGGACGGAAATGCAGCCTATTTCTTGCGTCGTTGCACTCTTGATTCGTGGGGTGTTGGCTCGTGGCCCTGTGAGACCCAATCCCATAACGCTTTATTGGTCAGGCCGACAGATTGGGAGCCAAGCAGAGAAATTAGGTCGATAGTCGCACCAAAAAAGCAACCCAGTTCGATCACGCTGCCAGGCGAGTTGTATATCGGGTACGGGCAGGCGACTTTTGAACGTCCAATCAGCGGGACGTATGACACTGATGCCGAGTTCATTGGGTACTTCCCCGGCACGGGCCTCGTCTGGCTGGAGTCGAAGCTTCCATCGTCCGAACTGTCGGAGAAGACGTTTAAATATAAAGTAATTGAGATATATGAGACTCAAAAGGAGCCCTTCGCCCCCCGGCTGGTTTTACGGAGCGGTCAAAATGTTTGGGTTTTTGTAGAGAAAAATGTCACTTGCGGAGATGGAGCGTGCTTTTCCGTCAATAGCGTACTTGGTCCGTCCAGCCCGGAGTTGCCTGAATATTTGAACCGCAAATTCATGTTGTTTCATGCTGATGTCGGTGTTGATCGCTTTCTCGAGCAAGTGCTCCCTAGCCGAAAGGATGGTAAGAAGTCATCTAATGCCCGCATGCCCCCTCCTCCGGGAAGTATCTTTAATTTTGACTTGATAAAAGTCGTGCCACGAAGCCGAAGTTCTCCGTATGTCGAAGAATATAAATGCTACAGCGAAACTCACCACATAGAAAAAATTGCCTGGATGTTATTGCCGGTGCCTTTTCCAGTCGGGTTGAAAGGAACAGAAAAGAGGTATTTTCATAGTTGTCCGAAAACGGCAAGCAATCAGAATACGGCTACTGCCCTGAACAGATTGGAGTCTGTCCCATAAATAGTGGTTCCTAATCGGAATTAGAAAATACTATCCCTAATACTCCATAATTCTATTATTGCTGGACTGCGGCCATTGACCGGAAACTCTTGGAGAATTGTTCCGTGACGTATCAGCTGAAAATGTAGGTCTCAGCCCCTTTCTGTAGCGGACTATCGTCAGCTTGGCGGTGGCAATCCTCTGTGTCGACGGCATTTCCCCGCCGTCGTTGGCAAAATTGACCGGCATCAATTCCCCGATCTGTATCGGCAGTAAACCATTCCATCTGTTCCTTCTGCGGCCGGGCTGGTGGCGAAGAATGACGGCTGCCGAGCAATGGGGAAAACGATGACTGCCAATATCATGACTGCAACCGTGGCGGGGCCCGCCTTCGAGGAGGCGCCAGGTGGGCGGATTCCCGGCAACAAGGGGATCTGGGTGGGGATCTGCTGCGAGTTCATCGAATTCCTGGTGCTCTTCGTCGTCTATTTCGTCGCCCGCGCCCATTTCCCGGAGGCCTTCGAGAAAGGCGCGGAGGGTTTGTCCACCACGCTTGGCACCGTGATCACGCTGGTGATGGTCAGCAGCAGCTTCTGCATCGCCTGTTCCACGGCGCTGATCCGCGCCGGCCGGCGCCGGGCCTCAATCGCCTGGCTGGTCGGCGGGCTGGTGCTGGCGCTGGGCTATCCAGTCGCCAAGATCATCGAGATCCAGTGGAACCTGGCCCACGGCATCGACGGGCAGGCCGGCATCTTCTCGGGCGTCTATTACTACCTGACCTTCAACCACATGGTGCATGCGGTGTGGGGCATCCTCGGCATCCTGTGGGTGCTGGCGCGCCACCTGGCCGGCGGCTATTCCGCCGACGACTACAGCGGCCTGGAGGCGCTGGCCTGCTACTGGCACGCCACCGACATCATCTGGCTGGTCATCTTCTCCTTCTTCTACGTGCTGGTGTGAGCATGAACGACATACACCGTGAATCGGCGGCCCCGTTGGCGCCGCTCGTCAAGACCTGGCTCGGCCTGCTTGCGCTGACCGGGCTGTCCCTGCTGCTGGGTCATGGGTTGCACGGCCAGGTCGGGTTGCAATGGCTGGTGGCCGCCATCCTGTGGCTGAAGGGCTGGCTGGTGATCCGCCATTTCATTGAGGCCGACAGCGCCCATCCGCTGATCCGCCGCGTGCTGTACGGCTTCATCACGATCACGCCGGTGCTGCTGCTGGTGACCGCCCTGTTCGGCCGCCAGCTGGCGCGGCTGACGACGCTGTAGGCAGGCGCGGCCTGCACTGTCGCGGCGGTGGCCGCGGAGATCACATGTAGGCCGCCAATAATTGCCGGATCCCGATAGCCGCCTGCCGTTTCCGGACAGGCGGCGGCCTCGTTCCGACATATCGTCCTTCCGCCCGCCCGGCCTCCGGGTTTCAGGGCGGGCGCGTCAAGCGGACCACAACGATATGAGGAGACAAGGCATGACGGCGAATACTTTGACGGCCGTTCTGGATTCCGTTCTGGACCAGGCGGTGAACCGGGCCGGCGGGGTGCCCGGCGTGGTGGCGATGGCCACCGACCGGGATGGCAATTTCTATGAAGGCTGCGCGGGCCGGCGGGAGCTGGGCGCCGAGCCGGCGATGACGCTCGATTCGGTCTTTGCGATCTTTTCCACCACCAAGGCGCTGACCGGCACCTGCGCGATGCAGCTCATCGAGGAGGGGCGCCTGTCTCTCTCCGATCCGGTGCGCAAGTACCTGCCGGAGTTCGCCGAGCTGCAGGTGCTCGACGGCTTCGACGCGGCGGGCCAGCCGCGCACACGGCCGCCGAAGCGCGAGGTGACGATCAACGACCTGTTCCTGCACACCTCCGGCCTCGGCTACGAGTTCTTCAGCCAGGACGACCTGCAGTACCGCACGGCGAAGGAGATCCCGACCATCGTGTCCTGCGAGTTCCCGGCGATCCGCACGGTGCTGCTGCACGATCCGGGCGAGCGGTGGACCTATGGCGTCAACATCGACTGGCTCGGCCTGGTGGTGGAGGCGCTGCGCGGCCAGCGCCTCAGCGCGGTGATGAAGGAACGGATCTTCGCGCCGCTGGGCATGGCCGACATCGGCTTCACGATGTCGGAGTCCATGCGCGCCCGCCGCGTGACCATCCACGAGCGGGCCGCCAACGGCGCGCTCAGCCCGTTGCCGGAGCTGGTTTTGCCGCAGCCGCCGGCGATGGACTGCGGCGGCCACGGGCTGTACGCGACGGTCGGCGAATACATGAAGTTCATCCGCATGCTCCTCAACGACGGCGCCGGCCCCCACGGCCGCGTGCTGCGCCCGGAGACCGTGGCGCTGATGGCACGCGACGGGCTCGGTTCCCTCGAATGCACGGGCTGGCCCACCTCGATCCCGTCCCTCGCCAATGCCGGCAGCTTCTTCCCCGGCGTGCCGAAGGGCTGGGCCTACACCTTCATGACCAACCGGGCGCCGACTCCGTCGGGCCGCCCGGCCAATTCCCTGGCCTGGGCCGGGCTGGCCAATTCCTTCTACTGGATCGACCGCCAGACTGGCATCGGCGGCTACTGGGCGACCCAGTTGCTGCCCTTCCAGGACTGCGTGTCCTACCCCCAGTTCGTGGAGTTCGAGACGGCGGTTTACCACCACCGCTGAGCTTCCCCCGAAAAATTGCCGGCGTGCGACAGGCGACTGCCGGATTGAGACAAGACCCGATCCGGGGCCTGCCACAGTAGGCCCCAGGGCGTCAGGCCGTCCCGAACGCGAGAGACTGCCGCCGCCACCAGAGGAGAGTTGGAGACATGAAACGACGTACCCCCATGGGCCGTCGCTGGCACGCTGCTGCCTGCGCCGTGGCCCTCGCGCTGCCTGGGCTGGCTTGTGCCGTGACCATCGATGCCGGCGACTACACCTACCTGCCGGTTGGCACCAGCCTCGCCGTCGGCTACTACCAGCATACCGAGGGCCGCCAGCTCTACGCCGGCGGCAGGAAGGTGGCTGATCAGGCCCGCGTCGAGGCGGACGTGGGTATCCTGCGCGGCGTGCATTATGTGGACATCGGCGGCCTCACCATGGCGCCCCAGTTCCTGCTGCCCTTCGGCCGCGTGCATACCGGCGGCGATCTGGCCGGCGTGGACGCCACCAATGGCGTCGGCGACCTGATCCTGGCGTCCACCATCCACCTGATGAAGGACCCGGAAGGCCGCCGCGCCTTCGCGGTGACGCCGTGGTTGTGGCTGCCCACCGGCCGCTACGACCGCAACGCGCCGCTCAATCCCTTCGGCGAGAACCGCTGGAAGTTCGCGCTGCAGACGGGCTGGATCACGCCCTTGTCGGAACGCCTTACGCTGGATCTGATCGCCGACGGCCAGGTCTTCGGCCGCAACGGCGACTATGGCTCCACCGGCGCGACGCTCCGGCAGCGCCCGGCCTGGGAGCTGCAGTCCCACCTTCGCTACAATCTCGGCGCTGCTACGTGGGTGGGCGGCATGCTGTCCCAGGCAGGTGGCGGCGAGACGGAGATCGACGGCGTCGCCCAGGGCGACCGCCAGCGCCGTACCAAGGCCTTGCTGAGCGTGGCCCATTTCGTGGCGCCGGGCTGGCAGGTGCTGACCTCGCTGGGGCGGGATCTGTCCGTCCGCAGCGGCGTCAAGGAGGATGCGCGGCTCAACCTGCGCCTGCTGAAAGTGTTCTGAGTTCGCCCTTCGCCCCGGGAGCGCCGCCCGGGGCGGTCGCAAGGTCTTGGGAGCTGCCATGGAAAGCCTGTGCAATGCCCTCGTCGTGGACGCCGGCGGACGGCCGACCGACGCCCACCAACTGATCGTCACCCGCGACTTCGACGAGCTGGAGGCGTGGACCCGGCGCGTCTACATGCCTTATTCGGTGCGCCCCACCGGCAACATCCTGGTGCCGAGCTCCGACCTGCACGCGGTGCATATCGGCAGCATGATCCTCAGCCGCTTCTCCTATGGCATTCCCGTCCATCTCAGCGACTTCTCGGAAGGGGCCGGGATGGGCATGGCGCTGACCACCGTGCGCGGCGCCGGCAGGCACTGGGTGGACAGCCACGAGCCGGCAGAGACCGCAGCCGGCGAGAGTTTTCTCGTCGATACCAGCCGCACCGAATACTGGGCCGATTTCGATCCGGACCACCTGCAGGTGAACATCACCTTCCCGCACCGCTACCTGGAGGAGCTCTACCTGCGGTGGACCGGCCAGCCGGCTCACGACGCCTTGTGGCGCCTGAAGATCCGCTTCGGCGGCGCCGGTTCGCCGTGGCATGCGCTGCTCGCCTACTGCTGCCGCTGCGTGGCGGAGTATCCACGCCAGGTCAGCGAGGGGCCGCTGGGGCGCCAGCTGGAGGAGATGCTCGGCACCCAGATGCTGATGGAGTGGACCCGCCGCTGGGGCGAGCTGCCGGCCCGCCCGTGCGCGCTGGCGCCGCGCTACGTACGCCAGGCCGAGCAGTACATGCGCGAGCATGCCCGCGAGGCGCCGACCCTGAGCGCTGTGGCGGCGGCGGTGGGGATCAGCGTGCGGGCGCTCAGCGGCGCGTTCCGGGAGTTCCGCCGCACCACGCCGATGGTCTTCCTGCGTGAGGCGCGCCTGCAGGGCGTGCGCCAGGCTCTGCTGGCGGCCCCGCCGGAGAGCACTGTCGCGGCGATTGCGGAGCAGTGGGGCTATTACAGTCTCGGTGTCTTTGCGGCGCGCTACCGGGCGCGCTTTGCCGAGAACCCGTCTGACACCTTGCGGCGCATGGGGCGCTGATGCGCGCCGCCGCAATGGGTCAAAAACCACAATCCTGGTGTGGTTTATTACAAAGTGGCACGTTCATGTCTGCCACAAAACCGTTGAGCGCGCTCTAATAGTTGATATAACAAAATTTATATAACTGGTACGGAACATGCAGGCGGTTGGTTTCTTGTTCCTGCAGGTTGTCGGCGACAGAACCGGCACCGCGGAACAGATGCTGATCGCCTAGTGATTTTTATCGGAGAAAGGATTCGTCTCATGTTCCGCCGTTTTGTCAGCCTCGCGCTTGCCCTGCTGGGTGCGTTCGCGGCTACCACCGCCTTTGCCGGTCCCGACTGGTACCTGATCGAACATGGCCGCCAGCTGAAGCGCGCCGCCCTCGCCAGCGGCGAGGCTCAGGTTGTCGTCCAGCCGGTCAGCTACGGTCCGCGCGCCCAGCCGGTGGCGGCCAACCGCAGCATCGAGCAGGCTCCGGCCGTTGCCGTGCCCACCAAGCTGGCCTGCGGCCAGACCGCGGCTGCAAGGGGCTGCTGACGCGCCGCTGCCGCTGGCAGCCCGCTTCCATCGGCCATCGCGGGCGTATCGTCCGCGATGGCCGATCTGCTTTTTGAGGTGCGGGATTTCAGGTTGCGGCTGCAGATGGATGAATCTGCGTTTATGGGAGGCGGTGCGCCAGGGCCGGGTCGAGGCTGGCCATGAAGTGTTCCACGGCGCGGGTATAGGCGTTGTCGAGGCCCAGCTGGCTGTTGATGTCGCCGTGGGACAGATCCTCGCCGAGCACCTGCACTTGCATGCCCAGCTCGTCGGCGCGGCCGGCGAGGCGCCGGGCCTGCTCGCAGGAGTCTTCCCGTCGGGTCGAGCAGACTGCCAGCAGCGGCGCGGCGCCCGGCGTCAATGCGTGGTAGGGCGACAGGGCGCGCCAGTAGGACGGGTCGGTGCCGAAGGGGCGGTCGTAGAGGCGCAGATGGCGCTGGTTCATGATCGCCTCCACGTCCATCGCGGCGCTGTCCAGCGCCACTGTGCCGAGTACGGGCAGCGGTTGCGGCGTGAAGCGGGCCGACGGCGAGACCGCCAGCAGAGCGGCCAGGTGGGCGCCGGCGGAGTGGCCCATCAGCACGAAGCGCTGAGGGTCGCCGCCCCAGGCCACGGCCTTTTGCTGGGCCATCGCCAGAGCCCGCGCCACATCGCTCAGCTGCACGTCGACGCCGGCCTGCGGCAGCATGCGGTAGTTGATCGAGATGAAGACGATGCCGCGCGTTACCCAGCGTGTCACCTTGGCGTCCACCACGCGCTCCATGGCCTTGTCGCCGATGGCCCAGGCACCGCCATGGACCATCAAGATCACCGGTGCGTCGTGGGCCTCGGCCGGAATGTACACGTCCATCGTCTGGGCCGGATCGGCACCGTAGGCGACGTCGGTCAGCTTGCGGACGCCGGCGGGCAACGCGTTTGTTGCACTGGCGCGGGCCGCTTGCCGTTCGCGCAGGCGCTCGAGCAGCGGACCGGCGTCGGCGGCGGGCGCCAAGATGGCAAGGGCGAGGGCCGCACACAGGCGGCGGGCGACGGGCTTCATCGGGGCATTCCTCATGGTGGCCTTGGGTCAGCGCGAACACGGAATCGGGGTGCCGCTAGGGTCGCTGCAGGTTGCCGTGTGGCTCACGCCGTCGCTCCGGCTGTAGGTCGTGCTGCCCTGGTAAGTATTACCCTGTGAGCCGGTGCCGGTCGTCGTGCGCTGACCGCTGATGTCGCCGTCGGTGCTGCGTGTCATGCTGCCCTGGCTGCGTACCGAACCGTTGGGGCCGCTGGCTGCGAAGCCTCCCGTGCGTTCAGCGCTGCCGTCTGCATTGCGGGTAAGGTGGCTGGCACGCATGCCCTGGCGACCTTCGGTGCCCCGGAAGGCGCCGCCACGGAACGATTCCCGGTTGCCGGCTCCGTCGCCATGCGTGACGCGTCCGTGGACGACGGCACCGCCATCGGCACCATGGAAGCGGGTGATGCGCTCACCGGCGTGGGCTGCCGTCGTGAGGCCGAGGGCAAGGCTCAGGGCCGCAAGGGCCGCAAACCGGGGAAGCGTTACGGACATGACGTACTCCTTGGAAAGGGGGTATGCCAATACTCTAGCCCGGTCGCCGGGTGCAGGCGATTCTGGCGGTGGCACCGTTCGTTAGGTTTTGTGATGCTTCGTCGCTTTTGTCATCGTTTGCAATAAACCCGTGGCGCCGCTTGCCTGCACCTTCAATACCGGCCGGCGGCACAATGGTGACTCTACCCAAATCCAGTTCCGCCATGCCCAATGCCCGCATCCTGGTCCTCGACGATGAAGCTGAACTGCGCGCGCTGCTGCAGCGCTACCTAAGTAGTCAGGGCTTCGAGGTGCGCCAAGTGTCCGACGGTGAGCAGCTCGACCGTCTGCTGGCCCGGGAACCCTATGACGCTCTGGTGCTTGACCTGATGTTGCCCGGTGAGGACGGGTTGTCCATTTGCCGACGCCTGCGGGCCAACGGGGAGGCTATCCCGATCCTGATGCTTACGGCCCGCGGCGATGCCGTGGAGCGCATCATCGGGCTTGAGATGGGGGCCGATGACTATCTGCCTAAGCCCTTTGAGCCCCGCGAACTGGCGGCCCGGCTGCGGGCCTTGTTGCGCCGTCAGCAACTGGCCCGCGGCAGTGCGTCATTGGCGGGCGACGGCGTGGTGCGTTTCGGTCCCTTCGTCCTTGACCTGGGTGCCTGCCGGTTGAGTCGGGATGGCCGGGAGGTGACGCTTACCTCCGGCGAGTTTGCCCTGCTGCAGGTATTGGCGAAGCACCCGGGCCGACCCCTCGGGCGGGAGCGCCTGCTCGATCTGGCCTTCGGATCTCGCAAGGACAACAGTGAGCGTAGCGTGGATGTGCAGGTTCTGCGCCTGCGCCGGGTTCTTGAGGAGGATCCTGCCACGCCGCGTTACATCCGTACCGTCTGGGGGGCGGGCTATGTCTTTGTCGGTGATCGGGAGACCCCACCGTGACGCGGCGCTTCGGCTGGCCCCGGAGCCTCTTTGGCCGTCATGTGCTGCTGATCATCTGCTTGATCCTGTGTGCCGAGTGCGGCGTTGTCACGGCTTACTACGTCTTCGTCCAGAAGCCCCGTATCGAACGGATGAGTGAGGTCACCCTGCGTTACCTGAATCTGTTGTCGGGGGCCGTGGCCCACATGAGCGTCGCCGAGCGGCAGCGCTTCCTCGCCGATCTGGGGCGGCAGAATGCGTCGGCGTGGGTCTCGCAGGGGCAACCCGAAGGATTGGTTACCCCTCCCACGCTGCTGATGCGGTGGGCGCTTGAGCGCCTGCAGGCACGCTTGGGGCCGGATGTCCGCCTTGGCTGGTCGGCGGGGCCGCCTTCTCTCCTGTGGGTTCGTACCGACCTGGGTGGCGAGTCCTGGTGGCTGGGGCTGGAGGCCGGCGGTCTGGCCGCGGAGCGCAGCAGGCTGGTCCTGGGGGTAATGGTCGGCGCCGGCGCGCTGGCGATCCTTGGTGCAACGCTGATTCAGCGTCACCTTCACCGCCCACTGGCGCTCCTCCAGCAGGCAGCGGAGCGTCTGGCGGCCGGCGAATACCCGGTGATCCATATCGCGGCCGCGCCCACCGAGATCGCTGGCTTGGCGATGGCCTTCAATGGCATGGTGCGCCAACTGGAGGCCAACGAGAAGGAGCGGGCGCTGATGTTGGCGGGGCTGTCCCACGACCTGCGGACGCCACTCGCAAAATTGCGGCTGGCGGCGGAAATCCTAGACGTGGAAGGCGAAGACGAATTGCTCCGGGGCATGGTGCGCAATATCGGGGTGGCGGAGCAGATCATCGAACAGTTCATCGATTTTGCCCGTCTGGGGGCGGAAGAGCCCCGTGTGCCGTGCGACGTGGACGAACTGGTGGGCGATGTCGCCGCCAGCTTGGCAACGCCACGTCTCATCGTGGAGAGACCGGCGAGTACACTCCCGACCCTGGTTTGCCGGCCGCTGGCTTTGCGACGGGCGGTGGTCAATTTGGTGGAAAACGCGCTGAAATACAGCGATGCCACGGTGTGGATGTCCGTGGGTACCGGCGTGGATACATTGCTCATCACCGTACGCGACCAGGGGCCCGGGATTCCTGAGGAGGCGTTGAGCGCGATGCGACAACCTTTTGCCCGCCTGGACCAGGCTCGCGGTGGCCCAGGCGGGGCGGGATTGGGGCTGGCCATTGTCGAGCGCGTCATGGCCTTGGAAGGGGGGCGTCTGGAACTGATCAATCGGGACGGCCTTGAGGCGCGGCTCGTGCTGCCGCTGGCGAGCGTAACGTGATCACTTCCGTGGCCGGCATCAGCCGCCCTGGGCTTGAGCCACGGTTTTCTCGTTGTGCGTGGCCTCGATGCGTTCGTAGAGTTCCTGGGCCTTGATCGGCTTGGTCAGGTAGTCGTCCATGCCGGCGTCGAGGCAGCGTTCCCGGTCGCCGTTCATCGCGTTGGCGGTCATCGCGATGATCGGCACCCGCGGCTGCCCGGCCGCCTGTTCCAGGCTGCGGATCTGGCGGGTGGCTTCGAGGCCGTCGAGTACCGGCATCTGCATGTCCATCAGGATCACGTCGAAATGGCCGGCTCCGACCATGTTCACCGCGTCGGCGCCGTTCTCCGCCAGGCTCACCGCGTAGCCGCGCTTCTGCAGCAAGACCTGCGCGAGGCGCTGATTGACCGGGTTGTCCTCGACGAGCAGGACCCGCGCGCCGCTGGCGGCCGCCTCTTCCGGCGGTGTGGCCGCTGCGCTGGCAGGCGCGGCGGTGTCGGCTGCGGCAGCCGTCCGGCAGGGCAGCGTGAAGTGGAAGGTCGAGCCTGCGCCCGGCGCGCTGACCACCCAGATACGGCCGCCCATCAGCTCGATCAGGCGGCTGCAGATCGACAGACCCAGGCCGGTGCCGCCGAACTTGCGGGTGATCGACGTATCTTCCTGGGAGAAGGCGTCGAAGATGTGTCGTTGGGCCGCCGCGGCGATGCCGATGCCGGTGTCACGCACCGAGAACTGCAGTTCCTGGCCGTCGCCGCGGCCGACCTTTACCGCCACCTCACCGGCCTCGGTGAACTTCACCGCGTTGCTGAGCAGGTTGATGAGCACCTGGCGGATCCGCAGCGGGTCGCCGCCGAGCATGCGCGGCACGTCGTCGGCCACCTGGAAGCGTACCTGCAGGCCCTTCTCCTCGCCCTGCAGCGTGACCGGGCGCAGCGCGTCCCGCAGCAGTTCGCGCAGGTCGAAGTCGATGTTCTCGATGGCCAGCTTGCCGGCCTCGATCTTCGAGAAGTCCAGGATGTCGTTGATGATGGTCAGCAATGCGCCGGCGGAGGAGCGGACGATGTTCAGGTAGTCCCGCTGTTCGTCGTCGAGCCGGGTGTCGAGGGCCAGCTCGGTCATGCCGATGATGCCGTTCATCGGTGTGCGGATCTCGTGGCTCATGTTGGCCAGAAAATCGCTCTTCGCGCGGTTGGCGGCCTCGGCGGCGTCGCGGGCCTGTTCCAGCGCGAGGCGGCCGGCCTCCCGTTCGGCGACCAGCCGGCCGATGGCGGCGGTCACCGCCTCGATGTCCTGGTCGGATGGCGTGCTCGGCGCCGGGCTGGGCAGAGCCTGCAGGCCGGCCAGTACCTCGCGCAGGGAGGTCAGCGCCTTCTCGCGCTGGCTGAGTTCCTGCTGCAGGCGGGCGGCGGTCTGGTTGAGCACGTCGAACATCGGGCGGA
Organism: Zoogloea sp. JDB1; assembly: GCF_056724025.1. Classification (NCBI taxonomy): domain Bacteria; kingdom Pseudomonadati; phylum Pseudomonadota; class Betaproteobacteria; order Rhodocyclales; family Zoogloeaceae; genus Zoogloea; species Zoogloea sp. JDB1. Next base: position 1,089,439 of record NZ_CM161496.1, read on the forward strand.
ATTCCAGCGGCAGGTCGGCGAGCAGTTCCTCGTCGTCCTGGGGCACGCGCGCTTCGTGCCGGCTTTCGTCGAAGCCCTTCACGCGGCCCAGGCTGCCCAGCCACAGCTTGAGGGGGAACCAGATCAGTACGAGGCCGCCGGTGAAGCCCAGCAGGGTCAGCAGCAGCGCCGTGCGGAACAGCCGCCACAGTCCGCCGGCGATCATGTCCACGTCGAATTCGAGGCGTAGTACGCCGTAGTCGCGGCCGCCGGCCGAGATGTTCCGATTGACTTCGTAGAGGTCGGCGGCAACGCGTTTGCGCAGCCAGTCCGGCGGTGTGACCGGTGGCTTGTCCCGGTTGACGCTGCGCAGGCCGCCGCCGGCCAGATCGATGAAGGTGGCGGAGGCAAACTGGGAACCGAGGATGGATTTGTCGAGGGTGCGCTGGATGGTGTCGTAGTCGCCGATCACCGCGCTGTCGGTGATGGTCTGGGCAGTCACCTCGATCAGCATCGTGGCCGACTGCTGGGCGGTTTCCAGTTCCTGAGCGAACTGGTACTGGTAGAACATGACGAGCCCGCCGCCGATGAAGAACAGCAGCGCAACCGAGTACAGCGCGTAGATGCGTGTGACCAGTGACTGCGGCAGCAGCCTCGAGAGCTTGCCCATGGGCCGGGGTCTTTATCCGTCAGCGCAGGGCGGCGGGGGCGCTCTGGTAGAACTTGCGATACGACACATAGTCCGCGCCGCTGGCGGGGATGAAGTAGGCGTCGCTGCCGAGGCCGACTTCCTGGGATGCGCGGTGCAGGATCTCCTGGCCGTGAGGATCCCTGTGCATGCCGAGGAAGGCCGCCGAGACGGCTTTCAAGTCCTTGTCGGGCACCCGGCCGGAGACCATCAGCGCCAGGTCGTGGTAGGGCTCGGAGGTCCATAGCACGCGGAACTTCTTGCCTTCCCGGTTGGCGTAGCCTTCCACCAGCATGGAGTTGCTGCCCACTGCTCTGGCCTTGCCGGCGAACAGCTGGGCCATCGCCGCGTTCTGGTTGCCGCCGAAGACGGTCTTTACGTCCACGCCCCTCGACAGCAGGTAGGCGTACGGCACCTTGTAGCCGATGAAGGCTTCGGGGCCGGCAAAAGCCACTTCCTGACCCTTGAGCTCCTCGATGCGGGTGATCGGCGAGTCGGCCGGCACAACGATCTGGCCGCGCAGCGGTGGCGCGTTGCGCCGCCCGAAGACCTTCCAGCCCAGGGATTCGCGCTCGGGGCTGAACAGGTGGTTGGTGAACACGAACTCCACTTCCTGGGCCAGTACGTAGCTGGTGGTGTCGGCCGACGTGCGGCCGATCTTGAGCTGCAGTCTGACCCCGCTCTTCTCCGAGACGTACTGGATGATCGGGTTCCAGTAGGCGGCCGTCTTGTTGATGTCCCACTGGTTGACCGGCGAGAAGCGGTAGACCGTCTCCTCGGCATGGGCGGTGGCGATGCCCAGGGCCAGGGCGAGGACAGTGGCGAAGCGGACAAACATGTCGGATCTCAGCAAAGGGAGGCGCCGCCGATTATAGACATTCAATCCCGGCGTTGCCTTGGCGTGCCTCATGGCGCCAGCCGCACCTTGTACCAGCCGCCGTCCGGCTGCAGGCGGTAGGCGATGCGGTCGTGCAGGCGCGAGCTGCGGCCCTGCCAGAATTCCCAGTAGTCCGGCACCAGCCGGAAGCCGCCCCAGTGGGGTGGGCGCGGCGGGTTGAGGCCGAAGCGCAGGCCGTATTCGGCGGCGCGGGCGACCAGTACGCCACGGCCGGCAATCTGCTCGCTCTGCGGCGAGGCCCATGCGCCGACGCGGTGGCTCAGCGGGCGGCTGGCGAAGTAGGCATCGGACTCCTCGGCGGAGACCTTCTCGACGCGGCCCTCGATGCGCACCACCCGTTCCAGCTCGACCCAATGGAACTGCAGCGCAGCGAAGGGATGGGCTTCCAGTTCCCGGCCCTTGCGGCTGGCGTAGTTGGTGTACCAGACGATGCCGCGCGCGTCGTAGCCCTTGATCAGCACGATGCGGGTGGACGGCCGCCCGTCGGCGCCGACCGTCGCGACGGTCATCGCATTGGGTTCCGGCAGGCCCCTGTCCAGCGCTTCCTGCAGCCAGGCGACAAACTGCTTCAGCGGGGAGTCGGCCGCCTCGTGGTCGTCGAGGCTGCCGTGTTCGTAGCTCTTGCGCAGGTTGGCAAGTTTGGGATCGTCATTCATTGCGGCTTGGGACAGCGGTGGAGATGTGGAATTGTGGCACTTCGCGGGCATGTTGGCCGGGCTGCCCGCGGAAATGGCGCGGTGGTATCGTGAGTGCTCCCGTCCGAGGAGCCCGTCGATGGCCGCTGTTCCCCGTCTCCGCGTGATGTTCTCCAGCCGAGCGCTGTCGCCCGTGTTCGGCGGTGAGTTGCTGACCGACCTGCGCCTGGAACTCAAGGCGCGTATCGAGGGCATCCGCGTTGGCGGGCATCAGCTCTTCGAGGTGTGGATCCACGAGGACGATCCGGAGCCGGCCGGCAAGACCATCCTCGAAGGTTCGCTGGAGGAGATCGCCAAGGCCGACATCGTGCTGGCGCTATATACCGGTGAGGCCGGCAGCGCGGACCACGGCAGCGAAATCGGCATCTGCCACGCCGAACTGCAGGAAGCCCTCACCCATCGGCGCGACGTGGTGTCGGTGATTTCACTGGAACCGACCTTTCCGGCGGTGGAACATCGTGACAAGGTGTTTCAACAGTACGTTGCCGCCCGGCGCCTGATCCACACGCGGGTGGCTGATCGCGACGCGCTGTTCGACGCCGCGCTGCGCCTGGTTTTGCAGCGGGCCGTCGAGCTGGCCAAGCGCGGTGCGCGGCCTGCCGGGCGGCGCGTCGACCAGGGGGCGGCGCTGGACTGGGCGCGCCTCGATCTGCCGGGGCGCGCCGAGGCGATGCGCGCGGCCCTCGTCGAGGCGCTGGATGGCGAGGTGGCGGAGGACGGCGTCGTGTTGTCCGGCCTGGGCCTGTCTGGACTGGCACCGGCCCGCCTGCTGCTGCGCGTCGAGGCGATCCCGGCAGCGCTGGGCGTGGCGGCGGCGCGGGAACGGGTCGGCCAGCCCTTCTACCAGGACCACGACTACGCGGCGCTGCTGACGGAGGTGGACGCCGTCGGGCCGCTGCATGTGATCGCCTGCCACCGGGGCGTCACTGAATCCCAGGCCCTCAGGTTGCTCGGTACCAGCAACGCGGTGGCGGTGGCCTCCGAGTTCGGCGTGTTCGCCGCCGAGGACGTCATGCAGACCCAGCTTGTGCTGTTGTCCCACTGCGTCGAGGAAGGCGCCATCCGCCTCGGCCTCAGGCGCTTCCGCGAATGGCTGGAGCGGGAGGGGGAGGCCGCGAACCTGTTGCGTCGTGCGCGGGCCCGCCGCGGCATCGTCGAGGCCATCGCGCGGGGGCGGGCCGCCCTGTGATGGATGCCACTACCCAAAATGTGTTGTTACAGGATCGACCTTGAAGAAGCGTGGACCGGCCTGCCAGCATGAAGCACTGCCTGCCATGCGGGCCTTCCATGATCCCAAGGAGAACCACAATGAAACGCCTCAAGCAGACTCTTGCTGCCCTGCTTATCGTCAGTACCACTCACGTGGCCTTCGTGCAGACCGCCCAGGCCACCATGATCGGCACCGAGCAGGTCGCCCAGGCCAGCCAGGGCACAACCCGCAGCGGCGCCGAGGCGCGCGCCCACCTGAACGAGCTGCTCGACCGTGCCGACGTGCAGTCTCGTCTGGAGAGCATGGGCGTCAAGGCGGCGGATGCCCGCGAGCGCGTCGCCGCGCTGACCGACGAGGATGCCAGCCGCCTCGCCACGCAGATGGACAAGGCGCCGGCCGGCGGTTTCATTGAGGTGATCATCTTCCTGTTCCTGCTGCTGCTGGTGACTGACATCCTCGGCTTCACGAAGGTCTACCCCTTCACCCGCTCCATCCGCTGATTTGACGAATAAATCTACTGCGCGACCCGATCTCGCGATTGCGGTGCTCGCCGTACTCTTGTACGGCTGCGCTCCTCGTCGCGACCTCGGGCCTGCTCGCTACGATTTCTTCGCCAAATTACGAACCCATGAGTGACATTTTTAAAAAACGGCGGCGTTTGCTTGGTGCGGCTGGTGCGCTGGCGGTGCTCGGGCTGAGCGGGTGTGCGACGCAGACGGCGGCCTTGCGGGCGGCGCGGCCGGCCGGGGTGCCGCCGCGGGTTGAGCTGGCCGCGGTGCCGTATTACGCGCAGGAGGATTACCAGTGCGGGCCGGCGGCGCTGGCGATGGCGCTGGGGGCCAACGGCTTCGGCGTCACGCCGCAGGCGCTGGCCGGGCAGGTCTTCCTGCCGGGACGGCTGGGTTCGCTGCAGATCGAGATGTTGGCCGGCGCGCGGCGCCAGGGGGCGCTGGCGGTGGAGATCCCCGGCACGTTGGAGGCCTTGATGCGCGAGACGGCGGCAGGGCATCCGGTGGTCGTGTTGCTCAATCTGGGGCTGTCGTGGGCGCCGACCTGGCATTACGCGGTGGTGATCGGCTACGACCTGGACGACGAGTCCTTCCTGCTGCGCTCCGGCCCGATGGAGCGCCAGGTGATGCCTTTCCGGACGTTTGAGCTGACCTGGGAGCGGGCTGGCAAATGGGCCTTCGTCGTCGTGCCGCCGGGCCAGCTTGCCGCGACGGCCGATGAGGCGCTGACGACCCGCGCGCTGGTGGCCTTCGAGAAGGCGGCGCCGGCCGGGCGTGCGGTGCCGGCCTACCGGGCCGCGCTGGCCCGCTGGCCGGATAGCCTGACGCTGGCGATGGGCCTCGGCAACAGCCAGTACCAGATCGGCAACCTGCGCGGGGCGGAAGCCGCCTTCCGCGACGCGGCCAGACGCCACGACGCAGCGGCCGCGTGGAATAACCTGGCCAACGTGTTGCTGGAGCTGAGGCGCCCCGTCGAGGCCCGCAAAGCCGCCCAGCGCGCTGTCGAGCTCGGCGGCCCGGCGGCAGACGCGGCACAGGACACCCTCAAGCGCATCGGCCGCTAGCGGCGCTCAGACCTTTCATGCGTACCACCCCTTGGGCTGCAAGGGTGCCGCTGCGGGTCAGCGCCCGCGCGTGTCGTCTGCCAGCGCCGCCGCACCTTCTACCGGTGCCGGTCAGAACACCACGTCGTAGGTTGCGGTGAGCAGTCGTGCGTTGCCGAAACGGTTGAAGCCGTCCACGGTGTAGTTGGGGCCGCTGCGGTCCTTCTGGAAGTCGAGCTGGACCTTGACGGCGCTGGAGGTGGTCAGGTCGTAGCGCAGCGTGAGGGACTCGGTGCGGTGGGCTTCCTGGCCGTCCGGGTCGGCGCCGGCGGAGATCTCGGCCTGGCTGCGGTAGTTGGACACGGTGACCATCGGCGTCCATTTGCCGAGGCGGTAGCCGACGCCCAGGATCTGCGCGCGGTCGGTGTAGCCCATCACATCGTTGTGGGCGATGCGGATGAACTCGCTGCGCACCAGCACGTTCTCGTAATCCACGTTGAAGCTCACGCCGTAGATCTGCTGCTTGCCGGCCGGCGAGCTGAAGGACGTATCGGGGTCAATGTAGCTGCCGAAGGTCGGCGAGCTCGGATCGGCATCGAGGGAACCGCTGACATTCTTCTGGCGGACCTTCGACTGCAGATAGACGAGGCGGGTCTCGAACCAGTCCCGGGTGAGGGTCAGGTCGCCGCCGACAATGTTGTCCCAGCGCACATCGGTGCGGTTGTTGCGGCCGCGGTAGACCTTCCAGTAGCCGCTGCGGTCCTTCGCCTCGTAGCCGGCGAGCAGGTTGGCGTTGGCGTCCCAGCCGCTCCACTGGCCGCGATAGGCCAGGTTCATGCCGTTGTAGTTGACCGCTTCCCAGCCATACAGCTGCGGCGGCAAGTGGGTCCACGGCAGGGCCACGCCGATGTCCTGGGTGTCCGAGTAGTAGAACATCGGGATGCGCTTGCGGCCAGCCTGCAGCGTGAAGCTGTCGTTCACCTTGAAGCTGGCGTAGAGCCATTCGAGGTTGATGGCCCCCTCGCGGGCGCCGCGGGAGACCAGCTGGCCGGTGACCGAGAAGCGCCGGTCGGGGAAGGTGGCGACGCCCTGCACGCCGAGCTTGGAGTCGGGCTTCCATTGCACGCCGCCCTTGCCCTCATAGACGCCGCCCTGGGCGTAGTCGGAAACGAAGACCGGCTTCTTGAAGTCGCTGACGGTACCCGGGGTGCCGCCCAGCATGTGGCCCAGGCCGAGGGTCATGAAGCCGGAGCCGGCGAAATCGACGCCGCCCACTTCGACGGCCGACGCCGGCGCACTGGCGCACAGCAGTACCGCCACGGACAGGGCCGCGGCGCAGGGGATGTTGCGGAAAGACATGGAACCTCCAGATGCGAATTCGGTAAAGGACGCGGCGCGGCCTCAGTGGACGGTCAGGACGACCTTGACGGTGGCGTCGGCGGCGGCTTTCTCGACGTAGCCGATGCCGCCGGGGGCGGCCGCGACGGCCTTCTTGACCGCCGCGCTGTTGGCCGCCTCGGGCGGTGGCGTGCCCTTGCCGGTGAAGGCCAGCTTGGACCAGTAGGCCTTGGCCTGGGCGGCGGACTTGCCGGTGATCTTGGTGTAGAACTCGTCGCGCAGCGGGCTCGCCTCGGGCTGGTCCTGCGGTGCGGCGGCCGCGCCGCCGGGCAGGCTGGCGGCCTTGCCGAGGAACACATCGGCGACCTGCTCCTTGGTCATCGCATCGGGGCCGCCCTTGCCGACGATCACCACCATTTCGGCCGCGGCGCCGTGGGCGGCAAGAATGCCCAGCAGGCACAGGCCCGTCTGCAGCTTGCGCTGCAATCCGTCTAGAAACATGACACTCCCTTGTGTGCGTTGTTGTTGCCCGCGCGGGCGGGCTGGTATCAGAAACTGGCGTTCTTCTTGAAGAAGTCGAAACAGCGGCGGATGGCGTTCTGCTCGTCTCCGCCCGCTCTTGTGAATTCGACCCCGTAGATGAACTTGCCGCCTTCACGGCCGGAGCGAACGATGCGGCAGTGGATGAGCACGGGGGCCTGACGGGCGTAGTTGTCCAGGTCGTCGTCGGGAATGAAGACGGCTACTTCGATGGGGGATGCCTCGTCGACAGCCTGGACCAGACGCAAGCGAAGGCCGCTGAGGGAGAAGTCGACGCAGATGCCGTCTTGCGTTTGTTCGCCTTGCTTCACCCGGACGAGCAGGCTGTGTTCGGCGCGGGGCGAGCGTCTTTGTTCGTTGACCGCCTGGGAGATCGGCTTGCCATGCTGGAAGCTGAAGCTGGTCATGATGTTGTGCAGCCGTTGGGTGACTCCGCGCAGGTCCTCGCCGATGGCTGCTGTGGTCTCGACCTTGGTGCCGCTTTCGCGCAGCGTCGCAAAAAGTGTCTCGGTCGTATTTTCGAGGAGGGCGAAACGGTCGAGCTGCTGATGGCTGGCCGAGGCGATGCCCTGGATGGACTGGGCTGATTCGACGGCGTTGAGGGCCATGCCTTCAATGGTCCCGCTCGTCTTGCGCGCCTCATCCTGGTTCCGTCCGACCTGTTCGACGACCTGATGCATGGTGCCCGACACCTGCTGCACTTTGCCCGACAGCTGTTCGATGATCTGCTCGACTTCGCTGGCCGAGATGGTCGTGCGTTCGGCCAGCTTGCGCACTTCGTCAGCGACTACCGCGAAGCCACGACCCTGTTCACCGGCACGGGCCGCCTCGATGGCGGCGTTGAGGGCCAGCAGATTGGTCTGCGCGGCGATTTCCTTGATCGTGTTGGCAATCGACTGGATCTGCTGGGCGGCCCCCTCCAGATCCAGTATTTCGTCGGCAGCGCGCATGACGCGGGCGCTCGTGTCCTCCATGGAGGCGATGTTCTTGTGCACGTTGTCCAGACCGTCCTTGGCCAGCCCTTCGACAAGAGCGGAGCGCTTGGCTCCGGCAATGGCCTGTGTCTGAACGTCTTCGGAAATGTGGTGGAGCTGCAGCATCGCGTCCGCCACTTCATGGGAGCGGCTGCTCTGCTGACGGCTGACGTCCGATATCTCGTTCGAGATCTTCGCGACCTGGTAGGCCGACTGGCCCATATGCCTGCTGCACTCCTCGATCTCCAGCAGGATCACGTTGAGCTTGTCGCGCATTGTTTTCATGGCGAACAGGAGACTGGAGCGATCGTCATCGGCGACCTGCACGTCTACGTGGAGCTGACCGTCGGCAATCTGCCGGGCGATTTCGGATGCGTAGGAAGGGTCGCCGCCCATCTGCCGCAGAATGCTGAGGGTGACCAGGCTACCGAGCACCAGCACCGCAAGGGTGGCGCCAATGCCGACACCGATCATTTCGTTTTGTGCGAACTCCGTGGCTTTTTCGGCTGAAGCGGTCTGTGCCTCGACATTTGCGGCATTCGTGTTCACCAATTGAGTGAGCAGCTTTTCGGCAGCGAGATACGATTTCCGCTGGGCACCTCCCAGCATGTAGTATTTCTGGAAGAGTTCCTTCTGGCGCGCCGCGTCGTGGTTGCCGGCGAGTTTGTTGATCAGGTCGATGATGTCCCGGTCGATTTTCTTCCAGGCGTTCCATTCCTGGACAAAGGCCTGCCAGAGCGCGTCTTCTTGTGGCGATCGGGGGATCGACTCGTAGCGCTTCCAGACCGGTTCCAGATCCGCCCAGGATGTCTCCTTGTCATGGGCGATGGTGGAAAACTGATCCTGCGCGTCAGCATCGTTCTCCCACAAGGCAACTTCGTAGGTGCTGGATTTGAGGGCGACCTGAATTTCGCGGATGCCCTGGATGGCTATCACCGACGGCAACCTGTGCCTCCCGATCTCCTTGACTCCATCTATGCCTTCACGGATACCCGCCACGCCGGACAAGATTGCTGCGACCAGCGCAATGATGGCCACTGCACTCAGCGTGAGCAATTTTTTGCGTAAGCTCATTCGAGCAAGCATTTTCTTTCCTTGTCCTTGTTAGACGGATAATTGCCGTGTTGGTGGATCCAGCGCACGGATTGTCCACGGAATAGGCTTCTTATTCTTTCGGACGCAGACGGGTCAATAAGTGACTGGGCGCAGAACTCTTGTCTGGAGAAGTGATATGAATTCTCCTTTCGACTCGCCGGCTGCTTCTTTATGGCGTCTGGAGCGACCCGATACTTTATCTCATTGGCCCCGGACTATTGCAGGAAAAAGTGATTTTTATGTAGGTGACTGACTACGGATTATCATTTTTTCTATTTGAAGAAAGCTGGAATGGAGTTTGCCAAGCGTACTCGGCTAAATAAGCCGGATTTCTTGCGGATTGCATGGAGAGGGGCGAACGGGTTTGGTGACCTTTTTTTGTCCGTGCCCCCTGGGTGCGTCCATGATCAATGGCGGGCCTGGTGGGTGAACTGCGGATGTGCGCTGCGCAGGTCGGCAATGTGCCGGGCAACGTCGTTGTTATCGAGTTGCAGAGTTTCGATGGCGGACTAGGAGGCGGGCGAGGCAGGGCAATCGCACCTTAACGTCATACCCCCAGCAGCTGGGCGCGAAACGCATCGACAGTGGCTGCGAGCATGCGCTTGGACTTGATGCTGGCCTTGCGCGTCGTATCGAGTCGCAGCAGGTTCATGACGATGTGGCGGACGATGGCCAGGTTGTTGGCGGCGTAGCCGCTGCGTACGCGTGACTGATCCTCGTTGAACTGCACATCCAGACACCAGTGAAGCCGATTCTCCACCTCCCAGTGACTGCGCACGGCCCGTGCAATGCGCTCGGCATCGGCGGGCAGACTGCTGATGTAGAAGAGGCGCTCGGTGCTGGTGTGGCCACCGACCGTGCGCTCGCGTTCGAGCACCGCAAAGCTGGCCAGATCCTGCCAGGCGTCGCTCTGGTAGAGCCGGCCGACGCCCTCATAGGCCCGGCATCGGCGTACTTCGATGCGCCCGTGATCCTGGGTCGTGGTTTCGTGTGTGGAACAGGGCGTCAGGGGGGCTCGGGGATCGAGGCCGGCGAACAGGATCGAATCGTACAGATTCGGATGGTTCTCCTTCACGCACAGCACGTAGTGGGCGCCCCGTTCGCGAATCGTGCGCGCGATCTTTGTCTGCGTTCCCATCGCATCGATCGTCACCACGCAGCCCTCGAGTGCCAGCTTGGCGAGCAGTTCCGGAATGGCGGTGATCTCGTTGGACTTCTCGTCGGTGGCCATCTGGCCCAATACAACGCCTATGCCGGCGGCGAACGCGCTGACCAGATGCAGCGGAGCGGCCTCGGCTTTCGTCTTGCTGCCCGTGCGCCGGCTGGTCTTACCGTCGATGGCGACGACCGTCTCTTCGGCCAATGCGGGCACCACCATGCCGACCCAGCGTCGGAAGGCGGATTCGAACTCGTCGGGGGCAATCATGCCGAACACGCGCCCCATCGTGTCGTGAGACGGGATGCCGTGCTCAAGCGCGATGAACCCGCGCAACCAGTCGAGCTTGGCTTCGGCCCACAACTCGATGTCGACGAAGTCGTCCACGCCCGAGAGCACCGCACAGACCGCCACCGTCAGCAATTCGGCCAGGTCATGGCGGGTATGGCGCGCACTGCGCGGGTCGGAGATCGAGACGAATACCTGCGTCAGCGGCATGACGTTTCCCATCTTCATCGGATGCCCAAAAAGGCAGGAAACTACACAATTTGGGCCGCGGTGAACAGTCACGTCACGAATTTGTTGCGTTTTAAGAGGGGCGTTTCACTATGCAAAGTAGGTGCGATTGCCCTGGCGGGCGAGGGCGGACTGATCGGACATGGGTGGCGTTTGGCATTCCGGACGGTGCCTGTTCCGGTTGAGCGGAGGAGGTGCCGTCCGGCTGCCCTCATTGGGCGAGCGATGAAACTCTGGTGAGGTAGAACTTTGTCTGCTTGTTGTCCTTTTTACTGGAGGCGACATAGGCCTTGTCTGGCGCGATCAGTACGAAGCGGGTCATGCGGCCTCTGGCGTCGGTCACGTCCACCCAGTTCTGGGTGTCCTGATAAGTGGGCGCGGGGCTGATCTCGGGGTCCCGGCCCTGGGCGTTGACCTCGAAGCTGTCGGGCGAGAAACGGAAGCCCAGTTCCATGTTGAGCTTGCAGTTCTGGATCGGGGCGAGCTGGTCATTGACATAGAACTCGCAGTGGGTGGCCTTCCAGGCGCCGAAAAGCCGGTTGCCGGCCTTGATTGCCTGAGGCGCCGGCGCTGCTGCCGGGGCCACCGGAACCGCGGTCGGACGCACGGCTGCGGTCCGTTTCGGGGGTTCCGGTGTGGGTTCGGAGCATTTCCAGCGTGCTTCGTTCTGCACCGAGAAATCGAAACCGGAGGTCCGGCTATTGGGCGAGTTGCCGCCGGCATCTGTAGAGACGAAGGCGAAGACCGGTTTCTTGTCCTTCAGCGTGACTTCATAAACAGCGCTGCCACTGAGCCGTCCGGCGTCTTCCGCGCAGACGCCGCGCAGTTTGCGGATCTTGGTGTCGGACGAGAATTGCGCGCGAAGCACGTCGTCGAATTGCTCCTGCTCGAAGATCTTGCCTTGGCCTTCCGATATCGACACGCTCAACTCGAACACCATGGTCCGCGGGCCCTGGGCGGACACCATCGCGGGGCCGAGCTTGTCGAGCTTGGTTTCGCCCCAGTTGGGGCCGTTCGGTCCTTCCTTCTTCTTCCACTTAACGCCCTTGATCTTGTTCAGCATGGTCCATTCGTTGGCGGTGTAGTCCCCCGTGGCCGGCACCGGGAAGGGCTCGAGAATCGATTCAAGCGTGGCGGCGCTGCAGGTGGTGGAAAGAAACAGTGCGGAAAGGAGTGCGAAACGTTGTCTCATTTTTTATGCCTTTTGTTTGGAGAAAAAATCTTAGCAGCTCCTGTCGTGTGAATTTCTGTCAGATGAAAATGGGGTTGTGAGAATTGTCATGCAAAAATTGCGGTGGCAATAAGTGCGAAGCGGATGGCTATCACATGCAGGTAATTGCCATATTGAATTGGATCAATTACACGAGATTTGGACGGAATTGATCCCCGTCATCCTTCCTCTTCAGCGGGGCGCGCAAAAAGCAGATAAGGCCCGTCCGGCGAGTCGCCGTCGGCGACGGCCTGCCAGCCCTGGTGGGCGTAGAAGCCGATGGCCGGGGTATTGGCCTTGAGGCATTTCAGCGTTGGCGTGGCTGCGGTGAAATAGGCCGAGCAGTGAGTGAGCAGCATCTTGCCGATGCCCTTGTGCTGGAAGTCGGGGTGGACGAAGAGGGTGTGCAGGAAGCTGTCGGGCTCCCAGATGGAGGCGAAGCCGACGGGCACGTCATCGGCCAGGGCGACGAGGATGCATTCGTCTTCGGTGTCGGCGTCGAAATCGGTGGGCTGGAGGGCGGCTGCGTCCTGCCAGATGAAGGCGGCACGGCGCGATGCGGTGTAGATCCCACGTAGGGCTTCGCGGTCTTGTTCTTCGAATTCGCGGACGGTCAGTCGCATGGTCGGGTGGGTTCGATCGTGGAGAGTATTTCTGGCTGACGAGGGAAAGCTATCACCAAGCTTTCATAAAGCTTTCATGATTGCCCGTGAAGATTGCGGACTTTACGCAATTTCACTGGAGTCGTCACTATTATGAAAGCCCTGCCGGATTCGTCCCGTCGCCACCTTTTGAAGCTCATGTCGGGCGCCCCTCTGCTGCCGTTTTCCTCTGCCATCGCGGGGGCTTCCGCATTCCTCGGCGGTTGTGGCGGCAGCGGTGGTTCCGACGCGCCGGTGGCGCTGTCCAGCGTCAGCTTCAGCAGCATGCCTGCACCGACGCTGGCCAACCCGGCTGCAATGGCCACGACGACGGTTGGTTCCGTGATGTCGGTTAATTTTGCCGATTCGAGCAAGCTTGACTACACGCTGTCCTACCAGCCTTTCTTCATCACCGGCGATCTGGTGGCCGACGGCAAGGGCGGCAAGATCCTTGCGGGCGGCTATTACGACATCAACAACCAGCCCATCATCGACAGGACGGTGGTCGGCCAGGAGCGCCAGTTCTTCTCCGATTCCCCGGACGGCACATCGCTGTTGACCGTCGAGGGCGCGAAGGTCGACGGCGTGAAGGGCAAGCCGGTATTCGCCGTGGTGCAGTTCGAGTACACCACCTGGGCGCAGGACGGCACGACCGACATGTACGGCAAGCTGCCGTCGCCGATCGCCGTGCTGACCCTGGACCAGGATCAGGCTACCGGCAAGCTGTCCCTGGTGAAATACCACAACGTGGATACCTCCAAGGTCAATGGCCTGTGGATCACCTGCGGCGCCAGCCTGTCGCCGTGGGGCACCCACCTGTCGAGTGAGGAGTACGAGCCGGACGCCTTCGTGGCCAGCAATGCGCAGCTCAAGGCCTTCAGCAAGAACCTGTTCGGCAACGAGGCGACCGCCAATCCCTATCACTACGGCCATCTGCCGGAAGTCACCGTCAATGGGGACGGCACCGGTTCGATCAAGAAGCACTACTGCCTGGGCCGTATCTCTCACGAGTTGGTGCAGGTGATGCCCGACCGCCGCACGGTGTTCATGGGCGACGATGCGACCAACAGCGGCTACTTCGTGTTCGTCGCCGACAAGGAGAACGACCTGTCCGCCGGTTCGCTGTATGTGGCCAAGGTCGGGGCGGGCTTCTCCCTCGATCCGGCTGCCGCTGCGGCGTCGCTGTCGTGGATCAAGCTGGGTTCGGCGACGAGTGCCGAGATCAAGGCTCTGGTGGACGGTGGCATCAAGCCGACCGACATCATGGATGTGCGCAGTGTCGATCCTGCCGACGCGACCTTCAAGAAGGTGATCTCCAACGGCAAGACCGAGTGGATCAAGGTGATCAACGAGAAGGCCGCCGCCTTCCTGGAAACCCATCGCTACGCGGCCTATGTAGGCGCCAGCATGGGCTTCACGAAGATGGAAGGCACGACCGTCAACATCAAGGACAAAGTGGCTTACTCTGCGCTGCAGAACTGCCAGGACTCGATGGTCGTCGGCGGCAAGGGTTATACCGCCGGCAACGGCATCTCCATCGACAAGGCCCTCAAGGCCGGCGCGGTGATGGCGCTCAACCTGAAGGGCGGCCTGAAGGACGACAAGGGCGCGGCCATCAACAGCGAGTGGATGCCGGCGGATATCAAGGCGCTGCTGGTCGGCGAGGACATCGCGGCCGACGCGCTGGGCAACACCGGCAACCCGAACAAGGTCGCCAATCCGGACAATCTCAAGTTCTCCGAGAAGATGCGCACCCTGTTCATTGGCGAGGACAGCAGCCAGCACGTCAATAACTTCCTGTGGGCCTACAACATCGACACCAAGGCGCTGTCGCGCATCATGTCGATCCCCGCCGGCGGCGAATCGACCGGCCTGCATGCGGTCGACGAGATCAACGGCTGGACCTACATCATGAGCAACTTCCAGCATCCGGGCGACTGGGGCAGCATCCACAACGTCGTCAAGGACACGCTGGATCCGCTGATCAAGGCCAACTACAAGAACAAGTCCGGCGCCGCGGTCGGCTACCTGACCAGCGAGCTGAAGCAGTTCAAGTTGGCGAAGTAAGCATCTCCGCGACTGCCGTGGGCGCGGCGCCATTCGCATGGCGTCACACCTGCGACACAGTTGTGGTCCGTTTCCATCGACGCTTTGCGAGTTCGACGGTGGCGGTGGCCCCGGTACCAATCCCGAGCGGCGGTTCGTGGCTGATCCTTGTCCGACGCAAGGGATCTGCTGGATCTGTTATACGGCCCGGGGCGGCGTGTCCACCAATGCAGCCTTCAGCGCACTTGCATACGCATTGCGGGCTGTCTGCAGCGCCGCTACGTGGGCCTGCAGGCGGGCCAGTTCCTGATCCACGAACTGAATGCCGGCCAGCTGGGTGCGGGCGTCGGCGGAAAGGGTGTCGAGGTCGTATTCCTGATTGTCGATCTTGATGGTGGCCATGTTCGCAGGGTTCCGGGGGGGAGGTTGGAGGACGGTGTGGGAGATGCCGGGGCGGCTGTGGCGTGCCAGCACGCAATTGGCGTTTCCGATCGTCTGTATTGCCTTCTCGGTCTGATCGACCGAGTGATGCCAGCGTTTGGCGCGGTATTGGCGGCAATGGCGTAGCGCCTGCTGCCGGCCCTGTTCCGGAGAGCCGGCAAGCGTCAGCCCACGTTGGCCGGCCAGATAGCGGGCGACGCGTTTGAAGAGCGCGAGCGGCATCGGGGGTTGGGACAGGATCGCGTCGCTGGGGTGGAAGCCCAGGCTCTGTGTGAGGCCGAGCATGTAGCCGGTGGCCTCGCGGAGCGTGACGATGCCTGCCGGGCTGACGTGGATCAGTGGGCAGTAGGGCGCCAGCTCGGGCAGTACGTGGTTGGGGTGTAGCTCGCCTTGCCAGTAGCGTCGGGCGACTTCGCTGAAGTGCTGATAGTCGCGGATGGCGACGAACTGGGCATCGGCGAAAGGCAGGATCTCCACTTTCGGTTTGGTGGGCGTTACCGTGTCGTTGGAGACATCCAGGTACAGGGTGCCGAGTTGGAAGGCGTTCTGGAAATAGCTGCCGCGCAGATCACCCCACACTTGGCGGAATTCACCGCCGGCTTGCAGGAAGGCCCTGAAGGCCGCGTGGCCCTGTGCTGCGGCGCTGGCCAGACGGCTGTCATCCACGCTGCGTAGTTGCTTCTGGACCGCGAGGGAGATTTCCAGGCATTGCCCCAGCGGATAAGGTTTGCCCAGCTTGACCGGCTGGCGAGTCTGCAGCGCAGGGTCTACCTGAGCGCGTACGGCCAGAAAGAAGGCTTCCAGTTCGGCGAGGGCCGGTAGCAGGAAGTGCTGGGTCAGTGCGACTTGGGTGGGGGAGTCCAGTGTCTGCGGTTCGTTGGGGAGCCGGCGGCGCATCGCGTTGGTGCCCTGCGTTTGCGCTGCGTCAGCGGCGATACGATCATTCATGCAACATTCGGCCACCTGTCTTGTACTGGGCGCAGTGTAACCGCAAGCGCCTGACTCACGCCGGACGTCGCCCCTCGAGGGGAATGGTGTGGCGTGTTAGCGTTCGGCCAGTTGGCGGAGATTGCAAACCGTCCGCCAGTTGCGGTCGGTCATCGGCACGCCGAGCAGGCGTTCGCTGCCGGCAGCAACCTTGGAGCGGCCGACGCCGTCGGGGGCGTGGAGGTAGAACACGCTGCCGTCGAGCAGGAAGCGCTCGTTGTCCTTCTTGAGGCTTGCCAGCTTTTGCAGGTCTGGCGCAGGGGGTATGGCGGCCAGGAATCCCAGGTGCAGCGACGTGGGGTCGGCCTCCGCCTCGGGAAACGGATTCCGTTCGCAGGCTCGCAGGATGTCCTCTCTGCGCAGCAGCAGCACCTGGGGCTCGAAACCATGCTGTTCCCCGATTGCCGCCACCAGCTGTGTGGCAATCGGCACGGAGTCGTCGGTATGGCGGAATACGGCGTTGCCGCTCTGGATGTAGGTGCTGACGTCCGTCGCGCCGAGGCCTTCGAGCAGGGCTGTCAGCGATTTCATCGGCAGGGTGTTCTTGCCACCGACATTGATGGCGCGGAACAGGGCGATATAGGTGTGCATCGTGGTCATCAGCAGCCGAGTTCCCGGAAGCGCTTGCGCAGTGCGAAGAGTTGTTGCTGCACAGCGGCGAGTTCGATACCGCTGGTTTGCAGCTCCTGGCGCTCCAGGGGCGGGAGGTGAGTGTCGAGACGCCGGCATTCCTGCTGGGCTTCAGGGCTGAGCTTGAAGCGACGTTCGAAGGCGGCGTATTGCTTGCGGTCCATGCCGCTGAGCGGTCTGATGGCGTCGGACATCTGCTCTCTGAAATGTTCGTGCTGGACGTCTGCTCCGATGCGCTCCTTGCCGGACAGCTTGTTGACTCCGCGGGTGGGTTCCACTTCGATACGCTGGGCGCCGAGGCAGGGAGAGTCGGAGTAGACCGTCTTGCCGCCCTGGTCGCATTTGAAGACGGTGCGGGAGGGCGGCGGCAGCGGCTGGGCCGATACAGGCGAAGCGGCCGTGACAAGGCCGTGGAGACCGAGCAGCAAAGCGAAGGTAAGGCGTGTCACAGGGGAGGAGACTCCTCGGGCATCAAGGGATGCATGCATAGGGCGATCCATGCGCGGGGTGGGGCGAATGCGCCATCCCATCGATGACGCTGCGCGAATGGCGGTGGAGGCAGTCTATGCAGTGTGGTTCGCGTCGCCTACGGATTAGTCCACTCGTCGTTTTGGTAATTGCGCACTGAGTCTCGATACGGGCAGCGGTGGGTTCGTTGGGCTTGGTTCAGCCGGCTTTCCTGAAGCGCAGGTACAGGCCGGCCAACCAGACGACGAGTGCCAGCAGGAAGATGGCCATGCCGCCGAGGATGTCGGCGCTGGAGAGCGTCGGCGGCTGCAGCCGGTTGGCTTGTACGACGAGCCAATGGACGTAGCCGAGGAAGAGGCTCACGACGGCCGCGAACCATTTGCCGTGGTTGCTGATGAAGGAGAGGGTGATGTCCCGGCGTTCAGGGGCCAGCCAGTAGGTGCGGTTGGGGATGTTGAGGTGGGCGCCGCTGCGGCGGGCCAGGCTCCCCGGTAGAAAGGCGATCAGCAGAGGAATGCCGATGAGGAGCAGTGAAAAGCTGACCACGTAAGCTTGGCGCGGCATGAAGCCATTGGCGACGCCGGAGGCCGAGAAGTGTGACGCGACGACCGGCGGCAGTGTTTGGGCGCTGTACCAGACAAAGCCGGTGAGCACGGCCTGCAGCACGAGGAAGGCGAGAGTGCCGGGGGACGGTTTCATGCCATGGTCCATCCGAGGTGTGTTCTCAGGGGCAGCCGATGATGGTCCATGCCGGCAATGGTCTACGGCAGCGCTGCGATGAAATCGGTGACCAGCGTGACGATGGTCTCGGGCTTTTCCCGGTGGGGCATGTGGAAGGTGTTGGGGATGATCTCGACACGGGCGGGGCCGCTGCTCAGCTCTCCGATCAGTTCGGGATGGCGGGTCGAGCCGTATTCATCGTGGAGGCCATGGATGGCCAGCAGCGGGCAGCTCACCTTCGGCAGCACGGGGTGCAGGGACCAGTCGGCGAAATCGGGGGCGAGCCAGGTTTCGGTCCAGGCGTCGAGCACCCAGCGGGCCTTGTCACCGTGGTATCTGCGCAGGCGGTCGACCTGCTTGTCGTCCTGGAACTGTTCCTTGGCGATGCGGATGCCTTCGACCGTGCGGTCTTCCAGGAAGGCCTGGGCGGCGATGGTGACGACTGCCTTGCAGTCGTCGGGAAACTGGGCTGCGCAATTGACGGCCATGCCTCCGCCGACGCTGTGCCCCAGTACGATGAAGCCCGTGAAGCCATAGTGGCGGCGCACGGTGGCGAAATAGTTGCGGGCTTCGTCGGCGATGAAATCGAGATTCAGCGTACCGTCCCGCGGGTCGGAGCGGCCGAAACCGAGGCGGTCGTAGGCGATGACGCGGCGGCCGGTGGCGGCGCTGAGTTCGGCCGGGAAGTCGCGCCACAGCTCGACGCAGCCGAGGGAGTCGTGCAGCAGCACGATGGGCTCGGCGGGCAGCGAGCCGGCGTCGCGGCCGGTGGGTGTCCAGACGCGGGAGAACAGGCGGCCGCGGGGATGATCGACCCGGATGTCCTGGGCTGTGCTGCGGGGGGCGTCGAATTCGGACATGGGGGTTCTCCTTTGGCGGTGTTGGGGGCGGGCCGTCGATGGCTTCCCTTCCGTGCCGGGGGCGGCTTCCGGAGGCGGAACTGGTATCGGGTGGCGCCTTTTTATGATATTGACGTTAACGTAACTCAGAGTGGCCGGTAAATCCCTTTAGGGATAACCCTCGCCGGCTTTGCGCTATTGTCTGTCTCCCAGTGGCGCGGAATGGGGATAATGCTTCATCCGACGCCGATCCCCGTTTGCCATGTCGCCGCTCCGAACTCTGCCTGCTGCGCCCAGCTTGCCATGGGGCGACATCCTCGCGGGCCTGTCGGTGGCCGGCGTGCTGCTGCCGGAGTCGGTGGCCTATGCGGCGATCGCCGGTGTGCCGCCGTCCCACGCACTGCTGGCGGCGCTCGTGGGATTGGTGGTCTACCCGCTGTTCGGCTCAAGCCGTTTCGCGATCGTCGCGCCGACTTCCTCCGCCGCGGCGATCTTCGCCACCGCAGTGGCGGTGGGTGGGCCGGAGATGGGCTACGCGCTGGTGCTGCTGACCGGTGCGCTGTTCGTGATGGCAGGTCTGCTGCATACCGGTTCCATCGGTGCTTTCATCTCGCGGCCTGTGCTGCGCGGCTTTGCGTGGGGCCTGGCGGTGACCATCGTGCTCAAGCAGTTACCCCATCTGGCCGGCGTCCATGTGCCAGGCCGCAACGCCTGGCAGCTACTGGTCGGGCTGATCGATGCGGCGGATGCAATCCACTGGCCCAGCGTCGGGCTTGGCGCCGTCGCGCTGCTGCTGTGGCTGGCAGTGCATCACGGTTTGCGGCGCGTGGTCTTCCTGCCTCAGTCACTGGTGGTGCTGGCGCTGGGCATCGTGGCGTCCGCCACCTTCGACCTGGGCAACCACGGCATCGCTCTGGTGGGGCATATCGAGTGGCGCAGCCTGGCCCTGGAGTTGCCATCATTGACTGCCGAGCGCTGGCTGCGCATGGCCGAATGGGCGCCGGCGCTGCTGCTGATCCTGTTCGCCGAGTCCTGGGGGTCGGTGCGTTCGCTGGCGCTGCAGAAAGGCGATACGCTCAGCGCGGACCGGGAGTTGCTGGCCATCGGTGCCGGCAATCTTTTGAGCGGCATCCTGCAGGGGTTGCCGGTGGGGGCGGGCTTCTCTGCGGCAGCGGCCAACTATTCGGCGGGGGCGCGCAGCAAGGCGGCCGGGCTTGCTGCGGCATTCACCCTGGGCCTGTTGTTATGGCACGCCCGCGATGCACTTGGCTTGCTGCCATTGCCGGTTTTGGCGGCCGTGATGATCGGTATTCTGTCCCATAACCTGTGGCCGAAGGCGGTCATCACCGGCCTGCGGATGGGTGGCGATGCCTGGCTGGCAGTGATGGCTGCGGCGGCGGTGCTGGCCTTCGGGGTGCTGTTCGGCATGTTGCTGGCTGTCGGTTCGTCCTTGTTGCTGGCGATCCATCGTTTCGCGCAGCCGGTGGTCGTGGAACTGGGGCAGTTGCCGGGTACCCGCGATTATCAGGATTGCCAGCGCCACGCGGAAGCGATCCGCATGCCGGGGCTGCTGATCCTGCGGGTGGATGAACCGCTGTTCTTCGCCAACGCGGAACAGGCTTTCCAGTCGGTGCGCGCGACTGCCCTTGAGCGGCGGCCTGGTGTGGTGGTGCTGAGCCTGGAGGTATGCGACGAGCTGGACGTGACGGCTGGCGAGGCGCTCGCCGAACTGGCCACCAACCTGCGCAGCGCCGGCATCGAGCTGGCACTGGCCCGTGTGAAGGACCGCATCCGCGACGCGCTGGCCCGCGCCGGCCTGGTTGGCGAGATCGACCACGCCATCGCCGCTTACTGGAGCGTGGATGACGCAGTGCAGGCCACGCGCCTGCGGAAGAGCGTGAGTGGGGAAGGCCAGACGTGACAAAGGCCACCCGAAGGTGGCCTTTGCCGGCGATGCTTGGTGGGTTGTGAGTGGCTCGAACACTCGACCTACGGATTAAGAGTCCGCTGCTCTACCAACTGAGCTAACAACCCATTTCTTGAAACTGGAGCGGCAGAAGAGTCTCGAACTCTCGACCTCAACCTTGGCAAGGTTGCGCTCTACCAACTGAGCTACTGCCGCATTGAATTCTGGCTCCTCGACCTGGGCTCGAACCAGGGACCTACGGATTAACAGTCCGGCGCTCTACCGACTGAGCTATCGAGGAATAGTTTTTTCGCTTCTGAACCACGTCTTCAGCGAGTTGAAAATTCTAGCACGCATTTAACGCTTTTGTGAACATGTGGCGTCGTCCGATGCGCTAAACCCTGCGCGAAGAGGAAGGGCCGCGATCTTCTCTACACCGCCTCCATGCGGCGGAATACCAGCGGTCGCCCGTTATGGCTGCGTTTTACGAGCCAGGTGGCAAGGGCGGAGTCCATGTAGTCCGCATGTCCTGGAAACCAGTCCACAAGTGCTTGGGCATAGGCGCGGGCGACATCGTATCGGCCCTGTGCCACGACGACCTCCCGCACGTCGTAGGCGGAGCTCAGCACCTTTTCGTGTTCCTCGATATGGCATTCGCCGCCGCCAGGAAAATCTGGAGCGTTCAGCCACGCGTTTTCCTGGGTGAAATGGGCTTCGGCGTGACGAATGAAGGCTTCCAGGGCCCCTGGGATATCGGTATCGCTCGCTTCTTGCAGTGTGCGCACGTGTTCGACAAATTCCCGGTGGGTGTCGTCGATGGACTGGTGGCCCAGCAGGTAGCGGTCACTCCAGGTGAATGTCTGAATCGTGGTCATCAGCGTGTCTCCTCGTTGCAGTTCGATGTGTCCAGTGGCCGGGGCCATTCGCAAGTCAGCCAAGGGCTGAGGCCAGGGAGGGCAGGCCGATCGAATGGTATTTGCGTCCGAAATAGGTCAGCCCTGCGGCGGGGTTTCCGATCTTGACTGCCTGGACCTCACAGATGAACAGATCGTGGGAGCCCAACTGCTGTTGCTGGGTGACGCGGCAGTCAAAGCTGACCAGCGCGCCGCTCAAGGCTGGACTGCCGGTCAGGAGCCGCTCGTGGGCGACCCGGGCAAGACGCTCGGGCATCGTCACATTGCGGTCCGCAAAGAGTTGGGCCACATCCTGCTGCTCGGCTGCCAGCACATTGACGCAGAGCACGCCGTTGCCGCTGAAAATGGGGTGCGCATAGGACGAACGGTTAATGCAGGTGAGCAGGGTGGGAGGCTGGTCGGTCACGCTGCAGACCGCCGTGGCGGTCATGCCGGCGAAGCCCTTTGGGCCATCGGTGGTGATGACATTGACGGCGCCGGTCAGGCGGGCCATGCCATCGCGAAAAAGGTCGATGCTGACCATGGAGGTTTCCTTTTCTGAGCGTACTCGGACGGAGGCTGCCAAGTGTTGCAGCGCTGTCCTGAATGGGTGGAGCCGCGTTGGCCCCACCCTTGTTACGGCCGTTCTGTTAAGGGCCACGTCACCACTTGAAAGCCATGGCGGCGCCGACCCAGTGCTGGGACATATCGACATTCACCCCGTTACTCGGCCCACTGCCGCGGACTTCGGAGCCGAAGGCGCGGGCATACATGACGGATATCTCCGTGTCTTTGCTCAGGGCATAGGTGCCACCAAGGGTGAAGTGATCCTGGGGCGTGACGGGAGCCAGATAGTCGAGGGTTGCGTTTTCCCGGCTGACGATCTGCTGGCCATGGCTGACCCCTGTGCGCAGGGTCAGGGCAGGCGTGGCCTGCCAGGAAACACCGGCACGGGTCACCGTCTGGCTGCGCCAGCCGAAGCCGGGTTCGCTGGCGGTCAGTGCGTTGGCCAGGGAGTCCAGGTCGCCCCAATTGACGCGCATCACGTCGGCCGCCATCACGATGCTTGCCGTCGGGCGCCAGGCCACGCCGATGCCATAGCGTTCCGGAATGTCGAATTCACCGCGATGGGCCAGCAGGTTGCTGTACTTCTTGAGCTTGCCCATGCTGATTCGGGACGAATACATCGCGCCCAGGGTGACCTGCTCGCTCACCTGGCCGGACCAGCCCATCTTGAAGCCGACTCCGGTGGATGAATCCGCGCCCGGGCTTTCCACGCCGAGGGCATCGGGGACGCCGTCAACCTTGAAGCGCTGATAGGCAAAGTCGGCCGAAAAGCCGAGTGCATAGCCCGGCGCAAGCTTGATAGCATAGGTCGGGGACGCGATGATCTGGGTCAGCTTGGCGCTGTCCTTGTCGCGGCCACCTAGCAGAGGCGTGTCATACACGGTACTCACGCCGTTGCCATAGACCGAGATCCCGACGGATTGGTGATCGTCGATGACCCGGTTGTAGCCCAGTTCAGGCACGGGGACGGCTTTCACGCCATCTCCGTTGAACTCGGTACCGCCGAAGCTGGACTTGGGATCCACGATCACCACGGACAGCCCCAGATCGAGGCGATTACCTACAAAGGCCATACCGGCCGGGTTGTTGGCAGCCGCGAGGGCATCCTGAGGCAGGGCAATGGATGCGCCGCCCATGCCCATGGCCTTGATGCCGTAGCCGTGGGGCATTGGGCCGTTGGTCGCATAGGCGGACGAAAAGAGGGCTAGGGCCGCGACTGCTGTGCCCACGCGTACGCAAGCAGGACAGGAAGGGAGTCGGGTTGGGGGGTAGGTCATGTTGGGCTCCGGAATGCGTTTGTTCTTGCCAGTGCGTTGGCCGCCGGCCATTGGCTTGCCGGCGACGGTCGGAGTTCAGGCTGCCAGTGCCGTTTCTTCGATGACACGAGCGGTTGCTTCCGGGTCGTAGAACCAGGTGGACAAGCTCTTGGGGTCATTGAAGGCGTCGGCAAATCTGTGGGCCAGTGTCCCGTTCTGGCAGCAGGTGCCCAGGAACTGCATGACATGAGGCGGCGGCGGAACGAGCATGCTGTTGGTGAAGCGGGCAGACCATTGCGCGTAGTCCCAGTACTGTTCTGCGAGAGCTTCCATCCAGGTGCGGTCGAAGCCGGCCTCGCCGTGGCTCACAATGGCCTCGAGATACATGCTGGCGCCCTTGGAGGCGTTGTTCGAACCCTGGCCGGTCATCGGGTCGTTCAGTACCAGTACGTCGCCAAGTCCGAGCACCGTCCGGCCGGAGGGCAGCACGCCGATCGCGTTGCGCACGGTGGGCGTCACGCGGCCGAACAGGATGCCATTGTCGTCGGTCAGGCGGATGTCCCTGAAACGCGGGGCTTCCCACGGGAAGAACTCGGCAATCAAGGCCTTGGTCATGGCCAGGTGGTCAGCCGGGGTCTTCACGGCATCCCAGCGGTCCATCGGGCCGCCGATCAAGCACTCGATGTTGATGATGTCGCAGGGGCCGGTGTGCGTCAGGGCAGGGAAATGCACCAGTTCGCCGACGCCGGGGTTGATGTTGATGTTCAGGGCCGTGAAATCTTCCCTCGGAACCATGCCATGGACGTAGGTGAGGGCAATGGCGCGCTGCGGGCGGTCGAAGGTGCAGCGCGTGGCGTCTCGCTCGAAGAGCTTGCCCAGTTCGCCCTTGCCGGTGGCCACGAGCACCAGATCCGAGGTGTCCACCAGACGTTCCAGTTCGTCCATGTCCACGTCGCCGATCACCAGATCACCGCCGAGGCGTTCGAATTCATCCATCCAGCGGGGCATCTTGATCCGCTGGTCCACCGACTGGCCATTGGCCGACATACGTGAACGGAAATCCAGCATGGGGCCCGTTTCCGCACTGCCGGCGCGGATGTGAGCGCCTTCTATCGGTGGGCACTCCGCGTCCCAGAAGGCAATTCCCAATTCCCTTTCGTGGTTCAGCGCCATGTCGTACATGGACTGGCTGGAAAGGATCTTGCCCTTCGCAATTTCCTCTCCGGTGCGGTTGGATATGATCCTCACCGTATACCCTTTATTAAGAAGTCCAATACCCAGCTGAAGGCCAGCCTGGCCGGCTCCGACGATGGTGATATTGCGCATGTTTGCTTGCTCCGATTCTGAAAGTCTGTTGAGGCCTGTTTCTCTAGGCAATGTCAATTTCGGGCAAGCGCAATATATTGGCTATGCGTTTATTGCAGGGTCTGTGCAGTGAGTGCAATTTGCACTTGTATTTCGGAATTGAGGAGAAATGGAAATTTCATTCATGGCACACGCCGGAGGGTGTCGCTGGGCGATTCTCCGTAGCGCTTCCGGTATTCAGCTGCAAAACGGCCGAGTTCGAAAAAGCCCCAGCGCGTCGCTACACTGGTCACATTCCGGAATTTCTCGGTATCCAGCAATTCCTGGCGCACCTTTTCCATCCGCAAATCCCTGAGATAGCGCATGGGGCTGACGCCGCGAAACTTCCGGAAACTGTTGTACAGCGTGCGCAGGCTGATTCCCGTCAGCTCGGCCAGCTGTTCGTTGGTAATCGCCGTATCCAGGTGGGCGTGCATGTACTCTTCCGCTACCTTGAGATGCCGGGGCAGGACTTCGGTATCTGGCCTGTCGAGGCTATCGCTGAGGCTGTTGCCCTGCCATACCAGCAGGCCTGACATGATCAGCTGCTCGAATTGCGCGCGCATCAAAGGGTGCGCCACCAGATCGGGGTTTTGCTGCAGGCTGCGGAGAAGTTGGCGGATGGTCGTTTCCCAGGCCTGCCCACCGCCGCTTCGGGTATTCAGGTCCGTGTCGAATTGCAGGGCCTGGCGTAATGGCCGCCCAATAAGGTTTGTCGCATGGCGTTCCAAGGCTTCACGCTCGATGCGGACGACCAGTTTTGAACAGTTCGAGCTCCAGTTCATGGAAAAGGACTGCCCCGGACAGTGGATTGTTCCACTGCCGGGGCGGCTTAATCGGACTTGATTGCCTGACTCTATTCTGTCCTCGCCACGCAATGGCAATTGCACGAGAAAGAAGGCGTCGAGCTCCTGGGGAGCTACGTGGACACCGGCCCCGTAACTCATGATGCTGAAACTCATGGCCGGCGTCCGCAAATAGCGATGCCGATAATTCAATTGCCCACGCCGATCCATCAAGGAAAGGCGGTGATCACAGAATATCCCCGCGACCAATACCCGGGCCTCATCGAGATCCCTTGATTGCAGGAGATCCAGAGCCGTCAGGCGATTGTTCTGCATTGCGCACCCCGAGCAAAATGACAGCGACCTGCTTTATCTTTCAGGCTGCCGGCTTGTCTTCAATGTCTCAGCTTAAATCGTCGGTAGCGGTGAAAGAACTGATCAAACCTGATTGGCTGCAATAATCCCCCGCTCCCGCGCCATCGTGATGGCCGTATCCTCGATCATGTCCTCCTGCCCGCCGACCATGCCGCGGCGGCCCAGTTCGACCAGGATGTCGCGGGCCGGCACGCCGTACTTCTTGGAGGCGCGCTTGGCGAACAGCAGGAAGGAGCCGTACACGCCGGCGTAGCCGAGGGTCAGCGCGTCGCGGTCGATACGGATCGGGAAGTCCATGATCGGCACCACCAGGTCTTCGGCGACGTCGGTGATCTTGGCCACATCCACGCCGGTCTCGATGCCCATCAGGCTGCACACGGCGATCAGCACCTCCATCGGGGTGTTGCCGGCTCCGGCACCCAGGCCAGCGGCGGCCGCGTCGATCCGGGTGGCGCCCACTTCGATGGCGGCGATGCTGTTGGCCACGCCCATCGCCAGGTTGTGGTGGCCGTGGAAGCCGAGTTCGGTTTCGGGCTTCAGGGCTTCACGCACGGCGCTGAGGCGGGCCTTCACGGTTTCCGGCAGCAGGTGGCCGGCGGAGTCGGTCACGTAGATGCAGTTGGCGCCATAGCTCTCCATCAGCTTGGCCTGCTTGACCAGCCCTTCGGGGCTGTTCATGTGGGCCATCATCAGGAAGCCGACGGTGTCCATGTCGAGCTTGCGGGCCATCGTGATGTGCTGTTCGGACACATCGGCCTCGGTGCAGTGGGTGGCGACGCGGATCGTCGACACGCCCAGCTCTTTGGCCATCTTCAGGTGATCGACGGTGCCGATGCCCGGCAGGAGCAGTGCCGAGACCTTGGCCTGCTTCATCAGCGGGATGACGGTGGACAGGTATTCCTCGTCGGTGTGGGCCGGGAAGCCGTAGTTCACTGAGCTGCCGCCCAGGCCGTCGCCGTGGGTGACTTCGATCAGCGGCACGCCGGCTTCGTCGAGGCCGGTGGCGATGGACTTCATCTGCTCCAGGCTCATCAAGTGACGCTTGGGGTGCATGCCGTCCCGCAGGGTCATGTCATGAACGCGAATTTTTGTGCCTTTGAGTTCCATGGCGGTTTTCCTTACGCGGTAACGGGTTTGAGGGTCAGGCTGCCGGCCAGGATTTCCTCGGCGAACATCTCGGCGGTGCGGGCGGCGGCGGCGGTCATGATGTCGAGGTTGCCAGCGTACTTCGGCAGGTAGTCGCCGAGGCCTTCGACTTCGAGATAGACGGACACGCGATTGCCGTCGAAGACCGGGCCGTTCACCAGGCGGTAGCCGGGCACGTATTTCTGCACTTCCTGGATCATGGCGGCGATGGATTCGCGGATCGCGTCCTGCTGGGGTTCGCCTTCGACGAGGCAATGCACGGTGTCGCGCATCATCAGCGGGGGCTCGGCCGGGTTGATGATGATGATGGCCTTGCCCTTCTTGGCGCCGCCGACCTTCTCGACCGCGCCGGCGGTGGTGCGGGTGAATTCGTCGATGTTCTTGCGGGTGCCGGGGCCGGCGCTCTTCGAGGACACGGTGGCGATGATTTCGCCGTATTCCACCGGCTGCACGCGGCTGATCGCGGCGACCATCGGGATCGTCGCCTGGCCACCACAGGTGACCATGTTGACGTTCATCTCGCGCTGACCGACGTGCTGCTTGAGGTTCACCGGCGGCACGCAGTAGGGGCCGATGGCGGCGGGGGTGAGGTCGACCATCAGCACGCCCAGTTCGTTGAGCTTGCGGCTGTTCTCGGCATGCACGTAGGCGCTGGTGGCGTCGAAGGCGATCTGCACGCCGTCGGCCAGCACGTGGGGCAGCAGCCCGTCCACGCCTTCGGCGGTGGTCTTGAGGCCCATCTCGCGGGCGCGCTTGAGGCCGTCCGATTCAGGGTCGATGCCGACCATCCACACCGGCTCCAGCACGGGGCTCCGCTGCAGCTTGGCCAGCAGGTCCGTGCCGATGTTGCCCGGGCCGATCAGGGCGCATTTGATTTTCTTGATCATGGGTTTTCTCTCGGTTGGGTGACGGGCATTCCCGTTCTGGTGTTCTGTTCTTGTCTGGGGATGCAGACTGCGCGGCTTCCGCCCAGGGAGTTCAGGGAGGAAGACGGAAACCGCGCAGCTGCAAACTCTTCACGTCAGACGAAGCGCACCGAGCAGCCGCCGATGCCGGCGATGGTGAGACGCAGGTTATCCCCCGCCGCAACGGGCACCATCGCGCCGAGCGCACCGGAGAGGATGATCTCGCCCGCTTTCAGCGGAATGCCGAGGCGGCCGAGGGTGTTGGCAAGCCACACCACCGCGTTTACTGGCGAGGCCATCGTGGCTGCGCCAGCGCCCGTAACGGCTACTTCGCCGTTCTTTTCCAGCACCATGCCGCAGCTCACCAGGTCCAGCTCGCGGGGATCCACCAGGCGCGAGCCGAGCACCAGTACGCCACAGGAGGCGTTGTCGGCCACCGTGTCCTGGATACGGATCTTCCAGTCCCGGATGCGTGAGTTGACGATCTCGAAGCAGGCCATCACGCCTTCGGTAGCCCGCAGCACGTCGGCTGCCGTGACGCCGGGCCCGACCAGGTCGTGCTTGAGCACGAAGGCGATTTCCCCTTCGGCCTTGGGCTGGATCAGGGTGTCGATGGGAATCGGGTCGCCGGTGTTGTAGACCATGGCGTCGGTCAGCTGACCGAAGTCGGGCTGACCGACGCCCAGCATGTCCATCACGGCGCGGGACGTGACACCGATCTTCTTGCCGATGATCTTTTCACCGTCCTGCAGGCGAAGGGCGATCAGCTTCTGCTGGATCGCGTAAGCGTCTTCAATGGTCAGGGTGGGGTATTGCTCGGTCAGCGGACTGACCATCGAACCCTGACGCAGGGCGTCGTAGAGTGTTTCGGCCAGGTGGTCCGTCAATTTCTGGTCAGTGATGGCGTGCATGCCTTGTTCCTTCGGGGGCGTCTTTGGACCCCGTGCGTGTTTGTGGAAGCGGCCTTCGGGCCTGCCTACAAATGTTTGTGTCCCCAGACGCTGGTCACGTCGAAGAGCTTGACGTCGGTGTCGTCGGGGGGCATTTCCAGCCCACCCCAACCGCATTCGAGCTGGAGCTTCGACGGTGACTCCGCGTAGAACGAGAACATGTTGTCGTTCACGTGACGTCCTATGGAGCGGGTCTGGCGGAAGCCGTGGGCATGGACCCGGTCCAGGGTCAACCCGACGTCATCGATGTGATTGACCTGCAGCATCAGGTGTCCGAGGCGGCGGGGAATGGGCAGGCGGCCGAAGGCCAGGGTGTGATGGCGCGGATTGCAGCGCATGAAGATGAAGTCGCCAGCCAGACCACCGTAATTCTTGGTGGACACGTAGTCGCTGGTGACGAAGCCCATGATTTCGCCGTAGAACTGCTGTACGCGCAGGGGGTCGTCCACGACCAGCATGAGGTGACCCAGACCCTGTTCGCCGGTCACGAAGCCGCCGTGGCCCACCGCGGCGCGGAAGGGGCGCTGGGGCTGGAGGAGGCTGCCGTAGGAGACTTCCACGTCGATCCCGGAGGGGTCGGTCAGCAGGCACATCTCATAGACGCCGCGGGCGGCGCATTCGTCGCGGCTGCCCATGCGGAAAGGATGTCCGGCCTGCTCCAGGCGGGCGCAGACTTCTTGCAGGCCGGCCCGGTCGGCCACTTCCAGTCCAATGACCTTGAGGTCATTCCGCTCGCCGCGGGACACCATGATGCGCCACGGGCGGGCGTCGATCCGCAGTTTCAGGCAGTCGTCACTGCTGTCTTCCGCCACTTCGCAGCCGAATACGTCGCTGCCGAAGACGCGCCAGCGTTCCAGGTCGGAGGCCTCGATTTCCACGTAGGCCAGGCGTTTTACCAGATTCATCGCCATGTCTCCTCAGCGGGTCCGGCGCCACGTCAGTCGGGCCGTACGGGCTTCGGGCGTGCCTTCTTCGAGGCGGGCGACCAGCATGAGTTCGCCGTTGTCGCCGCGGACGATCTTGCGGCGTTGCTTGCCCCCCTGCCAGTTCGGGAAGATGGCCAGCTCCACGTGATGGGTCACGTAATCGCCCTCGAGCGAGTAGGCGCCCGCGTAGGAGAGGTATTCGTTGTAGGCGGCGGCCTTGTCGGCGTCGCTGGCGTCCCACTGGCCGCCGCTGCTGAAGAGCGTGCGCGGTGAGCGGGTCACGAGACAGAACATCGTTCCGTCGCCGTATTCGATGAAGCCTTCCAGCTTCTCGCCAAAGGGATGGACGACGCGCCCATCGTCGTACTCTTGCGTCCACGACTGGATGTACCAGCGTCCCTTGATGTCATCGGTCATCGTTCAACTCCTCGTCACCCGTCGCACGGTGCTCGGGTGGGATTGGACTTATTCGGTCAGGAAGTCGCGCACCAGGCGTGCGAAACGTCCGGCATGTTCAATTTGCGTCCAGTGGCCGCAGTGGCCATAGACGTGTAGTTGGGCGTTAGGGATCAGTTCGCACAGGCGCAGGGAATTGGCGAGGGGAATCACCTTGTCTTCGCGGCCGTGGATGATCAGCGTTTCGTGGGGAATCGCCTTGATCGCGTCCTCGGAGCTGGCGAGCGCCTTGACCCAGCGCTGACGAGGGGCCGGGAACATGGCCGAAAAGGCCTCCTGGGCGCCGGGCTGGATGCTGGCCTCGTAGCGGGAGCGCACGATGTCCTCGGTGATGCGGGAGCGGTCGAAGGCAAAGATGTCCATGATCCGGCGCATGTTGTCCATTGAGGGCTCGTAGCCCCAGACCGCGTCCAGACCAGGCGTCAGTTCGAACTCGACGCCGGCTGCGCCCATCAGTACCAGCCGTCGGACACGCTCGGGATGCTGGATGGCCAGCATCAGGGCGAGGGCTCCGCCAAAGGAGTTGCCGACGATGTCTGTCTGCTCCAGGCCCAGGGCATCCATCAGCCCTACCGCCTGGGCCACCCAGCGCTCTGCCGAATACTGTCCTTCCGGAGCGCGGGCGCTGTAGCCGAAGCCCAGCATGTCGGGCACGATCACCCGGCTGCTCTTGGCCAGTTCCGGCATTGCCAGGCGCCAGTTCACAAAGCCGCTCACACCCGGGCCGGAGCCGTGGATCATGAGAACGGGATGGCCTTCGCCGAGGTCGTGATAATTCGTCCTGACGCCATCGATATCGATGGAAAGACCGATTTCCGGGTTCTGCTGCATTTTTGCTGAAATCCTTTAGGGATGCGGGTCCCTGAGCCCGTATCGGGGACTGGCCGGCGCCTGAATGACAGAACGCACATCCTGTCTCGATGCTGCGCCGGCCGACGCCATGGGATTGAGTGCCCGTTGCGCGCCGATCGATATCGTCGCGTCGGCATGCAACGGAGGGGCTCAGAACTCCACCTTGTCCACCTTGTAGCGCGGCGGCTTGCCGTCGGCGGTTTCGCGGAAGCGAATGGACGAGGTCTTGGTCGCGCCGTTTACGCCGCGTCCAGGCTTGGCGATGCCGCGGTTCCAGCGGGAACACAGCTTGCGCCAGGTGATCGGGGACAAGTCGGTGGCCACAAGTTGTTCGTCTTCCCAGCCGGTACCGTCGGCATAGAAGTTCTGCATCGCTTCCCGGGCGTAGATGTCGCAATCATTGAAGCCGTGAAGTGCGAGGGGTTTGTACACCCGCTCGAAGCGGTACTTGTGATCTTCCAACTCCTCGGGCGTCTTGCAGACGCGGACGAGCACCTCCCAGTATTCGTGGGTGTCGTCGGTGATGGGGACGTTCCATTCGTACTGTACGACGTGTTCTTCCGGCCAGTTTTCGACCATCAGCACACCGGGCATCACGATGGACGTGCGGTAGGGACGCGCATTGACGCCCTTTACTTCCACACCCAGCTCCTTGTTTGCCAGGATGGGTTGCCACTTGTCGGTGAAGAGCCACTGCATCATGCCCTTCGGGCCGTTCTCGTCTTCGACCACGGTGATTGCGTCGTCACCGGTCGGCACGATGCCCAGGGGCAGGACCCAGTTCATAGCCTGCACGATGCTGCAGTCCTTGTGGACCAGGATGTGGGCATTGTCGAAGCCGTTCTCGATGGCAATACGCCAGTTGCCGTAGCCGGTGCGGTGCATGCCCATCGCCACGGCACCTTCGTCCAGTAGGCTGGGGGTGTCCGGCCACAGGGGGTGCGGGAAGCGCTCGTTGCTCTTTGGGAAGCGGAAGGGCAGGTCGTGCTCCAGCGGCGGCACGTCCGAGTCCGGATAATCGTCATCGCGCACGAAGACGAAGATCATCCCGGCCACTTCATGCACCGGATAGGTCGTCACGCCGGTGGTGCCGATCAGCTTGTCGTCCGGGTTGCCGACGATGGTGGTCAGGCTGCCATCCTTCAGGTCGAAGGTGAAACCGTGGTACCAGCAGGAAATGGTCTTCTTGTCGAAGCACATCTTCTTTTCGGAGAAGCGCACGCCACGGTGTACGCACTGGTCTTTCAGTGCATATACCTTGTCATCCACCCGGCGCAATACGATGGGGACACCGCAGATTTGCACGCCCTGGACCTGGTCTTCCGCAAGCTCATCGCTGAAAAGGGCGGGATACCAGTGGTTGATGAAGCCCCAGGCAGCGTCCTTGTAAGGCTGATATTGGCTCTGGGTCTTCTGATTATTGACGCGCTCTTCGCTGATGGTATTCAGTTTCTGGGTGCGCCGACGAATGATGGGTTGCTCCGACATCTTGATCTCCCGATTGCTGATTGAATGAGGTCGCGGTGAATCTGGGAGATATGGTATTGGGCGGGAATTGAGTCGACGCTCCACTTACTGCTCTGCTTATCCCCTTAGTGCACGAATGAAATAAGGTATCTTCGGGAGCGTCGAATGGGCTTCCCCGTTGCTGGAAAAGCCCACTGCCCGCCCTTAGCGGGCAAGGGTCTGCGAAGGGCTTTCGCCGAAGCGGCGTTTGTAATCGGTGGTGAAATGGCCGAGATGGGTGAAACCCCAGTGATACGCCACCGCCGTTACTGTGGTGTCGGAAGGAGACAGGCGCTTGAGTTCTTCATTGACCCTGCGCATGCGCACCTCTTTCAGATACAGCATCGGCGAGGTATTCCGGAAGCGGCGGAAGCCATTGAATATGGAGCGGCTGCTGACTCCCGCGTGTTCTGCCAGATCGACGATGGTGATCGGCTGATCGGCATTGTCCTCGATATAGCGTTCTATACGTTTGACGAAAGCCGGCGCAATCGAGCGCTCCTCACCCGTCAATTCCTCCGTGTAATTGTGCGGTTGGCAGGTGAGCAGGGTGGCAATGACTGCCTGTTCTACCTGGGCCGCCATGATCGGGGAGTCGAAACACTGCTCGTCCAGGGCCAGGGATTCGTAGATCCAGCGCAGAAGTCCGGTCCACCGGCTGCCGGCGACGCCATCCAGCATCATGGACGGCAGGAACTCGATGGGCTGGCGCAGGGCGCGGCCCAGATGCTGGATACAGCTGCGTTCCAGTACCTCGCGTTCGATGCGCACCACCAGCTTTTCGGTATTGGCCTCGTGATGGATGACGGAGGGGGAGGTGGCATTGATGACCGAGCCTACCTTGCCGCTGGAGCAGACCGTCTGACCACCAACATCGATCACTTCGCGTCCGCTCAGCGGCACCTGAGCCAGATAGAAGGAATCGAAGCTGCCGGGATCGATATCCACCGCCCCGCCGTAGGTAATGCGTCCGAAGCCCACGTCGCGCACCTTGCGGTAGTGCAGCCGTGCGTTGATGGGGCGCAGGCCGTCCAGCTTCCTGAGGCGGCTCTCGCAGAAGGTGCGGACGCCCCACTGGCGCGCTTCTTCCACACTCTGGGTCTGGAAAAGATTTGCCCCGGCCATGAGCGGAAGTGCGCTCGATTCCGGTTTATGACCAATAAGTTCCATTTCAGTCTCCTCCGTTGGAACATTGCTCATGTCTGCCTGTTCTTATGAGCGGAATTGGACATCGTTCTCTCTGGAAGCGTATGTCCGAATTAAGTGCAATGTTGCGCAGCGTTCTTGTTTTTATTTCCAGCGCGCCGAGATTTGAACATTGTCCGAACCAAAAAGCACTCTTGCGGTGCAGCATTTTTTCAAGCTGGTGCATCGTCGCATTCCTCTGTCAGGCATTTTCTGGATAAAGCCTGAAAAATCAGGCCTCGACGTCTTTGTGCGTGATTTGAAGATGCAAGCGCCGTGCCGAATTTCGTGTCTCCGGTGATTGCCGGATATAAATAAAAGTGCACTTTCCGGATGCTCGGTGCACTTTTTGTATAGCGCTTTTCGGGTGTTTCAAAAACATGAATCGATTCGCTTGTTCCTGTGCGAAGCATGTTGAAGCCGTCGATTCCAGGAAAAGCACCGGGCACCCTCCTTAATCGGAAAACTGCACTGCCGGGATAAAGCCTTGCCTGATTTGGAGCGACGTCGGCGGGGCCGATTCATAGGATGCGTTCCACGCGCGGTCCTTCGCGCACTCCACGAGTGTGAATGCAAGCCATGGAATCCAGCCTCATGAACGATCAAACGCACCAAATCACGCTGCGCTTCGCGGACGGCGCCACTCATACGGTCCATTCGGAAAGTGGTCGCTCCGTCCTCGATGTTGCCCTCCAGGCGGGCGCGCCGCTCATACATCAGTGTCATTCGGGCAGCTGCTCAAGCTGCATTGCCACCTTGTGCGCGGGCGATGCTGCGACCCAGCCCGGCGCCACGCCCAGCCTGCTGAGCAGCGAATACGCTGCCGGACAGCGCTTGTTGTGCGTGACGCAGGCGAACACCGACTGCGTGTTCGAACTGCCCTACACCAGCACGGCGGGCCAGATCGCGCCGGTTATCGCAAACGCCTTCGTGAATGAAGTCGAGCGGGTCGCTTCCAATGTGATCAGGCTCAATCTTGAACTGGCTGAAGGGGATTGGCTCGATTTCCGCCCCGGCCAATACCTGCAGCTTGAAGTTCCAGGCACCGGTGTGGTGCGCAGCTATTCCCCGTCAAGCATCGCTGCAGACCTGCCGCAGCTGGAGCTGCTTGTGCGCCTCCTGCCGGGCGGCGCCATGTCCACTTGGCTGCAGGAGCAGGCACGGCCGGATGACGTGGTCAAGCTGCACGGCCCCTACGGCGCTTTCTTCCTGCGCGAGGAGCATCGCCGCGCCAAGCACATCTTCGTGGCTGGCGGGACGGGCCTCGCGCCGGTGCTGTCTATGATCGACGGCATCCGCCAATGGGGCGGGCGCAAGCCCCAGATGCTTCTCAATTTCGGCTGCGCCACGCCGGACGCCCTGTTCTGCCTCGACGAGCTTGAACTGCGCCGCCAGTGGCTGCCAACGCTTGAAACCCGGATCACCGTTGACCGTGGAGCGGAAGGCGAGCTGCTGTCCGGCAGTCCCGTGTCCGCCCTGCGGGAAGGCGATGTCACCGGTCCCGACACGGTGGCCTACTTGTGCGGCCCCCAGCCGATGATCGATGCCGCCACCCAGCGCCTGATCGAGTTGGGCATGTCGCCCGAACATATCTACAGCGAGCAGTTCGTCGCCAGCCACTAACCGGAGAGAAACCTCATGAGCATCCCCAGTGTGCCGGCCTTTAGCGCCGAGCAGCAGGCCTGGTACGAAAAGGCCTGCGCCAAGATCGACCCGCAGCGTCTGCAGAAACTCCTCTTCTCGATCGTGGACATCCACAGCCCGACGGGCGCCGCCCGTGCTGCCAGCGAGTTCATGACCAAGCATCTGTCGGAAGTGGGGCTGAAGGCCCGCTATCAGCCGATGACCGAGACCAGCGGCAACGTGCTGGCTGAATTGCGCGGGAGTGGCGGCGGTGCAACGCTGATGCTCTACGCGCCCATCGATACCCACCTGGACCTGACCGAAGCGGAAAGCGAATGGACTGGCGCCAAGGGTGAGGCGGACATGCAGCCCCGCGCGCAGATGCTGGACGACTGGGTCTTCGGCCTGGGCGCATCCAACCCGAAGGCCATGGTGGCTACCCTCACGGAGATCGCCACGGCGCTGATCGAGGCGGAAGTGCCTATCGTCGGCGACCTGCTGGTCGGGATGGCCGATGGGGGCATGCCGGTGGACATTTCCGCCCGCAACCATGGCGGCATGTCGAATGGGGTTCTGCATCTCCTCAACCGCGGTGCGGCGGCCGACTTCGCGGTGATCATGAAGCCCTGGAACTGGGTCTATCACGAAGAGCCGGGCATGGGCTGGTTCAAGATCCGGGTGCACGGCACCCTGGGTTATGCCGGGGTGCCCCATGACCTCCCCGCGTTCCGCAGCTCGGTGGTGCCCGCCGCCACGGTGATCCAGGAACTGGAAGCGTGGCTGCAGGAATACGCCGACCGCAATACCTCCGGCGTGATCAAGCCCCACGGGTGGATTGCCGGCGTGCGCTCCGGCGATCCGGAACGTCCGGCCTTTCCGTCGGCGGTGACCGAGATCTTCTTCGACATCCGGATCAACCCGCGCACATCGCCGGCCAATGTGAAGGCCCAGTTCGTGGAGTTCGTGGCGGATCTTCGCCAGCGCCACCCGGACATTGTCCTCGACTGGGAAATGTATGGCTCCGTGCCCGGCGGCACCACCGATCCGGAAAGCTGGATCGTGCGCTCGGCCAAGCGGGGCTGGGAGCACATCGAGCGGCGCTCCCACGGCATGCCGGACCTGCTTGGGGGGCAGACCGACGGTACGGCACTGCGCCGCTATGGTGTTCCCACCGTGCGCATCGGCTGGCCCTGGCCGGCGCCGAATCCCCCGCTGCCGGTTGCCGAAGGCCTGGGCGGCATGGGGGCGACCTACGTGCCGGACCTCATCCCCTGCGCGCACAAGATCATGTACGTGCTCATCGACACCCTGACACGCAAGCGCCAGGAACTGGGGCTGTAAGCCCTTGGGGCCGGCGTCGTGCCGGCCCGAGAGCGTCTTGTCATAGCCCCTTGAGCTGTTTTCAGGAGATTTTCCATGCCCCCGACGACCCAAGGCAGCCCTTCCGTGCCCGCCAGCAGCAGCCGTTTCATCACTGTGGACGGAATCCGCATCCATTACCGCGAAGTTGAAGGGGCGGATCAGGCGATTCCCGCCATCTTCACCCATGGCGGCGGGCCCGGCAGTACCGGCTGGAGCAATTTCCGCCTGAGCGCCGCGGCCGTGTCGGCTGGTCGGCGTTGTTACTTCATCGATTTGCCACAGTTCGGCGACTCGGACATGGTGCCGATCGCCGGCCCGGTCTTCTCGTGGCAGGCCGACAAGCTGCGGGGATTCATGGATGCGCTGGGGATCGCCAAGGCGCACCTGATCAACCAGTCCTTCGGCGGTTGCGTGGCCATCCGTCTGGCGGCCGATCATCCGCAGAGCGTCGCCAGCCTCACGCTGATCGGCTCCCAGCCGGTGGCGCATGGCGTGATGTCGCCGCTGCCGCTGTTCAGCAAGCATGCCCGCAACATCATGCATGACTACTTCGTGGCGGATGGCGGGCCGAGCCTGGACAAGATGCGCGCCTTGATCGCCCGCCTCGAATACCACGACGATGAGCGGGTGACCGAGGACAACGTCCGGCTGCGCTACGAGGCCAGCATCCACCCCGGTTTTCGTGCGTTGCTCCAGATGCCCGGTGCCTTTGGCGAGTGGGAGAGCCTGGCGCCCGTCTTTTCTGCGGTGAAGGCTCCGACCCTGATCTTCTGGGGTCTGCACGACTGGTTCGGCGGCATCGACGTGCCCATGTTGATGCTCAACCAGTTTGCCGATGCGCGCCTGCACGTTGTTGGCAATGCCGCCCATCACCTGCAAAGCGAGTGTGCCAAGGAGTTCAACGCCCACCTGCTGGCCTTTCTGGAGGGGCGGTGATGCGCCGGCTGCACTACCAGGAGATCTCCCGGCTGGCTCCGCTGATCCGTGCCCGCAAGCTGTCGCCGGTGGTACTGACCCAGGTGTTCCTCGACCGCATCGAAGCGCTCGATCCCCGGCTGCATGCCTACGCCCGGGTCATGGCCGATGAAGCCCGCGCTGCGGCCCAGGCTGCCGAGGCCCGCATCCTGCGCGGCGACTATCGCGGTCCGCTGGATGGCATTCCTCTGGCCGTCAAGGACCTGTTCTGGACCAAGGGTGTCGTCACGGCGGCAGGGACGACCGTCCATCGGGATTTTGTCCCCGCGGAGGATTCGACGGTGGTGCGTCGCCTGCGCGACGCCGGCGCGATCATCCTCGGCAAGCTGCAGATGACCGAGGGCGCCTTTGCGACCCACCACCCGTCGATTCCCGCCCCGGTCAATCCCTGGGGCGCGGACCACTGGACGGGGGCGTCGTCCAGCGGCTCTGGCGTGGCCACGGCGGCCGGCCTGTGCTGTGCCGCGCTGGGTACCGATACGGGCGGCTCGATCCGCTTTCCCAGCGCCGCCAACGGCCTCACCGGGCTCAAGCCGACCTGGGGGCGGGTCAGCCGGCATGGCACTTTCGAACTCGCCGCGCTGCTCGATCACGTGGGCCCCATGGCGCGCAGCGCCGCCGATGCGCGCATCCTGTTCAACGCCATCGAAGGCCACGATCCCCTTGATCCCACGTCGGACTCGACGGCCCTGCGGGGGCGTTCCCGCTCCGTTGCCCTCAAGGGACTGACCATCGGGCTCGACCCCTACTGGAACTCCGATGGCACCGACGATGCGACCCAGCGTGCGCTGGAGAACGTCCTCGCGACTCTGCGTAGCCTGGGGGCCAAGGTGCAGGAGGTGCGCTTTCCCGATGCCTGGCACATCGCCGGTCAATGGGAAGCCCAATGTGGCGTCCAGACGGCCGTTGCCCACGCCGACACCTATCCCGCCCGAGCGGCGGAGTACGGCCCGGCGCTGAGCCGGTTGATCGACGTGGGGCGCAGCCTCGGTGGCTCCGCGTATCAGCGCCTGTTGCTGTCTGCGGCAGCCTTCACCGGCCGCGTCAATGCGCTGCTGGAGAGTATCGATCTGCTGCTGGTGCCAGTGCAGCCCATTGCGGCACCGACCCACGAGCAACTGGGCGCGTTGGCTGCCGACCCCGAGGCCAATCAGCGGCTCATCCAGTTCACCGCGCCTTTCAATATTTCCGGACATCCCTCCCTGAGTCTGCCCTGCGGGTTGACCGCCGACGGGCTGCCGATCGGCTTCCAGTTCGTTGCCCGCAAGGGCGGGGAGCAGACCCTGCTGGGGGCCGGTGTGGCCCTGCAGCGGGCTACTGACTGGCACCGGGCCCATCCGGCTTGCTGATCCAACCCAACTTCACAGAGAACCCAAGAAGGATGCATCCCATGTCCCAGATTTCCCCGACTCCCGCCGATATCGACGTGCTGACCCTTGCCGAGACGCTGCGGCTCCTCGACAGCGGTCGCCTGAGCAGCGAGGCCCTGGTAAAGGCTTATCTCGAGCGCGCCCGCGCCCATGGCGACCTCAACATCTTCATCACGCTGGACGAAGAGGGGGCGCTAAAGGCGGCGCGCGCCGTGGATGCCGCCCGCCGCGCCGGACAGCCGCTTGGCCCCCTGGCTGGCATTCCTGTGGTGGTCAAGGACAACATCCACGTCGCCGGCATGCCCTCAACCGCCGGCACGCCGGCGCTTGCCAGCTTCGTTCCTGCCGAAGATGCGCCGGTGGTGCGCCGCTTGCGGGAGGCGGGCGCCATCATGCTGGGCAAGACCAACATGCATGAACTGGCCTTTGGCGCCACGGGCTACAACGCCGCGTATCACGTGCCGGGCGTGGTCGGTGTGCGCAACCCCTACGATTCGTCCCGGATTGCCGGCGGCTCCTCGTCGGGCAGCGCGGCGGCCCTCGGTGCCCGCATGGCGCCCGCCGCCCTCGGTACGGATACCGGTGGCTCGATGCGCATTCCGCCGGCACTCAACGGTTGCAGCTCCCTGCGTCCCAGCGCCAGCCGTTACCCGTCCCAGGGGATTGCGCCGATTGCCAGCAGCCGTGACACCGCCGGGCCCATGGCCTTGTGCATGGCCGACGTGGCCCTGCTGGATGGATTGATCACCGGCGAGCAGGCTTTGCCGCCGGTGCAGCTCAAGACCTTGCGTCTAGGGGTAGTGCCCGATTTCTGGGCCAACATGGACGATGAAGTGGCGCCCATCATGGCCAGCGTGCGACTCAAGCTTGAGAACGTGGGGGTCACCTTTGTCGAAGTGGACGACAGGGAGATCATGGCCCTCAACAATGCCGTGGGTTTCCCGGTGGTGTTCCATGAGGCGTATCAGGACATGGTGGCCTACCTGGCTACCCAGGGGCCCGGCATCTCCATCGAAGCGCTGCGCGCCGGCATTGCCAGCCCGGACGTGGCCGGCATCTACGACACCTTCGTGCTGCCCCGCAAGGCGCTGGACGCCGAGGGCAATATTGTCGATTCGGCGCCTCTCTACGAGCAGGCCCAGCGTATCGGTCGCCCCGCGCTGCGCGCTCACTACCAGGCGCTCTTCGAACGCCATTGTCTGGACGCCTTCGCTTTTCCCACTACGCCGATCGTGGCGCCGCTGGCCCGCCCGGACGTCAGCGAGCCGCAGAACTTCTCCCTGCTGATCCAGAACACCGAACCCTCGGCCAGCGCCGGTCTGCCGGGTATTCAGCTGCCGGTGGGGCTGGGCGCCACGACGGGCCTGCCCGTCGGCCTGGAACTGGATGGCCACGGCGGCGAAG
The DNA here is from genome assembly GCF_056724025.1 of Zoogloea sp. JDB1. Lineage (NCBI taxonomy): Bacteria > Pseudomonadati > Pseudomonadota > Betaproteobacteria > Rhodocyclales > Zoogloeaceae > Zoogloea > Zoogloea sp. JDB1. Next base: position 1,129,848 of record NZ_CM161496.1, read on the forward strand.
ACCGTCGCCTGCTGGCCATCGGCGTCGCCCTCGAAAACGTGCTGGGGCGAATTGCCCCGGCACTCTTGTGATCCCCCGGAGAAAAAAGGAGACCAGCAGTGAGTATTTATCCCGACCTGCAGGACAAGGTTTACATCGTCACCGGCGGCGGCAGCGGCATGGGCCGTGACGCCTGCCTGGCGCTGGCTGCGGAGGGCGCACGCGTCATCCTCGGCAACCGCAACCGGAGTGAAGGCCAGCGCATCGTCGAAGAGATCCGTGCGGCTGGCGGCCAGGCCGTCTTCCAGCCTACCGATGTCTCCCGTGCGGAGGACTGTGCGGCGCTGGTGGAGCGCGCTGTCGGGCATTTTGGCCGGCTGGACGGTGCATTCAACAACGCGGGCCTGCAGCGCGACTTCTGCGATATCCACGAGACTCCCGACGCCGATATTTCGGACGTCATCGACATCAACCTGAAGGGCATGCTGTACATGATGAAGTACGAGGCTGCCGCGATGCTCCGCAGCGGGGGCGGCAGCATCGTAAACAACAGCTCCATCTTCGGCCTCAAGGCCATGCCGCGCCTGGCGTATTACGTTGCCGCCAAGCACGGCATCATCGGCGCCACCCGCGCGGCCGCGCTCGATTACGCCCGGCAGGGCATCCGCGTGAATGCGGTCTGCCCTGGTCCGATCAAGACGGCCAGCTATGACCGCGTCACCGGCGGCGACGACCACATGTACGACGATGGCGTGCCAATGCACCGCATCGGTCAGCCGCGGGAAGTCAGTCATGCCGTGCTGTGGCTGCTGTCGAACCAGTCGTCCTACGTGACCGGTGGTTTCATCCCGGTGGATGGCGGCATGTCGGCCAGTTGATGTCGATTCCCGGTTACACAGACAGAAAAGGAGCGCAATCCATGGGCAAGCGAGTCAAGATGATTTTCCCCGTTCCGATGAGCGAGGCTACCCGGCCGATGGTCGAATCCCAGCTGCCGCCGGAGTTCCGGCGCAGCGACATCGACGTGAGCTTCGTCGGCGCCGGCAGCACGATTACCCTCGCCGACAGTTACTACGACATGGCCATCATGGAGCTGGCCGTGATCCAGGCCGGCATCCAGGCGGAAGAGGAGGGGTTCGACGCGGTGTGCATCAATACCGTCAGCGATTCCGGTCTCGCCGCGCTGCGGGCCCGGCTCACCATTCCCGTCCTTTCTCCGGGGCAGAGTGCTTTCCACGTGGCCGCCATGCTCGGCCACAAGTTCAGCATCGTGACCATGTGGGAGCGCTGGTTCCCGCTTTACCGCAAGACCTTGAAGGAATACGGCCTGGAGTCCCGACTCGCTTCTATGCGCGCCATCGAGGTCCGCCCGGATACGGTGGAATTGCTCACCGGCAAGGAGGACATCGTGTTCGCCCGGCTCGAGGAGGCCGCGCTCAAGGCCATCCACGAGGACGGCGCCGATGCCATCGTCCTCGGCTCCACCACGATGCACCAGTCCCATGCTTACCTGGCTTCCCGCCTGCCGGTGCCAGTGCTGAACCCCGGCGTCGTGGCCTACAAGATGTGCGAGCTGTTCCTCGATCTGGGCCTTGCCCACAGCAAGAAGGCGTTTCCGTCGCCGGAAGCCTTGAAGGATGCGGCTTTCGGCATTTAAGTCTGCCTCCTCGGCGGTTGGCCTGGTTGCGGGGTAACCCGCAACCAGGCTTTTTTCATTGCGGTATAGCCGGGAAGACTGCCGTCAAACCGGCCTCCGCGCAGCGCTCGTCATCCTCGACGCTGCCTCCTGACACGCCGATTGCACCGATCACTTCGCCGTCCACCTCCACTGGAATACCACCGCCGAACACCACCAGCCGGGGGCGCTGGAGGATGTTCTGCTGGATGAGGGGCGAGTAACCGGACAGGGCATCGCTCCACTGGGCGGTGGGCATCCGCGCGCTAGCGGCTGAGTAGGCCTTGTCCATGGCGGTCTGGAGTGAAAACAGGGATGAGTCGGGCATGCGCAGGAAGGCCATCAGTGTGCCGTGGCGGTCCACCACTGCGGCATTCACGTGGATGCCGAGGCGCTCCGCCTCGTCGAGGGCGGCGCTGGCCATGCGCTCTGCGGCATGGCGGCTGATGTTGCGCTGGGTCACGGCCAGCGGCGGGGACGTGTCATTGGCGTGTGTGTGTTCCATTCGATACTCCTGGCGCGGCCTTCTGCCGGGCCGCACTAAAAAGAAAAAGGGGCGTGCCCGCTGACGAGCGACGCCCCTGTGTCACACCGCAGTGCGCTTGCTCAGCGGCCGGCAGCCTGCAGGGTCTGCAGGGAGATGTCGGACTCCTTCACGCCCGGCGGGTTGGTCTTCCAGGACGCGGTATCGATGAGCGACACGGTGGCATGGTTGCGCTGGAAGTCGATGATCGCGCCCGCGCTGGTACGGATGTCCAGGAAACCATCCTCGGCCTTGCCCGGGTAGGAATGCCATTCCATGAACTTCCAGAACTCGCCCTTGCGGTTGTAGGCCTCGCCGTAGTGGATGCGCGGGAACTGGGTGTCGATGTAGAGCACCTTCTTGCTGTAGGGGTGCTCAGCCGGCGTGGTGGCTTCGACTACATATACTTCCCGCGGCTCGAAGCTGTTGTTGTTCATGTTCCAGTACGGCGGCTTGTTTTCGAGCACCGGGTACTTCTTCTCGAAGCTGTCGCCCTTGGCATTCCACAGCGGGTACTTGCTATGCATGACCGCCAGGACATAGCGCTTGCCGAGGAGCTTGTAACCCTTGTACCAGCAGGGGCGGGCGTTGAAGATCTCCAGGTCGTCCTGGAGCTGGTCGGAGGAACCCACCGGGTCCATCCATGCTCCGCCGGAGAGGCGGCGGACGCGGCGGACGGCCGGCACGTAGGCCCAGACGTCATTGACCTTCACGGAGTCGTACTGGATCGTGAAGGTCCCGATACCCTTCATGTCCGACGGCGATTTGAAGTACAGCAGTTGCCGGCCACGTTGGGTGCCGTCGCCCTGGGTAGCCTCGCCGGACAGGCGCCCCTTCATGGCGTAGCGGGTGAATTCGGCGACTGGTTCGGCATGTACGCCTTTCTGCCCGTCGATGAGGACCTGGGTGTAGAGGGGCACGATGGCCACATCGCCCATCAACTGGCCCAGGTGCCAGTTCCAGATCAGCTTTTCGGCCGCCTGGGGATCTTTCATGTCGATATTCGGGAAGGGCTGCCCGGCGCTCCAGCCGTCCACCTGACAGCTTTCGGTATTGATCTTGGTCTTGCCCGCGTTGGCCTCGGAGGCCTTCAGCCACTTCGGATCGAGCTTGACCTTCTGGGATTTGGCAAGGGGCAGCTTCCAGCCGTTGTTGCGGATGCGCCATTCCATCTTTTCGGTCAGCAGACTGGCGATGGTGTGGCCTTCGAAGGTGTCATTCTTGATCTTGTCGAGGTTTTCGGCGGAGATCACGGTGCCCGGCGGTAGCTCGGCGGCATGGCTGCTGCTGAAGGCGAGGACGAGCAGCGCGGTGCAGGCGCTGACGGCGATGGGTTTGCGTAGGGTCATGGTGTTGGCTCCGATAGGGGTCAGAAGAGGTAGGTCAGGCCGGTGTAAAGCTGGTCGCGCCGGTGGAAGTAGCCGAAGAGGCTGGCGCTGTCGCAGACGGCCACGTTGCCGGCCGGGCATTTGCTGAGGTCGCGGTGTTCGTCGTCCCAGAACTTGTCGTACTCCACCTTCCAGCGCCATTGCTTGTTGAGTTCCATCGTCACGGAGGGAACGATGAAGCCGCCGCCGTAGGTCAGGTCGGTCCCCACCACCAGGTTGGGCTTGACCCGGCCGCTGTCGTAGGAGAGGTCGAAGATCGCGGTGAGCAGGAAAGAGTGCTCCTTGGTGAGCTGGCCGGCTCCCACGGCATTGAGCAGGCGCTCGCCCTTGTCATAGTTCATCAGCCATTTGTCGAAGAGCTGGACCGAGAAGAACATAGGCTTTTCCGTGCCCAGCAACGGCTGGGTGGCAGCAATGTTCTTGTCCATGCGCAGCATCCACGCCATCAGGTCCTTGCGCTTGATGCCGTCGAAGCCCGGCGCTACCGCCTGCGACAGCGGGCCTGCCAGCGGGCCGTTCTGGAACTGGTAGGGCGCGTCCTTGATGAACGCCACTTCGGTGCTGAATACCGCGTCGGCCCAGGCGGCATACCCGCTGGCGGTGGCGCCATACACGTCCACGGTGGGATAGATCAGGTCGCCGGCAACGCCCAGGCTGTTGGCGCGACCCAGTGTCGTAGCCCCTGATGGCGTGTCCGGCAGGCCAAACAGCTTGAGCGTGCTGGCGGCGTTGAGCATGGGGCTGGGCCAGAAGGTCTTGAGGTAGGACACCGAGTAGTTGACGTCATGGGTCAGGCCCGTCCAGCGGATACCGCCGGTGACTTCCCGGGCATTGCCCTTGGGATTGCGGAAGTCGTAGGGGTCGATGTTGCGGAAATCCACGCCGACTACCGATTGGCTGGACCAGCGGCCGCCGTACACATCCAGTTCGGTGCCGATGTCCGATTTGCGGTCCCAGCCCGGGCGCACGAACATTTCGATGCCGCCGTCCAGCTCGGGCACGTCCACGTTCAGCTTGGCGATGAGGTTGGCCTTGCGCAGTTCTTCGTTGGAGGGCTCGAGGAAGGAGCGCCACGTGTAGTCGAAGCCATGCACGAGGTCGTTGGCAGCGAAGAAGTCCGTCTCGCCCCATACGACCTGTTGTTTGCCGAGGCGCAGACGCCCCCGTTCGCCAACCGGAAAATCCACGTACATCTCGCGGATCACGTCGCCGATGTCGTTCTTGTTGTAGAGGGCCATGATGTCGCCGCGGCCGCTGGCGTCGCCGTAGTTGTAGGCGCCCATCTTTTCCAGATGGTCCAGGAAGGAGGTCTTGGCCTCTCCGACGGCGCGCAGCTTGGTCACCACCGATACGTCCCGGACCGGCGTCCAGTCGATGTTCAGGCGGGCCGTGGTGCGGGCCATCGACAGCTTGCCGCGGTCGTTGTAGTTCGGCGTGTCCTTCCAGTCCGCCGTGTTCCAGGAAAACTCCTGTCTCAAGAAGCCGTCGAGCTTCACGTCACCCGGTTCTCCGGCGCTTGCAGCCTGGGCGGCGGTAAGCGCCACCGCAAGGGCCACGCTCTTGGGCCTGCACGCAAACCGCTGGCTGCGCATGTTTCCATTTGCCATTTACTTCTCCTGGATTGCTGGGGGGTTGTGCCGGTTCTCCGGCGGATTGAAGACAATGGGAGTCGGCTGGCGGGCAGAGCGCCCGCCAGCGCATAAGGCTCAGTGCGCCTGGGGCTGGATCCCGGCCAGAACCGACCGGTCCTTGCGCCCGAAGATGAAGTCGGGGCGGAACACGTAGATGACGGAAGGCATCACGAACAGCGCGGACATGGCCGAGATTCCCAGCCAGATCGCCATCAGAAGGCCCATTTCGGCCTGGAATCGCAGGGAAGAAGCCCACCACAGCAGGGTGCTGAGGATCAGCACGCTGGCGGTCACCAGCACGCCCATGCCGGCTGAGTGGAGGGCGGTGCGGATGGCGTTTTCCGGGGAGCTGCCGATCGCGATTTCTTCCTTGATGCGATCTGCAATGTAGAACGCGTAATCCACGCCAAGACCGATGCCGAGGGCGGCTACCGGCACCGTGTTGATGCTCATCCCGATACCCTTCCAGGCCATGAAGGCGAAGGTCAGGGTGTTGGAGATGATCACCGGCAGCATGAAAAGCATCCCGGCCACGGTCGAGCGATAGACGACGGTGCAGATGATCATCAAGACAAGCAGGGCCAGCGCGACGCCTTCTATCTGGCTGGCGAGGATCACTTCGTTCATTGCTGCCGTAATGCCGATCAGGCCGCCGGCAAGTTGCCATTCGCCGGTTTGAAGCGGGTTCTTGGCCACGAACTCCTTGATGCGGGCCATCGCCGTGCGGATCGTTTCGCCCTGGCGGTCGCGGAACATCAGGGTGACGGAGCCGTTGGCTGCGGGGCCGTCCACGAAGCGGTCCATGTCGCCCGGTTCGGAAACCGACTCCAGAATCGCCATCAGGCTGCCATTGATGGTTGCGGTGGCGCCCAGTTCCTCGTAGCGGGGGTTGCCCTCCCGCAGGGTACGGTTGAGCACGGGGACCACGTCGGCGATGGAAATCGAGCCACCGATTTCGGGTTGCACCTCCATGAAGCGCTGGAAGCGGTTCATGGCCTGCAGGACTTCATTGCTCTTGACGAGCCCATCCTTGCCATCCTGGCCCACGACCACGAACATGCGGTCCACCCCGTCGAAGCGGTTGTTGATGGCGGTGGAGTCCTGGTTGTAAACGGCGTCCGGCCACAGGATGGGCGAGCCCGGGTTGGCGTCGCCGACCTTGAGTTTGAAGGCGTAGAAGCCGGACCCGAGCAGTACCAGCAGGCTGCAGGCGATGACCACGTAGCGGAAGCGGGAAAGCGCCATCCACAGACCGAAATCCAGCACCTTGCGCAGCAGTGGCGCCAGATCCAGGCCGTGGGCTGTGCCTTGGGGCTTGCGGATCCAGGACAGCAGCACAGGAGTCAGGATCACCGCGCTGATGGTCAGGGTCATCACCCACACCACGGACAACAGGGTGAGTTTCTGCAGCATCGGAATCGGGCTCAGCGCGACCACGGCCATGCAGGCCGCGTCGGCAATTACGCCGACCATGCCCGGTCGGAAGAGGTTGACCAGCGCGACATAGGCCGCCTGACGGGAGGTTTCGCTGCCGTCGGCGATGTGCTCCAGTTCGTCATCGAAGCGATTGACGATCTGAACCGAGTGGGACACCGCCCGCGAGGTGATCAGCATCGCCACCACGATGACCAGGGGTTCGAAGTGGATGCCCAGCAGGTTGCAGATGCCCAGTGCCCAGATGGCGCTGACCGCGCCGGCCAGCAAGGGCAGGAAAACGCCACGCCAGGTGCGCAGCAGCAGGAACAGCATGGTCAGGGTCAGTGCGAGCGCAATGGCGACCAGCTCGAGGGTCTCCGGTAGGTAATGCTCGACCCAGCCGTACAGGATGGGCGCCCCCACCACGCGCACATGAACCCGATCGTTTTCGACCTTCTTCACCAAGGCGCCAATTTCCTCGAAGACCTTGGAGTAGTTCACCTCCCGATCGATGAAGTCCACCGTGATCAGCGTGGCCTGCAGGTCTTTGGACACATAGGGGCCATACACCAGCGGGTTACGCAGGACCGCCTGCCGCAGGCTGGTCATTTCTTCCGTGTTGGCCGGCAGGTTGGGCCACATCAGCGGGCGGGTTTCGATGCCGTCCGTCGACGCCCGCACTTCCTTGAGCTTCTTCGATGCAAGGGAGGTGATCTGGAAGGGATTGACCGCCGAGACTTCGCGCAGGCCGAGGGTCAGCGCGCGGACCTTCTCCAGTACTTCCATGTCGAAGATGTCGCCCTTGTCCACCTCGAGCATGATCGTGACCATGTTCGAGCCGCCAAAGGTGTCCTTGAACTTCTGGTGAGTCTTTACGTATTCGTGACGGGACGGAAGCATGTCCTCGAACACGGTGCGCACTTCGATACGCAGGGCAAACCAGCTGAGCACAAGGGTCAGGCAGGCAATGACGCCTGCAATCAAGGCTCGCCGGCGCATGCAGAATGCGGCGATTTTTTCGATCATGATTTTGGATCCCGAACAGTGATGAATCGTGGGAAGGAGAGTGCGAATGAGCGGGAATGGCCCGTTTTAGCGGCCTAGCGCGTGCCAGCGGGTGCCGTCCCAGCGGCCGACGTTGGCGCCCGTCAGCCAGACTTCCTTGCCCATGGGCAGGATGCGGGTGTGCCAGGCCAGGTCCCGCTCATCCAGTTGGCCGCTTTGCCAGTCGCCGGCGCCGGGGTCGGCCTTTATCCAGGTGCCCAGGGCGCCGACGCCCAGCCAGCGTTGGTTGGCGTCATCCCAGGCCACGTCGAACAGGTGGGCGTGGCTGTCCAGCTTTTCCTGGCGCCACGTCCGGCCACCGTCGTGGGTGGTGAGCACCACGCCTTCGAGGCCGACAGCGACGCCGTCTGTGGGGCTGCGGAAGGCGACGGCCATCAGGGAGCTCTGCACCGGGACTTCCGGGGTCTGCCAGGTACTACCGCCATCCGGACTGACGAGAATCCGGCCGAACTCGCCAGCCACCACGAGGCTGCCGTTCGGTAGCAAGGTGGCGTCGTTCCAGGCCACGTCTTCCTCGTTGCGCAGGCGGGTCCAGGTCGCTCCGAAATCCGCGGTATAGAGAAGAGCACCCATTTCGCCGGTGGCCACGGCCTTGCCGCCGGCGGCTACACGTACTCGGGTGAGTTTGTTGGCCACTGCTGAATGGGGGACGTCATTGACTTTTCTCCAGTGCGCGCCGCCATCGGAAGTAATGAGCACAACCCCTTCATTGCCTACGGCGACGCCATGGGTTTCATCCCAGACTGCGATGTCCTGCAGCGTCTGGTCGGTGGCCGGGATCAGAGACTTGGCATGCCCCTGATCATCGATCGCCACGATCTTGCCGCCGGAGCCGGCGACCCAGATGCCTTTACCAGGGGCGGGGGATATTCCGTAGAAATGGTCACGGCGCTCCAGAACGGGCGGTTGTACGGTGCCGCCTACGGGTTGGGGCTTGATGAACAGTCCTGCCCACAGCAGGCCGCTGATGATCAGCCACGGCACGCCTGAAACCGTGACTTTCACAATCTTGCGTCGTAGGCGATTGCGTGGAATTTCAGCGCTTGCGAGCTCTGGCTCGACGGCAGAGGAAATGCGATCCATAGGTCGTGATATCCAGTTAGGTGAAGGAAACCCGTGAATTCGGGCCACCAGAACATGGCGTCAATCTAAGGATCGGGAGAGGGGGGCGACTATCCGGCTAGTGCAGGAACTGTCCACTGGACGCAGGGGATTTTTTCAGGCTTGGGAAGAGATGTTTAATTCAAGCAGTGATTTTGCTTTTGGAATAATGTTAATTGGATCTTCTGAGTAGCTTTGGCGTCCTTCGAGGATTCAAAAGAGATGCCAGCCATCTTTGCAGAAGGATGGCCGGCGTCCTTTTTTTGGGGGGCGTCAAATTTTCCGGTATCCGCTTATTGGGCAAGCTCTTGGCCAGAAAGGGAACCAAAACCTGCAACCCATTCTGGAATGGCGCGGTAATAGTTCTGCTGTCCAGACCAATTGCCATTTGAAGCAGAATCAATTGCCGCCGCTGCGGCAACCCAGGCACGTACTTCATGTGCCGAGGCCCCTGCTTCCGCTGTGATCTGGGCATTGCCATATGCATCGATGGCTGGCCAGTCCTGTTGGCAAAGTCGTCCCATGAATGTCTGATCCCACTCTGGATTCAGCGGGTGCAAGTCGCTGCCACCGGCAGAGAAGCTGCGTGCCGCATCGATCGTGCGTTGCTGTCGGGCGGCCCGTGCGGCAGGGGTTGGGTTCCGTCCTGCAATGAGGCGTTCAATGACTTCAGGGGCCGTTGCCGTCGCGATCCTGGGGATCGGTGGATTGTGGGACAAGCCTCCCGATGCCAGAAAAAGCGTGCGGTGGTTCTGGCTGCGAGCGAAATTCCCGATCGCGATGCCCAATTGGCGCACCCGGCGGAATGTTGCCAGTGGCGGAGCAACTGCATTCAGCATGATGGGAATCACCGGGTAGCGATTGAGCCCTCCGGTCAATTCGATCAGGCTTTGCGTGAATCCGTGGTCGACCTGCATCCGATATGAGAAGGCCAGATCGATCCCGGATTCGATCACGCTTTCGGCGCAGGCTTCCGCCAGTGCTTGGGGAACGTGCAGCGCGCCAACCGGCGTTGCATAGTCGCCAACCGAGCTTGCCTCCATGCCGATACAAAACTGTGGCATCAGATCAAGAAAGAAGCCATTGAAGTGGTCTGGCGCAAACAGATAGATGATCTCCGGATTGAATGCCTCAATCTCCTTACGTACGGTGCTGATGCAGTTGGCTACCTCCGTCACGATGTCAGTCGCAGGATCCAGATAGCCTTTCAGGGGCGTGTGCGACATGCACTGAAGCATTGTTTTCATGGCTGTTCCTTGCCGGGGCGTTTTGCCCCGATCAGCACGAAGAACATGCGCGCGGGGCGAGTGCTGCGATTTCTCCATGCGTGGCGGGTGCCGACCTGAACCACTACATCTCCTTGCCGGAGCGACCTCTCTCGCCCATTACCGAGGTCGAGCACGATTTCGCCCTCGATGACCACGCCGTAATCGATCGTAGTGGTCGCGTGGTATCCCGAACCGTCGGGTTCAAAACTCTCGGCAAGACCTGGCAATCGTTCGCCAAACTCCTTCGCGGCTTTTTGGGGATTGAAGTCCGGGCCCATGACCTGATCGTCGGGTGGGAAAGTGACCATCAAGGCACTTGTGCCACCGCATTCCGGCAGGACTGAGCGCAATACTGAGGTTTCATCCCGTGGTGTCGGCTCGATTACCGGGGCTGGTGACGTGTGCCATATGCACGCAGCCGAGAAGCCTGGTGTGTGCTCGAAAGGGCCTGAGTTGTGTGGCGTGCCGATGATCTGGAGATCGGCCTGCCCGGACGGATCGTGTCCGGTGACGATACGAGTAAGGGTCATGGCATTGGACTAATAGGCAATGTGGAAATTCGTGAAGCCGTTGCCGTGCCGCTCGATGTCTTCCAGGGCCTCGTTGATCTTTTCGAGGCTGTAAGGCCTGGGCTCGAGGATGCCCAGATCCACGGTCCCCGCGGCAATCATGGCGGCCATCTCGTCGCCTTCGGCGGGCGTGAACCAGAGGGAACCGATGTACTGCAACTGCGCGCACATGAAAGGATGGGGGTCAATGGGAATCGGCCCGGCCACGCCGCCAATCTGCACGATGCGTCCCCCACGGGTGACGGCCTGCATTGCATCGATCGAGAGATCCACCGAGGCTTTCGCGCCGAGTGCGTCGAGCATGACGTCGACCCCGTCCTTGATCCGTGTGCGCACCTGCTCATGAATAGGTCCATCGCTCCAGCAGATCGGGATCACCCGCAGTGGATCCAATTGCACCAGGCGTTTGAGTGCGGCGGGATCCCGGCCCGCGACAATGACGCGGCCGGCACCGAAGGCCAATGACAACAGCGCTGCTCCGACGCCGAGCGTTCCCGTTGCACCGAGAATGAGAATGTCCTGTCCCGGACGCAGGTCCGCCTTGCGAATGGCTGAGTAGGCTGTCCCCAGGTAGCCAAGGCGTGCCCCGTGCTCGATCCGCATGGTTTCCGGAAGGCGGACCAGATTGGCCGCGGGCGCCACGGTGTATTCGCCATATCCCGCATAGGGGTACTTCCTGAAAACGGATTGGGAGTCTTTCCCAAATCCGAAGTAACCCATGAACGTGTAGCTCTCACAGCGCGTGGGCTCGCCCTGCTTGCAGTGGCGGCATTCCCCACAGCCAACCCCGGGATTGACGTACACCCGGTCACCAGGCTTGAAGGAACCAACTCCTTCGCCAACGGCAGCCACAGTTCCAGCCGCATCCAGGCCGAATATCGCCGGCAGTGCTGGCAGTGGCAGGAAGGGGTACCAGGTCGGAAAATGGGTGACCACGTTCCGAAGGTTGGGGATGATTCCGCATGATGCAACTTTAATCAGAACATCGTGCTGTCCTGGCATCGGCACAGGGACTTCGTCGATTTGGAATTTTCCGCCAATTTCATGCAGACGAGCGGCTTTCATCATTCGCACTGATTGTCTCCTTTTATTTCCTGGTGGCCGGGATCGAGCGGGATCTCGGTGAGGGCGGACATGAAGTTATTGGGGTATTCCTTGTTGCGCACTCCACGTAATGCCCGGCTTATCCTCCCAACGCATGAATGAGAATGAGTTGTCTGCTGTGGATTTGCTTGTGGCTTGAAGTCCGCATCGAATGCCAGAAATGATGCGTCCGGTTCTATCTCGTAGAACCCTGCGCTACCGGGATAGGCGCTTCGCTCCCCGGATATGATCCATGAAGTATCAAGGGCTTAGACTCCATTGTGTGATCACATCGAGGAGGCATTCACATGATTCAATCCATCCCGGCCCTGACTGATGAGCAAACGAGCCGCTTCATGCAGATCAGTCTCAATGGGGATCCGTACCGGGTGCATTTCAATGACACAGGCGGCGACGGGCCGGTGGTGGTGATGCTTCACGGCTCGGGCCCGGGAGCAACTGGTTGGGCCAATTTCCACCGGAATATAGAAGCTGTCTCCCGTGCGGGTTATCGGGTCGTTCTGATGGATTGTCTAGGCTGGGGAAAAAGCGATCCGATTGTTTCGACTGGCTCTCGCTCTCAACTCAATGCGGATACCCTGTGTGCGCTGTTGGACGGTCTGCAGATTGCGTCCGCGCATTTGATCGGAAACTCGATGGGGGCACACAGTGCGGTGGCCTTCGCCCTCGCATTTCCGCAACGGGTCAATAAACTGATTTTGATGGGGGGCGGAACCGGAGGTGCCAGTCTGCTCGTCCCCATGCCTACGGAAGGTATCCGTTGCCTGAATGCGCTTTATCGGGAACCGACGATCGACAACCTGAAGCGGATGATGGACATCTTCGTCTATGACCCAGGCAGTTTGACTGAAGAACTCCTCCGCTCACGCCTGGCCAACATGCTCGGGAACCGGGTGCATCTCAGCAACTTCGTGGCCAGTCTCCAGGCCAATCCGAGACAGTTTCCGGATCAGGGGGGCCGGCTTAATGAAATCATCGCGCCAACATTGATCGTCTGGGGCAGGGAGGATCGGTTCGTCCCCTTGGACCTTGGTCTGCGCTTGATGGCGGGGATCCAGAAAGCCGAAATGCACATCTTCAACGGCTGTGGTCATTGGGCGCAGTGGGAACACGCAAGCAAGTTCAATGGCTTGGCATTATCGTTTCTAGCGCCGAGTTGAGCTTGAGCAAGGTCTGCACGACCGCAGCATTGCTCATCCGGGCTTGAGCCAGATCGGCCGCAGGGCAACAAAAAGGGACTGCCCAGCACTCTGAGCAGTCCCATCTCTCACTCCAGCCGCAGGAAGGCACCTTGTCTGTTGTTGTCCTGATGCTCGTCCTGCGCTCCTCCGTATCGCGCGGGACTCTAACATAAATCTTGTTTTTCGTACGGGATAACCCGTACTCAATGAGTCAAAAGCAAAAAAACCCAGGCGCCTTGGGGCCTGGGCTTAATTCCACACCAAAGGAGGAGGGTGGAGGAGACAGGGGAAAGAGTAACGTCAGTTTGTTGGTGACTGATTTGATTGTGTTTATTCATTGATAAATTTAATTATCAAAGATGTGTGACTTTCAGTGGGAAGGCATTGTTGGGATGGCGCGGCTGGCCCTGTCGGCGGGGCGTCGGCAGTTTGTAGGCGAGGGCTTGACCAGTTTGCTCTTTGCCTTCGTAATCGATGTATTGGCCTGCAATATCACAGGCTGAGGCCGTTCCTGCAGAACCCTTGGCCACGGAATTGGAGGGCGAAAAGCCTTTTCGCAGGGAGGGGGAGGTTGTATGCCAAGCGTAGGCCGAATTTGGTCCAAGGATGAGCCAAATAACGAGAAAGAGGCGAAGCGTTCGGCGAGTTTGTCGTAACGCGTGGCGACGCGGCGAAATTGTTTGATACGGCAGAAAAAGCGCTCGATCAAGTTGCGATTCTTATATTGATGACGATCGAAATGGCGCTGGATACGGTGACGGCTGCGCGGCGGGATGACGGTCCCGCTCACTCGGCAAGCCGCGCAGCACTGCAGTCTGAAGAGGTGTGAGCGCCTGTAGGTTGTGCAGAATCTCGGCCGAAGCCACGGTCTATGAAGGCTACTTCGCCCTGCTACACGCCCCACGTGACTGGAACTTGGTCCTTCAACGAGCGTTCCAGTAATTCAAGCAGAGGTGCGGCATGCTGGTGGAAGCTGACGGCATCGCCGCCCTCGTCACTACCTTCGTCGGCTGTCGATAGCGGCATCTTGCTGCCTTTTGCTGCGCAGACAGTTACGTCTTCGTCAATGGCCTGACGCAGTTGCCTGATTGCGGCGGGCAGCTGTTCCACGGTCACGATGCCCTGCCCGTCGTTACTGTCCTTGCCGAGTACGTCGAGCATCTGCCGCGCGTCCTTCTCGAAGGTGATGAGATCGCTGCAGGCGGCGGATTTGAAGATGATCAGCATGGCGTGGCTCCTCCATTCGGCAACGGCTCATTGTGACCGCAGCCCATGGATACCATCCGTTCGTTAGCGCACATGGAGCCCCCGGCGCGCTTGCTCGAAATCACATTCATTCCAACTTTGTACGTTTGCGTACCGACACGCTGATGCTGCGGTAGGACGATTTGCCGAGGTGTCGTCATGGGTGTCGCTCCGCCGTTCGCCCATGCGTTCCATCGTTCCATCCCTATGAGGAGACATGATGACTACTGAAACCACCGCAACTCCGGGTACCGACTCCAGCATCCGTGATGTGCTCGACAAGGCTCAAGCCTGCTATGACGGCACCCGGGACCGACTTTCAAACCACGCTCACCGTGCTGTCGATGCTACCCAGAGTTACGTCAAGGAGAATCCCTGGCAGGTATTGGGCGGCGCGGCCGTCGCCGGCTTCCTGATCGGTTTTCTGCTCAGTCGCCGCTGATCTGCGGCTTCGGTCGGCAATCCTGCCGTCCGTTTTATGAACATGAGGAGTCGAAAATGAACTGGGATATCGTTGAGGGCAATTGGAAGCAGTTCAAGGGTAAGGTCAAGGCGCAGTGGGGCAAGCTCACCGACGACCATTTGGATGTGATCTCCGGCAAGCGCGACGAGCTGGTGGGCAAGGTCCAGGAGACCTACGGCGTCACGAAGGATGAGGCCGAGGCGCAGATCAAGCGCTTTGAGGAGCTCAACAAGGATGCCACGCCGAAAAGCCCGTCCTGATCCTGCTGTTGCCGTCGCCATGACCACGCAGCCAGCCGTCGCTTCGGGGGGCGATTTAGGGGGCATCGTCGAGGCCATCCCGTTGGGTGTTCTGGTCACCGATGCCGAAGGGTTGTGTGTCCATGCCAATCCCGCCTGTCGACGGATCTTCGGGGAGGCGCAGTTGCTGGGCCGCGATTGGCGCAGCTTCATCTGTCCGGAGGATCAGACGCGCGTTCTGGCTGAATGGCGGGCGGCTGCCGAAGAGCACCAGCCTTTCCGGGTGGAGGCTCGCCTGCTGTGTGCCGACGGCAGCCTGGCGTGGATACGTCTGAACGCGGCCAGGCATGGCGTGGGGCCGCCGTTTGGACATGTGCTGACGGTGGAGGACATCGCGGATCGCAAGTCTGCCGACAGCGTGCTGAGGGTGGCGGAGGAAGCGTTGTTTGCCGAGAAGGAGCGGGCCCAGGTGACTCTCAATTCCATCGGTGACGCGGTGCTCACGACCGACATCCCGGGCAACGTCACCTACATGAACCTGGTGGCGGAGAGGATGACCGGGTGGTCGCGGGAGGAGGCCATCGGGAGACCGCTGGCCGAAGTGTTCCACATCGTCGACGGCAGCAGCGGAGAAATAGCGGCCAACCCGGCCCACCTGGCCATGCACGAGGATCGCACGGTCGGGCTGGCGGCGGACTGCATGCTGGTGCGGCGGGATGGTGCGGAGGCGTCCATCGAGGATTCGGCGGCACCCATCCACAACCGGGACGGCCAGGTGGTGGGCGCCGTACTCGTCTTTCACGACGTCAGCGAATCTCGCGCCATGGCGATCAAGATGTTCCATCTGGCTCACCACGATTTTCTGACCGGCCTGCCCAACCGGGCCCTGCTGACGGAGCGCCTGGCCCAGGCCATCGGGCTGGCCCGGCGCCGGCACAAGCAGGTGGGGCTGCTGTTTCTGGACCTGGATTACTTCAAGCACATCAACGATTCCCTTGGGCACGCGGTCGGTGATCAGCTGCTGAAATCGGTGGCGGAGCGCCTGATGACCTGCGTGCGCATCACCGATACGGTTTGTCGGCAAGGGGGCGACGAGTTCGTCATCCTGCTGTCGGAGATTGAGCACCTCCAGGACGCCACCCGGGTTGCCGACAAGCTGCTCCAGGTTTTTTCCCAGCCGCAGCTGATCGACGGGCATGAACTCCACGTGACCTTGAGCATCGGCATCAGTGTCTTTCCCGATGATGGCGACAATCCGGAAAGCGTGATGCAGAACGCCGACACGGCCATGTACCACGCCAAGGCCAGCGGCCGGAACAACTGGCAGCTGTTCCGCGGAGACATGAACACCCGCGCCGTGCAGCGTCAGTTCATCGAAAGCAGCCTACGCCGTGCATTGCGGCAGGATGAGTTCGTGCTCCATTACCAGCCGCAGATCGACCTGATGTCGGGGGGGCTGACCGGTGCCGAAGCCTTGATCCGCTGGCAGGACCCGAAGCAGGGCCTCGTCCAGCCGGCACAGTTCGTGCCCATCGCGGAGGAGTCGGGCTTGATCGTGCCGATCGGGCGCTGGGTCATGCGGGAGGCGTGCCGGCAACTGAGGGTCTGGCAGGACGCCGGTTTGAGGACCGTTCCGATTTCGGTGAACATCTCGGCGATGGAGTTCCGTCACAAGGGTTTTCTGGAGGGCGTGGCCCTGATCCTTGCAGACACCGGCCTGGCGCCGCAGCTGCTCGAACTGGAGCTGACGGAGAGCATTCTGATGCATGACGCCGAAGCGTCGGCAGTGGTCCTCATTGCTCTCAAGGCCATGGGCATGCACCTGGCCATCGACGATTTCGGGACCGGCTATTCAAGCCTCAGTTACCTGAAGCGTTTCCCCATCGACACCCTCAAGATCGACCAGTCCTTCATCCGAGATGTCGCCACCAACGCGGACGACGCCACCATTGTCAGCGCGATGATCGGCATGGGGCGTAACCTCAAGCAGCGGGTCGTCGCCGAAGGGGTGGAAACCCTTGAACAGCTGGCCTTTCTGCGCGCCCAGCATTGCCACGAAGGGCAGGGTTTCCAGTTCAGCCATCCCCTGGGTGCCGTGGATTTCGGGGCTTTGTTGGCGAATGGAAAGCACCCGTTGAGTCCGCCGGTTGCTTAAGATCTGGGCCCCGCTGCCCGGCGTCGGCGGGCAAAGCGGGAGGCCACGGCTCGATCAACGGGAAGAAATATTGCCGCTTTCATCCGACAGGATGATCTCGACGCGCCGGTTCATCTGGCGACCGCTGGCGCTGTCATTGCCTGCCACCGGGTAGCCCTTGCCATAGCCCCGGGTGCTGAGGCGCTCACTGCCGATCCCCATGCTCACCAGCGCGTTCATGACGGAATCCGCGCGCCGCTCCGACAGCGCCTGATTATGGCTGTCGTTGCCGGAGCTGTCGGTGAACCCTTCTATCATCGCCTTGCGTTGTGGATTGTCTTTGAGAAAGGCGACGAGTTTTTCCATATTGCGCATGCCGCCGGCCTTGAGCTCGGCACGGTCGGTGTCAAACAGCACATCACCGATGGTGATCACGATGCCGCGGGGCGTTTGCTTGGCGTTGAGGGCCTGGAGCTGGCTTTCGAGCTGAAGGTTCCGGGCCTGGGCGTCGCGGGTATCCATGCGGGCATCGTCGGCGCTGCGGTGCGCCATGTCGGCCTCGGTGGTGCGGGCGCTCAGGCGTACCTTGTCGCGGGCGCCCTCGGCGTTGTTCACCGTCCGCTCGGCAGCCTTCTGGCTGCCGGCCTCTCGGGCGATGGCAATCCGCTGCTTGGCCAGGTAGGCTAGGTGATCCACCTCGGCAGAATTTTCGCCCCGTGCGGCGGCCTCGTTGGCCAGATTCAAGGCGTCGCTGGCTTGCTTCAGCTCGCCGCTGGCGAGCTCGCTCACCTCGGGGGTGCCCTGGGCCATCTGGTAGTCGCCACGGACTTGTTCCAACAGGGCGTTTCTCGGTGGCGGCGATGAGCAGCTGGCCAGGGTGCCCAGCGCGATGAGGGTCATTACGAAGATCCGGTGTTCGGTCATGGTCGTTCCTTTTGTCCGGGTAATCACTGGTTCTTGCGGTCGAGTTCTTCGCGCAGCACGCGAACCCCTTCCTGCAATTCCTCGGCGGCTTTACGGGCCTTACCGGAGCGGGACTTGGCTTCGGCCAGCTGGGCGTCCACCTGGGCCTCCTGGGCCAGGTTGCGTGCCCTATCGAAGTCTTCCCGCGTCATTGCCGCGTGGGCCTGGTTGAGTTTTTCCCGCGCCATCTGCATCTCGGCGGGGGCCAGCGCAGCAGCGCCAGCGTTGTCGGCCCGGCTGACCGCCGCCGTCGAAACGGCCAGTTGCTCGGTTGGTGCCGGGGTGCTCGCGCAGCCGGCCAGCAGCATCGATGCGCCGAGGATCAGGACCGGCAGAGCTGTTCGCCCCGTGCCGGGGTAGCACTTTGGCCTGCAAAGCGTCTTCATGGTCTGTTCCCTTCATGGAGTTAATCGGGTGATCGGCCTGATCGCAGAGGGTGAGGCTCGTTTCCGCGGGGGATCACACTGACGCAGCATGGGTGGGAAGCAATCGCGGGTCGGTACGCTGGCGTACACGGTGCAGCGACGACGCGCCTATGTTCGGCGCCAGACAGAGCCTCTCCGAGGCCAGGCTTAGGCTTGCGCCATCGGGTGAATGCATCCAGCAAGTCAAACCATCCATACCCGACACCTTCAGGAGCGAACGATGAAAATCAAGCTATCGGGGTTCTGGTTTCGCTTGTGCCGGGTAGGGCTCCGGCGGCCCGTACCGGCCGGGCTGGTCGGTTTGCTGTCCTTGATCTGCGGCGCCCGGGTGCAGGCTGGCGAAGGGAGTCCGCCGCTTATCCGCAGCGCCGTGGTCAGCGCCCCGTCGGAGAGCGTCGGATGGATGAGTGGCGGGGTGGGAGAGGCGGATCGCGACGAGATGCGCAAGTCGGCTGCGGCCTACAATGTGTGGGTGGTGTTCAGCGACCGCAGTGGTCACTATCTGGCGAATATTCCCTTCACCGTGGAGGGGACGGGTGGGCGGCGCAGCTATACCGCCGTCAGCGAAGGGCCGCTGCTTTATCTCAAGCTACCACCAGGAGACTACCGGGTGTCCGCCCGTATCGACGGTGTATGGCAGCGCCAGCGTCTCCAGGTCGATGCGACCGGGCAGCCCGTGCGGATGTCGTTTGTGGCGACAGGCCGGTGATCGAAGTACATGGCGCAGGGGCTTGGTCGGGCGTGGGGAGGTGCCTTGCTAAAGCGGACGATTCTCCTTGACCGGGCGCTCCTGGCAAGCTTCCGGGCGATTGCGGCCCCCTACTGGTTCAGTGAAGAGAAAATGCGCGCCTGGGCGCTGCTGGCCCTGCTGGTGCTGCTCCTGCTGGGTCAGGCTCTGTTCGCGGTAATGCTCAACGGGCAGACCGGCGAGTTCACCTCCGCACTGGCGGCGAAGGATGGGGCGCGGTTCTGGGCATCCATCGAGCGGTGTTTCGGGGTGCTGTTGTTGGGCGTCCCGGTTTATGCCTTCTACTATTACGTGCGGGACACCCTGGGTCTTCGTTGGCGGCGCTGGCTGACCCGGGCCTACCTCGCTTCCTACCTGGGAAACGGTGTCTATTTCCGGCTCGATGCCAGCTCGGGGATCGACAATCCCGATCAGCGGATTGCCGAAGACATCAACACCTTCACCCAGAAGTCACTCCAGTTCCTGCTGGTGCTGGCTGGCGCCGTATTGCAGCTCGCGGCCTTCGCCGGCGTGCTGTGGTCCATCTCCCGGGGCCTGGTTCTCTTCCTGGTGATCTACGCTTTCATCGGGACGTTCATCACCGTCGTGCTGTTCGGCCAGGTGCTGATCGGGCTCAACTTCTACCAGCTCAAACGGGAGGCGGATTTCCGCTTCAGCCTCGTGCGCATCCGTGAGAACGCGGAAGCCATTGCCTTCTACGCCGGCGAGAAACTGGAGGCCCAGCAGGTCGAGCGGAATTTCGGCGAGGTGTTCAGCAATTTCAGCAGGCTCATCCGGGTGCAGCTCAACCTGAACATCTTCCAGTACGCCTACAGCTTCATGACCATCATCCTGCCCAGCGCGATCATTGCCGACCGGGTCATTTCCGGCGAGCTGGAGGTCGGGCGCGCGATCCAGGCTGCGGGCGCCTTCGCGGCGATCCTGGCTGCTCTCACCGTGATCGTCGACAACTTCGAGAGCTTCAGCAAATTTGCGGCGGGAATCGAGCGCCTGGACAGCTTTGCCGGCGTGATGGATGGACGGGCCGAGGTGCCCATGGAGAAGGGGATTGCCATCGTCGAGGATTCCCGGGTGGTGATCGACCGCCTGACCCTATGGACACCGAACAGGGAAAGGCAGCTGATCGTCGATCTTTCCCTGTCAGTCGAGCCAGGCGGGAGCCTGATGATCGTCGGCAGCAGCGGTTGCGGAAAGAGCAGCTTGCTCCGCGCCATTGCGGGGTTGTGGCGTGCCGGCGCGGGGCGCATAGCCCGTCCGGCTGCCGGGGACATGCTGTTCCTGCCCCAGCGTCCCTATATGTTGCTGGGCAGCCTGCGCAACCAGTTGCTATACCCGCGGCAGGATCGGCCCGTGTCGGACGAGGAATTGCTGGATGTACTGGCACAGGCCAACCTGCCGGATCTCGCTGCGCGTGTCGGCGGCCTGGACGGGGAGCTGGATTGGACGAAGGTGCTGTCGATGGGTGAGCAGCAGCGGGTCGCCTTCGCCCGTGTACTGCTTCTCGCTCCCCGTTACGTCATCCTCGACGAGGCAACCAGTGCGCTGGATGCAACCAACGAGGAGCATCTCTACAGGTTGCTCGCCGCCAGTGGAATTGCCTTTGTCAGCGTCGCCCACCGCGCCTCGATCCGGCCATACCATCGCCAGATATTGGAGTTCGGCGAAGCAGGACGCTGGGTGTTGCAGGGGGCGCGCTACAGTAAGTCAGTTCATCCCCTGGCCTGAACCAGGCCGTGAGTCCAGCGGACGTGCATTAGCCGCTGCGGCGTCCGCTGATCACCTGGAGCAGGACGACAACGATGGCGATCACCAGCAGGATGTGGATGAAGCCCCCCATGGTGGTCGAGGTGACCAGGCCGAGCAGCCACAGGACGAGCAGTATGATGGCGATGGTATAGAGCATGGCGTCCTCCATTGTTGAGCTTGTGGTGTATCTGTCGGGCGGCCCGTCCGTCCGCCAATGGGGGAACGGCACCAGACTGGCTATCCACCCTGGATTGCTCCTCCCGTGTCAGGTGGATGCCCGGACGGGGATCTCGGTGCTTACTGTCCGTAACGCGTCTTGGCCGCGCTGATACAGCTTGCCTTGGCATCACCCGCGAGGGCGTCGCACTTTTCCTTCGCCACGGCGTAGGCGGCATCGCGTTTTTCTGTCGCCGCATCCTGGCGGGCGCCGCTGGTTTTTTCATAAGCGGTCGAGTTGGCATCGGAGGTTTTCTCGGCCACCTTGGCGTCGGCCTTTGCGGTCACATAGGCAGCCTTCGCCTCCTTGCGGCACACGTCCTTGGCATTACCGGCTGCGTCGTCGCACTTTTCCTTCGCCACGGCGTAGGCGGCCTCGGCCTTGGCCAGGCGGACCTCATAGCTGTGCTTGGCGGACGGTTCGTACTTTGCTTCGAGTTCGGCCTTGGCGATGTTCTCCCGGCCTTTGGCTTCTTCGATACAGATGTCTTGGGCGTTGCCACTCATGGACTTGCAGGCGGCCTTGTCGGACTTGTACTTGTTTGATGCTTCCTCTTTGGCGGCCTGGTATTCGGCCTTGGTCAGAGGTGCGGCGATGGCGGCGGCGCTGAAGGCGAGGCAGAGGCTGGTTGCGACGGTAGCGAGTTTGAGGTTTTTCATTGTCGATCCTTTATGGCTACGCATTGATGTGATGCATCCGGAGACCGTTCGGTGCTTGTGCCCGATACGGTTCTGCGGCGCAGTTGAAGAATGGGGCCTGGTCTTGGTGGGGTCGGTGCGTTGGAACACACAGGCAATGACTCCCGCATCCGCACGCCATCCTTATGTGCGAGAGCGCACCGACCCACGCGGGGTGTAGCGATAGGCTTCGCGGGAGGTTTTGCCATGCTCGCATGCGCTTTTACGACGGCTGCGGGTTGGCCCAGCCGTAGCGCGGGGAACATGCCTGTTTGCCGCAAGCGCGGTCGAAGGCCAGGCACTCCGGTCCATCGCCAGCCGTTGTATGGCGAACGGTGGAAGGTTCCCGATGCCGACAATCCTGCTCCGATACCCGTCGTCCCCCGCCCGTCTGTACGACAACATGCTCTTACTGTCCTGGTGGATGACTGGGGCGGCACTCCTCGCGCTCGAGGTCTTGTCGCACGCAGTCTTGCCGTGAGCGCACCAAACATGCGCTACAGGTCGCTGAAGACGCTGTTCGTCCGTCAGCTCGAGGACCACGAGTCTGTGGTTGACGAGCCCCCGCTGCGGGCCGAATTATTCAGCGCCGACCAGATGGCCCTGCACGGCAACGCGCTTGCCGGTGCCCACACCCTGGCCCGCGGGCCGTTCGTGCCTGACAGGTTGCTGGCCCGCCTGGCAGACAATGAGCGCACGCTCTTCGATGTGTGTCGTCTGCTCACCGAGGCGGTCGCCGACAATCGGCGCATTGCGCCGGCCGGAGAGTGGCTGCTCGACAATTTCTATCTCATCGAAGAGCAGATCCGCATGGCCCGGCGCCTGCTGCCGGAGGGGTACAGCCGCGAACTTCCGCACCTGAATGGCGCCGCGGTCCTGGCCGGGCGGCCACGGGTGTACGACATCGCCCTCGAGGCCGTTGCCCATGGCGATGGCCGGGTGGATGCGGAGAGCCTGGGCCGCTTCGTCGCCAGCTACCAGCGTGTCGCGCCGCTCAAGCTGGGGGAGCTGTGGGCGATTCCGATCATGCTGCGCCTGGCGGTCATCGAGAACCTACGGCGGGTCAGTGCGGGGATCGCAGCCGGCTGGGGCGAGAGGACACTGGCCGGTAGCTGGGCGGACCGGATGAGCGAGGCCATTGAGACCGATGGGAAGGACCTGATCCTGGTTGTCGCCGACATGGTCCGCTCGGAGCCACCGATGGCCGGCGCCTTTGTCGCCGAGTTGGCGCGCCGCCTGCAGGGACGGGGTCCTGCACTGGCCCTACCGCTGAGCTGGGTCGAGCAGCGCCTGGCGCAGTCCGGCCTGACCATCGCCGGTGTGGTGCAAGCGGAGAACCAGCGCCAGGCCGCCGATCAGGTCTCCATCAGCAACAGCATCGGCAGCCTGCGCGTACTGGGGGCGATGGACTGGCGGGATTTCGTCGAGAGCCTGAGCCTGGTCGAGAAGACCTTGCGCGACGATCCTGGCGGCGTTTATGCCCGGATGGACTTCGCAACCCGCGACCGTTATCGCCACGCTACCGAGGAGATCGCCAAGGCGAGCTCCCTGAGCGAGCATGGGGTGGCGCGGCAGGCGGTGGACCTGGCCCGGGCTGCGGCATCGAGCACAGGGGGAAGGACGGCCCATGTCGGCTATTACCTCATCGATGCCGGGCGGCCTGAACTGGAGCGGGCCGCAGGGACCCACGCCGGTGCCGCGGAGCGCCTGCGCCGGGCGGCATCCCGCGCGGCGCTGCCGCTGTACCTGGGCGCCATCGCGCTGATTACTATGATCGTCAGCGCCGCGCTGCTGTACGCAGCCCTGGCGGTCGAATGGCCGGTCTGGGCGCTGTTGCCGTTTGCGCTGCTGACGCTACCGGTCACCAGCCAGCTCGGCGTAGCGTTGAGCAACTGGCTGGCCACCTTGCTGGTCAAGCCACGTTCCTTGCCACGGATGGATTTCTCGACCGGTATCCCGCCGCAATGCCGCAGTCTGGTGGTGGTGCCGACCATGTTGAGCAACCCGGCGGGCGTTGCAAACCTGCTCGAAGCGCTGGAGGTCCGCTTCCTGGCCAACCGGGACGGTAGCGTGCATTTCGGTTTGCTCACCGATTTCCTCGATGCACCGCAGGCCTCGCTCCCTGCGGACGATGCGCTGGTGGCGCAGGCGCGGGCCGGCATTGAGGCCCTCAATGCGAGCTATGCCACGGAGGGGCAGGACATCTTCTTCCTGTTCCACCGGCCACGGCGCTGGAACCCGCAGGAGCGCAGCTGGATGGGCAGTGAGCGCAAGCGCGGCAAGCTGGCCGATCTCAACGCACTGTTGCGCGGCAGCGGCGGCGAGGGCTTTGCGACCATCGTCGGCGATACGGCGATCCTGGCCGGTGTGAAGTACGTCATCACCCTCGACACCGACACCCAGTTGGCCCAGGACGCGGTACGCCAGTTCGTCGGCGCCATGGCCCATCCGCTCAACCGGCCGGTCTACGACGACCGGAAAGGGCGGGTCGTGGCCGGTTACGGCATCCTGCAACCCCGCGTGGGTATCAGCCTCCCCGGTGCGAACCGGTCGCGCTACGCCCAACTGTACGGTGCCGAGGCGGGCGTCGACCCCTATACGCGGGTCGTCTCCGACGTGTACCAGGATCTGTTCGGCGAAGGCTCCTTCATCGGCAAGGGCATCTACGACGTGGACGCCTTCGAGCGCGCGCTGGGCGGCCGTTTTCCCGACAACCGGATTCTCAGTCACGACCTGCTGGAAGGCTGCTATGCCCGGGCCGGGCTGTTGAGCGACAGCTTGCTCTACGAAGACTACCCGGCCAGTTACAACGTCGACGTGAGCCGCCGTTACCGCTGGATCCGCGGCGACTGGCAGCTTCTGGCCTGGCTGCTGCCCGAGGTGCCCTGCGCCTGCAAGGACGGCTCCGAGGGCGCCAGGGGGGGCGCGGCCCACCGCCAGGCCAATCCGCTGTCGCTGCTGTCCCAGTGGAAACTGGCGGACAATCTGCGGCGCAGCCTCGTTCCGGGCGCGCTGCTGTTCCTGCTGGTGCTGGGCTGGCTGTTCCTGAAACCATCCCTGCAGTGGACGGCGTCGCTGCTCGGTATCCTGCTGTTGCCCAGCCTGTGCGCGACCATCGTCGACCTGCTGCGCCGGCCGGAGGAAATGCTGCTCATGCAGCACCTGGCGGCCGTGCTGAATGCCGTGTCCCGTCGGCTCGCCCAACTCGGCTTCGAGTTTGCCTGCCTGCCCTACGAGGCTTCCTTCAGCCTGGATGCCATCGCCCGCACCCTGTGGCGCATGGGGGCGAGCCACCGCAGATTGCTCGAATGGTGTCCGTCGAGCGAGATCGAGCGCGTGCTGGACACCCGGTCCCGCAACAGCCTGAGCGCGTCCTACCGGCGGATGTCGAGCGCTCCGCTGCTGAGCGTGGCCATTGCGCTCGGCCTGGTCGCGGCGGCACCCGCCGCCCTGTGGGTGGCCGGACCGGTGTTGTTGCTGTGGTTTGTGTCGCCAGCGCTGGCCTGGTGGATCAGTCGTCCGCTGGCGGTCCGAAAGCCTGTGCTCACCGCCGAGCAGACCCGCTTTTTGCGCGGGCTGGCGCGGCGCACCTGGTCGTTCTTCGATACCTTCGTCGGCCCGGCCGATCACTGGTTGCCCCCCGACAACTACCAGGAGTATCGCGTTGCCACGCTGGCCCACCGCACTTCACCGACCAACATCGGGCTGGCGCTGCTGGCCAATCTGGCCGCTTACGACTTTGGCTACATCCCCGGTGGCCCGCTCGTCGAACGGACCGCCAATACCCTGCGCACGCTGGAGGGGCTGGAGCGCTACCGGGGCCATTTCTACAACTGGTACGACACCCAGACCCTGCAGGCCCTGCAACCGCTGTACGTGTCGACGGTGGACAGCGGCAACCTCGCCGGGCATCTGCTGACCCTGAGGGCGGGGCTGCTGGCCCTTGCCGATGAACGGATCGCGTCGCCCAAGATGTTCGACGGCCTTGGCGACACCGCCGCGCTGCTTGCCGAGACCATCGCCCCGGCCGCGGAGGGTTTGGTGACGGCGTTGCGGGACGCGCTGGACGCGGCGGCGGCTACGCCGCCCGGCACCTTGCCGCTACTACGGGCGATTCTCGATGAACTGAGCGACAGAACCGACGGCATCGTGGCACACACCGCAAGCTGGCTCGCCGGTGGCGACTCGGGCCCTTCCGCGCAGGACGCAAGCCGCTGGGCCCAGGCGTTGGCCGGGGAGCTCCAGAGCGCACGGGGCGAAATCGAGTTTCTGGCCCCGTGGCTCGTACTCGGAAAGCCGCCTCCTGGGCTGGACGATGTGCCGGACTGGTTGCTCGGCGATACCGGGCTGCCGACCCTGCGCACCTTGGCGACGCTCGATTGTGTGCTCGGTTCGCCGCTGCAGGCGCGGCTCGACGGCGCGGGGAGCGCCGCCCAGCGCACCTGGCTTACGGATTTCCAGCACGCGCTCGCCGAAGGGAGCGCCCGCGCCGCTGCGCGCATGGCCGTCATCGAAGCCCTGGCGCAGCAGTGCGTGGCGCTGGCACAAATGGACTACGACTTCCTGTTCGACGCCTCGCGGCACCTGCTGAGCATCGGCTACAGCGTGCAGAACCGGCGCGCGGATGCGAGTTGCTACGACTTGCTGGCCTCGGAAGCACGCCTGGCGAGTTTCGTCGGCATCGCCCAGGGGGCCTTGCCGAAGGAAAGCTGGTTTGCCCTGGGGCGCCTGCTCACCCGGGCCGGCGGCGAGCCGGTGCTCCTGTCGTGGAGCGGGTCGATGTTCGAATATCTGATGCCCCAGCTGGTGATGCCGACCTACGAACGCACGTTGCTTGACCAGACCAGCCGGGCGGCGGTCACCCGCCAGATCGAATACGGCCGGCAACGCGGGGTGCCCTGGGGCATGTCCGAATCGGCCTACAACACCGTCGATGCCCAGCTGATCTACCAGTACCGCGCTTTCGGCGTGCCCGGGCTGGGCCTCAAGCCCGGCCTGGTCGAAGATCTGGTGGTCGCTCCCTACGCCTCGGTGATGGCGCTGATGGTCGCCCCCGTGGCCGCCTGCGCCAATCTCCAGCGCCTGGCCGCCGAGGGTTTCATGGGCCAGTTCGGCTTCTTCGAGGCCATCGATTACACGCCTGCCCGCCAGCGCCGCGGGCAGGCCAGGGCGGTGGTGCGGGCCTTCATGGCCCACCACCAGGGCATGAGCCTGCTGGCCCTGGCCTGGCTCATTCTGGATCGCCCGATGCAGCGTCGCTTCGAGTCGGAGCGCTTGTTCCAGGCGGTCATGCCGCTGCTCCAGGAGCGCGTTCCGCGGGCGGCGGGCCTGTTCTCCCACGCGGCCGAGCTCTCGGGCTTGCGCGCGCGGATCGTGCCGCAGGCCGCGCCGGTGCGGATGTTCACTACGCCGGACACCCCCACACCCGAAGTTCAGCTGCTGTCCAACGGCCGTTATCAGGTGATGATCAACAACGCCGGCAGCGGCTACAGCCGCTGGCGCGATCTGGCGGTCACCCGCTGGCGGGAAGACGGCGCGTGCGACGACCAGGGCTCGTTCTGCTACATCCGCGACGTGGCCAGTGGCCTGTTCTGGTCCACCGCCCATCAGCCGACCTGCCACCGGCCGACCGATTACGAAGCGATCCTCTCGGAAGGGCGGGTGGAGTTCCGGCGCTGCGATCCTGTCGAGCCCGACGGCGACATCGAAACCTATACGGAGATCGTCGTCTCGCCGGAGGACGATATCGAGCTGCGCCGCGTGCGTCTGACCAATCGCTCGTCGCGCCGCCGGGAGGTCGAGATCACCAGCTACGCCGAAGTGGTGATCGCTCCGCCGGCCGCCGATGCCCTTCACCCGGCCTTCAGCAAGCTGTTCGTACAGACGGAGATCCTGCCGCAGCATCAAGCCATCCTGTGCATGCGCCGGCCGCGCTCCCCGGAGGAGGCGACGCCGTGGATGCTGCATGGGATGGCCGTGCATGGCGTGGAAGTCGATGCCGATGCCGTATCGTGGGAGACCGACCGCGCCCGCTTCATCGGACGCACGCGGACCACCGCGGCTCCCATGGCCCTGAGCGAAACCGGCGCATTGTCCGGTAGCGCGGGGCCGGTGCTCGATCCCATCGTCGCCATCCGCCAGCGCTTCTTCCTCGATCCGGAGCAGTCTGCCAGCGTCGACATCGTCACCGGCATGGCCGACAGCCGCGATGCGGCCGTGTGCCTGGCCGGCAAGTATCGGGATCGCCATCTCGCCGACCGCGTCTTCGACCTGGCGTGGACCCATAGCGAGGTCGAATTGCAGCAGCTCAACGCGGTGGAGGCCGATGCCCGGCTCTATGCCCGCCTGGCCGGTGCGGTGCTGTACGCCAGCCCGGCACTGCGCGCCGACACCGCGCTCCTCGTCAAGAACCGCCGCGGTCAGTCGGGTTTGTGGGGCTACACCATCTCCGGCGACCTGCCGATCGTGCTGCTGCAGATCGGCGATGCCGCCAACATCGAGCTGGTACGCCAGCTCGTGCAGGCGCACGCCTATTGGCGTCTGAAGGGCCTGGCGGTGGACCTGGTGATCTGGAACGAGGACCACGCCGGTTACCGGCAACGCCTGCAGGAGCAGATCATCGACCTCGTCGCCTCGGGCAGCGGCGGCCTGGGCGACCGGCCGGGGAACATATTCGTCCGCCCGGTGGAGCAGATTTCCGTCGAGGACCGGCTGCTGTTCCAGGCCGTCGCCCGCGTCATCCTCTCCGATTGCCGGGGCACGTTGGCCGAGCAGCTCGATCACCGGATGCTGGCGCTCACCAACATGCCGCCGCTGGTGCCGATCCGCCCCTACCGTCCCGAAGCGCCGGGCCGGGTGCCGCCGGCAGACGATGAGCTGATCCTCTCCAACGGGTTCGGCGGTTTCACCCCGGATGGCCGCGAATACGTCATCACTGTGCACGCTGCCGCTCCAACGCCGGCCCCGTGGTCGAACGTACTGGCCAATCCGCACTTCGGGACGCTGATCTCGGAAAGCGGCGGTGCCTATACCTGGAGCGAGAACGCTCACGAATTCCGCCTGACGCCGTGGCACAACGACCCGCTGTGCGACCCCAGCGGCGAGGCGATTTACCTGCGCGATGAGGAAAGTGGCCGGGTGTGGTCTCCCACGCCCTTGCCGGTGCCGGCGGACGCGACCTACACGATCCGTCACGGCTTCGGCTACAGCGTCTTTGAAACCCACGTGGATGGTATCCACTCGGAACTCACGGTGTTTGTTGCGGTGGACACGGCGGTCAAGTTTTCGCTGCTGAAGTTGAGCAACGAGTCTGGGCGGCGGCGCTACCTTTCGGCCACCGGCTACGTGGAATGGGTGCTGGGTGATCTGCGCGAAAAATCGGCCATGCACGTGATCACCGAGGTCGCGCCGCGCAGCGGTGCGCTGTCTGCCCGCAACGCTTACAGCATCGACTTCCCTGGCCGTATTGCCTTCTTTCACGCGGACGATGTGGTCGGCCTGAGTGCCGATCGCAGCGAATTCATCGGTCGCAACGGTTCCCTGCGCAAACCCGCGGCCATGCAGCGTACCGGGCTGTCGGGGCGGGTCGGCGGTGGGCTGGACCCCTGCGCGGCGATCCAGTCGGGCTTCGAACTGGCCGCCGGCCAGGCGCGGGAAATCGCCTTCCGTCTCGGTGTCGCCGGCGACACAGAGGAGGCCGACCGTCTGGCGGCGCGGGTCCAGGGCGTCGGTGAAGCGCACCGGGCTCTCGATGCGGTGCATGACTATTGGCACCGCACGCTCGGCGCGGTGCACATCGAAACGCCCGACCCCGCGGTCGATGTGCTGGTCAATGGCTGGCTGATCTACCAGGCATTGGCCTGCCGGCTGTGGGCGCGCGGCGGCTATTACCAGTCGGGCGGCGCCTTCGGTTTTCGCGATCAGCTGCAGGACGTGATGGCCCTGGTCCATGCGGAACCAGCCCGCGTACGGGCCCATCTGCTGCTTTGCGCCAGCCGCCAGTTCGTCGAGGGCGACGTCCAGCACTGGTGGCATCCGCCGCTGGGGCGGGGGGTGCGCACCCATTGTTCCGACGATGCCCTGTGGCTGCCGCTGGCGGTGTGCCGCTACGTCGCGGTGACGGGCGACGCGGGCGTGCTCGACGAGACGGTGCCGTTTCTCGAAGGCCGCCCGGTCAATCCGGGAGAGGACTCCTATTATGACCAGCCGGCCCCCTCGGCCGAGGTCGCCAGCCTGTACGAGCACGCCGTGCGCGCTATTCGGCGCACCCTCCTGCGCTTCGGCGTCCACGGCCTGCCCTTGATGGGCTCCGGCGACTGGAACGACGGCATGAACAAGGTGGGGATCGACGGCAAGGGCGAGAGCGTCTGGCTGGGCTTCTTCCTGTATGCAGTGCTCGGCCACTTCGCCGGACTTGCCGAGACTCATGGCGATGCAGCTTTCGCCGCGCAGTGCCGAGGCGAAAGCGCGCGTTTGCGCGCCAAGCTCGATGAGCACGGTTGGGATGGGGAGGAGGGCGAGTGGTATCGCCGCGCCTACTTTGACGACGGCACGCCGTTGGGCTCCAGCCGCAATGCCGAATGCCGCATCGACTCGGTGGCACAGAGCTGGGCTGTGCTGTCCGGCGCCGCCGATCCTGGGCGGGCGCGCATGGCGATGGAGGCCGTCGATACCTACTTGGTGAGTCGCGTGAATGGCCTGGTCCAGCTTCTCGCCCCGCCCTTCGATACCTCGTCCCTGGCGCCGGGCTACATCCGCGGCTACGTGCCGGGTGTGCGCGAGAACGGCGGGCAATACACCCATGCGGCGGTCTGGGCCGCAATGGCCTTTGCCGAGCTGGGCGACGCGGAGCGCGCCTGGTCGCTGCTGGGGCTGATCAATCCGGTCAACCACAGTCGCTCGGCGGAAGGTGTGGCGGTTTACAAGCTGGAGCCCTACGTCATCGCGGCCGACGTTTATGCGGCGGTGCCTCATGTCGGGCGCGGTGGGTGGAGCTGGCACACCGGCGCCGCCGGTTGGTTGTACCGGCTGATCGTCGAATCGCTGCTCGGGCTGCAGCGGGAAGGCGCCGTGCTGCGTCTGTCCCCGCGTCTGCCTGCCGACTGGCCCGGCTACACGATCCGTTACCGCTACGGGGAAACGGAGTTCCACATCAACGTCTCGCAGACGGCCGCCGGCGCCGAGTACGCAGAAAAAGGCCTGTTCGTGGACGGCATCGCGCAACACGACGGCCGGGTTCATCTGGTCGATGATGGCCGGGTGCATCGGGTCTATTTGAGTCTGAAGGGCTGAAAGAGGCTCCGCACGCCGCGTGTTGTGTTCGCGAGCGCACGGACGGTCGGGCTCGCGCCTTGTTACGGTCGGCTCCCGGTGTTCTTCATCCTGTGAGGAGACGGCTCGTGCCACCCACAAACCATCCCATGTCACGTCCGTCGATGAGCGGGCGGAGTGAGCCCGGCATGATCCGTGTTCGCGAGGGGCAGGCCCCGGGGCCCTTGCCACGGGCAGTATTTTCGGAGCGCTTCCGTGCCTCCTTCGCCGATCCGGCCTTCAGGGAGGAGGACGAAGCCCTGGCGCGGCTGGAGGAGATCGCCTGGCAGGCTTATGTGGAGGGGCGTAAGTCGCCCTTTCAGCAGATGGCCGGGCCCGATTACGCAGACCCGGCCCAGTCCCTGTCCGCTGAATGGGTGGCGACCCGGCAGCGCATCGAGGCGGCCCAGGCGCGCCAAGCCGACCCGGCGAGCCCTTCGCGGGTCTTGTTGGTGTGCGGATCGGCGCGCAACGACGGGTCCTGCGCGAGCGAGATGTCGAAAAGTTTCCGCTTGGTGCAGATCGCGCGGGACTTGCTGGACAAGACAGGCATCGTCACCGATGTGCTCGATCTGAGCCTGCTTACCTCCGAATACGGCCGCAAGATCCACCCCTGCAAGGCCTGCGTGTCCACCGCGATGCCCCTGTGCCACTGGCCGTGCAGCTGTTACCCGAACCATGCCCTCGGGCAGACCAACGACTGGATGGCCGAGATCTACGAGCGCTGGGCCGCGGCCCACGGGGTGATCATCGTCACGCCGGTGTATTGGTACCAGAGCCCGAGCCCCCTGAAGTTGATGATCGACCGTCTGGTGTGCGCCGATGGCGGCAACCCGGACCCGACGACGACTTCGGGCAAGGATGCGGACAAGGCGAAGGCACTGGAGATGGCGGGCTGGGACTATCCACAGCATCTGGCCGGGCGTGTCTATGGGGTGGTGGTCCATGGAGACGTGGCTGGCATCGAGGATTCCCGCCGCGGCCTGTCGGACTGGCTCGACTGGATGGGCTTCATCGATGCCGGCCCGTTGGCGCGCCTGGACCGTTTCATCGGCTATTACGCGCCCTACGCCGATAGCCACAACACCCTGGACTGGGATGAGCCCATGCAGGAGGACGTGCGCAATGTGGCACGCGCGGTGGCCAAGGCTGTCGAGGAGCTGCGGGCCGGAAGACTCCAGGCGGTGCAGCCCAGGCTGTCGCGTCCGCGCGCCAAGTGAGCATGGAATTCAAGGACTACTACAAGATCATGGGGGTGGCGCGGGATGCGACCCAGGACGAGATCAAGCGCGCCTATCGCCAACTGGCGCGCAAGTATCATCCCGACGTCAGCAAGGCATCCGATGCCGAAAGCCGTTTCAAGGAACTCGGAGAAGCCTATGCGGTGCTGGAGGACCTGGAGAAGCGGGCCGCCTACGATCAATTGGGGAGCAACTGGAAAGCCGGCCAGGACTTTCGGCCACCGCCGGGCGGAAGCGCGGGCTTCGAGTTTTCGGATGGCCTGGCCGGAGATGGCGAAGACAGTGATTTCAGCGATTTCTTTGCGTCGCTCTACGGTCGCCGTGCCCACGGCGGGTATCGCACTGGAGGTGGTTTTCACGCCCGTGGCCAGGACCACCACGCCCGCGTGCAGATCGACCTGGAAGATGCCTATACGGGAGCGACTCGCAGTCTTGTCTTGCAGATGCCGGAAGCGGACGAGCAAGGGCGTGTGCATCTTCGCAAGCACTCCCTCAATGTGTCGATTCCCCGTGGCATCCGCGCTGGGCAGCACATTCGTCTGGCCGGGCAGGGCATGCCTGGCGTGGGGCAAGGGCCGGCCGGGGATCTTTACCTGGAGGTGGAATTCTTGCCACATCCGCACTATCGCGTCGAGCAGCGGGACGTCTATTTCGACTTGCGTGTCGCACCCTGGGAGGCCGCATTGGGGGCGCAGGTGGAAGTGCCGACCCCGAGCGGAGCGGTGGAGGTCAAGGTTCCGCCGAATGCGGTCGCTGGCCGCAAGCTGCGCCTCAAGGGGCGCGGTATCCCCGGTTCCACTCCGGGGGATTTCTATGCTGTGCTGCAGATCGCTCTGCCGCCCGCCGACAGTGATGCAGCCCGGGCGTTCTATAGCGAAATGGCCCGGCAGTTCCGATCCTTTGACCCGCGATCAATAGCTGGAGGCTGACAATGGACGACGAAAAGATGCTGCCCCAAGCCAGTGTGGCGATTCTCGAAGAGCAGACCGGGCTGACCTTGATCGAGCTCTGTCGCGCCTGTGCAGTACGCGCCGATAGCA
This sequence comes from Zoogloea sp. JDB1, assembly GCF_056724025.1. Classification (NCBI taxonomy): domain Bacteria; kingdom Pseudomonadati; phylum Pseudomonadota; class Betaproteobacteria; order Rhodocyclales; family Zoogloeaceae; genus Zoogloea; species Zoogloea sp. JDB1. The sequence goes on from NZ_CM161496.1 coordinate 1,163,195, forward strand.
TCGTCGAACTCGTGGATGAGGGGGTCCTGGCCCCTTTGGGGCGGGAGCCGCATCGTTGGCGGTTTACAGGCGTCCATTTGCGCCGGGCCACAGTCGCCCTGCGGCTGAGGCGGGATCTCGGACTCAATCTGGCCGGTGCGGCGTTGGCCTTGCAGTTGCTGGATGAGGTGGACGCCCTGCGGGAACGCCTTAGGGTGCTGGGCGCCCTTTGACGGCAAATGACAAACGGAATCTTGCTCTGTTCGTTAGCGTACGGAACCTCTGTGGCACTCGGTGCAACATGGGTATTCGCTGTGCCCAGTCATCGCTGCATCGGACCAGGCACCGCTTTCCATAAGATCTCCGGCGTCCTTTGGCGATGACGGAATAACGTGAGGGACAGGAACATGACCAATGTACGTCGTAACTTCCATAAGCTCATTCTCGTGACGGCCGCCTCGTTCGCCCTGGGGGGCCTCGGAGCACCTGCTTTCGCAGCGACCGCGGAAGATCTGAACAAGGACGCCGCCCAGGCACTGCAGTTGCTGTACAAGACCCATCCGATTGCCGAGAGCATCTCAAAGAAGGCGCGGGCGATCCTGGTGTTTCCGAAGGTCATCAAGGCGGGCCTGGTGTTCGGCGGCAGCTACGGCGAAGGCGTCTTGATGAAGGGCTCCACCACCGCTGGCTACTACAACACCGTATCGGCGTCGTGGGGCTGGCAGGCGGGAGCCGAATCCTACGGCTACGTGGTTTTCCTGATGAGCGACAAGGCCGTGAATTACCTGGACAAGTCGCAGGGCTGGGAAATCGGCGTCGGTCCCAGCGTGGTGGTGGTGAATGAAGGTGCAGCCAAGAATCTGTCCACGTCGACCCTCAAGGACGATGCCTATGCCTTCATCTTCGATCAGCAGGGCCTGATGGCCAGCCTCAGCATCGAAGGCACGAAGATTTCCCGTATCAAGCGCTGATCAGGCGCAGCGGAAGCCGATCACGGCAGCGGAGTGCCCCGTCTTTCCGGGGCGCTCCGCTGCCGTTGCACTATTTGAATTGGGGTACATGGGATGAGAACTGTCCAGGTGGATGTGGCCGTCATCGGTGCAGGCACTGCAGGCCTGGCCGCGTATCGCGCGGCGAAGGCCGCGGGAGCCAGCGTGCTGACCATCGAGGGTGGCGAGTATGGCACCACCTGCGCACGGGTCGGCTGCATGCCAAGCAAGCTTCTCATCGCCGCGGCAGATGCAGCCCATGCGATCGCCAGGGCCCCGGGCTTCGGCGTCCGCGTCGAAGGGCGCGTGTCGATCGATGGGCGCCAGGTCATGGAGCGGGTGCGGCGTGAAAGGGATCGCTTTGTCGGTTTCGTGTTGAGCGGGGTGAGTTCCATGCCCGAGTGGTCGCGCTTGCGCGGCCACGCCCGTTTCGTGGATGACAGGACGCTGGAAATCGACGACCACACGCGGGTCTGCGCCAAGAGCATCGTCATCGCCACCGGCTCCCGTGCCGCTCATCTGGAAGGCTTGGCGGCGCTCGGTGATCGGCTGGTCATCAACGACGATGTGTTCGGTTGGGAGGACCTGCCTGCCTCTCTGGCCGTGGTTGGACCGGGAATCATCGGGCTCGAGCTGGGGCAGGCCCTGCATCGCCTGGGCCTGCGGGTTGCCGTGCTGGGGCGGGGTGGGCGTATCGGGCCGATCACCGATCCGGTCGTTCGGGACTACGCCATTGCCGCCTTCAATGAAGAATTCATGCTCGTGCCGGCAGCCCGGATGGAGCCGCCGGTGCGGGATGGCGAGCGCGTGGCGATCCGGCATCTGGGGCCGGACGGGGCCATGCGGCAGGATTATTTCGATTATCTGCTGGCGGCGACCGGGCGGGCGCCCGACCTGCTCGATACCGGCCTGGCGCGGACCACGTTGAGGCTCGATGCCAAAGGCGTTCCGCTGTTCGACCCGGCCACGACCCGGACCATCAGCGAAGACGGAGCGAGCCCGATCTTCATTGCGGGGGACGCCGGCAACTACATGCCGCTGCTGCACGAAGCGGTCGATGAGGGGCGTATTGCCGGCCAGAACGCAGCCAGCCATGCCCTCGGCAAACCGGTCAGCCCCGGCCTGCGCCGGGTGCCGCTCAACATCGTGTTCACTGATCCGCAAATTGCCGTTGTCGGCGGGGGATTCCGGGCATTGCAGCCTGGCAGCTTCGCGACCGGTACCGTCTGCTTTGAGGATCAAGGACGTGCGCGGATATTGCTGCGCAATAAAGGACTGCTCAATGTGTATGGTGATCCGGCCAGCGGCCGCTTCCTTGGGGCGGAGATGCTGGCGCCTGAGGCAGAGCATCTGGGGCACCTGCTCGCCTGGGCGCTGCAAAAGCGGATGACCGTGACCGAGATGCTCGAAATGCCGTTTTATCACCCGGTGATCGAGGAGGGCGCGCGTACGGCCCTGCGGGACCTGCGGCGACAGATGGGGGCGTAACCGGCCTAGATGCGGCCCAGCAGCAGCAGGATGATCAGGATCACCACCACCAGGCCAAGCCCGCCGCTGGGGTAGTAGCCCCAGTTCCGGCTATGCGACCAACTCGGCAAGGCGCCGACCAGCAGCAGGATCAATACGATCAGCAGAATGGTTCCGATGGACATTTGATGTCTCCTTGTCCGAATGGTGGGTGTCGTTTGATCCTACTCAGTCGCTGTGCCGCGTCTGTACGCCATCGAACATGCGTTGAAGTCCCAGCTGTGTACGTCAGCAGACAGACTGCCGCTACGACGTTCTGTAGCTTGAATCCATCCGAGCCAAGGGGATCTCAGGTTTCCTCGCGGCGACGGAACGGTATGCCGGGCTCTCCTTGAAAGTGCGACATATCCCGCCTTGCAAGTTGTTGAGGAGTCCTATCATGAAAAGCACCCAGAAACTGAACCTTTGCGCGGTCGCTGCAACACTGCTGCTGGGCCTGAGCGCCTGTTCCGGAATGTCGGCGCGGGACAGGAGCACCGCGGTGGGCGCCGGTATCGGTGCCGTCGGTGGCGCGGTGCTGACTGGTGGCAGCACGGCCGGAACGATTGGCGGCGCGGCGGTCGGCGGCATCATCGGCCACGAGATCAAAAAGTAGGGGTAATGCCAGGCGCTGACATGATCGAATCCCTTCTCCTCACGGCTGCGCGCATTTCCACGTTCTCCGCGCAGCGGCGCCTGACCAGCGCCAGCGGCTTTTTCTTCGAGCGGGACGGCCAGTTGTTTCTCGTGACCAGCCGTCACGTGCTGTACGACGAGCCGACCGGTCATGCGCCGACCCGGATCGAGATCGAGCTGCACATCGACCCGGCCAACATCGCAGCATCTACCGGCTTCTCCATTCCCCTGTACCAGGCAGGCCGTAGCGTCTGGCGGCAGGGGACGGATACGGCGGGCAAGATCGACGTGGTGGTGATTCCCATCGAACGCAGCGTGCTGCCTGCCAATGTGCTCTACCGAGCCTTTACACCACGGCATTTGCTGGGGCAGTTCGAGCTGGTGGAGGTCGGGACGGCCTTACTGATCCTCGGATTTCCCCTCGGCTTCCACGACACCCTGCACCATGTTCCGGTGGTCCGTCACGGGATTGTTGCCTCGTCCTTTGGATTACGTTTCCAGGGGCAAGGCTATTTCCTGACAGATGCCCGCACCCACCGGGGCAGCAGTGGTGCGCCGGTAGTCATGCGGATCGCCAGACCGGACGCCGGGCGGGCGGATCTGCCATGGATGTTGCTGGGCATTCATTCGGGAAGGCTTGACGTTGGCCCGCGGGACTTGAAGGACGATGAAATGCTCGGCCTCAATTACACGTGGTACGCGGACATCCTGCTTACCCTGACGATAACCTGAGTCCAGCCAGGCTACCCTTTCCAGTGAAGCCGAACGATGCTGTGGTGGGGAAGTCTGAAAGGGAGTCGGTTCGTTCTTTCTTCGCGCCCTGTCGGGCCTTGCAGGCGCTTTTCGCCCACGGTCCAGGTGGCGCCACCAGGAGTTCGCCATGTCCGCCCGCGCTTTCGACACCCTTCGTGACTTCGAATTAGGCTCCGGCCGCAGGGGCCGCCTCCATTCGCTGCCAGCCCTGGAGGCCACGGGATTTCCTCACCTGGGCCGCCTGCCGGTTTCCCTGCGCATCATGCTCGAATCGCTGTTGCGCAATCTCGACGGCAAGCGCATCACCAAGGCCCACGTGTGCCGCCTGGCCGGCTGGCAAGCGCTGGCGGAACGCAGCGACGAGATTCCCTTCGTGGTGGCCCGCATCGTGCTGCAGGACTTCACCGGCGTGCCGCTGCTGTGCGATCTGGCCGCCATGCGCGGTGTGGCGCAGCGCTTCGGCAAGGACCCGGGAATCATCGAGCCGAGGGTGCCGGTCGATCTGGTCGTCGATCACTCGGTGCAGGTGGACCATTTCCGCGAGGCCGATGCCCTCGACCTCAACATGCGTCTCGAATTCCGCCGCAATGCGGAGCGCTACCGCTTCATCAAATGGGGCATGCAGGCCTTCGACAGTTTCCGCGTAGTGCCGCCGGGCATCGGCATCGTGCATCAGGTGAACCTGGAGTATCTGGCCCGCGGCGTGATCCGCCAGGGCGACCTGTATTACCCCGACACCCTGGTCGGCACCGATTCCCATACCACCATGATCAACGCCCTCGGCGTGGTCGGGTGGGGCGTGGGAGGCATCGAGGCGGAGGCCGGCATGCTCGGCCAACCGGTGTATATCCTCACTCCGGACGTGGTTGGCGTGCACCTTGCCGGCCGCCTGCCGGAGGGCGTCACCGCCACCGATCTTGTGCTGGCGGTCACCGAAATGCTGCGCAAGGCCCGGGTGGTCGGCAAGTTCGTCGAGTTCTTCGGCGATGGCACCGCCTCCCTGAGCCTGCCGGACCGGGCCACCCTCGCCAACATGGCGCCTGAGTATGGCGCGACGATGGGCTTCTTTCCGCCGGACGAAGTCACCGCCGCCTATCTCACCGCCACAGGGCGCAGCGATGAGGAGGTGGAGGCTTTCGTCAGCTACTACCAGGCCCAGGAGTTGTTCGGTATTCCGCGCACCGGGGAGATCGACTACAGCGCGGAGCTGGAGCTGGACCTCGCCACCGTGGTGCCCAGCGTGGCCGGCCCCGGGCGGCCGCAGGACCGCATCGTCCTGCCCGAGCTGAAAGCGCGTTTCGATACCCTGCTGGCCCGGCCGGCTGGCGAGGGCGGCTACGGGAAGGCTGCGGGGGAACAAACCGCACGCCCGCTGCTGGCCGACGGCTCCAGCCTCGGTCACGGCGACGTATTGATCGCCGCCATCACGTCGTGCACCAATACCTCCAACCCGGGTGTGATGCTGGCCGCTGGTTTGTTGGCGCAGAAAGCGGTGGCCCGGGGCCTGAAGGTCGCGTCCCAGATCAAGACTTCCCTCGCTCCCGGCTCGCGGGTGGTGACGGACTACCTGGGCAAGGCCGGCCTGCTGGAGCCGCTGCAGGCGCTGGGTTTTCGCGTGGTGGCCTATGGCTGCACCACCTGCATTGGCAATGCCGGGCCGCTGTCGCCGGAGCTGGAAGGCCTGATCGCCGGGCACGATCTGATATGCGCAGCGGTGCTGTCGGGCAATCGCAACTTCGAGGCCCGCATCCATCCGGCCATCAAGGCCAACTTCCTGATGAGCCCGCCGCTGGTGGTGGCCTTCGCGCTGGCCGGCCGCGTCGGCATCGACATGGCGACGGAGCCGCTCGGTACCGGCAGCGACGGCATGCCGGTCTTCCTGCGCGACATCTGGCCGAGCCAGCAGGAGGTGGGCGCGGCTTTGGCCCACGCCACCGACCCGGCGATCTACCGCCGGCTCTACGCCGACTTTGCCGCCGGCAACCCGCTGTGGAACCGGATCGCCACCAGCACCGGCCAGACCTACGGTTGGGACGCTTCCACCTACATCGCCGAGCCGCCGTTCTTCGCTGGTTTCGACATGCAGCCGGCGCCGCTGCCAGTCATCCGCAACGCCCGTGCGCTGGCGATCTTCGGCGACTCGGTGACCACCGACCACATCAGCCCGGCCGGTTCGATCAAGCCGGCCTCGCCGGCCGGCCTGTGGCTGCAGGCCCACGGGGTGACGCCCGACGAATTCAACAGCTATGGCTCGCGCCGCGGGCACCATGAAGTGATGATGCGCGGCACCTTCGCCAACGTGCGCATCCGCAACCGGATGCTGCCCGCCGATGCGACCGGCAAACCGATGGAGGGCGGTTTGACGCTGGTTCAGCCGGGGGGCGAGCGCAAGTCCATCTTCGATGCGGCGATGGACTACCTGGCCGCCGGCACGCCGACGCTGATCTTTGCCGGCGAGGAGTATGGAACCGGATCGAGCCGCGACTGGGCCGCCAAGGGCACTCGTCTGCTCGGCGTGAAGGCCGTGGTGGCGAAGAGCTTCGAGCGTATCCACCGTTCCAATCTGGTCGGCATGGGCGTGCTGCCCCTGCAGTTCGCGGACGGAAACGACGCGGCGACGCTGGCGATCCGCGGCGATGAGCTTTTCGATCTGTCGGGCCTCGAAGGTGGCATTGCTCCGCGCCAGCCGGTGACGTTGACGATTCGCCGGCTGGATGGAACGTCCCGGAGCGTGGCGCTGCTGCTGCGTATCGATACGCCGGTGGAGGTGGACTACTACCTGCACGGCGGCATCCTGCCCTATGTATTGCGGGAACTGTTGCATGCATGAGGCGCTTTTCCATTCGCCATGACCAGGCAGCAGCGAGAAATCGCCAAAGCCCTATGTGGGCTGACGCACATAGCAAACGATATTTTTGATCTATGCTGCTTTAGTGCGATTGGAGTTGAAAAATATAAAAAACGAAAAAATTGTTTGAGAAGAAGGGGGATGGAGTGGCCAGCAAGATGAGCGAAGGCTCTCGACAGAACAGGATTCTCGCGGCCCTTCTACCGGAAGAGCGCGCCCGGCTGGAGAGCGATCTGGAGTTCGTGAGCCTATCGGCTGGACAGACCGTTTACAGGTCCGGCGATCACTTGGGCTTCGTCTATTTCCCCACCACCTGCACCTTTTCACGGATCGCCACCACGGCGGATGGTGCGTCGGTCGAACTGGCGATGACCGGCAGCGACGGCTTCGTCGGCATTCCCCTGATTCTGGGCGGTGACACGAGTCACTACAAGGTCGTGGTCCAGCGGGCGGGCGGGGCTTTCCGTCTGCGCGCCGAGGTGATGTCCTGGGAGCTCGAGCAGGGCGGCAGTCTGCGCCGTATGGCGCTGTGTTACATCCAGGCGTTGATGAGCGAGATTGCCCAGAGTGTGCTGTGCAACCGGCACCATTCCGTCGATCAGCAACTGTGCCGCTGGCTGCTCCGTAGTCTCGACCAGAGTTCCTGTACGGAGCTCGATGTCACGCAGGAGACAATCTCCAGTCTGCTGGGCGTGCGCCGCGAAGGCATCACCGAGGCGGCCGGCAAGCTCCAGGCCGCCGGGTTGATCCATTACCGCAGAGGGCACATCACGGTGACGAATCGCGCCGGATTGGAGGCCCGGGTCTGTGAGTGCTACCACGTGGTGAAGGGTGAGTATGAACGGCTGTCCAGCCTGACGACCAAGAGTCTGGCCCTGCCGCGTGCCCGCCCGAACCCTGCCACGTTGCGGCAGCGCGCAGAGGTGCGTCTCAAGCAGAACCAGCCCTACGCCGACAGCACCCAGTGGGACACCGCCCGGCTGCTGCATGAACTGCAGGTGCACCAGATCGAGCTGGAAATGCATAACGAAGAGCTCCAGCTCGCCTATGATGAGGCCGATGCCCTGCGCGAGAAATACGCGGATCTCTACGATTTCGCGCCGGTCGGCTATTTTACCCTCGACGCCCAGGGCATCATCCTGCAGATCAATCTGGCGGGGGCGATTCTGCTTGGCATCAAGCGCTCACAGATGGGGCGCTTCCGCTTCGGTGCATTTGTGAAGCCGGCTTTCCTGCCCGAATTCAACAGTTTTGTAGCAGAGGTGCTGGGCGGCAAGACCAGGAGCAAATGCGCGGTCGCCTTGACGGCGACAGACCATCGCCCCGAGGTGCTGGTCCGGATCGAGGCGGCGTCGGATGCCGAAGGCCGGGAATGCCGCATGGTGGTGATGGAGATCAGCCAGGAAAATGGGCTGCCCTTTCATGAGGCGGTGCGGGCGCTCGTTTCGAGTGGCCGGCGTGGTCTCGATGCCGTTCAGTAAGCATCGAACCTGAAGAGCGCGTTGCCCTTGCGCCGGCCCTGTGCCGGCGCTGATCAGTGCCGTGCCTGGCGTTTTCTCAGTTGGGCTTCGAGCTGCTTGATGTCAGTGATGTCGATGAAGGTCACCACCACGCCGTCGATCACGTTGTCCTGGGTCCGGTAAGGCATGATGCGTACCCGATACCAGCGACCGTCCGCGGTGCTGACCTGGTGCTCGCGGAAGTTCAGGGTGCTCAGCACGGACACGGCATCATCGTGGAGAGAGGGGTAGTCCAGGTCGGTGACAATATCGGACAACGGGCGCCCGACGTCGCCGGGGATGAGCTTGAAGAGATGGGTTGCGTGGGTAGTAAAGCGTCGCAGCTTCATCTCGTTGTCGAGGAATATGGTGGCGATTTCCGTGCTGTTGAGCAGGTTTGTCATGTCGTTGCGTGCCCAGGTGAGGTCGTCCACCTTGGACTGCAGCTCGGCATTGATGGTCTGCAGCTCCTCGTTCATCGACTGCAGCTCTTCCTTGGAGGTGGTGAGCTCCTCGTTGGTGACCTGAAGCTCCTCGTTGGCCGACCGCGCCTCCTCGAGGGACGCCTGCATCTCTTCCTGGTTGATGCGCAGCGCCTCGCGCAGCTGATTCAGTTCGAGCATCAGGGCGCTCTCCCGCTCGGAGGCCAGTCGTTTGCGCGGCTGATTGCCCAATGGCGATTTCACGTCGGTGAATACGACCAGCACGCGATCGCGCAGGGCTTCCGGTTTTTCGATTCCCTGCACGGTGACATTGACCGTCTGCATGCGTCCATTCACGTCCACCTGCAGTCCATCGAGTTGGATCGGCTGTGTCTGGTGCAGGGCGTTGCGGATGACGCCGATCAGGGCGTCGCGCAGGCCTTCCCGGGCCATCGCGTGGATGTTGATATTGACCTTGCCGGCGGCGGGTTCCAGGTATTTTCCGACGCGGCCGCTGATGTACAGGATGTCGCCATCGCCATTGACGAGTACCGCCGCCGGCGAGAAGTTCTGCTGGATGAGCTGGTCGGTCTGGTATTCGAGGCTGTCCCGGTAGTCGGGGCGCCCACCGTTTTCCATGATGGGGGCGCTGGACGGGGGGCGGGTCGGGAAGTCCAGCCAGGGTGAGCGCGCGCTCTGGTCGATGCGCTGGAAAACGTGCATCTTCTTGTCAAGCGGCGCAAAAAGGCTGGCGAAACCGCCAATGGTTTCGGCGCTGCCCAGCACCAGAATGCCGTGACGGTTGAGGGCGTAGTGGAAGAGGGGCAGCACCTTTCGCTGCAGGGCCTGGCCGAAGTAGATCAGCAGGTTGCGACAGGACAGGATGTCGAGCCGCGTGAACGGTGGGTCGGAGACGACATTCTGCGGCGCGAAGATCACCATCTCGCGGATGTTCCGGTTGAGCCGGTAGCCGCCATCTTCAGTGACGAAATGGCGAGCCAGCCGTTCGGGCGTCACGTCGGCCGCGATGTTGGACGGATAGCAGGCCTTGCGTGCCCTGTCGACGGCATCCATATCCAGGTCGGTGGCGTAGATCTGCAGGGTGAAATGCCCTTGGGGTTTCACGTTTTCCAGGGCTTCCTTGAAAACGATCGCCAAGGAATAGGCCTCCTCGCCCGTCGAGCATGCCGGCACCCACGCGCGCAGGATCTGGCCGTCCGGATAGCGGCTAAATAGCGTCGGGATGGCGATGTCACGCAGGAAATCCCAGACGGGGGGATCGCGGAAGAAGTTGGTGACACCGATCAGCATCTCCCGGAAGAGCAGGTCGAGCTCCTGCGGGTTGTCACGCAGGTAGCCCACGTAGCTGGCGATGCCATCGATCTGGAGCAGCGCGATGCGTCGTTCGATACGCCGGAGCAGGGTGCTGGGTTTGTACAGGGAAAGGTCGTTGCCGCTGCGGTTGCGGAGCAGGACGATGACGCGCTCCAGAGCGTTCTGCTCACGTCTTTCGGGCGTTTCATCGATCGGCGCATGGCGCACGGCATGCCGGAGATAGCCCGTAATGCGTGCGCTGAGTTGATCGCAGGGCGCGACGATATCGACCATACCGGCCTTGATGGCATGGTCGGGCATGCTACCGGCCTTGGCCGTGGCCGGATCTTGCGCAAGGGTAAGGCCGCCTTTCTCCTTGATCGCGCCGAGCCCGAGCATGCCATCCGACCCCATGCCGGATAAGATCACGCCGATGGCCTTGTGCTGGCGATCCTCGGCCAGGGTGCGCAGGAAGAAATCGATGGGCAGGCGCAAGCCGCGCTTTTCGCTCGGATCGAACAGGTGCAGGTTTCCGTGCAACAGCGACAGATCCTTGTTGGGCGGAATGACGTAGACACAGTTGGGCCTGATGGTCATGTGCTCGGCCGCCTCGACGACCGCCATGTGGGTGTTCCGCTGCAACAGCTCGGGAAGATTGCTGTGGTGCTCCGGGTCCAGGTGCTGGACGACGATGAAGGCCATGCCGCTGTCGGCGGGCGTATGGCCCAGCATCGCCTCAAGGGCTTCGAGGCCGCCTGCGGAGCAGCCGATGCCAACAACCGGGAAGTCGGTTTCACGGGTGCCCTTTTTTTGCTCACGACGGTTGCCGTCGCGAGTGGCACCTGCCTTGGCCGGTTGGTCTGGTGTGGTCATGGGTGGCGGGGAAGGAGGCTGTCCGTTTGTCATTTCTGATTCGGCATGGAAGGGGGCGGTAGTTCAGCCACTTGCTGCGGCCTTCATTGCCGGAGCGTGTATGTACCCGGAGTGGGCCGGCAGACGGACTATACTGCCTTGTAGAAAGCGCGTTCACCAATATCCGCCGCTTCGACGGGAGTGGCGTGGCGCGTCATTCATTCAAGCCGCCACGGCAACGAATGGTGCCAGACGCAAATAGGCGCACTGCAAGCAGCGGGGAGGTTGAATGCGAAGCGCACTGAGCAACCACCGGACCACTCTGGCCACGATTGCAAGCCTGGCAATGTTCAGTCGTGGATTGGAGCCTGAATACGCTCATGGCGTTCAGGAGCAAGTGGCCCGACTGAAAGGCCCGGCTCGCGAGACAGGCAAGAATATCCGCGATCTGACCGAGCTCCCGTGGTGCTCGATTGACAACGATGACTCCCGCGACCTGGATCAGCTGACAGCAATCCAGCCGCTTTCGCGAGGCGCTGCACGGGTGTTCGTGGCGGTGGCCGATGTCGATGCAATTGTCGCCAAGGGGTCGCCGATCGACGAGCATGCCCGCATCAATACGACCTCGGTTTATACCTCGGCGCGCGTATTCCATATGCTCCCCGAGCGCCTGTGCACCGATCTGACCTCGCTCAACCCCGACGAGGATCGCTTGGCCCTGGTGACCGAGATGGAGTTTACCGACGATGGGATATTGGTTGGCTCGACGATTTACCGCGCCATGGTGCGGAACAAGGCCAAGCTGGCCTACGACGCGGTTTCCGCCTGGATTTGCGGCACCGGCGATCTGCCGGGCCCTGCGCAAGCCGTCGTCGGCATGAACATCCAGTTGCGCATGCAGGACGAGCTGGCCCAGAAACTCCGGGTGCTGCGCCGCGCGCAGGGCTCACTGGAGTTCCAGACATTCCAGCCCCGGGCACTTTTCGAGGGTGAAAGAATTACCGCCATTCGGCAGCAGGAGCAGAATCGGGCACGGCAGTTGATCGAGGAATTGATGATCGCCACCAATGGCTGTACAGCGCGTTTCCTGGCGCAGCAGGGGAGCGCATCGCTGCGGCGGGTCGTGCGATCCCCCGACCGTTGGTTGAGGATTGTGGAGGTGGCCAAGACTTACGGTGTGACGCTTCCCGATCAGCCGGATGGCAGGGCGCTTGAAGCCTTTCTCGCACGGCAGCACAAATCCGATCCGCTGCGTTTCCCTGATCTGTCGCTCGTCATCGTGAAGTTGATGGGCTCGGGAGAATATGTGGTGGAGCGCCCGAATGGGCAGTCCATTGGTCACTTTGGTCTGGCGGTGGAAGCCTATATGCATTCCACCGCGCCTAATCGACGTTTTCCGGATTTGATCACCTTACGCCTGCTGAAGGCCGTATTGCAGAATGCCCGGCCACCCTATTCAAACAATGAATTGGATGAATTGGCCGTGCATTGCACTACCCAGGAGGATGCCGCTCGAAAAGTAGAGCGACAGCTCCGCAAATCGGAAGCGGCACTGCTGCTACATACGCGGGTTGGGCAACGATTTGACGGGCTCGTTACCGGGATTGGGCCGGAAGGCACGTGGGTGCGTATTTTTGAGCCCCCGGCGGAGGGGCGCCTCAAAGGCCCGCTGCCTGTATTGAAAATCGGGCAGTTGCTGCGCATTCGACTGGTATCCACCTCAATTGAGCGAGGGTTTATTGACTTCGTTCTAGAGAATTAAATCCTGGGGCCAGCGGGTTGACTGCGATGAAGCATTCGCTCCTCCGTGCTCATTTCGTCGCGCGCCTGCAGCGGCGGCGTGTCGCTCGCCATTTCCTGCGCCACTTCAGCTTCGAACTGTTTCGCCATGCGCCGGTCAGCAAGGCGGTGCCGCCGGATCTGGCGCAGAGTCTCGTGATGGCAGCGGGGGAGGAGCCTGCTGCACTTCTTGCCCGCCTGCAGGCCCACCCGGATGGACTGGATGTAATTCAGGCCGCAGGTATCCGCCGTAAGAGCGGTGAAAACCGTGTGGTCCACGAAAAGCCCATGCCCGGCTGGCTGCATCTTTGGCACTGCTACATCGATCCGTTCAACCTTTTGCTGTCCCTGCTGGCCGCCGTGTCTTGGTATACGGGCGACCTGAAGGCGACCACGGTTATCGGCAGTATGGTGGTGTTGTCCACTCTGATCCGCTTTGCGCAGGAGTGGCGCTCCAGCCAGGCGGCGGACGCCTTGAAGGCCATGGTCGGCAGCAAGGCGACGGTATTGCGCCGGGAGACCGATAACCCGGTTGACTCGGCGACGGCGCGCCACGTGGAGATCGAAGGACGTGACGTGCGCTGCGTGGAGGTGCCGCTTGCCGACCTGGTGCCTGGCGACATGGTGATTCTGTCGGCTGGCGACATGATCCCCGCCGACTTGCGCCTGCTCTCGGCCAGGGACTTGTTCATCGGTCAGGCGGCCATGACCGGAGAAGCCCTGCCTGTCGAGAAATTTGCAACTCCGCGTACCCCCGCTGTCACCAATCCTCTGGAACTGGATACGATCGCCTTCATGGGTACTACCGTGATCAGCGGGGCGGCCACTGGAGTGGTGATCGGCACGGGATCACGTACTTACTTTGGGACCCTTGCCGAGCGGGTCACGGCGGTCGAACATGCGCCGACGGCCTTTCAGGCAGGCGTCAACAAGGTGAGCTGGTTATTGATCCGCTTCATGGCGGTCATGACCCCGATCGTCTTTCTGATCAATGGTTTGACCAAGGGAGACTGGCTGGAGGCTTTCCTGTTCGCCATGTCGGTCGCTATCGGTCTGACCCCCGAAATGTTGCCGATGGTGGTGACCTCGACCCTCGCCAAGGGGGCAGTGCTGTTGTCACGGCAAAAGGTCATCGTCAAGCGGCTTGATGCAATCCAGAACTTCGGTGCAATGGATATCTTGTGCACCGATAAAACGGGAACCCTGACCCAGGACCATATCGTTCTGCAGCGTCACTGCGACATCGACGGACGGGATTCTGTGAAGGTGCTGGAGTACGCGTGGCTGAACAGCCAGTACCAGACCGGCCTGAAAAATCTCCTCGACGTGGCGGTGCTGGCGCGTGGAAATGAGCTTGTGGGGCTCGATCCGGCCCGGAATTTTCATAAGCTGGACGAGATCCCCTTTGACTTCCTGCGTCGCCGCATGTCGGTGGTGGTGGCTGAGCGGGACGAGCGTCCTCTGCTGATATGCAAGGGCGCCATTGAGGAGATTCTTACGGCCTGTAGTCAGGCGAGTCGTGGTGAATCCGTCGAGCCGATGACGCCGGAGTTGCTGGCCAATATCAAGATAATCACCGACGGCCTGAATGCTGACGGCCTGCGCGTCGTCGGCGTGGCCACCAAGACTATGCCGCCAGGCCAGGATACCTACAGTGCGGCCGACGAAACGGATTTAAGCTTCGCGGGCTATGTCGCCTTCCTTGACCCTCCCAAGGAAAGCGCTGCTCCAGCCCTCGCGGCACTGCGCGCCAACGGCGTGACTGTGAAGGTTTTGACCGGCGACAACGGGCTTGTGAGTGCGCGGGTGTGCCGCGAGGTAGGGCTGGAAGTTGCCGGAATGCTGCAAGGGCAGGAGGTGTCACAGATGGACGACCAGACCCTGCGCCAAGCAGTGGACAGCGCCACGGTCTTCGCCAAGCTATCGCCGATCGACAAGGAACGGGTAGTGCGGGCGCTACGCGCCAACGGCCATGTGGTCGGTTTCATGGGTGACGGCATCAACGATGCGCCCGCGTTGCATGCGGCCGACATCGGTATATCGGTGGATACCGCGGTGGATATCGCCAAGGAGGCCGCTGACATCATTCTGCTTGAAAAGAGCCTGATGGTACTTGCCGAAGGGGTGCGTGAAGGGCGCAAAACCTTCGCCAACATGCTGAAATACATTCGCATGGCTGCCAGTTCCAACTTCGGCAACGTCTTTTCCGTGCTGGTGGCCAGCGTATTTCTGCCTTTTCTGCCGATGCTGCCGGTGCACCTGCTGCTGCAGAATCTGCTCTATGACATCTCCCAGACGGGAATTCCTTTCGATAACGTGGATGAAGAGTTCCTCAGAACGCCCCAGCACTGGAATGTGGATGGGCTTGGACATTTCATGGCGTGCTTCGGGCCGATCAGTTCGATCTTCGATATCGCGACTTTCGCGCTGATGTGGATCGTTTTCCAGGCCACCACGCCAATGACGGAGACGCTCTTCCAATCGGGCTGGTTCGTCGAGGGACTCATGTCTCAGACCTTAATCGTTCACATGATTCGCACTCGCAAGCTGCCTATCGTGGAGAGCGCTGCATCTTGGCAGCTGACTGGCATGACAGGCTTTACGATGGCGGCAGGTATCTTCATCGTGATGGGGCCGCTGGCCCATTACTTCAAGCTAGTGGCACTTCCGCTCGCCTATTTCGGTTGGTTGACAGTAATTCTTGTCGCCTACATAAGTTTGACTCAATTGATGAAGGGCTGGTATGACCGCCACTTCGGCTGGTAATGAAGCTTTAGTAGAGTCACCCTTCGCGCCGACATACCTGGGCCGGACCCAGGAAATAGACCGGGACACCTCGAGATCCGCCGTTTCGAGTCACTTGCTTACCCATGGTCTTGTTTGTTCTGCGCCTTCCGGGATGCATACCAAGTCATCAAAGGAAGTACGGAAATACCGTGCACCAGGATGGACGCGACCACCGTAACCAGGGTCAAGTTGAGCAGCGCCTGAGCCAGGGGGCCGGTGACGCCGTGACTCAGGGCGAACATCAGGTAGAAGATCGATCCGACCCCCCGGATGCCGAACCAGCTGATCAAAGCACTCTGGTGGAGTGGTAAGGATTGGCCGGCCAGGCCGATCAGGATGGCGAGGGGGCGCACCAGCAGGAACAACACGGGGACGAACCACCATAGGGCCTGCAACGGGGTGACTGCAGCGAAGAGCACTCCGACGATGAGCACCATGGCGAGTTCCGCCAGCTTTTCCAGTTGTTCGTTGAAACCGCGGACCGCCCGAGTCATCGCGGAGCTGGCATGGTGGGAGTGGGTGGCCCAGTCGGACCGGCCAACGTCTGCACTACCAGTGGGCGGGTCAGCGGAGGCAGTGCCCACCATGGGCCAGTCCCGCACCCGGTTCAGGGCCAGGCCGGCAGCGAAGACAGCCAGAAAACCAGATGCCAGGCACAGTTGGGCCAAGCCGTAAGAAATGGCGATCAGGCCCAGAGACAGAAATTCATCCAGGCCCACGGCATTATGGTGGCGGGTACGCAGGTGAACCACCAATTTCCCAATCAGCGCACCAAGTATGGCGCCGATGAACAGCCCGCCGCCGGTTGCCCAGACTAGATCGACAGCCAGCCAATGCGAGCCTGCAGAACCAAGGGGGTGTAGTCCGAGCAAGCCGAGACCGAGCAAAACGAAGGGAAAGGCAGATCCGTCGTTGAGGGCTCCTTCGCCCGCCAAGCTGAACCGCACCCGGTCCGGAGTTGCGCCAGATTCAGACTGGACGCCCGAGGCCAGCACCGGATCCGTGGGGGCGAGAATCGCGCCGAGGAGAACCGCCGCACCGGGAGACAAGCCGAGTCCGATGATGCCGATACCCGCGATAAGTCCGACGGTGATGGCCATGACGGGAAAGGCAAGCCGTACGGGCAATAGCCAACGCCGGTCGAGCATGGGGATGCCGAGCGTCAAGCCGACGGCGAACAGGGAGATGAGCACGGCCACCTCACTGATCAGGGCGAGAAAGCCGGCCTGTCGAAACGGATCCAGTGTAATGACACCCAGGCCACCAGGCCCCAAGGCGTAGCCCAAACCGAGATAAATCATGGCCGTGCTGAGGGGAAGGCGGGCCAGAAAGGTCCCGGCGAGAACCATGGTAACCAGCAGGATTCCGAGGAGGAGAGACCAGTCAGCAACGGTCATGATCTGGAGGGAGGGATGGGCATGGCTTCACCTCAAGCAGGGGCGGTAAGCCTTGACTACACCTATCGGATGGATGCAGGCATCGGAACGACAATCCGCCGCATCGACACTCCGTGGGAGCCTCGTGATCTGATGTGCCCAGGAGCGGAAGCACATCGGCAGGTGTGTTTTCCCGCTTCAATCTAGCACGTGCAGGGATGCGGTAGTCGAATATCTCCCGAGTTGGCCAGCAAGTACTGCAACACCATTACCGTGCTTTACGACAAGACGGCTAACCGGGGGAGACGATTGATCGCCTCAGTGAATCGTTCGCACTGGGCATGGCGTGGGCACAAAACAAAAATGGGCCAGATCTGTCGATCTAACCCATTGATGTATTGGCGCGCCCGAGACGATTCGAACGTCCGACCCCTGCCTTCGGAGGGCAGTACTCTATCCAGCTGAGCTACGGGCGCCCGTCGGAAACAATGCTGCACATTTTCATGTGCGGCGCGCAGGATAGCGCGAAACGGCAGCGAAGTCCATGCTTTGCCTGACAGAAGGTGAATAGCCCCGCTATAATCAATGCTTTATTAAATTTGCCAGTACTCGAGGAATTCAGCATGTCGGATCTTGGTCGTTCTGCCCCTGTTCGTTCCTTCGCGCGGATTGCGCTTTCCATCGGTGTTGCGGCGCTTGCCACCCAGCTCGTGGGCTGTGGCAAGAAGGCTGCCGTCGATGAAGAACTGGCTGCCAAGCTGGTCCAGCCGGTTGCTAAAGTCGAGTTGGCTGCCGCGCCGGCTGCTGCACCGGGCAGCCGCAAGGGTGAGGACATCTTCAAGGCTGTCTGCGCTGCGTGTCACGAGAGCGGCGCTGCCGGTGCTCCGAAGGCTGGCGACAAGGCTGCCTGGGGCCCGCGTATCGCCCAGGGCTACGACACCCTGGTGAAGTCCGCTGCAGCTGGCAAGAACGCGATGCCCCCGCGTGGTGGCGCGGCCGATCTGACCGATGACGAGCTGAAGCGTGCCGTGGCTTTCCTGGCCAACAAGGCGGGTGCCGGCTTCAAAGCTCCGGATTAAGTTTTCCCTGCCAGCTTTTGCTCCACGGGCAAAAGTTGGCGCGGAAATGGAAAAGGCGCAGACCGATGGTCTGCGCCTTTTCTTTATGGGTCCCCCGCGCGTGCCGTCAGGCCTTCATCCTGAACCGGAGTTCAGGGGGGCCGCATTCCTTCCGTATCAGGCACGTTCGACGAGGAACGCGCACACCAACGGTTTCTATGGGCAGCGACCCATGTCACGAAGACATTGGTTCAAGGAGTTTTAAGCCTTGACCAACACCGCAGGGGATTTATCAAACCTTTCGATTGCCCGGATTCACCGCTCTCAGAACAGGTTTACCTGCTCAGCGAGGGCGGTATCTAGGCGACCGTTTATGTGCTCGATTCTACGCTTGAGCGTCGGGATGTCAAACCCGCCGGCACGCTGTAATTGCAGAAATTCGTGGCTGATATTCAAGGCCGTCATGACGGCCAGGCGTTCGCCGGACGAATTGGTCTTGGTGGCCAGATCACGCATCTTGCCATCCAGGTAGGCCACGGCGGCCAGCAGGCCGTCCTTTTCTTCCGGCTTGCAGGCGACGCGGTATTCGCGCCCCAGCAGCTTGATGTCCAACTGTTCCATGTCAGGCCTCAGGGATGCGGGCGAGAAGGTCCTCGAGACGGCTGCCGACCTGGCTCAGCTTGGCGTTGAGCTCCTGGTTGGCATTTTCGAGGCTGGCAACCCGTTCCCGCAGGCGTTGGTTTTCGGTCCGAGCAGCCGTGCAATGGCTGATCAGTTGTTCGAGTTTCTGTTCGAGAGAGGCGAGTTCGGCATCCATGCGGCGAATGTTAGAGAGGGGCGGGGACGGGGTCAAGCAAGCGCCGTGGGTGATGACGGACGCAAGGCGCGGGCGGCGGCGCCGTCGCCGAAGCAGGCGGCGAGGCGGTCGAGATGGAGGTGTTTTTCCAGGCTGTCAGCGAGGCGGTCGAGGTCGGCCTGGCGGCGGGCGGCGAGGTCGATCCGCTCCGCATCGCTGACGCCGGCCCAGGCCAGCAGCGCGGCGAGGGCGTCCGGGTGGTCGAACAGGCCGTGCAGATAGGAGCCGAGGATTTGCCCATCGTCCGACAGCACGCCGTCGGGGCGGCCATCGGCCAGACGGGCGGCGGGGCGCTCGAGGGCCGGACCGTGGGTGACGCCCATGTGGATCTCGTAGCCGTGGACACGGGGGGCGCCGGGGAGCGAGAGCGTGCCGGTAACATTGACCAGCTGTTTCTCAGCTTCCAGCGTGGTTTCCACGTCAAGCAGGCCGAGGCCGGGCAGGCTGGCCGGGGCGCCTTCGAGGCCTTGCGGATCGTGCAGCTGGCGGCCAAGCATCTGGTATCCGCCACAGATCGCCACCAGCTTGCCGCCGTAACGCAGGTGGCGACGGATCGCCGCCTCCCAGCCCTGGGCGCGCAGCCAGGCCAGGTCGGCCTGCACGGACTTGGAACCGGGCAGCACGATCAGGTCGGCAGGCGGGATGGGCTGGCCGGGGCCGACCCAGCTGAAATCCACCTGCGGATGCAGGCGCAGGGCGTCCAGGTCCGTGTGGTTGGAGATGCGCGGATAGACCGGTGCGACGACGCGCAGGCGGGCTTCGCCTTTCTCGGCGCGGGCGTCGGCCAGCGCGTCCTCGGCATCGAGGAAAAGGCCGTGCAGATAGGGCAGGACGCCCAGCACCGGACGGCCGGTGCGTTCCTCCAGCCAGTCGAGGCCGGACTGCAGCAACCCGATGTCGCCGCGGAAACGGTTGATCACGAAGCCTTTCACGCGGGCCTGCTCGCTCGGCGACAGCAGGTCGAGGGTGCCGACCAGGTGGGCGAAGACGCCGCCGCGGTCGATATCGGCGACGAGGATCACCGGGCAGTCCACCTCTTCGGCGAAGCCCATGTTGGCGATGTCTCGGTCGCGCAGATTGATTTCCGCCGGGCTGCCCGCGCCTTCGACGAGCACCGCCTCGTACTGCTCCGTCAGGCGGCCGTAGCTTTCCAGCACGGCGGCCATCGCCCGTGGTTTGTACTCGTGGTAGTCGCGGGCCGACAGGTTGGCCACCGCGCGGCCGTGGATGATGACCTGGGCGCCGATGTCGGTGGAGGGCTTGAGCAGCACCGGGTTCATGTCGGTGTGGGGTTCGAGGCCGGCGGCCACCGCCTGCAGGGCCTGGGCGCGGCCGATCTCGCCGCCATCCACCGTCACCGCCGAGTTGAGGGCCATGTTCTGGGGCTTGAAGGGCACGACCCGCACGCCGAGCCGCCATAACAGGCGGGCGAGGCCGGCGACCAGGGTGCTTTTGCCCGCGTCGGACGTGGTGCCCTGAACCATCAGGGTGCTGGCGTGGCGCATGACTTACAATCTCGGGTGCAGAAAGCTTTCGATTATCCCATGTCCGCCGTATACCTCCTCGCCCTGCTGCCGATCGTCATCCCGATGGCCTTCGGTCTGCTCCTCGATCACCTGCTCGGCGAGCCGCGCCGCTACCACCCGCTGGTCGGCTTCGGCCGCTATGCGTCAGCCGTCGAGCGCCTGTTCCGCCGCATCGGCATCATCAACCGGGCCGTCGGCCTGCTTGCCTGGAGCGTGGCGGTGCTGCCGTGGGTTGCGCTGGCTGGTTCGCTGCGGGAGGGGCATTTCTGGTTCGGCATGCTGCTCGACGTGGTGCTGCTGTACGCGGCGATCGGCGGCCGCAGCCTGGCCGAGCACGCGCGGGCCGTGGCGGCACCTCTTGCGGCTGGCGATCTGGCCGGTGCGCGTGGTCGCCTGTCGTGGATCGTGTCCCGCGACACCTCCGAGCTGGACGAGTCCGGCGTGGCCAAGGCCACCGTCGAATCGGTACTGGAAAACGGTAACGACGCGATCTTCGGTGCGTTGTTCTGGTTCGCGCTGCTGGGCGGGCCTGGGGCGCTGATGTTCCGCCTCGCCAACACGCTTGACGCGATGTGGGGCTACCGCACAGAGCGCTACCTGCGCTTCGGCTGGGCCGCGGCGCGTATCGACGATGTGCTCAATTTCATCCCGGCGCGCCTGACCGCGCTGAGCTACGCATTGCTCGGCCACACGGCGACCGCGCTGCGCTGCTGGAGGACGCAGGCGCCTGCGTGGGACAGTCCCAATGCCGGCCCGGTGATGGCCTCCGGCGCCGGCGCCCTTGATTTGTCCCTCGGCGGTCCGGCGATCTATCACGGTCATCTGGAAAGCCGTCCGTCCCTGGGGGCCGGCCGCCCGGCGGCCGCTGCGGATATCGACAAGGCGCTGGCCCTGGTACAGAACAGCGTCTGGTTGTGGGTGCTGGGCGTCGCCGCCGTCAGCGTGTTTCTCCATGCTTGAACACGGCGGACGCCTGCGTAGCGCGGCGCAGCGCTACGGCATTCCGCTGGGCGACTGGATGGATCTGTCCACCGGCATCAATCCCCAGGCTTACCCGGTACCGGCGCTGGCGCCGGAAGTGTGGCTGCGTCTGCCGGAAGACGATGATGGCCTGGAGGCAGCCGCCGCAGCCTATTACGGCAGCCCGGAACTCCTGCCAGTGGCGGGTTCCCAGGCAGCCATCCAGACCTTGCCGGCGTGCTTTCCGCCCGGGCGTGTGATCACCCTGGCGCCGACCTATGCGGAGCATCCCTACGCATGGCGCGGCCACGCGGTGCAGACGCTGGAGGTTGGGCGGATCGATGCGGCGGTGCGCGATGCCGATACGCTGTTGCTGGTGCAGCCCAATAATCCGGACGGCCTGAGCTTCCCGCGCGAGCAATTGCTGGCCTGGCAGGAAGAGCTGGCCAGCCGTGGCGGTCGGCTGATCGTTGACGAGGCCTTCATCGATGCCGAGCCGGCCGACAGCCTGGTGCCGCTGGCGGGGCGCCCCGGCCTGGTGGTGCTGCGCTCGGTGGGCAAGTTTTTCGGCCTGGCCGGAGCACGGGTGGGGTTCGTGTTTGCCGAGGCCGCGCTGCGCATGCAGCTCGCCGAGCGCCTCGGGCCGTGGGCGGTATCCGGTCCGGCTCGGGCGGTGACTGCGGCAGCGCTGGCCGACCGGGCCTGGCAGCAGGCTGCGCGGGAACGCCTAGTGGCCGACAGTCGACGGCTCGCCGCCCTGCTGGATCGCCATGGCCTCACCGGCGGGGCTGGCACAACGCTGTTCCAGTGGCGGCCGGGCGCCGCCGCGATCGATATCCACGCCCGCCTCGCTGCGCAGGGCATCCTGACCCGTCTGTTCGATGCACCGGCCGGGCTGCGTTTCGGCCTGCCGGGCAACGAGAGCGAGTGGTCGCGCCTTGCTGCTGCGCTCGCCCGACTGTAACGACTTCCACCGAAAGACTTCTCCATGCGCCGGCTTCTTCTTGCCCTGTTGCTTGTGTCCGGCTTTGCCCGGGCGTCCATCGATGTCACCGACGACCAGGGCCAGACCCTCCATCTCGCGCAGCCGGCCAGGCGCATCGTCAGCCTCGCGCCCCACGTGACCGAGCTGCTGTTCGCCGCCGGCGCCGGCGACCGAGTGGTCGGTGTGGTGCAGTACAGCGACTATCCGGAGGCTGCGCGAAAGGTTGTGCGGGTCGGCAGCTACACCGCGCCGGACATGGAGATGGTCGCGTCCCTCAAGCCCGACCTGGTGATCGCCTGGAAGAGCGGCAACCGGGAGGCCCAACTGGACAAGTTCAAGGCCCTTGGCGTCCCGGTTTTCATCAATGAGCCGCGGCGCATCGAGGACGTGGCCCGCAGCCTCTCCCAGTTCGGGCGGCTGGCCGGCACCAGTGCCGTGGCTGAAGCTGCCGCGCAGGCCTTCCGCAAGCGTCATGCGGCGCTGGAAGCCCGCTATGCGGGGCGTCCGAAGGTGCGGACTTTCTACGAGATCTGGAATCGCCCGTTGATGACCATCAACGGCGAACACCTCATCTCCGACGTGATCCGCCTGTGCGGCGGCGACAACGTGTTTGCCAAGCTGCCGATGCTGGCGCCGACCATCGACGTGGAAGCGGTGCTGGCTGCCGCGCCGGATGCCATCGTTGCCAGCGGCATGGGCGAGAGCCGGCCGGAATGGTTGGACGACTGGCGCAAGTGGACCAAGCTGCCGGCGGTGGCCAAGGGCAACCTGTTCTTCATCCCGCCCGACCTGATCCAGCGCCACACGCCGCGTATCCTCGACGGGGCCGAGCGTCTGTGCGGCCAGCTCGAAGAAGTGCGGGCCAAGCGATGAAGGGCCGTTTCCTGCCCGGCCTGGCGCTGGTGGCGGTGCTGCGGGTGGCCGCGGCCGCTCCGCTGCCCGGAGAGGTCGTCACGCAGATCGGCCAGGTCGCCGCTGTCCCCGCGGATGAGCGCAAGGTGCCGGGCTATGCCGGTGCGTGGCGCCAGGCTGCAGCCCAGGCCAAGGTCATCGAACGCATCGAGGAACTGGAAAGCCGGCGCAGCAAGGCCTGCAGCAACCTGATTGTCATTGACACGGTGCAGGCCGCGCCGGATCTCATCGAGACTCGCCCGCGCCGCGTGCACCACGCCCTCGAACGCTGGTCTGTGCAGGCCTGCGGTGTGCTGCGCCATTACGACGTGTGGTACAGCTTCGAGGCCAGCAGCTCCCAGCTGAAGGTCAGCGAGAGCAGCGCTACCGATTTTCAGGCCGAGCTCGACCCGCCGCTGCGCCGCCTGCAGGAACTGGCCGCCGCGCGTAGCGCGGAGGAGTCCGCCGGCAAGCTGCGTTGGCTCAACCTGCCGCTGCCGGCGGACAGCGTGCCAGTGGCCAACAGTGCCGGTGCACGGGGCTGGCTGGCGGATTTCGTGCCCCTCGGCGACAGCCCGCGGGAATGGACCCAGCTGATCGGCGTGCAGGGCCTGCCGCGGGTAAGCAGCCCGGGTCAGGCACGGGTGCTGCTCGAAGGCATGCAGCAGGCTCGTCAGGCCCGCTGCGGCGTGCCGGCCGGCCCGGTGGAGAGCCTGCCCCGCGATGGCGACGGGGCCAGCGGCGAAACCGTGCAGACCTATCTGGTGTGTTCCCAGGTGCCGGACACCAATTATGCCGAGATGGCGGTGGTGAAGGCCATCGAAGGGCCGGACTACGTGTACGTGGTCCAGCGCGCCTGGCGCCTGCCGGCGGGCGATGCCGAGCGCCTGAAGGCCGACAGCGAAAAGCCACGGGCGGTGGCAGAAGCCTTCCTGGCCGAGGTCCATCTGTGCAACCCGGCCGGTGACCGCCAACGGTGCCCGGCGCCCTATCCCCGATAACGCGAAGCCATGTCCCGTCTGCCTCAACGCATTGTTTGCCTGTCCACCGAAACCGTCGAAGTGCTTTATCTGCTCGGCGAGGAGGCGCGCATTGCCGGCATTTCCGGCTTCACCACCCATCCGCCGCGGGCGCGCAAGGAGAAGCCCAAGGTCAGTGGCTTCAGCAGCGCCAGGATCGAGCGCATCCTGGCCGTCGAGCCGGACCTGGTGCTGGCCTTTTCCGATCTGCAGGGCGATATCGCGCGGGACCTGGTGAAGGCCGGGGTGGCGGTGCATGTCTTCAACCACCGCAGAGTGGACGGCATCCTCGCAATGGTGGAGAGCGTCGGCCGTCTGGTGGGCGCCGAGCAGAAGGCGCTGGCCCTGGTGGCCGAGCTGGAAGCGACGATCGCCGATGTGCGGGCCCGCGGCGAGGCCCGCGCGGTACGCCTGGGGCGCAGGCCGAAGGTCTATTTCGAAGAGTGGAACGAGCCGTTGATCACCGGTATCCGCTGGGTGTCCGAGCTGATCGGCATCGCCGGCGGAGAGGACTGCTTCGGCGAGCTGTCGGTGCATCCCAATGCGAAGCAGCGCATTCTCGCCGATGCCGCGCTGGTCATTCCGCGGGCGCCGGAATTGATCATCGGCTCCTGGTGCGGCAAGCATTTCCAGCCGGACCATGTGACGTCGCGGCCGGGTTGGGATGCATTGCCGGCAGTACGCGACGGGCGGGTCTTCGAGATCAAGTCGGCGATCCTGCTGGCGCCGGGGCCGGCGGCGATCCGTGAGGGGCTGCCGGCCATTGCGGCCTGTCTGGACCGGGTGGCGGAGGGCTGAACGCCCTCTGGCTTCAGCGCCGGACGCCCACCACCTTCTGGTACAACCCGCCAAAGCAGGTTTCCTTGCGCCACTCGAAGCCGGCGCATTCGGGCACCAGGGTGTCGATGGAGTCGGCCAGCAGGGAGTTGGCGAAGGGTTCCAGGTAGCGGAACACCAGCGCCATGATCGGCCGCACCGGATGCCACCAGCGGGGCTGGTGGTAGTCCACGAAGACGATCTTGCCACCTGGCTCGACCGCAGCCAGCAGGTTGGCAACGATGTGCCGCCGCGCGTGGGGCGGGACTTCGTGGAGCAGGAAGAAGCAACAGGCTGCGTCGAAGGTGGCGCCTACCGGTTCGGTCAGGTCGGCCACCTGGGCGTGGGCTTGAGGCCAGGGTGCGAGCTTGCGCCGGGTGTTGGCGATCTGGATCGGCGCCACGTCGAGCACCGTCAGCTGGCCTTCGTCACCGAGCTGGAGGGCCAGACGCGGCGAAAAGTCGCCATACACCGCCGCTGCCTGCAGTACCCGCTGGCCAGGGCTGAATTCCCGTACCGCGCTGTCCATTAGGCGGCTGGCATTGCCCCACAGGATCGCCGACACCACCACCGGCCGGTCCAGCCAGGGCACGGTGCGATGATCGAGGTAGGCCCAGGTATAGGTTTCGCGGAGATAGTCGGGCAGCTCGCTGGCCGCCGCTGGGGAAGGGTCGCGCATGGCTTGGGGTCGTTGTCGTTGGCTCGCGTTGTTCGGCGGGTTGTAATGGGTGATCCGGCGCAAAGCCGCACCACGCTTGCTTTCTGAGGGCATGATACGGCGTCGGCACGGGTTCGTGCCCCTTGCGATGTGATTTTTTCCATGCGGAAAGCTTGATGACCGCATCCTTTATGGCCATTTATTCACCATGCGCTTCCCCCATCCGCTTCTCGAAGGTCGTCTCGTCCGGCGTTATCAGCGTTTCCTCGCCGACGTGGAAACCGGAGCCGGGCTGGTGACCGCCCACTGTCCCAACACCGGCTCGATGCTCGGCTGCAAAGAGCCGGGCAACCGGGTCTGGCTGTCGCCGGCGGAGAATCCGGCACGCAAGCTCCAATGGACCTGGGAGCTGGTGGAGGTGGCGCCGGGCTGTGTGGTCGGCGTGCATACCGGGCGCAGCAACGGCCTGGTGCGGGAGGCGATCGAGGCCGGCACGCTGCCGGAATTTGCCGGCTACCGGACGATCCGCCCAGAGGTGAAGTACGGCGAAGGTAGCCGCATCGATCTGCTGCTGCAGGAGAGTGGGCGGCCCGACTGCTACGTGGAGGTCAAGAACGTCACTGCCGCGGTGGAGGGGGGCGTGGGCTTTTTCCCGGATGCGGTGACGACGCGCGGTGCGAAGCATCTGCGCGAGATGAGCGCGATGGTGGCAGCTGGCCACCGGGCGGCGCTGGTTTACTGCGTGCAGCGCGGCGACGTGGATGAGGTGCGGCCGGCGGACCACATCGATACGGCCTACGGCCAGGCGCTCCGCGATGCGCTGGCCCAAGGGGTAGAGGTGTTCGCGCTGGGGGCCGAGGTCACGCAGGAAGGCATCGTGCTTGACCGGCGGCTGGCAGTCGTCGTGCCGGGCTGACGACCGTCCGGTTGCGGCAGCCTATTACGGATAACCACAATAGGGCCGTCCACAATGGGGGAGGACACAATTTCGGCGCTTGGGTGGGGGATCTATTGTTCGTCTCATAGTCCTATATAACACCGGAGATTAACCGTCATGAAGAAGCCGTTCTACAAGGTTCTGTACGTGCAGGTCCTGTTCGCCATCGCCTGCGGCGTGCTGCTGGGGTATTTCGAGCCCAAGCTGGGAGTCGATCTGAAACCCCTCGGCGACGGCTTCATCAAGCTCGTC
This sequence comes from Zoogloea sp. JDB1, assembly GCF_056724025.1. Taxonomy (NCBI): domain Bacteria; kingdom Pseudomonadati; phylum Pseudomonadota; class Betaproteobacteria; order Rhodocyclales; family Zoogloeaceae; genus Zoogloea; species Zoogloea sp. JDB1. The sequence goes on from NZ_CM161496.1 coordinate 1,189,893, forward strand.
AAGATGATCATCGCGCCGGTGATCTTCTGTACCGTGGTGCACGGCATCGCCGGCATGCAAGACATGAAGAAGGTCGGTCGGGTCGGTGGCAAGGCGCTGCTGTACTTCGAGATCGTGTCCACCTTTGCACTGATGATCGGCCTGTTGGTTGCCAACGTGGCCAAGCCGGGCGCCGGCTTCAATGTCGACGTGACGACCCTCGACACCAAGGCCATTGCCGATTTCACTGCCAAGGCTCATGCCCAGAGCACGGTCGACTTCATCCTCAACATCATTCCCCATACCTTTGTCGATGCTTTCGCCAAGGGCGACATCCTGCAGGTGCTGCTGCTGGCCATCCTGTTCGGCTTCTCGCTGGCCGCGATGGGCGAAAAGGGCAAGCCGGTGTTCCAGTTCGTCGAACAGATCTCCCATGTGATGTTCGGCATCGTCAATACCGTGATGAAGCTCGCTCCGCTGGGTGCCTTCGGCGCGATGGCCTTCACGATCGGCAAGTACGGTGTGGCCGCGCTGATCCCGATGGCCAAGCTGATGGGCTCCTTCTACCTGACCTGCATCCTGTTCATCTTCATCGTGCTGGGCGCTATCGCCCGCTATACCGGCTTCAGCATCTTCAAGTTCGTCAAGTACATCCGTGAAGAACTGCTGATTGTGCTGGGCACCTCGTCCTCCGAGTCCGCCCTGCCCAAGCTGATGCAGAAGCTCGAGAAGATGGGCTGCGCCCGCTCCGTGGTTGGCCTGGTGGTGCCCACCGGCTACTCCTTCAACCTGGACGGCACCAACATCTACATGACGATGGCGGCCCTGTTCATTGCCCAGGCCACCAATACCGAGCTGACCCTGTCCCAGGAACTCTCCATCCTGGTGGTGGCGATGCTGACCTCCAAGGGCGCCAGCGGCATCACCGGTGCCGGTTTCATCACCCTGGCCTCCACGCTGGCCGTGGTGCCGACCATCCCGGTGGCTGGCATGGCGCTGATCCTCGGCATCGACCGCTTCATGAGCGAGGCCCGTGCGCTGACCAACATCATCGGCAACGCCGTCGCCACCGTGGTGGTGTCCCGTTCCGAGAACGAGCTGGACATGGATCGGATGAACAAGGCCCTGAATGGCAGCCTCGACGAGGACTCGAACGGCGACAAGCCGCTGGCCGCAGCGGCCTGATCTGGTCGTCTTCTCACGCAAAAAAGCCAACCCTGCGGGGTTGGCTTTTTTGCGTCCGTCGGTGGGGCGAATGGATGCGCTCCACCACCCGGGGCGTGCTCAGAAGTGGTATTCGACGCGCACCATCGGGGTTTTGGCGAAGGCGCCGTCGCCGGCGGCCTTGGTGTGGTCGTTGCCGAATTTGTTGCGCCAGTACTGGTATTCCAGCCCGGCCTTGAAGGTGTTCTTGGCTGCGCCGAGGTGCGGGCTGACGTCGTACATGACCTGCATGTCGATGTTGGTTTCCGGCTTGGTACCGCCGCCGAATTCGTCCTGCCCCTTGCTGGCGATGAAGTTGGCGAAACCTTCGAAGGACAACGGAACCGGGCCGAGGTTGAAGGGGATGCCCCAGGCGGCCGTCAACATCGGGTGCACGTCGTAACTGTAGCGGTCGGTCTGGGTGCTGGTGAACTTGTTGTAGGGCGCGTTGCTTTCCCACAGGTAGAGCAGGCTCACGTTGAGGAAGCCGGGGACGTCCATCATCAGCGTCGGGCCCGCGACGAGCATGCGCTTGCGGGAGTTGTAGCCAGCGTCGTTCTTGTCATTCACGTCGAAGCCGCCGGTCAGGCCGAGGCCTCGTACCGGGCCGAACTTGAAGTCGCGACCGGTGATCTTGCCCAGGTCGAGGGTGTGCCGATAGACGATATAGATTTCCTGGGCGCCGGACTTCGAGCCGGGTCCGACCGGGTCCTTGCTGTCGGACAGCAGGAGGTCCACGTTCAGGAAGTTGGTGCCGTACTTGTAGCCGCTGGCGTGGGTCAGGTTGATGATGCTCTTGTTGATGCTGTTGCTCTCGTACGGTTCGGCGAACTTGGTGCCGTAGCGGTAGCCGATGGAGGTGTCGCTCCAGTCGGCGGCGGTGGCCGTGCCGGCACAGGCGGCAAGGAGGGACGCGGCGAGGATCGTCTTCTGCGAGAACTTCATGGTGGCTCCTGATTGGTCGATTCGAGGGTTCTGTAGGTGGTCCGCGTGGCTAGGCACGGCGACGCCTTGAAGCCGAATCTAGCAGGAGCCCGCTATGGGCATGGCGATATCCATCATCACCGAAAGGATATAGTTGATGATGTATATCCATTTGAAAATAAAGAATCTTTGTTGTTGTTTATATGTTTTTGGAATGCACTCTGCGGGTGCGCGGAATAGCGTTCTGCACCATGCGGGGGCGTATTCTGGCGGCTTTTCCGGTGAGATTCCTGCGTGAATTCGTGGATATTCCGTTCTGAATATTTAAATCTAAGCAAATCAACGATTTAAAAAATGGCATGGAGCTTGCGGAAACAGGGCGAGACGCGCCATTCGACGTCCTCGTCCAATCATTTCCGGAGTTTCCGCCCATGCCGCACCGTTTCCGCGCATCCCGTCGCCTGCTTCTGTCCGCCGGGCTTGCCGCCCTCGCCGCGCCGCTGCTGCCCGCCCCCGCATTCGCCGATGAGCCGGTGAAGATCAAGTTCACCCTCGACTGGCGCTTCGAGGGGCCGGCCGCGCCTTTCCTGCTCGCCAAGAGCAGGGGCTACTTTGCCGCCGAAGGCTTGGACGTGACCATCGACGCCGGCAACGGCTCGGCCGGTGCGGTGACACGCGTGGCGACCGGAGCCTACGAGATGGGCTTCGCCGACTTCAACGCCCTGGTGGAGTACGACGCCAAGACGCCGGGTTCGAAGATCCAGGCGGTGTATATGGTGTACAACGCCACGCCGGCGGCGGTGTTCGCGCTGAAGAAGAGCGGCATCTCCAAACCCGCGGACCTGGCCGGCAAGACCCTCGCCGCGCCGATCTTCGACGCCGGCCGCAAGGCCTGGCCGGCCTTCGCCAAGTCCAACAAGCTGGCGGTCGAGGCCGTGAAGTGGCAGTCGGTGGATCCGGCGATCCGTGAGACCCTGCTGGCCCGCGGCGATGTGGACGGCATCACCGGCTTCTACTTCACGAGCCTGCTCAACCTGGAAGCCCGCGGCGTGAAGCCGGCCGACATCGTCGCGCTGCGCTACCCGGACCATGGCGTCGAGCTGTACGGCAACGCGATCATCGCCAGCCCCAAGCTGATCGCCGAGAGGCCCAAGGCCATCGAGGGTTTCCTGCGCGCCTTCAACAAGGCGCTGAAGGAAACCATCGCCAGGCCGGAAGCGGCGGTACCGGCGGTGAAGGAGCGCGACCCGCTGATCGACGCGGGCCTCGAGACACGCCGCCTGAAGCTGGCCATCGAGTCGAGCATCGTCACGCCGGAAGTGAAGCAGATCGGCCTCGGCGCGGTGACGCCGGACCGCCTCAAGCGCTCGATGGCGGAGACCGCCGAGGCTTACGCGCTGCCCAAGGTGCCGTCGGCCGCCGAGCTGTTCAACGCCGCCTTCCTGCCGTCCAAGGCCGACCGCAGCCTGTAATCGGGCGTTTCCGGTACTTGTTCCTGCGGGCGCCCCAGGGCGTCCGCAGGATCCCCTTTTGCTTTTGAAAGACACCCCATGTCCTTCGTCAAATTCGAGAGCGTCGATCTCGCCTACGCGCCGGGTGGCGCGTTGGCCATCGAGGACGTCAGCCTGGACGTCCGCGAGGGCGAGTTCGTTGCCGTGGTCGGTCCGTCCGGCTGCGGCAAATCCACCCTCATGAAACTCATCTCCGGCCTGCGCATGCCCTCCGGTGGCTACGTCTATGTGGACGGCCGCCAGGTCGGCGGACCGCTGAAGATCGTCGGCATGGCTTTCCAGAACGCCAACCTGCTGCCCTGGCGCACGACCCTCGACAACGTGATGCTGCCGCTGGAAATCGTCGAGCCTTACCGGACCACGCTGAAGAAGGAGCGCACGCGCTACGAGGCCGAGGCGCGCCAGCTGCTCGCCAAGGTCGGCCTGGCCGGCTTCGAGGAGAAGTTTCCGTGGGAGCTGTCCGGCGGCATGCAGCAGCGCGCGTCGATCTGTCGGGCGCTGATCCATCAGCCGCGCCTGTTGATGCTCGACGAGCCCTTCGGCGCGCTGGACGCTTTCACCCGCGAGGAGCTGTGGTGCATGTTGCGTGATCTGTGGCAGTTGCAGCCCTTCACGGTGATCCTCGTCACCCACGACCTGCGCGAGGCGGTCTTCCTCGCCGACACCGTCTACGTGATGAGCAAGCGGCCGGGCCGCGTGCTGGTGCGCCGGGAGATCGACCTGCCGCGCCCGCGCGACCTCGACGTGACCTACACCGATGCCTTTGCCGGCTATGTCCACGAACTGCGCGAGCACATCGGCCGCGTGCGCGCATCCTGAAAGGCCTGCCATGAAACCCAATCTCGTCAAGGCCGCCCCGTGGCTGGTGGTGGCCGGCATGTTCCTGCTGTGGGAACTGATCTGCGTCGGTTTCGACGTGCCCGAATTCCTGCTGCCGGCACCCAGCGCGGTGTGGAAGGTCGGCGTCGAGCAGTTCGAGCCGATCATGATGCATGCCACCCAGACCTTCCTAACCACTCTGGCCGGCTTTGCGATCGCCGTGCTGGTGGGCCTCCTGATCGGCATGGCGGTGGGCTCGTCGCCGTTGCTCTACCGGGCCATGTATCCGCTGCTGGTCGGCTTCAACTCGATCCCCAAGGTCGCCTTCGTGCCGGTGCTGGTGGTGTGGTTCGGCATCGGCACGGTGCCGGCCATCCTCACCGCCTTCCTGATCTCCTTCTTCCCGGTGGTGGTCAACGTGGCGACCGGTCTCGCCACGCTGGAGCCGGAGCTGGAGGACGTGCTGCGTTCGCTGGGCGCCTCGCGCCTCGACATCCTCGCCAAGGTCGGCCTGCCGCGGGCCATGCCGTATTTCTTCGCGTCCCTGAAGGTGGCGATCACACTGGCCTTCGTCGGCTCGGTGATCGCCGAGACGGTGGCGTCGAACCTGGGCATCGGCTACCTGATGATGTCGGCCAGCTCATCGATGAACATGCCGCTGGTGTTTGCCGGGCTGATCGTCATCGGCGTGATGGGCGTGGTCATGTACGAGCTGTTTGCCTTCGTCGAGAAACGCATGACGAGCTGGGCCCACCGCAACCCGAACGGCGCGGCGTGACGCTGGCGCCGCTCAGGCCTCGGCCCGGGCGAGCGCCACCATCAGCGACTGCCCGATGTTCCGGTGGTTGCGGATCTCTTCGGTGATCTGCGTAACCACCGCGACGCGTTCGCGGGCGCCGTCCTGGATCGCCTGCATCGCCGCCTCGGCTTCTGCAGTGGCGCTGCGCCCGGCACTCACTGCGGTGCTGGCGTTGAGCACCGATGCCGAGGCCTGCGACGAAGTGTGCTGCAGCGCCGTGGCGATCGCGCCGATCCTGTCGCTGGCGGCCTTGGCCTGCTCGGCCAGCTTGCGCACCTCGTCGGCCACCACGGCGAAGCCCCGGCCCGCATCGCCAGCCCGCGCTGCCTCGATGGCCGCGTTGAGGGCCAGCAGGTTGGTCTGGTCCGAGATCTGGGTGATCAGCGCGACGATGGCCGGAATCTGGCTGGACTGGATGGCGAGGGTGTCCAGGTCGGTCTGGACTTTGGCTAGGCAGTCCCCTGCACGTTCTATCTCCGCCTTCGCGCTGCCCATGTGATTCCGACCGGCTGCCACCCTGCCGCCGCTGGCTTCGGCGAGGCGGTTGGCATTGGCCATGTCGGCCAGCGCCTGGTCTACGGATACGCCCAGCTCGGCGGCCAGACGGACGGCATCGGCGATGGAGGCGGCGAGGGCGGTGCTGTGGGCGTCGTCTTCCGTCGTGCGGGCTTCGGCTGTCAGGGCCTGGCGTGCCGTCTCCAGGTCATGGCGCAAGGCTTGGTTGGCGGTCTGCATGCTTGCCAGTTCGTCGTGCAGACGCGGCAGCAGTTGTCGATGGATGTGCTGTTTCTCTGAGCGATGGCCCAGGCCGGCCAGCAGTGCGCACATGGCAGCGGCGGCGGCGCCGGCGGTCTGTGCAACACTGTTCGGCAACACGGCCGCCGCGCCGGCGAGGACGACGGCGGACAGGCACAGGAGGGCGTTCTTGTCGAAGGTCTGGGGCTTGGGCATGGCGGGCGTCTCGTCGGGCATGGGGGCAGGGCGTTGATGTCCGGGCAAAAAAAGACCCGCTTCCGCGGGTCGAATCCCGATTCAGCTTTTCTGGACGATCGACGCGCAAGCGGATGTCAGAAACGGGAGGGAGAGGGCGCTGAACCGGGGACAGAGGCAAACATCAGGCAACGTGCGGCAACGATGCTCGTTCGCCCCCGACGGAGAGTCGTCGGGACTTCACGCCCGCAAAGGGGTCTGTGCTGGAGACGATTGAGCATCTGGTCACTTCCACGCTATCCGCGCTTTTATGAGCAGGAAGGGTGCCTGAGCGGGAGGAGGATATCGGGGAAAAGCGTCCAACCCAGTCCGGGCGCGGGTTGCACGTTACGGAGGCGGCTGCTGCCTGCGGCGCTGAAAGACGGCAGCAGCCCGCTTGTTGATCAAATGATCTAATTAATAAATAAAATATTGATATTGGTGAATCACTTGATGCATCGGCAGCGCGCCCCGGCGACGTGCCTGCCGATGTCTCGATGGTGGGAGGCCTTCAGGCCGGGGTGGCGAGTTCGTCGAGGAGCAGCGGTTTGACCTGGGCCAGCCAGGTGTCGAGGCGCTCGTTGGTGAACATGCCCTGGGTGCGCTCGTCGATGACCAGACCGACGAAGCGCCCGTCCTGCACGGCGGCAGAGTGCGCGAAGGTGTAGCCCTCGGTGCTCCAGTCACCGACGATTTCCGCTCCGAAGCCCTTGAAGACATCGTGGAGACGTAGCAGCGAGCTGGCAAAGCGGTCGGAATAGCGTTCCTGGGCACCCAGGCCGAAGAAGGCAATGCGCTTGCCGCTGAAGTCCGGTGTGCCGCTCTTGGCCAGGAATTCCTCCCAGTTGGGCTCCAGGCAGCCGGCGCTCTTGCCCGGAATCTCGCCGACACCGTAGCTCGGGGTGCCGAGGATCAGGGCGTCGTACTGGAGCATTTCCGCCATCTCGATGCGGTTCACGTTGACGGGCTTGCTGGCGATCTCGTCGCCGAGCTTCTTGTGGATTTTCTTGGCGATGAGTCGGGTAGTGCCGGTTTCGGTGCCGAAAAAGATGCCGATGGTCTTCATGATGGATTGTCGTGAACGCGACTCGTATTTGAGGGATCAGGCCTTCCAAGCAGAATTCATACCCTGTGACTCGCTGTGGCCTGGCGCTGTTCGTCGATTCCTGTTGACCTTCACGCCGGCTCGGCTATAATCCGCCTCCTTCTGCGCTCCCGTTCCAGGGTTTCATTAATGGAACCGGGTCAGGCAAGGATGCCTTGGTGGTGAAATTGGTAGACACGCTATCTTGAGGGGGTAGTGTCGAAAGACGTGCGAGTTCGAGTCTCGCCCAAGGCACCAATAGCAGTTCCGCAGTATTCCGAATCAGGCCGGAAAGCCCAGAGAAATCAAGGGTTCCGGCCTTTTTTGCGTCCGTACGCGCCGGTTTGCCGGCGCGGTGTTCCAGTTATTTTTCCAGGCTTTCCAGAAAACGCCGCCGCGCAGCTTCCAGTTCGGCGCGGCCGAAGTCATCTGTCAGGCGTAGGCAGGTGCCATAGAAGGCGTCGAAGGCCATGCGTACGGTTTCTGCGTCCACCGGGTGCGAGGTGGCAGGCTTGGCCGGCGGTGGCATGCCGTCCACGGGCTTCAGCACCGCGTAGCGCGGGATCATGCGCTGGCCGCCGCTTTCGGCGCTGGCGGTCATCGGGCCGGTCTTGGTGTAGATCTTTCCTTCGAATTCGAAGCGGGCGCCGATCGGGAGATTGGACAGTTTCATGGGCGGGATGGCGGCAAAAGCGGTGATTGTAGACCGTTGGCGGGACGGGGCTCCGGTGGCGGGCGAGTGGATGATTCCTCTGTCGTTAAGGTGATTTCGCACTTTTCCCGGAAAATCCAAATGGAATGATCCGGGCTGTTTTCGGTTTGGCCCGATGTTCCCCGTAAAGCTTCGGAAAGGAAAAGCCCTTGAAGATGTCCTGAATGGTTCTACACCGTCGTTCCGCTGCACGGCTTGCCGCTGCGGCTCTTGCGCTCGGCGCAGTGAGTGCGTCATCGCAGGCCGCAGTGGTCAGGATCGATGCTGGTCAGAGTTCGGTGACCTACACCTCCAGCATGCCGCCGATCTGTGATCCGTCCGGCAACTGCTCGATGCCGCCGGCGCAGCAGACCTTTGCGCTGTCGGGTAGCTTCAATGTGGTGCGCGAGGTGGTGATCACGCCGTCGCCCTACGATCCCACTACTTCAGTCTATTTCACCCGGATCAGCTTCGATTCGGTCGCTGTTGATCTCGGTGGTGCCGGTGCCTTGGGCATTTCCTTCCCGTCCTTTGCGGGGCTGGTGAATGGCACCGCTTTCACCGGCAGTGACGATCCGTGCTTCTTCTTTTTCGGTGGCTGCTCGGGGGCGGAATGTTCCTTAGTTCCTACACCGGTGATTTCGACGGTCATACCTTCTTCCTGAGCGGTGTGTTGCCGCTGGGCGTCTCCGATTCCTTCACTTATCAGATCGTCGCCGCGGCAGTGGCACCGGCGGCGGCTGTTCCCGAGCCCGGCACACTGGCCTGCGTAGCCGCTGCCAGTGCCGCCTGGGCTGCACCCGGCGTCGCAAGGGGCGCCCCGCTACTCAGTAACCCAGCGCCCGGTCGATGAAGTGCTTGGGCACCCGCGGCCGGGGTACCTTGCTGTCGAACCAGCTGCGCACGTCCTGGTCCAGGCCGATGCCGTGCATGTAGTTGTAGAGGGCCTTGTTGAGCGCGACGCCGAGGGCATCATGGTCAACACCGGTGGGATCGATGAAGCCGACGTCGTTCTTGGCGAAGCTGATCGGCGGCAGGGGCTTGAGCTTCACGCCGTACTCGGCGGGGTTCTGGCCGACCGGCGAGTGCACGGTGCACACGAAACGGTGGAAGAAGCCGGACTGGATGCAGCCGGCGTCGAACAGCTGGCGCACGTATTCCAGCGCATCCACGGTGTCCTGCACTGTTTGCGTCGGGAAGCCGTACATCAGGTAGGCGTGCACCAGGATGCCGGCGTCGGAGAAGCCCTTGGTGACGCGGGCCACCTGGTCCACCGAGACGCCCTTTTTCATCAGTTTGAGGAGACGGTCGGAGGCCACCTCCAGGCCGCCGGAGATGGCGATGCAGCCGCTGTCGGCGAGTTGCTGGCACAGCTCCGGGGTGAAGGACTTCTCGAAGCGGATGTTGCCCCACCAGGAAATCGAGCGCTGGCGGCGCGCCAGTTCGTCGGCGAGGGCCTTGAGCATTTTCGGCGGGGCGGCTTCGTCCACGAAATGAAAACCGGTCTGGCCGGTCTCGGCGACCACTGCCTCGATGCGGTCCACCAGGATCTCGGCGCTGGCGGCGTCGTAGCGGCCGATGTAGTCGAGGCTCACGTCGCAGAAGCTGCACTTCTTCCAGTAGCAGCCGTGGGCCACGGTGAGCTTGTTCCAGCGCCCGTCCGACCACAGGCGGTGCATTGGGTTGAGCATGTCGAGGATGGACAGGTAGCCGTCCAGCGGCAGGCCGTCCCAGGTCGGCGTGCCGACTTCGGCGAAGGGGATGTCTGCCTCGGCGAGGTTGATGTAGCGCACCTGGCCGTCCTCGCGCAGGTAGGTGCGCACCAGGCGCGATGCGCCGCGCTTGCCGTCCAGGTGTTCGAGCAGGGCCAGCAGCGGGCGCTCGCCGTCGTCCAGCGTGAGGTAGTCGAAGTAGTCGAAGACCCGCGGTTCGGTCAGCTCGCGCAGCTCGGTGTTGACGAAGCCGCCGCCGAGCACGGTGACGATGTGCGGGTGGGCGGCCTTGATGGTCTGGGCGATGCGGAAGGCCGCATACACCGAGCCGGGGAAGGGCACCGACAGCAGCACGACGCGCGGCTGGTGGTGGGCCACGGTGGCCAATGTGAGGCGCTGGAGCGTTTCGTCCACCAGCGTCGGCGGTGCGGCGAGGGCCTTGGCTAGCGGTTCGAAGCTTGGCTGGGCCATGGCCAGGGATTCGGCATAGCGCACGAACTCGAAGCGCGGGTCGCCGGCCTCACGCAGCACGTCGGCCAGGTCGTTGAGGTAGAGCGTGGCCAGGTGGCGGGCCTTGTCCTGCACGCCCAGCGCACCGAAGGCCCAGGCCAGCGGATCGCCGCCGTCCGGGTCGTAATACACGTCGAGGGACGCGAAGCGCGGCCCTTCGGGCAGGAAGGCGCGGCTGGCGATGCGGTGGGCAAGGGTCGGGTCGCGGCCCTGCAGGAAGCCGAGCGCCGGGCCGACGGTGGCGCGGTAGCGTTCGAAAGCACCGTCGAAGGTGTGCAGCGTTGCGGAACGCTTCTTGTCCGGCAGCGCGTGGACCTTGTCGCGCAGTGCGTCGAGGCCGGCGGCAGAGAACAGTTCCAGCACCAGCTTCAGGGCCAGGTCGTCCTGCACGGCATCCATGCCGCGGCTGCGCAGGAAGCCGGTCAGGTAGGCGGTGGACGGGTAGGGCGTGTTGAGCTGCGTCATCGGTGGGATGAGCGACAGCACGCGGGGGCCGGGGCTTGCGGTCATGGCGGCGGCCGGGCCGGGGGCCCGGAAGGTGGTGCGATCGAGGCCCGGAATGATATCAGTCCGTCGCCACCCGGTTCCGCCCGGCTTCCTTGGCCGCGTAGAGGGCCTTGTCGGCCCGGTCAATGAGACGCTGGTAGTCCGGATGGCCGTCGCTGCCGGCCAGACCGATACTCATTGTGACGTGGATGGTCTCGCCGCCGGCCAGAAAGACGTCGCTGTCGCTGATGCGCTGGCGGATCTTCTCGGCGACGGAAACCGCCCGCGGGATGTCGATCTCGGCCAGCACGGCGAGGAATTCCTCCCCGCCGAAGCGAAATACGAAGTCACCGGCGCGCAGCTGTCCGACGATCAGCCCGGCGATCTGCTGCAGTACTCGGTCGCCGGCGTCGTGGCCGTGTTCGTCGTTGATGCGTTTGAAGTGGTCGATATCCATCATCAGCACGCAGAACGAGCACTCGTGCTTGCGGGCCAGGCTGATCTCGCGACGCAGGATGGACGGCAGGAAGCGTCGGTTGAACAGGTGCGTCAGCACGTCACGGCCGATTTCCAGTTCCATGATGTGGTCGAACATGTTGCGCAGCAGGTACTTCAGCTCCTCGATCTCCACCAGCACCGCTCGGGTCAGCTCGCGGTTGTCGTCGCCGTCCGGGGCCGTGTCCCGCTCGCAGCTCAGGCGCGGAAACAGGGATTCGTCGATGCGCTCGACGCAGGCCTCGATCAGCGGCAATTCGCGGGTGTCCTCGAAAAGCAGTGGTGCCTTGTGATGCAACCACAGCCCGAATTCCGAGTCCTGCAGCGTCGGCATGTCGTGAAAGGGGGCGCCGGAGGCTAGTAGGCGGTACACGCGGGCTTCCCACTCGAGTACTGCGACGGATTGCTTTTCACGCTCCAGGGCCAGGTTGCGGCCCGCCTCGTGCATCTTGTAGGCCTCGTCGGTGCGGGCGCTGCGTTCGGCGGACAGGATGAAGGCCGAACTCATCTCCTCGAAGGCGATGTCGGTCAGGTGGTCTACGTGCAGCACTGCATGGACCAGGGCTTCCCGGTTGAGGTCGGTGGCGATCAGGCGGGCGTTGATGGCCTGCTTGAGGAAGCGAAAGCCCCGCGCCACCAGTTGCACCGGGATCTGCGCGCGGGCGTGCACCTCGCCCACGTGGCGCTGCAGAGCGAGGGCCGAGATGAGTTCCTCCACGCTGCGGTGGCAGAACAGCATTTCCATCCAGCGCTGCAAGCCCGGCTTGAGGTGGGCTTCGACGGCTTGCGTCGACAGGAACTGGGTGGCGGCGGGATCGGTGAGCATCTGCTCGTAGAAGCGGTCAGCCAGTTCGACCTTGTCCCGCTGGATGATGCCGGTGACCGCCGCGCGGATCGCATCCGACGAGGTTTCGGCGAGGCGCTGCCAGGTTTCGGCAGCCAGACGAGGGGTGTGGGGCATGCGTGCGCTCCCTGTCCTTTATTGTTTTTGGGACTCGACGATAAGCGCCGGAGCACGATGACGCAAGGGAGTTTTACTCGTTAGGGATGAAGTCCATCCGCTGCGATCAACTGGCGCGGCGCCGGTAGGCGAGGCCGGCAGCAATCGTCAGCAGGCCGCAGGAGACCAGCGTCGGGCGAACGCCGAAGGCATGGGCCAGGCTGCCGACGCTGAAACTGCCGAGCGGGGCGATGCCCAGGAAGGCCATTGTGAACAGGGCCATCACGCGGCCGCGGAAATCGTTGTCCACCTGGGTCTGGATCAGCGTGTTGCTGCCCGCCACGGTGACGATGATCACCAAGCCGAGGACGACCAGTACCGGCATCGCCATCCAGAGGCCGGGCGACAATGCGAATAGGGCCACCGCCGCGCCGGTCGCCGGCGCCGCCACGTTGACCAGGCGGGCCAGCCCGTCGGTGCCCTGGC
>NZ_CM161496.1:1207500-3332500 GCF_056724025.1 Zoogloea sp. JDB1
GTGACCGTACCGCAAACCGACACAGGTGGGCAGGTAGAAGATACTAAGGCGCTTGAGAGAACTCAGGAGAAGGAACTCGGCAAATTGATACCGTAACTTCGGGAGAAGGTATGCCTCGGTAGCTTGTAGGAGTACATCCGAAGGGCGAAGAGGCCGCAGAGAATCGGTGGCTGCGACTGTTTATTAAAAACACAGCACTCTGCAAACACGAAAGTGGACGTATAGGGTGTGACGCCTGCCCGGTGCCGGAAGGTTAAGTGATGGGGTGCAAGCTCTTGATCGAAGCCCCGGTAAACGGCGGCCGTAACTATAACGGTCCTAAGGTAGCGAAATTCCTTGTCGGGTAAGTTCCGACCTGCACGAATGGCGTAACGATGGCCACACTGTCTCCTCCTGAGACTCAGCGAAGTTGAAGTGTTTGTGAAGATGCAATCTCCCCGCGGCTAGACGGAAAGACCCCATGAACCTTTACTGTAGCTTTGCATTGGACTTTGACGGGACTTGTGTAGGATAGGTGGGAGGCGATGAGACTGGGACGCTAGTTCCAGAGGAGCCGTCCTTGAAATACCACCCTGGTGTCGTTGAGGTTCTAACCTAGGTCTGTGAATCCAGATCGGGGACCGTGCATGGTAGGCAGTTTGACTGGGGCGGTCTCCTCCCAAAAGGTAACGGAGGAGTACGAAGGTCACCTAGGTACGGTCGGACATCGTACTGATAGTGCAATGGCAAAAGGTGGCTTGACTGCGAGACCGACAAGTCGAGCAGGTGCGAAAGCAGGTCATAGTGATCCGGTGGTTCTGTATGGAAGGGCCATCGCTCAACGGATAAAAGGTACTCTGGGGATAACAGGCTGATTCCGCCCAAGAGTTCACATCGACGGCGGAGTTTGGCACCTCGATGTCGGCTCATCACATCCTGGGGCTGTAGCCGGTCCCAAGGGTATGGCTGTTCGCCATTTAAAGTGGTACGTGAGCTGGGTTTAAAACGTCGTGAGACAGTTTGGTCCCTATCTGCCGTGGGCGCTGGATATTTGAGGGGGCCTGCTCCTAGTACGAGAGGACCGGAGTGGACGGATCTCTGGTGTACCGGTTGTGACGCCAGTCGCATCGCCGGGTAGCTAAATCCGGAAGAGATAACCGCTGAAAGCATCTAAGCGGGAAACTCGCCTCAAGATGAGATATCCCTGGGAACTCGATTCCCCTGAAGGGTCGTTGAAGACCACGACGTTGATAGGCTGGGTGTGGAAGCGCAGTAATGCGTTAAGCTAACCAGTACTAATTGCCCGTGAGGCTTGATCCTATAACCTTGCAAAATGCAAGGCGAACACCGCGCAAAGCGCAGTCACATACCCCAAAGAACACTTCTTCCCTTTGACGCTTCGACCGCGAAAACGCGGCAAGCGGTACAAGTTATAGTCTGACGACCATAGCGTCTTGGAACCACCCCTTCCCATCCCGAACAGGACCGTGAAACAAGACCGCGCCGATGATAGTGCACAACCGTGCGTGAAAGTAGGTCATCGTCAGACTTACCCATCAAAGCCCCCGCGCACTACTGCGCGGGGGCTTTATGTTTTTAAAGCTCCGAAACAAAGCACCCTCAAAGAAAAAACATCTCCTCCGTAAGCGTAAGCCCCCGGCCATCCCATCTTCCGCCAGACCCGTAGCTCGCTAAATATGGTGCCCACTACGCTTGGAAGACGCGACTCAACGGCGTTTCAGACCGTCGTGGTGGTGACTTTAGCCCCAAGCACATGAGTGGCCACCACGCAGTGTTCATCGCCGAGGATCATCAGCGCAAACAGGCGTTCGGCCAGCGTGCGGGTGTTGTCCATGCGCCAGGCGAGTTCCGGCGTGGCGGCCCAGTCGAGGACCACGAAATCCGCCTCGTGGCCGGGCTGGAAGCTGCCGATGTGCTCGTCCAGGTAGAGGGCGCGGGCGCCGCCGAGGGTGGCGAGATACCAGCCGCGCATGCCGGACAGCGGCGCGGCGTGGATCTGGCTGGCCTCGTAGGCCTGGCCGAGGGTGCGGATCAGGCTGAAGCTGGTGCCGCCGCCCACATCACTGGCGAGGCCGACGCGCATCCCCGCTGCGGTGCTGGCGGCGTAGTCGAAGGCGCCGCTGCCGAGGAAGAAGTTAGAGGTCGGGCAGAAGGCTGCGGCGGCGCCGGTGGTGGCCATCTCCCGACGCTCGGCCGGCGACAGGTGGATGCAGTGGCCGTAGATGCTGCGCGGGCCGAGCAGGCCATAGTGGGCGTAGACGTCCAGGTAACTGCTGCGCTCGGGAAAGAGTTCGCGCACCCAGGCGATCTCGGCCGGGTTCTCGGCCAGGTGGGTCTGCAGGTGCAGGTCGGGGCGGGATGCGAACAGCTCGCCGACGGCCTGCAGCTGTTCCGGCGTAGAGGTCGGCGCGAAGCGCGGCGTGAGGGTGTAGCGCAGACGCCCCCGGCCATGCCAGCGTTCGATCAGGGCCTGGCTGTCGGCGCGGCCGGAGACCGCGTCGTCGCGTAGATCGTCCGGGCAGTTGCGGTCCATCAGCACCTTGCCGCACAGCATGCGGAGCTTGCGCGCTGCTGAGGCCTCGAAGAAGGCATCCACCGAATGGGCATGCACGGTGGCGAACACCGATGCGGTAGTGGTGCCGTGGGCGAGCAGGCGCTGCACGACGAATTCCGCCGTGCGCTCGGCTACGCCGTAGTCGGCGAAGCGCGCCTCGGCAGGGAAGGTGTAGTCATTGAGCCAGTCCAGCAGCTGGCGGCCGAAGGAGCCGATCACCCCGGCCTGCGGGTAGTGGATGTGGGTGTCCACCAGGCCCGGCAGTACCAGGCGGTCGCGGTGGTCGTGGAAGACCGCTGATCGCCGAACTTCGGGCGGCATGTTGGCATTGATCGCCGACCATGGCCCGGCGGCATGGATGCGACCGTCCACGATCCACAGGGCGCCGTCGTCGAAGAACTCCCAGGCGCTCGGGTCGTCGCCGGGGCCGGGGTCGCTCAGGTAGTGCAGGATCTGGCCGCGCACGAGGATGTGCGCCTGGGCGGGGGTGGGCTGGTGCTGGGTCACAGGGCCTCCGCGAGTTGTCGGGCTAGGCGATTATGGTGGGCGAGTACGCCGGGCAGGTCTACCGTCTTCAGCGCGCCGTCCTCGACGACCCATTCGCCGTTGATGAGGCTCAGGTCCACTGCGTCCGGTGCGCAGAACACCAGCGCCGCCACCGGGTCGTGCACTGCGCCGCCGGCCAGTCGCAGGGTGTCGCTGCGGAAGGCTATCAGGTCCGCGCTCATGCCTGGCGCCAGCGCGCCGATGTCGTCGCGGCCGAGCACCTTGGCGCCGCCGAGGGTGGCCAGTTCGAGCGCCTGGCGGGCGTTCATCGCCGCCGGGCCGTGGCCGACCCGCGCCAGCAGCATGGCCTGGCGGGCCTCGCCGAGCATATCGGCGCCGTCGTTGGAGGCCGAGCCGTCCACCCCCAGCCCCACCGCCACGCCGGCCTCCCGCATCGCCGGAATCGGCGCGATGCCCGAGGCCAGGCGCATGTTGGAGCACGGGCAGTGGGCCACGCCGGTGCCGGTGCGGGCGAACAGCGCGATGCCGGCTTCGTCGAGTTTCACGCAGTGGGCGTGCCAAACGTCGTGGCCGACCCAGCCGAGGTTCTCGGCGTATTCGGCCGGCGTCATGCCGAAGCGCTCGCGGCTGTAGGCCACGTCGTTGTCGTTCTCGGCCAGGTGGGTGTGCATCGACACCCCGTAGCTGCGCGCCAGCAGCGCGGATTCGCGCATCAGGTCGGTGCTGACCGAGAACGGCGAGCACGGCGCCACGGCGATCCGCAACATCGCGTGGCGGGCCGGGTCGTGCCAGGTCTCGATCAGGCGGCGGCTGTCGGCGAGGATCGCCGCCTCGTCCTCCACCAGCGTGTCTGGCGGCAGCCCGCCCTTCGAGCGGCCGACGCTCATGCTGCCGCGGCAGGCGTGGAAGCGCATGCCGATCAGCGTCGCCGCCTCGATGCTGTCGTCCAGCCGGCTGCCGTTGGGGTAGAGGTAGAGGTGGTCCGACGAGGTGGTACAGCCGGACAGGATCAGCTCGGACATCGCGGTGAGGGTGGACACCCGGATCATCTCCGGCGTCAGCCCCGCCCACATGGGATAGAGCGTCTGCAGCCAGCCGAACAACTCCGCGTCCTGCGCACCGGGTACCGCGCGGGTGAGGCTCTGGTACATGTGGTGGTGAGTGTTCACCAGGCCGGGCAGCACGATGCGGCCGGACAGGTCGCGCACTTCGTCGGCGTGGGCAGGCAGTTCCGCGCTCGGGCCAACGGCTTCGATGACGCCGTCGCGGATGAACACCGCGCCGTCGGGGATCTCGCGGCGGGTGGCGTCCATGGTGACGAGGATGTCGGCGTGGTGGAGGAGGAGGGTTTTGCTCATCGTTTTTTGTTGCCCCGTCGGGGTTTCTTGATCAACAGCTTTCCATTTTTTTGCTTTACGTTGGCCGGGACTCGCCCCGGCGGGCGACCTTCTTTCTTGTCGCACGACAAGAAAGAAGGCAAAGAAACGTGCCCCGCTGCCGCGCCCCCTGCGGGGGTCCCCGAGCTCCGGGCGTGCCGGGCGGGGTCTGCGCAAACTCGCCCTGCGGGCTCAAACATGCGCAGCCCTTTTCCGCCCGCCCCACCCTCCGCTCGGCGCGTCAGAGGGGGAAAGGAAAGGCGGCCGCTCGGCGGCCGGTGCTACTGAAAGCGGGGCTATCGCAGGCTGGCCCTGAGTTTCTGGAACGGTGCGGTGAACTGTCCTCGGGCCGGACGCCTTCTGTCCAGCTACCGAAGGAGTGAGTTCAGGCGAGCTTTGAAGAGGTCCAGGTCTCACTTGAACTTTCCCGGCGTAGGGCTCAGCGATTTCACCGCTAGGGTGAAGCAGTTCATCTCCACGCTGAACTGCTTAATCTCGGACGGCAACCCGTTCAGTGCAAAGGTGAGCGAGTTCTCTTTGGATGTGAACCGGTTCTGCTCCCACCTGAACTTTTTCAGCGCCCAGCTCAGTGATTTCACTGCCAGGGTGAACCTGTTCAGCTCGAACCCGAACAAGTTGTCTTTCGGGGGGTAACTGGTTTCCCTCAAAGCCAACAGAGTTCTCCAACACGCTCCACTACCCACCCCAAGCCCCAGCAAACGCTCGGTGCCCACCAAAGCCCCACCCAACGACTACGGCATCCACGGCTTCCCCAACGAAGCCGGCAAATTCAACTGCAGCAGTCGCTTGTCCCGCGAGATCAGCACCAGCACCACCACTGTCGCCAGGTAGGGCAGCGCGGCGAGGAGCTGGACCGGCAGCGCGATGCCGAGGCCCTGGGCGTGGAACTGGAGAATCGTCACGCCGCCGAACAGCCAGGCACCGAGGAGCAGGCGGGTCGGGTTCCAGGTCGCGAAGACCACCAGCGCGATGGCGATCCAGCCCCGGCCGGCGACCATGTTCTGCACCCACAGCGGGGTGTAGACCGTGGACAGGTAGGCGCCTGCGACGCCGGCCATCGCGCCGCCGAACAGCGTGGCACCGTATCGGATGGCAATGACCGGGTAGCCGATCGCGTGGGCGGCGTCGGGGGCCTCGCCGACGGCCTTCAGCACGAGGCCGAGGCGGGTCTTCCGGAGCACCCACCAGACGATCGCGAAGGTGATCAGGCCCAGGTAGGTGACCGGGTCCTGGTGGAACAGGATGCGGCCGATCACCGGGATGTCCACCAGGCCGGGGATGTCCAGGGGCTGCAGGCCGGGCAGGCTGAAGCTCACGTAGTGCTGGCCGATGAAGGCCGACAGGCCCACCCCGAAGATGGTCAGCGCGAGGCCGCAGGCGGCCTGGTTGGCGGCCATCGACAGGGACAGCACGGCGAACACCAGCGCTGCCAGCATGCCGGCGACGGCACCGGCGGGCAGCCCGGCCAGCGCGCCGCCGCCGGAATCCGCCGCAGCGGCGAAGCCGGCGATGGCACCGATCAGCATCATGCCTTCGACGCCCAGGTTGATGACGCCGGTGCGCTCCGCTACCAGTTCGCCGAGGCCGGCGAAGATCAGCGGCGTGGCGGCGCCGAGGGTGCCGGCGAGGACGGGGATCAGGTGTTCGAGCATCGCGGGGTCCTTACGCGTAGGCGGGCTTGGGGCGGGGCTTGAGGCGGTAATCGACGAACACGTCGGCGCCGAGCAGGAAGAACAGCAACATGCCCTGGAACAGGCCGGTGATCGCCGCCGGCAGTTGCAGCGCCACCTGGGCCGCCTCGCCGCCCAGGTAGAGCAGGGCCATCAGCAGGCCGGCCAGCACGATGCCCACCGCGTTGAGGCGCCCCAGGTAGGCCACGATAATGGCGGCGAAGCCGTAGCCCGGCGAGATGTTGAGGTTGAGCTGGCCGACCGGCCCGGCCACTTCGCCAACCCCGGCGATGCCGGCGGTGAGGCCGGACAGCACCAGGCTGACCCACACCGTGCGCTGGGCCGAGAAGCCGGCGTAGCGGGCCGCCGCCGGGGCGAGGCCGCCGACGGTGAGCTGGTAGGCCAGGAAGCTGCGCGACGTGAAGATCCAGAAGGCCACCGAGGCGACGGCAGCGATGAGGATCGACGCATTGACGCGCATGCCCTCGAACCACGGGCTGAACAGGGCCGGGTCGCCGAACATGATGGACTGCGGGAAGTTCATCCCCTCCGGGTCGCGCCAGGGGCCGTTCACCATGTACGACAGCGTGAAGCTGGCGATGTAGGTGAGCATCAGCGTGGTGAGGGTCTCCTCCGCATTGAAGCGGGTCTTCAACAATGCAGGGACGGCGCCCCACAGCGCGCCGCCGATGGCACCGGCGACCACCATCAGTGGCAGCACCCACCAGGCATCCACGCCGTCGAGGGCGATTGCCACGCCGCCACCGGCCAGTGCGCCGACGATCAACTGGCCTTCTGCGCCGATGTTGTAGATGCGTGCCCGGAAGCCGATCGCCAGGCCTTGGGCGATGAGGATCAGCGGGCCGGCCTTGACCATCAGCTCGCTCCAGCCGTTGCCCGACGACAGGGGCTGGACGAAGAACACCGTGAAGGCTTCGACGGGATTCTTGCCGAGGGCCAGGAACAGCAGGGAGCCGACCGCCAGGGTCAGGCCGATGGCGATCAGCGGCGACAGCAGGCGCATCCGCGCCGATGGCGTGGGGCGGGGTTCAAGCAGTGGCATGGGCGGGTTCCTTGTCGGCGGGGGCGAACAGGCCGGACATCTGCATGCCGATCTTCTCGGCGTTGGTTTCGGCCTTCGGCACGGCGGGGCCGAGGCGGCCTTCGGCCAGCACGGCGATGCGGTCGCAGATCTCGAACAGCTCTTCCAGCTCCTCCGATATCACCAGGATCGCCACACCCTGGCGGGACAGGTCGATCAGGGTCTGGCGCAGGAAGGCGGCGGCGCCGACGTCCACGCCCCAGGTGGGCTGGGCGACGACCATCGCGATGGGCTGCTGCATGATCTCGCGGCCGACGATGAACTTCTGCAGGTTGCCGCCGGACAGGCTGCGCGCCGCCGCGCCGGGGCCGCCGCAGCGCACGTCGAAGCGTTCGATGCAGCGCTTGGCGAAGTCCCAGGCGGCCTGCGGGCGCAGGAAGCCTTTCTTGACCAGGCCCTGGCGCTGGGCGGTGAGGGTCGCGTTGTCGGCCAGTGACATGGACGGTACTGCGCCGCGGCCGAGGCGTTCTTCCGGCACGAAGGCCAGCCCGTGCTTGCGGCGGCGGCCGGCGTCCAGGTGGCCGACTGGCAGGCCGACCAGCTTGACGGCTTCCGGCGTGCTGGTGGTCTCGCCGGACAGGGCGGCCAGCAGCTCGGCCTGGCCGTTGCCGGAAATGCCGGCGATGCCGAGGATCTCGCCGCGGTGCACTTCCAGCTCGATGTCCTGCAGGCGGGTGCCGAAGGGATCGTCGGGCACCAAGGACAGCTTGTGCACCGTCAGCGCCGGGGTGGCGATGCCGGTATAGGCGGGCACTTCGCAGACCGGCAGCTCGCGGCCGATCATCATGCGCGCCAGGCTGGCCGGGGTTTCCCGCGACGGGGTGGCGGTGCCGGTGACCTTGCCGCCACGCATGACCGTGGCGCTGAGGCACAGGCTCTGGATCTCGTGCAGCTTGTGGCTGATGTAGAGGATGCTGACGCCCTCGGCGGCCAGCCGGCGCAGGGTCTCGAAGAGCTTCTGCACGGCCTGCGGGGTGAGCACCGAGGTCGGTTCGTCGAGGATCAGCAGCTGGGGTTGCTGCAGCAGGCAGCGCACGATCTCGACGCGCTGGCGTTCGCCGACCGACAGGCTATGCACCAGCCGGTCCGGGTCCAGCGGCAGGCCGTAGCGGGTGGACACTTCCTTCACGCGGACCGCCAGGGCCTTGAGGTCGAAGGGCTCGTCGAGGGCCAGCGCGATGTTCTCGACGACGCTCAGCGTCTCGAACAGGGAGAAGTGCTGGAACACCATGCCGATGCCTAGCCGGCGCGCCTCGGCGGGATTGGTGACGACCACCTCGCGGCCGTTCCACTGGATCTGGCCGGCGTCGGCCTGCACCGCGCCGTAGATGATCTTCATCAGGGTGCTCTTGCCGGCGCCGTTCTCGCCGAGCACCGCATGGATCTCGCCGGGGCCGACCTTGAGGTTGATGCCGTCGTTGGCGACCACACTCGGGTAGCGCTTGGTGATGCCTGAGAGTTCCAGGCGTGGGGTGCCGGCCGGCGGGCCGCTGAAGGGGGGAGGGGGTGTGCTCACAGGCGGGCTCCTGACAGCAGGAAGGGCGTGATGCGTAGCGGACGGGATGCTTCGGCGACGGCCTGGCGTGCCTCGCGGACCTGCAGCAGCTGGGCTGCCACCGAGGCGGCGATGACTGCCGGCTCCTTGCCGCGGATGCCTGGCACGCCGATCGGGCAGCTCATGTCGAGCAGCCGGGCCGGGTCGATGCCGCGGGCGATCAGGCGGTGCTCGAAGCGGGCGCGCTTGGAGGCCGAGCCGATCAGGCCGAAAAAGGCGAAGTCGTGGCGGGCCAGGATCGCTTCGCACAGCTCGAAGTCGAGGCCGTGGTCGTGGGTCAGCACCAGGAAGTAGGCGCCCGGTGGCGCGGCACGGACCTCGGCGGTGGGCGTGTCGGTGCCGATGGCTTCGGTGCCGGCCGGCAGCTCGGCGGGGAAGATGGAGTCCCGGTTGTCCACCCAGTTGATCTGGGCGCCCAGTGGTGCCAGCGCGCGGGCGATGGCCTCGCCGACGTGACCGGCGCCGAACAGTACGACCGGGAAGTGGATCGCACGGATCTGTTGTTCGAACTGCCAGTGGCCGCCGTCGGACCAGAAGTGGGCCGGGTCGCGCTTGCCATGTTCGTCGGTGCTCAGGGACCACAGGGAGCCTTCGTCGCCGGACAGCAGGCGGCGCTGCAGGCTCTGGCCGGCCACAACCGCTTTGGCGCGGGCCTGCCAGCTGGCGGCCTCGCGGGCTTCTATGCGTTCCAGCGCCAGCCACACCACGCCGCCGCAGCACTGGCCGAGGGAGGCGCCGAGGGCGCAGCGCATCACGTGTGGGTGGCCGCCCTTGCTCAACAGATCGCGGGCGGCGGCGGTGGCCAGCCATTCCAGGTGGCCGCCGCCGATGGTGTCGGCGGTGGCATTGCGCCCGACCAGCATGGTGGCGCCGGCTTCCCGCGGCGTCGAGCCGTCGGCCCGCACCACGGTGACGAGGACTGCCGGCTGGCCTGCCGCCAGCCAGTCGGCAAGGGTGGGGAGCCAGTCGTTCATGGGGACACCTCCGGAAGCGTAGCGGGGAAGGAGTGCATCACAGGCGACCTCCGTGCAGCGCGCGCAGGATTGCCTCCGGCGTGGCCGGCGCGTCCAGTTGCGGGCGGGCGCCGGGGCCAAGGGCCGCTGCCACCGCGTCGCGCAGCGCGAAGAACACCGAGAAAGCCAGCATCAGCGGTGGCTCGCCGACCGCCTTGGAGCGGTGGATGCTGTCCTCCACGTTGGCGTTGTCGAACAGGCGCACGTTGAAGACCGGCGGCAGGTCGGATACCGCCGGAATCTTGTAGGTGGATGGGGCGTGGGTGGCGAGGCGGCCAGCCTGGGGGCCGTCGGGCTGATAGACGAGCTCCTCGGTGGTCAGCCAGCCCATGCCCTGAATGAAGCCGCCCTCGATCTGGCCGATGTCGATGGCCGGGTTGATCGAGCGGCCGACGTCGTGAAGGATGTCCACGCGCAGCACACGGTTCTCGCCGGTGAGGGTGTCGATGGCCACCTCGGCCAGCGCGGCGCCGTAGGAGAAGTAGTAGAACGGCCGGCCCTGCATGGTGACCGGGTCGTAATGGATCTTGGGGGTCTTGTAGAAGCCGGCGTCCCACAGCTGCACGCGGGCCCGGTAGGCGTCGGCGACGACCTTGGCGAAGGGCGCGTCGAAGCCCGGCGCGCTGACCAGGCCGGCGGCGAAGACCACTGCGTCGTCGCTGACCCCCAGCCGCTCGGCGACGAAGCCGGCGATGCGCCGGCGGATCGCCTGGCAGGCGGCCTGGGCGGCCTTGCCGTTGAGGTCGGTGCCGGAGGACGCGGCGGTGGCCGAGGTGTTGGGCACCCTGCTGGTGTCGGTGGAGGACAGGCGCACGTCGTCGATCGGCAGGCCGAATTCCTGGGCGACGATCTGGCGGACCTTGGTGTACAAGCCCTGGCCCATCTCGGTGCCGCCGTGGCTGACCAGCACGGTGCCGTCGTTATACACATGCACTAGCGCGCCGGCCTGGTTGTAGAAGGTGGCGGTGAAGGAGATGCCGAACTTCACCGGCGTCAGCGCCAGGCCTTTCTTGAGCAGCGGGCTGGCGGCGTTGAAGGCGTCGATGGCGGCGCGGCGCTCGGCGTAGCGGGCGTCGGCGGCCAGCTGGGCGACCAGCGGGTGGAGGATGTTGTCTTCCACCTTCATGCCGTAGTGGGTGACGTTGCGCTCGCTGCCGGCGCTGTCGCCGTAGAAGTTGGCCTGGCGTACCGTCAGTGGGTCGCGGCCGAGGTGGCGGGCGATGTCGTCGATCACCGATTCGATGGCAAACATGCCCTGCGGCCCGCCGAAGCCGCGGAAGGCGGTGTTGGAGACGGTGTGGGTGCGCCCGCGCAGGCTCAGGATGGACACCGCGTCCAGGTAGTAGGCGTTGTCGGCGTGGAAGATCGCGCGGTCGTTCACCGGGCCCGACAGGTCCGCCGAGAAGCCGCAGCGGGAGGCCAGCAGCAGCTTGAGCCCGGCGATGCGGCCGGCGGCGTCGAAGCCCACGTCGTACTCGATGTGGAAGTCGTGGCGCTTGCCGGTGATGCGCATATCGTCGTCCCGGTCGAGGCGCAGCTTGACGGCACGCCCGCTGAGGCGGGACAGCACAGCGGCGATGCAGGCGATCTGGGCCGACTGGCTTTCCTTACCGCCGAAGCCGCCGCCCATGCGCCGGCATTCGGCGGTGACCTGGTGCACCCGCCAGCCGAGCGCGTGGGCGACCATGTGCTGCATCTCGGTGGGGTGCTGGGTGGAGGTGAGGACGCGCATCGTGTCGTCCTCCAGCGGGATCGCGCAGGCGATCTGGCCTTCCAGGTAGAAGTGTTCCTGTCCGCCGAGCTGGACTTCGCCACGCAGGCGGTGGGGCGCGGTTTCAAGGGCGGCGACCGCGTCGCCACGGCTCACCTCGACTGGCGGTAGTACCCAGGATTCGGCCTCGGCGGCGGCTTCGGCGCTCAGCAGGGCTGGCAGAGGCGTCACCTCGACGCGCGCCAGGCGGGCCGCCTTGCGGGCCAGTTCGTGGCTGTCGGCGGCGACGGCGAACAGCGGCTGGCCGTGGAAGAGGATCTCGCCGTCGCACAGAATCGGATCGTCGTGCTTGACCGGGCCGCAGTCGTTGATGCCGGGAATGTCGTCGGCGGTGATGACCGCCCGTACGCCGGGGGCGGCGCGCACGGCGGACAGGTCGAGGGTCTTGATGCGGCCGTGGGCGATGTCCGACAGACCCAGTGCGGCATGCAGCGTGCCGGCTGGCACCGGGATGTCGTCCACATAGGTGGCGCGGCCGCTGACGTGCAGATGGGCGCTCTCGTGGGGCAGGCCAGCACCGACGGCGGGGGGCGGGTTGTGGTTGGGGGCGTTCATGGCAGCACCTCAAGTTCGGCCAGGCATGTCGGTGCCGTGCCCGCGGTGCCTTCCAGCCAAAAGCGGTGCAGCAGGCCGCCGGCCACCTGGCGGCGGTAGGTGGCCGAGGCGCGCATGTCGTCGAGGGGGGTGTATTCGTTGGCGAGCACGTCGGCGGCGGTGTCCACGGTGGTCTGGCCCCACAGCTTGCCGGTCAGGAACTTCTCGGTGGTGCGGGCCCGCTGTGGGGTGGCGGCCACGCCACCGAAGGCGATGCGGGCTTCGGTGACGACGCCATCTACGACGCTCAGCGCAAAGGCGCCGCACACCGCAGAGATGTCCTGGTCGACGCGCTTGGAGATCTTCCAGGTGCGGAAGCGGCGCTCCGCCGGCTGGGGCGGAACGTGCAGCGCCAGCACGAATTCGCCGGCTTCCAGGGCGGTCTTCTGGTAGGCCAGGTAGAAGTCCTCGAGGGGCAGTTGGCGCACCCGTTCGCCCTTGCGCAGCAGGATCTGAGCGTTCATTGCAATGAGGCCGGGCATCGAGTCGCCGATCGGCGATCCGTTGGCCACGTTGCCGCCCAGGGTGCCGGCGTTGCGTACCGGAGTGGAGGCAAAGCGGCGGGCCAGCTCGGTCCACGCCGGTTCGAAGGCGCTGAGGGCGTCGAAGGCGTCGGTGAGGCTGGCACCGGCGCCAATAAAGAGGCCGTCAGCGTCGGTGCGGATCGCCTTCAGCTCGGGCACAGCACCCGCGTAGATGAGGTCGCCGAGCTCGCGCAGCTGCTTGGTGACCCACAGGCCGACGTCGGTACCGCCGGCCAGCAGGCGTGCGTCGGGTGCGGCGAGACGGGCTTCGGCCAGCTCGGGCAAGCTGCGCGGGGCGAGGAAACGCTGGCCGGCGGCGCGGTAATCGAGGGGCGGCAACGCGGCCAAGGGCGCCAGTGCGGCGAGAATCGCCGGCCGGTCGAGGCCGACGCGGGGCTGCTCGTAGGCGGCCGGTACGGCGTCAACGATGGGCCGGTAGCCAGTACAGCGACACAGGTTGCCGGACAGTGCGTCGCAGACGGCGGCCCTGTCCGGGCATTCCGGGTTGTTCTCGTAAAGGGCGAACAAGGACATGGCGAAGCCCGGCGTGCAGAAGCCGCACTGGGACGCGTGGGTATCCACCAGTGCCTGTTGGACCGGATGCAGCAGGCCGGTAATGCCGAGGCCGTTGATGCCGGCCAGGTCCTCGATGGTGAACAAGGCTTTGCCGTCGAGGGTTGGCAGGAACTGGATACAGGCATTCACCGCGCGCAGCTGCAGCTCGCCGCCGATGTTCTCGCCGAGCACCACCGTGCACGCTCCGCAGTCCCCTTCCGCGCAGCCTTCCTTGGTGCCGGTGGCGTGTGCGTCCTCGCGCAGGAACTGCAGTACCGTGCGCGTCGGTGGAGCATCGGCGATCTGCCGGATCTCGCCGCGGAAGTAGAACTGGATGGGACGTTCGCTCATGGTGCTGACTCATGCATGCCGGCGTGCCGGGATGATTTCAAGTTAACACATGGCGCGCTGCCCTGCTGCCGGTGCCGGCGTATAAGGAATATGGGCAAAGCTGAATGAGCGCGCAGGTGCTCCGAACCCCTGGGGGCCCCGGCCAGTCAAAAGCTGTTGTTTGGCTGGAGAGTGGATCATGCTCAATCCAGCGTTGGACAAGCAGTTTGCCGGTTCGATTCCGCACCTGTACCAGACCTACATGGTGCCGACCATCTTTGCCCCTTACGTGGAGGACCTGGCCGGCCGTCTGCGCGGGCGCGGCCTGGGCCGGGTGCTGGAAGTGGCGGCGGGAACAGGGGTGTGGTGACCCGGGCGCTGGCCTTCTGCCAGGGCACGCCGCTACGCAACGAGATTGACGCGCGCGATCCCGCCAAACTGGAGGTCGCCATACGGGTCAGCGCCGAGGCCTTGCAGTCCCGTTTTGGAGCAGGGCCGCTGGAAGGCAAGATCCAGGCGCACGTGGTGACCGTCGAGCACTGATCGGCGGGGTTCAGCCGCGCCCGCGTAGGATGCGCTCCATGCCGGCCATCACGGTCAGGTTGGCTTCTTCCATGCGGCCGAGGGCGTCGAGGGCGCCGCTGAAGTCACCGCTGCGATAGCGTTCCACCGCACGACGGGCGTAGTCGTGCACGGCCTTGTGTGGCGCTTCCATGTCCCGGTAACCGGGCAGGCGCGAGAACTCGGTGCGGCCTTCGCCTTCGTAGTACCAGCGGCCGAGGCGGCACTGGGTCTCGTCGGGCAGGTCGCGCGGCTGCAGGTCGGAGAGGCCCAGCAGCACCTTGTACACCTCCAGCTTGAGGGTCAGCTCCTCGATGTTGGCCAGCTCGGCGTTGGCCAGCTGCGACGAGGTGGCGATGCTGTCCTGCATGTGGCGGGACAGGCCGAACAGGCGTTGCATGCTGTGCATCGCCGCCTCGCTGTCTGCGCCGTGGCTGGCCGCGTCGCCGGCGCCGATCTCCATGATCTTGCGGGCTTCACCGGTTTCGGCTTGGATGCCGGTGACCAGGCCGCCGATCTCGGTGGTGGCCTTGGCGGTTCGTTCGGCGAGTTTGCGCACTTCGTCGGCGACTACCGCGAAGCCGCGCCCGGCTTCACCGGCCCGCGCCGCCTCGATGGCCGCGTTGAGGGCCAGCAGATTGGTTTGCTCGGCGATCTCGCGGATCAACCGGACGATGCCGCCGATTTCCGTGGCCCGCTGGGATAAGCCCTCGACGCTGTGGCCGGCGGCCTGGATGCGTTCGAACATCGTGCGCAGGTTGCCGGTGATCTTCTCGAAGGCAGTCCGGTTGGCGTCGGACTCGCGGGCGGCGGTCTGTGCCGAAGCCCGGTCTTCGCCGAGCTGCTCCGACAGGCCGGCGAAGGACTGGCGGATGCCAGCCAGGGACTCGCCGAAACGCGGGATGTTCCCGACCACGCCGTCGAGCAGGGTCTGGCGTGCGGCGAGGTGCTGTCCGTCTGCTTCGGCACGGGCCAGGTGTCGTTGCAGGTCGGCCAGTTCGTCGCGCAAGGCTTGGTTCTGGGCCTTGAGGGCGGCGTTATCGGCGAGGGCGATGGCCAGTTCGCGCCGGGTTTTCGAACCGAGCATGGGGTGTGCTTCCTGAGGGGTAATGTTGAGTAATTTGATCGGGTATTGCGTCGCAGGCCTTGATCCGCATCAAGGTAGTGCGGAGATTGCGGATGCTGCGCTTGGCCTCAGGCGTCGCCGGTGGCGGGGGTTGCGGGCGGAAACAGGCGGATCGTCTGCCATTCGCCGCGCGGCCCGCGTTTGATGAGGTCGGCCAGCGTGTAGCCATCCATCACCTTGAGTAGCGCTGTGAGGGCTTCCTGCAGAATGCCCTGCAGTTCGCAGTCCCCGCCGAGGCGGCAGGAAGACGCGTCGCCCATGCACTCGACCAGCGCGAAGTCAGTCTCGGTCTGGCGGATCACGTCGCCGAGGACGATCTTGCCCGGATCGCGGGCCAGCCGCATGCCGCCGCCCTTGCCGCGCTGGGTGTCGATGAAGCCGCCGCGCGACAGATGGTGGGCCACCTTCATCAGGTGGTTCTCGGAGATGCCATGGGCCTGCGCGATCTCCCCGATGGTCACCAGGCGCTCGCGTTCCGCGCCCACGTACATCAGCGTGCGCAGGCAGTAGTCGGTAAAGGTGCTCAGTCGCATCGGCGCTTCCGTTGGGTAGTTCAAAAGATGTACGCAGAATGTTGATTATCACCCAGCCGATTGTTAGCATAAAGCTGTACAAAACATACATCTTTATAAGGCGCCGGTTATATTCATGTCCGATCAGCCCCAACCCCAACGCGTCATCCCGATCCAGCCGCTGTTCAAGGCGGAACCGAAGGTCTATCCCCGTTCCATCCAGGGTTTCTTCCAGCGCTGGCGCTGGGGCTTCGTGGCCCTGACCCAGTTGATCTTCTACGGCTTGTGCTGGCTGCCGTGGCATGGCCGGCAGGCGGTACTGTTCGACCTGGAGGCGCGCCGTTTCTATTTGTTCGACCTGGTCCTGTGGCCGCAGGACACCATCTATCTGGCGCTGCTGCTGGTGCTGTCGGCGCTGGCCCTGTTCCTGTTCACCGCGGTGGCGGGGCGATTGTGGTGCGGCTATACCTGCCCGCAGACGGTCTATACGGAGATCTTCCTGTGGATCGAGAAGCAGATCGAGGGTGACCGCCAGCAGCGCATGAAGCTCGACGCGGCGCCGATGAGCGCCGTCAAGTTCGGCCGCAAGACGGCCAAGCACGCGATCTGGCTGGCGCTGTCCCTTTGGACCGGCTTCACCTTCGTCGGCTACTTCACGCCCATCCAGGACCTCGGCCACGAGGCGCTCACTGCGTCGATGACCGTCGCGGAGATCTTCTGGGTGCTGTTCTACGGCGCTGCCACCTACGGCAACGCGGGCTTCCTGCGCGAGCAGATGTGCAAGTACATCTGCCCCTACGCCCGCTTCCAGTTCGTGATGTTCGACTCCGACACGCTGATCATCACCTACGACGAGCAGCGCGGCGACCCGCGCGGCAGCCGCTCGAAGAAGGCCGATCCGCGCAAGCAGGGCCTCGGCGACTGCGTCGATTGCGGCATCTGCGTCCAGGTCTGTCCGACCGGCATCGACATCCGCAACGGCCTGCAGGTGGAATGCATCGGCTGCGCGGCGTGCATCGACGCCTGCGACCAGGTGATGGACAAGATGAACTATCCGCGCGGCCTGATCCGTTACTCGACGGAGAACGCACTGAAGGAAGGTCTGGTGCGCAAGGACATCGTGAAGCGCGCCTTCCGGCCGCGCACGCTGATCTACTCGGCGGTGTTCCTGACCCTGACGGTGGCCACCGGCTGGTCGCTGCTGACCCGTCCGCCGCTGAAGGTGGACGTGGTGCGCGACCGCGGCGTGATGGCCCGGGAGGCCGACGACGGCAGCATCGAGAACGTCTTCCAGTTGCAGCTGATCAGCACCAGCGAGACCGCGCGCAGCTACACCGTCGGCGTGGCCGGTATCGACGGCATCCGCCTGGCGGCGCCGGTGCAGGTGACTGTGCCCGGCGCTGCCAGCACGGCGGTGACGGTCACGGTGCGGGTCGCGCCAGAAGCGGTGGAGAACCAGCACGGCTCGAAGCCCATGCACTTCGTTCTCACCGACAACGCGGCGCCTGACGTGCGCATCGACGAGCCGGCCAAGTTCTGGCTGCCCTGAGCGCTTCCTGGGTCAGGGCTGTGCCCAGTCTGTCCCCGCAGGGGAACGGAACCCGGGGTGGCCCGATGTTTCCTTGAAATTCCCCGCGGCCGGCTTCAGCGTTTCCAGAAGCCGGCGTGGGGGGCGGCTGCCTCGGCTTCCAGCCACGGCCCGTGCACCTCGATGCGGCGCTGGCCGCGGGCGAACACCTCGCGGCACGGCAGCGAGAAGGTCGGGTTCTCCGGGTGGTCGCCGGTGAGACCGAGCAGCGCGTGCTCCGACAGCGCATACACCACGCGGCCGATACCGCACCAGTAGATCGCGCCGGCGCACATCGCGCAGGGTTCGGCGCTGGAATACAGCGTGGCCCTGGCCAGCTCTTCCGGCGGCAGGCGGCGTGCCGCCTGCGCCGCGGCGACCAGCTCGGCGTGGCGGGTCGGATCGCCGTCGGGGGGCAGGGAATCGTTGCCGGCCTCGGCGACGATATTTCCGGCGGCATCGACGACCAATGCGGCGAAGGGGTGCTTGCCGCTGTCGCGCACCCGGCGGGACAGCTCGATGGCGTAACGCAGGAAATGTTCGTCCTGGGACGTGGGAAAGGACATGCTCGTGCTCCGCTTGAAGGTGGCCGGATTATGGCCGCCGCAGCGGTCCGCTTTCTGCGCCGAACCATATACCGGTCATAACGGAACCGGGATGGGTTCGCGGTGGTCCGGTTGTTACAGTGGCTCCCACGACGCACAACCCTGCTCACGGAGATTGCCCCCATGTCCCTGTCCCGCTTCAAGACCGCCGCCACCTGTGTCTTCGTGACACTGGGGCTGGCCAGCCAGGCCTTCGCCGCCGACCCCGCCAAAATCGGTTTCGTGTACATCGGCCCGACCGGTGACCACGGCTGGACCTTTTCCCACGACCAGGGCCGCAAGGCCGTGGACGCCAAGTTCGGCGACAAGGTGAAGACCACCTTTGTCGAGAACGTACCGGAGACCGCCGACGCCGAGCGGGTCTTCCGCGACCTGGCCCAGCAGGGCTACAAGATCATCTTCGGTACCTCCTTCGGCTACATGAACCAGGAGGTCAAGGTCGCCAAGGCCTTCCCGAACACCAAATTCATGCACGCCACCGGCTACAAGACGGCCCCCAACCTGGGCGTCTACGACGTGCGCACCTACGAAGGTGCCTACATGCTCGGCGTGGTCGCCGGCAAGATGAGCAAGACCGGCAAGCTCGGCGTGGTGGCGTCGATCCCCATCCCCGAGGTGATCCGCAACATCAACGCCTTCACCCTCGGCGCCCGCAGCGTCAATCCGAAGGCCACCACCCGCGCGATCTGGGTGAACAGCTGGTTCGACCCGGGCAAGGAACGCGAGGCCGCGCTGACCCTGATCGCCCAGGGCTCCGATGTGCTGATGCAGAACACCGACTCGCCGGCCGTCGTGCAGGCGGCCCAGGAGAAGGGCGTGCTGGCCTTCGGCTGGGATTCCGACATGACCAAGTTCGGCGGCAAAGCCCACCTGGCCGCCTCGGTGCTGCACTGGGACGTGATCTACACCAAGGCCGTCGGTGACGTGCTCGACGGCACCTGGAAGTCCGGCGATATCTGGTGGGGCGTGAAGGAGGGGGCGGTGAACATCGAGTCCTTCGGCCCGGCCGTGCCGGCCGACGTGAAGAAGCTCGCCGAGGAGCGCCGCGACGCGATCAAGGCCGGCAAGCTGCATCCCTTCACCGGCCCGTTGAAGGGGCAGGATGGCAAGGAAATCCTGGCTGCCGCCAAGACCATGGGCGACCCGGACCTGCGCAAGATGAATTTCTACGTGGAAGGCGTGGAAGGCTCGATACCGAAGTAAGGCCTTCGCGTCGGCGTGCGGCAAGAGGCCGGCGGAGCCCCTTGCCGCACGCCGTATCGTTCAGTTCCGCCGCCGCCGGGCCAGCAGGCCGGCGCCGCCCAATGCGACCAGGGCCAGGCTGCCGGGCTCCGGCACGTTCAGCGACGACAGGGTCATCGGCGCGAAGGCCATGTCCAGATTGCCGTTGCTATCGGAGGCGGTGCCGAAGATGTCCACCGCAGCGATGCCGAACATGCCCGGTGTCGCTGGAGCGGACAAGCCGTTCGAGATGGGCACCGCCGAGATCGAATCCAGCGGATTGCCGAAGCTGTCGAAGTTGAACACCAGCAGCATGCCGTCGGCGAAGCCATTCAGCTCGGTGCCGATCGTCGTCGAGCCGAGCCGGTAGACCAGCCCCCAGCCGATGGCCAGGGTCTGCAGGAAATCGTTGTAATCGATGTTGAAGGCACTGACCGCGGCATTGCCGGAGAAGGACAGCTGAAAGTCGTCGATTTCCCCGTTGGCGCCATTGATATAGCCGTCGCCGTTCAAATCCGTTCCGTTGAAGTAGCCACTCACTTCGCCCCCGCTGGAGTAACCTGCCTGATGGAAGTTGTAGGTGGCGGCATGGCTGAACGTGGCGAGAACCAGCAGACCGAGGCCTGCGATGGCACGGCGAAGCGTGAATCTATGCATGGTGATTCCCCGAATGGTTAGGTAATTGCAGTCCCGCGTGCACGATTTGTCTATGCAATTGGGGTTGTGCAGTGTATGCCTTATGAATTGACCGGGGCGTTTCCGATTACCCGTCCCGGTCACTCGGCCGCCGCATCTCGATTGAACCGTTCCTGTTGTGGAGAAATGATCATGACTGCCAGCGACGCCCTCTCCCTGGCCCTTGGCATGCCCAAGGCCGAGCTGCACGTCCACATCGAGGGCACCCTCGAACCCGAACTGGCCTTCGCGCTGGCCCGCCGCAATAGTGTCGCGCTGCCCTACGCCGATGAGGCGGCACTAAAGGCGGCCTACGCCTTCGACAGCCTGCAGAGCTTTCTCGACCTGTACTACGCCTGCGCCGACGTGCTGCGCACCCGCGAGGACTTCCGCGACCTGATGCTGGCCTACTTGGAGCGGGCGGCGGCGGATGGCGTAATCCACGCCGAGATCTTCTTCGACCCGCAGACCCACACCGCCCGCGGCATCCCCTTCGCCACCGTGCTCGATGGCCTCGACGACGGGCTGGCAGAAGGGGCACGGCGCTGGAGGATCTCCGGCCGCCTGATCCTGTGCTTCCTGCGCCACCTCAGCGAGGACGAATGCCTGGCCACGTTGGCCGAGGCTGAGCCTTACCTGGCGCGCATCCACGGCTTCGGGCTGGATTCGTCCGAGCGCGGCCATCCGCCGTCCAAGTTCGTGCGCCTGTTCGCCCGTTGCCGCGAACTCGGCAAGCCGGTGGTCGCCCACGCCGGTGAGGAAGGCCCGCCGGAATACATCACCGAAGCCCTCGACCTGCTCGGCGCCCGGCGCATCGACCACGGCGTGCGGGCGGTGGACGACCCCGCCGTACTGGACCGCCTGGTCAGGGATGGCATTCCGCTGACCGTCTGCCCGCTGTCCAACACGCGCCTGTGCGTCTTCCAGGACATGCGTGAGCACAGCCTGCCGCGCCTGCTTGCCGCCGGCGCCAAGGTGATGCTCAACAGTGACGACCCGGCCTATTTCGGCGGCTATCTCAACGCCAACATCCGTGCGGTGCATGAAGCCTTCCACTTCGACGCCGACACCTGGTACCGGCTGGCGCGCAACAGCTTCGAGGCGAGTTTCGCCAGCGACGCCGAAAAAGCCGGCTGGATCGCGCGGCTGGACGCCTTCTTCGCCGACGCCGGCCATCCGGTCGGATAGGCGTTCCTGGTGAGGCCTCCATTTCCATTGGCGGGGGCCGCGAACTCGACGGCGACGGCGTGATCGAAAGCAGGCACCCGTACCCACGGGTTCGTCGGCGGCGCTGACACGCGCAGGGGACGCGTGTCGCAGCCGCTCTCCTGCCCCAGCGGCGGTCTTCTGGAGGAGCGAGCGATGGCAAGCGAGATCGACAAGGGGGCCGCGCGGCGCGGCCCTGGCACCGTTTTGCTGCTGGTGGCCACGCGCAAGGGCGCCTGGCTGTACCACGGCGACGCGACCCGCCAGCACTGGCGGGTGGATGGCCCCCACTTCCTGGGCCACATCATCAACCACCTGGTGCTCGACCCGCGCGATGGGCGCACCCTGCTGGCGGCCGCCAAGACCGGCCACCTCGGCCCGACGGTATTCCGCTCCACCGACCTGGGGCGCAGCTGGCAGGAAGCCGCCCGGCCGCCGGCCTTTGCACCGGCTCTCGATGGCCAGGCCGGGCGTTCGGTGGACCACACTTTCTGGCTGACCCCCGGCCATGCCGAGCAGCCCGGCGTGTGGTACGCCGGCACCTCGCCGCAGGGCCTGTTCCGCTCGGAGGACGGCGGCGTCAGCTGGGCGCCGTTCTCGCCGATCAACGACGACCCGCAGTACCGCAAGTGGATGGGCACCGTGCAGGACGGCACGCCGGACGGCCCCAAGCTGCACTCCATCATCGTCGACCCGCGCGACGCCGAGCATCTGTACTTCGCCATGTCCGGCGGCGGCGTGCATGAATCGGGGGACGGCGGCCGCAGCTTCGCCCCCTTGCTCAGCGGCATCGAGGTCGTCGAAGGCTTCGACGGCAGCGACCCGACCTTCCACGATCCCCACTGCGTGCGCCTGTGCCCGACCAATCCGGACCGGCTGTACCAGCAGAACCACTGCGGCATCTATCGCCTCGACCGCCCGTCCGACACCTGGCAGCGCATCGGCCGCGCGATGCCGGCGGAGGTCGGCGACATCGGCTTCCCGATGGTCGTCCATCCCCGCGACGCGGACGCGGTGTGGGTCTTTCCGATGGACGGCACCAGCGTGTGGCCGCGCACCAGCCCCGGCGGCAAGCCGGCGGTGTATGGCACCCGCGACGGCGGCGACAGCTGGCAGCGCCTCGACGCCGGCCTGCCGACCGAGCAGGCGTGGTGGACCGTCAAGCGCCAGGCCATGACCGCCGACAGCGCCGACCCGGTCGGGCTGTATTTCGGCACCACCAGCGGCGAGCTGTGGATGAGCGGCGACGAGGGCCGCCAATGGACGCGCATCGCTGCGCACCTGCCGGAGATCTACGCAGTTGAGGTGGCCATGGGGGTGGAGGGCGCGCCGTGAAGGTGCTGATCCCCAGCGCGCTGCGCTCCTACACCGAGCAGGCTTACGCCGAGGCGGGTGGGGACACGCTGGCGGCGGTGCTGGCCGAACTGGACCGCAGCTATCCGGGCATCCGCTTCCGCATGATCGACGAGCAGAGCCGCATCCGCCCGCACATCCGCTTCTTCGTCGATGGGGAGCAGGTCTTCGATCTGGCCCGGCGGCTGGACGGTGTACAGGAGCTGGTCATCGTGCAGGCCCTCAGCGGCGGCTGAGGCCGGGCAACTCAGGCAGGGCGACTGAGGCGGCGCAAAAAAGGAGGGACGACGGGCGAGAGGGAGGATTCGCCCGCCGTCCCGGCGGCACGGCCGGGGGTCGGCGGCCGCCGTAACAACAACGCGGAGAACAACGAGGAAAAAACGGAGGGATCAGTTCTGCATGTACACCACGTGGGTCTCGGTGTACTCGTAGAGGCCGTGCTTGCCGTCGGCACCGCCGATGCCGGACTTGCGGCGGCCGGCGTGGAAGCCCTGCATGGCTTCAAAGTGCTCCCGGTTCACATAGGTCTCGCCGAAGCGCAGCTCGCGGCAGGCGTGCATCGCCGCGTTGAGATCCTTGGTGAAGATCGACGAGGTCAGGCCGTACTCGGAATCGTTGGCCAGTGCGATGGCCTCGTCGAGGCCGTCCACCGCCTGGATCGGCAGCACCGGCCCGAAGATCTCCTTGCGCATGATCTCCATGTCGGCGCTGCAGCCGGCGATCACCGTCGGCTCGTAGTGGAAGCCCGTCGGGCGGTCCGCCACACGGCCGCCGAGGATCACCTCGGCGCCCTCTTCGCGGGCGCGGTTCACCATCGCCGCCACCTTGTCGAGGCCGACCCGGTTCACCAGCGGGCCCATGTGCACATCCGGCTCGGCCAGCGGGTCGCCGTAGCGGGTGGCGGCCATCAGCGTGCGCACCTTGGCGGTGAATTCATCGGCCACCGACTTTTCCACATAGACCCGCTCGGCGCAGTTGCACACCTGCCCGGTGTTGATCACGCGGGAATCCACCACGGCCTTGGCAGCCAGGTCCAGGTCGGCGCTGGCCAGCACGATGGCCGGCGCCTTACCGCCCAGCTCCAGGTTTACGCGGGTCAGGTTGCGGCCGGCGGCCTGCATGATCGTCGAGCCGGTGGCCACGCTGCCGGTGAAGCTGATCAGGCCCACGTCCGGATGGGCGCACAGGCTGGCGCCCACGTCGCCGCCACGCCCGCCGACCAGGTTGAAGACCCCCGCCGGCAGGCCGGCCTCGGCCACCAGGCGGGCGAACTCGAAGGCGTTGATCGGCGTCTCCTCGCTCGGCTTGACGACGATGGTGTTGCCGGTGACGAGGGCCGGCGCCATCTTGCGGGCGATCAGGAAGAACGGGAAGTTCCACGGCAGGATGCCGACGGTCACGCCGATCGGCTTGCGATGCACGAAGATCGTCTCGCCCGGCCGGTCGCTCTGCAGGATCTCGCCTTCGATGCGGCGCGCCCACTCGGCCATGTAGTCCATGTAGTCGGCGGTGAAATCCACCTCGACGCGGGCCAGGCCGAGGACCTTGCCCTGCTCGCGGGTGATGATCTCGGCGAGGCGCTCCTTGTTCTGCCGCACCTTGGCGGCGATGGCCTTCAGGTGGGCGGCGCGCTGGATCGCCGGCAGGCGCTCCCAGCCCGGCTGGGCGCGGCGGGCGGCGTCCACCGCGGCATTCACCTCGTCGCTGCTGGCGGTGGGGATGCGCGCCAGCAGGGTGTGGGTGGCGGGGTTATGCACGTCGATGGCGGTGGCGGCGTCGGCGGGCACGAAGCGGCCGTCGATGTAGTTCTCGTAGAGGGTCGTCACGGTAGGTCTCCTTGAGGTGTGTCGGTTGGGGTTGGGGTGTGTGTGGAGGGCGGAGGTCTCAGGCGGCGGGGCGGGCGATCTTCTTGCCGACGCTCTCCGACACGTAGCCGAAGGCGAGGCCGGCCACCCAGGTCAGGGCGACGAGGGCGATGCTGAGGTCGATCTTTCCGCCGGAGCCGAAGAAGGACGCCGCGCCGAGGAAGGCCGCCGGCGTGTAGGACAGGGCGCCGATGTCGGCCATCGCCACCAGCACGAAGGCCAATACGGCGATCAGCCCGATCAGGGGGCCGAGGCCGCCGCCCATCGCCTGCACCCCGGCGAGGGTCACGGCGGTGAGCAGGATGCCGGCCAGGCCGGCGCCGAGGGCTTTGGTCAGCCCGCTACCGCCGCCGCCGGCGGCGAAGAAGGCGGCCCAGGCGACGAAGCCGATCCACGGGTTGAAGCCGAGGTTCGGGTTGCCGACGCTGAGATAGACCCAGGCGGCGACGAGCACGGCGATGCTGATGGCGAGGGCATGCAGGATCTTCATAGGAACACTCCTTGGCGCGAGTTCGGGGAAATCACCACACGTAGGCGTACTTGATGTTCACGCTGTTGTTGGCGGCGTGGTTCTTGCCGTCGATGCTGGACGAGTAGCGCAGGCTGATGGACTGGTTGTCGAAGGTGTGGAACATCACGCCGAGGCCGCCGTCCAGCACGCGGGCGCTGGGCTGGTTGTTGCGGCTGCTGGTGCTCTCGTAGTCGAGGGCGATGAAGGGTTCGAGCAGGCCGGTGACGCGGTAGCCGAGGCGGTGGTTGGTGTGGAAGGTGTTGCCGGGGCGGCTGCCGTCCTTCTTCTCGCTCTGGAAGACCATGCCGGCGTCGGCGGTCCACCCCAGCTTGTCGGTGAGGCGCACGTCCCACAGGAAGCTCGACAGGTTCTTCCAGTTGGTGTCGCTGACCCGGTCGTCGCCGACCGGAACTTGCAGGAAGGACTGGAAGCCGAAGGTGGAGTCGGGGCTCGGCTTCATCCACACCGCGAAGCCGGTCAGCGGATCGCCGATGCCGCTGATGTGGCGGTCGGCGGCATTGGCGGCGTGCTGGTTGCGTACACCGATCTCCGGCACGATGACCTCGTAGGCGAGGCCGATCTTCGGGTTGCCTTCCGGCGTCCAGAAGCGCACGTACTTGGACATTCCGACGATGGTCTGGCTGCCGTCGCCCTTCACCTTGTCGCCGTTGGCGTTGAAGGTGTCCTTGTTGTTCTGCACGTAGCCGTACTGCACGAAGACGTTGAAGGGCTTGAAGTCCACCGGCAGCTCGTATTCGTGGGGGCCGATGACGTCGAAGGTGGTCTGGGCGAAAGCGGCGGGGGCGCAGGCGGCGCCGAGTCCGGCCAGCGCGCTGGCGGCCAGCAGCTGACGGGTGTGGCCTTGCGGGTGGCGGAAGCGGGTGCGAAGGGTCTGCATGAATGTCTCCTTTGTCGTTTTTTGGGCGTGAGTCCTCCCGCCGCGCAGCCGGAGGGCGGCGCGGGGCGGATTACGCGGGTGGGCTGAACCGGGGTGGAGTGGGGTGGATTGGGGGGGCGGCCTTACTTCTGCAGCTTGTAGACCAGGATCGTGCCGCCCTGGGGCACGACGGTCTTGTGATCGAGCACCGCGTCGAAGGCGCCCTGCATGCGCTGGGCATCGACGCCCCAGCCCGACTGCACGGCCACGTACTGCTCGCCATCCACCTCGAAGGACGAGGGCACGCCGGTGACGCCGGACGGGGTCGGGGTCTCCCACAGCACCTTGCCGCTCTTGGCGTCGAGGGCGCGGAACATGCGGTCGTTGGTGCCGCCGCCGAACACCAGGTTGCCGGCGGTGGTCATCAGCGGGCCCCAGTTCATCTCGGGGTAGGTGTGGGTCCACACCTTCTTGCCGGTCTTCAGGTCCCAGGCCTGCACTTCACCGATGTGCTGGCGGGATTTCTCGGTCATCCGCACGTTGGTCAGGATGTTGTCGAGGGACACGCCGATGTACAGGCTGCCGGCCTTGTATTTGACCGGCTCACCGGTCAGCTCGGAGCACAGGTTGTTGTTGGCCGGGATATAGAGCAGGCCGGTCTGCGGGTTGTAGGCTTCCGGCGGCCAGTCCTTGCCGCCCCACAGGGACGGACAGAAGTCGGTCTTCTTGCCGGTGCCGGGAATGCGCTTCGGGTCGTAGGTCGGCCGGCCGTTCTTGGGGTCGAGGCTGGTGAACACGTTCTGCGTCACGTAGGGCCAGGCATCCACGTAATTGACCTTGTCCTGGGTGCGCTCCAGCAGCCACAGGTAGCCGTTGCGGCCGGCGTGCACCAGGGACTTGAACTTCTTGCCCTTGTGCTCCAGGTCGATCAGCAGCGGCGCGGAGACTTCGTCCCAGTCCCAGGCATCGTTCCAGTGATACTGGTGGTGGCCCTTGATCTTGCCGGTGTCCACGTCGAGGGCGATGGTGGAGTTGGCGTAGAGGTTGTCGCCGGGGCGGGTGTCGGGCATCCACGGGCCGGCGTTGCCGACGCCCCAGTAGGCGATGTTGGTCTGGGAATCGTAGGTACCGGTGATCCACACCGAGCCGCCGCCGGTCTTGTAGGTCTCGCCGGGCCAGGTCTCGCTGCCCGCCTCGCCAGGGCCGGCGATGGTGTAGGTGCGCCAGGCTTCCTTGCCGCTGTCCGCATCGAAGGCGGCGATGAAACCGCGGATGCCCAGCTCGCCGCCGGACGAGCCGACCATGATCTTGCCCTTGGCGGCCAGCGGGGCGAGGGTCATGTAATAGCCCTTCTTCCAGTCGGCCACGGGCACCTTCCACAGCTCCTTGCCGGTGGCCGCGTCGAGGGCCACCAGGAAGGCGTCGGTAGTGGCCAGGTAGAGCTTGTCGCCGTACAGCGCCACGCCGCGGTTGGTGGGGTGGAGCTGCATCAGCTCGTCGGGGATGGTCTTCTTGTAGCGCCACAGCTCCTTGCCGGTGGCGGCTTCCAGCGCGATCACCTGGTTGTTGGGGGTGGACACGTACATGTAGCCGTTATTGACGATCGGCGGGGCCTGGTGGCCCTCCGTCATGCCGGTGGTGTAGGACCAGGCCGGCACCAGCTTGCCGACGTTCTGGTTGGTGATCTGCTTGAGGGGGCTGTAGCCCCAGCCTTCGTAGTTGCCGCGGTACATCAGCCAGTTGCCGGCCTCGGGCTTGGTCAGGCGGGCGTCGGTGACGGGGCTGTAGGGAGCCAGGCTGGCGCCGGCCAGCATGGGGACGAGGGCCAGGCTGGCACACAGGGCCTTGAGTCGGGTTTTCATTTGCAGATGTCTCCTTTTTTGCTTTGGTGTGGGCGAGCGGGTGAGGCGGGGAAAAAAATCAGGCGGACTTGGCGACGCCGGGGTGGGAGGTGAAGGGGCCGGCCACTACCAGCACGCCGTTCTCCTCCTTCAGCGGCAGCAGCGGCAGGGTGCGCGGGGCCGGGCCGGCGACCACCTGGCCGCCCTGGCTGGGGGAGAACTTGGAGAAGTGGCAGTAGCACATCAGGGTCTTGTCCTTGGGGACCCATTCGGAGATCTCGCAGCCCTGGTGGGTACACACCGCCGAATAGGCCAGCACGCCGCCAGCGGCATAGGCGCGGGTCTCGTCGGTGAGCTCCTGCGGATCGACGCGGACCAGGATCACCTTGTTGAGGCGGGAGCCGTCGCGCACTTCGCCGCTGGCCGGCTCGAAGGGGAAGGCCGGCACCGGCTTTGCGCCGGGCTGGATCTCGCTGCAGCGCAGGGGTTGGGCCTTGCCTTCGCTGTCGCTGCGGGCCAATTGGTCGCCGACTTTCGGTTTCGAATTGGCGTCGTCGTCGGCCAGCGCATTGCGGCCAATTCCCAGCCCGGCGCAAAGGAGCAGTGCGGAAGTGGCTTTCAGCGTTTCCCGTCTATTGGGATTGGCCACGATCTCCGGCGTGGTCTCGACAAACGGTGGGGAGGGCATCCTGTTCATATTCCTGTCCTGCGTTCTGGTTTGTGGCCGGATCTATTAGGCAAAGCCTGTGCCACGGAATTGAAATGAACCGCAGGGAGGATGGTATTTATTTATTTTGTTGTTTTTAATCAAGTGTTTGTTGTTTGTATTAATGGGTTTGGATTTGTTTGAAATTCAGATGGAATTGAATTGGCGGCTGTCTTTCGCCTGTCTGTGCACTACAGGTGTAGCGGGGGCTGAATCAGGTGTCGTGTCGCAAAACCGTAATTCGCTACAGCGCATTTTCCTGCTGCGCTGCGGTATTTGTCCGGGTATTTCCCTATTCGCTGCTTTTTATTCGCGGCGGCAATTTCCATGCGCTATCATCCAGCCACAAATAGCAGCCGCAGCGGTGGATCTCGCCAGCGCGGCGCACGCCTTATAAGCGGGTGGAGACGAGGAGATGGATATGCAGGGCAGGCACACCGATGCCTTGGCCGGGGGGCTTTTGCCCGGCGGAATGCTGAGCCTGGCGGCCACCGAGGTGCGCCTGCGCGAGTCGTGGCGGCGCTCGGAGGAAACCTACCGCATCGATCCCTCGATGCGCTCCAGTCCGCGGGTGTTGTCGGCCGCCGAGTTCCGCGACCTGCGCGACCGTACCGCCACCTTCCTGCGCATTGCCCAATTGGGCGTGGCGCGCCTGCACGAACAGGTGCGCGATTCCGGCTATTGCGTGCTGCTCACCACCGGCGACGGCACCAGCGTGGACTTCCGCGGCACGCCGAGCCTGGACGCGGAGTTCCGGCGCCGCGGCTTCATTGCCGGGGCCTGCTGGTCGGAATCCGACGAGGGCACCTGCGGCGTCGGCACCGCCATCGTGGACCGGGCGCCGATCCTGGTGCACCGGGAGGAGCATTTCCGCAACCACAACCACGGCATCACCTGCAGCGCGGCGCCGGTGTTCGGCCCCCGCGACGAGCTGGTCGGCGTGCTGAACGCGTCGGCCTTTGCGGCGCCGGAGAACCGCAGCAGCCAGTCGGTGGTGTTCCGGCTGGTCCAGCAGAACGCGCTGGCCATCGAGAACGCACTATTTGTAGAGAGCTACAAGACGGCGTGGATCCTGTCGATCAGCGGGCCGGGGGATTGCTGGAGCCTCGGCGAGGCCCACTGCCTGGCCTTCGACGACGGCGGGCGCATCCTGGCCGCCAGCCGGCGCCTGCGGGCCGGGCTGTTCCCGGGGGCCGAGCTGCCGTCGCGGCGTGTCGAGGACGTCTTCGACCTGTCCGCCGACGAGCTGGTGAAGCGCGCCCACGAACGCCCCGGCGCGCCGATCCCGCTGCGCTGCCTGGCCAACGGGGTGCGCTTCGAGGCCCAATTGCGGGCGCCGGTGCGCGAAGCCGCGGCGCCGGCCACGCTGTCGGTGAAGCGCGGCTTCGATGCGCTGGCCGCCGAGGACCCGCGGGTGCTGGAAAGCATCGAGCGGGTCAAGCGGGTGGTGGACCGCAAGCTGACCATCCTGCTGCTCGGCGAGACCGGCTCCGGCAAGGAAGCCTTCGCCCGCGCCATCCACGGCCACAGCCTGCGTCGCGACAAGCCCTTCGTGGCCCTCAACTGCGCGGCGATCCCGGAGAGCCTGATCGAGAGCGAGCTGTTCGGCTACAAGGAGGGGGCTTTCACCGGCGCCAAGGCGAAGGGCTCGAAGGGCAAGGTCCAGCAGTCCAGCGGCGGCACCCTGTTCCTCGACGAGATCGGCGACATGCCGCTGGCCCTGCAGACGCGCCTGCTGCGCGTGCTGGCCGAGGGCGAGGTGGTGGCGCTGGGCGCGTCGGAGCCGGAGGCGGTGGATCTCAACGTGGTCTGCGCGACCCACCGGGATCTGGCGGCGATGGTGCGTGCCGGCCAGTTCCGCGAAGACCTGTACTACCGCCTCAACGCCGCGGTGTTCCGCCTGCCGGCGCTGCGCGAGCGCTCCGACCGGCGGGTGGTGATCCGCCAGGTGCTGGCTCAGGAACTGGCCACTGCCAGCCGGCAACTGAGCCTGCCCGACGACGTGCTCGAACAGCTGGCCGCCTACTCGTGGCCGGGCAACATCCGCGAACTGCGCAACGCGCTGCGCTTTGCGGTGGCGGTGTGCGACGACGGCGTGCTGTCGGCAGCGCATTTCCCCGACGGGCTGCAGGCGCCGGTGCTGCTTGCCGCCGTGCCGCCGGCTGCCGTATTTGCAGCTCCGGAAGCGGGGCGCCCGGCCGGCAGCGAGCGGGAAGTCCTGCTCGACGAACTGCGCCGCTGCCACTGGAACATCTCGGCCGCCGCCGCTGCCATCGGCGTGTCCCGCTCGACGCTGTACCGGCGCATGCAGCGCCAGGGCATCGTCGCCCCCAATGCCGCCGACGCGTTGGAGGCCCACGGCCGGCTGACGCACTGAGGTTGCCCGCGCCATTGCGGGGGCCGGCGTGCAGGCGCGGAACGCCGCGCGCCCGTCACGGAATCAGCCGTCGCTGTGCGCCACTCTTGGCATGTCGTGGATGAAGGCTTCGGTCGGGCCGCCGGAAGATTTTTTCTGCCGAAAAAACCGATTTTTCGGCAGAAAAAATCGCTGCGTCACGCCGCCCGGGCGTTTTGTCATGTGGCGCAATGATTCCGCCACGTGTCGCGATCATCCAGCGGCGTCTCGGAACGAATCTGTCACGGGAAAAAATTGTTCCGCCACGCATCTTGAGGAATTTTTCATATGATCGGATTTTTATGTCATATGAAAAAACGGAAATTTCCCGCCAAAAAATAATTTTTCGGCGGGAAAAAATCATTCTTCCGCATGAAAATTTCGCCCGCCAGCCTGCCCCCGGCATCGGCTGGGGCGGGCTGGCGGTTCCGCATCAAACCGTGGCGTAGGCGCCGCTGTCGGCCGCGCGGCCCTTTGGTGCGGCGGCGACCGGCTTCTGCAGGGCCGGCGAGTTGCGCACCACCGAGATGATCTGCTCGCGGAACCAGCGGCATTCCTCCTCGTAGTGGCTGCGGTCGTGCCACAGCAGGTAGAAGCTCATCTTCGGAAACTCGATCGGCGGCTCGGCAACCGCCAGCGGCATCATCTTGGCGCAGTGCTCGGCGAAGATCCGCGGGCTGGAGAACAGCATGTCGGTCTCCAGCAGCAGGTAGGGCACCAGGCCGAAGTAGGGCACGTAGGCCACCACGTTGCGCTTCATGCGCTCGCGGGCCAGGTGCAGGTCGATGACGCCGCGCTGGCCCACTGCGTAGGGCGTCGGCACCAGGTGCTCGGCGGCCAGGTATTCGGCAGTGCCCAGCGGCTTGCCGGCCAGCGGATGGCCCTTGCGCATCAGGCACACCACCTCGTCCTCGAACAGCGGCGCGATGCGCAGGTTTTCCGGCGGCTGCGGCCAGTTGCCGATCACCACGTCGAGCTCGCCGTTCTCCATCGCGCGGGCGTAGTCGTAATCCGGCCCGAGGGAATGGAAGGCCACCTGGCTGTGCGGCGCCAGCTTGCGCAGGCGGGCGACGATCTCGCCGAGCAGCACCGCGTTGAGGTAGTCCGGCGTGGCGATGTTGAAGATGCGCCGCGAGCTGGCCGCGTCGAACTTGACCTGGCGCACCGCGATGGCCTCGATCTGCTGCAGCGCGATCTTGACCGGCTCGAGCAGCCCGGCGCCGCGTTCGGTGGGCGTCATGCCGTTGCGACAGCGCACCAGCAACTGGTCGCCGGTGATGTCGCGCAGGCGGCGCAGCGCGGTGCTGACCGCGGGCTGGGACTGGTTGAGGCGGCGTGCCGC
Source organism: Zoogloea sp. JDB1 (assembly GCF_056724025.1). NCBI lineage: Bacteria > Pseudomonadati > Pseudomonadota > Betaproteobacteria > Rhodocyclales > Zoogloeaceae > Zoogloea > Zoogloea sp. JDB1. Next base: position 1,239,436 of record NZ_CM161496.1, read on the forward strand.
CTTGCTCACGCTGCACTCGGTCAGCAGGGCGTGTAGTACGCGCAGCAGATGGACATCCATGGAATCCCAGGTGCAGTTCGCGGCCATGTTGGCTCTCCGTTGACGATTGTCTGTTGCAGTGCAAAAAACGTTCCATGGGGAAAAGCGCCATTTCGGGGCTGGGAAGCGTGATTCGTCCTGAAATGGGGAGCCGATGTGGTGCAACGGAAAAACGCTGGCACTGCACTGGTGCGCTGGAGAAAGGTGTGGAGACGGCAGGGGGCGAGTTCCGGGTTGCCGCTCGTGTTGTCGTTCTTCAAAGCGGATCCCGGCGGTGCGCCGGTTGAGATGGCGTCGTAGCGGAAGTGAATGTGCGGACTACCGATCTTGCGTCACGGAGCCCCGCGGCGCATCATGCGGGGGCCGCTGCAAACAACAGCGGCCGGGCTTGGCGGCCCGGATCAATCTAGTCGGACGACCGCCCCGAGCGGTTTTTTTTTGCGTCCGGAGCATGGTGTCGTCCCCAGTGGGCGGGCCGTGTGGGAGGGGAAACCCTGCCGGTTCCTAGATTCCGGTCCGCCAACCTGCACGGTTCTGCCCCCCAGCTTGGCGGCGGGGGGCAGAGAAACAGACCGATATCTAGGAGATCCACCATGTCTCATCTCGTCCGTACATTCAAACCTGGCCACGAGGCCCGGCAATGAGCCCGGACCCTGACCTTCACCGCAAGCGATCGGCTTTACCGCCTCCATTCCAATGTCAATGCGCTGACCGTCACCGATCAGCTCAGTGCCCGGCTCGCCCAACTGACGGCCATGCTGGCCATGACGCGCGGTGAGCAAGGCAAGGCGTTCCGGCTGATGAACGATCAATGGCAGGACAGTTTCATGTGGGCCTGCGGCACGATGGCCATGGAAGCGCAGGAGCTGTTTGGCATTCTGAGTTGCCTTGAAGCCAGGAGCCGCCCGGAAGCTGACGACAAAGGTCATCTGGGGCTTTCAACGTAAGCGCAGGTAAGCCATATCGTTCTGGGGTGGGCCTTCGTCCTGAACGATATGGCGCGCCTTGCGGGGCTTGTACTTGTTCTCGGGGCGTCCCCCCCTCGCCAGGGGCGGCCGAAGCGTTTCTGTCGCGTTGTCTGCAGGCTTGGCCGGTTGCCTTGACGATCAGCAGATGGTCGGCTTTCGCATCGAGGATCTTCGTGGTGTGATCCCGCTCTGGCTGTCGATGGCCGTGTCGGTACTTAGTCGGCCCTGCAATATTCAATTTTCCGCACCGAGCTGCCCACCAAACGGCCAGGCCACGTTGCCACTGAGCACCCGCCCAAGCACCCCGACCAGCACGCAGAGTGCAAAAAGGGCTTTCAGCCCCAGACGGAGCACCGCCCGCATCAGCCAGCGCAGGTTGTACCCCGCGGCGCACAGCACCGGGTGCAGCACATCGCCTTCCGATCCTTTGAGCCAATTGCGCCGTAATCCGCAGTCGTCCTTCAGATGTCCGATCACCGGTTCCACCGCCTGACGGCGTTTGAGTAGCCGGCGCGCCTTGGCGCTCAGGCTTTTGATCCGGCCGCGGTGGATGATCTCAACCCCGGGCACCTCCACACCCCGATAGCCCAGATCAACAATGGCGATGTGGGGCTTCGGGGCACCTTTGACGTCCTGCATCAGGATCGTGGCTTGCTCAATCTGCTCGGCCAGGGCGTGGCCGTCGTAGGGATTGCCAGGAAAGGCCCGGGCGCCAACAATCAGGTTGACTTTCTCGGTGGTGGCAATGCCCACCTTTACCCCAAATTCGTAGGGCTGGTGCGCTTTGCCCTTGCCGATGCACTGCACTTGCGGTGCGTGCAGGGCATACAGCTTGTTCTTGTCCTGGGGCCGCTGGGTGTGGATGCGCCGGGTCCGCTCGAGCCACAGGGTAGCGATCTCCTTCATGCCGTCCGCCATCTGCGGCAAGCGGCGCTCCAGGTCACGCATGACCCGGCCCAGGATTGTCCGCTGGCGCTTGAGTACGCGGCGCAAGCGCCGGTACTGTTTGGCGTGAGCGTAGCCACCGGCCCGCCGCTTGAGGCTGCGCCCTTCCTTCTCGAAGGTCTGGCGCAGCACCACGCCAGGGCGTTTGGCAATGAGCACCCGTTTGCGCCGGGCCACGTCGAGCAGCCGACTGTCGGCGGGAAAGGCGATGGCCTTCATCGACACGGCGGCCTCGATGGTCTTGGCCAGGAGTTCTTCCACACCCGCATCTCCCAGCCCCTGCCGGAAGCGGGTGAGATTGCTCGGGTCACAGGGCAATCGGGTCTCGAAATACTCACCGCCGCAAAAGAACTGCCAATACGGGTTCTCCGCCCATCGTTGAACGACGCTCTCGTCGCTCTCGCCGAACGCGTGCTTCAGATACAGCAACCCGACCATCAAGCGGATCGGCAGGCGCGGGCGACCTGCAGGGCTCGTACCCGTGCCCGCCACCTGCAAGGTCGGGCCAAACAGATCCAGCCCTTCGAGCACACGCCCTTTGCGATCCTGGCGAATAAAGCACGGCGCCAGGGCTGATTCGATCTCGACCCACGGCATACGGCGCGCCAGCACGGCCAGCGGGTGGCGCAGATCGATCATCGCGTCCAGCCGGGCGCGGAAAAAATCCGGGGTGGTCATCGGAAATCGGCGCTCCCAAATCTTCCAGAAAGTGAATGCCATTGCACTGGAAACTGAGAGATTCGGCAAGGCCTCAGGGGCGCTCAGCCCGCGCGGGCGAAGGGACGGGCTAGTTGTTCAGGGGCGACGAAGTAGTTCCGACGTGGCTCCACACGCACGCGCCACAGTCACCAACTCAGCAAGCAGTACCAATTTGGGGTGGCTTGGCGGAGTTGTGCACTTTGTCATAATGACAAAGTGCTAGTTTTTTAGTATAAATCCCAGTTGTATAAATTAGACCATGCAAAAATCGACATGTGCCAGATCCTCATCGCATTGTGCGTTTATTGTGATCTTTCCCTTTGCCACGTGGTTGACTTCGTGCAGGGGGTTTAATCAAAGAGATTGGCGTGCATAAGTATGCCAAGCATGGATTTAATTGAAATTAAATATTGCAGGGTAATAAATGAAATCAGAAAAAGATGGTTTTGTCTCTCTGGAGCTTGTCATTTTTGGATGGTTTGGAATTGGATGGGTGTTAACGTACCTTATAACCAATAACAAAATTGACGTGCCAACAAGTTACGCCAGTGCATTCTCATCCTTTATGGGGTATGACTACAGCAAATACAGATTCGGTCGTGAAACTGCGGACAGGATTGCTTTCTCCATTGCTTTGTTACTTCCTTTTTTCCTTTTGTCCATGTTTGCGCTCCCTGCACCTTCTTTAATAAATAAAGATGCTCTTAAGTCAATTAAAGCCCGGGTGCGAACATTAACAATAATACCTCTTTTGTGTCTTCCCATCTCCTTTTTGCTTCCAAAAATCTCAGGGCCGCTCGGATTGTTCTCGAGAAATCCATATGCATTCTCCTCGTGTATTGTTTTATCACTCCTTGTTTTAGTTATATGCATCTGCATGGTTTTTACGGTTTTGCCGGGAATTACTCATTCAAAAAAAAGAAATGAGTAATCCATAGGTCTCAACTGAAAGGCGATGTGCTTTTTGATCTAACAAGAAGGAATTTTTACATGTCAACAGCGTCAACGTTCGTTCATGTCGTCAAGGAATTACTAGAGCATCCTGATAAGTTACAAGATATTTACGACACGACTGATGCCGCAACCAAGGCTTCAGAAATCGTCCGCGATTATTTGACGAGCAATCCTGAGGCCATGCGAAACATGGCTGGTTTGTTTGGTGATGTTACTGTTGGAGCACTTGCAAGCGCTGTGGCTGCTGGCCTTGCAGTGGCCGCCGGAGCGCCTGCTGGGGCTGCTGTCGCCATAGGCTTTGGTGCCGGTTTGGTTGCAGGAGAATATATTGGGGATCCTGCAGGTAAATATTTATATGATATTGCCAAAATTAGCGGCGCACTCGATGTAGATTACAATAAGATTAAACGACAAGCTCCTCGTAGGCTCGGCAACGTCAAAACCGCCCGTCGCTACACCGACCCCCTAGTGCTCGATCTCGACGGTGACGGTATTGAACTGACACGCCTCTCGGGTGCCACCTCCGTCAAGTTCGATAGCGACGGCGATAGTGTGCGTACCGCCACTGCTTGGGTCGCGGCGGATGATGCGATGCTCGTACTTGACCGCAACGGCAATGGCTGTATTGACGACGGTCGTGAACTCTTTGGCGATCAGACCCGGCTCGCCAATGGCCAACTTGCCGCAGACGGTATCGTCGCCCTAGCCGAGCTGGACTCCAACGGCGATGGCATTTTCAGTGCCTTGGATGCGCGCTATGGCGACGTACGCCTGTGGCAGGATCGCAACCAGGACGGTATTAGCCAAGCGGACGAACTGATTCGCCTTGTCGATGCGGGCGTTGCGTCCATCTCTCTTAACGCCACGAGTCCCAACACAGCTCTGATTGACGCGGTGCTCAAGCGGGAAGGCATTTGGACGGCGACCGATGGCTCCATCCATAAGACCGGAAGTTTCGACTTTTCTCAGGATACCTATTGGACCGCGTTCGACGCGATCACCATTTCGGATGCAGCCAAGGCACTGCCCAACATTGGTGGGAATGGTTATGTCCGTGACCTGCGGGAGGCTGCTACCCTAAACCCCAGACTGATCGATCTGTATGCCGCTGTGGAGAGCGCCACCACACGAGCCGAATACCAGAATGCGGTTGGAAAGCTCTACAGGGAGTGGGCCGGCAGTTCGGCCTACCAGAATGCCAGTGACCGGGCCAAGGCTCATGGCAGCGGCTATGGCCTGATCGCCAGTGCCCCTCAGGACGCTCAGGAGGCGGGATGGCTCAACATGGCGATCATGGCCGGCGAAGCAGACCGGAATGCTTTCCGGACGTCCCTGTCGGCTGCGGAGCGGACCAAGTTCGATGCCATGCGCGAACGCATGACCGCCCCTCTTGAGGCCATATTTGTCTACGAGGCCTTTACAGGCACCACTTTGCTGCAGTACGGCAAGCTCTGGAATGACGCGTTTTCATTGAATCAGACTGCAGCAGGGGGCGGTGGTGGCAGGGTTGTCTACGTGGACGTTTCCTTCGAAACCTGGCTCATGGAAAACCGCATTGGCTCCCAGTACGGCAATACCAATTTCATTGTAGTTAACCTGGAGGCGGCTTCGGGGGCCTTCGGTAACATCGTGCAGATGACCCAGGATCAGGTCATGGAGATCGCCAGTGATGCGTTTATGGACAAGCGGCTCAGCCCCTACCTTGCACAAATCGGCCTGAAGTTGGACGACAAGGGCATCTCCCTTGATTTCCAGGCCCTCGACACTGCGCTGGATACCGCATTGGCCAAAAATACATACGAGGGCAGTGCGCTGCTATTTGACCTGGTGGACTATATCGGCGAAGACCTGATGGACGCGGGCTGGAATGGTGGCGATCGACTGAGCGCACTGGTTGCCGCCTCCGCCACCAATGCCGACATCGCCCGAGCCATGGCCGATTGCGGTGTGATCAAGGCTGAAGGCACCACCTATGCGACCGGCAACAACATATTGGTGGCTGGCGGTGCGGGCAACGACACGATCAATTTGTCCTTGGGTTATGGCCCCATCTTTGCGGGCCGGGGCAACGACACCGTAAACCTGGGGGATGGCGACGACCGGGCCTACGGCGGCATGGGGCAGGACACGCTCAATGGTGGGGAGGGTGACGACCAGTTGTGGGGTGGTACGGGCAACGATGCGCTGCGGGGCGGGAACGGCAACGACCGACTCGACGGCGGTGGGGGCAACGACAGCCTTTCCGGGGGAAAAGGCAACAACACCTACGTCTTTGGGGTTGGCGATGGTCAAGACATCATTAACTCTGAATACGATGCGACGGTGGGCAAGCAGAACGTGCTGGAGTTCAAGGGGGGCGTGACGCCCGGCGGAGTCACCGCAACGCGTTCGGGCAGCGATCTGATCCTGTCGATCAACGGAACCTCCGACCGGATCAGGATCGGCTGGTTTTTCCATAGTGACGATCCGACCAATCCCTATAATCCGGTACAGCAAGTTCGGTTCGCCGATGGTACCGTCTGGGATATCAATGCCCTCCAGTCCAAGGCAACTGCGGGTACTGGTGCGGCACAATCCATCACCGGGCTCGCCAAGGCTGACGTCATCGACGGTGGTCTTGGAGCAGACATCATCAATGGCCAGGGCGGCGATGACACGTTGGATGGCGGCGTGGGGGCCGACACACTCAACGGGGGCGACGGCAACGATACTCTCAGGGGAGGTGCCGGCTATGACTCTCTGTCGGGAGGGGCAGGCAACGACACGCTGGACGGGGGAAGCGGTAACGATTCCATCTCAGGGGGATACGGCAACGACACTTACCTGTTCGGCAAGGGCGAGGGGGAAGACACGATCTCCTCCGATTACGATACCACGGTGGGGCGCTTTGACGTTCTGCGTTTCAAGAGTGGCGTGCTGCCCAGCGAGATTGTGGCTACCCGTTTGGGTAATGACCTCGTCCTGACCATTGCGGGTTCCGCGGACAAGGTGACGATTGGCTGGTTCTTCTACAGCGATACCCCCTCCAATCCCTACAACCCGGTGCAGCAGGTCAAATTCGACGATGGCACAACGTGGGACATGGCAACCCTGGTCTCCAAGGTCATGGCCGGTTCTTCTGCTGCGGATTCCATTGACGGCACTTCGGGCGACGACATCATCACCGGTCTGGGGAGTTCGGATACGCTGCGGGGCCAAGGCGGTAACGATACCCTGGACGGCGGTACGGGCAATGACAACCTATACGGTGGTGCGGGTAATGACATTTACCTTTTCGGCAAGGGCGACGGGCAGGACATCATCGATTCGGATTACGACTCTTCGGCCAGTAAGCTCAATGTCCTGACCTTCAAGAATTCGATCACTCCGAACCAGATCGTGCTCAGTCGCAATAGCAGCGACCTGATTTTGTCGGTGGCGGGTACCGCAGATAGGGTCACGGTCAAGGATTTCTTTTATACCGACGATCCGGCCAATCTCTACAATCCGATTCAGCAGGTCAAGTTCCTCAGTGACAACTCGACCTGGGATATTCCTGCTCTACTCTCCAAGCTTTATGCTGGCACTACAGAACGCGACACGATCAGCGGTACCAAGGGCAACGATGTAATCGACGGCCAGGCGGGCAACGATACCCTGAGCGGCCTGGATGGCGATGATGTTGTCAACGGTGGGCTCGACGACGACTCCCTGTATGGCAATGCCGGTAATGACACGCTGGACGGTGGTCTCGGCAATGACAACCTATACGGTGGCGCGGGCAATGACATCTACCTTTTCGGCAAGGGCGACGGGCAGGACACCATCAATTCGGATTACGACTCTTCGGCCAGTAAGCTCAATGTCCTGACCTTCAAGAATTCGATCACTCCGAACCAGATCGTGCTCAGTCGCAATAGCAGCGACCTGATTTTGTCGGTGGCGGGTACCGCAGATAGGGTCACGGTCAAGGATTTCTTTTATACCGACGATCCGGCCAATCTCTACAATCCGATTCAGCAGGTCAAGTTCCTCAGTGACAACTCGACCTGGGATATTCCTGCTCTACTCTCCAAGCTTTATGCTGGCACTACAGAACGCGACACGATCAGCGGTACCAAGGGCAACGATGTAATCGACGGCCAGGCGGGCAACGATACCCTGAGCGGCCTGGATGGCGATGATGTTGTCAACGGTGGGCTCGACGACGACTCCCTGTATGGCAATGCCGGTAATGACACGCTGGACGGTGGTCTCGGCAATGACAACCTATACGGTGGCGCGGGCAATGACATCTACCTTTTCGGCAAGGGCGACGGGCAGGACACCATCAATTCGGATTACGACTCTTCGGCCAGTAAGCTCAATGTCCTGACCTTCAAGAATTCGATCACTCCGAACCAGATCGTGCTCAGTCGCAATAGCAGCGACCTGATTTTGTCGGTGGCGGGTACCGCAGATAGGGTCACGGTCAAGGATTTCTTTTATACCGACGATCCGGCCAATCTCTACAATCCGATTCAGCAGGTCAAGTTCCTCAGTGACAACTCGACCTGGGATATTCCTGCTCTACTCTCCAAGCTTTATGCTGGCACTACAGAACGCGACACGATCAGCGGTACCAAGGGCAACGATGTAATCGACGGCCAGGCGGGCAACGATACCCTGAGCGGCCTGGATGGCGATGATGTTGTCAACGGTGGGCTCGACGACGACTCCCTGTATGGCAATGCCGGTAATGACACGCTGGACGGTGGTCTCGGCAATGACAACCTATACGGTGGCGCGGGCAATGACATCTACCTTTTCGGCAAGGGCGACGGGCAGGACACCATCAATTCGGATTACGACTCTTCGGCCAGTAAGCTCAATGTCCTGACCTTCAAGAATTCGATCACTCCGAACCAGATCGTGCTCAGTCGCAATAGCAGCGACCTGATTTTGTCGGTGGCGGGTACCGCAGATAGGGTCACGGTCAAGGATTTCTTTTATACCGACGATCCGGCCAATCTCTACAATCCGATTCAGCAGGTCAAGTTCCTCAGTGACAACTCGACCTGGGATATTCCTGCTCTACTCTCCAAGCTTTATGCTGGCACTACAGAACGCGACACGATCAGCGGTACCAAGGGCAACGATGTAATCGACGGCCAGGCGGGCAACGATACCCTGAGCGGCCTGGATGGCGATGATGTTGTCAACGGTGGGCTCGACGACGACTCCCTGTATGGCAATGCCGGTAATGACATGCTGGACGGTGGTCTCGGCAACGATCGCCTCAGTGGTGGGGCGGGTAACGATACCTACCTTTTCGGCAAGGGCGATGGGCAGGATATCATCGATTCCGATTACGACGCCGCGGTCGGGAAGCTCAATGTGCTCAGTTTCAAAAGCAGCATTACATCTAGCATGGTCGTGGTTACCCGTAATAATAGCGATCTGATTTTGTCGGTGGCCGGTACTGCCGATCGAGTTACGGTCAGGGACTTTTTCTACACGAACGATCCGGCTAACCCGTATAACCCGATCCAGAGAGTCCAGTTCAGTGATGGAAGCAGTTGGGATACGGCTGCGATCAAGAGCAGGCTGACAAGCGCTGTAACGGAACTTGCACTGAGTGGCACTGCAGGTGATGACACCATCACCGGTGCAGGTGGCAATGACTCACTTGTCGGCAACGCGGGCAACGACATTCTGGATGGTGGCCTCGGCAACGACCGCCTCAGTGGTGGCGTCGGCAACGATACCTACCTTTTCGGCAAGGGCGATGGGCAGGACGTCATTGACTCCGATTACGACACCGCGGTCGGGAAGCTCAATGTGCTCAGCTTCAAGAGCAGCATCACGCCCGGCATGGTTGCGGTCAGCCGCTCGGGTAATGATCTTGTGTTGTCCGTCATCGGCACTTCGGACAAGGTCACCGTCAGCTATTTCTTCAATGCCGATGATCCGGCCAATCCTTCTAATCCAATCCAGCAGGTCAAGTTCGCTGATGGCACCACCTGGGACAGCGTCATGCTGCTCTCCAAGCTCTTTGCCGGCACCGCCGGGGCGGAGACGATCAGCGGCACCAAGGCCAATGATGTGATCAACGGCCAGGCCGGCAACGATACCTTGAATGGCTTCGATGGCGATGACATCCTCAATGGTGGGCTCGACGACGACTATCTGTATGGCAACGCCGGCAACGACATTCTGGATGGTGGCCTCGGTAACGACCGCCTCAGTGGTGGCGTCGGCAACGATACCTACCTTTTCGGCAAGGGCGATGGGCAGGACGTCATTGACTCCGATTACGACACCGCGGTCGGGAAGCTCAATGTGCTCAGCTTCAAGAGCAGCATCACGCCCGGCATGGTTGCGGTCAGCCGCTCGGGCAATGATCTTGTGTTGTCCGTCATCGGCACTTCGGACAAGGTCACCGTCAGCTATTTCTTCAATGCCGATGATCCGGCCAATCCTTCTAACCCAATCCAGCAGGTCAAGTTCGCTGATGGCACCACCTGGGACAGCGTCATGCTGCTCTCCAAGCTCTTTGCCGGCACCGCCGGGGCGGAGACGATCAGCGGCACCAAGGCCAATGATGTGATCAACGGGCAGGCCGGCAACGATACCTTGAATGGTTTCGATGGCGATGACATCCTCAACGGTGGGCTCGACGACGACTATCTGTATGGTAATGCCGGCAACGACATCCTGGATGGTGGCCTCGGCAACGACCGCCTCAGCGGTGGAGCCGGCAACGATACCTACCTTTTCGGCAAGGGCGATGGGCAGGACATCATCGACTTCGATTACGACACCGCGGTGGGGAAGCTCAATGTGCTCAGCTTCAAGAGCAGCATCACGCCCGGCATGGTCGTGGTCAGCCGCTCGGGTAATGATCTCGTGCTGTCCGTCATCGGCACCTCGGACAAGGTCACCGTCAGCTATTTCTTCTATACGGACGATCCGGCCAACGCTCATAACCCGGTTCAGCAGGTCAAGTTCGCTGATGGCACCACCTGGGACAGCGTCATGCTGCTCTCCAAGCTCTTTGCCGGCACCGCCGGGGCGGAGACGATCAGCGGCACCAAGGCCAATGATGTGATCAACGGGCAGGCCGGCAACGATACCTTGAATGGTTTCGATGGCGATGACATCCTCAACGGTGGGCTCGACGACGACTATCTGTATGGTAATGCCGGCAACGACATCCTGGATGGTGGCCTCGGCAACGACCGCCTCAGCGGTGGAGCCGGCAACGATACCTACCTTTTCGGCAAGGGCGATGGGCAGGACATCATCGACTTCGATTACGACACCGCGGTGGGGAAGCTCAATGTGCTCAGCTTCAAGAGCAGCATCACGCCCGGCATGGTCGTGGTCAGCCGCTCGGGTAATGATCTCGTGCTGTCCGTCATCGGCACCTCGGACAAGGTCACCGTCAGCTATTTCTTCTATACGGACGATCCGGCCAACGCTCATAATCCGGTTCAGCAGGTCAAGTTCGCTGATGGCACCACCTGGGACAGCGCCATGCTGCTCTCCAAGCTCTTTGCCGGCACAACTGGCGGTGACACGATCAGCGGCACCAAGGCCAATGATGTGATCAACGGGCAGGCCGGCAACGATACCTTGAATGGTTTCGATGGCGATGACATCCTCAACGGTGGGCTCGACGACGACTATCTGTATGGCAACGCCGGCAACGACATTCTGGATGGTGGCCTCGGCAACGACCGCCTCAGCGGTGGAGTTGGAAACAATACCTATCTTTTCGGCAAGGGCGATGGGCAGGACACAATTGACTCCAATTACGACACCACGGTTGGGAAGCTCAATGTGCTCAGCTTCAAGAGCAGCATCACGCCCGGTATGGTCGCGCTCAGCCGCTCGGGTAATGATCTCGTGCTGTCCGTCATCGGCACTTCGGACAAGGTCACCGTCAGTCTCTTCTTCTACACGGACGACCCGGCCAACCCTCATAACCCGATTCAGCAGGTCAAGTTCGCCGATGGCACCATCTGGGATTCGGCCACTATCAAGGCCAAAATCATTCAAGGTGACGACACCGCCCAGCAACTGACGGGCTTCTCAACAGCCGATGTCATCAGTGGTGGAGCCGGCAGCGATACGCTCAACGGCCAAGGCGGAAACGATTCGTTGGATGGCGGAGCCGGTGCAGACTCGTTGAACGGTGGTGAGGGGGACGATACGCTCAAGGGAGGGGAAGGCAATGACACGCTGAGTGGAGATGCCGGAGCCGACGTCCTAGAAGGGGGGGCTGACAATGATCGATTGTATGGCGGTGGCGGAAATGACATTTATCTTTTTGGAAAGGGCGATGGAGAGGACGTCATCAGCTTCGACTATGACTCCAGCGCTACCAAAATGAATGTGTTGCAGTTCAAAGCCGGCATTACCTCTGGTGACGTAACTGTCGGTCGATCAGGCTCTGACCTCGTGCTGTGGATTGCGGAAACGGCCGACAAGATTACTGTCGAGTCTTTTTTCCAGAGCGATGATCCCAACAACATCTACAACCCGATCCAGCAAGTGAAGTTCAGTGACGGCAAAACGTGGAATAGCGCGGAACTGACTAAGATGGCCATGATTGGCGATATGTCAGATCAAACTATAAAAGGCTCTTCTGGTGCCGACGTGATTATGGGCTTGGGAGGTAATGACAGCCTGTATGGTAATGCCGGGGACGATATGCTGGATGGTGGCTCCGGTGACGATGAAATCACGGGAGGCCTGGGGAGCGATACCTACTTGATCGGCAGGAACGAAGGCCAGGACTACATCCGATCCACCAACGATGGTGCTGCGGGCAAGATCGACACACTTCAATTCAAGGAGGGGGTCACCGCGAATGATATCTCCATGGACACATTGGGTACGGCCCTGCTGATAAAAATCAATGGAGGAGACGAGGGGCTCATCACAATTGAGGACTTCCTTTATCAGGACAACCCGGCGAATAGCTGGAATCCTCTTCAACAGATCAAGTTTGCCGATAGCACCACCTGGAATACGTCGCAGGTCCTGGAGCGGCTCTATTCAGGGACGGCCGGCGCAGACATTCTCAAAGGGACGCTCAACTCAGACGTGATCAGCGGCCAGGCCGGCAACGATTCGTTGTACGGCAATGCGGGCAATGACACCCTCAATGGGGGGGCTGGCAACGACACGCTGGAGGGAGGTGCCGGAAACGACACCTATATCTTCGGCAGCGGCTCAGAGAGTGACACCATTGTCGAGTACGACACGACTGCCGGCAATGTCGATGTCCTGTCTATTGGCGCCGGTGTGACCGCTGACCAATTGTGGTTCCGCCGCGTCGGTTCGAACCTGGAGGTAAGTGTCATCGGGAGTGCCGATAAAGCCACCATCGGCAACTGGTACACCGGTAACGCCTACCACGTGGAGCAGATCAAGACTGCCGACGGCAAAACCCTGCTGGACAGCCAGGTGGATGCTTTGGTGTCCGCCATGGCGGGCTTCTCTCCGCCTGCCGCCGGGCAGTCGACCTTGCCGGCTAATTACCAGACCACACTCAATCCGGTAATCGCGGCCAACTGGCGCTGACCTTCCAGGCATGAGAGTACCGGCTCCCGCAATCGTGGGAGTCGGCTCTGCTCAATTCACATGATCAAGCCTGGAGGTGCCAATAGGGGCCTCTGGGTAAAAATATGCCCTTTTATAATGACAAACGACTTCTCGCCAGGCGTCGACAGCGGCCTCGTCTGCCTCGTGATGCTGGCCCGACTGCATGGTATCGCAGCCGATCCAAGCCAACTTGCCCATCAGCACGCCCCGGAAGGTCGCCATCTGGGGACATCGGAAGTCTTGCTGGCTGCCCGACAGCTTGGCCTGCAAGCCAAGCTGGTCAAGGCGCGCCTTGATCGACTCGGCCGGACACCGCTACCTGCTATCGCGCTGTTTACGTCCACCCCGACCTCCCCGGCGCGCTTCGTTATCCTCGCCCGGGTCGAGGGTGGGCAGGCATTGATCCAATGCCCCCAGGCCGGAAAGCCCGAAACCCTGTCATTGGCCGAATTTGAAGCACTCTGGTCTGGTGAGCTGATCCTGTTTACGTCCCGCGCCTCACTGGCGGGGGAAATGAGCAAGTTCGATTTCACGTGGTTCATTCCCGCCATCATCAAGTACCGCGTCCTGCTTGGCGAGGTGCTTTTCGTGAGCCTGGCCCTGCAGTGCTTCGCCCTGGTCACTCCTTTGTTCTTCCAGGTCGTGATGGACAAGGTGCTGGTGCATCGGGGCTTTACGACCCTGGATGTCATAGCTGTCGGGCTCACGGTTATCGTGGTCTTCGAGATTGGACTTGGAGCGCTGCGCAGCTACGTGTTCTCCCATACCACCAGCCGAATTGACGTGGAGTTGGGGGCGCGTCTGTTTCGCCATTTGCTCGGATTGCCTCTGGCTTATTTCCAGGCCCGGCGCGTCGGTGATTCAGTTGCCCGGGTGCGGGAGCTCGAGAACATCCGGAGCTTTCTGACGGGCAATGCCATCACCCTGGTACTGGATCTGCTCTTCTCGGTGGTCTTCATTGCCGTCATGGCCTACTACAGTGGCTGGCTCACGTTGATCGTGGTGGTGTCACTGCCCTGCTACATGATCGTGTCCCTGGCCTTCACACCACTCCTGCGCGCCCGTCTGCATGAGAAATTCAATAGGGGGGCGGAGAACCAGGCTTTTCTGGTGGAGACGATCAGTGGTATCGACACCGTCAAGGCAATGGCCGTCGAGCCCCACTGGACCCGCAAGTGGGATGCCCAACTCGCCGCTTACGTTGCGTCCAGCTTCCGTACCACCCAGGTGGGCACCCTGGCCAGCAGCGGTGTGTCGCTGATCGGCAAGTTGGTCACTGTAGCCACGCTCTACGTGGGGGCGCGCCTGGTCATTGATAACCAGCTTACGGTAGGCCAATTGATCGCCTTTAACATGCTGGCGGGACAGGTGGCGCAGCCCGTGATGCGCTTGGCCCAGTTGTGGACCGACTTCCAGCAAACGGGGATTTCGGTCCAGCGCCTTGGAGACATCCTGAACACCCGCACGGAGATCGCCTCGGCCAAGAGTGCCTTGCCCCCCTTGGCGGGCCGGGTCACTCTCGATGAGCTGACGTTTCGCTATCGGCCGGATGGTCCCGAGGTGCTCAAGGGCATTTCGCTGGACATCGCGCAGGGCGAGGTCATCGGGATCGTCGGTCGCTCCGGCTCCGGCAAAAGCACACTGACCAAGCTGGTCCAGCGCCTCTACGTGCCGGAGAGAGGCCGCGTGCTGGTGGACGGCATCGACCTAGCGCTGGCCGATGCAAGCTCCCTGCGTCGGCAGATCGGTGTCGTGCTGCAGGAGAACGTCCTCTTCAACCGCAGCATCCGCGACAACATCGCCCTCGCTGACCCGGGTGCTCCCCTGGAGGCCGTCATCCAGGCCGCCAAGCTGGCCGGCGCCCACGATTTCATCCTGGAACTCCCCGAGGCCTACGACACCATGGTCGGTGAGCACGGGTCCACCCTCTCGGGTGGTCAGCGACAACGCATTGCGATTGCCCGCGCCCTGATGACCCAGCCCCGCATCCTGATCTTCGACGAGGCGACCAGCGCCCTCGACTATGAAAGCGAACGCATCATCCAGAACAACATGAAAGCCATCTGCCAGGGACGTACTGTCCTCATCATCGCCCACCGCCTGTCTGCCGTGCGGGACGCAAGCCGCATCATCGTGATGGACCGGGGGCAAATTGTGGAAGCCGGCTCTCACGCAGAGTTGCTGCGCCGGGAGGCAGGCCACTATTCCCGGCTCCATCGGCTTCAGGCGGGCTAAGCGATGAGCGCTCTTATCCTTCGCCTTCAGGCGGCTGCCGATCTCTTCGGACGCTACGGACGGGTGCTTCGCCATGCCTGGACGTGCCGCCGGGAACTGGACAGCCCACCGCGCCTCGCTCACGAAGCCCAGTTCCTGCCGGCTGCACTGGCCTTGCAGGAAACGCCTCCATCTCCGGCCCCCCGGGTCGCGATGTGGTCCTTGATCGCTTTCGCCTTGCTGGCGCTCGCGTGGTCAATCCTCGGCCAGATCGATGTCGTCGCCAGCGCTCAGGGCAAGATTATTCCGAGCGAGAAGACCAAGACCATCCAGCCCTTCGAAACCGCAACGATTCACGCAATACATGTCAAGGACGGGCAGGCTGTCAAAGCGGGCGACGTCCTGGTCGAACTTGACGCGACAGCGACTGAGGCCGATCAGGCGCGCTTGCGCAACGATCTGACGGTCGCCCGCCTCCAGGTGGCCCGGGCGAGCGCCCTGTTGGCTGCGCTTGCCAGTGGTCAGTCCCCACACCTAAAGCCCATTTCGGGGATTGATGCGGTCCGGATTCAAGAAGCCGAGCGGCAATTGGCGGGGCAGTATGGTGAATACAGCGCGAAGCTGAGCCGGGTAGAGGCCGACATTGCCCGCCGGGATGCGGAGATCCGTTCGACACGGGTGCAGGTCGGAAAACTGGCACAGACTGCTCCTATCGCCAAACAGCGAGCGAACGACCTCAAAGATCTGGCGGACGAGAACTATGTGCCACGGCATTCTTACCTGGAACGGGAGCAGGCCCGGATCGAACAGGAAGGCGACCTCGCCACACAACGCAGTCGCCTTAACGAACTGGAGGCTGCGCTCCGGGAGGCGCGGGGCGAAAGAGCCGAGATCATTGCCGAAATTCGACGCGTGAATCTCGACAGCCTAAACGACGGCCAGCAGAAGGTGGCCACCTACGAACAGGAGTTGCTCAAGGCCGATACCCGCAACCGCTTGATGCGCCTGACTGCGCCGGTGGATGGCACGGTACAGCAACTGGCAATTCACACCCGTGGCGGCGTCGTCACGCCGGCCCAGGCGCTGATGATGATCGTGCCCAAGGACGATCCGGTGGAAATCGAAGCCTTCATCGAGAACAAGGACATCGGGTTCGTGAAGGCTCAACAGGAGGCCGAGATCAAGATCGAAACCTTCCAATACACCCGCTACGGCACGATCCATGGCCAGGTCAGCTCCGTATCCCACGACGCCATCGATGATGAAAAGCGCGGGCTGATTTACTCCACGCGGGTCAGGATGGAACGCTCGGCGATGAACGTGGATGGCACGGAGGTGCGTCTGT
Organism: Zoogloea sp. JDB1; assembly: GCF_056724025.1. NCBI lineage: Bacteria > Pseudomonadati > Pseudomonadota > Betaproteobacteria > Rhodocyclales > Zoogloeaceae > Zoogloea > Zoogloea sp. JDB1. The sequence continues at coordinate 1,256,173 of NZ_CM161496.1, forward strand.
CGCCCGGCATGGCGGTGACCGTCGAGATCAAGACCGGCAAGCGCCGGGTCATCGAGTACTTCTTGAGCCCATTGATCCAGGCCACAACAGAGAGCATGCGGGAGCGCTGAATGATCGCGGGCTATTGGCTGCCCGCTACCGATCCCCGATGAAACGTCATCCGCTTACCGGAAAGCACCAGACTTCGATGCGTATCCTGCTGATTCACCAGAACTTCCCGGGCCAGTTCCGGCATCTTGCCCAGGCCTGGGCCTACCGTCCCGATCTGCAGGTCGTCGGCATCGGACGCGACCGTGCACCCGGGATTCCCGGTTTCAATATCCTGCGCTACTCGCCTCACCGCGCGCCACATTCCCATCAGCACCCCTACCTCCGCCAGATGGAGAACGCGGTTCTCCATGGTCAGGGCATGCTGCACGTGCTGCTCGCACTCAAGAACAAGGGGTTCGTGCCCGATGCCATCATCGCCCACCCAGGCTGGGGTGAGACGCTCTACGCACGCGACATCTTTCCCGACGCCAGGCTCATCCATTTCTGCGAGTGGTACTACGGCACACCCGGTGCCGACCTGGGCTTCGATCCGGAGTTTCCAAGCACCCTCGACGATGCCGCCCGGGTCCGTACCTGGAAGGCGCTGCACGTCCTCAATCTCGAGCAGTGCGACCTCGGCGTCAGCCCGACCCATTGGCAGTGGAGCCGCCATCCGGAGTCACACCGCCCACGTATCCACGTCATCCACGAAGGCATCGACACCCGCCGCGTCAGTCCCGACCCCAAGGCCTGGATCCGCCTCCGCTCCGGGCTCGTCCTGCGCAACGGCGACCCGGTGATCACCTACGTGGCTCGCAACCTGGAACCCTATCGCGGCTTCCACATTTTCATGCGCGCCCTCGAACGCATCCAGCGCCTGCACCCCACTTGCCACGCCCTGATCGTTGGCGGAGACGGAGTCAGCTACGGGAGGCGCCCCAAGGATGCCCGCAACTGGCGCCAGAAAATGCTGGCCGAGGTCACGCTCGATCCGACCCGCACCCACTTTCTCGGCAAGGTCCCCTACGACACCTACCGCCGCATCCTGCAGGTCTCGACGGTACACCTCTACCTCACCTACCCCTTCGTGCTGTCCTGGTCCGCGCTCGAAGCCATGGCGAGCGGCTGCCTTGTCATCGGATCGCGTACCGCCCCGGTCGAGGAAGTCATCCAGCATGGCCATAACGGGCTGCTGGCAGACTTCTTCGATATCCGTGATCTCGCCGCACAGACCGTCGAAGCCCTGGCCGACCCCCAACGCTTTACCGTACTCAGGCACAAGGCCCAGCAGACCGTCCGCCAGTCCTACACCCTGGAGAAGGGCATCGAGGGCTATGCGCGGCTGCTTGGAATCCCCCCTCATCCACCGGCAAACGCCACGCAATCCGCAGCGGCAGACGAGGTTTCACCATGTTAGAACTCGGCCCCGGCGCAGATATCCTGCGCGGCATCGGCATCCTGATGTGGATGTTGATCATCGGAACCCTGGTTGGCGCCTGGGCCCTGCCCAACACCAGGCCCGGCAAATACCTGGCCGTCGCCACCGTGCTCGGCCTGCTCATTGCATTTCCGGGGCGCTGGGCCTGGGAGCGGCAGAAGAGCATCGACCACTACCGCGCCCGGCTCCAGCAGGCCCGCGCCATCTTCCAGGAACGCTGCAAGAACGCCGGCGAGAAGATCTACCGGACGGTGGAGGACGTCGAGGCCATCGCCATCCTGCGCAAGCGCCGCTACATCGACACCTTGCCCCAGATCGCCGAAGACCCCTTCGGGGTCGTCGGCAATCCCTGGGAAAGCGACTATCCGCTCTCCTTCCTTCTCCCTCGCGGCAAGGATGGTCAATTGCTTGGGGGGGTGGATGGGGGGCTATTTCGAAGAGCTCTTTGTCTGGGACCAACCTGGCTATGCCTACGTCGATCTGCGCGACCAGGACGACGACAGCGTCTCCCGTTACACCCTCGCCATCCACATCTCCCCGGGAGACGCCACCGACTCAGCGGGGGGGGGGGCAGCCCCAGCAAAGTCCCGTACGCACGCCTCCTTACCGCTTCGTCGTCAACAAATTCCCCTCCCCCGGCCCGCTGCCTCGCTACGCCGTCATCTTCGAGGATCTCACCACTCCGGAAGAGCGGGCCCAATGGATAGCCGGCAGCGCATTCCGCGTCTTGGATCTGCAAACCAACGAGATCCTCGCCGAACGAATCGGCTATTTCATGGACGAGGGAATGGGCGCGACGGGAGGCTCGCGAACGCCGTGGCAAGAGGCAAAACAATGGTCCTGTCCCTCATATTCCATAGATGGCTGGTATCGCAGAAATTGGGACCGCAACTTTACTGAACAGGTTCTAAAGATCCGAAACCCGTAAAAGGAGACCATGATTATGGCAGACAACAACATCAGCGTTTACCTCAAATACGCCAACCTTCAAATGGCTGCCGAGGCGCTTTATGGAAAGAACAACAATGAGAGCTCTTCTATCACCACCTCAGGAGGAAGGCTGATTGCTTCTGAAGACCTCACCAAAGGCAACAACCACGCCAGCAAATTTCCCTCCCCCCTCGCCGCCAGCTTCCTCGCCGAAGACTGGAAAATCCTCGCTCACCAGCCCGACACTCGCACCGGCTTCAGCGCCACCCTGTTCGAAAACGGCAAGACGGGAGAGCTCGTCATCTCCTTCCGCAGCACCGAGTTCGTCGACGACGCCGTGCGCGACAGCCAGGCCACCAACAAGATGGAGATCCAGGAGCATGGCTGGGCGCTCGGGCAGATCGCCGATATGGAAGCTTGGTGGGAAAAGCTCCAGGCCAACAAGGACGGTCAAACCTCCTCCAAAAAGAAGGATAGCGCGCCGATCTTCTGCGCGGAAATTCCGCACGCTCCAGACGCAGAAGAAAAGAGCTTTATGCTCCACCAAGCAGCCAACTTTGCTTTGCTCAGGGAGGCTGTATGCTCGAATTAACCGGATGGGGCGACATTATCCGAGGAGTCGGCATCCTCTATTGGGTGATAGGGGCCTACCTCCTTTATCTCTCCATCAAAAAGTCATCGACACGTTTTGGAAAGATAGGCAGCGGATTGTTCGTGGCTTTCCTTTTTGGCTTTTTCCCGCTCAAGTCCTGCGTCGATCAAATCGTGTACGTGCGTGATTATAAGGCACGCCTTGCAAAAGCCGAGGCTATCTTCAATGAAAGATGCAAGACAAGCGGCGAAAAAATATATAGAACAGTCGAAAATGTGGAGGGAATTTACTTATTGAAATTGCGTCCCAGCTACGATTTCTCGTACCAAGGAGCTGAAGACCCCTACGGAAACGTAGGCGAATACGGCCATGGCGATGCATACATTCTCTCTTTTCTCAAGGGAAAGTCGGGGGAGCACGATTTGCTGGATAGTCGCTCTAGAGAAAAAATGGGCTATCGCTATGTGGATGCAGAGGATACGTTCAGCGGGCAGCGCTACCGCTATTCCGGAGTGTGGTGGAAAGACCCGAAACGGAGCGAGAAATGGTCGCCCGAATTACGACTGGACCGCACGCCGACCAGCCAGCCTGCTCCGCGTTATGGCGTGACGTATGAGGATTTGACTACGCCGGAAGAACGCGCACTCTGGATCGCCGGAAGTGTGCTGCGAATCGTCAACTTGCAAACCAACGAGATTCTTGCCGAGCGCATCGGCTACATGATGGACCGCGGACAGGGCGCCGGCACACCACCCACCAGGCTTGCGTGGGAATTTGCGAGGGCGTTCTCCTGCCCGCCCCCGGCTCCGTCAAGATATTTTGTCGAAAAAGTCCTAAAAATAAAGGAGCAGTGAAATGGCTTCAAACAATCTATCTGAATACTCAAAGTATGCAAACTTACAAATGGCTGCCGAAGCCCTGTATGGGATACGCCCAGACACCAGCGTAGGCATCGGAGCCGGACAGACTCCACTGTCTGATCCTGACTCAATGATTGCCGCATTGTCAAAAGGCAATGACCACGCCAGCAAATTCCCTCCCTCCCTCGCCGCCAGCTTCCTCGCCGAAGGCTGGGAAATCGTCGCTCATCAACCCAACACCAGTACCGGCTTCAGCGGCACACTGTTCCGAAACAAGGACACAGAAGAACTCGTCCTCTCCTTCCGCAGCACCGAATTCATCGACGATGCCGTACGCGACACCCAGGTTACCAACAAGGGCATCAAGGAAACAGGCTGGGCTTTCGGACAGCTTGCCGACATGCAGGCTTGGTACACGGCGCTGAGCAAGCCGGGCGGACCGCTTGAAAACAAGTCTTTTGTGGTGACCGGCTACAGTCTGGGCGGGCATCTGGCCACTGCCTTCCCGATGCTATGCCCTGGTGCTAGCGCCGTTTACGCATTCAACGGCGCTGGTGTAGGCGGATTGAAAGGGGAAACGCTTGGCAGTGCCGTCAGAACTTTTGAAACGATCTGGAAAAACGCCGGCAAGAATAGCGGCCTTTTCAAGGACCCACAGATAGCGGCAATCTATAGGGAGTTCATCAAAAACAATACTCTGAGCCCTGCAAGCGCAGCCTTGCTCCTTATACGCAAGGAATGGTCGGCCGAGGCCCGCCTTCTACAAAACGCCCTTGAGTACGTTGTGGGCGTGTACAACGAGATCGTACGGCTCAAAAGCATCGATAAAGTGGCCCAAGTATCCGGCGACAACATTGCCGGCACGAGCCTGGACTACTGGTTGGGCGTGTTCAAGGCGGCCGAAAGTACCTTTAGTGAGAACACGGTTCAGTTGACCATTGATCGAACACCACCGCGAGGGAACCTCTCGGTGCCCGTCCATAACCTGTACGGCGAGGAAACCGCCAATCCGACAGGGAATCTTTCGGGTGTGGCTAATTCGCAGAACCACTACGGTGATGATGTGCCCATCTTCATCGAAAGCCAGCCACTTTTCCGGGGCTTGGTCGGTTTATCCGGACTCTGGCAGAGCGCTCTTTATACAGAGATCAAGCTACTTGTTCCCAACTACCCTGAGAACGACTTCGGAGACAGCCACAGCCTCGTACTGCTCGTCGACTCGCTGGCTGTGCAGGATATATTCTCTAAGCTCGATCCGGCTGTCACCTTAAAGCAATTAGAGAGCATCTTCGACGCTACGACCTCAAGCCAAGCGGAAACCAGTTTGACTGGGGGGCAAGGCCGCGCCGAAGGCTATACCCTGGAAACCGTACTGGACGGTCTGTTCCAGACGCTGACCGGAATAGACCGGCGTCTGCGCCTTCTCAATACAGGTAGCGGTGTTTCGTTGGATACCGGCAACACTTGGTACGACCTTACAGCTCGCGAAGCCGTATACAAGGCAATTGCTGATCTGAAGAACACAGATGTCTTCCAGGCCCTCGTTGGCAAGGTCACCCTTGTCACCCCCACAACCGACCCCGACGCCGTGCGCTCTGACTTCGGCCAATTCCTCGCCCTCGTCAACCTCACCCCTTTTGCGCTCAAGATCACTGACGCTAATGCTCTGGCTGCCCTCAAGAGTGCCAACGAGGCGCTCGCCCAGGCTTGGGCCGCGGATGCGCAACTGAGCGCCGCTCAGCACGCCGCGGGCCAGGGGAATTACTCCGATTTCTGGCTCGCCGATCGTGCGGCCATGCTCTCCTGGATGCTCCAGGCCAACAAGGACGATCAAACCTTCATCAAGAGCCTCAAGGTCGGTGATGAGGCTTGGTCCTTCCGCGACGTGGCTGCCAACAGCAGCGTCCTTGTCCTCCCCGACAAGCCGCTTTCCAGTACCGCGCCCCGCCATTACGTCACCTTCGGCGACAGCGGTGACGACGCGCTCTCGGGGGCGGAGCTCACCGACCACCTCTATGGTGGGGATGGCAACGACACGCTGGCGGGCTACGGCGGCGCAGACATCCTGCAGGGGGGGCAGGGCACCGATACCTATGTGGTCAATTCCAGCGGCGGCGGCGACGTCATCGTCGACAGCGATGGAAAGGGGGCTGTTCAGTGGTCCATCTCCGGAACGCAATACACCCTGGCGGGCGGGAAGAGGCTCTCCAATGGAACGTGGTTGTCCGAGGATAGGCGCTTTGTCTTTTCCCTGACCAAGAACGCAGCGGGACGTGACGACCTGAGTGTAGCTGCGGACGGTGGTGTGTTGCGTGTTCGGAATTTCTCGAGTGGTCAATTGGGAATCGTTCTGGACAATGAGGACGGTCCCAAGCCCGCTGGTTCGGGCACGGCGGGCAACGACGACCTGGGCTCACTGCGCGTCACCCAAGCCTCCGGCCTGGCGGGCAACGATCTCTTCTATGGTGCTGACGGAAACGTGGCCGAGTGGGTGGACGGCGGAGCAGATCGCGACATCCTTCTCGGTCTTGGTGGAGACGATGAGCTGTTTGGGGGGGCGGGGGACGATTTCATCATTGGTGGCAACGGTGCGGACCTAATCGATTGCGGCGAGGGCGCAGACGTCGTGCTTGCCGGCACGATATATCGAGACGGCAGCGGAAACACGGTGATGCATCCCGCTTATCTATGGTCTGGTTCGTGGTCGGCTGCCTCCACTTATTGGCAGGTGAAGATTCTGAGCGGAAGTCAGCTTGCATATTATGACGACCCCGTTTCACAGCAATACATGCCGATCGACTCCAGCGACCCCATCCGCCATGGCTGGCTCGGCATCTTGTGGGAATACTCTTATCGATCCGATGCCCCTTCTGGAATCACGAGTGGCATCGAAACGGATACGGTGACAACGCCGGCCAGCTCGCGGATGGCGCTTGGCGCGGATACGATATTCGGTGGCCTTGGCAACGATGTGCTTGTCGGATCGGGCGCAGACGATCTGATCGATGGAGGTGAAGGGGATGACATTGTTTCCGGCCTGGAAGGCGATGAGCAGTTGTTTGGAGGGGCTGGCAACGATCAGATAGCTGGGAATGTCGGCACAGACCTCATCGATGGCGGCAGCGGCAATGACACGCTGTGGGGCGGTATTGGCGCCGACAGCATCCTGGGCTCGGGAGGGGCCGATGATATCCATGGCGATTTTGGGGCTCCAGGCTTCGCCATCCCGGTGGAGACCTATGCGTTGTCCGGCAACGACCTGCTGCTCGGTGGCGATGGGGATGACGCTCTGCGCGGTGATGGTGGAGACGACAGCCTGTTCGGTGAAGCCGACAATGATTTGCTCGTGGGTGATGACGCGCTTTTGAGCATCACGTATCACGGCAACGACTTGTTGGACGGTGGAATCGGGAGTGACACCCTGTTGGGCTTGGGGGGCAACGATGCGCTATTCGGTGGAGATGGGGCCGATTTTCTGGTGGGGGATAACGACGGCGCGGACCCCTTGCCCGATGCAGCCCAAGGTGCCGACTGGCTGGATGGCGGCATCGGGGATGACCAATTGGAGGGTAATGGCGGCAACGACACGCTGATCGGCGGTATCGGGCGGGATATTCTCTCGGGCGGGGATGGCGACGATGTCTATATCTTTGAGAAAGGCGATTTTCTTGTCGATTCGGAGGGTACGAGCGATGCGATCATCGACAGCGGCGGCAATGACATCCTGCTCATCAAGGGATATCGGCGCGACGAGGCCTACCTCACGCAGGCCAACGGAGACCAAGATTTTGTCGTGTTCAGCACCCTGGGCGGCGAGTCCATCCAGGTTGCTGAGTCGTGGGGTAATACCATAGAGAAGGTACTGTTCCAGGATTATGCAAACATTACCGCTAAGCAGTCGCAGCCGTCTCAGATGCGTGCCGCCCTTGTCGCGGAAACCGCCTCCGAGCAAGCCTCGGCAACGGCATTTTGGAACGAAGGCTACTCGGAGGTTTCGTTCCAGGAACTCTTCTCCAGAAGCCCATACACGCTCAACTGGACAGGCAAAGGGAATACCGCCGATACCTTCTATGGCGGAACCCAGGGTGACGTAATCTTCGGCGGCGACGGTAATGACCAGCTTTATGGTCACGCAGGAAATGACTGGCTGAATGGGGGAAATGACGATGACACTCTGAGTGGGGGGCAAGGCGATGATCGGCAGGTTGGCGGCGAAGGCCAGGATGTGTTCTTGCTCGAGGACGACTTCGGGCATGATGTGATCACCGACAGTACGGGGATCACGCGCCAATTCCAGGACACTATTCGGTTTACCGGCTCAGTTACCCAGTCGTCTCTGTCTTTTTACCGAAACGGCAATCAACTCATCCTGTTCAAGGATCCCGACAATTGGGCCGCGGTATCCGAGTATTTCAGCCCTGAGGGATCGTCCTCCAGTGCTCGAATCGAGTTCGTTGACGGTAGCAGCATGGACTACGCAGCGGTGCTGGCTTTGTGCGGCACGGATGCCAACGTCAGAGTTGGCTTCGGGACGCAAGGCGATGACGCAATCGATGCGCGCGGATCTGCCACCATAAGCTCCATGGTTCTGCTGTTCGACGGAAACGACTACTTCCTGAACACTGAGGCTGCCCGTGACAAGGTTTTTGGGGGCAGTGGCAATGACACGATTTTCGGTGACGACCCCGCGGAATTCAATGCGATATACGCGCCCTTATCCCCGGAGGCTGCAGATGCCGAATATAAGGCCGATTTCCTCGATGGGGGGGACGGCAATGACGGGTTGTACGGTGGAAGCGGCAAGGACACGCTTGTTGGCGGCAGGGGCGATGACCTGCTGTGGGGCGGCAAGGGCGACGACGTCTACTTGATCAACGTTGGAGACGGTTCCGACAGGATCGTCAACTACGAGAAGACTCCGACCGACATGGCAACCGACGAGGTGCGTTTTGGGGAGGGTATCGTCCCGGATGACCTGACCTTGCTTCGTTCAGGCAACGACCTTCTGGTGATTGATCAGGAATATCGTTTTCAACTCAACATTCAGAACGCTTTTGCCAATGGGCAGGATCTTTCGTCATTTTTCTGCGTTGACCTGTTTCGCTTTTCCAATGGGCAGATTTTGACCCGTAGCCAACTGAATGAGCGGATCCGCTACAGCACGCCTGAAAATGACGTCATCTATCTGGAGAGGGGGTTCAGGAGTGTTCATGCGGACAGCGGCGACGACGAAATATGGGGAACCAGTGATCCCGACACGATTTATGGTGATGGCGGGAATGATAGCCTGCATGGAGCGCCCGGCGTAGACAGCCTGATAGGTGGAAAAGGGGATGACACCTATTGGGTCAGCAATCAGGGCGCTGAAATACATGCGGTAACGACGCCCGAATTCGAGGACATCGTTATCGAAGAGGTTGACTCCGGCATCGATACATTGATCGTAGACACCTTTAGCGCAACCCTTCCCGATAACGTTGAGAACCTCATCGTTTCAGACATCAAGCAGCTATCTAATCGTTACGCTGGCGATTCCTGGATGCCTTGGTACAGTGCCCACTGGTACCAAGGTAACAGCCTTGATAACGTAATCGACAGCTCGGCAGCCAATCGCCCCCCCATAATCTCAAATGTCACGCTTTACGGGGGGAGTGGGGCGGATACGTTGATCGGGGGGGCAAATGACGAAACCTATATTGTGGATGATCCAACCGATGTCGTCATCGAAACAGGCTCCGGAGACACCGAGTCCACGGATGGTGTTGAGGCATCGTTCAGCTACACCCTCTCCGACCACCTGGAGAACCTGAGGCTGACAACCGAGAATACCCGTGGAGAAGGCAATTCGCTCAACAACGTCCTGATCGGCCAAGGCGGCAGTACTCTCATTGGGGGAGAGGGGGACGACACCTACTTTGCGCCAGCATCGAGTACGGTGATCGAAGAGGCCAACGGGGGCCATGATGTTCTCCATATTGTTACAGACATGTCCCTTAGCGGAATCGACGGGACTGATGAGACGTTCCGGATCACGGACTACGCCAACATCGAAGGCCTTACTCTGGCGGGCGGCGGCAACGCCAGTCTCTTGGGGGGCGACGGAAATGATGTACTGGAAATAAGCGCTTGGGCGGGGACTATTGAGGGGGCGGCTGGAGACGACAGCCTCTTCCTTTTCGCAACCACTGGCGGGCAGGTTGACGGTGGAAACGGCAACGACTATATCGAAAGCCGTCCAGACAGTAGCCGATATTTACCGATGGGTCTCATCCTCGGAGGAGAGGGCAACGATACCATCAGTCTTTTCAGCTCGGACTATGTCGTCGATGGGGGGAGCGGCAACGATTTGATCGTGCTCGATGGGCTCGGTGCCTGCATCCGCTTCGGACTGGGGAGCGGCACTGACCGAGTCGAATGCGACGAAAACGAGCGGACCGAGATCCAGTTGTCCACGGGCATCCGGCCCTCCGATATCACCTTGGCCAGGGAGAATGGCGAAACCGCCCTGTCGCTATCGGACGGTAGTCGCCTGACCATCCAGGGATACTATCCGTCCATCCGCTTCGACAACGAGTTCTGGGCTGCCAGCATGGTCGAAGCCTATTTGAATGGTGGCCAGATCATCACCGGCACGACCGGGAATGACACGCTCTCCGGCGGCGCCGGATCCGATTCCATCATTGGTGATCTTGGTAATGACTCAATACAGGGGCTTGGCGGTGATGACACCCTCAACGGGAATGGCGGAGACGACATTATCGATGGCGGCCAAGGCAATGACTCCATCACTGGAGACAGCGGGCAGGATACGCTGTTCGGCGGCGATGGCGATGATACGCTTGAAGCAGGGGACGATAGCACCACGCTCGAGGGCGGGGGCGGAAATGACTTCATTTCGATGGGGCAAGGTAGCGATCGGCTGATCCTCTCCGGTGATTTTGGGAAGGACACGGTTCGGTGGTTCAGTGACACATCGGAGTGGGGGCAGGATTCCATTGTTTTTCCCGACATTCAAAGCTTGAGTGCCCTTAAGTTCTCCGAGGACAGATCGAGTGGGGATCTTCTTATTGAGGTCCTGGGTGCCGAAAACAGCGTCAATATCAAGGAATTCTTTTCCTTCGACTTCCTCAATAACCTGAACGACGCCAGGATAGGCATATCCGACAGCACTGGCGGAGTCAGGTGGCTGACTGGAGACGAGATCAGGGCCGATCTGCTGGCCGCGACCGACGGCAACGACACACTGGCGGGCTTTAGTGGAAGTAACGACATCATCTACGGCCTGAAGGGTGACGATGATCTGACTGCCCGTGGGGGGGCCGACACTCTGATCGGTGGAAGTGGCTCGGACACTTACCGATTCGCGCTTGACGGTGGCTTCGATCGTGTCTTGATCAACAATGGAGCAGTGGATGGAGCGCCCGGTGATATCGACACGATTGTATTCGGATCGTATTCATCGTCTCTGGACTCCGTCGAATACCTCCGCGTCAAAGATGATCTGATCCTCAACGTCAACGGCTATTCCGACTCCCGCCGCGTGCAGGTAGCTGGCTATTTCTCTCTGGATGGGGCGACGGATAGCACCGTCGACTTAATCGCACTTGGGGAGCCCGGCGCCCCTTCAAGTGGATGGGCCTACTCCCAAGTCAAGACAAAGGCCGTCACGGTAAATGGCTTGGCAATTGAAGGTAACGACGACGCAAACAGTATTGTTGGAACAGCAGGAGACGACACACTGGACGGCGGCGCTGGAAACGACTCAATCGACGGCGAGGCAGGCGACGACCTCCTGGCCGGAGGCCTGGGTGACAACACCTACTTCTTCGGCAAAGGAGACGGGCAGGACGTCATTTCCTCCTTCGACGATACGATGGTTGGCAGGCTCAACACCCTGCAATTGCAACCCGGCGTGCTCGCAGGTGAAATCCTGGTCAGCCGGTTAGGCGAGGATCTGTGTCTTCGCATCAGTGGCACCAGTGACTCGGTCACGGTCAAGGACTTCTTCTACCAGGACAACCCCCTCAACACCCGCAATCCCATTCAACAACTCAAATTCGCCGATGGCGCTAGTTGGGATCTAGACACTATCGTCGCCAAACTCCTCCCAGCTAATCTGGATCTTGCCGGCACGACCGGAGCGGACGCCCTGAGCGGGGGCGCGGGCAATGACACGCTCTACGGCTACGCCGACGTCGACCAACTGCACGGGCTTGGTGGCGACGACCAACTCTTCGGGGATTGTACCAAAGCCACTATCGTCGTTTCAGCTAAGGCCACGTTGGCCGTGGGTGTCGGCGCCCAAATGGAAGTCTGGCTGGACGGAAAAAAGATCGGGGCGGCAATGGTCGACTCCGCGGCCACCAAGCCCTATGAATTCCTTACTGACCTCAACGTCGGCATGGAAGCATCGAAGCTCGACATCCTGTTCTCCAACGATGCTGTCATCAGTGGGGAGGATCGAAACCTCATCGTCTCGTCTGTCAAGCTCAACGGCTATGAAATAAAGCCGACTGATCCAGGTGTCGTTCTCGACAAAGGCGTTGGCGCGGCGGCCTTTGACAACCAGAACGTTATCCCGGGGCAAGCCGGTCTTTACTGGAATGGCGCATTGCGCTTCACGCTCCCTGTCAGCGTCTTCGGCACTGCAGGCAGTGATTCGCTGTTTGGTGATCAAGGTAATGACACCCTCAATGGGGGGGCAGGCGACGACATGCTGGATGGAGGGGCCAATGACGACACTTACCTGTTCGGCCGTGGTTCCGGTGCCGATACGATTGTGGAGAACGATGCCACCGTTGGAAACACCGACGTCTTATCCATTGGTGCGGGTGTTGTGGCAGATCAACTGTGGTTCCGCCGCGTTGGTGCCGATCTGGAGGTGAGCATCATCGGTAGTTCCGACAAGACAATGATCGGAAATTGGTTCAACGGTAGTGCTTACCACGTCGAGCAGTTCAAGGTGACGGACGGTAAGACATTGTTGGACAGTCAAGTGGACGCCCTGGTCTCTGCAATGGCTAGCTTCGCACCGCCTGCTGCAGGCCAATTCACCTTGCCTGCCAATTACCAGAGCAGCTTGAACCCGGTAATCGCCGCCAATTGGCGCTGAGCCGATATCCGTGAGGCACTGCCCGCGGTGATCGAACCGCAACTACCCGGGGACGGGCCGGCGCGGCGTCCGCCGAGCCAGCTTGGCGAGCAGTTCCGGAATGGCGGTGATCTCGTTGGACTTTTCGGCTGTCGCGACCTGACCGAGCACGAGGCCGACGTCAGCGGCGAAGGCGCTGACCAGGTGCAAGGGACTTGCCGCCGCCTTGGGCGTGCCGGTGGCCTGGTTCAACCATCATCGGCTGCTCGCGCCTATTGGCTACATGCCGCCGGCTGAAGCTGAGGCAAACTATTACCGCAGTCAAACCGCTCAGGCTGTCATGGCCTGACTTAAACCAAGTGGCCTCCGCGAAACCCGGGGCGATTCAGTCCGCGGATGACACGCCGTCGGATAGTCAGGGGCAGGCGGGGTGACGATGGACGTGTTGCGGGAAACCAACCGCAGCCGACTGATGCCCGAAATGCAACAAGGGCCGGCTGCGCTAAGCAGGCCGGCCCTTGCCGTATGAGTGCTACGAACGCGTACGCGGCTTGGTTACACCACGCCGGCTCCATGCGCTTGCTGATCCGCCCAGTAACTCGAGCGGACCATCGGGCCGCAGGCGGCGTTCTTGAAGCCCATCTTCAGTGCTTCGGTCTCGAACATCTTGAAGGTGTCGGGATGGACGTAGCGCAGCACGGGCAGGTGGCCGCCGGAGGGTTGGAGGTATTGGCCGATGGTGAGCATGTCCACGTTGTGGGCGCGCATGTCGCGCATCACTTCGAGGATTTCCTCGTCGGTTTCGCCGAGGCCGACCATCAGGCCGGACTTGGTGTTGACCTCCGGGTGGCGGGCCTTGAACTGCTTGAGCAGTTCCAGCGAGTAGGCGTAGTCGGCTCCCGGGCGGGCCTGCTTGTAGAGGCGCGGCACGGTTTCCAGGTTGTGGTTCATGACGTCCGGGGTGGACTGGTCGAAGATGTCCAGCGCCACGTCCATGCGGCCGCGGAAGTCGGGCACCAGCACTTCAATGGTGGTCTTGGGGCTGGCTTCGCGGGTGGAGCGGATGCACTCGACGAAGTGCTGGGCGCCGCCGTCGCGCAGGTCGTCCCGGTCCACGCTGGTGATCACCACGTAGTTGAGGCGCATCGCGGCGATGGTCTTGGCCAGGTTGGCCGGCTCGTTGACGTCCAGTGGCTCGGGGCGGCCGTGGCCGACGTCGCAGAAGGGGCAGCGGCGGGTGCAGATGTCACCCATGATCATGAAGGTGGCCGTGCCCTTGCCGAAGCATTCGTGGATGTTGGGGCAGGAGGCTTCTTCGCAGACGGTGTGCAGCTTGTGCTCGCGCAGGGTGTCCTTGATCTCGTTGAAGCGTTCGGCTTCGACGCCGGCGCCGAGCTTGATGCGGATCCAGTCGGGCTTCTTGAGGCGCTCGGCGGGAACGATCTTGATGGGGATACGGGCGGTTTTTTCGGCGCCGCGTTGCTTGCGGCTCTCGGAATCCATTGAATCTAATCCTTTGGTAAGGCGGTGGGCGGTACTTCGGGAAAATGCCGCTGGAGGTGGCCGAGAAGCCGTTCGGCGACTTCGTCGGGGCCTTCAGTCACGCCGAAGTCCTTGAGTTGTATTGTCTTGAGCCCACTATAGCCGCAAGGGTTGATCCACGTAAACGGGGTTAAATCCATGTCGACGTTAAGGGAAAGGCCGTGATAGCTGCAGCCGTTGCGCACGCGCAGGCCGAGGGCGGCGACCTTCTCGCCGGCGATATACACGCCGGGGGCGCCGTCCTTGCGCTCGGCAACGAGGCCGAAGTCGGAGATGCAGTCGATGATGGCCTGTTCGAGCAGGTTCACCATCTCGCGCACCTTGAGGTGGCGGCGGTGCAGGTCGAGCAGCAGGTAGGCGACCACCTGGCCGGGGCCGTGGTAGGTGATCTGGCCGCCGCGGTCGATCTTGACCAGCGGGATTTCGGTGGCGTGCAGCAGGTGTTCGGGCTTGCCGGCCTGGCCGAGGGTATATACGGGCGGGTGCTGGACCAGCCACAACTCGTCCGGGGTGGTGTCGTTGCGGCTGGCGGTGAATTCCTGCATGGCCCGCCAGGTGGGCTCGTAGGGCACCAGGCCCAGGTGGCGGACGATCACAGTACGACCTTGACCATGGGGTGGGCGGTCAGCGCCCGGTAGAGGTCGTCGAGCTGGGCCTGGGAAATGGCATTGACGGTACAGGTGATGGACAGGTAGTTGCCCTTGGCCGACGGGCGCATTTCCATCAATGTGCCGTCGAAATCCGGTGCGTGCACCGTCACCACTTCCAGCACTGCCTGGGCGAAGCCGTCGACCCGCGCGCCCATGATCTTGATCGGGAATTCGCAGGGGAATTCGAGCAGGGTGGTGCGTTGTTCAGTCATGGCTGTTCCTGGTTGAGGGTGGGGCGTCAGGGCGCGTGCCGCTTTCATCTTCGTTAGATGCGGGCGCGGCCGCGCAACTTCAAGTCTCCCGACGCGCTACCACGAGCCGCGCGGTGTTCAGAACTTCTTGAACCACAGGCGGATGGCGTCCCACAGGCGACCGAACCAGCCGGCTTCCTGCACCTCGTCGAGGGCGACCAGCGGGTATTCGCCGATGGTTTTGCCGTCGACGGACAGCTGTACGCTGGCGATCTTCTGGCCCTTGGCGATCGGGGCGATCAGGTCAGGCGGGGTGACGATGTTGGTCTTCACCTTCTGGGCATCGCCCTTCGGCAGGGACAGCACCAGGTCGTTCAGCACGCCGACCTTGACGTTGTTCTCGGCACCCTTCCAGACGCGGAAATCGCTGACGGCCTGGTTGGCGGAATAGATCTTGGCGGAGTCGTAAGCCAGGTAGCCCCAGTTGAGCAGCTTCTGGGACTCTTGCGCACGCACGCTGTCGCTGGCGGTGCCGACCACCACCGAGATCAGGCGGCGGTCGTTGCGCTTGGCGGAGGAGATCAGGCAGTAGCCGGCGCTCTCGGTGTGGCCGGTCTTGAGGCCATCGACGGTGGGGTCGAGGGACAGCAGGCGGTTGCGGTTGGGCTGGCGGATCTTGTTGTAGGTGTATTCCTTGATGGAATAGATCGGGTAGAAGTCCGGGAAGTCGCGGATGATCGCGGCGGACAGCGTGGCTAGATCGCGCACCGAGGCTAGGTGGGTCGGGGCGGGCAGGCCGGTGGAGTTCTCGAAGTGGGTGTTCTTCAGGCCGAGGCGGGCGGCTTCCTTGTTCATCAGCTGCACGAAGTTCTCTTCGGAGCCGGCGATGGCTTCGGACAGCGCGATGCAGGCGTCGTTGCCGGACTGGATGATCATGCCGTGGATCAGTTCCTTCACGGTGACCGGCATGTTGGGCTCGATGAACATCTTGGAGCCGCTGATCTTCCAGGCCTTTTCAGATACTGGCACGATCTGGTCGAGGGTTATGGTCTTGTTCTTGATCGCCGCGAACGTGAGGTAGGCGGTCATCAGCTTGGTCAGCGAGGCCGGTTCGATGCGCTCGTCGGGGTTCTCGGACGTGAGCACCTGGCCGGAGCCGACATCGACAAGCAGCCATGCCCGTGCGGCGACGGTCGGCGGGACCATCTGGGCGAAGGCGAGGGTGGGAATCAGCAGCAGGAGCAGGACGAAACGACGCAACATGGTGGGGTGGGGAGAAGCAAAAGCGCAATTATAGACACCCCGTCCGGTGCCCGACGCCCGAGTTTGTAATGGTTTTTTTGCGCTGCAGCGGGAACTCCAGTAGTGTGTCCCTGTCTGGTTTGAAGCAATGCAACTCATTCGCCGCGGTCTCTCCCTCGTGCTGGCCTGTCTCGTGCTCATATGGGCAGGGGCGGCCTTTGCCGACGATTGCGTCGATGCGGCGGAAGACCTGGCCGACTACATGCAGAGTGCGGAGCAGTTCCATCCGGAGGTCGAACCGCAGGTCCCCGATCTGCATGGCGCCGACCCGCAGGACTGCCCGGCACTTTCAAGCGGCGTTCCTCTCCCTGTCCTCCATCTCGTAGAAGTCCGCCCGGAAGCCGTTCCGCCGGTGTGGCACTCCGTCTTGCCGCAGCCCGCGGCTCCGCCTCCCAGAAACGCCTGAACGACCTGCCCGTCAGGGCCGGTTGCGCCTTCACGTCTTGTTCCGGACGGGCCTTGTGTCGCCTGTCGGTTGTCGCATAACAAAACGAGAGCAGCGCCCGCTGGGTGCTGAAGAATCCGCATGTTCAGGAAGTCCTTTATGGCGGCCGCCCTTTTGCTGGCTGCCGCCCACGCCGTCGCTGACGGTCCCGCCACCTATTCCCTGCAAGCCCTGCGTGATGCCGCGCGGGCTGCTCATCCCTCGCTGGCGGCCGCCCGCGCGGCTGTCGAGGCCGGACAGGCGCAGGTGACCAGTGCCGGCGCCTATCCCAATCCCGAGGTGGAGTTTCTTGCCGGCCGCACGCGGGCCCGCACGCCCGGCGCCACCACCGGGGCGGTACAGAGCCTGGAGATCACCCAGCGCATCGATAACCCCTGGCAGCGGGAAGCCCGCATCGATGCCGCCGGTTTCGCGCTGAATGCCCGCGAGGCCGAGCGGCGCAGTTTCGAGAACGATCTGCTGGCCCGCCTCGATCAGCGTTTCTATGAGCTCCTGCGCCGGGAGGCGGAAGTGCGCGCGGCGAAGGAAGATCTGGGGCTCGCCGAGCAGATCCGTGCCCGCGTGGCGGTGCGCGTGCAGACCGGCGAGTCGCCGCGTTATGAACTTATCAAGGCCGACACCGAACTGCTCAACGCGCAGAAGTCGGCCGAAGGCGCCGCGCTGCGGGTGTCCCAGGCACGGGCGGGCCTGCGCGCGCTGGTCAGCCCGGCGCTGCCGGCTGAGTTCGCGGTGGACGGTTCGCTGGCGAGCAGTCCGGTGGTGCCGTCCCTCGACAGCCTTCGTGCCGAGGTGCTGGCCCGCAACCCGGAACTGGCGCGCAGCCAGGCCGAGGTGAAGCGTGCCGAGCGCCAGCTGGAGCTGGAGCGCCTGCGACGCCAGCCCGAGCTGGCCGTCAAGGTGACCGAGGAGCGCGACAGCGAGCTCCGTGACAGCCGCGTCGGTGTGATCCTCAGCGTGCCGCTGTGGGATCGCCGCCAGGGGCCGGTGGCCGAGGCCGGTGCGCTGCTGAGCAAGAGCCGCAGCGAGCAGGCCGGCCAGGAGCTGGCGCTGACCCAGGCGCTGGAAGGTGCCTACCGGCAGTACGAGATCGCCCGCACCCAGGTGAATGCCCTCGAGAACGGGATCATCCGCGAGGCGGAGGCCGCGCTGAAGGTGGCCGAAGCCGCCTACCGCTTTGGCGAGCGCGGCATCCTCGACTACCTGGATGCTCAGCGGGTCTTCCGCGCCGCCCGCAATGAACTCATCGCCGCCCGCTACGAACTGCAGCTGGCCGTCATCGAAATCGAGCGCCTGCGCGCTGCTCAATGATCCGGATCGCTCCCATGAAGCTTCGACCGACCACCCTGGCCACCCTGCTGGCCGCCCTCATGATTTCTGCGTGCAGCAAGGATGCTGCGCAAACCGCCGACAAACCGGCTGCCGACACCAACGGCACGGCCGCCATCGCCGAAGGCGGTGTGGTCAATGCCAAGGCGGCGCCAGCCGACCCGGCCCTGGTCACCGTACCGCCGGGTTTCGGCGCTGAACTGAAGGTGTCGCCGGCCGGGCAGAGCGCCGTTGCCGACACCCTGCGGGTGGCCGGCAAGGTGGACTTCGACGCCCAGCGCGTGACCCGCATCGGCGCGACGGTGACCGGCCGCGTCATCGACATCCAGGCCCATCTGGGCCAGGCGGTGAAGGTCGGCGACACGCTGGCGACGATCAACAGCACCGAGCTCAGCGCCGCCCAGCTCACCTACCTGAAAGCCCGCGCCCAGGCCGACCTGCAGGCTCGCAGCGTGGAGCGGGCGCGTCAGCTGTTCGCCGCCGACGTGATCGGCAAGGCCGAGCTGCAGCGCCGCGAGAGCGAGCTGGCCATCGCCTCCGCCGAACAGCGCGGCGCGGCCGACCAGTTGCGCGTGCTCGGCATGTCGTCGGCGGCGATCAATCGGCTGGGTAGCTCGGGCAGCATCAATTCGGTGATCTCGGTGGCCTCGACGATGGCCGGGGTGGTGGTCGAGCGGCCGGTGGCCCAAGGTCAGGTGGTGCAGCCGGCCGATGCGCTGTTCGTGGTCGCCGATCTGTCCCGCGTGTGGGTTACCGCCGAAGTGCCCGAGCAGCAGGCGGCGCTGGTCAGGGCCGGCCAGGCCGTGGATATCGAAGTGCCGGCCCTCGGCTCGCGCCTGACCGGCAAGCTGATCTACGTGGCCGATACGGTCAATCCGGAAACCCGCACGATCGCAGTGCGCAGCGTGGTGGACAACGCGTCCCGCCAGCTCAAGCCGGCGATGCTGGCGACCATGCTGATCCAGGCCGCGGCGGTGGAGCGGGTGGTGGTGCCGTCCCAGGCCGTAGTACGCGACGGCGACGCGGACAACGTCTTCGTCGAGGTGGCGCCGCAGCAGTTCCGCCTGACCTCGGTGCGCCTCGGCCCCGACATGGATGGTCGCCGCGCGGTGCTGTCGGGCCTCAAGGCCGATCAGCGGATCCTCGTGTCGGGGGCTTTCCACCTGAACAACGAGCGCAAGCGCAAAGAGCTGGAATAAGGACGGACCATGATCGAATCCCTTGTCCGTGCCGCGCTCCGCCAGCGCCTGGTGGTCGTGGTGGTGGCCGTGGTGCTGCTCGCCTTCGGCCTCAACGCGGCGCGCAAGCTGTCGGTGGATGCCTTCCCCGACGTGACCAATGTGCAGGTGCAGATCGCTACCGAAGCCAAGGGGCGTTCCCCTGAGGAGGTGGAGCGCTTCGTCACCGTGCCGCTGGAAATCTCCATGACCGGCCTGCCCGGCTTGGAGGAGATGCGTTCCCTCAACAAGCCCGGCCTGTCGCTGATCACCCTGGTGTTCACCGATGCGACCGACGTGTACTTCGCCCGCCAGTTGGTGATGGAGCGTCTGCTCGAAGTGGGTAGCCGGATGCCGGAGGGCGTGGTGCCGGTGCTCGGCCCGGTGTCTACCGGCCTCGGCGAGGTGTACCAGTACACCCTCGACCGTCCCGACGACGGCAACCGGGAGCTGACCGAGAAGGAACTGACCGAGAGGCGCATTGCCCAGGACTGGGTGGTGCGCCCGCTGCTGCGGTCGATCCCCGGCGTCGCTGAGATCAACTCCCAGGGTGGCTTCGCGCGCCAGTACCAGGTGCTGGTGAACCCCGACCGCCTGCGCCATTACAAGATCACTGTGCGTGACGTGTATGAGGCGGTGGCCCGCAACAACGCCAACTCCGGCGGCGGCGTGCTGCCTCAGTACGCCGAGCAGTACCTGATCCGTGGCGTCGGCCTGGTGAAGAGCCTGTCCGACATCGGCGCCATCGTGCTGAAGGAGGTCGGCGGCACGCCGGTGTATGTGCGTGACGTGGCGGAAGTGACCTTCGGCCACGAGGTGCGTCAGGGCGCGGTGGTGAAGAACGGCGTCACCGAGTCGGTGGGTGGTGTGGTGATGATGCTGCGCGGCGGCAACGCCAAGGAAGTGGTCAGCCGCATCAAGGCCCGCGTAGCGGAGATCAACGAGAAGGGCATGCTGCCCGACGGGCTGCAGATCGTGCCCTACTACGACCGCTCGGAGCTGGTGGATGCGGCACTGCATACGGTCATCAAGGTGTTGCTGGAAGGCATCGCGCTGGTGGTGGTGGTGTTGTTCCTGTTCCTTGGCGACGTGCGTTCGAGCCTGATCGTGGTGGCCACGCTGGTGCTGACGCCGCTGCTGACCTTCCTGGCGATGAACCATTACGGCATCTCGGCCAACCTGATGTCCCTCGGTGGCCTGGCGATCGCAATAGGCCTGATGGTGGACGGTTCGGTGGTGGTGGTGGAGAACGCCTTTGCGCGCCTCGGCCATGCCACCGAGCGCGGCGAGAGCAAGGTGCGGATCATCTTCGATGCGGTGCGCGAGGTGTCCACGCCGGTGATCTTCGGGGTCAGCATCATCATCCTGGTGTTCCTGCCGCTGATGACGCTGCAGGGCATGGAAGGCAAGATGTTCGCGCCGCTGGCCTATACCATCGCCATCGCGCTGGCGGTGTCCCTCTTCCTGTCCCTGACCCTCACCCCGGTGCTGTCGTCCTATCTGCTGAAGGGGGGCGCCGAGCACGACACCTGGCTGATCGCCAAGATCAAGGCGCCTTACCTGAAGCTGCTGCACTGGGCAGTGGCCAACAGCCGCAAGACCGTCACCGGCGGGGTGGTCCTGCTGGTCGTCACGCTGGGCATGTTCCCCTTCCTCGGCACCGCCTTCATCCCCGAGATGAAGGAAGGTTCGGTGGTGCCCGGCATCAACCGGGTGCCGAACATCTCGCTGGACGAGTCCGTCAAGATGGAAATGGAGGCGATGCGGCTGGTGATGCAGGTGCCGGGCGTCAAATCGGCGATCTCGGGCGTCGGCCGCGGCGAATCGCCAGCCGACCCACAGGGCCAGAACGAGTCGACCCCCATCGTCAGCCTCAAGCCGCGTGACGAGTGGCCGGCCGGATGGACCCAGGACGACATTGCCACGGCGATGCGCGAGAAGCTGAAGGCCCTGCCCGGCGTGCAGGTGGTGATGGCACAGCCGATCTCCGACCGGGTGGACGAGATGGTTACCGGCGTGCGCTCCGACGTGGCGATCAAGGTCTTCGGCGACGACCTGGACGAACTGAAGAAGAAGGCCGAGGAGATCGCCCGCGTGGCGGGCGGTATCACCGGCTCCGAGGACATCCGCGTCGAGCGGGTCACCGGCCAGCAATACCTGTCCATCGAGATCGATCGCCAGGCCATCGCCCGCCATGGCCTCAACGTGTCGGATGTGAACGACACCATCGAGGCGGCCATCGGCGGCAAGCAGGCGACCGAGGTGTATGAGGGCGAGCGGCGCTTCGCGTCGGTGGTGCGTCTGCCGGAGAGTTTCCGCGACAACGTGGAGAAAATCGGCGACATCCTGATCAGTACGCCGGGCGGCGCCCAGGTGGCACTGGAGAACCTGGCGACGATCCGCGTTGCCGACGGGCCGGCGCAGATCTCCCGCGAGCTCGCCAAGCGCCGCATCGTGGTCGGCGTGAACGTGAAGGACCGGGACCTGGGCGGCTTCGTCGCCGAGCTGCAGAAGGCGGTGGATGCCAAGGTGCAGCTGAAGGAAGGCTATTACCTGGAGTGGGGCGGCCAGTTCCAGAACCTGGAGCGGGCCATGGGCCACCTGACGATCATCATCCCGGTGACCGTCGGTGCGATCTTCTTCCTGCTCTTCCTGTTGTTCGGCTCCCTCAAGCTGGCCAGCCTGATCATCCTGGTGCTGCCTTTTGCGAGCGTCGGCGGGGTGATCGGTCTGCTGGTGACTGGGGAATACCTGTCGGTGCCGGCTTCAGTGGGTTTCATTGCGCTGTGGGGCATCGCCGTGCTCAACGGGGTGGTGCTGGTGAGCTACATCCGCAGCCTGCGTACCGAGGGCGTGCCCTTAGCTGAGGCGGTGGTGAAGGGGGCGACGCTGCGTTTCAGACCTGTGATGATGACCGCAACGGTGGCCCTGCTGGCGCTGGTGCCCTTCCTGTTTGCCACCGGTCCGGGCTCGGAGGTTCAGCGCCCGCTGGCCATCGTGGTCATCGGTGGCCTGATCACCTCGACGCTGCTCACCCTGGTGGTGTTGCCGACCCTCTACAAGTGGTTCGACGACACCCCCTACGAAGCCTGATCAAGACTTGAAAGGGCTGCCCTGCGGGGCAGCCCGCCGCAGTACGAAGGAGACATCATGAAAGAGATACGTGCCGTCATCCGGCCACAGAAACTGCCCCGCCTGCGCGAGGTACTGCGGGCCGTGCCGGGCTTTCCCGGGATGACCATCAGCAAGGCGGTGGGCTGCGGCGCCACAGTGCGTCACATACCGGCCACCATCAAGGACGAGCTGACGGATTTCAGCGACAAGGTACGGGTTGAGATCATCGCGCCCGATGAGCTGGTGGATGCGCTGGTCGAGCAGATCGTGCAGGTTGCCAGCACCGGTCAGACCGGTGATGGGTTGGTGTGGGTGGTGGATGTGGACCGCGCGGTGTTCATCCGCAAGACCGTCGACGGCGCTCCGCAGGTCTGAGGCGCCGGGCGCTCAGAGATCGATGGCGACGGACAGCCAGATCATGCTGGAGGCTGGATTCACCGGCCGGTCGGGGTGCAGGAACTGCTCCGAGCGGTCGGTGATCTCCTGGTGCGACGAGCCCAGGTTGATTCCGTTCAGCGCCACTTCCACCAGGCGTCCATCCATGCGGAAGTTGCGCGCGATGCGCAGGTCGAGGGTGGTGTAGGGGCGCGACACGTAGTCATAGCCCGCCACGTAGCCGTAGCCGCCGGCCAGCGGGCCCATGCGCAGCAGGCTGGCCGTGCTCTTCCAGCCACTGCCGTAGTCCTGCAGCCAAGTCAGGCTGGCCGAATAGGGCGAGGTGCGTTCGGCGATGGACCGGTCATTGACGCGGCGATCGATCAGCGTGTGGCTGAACAGCACTTCGCCGCCGGTCCAGGGTTTGGTGCGGAGCTGGTATTCGATGCCGCGCAGCTCGACCGGGATGTCCACATTGACGAACTGGGAGCTGGGCAGCGGTAGCGGCAGCGGGCCGGCCGGGGAGGGCACCGTCTGCCGGACGACGAAATCGGTGATGCGTTCGTTGAAAATGCGCACGTCCAGCGTGGCGTCGAGGGCCGGGAAGCGGCCGAGGTAGCCCACTTCGACGGTATCCACGTACGGCGTGCGCAGATTGGGATTGGACACGTAAGGCCAGGACACCAGGATGCCCGATTTGGGATCGTAGGCCCGCACATCGCCGTACAGGTCGAACAGGTTGCGCTGCTGCCAGGCCCGCGCGTAACCGGCCCGGAAGGTGTCACGAGGACTTGCCTGCCAGTTGAGGAAGGCGCGCGGGATGAACTGGCCGGCCATCCCGCTGTTCTTCTCCAGCAGGCCGCCGAGGTTGAGCTGCCACTCGGGGGTCAGGTGCCAGTCAAGGTTGGCGAATCCGCGATACAGGTCGAGAACCGGTGGTTTCTGGCCTGCGAACAGGAAGGATGCGTCCGTCGAATCGCGGCGCGCTTCGAGACCCCACACCATGCGGGCCTGGGAGGTCAGCGCGAAGCGATGCTGGATCTCCGCGTTGGTGCGATCACTGTCGCGGCTGCGATTCAGCGGGACGGCCGGAAAGGCGGGGGGCGCCGAGGCCAGCCATTTCTCCGTGCCGGCTTCGTGGTTGCGGTACAGGCTGACGAGCCATTCCTCGTTCTCGTCGAGCGTCCGGCGCCATGTCATATGGATTGTCGACGCCTCGGAGTCGCTATTCCGTTCCGCATTGTTGTCGAACAGCGAATCGGGATAGCCGAGCCCCCGCTGGGCGCGGCTGTACCCGGCACGCAGCGTCAGCTCGTCGCGGGCATTCAGGCGATAGTCGCTGCGCAGGCTGAGGGTCTGGGTGCGGCGGGAGTCGTTCAGGGCGCTGAAGCCGTTGTCCCGCGTCTGGGCTGCGGACATGCGGACGCCCAGCCCGTCGCTACCACCCGTCCAGCTCGCGTACAGGTCGGCGATGCCATGCTGGCCGACATTGACCTGGCCGGATGCGCCGTGGTCCTGGTGGCTGTGGCGGGTAATGATGTTGATCACGCCCAGGAAAGCGTTGGCGCCGTAGGCATTGGAGTTGGTGCCGCGGACAACCTCGATGCGCTCGATTTCCTGGATGGTGAGGGGGAGCGCGGACCAGTCGACGCCGCCGAAGGAGCTCGGCGCATATACCGAGCGGCCATCGATGAGGACCTGGATCTCCGTCGGATAGTCGCTGCCGAGGCCGTGATAGGTCACCCACTGGGCGTGGCCGCGTTCCTGGCCGACCTGCATGCCGGGAACGAGACGCAGCAGGCGGGCGACATCCCGGTAGCCGGTGGCACGGATGAACTCACGGTCGAGAATGGTCACTGCACCCGGTGCCTCGTTGAGGACCTGAGGCAGGCGGGATGCCGACAGAACTGTGGGCAACTCTTCGAAAAAAGGGGACTCCGCACTGTCAGTCCGGCTCTGCGCATGGGCATGGAGCGTGGGCAGACACAGTAAACCAGCCAGCGCAGCAGGTAGGGCCTGCCGAATAGTCAGCAAGGGCATTGAGCGATTTTTTATTGTGGTGGAAGTGGGGGTCTCCCTGACGTTCCACGTCGCCCCCATAATCTTCCAATTATATCGACCCCGCCCTTGTCGGGTTGTGAATCATGTCATCCGTTGTAAATGAGTTATCACACCAGTTTGGTGGCTCATGCGGGCAGCCCCACACCGGCTGGTATGGGGCTGCTTGTCGGGCTCAGGACAGACGTACGGCCACGAAGATCCGGCTGCCGCCGCGCTGAACCAGCAGCGCGAAGCGGTTGCCGGCCGCGTCGAGGAGCTTGCGGAACTGCTCTGCAGTGGTGATCGGCTGGTTGTTGATCCCAAGGATCACATCGCCGGCCTGCAGTCCGGCCTTGGCGGCGGGGCCCGCGGCGTCTTCGACCAGCAGGCCGCCGGATACGCCGAGGCGGGAGGCTTCCTGGGTGGTCAGCGCGCGGCCGGTCAGGCCCAGCTTGCTGCTGGTTGCTTCGGACTTGTGCTCCGGGGTGGAGGCGAGGCTGCGTTCGGCGACCTGTTCGCCAAGGGTGACGTTGAGCTCCCGGGCCTTGCGGTCGCGCCAGATCGACAGGCGCACCACCGAGCCGGGTTTCAACTCGCCGATGATGCGCGGCAGATCGGCGGAGCTGTCCACCTTCTGGCCATTGACGCCGAGGACCACGTCACCCGCCTGCAGTCCGGCCTTCTCTGCCGGCGAGCCCGCTTCAACGTTGGCGACCAGCGCGCCGGTCGGCTTGTCGAGACCGAAGTTCTGGGCCAGGTCGGCGTCGAGGCCCTGGATGGCCACACCGAGGCGACCACGGGACACCTTGCCGTACTTCTGCAGCTGATCCTTGACCTTCAGCGCCACGTCGATGGGGATCGCGAAGGAGATGCCCATGAAGCCGCCGGAGCGGGAGTAGATCTGCGAGTTGATGCCGATCACTTCGCCGGCCAGGTTGAACAGCGGCCCGCCGGAGTTGCCCGGATTGATCGCCACGTCGGTCTGGATGAAGGGCACGTAGGTCTCGTCCGGCAGGCGGCGCGCCTTGGCGCTGATGATGCCGGCGGTCACGGTGTTCTCGAAGCCGAAGGGCGAGCCCATCGCGACGACCCACTCGCCGACCTTGCTGCGTTCGGCATCGCCGGTCTTCACGTAGGGCAGGCCGCTGGCGTTGATCTTCAGCAGCGCCACGTCGGTGCGCTTGTCGGAACCGATTACCTTGGCCTTGAACTCGCGCTTGTCGGTCAGCCGGACGGTGACCTCGGTGGCGCCGTCCACCACGTGGGCGTTGGTCAGCACGTAGCCGTCGGCGCTGACGATGAAGCCAGAGCCGACGCCCCGCTGGATCTGCTCGGGCATCCGGCCACCGCGTCCGCCACCGTTGCCTGGAGCACCGGGCACGGGGATGCCGAAGCGGCGCAGGAAGTCGTAGAAGGGGTCGTCCGCGAATGGGTCGTCGCCGGAGGTGGCATCGCCGCGGCTGACCTTCTGGGTGACGCTGATATTGACGACTGCCGGCCCCACCTGTTCGACCAATCCCGAGAAATCCGGCAGTCCGTAGCGGGTGGCCGCAGCGGCGGACGGGGCCGCAGGGGCGACCGCCGGTGGCGTGCTGACGGCGTGGGACGGGGAAATGGCGCCGCCCTCCTGCAGGCAGCCTGTTAGGGCCAGGACGACGGCGGAAAAGGCGAGGCTGGAACGAAGCACGGCAGATTTCATGCGCAACTCCTGTAGTTTTTATCCGGATTTATGGACGCCGCGCCGCGGCGTCGTGTTCCCTGCTACAACAATCGCTTACAAAAGTGGGGTTGATCGGACAGACTGCAAGAGGGCTGCTTTACTGTCGTCCTGCATACACAAACGCTGTTTTTTGGTGCGGGCGTTGTATAGTTAATCTCTATCACCATTGCAGGTGTGTTCCATGACGTTGACCGATCTCCGCTATCTCGTTGCTCTGGCCCGCGAGCGTCATTTCGGGCATGCCGCCGAACGTTGTAATGTCAGCCAGCCGACCCTGTCGGTGGCGATCAAAAAGCTCGAGGAAGAGCTGGCCGTGACGCTCTTCGAGCGCAGCGCCGCCGATGTGAAGATCACCGACATCGGCGCCCGCATCGTCGCCCAGGCCGAAAAGGTGCTGCTCGAGGCGGGCCAGATCAAGGAACTCGCCACTGCCGGCCGCGACCCCCTGTCCGGTCCGCTGAAGGTCGGCGTGATCTACACCATCGGGCCCTACCTGTTGCCGCACCTGATCCCGCGTGTGCATGAGGCGGCACCGTCGATGCCGCTGCTGATCCAGGAAAACTATACCGCCCGGCTGGCCGAATCCCTCAAGCGCGGCGACCTGGACGTGATCGTCGTGGCACTGCCGTTCGAGGAGCCCGGCATCGTTACCCAGGCCGTCTATGACGAACCTTTCCGCGTGCTGATGCCGGCCGGCCATGCGTGGGAGAAGGAAGAGGCGATCGCCGCCTCCAGCCTGGCCGAGGCGCCGCTGCTGCTGCTCGGGGCCGGCAACTGTTTCCGCGACCAGGTGCTGGAGGTGTGCCCGATGTGCCGCAGCGGTGAAGGTCTGCAGCGCACGCTGGAAGGTAGTTCGCTGGAGACTATCCGCCACATGGTGGCCACTGGTGCCGGCATCACCGTGCTGCCGAGTAGCGCGGCCGACCCACTGCCGGACGGCAATGCGTTGCTCAGCGTGCGTCCCTTTGTGGTACCGGAGCCGTTCCGTCGCGTCGCACTGGCCTGGCGGGTTACCTATCCGCGTAGCGGCGCCATCGATGTGATCCGCTCGGCCATCCTGGCTAGCCCGCTGGCAGGTGTGCGGCCGGTCAATCGCTAACGGCCCGGAAAGCCCCGGCCTCGGTAACGATCCAGTCCATCGGATGATCGTGGATCTGGGGAAAGGTGTCGTCCACCCGCGCCAGCTCGAAGGCCACGCCGACACATAGCGGCGCCGGTTGCAGGGCCGCCAGCGTGCGGTCGAAATAGCCACCCCCGTAGCCGAGGCGGTAACCCGCCGCATCGAAGGCGTTGAGGGGCACCAGGATCAGCTCGGGCTGCAGGATTTCAGAGCCGGCGGGAATCGGGATGCCGTGGTGATCTGTTTCCATCGGCACCTCCGGATGCCAGTGCAGGAAGACCATCGGCGTGCCCGGTGTCCGGACCACCGGCAGTGCCATCTGTCGCGTCGTATCGGCGGCCAGCCAGCGTTGCGCCCATGGCACCAGATCCACTTCTCCGCGCCACGGCCAGCAAAAGGCTGCGATCTTCGGCGTGAGCTCGTCCAGCAGGCGGTCCAGATGATCCTCTATACGGCGCGTAAGGGCTGCGCGTTCGGCGGCAGGGAGTTGTTCCCGTGCGGCGATGCGGGTTTTTCTTAAATTTTGTCGCAGCGCGGCAACGGTAGCGTCCGGATCCGCACTTGGGCGGGGGAGGGGAGGGGTCACTGTGCTATTCTCCGATGGCATCGATGCAGGACGTAAAAGCAATGAAGAATAGCGTGTGGGCCGTGCTGGCGGCAGTGTTGTGGTTGGCCTTGCCGGCCGGTGGTGATCCTGGTGACGAGAGGATACTGCTCGCCAAGGATGCTGCGCGCAGCGGCGACCGTAACCGTCTCGTCCAGCTTGCGCCTCCCACGGGGCACGTCCTCGATCCCTATCCCGAGTACTGGGCGCTGTCCAACCAGGTCGCCCGGTCCGCCGACGTGGATGCAGCGCGTATCCAGGATTTCCTGCAGCGCTATTCCGGCAGTTGGCTGGCCGAGAAGCTGCGCGGTGAATGGCTGCGCAACCTCGGCAAGCGCGGTGACTGGGTCCAGCTGGCCGGAGAGTTCCCGAACATGGAGCAGCCGGAGCAGGACCTGAAGTGCTACCAGTTCCAGGCTCGCCTGCAGAACGGTGACCGGACGGCGCTAGAAGACGCCCGTCCGCTGTGGTTCGTGCTGGTGGATACGCCCGACAGCTGCGTACCGGTGCTGCAGGCCTTGGTCCGCGAAGCCCTGGTCAGCCCGGACGACATGTGGTTCCGCATCCGTCGCCTGATGGAGGCCAAGCGCCTCGCCGGTGCGCGCGCGGTGGCGAGCTGGTTGCCGGCGGACCAGCAGCCCGCCCCGTCCGACCTTGACAAGGCCAGCACCAATCCGACGACCTATTTCGACCGCCTGCCGATCAATTTCTCGGCGTCTCGCCAGGGACGCGAGCTGGCGCTGATTGCCCTGGCCCGCATTGCCCGTGATGATCCGCCGGCCGCCTATGTGCGCTATGCGCGCATCGACGAGCGTTTGTTGAGCAGCGACCGCGCCTATGCGCTGGGGCAGATCGGCTGGCAGGCGGCGGCGCGCCTGCTGCCGGAAGCCAACGCCTGGTTCAAGGCCGCCGGCGATACTCCGATGTCCGACGAGCAGGCTGCCTGGCGCGTGCGCGCGGCGCTGCGTGCAGCGGACTGGCGTGCGGTGCGCAGCGCCGTCGAGGCCATGCCGCCGTCCCTGCGCGAGCAGCCGGACTGGGGCTACTGGCTCGGCCGCGCCCAGCAGGCCCTCGGCAACCGCGAGGCTGCCCGCAAGGAGTTCGCGCGCATCGCCGGCCATCCGACCTTCTACAGCATCCTGGCCGGCGAAGAGCTAGGCCAGACCTTCACGCTGCCGGCCAAGGCGCGCGCCACCAGCGCCGACGAGGCCGAGCTGGCGCGCCAGACGCCGGGCCTGCAGCGGGCCATCGTGCTGTTCCGCCTGGACCTGCGCACCGAAGGCACCCGTGAGTGGAACTGGACGCTGCGCAACAAGGACGACCGCTTCCTGCTCGCCGCGGCTCAATTGGCCCAGCAGCTCGGCATCTACGACCGGGCCATCAACGCGGCGGACCGCACCCGCAACGAGCACGACTACAGCCTGCGCTACCTGGCGCCTTTCCGCGACCGCATCGAGCCCAACGCGAAGAGCCGCGATCTGGACACCGGCTGGGTCTATGGCCTGATGCGCCAGGAGAGCCGCTTCGTCACTGCCGCCCGCTCCGGCGTCGGTGCCCAGGGGCTGATGCAGATCATGCCGGCCACCGGCCAGTGGGTCGCCGGCAAGCTTGGCATGAAGGGCTTCAACGTGGGCTGGTTGCAGGACCCGGACACCAACGTGATGCTCGGGACTACCTACATGCGCATGGTGCTGGCTGGTCTCGACAACCACCCGGTGCTGGCTTCCGCCGCCTATAACGCCGGCCCTGGCCGGGCCAAGAAGTGGAAGGACAGCAAGCCCCTCGAAGGTGCGGTGTACGCGGAAACCATTCCCTTCAACGAAACCCGCGACTACGTGAAGAAGGTGATGGCCAACAGCGTCATCTACTCCGCGCTGCTCGACGGGAAGGCGCCGTCCCTGAAGGGGCGTCTGGGCACCATCTCGGCCAGCGACGGCAGTGGCGGCAGCGACCTGGGCAGCCCCGCGCCGGGAGCTGGGCTGGAATGAGTGTTGCGGAGGGAATTCTTTTGCGGTATGGCGATCTGTAGAGCAGTCGCATTGCTCGGGAATCGTCATCATGTTCATCCGCACAGTTCTCCTCATCGGCGGTAGCGGTTTCGTCGGTACCGCGGTCGCCGCCCGCCTGGCCGCATCCGGCAAGACCCTGTTGATTCCCACGCGCCACCGCGAGCGGGTGCGCCACCTGCTGGCCCTGCCGACCGCCGACGTGGTCGAGGCGGACGTGGGCGATCCGGCTGAGCTGGCGGTGCTGATGACCGGCGTCGATGCGGTGGTGAATCTCGTCGGCGTGCTGCATTCCCGCTCCGGCCATCCCTATGGGCCGGATT
Organism: Zoogloea sp. JDB1; assembly: GCF_056724025.1. NCBI lineage: Bacteria > Pseudomonadati > Pseudomonadota > Betaproteobacteria > Rhodocyclales > Zoogloeaceae > Zoogloea > Zoogloea sp. JDB1. The sequence continues at coordinate 1,287,089 of NZ_CM161496.1, forward strand.
TCGCCCATGCCCACGTAGTCCTCCCGGAAAGCATCGTCACCGCCGCCCGCGAGGCCGGCGTGCAGCGCATCGTGCATATCAGCGCCCTTGGCGCGGCGGCGGACGGACCGTCCGAATACCTGCGCTCGAAGGCCGACGGTGAGGCGGCGATCCGCTCCGCGGCGCCCGACATCGGCTGGACCATCCTGCGCCCGTCGGTGATCTTCGGGCCCGGCGACCGTTTCCTGAACCTCTTTGCCGGTCTGCTCCGGCGTTTCCCGGTGCTGCCCCTCGGCGGCGCGAAGGCGCGCTTTCAGCCGGTTTATGTGGGTGACGTGGCGGAGGTGGTGGCCGAGGCCCTCGAACGGCCGGATGCCGCGGGCCAGACCTTCGAACTGGCCGGTCCGCGGCCGTATAGCCTGCAGGAGCTCGTCGAATACGTCGGCCTCATTACTGGCCACCCGCGTCCGGTGATTCCGCTGCCGGAAGGCCTGGCCATGCTGCAGGCGGTGCTGCTCGAATGCCTGCCTGGGCCGTTGATGAGCCGCGACAACGTGCGTTCGATGCGCGTTCCCAACGTTGCCAGCGGCCCACCCCAGCCGTGGGGCCGCCATCCGACGGCCCTCGAGGCGGTGGCGCCGTGTTACCTCGGATCCCTCAACAAGCGCGGACGCTACACCGCCTTCCAGCTCCATCGCCCATGAAAATCTACTGTGTCGGTGGCGCCATCCGCGACGAGCTGCTCGGCCTGCCGGTCAAGGACCGGGACTGGGTGGTCGTCGGCGCCACCCCCGAAACCCTGCTGGCCCAGGGCTATACGCCGGTCGGCAAGGACTTCCCGGTCTTCCTCCATCCCCGCAGCCACGAGGAGTACGCACTCGCACGCACCGAGCGCAAGACCGCGCCCGGCTACGCCGGCTTCGTCTTCCACACCGAGGCGGATGTCACGCTGGAGGAGGATCTGGCCCGCCGCGACCTGACCATCAACGCGATTGCGCGTGACGACGACGGCATGCTGGTGGATCCCTACGGTGGGCGCCGCGACCTGGAAAGCCGAGTGTTCCGCCATGTCAGTCCGGCCTTTGCCGAGGACCCGGTGCGCATCCTGCGACTGGCGCGTTTCGCTGCTCGCTTCGCCGATTTCACGGTGGCGCCGGAAACCCTCGAACTCATGCGCGCGATGGTCGCCGCCGGCGAGGTGGATGCGCTGGTGCCGGAGCGGGTCTGGCAGGAGCTCGCCCGTGGCCTGATGGAGGCGCGTCCGGCGCGGATGATCCAGGTCCTGCGCGACTGCGGCGCGTTGGCCCGGCTGCTGCCGGAGGTGGATCGCCTGTTCGGCGTGCCGCAGCCGCTGCAATACCACCCGGAAGGTGACACCGGCGTTCATGTGCTGATGGTCCTCGACCGGGCCGCTGCCTACGGCCTGGCCCTGCCCGGGCGGCTGGCCTGCCTGTTGCACGATCTGGGCAAGGGTGTCACGCCGGCGGATGTGCTGCCTCATCACTACGGTCACGAGGCGGCCAGCGAGAGGCTGGCGCGGGACGTTTGCCAGCGCCTCAAGTGCCCGGTCGACTGCCGCGACCTGGCGCTGATGATGGCCCGTGAGCACGGCATCGTGCACCAGGGCGAGGTCCTGCGTGCCGAGACCGTGGTCAAGCTCATCGAGCGCTGCGACGGCCTGCGCCGGCCCGAGCGCTTCGTCGCACTGCTCGACGCCTGTGCCTGCGACTACCGGGGGCGAGGCACATACGAGGCGCGACCCTATCCCCAGCGCGAGCGCCTGCTCGCGGCGCTTGCCGCGGTGCGCGGCGTCGATGCGGGCGCCATCGCCCGCGGCGTGGCGGACAAGGCGCGTATCCCGGTCGAGGTCCATGTGGCACGGGTGGCGGCGGTGCGTCAGCTGGAAGGCCGCGGAGTGAGCGAGGGAGATGCCGTCGGAGATGCAGGCGAGGGGCGGGGCGTCTGTCCGGAGGAAACTCGTTAGCCATTCCACGCACGCCGCCGTCATTGCAACCTACAATGCGCGCACTTCCATGCGCTCGCTCATCGATTTGCCTGTCGCGTCCTATCTGGTCCGGCGAATAGCCCTGCTGGCTTGCGGCCTGGGTCTGGCCGTTTCTGCCGTCGCAATGCAGCCGATCCCGGCCTTTTCCGAGGTCAAGGCCGGTGCCGTGCCGTCGGTGGGTGTCCTGCTCGCCCGGGATGGAACACCATTGGCCGAGAGGCGCCTCAATCCCCATGTGCGCCGCCTGGAATGGGTGGGGTTGCACAGCCTGTCCCCATCGTTGAAGGAAGCCCTGCTGGCAGCGGAGGACAAGCGTTTTTTCGAGCATTCCGGCGTCGACTGGAAGGCCTTCGCCGGCTCCCTGTGGCACAACCTGTGGTACGACCGCAAGCGCGGCGCCTCGACCCTATCGATGCAGGTGGCGGGCCTGCTCGACCCGGAACTGGCGCTCGGCCGTGATGGCATGCCGCGGCGCAGCCTCGGCCAGAAGTGGGACCAGGCCCTGGCCGCGCAGGCGCTGGAGACCCGGTGGACGAAGGAGCAGATCCTCGAAGCCTATCTCAATCTGGCGCCCTTCCGTGGTGACCTGCAGGGCGTCCATGCGGCGGCACGGGCGCTGTTCGGTAAGTCGCCGACCGAGCTGGGGCGCCCCGAGGCGCTGATCCTGTCCGTTCTCCTGCGTGGCCCCAATGCCAAGCCCGACGTGGTGGCCCACCGGGCCTGCGTGCTGGCGGAGCGCCTCAATGCACCATCGGCTTGTACCGCAGCCCAGCGCCTGGCCGCCAACAATCTGGATCGCCAGCATACCGGGCCGCGCTGGGAGCTGGCTTCCCAGGCCGGACGGCTGCTCCTTCAGCATCCCGGCGACCGCCTCACGACCACGTTGGATGCGGACATCCAGCGTGGCGTGACGTCGGTGCTGCATCGCCTAGGTACGCTGGAGGCAGCTGCCGTTGTGCTCGACAATCCCACCGGCGAGGTGCTGGCCTATGTCGGGGCGCCCGATTACGCGGCGCCCGACCACGCGCTCACGCCACGCAATCCGGGCAGTCTGTTGTCTCCCTTTGCCTACGGTCTGGCGCTGGAGCGTCGGTTGATCACGGCGGCCAGCCTGATGGAGGAGTCGCTGGCCAATCACGCTCCGACGCTGCCCGACGAGCGCATGTGGGTCAGCGTGCGGCGGGCGCTGGTGGAGGGCATGAGCGATCCGGCCCTGGCAGTGGGCCGGTTGGTGGCGGATGGCCTGCCGGATCGTCTGCGCCAGGCCGATGTGGATGTGCGCGGTGGTGGCGCCGAACTCGCCTTGCTGCCGCTGGCGGCCCTCTACCGCAGCCTGGCGGTCGGTGGGCAATGGCAGGCGCCGCGCTTCCTGGCCGCCTCGGAGCGCCCGTCACGCCGTGTGCTGCGCCCGGAGGCCAGCTTCATCGTGGCCGATATGCTGGCCGCGCCGGATGCCGACGGCAATCCGCAGCCTTTCGCCTTTCGGCAGTACGCAGCGGACAGCCGCGAGACGCTGGCGGTGGGCTTCTCCGAGCGTTTCACGATCGTCCTGTGGGTCGCCGGCTTGCGCAACGCTCCGCAGGTTGGCAGCCAGGCCTGGCACGACATCCTGCGCGGCCTGTTGCGGGGCCAGACGCCGTCTCGACCGTTGCCGCCACCGGGGGTAGTGTCGAGTCTGGTGGTGTTCGAGCCGCCGGTCGAGAGTCCGCGACGGGAGTGGTTCATCCGCGGCACCGAGGTGGAACGGGTTGCGGTACCGCGACTGCTGCCGCGCATCGCTCAACCTCTTAATGGCGTACTGGTGGACGCCATGGCGCTGCTGCGTGACGAGGGTTTCAAGGTGTATTTCGAGGCCACTCACATGCCGGCAGGGGCTAGGTGGCGTCTCAATGGTGAGGACCTCGGGAGCGGCGAGCGGATTGCCTGGCGGCCGGTGGCTGGTCGGCACGTGCTAGAGCTGATGTCAGCTGACGGCCAGGTTCTCGATAGCGTGATCTTTGCCGTGCGGGCACCTCTTGAGCCGCTACAGCGCCCGGATCAGCAGCCAGACAGCCAGTGACATCAGCAGGGTGCTGGTGAGTGGGATGTGGATGTGCCGCCCGAAGAGGTCGAAATGCAGGTCGCCAGGCAGGTGCCCGATGCGCCAGCGCCGCAGCGGCAGGCTGGAGCCGAGTCCGGAAACCACGGCCACCACCACGATGGCCAGCAGCCATTTGAGCATTGCCCGTCGCCTTCCGTCATTCAAAGTCCCGATTTAACCGCAGTTTTCTGCGCAGCAACATGTTTTCTGCTTTCGCCCCGCCCGTGTGTGCTGTAAGTTCTGGACCTACAACAATACATATTCATGTCCACCCCATGACGCCGATCTCCCGCCTGCCATTTCCAACCGTCTCTCTTCAGAGGGCGTGTGCATGAACCGCTCCCGTTTCGGTGATCTGGAAGTCCTCTGTCGTGCGCCGGCCGGCGCAGCCCACGAAACGCCCCTGCTGTTCGTCCATGGCGCCTACACGGCCGCCTGGTGTTGGGATGAGTTCTTCCTGTCTTGGTTTGCCGAGCAGGGCTACACGGCGTATGCCATATCCCTGTCGGGGCATGGGAAGAGCCGCGGGCGGGCCTACCTGGACAGCTTTTCCATCGCCGACTACGTGGCCGACGTGGCCGAGGTGGCGGCCGCGCTGCCGGCGCCGCCGGTGCTGGTCGGGCACTCGATGGGCGGTATGGTGGTGCAGAAATTCCTCGAGAACCACTCGGCGCCCGGCGTGGTGCTGATGTCCTCGGTACCGCCGCAGGGTTTGCTTGGCTCGGCTTTCGGCCTGGCGTTCGCGCGGCCGCACCTGCTCGGCGATCTCAACCGCCTGATGGGCGGCGGCCAGCCGCAGATGGAAACCCTGCGGGACGCGCTGTTCCACGAGGCGATCGAACTGGACCGTCTGCAGCGCTATTACCACCTGTGTCAGCCGGAATCCCACCGTGCGATATGGGATATGTCGCTGTTCGACCTGCCCTTCCTGACGCGCATGCAGATTCCGCCAATGCTCGTGCTCGGTGGCGAGTACGATGTGCTGATCCCGCCGGACCAGGTGCGCATGACGGCGGCCCGCTACGGGGTCAAGGCGCAGATCCTGCCGGGCCTCGGGCATGGTCTGATGATGGAGTCGGACTGGCGCCTGGCGGCCGAGCCGATTGTGCGCTGGATGAAGGAAAAAGGCCTGTAAAGGCACCGAACGGGCCGTGTCTCGCCCGTGCTGTGAAGTCTGTCATGGCGGCGCGCCGCGCCGTCGACCATGCTGAAACCGTGAACGAGAGGGTGCGGAGGCGGCTGCAGGGGTTCCGTACCGATTTTCCTTCAACCTTTGGAGGCTGCAGCCGTTAGATACATCAGCGGGCCTGATTTTTTCCCTTACCCGCAACGGAGGCCGATATGGTGATCAGCATGGATATGGAAAGTGGTACTCGGATCTACGGCGAGCCGGTCGAAGAGGTCGGCATGGCGTACGGGGATGAGGTGCTGAATGCCAACCCCTTGCCTCCCGAACTGGCGCTGGGGCTGCAGGAGGTGGCGAGCGTCGGGCGCGGGCAGCATGCCGTGCCCACTGACGTGGAGGCCTTCTTGGCTGCGGTCTATCGCTACCAGGAGTAGGACTCGTGGTTCCCGTCAGGCCTGCCGGCTCATCGAGCCCGCAGGCCTTTTTACCTTTTAGAGCGCGTGGAGGCGGTCGCCGCGGAGGAAACCGAGAAGCGGCTGGGTGATGTCCTTGCCGAGCGCGATAACCTTGAACAACTCGCCCATTTCGTGGGGGCCGGTGAGGCGTTGTACGGCCTTGGAGGCGCGGATGTAATCCACGCTGTCTTCCGGTCCTCGGCGGGCCAGGCAGTCCAGCACGCCGCAATTGAACAGCAGCGTGGCTTGGTTTGTGTAGCCGAGCACGTCGAGCCCGGCCTCGAAGCCGGCTTCGGCTATGGCGGTGAAATCCACGAAGGCGGTGATGTCGTTGAGCCCCGGCCACAGGAAGGGATCGCCGTGGGCGTGATGGCGGAAGTAGCACAGCAGGGTGCCGGTGGCACGGCTGTCGAGGTAGTACTCGGCCCGCGGATAACCATAGTCCACCAGCAGCATGGCCCCGCGCTCCAGGCGTGCCGCCCATTCGGCGATCCACGCCCGCCCGGCGAGGTTGATCTCGCTGACGTATTCCCCTTCTTCGGGCAGCGGCACGTCGAGGGCGGCGGCGGCCTCGGCGATCTTGCCCGTTGCCGGCTTGTCGGCCCACACGAAACTGCCGTCGGCGCCGAGGGCCACGCCCCGCTCGAAGATGCCGTCGGGCCGCCAGGCGACGAGATGTACCGGCATCACGTCGAGCACTTCGTTGGCGACCAGCACACCGGAGAAGCGCTCCGGCAGGCTGTCCAGCCAGCGGACGCGGGATGCCAGGTGGGGCGCCTTGGCGGCGAGGGTGTCGAACTGGCGTTCGCGTAGCTCACCGGATACTTCGAGGATGCCGTAGCTGTCCGGCAGCGTGCCGCTGCGCTCCAGTTCCAGCAGCAGGTCGGCGGCCAGCAGGCCGGTGCCGGCACCGGCCTCGATGATGTGCGGTGTCGACAATCCCATGACCTGCTGGACCTGGGCTGCCAGGGCCTGCCCGAACAAAGGGGTGAGTTCCGGTGCGGTGATGAAGTCGCCGCCCGGCCCGAACTTGTGGGCACCGCCGCTGTAGTAGCCGAGACCAGGCGTATATAGGGCTTCGGCCATGTAGGTGGCGAAGGAGATCCAGCCGTCCTGGGCCTCGATCAGGCTGCGCAGGCGGGAAACGAGGCGCGCGCTCTGTTCGAGGGCGTCGGGCGAGGGCTGGGGCAGGTTCATGGCAGCGGCGGATAGGGGAAAATCCGCATTTTACCCGTTCGTTGCAGTGCACCGTCGAGGGGGTGGGCACCGTATGATTACGCCCTTCGCTTGAATTTGCTCCCCTTGGTAGTCATGATTGAAGATCCGATCGCCCCGGTCGTGCTAGTGACGGGCGGTGCGCGGCGCGTCGGCGCCGAACTAGTGCGATGCATCCATGCGGCTGGTGCGCGGGTGGCCGTGCATTATCGCCACTCCCGCAGCGAGGCCGAGGCCTTGGTCGCCGCGCTGGAACGCGTGCGTCCGGGCTCGGCGGTAGCGCTGCAGGCGGACCTGCTGGACTGCTCGTGCTTGCCCGGCTTGGTTGAGTCCGCCGTGGCGCATTTCGGGCGACTCGATGGGCTGGTCAACAATGCGTCGAGTTTCTTCCCGACCGCGCTCGGCGAGATCGACGAAACGGCATGGATTGATCTGATCGGTTCCAATCTGAAAGCGCCGCTGTTCCTGGCCCAGGCTGCGGCACCACATCTCATGGCGAGTGGTGGCGCGATCGTGAACATCATCGACATCCATGCCGAACGGCCGTTGAAGGGCTACCCTTTGTACTGTGCCGCAAAAGCTGGCCTGCTGGGGCTGACCCGTGCGTTGGCGCAGGAACTGGCGCCTCGTGTAAGAGTGAACGGCGTCGCGCCGGGGGCGATCGAATGGCCTGACGATGGACAGTTTCCGTCGCTGGAGCGGGAGCGCATCGTCGCCCATACCTTGCTGGGGCGGGTCGGCTCGCCGTCCGACATCGCGCGTACTGTGCGCTTCCTGCTGTTCGACGCACCATACGTTACAGGGCAGATTTTATCGGTGGATGGTGGGCGAAGCGCCCATTTATAAGCCATTTAACATTTATGCCGATCGGCAATTGTGTGATCGGACTATAATCTTCGGAAATTTGATTGACATGGAACAAGTAGTGCCAGCCCTCGCCAGCCCCGCCGCCGAGCAACCCGAAACGGAAGGTCGCCACTCCAATACGCTCCTGCGCCTGAAGAAATTCCTGATGCGCAAGGTCGGCGAGGCAATCGGCGATTACAGGATGATCGAGGACGGCGACGTGGTCATGGTCTGCCTGTCGGGCGGGAAGGACTCGTTCACACTGCTGAGCCTGCTGATGGAAATGCGGGAGCGCGCTCCGATCGACTTCCGTATCGTCGCGATGAACCTCGACCAGAAGCAGCCCGGCTTTCCGGATCACGTGTTGCCGGCGTACTTCGAATCGGTGGGCGTGGAATACCGGATCGTTACCGAAGACACTTATACAATTGTCAAGGACAAGATTCCTGAAGGTAAGACGACCTGCTCACTGTGTTCGCGCCTGCGACGAGGCATCATTTACCGCACGGCAAAGGAACTCGGCGCAACCAAGATTGCCCTCGGCCATCATCGCGATGACATGATCGAAACCATGTTCCTGAATATGTTTTTCGGAGGCAAGATGAAGGGAATGCCGCCGAAGCTGGTCAGCGACGACGGGCAGAATGTGGTGATCCGGCCGCTGGCTTACTGTTCTGAGAAGGACATCGAGCGTTTCGCCCGTGGCATGGAGTACCCGATCATTCCGTGCAACCTGTGCGGTAGCCAGGAGAATGCGCAGCGCAAGCAGATCAAGGCCATGCTGCGTGACTGGGACGAGCGTTTTCCGGGGCGTATTGTGTCGATTGCCACCGCCATGAAGAACGTCGTGCCATCCCACATGGCGGATGCCGAATTGTTCGACTTCCGTAACGTGTCGCGAGACACGCAGGTCGAGCAGGGCGACATCGTTTTCGACAAACCGGAATTGCCGGTCCATCCGGAGGGGGCTGCAGCCATCCCGATCGGAATCTGGAAGAGCTGATGTCATGAACCTTTGCACCGCTCTGGCCGAAGGCCGTGCGATCCGGGCCAACTTTCTTCCGCCTAGTGCGGATTACGGAGTCGTTCAGCATGCCTGATCGCGCCAAGGCGCCCTGCCTCCTCCTTGCCGAAATTGCCGGCGGTATTCTCCTTGCCGAAAAGCTGGGTGAGGCCGAGGCGGCCTATGCGGTCGAACGCAGCCTGAATCGTATGTCGCGCTGCGCCGAGGCCTATCAGGCCATCGGCTTCGCGGTCAAGAAGGCATCGCTGGTGGCGCACTTTATGGATGCGGATGCAGCCCTGTTGGCCGCGCGGGAGATGCGTGAGCGGGTGCGGGCCCTGCCGCCGATGAGCGGTATCAAGCTGATGCTGAAAGCTGGGGTGGTGCTGGAAACGGAAGCCGATGGGCTGGGGCTGGAGGCTGAAAAGCTGGCCGTGCTGCTGGTCGAGAGTCATGCCCCTGACAGTATCGCGGTATCGGAAAACCTGGGACGGATATTAGCGCCGTCGCTGCGTCGCATGCTGGGACAGGCAGGGGATGGAGCAGGCGAAATGCCCATTCCCGTTCTCGAACTGGGGGAGGCTCCACCGCCCACGCCTGCCGAACTGCGCCATGAGGCACTGCAGGCTCATAAGCACATGCGAATCAGTTATCGCGGGCGCAGTTGGGTGATCGATGTGGCCCGCCCGGCCCTGCTGTTCGGGCGTGATACCGGTAACGATATTGTGATCACCGATCCGCGTGTATCGCGTCAGCATGCCCGTCTCGAGCTTCGTAATGGGTTGTTCTATCTGGCCGATTCGAGCACCAACGGCACCTTCCTGCTTGAGGAGGGCAGCCCCGAACACTGCGTCAAGCGCGAGGAGTTCATCCTCGGCGAGAAGGGGCATATCGGCTGCGGCTTTTCCGTCGGCGACAACATGTCGGACGTGGTGGCGTTTGCCCTTGGATGATGTTGCTGGAGGCGTGTTGGATCAAATGACAGAGGGCCGCAATTGCGGCCCTCTGTTCATGTATGAAGCCTGTGCGGCAATTCAGACTTTCAAGCAGCCGCTCATGACCTTTTTGCGTTCGTCGCCCTTCAGTGCCTTCTCGTCGGCTTCCTTGTTACAGGACTTCATCTCGTTCTGCTGGCCTGTCGTGGCAAAGGCTGCGGGGGCCAGGCCGGCAGCAAACAGAGAAATGACGACGCTCAATATCATTTTTTCATCATGCCACTCTTCTCGTATGGACGGTTTGTCGGCATTGCGCACGGATCACAAACGTACCGTGAGACCCGCAATTGACGGTGGAGAGGTGCGTCGATGCGTCGTTTGCGACGAGTTGTGGCAGCGGCGGCTAGAAGCCGCTTTCTTCCATCGCGCGACGTTGGCGGTCGACGAATTCCTGCGTGGAGTCGATGCCGCGCAACAGCAGGATCGTCGAGCGCACGGCGGCCTCGAGCAGTACGGCGAGGTTGCGGCCGGCCGCAACCGGCAACACGACACGGCGCACCGGCACGCCTAAAATGGGTTGCTGTTCGCCGTCGAGGGTCAGGCGCAGCGGGTCTTCCTGGCCCGGTTGGCGGCGCTGCAGGTGGACCACCAGCTTGAGCTTCATCTTCCGCCGGCAGGCCGTTTCGCCAAATATCGTGCGGATATTGAGGATGCCGAGACCGCGCACCTCTATGACGTCCTGCAGTAATTCGGGGCAGCGTCCTTCCAGTACGGTCGGGGCGATGCGCGAGAACTCGACGATGTCGTCGGCCACCAGACCGTGGCCGCGGGAAATCAGTTCCAGCGCCAGTTCCGACTTGCCGGCACCTGAGTCGCCGGTAATGAACACGCCGAGGCCCAGCACGTCCATCAGCACCCCGTGCAGCGCGACCCTTTCGGCTAACTGTCGCGACAGGTAGCTGCGCAGCAGGTCGATGACGTTGGCGGACGGCAGCGGGCTTGCGAAGAGGGCGATGTCCTCGTTCGCGCACAGCGTGCGGATGATGCTCGGGATCTCCTCATCGTCGGCGACGATGAGCGCCGGCGGGGCGTAGGAGAGAATCTCCCGGACGTGGTGGATGACCTTCTCGCGGGTTTGGCGGCGGGCCCAAGCCATCTCGGAGGCGCCGAGGATCTGCAGGCGGTCCGGGTGGATCAGGTTGAGGTGGCCGACCATGTCGGCGGGCCAGATACGGTCTTCGGAGACCGAAATGCGGGTCGCCAGGCTGCCGCATATATGGCGCAGCCGGAGGCGCTCCAGATTGTCGTCAAACAGCCGGCTGACCGTCGTCTGACGCATGGCTGCCCCATTGGGCGAAAAGGGTATGGGCGGCCTGGGCATCGGGCGCGCTCATTAATTGTTCTCGGAAGCTGCGGTCGCTGAACATCTGAGCCAGTTCGGACAGCAGTTGGAGGTGGTGCTCGTTGGCCTGCTCGGGTACCAGCAGCACGAACAGCATCGATACGGGACGCCCGTCGGGGGCGTCGAAGGGAACCGGGTCGGCGAGGCGGATGAACGCACCCAGCGCCTCCTTGAGGCCCTTGATACGGCCGTGAGGAATGGCGATGCCCTGGCCGAGGCCGGTCGAGCCGAGCTTCTCGCGGGCAAACAGGCTGTCGAAGACGGTGCTGCGGCCGATGCCGTGGTTGTTCTCGAACAGCAGGCCGGCTTGCTCGAAAGCGCGCTTCTTGCTGCTCGCCTCGAGTCCGACGACTACATTGGTCGGCGGCAGAAGTTTGGCGATGAGGTTCATGCGAGGACTCTCCCGTGTGCGGAACGGGCCGACACAGGTTGCCGGTGAAAGGCGATTCAGGAAGATCCGGAGGCGGAGGCCGCCGGGGCCGTTGTGTCAATTGGGGCGCATTATAGCCACAACGGTCCCGGGGAAAAGGGTATTACTCGACGCCGGGAATCAGGACTCGGCGAGGTGCTGCTTCAGGGAGTCGTGACCGTGGTCGCTGGTCTTGTCCTTGTACTTCAGGACCTGACGATCAAGCTTGTCGATCAGCCCGTCGATGGCTGCGTACATGTCGGCATCTTCGTTCTCGACGTAGATGTCCTTGCCGCGCACGTGCACGGTGACTTCGGCCTTCTGACGCAGCTTTTCCACCGAGAGGATCACGCCGACGCTGGTGACGTTGTCGAAGTGACGGATCACGCGGTCCAGCTTGCTCGTGACGTACTCGCGGATGGCCGGCGTAACTTCGACGTGATGCCCCGTGATGTTGAGGTTCATGGTTGCTACCTTTCTGTCAGATGGTTTTGCGCAGACTGACCGGCGGAATATCGAGGGACTCGCGGTATTTTGCAATTGTCCGACGAGCCACGACGATACCCTGCTGGCCCAACAACTCGGCAATCTTGGCGTCGGACAAGGGTTTCTTCTTGTCTTCCGCTCCCACGAGCTGGCGAATCAGCGCCCGAATCGCCGTCGAGGAAGCAGCCCCACCGCTGTCGGTGGCAACGTGACTGCCGAAAAAATACTTGAACTCGAAAATGCCCCGCGGTGTGGCCATGTACTTTTGGGTGGTCACCCGCGAAACGGTGGATTCGTGTAGATCCAGTTGTTCGGCAATTTCCCGCAGGGTCAGCGGTCGCATTGCCACATCGCCATAATCGAAGAACTGGCGCTGGCGGTCAACGATCGCTTGCGAAACCCGCTGGATGGTGTCGAAACGCTGTTGCACGTTCTTGATCAGCCAGCGCGCCTCCTGCAGGTGGCTGGACAGGGAACCGCTGGCGCCACGGTTGTCGCGCAGGATCTGGGCATACAGCTGGTTGATGCGCAAACGCGGCATCGCATCTGGGTTGAGGCTGACGACCCAGTTGCTGCGCTGTTTGCGGACCACCACGTCGGGCACCACGTAGCGGGTGTCGGCCTGGGAGAACTGGGCACCGGGGCGCGGGTTGAGGCCGAGGATCAGGGCGTGGGCTTCGCGCAGGGTGTCGTCGCTGCAGCGCAGTGCGCGCTTGATCTTCAGGAAGTCGCGGGCGGCGAGCAGTTCGAGATGCTCGCTGACGATTGCGATGGCCAGTTCACGGGCCTCGCTGGGGGGCAGGGTGTGCAACTGCAGGGCCAGACACTGGCCCACGTCCTGGGCGCCGATGCCGGCCGGGTCCAGGCTCTGGATCTGGCGCAGGGCGATCTTGAGATCGTCCAGTTCGATTTCCAGTTCGGGGGGCAGCAGCGGCAGCAGATCGGCCAGATCCTGGCTGAGGTAGCCGTCGTCGTCGAGGGCCTCGATGAGGAAGCGCACCAGCGCCCGGTCCCGGTCGGACAGCGGCGTCAGCGCAACCTGGGCGTCCAGGTGGTCGCGCAGGGACGGCACGGCGGCCTGGAACTCCTGGAAGTCGGTCTCGTCATCGTCGTCGCGTTGCCCACCACTGCCCGCTGCAGCCCATTCACCGGCTTCGCCGCTGCTGTCGAAATCATGGTCCGGTTCGCGCTCGCGTTCCGACTCCCGGGATTGCTCCTGCTCGCGTTCGTGCGCGGCTTCGCTGCCTGCCGGCGCCACGGGGCCGGGGGCCTCGACGCGGCTCGAGCCAAGGTCGCCCTCGGGCTCTTCCCGCTCGAGCATGGGGTTTTCCAGGAGGATCTTCTCGATCTCCTGGTTGAGTTCGAGGGTCAACAACTGCAGCAGCTTGATGGACTGCTGCAGCTGAGGTGTCAGCGCGAGATGCTGGGAGAGTTTTAGCTGGAGGCTGGGCTTCATGAGTCGTATCGGGCCTCAGAGCCTGAAGTGCTCGCCGAGGTATACCTGGCGGACCTGTTCGTTGTGAACGATCTCGTCCGGGCGGCCACTGGCCAGCACCTCGCCGGCGTTGATGATGAAGGCACGGTCGCAGATGCCGAGGGTTTCACGGACGTTGTGGTCGGTGATCAACACACCGATCCCCTTGTCCTTCAGGAAGCGGATGATCTTCTGGATGTCGATGACGGCGATCGGGTCGACGCCGGCGAAGGGTTCGTCGAGCAGGATCAGGCGCGGGTCGGTGGCCAGGGCACGGGCGATCTCGCAGCGTCGGCGTTCGCCGCCGGACAGGGAGATGGCGGTGCTGTCGCGCAGGTGCTCGATGCCCAGCTCGTTCAGCAGCTCGTCAAGGCGGCTGGCGATCTGCGCCTTGGAGAGGCTCTGCAACTCGAGCACGGCCTGAATGTTCTCGGCCACCGTCAGCTTGCGGAAGACACTCATCTCCTGCGGCAGGTAGGACAGGCCCAGGCGTGCGCGCTGGTGGATCGGGCGATGGGTCAGCACCTCGTCGTCGAGGGTGATCTCGCCGCCGTCGGCGGCCACGAGACCGACGATCATGTAGAAGCAGGTGGTCTTGCCGGCGCCGTTGGGGCCGAGCAGACCGACGACCTCGCCGCTGCCGACGTTGAAGGAAACGTCGTGAACGACCGTGCGGGCCTTGTACTTCTTGCGTAGGTTGCTGACTTTAAGCAGGCTCATCGCCGGGGTGTTCTTTCAGGACTCTACGAATGATTTCGGTGGAAAAGCCGCGACCTTGAAGGAATCTCGCCTGCCGTGCCCATTCTCGCGCGTCTGCGGGTGGTGTGGTGAATTTTCGGCGGTGGATGTCGCGGGCACGTTCGAGTTCGCTTTCGCCGGTGTTTTCGTCGATCGCGTCGCCGATCAGTTCGGAGGATACGCCACGGCGGCTCAGTTCCAGTTTCAGGCGGGCGGCGCCGAAGCGGCTGGCCTTGGCGCGCACGTAGGCGTCGGCGAAACGGGCATCGGACAACAGGCCGAGGTCCACGAGGCGGTCGAGCTCGGCATCGACCTCCTCGGGGCTGCCGAGCGCGCCGAGCTTGCGCGCCAGCTCCGCGCGGGAGTGTTCCCGCTGGGCCAGGCAGCGCAGGGCGCGTTCATGCAGGCTTGCGACCATCGGCGTAGCGTTCTCGTCCGCGTCGTCAGGCCGCTGCAGCTGCCGCCGGCGGCAGCGCCGCCATCTCGGGCAGGCCGACGGCCACGCGGATCTTGTTCTCGATCTCGCGGGCGATGTGCGGGTTGGTCTTCAGGAACTCGCGGGCATTGTCCTTGCCTTGGCCGATCTTCTCGCCGTTGTAGGCGTACCAGGCGCCGGACTTGTCGATGAACTTGTGCTGGACGCCCAGATCGATGATCTCTCCTTCGCGGGAGGTGCCTTCGCCGTACAGGATGTCGAACAGGGTCTCGCGGAACGGCGGGGCGACTTTGTTCTTGACGACCTTGACCTTGGTTTCGGAGCCGATCACCTCGTCGTTCTTCTTGATGGTGCCGATGCGGCGGATGTCCATGCGCACCGAGGCATAGAACTTGAGCGCGTTGCCGCCGGTGGTGGTTTCCGGGCTGCCGAACATCACGCCGATCTTCATGCGGATCTGGTTGATGAAGATCACCAGGGTGTTGGTGCGCTTGATGTTGGCGGTGAGCTTGCGCAGGGCCTGGGACATCAGGCGGGCCTGCAGGCCGGGCAGCTGGTCGCCCATCTCGCCTTCGATTTCGGCCTTCGGGGTGAGGGCGGCGACGGAGTCGATGACGACCACGTCCACGCCGCCGGACCGCACCAGCATGTCGGCGATCTCGAGGGCTTGTTCGCCGGTGTCCGGCTGGGAGATCAGCAGGTCGCCGATGTTCACGCCGAGCTTCTGGGCGTAGGTGACGTCCAGCGCGTGTTCGGCGTCGATGAAGGCGGCGGTGCCGCCGAGCTTCTGCATCTCGGCTACGACCTGGAGGGTCAGCGTGGTCTTGCCGGAGGATTCGGGACCATAGATTTCGACAACCCGGCCACGGGGCAGGCCGCCGATGCCGAGGGCGATGTCGAGGCCCAGGGAGCCGGTGGACACGGTCTGGATGTCGCTTTCGACCTCGCCGTCACCGAGGCGCATGATCGAGCCTTTGCCGAATTGCTTTTCGATCTGCGAAAGAGCAGCGGCGAGAGCCTTGGCCTTGTTGTCATCCATTTGTCTTGATCCTTGTGATAAGGGTTTTGGAGATTATGGCACAGAGTTTGCGTAGGAGTGGACGCAGGTGCCGCAGCAAATTTTCGCCACGAGGTATGTGGCGATGCTGGTATTTTATACAGTCATTGGCGGGCGTCCAGCGAAATTGCTGAGCATTATTGCAATCAGCATGCCAGGCGACTTTTCTTGATGCCGCGCGCGCCGGCGTCAGAGATCTTCAGCGGTAGCGGCGGAGCAGTTCTTCGAGGGCAAAGACGACGGCCTGGCGGCGCACAGCCTCCCGGTCGCCGTCGAAGTGGCAGGTGGCGGTCTGGGCCGCCTCGCCGCTGCGGATCCAGCCGAAGCAGACGGTGCCGACGGGTTTTTCCGGGGAGCCGCCAGTGGGGCCGGCGATGCCCGAGATTGACAGGGCCAGGTCGGCCTCGGCGCGTTCCAGCGTGCCGCTGGCCATTGCCGCGGTGGTTTGTTCGCTGACCGCGCCGTAACGCGCCAGCGTCATCGGCGAGACGCCGAGCAGTGCGCACTTGGCGTCGTTGGAGTAGGTGATGAAGCCGCAGTCGAACCAGGCCGAACTACCGGCCGTGGCGGTGACCACTTCGGCGACCCAGCCGCCGGTGCACGATTCGGCGCTGGCGAGCCGCCAGCCCTTGGCCTGCAGATGCTCGCCGACGAGGCGGGACAGGGTTTCCAGTTGAGCGTCCATCAGCCGGTGATTCTCATCAGGATGGCCAGCACCAGCAGGGAATAGCCGGCGGCCAGCAGGTCGTCGAGCATCACGCCGAAGCCGCCACGGGTGCGTTCGTCCACCCAGCGGATCGGTGGCGGTTTGACGATGTCGAAAAAGCGGAAGGTCACGAAGGCGGCGGCCTGCCAGGCCAGCGTGGTCGGGGTCAGCCACAGCACCAGCCAGATCGCGACGATCTCGTCCCATACGATGCTGCCGTGGTCGGCCACGCCGAGGGCCCGGCCGGTGCGTTCGCAGGCCAGCACGCCGAACAGGAAACAGGCCACCAGCAGCGCGGCGAACATCGGGTCGGACAGCGGCGCCGACACGAAGGGGAACAGCGCCCACCCGGCCAGCGTGCCGAAGGTGCCGGGAGCCTTCGGTGCCAGGCCGGAGCCGAATCCGAGGGCCACGAAATGGGCCGGATCGGAAACCAGGAAGCGCGGCGTGGGCTTCATGCGCTGCGGCCGAAGTGGTCGTAGCCGCTGGCCCGCGCCAGTCGCAACTGGCCGTCGCGAGTGCGTAGCGAGAGTTGTTCTGTCTGCGCCGTGATGCGGCCGATGCAGTGCAGTGGCAACTCCAGACTCTGCGAGATAGCCTCGATGCCGCCACGGCGGTCGGCCGGCGCGGTGAACAGCAGTTCGTAGTCGTCACCGCCGGCGCTACAGGCGGTGAAGGCCCGCGCTGCGTCGCCGCAGGCGTCGGTCAGCATGCTGAGGGGTAGCCTGGCCTCGTCGATCTCGGCGCCGACGCGGGACAGTTCGAGAATGTGGTTCAGGTCGCCGAAGAGGCCGTCGGAGACGTCCAGCATTGCGCTGGCGAGCCCGCGCAGGGCCAGGCCGAGGGCGACCCGCGGCTGCGGCCGTTGCAGGGCCGCCAGGCAGTCGTCGCGGTAGGCCTTGGCCAGGCGGATCTCGCCGCGCAGGTCGGCGAGGCCGAGGGCTGCACGTCCCGGTGCGCCGGACACCCACAGGTCGTCGCCGGGGCGGGCGCCGGAGCGGGTGATGGCGGTGCCGGTGGGCACCTCACCAAAAATGGTTGGGCACAGGTTAAGGGGGCCGCGCGTGGTATCGCCGCCGATCGCGTCGATGCCGAAGGCCTCGCAGCAGGCGAAGAAGCCCCGTGCGAAGGCTTCTATCCATGCTTCGTCGGCGTTCGGCAGGCTGGCCGCAAGGACTACCCAGCGTGGTTCGGCGCCCATCGCGGCGATGTCGGAGACGTTCACCGCGAGGGTCTTCCAGCCCAGGTCTTCCGGATCGGTGTCGGCGAAGAAATGCGTGCCGGCCACCAGCATGTCGGTGGAGATGGCCAGCTGCATGCCGGCCCGGGGTCGGACCAGCGCCGCGTCGTCGCCCACCGCCAGGTCGGTGTGGCGGGCGGGACGCGTGAAGTGCCGGCGGATCAGGGCGAATTCGGAGGGCATCGCGCAGGGACTGTCCGGCGGCGGGGCCGGATCAGTTCGAATTGCCGTTGTTGCGGGGGGCGCGACGCTGCTGGGCGTTGGCTTCCACCTCGTCGGCCCGCACGCGGGCAGCGAGCTTGTCGAGCACCCCATTGACGAACTTGTGGCCGTCGGTGCCGCCGTAACCCTTGGCCAGCTCGATGGCCTCGTTGATGATCACGCGGTACGGCGTTTCCGGGCGATGCACCAGCTCGAAGGTGGCCATCAGCAGGATGCCGCGCTCGATCGGCGACAGCTCGTTGAGGGGACGCTCGATATAGGGAGCAAAGGCCACCTGCAGGTCCGGCGCATTGCCAATGGTGCCGCGAAGCAGGCCGAGGAAGAGGTCGCGATCGCACTTGTCGAAACCGCCCACTTCGCCCATCTGACTTTCAATGGAAGTCAGCGAGGACTGGCTCAGCAGCCACTGGTAGATGCCCTGCAGCGCGAATTCGCGGGCGCGGCGGCGGGGAGACTTGTTCGGCGTGCTCATGCCAGTGCCTTCAGCAGCCGGGCCATCTCGACAGCGGCCTGGGCGCAGTCGGCACCCTTCACCTGCATGCGGGCCAGGGCCTGGTCATCGTCCTCGGTGGTGAGAATGCCGTTGGCGATGGGCACGCCGGTGTCCAGGGTGACGCTGGTGATGCCGGCGCCCTGCTCGTTGGAGACCAGCTCGAAGTGGTAGGTCTCGCCGCGGATCACCGCGCCGAGGGCCACCAGTGCGTCGTAGCGACCGCTCTTGGCCATGACCTGCAGGGTCAGCGGGGCTTCGAGGGCGCCGGGCACGGTGGCAATGGTGATCGCGTCGGGGGCGACGCCGAGGCGCAGCAACTCGGCGGTGCAGGAAGACAGCAGGCCTTCGCAGACGTCGATGTTGAAGCGGCACATGACGATGCCGACGCGGAGGCCCTGACCGTCGAGGTTCGGGGCGATTTCGGGGATGTTGTCGTAACGGGGCATGGGTTTACCTGAAAGGAGGATTCGTGGGCCGGTGGCTCAGGCTTCGGGCGCGACGTGGCCGACGACGGTCAGGCCGAAACCGGCCATGCTCGGGATCTTGCGCGGGCTGGCCAACAGCTTCATCTTGCCGACCTTGAGCTCGCGCAGGATCTGGGCGCCGATGCCGAACAGGCGCGGATCCCACTTCTGGGCCGGCTTGGCGGCGGCGGGATCGCCGGACAGCTGGGCGAGCAGCTCCTGGCCGCTCTGTGGGCGGTACAGCAGCACCATCACGCCGTTGCCGTGCTCGGTGATGCGCTTGAGGGCGGCGTCCACCGGGAAGCTGTGGCGGCCGCTGGAGGTGTCGAGGAAGTCCAGCACCGACACCGGCTCATGAACGCGGACGAGGGTTTCGACGTCCGCAGTGATGTCGCCGTACACCATCGCCAGGTGGACGTCACCGGAGGTCTTGTCCTCGAAGGCGCACAGGCGGAAGGGGCCGTGGGCGGTGCCTACGGTCTTCTCGCTGACCTTCTCGACCAGCTTCTCGGTGCGCGCGCGGTATTCGATGAGATCGCGGATTGCGCCGATCTTCAGGCCGTGTTCCTGGGCGAACTCGATCAGCTCGGGTAGGCGGGCCATCGTGCCGTCGTCGTTCATGATCTCGCAGATCACCGATGCCGGTTCCAGCCCGGCGATGGCGGCCAGGTCGCAGCCGGCTTCGGTGTGGCCGGCGCGGATCAGCACGCCGCCCGGCTTGGCCATGATCGGGAAGATGTGGCCCGGCTGCACGATGTCGCTGGGCTTGGCGTGGCGGGCCACGGCGGCCTGCACGGTGCGCGCCCGGTCGGCGGCGGAGATACCGGTGGTGACGCCCTCGGCGGCCTCGATCGACACCGTGAAGGCGGTGCTGAACTGGCTGCGGTTGTCCCGCGCCATGTGGTTGATGCCTAGCTGGCGGCAGCGCGCTTCGGTCAGCGTCAGGCAGATCAGGCCGCGCGCATGCTTGGCCATGAAGTTGATGGCTTCCGGCGTGATGTACTCGGCGGCGATGACGATGTCGCCTTCGTTCTCACGGTCTTCCTCGTCCACGAGGATGACCATCTTGCCGGCCTTGATGTCGGCGATGATGTCCTGGATCGGGGCCAGTGCGCTCATGCGGAGGCTCCTTCGTCGCTGTTGCGCCAAGCCTGCATGCGCTCCACGTAGCGGGCGATGAGGTCGATCTCCAGGTTCACGGTGCTGCCGGCGGCGAGGCGCTTGAGGGTGGTGACCTGCACGGTATGGGGGATCAGGTTGATCGAGAACTCGCGGCCTTCGACGCGATTGACCGTCAGGCTCACGCCGTCGATCGTCACCGAGCCCTTTTTGGCGATGTAGCCGGCGAGCGTGGCCGGGGCGCGGATGACCAGTTCGTGGCTTTCGCCGATCGGTGCGAACTTGACCACTTCGCCGATGCCATCCACGTGGCCGGTGACCAGGTGGCCGCCGAGGCGGTCGGCCAGGCGCAGGGCCTTCTCAAGGTTCACTTCACCGGGCTCGGCGAGGCCGACCGTGCAGTTTAGAGTTTCGCGGGACACGTCGAAGTGGACGGTCTTGCCTTCGCGGGCAATCACCGTGAGGCACACGCCGTTGTTGGCGATGCTGTCGCCGAGCTGGACGTCGTCCAGGTCGAGGGTGCCGACGTCCACGGCGAGACGTACGCCGTCTTCAAGGGGCGACACGCTCAGGATGCGGCCGGTAGCGGCAACGATTCCGGAGAACATGGGATTGGGGACTTGGAAAGGGGAAAACGCGATTCTAGGCGATTTCCGCGCGGGGCTGGCGCTTTGTGCGGACGGCGAAGTGTCCGGTTTCCATCCGCGGACAACGCTTCATTCGTCCCGAAACTCTGTTCGACTGCGCGTCTGCAGGGCGTGGGGCCCGACAAGAACAGGCCCTGCCAGGGGCGCCAATCCCTGGCAGGGCCTGATCGTCAGGGTCTTAAAGAATTTCGGCGATGTGGTCGCGTTCCTTCAGTTCCTCCTCGAACTGGCAGATTTCGCGGCCCAGCGCATTGCGCGCCGACACCATCCCGACCGGCCGGCCGTTGTCGACTACCGGTACGTGGCGGAAACCGCCCTCGAACATCATGTGCAGCGCGTGGTCGAGCAGCTTGTCCGGGCTGGCGGTCTGCAGGTTCACCGACATCACGTCGGCGAGGGGTGTCTTGTCCGGGTCGAGGCCCCTGGCCACCACCCGGTTGAGCACGTCGCGTTCGGTGAACAGGCCGGTCAGCAGGCCTTCGTCGTCTACCACCAGAATCGCGCCGACCTTGGCATTGGCCATGGCGACTGCCGCGGCACGGACGCTGGTTTCGGCGATGGCGCAGGTGATGGACTGGCCATTGATGACGTCACGCAGGGTTCTATTCGGCATCGTTGTCTCCTTTATAGGTGTGTGTTGAAGATGCGGACAGGAAAGCGCGAAGGCGGGGTGCATGGGCGCCCAGCCGGGAATTCGGAATGCGGGTCAGGCTCCTGCCGGAGGCTGGGCCGGTTTGCTGATGTCAGGCTTGGTGTGCTTGCCGCTGGAGGTGCTGCAGGCCTGCGCTGCGGAGATGCATCCCAGGGCCAGTGCGAGGAGTAGGGCGACGGAGCGGGTCATGGGGGCTGCTCCTCGTGGAGGGATTCGATGATTAATCATGGAACGTTCGGGGCACTTTCGCAAGCTGCGAAAAAGTACCGCCATACCTGTGTTGGGTAGCGTGGTACGGGCCCGTACTTAGGCATACCATCATCCGGTGGTGGATGGCGTGTAGCCGTCCGGACTCCGATGCGTATACGACGGGCAATGCAAGAACAATGACAAGCAGTCCCGAACCATCCTCTCAGGGGGAGGCGGAAGCCTACCGTGCCCTGCTCGAACTGGCCTCCCGGCAAACCGGCGTGGACCTCGAGCGTTATAAGGAAGGCGGCTTGCACCGCCATGCCGTGCGGCGTTGCCGGATGCTGGGCTTGAACACCTTTGTGGACTACCTGGCCTACGCGCAAACGTACACGGAGGAACTGACCCGTCTGCTGCAGGGTTGTATGGTGTCCGTGTCGTCTTTCTTCCGCGATGCCGAGGTGTTCGGCGAACTGGCGCACAGCCTGCATGAACTTGTCGCCCGACAGCCAGCCGGCTTGCCGCTGCGGGCCTGGGTGCCGGCCTGTGCGACGGGCGAGGAAGCGTATTCCGTCGCGATGCTGCTGGCCGAGACCGTCCACGAGCACTCGGTGCCGCGTCAGGTTCGTATCTTCGCTACCGACATCGACCAGGAGGCCCTCGAGTTCGCCCGAGCCGGCCGTTATGATGCCGCCGAACTGGAAGGCCTGGGGGCCGAACGCCTGGCCCGCTGGTTCGTTGCTGACGGGGAAGGTTGGCGGGTCGGCAAGGCCCTGCGGGAACTGTGCGTCTTCTCGCTGCACGACCTCACCGGCCATCCGCCCTTCATTCGCATGGATCTGGTCAGCTGCCGCAACGTGTTGATCTATTTCAAGCCCGAGCAGCAGGCCGAGCTGATCAGCAGCTTCCACTTCGCCCTCAACCCGGACGGGCTGTTGTTTCTCGGCAAGGCCGAATCCGTTGGCTCCGCACAAGCTCTGTTCGAGCCCGTCGATGCCGCCGGCAAACTGTATCGACGCCGCACCTCCACCGGCACGGAGCACGTGCCCGGCTTCCGCTATGGCTTGCCTGAGCGCTTTACCCGCGTGGCGCCGCGCCAGCACGCCCGGCTGCAACGGGACGTGCTGGCCGAACAGGCGCGGGATCTGGTGGCGGAAGCCTATGGCCCGCCGGGGGTGCTGGTGGATGCCCATTTCGAACCCCTGCATTTCTTTGGTGCGTCGCGGCGCTACTTCGCGCTGCCGGTGGCCAGTGCCGACTTCTCTGTGTTTGCGCTGGTGCTGCCGGAATTGCGCGGTGAGCTCAAGGCCCTGGGCGTGCGCATGCGCCAGGATGCTGCCGACGTGTTGCGCGGCATGGGTGCCCAGGTGCGCATCGGTGACGAAACCCTGAAGGTGCGTCCGGTACTGCGGCGGGTGGCTGGGCCGGATGGGGCGCCATCGGGGGCTGTGCTGATCAGCTTCGAGGAAACCACGGTCAAGCCGATGCCGCCGGTGGATGCCGCGGGAGAAGGGCTGGCGGCTGCCGAAGCGGTGGACGAGATTGCCCGCCTGCGCCAGGAACTGGCCGACACCCGGGAACACCTGCAGGCGGTCATCGAGGAGCTGGAAAGCTCCAACGAGGAATTGCAAGCCCTCAACGAGGAGATCCAGGCCGCCAGCGAGGAGCTGCAGGCCTCCAACGAAGAGCTGCAGGCCTCCAATGAGGAGCTCACTACGCTCAACGAGGCACTGCGCCTGAAGTCCCTCGAATACGTGCAGCTCAACACCACCCTTGCCAACATCCAGGACTCCATCCGCTCCAGCTTGGTCGTGGTGGATCGGGATGGGCGGGTGACCCGCTTCAATGCACTGGCCGGACGCATCTTCGGCCTGTTGCCCGATGACATCGGCCAGTTCCTGTACGGCGTGCCCTGCCATCTCGACCTGCCGCTACTGCGGCAGTGGGTGAGTGGTGTGGTGGCGGGCTGGGGCTCGCGGGTCGAGCACGTGCAGCAGCGCGACCTGCATTATCTGATCCAGGTCGATCCCTACCTCGACGATGCTGGCGGCACGGCAGGCGCCGTGCTGACATTCACCGACATTTCCGACCTGCGCCGCGCCGAGGATGCCCGGGCTCATAGCGAGGCCCGTTTCCGCCAGGTCTGGGATTCCAGCGTCGAAGGCTTGCTGGTGGTCAAGCCCGACGGGGAGATGGTGCTCGTCAATCCCTCCATCGCGCAGATGTTCGGCTATGCGGAAGACGAATTGGTCGGCCAGCAGGTCGACATGCTGGTGCCGGAAGCCCAGCGGAAAGGCCACGGCCTCCAGCGCGAGCTTTATCACCACAGCCCCGCGCAGGCCCAGGCCCTGATGTCCCGACGCAACCTCCGTGGTTGCCGCAAGGACGGTAGCGAGTTCGCCATCGAGCTCAGCCTCGGCAGCCTCAACATCGATGGCGTCGATCACGTGCTCGCCACCGTTTCGGATGTCACCGAGCGCAGCCTGGCCGAGGAGCTTCTCAAAGCCAGCGAGCGCCGCCTGCGCTTGGCCCTCGATGCGGCCCGGGCCGGATCGTGGGAATGGTTCGTGGACAGCAACAACAACTTCTGGTCCGACGAACTATGGGCGCTGTACGGTCTGGAGCCCCAGGCCATCACCCCTTCCTACGATGCCTGGCTACAGCTCGTGCACCCCGTGGACCGGGCCCGGCTGGAGTCCGTCGTGACGGGAGCGCGCGCCCGGGGTGAGCGTTTCGAAGTGGAATGGCGCGTCAATCTGCCGGGCGACCCGCCGTCCCGCTGGTTGCTGTCCATCGGACAACCGGTGTGCGACGATGCGGGCCGGGTGGGCAGCTACATCGGCATCTCCACCGACATTACCGAACGCAAGCGCGCCGAACACGAGTTGCTGCGCCACCGCCAGAACCTGGAAAGCCTCGTGGAGGCGCGCACCCGCGAACTGCTGCAGGCCAAGGAGGCCGCCGAGTCCGCCAATCGGGCCAAGAGCGCTTTCCTCGCCAACATGAGCCACGAGATCCGCACGCCGCTCAACGCGGTGCTCGGCATGGCGCGCATCATGCAGCGGGACGGCGCCAGCCCGACCCAGGCCGAACAGCTCGGCAAGATCGACGGCGCCGCCCAGCACCTGCTCGGTGTAATCAACGACATCCTCGACCTGTCCAAGATCGAGGCTGAGAAGTTCATCCTCGAGGAAGGGGAGTTCGCGCTGGACGGGGTGGCCGCCAACGTTGCCTCGATGATCCACGACCGCAGCACTGCCAAGGGCCTGTGCCTCGTTGTGGACACGGAGAGCGTGCCCTGCCTGGTGCGCGGTGATTCGACGCGCTTCACGCAGGCGCTGTTGAATCTGGCCAGCAATGCGGTCAAGTTCACCGAGTCGGGCGCCATCACCCTCAGTCTGCGCATCGACGAGCGCCAGGGCGATGCGCTGCGCGTGCGCGCCGAAGTGAGCGACACCGGCATCGGCATCCCGCGGGAGGTCCTGCCCAAGCTGTTCCGCCCCTTCGAGCAGGGGGACGCTTCCACCACCCGCAAATACGGCGGTACCGGCCTCGGGCTGGCGATCACCCGCCGGCTAGCCGAACTGATGGGCGGCGAGGCCGGCGTGACGAGCGATGTCGGGAAGGGCAGCACCTTCTGGTTCACCGCTTGGTTGGGGGCCGGGCGTTCCGTCCAGCAGGCGCTGCCGGATCAGGATGACCGCGATTGCGCGGAGAGCGTGCTGCAGAAGGAGTACGCCGGTGCGCAGGTTCTGCTGGTGGAGGACGAACCGGTGAACCAGGAGGTCGCCAAGCTGTTCCTGTTTGATGCCGGCCTGGATGTGGCCGTTGCCGGTAATGGCGCCGTGGCGGTGGACATGGCGGCCGGCTCGCCCTTCGACCTGATCCTGATGGACATGCAGATGCCAGAGATGGATGGCCTCGAAGCGACTCGCCGGATCCGCGCGCTGCCGGCCTACAGCCAGGTGCCGATCATCGCGATGACGGCCAATGCCTTTGCCGAAGACCGCGCCCAGTGCATGGCTGCCGGCATGGATGATTTCCTGTCCAAGCCGGTCGATCCGGACCGCCTGTTTTCGACCATCCTGCGCTGGCTGCGGCGGCGCTAGCCGCCGCCGGCACGCCTCAGGCGAAACCCTCCAGCACCACCTTGCCGAGGGCCGTGCCGCTCTCCAGCAGGGCGTGGGCCTTGCGCAGGTTGGCGGCGTTGATGGTGCCCAGATGCAACTGCGCAGTGCTGCGTACGGCGCCCTGGTCCACCAGCCCGGCCAGTGCGTCGAGCAGGCGGTGCTGGGCCACCATGTCCGGCGTGTGGAACAGGCTGCGGGTGAACATCAGCTCCCAGTGCAGGCTCAGGCTCTTGCGCTTGAGCAGGCGCACGTCGATCGGCTCCGGATCGTCGATCAGTGCCAGCTTGCCCTGGGGCGCCAATACCTCCACCAACTGCGGGAAGTGGGTGTCGGTGTGGGTCAGGCTGATCGCCTGGTCCACCGGTGGCAGGTTCAGCGCCGCCAGTTGTGCCGCGAAGGGCTGGTGGTGGTCGATGACGTGGTGCGCGCCGAGGCTCGTGACCCAGGCGCGGGTTTCGGGGCGGGACGCCGTCGCCACCACCGTCAGGTCGGTGCGCTGGCGGGCCAGCTGGATCAGCACCGATCCGACCCCGCCCGCCGCACCGACGATCAACAGCGTGCTCGGCCGGCCGCTGCCGGCCAGCGGCACCTGCAGGCGGTCGAAGAGCAGCTCCCAGGCGGTGATGCCGGTCAACGGCAGGGCCGCCGCGTCGGCCGCCGACAGGGTTTCCGGCTTGTGCCCAACCAGGCGCTCGTCCACCAGCTGGAATTCTGCGTTGCTGCCGGCGCGGTCGATGGCGCCGGCGTACCACACCGCGTCGCCGGGGCGGAACAGGCTGACCTCCGGCCCCACCTCGCGCACCACGCCGACCGCATCGTAGCCGAGCACCTTGTATTCCCCGTCCGCTGGCGCTGCGCTGCGGCGCACCTTGGTATCGACGGGATTTACCGAGATCGCCTGTACCTCCACCAGCAGGTCGTGGCCGGTGGGCTGTGGGCGCGGCAGTTCGATGTCGATCAGCGCGTCGTCCCGCTCGATGGGGCCGGGGTGCCGGTAACCGATGGCTTTCATGCGGGGCTCTCCTCGGTGATCGCGGCGTGGAAGGGATAGCTGGTGTAGCCGTGGGCGTTGCCGCCGAAGAAGGTGGTGGCGTCCGCGGTGTTGAGGGGCCATCCGTGCTGCAGGCGGGCCGGCAGATCCGGGTTGGCGATGAAGGGCCGGCCGAAGGCCACCAGGTCGGCGTGCCCCTTGGCCAGCACCGCCTCGGCGCGGGCCAGCGTGTAGCCGCCAGCGACGATGATCGGGCGCGGAAAGGCCGCGCGCAGCTCGGCATGGAAGGCTTCCGCCGCCGGGTTGGGTTCGGGCTCTTCCGGCTCGTTGGTGTGCAGGTAGGCCACCCCGCGCTCGGCCAGCAAGGCCGCCGCGGCGAGGGCGGTCGGCAGACTGTCGGGGCAGTCCATGCCGCGCGCCTGGTTGCGCGGCGACAGGCGCACGCCGGTACGTTCGGCGCCGATCGCGCCGATCACCGCATCGACCACCTCGCGCAGGAAGCGCAGGCGATTCTCCCGGCTACCACCATAGTCGTCGTCGCGGTGGTTGGAGGTGGTGCGCAGGAACTGGTCGATCAGGTAGCTGTTGGCGGCGTGGATCTCGACGCCGTCGAAGCCGGCCTCGATGGCGTTCAGCGCCGCCTGGCGGAAGGATGCGACGATGGGCGCGATCTCGGCCCGTTCGAGGGCACGGGGCACCGGGCAATCCACCATGCCGCCCTTGCCATCCGGCCCGGCCAGCCAGATCTGGCCCGGGAAGGCGACCGCCGACGGCGCCACCGGCGTCGTGCCGCCGCGCAGGTTCGGGTGGGACATGCGGCCGCAGTGCCAGATCTGCAGGAAGATGCGCCCGCCTGCCGCATGCACGGCGTCGGTGACGAGGCGCCAGCCGGCGATCTGCTCGGCGCTGTGCACGCCCGGCGTCAGCGAATAGCCCTTGGCGTCTGCCGAAATATCGGTAGCCTCGGCGATGATCAGCCCGGCCGAAGCGCGCTGGGCGTAGTACTCGGCGTTCATCGCGGTCGGTACGTTGCCGGGCTGGCCGGCGCGGGCGCGGGTCAGTGGCGGCATCACGACGCGGTTGGGCAGCGTCAGGGTGCCGAGGGAGAAGGGCTGGAAGAGGGGAGAGTTCATGATGAAGGTCTGAAGGAGGTGGAGACGGAGCCAGTCTAGGCAAGGGCCTGCCGTTTGATAATTGGGCTAGGATTTGATGCATTCTCAAACGAGGTTTGAAAATGATTCATCTGGCCGACGTTCAGCTCTTCATCCGCGTCAGCGAACTGGGCAACATCAGCGCCGCCGGGCGGGCCCTCGGCCTCAGTGCTGCCGCCGCCAGCGCCGCCATCAAGCGCCTGGAACAGCGCGTGGATAGTCAGCTCTTCGAGCGCTCCACCCGCTCGCTACGCCTCACCCAGGCCGGCGAGAACTTCCTCGCCTACTGCAGCCAGTCCCAGCAACTCCTCGAAGAAGGTCTCGCCGCCCTGCGCGAAGGGCGCGAGCAACTCAGCGGCGACATCCACCTGGGCGCCTCGTCCGACCTGGGGCGCGGCCGCCTCGACGCGCTGCTCGACGTCTTCCGCCTGCGCCACCCGCAGGTCCGGCTGGTGATGCACCTGTCCGACAGCCTCACAGACCTTTACCGCCACCCGGTGGACCTGGTGCTGCGCTACGGCCTGTCGGCGGACTCCAGCCTCATCGGCCGCAAGCTCGCCGACAATTGCCGTGTGCTGGTCGCCGCGCCGGCCTACCTGGCCCGCCACGGCAGGCCGTCCACCATCGAGGAGCTGGTCGGTCGCAACTGCATCTGCTTCTACCGCAATGGGGAGCTGTTCGACCGCTGGAGCCTGTTCCACCAAGGCCAGCAGAGGGAGATCGAAGTGCGCGGCGACCGCGCCGCCGACGACGGCGCGCTGGTGCGCCAGTGGGCCGTGCAGGGCCACGGCATCGCCTACAAGTCGCGCCTGGATGTGGAGGACGACCTCGCTGCAGGCCGCTTGGTAGAACTCTTCCCCGACGCCCGCGGCGAGCCTTCGCCGCTGTACGTGGCCTATCCGAGCCGGCGCTATCAGCCGGCGCGCATCAAGGCCTTGCTGGGCTATCTGGAGGAAGCCTTCCGCGGTGCGGTGCCGGCTGCGCCGTGAGCTCAGTGCTCAAGTTTCTTGAGCAGACCGCGCTTGATCGCCGTGGTGGTCGGCCGGTTGAATTTTTCGGGCAGGCTGCTGCGCTTGAACCAGCGGAAGTTGGAATGCTCGCGGTTCAGGCGCGGAGCGATTTCCTGGCTGACGCGCAGCAGGTAGTAGTGCATGTCCCGGTCGGCCACGTTGCCGCTGATGGACGATACGCGGCCGAGCTTGATCAGCTGCTTTTCCTTTACGCGCAGGCCGGTTTCCTCCACCAGCTCGCGCATCAGCGCCTTGCGCGGTGCCTCGCCGCGATCGACACGACCCCCGAAGAAATTCCACAGCCCAGAGTTGTTGACGACTTCGGAACGCTTGCCGAGCAGGAACTTGCCCGTCTCGATGCACTGGATGATGGCCCAGGCGCCGGTTTTGGCGGGCGAGGGCTTCACGCGGTCTTTTGCCATGACTGTCGGGGCTTCGCTGATGGATCCAGGGTGATACGAATATCTTATAACGAAGTAGGGTTTCCTTAATGTGACGGTTTTGCGTCACCGCGTTGCAATACTCACGCTGGGGCCGATATTAGCCTGCAAATTTCCTGTCACCAAAGTGGGTTAGCCTTGATTGTCCATGGATAGCCAACCCGTTGAGGCCCAACCAGGCCCTGTCAGCGTCCGCCAGCAGCGCGCCATCTCCCTCCTTGTCTTATCACGTCGTTCATCGTGGCCAATAAAAGCGCTTATTCCGGCAAAGCGTCCCCCGCGCAGGATGGGGACACACTGGCGTGTAACGCGGCTGACCTGTGCCATGCAGTGCGTTTCATCGATGCCGGCACCCGCAATTCGGAAGTCTTCGAGATCTTCGAGGCCGCGCCGCAGATCCAGTGTCTGCCGGTGCTGGCCGACGGTCTCCTGGTCGGGCTGATCAACCGGCAGAGCTTCATGGTGCAGATCGCCGGCCGTTTCCACTGGGAGGTTTACGGCAAGAAACGCTGTACCAAGGTCATGGACGACGCACCGGTGCGCATCGACGCCGCAATGCGGATCCACGAGATCGCCGACCGCCTGGTCGGTGACGTGCCGGGCGGCCTGCCGGAGAGCTTCGTCATCGTCTGCGACGGCAAACTGCAGGGCGTCGGCTTCACCAGCGACGTGCTTGCCGCGCTGCGCCAGCACGAGCGCCGCGCCGCCGATGAGCTGCGGCAACACCGCGACCGCCTGTTCGCGATGATCGAGGAGCGGACCCGCGACCTGCGGCTGGCCAAGCAGGAGGCCGAGCGCGCAAACCGGGCCAAGAGCGATTTCCTGACGCGGATGTCCCATGAGCTGCGCACGCCGCTGCACGCCATCATGGCCTTCTCCCAGTTGGGCACCCAGCGGCATTCCGATGCCGCCCGGCCCAGGCTCGGCAGCTTCTTCGCCCGTATCCATGAAAGCACGGTCACGCTGTCGCTGCTCGTGGACGACCTGCTCAGCCTGTCCCGGCTCGATACCGGGCGCATCGTGCTGGATCTCGGCTACACCGATCTCGGCGAGTTGCTGGCTACTGTCCGGGACACCTTTGCCGACACGGCAGGGCACCGCAACATCGTTGTCCGTGTCGACCGGCCCGAGGCTCCGACCCCGTTGCGCGCCGATGCCCAGCGCATCGGCCAGGTGCTCACCAATGTGCTGGGCAATGCGCTGAAGTTCTCGCCACTCAACTCGGAAATCGTCCTCCGTCTGGCCGTCGAGTACAGCGGCACCGCGGAGCCTGCGGTCGGCTATCGCCTCGACGTCATCGACCAGGGGCCGGGGATTCCCGACGACGAGATGGAGAGCATCTTCGAGAGTTTCAACCTGTCGAGCCGGACGCAGATCGGGGCAGGGGGCGTCGGTCTCGGGCTGTCCATCTCCCGCGAGATCATGAACCTGCACGGCGGCAGCATTACGGCCCGCAACCTGCCGGCGGGCGGGGCGTGTTTCTCGCTCCATTTTCCCCGCGCCTGAAATACCTGCCGGCCCCTTGCTGTAACACGCGTGCTGCACGCTTCCGCTCGAATCTGCATCGACAACCAGACAGAGAGAGCACCCATGGACAACGACGACATCCGCGATCTTCATCGCCGCCTCGAGCGGGAATTGCTGGACAGCTACGACGAGGAACTGGAACTCGAAATGGACGACGCCCGCTTCGACGCCATCGGGGCGGGGGAGAGCCGGCCGGCGTCCGACGAGGACAAGCTGCGGCGCCAGCGCTACTTCAAGGAATTGCTCCGCCTGCAGGGCGAGCTCGTCAAGCTGCAGGACTGGGTGGCGACCAACAAGCGGCGGGTGGTGATCCTCTTCGAAGGCCGCGATGCGGCCGGCAAGGGCGGCGTCATCAAGCGCATCACCCAGCGCCTCAACCCCCGCGTGTGCCGCGTGGTGGCCCTGCCGGCGCCGAACGACCGGGAGCGCACCCAGTGGTACTTCCAGCGTTACGCGTACCACCTGCCGGCGGCTGGTGAGATGGTCCTCTTCGACCGCAGCTGGTACAACCGGGCCGGCGTGGAGCGAGTGATGGGTTTCTGTTCCGACGACGAGTACGAAGAGTTCTTCCGCTCGGTGCCGGAGTTCGAGCGCATGCTCGTGCGCTCGGGCATCCAGCTCATCAAGTACTGGTTCTCCATCACCGACGAGGAGCAGCACTTCCGCTTTCTGTCACGCATCCATGACCCCCTCAAGCAGTGGAAGCTCAGCCCCATGGACCTGGAGTCTCGCGCCCGCTGGGAGAAATACACCGAGGCCAAGGAAGTGATGCTGGAGCGCACCCACATTCCGGAAGCCCCCTGGTGGATCGTCCACGCCGACGACAAGAAGGCCGCCCGCCTCAACTGCATCCAGCACCTGCTCGACCAGATGCCCTACGAGGAAGTGATCCGCCCGCCGGTCGATCTGCCGGCGCGGGTGCGCCACCCGGACTACGTCCGTCATGCGGTGTCCGACGACATGATGGTGCCCGATTACTTCGGCTGAGCGCCGCTTACCTACCCACGGGGGGCCCGTTGCGGGGCTGGGGCCGCCGGGCCGGTTTGCCATTTGTTGCAATCGACACCATGACATGCCATGCGCTCATCATTGAATCGTCATGAGTGGCGATGACAATGCGGCGACCCCCATCAACAGGTAATAACCGCATGAACCCCAGCACTGACATGGCCGCTACGCCCGATGCGTTGCGTGCCGCATCCAAACCCAACCTGGACCGCGGCAGCGGGCCGCGCAGCCGCGCGCTGTTCCTGGTCTTCATCTTCGGTGGCCTGCTGTTCACCGGCTACAGCGTCTTCGCCGACATCGCCGAGTCGAGCACGCCGATGGGCTCCCTGCTGCCCTACCTGCTGCTCGGCGTCGCGCTGTTGATCGCCCTCGGTTTCGAATTCGTCAATGGCTTCCACGACACCGCCAACGCGGTGGCCACCGTCATCTACACCCACTCGCTGCCGCCCCATTTCGCGGTGGTGTGGTCCGGCGTCTTCAATTTTCTCGGCGTGCTGGTGTCCAGCGGCACGGTGGCCTTCGGCATCATCTCCCTGCTGCCGGTCGAGTTGATCCTGCAGGTCGGCTCCAGCGCCGGCTTCGCGATGGTCTTCGCGCTGCTCATTGCCGCCATCATCTGGAACCTCGGCACCTGGTGGTTCGGCCTGCCGGCTTCGTCGTCCCACACCCTGATCGGCTCGATCATCGGCGTCGGCGTGGCCAACGCGCTGATGCACGGCCGTGACGGCACCAGCGGCGTCGACTGGGCCCAGGCCACCAAGGTCGGCTACTCCCTGCTGCTCTCCCCGCTGGTCGGCTTCTGCTGCGCGGCGATCCTGCTGCTGGTGCTGCGCAGCCTCGTCAAGAACCGCGAACTGTACGACGAGCCGAAGGGCGAAACCCCGCCGCCCTGGTGGGTCCGTGGCATCCTGATCCTCACCTGCACCGGCGTCTCGTTTGCCCACGGCTCCAACGACGGCCAGAAGGGCATGGGCCTGATCATGCTGATCCTGGTCGGCACCGTGCCGCTGTCCTACGCACTGAACCGTGCCATGCCGGCCAGCGAAGTCACCCAGTTCGCCGCCGTCGCCCACGTCACCCAGGAAGCCCTGGTCAAGGCCGCCCCGATGGCGCCGCCGGCAACGCCCCGCGACGTGCTGTCGGACTACATCCGCAGCAAGAACCTCACGCCCGAGGTGCTGCCGGCCCTGGCCGCGCTGAGCGGCGCCATCGAGGAACAGGTGAAGCAGTCCGACTCCCTCGCCAAGCTGCCGGCCGACTCCGTGGCCAACGTGCGCAACGACATGTACCTGGCCTCCGAAGCGATCCGCTTCATCGAGAAGAGCGAGGCGGTCAAGCTTGACGACGACACGCGCACCAACCTGAAGGCGTTCAAGAAGGAGCTCGACGCGGCCACCAAGTTCATCCCCCTGTGGGTCAAGGTGGCGGTGGCCATCGCCCTCGGCCTGGGCACCATGATCGGCTGGAAGCGCATCGTGGTGACCGTCGGCGAGAAGATCGGCAAGACCCACCTCACCTACGCCCAGGGTGCGTCCGCCGAGCTGGTGGCCATGGGCACCATCGGCGCCGCCGACATGTTCGGCCTGCCGGTATCCACCACCCACGTTCTCTCTTCCGGCGTGGCCGGCTCGATGGCGGCCAACCGCTCCGGCCTGCAGATGTCCACCGTCCGCAACCTGCTGATGGCCTGGGTCCTCACGCTGCCGGCGGCGATCATCCTGTCGGGCAGCCTGTACTGGCTGTTCGTGCAGATCTTCTGAAGCGCACTGGTTTCTTGCGTTGCGTTGTCCCTGCCCGGGCCTTTCGGCCGGGCAGGGTTTTTTCGTCGGTGAGGGGCTTTCAGACCCGGAAGCGCGCCACTTCGGCCTGCAGATCGTGGGCCAGCCGCTCCAGTTGCGCGGCCGACGAGGACACGTCCGACGCCGATGCGCGGCTGGCGTCGGTCATCTGGGCGATGCGCTCCACGTTCCTGGCGATCTCCGCGCCGGCGATGCGCTGCTCCCGCAGCGCCGTCGAAATGTCGGTGACCGCCCCCAGCACGCCGGCCGAGCCGTCGCTGATCTGCTGCATCGACGAGCCCGCCGCCTCGATCTGGCGCACGCTGTCGGTCACGGACTCGTTGCCCGTCTGCATCACCGCCGATGCCGCGCCCGTCCTGTGCTGCACGGATGCCACCTTGGCGGTGATGTCCTGGGCCGAGCTGGCCGTCCGCTCCGCCAGCTTGCGCACCTCGTCGGCCACGACGGCGAAGCCGCGCCCCTGCTCGCCCGCGCGGGCCGCCTCGATGGCGGCGTTGAGCGCCAGCAGGTTGGTCTGGTCCGCCACCTCCTTGATCACCTGCACGATGCTGCTGATGTCCTGCGCTTGCTGCCCGAGGGCCTGCATCTGGCCGGTGGCGTCGTTCACCACCTGAGCGACCCGCTGAATGTCGGCGACGGCCTTAAGGACGTCCTCGCCGCCCTGGCGCGACAGCGCCCCCGCCTGCTGGGCCCGCTGTTCGGCCTGGCTGGCGTTGTCCGCCACCTGGTCGATGCTCACCGAGAATTCCTCCACCGACGCGGCCACCGACGAGGTGGCGTCGTTCTGCTGGCTGGTGGCCTGCAGAACGCCGTTGGCGGCCGAACTCAAGTGCTCCGCCGCACCGGAAAGCTGCTGCGAACGGTCCCGCGTGCGCTGCACGATGGACTGCAGCTCGGCGACGAAGGCATTGACCTTGTCCGCCACCTCGTCCAGTTCGTCCTGGCCCTTGTTGGGCAGGCGCTGCGTCAGGTCGCCCTGGCTCAGCGGCACCAGCTGTTGCAGCATCCCTTTCAAGCTGGACTGCAGCGACACGGACACGGCGAGAATCGCCAGCGTGGTGAGCGTGATGCCTACCGCCAGCAAGCCGACGACGATCCAGAACACCTCGGACGACACCGTCCGCGCCGCTGCCACGCCCTGGGCCGACTCCTCCCGCCGCTGGGCGATGAAGCCGTCCAGCTCAGTCTGGAAAGGCTTGAACTGCTGGCTGTAGATCCGCGCGAGCGTCTCGTTGGCGGCCTTCGGATCGTTTGCCGCCGTGGCGAGCAGCGTGAGCGAGCTGTCCCGATACTGCTCCCAGTGTTTCAGTATCCCGGCTAAAGCCTCGCGGACCTCGGCCCGACGGATGGCGGTCACCGCGCGCTGGCCGTTCCGCTCGATGCTCTGTGCCGAGGCAGCGAAGATCTCCTTCGCCTGAGGCTGCGCCGGATCGAGCATGACCGTCATTGCCGCACTGGCCTTCACTTCAAGCAGGTCGGCCACGTAGCTCTCGCGCCGATGGGCCGTGTCCTCGACGCTCCGGATGGCGTTCAGCCCCCAGACGGTGGCAGCAGCAATGATGAGCAGGCCGGTTGCCGTAACAGCACCAAGGGCCCTGAGTTTGTTGCGTATGTTCATGAATAGCCTCCCTGAAGCAAGGAAAGAGGAAACGATCGCCAGGAATGTTAAGTGAGTATGGACCCAATTCGGGGAGGGTGGCCCGAAGGTTGGCAAACGGCGTCCTTCCTTACCGAACCCGTCCCGCGCCAACCGGCAGCGCGCGTTCAGAACAATCTGTCGGGGGTGTAGCGGATGCCGAAGGACAGCCAGTGGCTCTTGGCGGGTCCGGCCAGCTGCTGTCCGGCGGTGGCATCGACCTGGAACAGATCGGGAATCACCGAATAGCGGACCCCCAGCTGCCCATAGGACATGCCATGGTTGTCGCCGTAGGTCTCGGCGATACCGAGCAGCCTGGCGTACAGGTGGAACTCGCCGCCTATTCCCCACGACGCGCTGTTGCGCCCGGAAGCCCGATCCTTCAGCCAGCCCAGGTTGGTATGGACGACGAGCTGGTCGTCATTGAAGGAAATGGATACCGGGATATAGGCGTAGGTGTTGCCGAGCAGGTTCGGGCCGGGGGCGATTTCCGGATGTCGGATGGTGCCCGCCGCCAGGCCCCAGCCCCAGTCGTTGGTTTCCAGCGGGCGGAACAAGGTCTTGGCCTGGAAGACGAAATCCCGCGTCGGCGATTCGCCGTCGTATCGGGCCCGCCCGCCGCCAAAGGTGAATTCGAAATTGCCGGTCGGATTGCAGGCCGGCAGCGCCCAGACCTCCCGGCTGTGCTGATAGACGCGCGTCCAGCTCTCGAACTGGCAACTGCCATCTGTCGTCAAGCGCGCATCGTCCGTGACGAACGGACGGGCGGCGAAGACGCAGGATGGAAAGATCAAGGCCGCCAAGGCCCAGGCACCGGATTTCATCGGGCCATTCTATTGGGCAGACATGGCGTCGATATTTCTCGATTTCCCCTGATCTCCGGGGCGATGTTCGCGCCCTACACCTGCATCAATCCGTCGCGGTGACGATCATTGGCCGCCGCGACCAGGGCACCGGGCCGTTCCCGCGGCTCATGCCGTCGCTGCTGCTCTGCATCGGTGGTGCACTGGTTACGGTTTCTCGACCTCTTCGAGCAAAGCGTCCCCGGGCCCTGCAAAGAGGCTTTCCAGGTTCTCCGGATGCACTTTGGAAAGAATGCCGGAGAGATAGATGAGCAGCCCGGTTGCGGCAACGATGCCCAGGACGACGAAGGCCGCGCTATAGCCGAAACGATGTGCGATCCAGCCCGCGAGTGCCGGACTCATGGCTGCCCCCGCGCCCTGGATTGCCATCACGGCGCCGAGCCCGGCATTGACGCTCCCGGTGCCCTGCAGGATGGAAGCAACAAGTCCAGGCAAGGCGACCCCCAGCAGACCTGCTCCGATTCCGTCGAGGGCCTGAACCGGAATCAGTGCCCACGGGGATTCCCAGCAACCGGCGATCAGTCCCCGAAAGGTCAAAGCCAGCAGGGCGGTAATGATTAGCGTCCGGTATCCGCGCCGGCTGGCATGCCAGCCGGCCCAAAGGGCCGCGGGAATCATGACCAGTTGGGCCACGATGACGGTCGATGCCGTGAAAATGCTGGGCTCCGCCAGCCCACGCGTGACCACCGATTGCGCAAACAAGGGCAGCATCGCGGCATTACCCAGGTGGAACAGCAGCATGGTGATCGCGAGAAGGCCCAGTTCGTGCGAGTCCGTCAGTACCCACCGGATGGACGGCGGGGCGCTGCAATCTTGTATTGGCGGGCTGGGTGCCGGATCACCGCCACGAGCACGCTCGTGATCGATGTCCTGCGGATGGATCATCCACAAGCAGATGAGCGCCGCGCAGGCCATCACCACCATCAGAACGAATACGGCCGACAGCCCCCAGCGGTAGCCTGCCAGCCCGGCCAAACCGGCTGCGACCAGGTTGCCGGCATGGTTCCAGGCCTCGTTGATGCCCAACTGCAGGGACAGATCTCGTCGATCAACGATGCCCAGGGTGATACCCGTGATGGCGGCCCCCATCAAGGCGCCCACGGCACCGGTCACCACCTGGGATGCGGCCGCGACCTCGAACGACGGCGCCGTCCATAACGCTGCGGTGGCGAGCGTGAGCACGATGGCGCCACTCGCCAGCAAAAGCCGCTTGTGGCGCGACGCATCGACCCAGGCCCCCATCGGCGTGGTCGCCACCATGCCTGCGACGCCGCCTATGGCCATCACATAGCCAATCTCATCGGCCCGCCAGCCCTGGCTGGCCAGAAGCACACCGAGAAAAGGCCCCAGACCGTCACGGACGTCGGCCAGGAAGAAGTTCAGCCCGCAAAGCCAGTTTCGCGAACTGGCGTGTGTCGAGAGCATGGCCATCACCGGTTCCTAGTTCAACGGGCCTTTGAAGACGAAGAACGCGCCGAGGCAGATGAAACCAAAGCCCACCAGATGGTTGAGCGTGAGCCGCTCACCGAGATAGACGACGGAAAAGACCGCAAAAACAACCAGCGTGATGACCTCCTGCATCGTCTTGAGCTCTGCGGCGCTGTAGATGGCGTGACCGATCCGGTTGGCGGGAACCGCAAAGCAGTATTCCGCCAGGGCGATCAGCCAGCTCACCAGGATCGCCAGGTAAAGAGGGCGTTCTCCGAATTTCAGGTGGCCGTACCACGCAAACGTCATGAAGGCGTTGGAGACGAGAAGAAGGGCGATGGGTAAGACCTTGGGGGACATCGGGGGGATTCCAGTATTTACGGTGCGCGGTCGTAGAGCGGTTGCAGAGCGGACAGCGTGGAGCCCATGCTCACGGCTTCCAGGGATGTGCCGAACGCATTGCGCGTGCCAAGTCCGGACGCCGCGAACGGCGCACCCGCCCGCACCGAAAGATGCAGGCTTTCAGGCGGGAAGCGAACGATGCTGCCGTCGCTCAGAATGACGCCGTTGGCCTCTCCCCGCGGCCCGGTGAGCACCGTCTCCACGCGGCCCTCCACCTGCTGGGGCTGCAGTCGCTGGGCGCGCAGGTGTGGCGGCAGGGCCCGGCCCGCGCCAACCGGCGGTGGCTGGTCGTACAGGGCACGCCCGCTGCCGGTGTGAACAATGGCGTCAGCTCTGAGCGTGCCTCCCGCTTCCGCCCGTCCGATGATCCGGACGGCATCGCCGACCTTGACCGTCGCCGTGAGTGCATCGGCCAGATGCGGCGGGAACTTGGCAATCGTTCCGTCGCTCAGGCGCAGTCCGTCAACCTCACCATAGGGATTGATGAGCATCCGCTGGACCTGGCCTTCCACGGCGTACTGGCCTGCCGGAGCAGGGGCCTCGAGCCGCTGATGCGGTGGCGGGGGCAGATCGGGGGCCGGGCCGGGCGGCACGGCATGTGCGCTCGGGTTGCACAGGCCCAACGCCAGCGCGACGGACGTGGCGGTGAAATGTGCGGACATGGAGAAGCTCCTTGGGTTGGGGAAAGCACCCAACCCGTAGCGCAAACACCATGCCAAAGAGAGTCTTAATTAAATCAACGGTTTGAAATCGCGCGATGGCATCCGGTGTCCGCTCCGGCGACATCAGGGTGTCACCGGAGCGGACACCGGCCTCCGTGCGGCGGATTCAATCGAGCTTGAACTCGGCCAGCTTGCGGTAGAGCTGCTGGCGCGACAGACCGAGGCGCCGCGCCGCCTCCGCGCGGTTGCCGGCCGTTGCCGCCAGGGCCCGCACGATCATTTCCCGTTCCACGCGGGCGACGGCCCGTTCCATCGGGCCGTTCCAGTCGATGTCCAGGCCCGGGGCGGGTACCGAGGGCGTCTGCAGGCCGATATGTTCCACATCGATGACGGCGCCGTGGCTGAGGATGGCTGCACGTTCCATGGCATTGCGCAGTTCGCGCACGTTGCCGGGCCAGGGGTGGGCCAGCAGCAGCCGGGCCGCCGCCGCGCTCAGCCGCTTGGGCGCGTCGCCGCCCAGCAGGCGCAGAAAATGTTCTGCCAGCGGCAGCACATCGCCCAGGCGCTCGCGCAGCGGTGGCAGCCACAGCGGCACCACCTGCAGGCGATACCACAGGTCTTCCCGGAAGCGCCCCTCCTTGACCGCCGTGGGCAGATCCCGGTGCGTTGCCGCGACGATGCGCACATCCACCGGCTGGGCGCGGTTGGTACCGACGGGGGTGATCTCGCGTTCCTGCAACACCCGCAGGATCTTCGCCTGTGTGGACAGCGGCATGTCGCCGATCTCGTCGAGGAACAGGGTACCGCCATCGGCCTCGCGAAAGCGCCCGATGCGCTCACTGACGGCGCCCGTGAATGCCCCTTTGACGTGGCCGAACAGCTCGCTCTCCATCAGCTCGGCGGGAATCGCCGCGCAGTTCACCGCGACGAAGGGCCTTGCCGCTCTGCCGCTGTTGCGGTGCAGAGCGCGTGCCACCAGTTCCTTGCCCGTCCCCGTCTCGCCGAGGATCAACACCGTGGCCTCGCTGTCCGCCGCCAGCCCGATGCGCTTGAAAACCTGGCGCATCGCTTCGCTGCTGCTGACTAGTTCGCTGCTGTCCGCGGGCTCTTGTGCGACAGGCGCGGCGCCAGCCTCCTGATGCCGGTCCGGGGCATTGGCCTCCTGTCGCAGGGCACGCCCGAGCGTTTCGACCAGGGTCGCCCTGGCCACCGGCTTGGTCAGATGGTCGAAGGCCCCAAGGCGCATCGCCTCGATGGTATTGCCGCCGCTCGCGTAAGCCGTGAGCATGATGCAGGGCACCTGCGAGATGTGCGCCGCCCGGCGCAGGAATGCCAGGCCATCCTCTCCCGGCAGCCGCAGGTCGACGATGGCGGCATCCACCGCCTCGGTGCGCAGCCTGTGCAGGCCCGCGTCGGTGGTTTCTGCCTGCAGCACTTCGTGGCCCAGGTCCTGCAGCATTTCTGCCAGACTGTCGCGAAACGCCGCGTCATCGTCAACGATCAGGATTCGGGCCACGGCAGCTCCATTTCAATGCGTGTTCCCCTGGCCGCCTCGGCCAGTGCAACCTTCCCGCCATGGCCCTGTACGATCTCGCGCACCAGCGCCAGCCCCAGGCCGGTGCCGCCTGCGCGGGACGTGGCGAAAGGCTCGAACAGCGTATCGCGCAGCTCGGCCGGTATGCCGCAACCATCGTCGGCCACCCACAGCAGCAGGGCGCCGCGGCGCGTGCGATTGGCGCCGAGCTCGATCTCGCCGCCTTCTCCCGTGTGCGCCAGCGCGTTGAGCAGCAGGTTGTCGAAGACGCGCGCCATTTGTACCGGATCGAACAGCGCGAGTCCTTTTGCGGCGGCGGCCAGTTCCGGCTCAAGCGCCAGCGTGATCCGTACGCCATGCCTTTGGGCAGCCTCGGCGTGGGCGCTGCGCCGCGCCTCCAGCCAGCCCTGCAGATCGACGGCCTGACGCTCGGCGCGGAACGGTTGCGTCAATGCCAGCAGGCTCGACACCAGCGTCTCCAGGCGCGCCGTCTGGGACAGCACGGCATCC
The DNA here is from genome assembly GCF_056724025.1 of Zoogloea sp. JDB1. Lineage (NCBI taxonomy): Bacteria > Pseudomonadati > Pseudomonadota > Betaproteobacteria > Rhodocyclales > Zoogloeaceae > Zoogloea > Zoogloea sp. JDB1. Next base: position 1,327,558 of record NZ_CM161496.1, read on the forward strand.
AGCGCACCCTCCACGCGCGCCTCCCGCAACTCCGCCGGAGCCGCCAGCGCGTTCTCCACCTTCATGCGCATCGTGCCCAACGGGTTGCGGATCTCGTGCGCCAGCCCGGCGGAGACGCGTCCCAGCGTAGCCAGGCGTTCGGACTGGGCCAGCTGCCTGCGCAGATCGCTCGACTGACGCTGCCAGCGCGAAATCATCCAGCCCAGCCACGCACCCGAGACCACGACCAGTGCCAGCAGCAGGCTCACCGCCAGGATCAGGGCGTTGACCGTGTCTGCCGCCAGCAGCGGCACGCGCATCAGCGTCCACGCCACCAGGCGCCGGTCATCGGTTTCCACGGGGCATGCCGCAAAGGCCACCGCCTCGCGCAGGCCCGGTCGCACATCCGCCACGAGGCTTGCGGAATCCTGTGCACGCTGCGCGGTGGCGGCTATGCGCTCCAGTTCGGCGCTCGGCGGATCGCGCTTGATGCCCGTACCGTCATAGGTTGGAAAGGCGTAGGCCACCACCCCCGCATCCGCGCGCCAGAAGCCGCCCTCCATGCCCGGCTGGTCGCGTAGCGCAAGGTCGAGCACCGCCTGCGCCGCGGCCGGGGCCATGGGACGGGACCGACCGTTTGCCGGCGGAAACTGCTGACGCATGCGCGCCGCACCCGCCTGCAGCGCCTGGCAACTGGTCGAGGTAAGCTGGCGCGCCCGCGCAATCTGGGGGCCGGCGCTCTGGCGGCCGATCAACAGCAGCAACCACCCCAGCACAAGCGCAACCGCAGCGATGGAAAGCCAGAGGATCAGCAGATCGCGTCGGACGGAGGGTTGCTGCGACAGATCAGGTTTCCTTGGTAAGGCGTGCCACCTTGATGAATCAACCAAAGGTCGCGCCGGTTCGCTTGAGGTAGTTGAGATAACTGATCCACGCGACATGAACCGTGTCCATATCGCAGACCGCCGGGATTTTCCAGTTTTGTCTTTGCTTGTTGCCCGAAAGCTGAACCGCCTCGTTGGTCACCAATTCGTATCCTTTCATCTTCGCGGTTGCGATGATGATGAGATCGTTTTCGTCGACGCCCTTTCCGTAACGCTCTTCCTCAATCCCGAGCAGGGCTTTGACGCGCATGGCTTCCAGCAATATGGCCTCGGAAACGGGCAGTTTTTGCAGTTTGGCGTTCTTGAGCCACGCTGCACACTCAGGCACTTTGTGCTCCACTTCCTCGACCGCCACTTCAGACATCTGGATCAAGCCTCGTACTATCCGATCCGCCATCCAATTCCACACCCCTGGAAACTGCTCGATGGGATAGTTATCCCATGCGTGGATCATGGACGACGCATCAAATGCTTGCATAGTGCTGTTCAAGCTTGTGCAGGTCGCTGATCTTCAGGTTGTCGAGATAGGTGCTCGCCTTGGCCAAGGAGATGCGCTGGGCGTTGAGGGCATCGAGCACGGTACGTACATATCCATCGCCAAAAATATGCTTGGGCTCGCGATTGCGATACTCGCGGCTGCCGCCCGTCTTTTGGGGCGATTGACGTGTCGCACACCATTGCCGGTATGCGCCGTACTGCGCCTTTGAAAGCCGGCCAACATCCACCAGGCGACGCAGGATGACCTCGCCGCTCACGCCCCACTGACGGCGCTGCGGCGCCAGCCATTCGTCGTATGCGGCCACGTCGTCGGGGCGCTCGAAATCCCGGATGCTCAGAAGGAAGGCATCTGGAACCAGCAGATGGCCCGCAAAGGCATTGGCCTCCTGCTCGACACCCGCACGCGCATGCAGGTCGCCTTCGTCATCGATTGAACTGGTCTTGTGCAGCAGCAGATGGCCCAGCTCATGCATCAGCGTGAAACTCTGGCGCGCATCCGAGTCCTGCTTCTTGACGAGGATCACCGGGCACGCCGGGTCATACAGCGAGAAACCAAGGACCGGACTTTCCTTGGCGATCTGCCACTGACCGTGATAACCGTTGCTCTGGAACACCAGTAGGCCCCGTGCCTCGATGGCCGCACGGTAGCTGTTGAAATCGTTGCGATCGGCAAGTCCGAGCCAATCGCGGACCCTGCGCGCGGTATCAGGAACGCTGAGCCCGACCAGATCGGGCGGCGCAAAGTGGACAACCCCTTCCGGATCAAGCTCGCCCCGCAGGGCGAGATAGATTTCCCGCTGGTGCTCCACTCGTTCTATCAGCAACTTCATGCGTGCCGACAACTCGGGCTTCTGGTTGGCGAGTGTGCGGAATTGGGGCGTATGGGCAGCCGCTTCGTTGACCGGCTCCGGTGCAAGAAAGAACAGGGTGCCGCGCCCAAAGTGCGAGGCAAGCCTGCGCAACTGCTTGAAGGTCAGCCCCGCTTCTCCCTCGAACACCTTCGCCAGTATCGCCGGCCCAATATCAACCTCGCGGGCGAGTTCATCCCGTGTCATGCCGCTGTCGGCAAGACACCAGTCGATACGGGCCAGGTTGATGGATTGGATGCGCTCCATGGGGTAATTATATGAGCCATGTCATGTTCCTCCTACTGCCCAAACAGGCTGATATGCCTACACCCCGCGTGGTCGGAAAGTCGCTAATTGCAGACCGGACAAGCAGACGTTCGGGAGCGTTTGAATCAAGGCACGACAAGATCGGCAAGGTGCTCGGCCGACATGGACGGCAGGAACTCGACGATCTCGTAGCTGGCGATCTTTTCCCGGTGAAATGGGTCGTTCTGGATAATCCGCTCGACTTCGGCACGGGATCCTGCGGTCGCAAGGATGACGCCGCCCGTACGCGGCTCCTTGCGCCCGGAGAGCAGGAAATGCCCCGCCGCGTAATGGCGCTCCAGGAACTGGCGATGTTCTCCAACGAAACGATCGACTTCGGATAAGGGCTTAACGTAGTTCAGCAGCACGACGAACATGGACGATGACTCCGAGGGTGTGTGTCGGTGGGAGCGTACACGGGGCTGGGGGTGAGCGCATCATGGGTGCATAGGCGGACCCTTGGGGCCGCCTATGCACCCACGAGTGGAATCGACTTTGCAGACTACCTTCCGAGAAAGAGATCGGTGAGCAGGAGAGCCGGCACCGTGCTCATTCTGGCCGCGCCTGCAACGCCTCGATCAGATCCCGCGCCTCCGCCGCGATCATGCTGCAGGCCCACAGATAGTTTTCCTGCTGGCTCGGCGCCTGCTGCCGGAAAACCTCCCACGCATCCCCGCAGGTCATTGCCAGCAGTGCATGCAACTGCTGCTGGCGCGCCGACAACTGGTCGAACAGGGCCATGCGCCCCACGTCGTCGGCTAGCCGGTACAGGCCCTCGCCGGGCGCCGGAAAACTCAGTGCGTGACTCATGCCGGCGCCCTCCCGTTCAACAAGACGACAGGCCGACCCAGCGTGGTCGGGAGGTCGGGGAAATGCTGCAGGGGAGGGGGCGAAGCGGATGCGTGCGGACGTGCGCACGCCAGGGCGGGAAATGCCATGGTGTGATGCTCCTCGGTTTGCTGGACAGTTCCGCCCCTCGCTTCCAAACGGGGGGCGGGCCAAAGCGAGGTTGGAAGACCGGAACCAAGGGACCGGCAGGCCGAAGCCTCCCCGCCCGGCCCACCATTGATCAAGGCGCACCACGGGCGTGACGGACGAAAAAATAGCCGCGGCGCGGCTAATCGGTCCGCCTTGGTTCTCGGGCTTCCAACCCCGATCGTCTCTGTTTCGACGACGCGGCGAGTATTGACCGGAGGGCGGGGGGAGGTCAAGAAGGGTCGGGATTGCTAATTAGTTTGATGCAGCCTCGAATTTGCCGGAATAGCGGAAAAGTTGCCCAAACAACGGATGAGTGAGGCGGAAGTCCATGACGAAATGGCTTTCATCTATCGCTTCCTCGACGATAGTGGTGTGGCCCAGCACCATCCATTCCGGGATCGGCAACAGGACCGGTCCCAGCTTCATGACGAACCGGACGCCGCGATAATGGAGTCGGTTTCCTGTCACGTACGGGGCCATCTGTAGTCCGAGCACAGGATTGACGAATTCGATCACCTGGTCGTGGCCAGCCGATATCCAGAAGCTGTCGAAATAGATCACCCTCCCGTCCGGGTAGGTGATTGTGCGCCGCCAATGCTGCCGCTCGCCTACGACGTTCTTTTCAACCACCGTTGGCACCTGCTGCCCACGGCGATTGACCAGCGCCCCGAATACCCTCAGCACACTCAGAAACGGCTGCATGAACCGAGGATACTCAATATCCATCCGACCCGTGTCAGTCGTCGTACCGAACCGGTAATGGGCCTGGAGGGCCGGCGGCAGCTTGTCCCAGTCGGCGCCGAGCGCCTGTTGCATCAAGCTTTTCATGATCCAATTCCTGGAATGTATTTGAAGACCATCAGCGCGACTACAGCGACCATTGCCGTAAAGGCGGGTACGCCAAGCCAGAACCACCAGCGTGCCATCCGCCAGTAAAGCGCCGGTAAATCTGATCCTTCGGCTGCTGCATCGGCAGAGATTTTCTGCATGCGAATCTGCAGCCAGACCACGGGGAGCCAGCAAGCGCCAGCGAAGAAGAAGAGGGAAAGGCTGGCCGCAATCCATGGTGTCGTCAGCGGCACATCGAGCAGATGAGCCATCCACAGGCCGCTGATGGGCTGCAAGATGACGGTCGGCGTGGTGAAGATCCAGTCGGCCAATACGACATGGCGGTTGGTGACCGCGATATGGGCAAGGTTGCCGCTGCGGTCGGCCATCCACTTGTAGAACGCACTGCCAAGACCGGTGCCGAAGAGAAGCACGAGGCTGAGAATATGCAGCGTTTTGAGAAGGGTGAAGGTCATGACGCCCCCCTTGTGGGTACGCCTTCGGAGAAAAACAGGCTGGGCTTGGTGGTCAGGGGCGGGCGTCCCAAAAACTGCTCCAGTGGTCGGAAATCAGCCCGGTAACCGGTCTTCAGCATGCGCAAATTCTCTGGCTGCAGCATCGGGTTGAAGTACCGTCCCACCTGGGCAATCGCCATCGCCACCCGGAATGGGATGGGAATAAGCCGGGCACGGGACAACCCCAGCGCCTGGCGCATCGTTTGCAGCCACTCGGCGAAAGTGATTATTTCTGTGCCTACAATGTCCAGCGTCTGCATCGTCTTGGGCGACGTGAGGCCTTGCATGACTGTGGCCACTACGTCGCTGATATGGACAGGCTGCAGTTCTTGTTGCCCGTTATCGATGACCGGGATCCGCGGCAGCGCCGCCAGGCGCATGAACAGGTCTGCACTCTTGCCTCCGAGGCCGTAAATCAACGAAGGGCGCAGCACGAACCAGTCGAGATCGAGGCTGCGCAGGCAGTCGTCGGCAGCTCGCTTGCTCAGGTGGTAGGCAGAAAACGCCGCCTTGTCGGCTCCCAACGCCGAGATCTGCAACACCCGCCGGACTCCGGCCTGGGCGCAGGCGCGAAACAATGCCGACGGAGCGAGGGTGTGCAGGAGTTCAAAACGCTGGGAGCCGCTTTCCCCGATGATGCCAACGCTGTTGATAACGGCGTCGACGCCTTCGAGCTGCGGCAGCCAGTCCGCCGCCGACAGCATCCGGCTCAAGTCGATTCCCTCGCTACGGCATACCGGCTTGATGCGGTGCCCGGCAGCGGTCAGTTCAGTGACGAGATTGTGGCCAATGAAGCCACTCGCCCCGGTCAGCAGGATGTTCATGATGCGCTCCCCGGCTGCCGCGGTACCGTAATGAACTGGCCCAGACGCTTGCCGATCGAGCGAAGGCCGATCAGCAACCCGACTAGGGCTGCCACCAAGGCTAGACGGAAGCTGTCTATCGGGTTGCTGAAGTGCGAGAACATATCGACCATCAGTACCAGCAGCAGCGGGGCGATCATCAGCATCACCTTCGTGTAGCTCAACCAGAAGGAAGCAGCCTGCTCATCGGGGCAGACCCGGTTAAGGACATTCACGAGGGGACGGGACAGCACGTGCAGAACCGCGAGGCTCGCGGCTACGCAGATGAAAGATTCAGCAAACAGCAGAACGTAAGGATTCATGAAAGGCTCCCGATTGGTTACTGGAGCCCCCAGGTTGGAGATCAGACCCCCTGAATTCTTCCGTTCTTATCGAAACGGAACATTTTTCGGCTCCGGAAAGATCATTCCGGAGCTTCGGTCAGCCAATCACGGCTATTTGGATGGCCCGCTCTTGGCGTGGAGCTTGCGGAACTGGCCGGGGGTCATGCCCTCGATCTCGCGGAAGGCCTCGTAGAAATTCGACTGCGAGGTAAACCCCACGCTGAGTCCAACGGACAGGACAGAGGCGGACGGTTCATCACACAACATGGCTTTGGCGGCTGCCACGCGCAGTTCACGCAAGTAGCGGGAGAAACCCTTCCCCAGCCGGGCATTCATCAGCTCCGAAAGTTGGTGAGTGTTAAGTCCGAGACGTTCAGCCAGTCCGGGAAGGTTCAGGTCCGGATCCACATAGGTTCGGTCCGCGGTCATAAGGGTGTTCAGCTTCGATAGAGCCGCATCGCAATCCACATTGGTCAGCGTGGAGCTGACATAGGCAGTCTGTACGGTTTCCTTGACCTCAACGGATAGTTCTGGCCTGAGGCCGAGTGTGGTTTGCACCAGGAAAAAGGCGGCCCCGATCGAGACCGCGTACAGGCTGAAAAACAGTTTGCCAGGCAGCGACGCCTGGGCCAGCCCGAGCACCGAGACGCCGATAGCTATACCGAATACGCTGCCCAGCAGAATCATCTCCCGGTGGAAGCTCGCCCGCTCGCAGCGCAAGGCGTAGAGACTGCGCGCCAGCCACAGCAAGTAGCCGGCGCCAACGCTGAAAGCCAGCGGCAAGGCCAGATCGTCAGGCAGGAAGGGGGAAATCCCGATTGGCAGCGCGTGACCGAGAAGCGCAGGTCTAATCAGAGGGGGCGCCTTGGGGTTCAGCAAGGGCTGGCTGAACAGGAAGAAAGATGGCGCCACGGCAAACAGGGTCATGCGGTACGGCAGCGTTGCCACCCATTCCTGATCGAGGTACAGCCACACGAAGTGGACGATTTGCAGACCGCTTAATGCCATCAGCAGGACAAGTCCCATCAAGCGCGACATCGGCTGGTCTTGGTATTGGTCGCCGCGGAAATGCGTCAGGGCAAGGCTGATTGCGCTGAATATCGAGAAGCCGGTGAGAAGAATGGCGAGAGAGGTCACTGCGGGTGAAAAACGATATTGTCAAAAGCAATAAATGGAAATGTATGCCGGCAATGCGAAATCAGCCTCTGTTTCCAGTATTTTCTTTCAAGCTGGACCTCGGTTAGTAAGAGTCTGCCGCGCTTGCGAGACATCTCGGCGATCGAGGGAAACGAGGCTGAGTACGGGTTCAGCGAAATGGTGTGTAGTCAATGGTGACCCCTTCTGATTTCGGCTCCGTGCGAATTAGATGCGCAAGATGGTGGTGCTGGATCTCGAGGTGGTCGTCATCCCTCCAAGTGACGCGAACCTCTGGGCCGCCGCCTTTCCCGGTCGGTGCTTGACCACGGTTTGCATCGGCGACAAAGAAACTTTGGGGCAGAGAATCCTTCTTGGAGGTGTCGGTGTCAGCGGGCACGATAGAAACATGGCTGTTGAAGCTGGTTGTGGCCCCACAATCTATTTGAAATACAACAGCTTTCAATTTCCCGCTGGGTGACGGGAACTGGTCAGTTATTGTTTCTGCGCACATATCCGTGCCAAGGCGCGCTAACAATGCAGCGCAGCCACCAAACATTACTAGGGGGGTACCGATAACCCAAAGGACTACTTTTTTCCAAGTGGTCATGTGCTATTGCTAACAGTCTTTACACGAACGCTGGGGCTCGCATGACAGATGATCCCGGAGGCGCCCGGGTGGTTGTACTTTGCTCATGAAATTCAGATGTTTCGAGTTTACGTTTTAAGCATAAGTGTTCAAGTATGTCAGACAACTTAATGGGAGCGATGCCCGCTTGGCGGGAGGGTATCTGAGGAGCCGCGATTGGTCGTATTGCACCACTTCATTGTCATGACTGCCATGTTCCCATGTGCTGCCAAGCGCTTCAGTTGAGTACGTCACTCCGCGGACGGCGGGCCGATGAGGGGGCTGCCGAGATGGTCCACTTTGCTCGTCAATGTATGCATTTGACGTAATCTCATCGTAATATTCCGGCGCGTCGGCGATGCCTGTCCGCTTCCCGGACCTGCCCGGCGCGATCTTCCCTATCTCACCCGGAGCCACGCCATGACGCAGAACCTCGTTTCCCTCGATCTGTCCGCCGAAGCCCTTGCCGCACTGGATCAGGCACTCACCACCATCGAGCAGATCTTTTCGCCCTTCATCAGCCTGTCGGCCGACGAGGTGCGGGCGCTCAACAAGATGGGCGACAAGTCGGAGCAGTTCTGTCGGCAGACGGCGCTGGTGCTGGAGCACAACCGGGAGATCCTGCCGCCGAGTTTTTCGGTGGCCGAGGTGCAGCGCGATTTCGCGGCCTTCGATGCGTTGCGGCCGCGCCTGATGCGGCTGCGGGAGGTGGTGGCAAAGGCGGAGGACACCGAGACGGCGCTGGGCAGCGACATCCTCGTGGCCATGCTGGAAGGGTATGCGCTGATGAAGATGTACGGTAAGAGCGAGGGGCTCGAGACCCTGCGCAAGGCGATGCTGGTGCGCAACCCCGGCCGCAAGGCCAAGCCGGCTGAAGCCACGGCCTGATTGCGGGCTGCCGCGCGGAGCTGCGGCGTGTTTCGGACTCGGTTGTCGATAGCTGGATGGCATTATTCCGGTGGTGGAAAGCAAGCATCCGTTTTTCGGTGATCGAGTCCGAAGTTTCGGTGGCAATCACCGAATGTTCGGTGTTTCGATCCGAATATTCGGTGTCGCCGGTCGAAGTTTCGGATTCAAAGTCCGAAGTTTCGAATCCGGAATCCGAAACTTCGATGGCCGAGTCCGAAACTTCGGGCTTCATGTCCGAAAAATGGAAAGTGAATATCCACCCCGGTGCGCGAGGTGCCGGATGGCCCCCGGCCCCCTGTCCTTCGCGGCAAAAATCCCGGAAGATCGCGCCTCTTGAATCGCTCCGCCCCATTCCGGCGGCGGGGCTGCCATGGGGGCCGACTCACATGAAGTTCCTTCGAACCGCTGCCGCGCGCCTTGCGCTGCGCAGCCTGGCGCTGGCTTGCGGGCTGGCGGCGGCGCCGGCCTTTGCGGACATGAGCATCGTGATCCTGCGCCACGGGGAAAAGCCCGCCGACGGGCTGGGGCAGCTGACCTGCCAGGGGCTCAACCGCTCGCTGGCGCTGGCGCCGCTGCTGCTGTCGCGCTTCGGGGTGCCGGACGCGGTGTATGCACCCAATCCGGGGGTGCTGAAGAAGGACAAGGGCGTGCCCTTCAACTACGTGCGCCCGCTGGCCACCATCGAGCCCCTGGCGATCCGCGCCGGCAAGCCGGTGACCCTCGGCGGTGGCATGGAGGACATCAAGCCGCTGGTGCACCAGGTGCTCGCCCACCCGGCCGGCACCCACGTGATCGCCTGGGAGCACCACTGGGGCGAATCCCTGGCCCGCCTGTTCCTCAAGACCCTCGGCGCCGACCCCAAAGCGGTGCCCAAGTGGGCCGACGACGATTACGACAGCCTCTACGTGATCCGCGTGCAGCAGGCCGGCCACGATGCGCCGGTGGCCCGTTTCAGCGTCGAAAAGCAGGGCCTGGACGGGCTGCCCGACGCCTGCCCGGTGCTGGCGCCCGCGCCGGCTGGCGGGTGAGGCGGGCTTGCTTCACTTACGCCCGGGCGGGCTGTGCCCAGCCCGCTCCCTACTGCGCTCAGGCCTGCCGGGCCTGCTGCGCCTCGATCAGATCCCGTGCCTCCGCCGCGATCATGCAGCAGGCCCACAGGTAGTTCTCCTGGTGGCTCGGCGCCTGCCGGCGGAAAACCTCCCACGCATCCCCGCAGGTCATCGCCAGCAGTGCATGCAACTGCTGCTGGCGTGCCGACAACTGATCGAACAAAGCCATGCGGCCCACGTCGTCGGCCAGGTGATACAGCCCATCGCCGGGCGCCGGAAAATGCAGTGCGTCATTCATGCCGGCGCCCTCCCGTTCAAGAGGGCGACGTGCCGACCAATCACGGCCGGGCAATCAGGGAAATGCTGCGGGGGAGAAGAGGAAGCGGATGCGTGCGGACGTGCGCACGCCAGGGCGGAAAATGCCATGGTGTGATACTCCTTCGTTTGCTGGATAGTTCCGCCCCTCGCTTCCAAACGGGGGGCGGGCCAAAGCGAGGTTGGAAGACCGGAACGAAGGGACCGGCAGGCCGAGGCCTCCCCGCCCGGCCCACCATTGATCAAGGCGCACCACGGGCGTGACGGACGAAAAAATAGCCGCGGCGCGGCTAATCGGTCCGCCTTCGTTATCGGGCTTCCAACCCCGATCGTCTCTGTTTCGACGACGCGGGAAGTATTGACCGGGGGGCGGGGGGAGGTCAAGGGTGGGGGCGGCTATCGACCCAATGCTGCCGTTGAGCTTTCAGGGAAGGTGTCATTCAACGCTTGAGTTAGGGCTCAGCCAGCGAAACCTGCGGCTCACCCCAGCTGAGGATGCTGACACAATCGTTCACACCCAAGAGCAGGTACTCATTAGGTCGCCACTCGCCTTCGCTGGCAAACGCACCCATGAGAAAGCCACTGCGTTGGGCTTCCTGATCGAACCAGCCGCCGGACTCAATGCGCCAAAGCCAACCTGGCGCTCGCTCTTCCTTACCCCAGTAATCCAGCAGCTGACCCTCGTCGAGCACGCGGAAGCCGACGCTGTTGAAGCTGAGGTAGACCGGCTGCGACTGCCCTTCGAAGACCACCGTGATTTGAAGGCTCCAGAGGTCGTAGGAGACGTGGACGACCTCTGGTACTGAGTCAGGTGTCCCGGCGACCTTGTACTGACTTGCGATGAACATGCTTCTGAGCCCTAATTTAGAGCTAACCGTCGCTGCGCGGCTTTATCGCGCAGCCTCCGGCGACCGAAGGGAGCGAGGTTGAGCGCCATGTTATGCATGGACGAACACTCTGTGTTCTTTGCCACGATCATCAGTGGTGGAGACAATGATTTCGTGCCCCATCTTTACCAGCCTGTAGCGGACATGAATCTCTGACAGGCGCTCCGGCTCAAGCCTATGGTTGGCGATGTGCTTGGGCAACCAGTCTTTCCAGTATGAGATGGATTTGTGGAGTGCCACCGGATACTCACCGGGTGGCGAGACTTGTCCATTGCCAAAGTTGATGTCGATTTCGTGGCCCGGAGAATGACGCGCCAATTCAGGTAGAACATCAAGAATGTACTGATCATCGACGTAGTTCATGAGGCTCACAAATGAATAGCCGAAGTTGTGAAGCATGGCGTCAATGTGCTTGTACTTCATGATGAATAACTTTGTTTTCTGGCGACAGTTCTGCCGCATAGCATCGAAATGCCGAATAACTTGTCCTGCAAGTTACTGTGTAGATGCAGGAACCACGCGCAAGGCAAGACAACAAGACAGGAATAGCAGTAGCCGACAGCTTAGTGAGCTGATGCGACTCATCTAGCGCATAGGCGTATAGCATACAAGCCTGCCCGGATGGCCGCTATCTGGATTGAATGGCGAGTGTCCGCTCCTGGTTGACTCTTGCCTGATGCCAAAGCATCAACTCCGTCATACGTATGTATTGCTTCGGCAAGGACTGGCGATGTCCGGGCTGGAGCCCGTCAGAGCCCTTGAAGTGATCGCCCCTCTGTCGCAGGGGCGCAGCAGGGTGTTGGCGTGCCGCCGGACGGCTGGCGGAGGGGCGATCAGGCTTCCGGCTTGACGACGCTGCGCGGTTTGCGGGAGAGGCGGGTCTGCATGGATGTCCTGAGGGTGTGCTTTAGCACGGTGTCCCCTCCCGCCAAATGAACAGAAAACCTTGCCACCATTCACCAACCGACTGCGGTGACGCCGGATAGAACGGGCCAACGGACGCCATGACGGTGAAGAACAGAACATCAATGGCAAGATAAAAGCCAAGGCACAAGCCGATAGTGGGAAGAAGCCGGCGTTCCGCGATGGGCGTGTTTCGATAGATGTAGATGGTGGAAGCAACCCAGGCCGTCAACGTGGATAACTCCAAGAGAGCTTGAAGTTGCCAATGCCAGTAATAGCCGCCACACGCGAAGAGGCCGAAGAATACGCCGCTGGCGATGGCGAGGGTTATGCAAGTGGCGAGGATCAGCGAGCGAACGTTACGTGCAGTCATGAGCGCCTTGCTGTCTTATCGCTTTCGGTTCATGGGAGCCGGGTGGGACTGTCTTGTCAGCTTGATCGTCAGGTGCTCGAGCACGTCCGAGTTGTAGAGGTCGATGCACTTCATTGTGTTGAATGCACCCGGGATCGAACCCGCGTACTTCCTGGCTGTGTACCGGTTGACCAATTTCCTCAGTGCGTCATAGGCTTCGATGCCTTGGCGGCCTGCCTCCATGTAGGCGCTGGCGGTGGCGTCGGCGTCTGCACGGTCACCCGCATCCTTAGCCACGGTCGCCAGACACACGCTGAGGGCCCAGTTCTTCAGCAGCGCCTTCTGCGTGTAATTGCGCGTAGCAGAACCCTCGCTGGCCACAGTCGGGAACGCCAGGGCCAGGAGGGTCAGGCCCACATAGGCGAATTTCAATGGAGCACCCTGTTATGCATGATGTGTTCTTAATGAAGGTGATTGGAAATGGATCCTGCATGCATCGTGAAATGGGCAGGTAAATGCTATCGGCAATTGTCACGGCGAATCAAGGTTTCCGATTCCGCCGGATTCGACGGGAGGGCCTGGGTTTCGTCGGTGGCGACGAAGCCTTGCCTGCGATAGAAGGCCCAGGCCCTCGAGTTGGAGTCGGCGACCCAGGCCAAGATGCTTCTGGCGCCCCGGCTGACCAGCCACGCGACGGCGGTATCCAGCAGCATGCTGGCGGCTCCGGAACCCCGGTGCGGCGGCGCAACCCAGAACGCGCAGATGAAGGCTCGCCTGGGTTCCGGGCCGTCGAAGAAGGCTCCAATGCTTCCGACGGGTTCCGGTCCGTAGAACGCGAAGAAGGAGGTGGAGACCTCGGATCGGCTGTGGCTTTGCGCGATCTTCTCGAATGCGTCATACGGCTGGGCCAGGACGTCCTCCAGCCTGGCGCCGAAGGCGTGGGGCGCATCCGTCAGGGAGGCGATGCGGAGGCGGCGGATGAGGTCGGCGTCGGTGGCGGCCGTTCGGCGGACAGTCAGTGTTTGCGTCATGGTGGCGGCCGAGGCGCGCTGTGGTGATGCCGGATCATCCGTGTCGCATGCCCGTGCGTCGACCGGCCTCAGAGGCCGACCGGCAGTGACAGCCGGGTGCGCCCGCGCCGGCTGGCGGGTGAGGCGGGCTTGCTTCACTTACGCCCGGGCGGGCCGAAGATGGTTACCGCGGGGATGGGGGGCAAGGATTTCGGATCGCGGAATGAGGATTTACGTCAAGGCGTGACGAGGGACTAGTGTGCCCGATTCAAGCGCCGTAGCCGGCCCAGCAGCAGGGGCACCAAGCCGATGAGGATGCCGCCGATGCCCATGATGTCGGTGATGGCGTCGAAGGTCGGGACGCTGTAGAGGGCGATGAAGACCATGAACAGCGCCGCCAGCAGCGGCCACAGCACGTAGGACACGGCATCCAGCGGGCCGGCCGTCAGCCTGGCGCGGTAGTGCCAGGCGCAGGCGAAGCCGGCCAGGCTCATGTAGAAGCAGATCTGGAAGCCGATGGCGAGGATGGAGCTTTGCAGGATGCGGCTCACCGACGGCATGTAGGACGCGCTGAACAGCAGCAGTACGCCGAGCAGCCAGATCACCAGCGTGGCCACCCATGGGGTCTGCCATTCAGGGTGGATGTCGGCGTAGCGCGGGTGGAGCATGTCGTCGCGGGCCATCGCGAACATGCTGCGGCTGAACTGCAGGATCTGGGTCTCGATGGTGCCGATGGTGCTGAGGATGGTGGACAGCACCGCCAGGTAGTTCCACGGCGGCGGGAGCAGCTTGTTGGCGATGGCGTACAGCACGTTGGTGTTGGCGCGGGCGATCTCCTCGTCGGTGAGCACGATGAGCACCACGACCATCATGATGATGAAGAACAGGATCAGGTTCACCATCGCCCAGAAGGCGCCCTTGCCGGCCGGGTGGGCGCCGTCGGTGGCGGCGTGGCGGGTTTCCTCGCTGAGGTTGAGGGTCACGTCCCAGCCCCAGTAGAAGAAGATCGCCGTCAGCGCGCCGGTGGCGAACAGCTGCGGGGTGAAGGAGAAGGGCGAGAACCAGATGACCGACGGCACGTGGGCCGGCCGGCCGCCGTATTCGACGAAGGCGCCGACGATCAGCGCCAGCACTACGGCGGTCTCGGTGCCGGTGAGGAGCATCTGCGCGTAGCTGGAGTGCTTGATGCCGCGGGTCACCACGGCGGTGACGAGGGTCAGCCAGATCGCCGCGGTGAAGGTCACCCAGGCGGTGCTCTCGACCTTGCCGGGGGCCAGCAGTACCAGCGTCGACGTGGCCGCCGGGACGGTGGCCGAGACCATGAAGAAGATCGACGCGACCAGCAGCCCCCAGCCGGCGAAGAAGCCCCACTTGCGCCCGAAGACGTGGCCGACCCAGGCATAGGCGGCACCGGCGTCGGGGGTGATTTTGCACAGGTGGAAGAAGGCCAGCATGATGCCGAACATGATCAGGCCGCAGTACAGGATGCTGCCCACCGACAGCACGCCGACCGCGGCGACGATGGTGGCGGTGGTGACGGCGACGCTGAAGGCCGGCGCGGTGCCGGCAATGCCCATCACCGCCGACTCGAAGGCGCCGAGGGCGTCCCTGGCCAGTTCGCGCCGGGTTTCCATGGCGGCCGGGCTCAGGCGGCGGCGGTCAGCAGCGCGACGGCGGCGGCGAAGTCGTCCGCGACGGCGGCCGGGTGGTGGCTGGGATGGTGCTCGTCGGCGGGGCGGAACTTGCCGGTGCGCACCAGGATGCCGGGAATGCCGGTGGTGTGGGCGCCGCCGATGTCGTCGGCCAGGTCGTCGCCGATCAGCACCGCATCGGCCGGGGCCACGCCGAGTTCGTCGAGCACGCCGCGGAAGAAGGGTTCGGCCGGTTTGCCCACCACTTCGGCCTGGCGGCCGCTGCTGTATTCCAGGCCGTTGACGAAGGCGCCCATGTCGAGGGTGAGGCCGTCGCGGGCCATGAAGTAGCGGTTACGGGCCATCACGATGAAGGGCAGGCCCTGCATCAGCAGGCGGAAGACGGTGTTCAGCGCGTCGTATTCGAAGTGCGGGCCGGCGTCGCCGATCACCACTGAATCGGGATTGCTGTGGCTGGCGCCGATCTCGTCGGCGATGTCTGGATGGACCAGGTAGTGGGGATGCAGGCCGCGCTGTTCGACCAGTTGGCGGGTGGCCAGCACGGCGGTGTGGATCTCGTCGGCGTCGATGTCGAAGCCCATCTCTCGCAGGCTGGCGACGATGCGCCCGCGCGGGCTGCGCGTAGTGTTGGTGAGGAAGCGCAGCGGCAGGCCGCTTGCGCGCAGGGTCTGCAGGGCCTGCACTGCGCCAGGGATGGCCTGGTCGTCGATGTGCAGCACGCCGGCCAGGTCGATCAGCACGGCACGGGGGGCGGTGGGCAGGGGCATGGATGTCTCTCCGGTCGGTAGCGGTCCGCCGAGGGGCCTTCAGTGGAAGCCCAGGCCGAAGCGGGCGCGGCGTACCACCGGGCGGCCGGCGGCGTCGGGTTCGATGCGGTGGGTGGCGCCCGGCGGTAGTGGCGCGCCGGCCGGGGCGAGTTGCTGGTTGGCGATCAGCATCGACAGCCAGGCCTGGGCGTCGGCCCGGGCGGCGTCCGCGGCGGCGTCGCCGTCCAGCCAGTCGAGCTCGCCGGCTGCTGTCAGGCGGACCCGGCAGGGGAAGCGTACCGGGGCGTAGAGGGTGTGGCCGTGCCCGTCGTCGAGGGCCTGCAGGCGGGTGACCTGCAGCTCGTAGCTGCCGTCGGGTCGGAGCACGTCGATGCCGGCCAGTTCCAGCCCGCGCCGGGCCAGGCCGGCATGCAGCAGGGCTTCGTCCGGGGGGGCGGCGGGGGCTTGCGGGTCGGTCACGGGGCTATCCGAAGTGTTGGTGGAGGCCGGCGGGGCCTGCGTCCCGCCGGAGCGGCTGGCTCAGTGCTGCGGGCAGCATGGGCCACAGTCTATGCGCAGGCGGCGGAGGACGAGGTCCTTGCCTTCCCGGCGCAGCTCGTGGGTGTGGGTCTCGTGGGTGTCGGGAGCGGTGGTCCGGGCGATCAGGCCGCGGGTCTGCCCGCCTTTCTCTTCCTGGGGCTTGAGGCGGCCGCGGCGCAGCAGGTGTTCCAGGAAGGCCCGGGCGGCGTCGGTGGGCGCGGTGTCGGGCGACGAGCCCATGCCCCGCGCTCCACCGGCGACAGCCAGTTGGGCGGCCTGGGATGGTGCATAGACGTGCACCTCCTCGTCGCTGAGGCCATATTCGGCCACCGAGAGGCTTACGCGTGCCAGCTCGGCCGCTGGTTCGGCCATGCCGCGGGGGCTGGCCGCTTCGGTGGTGGCGGCGGCGGCGGGGGACAGGATGCCGTGGCGGACGAAGGCGCTCTTCAGGGCCTGGGCGTAGGGCTGGGCGGCGAACTGCTGTTTGGCGGCGAGGATCATCTGCGCCGCCACCTGGCTGTAGAAGGCCGGTACCACCGCCGCACTACGAATGCCGGCGACGAGCAACGTGGCGGCGTCGTGGCTGGCGCTGAGCAGGCCGTTCTCGTCCTGGCTGGCCTGGGCCTTGAACATGCCGGCCAGCCCTTCGAAGAAGGCGGCGGTGAACACGCGGGAGAAGGAGTGCGCTTCGGCGCTGAGCACCGACGCGGGCCCCGAGCTGGGCAGATGCTGGGGCGCGGTGTAGGAGAAGGAATTGACCGCGTTGCGCAGGCAGTCGCTCTCGACGGCGTCCGGGTAGCTCTGCCGGATCGCCCAGCCGAGCTGTTCCGCCAGGCGCGACAGGGCGCTGGAGCGGTAGAGCACGCCCTGGGTTTCGGCGAGCGCGCTGTGGCGCACGGAGGGCAGTTGCAGGGCGGTGAGCAGGGCGCTCATGTCGCCGAAGGATTCATGGAAGGAAGCCACTTCCAGGCTGGCGGCGTCCCATAGCTGCGGCTTGATCGCATCGAGGAGGGCGTGCCCGAGTTCGTGGCAGACGACGTCAGGGCTTTCGCCGGAATAGACGGTGCGGCCCCGCACGCTGCCGTGGAAGAAGCGCAGGCCGACCCGGTCGTAATAGGCGTTGAGGTCCACCCCGTGGTCGAGATCCACCGGCAGGGTGGCGCCGACCTGCCACTGGACGCCGGGGATGAGGCCGCCCCAGAAGTCGGAGCCGCGGCGCAGCGCGTCGGCACAGGCCCAGTAGCGGAACTCGGCGGTAGCGGGCATGTACACCCCGGCGGCGGGGGCGGAGGACGGGTGGGTGATCTTGGTGGGCAGGGGTGTGGCGGACAGCGTGGGCACGGTGCGCTGGACCAGCGTGCCGCCGTCGGCGGCGGCACTGGCGCCCGGGTCTTGCTCCCAGGCGTTGATGAGGCTGGCCGGTGGGGGCGGCGTCTTGTGCGGTTTGGGAGGCTTCGGTGCCTTGGGAGGCTTGGTGCTGCTCTTGGAGGGTTTCTTGCTGCCCGCGTCTGAAGAAGTCTTGGCCATGATCATCCCCATTCCAGGTGTGAGCCCGGCGGTGGGGCCGCGGCGCGGCGCTGTCCGTCCAGGCCGGATTGTTTGGCCCGCTTGCTTGGTTCTGGCGGGCTAAGGCCAGTCTAGCCCACAATGGGTTAATGTAAATGTGCTTGCGCGGAGGATGCGTCCCGCATGGTAGAGGTCATGTTCCGCGGTTGGCGAGGGACTGGAGCAGTGTCGCAAACAGTTGCTCGGGGGCGAAGGGCTTGGCGATGAAGTCGTCCATACCGGCGGCCAGGCAGCGCTGGCGGTCGTCGGCAAAGGCGTTGGCGGTCATGGCAATGATCGGGGTATGGGCGTGGCCGGGCAGACGGCGGATCTGGCGGCTGGCATCGAGGCCGTCGAGGTGCGGCATCTGCATGTCCATGAGGATCACGTCGTAGGGGCGGGAGCGGGCCCGGGATACGGCCTCGAGGCCGTCCACGGCGATATCCACGGTCAGTGCCACGTCCTCGAGGAAGAGCTTGGCGACCTCGCGGTTGGTGGGTTCGTCCTCAACCAGGAGCACACGGCTGCCGGCGAAGCGTCGGCGCAGGGTGCTTTCGGCGTCGGTGAGGTCTGCCGTCGGGCACGCAGCACCGGCCGTGTGTGCTGCGTGCTTGAGGCGGGCGGTGAACCAGAAGGTGCTGCCTTCGCCGGGGGTGCTCTGGGCGCCGGCTTCGCCGTGCATCAGTTCGGCCAGCTTGCGGGTGATGGCGAGGCCGAGGCCGGTGCCGCCGTACTGGCGGGTGGTGGAGTTGTCGGCCTGTTCGAAAGCCGAGAACAGGCGGGCCAGCGCATCGGGGGCGATGCCGATTCCGGTGTCCTGGACGGTGAAGCGCACCCAGGTGCTGTCGCCGTCGTCTGCGGTGATCTCGCAGCTCAGCCGGATGTGTCCGGCTTCGGTGAACTTCACCGCATTGGCGAGGTAGTTGAGCAGGGCCTGCTGCAGGCGGGTGCTGTCGCCGCGCAGCGGTGGTGCCGGATCAGGCGAGAGGGTGATGCTCAGCTGCAGGTGCTTGCCGTGCACCCGCTCCTGGACCATCGCGGCGGCACGCTGCAGCAGGGCGTGCAGGTCGATGGGGTCGTCGGCGAGCTCCAGCTTGTCGGCTTCGATCTTCGACAGGTCGAGCACCGCGTTGATGATCTCCAGCAGGTGCTGGCTGGCGTCCTCGATCTTGGTCAAGCGGCCTTCCTGTTGCTCGTCCACGCCGTCCCGGCGCAGCAGGTGCACCATGCCGTTGATGGCATTGAGCGGTGTGCGGATCTCGTGGGACATGTTGGCGATGAAGGAGCTCTTGGCCTGGTTGGCGGCGATGGCGGCCTCCCGTTGGGCACGGGTGCGCAGGGCCCGGATGCCGAAGCTGAGGTTGGCGGCCAGTTCTTCGAGCAGTGCGATCTCGTCCCGGGCAAAGACGTTGGGTTCCGCCGCATAGATGGTCAGCGCGCCGAACACCGTGCCGTCGTGGCGGAGCGGCAGGGCGATCGACGAGCGGTAGCCCCGCTGGCTGGCGGCCTTGCGCCAGGGGGCGAGGCCCGGACAGCTCGCCACGTCCTGGTTGATCTGCGTTTGGCCGGACCAGATGGCGCTGCCGGTCGGGCCGCGGCCAATGTCCACGTTGCTGTCCCAGCTGATCCGCACATTGTCCAGATAGCCCTCTTCATGGCCCGAGCGGGCGACGGGCCGGACCGACTTCTGCGGGTCGTTGTCCGCGTAGCCGACCCAGGCCATCACGTAGCCGCCGGATTCGACCACCAGGCGGCAGATGTGGTTGAGCAACTGGCTTTCGTCATCGCCACGGACCAGGGCCAGATTGCATTCGCTGAGCAGGCGCAGGGCGCGGTTCAGGCGGCGTTGTTCTTCGCTGGCTTTCTTGCGGGCGGAGATGTCGGTATGGATGCCGATCATGCGCAGCGGCTTGCCGGTGGCATCCCATTGCACGATCTTGCCGACGGACTCGAGCCAGATCCAGTCGCCGGAGCGGGTACGACGACGGTATTCCATGCTCTCCGGGCCGCCACCCTGCAGGCAGGCGGCGAACTTGCGCTGCAGGGCTTCCACATCTTCGGGGTGGATGTTGGCGAACCAGTTGGAGAGGTTGGTTTCGAAGTCGCCGTCGGCGTGGCCGATGATGCTGGCGTAATTGGGGCTGAGGTTTACCCGACCGCTGGGCAGATCCAGGTCGAACCAGCCCTGGTTGGAGACGCCGAGGGCCAGGCGCAGGCGCTCCTCACTTTCGTGCAAGGCCTTCTGGGCTTCGGTTCTGTCGGTGATGTCCTCGTAAATGCCCAGTACCCCGATGATGTCGCCATCGGACCCGGTGAGCGGTACCTTGGAGGAGCGCAGGTAGATCTGGTGGCCGTCCGGCGTGGTCTGCGGCTCTTCGTAGCCGAGCTTGGCCACGCCCGATTCGATGACGGCGCGGTCGTCGGCCCGGTAGATGTCGGCTTCGGGTGCCCAGGTGAGGGCGTAGTCGTCCTTGCCGATCAGTTCCGACGGGGCCGACTTGCCGGCATCCCGCGCGAAGACCGGGTTGCAGCCGAGGTAGCGCAGGTCCCGGTCTTTCCAGAAGACGCGCATCGGCACCGTATCGATGATGGTCTGCAGCAATCGACCGGATTTCTCCAGGGCGTCCTTTGCTTCGCTGAGGGCGATCCGGGCCTGGCGGTGTTCGGTCAGTTCGCGCAGCAGGCGCAGGGTGTTGCTGGACAGGGTGGCGTAGATCGACAGGATGATGTCGACCAGCGTGCGGGTGGCCCCGCTCATCTGCCGTGCGGCATGCTGTTTGGCGGCTTCCAGCGGCATGCCGTCCTGAATGGCGCGCACGGCGTAGGCCATGGCCCGGTCGGTTTCGAGGATATGGGAGGCCAGCCAGCGAGTCAGGAACCCCAGGGCTTCTTCGGCGACTTCCGTCTGCGGGCGGGTGTGCAGGCTGTTGCGGGTCTGCTGGACGTAGTGGACGAAGGAGGCGTGGTTGTTCCGGTGAGCGATCTCGTGGGCGTCGCCCCCCATGAACGTGCTCCAGATCCGTTCTTCGGTTTCGAAGTGATAGACGGTATAGGCGACCAGTTCGTCGAACAACGACGCCAGGTCCAGCTCGTCCGCTTCCAGCGCGAGCTGGCCGGCCAGCCGGTTGAGCAGATGCACCAGCTTGCGGTGTTGCTCATCGATGGTGGGCAGGCCCGTGTTGAAGTTATCGTCCCACGGAAAAATGTCGATGGTATTCATGGCGGGGCTGCGACGGCGGCGTGCAGGGGATTATTGCCCGAATTGGGGGTGCGTGCGGGGCAAATCGTGTGAGCGGCCGGACCTTTTTCGCATCTTTGTTGCCGGTGCGGGGGCTGTGCGTTGCGGATGGGTGGGGAGGCCGGGTACAGTCGCCCGGTCGTCGTCGGGTGGTGATCCATGAACAAACTGGTTGCGGAACTGCAGCGGCTCTTTTTCTACCCCGGCCTGTCGCCGGACGAAGAGGCCTTGCTGAGCGGTGTGGCGCAGGTCTTCGATCCGCTGGGGCCGGACGGGCTGCTGCGGGCGATGGTGCTGGGGGTGAACGGTGCGGACGCCTGGGACTGTGTCGCAGCTCTGTGGCAGGCGGTGCAGGATGATCTGCAGCTGCCGGCGCCGGTGATGGCGGTAACGGGAGCCGATGGTTTCCAGCTGTGGTTCCCGCTGGCCGATCCGGTATCGCAGGCGAAGGCGGGCAGCTTCCTGGCCGGGTTGTGCCGGCGTTATCTGGCCGAGGTGCCGACGGCGCGGCTGACGCCGTGTCCGGGAACGACGGTGCACGTGGTGCCGGGCATCAACGCCGCCAGCGGCAAGTGGTCGGCCTTCATCGATCCGTCGATGGGGCGGGTGCTGGCCCATGAGCCGTGGCTGGACATCGCGCCGAATCCGGAGCGCCAGGCCGACTTGCTGGGCAATTTCCTGCGCATCGACCGGATGGCCTTCGAGCGGGCCCTGGTGCAGCTGGCGCCGCCGCCGGTGGTGACAGCGCCTTCGCTGGTGGCTGCAGCGCAGCCCGGCCTGCCGGTGCTGCCAACGATGGGGGGCACCGAGAGGCTCGGTGTTGAAGGTCATTTCGGTGATCCGCAGAGCTTTCTGCTGGCGGTGATGAACGATCCGACGGCCAGCGCGGCCCACCGTATCGACGCGGCGAAGGCGCTGCTGCCCTACTGGAAATAGGGCGCCATTCATGCAAAACGGGCCGTCCCGAGGGGCGGCCCGTTGCGTTTCTTGCAGGCTGGCGGCTGAGGTTCAGCCGAGCTTCTTCTTGAGCAGCTCGTTCACCTGGGCCGGGTTGGCCTTGCCCTTGGAGGCTTTCATGCACTGGCCGACCAGTGCGTTGAAGGCCTTTTCCTTGCCGGCACGGAATTCCTCGACGGACTTCTGGTTGGCGGCCAGCACTTCGTCGATGATCGCCTCGATGGCGCCCGTGTCGGTGACCTGCTTGAGGCCCTGGGCTTCGATGATGGCGTCGGCGGAGTCGCCTTCCTTGTTCCACAGCGCCTCGAAGACTTTCTTGGCGATGGCGTTGGAGATGGTGTTGTCGGCAATGCGCTGCACCAGACCGGCCAGTTGCACTGCGCTGACGGGGCTGGCGGTGATGTCCAGCTCGGCCTTGTTGAGGCGACCGGCAAGCTCGCCCATCACCCAGTTGGCGCAGGTCTTGGCGTTGGCGGCACCGGCCGCAGCGACGGTGTCGAGGTAGAACTGCGCGACTTCGCGGCTGGCGGTGAGGGTGGTGGCGTCGTAGGCCGACAGGCCGTATTCGCCCTGGAAGCGGGCCGACAGGGCTTCCGGTAGCTCGGGCAGCTCGCCCTTTACGCGCTCGATCCACTCGCTGGAAATCACCAGCGGCAGCAGGTCGGGGTCGGGGAAGTAGCGGTAGTCGTGGGCGTCTTCCTTGCTGCGCATGGCGCGGGTTTCGCCAGTGTCCGCGTCGAACAGCACAGTGGCTTGCTGGACCTTGCCGCCGTCCTCGATGAGATCGATCTGCCACTGGATCTCGTAGTCGATGGCCTGCTGCAGGAAGCGGAAACTGTTGAGGTTCTTGATCTCGCGGCGGGTGCCGAACTCGGCCTGGCCGCGGGGGCGCACGGAGACGTTGGCGTCGCAGCGGAAGGAGCCTTCCTGCATGTTGCCGTCGCAGATGTCGATCCAGCGCACCAGGGCGTGCAGGGCTTTGGCGTAGGCGACGGCTTCGGCCGACGAACGCATGTCGGGCTCGGAGACGATCTCGAGCAGCGGCGTGCCGGCGCGGTTGAGGTCGATGCCGGTCATGCCGTGGAAGTCTTCATGCAGGCTCTTGCCGGCGTCTTCTTCCAGGTGGGCGCGGGTCAGGTTGACGACCTTCTCGTAGGCGCCGCCCTTGCCGTCCGGCACCTGCAGGGTGATCTGGCCGCCTTGGACCACCGGCAGCTCGTACTGGCTGATCTGGTAGCCCTTGGGGAGATCCGGGTAGAAGTAGTTCTTGCGGGCGAAGACGCTCTTCGGCGCGACGGTGGCGCCGATGGCCAGGCCGAAGCGGATGGCCCGCTCGACGGCGCCCTTGTTGAGCACCGGCAGCACGCCGGGCAGCGCGATGTCCACCGCACAGGCCTGCGCGTTGGGTTCGGCTCCGAAGGCGGTGCTGGCGCCGGAGAAGATCTTGGACTGCGTGTTGAGCTGAGTGTGGATTTCCAGCCCGATGACGACTTCCCAGTCGGTTCTGCTCATGTTTGCTCTCTAGATTTCTTGGTCGTTCAGTCGCACTTGCCGGTGTTCTTGTCGATCAGCAGCGGCCACACGTAATCCTGGGCGCTGGACGGGGAACACATGGTGTGGCAGCCGGCGAAGGCGACGGTGATCTGTTCGCCCTGCTCCCACAGCCGCACGCGGCAATCGCGGGGGCCTTCCAGTTCGATGGACGGTAGGGCCTGGGTTTGATGGAAGCTGGCCAGCTCATAGCGGCAGACGCCGTGCTTGGGCATGGTCAGTTCGACGTTGAGGGCCCGCACCTTGGATTCGATCACATCCACGGTGGCCTTGCCGGCGCTGCCGGTTTCGTCGCGGAAGCGGCAGTCGGTGGCGACCGTGAAGGTGCGCAGCGGCATCGGCTTGAGGCGGCCCGACGGGGCTGCCAGAACCTCGGACGGCTGCTGTTCGGCCGCCGGGGCTGACGGCGCCGTCGAGGGGCGCGGTGCGACCACGCTACAGCCGGCCAGCACGGCCACGGCCAGGCCGGCGGCGATACGGGTGGTGGAGGCGCGTAGGGCGGTCATGCTGCGTGCCTTCACAGGCTGGCAGGCACCCGGGTGTGCCAGTCGGTGTGCTGCTGGTACTGGTGGGCGGTGTTCAGCAGGCGAGCCTCGCCGAAGTAGTTGCCGATCAGCTGCAGGCCCACCGGCAGGCCGCCGACGCCGAATCCGGCCGGATGGGACAGGCCCGGCAGGCCGGCGAGGTTCACCGCGATGGTGTAGATGTCCGACAGGTACATCTGAACCGGGTCGTCGCTCTTCTCGCCGATGCCGAAGGCCACCGTCGGGCTCACCGGGCCGGCGATCACGTCGCACTGCTGGAAGGCGGCGGCGAAGTCGTTGGCAATCAGGCGGCGCAGCTTCTGGGCCTTGATGTAGTAGGCGTCGTAGTAGCCGTGGGACAGCACGTAGGTGCCGACCAGGATGCGCCGCTTTACCTCGCCGCCAAAGCCTTCGGCGCGGCTCTTGCAGTACATGTCGTTGAGGTCGCCGTAGTCGGCGGCGCGGTGGCCGTAGCGTACGCCGTCGAAGCGGGACAGGTTGGAGCTGGCTTCAGCCGGGGCGATCACGTAGTAGGCGGGGATCGCCAGGCGGGCGTTGGGCAGGCTCACCTCGACGGTGGTGGCGCCGAGCTTGCGGTATTCGGCGATGGCGGCGTCGACGGCGGCACGCACGTCGTCCGACATGCCTTCGGCGAAGAATTCCTTCGGCAGGCCGATGCGCAGGCCGGCGAGGGGTTTGGCCAGGTCGCGGCCGAAGTCTTCGGCGCCCTGTTCGAGGCTGGTGGAGTCGCGCGGGTCGTGGCCGGCCATGGCGGACAGCAGCACGGCGCAGTCCTCGGCGCTGTAGCCGAAGGCGCCGCCCTGATCCAGCGACGAGGCGTAGGCGATCATGCCGTAACGGGACACGCGGCCGTAGGTCGGCTTGATGCCGGTGATGCCGCACAGGGAGGCCGGCTGGCGGATCGAGCCGCCGGTGTCGGTGCCGGTGGCGATCGGCACCATGCGCGCTGCGACCGCCGCGGCAGAGCCGCCGGACGAGCCGCCGGGCACCTTGTCGGTGTTCCAGGGGTTGCGGGTCGGGCCGAAGTGGGAGTTCTCGTTGGAGGAGCCCATCGCGAACTCGTCCATGTTGGTCTTGCCGACCATCACCGCGCCGGCCTGCTTGAGCAGGCTGACCACGTGGGCGTCGTAGGGGCTGACGAAGTTGGACAGCATCTTCGAGCCGCAGGTGGTGAGCACCCCTTCGGTACAGAAGACGTCCTTGTGGGCCAGCGGGATGCCGGTCAGCGGGCCGGCGGTGCCGGCGGCCAGGCGTTCGTCGGCGGCCTTGGCGGCGGCCAGCGCACCGTCCCGGTCGACGGTGACGAAGGCGTTGATGCGGGCGTTGCCGGCTTCGATGCGGGAGATGCTCTCGGTGGCGAGTTCGACGGCGGAGACCTTCTTGTCGCGGAGGGCCGCGGCGATGTCCTTGAGGCTGGATTCGATCATGGTGCGTGGGGCTGCGGTTTGAGCGGTGCTGGGGCGCCGGCCGGGCCGGCGGCGGTCAGAGTCCGGTGGCGGGCCTTATTCGATGACCTTCGGCACCAGGTACAGGCCGGCTTCGGTCTGCGGCGCGACGGCCTGGAAGGCGGCGCGGCGGTCGGTTTCGCTGACCGCGTCGTCGCGCAGGCGCTGGGCCAGTTCCTGAGGGTGGCTCATCGGCTCGACCCCGTCGGTATCGACTGCCTGCATCTCCTCGATGAGGCCGAAAATTCCGTTCAGTTTGGCCTGCGTGGCCTCGGCGTCGCCGGCGGCGAGTTCGAGGCGGGCGAGCTTGGCGATGTGGCGGACTTCGTCGAGGGAAAGAGACATGGCTATTTACAAAGTTGCTTAAACGACAAAGGTTTGTAGGTTATCATAAGCGATTCTTCGATTGCCCAATTCCCACCTCCAACCCCTACGGTTTCCGGGATTCTCCACCGATGTTTGGTTCTCTGCGCTCCTACTTTTCGAATGACCTCGCCATTGACCTTGGCACCGCGAACACGCTGATCTACGTCCGGGGAAAGGGCATCGTCCTCGATGAGCCGTCCGTGGTCGCCATCCGCACCGAAGGCGGGCCGAATGCCAAGAAAACCATCCTCGCCGTGGGGATGTCCGCCAAGCAGATGCTGGGCAAGACACCGGGCAACATCACGGCCATCCGGCCGATGAAGGACGGCGTGATCGCCGACTTCACCGTCACCGAGCAGATGCTCAAGCAGTTCATCAAGAAGGTCCATGACACCCGCCTGTTCTCCCCCAGCCCGCGCATCATCATCTGCGTGCCCTGCGGGTCGACTCAGGTGGAGCGTCGGGCGATCCGCGAATCCGCCCTCGGAGCCGGTGCCAGCAATGTGTACCTGATCGAGGAGCCGATGGCTGCGGCGATCGGTGCCGGCATGCCGGTGGCAGATGCGACCGGCTCGATGGTGGTCGATATCGGCGGCGGCACCACCGAGGTGGGCGTGATTTCCCTCGGCGGCATGGTCTATGCCGGCTCGATCCGTGTCGGTGGAGACAAGTTCGACGAATCCATCGTCAATTACATCCGCCGCAATTACGGCATGCTGATCGGCGAGACCACCGCCGAGGCGATCAAGAAAGGCATCGGTTCGGCCTTCCCGGGCTCCGAGGTGCAGGAGATGGAAGTCAAGGGGCGCAACCTGGCCGAGGGTATTCCGCGCGCCTTCACGATTTCCTCCAACGAGATCCTCGAAGCGCTCACCGAGCCCCTCAACCAGATCGTTTCTGCAGTCAAGATCGCCCTCGAGCAGACGCCGCCCGAGCTGGGCGCCGACATCGCCGAGCGCGGTATGGTGCTGACCGGTGGCGGTGCGCTGCTGCGCGACCTGGACCGCCTGCTGATGGAAGAAACCGGTCTGCCGGTGATCGTCGCGGATGATCCGCTGACCTGTGTGGTCCGCGGCTCGGGCATGGCCCTTGAAAAGATGGACCAGCTCGGTTCCATCTTCACCAGCGAGTAAGCGTCGGCGACGATCGGTGCGCCCGCGGTGAACGCTTCGTTCATTCGCGTGCGCCGGCGACCCGGGCCGGTCCCGGGCGCGGTCGTTGCATGATCGCAAGCGAACTGCCCCATGGTCGGTCATTCGCCTCCTCCTTTCTTCAAACGCGGGCCTGCGCCGCTGGCCAAGCTCGTGTTCTTCGTGCTCGTCTCGCTGGGGCTGCTGGTCAGCGACCTCAACTTGCGTTACCTGGACGCCTTCCGCCGGGGGCTGTCGGTGCTGGCCTATCCGATGCAGATGGCGGCGGCCACTCCGGCGGATTTCGTGCGCAATGCGTCGGACTACTTCGCGTCGCTGGTGCGCCTGCAGATCGAGAACAAGGAGCTCAAGCGCCAGCAGTTGCAGGGCGCCGAGCGTCTGTTGCGCCTGGATCAGATCGAGCAGGAGAACCGTCACCTGCGTGAGTTGCTGGAGGTGCGCGCACGCCAGAAGGTCAATACGGTCGTCGCCGAGATCATGTACACCGCCAAGGACCCTTTCTCCCGCAAGGTGATCCTCGACAAGGGTACCCAGGCCGGCATCGAGGCCGGGCAGGCGGTGGTGGACAACGTCGGCGTGGTGGGCCAGATTACCCGCGTCTTCCCGATGCAATCTGAACTGACGCTGCTCACCGACAAGGATCAGGCGATTCCGGTGATGATTGTCCGTAGCGGTTTGCGGGCGGTGCTGTTCGGTTCGGGCAACGGTCTGATGGAGTTGCGCTACCTGGCGGCCAATGCCGACGTGCAGCCCGGCGACAAGGTGGTGACCTCGGGCCTCGACGGCGTCTTCCAGTCGGGGCTGCCGGTGGCGACGGTGGCGCGCGTGGAGCGCGACCAGGCCCAGGCCTTTGCGCGTATTCCGTGCCTCCCGGCAGCGGGCGTCGAGCAATTCAGCCACGTGCTGGTGCTCGGCCAGCGGCCCAACGTGCTGCCGCGGCCGCCCGAGCCGGAAGTCATCAACAAGGGCAAGGGGCGCAAGTCCCGCGCGGTGAAGGACTAGGCGATGCAACCTACCAACCGTTCGAGCCGGATCCTGTTGCCGGTGAAGATGTGGTTCGTCTATACGACACTCTTCTTCGCGCTGTTCCTCAACTACATTCCCACCGGCCATCTGCCCGCCGTGCCGGACTTCGTGGCCCTGGTGCTGGCTTTCTGGTGCGTCCGGGAGCCGCTCAAGATCGGCATCGGGGCGGGTTTCGTGTTTGGCCTGCTGACCGACATCGGCGTCGGCGCGGCGTTGGGCCAGCATGCCTTCGCCTACGTGCTGTTGGCCTATGCGGCCAATGAGCTGGCCCGTCGGGTGATGTGGTTCACGCCGGTGGAGCAGGCCTTGCACGTGTTGCCGCTACTGTTCCTGACCCAGGTCGTGATGGTCATCGTGCGCCTGCTGGCGGGAGCCGAGTTCCCGGGGTGGTGGATGTTCTTCGGCAGCTTCGTCGGTGCGGCGTTGTGGATTCCGCTGCATTATGTGCTCTTGCTGCCCCAGTACCAGCCGGTCGAGCGGGACGAGAACCGGCCGATCTAGCGCCGGCGACATGTCATGAGCGGTATTCGTACTCCCGAGCAGGAACTGGCCCGTTTCCGCAGCCGTCTGGCGGTGGCCGGCGTCGTGGCGGTGGTGTGCTTCGCGCTGCTGGCGGCGCGCTTCTTCTACCTGCAGGTGGTCCGTTACGACTACTACTCCACGCGAGCCGAAGACAACCGGATTTCACTTGTGCCGGTAGTGCCGAACCGTGGGCTGATCCTCGATCGCAACGGTACGGTACTGGCCCGTAACTACTCGGCCTATACACTGGAGATCACACCGTCCAAGGTGGCGGACCTGGATGCGACGATCGAGGCGCTCTCCAAGCTGGTGGACATCCAGCCGAAGGACCGCCGGCGTCTCAAGAAGCTGATGGACGAAAGCAAGAGCTTCGAGTCGCTGCCGATTCGCAACCGCCTGTCGGACGAGGAGGTGGCCCGCTTCATCGCCCAGCGCTATCGTTTCCCGGGCGTCGAGCTGAAGGCCCGTCTGTTCCGCGATTATCCGATGGGCAACCTGGGTGCCCATCTGGTCGGCTACATCGGCCGCATCAACGATCGCGATCTGGAGCGCATCGAGGAGAACGACGATTCGGCCAACTACCGTGGCACCGACCACATGGGCAAGGCCGGCCTGGAGAAGAGCTACGAGCGGGAGTTGCATGGCACGACCGGCTTCGAGGAGGTCGAGGTGGATTCCGGTGGGCGCGCAGTGCGGGGCTTGCGGCGGACCAATGCGACGCCGGGCAACAACCTGATCCTGACCGTCGACCTGAAGCTGCAGGAGGTGGTCGAGAAGGCCTTCGGCAACCGGCGCGGGGCCCTGGTTGCCATCGAGCCAGGTACCGGCGGCATCCTGGCGCTGGTGTCGGTGCCGACCTTTGACCCCAACCTGTTTGTGGATGGCATCGGGGCTCAGGACTGGGATGAACTGAACAACTCGCCCGATCATCCGCTGGTCAACCGGGCGCTCAATGGTGCCTATCCGCCGGGCTCGACTTTCAAGCCTTTCCTTGCATTGGCGGCGCTGATGAGCGGCAAGCGCACGCCGGGCCAGGCAATCGCCGATCCGGGGTTCTACGATTTCGGTGGTCACCATTTCCGCGACGACAAGCCGGGTGGTCACGGCATGGTGGACATGTACCGCTCCATCGTACAGTCCTGCGACACCTACTATTACCGCCTGGCCAACGACATGGGCATCGACCTGATCGCGTCGATCATGGGTCAGTTCGGTTTCGGTAGCCGCACCGGCATCGACATCGAAGGCGAGAGCACTGGCGTGCTGCCGTCGCCGGAATGGAAGCGCAAGCGCTTCAAGCGGCCGGAGCAGCAGAAGTGGTTCGGTGGCGAGACGATCTCCATCGGCATCGGCCAGGGCTACAACGCCTACACGCCGCTACAGCTGGCGCATGCCACCGCCACGTTGGCGGCGGGCGGCGTGATGTACAAGCCGCACCTGGTCAAGTACATCGAAAGCGCGAAGGATGGTTCCCGCCGCGCCATCGAACCGGAGCCGATCAAGACCATCCCGATCAAACCGGAGCATCTGGAGACGATCCGGCGGGCGATGGTGGGCGTAAACAAGGAGGGGACCGGCGCACGGGCCTTCGCTGGTGCCCCCTATCTGGCGGCTGGCAAGACCGGTACGGCCCAGGTATTTTCGCTGAAGGGCGGCAAGTATTCGGCGAAGATCAATGAGCGCCTGCGCGACCACGCGTTGTTCATTGCCTTTGCGCCGGCTGACAAGCCGACCATCGCGCTGGCGGTGCTGGTGGAGAACGGCGGCTTTGGAGCCCAGTCGGCGGCCCCGATCGCCCGTGCGGTAATGGATTACTACCTGCTTGGCAAGCTGCCGGCCGGAATGGCGGCGGAGGATCCTGCGGCGGAAGGTTCGACGGGGGATAGCGGCGGTGACTGATTTCCGCTTCAGCTTCCGTAAGTGGCTGGCGGGAATTCTCTCGCCGCTGGATGGGCCGCTGGCCCTGATCGTGCTGGCGATCCTGAGCTTTTCCACGGTGGTTATGGTCAGCGCGTCGCCGGATCGCCTGGATACCCTCGTGATGAATATCGGGGTGGCATTCGTGGTGATGTGGATTGCCGCACGTATTCCGCCCCAGCGCTTGATGAGCGTGGCCCTGCCGCTGTACGTGCTGGGCGTGCTGCTGCTGATCGGGGTGGCCTTGTTCGGTGATGTGTCGAAGGGAGCGCGGCGCTGGCTGAACATCGGCGTGGCGCGCATCCAGCCGTCCGAGCTGATGAAGATCGCGATGCCGCTGATGCTGGCCTGGTATTTTCAGAGTCGGGAAGGCATGTTGCGGGTGCGGGATTTCTTCGTGGCTGCGGCGCTGCTGCTGGTGCCGGTGGGTTTGATCGCCAAGCAGCCCGACCTGGGCACAGCGATCCTGGTGGCGGCGGCGGGCTTCTACGTGCTGTTCTTTGCTGGCCTGACCTGGCGTCTGATCCTGCCAGTGGCGCTGGTTGGCATCGTCGGTGTCGGGGCGATTGTTGCGATGGGCGACACCATCTGTCAGCCGGATGTGGTGTGGCCGGGCCTGCGGGATTATCAGAAACACCGGGTGTGCACGCTGCTCGATCCGACTTCCGACCCGCTCGGCAAGGGCTTCCACATCATCCAGTCCACCATTGCCATCGGTTCGGGCGGCGTGACGGGCAAGGGGTGGGGCAAGGGCACCCAGACACACCTGGATTTTCTGCCTGAACGTCATACGGACTTCATCTTCGCGGTGCTCACCGAGGAATTTGGACTTGCCGGCGCCCTGCTTCTTGCGGTACTTTATATCCTGTTGATCTTTCGCGGCCTCTTTATTGCCGCGGGTGCCCCGACCCTGTTCTCGCGCCTGCTTGCCGGCGCCCTGACGCTGATCTTCTTTACTTATGCGTTTGTGAACATGGGCATGGTGAGCGGAATCCTTCCCGTTGTTGGAGTTCCGCTACCCTTCGTCAGTTACGGCGGCACTGCACTCGTTACCCTTTGTCTTGGCGTTGGCATGCTCATGAGCATACAGCGTCATCGGCGTCGGGTAGGCACCTGAACCCGCGCGCGCCGAAGCGCGTGCCCGAACAGGAAGAGCGTCCATGCCCCCTGTAGCGATGTTACGTCGCGCCTGCCTTGCGCTGGCGCCCTTTGGTAGCGCTCTGCTCCTAACCGGCTGTGCCGGTCTCCCGCAACAAGGTCCGGTGGTCGATGCCCCGGCTGCCGGGGTGCTGCATGCCCAGACCCTGCAGACAGGCCTCAGGCCGGCTCAAGTGTCGTCCTTCACTAGTGGCCGCTTGCGTTATGGAACAGGCGAGGATGCGTCGGCCCAGTCCGACGAAAGCGGAGAGCTGATCGCCCCGGTGTATGAAGGGGGCGACTACGCGCTCGCCCGTGGTGCCGTGCTGGGGAACAATGCGGGAGCCTTCCGCGAGAGGGGGACGGCCAGCTGGTACGGCAAGGCCCTGCAGGGGCGCCGTACGTCCAGTGGTGATCCCTATGACATGTACGCGCTGACCGGTGCCCATCCGACCCTGCCGATCCCCAGCTATGTGCGGGTGACCAATCTGGCCAACGGGCGTTCGGCGATCGTCCGTATCAATGATCGTGGCCCAGTTCATCCAGGGCGGATCATTGATCTCTCCTATGCCGCCGCCTACAAGCTCGGCTTTGCCGACCAAGGGCACGCTAGTGTAGAACTTTCCTTGGTCTTGCCCGAAGGGGTGGCGATGGTCCAGCCCCGTCAACCGGTGCCGCCGCTGGCGCGCCGGAAGGCGGCTGTGCCGGCTGTCGTGCATGCGTCCCGTCCCCAGCAGGCCGCTGCGCCGGCCAGTGTGGCGGCGGTTGTTCCTGCTCCTGCTGCGCCGAGGGTTGCGGCTGAGCCCGTGGTGGCGGCGACGGCGGTGCCGCAGCTTGCACAGAGTCCGGGTTATTCCAGCGTGCCGCGCCCGGAGCGTGAGGGGGTGTTCCTGCAGTTGGGGGCGTTTGCCTCGTCCGTCAATGCCGAGAACTTCAAGGGCTTCGTCGAGCATGAGCTCAAATCGCTCAAGGAGTCAGTGTCGGTGCTGGCTTCCGAGGGTAAGTACCGGCTTCAGCTGGGACCATTCGCGTCTGCGCTGGAAGCGCGGGAGATGGCCGACCGCATTGCCACGACTTTGAAGTTGAAGCCGGTCGTCAAGGGGCGGACTGATTAAGCGTCAGCCAGTGTTCCTTCGCTGAGTGACACCCTTCACATGGGAAGGGTGACTTTGCCGGCTTCGTGTTCCGGGTGTTGCGCCTAAGCTTCAGGGCTACGGGTCGAGTCAGTTGTTCCCTATGACTCTTCTA
Source organism: Zoogloea sp. JDB1 (assembly GCF_056724025.1). Taxonomy (NCBI): domain Bacteria; kingdom Pseudomonadati; phylum Pseudomonadota; class Betaproteobacteria; order Rhodocyclales; family Zoogloeaceae; genus Zoogloea; species Zoogloea sp. JDB1. Next base: position 1,360,353 of record NZ_CM161496.1, read on the forward strand.
ATTCGATGGCCCGTGCTTTCCGGACGCATGGAACTATGGCCCAACTACTTCATTACCGCCCTGCATTACCCTGTGCCGCTGGCAACCTGAGTTCCAGCAATTCGCCGGGGGGCGGCGAGACATGCCTGGAGTTTGATCTGGAGAATATTCCGGACGAAATCGATTTGCTCGCGGTGCTTTGGGGGCACATCCGCAGCTATCATCTTCGGTTTCATCCGAGCCGCTTGCCGGGGCATTGAATTGCGCAGGCCTCCAAATGAAATGGGCCGCCGATGCGGCCCATTTCGTTGCGGGAAGATCAGTACGGAGGGGTGCAGCCGGCGGGGTACCAGACCCTGATGGCAACGCCACCAATCCAGACGATGTACGAGCCTTGGCAGGGCGTGCCGTCCTTGGATTTGGGGCTGTCGGAGCCACCTTGGGCGTTGCCGCTTTCACATTCCGGCAGCGCGACCTTCTTGGCCTTGGCCGCATCAGTTGCCAGCTTGGACATCACGCAGGCCTTGGCAGGTTTGCCCTTGGCGTCGAGCGGGATGACTTCCCCGTTCTTGCCGAAAACCACGGCGCCGGTGATGTCGGCAGGGGCCAGCGCGCCCTTGGTGAATTGCCCCAGGTTGCCGGTGGCAAACGCAGGCGCTTGGATCAGCGCACAGCCCATCAGGCCAGCGGCGATCAGCGTGAGTTGCCGGAAGGTGCGTTGAGTCGGAAACAGCCTCATTCTTTTGGTTCTCCAGATGGTTTATACGATGAACGAGCGGCAAGCTCCGTGTTCAGAAACGCAGATTGCCCTGCAGCAGCACGGTGCGCTGGGGGTAGAACAGGGGGACCCGAGGGTCGCCGTTCAGGTCGGTATTCTGAAAGCGGAATTGACGATCGAATACATTGTATATGCCGAGAGACAGGGTTAGGCGATTGCTCGCCATGGGCACGGAGAAACGAAGGTTGGTGACCGAGAATTTCGATTGGGCGCGGGTTTCGCTCCCCGCACTGGACAGCAGTGCGGCATGCTGATCGACGGTCCAGTGCTCGAGTAGAGTGTCGGTGGGACCGGTCTTGAACCACAGCCGGGCCGGAATCAGATTGGTACGGACCTTGTAGGGATTGAAGCTGTCTCGCAGGGCAGTGTTGTCCGGGGCCTTGATTTCTTCATGGCGCCATTCGAGGCTGAACGCAACCTTCTGGCCGAGAGGCAGGGTGAGATGCGCACGATGAAGTTGCTCTTTCCAGGCCTCGAGGTCATTGGAACTGCTGAAGAAGTTCGGTATCGGTACGCCCATGTGGCGGGCGGAGATTTCCAGACCGGTGTTGATGCCATTGCCGAAGCGTTGTTCGACCCCCGCAGCAGCGCGTCGCCAACGAGTGCCGTTGGGGTCGTCGAAGACTTGGTTGAAGCCGGCAAACTGCGTGGGGGCGAGGCTTTCCCGATCGTATTTCGAGCCGGAAACACCCTGGAAGAACGCTCCGCGCAAGGTGGTGCCGTTGTTCAAGCGAGCGACGATCCCCAGCTTGCCGTTGATGCGTTCGCTCTTGGTGTTGTTGAGTTCGTCCAGACGGACATACTCGGCGCCGCCATGTAGGGTCACGACCGGGGTCAGCCTCCACTGGCCGTAGCTGAACACGGTGTCTCGGTCGCTCCGGAGTTGCACGGTCGGGAGCGTATAGGCGCCCAGGAGCATGTCAGGGGCTGCGCTGGGGGCGAAGGACAGATTAGCGTCGCGGGCTCCGGCGAGGCGGAAGGCCGTGGCGCCAGTGGCGACGCTACCCCATTCCCGTTGCCGCGAATACAGGGCCGACATGGCTTTGCTGCGCTGCCCCAGCGTTGCATCGATGTTGTTGTCGATCCCGCTACTCTGGAAGAGATCCTCGACGCGCTCCCGGATGCGCTGGGTACTGGCTTCTGCGATGAATTCTTCGCCGTTGCCGACGGTATGGCGGAGGGCAACGCGGTACAGGTCGTTGATGATGCGATGGTCTGTATTGATCGGGCCATCGAACAGGGACTTGTCGATATCGCCGCCGTTGCGCTCGCTGTGACGGATCTCTCCCAGAACCATGGTATCGGGCGTCAGCGCGAACTGGGCATTGATGCGGCCGCCGCTCAGATGGGTGTCGGCCATGCGTTCCTTGAGGCCGCGGCCGCGGTAGTCGAAGGCTCCAAGGGAAATTTGTCCGCGTTCCCACGAATGGGAGGCGAGCAGGCTTCCCGACTGGGTTTCGCTGGTCCCGACCGCCAGCGTGGCGGCAAAGCGGTCCGGCTTGCGGTCGAAGAAGGAGGTGGCTTCTTCCGGGGACGCGGCACGCGGTCCGTCGAGAGTGGGCAGCGGCGGCATCACGAACTGGGGCGGCAGGGGCCACTGGCCGATAGGCTGACGCAACTGGGCCTGTAGCAGTTCGCCCAGACGGGCCGTCTCGAAGCGTGGTGTTTCCGCATAGGCGTCAGCTAACAGGCGATGAGCCGATGCGCTCTGCACGTCGTCGTTGAGTGCGTTGATCGCCGTCGCCTGGGCCGCGGCGGCAAAGCCAACCTGCTGGTAGGCTGCGCCGAGACTGGCTGTGCGTGCGGCCCGATCCTGGTCGAGCAATTCGCTGGAGCGCAGTATGCTGCGGTTGTCGTTGCGGGCGAGGGCCTCTTCGCCGTTGCGGATGGCGGCCAGGGGTTCGCGTTCGAGCAACTTCAGAAAGGCGTCGAAGTACCAGGGCGTCGGCGAAGCCGGATCGAGGCGACGGGCCAGATCGAACTGGGCGCCAGCCACCTTGTTGCGTGCTTCTTCTAGATAAGCGCGCCCCAGATAGCTGCGAAGTTCGGCATTGCTGGGGTCGAGGAGGGCGGCGATCTCGACTTCACGGCGCCCACCTTCGGTGTCGCCGAGGCGCATGAGTGCCAGTCCGAGCCCGAAATGGGTCAAAGGGTCGCTGTCGTCAGTCTCGAGTGCTGCCAGGAATTCGTCGCGGGCGGCGTCAGTCTCGCTGCGCAGCAGGCGAGCGAAGGCGGCCAGCGCACGGGCCCGCTGGGTGTCAGGATCCAGGGACAGGACGCGGTGGGCAGCTTCTCCACCGGCGGCGGCATTGCCGAGATTCAGTTCGAGCTCGGCACGTCGCGCCCATGCCACAGGGTCGTTGGGGGCCAGCAGGGTGGCATGCTCCGCCACGGCACGGGCTTCCGGCAGGTGGCGGGTGGCTTGCAGGACGTAGCTCAAGGCCAGTTGGGCGGCAACGGACGTTTCGTCGAGGGCAACCGCTTGCCGGGCTGCTGCTTCTGCCTCGGCATTCTCGTTGCGGGCTACGTGCACGATGGCCGAGGTTGCCGCCAGCGACGGGTGGTTTTGCTGGGTGTGGGACGACAGCAGGGCACTGGCTTCGTCGACTCGGCCGAGGCCGAGGAGGATGCCGGCTTTGAGGGCTGCGACTGCGGGATCGGGGGTCGGTGTCTGTCCGAGGGCATCGAGGGCGGCCAGGAAATGGCCCCGATCAGCTTCGCGCTGGGCTGTTTCGAGTTTCTGTCGCAGCGCCTCGGGGTGGAGGGAAAGCTCCTTGCTGCCAAGGCGCGCGACCTGGGGGTAGTGAATGGCCCAGGCGACCGCATCCAGGGGGCGTACTGTAATACTGCCGGGCGCGCTGCCAGCGCGGGCCTCAATGGCCTCGCCAGGCCCCAGGACTTTCTCGCCTGCGGCATTGCCAGTACGGACGCGGCCTTCGGCGACCACGACCTGGGCGTCTTGCTCATGGCTGGCGACGGTGAACTCGGTACCGTCCACCATCGCATTGACGAACGGTGTGATCACGCCGAAGCGTTTGCTGAAGCGGCTGATGACGTGAACGATCCCGCGGCTGAGGCCCAATTCCCCACTATCAGCGGCTGGCGGCAGTGTCAGCGTGGTGTTCTGGTCCAGACGGACCAGAACATTCTGGCTCAGCACCACTGCCGCGCGACCAGGGCCACGTACGGCAACCTGGTCGCCTGGACACAGGGGTTGGCGGAGTGTTGCAGCCTGCCAGTTACCGCCTGTGTTGCTACGGACTTCGACTCGCCCTTCGACGGCGGTCAGGGTACCGGCTTTCGGTTCGCAGGTAGCTCCCGCTTCGAGCGCCACGACGGCGCACGCGATAGCTAGGCCAAACTGGTGTGGGCGTAGCAAAAAAGTGCCCTGGGCTGGGAGGGTAGGCTCCATTACAACTGTACCGAATCGAATTTATGAAGCATTTGACTAGATGTTTCAGACGCAATACTAACTGTAAATCGCCGCGAAATGCGCATTTGATCGGTCTTTAAGTCATTGTCTTGTTGAGAAAAAATGCTAACTGTATCGATCTGTTACATGGCTTTCGATGTCGGCCTATTTGCTGGTCATGACGATATGCCCGTCGCGGTCAGGAACTGGTGAGCCAGCCAGGCGGTCATGACAGCGCTGCAGGTAGAAGCGAGCCGGACCATCGTTTGGCAATTGCTCCAGCAGACGTTGCAGGTGGGGAACTGCGGCCTCCGGTGCGTCGCTGATGTAAGCATTGCGCGCCGTTTCGAAGGCATTTCCCAAGTCCGGAGAGAGTGGTGCGGGAAGGATTTCATGGAGTTCCAGTGGCGCCCGTTTGCCGATCAGGGCGAAAGCCCCGAGGGCGCGGGCATAACCTTGTTCCGCGCCGTCACGGCCGTGGGATACGACGGCCGCAGATGCCAGGATGCGCGTCCCGAGTGGCTTGTTGCCGCCCTGGATGCGGCTGGAAGTATTGACGATGTCGCCGACCACTCGCAATTCCCGATGTTGATCGCTTCCGACTTCGCCGAGAAAAACCGGGCCATAGTGGAGGCCGAAGCGTGTTTTCAGTGTCCCTGGCGCTCTGCTCTCATTCATGTGCAGATGTAGGGCCAGAGCAGCGGCCCGGGCCCGGCTGCAGGCGTCCGCGGCGGAGTCGTCGGCCAGCCAGAGGCACATGGCGGAGTCGCCGACGATGTCCATGACATGCCCGCCATGGGCTTCGATGAGCGGGATGAATATCGCGAAATAGCTGTTCAGCATGTTGCGGGTAGCTTCCGGGCTAAGCCCCTCGGACAGGCTGGTATAGGATTCGATATCGCTGCATAGGCAGACCCCGTGGGCCGTGCGGCCACCATCGTGGCCCTGCAGCAGTGCTGCGAGCTTGGCATTGCCCTGGTGGCTGAGCCCCCGGTCGAGGGCCCTGACGAGTTGGCGTTCCCGTTGCCGGGCGGCGCGCATCTGCAGGGTGATGCCCCCGGCCGAGGCAATCAGCGGGGCAATGACGACGGGCAGGATCACGGGCAGCCATAGATACGCCCAGGTGAAGCAGGCCCAGGCGACGACGAGCCAAGCAAGGGCAAGGCCCAGCGTGATCGCCAGGGCTCGCCGAGTGCCGGCAAAGCGCCACGGGAGTGCGAGCAGCAGTCCCCAGATGAGTACTCCAGCGGCCGTGGCCCCTGTGGGAGGGCGCTCCAGGCTGGAGTCTTCGAGCAGATTGCCCAGCGCGGTGGCGCACAGTTCGACGCCGCTGAGGTCGAGGCCGTCCGGTGTGCTGTAAGGTGTTCGGAACATGTCGGCCTGGCGCGACTGGTTGAACTCGGAAAAGCCAATCAGTACCGCCTTGCCACGGAATGCCGCGTCCCCGGCAGATGGGTCGGTGAGCAGTTCCAGGGCGGTGGAATAGGGGATCGTACGAATGCTGCCGATCGGGCCATAGAGGTTGAGAATGCGGCGCTGCGCATTCGCCGACCGGGCGTCGTGATGACCCATGCGCCGAGCCATCAGGAATGGGAGGGAAGGTCGGTCGCCGACGCTGGGGACGGCACTCCAGAATTCGATGACGCCGTCCGGCGTTTTCGGCATGATGAAGGGGCCGTTGGCCCAGGCGGCATCGCGCAGCAGGGGCTGGGCCTGGGTAATGTGGTCTATGCTGGCCAGGATTTCACCGCGGGGGCCGGTGACGGACTCGCGGCTGACGCCTTCAATGAGCGTTACGTTGCCCGCTTTGCGCAAGGCCGCGGCTAAGGCCTGATCGTCGGTGGGTTCGCGTTCCCTCTCGAAGAGCACATCGAAACCGATGGCTTTGGCGCCCCGCTCGGCCAGGCCATTGACGAGGCGCGCATGTAAGATGCGGGGCCAGCGTTCGGGACGGGGGGACTGACCGAGGTCCCGGGCTGAGCGGGAATCGAGGGTTATAATCGCAACGGATTCAGGCGCCGGGCGAGGACCACGGAGCGCATAAAGCAAATCGAGGCCTGTGCCGTTCTCGAGTTCCTGGGCTGGAGAGAAAAAAACCACTGCCAGTACGAGCAGTGTGGTCAGAAGAAGCCCGGTGAGGGGTTTGTCGGGGAACGGCACGGGACAGGGGTCAGAACTGTTCGGTCATGGGGGAAAGTCGGTGATGTATCTTGAGCGGGTGGATCTGTTTGCAGGCCTGAATGACATACAGGTCAAGACGCTGAAGGAGCGTTCGCGCATACGCAGCTTTGCAGCCAACACCATCGTGGTCAACGAGGGGGATGAAGGCAGCAGTCTGTTTGTTGTGCAAAGCGGGTCCCTCAAGGCCTTTCTCACGGATAACAATGGGCGGGAGGTCACCCTTTCCCTCCTCGATCCGGGGGATTACTTTGGTGAACTCGCCCTGCTGGACGATTCGCCACGTTCTGCATCCGTCATTGCGGTGACGCGCAGTGAAGTACTGCAGATCCCGCGCACGGCCTTCCTGAGTCTGATCGAGTCTGATCCGACCTGCATGCAGATGGTGGTACGTAACCTGGTGGCACGGATCCGCCTGCTCACTGACAATGTCCGGGCACTTGCGCTCGTCGATGTGTTCGGGCGGATCGCCCGGCTCTTCGAAACGATGGCAGTCGAGCGGGATGGCATGATGCTGATCGACCGCCGCCTGACCCAGCAGGACCTCGCCAATATGGTGGGCGCCTCGCGAGAGATGGTGAACCGTATTCTCCGCGATCTGGTTGCCGGTGGTTACATCGAGATCGAGCAGCAACGCATTATCCTGTGCAAGAAATTGCCCCAGAGCTGGTAAGGCATGGTGGATGTGCTCTGGTGAGAGTAAAACCCTTCTCTTTGCAAGGAAATTTAACACGCCTGGGCTACACTGGAAGCATCGACGGGAGGAATATCATGAGCTTCATCGATTCGCCCATCAGTCGCTGCGAAGCCGTCCATGAGATGGTTTTGACTGACCAGACCCAGCTTCAGTGTGCCTTGGAGCATGGTTGTCCGCCGGGCCGTGAGTGCCCGCTCGATACTTGTTTCGCCGAGATTTCCGGTGTGACGGAAGCCGCCACGCTGGAGGAGCTCGCCGCTGTCGGCGCAGCCCATCGCCGCAAGCCCTGACTGCGCGATGGCCAATCGGACTCTCGGTACGCGTCAGAAGCTGGTGTTCCGTAATCCGGACGGTGTTCGGAAGGGCGGGCCGCGGAATCCCCTTGTCGTTCCGGCCTTGCTGCGCAAGGCGGGCCCCCATGAACAATCGGGTGGGGCCAAACGGCAGGAGGTCAAGCGCTCTCTGCTCAAGCAGTTGCTGGGGCAGGACAAGTCGTAGGGGCGAGTGAACTCGCCCGCACGAGCATTTTTGCTTACTTCAGGTTCAGCTTCTCGAGCAGTCCATCGAGCTGGTCCAGGCTGCCGAACTCGATCGTCACTGCGCCAACCCCTTTCTTGTTGGCCTTGATCTTCACCGTTGCGCCGATGCGGTCGGCGATGTCTTCCTGCAGGCGCAGGATGTCCCGGTCAGGTGGCGGGGGCGGCAGCTTGTTGTGGGGATTGAGTGCTTGATTCACCAAGCGCTCGACGTCGCGTACCGACAGGCCCTTGGCGGCAATCAGGTTGGCCAGGCCGATTTGCGTAGCGCCATCGAGGGGCAGCAGCGCCCGCGCATGGCCCATGTCGATATCACCGGCCATCAGCAGTTCCTGCACAGGCGGGGCCAGTTGCAGCAGGCGCAGCAGGTTGGAGGCGGCCGGGCGGGAGCGCCCGACGGCGTCGGCGGCTTGCTGGTGGGTCATGCCGAACTCGTCGATGAGGCGCTGGATGCCGGCGGCCTCTTCGAGGGGGTTGAGGTCTTCCCGCTGGATGTTCTCGATGAGGGACATCGCCAGCGCGGCTTCGTCCGGAATATCCCGCACCAGGCAGGGCACGGCGGACAGGCCGGCGATCTGAGCGGCGCGCCAGCGCCGTTCGCCGGCGATGATCTCGTAGCGCTTGGCGTCGAAGGCGCCACCGATCTGGCGTACCAGGATGGGCTGCATGACCCCCTGAGACTTGATGGAGGCGGCCAGCTCTTCCAGGGAGCCCGGGTCCATGCGCGTGCGCGGCTGGCACTTGCCGGGCTGCAGTTCGGAGGCGGGGAGGATCTGCAGTTCGCCCTCGGCCTTTTCCGGCTCGGCATTGCCGCCGAGGAGCGCGTCGAGACCGCGGCCGAGGCCTTTGAGTTTCGGAGATGCCATGGTGTCGGTTAGAGGGTTTTGACCCGCTGGATCAGTTCTTTGGCGAAGGCCAGGTAGGCCTGGGCGCCCTTGGCGCTGCGGTCGAACACCACGCCGGGCACGCCATGGCTGGGGGCCTCGGCGAGGCGCACGTTGCGCGGTACGACGGCCTTGAAGACCTTGTCGCCGAAGTGCGATTCGAGCTGGGCGGAAACCTGCTGCTGCAGCGTGACGCGGGGGTCGAACATGACGCGCAGCAGGCCGATGATGCCCAGTTCGCGGTTCAGGTTGGCGTGCACCTTCTTGATCGAGTTGACCAGGTCGGACAGGCCTTCCAGCGCGTAGTACTCGCACTGCATCGGGATGATGACGCCGTGGGCGGCGCACAGGCCGTTGAGGGTCAGCAGCGACAGGGACGGCGGGCAGTCCACGAGGATGAAGTCGTATTCCTGGGCGTGCAGCGCAAGCGCGTCACGCATGCGGTTCTCGCGTCGCTCGAGGCCGACCAGCTCGACTTCGGCGCCAGCCAGATCGCGGTTGGCGGGGATCACGTCGTACTTGCCGGCTTCCGAGCGCACGCGGGCCTCGGCGACGGTGCACAGGCCTACCAGCAGGTGATAGACCGACTTGCCGAGGGTGCGCTTGTCGATGCCGCTACCCATTGTCGCGTTGCCCTGGGGGTCCAGGTCGATCAGCAGTACGCGCTGCTTGGCGGCCGCCAGGCCGGCGGCGAGGTTGACGCAGGTGGTCGTCTTGCCGACCCCACCCTTTTGGTTGGCGATGCAGAAAATGCGGGCCATGCTCAAGTCCGTTTCACAATGATGAGATGGCGTTCGGCGTCGAGGCCGGGCACCTGGAGTTTCGCGCTGCGTTCCATGGCGAAGCCTTCCGGAATGCGGGCGATTTCGTCTTCAGGGTATACGCCCTTCATGGCGAGGATGCGTGTCTGCGGTCCGGCCAGGTGGGCGGTGAGGTTCACGAAGTCGGCCAGATCGGCGAAGGCGCGCGAAATGATGCCGTCGGGGGCATCCGGCGCATAGACCGGTTGCCAGTTTTCGATGCGGGCGTGGTGGGCGCGGAAGTTGTTGAGCTTGAGCTCGATCCGCGCCTGGTTCTGGAAGGTGCTTTTCTTTTGCACCGTCTCGACCGAATCCACCTGCAGGTCGGGTCGGCAGATGGCCAGCACGACACCGGGCAGGCCGCCGCCGGAGCCGACGTCTACCAGTCGGGAAATGCCATCCAGCTGCGGCAGCACCGACAGGGAGTCGAGCAGGTGGTGGGTGACGACCTGGGCTGCGTCACGAATGGCAGTGAGGTTGTAGACCTTGTTCCATTTGATCAGCAGCTGGCCGAAGGCGAGCAGCTTTTGCGGGGCGTCGGTGGGCAGGTCGAGGCCCAGGGCGGCGATGCCCTGTTCGAGGGTGCGGCTGCTCATGCTGATTTCTGCTCCCGTCCGCGGGCCAGTTCGCCGCGTTTCAGCCATACCAGCAGCAGGCTGATGGCCGCCGGCGTGACGCCCTGGATGCGGCTGGCCTGGCCGATGGTTTCCGGCTTGTGCTGGTTGAGGCGGCCCTGGACTTCCTTCGACAGGCCGCGCACGGTGGAATAGTCCAGATCCGGCGGCAGGCGGGTGGCCTCGGCATCGGCCTGGCGCGCCACCTCGTCGAGCTGGCGGTCGATGTAGCCCTGGTACTTGGCGGCGATTTCCAGTTGTTCGACGACCTGAGGATCGGTTTCCGGTGCTTCAGGGGCGCCGGGCAGGGTCATCAGTGCCGCGTAGCTGACGCCGGGGCGGCGCAGCAGGTCGAAGAAGGAATACTCGCGCTCGATGGACTTGCCGAGCACCGCTTCGGCGGCCTCCGCCGGTACCTTGGCAGGTGTCGCCCAGGTGGCGCGCAGGCGCGCGGTCTCGCGCTCGATGGTTTCACGCTTGGCGCAGAAGGCGGCCCAGCGTTCGTCGTCCACCAGGCCCAGCTTGCGGCCGGTTTCGGTGAGGCGCAGGTCGGCGTTGTCCTCGCGCAGGGACAGGCGGTATTCGGCGCGGGAGGTGAACATCCGGTAGGGCTCGGAGACACCGCGGGTGATCAGATCGTCTACCAGCACGCCCAGGTAGGCCTCGTCGCGGCGCGGGCACCAGGCCTCCTGGCCCTTCACCTGCAGTGCGGCGTTGATGCCGGCCAGCAGGCCCTGGGCGGCGGCTTCTTCATAGCCGGTGGTGCCGTTGATCTGGCCGGCGAAGAACAACCCGCCGATGGACTTGGTTTCCAGGCTGGACTTGAGGTTGCGCGGATCGAAGTAGTCGTACTCGATGGCGTAGCCGGGGCGCAGGATATGGCAGTTCTCAAGGCCCTTGATGGAGCGCACGATGTCCAGCTGCACGTCGAAGGGCAGGCTGGTGGAGATCCCGTTGGGGTAGATCTCGTGGGTGTCGAGGCCTTCCGGTTCGAGGAAGACGTGGTGGCTGTCCTTGTCCGCGAAACGGTGGATCTTGTCCTCGATGCTCGGGCAGTAGCGCGGGCCGACCCCTTCGATCACGCCGGAGTACATCGGTGAGCGGTCGAGGTTGGCGCGGATGATGTCGTGGGTGCGGCTGTTGGTGTTGGTGATCCAGCACGGCAACTGGCGCGGGTGCTGGCTGGCCTCGCCGAGGAAGCTGAACACCGGCACTGGATTGTCACCGGGCTGCACCTCCATCACCGAGAAGTCGATGCTGCGCGCGTCGAGGCGCGGCGGCGTGCCGGTTTTCAGGCGGCCCTGGGGCAGCGCGAGTTCCTTCAGGCGCTGGCCGAGGCTGATCGCCGGTGGGTCACCCGCGCGACCGGCGGAGTAGTTCTGCAGGCCGACGTGGATCAGGCCGTTGAGGAAGGTGCCGGCGGTTAGCACCACGGCGGGCGCCTCGAAGCGCAAGCCGATCTGGGTGACCACGCCGGTGACCCGGTCGCCGACCACGGTGAGGTCGTCCACGGCCTGCTGGAACAGCCACAGGTTGGGCTGGTTTTCCAGGCGCTTGCGGATGGCCGCCTTGTACAGCACCCGGTCGGCCTGGGCGCGGGTGGCGCGCACGGCCGGGCCCTTGCTGGCGTTGAGGATGCGGAACTGGATGCCGCCTTCGTCGGTGGCCGCCGCCATGGCGCCGCCGAGGGCGTCCACTTCCTTGACTAGATGGCCCTTGCCGATCCCGCCGATAGACGGGTTGCAGCTCATCTGGCCGAGGGTCTCGATGTTGTGGGTGAGCAGCAGCGTGGCGCACCCGGCCCGCGCGGCTGCCAGAGCGGCCTCGGTGCCGGCATGGCCGCCGCCGACCACGATGACGTCGAAACGGGTGGGATGAAGCATGGGGAAACCGGGAATGGTGAAACGGGGGAGCCGCATGATACGACCTTGCGCCGCAAAAATACAGCCTCAGTACCTTGTGGAAGCCCGAAAAACAAAGGATTTACAACGGTTTACAGGAAGTCTTGAAGCCCTTGGAACGCTCTTTCGCGTATCTCCAGTGAGGTATTGCTAGGTGGATTGTGTCCTGTTTCACAGTTGGTCGATATTTGTCCGGGGAGTCTAAAGTTTGCGCCCCATCATCCGTAGAACGATGCAATATATGGGTGTCAGGAAGCCTTTTTCGCTTTGGGTTTCCACCCTGCTGCCCCATGAGTCTTGCTGTCCCGATACCCCGGATTTTCCCTGCCGGGAGGAGAAAAGATGAAAACAATCATGTTGGTCGATGATTCGGCCACCGTCCTGCTGTCCATTTCCGGAATTCTCTCCAAGGCAGGTTTCCAGGTTGTCACCGCCAACAGCGCCGAAGACGGCCAGAAAAAGCTGGCGGCGGGGACCAAGCCTGATCTGTTGATCACCGATCTCAACATGCCCGGGATGAATGGCATCGAGTTCATCAAGCTTGTCCGTCAGAGGCCTGAACTGCGCTTCATGCCGATCCTGTTCCTGACTACCGAGTCCCAGCAGAGCAAACGTGCGGAGGCCAAGGCCGCAGGAGCGTCGGGCTGGATCGTCAAACCGGCGACGGCTGACACGCTGCTCAATACGATCAAGCTCGTCCTGCGTTGAAGCCCATGTCGGACATCGGCGATAAATCCCGGCGCCGGCGCCTGCTGTTGTCCTTGCTGACGGCGGTGGGCGTGTTCGTCGTCGTGTATTTCGGCAACGATGCCTACCACAGGCTCCTGCTCGACGAGTTGGGGCTGAGTCAGTCTCTTGTGGATGCGATCGGCGCTATCGCGGCGGTGCTCCTCAGCTTCGAGGCGCTCAGCATGCTGTCGATCATGCGTTACCGGGATGCGTTGTATGGCGCGGAACGTGCGCTTGGCAAGACCAAGGATGAGCTTGAGCACAAGAGCGAAGTGGCGACCGAGGTGAGCCGTTCGTTGGACCAAGTGCCTCATCTCAATGGCATTCTCGTCGGGCAGCTCAATGCCGTCACCGACCAGACCGAGGTGGCGGCATTGGGCATGGTTGAGCGTCTGCAGGCAGTGGATGCCGTCGTGCAGGATCTCGATCAGGTCGTGCAGGCCTTCTCGCAGGAATCCAGCCAGATCGTCGAGGCTGCCAACACGCGGGCGGTTGGCAACCAGCAAACCCTCGCCGCATTGCAGGACTACATCCATCGTCGTCTCGAAAACGTTGGCGAAGAGCAGGAACATGTGATGGCGGCGCTAGAGGAGGCCAAGTCCCTCGCTCAATTCGTCAATTTGGTCCGTGATATTTCCGGCCAGACCAATCTGCTGGCCCTCAATGCGGCCATCGAGGCGGCCCGGGCCGGCGAAGCCGGGCGTGGTTTCGCGGTGGTGGCGGACGAGGTGCGAAAGCTGGCCGGGCAGACCGATCAGGCCGTGCTGAAGATCAGCGAAGGCATCGAGCGGGTCGTGCATACCATCCAGTCCAAATTCAGCGCCCAACTGGACCAGAGCATTTCGAATGCCGAAGAAGATGCGCTGCGCACGGTGGCCGATCAATTCCATGAGGTCAGCGCCAGCTATACGCAACTGCTCGATCACGAGAACCGGATTCTCAGTGTGTTCCGCGAATCGAGCCATCGGCTCGCCGAGATGTTCATGGAAACCATGGCCAGCGTGCAGTTTCAGGATGTCACCCGCCAGCAGGTCGGCCACGTGATCGAGGCGCTGGAGCGTCTCGACGAGCACGTCTTGAAACTGTCCGCCTGCCTGAACGGCACCGCCGCCATCAGCGACATCCCGGCAATGACCGAGCAGATCGACCGCCTCTTCGAGAGCTATGTGATGGAGCGTGAGCGTGAGGAGCATGCCCGGCGCAGAGGTATCTCTCTGTCTCGTTCTGCGTCGGCCTCGGCAGGTGATGGACCTGCCGTCGAACTGTTTTAACCGTCAGAGGGCAGCATGAGTGTCATTCGTCAGGCTTTTGCCGAGGATTTCACGATCTATCGCGTCGCCGAGCTGAAACCAGGCCTGCTTGGCCTGCTGGGCGGGGCCGAGCGCATCGAGCTGGACCTGTCCGGCGTTGAGCGCATGGATTCGGCCGGCTGCCAACTGCTGATGCTGGTCAAGCGGGAAGCCAGTGCCGCCGGCAAGACGCTGGCGATCGTCGCCCATAGTCCGGCGGTGCAGTCCCTGATCGAGTTCTACAACCTCGCGGCCTGGTTTGGCGACCCGCTGGTCGTACCCGCAGAATGACTTCAGCGCTCACCATGGACGAACTCAAGCAAGTTTTTCTGCAGGAAAGTGGGGAGCAGCTGGATGCGCTCGAATCCCTGCTGCTCGAACTGGAAGCCCGTCCCGACGACGAGACCACCCTCAACGGCATCTTCCGGGCGGCCCATACCATCAAGGGGGCGGCCGGAATGGTCGAGGCCGCTGCCGTAGAGTCTTTCGCCCATGTGGTCGAGAACGTGCTTGACCGCCTGCGTAACCACGAGATTGCCGTCACCACGGATCTGGCCGCGCTGATGCTGGCGTGTACCGACCACTTGCGCGTGCTGGTCGCCAGCGAGGCCGGCATGGAGCAGGTGAGCGCCGCCGACATCGAGGCCCAGACGGCCAGCCTGCTGGCGCGTCTGCGGGCCTTTGGGCCGGGGGGGGAGGTGCAGGCGACACCCAGGGCTGAGGAACCCGGCGTGCAGCGCATTCCCTCTCCGCAGACCAGCCACAACTGCTGGCACATTTCGGTGCGCTTCGGCTCCGACGTGCTGCGTCAGGGCATGGACCCGGAGAATTTCCTTCGCTTCCTTGAGACGGTCGGCAACATCCGTCACATGGAAACTCTAGCCGATAGGATGCCGGCCGCCGCCGAGATGGACCCGGAGCTGTGCTACCTGGGCTTCGAGATAGCGCTGGAGTCCGCCGCCGACAAGCAGACCATCGAGGATGTCTTTGCCTTCGTGCGCGACGAGTGCCAGTTGTCCATCCTGCCGCCAAACAGCAAGGTGAACGATTACGTCGAGCTGATCGAGAGCCTGCCGGAAGACACCCTGCGCCTGGGGGAAATCCTGGTGCGCATCGGGGCGCTGACCGCCGACGAGCTGAGCGAGGGCTTGCGTGCCCAAGCCATGGACGACGGCGAGGCGCCGACGGCCGAACGCCATGACAAGCCGATCGGCGAGATTCTGGTTGCCCAGCAGGTCGTGCAGCCTGAGGTCGTTGCCGCAGCGGTGGCCAAGCAGACCCAGGTCAGCGAGAAGAAAGCCCAGGATGCCAAGCTGATCCGCGTGCCGGCCGACAAGCTCGATCACCTGATCAACCTGGTCGGCGAACTGGTGATCGCCGGCGCGGCGACCAGCCTGCTGGCCCACAAGCGCAGCGATGGGGAGCTGATCGAGTCCTCGTCGTTGCTTACGAGGCTGGTGGAGGAGATCCGCGATGCGTCGCTGCAGCTGCGCACCGTGCAGATCGGCGAAACCTTCAACCGCTTCCACCGTCTCGTGCGCGATGCCTGCAAGGATCTGGGCAAGGACGTGGAGCTGCTGATTTCCGGTGGCGAGACCGAGCTCGACAAGTCCATTGTCGAGAAGATTGGCGATCCGCTGATGCACCTGGTGCGCAATTCCCTCGACCACGGCATCGAGGCGCCGGCCGTGCGCGAGGCCGCCGGCAAGAGTCCGCGTGGCACGCTGCTGCTCAACGCCTATCACGATGCGGGCAACATCGTCATCGAGGTGGCCGACGATGGTGCCGGCCTCAACCGTGACAAGATCCTGGCCAAGGCTGTCGAACGGGGTCTGGTGGAGCCGGATGCCCACCTGTCGGACCGGGAGGTCTATGACCTGATCTTTGCCCCTGGTCTATCTACCGCCGACCAGGTCACCAACCTGTCCGGGCGTGGCGTCGGGATGGACGTGGTGCGCCGTAACCTGCTGGCCTTGCGCGGCACCATCAACGTCAGCAGCCAGCCGGGCCAGGGTACGCGTCTGGCCCTGCGCTTGCCGTTAACGCTGGCGATCATCGACGGTTTCCTGGTGGTATCGGCCAACCGTTCCTACGTGATTCCCCTCGATGCGGTGGTTGAGTGCGTCGAGCGGCCCGAGGCAGAGCATGAGCGCAACTATTTCAACCTGCGTGGCCAGGTTTTGCCATCGGTGTGCCTGCGGGAGAGCTTCGGCCTGCCCGGCGAGCGCCCGGCCCGGGAGAGCGTGGTGGTAGTCCAGTACGCCGGCCAGCGCGCCGGTATCGTGGTGGACCGCCTGGCCGGCGAACTGCAGGCCGTCATCAAGCCTCTTGGCGCGATCTTCCGTCACCTGCAGGGCATCGGTGGGTTGACCATCCTCGGCAGCGGTGAGGTGGCCCTGATCCTCGATATTTCTGCCCTCATCAAGATTTCGGGGCAGGCCGAGCAGCGTCTGCTGGCCCGCCCCGAGCAACGTAGCGCCTGACCTTGCTGTCCTACCCGGAGATTCATCATGTTCAATAACCTAAAAATAGGTGTTCGTCTGGGGATCGGCTTTGCCGTCGTCCTGCTGATGCTGGTGGCGATTTCGATCGTGTCGATCACGCGTATCAACGAACTCAATGACGGGATCGACGATCTGGCAGAAGGTCGCTTGCCCAAGATCGTGCTGGCCGACGAACTGAAGTACAACCTGCAGCTCGTTGGTCGTTCCGTCCGGAACATGATCCTCACGACGGACAAGAGTCTTGAAAAGCAGAACCTCGAGGCCATCGTCAAACTGCGTCAACGCAACGGCGAGATCATCGAACAGCTCACGCCCTTGGTTAGCAGCGAAAAGGGCAAGGCATTGTTGGCCAAGGTGGCGGAGACGCGTGCCCGCTACAATCCGATAACGGATCGAACACTGCAGCTTGCGGATACTTCGTCGCCCCAGTACAACCAGGAAAAGGCTGTTCAGATGTTGTTCGGCGAGTATAAGGATGCCGCTGAAGCCTACATCAGCGCCTTGTCCGATTTCGGTGGTTTCCAGATCGAGGCTGCCAAGAAGTCTGGCCAGCACGCGGTGGATCTGGCCCAGTCGTCACGGACACTGGTGATAACGCTTGCGCTGATTGCGGTCCTGCTGGCTGCAGGTGTTGCGCTGTGGCTGACCCGAAGCATTACCCGCCCGGTTGGCCAAGTGGTGGATGCCGCCAAGAAGATGGCGGTCGGCGATTTCAACTTCACGCTGAAGAGCGATGCAAAGGATGAGGTCGGTCAGGTGGTTCAGGCGGTCGGGGCAATCCAGCAATCGGTCCAGGCCATGGCTTCCGACGCTTCGATGCTGTCCAAGGCCGCGGTGGAAGGCCGTCTGGCTACTCGTGCGGATGCGAGCCAGCACCAGGGTGATTTCCGCAAGATCGTGGAAGGCGTCAACAACACCCTCGACGCGGTGATCGGGCCGCTGAACGTGGCCGCCAACTACGTGGATCGCATCTCCAAGGGCGACATCCCGGCGAAGATCACCGATAACTACAACGGCGACTTCAACACCATCAAGAACAACCTGAACACCTGCATCGAGGCGGTGAACAAGCTGGTGGCCGATGCGGGCGTGCTGTCCAAGGCCGCGGTGGAGGGCCGTCTGGCCACCCGTGCGGATGCGAGCCAGCACCAGGGTGATTTCCGCAGGATCGTGGAAGGCGTCAACAATACCCTTGACGCGGTGATCGGGCCGCTGAACGTGGCCGCCAACTATGTGGATCGCATCTCCAAGGGCGACATCCCGCCGAAGATCACCGACAACTACAACGGCGACTTCAACACCATCAAGAACAACCTGAACACCTGCATCGAGGCGGTGAACAAGCTGGTGGCCGATGCGGGCGTGCTGTCCAAGGCTGCAGTGGAGGGCCGTCTGGCCACTCGTGCGGATGCGAGCCAGCATCAGGGGGATTTCCGCAGGATCGTGGAAGGCGTCAACAACACCCTCGATGCGGTGATCGGGCCGCTGAACGTGGCCGCCAACTACGTGGATCGCATCTCCAAGGGCGACATCCCGCCGAAAATCACCGACAGCTATAACGGCGACTTCAACACCATCAAGAACAACCTGAACACCTGCATCGAGGCGGTGAACAAGCTGGTGGCCGACGCCAACACGTTGTCTGCGGCTGCGATTGCCGGACGCCTGGAAACCCGTGCGGAAGCCGGTCAGCACCAGGGTGATTTCCGCAAGATCGTGGATGGCGTGAATGGCACGCTGGATGCCATCGTCGGGCCGATCAACGAAGTGCGCCGCATCATGAGCGCGATCGAGCAGGGCGATCTGACCCAGAATATCGCGCATGACTACCAGGGCGATTTCAAGGCGCTCAAGGAGGCGGTGAACAACACCGTCAGCAAGCTCTCCGACACCATCACCCAGGTGCGTACTGCCGCCGATGCGCTGACCAACGCGTCCGGCCAGGTCTCGGCAACTGCCCAGTCCCTGTCCCAGTCGTCGTCCGAACAGGCTGCCAGCGTGGAAGAGTCGTCCGCGTCCGTCGAGCAGATGTCGGCCTCGATCAAACAGAACGCCGATAACGCCAAGGTCACCGACAACCTGGCCTCGAAGACTGCAGTGGAAGCCACCGAGGGCGGCGATGCAGTGAAGAACACCGTCGATGCGATGAAGAAGATTGCCCAGAAGATAGGCATCATCGACGACATCGCCTACCAGACCAACCTGCTGGCTCTCAACGCTGCTATCGAGGCGGCGCGTGCCGGTGAGCACGGCAAGGGTTTCGCCGTCGTGGCAGCGGAGGTGCGCAAGCTGGCCGAGCGTTCGCAGGTCGCGGCGCAGGAAATCGGTGGGCTGGCGGGTGATTCCGTCGGCCTGGCCGAGCGTGCCGGTCAACTGCTTGATGAGATCGTGCCGTCTATCCGTAAGACGTCCGATCTGGTGCAGGAGATCGCCTCCGCGTCCCAGGAGCAATCGTCCGGTGTCGCCCAGATCAACAACGCGATGAACCAGCTCAATCAGGCTACGCAGCAGAATGCGTCGGCGTCCGAAGAACTGGCCGCCACTGCGGAAGAACTGGGTGGCCAGGCCGAGCAACTGCAGCAGCTGATGCAGTTCTTCACGATCGATGAGCGCAATATGGGCCGGATTCTGGCCGCGGCACCGTCGGCAGCTTTGGGGCGTGCCACCGTCAGCAAGGCCCGGACGCCGGCCAAGGTAGCGGGCTTCGCGTTCAACGAAGGCGACTTCGAGAAGTTCTGAACGGCGAAAGGAGCTAGAGCATGACCACGCTGCCCACGCCGGCGGCCGTCGCCGGGGCCAAGGCCCCGGCGGTGGTCGAAACCAGTCCGGCCCAGTACCTGACCTTCCTGCTCGGCGGCGAGATGTTTGCCGTCGGCATCCTCAATATCAAGGAGATCATCGAATACGGTACGGTCACCGAGATCCCGATGGTGCCGCCCTTCATCCGCGGGGTCATCAACCTGCGCGGCGCGGTGGTGCCGGTGATCGACCTGGCCAGCCGCTTCGGCGGCAAGCGCTCCGAGGTGTCGCGACGGACCTGCATCGTCATCATCGAACTGACCGAGAACGATGAGCGCCAGGACGTTGGCGTGGTGGTCGATGCGGTATCCGAGGTACTGGAGATCCCGGCCTCGGAGATCGAGCCGCCGCCGTCCTTTGGAGCCAAGATCCGCGCCGACTTCATCAAGGGGATGGGCAAGGTGAATGGCAAGTTCGTCATCATCCTGGAGGTTGAGAAAGTCCTCTCGGTCGATGAGATCGCCACGCTGGCCCGTGTCACTTCGGATGGTGGCGCGGCCGACCTGGTGGGGGGAAGTACGCCGTCGGCTTGAGCGCTGCGGGGTGAGGACGATGGATTACGCCAGCCTACCGGCGCGGGAGATCGAGCGCCTGGCGCGCAATGTGGCGCCCGGTGCCTGGGCGGTAGAGCGGGAGCGGCCGCTGGCGACTCTGTTAGGGTCCTGTGTGGCGGTCTGCCTGTTCGATCCGCAAACGCGTATCGGCGGCATCAACCACTTCATGTTGCCCAACCTGCAGCGTAGCGCCCATGGCGAGGTGGATGCGCTGCTGGCGGGGGACTATGCGATGGAAGCTCTGCTCAACGCGCTGCTGGTCCAGGGGGCCCGCAAGGCACGCCTGCAGGCCAAGGCTTTCGGCGGTGGTACCATCATCGAAACCTCTGGTCAGTCCTTGGCCATCGGTCAGCGCAACGCGCGCTTTGCGCGGGACTGGTTAAAGCGGGAAGGCATTCCGCTGCTGGCATCGGATTTTCTCGGCCCTTGGTCGCGCAAACTGCTGTTCCTGCCAAGTAACGGGGATGCCTGGTGCAAGCGCATCGTCACGTCCCACGCGACCGCCGAGGTGATCGCTCGGGAAGAACAGGCTTATGCAGCCACATTGAACAAGCCCGCCGAGCCGGATAACAACGTCGAACTGTTTTGAGGATCGCCATGGAGCGGGTTCGCACCCCTGTCGGGAGCCCCATGGGTTCCGCCATCACCAACGAGGAATTTGCGCTGTTTCAGCGGCTGATCTACAAGATCGCTGGCATCAGCCTTTCCGATGCGAAGAAGGTGCTGCTGGTTGGCCGCTTGTCCAAGCGCCTGAAGCACCACAACTTCGACACCTTTTCCCAGTATTACCGGCTGCTCAGCTCCGGCCAGCATCCGGAGGAACTGCAGGTCATGGTGGATCTGCTGACCACCAACGAAACCTATTTCTTCCGCGAGCCGGGCCACTTCGCCTTCCTGAAGAACGAGGTGATCCGCGCCCGTCGTCCCGCCGGGACCTTTCGCGTATGGAGCGCCGCCTGCTCCACCGGCGAGGAGGTGTATACGTTGGCGATGCTGCTGGCCGATTCGCTGCCGCAGTCCCCGTGGGAGGTGGTGGGCTCGGACATCAGCACCCAGGTGCTGGCCAAGGCCGCCGCTGCGCATTATCCGCTCGACCGGAACGAGGGCATCCCGCCCGAGTTCCTGACCCGCTACTGCCTGAAAGGCGTGCGCAGCCAGAGCGGGACCTTTCTGATCACCCCCGAGCTCAAACGTCACACGCACTTCCGGCAGGTCAACCTGACCCTGCCGGTGCCGGCCGACATCGGCGAGTTCGATGTGATCTTCCTGCGTAACGTGATGATTTATTTCGACATGGACACCAAGCGTAAAGTCGTTGCCAACCTGTTGCCGCGCCTCAAGTTGGGGGGCTATCTGTTCATCGGCCATTCCGAGACGCTCAACGGCATCCAGCAGGGGCTGGACCTGGTGAAGGCGACGATCTATCGCAAGCCATGATCGAGTGCGGTGACGATATCCGGGAGGTCTTCCTGCAGCCCGGTGGATTCTTCTTCGGTGGTGGCCGCACGCGTATCTCGACGCTGCTCGGTTCCTGCGTGTCCATCACCCTGTGGCATCCGCTGCGCCTGATCGGCGGCATGTGCCATTACATGCTGCCGAGTCGTGGGTGGACCGACGGGAAAGCGCTGGATGGGCGCTACGCGGACGAGGCGCTGGCTCTCTTCGACCACGAAGTGATGAAGGCGGGCAGTCGGCCGGTGGATTACCAAGTGAAGGTCTTCGGCGGCGGCAACATGTTGAACCACGATGCCGCTCGACCTGCGGTCATGGACATCGCCCGTCGCAATGTGGACGCGGCGGATGCGCTACTGGTAAAGCATGGCTATCGCCCGAACGTCACCCATTGCGGGGGGACGGGGCACCGCAAGCTAATCTTCGACCTGTGGACCGGTCATGTGTGGCTGGCCCATCGTCCCATCGACGAGGTGAGCCCATGAGATCCCGCCCGATTCGCGTGATGATCGTCGACGATTCGGCGATCGTGCGCCAGGTCGCCAGCGAGGCGATCAATGCCCAGCCCGACATGACCGTACTAGCCACCGCGGTCGACCCCCTGTTCGCCATCGATAAGATGCGCAAGGAATGGCCCGACGTGGTCGTCCTCGACATCGAGATGCCGCGCATGGACGGCCTGACCTTTCTGCGCAAGCTGATGGCCGAGCGGCCGACGCCGGTGGTGATCTGCTCGACGCTGGTGGAGAGCGGCGCCAAGGCCAGTTTCGAGGCGCTCTCTGCCGGAGCGGTCGGCTTGGTGACCAAGCCCAAGGTCGGCCTCAAGCAGTTTCTGCAGGACGAGAGCGATAGCCTGGTGGCTGCCGTCCGTGCGGCGGCAAGTGCCCGCCTGCATCCGGCCAAGGCCAAGGCCAGGATCACGCCGGCGGCGGAGGTGGCGCCACGCCCGAAGCTGACCCTCGGCGATCTGCCGCGTGGGCCGCGTCTGGCGTCCGGCGGTGACCGGACGCGCATTGTGGCCATCGGTACGTCCACTGGTGGAACGTTGGCGCTGGAGGCCGTGCTGACAGCGCTGCCCGAGGAGGTGCCGGGTATCGTGGTGGTGCAGCATATGCCGGCCGGTTTCACCGAGATGTTCGCCCGCCGCCTCAACGGCTTGTGCCGCATTCAGGTGCGCGAGGCACGCCATGGCGACCGCATCGAATCCGGGCTGGCGCTGATCGCACCGGGTGGGCGCCACCTGCAGGTGGCGCGGGATGGCAATGGCTATTTCGTCGGCGTCATGGATGGCCCGTTGATCAATCGGCACAAGCCGTCCGTGGACGTGCTTTTCCGTTCGGTGGCTCGGGTCGCCGGCGGTAACGCGTTGGGGATCATCATGACCGGCATGGGTGATGACGGTGCCCTCGGTCTGAAGGAGATGCGGGATGCGGGGGCGGCGACGATCGCCGAGGCCGAAGAAACCTGTGTCGTTTTCGGCATGCCGAAGGAAGCCATCCTGCGTGGTGCCGCCGGGAGCGTGCTGCCTCTGCATGACATCCCGGGCGGGCTGTTGGCCTGGAGCCATGGGAAAGCGGGTTGAGTCAGGCCAGATGCACAGATCTGTGGCAATGCTTCATGTTAATGTCAGCGTCCTGATCTCGTTTGTCCTGTGCCGTCCTCGCTGTTTGGCAGCCGCGCTGGGCCGGCTTTAACCCGCGACCGTAGAGGGTCCTGTTTCATCATGTGCCTGCAGCCGGAGACATCGAGTTCCCAAACTGTTCCCGCAGACTCTCCGACGCCAGCGGACAGGGGGCGTCCGGGCCCCTTGCTCGAGGCCCTTGTGCGTACCCTGCCGGACCTCGTCTGGCTGAAGGATCCGGAGGGCGTGTATCTGGCCTGCAATTCGCGCTTTGAGCTGTTTTTCGGCGCTAGAGAGGCAGACATCATTGGGCGCAGGGACCACGATTTTGTGCCACAGGAGTTGGCCGAGGTCTTTCGCCGGAACGATCAGGCGGCCATGGCGGCGACGGAGCCTGTACGTAACGAAGAGACTGTTACCTTTGCGTCAGACGGTCACCAGGAGACACTGGAGACCATCAAGACGCCTATGTACGACCAAGATGGGCGGCTGATCGGTGTGCTTGGGGTTGCCCGCGACATCACAGCGGGCAAGCGAGTCGAAGCCGGCTTGCGGCGGGCCAACCGGGCCTTGCTGATGGTCAGCGAATGCAATCAGGCTGTCGCGCGGGCTATCGATGAGCATGCGCTGTTGCAGGATGTCTGCCGTTTGATGGTGGAGTTCGGTGGTTACCGAATGGTCTGGGTCGGCCATCCGGAACACGATGTACGCCGGCAGGTACGGCCGGTGGCCCAGTTCGGCTGTATCGAAGGTTATTTCGACTCGGTCTTCGTTTCATGGTGCGATGGCGAGGACGGTGCAGGGCCCACCGGTACGGCAGTTCGCAACAGACTCCCGCAGGTGTGTCGCGACATCCTGAGCGATCCACGCTTCGAACGTTGGCGGGAGGCGGCGGTACGCAACGGCTACGCATCTTCCTGCGCGCTTCCCTTGCTGGATGCCGATGGACATTGCTTTGGTGTCCTCAGCGTCTATTCAAGCGAGGCCGATGCTTTTGTTGAAGAGGAAATGCGTCTGCTATCCGACCTCGGGGGCGATCTGGCCTTCGGCATCCGCGCTCTGCGCGACCGGGCGGCAGGCGAGGAGGCTCAGCGTCGCCAGGTGGCCGCTGAGCGCCAGTTGCGCCATTTGGTGGAGGCCAGTCCAACCATCCTTTATGCGATGCGGCGGGAGGCTGGGCGCTGGGTGTCGGCGATGGTCGGCGACAACATTCAGCGTATCTTCGGCTACATGCCGGAGGAAGTGCTGGAGCCGGGCTGGTGGCAGGCCGGGCTGCATCCCGATGACCGCGAGGCTGCGAAGGCTGCCTGGCGTAGTCTTCGGGTTGGTGGGCAACTGGGCCTCGAGTACCGCTTTGCCCATCGGGACGGGCGCTATTTCTGGGTGCGCGACGAGTTGCGTATGGCCGGCAGTGATGCAGAGGATGGAGAGGAAATCGTCGGCTCGTGGACCGATGTGACAGTCCGCAAGCAGGGCGAGATCTACCTGGAGACCCAGCGCCATATTCTGGAAATGGTGGCGTCCGGCGCTGCGCTGCGCAATACGCTGGAAACCCTGGCTCTCGGTGTGGAGGCACAACTGCCTGACGTGAGGGTGTCGATCCTCTTGCTCGACGCGAATGGCGTCCACTTACGCCATGGCGCTGCGCCCAATCTACCCGATGGTTACAACCGCGCCGTGGATGGTGTGCCCATCGGAGAGGCCGTGGGCTCCTGCGGGACCGCGGCGTGGCGGCGCAGTCCGGTGATAGTCAGGGACATCGCCACCGCCCCCCTCTGGAAGGATTATCGCGAGCTGGCCGCTGAATATGGTCTGGTGGCGTGCTGGTTGACACCGATTTTCAGTCGTGAGGGCGTGGTGCTTGGGACTTTTGCGCTGTACCCGGACAGCACGTTGGGGCCGGCCGAACGTCATCTTCAGCAGGTGGCCCTGGCGACCGACCTGGCGGCAATTGCTGTTGCCCGCCACCGGGAAGAGTCCGCCTTGCGGGAGAGCGAGGCACGTTTCCGTCAGTTGTTTGAAGTGGCGCCTTTGCCGCTCAGCCTTGTCAATCGCGAGGGGCGGATCATCGATATCAATCGCCGCTTCGTGGAGAGCTTCGGTTACAGCCGCCGGGAAATTCCCGATGCGGAGTGCTGGTGGCAGCTGGCCTATCCCGATCCGGATTATCGGGCTTGGGGGCGGAGTTCTTGGCAGGCTGCCGTCAGTCAGGCTCGTGCAGCAGGACGTCCTGTCGAGCCACGGGAATTCCGCGTCACCTGCAAATCCGGCGAGCAGCGGACCTTGTTGGTGTCGGGGTCGGACGTGGGCGATTTCTTCATGACGACCTTTTTCGATATCACCGAGCTGCGCGAGCGGGATGCCCAACTGGCCGTCTATCACCACCATCTTGAGGATCTGGTGGCCGAGCGCACCGAGCAGCTGGCCGAGGCCCGTCGGCGCGCCGAGTCCGCCAGTCAGGCGAAGAGCGCATTCCTGGCCAACATGAGCCACGAGATCCGCACGCCGATGAATGCCATCCTCGGCTTGGCCCGCCTGCTGGAGCGCAGCCCCCTCGATGCGCCCCAGCGCGACCGTCTGAACAAGATCCGTCATGCGGGGGCACATCTGCTGTCGATCATCAACGACATTCTCGACATCTCGAAGATCGAGGCCGGCAAGCTGTTGCTTGAGTCCATCGACTTCTCTCCGGAAGCCCTGTTCAATCAGGCTCATTCCCTGATCCACGAACGCCTCGCCGCCAAGCATCTGAGTTTTCATTCCGATACGGACGGCCTGCCGCCGGTGCTGCGGGGTGATGTGACTCGCTTGCGCCAGGCATTGCTCAACTATCTCGGCAACGCGGTGAAGTTTACCGAGCGGGGTGGGGTCAGTCTCACGGCCAGAATTCTGGAGGAGGGGGAACAGGACATGCTGGTCCGCTTCGAGGTGAGTGACAGCGGTATCGGCATTGCGCCCGACCAGTTGTCACGCCTCTTCCAGTCTTTCGAGCAGGCCGATGCATCGACTACCCGCAAGTACGGAGGCACTGGTCTTGGCTTGGCTCTGACCCGCCATCTGGCGGCCTTGATGGGAGGCGAAGCCGGGGTGGAAAGTCGCCTGGGGCAGGGAAGCTCTTTCTGGTTTACTGCACGCCTGCAAACCCGGCCGGGGATCAGTCTGCCCGTCGTGGGCGGTGATGCACGGACTGATCTGCTAGCCGAAGATGTGCCTGCGCTGCAGGGGCGGAGAGTCCTGCTGGTCGAGGACAATCAGCTCAACCAGGAAGTGGCGGTGGACATGCTGGACGATCTGGGGCTGGTCGTGGAGTGCGCCGAAAACGGTCAGCAGGCCGTGGCGTGCGTGCAAAGCGGCGATTACGATCTGGTGCTGATGGACATGCAGATGCCGGTTATGGATGGGTTGGAGGCCACCCGTACCATCCGTGCCCTGCCTGACCAGGACGCTTTGCCTATCGTCGCCATGACCGCCAACGCCTTTGAGGAAGACCAGGATGCGTGCCGGATGGCGGGTATGAACGATTTCCTGGCCAAGCCAGTGGAGCCGGAAGACCTGCGTCGCGTGCTGCTCAAATGGTTGGTGCAGGGAGGTGCGGATACCTTGCCTGAGCCCGTGCTGCCCCCTGTTTCCGACGCTACGTCCGATGCGTGGGCCACTCGCCTGCAAGGTATTGCCGGACTCGACGCAGAGAGGGGAGTGAGGCTGGTGCGTGGCAAGTGGCCAACCTATGGACGGCTGCTTGGCATCTTCGCCAGCAACCATGGTGATGCGGCCGATCGCCTCAATGCTTGTCTGGCTGCTGGTGATCTGGCGGCCATCGCACACCTATCCCATACCTTGAAGGGGGCTGCGGGTAACGTGGGCGCAGTGGATGTCTTCGCGCTGGCCGACAGAATCTCTCGGACCGTGCGCAGCGGCAATGTGGATGCGCTGGCAGACCAGTTGGTGACGCTGGGACAGGTGTTGCCGCCGTTGGTCGGTGCAGTCCGCCGCGCCCTTGAGGGGGCTACGTCGGGGCACTCATGAGCATGCCGTTGAAAAGCGCGCCCTGCCAGTGGATGGATTGTTTCGAAGCCGGCTTTGCCATGGTGGACGGCCGGCATCGCAACCGTGGCCCTGATCAACGCGCCGTCATTGCCACGGCCACGCGGATTCCGGTAATACCGCAATGATCGTGGAGAGGCCGATCTCGATGACATCCGCGAGGCATTGAGAGGAAGCCTCAGCGGCGGCCGGCCATCGCTCGCAGGCGGGAAACCCGTTCCTCGGTGGCCGGGTGGGTGCTGAACAGCCCGGCAAGGCCGCGGCCCGACAGGGGGTTCATGATCATCATCTGGCCGGTTTCCGGGTGGGCCTCGGCAGTCGGCATCGGGATGCCGCGGGCGAAGGCGTCGATCTTCATCAGCGCGTCGGCCAGGGCGTGCGGGTCGCCCGAGATTTCTGCGCCGCCACGGTCGGCCTCGAACTCGCGGGCGCGGGAGATCGCCATCTGGATCACGCTGGCTGCCAGTGGGGCGAGAAGGGCCACCGCGATGGAGGCGAGCGGGTTGGCCGGGCGGCCTTCAGAGTCTCGGCCACTGAAGAACATTGCGAAGTTGGCCAGCGCCGAGATCGCCCCGGCCATTGTGGCCGAGATCGTCGAAATCAGGATGTCCCGGTGCTTCACGTGGGTCAGCTCGTGGGCCATCACGCCGCGCAGTTCACGCTGGCTGAGCATCTGCAGGATGCCGGTGGTGGCCGCTACCGCGGCGTGCTCGGGGTTGCGACCGGTGGCGAAGGCGTTCGGCTGGTCCTCGTGGATGATGTAGACGCGCGGCATCGGCAGCTGGGCGCGGCCGGCCAGTTCGCGGACCATGCCGTAGAGGTAGGGGGAGCTGGTTTCGTCCACTTCCTGTGCGTTGTACATGCGCAGGACCATCTTGTCGGAGAACCAGTAGGAGAACAGGTTCATTGCGCCGCCGAAGACCAGCGCGAGCACCATCCCCGACTTGCCGCCGATGAGGCCGCCGATCACGCCGAACAGCGCGATGATGGCTGCCATCAGGATGGATGTCTTGAGCCAGTTGCCGAGCATTGGGTGTAACCGTCCTTTCGGGATTGATTGGGAAACGCTGGTTAGATGGGGCTGCACACCAAAAATTCAAGAATTTTTAAATGCTTGCGTAAAAACCTGTAAGCGGGAGCGGCATGCTGAATGAAAAAGGCCCGCGTTGGACGCGGGCCTTTGGGGAGGTTGCTGCAGCGCTGTTTAGTCGAAGCGGCTGCTTACTGTAATAGCCGTGCCGCGCACGAAGTCGGCCGCTGCCAAGCGCTTGCCACCGGGTTTCTGCAGTTCGGTGATGCACAGCGCGCCCTCCCCGCAGGCGACGATCACACCGGCGCCTTCGGCCAGCAGTACTTCGCCGGGGGCGCCGCTGGCGTCGATGGCACGGGCGCGCCACAGCTTGATCGGTGTGCCCTGGTAGGTGCCCAGCGCGCCGGGGAAGGGGTTGAAGGCGCGGATGGCGCGTTCGATCTCGGTGGCCGGGCGGGTCCAGTCCACGGTGGCCTCGGCCTTGCCGATCTTGGCCGCGTAGGTGACCCCGTCGGCCGGTTGCGGCGTGGCCGTAAGGCCATCGGGCAGGGCCCGCAGGGCATCGACGATCAGCTCGGCGCCGAGACCGGCCAGGCGGTCGTGCAGGCTGCCCGTGGTGTCGTCGGACTCGATGGCCGTGCTGCGCTTGAGTAGCATCGGGCCGGTGTCGAGGCCGGCATCCATCTGCATGATGGTGATGCCGGTTTCCGCGTCGCCGGCTTCGATGGCCCGGTGGATCGGTGCGGCGCCGCGCCAGCGAGGCAGTAGCGAGGCATGGATGTTGAGGCAGCCGTAGCGCGGCAAGTCGAGCACCGCCTGGGGCAGGATGATGCCGTAGGCGGCTACCACCAGCACGTCGACGCCGGCTTCGGCCAGTGGTGCCTGCTGTTCCGGCGTGCGCAGCTTTTCCGGCTGATGCACCGGGATGCCGGCGTCGACGGCGACCTGTTTGACCGGACTGGGTTGCAGCTGCATGCCACGCCCTGCGGGGCGGTCCGGCTGGGTCAGGACCAGCGGTACTTCGAAACCGGCAGCGAGGATGGCTTGCAGCGCGGCAGCGGCGAATTCGGGGGTTCCGGCGAAGGCGACTTTCATCAGGCGGTGATCCGGGCTTTTTTGGCCAGCTTGCCCTTGATGCGGGTCTGCTTGAGCTGGGACAGGTATTCGACGAAGACCTTGCCTTCCAGGTGGTCCAACTCGTGCTGGATGCACACCGCGAGAAGGCCATCGGCCTCCATCTCGAAGGTCTCGCCCTTCTGGTTGAGGGCACGTACCTTGACCCGTTCGGCACGGACGACCTTGTCGTAGATGCCGGGGACGGACAGGCAGCCTTCCTCGCCGAGGTGCTCGCCGGAGCGTTCGAGGATCTCCGGGTTGATCAGCGCCAGCAGCTCGGACTTGTCTTCCGAGACATCGATGACGACGACCCGCTTATGGACGTCCACCTGGGTGGCGGCCAGACCAATGCCGGGGGCCTCGTACATGGTTTCCGCCATGTTGGCGATCAGCCGGCGGATTTCGTCGTTCACTTCGCGTACCGGGGTGGCACGGGTATGCAGACGAGGATCGGGATAACGGAGAATGGGTAGCAGGGCCATAAATATTGCCGGATGAAGACTTTACGTGCAGAATTTTGAGCCAAATCTACGATGCTCGCATCTTGCAAGGCGGGTATCGGCTCCGCAACACAGGCAGCCCTTTGCCGGGTGGTGCCTGTTCGCCGAAAGCGAGTGCTCTTCCGATGATCCGCATTATATCCGCCCTCCTGATCGGCGTCGCAGCCCTGGTGCCCGCGGCTGCCGGTGCAGCAAGTCCCATCCGCCTGGCCGACGACGCGCCGGACAGCCACGTCGTGGTGCCCGGCGATACCCTGTGGGGCATCTCCGGCAAGTTCCTCAAGGAGCCCTGGCGCTGGCCCGAGGTGTGGCGCCTGAACCGGGAACAGATCCGCAACCCGCATCTCATCTATCCGGGCCAGATCATCGTCCTCGACCGCAGCGGTCCGACCCTCAAATTTGGCAAGCGTGTCAGTGGCCCCATCGATCGCCCGCTGTACGAAAAGCGTTTCCCGCAAGTCTATTCCCAACCGGATCAGGCTGCGATCCAGAGTATTCCACTCCGTGCCATCGCCCCCTTCCTGACCGAGCCAGTGGTGGTGTCCGACAAGGACGACGCGACCGCCGGCGTGTTGGTCGCCACCCAGGAAGGACGTGTTTTCACCGGGGCCGGCGATACGATCTTCGCTACGCGCATCACGCCGGATGTCAAGACCTGGAATGTGTACCGCAAGGCCAAGCCCTTGAAGGATCCGATAAGCGGAGAGGTCCTCGGCTATGAGGCCGCTCACCTCGGGGTGGCGCGGGTGAGCGCTGACCCGGACGAAGGCCCGCAGGAGTCCGTCGAAGGAAAGTCGGATGTCATGGTGCCGACCAGCCTTCTGGTGTTGAGTGCCAAGCAGGAAATCGGCAAGGGTGATCGTTTGCTGCCGGCGGGACGCCCTGAGCTGCCCAGCTATGTGCCCCATGCTCCGGACGAGGACGTGCGCGGACATGTGGTGTCCATTTATAACGGCGTGACTGAAACCGGCCGCTATAACGTGGTGTCGATCAGCCTCGGCAAGCGCGATGGCATGGAGGTCGGCCATGTGCTGGCGCTGCACCGCAATCGCGGAGAAGCCGTTTACCGGGAGGATAACGTAGGGCCTGCCCAGCGGTTCCGCCTGCCGGAGCAGCGCTATGGGCTGGTCTTCGTGTTCCGAGTCTTCGACCGGCTGTCCTATGCGCTGGTGATGGACAGCAAGGGGCCGGTCGCCGTTGCCGACAGCGCCCGCAAGCCCTGAGTGTCGAAGCATCTTGCCGGCCGCCCATCCCCTCTCCGGCTGGCTGCGTCTGACTCTCACGCCGGGCCTGGGCCCGGCGAGCCAGCGCCAGCTGCTGGCGGCCTTCGGGCTACCGGAGGCCATTTATTCCGCTACGCCGGGGGCGCTGGCGGCCGTTGTCGGTGAGCCCACGAGCCGCTTGCTGCTTGAGCACGATGCCAGCAGGGCGGTGGATACCGCGCTGGCCTGGCTGGCCGAGTCCGGCAATACCGTACTGACCCTTGGTGACGCAGCCTATCCGGCAGCATTGCTGGAAATTCCCGACCCGCCGGTGCTGCTCTACGTCAAGGGCGAAGCCGGTCTGCTGAGTTGCCCGTCCATTGCGGTGGTCGGCGCCCGCAATGCCACACCCCAGGGGGAGGCCAACGCGGAAGCTTTTTCCGCGGCATTGTCTGCCACTGGACTGTGTATCGTCAGTGGCCTGGCGTTGGGCATCGACGCGGCTGCCCACCGGGGCGGCCTGGCGGGAGACGGACGTACGGTGGCAGTGATCGGCACTGGCGCCGATCGCATCTATCCGGCCCGCAACGCGGCGCTGGCCCGGCGAATTGCCGAGGTGGGCGCCATCGTCAGCGAGTTTCCCCTCGGCAGCGGTCCGTTGGCCCACCATTTTCCGCGCCGTAACAGGTTGATTGCCGGTCTGTCCCGTGGCGTGCTGGTGGTCGAGGCGGCGGTGAAGAGCGGTTCGCTGATCACTGCACGCTTGGCCGGTGACTGCGGCCGGGAGGTCTTTGCGATTCCCGGCTCCATCCACTCGCCACTGTCCCGAGGTTGCCATCGCCTGATCCGCGACGGTGCCAAGCTCGTCGAATCTGCCAATGACATACTTGAGGAGCTGCGCTTGCCTGAGCGGGAAGTGGCGCCGCAGCAAGCCTCCAGCCCGGTCGAGGGCGGCGGAGACGAAGGCCACGTGCTCACGGCGCTGGGGCATGACCCGGTGGATATCGAGACTCTTGTGCACCGCACCAGCTTGACGCCGGAGGCGCTCTACGCCATTCTGCTTACGCTGGAACTCGACGGACGGGTCTCCCGCCTGCCCGGAGGGCGCCTCCAGCGCCTCTGAAAAACCACCGGCCTCAGGCCCTACGCGCCATGTTCGATATCCTCGTGTACCTCTTCGAGAACTACGTCCACGCCGACGCATGCCCCGAACCCGCGCAGCTGGCCCGAAAGCTGACGGCCGCCGGTTTCGAGGAAGAAGAAATCACCGACGCCCTGGAATGGTTGTCCGGCCTGCGCCAGCTGTCTGATGGCGAGCGTCCGGCCCAGTGTGCCCGTGCCGGTTCCTTGCGCATCTACGCTGACGACGAGCTGGTTCGTCTGGGCGTGGAGTGTCGCGGCTTCCTGCTCTTCCTTGAGAATGCCGGCATTCTCGACGCGGAGTGCAGGGAAGTGATCATCGAGCGAGCCCTGGCTCTCGATGATCCGGAAATCGAGCTGGAGAACCTCAAGGTCATCGTGCTGATGGTGTTGTGGCAGCAGGATCGCCCGATCAATGGCCTGATCCTCGACGAGCTGCTCAATGAAGGGCTCGAGGACGAAGAGCCGGCTGCATTCCCGGTGCATTGAGCGGCCCGGCTTGCACGCCCGGCGCAGGCTTCCGTATGATGCGCCGCTCCTCCAACAACCTGAATCAGGCGCCATGTTGCGCACTACAGGCATGAGCCGGCCGGCCGCCCCCACGGCGAGGACCGGAGTGAGCAGCACGAAGGTACTCCAATGAGCAAGCAGCTGATCATCGCGGAAAAGCCCTCGGTCGCGGCGGACATCGCCCGCGCCCTAGGTGGTTTCACCAAGGAAAAGGACTATTTCGAGTCGGAGCACTACGTGCTCTCCTCGGCGGTCGGCCATCTGCTCGAACTCACGGTACCCGCCGAATTCGAAGTCAAGCGCGGCAAGTGGTCCTTCGCTCACCTGCCGGTCATCCCGCCCCATTTCGCCCTCAATCCGATCGAGAAGACCGAGGACCGCCTCAAGCTGCTGACCCGTCTGATCAAGCGCAAGGACGTCACGGGCCTGATCAATGCCTGTGATGCGGGCCGCGAAGGGGAGCTGATCTTCAGCTTCATTGTGCAGCACTCGGGCTCGGCCAAGCCGGTGCAGCGCCTGTGGCTGCAGTCGATGACCGCCGGCGCGATCCGCGACGGTTTCGCCCAGCTGCGGGCCGCTGCCGACGTGGAAGGTCTGCGTGAAGCGGCTGTGTGCCGTGCCGAGAGCGACTGGCTGATCGGCATCAACGGCACCCGCGCGATGACCGCCTTCAACTCCAAGACAGGCGGCTTCCACCTGACCACGGTCGGGCGCGTACAGACCCCGACGCTAGCCATTGTCGTCGAGCGTGAGGAGAAGATCCGCGCCTTCAGGCCTACCGACTACTGGGAGTTGGAGGCCAGCTTCGGCTGCCAGGCCGGAGCCTACGCCGGCCGCTGGTTTGACGAGGGTTTCAAGAAGCCAGAGGAAAGCACGCCGCTCGCTGAGCACGCCACGGCCTTCCGTCTGTGGGACAAGGCCCGCGCCGAAGCCATCAAGGCCAAGTGTGAGGGCAAGGTCGGCACCGTCGAGGAAGAGTCCAAGCCGACCACCCAGCTGTCGCCGCTGCTGTTCGACCTTACCTCCCTGCAGCGCGAGGCCAACGGCCGTTTCGGCTTCTCGGCACGCACCACGTTGCAGCTGGCCCAGGCCCTGTACGAAAAACACAAGGTCCTGACCTACCCGCGGACCGACGCCCGCGCATTGCCGGAAGACTACGTCGGCCAGGTCAAGGGCATCCTCGGAGGCCTGCCGGACGCCTACGCGCCGTTTGCCAATGAGATCGTCAAGCACGGCTGGGCCAAGCCCAACAAGCGCATCTTCAACAACGCCAAGATCTCCGACCACTTCGCGATCATCCCCACCGGCACGGCGCCCAAGAGCCTGTCCGAGGCCGAGGCGAAGATCTACGACCTGGTGACCCGGCGCTTCCTGGCGGTGTTCTACCCGGCCGCCGAGTACCGCGTGACCACCCGCATCACCCGCGTCGCAGGCGAGGCCTTCAAGACCGAGGGCAAGATCCTCGTCAATCCGGGCTGGCTCGCCATCTACGGCAAGTCCGCGGCGGTAGCGAGTGATGAAGAGGGCGGCGGTACGCCGCAGCTGGTGGCCGTCGAGCCCGGCGAGAAGGTCAGCACCGACGAGATCCTGGTCAAGGCACTGGTCACCAAGCCGCCCGCACGCTTCAACGAAGCCACGTTGCTGTCGGCGATGGAAGGTGCCGGCAAGATGGTGGACGACGAGGAGCTGCGCGCCGCGATGGCCGGCCGTGGTCTCGGTACGCCGGCGACCCGCGCACAAATCATTGAAAACCTGATCGGCGAGACCTACATGCTGCGGGACGGCAAGGAGCTGATCCCGACTGCCAAGGCCTTCTCGCTGATTACGCTGCTGCGCGGCCTCGGTACCAACGAGCTGACCTCGCCGGAACTTACCGGAGAGTGGGAGCACAAGCTGGCGCAGATGGAGCGCGGGGCGCTGTCGCGGGCCGAGTTCATGGAGCACATCCAGGCCATGACCCGCGACATCGTCGAGCGCGCCAAGCGCTACGAGTCCGACACCGTGCCCGGTGACTTCGCCACGCTGCAGACGCCATGCCCCAAGTGTGGCGGCCAGGTGAAGGAGAACTACAAGAAGTTCTCCTGCCAGAGCTGCGACTGGAGTGCCTGGAAGATCGTCGCCGGCCGCCAGTTCGAGATCCCCGAGATCGAGGCCCTGCTGTCCACCGGCCGGGTCGGTCCGCTGCTGGGCTTCCGCAACAAGATGGGGCGTCTGTTCAACGCCGAGATCCGTCTCAACGACGACAAGCAGCCGGAATTCGATTTCGGTCAGCCGAAGGAAGACGAAGCCGCCGAGGCGGTGGATTTCTCCGGCCAGGACTCTCTGGGCTTGTGCCCGAAATGCAGTGCCCAGGTGTATGAGCACGGGTTGTCCTACGTGTGCAGCAAATCGGTGGGGCCGGAGAAATCCTGCGATTTCCGTTCCGGCAAGATCATCCTGCAGCAGCCGATCGAGCGCGAGCAGATGCAGAAGCTGCTCGACACAGGGCGCACCGACCTGCTACGCGGCTTCGTATCGAGCCGCACCAAGCGCAAGTTCTCTGCCTTCCTGGTGCGCGGTGATGATGGCAAGGTCGGCTTCGAGTTCGAGAAGAAGGAACCCAAGGCTGCGGCCGCCAAGAAGCCGTCCGCCCGCAAGAAGGCCGAAGCCGAGTAAGCTCGAGCCTGCTCCAGAAAAATGCCCGCCAAAACATGGCGGGCATTTTTTTCGTGCCGAGGGGACGAGGATTTCGAGTTTGCCGATGGCGCGTGCTCATCGGCCCCTTTAGGGGGCTTCGTTAGGCCAGCGCCGCGGCGACGATTTCGCGGAACTCGTCCAGGTCGTGGTCTGCCGTGCCGAGGAAGGTACGGGCATCTTCGAAGGCGCGTTGGTTCACGTTCTGGGCGGTGCCGCTGAGCTCGGCAATGATGCATTCGGCGAGCTGGGTGACGGCGATCAGCGCCAGCGCATGCGATGGCAGTTCTTCTTCCGGAAGGATGTAGCGTTCCGGATTGTGGTGGTGCTGGATCGCCGATGCGATCTTTGGTGGCAGGCCCCAGTTGCGGGCCAGCAGCCAGCCGACCACCGCGTGGTCGCTGTGAAAGTGCGCCCGCTCCAGCGCGACCAGATGATCCCCATGCTCGCCGGCGCGTGCATAGAGTTCGGCATAAGTGGAAAAGTGCTGCATCAGTACCGGCACGGCGGCGTTCTGGAACAGTCCATAGGTGTAGGCATCCTCCGGCGGGATGCCCACATGCTTGCGTGCCAGCAGGCCGGCGCACAGGGCCCGGGAGGCTGCCATGTCCCAGAAATGCTGCAGGAAGTCGGCCGGCAGGCCGTCGACCGAGCTGCGCAGTGCGGCGGCGACTACGATGTTCAGGACGTTGCTGGTGCCGAGGCGGTTGATGGCTTGTTGTACGCTCTTGACCTGCGCGGCAGAGCCGAACATCGGGGAGTTGGCGAGCTTGACCGCCATTGCCGACATGCCGACGTCGGACGAGATGATGCGGGCCAGGATCTTGAAATTCGGTTCGTCCTTGCGGGCCTCCCGCAGTACCTCGGTGACCACGGCTGGGCAGGCGGGAATGCGGATTGCGGCCAGATCGGCCGCCAGTTGTTCGCTGCTGGGGAGTGAAGCTTGAGTGGCGCTTGTCATGATCGGATACTGACTGCGGGCTTGTTTGATAAATTTATTAAAAATTATAATTTTATTATTTTAAAATGAAAATGCCGATAGGCAATTGCTGCTTTGCCGCATGTGTGACTATTACACACTCATGCAGTGAAGGTGATCGGCCGGAGCAGGAAAAATGGCACGCAGATCCCTTTTGCTGACGGGGTTGGCGGGAGTCGCGGTGGTGGTGTCCCAAGTGCATCTGGCCTACGTCTTGGGTGATCGTCATCCCAACATCATTTGCTTGCAACTCAGCTTCAGCGCAGAGCGCTACTGGGGGATCCTGGGCGCATGGGGGACTGATGGACTGCAGGCTTACCGCAGACATTTTGCCGCGGATTTCGTCCATCTGTGCATCTATGCGCTGTTCGGTCATGTGCTGGCAACACGCGGCGGTCTTTTTCCGGACCGCAACACCCGCGCGTCCAGCAGGCTGGCATGCCTGCTGCCATTGGCGGCGCTGTTCGATCTGGCGGAAAACCTGCTGCAACTCCGACTGCTGGCTGGTCCTTTCGGTGTACCGAGTGTGATCATTCCCCTGTCGGGCTTATGCTCATCCGTGAAGTGGACGCTCGTTCTGGTGTTTGCCGTCTGGGTGGGAAAGCGTCTGCTCGATAAATATGGGCTGGCAGGGCGTCCTTCACGCTGAAGATTTCGGCAATTTTCCCGATAAGCCCACTTATCGCTAAGATCCGCCAACATAATACGACCCCGATGGCCATGGCGCATCCTTTCCCCACCGACGACAAATCGACCTCGATGGCAGCAGCATTGCTGGCCGACTGTCGGGCGCGTTTCCTGAGAACGCTCCGCCAGGCGGCAAGCGAGGTCATTCGTCATCAGGTCTGGCTCGACGAGTTGGCCAAGGCGGCGGGCGAGTGTTTCGACGAGTTGTCCGGCAGTAAGGAACGGCAGGGCTTCGAGCAGATGCGGAGTCTGACTGCCTCAAGCATCAGTCTGGTCCACGACGACGATATGGATTACTCGGTCGAGTTGATGAACCTCGATCAGCGCTTGCGGGATGGCTGCGAGCGGGAACTGGCGGCCCTGCACCTGCGCATGCGCATTCTGTTGTCCGGGACCGATGCTGTGCTGCACAAGGAATCGCCGGTTGGTACCGAGAGCGTGTGCCGTGCGTTGCGGGCGTTAAAGGAAGCCGAGCGCCTCAGTGCGGCGGAGGCAATGATGATCCTCGAGCGCCTTGAGGAGCCGCTGCAACGTCATCTGTGCGCGTTCTACCGGGATCTCGAGCGGGACCTGGCGGCGGCGGGCGTCAACTCCAGTTACCGGATCGTCACGCCGTCCCGCTCCGCCCTGGGGCCTGGCAACGAACGTGCGGACGAGGTGGCTGCGCCTCTGCCGATCGACCCCGTGGATGCGCTGCGTCTGTCCGTGCTGGCCCGGCGTGATATGGCGCCCGGCGTGGCCCATCTGGATCCGACACTGGCCTCTGCCCTGCTGGAGCGTATCGAGGCCTGGCTCAGTGAACGCCAGAACTACGGCAACGGTGTGCCCCAGTCCCTCGGGACGAGCGAACTTGGTGCCTTGTTGGCACCGGCGAAAGCCGCGTCGGTCGAGGTCGTGGAGACCGTATTCAATTATGTGGCCGCGTCGCCGGCGTTGCCGGCAACGATCCGCATGATCCTGGCTCAGTTGCGCGTAACAATGCTGCGCCTGGCCCTGCGCAGTGAGTCCTTGCTCGCCGCGGAGCGTCATCCCGCACTGCGTCTGGTGGATCTGATCGCCAATGTCGGCCGTACGCTGCCCCAGGATTGTCCTGCCGACTTGCCTGTGTGTCGTGGGCTGCTGCTGGTCGTGCGGCCGCTGCTGCGAGTGCCCCGCATCGAGGACCGGGATTTCCAGGTTGCCCTGTCCGGGGTGGAGGTCCTGCTGAGATCCCGCCAGAAGGGTGCCGTGGCCCGTGCTGCTGCCCTCAAGGACGAGGCTGAACGCCTGGAGCGGCGTGAAGTGGCTCTGCATCAGGCCAGTCGGGCGATCTACCTGCTGATCGGGCATCGCGCGGAGCCGGTGGTGCGGGCATTCATCGAGGGGTACTGGGTGCATGTGCTGGCCAAGGCCGCCTATCGTTACGGCACCGGCAGCACCCAGTGGACGTCGCGGGTGCAGACAGCCCATCGGCTGTTGGTCAGCGCGATGCCTGAGCCGGACGAGGTGGCCCGCCAACAATTGATGGTCCAGTTGCCAGCGCTGATGCGCTCGTTGGAGGAGGGGCTGGCGTGGATCGGCCTGTCTCCGGAGCACATCCGCGAGGGGTTGGCACCTTGCATCGAGTTGCATGCCGCGCTGATCTCCGGACGGCCCGGCCCAGAGCCCCGTTACCGCCGGCCGTCGATGCCGGTTCTCGGTCCGGTGGGAGAACGGCCGGATTTCCGGATCCTGAGGCACAAGCAGTATTTCGATGGTGAATTGTCCTTGTCCGCCGAGTGGGCCGAACTGGAAGTGGGCAACTGCGTCGCCGTTGGACTACCGAACGGTGGCCAGATGCGGGGCTTCGTCGGCTTGATCGGCCCGGCCCGCCAGTTGATCCTGATCGCCGATGGCGACGGCAGCGAGGTGCTGGCCGTGACTGCCCGCGCGCTGGCCCAGCAGGCTACTTCGCCGCAGACCCAGTTGTTTCGAGATCGATCGATCGTGGACGAAGCGGCGACCGACAGGTTGGTCAATCCCTGACGGCTTGCGCACCGCTGTGCGGGGAACCGACGGCGCTGCGGCAGGTCTCCCAAGAGGCCCTACAATGAGGGCTGCCTGCCTCTTCTCCGACCCCGCTGCCCATGTGCTCCGACCCCGCCTGCCCGGCCGATCACGGTCCTGCTGACGCCGACGCCATCCGTATTCGCGGCGCCCGCCAGAACAACCTGAAGAACCTGTCCCTCGACATCCCTCACAACGAGCTGGTGGTAGTCACCGGGGTGTCCGGTTCCGGCAAGAGTTCGCTGGTCTTCGACACCCTCTACGCCGAGGGCCAGCGCCGCTACGTGGAGACCTTTTCCCCGTACGCGCGGCAGTTCCTCGACCGCATGGACAAGCCGCAGGTGGACCGCATCGAAGGCGTGCCGCCGGCCATCGCCATCGACCAGACCAACCCGGTGCGCACCTCCCGCTCGACGGTCGGTACGATGACCGAGCTGGCCGACCACTTCAAGCTGCTCTACGCCCGCGCCGCCAAGCTGCACTGCCGCCGCTGCGGCAAGCCGGTGAGCCGCGACACGCCGGCGACGATCTTTGCCGACCTGGCGGCCCGCGCCGCGGCGGCCGGTGACCCGCGCCTGGTGGTGAGCTTCCCGGTCACCGTGCCGGCCAGCTTCAGCGACGAGGAGATCGCCGGCCTGCTCGCCCAGCAGGGCTACACCCGCATCCACGCACGCAATGGCGAACAGCTCGACGTGGTGCAGGACCGCTTCCGCCTTGGCAACGCCGAGCACGCCCGCGTGATGGAGGCGCTGGAGATCGGCCTGCGCGCCGGCCACGGCCGCCTCAGCGTGCATGCGCTGGGCGACGACGGCGAGACGCGCTGGAAATTCAGCTCCGGCCTGCACTGCGCCGACTGTGACATCGCCTATTCCGACCCGACGCCGAGCCTGTTCTCCTTCAACTCGCCGATCGGCGCCTGCGACACCTGCCGCGGCTTCGGGCGGGTCATCGGCGTCGACTTCGCGCTGGTCATCCCGGACGAATCCAAAACCCTCGCCGAAGGTGCGGTGAAGCCCTGGCAGAGCCCGAGCTTCAAGGAGTGCCAGGATGACCTGACCAAGATGGCCAAAAAGTACGGCGTGCCGATGGACGTGCCGGTGCGCGAGCTGTCGCCGGAACATCGCCACTGGTTGCTTGAGGGCGACGACAAATGGAAGAGCTGGGATTCGTCCTGGCCGCGCCTGTGGTACGGGGTGCGCCATTTCTTCGACTGGCTGGAGAGCAAGGCCTACAAGATGCACATCCGGGTGTTGCTGTCCCGCTACCGCAGCTACACCGAATGCCCGGCCTGCCACGGCGCCCGCCTCAAGCCGGACGCGCTGCTGTGGCGGCTGCCGGCCGCCGCCGGCGAGTGGGCGATCCACGAACTGCTGGCCCATCCGGTGGACGAGATCGTCCCCTTCGTCGCCGGGCTCACGCTGCCGGCGCCGCTCGACGAGGCCACCGAGCTGCTGCTCGGCGAGATCAAGGGCCGCCTCAAGTATCTGCAGGACGTCGGCCTCGGCTACCTGACCCTCGACCGGCAGTCGCGCACCCTGTCCGGCGGCGAGGTGCAGCGCATCAACCTGACCACCGCGCTGGGCACCTCGCTGGTGAATACCCTGTTCGTCCTCGACGAGCCGTCCGTCGGCCTGCATCCGCGCGACATCAACCGCATCCTTGGGGTGATGGAGCGCCTGCGCGACGCCGGCAACTCGCTGGTGGTGGTGGAGCACGACCCGCAGCTGATGCTGGCCGCCGACCGCCTCCTCGACATCGGCCCCGGCCCCGGCGAGCGCGGTGGCGAGATCGTCGCCTATGGCCCGCCGGTGAGCGTCGCCAACGACCCGGCCTCGCTGACCGGCGCCTACTTGGCCGGCCGCAAGCGCGTCGATGCGCGCCGCGTGCCGCGGCAGGTAGAGGCCGATGCGCCGCGCCTGACGCTGCTCGGTGCCCGCCAGCACAACCTGCAGGGTGTGGACCTGGCGATTCCGCTGCAGCGTTTGGTCGGCATTACCGGCGTGTCCGGCTCGGGCAAGTCCACGCTGATCCAGGACGTGCTGTTCCCGGCGCTGGCCAAGCACTTCGGCCAGCCCGCCGAACCGCCCGGCGCCTTTGAAGGCTTCGCTGGCGTCGAGGCGATCAAGGGCGTGGTGATGGTG
This sequence comes from Zoogloea sp. JDB1, assembly GCF_056724025.1. Lineage (NCBI taxonomy): Bacteria > Pseudomonadati > Pseudomonadota > Betaproteobacteria > Rhodocyclales > Zoogloeaceae > Zoogloea > Zoogloea sp. JDB1. The sequence continues at coordinate 1,401,127 of NZ_CM161496.1, forward strand.
GACCAGTCGCCGATCGGCAAGAGCGCGCGCTCCAACCCGGTCAGCTACGTGGGCGCCTGGGACGCCATCCGCAAACTCTTCGCCAACCTGGAGGAGGCCAAGGAGCGCGGCTACACGCCGGGCACCTTCAGCTTCAACTCCGGCACCGGGCGCTGCCCAACCTGCACCGGCTCGGGCTTCGAGCACGTGGAGATGCAGTTCCTGTCGGATGTTTACCTGCGCTGTCCGGACTGCGACGGCAAGCGCTACCGGCCGGAGATCCTGGCCCTCAACTGGCGCGGCAAGAGCGTTGCCGACGTGCTGGAGATGACCGTCTCAGAAGCGCTGGCCTTTTTCGCCGACCAAAAGGCGGTGCTCGCCGCGCTGGCCCCGCTGGCCGACGTGGGGCTGGAGTACGTGCGCCTCGGCCAGCCGGTGCCGACCCTGTCCGGGGGTGAGGCCCAGCGCCTCAAGCTGGCCGGCTACCTGGCCGAGGCGGCGCAACTGGCCGCCAAGAAGTCGAGAAAGGCCGCCGGCGACGCCGCCGACGAGCCCGGCCTGCTGTTCCTGTTCGACGAGCCCACCACCGGCCTGCACTTCGAGGACGTGGCGCGCCTGCTGTCGGCCTTCGAGAAGCTCCTCGACGCCGGCCATTCGCTGGTGGTCATCGAGCACAACCTGGACGTGATCGCCGCCGCCGACTGGTTGATCGACCTCGGCCCGGAAGGCGGCAGCGGCGGCGGCCTGATCGTCGCCGAGGGCACGCCGGCCGAGCTGATCGCCACGCCGGCCTCCCACACCGGCAAGGCGCTGGCCGATTACGCCGCCCAGCTGTCGGCGATGCAGGCCGCGCCGGTGGTGGCCGAACCGGCGCCGCGTTACCGGGCGGTGGTGCCGAAGGCGATCACCATCCGCCACGCCCGCCACCACAACCTGAAGAACGTCAGCCTGGACATCCCCCGCGACCAGTTCACGGTGATCACCGGCCTGTCCGGCTCCGGCAAGTCCACGCTGGCCTTCGACATCGTCTTCGGCGAGGGTCAGCGGCGCTACCTGGAGTCCCTCAACGCCTACGCCCGCCAGTTCGCGCAGCCGTCGGCACGGCCGGAGGTGGATGCGATCTTCGGCATTCCGCCGACGGTGGCCATCGAGCAGCGGGTCAGCCGCGGCGGGCGCAAGAGCACGGTGGGCACTCTCACCGAGATCCAGCCTTTCCTGCGCCTGCTCTACGTGAAGCTGGGCACCCAGTACTGCCCGGATTGCGACGTGCCGGTCACGCCGCAGAGCTTCGAGGCCATCGTCGCGCAGATCCAGCGCGACTTCCAGGGCCGTTCCGTCGAGCTGCTGGCGCCGCTGATCATCAACCGCAAGGGCTTGTACACCGACCTCGCCAAGTGGGCGCGGGGCAAGGGCTTCGAGCAGCTGCGCGTCGACAGCGACTACCTGCCGACCAAGAAGTGGCCGCGCCTCGACCGCTACAAGGAGCACAACATCGAGCTGCCGGTGGGCATGGTGCTGGTCGGTCCGGACACCGAAACCGCGCTGCGCGAATACGTGGCGGCGGCGCTGGAGCATGGCAAGGGCGTCCTCAAGCTGCTGCCGCTCGGCGAGCCGGGCGCGCTGCTGACCACCCTGTCCACGCTGCGCGCCTGCCCGGATTGCGGCACCAGCTTCCCCGAGCCCGATCCGCGCCTGTTCTCCTACAATGCCAAGCACGGCTGGTGCCCGGACTGCTACGGGACGGGCATCAAGATCGCCGGCAAGGTGGAGAATCCGGACGACCTCGACATGGGCGAGTTGGAAGCCGACAGCGACGAGGCCTGCCCGAGTTGCCACGGCGCCCGCCTCAACCCGGTGGCCCGCGCGGTGCGCTTCCGCGACCTGGGCTTGCACGAGCTGGCCTCGCTGGCGGTGGGCAAAGTGGCGGACTTCTTCGACGGCCTGCAGCTGGCCCGCCGGGAGGCCGACATCGGCCGCGACCTGGTCGGCGAGATCCGCGGCCGGTTGGACTTCCTGGAGAAGGTCGGGCTCGGCTATCTGGCCCTCGACCGCGCCGCGCCAACCCTGTCCGGCGGCGAGGCACAGCGCATCCGCCTGGCGGCCCAGCTCGGCTCCAACCTCACCGGGGTGTGCTACATCCTGGACGAGCCGACCATCGGCCTGCACCCGCGCGACAACCAGCTGCTGCTCGACACGCTGGAAGCCCTGCGCGGCCGCGGCAACACCCTGCTGGTGGTGGAGCACGACGAGGACACCATCCGCCGCGCCGACCACGTCATCGACATCGGCCCCGGCGCAGGCGTGCGCGGCGGGCGCATCATCGCCGAAGGCAAGCTGGCCGACCTGATGGCGGCGCCGGAATCGGCTACCGGGCGCTGTTTCCGCCAGCCGCTGGTGCACCCGCTGGCGCCGCGTCGTGCGGTGGCCGACGAGCAGCCGGCGCTGGTGGTGCGCGACGCCAGCCTGCACAACCTGAAGAACGTGTCGGCCCGTGTGCCCCTCGGCCGCCTGACGGTGGTGACCGGCGTGTCCGGTTCCGGCAAGTCCACCTTCGCCCGCGACGTGCTGCACGCGAGCCTGGCGGCGGGGGCGGCGGTGGGCTGCGCCGAGCTGGCCGGCCGCGAGCTGGTCGGCCGCGTGCTGGAAGTGGACCAGACGCCGATCGGCAAGACGCCGCGCTCCTGCCCGGCCACCTACATCGGTTTCTGGGACGCCATCCGCAAGCTGTTCGCCGAGACCACCGAGGCGAAGATGCGCGGCTGGAACGCCTCGCGCTTCTCCTTCAACACCGGTGCCGGCCGCTGCCCGGTGTGCGAGGGGCAGGGCCAGATCACCATCGAGATGAACTTCCTGCCCGACGTGAAGATGCCCTGCGAGGCCTGCGGCGGCGCCCGCTTCAACCCGGAAACCCTGACCGTGCAGTGGAAGGGCAAGACGGTGGCCGACCTGCTGCACATGGCGGTGGAGGACGCGGTGGACTTCTTCGCTGCGCACCCGTCCATCGCCCACCCGCTGCGCCTGCTGCAGGATGTGGGCCTCGGCTACCTGACCCTCGGCCAGCCCAGCCCGACCCTGTCCGGCGGCGAGGCCCAGCGCATCAAGCTGGTCTCCGAGCTGGCCAAGGTGCGCGGCCGTGCCGGCGAGTCGGCGGCTGGCCCCGGCCGGCCGCTGCCGCCGGAGAAGCACACCCTCTACGTGCTCGATGAGCCCACCGTCGGTCTGCACATGGCCGACGTGGAAAAGCTGATCCACGTCTTGCATCGCCTCGCCGATGCCGGCCACACGGTGCTGGTCATCGAGCACGACCTGGACCTGATGGCCGAGGCGGACTGGATCGTGGACCTCGGGCCGGAAGGCGGCGACGGCGGTGGCGAGATCGTCGCCGAAGGGCCGCCGGAGGCGGTGGTGCAGGTGGCGCGCTCCCACACCGGGTGCATCCTCGGCGAGTTTCTGGCGGCGCGCCGCGGCGAGGCTGCCTGAGGCGATGAACTCCGACGACCTGCGGCTGTTCGCGCGCATCGTCAAGGCCGGCAGCATCTCGCGGGCGGCCCTTGAAACCGGAGTCGACCAGTCCACGCTGAGTCGGCGTCTGGCTGCGCTGGAAGGCGAACTGGGGACGCGCCTGCTGCACCGCAGTGGACGCGGCGTGCTGCCGACCGAAAGGGGCGAGAAGCTGCTCGAATACGCCGGGTCGGTCGGCCGCCTGCTCGACGAGGCCGGTGCAGCGATGCAGCACGGTGACGGGCGCGGCCCGAGCCAGCTGCACATCGCCGCTCAGCCGACCCTCGCCAGCCTGCTCTTCGCGCCGCTGGCCCGGCTGCTGGGGGCGCGCTATCCCCACACCCGCCTGCGCTTCGTGGAAGGGCTGGCCGACCAGTTGCTCGACAAGCTGGCTGGCGGGGACGTGGACCTGGCTTTGATCTATCTGCCGGAACAGGGTGTTGTGCAGGCCGACGTATTACTCAGCGAAGGGCTGCGCCTGGTCTTGCCAGCCGACCACCCGCTGGCTGGCGAGGCCTTGCTGGTGCCCACGCTGCGCGATATTCCGTTGATCCTGCCGAGCACCCACCATGGCCTGCGCCGGCTGGTGGAGTCACTGGCGGAACGCCATGGCTTTGCGCTGAGGATCGCAGTGGAGCTGGACGGCTCCATCGCCCTCATCAAGCGGATGGTGCTGGAAGGCTGCGGCGCCACCCTGCTGCCGGAGGCGGCTGTTCGCGACGAGATCGCCGCCGGCCTGCTGAAAAGCTGCCGGCTCATCGACCCGGAGGTCAGCCGGCAGGTCGGCCTGGTGCTGGCGCGCAACCGGGTCGTGCCGGACGGCCTGTGGGACATCGTCCGGCTGATCAAGGACGAGGTGGTCCGCCTCGTCGAATCCGGCGAGTGGCCGGATGCCAGGCTTGAACGCGGCTAGTCCCTGTTCTTTCTCTTGCGTGTGGCAAATGTTGGGGGCAGTGAACTATGGGGGTGAATTCACTCGCCCCTACAAAAAAGGGATAGTAAGGAGTTCCTCAGGCGGCGCTTGAGTGGGACGCTTCGGCCGTGCTGGCGTGATGGTGGTCGTGGTGGGCAACCAGCACACGATGCACCGCCCAAGCGCCGATGCCGCACAGGGCCATCACTATCGCCAGCGGCCGCCCGCTGCCGTCGTGGAGCAGCCCGACCAGTGCGCCAGCAAGGGTCGCGAAGAAGAACTGCAGCGCGCTGGCCAGGGCCGCCGCGGTGCCGGCCTGTTGCCCGTGGGTGGCCAGCGCCGAGGCGGTGGCGTTGGGGATGATGAAGCCGAGGCTGCTCACGAAGCAGAAGAAGGCGCCGACGAACCATGGCAGCGAGATCTGCCCGGTGAAGGCCAGCCCGGCGAGCAGCAGTCCGGTCAGCAGCGGCACCCACAGCGCGCGGCGCAGCAGCAGGGTTGCCGGGTAGCGCTTCAACAGATGGGCGTTGAGCTGGCTGGCGGCGATCAGGCCGAAGGCATTGGAGCCGAAGAACCAGCCATAGTCCTGCGGTGCGACGCCATACAGGTCGATGAGGACGAAGGGCGAGCCGGCGACGTAGGCGAACATGCCCGACATGGCCAGGCCGCCACCCAGCGCGTAACCGAGGAAGGCCCGGTTGGCGAGCAGGCGGCCGTAGTTGCTGAGCACCGTGCCAAGCTGCAGCGGTGGCTCGTGGCGGGTGTCGTGGCTTTCTGCCAGCCCCGCGCGGATGGCCAGCAGGCATGCCGCCCCGAACGCCGCCAGCACGACGAAGATGCTGCGCCAGTCGGCAAGTCCGAGCAGTGCGCCGCCGATCAGCGGGGCGAGGATGGGTGCCAGGCCCATCACAAGCATCAGCAGCGAGAAGGCCCGCGCGGAATCCCGCGCCGAGCAGCGATCGCGGACGATGGCGCTGGGGATGATGATGCCGGCGCAGCCGCCGAGGCCCTGCACGAAGCGCCAGCCAATCAAGGCCGGGATGCTCGTTGCGCAGGCGGCGCCGATTGCCGCCACGGTGTAGATGATGAGCCCGACGTAGAGCGGCTTCTTGCGGCCAAAGCGGTCGCTGAGGGGGCCGTAGAACAGCTGGCCGAGGGTCAGTCCGATGAAGAAGGCGGCCAGGGTCAGCTCGACGCTGCCCGGCTGCCCGCCCAGGCTGCGCTCGATCTGCGGGAAGCTGGGCAGGTACATGTCGATGGACAGCGGGCCGATGGCGGTCAGCACGCCGAGCAGGACCAACCAGGGCGGCAGACCGAGCCGGGAGTCAGAGGAATTGGATATTGTTGTCATGATGGGGGCCGCGGGTTGGGGATTGCAGTATGGGCGAGCAGCAGACTCCGTTCATGGCGCTGAGCGCATAGCCGCTATGCGGTGTGACCGATGATGGTCTTGGGAGGGTGGAGATCCTGAATGTCGTAATGCCGAATCACGATCCCGTGGCTTTCGGATTTGGCTCGGGAAGACTAAGATGCAGATCGTCCAGTCAGAATGACGGGATGAAGGGCAAACTCATCAAAAGATGAGGACGCAAAACTTCCGGCCTAAAGCGCGTCGGCGTGCCATGGCAGCGGGGTTGCCGGCACATCGAGCAGCCGTGTTCCAACGATCTGTTCGATGCTGTCGTCAGCGAGGCCCTGAAATAACCCAGGAGTCAGGGCCATGAAGATCGTTCTCCCGCACAGTCAAATCCAGGTATGTCGGCTTCCCATCGCCGCGGCGGTTGTCGCTTCGGCGCTTGTCAGCGGGTGTGGAGGCGGAGGTGGCTCGGAGGCGTCGGCGCCGCAAACGGCGGCTCCCCTGGCGTCCGCCAGTACGAGTCTCCAGATGGATCTGGCCGCGCTGCCGGCTGATATAGCGACAAAAACTGTTGAACCTGCGTTCTACCTTGCCCCCACGCCGATCGACGAGCCGAATGAGGCCGATCTGGCTGGCGATGGCGCTTCGACGCAGGTGTATCCCCATTACCAGTCTGTCCCGAGCGAACTTCGGGCCCTGTCCTCGCGAAATCTCACCCCGCAGGCAATAGCTGCATTTCGTCGCGTTCAGGCCAGTGGAATCCAGTACGTACAGGATGCGGCGGGCGTCGCTCCAATGGCCACCAGCAGCAGTGTCGTCACCTACTCGCCGGCGCAGATCCGTGCCGCGTACGGCATGCCGGCCTTGCCAACCGCCGGCAGCACGCTCACGGCGACACAAACTGCACAAATGGGGGCGGGACAGACGATCTACATCGTTGCGGCGTATCACGACCCGAACGTTGCTGCGGAACTCGCTGCTTTCAATGCCAAGTTCGCCCTCCCGGCCTGCACTAGCAAGGCGATTGCAACCAGTGCCAGTCTTCCACTCGCCACGGCCAGTTCCAGTGCTTGTGAGTTCTCCGTGGTCTATGCCAATACCAGTGGTGGCATGAATGGCACGCCGCCGGGCTATAACTCGAGCTGGGCGACCGAAATCGCCCTCGATGTGCAATGGGCCCACGCTACCGCCCCCATGGCGCGCATCGTTCTGATCGAAGCTCCGGATGCCACGACGAACAGCCTGCTTGCGGCGATCAAGCTCGCCAATGCGATGGGGCCCGGTGTCGTTTCGATGAGCTTCGGCTCCAAGGAAGGTAGCTGGACCGCTTCCGTCGATAGCGCTTTCAACGGCAGTAACATGACCTACTTGGCGGCTACCGGTGACTCCGGCGTGGGCGTATCCTGGCCCGCTGTCTCCACCAAGGTGCTGGCGGTAGGTGGCACGAGCCTGCGCTACAGCGGCAGCGGCGCGCGTAGTGAAGTGAGCTGGTCGGGCACGGGGGGAGGCACGAGTGCCTATATGGCGGTTCCCGGCTATCAGACCACCAGTGTGCCGGGTCTGGGCTCCGTCAGCCGGCGAACCGTCGCCGACGTGGCCTTCAATGCAGACCCGACTACCGGTCAATACGTCGCCATCCTGTCCCCCGGCAGTAGTACCGCCAGCTGGTTCAGTGCCGGCGGCACAAGTTTGGCCACGCCCCAGTGGGCAGGGCTGATTGCGGTGGCGAACGCGTCGCGTATCAGCGCGAGCAAATCCGTCCTCGGCCTCCCGCATTCGATTCTGTATACCCAGATTGCAACTGTTCCCGGCTCCTATGCCGCCTCGTTTGCCGATATCACTCAGGGCACCAACGGTAGTTGTGCGACCTGTGCAGCCCATACAGGCTATGACACCCTATCGGGGCTGGGAACGCCCAACGTTGGCAATCTGATTACCCAGCTCACGAGCACGACCAATCTGCCCAGTGCTCCGACTGTCACTCCGGCCAGTATTTCGGGTTCAGCGGGAACACCCTTGACGTTTACGGTGGCTGTCAATGCCGCCAATGCGGTCAGCTATGCGTTGAGTGGCGCTCCCAGCGGTATGAGCATCAGCACCAGTGGCGTCGTCAGCTGGGCCAGTCCTGTCGCAGGTTCTTATACGGTCACGGTGACGGCCACCGACAAGATCAGCGGCTTGAGCGGACAAGGGGCCTACACGATCACCATTGCCGCCAAGGCACCGCTCGTCACGGGCGGCACGATTTCCGGCAAGCCTAACGTGGCCCTGTCGTTCCCGCTCGTGGTCACCAGCCTCAACCCCGTGAGCTACAGTCTGAGCGGCGCGCCCACGGGCATGACGGTCAGCAGCAGCGGAATCGTCAGCTGGCTGAAACCCGTTGCTGGTAGTTACACCGTCATCGCGACGGTCAAGGATTCGAAGACTGGCCTGACAGGCCAGGCGAGCTACAGCATTCAGATCAGTTCGGCGGGGCCGCTCATTACCGCTACACCGATTACTGGCGTGGCTGGCAAGAAGCTCACTGGCTCCATTGCCTTCTCCGATCCTGGTGCCAGCAGTATCACCATCACCGTCTCCAATGCACCTCTCGGCATGCAGTTTTCTGTCAGTGGTCAGACGCTGCAGTATGTTTGGCTCTTCCCGCTTACCGGTAGCTATTCGCTGAGTTTGCGTGCCATTGACTCCGCTGGACTCAGTACCCAAGTCAGCATCCCGCTCACCGTAACCGCCAAGTAGGCGGAGACTTCGGAGGCAAGCCATGGGTCCCCTCAAAGTTGTCCTTGCAACAGGCCTCTTCGCTGCAGCCGCGGCACTCTACGCTGCGGACGCCCCTCCAACTCAGGTGGCTACTCCTCCGCATCAGCTCATTCCAGTTCCGCCACCGGCGAGTGTGCCTGCCGAGCAGGCTGGTACCGAGGCCGGGGCACGCAAGCCAGAGGCTGCCAGGGCGGTGATGGATCCGCGTCAGCACCGTGCCGGCAACTCCGCCAAGCGCTCATGTCGGCATACGGCATCATCCCGCTCCCACGGTGGTTCAAAGGCTGGAGCAACAAAATAGCGAAGGGAGTCTTGGCCAGTTGCCTGGAGCCCCGTCTTGTCGTGCTTGCCGTAGTCTAGGCCTTACGGCCTTTTCAGGCGGACTGTGAACCAGAAGGTGCTGCCTTCGCCCAGCGTGCTGCTCACGCCGGTTTCGCCGTCCATCAGGCGGGCCAGTTTGCGGTTGATGGCAAGGCCGAGGCCGGTGCCGCCGTGGCGGCGCGTGAAGGAGCCGTCGGCCTGTTCGAAGCTGAGGAAGATACGCTGCTGGTCCTCTGGCTTCACGCCGATACCGGAATCCTGCACCTCGAAGCGCAGCAGCAGGCCTCTGGCGTCTTCCCGTAGTACGCGCCCATGCACCGCGACAAAACCCTGCTCGGTGAACTTGGCGGCATTGCTGACGTAGTTGATCAGCATTTGGCTGATGCGCTGCGGGTCGCCCTTCAGCTGGGCGGGCAGGCCGGTGAGGTCCGCCGTGTAGTTCAGACCACGGGCACGCAGATCGGCGCCGGTGGCGTCTGCGACCCGGTGGGCGATGTCGTCGGTAGCGAACGGCTTCTCGTCTATCTGCATGCGTTCCGCGTCGAGCGCGGCGAGGTCGAGCAAGTCGTCGAGAATCTGGTGGAGGCCGCCAGCGGCCTTCAGGACTCGTTCCAGGCGGTCCCGCTGAGCGGCATCGTCGTTCTTGTCCCGCAGGATTCGAGTGAAGCCGAGGATGGCGTTGAGCGGCGTGTGGATCTCGTGGCTCAGGTTGGCCAGGAAGGTGCTCTTTGCCCGGTTGGCGCTTTCGGCCAGATCTTTGGCGCCCTGCAGTTCGGTAGTGCGCAGGCTGACCTGGGCTTCCAGGTGTTGGCGGTGCAGCTCCAGCTCGCTCAACATCTGGACCCTCTCGGTCTGATCCACGAACTGGATCAGCAGGTGCCTTTCGTTATTGAGGTGTACCGGCAGGATCAGGCAGTCGGCCCAGATCTCGCGACCGAAGGAGGTCATTATGTGGATCTGGCGCTGCTGGCGGGTGTCGGTCTGCAGCGCGCGCAGGCAGTCATCGTGGATGCCGCTGGCGTGCCAGGCATGGATGCTGTGGAAGCTCTGGGCCAGCAGTTGTTCCCGGCTGGTGCCGATCAGGCGGGCGTAGCTTTCGTTGGCCATCACGCAGGGGCCGGTGTCCCGATAGACGCCGATGGGTACCGGCGAGACCTGCAACACCGTATCGGTGACAGTAATGGCCTCGCGCAGGCCGTTTTCGGCGCGGCGGCGTTCGGCGACCTCGCCGATGAGGTGGGTGTTGGCGTCGGCCAGTTCGGCGGTGCGTTCGCGTACACGGGCTTCGAGCAGGCTGCGCTCCTCGGCCAGTTCGGCGAGAGCCTGGCGGCGCTGGCTGGCAATGCGCACCAGCGCGACGATCAGCAGACCTTGCAGTACCACGACGACGATGGCCGCGACGATCTGGCCGCGATGGAGTGCCCACAGGCTGGTTGGGGCGTCGATGATCTCGGCGCCTTCGGGCAGGGCGCTGGTCGGGATGTCGAAGCGTTGCAGCGTGGGGTAGTCGAATACATCGCGGGCCGGGGAGCTCATCGTCACCGGGATGTCCGATGCCTTGCGTCCGTTGAGGACCTGGCGCGCCAGGCGGGCGGCCTCGCGGCCCTGGTCGAGGCCGTTGAGCACGTGGCCGCCGAGCACGCCGGTGCCCAGATGAAAGTCCCAGAAAGTGTAGACCGGCACCGGACTGGCGGCGGCCACCAGGCGGCCGTTTTCCTCCGGTGTCAGTGCGCGCCCTTCGCCGCGATCGCTGGTCTGCCCGGCGAGGAAGACCAGCGCGTCCGATGGCAGGGACTGTAGGCGCTCGCGGATGGTCTGCATCGACGCATCCTTCAGCACACTGACCTGGAAGTGCGCCTTGTAGCGGGGCAGGATACTGCTCTCGGCTTCGCTGGCGCTGCGTGCGCTGCTCGGATCGCCGGTGGACAGGATAAAGACCAGCTGGCGCGTGGCCGGCTGGACCTTCAGCGCCAGCTCCACGGTGGCGCCGATGTCGATTTCCTCGTTTACGCCGGTGATGTTGCTGATGCCTTTCAGCGCCTCGGGGCGGAAGTGGTTGAAGCCGCAGAACACGATGGGCAGGTTGGGAAACAGGCGTTCCCGGTAGCGGATTGCGAAGTCGAAGGCGTCGTTGTCGGAGACGATCAGCAGGTCGTGCCGGTAGCCACGGTACTTGATCGCCATCGCGTCGGCGAGGAGGTCCATGCGGGCGGGGTCGGGGAAGCGGCGGGCGTCCAGGTATTCGACCGACAGCTCCACTTGGCGCGTGTCGTCGGCGAGTTCTTCGCGGATCCCTTTTTCGATCGCATCGCTCCACGCATAGCCAGGGTGGTAGGAGTTGAGGTACAGCACATGAGGTGGTGGCACCCCGTTTTCTGCCCAGGCCAGACTCTGTAGCAGGCAGAGGGCGATGCAGGCCAGCAGATACATGCTGCGGGCTAGCAGGGTGCTGCTGGCGGACGGATTCGACGAGGCGGGCATGACGGAGGCTGTTCTTGTTATGGAACAGGACTCTACGCCATTCCGTAGCGGAAGGTGCGGCCTAGGCCGCCACGTTCAGCCGAACTGACGGTCGAAGCGGCGCATGCCGGCGGCGAAGACGACGACGCCCAGCCCGGCCATCGCCAGTACCGAATCCCACAGCAGATCCATGCCGACGCCTTTCAGCAGGATGCCGTAAGCGGCGTCGAGGAAGTAGTGCAGTGGCGAGATCCAGGCCAGCCCGCGCATCCACGGGGGCATTGCCTCAATGGGCGTCCACGCGCCGGAGAGCAGCAGCATCGGCATCAGGATCACCACTGTCAGCATGCCCACCTGGGCCAGATTGCGGGCCACGGTGGCGGCCAGCAGGCCGAGGCCGGCGGTGGTGAACACGTAGAGGGCGGTGATCAGGAAAAAGGTGACGAGGCTGCCGCGCATCGGCAGCTGGAACAGCGGGCCGAGCACGCCGAACAGCGCGATGGCGCTGCCGGCGAGGATCACCAGGGTCATCGCCACGACCTTCGGGAAGAGGATCTGGAAGGACGTCAGCGGGGTGACCATCAGCTGCTCGATGGTGCCGCGCTCCTTCTCGCGGACCATCGCCGCGGCCGGCAGCAGGATCGAGAACAGGGTGACGACGGTGAGCAGCTCGGAGATGCCCATGAACCAGGCGTCGTTCTGGTTGGGGTTGTACCACACGCGGGTGTCGGCCTCGACCAGCGGGCCGGCGAAGCCGCCGGCCGCGGCCAGCCCTTCCCGCTGGGCGGCGGCTTCGAGGGCGTACTTGCCGACGATCTGCGCGCCGTAGCTGGAGGCGAGGAAGCCGAGTACCGAGTTGGAGGTGTCCACCTGCAGCTGTACCGACACCTGTTCGCCGCGCTGCAGGCGTTCCTGGAAGCGCGGTGGGATGTCGAGCACGGCCATCACGTCGCCGTCGTCGAGGCGGCGGATCGCCTGGCGGGCGTCGGCCACGCTGCCGGCGGGCTGGAAGTAGGGCGGCTGGAAGCGGCTCGCCAGCTCCCGCGAGGCGAAGCTGTAGTCGGTGTCGAGGGTGGCGATGGCGGCGTTCTTGAGCTGCATGCTGACCCCGGAGGCGGCCAGGTAGATGTCGCCGGTGAAGCTGTACAGGAAGAACACCATCAGGGCCACGTCGCGGAACAGTTGCAGCAGCTCCTTCTGCGTCATCACCCGCAGGCGGCGCAGGCCGGGCACCGACAGGAGTCCGCCGTTCATCATCTGTTTCATGATTTCGGCCTCTTGGTGAACAGCAGGTAGCCCAGTCCGAACAAGCCCACCGCGTAGGCGGCCAATACCAGTACCTCCAGCCATAGGGCGTGCCAGCTCACTGCCTTCAGGAAGCAGCCGACGACGATGTTGGTGTAGTACATCGGCGGCAGCGCGTGGGCCAGCATCGATGCCGCCGGCGACAGGGAAGGCAGTGGCAGCAGCACGCCGGAGTAGAGCACCGCCGGGATGATGCTGACGATGCTGGCGACGATCATCGCTGCCACCTGGGTCTGCACCAGCATCGAGATCACCAGCCCGATGCCGGTGGTGCAGATCACGTAGAGCACCGTGGCGAAGGCGAAGAACAGCGGGTCGCCCTTGAACGGCGCGCCGAACAGCCAGGTGGCGAGCAGCCACAGGAACATTGCGTTGGCGATGGAAATCGCCACGTAGGGCGCCAGCTTGCCGAGCAGGAATTCGCCCGGCGACACGGTGGACGAGTAGATGTTGAAGATCGAGCCGGACTCCTTCTCGCGCACCACGCCGACGGCGGTCAGGAAGGGGGGCGACAGCATCATGATCAGCATGATCAGCTTGGGTGCCAGCGACCAGATGCTTTTCACGCTCTGGTTGTACAGATAGCGCACCTCCAGCTTGACCGGCTGGACCCGCTGGCGCGCCTCGGCGAGCGGAATTCCGCGTACGCGGGACAGGGCGTGGGCCATGTTGTCGAGGCTCACTGCGCTGTTGATGGCCGCCACGTAGCCCATGCTGGTCTGGGTGCGTTCCGGGAAGGTGCCGTCGATCAGCACCTGCACCGGCGCCGGTTCGCCGCGGCCCAGGCGTTCGTCGAAGCGCGGCGGGATCACCAGCACCATGCGCACCTTGTTGTCGGCGAGCAGCGCGTCCACGCCATGTTCGTCGGCAGCGTAGCCCTGGAAGGCAAAGTAGCGCGACGAGATGAAGCGGTAGGCGTAGTCGCGGCTGGCGGCTGTCTTGTCGTAATCCACCACCGCGAAGGGCAGGTTTTCCACGTCCAGGGTCAGGCCGAAGCCGAACAGCAGCATCAGCATGGCTGGCACGACGAAGGCCAGCGCGAAGAACAGGCGGTCGCGGATGATCTCGCGCCATTCCTTCCAGGCCAGGGCAAGGATGCGTTGGCCGTTCATGGTGAGCTCCGTCCGGCGTCTTCCAGCGCGGTGATGCGCTGCACGAAGACGTCTTCCATCGACAGCGGGCGCAGGCCCACCGACTGCACTGCGATGCCGGCTTTGTCGAGCAGGGCCGGCAGGCGCTCCCGGTCGACATCGGCATCCCGCGACAGCAGGTGCACGGCCCGCCCGTGCAGCGCCACGTTGGTGAAGCCAGCCTCGCGCAGGGCATTCTGGGCCGGAACGGGTCGGTCGACGCGCAGTTCCAGCAGTTGGCCGGCACTGCTTACCAGCTCCTGCTTCATAGTCTCCGGCGAGGCGTCGGCGACGACGCGGCCGGCGAACATCAGGGCCAGGTGGTCGCAGTGCTCGGCCTCGCTCATGTAGTGGGTGGTCACCAGGATCGCCACGCCTTCGCGCCGCGACAGGTGAAACAAGATGTCCCAGAACATGCGCCGGCCGATCGGATCGACGCCCGAGGTGGGTTCGTCGAGGAACAGCACGCGCGGCTCATGGACCAGCGCGCAGCCGAGGGCCAGGCGCTGGCGCAGGCCCATCGGCAGGCGGCCGGCAGCATCGTTCTCGAAACCGGCCAGCCCGGCCATGCCGATCACCCAGTCGCCGCGCTGGCGCGCCTGGCGGTCATCGAGGCCGTAGATGCCGGCGTACAGGCGGATGTTCTCGACCACCGACAGGTCGTGGTACAGGGAGAAGGCCTGGCTCATGTAGCCGATGCGCTCCTTGATCGCCAGCCCGGCGTTGCGCATGTCGGCACCGGCGACGCGGCCGGCACCCGACGAGGGCTTGAGGATGCCGGTGAGCATCTTGATCACCGTGGTCTTGCCGGCCCCGTTGGCGCCGAGCAGGCCGAAGATTTCGCCTTGCGGCACCGCGAAGCTCACCGAGTCGGCGGCGCGGAAGTCGCCGAAGACGCGGGTCAGGCCCGTGGCTTCGATGGCCAGCGTCGAGGTCGGTGCGGCGGCGGGTGCGTCGGCTGGCAGGCTGGTGTCGAGTCGGGCACCGCGCTGGCGCAGCATGGCGACGAAGACGTCCTCCAGCTCGGGTTCGCGGGCGAACCAGTCGGTGACTTGGATTGCGGTGCCGGCGGGGGCGGACGTGGCGAGGCAGGCGTCGACTGCCGTGCGCGCCTGTGTTGCATCCAGCCCTTCGGCAAACACCCGCAGCCAGGCGCCCATGGCTTCGGTCTGCGGGAACTGCGCTTTCAGGCGCGGCAGCGCGTCGGCCTGGGGTTCGGCGCGGAACAGGGCGAGGGTGCCGGGTACGCGGGCGATCAGTTCGGCCGGCGTGCCTTCACCCATCACTTTGCCCTCGTGGAACAGGGACACCCGGTGGAAACGGTCGGCCTCGTCCAGGTAGGCGGTAGACACCAGCGCGGTGATGCCTTTGTCTTCCAGCAGCTTGCCGAGGATGGCCCAGAAATCGCGCCGCGACACCGGATCGACGCCGGTGGTCGGTTCGTCGAGGATCACCAGGTCGGGTTCGTGGATCAGCGTGCATACCAGCCCGAGCTTCTGCTTCATGCCGCCGGACAGCTGGCGCATCGGGCGGGCGCGGAAGGCGTCGAGGCGGGTCATGCCGAGCAGCATGTCCTTGCGCGTGGCCAGTTCGGTGCTTGGCACGCCGCGCAGGCGGCCGAAGAAATCCACGTTCTCCTCGATGGATAGGTCGGGGTAGAGGTTGAGGCCGAGTCCCTGGGGCAGGAAGCCGATGCGCTGTTTGACCTGTTCGGCGCTCCGCTCGGAATCGATGACCGTGCCGAAGACTTCCACCGTGCCGCCGTCGTGGGCCAGCACGCCGGCCACGGCCTTCATCAGGCTGGACTTGCCGGCCCCGTCGGCGCCGACCAGGCCGTAGATCTCGCCGCGCTGCACCGTCAGCGCCAGGCCGTCGGCGGCCACGCGCTTGCCGTAGCGCTTGATGAAGCCTTCGACGCGGATCGCCGGGGCGGACATGGTGAGCGTTACCAGCGCGGGGCCTGCCAGGGCACGCCGTCCCGCCAGCGGATCACCGCGTCGGCGGGCACGCCCGGGGTCAGGCGGTGGTCGGGGTTGGCGTCGAAGTAGAGCTTCACCGCGTAGGTCAGCTTGACCCGCTCGTCGGGGGTCTGCACTTCCTTCGGCGTGAATTCGGCCTGGGAGGCGATGTAGCGGGTGGTGGCTGCAAAGGTCTGGCCCGGGAAGGCGTCGGTATAAACTTGGGCCGGCAGGCTGAGGCGCAGCTGGCCGATCTGCTTTTCCGGTACGTAGACCTTGAGGTAGAGCTTGTCGAGGTCCACCAGGTCGAAGATCGGTGTGCCGGCGGCGACCATTTCGCCGGCCTCGCGCAGACGGGTGAGGATCACGCCGCCGGTGGGGGCGCGCAGGGTGAGGTCGTCCACCAGGCTGGCGACTTCCTTGGCTGCCGCCTCAGCCTGGCGCAGGCCGGCTTCCAGTGCGGCGACATCGTTCTCGCGGGCCTTCACCTTGTCGTGGCCGAGGCGGGCGGAGCTGAGGCTCTGCTCGGCCTGGCGCAGGTCGGCGGCGGACGCGGTGTGGGCGAGGCGCATCTGCTCGGCGCGGCGCGGTTCGACGGTGCCGCGCTCGGCCAGCTCGTCGAAGCGTCTGGCGTCCTTTGCTGCCTGGGCTTCGGCAGCGCGGGCCTTGGCGAGCACGGCGTCGGCGCTGGCCTCCGCCAACGGCACCTCGCGGCGGGCGATGGCCAGCTGGGCGCGGGCGGCCTGCAGCTGGGCGGCGACGGTGGCGACGGCCGCGTCGGCCTGCTGCTGCCTGGCGGCGAGTTGGGTGTCTTCGAGTTGGGCCAGTACCTGTCCGGCCTGCACCGCGTCGCCCTCGCGGACCTTCAGCACGGCGATGCGCCCGGCCAGCTTGCTGGCCACCGTCGTGTGGTCGCCCTCGATGCGGCCATTGGCCTGGATGAGCCCTTCCGGCAGGTCACCGCTGCCGGCGAAGCGCTGCCAGGCCCAGACGCCGCCGCCGACGACGGCCACGGCGACGAGGCCGATCAGGAGGTTCTTCTTGTCGAATCGCATGGTTGGCTCCCGTCACAGCTCGCCGACGGCTTTCTTGAGCCGGAGTCGGGCGAGGTGGAGATCGTAATGGGCGTTGAGGTGGTTACTGTCGGTGAGGCTGCGCAGCGCTTCCGCGTCGAGGACCTCGGTGTGGGTGCCGACGCCGTTGCGGTAGCGGTCGCGGGCGACCCTCAGGTTCTCATCGGCCTGGGCCAGCGCTGTGCGGGTGGTGGCCAGGCGCTCGTCGGCTTCGCCGACGGCCAGCCATTCCTTGCGGACTTCGAGTGCGATCAGGCTGGCCGCGTCGTCCTGGCGTTCGCGGGCGGCGCGGGCGCGGGCCGTGGCAGCATCGGCGCGGCGGCGCTGCACGCCGCCGTCGAAGACGTCCCACTGCACGCCGACCATCAGCTGGGCGATGTCCTGGTTGACCCGGTAGCGGTTGTCCTCGTGCATCACGGCGGCCTTGATACCCACCTGCGGACGGGTGCCGGCACGCTCCATCTCTGCTTCGTGGTCGGTGGCCTCGGCATGGGCGCCGAGCAGCGCGATCTCCGGGCGCAGGTTGCGGGCGCGGGCTTCGAGGGCGGCGATGTCTGGCCGACCGGGCATGTCGCTGGCGGGTTCGACGACGTCTACCGGGCTGTCGAGCGGGCGGCCGAGCAGGCGGTTGTAGGCGGCGGCGGAGAGTTCGGCGGCATTGTGGGCCTGGGTCCGGCGCTGGCGGGCGTCGGCCTGGGCGACGGCCACCGACAGGATGTCGTTGCGGGCCACCAGGCCTTGTTTGCCGAGTTCGGCCACGTCAGCGGCGTGGGCATCGAGGGCGGCCAGGTGGCGTTCCGCCGCGGCCAGCGCGCTGCGCGCGCGCAGGACGTTCAGGTAGGTTTCGGCGACGTCGAGCTTGACGGCCTGCTCGCTGCGTGTGCGTTCGAAGCCGCTGGCCTGCACGCCGGCTTCGGCGGCATTCACCGCCGCGCTGATACGCCCTCCGGTATAGACCGGTAGTGTGGCCTGCAGCGCGTGGGTCGCGTAGTTGCGCTCTGACAGCGGCATCTGGTTGGGTAGGGTGATACCGGGGATGGATGGCAGGCCGATCAGTGCGGCGGGTTCCCGGCTCAGCATCGTGTAGCTGGAGCTGGCGGTGGCCTTCGGTAGCGCCAGTCCGCGGGCGGCTTCGCGGGTAGCGTGGGCTGCGTCGGCATCCGCATCGGCGGCGCGCAGGCGGGCATCCACGGACAGGGCCTGGCGCCAGGCGTCGGCCAGGGTTTCGGCCGACCAGGCCGGCAGCGTGGTGGCGAGGAGAGCCGCCAGCAATGCGGGCCGTATCAGGCGCTGCAGGCCTGTGACAGCTCCGACGTGGGAATGGGGAGCCTTCATCGAATCCTCCACCGGGCAATTAATGACTCATCGGTCAGTAAATTACGCCGATCGGATATGCTCGGCATTGCGGAAGATCAAAGTGACTCAGCGTCAACCGCTAGAATCGGGTCCTTCCGTTTCGTTTGCGTTGCCGATGTCCACTTCCCTGTCCCTCAAATACCTTTTCGGTTACCCCGAACATCTGGTCGGCCAGGTGCGTGAGCTGCTGGAAGAGCGCCGCCTCGGCCCGCTGCTGCTGAAGAAATACCCTCAGTCCCACGGCGTGCGCAACGACACGGCCCTCTACGAATACGTGATGGAGCTGAAGGCGCGCCATCTGCGCAACGCGGAGCCCCTCAGCAAGGTGGCTTTCGACGGCAAGTTGCAGACCATCCACAATGCGCTGGGCACGCACACCACGGTGGCGCGGGTGCAGG
Source organism: Zoogloea sp. JDB1 (assembly GCF_056724025.1). NCBI lineage: Bacteria > Pseudomonadati > Pseudomonadota > Betaproteobacteria > Rhodocyclales > Zoogloeaceae > Zoogloea > Zoogloea sp. JDB1. The sequence continues at coordinate 1,419,638 of NZ_CM161496.1, forward strand.
GCGGCAAGCTCAAGACCAAGCGGGAGATCCGGGTCGCCAACTTGTTCCGTGAGGCGCCGCCGGAATTCCTGCGGATGATTGTGGTGCACGAACTGGCCCACCTGAAGGAGCGCCAGCACGACAAAGCCTTCTACCAGCTATGCTGCCGCATGGAGCCGGATTACCACCAGTTCGAGTTCGACGTGCGGACCTGGCTGTGCTGGCTGGATGCCACCGGCGACGGTGTATGGGCACCGGGCATGCGTCCCTGAAATGAAGAAGGCCCGGTGTCGGAGTGATCCGGACCGGGCCTCGCGGTACTTGCTGAAGCGCGGCTTACAGGCTCAGGTGGCCCTTCAGCTTGTCGAGCAGCTTGGCGCCGATCCCCTTGACCGTCAGCAGTTCGTCGATGGTCTTGAAGGGGCGGGCAGCGACGATCGCGGCGGCGGCGGTCTTCGACAGGCCCTTCAGCGCGGCCAGTTCGGCCTTGCCGGCGGTGTTGATGGAAACACGGCTGGCGGCGTCGGCCGGTGCAGTCTTGGCGGCCGATTTCGTGGAGGTCTTGGTTGCGGTTTTCGATGTGGCCTTGCGCTCGGCCTTCGGCTGCGCGGCGGGTTTGGCCTCAAGGGGCTGGGGCGCAGCAGTGGGTTCCGCGTCGGCGGTCCAGCTGACCGGCAGCGAGAAGTTGGCGAAGTCGCGGGTCGCGTAGCCGGTGGCGGTCCACTCGCGTAGCAGCAGCGCAACGTGCCAGGTGCCGACGGGGCGGGCGGCCAACGGCAGGGTCAGGTCGATGTCTTGCCAGCTGCGCTGGCCGGCCAGGGAGCCCAGATTGGCGGCAGCCAGCTGGGTGCCATCGGGGGTGCCGGCTGCGTAGGGGGCGGCCAGGGCCCACAGTTCGAGGGACAGGGTGCCGCTCAGATTGTCGCTGGAGCGGGGATTTTCGAGGCTTTCCACACGCATGCCGACGCTCTGTTCGCCAAGGCTGAAGCCGGAGGCGCCGGCCAGGCGCGGCTGCACGAAGCTTTCCGCGCGTGGGAAGTTGGCGAAATCCTGGACTGCATCGAACTGGCCGTCGCGACCGCTGGCGAGGACCAGCACCATGCTGTGTTCGGCATGGCCGGCGGGTGGCAGGGCCGCGGTGAAGGCGCTGACCCAGCTCTGGTCTCGGCTGTCGAGATGGCCGACCGGCAGTTCGGCGATCTTGGTGGCGCGGACCGGCTCACCTGCGAAGGGCGTCTCGCAGGCCCACAGCTGCAGTGCCCATTCCTGGTCGGCGGTCGCATCGGGATTGCCGACCAGCAGCTCTGCGTCGAGGCGGACGTTGTCGCCGTCGAAGGCGTAGCCGTGATTGAAACCGATGCGCACGGCACCAGCATGCTGGCCGGTGGTGGCCTGGAGGATGTTCTGGGTATGCATTGCAAGTGGTCCTGCCTGTATCGAGGCGCCGGATTTTGAAGGCGCCTTGATGGCAGCGTCAATCGCTGGCCGATTGAATATTTCGATGCACCGACGAGGGGCAGAAAACGGCCGCAGGCCGCGCCAGATGTAGGATGCGCTACATCGGTGCGGCGGTGGGGCGTCGTCGTCAGAGCAGCACGATGTCGAACTGTTCCTGGCCGTAGCTGGCTTCGGGATGCAGGGAAATGGCCTTGCCGATGAAGTCCGACAGCATGCCCAGCGCCTGGGATTCTTCCTCCAGGAACAGGTCGATGACGTTCGGTGCAGCGAGCACGCGGAACTCCCGGGCGTTGAACTGGCGTGCTTCGCGCAGCAGTTCGCGGAGGATCTCGTAGGCCACGGTGCGGGCGGTCTTCACCTCGCCCCGCCCGTTGCAGGTCGGACAGGGCTCGCACAGCAGGTGGGCGAGGGACTCGCGGGTGCGCTTGCGGGTCATCTCTACCAGGCCGAGGGTGGTGAAACCGTTCACCGTCATCTTGGTGTGGTCGCGGGCCAGCGCCTTGCGGAACTCTTCGAGTACCGCGGTGCGGTGCTCGGGGCTCTCCATGTCGATGAAGTCGACGATGATGATCCCGCCCAGGTTACGCAGGCGCAGCTGGCGGGCGATGGCCTGGGCCGCCTCGAGGTTGGTCTTGAAGATGGTGTCGTCGAAGTTGCGTGCGCCGACGAAGCCGCCGGTGTTTACGTCGATGGTGGTCATCGCTTCGGTCTGGTCGATGATCAGGTAGCCACCGGACTTGAGTTCGACGCGCCGTGCCAGGGCCTTCTCGATCTCTGCCTCGACACCGTGCAGGTCGAACAGCGGGCGCTCGCCGGTGTAGTGGTCGAGCAGCGGCAGCACTTGCGGCATGTACTCGGTGGCGAAACCGGTCAGCTTCTGGAAGTTCTCGCGGGAGTCGGCAACGATCCGCGTGGTGGCGTCGGTGACCAGGTCGCGCAGCACCCGCTGGGCCAGGTTGAGATCCTGGTACAGCACCGTGGGCGGGCGGGCGCCGACGCTGCGGTTCTTGATCTCGGCCCACAGTTTGCGCAGGTAGGCGATGTCGGCAGCGAGTTCCTCGTCGCTGGCGTTCTCGGCCATCGTGCGGACGATGTAGCCGCCGGTCTCATCCTTCGGCAGCAGGCGCGTGACACGTTCGCGCAGGGCTTCACGGCCGGCTTCGTCGCCGATCCGCTGGGAGATGCCGATGTGCTTGTCCTGGGGCAGGTAGACCAGCATCCGGCCGGCGATGGAGATCTGCGTGGACAGGCGTGCGCCCTTGGTGCCGAGAGGGTCCTTCAGCACCTGGACGATCAGGTTCTGCCCTTCCGACAGGATGCGTTCGATAGGGCGTGGCGCGTCGCCGTGGTGGCGGTCGGCCCAGATGTCGGCCACGTGCAGGAAAGCGGTGCGTTCGAGACCGACGTCCATGAACGCCGACTGCATGCCGGGCAGTACGCGTACGACGCGGCCCAGATATATGTTGCCGACGATGCCGCGGCTCGCCGTGCGTTCGACGTGGACTTCCTGCACGACGCCCTGCTGCATGAGGGCGACGCGGGTTTCTTGGGGGGTGAAATTGATCAGGTATTCGTCAGACATGATGCGGGAAGCAAACGGTGATGGGCGATGGCACATCGCGCGGATGTGCCATCGCCGATCGCCGCTCGTCCGGCATCGGCTGCGCGGGGCGTACCGCGCCAGCTAGCGTGTGATAGTCCTCTCCTCCGATAGGCGACCGGCTCTTGATGGCCGGCGTCAGTCAGAGAGGATAGCCGAATTCCTGCAACAGGGCGGCAGTCTCGAACAGCGGCAGGCCCATGATGCCGGTGTAGCTGCCGCGGATTTCCTCGATGAAGAGCGCTGCACGGCCCTGGATGCCGTAGGCGCCGGCCTTGTCGGCGGCTTCGCCGCTGGCCACGTAGCGGCGGATCTCCTGTTCGTCGACGGCGCGGAAGCGTACCTCGCTGACCGACAGGCGCTGGGCGAAGCGTTGGCCGTCGCCGACCACCACCGCAGTGAGGACCTGATGGCTGCGGCCGGACAGAGAACGCAGTATGTCCACCGCGTGCTCTGCGTTGTCCGGCTTGCCGATGATCGCCCCGTCCAGTTCCAGTGTAGTGTCGGCGGCCAGCAGCAGGCGTGGCGGCAGGCTGCGCCAGGCGATGCGCTTGATGCCACCGACGGCCTTGGCCATGGCGACCCGCTGTACGTAGGTGAAGGCGTCCTCGCCCGGCAGCGCGTCCTCGTTCACGTCCGCGTCGGCCCGCGTCCCAGTGCGGAACAGCAAGGGCTCGAAACGGACGTGGATCTGCTTGAGCAGTTCGCGGCGACGGGGGCTGTTGGAGGCGAGGTAGATCACGACATCATTCCCGGTGGTACGGATGGTTCTTCGACAGGCTCCAGGCCCGGTACAGGGCTTCGGACAGCATGACCCGCACCATGGCATGGGGCAGGGTCAGGCTGGACAGACGCATCGTCTCGTGGGCGGTAGCCTTCAGGGCTGGGTCGAGGCCGTCCGGCCCGCCAATGATCAGTGCCACATCGTCGCCGACGTCCTGCCAGCGCTCCAGGCGCTTGGCGAGGGCCTTGGTGGTCAGGTCCTCGCCGCGTTCGTCGAGGATCAGGCGCCGGCAGCGCGGCGGCAGGGCCGCCTCGATGCGTGCCGCCTCGAGGGCCATCATGGCTTCCACGGTCTTGCCGGTGGTGCGGGGTTCAGCCTTTACTTCGACGAGCTGCAGCGGCAGTTCGCGCGGCATGCGCTTGGCGAAGTCGTCGAAGGCAGTGTCGACCCAGGCCGGCATGCGCGTGCCGACCGCGACGATCAGGAGTTTCATGGTGCAGGGGGCGGCGCTGGTTGCGCCGCGGGTCGTGCGGAAGGGCTCAGGCGGCGCGCGCAGCGGCGCTACCGGGGCGTGACGGGCGTGACGGGCGTGCCGGAGTGCCGGACCACAGTTCTTCGAGGTTGTAGTAAGCACGGACGGCCGGTTGCATCACGTGCACCACGATGTCGCCCAGATCCACCAGCACCCATTCGCCGGAGTCCTCGCCTTCCACGCTGACCACTGTGAGTCCTGCTTCGCGGGCCTTGTCGGCCACGTTGCGGGCGAGGGAGCGGGTCTGCCGGTTGGAGTCGCCGCTGGCAATGATCACCCGGTCGAAGAGCGAGGTGAGGCGCGTGGTGTCGATGACCTGGATGTCCTTGCCCTTGATGTCCTCGAGGGCGGAGACGACGAGTTGTTCGAACTGGGTGATTTCCATTGATTCAGATGTAGAGTTGGTGCAAGGAAATATAGTCAACAACGGCCGGCGGGAGCAAATAGCGCAGGCTCTGGCCGGTGCTGCGACGGGCGCGGATGTCGGTGGCGGAGATCGCCAGAGGCGTCATCGCGAACTGAACCAGCGAGCCGGCCGGGCGGCCTTCGAGAGCGTCCAGCGTGCCGTGGCGGCGGTGCGTGAGCTCGGCCAGTTCCGGCGCCATGCGTGCGCTGTCGAGGCTGTAGCCGGGGCGGTTGGCGACGGCCACGTGGGCGAAGTCGAAAAGTTCGTGCCAGCGCTTCCAAGTGGGCAGGCCGAGCAGCGCATCGACGCCGAGCAGCAGCACCAGCGGCCGCTTCGGGCCCAGCTCGGCGCGCAGGCGTTCGAGGGTCAGGATCGTGAAGCTGGCCTGGGTGGCTTCCACTTCCGCCGGGTCCACCTCGAAGGCCGGGTTGTCCGCGGTGGCCAGCCGGGCCATTGCCAGCCGGTCTGCGGCACTGGCGCCGGGGGCGTCCCGGTGCGGCGGCTGGCCGGCGGGAATGAAGCGCACCCTCTCCAGGCCGAGGGCTTCGCGGGCCGTTTCGGCGAGGCGCAGGTGGCCGTAGTGGATGGGGTCGAAAGTGCCGCCGAAAAGCCCGAGGGCGTGTTCAACTGGCATCATCAGGACCGATATGGTCGAAGACATCCAGCGCGTTGGCGTAGAAGCTGGCGAAGACCACGGGAATGAAGACGATCGGGAAGGCCAGTGCCGGCAACAGGCTCAGCAGCGGCGAGACCAGTTCGAGCACGCTGACCAGCACGCCGGCGACCAGCGCCACACCCATCAGGCCCAGCCCGAAGCTCAGGAAGGCGCGCCAGTTGCGCAGGCAGGCGACGAAGCTGAAGAACAGAGCCTTGCTGGCCGGGATGCGACCCCAGCCGGCCAGCAGCGGCGCAAACCAGTAGGCCATCATCAGTGGCGTGGAACCGGCGGTGCTGACCAGCAGCGCAATGAGGAAGGAGGGGTCGTCAAGGGTTTCTCCCCAGCTGGTCTTGCCCATCACGGCCTTGAACAGTTTGCTGTTCACCTCGGCATCGAACAGGGTGCTGAGGCCGAGCACGATCAGGGAACCGATGAAGTAGATGCCGCCGATCTTGACCTGCTCCTGCAGGTTCTGGCGGAAGCCGGAGACGAGGATGTCGGGGCCGGCCCTGCGCCGTTCGGCAATAGCCTTGCAGCCGTTGAAGATGCCCAGCGACAGGGCCGGCATCACGAGGAACATGATGACCTGGCCAATGAGGGGAATCGCGGCGACCAGCAGCAGCATCAGTGAACTGCCAAAGACCAGGAAGGTGACCAGCGCCGGGTTGCGCCGCCACAGCGCAAAGCCATCGACGATCCAGGCCCAGCCGCGCTGGGCCGGCAAGGTGCGCGCTTGCATTCGTTCAGTCCGCCTCTGTCGGTGCCGCGGTGGCGTGCGGCGAGATCAGCGCCACGTCGCCGAAGACGTCCTGATAGGACGCGTACAGCGTGCCGGCCAGCACCGGGACAAGGACCAGTACACCGAGAGCTGCAGGAATCATGGCGACCCAGATCAGCACGTAGATAAGCACGCCCAGCACCACGAAGGCGCCGAAGTTGCCGAAGCATGCTGACAGGGACAGCTTCATCGCATCCAGCGGCGGGGTGTCGCGCAGCACCACCAGCGGGGCGGCGAACCACAGGGCGGTGATCAGCAGCACCCACAGCACCGAGAACACGATGCTGCCGAGCAGCACGCCGCTGACCAGGCCCATGCCCATGCCGGCCAGTGCGCCGAGGATGTAGCCGGTGAGCAGCGCGCCGCCGCCGATCAGTACCGATATGAAGCCGGCGATCAGGCCACCGAGCAGGTAGAACACGCCGACCAGCGACAGGTTGCCGGCATGTACCTTGAGGCCGGCGAACAGATGTTCGATGCGCAGCGCCTTGCCCTGGGCCAGTGCATGGCAGCCCAGCACCATGCCGGCGACCATCACAGGGAAGCCGATCAGCACCACCGCCCAGCCGAGCAGCGGTACCAGGCCCAGCACGAACAGCATGATGATGAAGATCACGCTGATGGCGACCCATACCCCAGGATTGCGCGCGAAATAGAACCATCCGGCCTTCAGCCAGACCAGGCTCTCAAAGGGCGAAACATGGCGCGGGCGCGGATGGCGCGCGGCGTTGTGGGGATGGTGTGCCGGGGCAGCCGGTTCGGTCATTGTCGGGCGAGGGAAACGGAGTGGAAAATCAGGATGTTGCGCTGCGACGAGATGCTAGCCCAAATCCCCCACCTAGTTCAAACCGGCAAAACCCTAGTGGCACGTTTTCAGGTCGGCAGAGCGGGCAGACCATCGGCATGAGCGCGCAGCTGCAGGATGCGCCGGTACTCGCCCGGGTCCTTCACCAGCACCATCTCGCCGGGGCGCGGCAGGTGGAAATCTTCCAGCCGCGACAGCCAGAAGCGCAGCGCGGCGGCGCGCAGCACGGCCGGCCAGGCGTTCCGCTCGGCGGCGGTGAAGGGGCGGGACTCGGCATAGCTGGCAAGCAGCGCGGCGGCGCGGGCCGCATCGAGCTGGCCATCGGCATCTGCGCACCAGTCGTTGACGGTCACCGCCACGTCAAACAGCAGCGCATCTACGCCGGCGAAGTAGAAGTCGATGACGCCGCCGACGAAGTTGCCGTCCCACAGCACGTTGTCGCGGAACAGGTCGGCATGGATCACCCCCTGCGGCAGGGCCCGCAGGTCGAAGCCGGTCTGGAAGGCCAACTCAGCATCGAGTTCGGCCTGCTCGTCGGCGGGCAGATGGGCACCCACGCGTGCCGCGCAGTCACGCCGCCATTCGGCACCACGTGGGTTGGTCTGCTTGCGTCCGAAGGACTGTCCGGCCAGGTGCAGGCCGGCCAGCATCGCGCCGATGCGTGCGCAGTGGGCGACGCTGGGCGCCATCTCCGACTTGCCGGCCAGGCGCGTGACCAGCACTGCCGGCTTGCCGGACAGGGTGCCCAGGTATTCGTTGTCCCGGTTGGCGATCGGCGCCGGTACCGGCAGGCCGTGGCGGGCCAGGTGGGCCATCAGGTGCAGGTAGAAGGGCAGCTCGGCGCGCGGCATCGTCTCGAACAGCGTCAGCACATAGCGGCCGAGGCTGGTGGTGACGAAGAAGTTGCTGTTCTGCACGCCGGCGGAAATCCCCTGCAGGACATCCAGGCGGCCGATGGCATAGTTCCGCAGCCAGACCGCGAGGTCGGCGTCGGTGACGGAAGTGAAGACAGACATGATGGGAGGGAGCTTACAACACGTGTCGCATCCCTGTGGTGGCGAATCCGGTTCGATGAATTCGCCCCTGCGCAAAGGATGGGTGGCTGCTGCGCGGTAGAATGCGCTCCCTGCTTCACCCGATGTCCGCAGCGCCGCCATGTCCCTTCTCCTCAACGCCCCGCAACGTGAAGCCATCCATTACCTGGACGGGCCTTGCTTGGTGCTGGCCGGCGCCGGCTCCGGCAAGACGCGGGTTATCACCCAGAAGATCGCCTACCTGATCAGCGACTGCGGCTTCAACCCGCACAACATCGCGGCCATCACCTTCACCAACAAGGCTGCCAAGGAGATGCTGGAGCGCATCGAGAAGCTGATGGGTGGGCGCGCCGTCAAGGGCCTCACGGTGTGCACCTTCCACGCCCTTGGCGTGCGCATCGTGCGCCAGGAAGCCGCGCTGCTCGGCCTCAAGCCGCAGTTCTCCATCCTCGACGCGTCGGACACCACGCAGATCATCGCCGAGATGACCGCCAGCACCGACAAGAACCGCGCCAAGGCACTGCAGTGGCAGATCTCCAGCTGGAAGAATGCCCTCATCGAGCCCCACGAGGCAGCTCACCTGGCCAATGACGAGCTCTCGTCCGCCGCTGCGCTGCTCTACATGGAATACGACAAGACCCTGCGCGCCTACCAGGGCGTGGACTTCGATGACCTCATCCGCCTGCCGGTCAAGCTCTTCGAGGAGCATCCCGAGGTGCGCGAGCGCTGGCAGAACAAGCTGCGCTACCTGCTGGTCGATGAATACCAGGACACCAACCGCGCCCAGTACCGGCTGATCAAGCTGCTCACCGGCGTGCGAGCGGCCTTCACCGCGGTGGGCGACGACGACCAGGCCATCTACGCCTGGCGTGGCGCCGACGTGGAGAACCTGCGTCAGCTGCCGGTCGATTTCCCCAAGTTGAAGGTCATCAAGCTGGAGCAGAACTACCGCTCCACGACGCGCATCCTGCACGCCGCCAACACCGTCATCGCCAACAACGAAAAGCTCTTCGACAAGAAGCTGTGGTCCGAGCACGGCGCCGGCGACCCGGTGAACGTGGTGGCCTACCAGACCCCCGAGCACGAGGCCGAGGCGGTGGTGATGAAACTCTCCGCCCACAAATTCGAGAACCGCACCCACTTCAAGGACTACGCGATCCTCTACCGCGGCAATCATCAAGCCCGCCTGTTCGAGCAGCAGCTGCGCAACCACAAGATTCCCTACGCCATCTCGGGCGGGCGCAGCTTCTTCGAGAACGCCGAAATCAAGGACCTGTGCGCCTACCTGCGCCTGATCGCCAACGAGGACGACGACCTGTCCTTCATCCGCTCGATCACCGTGCCGCGCCGTGGCGTCGGCGCCGCCTCCATCGAAGCCCTCAGCCGCTACGCCTCCAACCGCAACATCAGCCTGTTCACCGCGGCCTTCGAGGAGGGCGTTTCCGAGCATGTGAATACGCGCCAGCTCGAGACCGTGCGGGAGTTCTGCCACTTCATCAACCGCATGGCCCACCGGGCACCGCGGGAGCCGGCCGGCCAGGTCATCGGCGACATGCTCAAGGCCATCAACTACGAAGCCTGGCTGTACGAAAGTTGTGAGCCCCGCGAAGCCGAGACCAAGTGGAGCAATGTCAGCGACTTCACCGGCTGGCTCGGCCGCAAGGGCGAAGAAGACGGCAAGACGCTGTCGGACATGATCCAGACCATCAGCCTGATCACCATGCTCGACAAGGATGACGAGGAGCTCGACCAGGTCCAGTTGGCCACGCTGCACGCCTCCAAGGGCCTGGAGTTCAAGCATGTCTTCCTGGTCGGCGTCGAGGAAGGGCTGCTGCCCCACCAGTCGTCCATCGACGAAGACAAGATCGAGGAAGAGCGCCGCCTGATGTATGTGGGCATCACCCGCGCCCAGCGCAGCCTGACCATCAGCTACTGCGAACGCCGCAAGGCCGGCCGCGACGTGCGCACCTGCGACCCGTCGCGCTTCATCGACGAGATGGGCGCCGAAGGCATCAAGCGCAGCGACCGCAAGAACCCCGAACCGGTCAGCAAGGAAGACGCGCGGGCGCGGATTGCCAACCTGCGCGCCATGCTTGGCAAGCCGCCTGGGGGCGGCTAGGCCCGTTCGGCACTGGGTCAGCGCTGGATTAACGCCGGACGTCGGCGCATCTTGTTCTGCAACTGCATCAGTCCGTACAACAGCGCCTCGGCGGTGGGCGGGCAGCCGGGCACGTAGATGTCCACCGGCACGATGCGGTCGCAGCCGCGCACCACCGAATAGGAATAGTGGTAATAGCCGCCGCCGTTGGCGCACGAGCCCATTGAGATCACGTAACGCGGCTCGGCCATCTGGTCGTACACCTTGCGCAGTGCCGGCGCCATTTTGTTGGTCAGCGTCCCGGCCACGATCATCAGGTCGGACTGCCGCGGGCTGGCCCGTGGCAGCACGCCGAAGCGATCCATGTCATAGCGCGCCGAGGCGGCGTGGATCATCTCCACCGCACAGCAGGCCAGGCCGAAGGTCAGGAACCACAGGCTGTCGCTGCGGACCATGTCGAACAGGGCATCGGCGCGGGTCAGCAGGTAACCGTCGCCGTGTAGGGTGGGGGCATGCATTGCGGATCTCCTTTCGGGGAAGAACAAATGCATGCCACTCTAGGGACGGACGAAGACCCTTTCTTGTACGGAATCGACATCCTCCGGCAGAAACAGCGTGCGGAAATCCGGCTGACCGATGCGGTACAGCCAGAAGCCCGGATCGTCGCCGGCCGACGACTGCACCAGCGTGCGCGGTGAATAGCCAGTGAGCGCCGCGAAATCCCGGTCCATGTGGGCCTGGTCGTAATAGCCGAACTCCTGCGCGACCCGCGCCACATGGCCGCGCCGCCCGGCGCCCGCAAACAACTTCGGCAACGCGAAGCCGAAGCGCGCCACCCGCCGCAGATCCCGCAGATTGGCACCATAGGCCCGGTTGAGGCGCCGCTCGAACTGGCGCAAACCGACCGACAGCGCCGCCGCCTGCATCTCGGCCGGCTCGAACAATCTCACCATCGAGCCCGTCTCGTGCTGAGCCTGCTGGACGTTGCGCCCGACGCGTAGCGCGCGGCGCACCAGATCCTGCAGGTGGGCCACCCAGCGGGCCGGATGTTTCTCCTCGTCGATGCGATCGAGCATGCGCCTGACATCAGCCGGCGGAAACACCTCGTCCAGCGCAAACGTCCGGTCACGCAACTCCGCCACGCTCGGCCCCAGCGCCTCCGCCAGCAGGCCCGGGCGGAACAGCATCGACACGAACACCCCGCCCGCCTCGATCTCGGTAAAGCGCGGCGTCAGGCACGGACCAGCGATTACCGCACGAGGATAACGATGCAAGCGCTTGCCCGCCGCATCCGTCCGCCAACCGCCACCCCGCGCGAACAGGATCAGCGCCGGACTCAGTGCCGCCGGAATGCGCGACAGGCAACCGGCAGGGAAACCGACCACCAGCGTCGGATAGATCCACGGGGCCAGTGTGGGGTGGGGCGGGACGATCAGCTGGGAGTGCATTGTCGGATGAGCGGGCTGGCTCGCACGCGCTGCATGCCACCGGACTCCGGAAAGAGCGTGGCGGCGGAGCCGGCGGTGGAAGGACTCAGTTAGACCGCCTGGATGAGCCAGTCGTTGAAGTGAGGATTGTTCGGGTCCGGCTCCCAGACCTGCAGCTTGGTGCTATCGCCGAACTGGTTGTCCTCGAGCTTGAGCACGTGATCGTCATTCACCCAGATCGACAGATGGCGGGGCTGTTTCGGAGCTCCAGCACCGATGTTCGTGGAGCTCATCGACAGACGGAAGGAATAAGGCTTGTCACTGCTGCGGGCGAAACCGTCCTTCACGCTGAGGTATTTGCCGATGCGCGCGTTGTGGAAGGTGAACAGATCGTCGCCGTCGTCGTTCTTTCCGGCGTATTTGGGTGTCCAGTGGACTTCGGGCGTGGCATGCTTGCGGTCGTACAACTGGATGGGCGTGCCGCTCTCCCGGCTGTCGTTCTCCACCTCGACGACGGCCTCCTTCTCGTTCATGCGCGGTGCGATGAAACAGGTCTTGTCCAGGATGTGCTTCAACTCTGCGGCCCCCACGAAGGGCACGGTGCCGAGCAGACGGCCCAGCTTGTGCTCACCCAGGTAGGTGTCCACGAAGTCGAGGTGCTGTAGCGCGGCTCCATGCCACGCCGCGTATGCGCTGCCGCTGATGGACTGACTCCTGTCCAGCAGCGCCTCGGCCTCTTCCTGGTACTGGGCTTCCTGGTAGTCCGGCGGCGCCGCTTTCAGCAGGGCGTGCTCGAACCGCTGGCCATTGAGTCTTTCCCGCCAGTTCTCGCAACGCTCGTCTGTCCAGTCCGACAGAATGTAGGCCGTACGCTCGCCAACGCTCTCGCCCTTCGGCCGCAGGCGGATGATCTCGTCCACCGTGGCGAAGACCGCGCCGGAAACACCGAGCCTGCTTAGCAGCGCATCGTCGGACAGGCCGTAGCTGTATTCCGTGCCGGTCCGGATGCAGTACAGCGCATGGGCCATTTCCCGGAAGGCCCGGCTGTACTGGGTGGGGTTGTCGCGGGTGATCGTCTTGTCCGACCAGCGCGGCTGGTACAGGAAGGTGATCCACGGGTAATCCGGCAAGTGGCCCATACGGCCATGCCCCGTGAAGTTGAGCGAGTTGTAGTTGCCTGATCCGCTGGTCTTGTCGAAAAAGCCCACCTCGATGTTGATGATGTTCCCGCCCTTGTCGTAGTACTGCCCATCGTTGTGCACGTCATTCACATGCCAGGCCGCCGAGCCGCAAAAGTGCTGGTGCGCGAAGGTGTCGATCAGCACATGCATGCGGATGCCGATCATCTTCAGATCGTGCGAATGATTCCTGAGCGTGTCCTCAACCATCGCCACCGCGAGCGGGCTGCCGGGCAGGCACATGGACTGGAACTGCAGCTGGGCCAGCTCGTCGTTGTAGTTCCACGCGCCATAGACGGACGAATCGGACTGAGGACCCTTGTAGGGCACCGCGTAATGGGGGCCGATATTGCCGGGCAGGAAATGGAAGGCCGTCCACATCCGCCGGTGGCGGGCGATCTTGTTCGGATTCCAGTCGTTGGCCGAGCCCACCGCCGTTTCCTCGTGGGGATCGCTGGACAGGGTCGGCAATACCGTGGCGATCGTCTCGATATCGGCTGTCTTGATCTGCCGGATCGGCGTCGCGTCATCGATGTACTGCGCGGCATGCGCGATCGATGTGGCGTCGGTGGTGTTGTAACCTGCAACGACGGCCGCTACGTAGGTGGCGTAGTAGTGGAAATCGATATCCATGGATTGCCTCGCTGAAATCTTATTTGGGGGGACGGCACACGTGCCGCAGCCCTCACGAGAGGCGCGTGGCGAGACGTTTGCCGAAATCGTGTCTGCGCTTTAATGTACACGAATGGAATGTTAGCAAACGCCGTTGGGATTACGAGATTGGAATATTCTGGTGTCGGGGGAGTGGGAGCGAGCGACTCTTCAGCCGCCATCCGATGATGGAAAAAGCGATGTCAAAAGGGCTTTCGTGCCGGGCGCTGGATGTCCGGCGCGAATCATTGCAATTTCTCAGGCCCTTTGACGACGGGCCAGCATTGCCCCGATGATGCTGAGGCCGAGCAGGCTGAGTGTTGTCGGTTCGGGGACGTGTCCGCACCGGTTACCACATTCAGAGCCGGCACCGACGAGTGGCGCCACATCGTCGATCGCGCCATTGACGAAGATCGAGCCGTACCAGTCCGGATTCGTGATGTCGTGGGACTGGGTGTAGTCGAGCAGGGTGAGTTGGCCGCACCCTGCAACCAGCGCGATCCCTGTACCTGTTACCGCGCCCTGGTCGAAGTCACAGGTGAATTGAGTGTTGCTGGTCTTGAGACCCGATCCGTCGGTGGCGCTCATCGTCCCGGTATGGCCATCTCCAAACATCGTGATCATGTTGGTGAACGGATCGAAGATCAGGCCGTGGGCGGGTGTCACTCCTGAATAGAGACGCGATGTGGTACCGGTGGATAGATCGATCGTACCCAGGTTCCCGCCGCCATTCGGGCTCCCATTTACATAAAAGACGGAACTGCCCATGCCGAAGGCGATCTGCGTGACGCCGCCGTCGTCACCGATGATGGTGGTGGGCGTATTGCCCGTTCCGATGGGCACCGACAGCGTATTCAGCCTCCCGCCGAAATCGCTGGTGTAAACCTTGTTGCCATTCGGATCGAGGGTGAGGTGATAGGACGGTGTACCAGTGAATTGGGTATTCAGTACCGCGCCGCTGGCTTTGCTAACCTCGTAGACATTGCCGGAACCCTGGCCACCGATCAGCAGATTGCCGGTGGGCCCGAAAATGATGCCATCGGCGCCGTTGGTGGAGGCAATGTTCGTATTATTGGTGAGGTTATAGTTGTTTGTCGTGGTGCTGTAATTGAAATCGATACTCCAGACGTTCTGCCCTCCATTATAGGTGGTGTAAAACAGCGTCCCCGAGAAGAGGGTTGCTTCCGCATTTACCGCCCCCGCCACCAGCACCAGCGAAAGAGCGCCACGCAGCGTTCTGGCAAGAATTCTGCTCATGTCTTCCTCCTTTGGTTTTGTCGCGCTGCAAGAAGCTGCGACTGAACTCACCAAGCAAGAAGCAGGCTGATGCGATTAGATGATTAATTAATCAGAAATTTCCTGCCGATGGGGGCGAAAGCTTGAAGTGGCGTGTAAAGCCCTTCGACATCGATACTCTGCAATGCCTTTCGCTGATCTTTCGCATTTCTTGCGGGGAGCTTGCTGTTGGCTTCGCGGAGCGCCCCGCCTAATTGCCCCATCCGGCCCTCAAGGCGTCGGCGAGCCGTCCTTCAGATACTTGGGGGAGCGGGGGCCATAAAGAATCCCATTAGGCTGCCCGGCAGAGAGCAGACGGCTGCTGGTGATGCCGGCAATGGCGTGCCCCCGATTGGAGAGCGTGTCGCCAATCTGGGAAATGATGGCCTTGACCAGCAAACCGACAATGCCGCCGCCGGAATTATTGTCGGTTTCGCTGGTGGACGCCGTTGCGCTGCCTTCCCACAGGGTTGCCCCGGAACGCAGATCCACCAGCTTGCCGCTTGCCGTCACCCTCGTCTCGCTCGACACCACCATGTAGGACGTGCCGTATTGCTTGACGTTGATATACAGCGCCGCATCCGCGCCGAATATCTGGCGCAGCTTGCTGATGGAAATCTCATGGATGTCGGCCGGTGCTGTCATGCCGTTCTGCCGGAAGGCCTCGTCGACCAGCGTTACCGGGAGCACGTAATAGCCCGACTCGGCCAGCGGGAGCGTCGTCTGCGACCACATGCTGTAGGTTGCACCGATATCCGGCGAACCATTGAGGGGCGGAAGGACGAGGATGGAGGCCGGACGGCTCTGCTGGAAAGCCGAGTAGTCGTATTTCTTGCCTTGCGTCGCGCAGCCGCCCAGCAGCAAGGCGGCGGCCAGCAGGGTGGTCCATTTCATGGCGTATTTCGCTTTCATCGTGTGCCTCGACGGACCGTCAGGGGGAGACCTTCTTCAGCAGGAAATCCATGAACGCCGTGCTTTCAGGGAATTGCTGTTTCTCTGCTTCGAGGTTCTGTTTCATGCGATCGGTGCGCCCGCTCTGGCCGTACAGCATCGCCAGATGAGCCTGAAAGCCGGGCGGCAGGGGCTTGCCCTGGGCCGCGGCTTTTTCACGCGTCGCCTCCAGGGCCTGGATCTGATCCTCCGGCCCCTTTTCTCCCTTGAAATAGGTATAGATCTGGGGCTGATAGTCGCCCCAGTAATAGACGGACTGCGGACGGTTGGCACAGCCCGTCGTCAGCGCGGCGCACAGCACCGCCGAGGCCAGCAAACCACTTCTGCAAATGCGATACATGGCGAGGGTGTCGGCGCGAATCAATTGGCGGGGCGCCACGCGCCGCTTTCGATGCCGCCCACGAGGCTGTCCACTGCCTCGCGTATCGCCAGATCGAGCACCTTGCCGTTGAGGGTCGAGTCATAACTGGCCGTGCCGCCGAAACCGATCACCTCCCGGTTGGACAGGCTGTATTCGCCGGCGCCCTGGGCCGAATAAACGACCTCGGCGGTCTGCACATCCACCACATTCAGAGTCACCTTGGCATAGGCGATCTGCTGCTTGCCGCGCCCCAGGATGCCGAACAACTGGTGATCGCCGACTTCCTTCCGGCCGAATTCGGTGACGTCGCCGGTTACGACGAAACGCGCACCCTTCAAGGTCTGCGTCGTCTTGCTCAACGCCGCCTCCTGCTTGATCTCGCTCATGTTGTCGCGATCCAGCACATTGAAGCGGTTGCTCTGCTGGAGATGCCCGATCAGGATCGTCTTGGCCTGGCTGCCGAGACGGTCCACTCCATCGGTGAAAATACCGCGCATGAACGTGGAGCGATTGTCGAACTTGCCCACGGAAATGGGATTGCGCACACCGCTATAAGGCCGCGCCGCCGACGCGGATTTCGCCACGGCGAGACTGCGGGAATCTTCGGTCGCACAGCCGCTCAGCATGCCGATGGTACCGACCAGAATAATTGCGGGAGCAAGGATGCGTTTCATGTTTCTCTTCTCGGAGTCGATGGGGATGTTGTCGGCATCATTGTATGTTTCCGTAATGATCCGGTCTGTGAATCTGGGCACAGGGGGCAGCCATTCACGGCCGAATGGGTTGTGTCCGTCGGCGATGCGCCAGTCTGCGTATCGCCACCACGGTCAGCCCGAACACTCCCGCATACACACAGAACCAATGCAATGCCCCCAGCGATACCTGCCCCTGAAAGGGATTGGCGGAACTGAATGGCGCCAGAGGCCGGATATCCTCGTGCATCAGGCCATCCAGCACGATGTGGGTATAGCCGCCGAGTACGGCACCGACCACAACGGGCAACACGGTGAGCGACTTCCAGCCGAACAGATTCGGAATGAAGCGAATCTTGGCGGCCACTTTCTGCAAGCCGATGAACAAGGCCACCGTCAGCGCTATCGCGACGGACACTCCAACGAAGGTATGGAAAAGGCGGTGCAGCGGATACTGGTGGGTGAGCATGTAATACAGCGGCTCGACATCCACGACCACATTGGCCGCGCAGAAGGCGAGAAAGCTCATGCGGCGTGGCGCCAGTGCATGCAGGGCAGCGCCGGGGCCGAAGTGGAATGGTGTGAATGGCATCCTCTCACCCTTGCATTACATATGACGCTGAATTGATGGTGGGGCGAATTATGTCAAAACGGTTGCCGCGCCGTGAGTGCTTGGTTCCTTGATCTCCGGGCCGGTATCGGGACTGTCCTTGGGCGAGCGGCCCACATCTTGCTGCTGCGTTCTTGACGCCATGTCGCAGCCCGGCCGATACTCCGCGCGTCGCTGAGACAACAGCGATACGGGTTTGGCGACCTGGATCAACGAAGGCAGACATTCCAGCCGCATTGCGGCCTTTTTCGTCTGCAACACCCTTGGTGCGTCCTGATCAATGGCGGGCCGGGTGGGGAGGGCTTCGGCCCTGCCGGTGCCTTCGTTCCGGTTCGCCAACCCCGCTTTGGCCCGCCCCCCGTTTGGCGACGGAGGGCGGATTCAGTCCGCAACGAAGGAGTCCCCATCATGACCATTTCAGTCCTGGCGTGCTTACGCTTGCACGCGACTATTCCACCAAGCGCATCTGCCGACGCGCTTCCAATCCGGAGGTGCGGGCAATGAGCACGCCACTGCATTTTCCCGCCACCAGCAGTCCGTTGTACCGCCTCGACGATGAAACCGATGCGATGGCCCTGACCGACCAGATGTCAGCCCGCCTCGCACAGTTGCAGGCCTTGCTGGCGATGACCTACGGCGATGCCGGCGACGCGTTCCGGCGGATGGCGCAGAGCCACAGGGATGACTACCTGTGGGCCTGCTACATGATCGCGGGAGAAGTCCGCGAACTGGGTGATGCGCTGCTGGTTCAGAGACGCAGGGAGGCGGGGGCCAACGCTTGATGCTGTCTCGCGCCGAATGCCTGGCGGCACTCGGCGCGAGATTTCGATACGTTCGCGCGCGTTTATGCCGACAGTTCAGAAATGTTCAGTTGATGAATAGAATTGCGGCCAATTCTTTATTGGCAGCCGTTTCATAAAAGCGCTTAGCTTCAAGAAAATTATCTGTAATGTAGTTCAAGGCGCTATCGCCATCCTCCCAAATCCTGGGGTAGATATCGGCGTTACTCAACGCGGCTGGATCAAATCTATTTCGAAAGTCTGTTTCCGATATTTGGCCAAGTGCAGTCGCCACTTCTTTTACATCGGACGCAGACATTCCCCTGGCCGGGCCGTAACCAACATCCTCTTCGCCGATCGGTACGCCTCCCATGATGACTTGGGCAAGCGGTCCTGCCCCGCCGTACTGCTCTCCTGTAAGCATAAAATGGATTCCGTGCCACGCTTTATCGAGATCCACAGTTTCAGATGCGCGCGTTTCATAGAGGACCATCGGAACTGACTCAGGATTGGCGTATAGCGAATCCAGTTCGGTTTGGGGCAACGCTAGCAAATTTCCAATCATTGACATGGGGGTTCTCCAGGTATCAACGGTTACGGTCGACGGCTACTACATTCGCAGACTTGCTCGACGTCTTCCCCCGCCCCTTCCTCTCCGACCTTTTCTTCAACCCCAGCGCCGCCAGTTCGTCCGAATCCGGGCCGTAGATCGCCTTGACCTGGCTTTTCACGCCGAGGATCAGTTCGTGGAATTCGTGCTGGGCGGCGATGAGGGCGTCGCGGGTGGCGGCGTGGGTGTTGCGGGCGTGGAGTTCGGCTTCGTGGGCGGCGTTCAGGCGTTCATAGGCGGCGCTGACGGCGGGGAAGCTGTAGTCGTCCTTGTAGGGCTGGTAGTGGGGGATGCCTTTGAGGGCGCGGTAGGTGTCTTCGTCAGCCCTGAGATGTTGCGGCGACATGCGGACTTTGGTGGGATTGGTCATGGCGTGTGTGCGGTGGGCAAGAGGCTGGAGATGCTGTCTATGCTCGATACACTACGACGGCTTATGCATCTGGGCTGTGACATGACGCACTCGGATGGTCCGAAGCGAGTTCAGCAACCGATGATTAGTATCGTTCCGGACTTGCTCAAGAGCAGGCTTAGCCCGTATTGACGGCGCTCCTTCTGGTGGATGAGGACTTGAACCACGCATTCGAAGAAGGTGTGAACAGTCCGACAAAAGCGAGGCTCTGAGAAAGTAGTTGGGATAGCTCTATCGAAATCAAGAAAGGAGCGTCTGTAAGTTCTGCAATACTTGGTGGTGCAAGGATGAGGCCGCCAGCAAAAAACAAGAAGGAAATCCATCGAGCTGAATTCCTACCTCTTGATATGCCGGTAATGAGATATGCGTGTATGGAAAAAATAAGAACGAGGCCTTTCAGGAAATTGTTAAGAACTACATCCAAGTTCCATCCCGCGTAGATCAGTTGAAGGATCAACGCCAATATCCATGCGAGCCACAGCAGATTGGTCGAAATACGAACGATGCGAGGTTGCTCGATGCTTGGTGAGTTTTTTGTCATTAGCGTAGGCGGGTGAGTTTGTTGATGGGCTGGAAGGCTTGTCCATGCTCGATACACTACGACGGATTATGCATTTGAGCTGTGACATGACGCACTCGGATGGCCCGAAGCGAGTTCAGCGACCGGTGACCGGGCCGCGGGGAGCGAAGACGATTCGTGGTGTGGCGAAGAGGATTTGGAGGGATGCGATAAGTGCTCTGTGTGCCGGAATGCATTCGGGACGATCAGAACGCCTTCACGAGATGGGAGAACTCATCCTTGCCGGCCGATGCAAGAAGTCCAGACCTTGCGTCCAGTCTGATGCCCGTTGTTCGGGATAGGGTAGCCGTACCAATAAGCGGATTAAATGTTCAGTCTTGCTGCTGTGACAACCACTTCAAGAGCTTTGCAAAGAGTAGATCGGGCTCGACCGGCTTGGGGATGAAATCGTTCATGCCAGCCGCGAAGCACTGCGCTTTGTCCTCTACAAAGGCATTGGCCGTCATGGCGAGAATCGGCGTTGTGGCAAAGTTGGGAAGACGGCGAATTTGCCGGGTGGCCTCCAATCCATCCATCTTCGGCATCTGCATATCCATCAATATCAGATCGTAAGCATGTTCCCTGGATTTCTCGACCGCCTCAAGTCCATTCTCGGCCACATCGATCCGTGGCCAGATATCGTTCAATAAATCCAACGCTACTTCGCGATTGACCGGTTCGTCTTCAACCAGAAGAATACGAGATTGTGCATATCCCCTGCGCAGTGCGTCCTCGTCCGATTCTATTGCCGCTGGCTCAATAACTTGCTCATTCAATGTGCCTTTCTTGAGTCGGACGGTAAACCAGAACGTACTACCTACATTAGGTGTGGTCACTACTCCCACATCGCCGCCCATCAGTAAGGCCAGTTTCTTTGTGATCGCCAACCCCAAACCGGTGCCTCCATTCTCCCGAGTGATGGAGTTGTCAGCCTGCTCGAAAACCGAGAACAGTTTTGCCACGTTTTCCGGTGCGATCCCGATGCCCGTGTCCTGCACCTCGAAGCGAACCAGAGCGCTGGTAGGGCCATCGTCAGCCAAAGATGTCCGGATCGTGACGTGGCCAGCCTTGGTAAATTTGACGGCGTTGTTGGCGTAATTAAGGATGGCCTGCTGCAGGCGTGTCGGATCACCCAATAGATGGAGCGGGAGGGGCTGGGTTTCGACACGTAGTTCAAGGTGCTTGGCACGGGCTCGTTCCGTCAACATCGAAATGGTATTCGCAACGATCGCTCTGATATTGACCTCCACCTCTTCGAGGGTGAACTTGCCAGCCTCGATCTTGGATAAGTCCAGAATTGCGTTGATTATTTCCAGCAAATGCCGGCCCGCAATATTGATCTTTTCCAGTCGGCCTCCCTGCTCTGGCGTCACCCCCGCTCGTTGCAATAGATAGACCATCCCCGTGATGGTATTCAACGGCGTGCGGATTTCGTGGCTCATGTTTGCAAGAAATGCGCTCTTTGCAATATTGGCAGTTTCTGCAGCCTGCTTGGCAAGAACAAGTTCGCTTGTCCGTTCTGCAACGATGCGTTCGAGATTCTCGCTGTACCTGATGTGCTCTTTCCTTGTGCGAGCTTGCGAACGAAGTAGGGCTATTAGGAGTAGCAGGGGGATCGTTCCAAGGGAAAGGGATGTCACTGCGATGACGTCCGCGTATTGATGCCACAAATCTTCCAGCGTTATTTTGCGAGGCACATCAAACGGCGGTATGTGCAACGTTCGCATCATTTCATCAATAATCTTGTAGTTGCCAGGAATGGTGAAACCCTCAATCTCGGCGGCCTTGGCCACCTCACCACCATGCGGCAGAGACAAGACTGCGCCGGCGATCTGTCGTGCCAGTTCTTCATCAACCCAAGGCATGGCAGCAAGGGCCCATTCGGGGTACAAATGGGTCGAGAGTCGCATGGGGTATGGAGGAATATCGGATGCTTTGAGGATCGTTATTTTTGTTGGGTCAAGCTTATGTTCCTTTACCATCGCTTCGACAATGCCAGTCCGAACGAATGCAGCATCGGCTTTTCCTGCTAACAGCGCCTCGACGGCATTGTCATGGGGCATGCCGGTTTCAATAAGCGTTGCATCGCGTGGCAGTTCAATGCCTAATTTGAAAAGTTCATTCGCTTGTGCCTGATAGCCGCCAACCGATATGGTGTCCGTCAATGCAATGCGCTTTCCTCGTAAGTCGATCAGATCGCGAATATCGTCTCGACTGGACAGGGTCAGGATGACTCCACCAAAATTTGGCAGAACCATATCTCCATCCCTTCCGACAAGGGTCGCCAAGGGGGAATAGAGCCCTTGTTTATAACTCAACTCAATATAATGTGCCGGCTGTGTCAGAACGATATCTGTATGCTTGGTACGAACCGCTTCACTTAGTTCTTGGTATGTGTATGCCTCAAGAACGATTCTTTGCTTAAGCCCGCGGGCGTTCAAATAATCCACGAGTGGTTGCCATCGCTTGATCGTCTCCGGCTTTGGGCGGAACGCCAGGATGCCGAAATGAATTTCTTCATTTTTTTTCTCTGAAACTTTTATTTCTGCGTTAGAGGTGGCAGAGCTTATGCAGGGAAAACCGAGAAATACGAACCACAGCAGAACAGTGCAGAGTACATAATGTTTCGTTTTTATGGACATGATGACTTATCAAGCAGGGCGCGTCGTTTTCCTACGACCGGACCCGTCTCGATTTTTTGAGCAAATTTTCCACGACGCAAAATGGAGTGCTGTTGGGACGCTATCCATGGCAAAGGTTCTCGAAGATCCTTTCTGGCCATAGGCTGCTATAGCGGTGATTAATGCGGGTTTCATGCCAAGAGAATGTTCTGCGGCAGTCAGGTATTGTTTAAGTGGGCCGCCGCCCGTTAAGCGAATCGCCGTTAAAAGATAGTTATCTTTTATCCTACTATCTCAATCCTCAGGGGCAACCATCTTTACTAAAAGCTACCAAGCTATCGTTAAGCCATTTGATTTAAGTCAACATTACGTCTAGAGGGACCTGGCTTGTTCAGTTGTCAAGGCATGTAAAGGTTTATGCCTTTTGGGTATTTGTCAGCAGCTCTTTTTGATTGCCGAAAGATGGCTCCTGGCCGGAGCATGCTGTTCATGCTCGATGCGCTACGCTGGCTTATGCATTTCGGGCTGTGACATGACGAACCCGGGTGGCCCGAAGTGAGTTCGGCGAGCGGCGATCGGACTTCGTGGGGTGGCGAAGGCGATTCGTGGTGTAACGAAGAGGATTTGGAGGTGTGCGATAAGTGTTCTGCGTGTGCCGATATTTATCCGGGACGCTCAGAACGCCTTCATGAGATGGGGGAAATCATTTCGGGTCGGGCAGAAGCAACTTCTTGGGATGCGAGATGTTTTGCTGTGCTTGCGGTCGGTGGATGGGCTCAAGGCGTGGCGGTTCGCTGGTGATCGACCCAGATCAACTTGTCCGTGGCAAAGCCCAGGGCTTGCGCCTGGGTGAGCAGTTGCTGGCGAACATCGGCTGGGAGCGTCGTGTCGCGGGCCAGAATCCACAGGTAATCGCGATCGGGGCCGGCGACGAGGGACCAGCGATAGTGTTGTTGATCCAGCGCGACCACGTGATAGCCGCCGTAAAAAGGCCCGAAGAACGAGACCTTCAGTGATCCCATGTTCTTGTCGCCAGTGAACAGTGCACGGCCGATGGCTTCTTTCCAGGCCTGGCGCCGGGTGTCGTAGCCGCGATTGATGACCCTGACGCTACCGTCATCCTGCAAGGCGTAGGTGGCATTCACATCGCTCATGCCGCGCTCGAAGGAATGATCGAGCCGGGCGATTTCATACCACTGGCCGAGGTAGCGATCGATGTCGAAAGATGTCACGGGATGCACTCCTTCGGGAGGCATCGTCGAACAGGCAGCCAGTGACAGGGTGATGAGCAGGGTGAGGATGGAGGTACGCATGCTCAACATCATACGGGCCGAGGCATGATGAAGCGTACTACCAGAGCGTTGCTGGTCGGCTCTTGCGTTCCAGCATGGGTTGGCTCGCTGTTAGTGCTGGAGCGCCCAGGCGACGCCTTCTGTCGATGCGTAATGCAAGGCAGCAGTCTGACTCGTGAAACTGGGCTTGAAACGCATGATCCGGGTCGTGGTGGAGGTTCCCCTGCCCGAGTGAATGGACACCGATGCGGCAAAGCCGCCTTCGGAGTTCGGTTTGGTCATGGGGGAGACGCGAAAGCGGCCTACTGCGATGTGTGTGTTTTTGTGCATGGTTTGTTTTTTTGAGATGGCGTTTGCCATACAGGAGAGATTTAAAACGCGGGCAGCTATGAAGCCCCTTGCGTCACGACAAGAGCGGACACGTAGCTCGGAAGTGTGGCGTCACGACACAGCAAACCTGAATGCTTGTGATGTGGGCACGCCGTGCTTTCCGATGCTGAACGCGATGACGCGCTGTGGCTCGGCCGCCGACTTGTTGTCAAGAAGAGGAAGGCTTTGCATCCAGGCGTTCCGTTGAAGCCATGGGGGCCAATACCGGACGCTGCGTATGGATGGGAGAGATACCGCTGCTTGCGCGATAAGCGCTATTGAAATTCACAAGAAGTCCCGGTTGGTGATGGGTTTCTTGGTGAATTGGTGGCGCACCCTACCATGCATTTTCAGGATTCTGCAATAGATTTGTTTCGTGAGTGTGACTTTGGGTCTTTTGCGTACCAGCGATGCTCGAAGGATTCGGCGCGATGGGCCCTGGCTCCCGAGCACCGCTGGTGTCTGCTGCGCGTTCAGCGCATCAGTTTGCCGCCGCTTCCGAGGATGGTGACTTCGGCGAAGTGGGAGCCCTGGCGTTTGCCGGGGCCGAAGTCGATGGTGTAGCCGCCGGTGTCGTAGTTGCGCAGGCTTTCGAGGGCGGTGGTGAGCTTCTCGCGGGTCGGTTGGGGGCCGGCGCGGCGCAGGCCTTCGACGAGGACCTTGGCGGAGATGAAGCCTTCCAGCGTGGTGTAGGTGAGGCCGGCCTTGGGCTGCAGGGGTTTGGGGAGGGCTTCGAATTCGCGCACCAGCGGCAGTGCGGCGTTGCCGGGGTAGGGCATGACCTGGGAGATGGCGATGCCGGTGGCGTCGGGGCCGAGTTCGCTGGCGAGGGCCTTGACCCCGACCACGGAGACGGCGAACAACTGGGCGGCGCTGCCGCCCTGCTTGAGCTTGCGGACGAAGGCGGCGGTGGCCTTGTAGGTGCTGAACATGATCACCGCCTGCGGGGCGGCGGCGCTGATGCTGCGCACGGCAGGGCCAACGTCGAGGCTGTTCTTGTCGAAGGAGCCCTTGGCGGCGATGGTCAGGTTGCGTTTGCGCAGGGCCTTGGTGACGCCGTCCACGCCGGAGATGCCGAGGGTGTCGTTCTGGTAGAAGACGGCGATGCGGGTGACGCCGGTGGTGGTGAGCTGGCGGACGATCTTCTCGGCTTCGTCGCCGTAGCTGGCGCGCACCCAGAAGGTGTAGGGGGAGGTCTGGTTGCGCAGGTCGTCGGAACCGGTGTAGGGGGCGACGGAGGGCACCTTGCGTTCGTCGAGCAGGGGCATCACGGCCCAGTAGTTGGCGGTGCCCATGATGCCGAGGAAGGCCAGCACCTTGTCGTTGTCGAGCTGCTTCTTGACGTTCTGCACCGCGCGTTCAGGCACGTAGGCGTCGTCGTCGCTGACGAGTTCGATCTTCTTGCCGTGGATGCCGCCCTTGCTGTTGATCCACTTGAGGTAGGCCTCGGCACCGTCGCGCAGTTCGGTGCCGAGCTCGGCCAGCGGGCCGCTGAGGGCGGCGCTCTGGCCGATGCGGATGGTGTCGGTTGCGGCGGGGGCTTCGGGGGCGGCGTGTAGCGGGGGGCTGGCAAGCAGCAGGCTGCAGAGCAGGGTGGTCAGGGCGCCAAGGCCCCGGGCGGAAAATCCCATGACAGTCTCCATGGACAAGGTGGCGGAGCCGGTCTGCTGCCGGCTCTCGGTTGTTGGAGGCGCGAGTTTATCCGCAAGCGATGTCCTGCGGATATGGGGGTGTCATGGTTTTGGCGCAATGTCGAGGGTTAGCCGCGTTTTTTCCAGCTGGCGCGGCAGGTGTCCTGCAGGTAGTCGAGGACGTCGCCTTCGTCGTGGTGGTCGAGCTGCATGCGGGCTTCGGGGCCAAGGTCTTCGAGCCACATGCGGCGCACGTCGGCCTGGTATTCGAAGGGGACGACGTGTTCGATGAAGTGGGCGACGGCCTGTTCGTCGAAGCCCCTGTCGCGGAAGTTGTCCCAGATCTGCAGGGCGTCCTTCTTGCGCAGGCTGCGGGCAGGTTCGACACCGGTGGCGACCATCAGCAGTACGCCGCATTGCACGTCGGTGTGGTCGCCCTGGCGGCCGGTGATGTGCTGCCATTCCTCGGCGCGGGCCTTGTCGTGGTGGGTGATTTCGTCGACGGAGCTGGTGTCGAAGAAGAACAGCCCGGAGAAGCGGTCCTGATTGCGGTAGAGCTCGGTGGCGGGGACTTCGCGGATCACCGGCAGCACCTTGGCGATGAAGCGCTCCTTCTCCTTTTCCATCAGGCTGCGCAGGTGGGCGGGGGCGTCCTCCAGCCAGGCGTCGAGGGTCGGGAAGCTGGGGCTGCGTTTCTTGAGGGCGGCTTCGTGCAGCTTCATGAAACGATCAACGCTGAAGAAGCCGGCGGGCTTGCGTTCGCTGAGCAGGATCAGCAGCGCGCTGTTGATCACCGATTCGCAGAACACGTGCCATTCGGTGGCGTCGTCGCGGCTCACGCCGAACTTGCCAGCCAGCCAGTAGGCCAGCTCGATGTGGTGCTGATTCTGCTCGCGGGTGCGCCGTTCGGCGAGGTAGCGGGAGTAGCTGATCGGCGTGACCGAGGTGTATTTGTCGAGAAAGTCCTTCTCGTTCTCGCGCAACACCTCGGGGCCGGCCAGCAGGCGTTCGCTGGGCAGGGCGTGGAGCTTGCGCAGGCGGTCGGCGCCGGCCTTGGAGAGGGCCAGCAGCGTCTTGTCGCGCAGCAGCTGGGTGGCGACGTCCATGCGTTTACCGGATTCCGCTTCGAGGGCCAGGCCGACGAGGGTCACCAGCCGGTTGCGGGCGGCTTCCAGCTCGGGGCGCAGGTTGGCGGTGCCGAAATAGGCGGCCAGTTGCACGATGCCCTTGGCGCCTTCCTTGCGGATGCCGTCCAGGCGGGCGGCATCTACTTGGTGGTTCTTCAGCGCGTGGCGCAGCACCCGTTCGAAATAGGGGCTGGTGTCGACGGTGGCGAGAGCGGTATCGATGGACATGGGTGTCGGATCAGATCGCGGATTCTTCGTCGTCCTCTTCCAGGCGCGGTACGCCCGGTTCGGTTTCGGCGGGCAGGCGGGCGGCTTCGGCAGCGCGCTGGAGGCGGTCCTGGATCTCGATGACCAGCAGCTCGAAGGTGTCCTGGAATTCGTGACGCAGCACCCAGGCGGTTTCCATCCAGTCGCCGTCGGCCACTTCGGAGCGGGACATGCGCACGCGGGCCATTTCGACGGCGTCGCCGATCTCCAGGCCCTGGTCGAGCTCGTCCACGCGCTCGGCGTCCCAGGTGATGGCGGATTTGGGCGCGAAGGCCTTCTCGGCGTCGATCTCCTGTTCGAAGACACCGTGGAAGGCGAGGGCGAGCAGGGAGTCGTAGTGGTCGATGAAGTAATCGGCCAGCAGGCGCACGCCTTCATCGTGCTCGGCGAGGTATTCCAGGACCTCGGCGCAGGACGGGCCGGTGCGGTGCATGACGGCGTTCATGGTGTTGCGCAGGCGTGGCACGTACTTCTCGAGGGGCTCGCCGTACTGGCGCTCGAGGAGGATCGCCTGGACGAACTGTTCGGGGCTGACCAGCAGGTTGATGACCGATTCCTTGCTGGCGTCGAACTCGCGCATGACGGCCAGCACGTCCTTGGGGGCCATCTCGTCGAGCACCGCCACCAGGGCGTGGTCGCCTTCCTGTTCGGCGATGACGGCGAGATTGGCTTCGGCTTCGGCGATTTCGCCGGCCTGGATCAAGGCATGGGTTTGCTTGATGACAAGCTCAGACATGGAGAGAAAACCTTTCGATTAACGGTCGACGGCGTCGAAACCCTGTTCGGACAGCCACTCTTCCCCGGCTTCGCCGAGGTCGTCGCGCTCTTCGTCATCCTCGTCGCTGGCGCTGGGCGCGGCGGCGCGGGCGATGGCGCCGCTGCCGAGCATCCATTCGAGCACTGCGGCAGTGACGAGAAAATCGCAGCCGCCGGCCTGCTTGAGGCTCTGCTCGACGAGCGGCTTGGCCCACGGGGCGAGTTCGAGGGATTCGGTGAGTTCGTCCCAGCTGGGGAAGCTGCCGTCGCCCGGCTCGGTGTGCGAGGCGGCATGCAAGGCCTTCGGCGCACTGAAGCGGAAGGCGCCGTGGAGGGCGGAGGCCACCATTTCGGGGGCGGTGTCGATCATCGAGAGCAGGAAGGGGAATTCGCTGTGCTTCTCGCGGACGCGCTTCTTGAGTACGTCCTTGCCTTCCGAGTCGGAGCGCAGGTCGTCGATTTCACTGGCGTAGCGCTCGAAAATGTCTTCGAAGTAAAACGAGGTCAAGAAATTACCTTTTCAATGTACGAGGCCCACAGGGACGTGGCCTCCTGCAGCGGGTCGTCGATGAGGTTGCGTTGGCGCAGGGCGTCGTAGTCGCGGCGCTTGGCCTCGTCGGCCAGCAGATCATAGGCTGTCTGGATGTCGCGGAAGCGCGCCGCCGCGCCCGGATCGGGGTTGCGGTCCGGGTGGTAGAGGCGCGCCGCCTTGCGGTAGGCAGTCTTGATGACTTCCGCCGAGGCGCTCGGGGCGACGCCGAGGACTTCGTAGGGATCGCGCATGGCGGTCAGCCCTGCTTGTTGTTGACCTGGCCGATGCCCAGCCGTTCGCACAGGGCGATGGTGGGGCCGGCCTGGTTCATGCTGTAAAAGTGCAGGCCGGGGGCGCCGGCTTCGATCAGCTTGGCGCACAGCTCGCTGACCACGTCGAGGCCGAAGGCCTTGATGGACTCGGAATCGTCACCGAAGGCTTCGAACTTGCGGCGCATCCAGCGCGGGATCTCGGCGCCGCAGGCATCGGAGAAGCGCGCCAGCTTGGAGAACGAGACAATCGGCATGATGCCCGGCACGATGGGCACGGTGACGCCGAGGCGTTCGCACTCGGTGCGGAAATGCAGGTAGGCGTCGAGGTTGTAGAAGTACTGGGTGATCGCCGAGTTGGCGCCGGCATCCACCTTGCGCTTGAAGGCCAGCAGGTCGTCCTGCGGCGTGCGCGCCTGGGGGTGGTATTCCGGGTAGGCGGCGACTTCGATGTGGAAGTGCTCGCCGGTTTCGGCACGGATGAATTCCACCAGCTCGTTGGCGTAGCGCAGCTCGCCCGGATCTCCGACGCCGGAGGGCAGGTCGCCGCGCAGCGCGACAATGCGGCGGATGCCTTCGGCCTTGTAGCGCAGCAGGATCTCGCGAACGTGCTCGCGGGTGGAGCCGATGCACGACAGGTGCGGTGCGGCCTGGTGGCCTTCGCGCTGGATCTCGAACACCGTCTCGAAGGTGCGAGCCTGGGTGGAGCCGCCGGCGCCGAAGGTGACCGAGAAGAACTCGGGCTGCAGCACGGCCAGCTGGGCACGGGTGGCGCGCAGCTTCTCGACGCCTTCCAGGGTCTGGGGCGGGAAGAATTCGATGGAGAAGGGTGTGTTGTTCGGCACGGGATATCCTTGCGGGCCCGCCGGCGTACCGGCGGGCAGGGGCCAGCTTAGTAGCGGTAATGCTCGGCCTTGTAGGGGCCGGCGACAGGCACGCCGATGTAGTCGGCCTGGGCCTGGCTCAGCACGGTGAGGTTGGCGCCGATCTTCTTCAAGTGCAGGCGGGCCACCATCTCGTCGAGCTGCTTGGGCAGCACATAGACGCCGACCGGGTATTGCTCGAGCTTGGTGAACAGCTCGATCTGGGCCAGGGTCTGGTTGGCGAAGGAGTTGCTCATCACGAAGCTCGGGTGGCCGGTGGCGCAGCCGAGGTTAACCAGGCGGCCTTCGGCCAGCAGGATGATGCGCTTGCCGTCCGGGAAGATGATGTGGTCGACCTGGGGCTTGATGTTCTCCCACTCGTACTGGCGCAGGCTGGCGACTTCGATCTCGGAGTCGAAGTGGCCGATGTTGCAGACGATGGCGTTGTTCTTCATCGCCTTCATGTGGTCATGGGTGATGACGCCCACGTTGCCGGTGGTGGTGACGAAGATGTCGCCCATCGCGGCGGCGTCTTCCATCGTGACCACGCGGAAGCCTTCCATCGCGGCCTGCAGTGCGCAGATCGGGTCGATCTCGGTGACCCACACGGTGGCGCCGAGGCCGCGCAGGGACTGGGCGCAGCCCTTGCCCACATCGCCGTAGCCGAGCACCACGCCGATCTTGCCGGCGATCATCACGTCGGTGGCGCGCTTGATACCGTCCACCAGGGATTCGCGGCAGCCGTAGAGGTTGTCGAACTTGGACTTGGTGACCGAGTCGTTCACGTTGATCGCCGGGAACTTCAGCTCGCCCTTGGCGTGCATCTGGTACAGGCGATGCACGCCGGTGGTGGTTTCCTCGGTGACGCCCTTCACCTGCGCCAGGCGGGTGGAGTACCAGGTCGGGTCCTGCTGCAGCTTGGCCTTGATGGAGGCGAACAGCACCACGGCTTCTTCGCTGTCCGGGTTGTTCAGCACGGACAGATCCTTCTCGGCACGGGCGCCCAGGTGCAGCAGCAGGGTCGCGTCGCCGCCGTCGTCGAGGATCATGTTGGAGTAGCCGCCATCGGCCCACTCGAAGATGCGGTGGGTGTAGTCCCAGTAATCGGTGAGGGACTCGCCCTTCACGGCGAACACCGGGATGCCCTTTTCGGCGATTGCAGCGGCGGCGTGGTCCTGGGTCGAGAAGATGTTGCAGGAGGCCCAGCGCACTTCGGCGCCGAGGGCCGTCAGCGTCTCGATCAGCACCGCGGTCTGGATGGTCATGTGCAGGGAGCCGGTGATGCGTGCGCCCTTCAGGGGCTGCCTGGCGGCGAATTCCTCGCGGATGGCCATCAGGCCGGGCATTTCGGTTTCCGCGATGCGGATTTCCTTGCGGCCCCAGTCGGCCAGGGACAGGTCGGCAATAACGAAATCGGTGAACTTTTCAGCCACAGCGTTCATGAGAACTCCTCGAACATGTGGCCGGGAAGGGACTACGCGTGGCTCGGGATGATGGCTCACCGCGTCTCCCCGTGCCCGGCACGGGTTTGCAAACAAGCATGGACGGGTGAGCGCGGTTGCAGATACCGGCAGGAGGCCCGCACGGTATCGACATCGAGCCTGGGACGGCGGGCCTTGCACCCGGCAGTCTTGCAGCGCTCCTCGATTCAGGGTGGCGATTATAGCGGATCGACGCTGATTCTCTTGAGAATTTTGCTGCGCATTGCGAGCTGCGATTGGCGCATGGGGCGGCCCTTACAACGCCGCGTCGAGGACTTTGCCGAAGGCTTCCGCTTCCTGGAAGCCGATCACGCGCAGGTTCTGGCGTTCTTCGCCGCCGGCCTTGAAGAAGATGATGCCGGGCGGGCCGAACAGGTTGAAGCGCTTGAGCAGGGCCTTGTCGGCGTCGTTGTTGGCGGTGACGTCGGCCTGCACGAGCTGGAAGCCGGCCAGGCGCTTGGCCACGGCCGGGTCGGCGAAGGTGAAGCGTTCCATCTCCTTGCAGGAGATGCACCAGTCCGCGTAGAAGTCGAGCATCACCGGGCGGGTGGAGGTCTTGAGGAGCTGGTCCAACTCCTCCACCGAGGCGATGCGCTGGAATTTGGTTTCGGCTGCGGCTGCGGCGGGGGCGCCGGCGGCCTGGGCGCGCAGGATGGCGAGGGGCTGCAGCGGATCGCGGGAGCCGGCCATGGCACCGATGAACAGCGCCGCGCCGGCGATCAGCGCGAGTACGCCGAAACCCTTCCAGAAGCGCTGCCAGCCGCTGGCGTGGGGCGGCAGCGGGTCGAGGGCGTGCAGGTAGATCGCCGAGAACACCAGCAGGCCGGCCCAGGCCAGCATCGGCACGACGCTCGGCAGCACCGGCGTGACCAGCCAGATAGCAACGCCCAGCAGCATCACCCCGAAGGCACGCTTGACGCCTTCCATCCACGGGCCGGGCTTGGGCAGCGCGCTGCGCGCCAGCACGCCGACGAGGAGCAGCGGAGCGCCCATGCCGAGGGCCATGATGAACAGCGCGGCGCCGCCGAGCGTGGCGTTGCCGGTCTTGGCGATGTAGAGCAGGGCGCCGGCCAGCGGCGCGGCGACGCAGGGACCGACGATCAGCGCGGACAGGGCGCCCATCAGCAGGATGCCGCCGGGCGAGCCGCCCTGGTGGTTGACGGTGTCGGACAGGCGGCTCTGCAGCGCGATGGGCAGTTGCAGTTCGTAGAAACCGAACATGGAGCCGGCCAGCACGATGAAGATCAGCGAGAAGGCGCCGAGCACCCAGGGATTCTGCAGCGCGGCCGACAGCAGCGTGCCGGACAGCCCGGCGGCGACGCCGGCGGCTGCGTAGGTGAGGGCCATGCCCAGCACGTACAGGCTGGACAGGCCGAAGGCGCGGCCCTTGGTGATCGCATGGCCGTGGCCGACGATGATGCCGGACAGGATCGGGATCATCGGGAACACGCAGGGCGTCAGCGCCAGCAGCAGGCCGAAGCCGAAGAAGCTGGCCAGGATGGTGAGGGTGCTGCCGCCGGACAGCAGGCGGGCGATGCGGCCGGATTCGTCGTGGCTGTCGTCCGCCGGGGCGGTTGCGGCCGGTGCGGCACTGGCGGCGGGCGCGTCGCCTTTGCCCAGTGCGCGGGCCAGGAAGCCGCCGGACCCGCCATCTGCACCGGCTGCGGCGATGGTGAAGCTCTGCTTCTGGGGCGGGTAGCAGATACCCATGTCGGCGCAGCCCTGGCTGCTGACCTCGAGCTCGAAAGGCGGCTTGCCGGCGACGATGGGCACTGGCACGACCAGCTCGTGGCGGTAGATCTCCACCTGCCCGAAGGCGTCGTCCTTCTTCGGCTTGCCGGGCGGGATGGCGGGTTCGCCGAAGGTGACGCCCTCGGCCTGGAACTTGAAGCGGTGGCGGTAGAGGTAGTAGCCGTCGGCGATCTGGAAGCGCACTTCGACGGTGCGGTCGTCCACCGCGCGGGCAGACACGCGGAAAGCCTGTTCGACCGGCAGCGGCTCTTCGGCGGCGCGGGCGAAGTTGCCGAGCAGGGACAGCGTGAACAACAGCAGGGGCAGCAGAAAAGTACGGATTCGGATCATGGCCGGCAGTGTAGGGGCAGCACGGCCGGGCCGCCCCACGAATGGATCAAGAAATGGCGCTTGGGCTGTGAAAGGCGCCCGGGGTGTTCAGGTGACCACCTGCGTTTCGACGGTGACCCAGGCCAGGTAGCCGGGCAGACCGTCAGTGACAGGGACTGCGATCAGCTCGGGAAGTTCGTAGGGATGGGCTTCCTGCACCGCGGCCTGCAGCTCGGCGTAGCGGCTGCGGGTGGTCTTGATCAGCAGCGGTACTTCGCTGGCCGTTTCGACGGCGCCCTGCCAGCGATAGACCGAGGTGCATGGGGCCAGGATGTTCACGCAGGCGGCCAGACGGCGCTCGATCAGCAGCGCGGCAAGGGTGTTGGCTGCGGCGGCGTCGGGCAGGTTGGTGAACACCAGCAAGGTGTCGTCGGGTGTGCTCATGGGGTTCTCACTTCAACAGCCGGCGGCGCGTCAGCGCCAGGGCCAGCCAGAAGGCGGCGACCGTGACGGCGGCCAGCACGCCGACGTGCAGGGCGATGTTGTGCGGCACCTGGCCGAGCAGCAGCGGCCGCGCCAGACTGACCGCGTGGCTCAGGGGCAGGGCGTCGGCAATGCTGCGTACCGCGGCGGGCAGCTGGCTCTGCGGGAAGAACACGCCGGACAGCAGCGTCATCGGCGTGATGAAGAGGGTGAAGTAGTACATGAAGAAGTCGTAGCTTGGCGCTACGGCGGTCATGATCAGGCCAAGGGCGGCGAAGCACAGGCCGCTGAGGAAGATCACCGGGATCGCCGCCAGCGCCAGCGGCGAGGCGGTGAAGCCGAAGGCGGCGATCACCGCAAGGATCGCCGTGCCGGCCAGCGTCGCCTTGCTGGCGGCCCACACCAGCTCGGCGGCGACGATGTCGTCCAGCGCGATCGGGGCGTTCATGATGGCTTCCCAGGTCTTCTGCACGTGCATGCGCGAGAAGCCGGAGTACAGCGTCTCGAAGGTGGCGGCGTTCATTGTGGAATAGCACAGGGTGCCGCCGGCCAGGAAGGCGATGTAGGACACGCCCTCGACCTGCGGCACCAGCATGCCGAGGCCGTAGCCGAGGCCCAGCATGTAGATCACCGGGTCGGCCAGGTTGCCGACGACGGACGGCAGGGCGAGCTTCTTCCAGACCAGGAAGTTGCGCCGCCACACCGCAGCAAAGCGCAGGGACAGGCGTGGCGGAGCAAAGTGGCCGCGACGGCCGGACGGTTTATCCATGGGCGTTCAGTCGCGCAGTTCGCGGCCGGTGAGCTTGAGGAACACGTCCTCCAGGTTGGCCGGGCGGTGGAGGGTGCGCAGGCCGGGCTGGTGGGCAAGGTGGGCCAGCAGCGGGGCTGCGTCGTCGGTATAGCAGAAGGCGGTTTCTCCGCTGATCTCGCAGCGCTTGCTGAAGCTGGCGGCATGGCGGGCGGCCCACGCAGCGGCACCGGAGTCCGGGCCGGCGGACTGGCCGTTGCCGTTCCATTCGCCGAAGACTTCCACCACCTGGGGTTCGATGTGGGCGGCGATGACGTCCCGCGGGCTGCCCTGGGCGAGGAGGCGCCCGGCGTCGAGGATGGCCAGCCGGTGGGCGAGGCGCTCGGCCTCGTCCATGAAGTGGGTCGTCAGCAGGATCGTCGTGCCTTCCGCGGTGAGGCGGCGCAGGCGCTCCCAGATCAGGTGGCGGGCCTGGGGGTCGAGGCCGGTGGTGGGCTCGTCGAGGATCAGCAGTTCGGGCTTGTTGACCAGTGCCCGGGCCAGCGTGAGGCGCCGCTTCATGCCACCGGACAGGGACTGGATGCGTGCGTTGTCCTTGCCCTCCAGGCCGGCGAAGGCCAGCAGCTCGGGGATGCGCGGGCGGATGTCGCTCTCGCGGATGCCGAAATAGCCAGCGAAGACGACCAGGTTCTCGGCGCAGGTGAAGTCCGGGTCGAGGCTGTCGATCTGCGGCACCACGCCGACCCGCATGCGGGCCTCGCGGGCCTGTTCGGGCACCGGTAGCCCGCATAGGCGGATGTCACCGGCGCTGGGGGCGGTGAGGCCCAGCGCGCAGCGCAGCGTGGTGGTCTTGCCGGCGCCGTTGGGGCCGAGCAGCGCGAAACATTCGCCGGGGCGCAGGCTGAGGTTGAGCCCGCGCACCACCTCACGGGCTTCGCTGCCTTCGCCGAAGCGCTTGACGAGTCCGCTGATCTCGAGGGGCATCAGTTCAGCGGCGGCGTGCTGGACACGAAGGACGGCCGGGCGAGGAGTTGCTCGGCCCAGGCGGCCAGCGCCGTGTGGCGGGAACGCCAGTTGAACTCGGCGAGGCGCAGGTCCAGGTAGCCGAGGGCGCAGCCGGCGGCGATGTCGGCGATGCTCAGTGTCTCGTCACCGAGCCCCAGGCGCCGCTCGAGGCGTGTTTCGAGGGCGGCGAGGCCGCGGCGGATCTTGTCGAGTTGGCGCTGGATGTTGGCGTGGTCCTGCTTGGGCAGCGGGCGGCGGCTTTCCAGGAAGGCCGCCACGGCGGCGTCGGTGATGCCGTCGGCGAGGGCCTCGCTCTGGCGTACCGGCAGCGCGGCCAGGCGTTCGGCGGGAATCAGCTCGGGGCCGCCGAGGGTCTCGAGGTATTCTGCGATGACCGGCGAGTCGAACCACTCCTGGCCGTCGTCGGCGACCAGCGCCGGTACCTTGCCGAGGGGGTTGTAGTCGGGCACGTGGGTCTCGGGAACCCATGGGATGTCGACGATCTGTTCGAAGGGCAGGGCCTTTTCGGCCAGGACGACGCGGATCTTGCGTGCGTAGGGGCTGGTGAGGGAAACGACGAGTTTCATTGTTTTTGTGCTGTCAGAGAGGGCGCCATGCCCGTTCGATGATGCTGCGGATGATGTGCAGCTTGCCGTGGAAGAAGTGGTCGGCACCGGGGACGACGACGACCGGAAGCTCCTGCGGTTCGGCCCATTCCATTACGTTGGCGAGGGCGACGGTCTCGTCCCGCTCGCCATGGATGATCAGGCTGTCCTTGGGTACCGGCAGCGTGGTGTAGCTGCGCGCGCCGGTGACTTCGCCAGCGGCGGTGCCGACCAGCACGATGCGGCCGGGCGGCGTGATGCTGTCGGCCAGCCGGGCGGCGACGCGGGTCTGTACGTAGGCGCCGAAGGAGAAGCCGCCGAGGGCCAGCGGTAGGCCGCCCCAGCGGCTCTGGGCCCAGGCGATGACGGCAAGCATGTCCTCGGTCTCGGCGCCGCCGTTGTCATGGGTGCCGACGCTCTTGCCGACGCCGCGGAAGTTGGGACGTAGCGCCGCGTAGCCCAGGTCGCGGAAGGCCCGCGCCAGGGTGTGGGCAACCTTGTTGGTGTTGGCGCCGTGGAACAACGGGTGCGGGTGGCAGACGAGGGCGATGCCGCGGACCTGGTCCGGTGTGTCGATGATCAGTTCGATTGGGCCGTCGGGGCCGTTGATGAGGGCGGTTTCGGTAGCAGCCATGATCAGATCTTCAGGCGTTCGACGATGCGGCCGTGTTGCAGGTGTTCGCTGATGATTTCATCCACGTCGGATTTGTCCACGAAGGTGTACCAGACGTTGTCGGGGTACACCACCAGCACCGGGCCTTCGTCGCAGCGGTCGAGGCAGCCGGCCTTGTTGATGCGTACCTTGCCCTTGCCCTTCAGGCCCAGTGCGGCGATGCGGTCCTTGGCGTAGGTCTGCAACTCGATGGCGCCCTGGGCCGCGCAACAGGTTTCGCCGGGGCCGCGCTGGTTGCAGCAGAAGAAGACGTGGTGCTTGAAGTAGCTCATGGGCGGGTTTCCGGGGGAGCGGTTCTGATTGTTGGAATGTGGTCGCGATTATCGGCCAATCGCCGGTCCTGCGGGAGTCGTGTGAAGCCCGGGATCAGGAGCGGCGGCCTTTGTCGTCCGATGCATTGGGGCCCGTCAGGCCCAGGTAGGCAAAGGCGGCGAAGGGCCACAGGCTGGCCGTGAGCTGGGTAAGACCGTGGAAATTGAGGAAGTTGCCGTGGCGGATCAGTTCCACGTCGCTGGGCAGGAAGGGGTTCTCGGGGGCCAGGTTGACCAGCGCGGTGCCGACCAGCAGCGCCATGCCGGCCAGCATGCCGTGGCTGCGCTTGGGCAGCAGCAGGCATACGCCGAGCAGTGCCGAGCCGGCGGCAAGGCCTATTTGCCCGCCGGGGGTCATCCAGTGGAAGGGTTCGCCGGGGGAGAAGAATGCGGCAGCGGCGAGAGTCTTGGCACCAAGGCCGAGGAGCACCAGCGCGGCCAGAGGCCACGGGCTGAAGCGGCGCATCATGCAACTGGCGGTGAGGCCGACGGCGAGCAACTGGCTGGTGGCGATGGCGGCCTCCACCTTGACGAAGCGGGTCGGGTTGAATTGCAGCGGGGTCGGTAGATCGAACAGGCGGCGCAGGTCGCCGGTGGCGAACAGCAGGCTCTCGGGGGTCAGCAGGGTGAGCAGCCACAGGCCCATCAGTACCAGCCCGATCTCGCCCGCGTGGCCGGGGACGATGCGCCGCTGGCGCCAGCGGGTGAGGCCGCTGTCGGGGGCGAACAGGCGTTCGCCCCAGCGCGCGCCGGCCAGCGCGCCGAGGATGCCACCGATGGTGTTGCAGCCCACGTCCACGTTGGACGAGACACGGGTGGGCAGGAAGTTCTGCAGGGTTTCCACCGACAGGCTCAGGCTGGCGGTGAGCAGGATTGCCAGCAGCACCGCCAGCACGCGGGGCAGGCGGCCCAGGGCGGGCACCAGGGCGAAGCTGAAGGGCACGATGCCGATGACGTTCACCACCAGGTCCACCCAGCTGTAATAGCGCGGCCACGGGGCGGACAGGAATTCGAAGAGCGGCAGGCCGGGGTCCCGCCAGCCGGTGAAAGGATGCAGGCAGGCGTAGACGATCAGTATTCCGATGGCGGCGGCGAAGTAGGCGGCGAGCGGAGAACTGT
This sequence comes from Zoogloea sp. JDB1, assembly GCF_056724025.1. Taxonomy (NCBI): domain Bacteria; kingdom Pseudomonadati; phylum Pseudomonadota; class Betaproteobacteria; order Rhodocyclales; family Zoogloeaceae; genus Zoogloea; species Zoogloea sp. JDB1. Next base: position 1,457,425 of record NZ_CM161496.1, read on the forward strand.
GGCGTGGCGAAGGCATCGGGCTGGCTGGAGAAGCGCGTCAGGCTTCATTCTAGCCGCGGACAGGGGTTTGGGGCGGCGGACCCCGGGGGATGGCCGGGATGCTGGGCCGCCCGCCGCGGCCGCCTCAGGCCGGCTGGGCCGGAGTGCGCTTGCCGAAGCCGGGGCGGAAGGCCGCGAGGCGTGCCAGTAGCGCATCCCAGTCCACCGCGTCGAGGGTGTTCTTGACCAGCAGGCCGAGGTCTGTCTCGCCTTCCATCAGCAGGCGGCGGCTGAAGAACAGGGTGTCCGGGTCTTCCTCGCGCAGGGCGAGGGCCAGGTAGTCGCGGGTGGTGGCGGAAATGGTCAGATCCGGCTGGCGCGGGTCGAACAGCGGGCGGAAGCCCCGCGCTGTGAAGGTGAAGCGCAGCGCCAGGCCGGCGTCGGTGACCTTCAGCAGCAGGCGCTTGCCGGTCAGGGGCTCCAGCGTGTCGCGCGGCAGGATGCGGTCGAGGGTCAGGTTGAGGCCGCCGACCAGCGCCAGCGTCGGCGGCAGCTGGGGCAGGCGGGCGCCGATGCTGGCAATCGGTTTGGGCAGGGTGAAGGCGGGCAGTTTCATGGTCGGGCGCTCCGGAAGATCAGGCGGTGACGAGTTGTTCGACGCCCGGCCGGCCGTGCCAGAAGCCGTTGCACGGGGCATCCGGCAGTAGCGGGCGGGCGTTGCGCAGGGCCTCGGCGGGGGGCAGCGCACCGGCCAGGGCCTGGCGGAACAGGTCGATGACCTCGGCGGTGTGCTCGCCCTGGGGGCTGATGCGCAGGATGTCGAGGCCGTCGGCCTGCACGGCAGGCAGGTCGCCGAGCAGGGTGTGTACGTGGGCGGACTGGGTCTGGATGCCGTTGAGGGTCAGGAAGGGTTCGCCTTCGCGGGTCTTCAGCGGAATGCCGTCGGCGAACTGCAGGCAGCGGAACTCGCAGGTGTCCTTCTGCAGGTTGTAGTGGCGGGCGGTGAAGCAGCGCGCCGAGAAGGCCAGCGGCAGGCGGCCGTGGGCGAAGATTTCGACTTCCATCGGCTGGCCGAGGCCGCCGCGCAGTTGGGCGATCTGCTGGCGGGACATCTCCGGCGGGGCGACCCAGCGGCTGGCGCCAAGTTCGGCGAACATGCCCAGGGTTGCTGGGTTGAAGATGTTCAGCGTCGGGCCGGCGATCCAGTCGGCCACCGGCGCGTCGCCGCCGGTGAGCAGGCGCACCGCGCCCATGTCGTTGGCCTCGACACGGAAGCGGCCGTTGGTGACGATGCGGCGCAGGGTCTTGAGGTCGGATTCGGATTCCACCAGCACCTGGCTGGACAGCACGACTTCCTTGCCGGCGGCGGCGAGGATTTCGGCTACTTCGAGCCAGTCGCTGAGGCGCAGTTCGTGGCGGCGGGAGCACACCGTCTCGCCGAGATAGACGACATCCAGCGGTGCGTCGGCCATGTCGGCGTAGAAGGCGAGCGTGGCTTGGCGGGGCCAGTAGTAGAGCAGGGGACCGAGGGCGAGTTTCATCGCATTCCAGTAAGACGAAGGGCCGCCCGGGGTTTCGTTGGCCCCTTCCCGGGGCCCGATGCGGAACGGCAGGTTTTGGGGGCTTACTTCCAGGGACGGTAGTAGGCGCCGAGGGTGTGGCTCTGCCCTTCGGACACCTTGTTGAGTTCGGCCATCCAGGCGGCCTCGACGCGGAAGGGGGCGGTGTCGGTTTGCAGGCGGTCGATGGCGGCGCGCCATACCTTAGTAACCTGGGTGACGTAGGCGGGGCTGCGCTGGCGGCCTTCGATCTTGATCGCGCGCACGCCGACGCGGGCCAACTCGGGCAACAGTTCCAGGGTGTTGAGGCTGGTGGGTTCCTCGATGGCGTAGTAGGTCTCGCCATTCACGTCGAAGCGGCCCTTGCAGAGGGTCGGGTAGCCGGCTCGCTCGCCGTCGGCGAAGCGGTCGATGAGGATGCCGTTTAGGCGGGTTTCCATGCCCTTCGGGGTCTGCTCCCAGCGCACATGCTTGCCCGGCGAGCAGGCGCCGTTGCAGTTGGGGGATTCGCCGGTGGCATAGGCCGACAGCGCGCAGCGCCCCTCGACCATCACGCACAGCCCGCCGAAGCCGAAAACCTCGATCTCCACCGGGGTGTTGGCGATCACGTGCTCGACCTGAGCCAGCGACAGCACCCGCGGCAGCACCGCGCGCGAAATACCGAAACGTTCGTAGTAGAAATTGATGGCGTCGTAGCTGGTGGCCGAGCCTTGCACCGAAAGGTGCAGGCGCAGCTGTGGGTGGGTCTTGCGGGCGTATGCCATCAGGCCCGGGTCGGCGAGGATCAGCGCGTCGATGCCGCAGGCGGCGGCGCGGTCGATGGCGCGGGTCCAGCTGGACCAGTTGTCGGTCTGCGGGTAGGTGTTGAGGGCCAGCAGCACCTTGCGGCCACGGTCATGGGCGTAGCGCACGCCGTCGGCCATCGACTTGTCGTCGAAGTTGAGGCCGGTGAAGTTGCGGGCGTTGGTGGCGTCCTTGAAGCCGAGATAGACGCAGTCGGCGCCGTTGTCGATGGCGGTCTTGAGGGCGGGCAAGCTGCCGGCGGGGCAGACCAGTTCGATCGGATGCGGGGGAGTCATGGGTTCCGGGCGGCGAAAAATGACGCCGGCGGACTATAGGCGCGCCCCGGCGCGCAGACCTTGACCGCGGTCAACGGGGCGCCGGGTCGAGGCCGAAGCGGGGGCGGCCATTTGCCAAATGTGTCGGGCGGTTTCGGAACATGGGCATTTTTTGAACGCCGGCGCATACTTGCCTGAGAGGAAAGTTATCGGTTTGGCTTATGACTTCGTCCGTGCCCGTGTCGCGTTGTCGCTTCCTGTTGTTGATCGCCTGCGAGCCCATCGCCGGGGGCTGCCGCCCTGCATGATGTTCATGTCGAAGGGCATGCGCCGATGAGCGGCGCCCGTTTCCTGTCCCTGCGCTGGCGTCTGCTCGGACCCCTGCTGGCCCTGTGGGCGATGGGGATGGGGTTGCTGGTCGGCGTTCTGTACTCGGGGATCGTGGAGCGCTTCCAGATCCTCGTCGAGCAGCGTGCCGAGGCGACTGTGTCGGCTGTCCATGCAGCAGCAGAGACCGCCCGGGATTCCGCCGATCTGCGCCGGCTCGTGTCGGCGTTGGGGGCTGCGCGGGACGTGCAGCGCCTGGTGCTGGCGGCGGGTGAGCCGGGCCGCGTCATCGCCGCCAGTGACCACGACTGGATAGATCTGCCGTTGACGGCGCTGCCCGACCGGGCGCTGGAGGCCAGTCTCGGCAGTGTGCAGGCGTCCCGTCACGGCGTGCGGGTGCTGGATTCGAGCCGCCGCAGCCTGGATGTGTTGGAACCGGTGCCGTTGCTCGGCGCAGGGGGCGATAGCGGCCGCCTGGACGACGGCGTACTGTTCCTGCGCCTCGATGCGGGCAGCCTGTGGCAGGCCGCCGAGGAAACGGCGCTGCACCTGTCCGTCGGGCTGGGGGCGGTGCTGAGCCTGGTGGCGGGCCTGATCTATCTGTTGCTGTCCCGCTACGTGCTGCGTCCGGCCGAGGCCATCCGTGCGGCCCTAGGGCGCCGCCGTGCACCCGGCGGCGAGGATGCCGAGATCCGCATGCCGGTGGTGCGCCGGGACGAACTCGGGGAACTGGCCGAAACCCTCGACGAAACCCTGTCTGCGCTGCGTGCCCGCAACCGTGACATCGAGCGCCTGCAGCGCCTGCACCACGCCTTGTCGGTGACCAACAAGGCGATCGTGCATGCCCGTGATGCGGATGCGCTGTTGCCCCAGGTATGCCGTATCGCGGTCGAATTCGGTGAGCTGGACCTGGCCTGGATCGGCTTCCCTGAGATCGAGGGCGGTGTCCTCAGGCCGGTGGCCATGTACGGCAAGTGCCGCGACGGTGGTACGGATCTGGGCTGTCTGCCCACGCACCGTGTTCCGGCCGAGGTGCTGATCGTCAATGACCCGGCTCTGCCCGGTGTGGTGGAGGCGTGGCCGGACGGCCTTGGGCGCGACAAGGCGGCCGGTTCCTTCGCCCTGTTTCCGATCCGTGACTGCGGCGGGCCGGACGGGGCGCTGGTGCTGTGCAAGGCCGAGAAGCACTTTTTCGACGCGCAGACGGTGGCTCTGCTCGACGAGATGAGCACCGACATCGGCATCGCCCTCCGCAATTACCGTCGCGACGAGACGCTGCGGCTGGCGGCGAAGGTCTTCGAGAACAATTCGGAAGGCATCGTCATCATCGATCCCGAACGGCGGGTGGTGATGACCAACCGGGCCTTCACCGCGCTCACCGGCATTGCCGGGCAGGATGTGCGCGGAAGGCCCCTGGTGCTGTTCGATCCGCAGGTGCATCCGCGCGGCTTCGCCAGCCGCATCCGCGCCGTGGCGCTGCAGGACGGCCTGTGGCAGGGCGAGGTGTGGATACGCCGGGCCAGCGGCGAGAGCTTCCCCGCTGACATGTCGATCAGCGTCGTGCGGGCCCCCGATGGTCCGGCCTTCCACTACGTCGGGGTGTTCTCCGACATCAGCCGGCGCAAGGCCGATGAGGCGCGCATCCGTTTTCTGGCCAACCACGATTTCCTCACCGGCCTGCCATCGCGGGCTGCGCTGCAGCCGACCATGGCGCACGCTGTGGAGGAAGCGAGGCGGGATGGGCGGCGGATCGGGCTGTGCTTCCTGGATCTCGACCGCTTCAAGAATATCAACGACACCCTCGGCCATCACGTCGGCGACCAGTTGCTGGTGGAGGTCGCCCAGCGCTTGACCTCGGTGCTGCGTGAAGGGGAGTGCGTGCTGCGCCACGGTGGCGACGAGTTCGTCGTGGTGGTGCCCGAGCAGGGCGGCCCCGCGGATCTCCAGGCCTCGGGGGAGCGCCTGCTGGCGGCCCTGGATGAACCTTTCCGCCTGGCCGGATGTGAGTTCAGCCTGTCCACCAGTGTCGGCGTGGCGATCTATCCGGATCACGGCGAGGATGCGGAGATCCTGCTCGACCGGGCCGACATGGCGATGTACAAGGCCAAGGAAGAGGGGCGCAACGGCGTGCAGTTCTTCACCGAGAGCATGGCCACCGCGACCAGCGAGCGCTTGTCCATCGAGCACGCGCTGCGCCGGGCGCTGGAGCGTGGCGAGCTGGCGCTGAACTACCAGCCGGTGGTGGCAGTCGACGGCCGGTTGATCGCCGCCGAAGCCCTGCTGCGGTGGACCCACCCGGAACTCGGCAACGTACCGCCGGCTCGCTTCATTCCGTTGGCCGAGGAGAGCGGGCTGATCCTGCCCATCGGCGCGTGGGTGCTCGACACCTTGTGCCGCCAGCTGGCGGCCTGGCGGGCGGAGGGGCGCCGCATGGTGCCGGTGGCGGCCAATATCTCGCCGCTGCAGTTCCGCCGTGCCGATTTCGTCGCCACCGTGGCGGCGGCGCTGGCGCGCCACGGCGTGCCGCCCGAACTGCTGACCCTCGAGGTCACCGAGAGCATGGTGATGGCCGATGTGGAGCAGGCCGCCCACCAGCTCGCCGAGCTGAAGGCGTTGGGCCTGTCGATCGCCATCGACGATTTCGGCACCGGCTACTCGAGCCTGGCTTACCTGCGGCGCTTCCCCCTCGACAAGCTGAAGATCGACCAGTCCTTCGTGCGGGCGATCAATGCCGGGCCGGAAGATAGGGCGATCGTCGCGGCCATCGTCGGGCTCGGCCACAACCTGGGTCTTGGCCTGGTGGCGGAAGGTGTCGAGAGCGCAGCGATGGCCGACACGCTGCTCGATCTGGGTTGCGATTCGCTGCAGGGCTGGCACTTCGGCAAGGCGGAGCCGGCGGAACGCTTCGCCGAGCGTTTGGCATAAGGCGGAAAAGCTACGCCTTCGTGGCTCCCCCGCGGACCCCGCTCGTCCCTATAATCCGCGGATTCGCCAACGCTTTTTCCATTTTTCCCGATGCTGTTCTGGTTCGTCATCGCCTACTGGCTGATCTCTGTGGCCATCGGCCTCATCGCTGCCACGCGGGTCCACAACACCAAGGACTTCGCCGTCGCGGGCCGTCATCTGCCCTTCTACATGGTCACCGCCACGGTGTTCGCCACCTGGTTCGGCTCGGAGACGGTGCTCGGCATTCCGGCGACCTTTCTCAATGAAGGCCTGCATGGCGTGGTCGCCGATCCCTTCGGCTCATCCCTGTGCCTGATCCTGGTCGGGCTATTCTTCGCGGCACCGCTGTACCGCATGAATCTGCTGACCATCGGCGATTTCTACAAGCGGCGCTACGGGCGGACCGCGGAGGTGCTGACCACGCTGGCCATCGTGATCTCCTACCTCGGCTGGGTGGGCGCCCAGATCACCGCCCTCGGGCTGGTTTTCAACGTGGTGTCGGGCGGGGAGGTGAGCCGCCTGGCCGGCATGTGGATTGGTTCCGGCACGATCCTCATCTATACACTGTTCGGTGGCATGTGGGCGGTGGCGATCACCGATTTCCTGCAGATGATCATCATCGTCATCGGCATGCTGTGGATCGGTGGCGAGGTCAGCAGCATGGCCGGGGGCGTCGGGGCGGTCGTCAATCACGCCCTGGGCGAAGGCAAGTTCGCCTTCCTGCCCCCGGCTGACCCGAAAGAAATGATCGCCTTCTTTGCCGCCGCGGTGACCATGATGTTCGGCTCGATCCCGCAGCAGGACGTGTTCCAGCGCGTGCAGTCGGCCAAGTCCGAGAAGATCGCAGTGTGGGGGTCGGTGCTTGGCGGCAGCCTGTATTTCGTGTTCGCCTTTGTGCCGATGTTCCTGGCCTACTCGGCGACGCTGATCTCGCCCGACATGGTGGCGCGCCTGATTTCGTCCGATTCCCAGATGATTCTGCCCGAGCTGGTACTGAGCAAGGCCCCGCTGGTGGCCCAGATCATGTTCTTCGGTGCGCTGCTGTCGGCGATCAAGAGCTGCGCGTCGGCCACCCTGCTGGCGCCGTCGGTGACCTTCACCGAGAACATCCTCAAGCCGGCGCTGCCGCATCTCACCGACCGCAAGCTGCTGTTCTGGATGCGTGTGGTGACTTTCAGCTTCACCGTGCTGGTGACCTTCTATGCGATGTACTCCAAGGCCAGCATCTTCAAGATGGTCGAGAACGCCTACCAGATAACGCTGGTGTCGGCCTTCGTGCCGCTGCTGTGTGGCCTGTACTGGCGACGGGCGACCAATCAGGGGGCGCTGGCGTCCATCTTCTGCGGTATCGGCGTGTGGCTGGCGGTGCTCCTGGCTGGCGGTGATGATCCCTTCGTGCCCGCGCAGCTGGCGGGGCTGGTGGCCAGTGCGTTGGGGATGGTGCTCGGTTCGCTGGTGAAGCAGATGGTCCACCACGACATCCACGTGCATGAGCGCCTGCTCCGGGGGCACTATGCGGCCGAGCCCCACGGCATTGCCCACGAGGGGATCGGTGCTGTGCATAAACATGGCCAGTAGCGGCAGATTCACGCGCCCCGCCGCGCTGGCCGGAACCTTGACCGCGTCTTGCCGTCTGTCGTCTTAACCGTTGCCTGCCAGGATTCCGCCTTGACCTCGTCCGCGCCTTCGCCCAAGACCATCGCCATCGCCCTCACCGGGGCGTCCGGCATGCCCTACGGGCTGCGCCTGGTGGAATGCTTGCTGGCCGCGGGCTGCCGGGTGTGGTTGCTGTATTCGCAAGTGGCGCAGATCGTCGCGAAGCAGGAGATGGATCTTGCCCTGCCGTCCCGGCCGACGGAGGTGGAAGCCCTTCTGAGCGAGCGCTTCGGTGCGGCAGCCGGGCAGTTGCGGGCGTTCGGCCGGGAGGAATGGTTCGCGCCGCCGGCTTCTGGTTCCAACCCGCCGGACGCGATGGTCGTCTGTCCGTGTTCGATGGGCTCGCTGGCGTCAATCGCCGCCGGCCTGGCCGGTAACCTCATCGAGCGGGCTGCTGACGTGGCGATCAAGGAAGGGCGCAAACTGATCCTGGTGCCGCGGGAGACGCCGTTTTCGCCGCTGCACCTGGAGAACATGCTGCGCCTGGCCCGCATGGGCGTGGTGATCCTGCCGGCCAATCCGGGCTTCTATCACCGGCCGCAGACGGTCGGGGATCTGGTGGATTTCGTCGTCGCCCGGGTGCTCGACCAGTTGGCCGTACCCCACGAGCTGATGCCGCGCTGGGGAGAGTGTGATGATTAGGGGCGGATCCACCCGCCCCCGGGGCGGGCCGCTCCGGGGGCGTATGAACTCGCGCCGGCAGGGAGGCCGCGCCGGTTGACAGGAGTGACACCATGTATGACACCGTCGAGATCCCCCTCTTCCCGCTGCATACGGTGCTGTTCCCCGACGGCGTGCTGTCCCTCAAGCTGTTCGAGGTCCGCTACCTGGACATGGCGGCGCGCTGCATGCGGGCCAATGCCCCCTTTGGCGTGTGCCTGATTCAAGAGGGCGGCGAGGTCGGCAATCCGGCTGTGCCCTACGAAACCGGTACGGTGGCGCGCATCACCGATTGGGACATGTCCCAGCCCGGCCTGTTGTTTATCAGCTGCCGGGGGGGAGAACGCTTCCGCATCGTGTCCCGGGACATTCATTCCGACCGCCTGCAGACGGCCCGTGTAGAGGTGATCCTCGAACCGCCGGTGGAGTCGGTCCCGGACGAACTGCATGGCCTGCTACCGTTGCTGCGCGCCATCGTGGCCGACGCCGGCGACGAGATGTTTCCGTCCCCCCACCGTTTCGACGACGCCAGCTGGGTTGGCTACCGTCTCGCGGAGATCCTGCCGATCCCGGTGAAGGCCCGCCAGCGCCTGCTCGAACTGCAGGACCCGCTGTCCCGGCTGGAGATCATCCACGCCTACCTGCAGCAGCATCAGCTGATCGACAGCCGCGATTGAGCCGCGTGGGCGGCGGCTGCAGCCCCGCCGTGGTCATGGTTTGCCGAACAGGTCGTCCTGCACCAGTTGTTCGAGCAGCTTGCGAATCGGTGTCGGCAGGGCGGCGTCGGCGAGGCGGTCGAGGGGCTGCCACAGGCGGCCGTCTTCGGCGACTGTGGGGGTGGGCGGTGTGACTTCGAGGGCTTCGGGCTGCAGCGTCAACGTGAAATGCGTGAACACGTGGCGGAAGGGCGTCAGCGGCGTGCGCTGGCGGACGTCCAGGCCGTAGTGGTGGGCCACCCAGTCGGCGCTGTCGGCGCCTTCGGGCAGTTCCGGCAGGCTCAGCAGACCGCCCCAGATGCCGCTCGGTGGGCGGCGTTCCAGCAATACGGCACCATTGGCGAGGATGGCGGCGAAGCGGCCGCTGCGCTGGGGGCTTTCCTTGCGCGGGCGCGGGGTCGGCAGGTCGGCGACGCGGCCGTCGCGCAGCGCCACGCAGCGTTCGGCCAGCGGACAGCGGGCGCAGGCGGGCCGGCCGCGGGTGCAGATTGTGGCGCCGAGGTCCATCTGGGCCTGGGTATAGACGCCCACGTCCCGTTCCGGCAGCAGGCTTTCCGCCAGTTCCCACAGGCGGTTCTCCACGGGCTTGGCGCCGGGGAAGCCGTCGATGCCGAAGACGCGGGTCAGCACGCGCTTCACGTTGCCGTCGAGGATCGCCGCCCGCGTGCCGTAGGCAAAGGCGCTGATCGCCGCTGCCGTCGAGCGCCCGATGCCCGGCAGCTCGGCGAGCTGCGCCGGATCGGCCGGAAAGACGCCGCCGTGGCGGGCCATCAGGACCTGGGCGCACTTGTGCAGGTTGCGCGCGCGGGCGTAGTAGCCGAGGCCGCTCCACAGGGTCAGCACATCTTCCACCGGCGCCCCGGCGAGGCTGGGCAGATCCGGGAAGCGTTCCAGGAAGCGCGCATAGTAGGGGATGACGGTTTCGACCTGAGTCTGCTGCAGCATGATTTCCGACAGCCATACCCGGTAGGCATCGTCGGTCTGCCAGGGCAGGTCGTGGCGGCCGTGCTGGCGCTGCCAGGCGATCAGGGTTTCCGCAAACGTACTCAATTTCGTAAGCTCTCGACGCTGGCCCGCCGGGCGGCGATAATTTCAGCCCCCCCAACTGGATTGCTGACCGCCGTGATGGCGCGCGGATTACCCGATTTCATATGACCTCTCCCAAGAATGATCCGGCGGTACGCGCCTTTCGCGACACGCTGGGCATGTTTCCCACCGGCGTGACGGTAATTACCGCCCGTGCTCCGAGTGGCGAGCCGATCGGACTCACCGTCAGCTCCTTCAATTCGGTGTCCCTGACGCCGCCGCTGGTGGTGTGGAGCCTGTCCAAACACCTGCCGAGCGTGCCGATCTTCGAAAACGCCGCAGTGTACGCGATCAACATCCTTGCCGATGATCAGCAGGACATCTCCCAGCGCTTCGCCAGCCGCAACGACGACAAGTTCGCCGGCCTCCCCTTCACCGAGGGGTTGGACGGCGTGCCGCTGCTGCCGGGCTGTGTGGCTTGGTTCGAATGCCGCCAGTTCGCCCGCCACGAGGGCGGCGACCATGTGGTGTTCATCGGCGAGGTGGAGCGCTTTGACCGTCAGCTCGACAAGACGCCGCTGGTCTTCCAGGGCGGTGCCTACCGCCGTCTGGCCTGAAGCATGGACGCGCTGCGCTGGATCGAGACCGGCAGCGGGCCCAGCGGGCTGCTTTTCCTGCACGGGGTCAGCGGCGGCGCGGCCGGCGCGCTCGACATCCTGCCGCAGATGACGCCGCCGGGCTGGCGCGGCCTGGCCTGGGACATGCCCGGCTACGGCGCCAGCGCACCGCTGGAACTGGTCAGCTTCGACACCCTGGCCGGTGCGGTGGTGGACCTGCTCGACGAGGCCGGCCTCGACAGCGCGGTGCTGGTCGGCCACAGCATGGGCGGCATGATTGCGCTGCAGACGGCGGTGCGTTTTCCGGAGCGGGTTGCGGGCCTGGTGCTGGCCTGCTGCACACCGGCCTTCGGCGCCGCTTCGGGGGCGCTGCAGAAGGCCTTCATCGATCGTCGCCTGGGGCCCCTGGACGATGGGGTCAGCATGCGCGAACTGGCCATCGAGTTGATTCCGACGATGGTCGGCCCGGGCAGCGAAGCCGAGGTCGTGCATGACGCCGTGGACTTGATGGCGCGGATTCCGCCTGACAGCTACCGGGCCGCGATGCATGCGCTGGTGCGTTTCGACCAGCGGGCGGCCTTGTCCACACTGGGCATGCCGGCGCTGGTGCTGGCTGGCACGCACGACACCGTATCCACGCCGCAGGTGGTGCGCCGCATGGCCGAACGCCTGCCGCTGGCCACCTACCGGGAGCTGGACGCCGGCCACATGGCGCCTTTCGAGGAGCCGGAAGCCTTCGCCGCCGCGGTCCGCGCTTTCCTTGCCGGCCTCGATAACCTGCCTGTCACCGGCGCCCGCTAGGCTTCGATATTTTGCCCGCCATGGAAGAAAGCCCCTTCAAAGGCAAGACCGGCCTGACCCGCGTGTGGAACGCCTTCCACTACTCGATGGCCGGGCTCGGCGCCGCCTACCGTAACGAGGACGCCTTCCGCCAGGAAGTCTGGCTGGCCATCGTCCTGATCCCGCTGGCCTTGTTCCTGCCCGCCAGCAGCATCGGCAAGGCGCTGATGATCGCCAGCGTGCTGTTGGTGATCATCGTCGAGCTGATCAATTCCGGCCTCGAAGCCACCGTGGATCGCATCTCCCTCGAACATCACCACCTGGCCAAGCGCGCCAAGGACATCGGCAGCGCGGCGGTCTTCGTGGCGCTGGTAAATGTGCTGGCAGTGTGGGGGCTTGTGCTGTTCGGCTAAGCAGGAAAAATCGTCATGAGTACCGTGTCCGGTAAGAAGCCCTGCGTCAATTGCACCTGCGCCACCACCGGCTTCTGTCCGCGCGGGGTGGGCGCCAACATCCCGCCTGAGCTGGCGGCACAGAACGGCACGGCGCCGGCGAAGCCGCTGTCCGCCGGCCAGCAGCGCCGGGAGCAACTGCGCCAGCTGCCGGGCAACCGCCGCAGGATGCGTTTCTGACGGATTCCCGGCAGGGGATGTCCTCTGCGGGATGAAGGATGTCCTGTGGGGGAGTCATCTCCCCCCGCGGTCCGCCGAAGGGCGGGTGAATTCGCGTCCACGGGGTCCGTCATCCGCTGCCCGGCATGAGAGAATTCGCTCCCCCTGTTTCCGGAGCCTTCCATGTCCGAGTCCACCCAGGCGATTGCCGACCTCGTCATCCACCGCCTGATCCGTGCCGCCGAAGGCGCGTCCACGGTCGAGTTGCGGCCGGCCTCCAATCCCGTCGACGAACCCGCCGCGCGCCTGATGGAGCGCCTGTGCCGGCATTTCGCCGAGCGGCCGGGCAAGGGCTATGGCTGGTTCGAGAAGGACGAGCGGGCTTTCCCGATGCCGCGTCTGGTGCGCGAGCACGCGGTGGACGGCAGCATGGATTTCGCGACCCTGTCCCGCGAGATGGTGACCCACCTGCAGCAGCGCCTCGACGAGGACAAGATGGATGACGGCGGCTATGTGCTGATCGCCCGCGCCACCATCTTCGGCGCCGACTGCCTGTATGTGGCCCTGCTGCAGGAGACCCTCGGCACGGTGATCGGCGACGGCCTGAGCATCCACGACAGTCCGCACCTGGATTTCGGTGCGCTGCAGGTGGCCGGGCGCATCGACATCAGCGCCTGGCAGAACGGTGCCGAGCGCTACATTGCCTTCCTGAAGGGGCGCGGCGACCTGGCCGGCTGGTTCAAGCGCTTCCTCGGCTGCACCGACGTGGTGATCGCCCTCAAGGAGACCAAGAAGCTGGTCGAGACCCTGAGCCATTTCGCCGACACCCAGCAGCTCGAAACCCGGGAGCGCGACGAACTGCTCGAACGCGCCCACCTGGTGCTGGAGGAGATGGGCGAGAGCGGCGCGGCCCTCGACCTGCAGTCGGTGGCGAGCCAGATCTTCCCCGACGCGCCGCAGAAGCTCAGCGAAACGCTGCAGGACGAAGCCCTCGACCTGGCCAGCGGCTTCGTGCCGGACAAGCGCGCCCTGAAGCCCCTGATCCGCTTCCGGGCCAGCGCGGAGGACTGGAAGCTGGAGTTCGAGCGCAGCGGCCTGCGCTCCGGTGCCGTGCAGTACGACAAGGCCAGCAACACGCTGGTGCTGACCAACGTGCCGGAGAGCCTCAAGAAGCTGCTGCTGGAGGAGTGAGCCTTACACCGACCACATGAACCAGCAGGCGGCGCCAAGGGCGCCGAGGCTGGTGAGTACGGCGGTGGTGCGTAGCGGGTGGAACTGCGTCCACAGCAGCAGGCCGGTGATCGACAGCAGGATCAGGCTGCCGGCGATGGTGTCGGACAGCAGCACCCAGAAGGCGCTGGCGCCGACTGCCATGTGCAGTCGGGTGAGGGTGCCGATCGGCGTGGCGTCCACTTGATCCAGCTTCACGAAGCGGTTGCCGACGAAATACTCGGCGGTCACGCCGCGGGCCGGCGTCTGCAGGCCGACGGTCCAGCGCTCCGGCTGGGTCACGTCCCGGTCGCCCCAGATTACCGCACGGGCCGGCTGGGTTTTCACCTGCGTGACCTGTCCCGCAGCAAATCCAAGCTCATCGCGCAGCCAGCCGGCAAGCTCGTCCGGGTTGGCGAAAGCCCGTGGCAGTTGCAGCTGGACCGTCGTTTGCACGGTCTTCTCCACCGGGATCTTGAGCACCGCCCGGTGGTTGAGCAGGATGCCGGTGGCACCGAACATCAGCCCTAGCGCGGCGCCCCACAGCCCCACGTACAGATGGATCTTGCGCAGCCAGCCGAGGACCACCGCACGCCGGCTGCGTCGCCGCGGGCGGGCGCCGGCGGCGTGCAGCATGGCGGCAGAAGGCTTGCCGTCGAGGATGGCGGTGTCGCTGGAAGGCATCGGGCAGTCCTCAGAAGGCGTAGCGGGCGGTCAGCTGCACGGCGCGCGGGGCGCCCGGCAGGTTCAGGTTGGCGTTGCTGCCGTGGCCGGCGACGGTGTACTTGCGGTCGAACAGGTTCGTCAGGTTGAGCTGCAGGTCGAGGCCCTTGCTGCGGTAATAGGCCATCGCGTCGACAGTGGTGTAGGACGGCAGCGTAACGGTGTTGCCCGGGTTGGCGAAGCGGTCGCCGACGTAGTTCAGGCCAGCGCCGCCGCCGAAGCCGCCGCCGAGGGCCTTGGTCAGCCACAGGTTGGCGCTGTGTTCCGGCGTCAGCGTCGGGCGCTTGCCCTGCACCGCCTGGCCGGCGTCCATGGCGATCGACGACACCATGCGCGCATCCAGCCAGGCGTAGCCGGACCAGACCTGCCAGCCGTGGGGCAGATCGCCGGAGAAGCTCAGCTCGATGCCGTTGGTGCGCTGCACACCGAGGGGCATGAGGACATTCGTGGCCGGATCGGTGGTCTTGATGTTGGTGCGTTCGAGGCGGAAGGCCGAGGCGGTTGCGGACGCGAGGCCGTTGAAGAAGTCGAATTTGGCACCGATCTCCTGGTTGGTGGTTTCTTCCGGGGCGATGCTGGCGTTGTTGGCGGCCAGCGGAAGGCTCTCGCCGGACGGCTGGAAGGACTTGCTCCAGGACGCGTAGTAGGACCGGTCCCCGGTCGGCTGATAGACCAGGCCGGCCCGTGGGCTCAGCGCGCTGTCGGTGCGCTCGAGGTTGGACTGGCCGGCCCGGCGTTCGCGGGTCGTCTGCTGGAAGCGGTCATAGCGCAGGCCGGCGAGGGCCTTCCAGTGCTGGGACAGGGTGGCCAGATCCTGGATGTAGGCGCTGCTCACCGACATGATGCCGACGTTGTTGGTGGACGGCGCGGTGGTCACGTTGAAGGGCAGCACCGGCAGCAGCGGGTTGAACAGCGACACGGTGGCGATATTGTTCTGGGTGCGGAACAGCTGGTCCTTGGTCTGCTGGCTGACCTCGACGCCATACAGCAGCTGGTGGGGCATGCCGGCCAGCGTGGTCTTCTGGACCAGCTCGGTCTGGTTGAAGTAGCCGTCTTCCTGGCGCCGCACGTTGCTGCGGTTGAGGGAGGCGGTCAGGGCCTTCTCATTGACGGAGCCGACCAGGGTGTTATTGCGGTCCAGTGTGTAGTCGTAATACCGGAAGGCGTTGCGCACCGACCAGGCCTCGTCGAAGCGGTGATCCAGCGTGAAGCCGATGGCCGACACGCGGGTCTGCGTGTAGTCCGCATCACGGGCGTTGGCGGCGCCGTAATAGGTGCTGGCAGGCACATTCACTGGCCGGCCCTGGTAGGCCGGAACGCCGAAGTCGGTCAGGCGGCGGTCGGACAGGTATTCGGCCTGGATCAGCAGCTTGGTCTGGCTGCCAAGCTGGAAGGACAGGGACGGCGCGAAGGCTTCGCGCTCCAGGAATTGCATGTCGCGGTAGCTGTCGCCACGCTCGATGGCGCCGGTGACGCGGAAGGCCACGCCGCTGTCGTCGAACTTGCGGGCCAGGTCCACCTCGCCGCGGCGCTGGTTCCAGCTGCCGACCTGCAGGCTGACTTCGCTGCGGTCGATGCCGGGTTTCTTGGTGATGCGGTTGATCAGGCCGCCGGATGAGCCGCGGCCGTACAGCACCGAGGCGGGGCCTTTGACGACTTCCACCTGCTCGATGTTGGACAGGTCGCGGAAGTACATCGCGTCGTCGCGCAGGCCGTCGATGAACTGGTCGGCGATCGCCGAGAAGCCGCGGATCGTCACCTGGTCGCGCTGGCCATCGCCGGTGGACAGGCCGACGCCGGGCACCGACTTCAGCACGTCCTGCAGCGAGTGCACGGCCTGGTCGCGCAGCAGGCTCTGGGGCACCACGTTGACCGTCTGCGGGATGTCGCGCAGCGGCGCGTCGATCTTGGTGGCGCTGGTGGCGGTGGGCGGATTGTAGGTCGGTGGCAGCTCGCGGCCGCCGCTGACCTTGACCGCGGACAAGGTCGGTCCGCCATCGGTTTCGGTAGATTGCTGGGCCCATGTGCCGGAGCTGCACAGGAGAGAAATTGCCAGTGCCAGCGGGCGTCGTTGCAATGCCATGTCGGTTCCTTCGGGACCTGGGATGTGATCCGGCGTGGCTGGCTGGTCGCGTCGTCTGACGGCACTGGCTGGCTGAAAGCCCGGGTGTTAAGCAGGGTAAATATCAGTAAATCTGTGAAAATTGTAAATGATGTTTATTCTCATTTGCAAGTCCGATGGATCCGATTGGTACAGCGCAGGGCGCGCGCCGGCCTGGGGAGAGGGCGCAACGAAGCCACCGTTTTCCGCGTGGGGGCGCGGGAGACGGTGGTTGGGGCAGGGGTGGAGAAAGGTGTTGCGGAGGCGGTATCAGGCCGCCGGTTTGCGCACCATGCGTACCGGCGTTTCACCGGCGATGAGGCGGGCGCGCAGTTGCCCGCAGCCCCCGTCCACGTCCTGGCCGGCGGAGTTGCGCAGCTTGGTGAGAATGCCGCGGCGGTGCAGCTGGCGCGCGATGTCGGCGGCCTTGTCCCAGGCTGGACGGCGGTAGGGCAGGTCGGGCACCGCGTTGTAGGGGATCATGTTCATGATCGCGTACTTGCCGGCCAACAGGCGCACGATGCCGTCGAGTTCTTCCGGCGTGTCGTTGAGCCCGTCGATCAGCGTCCATTGGTACTGGATCGGGTAGCCGGTGGCGCGGGCGTAGGCTTCGCCGAGTTCGACGATCTCGTCCGGCGTTAGCTGTGGCGCCTTGGGCAGCAGCTCGGCGCGCAGGTCGGCACGGGTGGTGTGCAGGGACAGGGCCAGTGCCGGTTTCACCGGGCCTTCCGGCAGGCGCTCGAAGACCCGCGGATCGCCGACCGTCGAGAACACCAGGTTCTTGTGGCCGATGCCGCCCTCGGTGCCGAGGAGCTGGATCGCTTCGAGCACGTTATCCAGATTGTGGGCTGGTTCCCCCATGCCCATGAAGACCACCTTCTTCACATGGCGGCGGGCGCGGGCCAGCACCACCTGCGCAACGATCTCGGCGCTGCCCACCTGGCGCAGCAGGCCGTCGCGGCCGGTCATGCAGAAGCGGCAGCCCACCGCGCAACCGACTTGGCTGGACACGCACAGGCCGTCCCGCGGCAACAGCACGCTTTCCACCGTCTGCTTGTCGGCGAGCTGCACCAGCAGGCGCGCCGAGCCATCTTCGCCGGGATGTTCGGAACGCACTTGGGCCAGTCCGGCGAGCTCTTCGGTGAGCGCCGGCAAGGCGTCCACGATGGCCTGCGGCAGCATCGGGCCGCGCCGCGTGGGGCCGGCGTCCAGCGGCAGGGCGTGGGTCCACGCGCGCAGTACGCGCTGGATGTGCACGGGCTTGGCGCCCAGGTCGGCGAGGCGTTGGCGGAGGTGTTCGATACGCATGAGGGGCGAATGATAGCAACTGGTGCAAGGGGGCGATATCCGCGTTGTCCGCGATCCGTGCGTAGCGGGACATGCGGCCGGGAAATTGTAGTGGACGCCCGTGCGCTCATCGCCTAAACCACCTGCATCGGGCAATGCGCCCGCAACATGCCGGATCGGCGGAAGGAGGCTGCGATGGACGTAAATGCCTATCTTTTTTTCAACGGCCGCTGCGAGGAGGCGGTGCAGTTCTACCAGGCTGCGCTCGGTGCTCAGGTGGATATGCTGATGCGCAACCGGGACAGCCCCGAACCGCCGCCGCCAGGCATGCTGCCACCCGGCTCGGAGGACAAGGTGATGCACTGCAGTTTCCGCATCGGCAACACGCTGGTGATGGCCTCCGACGGCCGCTGCCAGGGCAGCACCCCGTTCCAGGGCTTCGCTTTGTCGATCGCACCGGCTGATCCGGCTGCTGCAGAGGGCGTCTTTACGGCCCTGGCGGAGGGCGGGCAGGTGCAGATGCCCCTCGGCCAGACCTTTTGGTCGCCCTGTTTCGGCATGGTGACGGACCGTTTCGGGATTCAGTGGATGGTCAACGTTGCGCCATGACAGGGCGTTGGGGGCCGCGCATCAGGTACAGTGCCGGCGATGCGCCCTTCTTTCTGCGTGTCCGACGACGAAGTCGAATTCACTGCCATCCGCGCCCAGGGAGCTGGCGGACAGAACGTTAACAAAGTGTCGACGGCGGTACACCTGCGCTTCGACATCGTGGCCTCATCGCTTCCCGATGCCATCAAGGAGCGTCTGCTCAAGCTGGGCGACCAGCGCATCAGCAAGAATGGGGTGGTCATCATCAAGGCCCAGGAATACCGCAGCCTCGACAAGAACCGCGCAGAGGCCTTGAGTCGCCTGCAGGCGCTGATCGATAGCGTCGCTGCGGTGCCGAAGGCGCGGCGGGCTACCAAGCCGACCCGCGGCTCGGTGACCCGCCGGCTGGAGGGCAAGGCCCGCCGCAGTGCCGTCAAGGCCGGCCGGGGGCGTGTCGAATAGGGCTGGATGCGGGATAATCGCAGCCCCACCCTGTATCTGGCGCTTGTACTTTTCTCTTCATTGCGCCCCGGTCCCGTCTTCTTTCCGCATGTGCCGTTCGTTCATTCGGCGGCGCTGTCGGTAGCCTTTTCATGCAGCATCCCGCAGGATCTCCCTATGCAATCCCAGCGCTTCATCCCAGGCCAGAATGCCTCCCTCGAATCCTCCATCGCCACTGAGCTGGCGGCCTGCGCCAAGCTGTACCCGGTGGCCCGCGCATGAGGACGCCGAGCCGAATCGAACCGCTGGTCGCCGACGGTCTGGTGGATAGCGTGCTGCGTCAGTTGATGAGCGGCAAGGAGGCAATGGTTTATGTTGTTCAGTGCGGTGACGAGGTGCGCTGCGCCAAGGTGTACAAGGAGGCCAACAAGCGCGGTTTCCATACCGCCGTGGATTACACCGAGGGCCGCAAGGTGAAGAACAGCCGGCAGGCCCGCGCGATGGCCAAGCGCTCCCGCTATGGCCGTGAGGAGCAGGAGGCTGCCTGGCAGCACGCCGAGGTGGATGCCCTGCGCCGCCTTGCCGCTGCCGGCGTGCGGGTGCCCGAGCCCTACCAGTTCCACGAGGGTGTGCTGCTGATGGAGCTGGTGGCTGACGAGGACGGCGAGCCGGCGCCGCGCCTCAACGATCTGGCGCTGAGCGAGGAGGAAGCGCTCGCCTATCACGCCGCGCTGATCCGCGAGGTGGTGCGCATGCTGTGCGTCGGCATCGTGCACGGCGACCTCTCCGAATACAACGTGCTGGTGGATGCGAACGGCCCGGTGATCATCGATCTGCCTCAGGCGGTGGATGCCGCGGCCAACAACAACGCCAGGCGGATGCTGGAGCGGGACGTGGACAACCTGGCCAGCTACTTCGGCCAGTTCGCCCCGATGTTGCTGGATACCCGCTACGGACCCGAAATCTGGTCCCTCTACGAGACTGGCGCGCTCCATCCGGAAAGCGCCTTGACGGGCCGCTTCGAGGAGGCGGCGCGGGATGTGGACCTGGATGAGGTCATGCAGGTCATTGACGCAGCGAAGGATGAGGATGCCGAACGGCGGGCCCGCCAGGAGGCCGCCCGGCTCGAAGCGCTGGGCGGGGACTGAGCGGGCCGCTTGGCGGCTCTCAGCCTTGCAGGCGGGACAGATCCAGCTTGCCGTCGGAGATCGGCGGGCACCAGAAGTAGCTGCCGGACAGCGGCCGCGTGAAGCGGAACAGCGCGTCCACGATGCCGTCTTCCAGGCCGACCATGCGGCGCATCTGGGCCTGGAAGGCGTCGAGCGTGTGGCCGAAGGCAACGAACATCAGGCCCGCGTCGCGGCCTTCTGCCCACGGCAGGGAGCGGCGCAGTACGAAGGCTTCCGGGCTGAAGCTCTCCTGGGCGGTGCGCTTCACGTGGGCGGACGCAGGGGCGTCGTCGAGTTCCTCGTTGTCGGAACGGCGGCGGCCGATGCAGTCGTCGCGCTCCTCCGGCTGCATCGCCTCGAGGCGGCGGAAATCGTGAATCCAGCGCTGTACGGCGACGAAGCTGGAGCCGTCAGCGGCGATCGCGGCAGCGACTGCGGCTTCGTCGGTGGGGTTCTCCGTGCCATCCTCGTAGCCGCTGAGGTCGCGGCCGCCGTCATGTTTGAAGGCATCCCAGGATTCTTCCAGTTGGAACACCGGGGCGAGGCTTTCCTCGATATGGCGGGCCCGGTGCAGCAGTTCGCCGCAGTCCTCGCCGCGCAGCCACAACCACAGCGCGAAGGGCGTCGAGGGCAGTTCCACGCCGGGGCCGTTGAGCGGCGGGAAGGGCTTTAGGCCGACGACCTTTTTGCCGAGGGCGCTGACCGGCGCGAGGCCGATGCCGGCCACCGTGCGCTCGCCGTCCACGACGGCCTGCAGGGCTGCGAGGCCGGCGGACACGTCGCTGTCGGGCGCAAGGGAAAAGGACAGGTAGCGGGCGAGGGGCGGCAGCGGCTGCAGGATGCCGGCTTGCGGGGTGCTCATGATTCTCTCCGGGTATTGTTCGCTTCGCCGACGATGATAGAGCAATCCCCGTCGGGCCGTCAGCCGCCCGTGGAGCCGTTGCGGCCGAGGCGGTAGAGGGCCACGCTGGCCAGGAAGTTGGGCTCCTCGACGATCACCTTGTCCTCGTCGAAGGCCAGCCGCTCATGGATCGCGATGCCTTCCTGCTCGCACAGGGTCTCGAAGTCGGCAATGGTGAAGAAGCGCACGTTGGGCGTGTCGTACCACTGGTAGGGCAGGTTCTTGGAAACCGGCATGTGGCCGTTGAGGATGGCCTGGCGATGGCGCCAGTAGGCGAAGTTGGGGAAGCTTACCACTGCCTCGTGGCCGACCCGTAGCATCTCCTTGAGGATGCCCTGGGTGTTGCGCATGGCTTGCAGGGACAGGCTCATGATGACGTGGTCGAAGAAGCCGTCGTCGAAGCCGGCGAGGCCCTGCTCCATATCGATCTGGATCACATTGACGCCATTGCGGGCGCAGGCCAGGAGCCGCTCGGGGTCGTTCTCGACACCGTAGCCGCGCACTTGGCGGTGTTCGCTCAGGTGGCGCAGCAGGCTGCCATCGCCGCAGCCCAGGTCGAGAACCCGCTCGCCGGGCTCGATCCAGTTGGCGATCACGTCGTAGTCGTAGCGTTGGAAGCTCATGGCTCAGACCTCGATGTTGTCGATGTAGGCCCGCAGTACGGAGTGGTACTGGGGGTCGTCGAGGAGGAAGGAGTCGTGCCCGGCCGGACAGTCGATCTCGGCGTAGCTGACCCGCCGGTCGCTGTGCATCAGCGCGTAGACGATCTCCCGGCTGCGCGACGGGGCGAAGCGCCAGTCTGTGCTGAAGGACACCACCAGGTAGTCGGCCTTGGCGCGGCCGAGGGCGGCCACCAGGTCGCCGTCGTATTCGAAGGCCGGGTCGTAGTAGTCGAGGGCCTTGGTGGTCAGCAGGTAGGTGTTGGCGTCGAAGAAGCCGGCGAATTTGTCACCCTGATAGCGCAGGTAGGACTCGATCTCGAACTCCACGTCGTAGCTGAATACCGGCTTGTCGTGGCGCAGCGTGCGGCCGAATTTCTGGCCCATCGCGTCGTCCGACAGGTAGGTGATGTGGCCGATCATGCGCGCCAGCGCCAGGCCGCGGGCCGGCACCACGCCGTGCTCGTAGTAGTGGCCGCCGTGGAACTCCGGGTCTTTGAGGATGGCCTGGCGGGCCACTTCGTTGAAGGCGATGTTCTGGGCGGTGAGCTTGGGCGCCGAGGCGATCACCAGCGCGTGGGCGACGCGCTCGGGGTACTGCAGTGTCCATGAAAGTGCCTGCATGCCGCCGAGGCTGCCGCCGACCACCGCGGCGAAGCGTTCGATGCCGAGCTGGTCGGCCAGCCGCGCCTGGGCATCGACCCAGTCTTCGACGGTGACGAAGGGAAAGTCGGCGCCCCAGGGCTTGCCGGTGGCCGGGTTGATCGAGTTGGGGCCCGAGCTGCCGTAACAGCCGCCGAGGTTGTTTACCCCGATCACGAAGAAGCGCCCGGTGTCGAGGGGCTTGCCGGGGCCGACCAGGTTGTCCCACCAACCGACGGCGCCGCTGTCGGCGTCGATGCCGGCCACGTGGTGGGAGCCGGACAGCGCGTGGCAGACCAGCACCGCGTTGCTGCGCGCGGTGTTCAGGGTGCCGTAGGTCTCATAGACCAGGTCATACTCGGCGAGGGCTCCGCCGCTCTTGAGGGGCAGGGGCGTGCTGAAGTGGGCCGTCTGCGGCACCACGATTCCGATGGATTGTTCTTTTGTCATCTCAGTTTCGTCCCGGAAACGAAAAACCCAGCCGGCGAACGGTCGCGGACTGGGCTGCCGTCGCTTTAGCCGTACTTGTAAAGCGCCCGCAAGCTGAAGGATTCAAATCGGCGCTGTGGGGTACAGAGTAGCGCGATGGCCGGCGGCAAGTCAAACCTGCCGCCGGTCGTTGCGTCAGAGCTTTTCGACCGCCTCGCGGACCCGGTCCGGATCATCGAGCTTGAGCAGGCGCTGCACCTTGACCGTCAGGTCGGCGGCGTCGGCGCGCAGGATGGCCTGCTTGACCTCGAGGATCTGTGCCGGATGCATGGAGAACTGGCGCAGGCCCATGCCGATCAAGAGACGGGCACAATCCGGGTCGCCAGCCATTTCGCCACACACCGACACCGGGATGCCGGCCTTCACTCCGGCCTGGATGGTCTGGTGGATCAGGCGCAGGACTGCTGGGTGCAACGGGTTGTAGAGGTGGGCGACGGCTTCGTTGCCGCGGTCGATGGCCAGCGTGTACTGGATCAGGTCATTGGTGCCGATGGACAGGAACTGCAGGCGCTTGGTGAAGGCGCCCAGGCACAGGGCTGCAGCCGGCACCTCGATCATGCCGCCCACCGGCACTGCTTCGTCGAACTTGATCTTGCGTTCGCGCAGCTGGGTCTTGGCCTTTTCGAGCAGGATCAGGGTCTGGTCGATCTCGTTGCTGCTGGCCAGCATCGGGATCAGGATCTTCAGCTTGCCGAAGTGGCTGGCCCGCAGCAGCGCGCGCAGCTGGGTGAGGAACATCTTCGGTTCGGCCAGGCAGTAACGAATCGCCCGCAGGCCGAGGGCCGGGTTGTCCTCCGGCCGGGTGGCGCCTTCGAGTTCCTTGTCGGCGCCCACGTCGAGGGTGCGTACGGTGACCTGCTTGCCGGCCATCGTCTTGACCACCGTCTTGTAGGCCTCGAATTGCTCGTCCTCATCCGGCCAGGTGTCCCGGCTCATGAACAGGAATTCGGTGCGGAACAGGCCGACGCCGTCCGCTTCGACGTTCTTGGCTTGGGTCGCATCGGGCGGCAGCTCGATGTTGGCGAGGATCTGTACTTCTTCGCCGTCGAGGGTGGCCGCGCGCATCGATTTGAGGCGCTTGAGCTTGGAGCGCTCCAGCTCCACTTCGGCCTTGCGCAGGCGGTATTCCTCGAGAACCCGTTCGTCCGGGTCGATGATGACGACGCCGCGGGTGCCGTCGATGATGATCAGCTCATCGTCCTTGACCACGTGGCGGATGTGGCGCAGTGCCACCACCGCCGGGATCGACAGGCTGCGGGCAACGATGGCCGTGTGGCCGGTGGGGCCGCCCGCGTCAGTGATGAAGCCGGCGACCGCGTGGTCCTTGAAGCCGATGGTGTCGGTGGGCGACAGGTCGTGGGCGACGACGATGGTGCCCAGCCCGTCCTTGCGCTTGGGAGGCAGGTGGCCCGGATGGCCGAGCAGGACCTTGACGACCCGCTCCACCACCTGCACCACGTCGGCCTTGCGCTCGCGCAGGTAGGCGTCCTCGATGGCCTCGAACTGTTCGACCAGCTGCTCCATCTGCTGGACCATCGCCCATTCGGCGTTGGCGCGGCGGGTGCGGATCAGGTTGGCTGCCGCATCGACGAGCATCGGATCCTGCAGGATCATGATGTGCATGCCGATGAAGGCATCGACCTCGGACGGCGCGGCGCCGGTGCTGGTCGAGGCTTTCAGGCCGACCAGTTCGGTCTTGACCGTGGCGACCGCGGCGAGCAGGCGTGCCACCTCGGCCTCCACGTGCTTGGGCGCGATCGTGAAATGGGCGACTTCCAGCAGCGCGTGGGACACCAGATGGGCATGGCCGATGGCGATGCCCTGGGAGACGGCGAGTCCGTGGACGGTGAAGCTCATCGCCGCACCCGTGCGGCAGACTGAAGGCTGACCGGACGGGGGCTGAAGGGTGCGGAGCGGCGCGTCATTCGCCTTCCCCGAATTTGTCGGCGATGAGGCCGAGGAGGGCGGACATGGCCTGATCGGCGTCGCGCCCGTCGGTGTCGATGGTGATCGTGCAGCCCTTGGCTGCGGCCAGCATCATCACGCCCATGATGCTCTTGGCGTTGACACGCTTGCCGTTGCGTTCGAGCCAGACGTCGCTTTCATAGGCGCTGGCGGT
This sequence comes from Zoogloea sp. JDB1, assembly GCF_056724025.1. Classification (NCBI taxonomy): domain Bacteria; kingdom Pseudomonadati; phylum Pseudomonadota; class Betaproteobacteria; order Rhodocyclales; family Zoogloeaceae; genus Zoogloea; species Zoogloea sp. JDB1. The sequence continues at coordinate 1,481,688 of NZ_CM161496.1, forward strand.
CTGGGTCAGCTTCGCGGAGGCGCGGGCGTGGAGGCCCAGCTTGTTGATGATTTCGGCGTCCTGACGTGGCATCTCTTTCTTCTTCCTCGATGTGGTTTTGGGCTCTTGTGTCGGGGCCTTCGGTTGCTATCTTTATTTCATATGCACGACGCCTTCACAGGCGCCGGCCACGGCCTTCTTGACCAAAACTTCCATGTTGCGTTCCCGGTAGGTGATGGTCCGCAGCAACATGGGCAGGTTGACGCCGGCCACCCCCTCGATGCGGCCCGGCTCCAGGAGCTTGGCCGCGGTGTTGGCGGGGGTGGCGCCGAGAATGTCGGTCAGGATCAATACCCCGTCTCCACTATCGACCATGTTCAGCAGGCGTCTGGCCAGCGGCAAGACATCGAGCGGATCGTCCTGCCCGGACACGCCGAGTTGCAGCAGTTGTGGCGGACGGCGGTTCATGACGTGGCAGGCGCACTGGATGAGGGCTTCACCCAGGCTGCCATGGGTAATGATGAGGATTCCGATCATTCAGGCCATTCTATCCGATGGGTTCCGCCGGGCAAGACGGAATCCCTGAAGGCTGCTGCAGATGGGGGCCGCTGGCAAGTACGAATCTGTGAAAGGCTGCGTCAGATCAAAGAAGCGAGGCTCAGTCGACGATCCGCGCCGGCTTGATCTTGTCGCCGTACTGCAGACGATCGTTGAGGGCGCGGGTGACTTCCACCTTCCCGTCGGCGTCCACCCGCAACGCGTGGTCGATGCCGAAGCGTTTGGCGTATTCGCGCCATTTATCGCCGCCGAGGTAGACCGGCTTGCTCGCAGCGTCGGACAGTGTGCCGGCATTGGGGCGGGGGGTGACGAGGATGGTGACGGCCTGGGTGCCACGGGCCGGCATGCCGGTACGCGGGTCGAGCAGGTGGCAGTAGCGTACGCCGTCCAGTTCGAAGAAGCGCTGGTAATCGCCGGAGGTGCCAACGGCTTCGCCGTCGCGTAGCGGCAGGGAGGCCAGCGGGCGCGGTTCGCGAGGATGCTGGATGCCGACTCGCCAGGGCTGATCGCCCTTGCTGCCGAGCGCCATGACGTTGCCACCGATGTTGATGAGGGCGTTATTGACACCGTGGGCGTGCAGGATCGCGGCGGCCCGGTCGAGTGCGTAGCCTTTGCCGTAGCCACCCAGGTCGAGCTGCACGGCCGGGTTGCGGCTGCTGACCTTGTTGTCGACGATGGTCAGGTCGGCCATCTGCGGATGGGCCTTGGTGATGGCTGCAAGCTTGGTTGGATCGGGATGGGTCGGTACGAAGGTGTCGGTGTGGAAGCCCCACAGGGCGATCAGCTCGCCGAGGGCTGGGTCGAAGAGTTCGTCGCCCTTGGCGGCGATGGCCTTGGCATCGCTGAGCATGGCGGCCAGCTCAGGCGATACCGGGATGTCCTGCTGGCCGGCGGCGATGGCGCTGTTGAGGGCGGTGAGTTCGGATGGCTCCCACGCGTGGTAGGCCCGGTGCAGGCGGTCGAACTCGCGCAATACCTCGCTAACGGCCGCACGGGAATGTTCTTCGGATGCATCCCAGGTCAGAACCTCCACGCGGGTGCCGAAGACGTAGGACTCCTGCTGGTGGATGCGCTCCCGGCTGCAGCCGGCCAGGAGGCCGGCGGTACAAGCGAGGACCGCAAACCAGCCGGCGATACGCCGTGTCATGCGCATGCGGCCTCCAGGGCGTCGATGACTGCGCCGGGCACGTCGAAGCCCATCTGGGCTGTGATCTCGACCATGCAGGTGGGGCTGGTGACGTTGATCTCAGTGAGGCGGTCGCCGATCACGTCGAGGCCGACGATGAGCAGCCCGCGCGCCCACAGGATGGGGGCCAGGTATTCGGCGATGGCGCGTTCGCCATCGGTCAGCGGCATGGCCACGCCGCGCCCGCCGGCGGCCAGGTTGCCGCGGGTCTCGCCGGCCTTGGGGATGCGGGCGAGGGAATACGGGATGACCTTGCCGCCGATGATCAGCACCCGCTTGTCGCCGCCCGAGATGGCCGGGAGATAGGCCTGGGCCATGATCGTGCGGCGCTCTTCCTGGGTGAGGGTCTCGATGATCACGTTGCGGTTGGGATCGTCGGCGCGAACGCGGAAGATCTGGCTGCCACCCATGCCGTCGAGGGGCTTGAGGATGGTGTCGCCATGGGCGTCGATGAAGGCATTGACGTCGGCCGCGGCGCGGGCCACGCGGGTCGGTGGGATGAACTGGGGAAATTCGAGGATCGCCAGCTTCTCGGAGTGGTCGCGGATCGACTCCGGGTTGTTGAAGATCCGTGCGTCGGCCTTGGCTGCGCTCTCGAGCAACCAGGTGGCGGTGACGTACTCGAAGTCGAAGGGCGGGTCCTGGCGCATCAGTACCGCGTCGTAGGCGGTGAGCGGCAGGCTTTCCTCGGTGCCCGCCACGTACCAGGCGTCGTCGTCGTCGGTCAGCGTCAGGGCCAGGGAGCGGGCGCTGACTGTACCGGCTTCCCACACCAGGTGTTCGCGCTGGATGGCGTGGACTTGGTGGCCGCGGCGGGCGGCAGCCCGCATCATGGCGATGCTGGAGTCCTTGTAGGCCTTGAGCTTGTCGAGGGGGTCGAGGATGAAGGCGAATTTCATGGTCGTGTCGGTATTGGCGGTGTGTTCTTGTCGGGGGGCTCAGGCCGCTTCTGCGGCCAGGATAGCGGGTTCGGTGGCTTCGATCTCGAGGGCGGCGGCGAGCAGGGCCAGGCGGGCCACCACGCCATAGGCGTAGAAACGGTTCGGCGGGGCGTCCGGCCCCAGGCTGCAGTCGGGCAGGCTGCAGGGGGCCTCGAAGGCTAGGTGTTCGAACTGCATGCCGGGGGCGTTGAGGTTCTCGTCGCGGCCGCGTTGGCCATGCACCCGGTAGAAGCCGCCCACCACGTAGTGGTCCATCATGTAGACCACCGGTTCGGCAACGGCGTTGTGGACGGTTTCGACGGTGGGCACGCCTTCCTGGATGATCACGTCGTGGACTGCCAGGCCTTCCTTGACGACGCTCATCTTGTTGCGCTGCTTGCGGTTGAGGCCGATCAGCTCGGCGGCGTCCCTGACCGTCATGACGCCCATGCCGTAGGTGCCGGCGTCGGCCTTGACGATCACGAAGGGCTCGTCGCTGATCCCGTATTCCCTGTACCTGGCGCGGATGCCGTCGAGCATGGCGGCAACCTTGTCGGCCAGCTCCTGCTCGCCGCTGCGGGTGTGAAAGTCCAGTCCGCTGCAGCGGTCCCAAGCCGGGTTGATGCGCCACGGGTCGATGCCGATGGCTGCGCTGAAATCCCGCACGACACGGTCGTAGGCGACGGCGTGGTTGGACTTGCGGCGGGTGTGCCAGCCGGCATGCAGCGGGGGGATCACCCACTGGTCGTGGAGGTTTTCGAGCTGGGCGGGGATGCCCGCGGACAGGTCGTTGTTGAGCAACACCGCGCAGGGGTCGAAGTCCTTCAGGCCGAGGCGGCTGCCGTGGCGTTCCAGGGGCTCCAGCGTGAGGCTGGCGCCGTTGGGCAGCTCGACCACGGTGGGGGCGGTGATCTCCGGCAGCAGGCTGCCGAGGCGCACCTCCAGGCCGGTGAGGCGCAGGATGGACACAAGCTTGGCGACGTTCTGCAGGTAGAACTGGTTGCGGGTGTGGTTTTCCGGGATCAGCAGGATCGACCGGGCGTCGATGCAGATGCGCTCGATGGCGGCCTGGGCGGCCTGCACGCAGAGGGGCAGGAAGGCGTCGTGGAGATTGTTGAAGCCGCCCGGAAACAGGTTGAGGTCTACCGGGGCCAGCTTGAAGCCGGCGTTGCGCAGGTCGGTGGAGCCGTAGAAGGGCGGCAGGTGCTCCTGCCACCGGGCGCGCATCCAGCGCTCGATGGCACAGGCGTTGTCGAGGAAGTGTCGCTCCAGCTCCAGTAGCGGGCCGGTGAGGGCGGTGGTGAGATGGGGAACCATGGGGCCTCGCGGACTGTTCTCAGGGGGGGATGCGTCGGGGAGGTGACGGATGCACGTGCGTCGTCGACCTGCGTGGCCCGCATTTGTTCGCCCGATGTTACACCATCGACTCCAGCGGCTCCGGCGGGGGGACTTCGGCCACGGGGGGCAGGAATACCCGGAAGCTGTCGGGCAGCGGTGCGTTTTCGAGGCTGCGCTGGGAGAACAGGTAGCGCCCGTCGCAGACGAAGCCCAGGTCGGCCCAGTCCACGCCGTTGAGGGCATCACGGAAGGCCGGCAGGTTGACGTCGTGGTACAGCGGGAAGACGCCGAGAATCGCTCCGTCGAAGTTGTTGCACGGGTGCAGGAAGAACGGGTTCGGCTGGCGCGTCTTGGTGTTGACGTAGATCCGCGGTGCGCTGGTTTGCGGGTAGCCGCGCCCCCACTGCCACCAGTTGCTCTCGTCGAAGGGGCGGATGCGCCGGGCGAGCAGGCGTTCCCGGTGTGGCAGCAGCACACCGGGCGCGTTGGAGCCGGGTTCGCACCAGATCATGCGGCGGGTCTCGCCGCTGCGCGCAGTGCGGGAATTGACGAAGTCCCGCGTGCCGGCGGTGTCATTGACGTAGATATCGTCAGCCCCCGACACCGCGCCGACCTTCACACTGGCCACGTCGGCCAGACTGAGGGGGTATTCGCCGCGGGAGAACAGCAGGTGGCCGGCGCATTCGAAGAAGTGGCGGGCCTGCCAGGGCGGCTGTTCGAGGCTGCGGGCCAGATCGTCGCTCTGGCCGATCTGCGCCCAGGCGGTGCGGTGCGACAGGTTGCCGAGTTCGTAGCGCCAGATCAGACAGTTGGGCACCGCGCCGGAAAACACGCGGGCGTCGCCCAGGTCGATGGCGTGGGTGATCGTGCCGTGCTTGAACAACCAGCGGTTGAGCGGGCGGGCGCTGGTGGCCTTGAGGAAGTCGCGCGGCGTGATGAAGATTAGCTCGCCGCTCGGCTGCAGGTGGCGTAGGCACTTCTCGATGAAGAACAGATAAAGGTTGCTGCGTCCGTCGAGGCCGTCCTGGCGCAGCAGAGCTCGCGTGCCCCGGCCGATGTCCTGGTAGCGCACATAGGGCGGGTTGCCGATCACGGTGTCGAACTTTTCGCTCTCCGGGTAGGCGAAGAAGTCCATGTTGCGCGCGCCCTGCGGGCACTGGCGGGGGTCGAACTCGATGCCGATCGCGTTGTGCAGGTGGCGCAGGAAGGCGCCGTCGCCGCAGGATGGCTCAAGCACGCGGCCGGCGTTCTGGCGCAGGCGCAGCATGGCGCGCACGACCTTGTCGGGCGTGAATACCTGGCCGAGGGCCTCGGGGGTCGGCAGGTCGGCGGCGGTCGGAGTCAGGGGCTTGGGGCCGGGCTTGGCAGGCACGGGCGACTCAGGCAGCGAGGAACAGCATCAGCAGTTCGTTGAGGAAGTGGCGGCCCTTGGTGGACGGGCGCAGCGTTTCGTCGTCGATCTCGATCAGCCCTTGCTGGCGGGCCTTCAGCAGACCTTCTTCGGCGGCCTCGAAGGGCAGGCCGGTGCGCTCGGAGAACAGCCGCAGCGGCACGCCCTTGTTGAGACGCAGCGCGTTCATCATGAATTCGAAGGGCAGTTCGTCGGTACCGATATTGCGGCGTTCCTGCACGAAGGCGCCGCTGTCGTGGGCCGCCAGGTAGGCCGCCGGATGCTTGGGGCGGGTTTCGCGCACGATGCCCTCGTGGGACGACAGCTTGCCGTGGGCGCCGGCGCCGATGCCCAGGTAGTCGCCGAAGGTCCAGTAGTTGAGGTTGTGGCGACACTCCCGGTGAGGTTTGGCGAAGGCTGAGGTCTCATAGTGGCCGTAGCCGGCTTCGGCCAGGCGCGCCTCGATGTGGTCCTGCATGTCGGCGGACTGGTCGGGATCGGGCACTTCCGGCGGGTTGGCGGCGAAGGCGGTGTTGGGCTCCAGCGTCAGGTGATAGCAGGACAGGTGCTGGGGGCCGAGGGCCAGCGCGGTGGCGAGGTCTGCTTCCGCTTCGGCGAGGGTCTGGCCGGGCAGTGCATACATCAGGTCGAGATTGACCGCCTCGAAGTGGGTCAGTGCCGCTTCGGCCGCGGCGATGGCGTCGGCGCGGCCGTGGATGCGTCCGAGGGCCTGCAGGTGCCGTTCGTTGAAGCTCTGGATGCCGACCGACAGGCGGTTGACGCCGGCCTGGCGGAAGGCCCGGAAGCGGCCCGAATCGACGGTGCCAGGATTGGCCTCCAGGGTGATTTCGGCCTGCGGGTCGAGCTGCACGCGCATGCGGATCGCGGTGAGCAGTTCGTCCAGTCCGTCGGGGGTGATCAGGCTGGGGGTGCCGCCACCGATGAAGATGGTGTGCACGCGGCGGCCCCAGATCTGCGGCAGCGCGCGTTCCAGGTCGGCTACCAGGGCTGCGATGTAGGCCTGCTCGGGAATGCCCTCGTCCTTCACCGCATGGGAGTTGAAGTCGCAGTACGGACATTTGCGCACGCACCACGGGAAATGCACGTACAGGGACAGGGGCGGCGAGGCGGTGAGGCGGGATTCCCAGCGGCCGTCGACGGATTTCGTTGCGGCGGCCCTGGGGGTGATCGGGATGATCCGGTTTTCGGGCATGGAGCGTGATGCGTGAAGCGGGAGCTCAGCTCTGTTCGGCGCGCAGCTTGTCGAGCAACTGGCGGAAGGCGGAGCCCCGGTGGGACAGGACGTTCTTGAGTTCGTGGGGGATTTCGGCGGCGGTCTGCTCCAGTTCGCTGACGAGGAACAGCGGGTCGTAGCCGAAGCCGCCCTTGCCGCGCGGCGCGGGCAGGATTTCGCCGTGCCATTCGCCGCAGGCGATCAGGGGTTGCGGGTCGTCGGCGTGGCGGACGAGGGCCAGCGCGCAGTAGAAGCGGGCGCGGCGGTCGGCCTGGCCGGCCAGGCGTTCGAGCAGCAACGCGTTGTTGCGCTCGTCGGACTTGGGTTCGCCGGCAAAGCGCGCCGACAGCACGCCCGGTGCTCCGCCCAGCACATCCACGCACAGCCCCGAGTCGTCGGCGAGGGCCGGCAGACCGGTGGCGCGGGACGCGTGGCGGGCCTTGGCGAGGGCGTTCTCGACGAAGCTGGGATGCGGTTCCTCGGCCTCGCTGACGTTGAAGGCCGACTGGGGCAGCACTTCGATGCCGAGCGGGGCGAGCAGGGCGGAGAGTTCCTTGAGTTTGCCGGCGTTGCCGCTGGCCAGGACGAGCTGTTTCATGGCGCCAGATCCTCCGTGGGTTTCAGGCGCCAATGCCGAGCGCCCTTTTCTGTTCGAAGACCAGTTGGGCCACGCCGGCAGCGGCGAGTTCCAGCAGGCTGTCGAGTTCGGCGCGGGAGAAGGGCGTGCCTTCGGCGGTGCCCTGCACTTCGACGAAGCCGCCGCGGCCGGTCATCACCACGTTCATGTCGGTGTCGCAGCCGGAGTCTTCCGGGTAGTCGAGATCGAGTACCGGCACGCCCTTGTAGATGCCGACGGAAATGGCGGCGACGAAGTCGCGCATCGGGTTGGCGGGCAGCTTGCCGGCCTTGACGAGGCCTTCGAGGGCGTCATGGACAGCGATGCAGGCGCCGGTGATGGAGGCGGTGCGGGTGCCGCCGTCGGCCTGCAGCACGTCGCAGTCGATGGTGATCTGGCGTTCGCCAAGGGCTTCCATGTCCACCACGGCGCGCAGGCTGCGGCCGATCAGGCGCTGGATCTCCTGGGTGCGGCCGCTCTGCTTGCCCTTGGCCGCTTCCCGCGGGCTGCGCGTGTGGGTGGAGCGCGGCAGCATGCCGTATTCGGCGGTCAGCCAGCCCTGGCCCTTGCCGCGCAGGAAGGGCGGCGCGCTTTCCTCGACGCTGGCGGTGCACAGCACACGGGTGTCACCGAATTCGATCAGCACCGAGCCTTCGGCGTGGCGCGTGAAGCCGCGGGTGATGCGGATCGGACGAAGGTCGGCGGGAGCCCGGCCGCTGGGGCGGGCGAAGGTGTCGGAGGCAGTGGTCATTTGAATTTATGGATGGCTGCGTTGATTTCGCGGATGGCGCGTTCGATCTCGTCTTCGCTGAGGTCTTCCTGGTCACGCTTGCCGCGCCCGAAGCCTTCCATCTGCGTGGTGACGGCGTCAAAGGGCATGGTGCGGGTAGACACCGTATCGGGGATGTCGCCCGGGTTGTCGTCGTGCCAGGTCATGGCGATCAGGGACATGTTGTCGCATTGGGAACCGCCGAGCTCTTCGGCCTCATTCATGACATGCGGTACGCTTTCCATGACTTTCCCGTCGGAAAGCGCCTTCACCAGCATGTCGGTGTCGAGGGGGCCCCAGACGCCGTCCGAGCACATGGCGATGACATCGCCGTTGCCGAGAGGTGTCCCACGGGAGAACTCGATCTGCGGCGGATGGCTGCCGCCCAGGCAGGAGAAGATGCGGTTGCGGCCCGGATGCACGGCGGCGCTTTCGGCATCCAGCAGGCCCTGGTCGAGCATTAGTTGGACGCGGGAGTGGTCGCGGGTCTGGGCGACCAGGCGGCCCTTGCGGATCAGGTACAGGCGGGAGTCGCCGGCGTGGGCCCAATGGGCGACGCCGTCCTGGATCAGGCAGGCTACGATGGTCGTGCGCGGGATGTCCGACAGGTGTTTGTCGAAGGCGTAATCGAGGATCGCGTGGTGGGCGTTGCTGAGCACCCGCGACAGGAACAGCACCGGGTCGGTGACCTTGGGCTTGGCCTCCTGCTGGAAGGACTGGGCGATGAACTGGACGGAGATCTGTGCCGCCAGCTCGCCGTAGAGGTGCCCGCCCATGCCGTCGGCGAGCAGCATCAGCAGCGCATCCCGCGTGTAGGAGTAGGCGACGCGGTCCTGATTGGTGCGGCGCTTGCCGACCCGGCTCTCCTGGAAAATAGTGAATCTCATGGGCGGCCTATCATTGTTCTTAGTTTTATACCCAGCCCTTCGAGCCAGGATTTCTGTTGCGGGGGGGCTTCCCGATGGCGCTGGGCGAGCACCTTCTGCAGGGCGAAACAGCTCTGCGGTCGTTTCAACGGGTCGAGCTGCAGACACCAGTCGATGGTGGCCAGGAAATGCGGTGAGTATTGTCCGGACCAGGCCTTGGTGGCAGGCACCACGGTGTCGTGCTTGAGGCGCTCGTCGGAGCGTTGCGGCGAGGAGCCGGCCAGGCAGGCGTACATGCTGGCGCCCACGCTGTAGATGTCGCTCCACGGGCCGAGTGCGTCCCGGTTGGTGAATTGCTCCGGCGACGCGAAACCGGGCGTGTACATCGGCTTCAGGATCGGCGTGTCGGACATCAGGGTCTGGCGTGCTGCGCCAAAGTCGAGCAGCACCGGCGTACCGTCGGCGCGCAGGTAGATGTTGGACGGTTTGATGTCCAGGTGCAGCAGCTTGTGCGCATGGACCTCGCGCAGGCCGTTGAGCATGCGCGTGAACACGCCCCGGATGAAGCGTTCGCGGACGTTGCCGCGGTTCTTCTGCACGTAGTCGTGGAGGGTTCGCCCGCGCTCGAACTGCATCACCATGTAGACGGTGCCGTTGGCGCGGAAGAAATTGAGCACCCGCACCACGTTGGGGTGCACCAGCTTGGCCAGCGCCCGGCCTTCCTCGAAGAAACACTTCATGCCGTAGCGGAAGGCGCCCTGATGGGCTTCGGTGACGTGCGGCGTGACTTCGCCCTCTGCCCGCAGCGCGAGGGAGTTGGGCAGGTATTCCTTGATGGCGACCGGCGTCCCGTCCTGATCGTAGGCCAGGTATACGATGGAAAAACCGCCCAGGGACAGCTGCCGCTCGACCCGGTAGTGGTCGAGCTGAAATCCGGACGGCAGGGCGCAGTTTTGTTGAGTGGCCATCAGGCAGGGCGCTACACTTCGTCTTTTGTGGCGGTCGAAGGCGCTAGTTTAGCCTCGCTTCGCCGCGCTATCTCGGGAAAAACACGATGATCCACAGCATGACGGGCTATGCCGTCCAGGCCCGTGACCTGGGCCGCGTCGCCCTGCACCTGGAATTGCGCAGCGTCAATTCCCGCTACCTCGATCTTGCCTTTCGGATCAACGATGATCTGCGGCAGGCTGAGCCCATGCTGCGCGAAGCCATCACCGCCAAGCTGCGGCGGGGCAAGGTCGAATGCCGTTTCAATTTGCAGGCGAAGGATAGCGCACCTCGCGACCTTGCGATCAACAGTGTGCTGCTGGCCCAGCTGAAAGCCGCCCAGGCGGCGGTGCAGGCCGACCTGCCGCAGGCCGCGCCGCTGTCGGTGGCCGAGGTACTGCGCTGGCCCGGCATGCTGGCCGACGACAGCGTGACTTTCGAATCCCTGCAGCCGGAGATCGCGGCAACCATCGCGGCGGCGCTGGACGAGCTCATCGCCACCCGCCGGCGCGAGGGCGAAAAACTCGCCGAGATGATCCGTGGGCGCATCGCCCACATGCGCAGCCTGGTTGCCACGGTGCAGCCTCGGGTGCCGGCGCTGGTCGCCGAGTACCAGGAAAAGCTCGCCACGCGCCTGCGTGACGCAGCGGCGACCCTCGACGACGACCGTATCCGCCTGGAAGTCGGCCTGTTTGCCCAGCGTGTCGATGTGGCGGAAGAGTTGTCCCGCCTGTCCACCCACCTGGATGAAGTCGAGCGCATCCTCAAGGCGGGCGGTGCAGCTGGCAAGCGGCTGGATTTCCTGATGCAGGAGCTCAACCGCGAGGCCAATACCCTCGGCTCCAAGGCCATGGCTGCCGACATGACTGCGATTGCCGTCGAGCTCAAGCTGGCCATCGAGCAGATGCGAGAGCAGGTGCAGAACATCGAGTAAGGAGTGAGCATGCCTGGGACCCTGTTCATCGTCACTGCGCCGTCCGGCGCCGGCAAGACCACCCTCGTCAGCGGCCTGCTGGAGCGTGACCCGCTGGTCAGCCTGTCGGTGTCCTACGCCACGCGTGCGCCGCGTACCGGCGAGGTGAATGGCCAGCACTACAACTTCGTCGATGTGCCGACCTTCCGCGCGCTGCGCGACAAGGGCGAGTTCCTTGAGTGGGCGGAGGTGCACAGCAACTATTACGCGACCTCCAAGACCTGGCTGGAATCCCAGATCAGCTCCGGCAAGGACATCCTGCTGGAGATCGACTGGCAGGGCGCCCAGCAGGTCCGCAAGGTGTTCCCGAAAGCGGTCGGCGTGTTCATCCTGCCGCCGTCGGTGGATGAACTGGAGCGTCGCCTGCGCGGCCGCGGCACCGACAGCGAGGAGGTGATCGCCCGCCGGGTGCTGGCAGCCCGTGGCGAGATGCGCCATGTGGCGGAGTTCGACTACGTTATAATCAATGAAGACTTGACTGCGGCCCTGGACGATCTGGTGGCCGTGGTGCGAGCGTCGCGGCTGCGTTACGCCAACCAGGAGGCGCGCAAGCCGGAGTTTTTTCATTACCTGGAACAGGATTGATATGGCCCGCGTTACCGTCGATGACTGTCTGAAAAGAATCCCCAACCGCTTCCAGCTGACCCTGGCGGCGACCTACCGCGCACGTCAGCTGACGGCCGGCGCCACCCCGCAGGTGGATCTGGACCGCCACGACAAGGACAAGCCCACCGTGATCGCGCTACGTGAAATCGCCGCCGGCAAGGTCGGCACCGAAGTCCTCAACCGCGGCCAGGCCTGAGCGCCTTTCCGCCAGAGAGCAATGCCATGGAATCCGCCGCACCAACTCCGGTCAGTGGTAGCGGCGTTTTCCAGCCCCCCGCTTCCTGTGTCCTGCCGCTCGACTTCGGCAGGCTGAAGAACATCGTCAGCGCCTACCTGCGTCCTGAGGATGTAGGGCGTATCGAGGCTGCCTACCACTTTTCCGCCGATGCACATGAGGGGCAGATGCGGATCAGCGGGGAGCCTTACATCTCCCATCCGGTCGCTGTTGCGGAGATCCTCGCCGGCTGGAACCTGGACGCCCAGGCCCTGTGCGCGGCCCTCCTCCACGATGTGATGGAGGACACCCACATCACCAAGGCCGAGATCGCCGAGCGTTTCGGGCGGACCACGGCCGAACTGGTGGATGGGGTGTCCAAGCTCGACAAGATCGAGTTCCAGTCCCACGAGGAAGCCCAGGCGGAAAACTTCCGCAAGATGCTGCTGGCGATGGCCAGCGACCTGCGGGTGATCCTCATCAAGCTCGCCGATCGCCTGCACAACATGCGCACGCTCGACTGCGTGCGCCCCGACAAGCGGCGCCGCATCGCCCGCGAAACCCAGGAAATCCACGCACCGATCGCCAACCGGCTGGGCCTCAACAGCCTGTACCGCGAGCTGCAGGAACTGGCCTTCAAGCATCGCTACCCGATGCGCTATCGGGTGCTGTCGAAGGCCATCCTGGCGGCTCGGGGTAACCGGCGCGAAGTGGTCGGCAAGATTCTCGTCGCGATCGAGGAACGCCTGCCTCAGTGGGATATCCAGGCCGACGTGCGCGGTCGCGAGAAGCACCTCTACAGCATTTACCGCAAGATGTCGGAGAAGCGACTGACCTTCTCCCAAGTGCTCGACATCTACGGTTTCCGCGTCATCGTGCCCGACGTGCAGACCTGTTACCGCGCCCTCGGCGCGCTGCACGCGCTGTACAAGCCGGTGCCGGGCAAGTTCAAGGACTACATCGCCATCCCCAAGGCGAACGGTTACCAGTCCCTGCATACCACCTTGATCGGCCCCTTCGGCACGCCCGTTGAAGTGCAGATCCGCACCCAGGAGATGAACCACATCGCCGAAAGTGGTGTGGCTTCCCACTGGCTGTACAAGGAAGACGAAAAAACCCTTACCGAGCTGCAGCACAAGACCCACAGCTGGCTGCAGTCGCTGCTCGAACTACAGTCCACGTCCGGTGACTCCAGTGAGTTCCTGGAGCATGTGAAGGTGGACCTGTTCCCGGGCGAGGTGTACGCCTTCACGCCAAAGGGCAAGATCTTCGCGCTGCCGCGCGGCGCCACGGTGGTGGATTTCGCCTACGCGGTGCATACCGACGTCGGCAACCGCTGCGTCGCCGGTCGCATCAATGGCGAGCTGATGCCGCTGCGAACCGAGCTGCACAATGGCGACCAGATCGAGATCATCACCGCTGCCCACGCCAGCCCCAACCCGGCCTGGCTGTCCTACGTGCGGACCGGCAAGGCGCGGGCGCAGATCCGCCATTTCCTCAAGAATGCCCAGCAAGAGGAAGCCTCGACCCTCGGCGAGCGTCTGCTCAACCAGGCCCTGCGCCTGCACGGCCTGACCCTTGGCCAGGTCAGTACTTTTGCGTGGGAGCGCTTCCTGAAGGAATTCACGCTGAACACCCGCAAGGAGCTGATGACCGACATCGGCCTCGGGCGGCGCCTGCCGGCCATCGTCGCACGGCGACTGGCGGAGATTCAGGATATGGAGTCCGGCCGCGCCGATGTCGTCAAGCCCAAGCCCGCCGGGGCGATCCTGATTCGCGGTACCGAAGGCGTCGCGGTCCAGCTGGCGCGTTGCTGCCGGCCGATTCCGGGCGACCCCATCGTCGGCATCATCCGCAAGGGGCAGGGGCTGGAAGTGCACATGCACGACTGTCCGCAGGCCCGCAAGCTGCGCAGCGAGCGGGACCGCTGGATCGACGTGGAGTGGGAAGCCGCCACCGACCGCCTGTTCGACGTGACGCTGCGCCTGCTCACGCAGAACGTGCGTGGCGTGTTGGCCAAGGTCGCCAACGCGATCGCCGAGCAAGATTGCAATATCCAGAACGTCAGTACCGACGGCGATCAGGGTGCCTATTCCACCATCTACATCACGGTGCAGGTGACTCATCGCCTGCATCTCGCCAAGGTCATCCGCGGGATACGAAACATCCCGGAGGTGGTCCGCATCAACCGCCTCAAGGGCGACCAGAAGGGCAGCTGAGGCTGCTAGAATCCACGCCGCTTAAAAAGGGAGATCCACATGGCAGGTTACGAGTCCGAGCACACCAAGTTCATGCGTGAATGGATGGCCAAGCATCCTGAGCAAGTCGAAGAGCAGAAGAAGGGGCGCGCCCTGTGGTGGGACAAGCCGCAGGATCTGGAAACCCAGCGTGAGTACGCGGCCGGCCGCGTCGCCCAGAAGCCCTATCCTTACTCGACCGAAAGCTGAGCGGGCTTTGCTCGCTCCCAAACTTGCTTTCATCGACGTAGAAACCACCGGGGCCAATCCGGTGGAAGACCGGATCACCGAAATCGCGATCCTGCGGGTCGAGAACGGTGAGCTGGTCGAGCGGTGGTCCACCCTGGTCAATCCAGGGCGGGCCATTCCGCCGAACATCCAGAGTCTGGTCGGCATTACCGACGACATGGTAGTGGATGCACCGCCGTTCGCCGAAGTGGCCGAACGGGTCCGCGAGCTTTTTGCGGACTGCATTTTCGTCGCCCATAACGCGCGCTTCGACTATGGCTTCATCAAGAACGAGTTCCAGCGTCTGGGCCAGGCCTTCGATGCGCCGGTGCTGTGTACCGTCAAGCTGTCGCGAGCCCTCTATCCCCAGCATCACCGCCACGGTCTCGACGCCCTGATCGAGCGCCACGGGCTCGTCTGCTCGGCCCGCCATCGCGCCCTTGGCGATACAGAGGCTTTGGTCCAGTTTGTCGGCCAGGTGGCGGGAAGCTTCGAGCGCGAGGTGCTCGATGCGGCGATCGTCAAGGCGATGAAGGCGCCGAACCGGCCTGCCGGCCTGCCCGAAGGGGTGCTTGAAGGTCTGCCCGAGGGGCCGGGCGTCTATCTCTTCTACGGTGAGAACGATGCGCTGCTGTATGTCGGGCGCAGTGTCAGCCTGCGCTCGCGGGTAATGAGCCACTTTGCGGGGGACAAGCTGAAGGGCCGCGAGGCCAAGATCATCCAGCAGGTCCGTCGTGTGGACTGGCGAGTGACTGCCGGCGAACTGGGAGCGCTGCTGCTCGAATCGCATCTGGTCCGTACCGAGAGGCCGGCCGAGAATCGCCAGCCGGCGGATGCCGCCGCGGTCTTTGGCCTGCGTTTCGACGCGGCCCGCCGGCCTGGCCCGGTGTTGCAGCGCGAATCCCTGAACGGCGGCGATCCGGCGGGCTGGGAGAATCTCTACGGGACTTTCCGGACCAAGAAGGAGGCCGACAACGCGTTGCGGGAATTGGCCAGCCTCTACAAGCTGTGCCCGCGCCGCATCGGCACCGAGGCGTGGAGCGAAGGGCCTTGCCTTGCGCATCAGGCGCGCCGCTGTGCGGGCGTGTGTGCCGGTAAGGAGAGCCCTGCGCAGCACGACGAGCGTCTGCTGAAGGTGCTCGAAAGCCTGCGCCTGCGGCGTTGGCCGTGGTCCGGTCCGGTGGTGGTGCGCGAACATCACGCCGATACCGGACGTAGCGCCGCGCACGTGGTGGACCAGTGGTGTCTGCTCGGCAGCGTCGATGATGAGGCGGCTCTGGCGGGCCTGCGGGCAGCCTTGCCGCAGCGCCGTTTCGATCCCGATATCTACCGCATCCTCGTCCGCTGGCTGGAGACGCCCGCGGGGCGCGCGACTGTCACGCCGCTGGACTGAGGTGCATCAAGGCGCGGTTTTGCCCGAGCCGGGCTGCTGTGGCTCGGGACATTTCCTGCTTCGCATCTTCTGGCGGAAAAACCGACTCCTCCGTGGGGCGAATGAGCGCGCCCCGTGGAGGTCGGTGCAGCTCAGGGCAGCGGGCGTTCGCCGGCGAGCAGGTGGGCGAGGGTTTCCCGATCGCGGATGACGTGCACTTCCGTACCATCCACCAGGATCTCGGCGGCACGTGGGCGAGTGTTGTAGTTGGAGCTCATCGTCATGCCGTAGGCGCCGGCCGACAGGATGGCCAGCAGGTCGCCTGTTTCCACCGACAAGTCGCGGTCGTGGCCGAGGAAGTCGCCGCTCTCGCAGATCGGACCGACCACTTCGTAGCGGGTTGCGGGAACGGCGCGCGGCGCTACTGCGACGATCTCGTGGTAGGCGTCGTACAGTGCGGGGCGGGCCAGGTCGTTCATCGCCGCATCGATGATCGCGAAGTTCTTCTCAACGCCGGGTTTCAGGTATTCGATGCGGGTCAGCAGCAGGCCGGCGTTGCCGACCAGCGAGCGGCCCGGTTCGAAACACAGGGCTTCGTTACGGCCGGCAAAGCGTTCCAGCAGGGGTTTGAGGTATTCGGTCGGCGTCGGCGGTTCCTCGTCGCGGTAGCGGATGCCAAGGCCGCCGCCCAGGTCGATGTGGTCGAGCTTGATGCCTTCGCGGGCGAGCTGGTCCACCAGGCCGAGGATCTTGTCTGCCGCTTCGGCCATCGGGGCCGGATCGAGAAGCTGGGAGCCGATGTGGCAGTCGATGCCGCTGATCTCGATGTTCGGCAGTCTGGCGGCCTTGCGGTAGAGGTCGAGGGCTTCGGTGAAGGCCACGCCGAACTTGTTGCTGCGCAGGCCGGTGGAAATGTACGGGTGGGTGTTCGGATTGACGTCCGGATTGACGCGGAAGGCGATCGGCGCACGCTTGTCGAGGCTGGCAGCTACTTCATTCAGACGGTCCAGTTCGGCGGCGGATTCGACG
This sequence comes from Zoogloea sp. JDB1, assembly GCF_056724025.1. Classification (NCBI taxonomy): domain Bacteria; kingdom Pseudomonadati; phylum Pseudomonadota; class Betaproteobacteria; order Rhodocyclales; family Zoogloeaceae; genus Zoogloea; species Zoogloea sp. JDB1. The sequence continues at coordinate 1,498,190 of NZ_CM161496.1, forward strand.
TTGAAACAGCCGATCCCCGACTCCAGCGCGTAACGCATTTCGGCGATGCTTTTGCCGACGCCCGAGAAGATCACCTTGCCGGGGTCGCCACCGGCGGCCAGGACGCGGGCCAGCTCACCGCCGGACACGATGTCGAAACCGGCGCCCAGCTTGGCAAACACCGACAGGATGCCTAGGCTGGAGTTGGCCTTGACCGCGTAGCAGACGAGCGCCTTGCGCATGCCGAGGGCCTGCTGGTAGGCCGCGAAGGCAGAAATCAGCGCGGCGCGGGAATACACATAGGTCGGGGTGCCGAAGCGCTCGGCGATGTCGGCGAGGGCGACCCCTTCGAGGGTCAGGCCGGCGGGGCCGGCGGCGAGCGTCGGCACGGGCAGTGCGGTGGTCATTTGACTGAATCCTGGGGAGCGGGTTTGTTATGATCGCCGCCCGGCGCCGGGGTGGCGTCGGCGGGCTGCGGCGCCGGCTTGCTGGCGGGCTTGGGAACTTGCGGGATGTACAGCGGCCCCTTGATGCCGCAGCCGGCTAGGACGAGTAGGCCGCAGGTCGCGGCGGCAATGGCGATGGTTCGCATGGGTTCCGCGCAAAAACGGCAATGTTAACAGAACAATGGAGGGGTCGATGGACGAAGCGGATTTCAACGCCTTGGCGGATGCCGAGCTGGAGCGCCTGGAGGGCCTGCTGGAGGCTTGTGAGCTGGATTTCGACTACGAGGTGAAGCCGGGTGGGGTCTTCGAGCTGGAGTTCGACAACGGCAGCAAGATCATCGTCAACCGGCACAGCGCGGCGCGGGAGATCTGGCTGGCCGCCAAGTCGGGCGGTTTTCACTTCCGTCCTGATGGCGGGCGCTGGCTGGGCACGCGGGATGGGGCGGATTTCTATGCCGTGTTGTCTCGTTGCATGTCCGAGCAGGCTGGCGAGCCGGTCAACCTGAAGGGCTGACCGGCTCCCGGGCTCCACTAGTTGGTGTTGCGCGGGGCCTCTTCCGCCGGCGGGCTGGTGGGCTCCTGCGGGGTTTCCACCGGCGCAGCCGGCAGGTTCTCCTTGTAGATCAGCTCTTCGGTGGCGCTGCCTTCCGGCTGGATGCGGATCAGGCCGTCCGGCGGGGTTGGGTAGCTCTCGGGCACGCCGTCGAGGGCTTTGCGCATGTAATTGATCCACATCGGCAGTGCGGCTGCACCGCCGGTCTCCCCGCTGCCCAGCTTGCGCGGCTGGTCGAAACCGATCCACGCCACGGCGACGACGGTCGGCTGGTAACCGCAGAACCAAGCGTCCACGTACTCGTTGGTGGTGCCAGTCTTACCGGCCAGATCGCCGCGCTTGAGGACCAAGGCCTTGGCGGCGGTGCCGCGGCGGACCACGTCCTTCAGCATCGAGTCCATCAGGTAGGCATTGCGTTCGTCGATGGCCCGCTCGGCGGTTTCTCCCGCCACCGGCGGGTCGACCCGTGCCAGCACTTTGCCGGTTTCGTCCTGGATTTCCTTCACCAGGTAGGGCTCGACGCGGTAACCGCCGTTGGCGAAGACCGAGTAGCCGCGCAGCATCTGCCACGGCGTGACTGAGCCGGCGCCGAGGGCCATGGTCAGGTAGGCCGGATGGCGCTCGGCGTCGAAGCCGAACTTGGTGACGTAGTCCTGGGCGTAGCGCGGGCCGATGGATTTCAGCAGGCGGATCGACACCATGTTCTTGGAGCGCGCCAGTGCGGAGCGCAGGGACATCGGTCCGTCGTACTTGCCGTCGTAGTTCTTCGGCTCCCAGGCCTGGCTGCCGGTATCGCCGGCGGGGAAGGAGATCGGCGAGTCATCGACGATGCTGTTGGGGCCGTAGCCCTTCTCGAAGGCGGCCGAATAGATGAAGGGCTTGAAGCTGGAGCCGGGCTGGCGCCACGCCTGCGTGACATGGTTGAACTTGTTGCGGTTGAAATCGAAGCCGCCGACCAGCGCGCGGATGGCGCCGGTGTGTGGGTCGGCCGCGGTCAGGGCGCCTTCGACCTCCGGTAGCTGGCTGATTTCCCAGTGGTTGTCTGACGTGCACCACGCGGATGATGGCGCCGGGGCGGATGCGTTTGTTGGGGGGGGCCTTCTCGCTCAGCATCGCCGCGGCGAAGCGCAGGCCGTCACCGCTGATACGGAAGGTCTCGCCGTAACGGTAGGCCGTGACTGCGCCATTGCCCGCCTGGGTTACGATGGCTGCCTGGAGGTCGTCATAATCAGGCGTCTCGGCCAGGACTTCGTCCAGGCCCTCGGTCTGCTCTCCGCCCATCCGGGCCGGATCCACATAGCCCTCGACGCCCCGGTAGCCATGGCGGCGGTCATAGTCCATGACGCCGCGGCGCAGCGCCCGGTAGGCCGCATCCTGCTCGGCCTTGTTGATCGTCGTGATGACCTTGATGCCGCGGGTGTAGGCCTCTTCCTTGAACTGCTCGTAGGCGATCTGGCGGGCCATTTCCGCTACATAGTCGGCGCTGCTGCCGACGTCGCCAGGCCCGGTCACGACCTTCAGCGGAGCGTTGACGGCTTGCTGGTGCTCCGTTTCGGAGATAAAGCCCAGTTCGGTCATGCGGCGCAGTACGTATTGCTGACGCAGGGCTGCACGCTTCGGATTGACGACTGGATTGTAGGCGGACGGGGCTTTCGGGAGGCCCGCGAGCATGGCTGCCTCTGGAACGTTAAGGTCGTGGATGGATTTACCGAAATAGGTCTGAGCGGCAACTGCGAAACCGTAGGCACGGCGGCCGAGGTAGATCTGATTGATATAGACCTCAAGGATCTGGTCCTTGGTGAGGTTCTGCTCGATCTTGAACGCCAGCAGGATTTCGTAAAGTTTGCGCGAGTAGGTCTTCTCGCGGGTCAGGAAGAAGTTCCGGGCCACCTGCATTGTGATCGTCGAGGAGCCCTGGCGTTTGCTGCCAGTGACAAGGTTGGCGCCCGCCGCGCGCAGCACGCCAGTGAAATCGACCCCGGAGTGCTGGTAGAAGCGGTCGTCCTCGGCGGCCAGAATGGCGTGTTTGAGAACGGGCGGTACATCCTGGATGTGGATGAAGGCACGACGCTCTTCGCCGTACTCGCCGATCAGAATCCCGTCAGCCGTGTAGACGCGCAGCGGAATCTTGGGGTGGTAGTCGGTCAGTGCTTCCAGCGACGGGAGGGTCGGCCAGGCGAAGGCGACGGCCAGGGCGAGGATGGCGAGGCCAATGGCCAGCAGGCCGAGAAGTGCGATGAAGGGGTAGAGTACCCAGCGCATGACGGGAGCAGGGAGCAGAGTAAAGTGCTGCATTATACGAGGAGGCCCGATTTGTCGCCTGATATGCAATCCGGTATTCTCCCAGGCCTTACCTTTACACTTGTCATGGTTGTTGTTAGGATCTCAAGTAGTTTGTTGGTATTGCACCTAACATAAAGAAATTTCAGGATTTTTTGTGATCGACCTCTCCTTTTTGAACCCCCGGGCACGCCCTTTGATCGGTGTCGACATCTCGTCTTCGTCGGTCAAAATGGTGGAGTTGTCCGCCGTCTCGGGCGGTGGTTATCGGGTCGAGCGGTACGCCGTCGAAGCGCTTCCGCGGGAGGCCGTATCCGATGGAAACATCGTCAATCTGGAGGCTGTGTCCGATGCTATCCGGCGTGGCTGGCGTCGGCTCGGAACAGCGACCCGTTTCGTGGCGCTTGCCCTCCCGGCGTCGGCGGTCATCACCAAGAAAATTATCCTGCCCGCGGGACTGCGCGACCAGGAGTTGGAAGTGCAGGTCGAGTCGGAAGCCAATCAGTACATTCCCTTTGCGCTCGATGAGGTGAATCTCGACTTTCAGGTCATCGGTCCGGCAGCTTCCAGTGCGGATGAGGACGAGGTGTTGATCGCTGCGTCCCGCAAGGAGAAGGTTGAAGACAGGGTCGCTGCAGCGGAAGCTGCCGGCCTCAAGGCGCTGGTGATGGACGTCGAGTCCTACGCGTCGCTGGCTGCCTTCGAACTGGTTCAGGAGCAGTTGCCCGACCGCGGGGAAGACAAAATCATCGCGCTGGTGGATGCCGGCGCCAACGTGATGAATGTGTCAGTGCTGCGCAATGGCAACCAGGTGTACGCCCGTGAGCAGGCCTTCGGCGGTTTCTTGCTCACCCAGGACATCATGCGCCACTTTGGGATGTCCCTTGAAGAGGCCGAAAGTGGCAAGCGTACCGGTTCGTTGCCCGAGAGCTATGAGTCCGATCTTCTGCGCCCGTTCATGGACGCCATGGCATTGGAAGTATCGCGGGCGCTGCAGTTCTTTTTCACCTCCACCCAGTTCAATCAGGTAGACCATATCGTCCTTGCCGGCGGTTGTGCCGTCATCCCCGGGCTCGCGGAAACCGTCGCGGGCCGTACTCAGGTGGATACCCTGGTGGCCAACCCGTTTGCGAACATGAGCCTTGGTTCAAAGGTTCGGCCGAAGAATCTCGCGGCGGATGCCCCTGCCTTGCTGGTTGCCTGTGGTCTGGCCTTGCGGAGGTTTGATTTGTGATCCGTATCAACCTGCTTCCCCACCGGGAAGAGAAGCGCAAGGCGCGCCGGCAACAATTCGCGCTGTTTTCCGCCTTTGTGGCGGTGGTAGGGCTTGTGGTGTGGTTCATCGGTCATACGATCCTGGCGGGGTATGTGGATGGTCAGGACGCAAAGAACGTCTTTCTCAAGCAGGAAATCGCCGCGCTTGACAAGGAGATCGTGGAAATCAAGGGTTTGCGGGAACAGGCTGAGGCGTTGCTGTCCCGAAAGCAGGTCATCGAGTCGTTGCAGACCAATCGTACGGAAACTGTCCAGTTGTTCAACGAACTGGTCCGTCAGATGCCTGAAGGCGTTTATCTAAAGTCACTTAAGCAGTCCGGCTCCAAGATCAATTTGATCGGCTATGCCCAGTCGAATGCGCGGGTATCCACCCTGATGCGTAATCTCGAGGCTTCGCCTTATCTCGAGCGCGCTGATCTGGTCGAGGTCAAGGCGGCGGTTCTGAATACCCGTCGCGTCAGTGAATTCAATCTCAATGTGAGCATCGAGCGCACTAAGGCGGAGGACTCTGGCAAGCCGAAGGCTGGCGGCGGGGTCAGCAATCCTGCGGGAGGCAAGCCATGAGTCCAAGGGAGTCGATAGAGAAGCTCCGGACGATGGATGTCCAGACCCTGATGCGGGATTTCCAGGGGTTGGATCCCAATGATCCCGGGCAGTGGCCGCTGCTGCCCCGGTTGGCGACGTTGCTGGCGATTTTTCTCGTTATCGTCGTCGGTGGCTGGTGGTTCGACTGGAGCGATCAGCTGACCACGCTGGATAGCAAGGAAAAGGAAGAAATTACGCTCAAGGATGATTGGTTGTTGAAGAAGCGCCAGGCTGTCAATCTTCCTGAATACCGTCGTCAATTGGCGGAGATCGACCGTCAGTTTGGTGCTTTATTGAAGCAGTTGCCGAATCGCTCCGAGATCGAGTCCTTGTTGGCGGACATCAATCAGGCCGGTCTGGGGCGTGGACTGCAGTTTGAATTGTTCAAGCCAGGTGCCGAGAGCTTGAAGGATTTTTATGCAGAGTTGCCGATTTCCGTGCGGGTGACCGGCGGTTATCACGACCTCGGCGAATTTGTCAGTGACGTGGCGCAGATGCCGCGGATCGTGACCTTGAACGACATCGCCATCGAAACGCTCAAGGAAGGCAACCTCAAGTTTGATGCGACTGCGATGACATATCGTTACCTGGATGACGAGGAAGTCTCGGCCCTGCGCAAGGAAAAGGCCAAGGAAAAGGCGCGTAAGTGACGATCATGCGACTGACTCTGATAGTGCCTCTGCTTCTTTCGGTACTGCTGGCCGGGTGCGGTGACAAACAGCAGGATTTGCGTGACTGGATGGCCGAGGTGTCGAAAGACCTCAAGCCCAATCTGAAGCCCCTGCCACCGATCCGCCAGGCATCCGTTGTGAATTATCAAGGCAGTGGCCTGCTTGATCCGTTCAAGCAGGCCAAGCTTGAACCGGACAAGAAGTCGGGCTTTGTGCCGGATGCAAACCGGCGACGGGAGCCCCTTGAAGCGTATCCGCTCGAATCGCTCAAGATGGTTGGCGTCATGATGAGAAAAGGTCAGGCCCATGCCATCATCGCTGTCGACAAGACGCTGCATCAGGTCAAGGTCGGCAATTATCTTGGGCAGAATTACGGAAAGATCACGGGCATCAGTGAATCCGCGGTGACCTTGAAAGAACTTGTCGAGGATGTGGGCGGTGAATGGACCGAGCGCATCAGCACGCTCCAGTTGCAGGAGCAGGCGCAGGCGCCTCAGGAGGCGAAGAAATGAAAATGAGACCTTGTGGGGTCAGGTTGGGCGCATGGGTGGTGGCTGCGTGTCTTGGCGGGCTGGTGCTTCCTGTGTCCGTGCTGGCCCAGGTCCCGCAGGCGGCGGACGTCGTGTCGGCAGGCAACCGGATTGAGAAGATCATGGCCGTGGAGCAAGGGGGCAACATTGTCCTCAAGCTCACCCTTGCCAGGCCGCTGGCTGCCTTGCCGGCAAGTTTCAGTGTGGCGAGTCCAGCACGCATTGCGTTCGATTTCCCGGATACGGCCAATGGCTTGGGGCGCAATAGCCAGACGCTCAATGCCGGCGATTTGCGGAGTGTGAACGTCGTGCAGGTTGGGGACCGGACCCGCTTGGTCTTGAACCTGTCCCGGGTCTACCCTTATGAGACGCGTCAGGATGGGAACGATCTCCTGATCACACTGGCGGCTGGACAGGTCCGCGAGGCGACGAGCCAGCTTGCTCAGCGGAGTACCCAGTTTGCCCCGGCCGCCGTGGGGCAGTCGGAGCGGCACGCCATTCGCGATATCAATTTCCGGCGTGGCAAGGACGGTGAGGGGCGGCTGGTGGTCGATCTGTCTGACCCGAATGCCGGTATCGATATTCGGCAACAGGGCGAGGACCTGATCGTCGATTTTCTGAAGACGGATGTGCCGGAACAATTGCGTCGGAAGCTGGATGTGGTGGATTTTGGTACCCCGGTGTCCACTGTGCTGACCAAGACCCAGGGCGGGAATGTACGCATGACGGTGACGCCGCGTGGGCTCTGGGAGCATAACGCTTACCAGAGCGACAGTCAGTTCGTGCTTGAAGTGAAGCCTGTCAAGGAGGATCCCAACAAGCTGACGCAAGGCGCGGGCAAGGGCCGCTTCTCCGGCGAGAAGCTGTCCCTGAACTTCCAGAACATCGACGTGCGTTCCGTGCTGCAGGTCATCGCGGATTTCACGAATTTCAACATCATCACCAGTGACTCCGTGCAGGGCAACCTGACTCTGCGCCTCAAGGACGTGCCGTGGGATCAGGCCCTCGACATCATCCTGCAGGCGCGGGGGCTGGACATGCGCAAGAACGGCAACGTGATCTGGATCGCGCCGCGGGACGAGTTGGCAGCCCGCGAAAAGCTCGACCTGGAAGCCAAGGCTCAGGTCGGTGATTTGGAGCCACTGAGGACCGAGAGTTTTCAGATCAACTACCACAAGGCGAAGAGTGTTGCCGAGTTTCTGAAGAGTAAGGACCAGTCCGTGCTTTCCAAGCGGGGTAGCGTTCTGCCAGACGAGCGCAGCAACAAGATTTTCGTCAATGATGTGGCGTCCCGGCTTGAGGACATTCGTCGCCTGATCGCCGAAGTGGATGTCGAGGTGCGTCAGGTCCTGATCGAAGCGCAGATCGTCGAGGCCACAGATACGTTTGCAAGCAACTTGGGGGTACGTCTCGGTTTTGGGGCCAAGACCGGTGGTCAGATTGGAACGACCACGGGGGGGGTTCCGGTTTTCCGGAATACTCTTGGGACGGGTAATCTGTCTTCAATCGGCTACCAGGCCGGCCAGATTACGACGGTTCCTGATTACACCAACGGGTTGGGTGTGAATCTGCCGGCGTCGTCAATCAACAATAAGTCTGCGGGCGCGTTCTCGTTTGCATTGTGGAACAGCGCGGCAACCCGTTACATTGATCTCGAAGTCTCGGCGCTGGAAGCAGACGGGCGTGGCAAGGTCGTGTCCCGCCCGCGGGTGATGACGGCCGACAAGGCGGAGGCGATTATCGAGCAGGGTTCGGAAGTGCCGTATCAAACCCAGTCCGGGGGAACTGCCTTCCCGACCGTCAGCTTCAAGAAGGCCAACCTGACCTTGAAGGTGAAGCCGCAGATCACGCCGGATGGCAAGGTGATGATGGCACTTGAGGTCAATAAGGATCAGCCGCGTTACGACCAGCCGGTTGCCGGTGGCAACGTGCCGATCGACACCAAGCACGTCAAGACCGAAGTGGTGGTCGAGAACGGTGGCACGGTCGTCATCGGCGGGATCTACATTCAGGAAATCGGCAACAATACGACGAAGATCCCGTTGCTGGGGGATGTGCCGGTTCTCGGCTATCTGTTCCGGAATACAGAGCGCAAGGACAACAAGACTGAGTTGCTCGTGTTCATTACGCCTCGAATCATCAACGATCAGCTCGGTCTGCGCTGACCTTCATTAATACGGGAATTTCTATGCATAACGTCAGTGCCTTGGGCCGTTTGTCATCACAAGGTCGTTTCTTTGCCCTGAGTGTCATTGCGCTGGCCATCGCAGGCTGCGGTGGTGGAGGTGGTGGTTCGAGTGGCAGTTCTGGCTGTCCGGGGGGGTTCCTCACCTGTTCGTCCGGCGGCAGCGGCTCTACTGCGACGGATGGCACGATCACCCTGTCCCTCACCGATGCCACATCGGGAGCAAGCAGTAATACGCTGTCAGCGGGTAAGCCGCTGACGGTCAAGGCTGTGGTGAAGGATGCCAATGGTGCAGTGGTTCCCAATGCAGTTGTTACTTTTGCGACAGACTCGGCGCTAGGCGTTTTCGATCCCGCTTCAGGTTCGGCTTTGAGTAACAGCAGTGGTGTCGCATCGGTGAACCTGCAGGCGGCAAGTCTGGCTTCCAGCGGAGCGGCAACGCTGACGGCTACGGCGAGCGTTGGCGGGAAGTCACTGACGCAGACGGTTGGATATGCCGTCAGCCCTGGGGTAGTGGCGCTGTCCAATCTGACAGCTAATTCCACCTCGCTGAGCGCTTATGGAAGTACGTCAGTCTCCGTTCAGGTTTTGGTAAATGGAGTTCCTGCGACTTCGTCGCAGGCGGTGACTTTCTCGTCTGCTTGTGATACTGCAGGCAAGGCGTCGATTACACACAGCGTATCATCGGTTAACGGGGTGGCGACGGCAACCTATACCGATAAGGGGTGTGCGGGGACTGATGCGATCACTGCGTCTGTGCAAGGGGCTTCCAGTTCGATTTCCCTGCAGATCGCGGCACCTCAGGCATCGAATGTCAGTTTCGTATCTTCGTCACCGTCGTCCATCGTGCTGGCCGGGACCGGCGGAGCGGGCTTGTCGTCCGACTCCATTGTCACCTTCAAACTGGTTGACAGCACGAATAGTCCGATTGCTGGTAGAACTGTTAACTTCGACTTGTCGACGCGTGTTGGTGGCATAAAGTTGAACGGCCAGTCCTCCGGCACTGCGCAGGGTACGACACAGGCTGATGGCACTGTCAGCGTTACGGTGACAGCAGGTACCGTGCCTACTCCGGTGTGGGTGACGGCGGTGCTGGCTGACAATTCGGCGATCAAGAGCCAGTCGCCCAATCTGACGATCTCCACTGGACGTCCGACCCAGGATCGTTTTTCTCTGGCGGTCGAGACCTTCAATATCGAGGGCTGGCGTCAGGATGGGATAACTACGCATGCGACTGCTTATGCATTTGACCGTTTAGGTAACCCGGTTCCGGACGGCACGGTCATCAATTTCATCAGTGAAGGGGCAGGTATCGGTGCCTCTTGCACGACAACGTCTGCTTCGTGTTCCGTGACGTTCACCAGCGGAGAATACCGGCCGCGCAATGACTCGGAGCCTTCCGGTTCTGTTACGAACGGACGAGTCACCATCCTTGCCTACGCGACGGGCGAGGAGAGTTTTGACGACAGCAACGCCAACAACATCTACGATGCAGGTGAGGCCTTCCGTGATCTCGGCAATGCCTTTGTCGATAACAATGAGGATCGGGTAAGGCAGGCTGGTGAGTCCGAGATTGCCTTTGGCAAGTCAGGGGCATGCCCCGCCTATCCTGCTGACGGACGTTATGACAATGCGCCCTATAGTGCCGGAAGCTGTGACGGTGTCTGGGGGCAGGCGCATGTACGCCGGGTCAATCTGGTCGTCTTGTCCAGCTACGTTATCGGTACGGTTTCGCCCTCCACGTTTACTATGCCGGGTTGTACGGGTTCCTTTACTTTCCGGCTGTCCGATGAAAATAATAATCCGATGCCGGCGACCGCGACGCTGTCCATGGATTCGGCTGTGACTTACAAAAATGATACGGGTGATACGGTCAAGGCTTCAGTGTCCGTGTCTTCCGGCTCCTCTTCCGTTCCCAATACGAGTGCTGCCGGTGGTACCTTCCATACCTTCACGGTAGAGGGTTCGAAGTGCCAGACGAAGCCTGTTGGAACCGCTACCCTCACGGTCACGTCACCGAGCGGTAGTACGAGTAGCCGGACCATCACTATTAACTGACATGCGTTTTGGGGAGTAAAAGTCTTTCCCCGACTGCAAAGGAAGGGAATGGATTTTCCACGTTGTATTGTTCTGATTGGCATGCCCGGTTCCGGTAAGACCACAGTGGGTCGGGAGCTTGCCAAGCGGCTTGGCCTTCGTTTTGTCGACAGTGATCACGAAATCGAGGCCCGAACGGGGGTCAAGATCCCGACCATTTTCGAGATCGAGGGCGAAGATGGTTTCCGGCGCAGGGAGACGCAGACCCTGGATGAACTGACCACGGAGTCGGACATGGTGCTTGCTACCGGTGGCGGTGCCGTGATCAATCCCATCAATCGTGCCCTGCTTTCCGAGCGGGGCGTGGTCGTTTATCTCAATGTTCCGCCCCACGTTCTGTGGGAGCGCACCCGTCACGACAAGACGCGTCCCCTGCTGCAGGTGCCGGATCCCAAAGGGCGCCTTCAGCAGTTATATGTGGTCCGCGACCCGCTGTACCGCGAGGTTGCTCACATCACTGTCGAAGGCGGGCGTGGAACGCCGCATGCGATGGTGCGTCTGATCGAAAAGGAATTGCAGGACTTATGCGCACACTGAACGTCGAACTGGCCGACCGCAGCTATCCCATCCGGATCGGCGGGGGATTGCTGGCAGATCCCGAGCTGGTATTGCCCTTTGTGAAATCGCGCCGTGTGGCAGTGATCACCAACAATGTGGTCGGCCCCCTGTACCTGCGTGCTTTTGCGGACGGGCTGAAAGCCCGCGGGCTGACAGTCACCGAGATCGTGCTGCCGGACGGTGAGGCGCACAAGGACTGGGAGACGCTCAACACGATTTTCGATGGCCTGCTGTCGAGCCGCTGCGATCGCGGAACGACGCTGATCGCTCTCGGTGGCGGCGTGGTTGGTGACATGGTCGGCTTTGCCGCGGCAACCTACCAGCGCGGCGTACCCTTCCTCCAGGTGCCGACTACGCTGCTGTCTCAGGTGGACTCGTCTGTCGGTGGTAAGACGGCAATCAATCACCCCCTAGGCAAGAACATGATCGGCGCCTTCTACCAGCCGCGTATGGTGCTCGCCGATACCTCAGTCCTTAACACACTACCGGAGCGTGAGCTGAAGGCGGGATTGGCCGAGGTCATCAAGTATGGGTTGATCCGGGACCTGCCTTTCCTGGAGTGGATCGAGGAAAACCTTGAGCGTCTGCTCGCCCGCGATGCCGAGGCGCTAGCCGAGGCGGTCGAGCGTTCGTGCCGCAACAAGGCGGAAGTCGTCGCCGCCGATGAGACCGAGCAGGGGGTGCGCGCTACGCTCAATCTGGGGCACACCTTCGGCCATGCCATCGAAACCGGGTTGGGATACGGCGTCTGGCTGCATGGCGAGGCCGTGGCGGCAGGGGCGATCATGGCCGCCGACCTGTCCCGGCGTCTAGGCTGGCTGTCCGATGCGGACGTCGAACGGGTCAGGTCCATTCACGAGCGCGCCGGCCTGCCGGTCAAGGGGGCGCCGCTGGGAGCGGACCGCTATCTCGAGATGATGGCCCACGACAAGAAGGTGGCGGACGGAACCCTGCGGCTGGTATTGCTGAAGGCGATAGGGGAGGCGGTGATCACTGCCGAGGCCAGCCAGGCCGACATCCGCGCTTCCATCGAGGCCTGTTGCTGAGTACCCCGCCGATGGCCGAACTGGCGCCCTATGCCGTCGTCGAGGCGAATTCCCGTGGTCGTCGGGTGGCCGAGTCGCCACCGGTGGCGCGCGGCGAGTTCCAGCGCGATCGCGACCGCATCGTGCACTGCACTGCCTTCCGGCGCCTGGAGTACAAGACCCAGGTCTTCGTCAATCACGAAGGCGACCTGTTCCGCACCCGGCTGACCCACAGCATCGAAGTCGCGCAGATCACCCGCTCCATCGCGCGGGCGCTGCGCCTCAACGAGGATCTGGCCGAGGCGGTGGCTTTGGCGCATGACCTCGGCCATACGCCCTTCGGTCACGCCGGGCAGGATGCGCTGCATGCCTGCATGAAGGACTTCGGCGGCTTCGAGCACAATCTGCAGTCCCTGCGGACGGTGGATGTGCTTGAGGAAAGCTACGCCGAGTTCAATGGCCTCAACCTAATGCACGAGACCCGTGAAGGGATCCTCAAGCACTGCTCGTTGAAAAATGCCGCACTGCTCGGCGACATCGGGCAGCGCTTCATCGATGGGCGCCAGCCCTCGCTGGAGGCGCAGTTGGCCAATCTGGCCGACGAGATCGCCTACAACAACCACGACGTGGACGACGGCCTGCGTTCCGGGCTGATCACCCTCGAGCAACTCGACGCGGTGCCGATCTTCCGTCGCAACCGGGAGGCGGTCGAGGCGGCCTATCCTGGCTTGGCCGGGCGGCGGCTGATCCATGAAACCATCCGCCGCATGATCAACATGATGGCGGTGGATCTCATCGAGCAGACCCGCGCCAATACCGCCGCGGCCGGTGTCGTCTCCCTCGACGACGTGCACGCGGCCCCGCGTCTGGTGGCCTACAGCGACGGCATGTTGCCCGAGTTGCGCGTTCTCAAGACCTTCCTGCGCGAAGGCCTGTATCACCACTTCCAGGTCCTGCGCATGACCGACAAGGCCCGGCGCATCATCCAGGATCTCTTCGGGGCATTCATGAATGATCCCCGCCTGCTCCCGCCGCAATACCAGCAGATGGCCCGCAACGACAAGCCGCGGGCGATCGCCGATTATGTCGCTGGAATGACGGACCGATATGCGATGCGTGAACACCGGCGCTTGTTTGCGGTCGGTGAGATTCACTAAGCCCCGCAAGCGCTTGCGGCGGCGCAAAAAAATCCTTGAAAACAGGGCTCTTGGAGCGGTATATTCGACCCTCGCCCAATGTGTTTGAACGGTCTCCTCGTCGGGATCGAACGTAGCCGGCTGGCCGCGTGTCGCCGGCTTTTTCACGGTTCGGACGGGGCGATTTCCCGCAGTTTGAAGGTCCGGCGCGGTGCGCTACGCGGCGCCGGTGTGTGTTGTGTCGAGGAAAAACAAGATGGATCTTCCCCTGGAGCAGGGTCTTTACGACCCCGCCAACGAACATGACGCCTGTGGTGTCGGCTTCATTGCACATATCAAGGGCAACAAGACGCATGAGATCGTAAATCAGGGTCTCGAAATTCTGAAGAATCTGGACCACCGGGGTGCCGTGGGTGCCGACCCGTTGCAGGGTGACGGCGCCGGTATCCTGATCCAGATTCCGGATACGCTGTTCCGCGAAGAAATGGCCAAGCAGGGCGTCACCCTGCCGCAGGCCGGCGACTACGGTGTCGGCATGGTCTTCCTGCCGAAGGAGCACGCCTCCCGTCTCGCCTGCGAGGACGAAATCGAGCGCGCCACCCGCGCCGAAGGTCAGGTCGTGCTCGGCTGGCGTGATGTGCCGACCGATCCGGCCATGCCGATGTCCCCGACCGTCAAGGCCAAGGAGCCGGTGATCCGCCAGGTCTTCATCGGCCGCGGGCCCGACGTGATGGTCACCGACGCCCTTGAGCGCAAGCTGTACGTGATCCGTCGCCGCGCCGCCAATGCCATCGCCGCCCTCAAGCTGAAGCACTCCAAGGAGTTCTACACGCCGTCCATGTCGGCGCGTACGATCAACTACAAGGGTCTGCTGCTTGCCGACCAGGTCGGCCAGTACTACCTCGACCTGCAGGACGCGCGCTGTGTCTCCGCGCTGGCCCTGGTCCACCAGCGCTTCTCGACCAACACCTTCCCGACCTGGCACCTTGCCCACCCGTTCCGTTACATCGCCCACAACGGCGAAATCAACACGGTGCGTGGCAACTACAACTGGATGCGTGCCCGCGAGAAGGGTACCCAGTCCCCGCTGCTCGGCGAAGACCTGCAGAAGCTGTGGCCGCTGATCTACCCGGGTCAGTCCGACTCCGCAGCCTTCGACAACGCGCTCGAGCTGCTGGTGATGAGCGGCTATTCCCTGGCCCACGCGATGATGATGATGATTCCCGAAGCCTGGGAATCCCACACGCTGATGGACCAGAAGCGCCGTGCTTTCTACGAATACCACGCAGCCATGATGGAGCCGTGGGACGGCCCCGCCGCGGTGGCCTTCACCGACGGCCGCCAGATCGGTGCGACGCTCGACCGTAACGGCCTGCGTCCGGCCCGCTACTTGGTCACCGACGACGATTACGTCGTGATGGCCTCCGAATCCGGCGTGCTGCCGATTCCCGACGAGAAGATCGTCAAGAAGTGGCGTCTGCAGCCGGGCAAGATGTTCCTGATCGACATGGAGCAGGGCCGCATCATCGACGACAAGGAAATCAAGGAATCCCTTGCCGCCGCCAAGCCCTACCAGGAATGGCTGTCCCGCATCAACATCAAGCTCGACACCTGTGCCGCGCCCGAGAGCGTAGCCGCACCGGAGTGCGCTGCTTCCCTGCTGGACCGTCAGCAGGCATTCGGCTTCACTCAGGAAGACGTCAAGTTCATCCTCGAGCCGATGGCCAAGACCGGCGAAGAGGGCACCGGCTCCATGGGCAACGACAGCCCGCTGGCCGTGCTGTCTGCCAAAGCCAAGCCGATCTTCAGCTACTTCCGTCAGCTGTTCGCCCAGGTGACCAATCCGCCGATCGACCCGATCCGCGAACAACTGGTCATGTCCTTGGTGAGCTTCGTCGGCCCGCGCCCGAACCTGCTCGGCATCAACGAGATCAATCCCCCGTACCGCCTGGAAGTCACCCAGCCGGTGCTGACCTTCGCCGACATGGCGAAGCTGCGCGAGATCGCCCGTTACACCGAGAACAAGTTCCGCTCCGCCGAACTGGACATCTGCTACCCGCTGGCCTGGGGCAAGGAAGGCGTCGAAGCACGCCTGGCTTCCCTGTGTGCAGAAGCTGAGAACGCGGTGCTGGAAGGCTCCAACATCCTGATCGTGTCCGACCGCAAGGTCAGTGCCGAGCAGGTCGCGATCCCGGCCCTGCTGGCCACCTCCGCCATTCACCAGCACTTGGTGACCAAGGGTCTGCGTACCCGCACCGGCTTGGTGGTCGAAACCGGCTCCGCCCGCGAGACCCACCACTTCGCCGTGCTGGCCGGCTATGGCGCCGAGGCGGTGCACCCCTACCTGGCCCTCGAAACCCTCACCGAGATGGCCCACGGTGATGCCGAGACCGCCGAGAAGTACGTCAAGCACTTCATCAAGGCCGTCGGCAAGGGCCTCATGAAGGTCATGTCCAAGATGGGCATCTCGACCTTCATGTCCTACACCGGCGCCCAGATCTTCGAAGCCATCGGCCTCAAGAAGACGCTGGTCGAGAAGTACTTCACCGGTACTGCTTCCCAGGTGGAAGGCATCGGCGTGTTCGAGGTGATGGAAGAAGCCATCCGCCTGCACCAGGCTGCCTTCAGTGCCGACCCGGTGCTGGCCAACGCCCTTGATGCCGGTGGTGAATACGCCTTCCGCATCCGTGGCGATGAGCACATGTGGACGCCGGACGCGATCGCCAAGCTGCAGCACTCCACCCGCAGCGGCAAGTTCGACACCTACAAGGAATACGCCAAGATCATCAACGATCAGGGCAAGCGCCACATGACGCTGCGCGGCCTGTTCGAACTCAAGTCCGTCGGTGCTCC
Organism: Zoogloea sp. JDB1; assembly: GCF_056724025.1. Lineage (NCBI taxonomy): Bacteria > Pseudomonadati > Pseudomonadota > Betaproteobacteria > Rhodocyclales > Zoogloeaceae > Zoogloea > Zoogloea sp. JDB1. The sequence continues at coordinate 1,514,363 of NZ_CM161496.1, forward strand.
GGTGCCGCTGGAAGAGGTCGAGTCCGCCAAGGAAATCGTCAAGCGCTTCGCCACTGGCGCGATGTCCCTCGGCTCCATCTCCACCGAAGCCCACACGACGCTGGCGATCGCCATGAACCGCATCGGCGGCAAGTCGAACACCGGCGAGGGCGGCGAGGATCCGAAGCGCTTCATCCCGATCTCCAAGCCCACCAAGCTGTCCGAGCTGATCGGCGCCAGCCGTATCGAGCGTGACATCGAGCTGAAGGTTGGCGACAGCCTGCGTTCCTCGATCAAGCAGGTTGCTTCCGGCCGTTTCGGCGTGACCACCGAGTACCTGGTCAATGCCGACCAGATCCAGATCAAGATGGCCCAGGGCGCCAAGCCCGGCGAAGGTGGTCAGCTGCCCGGCCACAAGGTCTCCGAGTACATAGGCTTCCTGCGCCACTCCGTGCCGGGCGTCGGTCTGATCTCGCCCCCGCCGCACCACGACATCTACTCCATCGAGGATCTGGCCCAGCTGATCCACGACCTGAAGAACACCAACCCGGCGGCCGACATCTCCGTCAAGCTGGTGTCCGAAGTGGGCGTCGGTACCGTGGCCGCGGGCGTTGCCAAGGCCAAGGCCGACCACGTGGTGATCGCCGGTCACGACGGTGGTACCGGTGCGTCGCCGCTGTCCTCCATCAAGTACGCCGGTTCCCCGTGGGAACTGGGCCTCGCTGAAACCCAGCAGACCCTGGTCCTCAACCGTCTGCGCAGCCGTATCCGCGTGCAGGTGGATGGCCAGATCAAGACCGGTCGCGACGTCGTCATCGGCGCGCTGCTGGGTGCCGACGAATTCGGCTTCGCTACCGCGCCGCTGGTCGTCGAAGGCTGCATCATGATGCGCAAGTGCCACCTCAACACCTGTCCGGTAGGTGTGGCCACGCAGGATCCGACGCTGCGCAAGCGCTTCTCCGGTCAGCCGGAGCACGTGGTCAACTACTTCTTCTTCGTTGCCGAGGAAGTGCGCGAGCTGATGGCCCAGATGGGCATCCGCAAGTTCGACGACCTGATCGGCCGTGCCGACCTGCTGGACATGCGTGCCGGCATCGAGCACTGGAAGGCCCGCGGCCTGGATTACAGCCGCATCTTCCACCTGCCGAATGTGCCCGCCGAAGTGCCGCGCCTGCACACCGAAGTCCAGGACCACAACCTGGTCAAGGCCCTCGACAACCGACTCATAGAGCTGGCCGAGCCGGCCCTCGAGAACGGCGAGAAGGTCTCCTTCGAAGTCCCGGTGCGCAACATCAACCGTACCGTTGGCGCCATGCTGTCCGGCCGCTTCGCGGCCAAGTACGGTCACGCCGGCCTGCCGGACGACACCGTGCATATCCGCCTCAACGGCACTGCCGGCCAGAGTTTCGGGGCCTTCCTCTCCCGAGGTCTGACCCTCGAACTGGTTGGTGAAGGCAACGACTATGTCGGCAAGGGCCTGTCCGGTGGCCGCATCGTCGTGCGCCCGGCGCCAGGCTTCAAGTGTGACACGCCGAGCAACATCATCATCGGCAACACCGTGCTGTACGGTGCGACCGAGGGCGAGGCCTACTTTGCCGGTGTTGGCGGTGAGCGTTTCGCGGTGCGTAACTCCGGCGCGACCACGGTCGTCGAAGGCGTGGGCGACCACGGCTGCGAATACATGACCGGCGGCACCGTCGTGGTGCTCGGCATGACCGGCCGCAACTTCGCTGCAGGCATGTCCGGTGGCGTCGCCTACGTGCTCGACGAGGACGGCACTTTCGAAGGCCGCTGCAACATGGCCCAGGTGGCCCTGGAGCCGATCGAGGAAGAATTCGCCGCCCGTCAGGGTTCCGAGGCCGGCGACGACCTCGAAGGCCATGGCCGCGTCGACGTGCGTCACCTAGGCATGGCCGATGAAGCCCTGCTCAAGATGCTGATCGAACGTCACGCCACCTACACCGGCAGCGAGCGCGCCAAGTCCATCCTGGCCGACTGGGCAGCCTACCGCTGCAAGTTCGTCAAGGTGATGCCGCACGAATACCGTCGCGCGTTGGCCGAGATGGCCGCGCAACAACAGAAAGAACTGGAGGCCGCGTAACAATGGGCAAGCCAACTGGATTTCTCGAGTACCAGCGTCTTTCCGAGGCCTACGCCCCGGTCGAGCAGCGTCTCAAGCACTACAAGGAATTCGTCGATCACCTGAGCGACGAGGATGCGGCCAAGCAGGGCGCACGCTGCATGGATTGCGGTATTCCGTTCTGCAACAACGGCTGCCCGGTGAACAACATCATTCCCGACTGGAATGACCTGGTTTATCGCGGCAACTGGAAGGAAGCGATCGAAGTCCTGCACTCTACCAACAACTTCCCGGATTTCACCGGCCGGATCTGCCCCGCACCTTGCGAAGCGGCCTGTACGCTGAACATCAACACGGAAGCGGTGGGGATCAAGTCGATCGAGCACGCGATCATCGACAAGGCTTGGGAAAACGGCTGGGTCACGGCCCAGCCCGCCTCCACCAAGACCGGCAAGAAGGTCGCCGTCGTTGGCTCCGGCCCCGCCGGCCTGGCTGCGGCCCAGCAGCTGGCCCGCGTCGGCCACGATGTGACCGTCTTCGAGAAGAGCTCCCGCATCGGTGGCCTGCTGCGCTACGGCATCCCAGACTTCAAGCTGGACAAGGCCACCATCGACCGTCGCGTCGAGCAACTGGAAGCTGAAGGCGTCACCTTCCGCACCAAGGTCTGCGTCGGCGTGAAGCCGGGCGTCACCGGCATCAACGATGACGCCGTCGAAGTGGTCTCCGCCGAGCAGCTCAAGTCCGAGTTCGACGCGGTGATCCTCGCCGCTGGTTCCGAAGTGCCGCGCGATCTGCCGGTTCCGGGCCGCGAGCTGGCTGGTGTCCACTTCGCGCTGGAATTCCTGATTCCGCAGAACAAGGAAGTGGCGGGCGACGATAAGAACCCGATCTCCGCGACCGGTAAGAACGTCATCGTGATCGGCGGTGGCGACACCGGTTCCGACTGCGTGGGCACCTCCAACCGTCACGGCGCCACGTCCGTGACCCAGTTCGAAGTGATGCCCGAGCCGCCGAAGGAAGAGAACCGTCCGCTGATCTGGCCGTATTGGCCGATCAAGCTGCGCACCTCTTCCTCCCATGAGGAAGGCTGCTCCCGCGAGTTCGCCGTGTCCACCAAGGAGTTCATCGGCGAGAACGGCAAGGTCAAGGCCCTGCGTACCGTCGAACTCGAATGGAAGGACGGCAAGCCGAGCGAAGTGCCGGGTTCCGAGCGCGAACTGCCTGCTGATCTGGTGCTGTTCGCGATGGGTTTCACCAACCCGGTGGCGTCCCTGCTTGAAGCCTTCGGCGTCGACAAGGATGGCCGTGGCAATGCCAAGGCCACCACCGACGGTGATGGCTGCTACGCCACCAACGTGCCGAAGGTCTTCGCCGCCGGCGACGTGCGCCGTGGCCAGTCCTTGGTCGTGTGGGCGATCCGCGAAGGCCGTCAGGCCGCCCGCGAGGTCGACACTTTTCTGATGGGCAGTAGCGTCCTGCCGCGCTGATCTGCGAGGCATCAAGCAAAAAGCCCGGGGTGACCCGGGCTTTTGCGTTTCTGGGGAGTGCTTCCCTGCAGGAGAGGATTCTCCCCTACGGGGGGAGCCCGGCAGAGGGGCTCCCCCGTCCCAATATCGCTGCTTCAGTGCAGCCCCAGCAGATTCACCGTATGGTGGCCGATCATCCATTCCTCGTTGGTCGGCACCACCAGCACTTCTACTTTGCTGTCCTTGGCGTGGATGCGTGTGGCGTGGCGCTGGTTGGCTGCGGGGTAGAGGCGCAGGCCGGTCCATTCCAGCCATTCAGCGATACGTGTGCGCACCGGCGTCGCGTGTTCGCCAATGCCACCGGTGAACACCAGCGCATCCAGCCCACCGGCAGCCATCGACAGGTGGCCGATCATGCAGGCGGCACGGTAGCAGAACAGCTCGATGGCTTCCTTCGCCGATGCTTCGTCAGAGTCGAGCAGGGTCCGCATGTCCTGGCTGATGCCGGACACACCGAGCAGGCCGGACTGCTTGTAGAACAGGTTGCTGAGGGACTTGGCGTCCATGCCCTTCTGTTCGATCAGGTGCAGGATGACACCGGGGTCGAGGGCGCCGGTGCGGGTGCCCATCATCAGGCCATCCACTGCGGTGAAGCCCATGCTGGTGTCGCGGCTGACGCCGTCGCGTAGAGCGCACATGCTGGCGCCGTTGCCCAGGTGGGCGACGATGATCGGGCCGCCGGCCTTTTCCTCGCCGAGCAGGTCGGGCAGCTGGCGGGACACGAACTCGTAGGACAGGCCGTGGAAGCCGTAACGCTTGACGCCCTCGTTGTAGAGCGCGCGGGGTAGCGGGAAGCGCGATGCCACCGGTAGGCGGGTGCGGTGGAAGGCGGTGTCGAAGCAGCCGACCTGCCGCACCTCGGGCATCAGCGTGAACAGCGACTTGATAGCCCGCAGGTTGTGCGGTTGGTGCAGTGGCGCCAGCGGGATCAGGGTTTCCAGCTCGCCGACCACGTCAGGCGTCAGCACAACGGGAGCGCCATAGTGGTCGCCGCCGTGCACGATGCGGTGACCGGCAGCGATGATGTCCACGCCGGGGGTGTGGCGGTTGATCCACTCGAAGAGGAATTCCAGCGCCAGGCGGTGCTGGCCGTTCTGGTCGGTGCCATCCGGCACCGTCAGGCCTTCGGCGAAGCGCTCGCCGGTGCTGCTGTCCACCGCGTGCATCAACGGCTCGGCGCCGATGCCTTCTACCTGGCCGGACAGGCGTGGCCGGTCGGCCAGCTCGGGGATCATCGGGAAGAGGGCGAACTTCAGGCTCGACGAGCCGGCGTTGAGGATGAGGATGGCTTTCACAGGCGAACTCCCTGGCGGCGTTTATGGGCCATCAGCTGGGCGATGGCGCAGGAGGCGGTACGAGTTTCAGCAGTATCGGCACGGCTGGTCAGTACGATGGGCACGCGGGCGCCCAGCACCACGCCGGCCATCAGTGCGTCGGCGAGGTACTCGAGCTGCTTGGCAACCATGTTGCCGGACTCCAGGTCGGGCACCACCAGGATGTCGGCCTGGCCGGCCACCGCGGAGCGGATGCCCTTGGTCTTGGCGGCCACCAGCGATACCGCGTTGTCGAAGGCCAGCGGGCCGTCGAGCAGGCCACCCTTGATCTGGCCGCGGTCGGCCATCTTGCACAGGGCGGCAGCGTCGAGGGTGGAGCGGATCTTGACGTTGACCGTTTCGACGGCGGACAGGATTGCCACCTTGGGTTCCGGCACGCCCATCATGATCGCCAGTTCGATGGCGTTCTGGATGATGTGCACCTTGTCGTCGAGGGTCGGCTCGATGTTGATTGCCGCGTCGGTGATCAGCAGCGGGCGCGGGTAGGTTGGCACGTCGGCCATGAAGACGTGGGAAATACGTCGCGACGTACGCAGGCCGGTATCCTTGGCGACGACCTCGCTCATCAGTTCGTCGGTGTGCAGCGAGCCCTTCATCAGAGCCTCGACCTCGCCGCAGCGTGCGAGGCGCACTGCGAGTTCGGCGGAAGCGTGGCTGTGGGGCGCGTCGACGATACGCACGCCGCGCAGGTCGAGGCCCTCCTGCTCGGCCACTTCGCGGATCTTGGCTTCCGGGCCGACCAGCACCGGAATCACCAGGCCGGCGTCTCGCGCCTGCAACGGGCCGCGCAGGGATTCGGTGTCGCAGGGGTGGGCCACCGCGATGGGGATCGGCTCCAGGCCTTTGGTCAGCGCCAGTGCATGCAGGTAGCGCTGCTGACGGTCGGAAATGGTGATTTCTGGCATCGCGACACGCAGGCGCTTGATTTTCTCGGTGGGCGCCATCACCTCGGCGGTGCCGTCGATGACCTTTAGCCCGTCCTGGTTCATGCACTGGCAGTCGAGCAGCAGGTGGTGGTTGTGTTCGAAGCGCTGGGTGCAGGTGATGGTGACGGTCAGCGTGTCGCCGATGGTGATCGGCCGCCAGAACTTGAGGGTCTGGCCGACGTACACGGTGCCGGGGCCGGGGAACTCGGTGCCGAGAATGGATGAGATCAGCACGCTGCCCCACATGGAATGCCCGACCACCTCGCGGAACTGGCTGGAGCGGGCGAACTCCGGGTCCACATGGGTCGGATTCACGTCTCCCGACATTACCGCGAAGAGATGGATGTCTTCCGGGCGCAACGTGCGTACCAACTGGGCGGAGTCGCCCACGGCAATTTCGTCAAACGTCCGGTTCTGGATGAAATCACGAGCGTCGATCATGGCGATATCCTGTTTTGCGTTGCAGCACTGTGATTCTATCGAATAGCGATCAAGGAACTTTAGTATTAGATCAAAGGAATGTTGCGTCGCGTCAGCATGGCGTCTCGAGCGAGCTTGCAAGCGAGAACTGCGCCTCGAAGCAGCAAAATCGAGCATGCTAGAATCCGCCTCAACCCCCATTCAAACTGCATTCAGGGATATCCATGGAAGTGATCGTTCTCGCCGCCGGACAAGGCAAGCGCATGCGTTCGGTGTTGCCCAAGGTACTGCAGCCGTTGGCCGCCAAACCGATGCTGGCGCATGTGCTGGATACCGCGCGGGCGCTGGAGGCGCGGCGCATCGTGGTGGTGTACGGCCACGGCGGCGAGGTGGTGCGTGAGGTGCTCGACGCACCCGACTTGGCCTGGGCCAGGCAGGACCCGCCCCAGGGTACCGGCCACGCGGTGCAGCAGGCCATGCCGCTGGTCGAGGACGGAGACGTTGCGCTGATCCTCTACGGCGACGTGCCGCTGATCGGCGTGCCGACGCTGCAGCGCCTGATGCAGGCTGCCGGCGCCGAACGCCTGGCCCTGCTCACCGTCACGATGGACGATCCCACCGGCTACGGCCGCATCCTGCGCAACGCGGCCGGGCAGGTCACCCGTATCGTGGAAGAGAAGGATGCCGCGGCCGACGAGCGCGCCGTCCGCGAAGTGAACACCGGCATCCTCGTTGCTCCCGTCGCGCGCCTGCGCCACTGGCTGGCCAACCTCAAGAACGACAACGCCCAAGGCGAGTATTACCTCACCGACATCATCGCGATGGCCGTTACCGACGGCCTCGAAGTCGTCACCACGCAGCCCGATGCATTTGAGGAAACCCTTGGCGTCAATAACAAGACCCAGCTCGCCGAGCTCGAGCGGATCTACCAGCGCGGCATCGCCCGCCGTCTCACCGATGACGGCGTCACCGTCATTGACCCGGCCCGCCTCGACGTGCGTGGCGAGCTGATCTGCGGCCGCGACGTGGAGATCGACATCAACTGCATCTTCGAAGGCCGTGTCGAGCTTGGCGACGGCGTACGTATCGGTGCCAACTGTATCGTCCGGAACGCGAAGATCGGCGCCGGTACCAGGATCGCCGCCTTCTCGCAGATCGAGGACACCGAGATGGGCGAGGCCTGCATCATCGGCCCCTACGCGCGTACCCGCCCGGGCACCGTGCTCGGCAAGGACGTGCACCTGGGCAACTTCGTCGAGGTGAAGAATAGCGTGATCGCCGACCACTCCAAGGCCAACCACCTGGCCTACGTCGGCGACGCCGACATCGGCCAGCGGGTCAACGTCGGCGCCGGTACCATCACCTGCAATTACGATGGTGCCAACAAGTTCCGCACCATCATAGAGGACGACGTCTTCATCGGTTCCGACACCCAGCTGGTCGCGCCGGTCCGTGTCGGCCGCGGTGCCACCCTCGGCGCCGGCACCACGCTGTCGAAGGATGCGCCGGCCGAGCAGCTCACCGTGTCGCGGGCCAGGCAGCTGTCGATCCCCGGCTGGAAGCGCCCGGTCAAGATCAAGAAGGCCTGATGCCGTCCCTCATTTCCGGTCCGGCCGTGCAGGCCGGACAACTCTGAAAGGTTCCCGATCATGTGTGGCATCGTCACCGCCATCGCCCGTCGCAACATCGTTCCCGTCCTGCTCGAAGGCCTGCGCAAGCTCGAATACCGCGGCTACGACTCCGCCGGCCTGGCCGTCCTCAAGCAGAATGGCACCCCCACGCTGCAGCGCCTGCGCGCGGTCGGCCGTGTCGCCGAACTGGCCGCCCAGGCCGACGCCACCGGTCTCACCGCCGAGATCGGCATTGCCCACACCCGCTGGGCCACCCACGGCGTGCCCTGCGAGCGCAACGCCCATCCGCACATCTCCGGCGGGCTCGCCGTGGTGCATAACGGCATCATCGAGAACTTCGAAGAGCTGCGCGATGGTCTGCGCGCCAAGGGCTACGCCTTCACGTCAGAGACCGACACCGAAGCCATCGCCCACCTGCTGCACGACAAGTTGAAGACCATTCCCGACCTGTTCGACGCGGTGCGCGCCACGCTGGCCGAGCTGGTCGGCGCCTACGCCATCGGCGTCGTCAGCGAGCTCGACCAGGGCCGCGCAATAGTCGCCCGCAAGGGCTCACCGTTGCTGTTGGGCATCGGTGAGGACGGCCACTATGCCGCTTCCGATACCGCCGCGCTGCTGCAGGTCACCCGCAAGGTGGTGTATCTCGAGGACGGCGACGTGGCCGAACTGCGTCTTGATGGCTACCGCGTCACGCGCCAGGACGGCACCCCGGTGGATCGCCCGGTACATATCTCCAGCCTGTCTGCCGATGCGGTTGAGCTCGGCAAGTACCGCCACTACATGCAGAAGGAAATCTTCGAGCAGCCCCAGGCCCTCGCCAACACGCTGGAGATCATCGCCGGCGGCGGCAGCGTGTCGCCGCAGCTGTTCGGCAGCGACGCGGTGGACGTCTTCGCCGCCACCCGCCGCGTGCTGATCCTCGCCTGCGGCACCAGCTACCACGCCGGCCTGGTGGCCCGTTACTGGCTCGAAGCCATTGCCAAGCTGCCGTGCTCCGTCGAGATCGCCAGCGAATACCGCTACCGCGAATCCGTGCCCGACCCCGAAACCCTGGTGGTCGTCATCTCCCAATCCGGCGAGACCGCCGACACCCTGGCCGCCCTCAAGTTCGCCAAGGGCCTGGGCATGACCAAGACCCTGGCGATCTGCAACGTGCCCGAGTCCGCCATCGTCCGTGAGGCCGCACTGCGTTTCATCACCCGTGCCGGCCCGGAGATTGGCGTCGCCTCCACCAAGGCCTTCACCACCCAGCTGGCCGCGCTAGCCCTGCTGACGCTGGCTCTCGCCAAAGTCAATAACCGCCTCTCCGAAGCCGACGAAGCCAGCCACCTGGCCCTGCTGCGCCACTTGCCGGTGGCCGTCGCCAAGGTCGTTGAACTGGAACCCGAGATCGAGCGCTGGGCCCAGCGTTTTGCCAGCAAGAATCACGCGCTCTTCCTCGGCCGCGGCATGCACTACCCGATCGCCCTGGAAGGTGCCCTCAAGCTCAAGGAAATCTCCTACATCCACGCCGAGGCCTACCCGGCCGGAGAACTCAAGCATGGCCCGCTGGCCCTGGTGGACAAGGAGATGCCGGTCATCGCCGTCGCCCCCAACGACAGCCTCCTTGAAAAGCTCAAGTCCAACCTGCAGGAAGTCCGCGCCCGCGGCGGCGAGCTCTACGTGTTTGCCGACGTTGGCTGCGAGATCGCCGAATCGGAAGGCGTGCACATCCTGCACCTGCCCGAACACTACGGCCTGCTGTCCCCCATCCTCCACGTCGTGCCGCTGCAACTGCTCAGCTACCACGCCGCGCTGGTGAAGGGCACCGATGTGGACAAGCCGCGTAATCTGGCCAAGTCGGTGACGGTGGAGTAAGGGGTGTTTCCTTCTTCTGACTGGAGCAAATAAAGTCAGTCGGATCCGAATAAAGTTCGTCGGACTCTGAGCGAAGAGAGGGGGCCGTTGGCCCCCTACTTTTTGGGTTGGCGCGCGTGTGAAGTGGTCATACTGGAGGGCATGCGAGACTGCTGCTTTTCGGCCTTGCGGTCCTTGGTCGCGACGATATCGCCGTCCAAAAGCAGCCGCTCAACATTCGAATTCAGTAGCAGCATTTGGCATTCCGAGTGTCCTAACTCGTCGTCAGTCGCACCATTCCTTGGTTGGTGCATCGGCACGAGCTCTTCTCAAACTGCTGCGACCAGAGAAACCGCCGGATTTAGCGGTGATGCCTGCTGCTGGCGTCAGGTTATGCACCGCTCCCGCAGCGATCTCTAGCCCTCCGGGGGACTCGAACCATCGAGCCCGCCAGGCACGGCGACGCCAGTATCCCTGACAACTACCGCGTCCTGCTGAAAGAACGCGGCTGCCGCCGTGTCCGTGAAACGCCAATCCGGCCCGCCGCGTGCCCGAGCGTCATCAACGAAACGGCGAAGGCGAAACGCCTGGTCGGCGGACTCGATACCCTCGATCTTCTGGGCCAGGGCGGTAGCTCTCGCGTCGTCGATGTGGATCAGCGACGTGAGCAGATCAATGCTTTGGTTGCATTCGTAGTTCGCGCCCTTGGCCATCGAGAGGAAGTCAATGACGCGAGCGGGCGTGTCTGCATAGATCCGGTCGATCTCGGCAACCATGTCGATCAGGATGTGGTCCCAGGTGGAGAAGACGAACCCGGAGTCGTCGTCATCGTGAAGCAGCGAGAGCGCCATCGCGTCATGGTCAATGATGTGCGGGCTTTGGAACGCGTCCTTGCGGAGCGCGACACGCTTGCGCAATCCCGCGTCGAGATGCGAGTACCTCAGCGTCCGGATGCCATGTTCATCTAGCAGGGATGTGAGCCGGTTTTCTGCGGTTCGCAAGTCGCTCGTCGGCCCGAACCCAAAATATTTCAGGAACTCCTCCAGGGTTGGCGGAGCTTCTCCAGCGGCCGTCATGATGTCCTTCATGCGTGCGTAGTGACTTAGGTACGCATTGCGTGACCCGACCAGAACGTCACGGGCTTCGACGGGCAGGTTCTCGTAGGTCGCGACGAAGTCCTTCGCCTTGAGCCCGTGACTGGCCATTTCGTTGAGGTAGAACGATGGCACCACGATCTCGAAATTGTGTTCCTCGCAGAGCATGCGCAGCTTCTCAGCGGCGATGCCAAATCTTGATCTCACGCAGCGGAAGGCCAGCCCGCACAGCATGGGCATCGCCACACTGGCGTCGAGCACCATCGTGATAGCGGTTCGCCGTCCAAAGGCCCGATAAATATCGAAGGTGTTGGTCGAGAAGATCCGGTCGATGGCTTTGCCGTACTGGTCGAATCTGGCGATGCCGGTCTTGGAGAGGTCATCATAAAGCTCGGACTTCTTGCTCTTTAGCTCCTTTTCGGCGACGAACGCTGCCAGTGCATCCGCGTGGACGCTCCGCTCTTCGAGAGGCTTGTCCCGCACAATCAGCTCCAGGGCAAGCGCCAGCAGCCTCTGGGCGTCATCGGCCTTCAAGCCGTACTTGCGCTCCAAGAGCTTGAGGTCTGCCGACGCGGACTGGAGGTACTCTTCCTCCGCAGCCTTGGCCTTTTCTAACTCTTGAGCTGACAGTGACAACTGGCCGTTGACATCGACGATTCGGCCGTCGGCTCGCATGCGTCCGATGGACTGCGTGATGTCGTCGACCACCGCCGGGTAAGGCAACAGCAACGCCACAGCCGCTATCGCGCGGTCTTTAGATGTTGGCCCGTTCTTCAGCATCCATGCGGTGACATTGGCCTCGACGATATTGACTCGCAGTTCCTTGGCCTCGGGAGAAAACATCAAGAGCGTGCTGAGTGCGATCTCCTTCGCTGTCGCCTGCAGCTTTCCGTCGACGCTCATGCCGAGCAGTTCGTAGGCCCGATGGATGACGCCGGACTGGGATAGGGTCGTGCTGATGGCATTGAGGTCGTAGATGGTGACGACCACATCGCCGCGGTTTACATGCTTCTTGGTCTGGAACTCCGTCTGCTCTACCGGCGAGATCGGGCGGTTCGTGATGTAGATGAAATGGCTCTTGCCCGCGCTCTTGGTCAGCCTAGACTCGTCGTTCACCTTCGTCAGCCAGTCCTTACGGACGCTCAGCTGGATGCGCAAGTCCTTGAGCGAGCAGGTGACGTCGCGGCCCCCATCCCCCGTGCCATCGACGACACTCAGATCCTTGTAGCCATGCACACTAAGGAATAGCAGGGCAATGTCGTAGAAGCCCTTTTCCTCCCGCGTCTGAATTGCGCGCTTCAACGTTGGAACGATCATTGATCAGCCTTTTTTTGTACCGTCTTAGCTACTTGGAAGTGGAGGAGGCTAAGGTCGATGCCTGAGACAGGCAGGATGCCTCCATGCTTCCACATCATCGATCTTTGCTTTAACTGATCCTGATATCAAGACCGGCATCGTCGAATCGTGACTAAAAGCTCGGCTAGCTCATTTGCCGGGTAGCCAAAGATAGTGCGGCTTCCGATCTTAGGGTTGTCTGATCGAACTGAAAACGCATCGTTTTGCAGCGTGAACTTCGTGTCGTACCCGACGAAAAACCGTTCCGCATCTTCCTCGATCAGGAAATCTTGACGCTCTCCCCGCCATGACAAGCAGAGCGCTATGCTGTCACATGCATCCAGTACCCAGGCGTCGCCATCCTCTGTGGAGAAGAGGACGCACTGATTGAGGGCAACTGCATGGCTTCGGCCTGACGCTGCCAAGCCCAGGATGTAATCGACTTCCTTCTGAAAATTCACGCGTGCCGGCGCGACAAGATCTGCTTGGACAGTTTCGCCGGCTGCTACGCGCTGTGCCGACATTCTCTGGCACCACGTGACATGCCCCCAGTGGTTGAAGCCATGAGCCCGCGCAATGCGGTCCTGAGCCTCTGCCAACTTGATGTTCTGGACGCGCTTGGCTTTTTTCGCAGCCTGCTTGAGTTTTTCGACAAAGATGTCTGACGCGGGAAAGAACCGCATGATGATCTCCTCATCCAATGCGGAAAGCACGGTGCCCACAGCCGAGTCCGCAGAATGGGATCTCATGAAGGTGATGATCGTCCTGTCCAGGTTCGCCGAGGTGGGCAGCAGGCGTCGATCAACGCCTGAGGAATTCTACCTCACAAAAAGACAAGAAGAGGCCTGTCTGCGTCTTGCAGGGCTTATGCTGAACTTGCCCCGCTCCGGCTTCAGGCGCTCATCTAAGCAGTGCAAGCCAGCTTCAACCCACTAGGGCTGCCGAGTCATCAGTTAGCCGTCGCCTTTGGGGTAGGAGGAGCCTGTCCGAAAACGATTGCACCTCAGCCAGTGCAGCCTGGAAGCCGGCTGTTCCAGGCTGGGAGCGGCCTCTGGCGTTAATGAGCGACATGCCGTAATAACGCCAACTCCAATGAGTACCAAATTTCCAAATTACGCAGCTTCGCCGGTACCGTAGCCAGGTGAATTCAAACGCTCTTCCACGTCGTACGTGAAATCCAGGTCCTGCTGAATCGGCTCTTCGTCGGGGTGCTTACTGTTCCAGATCATCTCATCGATCTTCAGGTGCACTGCATCCCCGACCATTTGCTGCCGGCGGTCAGCGAGGGACCACAGCATCTGCGGGCGAGTCGCATCCTCCATATCAACCCACAGCACCATCTGCCTGCCATCGCGCGTTCTGTTGCGCAGCGCATGGTTTGCGCGATAGGACAAGCCCGTCTTGGGATCAACACGATATTCGGCACGTGCGGCATCGGCCAATTGGGCTGCGAATAGCTCACGCGCGGTCTTTGGCTTCGGAAGTATGGCTCCCTGGCTGATCGCCCAGTCGGCAACTTTTTCCATGTCGACGACCTTCTCTCCAGTTTCCTGCTTGTACCGATTGATCAGTGCTTGCAACTGCTGATTTTTGGTCATGCTGCTTCCTTAGCTTAAGCCCACGGGAGCGACATCGCCCCAGCCATCCACAACCGCACTGGGCAATACGCGATCGCGAATCTTCGCCAGATGAGACCGGAACAGATCATACCTGCCCGTTTTGAATTGAATCTGTCCAGCCACGAGGGCCGGGTGCACGCCGAGCACCTTCGCCAGTCCCAGAAAGTCACGCTCCGGAAAGATGGGCGCTTTGCGTTTGATGAAACTGTCAATGCGTGCGTTAGGTGCACAAAATTCAGATGCGGCCGCATTGGCCAACTTCTCTTCTTCGTCGATGACATCCCCATTGAGATCAACATCGAGCGAGGGCTCCGCCTTGCCGTGCCCGAGCAAAACGTGTTCCAGTTCGTGGCGAAGCACAAACCAGAAGTTGTCCATTCGATCGTACCTCATTGTCATGCCGATGACGGGCGAGTGCTCGTCCAGCCAAAGGCAGACGCCGTCGATTTTGGACGACTTGAGCGCCTCCACGACGACAAATCGGATACCGCACTCCTGCAAGATGCGTGGCACATGCCGTGCCTCTTCGGGAGCACTGAGCAAGGCCCGGAGCCTAGGGAGTGCGGCGCGTGCAGCGGACTCCCGATACTTGGGTACCAGTAGCTCTTTGGCGATCTGTCGAACCCGGTACAGCCAAGCCAGCTGCGCCGCCGACGCTTGTTCGCCAGCAGAGGTTTTCTTGGCCGCATGCGGCGTGCGTGCGATCTGGCTCGGGTTTTGACCGTCGAAAAATGCGCAGAGTGCCTGATCTACGGCATCCAAGTCGCGGATGTTATCGGCCTTGATCCATTGGCGCTTGATCAGCTCGGCCACAGGCAGTTCGGCGAACACCCTGGCCCGTTCGGCGCGCACCGGATTGGGAATTGTGACGATGCGTGCTTTGGCTAAATCAAGGTTGCGCTGAAGCTCAAGAAACCGCTCTGCGGGTATGCCAAACACTTCCTCCAGAGAGATCGCCACCTCCGGTGTGACTGCCTTCTTGCTGGAGATCAGCTTACTGATGCCCGTTTCTTCGACTTCAAGCACAGCGGCAAGGATGCGGTTGTTCCACCCGCGTTCGGTAAGCAGCGCCTCGATGAGCTGACCAGGGGTGCGGTATAGGGTCTTTTCCATTTGTTTGCGATGCTACTTAAACTTGCACCAAATCGCAAACTCAAATTTCGAAAAAAGATGCAGCGATGCCTGCGCGACATGATCGGCCGGCACGTTAGGGTGCCTAAGCCGTCAAGTCCGCTTTTGCGAAGCGGTCATTCACGAAGTGCAGCGTCACCTTCTGCTCCGACCGAGTTGCGGCCATCTCGGCACGCAGGGCCCGACCAACGGGTGTAACAGTCCGTGGGCCAAGAGACGGCTTGGCGCGGCAACGCATAATTCGCCAGCCTGGGATGCGAACGGATCGACCGGCACGGCTTTAAGACCAAGACCAAGGCCTGTCTGGCGGTGTTCCCTGGATTGAAGGTTGCTGCAACCTACGCCGCCATTCAACCCACCATTCGGAAGCATCTTCCAGCTTGGCCACCATTCCCCAGTTCAGAAAAAGGGATGTGATTGACGCAATCGGCGCTGTATCCGGTTTGACCGCCACAACCGCGGTCCAGTAGGTCGGGGGTGGGTTTGTTTGCGGTGTCTTTAATCGTTTGGGTAGATCGCGAGAGGCCGAGAGGCCTGCAATGTGGCGAAGGAATCGTAGAAGCGCCAGGCTAAGTCAAGGCTTGCCTCAAGGGATAGCTTTTCTTGCTTGGCTTTTGCTTGGCGCTGTACTTCGGCGAATGCGACCTTGAAGCGTTCCCGGTCGATGCCGGAGGGTGATGCTCGAAAGCCCGTGAGCACGTACCGCACGTCGATTCCGATCGCCTCCATTGCTGCCAGGGTCTCTGCGGCGGGTGAGCTGCGTCCGCTTTCATACTTGACGATGCTGAGCCGAACGCCCCCTATCAGGTCGGCCAGAGCTTGCTGGCTGAGACGGAGGCGTTGCCGTTCCTCAAACAACCGCTCTCCGATTTGTTGACGGATTTCGAGGTTTCTCATATTCTGAGATCAGTATATTTATAGAAACTATTGACCGTCAATAGTTATTTTCATTCAATTTTGATCAAACCCATGTCAATAGCGCCAAGCCAGTCCGCACTGGATGCCGTCAAGCGGCAGTTCTATGAGGAAGGGGTGTCAGTCGTGGATTGGGCCCGTCAGCGTGGGTTTGATGTTCATTTGGTCTACAGCGTGCTGTCGGGGCGCAGCCGAGCGAGCCGCGGAGAAAGCCATCGAATTGCCGTGGCCCTTGGCCTCAAGTCGTCAAGGCCGCCCTCGCTGGCGATAGGTGGAGCGGACACCGTGATGCCGCCGCCGGAGGGTTTGGCTGCGGCAACGGCAGGTGGCGGGAGGCATTCATGACGATCTGATGCCCCGCACAAACAAAAACGCCGCGGGCTGGCAGGCCGGCGGCGTTTCGTACCGAGGAAGACCCTCAGATTTCTTTCTTACGGTGGTTGAAATCTACTCGCGCCTCCAGTGTGCGTCAAGGGCCTTCCTTTCCCTATCGAGTTTTCAGGCCGGCGATCCCGGTCGGAAAGGAACTGGCATGCCCAAAGCCATCAAACTGACCCTGGCGCGCCTGTATGAAATCCTGCGTCGTCAGGATCCACCCCAATGGGGCAAGCAGTACGACCCCGCGATTCGCGCTACGCGGGAGGAAGCCCCCTCCAGGAGTCGGCCAGCACAAGTCTGGTCGGAACGCTTGGACCGCTACTGCCATACCTTGTCTCTGGTCGAGCAAAAGGTCCTGTTGCTGGCGCTGTTCAATCCGCTGCTCTTTGAACTCCAGGAGCAACGGATGCTCGCCACGGAATCAAAGCCACATCCGCTGGCAGGCCACAGTCTGGCCACGGGTCTTGAACTACCGGGTCTGCGCGGCACGATTGATGTGTGCGAGCGCCTGGACATGATCGATCGGCTCCCGTGGATTTTCATTGACCACCCGGATGGTACCGACCGGGTTCCTGTGCCAGCGCCTTTCATAGGCGATTTCCTGTTGTTCCTGATGGACGATCATGGCCCCTATTGCGTGAACTGGACGGTCAAGGCTTCGGAGGAGGAGTTTCAGCGTCGCCCGCTGGGTCGCCGCCCGGCCCGCCGTGCCGAGGTGCAGGAGGCGGCGGTACGTGCCCGGCACGCCATCGAGGAACGCTACTACCTGGACGCGGGCATCCCCACCGTCCGCATCGTGGACTCCGATATCCCTGAGCTGTTTGCGCAGAACCTCCGAAGCCTGATCTTGGTGCAACACCGCGCCGCTGGGGTCGATGCCGCGATCTACGCAGAGGTCTGTGATCGCTTGCGAGCGTCGTTGCAAACGGAACAGCCCCCTCTCGAAATCCTGCTCTCCGTCATGCATCGACACGACCTGGACTTGGAGACCGCCAAAGCCCTGTTTTTCCAGGCGCTTTGGCGACGCGACGTACGCCCGGAGTTGATGGAGGAGGTCATCTTCGTTGACCGCCCATTGCGGCCGGAGCGCCAGGATCCGCTCCAGGTCTACGCGAACTGGTTTGCGCGGCTGCAGGCATGAGGAGCGGCCATGCGAACCGGTACTCAGTTATGTGCCCCTGAGGGCTTTGAGGCCCTTTGCAAGGGCGTACGGTATCACCTGCTCCGCAGCGACCCGGCCCGACAGCGCGTTTTGCTGGTGGAGTTCCAGCGCAAACGTCAACGCAGTGGTGAAGGCCAAAGGAGTAGTGCCGACATCGGCTCCAAAGGGGGCGCATCCGAGGGGCATTCGGGTGTCTCTGATCAGGGCGCGGGTGGAACATATGCCAGCTACCGGCCTGTTCTCCACTTCCTGTCTCGACATCGTTTCGAGCAGGCCCTGGAGCGGGGGCTGATTTTCGCGTGCGAAACCCAGGACGAGCTTCCCCCTTGGCTATCCGGCGTGACCGTCGTAGAACTCCAGGCGTACGCAGAACTACGGGTAGGCCAGAAGCGCAGCCACGCTGCGCGTATCGACCAGATTTTGGTGCATCTATGGCCGCTGGTGCAGAACCTGGACCAGATTCTGGGTGCCGAGTCTCCCGACACCCTCATCAATGCGCACGCGAGAGCGTGCAAGCCGCCACAGCATGAAACGCGCTTTCGGACGGCGTTCTATGCCTACGTGTGCTTCGGTTGCAGTCGGTGGGCCCTGCACTATCCGGTGCATCACATTGGTCATTGGGATCGGATGGGGCGCGAGCGGAAGTTTGGCCGTCCATCAAGGCTGAAGGGCGCCCACCATGGCCACGGTTCCAACGACCAGGAGATGATTGATCGGATTCTGGAGGGGTACCGCAAGTATGCCGGCCCAGGGCAGCACCTGCGCACGATCTATCGGCGGACCCTGCGCACCGTGTTCGGCTGTGTGGTGCAAACCGACCCCCAGGGTAGAAAGTCCTTCGTACACCCCGCCGGCAGGGCCTTTCCAACCTTTGGTCAGTTCGCCTACCGGGTCGGCCAAGCCTTTCCGCTGGAGGTGCGCCAAGTCTATAAGTATGGCCATACCCGGGTCAGGACCCGGTTACAGCATTCGCTCGGTCGCTTTGCCGAGAGCGTGGGCAACCTCATGGAACGGACCGAGCAGGATGCCTATTGTTGTGATCAGGTGGCCAAAGGTTACCTGCCAGGCAGCCACCAGCCGACACTCTGGGTTGTGCGCACGCGCTGCATCGCATCCGGGATGATTGTCGGGATTGGGTTCTCCATAGGGGGAGAGGCGGCGTCAGCGTATCGCCAGGCCAAGTTCTGCGAAGCCATCGATAAGGTGAAGTACTGCAGCTTGTTCGGCGTGCTGGTCAAGGAGGGTGACTGGCCGAGCCTCGGGGTGTCACCCCATGTAATCCATGACCGAGGTCCTGGCGCTACAGCCAAAGCCGAATCGACCGATCCTGTTCTACGACCCGTCATCAAGGAGTCGGCGCCCAGTTACGCGGGGCAATCCAAGGCGTCCATCGAGACCACCCACCCGAAGGCGGTCAAGCTCGAAGGTAAACCCCACTATGTGGAGACGCGTCTCTCGATAGCCCAATTGGCGGCCCAGGAGATCATCAGGACGATCGCCGACAACCACAGTATCGATGTGACGGACCGGCTCAACAACGATGCAGTCGAAGTCGGTGTGTTTCCGACCCCTGTTGCTTTCTGGAACTACCTGGATCGCCGAGGACGCAACCACGCCGTCTCAATGCGCTTCGAAGAGGCCGTCCGGGCATACCTGACACCCATTGAGCTGACCGTTCAGGACGACGCGGTGTACTTCAAGGAAATGCGCTTTGACTCCGCCGCGCTACAACGGTCGGGCGCGTTGCAGAAGGCACACACCTGCGGAACGTATCGGCTGGGTGGCTACATGTTGGATATCTGCGTGCGCCACCTGTGGGTGGAGGTGGGAGCGGATCTGGTCGAGGTGGATGCGATGCTGGCCATCCGGGATGGGGAGGAACAACTCTACATCTCGGTGGTGGAGCTGGAGCAGCTTGAGCGCCTGCGGCGCGACGGGAAACTGGAGCTCCAATCCCACCGGCTTGCTGCGCGAGCCGAGTACGAGGCTGCATTCGAGCTGCATGCAGGGCAGGCGTTCGACCAGGGGGTCGTCAAGGGGGGAAGGAACAAGAGATCGAAGGCCGCCTCAGTGGAAGAGCGCAGGCAGATCATGCAATACCTGCGAGCGGAAGGAGGAAAGCGATGAGTGCTGCTTCAACTGCAAACGGGTGGCTGCATTGGTTTGATCGGCTGGATACCGACGATGCGATTCGGAAGGCGGCATACCGCGCGGTGACGCCGGTCAAAGGTCTACAGGCCTTGCCCGTTGAGAGGGCCTGCAGCGCTTTGGACGCAGCATGGAGCGAGGTCTTCGTCCCCGGACCTCGCCACATCGAAATCTTGCGCATGCTGGTGGACCAAGCGAAGGAATACTCCTTGTCGGTGTATCCGACGCTGAGGGATTACAACCGGCGGCGCAGCGGCGAGATCGAGACCGTTCGGGAGCCCTACCCGATTCGCTGCCTGACGGGGCTGGCCGGTGTCAGCAAGTCTTCCCTCATGCAGGCACTCGTCCGTATCTGCCAGGTCACCCCAGATAGCCAATTCGTTACGGACTCGCAGCGGCTGACGGTCCATCCGGCTCGACGCATTTCCATACAGGCGCATCTCTCGGTGCGGGCGCTGCTCAAGAGCCTCGCGAATCCTGTGGCGGTCGCCGGTCGCACGATGGGCGATGTGAGTGTCCTGCTCGCACATGTCCGGGACTGGTTTCAGGCGACGGGTACTGCGCTGCTCATCGTCGATGAGATGCAGTTCTACACGCAAAGCGGCAAGGCAAGCACCAAGACGGCGCAGCTCATCATGACCCTGGCGAGTCCTGGCATTCCGCTTGTCTATGCGGCCAACTACTCCTTGGTCAAGAAGCTGCTCGAACGTCCCCATGAGGAGAAAGATCGTCTTCTCGCGCATCCGATCGTGCTTGAGCCACCGGATGCTGACTCGGAGATTTGGCGCACGGTGGTGGGTGAGTACCTTGCTGTTGCACCCGAGCACTTTTATCTGGAGGTGTCTGCTCACGCCCACGAGCTGCACCGGCTGACCGCCGGATTGTTCCGGATCTTGCGGCAACTGCTGCTGGAGGCCTATCGGGTGGCCGTCGGGCGGAGAGCGCGCGCCGTCACCATGGATGACGTCAGGCAGGCCTATCGTAGCGCTGCATTCAGTAGTCATCGCAAGGATGTGGAGGACTTGGCGTCTCTGGCCGTGTCCGGCTTGATTGCCCAGCAGCGTGCCGATCTGGTGTGCCCCTTTGCACCGGTCAGAGGGCTCCAGCGACCGATGCTCCATGGCCGAGTAGCCGGTAATGTCGAAACCGGCACCATCCCCCCGGTGGCGATGCTGGAAAGCACCCTGAGTATCGACGCCCAGAAGACCCTCCGGGCATTACGTCAGGCAGCCGACCATCCGCTACGGTCGAACGATGCGGCCAAGGTGACGCCCTTGCCCCGTCGTTCCACCATATCCGCTCAGACCTTGCGCGAAGGTGCAGAGCTGTTGAGGGGTACCTTGGCCAAGCCTAAACCGTCCTCTGCCAAGAGGGCGTCACCCTCCAGCGAACCCCCAACGGGACGGGATCGTGTCGAGACAAGCTGAGATTTTCGAGTCGAAGGTTGGCCTGGCGCCATTGCCTGACGAGACGCTGTTCAGCTGGTGCAGCCGCTACCACCGGCTGGCCGCCAATGGACTTGATCGCACGACTTGTCTCCAACTCTTCGGGCATGCGTGCATTGGCTCGGCTCATGACTTTCCGGGCCGGATCGATGCGCTGGTGGCTCGAAGCAAAGGATCCTTGGGAAGCGCAGAGCAAGTTATCCGGGATCGGACGTTGTTGCCTTTCTACTGGCCTTTCAAGCCTTCTGATCTGGCAAGGCAATCCGTGGCAGCCATGAGGGGTAATGGCATTGCGCATCTGAAATACCGGATGGGTCTGCTGACCAGTGGGCTCGGAGCTGCGCATCCCTTGAAGACCTGTCCTGAATGTATGCAGGCCGATCTGGAGGGGCACGGTTGGGCGTACTGGCGCCGGGCCCATCAGCTCCCCGGTGTGTGGGTGTGTCCCAGCCACGGCATTCCTTTGCGGGTATCCCATCTGAAGCTGGATCAGGTGGCGCGATTTGCCTGGGCGCTCCCTGTGTCTGCCTGTGGCCAAGAGGTCGTGTTTCTGGACCACGCTGCTGGCAAATCTACCCAAGGCGGCTGGTTGCGCCGGCTGGCAGCCCAGGGCCTCGCGCTCGTAGGCATGAGCCCGGGGCGCTTTGCAGACCCCGTTCGGATTGCTCAGGCTTTCCGGTTTCGCATGGAGGGTATCGGAATGCTCCACGCTAGCGGCCGTGTCCGCTGGCGCGAGGTCGAGCCTCGGTTGCTCCAGTTGGCAACGAACCTGGCTTGTCTTCCTGAGGCGCGTCAGGATGCCGACCTGGGTTTGCTTCAAGGACAACTCGCCCGTCTTCTGTCTGCACGCTCCCTGGCACATCCTCTGCGATATCTGACTTGGATCACCGCTTGGTTTGACGGGATCGACGATTTCGAACAAGCCTACGAGAGCAGCGGGATGGCCACAGACCAAGCATGTGCAACCGCAGCTTCCCGTCGGGCGACCTGCGATGCGGCGACCCAGGGGCAGGTTCCGGAGGAGATCCTGACGTCCCTTCGGGACGGCAACCTTAGTATGACTGCGGCTGCGCGGCAGTTGGGGGTCAGCTATGCGACGCTCGCAGCATGGGCATGTCGTGTCGCGATTGAGCCGCCAAGACGGCCCAAGAAACTTGATGCCCCGTCGTGGAGCCTGGCTCTTGGAATGCTCAGGAATGGCGCCGAGAAGCAGGCGGTTGCAGACGCTGCCAAGGTGTCGGTACTGACCGTGACCAGGATTCTGCGCACGGTTCCAGGGCTTCAGGAGGAATGGCATCGCGTTCGTCAAGAAAGTCGCCGGATGGCGGCCAGGGCCGCCTGGGCGAAGGTGGCAGCGCTAAACCTTCATCTTGGCGTCAAGAGGCTCCGGCGGCTTGAGCCGGCTGCTTACGCATGGCTCTACCGCAACGACCACGATTGGCTCAAGGCATCGCTTGAGCGTGTGGTAACCGTTCACGGAGCGAATCACGCCGCTGTGCGGATGGAGCGATCGGATGCGCGGATGGCCGATGCGCTGCGCAGCGTCGCTCTGTCCTGCAGCAGGGAAGCACCGCGACGGTTGTTTGACGAGTTGAAACGGGCACTCCCTGCACTACGCAAGGCCATCCACAGCCCGGAGCAATGGCCTCTGACCGTTGAGGCGCTGACGGTCAGCCTACGTTGTCATAGGCCCGCGCATCCGCTTCTGGATCCAGCAGGTGCAGATGAGCAAGCCGAGCGGTGAGCGTGTCGGGCGACCTCAGCTCTTGGGCTGCGCTAAACCTGTTTCGCAGCAGACTCTCAACGTCCTCCATGCCGGCACCAAACGTTCTGCAGGCCTGTTGGAGCCCAGCTCCTGCAAGAAAGGCGCCGAGAGCCTGGGTGGCGGCATCGACTGCATTGCCGTGGGCGGCAATCCGCCGATTTGTCAGGTCCAAGGTGGTCAACGCCTCTTCTGCACTGTCGAACAGTACGGTAAGAATGGCTGCGCAAGCCAGGGCTGGGTAAGCGACGTGCCGATCAATGCAGGCACCGTCGATCTTCCTGATGTATGTCAGTGCCTGCTTGGATGCCACCTCCGGCATATGCCGCTTCAGCCAGCTTTGCGGGAAGTGCTCCAGGATCAGATCGCTGGTGACAGGGCGCTTTCCCACTTCTCCTATCCGCAAGTCGAGGGCGTGGCAGCGTTCGCGAACAGCGTCGCTCCAGGCCCGCACGTGAACGGGCTCTGGTCGGTGAAGCCATCCGAGCAAGATGCCCTGCAGACGGTGAATCGCAGACGACGCCAGTTCGCTCTGAAGGTCGATCTCGGAGACGGTCAGGTGACTAAGGGCGGGCTGGCGCTTGGGCTCCGATATCACCGATTCCTCCGCCAGGATGCCAAGGGGGATATGGTGGGTTGGACACCAGTCGATGCCATTGATCTGGTGTCGCCGCCGCCAGTAGGCAAAACCATGGTCGCCATGGTCAATCTGGGCGCATCTCGGGCACCACCGGCGCCCGCCCGCAGAGGCACCGAGGCCGTAGATATAAGCCAAATGCCGTCGATGGTTTGCCTCACGCTCGGAGCCCGCGTGAGGGGACACCGGGTACAGAACGGGGATCATCGAGTGCTTGGCCGTGAAGTCAGCTATGCGTGCGCCGCAAGCTTGGGCGACCAGCCAAAGGG
Source organism: Zoogloea sp. JDB1 (assembly GCF_056724025.1). Taxonomy (NCBI): domain Bacteria; kingdom Pseudomonadati; phylum Pseudomonadota; class Betaproteobacteria; order Rhodocyclales; family Zoogloeaceae; genus Zoogloea; species Zoogloea sp. JDB1. The sequence continues at coordinate 1,537,990 of NZ_CM161496.1, forward strand.
CAGGGACATTGTCATCGCTCGGGAACGCCTTCCTGATCGACTGGGTGGCCCAGGTGATGGACGGGATTGCGTTGAGGCGTGCAAATCGGCCAAGCACGCCGATGGCCAGTTCGTCGTCGAGGGGAATCGGCAGATTTTGAATCACGACGTACTCCGGTCTTGCAGCGGGGGCGTTTTGAACAAACCGAGGCTTCGAATGACGGTAGCCAGCGCCCGGGCATGTGCGGGCGTTCCATCCCAGACATCCTTCAGCGCATCCATCAGCTCATCATTGCCTGCAACGGCTTCGCGAGATACGCCGCCGACGGCCAGTGATACATAAGTGCATAAATCTAGGGCGAGCTTTGATGAGGCGGATGTCCTGCCGGACAAGATCCGGCTGATCTGAGACTGGCTGGCACCGATGGCTTTGGATATCTCTTCTTGGGTGATGCAGAACTTCTTGATACGAAGAGCAGCCAATGCGATGGCGGCGTCGGGTGCGGATGTCGGCATATGCATAAAAATGCATTAATGCATGATGGTTCGTCAACGTAAGTCTAGTGGCGGACTGGCGTTGGCGCGGAACGGCATGGGTGGCTATCGAGCGGATAACAACGGAGACGACTGATGAAGAATCGACATTTCGAACTGCTACGCACAAAGATGCGGGATTTTCACCGCCACCATCCGTGGCGACTGCGCGACGGGCTGTTCATTCCCCACGCCTACACGGAGCCACGTTCACTCTCGTCCTGGGACGATGTTGGCTTCATCTTGAACGGACGTCGCGTGATGGTCTGGTGGCAGCATCCGCGTTCCAAGTTCAGCGATGAGATCGCCAAGCGGGCACAGCAGGAGGCGGGGGTGATGCCGGATGAGCCGCTGTTCCGTGACGAGGAAAGATTCGGGAAACGCGTCGGCCGTTCGAGAAAGCAGGTCGTGGTGCACAGGACCCAATGGTGCTCGGAAGCGCTGAGAGCGTACTTCGACCGAGTCAATGCGATTGAGCAGCGATTGTGGCTCGAAGGGATCGACTACACCGTTGGTGTGAGTATGACGATGAGGCGTTACCGCTGGGGAGTCGGGATGGAGTTGTGTGCCCCTCTGGAAGTATGTGGTGTGGATGGCGTTCGCCGCCTTGCCTCTCTGGCAAGGCGGTTCGCCAAGCGGGAAGTGACGGTCGAGGAGGCTTTTCCGGGCTATCGGTACGACCGAGATATGTGGCTGAACGAGGCCCGAGATCGAGACCGCTCCGTGAGGCTACTGAATCAAATGACCGCCAGTGAGCAGAGCCTTCTGCAGGTCGGTACGTTATTAGGTTGTACATCGTGAAGCAGCCAAACTGCCATGCCCATTTTCCGGATACACACCATCAAGGGCATGGCCATGACTGATCTGGGGCGTACTCAGGCTCCCCTCTGACGGCAACTATACGGGGAACTGCTCGAGCGTTTACGCACCGCGAATGCGAACCCGTAGCAGTTTGACTGAATTGATGAAGACCAGAACATCAGGTCCTAAGTGGATGATGGCCGCTTCGATAGGGCCGATCCATCCCAGGAGCGCAGCAGTGATACCCAGGATGTGCACGACACCAACGCCTACGAAGAGATTTTCCTGGATGGTGCGATAGGCACGGCGGGCAATAGCCCTCGCCGCCGCGATCTTTTCGAGGTCATCCGTCATCAATGCGATGTCCGCCGCTTCGAGCGCAGCCTGACTACCGCTGCCACCCATTGCAATGCCTACGTTGGCACGTGCGAGCGCAGGTGCATCATTGATCCCGTCACCAACCATCGCCACCCGGTATCCTTGTGCCGTCAAATCTCCGATCGCCTTGACCTTGTCCTCGGGCATCAGGTTCGCTTGAACTTCATCGACACCCGCATCGCGGGCGACGGCCTGGGCCGTGGCTTGGTTATCCCCGGTCAGCATCACAATACGCTTGATGCCTGTGGCCCTCAGTTCGGCCAGCGTCTCGCGAACGCCTGGGCGCAAGGCGTCCGCAATGAAGATCACGCCAGTAAATACGCCGTCAATAGCTATGTGCACCGGAGTACGGCCACCGTCTTCTATAGTCGAGTTGAGCGCCACGCCGTTCTCCTGGAGCAGGTCCGCGTTCCCGACCAGGATGATCCGTCCTTCGACCGTCGCTTTGACGCCGCGTCCCGGGAACTGCTGAAAACTGTCGGGTTCGGAGATCACGGCACCTTGCTGGACGGCTGCTTCAACGACCGCCTTGGCCAGCGGATGCGCTGAGCGTCGGTCGGCAGCCGCTGCCAAGCGCAGCAATTCCTTTTCATCAGTCTCGGAATTGTTCGGCTGCACCCGCACGACTCGTGGTCGATTGGCGGTCAGTGTTCCTGTCTTGTCAAAGACCATGACATCGACCTTGGCAAGCGCTTCAAGATAAATGCCTCCCTTGATCAAGATGCCTGTACGAGCGGCGCGGGCGATAGCCGCGATCATGACGAGCGGTGTAGCCAGCCCCAACTCCGCAGGGGACGTGAAGATCAGCAAGGTGACGATGGTGCGAACATCGTGCGTCACCGCGTAAACGCCGATCAGGAACACCAGCACAACAGGGATGAGCCATGCAGCGACCTTGTCAGCGAGTTTCTGGATTGGCGCCTGTTCCGACTCGGCGCTTTCGACGAGGGCAATGATCCGTGAAAACGTCGTGTCGCTGCCGAGTCTCTCGGTGCGGATATCCAGGGCTCCGGAATCCAGCAGTGTCCCGGCGAACACTTGGGAGTCGATGCCTTTCTCCTTGGGAATGCTCTCACCGGTGATGGGCGCTTCGTTGACCGCGCCTTGTCCGCCAACAACCCGGCCGTCGACCGGAATTTTCTCTCCAGGACGGACCAGAACAATGTCGCCCGCCTTGAGCTCACTGATGGTGACATGCTGATCGCCACTGCTTTTACGCACCAAGGCAACTTGCGGCACGGAGCCGATCAGGGCCTTGATGGATGCGCGGGCCCGATCCGTATTGAGATCCGCGATGAACTCGGCAATCAGAATGATGACCATCAGAACGGCACCCGCGACCGTCTCACCACCAAATACGGCAACCAATGTCGCGATCGTGACGAAGAGTTCCGTGCCGATCTTCCGTTCCCAGAACAGGTCCTGCAGGCCGGCTTTTACCAACGGATACAGACCCAGTGCCACTGCTGCCCACAGTAACTCAATGGGCGCTAGACCTTGCCAGAACAGCAAGGCGACCAAGCCAGTCACAACAATACGGGCGACCTCGGACCAGCGCTCATGGGTCATCAAACCCGAAAAACTTGGCCAGCCGGAAACTTCTTTTCCGGGTGGCGAATACGTCGTTGCCTTATCCATTCCATTTCACTCCCAGGTTTGGGCCTTCAACTGGCTTGTTCAACTTGATCGCTTAGAGGTTGATGGCGCCGGGCGTTTCGCCGCAGAACCATCCCGGCAAACGCCGGCAGGACAAACAAGGTCAGGATGGTCGCGGTCACCAGACCACCGATGACGACGGTCGCCAAGGGTCTCTGGACTTCTGCCCCGGTGCCGGTCGCGATGGCCATCGGGACAAAGCCCAATGAAGCGACACTGGCCGTCATCAACACCGGCCGTACGCGCTCCATGGCGCCATGGATGACAGCACTGTCCGGATCACTCCCGCTGGCCAGATGCTTCTTGATAGCCGCAATCAGTACGAGACCGTTCAGCACGGCAACCCCGGATACCGCGATGAAGCCCACGGCCGCCGAAATGGAGAAGGGAATACCTCGGGCCAGCAAGGCGAATACACCACCCGCAAGCGCCAGAGGTATGGCGGTCATCACTGCAGCGGTCAGCAAGGCATTACCGATCGCCATATAGAGCGCGGCTGCGATCAGGATGAAGCAGGCGGGAACAATCACGGCCAGACGCTTGGTTGCCGCCTGCAGGTTCTGGAACTGCCCCCCCCATTCGATCCATGCTCCGGACGGCAGTTTGACCTCGTTTGCAATGGCCACCTGCGCATCGTCCACGTAACTTCCCAGGTCACGGCCGACGACGTTCGCCTCGATGTAGACTCGCCGCTTGCCATTGTCCCGGCTGACTTCGTTCAACCCCTGGGTGAATCGGAACTCGACGAGTTGGCGTAGCGGCACCGAGGCACGGGCCTTTCCTTCCACGGCAGGCAGCATCACCGGCAGGGCTCCCAACGCATCCAGGTTGTTGCGTTCGTTACCTGGAAGGCGGATCACGATATCGAAGCGGCGATCACCCTCGAACACCTGGCCAGCCGAGCGCCCCGCCAAAGCAGTTGCCACCGTATCTGCGACTTCCTTGATGGAGAGACCATACTGTGCGATGGCTGCCCGATTGAACGCGATGTCGAAGGTGGGAAAGCCACTCGTTTGTGCGACCCGCACATCGGAGGCCCCAGGCGTCTTACGCAGTACAGCTGCGATACGCTGGGCGGTGACGGAAAGTTGGTCCAGGTCATCGCCGTAGAGCTTCACTGCCACATCACTGCGCACACCACCGATGAGCTCGTTGAAGCGCATTTCAATGGGCTGAGTCACATCGTAGTTGTTTCCGACCAGTGACGCTGTCTTCTCGCGAATGCGTTCAATAACCTGCTCCTTGGTCGTGACACCTTCCGGCCATTCATCCTTGGGTTTGAGAATGATGTAGTTATCGGACGCGTTTGGAGGCATCGGGTCGGCGGCCAGGCTTGCCGTCCCCGCTTTTGAATAGACTGTTTTGACCTCCGGCAAGCTCAGTACAGCGCGCTCCAGTGGAAGATCAATGGCAACCGACTGCTCAATTGACGTAGAGGGGATCCGGACCGATGACAAATTCAGATTTTGTTCATCGAGGGTTGGCATGAACTCCCGGCCGACAAAGGCGAATGCAACGACGCCAACGACCAAGACACCCAGCCCAGCAATGATGAACGGAACAGGTTTGACGACCGCACGACGCAACCAGGGCTCATAGCGCTGTTTGACCGTCATAATCGCCTTCACCTCTTTCTCGACCAACGGACCGCTCATCAATACGGCGATCATGGCGGGGACGAAAGTCAGCGAAAGAACAAAGGCGGAGGCCAGCGCCAGCATGAGAGTGATGACCATCGGCGAGAACATCTTGCCTTCGACCCCCTGAAAGGTCAGGCAAGGCAGGAACACCAGGAAGATCACGAGTTGGCCGAAGATGGTCGGCCGCAACATTTCCCGCGAAGAGGCGATGACCTCATCCAGTCGTTCGCTGAGAGTCAGATTTCGACGGAGGTGGTGCTGCCGCTCGGCCAGGCGACGCAAAGCATTTTCGACGATGATCACGGCGCCATCGACAATCAACCCGAAGTCCAGAGCGCCCAGACTCATCAGATTGCCCGAGATGCGCAAGGAGTTCATTCCGATCGCACTCATCAACAGCGATAGCGGGATGACCAACCCTGTGATCACGGCCGCGCGCCAGTTCCCCAGCATATAAAAGAGAATGGCAACGACAAGCAACGCGCCTTCGGTCAGGTTGCGAGCGACGGTTTCGATTGTCGCCACGACGAGCTGGGAACGGTCCAGCGTCGGCACGATGACAATGCCTTCGGGAAGGGTCTTGGAGATGTGCTGCAATTTGTCGACGACGGCTTGAGCAACCGTGCGGCTATTGGCACCAACAAGCATCAGGGCACTGCCGACCACGGTCTCGTAGCCATCCCGGCTGGCTGCGCCGGTCCGCAACTCGCCTCCCACGGTGACCTTGGCCACTTGGCCAACCGTGACAGGCACCCCGTGCCGATTGGCGACAACCGCGCGGGTAATCTCATCCACGGTACGGATCCGTCCGTCGGCCCGGACAAGATAAGATTCCCCCGCACGACGGATATAGTTGGCCCCAACCGAAACGTTGGCTTCCTCAAGTGCCTTGACCAACTCCGGGTAGGAAATGCCATACGAAGCCAGCTTGGCAGCATCTGGCTCGACCACATATTCCTTGACGTATCCGCCCAGCGAATCTACGTCGGCAACTCCTGGCGTGGTACGCAGTTGTGGTCTCACAACCCAGTCCTGGACCGTACGCAGATAAGCAAGCCGGGATAACTCGTCGGTCAGTCGCTCCCCTTGTTCCGTGAGAAAGCTGCCGTCGCTTTGCCATCCTGCTTGCCCATCCTTGCGCGGCGCCCCTTTCCCTTCTGGATGCGCGTATTCGACGCTGTAGTGGACAACCTCGCCCAACCCGGTCGATACAGGGCCCATCTGCGGCTGGGCCCCATCAGGCAAATCTGGAAGTGCCCGCGCGAGGCGTTCCGTGACCTGCTGACGCATGAAATAGAGATCCGCATCTTCCTTGAAGATGGCCGTGACCTGGCTGAAGCCATTGCGGGAGAAGGAACGTGTGTACTCAACCCCGTTCAGCCCCGCCAAAGCCGTCTCAATCGGATAAGTCACGCGCTTCTCGACCTCGACGGGGCTCAGGGTCGGCACGACGGTGTTGATTTGTACCTGCTTGTTCGTAATGTCGGGGGTGACGTCGATAGGCAGCAGATTGAGTTGCCAGGCGCCGATAGCGGCGACCACGGCGGTCAGGACAAGGATCAGCCAGCGCAAGCGGACCGATCCAGTCAGGATTCCATCGATCATCATTCCTCCTTCGCGCTCTTGATCATGTCGGCCTTGATCAGAAAGGCATTTCGGGTGGCGACAGGGATACCGGCTTCGACACCGGAGACAATTTGTGCCATTCCGCCGCTGCGGTTGCCTACCAGAACAGGCTGCGGTCGGAAACCTTCCTGCGTCCGTACAAACAGCACGTCCCGTCCATCAACGTTCTGAACGGCATCCTCCGGAACGGCAAAGCCACCGCCGCTCCCTTTGCCATGCAGTCGAACCTGAACGCCTTCGCCAATGACCAAGCTCCGGTCTGAAGTGATGGGCGTTAGGACGACGGTTGCAGCCCTTGTGGCGCCACTGACGGTCGGCGTAATGGAATGGACGACAGCATCGATTGGCGCGCCGCGGGCCAGCAGGATGGACGCCTTGTCACCGACGGTAATGCGCCCGCTATCGGCCGCGGTCACCGCGGCTTCGATCTGCACCGCACCGTAGCCCGCCACGCGGAAAAGTTCGGCCTGTGGCTGGATATAGCTGCCGAGCATGGCGCTTGCCGCCGTCACCTTGCCGCCAATCGGGCTGACGACAGCGACCGAGCGTCCGTCTTCAGTAAGATGGGCTGCACGAGCGACTGAGGAGGCGCGTTGCACTTCAGCTTCTGCGACCGCCAGGGCCGACTGCGCAGCTTCCATTTCTTGACGGGGGGTAACCCCTTGCTCGAACAAGCCGGCTTCCCGGGTATAGGCCTTGCGGGCAAGCTCGGCTTTGGCAATGGCGACGCGGCGGTCACTGAACATCGTGGCCGCCTCTTGGCTATCGACCACAGCCAACACGTCACCGGCCTTGACCGTATCACCCAGCCGTCGATTGACTCGGGTGAGGGTGCCCGCAGCACGGGCAACCACGGTCGCCTCTGCATTGGGAAGTGCAGTCACTGTCGCCGGGGCCAGAACGTCGGCAACAATGCTTCCGGCCAGCACAGGCTCGACCACGATATTGGCGGCGGTGAGGTACTCGGCGGGGATCTTGATTTCCGGGGTTCCCGGTTCGGCAGCGACCACAGGTGCCGCTGTCGGCGGGGAGACATCCTTTGGCTTTACCATCCATGCAGCGCCAAACCCAAGCAGAGCTGCAAAGCTGGCTGCGGTGCCGACGACACGCCAAGTGGTTGGCAGAGGTTTTTGTTCTGTCATTTCAAATCTCCAAAGGCGATACGTCCATCGACGATTGACAGCAAGGCAAGTGCACGGACACGCGCCAAGCGAGCATCGATGGTGAGGAGTCTTGCGTCGGTCAAGGCGCGACGAATGGTTAGCACTTCAAGCAGGGAAGTCTTACCCGCGTCGTAGCCGATGCGTCCGAGCCGGTAGGCTTCGGCGGCAGTGCTTTCTCCCTGCAAAGCAGCTTCGACACGCTGCTCGGCTGCCTCCAGTTGCGCTGTGGCTGCACGCCGCGCAGCTGCAGCCTCAAGGCGTGCGGCTTCCAGACGGGCATCGGCAGCCATGACGCGCTCACGCGCCGCTGCGATGCCATTACGGTTGCGGTCGAACACTGGGATGGCTGCAGAGATACCGACGACCAGTGCGTTGTCGTTGGTCCAGCCGAATTTGCGCATGCCGGCACTCAAGCCGATATCTGGAATCCAGCGCTTTTCTTCGACACCGACCTGTGCCGCCAAGGCTTGGCGTTCCGCCATCGCGCTGACCACGGCAGGCGCCTCCACCGGATTCTCATGGGCGTCGAGGCGATAGGTCGTCGCTTTGGCAAGGAACGGATGTTCGATGGCGGTGTAGGCCTCCTTGATGCCGCCCAAGGTAGAGAGATGCTCCAGCGCCTCGGTTGTATCCGCTATTGCCGCCTGTACCGCGGCTTGCGCCGCTGCGACACTGGATTGGGCCTGGACGACACGCAACTCAGCCTCTCTGCCTGTTTTAACCAACGCCTGGGCAATGCGTAAATCATCCTTGGCCCGGACGAACTCCTCTGCAGCCAGTCCCTTACGCACCTGCATGGCCTCTGCGGTCGCATAGGCCACTGCCAACTGTGCCGAAAAGGTGATTTGTGCCTGGTGACTGCGCGCCTGTGCAGCCGCAAAACTCTGATCTCCAGCTTCGATGCGGGCGCCGCGTTTGCCACCGATCTCGACAGGCTGCGTTATGGAATAGGTGTCCTGGCGCTGGCTACCCCCGTCGCTTTGTGGCCCGCCGATATTTTCGTAGACAGCATTGAGGCTCGGATTTAGCCAAGCGCGTGCTTGACGTGCCTCGGCGCCAGCAGCACGAACATTGGCAGCTTGTTCGAGCAACACCGGGGCACTCGCCAGCGACTGATTGAGTAGGTCGGCGTAGCGCGGCGCACTGGCAGCCGACGCCGACGGTGCAGTCAAGGTGATGAAGAGGGATAGGACCAGCGTACTAACGCCGCATCCGTAGGAAATGCCGGACAGCCCGCCGCGGCAAGCGACGGCCGTCCGCCTGTGCATGTGTTGCATGAAACCCCCTGCGTAATTGACATGAAAATGGCAATCTGGCGGGGCATCACCGCTCTATCGATGCAGATAGTGCGGTTGACCGATGCTTGCCCGCCTCAGGCGGGCATGTGAGGGGGACGCAAAGGTGGTCTGATCGTGCGGGATACGAGCGTCTCGTGCTTGAAAAGAGGGGGCGCCCGAGGAAAATCGATGGATGAAACCCCCGCCGACGCCGGAATCAAGGCATAGATCCCGAATCCATGGTCGTAGTTGAGGAGATGTTGCGTTGATACTGGAGTGTCGTCTTCGTGAGCATCATCGCCATCATCATCATCGTGATGATGCGCCACATGATCAACATGCTCGGAAAAGTGCTTGAAAGAAAAAGAACCCCCCTGACTTCCCTGAAGCGCATGCACGAAGCCGAACGCCGCGGAGGCGCTCACTTGAAGCGGCAGTACGATGGCCAACAGGATCAGAAAGACTTTTTTCATGTCCGGGTGCATGTTGCACGGTATCGAAAGTGTGCCGTGGTCCGAGATACTGCACAGCTTACGTTTCAGCTATTATATCCTCCCCCCCAGGATTTTAGGGATCAAAATGTCTACACATAGTTCTCATCCCGCCGTCGTCAAGCGATTGAGAAGGGCCGAGGGGCACCTGAGAAGCATCACCGCCATGCTGGAAGATGGCCGCTCTTGTGTCGAAATTGCCCAGCAGCTTCAGGCCGTCGAGAGTGCCATCCACATGGCCAAGAAGGCGCTGGTGCACGATCACATCGATCACTGCCTCGAGGATGCGCTGCAGCTGGGGAGCCAGGACGCCACAAAGAGCATTGAAGAGTTCAAGGCGATCACCCGATTTCTATAGCTCGGCCTCTTCAAGTCTTCGTGATTCAAGCGACCTCTTGCTTGCGTCGATTACTAGCCGGCTGCGACTCTGGGTGGATCGGTTCGACCGTCGGTAACAGCCTCGTGATTCTCGCGTCTGAAGCGAAAAGGGGAGGTGCCGAGTCGCTGCAGCAGCGACTCGGCTTGCCAACGAGTCCGGATTTTGCTTGGCTTTGCAACAATCCCTTGCCATCTATCCGAACCATAATGCTCACCGGGGCCCAGACAGCCCCAGCAAGGCGATCCCTTCAACAGGCTTGGGGAGTGGAAGTTTCACGTCCAAAACTCCTGTCGAATGCGGCAGAAAGTGTAATGCTGCCGATCTCCCGCGAAGTGTATGCCTGGCGAAGCTGAACGTCATTTTCTCCGTGCCGCACATTTGTCTTGAATCGTGCCGTACGGCGAGCTCCAGGCACATCAAGGAGCTTTGCCGGGGCGCTCTTCATCTGGCATACCCTAAAGCCTGCACGCAGCGCCTGCTTATTAATCCAGATGTCGTCTGCCATCGGACAGACATGCCGATAGCCATCACCTGCACCCTTCAGGGCTGATAAAAATTCCGGAGGGTAGATTACCCCTCCAACGCCCGTCACAAAGTTTGAATAGGAGGGCACGCTCTGATCACATAGCGGCCAAGACGCATAGGGAGCAAAGCCACTGCCTCGAAGCACTATCTTGCGAGCCCGCGAGCAGTGGATGATTTCAGGGCGCGCAGTCCACGCTGAAACCAGATCAAGCAAGAGATTCCCGTCGTAAAAAACGTCGTCATCTATTGTGACGACTGGATGGGTGAAGTACTCATGGAGGGCCAGATAGGGTTGCAGCTTCGTATGAGGCCCCACGTCCTCACAGCGAAGTATCTCAAGCCCTCTCGAAGCAAGGCGCACCAGGGGCGGCGGCAATGGCCGACTCAAATCGGCATCAGAGAGAAACAAGATAATCCGGCGGGGCTTAACGGGACCGGAGCACACGCTTTCGATGGCAGCGAACGCACGTGAAACTCGGCTCGAGTGTGATGTGAGTGTTAAATCGAAACCCGACCGAGCGTCAACAATAGACGGCGAAAAGAGTAGGTTGTGAAGATAGGACTCAACGAAGAGCAGATAGTTTTTCATGTCCGAGAACACCGTCGGGCATGGCCGGCCTTGTCAACACAAGACTACGCCTCTCGCGGCGTAGCGACTGCTCATGCCAAACAAAACCCTTTCGGATCGACGAGCGATTCGAAGGCCATGTAGATCAGGGACCCGGAGGACAGACGCCTGCTACCAACTTGACTGATAAATCGTCTGTTCTCCTGGCGCGATCGCAGTCTGTGAAGGACACAAACGATTGATGGTGCGTCCCAAGACTGCAAACTCGACACGATGGGTTAAGCAATTTCCTGGAAAAAGCTTAACAATGCGTCGAAGCGCTCAAGAGTGGAGTTTTGGAGGGCGATCAAGACCATCCAGCCACCCTGTAGGGATGTCCAGATCCTGAGCCCACGGCAACTCCAAAGACAGAGATGGCGGCACATCACACTTCACACTAACAAGCAAAGCAGGTGAAAAAAACGCCCCATCTTCACTGAGATGCTTCAAGGAGTCTTTTGAATCATCCTGATGGGCTCCACCATCATGCCCGGTGTGATGATGAGCTTTGGAGAAAAAGTGCAACCCTGCGTCTTCAAGGCCAATCTGCTGTTCGAATCCAATGCTGTAGCCGGCATGCGCCAAGGCCTGCCAGCATAGGCAGAAAGCAAGAAGGATGGACGTGCGCAGACGCTGCATTGCTTGAGTATAAGCTACGCCGCCCTGAGCGTGGAAGCCGACGGGAGCGGTTATCGGCATGGCTCTGGAGGATGTGTCACCCGGAACGGCGTGATGATGGTTGCCCATATTCAGCACCAGGTGGGGGACGAGGGCGTGCGCGATGCACGCGAGGCCGTCATTCGCGGTTCGGAGGAACGCTGGTGCCCATCCTGATGACCGCCTTGGCAGCCGGGCTGGCGCTGGTGCCGCTCGCCTTGGCGGCAGGTCAGCCGGGCAGTGAAATCCAGTCGCCCATGGCGGTCGTGATTCTATGCGGCCTGGCCAGTTCGACGCTGCTCAACATGGTTGTCGTGCCGGCGCTTTATCTTCGTTTCGGTCAAATCCCCAGGATGTTGAGAGGCGTGGCGTAATTTCCTAGTGGCATGTGGCGGAAGCGGCCTGATTCGATGGGGCAGGCCGCTTCTGCTAGCATGCATTCTCTTTAACTCAAAGAAAGGCATCGGGCACGACGTGTCCGCGGTATGGCGAGTAGCCTGGTTCTTATTGTTGTTGCTCTATTACTTGTTCTTCTCAACGGTTTTTTCGTTGCAGCTGAGTTCGGGCTGGTCAAGCTCCGGCAAACGCGCGTCAAAGCGATTGCCAAATCGCACGGTTGGCGGGGTCGAATCCTTGCCAAAGTGCATCAGGACCTGGAGGCGTACCTTTCCGCCTGCCAGCTAGCAGCCCGATGCAAAACCCAAAGAACCCACGTCAGCAGTAGCCCTCGCCATCCGACTTCTCATGACTTCATTCCCGGAATTGGTTTCCCATTCTAGTTTTAATGCCTATCGAATGAGCCGGGGAATGGGTTTTCCCCCGATTCCGGGTGCCGCATCATGCCGCGCCCCCCGCGGTCTGCAATTTCGCAATCCGCAGCAGGTTGTACGCCGCCGCCGACAGGTAGGCGGCGATCTGGGTTTTCGCCTCGCCGATGAAACGGGTCTTTCTCATTCCACCCACCGTCTTCAGCCAGCCGAAGATCTCCTCGATCCGCTTTCGTTTCCGCTGGCTGATCTTGTAACCCTCGGTGCGGGTTGTCCGCCCGTCGAGCCCTGGTGTCTTGCGTCCTTCGATACGGGCGATGTGCGGCTTGATGTTGTGCTCGCGCAGATGCTGGACGAAGTCCTTCACGTGGTAGCCCTTGTCGGCCCCCAGGGTCTTGGGATGAATCCGGCGGCGCCGGGCGCGGGTCAGCAGTTGGCGGGCGGCCTGATGTTCGGCCAGTGTCGCGTCGGTGATCAGCAAATCGACGCACAGGCCGCTGCGGTTCTCCATGAGGGCGTGGCCGCCGTAGCTGAGCTTGGCCGGCTGGCCATTGCCCTTGCGCATAAGCTTCGCGTCGGGGTCGGTGGTGCTCCGGTGAGTGGCGTTGGAACGTTTCTCGCCCTTGAAATCCACCATCCCAGTGCCGTCACCACCGGACTTGGGCGGCTCATCGTCGTCCTTGCGCTTGAAGCTCTTGAAGGACGCCCAGGCCTCGATCAGCGTGCCATCCACCGTGAAGTGATCAGACGACAGCAGCCTGTTCTTGCGGGCCAGGCGCACCACCTCGTCGAAGAAGCGGCGGGCGATGTCGGTCTCCACCAGGCGCTCGCGCAGGCGGCTGAAGTTGGACTGATCCAGCCCGCCCGATTCGAGGTCCAGATCAAGGAACCAGCGGAACAGCAGGTTGTAATCGAGCTGTTCGCAGAACTGCCGATCCGAGCGAACCGAGTAGAAGGCGATCAGCAATTGCGCCTTGAGCAGGCGCTCCGGTGGGATCGAAGGGCGCCCTGTATTGGCGTAAAGGCCATCGAGCTCGGCAGAAATAGCCGACAGCGCCGAGTCGGCCAGTTTCTTCACCGGCCGCAACGGATGATCGGCCGGAATCCGGGATTCGACCGAGAAGTAGTGAAACATCGAAGACTGGGGATCGACTTCGCCGCGCATCGTTGCTGTGCCTGGGGTTCGGGGATACGGCTAGGACAGGCGGGTGGTCAGAACGTTCACTGGGTTCTGCATCAACCTGCTAGGCATTACCCTCGCTTCACTGGGACTGGGTTGGGTCGGTGAGCCGGCGTTCGCCGATGTGCTGACACCCATTCTGACGGCCGTCGGTATCGACAATGAGCACCTCATTCATGCCATTGCCTTCTTCTCGGCCTTCTTCATTATTTCCTATCTGCATATCGTGGTTGGCGAGCTGGCACCCAAATCCATGGCGATTCGGGTTTCCGAGCAGGTCGGTCTATGGACGGCGCCCGCCTTGTATGCCTTTTACTGGGCGATGTATCCGGCCATCTGGGTGCTGAACCACAGTGCCAACTGGGTGTTGCGCAAGGTGAATCTGGATGTGGCCCATGGTCACGACAGTCATTATTCTGCCGAAGAACTCAAGCTTATCCTGCGCTCTTCCCGCGCCGACCAAGGGTTTTCTCAGGACGAATGGCGGGTGTTGGCACAGGCGCTCGATTTTCGGGATTTGGACGTTGCGGACCTCATGCGCCCGTTTCAGGAGGCCGTCACGCTCAGTGAGCGCGACCCGCTTGAGGCAAGCCTGGAGAAAATTGCCCAACACCGCTACAGCCGTTATCCCTATCTCGATGCAGACGGTCACATCAAGGGCGTTGTCCACCTGAAAGACGTCTTCATTGCCCTGCAGAAGTCGTCGGCGCTTGAAAGCCTGGACAAACTGGTGCGTCCGGCCCAGGTTGTCTCTCCGAGATTGCCGGTGATGGAACTGTTTCGACGTTTCCGCCAGGGCTCGCCACATTTTGCAGTCGTTGCTTTTGAGAACGCGGACCCCTTGGGCTATGTGACCCTGGATAACCTCCTGGGAGCCCTGGTGGGCGAAATCCGGGACGAATTCCGTCAGGCGCAGAACGAGTGGTCACGACTCGATGATGGCTCGCTCATCGGTAAGGGTAGTTTGCCCCTCTTCACGCTGGAGCGCGCCTTGGGTATCGACATAGAGGAGGCCGGTGTGGATTCCATCGGCGGGCTCATCATGCAGCAACTGGGCGACCTCCCTGAAGAAGGCCGGCGCATTCAGTTTCCACTGTTCGATACTGTCGTGAAAAAAATGAACGGCCCCCGGATTGTGCTGGTTCGCGTCATCCCGCACGGTGAGGCGCAGCAGTAATTCGCGTTAGTGATGGTGTCCCTGGTGATGGGCATCGGGGAAATGGGCATGCGTGTGCACCATCGGCTCATGCCGATGCGGATGTGTGTGTTTGGTGTCCACAGGAACCGGAGTGTCATGCGGGTGCTGGTGGTGCTCATCATGGACATGTTCGTGGCTGTGCTCCAGCGCCTCGTGGGCGTGGGCGTGCTCATGCCTTTCGGTCAGATGGAGCCAGATTCCCAGTGCCATCAAGGCGCCGGCGAGCAGCAGCGGGAGGGTGACCGGCTCCCCGCCCAGTACGGCAAGGAGGGCACCGAAAAACGGCGCGACAGAGAAATACGCGCCAGCCCGGGCGGTCCCCAGATGGCGCATGCCGACCACGAAGAGAACGAGGCTGATGCCATAGGCCAACAGGCCGACCAGCAAGGCGGCCGGGATTGACCACAGACCGGGAATTTCCGCACCCAACAGTAGCCCCAGCCCCAAGTTGACGCTGCCGGCCACCGAGCCCTTGACGGCGGCAATCCAGGTTGCGTCGGCCAGCGCCACTTTGCGCGTCAGATTGTTGTCGACGGCCCAGCACAGGCACGCACCGAGAATGGCCAGCGCTGGCCAGGCACCCGCAAACCGCGCGTCACCCGGCCAGCTCAGGATGACTGCGCCGCCGGCAATTGCAATCATGCCGAGGGCGATGCGCCGGTCGAAGTTCTCCTTGAAAACCACCCAGGCCAGCAGTGCGGTCAGCACGCCTTCGGCATTGAGCAGGAGTGCGGCCCCCGATGCCGGCATGCCGGTCAGCCCATACATCAGCAGGGCTGGCCCGACGACCCCTCCAGTTAGCACGGCGGCGGCAAACCAGCCGGCCTCGTGGCGCGAGAGCGAAACAGGCTGCGCATGGCTCACCAGGCGGTACAGGCTCAAACCCAGCCCGGAGCCCAGATATAACAGCCCGGCGAGCATCAAGGGGCTGGCAGCCTGAAGCAGCCACTTGGCAATGGGTGCGCTGACACCAAACAGCAATGCCGCGACGAGCGCGGCAACAACGCCCGGACTAAAGCGAGAACTCATGGAGGTGGGGACGAAAGTAATGGGCAGATTGTGGCACGCACTCACCGCTCGAACATTATGTGTACCTTAAGAACGAATTTGTAGAAATATCTACTTAGATGTAGAGTGTATTCATGACTACCTGGATTGCACTCATCACCAGCCTGCCCACCGAGAACGCCACCGCCCGCATGCGGGCCTGGCGCAACCTCAAGGCGTCAGGCGCTGCGGTCTTGCGGGATGGTGTCTATCTGATGCCGGAACGCGAGGATTGCCGCGGCACGCTGGATACCGTTGCCACGGATATCCGTGCGGCAGAAGGAACGGCACTGCTTGTTCGCATGGAAGAACCCAGCGACGGCAATTTCATCGCCTTGTTCGACCGCAGCGCCGACTTTGCCGCGCTGTTGGGAGATATTGCCGCCGCACGAAACGGACTGAGTCCGGATACGGCGAACGACGCGCTGAAGCAAGTCCGCAAGCTGCGCAAGACCTTCGTCAACCTGGCGGCCATCGACTTCTTCCCGGGCGAAGCCCAGAAGCAGGCCGATGAAGCCCTGCAAGAGCTCGAACGACGGGCGGCCTGGGCCCTGTCTCCGGACGAGCCGCATGCTGCCGAGCACCCCATCACCCGCTTGAACATTCAGGACTACCAAGGCCGTCTGTGGGCGACACGCCAGCGCCCGTGGGTCGACCGACTGGCCAGCGCCTGGCTGATTCGCCGCTTCATCGACCCGCAGGCCACCATCCGGTGGCTGCCGTCGCCCGGCGATTGTCCCGCGGATGCACTGGGATTCGATTTCGACGGTGCCGCTTTCACCCATGTTGGCGCCCGCGTGAGTTTCGAGGTCCTGCTCGCCAGCTTTGGCCTCGAAAATCCGGCGTTGCTGCGCCTCGGTGCCCTGGTCCACTTTCTCGATGTCGGTGGCGTGCAGCCACCTGAGGCGGCCGGCATCGAAAGCGCCCTGGCCGGCCTGCGCGACACCATCCGCGATGACGACCAGCTGCTCGGGCTGGCCGCTCACCTCTTCGATGGGCTCATGGCCTCCTTTGAGAAAGGCCCGAAATCATGAACACGACCCTGACAGCAAAAGCAAAATCCGAAACACACGACGAGGACCAACCCGCCCAGGTCAGCTTCTGGCAGGCCTTCCTGTTCTGGCTGAAACTCGGCTTCATCAGCTTTGGTGGCCCAGCCGGGCAGATTGCCATCATGCACCAGGAGCTGGTGGAACGCCGGCGCTGGATTTCGGAACGGCGCTTCCTGCACGCACTCAACTACTGCATGGTGCTTCCCGGTCCGGAGGCGCAGCAGCTGGCCACCTACATCGGCTGGTTGATGCACCGGACGTGGGGAGGCATCGTGGCTGGTGCACTCTTTGTGTTGCCGTCGCTGTTCATCCTCATTGGTCTGTCCTGGGTGTACATCGCCTTCGGCGAGATGCCGCTGGTGGCCGGCCTCTTCTATGGCATCAAGCCGGCGGTGACCGCCATCGTCGTCCAGGCGGCGCACCGAATCGGCTCCCGCGCCCTGAAGAACAACGCGCTGTGGGCGATTGCCGCGGCGTCCTTCGTTGCCATCTTCGCGCTCAACGTACCGTTCCCGGCCATCGTCGCCGTGGCGGCTGCCATCGGCTACTTCGGTGGTCGCATCGCGCCGGACAAGTTCAAGGCTGGCGGCGGGCATGGCAAGGCGGACAAGTCCTTTGGCCGGGCCCTCATTGACGACGACACGCCGACACCGGAGCACGCGTTGTTCGCCTGGAGCAAGATGGTCAAGGTCGCGCTGTTGGGCGGCCTGCTGTGGCTGGTGCCGATGGGACTATTGACCGCCGGCTACGGCTGGGACCATACCCTGACGCAGATGGGCTGGTTCTTCACCAAGGCAGCACTGCTGACCTTCGGTGGCGCGTATGCCGTACTGCCCTATGTTTATCAGGGCGCAGTCGGTGGCTATGGCTGGCTGACGCCAACCCAGATGATCGACGGTCTGGCGCTGGGCGAAACCACACCGGGACCGCTCATCATGGTGGTCACCTTCGTCGGCTTCGTCGGCGGCTATGTCAAGGCCGTGTTTGGTCCGGAAAGCCTGTTCCTGGCCGGTGCTGTAGCGGCCACGTTGGTCACTTGGTTCACCTTCCTGCCATCCTTCGTCTTCATCCTGATGGGCGGCCCCTTCATCGAGACGACCCACAACGACCTGAAGTTCACCGCACCGCTGACCGCCATCACCGCGGCAGTGGTCGGCGTCATCCTCAACCTGGCCCTGTTCTTCGGCTACCACGTGCTGTGGCCGAAGGGTTTTGGCGGCGCATTCGAGTGGGTGTCGGCACTGATTGCGTTGGGCGCCGCGATTGCGCTGTTCCGCTTCAAGGCGGATGTCATCCATGTAATTGCCGGCTCCGCGGTTATCGGCTTTCTGGTGAAGACGTTCATCTGAGCCGCAACATGCGAGCGACCCATTGGCTCTTCATGGTGGTGGCCCTGGCTGTAGCCATCAATGCTGCAGCCACTGACCCAGGCTGGGTATGGCTGCGGGGCAATGCCATCAGGCATGCCTTCTCCAACCAGGATTTCGGGGACGGTATTCACTTTGCCAACCAGTTCATGGCGGGTGGGGAATTACGAGGCATGAACATGGGCAAACCTACCAAAGGCCATTGGCGGGTGAGCACGAGTGAGCTCTGTTGGCAATGGATGCAAACCAAGGAACCTGAGGAGTGCTACCGGGTTCTCCGAAAGGGACAGGATATTCGTTTGTTCCTGGATGACCAGGAAGTGCTTTCTGGGAGCTTGACGCCTTTACCCTCCATCAGTACGAGGTGCCCCGATGAAATGGATTACCCGCGAACGGCCCAAGATCGACCGCATCGCCTGCCCCTGGCTGGTCAGCCGCTTTGTCGATGAAGACCCGGAGTTCCTCTACGTGCCCGCCGGTGACGTGCTGCGAATTGCGGCCGAAACCGGGGCGATTCCCTACGATGTGCCCAACGTCGAACTGGGACACCATGGCGATCAGTGCAGCTTCGATGCCTTCATGGCCAAGTACGCGCTCCAGGATTCGGCGCTCGACAAACTGGCGCTCATCGTGCGCGGAGCCGACTGCGGGCAACCAGAGTTGGCCAAGGAAGCAGCCGGCTTGCTGGCCATCTCCAAGGGCCTGTCGCTGAACTTCGCTGATGACCACGAGATGTTGGCCCACGGCATGGTCATCTACGATGCGCTCTACGCGTGGTGCGGCGATACGCCATTGAAGAAGGTCGGCCGGTTTCTGGGGCTCAAGTGATTGGTCGTTTGTTGTTGCCGGAGGGCGTTGACCTCATAGTCCTGCCCCTCCTGGTGGGCAAGGCGCTGAGGGCGTTTGCCGATGGTTATGTGGCGGTTCTGTTGCCGGCCTACCTGCTGGCACTTGGCTTCGGGACACTGGATGTCGGCGTCCTGAGCACCGCAACCTTGCTCGGGTCGGCATTCGCCACCCTGGCGGTTGGTGCCTGGGGCCATCATTTCCATCACCGGCGTCTGCTGCTGGGCGCTGCACTGCTAATGCTCGGCACCGGGCTTTCCTTCGCCAGCCTGTCAGCGTTCTGGCCGCTGCTCCTGGTCGCTTTCATTGGCACTCTGAATCCCAGCTCCGGGGATGTCAGCGTGTTTCTGCCGCTCGAACATGCTCGGTTAGCTGAGTCCAGCGACGGTGCCGCGCGAACCGTCGTGTTTGCGCGCTATTCCTTGCTGGGTGCGCTGTTTGCTGCGCTGGGTGCGCTGGCATCTGGGGTTCCGCAACTGCTGGTAGCGATCTTGGGTATCGAACAGTTGGCGGCATTCCGGGGGATGTTCCTGGTCTATGGGCTGGTTGGTGGCGTGGTTTGGTTGCTGTATTGCAGGATGCCGGCGCCTGAACATGAAGTCGAGGCGCAGCCACCGCAGCCGCTCGGTGAATCGAAGGGCACCGTTGTCCGCTTGGCACTACTGTTTTCACTGGACTCTTTTGCGGGCGGCCTAGCCATCAATGCCTTGATGGCGCTTTGGTTTTTTCAGCGCTTCGACCTTTCCCTGCTGGCCGCCGGTAGCTTTTTCTTCTGGGCTGGGCTGTTGTCCGCCGTGTCTCAGCTCATTGCGCCGAAGGTAGCCGAACGCATCGGCTTGGTGAATACCATGGTGTTCACTCATATCCCGGCCAGCATCTGCCTCATCGTGGTGGCCTTTGTACCAAATCTCGAACTGGCGTTTGCCCTGCTGTTCATGCGGGCTTTGTTGTCGCAGATGGATGTGCCGGTGCGTAGTGCCTTCGTGATGGAGGTGGTGACACCCGGGGAGCGTGCGGCGGCGGCAAGCTTTACGGCTGTTCCGCGCAGCCTGGCCTCTGCCATCAGCCCGACGATAGGTGGAGCTCTATTTGCAGCAGGTTGGCTTGCAGCACCTTTGGTCGCTTGCGGGGTTTTGAAGATTGGCTACGACCTGATGCTCTGGAAGGCATTTCGACAGCACGACCAGAACGCTTGAAGTTCAACTGTTCTGCGGCTTATGTTGGGTATGGGCATCCCCTGCGGAACATTTGGTGATCATCGGGTGTAACGTTGCTCTCGTCGAGCACATCCGCGCGATCCATGCCGAACCGGGCGGCTGGTTTGGTCGGACTGGCCCTTGCAGCACCGACTGACTTTGTTTGTCGGTGTGAAACTTGAGACGACAAACTGGCTACGCCCGACGGACTTTAAGGCGCGGCTTAACGTCTTATGGGTCAATGACTTGACAGCGGTGCTCTCGACTGACTTTATTTGTTCCAGTCACTTCACATGGCGAGAAACTTTTGCTCAATGAAAGACGTTTCCTTCATATGAGGGGGGCGATCTTTCAAATGCAAGAGAGCATCGGCGGTATGATTAAATTATTCGCCCATATGGAGAAATGATTTCGTCATTCCATCGAGCTGTTTTGTCGAATCGTCAGCGCACTTTTTCATATTTTCTGTAGTTTTCGTGATGTGAAAAGAGAAGTCGTCCATATGAAAAAGGGGATCTGTCATCTGATGGATCCCTTTTTTCATATGCAGAAAATGATTTGTTGTGCCATCACCGAATTGTCAGGCAATGGCCTTGCAGAGCCGCTATAGGTTCCATATTTTTATTTTTTTACCGCTGGTGAATTGTTCTGAATGATTTTTTCGCCTGTTTCCAGGCGAGGGCAAGGGGTGAGGCGGGCGTGAAGTAGGCGTCACCGTTCAGACTGTTAAATTTTGGGTGATTACGTGAAATGAATCGGCTTGCGTTGTCCGGGCAAGCTCAGTCTGGCTAAGATAAAGTCATTGAAAGAGGCGGTAGCTCGCAGTGAGCGTCTGTTCCTCCTGCTTCATCCGGTGCCCTTTTATGGTGGCTTGGTCGTTCATCATGCGTCGTGCGCTAGCCAGGCTCATAGCCGTGATGGCAGGTATCGTGCCATCTCTCCATGCTCACGCTCAGGACTCAGCCTTCCAGGCCGTGGCTTCGGCCGTGGAGTTCAAAGGCTTTGGCACCCTGGGGATCGCGCGCTCGGACAGCAACGATGCCGAGTTCGTGCGCGATCTGTCCCAGCCGCGCGGGGTGACGAAGCACTGGACCACCCGCAATGATTCCGTGGTGGGCCTGCAGATGAATGCGCACCTCGGGCCGCAGACCGAAGGCGTTCTGCAGGTGATCAGCCGCTACCGCCCCGAGGGGACCCACACGCCGGAAGTGTCCTGGGCCTTTCTGCGCCACGAGTTCTCTCCCGACCTGCAGGTCCGTGTCGGCCGACTGGCGCCGGAAATCTATATGCTGGCCGACTCGCGGCTGGTCGGTTACTCGAACATCGCCATTCGTCCTCCGGCGGATTTCTATGGCTCCCTGGTCTTCGCCTATTTCGATGGTGCGGATGTCATGGTGAGCTCTGCCGTTGGGGATGGGGTGCTGCGTGGAAAGCTATATGGAGGGCGCTCGCCGGAAAGAACAGGATTTTACGACCCGGTGACTTGGGACATCAGGGGGGCGCAGCTGTTCGGCGGCTATCTGGATTATCTGAAGGGGCCATGGCAATTGAGGGCCACTCACATGGAGGCAAAATTCTCGGCTTCCGAGCTGCCCTTGAATTATCTGGCCAATCTCTGGATTGGCTCGATCCCGGCGCTGGCGCCGCTCAAGCAGATTGCGCCTGTCGATATCACCGGCCTGCTCCCCGAGCTCAGTACCGTTAATACCCGCTCCCGTTTCGACTCCGTAGGCCTCGTCTACGACAAAGGTGCGCTGCAGCTTCAAGGGATGATCGGACGCATCAAGCATCAAACCGAATCCTACGAGGACAGCCGGGCGGCCTTTGTGCTCGGCGCTTATCGTCTGGGCGTGCTCACGCCCTACATGGGCTATTCCTGGGTGAGGAGCTCCCCGAGCAAGGTCACGACAATCCCGGCTGGTCCGTTTGGCCCCGCGTTGAATGCGTTCGGGAAGCAGATCGTCGCGGCAACCCATCTGGATCAGCATACGGCGACACTGGGGGTACGCTGGGACTTCCGGCCAAACTGGGCCTTGAAGTTCCAGGCGGACGTCATTCGTGGCAGCACCAATTCGACATTCCTGTTCCGCGGTCCGAATGTCCAGTGGGATGGGCATATGAATGTATTCAGTGCTGCACTGGATTTTGCCTACTGATCGATCATGGCGAAGCTGCGTACGCTCCTGTTCGCGCTGCTGGCCCTGCTGGCACCCACGTCCGTGCTGGCGGAGGTGGTGGTGGTGGTCGGGGCCGGCAGTGGTATCAAGTCGTTGACGCAGGACGAGGTCATCAACATCTTTCTCGGCCGCTACCGCAAGCTGCCGTCTGGCATCCTCGCCAGGCCTTATGACCTTCCTGCTGGTGATGAGCTGCGCACGGTTTTCTACCGTAAGTTGGTGGACAAGAATCCGGCGGAAATAAGCGCCTATTGGGCGCGCCTCTATTTCTCCGGCAAGGCGAAGCCGCCCGAAGTGAGCTCCTCCGTACAGGAAATGATCAAGGCCGTGGCGACGGTCGAGGGTGCGATCGGCTATGTTGAACGCCGGCAGGTCGATGAGCGGGTACGGATCGTTCTGCCCCTGGGGAATCCATGAGTGCTCCCGACATAGTGGAACAGGATGCGTCGCAACCTGTGATGTCCGGTTTCAGGAACCGTGGCATTGCCGCGCATGCTGCGGGCGTGACGGTCGTCGCCTTCCTCGTCGCCGCCATCGTCTCGATGGCCTATACCGCCCATGTGACCGGTGAGCGGGCGACCAGCACCATCGAGGCCCGCCTCGAAAGTCTGCTGGGGACAGTGGAAAGCGCGCTGAAAGTGGTGTGCTACGTGCAGGACCGTGAATTGGCCAAGGAAGTTGCCCTGGGCTTGATGAGCAATCCGGAAGTGCTCGGCGTGGTCATCCGCAGCGATGCCGAGGTCCTGGCGCAACTCGAGCGGGGGGGCAGTCGCCGCTCAGCGGCCAGTCGTGTCAAACCCATTACCCGGCGCATCGGATCGCCCTTCAGCAGGGACAAAACGATCGGTGAAATCACCTTGCAGGCGGATGGGCAGGTCGTTGCCGCACTGCGTGACTCCGATATCCGCCTGGCACTGCAGCAGCTGGCGCTGCAATTGCTATTCGTCTTGCTGGTCATCGTGGTGGCTTTCGGGCATTTCTTCATTCGCCCGATGCTCAAGATTTCGTCGGAACTGAAACGCAGGACGCCCGGGGACAGAAAACACCTCTCGGTTCCACAGGGGCATACGGGCACCGAACTGGGCCAGTTGGTTGCCGACATCAATGCCTTGTCGGACCGGCTGGCCGATGCAATGGACGAGTCGGAGCGGGCACGCAAGCTGGCGGAGGCGGCTTCGGAAGCCAAAGGCGTCTTCCTGGCCAACATGAGTCACGAGATCCGGACGCCGATGAATGCCGTGCTCGGGCTGGCCCGCATCGGGGCGCGGGACAGCCAGGAGGCGCGTGGGCGGGATCATTTCAAGCGCATCCTGACGGCGGGGGAGCATCTGCTGGGCGTGCTCAACGATATTCTGGATTTCTCGCGCATCGAGGCCGGCAAGCTCGACATCGACGCGGCGCCGATCTGCCTGTCCGCCCTGATCGCCGAGACGGCCGAACTCGTGCGGCCCCGTTGCCAGGAAAAGGGGCTCCATCTGGCCCTCGATGCCGCACAGAACCTGCCCGCCTGGATTCAGGGGGATGCGCTGCGGATACGGCAGATCCTGGTGAACCTGCTTTCCAATGCGGTCAAGTTCACCGCCCGGGGGCGTGTGTCACTGGCGGTGCGGGTCGAGGGGGGCGACTTGTTGTTCGAGGTTGCCGATGAAGGCATCGGTATGAGCTCAGAGGAGCTTGAGCGCATCTTTCTGCCTTTTGAGCAGGCCAACAACCAGACCACCCGCAACTTTGGCGGAACGGGGCTGGGGCTGGCGATTTCGATGCGTCTGGCGTGCCTGATGGGCGGTGGAATCGAGGTGCACAGCACGGTTGGGCAGGGCAGTTGCTTCAGCCTGCGTCTGCCCCTGGTCGAGGCCGCGGCGCCTGCATCCTGCTCCGACTGCCCGGATCAGGCCTTGCCCGCAGCGAAGCGGCTGGCAGGCCTGCGGGTGCTGGCTGCCGAGGACGTCGAGCTCAACCGCGTGGTGCTTGAGGATCTGCTGCTGCATGAAGGTGCGTATTGCCGCTTTGCCGAGAACGGCCGACAGGCCGTCGAATGCATCAAGCAGCAGCCCGACGCTTACGACGTGGTGTTGATGGACATCCAGATGCCGGAGATGGATGGCTACGAGGCGACCCGCATGGTCCGAGCGCTGGCCCCCGGCCTGCCGGTGATTGGCCTGACCGCCCACGTGGTGCAGCGGGAGCAGGAGCGCTGTCTGGCGGCGGGTATGGTGGCTCATGTGGCCAAGCCGATCGAGCCGGACCGCCTGGTGGCGGCGATCCGGCAGGTTGTCGATTTCCGTCTGATCGACCCGCGCACGGCCCCGCCGCAGGGCGGCCTGGCCGGGGAGCTGGCGGTGGCGCAGGCCGGTCTCTCGGGCCCTGCCGGTGCAGGCGTGCTCGACTGGACCGCTCTGCGGCAGCGCTTCGCCGGCCGACCAGCTCTGATTGACAAGCTGTTGCGCCGGGCGGTGGACGATTTTGGCGGGATGCCGGCCGCGCTACGGCGGTTGGGCGCCGAGGCGAACTTTGCCGAACTCCAGTTCACTGCCCACTGCCTGAGCGGGGTCAGCGGCAATCTGTCCGCCACCTCCTGCCAGGAACTGGCGATGTGCCTGGAGCGCGCCGCCAGAGAGGCCAGCCCCGAGTGCCGGCAACTGGCCGGGCAACTGGCCGATGCATTCGACGCCCTGCTGCTGGAGATCCAGGCCAATCTCGACCACACGGGTTTCCCACCGGGAAAACCGCGATAATGGCGGCCATTCGTTTTGAACGCCATCTCGGAATTCCCCCATGGAAATCAAGGTCAATTTTCTCGACAAGCTTCGTCTCGAGGCCAAGTTCGATGACTTCACGGTAATCGCCGACCAGCCCATCCGCTATAAGGGCGATGGCTCGGCGCCGGGGCCGTTCGATTACTTTCTGGCGTCCTCGGCCTTGTGTGCGGCCTATTTCGTGAAGCTGTACTGCGAAACCCGCAACATTCCCACCGAGAACATCCGCCTGTCGCAGAACAACATCGTCGATCCCGAAAACCGTTATCAGCAGATCTTCAAGATCCAGGTCGAACTGCCGGCGGATATTTCCGCCAAGGACCGTTTGGGCATCCTGCGCTCCATCGACCGCTGTACGGTCAAGAAGGTGGTGCAGACCGGGCCGGAGTTCGTCATCGAGGAAGTGGAGAATCTGGATGCCGACGCGCAGGCCTTGCTGACGCTGAAACCGGATTCGCAGGCCAGCACCTATATTCTGGGCAAGGATCTGCCGCTGGAGCAGACCATCGCCAATATGTCGGGCTTTCTGGCGGGCCTGGGCATCAAGATCGAAATCGCCTCGTGGCGCAATCTGGTCCCCAATGTGTGGTCGCTGCATATCCGCGACGCCCATTCGCCGATGTGTTTCACCAATGGCAAGGGCGCGACCAAGGAAAGTGCTTTGGCATCGGCGCTGGGCGAATATATCGAACGCCTCAATTGCAATCATTTCTACAACGACCAGTTCTGGGGCGAAGACATCGCCAATGCGGATTTCGTGCATTACCCGGACGAGCGCTGGTTCAAGCCGGGCAAGAAGGACGCGTTACCCGAGGGCCTGCTCGACGATTACTGCCTTGAGATTTACAACCCGGACGGCGAGCTGCGCGCGTCGCACCTCTACGACACCAACTCCGGCAATGTGCAGCGTGGCATCTGTGCGCTGCCCTATGTGCGCCAGTCGGACGGCGAGGTGGTGTATTTCCCGACCAACCTGATCGATAACCTGTTCCTCAGCAATGGCATGAGCGCCGGCAATACGCTGGCCGAAGCCCAGGTGCAATGCCTGTCAGAAATCTTCGAGCGGGCGGTCAAACGGGAAATCCTGGAAGGTGAGATCGCACTGCCCGATGTGCCGCAGGGCGTGCTGGCGAAATACCCGGGCATCGTGGCTGGCATCAAGGGTCTGGAAGATCAGGGTTTCCCGGTGCTGGTGAAGGATGCGTCGTTGGGCGGTGAATTCCCGGTGATGTGCGTCACGTTGATGAACCCGCGTACCGGTGGCGTATTTGCGTCCTTCGGTGCACACCCGAGTTTCGAGGTTGCGCTGGAGCGCAGCCTGACCGAATTGCTGCAGGGGCGCAGTTTCGAGGGCCTCAACGATTTGCCGCGGCCGACTTTCGAAAGCAATGCCGTCACCGAGCCGAATAATTTCGTCGAGCACTTCATCGATTCCAGCGGCGTGGTGTCGTGGCGCTTTTTCAGCGCCAAGGCCGATTACGAATTTGTCGAGTGGGATTTTTCCGGCCATGGCGAAAACTCCA
The DNA here is from genome assembly GCF_056724025.1 of Zoogloea sp. JDB1. Classification (NCBI taxonomy): domain Bacteria; kingdom Pseudomonadati; phylum Pseudomonadota; class Betaproteobacteria; order Rhodocyclales; family Zoogloeaceae; genus Zoogloea; species Zoogloea sp. JDB1. The sequence goes on from NZ_CM161496.1 coordinate 1,564,812, forward strand.
ATGCCATGGAGGCCGCAACCCTGTTCGGCATTCTCGAGGAGATGGGCAAGGAAGTGTACATGGCGGTCTATGACCAACTCGGCGCAACCGCCTGTCGCATCCTGGTGCCGGATTATTCGGAAGTCTATCCGGTGGAAGATCTGGTCTGGGACAACACCAACAAGGCACTGCTGTTCCGCGAGGACATCCTGAATCTGCATCGCCTCGACAATGTCCGCCTGCAGGCGCTGCTCGACCGGCTGGAGGACAGCCAGCTCGACGATTACACCGACATCATCACCTTGATCGGCATCGAGTTCGACGAGAATACGGAATGGGGCCAGTTGACCATTCTGGAATTGAAGCTGCTGATCAATCTCGCCCTGAAGCAATTCGAAGCGGCGAAGGAGTTGGTGGAGGCCTTCCTGCAATACAACGAGAATACGGTCGAGCGCGGCTTGTTCTACCAGGCCCTGAACGTGGTGCTGGAGGTGGTGCTGGACGACGAGCTGGAGCTGGACGATTACGAGGCCAATTTCCGCCGCATGTTTGGCAACCCGCGCATGGACGCGGCGATGGGCTCGGTGGACGGCAGCGTGCGCTTCCACGGTCTGGCGCCGACGAGCATGAAACTGGAAGGGCTCGACCGGCACCAGCGCCTGATCGACAGCTACCGGAAACTGCACGCGGCGCGAGCCAAGGTGGCGGCTGCGTCCCGCAAAGGGTTGGAATCCTGATAGGGAAGAATCTTTTTGTCCTGTGAAAATAGTTTTTTTTCGTGTGCTCGATTGATTCGGCCACGCCACCGGCGCTTTTTTCCATGCGACCAGGGCCTATGGTGACGTGAAAAAAATGATTCCGTCGCTCCACGGAATTTTCCTGTGGTGTGAAAAAAGATGTTTGCCATATGAAAAAAAGGGTTTGTCACATGACAAATCCTTTTTTTCATATGGAGGAATGAATTTGTGGCGCCACGGAATCTCCCGCTTCCGCCGGCCGAATTCCACCGGCGGATACGCGATCAGATCGAGTCCGCCGTGTAAGCCCGCCGGCGCAGGCTGTGCTTGGTGCGCTATTTGCAACCCCGTTGGAAACAGCGTTCAAACGGGCGATTTTTGTCGTGTTTCCTTCAATTCAAGCCACATACCCGGCCATCTCCTGCCGCCCATCGGACAGACGCCACCCTCACGGCGGCGCGCGCCCCTGCCCGGATCACGCGGGCAAGGCCCCGGAGGCAAGGCATGCCTGACACGTATTCCGCCGCCGGAGACGAGGAATGGGTCATCTGGAACGGGGGGCTCGGCCTCGTCACCACCGCCACACTCGGCCGCGTCGCGCCAGGCAGCAATGGCCGCCAGGCATGGCTGGACGATCCCTTCGACATGGTCGGGCCGTTCAGCCTCGATGAACTCGAGACCCACGGCCGGATCGCTTTTGCGGCCTGCATCGTCATGTCGCGCCAGCGCTGGCAGGAAGACCAGGCGGAATTGCGCGAGGAATCGATCCACCTGCGCCGCGCCGCCCAGCAGCGCATGGACGAAGAGTTCGCGCGCCTCTCCGGCCGGCAGAGCCGCCATCACGGCATGCGCCAACCCGGGGACGAGCGGAAACACCGCGAGGCACTGAACCTGCCGGCCGACGGAAAACTCGACCGCGGCCAGGTCAATGCCGCCTTCAGAAAGCTCGCCCAGAAAGCCCATCCCGACGCTGGCGGCAGCCACGAACAATTCGTACGCATCACGAAAGCACGCTCGGCCTTGCTCGAAACGATCAACAGGTGAATGCAGCCATGACCCAGATCATCGAATTTCCCATTCCGAATAACCCGCGCAATCACGACTACGATGCCGATATTGAGGAAATACTGGCCCCCATCCCGGCAAAGAACCGGGAAAAGCTGCGCTTCGAGCTGATCAAGACGATCGACAGCTACGACACCTATTTCACCCAATGGTCCTTGAGCTTGCCGGAGCAGTGCGATGAAACGCTCAAGAAGCAGATCTATGATCTCGCGCACCAGGAGCATGGCCGGAAAATACGCATGCTGAAGGACATCATGCTGCTCAAAGCACGGCTGCTGGTTTCCGAATACCACAAGTCCAGGTGAATGGCGGCGTGCTGGCTGATTTTGTGCTGGGGGATAAGGGCCGGTAATCGGCCGAAGCGGACGGTGATAGATCTGTTTGCCGTACGATTTCTCAACCTCGGAACAAGCGTCCGGTGAACAAGTGATGCAGTGTCCGCAACAAGATCGCACCGATAGCAACGCTGATCAGTGCCAGTACCAGGGCGGCAATGAGCATGGTCGGCCAACTGCCCTTGGCCAGAGCATATTTCAGGGCCGCGTTGCCGAGAGCTGCCATCGGGAAGCTGGAGGCCCACCATGACAGACCGAACGTGGTCGAGCGTCGAAACACCTTGAAGAACAGCACGACGAATAGAGCCAGACCGAAATAGAACAGCAGCGCAGCAAACATGTCAACGTGGCCAACCAGATTGGTATAAGCGAGAAATCCCACCTCAAATGGCGCAGTCAGAATGAGTAAGGAGGGACGCAGTGGTACGGGCAGCGGATCATGGTGTATCAAGCGTGACATGATCAGCGTGAAAAAGGCGAGCGCCAGCACAGTGCCGACTGCTGTGGCAAACAGATTGATTTCTGGCGCCCAGGTAAACGGCATGGAGCCACCGGCTACCGTGACGTCGAGTGCCGCCACACCAGGGATCAACCACACGGGCGCAGCGTGGGCCGGATCCTGTTTTACCGACAAGAGACGTGACATCACGATATAGCCAAGCATCAGCGTAGTCATGGTGCCGGCAATCCATACGATCTGCCCCAAAGTCGTGTTAAACGGCGACAGAACCGCGGACAGCATCAACAAGGCAATATTGAAGGTTCCGAAGAAGTTGCCGCTGATTGGATGGATGAATTCGCTGGCTACCGCGTCCGGGTACTTGATCCACTTCGCCAGATAAGACAGTCCGATAAGCATGAAAGCCACCACCGCCAGTAAACCGATGGCGTCGCCGATCATGGCGTCACTGCCAAACGCTTTATGCGCCAAACGCCAGGCAAGCGAAAGGCCAGCCAGTCCCATGACCGAAGCAAACAGATTGATCGGCACATGCTTGACCGACAACGGTTTCGTTTCATTCAGCGTTTCTACTAAGGTATTCACGGATTATTCCTCCTCCATTGATTGACTCTGTACGAACGACTGGAACGGCCTATCCCCGTGGACCGATTGTATGGACACTTATGTTTGTCTTAAAGTGACAAAAGACAGCAATTCAAGCCAAGTGCGCGTGCTATATGGTCAGGTGCAACGTGCCGCCGATGGAAACAGGATCTCTCATGCGTATCGTTATTTTGGTTTTTCCCGGAGTGCAATTACTCGACGTAATCGGACCACTTGACGTATTTCATGAGGCTCAAAGGCTATTGGGGCGGCCGGTATATCAGCTCGACATCGTGGCGTTGGCACCCGGGCCGGTGAGCGGCTCCAGCGGGGTACAACTTCTGCCTGGCAGTACCATCAGTGAGGAACAGGCGCCCATCGATACTCTCCTGGTAGCGGGCAGTCCCGAGATCGATTGTGCCTTGGCCGAACACCCGCACGCCGTTCAGTGGTTGCAGCAGCAGGCCAGGAAGGTGCGTAGGTTGGGTTCGGTCTGTACCGGGACGTTTGCGCTTGCGACAGCGGGGCTACTAGACGGCCACAAGGCAACCACGCATTGGAACTCAACAGCTCAGTTGGCCACGAACTATCCCTGTATTGAGGTGGTGCCCGACTCCATCTACGTGAAGGATGGCAGCCTGTACACCTCAGCCGGGGTGACGGCTGGCATGGATCTGGCGCTCGCGCTGGTAGAGGAGGACCTCGGGCGTGAGCTGGCGCTGCGGGTAGCGCGCGAGTTAGTGATGTTCTTCAAGCGGCCAGGCGGGCAGTCGCAATTCAGCACCCATCTTTCGGCGCAGATGTCGGAACGTTCGCTCATTCGAGACATTCAGGTCTGGGTCGTCGACCATCTTGGGGATGAACTATCGCTTGAGCGACTGGCGCTGCTCGCCAATATGAGCCCCCGCAATTTCTCGCGTATCTTCAAAAAGGAAACACAAACCACACCGGCAGCGTTCGTCGAGGGAGCACGGATCGAAGCGGCTAGGCGCATGCTGGAGGATAGTGCGTTGCCATTGAAGCGGGTGGCTGACAATTGCGGTTTCGGCGACATGAATAATTTGCGCCGTGCCTTTCTGCGTCGCCTCGGCGTCAGTCCTAGCGACTATCGACGACGGTTCCAGAAAGATGTACCCGAAGACGAATGACGCTCCATTTCGGTCGGAGGGAATGTCTAGAAATCTTGTGTAAAACAGCTACGGTCCATCACATTGTGAAAGTCGGCTTCGGCCGAGGTCCAGCCGCTGATCCGACGGGCTCTTTCTCGGCCTGATGCGGTGGCTGGACTTCGGTTACATGTAGGGCCATCAACGCATGCTTTCCGTCAGTCCGACCGCCCGCCCAAGGGCTTTATCGCGGCAATCCCTCGCAGCGTGGGCCGCCTCTTACGCCCACGGAACCCGCAACCTTCAGGCCGAACCGTGGCCATGCCGGTATTCGGCAACAAGGAGAGGGCCGGCCAGGCCAGGTTCTTGATGGCGCGGTCGATCAAGCCAGCCAGGCTGAATGCCTCCAACTGAAGGCGTATGGTCGCCTGCTTGCCCATGGGTTCGATGAGGGCCAGGCCGTCGTTTTCCAGCCGGCGCTCCTGGCCGGGTTCCAGGACGCAGTCCGTGGCTTCTCCGGCTACCGTCAGCCAGGCGGTGCCGGTCAGGCAGCGGACCACGGCGCCCTTGCCCTTGATCAGCCTCAGGGGTTGGTTTTCCTGAAGCAGCAGTTCGGTGTTTTCTAGGTTTAGACGCATGGCTCGTTTCCCCGGCTTTCTTTCGGAAAAGTCTAGGCGCGCGCATCGTGGCGATACAGCTACAAAACGGTTAAATTGACACCGATACAGATGCCTGCATCGGCAACTGTGCTGGTGCTGGCGCTTATCAACTGTGCCGTTGGATATTCCATGAGCAAGGAAATGCTGCGTTACGAACAGTTGGCCGAAGAACTGGGAGGCCTCATTGCCACCGGTACTCTGCGTCCGGGGGAGCGTCTGCCGTCGGTGCGGCGTCTCTCCGAAGAGCAGCGGCTGTCGGTCTCCACGGTAGTCCAGGCTTTGCGCCGGCTGGAGGACCGGGGGCTGGTGGAGGCCCGTCCCCAATCGGGCTTTTTCGTGCGCCACCGGGGCCTGCCTTGTTCCGAACCCAGCGCTCGTACCACCCCGGATTCGGCGGTGGCGGTGGACGTCACCCAGCGTCTGTGGCAGGTGCTCCAGGCCAGCATGCAGCCCGGGGTGGCGCCCCTGGCGGCGGCCTTGCCGGCGCCGTCGCTGCTGCCCATCGCGGCCCTGCACCGGCTCTACAGCGGGGTCGCCCGCCGCCATCCGGACCTGCTGGCCGGTAGCAGCCATGCCTTCATGGAGGCGCCGGCCCTGGTGCGCCAGTTGGTGCGTCGCTCCCTGGCCTGGGGCGGCCCGCTGGACGCCGCCGAGATCGTCATCACCAATTCCTGCACCGAGGCCCTGGGGCTCTGCCTGCGGGTGGCGACCCAGCCCGGCGATACGGTGGCCGTCGAGTCGCCGGCCTACTACCTCATGCTGCAGCTGCTGGAGAGCCTGGGCCTGAAGGCGCTGGAGATCCCCACCGATCCCCGCACCGGCTTGTCCATCGAGGCCTTCGACCTGGCTACCCGGCAGGGGAAGGTCGCCGCCTGCCTGCTGGTGCCCAACGCCAGCAATCCCCTGGGCTGCATCATGCCGGACGAGCACAAGCGGCGCCTGGCCCGCCTGGCGGCGGAACGGGGTGTGGCGGTGATCGAGGACGACCTCTACGGCGACCTATTCTTCGGCCAGCAGCGGCCTTGGCCGATCAAGGCCTTCGACCAGACCGGCAACGTCATGCTGTGCTCGTCCTTTTCCAAGAGCCTGACGCCGGCCCTGCGCATCGGTTTTGTGGCGGCGGGGCGCTACCGGTCCCAGGTGGCGCTCCAGAAGACCATCTCCAGCGGCGCCACCAACCCCATCACCCAGCATGTCCTGGGCGAGTATCTGGAATCCGGTGGGTATGACCGCCATCTGCGGACCCTGCGCCGCGCCTACGAGCAGCAGGTCGAGGCCATGCGGGCGGCGGTGACCCGCCATTTCCCGGCCAGCACCCGGCTTACCCAACCCCAGGGTGGTTTCGTCCTGTGGGTGGAACTGCCGGAGGATGTGGATGCGACCGCCCTTCATGCAAAGGCACTGGCCGAGGGCGTGGCCTTCGTCCCCGGAGAGCTGTTCTCCGCCAGCGGTATGTACCGCAACTGCCTGCGCCTCAACTGCGGCAACCCCCATACTCCGGAGATCGAAGATGCCGTGCGGCGCCTGGGAAAACTGATAAGGGAAGGCGACACGCGGGAGGATGAACAGGCGGCCTAGCGTCGTTGCTGGCTGCGTAGGGTTTCCTGTTTCTGATGACGTGCTGGCTCACGCCCCTTCACGCCATTCGCCTCCATCAACTCGCGGAGCGCCTCCGCATCCAGCGCGCTCCACAGATGCCCGCAGGACAGGCAGGCGCGGAAGGGATGGCGGCCGTTGAGTCCGACGGAGTGGCGCAGCGCGAGCAGGCGGAGGCCCTTCGGAAAGAAGCGCTCGGCGCGGCCGTCGTCGTTGCGGTTGGAGTAGATGCTGCCGTCCACCAGCGTCGTCGAGCTGCAGGCCGGACTCCGATCCGATCGGGTCCGTTTCCCATGCTTCCGTTCGCTGTTTCCGGAGCCGGTTGCCAAGTCGGTCTGTAGGCGCTGTATTTCGGCCCGCAGGAGCAGCGCCCGGGGGAAGGTGCCACCTGTGAATGGGTCGAGGACATCACGGAGCGCAAGGTGGCCAGCAGATCGACAGGCTGTGCGCCCCTTGCTCTACGAACAGGATCTCGAGGCTGGGCAGTGCTTCGACGCGCCGACATTGCATGCCCGAATCGGCGGTACACTGTTTAACGAACTGGCCGTCTGCATGACGGAGCTGGACTTCAAGGGCTCCCGCCAGTTGCTTGAGCCTTAGGGGACCTGGGAGAAAGACCTGCCGAAATGAGCACCAAGCCGCTGATCCTGATCGTCGATGACGCGCCGAGCAATGTGCAGGTGCTGGCCCACATCCTGTCCGACCGCTGCAAGGTCAGCTTCGCGCTGTCCGGCGAACAGGCGCTGGAGTTCATCCGCCATAACCGGCCCGAGCTGATCCTCCTCGATGTGCAGATGCCCGGCATGGACGGCTACGAAGTCCTGCGTCATCTGAAGGGCGATCCGGCCACCCGCGACATCCCGGTCATCTTCGTGACGGCGATGAACGACTCGGCCAGCGAATCCGCGGCCCTCGCCGCCGGCGCGATGGACTTCATCCACAAACCGATCAACCCGGATGTCGTGCGCGCGCGGGTGGACGTGCAACTGGCCCTGCGCGCCAAGGAAGTGGCCCTGCGGTTGTACAACGACAACCTGGAGGAGCTCGTCGCCGAGCGTACCCAGGCGCTCCGCAAGGCTCAGCTGGCGGCCGAGGCAGCCAGCGTCGCCAAGACCCATTTCCTCGGTAACATGTCCCATGAGCTGCGCACGCCGCTGCATCAGCTGTCGGCGATGATCCATCTGCTGCAACGCACTGAGCTGTCGGACAAGCAGAAGAGCTTGGCAGACAAGATGGTGCCCATCCACAAGCGGCTCATCGATCTGGTGGATGGGATTCTCAAGGTGACCGAGCTGGAGGCGCGGACCATTGTGCTGCGAGAGGAGCCGTTCGATGCCCGCTCCGTGGTGGAGGAGGTCGTCGCGGACAGCCAGGGGCGGGTGGTGGCCAAGCAACTGCAGCTCATCGCGGACACGGATGCCCTGCGCGGTCTCACGGTGATCGGTGACGCGGCAAACCTGCGTCTCGCGCTGCAGTGCTATCTCGGCAATGCCATCACCTTCACCGAGAAGGGCTCGGTCTGCGTCGTTGCCATGCGGGAGGTGGAAGCCGGCGACGCTGTGGGTGAGGCGGCCGAACTCACGCTGCGTTTCGAAGTGCGGGATACGGGGATCGGAATTCCGGCAGAGGCCGCGCCGCGGCTGTTCAGCATTTTCGAGCAGGTGGACAACTCGCCGACGCGGCGCTTTGGCGGCACGGGTATCGGCCTCGTCACGGTGAAGAAGCTCGCCGAGGCGATGGGCGGCAGCGCCGGCTGTTCGAGCGAGGAAGGCCGCGGCAGCACGTTCTGGTTCACGATCCGTGTCCGGCAGGCGCCGGCTTAGCCAAGTGCTCCGCGGCCGTCAGCCGGTCGGCCGTTGGGCGCGTCGCAGGCTGAGGTACTCGCGGGCGGCGGTGAGCAGCAGCGCGGTGGTGTGGACCACCCAGTCTCCGCGGGTCTTCTTCCAGTTCCGCCAGCCGTCCGGCAGGTGTTTGTCCCGGAACATCGCGACGAGGTCGTCCAGGTCCACGGCCGGGTCGCCGTCGATCTCCCGGCGGCCGGGCTGGTTGGCCAGGAAGGCAAAGAGCAGGCCGAACTCGCCCGCCGCGCCGACCAGGTTGTCCTCGCCGAGCAGGCGGGTCAGCTTCTCTTCCATCCGCCGATGGGCGGCATCCTGATCGTCGGCGCCGCCGAACAGCGTGTGCCACAGCCGGCTGCCGGCACTTTCCGCGAGATCCAGCAGGTCTGAGGCGAGCAGCCGGGCCACGTGGCTGCCGAGCACCTTGGCGGCCGGGTCTCGCATCAGGTTGGTGGCGATGAAGTGTCCCACGTCCGTGCGGCGGATCCAGCCGTCCCGGGCCAGGGCAGCGAGGCGTACAAAGGCGTCGGGATCGAAGCGGCCCGAGCCGGGCGTGGCCGGATCGCCCATCAGGATACCGCTGTGGCCCGGATGGGCGCCCTGGGAGCCGGGGAAGCCCAGGAAGAACAGCCCGGCGGGCACCGGCCGGCCAATGTGCCCGCTGCCGTCGTCCATGCTGGCATGGTTGCCGGCGGCGAACAGCACCAGCAGGTCGCCCAGGTTGCCGCCGCCGCTGTTGCCAAGGATGCGCAGATCCTCCAGGCGTGCCAACGGGGCATCCGCCCCGTTGCATACGGGCAGGACGCCCTCTGCGACGAGGCTGCCGACGAAGGGGCAGGTGGCCTGCCGTTCCGCCAGGCGTCGTTTGGTGTCGTCATCGAGCATGACGGGGTGGGTGCTGGGTTCGCCCATGATGTGCGCTCCGCAAGAGGCCGCCCGCCGGGGCGGGGAATGGCCGGACTCTCAGCCTAGTTGCCGGCCGGCGGGCCGGCAAGGGTGGATGCGGCTGTGCCGATTCCAGCAGCGCTGCCGGCCGGGCTGCCCCGATTGCAGCATCCGGCGGTGCGCCTTTGGGCTGGCTGGCCGTGCGGCGCGGAGGCTGTGAGGGTGCCGTCCGCCGCACCGCGCGGGGCGGGGCGGGGAATAGCCTCGGGCGGTGGGGCAGGGCGATGCGCCCTGGCGTGGATTTTGCGCTGACGACGGGCTGTATCCCGTCAGCCAGAACAAGATCAGGTCTCCGTCCATGATGTCTCGCGTCCGCTGCTTTCCGTTCCGCCGTCTCGCCGCCACGCGGCGTGCCGGGCCTGGTCGAACGGGCCTGCGCCCGCGCCGGGACGCATCCTGAACGCCAGGCCGCGCCGGAAACGATCCCATGTGCCAACTGCTTGGCCTCAACAGCAACCTGCCCACCGACATCTGCTTCTCCTTCACCGGCTTCCGGGCCCGCGGCGGGGAGACGGACAAGCACGCCGACGGCTGGGGCATCGCCTTCTTCGAGGAGGGCGGCGTGCGCGTGCTGCATGATCCGCAGCCGGCCTGCTCGTCGCGGCTGGCGGCGCTGGTGGCGGATCATCCGCTGCACGCCACCACCGTCATCGCCCACATCCGCAAGGCCACTATCGGCGCGGTCCGCCTGGAGAACACCCATCCCTTCTCGCGGGAGCAGTGGGGCCGGCAGTGGGTGTTCGCCCACAACGGCACGCTGCTCGACTTCGCGCCAGTGATCGAGGGCCGCTTCCGGCCGGCCGGCACCACCGACAGCGAACTCGCCTTCTGCTGGCTGATGGAAGGCCTGCAGCGCCGCTTCGGCGACAGCCCGCCGGAGCGTCTGGCGCTCTTCGAATGGCTGCGCGGGGTGGCCATCGCGCTGACCCGCTTCGGCGTCATCAACTTCCTGCTGTCCGACGGTGAGCTGCTGTTCGCCCACAGCTCCACGCGCCTCAGCCACGTGACGCGCCAGGCGCCCTTTGGCGACGTGCAGCTGGTGGATGCCGATCTCAGCGTCAACCTCGGCGACCGCCTCGATCCGGCGAGCCGTACCGTCATCGTCGCCACCGTGCCGCTCACCGCCAACGAGCACTGGGTGCCGATGCCGGCCGGCAGCCTGTGGTGCTTCCAGGCCGGCGAGCTGGTGGCGATGGCCCCGACGCGGGCCGGCAAGGCTCCGCTGGCCACCGACGACTGCGTGTAAGCCTTTCTTCCGACGACTCTCCCGCGAGGTTCCATGCCCCCCTATCTGCCGCCGCCCGGCCTCGACGCCGGTGCTGACCTGGTTGCCGACAAGAGTGCCAAGCCGCCTGGCCGCCGCCGTTTCCTGCAGGGTAGTGCGGCGCTGGCCGGTGGGGCCGTCGCCGCCACGCTGGCCGGCTCCGCCCGCGCCGCCGGCGAAGCCCTGCCGGTGCCGGCGTGGACGCGCAGCCAGGGGCGGCCGGCGGCCAATCCCTACGGCCAGCCGTCGGGCTTCGAGGGGCGGGTGATCCGCCGCGTCCGCGAGGGCGCCCAGCCGACCTTCCCCACCGCGGCGTCGAGCCTGACGCCGCTGGCCGACATCTTCGGCACCATCACCCCCAACGGGCTGGTCTTCGAGCGCCACCACGCCGGTATCCCGGACATCGACCCGGAGCAGCACCGGCTGGTGATCCACGGCCTGGTGCAGCGGCCGCTGTCCTTCAGCCTCAACGATCTGCTGCGTTTCCCGGCGGTGTCCCGCGTGCATTTCCTCGAATGCGCCGGCAACAGCGGCAGCGAATGGCGTCCGGCGCGCAAGCTCACCGTGCAGTCCCTGCATGGCCTGCTCAGTTGTTGCGAATGGACCGGCGTGTCCCTTGGCACGCTGCTGCAGGAGGTCGGCGTGGCGCCGGAGGCCAAATGGCTGCTCGCCGAAGGGGCCGACGCGGCGGCGATGACGCGCAGCGTGCCCCTCGACAAGGCCCTCGACGACGCGCTGATCGTCTATGCCCAGAACGGCGAGATGCTGCGCCCGGAGCAGGGCTACCCGCTGCGCCTGCTGCTGCCGGGCTGGGAGGGCAATATCAGCGTCAAGTGGCTGCGCCGCCTCAAGCTCGGCACTGAGCCGTGGCAGAGCCGCCAGGAAACCTCCAAGTACACCGACCTGCTGCCGGACGGCACGTCGCGCCAGTTCTCCTTCGTGCTCGACGTGAAGTCGGTGATCACCGGGCCGTCCGGCGGGCAGACCCTGAAGAGCCGCGGCCGCCAGCAGATCACCGGCCTGGCCTGGTCCGGCCACGGGCGCATCCGCCGCGTGGACGTGTCCATCGACGGCGGGCGCAACTGGGAAGAGGCGGTGCTGCAGACGCCGGTGCTCGACCGCGCGCTGACCCGTTTCAGCCTGCCCTGGCAGTGGGACGGCGGCCCGGCGGTGCTGCAGAGTCGGGCGGTGGACAGCCACGGCAACGTGCAGCCGACCCGCAGCCAGCTGATCGCCGCTCGCGGCACCGAGTCCGCCTACCACTACAACGGCATTCAGAGCTGGCAGGTGCTGCCGAGTGGGGAGGTGCACAATGTCCATGTTTGAACGCAAACCGCTGGTGGCGCTGCTTGGTGCGCTGGCGTTGTCGGCCGTGCTGTCCGCCTGCCACAGCTTGCCCGCGGGAAGCGGTCAGCCTCTCGGCGTCGGCACGCCGGTGAACGCCGCCCAGCTGGCGGCCTGGGATATCGACATCGACGCGGACGGCCGCGGCCTGCCGCCCGGCAGCGGGACGGTGGCCGCCGGCCAGCGCATCTACGAGACCCGCTGCATCGCCTGCCATGGCGCTGGCGGCCAGAACGGCATTGCCGACCGCCTGGCCGGCGGGCAGGGCAGCCTCGCCACCAAGACGCCGGTGCGCACGGTCGGCAGCTTCTGGCCCTACGCCACCACCCTGTTCGACTACGTGCGGCGGGCGATGCCCTTCGACAGCCCCCAGTCCCTGGCGCCGGACGAGGTGTATGCGGTGAGCGCCTACGTGCTGCATCTCAACGGCCTGCTGCCGGCCGACGGGCGCCTCGATGCGGCCAGCCTGCCGCGCATCGTGATGCCCAATCGGGACGGCTTCAAGGTGGACGACCGTCCGGACGTGGTCGGCACCCGCTGCATGAAGGACTGCACGCCGGGCTCCTGAGGTCCCGGCTGCTGCCTGGGCCCGCTTCTCGTGCGGGCCGGGCTGCAGCGTTGTGGCGGCGCTGCGCGGCCCGCAGCAGCGGGCGGCTTTGAAGGAATCTCAGGCGGCGGCGCCTTCCGCCCCATCGCCCTGGGTTTGCAGGAAGGCGCGGCGGTAGCTTGATGGGCTGACCCGCGCGACGCGCCGGAAGTGGTGGCGGAAAGATTCCTCCGAGCCGAAGCCGGCCCGTTCGCAGATCGCCGCGATCGGCACGTGGGGCGTTTCCAGCAGCTGCTTGGCCAGCGCCACCCTTTCCTGCAGCAGCCATTCGTAGGGTGACAGGCCGGTGGATTCGCGGAACTGGCGCTGCAGCGTGCGTGGGCTCATGGCCGCCCGGTCGGCCAGCGAGGCCACCGTATGCGGGCGGTCCAGGTGCTGGCGGATCCAGTCGATCAGGCGCGACAGACGGCCGGACTCGTCGGCCGGCAGCGGCCGCGACACGAACTGGGCCTGCCCACCTTCCCGGTGCGGCGGCACGATCAGGCGTTGGGCGACCCGGTTGGCCACGCGGCTGCCGTAATCCCGCGCCACCAGGTACAGCATCATGTCCAGTCCGGCCGCCGAGCCCGCCGAGGTGAGGATCTGGCCGGCATCCACATACAGGGAGTCGGCCTCGACCTGGATTGTCGGGAAGCGCCGCTTCATCTTGTCCGTGAAGCGCCAATGGGTGGTGGCCCGCTTGCCGTCCAAGAGGCCCGACCAGGCCAGCACGAAAGCCCCCGAGCAGATCGAGCAGATGCGCGTGCCGCGCGTGTAGGCGGCGCGCAGCCGGTCCTGCAGTGCGTCGGGCGGCGGCTCGTCCGGGTCGCGCCAGCCGGGGATGATGATGGTATGGGCCTGGTCGAGGATCTCTAGCCCGTTGGGTGCTTCGAAACGGATGCCGCCGCTGGCGCGCAGGGTGCCACCCTCGGCCGAGCAGACCGCGAAGCGATACCAATCCACGTCCAGTTCGGGACGTTGCAGATCGAATATTTCGGTGACGCAGCCGAATTCGAAAGCGCCCAGCCGATCATAGGCGACGGACACGACAAGCTTGTTTTTATCTTTTATTTTCATATGGATATGAGTAAGGCAATGGCGCAATGTTGAGGTTGATTGTCCGTTCCTCCAATGCCATGCAGGAATCCTGCCAGGGATAATTTCGACTCGTTTTTGTCACTCCCGACCGAATATCCGTCAGCACTCCAAGAGGAATCAATGAGCCCCAGCCTCCGTCCCACGACCGCCCTGCTGACCCTTTTGTCATCCGGCTACGCGCTGGCCCAGACTCCGGCCGCCGATCCGGCCCAGTCCTTCGACACCGTCATCATCACCGGCACCCGCCAGGCCGGCCTGAAGGCCGCTGACAGCCCGGCACCGATCCAGATCCTCGATGCCGCCACGCTGAAGCGCGGCGGCCAGCCCGACCTGCTCCAGGCCCTCACGCAGAACGTGCCGGCGTTTACCTCTGACGCCAAGGGCGGCGACGCCGCGGCGCTGACCACCGCCGCCCGCCTGCGCGGCCTCAATCCCAACCACACGCTGATCCTCATCAACGGCAAGCGTCGCCACGGCACCTCCAACGTCAATGTCACCGGCGGGGCCTTCTCCGGCGGAGCGTCGGCCGACCTGAGCCTGATCCCGCTGTCCGCCATCGACCACATCGAGGTGCTGCAGGACGGCGCCGCCGCCCAGTACGGTTCCGACGCCATTGCCGGCGTCATCAACATCATCCTCAAGCGCAACGACCAGGGCGGCACCGTCAGCTTCGGCGGCGGCCAGTACTACGACGGCGACGGCACCAGCGGCAACCTGTCCGCCAACATCGGCCTCAAGCCCCACGAGGACGCCTTCCTGAACCTCAGTGTCGAGACCAAGTACCACGGCCACAGCGACCGCAGCGATCTCGACGCGCGCTTCGTGCCGCCCTACCTGACCGCCGCCAACGCCAACGTGAAGAACGCGGCGGGCTATCCCTACGTGAACCGGACCTTCGGCGATGCGGCCGTGCGCCAGACCATCCTGTCCGCCAACGGTGGTATCGACCTGTCCGGCGGCACTGAGCTGTACGGCTTCGCCACCTATGGCGCCAAGCACGCCGAGGCGATCCAGAACTACCGCGGCACCTCCACCGCGCCGGGCGTCTATCCCCTCGGCTTCAGCCCGGTCGAAGTCCACGACGAAGAAGATTTCGCCTTCACCGTCGGCGTGAAGGGCGAGGCGCTGGCCGGCTGGCGCTACGACCTGGCCACCACCTACGGGCGCGACTACGCGTCGGTGGGCAATATCGACTCGCTGAACGTGCAGTTGTGGAAGGACACCGGCAGCACCCAGAGCCGCTTCTACGAGGGCTATCTGAAGGCCAACCAGACCACCACCAACCTGGATTTCAGCCGCGACTTCAACGTGGGCTGGGCCTCGCCGCTCAACGTGGCCTTCGGCGCCGAGCACCGGGTGGATGAATACGCCATCGGTGCCGGCGAGCCGGCCTCCATCTATCGCGGCGGCGCGGCGGCCTTCCCTGGCTACACCGCGTCCGACGCCGGCAACCACAAGCGGCGCAGCAATGCGCTGTACGTGGACGTGGCCGGTTCGCCGATCGACAAGCTGAAGCTCGACGCCGCGCTGCGCACCGAGCGTTACAGCGACTTCGGTAGCGCCACCGTCGGCAAGCTGACTGGCCGCTACGATGTGGCGCCGAGCTTCGCGGTGCGCGGTACGGTCAGCAATGGCTTCCGCGCGCCGACGCTGGCCGAGCAGAGCTATTCGGCCACCTCGGTGTCGCCGACCACCGCCTCGGTGATCCTGCCGACCTCGGCCGCCGCCGCGCGCCTGCTCGGCATCGACGAGCTGAAGGCCGAGAAGTCGCGCAACTTCAGCATCGGCATCGTCACCAAGCCGGCGCCCAAGGTGACCGCCACGCTGGACGTCTACCAGATCAACATCAAGGACCGCATCCTGCAGAGCGGCACGCTGTACGGCATCCTCAATGGCGCGGTGCGTGCCGACGCGGTCAATGCGGCCATCGTCGCCAACGGCAACAGCATCCCGGCCGGCCTGTCGTCCACCGGCGTGGTGGTTTTCTCGAACGCCGGCGACACCCGCAACACCGGTGCCGACGCGGTGCTTACCTACGCCGACGACTACGGTAGCTTCGGCCGGGTGGACTGGAGTCTGGGTGCCAATATTAACCAGGTGAAGGTCACCAAGGTGAAGGGCGCGCCGAGTCAGCTCAACGGTCAGCAGTTCCTCGACAAGACGGCGATCAGCTACATCGAGGATTCGTCGCCCGCTTTCCGCATCAATCTGGGCGCCCTGTGGCGCAAGAACGACTGGACGGTGAACCTGCGCGAGAACGTCTTCGGCCCGTCGTCCTATTACACCTCGGTGAACAACGTCACCTATTACGAGAACCGCACCGGCACCAAGTTCATCACCGACCTGGATGTGACCCGGCAGATCACCAAGGCCTGGGCCGTGACGGTGGGCGCCAACAACCTCTTCAACGTCTATCCGGACAAGCTCAACAGCGACTACCGCCAGGCCCTCAATGCCCTCGGCCGGCAGAACGTGGCCCAGTACGCGTCCTTCTCGCCGATCGGCATCAACGGCGGCTACTACTACTTCAAGGCCAACTACCGCTTCTGAGCGCGCGCCCATTCACGGAGTCTCCGACATGAATCCCCAACTCTCCCGCCGGGCCCTGCTGAAGGGCTCCCTCGGCCTGGCCGTGGCCGCCGCTGCCACGCTGCGCGGCGCGCCGGCCCTGGCCCAGTCGGCGTCCGTCCCCGTCGCCCTGCCCGCGCTGCCGGGCGGCGATGCGCCGACGCTGGCCCGCAACGAGGCCTACTGGGCGCAGATCGCCGCGCTGTATCGCCAGTCGCCGGATTTCGTCAATCTGGAGCACGGCTTCTACGGCATCATGGCGCGCCCGGTGCTGGTCGAACTGCAGCGCAACATCGAGCGCCTCAACGAGCGCAATTCCTATTTCCTGCGCCAGGAGTACGGCCGCGAGACGGACGCCGTGCGCGGCCGCATCGCTGCGCTGCTCGGCGTGCAGGCCGACGAGATCGCGCTGACCCGGGGCGCTACCGAGGCCCTGCAGAACCTGATCACCAACTACCGTGGTCTCCAGCCCGGCGACACGGTGATGTACGCCGACCTGGACTACGACAGCGCCCAGAGCGTCTTCGACTACCTGCCGGAGCGGCGCGGCGTGAAGGTGGCGCGCATCGTGCTGCCGGAGCCGGCCACCGAGGCCGGCATTGTCGATGCCTACGCCAAGGGGCTGGCCGCCAATCCGGGCACGCGCTTGTTACTGCTGACCCACATCAACCACAAGACCGGGCTGATCCTGCCGGTGGCGGAGATCACCCGCCTGGCCAAGGCTCGTGGGGCGGACGTGATCCTCGACGCGGCCCATTCGTGGGGCCACATCGACTTCCGTCTGCCGGAACTGGGCGGCGTCGATTTCGCCGCCTTCAACCTGCACAAGTGGGTTGGCGCGCCCCTCGGTGTGGGCTTCCTGTACATCCGCAAGAGCCGCCTCGACGACATCGCGCCGCACTTGAGTGCAGCCGGGGAGGGCACCGGCGATATCCGCGCGCGGGTCCATACGGGCACCACGGCCACCGCGAACGTGCTGACGGTGCCGGCCGCGCTGGACTTCCAGGCCGCCATGGGCGTGCCCAACAAGGAGGCCCGCCTGCGCTACCTGCGCGACTACTGGGTGGAGCGGGTGCGCGACGTGAAGGGCGTGCAGATCCTGACGCCGGACGCGCCGCGCCTGCACGGGGCGATCAGTGCGCTGCGCATTGGTGGGCGAAGCAGCCTGGCCGACAGCCAGGCCCTGGCACGGCGCCTGCGCGAGCAGTACGGCATCTTCACGGTGGCCCGCGGCGGGCTGGCGTCGGGTGCGGTGGTGCGCGTCACGCCGGCCATCTTCACCCGCCCGGCCGATCTGGACCGGCTGGTGACAGCGGTGAAGGAGATTGCCCGCGGTTGAGCGGGCCTGGAGGTGCATACCCGGCCAGGAGCGAAGTCATCCGTTCCTGACCGAGCGAGGGGCAGGGCCGTTGGCAGGACTCATGTCCTGCTCCTGCCGTCAGCCGCGCAGCGCCGCCGCGTGGTGGCGCAGGTGGTCCTCGATGAAGCTGGCGATGAAGTAGTAGCTGTGGTCGTAGCCCTGTTGGCGACGCAGGTTCAGAGGATGGCTGACGGCCGCGCAGGCACGGGCGAGGGCGTCCGGCTTGAGCTGTCCGGCGAGGAAGCTGTCGGCCTCGCCCTGGTCCACCAGCAGCGGCAGGCGCTCGCCGGCGGAGGCGATCAGTTCGCAGGCGTCCCATTCGCGCCAGCTTTCCCGGTCTTCGCCGAGGTAGCGGGACAAGGCCTTGTGGCCCCATGGGCAGTCCATCGGGTTGCTGATCGGCGCGAAGGCCGACACCGACAGGTAGCGGCCGGGGTTGCGCAGCGCGCACACCAGCGCGCCGTGCCCGCCCATGGAATGGCCGGAGACGCCGCGGCGCGGACTCACCGGCAGGTGCGCCTCGACGAGGGCCGGCAGCTCGTGCACCACGTAGTCGTGCATGCGGTAGTGGTCTTTCCACGGGGCCTGGGTGGCGTTCACGTAGAAGCCGGCGCCGTGTCCGAAATCCCACGCGCCGTCCGGGTCGCCGGGCACCTCCGCGCCGCGCGGGCTGGTGTCGGGGGCGACGATGGCGATACCCAGCTCGGCGGCAACCCGGTGGGCGCCGGCCTTCTGCATGAAGTTCTCGTCCGTGCAGGTGAGGCCGGACAGCCAGTACAGCACCGGCACCGGGCCGTACTCGGCCTGCGGCGGAAGGAATACGGCGAAAGTCATGTTGCAGCCGGTGCTGGTGGCGGCATGCCGGTAACGGCGATGCCAGCCGCCGAAGCTGCGGTTCTCGGAAACGAGGGTGAGGGGAGAAGTCATGGGGCGGGCTCCCGGCGAGCCCGGCGGGCGGGCCCGGATGCGCCCGCCCGCCGGGCCGCGCCGCTTTACTTGTCGAAGTGGATGACGGTGCGGATGCTCTTGCCTTCGTGCATCAGATCGAAGGCCTTGTTGATGTCCTCGAGGCCCATCGTGTGGGTGATGAAGGTGTCGAGGGGAATCTCGCCGCGCTGGGCCTTTTCCACGTAGCCCGGCAGCTCGGAGCGGCCGCGCACGCCGCCGAAGGCGGAGCCGCGCCAGACGCGGCCGGTGACCAGCTGGAAGGGGCGGGTGGAGATCTCTTCGCCAGCGCCGGCGACGCCGATGATGATGGATTCGCCCCAGCCCTTGTGGCAGCACTCCAGCGCCGAGCGCATGACCTTGGTGTTGCCGATGCACTCGAAGGAGTAATCGACGCCGCCATCGGTGAGGTCGACGATGACTTCCTGGATCGGCTTGTCGTAGTCGAGCGGGTTGATGCAGTCGGTGGCGCCGAGTTGCTTGGCGATCTCGAACTTGGCCGGGTTCACGTCGATGGCGACGATGCGCGAGGCCTTGGCCATCACCGCGCCGATCACCGCCGACAGGCCGATGCCGCCGAGGCCGAAGATCGCCACGGTGGCGCCCGGCTCGACCTTGGCGGTGTTCATCACCGCGCCGATGCCGGTGGTCACACCACAGCCGAGCAGGCACACCTTCTCGAGTGGGGCGTCCTTGCTGATCTTGGCCACCGAGATTTCCGGCAGCACGGTGTATTCGGAGAAGGTGGAGGTGCCCATGTAGTGGAAGATGGGCTTGCCGTCCTTGCTGAAGCGGGTGGTGCCGTCGGGCATCAGGCCCTTGCCCTGGGTGGCGCGGATGGCTTGGCACAGGTTGGTCTTGCCGGACAGGCAGAACTTGCACTTGCCGCATTCGGGCGTGTACAGCGGGATCACGTGGTCGCCGACGGCCACCGAAGTGACGCCTTCGCCGATCGCCTCGACGATGCCGCCGCCCTCGTGGCCGAGGATGGTCGGGAAGATGCCTTCCGGATCGGCGCCGGACAGCGTGAAGGCGTCGGTGTGGCAGACGCCGGTGGCGACGATGCGCACCAGCACCTCGCCGGCCTTCGGCGGGGCCACGTCCACTTCGGTGATTTCGAGGGGCTGCTTGGCGGCCCAGGCGACGGCGGCGCGGGATTTGATCATCGGTGTCTCCGGTGGAAGGCTGAAGGAAAGACAGAAGTGTAATTTATGGGCTGCTGGCGGATAATCCGGTGCTTCGTAAAAACATTGTTGCTGTTTGGCAATAATAGATCGTAGCGTGCCGTCATGAGCCGTTGGGAAGGGCTGGAAGAATTCGTGGCCGTCGCCGAGACCGGCGGCTTTTCGGCGGCGGCGCGCCGCCTGGGCTTGTCGGCATCCCACGTGAGCCGCCAGGTGCAGCGCCTCGAGGAGCGCATGCAGACCCGCCTGTTCCACCGCAGCACGCGGCTGGTGCGCCTCACCGAGGCCGGGCAGGCCTTCTTCCAGCACTGCCGCCAGCTGCAGGACGGCTTCGACGAGGCATTCCGCTCGGTGCTCGACCTGGAGCAGAGCCCCAAGGGCTTGCTGCGCATCACCAGCTCGGCGGTATACGGCGAGCGTTACATCGTGCCGCTGATCAACGAGCTGGTCGCCGAGCATTCGCAGCTGCAGGTCGAGATCGAACTCGACAACACGCCCCGCGACCTGGTGCAGGAAGGCTACGACATCGCGATTCGCCTCGGCCGCCTGAGCGACTCCCGGTTGGTGGCGGTGCGCCTGGCGCCGCGGGTGATGTACGTGTGTGCGTCGCCCGCCTACCTGGCCCGCCACGGTACGCCGACAAGCCTCGCCGACCTGGAGCGCCATAACTGCCTGCTCGGCATCTCCGACAACTGGTTGTTCCAGGTGGACGGCCGCGAGCTGTCCCAGCGGGTGAGCGGCAACTGGCGCTGCAACAGTGGCGTGGCAGTGCTCGATGCGGCCCTGTGCGGCATTGGGGTGTGCCAGCTGCCCGATTACTACGTGTTGCCGCACCTGCACAGCGGCGCGCTAGTGGCGCTGCTGCCGGATCACCAGTTGCACAGCGCGGCCCACGGCGTGTGGGCGCTGATCCCGCCGCGGCGCAATCTGTCGCCGAAGGTGCGCATTGTCGTCGAGCGCCTGCGCCAGCGCCTCGCCGCGCGGCCGGAATACGCTGCCGCCGACTGACGGGGTATCGGCCGGAGAGCCACGGCCGGCGGCCTTCTCCACCGATGTACGCGGGACCGTGGTGGAGTACCGCAAGGTGCTCCAGGGCTTGTGTTAGCCTGCATCGAAACAATGGATGCCCGGCCTGCTGCTGAGGCCTGGCCGCGCGGGATGGACGGTCCGGTCTGGTGGCCCGGGTGCATGACCATCGAGTCCCGGGCAGCCGGACCTTTTCGAAGCGCATGGACGTATTCGCGAACATCAACCTCTCCATCGCCGTGGCGATGACCTTGCTGAGCCTGTCGACGGCGGGTGGCGCCTGCGCCGTCATCGCCAAAGTCCGCCGTGCCAAGGAGGAGATGCGCCTCAGCAAGGAGTTTTTCCAGAGCACCTTCGATGCGGCGGCGGTCGGCATGGCGGTGGCCGACTTCGACGGGCGCTACATGAAGGTCAACCAGGCCATGTGCGAGTTTGTCGGTTATTCCGAGGCCGAACTGCTGGGCATGTCCTACCACGACATCACCCATCCCGACGATCTGGAGGACAACGTCAGCGCGCGGGCACTGATGCTCGATGGCAAGCTGCCCAAGTTCCAGATGGAAAAGCGCTACGTGCGCAGGGATGGCCGCGTGGTGTGGGCGCTGATGGTGGTGTCCGAGATCCTCGACAAGAACGGCCGGATGATTGCGTCGGCGGGGCAGATGCTCGACATCGACTCCCAGAAGCAGGCCGAGCAAGCCCTGCTCGAATCCCGGCGGCAGTTGCGCGAGCTGTCCCACCACCAGAAGACCCTGCTGGAGCAGGAGCGCAAGCACATCGCCCGCGAGATCCACGACGAACTGGGCCAGCGCCTGACCGCTTTGAAGATGGACATCTCCCTGCTGCGCATCGGCTTCGGCCACAATCCCGAGCTGTTCCGCATGGCCGAGCGCATGCGCGAACTGGCCGAGGGCACCATCGATGTGGTGCGCCAGATCGCCAGCAACCTGCGTCCGGCAGCCCTCGACCTGGGCCTGGTGCCGGCCATCGAATGGTTGCTCGACGATTTGCAGCGGCGCTCCGAGATCTGCTGCCGCCTGTATGTGGGCGACGACGAACTGACGATGGACGAGGCCCGCGCGACGGTGGTGTTCCGCCTCGTGCAGGAGTCCCTGACCAATATCGCCCGCCATGCCCGCGCCCGCCACGTGGAGGTGTCGCTGAAGCGGGAGAACGAACGCCTGCGCCTGAATGTCTCCGACGACGGCTGCGGCTTCGACCCGCAGGCCGCCGACAAGCTGCGCAGCTTCGGCCTGCTCGGCATGCGCGAGAGGGTGCTGGCCCTTGAGGGAACGCTGGTCCTCGACAGCAGCCCGGGGCGGGGCACGACGGTGTCCATCGAGCTGCCGCTAGTGGCCGGGAGGGGCTCATGATCAGGCTGATGATCGCCGACGACCACGCCATTGTGCGCAGCGGCCTCAAGCAGATCATCGCGACGACCATCGACATTGCGGTGGTGGCCGAGGCGACCCGCGGCGAGGACATATTCGAGCAGTTGCAGCGTCTGTCGGTGGACCTGCTGCTGCTCGACATGTCGATGCCTGGTCTGGCCGGGCTGGACCTCATCGGCCGCCTGCAGATCGACTATCCGCGGCTGCCCCTGCTTGTCCTGTCGATGCACAACGAGGGGCAGATCGTGGCCCGCACGTTGCGTGCTGGCGCCAGTGGCTACATCACCAAGGACAGCGAGCCCGAGGTTTTGCTGGAAGGGATCCGCAAGGTCGCCCATGGAGGCCGATTCATCGACCCGGCCCTGGTGGACCTGATGGCTATCGATCGCGGCCCTGCTCATTCCCTGGCCCACGAGACCCTGTCCGAGCGGGAGCGTCAGGTGCTCGAAGGCATCGCCAGCGGCCTCCCTCTCGGCGGGATCGCAGACCAGCTGCACCTCAGCCCGAAGACCGTCAGCACCCACAAGATGCGCCTGATGGAAAAACTGCAGGTGGACAACAACGCCGACCTGATCCGCTATGCAATCCGCCACGGTCTGACTGTCGCTTGATGCGGGCGGGAGAGCTGCCTTCGGGGCTGCCGAGGAGACCACTGGTGAGTCAAGGTTTTCTGCGCATGTTTCAGGAAAACCTGACATACACCCTCATGAAAGATTGCTATCGTCGGGCGCGAGGCCATCGAATTAATGGCTGACGTGAATGCCGGACGTCATACAAAAAATATAGCCCGTGCATCCTGCACAACAGCACGCGCCTCCCCGGTTACCGAGCCGTCAGATCGGCCGGAGGGCATACACACCAAAGGCAACCCGTGAAGGTCAATCTGCCTGTTTCACAGACCGAAGTGCCGTTTCCGACGGGGCGCTACCTGGTCTCCAAAACCGATCTGAAAGGCATCGTCACCCACGCCAACGATGCATTCGTCCACATCAGCGGCTTTCAACGCGACGAACTGCTCGGACGTTCCCACAATCTGGTCCGCCATCCGGACATGCCGCCGGAGGCTTTTGCCGACCTGTGGCGCACGGTGCAGAGTGGCCTGCCGTGGCACGGCGTGGTCAAGAACCGCTGCAAGAACGGCGATTACTATTGGGTCCGGGCGTTCGTCGTGCCGGTCCGCAAGAATGGCCAGACCGTGGGCTACATGTCGGTGCGCACCGAGCCCGCCCGTGACGAGGTACGCGCTGCCGAGCAACTGTATGCCCAGGTCCGGGACAGCAAGGCACGCTTTCCAAGCGTCAATCCCGGCTTGTTGGGGCGCTTTTCCTTCAAGACCCGCTTGTGGGCCATAATGGGTTCCATGTCCATGTTGTCGGCAGGGATCCTGGTGGCGAGTACAACCGGCGAGCTGACGCCAGCGCGTACCGCCTTCGTCGGTACGTCAGCGGCGTTGTCCGTCCTCGTTTCGATTTTCGTCGGGGTCTATTTTTCGCTGCGCGTCGATCGTCCGCTGGCGAGGGTTGCCCGCTTCTTCGACCAGATCGCCGAGGGCAACCTGACCAACGACGTGGATGTCCGCCGCCGCGACGAAACGGGCCTGCTGTTCTGCCAGCTGGGGGGTATGCAGGCACACCTGCTGGCGATGCTCGACGACATCGCCACTGCGGCTGGTGCCATCGAGGTCCGCTGCCTGCAGCTCGACCGGCAGATGGGGCAGGTCGGCGACAAGTCGCTCCAGCAGTACGACAGCGCCAAGAGCGTGGCCGCGGCCACCGAGGAGCTCAGTGTGTCGGTGCGCGAGGTGGCTGGCAGCGCAGGGGATACCTCTGCCGCCGCCCAGCGTGCCCAGCAACTGATCGTCGACGGCAACGCGCGGATCGGCGAGACGGTGCACATGACGCGCCGCGTGGTCGAGGCTGTGAGCCGATCGGGCGACACAATCCACACCTTGTCCGAGGCAATCCGCAAGATCGGTCACATCACCCAGGTCATCGGCGACGTGGCCGGCCAGACCAACCTGCTGGCCCTCAATGCGGCCATCGAGGCAGCGCGGGCCGGCGAACAGGGCCGCGGTTTCGCGGTGGTGGCCGACGAGGTGCGTACGCTGGCCGAGCGGACCGCCGCCAACTCCCGCGATATCGCCGCCACCGTGGCGGCGATCCAGTCCGTCACTGCCGAGGCGGTGGAGGCGATGGCTGTCGCCCGCGCGGAGGTCGAGGCGACCATTGCCTCCCTCGACGATGGGGCTGCCAGCCTGGGCGGCGTGACCCGGGCCGCCGACGAGGTGACGGGCATGTCTCGCAGCATTTCCGCCGCCACCGTGGAACAGACCCAGGCCAGCGAGGAGGTGGCCCGCAACATGGAACGCATCACCCAGCTCGTCGACGACAACCTGCAGGCGTCCCGCGACGCCAAGCGGGCGGCGGGCGAACTCCTCGCCACGTCGGGAAACCTCAAGGCCATGATTGGCGAGTTCAGAATTCACAAGGCGTGAAGACGGCGAATCCCTCGCCATACTCCGCCTGCGACAAGTACAGAAGGATCTTAGGAAGCAGCATGCGCAACATCCCCTTGTTCAATACTGACGATCACAAATTCATCCTCCTGAATGAGAGCGAGCCGGGCGAAGAGGACGGCGTCCGTTCCAACCAGTACCTGGTCGTCCATGGCGACGACGGTGTGCTGCTCGATCCGGGCGGTTTCGGCGTGATGCCGCGCGTGCTGTCCGAGTTGCTGCGCTACGTGAGCCCGGACCGGCTGAAGGCGATCATGCTGTCCCACCAGGATCCCGATATCGTCGGCGGCCTGGCCACCTGGCTGGAGATCTCCGAGGCGCCGGTGTATGTGTCGAGCATCTGGATGCGCTTCCTGCCGCACTACGGCATCTCGTCGATGCGCCGCTTCATCGGGGTACCCGATGAGGGCATGCCGGTCGAGCTGGCCGAAGGTTTCCGGCTGGAGCTGGTGCCGGCGCACTTTCTGCACTCGGAAGGGCAGATCAACGTCTACGACCCGATCTCGAAAGTGCTGTTCACCGGCGACATCGGGGCGGCGATGATGCCCGACGGCGAAGATGAGCCCTATGTGGATGACTTCGCCAGCCACATGCAGTACATCGATGGTTTCCACCGCCGCTACATGGCATCCAACAAGGCGGCGCGCCTGTGGGTGGATGCGGTGTCGAAGCTCGACATCGACTTCATCGCACCCCAGCACGGCCCGATCTACCGGGGCGCCGCGGTGCCGGCCTTCCTCGACTGGTTCCGCGAATTGGAATGCGGCGTGGACCTGATGGTGGAGGCCGGGCGTTTCCGGAGAGTCACGTGAATCTGAGACCCAACCCATTGCTGGTCGTCCCGCAACGCCAGGAGGGCATGCGTCAGCGGGTGCTGGAAAGCTTCGCGGCCCTGTTCGAGAGCCAGACGCGCAGCAGCCTGTTTGCCGCCAGCATCACGGAGCTGACGCAGAGCGTGCGGGCGGAGATCCTGCAGGGGCTGCAGGCTTCCCTCGGGCAGATCGAAGGCCTGCCGATGAGCGAGGCCCAGCGTACCGACCTGACCCGTGGCCTGGACCGGGCGGTGGCTCGCTGCGAGCGCCTCGACAAGACCCTCGAACTGCTGGTCGGCGAGCGCCGCCGGCAGCTCAGCAACAACTCCCGCGACCTGCAGCAGGTCATGCTGGAGTTCAACCGGGTCTCCAAGGACCTGGCCGGTACGCTGATCGAGAAGGACCTGCTCGAACGCCAGAGCCGGGTGCTGGAAACCATCGTGCTGTCCCACGAGAAGGTGACTCAGTGGAAGGCCTTCGTGCAGGAGGTACTGCTCGGTTTCCACGCCTTCTTCCCCTTCGACGTCTTCTTCATCGCCTTCTCCGAAGACAACGCGTTGTCCCTGTACATCTACTACATGGGCGAGTACCCGGAGGAGGTGAAGACCTCGGCTCGCCACAAGCTGTCGCGGGACATGATCGAGCACCTCCAACTGCCGGCCGACGTGCCGCTGGACATCGAGGAATTCCAGGTCGTCCGTAACCGCAACCGCAGGGCCGTCGACGCCAACAACATCCGCATGATCACCGTGCCGGTGCCGGACATGGATTCGTCCAACCTGTCCGGGCTGCTCGGCATCGCATACGCATCCCTCGACAAGCTGACGCCGCAGGAAAGCAGCGTGATCCACTCCATCCTCGCCGTGATGGTGATGGTGGTCGGGTCCAGCAAGGCCCTCAGCCGCACGCTGTCGGAGCTCGAATACTATTCGACCCATGATCCGCTGACCGGCCTGCACAACCGGCGCTACTTCAACGAGATGCTCGGCTACGAGATCGGCCGTTCGGAGCGCCATACGCACGAGTTCTCGATCCTGATGCTCGACCTGGACGACTTCAAGGACGTCAACGACACTTATGGCCATCCGCGTGGCGACGCGGTGCTGCAGCAGGTCGCCGAGAAGATGCGCGCGGTGATGCGGCGCGGTGACCTGGCCACCCGCATCGGCGGTGACGAATTCGCGATCATCCTCGTCGAGACCGGCTTGGACGGCGCGATGGTGGTGGCCGAAAAGCTGCGCACCGAACTGCGCCAGATGAGCTTCGAGGGCGATGACGGCAAGATCTTCCACGTCACCACCTCGATCGGCGTGGTGTCCTATCCGAAGGACGCCAACAGCCTCACCGACCTGATGGCCGGCGTGGACATCGGCCTGTACCGCGCCAAGGAACTCGGCAAGGACGCCATTGGTACCTTCGAGTCGGTGAAGGATAGGGTCCATGCCAGCCGCCAGACCCGGGACTACGCTGAGAAACTGCGCCTGTCCCTGCGCGAGAAGCGCGTGGTGCCGTACTTCCAGACCATCTTCGATTGCCGCACCGGCCAGCCCTTCGCCTACGAGACGCTGGCCCGCATCATCGAGCCCAACGGCACCACGCTGTCGGCCGGTGCCTTCATCGAGACCATCGAGAAATACGGTCTCGGCCGCGACCTCGACCGTACCATCATCGAGCAGGCCTTCGCCGCCGCCCGCGAGCGCCTGGACACCCCCGGCACGCCGCCGTTCCGCCTGTTCATCAACCTGTCGGCGCAGGAGATCCAGGGCCGCGGCATCCTCGGCTACGCCGAGATGCTGTGCGCGCAGCTGGACATTCCGCCCAATGTCATTGTCTTCGAGATCCTCGAACGGGATGCCATCGGCGACATGACCCACATGCGCAAATTCCTAAGCGACCTGCGCAAGAAGGGTTTCCTGTTCGCGCTGGACGATTTCGGCAGCGGCTACAACTCCTTCCATTACCTGCGCGAGCTGACCTTCGACTACGTGAAGATCGACGGCGCCTTCGTGAAGAACATCGTCAAGTCGAAGGTGGACCGCACCCTGGTCCGCAACCTCACGCGCCTGTGTCAGGAACTCGGCATCCTCACCATCGCCGAGTTCGTCGAATCGGAAGAGATCCTCGAAGAGCTGCGCGGCATGGGCGTGGATTACGCCCAGGGTTTCCACCTGGGCATGCCGGTCTCGAAGATGGCCTGACGCCGCCCGCCGGGCGGCGCCTCAACTGCCCGGCTTGATCTGCTTGCCGCAGTCGGCGAGCAGGCGGCGTATCCAGCGGTGAGCCGGCGACAGGTGGTTGCGCTCGTGCCACAGCTGGTAGAAGCGCATCGCCGGAAAGGGGATCGGCGAGGGCAGGATCACCAGCGGCAGCAGGTCGGCATAGAACTGCGCGAAATGCCGCGTGGTAGTGAACACCAGATCGCTGTGCTGCAGCAGGTAGGGCGCCATCGTGAAGGACTGCACCACCACCCGTTCGTCCCGGTTCAGGCGGTGCGTCGCCAGCACCGTGTCGATGACGCCGCGCTGGCTCATCGAATAGGGCATCGGCACCACATGCACCGCCCGCTGGTAGTCGTCGGCGGTGAATCCCTTGTGGGCCAGTGGATGGCCCGCCCCCACCAGGCACACGATCTCGTCCTCCAGCAGCATCGACAGGTGCATGCGGTGCGGCGGCTCCGGCCAGTTGCCGATCACCACGTCCAGATCCCCCTCGGCGAGGGAGCGCTCGAAATCGAAGTTCGGCCCCAGCGACTGCAGGCTCAGGCGCAGGTGCGGGGCTTCCTTGCGGATCCGCTCGACCACGCTTGAAATGAACATCGGGGCCAGGTAGTCCGGCGCGCCGACGCGGAATTCGTAACGGCTGGTCTGCGGCTCGAAGGATTCCGGCGCGAAGGTCATCCGGTCGATCTCCGCCAGCGCGCCCTTGGCGTGGGACAGCAGCGCCAGCGCCCGCTCGGTGGGCACCATGCCGCTTTTCTCCCGTACCAGCAGCGGGTCGCCGAGGATCGTGCGGAGGCGCTTCAGGGCCAGGCTCACCGCCGGCTGGGACTGGTTCAGGCGTAGCGCCGTACGCGATACGCTGCGCTCGGTGATCAGCAGGCAGAAGATCCGCAGCAGATAGGTGTCGAGCTGGTCGTCGCTTCGTCGGGTGCTCATGGAGATGGGGGTAGGAAGATATTGAAAAGTATATATAGCTTATAAGCTCATATCCATTTCCTTAATCCAAGCCCGCTCTAAACTGCACAGCACATCCCCACACCAACAACCGGAGACACAAGCATGGGACGCCTTACCACTCACGTGCTGGACACCGCCAACGGCAAGCCGGGTACCGGCATCGCAGTGACCCTCTACCGCCTGGACGGCGGCCGCCGCGAGATCCACCGCGCCGTCACCAACCATGACGGCCGCTGCGACAGCCCGCTGCTCGACGGCGAGGCCTTCGAGCGCGGCAGCTACGAGCTTGTCTTCGCCGCCGGCGACTACTTCCGTGCCCAGGGCCAGGCCCTGCCGGAACCCCTGTTCGTGGATGAAGTGGTGCTGCGTTTCGGCATCGCCGACCCGACCCAGCACTACCACGTGCCGCTGCTGGTGTCCCCGTGGAGCTACTCCACCTACCGCGGCAGCTGAGCCCGGACCCGCTCCGTTTCGCACGAGAGACTGAAGAAACATGGAAACCTATCTCCTCGACTGGGCCAACCTGCTGCTGCGCTGGCTCCACCTGATCACCGGCATCGCCTGGATCGGCGCGTCGTTCTACTTCGTGATGCTCGACAACTCCCTGCGTCCGCCGAAGAAACCCGAGGACGCCAAGCGCGGCGTGTTCGGCGAGCTGTGGGCGGTGCATGGCGGCGGCTTCTACTGCAGCCAGAAATTCCTCACCGGTCCGCAAGGCGAGCCTCTGACCCACGACCTTCACTGGTCCAAGTGGGAGGCCTACACCACCTGGCTGTCGGGTATGAGCCTGCTGGCGGTGGTGTACTGGATCGGCGCGTCCAGCTACCTGATCGACGCCAAGGTCATGGCGCTGACCCCGCCCGCCGCGGTCGGCATCTCCATCGCCTTCCTGGCCGCCGGCTGGGTGGTGTATGACCTGCTGTGCCGCAATCTGATGGGCCGCGACGGCCTGCTGGCGGTGCTGCTGTTCGGCTTCGTGGTGCTGGCCGACTGGCTGCTGCATCACTTGTTCTCGGCCCGTGGCGCCTACATGCATGTCGGCGCGATGCTCGGCACGATGATGGTCGCCAACGTGTTCATCCACATCATCCCCGGCCAGAAGCGCATGGTCGAGCAGATCCGCGCCGGCCAGCCGGTGGATCCGCGCCCGGGCCAGATCGGCAAGCAGCGCTCGGTGCACAACACCTATTTCACGCTGCCGGTGCTGTTCGTGATGATCAGCAACCACTACCCGATGACCTATTCCCACCCCAACGGCTGGCTGGTGCTGGTGGTCATGATGCTGGCCGGCGTGCTGATCCGTCAGTTCTTCGTGCTGCGCCACCGGGGCCAGGTGAAGTGGTGGCTGCCCGCCGCCGGTGTCGCGTTGCTGGTCCTGCTGATGGTGCTGATGGCGCCCGCCCCGGTGAAGAGCGATGGCGAGAAGGTGAGTTTTTCTGCCGTCAAGCATGTGGTCGATACCCGCTGCATCGCCTGCCATGCCGAGCATCCGACCCAGGCCGGTTTTGCCCAGCCGCCGAAGGGCGTGGTGCTGCAGAGCGCCGAAGGCATCGGTCAGCACGCCGCCAAGATGGCCGAGACGGTGGCCAGCGGCTACATGCCCCTCGGCAACCTGACGGGCATTACCGACGCCGAGCGCCAGCTGATCGCCCGCTGGTACGCCCAGGGCGCCAGGCTCGCCGACTGAGATCCCGCCCCCGACCCCAGCACGACCTTGAGGACTTGAAAAAATGAATGCGCCCATCTCCGTCGCCGCCCTGTCGGCGCTGCCGCGGGACGAGTTCGTCGCCCGCCTGGCCGATATCTTCGAACATTCCCCGTGGATTCCCGAGCGGGCCTGGGCGGCCCGTCCCTTTGCCGACGTCGATGCGCTGCACATCGCGATGCTGGCGGTGCTTGATGCCGCGAGCGAGGACGAAAAACTCGGCCTGATCTGCGCCCACCCGGAACTGGCCGGCAAGGAAGCCGCCGCCGGCACGCTGACGGTGGCATCCACCGGCGAGCAGCGCGGCGCTGGCCTTGACCAGTGCCGCGCCGACGAACTGGCCCGCCTGCGTAAGCTGAATGCCGCTTACCGGGAACGTTTCGGCTTTCCCTTCGTCATCGCGGTGAAGGGCCTGTCCCGCTACCAGATCCTGGACGCGGTCGAAGCCCGCCTCGCCAACGACGCGGCCACCGAGTTCCGCACCTGCCTCGAGCAGATCGGCCGCATCGCCCGTTTCCGCCTCGACGCGCTGCTCGGCTGAGCGCAAGGAGTCCCGCCATGAGCAAGATCGATCCCGCCTATCCCCGCGACCTGATCGGCTACGGCCGCAAGCCGCCCTTCGCCGACTGGCCGGGCCAGGCCCGGGTGGCCGTCCAGTTCGTCCTCAACTACGAGGAGGGCGGCGAGAACTGCGTACTGCACGGCGACCCCGGCAGCGAGCAGTTCCTGTCCGAACTGTTCAATCCGGCCAGCTACCCGGACCGCCACCTGTCGGTGGAGGGTGTCTATGAGTACGGCTCCCGCGTCGGCGTGTGGCGCTTCCTGCGCGAATTCGAACGGCGCGGCCTGCCGATGACCGTCTTCGGCGTGGCTATGGCGCTGCAACGCCACCCCGAACTCACCGCCGCCTTCAAGGAGCTCGGCCACGAGATCGCCTGCCACGGATGGCGCTGGATCCACTACCAGAACGTGGATGAGGCCACAGAACGCGAGCACATGAGGATTGGGATGCAGATCATCGAGCAGCTCACCGGCGAGCGGCCGCTGGGCTGGTACACCGGGCGGGACTCCCCCAACACGCGGCGCCTGGTGGCCGATTACGGCGGCTTCCTGTACGACTCGGACTACTACGGCGACGACCTGCCGTTCTGGTCCGAGGTGCAGAAGAGCGACGGCAGCACCGCGCCGCAGCTGATCGTGCCCTACACCCTCGACACCAATGACATGCGCTTCTCGCTGCCGCAGGGCTTCTCCCACGGCGACGAGTTCTTCGAGTACCTGCGCGATGCTTTCGACGTGATGTACGAAGAAGGGGACGAGCGGCCGGCGATGCTGAGCGTCGGCATGCACTGCCGCCTGCTCGGCCGACCGGGGCGTTTCCGTGCACTGCAGCGTTTCCTCGACCATATTGAAAAACATGATCGGGTGTGGGTGTGTCGGCGCGTGGATATCGCCCGCCACTGGATCGAGAAGCATCCTTTCCAGCCCTGAGGCGTGGCTGGCGCCCGACGCCGGGGCTCAGGCGATGATGCCCCACCAGCGCAGGGTCTGCCGGAAATGGTCGCGCACGGCCGCCGCGGCGGCGTTCTCGTCGCCGCCGGCCACCGCGTCGAGGATGGCCAGGTGTTCGCCCATGGCCGGGATGATGCGGTCGGGCAGGAGCGGGCGGGAATGCTGCATGACGGAGATCCGGTCCCGGTTGCGGGCGTAGATCTCGCGGGCGCTGTCGTTGCCGAGGGCTTCGGACAGGGCGGTGTGGAGCTCCCAGTCCACCTGCATGGCCTCGTTTTGCAGTGCGGGGGTGATGCCTTCGCGGGCGGCGTCGAGAACCCGCTGGTGGCTCTCACGCAAGCCATCGAGCCGGTTGCCGGCGCCCGTGCGGACCAGCTCCCGGGCGCCCTCCTGGTCGAGGATGGTGCGCAGGTGGAAGCAGTCGCGGATCAGCGCCGGGGTGGCTTCCATGACCGCCACGCCGCGCTTGGGCAGCACGCGGACCAGGGCCAGGGATTCGGCCCGTTTGACGGCCTCGCGCACCGGTGCCATGGGCATGTCGAGGGTGCGCATCAGGTCGGGCATGGAGAGGAATTGCCCGGCACGCAGCGCACCGCCGATGAGCAGCGTCCGCAGAGCAAGAAAGGCCTTGTCGGCCATCAGCAGGCCTTCGGCGTCCGGCATGTTCATGAGCGTTCCCTCTGGGTGGGCGCCGATTCTCACACCATGCGCTGCCGTGGGCAAATGTCGGGTGGTATTGGAGCGTTTTTTTAGAAGAAATTTTTATTGGTATATCTCTGAGCTTGTAACTAACATTTTACAAAATATGTTTGTAGGCATCTGTGCGGGCCGCAATACCAGGCGGCTTTGGCATCGATGGCCAAGGATGGACGGGGGACGATCGCTTCCGTCGTCACCGCGGCACCCGAACGGCCGCCCCTGGGGGCCTTCTTTCATCCGGCTCAAGAGGTAAACCATGCACAAGCGTTTTTACAAGACTCTGTTCGGGCAGGTGGTCATTGCCCTCATCCTGGGGATCGCCGTCGGCGCCCTGTGGCCCGACTTCGCCACCAAGCTGAAGCCCCTCGGCGACGGCTTCATCAAGCTGATCAAGGCGATCATTGCCCCGCTGGTGTTCTGCGTGGTGGTCCATGGCATCTGCAGCACCGGCGATCTCAAGAAGGTCGGGCGCGTCGGGGTCAAGGCGCTGCTGTACTTCGAGGTCGTCACCACCTTTGCGCTGGCTCTCGGCGTGCTGCTGGCCTATGTGCTGCAACCCGGCGCGGGAATGAACGTGGATCCCCACAACCTCGACGGATCGGCGTTGGCGGGTTACGCGGAGAAGGCCGCCCAAGCCACCAGCACGGTGGATTTCCTGCTCAGGATCATCCCGACCACCTTCGCCGATGCCTTCGCCAAGGGCGACATACTGCAGGTCCTGCTGCTTGCCATCCTGTTCGGCTGTGCGGTGGCGGCCCTCGGCGAGCGCGGTCGGCCGGTCACCCATGCGATCGACAGTCTGGCCCATGTGTTCTTCAAGATAATCGGCTACATCGTCAAGCTGGCGCCGCTGGGTGTGCTGGGCGCGATCGCCTTCACGGTGGGCAAGTACGGTATCGGTTCGCTCAAGCAGCTGGGCATGCTGGTGGCTCTGTTCTACGTGAATTGCGCGATCTTCGTGGTGGTCGTGCTTGGAACCATCCTGCGTCTGGCGGGCTTCGACATCTTCAAGCTGCTGCGCTACCTGCGGGAGGAACTGCTGGTGGTGCTGGGCACCGCCTCGTCGGATGCGGTGCTGCCACAGGTCATGCGCAAGCTTGAACTCATGGGCATCAAGAACTCGACGGTCGGCCTGGTGATTCCCACCGGCTATTCCTTCAACCTGGACGGCTTCTCCATCTACCTGACCCTGGCCGCGGTCTTCATCGCCCAGGCCACCAACACGCCGCTGTCGTTGACGGACCTGCTGACCATCCTGGCCATTTCCCTGGTGACCTCCAAGGGCGCGCACGGCGTACCGGGCTCCGCCATCGTGATCCTTGCCGCCACGCTGTCGGCGGTGCCGGCGATCCCGGCCATCGGCCTGGTGCTGGTGCTGTCGGTGGATTGGTTCATGGGCATGGCGCGGGCGCTTACCAACATGATCGGCAACTGCGTCGCCACCGTCGTGATCGGCGTGTGGGAGAAGGACATCGACCGGGCGCGGGCGAAGGGCGTGCTGGACGGGACGATCCCGGTGGACCTCAACGCGACCACCCCGGACGGCCTCGTCGAGGAGCGTGAAGCCCTTGCCAGCACCGGCCCGCTGGCCGCGCAGCAGGAGCTGGCGTCCCGCGGCTGATTGGAATGGCCAGGAAGGCGCCAGTCCGGCGCCCCGGCCTGTTTTTCGTAAAACCGGAAGCTGACGCCCTTGCCGGGCAGATCGCTTCCACGCATCCCCAGCCCAAACTCAAAGGAGACCCATCCCATGGCCAGCCACACCCCCGGCGCCCCCGTTTTTGCCGCTCCCGCCGACCTGCCCGACTGGGCGCTGCGTTCGGTGGACCTCGCCAACCCGCGCCTGGGCGCGCAGGCGCTGTACGCCTCCGACGACTTCTTCGCCGAAGTGTCGCGCATGCTCAACCCGGAACCGGCCCAGTTCGTGCCGGGCAAGTTCGATACCAACGGCAAGTGGATGGACGGCTGGGAATCTCGCCGCAAGCGCGTCGCCGGCCACGACTGGGCGCTGGTCAAGCTCGGCGTGAAGGGCGTGATCCGTGGCTTCGATGTGGATACCAGCCACTTCACCGGCAACTACCCGCCGGCGGTGTCCATCGAGGCCACCGTGTCGGGCACTGACGACGTGGAGAGCCTGAAGGCCGCCAGCTGGACCGAGATCCTGCCGGCCACGCCCCTCGGCCCCAACAGCCACCATATCCTCGAATGCGCCAGCGACGCGGCATGGACCCACCTGCGCGTCAACATCTTCCCGGACGGCGGCATCGCCCGCCTGCGCGTCTATGGCCGCCCGGTCGGCGCGCTGGAGAGCCTGACCGGCGACGAGACCATCGACCTGGTGGCAATGGAGAACGGCGGCCGCGCGGTGTCTTGGAACGACGCCAGCTTCGGCTCCACCGTCGCCGCGCTGCTGCTGCCCGGCCGTGGCCAGAACATGGGCGACGGCTGGGAAACCCGCCGCCGCCGCGAACCGGGCAACGACTGGTGCGTGCTCGAACTGGGCGCCGCCGGCACGGTCGAAAGGATCGAAGTGGACACCGCCTTCTTCAAGGGCAACTTCCCGGACCGCTGCTCGATCCAGGCGGCCTTCGTGAGCGGTGGCACCGACCGTTCCATCACCACCCAGAGCCTGTTCTGGCAGACCCTGCTGCCCGAGCAGAAGCTGACGATGGACGCGGTGCATACCTTCACCGAACAGATCGCCAAGCTCGGGCCGATCACCCATGTGCGCTTCAACATCTTCCCCGACGGTGGCGTGTCGCGCCTGCGCCTGTGGGGCAAGGTGGCCAAGTAAGGAGCGGTCATGAACAGCCTCAGTCTGAACCCGCAGCCGCTCACCCGCGAAGCCTTCGCCCCCTTCGGCGAAGTCATCGAAGCGAGCGACGCGGTGCGCCATTTCACCATCAACGCCGGCAACACCGAGCGCTACCACGACCTTGCCCACATCGAGGCCGGCCCGGATGGCAAGGTGATCGTCTCCATCTTCCGCGGCCAGCCGCGCACGCTGCCTTTCCGCGTCGAGATGATGGAGCGCCACCCGCTGGCCAGCCAGGCCTTCATCCCGATGTCCGGCAAGCCCTACCTGGTGGTGGTGGCGCCGGCCGGCGCGGCGCCGAAGGCGGAAGACCTGCGGGTCTTCCTGGCCCGCGGCGACCAGGGCGTCAACTACGCCACCGGCGTGTGGCACCACCCGCTGCTGGCGCTGGAGACGGTGTGCGACTTCCTGGTCGTGGACCGCAGCGGCAGCGCGCCCAACTGCGACGAGATCGTCCTCGATCCCGGCGCGGTGATCCCGGCCCTGTAAGGAGACGGCCATGTCCACCGACGCTGTCAGCGACGCCTATGCCCGGCGGCCCCCGGCCTGCGGCGAGGAAGAGTGGCAGGCGCGGGTGGACGTGGCCGCCTGCTACCGCCTGGTCGCCCGCAATGGCTGGGACGACCTGGTCTACACGCACATCTCCCGGCGCCTGCCCGGGCGCGACGACGCCTTCCTGATCAACCGCTTCGGGCTGGGCTTCGAGGAGGTCAGCGCGTCCAACCTGCTGGTGGTGGACTTCGCCGGCCAGGTGCTGGCCGGGGAGGGCGTTGCCAGCCCGGCGGGCTTCGCGATTCACTCCGCCGTGCACCGCGCCCGGCCGGATGCCCATTGCGTGTTGCACCTGCATACCCGCGCCGGCATCGCCGTGTCTACGCTGGCCGACGGCCTCTTGTCCCTGTCCCAGCCGGCGCTGCGCTTCTGGCGCGACATTGGCATCCACGACTACGGTGGCCTCGTCTTCGATGCCCCCGAACTGGCCCGCTTGGTCGCCGCCCTCGGGCGCCACCCGGCGCTGCTGCTGCGCAACCACGGCACCCTGACCTGCGGGCGGACGGTGGCCGAGGCCTATGTGCTGATGCACACCCTGGAGCAGGCCTGCGAGATCCAGCTCGCCGCGATGGCCGCCGCGCCCGACGCCACCTGCCGGGTGATGCCGTCGGAGGCCGCGCTGGCCCGTAGCCACCGCCAGCTCACCGCCGACCCGGCGCCGGAAGGTGCGCTCGAATGGCCGATGCTGCTGCGTCGCTTGATGCGGGACGATCCGTCGTTTGCGGCTTGAGCTTCTGTTTCGCTGCTGGTGCTTTTTCCTCTTCTGTTTTCCGAAAGAACTCTTCCATGCCGACTTTTCATATCGAGCTCTTCGAGGGGCGCACGCCGGCCGAGAAGCGTGAGCTTGCCGAGGTTCTGACCCGTGAGACTTGCCGGGTGCTCGGTTGCGAGCCGTCGGCGGTGGACATCCTGTTTGTCGATGTGAAGCGGGAGAATTGGGCGACGGGTGGGGTGTCGTGGTCGGAGAGGGGCGGCTGAGCGCCTGGGTTTTTTTTTTGCCCTGGGCCCGCTGCTGGTTTTCTCCCCCTCCCGGCTGGTGGCGGGCCGCTTTTTGGTTTTTTGCTGTGTCGGTTTTGTGTGCTCTTTTCTGGGCGGCTTTCCTTTTATTGGCATGGATTGGCCGGGACTCGCCCCGGCGGGCGACCTTCTTCTTTGCGTCGCCAAAGAAGAAGGCAAGAAAGGCGACCCGTGCTTCACCGGTCGTCCGCGTTGCGGACGACTTCCCTGCGCTGCTCGCAGCACGCGGCCGGCGCGGAACTCGTCGGCTTCGCCTCCTCAAACAGCCGCGCCGGACTTCCCCGCCTGCTGCTGTGCGGATCAAAGGTTCAGGACGGGCTTTGGGTGGGCACCGAGCCTTTGCTGGGGCTTGGGTTGGCTACTGGGTCATGTGTGAAAACTGAGATAGGTGGCTGCGGTGACTATTCAGGCAGTTGCGGTGAGAAAGCTCAGTTTTCTCCTCCGCTTGACGCTCTCCCGATGCCCGGCCGATACTCCGCCGCGTCGCTGAAACAACAGCGACCGGGTTTAGCAGCCCGGCAAACGAAGGCGGACCGAGCCGCGCCGCGGCTTTTTTTCGTCCGTCACGCCCGTGGTGCGCCTTGATCAATGGCGGGCCGGGTGGGGAGGCTTCGGCCTGCCGGTCCCTTCGTTCCGGTCTGCTAACCCTGCTTTGGCCCGCCCCCCGTTTAGCAGCGAGGGGTGGAACAGTCCGTTAACGAAGGAGTTCCATTCCATGGCAATTCACGCCCCGGCGTGCGCATGGCCGCACCCGTCTGCTTTTCCGCTTCGAGAGTACTTCCGTCGATTCCGGTTTCGTTCCACGCATGCCTCCGGCGGGAGGGCTTGCGCATGACGACGCAGATGCACTTTCCCGCTTCTTCCTCGCCGCTCTATCGGCTGGCCGACGACGTCAGCGTGCTGACGCTGATCGATCAGATGTCGGCCCGGCAGGCCCAGCTGCAGGCCTTGCTGGCCATGACCTGCGGCGCCCAGGCCGACGCCTTCCGGCGCCTGAGTCCGTCCTACCAGGACAACTACCTGTGGGCCTGCTCCATGCTGGCGGAGGAACTGCGCGAACTCGGCGAGGCCTTGCAGGCGCGCGGGGTGGCGTGGCGCGAGGGCTCCCGCCCGCTGCACGAAAATGGAAAGCAATTGTCCGATGACGGATGATCGCTTTCCGTTTTTCGGATGCAGCCATCGAAAGTTCGGATTGCGAGGTGCGATGTTCGGACTCGGAGACCGAAGTTTCGACGAAATCATCCGAAGTTTCGATCTCCGGGTCCGAAACTTCGGTGGTTGGGGTCGAAGTTTCGGTCATCGAGTTCGAAGTTTCGGCGGATGAGCTCGAACTTTCGGGTTCCGAGATCGAAAGTTGGAAAGTAACTATCCGTTTTCGCAGGTCCAGGGTTGAAAGTGCAGGGGCTGCGACCTTGTGAGGGTCAGCCATGGAAAGCGGCGCGGTAAGGTAAGCTCCCGCTCATGAGCTCCACCTCGCTTTCATCCATCCGCATCCGCCCACGCATCTACATCGGGAAGGACATCGCGCTCGGCCCCGGCAAGATCGACCTGCTGGAGAAAGTCGGCGAGATGCGTTCCATTTCCGCCGCCGCGCGGGCGCTGGGCATTCCCTACAAGAGGGCCTGGCTACTCGTTGATTCCCTCAATCAGGGCTTTGGTCGTCCGGTTGTTGACACTGCGACAGGCGGAAAAGGCGGAGGCGGTGCCCGCCTGACACCGCTCGGCCAGGCGTTGGTCGAGCGTTATGCCGCCTTGGAACAACGCATCAACGCGGCTTCGGAGAGCGAACTGCAGGCTTTGCTCGCGCTCGCGGATTGATTTCCCCTGTTTGATTCTTCGCTTGGCATGTCGCTTGCATCACGTAGTTCGTTATGTCGTTTTTGACCTAACGCTGTCAGAATATCGACAAGCTCATGTGATGTCTGCCTGTGGGGCGATGCAATGCGAACTATGTTTTCGAGCGGCCGGTGGGCCGCATTACTGATCGGGCCTGCTGTTCAATCTGCCGATGTGCTTGCGGCCGTGGTGGCGATTTTCAGGACGCCCGTGGAGAAGATGGTGCTGCCCTTCAAGAGGGGGATACGTGCCGTGATGGTGAAGGATGGCCTTGCCCTGCCTGGTGATATCGCCACCCATCGCCGGGAGCAAGCATGAGCACCAGAAAACGTGCAGGGCAGGGCTTTGTCGCGGGCTCCTTGATTGGCACCCTGGGCGGCCTGATCGGTCTGGGTGGCGCGGAATTCCGTTTGCCGGTGCTGGTCGGGCTGTTCCGGCTCTCCACGCTCGAGGCCGTCATTCTCAACAAGGCCATGAGCCTGGTTGTGGTGGCCGCAGCGCTGTTCTTCCGCTTGAGAACGATATCGTTCGACCAGTTGTTCCAGCATGCGGATGTCGCCCTCAATCTGCTGGCCGGTAGTCTCGTTGGCGCCTGGTGGGCTGCCGGTCATGCCCTGACGATGCACCGCAAACAACTCAATCTGATCATCATGGTCCTGCTCGTCGGGCTCGCCATCCTGATGTTGTCCGAGTCATGGCTGGGACTCCACGACAGCGGCACGCCATTGTTCGAGGCGGGGCCGGTGCGCATCGCCGCGGGGCTGGTGGCCGGGTTCGGTATCGGTACGGTGGCGGCCCTGCTGGGGGTGGCCGGCGGTGAGCTGCTGATCCCGACCATCGTGTTGCTCTACGGAATCGACATCAAATTGGCTGGCAGCCTGTCCTTGACGGTCAGCCTCCCGACCATGATCGTCGGGTTTGCCCGTTACAGCGGCTCGGAAGCCTTTGCCGTGCTGAAATCGGAACGCCCCCTGTTTCGCTGGATGGTGGCCGGTTCGATCATCGGTGCCGGCGTGGGGGGATTGCTGCTGGGCCTGGTGCCACCTGAAATCCTTGTGACTGGATTGGGCGTCATCCTGCTGATCTCTGCGCTCAAGACGTTCAAGCATGCCCACTAAAGGGCTTTCCTTTATCTGACCTTGAATTGGCCGGGCTCTCGTCTCAGCGGGTGAGCTTCTTCTTTGCGTCGCCAAGGAAGAAGGCAAGAAAGGTGACCCGTGCCTCACCGGTCATCCGCTGGGCGGGGGAACCCGTTACCCCCGAAGGACAACTTGTTCAGGTCCGAGGTGAACTCGCTCCCTCCGCCCCAGGGGCCGGAGGCGCCGGCCCGGAGGCAGTTCGCCGCGTCTTTCCAGAAACTTAGGGGCAGCCTGCCACAGCCGTTCTGGGTGGCACCGGCCGCCGAGCACCCGCCTTTCCTTTCCCCCTCTGACGCGCCGAGTGGAGGGTGGGACGGGCGGACAAGGGCTGCGCATGTTTGAGCCCGCAGGGCGAGTTTGCGCAGACCCCGCCCGGCACGCCCGGAGTTCGGGCACCCCCGCAGGGGGCGCGGCAGCGGGGCACGTTTCTTTGCGTCCTTTCTTGTCGTGTGACAAGAAAGGATGTCGCCCGCCGGGGCGAGACCCGGCCAACGTAAAGCAAAACAACGGAAAGCCGCCCAGCCAGGGCAAGCATGCAATCGCGCAGCTACACCCGCAGGTCGAACGAACTCACCCCAACCGCATGGGGCCGCGGCGCACCGGCCGAAGGCGCCGCATCCGCCAAGCGCCCGCCGGCCCGCACGGCGCCAACCGCGCCCGCCGCAACATCCCCCTCCACCAACTGCGCATAACACCTCACCATCTGCGCAAACGAATCCGTCCCGAGCTTGCGCCCCAGGCGCGAACGGTGGACTTCGACGGTACGCGGCGAGACCTCCAGCGCGCGGGCGACTTCCTTGTTGGTGAGGCCAGCGACGATCATCGCCAGGACTTCCCGCTCCCGCTCCGACAGCTGCGCGTAGCGCTGGCGGGCCTGGCGTTCGGCGGCGCGGCGGGCGTGCTGCAGCACGTGCTGGCCGATGGCGTGGCGCAGGGCCTGGCGCAGGTCGGCGCGCTGCAGCGGCTTTTCCAGGAAGTCGGCGGCGCCGGCGCGGAAGGCCTGCCGGCATTGTGCTGCGTCTGCGTCGGCGGCCAGCACGATCACCGGCAGGTCGATGCCGTCGGCAGCCAGGCTGGCGATGAAGTCGGCGCAGTCGCCGTCGGTGTGGCGGATGTCCACCAGGATCACGCCGCAGGCGTCGCCGTTGAGGGCGGTGCGCAATTCGTCCGGGGTGTCCCAGGTGTGCAGCGGGAGATCCAGACTGTGGGCGCAGGAAGCGAGGGCGCGGCGGGTG
Organism: Zoogloea sp. JDB1; assembly: GCF_056724025.1. Taxonomy (NCBI): domain Bacteria; kingdom Pseudomonadati; phylum Pseudomonadota; class Betaproteobacteria; order Rhodocyclales; family Zoogloeaceae; genus Zoogloea; species Zoogloea sp. JDB1. Next base: position 1,605,893 of record NZ_CM161496.1, read on the forward strand.
GCCGGGGCGTCGTCGATGCAGTGGATGCAGGGGTGGGGGCGGGGCGTGGTCATGGCAAACCTGTTCAGGAGCGGGGTGGGCCGCCGCGGCGGAGGACCGGGACGAGATTGACGATCAGCAGCGCGGCGCCGATCAGGAGCATGCCGCCGAGCTCGGCATTGCTGGGGCGTTCGCCCAGTTCCAGCCAGCCGGCGAGCACGCCGATGGCCGGGATGCCGAGGGCCGACAGGCCGGCGATGGCGGCGGGCAGGTGCTCCAGCACGTAGAGCCACAGCAGCCAGGCCAGGCCGGTGGCGAGCAGCGCGTTGAAGGCGAGGGCGCCGAAGAAGTAGGGCGTCGGCTCGATGGGGCGCGACGGATGCAGCGCGGCGATGACGCACAGGGCCAGTGCGCCGAACAGCATTTGCCAGGCGGTCAGCGTCAGCACGTCCACCTCGTGCTGCTGGCGCAGGCGCTTGGCGACGATGGTGGCCAGCGCCCAGGCAAGGCTGCCGGCGAGCGCCAGCAGGTTGCTGGCCAGGCTGCCGTGGGAGGCCCAGGGTTCGAGGATCAGCAGCAGGCCGCCCGCCGCCACCGCGGTGCCGGCCTGCTGAATCGGACTGATGCGCTCGCCGAGGCGCCAGGCCGCCAGCGGCACCAGCCAGAAGGGCATGGTGTAGACCAGCACCGCGGTCTTGCCGGCGCCGCCGGCCACCAGCGCCCACTGGATCAGTGCCGTGAAGGCGGCGGTCTGCAGCAGGCCGAGCAGCAGGGTCTGCCTGGCGGCCACCAGCTTCAGTGGGCGGCGGCGCAGGAGCAACAGCGCGAACAGGGACAGGGCGCCGAACAGGGTGCGGATCGCCGAGAAGTCGAAGGGATCGGCGTAACGGATCACCTGCTTCATCACCACCCAGTTGTAGCCCCAGATCAGGGACATCAGCAGCAGCGCGACGGCGGCGGGACGGGGGAAGGAGGAGGACGGCTTCATCGGCTTATCGGTTTTCGAATAATGGTGGGCATCGCTTGGTCCGCAGAATACCCATTAGGTGCCGCCAGTGATCCCGGCAGCCGCGCCGCCATGCCCAGGAAAACGTGGTGCACTGCAGGATGGAGGGGAGGGTGGGCCAGGATTGAAGGGGGATGAAGAATGCTGCATTGCGACAATATCGAAGTGCTTATTCCGCTTATCAAGACTGGGCTCTGCCGCGCTACGGGCTGCCGCCTAAACTGGGCCTGAGTCCGGTCGATTCCTCGTCCGGAGCATTCGCCACCAGCGCCCGCAGAGGCGCTCATGCTGATAACGAAGGAGACCTCCATGTCGGAGTATTCGCAGGAAAGAAGTGCCCAACCGGTCGATGCGGTCGACGAGCGCCTGCCCGCCGGCCGCCTCTTGGCCCTGGGCTTGCAGCACGTGCTGGTGATGTACGCTGGCGCCATCGCGGTGCCGCTGATCGTCGGCGGCGCCCTCCGTTTTCCGAAGGACCAGATCGCGCTGCTGATCAATTCCGATCTGCTGTGCTGTGGCCTTGTCACCATCATCCAGGCCTTTGGCATCGGCAAGTTCGGCATCCGCCTGCCGGTGATGATGGGCGTCACCTTCGCCGCCGTCGGCCCGATGGTGGCAATGGCCGGCAACCCCGAGCTGGGCATCAACGCCATTCTCGGGGCCGGTATCGCGGCGGGTATCTTCGGCATCTTCTTCGCGCCACTGGTATCCCGTTGCCTGCCGCTGTTTCCGCCTGTCGTCACCGGCACCATCATCTCGGTGATCGGCATCTCGCTGATGCGCGTGGCGGTCAACTGGGCGGCCGGCGGCAATCCCATGATCAAGGACGCGGCGACCGGCAAGATGATCGACAACCCGGCCTATGGGGCGCCGGAACACATCGCCATCGCCACCATCGTGCTGGTTTCCGTGTTGCTGATCACCAAGTACGGCCGCGGCTTCCTGTCCAACGTGTCGGTGCTGCTGGGCATGGTGGTCGGCTTCCTGATCTCGATGGCCCTCGGCAAGGTCAGCTTCGCCGGCATCGACGAAGCGCCGGTGATCGCCCTCGTCACGCCGCTGCAGTTCGGCATGCCGACCTTCGACCTGGTCTCGGTGGCGACCATGTGCCTGGTGATGGTGGTGGTGATGGTCGAATCCCTCGGCATGTTCCTGGCCCTCGGCGATCTCACCGGGCGCCGCCTGAGCCGTGACGACCTGACCCGTGGCTTGCGCACCGACGGCCTCGGCACGCTGATCGGCGGTCTGCTGAACACCTTCCCGCACACCTCCTTCTCCCAGAACGTCGGCCTGGTGGGCGTCACCGGCGTGAAGAGCCGCTGGGTGTGCATCGTCGGCGGGGTGATCCTGATGGCCTTCGGCCTGTTTCCCAAGATGGCGGTGGTGATCGCCTCCGTGCCCCAGTTCGTGCTCGGCGGCGCCGGCGTGGTGATGTTCGGCATGGTCGCCGCGACGGGCATCAAGATCCTGGTCGGCGCCGACCTGCGCAGCAACCGCAACAACCTCTACGTGGTGGCGGTCAGCATCGGCCTGGGCATGATCCCGCTGGTTGCCCCGACCTTCTTCCACAGCATGCCGAAGGCCCTCGGCCCGCTGCTGCACAGCGGCATCCTGCTCGCCGCGCTGTCTGCGGTGCTGCTCAACGTGTTCCTCAATGGCACCGGCCGCCGCAACGCCAGCGGCGAAGCCTGCGAGCACGTCGCCCACGAAGCCCACTGATTCCCAGCCCGGCCCACACCTCACCGAAAGACAATCATGCAGAAGATTTTTTGCCGGCCGCTGGCCGGCGTGGCCTCCCTTTGCCTGTCGATTGCCGCGCCCCTCGCTTCCGCCGCCACCTGGTCCGACACCTTCCTCGGCTACCGCTACGGCACTCAGTTCCGCGAGCCGAACAACACCCAGGACGTGCGCAAGAACGTGCTGCAATTCACCCACAGCAGCGGCTACGCGGTCGGCCAGAACTTCCTGAACCTGGACGTGCTGCAGTCCGACAAGAACGACCCGGTCAATGGCGGCGGCTCCGGCGCCACCGAGTTCTACCTGACCTACCGCCACCAGCTGCACCTGGGCAAGGCCCTCGACAAGGACCTGTCCTTCGGCCCGGTGAAGGAAGTGGCGCTGACTGGCGGCTTCGACCTCAACACCAAGGACACCCGCTTCGCACCGCGCAAACGCCTGCTGGTGGTTGGCCCGACCCTCAAGTTCGACGTGCCCGGCTTCCTGGACGTGAGCCTGCTCGCCGCTCGCGAATGGAACCACTGCGGCCTCGGCGCGCCGGCCTGTCCGCAGGCCGAGATCTCCTTCGACACCCAGTGGATGCTCAGCGCCGCGTGGGGCATCCCCTTCCAGGCCGGTCCGCTGCCCCTCAAGTTCCAGGGCTTCATCAACTACATCGGCGAGAAGGGCAGGGACTACGCCGGCGTGAAGACCGAGGCGGAAACGCTGATGCGCACCTCCCTGATGGCCGATCTGGGCCAGCTCGCCGGCAGCCGCAAGAACACCGTTTGGGCTGGTGTCGGCTACGAGCTGTGGCTCAACAAGTTCGGCAACCACGCCACCGCCGCCGGCGTCACCAAGCCCGGCATCGACACCCGCGCCCCGACGCTGCAGCTGGAGTGGCATTTCTGATGACGACCGAAATCACCCGCATCAATGGCCTCGAAATCCTCGATTCCCGTGGCAATCCGACCCTGCAGGCAACCGTCACGCTGAAGTCCGGTCACCGCGGGACCGCCGCGGTACCCTCCGGGGCGTCCACCGGCAAGCGCGAGGCCCTCGAACTGCGCGACGGCGACCCGGCGCGCTTCGGCGGCAAGGGCGTGCAAAAGGCCCTGGCCCACGTCGAAGGCCCCATCGCCGCCGCATTGAAGGGCCGCGACGCGGCCCGCCAGGCGGATGTCGACGGCATCCTGTGCGAACTCGACGGCACGCCCGACAAGTCGCGCCTCGGCGCCAACGCGCTGCTGGCGGTGTCGCTGGCCAGCGCCCATGCCGCCGCGGCGGCGGCCGGCCAGCCTCTGTACCGCCACCTGTCGGACGGCCGCGAGCCGGTGCTGCCGGTACCGCTGATGAACGTACTCAACGGCGGCGCCCACGCCAACAACAGCCTCGACATCCAGGAATGCATGATCGTGCCCCATGGCTTCGAGCGCTTCGGCGACGCGCTGCGCGCCGGGGTCGGGGTCTTCCACGCGCTGCGCGGCCTGCTCGACCGCTACGGCTTTCCGACCTCGGTGGGCGACGAGGGTGGCTTCGCGCCCAACGTGGAATGCACCCGCCAGGGCCTCGATCTGATCCTCGAGGCGATCCGCCTGGCCGGCTACGAGCCGGGCAGCCAGGTGGCGCTGGCCCTCGACTGCGCCTCGTCGGAGTTCGCCAAGGACGGCCGCTACGTGCTGGCCGGCGAATCCCTCGACCTGTCGCGGGCCGAGTTCTGCGACTACCTGGCCAAGCTGGTCGCCGACTACCCGATCGTCAGCATCGAGGACGGCATGGCCGAGGACGACTGGGCCGGCTGGGGCCAGCTCACCGACCGGCTTGGCCGGCGCACCCAGCTGGTCGGCGACGACCTCTTCGTGACGGACACCCGTCTGCTCGCCGAGGGCATCAACAAGGGCGTCGCCAACGCGATCCTGATCAAGCCCAACCAGATCGGCACCCTCAGCGAGACCCTCGCCGCCATCGCGCTGGCCCGCCAGCACGGCTACGCGGCAATCGTCTCCCACCGTTCCGGTGAGACCGGCGACACGACCATCGCCGACCTGGCGGTGGGCACCGCCTGCGGGCAGATCAAGACCGGCTCGGCGAGCCGTTCGGACCGCGTCGAGAAGTACAACCGGCTGCTCGCCATCGAGCGCGAGCTCGGTCCGGCGGCCCGCTTCGCCGGCAGCGCGGCGCTGCTCCGGCGCTGAGGACGCGGCGATGTTGCTCGGACTGGCGCTGCTCTACGTGGGCGCCGTGCTGATCCTCAACGGCCTGTGGATGCTCGGCCGCATCGGCGACCGGGAGATCCCGGTGATCAACCTGTTCGCCGGCGGGCTGAGTCTGCTGGTGGCCCTCAAGCTGGCCTTCGGCGACGGGGCCGACCTGGCCTCGGTGAAGGCGGCGGCGCTGTCGCTGCTGTTCTCCTTCACCTACCTGTGGGTGGCGATCAACCGCTACAGCGGCGCCGATGGCCGCGGGCTGGGCTGGTTCAGCCTGTTCGTGGCCCTCACCGCGGTGCCGGTGGCGGCGGACTGCCTGCGCCTGGCGAGTTCGCCGGGGGAGTGGTGGCTGGGGCTGTCGTGGGTGGCCTGGTCGATACTCTGGCTGCTCTTCTTCCTGCTGCTGGCGCTGAACAAGCCGCTGACCCGGCTGACCGCCTGCGTCGCCATCGGGCAGGGCGTGCTGACCGGCTGGGTGCCTGGTTATCTGCTGCTGAACGGCACTTTGCGCTGATCACGGGGCCGCCTTCGGTGCGCTGCTGCAATCCGCGCGGCGTCTCGAGGGCGGCCTTTTTTCATCGCGAATCGGTACAAAAAGTATCGAAAGAACCGATCCCCGCGGCAATTCAAGTCGCCGGCCTTTATCCCTAAGCTGTCCCCATCGATTCATCGGACAGACCCCATAGGAGGAGAAGAAATGGCCCGAATGAGAGCAGTGGATGCCGCCGCGGCGGTGATGCGCAAGGAAGGCGTGGAGACCGTCTTCGGCGTGCCCGGCGCAGCGATCAACCCCCTTTACTCGGCGATGAAGAAGGATGGCGGCTTCAAGCATGTGCTGGCCCGCCACGTGGAAGGCGCGTCCCACATGGCCGAAGGTTTCACCCGTGCCACCGCCGGCAACGTCGGGGTGTGCATCGGCACCTCCGGCCCGGCCGGCACCGACATGATCACCGGCCTCTACTCGGCCTCCGCCGACTCTATCCCCATCCTGTGCATCACCGGCCAGGCGCCGCGGGCGCGCCTCTACAAGGAAGACTTCCAGGCCGTGGACATCGAGTCCATCGCCAAGCCGGTCACCAAGTGGGCCGTCACCGTGCGCGAGCCGGCCCTGGTGCCGCGCGTCTTCCAGCAGGCCTTCCACGTCATGCGCTCCGGCCGTCCCGGCCCGGTGCTGATCGACCTGCCCTTCGACGTGCAGATGGCCGAGATCGAGTTCGACATCGACACCTACGAATCCCTGCCGCTGCACAAGCCGGCGGCGACCCGTGCCCAGGCCGAGAAGGCGCTGGTCATGCTCAACGCCGCCGAGCGTCCGCTGATCGTGGCCGGCGGCGGTGTCATCAACGCCGACGCGGCGGCCCGCCTGCAGGAATTCGCCGAACTCACCGGCGTGCCGGTGATCCCGACGCTGATGGGCTGGGGCACGATCCCCGACGACCATCCGCTGATGGCCGGCATGGTCGGCCTGCAGACCTCCCACCGCTACGGCAACGCGACGATGCTGGCCGCCGACTTCGTGATCGGCATCGGCAACCGCTGGGCCAACCGCCACACCGGCTCCGTCGAGGTCTATACGGAAGGGCGCAAGTTCGTCCATATCGACATCGAACCGACCCAGATCGGCCGCGTCTTCGGGCCCGACTACGGGATCGTCTCCGATGCCGGCGCGGCCCTCGACCAGCTGATCGCCGTGGCCCGCGACATGCAGGCCGCCGGCCAGCTCGCCGACCGCAGCGCGTGGGTGGCCGAGTGCCAGCAGCGCAAGCGCACACTGCAGCGCAAGACCCACTTCGAGGCCACGCCGATGAAGCCGCAGCGGGTCTATGAAGAAATGAACAAGGCCTTCGGCAAGGACACCACTTACGTCAGCACCATCGGCTTGTCGCAGATCGCTGCCGCCCAGTTCCTGCACGTGTACAAGCCGCGCCACTGGGTCAATTGCGGCCAGGCCGGCCCCCTCGGGTGGACCATCCCGGCGGCCCTCGGCGTGTGTGCGGCCGATCCGTCCCGCAAGGTGGTGGCGATCTCGGGCGACTACGACTTCCAGTTCATGCTCGAGGAGCTGGCCGTCGGCGCCCAGTTCAAGCTGCCCTACCTGCACGTGGTGGTGAACAACGCCTACCTGGGCCTGATCCGCCAGTCCCAGCGCGGTTTCGACATGGACTACTGCGTGCAGCTGGCCTTCGAGAACATCAACGCCCCCGAGACCGAGGGCTACGGCGTCGATCACGTCACCGTCGTCGAAGGCCTGGGTTGCAAGGCGATCCGCGTGCGCAAGGCCGAGGACGTGCAGGCGGCTTTCGCCCAGGCCTACGCGTGGATGGAGGAGTTCCGCGTGCCGGTGGTCGTCGAGATCATCCTGGAGCGGGTCACCAACATCTCGATGGGCACCGAGATCAACGCCATCAACGAGTTCGAGGACCTGGCCGCCAGCGGCGCCGACGCCCCGACTGCGGTGGCCCTGCTCGACTGACCGCAACACTGACTCCGTGCGGGCGAATCTGCTCGCCCCACGGCTTCACGCCCTCCGGGGCCAACGAAAGGACACGACCATGCCGCGTTTCGCCGCCAACCTTTCCATGCTGTTCACCGAGCTGCCTTTCCTGGAGCGCTTCGGCGCCGCCGCGGCAGCCGGCTTCAAGGGGGTCGAATACCTCTTCCCCTATGCCTTCGCCAAGGAAGACCTGGCCGCCGAGCTGGCCCGCCACGGCCTCGTCCAGGTGCTGCACAACCTGCCGGCCGGCAACTGGGAAGCCGGCGAGCGCGGCATCGCCTGCCACCCGCAGCGGGTCGCCGAGTTCCGTGACGGCGTCGCCACCGCCATCGACTACGCCCGCGCCCTCGGCTGCACGCAGATCAACTGCCTGGCCGGCATCGCCCCGGCTGGCGTGTCCGAGAGCGCGCTGCGCGAGACCTTCGTCGCCAACCTGCGCTTCGCCGCGGCCCAGCTGAAGGAGGCCGGCATCCGCCTGCTGGTCGAGCCGATCAATACCTTCGACATCCCCGGCTTCTACCTGAACCGCACCGCGCAGGCGCTGGAGATCCTCGACGAGGTCGGCTCCGACAACCTGTTCGTGCAGTACGACATCTACCACGCCCAGCGCATGGAAGGCGAACTGGCGGCGACCATCGCCAGGAACCTGCCGCGCATCGCCCACATCCAGCTGGCCGACAACCCCGGCCGCCACGAGCCGGGCAGCGGCGAGATCAACTACCCGTGGCTGCTGCGCCACATCGACGGGCTTGGCTACGCCGCCTGGATCGGCTGCGAATACAAGCCCGCCACCACCACCGCGGAAGGCCTCGGCTGGCTGAAGAAGGCCTGAGCGCCGGCCCCACGACGATCACCACCAGGAGACAAGACATCATGGCAAACATCGGCTTCATCGGTCTCGGCATCATGGGCGCCCCCATGGCCGGCCACCTCATCAAGGGCGGTCACACCGTCTTCACCTTCACCCACGGCGCCACGCCGGCGGAACTCGTCGAGGCCGGTGCGCGGAGCTGCGCCAGCGGCGCCGAAGTCGCCCGCCAGGCCGACATCATCATCACCATGGTGCCCGATACGCCCCACGTGGAGGACGCGCTGTTCAACCCCGAGGGCGTCGCCGCGGGCCTCTCCGCCGGCAAGACGGTGGTGGACATGAGCTCCATCTCCCCGGTGGCCACCAAGGATTTCGCCAAGCGCATCAACGCGCTGGGTTGCGAATACCTCGACGCGCCGGTGTCCGGCGGCGAGGTGGGCGCCAGGGCGGCCAGCCTGACCATCATGGTCGGCGGCAGCGAGGCGGCCTTCGACAAGGTCAAGCCGCTGTTCGAGCTGATGGGCAAGAACATCACCCTGGTCGGCGGCAACGGCGACGGCCAGATCACCAAGGTGGCCAACCAGATCATCGTCGCGCTGACCATCGAGGCGGTTGGCGAGGCCCTGCTGCTGGCCGCCAAGGCCGGTGCCGACCCGGCCAAGGTGCGCCAGGCGCTGATGGGCGGCTTCGCCAACTCGCGCATCCTCGAAGTGCACGGCGAGCGTATGGTCAAGCGGACCTTCGATCCGGGCTTCCGCATTGCGCTGCACCAGAAAGACCTCAACCTGGCCCTCACCACCGGCCGCCAGCTCGGCGTCGCGCTGCCCAGTACCGCCATCGCCCAGGAGCTGTTCAACACCTGCGCGGCCCACGGCGGCGCCGGCTGGGACCACTCGGCGCTGGTGCGGGCTCTCGAGAAGATGGCCAATTTCGAGATCGGCCAGCAGGCTGCCGAGTGAGGAGCGAGCCGGTGCGCCATCTCGCCATCGAAGTCGGTTCCTACCGCTTTGTCGCCCGGCTCGAAGAGGAGGCCGCGCCGAAGACCTGCGCGGCCTTCCTGAAGATGCTGCCTTTCTCCAACCAGGTAATCCATTCCCGCTGGAGCGGCGAGGCGGTGTGGGTGCCGCTGGCCGACTTCGACACCGGCCTGGACTTCGAGAACCACACCAGCCACCCGTCGCGGGGCGATGTGCTGCTCTACCCGGGCGGTTTCTCGGAGACCGAGATCCTGTTTGCCTATGGCAGCAGCCGCTTTGCCAGCAAAATGGGGCAGCTCGCCGGCAACCACTTCCTGACCATCGTGGAAGGTGCCGAGCAGTTGATGGACATGGGCCGCACGGTGTTGTGGAAGGGCTCCCAGTGGGTGCGCTTCCTCGACCTGGGCAGCCGCTGAACGACAAGGACAAGCCACATGCACAGCGCCCCCCGCGATCTCCTCACCGCAATGTTCACCGCCGCGGTCAATGCCGCCCAGCCCGAGCACTGCATTCCCCGCTTCCTGCCCGAGCCGCCCAAGGGGCGGACCCTCGTCATCGGCGCCGGCAAGGCCTCGGCGGCGATGGCCCAGGCGCTGGAACGCCACTGGCCGGGCGAGCTGTCCGGCCTGGTGGTGACCCGCTACGGCTACGCGGTGCCCTGCGAGCGCATCGAGATCGTCGAGGCGGCCCATCCGGTGCCCGACGCGGCGGGCCGCGAGGCGGCCGCGCGGATGCTCGAACTGGTGCGTGGCCTGACCGCCGACGACCTGGTGATCTGCCTGATCTCCGGTGGCGGTTCGGCGCTCTTGCCGCTGCCCGGCGTGGGCGTCACGCTGGAGGACAAGCAGGCCATCAACCGGGCCCTGCTCAAGTCCGGTGCCACCATCTCCGAGATGAACTGCGTGCGCCGCCACCTCTCGGCGATCAAGGGCGGCCGGCTGGCGGCGGCCTGTCACCCGGCGCGGGTGGTGAACCTGCTGATTTCCGACGTGCCCGGCGACAACCCGATGGACATTGCCTCCGGGCCCACGGTGGCCGACCCGACGAGTTGCGCCGGCGCGCTGGAGATCGTCCGCCGCTACGGCATCGAGCTGCCGGCCGGTGCCCGCGCGCTGCTGGAGAGCGGCTCCGGCGAGACCGTCAAGCCGGGCGATCCGCGCCTGGCGGGCGTGAGTACGCACCTGATCGCCACCCCGCAGATGGCCCTGGAGGCCGCCGCCGAGGTGGCCCGCGCCGCCGGCGTGACGCCGCTGCTGCTGGGCGACAGCATTGAGGGCGAGGCCCGCGACGTGGGCAAGGTGATGGCCGCCATTGCGCTGCAGGTGAAGCGTCACGGCCAGCCCATCGCGGCGCCCTGCGTGCTGCTGTCCGGCGGTGAGACCACCGTCAGCGTGCGCGGCGACGGGCGCGGCGGGCGCAACGTGGAGTTCCTGCTGTCCCTGGCGGTGGCCCTCGACGGGGCGTCCGGCATCCACGCGGTGGCCGGTGACACCGACGGCGTGGACGGGCTGGAGGAGATCGCCGGTGCGCTGGCCTTCCCCGACACGCTGGAACGGGCCTGGGCGAAGGGCATCCGCCCCCGCGACAGCCTCGACAACAACGACGGCCACGGCTTCTTCGAGGCCCTCGGCGATTCGCTGGTGACCGGGCCGACCCTCACCAACGTGAATGACTTTCGGGCGATCCTGGTCACCTGACCCGCCGGGGCGAATCCATTCGTCCCGGCCGCAGCGCACCAAACGAATAACGAGGAGACACACATGAAGAACATCAAGGCACTCACGCTCGACGACGTGAAGCGTATCGCCGCGGCCGCCGAGGCCGAGGCGCGGGCCCAGGGCTGGGCGGTCAGCATTGCCGTCTGCGATGGCGGCGGCCACGCCCTGTGGCTGCAGCGCATGGACGGCGCGCCGCTGATGAGCGCCGCCGTGGCGCCGGAAAAGGCCCGCACCAGCGTGCTCACCGGCAAGCCCAGCAAGGCCTTCGAGGAGATGGTGAACAACGGCCGCATCGCCGCGCTGGCGATGCCGGTGGTGCCGCTGGAAGGCGGCGAGCCGATCATCGTCGATGGGACGATCGTCGGCGCCGTCGGCGTGTCCGGCGTCAAGGCCGGCGAGGACGCCCAGGTGGCCCGTGCCGGGGTTGCCGCACTGGCGGAGGTGGCATGATGAAGCGCGCCCGCCGTTCCCGCATTCTCGCCACCCTCGGCCCGTCCAGCTCGACGCTGGCGCGCATCCGCGAACTCTTCGATGCCGGTGCCGACGTTTTCCGTCTCAACTTCAGCCACGGCAGCCATGCCGACCACGCCGAACGCCTCAAGCTGATCCGCCAGGTGGAGGCCGAGCGCGGCCGCCCGATCGGCGTGCTGATGGACCTGCAGGGCCCCAAGCTGCGGGTCGGCCGTATCGCCGGCGGCAAGGTGTTGCTCGAAGCCGGCCAGCGTTTCCGCCTCGACCTGGACCCGGCTGACGGCGATGCGACCCGCGCCGGCCTGCCGCATCCAGAGATATTCGCTGCGCTGGAAGCCGGTACCGAGCTGCTGCTCGACGACGGCAAGCTGCGCCTGCGCGTCGATAGTTTCGGGCCGGACCATGCCGAGACCACCGTGCTGGTCGGCGGCCCCCTGTCCGACCGCAAGGGCGTCAATGTGCCCGGCGTGGTGCTGCCGATCTCGCCGCTCACCGCCAAGGACCGGGCGGACCTGGCCTTCGGTCTGGAGATGGGCGTCGATTGGGTCGCGCTGTCCTTCGTGCAGCGCCCCGAAGACATCCTCGAAGCCCGCGAGCTGATCGGCGATCAGGCGTGGATCATGGCCAAGCTGGAAAAGCCGGCGGCCATCGAGCACCTGGACGAGATCGTTGCGCTGGCCGACGGGGTGATGGTGGCCCGCGGTGACCTGGGCGTCGAGCTGCCGCCCCAGCAGGTGCCGGTGCTCCAGCGCCGCATCGTGCGCGCTGCGCGGGCCGCCGGCCGGCCGGTGGTGGTGGCGACGCAGATGCTCGAATCGATGATCACCGCGCCGGTGCCGACCCGCGCCGAAGCGTCCGACGTGGCCACCGCGGTGTATGAGGGGGCCGATGCGGTGATGCTGTCCGCCGAATCGGCCTCCGGCCAGTACCCGGTGGAGGCGGTGGCCATCATGGACCGCATCATCGGCGAGGTGGAGCAGGACCCGGCTTGGCGTGGCGAGCTGGAGGCCAGCCACACGCCGGCCACGGCGACCACGCCGGACGCCATCTGCTGCGCGCTGCGCCGCGTCGCTGACCTGCTCGAACCGGCCGCCACGGTGGCCTTCACCAGCTCCGGCTTCAGCGCCCTGCGGGCCAGCCGGGAGCGCCCGGTGACGCCGATCCTGGCGCTGACCCCGCGGCAGGCCACGGCGCGCCGCCTGGCCATCGCCTGGGGCGTGCATCCGGTGCCCTTCGACGAGGTGCATGACGTGGTCGAGATGATCGAGCACGCCACCGCCGCGGCCCTGCGCGAGACGGTAGCCCAGCCCGGCGACACGGTGGTGGTCATCGCCGGCCTGCCCTTCGGCCAGCAGGGCAGCACCAACCTGCTGCACGTGGCCCGCGTGCCGGCGGCCTGATGGACGGCCGGCTGCTGTCCGCGCAGGAGGGGTCCGCATGGATCGTTACACCGAGCTGAGGAGCTTCGTGCTGGTGGCGGAAAAGGGCAGCTTCGCGGCGGCGGCGCTGGTCGAGCAGGTCACGCCGGTGGTCATGGGGCGGCGCCTCGACGGGCTGGAGGGGCGCCTCGGCGTGAAGCTGATGCACCGCTCGACCCGCGGTCTGCACCTTACCGAGCTGGGGGAGCGTTTCCTCGAACAGGCGCGCCAGCTGCTCAAGGACTTCGACGACGTGGAGTCGGCGATCACTGCCGGCCGCAACACGGTGCGCGGCCACCTGGTGGTGTCGGCGCCAGCGGCCTTCGGGCGGCGCCACGTGGCGCCCCACGGGCCGGCCTTCCAGGCCCTGTACCCGGACCTGAAGCTGTCCTTCAACTTGACCGACAGCGTGGTGGACCTGGTGCGCGAGGGCTACGACATGTCGATCCGCATCGGCGAGGTGATCGACCCCAACTACGTGGCGGTCAGGCTGGCCGGCAACCGGCGGGTGGTGTGCGGCACGCCAGCCTATTTCGAGCGTCACGGCGTGCCGCGCACGCTGGACGACCTGGCCCACCACAACTGTCTGGCCTTCAACCTGCAGGGCGGCCAGCAGCGCGGCTGGTCCTTCCTGCAGGACGGCAAGATGGTGGCGGTGAAGGTCAGCGGCAACCTCGACTGCAACGACGGCGAGCTCCTCTACAGCTGGGTCAAGCAGGGCCTCGGCATCGGCTGGCGGTCGACGTGGGAGATCGAAGGCGAGCTGAAGCGCGGCGAGCTGGTCACCGTGCTCGACGATTTCGCCGCGCCGGCCTACGCGATCCAGGCGGTCTATCCGCAGCAGCGCTACCTGCCGGCCAAGGTGCGCGTCTTCATGGACTACCTCAAGCGCATCTATGCCGAGCCGGGCTACTGGGAACGCTGAGGGCGCCCAGGTGCTGCATGTCCATCAGGCCAGCGTTACCGTCAGCAGGTGGCCGTTGCGCACCTGGCGCAGCAGGCGCGGGTCGTCCTCCAGGCGGCCGAGCACCTGGCAGCCGCTATTGTGGTGGACCGCCGACGAGCCGAAGGGCAGGGCGATGGACGCGCCGGCTGGCCAGTAGCACACCGTGCCCGGCTCCAGGTTGTTACGGGTCTTGCTGCCAGCGCGGACGCGCAGCGGAACGCTGAGGACGAGCTCATCGCCGCGGCTCGCTGCGGTGGATTGCAGCGGCAGCACAGCCAGCATCGCGCGGCTGCCCGGCGTGTCGTCCAGGCGGGCAAAGACTTCCCCGTGGTCCCAGGTAATCCGGATGCGCATGGCCGTGTTCCTCGTTTCGATGATGTCGGGCTGATCTTAGGGGAGCGGGGCGGTGGCGATAAGTGCTGCAGGCAGCAGTTCTGTGCATACCGCCGGTATTGGCCCGGTGGCCGCCGTCATGCGCTTTCCGCCAATTCGTTTGTACTTTCCGACGATCTGAGCCGGCACGCGCCGTGGGCCGCGGCGGGCCGGCTACACTGCCTCCGCGCACCCCGCGCTAAGCCATAACAAGATTCCAGGAGACAAGCCATGTCCGATCAGTCGATCAGCCGCTACCCCGTTCCCGAACTCGCCGACCTGCCCGAGGATGTGCGTTCCCGCATCCTCGCCGTGCAGGAGAAGGCCGGCTTCGTGCCCAATGTGTTCCTCGCGCTGGCCCACCGCCCGGAGGAATTCCGCGCCTTCTTCGCCTACCACGACGCGCTGATGGAGAAGGATGTCGGCCTCAGCAAGGCCGAGCGGGAGATGATCGTCGTCGCCACCTCCGGCGCCAACCAGTGCCTGTACTGTGTGGTCGCCCACGGGGCGATCCTGCGCATCCGGGCCAAGAACCCGCGCGTTGGCGACCAGCTGGCAATCAATCACCGCAAGGCCGAGATCAGCCCGCGCCAGCAGGCCATGCTCGACTTCGCACTGAAGCTGTCCCTCGACTCGGCCAGCGTCGGCGATGCCGACATCGCGGCGCTCAAGGATCACGGTTTCGACGACGAGGCGATCTGGGACATCGGTGCGATCACCGCCTTCTTCGCGATGAGCAACCGGCTCGCCAACCTGATCTCCCTGCGTCCCAACGACGAGTTCTACCTGATGGGCCGCCTGCCGAAGAGCTGAGCGCCCGACACCGTTTTTCCTTTCCCTCTCGGCCGCTAGTCCGGCCCTTTACCCGCCGGCGCATGCCGGCGTTTTTTTGCGCCAAATTATTTTCTCCGGGCGTGTAAGAACGCGGGGGGCATCTCCGTCCAATCGCCAGTACCTGATAATTCGGGGCGCCACGTTGGCGTCCGGCAGGTCTGCTTTCAACCCCTCTAGGAGATTCGCAATGAACAAGGCTACCGCTCTCACCGCTGCTCTCGCCGCTTCCGTCGCCCTCGGCGCCGCCCATGCCGCCGACAACCCCTTTGCCGCCAAGCCGCTGGCCGGGGGCTATCAGCTGGCCCAGGCCGACACCAAGATGCAGGACGGCAAGTGCGGTGAAGGCAAATGCGGCGCCGACAAGAAGGCCGCGAGGAAGTCCGCGCACAAGGCCGAAGCGAAAATGAACGACAAGATGGCGATGGACAAGAAAGCCGATGGCAGCTGTGGCGCCGACAAGAAGGCTGACGGCAGCTGCGGTGCCGACAAGAAGAAGTAATCGGGCGGAATGGCCGGGGCGGGCGGACGCCCTTCCCTGGCCCTCAAGGGAGAGTTCGACATGTCAGGATGCATTCCCCACGGGGCCGGGCTCGGCTTTCGCCGCGAACTGCTGGCCGAGCTGGAGGCCGGCGTGCCCACCGCGGTGAATTTCTTCGAGCTGGCGCCTGAAAACTGGGCCTCCATGGGCGGCCGTTCGGCCCGCCAGTTGCGCGCCTTCACCGAGCGTTATCCCTTCGTCTGCCATGGACTGTCGCTGAATCTTGGCGGCCCCCAGCCCCTCGACATGGAGCTGCTGGCGCGCATCCGTGCTTTCATGCTTGAGCACGGCATCGGCCTGTACACCGAGCATCTGTCCTGGTGTGGCGATGCCGGCCAGCTCTATGACCTGTTCCCGCTGCCCTGTACCAGTGACGCGGTGCGCTGGGTTGCCGCGCGCATCCGTCGGGCCCAGGACATGCTGGGCATGCGCATCGGCATAGAGAATGCCTCCTACTACGTCGCCCCTCCGGGCGCCGAAATGAGTGAGGCGGAATTCATCCGCGCCGTGGTGGAGGAGGCCGACTGCTGCCTGCATCTGGACGTGAACAACATTCTCGTCAATGCGGCCAACTTTGGTTTCGATCCTTACGACTTTCTGCACGGGCTGCCGCTGGAGCGCTGTTGCTACATTCATGTGGCGGGGCATGACGTGGAGCCGGACGGGCTGCGCATCGACACCCACGGCGCGGATGTGATCGACCCGGTGTGGGCGCTGCTCGATGCCGCCTATGCGCGTACCGGGCCCTTGCCGACCTGCCTGGAGCGGGATTTCAACTTTCCGCCGCTGGCCGCGCTGGGGACTGAGGTTGCGCAGATCGCCGCCCGCCAGGCTTGCGCGCAGCGCGCAGCCGAGGTGGTGACATGAGCTGGCCGGCTGACCTGGCTGTGCCCGAGACGTTAAAGGCCTGGCAGGAGGCCTTCGGCCGGCGTCTGCGTCATGGCCGGCGCGCTGCCTGTCCGGCAGGCGTGCCCGCCGCGCGCATGGCGTTGTATGAGGGGCTCGTGTTCCAGCGTCTGAGAGGTTTCCTGGACCGCTGCTTTCCGGTGGCGCGGGCCACCCTGGGCGAAGCGCAGTGGACTCGCCTTTGCCGTGCCTTCCTGCGCGACTGGGACTGCGTGACGCCATGGTTCCGCGAGATTCCGCAAGAGTTGCTGGCTTACCTTGACAGCGGTGCCTGCCGTCAGCGGTTGCCGCGCTGGTTCGGTGAACTGTTGCGCTATGAATGGGCCGAGCTGGCGGTGGATGTGATGGAGGTGGCGGTGCCGCCGCACAGACCGGATGGTGACCTGGTCGACGGCGTGCCGCTGGTCAACCCGGCCCTGCTGTCCCTGGCCTTCGCATGGCCGGTGCAGCGCATCGGCCCGGATTTCCGGCCGCGCCAGGCCGAACCGGTTCACCTGGTGGTGTATCGGAATGCGCTGGACGCGGTGTGCTTCATGGCATTGAGCCCGGCCACTGCGCGCCTGTTGAGCTTGCTCGATGGCGAGTGCAGCGGGCGGATCGCCTTCGAAACCCTGGCGGCGGAGCTGGGACGACCGGCCGACACCGCTTTCATCGATTTTGGCCGGCATAACCTGGCCGAGTTGCGCCACCACGGCGTTTTATTGGGAGAACGCACATGAATACGATCCGCAGCCAGGTATCGGCCTGTCTCGATGGTGGCCTCGGCCACCTGGATAGCTTTGGCCAGTGGGTTGCCCTGCTCGGCCTGCGGGCCCTGCTGGCCTGGGAGTTCTTCGATTCGGGACGGGAAAAATTCTTCGGTCACAACTGGTTCGCCGACATCCAGGACCAATTTCCGTTTCCCTTTGACGTGGTTCCGCCGGAGATCAGCTGGCAGCTTGCCACGTGGATCGAGTTGATTGGCGGCGTGGCCTTGCTGCTGGGGTTGGCGACACGCTTCTTCAGCGTGGCCCTGGCAGTGCTGACGGTGGTGGCGATCGCTGCCGTGCATTGGCCGGCGGAGTGGGCCGGGTTCGGCGAGCTGTGGTTGGGTTATGCGATCACCGACGATGGCCACGGCAATTTCAAGTTGCCGGTGCTCTTCCTTGCTATGCTCATGCCACTGATCCTGCTTGGGCCGGGGCGGCTGAGCATGGATGCGTGGATCCGTCGGTGGCTGCATGGCGGACCGTACGGGAGCGCCGTCCTGCAACCCATTCGCCAGACATGATCGACTCCGGGAATGCCGACCTCATTTCGGGCTTTCGCCCGCAGATGCTGAAATTCGCACGCCTGCAACTACACGATGAGGCAGCCGCCGACGACGCGGTGCAGGAAGCCATCGAGTCGGCATTGCTCGGCATTGACCGTTTCGCCGGGCGCTCGGCGCTGAAGACCTGGATCTTCACGATCCTGCGCCACAAGATCATCGACACGCTGCGCGAACGTGGCCGCACGGTGCAGATCTCCAGCTTCGAGCGCGACGAGGAGGAACTCGACGAGGCCTTCGACCGGCTCTTCAAGGATAACGAGCACTGGAGTCCGCAGGGGAGGCCAAAGGCCTGGGGCGATCCCGAAGAAGCGCTGGCCCAGCGCCAGTTCTGGCAGGTCTTCGAGACCTGCCTGGAGGTGCTGCCAGCGCGCACGGCGCGGGTCTTCATGATGCGCGAGTTCCTCGGTTTCGAGACCGACGAGATCTGCGCGACGCTGGTGCTGACCGCCAATAACTGCAACGTGATCCTGCACCGGGCCCGCGCGGCGCTGCGGCAGTGTCTCAGCCACGGCTGGTTCGGCGAGGAGGGCCGGGCATCATGATGAATTGCAAGGACGCCACCCATTTGATGTCCGAGGAGCTGGACCGCCCGCTCAGTCATGGCGAGCGGCTGCGCCTGAGGCTGCACCTGCTGTTCTGCCGTGGTTGCCGGGCCTTCCGCCAGCAGATGGATTTTCTGCGCCTGGCGACCCGGCGCTTTCTCGAACGGAACGATTAGCGCGCCGACGTTCGATGCGTCTGCCGCGGCGTGCCAGGAAACGCCGGGCCATGCCGGGCTTCCTGGCTCCCACGGGGCTCAATGGCGGCTCTGGATTTCCTCGATGTAGCCGAGCATGCCGGTGCGGATGTTGGCGGCGTTGCCCTCGTCGGTGTCGATGTGCATCGCCAGCCTGTAGCTCGGGCTGACCCGCACGATCACGTCGCCGAAGATCAGCTCGCGCTCGCCCTCGACTCGCACGCGGACCACGTACTTGTCGCGCACCCGCAGGCGGCGCGCGTCTTCCGGCGTCATGTGGATGTGGCGCTGGGCACAGATCACGCCGCGTTCGATGGTGGTGCTGCCGGCCGGGCCCTCGAGGGTGATGCCCGGTGTGTTGGCGAGGTCGCCGGATTCGCGGATCGGCGGCTGCAGGCCGACCTTGAACTGTTCGGTCATGGCGATCTCGACCTGGGTTTCCTTGCGGGTCGGGCCGAGCACGCGCACGTTGGCGATGCGCCCCTTGGGGCCGACCAGGTGCACCTTCTCGGCGCAGGCGAACTGGCCGGGCTGGGACAGTTCGTGTTCCGGTGTGAGCTGGTGGCCGGGGCCGAACAGTTTTTCGACGTCGGCCTGCGAAAGGTGCACGTGGTGAGCCGAGATCTCGACGGGGATCGGCATCGGCGCCTTTTCCTCGGCCTTGGCTTCGCGGATCAGTTCATCCCTTTCGATGGCGCGCAGGGTTTCCCAGGCCACAAGGCGCTCGTCGTCGTTGTTGATGACAAGGATGGTCACCGGCGAGTCGTCGGTGGAGACGATCGCGAAGTCGTCCACCTTGCCGAGGTTGCGGTTCTTCTCCTCGTCGAGCCTGATACCCATGTAGGCAAGGCCCTGGCAGGCCAGGCTGCGCACCGCGGCGCTGGTCTCGCCGATGTCGCCGGTGAAGGCCAGCACGTCGATGCCGCCCATCGCCGCGATATAGGCGCCGATGTTCTTGCGGATCTGGTAGCAGAAGGCCTTGTGGGCCAGCAGTGCGCGGTGGTGGCCGTTGCCGGCGGCGGTTTCGATGTCGTGGATGTTGCTGGAGATGCCGGAGATGCCCTTCAGGCCGCTCTCGGTGTTGATCAGCGTGGACAGGGCCTCCGGCGACATCTGTTGGCGTTCCATCAGGTGCACCATGACCGCCGGGTCGATGCTGCCGGAACGGCTGGGCATGATCAGCCCATCGGTGGGCGTCATCCCCATCGAGGTGTCCACCGAGCGGCCGTGGTCGATGGCGCACACGGAGGCGCCGATGCCCAGGTGGCAGGAGACGATCTCCAGTTCGCCCAGAGGACGCTTCAGCACCTCGGCCGACTTCAGCGACACGTAGCGGTGGGAAGTGCCGTGGAAGCCGTAGCGGCGGATGCCATCCTGCTTGTAGAGGTCGTAGGGCAGACCGTACAGGTAGGCATAGGGCGGCAGGGTCTGGTGGAAGGCGGTGTCGAAGACCGCCACGTGGGGCACGTCGGGCAACTGTTTGAGGGCTTCGCGGATGCCCGCCACGTTCACCGGGTTGTGCAGCGGGGCAAAGACCGACAGCGCCTCGATGTCGGCGATGACCGTCGGCGTGATGACGGCCGCAGCGGCGAAGCGGTTGCCGCCATGGACGACCCGGTGGCCGACGGCGCAGATTTCATCGAGTTCGAAGGCGAAGGCGTCGCCGAGCTGGCGGGCGGCGTCCTGCATGACCGGGAACAGCTCGGACAGGGGGAAGGGGTCGCGGGTGATGGTCTTGACCTGCGGGCCGACCATCACGCTGATGCGCGACACGTACTCGTCGGTGTTGTCGATGATGCCGTGGACGTCGGAGCCGAGGTCGCGGGTGTCGTAAATGCCGAAGTGGATCTGGCTGAGGCCCACGTTGAGGGCGATTACCTTGCCCGGGCGTGCGGAGTGCAGTGACAGCACCGACGCGGCGGAGGACTTGGCCGACACGATGTCCAGCGACATGCTGCGCATGCGTTCGAGGAGCATCCGCGACAGGTAGCCGATGGCCTTTGGGTTGGTGAGGATGTGGGTGTTGAAGGTCTCCAGCGGGATCAGCAGCACGTAGCAGCGGTTGCCGGCGATCACGTCGGCGGTGACGCGGTCACCGGTCAGGGTGGACATCACACCGAACACCTCACCCGGCCCGAGTTGGGTCAGCACTGTGCGGGTGCCGGTGTTGTCGGTGACCGAGATCTCCGCGTGGCCGGTGATCAGCACGCCGAGGTACTGGCCCTCGTCGCCGGTTTCCAGGATGGCCTCGTTGCCTTCGTAGGTGGCCAGCCGCCCGCTGGCAACGATCTCCTCGACCTTGTCGGCCGGGAAATGCTCGAACAGGCGCACCTGTTCCAGGAAGAAGCGTTTCAGATCGATGTCGCTCACGCTGTGTCTCGCTTGAAAGAGTGGAGCCGAATGAAAGGATAGAGACAGGATAGCGTCCCTGTTGCGATGCATCAAAGGCCAATTGCCGTTGTGGTGTGTCGCTGTTCAGGTCACAGGATAGTTCGCGGAGGCGTCAGCCGGATGAACGGGCGAAAGATGGTCGTCCGGCCGCGGAAGCGGTTGGCGGGAGCCGCGTGGGAGAGGAGCGGAAAGCACAAAGGCCGACCCGGAGGTCGGCCTTTGTGGCAAGTGCTGGTGCTCATGGGCAGGATTGAACTGCCGACCTCTCCCTTACCAAGGGAGTGCTCTGCCACTGAGCTACATGAGCCGGAACCGGCATGTCGCAGGCCAGAAGGCCTGGTGACAACGAAACGCCATGTGACGGGCGCCGCGCTTTTGACTGGAGCGGCAGAAGAGTCTCGAACTCTCGACCTCAACCTTGGCAAGGTTGCGCTCTACCAACTGAGCTACTGCCGCGTACTACCTGAAAACAAAGAGCCCAACCGGACGATTGGACTCTTTGCGAAATCGGGTGGGTTGCGAATGTTTCGGCAACTGCAAAAAGCGGGCGCATAGTATCAACCAGTTTCGTGGTTGGCAAGTTTTTTATGTTTTTCGCTGCATTTCGTTGCACATGGCCGCCGTGGGGCAGCATGCGGAGGGCTTGACAATCGTTCGCGTTTCTTGTTGTCCATCAATGATAGGGAGTCCCCAGCCAGTAATGATGGGCAGGAAGTCAACGCATTGAATGCAGGTGTCACCATGAACGTCTTTCTCGCCCCGGCCGTGGCCTTCCTTAATCGTCTGGGTTTTCGCGGCAAGTTCGCGGTGATCAGCGCCTGCGTGGTGTGTGCGCTGGCGGGCCTCGGGAGCCTGCTGGGCTTCAATCTGTGGGGCGAGGTGCAGGCGACCCGTGCCGAGCAGGCCGGCGTGCGGCTTCTGGCTCCGGTCCTGCATGCCTTGCAGGACGCGCAGAAGCACAGGGCCGCGATGATCAGCGTGCTGTCCGGCCAGGCTGACGCAAAAGGGCGGGCCGACGAGACCGCCGTCCAGGTTAGGCGCTGGATGGATCAGGTGGACGAAGTGCTGAAGGCTGCGCCGGTGCTGCAGCCGACCCGCTCGAAGTGGCAGGCTGTACGGGAGGAGTGGTCGCGGCTGGTCGCCACTGGCGGCAGTATGGACGCCACTGCCAATCGCATGGCCCACCGCGAGCTGATCGAACACCTGCTGGATTACCTCGACGATGTGGTGACGGTGTCGGGCCTGCTGCTCGACCGGGAGGCGGATGGCTTCTATCTCGTCGATGCCGTGCTGGTCCGCCTTCCTGACGTGATGGAGCGGATCGGCAAGATGCGCGCGATGGGCAATCAATTGCTCACCCAGAAGAGCGCCACCGACAAGGATCGGGAAGACCTGGCTACACTGCTGGCGGTCAGCGATGCGCGTTATCAAAGCGTCGTCAAGGAGCTGAAGAAGGCCAGTGCGGAGCGGCCGGCGCTGGCCGCCGCGGTGGCGCGTCTTGAGGGCGAGGCCGGTCCGCAGTTGAAGGCGCTAACCGATGTGGTCCGGCGCGACATCCTGGCCGGCCGCTACGAGACGCCGGCGGCCGATTGGGTGCAGCGCACGACGGCCACCATCGACGCCCTGTACGGGAATGTCTTTACGCAATTCCTGCCGGAACTGGAAGGTCTGCTGGCTGCCCGCGAGGGCCGTCTGCTGCAGACCTTCGCCGGGACCGTAGCGGTTGCTGTCGGTGTGTCGCTGCTGATCGTCTACCTGCTGGCCGCGGTGTCATCGGCGATCGGTGGGGCGGTGGCGAGCCTGGCGGCCAGTGCCGAGCGGGTCGCCGATGGCGACCTCACGGTGAAGGTCGATCTGGTCTGCCGGGACGAGTTGCAGCGGGTGGCCCAGGCCTTCAATCGGATGAGCGGGTCGATCGCCACCCTGCTGCGCGGGGCGCGCCAGACCGCGGACGATCTGTCGACGGCGGCGGATCGCCTGGTGGTGGCCTCCGGCGAGGTGGCGCAGAGTTCGTGCGGCCAGAGCGACGCAGCGTCGGCGATGGCGGCGGCGGTCGAGCAGATGACGGTGGGCATCAACCACATCTCATCCAATGCCCAGGATGCCCAGGGTGAAGCGACCCACGCCGGCCAGCTGGCGGTGGAGGGGGGCGACGTGGTGCGGCGGACCATCGACGACATCAACCGGATTTCCGAGGTCGTGCAGCGCACCGCCGGCATCGTCGGCGGCCTCGGCGAGCGCTCGACGCAGATCTCGGCCATCGTCGGTACGATCAAGGAGATCGCCGACCAGACCAACCTGCTGGCCCTCAACGCAGCTATCGAAGCAGCCCGGGCCGGCGAGCAGGGGCGCGGTTTTGCGGTGGTGGCCGACGAGGTGCGCAAGCTGGCCGAGCGTACCGGTCAGTTGACCCAGGAGATCGCTGCGATGGTCAAGGCAATTCAGGACAGCACGCGGGATGCAGTTCAGGCCATGGAGGAGGGCGTCGGCCGGGTCGGAGAGGGAGTCGAGCGGGCCGGCCAGGCTGGCGGTGCGATTGCCGAGATCCGCGATGGCTCGGGGCGGACCGTGCAGGCCATCAACGAGATCAGTGACGCCCTGCGCGAGCAGAGCGCGGCCAGTACCGAGATCGCCCGCCGCGTCGAGGGTATTGCGCAGATGGCCGAGCGCAACAGCCTCAATTCCAGCGAGACGGAACAGACCGCCCACCAGCTGAAGGCGCTGGCTGGTCATCTGGAGCAGGACATCGCCCGTTTCCGCCTGCCCTGAGCGCGGGCTTGCTGCGCTCAGGCAGTGGCCAGCTTGCGGGCCACCGGCGCTTCGCGGATCGGAAGGTTGACCAGCGCGGCGAACACCGCCAGCGCCATGTCGGCGTACCACATCCAGCCGTAGTCACCGAAGCGGGCCAGGGCCAGGCCGCCGAGCCAGGCGCCGAGGAAGCCGCCGATCTGGTGGGACAGCAGGGTCAGCCCGAACAGCGTGGCCAGGTAGCGGATGCCGAACAGTTTGCCGACGATGCTGGCTGTGGGTGGTACGGTGGCCAGCCAGGTGAGGCCGAGGCCGGCGGCGAACAGGTAGAAGGTCATCGTCGTGTGCGGCGCCAGCAGGTACCAGCCGATAAGTGCCGCACGCGATGCGTACATCACCGCCAGAACGTGCTTGCTGCGATAGCGCGAGATGCAGGAGCCGGCGTACAGGCTGCCGACCACGTTGGAGAGGCCGATGATCGCCAGCGACCAACTCGCCACAGATGCGGGCAGGCCGCACAGGTTCACCTCGCCGGGCAGGTGGGTGACCAGGAAGGCGATGTGGAAGCCGCAGGTGAAGAAGCCGGCGTGCAGTAGCAGGTAGTCCCGGTTGCGCAGTGCCGTGACGATGGCCTGACGCAGGCCGCCGCCGGCGGTCGCATTGGCGTGGTGGGGCTGGGTGACGGGCCGGTCGGTGAGCTTGTTTACCAGGGGCAGCGCGCTGAGGGTCATGACCGCCAACGACCACATGGCGCCCATCCACCCGAGGGCCTGGATCAAGGCCTGCAGCACCGGCGCGAAGACGAACTGGCCGAAGGAGCCGCCGGCGTTGATGACGCCGGACGCCGCGCCGCGGGCTTCCGTCGGCATGCGCTGGGCGGCGGCGCCGATCAGTACGGAGAAACTGCCGGCGCCGGAGCCCATTGCCGACAGCAGGCCCAGGGTCAGCACCAGGCCAAAGGCGGAGTCCACGAAGGGCGTCAGCGCGCTTCCGACGGCCAGCAGCAGTACTCCGCCGATCAGCACCGGGCGCGGCCCGTGGTGGTCGGCGATGGCGCCGGCGATGGGCTGGATGGCGCCCCAGCTGAACTGGCCGATCGCCAGTGCCAGGCTGATGGTGGCGATACCCAGGCCTGTGGAGGTGTTCAGGGGGCTGACGAACAGCCCGATGGATTGGCGGGCGCCCATGGTGACCAGCAGGATGCCGGCGGCGGCCAGCGTGGTGAGCAGGACGTCGGGTTTGCGCAAGGTATGGAACATGATGCCGATCCGGGTGAGCAGGGGATGGATCGACTATAGGTTTCGTATTCGCTTCGAAAAAGACGATAATCGTCACCAATATGTCAACGGATCATTGACAAATGCGCTGGCTGGCCAGTTGGGAAAGTTTCGTCCGCGTCGTCGAGGAAGGCAGCATGGCCGCCGCCGCCCGGCGCCTGGACTGCACGCGGGCCCAGGTCAGCAAACAGGTCGGCGAACTGGAGCAGGCCTTCGGTGTGCGCCTGTTCGAGCGCTCCACCCGCAAGCTGGTGCTGACGCCGTCCGGCGAGATCTTCCACCGCCACGCGCTGCAGGCCCTCGATGCGGTGGATGGCGCCGAACTGGCGGTACGCAACGTGGACGAGGTACCGCGCGGCGTGCTGCGCATCGGCGCCTCGGCGGTGTTCGGGCGTCAATGTGTGGCGCCCTTCGTACCGCGCCTGCTGGCACGCTATCCGGAGCTGGAGTGCGAGTTGATCCTCAGCGACGAGCGGGTGGACTTCGCCGATGCGAGCATCGATCTGGCCCTGCGTATGACCAAGTCCCCGCCGGAGGACGTGGTATCGCGCCTGCTGCTGGTGTTGCGGCGCGTGATCTGCGCGTCACCGGCCTATCTGGCGGCCCAAGGCCGGCCGCGGTTGCCGGCCGACCTGACGGCGCATCAGTGCTTCAGCCACCTGCTCAGCGACGGCGGCGTGTGGCGACTGCGGGATGCCCAGGGCGACGAAATCGGCGTACCGATCCACAGCCGCCTGCGCTTCAACGACATCGGCAGTACGCTGGACGCGGTGCGCGCCGGGCAGGGCATCGCGATCCTGCCCACCTACCTGTGCGGCGATGGGCTGGCGCGTGGCGAACTGGAAACATTGCTCGACGCCTACGAGCCGCAAGTAGATTTCGGTCGCAATCTGTACGCTTGCTATCTGCCCAGCCGTGGGCGCCTGCCGGCGGTGCGGGCTTTCCTGAGCGAGTTCCAGGCCTGGCTGAGCCCCGAGCCGCCGTGGGAGCGTTACGGACGGGGGCGCTGACAGCAGTCACAATGCGTATGCGTTCGGGAAGCCAGTTGTCAGCTTGAAGTGGCAGACTGGTAGCAGTTGTTCCAAACTGCCCATGCTATGTCGCGGATTGCGCTTCGTTCATTTCCCGTGGTGCTCGCTACGGCTCTGCTGGCCTCGCCTCCGGGGTGTCTGGCCATGGGGCCGCTGCTGCTCGAGCAGGATGTGCATGTGGAGCGCGCCAACGGCGGTTTCGTGGTGGATGTGGTGATGCACACGTCGGCGCGGCCCGCTCTGGCCTGGGCGGTGCTGACCGACTTTGAGCACATGGCGTCTTTTGTGCCCAACCTGAAGAGCAGCCGCGTCCTTGAGCGTGGTGAGGGCGTGTTGAAGGTGCTTCAGCAGGGTGTAGCCCGCTACGGCTTGTTTTCCGCGAACTTCGAGTCCCTGCGGGAAATCCGTTTGACGCCCTGCAGCGAGATCCGTGCCCATGGCCTGAGCGGCAACGTCCAGCGCATGGAGAGCCTGATGCGTCTGGAGCCGGAGGGGAGCGGCACCCGCCTCAGTTACCACGCCGAAGCCCAGCCGGGTTTCTGGTTTCCGCCGATGATCGGCCCGTCGCTGGTCCGCCACGAGACCGCCGAGCAGTTCTCCGCGATGCTCGACGAGATGTTGCGCCGAACGGAGCGGGAGTGAAGGGGGCTGCACCTATTCGGTGGTGCTGGGGCTCCAGAAGGCCTGGCTGATGCCGGCTTGCTCGGCGAGCTGACAGGTCAGTCGGTCCAGTTCGTCGCCGTCCACGGCGGTGGCCATCAGCACTGCCTCGATTTCCACCGCATCGTCGCCGAAGGCATGTACGACGAGGTCGCGGGCCGTGTGGTCGGCGGCTTCCAGTGCGGCTTCGAGCAGGTGCAGGGCTTCCTTCTGGCGTTCGCGTGGGGCGATCACGTAGACGGTGTTGGTGACTTCCACCGCCAGGGTGTCGATAGGTTCGCGATTGATGCGGTCCACCACCGGCCTCAGCAGCGTGTTGGCCGCCAGCACGAACAGCGCGCCGAGGGCGGCTTCGGGCAGCAGGTCGGCGCCGGCACAGGCACCGACCGCAGCCGAGCCCCACAGCGTTGCGGCGGTGTTGAGGCCGCGCACATTGCCCTCCTCGCGCATGATCACGCCGGCGCCGAGGAAACCGATGCCCGACACCACATAGGCCACCACGTGCTCGGCGCCCTCGTGGCCGCCCAGGTGGTTGGCCATGTCCACGAAGATTGCCGCCCCCACCGCCACCAGAACGTTGGTGCGCAGCCCGGCGGTACGCTGCCGGTACTGGCGCTCGTAACCGATCAGCCCGCCAAGCACGAAGGCCGTCACCAGGCTCAGCAGGGTGTCGAGGAGGGATACGAGGTTGATGTTCTCGATCGCTTGCAGGGTCATGCGGTCATCTCCAAAGGGCCGGCGGGTTGCTGCCCGCCGGGGGAGAAGAATAGGGGCGTCGTGTTACGCAGGCAGCCGGATTCAGAAACCGAGGCTCTCGCCGGCACCGAGCAGCGTGGCGGCGCCGAGCACGGCGAAGATCGCGGCGGCGATGCCATGCACCAGGCGCACCGGGATCGCGTGCGCGATGCGGTCGCCGAGCAGCACTGCAGGCACGTTGGCGATCATCATGCCGAGGGTGGTGCCGGCCACGACGACCGCCAGATTCTGGTACTGGGCGGCCAGCGCGATGGTCGCCACTTGCGTCTTGTCGCCCATTTCGGCGAGGAAGAAGGCCACCAGCGTGGTGCCGAAGACACCGAAATGGGCGAGTTTGGCGTCATCCTCGTCGAATTTGTCGGGGATCAGGGTCCAGATCGCCATCGCGATGAAGGACACGCCGAGCACCCAGCGTAGCGTGGTCGGGCCGAGCAGGGTCGTGACCCAGGTGCCGACGGCACCGGCGAAGCCGTGATTGACCAGCGTGGCGATGAGGATGCCGATGATGATCGGCACCGGTTTGCGGAATTTGGCGGCCAGGATGAAGGCCAGCAATTGGGTCTTGTCGCCGATTTCGGCGAGGGCGACGATGCCCGTGGAGACGAGGAAAGCTTCCATGTGAAATCCCTTGGCCGGATATAGACGAATGACCACGCGCCTCTCCGGCCAAATCCGGAGGCGGGTGGTCAAAGGTCTTGCCAAGTTTGGGACCGCCTGCGCCATGGCCGCGAAGCCAAGTATGTTGACGCAGGCCCTTTCGAGCGAAAGGAGGCTACTCCCCAATGACGGCCGCGATGCTACGCGAGGCAACGGTGCCTGTCCATCCGCAATGCAGGGACACATTCGTCCGGCTTCGGCCATGGTTGGCCGTGGCTATGCCGCTTTCAAACGGCAATGGGATGAAGCTATGGGAAGAGGATAGAATCGAGATCTGGATGGCAAGAGTGGAAAGGTTGAGGCGATGGCGGAGGATGGATTGGACGCAGGGCAACATGCGGAGCGCCGAAAGCGTCAGCGTTTCGTGGCGCGGCGCTGGGGTAGCACCTGTTTCTGGGTGTCGATCGATGGGCTCCGGTTGCCGCTGAACGACCTGTCCCTCGAGGGCTTCGGCGTGCCGGCAAGTGCGCCGCCGGCGGAGCCGCGCAGCTTCCCCTTCGTGCTGCATCTGGATGGCATTCCCGATCAGATCCGCGGTGAGGCGACGACGGTGAATTTCCTCGCCACGCTGGAGGGGGGGCAACTCGGTTGCCGCTTCACTTCCTTCGAAGAGGATGGCGCTCTGCGGCTGCACGACTGGCTGACTGTGCACGTGATCGCCTCCGCTTCTGTGCGCATTTCCGAGCAGGAGGCGGCGGCTATCGTCGCTGGCCCTTCGCTGGTCTGAGCGCCAGGGCGAGATATTTGCCCAGGTGCTTGAAACATCGGTAAAATTTGCAACAGCTTCGCCGGCCGCTGGCCGGCGTTTTCCTTTTCCGTTTTGCTGTCGCGCCGCTCCCTCGGCGGACTCAAGGAATACCTGCCGTGCTCATCGCCAATAACATCACGATGCAATTCGGGGCCAAGCCCCTGTTCGAGAACGTCTCCGTCAAGTTCGGTGACGGCAACCGCTACGGCCTGATCGGTGCCAACGGGGCCGGCAAGTCCACCTTCATGAAGATCCTGGCCGGCGTGCTTGAGCCGACCGCGGGCAACGTCGCCATCGACAGCGGCGAACGCATGGCCTTCCTGAAGCAGGATCAGTTCGCCTATGAAGACGTGCGCGTGATCGACGTGGTGATGATGGGCCATGCCGAGATGTGGGCCTGCATGCAGGAGAAGGACGCCATCTACGCCAATCCGGAAGCCACCGAAGAGGACTACATGAAGGCGGCCGAGCTGGAGGGCCACTTCGCCGAGTACGACGGCTACACTGCCGAAGCCCGTGCCGGCGAGCTGTTGCACGGCGTCGGCATCCCCACCGAGCAGCACAACGGCCCGATGCGCGAGGTCGCCCCTGGCTGGAAGCTGCGGGTGCTGCTGGCCCAGGCCCTGTTCGCCAACCCGGACATCCTGCTGCTCGACGAACCGACCAACAACCTCGATATCAACACCATCCGCTGGCTGGAGAACGTGCTCAACGAGCGCAACTCCACGATGATCATCATCTCCCACGACCGGCACTTTCTGAACCAGGTGTGCACCCACATGGCCGACCTCGACTACGGCCGCATCCAGGTCTGGCCCGGCACTTGGGACGACTACATCGAGGCGTCCACGCAGGCCCGCGAGCGCCAGTCGGCGGCCAACCAGAAGGCCAAGGAAAAGGTTCAGGAGTTGCAGGAGTTCGTGCGCCGCTTCTCGGCCAACAAGTCCAAGGCCCGCCAGGCGACCAGCCGCGCCAAGCAGATCGAGAAGATCAAGATCGAGGAGTTCAAGCCGTCCAGCCGCCAGTACCCGTGGATCCGCTTCGACTACGACGAGAAGGAGAAGCTGCACCGCCAGGCCGTCGAGATCGAGAACCTCACCTTCGGATACGATCCGGCCAACCCGATCATCAAGAACTTCACCTTCACCGCCGACGCCAACGACCGCATCGCGATCATCGGTGAGAACGGTATCGGCAAGACGACGCTGCTGAAGCTGCTGGTCGGTTCCGAGCTGCACGGCCTGACGCCCCAGTTCGGCACCATCAAGTGGGCCGAGAAGGCCAAGCTCGGCTATTACGCTCAGGACCACGCCGAGGATTTTGCCGGTGGCGAGAACCTCACCGACTGGATCAGCGGCTATGTGCGTGAAGGTGGCTACGAGGGCGACGACGCCGAGACCCTGATCCGCGGTACGCTGGGTCGTCTGCTGTTCAAGGGCGACGACGTGAAGAAGTCGGTCAAGGTGATCTCCGGCGGCGAGCAGGGCCGGATGCTGTTCGGCAAGCTGATGCTGCAGCGCAAGAACGTGCTGCTCCTCGACGAGCCGACCAACCACATGGACATGGAGTCCATCGAGTCTCTCAACTCGGGCATCGCGGACTTCACCGGCACGCTGTTCTTCGTGTCCCATGACCGGGCCTTCGTGTCCTCCATCGCCACCCGCATCCTCGAGATCCGTGGGCCGGGCGAAATCATCGATTACCGCGGCACCTACGAGGAATACCTGGCCAGCCAGGGCATCGAGTAAGCCACAGCCATCGGTCAGGCGAGGGGTTCCGGTATGTCGTCCGCCCCGCGCCTGGCCTTCCTGATCGTCGTCACCATCGCCAGCGGCCTGCTGGCCGACAGCCGGGCCGGTAGCTGGGGACAGCCGCTGGTCAGCCTGTGGGTGTGGGGGCTGTTCGGCTGGCTGCTGTGGCGGGAGCGGGAGCTGAGGCCTCGCCTGCTCGCCTGCCTCGTGATTGCAACGGCTGGGGAAATGGTGTTGTCGCTGTGGTGGGAGCTGTATGACTACCGCCTCGGCAACCTGCCGCTGTTCGTACCTCCTGGCCATGTGCTCCTGTACTGGCTGGGCCTATTCCTGGCTGTGCGACTACCGGTCTGGCTGCTGGTGTGGGGCCCACGGCTGGCAGTCGTTGCGGTGTCGGTGCTGGCGCTGGCCGGCCTGGATTGGCTGGGGCCACCGCTGGTGCTGTTGTTCCTGCTCTGTGTACGACGTGGGCCGGCGCCGGCCTTGTACGTGACGATGTTCCTGCTGTCCCTGCTGATGGAACTGTGGGGAACCTGGCTGGGCTGCTGGAGCTGGCGGGCCTTTGCTCCAGGCCTGGGCTGGCCGGTGACCAATCCGCCCCTGGCCGCTGGCGCCTTCTATTGCGTTCTCGATCTTCTCAGTGATGCCGCGCACCCCCGCCGGCGATTGCGTACGGCATAATCCGGGTCGTCGCCCGTTCTTGCCCATGCATGAAGCTCAGCAAGCTTTCCCTCCTGTTCTCGGCTGCGTTGTTGTTGATCGTCGGTATCAATGGCTCGATCTCGATGCTCGTGCTGCGCGCCTTCGACCAGGCCCAGGCGGTCCAGGATCATCGCGTTGACGCTCTGCGGGTGGTCGAGGAACTGCGCCGCGAGACCGATACCCTATCGCGCCTCGTACGGGCCTATGCAGCGACTGGTGAAACCCGCTACCTCACTTATTACTACGCGATCCTGGCTATCCGCGAGGGTGAAGCGCCGGCGATCGTGGACGGTGATGACGCGACGTTCTGGGAGCGGGTGATCGCCGGGCAGGCCCGCTATGTGCCCGGCGGAGCCGGGCCGCGCGTATCGATGCGCTCCCGCATGGTGGCGCTGGGTTTCGAGGGCCCGGAGCTGGCGACGCTGGAAAAGGTGCTGGTGGAGACGGAAGGGCTGAAGGCCATCGAGCAAGTGGCCTTCGCGGCCACCCAGGGACTGTACGATCCCCATACCCGCATGATCGTCTCAGAAGGGGTGCCGCGGCCCGACGTGGCCGTGAAACTGGTTTTCGGGTCGGACTACGACCGCCAGCGGTTCCGCGTGGCCACCGCGGTCACCGAGCTGATGCAGAGGGTGGACCAGCGCACCGGCGCCGAGGTCACCGAGGCCCGCGAGCGGCTGGGGGCATGGATCATCGCGTCGGTGGTCAGCATGGGCATGACGGCCCTGCTGGTCCTGCTGGCCTTCCGCACTACCCACAGGAAGGTGCTGCAGCCGCTCGCCGACATGTGCGCAGTGACCGGTCAGCTGGCCCGGGGCCAGTACGACGTGCGCTTGGGCTGCGCGAACGGGGTGGAGGAAGTGCAGGCGCTGAGCACGACCCTCAATTCGATGGCCCGGGCCATCGAGACCGACATCCGTGAGCGCGAGGCGATCGGCCGGGAACTGCAGCAGGCCCGCGCCAGGGCGGAACAGGCCACGCAAGCGAAGTCGATGTTCCTGGCCAACATGAGCCATGAGATCCGTACTCCCCTCAATGCAGTGATCGGCATGGCGGAGTTGATTCTGCACAGCCGCCTGCTGCCACGCCAGCGCGAGTATGCGGAGAAGATCCGTAGCGCTGGCCGGTCGCTGCTCGACACATTGAACGACATACTCGATTTTTCCAAGATCGAAGCGGGCCGCCTGGAGCTCGAGGACATTCCGTTCCGTCTGGAGCAGGTCGTTGCCAATGTGCTCCAGATGGTCGAGGGGGCGGCTCGCGAAAAGGGGATCGAACTGATCTTCGAGGTTGGGCCGAACTGCTCTCGGGCGCTCGAAGCTCCGCTCCTCGGCGACCCGCTGCGCATCGGTCAGGTGCTTGGCAATCTGCTCTCCAACGCCGTGAAGTTCACCCCCGCTGGACATGTTGCCCTGCGCGTCGGGGCCGGGCCGGCCGCCGCTGGGGTCCTGCCGGTCAGCTTCAGTGTAGAGGACACCGGCATCGGCATGCGTGCAGCGCAGATCGAACACATCTTCGAGGACTTTGTGCAGGCCGACGGCGCCACCACCCGCCAGTACGGCGGCACTGGCCTGGGACTGGCCATCGTGCGGCGCCTGGTGGAGGCGATGGAGGGCGAGGTGCGGGTCAGCAGCGAGCCCCGGCGCGGTAGTGTGTTCCAGGTACGTCTGCCGCTGGTCCTTGGTGATGACCACGACGCGCTGCTCGCTGCGCCGCTTCCCTGGGAGGGGCTGCGGGTGCTGGTGGCCGACGATTATCCGGAAGCGCGGCTGTCCTTGATCGACCTGCTCAATCAGCAGGGCATTGAGGCGGTGGATGCGGCGACCAGCGCGGCCGAGGTGCTTGAGTGCCTGCAGGCGGCCCAGCGGGATTGCGTGCCCTACGATCTGCTGTTCCTCGACTGGACGCTCCCGGATCGGGACGGCGGTGCGCTGCTGGAGTGTCTGCGCAGCCGGACGGAGCTGGTGCCACGGCACATCGCGCTGATGACCACGCCGCGCGCGCTGGATGCGCGTATCCACGAGATTCTTCCCGGTGGCCTGCACGTCTGCGAGAAGCCCCTGCTGCCCGCCGCATTGAAGCGTCTCGGTGACGTGATCTTCGGTCGCCGGGAGGTGGAGGGCGGAGGGCGGAGCCCTGAGGGGGCGCTGGACGGTATGCGCGTGCTGCTGGTCGAGGACAACTCCACTAGCCGCGACGTGGCTGTAGCCCTGATGGGGCGCTGGGGGGTGGAGACGGACAGCGCCGCAGACGGCCGGGATGCCTTGGCCCAGCTCGCCGCCCAGCCTCCCGACTGCTACGACCTGGTATTCATGGATCTGCAGATGCCGATGATGGATGGCTACGAGGCTGTGCGTCGCATCCGTGCGCAATCCGCCTTCGACAGCCTGCCGATCTATGCCTTGTCGGCTCATGGTGGGCGCACTGCGCTGACGCGTTGTCTGGCAGTTGGCATGAACGGCTGCCTCGCCAAGCCCTATGAGCCCGGAGAGCTCTATGCAGTGTTGCGCAAGCACTATCGCGGGCCTGTGCAGCCCGAGCCGACGCCGCTGCTCCACTCCGGTCTGGAGGCAGTGACGGGGCTGGCCGGTATTCCGGGTATCGACCCCCGCTGTGCGATCAACGACACCGGCGTCAGCCCGACCCTGTATCCCCGCCTGCTGGCCAAGTTCCGCGATCAGTTCGCCGATGGTCCGCAACGCCTGCGCATCGATGTGGAAAACCGGGCCTGGGAGCGGGTGGTGCCTTTCGCCCATACCCTCCGGGGCCGGGCCGGGCTGCTGGGCATGATCGAAATTTCTGCCATCGCCGGACGTCTGGAAGCCGCTGCACGGGCCCGTGACAGCGGACGCGCGCGGGCGGCACTCCGGGCGCTGGAAGAGCAGTTGCGCCCGATCGTCACGGGGTTGGGGCAGATCCTGCCCATGCTGGAAACGAGTAACGAAACTCCGCCCGCGTCGTCAGCCGCCGGCGCAAATCCTCCGGAGCTGGTTCAATGAAACACCTGTTGCCGATTCTCGCCGGATGTGCAGCTCTCCTGGTGCCGTCGCTGACCACGGCTCAGGAGATCAGCCTGTCGGGCTTCGGTACGCTGGGGTATGCCCAGTCCAACCGCTCCTATCGCTATCAGCGGTTCATCGACAGTGGCGGGACCTTGCAGCGGGACTCGCGTCTCGGCGTACAACTCGACGCCAGCCTGACGCCGGAGTGGAGCGCCACCGTGCAGGCAGCGCTAGCGCCTGCGCCGGACTGCGACCGGCAATGGGATCTGACCCTGCCCTGGGCCTTCGTCTCCTGGAGGCCGGACAACGACTGGTTGCTGCGGGCCGGCAAGCTGCGTCTGCCGCTGCTGCGTTTCTCGGAAACCCTGGACGTGGGGACGACCTTCAATTTCGCCCGTCTGCCGGTCGAGGTCTATTCGCTGGCCCCCACCGCCGACGTGACCGGCTTGGCGGTGGCGCGGAACTGGCTGGACGAGGACAGGGAGGTGAGCCTGGAGGGCTACGTGGGCTCTGCCGACTCCTACTGGCGCTTCTTCCGCCGTGATGCGGTGCCCGGATCCCGCCCCCGGGGGGCATGGTTCGAACATATCGACATGTGGCTGACCGGCGCGCTGCTGACGGTGCGGGAGGGGGATAACCGGCTGCGCCTGAGCGTTCATCGCGGCGATGTCAAGCGCGCCGATGGCCCGATTCCGGTGACCTATCCCTTCGTGCCGGTGGCGAGCGGCGGCTACTATCAGGTCACCGATGCCCTGCCGGGCCCGGGCGTGCCAACCGTCGATCGGGTACTCAACTATACGTTCACGGCCAGTGTCGAGTTTGCGCTGTCCCACGACTTCATCTTCACCGGCGAGGCGGTGCGTCGGCGGGTCACGCGTGCCACGCTCGGTACCGACTCGTGGGCGGCCTATGCGGCACTGCAACGGCGGATCGGGTCCTGGACGCCCTATGTGTATATTGCAAGAATCCTGTCATCGTCGGGCGCACGGCGGCTCTACGCCGATGTCAACGGAAACCTGCTGCCTGCGTCGGTCGCCGGAGTGGAGATCATCAACCCCACCCAGCGGGCAGGCGTCGATTCCCTCAATGTCGTTGACCAGCGCTCCATCGCAGTGGGGACGTCCTACACACTGACTCCCCAGCAGAAACTGAAGGTCGAGTGGTTGCACACCCGTACCGGCAGCGCATCGGACTTCCTGGATGCGCCGGCCGGGGAGAACAGCGGGCATCGCGCGGTGGATGTCCTGTCCATGTCGTACAACTTCACCTTTTGAGGCGCGTCATGGGAATCCGTCGCGCCGGCCTGATCCTGTTCCTGTGCGGGAACATGGTGAGCGGCCATGCGTTTGCCGGCGACGTGGTGGTGATCGCCCATCCTTCCGTGCCCCGTCTGGACAGCGTGATGGTCGAGCGTATCTACACCGGAAAGATCGTCGAAGTCGGGGGCGTGCGTGTCACGCCGCTCGATCTCGTTGCGGGTCATCCTTTGCGGGGGCGCTTCCTGGCTCGTTGGCTGGACCGGGACGAGGAGCGCTATTCGGCCTACTGGACCGTACGCCGTTATGTGGGCAAGGGGGTGCCGCCATCCCAGGTGCCGACGACGGCGGAGATGATCCGGCGGGTTGGGGCCACGCCCGGTGCCGTCGGATACGTGGATGAGGCCGACATGAAGGGCGATGTGAAAGCGGGCCTGAATGTGCTCGTGCGCTGACCGCTCCCGTCGCTGGTGCGGATTGGGGGGCAGTCGTTGTCATCTGATGTCGAATCGCTATTCGGTCACGGGCGCGCTGTGCGTCAGCGGCTAAACTCGGGGCATGTCGAGTGTG
The DNA here is from genome assembly GCF_056724025.1 of Zoogloea sp. JDB1. NCBI lineage: Bacteria > Pseudomonadati > Pseudomonadota > Betaproteobacteria > Rhodocyclales > Zoogloeaceae > Zoogloea > Zoogloea sp. JDB1. The sequence goes on from NZ_CM161496.1 coordinate 1,641,883, forward strand.
TCACCGTCCCGCATCATGAATGCCCTGTCCGTTCCCCAGCCCGTTCCCCTGGCCCAGGCCTATCGACTGCTCAACCATGGTCCCACGGTCCTGGTGTCTTCCGCCCATGGGACGCACCGTAATATCATGGCCGCGTCCTGGAGCATGCCGCTCGATTTCGATCCGCCAAAGGTCGCCGTAGTGCTCGACCGGGCAACGCTGACCCGTGAGCTGGTCGATGCGTCCGGTGAGTTCGTGCTCGCGGTGCCATGCCGCGCCATCGCCGAGCAGACCCTGGCGGCAGGGCGGTCGAGCGGCCGTGACGGCGACAAATTCGCCGCACTCGAATTCGAGACTTTTCCGGCCAGCCACGTGGCGGCACCGCTTCCGGTGGGCTGTATTGCCTGGCTCGAGTGCCGGGTCATCGACGAGCCGGGGATCCAGCACACCTACGATCTGTTCCTCGGCGAGGTGCTGGCCGCGTGGGCCGATCCGGCCGAGTTCTCCGACGGGCGTTGGCATTTTTCGGCGGACGAGCGGCGCTCCCTCCATTACGTTTCCGGTGGGCAGTTCTTCGCCACGGGCGAAGCCCTGGAGGTTTCCACGACGGGATGACATGGGCCGTTCTCCTGGGGGCCCTGAGCGCGAAAGAGAAATTTTTGTTGCAATGCACAAAACCACTTGCATTCTCTCTTTGTGCGGTGCAACATAGCGCCATACCGAAATCCATTCGGTGACCGCAACCCAATTCGAGGAGAACACCATGTCCGTCAGCCCCGAACAGTTCGTGGCCACTTCCAAGGCCAACGTCGAAGCCGGTCTGAAGACCGCCACCAGCTTCGCCACCACCCTCTTCACCGCTGTCGAGCGCATTGCCAGCCTGAACCTGGCCACCGCCCGTGGTGCTTTTGACGACAGCCTGGCTTTCTCCAAGGCTGTGCTCGCCGCCAAGGATCCGCAAGCCTTTGCCGCCCTGCAACTGGGCGCCATCACCCCGGCCGTCGAGAAGTCCGTGGCCTACGGCCGCAGCCTGTCCGACATCGGCGGCGACACCCAGGAAGAGCTGACCAAGCTGGTCGAAGCCGAAGCCGCTGTTCTGTCCAAGAACATCGACGTCGCGCTGGACGGCTTCTTCAAGAACGCCCCGGCCGGTTCCGAGCCCGCCATCAAGGCCGTGAAGACCGCCCTGGCCAACGCCAGCAGCGCTTACGAAGGCGCTACCAAGGCTGCCAAGCAAGTTGCCGCAGCTGCCCAGGCCAGCGTCGAGAAGGCCACCCTGGTTGCCGTCGAGAGCGTCGACAAGGGCACCAAGGCTGCCGCTTCCGCTCTGAAGGTCGCCTGATCGTCCGCGGCTCGCGCCGCGCGTTCATAGCGTCCTGCGAAAGGGCCCTTCGGGGCCCTTTCGTCGTTTACGCGTCGTGGGTCTTGTCGTCCTTCTTCGGATGGATGAAGGCCTGGCGCAGGCGGGCCAGCTCCTGCAGGCCCGCTGCGATGCGGCCATTGACCGAACCATCCGGCCAATTGCCATCGGTGTCGGCCTGGCCGGCTGGCAGCCCGGTGAGCAGTGCCAGCGCCTCGTCCACACTATTGACCGCCCAGATGTGGAAGCGCCCGCTACGAACGGCATCGACCACCTCGCTGGCGAGCATCAGGTGGCACACGTTGGCGCTGGGGATCAGCACCCCCTGTTCGCCGGTCAGGCCGCGGGCCGCGCAGAGCTCGAAGAAGCCTTCGATCTTTTCGTTGATGCCGCCGACAGGCTGCACGATGCCGAATTGGTTCACCGATCCGCTGACGGCCAGCGACTGGTTCAGCGGCAGTTTGGCTACGGCCGACAGCAGCGCGCACAACTCCGCCAGAGACGCGCTGTCGCCCTCCACGCCGCCGTAAGACTGTTCGAAGACCAGGCTGGCCTTCAGGCACAGTGGCGTGCCGAGGCCGAAGCGGGCGCCGACGAAGGACGACAGGATCAGTACGCCCTTGGAGTGGATCGGCCCGCCGAGTTTCACTTCCCGTTCGATGTCGATGACCTCCCCGTCGCCGACCCGCACCGTGGCGGTGATACGGGCCGGGTGCGCAAACGTGCTTTCCCCCAGCTGGATCACCGCCAGGCCGTTGACCTGGCCGACGTGCTGGCCTGCACTGGCGATCAGCAGCTGGTTGCGCAGCATTTCGTCCCGGTAGCGCAGGCGCAGGCGCTCGTTGCGGTGCCGCTGGGCGGTAAGGGCGGCTTCCACGTGCTCGCGGCCGATGGTGTCGGCTTCCGCGCTGGCTGCGAAATGGTTGGCCTGGCGCAGAAGATCGTCAATGGGTTGGGTGTGGGTGCTCAGGTGTTCTGCATCGCAGGCCAGCCGTGCCGCATGCTCGATGATCCGTGCCACAGCTGGGGCCGACAGCGGGCGCAATTTGGCCTGGCGGGCCAGCGTGGCGATCAGGTGGGCATAGGTCGCGGTGTTCTCCGGTGTGCGGACGATCTCGCTTTCCATGTCGGCGTTGATCTTGAACAGGGACGGAAACTCCGGGTCGTACTGCGACAACAGGTAATACACCAGCCGTTCGCCGACGAGCACTACCTTCAGGTTCAGTGGCATCGGCTCCGGCTCCAACTGGACGGTGCTGCCCAAGCCGATCAGATCGGACAGGGACTCGATGCGCACCACTCCAGCCTTCAGGCAGCGCTTGAGGCCTTCCCAGGCGTAGGGCTGGTTCAGTACGCGCAGCGCGTCGAGGACCAGGAAGCCGCCATTGGCCCTCTGCAGTGCGCCGGCGCGGATCAGTGTGAAATTGCTCATCAGTGTGCCCATGTGAACCATGTGCTCGATGCGCCCGACGAGGTTCTGCAGGGTCGGATGGTCCTCGTACACCACAGGCCGCTGGCCACCGGATGGGTTCTCCACCAACAGGTTCACCAGGTAGCGCTGCACGGCGATCATGCCGGAGTAGGTGGTGGTTTCGCTCTCCTCGTCGCCGCGCGTGGATTCGCGCAGGGATTCGCCACTCTCCGTGACGTCGCGCAGAAGCTCGTCCAAATAGGCGATGACATCCGGCAGGTCGGCGTAGTCCGGTTTGAGATCGTCCACCAGATGGGTCACGGTGACCTGTAGGGCTTCGCTACCGGCCTGCCTGATCCGGTTCTGAAGTTCCCGGCGCCAGCGCGGGAAGTCGTTCGTCAGCTTGTGCAGGCGCTCACGCAAGCCCTTGATGTGCTCCTCCAACTCGTGCTGGCGGGCTTCCGGCAGTTCGGCGAATTCTTCCGGCGTCAGCGTGGCCTCGCCATTCTTCAGTGGCACGAAGGCAAAGCCATGGGGCGTGCGCAAAAGGGCCACGCCCAGTTCCCCCGCATCGCGGCCGAGGGTCTGTAACGCGGTTTCCTCGCGCAGCTTCTCTTCTTCCTGCATGGCTTCCAGGCGGCCCCGGTAGTCGTCGCTCTGAAAGGCGGCATTGATGGCTGGAATCAGTTCCTCGACAAAGTGCTGCATGTCGTCCCGCAGGCGGGCGCCGCGGCCGCAGGGCAGACGCAGCAGACGTGGCCTGTCCGCGTCACCGAAGTTGAAGACGTAACACCAATCGGCCGGTGCATCGCCGCTGTGGCTCTCGGCTTCCAGAAGCTGGCGGATGATGGCGTGGCGGCCACTACCGGTCTCGCCGAGAAGGAACAGGTTGTAGCCGTCGTGACGGATTTCCAGCCCGAGATGGATCGCTTCGATGGCCCGGCCGTGGATCTGCGCGGCATCCAGGTCGGGCAACTCGGCACTGGTTTCGAAGGGGAGATCGGCCGGAATGCAGGCGGTGTAGAGAACATCCGGTGGCAGGGGATGCAGCGAAGTCATCGGGCGGGCCTTGTGTCATGCGCTGCCGCTAGCATAATCACTCCACTGAGCGCCGGCCATCATCGAATTGCACGCGGTTCGCTTTTCCCGGCGCCCGAATGATCTGCGTCAATTCTTCCGGAGGTTCGCATGTCCGCTCAATCCCTGCAGGATCGTGCCGTCGGAGCCCTGATGGGGGCCTTCATCGGCGATGCACTGGCTCTCGGCCCTCACTGGTACTACGACCTGGATGCCCTGCGTGCCGACTACGGCAACTGGATCGATACCTACACGACGCCGCGCCCCGGCCGCTATCACGCCGGGCTGGCGGCCGGCCAGCCATCCCAGGCCGGGGTGTTGCTGGCGCTGACGCTGGATTCGCTGGTGGAGAGGGGTGGGTATGACGAAGCCGACTTCTGCCGGCGCATGGATGAGGATTTCTTCCCGCTGATCGATGGTACGCCGATGCACGGCCCTGGCGGCTATACCAGCCAGTCGATACGCGAGGCCTGGCGCCGGCGCGTCGGGCAGGGGCTGGCGTGGGGCCATTGCGGTGGCAATGCGGATACCACCGAGGCGGCTGAGCGGACGCTGGCGATCGCCGTGCGCTATGCGCTGCGCCCCGCCGAACTGGCGTCGGCGGTGACGCGCAACACCGTGCTGACGCAGACCGACGGCACCGTGGTAGCGATGACCGTGGCTTTCGGGGCGGTGCTTGGCATGCTCGTCGAAGGCTATGCGCTGGACGAACAGCTATCGGGCCGACTGATGGCGCGCGTGAAGAGCGGACTGCTGCCGTTCCATTCGGTGACCCGCGGCGCGCTGCAGGCACCCCATCCGGACGCCGAGGAGGCGCCGGTGGCCGGACGCTTTCCATCCCCGGACGCCCTGCTCGGGCCGTCCGACACCGCGCGGGCCGCACGTGATCCGTCCATCCGCATCGAGCCTGCGTGGAAGGTGTCGCTGGTCTATGGAATGCCTTGCGCGGTGTATCACCAGTTCCCCGCCGCCTATTACCTCGCCGCCCGCTTTCCGGACGATTTCGAATCGGCGGTGCTGCATGCGGTGAACGGCGGTGGCCAGAACCAGGCCCGAGCCATCCTCACCGGTGCTCTGGCCGGCGCCCAGAGCGGCTTGTCGGGCATTCCCCAGCGCTTCATCGACGGCCTGGAGAACGGGGCCGAGCTGCTCGAGCAGGCCCGCCGCCTGGCCGTTCAGGTCATCGTGGGGACTTAGCCGCGTATGTCCGGCGTATGTCCCGCTTATTCCGGCTCTCGGCGGACGTCACCGGTGAGGGCCGGCTGCCCGGCTCATTCCAATGTCGTTACAATGCTGCGCGGATCGGACATGAAGGCCCGGGATACGCGGGCCATGTGGAGGAGATAGGGATGAGCGTCATTTTTGCCAAGACCCTGAAGGGGTACGAGGAGATCGAGCGCCGGGCTGCCGGCTTCAGCCCACGGGTACGCCGCGTGCTGATCTTTGTGGACGGCAAGCGTACGGTCGAGGACCTGCGCGGCCTGCTGCAGTCGGACGATCTGGAGCACACCCTCGGCATGCTCGAGGAAGAGGGCTACATCGGGATGGTGGAGGCCATCGGGCCGGACGGCGTGCGCCAAGCCCCGCCACCACAGCAACCTCCACTGACGGCCTTTCGCCTGCATCCCCCGGGGGATGACCCACAGCGTTTCAGAAAAGCCCGAAATTTCATGGTCAACACCCTCAACACCTTCATTGGCGCGGTGGGGACCAGTTCGTTGCAGAACCGTATCGACGCGGCCGCCAGTCCGGCCGCACTGCGCGAGCTGTTCGATGAGTGGTATTACGCCATCGTCAGCTCCCGCGATGGCCGGCGGGAGGCCGAACAGCTGCGCCGCCTGCTGCTCGAGGTGATCTGAGGCGGGCGCAACCGCACTTGCGCCGCATCAAGTACGCGGCGGCAGGGGATGGCTAAGCTGAGGATGCCATGGCCAGTTCCGAGCTCGACTTCAACATCCCAGGCCGCGAGATCGCCGTCGCGGCGGAGGCTCTGTACCTGGCCAATCTGATGATCGTGCCAGGCATTGCTTTCATCGCGCTGCTGGCGCTGTGGTTCCGTGAGCGCCGGCGGGCGCCCGAGCTGGCCCGTGGGCACCTGAGCCAGACCGTGGCCGCCAGCCTGTGGGCTGGCGTGCTGCTGGTGGTCGCCAACGGGGCGATCATCCTCGCCGGCGGCTACGGTTCGCCGGCCACCTGGGTGATCGTGATCCTCTATTTCACGACCTGCCATTCCACGCTGATCTTCTGTGGGGCCATTGGCCTCGCCAAGGCGCTGGCGGGCAAACCCTTCCGTTTTCCCCTGATCGGACCCCGTTGATGGCAACACCTCGTGTGATCCCGATCCACCCGGTCAACACGGCGCGGCCAGACGGAGGCCGCCAGCGTCTGCGGCGCTGGGCCCAGGGCGGCTTCTTCGTGCTGTTCGTGCTGGCTCCGGTGTTCAATCTGCTGCGTTACGACCTGGTGGCGGGGCACGCCTGGCTCTTTGGCTTTGAGTGGCACGCCGGCCTGGAAGATTTCTCGGCTGGCCACGTCGATGCGCTGGGAGCGGTGCTGCGGGTCATCGGGCGGGTGTTGCTGCCGATCCTCGCTGTCGGCGCTGTTCTGATCGGCGTGGCCTGGCGCTGGGGGCGGCTGTACTGCGGCTGGTTGTGTCCGCATTTCTCGGTGGTGGAAACCATCAATGGCTTTATGCGCCGCGCCATCGGTCGCCCCAGCGTGTGGGAGGCTCGTGAGCTGCCCCCGTGGGAACCAGACGGCACGCCGGTCCGCTACGACCGCCTGTGGTGGCTGGTGACCGTGCCGCTGGCGGTGGGCTTCGCCTTCGTGTGGGCGGTGGTGCTGCTCACCTACCTGCTGCCGCCCTTCCAGGTGTACGGACACTTGCTGGCACTGGCGCCGAGCCGCAACGAATTCATCTTCATCACCGCCGGCACGTTGGTACTGTCGATGGAGTTCCTGTTCGCGCGGCATCTGTTCTGCCGCTATGCCTGCGCGGTCGGCCTGTTCCAGAGCCTGGCCTGGATGGGCAACAAGGCGGCGATGGTGGTCGGCTTCGAGCGTGAGCGGGCCGCCGACTGCGCGAGCTGCTACAGCGCCTGCGACCATGTCTGCCCGATGCGCCTGAAGCCGCGCAACATCAAGCGCGCGATGTTCACCTGCACCCAGTGCGCCCAGTGCGTCAGCGCTTGTGAGACGACCCAGCGCGACAACCCCCGCGGCCCCTTGCTGCAATGGGTCAGCGGAGATGCGGCGCGGCATAACGAGGCGGCCTTCAGCGCGCCGAAACCGGAAAGGAAGAACCTGTGAGTGGCTTCAACGATTTCGCCATCGCCCGTGCGCTGCACGTGCTGGCGGTACTACTGTGGATCGGCGGTGTGGCCTTCGTGACGCTGGTGCTGCTGCCAGCCTGCCGGGCGCTGGCCGAGCCGCAGGCCCAGCTCGAACTGTTCGAGCGGCTGGAGCACCGTTTCGCCGGGATCGCTCGCTGGAGCGTGCTGCTGGCCGGTGCGTCGGGGACGTGGCTGGTGTGGCGGCTGGGCGTCGGTTCGCGCTTCGCCGATCCGGCCAATTGGTGGTGGATGCACGGCATGGTGATCGTGTGGACCCTGTTCGCGGTGATGCTCTTCATCCTCGAACCCTTCGTGCTGCACAAGGCTTTCCAGGCCAGTGCCCGGCGCGATCCGCTGGGTACGATGGCACGCATCCAGCGCGTGCACGTGGTGCTCCTGAGCGTGAGCTTGATCGTGGTGCTCGGCGCCGTGGCGGGTAGCCACGGCGGCTGGGTCTTCCCGGTCTGATCGGAGTCAGCTCGAACAGCTCACGGCCAGACCTTCCGCCCAGTCCGGCGGCGGCGCAGCGAAGCGTTCGTATTCCGGCTGAGCGTCGAAGGGGCGCGACAGGCAGGCCAGTACGCTGCGCACTTCGCTGAAATCGCCAGTCTGCGCGGCACGGATCGCCCCTTCGGCGATCCAGTTGCGCAGCACGTACTTGGGATTGACGGCGTCCATGGCGGCCTGGCGTTCGGCGTCGGGGCGTCCGTCGGCGGCGATGCGCGCCCGCCATTGGGCTATCCACGCGTCGCCGGCGTCCCTATCGATCAGCAGATCGCGCAGCGGCGCGTCGGAGGTGGCTCGTCCGGCTTCGTCCACCTGGGCCGGCAGGCGGCCCAGATTGCGGAAGAACAGCGTGAAATCCGGGTGCTGCTGCTGGAGCAGCTGGAAGGTGTCGCCGATGAAGTCTTCGTCGCCCGGGCGGACTTCGGCAAAGCCCAGCTTGGCGCCGAACAGCGCGAAGAACTGTTGCTCGAAGACTGGCGCGTAGCTCTCCTCGATGGCCGCCTGCACCGCGGCGGCCTCGCCGATCAGCGGCGCCAGCGCGCGGCCGAGTGCATACAGGTTCCAGTGGCCGATCTGCGGCTGGGCCTTGTAGCTGTAGCGGCCGTGGTCGTCGGAATGGTTGCAGATGTGGCCGGCGTCGAAGGCGTCCATGAAGCCGAAGGGGCCGTAGTCAAGGGTCAGGCCGAGGATGGACATGTTGTCGGTGTTCATCACCCCGTGCATGAAGCCCACCGCCTGCCAGCGGGCGATCAGCTCGCCGGTGCGCCGGCCGACGTCGCGCAGCAGGGCTTCGTAGGGGTTGGCGGTGTTCCGGCATTCGGGGCGGAAGCGGTCGATCACGTAGTCGGCGAGCTGGCGCAGCTCGTCCAGCTTGCGATTGGCGGCCCAGTGCTCGAAGGAGCCGAAGCGGATGAAGCTCGGCGCCAGCCGCGTCACCACGGCGGCGGTTTCGATGCTTTCCCGGCGCACCGGCGCGTTCGAGCCGACCACCGCCAGCGCGCGGGTGGTCGGGATATCGAGGCCGGCCATGGCCTCCGAGCACAGGAATTCGCGGATGCTCGAACGCAGTACCGCGCGTCCGTCGGCGAAGCGGGAGTAGGGTGTCTGGCCGGCGCCCTTGAGCTGGATCTCCCAGCCACTGGCAGCGTCTGTCAGGCCAATGGCCACTTCGCCGAGCAGGTGGGCGCGGCCGTCGCCGAGCTGGCCGGCCCATACGCCGAACTGGTGGCCGGAATACACCGCGGCGAGGGGCTCGCTGCCAGGCAGCAGGCGGTTGCCGGCGAAAAACTCGGCGAACTCGGGGCGTGCCAGTTCGCCCTCCGAGAGGCCGATCAGTGTGGCCGCGGACGGGCTTGCGGCGACCAGGTAGGGATCGGGCAGCGGCTGCGGCGGCAGGCGTGTGTAGAAGGCGGCGGGCAGCCGCGCGAAGGCGTTGTCGAAGGGCAGGGTTTCGAGGGTGTGCATGGTCTCTGTTCGGGCAATTTGCCCACGGGGGTTCGGGTAATCTGCGGGACCGCGGCTCGGGCCGCGTGTTTTATAAAATCCGACTGTTTCACTATGGTATGGCTGTGCAGGCCTGAGGGGAAGGATGGAGACGTATATGAGCCGTCCGGCCGTGGCGATGGACGAGGGGCATGAGCACAGCGTGGACCTGAAGCGCACGCTGTTGCTGCGGGTCAGTCTGTTCGCAGTGGTGATCGGGCTGCTGGCCAGCGCGGTGGTGCTGCAGCGGGCCGAGGCGCGCATGCGGGCCCATATCGAGAGGGCGGGTGGTGCAGTGGAGCGCCTGCTGGCCAGCGAGGCGGCGCAGCCGCGGGATGTATTCCGGCGTAGCCTGGACGGACTGGACCTGTCGTCCCTCGACGGCATCGGGCCGCTGCTGGGTATCTGCGTGGCGGTGGAGGACATCTACAAGCGGCCGGTGGTGCGCCGCTGCTTCGGCGACGGGGCGGAGGCGCCGATCCTGCTGCGTGGCTTGCTGGCGGCCTTGACCGGGCCGGACATCGCGTTCCGCGGGGTGATCGGCCAGTATCCGGGCGTGAAGGTAGGCGAGTTCGTCGTCACCCCCAACCTGGATAGCGAGGCAAACGCGGTGTGGGACCAGATCCGCACCGTGCTGGGCATGACCATCGGTATCCTGGTGCTGAACCTGCTGGTCTACCTGCCGGTACGCCGTGCGCTGGGGCCGGCGCAGGAGATCCTGGCAGTGCTCGGGCGTCTGCAGGCCGGTGACCTGGCGGCGCGCATGCCGCGCCCGCGGCTGGTGGAGCTCCGCCTTATCGCCAGCGGCTTCGACCACTTGGTGGCGCGCCTGCAGCAGACCCTGGCCGGCCAGCGTCAGCTGGCCTTGCGCCTGCTGACGGTGCGGGAAGAGGAGCGTCGCCACCTGGCGCGGGAGCTCCATGACGAGTTCGGTCAGTGCCTGGCCTCCATCGGTGCCGAGGCCGCCTACGTCAGCGCCGCGGTGGAGAACTCCCGCCCGGATCTGCTGCCGGCCGCCCAGGCCATCGCATCGGTCACCGGCCACATGATGGAGAGCCTGCAGGGCATCCTGCATCAACTGCGGCCGGTGGGGCTGGAGGAGTTCGGTCTGCAGGCGGCGCTTGAGCAGTTGCTGGCAGGCCGGCGCCGTCGGCGGCCTGACTGCGCTTTCACGCTGGACATCGACGGGGTAGTGGACGATCTGCCCGACGGCCTCACGGTCAGCCTATATCGTATCGTGCAGGAGAGCCTCACCAATGCATTGCGCCACGGTGATCCGGAAAAGGTGACGGTGCGCCTGCAACTGGACGCGGCTGGCTGCCGCCTGCGGGTGGAGGATGACGGCGAGCCGCGCGAGGGCGATACGGCCGGCAGTGGCCTCGGGGTGCTGGGCATGCACGAGCGGGTTGAAGCCCTCGGCGGGCGCTTCGCGTTGGAGCCGGTCACGCCGCGGGGCATGCGGGTGAGTGCGATCTTTCCGCCCGATGCCTGCCACGAGGAAGGGGCGGCCCATGTCTGACATCACTCGCCTGCTGCTGGTGGATGACCATGCCATCGTGCGCGAAGGCTATCGCCGTCTGCTCGAGATGCGGCCGGACCTGCGCATCGTCGGCGAGGCGGGCACGGCCCGCGACGCGCTGGAACAGTTCCGGGCGCTTGAACCCGACGTGCTGGTCCTCGATCTGGGTTTGCCCGACATGGGCGGCGTGGAGCTGATCCGACGCCTCGTGCAGCGTGACGACCGCGTGCGCATCCTGGTCTTCACCATGCACCGGGAGCCCTTGTTCGCGACCCAGGCGCTGCGTGCCGGCGCCCTTGGCTACGTAACCAAGAGCAGCCCGCCGACGGTGCTGGTGGAGGCGGTTTACACGGTGGCCGCACGGCGTCAGGTAATCAGCCCCGACATCGCCCCGGAGCTGGCCCTGGCGCTCGTCGACCGCCCGCGGGAGCCGCTCGCCGAGCTGGCACCGCGGGAGTTCGAGATCCTGCGACTGCTCCTCGACGGCTGCAGTGCCGAGGAGATCGGCGAGCGTTTGTCGATCTCCTCGAAGACGGTGCAGAACTGTCACTACCAGATCAAGAGCAAGCTCGGCGTGCGCAGCGATATCGAGCTGACCCGGCTGGCGCTGCGCCTCGGGCTGATCTGATTCAGGCCGCTTCCGCCTCTGCTTCGGCGGCAGCGGCCTCGAACAGGGCCTGCAGGGTTTCCAGGCTCAGTTCGGCGATCGTCTCGCCGGCATCGTCAAGGATCTCGTACAGCAACTCGCCGGGCTGCGGGCGCATGCTGAACAGCACGATGCAGTCTTCGGCGCCGCCGCCTTCGCGGTGCGGTGTTTTGCTGGGCGGCGACACCGTGTAGCTGCCGGTCGGGCGTACTTCCCGCAGGCGGCCGTCCAGTTCGTAAAGGCGATGCTCTCCCTGCACGACGAAGGTGTGGTTGAGGGCCTTGTGGCGGTGCAGGACGATCTGCTGACCGGCGGCGAACTTGAACAGCACATCGGCGATGCGCTGCTGCATGTCCACCTGCAGGATCGCATAGACGAAATGGGGAAAGTCGCCGAAGGGCTGCCAGCGGATGAGGCGTTCGTCGAAGTGGTGGGGCATGGGTTTGTCTCCTGGTTGTCGAGGCCGGATGGCCGCTGCCAGTAGACCCTGGCGGGCTGCGCCGCCGTGAGGTCAGCCTGCCCGGAAAAGGGTGGGCAATCTTCCCGATGCAGATGAGGTCTGACGGTCGGGCAATTTGCCCACCGGCATCCGGGCAGGATGCCGATGCTCCGGTTCGTCCCCAGGCCTAGAGTCGGAGTGAGGCGGGGCACGGGTTCCCGCCATGACTCGACGGGGATGCCGATGCGCAGATCGACCGGGGCCGCCATGCTGGCCCTGTTTTTCACCACCGCCGCAGTGGCTGCGGACAACCGCTTCTGCGGCGGGCCGGTGCCGCAGACCGGGGAGCCCACCGACCTGGCCCACGTGGTCGGCGACCAGACCCTTGAATACATCGTGGATCAGCCGGCCAGCCTGATGGTGTGCAGCAAGGGCTATCTGCTGGAAAAGTGCGGCGACCACGACAACGCCCGCAAGGTCTTCGACAAGTGCATCGCCGCCGGCTATATCGGCGCGATGATCTGGAAGGCCTTGATGCTGCAGGATGGGGCGGGCGGCGTGCCACCGGATCTGCCGGCCGCCGCCGAGCTGATGCACCTGGCGGCGCTGGCCGGCGATTCCCCGTATGCGACCTTGGGGAAGCTCCACTACGCGAGCGCCTTGCAGGAGGGACGCGGCGTGCCGAAGGACGAGGTGGAGGCGCGCAAGTGGTTTGAGGCGGCGGCGCGCGACGGTAATCCGGATGCCATCGAGTTCCTGCGCACTGGCTACCACGTGGGTGACCGGGACGGGCAGGCGCGGGGCACCGGCACGCCGCCGCCCCCGATGCCGGTGGGCCCGACGCCGCCTTTGCCGGGGGAGCTGTTCGAGGCCGCACAACCAAAAGCACCCCCACGGCCTGCCCAGGAGGTGCGTGGGGCCAGCGCACGGCGTCTGCTGGATGCGCCGCCTGTCAGCCCGCCACCGCCCGCCACTGCGCCCGTATCCGCTCCTGTCGCCGGGCAGCATCTGGCGAAGCTGGCCGAACCCGTGGTGCAGCCCGTGGGTTCCGCGTCGGGCGGGCTGGCCGCGCTGTTCGCCGTGCTGCTCCTGTCGGGCGCCCTGCGCCAGTCCCTGCGCGCGCCGACGGCGCGCCGCTCATTTTTCCTTTCCAGAGCCTGAAACGATGAATGCCAATCTTGAAATCCTGATGTACGACGCCAGCCAGCTCTTCCTGGCGCCGGTACTGCTCGCCATCGCGGCGTTGTTCCTGTACGCCTTCCACGCCTGCGGGGCCTTCTTGTGGCAGGCCTGGCAACGGCGGCTGGGCGTGGATGCCGGCTTCGAGCTGGTCGAATTGCACCGCGCCAATCCTGCGCTCGACATCGCCGAGCTGGAGGCGGCAGCCAGCCAGCGCCTGGAAGTCTCCCGCATCGCCACACGGGTGGCGCCGATGCTCGGCCTGGTGGCGACGATGATCCCGATGGGGCCGGCCCTCAAGGCGCTCGGCGACGGGCAGCTGGCCGATGTGTCGCACAGCCTGATGGTGGCCTTCTCGGCGGTGATTCTGGCCCTCATCGCGGCGGCGCTGACCTTCTGGGCGCACAGCGTGCGGCGGCGCTGGTATGCGACAGATCTGCTGGCGGTCGAGAAGGGCCTGCCCGCGGCCGGGTCGGCGGCGATGGAGGCGGCGCGATGAAATGGCGTCTGCATGATGCCGGCGAGGACGACGATCCGCTGCTGTCGGTGATCAACCTGGTGGATGTCTTCCTGGTGCTGATCGCCGCGCTGCTGCTGGCGGTGGCCCGCAGCCCGGTGAACGTCTTCGATGCCGGGCAGGTGACGGTGATCCGCGATGCCGGTACGCCGGACATGGAGATCGTCGTCAAGAACGGGAAGAAGATCGAGCGTTTCCGCGGCGATGGCGCCGCGGCGTCGCCCGGCCAGGGCGTCAAGGCCGGCATCGCCTACCGGATGCCGGACGGTTCGCTGGTCTACGTTCCGGAATGATCTGCTGATCTGCGCGCTCCCGCTGGCGGGGGCGCTTTTTTTGTCCTGCCTTCAGCCCGCGCTGACGGGACACACGCTCGGCAGCTCGTCGTCGGTGAACGGGCGGGAGTGGGTGAAGAAGGCCTTGCCGCGGCCGCAGTCGAGGGAGAAGTCGCCGCCGTTGCCCGGTTTTACGTCGAGGGTCAGCTGGCTATTCTCGTAGTACTGGAACTCCTGATGCCCCAAGTAGAAATCCGCGCCATTGATTGTGCCCAGCTTGAGCATGGTCTGGCCGGGAAGCACCTCGCCGAGCTTGTAACAGTTGGGCACGCTGCCGTCGCAGCAGCCGCCGGACAGCAGGAACATCAGCGGGCCATGCTCGGCGCGCAGTTCGTCGATGTACTGATTGGCCGCTTCGGTGGCCACGATGCGTTCGGTCATGTTCGCGCTTTCTTGAGGGCGAAAAAAACGGGGCGAGAAACCCGCCCCGTAACACCTTGCCTTACTCGTGAAATGCCTGGATCAGAAGAAGCCCAGCGCGTTCGGGCTGTAGCTGACCAGCAGGTTCTTGGTCTGCTGATAGTGGTCGAGCATCATCTTGTGGGTTTCGCGGCCGATGCCGGATTCCTTGTAGCCGCCGAAGGTGGCGTGGGCCGGGTAAGCATGGTAGCAGTTGGTCCATACGCGACCGGCCTTGATGTTGCGGCCCATGCGGTAGGCACGGCTGCCGTCGCGGCTCCACACACCGGCGCCGAGACCGTAGGGGGTGTCGTTGGCGATTTCCAGGGCTTCGGCTTCGTCCTTGAAGGTGGTCACAGCCAGCACCGGTCCGAAGATCTCTTCCTGGAACACGCGCATCTTGTTGTGGCCCTTGAAGAGGGTCGGCTGGATGTAGTAGCCGCCGGCCAGATCACCGTTCATATGGGTGCGATCGCCACCGATCAGGCACTCGGCGCCTTCCTGGCGACCGATTTCCATGTAGGACATGATCTTGTTCAGCTGGTCTTGGGAGGCCTGGGCACCCATCATGCTGTCGGTGTCGAGCGGGCTGAGTTGCTTGATGGCCTTGACGCGGGCCAGCACCTTTTCCATGAAGCGGTCGTAGATCGACTCCTGGATCAGGGCGCGGGACGGGCAAGTGCACACTTCGCCCTGGTTGAAGGCGAACAGCACCATGCCTTCGACAGCCTTGTCGAGGAAGGCGTCGTCGGCCGCCATGATGTCTTCGAAGAAGATGTTGGGGGACTTGCCGCCCAGTTCCAGGGTGGCGGGAATCAGGCTGGTGGCAGCGGCCTGGGCGATCACGCGGCCGGTGGCGGTGGAGCCGGTGAAGGCAATCTTGGCGATGCGGCGGCTGGTGGCCAGCGGCATGCCGGCTTCGCGGCCGTAGCCATTGACGATGTTCAGCACGCCCGGCGGCAGCAGGTCGGCGATCAGCTCGGTCAGGATCAGGATGGAGATCGGGGTCGACTCGGCCGGCTTCAGGACCACGCAGTTGCCGGCGCCGATGGCGGGAGCCAGCTTCCAGGCGGCCATCAGGATCGGGAAGTTCCAGGGGATGATCTGGCCGACGACGCCCAGGGGCTCATGGAAGTGGTAGGCGACGGTGTTTTCGTCGATCTCGGAGATGCCGCCTTCCTGGGCGCGCAGGCAACCGGCGAAGTAGCGGAAATGGTCGACAGCCAGCGGGATGTCGGCGTTCAGGGTTTCGCGGATGGCCTTGCCGTTATCAACGGTTTCGGCGTAAGCCAGCTTCTCGATGTTGGCTTCGAGGCGGTCGGCGATCTTCAGCAGCAGGTTGGCACGCTCGGCAGCCGGGGTGCGGCCGAACTTGTCGGCGGCGGCGTGGGCGGCGTCGAGGGCCAGCTCGACGTCTTCGGCGCCGGAGCGGGCAGCCTGGGTGTAAGGCTTGCCGGTGATCGGGGTGACGACGTCGAAGTACTCGCCCTTGACCGGAGCGACCCACTTGCCGCCGATGAAGTTGTCGTACTTGGACTTGTATTGGACCTTGGCGTCGGCAGAGCCGGGCAATGCGTACAGCATGGGTATCTCCTCCAGGTGTCGGTTCGAAAACGCTTCGTGCAGCGCTGAACCTTATTCAGCAGGGGGCATGCCAGTATCGGATCAGGTCTGGTTATGGATTCAAACGTCTTGTTTATCAGTGGCTTGGCGGAGTTGTCCAAATTTTGTGCAGCGCAATGACCAGGCTGTTGAAGTGTTTAATTTCGATACATATGCTCCATGCGAAGTGCACGATGGAGCACCTGGCGTTGCATCAGGCGATGCGAAAGCGTCCGGATACGACTTCCAGCTGGCGGGACAGTTCGGCCAGTTCGCTTGCCGCGCGGGTCAGTGTGGCGGCGCTGGCGGCGTTGGATTCGGAGGTGCCGGCAATGCGTTCGACCCGCTGCGCGATGTCCCGGGCGGCGGTCGATTGTTCCTCGAGACCCAGCGTGATGCCGGCCACCGAGGCAAGCACGCGCTGGGTACTGTCCTGGATGCTGCCGACCGTGGCGCCGGCCTCGGCGGCCAGCGAGACGCCGCGGGCCACCCGCGTGACGCCGGCCTCCATGTCGTCGGCCGCGCCGCGGGTCGCGCTCTGGATGCGCTCGATCATCGTGGTGATCTCGGCGGTGGAGTTGGTGGTGCGCTCGGCCAGTTTGCGTACTTCATCGGCGACGACGGCAAAGCCACGTCCCGATTCGCCGGCGCGGGCTGCCTCGATGGCGGCGTTGAGGGCGAGCAGGTTGGTCTGGTCGGCGATGTCGCGGATCACGCCGACGATCATCGAGATGTCACCGGACAGGCTTTCGAGATCGCGTACGGAGTTGGCCGACTCGTTCACCGATTCGGCGATGGCGCGCATCTCGCCGGCCGCCGCGGTAATGACTCTGGCACCGCTGCTGGCCTGGCTGCCCGAGCCTTCCGAGAGTTCCCGTGATTCACGGGCGTGGTCGCCGATGTGGTCGATGGAGACCGACAGTTGCTCCACGGCCGCGGCCATTGCCGACGCCGATTCGGACTGATCTTCGGCGAGCCGGTGAGTGTCGCTGGCGGTCTGGCTGAGCTGGCGGGCGTTGGTGAGTAGCGCGGTGACCTGGTTGCGGATCGATGCGATCAGCTCGTGCAGGTTGTTGCGCATGACCGCCAGGTGGATGATTAGGGCACCCAGTTCATCGTATCCGGCCTGGGGGAGAGGTTGCAGCAGGTTGCCGCTGGCAATGGCCTCGGCAACACCCTTGCCAGCGTCAACGGACTGACGCAGGCGGTGAGCCAGTGCCGCGGACCCCAGTGCAGCGGCGAGCAGGCCGATTGCGCCGAGTCCGATGAACAACTGCAGGAGGTCCTGGTAGTGGGCTTCGGCACGGGCGTATTCGGCCTGGGCCACGTCTCCCTGGTGGCGCAGCGTTTCACCGAGCTGGTCCAGCCCGCCTGCGTCGAGGCTGCCGTTGGCCCGCAATTGGGCGCTCAGGGAGGCGACCTGTTGCACGAGTCCGGCTTGTGCGCTCTGGTGTTGTTTCAGTGCATCGCGGGCCTGTGCCGCGTCGTTGAGCCCGACGATACCGAAACCGGCACCGATGGCTGCCACGAAGGCTGTGAGCAGATAGATGCGGGTGCCGATGCTGAGGGCTGGAACGATCCGTTGTGCCAGCGCGGCGATGCCGCGGGGGGCGAGACGTCCTTCCTGCAACAGGATGCTCGGATCGCGCCGCATCTGCGCATAGAGGGCTTCGGCGCCGCTGATCTCGCTGCGCGTGGCCTTGATGCGCACGGACATGTAACCGGAACCGTCGGGAAGGGGCGTGGCGGTGGCGTTGACCCAGTAGAAGTCGCCGTTCTTGCGGCGGTTCTTGACGACGCCGCTCCAAGGGCGGCCGCGTAACAGGGTGTCCCACATGTCCCGATAGGCTTCCGACGGCATGTCGGGGTGGCGGACGATATTGTGGGGCTGACCGATGAGTTCATTGTAGGTGAAGCCGCTGGCGGCGAGGAATTCGCCGTTGCAGTCGGTGATCTTCCCGTCCCGGTCGGTGCGGCTGATGATTGCCGCGCCATCCGGGATGACATATTCGTTCTGGCTGACAGGCTGGTTGTTGCGCACGGGGGGCTCCGGGGCAGGGTCGGTGCGCGTTTATAACGGATTAAACCCTCAATGCTGAAGGGCTATTCGCAACATGCGGACGGACTTTCTCCACAAAACTATTGTTTTTGTGTGGTTTTGTCGTTATCCGCGTGTTTCGGTGCTGCGGCTGGTGCCCGTGACGACGCCGTTCTGGTCGAAATGGATATTGAAAAAAATGGCGGCGTTGAATTCTGGTGGCAGGCGCCAGTCCCACACCTCCTCTTTTTTCAGCGCGAATTGCTGGATGCTGCGCGGTTTGCCGAGCAGGCGGCGGACCTGATCGCGGGTCCAGCCGGGTTGCACGCGGGCGAAGTTCTCCGGGGTCAGCACGTTTTCCAGGCTGCGCAGGATGTTGTCGGGGCCGATGGTGGCCATGAAGCACTCGGTGCCTTCGGGCTGACGTGTGTATTCCCAGGTCACGCTGCCGTCCTCGTTGCGCCATTCGATACCGGGCTGGCCGAGTTTGGTGCGCACGTCGTAGCCGGTGGACACGCCGGGCTTGAGGTCTTGCATGTTTGCGGCGTCGCAGCCGGCCAGGCCGAGGGCGGCCAGGGCGCCGAGCAGGAGGGCGATCAGTTGGCGCATCGGGGGCTCCATATCTACCCGTTTCCGGTCAAAGCGGCCGGGCTTGGTTACAATCCACCCCCGGCAGGACCGGGGCTTTCACGGTCGATTCTGGCACGAACCCACTTGGCGGAGGACGGGCAGGTGAAACACGACATGAAGGTGCTGGCCCTGGCGGGCGTGATGATGTTCGGCGGTACCGCGGCATGGGCCGACGTGATCGTGAAGATCGGTTTTGCAGGACCTCTGACCGGGCCGATCGCCCACGTGGGCAAGGACGAGCAGTACGGTGCCCAGCTGGCCCTCGACGACACCAACGCGAAGGGCGTGGTGCTTGGCGGGCAGAAGCTGCGTTTCGAGCTGCTGTCCGAGGATGATCAGGGCGATCCGCGCACCGCCACCACAGTGGCCCAGCGCCTCGCCGACGCGGGCGTTAAGGGGGTGGTCGGGCACGTCACCTCCGGTGCGTCGATTCCCGCTTCGCGCATCTATGAGCAGGCCGGAATCCCGGCGGTCACCCCGTCGTCCACCAGTCCCAAGCTGACCCAGCAGCGCTACCGCACGACCTACCGGGTCATCGCCAACGACACCCAGCAGGGAGCGGCGATGGTCGGCTTTGCTGCCGACGTGCTGAAGGCGAAGCGCATCGCCGTCATCGACGATCGCACGGCCTACGGCCAGGGGCTGGCCGACGCGGTGGTGGACAGCCTCAAGCGTCGTGGCCTGGCGCCGGTCGGGCGGGAGTTCACGTCCGACAAGGCCACCGATTTTGCGTCCATCCTGACAAAGCTGAAGGCGGCCCAGCCGGATGCGATCTTCTACGGTGGCATGGACGCCCAGGGCGCACCGCTGCTCAAGCAGATGAAGCAGCTCGGCATTGGCGCCAAGTACCTGGGCGGCGACGGGGCGTGCACCACCGAGATGATCAAGATCGCCGGCGCGGCGATGAGCGAGGACGTGTATTGCACCAAGGCCGGTATCGCGATGGAGAAGATGCCCGGCGGCAAGCAGTTCAACGAGCGCTTCAAGGCGCGTTTCAAGGTGCCGGTGCAGCTCTATGCGCCCTACAGCTACGATGCCACGATGGCACTCATCGAAGCGATGAAACTGGCTAATTCGACCGAACCCGCCCGTTATCTACCTTTCTTGCAGAAAGTGGCGTTCAAGGGCATCACCGGCAACATCGCCTTCGATGCCAACGGCGATAGTCGCGAAGGCGGCGTGTCCCTGTACCAGTTCAAGGCCGGCCAGTGGGAGCCCCGCAACTGAACGGCCCCGAAGTTGCTTGCCTGCTTCACACCTTACAAATCCGAGGAGAAAACCGCATGAAACACACCCTTGTCGCCCTCGCCGTGCTCGGTCTTGGTGCATCCGGCGCTTACGCCCAGGAAGTCGTCAAGCTCGGCACCGCGGCGCCGCTGACCGGTACCCAGGCCCACCTGGGCAAGGACATCGAGAACGGCGTGCGCCTGGCCATCGAGGAGTACAACGCCAAGGGCGTGACCCTCGGCGGCAAGAAGGTGAAGTTCGAGGTACAGGCCGAGGATGACCAGGCCGATCCGAAGACGGCCACCACGGTGGCTCAGCGCCTGGCCGACAGCGGTGTGAAGGGCGTCATCGGCCACCTCAATTCCGGCGCTTCCATCCCCGCCTCGCGGATCTACAACGAAGCCGGCCTGCCGCAGGTGTCGCCGGCCTCCACCAACCCCAAGCTGACCCAGCAGGGCTTCAAGGGTGCCTTCCGCACCATCGCCAACGACGTGCAGCAAGGTCAGGCGATCGGCCGCTACGCCGCCACCAAGCTGGGCAAACGGGTCGCCCTGATCGACGACCGCACGGCCTACGGCCAGGGCCTCGCCGACGAGGTGGACAAGGCCGTCAAGGCCGCCGGGGGTACGCTGACCGGGCGTGAATTCACCAGCGACAAGGCCACCGACTTCCTGGCCATCCTGACCCGCATCAAGGCCCAGAACCCGGACGTGATCGTCTATAGCGGCATGGACACCCAGGGTGGTCCGATGCTCAAGCAGATCAAGCAGCTCGGCATCACCGCCAAGTTCATCACCGGCGACGGCGGCTGCACCGGCGAAATCGCCAAGCTGGCCGGCGACGCGATCGGTGCCAACGCCTTCTGCACCCAGCCGGGCCTGCCGCTGGACAAGATGCCTGGCGGCAAGGATTTCAACGCCCGCTTCAAGAAGCGCTTCAACACCGACGTGCAGATCTATGCCCCGTATTCCTACGACGCCGCCGCGGCGATCATCGAGGCGATGAAGGCTGCCAACAGTTCCGACCCGGCCAAGTACGGTCCCTTCATCTCGAAGGTGCATTTCCCTGGCGTGATCGGCACCGTGGCCTTCGACGCCAAGGGTGACATCAAGGACGGTGCAGTCACCGTCTACCAGTTCAAGGCCGGCAAGTGGGAGGCCGTGCAGTAATCCGATAGCCGGCCCTCAGGGGCTCGAATGGGCGCGGAGTCGACTTTCAGGCGACCGGCGCCCATTGTTGTATCTCCGGGGGCGATCGAGTTTGCCCCAACCGGGGTTTTTCCCTCTCTTCACTCTGCGGTGTATCGCAATCAATGGAAACCCTCCTCCAACAAACCGTGAATGGCCTCGTAGTGGGCAGCGTGTATGCGCTGGTCGCCCTCGGCTATACGATGGTTTACGGCATTCTCGGGCTGATCAATTTTGCCCACGGTGATGTGTTGATGGTCGGCGCGCTGGTTGCCCTCGAGGCGATCCGCCTGATCCAGACCCATGCGCCCGAACTCGGCCTGGTGCCGACGCTGCTCGGCGGCCTGACCGCCTCCGTGCTGGTGTGTATGGCGCTCGGCTACACCATTGAGCGCACCGCCTACCGCCGCCTGCGCAATGCGCCGCGGCTGGCGCCGCTGATCACCGCCATCGGCGTGTCCTTCCTGCTGCAGACGATCGCGATGATCATTTGGGGCCGCAACTACCATACCTTCCCGCAATTGGTGTCCACCACGCCGCTGGAGCCGGTGGCCGGCGTCTTCATCACGCCGGTGCAGATCGCCATCCTGGTGGTGTCTGCAGCGCTGATGGTGGCCCTGATGCTGCTCGTCAATAAAACCCGCCTCGGCCGCGCGATGCGCGCCACCGCCGAGAACCACAAGGTGGCCAGCCTGATGGGGGTGGACACCAACAAGATCATCGCCGCCACCTTCATCATCGGTTCCGCGCTGGCGGCGGTTGCCGGCGTGATGTTCTCGTCCAACTACGGCATCGCCCACTACGCGATGGGCTTCATGCCGGGCCTCAAGGCCTTCACCGCGGCGGTGCTGGGCGGCATCGGCAATCTGGGCGGGGCGATGCTCGGCGGGCTGGTGCTGGGCCTGGTCGAATCCATCGGCGCCGGCTACATCGAGGACATGAGCTTCGGCTTTCTCAATTCCAGCTACCAGGACATTTTCGCCTTCATGATCCTCGGCATCGTGCTCATCTTCCGGCCCACCGGCCTGCTGGGCGAGCGCGTGGCCGATCGGGCGTAGCAGGGGAGTCAAAAAAATGCATGAACTCGCCCTCGCCATTCCCTGGCTCGGCAAACGCAACCCGGCGGCGGCCCGCGGGGTTGTGATCCTGCTGGCCTTCGCGGCACCGTTGATCGCCATGCTGTTCGGCAAGACCTGGGTGCGCATCCTCGACTTCGCGATGCTCTACGTGATGCTCGCCATCGGCCTCAATCTGGTGGTGGGTTTCGCCGGTCTGCTCGATCTGGGTTACATCGCGTTCTACGCGGTCGGTGCCTACACCTTCGCCTTCCTGGCTTCGCCGCAGTTCGAGCTGCATCTGCCGTTCTGGCTGGTGCTGCCGCTAGGGGCCGGCTGTGCGGCGTTGGCCGGCATCGTCCTCGGCTTGCCCACGCTGCGCCTGCGCGGCGACTACCTGGCCATCGTCACGCTGGGCTTCGGGGAGATCGTGCGGATCTTCCTGAACAACCTGAACCAGCCGATCAACATCACCAACGGGCCCCAGGGCATCAACATGATCGACCCACTGGTGCTGTTCGGCTGGGACGTCTCCAAGCCGCTGAAGATCGGCGAGGAGATCACGGTCAATTCCCTGTTCCAGTACTACTACATCTTCCTGGCCTTCGTCGCCCTGTCAGTGGTGCTCGTGCAGCGCCTGCAGGTGTCGCGGGTTGGCCGAGCGTGGGCGGCGATCCGCGACGATGAGCTGGCCGCCAAGGCGATCGGCATCAACACGCGGAATATGAAGCTGCTGGCCTTCTCCCTCGGCGCCACCTTCGGCGGTGTCTCCGGAGGGTTGTTCGCCGCCTTCCAGGGCTTCGTGTCGCCCGAGAGCTTCTCGCTGATGGAGTCCATCGCGGTGCTGACGATGATCGTCTTCGGCGGCATGGGCAACCTGGCCGGAGTCATCGTCGGCGCGCTGGCCCTCACCGCGCTGCCGGAGGTATTGCGTTATGTGGCGATCCCGGTGCAGCAGGCGCTGTTCGACAAGGTTATCCTCGACCCCGAAGTGCTGCGCATGCTGCTGCTGTCGCTGGCGATGATCTTCATGATGCTGCTGCGCCCGGCCGGGCTGATTCCCGCCTACAGCCGCTATTCCCGCCCCGAACTGGTAGTCGGCAAGGAGGGCAGCAAGTGATCACCCTGCTTGAAGCACGCGGCATCACCAAGCGCTTCGGCGGCCTGATGGCCCTGTCCGACGTGTCGCTGACCATCCGCAAGGGCGAGGTTTATGGCCTGATCGGCCCCAATGGCGCAGGCAAGACGACCTTCTTCAACGTGTTGACCGGCGCCTATGTGCCGGATGGCGGCGAGCTGGTCTTCAATGGTACCAAACTGCCCTCCGGCAAGCCGCATCAGGTGGTGGAGGCCGGCATCGCCCGCACTTTCCAGAACATCCGCCTGTTCCGCGACATGACGGCGCTGGAGAACGTCATGGCCGGCCACCACATCCGTTCCCGTGCCAACCCGTTCGCGATCCTGCTGCAAACCCGCCAGGCGAAGGAGGAAGAGCGCCTGATCACCGAGCGGGCTTACGAACTACTCATGTATGTGGGCATCGAACGTTTTGCCGACACCGTGTCGAAGAACCTTTCTTATGGTGACCAGCGCCGCCTGGAGATCGCGCGTGCGCTGGCCACCGAGCCGCAGCTCTTGGCCCTCGACGAGCCGGCGGCGGGCATGAACGCCACCGAGACTGCCAAGCTGCGCGAACTGGTGCAGACCATCCGCCATGATGGCGTCACGGTGCTGCTCATCGAGCACGACGTGAAGCTGGTGATGGGCTTGTGCGACCGCCTAGCGGTGCTCGACTTCGGCAGGAAGATCGCCGAGGACGTGCCGGCCGAGGTCCAGAAGAACGAAGCCGTGATTTCCGCCTACCTGGGCGGGCACGGCAAGCACAAGGCAGGAGCGGCGGCATGAGCGACGCGAACACGCCGATCCTCCAATTGCGCGACACCAAGGTGGCCTACGAGGCCATTGAGGCGGTGAAGGGCATCAGCCTGGAATTGGCGAAGGGCGAACTGGTGTCCCTGATCGGTGCCAACGGCGCCGGCAAGACCACCACGCTGAACGCCATCGCCGGCACCCTCGGCACCGCCGGCGGCGAGATCCGCTACGCCGGTGAGGCCATCGACAAGCTGCCGGCCCACAAGCGCCTGCGCAAAGGGCTGGCCCTGGTGCCGGAAGGGCGCGGCATCTTCACGCGCCTGACCGTCGAGGAGAACCTGCGCATGGGCGCCTACTGCCGGCGCGACATTGACGCCGTCGAGGCCGACATGGAGCGCATCTTCGGCATGTTGCCGCGGGTCAAGGAGCGCCTGGCCCAGGTGGCCGGCACCCTGTCCGGCGGCGAACAGCAGATGGTGGCCATCGGCCGCGCGTTGCTGTCGCGGCCCAAGCTGCTGCTGCTGGACGAGCCGTCGATGGGCCTGGCGCCGCTGGTGGTGGAGAAGATTTTCGAGGTGATCCGCTCGGTGGCCGCCGAGGGCGTCACCATCCTGCTGGTCGAACAGAACGCCAACCTGGCGCTGGAGTTCTCCCAGCGGGCCTACGTGATGGAGTCCGGACGCATCACCCTCAGTGGTTCGGGGGCCGACTTGCTCGCGGATGCCAAGGTACGCGCCGCCTATCTGGGGGAGTGAAGGATAGGGGCTGACGTGGAGGGCTTTGCCGTCTAGTCTTTGGAGACGGGGTTCCATTCGCGTCACCCATGTCCGTTCCGTCCATCGGTTCGTCCTCTTTGGCCATCCTCAGCCAGGCCCTGGCGGCCCAGGCCAAGGCGCGGGCCAGTGCGTCCTCCTCCAGAGCCTCGACGGGTGCCAACGGCAAGCTCAGTGAGTCGGACCAGCGCGTCGTGGCCAAGCTGCAGCAGCAGGACCGGGCCGTGCGCGCCCACGAGCTGGCCCATATTGCCGCCGGGGCCGGCGTCGTCACCAGCGGTGCCAGCTATACCTACGAGACCGGACCGGACGGCAAGCGCTACGCCAACGGCGGCGAGGTCAGCATCGACGTCTCGCCAGGGCGCACGCCGCAGGGCACCCTGCGCAAGGCCGAGCAGATCCGTGCATCGGCGCTGGCGCCTGCCGACCCATCGGCGCAGGACCGCAGCGTCGCCGCGCGGGCCGAGCAGATGGCGACGGAGGCGCGCATCGAGCTGGCCGATGCGTCCGCCCAGAAGAGCCGCGGCACGACGAGCAGTGGCAGCAACGACGACCCGGCCAGTGCCCTCTACCTGAGCGTCGCCGACGGGCAGGCGTCGTCGGGCAGCCGCGTCAATACCTGGGCCTGATCCTGCGCCCGATGGGCGACCCATTCGACGAGGTGCCAGCGGGCGCCGGCTATCGGCCACGGTGCATAGGCGAAGGGGCCCGTGCCGCCGAGGTGGAAGGTGGCATGGTCCGTCACCGTGAGGGCCTGGCCCGGCCAGAAGCGCGCCAGCGTCGTTTCCAGGCTTTCCGCTTCCATGATCGTCAGGGCATCCCGGCAGCCTGGCGTGGCGAGGGTCGAGATCACGTCGTGGTAGCTCGCCCATGTGCGTCCGGCCAGGTGGTGCCGGAGCAGTGTGGACCAGTCCCCTGCCGGCGCACTGATCTGGCCGAGTACGTTGGAGAACAGGAAGGCCGCGTGCGGGAAGCGTGCGGCCAGCCATGCCAGGCCGTCCGGTGTGCGCAGGCAGTCCAGTCGGTCGAAGCGCAGTGTCGTCGCGTCGCGGCGGCGGGCCAGCAGGCGGCGGGCGAGGGGGTCGGGTTCCAGCGCGAAGATGCCATCGAAGCGGCCCAGGAAGCCGTCCGGCAGTGCGTAGCCCGCATTGGGGCCGACGATGACCAGTTCCTGCTCCGCAACTTGCCAAGTGTCGAGCCAGCCAGCCACGGCAGCGTGGAAGGCCGCCCAGCGCCCGCGCTGCAGTCGTGCGCGCAAGTGATAGACCAGGCCGCCGCTGGGGTCGAGCAGATGGTCGCGCAGGCGGGGAAAGGAAGTGGGCACGGAGAGGGCATGATGGGGGACTGGTCCCGATTATGCCGGATGGGCTGGTCAGCCCCATGTCCGGGATGCGATGCTTCGGCCTTTATCGAATCTGCTTGAGCGAGAAGGAGAATGGGATGACGGATCCGCTGCACGAGGCGCAGTTGTCGTCGGAGGTGGTGTTCGAGGGACGCTTGCTGAAGGTTTACCGGGACCAGGTGCGTCTGCCTGACGGCAAGGACGGGGTGCGCGAGTACATCAAGCATCCGGGGGCTGTGGTGGTGATCCCGGTGCTGGCGGATGGCCGCCTGGTTTTCGAGCGCCAGTTCCGCTACCCGGTGGGGCGGGCCTTCCTTGAATTGCCGGCCGGCAAGCTCGATCCGGACGAGGACATCCTCGACTGCGCCCGGCGCGAACTGCAGGAGGAAACCGGCTACGTCACCGAGCAGTGGCGCTATCTGGGCGTGATGCACCCGTGCATTGGCTATTCCAACGAGCGCATCGAGATTTTCCTGGCCACTGGCCTGGAGCATGTCGGCCACGCCTGGGATGACGGGGAATTCCTGGAAATCCTGACTCTCAGCCTGGAGGAGGCCCGCGATGCGGTCTTCGATGGCCGCATCACCGACGCGAAGACAATCACCGCACTGTTCTGGGCCGAGCGGGCGCTGCAGAAGGGCTGATCGCGCCGCGTCGGTCAGGGCTCGTCGGAGGCCGGCGCTTCGATCCGCTGGTCTGCGGCCGGCCGGCTGCTGCGATGGTAGAAATGCCACCACAACAGGAAACAGACCATCCCGAGCAGTAGACAGCCCGTCGCGCCGCGTGCCAGCCCCGGCACCGTGTCCCATAGGGCGGGAGCCAGCGCGCCAGCGGCACCGGCGCTGACCAGCATCTGCAGGAAGCTTTGGCAACTCGACGCAACACCGCGCTGGGCGGGGAAGTGCTCCAGCGCCAGCAGTGTCAGGCTGGGCATGGCGATGGCCATGCCGAAGTTGTAGAGGGCGATCGGCAGCACCGAGTGGGGCAGGCCGGCGGGCATCAGGAAGGACATCCCCAGGTTGAACACGGCAGCGGTAATCATCACTCCATAGCCGAGGGCGATGGTGCGCGCCTGCGACAGCCTCCCGGCCAGCCGCGCCGACAGCGCCGAGCCGCCCATCATGCCCAGCACACAGGGGATGAAGAACCATCCGAACCCGGTTTCCGGCAAGTGCAGGTGGCGCATCAGGAACACCGGTGCCGACAGTACGTAGATGAAGAAACCGTTGAAGTTGAGGCCAACGGCGAAGGTCAGCAGCAGGAAGCCCGGCGTGCGGAAGACCTGCGCATAGCGCCGCGCCAGCGGGCCGGGATGGAGCGGATGGCGGGCTGCCGGCGGATGGGTTTCCGGCAGCTTCCACGCACACAGGCTGGCCAGAACGAGGCCCAGCAGGGCCAGGAAGACGAACACCGCGCGCCACCCGAAAGTGCTGTAGATCCAGCCGCCGAGAATGGGCGCAATGGCGGGGCCGAGGGCGAAGGCCATGCTGACATGGCTCATCATGCGCTGGGCGCGGGGGCCTTCCATCAGGTCGCGCACCACCGCACGGCCGACCACCATGCCGGCGCCGGCGCTGATGCCCTGCAGGCCGCGACCGAGCAGCAGGGTCTGGATGCCGCCGGCAAACACGCAGACCAGCGAGGCCAGCGTGAACAGCAGCATCGAGATGACGATCACGCGCTTGCGCCCGTAGGCGTCGGACAGGGCGCCGTGCCACAGCACCATCGCACCCATCGGCAGCATGTAGGCGGTGAGGGTCTGCTGGACTTCGACGGGGCTGACATGCAGGTCGGCGCCGATGGCTTGCAGGGCCGGGAGATAGGTGTCGATCGAGAACGGACCGACAGTGGCGAGCGCTGCGAGCAGCGCCGCCAACTGGGCATAGGGCATGGAATGAGGTGCTTTACTCGACGGCGTGGATCTTGGTGACGTAGTAACCGGTTTCACCGAAGCAGGTGGACGGGATGCCCACGTGCTGTTCGTAGGATAGCGCGACCCGCTTGCCCATCTCGGTGTTGATGGCGGTGGCGACGTTGTCGTCGCGCACGGTGAACTTGAAGATCTCCGGCAGGCTGCCGGGAATCGCGACGATGGCCAGTTCGCCTTCCCAGGTCTTGCACAGCCAGCCCTTCTGGGAGAACTTCTGCACGTAGCCGGCCCGTTCGCCCGAGGAATAGCTCCAGTTGAGGGTCAGCCAGGTGTAGCCCGCGGCCAGTGCTGCAATCAGGATGAAGAAGCCGGCGAGCCACAGGCGCCAGTTCTTGGCGCGGGGGAGGCCGGAAGAGAGGGTCGATGCCACGGGAGGCTCCTGTTCGTGTTCAGCTGAATTCCCCCGGGCCGCGACGGCTCTGTACGGCTTCGGCCACGTGGGGGGCGCCGATATTGTCGGTGCCGTTCATGTCGGCGATTGTACGCGCCACTTTCAGGATGCGATGGTAGGCGCGTGCCGACAGGCCCAGGCGTTCGATAGCTGTGCGCAGCAGCGCGTCGCCGGCGATATCCGGCCGGCACCAGCGGTCGACGCCGGCCGCGTCGAGGCGCGCATTGGGCATGCCCTGGCGGGCCTGCTGGATGGCCCAGGCCCGGGCGACCCGTTCCCGCACCACGGCAGAGCTTTCGCCGATGGCCGTAGTTTGCAGCTCGGAAACAGACAAGGCCGGCACTTCCAGCACCAGGTCGATGCGGTCAAGTAGCGGGCCGGACAGGCGCTGGCGATAGCGCCGGACCTGCTCCGGCGTACATCGGCAACGGCCGTCGGGATGGCCGTGGTAGCCACAGGGGCAGGGATTCATCGCGGCGACGAGCTGGAAGCGGGCCGGAAATTCCGCCCGGCGGGCGGCACGGGAGATCGTGATGTGGCCGCTTTCCAGCGGTTCGCGCAGGGCTTCGAGCACGCGCCGGTCGAACTCGGGCAGTTCGTCAAGGTAGAGCACGCCGTTGTGCGCGAGGCTGATCTCGCCTGGACGAGGCGTGCCACCGCCACCGACCAAGGCCGCCGTAGAAGAAGTGTGATGGGGCGTTCTGAGTGGGCGCTGGCCCCACCGCTCGGGGCGAAAGCTGCCTTCGATCGACTGTACGACTGCGCTTTCCAGTGCCTCCTGGTCATCCATCGGCGGCAGCAGGCCGGGCAGGCGCTGGGCCAGCATGGATTTGCCGGTGCCCGGCGGGCCGTATAGCAGCAGGGAATGCTGGCCGCTGGCGGCGACCTCCAGCGCCCGGCGGGCATGGGCCTGGCCTTTCACGTCGGCCAGATCGGGGTAGGCTGCCGGCGACGCCAGCGTCTCGCCGTCGTGGGGGGCGAGGAGCGTGTGCCCGCACAGGTGGGCGGCGACGGCCGACAGGCTGCGCGCCGGCAGCATTTGCACGTTTTGCACCAGTGCCGCTTCGGGGGCGTTGGCAATCGGCAGAATCAGCGTGCGTCCGCGGTGGGCGGCCTGCTGGGCCAGCGCCAGTGCGCCGCGTACCGGCCGCAATTCGCCGGTGAGGGAGAGCTCCCCGGCAAACTCATAGCGGTCCAGCTTGCTGGCGGGGATCTGGCCGGAGGCGGCGAGGATGCCCAGCGCGATCGGCAGGTCGAAACAGCCGCCTTCCTTCGGCAGGTCGGCCGGCGCCAGGTTGACGGTGATGCGCCGTTGCGGGAACTCGAATTGCCCGGTCTGCAGCGCGGCGCGCACGCGGTCGCGGGCTTCGCGGACCTCCGCATCGGGCAGCCCGACCAGCGTGAAGGCGGGCAGGCCGTTGGCCAGATGCACTTCGACGGTGACCTCCGGGGCGAGCAGGCCGACGAGAGCGCGGCTTGTCACAAGGGCTATACTCACGGCGTATCTTTTTGGAATAAACCGGCAGTCTAGCCCAGGTGTTGCCCCGGGTTCAGTTCATTGTCATTGTGAATCGCGGTAGGCTTCGACCGAGATCACGAGGCGCACCTCGTCGCTGACCGACGGGATGTTCTTGGTCATGCCGAAGTCCGAACGTTTCAGGCGGGCGGTGATGTCGGCGCCACAGGTCTCACGCTTGTTGAGCGGGTGCGGCGCACAGTGGAAGCGCGATAGCGTGAGCATCAGCGGTTTGGTGATGCCGAGCATGGTCAGGCTGCCTTCGGCCGTCACCGGCCTGTCGCCGTCGAAGTTGAAGCGCTCGGCCTTGAAGCTGATCGTCGGGTAGGTGTCGGTGTTGAAGAAGCCCTCGCCACGCATGTTCTCGTTCCATTTGGCGAAGCCCATGTCGATGGAGCTCGCGTCGATGCTGACCTCCACCGAACCGCGGTGGGCGGCGGTGTCGAGGACGATCTTGCCGTTGGTCTTGTTGAAGCGCCCGCGCTGGGTCGAGAAGCCGAGGTGGTCCGTTTCGAACAGCGGGTAGGTATGGTTGGAGTCGATCGTGTAACTGACCGGGGCGGCAAATGCCGGGGCGCTGGCGATGGCCAGCAGGGCGAGCAGCTTCTTCAAGGGATGTCTCCGGGAGTCCGAAATGGTGAGTTGTAATTGGCTTGAGGCCGGCATGAAAAAGGGCGCCGGGGCGCCCTTGCAGTGACCGTCGTGACGGCAGGAAGGTTCAACCCGCCTCTGCCGGCGGACGCGATGCCAGCTCCGACTCCAGCTGGGCAACCCGGTGTTCGAGTTCGATCAGCTTTTCGCGGTAGCGGGCGAGGGTTTCCTTCTGCAGGTCGAATTCCTCACGGGTCACCAGATCGAGCTTGGAAAAACCGCTGGCGAGCAGTGCGCGGGCATTCTTTTCGAGATCTTTGGCGGGGCTGTTGGCGAGGAGTTCGGAAACCTTCGAACCGATTTCATCGAGGATTTTGGGATTGGCCATGGCAGCGTTCCTCACGGGAAAAAGGGAAAAATCCAAGTTGTATTCAAGTTTAGCATCGGAGCCCGGCGGCCGTTGCCGCACCTCATGCACCAACACGGCGCCCTTGATTGGTGCGTGTTCCCAAAGTGGTGCGGAATGATTTTTTCCTGCGCTGCAGCAACAGCCGCTTTCTCATATCAACTTATTGAAATAATAGTGTTTTTAAAACTGGCATAGTGGTTGCTAAAGCACGTGAGCCAACTTTCAATACTAGGAGAACCCAATCATGCGCAAGACCGTTATCGCTTCCGCCCTGATCGCAGCCTGTGCCGCTCTGCCGTCCTTGGCGAGCGCTGAAGATGCCGCTCCCGCTCCGGAGCACACTTTCACCAGCAATGTCACGCTGGCGTCGGAGTACATCTACCGCGGTATCGGTCAGACCAATCGCAAGCCGGCCATCCAGGGTGGTTTCGACTATGCGCATTCCAGCGGCCTGTATGTCGGTACCTGGGCGTCCAACGTGTCCTGGCTGACCGATGGCAGCCCGACGGTCAGCAACAGCATCGAGATGGACTTCTACGGCGGCTTCAAGAACACCGTCGGCGACTTCGGCTATGACGTGGGTCTGCTGCAGTACTTCTACCCGGGTTCCGGCTACGGCAACAACCCGAACACCATTGAAGGCTACATCGCCGGTTCCTGGACCTTCCTGACCCTGAAGTACTCCCACTCCTTCAGCGACCTGTTTGGCTGGACCGACTCCAAGAACTCCGGCTATCTCGATCTCACCGCCACCTACGAGCTGGCCCCGGGCCTCAACCTGATCGGCCACGTCGGTCGCCAGAAGATCCACGGCGACAACAGCGGCGCCTCCTACACGGACTACAAGCTGGGCGTGACCAAGGACATCGCGGCGGGTGTCGTTGTCGGCCTGAACTACATCAACACCAACGCCAGCCAGGCCTTCTACACCAACGCCTTCGGCAAGGACCTGGGCAAGGACCGCGTGCAGCTGACCATCACCCGTACGTTCTAACTTCCCCCCGTAACCGCGCGGCGGCTCGTTCGGGTCGCCTTGCAAGAGGACCCAACCATGAAACTCGTAACTGCCATCATCAAGCCCTTCAAGCTCGACGAAGTGCGTGAGGCCCTGTCCGCTATTGGCGTGCAAGGCATCACGGTGACCGAGGTGAAGGGCTTTGGCCGTCAGAAGGGCCATACCGAGCTGTACCGCGGCGCGGAATACGTGGTCGATTTCCTGCCCAAAGTGAAGATCGAGGCTGCCGTCAAGACCGAGATCCTCGACCAGGTTATCGAAGCCATCGAAAAATCTGCCAGCACTGGCAAGATCGGTGACGGCAAGATCTTCGTGTTCGATCTCGAACAAGCCATCCGCATCCGTACCGGCGAGTCCGGTGCCGAAGCGCTGTAAGGGAGCTTCCCACCATGAAAAAAATCTTCGCTGCCCTGCTGACGACCCTGACGGTCGGATTTGCGGGCCATGCGCTGGCCCAGGACAAGGACGCTCCGGCCGCGCCGACCGCCGCTCCCGCGGTGACCGCCCCCGCAGAGGCGGCTGCTACCGCCAAGCCGGCCGAAGCACCTGTTGCCGCCGCACCGGCTGCCACTGCTGAAGCCAAACCGGCTGAAGCCGCCGCTGCCGCACCGGCTCCGGTGCCCAACAAGGGTGACAACGCCTGGCTGATCGTGGCTACCGCCCTTGTCATCATGATGTCTGTTCCCGGCCTGGCCCTGTTCTACGGTGGCCTGGTTCGTACCAAGAACATGCTGTCCGTGCTGCTGCAGGTGTTCACGGTGTTTTCGCTGATCAGCGTGCTGTGGGTGCTGTACGGCTACTCGATCGCCTTTACCGAGGGCAGCGCCTTCTTCGGCGGTCTCGACAAGGTCCTGCTGAAGGGCATCACGCCGGATTCGGTCGCCGCCACCTTCTCGAAGGGTGTCGTCATCTCCGAGTTCATCTACGTGGCCTTCCAGGGTGCCTTTGCCGCCATCACCGTGGCCCTGATCCTCGGAGCCTTCGCCGAGCGCATCAAGTTCTCCGCCGTGCTGCTGTTCTCCGTGCTGTGGTTTACCTTCAGCTACCTGCCGATGGCTCACATGGTCTGGTACTGGGCGGGCCCGGATGCCTACACCACCGCTGAAGCGGCCGATGCTGCCAACGCGACTGCTGGCTTCCTGTTCCAGAAGGGCGCCCTTGACTTCGCTGGTGGCACCGTGGTGCACATCAACGCCGCCGTGGCTGGCCTGGTGGGTGCTTTCCTGGTTGGCAAGCGCGTCGGTTTCGGTCGCGAATCCTTCGCTCCGCACAGCCTGACCCTGACCATCGTCGGCGCCTCCCTGCTGTGGGTGGGCTGGTTCGGCTTCAATGCCGGCTCTGCGCTGGAAGCCAACGGTTCTGCCGCGCTGGCCTTCGTGAATACCTGGGTTGCCACCGCTGCTGCCGCTGTTGCCTGGCTGCTGGCTGAATGGATCATCAAGGGCAAGCCGTCCGGTCTGGGCGCTGCGTCCGGCGCTGTGGCTGGCCTCGTTGCAATCACCCCGGCCTGCGGTTTCGTCGGCGTCGTCGGCGCGATCGTGATCGGCCTGCTGGCTGGCGTGGTCTGCCTGTGGGGCGTCAATGGCCTGAAGCGTATGCTGGGCGCTGACGACTCCCTGGATGTGTTCGGCGTGCATGGCGTCGGTGGCATCCTCGGTGCCATCCTGACCGGTGTGTTCGCCTCCCCGTCCCTAGGCGGCGTCGGCATCTGGGATTACGTGGCCAACAAGGCTGCCGATACCTACTCCATCAGCGACCAGGTCATCGTCCAGCTGACCGCTGTCGGCACCACCGTTGTATGGTCCGCCGTCGTGGCCTTCATTTCCTACAAGCTGGTCGACATGTTCATCGGCCTGCGCGTGCCGGAAGACGAAGAGCGCGAAGGTCTGGACATCACCTCCCACGGCGAAACCGCTTACCATCAGTAATTCTGGTAAGTCGGCTTCACCACGAAACGGGCGCTGCGGCGCCCGTTTTTGTTTGTATGCTTGCCGCTGGCGTCATCGAGGGTTGAAAGTATGGGTTTTTTTGACTGGTTGCTGGGCGGGCGTTCGGCATCCTGTGCCGGCGACGAGCGCCTCCAGGCAGCCGTAGCGCGGGTTATCGGCAGCGTCGATCCGCGTTTGCAGTTTCTGGATGACGCCTCCTCTCGGCTGTGCCCGGCAGTGACCCATGCGCTGAAGTATGCGGATCAGGTGGTGGCGTGCATTCCGCCATGCGTGGATATGAATTCCCTGGCCTGGTCACAGAATCCCGTGTTGCGCGCCGTCTTTGCCCGGCCGGCGGATGTGGCGGAGACGCTGTCGGCCAGCGTTGATCTGCAGGACTTCCTGGCTTCGCCGGCGGCGGTTGGGCTTGAGCGCATCTGCTGCATGGTGGCCGCGACGCGGGTCGAGCAGAACGTGCTGGGCATTGCGCTGGAGGGCGACCAGCTGCGTCAGGATGTGCCGCAGACCACGGTCAGCTTCCAGCATTTCCGGCTGTTCGCATTTGCCGCGGATGAGGCGGCGCTGTTCCGGCGCATTCACGAACTGGTGCTCGAAGGTCTGGTGATGGCCGCGCTGCAGGAGATTGCCGTGCGGCAGCGGCAGAGCGACCGGCTGCCCTTCGATCATCAGCTGCTGCAGACGCGCCTCAGCCTGCTGGAGCGGAGCCGGCCGGGCCTGGATGCGCTGGAATGCCATTCCTGGCGCGGCCGCGATCTGGATGGACTGCGGCGTCAACTGGCCGACAATGAGGCTGCTCTGGTCAAAAGGAGCGCCTCCGGCGCAGGTCTGGAGATGGTGTTGGCCGCGGTGATCGAGACCCTGCTGGCGGCGGAGCGGGTGATCCATGCCCGGCGCCTGGTGCTGTGCGTGAATCCTATGAACGTGCTGGTCGCCGCGGGCAAGGACGATGCGTTGAGCATCCCACTGATCGAGTTCTCGACCCCGACGGCCATCGGGACCCGGCGCAGCGCTTTCCTGGCCAGTTTCGCCAGGGATGCGGTGGTGGAGAGGAGGCTGGATTTCGCGGCGGGGATGCGCTTGCTGTAGCTACGCGGCAGGCGTGAAAAAAGCCGGCGATCCGCCGGCTTTCGTCGTTTTACAGGCTGGGCTGACGCTCAGCGGAAGACGACGGTCTTGTTGCCGTGCACCAGCACCCGGTCTTCCAGGTGGTAGCGCAGGCCGCGGGCCAGCACGGCCTTCTCGATGTCCTTGCCGTAGCGGACCATGTCGTCCACCGAGTCGGAGTGGTCGATGCGGATCACGTCCTGCTCGATGATCGGGCCCTGGTCGAGGTCCGCCGTCACGTAGTGGCAGGTTGCGCCGATCAGCTTGACGCCCTTGGCGTAGGCCTGGTGGTAGGGCTTGGCGCCGACGAAGCTGGGCAGGAAGCTGTGGTGGATGTTGATGATCTTGCCCGGATGGGCGGCGCACAGCTCTGGCGAAAGGATCTGCATGTAGCGGGCCAGCACCATCGTGTCGCCGTGGGATTCCTCGAACAGACGCTGTACCTCGGCGTAGGCCTGGGCCTTGTTGTCCGCGGTGACGGGAACGTGGTGGAAGGGGATGCCGTGCCACTCGACGAAGCCACGGAAGGTGTCGTGGTTGGAGATCACGCAGGGAATCTCGATGTCCAGTTCCTTCGACTGCCAGCGCGCCAGCAGGTCGTAGAGGCAGTGTTCCTGCTTGGAGACGAGGATCACCACGCGCTTCTTGACTGCCGAGTCGGTGATCTTCCAGTCCATGTTGAGCTCTTCGGCGATCGGGCGGAAGCGCTCGCGGAACTCGGTGAGCATGAAGGGCAGCGAATCGGCCTTGATCTCGATGCGCATGAAGTAGCGCCCGCGGTGCTCGCTGTCGACGGCAGGTTCGGCGTGGAGCGCGGTTTCGAGGATCCAGCCCTTGTGCTCGGCGATGAAGCCGGACACCTTGGCGACGATGCCGGTGCGGTCGGGGCAGGAGGCGGAGAGGGTGTAGAAGCGTTCGCGGTGCATGATGGGCTCAGGCATCGGCCGCCGGCCACGGGGCCGCGACCGGCGTATCGGATGGGGTCAGATGCGGGCGGAGGCGGCGCGGATCTGGGCGGCCAGGCCGCTGTACTCGCGTTCAACCGGGAATTGCGGGAACTCGGCGATGACGTTGTCCGGGGCACGGAACAGGATGCCGGCGTGGGCTTCCTTGAGCATCGCAGTGTCGTTGTAGGAGTCACCAGCGGCGATGACCTTGAAGTTGATTTCCTTGAAGCGCTGCACCGCTTCCTTCTTCTGGTTGGCCATGCGCAGGTGGTAGTTCACCAGGTAGCCCTCGGCGTCGGCTTCGAGCTTGTGGCAGAACAGGGTCGGCATGCCGAGCTGTTCCATCAGCGGCATCGCGAATTCGTAGAAGGTGTCGGACAGGATGATGACCTGGAAGTCCTTGCGCAGCGCGTCGAGGAAGTCCTTGGCGCCGGGCTCGGGGCCCATCTCGGAAATCACCTTTTGGATGTCGGGCAGGCCCAGCTTGTGCTGTTTGAGCAGGTCCAGGCGGTACTTCATGAGCTTGTCGTAGTCCGGCTCGTCGCGGGTGGTGCGACGCAGTTCGGGAATGCCGGTGCGCTCCGCGAATTCGATCCAGATTTCGGGGACGAGAACACCTTCGAGGTCGAGACAGACGAGTTGCACGGCAAAAGCTCCAGGTTACGGCGGTTGATTTGGCGAATCCGTGATTCTAGCAAAGAGACTGCGACGGCTTCAGCGGGATTGCGTGGTGAGTTTCGAGCCGGCCGGTCTAGTCAGCCGGAATAGCATCGAGGGCTTCATGCAGTTCGAGCCAGCGTAGTTCGGCTTCGTCGATCTTCTCGCTGAGTTCGGCCTGGCGCTTGAGCAGCTTGGGCACCTCGCCGGCGTCGGGGCCGGTGTACAGGTCCGGATCGGCGAGGCGTTCGTCGAGCTTGGCCTTTTCGGCGTTCCACGGGGTGAGCTTTTTGTCGAGTTGCTCGAGCTCCTTGACCAGCGGCCGGCGGGCGGCCAGGCGGGCCTGGCGGTCGGCGGCGGCGGCTTCCCGGTCGGCCTTGCGGCTGGCCTTGTCGGCGGCCTTGTCCGGGCATTGGCCGGCGGCGGCATCGGCGGCGCGCTGCTGGGCCAGCCAGCTCTTGTAGTCGTCGAGATCGCCGTCGAAGGGCGTCAGGCGGCCGCTATCGACGAGCAGAAAGCGGTCGCAGGTGGCGCGCAGCAGGGCCCGGTCGTGGGACACGATGACCATGCCGCCTTCGTAGTCCTGCAGGGCCAGCGTGAGGGCGTGGCGCATTTCCAGGTCGAGGTGGTTGGTTGGCTCGTCGAGCAGCAGCAGGTTGGGTTGGTTCCAGATCAGGATGGCCAGCGCCAGGCGGGATTTTTCGCCGCCGGAGAACGGGCCGCAGGGCGTGGTAGCCATGTCGCCGTTGAAGTCGAAGCCGCCCAGGTAGTTGCGCAGCTCCTGCTCGCGGGTCTGCGGGTCGAGGCGCAGCATGTGCTGCAGCGGCGATTCGTCGGGGCGCAGGCTTTCCAGCGCGTGCTGGGCAAAATAGCCGAGCTGCAGGCCCTTGCCTTCCCGACGCACGCCGGCGGTGGGCTGCAGGCTGCCGGACAGCAGCTTGATCAGCGTCGATTTGCCCGCGCCGTTGCGGCCGAGCAGGCCGATGCGCTCGCCGGGGCGGATGGTCAGCTTCATGTCCGCCAGGATCGGCTTGTCTATGTAGCCGGCAGCGGCGTCCTCGATCTGCAGCAGCGGATCGGGGGCGGCGGTGCAGTCGCGGAAGCTGAAGCTGAAGGGGTTGTCGATGTGGGCCGCGGCGATGACCTCCATCCGCTCCAGCGCCTTGATGCGGCTCTGGGCCTGGCGGGCCTTGGTGGCCTGGGCGCGGAAGCGGTCCACGTATTTCTGCAGGTGGGCACGCTCGCGCTGCTGCTTCTCGAACATCGCCTGCTGCTGGGACAGGCGCTCGGCGCGCTGGCGTTCGAAGTTGGAGTAGCCACCGGTGTACAGGGTGAGCTGCTGGTTCTCGATGTGGGCGATCTGGTTCACCACCGCGTCGAGGAAGTCGCGGTCGTGGGAAATGAGGACCAGCGTGCCGCGGTAGTCGGTGAGCCACTGTTCCAGCCAGATGACGGCGTCCAGGTCGAGGTGGTTGGTGGGTTCGTCGAGCAGCAGCAGGTCGGAGCGGCACATCAGCGCCTGGGCCAGGTTGAGGCGCATGCGCCAGCCGCCGGAGAAGTCGGCCACCGGACGCTCCATCTCGGCGACCTTGAAACCGAGGCCATCCATCAGCGCGGCGGCGCGGGCGCGCGCCGCGTAGCCTCCGATCTCCTGCAGGCGGCCGTGGAGGTGGCCGATCTCCTCGCCATCGTGGGCGGCTTCGGCTTTTTCCAGCGCGACTTCGATGCGGCGCAACTCTGCGTCGCCGTCGAGCACGTACTCGATGGCAGGGCGCGGCAGGGCCGGGGTTTCCTGGGCCACGTGGGCGATGGTCCACGACGCGGGCATCTCCAGATCGCCGGAGTCCTGGTGAAGTTCGCCGCGCAAGAGGCCGAACAGGCTGGACTTGCCGCAGCCGTTGGCACCGGTGAGGCCGACCTTCCAGCCAGGGTGGATCTGCAGGCTGGCGCCTTCGATGAGAGTCTTGACGCCCCGGGCGAGGCGGAGATTGCGGAACTGGATCACGGCAGCGGAAGCGGTAAGCGGGCAGGAAATCCGGTATTGTAAGCAGTTCCGTCGTGTCCAGCCCTGTCGTCCCATGCATCGAAGCCGTCCGTTCAGCCGATCGTCCCTTTCCGCCAGTCTGTCCGTGTTGCTGTTGGCGCTGTTGTGCCAGGGGACCGTGCAGGCCCAGGAGCCCCCTGTCGATGAAGGCGCGGAAAAGGCTCGTGCGGAGAAGATGCGCGACGAGGCGAAGGCCTTGCGCGAAGCTGCGGAGGTACGCTTCAAGGCGGACGAGATCGCCTGCTACGAACGTTTTCTGGTGAACCGCTGCATCGATCGGGTGCGTCAGCGCCACGTGGAGGACATCCGCCAGGCGCGGGCCCTCGACCTGGAGGCGGGGCGCATCGATCTGGCCGAAAAGAACCGTCGTTACGCTGAGCGTATGGCCGGGCAGGCCGAGCAGGCGCCGCAGAAGGCTGTCGAGAAGGCCGAGCAGGAGGCGCGCAATCGGGCCGACAGCGAAGCGCGCCTGCGCGCTCTGGCGGACAAGGACGCCGAGCGCATCGAGCGCGAGCAGGAAGGCAAGTCCCGTGCGCTGCACGAGGCCGAGGCCCGTCAGTCCAAGGAAGCCGCCGATGCACGGCGCCGGGCCGCCGAGGCCGCGGCGGCGGCACAGCGTGCCAGCCAGGCGGAGAGCGACCGCCGCGCCTACAAGGAGCGGGCTGCCAAGGCCGCGGAGAAGCGCGCCGAGAAGGCGGAAAAGCTGAAGCAGACCGAAGGGGCCAAGACTCCGGCGAAAGCCGCCGAGCCCTTAGTGCCCGGTCGCTGAGTCGGGGCGGAGTGGGGGAGATGCCGCCCAGGCCAGCGCGTCCTCCAGTCGGTCGTTGCCCCAGAACAGCTCCCCGTCCGGCGTGATGAAGCTCGGGGCGCCAAACAGGCCCCGTTCGGCCGCCTGTTCGGTCTGGCTGCGCAGGGCCAGCTTGTTTTCGGGGCTTTCCGCTTCAGTGAGGATCGCGTCGGCTGGCAGCGCCAGTCTTTTGAGAATGGCGCGGATCACCGCTGGATCGGCAATGTCCCGGTCCTCGGCAAAATTGGCCTGCATCGTCGCACGGGTAAAGTCGCCGATCCATGGCTGGTTGGCTCCGGCCAGCGCGACCCGGGCGGCCAGCAGGCCGTTGCGTGGAAAACGCGACGGCACTTGGAACGGCAGGCCGTAACGGGCCGACAACCGGGCCAGGTCGCGCCACATGTAGCGGCCTTTGGGGGGATAGATGTTGAACGGTGAGTCGTTCCAACCCAGGGACAGGAACACCGGCCCGAGCAGGAAGGGCCGCCACGTCAGCCTGATGCCAGCCTCCTTTGCCATCGCCTCAATGCGCATCACGCTCAGGTAGGAATATGAACTGGCGAATTCGAACCAGAATTCGAGGGGTTTGCTGTTCATCGGCGCCTCCATCGCGGTAGGAGGAAGGCAGTCTAGCACTCATCCTGTCCGCGGGCAGGGCGCCGAATGGACGCCGCCGGAGGCTTAGACCTTGTACAGCTGCAGCGTGGCGATCTGGCGCTGGGCCTGTTCGTCGAGGCGGCGGGCGGTGCTGGAAGACTGTTCCGCTGCGGCCGCCGCCTCTTCGGCCATCTGCGCGATGCGCTCGATCTGCACGGCGATGTTGGTGCTGGCTGCACCCTGTTCGCGGATTGCGTCGGAGATCTCGGACACCATGTGGGCGGTGCCGCTGGCGGCAGTGCCGATTTCCTTGATGGCCTTGTCCGTGTCGTCGGCCC
Source organism: Zoogloea sp. JDB1 (assembly GCF_056724025.1). Lineage (NCBI taxonomy): Bacteria > Pseudomonadati > Pseudomonadota > Betaproteobacteria > Rhodocyclales > Zoogloeaceae > Zoogloea > Zoogloea sp. JDB1. The sequence goes on from NZ_CM161496.1 coordinate 1,682,063, forward strand.
GTTTGACGCTCTGGGTGACCAGGCTCTCGGCGGCCTCCATCTCGTGGGCGGCCTGATCGGAGTGACGGCGCATGGCCTCGATGGTGGAGGAGATCTCCTGCGTCGAACTGGCGGTGCGCTCGGCCAGCTTGCGCACCTCGTCGGCGACCACCGCGAAGCCACGGCCCTGCTCGCCGGCGCGGGCGGCCTCGATGGCTGCGTTGAGGGCCAGCAGATTGGTCTGGTCGGCCACCTCCTTGATGACCTGAACCACCGAGCCGACCCGCTCGCCCTGGGCGCCCAGCTCGCGCAGGGATTCGGCCGCGGCACTGACGGAGGAAGAGATGCTGCGGATATCGGCGATCGTCCGGTCGATGGTTGACGAGCCGGCGCGGGCCATCTCGCCCGAACGGTCGGCCAGTTCGTGGGCTTCGTGGGCACGGTCACCGACATGGGTGACGCTGACCGTCATCTCCTCGACCGTCGCGGCAATCGCCGAAGAGGCTTCGCTTTGCGTGCCGGCGGCGCCCGATACCTGCTTCGACGCGTGGGTCATCTCGCGGCTGGCGTCGGCGACCGAGCGCGCCCCTTCGGTGAGGCTGCGGAAGTTGTCCTGCAGCTTGGACAGCAACTGGTTGAAGGCCGTGGCGGTCTCGCCGATTTCATCCATGCGCTTGACCGGCGCACGGATGGTGAAGTCCTGCGATTCATTGACGTGCACCAGTGTGTTGCGAATGCTGGCAAGGCTGTCGCGCAAATTCTGGATCAAGAGATAGGCCATGATGCCGACGATGATGAAGGCTGCCGCGAGGATACCGCCGACAGTCCATAGCGCGGAATTGTAGTCTGAGACATTGTCCTTCTTGAGTTGCTCGGCGAAGCTGTAGTTGTAGTCCTCATGCTTGGCCAGCGCGTCGCGAGCCGTTGCTGCGGCGTCTTTCAGTGAGCCGCGCAAAAAGTTGCGGACGGCGCCCATGTCGCCGCTGTTGAGAACCTGAATATACTCTGCGCGCTTGGCCCGGTAGGCCGCCATTGCCGATCGGTCGGCCTCAAGAAGCTGGCGGTCGGTGGCGTCGGAGATCAATTCGTTCTCATAGCGCTTGAGCGTCGCATCGAATTTGTCGTCAGCTACGCGGATTGTCTGTTCTATCTCTTTCCGATGTGCTTCATCGACAGCCAGGGCGTGCTGATACGTTCCGACCCGGCTGGTTGTCAGAAAGCTCCGGGCTTCCAGTAGAGCCTTCAAGCTCGGAAAGGTATTGGCCTGCATGTAGTCGAAGCGGGCATTGGCCTGTTGCAGTTGCCAGACGCCCATGCCCCCGACGAGAAGGAGGGCGAGAAGTGCGGCGCTGAGCGCTACGATAAGGCGTTTTGTGAGATTCATGCTGACGGCTCCAACTGGCAGGCGGGTACTAATCGGGATAGGACGGAGAGCGGGGCCGTGGCGGCGCTCTCGTATGTGCCCGACTTGTGGACGAGAACGCTTCTTACGACGGAAAAACACCTAACTTTAGGTTGGTTCCGGTCTCACCAGCCATTTGATAACGCCGGTTCCCGCCGTGATCCCACTGGCAAAGCAGGCGGTGAGCAGGTAGCCGCCGGTCGGGGCTTCCCAGTCGAGCATCTCACCCGCACAGAACACGCCCGGGCGTTTGAGCAGCATCAGATGCTCATCCATCTCCTCGAACAGCACGCCGCCGGCGCTGCTGATCGCCTCGTCCAGTGGGCGGGGGGCGACCAGGCGCAGCGGCAGTGCTTTGATGGTCGCGGCCAGGCGGGCCGGGTCGTCCAGCACGTCCGCACTCACGCATTCCCTCAGCAGCGCCATCTTGATGCCGGCGATGCCCACGCGGCTCTGCAGGTGGCTGGCCAGGGAACGGGCGCCACGCGGATGGGCCACCTCGGCGGCGACCCGCTCGGCTGAACGGCCGGGGGCCAGGTCAATCGACAGCGTGGCGCCGCCGTCCTGTTCGATGTGCTCACGTATGGAAGCGGACAGGGCGTAGATCAGGCTGCCTTCGATGCCGTCGGCGGTGATCATCGCTTCACCTGGGCGCGTGGGGGCGTCGGCGCCTTCCACGCGGATGCTCACCGACTTGAGGGGCTGGCCGGCGAAGCGCTCGCGGAAATGGGCGCTCCAGCCGTCGGCCCCGCCGCAGCGGGGCGTTGCGGTGATGAAACCGCAGTTGGCCGGGCGCAGCGGCGCGACGCCCACGCCGAGCCCGGCCAGGGTCGGGACCCATGCGCCATCCGAGCCCAGGCGCGCCCAGCTGCCGCCGCCGAGGGCCAGTACACAGGCGTTTGCCCGGTGCTGGCGGGGGCCGTCGGGGGTCGTGAACAGCAGGCCGCCATCGGCGTTCCAGCCGGTCCACCGATGGCGGACATGGAAGCGCACCCCGGCTTCGCGCAGGCGCTGCAGCCATGCGCGCAGCAGCGGCGCTGCTTTCATCCCGGCCGGGAAGACGCGCCCGGAGCTGCCGACGAAGGTGGACACACCGAGCCCTTCGACCCACTCGCGCAGGGCCTGAGGCCCGAAAGCCGCGATCATTGGTTCGATCTGCGCCCGGCGCTGGCCATAGCGACCGGCGAAGGCCGCAAAGGGTTCCGAGTGGGTGATGTTGAGGCCGCCGCGGCCGGCCAGCAGGAACTTGCGCCCGACCGACGGCATGGCGTCGAAGATATCCACCTGCAGGCCGGCGGCCGCGGCAGTTTCGGCGGCCATCAGGCCGGCGGGGCCACCTCCGATGATGGCGACGGAGGCGGGAATGGAAATGGACGGCATGGGCGCGGGATCTGGCGATGGAACGGGAAGGCGCGATTGTAGTGGCGCGGGGCCAGATTGTTTTTATCGCGTTGCGGATGTCGCTCGGGCTTATGTCAAAGGATTACAATCGAAGGCGGTCGTCGAATACGACTTTTGAATAACAACAAAGGGAATAGCGCGATGTCGATCGAACGGAAGAGGCCTGTCGGGGCCGGTTTGCTGCGGGCGCTGCTGGGCCTGTCAATGTTGGCGGCGACGGTGCCGGTAGTGGCGCAGACGGAGGTGCCGAACGCGGCGCCAGGGGGGCGCGGACAACTGGAGCGGATCATCAAGAGCCCGCCGGCCGAGCAGAAGGCGACGCAGGAGGCTGGCCGCAAGGCGTCGTTCTTCTGCGCGAACTGCCACGGGGATACAGGCCTCAGCAAATACACCGAGGTGCCCAACCTGGCCGGCCAGCACCCAGCCTATGTGCTCAACCAGATCGATGCCTTCCTCACCGGCAAGCGCAAGGACCCCTTCATGCAGGGGCTGATGAAGGTACTCAAGGACGACGAAAAGGCGGCCATCGCGGTGTTCTACGCGTCCCAGCCGGTGGTGCCGGCTGTCTCCATGGGCGGGCCGCGGGCCGCCGAGGGCAAGACCCTGTTCGAGAAGAACTGCGCGCGCTGCCACGGTGCCGAGGCCAAGGGGGGCGAAACCTTCCCGCGCCTGGCTGGGCAGCAGTCCGAATACCTGCGCCGTAGCCTGACCCGCTATCTGACGATGAGCGGCGAGCGGATCTATCCGCCGATGACGGCCGCGGTGACCGGCATCGGCGCGCAGAACATCGAGGCTGTGGTCCAGTACCTGTCCGCGCTGCGCTGAGCCCGTCCGCAGTCCCCGCAGGGACGCGCGGTCTGGTGGTCAGCGGGTGATCGGCACGCCGCCGTCCGCGCCGCCGAAGACCGTGGCGCCTTCCTTGACGGTGCCGATCACACGGATGTCGCCGAGCTTGTCTGCGGGGGTCTTGAGCGGATTGGCCGACAGCACCGTGAGGTCGGCGAGCTTGCCGACGGTGATGCTGCCCTTGATCTTTTCCTCGCCGAGCTGACGCGCTGCGTTCAACGTGATGGCTTTCAGTGCTTCCATCGCCTGGATCTGCTGATCGGTGCCCACCGGCCGCTTTACGGCGGCAGAGAGCACTTCCATCGGTGCCGGTTCGATAAGGGCCGCGTCGTTGTGCAGCGTAAGCGGCAGGCCGTGCCCGAGGGCCGCAGCGGCGGGGCTGAAGCGGGCTGTCCGTTCGGCACCGAGGGCTTCGTGGGTCAGGGTGTCGAGGCTGAGGACCAGGCGCTGGGGGGCCAGGGACACGCCGACGCCGAGTGCCTTCAGGGCGTCGAGCTGGTCGTCGCGGATCGTCGTGGCGCCGACCAGCAGCGGGCGGCGCTCCTTGCCGGGGTACTTGTCGGCGGCGGCCTTCAGGCCGGCGATGAACTGGTCGATGGCCGCATCCCCGCTGGCCTGCACGGCTACCTGCCAGCCGTTGGTGTAGGCGCTGTCGAACAGTGTGCTGACGCTGTCCTCGCCGAGCAGCGGGTAGCCCGAGTAGCGGGTTTGCTTGCCGGGGGGCGGCAGCTGGTAGGGCTGGGTCAGCCAGGCGCTGCGGTCTTCAGCGGTGCCGTCGAGGGTGAAGGACACGCCGGCCAGGCGCAGATGGCTCTTGTAGTACTTGGCGCCTATCTGCTTGTGAGTCTTGAGAGTGGCGGCAGCGCTACCGGCTTCGGCATAGACCGACACGTCCAGCTTGAGGGCGCCGACATCGGCGGCCTGGGTGTATAGCGCCAGGTCGTCGGTGGTGGCGCGGGCTTCCACCGCGGTGGTGTAGCCGTTGCGCAGGTAGAGGGTCTGGCCTTGCTGGATCAGGGCCTGGCGTTCGTCCTTGCCGAGTTGAGGCAGAGCCCCGAGCAGCGCGGTGGCGGCGGCGCCTTCCAGGCTGCCGTCCGGCTCCTTCGAGCCCGGCCAGCGGCCGATGCGGCCGCCCGGTGGGTCGATGCTGTTGCGGTCGATGCCGGCCAGCGTCAGCGCGCGGCTGTTGGCGACCAGGCGGGTGCCAGTACGGTCGACGATGATCACCGGCCGGTCGGCCGAGATGCCGTCGAGCTCGTTGCGGCTGGGGGCGCGCAGCTCGCGCAGGTGGCTTTCGTCGTAGCCGAAGCCGACGACCCAGCCCAGACGTTTGGCCATGTCGCCCTTGCTCCAGTCGCGCAGTTCGCGCAGCAGCACGGTGCCGTCGATGACGCGGCCCTCGGGCGGGGACTGCAGCTGCGCCGCGACTGAATACAGGCCGAGGCGGGATAGTTCGCCCCAGGCATCGATGAAGCCCGGCACCAGGGTCTTGCCGGCCAGGTCGACCACTTCCGTGCCTTCGCTCTTCCAGCGCGCCAGGATGGCCTTGCTGGTGCCGACAGCGATGATCTTGCTGCCCTTGATCGCGATGGCCTGCACGGCGGGATGCTTGTCGTCGACGGTGACGATGTCGCCGTTGGTGAAGATGATGTCGGACAGCGGTGGTGGAGGTGGGGCAGGGGGCGGCGCCGTTGGGTCGGCCGGGGCGTTGCCGGCGGTGGCGGGTGTTGCTGGGGCTGTAGGTGCGGCACCTGGAGCAGATTTTGCGGCTGCGGCTGGACTTGCCGCGGCGACTGGCGCGGCAGGTGCCGCGGGCTTGGCGGTCGTGCTGGCCGGTGCGGTGGCGGCGGCTGTGGTTTTCGGTACCGCAACGGCGGTTGCCGGCTTGGCGGTGTTCGGGGTCTGGGCGAAGCCGGATGGGGCGGCGAGGGCCAGCAGGATGGCGGCGCTGCCGAGGCGCAGCGGGAAGACGCAGATCATGGATGGGCTCCGGGAAACGGTGCGACCGGCGGGCGGTGCCGGCGGCGAACCCGAAGAGCATAGCACCTCGGCGTGCCGCTTCCCGTGACGGGCTTGGGGGGCGTTGCCGCTCAGCCGATGACGGTGACCACCACGTGCCGGCTGTGGGCGCTGCTGCGGTGTTCCCACAGGAAAATGCCCTGCCAGGTGCCAAGCAGAAGGCGGCCCTGGCCGATGGGCACGCTCAGGCCGACATCCGACAGCACGCTGCGGGCATGGGCCGCCATGTCGTCGTCGCCCTCCAGATCGTGGCGGTAGGCCGGGTCGCCGTCAGGGGCGAGGCGGCCGAAGACCGTCTCGAGGTCGTGGCGCACGTCCGGGTCGGCGTTCTCGGTGATCATCAGCGAGCAACTGGTGTGCTGCACAAAGACATGGGCGAGGCCAGTGGCGATGCCGGATGCGGCCACCACGTCGGCGACCTGTGCGGTGATGTCGAGGCTGCCGCGGCCACGGGTGCGGAATTCGAGGATCTGCTGGAAGGCCATCGTCACAGCCCCCGCGCCCAGGCCGGTCGAAGCCCGGCTGCTGCCGGCGCGGCGATGGCGTTGCGTACTTCGGCCAGCAGGCGGGGCTTGTCGGCACCGAGGGTGCCTTTCAGCACCAGCCAGTTGCTGGCGTGGTCGGAGCGGAACACCGTGCGGCGCAGTTCGAGCTGATCCAGGAAGCGCTCCATCTCATGGAACAGGCCGGCCTGATCGAGAGGCTCCCATTCCGGGAAGGCGGCGCGGAAGCGGGCTTCGCCGGTCGGGAAACTCACCACCAGCGTGGACAGGAATTCCGGCTGGGTGGCGTTGGCGAGGCGGGCCGAGTTGTCGGCGTGCCGGTCACTGAGGATTTGTCCGCCGAGGCCATTGAGGATCATCACCGAGCGGGTGATGCTGGCTTCGCCGAGCTTGTCGAGGGCTTCCCGCGTCGAGTCAAAGGTTTCGCCCTTGCTTACCTTCGCCAGCACTTCGTCGTCGCCGGATTCGGCGCCCAGGTAGGCCATGCGCAGGCCAGCCTCGCGCAGGCTGGTGAGTTCGGCGACGGTCTTCTTCTTCAGGTTGCGCGCCAGGCAGTAGCTGGAGACCCGGTGCACGCCGGGCAAGTGCGTGCGGATCGCCTCCAGGATCGCCAGCAGGCGGCGGGTCGGTAGCACCAGCGCGTCGCCGTCGGCGAGGAAGACCCGGCGGACCTGGCCGCCGTAGCGTTTGCCGATGCGCTGGATGCTGGTCAGCACCTCGTCTTCGTCACGGGCTCGGAAAGCCTTTTGCGGCGCTGTGTACATCTCGCAGAAAGCGCACTTGTTCCATGAGCAACCATCGGTGACCGGCAGGATCAGGGATTCGGCCTCGCTGGGCGGGCGGAAGACCGGTTCGACGTAGCGGATCAGCGGAGCGTTCATGGGCAAGCAGAGGTGCGAAGTGGGAGGCCGACAGGCTACCATCGGGGCGGAATCACTTCGAGATGCTTGCAATGGCTGAAACGACCTCTTCCTGTTCCGGTGGCTGCAGTTGTGGGGCGGGAGGTCCGCAACTGGTCGGGCTGAATGAGCCGAGCCGGCCCGGCGGCGAGGCCACGCTGAGGTCAACCTTCCGCGTTGGCGACATGGACTGCCCTGCCGAGGAGGCGCTGGTGCGCATGGAACTGGATGGGCTGGCCCATGGGCTGGAGTTCGACCTCGGTGCGCGTACCGTCACCGTCTGGCATGGCATGCCGGTCGATGAGCTTGAAGCCCGCATCGCCCGCCTGGGCATGGGGGCGGAGCGTGTCGGCAGCGGTCCGGCGGCTGGTGCGCCAGCGGCGCGGGTGGACGATCCGGCCGCCGAGCGGCGAGCGCTGCGCTGGCTGCTCGCCATCAACGCGGCGATGTTCGTGATCGAGGGGCTGGCCGGCTGGTGGGCGGAGTCGTCCGGCCTGCTCGCCGACGGCCTCGACATGTTTGCCGATGCGGCGGTGTATGCGGTGGCGCTGTATGCCGTCGGGCGTGGGGCAGCGCTGCAGTTGAAAGCGGCGCGCTTCGCCGGCGTGTTGCAGTTGCTGCTCGGGCTTGGCCTGTTCGGGCAGGTGGCGGACCACGTGCTCTACGGTTCGGAGACCCTGGCCGGCGCGATGATGGGCGTCTCGCTGCTGGCGCTGGCCGCCAACGTGGCCTGCATGGTGCTGATCGCCGGCCACCGGGACGGCGGTGCGCACATGAAGGCGAGCTACATCTTCACCGCCAACGATGCGCTGGCCAACCTGGGTGTGATCGTCGCCGGCGGCCTTGTGGCCTGGCTCGGCAGCCCGTGGCCGGACTGGGTGGTGGGCTGCATCATCGGCGCGATGGTGCTGGCCGGCGCGTGGCGCATCCTGCGCCTGCGCCACTGAGGCTGGCGCGCTTCAGCGTGCTCGGCTGCCCATCGCCTCGCCGAGGCGGATCGGGCGGGCTGGTGCCCAGGCGCCGGTGAAGCTCAGGCGCTTCTTCGGGAACAGCATGACGACCGTCGAACCGAGCAGGAAGCGCCCCATCTCGTCGCCCTTCTTCAGCGTGACCTGGCCGGCCGGGTAGTCCCATTCGCGGATCTTGCCGGGGCGCGGCGGGTTGACCTGGCCGTGCCAGACGGTGGCCATGCTGCCGACGATGGTCGCGCCGACCAGTACCAGCACGAAGGGGCCGATCTCGTCATTCTCGAAGACGCATACCACCCGTTCGTTGCGGGCAAACAGGCCGGGCACGCCGCGGGCAGTGGTCGGATTGACCGAGAACAGCGCGCCGGGCACGTAGATCATGCGGGTCAGGCGGCCGTCGCAGGGCATGTGGATGCGGTGGTAGTCGCGCGGGCTGAGGTAAAGAGTGGCAAATTCGCCGTCGTGGAACTGGATCGCCAGGTCCCGGTCGCCGCCCACCAGCGCATGGGTGGAGTAGGCGTGGCCTTTGGCCTGGAAGATCTGGTCGCGGTCGATGCGGCCGAACTGGCTGATCGCACCGTCTACCGGGCAGATGAAGTCGGCATTGGCCTGGGGGCGGGCGCCGGCCTTCAGAGGGCGGGTGAAGAAATCGTTGAAGCTGGCATAGCTGGCGATGTCCGGATTGGCCGCCTCGTCCATGTTGACCCCGTAGCGGCCGACGAACCAGCGGATCACTCCGGTGGTGAGGCCGCCGGCCCGGGCGCTGGCCAGTTTGCCGGCCAGCACGGTAAGGGTCTGCTTGGGGATCAGGTATTGAGGAAGGACTTTGAAGCGGTCGGACACGGCAGGTTTCCGGCATGAGGCGAAGGTGCGGATTATAGCGGCCCGTCCGCGCTTCGTCGGCCGCCTGCAGCTGCGTTCAACGGCCGGCGTCGGCGACGATCGGAAAGGCCCGGTCGTAGGCCAGGTTGAAGCTGAAGGCATACACTACGTAGGCCAGAGCGATGCTGATGTCTGCGACGAGGGCTGTGAGCCAGTCCATGCCGGTCCACAGCATCACCACCGGTAGCGTGATCATGAACAGGCCGCCTTCGAAGCCGATGGCGTGGACGGCCCGCAGCTGCCACGGGCGGCGATCCGCGGTGCGGCCGGTGAGGCGGCCTTCCAGCCAGTCAAAGGCGGTGTTGAAGCTGCCGTTCCAGATGGCGGCGATGACCGCCAGGATGGCCATCAGCACGAAGGAGTCGCGGCCCGGCTGGCCGGACAGCCAGATGTAGGGCGGCGTAATCAGCAGCAGGCCGCCGATCTCGAAGAGGGCGATCTGGCGCAGGCGGTCGGTGAAGCTGCGCTGGACGGGGGAGTGGGGTGCGGACATGGGAATCGCTACAAGGGCACGAATGGAATGGACCGTGCCGGCCGGCGGGAGTTTAACCTGTCGCGGCAGAACCGCTAAACTGCACGCCCCCGAGCTTGCTGCCACGCCATGACCGCCTCCTCTTCCATCACACTGGTTTGCCATCCGGATACCCCGGCAACCGGCCTGTCGATCCGCGTGGAATTTGAACGTGGCGCCGAGGGGGGCCTGCATTTGATTTACCGGCTGGAAGGCGATCTCGACGTGCTGCGCATTCCGGAGGCCGCCACGCCCTTGCCGCCGGAGCGCCTGTGGGCCTATACCTGTTTCGAGGTGTTCGTTTGTGCGGATGCCTTGGACGCCTATCGAGAATTCAATTTTTCTCCGAACGGCCAGTGGGCGCGCTTCGATTTCGCCACCTACCGGGGGCGCGTGCCCTCGCCGGTCGGCCCGGCACCACGGCTGCTCATTACCCGTGATGAAGGCGTGCTGAGCCTGACTGCTGACCTCGAGGCGGCGTGCCTGCCGGCCGGAGAACTGCGCCTGGGCATCACCGCCGTCATCGAGCATGGTGACGGCCATCACAGTTACTGGGCGCTGGCCCATCCGCCGGGTAAGCCCGATTTCCATCATCGCGACGGCTTTGCCGTTGCTCTAAAGGCTCCGACACCATGATCCGCTTCGGTCTCGACCGCCTGCTTGCCGACCCCGAACTGCGCCGCCCACTGGCCGGCAAGCGGGTCGCCCTGCTGGCCCATCCGGCCTCCGTCACCCGTGACCTGACCCATTCCCTCGACGCGTTGGCGGCCCTGCCCGATATCGAACTGTCGGCGGCCTTCGGCCCGCAGCATGGGCTGCGTGGCGACAAGCAGGACAACATGGTGGAGTCGCCGGATTTCTTCGATCCGCGGCACGGCATTCCGGTGTTCAGCCTGTACGGCGAGGTACGCCGGCCGACGGCGCCGATGATGGACCGCTTCGACGTGCTGCTGGTTGACCTGCAGGACCTGGGGTGCCGTATTTACACCTTTATCACCACGCTGCGCTATGTGCTGGAGGCGGCCGCCCATCATGGCAAGAGCGTGTGGGTGCTGGACCGCCCGAACCCGGCCGGTCGCCCGGTCGAGGGCACGCTGCTGCAGCCGGGCTGGGAGAGCTTCGTCGGCGCCGGTCCCTTGCCGATGCGCCACGGTCTGACGATGGGCGAACTGGCCCGCTGGTTCATTGCCACGCTGAAGCTCGACGTGGATTGCCAGGTGATCACGATGGAGGGCTGGCAGCCCGAGGCGGCGCCCGGCTACGGCTGGCCGATGAGCGAGCGCAGCTGGATCAACCCGAGTCCTAACGCGCCCAATCTGTCGATGGCGCGGGCCTATGCCGGCACCGTGATGCTGGAGGGGACGACGCTGTCCGAGGGGCGCGGCACGACCCGTCCGCTGGAACTGTTCGGCGCACCAGACCTGGATGCCGGCAAGGTGCTAGCCGAGATGGAGGCCTTTGCGCCCAACTGGCTGGCTGGCTGCAAGCTGCGTGAATGCTGGTTCGAGCCGACCTTCCACAAGCATGCCGGCAAGCTGTGCCAGGGCCTGCAGATCCACGTGGAGGACCCGACCCATTACGACCACGCAGCCTTCCGCCCGTGGCGCCTGCAGGCGCTGGCCTTCAAGGCGATCCGCCGGGTACGCCGCGACTATCCGCTGTGGCGGGATTTCCCGTACGAGTACGAGCACGACCGTCTGGCCATCGATCTGATCAATGGTTCGGAGATCCTGCGCGAGTGGGTGGATGACGCGACGACGCGCCCTGGTGATCTGGATGCGCTGGCGCTGGGCGACGAAAAGGCGTGGGAAGAAGAACGGCGGGATTATTTGCTGTACTGAATGAAACGGCCTCCGGCCCTGAGCAGGGAGGGAGGCCGCCTGTTGTGATGCTGGGTGCGCTTAGACGGCGCGCAGGGTCACGCTGGCGTCGACGCGGCCGATGATCTTCTGGACCGCGCGACGGGCAGCGGTATTGATGACTAGTGGCGCCATCACGTTGGCTTGCGGGGCGACGGCCCCCGTGTCGTTGTTGCGGACGATCAGCAGTACGCTGACATCGTCCGGATTGCCGAGTTGGAGCGCCGCAACTTCGTCGTCGGTCAGCGTGAACTCATAGTTCAGTCCAAGCACATCCGGTGTGGTGACGGTGAAGGTCACTTCGGGGTTGTCCACGCCTTGTAACACGAAGATGTTCGGAGCGTCGTCGCCTTCAGGGTGCAGAAGCGTGAATTGGTGGGTGGCTTCGAAGCCGGGCAGGCCGTTCGGGAATTCGATGATGCGTTCGGGCGAGACTTCGATTTCGCCGATGACGGGACTGGTGATTTTCATGGTTTTTTCCCCCTTTGGAATGAGTGTCGGGCAGGCTGGAATAATGCGTGCCGAAAACTGTATTCCATCATAGATGGCCAGCGGTTGATCCACCTCAGGAATTGAGGGGTCTTTTGATGCTATTCCTGTTCCCGTTCAGCGCTCGGGGAAGGGCGCCCTGTCTTGCTTTCGTCGGGATATGGGGGATGCACGCATGACAAGGGGGCGCCCGTGGGCGCCCCCTTGTCATGTACCCCGAGCCGCGCCGTTAGCGGTCGCGGTTGAAGGTGCGGCCAGCGCGCGGCTTGCCGCCGGTGCCTTCGCTGCGTCCGCCGCCGAAGCCGCCGGCATTGTGGTGGCTGGAGCTGCGCTTGGCCACGTGGGGGAACTCGGTACGATGTTCCGGATGGCGCGGGGCGCTGGCGCCATCGGCGCGGCGGGGGGCGTCGCGGAAATCGCGGCGGCCTTCGCCGTTGCCGGCCCACGGGCTGGCGCTACGACCTTCACTGCGGCCTTCGCCACGGTTGTCGTCGCGACGCTCGCGGTCGAAGCGGTTGCCACCGAAGCCACCGGACGGGCGCTTGTCGCCGAAGCGGCCGCCGCCGTTGCCGTAGCCGCGGCCGTCACGGCGCGGTCCACCGGGGCGGCGCTCGTCGGCCGGCAGCGTGGTGCGCGGCTCGAGGCCGGGCAGGGTGTGCACGGCCAGCGGCTGGCGGGTGTAGCGTTCGATGGCGCGCAGCAGGCGCACGTCGCGGCGCTCGGCCAAGCTGATGGCGATACCGCTGGCGCCGCCGCGGCCGGTACGGCCGATGCGGTGCACGTAATCGGCGGCGACCTTCGGCAGGTCGTAGTTGATCACGTGGCTGATGGTGCGCACGTCGATGCCGCGGGCGGCAACGTCAGTGGCGATCAGCACGCGCAGGTGGCCACGACGCAGCTGGTCGAGGGTGCGGGTACGCATGCGCTGGTTCATGTCGCCGTGCAGGGCTGCAACCGAGTGACCCTGGGATTCCAGGTTCAGCGTCAGGGCATCGGCGTCGCGCTTGGTGGCGGTGAACACGATGGCCTGTTCGACGCCCACGTCACGCAGGATGCCGTCGAGCAGGCGATTCTTGTGGCTGATATCGTCGGCGACCAGCAGGCGTTGTTCGATGTTTTCGTGGCGGGTCTGCGCGGAGGCGATCTCGATGCGCTCCGGATCCTTCAGCAGGCGCTGCATCATGCGCGCGACCTGGCCGTCGAGGGTGGCCGAGAAGAACAGCGTCTGGCGATCGGCCGGCAGCTTGGCGACGATGGCCTCGATGTCGTCTACGAAGCCCATGTCGAGCATGCGGTCGGCTTCGTCGAGGATCAGGATTTCCAGGCGGCCGAAGTCGATGCGGCCGCTGTTCATCTGGTCCATCAGACGGCCAGGGGTGGCCACCAGGATCTCATAGGGGCTGGACAGCAGCTTGTTCTGCACCGGGTAGGGCATGCCGCCGACCACGCTGACGGCCTTCGCGTAGCGCAGGTTCTTGCCGTAGCCCTTGCAGGCGTCGGTGACCTGAACGGCCAGTTCGCGGGTCGGGGTGAGCACCAGCACGCGGGGGCCGCGGGCCTTGATGGTGGATTCGGTAGTCAGGCGCTGCAGGGACGGCAGCATGAAGGCTGCGGTCTTGCCGGAGCCGGTCTGGCTGGAAACCACGAGATCCTTGCCGGCGAGGGCGGCGGGAATGGCGGCTTGCTGGACCGGGGTGGGTTCGGTGTAGCCGGCGTCGGCAACGGCTTTGACGATCTGTTCGGAGAGCCCGAGAGCGGCGAAATCCATGTTCGCTTCCTTATCTTTTGTATTGCGGATGCGGTGCCCGCGAAGAAAAAACGGCAACGCGCCGCCACGCGAAAACGCGTGCGACTGAATGGCTGCCTGACTGGCATATCGGCACTAACCGATCAGGACAACCTCACGTCTAATACGGGAGATATAAGAAGGTCAGGGACGATGTGACTCGGTGCGAAACCGCTTTTTTGCACCGGATCGCGGACTATAGCCATAATGCGCCCACTGCACAAGGAAAATGTTGCAGCGCGACAAGGTATTGCAGGTCTTGAAGGAGGCTTTATGCGTTTGGACGACAGCCGGGAAAGCGACAATGTCGAGGATAGACGCGGTGGTGGGGGCGGTGGTCTGCCCGTGGGCGGCATCGGTGTCGGCACCGTGGTGCTGGCACTGGTGGCGATGTATTTCGGTATCGATCCGCGAGTCGTGCTGAACCAGGCGTCCCATGTGTCGGCCCCGCCGCCGTCAGCGGCGCAGCAGCACCGTCCGCCGGCCAACGATGCGGAGACGAAGTTCGTGCGCAAGGTGCTCGGCGAAACCGAGGACACCTGGCAGCAGATCTTCCGCCAGGCCGGCAAGCAGTATGAGGATCCGAAGCTGGTGCTGTTCACCGGCGCCACCCGTACCGCCTGCGGCACCGGGCAGGCGGCGATGGGGCCGTTCTACTGCCCGGCGGACCACAAGGTCTACATCGACCTGGGTTTCTACCAAGAGCTGAAGACGCGCTTCAAGGCGCCGGGGGATTTCGCCCAGGCCTATGTGATTGCCCACGAGGTAGGACACCACGTGCAGAACCTGCTCGGCGTGTCGGCCAAGGTGCAGGCGGCGCGGGAGCGGGCCGGCGAGCGGGAGGCGAATGCGCTGTCGGTGCGCCTGGAGCTGCAGGCGGACTGCCTGGCCGGCGTGTGGGCGAAGAACGCCGATACGGCCCGCCACATTCTCGACGCGGGCGATATAGACGAGGCGCTGCGTGCGGCCACCGCCATCGGCGACGACACCTTGCAGAAGCAGGCCAAGGGTTACGCGGTGCCGGACAGCTTCACCCACGGCTCGTCGGAGCAGCGGGTGCGCTGGTTCAAGCGCGGCATGGACAGCGGGCAGGTGAAGGACTGCAACACCTTCCAGGCCAAGTCGCTGTGAGCAGCACCGGATGCGCGAAGGGCCGGCCCCCGCGAGAGGGCCGGCCCTTCGTCGTTTGCTGCGGGTGATCAGCCGGCCAGCTTGGCGAAGGCGTCGATCACTTCCTGCGGGGCCTGGACCAGCTCGACCAGTACCCCTTCACCACCGATGGGGAATTCTTCATTGCCCTTGGGGTGGAGGAAGGTGATGTCGAAACCGGCGGCGCCCTTGCGGATGCCGCCCGGCGCGAAGCGCACGCCGTTGGCAGTGAGCCACTCGACGGCTTTCGGCAGGTCGTCGATCCACAGGCCCACGTGGTTCAGCGGGGTGGTGTGCACGGCCGGCTTCTTCTCGGGGTCGAGGGGCTGCATCAGGTCCACTTCGACCTTGAACGGGCCTTTGCCCATGGCGGTGATGTCCTCGTCCACGTTCTCCCGTTCCGACTTGAAGGTGCCGGTGACTTCGAGGCCGAACATGTCCACCCACAGGGTGCGCAGGCGGTCCTTGGACGGGCCGCCGATGGCGATCTGCTGGACGCCGAGTACTTTGAATGGTCTTGTCATGATTGGTTTTTCCCTCCTAAAGGAGCCGGCATTCTACGGGAGTCGGCTGCCGGGCGGGATCACTCCCAGTCCACGGCGGCGCACAGCAGGTAGCCGGCGCCGTACACCGTCTTGATGATCTTCGGATCCTGCGGGTCGTCCTCCAGCTTGCGGCGCAGGCGCGAGATGCGCACGTCGATGCTGCGGTCGAAGGGGTCGAGGTCGCGTTCGCCGATCAGCTGCTCGCGGGTCAGGATCTTGTTGGGGCGTTTCAGCAGGGTCTGCAGTAGTGCCGCCTCGGCGGCTGACAACGCGACCTCGCGGCCGTCGGCGGTGCTGAGGTGGAGGCGGCCGAGGTCAAAGTGCCAGCCGGCGAAGGACGCGCCGCTGTGGCCGCTGGATTCCTGCGCGGCGGCCTTCTGGTAGCGGCGCAGGATGGAACGCACGCGGGCCACCAGCTCGCGGGGCTCGAAGGGCTTGACCAGGTAGTCGTCGGCGCCCAGCTCCAGGCCCAGTACCCGGTCGGTGAGGCCGTCGCGGCCAGTCAGGATCAGGGCCGCGCAGGGGTGCTGCTCCTGCAGCTCACGCAGCACCTGCAGGCCGTCCATGTCGGGCAGGCCGAGGTCGAGGATGGCCAGCTCCGGCTGCACGCGGCGGGCGCGGGCCAGCAGCGCACGGCCGGTGCCGAAGCTCTCGCTGCGGAAACCGTATTCGGCGAGGCTGCTGGCGATCAGGCGGGCGATGTCGGCTTCGTCTTCGACGATGAAGATCAAGGGGCTGTCCTTGTCGGCGGCGGTCATGATGCCGGAGTCTCCGGATGGTCGAGGGCTGCGAGCGCCGCAGCGAGGGCGCTGCGCTCGAAGGGTTTGCGCAGGGTCGGGATGTCGGGCATGCCGGCCGGTGGTTCGCCGGTGGCATAGCCAGTGATCAGCAGGATCGGTAGCTCGGGACGCAACGCGCGGGCCTCGGCGGCCAGCTCCCGCCCGCCGAGGCCGGGCATGACGGTATCGGAGACCAGCAGCGCGATGTCCTCGACGGCCTCCAGTATTGCCTTCGCCTCAATGCCGTTGCCGGCTTCGAGGACCGGGTAGCCCAGCTCGGTGAGTTGCAGGCGGATCACCTTGCGTACCTCGGGCTCGTCCTCGACGAGCAGCACCAGGCGGTGGGCGTTCTCGGTGGCAGTGGCTGCCGGGACGGCGGGGCCGGGCGCCGGCGTCGGCGCATTGGTCATCGGCATGATGAAGCGCACGTTGGTGCCGGCGCCGGGCGTGCTGAGGACGCGGATGTTGCCGCCGGACTGGCGGATGAAGCCATACACCATGGCCAGGCCGAGGCCGCTGCCGGCGCCGAAGGCCTTGGTGGTGAAGAAGGGTTCAAAGAGGCGCGGCAGCAGCTCCGGCGGAATGCCCGAGCCGGTGTCGGAGACGTCGAACTGCACGTAGTCGCCGGGCGGGACCTCGGCCTGTTGGGCGATGTTCGGCGTAATCTGGCGCCGGCTGACGGCTATCCGCAGCTCACCGCCGTCGGGCATCGCGTCGCGGGCGTTGATGGCCAGGTTGAGCAGGGCGCTTTCCAGTTGGTGGGGGTCGACCAGCGCGTAGAGCTTGTCGGCCGGCAGGTCGAGCTGCATGTGAATGCGCTCGGTGAGGGAGCGGGACAGCAGCGAGGTCATGCCGTGAACCAGCGCGCTGACCTCTACCGGGCAGGGCTCCAGCGGTTGCTGGCGGGAGAAGGTGAGGAGGCGGCGGATCAGCTCAGTGCCGCGGCGCGCCGCCGACAGGGCCGGCTCCAGGTAGTCGTCGTAACCCTGGTGGGGCGGTAGCTTGTCGCGCAGGGTGGCCAGGTTGCCGGTGATGATGGTGAGCAGGTTGTTGAAGTCGTGGGCCAAGCCACCGGTCAGCTGGCCGACGGCCTCCATCTTCTGCGCCTGGATCAGTGCGGCCTGGCTGGCCTTCTGCTCGGTGATGTCGATGGACAGCACGAAATAGCCTTGCACGCTGCCGCTCGGCGAGACCTCGGGTACCAGTGCGCTGCGCGCATGCACCTGGCGGCCGGCCGGGTTGATGCGCGAGTACTCGTAGCTGACCTGTTCGCCAGTGGCGGCCTGCGCGATGTAGGGGCGGATCTGCGCATAGGCCTCGGCACCGAACACCTCGGCGATGCTGCGCCCGATGATTTTTGCCGGGTCGATGCCGAACCATTCGGTGTAGCCGCGGTTGGCGAAGATGTAGCGCTCGTCCGCATCCACGTAGGCGATCAGCGCCGGGATGGCGTCCATGATCAGGCGCAGGCGTTCCTCGCTGCGGGCCAACTGACCCGCCAGCGCGTCGAGGCGCGCGGTGGCCGCTTCCAGCTCCGCCGTGCGCGCGCTGACACGGGTTTCGAGGGCGGCGTTCTGGCTTTCGATGAGTTGCTCGTAACGGCGTTGCTCGGTGATGTCGGTCCACAGTGTCACGAAACCCAGGTTCGGGATCGGCACACCGCGGATCGACAGCACCTGGCCGTTGGGACGGATGCGTTCGGCCTGGTGGGGCTGGAATGAGCGTACCGAAGCCATGCGTTCGGCGACCAGGCGTTCCACGTCTGCGTCGTTGCCGCCGCGGCCGCCGAGCCCATACTCGCCACGCTGGGCGTTGAAGCGCACAAAGTCTTCGAAGGGGGTGCCGACCCGCACCATTTCTTCGGGAAAGTCGAGCAGGCGCAGCAGGGCCTTGTTCCAGGTCACCAGCTTGGGGCTGGCGTCGAATACTGCGATGGCCTGATCGAGCAAATCGAGGCCGGCCAGCAGCAGGTCGTAGCGTCGCAACTCTTCCGGTGTGGCGGGTTTGCCGGGATTGGTGGGCGGCAGGCGGGACGTCATCGACTGTGGCGGGCGATGTAGGCGAAGAAGGTGTCTTCCGGCAGGGGCGGGGAGAACAGGTAGCCCTGGCCGTAGTCGCAGCCGGCGGCGGCCAGGCGTTCTCGCTGGGCCTCGCTCTCGATGCCTTCGGCGACCACTTCGAGGTCGAGCTTGTGGGCCATCGCGATGATGGCCTCGGTGATCGCCAGGTCGCTGGGGTCGGTGGTCAGGTCGCGGACGAAGGAACGGTCGATCTTGAGGGTGTCGATGTCCATGCGCTTGAGATAGGCCATCGCCGAGTAGCCGGTGCCGAAGTCGTCGATGGAGATCTGGATGCCGGCAGCGCTGAGGCACGCCAGCTGGGCGGTGACCGACGGGTGCTCGTCGAGCAGCAGGCCCTCGGTGATTTCGATTGCGATGCTCGCGCCGGGCACGTTCCGTTCGGTGAGCTCGTCGAGCAGGACGGCGAGCGAGCGTCCCTTGGCGAACTGGCGCGGCGACGCATTGACGGTGACTTGCAGGCTGTCGGCCAGTTCGGGTGGCACCGTTGCGCGCCAGCGCGCCACCATGTCGATGGCCTCGCGGAAAACCCAGGTGCCGATGGTGTCGATCAGGCCCAGCTCCTCTGCCACCGGCACGAACTCGGCCGGCGAGACGGCGCCGCGCTGCGGATGGTGCCAGCGCAGCAAGGCTTCGGCCTTGTGAAAATGGCCGTCGGCGAGGCGCAGGATGGGCTGGTAGTGGAGGCTCAGCTGGCCCCGGTCGAGGGCGTGCCGCAGGTCCTTGCCCAGCTGCAGGCGCTGCAGCGCAGCCTCCTGCATGCGCGGCGAGAAGTAGCTGAAGCGGTTCCGGCCCTCGTCCTTGGCGTGGTACATGGCCTGATCGGCGTTTTTCAGGATGTCGGCCGGCGTCTCGGCGTCCTTCGGGAACAGGGTGATGCCGACGCTGGCCGACACGTAAGCGATGTCGTGGCCAAGCTGGAAGGGCTGAGCGAGGGTGTCGATGATGTCCTCGGCGATGCGCTCGATCGGCGCTTCGTCGGCGAGGCCGGGCAGCAGTACGGTGAATTCGTCACCGCCCTGGCGCGCCACCGTGTCGGACTCGCGCACGCAACTGACGATGCGACGGGCCGCTTCGACCAGCAGGCGGTCGCCGGCCTCATGGCCGAGGGTGTCGTTGACCTCCTTGAAGCGGTCCAGGTCGATGAACATCACCGCCACGCAGTCGTGGGTGCGGTGGGATTGTTTCATCAGCTCGGCCAGGCGGTCGTTGAGCAGGCGGCGGTTTGGCAGGCCGGTGAGCGGGTCGTAGTTGGCCTGCATCCAGATCAGGGCTTCGGTCTGCTTGCGGTCAGTGATGTCGGTGATTACGCCGACCAGGCCGCCGAGGCTGCCGTCCGACTTGAAATAGGTGGCCTTGTTGAAGATGACGTCCCGGTTACGGCCGTCCGCTGACGAGACCAGCGCCTCGTAGGTCTGCACGCCGGGGTGGTCGAACAAGGCCTGGTCGGCCTCGTGGTAGCGGGCGGCCAGTTCCGGCGGGGAGATCTCGAATACCGAGCGGCCAACGAGCTCATGCCGCTGCTTGCCGAGAAAGGCTTCGAAGGCCTTGTTGCAGCCCACGTAGCGGGCGTGTTCGTCCTTGAAGAACAGCGGGCTGGGGATCGCCTCGATGAGCTGGCCGATGAAGTGCAGTTGCTCGCGGGCGGTACGCTCCGCGGCACAGCGGGCGGTGATGTCCACCAACATGCCGATGATGGCCGGACGGCCGTCGAATTCGGTGCGGTTGCCGAACACCTCCAGCTCGATCTGGCTACCATCCTTGCGTCGGCCACGGAAGGTGTAGTGGGCGGTATCGGCGCCATGGTGGAGGCGCCGCGAGATGGCTTCGCTGACCTTGCAGCGGTCTTCCGGCATGATCAGCGCGATGGGCCCCAGGCGGCCGCAGATTTCTGCCTGCGTGTAGCCGAACATCTCGGCGAAGCGCGGATTGGCGTAGCGGAACAGATTGTCCTGGATGATGTAGATGCCGATCAGCGCATTGCGGATGAGGGTGGGCAGCAACTCGTCCGCTTCGCGCAGCAGCTCTTCGGTCAGGGGTTCGTAAACGCGAGGCATGAAAAGGGAATGTTCTGGGCCGACCTGCCATTCTAGGCTTTGTCGTCGCAGTTGACCGCTTCGTCGTGGGCCAGCTGGCGCCGGTAGCGTTCCGGCGACATGCCGGTCCATCCGGTGAAAGCCCGATAGAAAGCCGAGGTGTCGGCGTAGCCGAGGTCGGCGGCGACCTGGGCGATGGACTGGCGGGTCTTGGTCAAGCGCGACAGGGCCAGGTCCCGGCGCAGCGCTTCCTTGATACCTCGGAAGCTGGAGCCTTCTTCTTCCAGGCGACGGTGCAGCGTGCGCGGCGACATGTGCAGGCGACCGGCCACGTCGTCCTGGGACAGGCTGACCGGCAGCGCATGGCGGATCAGGTCGCGGACCCGCGTGACGGTGTTGCGGTCGCGCCGGTAGAGCATGCTGATGCGTCCCGGCGCACCATCCAGGAAGGCCGCCAGCGCGGCCTCGTCGCGGCGGATCGGCAGATCGAGGAGGGTGGCGTTGAAGCGCGCCACCAGCCGTGTGCCGGTCACGAAGGCGGAACGTTCCGTGTAAACCAGCGCGTAGTCGTCGGCATGGGCGGGGCGGGCGAAAGGGAAATCCACCGCGTCGAGGGCCAGCCCGCGTCCGACTAGCCAGCACGACAGGCTGTGCAGCAGGCGCAGCAGCCATTCGAAGGCGAAGACCCGGGCCGGGTCGTCCGGCGTGGCGGCCACCGGCATGACCTCGCTGATGTGCAGTTCTGCGCGGTTTTCCTGGCGCTGCACGCCGACCGTCAGGTCGGGCAGCACGATGGACAGGAAGCGGCGTGCCCGGTCGAGGGCGTCGGCCAGCGTCGGCGCGCCGAGCATGCCGCGGCACAGGAACTCGAAGCTGCCCGGCCGCATCGGCGTGGAGAACAGGCCAAAGGCTTCGTCCTGCAGTTCGCCGATCACCAGGTTGTACAGCGTGGCGTAGCGGTCTACCGGAACGCGACTGGCTGCGTCTGCAAGATTGATGTCGAGGCCGGCGAGCAGCAGCTCTGCGTCGATGTTGCGACGCAGCATACCGGACAGCATGCCACTCACGAAACCCATTGAAACAGTGGCACGTTTACGGGACTGGCTGGTGCTCAAGCGGGTTTCGACTCCCTGGCGTACGTTAGAAAAGGCTCAAATGCAGCTTGGCGGATTTTGCACGAATCCCGTCGACAACGGCAATGGCGGAGGGCGCCGCCCGCTTCTACCATGAACGCATCGATAAACATGATGTGGGGGAGATAACCATGACCGACCTGAGCGTTGCCAACAAGCTCGTCGCTTACAAGCCCAAGAACAAGGTGCGTTTCGTCACCGCGGCGGCACTGTTCGATGGCCACGATGCGTCGATCAACATCATGCGGCGGATTCTTCAATCCACCGGTTCCGAGGTGATCCACCTCGGTCACAATCGCTCGGTGGGCGAGATCGTCAATGCCGCGCTCCAGGAAGACGTGCAGGGCATTGCGATCACGTCCTACCAGGGCGGCCACGTGGAATTCTTCAAGTACATGATCGACCTGCTGCGCGAGAACGGCGGCGAGAATATCAAGGTCTTCGGCGGCGGTGGCGGCGTGATCGTGCCGGCCGAGATCAAGGAACTCCACGACTACGGCGTGACCCGTATCTACTCGCCGGAAGACGGCGCCATCCTCGGCCTGCAGGGCATGATCAACGACGTCGTCGAACGCTGCGACCAGGACTTGAGCCATGCCGGCCCGCAGGGTGCCGAGGCCGTCATCGCCGCGCTGCAGTCCGGCGACCGCCGCGCCCTCTCGAAGGTCATCACCGGCCTCGAGAATGGCGCCTATCCGGACGCCGTGAAGGCCGCGCTGATCGAGGCCGCCAAGGATCTCAAGGTGCCGGCCCTCGGCATCACCGGCACTGGCGGCGCCGGCAAGTCCAGCCTCACCGACGAGCTGGTGCGCCGCTTCCGCCTCGACCAGGACGACCAGGTCAAGCTGGCCATCGTCTCCATCGACCCGTCGCGCAAGCGCACCGGCGGCGCGCTGCTCGGCGACCGCATCCGCATGAACGCCATCGAGCACCCGAACATCTTCATGCGTTCGCTGGCCACCCGCGACACCGGCAAGGAAGTGTCCGCCGCGCTGCCCGAAGTGATCGCCGCCACCCGCCTGGCCGGCTTCGACCTGATCATCGTCGAGACCTCCGGCATCGGCCAGGGCGATGCGGCCATCGTTCCCTTCGTCGATGTGTCCCTGTACGTGATGACCCCCGAGTTCGGCGCCGCCAGCCAGCTCGAGAAGATCGACATGCTCGACTTCGCCGACTTCGTGGCGATCAACAAGTTCGACCGCAAGGGCGCCGAGGACGCGCTGCGCGACGTGCGCAAGCAGTACCAGCGCAACCGCGAGCTGTTCTCCACTCCGACCGATGAAATGCCGGTGTTCGGCACGATGGCGGCCCGCTTCAACGACGACGGCGTCACCGCGCTGTACCAGGCCATCGCCCCGCTGCTGACCACCAAGGGTCTCAAACTGGCCGCGCCCAAGCTGCCGCTGGTGAGCGTCAAGGCTTCCAGCCGCGGCCGTGCCATCGTGCCGGCCGAGCGCGCCCGCTACCTGGCCGAGATCGCTGACTCCGTGCGCGGCTACCACCAGCACACCGCTGAACAGGCCAGGGTGGCCCGCGAGCGCCAGGCCCTGCGCATCTCCAAGCAGCTCTTCGAAGGCTGCAAGAAGGACGCGGGGAGCTTCGATGAGCTCATCGAGTGGAAGGACGGCGAACTGAGCGGCACCTCCAAGAAGCTCCTCGACATGTGGCCGAAGACCGTCGAGCTGTACGCTGCCGACGAATACGTGGTGAAGATCCGCGACAAGGAGATCCGCACCGCGCTGACTTCCGAGTCTCTGTCCGGCACAAAGATCCGCAAGGTGTCCCTGCCGCGCTTCGAGGACGACGGCGAGACCCTCAAGTTCCTGATGAAGGAAAACGTCCCCGGCTCCTTCCCCTACACCGCTGGCGTGTTTGCCTTCAAGCGCGAGGGCGAGGACCCGACCCGGATGTTCGCAGGCGAAGGCGACGCCTTCCGTACCAACCGCCGCTTCAAGAAGGTCTCCGAAGGCATGCCGGCGCATCGCCTCTCCACCGCCTTCGACTCCGTGACGCTGTACGGTTGCGACCCGGATCCGCGTCCGGACATCTACGGCAAGATCGGCAACTCCGGCGTGTCCATCGCCACGCTGGACGACATGAAGGTGCTGTACGACGGTTTCGATCTGGTCAACCCGACCACCTCCGTGTCGATGACCATCAACGGCCCGGCACCGATCATCCTGGCGATGTTCTTCAACACCGCGCTGGCCCAGCAGCTCGACAAGTTCAAGGCGCAGAACGGCCGTGAGCCGACCGAAGACGAAGCCGAGAAGATCCGCGAATGGGTGCTGTCCTCCGTGCGCGGCACCGTGCAGGCCGACATCCTGAAGGAAGACCAGGGCCAGAACACCTGCATCTTCAGCACCGAGTTCGCGCTGAAGATGATGGGCGACATCCAGGAGTTTTTCGTCCATAACAAGGTGCAGAACTTCTACTCGGTGTCGATCTCCGGCTACCACATCGCCGAGGCGGGCGCGAACCCGATCAGCCAGCTGGCCTTCACGCTGTCCAACGGCTTCACCTACGTGGAAAGCTACCTGGCCCGCGGCATGCACATCGACGACTTTGCGCCGAATCTGTCCTTCTTCTTCAGCAACGGCATGGACCCGGAATACTCGGTGATCGGCCGCGTCGCCCGCCGCATCTGGGCCGTGGCGATGAAGAACAAGTACGGCGCCAACGAGCGCAGCCAGAAGCTGAAGTACCACGTCCAGACCTCCGGCCGCTCGCTGCACGCCCAGGAAATGGACTTCAATGACATCCGCACCACGCTGCAGGCGCTGATCGCCATCTACGACAACTGCAACTCGCTGCACACCAACGCCTACGACGAGGCGATCACCACGCCGACCGAGGAATCGGTGCGCCGCGCGATGGCAATCCAGCTGATCATCAACCGCGAATGGGGCCTCGCCAAGAACGAAAACCCCAACCAGGGCGCCTTCATCATCGACGAGCTGACCGACCTGGTCGAAGAGGCGGTGCTCAAGGAGTTCGAAGCCATCAGCTCCCGCGGCGGCGTGCTCGGCGCGATGGAAACCGGCTTCCAGCGCGGCAAGATCCAGGAAGAGTCGCTGTACTACGAGCACAAGAAGCACGACGGCACCTACCCGATCATCGGCGTGAATACCTTCCTCAACCCGAAGGGCATGGCCCAGCAGGAAATCGAGCTGGCCCGTTCCTCCGAGGACGAAAAGCAGAGCCAGCTCCAGCGCCTGGCCGACTTCCAGGCCCGCAACGCCGACGAATCGCCCAAGTGGCTGGCCAAGCTCAAGCAGACCGTCATTGAGAACGGCAACGTCTTTGCGGTACTGGTGGAAGCGGTGAAGTACTGCTCCCTCGGCCAGATCACCGGCGCCCTGTATCAGGTGGGCGGCCAGTACCGCCGCAGCATGTAAGGCTTACAAGAAGACCTCTCGGCAAGAGGGGAACAGCAGGAAAAAGCGGCGCCGATCGGCGCCGCTTTTTCTTTGGGAGAAGGGCCGGGGCAGGTGCGCCGGTGTGACCGATTGCAGGGGCGGCTCGCGGCGCCGCTTGCCTGATGTGTGGAATAGGCACGAAGATCAGGGCCGAGAACCATTATGGGCATTCGGGCACAAGGGCAGAATGACGAACGAAAAACTCATCGGCGACGGCCTTTGCCAGCAGCGGGACTTCCTGCGCCAGGTGATCGACAGCTGCCCGAACATGATTTTCGTGAAGGACCGCGACGGCATCTTTCTGCTCGCCAATGCCGCGCTGGCGGCGGCTTACGGCCTGGGGGCGGCGGATGTCGAAGGGCGCAGCAATGCCTATTTCCATCCCAATGCCGAGGAACTGGAGGCCTTCCTGCGCGACGACCGCGAAGTGATCGACCAGCGGCGGGGCAAGCTGATCGTCGCCGAGCCGGTGTCCTTCTTCGACGGTTCGGTGCATTGGTTCAGCACCACCAAGACGCCGTTGATCGAGGACGACGGGCGCTGCGACAAGGTCCTTGGCATCTGTACCGACATCAGCGATCTCAAGGAAGCGCAGGAGGCGCTGGCGTATAGCCAGGAGCTGTTGAACTCGATCATCGACAACACCACCGCGGTGATCTTCGTGAAGGACCGCGACGGCCGTTACCTGTTGGTCAATCAGCGTTATTGCGACCTGCACCACGTCACCAACGACAGCCTGCGCGGCCGTACCGATTTCGACCTGTTCCCGCCCGAAGTCGCCGAGGCGGTGCGCGCGGCCGACCTGACGGTGCTGGAGAACGGCGAGGCGCGCGAGTTCGAGGAGCTCGTGCCGATGGACGACGGCATCCACACGATGCTGTCGCTGAAAGTGCCACTGCGCGATGGCGCCGGCCGGATCTATGCCGTTTGCGGCATCGCCACCGACATCACCGAACGCAAGCTCGCCGAGGCGGCCCTCGGCGCCTTCAACCAGCGCCTCGAGCAGAGCGTCGAGGAGCGCACCCACAAGCTGCACGAGACCAAGGAACAACTGCGCGAGGCGCTGGCGCTCAACGAGAACATCCTCGCGACGTCGGCGGTCGGCGTGCTCGCCTATCGCCAGGACGGGCAGTGCGTGCTGGCCAACCCGGCCGTCGTGCAGTTGACCGGCGGTACGCGGGAGCAACTGCTGGGGCAGAACTTTCACTACATCCCATCATGGCACGAGGGCGGACTGTATGAGTTGGTTACCCGGGTGCAGGCCGAAGGGCGCCGGCTCGAAACGGAGTCGCGCTTCACCAGTACCTTCGGGAAGGAGGTATGGGTCCGCGCGCAGTGCTCGCCCTTCGTGAGTTGCGGCGAGGCCCATCTGCTGCTGATGCTGCAGGACATCACCGAGCCGCGCCATGCGGCGAAGGCGCTGGCCGAACGGGAGCGGGCCTTCCGCTCCCTGGCCGACAACGTGCCGGACAATATCGCGCGCTGGGACTGCGAGGGGCGGATCATTTACCTGAACCGTTCGCTGGAAAAGACCCTGGGTCTTGTTGCCGCCGACGTACTGGGCCGCTCCCCGCAGGTCTTGTGGCCGGATGGGCGTTTCGACGCGCTGCTCGCGGCCGTGCGCGAGGTGGCCCGCAGTGGCGAGAGCCGCGATTTCGATCTGGCTTTCCCGGGGCTGGATGGGCTGCCACGCTACCACATGATCAGCATGGTGCCGGAGCGGGCGCCGGACGAGCGCGTCGTCAGCGTGCTCGGCGTCGGTCGCGACATGACCGACCAGAAGCGGACTGAAGAGCAATTACGCCTCGCGGCGAGCGTCTTTCACAACTCCGCCGAGGGGGTGATGATCACCGATGCGCAAAGCATCATCCTGTCGGTCAATCCGGCCTTCGGCAAGATCACTGGCTACAGCGCCGCCGAGGTGCTCGGGCGGCAGCCCAGCCTGCTGCGCTCGGAGCACCACGACGCCGGCTTCTATCGCGAAATGTGGCGCCGGCTGCACGACGAGGCGCACTGGCAGGGCGAAGTCTGGAACCGCAACAAGGGCGGCGAAGCCTACCTGCAATGGACGACGATCAACCGTATCGACGACGACGACGGCCAGCCGGTGCGCTACGTGGCGGTCTTCCATGACGTCACCGACATGCACCGCAAGGATGAGCGGATCCAGCACCTGGCCTTCCACGACGCGCTGACCGGCCTGCCCAACCGGGCGCTGATCCTCGAGCGCCTGCAGCACGCGATCCACCGCAGCCAGCGTGAGGCGCGCCGTCTGTCGGTGACCTTCATCGATCTCGACCGCTTCAAGAGCGTCAACGACGGCCTCGGCCACGACGTCGGTGACCTGCTGCTGCAGGAAGTCGCGCGGCGCATCCAGGGCCGCCTGCGGGCGATGGACACCGTGGCCCGGCTCGGCGGTGATGAATTCGTGGTGCTGATGGAAGACCTCGACGAGACGCGCCACTGTGCCAGCCTGGCCGGGCAGCTGATTGCCGAGATCAGCCGTCCGATGCAGTTGCGCGGCCATAGCGTGGAAATCGGCGCGTCTATGGGCATGGCCTTCTTCCCAGAGGACGGCGACGATCCGCACGAGCTGATGAAGCGCGCTGATATGGCGATGTATGCCGCCAAGGCCGCCGGGCGCAATACCTATCGCTTCTTCCAGGAGGACATGCTCGTCCGCACCAGCCACCGCCTGAACATGGAAATGGACCTGCGTCGGGCGGTTGCCGGTGGCCAGCTGGTGCTGCATTACCAGCCCAAGGTATCGCTTGGCTCCGGGGAGGTGGTCGGCGTCGAGGCCCTGGTGCGCTGGCGCCATCCGGATCACGGCCTGCTGGCGCCGGCCGAGTTCATCCCGGTGGCCGAGGAAAGCGGTCTGATCGTTGCCCTCGGCGACTGGGTGCTCGACGAAGCCTGCCGCCAGGCCGCCTGCTGGCAGCACGAGGGCTGGCGTCTGCCGATCGCCGTCAATGTATCGGCCCGCCAGCTCGACAGCGGTGACCTGGCCGAGCGTATCGCGGCCTTGGTGCGGCGGCACGGCATCGCGCCGGCCGATCTCGAAATCGAACTGACCGAAAGCACGGTGATGGCCAACCCGGCCAGCACCGCCATTCTCCTCGGCCGCCTGCGGGGGCTCGGCGTGAGCGTTGCGGTGGATGATTTCGGTACCGGTTATTCCAGTCTCGTCCACCTGCGGCGCCTGCCGCTCGATGTGCTGAAGATCGACCGCTCTTTCGTGGCGGCCGCGGACCGGAACGCCGAGGATGCGGAGATCGTGCGCACCATCATCGCCCTCGGCCAGACCCTGGGCCTGGGCCTGATCGCCGAAGGCATCGAGAACGAACAGCAGGCCGCGTTGTTGAAAGCGCTGGGCTGCGGCGTTGCGCAGGGCTATTTCTACTCGCCGCCGCTGAGCGCGGCCGATCTCGCCACCTGGCTGCGCTGCCGCACCTGAGGTGTCGAGGCTGCGGGGTAGCCGGCGGAGGCACCAGTCAATGGCCGCCGCTCTTTCTGGGGCGCACCGCATGGGATGCGCGTCCGTTTACCTCTGTGGCTTCAGTTTTTTTCCACTGTCTGAGCGATCAGATAGCCGAAATCGATCTGGGCATTCTCGACCAATTCGGTGACGGCGCTCACCTGGCCCATCAGCAACGCGGAAAACTGGGCGTACAGGTTGTATTCCTGGGCGATCAACTTGGAGGCCGTATTCACCTGCCGGATCTCTCCGGCCTCCTGGGCGATGCTCTCCAGCCCTTCGAGCCATTGGGTCTGCAGGCCGGACAGGCGTTCAAGGAAGGCTCTCTGGAAGGCGAACAGGTCGTAATAGACCCCGACGTCCTGACTGAGCTTGACGGCTGCCGGCAGTACGCTCTGCAGGTTTCTCAGCTGGCGCAGGGCCACGCCGCCGAGGGCTTGCCGGATGTGTTCTGCATGGTTGCCCAGCACGAATGCCGGTACGGGGTGGCCGTCGGTGCCGACGGTGGGGACGATGAACTTGCGGATCATGTCGGCCTGGAGGTGATGCAGGGTCTGCAACTGGTCGACCGGTGCATGGGCGAACTGGGTCAGGGCTTGCAGCATGGTGGTGTCCTTTGCGGAGGTTCGTTCAAGGGGTGCCCAGGCGCTGCAGCATGCCGTGGATGGCCCGGATCTGGATGGCCTGCTGGGAGTAGTAGTCGGGCTCGCTGGCGCTGGTGCTGGTGTAACCCCACCAGTCCCAGCAACCTTCGGGGTTTTGTGTCGCACCGTTGTCGGTGCCCTGGGCCTGGGGGTAGAGGATGATCAGATCGTTGGCGTCGGCCAGCTCGTTGTAACCGGTGGTGGTGAAGTAGCGGTTGCCGTAGGGCAGGCCGTTTTCCAGGTCGGGACGGCCGTTGACGTAGTTCACGTAGGCGTAACCCTGCTTGCAGCCGTGCAGGGCGATATGCACGCGGGCCGGAGCGCCTTCCTCCACGGCCTTGGGCACATAGGCGTAGCCGTAGTCGCTCATGCTGGCCCGGGACTCTCCATTGAAGAACTCGCGTTGGTCGAAGCGGATGATGCGGCCGGACAGGCGCTCGCTGGGGGGATTGAGCGGGCCGTAGATGTGTTCGAGGATCCGCCAGCTTTGAACGAAGTCGCCCTGGTTGATGTAAGGCGGCCGGTTGGCGGCGAGAGGGTTGTCCTCGGGATTGGTGGTGATGATCGAGTGGCCGGCGGGTACGCCGCTTTCGTAGCGGATGTTGTCGGGAGCGACACCCAGGTGTTCGTAGAAGCGGCGGGTGGTGTCCACCACGGTGGAATTGACGACTGTGTCGCGGCTGCCGGTGAAGATATAGACCCTGTCGTTGGCCAGGTGGGACACCGGGTCGATCTCGCCCTTGTCGGCGCAGGCCTTGGCGTTGCGCGCCAGCCGGGCTGGATCGGGGGCGGTCTGGGGGATCAGCGGATTCATGCAGATCGAGACTGCATTGAGGATTGCCGAGTCTTCCGCGATGGCTGCCGCGCGGTAGGTTTCGGCGCAGCGGAAGGGGCCGCCGGCGATGACGCCGGCGCCGACGAAGGTGGACGAGTGGGCCAGATGGAGCTGGACCGTCATGAAGGCGCCGGACGACAAGCCAGAAACGGAGCTCTGGCTGAGGTCCACGTTCTTGAAACCGGGCAGGGGAGGTGCTTTTGGCGATGAAGCGATCGACATGGGAACTCCTCGGAAAGAAACTGGGGGGGACGATGCGGCGGCGACACTTCCTGTTTGCGGGCTAGGTCGTTTGCATACATTACACGATGCTTCGAACCGGCAGGATGTGTTTTGTGCAATGCCGCATTTCGTTTCTGCCTGAAATGGGTTGTGGAGGGAGGCCCGGATTACGGTCGGGTTCTGCGACACTCAGGCCAAGCCCGTGGCCCGAGTGGCGTGCTTGCCTATTATGGCGGTATCGTATTGCTTTTGCATTGAAGTCGCCCGGCATCAAGGAGATGTGATGAGACCGCTGTGCTTTGTGTTGATCCCCCTTGGCAGGAAGACCCTCCCGTCTGGACGGACGGTGGATTTCGAAGCCGTCTATAGCATGCTGATCCGGCCCGCGATCGAGGCGGCTGGCATGGAGCCCCTGCGGGCCGAAGAGGAGGCCGTCGGCGGAGTGATCCACAAGGCGGCGCACGAACGCCTGATCCTGTGCGACTTCGCGGTAGCCGACCTGACCTTGGCCGGCCCAAACGTCTTCTACGAGTTGGGCCTGCGTCACGGCATGCGGCCGGCGACGACGGTGACGCTGTTCGGCGACACGGGCGCCTTGCCCTTCGACGTGGCGCCGCTGCATACGCTCCGCTATGAGCTGGCGGCCGGCGGCGTGCCGGCCGATCCGACCGCTGCCGCTGCGGCGCTGACCCATGTCCTCGACGAGGCGCGGCGCGGCCGGGACGAGCCACGTCGCGACAGCCGGGTGTTCCAGCTGCTGGAGGACCATGTGGCGCCGGACATCGCCCGCCTCAAGACCGACGTCTTCCGCGACCAGGTGTGCTATGCCCTGGAGGCCCGCAACACGCTGGCGGCGGCGCGGAGTGCCGGCAAGGATGCCGTGCAGGCGGCGGCGCGGACCCTCGGCGATTTGTCCGATGCCGAGGCTGGCGTGGTGGTCGACCTGTTGCTCTCCTACCGGGCGGTCAGCGACTGGCAGGGCATGGTGGCGCTGGTGGGGGACATGGCCAAGCCGCTGGCCCGGAGCACGCTGGTACGCGAGCAGTACGGTTTTGCCCTCAATCGCCTGGGCCGCAGGGACGAAGCGGAGGCCATCTTCCTGGAACTGATCGCCCGCCGTGGTCCGAGCAGCGAAACCAATAGTTTGCTAGGGCGCGTTTACAAGGACCGCTGGGACGCCGAAACGAAGGCCGGCAACGCAAAGGCCGCCTGCGGCTGGCTGGGCAAGGCCATCGACGCGTATCTGCAGGGCTTCGAAGCCGATTGGCGCGACGCCTTTCCGGGCATCAACGCGGTGACGCTGATGGAGCTGGCCAACCCGCCGGACCCGCGGCGCGTCGAACTGTTGCCGGTGGTCACCTACGCGGTGAAGCGGCGCGTTGCCAGCGGCGTACCGGATTACTGGGATTTCGCCACGCTGGTCGAGCTGGCCGTGCTGGCCCGTGACGAGGCCGCAGCGCAGGCCGCAATCGGTAGCGCACTGGCTGCAGTGCGTGAGAACTGGGAGCCGGAAAGCACCGCCCGCAACCTGGCGCTGATCCGCGCGGCACGGGCAGTGAGGGGCGAGGCGCCGGCCTGGGGCGACAACATTGAGCAGGCCCTGCGCGCCCGCGCGACGCCGGCGACCTGAGGTTGGCGTTCAGTACTGGGTGCGCAGGCTGCCCAGCATCTCGTGCACGTCGTAGGTCATCACCGCCAGGTAGGCCAGCAGGCCCAGGTACAGCACGGCGTATTCGAAGCGCTTGCCCGGCGGCGTGTCGTAATAGCCGGGGGCCTCCTCTCCGTCGCCGCGGAAGGCCTTCAGCATGTGGGGCGCGGCGAGGATGGCGATGAGGATCAGCATTGGGCTCGGTCGCCACAGGAACAGGCCGACCAGCGCCGGCGCGCCGAGCATCCAGAACTTGCGCGACACCACGCCGGTCATGCGGCCGCCGTCCAGCGGCGGTACCGGGATCAGGTTGAACAGGTTCAGGAAGAAGCCGGAATAGCTGATTGCCAGCAGCAGCGTGCTGTCTTCCGAGCGGGCCAGGAAGTAGCAGGCGAGAGCCGCGACGGTGCCCGCCAGCGGGGGCCGGCCATCGCCACATAGGCCTCGGTCTCGGCGTTCATCGGCTGTTCCTTGAGGTTGATCCACGCGCCGACGAAGGGGATGAAGGTCGGCGCGCCCACATTGAGGCCGCGCTGGCGGGCGGCGATGTAGTGGCCCATCTCGTGGCAGAACAGCAGCACGATGAAGCCGGCGGCGTAGCGCCAGCCCCAGATCAGTGCATAGACGCCGAGGGACAGCAGCATGGTGCCGCCGGTGGTCAGCAGCTTGCCGAACTTGGCGCCGCTGAGGAGGAGCAGGAGCAGCTTCACGCGCCGTCCTTCTTGCCGAACAGCTTGCGCACGCCGGCGCCGAGGCCGACGACGGCCAGCGCGCCGGCCTTCCAGAACTTGGCCAGGAAGATGCCGAGGGATGCCAGCAGGCCCAGCTTCTTCGCCGCGATACCGCCGACCAGTGCGGCGAGGCCGTATTCGGCGACCTTGTCGGTGGATGAGTTGAAGTCGGCGTAGCGCTTGCCGTCGTTGAATTCGAGGGCCGCCAGCAGTTCGCGGGCGGTGGGCTTTTCCTGGTCGACGCGGGCCAGATCGGTGATGAGGTTCATCGAGAAATAGCCCTCCCGACCGAGCACGTAAGTGTTGTAGTTCACCCCGTCCTCGCCGGCCTGGGCGTCCTTGCGGCGGGTGATCGCCGACCACACCAGGCGGTGGGTGGCAGCGTCGTAGCTGGGGGCTTCCACCCAGCCGATCACGCTGAACTCGGGAACACCGAGCTTGCGGCGCTCCTCGTTCGCTGCCTCGGTGCCTTCCTTCAGGTTGTCGAGCAGCTTGGCGGCGTCCCAGTCCTTGGCGTCCTCGTCCTTCACGTAGCCGGCGGCTTCGTATTCTAGGGCCAGGAAGCCTTCCAGCTTGTCGCTGACGATCAGGCCGTAGAAGCCGGGGCCGGTGTGGCTGCCCTGGGCGGCCAGCAGCGCCGCCGCTTCGGCTTGGGGGATGAAGCCGTAGCCGGCCGGCAGGTGCAGCTTGCCCTGCTCGCCCAGCAGAATGTCCCGCGGGCCTGGCTGGACGGCGGCGAGGGCGCTCTGCGCCGCCGCTTCGAAGCGGGCGCGGCCATCGGTGACAGGGGCGTCGGCGGCCTGGGACAGGAGGCAGGGCAGACACAGGGCCAGCAATGTCAGCCAGCGGAGGAGTCGGTTCTTCATCGGATCGGGAGGAATGTTGTTTGCATCGGCGGCGCGGATGATAGCGCGGAACACCGGCTGTCGATCTATCCTGAAAAAGATGGGGCGCAGTCCTTGCTGACATGGAGTGGAAGGTCTCATGCACAAGAAGAAGCGGAGTCCGTTTCGTGCGGGCGTGCCGGAAGCCTGGTTGCGGCGCGGCATGCGCCTGCCCTTCATCATGGCTTCCATCCTGTGCTCGCTGGCACATGCTGGCAGCGACATGGAGACGCCGGCGGCCAAGAAGGCGGCCGGGCTGCGCAAGCCCGGTGTGGATATCCAGGTGCAGGGCGGTGGCTGGGGTAGTGCCCGTAAGGAAGCCATCGAAACGGTGCTCAACGAGGTGGCGGACGAGTTGCTGGCGAACCTGCCGGGCCGCCTCGCGGTGCCCATCGTCGTCACCCATACCGATGGGCCGCCAGTGGCGCTGTACGGCCGCGGGACGCAGGGCGAATACCGGATTCACCTGCATGCGCGCGGCGACAACTGGCACCTGTATGCCTACGAATTCGCCCACGAGCTGTGCCATGTGCTGTCCAACTACGACGAGAACGTGGCTCCGGGCACCGTGTCGAGCCGTTCCAACCAGTGGTTCGAGGAAACCCTGTGCGAGACGGCGTCGCTGTTCACCCTCAAGCGCCTCGCACTGCGCTGGGAGAGCGCGCCGCCAGGCCCCGAGTGGGTGGGTGAGGCCGCCACGTTGCGCCGCTTCTTCGACCTGCTGATCTCCGAAGGGCACCGCCAGCTGCCGCCGAACGCGCCATTGGCCGGCTGGTTGCATGACAACGAGGAGGCCCTGCGCAACAACCCCTATCTGCGTGACAAGAACGAGGTGCTGGCCAATCTGCTGCTGCCCCTGTTCGACGGCAATCCTGAGAACTGGCAGGCCCTGGCCTACCTCAACCTCGACCCGGCCGATGCGCGCAGCAGCCTGCGTGCCTACCTGACCCACTGGTACCGGAACGCCCCGCAGGAGCATCGCGCCCTGGTGGGGGATGTGCTGGCCATGCTGGAATTGGGGGATACCCTCGCCCCGGAAACTCCCCGCTGATTGAGGGCGAGCGGTTGTTCTTATCCGACTGTTTTCATCGACTAATATGGAGTTGTGCACACCACCGCCCACGGGCCACGCGCTCCCCAGCGGTGGCGCACTGTTCGCTTTCTTGCCTTTTTTCCGGGGAGGATCACCACAACGGAGGGCAAAATGAAATCCAATCACTGGATCAAGATCGGCGCCGGCCTTCTGGCCGGAAGTGTCCTCGTGCTGATTCCGCTGGCTACCGCCCAGGCGGCCGACCTCAATGACAGCCTCAGGGAACTAACCGACAGCAGCTCGATGGGAACCATGCACAGCCCGGACTCCAGCAAGGGAATGGAGTCGCGGTCCTACGGTGCTGATGAGTGGTACGGGGCCCAGGGCCCGGTGCGTACCGACATGGACAAGGAACGGATGGGGATGACCTCCGCGCCGCCGCCGTCCATCTGGGACGAACTCCGCAAGCAGCTCGGTCCCATCGGTAGCGAATAACCATCTGCATGTTTGCGATGCCACCCTTGTGCTGCGGGGTGGCGTTCGCCTGCGCCCGCCGGGCCATTGGGTCCTCTTCTTGCTTCAAGCTCCCGCAAGTCTTTCCAAACACCCGCATGATCCTGTCGTGATGGGTTTTTGGGCGTGCCCACGACACATTCGTCCGGCATCTGTCGCAAACCCGTCATTCCTCGCGAGACCGTCCATGAGCTTTCAACTGCCCCGTAGCCCCATCGCGCCCCTGCTGGTGAGTCCGGCCGTCAATCTGCTGCGCATCGCGGCGGCGGCGGCCAGCCAGGACGGCGAGGTGGACCGGGAGACGGTGGCCCTGATGCGCCGCCAGGTCGCCGAGGGCCTGCTTGCCGACCTCGATCCCGCGCTGGCCTGGGCTGAACTGGCGAGTGGACTGATGAGCGACGCGCCGTCGCGGATGCTGTGGGTGCTGAAGGAGTGCCGGGCGCTGCAGGTATTGCTGCCGGAGCTGGACGCCCTGTTCGGCATGCCTCAGAGCGCCGATGACCCGCCGACCGTGGATATCGGCGAGCACCAGTTCCGCGTGGTGGACGAGGCTGCGCGGCGCCAGGCGCCGCTGGCGGTGCGCTTTGCCGCGCTGCTTTACAACGTCGGCAAATCCGATTCGCCGCCGGAGCACCTGCCGGCCCATTACCGCCACATGGAGCGTGGCCGGCCGCGTATCGAAGCGATTGCCGGACGCTTCAGCGTGCCGGCCGAATTCCAGGATCTGGCCGTACTGGCGCTGCTGGAGGTGGAGCGCGTGCATCGCGCTGCGGAGATGCGGGCCGGCTCCATCGCGGCCATGCTCGAGCGCGTCGATGCCTTCGGGCAGCCGCAGCGCTTCGAATGGTTGATGCTGCTGTGCACCTGCGATTTCCGGGCCTATCCCGGACGGGCGACGCGTCCTTATCCGAAGGCCGCGATGCTGGCGGCGGCGCTGGATGCCTGCAAGGTTCTCGACGAGGCGGCTGTCCTGGCCGAGCATGAAGATGATCCCACCGGGGCCGCTGATGCCCTGCTGGAAGCCCGGGCGACGGCTGTGGCCCGGGCCTTGCGCTCCGAGCGCTGGGCCGAGCACGCCGACTAGCCCGGTGACTACGGTTTATCCGTGAAAGGATGACTTTCGTCAGGGGGATCTGTCATCGCCTTCGGCTACCATAGACCGATGGCTCTCAAGCGCATCTCCAACAGTCTCGTCACCCGCCTGGTGCTGTTCGGCATGCTGCTGGTCGTCGGTGGTGGCGTCGCACGCTACGTGATGCAGACCCGCTACCTGCGCGAAGACCTGACCCAGCTGGTCTCGGCCCAGCAGATGGCGCTGGCCGACGAGGTGGCGCGGGAGGTCGATTACAAGATCCGCGAGCGGCGCCGCTTCATCGAGCAGCTGGCGGCCACCTTTCCGCTGGATCTGCTCGGTCAGCCGTCCCGGCTGGAGGCCTGGCTGGCGGAGCGGCATCGATTGAATCCGTTGTTCAACCTGGGGCTGCTGGTGATTGCCACCGATGGCCATGTAATCGTCGATTTCCCGCGGGTATCCGGCCGGCGCGGCGCTTCGACGGCCGGCAATCCGGGTTTCCTGCGGGCCGTGCATGGCGAGGCCGGCGTCGGTGCTCCACTGTTCGGCACCTTCACCAAGCAACCGGTGCTGCCGGTTGGGGTGCCGCTGAAGGATGGGCGTGGCCGGGTCCAGGCGGTGCTGGTGGGTGTCACCGCGCTGACAGCGCCGGACTTCCTCGATCGCATCAACCAGGGGCGGATCGGAGAAACCGGCGGCTTCCTGCTGATCTCCCCGGCCGACAAGCTGTTCGTCGCCGCCAGCGATCCGGACCTGCTGCTCAAGCCGACGCCCTCGCCCGGCGTCAATCTGCTGCATGATCGGGCGATGGCCGGTTTTCGCGGCAGCGGTGTGACGATGAATGCCAAGGGGGTCGAGGAGCTGTCGGCGATGGCCAGCGTGCCGAGTACCGGCTGGTTCGTCGTGGCTCGCCTGCCGACGGCCGAGGCCTTTGCACCGATCCGCCGGATCAAGGACAACGTGGTTCGTTACAGCGTCGCTGCGATGGCTATCGTGCTGCTGGCCGCCGGCCTGTTTATGCGGGTCACGCTGCGTCCGCTGTATCGGGCCGCGCACTTGGCCGAGCGTATGACCCAGGATGAGATCCCGCTCAAGCCTTTGCCGGTAGTGCGGGACGACGAGGTAGGCCATCTCACCAAGGCCTTCAACCGCCTGCTCGACAAGCTGGCTGGCAGCCAGGCCGAACTACGTCGCATGGCCCACCATGATGGCCTGACCGGCCTGCCCAACCGCATGTTGCTCGACGACCGCATGCGCCAGGCTCTCGCCCGCGCCAGCCGCCACGGTACGCAGGTGGCGGCGCTGTTCCTTGATCTGGACGGCTTCAAGCCGATCAACGACAGGCTTGGGCATGAAGCCGGTGACCTTGCGCTGGTGGAGGTGGCCCAGCGCCTGTCGGCAGTGCTGCGTCAGAGCGATACGCTGGCCCGCGTTGGCGGAGATGAGTTCGTGATGCTCGCCGCTGACCTGGGAGAGGACGCCGAGGTCGGGGCCGCGGCGCTGGCTACACGTTGCATCGAGGCCCTGTCCTTGCCGCTGATCATCAAAGGCGGCCCGTGCCGGCTCGGCGTGTCCGTCGGCATCGCCATCAGCGGCGGGGCGAGCACACCTGAGGCCATGCTGCTGGCGGCCGACCAGGCCATGTACATGGCCAAGGAGCAGGGGCGCGGTCGTTATGTCATCGCGCCCGAGGCCGAAGGGCTCGCCATCCTGGCTTGACCCGGCGCGCCTCCCGCGGGCGCCGGCACAATTCCGTACATTTGAAAAACAGTTGGGCAAACTTGCTTTGCCAGACTGCCCCCGGGAATAAACGACCACTCGCTGCCACCGGCGGAGCCCTTGGGCGACGCGGTAGAAGCGGCGGGGGACGACATCGAGACAAACCGGAGGAGGGGGCATGGCCACGACCCGAGCGGTAGCTGTGGACGTCGCCAGCCTGGATACCTTTCCGCGCCTGCTGATGGAGCATGCCCGCCAGCGGCCGCAGCGGCCGGCGATGCGCGAGAAGGAATACGGGATCTGGCAGACCTACACGTGGGCGGAAGTTGCCGCTCGGGTACGTGCGCTGGCCAGCGGCCTGGCGGAGCTGGGCTTCAAGCGCGGCGACCGCCTGGCCGTGGTGGGGGACAACCGGCCGCGCCTGTACTGGTCGGTGGCGGCCTGCCAGTGCCTGGGCGGCATCCCGGTGATGATGTACCAGGATGCGGTGGCTCAGGAGATGGCCTATGTGATGCTGGACGCGGACATCCGCTTTGCCAGCGTCGAGGACCAGGAGCAGGTGGACAAGCTGCTCGAGATAGAAGCTGATCTGCCCAATCTCGAACGCGTCATCTATGACGATCCGCGCGGCCTGCGCCATTACAGCCAGCCCTTCCTGCACGGCATGGACGAGGTGCTGGAGATGGGGCGCATCCACGACGAGTACCACCCGGACTTCCTCGACAAGGAGCTCGACAAGGGTAGCCCTGAGGACATCGCGGTAATGCTCTATACCTCGGGCACCACCGGCCAGCCGAAGGGGGTGTGCCAGAGCCACGCAGCCTTCATCGCCGCGGCGCAGGGCGGTTGCGCCTTCGACAGTCTCGGCGAGACCGAAGACATCCTGTCCTACCTGCCGATGGCCTGGGTCGGCGACCACCTGTTCTCCTACGCCCAGGCACTGGTGGCCGGCTTCACGATCAACTGCCCCGAATCCGCCGAGACGGTGATGAACGACCTGCGCGAGATCGGGCCGACCTATTACTTCGCGCCGCCGCGGGTCTTCGAGAACCTGTTGACCCAGGTGATGATCCGCATGGAGGACGCCAGCCGCCCGAAGCGCGCGCTGTTCGGCTATTTCATGGACGTGGCGCGGCGCTGCGGCGCGGACATCCTCGACGGCAAGCCGGTGTCTGCGGCCGACCGGCTGCGCTATGCGCTGGGCAAGCTGCTGATCTACGGGCCGCTGAAGAACGTGCTGGGCCTCAGCCGCATCCGCGTCGCCTACACCGCCGGTGCGGCGATCGGGCCGGACCTGTTCCGCTTCTACCGCTCCATCGGCATCAACCTCAAGCAGCTCTACGGCCAGACCGAGACCTGCGCCTACGTGTGCCTGCAGCCGGACGGGAACATCAAGTTCGACTCGGTGGGTACGCCGGCGCCCCAGGTGGAGGTGAAGCTGGCCGACAACGGGGAGATCCTGGTGCGTGGGCCGATGCTGTTGAAAGCCTATTACAGGCGCCCGGAGGCTACCGCGGAGGCGATCAATGTCGAGGGCTATTTCATGACCGGCGATGCGGGCGTCTTCGATTCCGACGGCCACCTGAAGATCATCGACCGGGCCAAGGACGTGGGGCGCCTGAACGGCGGCGGCATGTTCGCCCCCAACTACATCGAGAACAAGCTGAAGTTCTTCCCCTACGTGAAGGAGGCGGTGTGCTTTGGCAATGGGCGCGAGCATGTCACCGCCTTCATCAACATCGACCTGGAGGCGGTCGGCAACTGGGCCGAGCGCCGCGGGCTGGCCTACGCCGGCTACACCGACCTGGCCGGCCAGGCGGCGGTGTATGAGTTGGTGAAGGACTGCGTCGAACAGGTCAATGTCGATCTGGCCGGCGATGCGGCGATGGGCGACGCTCAGGTCCGCCGCTTTCTGATCCTGCACAAGGAGCTCGATGCCGACGACGGCGAGTTGACGCGGACCCGCAAGGTGCGCCGCAACTTCATCGCCGAGAAGTACGCGGTGCTGGTCGATGCGCTGTACGCGGGCAAGACCAGCCAGTACATCGAGACCCGGGTGAGCTACGAGGACGGGCGCAGCAACATGGTGGCCGCCGAGCTGCGCATCGAGGACGCGCAGACCTTCCCGCCGCAGGCGCGGAAGGCCGCCTGAGCCGGAGGAGACGCCATGGCTCGGCAAAGCGGCGACGTGATCGTCGACCTGCGCAACATTTCCCTGCGTTTCGGTGGCGTGAAGGCGCTCACCGACATCAGCTTCGACGTGCGCGAACACGAGATCCGCTCGATCATCGGCCCCAACGGCGCCGGCAAGAGCTCCATGCTCAATGTGATCAACGGCGTGTACCACCCGCAGGAGGGGCAGATCCATTTCCGCGGCCAGCTGCGCCGCCGGATGGAGCCCCACCACGCAGCGGAGCAGGGTATTGCCCGCACCTTTCAGAACATCGCGCTGTTCAGGGGCATGACGGTGCTCGACAACATCATGACCGGGCGGGCCCTGAAGATGCGCTGCAACTTCCTGCAGCATGCCTTCTATTGGGGCGCTGCCCAGCGGGAAGAGGTTGCGCACCGCCTGAAGGTCGAGGAAATCATCGAGTTCCTGGAAATCCAGTCCATCCGCAAGACGCCGGTCGGTCGCCTGCCCTACGGCCTGCAGAAGCGCGTCGAGCTGGCCCGCGCGTTGGCCGCCGAGCCGCACATCCTGCTGCTGGACGAGCCGATGGCCGGCATGAACGTGGAGGAGAAACAGGACATGTGCCGCTTCATCCTCGACGT
Source organism: Zoogloea sp. JDB1 (assembly GCF_056724025.1). Lineage (NCBI taxonomy): Bacteria > Pseudomonadati > Pseudomonadota > Betaproteobacteria > Rhodocyclales > Zoogloeaceae > Zoogloea > Zoogloea sp. JDB1. Next base: position 1,722,300 of record NZ_CM161496.1, read on the forward strand.
GAACGACCACTACGGCACCACCATCGTGCTGATCGAGCACGACATGGGCGTGGTGATGGACATCTCCGACCGGGTGGTGGTGCTCGACTACGGCCGCAAGATCGGCGATGGCCTGCCGGATGAGGTCAAGAACGATCCGGACGTGATCCGGGCCTATCTCGGCGGCGCCCATTGAGGCATCCAGGGTGCGTCCCGGCTGACGGAGGGAAGGAGGAGCGGACATGCAGTTCTTCATCGAGGTGCTGATCGGCGGCCTGCTGTCCGGCGTGATGTATGCGCTGGTGGCCCTTGGCTTCGTGCTGATCTACAAGGCCTCGGGGGTCTTCAACTTCGCACAGGGCGCGATGGTGTTCTTCGCCGCGCTGAGTTTCGTCGGCTTCCAGGAAGTGCTGCCGGCCCGCTTCGGCATGGAGGCCGGCAGTGGGGCGGTGTTCTGGCTGTCCTTTCTGCTGGCCTTCGCGACGATGGTGGTGCTTGGCATCGCCACCGAGCGCATCGTGCTGCGTCCGCTGGTCAATCAGCCGCCGATCACGCTTTTCATGGCCACCATCGGGCTCACCTACGTGGTGGAGGGGCTGGCCCAGATGACCTGGGGCGCCAACGTGCGCGGCCTCGAGCTGGGCATCATGGATGAGCCGATCACCTGGCTGATGGACGACTACGGGATCGGCGTGTCGAAGTTCGACCTCTTCGCCGCCGGCGTGGCGGCGTCGCTGGTGGCTCTGCTGGCGGCGCTGTTCCAGTACACCAAGGTCGGCCGCGCACTGCGGGCGGTGGCCGACGATCACCAGGCGGCGCTGTCCATAGGCATCCCGCTGCAGACGATCTGGCGCGTGGTGTGGGCCGTTGCCGGCTTCGTGGCGCTGGTCGCCGGGATGATCTGGGGGGCCCGCAACGGCGTGCAGTTCGCGCTCACCTTCACCGCGCTGAAGGCGCTGCCGGTGTTGATTCTTGGCGGCTTCACATCGGTGCCCGGCGCCATCGTCGGCGGGCTGATCATCGGGGCCTCGGAGAAGCTGGCCGAGGTCTATGTGGGGCCGCTGGTCGGCGGCGGCATCGAGGGCTGGTTTCCCTACATGCTGGCGCTGGCCTTCCTGCTGGTGAGGCCCGAGGGCCTGTTCGGCGAACGGCACATCGACCGGGTGTGAGCGAATGGCAAGTAACAGGGAGCGCATGCATGCTTTACCGTGAGGCCGGCCAGTTCAAGAGTAGTTACGCCGAGGATGGGAGGATCTTCCCGATCCGCCAGGACCGCGTCGGCTTCGCGCTGCTACTGCTGGTGTTCGGCGTGGTGGTGCCGCTGCTGGCCAACGAATACTGGCTGAAGGCGATCCTCACGCCGGTGCTGATCTTCTCGCTGGCGGCCATCGGCCTCAACCTCCTGACCGGCTACGCGGGCCAGCTGTCCCTCGGCTCGGCGGCCTTCATGGCGGTGGGGGCCTTTGCCGCCTACAACTTCATCCTGCGCGTGGACGGCATGCCCTTCCTGCTGGCGCTGGTGCTGGCCGGGCTGGCGGCGGCGCTGGTGGGCGTGCTGTTCGGCCTGCCGAGCCTGCGCATCAAGGGTTTCTACCTGGCGGTGGCGACGCTGGCGGCGCAGTTTTTCATCGTGTGGGTGCTGGTCAAGTTCCCGTGGTTCTCCAACCATTCCTCGTCGGGGGTGGTGACGGCCCAGGAGGTGAGCATCCTCGGCTATGCATTCGTGTCGCCGGAGGCCAAGTACGTGCTGACCTTCCTGGTTGTCGCGGTGCTGGCGCTGGCCGCCAAGAACCTGGTGCGCTCGGCCACCGGGCGGGCCTGGATGGCGGTGCGCGACATGGACGTGGCGGCCCAGGTGATCGGCTTCCGCCTGATGCGGACCAAGCTGCTGGCCTTCGCGGTGAGCTCCTTCTACTGCGGTGTGGCCGGCGCGCTGTACGCCTATACGTACATCGGCACGGTGGAGCCGGAGGGTTTCAACCTCGACCTGTCCTTCAAGATCCTGTTCATGATCATCATCGGAGGCGTCGGCTCCATCCTCGGCGCTTTTCTCGGCGCGGCCTTCATCGTGCTGCTACCGATCCTGCTCGACAACCTCGTGCCGGCGCTGTTCGGCGATGCGCTCGGGGCGGGTTTCGCGTCGAACCTGCAGCTCATCATCTTCGGTGGGCTGATCATCTTCTTCCTGATCGTCGAGCCCCACGGCCTGGCGCGCCTGTGGCAGATCGCCAAGGAAAAACTGCGCCTGTGGCCCTTCCCGCACTGAGCGGTCGCTGCACCCATACCCATAAGAGGAGACACACCATGAAACTGAAGCACTCCGCCCTGCTGGGCGCGGCCCTGGCTGGCCTGCTGGCCTCCTCCATCGCAGGGGCCGTCGAGGAGCAGTTCATCGGCCTGCCGAGCTACCGGGTCGGCCCGTATGCAGCCGGCGGTTCCGGGGTCTTCGGCGGCTGGATCGACTACATGCAGTTGATCAACGAGCGCGATGGCGGCATCAACGGCGTCAGGCTGACCTGGGAAGAGTGCGAGACCGAGTACAACAACGCCCGCGGCGTGGAGTGCTACGAGCGCCTGAAGAAGAGGGGCAGCACCGGCAATACGGTGTTCCAGCCGGTGTCCACCGGTATCACCTATTCGGTGCTCGACAAGGCCGCGCAGGACAAGATTCCGGTGGTGACGATCGGCTATGGGCGCACCGATGCCGCCGACGGGCGGGTCTTCCCGTGGGTCTTTCCGCTGATCACCACGTATTGGTCCCAGGCGTCCGCCATCGTGAACTTCATCGGCACGAAGGAAGGCGGCATGGACAAGCTCAAGGGCAAGAAGATCGGCCTGCTCTACCACGACTCTGCCTACGGCAAGGAATCCCACGCGATCCTCGATAAGCTGGCCGCCAAGCATGGCTTCGAGCTGAGCAAGATCGCGGTCGCCCACCCCGGCAACGAACAGCAGTCCCAGTGGTTGCAGCTGCGTCAGCTCAAACCCGACTACGTGATCCTGTGGGGTTGGGGGGTGATGAATCCGACGGCGCTCAAGGCCGCTGCCAAGGTCGGCTACCCGCGCGAAAAGATGGTTGGCGTGTGGTGGTCCGGCGCAGAGGAAGACACCGTGCCGGCCGGCCCGGCAGCCAAGGGTTTCACCGCCGCCGGCTTCAACGTCGCAGGTGCCAATTACCCGGTCGTCGCCGACATCAAGAAGTTCGTCTATGGCAAGGGCAAGGGCAACATGGAGGACAAGGCCCGCATCGGCTCGGTGTATTACAACCGCGGCGTAGTGCATGGGCTGATCACCGTCGAGGCGATCCGCAAGGCCCAGGAGAAGTACGGCAAGGGCAAGGCGCTGACCGGCGAGCAGGTGCGCTGGGGCTTCGAGAACCTCAATCTCGACGAAGCGCGTCTGAAGGCCCTCGGCGCCACCGGCTTTCTGCCGCCGTTGAAGATCAGCTGCGCCGACCATGAAGGGCCGGGCGTGGTGAAGTTCCAGCAGTGGGACGGCAGCCAGTGGAAGGTGATTTCCGGCTGGGTGGAGTCCGACCGTCCGCTGGTACGCGGCATGATCGAGGAGTCCGCCGCCGCCTACGCCAAGGAGAAGGGCATCAAGCCGCGGGACTGCAGCAAGGAAGGTTGAGGACCCGATGTCCTACCTCAGCCTCAACAACATCGAGGTCATCTACGACCACGTGATCCTGGTGCTCAAGGGCGTCTCGCTGGAGGTGCCCGAGGGCCGCATCGTTGCGTTGCTGGGGGCCAACGGTGCCGGCAAGAGCACGACGCTGAAGTCCATCTCCAACCTGCTGCACGCGGAGCGTGGTGACGTGACCAAGGGTTCGATCGAGTTCAAGGGCGACCGCATCGACCGCATGACGCCGGCCGAGCTGGTGCGGCGCGGGGTGATCCAGGTGATGGAGGGGCGCCACTGCTTCGGCCACCTGTCCATCGAGGAGAACCTGCTGACCGGTGCCTACACGCGCCGCCAGTCCCGTGCCGAACTGCGTGACAGCCTGGAGCGGGTCTATGCCTACTTCCCGCGCCTCAAGACCCGGCGTAGTTCCCAGGCCGGCTATACGTCCGGCGGCGAGCAGCAGATGTGTGCGATCGGACGCGCGCTGATGGCACGGCCGGAGATGATCCTTCTCGACGAACCATCGATGGGGCTGGCGCCGCAGATCGTCGAGGAGATCTTCGAGATCGTGAAGGACCTCAACGGGAAGGAGAAGGTGAGCTTCCTGCTCGCCGAGCAGAACACGATGGTGGCGCTGCGCTATGCGGACTTCGGCTACATCCTCGAGAACGGCCGGGTCGTGATGGAGGGCGCGGCGGACGAGCTGCGCAACAACGAGGACGTGAAGGAGTTCTATCTGGGCCTGTCGTCGGAAGGCCGCAAGAGCTTCCGCGACGTGAAGCACTACCGGCGGCGCAAGCGCTGGTTGTCGTGAGCGGTCGGGCGCCGGCTCGTGAATCCAGATATGACAAAATGCTGGCCAGGAGCAGCTGCCCGCTGACGGTGGCGTGAAACGGAATGGAGCGACGATGAAATACCACGATGCCCGTGAAATCCGCCCCCCCGCCGAGCGGGAGCAGGACCTGCTGGCCGCCTTGCCGGCACAGGTTTCCCATGCCCGCACCCATGCGCCGGCCTTTGGCGAGCTGTTGCGGGATGTGGATCCGGCGGCGGTGACGAGTCGCGCGGCGCTCGCCGCGTTGCCGGTGATCCGCAAGTCGGAGCTGGTTGCGTTGCAGCGGTGCGAGCGTCCGTTTGGCGGGCTGGCGACCGTGGGCTGGGGCAAGGCCTGCACACGGGTGTTCGCGTCTCCGGGGCCGATCTATGAACCGGAGGGCGCGCGCAAGGACTACTGGCGCCTGGCCCGGGCCTTCTATGCAGCGGGTTTCCGGGCTGGCGACCTGGTGCATAACACGTTTTCGTATCACTTCACGCCGGCCGGTTCGATGATGGAGACGGCGGCCCACGCGTTGGGCTGCACGGTGTTTCCGGCCGGTGTCGGACAGACCGAGATGCAGGTGGCGGCCATCGCCGATCTGCGGCCGGTCGCCTATGCGGGCACGCCGTCCTTCTTGCGCATCATTCTCGACAAGGCTGACGAGCTGGGGCTGGCTGTGACGAGCCTGACAAAGGCTTTTGTGTCGGGTGAGGCGTTTCCCCCCAGTCTGCGCGATGCGCTGATCGCGCGAGGCGTCCAGGCTTACCAAGCCTACGCGACCGCGGATCTGGGCCTGATCGCCTACGAGACGCCGGCGCGGGATGGGCTGGTGGTTGACGAGGACGTACTGGTGGAGATCGTGCGCCCGGGGACCGGCGATCCCGTGGCGCCCGGTGAGGTGGGCGAGGTGGTGGTGACGAGCTTCAGCCCGGAATACCCGCTGATCCGCTTCGGCACCGGCGACCTGTCGGCGCTGCTGCCGGGCATCTCGCCCTGTGGCCGCACCAATGTGCGCATCAAGGGCTGGCTGGGGCGGGCTGATCAGACAACCAAGGTGAAGGGCATGTTCGTGCATCCAGGTCAGGTGGCGGCGGTGCTCAAGCGCCATGCGGAGCTCGGCCGCGGTCGCCTGGTAGTCGATAACCCGGGCCAGACCGACTGCATGACCCTCCATTGCGAAGTAGCGGGCGAACCGGAGGGGCTTGCCGAGGCCATCGCGATCTCCCTGCGCGAACTCACCAAGCTGCGCGGCGAAGTCCATTTCTGCGCGCCGGGGAGCCTGCCCAATGACGGCAAGCTGATCGAGGATCTGCGCAGCTACGAGTAGTCCGGCCGTCCGGCAGACGGGCTTGTGGATAGAGCTGTGGGTAGCTTGTGGGGAAGCTGTGGGTGATGTGTGGGCGAATTCATTTGCCCCGACAGGGAAAGCTGCTTCTCCAAGACTTCTGGCACACTCCGCCGGATGTGCGCCTTCCCGTCTTCCCTTTTCTGAGCGGCGATGCAGAGCTTCCTGCTGCTGTTGCCCGATTTCGCGCTGATTGCGCTCGGCGCTTGCCTGCGGCGCTATGGGCGTTTCGGCGAGGGTTTCTGGCCGGGCGTCGAACGTCTGGTGTATTTCGTGCTGTTTCCGGCGCTGCTGTTCAATGCGCTGGCAAAGGCCTCCATCGAGCTGTCGGCCATGGGGCCGCTGTTCCTCGTCGGCCTGGCGACCCTCTGCAGCGGCTTTGTGCTGGCGCTGCTGGCCCGACCGCTGATGGGGCTCGCGTCGATGACCTTTGCGTCACGGGTGCAGTGCGCCTACCGCTTCAACACCTACATCGGCATCGCAGTGGCGGGGAAGGTGGCCGGTGCCACCGGCGTAGCCACGATGGGAGCCCTGTGCGGGGCGATGGTGCCTTTCGCCAACATGGCGGCGGTCGGCCTGCTCGCCCATCACGGCGAGGGCCGGCTGTGGCGGGAGCTGGCGCGCAACCCGCTGATCCTCGCCACCGTGGCCGGCATTCTGTTCAACCTGGCCGGCGGCGTGCTGCCGGCGCCGGTGCTGCCTTTCCTGCAGCGCCTAGCCGATGCCGCGGTGACGCTGGGGCTGCTGGCGGTGGGGGCGGCCCTGCGTGGTGGCCGCCATGAAGGCGGCTGGCCGGGGCTGCTCTACTTGTGCGGGCTCAAGCTGCTGGTGCTGCCGGCCATCGCCTGGGGGCTGGCCGTCCTGCTCGGGCTCGGGGGAGTGGGCTTTACGGTGGCGGTGTTGTTTGCCGCGCTGCCGACGGCATCGTCGGCCTACATCCTGGCAATGCGCATGGGTGGCGATGGGCCCGGCGTGGCGTGGCTGATTTCCGCAACGACGGTGGCGGCGGCGCTTACGCTGACCGGGTGGCTGGCGGCGCTGACGCACTGGGGGCCTTAGAGCGGTCCCGGTGTGGGGAGCTCGGGGCTCCCCGGTGTCGTGCTTACTTGCTGTCCTTCGGCTTGGCCTTGCTGGCCGGTGATGCCTGGGCAGGAGCTGCCGCTTCGGCGTGGGCCTTGGCCTGTTCGGCGGCGTTCTGCATCAGGTTCCACGGCCACATGGAGCTGGCGAAGGGGTTCGGCTGGGCGGTTTCGCCATCGGGCACCTTGCCGCCCTCGGCGGCCAGCTTGCTCATGGCCTGCATCGTGGCGATCGTCGCGCGCTGCATTTCGAGGCCCTGGATGGCCATCTGCAGGGAGCTGAGGTTCATCTTGAGCCAGTTCTCGACGGCCTTCATGTCGGCGATGCGCTTGTCCAGCTCATCCACGTCGAGCGTCGGGGTGACCATGCCGGGCAGGCTGAAGCCCATCTTGCTCCACATGCTGCGCATGAATTCCATCGGGTCCTGCGCCTTGTTCTCGGTGCTCATCGTTCTCCCCCTGATTTTGGATATGTCATCGACGCAGCGATAGTAACCGATGCGTCGTGGCGCTGCATCAGGCTTGGGTCTTGCGCTGCAGCAGAGCGCGCAGCTTGGCTGGGCGTACCGGTTTGTGAAGTAGCGGGATGCCGGCCTGCTGGGCTGCGCCAGCGACGTCCGGCGAGGTGTCGCCGCTGAGCAGGATGGCCGGGATGGGGCGGCCGAGGTGCTGGCGCAGGTGGGTGGCGATGTCCGGGCCGATCCGCTCGCCACCGCTGCGGTAGTCGCAGACGAGCACGTCCGGTGCGTGTTGCCGGTCCAGCGTGGCAAGCAGTGCATCGGGGCCGGTGGCTGCGCTGACCCGGCAGCCCCAGGATTCCAGCAGGCCGATGGTTCCGGCAAGGGCCAGTTCGTCATCGTCCACCAGCGCCACGTGGAGCCCCTGGAACGAATGGGTGGCGGGCGGTGCATGGCGATCGGATGCGGTCACCGGGGCCGCGAGCGGAAGCTCGATCGAGAACAGAGCACCTCTGCCAGGGACCGAGTGCAGCGCCAGCGGGTGCTGCAGCAGGCTGGTCAGGCGGCGGACGATTGCCAGGCCGAGGCCGAGGCCCTTGGCCCGGTTGCGCTCGGGGTTATCCAGCTGGACGAACTCCTGGAAGATGGCTTCCTGGGCTTCCGGCGCAATGCCGGGGCCGTTGTCGCGGACCTCGATGCGTACCCGCTGGCCGCGTCGGCGGGCCGCCAGCAGGATGGTGCCACGGGGGGCGTAGCGCAGTGCGTTGCTGATCAGGTTGTGCAGGATGCGCTCGAGCAACAGCGGATCGCTCTCGACCCATAGGGGCGTGGGGCGCAGGCGCAGGCGCTGCTTGCGCACTTCGGCCTCGCGCCGGTAATCCACATCGATGCGCTCGAACAGTGGCTGCAGCGGGAAGGGCTTGATCTGCCGGTCCAGCACGCCGGCGTCGAGGCGGGAGATGTCGAGCAGGCTGTCTAGCAGGTTCTCCATGGTCTCGGCGGAGACGGCGATCTGCTCGACGAGGCGACGGGTGTCGGGGGCGTGGGGCTTCTGGCCCAACTCGGCGACGAACAGGCCCAGCGCGTGCATCGGCTGGCGCAGATCGTGGCTGGCGGCGGCGAGAAAGCGTGTCTTGGCGCGGTTGCCCTGTTCGGCCTCTTCCTTCTTTTCCTTCAGTTCCGCAGTGGCGGCGTCGATCTGGCGTTGCAGGTCTTCCTGCGACGCGCCGAGCCGGTCGGCCATTTCGTTGACGCCGGCGGCCAGGGTGCTGAGGGTCTTGCCGCCTTCCACCGGTACCCGCGCCGAGAAATTGCCCTGGCCGAAGCTGGCGACCGCGCTGGCGACGCGCAGGATGGGGCCGGAGATGCCGCGGCTCATGCGCATGGCCAGTGCGACGCTGGCCAGCAGGACCGTCACCACCATCAGGAAGGCGTTGCGCAGCAGGCGGCTTTCTTCGGCACGCAGGGACTCGCGGCTCATTTCGACAAGGACTTCGCCGTGGCGGGTTTCCTGCATGGCGGCCGAGGCGGTGGTGCTGTCCAGGAAGGGGTCGTCGAGACTGACGCCCGGGCCGGCCACCGGCTCGCGGAAGCGCAGCGGCGCGTTGTTCTCGTGGGGGACCAGATTCACTGCAGCCGGCGTCTGGAGCGGTTTGTTGCTGTCAGCCAGCACTTCCTGCAAGGGGCTGAAAACCGCTACGCGGACTACGTCCTTCTCCTGCAGGATGGAGTTGGCGAGCTTGCGCAGGTTCTCCTGGTTACCCGAGAAGATGCCGTATTCGCTGGCGGCGGCGAGTTGTCGGGCGAGGGCCTTGCCGCGCTGGACGTGGGCTTCTTCGAGGTCGGACAGGCGGGTGGTGGTGAAATAGGCGATCAGCACGGACGCCATCACCACCGTCGGCAGCATCGCGATCAGGATCGCTCGCGGGCGGATGTCCCAGTCTTCCGGACGGATCACTGGGCGTTCTCCCAGCGCTCGAGGCGTTCGCGCAGGGTGTTGGCGTCCTCGAGGTTGATGCCGAGGGAGCGCGCCACGTAGGGGTTGGTGCCGACGTGGAAGTAGCGCGGGGCCGTGGCCGCCGGCAGGCTGCCACTGGCGAGGCCGTGGCGGGCCATCTCGCCGGCCTGCTGGCCGATCTGCGCCGGGGTGCTGTACAGGGCCAGCAGAGCGCCTGCCTTGACGTAGGCAGGCGAGAATCCGACGACCGGCGAGCGGTGGTGGTAGGCGGTGAGCAGGATGTTGGAGATCGTGCGGTTGTTGTACAGCGCGGCGTCGGGGATTGCGAGCAGGATCGTGGGTTCGGCCAGTACGCGCTGCAGTGTCGGGTAGAGATCGTTTTCGTCACCGACCTGCTCCAGTACCGGGCGCAGGCGCCGTTCGCGGGCATTGGCCTGCAGACGGGCGCCGAGCTCGCTGCTTTCGCGGCCGACGATCAGTGCCACCCGCGACCAGTCGGGCAGCGCGAGGCGCAGCAGTTCGATCTGTCGGTTGGCGGGCTGGTCGATGAAGACCGCCGACGTGCGCCGCCCGTCTTCGGCGCGCTGGGGCAGGCGTTCATAGGCGCTGCGGGGCAGCAGGGTGTGCAGCAGCAGGCTGCGTGGCGCGAGCCCGGCAATGATCTGGGCGGCCCGGGTGCCGAAGGTAACGATCAGCGCGCTGGCGTTGAGGACTGCGCCGTCCTCGGCACGCAGGGGCGTCGCGATGCTCTGGATGCGGTGGCCGGCGCTGCGCAGTTCGGAAGACACGGCTTCGGCAGCTTCGGCGAAGGCGCCGCCCTCCTCGGACAGGACCAGGGCCACCTGGGCCGCGCGCACAGGGGCGGCCCCAGCCAGCAGGGCCGCACACAGGGCGAGGAGGAAGAGTCGCAGGCGCCCCATTGGAGATCAGAACTCGGACCTGCGGGGGGAGGCGCGCCAGTTGTGGGCGGGGGGGGCGGAGCTCACGAAGATCATGCTGGATTTGTGCTCGGACGCCATCGGACTCCGGTATGAACGGTTGGCGGTCAGCCGCCGGGACTGCGCTTCCGTCATATGATAGTTGGCTGAATGGCGTGGCGCCAGCTGCTGCTGACATCCGCGCCGCGCCGAAGTCCGGACGCAAAGCGGAGCAGTTCATTGCTGTCGGGGGGGCTGGAGGCCATGATCCCCTGCCGGTTGGAGATCGTCACCGCGCCGGGTGTGTCAGCCCAGGCCAGGGGCAATGGGGCGACGGACGGCATGGTGGGGAGATCGTACGCGCTCGCGCTGCCTGCGGCCGGGGTTCTGCCCGAAACGGGTAGTATGGTTGAAGGTGACAAGAAGGCCGCGGCGTGGCGGGTAAAATGCTGGGGGATCGGCATGGTCATCGTGCCGTTTCGGCCCGGGGACCGGATTTTCTCCGTTTTACCGAGTGCTGGGTAGGCTAAACTGGTCTCGATTTTAGACAAGCGTTCAATTTAACGGTTTGTAATGATGCAGACGCGCATACTGATTATCGAGGACCATGTGCTGGTGCGGGAGGCAATGGCGCTGACCCTGGCCCAGGTTGGGGAAGGCGTGCACTGCGAGCAGGCCAGCAACGCCACCGATGCGTTGGCCCTGCTGGAGGGCGATCCGAACTGCGACCTGCTGGTAGTGGACCTGATGCTGCCGGAGATCAACGGCTTCTCGCTGCTGGGGGTGATCGCCAAGCGCTTTCCCGACGTGCCGGCGCTGGTGGTGTCGGCCCTTGACGACCGGGAGTCGGTGCAGCGGGCGATGAAGGCTGGTGCGTCGGGCTTCGTTTCCAAGGCCAGCCCCAGCAATACGCTGATCGAGGCGGTGCGGACCATCCTGGCCGGCGGTGTGTTCACGCCCGATTCGGCCATCGGCGGCAATGATGGCAACCGCAACCGGCGCGCCAGTCAGGCCTTCGCCGAACGCTTCCAGCTCACTGCGGCGCAGGGCCGGGTGCTGGAGCTGGTAGCCCAGGGCAAGTCCAATCGGGACATCGCCGAGTTCCTCGGTTTGTCGGAAGGCACCGTGAAGGTGCACGTGTCGGCGATCCTGCGCTCCCTCGGCGTGACCAGCCGGGCCCAGGCCCTGTTGATGATGACCCGCGCCGGCCTGCGCGTCTGAGCCCTGGCCTGACGCGAACCCCGTTGCCGGCACAACGGGGAATTCATTTGCGAACAATTCTTATTTGTACCTATAATCGTCGCAACTGATCTGCATTCGGCGGTTCCCGATGATTCGTATTCCTGGACAGCAGCGCAATCCGGCGGGGCCGGCCCGGTTCTCCGTTGTCGGCGGGAGCCGCGCATGAATGCCGCCGCCCCCGCTGTTGCCACCATTGCGCTGCCCACCACGCTGCTGCGCGGTGCGCGCCGGCCGCAGATCGCGCTGGTCGGGCTGGCCCACACCGGCAAGAGCACGATCTTCCAGGCCGCTTCCAGCACCGCCGTCGAATCCGGCAAGCTCGACGGCGGCACCCTCGGTTTCGACGCCTGCCAGGTCAATGTCGGCCTGGAGCAGGCCGCGCTGGTGGACCTGCCGTCGCTGCGTACCCTCCATGATCTCGACGACGCCGACCGCCTGCTGCTGATGGCCCTGTTGCGCGGCGAGCCCGGCCGCGGTGGCTTCAAGGCTCCCGACGTGCTGATCCAGGTGGTGGATGCCACCGCGCTGGAGCCCAATCTGGCCCTCGCCCAGGAGCTGTGTCAGCTCGGCAAGCCGCTGGTGATCGCCCTCAACCGCCTCGACGAGGCCCGCGAGCGCAGCATCTACGTCAATGTGGAAGCCCTCTCGGCAGAACTCGGCGTGCCCGTCGTGCCCACTGTCGCGCATATGGGTAAGGGCATTCCGGCGCTGTTCGAGACGGCACTCAATGCGGTGCGCAGCAAGACCTGCCCCTTGCCTCAATTGCCTGGCGCCCATCTGGTCAAGGCGCTGGCCGGCCTCAATGCGATCCTTGACCGGCCGGAAGTGGAAGCCGCCTTCCCTGTGCCGCGCTCGCTGCTGCTGACGCAACTCGCCAAGGACAACACCTATTTCACCGCCGAGATGGCGCGCCTGTTCCCGGCGCTGCTGCCGGCCATCCAGGATGCGCGCGCCGAAGCGGCGCGCCACCTGCCGCGTCCGCTGGCAGAGGAATTGTTCGCCGACCGCCACTACCGCGCCGCGGCCCTGCACGAGCAGGTCACCCGCCTCGGCCATGCCGCAGAGAAGGCCGGCTGGAAGCGCGCGCTGGACCGGGTCTTCCTGCACCCTCAGTGGGGTTTCATCGGCACGCTGACGGTGTTCGCGCTGGTGCTGTTCATGGTCTTCGAGGTCAGTACGACGCTCGATGCGCTGACTTCGGCGCCGCTTGCGGCGTGGGTTGGCGAGTGGGAGCCGGATACCACCCTCGGCGTGGTCGGCCGGGCCGTCGCCGATGGGCTGGTCGGCCTGGTCGGCATCGTCGTTCCTTACATGCTGCCGCTGGTGCTGCTGCTGGTGAGCCTGGAAGAGTCCGGCATCATGCACCGGGTTGCCTTCGTGGTGGACCGAGGCTTCCACCACATCGGGCTGCATGGAGGCGTAGCCGTACCCTTCCTGCTCGGCCTGGGCTGCAATGTGCCGGCGCTGTCGGCGGTGGCAGCCTCTTCGTCGGGGAGGGAGCGCATCGTCGCGTCGCTGTTGATCACCTTCGTACCATGTTCTGCACGCTCGGCCATCGTGCTTGCCATCGGCGGCAAGTACCTGGGCTGGGAAGGCGTGCTGGGCATCTTCCTGCTGACGATGCTGATCATCGCAGTCGCGGGCAAGCTGCTGACCCGCCGCTATGTGCAGGCCAGCCCCGGCCTGATTCAGGCCATTCCTCCCTATGCCTTGCCCCAATGGCGGCGCCTGCTGTCCATCACCTGGGAACGTACCAGTGACATCCTGACCATCGTCACGCCGCTGCTGGTGCTGGGCAGCGTGGTGCTGGCGCTGCTGGCCCACTTCGGCGCCGACGCGGTGATCAACACGCTGTTGCTGCCGGTCACCCACTGGTGGCTAGGTCTGCCGGTGGCCCTCGGCGTGCCCATCCTGTTCGGTGTGCTGCGCAAGGAGCTGTCGTTGCTGATGGTCTACCAGGCCCTCGGAACCCAGGACATTGCGCCGCTGCTCGACTGGGTGCAGATCGCCACCTTTCTGGTGTTCCTGACCTTCTACGTGCCCTGCGTGTCCACCTTCGCAGTGATGCTGAAGACCATCGGGCGGCGTGATGCGCTGTTCTCCATCGGCCTGTCGGTGGCTCTGGCGCTGGGGATCGCCTTCCTGTGCCGAGTCGGCCTGGAGGCCGTGAACTGGTTCATCTGAACCCGGAATAGGTTTCTTCATCGGCAGGTCATATTCCTTCGGCAAGGTTGCGGGCTGATCCCTGACCTTCCGAGGACGCTTGATGCAATTCCCTGTCAACAAGATTGCCGCCTGGCTGGCGGCATCTTCCGTGCTGGCCCTGACCGCCTGTGGCGGCAGCTCCGGCTCCAGCAATCCGCCCGATCCGGTTACCGTCAAGGTGATCGCTATGAACGACTTCCACGGCAACATCGAAGTGCCGGCCGCCAACAATGGCGGTTCCGTCGTGCTGAAGGACCCGGCCAACGCCGCCGGAACTACCGTGCGCACCGGCGGCGCCGCCTACTTGGCCACGTTGATCAAGCAGCTCAGGGCCAGCAACGCCAACAACATCGTCGTCGGCGCCGGTGACATGGTCGGCGCCTCGCCGGTCACGTCCACGCTGACCCACGACGAAGCCACCGTAGACATCCTCAACCAGATCGGCCTCGAAGTGACCTCGGTCGGCAACCACGAGTTCGACCATGGCAAGGGCGAGCTGCTGCGCCTGCAGAACGGCGGCTGCTACGTCGGCGGCACCGTCGGCAAGGACACCTGCATCAACGGCGGCGTATTCCCGGGCGCCAGCTACAAGTGGCTGTCGGCCAACGTGGTGGATACCGCCAGCGGCAAGACATTGTTCCCGGCTACCTACGTGAAGAAGTTCGGCAAGGCATCGGTGGGTTTCATCGGCCTGACCCTGAAGGGGACGCCGGCGGTGGTGACCTCCACCGGCGTAGCCGGCCTGAATTTCCTCGACGAGGCGACCACCATCAACAGCTACGCCGCGCAACTCAAGAAGGACGGCGTCGATGCGGTGGTGGTGCTGATCCACCAGGGCGGCCAGACGACGGCCTCGACCCTCAACGACCAGAGCTGCCCGAACCTGTCCGGCGACATCCTGCCCATCGTCGATGCCCTCGGCAAGGACGTGGACGTGGTGGTCAGCGGTCACACGCACCAGGAATACGTCTGCAAGCGCAACGGCAAGCTGCTGACTTCCACCGGCTTCTACGGCAGCGCGGTCACCGACATCAACATGACCATTGTGCCGGGTACGGGCGTCACCGGTCTGACGGCCAACACCGTGCCGGTCATCAACGATCTCAACACCACGGCGCCGACGGGTTACTCAATCCTTGCCAAGGACACCACCATCGATGCTGCGGTGCAGTCCTACGTGAATCTCGCCGCCACGCTGAAGAACCTGGTGGTTGGCTCGATCACCGCCGACATCAAGCGGGCCCTGCTTGCCAACAGCTCCACGCCGACTCGCGACGAAACCGCCGAAGGCCCGATGGGCGACGTGATGGCCGACGTGTACCTGTCTGGCGGGCCGCAGGCCGACATCGCCTTCATCAACCCGGGCGGCGTGCGCGCCGACCTGATCTACAAGAACGGCGGCGCGGTGACCTACGGCGACCTGCTCACCGTGGCGCCCTTCGGCAACACGCTGGCCACCGTGGATCTCACCGGCGCGCAGATCGTCCGCCTGCTCGAACAGCAGTGGGAAGCCCCCAACTGCTCCGCCAAGACCGGCGCCAACGGTTGCGGCCGGATGCTCCAGCCGAGCAGCACATTCAGCTACACCTGGGACGCCTCCCAGCCGGCCGGCGCCGCTGTCGGCAGCGGTAACCGGGTGGTGGCCGGTTCCCTCAAGCTCAACGGTGTGGCGATGGACATGAGCAAGACCTACCGGGTCACGCTCAACAGCTTCATGGCCCCCGGACCGGGCGACAACTTCTCGGTGGTCACCACCAGCGGCACCAACGTCACCAACAGTGGGGTCATCGACATCGACGCCTTCGTCGGCTACATGAAGAAGAACCTGAACCTGGCACCGCCGGCGCCGCGCATTACCCGTCTGAACTAATAACAAGGATCTTGCGGAGCCGGCCACGTGCCGGCCTTTTCGACCGGGGCGGCGCTGTCGCCCCGGCTTGTTTTGGGGGACTGATCCCATGTTGAGACATCTGCTTGCCTTCCTGCTGGTACTGAGCCTGCCGGCCGCCATCGCCGGTGCCCCCGATCCGGCATTGCCGGGCCGGATCGCCGAGGCTGCGCTGGATGCCCAAGGGCGCTGCTACCGGCTGATCCACCATGACACCTTCGCCTTCGAGTCGTGCTTGCAGGGCCTTCTCGCCGAGGAGAAGAAGGTTGGGCCGCGGCGCCTTGGCATCGAGTATTTCGGCTTCGTCGGCGCCCTCAATTCCGCGCGGCTCGGCATGCTGGGTGCGCAGGACTCCGCCTGGACCTTCCTGCAGCGTTTCCGTGTCACGCAGAAGAAGCTGCGCATCGACGACACCAGCTTGTGCGCGACGATACCCGGCGACTGCGAGGTGCGCATCGCCCGCATGAAACTGATGGAGAAGTCGCCGCCGCCGCAGCGTAGGCCCCGCGATCTGCCGGACGACGGGCATCGCCACTAGGCTCCGCGGGCGTATGCTTGGCATGGCTCGATGAACATAAGGGATGGGATATGAGCGACGTCGTTGAACAGATCCTGGGCTTCAACGCAGGCCGGGACCCGGACCGCCTGGTCCTGAAGTACCGCAACATGCGGGAGAGTGCCTTCGTTTTCCTGCGCGGCACCTGCCACCTGTTCTACCAGCGCCTGCCGGATGAGCCGCTGTTTGCCACCGCGCCGCCGGTCTGGAGCTGCGGCGACCTGCACCTGCAGAACTTCGGCAGCTACAAGGGCGACAACCGGCTGGTCTACTTCGACCTCAACGATTTTGACGAAGCCGCGCTGGCACCGGCCAGCTGGGACCTGGTGCGCTGTCTGGCCAGCGTGCAGATCGGCGCCGCGTCGATGGAGGTGAAGAAGAAACAGGCCGCCGAGCTGTGCGACGGATTCCTCGATGCCTACCGGGCCACGCTGGTCGCCGGCAAGGCCGGCTGGGTCGAGCGCGACACTTCCAGCGGCCTGATCCGCCATCTCCTCGACGGCCTGCGCGGGCGGCTGCGGCCGGCCTTCCTGGATGGGCGGACGGTGCTCGAGGGCAAGCATCGCCAGCTGCGCCTGGACAATGGCAAGGCCTTGCCGGTCACTGACAAGCAGCGCGCCAAGGTCACCAAGCTGATTGGCGAACTGGCCGAATCCCAGGCCGATCCGGGCTTCTACGAAGTACTCGATGTGGCCAGACGGATTGCCGGCAACGGCAGCCTGGGAGTGGATCGCTTCGTGATCCTGGTCCGTGGCAAGGGCTCACCGGACGGCAACTACCTGCTCGACCTGAAGGAGGCATTACCCTCGTCGTTGGTGCCCTATTTGCAGACGCCGCAGCCGGCCTGGAAGTCCGAGGCGGAGCGGGTCGTCACCGTGCAACGGCGCATGCAGGCGGTGTCGATGGCTTTCCTGCAGCCGGTCAGAATGGGCAAGCGCTCCTACATCCTGCGCGGCCTGCAGCCGACCGAGGACCGGGTGACGCTGGAGGCGTCCCACACCGGCTTCGAGGCGATCCGCGGTGTCATCGGGACGATGGGCGCCATCGTCGCCAGCGCCCAACTGCGCAGTAGCGGGCGTAGCGGTTCGGCGATCGCCGACGCGCTCATCGACTTCGGTGCCGGCAAGTGGCGCAAGGCTTTGCTGGGCGCCGCCGACGAATGCAGTGACCGGTTGCGCAAGGACTGGAAGGTCTATTGCGAGGCCTACGACGATGGCGTGTTCAAGGTGCAGGGCTGACCTGCCCGGCGATGTTCAGCGCATCCGCGCGATGTCCCGCAGGGGCGGGGCGCCGAACAGGCGGCGGTATTCGCGGCTGAACTGGGATGGGCTTTCGTAGCCGACCCGGCGCGCCACGGTGGCGGCGTCGATGGCTTCGGTGAGCATCATCTTGCGGGCTTCCTGCAGGCGGATCTGCTTCTGGTACTGCAGCGGGCTCATCGCCGTCAGCGCCTTGAAGTGGTGATGCAGGGAAGACTTGCTCATGTTGACCGCATCGGCCAGCGCGTCGATGGATAAAGGCTGGTCGAAGTTGCCCTTGATCCAGTCGATGGCGCGGGCGGTGCGGTGGCCCTGGCTGTCGGTGGCAGCGATGCTGCGCAGGCGCTGGCCCTGGGCGCCGGTGAGCAGGCGGTAGAGCAGTTCCTGTTCGCGCAGCGGGGCCAGCACCGGGATGTCGTCCGGTGTGTCGAGCAGGTGCACCAGACGCAGGAAGGCGTCCATCACCGGTGTCGTGAGCGGACTGACGCCGAGGCCGAGCGCGCCGGCCCCCGGCGGCAGTGGTGCCAACTGCATGGAGCCGGCCAGTTCGGCGATCTTGCGTGGGTCCATGTCGAACACCGCGCACAGGTAGGGGCGTTCCGGCGAGGCCTCGGTGATCTGGCCGATCACCGGCAGATCCACCGACGTGATCAGGTAGTGCTGGCTGTCGTACTGGAAAGCCTCGTCGGCAAGGCTCAGGCGCTTGGAGCCCTGGGCTGCGACGGCCAGCACCGAGCGATAGACGGCACAGATCGGTGTGCTGGTGCTCGATGCGCGGAACAGGCTGAGGCCGTCGATCGGCGTCGGATTGGGGCCGTCAGCGGTGCAATATCGTTCAATCAGTGCGGCCAGCTCAAGGCGCGACGCGTCGAGCGCAAATGGGGCCGGCTGAGTGGAAATACCTGATTCGGTCATGGTTTGATCCTCCTGCCCAGGATGCCGAGGGTGTCGTCTTCTCCTTCGGGACGCAGCGGATGAGACACTATTCTGGATGATTGGGCAAGAATCTCACAGGATCTTGCAATGCCTTGTGGATGGGCTTCGGCTACATTTCCGCTCATGGTGGAAGGGTTTCCGCCGACCGCCAGGCGAATTTATCCGCTCCCGGCATGTCCATCGAAGCCTGTAGGCGAATCCGTTCGCCCCCCGAACACAGAACAATCCGGCAACCCCACGGAGATAGACCATGATCCAGCTGAATGTGAACGGCAAGCCTCAGCGCGCCGACGTCGACCCCGATACCCCGCTGTTGTGGACCCTGCGCGACTCGCTCCTCCTCACCGGCACCAAGTTCGGCTGCGGGGCCGGCCTGTGCGGTGCCTGTACCGTGCATGTGGATGGCCAGCCGACCCGCTCCTGCATTACGCCGGTGTCCAGCGTGGCGGGCAAGAAGATCACCACCATCGAGGCCGTCGACAACTCCCGCGTCGGCAAGGCCGTGCAGGATGCTTGGCGCAAGCTCGACGTGGTGCAGTGCGGCTACTGCCAGTCCGGCCAGATCATGAGCGCCGTGGGCCTGCTGAAGACCAAGAAGAACCCCACCGACGCCGACATCGACGCAGCGATGGCCGGCAACCTGTGCCGCTGCGGCACCTATGTGCGCATCCGCGCGGCCATCCACGAAGCCGCCAAGGCGCTGGCCTGAGGAGAGACGACATGACCCAAGCCATTCACAACCTCTCCCGTCGCCACTTCCTGCAAGGTTCCGCTGGCCTGACCCTCGGCCTGGCGCTGCCGGCCTTCGCCGCCAAGGGCGCCAGGACGGCTGCCGCCGGTTCTGCCGCGGCGTTCGAACCCACGCCTTTCCTGAGCATCGGCGCTGACAACTCGGTGACGGTGATCTCCAAGCACCTGGAAATGGGGCAGGGCACCTACACCGGCCTGGCGACCATCGTCGCCGAGGAGCTCGACGCCGCCTGGTCGCAGGTGCGTGTCGATGGCGCCCCGGCCGACGCCAAGCGCTACAACAACCTGGCCTTCGGCCCGATGCAGGGCACCGGCGGCAGCACCGCGATGGCCAATTCCTGGGAGCAGTTGCGCCAGACCGGCGCCGTGGCGCGTGCGATGCTCGTCGCAGCCGCCGCCAAGCGCTGGAACGTGCCGGCCGCCGAGATCAGCGTGCGTGACGGTGTTGTGTCCCACGCGGCCAGCAAGCGCAAGGCGACCTTCGGCGAACTGGCCGAAGCCGCCGCCACCGAGGCCGTGCCGGCCACCGTGCCCCTCAAGGACCCCAAGGATTTCCGCCTCGTCGGCAAGCACGCGCCGCGCAAGGACAGCTTCGCCAAGACCAACGGCAGCGCCCAATTCACCCAGGATGTGCACCTGCCGGGCATGCTGGTGGCCGTGGTTGCCCACCCGCCGCGCTTCGGCGGCAAGGTCAAATCCTTCGACGCCAGCAAGAGCAAGGCGATCAAGGGCGTCGTCGATGTGGTGGCGATTCCCAACGGCGTCGCGGTGCTCGCCAAGGACACCTGGAGCGCCAAGAAGGGCCGCGATGCACTCGCCGTCGAATGGGACGACAGCGCCGCCTTCAAGCTCGGCAGCGAGGAGATCTTCGCCCGCTACCATGAACTGGCCCAGACCCCCGGCCTGATCGCCCGCAAGGACGGCGACGGAGACGCAGCTCTGGCCGGTGCCGCCAAGGTCGTCAAGGCCAGCTACGACTTCCCCTACCTCGCCCATGCCGCGATGGAGCCGATGAACTGCGTCGTGCAATTCACCGGCGACAGCCTCGAAGTGTGGAACGGCGAGCAGTTCCAGACCGTGGACCAGGGCAACCTTGCCGCCATGTTCGGCCTGCCGCCGGAGAAGGTGAACATCCACATGCTGTACGCCGGCGGCAGCTTCGGCCGGCGTGCCTGCAAGGACTCCGACTACGTCAAGGAGGCCGCTTCCATCGTCAAGGCGGCGGGTACCCGCGCGCCGGTCAAGATGGTGTGGCTGCGCGAGGACGACATGAAGGGCGGCTACTATCGGCCCCAGTTCCACCATGCGATGGAGGCCGCGCTGAATGCCGACGGCTCGATTCGCGCCTGGCGCCATCGCTTGGTCGGCCAGTCCATCGCCAAGGGCTCGCCCTTCGAAGGCTTCATGATCAAGGACGGGGTCGACGGCCTGTCGGTGGAAGGCGCGGCGTCGCTGCCCTACGGCATTCCCAACCTGCAGGTGGAACTGCACACGCCCAGCGACATCACGGTGCCCATCCTGTGGTGGCGTTCGGTCGGCTCGACGCACACTGCCTATTCCACTGAGACCTTCATCGACCGGTTGGCGGCCGAATCGAAGCAGGACCCGGTGGCCCTGCGCCTCAAGCTGCTCGACAAGCATCCCCGCCATGCCGGCGTGCTGCGCCTGGCCGCCGAGAAGGCCGGCTGGGGCACGCCGCTGGCCAAGGGAAAGCCAGGCGAGCGTCGTGGTCGTGGCGTCGCGGTGCATGAGTCCTTCCACTCCTACGTGGCCCAGGTGGCCGAGGTGACGGTGCAGGCCGACGGCAGCGTGCGCGTGGATCGCGTCGTCACCGCGGTGGATTGCGGTGTGGCGATCAACCCGGACGTGATCCGCGCCCAGGTCGAAGGCTCGGTGGGCTTCGCGCTGTCGGCGGCGCTGCACGGCGAGATCACGCTCAAGGATGGCGTCGTCGAGCAGGGCAACTTCGGCGAGTACGCGCCGATCCGCATCAACGAGATGCCCAAGACCGAGGTGTACATCGTGCCGTCCGCCGAGAAGCCGACCGGCATTGGTGAGCCCGCCGTGCCGCCGGTGGCGCCGTCGGTGGCCAACGCGATCGCTGCTGCCACTGGCAAGTGGCTGACCCGTCTGCCTTTCCGCTCTGATGAGCTGAAGGCTTGAGCGTGTGGCCGGCCTCCCGGCGGGAGGCCGCGCCCGGCACTTTCGGGCCTGTGGAGCGAAGGTGAATGACATCGCCGCGACGGGGATCCGTGGCGGATCATGAGGAGGTTTGCATCAATGGACAGCCAGGATCTGCAGGTCCTCGCAGCGTTGCGTCGTTGGCGCGAGGAAGGGCATCGGGCTGCCCTCGTCACCGTCGCCCAGACCTGGGGCTCGGCGCCCCGCCCCGCTGGGGCCTGGATGGCCCTGCGGGACGACGGCCGGGTGCAGGGCTCGGTGTCCGGCGGCTGCATCGAGGACGACATGATCGCCCGCATGCTGGACGGGCGCATTGCCGGCAGCCAGCCCTTCGTGCTGCGCTACGGTGTGACGCGGGAAGAGGCCAACCGCTTCGGTTTGCCCTGTGGCGGAACGCTGGAGCTGGTCGTCGAGCCGGCGCCGGATGCGGCCCAGCTTGCCGAATTGGCCGCGCGCATCGAGGCCGGCCAGTTGGTGCGCCGGGAGATCGAGCTGGACAGCGGCGCGGTGCGCATCCTGGATGCCTGCCGCGGCGAAGCCCTGCTGTGGGACGGCCGCCGGTTGGGTACGATCCACGGCCCCCACTGGCGCCTGCTGATCATCGGTGCCGGGCAGATCGCCCGCTACCTGGCGCCGATGGCCCAGGCGCTTGACTACGCGGTGAGCGTCTGCGATCCGCGCGAGGAATACTCTGTCGAATGGGACGTGCCCGGCGCGCCGCTGGTGGCCGGCATGCCCGACGACGCGGTGCTGGCGATGGGGCCTGATCCTCACACTGCCATCGTCGCGCTGACCCACGACCCCAAGCTGGACGACATGGCCCTGCTGGAGGCCCTCAAGTCACCGGCCTTCTACGTCGGCGCGCTGGGCTCGCGGGTGAACAACGCTGCGCGCAAGGAGCGTTTGCTCAAGTATTTCGATCTGTCGGAAGGCGAGGTGGGACGCCTGCATGGGCCGATCGGCGTCTACATCGGCAGCCGCACGCCGCCGGAGATCGCGGTGTCCATCCTGGCCGAGATGACTGCCGTGAAGAACGGGGTGGTGGTGCCGCGGGCCGAAACGAGCACTGTCGTCAGCGCCGGCTGCGGCGTGCGTTAGCGGTGGCCGGCGAGATCGTCGGGCTGCTGCTGGCGGCCGGGCAGGGGCGGCGTTTCGGTGGCGACAAGCTGCTGCATCCGCTGCCCGACGGTATGCCGATCGCCGTGGCGGCGGCGCGCCAGCTGCGCGAAGCCTGTCCGCGGGTGATCGCGGTGCTGCGCCCGGAGCAGCGCGAACTGGCCGGGCTGCTGCAGACGGCAGGGCTGGAGACGGTCTTTTGCGCGGCGGCCGTGGACGGCATGGGCCACAGCCTGGCGGCGGCCGTGGCGGCCAGCATGGACGCGGCGGGTTGGGTGGTCGCGCTGGCCGACATGCCTTTCGTGCAACCTGACACGCTGCGCCGGGTCGTCGCTGCCATCAGAGGAGGTGCGGCGCTGGTGGCGCCCGTTTGCGCTGGGCGGCGCGGCCACCCAGTCGGTTTCGCGGCGCGCTGGCGGGATGAGCTGCTGGGCCTGGTCGGCGACGAGGGCGCGCGAGCCATCCTTGTTGCCCATAAGGCGGAACTGCTCGCCATCGAAACCGACGACGCGGGCTGCCTGCGCGACGTGGATACCCGCGCCGACCTGCCCGCCTGAAAATCCGGCTCAGAAGCCCAGGGACTTGAGCAGGTCGTCGTGGTCGTCGCCTCCGCCGTTGGCAGGGGCCGGAGTTGCTGCCGTCGGCGCTCCGTCGGCGGCGTCGATCAGCGCGTCCGGATCGGGGGCGTCCTGGGGCTCGAAGTCGTAGAGCTTGATGAACTCCGTGCGGTCGATCGCCAGTTCCAGGTAGAAGATGTTGTTGCGACCGGTGTAGAAGGTCACCCGGCGGGTTTCGGGCTGGTCCAGGTGGGTATCCACGCTGAGGACCACCTGCTTGTTGAGGACCAGCATCTTCGGCTGGTTCTGCGTGATGTGGGTCTGCAGCTCACGCCCGATCTGGCCGGTGAAGTCGCCGACGATCTGGTTCATCAGCTCGCCCATCACGTTGCTGACGTCGTCGGAGGTATAGGTGCTGGCCAGGTCTTCCTTCGCCATGCCCATGTTGAGCATGTAGCTCTCGTACAACTCCATCGCCGACTGGGCCGAGAAGTTGATGACCACCAGGCCGGAGAAGCCGCCGTCGAACAGCACGAAACAGCCGATATCCGGCTTCAGGCAGGTTTTGGTGATGCGCTGGACCATGCCCGAATAGCGGATCTGGCTCTGGGTGGCCACGCTGAGAACCTTGGTGACCGAGTTGCAGAGGCTCAACAGCAGGTCTTCGGTACCGAAGACGACGGGATGTTTTTCTTGCGTGCTCATGCTTTGGCGATGACCCCTATGGAATGAGCTGACTATGTTAGCGGACTTGCCTATTTGCAGCCGAACAGGCTGTGTGGGTTGTCCCGGTCGTCGCCGGAGCTGGGCCGGCGTGCCGAGTTCCTGCCCGGCGGGCTTGTAGAAGCTGTCTTCCCGGTAGGGGTAATGCAGCGGGTCGAAAATGTGCGCGTAGCCGTCGATCCTGGCTTCGTCAAAAATGCTCATGGTCGGGTGTCGGGCAAAGCCCGGCGGATGCTTTGCCAATCTACCGGGATGGGCTGGCTCGTGCCGGCCGGGTGGCTGGCCAGCGCCTCGCGCAGGCGCTCGATGCGTTCGGCGGTGGCCGGGTGGGTGGAGAAGATGGTCGGCACCGCCGAGGCGGCGCTGTTTTCGGTGCGTGCCAGTGTCTCGAAGAAACGCAGCATGCCCTGCGGGTCGATGCGGGCTTCAGCCAGGCGTTGCAGGCCGCGGGCGTCGGCTTCCCGTTCCGCGTCCCGCGAGAACTTCAGTTCGCCGAGATGCGCCCCCCAGCCGCCGAGGGCCCCGTAGTCGCCGAAGAGGGCGGACACGATGACCCGCAGACCAGCCGAGCGGACGATCTGGCGCAGGCTGTGGCGCAGCTCCACGTGGGCGATCTCATGAGCCAGCACGCCGGCCACGTCCTCCGCCGAGCTGGCCTGCTTCATCAGTCCCGAATACACCACCACCACGCCACCGGGTGCGGCGAAGGCGTTGATGTCCGGGCGTTCGGCCAGGTAGAAGCGCAGGTTTTCGCCAGGGCGGGCCAGGCGCTTGCCGATGAGCTGCAGCGCATCGACTGCCGGCCCCTGTTCGATCAGTTTGCTGTCGAGGCGGGTGCGGGCCAGCACCGCTTCGCCGATCTGATTCTCGATGGACGGCGGGATGTGTTCGACGACCCGGTCAGCCAGCGGCTCGACAGCCAGGAAGATGCCGGCGATGAGCAGCAGCGGCAGCAGGATCAGCGCTGTCACGCCGAGGCCGAAGCGCCGGTGGGTCTTGCGCTGGGCGTGCGTGCCGCTGGCGAACAGGGTCGGCGCGGCGGCACGCAGCGGTGCGATGGCCGCGTCGGCGACGATCAGCAGGTGATCGCCGCCCTCGCCGGGCCAGGCGATCGCCCACTGGCTGTGGTTGAAGCCCCGTGCCTCGGCCCGTAGCGCAGCGGCGCGTATGCGCAGCGGCTCGGAATCCTCGGGGGCGACGAGTAGGTGCCCGCCCTCCCAGTACAGTAGCGCCGGGTGACCATGGGCATCGCCGCCGGCTGGGTAGTAGCGGGCAGAAATTGGCGCCTCACTCACGGGAACACTCTCCTGCCGCTACGCGACATCCTCCCCACGGGAGGGCAGAGGCTGCCTGCGGACGGCCGGGCGGCGTTCAATCGTCGTCGCCGAGCAGGGAGCCGAGGCCGATGCCGCCGAGCAGCGAGGTGCTTTCCTTGCCGCCGCCACCGGCTACGACGCGGGAGGCCATCACGATGCGGTCGGCCATGCGCGACAGGGGCAGGGACTGCAGCCATACTTTGCCGGGGCCGGTGAGGGTGGCGAAGAAGAGGCCTTCTCCTCCGAACAGGGCGGTCTTGATCTTGCCGGCGTACTGAATGTCGAAATCGACGCTGGGCTGAAAGGCCACCACGCAGCCGGTGTCCACGCGCAGGGTTTCGCCGGGGGCGAGGGTCTTTTCGAGCAGAGTGCCGCCGGCATGGATGAAGGCCATGCCGTCGCCGTCCAGCTTTTGCATGATGAAGCCTTCGCCGCCGAACAGGCCGACGCCGATCTTCTTCTGGAAGGCGATGCCGAGGGACACGCCTTTGGCGGCGGCAAGGAAGGAGTCCTTCTGGCAGATCAGCGTGCCACCGACCGTGGACAGGTCCACCGGCACGATCTTGCCCGGGTAGGGGGCGGCGAAGGCGACCCGGCGCTTGCCGCTGCCTTCGTTGTGATAAATGGTGGTGAACAGGCTCTCGCCGGTCAGCAGGCGCTTGCCGGCGCCGAGCAGCTTGCCGAACAGGCCACTCTGCTGGGCCGAGCCGTCACCGAAGATGGTGTCCATCTGGATGCCGTCCTGCATGTACATCATCACGCCGGCTTCGCCAACGGCGGCCTCGCCCGGGTCGAGCTCCACCTCGACGTACTGCATTTCGTTCCCGAAAATTTCGTAATCGACGACATCCATGGCCATGCTGGGGGTCTCCATCCTGTAGCGGTAAGGGGTACGCAAGGGCGCAAGCCGTGCTGTGCGTATTCGGCGCATACGGTACGGGTAAGGACGCTATCTTTCAATGCCCGTTTTGCATGGCAATGAAAATGCTGCTGGTGTGGCAGTGGGCCGATCGGCGGCGAGGGCAGATTTCTCCGTGCCGCGGGGGGCCTGTTGAGGGCTCAGGCGGCGGGCTGGCTGCCCGGCAGGCGTACCTGCAGGCGGGCGCCTCGTTCTCCGGTGGGATTGAGGGCGTGGACTTCGCCGCCAAAGCCGCGGGCTATCTCGCGCACGATGGCCAGGCCCAGGCCGCTGCCCTGACCGCCGGTGCCCGGCAGGCGGAAGAAGCGCTCGAAGATGCTCTCGCGGGCCGCCAGCGGGATGCCGGGGCCGTTGTCTTCGACCTCAATGAAGACATCGTGGTCCTGTTGCCGGCAGCGGATCGTCACTTCCCCGTCGGCGGGCGTGTAATGGACGGCGTTGATCACGAGGTTGGCGATGGCTTCGCCGAGCAGCAGGCTGTCCCCCCTGACGCAGGCCGGCTGCAGCTCGAAACCCAGGTCGATGCGGTGGGTCTCGGCGAGGCGGATCCACTCCGGGCTGCGTTCGCGGATCAGCTCCGGTACGTCGATGGGGGCTGCCAGGTCGGCGTGCCGGCCGCTGGGTTCCGCCGACAGCAGCACAAGCATCTGGTTGACGAGGTGGCCGAGGCGCTCGATGGCGCTGATGCACTGGCTGCAACGGGCGGCCCGCGCATCGGCATCGGTTTCCCGCTGCAGCAGTTCAAGCTGGGTGCGGACGCCGGCCAGCGGGGTGCGCAGTTGGTGGGCGGCGTTGGCAACGAAGCGCTGCTGGGCGGCAGCGGCCTGGTCCAGGCGGTCTAGCACGAGGTTGAATTCTTCGACGAGGGGGCGGATCTCGGTCGGCGCGGAGTCCGAGTCCAGCGGTTGCAGCGCGCGGTGCCCCATGCGCTTGAGCGCGGCACGGATGTCCTCCACCGGCAACAGGGCGTGGCGAATGCCAAACCAGATGGTGAGCCCGGTGGCGCCGGCGAAGAAGAGCAGCGGCAGGACCAGCGCGAAAGTCAGGTCCACGCGCAACTGGTCGCGCTTGTGGGTGGTTTCGGCAGTGACGAAGAGAAAGGACTCGCCGTCGATGGTCCGGCGCAGCGTGCTGACGCGGATCGGGTGGCCGCGGAAGTGGGAGTCGAAATTGATGCGCTCCTCGCCGTCGGATTCGCTGCTGTCATCATCGCCGGACGCGGCGTGGGGCAGGCCAATGTCGCCGGCGATGAAGCGCTGATTGGGGCCGAGCACCAGGAAGTAGACTTCGTCCACCCGGTCGGTACGCAGCACCTGCTCGGCGGCGGCCGGAAAGACGAAGTTGGGTTCGCCGCCGATGACCTCCAGGTGGGGTACAAGGGCCAGGCCGGCATCGGCCAGGGCCTGGTCGAAGGCTTCCACGGCCGGCTGGTGGATCAGGTGGTAGGCCAGCGGCAGAAAGGTAACGACGGCAAGCCCGGCCGGCAGCAGCAGCCAGAGCAGCAGTGCCTTACGCAGGCTTCGCGTCATGGGGCATGTCTTCGAGCATGTAGCCCAGCCCGCGCACGGTGCGGATACGGATGCCCGCCGGTTCGAGCTTGGTGCGCAGGCGGGAGACATACACCTCGACGGCGTTCTCGCTCATGTCCTCATCCCACGAGCACACGGCGGCGACGATGCGCTCCTTGCTGAGGACGCGTTCCAGATTGTCGAGCAGGAAGGTAAGGATCGCCCATTCCCGCTGAGGTAGTTCCAGCGGCTGGTTGTTCAGCCAGGCCCGGTGGGCTTCTTCGTCGAGAGCGAGGGGGCCGAATTCGCGCCGTGCGCTGCCCTGGCCACGGCTGCGCCGGGCCAGCGCATTGATGCGGGCAAGCAGTTCGACAGCCGCGAAGGGCTTGGTGAGGTAGTCGTCGGCGCCCAGGTTGAGGCCGCGCACGCGTTCGTTGAGGGCGTCGCGGGCGGTCAGCATCAGCACATGGATCGGATTGTGGCGGGCCCGCAGGCGGCTCAGCAACTCCAGCCCGTCCATGCCGGGCAAGCCGATGTCGAGCACCAGCAGGTCGAACTTCTCGGCGGCAAGCGCGGCTTCCGCCAGTTCGGCGGTGCCCACGTAATCGGTGGTGAAGCCCGCACCGCGCAGTAGTTGTGCAACGCCATCGGCCAGCAGGGGGTCGTCTTCGACAATGAGGATGCGCATGGTAGGTCTGTTTGTCGGTGAAGGTCGGGCTGTTTGAGTGGGGGCCTCAGCCTTCGTGGCCGTTCTGGTTGCCGTTCTGGCCGCCGTCCTTGGGGCCGCCGAAGGACAACAGCACGGGCAGCAGCAACAGCGTGAAAATCGTGGCGCTGACGATGCCGCCGACGATCACGACCGCGAAGGGGCGCTGGGTTTCCGAGCCGATGCCGTGGGACAGGGCTGCCGGCAGCAGACCGAGGCCGGCCATCAAGGCTGTCATCACGATCGGACGCAGGCGCAGCATCGCGCCGTCGAGGATGGCCTCGGTGCGGGTAGCGCCGCGGCGGGCGATCTCTATGACCTGTTCGACCATGATCACGCCGTTCTGTACCGAGATGCCGGCTACGGCGATGAAGCCCACTGCCGCCGACACCGACAGGTGCAGGCCGGCAATGCCCAGCCCGGCGAAGCCGCCGATCAGCGTGAAGGGCACCATCGCCAGCACCAGCAGGGCCGGGCGGATGTCTTTGAAGGCCCAGAACAGCAGCGAGAAGATCGCCCCGAGGGTGATCGGCACGATGACTTTCAGGCGCGCCATGGCGCGCTGCTGGTTCTCGAACTGACCGCCCCAGGTGACGGAGTAGCCGGCCGGGAGGGAGACTTCGGCGGCGACCTTCTGCTGGGCTTCGGCGACGAAGCTGCCCTGGTCGCGGCCGCGCAGGTTGGCCTTGACGATCACGTTACGGCTGCCGGCTTCGCGCTGGATGCGCGAGGCGCCCTGGCGCAGCTCGATGTCGGCAAGATCGCCGAGGGGGACGCTGCCCTTGCCGTCGGGCAGGGCCACGGGAAGATGGGCGATGTCGTCCACCTGGTCGCGGTATTGCGGGCCGAAGCGCAGCGTTACGTCGTAGCGCCGTTCGCCGTCGTAGTACACGTTGACCGCGGTGCCGCCGAGGGCGGTCTGGATCATCGCATTCACATCGTTCACCAGGATGCCGTAGCGGGCCAGGGCTTCGCGCTGCAGGCGGATGTCCACCTCGCTCTGGCCGCCGACCGGCAGGGCCGCCACGTCGGCGGAACCCTGGATGTGGTTGAGGACCGTGGCGATTTCCTGGCCCTTGGCTTCCAGCACCTGCAGGTTGGGGCCGAAGACCTTGACCGCCAGTTCGCCCTTGGCTCCGGATAGGGATTCCTCCACGTTGTCCTCGATGACCTGCGAGAAGTTGGACGGCAGGCCGGGAATGGTCGCCAACTTGGCGGCCATGCTGTCCACCATCGAGTCCTTGCTGGCGAAGCGCCATTCGCCGTGGGGCTTGAGGTCGGCGAGAATTTCCAGGTTGTTGGGGCCCTTCGGGTCGGTGCCGTCGTCGGGGCGGCCGACCTGGGTGATCACCGCCTTCACCTCCGGGTAGCTCAGCAGGATATTCCGGACCTTGCGCTCGATCTCCTTGGTGTTGGTCAGCGAGGAGGACTGGGGCAGGGTAACCGTCAGCCAGATGTTGCCTTCGTCGAGCTTGGGCAGGAATTCGGAGCCGAGCAGCGGCGCCAGCGCCAGTGCGACGACCAGCGAGATGCCGGACAGGCCGATGGTCACTGCCCGGTGGGATTGCAGGCGCACCAGCAGATCACGGTAGCTGTGCTGCAGCTTGTGCAGCCAGGCGCTTTCCTTCTCGGCCATGTCCTTGTTGAGGGCGAAGGACAGCAGCGTCGGCACTAGCGACAGGGTCAGGATCAGGCCACCGAGCAGCGCGAAGGACAGGGTCAGCGCCACCGGCGTGAAGATGCGCCCTTCGACGCGTTGGAAGGTGAAGATAGGCAGGAAGGCGACGATGATGATGGCCTTGGAGAACAAGATCGGCGAACCCAGCTCGATGCAGGTCTGCTTGAGGGCGTGGATGCGCCGGCCGACCGGCGAGGTGATGCCGTGGTGCTCGGTACGGGCATCGAAGGCCAGGCGCACCATCAGGGCTTCCACCATCACCACCGCGCTGTCGATGATGACGCCGAAGTCCACCGCACCGAGGGAAATGAGGTTGGCCGACACGCCCAGCGCGTGCATCAAAATAAAGGCGAACAGCAGGGACAGCGGGATGACCGCCGCGACGATGACGGCCGCCCGCAGGTTGCGCAGGAAGATCAGCAGGATCGCGGTGACCAGCACTGCGCCGACCAGCAGGTTCTCGCCGACGGTGGAGACGGTGTGGCCGATCAGCTCGGTGCGCTGGTAGATCGGGCGGACTTTGTAGCCTTCCGGCAGGCGCGCGTTGACTTCGTCCACCTTGGCGCGCAAGGCTTCGACGACCTTGGCGGCGTTGCCGCCCTTGGTCATCTGAACGATGCCTTCGATGACGTCGTCGTGGTCGTTGAAGGCGACGATGCCCGAGCGCGGACGCGCGCCGGCGACCACTTCGGCGACGTCGCTGATGCGTACCGGTTTGCCGTCGCGGGCCACCACGACCACATCGCGGACGTCGTCGAGGTTGTTGAAGAGGCCCAGCGAACGCACCACCAGTGCTTCGTCGCCGCGGCGCAGCAGGCCGCCGCTGCCGTTGCCGCTGGCGCCCGTCAGGGCTTTGCTGACGTCGTCGAGGCTGACGCCGTACTTGCGCAGCAGGTCGGGTTCGATGCGTACCTGCACCTCGCGGATCGAGCCGCCGAAACTCACCACGTCGGCGATGCCCGGTACGATGCGCAGGGCCGGGCGGATGGTCCAGTCCTGGATGGCGCGGACTTCTTCCTGGGAGGCGCCCGGCGGCGAGTCCAGCACATAGCGGTAGATCTCGCCGACGGCGGTGGTCAGCGGGGCCAGCGTGGGCTGCACGCCCGGCGGCAGATTGACGGTCTGCAGGCGCTCCAGCACCTGCTGGCGGGCGAAGTAGTCGGCGGTCTTCTCGTTGAAGGTGAGGGTGACCACCGACAGGCCGGTGATCGACACCGAGCGCAGCTGGGTCATGCCCGGCACGCCGCTCATCTCGCGCTCGATCGGCAGCGTGACGGTGCGCTCGACCTCTTCCGGTGCCTGGCCGATGGCCTGGGTGACGACCTGGACCTGCACGTCCTGTACGTCAGGGAAGGCCTCGATGGAGATCTGGCTAAAGGAATACAGGCCGTAGATGAGCAGGGCCAGCGCGGCGATGATGACGAAGGCGCGCTGGCGCAGGACTGCAGTGATGATGGAGTCGAACATGCCGGGGCGTCCTTAGCGGGAGCTGCTGGCCAGTTCGGCGTTGAGGAGCAGGGCGCCGACGCCGACCACCTTCTCGCCAGCCTTGATGCCCTGCCAGACATAGGCGTAGCTGCGGGTCTGCACCGCCAGCGTCACTTCCCGCTTCTCGAAGACGCCGGTCTCCCGTTCGACGAACACGTAGTTCTTGACGCCTTCCACCAGCAGCGAGCCGGTCGGAATCTTCGGCAGTTCGCCCTGGTTGTCGGCGAGGATGCCGACCTTGGCGTACATCTCGGGCTTCAGCAAGCCTTCCTTGTTGTCGACGGCGACCCGCGCCTGCACGCGGCGGGTCTGCGGGTCGAGGGTCGGCGCGACGCGCACGACCTTGCCTTCGAAGCTGCGGTGCGGGTACGCGGATACTTCGACCTGGGCGGACTTGCCAACGGTGACCAGCGGCAGATCACGCTCCGGAACATCGACGAGGACCGACAGGCGGCTCATGTCCGTGATCACGAACAGCGGCTCGTCGGCGTCGGGGCGGACTTCCATCGCCGGGTTGATGCGGCGGGTGGCGACGATGCCGGCAATCGGTGCGCGCAACACGTAGCGCTCGCCGCCCTGGGCGGCGCCGCTGCCCGGCGTCAGGTTGGCGAGGCGCAGGCGGGCCCGTTCGACCTCCGCCTGGGCCTGATGCCAGTCGGATTGGGCGGCCTCGAGATCGCGCTTGGGAACGACTTCGGCATCGAAAAGACTCTTGCTGCGTTCGAACGCGGCTTTCTTCTGGTGGGCATCGGCCTGGGCCTTGGCCAGATCGGCGGCGGCGGTGCCCAGCTCGGGCGCGTCAAGAACGGCCAGCACCTGACCGGCCTTGACCTGGTCGCCGATGTTGGCGTGGATCTCCAGGACACGGCCGGCGATCGGTGCGAACAGGCGGGCAGTGGCGTTCTCGTCGTAGGCGACGCGGGCGGCCAGGGGTTCGTCCAGCGGTACCGGCGCCACTTCGGCCCGTTCGACCTTGATCTGGGCCAACTGCGGGGCGGCGGTCGGGAAGCGCAGTACGCCGGGTTCGGCCGACGGTTTCATGACCACCGGTTCGGAGGTGGCTTCTTCGGTGCCGTTGTGGAAATACACATAGGCGCCGCCGGCGGCGGCAGCCACTGCCAGGGCGATGACGATCAGTCGGGTTTTCATTGCGGGGTGTCTCCGGCCAGGCGCAGCAGCATGGCGGCGCGGGCGAGGTCGGCGCGGGCCTGGATGGCCTCGATGCGGGTGGCGCGCAAGGTGCGCTGGGTGTCGAGATAGTCGGTGAGGCTCATGCCGCCTTTCTGGATGGCGATGTCGGCGCCGCGCGCGGCCCGTTCGGCGGCCGGCAGCACGACGTCGCGAATGCGGGTGAAGCGCGCTGCGCTGGCGGCCTGTTCGGCGCGCAGGCGGGTCTGCTCGCTGCTGACGCCGGCCTGGGTGGCGACGAGTTGCTGTTCGGCGGCAATGTAATCGGCTTCGCTCTTGGCGATGTCGCCGCGGTAGTCGTAGCCGAGGAACAGCGGGATGGACACGCTGAGACCGTAGGCGTTTTCGGGAACCGTACTGTTCGGATTGACCGGCGTGTGTTCGTACTGCACGCCGATCGACACGTCGCGGGTGCGCTGGGCGCGGGCCACGTCGCGCATTGCGTTGGCCTGTTCTACGCGCTGACGGGCGGCCACGACGTCGTAGCGCTCGCCTGCGTTCGATGCCCCCGGGGCCGGCAGGGCGTCGGCCCCGGGCCACTCGTCGGTGGTGTCCACGCGATCGGCGGGGACCCGGTTGCCGAGCAGCTGCGCCAGCGTGACGCGGGCGCGGGACAGGTCCAGCTCGGCCTGCACGGCGTCGTTGGCGACGCGGGCGGCATCGGCGGCGAAGCGGGCCACGTCCACCCCGGCCAGGTCGCCGGCCTTGCCCCGCAGGTCGGCGGCGTCGGCGGCGCGGCGGGCGAGGGCCGCGTTCTCGTCGGCGATGCGGCGGATCTCGCGGGCCGCGCGCAGATCGAGCCAGGCATTGGCCAGGTCGATGCGGGCCAGGCGGATGGTGTTGTCCAGGTCAGCCTGGGTGGCAGTCAGGTTGTTTTCAGCGGCGCGCAGGCGCAGCGCGCGCTTGTCGCCGCGCTCGAACACCTGGTCGATGCGCACGACGTTGTCGGTGGGGCGTTTCCAGTAACCGCCGCTACCCTTCGCGCCGGGATCGACGGAGGTGGCTCCGACGGTCAGTTGCGGGTTCGGTCGAGCCGCCGCGATGTCGATGCCGGCACGGGCGCCGGCGAGTGACGCGCGGGCCTGGACGATGGCCGGATTGGCCTCCAGCAGCAGGCGGTCAGCGTCGGCAAGGCCCAGGGGCTGGATGTCGGCGGCCTGCACCAGGCAGGGGAGAGGCAACGCAAGGGCGGCCAGGATGAAGCAGGAACGGGAACGCATGCCGGAATTCGGGATGGGACAGTGACCTCAGTCTAGAAAGACTTTCTGTCGATGAACTTACTTTTTTCTTGCACAAAGCTTGCAGTGCGTTTCCTGGCGAAGGCCGTGTTCCGCATATGAAGGAAGTGAAAAAGCTGCGCACGCGGACTTGAAAAGCGTTCTGGGCGACCCTATTATTAGCACTCGTTGGGGCTGAGTGCTAACAGGCATTGTCCCCGGTCCTCGCCAAGACCTGAATTGGCCAATGCATTTTTCCGTCGGGCAGCCTTGCCCGGTTTGAAACGAGTAGGAGATCTATAGATGAATATCCGTCCCTTGCATGATCGCGTGATCGTCAAGCGCGTTGAAGCCGAGCGCACCACTTCCAGCGGCATCGTGATCCCCGATTCCGCCGGTGAGAAGCCCGATCAGGGCGAGATCCTGGCTGTCGGCAACGGCAAGATCCTCGAGAGCGGCGAAGTGCGCAAGATGGATGTCAAGGTTGGTGACCGTGTCCTGTTTGGCAAGTACGCCGGCCAGACCGTCAAGGTCGATGGCCAGGAACTGCTGGTCATGCGCGAAGAAGACATCATGGGCGTGCTCGAGGCCTGAGCCTCGCTACCCGCGTCTTCCCTAGTCCCTAGATAAAGAATTCCGGAGAAACACTAAATGGCAGCTAAAGAAGTCAAGTTTGGCGATTCCGCTCGCGCCCGCATGGTTGAAGGCATCAACGTCCTGGCCGACGCGGTCAAGGTGACCCTGGGCCCCAAGGGCCGCAACGTGGTGCTAGAGCGCTCCTTCGGCGCTCCGACCGTGACCAAGGACGGTGTGTCCGTGGCCAAGGAAATCGAGCTGAAGGACAAGTTCGCCAACATGGGCGCCCAGATGGTCAAGGAAGTCGCTTCCAAGACCTCCGACATCGCCGGTGATGGCACCACCACCGCCACCGTGCTGGCCCAGTCCATCGTCCGCGAAGGCATGAAGTTCGTCGCCGCCGGCATGAACCCGATGGACCTCAAGCGCGGCATCGACAAGGCTGTCGTGGCCACCCTGGAAGAGCTGAAGAAGCTCTCCAAGCCCTGTTCCACCAACAAGGAAATCGCCCAGGTTGGCTCCATCTCCGCCAACTCCGATTCCTCCATCGGCGACATCATCGCCAACGCGATGGAAAAGGTCGGCAAGGAAGGCGTCATCACCGTTGAAGACGGCAAGAGCCTGAACAACGAACTCGACGTCGTCGAGGGCATGCAGTTCGACCGCGGCTACCTTTCCCCCTACTTCATCAACAACCCGGACAAGCAGGTTGCCATTCTGGACAACCCCTTCGTCCTGCTGTTCGACAAGAAGATCTCCAACATCCGCGACCTGCTGCCGGTTCTCGAGCAAGTCGCCAAGGCTGGCCGTCCGCTGCTGATCATCGCTGAAGACGTCGATGGCGAAGCCCTGGCAACTCTGGTCGTGAACAACATCCGCGGCATCCTGAAGACCTGTGCCGTCAAGGCTCCGGGCTTTGGCGACCGTCGCAAGGCCATGCTGGAAGACATCGCCGTGCTGACCGGCGGCCAGGTGATCGCCGAAGAAGTCGGCCTGACTCTCGAAAAGGCCACGCTGGACGACCTCGGCCAGGCCAAGCGTATCGAAGTGGGCAAGGAAAACACCACCCTTATCGACGGCGCCGGCGTTGCCGAGCGCATCGAAGCCCGCGTCAAGCAGATCCGCGTGCAGATCGAGGAAGCTACTTCCGACTATGACCGTGAAAAGCTGCAAGAGCGCGTGGCCAAGCTGGCCGGCGGTGTTGCCGTGATCAAGGTTGGCGCTGCCACCGAAGTCGAAATGAAGGAAAAGAAGGCCCGCGTGGAAGACGCGCTGCACGCCACCCGCGCTGCCGTTGAAGAAGGCATCGTCCCCGGCGGCGGCGTCGCGCTGCTGCGTGCCCGCGCAAACCTGGCTGACCTCAAGGGTGACAACCACGATCAGGACGCCGGCATCAAGATCGTGCTGCGCGCCATGGAACAGCCCCTGCGTGAAATCGTCGCCAACGCTGGCGCCGAAGCTTCCGTGGTGGTGAACAAGGTTACCGAAGGCACCGGCAACTTTGGCTACAACGCTGCTACCGATGTGTACGGCGACATGGTCGAAATGGGCGTTCTGGATCCCACCAAGGTGACCCGTACCGCGCTGCAGAACGCCGCCTCCGTGGCCGGCCTGATGCTGACCACCGACTGCATGGTTGCCGAACTG
The DNA here is from genome assembly GCF_056724025.1 of Zoogloea sp. JDB1. Classification (NCBI taxonomy): domain Bacteria; kingdom Pseudomonadati; phylum Pseudomonadota; class Betaproteobacteria; order Rhodocyclales; family Zoogloeaceae; genus Zoogloea; species Zoogloea sp. JDB1. Next base: position 1,758,132 of record NZ_CM161496.1, read on the forward strand.
GCTGAAGACAAGCCGGCTGGCGGCATGCCCGACATGGGTGGTATGGGCGGCATGGGCGGCATGGGCATGGGCATGTAATTCCCGCCCGGCTCCCAAAGCCTCGGAAAACCCCGCTTCGGCGGGGTTTTCTGCTTTCCGGGACCGCATCCTTGCTCTTTATTAAGGACTTTTATCAGCCCATAGAATACGTAAGTTCTCAGTAAGGGAGGCCCGGTACCTTGACATCACCCTGAGAGGAATCCTGTGATTCCTCGGCAAAGGTTAATTGGAGAGGAGGAAAAAATGAGAGACGAACTCGGCGACCGCATCCGGGCAAATCCCAAATACCAGGAGCTGGTCTCGAAACGCAATGCCTACGGGTGGGTCATGACGGCCATGATGATGGTCGTGTATTACGGATACATCATGCTGGTGGCCTTCGACAAGGAATTCCTGGCCCAGAAGACCGGTGCAGGTGTGACCTCGCTCGGGATTCCCATTGGCCTGGGAGTCATCTTTTTCACCATCATCATTACCGGTATTTATATCCGTCGTGCCAACACCGAATTTGACGATCTGAAGGCTCAGGTTATCAAGGAGGCCACCAAGTGATGCGCGTTTCCAAACTTTTTCTCGGCCTTCTCGCCGTCGCGGCCTCCGGTGCAGCGCTGGCTGCCGGTGCCGATCTGGGCCAGGCTGAAAAGCAGGCTACCAACTGGACTGCGATCATCATGTTCGGCGTGTTCGTCGCCTTCACGATGTTCATCACCAAGTGGGCTGCCTCCAAGACCAAGTCGGCAGCTGACTTCTACACTGCAGGCGGTGGCATCACCGGCTTCCAGAACGGCCTGGCGATCGCCGGCGACTACATGTCCGCCGCGTCCTTCCTCGGGATTTCCGCTGCGGTGATGGCCAACGGCTACGATGGCCTGATCTATGCGATCGGCTTCCTGGTCGGCTGGCCGGTGATTACCTTCCTGATGGCCGAGCGCCTGCGCAACCTTGGCAAGTTTACCTTTGCCGACGTGGCCGGCTACCGCTTTCAGCAAGCTCCGATCCGCGCCTTTGCGGCTTCGGGGACGCTGGTCGTCGTGGCCTTCTACCTCATTGCCCAGATGGTTGGTGCCGGTCAGCTGATCAAGCTGCTGTTCGGTCTCGAGTACTGGATCGCGGTGGTCGTGGTTGGTGCCCTGATGATGGTCTATGTGCTGTTTGGCGGCATGACGGCCACCACCTGGGTCCAGATCATCAAGGCCTGCCTGCTGCTCGCCGGCGCCTCTTTCATGGCCTTCATGGTGCTGGTCAAGTTCGGTTTCAGCCCCGAGGCGATGTTCGCCAAGGCCGTCGAGATCAAGACTGCGCTGGCCGCCAAGGATGCCAAGCTGATCGAGGAAGCTGCTGCCAAGGGCGTGGATATCGCCGTGGCGGCCGCCAAGAAGGGTGACTCCATCATGGGGCCGGGTACCTTCGTGAAGGATCCGATCTCCGCCATCTCCTTCGGCATGGCCTTGATGTTCGGTACCGCGGGTCTGCCCCACATCCTGATGCGCTTCTTCACCGTGCCGGATGCGAAGGAAGCACGTAAGTCTGTGGGTTGGGCGACCGTCTGGATCGGCTACTTCTACATCCTGACCTTCATCATCGGCTTTGGTGCGATCACCTTCGTGCTGACCAATCCCGAATTCCTGGATGCCAAGGGCGCGCTGAAGGGCGGCGGCAACATGGCCGCTATCCACCTGGCCAACGCGGTTGGCGGCAACATCTTCCTCGGCTTCATCTCAGCGGTTGCCTTTGCCACCATCCTGGCCGTGGTTGCGGGCCTGACCCTGTCCGGCGCCTCTGCTGTGTCTCATGACCTGTACGCCACCGTGTTCAAGAATGGCAATGCGGATTCCGCTGCCGAGCTGCGCGTGTCCCGTATCACCACTGTGATTCTGGGCATCATCGCCGTCGTGCTCGGCATTGCCTTCGAGAAGCAGAACATCGCGTTCATGGTGTCCCTGGCTTTCGCAATCGCGGCCTCCGCCAACTTCCCGGTGCTGTTCATGAGCGTGCTGTGGAAGGATTGCACCACCAAGGGTGCAGTGATCGGTGGCTTCCTCGGCCTGATCAGCGCTGTGGTGATGACCGTGCTGTCCGACTCCGTGTGGGTCGCCGTGCTGGGGCATCCGAAGGGCTCCGCACCGTTCCCCTACACCTCGCCGGCCCTGTTCTCGATGAGCATCGGCTTCGTCGGCATCTGGATCTTCTCGCTGCTTGACCGCAGCCCGAATGCCCAGAAGGAGCGTGAGGACTTCGCTGCTCAGCTGATCCGTTCTGAAACTGGTATTGGTGCCTCGGTGGCGTCCAGCCACTAAGCTGTGTTCCCCGCCGGGTGAAAGCCCGGCGGTCGTTTGCCAACCCCGGTGGACCGCAAGGTCGCCGGGGTTTTAATTTGCATGGCTGGCACGGGCGTGCCGGAATGGGGCAGGGAGCCCTGTGCTAGACTCGGACGGATTCGTGTTGGGCGTGCGGCAGCGCTGTCGTCGGCCGGAAATGGCGGCTGAGAGTGGTGGCGTGGTGCAGCAGGGGTGGCCGGAAGCGGCCAGACGGGAAAAAAGACGGCGGGGGACAGAGCCGTCGGGCGGCCTGATCCCCCGAGGCGTGGTCCAGGCGAAAGCCGGGCCCGTGCCCCCAAGACCGAGTAAAAGGAGAACAGCGAGCCGAATATGCAACGGCCTGCTTACTTCAAACTTACACCTCAGTTTCATCGGGAGTGCCATGCGGATTCTGTTGGCTGAAGACGACCTGATCATTGCCGATGGCCTGTGCCGTGCGCTCAAAAAGGCCGGCTACGCGGTGGACCACGTTGCCAATGGCGCTGAAGCGGACACGGCCCTGCTCGGCCAGGCCTTCGATCTGCTGATTCTCGACCTGGGGCTGCCCAAGCTGTCGGGCATCGAGGTTCTGCGCCGCCTGCGTGCACGCAAATCGGTGCTGCCAGTGTTGATCCTGACTGCCCAGGATGGCGTCGAAGATCGTGTACGGGGGCTGGATGCTGGTGCAGACGATTACCTGACCAAGCCTTTCGCTTTGCCGGAGCTTGAGGCCCGCGTGCGGGCGCTGACCCGTCGCGGCACTGGCCAGGCTCGGTGCATCGAATACGCCCGTCTCGTCTACGACCAGGCGGACCGGGTCGTCAAGATCGACGGACAGGTGGTGGAGCTGTCGGCACGGGAGGTCGGCTTGCTTGAGGTGCTGCTGTTGCGTGCCGGTCGCCTGGTGAGCAAGGAGCAACTGGTCGACCACCTGTGCGGCTGGGGTGAGGAAGTGTCGAACAACGCCATCGAAGTTTATGTGCATCGCCTGCGCAAGAAACTCGAGCAGAGTGGTGTGCAGATCGTCACCGTGCGTGGCCTGGGGTACTGCCTGGAAAAGCCGGATGTGGTCGCCTAGATGGCGCAAGGTGGCGGAGGAAGCATCTTCCGCGGACGGCAAGGCCTTCAACTCGTTGTTTGGCGAGATCCTTGACTGGATGCTCGCGCCCCTGCTGTTCCTGTGGCCTATTTCCATTATCGTCACCCACAACGTCGCCAACAGCATTGCCAACCAGCCTTATGATCAGGCGCTGGCGGTCAACGTGCGGGCCATTGCCCGGCTCGTCAAGCTGGAGAACGGCCAGGCCAAGGTCAATTTTCCGGCACCGGCGCGCCTGATCCTGCGGGCCGACGAGGATGACACCGTCTATTACCAGGTGATCGGCTTCAAGGGCGAGCTGCTGGCGGGTGACAAGGAGATCCCCCACCTCAGTCCGCCGGACAATGTCGTGCCGGACCTGGTGATGTATCGGGATGAAACCATCGCCGGCGAGGAAGTCCGCGTTGCCTACCAGTTCCTGCGTCCGATCGACAGCATGCCCAATCGGCTGGTGCTGCTGCAGGTGGCGGAGACGCGCAACAAGCGGAGCACCCTTGCATCGCGGGTGGTGACAGGGGTGTTGCTGCCTCAATTCGCGATCATCCCGATTGCCGTGATCCTCGTCTGGCTAGGTCTGTCCCGCGGCATCGCGCCGCTCAACCAGCTGCAGCGCCTGATCCGCCGCCGCCGCCCGTCCGATCTGTCGCCGATCTCGGTGTCCGGCGTGCCGGAGGAGGTGAGGCCGCTGATCGTCGCCTTCAACGAGATGATGGCGCGCTTGGAGGAGAACCTGCAGGCTCAGCAGCGCTTCATTGCCGATGCGGCCCACCAGATGCGCACGCCGCTGACCGGCCTGCGTATGCAGACCGATCTGGCCCTGATGGAAACCGACCCGCAGCAGATCCACCGCTCGCTGCTGCATATTTCCCAGAGTGCGGAGCGCGCCAGCCACCTGATCAACCAGCTCCTGTCCCTGGCTCGCGCGGAGGCCAGCTACGAGAAGATCTATGCCGTCGAACGGGTGGATCTCGAGGCGCTGCTGCGCAACATGCTCAGCGACTTTGTGCCGCGGGCACGCCAGAAGAACATCGATTTCGGCCTCGAAACCACCGACGAGCCTCTGGTCATCGATGGCAACCCTGTGCTGCTTGGGGAACTGCTGAAAAACCTCATCGACAATGCCATCAAGTACACGCCGGATGGCGGTTGCGTCACGGTGCGCACTATCGCCACCGAGAGAGCCATCGTCGAGGTCGAGGATACTGGCATCGGTGTGCCCGAGGCCGACCGGGAGCGGGTCTTCGAGCGCTTCTACCGTGTACTTGGCAGTGCCGAGAGCGGCTCGGGTCTCGGTCTGCCCATCGTGCGCGAAATTGCCGAACTGCACCGTGCCAAGGTCAGCCTGATTCCCAACCCGTCTGGCAAGGGCACCATCGCTCAGGTGGTTTTTCCGCGCAGCCGCTCGGCTGCCGAAGAGGGGCTGGTAGAGCGCCCGGCCTTGCCGCGGATAGCGTCAGAACACTTTCCGCCGGGCTGATTCAAAATAAAAACAGAAAGTGCTTGACGAGTTTCGAACCTCTTCCTATAATGCGCTCTCTTTCGGGGCCAGTTAGCTCAGTTGGTAGAGCAGCGGATTGAAAATCCGCGTGTCCGTGGTTCGATTCCGCGACTGGCCACCACGAAATATCAAGCACTTAGCCCAGCCTCCGCGCTGGGCTAAGTGCTTTTTGGCATGCTGTTCTGACGTTTTTCTGACACTGCCACTGGTGACCGCCTGCGTTTGATTGCGCGTTCCTGCGCGCAAGAAAATGTCTGAGTCGACGGCATCAAATGCGTGCGCACGTGCTGCGTGCCTATACGCAACTCCTACCTATGGAGTTGCTCATGTATTCGTTGATATCTGTTCTTGTAGTCTTCTGCACGGTGTTTGCCCTGAAAGGGGGGCGCCATGGCTAAGCCCTACAGAGAAGGCGCGGGCTGGGCTTTCCGCTTGCGTGTCCGTGGCGAAGACCTGTACCGCTCGGGCTTCAAAACCAAGTTTGACGCGAGCCGCGCAATGGATGCCCTCAAGGCCGAATTGTCCAGCGCCCCCGTACAGTCAGGACTCGGACCTCATCGAACCTGCCTTGGTGTGGCGTTCTCGGATTACGCCCGCGAGCGACTGCCTTATCTGAAAGGTGCCGCGCAGGATGTGCGGCGCATCAATCGCTACCTGCGTGCGCTCAAGCTCCCCATCGTTGAACTCCTGCCCGCCCAACTCGAGAAGGAAGGCAAGCGCATCTACTGGCAGGTTGTGTTCGTTGAAGAGCATGAGCAGGCTGTTCCGGCATCGCTGACCGAACACCGTGCACGCCAGAGTAAGGAAAGCACAGAGAGCGACCGGGTGCGTAGACGCCTTGCAAGCATGATGGTGGCCGACGTGACGACACATCATATCCAGGCCCTCATTAACGCACTGCGGGCAGAGGGCAAGAAGTCGGCGACCGTCCATCTCGAACGGTCAGAGTTGCGTCGGCTTTTCAAGCATGCCAGTGCCGTCTGGAAATGGCAGCGTGCGAGCGGCAATCCGGCCGGCGCGGAGCTTGATATGCCCCCGGAAGATGCTGGGCGTGACCGGGTGGTCACCAACGCAGAATGGCAGAGGGTGTCGGCCGAGTTGGCTGCGTACCCCAACCCTTACGCCGCACCGCTTGCATGCCTGATGCTTGAGACCGCCATGCGCTCGTGTGAGCCGCTCGTGCATCTGCGTTGGAAGCATATCGACTGGCAGCAGCGGGTGCTCGAACTAACTGATGGTAAATCAGGGGCGCGGAAAGTGCCGCTGAGCCCCGGTGCGCTGCATATCCTGTCGCAAATGAAGCAATATGCCCCGATGCCTCCGTTGCCCGACGAGCAGGTGTTTCCGACCACCTACGAGGCGGTGAAAAAGGCCTGGAAGGTGGCGTGCGAAAAGGCGGGTGTAATGGGCGTCGGGCTACACGACTTGCGGCACACGTCGGCAACCCGATTTGCGCTTGAGTTTAAGGGCAATCTGCCCGTGCTGATGGTTATCACCGGTCATAAGACCCCGCAGATGGCGATGCGGTACGTCAACGTCAAGGCAACGGAGGTTGCGACGCTGATGCACGGGGAGGCGCTCGACGTGCCACATACGGCCGCCGGCTACGAGATGAGTGTCACGATGGCTCTGGATGCGGCATTCGAATCCAGGGCTCACGGCTCGCGAAGCGAGTCGCGACCGGCCGGCAGTGCGCCAGCTTATGCCCGTCCTGCTGAACCGGTGGTGCAGCAGGAGCGTCTCGCCGAGAAAGGCATCGGGCGGCAGATGGCGGAGGCAACTGTGCCGGCATCTCCAGTCGCTCGTAGCAATGTCGTGACCGTCGACTTTCGACGGCGCGCCGCATGATGTATATGACTGTTTCAAGGTGCCGCCCTTGAAATTCCGGCGGTGGACTTCTGTTCCGCCGCCTGTGGATTCGGCTCACGACGCTCGTAATCCCGCTCGCTGGCCACGTAGAATACGCGGTTTCAGTCAAGCTGCATGCCGCCGGTTTCATGAACCACCAAGCCCTCTCGTCCTTCATCTGGTCCGTCGCTGACCTGCTCCGTGGTGACTACAGACAATCCGAATACGGCAAGGTCATCCTGCCCTTCACGGTGCTTCGACGGCTCGACAGCGTGTTGGCCACTACCAAGGCCGGGGTGCTTGCCGAGTTTGAAGCCAAATCCCAGGCCAGCCTCAACCCCGACCCGTTTCTGCTCCGTAAGGCGGGACAAAGCTTTTACAACACCTCGCCGCTCGACCTTGGCAAGCTGCTCGGCGACCAAGACCACATCAGTCAGAACCTCTACGCGTACATTCAGGCCTTCTCGCCGGCAGCGCGGGACATTTTCGAACGCTTCGACTTCTTCACCCAGGTGGAGCGCCTCGCAAGGGCTGGGTTGCTCTACCTCGTTACCGAGAAGTTCGCGAACATCGACCTTCACCCGGATACCGTCGACAACGCCCAGATGGGCCTGGTCTTCGAGGAGCTCATCCGCAAGTTCGCCGAAATCTCGAACGAAACCGCCGGGGAGCACTTCACCCCGCGCGAGGTCATCCGCTTGATGGTGAATCTGCTGTTCATCGAGGACGACGACGTGCTCACGTCCGGCAATGCGGTGGTGCGCACCATCTATGACCCGACCGCCGGGACGGGCGGCATGCTGTCGGTGGCCGGTGAACACCTGCTGGAACACAACCCGGCCGCTCGCCTGACGATGTTCGGCCAGGAACTCAACGACGAGTCCTACGCCATCTGCAAGGCCGACATGCTCATCAAGGGGCAGGACGTGCGCAACATCGTCGTCGGCAATACCTTGTCCGACGACGGCCATGCCGGCACCAAGTTCGACTACATGCTCTCCAACCCGCCCTTCGGCGTGGAGTGGAAAAAGGTCGAGAAGGAAGTGCGCAAAGAGGCCGCCGACAAAGGTTTCGACGGCCGCTTCGGCCCCGGCCTGCCGCGGGTATCGGACGGCTCGATGCTGTTCCTGCTCCACCTCATCAGCAAGATGCGCCCAGCGGTCGACGGCGGAAGCCGCATCGGCATCGTCCTCAACGGCTCGCCGCTGTTCACCGGCGGCGCCGGCAGCGGTGAATCGGAAATTCGCCGCTACGTGCTGGAGAACGACCTGGTCGAAGCCATCATCGGTTTGCCGACCGACATGTTCTATAACACGGGCATCAGCACCTACATCTGGATTCTATCCAACAAGAAGCCCGACGAGCGCAAGGGCTGGGTGCAGCTCATCGATGCCAGCCGCTTCTGGCAGAAGATGCGGAAGAGCCTCGGCAGCAAGCGCAAGGAACTCTCCGAGCAGCACATCGCCGACATCACTCGTCTGTTTGGTGACTTCGTCGAAGCCGAGCAAGCCGTCGTGCTCGACGCTGCGGGTAAAGAGGTCGGTCGGCAGATACTGTTCTTCGGCGATGCAGAACCTACACCGCCCGAAGGTGGCAAGGTCAGACGCGCGCCCATCTCTCGCGTCTTCAAGAACGAGGAGTTCGGCTACACGACCATCACCGTCGAGCGCCCGCTCCGGGACGAAGCCGGGAAGGTCGTACTGGGCGAGCGCGGCAAGCAAAAGGGCAAGCCGCAGCCCGACAGCGCATTACGCGACACCGAGAACGTGCCGCTCGCCGACGATGTCGCTGCCTACTTCAAACGCGAAGTTCTACCCCACGCGTCGGATGCGTGGATTGACCACGAGAAATCCAAGGTCGGCTATGAGATTCCGTTCAACCGGCACTTCTATGTCTTCGAGCCGCCGCGCAGCCTGCACGAGATTGACGAAGAGCTGAAAGGCGTCACGGCCAACATCATGCGCATGCTGGAAGGGCTAGCGGAATGAGCTTGCCGAGGTATCCCGAGTATAAAACTAGTGCCATTGAGTGGCTGGGAGACGTGCCAAAGGAGTGGCAGGTTAAAGGACTAAAGCATGCGTTTCGGATTGTTGGAGGCTCGACGCCGAAATCCGACAAGTCGGAGTATTGGGATGGCGATGTTGTTTGGGTTAGTCCTGCCGACCTGAGCAAGCTTAAGTCTCTATACATCAATGACTCTGCCCGGAAGATTACTAGCGAAGGTTTGGCCTCTTGCGGGACAACGCTAGTACCAAAGGGAAGCATCGTGCTGTCCACTCGAGCTCCAATTGGCTCTCTTGCCATTGCCGCATTGAGTCTTTGCACTAACCAAGGGTGTAAGGCCTTGGTTCCTCTGTGCAACACGAATGAACGCTTCTTTGCCTATACCTTGCTCGCATCAACGGAGCAGCTTAATTTGCATGGCCGCGGAACGACATTTCTTGAGATATCAGGGGATGAGCTTGGCGCGTTCAAGATGCCCTTTCCTCCTCCCGAGGAGCAAGTCGCCATCGCCACCTTCCTCGACCGCGAAACCGCCAAGATTGACGCCCTGATTGCCGAGCAGGAAAAGCTCCTAACCCTGCTGGCCGAAAAGCGCCAGGCCACCATCTCCCACGCCGTAACCAAAGGCTTGAATCCGGATGTGCCGATGAGGGATTCCGAGGTGGAATGGCTGGGGGTCGTGCCGGCGCATTGGGTTGCAAAACGGTTAAAGCACATCTCTCCGTTCATAACAGTTGGTATTGTCGTGAATCCCAGCGAATATGTCTCAGACGAAGGATTGCCATTCATCTATGGGGGTGACATTACTGAAGGCATCATCTCGGTTCAGACTGCGAGACGAATCACGCCTGAAGATAGCCAAAGGCAGGCAAAGACAATGCTCAATGCAGGTGACCTCGTCACTGTTCGAGTTGGCGCACCAGGCATTACTGCCGTTGTTCCAGACAGTTGTGCCGGCGGAAATTGTGCTTCAGTAATGCTGATGCGCCGCGGGGCGTTCGACTCGACTTGGCTTTGCTATGCGATGAATAGCCGGATGGTCAGGAATCAGGTTGAGGTTGTTCAGTACGGTGCAGCTCAAGAGCAGTTCAATATCAGCCACGCTATCAATTTCTGGGTCGCTACACCTCCTGAAAACGAGCAAGAGGAAATTGCATCGTTTCTAAGCTCAGAAACCACCCGCCTCGACGCTCTCGCTGCCGAAGCCACCCGCGCCATTGACCTTCTCAAAGAGCGCCGCACAGCCTTAATCTCCGCCGCCGTCACCGGCAAAATCGACGTCCGCCACCTCGCCGACCAGGAGGCTGCCTGATGCCCGGCCTGCACCAGGAAGTCCACTTCGAATCTGCCATCTGCGAACACCTCAGCCAGCATGGCTGGCTGTATGCCGAGGGCGATGCGGCCCATTACGACCGCCAGAGCGCGCTGTTCCTGCCCGACCTGCTGGCCTGGGTCGAAGCCACCCAGCCGGATAGCTGGCAGCAACTCTCCAAGACCCACGGCGCCGGCCTGTCCAAGGTGCTGGCCGAGCGGGTGCGCAAGTGCCTCAACGAGCAAGGCGCGTTGGAGGTGCTGCGCCGCGGCGTCGAGATAGTCGGGCTGAAGAAGCCTCTTTCGCTGGTGCAGTTCAAGCCCGCGCTGGGCATGAACCCGGCCATCCAGCAGGCCTACGCCGCCAACCGGCTGCGGGTCGTGCGGCAGGTTCATCACTCACTCAACAACCCGAAGGACGCGGTGGACCTGGTGCTGTTCGTGAACGGCATCGCGGTGGCCACTGCGGAGCTGAAGTCGGACTTCACCCAGAGCGTCGGCGACGCGGTGGACCAGTACCGCTTCGACCGCGACCCGGCCCCGAAGGGCGGTCTGGTGGAGCCGCTGCTGGCCTTCCCAGGCGGCGCGCTGGTGCATTTTGCGGTGAGCCAGTCCGAGGTGAGGATGAGCACCCGGCTCGCCGGTACGGCGACCACCTTCCTGCCCTTCAACCGTGGTAACGGCGGCGGAGCTGGCAACCCGCCCAACCCCTTCGGCTTTGCCACCTGGTACCTGTGGCAGGAGGTGTGGCAGAGGGAGAGTTGGCTCGAAATCCTCGGCCGCTACCTCATCGGCAAGCGCAACGACAAGAAGCAGCTATCCAGCATCATCTTCCCCCGCTACCACCAGCTCGACGCCACCCGCAAACTCGTTGCCGATGTGCTGGAGCATGGCGCTGGCGAGCGTTACCTGATTCAGCATTCCGCCGGCTCCGGCAAGACCAACTCGATTGCCTGGACAGCCCACTTCCTCGCCGACCTGCACGATGCCCAGCACAACAAGCTGTTCGACAGCGTGCTGGTGGTGTCCGACCGTAATGTGCTCGATGCCCAGCTCCAGGAGGCCATTTTCGACTTCCAGCGCACCACGGGCGTGGTGGCGACCATCAGCGACGAGCACGGCAGCAAGAGTGCCCAGCTCTCCCAGGCGCTCAAGGACGGCAAGAAAGTCATCGTTTGCACCATCCAGACCTTCCCCTTCGCGCTGAAGGCAGTGCAGGAATTAGCGGCGACCGAGGGCAAGCGCTTCGCGGTCATCGCGGACGAGGCCCACAGTTCCCAGACCGGCGAGGCGGCGGCCAGGCTCAGACAGGTGCTGTCAGCCGAGGAACTGGCTGAACTCCAGGACGGCGGCGAAATCGACACAGAAACAGTACTTGCAGCCCAGATGTCCGCCAAGGCATCCCAGGACAAGGGACTGACCTACATCGCCTTCACCGCGACACCCAAGCAGAAGACGCTGGAACTCTTCGGTCGCAAGGATGCCGACGGCCTGCCGCAGCCTTTCCACGTGTATTCGATGCGCCAGGCCATCGAGGAGGGTTTCATCCTCGACGTACTGAAGAACTACACGACTTACAAGCTCGCCTTCAAGCTCGCCAACAACGGCAAGGAGTACGACGAGAAGGCCGTGGAGAAATCCGAGGCGCTGAAAGGCATCATGCAGTGGGTGCGCCTGCACCCCTACAACATCGCCCAGAAGGTTCAGGTGGTGGTGGAGCACTTCCGCGAGAACGTCCAACAGCTCCTGGATGGCAAGGCCAAGGCGATGATTGTGGTGAGCAGCCGCAAGGAAGCGGTGCGCTGGCAGAAAGCCATCACCGGCTACATCCAGAAGCGGAACTACCCCCTTGGCGTGCTGGTGGCGTTCTCCGGAGAAATCGATGACCCGGAGAGCTACCCGGAGCCCGTCAGCGAGCACAGCAAGGCGCTCAATCCCGGCCTGAAGGGCGACATCCGGGAAGCCTTCAAGGCACCCGACTATCACCTGCTGCTGGTGGCCAACAAGTTTCAGACCGGCTTTGACCAGCCCCTGCTGTGCGGGATGTACGTCGATAAGCTCCTCGCGGGTATCCAGGCGGTGCAGACCCTGTCGCGCCTGAACCGCGCCCATCCGGGCAAGGACACGACCTACATCCTCGACTTCGTGAATGACGCCGAAGAGGTGCTGGCCGCCTTCAAGACGTACTACGAGACCGCCCAGCTCGAAGCGAACACCGACCCGAATCTGGTCTTCGACCTCCGTGCCAAGCTTGATGCCGCAGGCTTTTACGACAGCTTTGAGGTGGACCGGGTGGCCGAGGTGGAGACGAACCCGAAGGGCACCCAAGCTCAGCTCAGCGCCGCGCTTGCCCCGGTGGCCGACCGGCTGCTGAAGCGCTACAAGGCACTCCAGGCCCAGAAGGCGGCCGCCGAGGCGGGCAAGGACACAGCAGCTGCTCAGACGGCGAAGGACGCGATGGACGTGCTCGTCCTCTTCAAGGGCGACATGGGCGCCTTCACACGTCTGTATGCCTTCCTGTCGCAGATTTTCGACTATGGCAACACGGACATTGAAAAGCGTTTCATCTTCTACAAGCGCTTGATTCCCCTGCTCGACTTCGGCCGTGAGCGGGACACGGTGGACCTCTCCAAGGTCGTGCTGACCCACCACACGCTGAAGAACAAGGGTCAGCAGTCGCTGAACCTCTCAGCAGGCGACACGCCGAAACTCCCGCCGATGGCGGAGACCGGCAGTGGCAGTGTCCAGGAGAAGGAAAAGGCTTACCTCGCCGAAATCATCGAAAAGGTAAATGGCCTCTTCGAGGGTGAGTTGTCGGACACCGACCAACTGGTCTACGTAAATGGCGTGCTGAAGGGCAAGCTGCTGGAGAACGAAATCCTGGTTCAGCAGGCGGCCACCAACAGCAAGGAGCAGTTCGCCAACTCGCCGGACCTGGCCGACGCGCTGATGAACGCCATCATGGAGGCTTTCGAGGCCCACACGACGATGAGCACCCAGGCGCTCGGGTCAGAGCGGGTGCGGGAAGGGCTGAAAGAGACATTGCTGGGGCCGGCGCAGTTGTATGAGGCGTTGCGGAGTCGGTCACAGCAACGCCCCGCGACATATTAAGGAACGCTGTAGGCGGCTTAGGTTGAGTAGAAATCCCATATCGCGGCGGGTAGCAGCCAGCGCAATAGCAGCCGGCGCCACCTTGGTAGCGTACCCAGTGAAGGACGCATGCCCGGCACCAATGCAACGGCGGCCGATTCGATTGTTTCTCCCGCTTTCAAGCGTGCCGCCATGTTTTTGACCAAGGGGTGAACTTCCTCCGGCAGGGATACGCTCAACTGCTTGACGCCCAGGGTGGCGGCCTTTTCCCGGGCGCGTTTGCTGCGATTTGCGCCGCCTTTTGCAGGTTTTTTCACTCCCCAGGCCTGAATGCGTTCCAGGCCAAGCTGGCGTGCCGCGCTATCCAAGTCGTCCGGCTCTTCCCCCATCATGGCAAGAGGACTGATATTAGTTTCGAGATTGTTCATGGTGTCTCCGTTTCATGTGACGTTTCATGAGACGTATAGGCACCCCGCCAAAATTCTTGGCGCAGCGAATGCAACTTTTTAGAACTCGCCGGGAAAGCCGCCGAGTCCGTCACCAATCCCGCCGCCAGACGGCTCGGTTAAATCGGTGCCCCACGGATTGCCCGCGATATCGACACTGCCTTGGTCATCGCCAACCATCGGCAATCCAGTCGCAGGATTGACGGCCGGGCCAGTCGGCATCGGCGTTGTCGGTTCATCAGCCTTGCCGCACCCGAACCAATAAGTCCAGAAACTCATGCTTCCTCCTATCTCTGAAGGGGCCCGCCATCTGGGCGGACCGGGTTGTTTAATCTTCGTCGGGCAGCATCAAGGTAATGACTGCCTCGCCCCGGTCGCCGGGGCCAATAGCCATCGCCAGTCGCGTTTGACGTGGAGCCTGACCGCGACCACCGCGCGGCACGCGATATAAGGCAAACAGTACGCGCTCGCCTTGACCGTTTTGAGCGGCACAGCGGGCCATCCATATCACGTCCCATAGCCTGCCCGACTCATCCTGGCAGACTTGCCGCTGGCTATCTGCATCCGACCACGCCACGCAATCCGCCCAAGCCGCAGCGGTGATTGCCACCGGGCAGCTAAAACCGGCCTCACGCGCCACGTTGGATACGTCAATCAAGGTGCCGTCAGCCAGGGCTTGCGCCCGGCTGTAGCCATAAACGATTTCTCCCCAAGTCGTTTCCATCATTTGCGCTTCCCGATGATTTGTACCGGCACAAGACAAGTACCCCGCACCGTCATCCGTAGCACACAGTGCTGGCCGTTGTAGATTCCCTTGAAATCGGGGTGGATTTTCTGCCATTCGGACAGGGGCATCGTGACCAGGTTGGCAGGCGGTGTGGTTTTGATTTTCAAGGGCTTGTCCTTTCTATCTGACCGGATTTCAAGATTCCGAGCCGGCTCTGGCTTCTGATTTGGGGCCTGGCGTTGATTCGGGGAACTCGTCTTGCCCGCCGTGTTTTCTGAGTTCGTCGCCGACGACCAAGGCGCCCATGGGGAATAGGCGAATGGCTAGGGGCATGACAAAGCCGCAGCCCGCTAGGGACCGGGTGCCGTCATGCTCGTTTTACCCCTGGCCATTCGCCGAACCATGGGCATGGTCGGCATAGGTCGGCGAACTCAGACCGGCGGCAATACAGTGGGCACGACAGGCCCGAGGCACGGTCAGGCAAGTGCCTGTCCGTGTGGGTCTGGCAAGCCGGTAACGGCGCGCAGTCACTGGCCGAGAGGCGTGTGACGGAGGGGAGCCACATCGAGCCGAAAGGCTGGAGGTGGGGCAAGGTCATCACTGACCGCAGCCCCTCGAATCGCAACGTGTCCCAGCACGTTCGATGAGAGGCGGGGGGAGCCGCAAGGCACGGCCCGGCAGGTCGCAGACCGTCGCCGAGTACGAAGCGCCCCCAAGGGTGCTGGTGACGCCGTGGGGGGCGTAGCCCCGGCGCCCAAGCCGGAGGCGCGGGAAACCCGGTCGAGTCAAACGCAGCACAGACCGTAGGCCCGGCCGGAGCCCGCGGCGCGTCCAGCGACGAGGGTTGAGCGGGTTTCCCGCGCCTTTCGTAGCGCGCGAAGCGGGCTGCGGAAGGTGTGGGGCGCCCCTTGCCTTTTGGGGGCATGGGAGGCGTCCAGCCGCACAAATAGACGGCTGACCGTTCAGGGAAGGAAAGGCTATGGTGCCCCTCGGCCGCAAGGCGGCCGTTCGTCTCTCCCGTTCATCCCGCGTCGTAGCGGCAAACGAATGGGGGAGTCGTCGCTATACGGGTTATCACGACACAGGAGAGATAACCCGTGAAGACCAAGGATGGACGGGCGTTAGCCCGTGAAAATGAGTTGAATGTCATGCGTGCCTTGCACCGCTTCGGCTGGCTGCGCACCCGCGACCTGGCTGCCCTGGTGTGGCAGCGGTGGGCACGGAGCCCCGCCGGGGTGCCAAGCCTGAAGCCTGCGGAGCCAACGGCGGCCGGCCTGCGTATGGCACAGCGCACCTTGCGCCGACTGCGCGAGAAGCGCCAGGTGTTGAGCTGCCGGGCGCCGGATGGGAGTGTGATTTATGCGCTAGCCGAAGCGGGTGCCCGAGCGCTCCAGCAAATCGGCGTAGCGGCAGCGACGGGCAAGGACCTAATGCGCACGTTCAGCACCGCCCATTACAGGCATCGTTGCATCGCGAACGAGATTGCCGTCGGCGCCATCATCGAGGGCTTTCGGGTAGCCACTGAGCGCGAGATTGCTCAAGGGCTCTGGCTGGGTGGCGAGCCAGGTATCGCGGGCAAGAGGCCCGATGTGCTCGTGCGCGGCAATAGTCAGGTCTGGTGGGTTGAGGTCGAGCGTAGCCGCAAAAACGCGAAGGACTACGCGCATCTGTTGCAATGGCTAGGCTCGGTCAGCCGCGACGCATTCCGTCCGTCGGGTCCAGAGCTACTGAGCGACGGATTCCGGTGGGGAAAGGTGCTGTTCGTCTGCACCAAGGCTTTTCGGGAAAAGCTGTGCCGGGACCTGGCAGCGGCAGGTTGGAAAAAAAATCACATCGATGCGCTCGTATCCTTTGAAACGTCGCTATACAGATTCGAGGACATATCGTTTTCATAGTCAAGGGCATGGGGAGCGGCTTGGGTCGGCACCGCTCTGCACGTTATTTTTTCATCACGGTAAAAATCAAACCGTGAGGCAAGGGGGACGCGTCGCCGGCCCCCTCTTGTTTTTTTATGGGGTCGAAGGCGCACCCCACCGCTCTGGGCGGGTGGGCGCTGTTATCTGATATGGCTTTTGTCTCACTGCTCCTTGCCTTCAGGCACAAGTAGTCCGCTCTGGCGACGATAGTACGTCGCGCGGCTGATACCTTGCTCCTCCCACGGGGCGCCGTTGAGGGTCGTGCTGGCAGGACGGCCGCCGAGCTTGCCGCGCGCAGACTGGACGGCAGAGAACGCCGCATCGCTGAAGTTCCGCCAGGTCCACCGAGCGATACTCTTGGCAATAGCCTTCACTTCGTTGAAGGCCAGCGGCACAGGGAAGGCGTTGAGCCGCTCAGCCTGGCCGACGACGGCCCGAAGCCACTGCTCTGCTTTAGCATCGTTCCGCTTGTACTGGCGCACCCACTGATAGGCCCAGGCGCGAAGTTCGTCGAACAACATGCAGTTGCGGCCGAGCCCCAGCGCCTCACGCTGTGGTCGGTGTTTGGGCAGATTGACGTAATCGGCCAGTTCCCCAAGGTCGTAGAGGTGCTGAACCCAAAGCGCCCGCCAGGCATCGTGAAACGGGTTCTTGGCGATGAGGCCAGCGTAGCCGGGGTCGGCGCAGAGCTTCACGAGGAAGGCCGCTTGGACTGCCGCCGCATAGCGGATGGGGGCGTCTCGCGCGGCATCGCTCATCCCAACCGGAGTCGTAAGACCGTAGAACAGATGTGCATGGCCGTTCTCCGGGTTGCTGACGGTCAGCGTGGGCGACGGCAAGTTACTTTTCTCCCAGGCGAAGGCAGCGCCGGGGTAGTCAAGGTCGAAGACCAGCCAGGCTGTTTCAAGCGGCGCGTTCGGCTGCAGGTGCCGGTGCCGCAGAGCAGTAGCAGCCGGACGGACAATCAGGCCGTGACTCAGGTCGTCGGAACAGTAGGGCCGGTGTGGAAGCCGGGCTTGGAAGATTGTGGATGTATCCATCGGGGCTTGCGCCCCGGCGGTGCGTTACTTCAAATGTGTCCTGATGCTGCAAAATCCCCGATGGTTGTCCTCATGCGCAGGCCGGGGCTCTCCTATTTAGGTGGAAAGTAGCCGTGCCCCGCCGACTGCCCGGCCCTTGGGCGCTGACATCGGCAGTTGCACGAGTGAGAACCGGCCAGCGGGGCCACGCTTGAGCCAGCAGCGGGGGCGAGGCGGCAGATAGTTCGTTTTGGCGAAATCGAGGGCGACGTAGTTCGGGCGCTCGGCTTCGGAAATCATGTGCTGGTCGGCGGTCTTTTCGTCCATCCTCGAGAGATTGAGCTGCCACCGGGCACCATCGACCAAGGCGCTGGAGCCACGCGCGGCGTTCTGGGATGAGGTATCCGCGGCGGACGCCCGGTTGGCGTGGTGCAGGCCGACCACGGCTGCGCCTGTCCCCTTGGCAAGTTGTTCCATGGCGACGACGAACCGAGTCATATCTGAGCTGTTGTTCTCATCGCCGCCGTGCATGCGGCGCAGCGGGTCGATGATGACGAGTCGCGCTCCTTGGGCCATGGTCCGGAGTTCGTCGTAAAGCGCGGTCGGTCGGCCGCCGTTGAGTAAGGTGCAGGACTCGCCGGCCATCGGCAGGAGCACGAGGTTGTCGTAAAGGCTGGGGTCACCCTGTTCGTCAAGTCGAAGCAGAGTACGGATGCGCTCAGCAAGCAGGCGGTCGGATTCTTCTCCAGCCAGGAAAACGACCTTACTCGGTTGAACCGCAGGGAAGAGCCCGCTGGCCACCGCCCGCCCGAGGGCCAGGGATGCAGCTATATCCAAAGCAAGCTGGGATTTACCCGTCGCGCCTGGGGCTACGATGAGACCAAAGCTTCCAGGCAACAGGCCGGGAAGAATGAAATCGAGAGGTGGCAAGGGCGCCGTGAGCGCCCAGGTCAGGTCGAGCGGATGAAGCGGCATGCGGTACTCCGAAAAGATAAGTGAGTACCGTATAGCGATTCATACTTTATTTTTTCGAAAATTTCTCAGTACATGCTCCAAGCTTCTTGAGCCGCAAACAGTCGGCGCTGCCAGGTGCAAACTGCAACTTCGCTCCAGTAGACGTACTTGCCCACGCGAACGGGAGGCGGGAAAGTGCCGGCTTTCACCATATTCTCGATGGTGCGGGGTGAAATGTTGAGACGTTTGCACAAGCTCGCCTTGTCGAGTAACTCCGCAACCTGGGGGGGCCGGGTTGGCACAGGAGTGATGGAGGCGCTGTCGTTGCGGGGGCGTGCTTTAGGCATGCTGCATTCCTTAGTGGGGTTTGAATGCAGGTGTATAGGCAACGTCCGTTCAAGGGGGATTTTTGGCCGGCGAGAGCCTTGTTGTACAGAAGGGTCATTGCCCCAGGTCGGGTGCATGCTATGCTTCAGCCACTGGCTGTTTCTGATATTTTTCTGTCGGGGCCGTCCGTGATTGGTTGCGCTTAACTGCGGTCGGGTGCGCCTAAGTGCTTGATTAATCGTTTTGTTGCGTTGGGTTGCGCTGAGGATAAAAGGCGTTTATGCCTTGAAAATCCGCGTGTCCGTGGTTCGATTCCGCGACTGGCCACCAAGTAATTCAAGTAAAAACGCCGATCCATGTGGTCGGCGTTTTTGCGTTCACGTAAGCAAAAGTCCGCGGCCCGAGAGATTGTCGGGTCTGCCGTGGCAGAGCGGAGAGGACGCGTTCGCAGGGCTAGGTGCCAGCTTGGCCGTGAAGGGCTTCGTTTCCGTCCAACTTGGCAAGTTCCTTCGCAAAAAAATCCCTCAAATCCTGGCTGGGCGGTAGCCTGCCTATCTCCTCCAGGTCTCGCAGAATCCGCGTGGACGCTGAGCAAGTAGTTGCGGCGAGCGTTGTTGCCTAGCGCGGGATTGTTGCCCAACTTGACGCACGAGACGACCATGTCAATCTGCTACTGGATGTTGGCAGGCTCGCGCTGGAGATGCGCGCCATCGTCGATCGCGGTGGGGATCCGCTGGAAGACCGTGACCGCGTGAAGGGCATGCCAACGTTCAGCGAGTTCGTGCGCCAGGAGTACCCGACCATTTCTCTGTCGGGCTTTATCCTTGCCTGCTTGGCACTCCGTTGGCCCTTGTGCTCTGCTCTGTCGGACTTTATTCTCGACTGATTAGCACTCTGTTGGCCCTTGTGCTCCGCAGATAATTGCAAGTCGGGTCGGCCGGAGTCAGGCCATTAGGGCTTTAAGGACGCTGCGGCTGTGCGATCGGGGTGATCACTTGGGATACATGATTCGATATGAAACGCTGGAGAAGCTGTCGGTCGGCCGACCGGTGGACCGGTTGGAATTCATTGAATCGCGATGTCGCGACAAAGTGGTGTTGGACGTCGGATGCTTCGATGAGACCGCGCTGCAGAAGCGAGACACCGACTATTGGCTGCACGGCCGACTCGCGAAGGTCGCGAGAAGAGTCGTTGGCGTCGATAATTCCAGCAAAATTCCAGACGCTGGCCTGCGCACAAGCGATCGTTCCATGATCTACAGGGGTGATGGGATAAATATTGACCCGCGCATCCTTCATGGCGAGCCGTTCGATGTTATCGTCGCAGGCGAATTTATCGAGCATATCGAATCGCCACTGACATTCTTCAGGAATGTTAAGTCAGTATTCGAAGGTAAGGAATTTCTGTTTTCGACGCCGAATGGAGCGTGCTTTGCCAACACGCTGATGGGGGCCGTGGGTCGCGAAGTCCAGCACCATGATCATATTCACAATTTCAGTTTCAAGATCTTGAACACCCTGTGCATGCGGGCGCAGTTCGCCGACTGGACCATCATTCCTTACCATTTCTTTGCGACCGAGATGATCCTTGGTTCTCAAGGGGCCAGAAAGTTGTTCGTGCAGGGCGTCGAGAAATCGATACGCGTCGTCGAGCGTGCATTCCCCTTGCTCAGTTTCGGATATGTTGTTCGAGCCAAATTGTAAAGTTCGGCGTTAATCGGCGTCTGGTAGGGCTGCCTTAGGATCGATCGACGACACCCAGCAGTACAGTTAGCACTTGATCATTGGTGACGTTGCCCAGGGCAAGTCGGATGAGCTTCGGTCTATGCCCGCGCGCAGCGACGAGTGCCTGGAAGTCATCATCCTTCGAAACCAGCACAAAGCCGTTCCCCGCTGCATATTCGCACAACTGTGAATCGGTCGAGCAGCCGCTTCACGCAACCGTCGCGGCGGTCGGCGTCGTAGGAAATCGGAGCGTCTTTCATGCTCATCGCAAAATCGTCGCACGATGTGCGCCTGTCAACAAGTTGCGATGCTCTCCAGGTAGGGGCGCATCACGTTGGCAACACGGCAGATTTTGGCGAAGCGCCAGATTTCATCCACCGATGCCTTGCTGCTGGCCCGCGCGTCCTTCAGGGCTTCCAGCGCTACGTCCGGACCGATCTTGTTGTGGTGCTTGAAGCAGTCGTCGGCCACCGTCTTGGCCACGCTCGTGGTGCACAGCGTCACGCCATCGTGAAGATGCTCCTCAATTCCGCTGGCGTAGACTTCTTCGGACATCTGCACCATCTTAAGGCGAGTCAGGACGATGCGTGGCACGTCGATCGCGCTCAGATCGTTGGCGCGCAGCAGCCCTTTCTGAGCTCGACGAATGGCGAGGAGGTGCGTTTCTGCCGGAAGATCGAGCCTTCAATCGACGTCTTGCCTGTCTCGTTAGTCACGGCCTGTGAGCAGAACCACAGTTTGTTTCCTTCGCTGTCGAGGAAGCTGCCGACATTGAAGCCATCGTCGTAGGTCTGGACCGGGTCGGAGATGCGGACGCCGCGGGCGGTCAGGGCGGCGGCGGTATCTGGCGCGTGGGCCGTGGCGATGGTGATGCGGGGGTTGGGCTGGTCAGTGGGGGCGCCGTACCAGCCGGATTTGAGCATCAGGATCGTCGTGCCGAGGAAATAGCCGACCTTCTGCGTGCCTTCGTAAGCCGGTTCGAGGCCCAAAGTCTCGCTGTAGAAGCGGTGAGCGCGGTGTTTGTCGGTGACGGCCAATGCGATGACCTTGATGCGCAGGAAGCCGAAGTCTGCAGCAGCCATGATGCACTCCTCCGGAAGCGGGCCTGGGGCCTTGTGGAAAGGCGCGGTGCGCCAATGCGCTGTGCAAGGCCTGTAAGCCCACTATAGACAGCCCCGGAGCGTCTTTCAGGTGTCCCCCTGCATGTGTGCACTCACAAGAGTGCTTCGATCTGCTTGTAGAGCGTGAACCGTTCCTGGACGCCGACGAAGCCGCCGTTGATGCGGCGGGTGATCTCCCGGAAGTCCTCCAGGTCGTCATCGTCCGTCTTGTCGTCGGCGAGGGCGTTGAGCCCGTGGCTCTGCCAGAACCAGGCGGCACTGAGCACGGCATACACGGGTTGTTGAAGGAATTCCGGATTACCGACCAGATCGGCACCGATGGCCTTGCCTGCCGCAGCGTAGTTGCTCCGGCCGGTGAGTTGGATGAGGCCCCGGCCACGGTAGTGGAAGCCGTCGCCGCTGTTCACGTCACCATTGCCGAGCCGGTTGGCATAGACGAAGTTGCCCAGTTTCTGCTCGTTTTGCGCATAAGGAGTCGCGGCGTCGAGGGTGGGGAAGCGCTTGGGCCAGACCTTCACCAGTCTTGCTGCACTGTAGTTCAGTGATTCGACGAGGTTCCGGAACTGCCCCGACTCGTGTCCGGTCTGGGCAAGGAAGCTGCAGATGCGGTCGCGGGTGTTGATCTCGTATTTGGACAGTGCTGGGGCGAGCGCTGCGGCCCAGGCATCGGGATTGGGGCAGAGGGGAAAGACCTTCTTCAGCGTGTCGGCGGTCAGCATGCTCATTCTCCGTGGGGCTGCCGTTGAAGCGTGGGACAAGTGGCAAAGGGGCCGGGCTATCGATGCAGGTGGCGTAGCGCCTCTCCGTTATAGCCCGCGGTCTCGTCTTTGCAAGCGCGCGGCTGGAATGGCGCTGGCCTCGTCCGCGCAAGTATCCCCATCGAGAGGACGTCCGGTGGCAGAGGATGTGGCGGTATGGCATGCGCTTGATAAGATGCCGCGACACGGGGCCTGGTCCTCATCCGGAGTTTTTCAACGATGCGCATGCTGTCCTTCCTGTTGGGTGTCGCAGCCGTGGCGTGGAGTGCTGGCGTCATCGCGGACGCAGGCAATCTGTGCCGTGGGGGCGAGAGAGCGGTCTGGTCTTGCCGCGCCGGCACGAAGTACTACTCCCTGTGTGCATCCACGAATCTGGGGGCGCAGGACAGCTATCTCCAGTACCGGGCCGGCCGGCCGTCGAGGCTGGAGTTCCGCTTTCCTGGCGGGCTGATCCACCCGCGCGGCCATTTCAGGTTTGGGCTGTTGGCCCATGGGGCGAACCTGGAGTTCGAGCGCGGAGCCTACCACTATGCGATCAGTGAGGATCTGAAGGGGCAGACGTCGATCCTCGTGCGTCTGCCGCAAGGCAGGATGGCATCCGTCGACTGTGCCGATGCAACGCAGACCCTGACCGAAAACGCGACCATCGATCTGTTCAAGTCTGCCGGCCTGACGGAATAGCTGAGCTGACCGCGGCGTGCAGCTGGTTCGCCGAGTCGATGAATCCCGCTGGCGCTGGTCAGTCCTCGAGAATTTCCGTGTCGTCGTGGGTATAGGCTGGCGAGCAGCAGCACAGGATGCGCAGCGCGTCGTCGCCGTTGGCTTCGATGCGGTGGGGCGTGCCGGGCGGGATGCAGATCGTGTCGCCTACTATTACCGGGAACTGATGGTCGCCGAGGGTCATCAGGCCGCTGCCGGCGGTGATGTGGTAGAGCTCTTCAGTCAGGTGATGGCGGTGCAGCAGCGTCCGTGTGCCGACCGGTACCGTGGCCTCGGCCAGACTCTGGGCCGCGTTGCCGTGGACCGCGGGGTGCATCAGTTCCCGGATCTCGGAGCCGTCCTTGGTTAGATAAGGCGGAACCTGTTCGTAGTGCTGGATCTGTGGTGCTGTAGGTTTGCGTGGAGGCATGATCAGGCCATGGAGGTGTCGCGATGGCCGCGCAGGCGGATCAGTCCTGCGCCGATGACCAGCCCGCTGGAGTCGGCGACCACATCCCACGGATCACCCACCCGGTTAAGCGTGAAGAAGTGCTGGGCCAGTTCGATGAGCACGCCATACAGCAGCAGGCCGATGGCAATGGACCACAGACGGCTGGGCCAGCCGCTCCAGCCGAGCAGCATCAGCACCAGGAAGGCGGAGCAGTGCTCCAGCTTGTCCTGGAAGGAGAAGGCGTTGAGTGCCTCGGGCAGCGGGATCATCGCCATGGTGAAGATGACGATCAGCGACAGAACGAAAGTCGCGCGCGACAATCTCGGCGGGAGGATTGGGGTAGTTCTCATGCGGAAAATGCTGTTGTGCTATCTGCCGGCATTCTAGCGTGTCTCCGCGGAATCCGGGCGACGTCGCCTGGCCAGCCATTCCCAGATCAGGCCGCCGGGGCTGTCCCGTCCGGTCAGCACGAAGCGTAGGCTGTGCTCGTTGAACAGTGTGAGGCCAAGTTCCTTGCGTGCACTTTCGCGGCCGGCGAACAGCAGATGATCACCGGGCTGCAAGGTCTGGTCGAGGTCCGGCAGCAACTGCGGGGGCTGGCCGTCCCGGGCCAGCAGCAGGGGGATGCAGCCCAGATCCGGACGGTCGGTAAGCGGCGCCTTGAGGACGTCGGCGAGGCTGGGGGCCGTGCCGCCATGCATCAGCAGGCGGTGCAGCGCGGGGGCTTGGGCGAGGTTCAGCTTCACGCTCCACACTGCGGGTACGGTCCAGCCGAGTTTGCCGGTGAGCTGTTCGAGTACGGAGCTTGCCCACGCATCGCCGGCCTGCCTGACGGCATCGAGGAACAGGGACAGCAAGGGGGTCGTCAGCGTGGCGAGGCATTCATGGGCGACGATCTCGCTGGGGACGACCGAGAAATCCGCGCCCACGGCATTGAACAAGGTCCGGTTGGCAACCTGGTTCTGGCGCAGCACCGTAAACAGGCCGGGGTTCAGCGTGCGGGCGGTGACGACGATGGACAGGTTGTCGATGTCGTTGCCGGTGGCCGCCACGATGCCGACAGCGTCGCCGATGCCGGCGTTGCCCAGCGCGTCGCCGCAGGCGCCGTCGCCCTTCACGCCGACGCGCGGCGGATCGACGAAGACCTTCTTGTCGATGATCGTCAGCGGTAGGTCGGCCTTCTCGAGGGTGGTCGCCATGACCTTGCCGAAACTGCCATAGCCGCACAACACCCATTTGCCCCGCGGCGGTTCCCGGTGGCGCGTCACCGTGGTGCCGGGCAGGCCGGTCAGCCACAGCAGCAGGTGGTAGGCGGACGGGGAGCGCAGGGCCAGGGCCATGTACTCGCCGAACTTCTCGAAGGGGTTGATGATGTGGCGAGTGCCGAAGGACGCCATGTTGGCCGCGGTGTCTGCGTGCTCGGCCCGGCACAGGGCGGGGACGGACGGGGCCAGCAGGCGCGCGGCGATGGCGATCGCCAGGTTGGTCGGGTCGTGATCGGTCAGCGCAATGACGCCGCGGCACTGGGGCTTGGTGAGGCCGGCGAAGATCAGGGTGTCCGGTACGCCGGCGTCGGCGCACAGGGCCGGCATGTCGGCGGAGTAGCTCTGTAGCTCCAGGTCGGCGATCTTGCCTTCATCGTTATCGATGACGACCGCCCGGTAGCCCATCTCGTCGAGGGCCTGGCAGATCAGGTGGCCGGTTTCGCCATAGCCGCAGACCAGGAAGAAGGCCTCTCGCAGGCGCCGCACCTGGCGTGCGAAGCGCTGCACCGCCAGGGCGTTGAGGAAGTTCTTGTCCTGCAGCATCGCGAACACGGTGCCGAGGGTGTAGGCCCAGCCGATGACCGACAGGTAGATGCAGACGGTCACCCACAGCCGTTGCTGTTCCGAGAAGGCGTAGGGGATCTCCCCGAAGCCGATCGTCGTGGCGGTGTAGCTGAGGAAATAGGTGGCGTGGAAGAAGCTCATCCGCTGCGGTACGCCCTGCGCGTCGGGTGGGCCAGGAACCAGCGTCAGCCCGAGGACCGACACCGCGAAGATCACGATCAGGGTCAGCAGCGGCGCCCGCAGGCGGCGCAGGACCAAGAAGATCGTGCTGGCGGGTGTGCGGTCCAGCACTTGGGTCAGCGCCGTTGCATGATCGTTTCGGCGATGAGGATGATCACCGATATCACGTTGGCGAACAGTGCTCCGCCGGACAGGGAGACGATGCTCGACATGCTGGCGGCGGTGACTCCCGTGCCGGCCACATGGGTCGCGTAGCCCCACACCATCGCAGCGGCCAGCAACTGCAGGTCTGCCACTAGGCTGGTCGCCAGGTGCACGGCGCCGATCTGCGTCCGGTCGCCGAACTTGAGCACCGTGGCGATCAGGTTGACGACGATCGCCGCGAATAGCTCGTAGATGTCGTGGTGAACCGGGTTGTCGAGTTCGCCGATGAAGAAACCGAAGTTCAGCGTGGCGGCAAAGACGATGAAGAAGCCGAAAATGACTTTTTCCAGGTTCATCGAAGGTGTCCGGAGAAAAGGTATGCGCGGATGCTACACCGCCGGGATGGAATGAGGGCCTGACCCTCGCTTGGCTGGCGCGGGTCAGGCCCTGCTCAGGCCGTTTCCGGATGGATCAGACCTTCTGGTAGATCTCCGCGCCGCTCTTCACGAACTCGACGGCCTTGGTCTCCATGCCCTTGCTGAGCGCTTCCTCTTCGCCGATACCCTGCTTCGCCGCGAAGTCGCGCACGTCCTGGGTGATCTTCATCGAGCAGAAGTGCGGGCCGCACATGGAGCAGAAGTGGGCCACCTTGGCGGACTCCTTCGGCAGGGTCTCGTCGTGGAAGCTCTTGGCCTTGTCCGGGTCCAGGCCCAGGTTGAACTGGTCGTCCCAGCGGAACTCGTAACGGGCCTTGGACAGTGCGTTGTCGCGGATCTGCGCGCCCGGGTGGCCCTTGGCGAGGTCGGCGGCGTGGGCGGCCAGCTTGTAGGTGATGATGCCTTCCTTCACATCGTTCTTGTCCGGCAGGCCCAGGTGCTCCTTGGGGGTCACGTAGCACAGCATGGCGGTGCCGTACCAGCCGATCATCGCGGCGCCGATGCCGCTGGTGATGTGGTCGTAGCCGGGGGCGATGTCGGTGGTCAGCGGGCCAAGGGTGTAGAACGGGGCTTCCTTGCAGTGCTTCAGCTGCAGGTCCATGTTCTCCTTGATCAGGTGCATCGGCACGTGGCCCGGGCCTTCGATGATGGTCTGCACGTCGTGCTTCCAGGCGATGTCGGTCAGCTCGCCGAGGGTTTCCAGCTCGCCCAGCTGTGCCGCGTCGTTGGCGTCGTAGATGGAACCGGGGCGCAGGCCGTCGCCGAGACTGAAGGCCACGTCGTAGGCCTTCATGATCTCGCAGATTTCCTCGAAGTTCGTGTAGAGGAAGCTCTCCTTGTGGTGGGCCAGACACCACTTGGCCATGATCGAGCCGCCGCGGCTGACGATGCCGGTCATGCGGTTGGCGGTCATCGGGATGTAGCGCAGCAGCACGCCGGCGTGGATCGTGAAGTAGTCGACGCCCTGCTCGGCCTGTTCGATCAGCGTGTCGCGGAAGATCTCCCAGGTCAGCTCCTCGGCCTTGCCGTCCACCTTCTCGAGGGCCTGGTAGATGGGCACGGTGCCGATCGGCACGGGCGAATTGCGGATGATCCACTCGCGGGTTTCGTGGATGTTCTTGCCGGTGGACAGGTCCATCACCGTGTCGCCGCCCCAGCGGGTAGCCCAGGTCATTTTGTCCACTTCCTCGTTGATGGAGGAGCCGAGCGCCGAGTTGCCGATGTTGGCGTTGATCTTCACCAGGAAGTTGCGGCCGATGATCATCGGCTCGGACTCGGGGTGGTTGATGTTGTTGGGGATGATGGCGCGGCCGCGGGCGACTTCGGAACGCACGAACTCGGGGGAGATCTCGCCGGGGATGCTGGCGCCGAAGTCCTGGCCCTTGTGCTGGCGGGTCAGCAGTGCGGCCATCTTCTCGCCCTGCGGGCCGGTGGCGCGCAGGCTGTCGATGTAGGCCTGACGGTTGACGTTCTCGCGGATGGCGACGAACTCCATCTCCGGCGTGATGATCCCCTGGCGGGCGTAGTGCATCTGGGAGACGTTCTTGCCGGGCAGTGCGCGGCGCGGCTTCCTGTGCAGGCCGGGGAAGCGCAGCTCATCGAGTTTGGAATCCAAGGCGCGGGCGCGGCCGAACTCGGAGGACAGGTCGGCGAGCACTTCGGTGTCGCCGCGTTCCTCGATCCAGCCCTGGCGCAGGGCCGGCAGGCCGGAGCGGATGTCGATGCGGGCGGTCGGGTCGGTGTAGGGGCCGGAACAGTCGTAGACGAAGATCGGCGGGTTCTTCTCCCCACCAAAACCCGTGGGCGTGTCGGCCTGGGAGACTTCGCGCATCGGCACCTGGATGTCCGGGCGGCTGCCTTCGACGTGGATCTTGCGGGAATTGGGCAGCGGCGCAACGGCCGCTTCGTCCACGTGGGCGGACGAGGCGAGGAATTTGTCGGTGGCGTTCATGGAGGCTCCTTTGGGGGAGGGCCGCCGGAAGAGGGAAAGGCGGCAGGAGCCACGTTTCCCTACGCCGGCACGACCCGGATCAGGTTCGGAGGGTAATTCTCAGCCGGGCGATCAAGCGCCACGGCACCCCTAACGTTTGTGACGGCAAAGTACTGGAAGCCATAGGTAAACGCAAGATTTGGCGGGATTTTCTGTCGATACCGCAGCGTTGGGGGCAGTGGGCTGCAGGGACGGAATTCGACGGGAATGGCGCCATGCCTAAAGGTTTGGGTTGTTACGGCCGAAATAGGTAGCAATTGGCCATCCAGTGGCCACGCATATTTCCCGGAGACGCAACCATGCGCCAACGCATGCGACCCCTTGCTGTAGCCCTGCTGGCTTTCGCCGGCATGACGTCCGCCCTGGCGGCCGACTGGCAGACTGTCGCGTCCGACAAGAAGCGGACCATTGAACTCGACCGCGCCAGCATCCTGCAATCCGACCCCGGCACCAAGGTGGCGTGGGGGCGGATTGTGCTGTCCGACGCGGAGGCTGTTGCGGCAGGCTATGCGTCGGTGAAGGCGCTGAATCGCTACGACTGCCGCAACCAGACCTTTGCCACCGTCAAGCGCGTCTATTTGGACGCCGACGCGATGGTCATCAAGGACGAGAAGGTCAAGGTCGAGAAGGACATGCCGGTCGCGCCGGGCAGCGTGGACGAGCGGCTGTGGCGCGATGTCTGCAAGCCCGCAGGCGGGGTGGCTGATATTTCCCGACTCGCCAAGACTGCGTCCAGGGCTGCCCAGACTGCCCAGGCCGGCAAGCCTGAACTACGGTCGGCAGACTATCGGCCAACCAAAGGGGCCGAGAAACCCGTGACGACTCAGGTCGCTGAGGGCAAGGGTGAGCATGCGGACGAGATCACGCTGCCGATCAAGAAGAATTTCATCGAGAAGCCTGCGGCCCCCAAGGGCGAGGCGGCCGAAAAACCAGTGCGTGCCGAGGCACCGCCACCGGAGGTGCAACGGGTGCCGGTCTACATTCCGGCGCCGCGCCCACGGCCGCGCGTCGCACGGGCTCCGGTGCAGTATGCCGAGTCTCCGCGCCCCGTCGCGCTGGCACACCACGAGATCCACTGGAGTTATGAGGGGGACAACGGCCCACCGAACTGGGGTTCCCTCAAGCCCGAGTGGCAGCTGTGCGGCAGTGGCGAGCGGCAGTCGCCGATCGATATCCGCGAAGGCATCAAGGTGGATCTGGAGCCCATCCAGTTTGATTACCATCCGTCCAACTTCCGCATCGTGGACAATGGCCACACCATCCAAGTTAACCTTGGCCAGGGCAACACAATGTCGGTGATGGGGCGTGTCTACGACCTCGTCCAGTTCCATTTTCATCGGCCGTCGGAAGAGCGGGTCAATGGGCGCGGTTTCGACATGGTGGTGCATCTGGTGCACAAGGACCTGGACGGCCGGCTGGCGGTGGTCGCAGTGCTGCTGGAGCGCGGCAAGGCGAATGCGTTGATTCAGACCTTGTGGAACAACCTGCCGCTTGAAAAGAATGCCGACTATTCGCCGGAAGGGGTCAGCATCGATCTGAACCAGTTCCTGCCGGAAAACCGTAGCTACTACACTTACATGGGGTCGTTGACCACGCCGCCGTGCAGCGAGGGCGTGCTGTGGATGGTCATGAAGCAGCCCCAGCCGATCGCGGCCGAACAGATCGCGATCTTCTCGCGTCTGTACCCGATGAACGCACGGCCGATCCAGTCCGTACGCAGTCGCCTGATCAAGGAGTCGCGCTGATCCATGTCTGCGGCGCCGCTGGCGCACGGGGCGTGTCTCCCGGTGGTGATGCGGATGTGCGGGCCAGCCCCTGTGGGGCTGGCCCGTGGCTTTTGTGGTGATTGCTGTTTGATTGGCTCTTGTGTGTGAGCAGCCAGCGTCGCTCAGTACCTGGCTGCGCCTGCGTGGACTCAGTGCTGGCCCTGCAGGCGGCTCCCGGTGGCCCTGTTCAGGGCATCCATGGTGGTGTTGCGTTGATCGGGGGGGCGCATGGCCAATGGATCATGCAATTTGAGCCCTGCCGGCCAGTTCTTTACTCTCGGCTTCCTTCCGGTGAGTCTTCAGCCAGCGCCATGAGGTGACGAGAATCACCATGATGTTGTACGGAAGGTCGAAGTAGGCCAGGCTCAAGAAGGCGCCGCCCACCGCATATCCAATGAGGGAGACCTGGCACATCCCGGCCAGATGGAATAGCCAGAGTAATTCAGGATCATGTCTGGTTTCCTTCCGGATGCGGCTTGCAATGCCCAGCGAGCTCATCCATACGCCGAGGAAAAGGAACAAGCCAATGTAGCCGTGTTCGGCCAGGACCGAAAAATAGATGCTATGGGCGACATGGATGTCGACGGGGTTGGGGGCGTACCAAGCGAAAGTCTCAGGCGTATACGCTTCAAAACCAGCACCGGTGAGACGATGGTTGGCGATATTGACGGCCAGATGCCACGCATTGATACGCCCCATGGCCGACCCATCGTTCTGATAGTCCTGGATGGTACTCATCCGGGACTCCCAGGTGGAGGGCATGAAGCTGATGAGCAGTGTGCCGACCAGGGCGATTGAAATGCCCGTGAGTGCCTTACGTTCAGAGCGTAGCCATAGCACGAATCCCATCGCTGCGATTGCCAGGAGGGCTCCACGGGATTGAGTGCCCAATGCAGCTGCCGCTGACAGTAGCGTCAGTGTGAGCAAGCCTCGCTTGACCCACTTCTGCGGCGAAACCAGGCGTAGGTAGTTCATCAGCGGGATAGTCATGATGAGCGCGGTGCCGAGCTCATTGTTATCTTCGATAAAGCTCCCTGGCGGGCCCCAGACACGCGCTCCGCCACCCGTGAGAACGGTAAAGAATCCCCCTTTCAGCCCAAAGAAACCGATCGAGAGCACGTTGATCCACAGGAATAGCTGGATGTGTCGGCGTTCGTGCAAGGCTGCCAGTGCAACAACAGTCATTATCTGGATCTTGAGGACCTTCTTGAGTTGAACGATTGAATCCTCAGGATAGATCGCTGTTGCTGTAGTGACGAACATCCAGGTGATGAACAGGGCCAGAAAGATGACCGGGCGTTCTTTGGGTATTGCGAGTGTATCTTTGGTGACGGCCAGCGAAATCAAGGCAGCCGCAGCGGCGATGGCTGCAAACGGCATATCGAAGGCGAAGCCGTACGATAGGCGATGCGGATTCATGAGGCTTATCCAGGACCACAGATTGACCGCCACGTAGGTATGTTTTACCGCTTTGGGGAGGGCCCAAAGCAGGATCAGGACCAGCAGCAGGTCACGCACGGGATGCCTCGCGGGATAGCGTAGTGCATTGAGTCAATGCAGAAATGAGTGTGTCGCGAAAGGGCCAGGGGCGCAGCCGGTGGGGCCTGCGCAGGTCCGGTCGAAGCGCCTTTGCAGGGCGAACTGTAGACGGTTCCTTTTTCCGGTGCGGGTATTCTTCTGCGCCCAGATCGCGGGCAGTACTGAGGAAGGCCGGTACCGCTACTGCCATCGAAAACAGGCCTGTTGCCTTTGGCGCCAGCAGACGCGTGACGATCATCGAAAAAGCCACACCTGCTGCGTGGTGATCGAAAAGCGGGAAGGCGATAGTTCTACGAGCGGACAAGGGAATTACCGGCGAATATACGATCAGTCGGGGCGCCAAGTTTAGCCGACTCGACGCTACCTATTTGCGAAAAAATGCCCTCTTGCCGATAGTTGCCAACGGCATCACGGGGCTGTCGGTGTCTCTAGGTTGCCAGATGTTGTGAGCAGGTCTCGAAGCGTAGCAAGGCTTCATCGAGCAATTGCCAGTGGCCAGCCAAGCCTGGGGCAGAAAGAGGGGGCGCAAGGACGCCTTCGAGCGCCAGGCAAGCGTCGGCAATTCCCGTCAGGCCGAGAGTTGCGGCTGTGCCCCGGAGGGCATGGGCGCGGCGGGAAAGTGCAATATTGTCCTGTTCGTCGAGGGCTTGGCGCAGGTGCATGCGTTCTTGGGGGAGGCTTCGCCGGAAACTCTGCAACAGGGTCCGGTAGGCCGCCGGCTTGCCACCCGTGTTGCGCAGGCCGGCAGGGATGTCCAGCTCCGGGATATCGGCCAGGGCGGTCAGCGGGGCCGCGGCAAGCTTTGGCGTCGTATTCGCCAAAGCTTGCACGCTGTCTGTCTCGATACGTGGTTTGGCAGGTAGCCAGGCCAGCAGCGTGGCGTACAGCGCTTCGGGATTGACCGGCTTGGCGATGTGGTCGTTCATGCCGGTATTCAGGCAGGTCTGGCGGTCTTCGGCAAAGGCGTTGGCAGTCATCGCCAGGATGGGGATCTGTGTGTAGCCAGGAAGGGCGCGGATTGCCCGGGTGGCCTCGACGCCGTCCAGTTCGGGCATCTGCATGTCCATCAGGATCAGGTCGTAGGGCTGTGCGGTGGCCATCGAGACAGCTTCGTTGCCGGTGCGGGCGAGGTCGGCGCTGAGGCCTGCCTGGGCGAGCAGGGCCAGGGCGACCTGCTGATTGGCTTCCATGTCTTCGGCCAGCAGGATGCGGCAGCCACCGCACTCGGTGGCCAGACGAGGGGCAATGCCCGGGTCAGCAGCATGGGGGGCGGCGTCGCCGGGGAGAAAGTCGTCAGTGCGTGCCAGGCGCAGCGTGACCCAGAAGGTAGAGCCGTGGCCGGGGCTGCCCTCAACGCCGACGTTACCATTCATCAGGCAGGCCAGGTGGCGGGTGATCGCAAGTCCCAGTCCGGTGCCACCGAACTTGCGCGTGGTGGCTGAGTCGGCCTGCTCGAAAGCCTCGAACAGGCGGGCCTGCTGAGTGGAGTCCAGGCCGATGCCGGTGTCGCTGACTTCGAAGCGTACCGTCCAGCCGTCTGGATGCTCTGCCGTGACGAAACCACGCAGCGCTATGTGCCCGCGCTCGGTAAACTTCACCGCGTTGCCCAGGTAGTTGACCAGGATCTGGCCGATGCGGGTGGCGTCGCCGAGCATGACGGGTGGTAGTGCGGCGATGTCCACGCCGATGCGCAAGCCTTTGGCCCGGGCTCGGGTGGCGATCATCTCGACGGCCTGCTGGACGACTGTCGCGGTCCGGAAACCGACCGTCTCCAGCTGGAGTTTGCCGGCCTCGATCTTGGACAGGTCGAGGATGTCGTTGATGAGGGCGAGCAGGTGGGCCGCGGCGGTGGAAATGTGTGTGATCCAGTCCTGCTGGTCCGGTCGTGGGTTCCCCGTCTTCAGAAGATGGCTGGCGCCGATGATGGCATTCATCGGGGTGCGGATCTCATGGCTCATGTTGGCCAGGAAGGCACTCTTGGCCTGGCTGGCCTGTTCGGCGGCATCCCGGGCGGCAAGCAGCTCGGTGGAGCGCTCGGCAAGGCGGCGATTGCTGTCCTCGAGCTGCCGTGTGCGTTCCGTGAGCAGCGCGTCGGCCTGGCTCTGGTGATGCATGGCCCGGGCCACCAGCAGGCCAAGGGTGACCAGTACCGCCCCTCCCAGCAGGCTCAGGAGCAGCCCCCGGTTCCATTCGGCAAAGGCTTCGTCGGTGGGAATGCCAACTACCACGTAGAGGGGGTAGCGGACCGCTTTGCGGTAAGCGTTCATGCGCTCGATGCCGTCGATCGGTGAGATGCCGATCTCCAGACCGTCAGTACTCCCGCTGCGAATCGCATTGACAACCACCGGGGTGGTGCGAGCTTGTCCGACGGCGTTTTCGACCGTCGGCTGGCGGACGATGATGCGGCCGATCCCATCCACTACGCTGATGCGTGTACGCGGTGACAGACCGAGGGTGGAGTAGTAATCGAGAAAGCCTTCCGCCAGCCCGAAGTTGGCCACCACCATGCCGCCGAAGCTGCCGTCCGGCAAGTCGAGGCGGCGGGCGATCTGGACACCCCATTTTTTCGATACGCGGCCCTTGATCGCTCCGGACACTACCGGTTGATGCCGGCCACTGTTCTTCAATTCAAGAAAATAGTCCCGGTCCTCGAGCGTGCTGCCGGGCGGGCTGCCGACCGAGTTGACGTAGACGTGGCCGGCCGCGTCAGTCAGGGAGATGGAGACCACGCCATTGGTGCGGTGCTGGTGGGCGACGAGCAGGGCGGTCAGCTCATCCCGGCGGCTGGCCGGGAGTTGCCGGGCATTGCCTAGATCGGTGGTTGTAACGCGCTCCGCGATGCTCTGCAGCATGTCGTCGACCCTATCGATGTTGCCGGAGGCGTGCTGTTCGATCATGCGGGCGAGGGTCGTTGCCCGATCTTCGGTTTGATGCCAGATGGTGTCCCGCGACGCGACCAGACTCCCCATCAGGAACAGGATGAAGCAGGTGACGATCAGCAGGATCATCGAGACATTCTTGTTCACTGTGGATGCTTCCGGGATAGGGCTTAGCCGGGGACGGGTGGCGCCATGGCCCAAGTTGAAAACTGTTCGGAATATACAGAAAGGGTGAAGGCTTGCGGAGGAAGGAAGTCACTGCATAAGGTGGGAAAATTGAAATGCTCAAAATGGGTGCCGTGGTGGCTTGGATGCCTGGGGAGCGTGGCGATGCTGCTGCTGTTTTCAGAGGTTCCCGTCTGGGGGGTATGGGGCTGGACGTCAGCACTTGGGATGAGGCAAGGTGCTGGCGGTCGGACTGGATAAAGGGTGTTCGCATGGAAGGCGGCGACAAGGCGGCGATGACATTCGGCGCCGTGGCGGGACGGATTCCGCGCGGCATCTGGGCGCTGGGGCTGGTGTCGATGCTGATGGACATCTCGTCCGAGATGATCCACGCGCTGTTGCCGGTCTATCTGGTGTCGGTGATGGGCGCCTCGATGCTCTCCGTTGGCATCATCGAAGGCATTGCCGAGGCGACCGCGGCAATCACCAAGGTGTTTTCGGGGGCGTTGTCCGACTGGCTCGGGCGGCGCAAGCTGCTGGTAACGCTTGGCTACGGCCTGGCGGCCTTCACCAAGCCGGTGTTCCCGCTGGCCGGGACGTTGGGCTGGGTGGTGGCGGCCCGTTTCGTAGACCGCATTGGCAAGGGCATCCGCGGTGCGCCGCGGGACGCGCTGATCGCCGATCTGGCGCCGCTGGAGCTGCGTGGGGCGGCTTTTGGCCTGCGCCAGTCCCTCGACACCGCCGGCGGCTTCATCGGCCCGTTGCTGGCGATCGGCCTGATGGGGCTGACCGCCGATAACATTCCGCGGGTGTTCTGGTTCGCGGTTGCCCCGGCTTTCGCGTCCTTTGCGGTGATC
Source organism: Zoogloea sp. JDB1 (assembly GCF_056724025.1). NCBI lineage: Bacteria > Pseudomonadati > Pseudomonadota > Betaproteobacteria > Rhodocyclales > Zoogloeaceae > Zoogloea > Zoogloea sp. JDB1. The sequence continues at coordinate 1,793,246 of NZ_CM161496.1, forward strand.
CTGCTGGCCGTGCACGATGCGCCGCGTCCGGCTCAGGTGCGCAATCCGCGGATGCCCCTGTCGGGGGTCGAGCTGGCGCGACTGCCAGCTTTCTATTGGGGCATCGTGGCGCTCTCTGCCGTGTTCACGCTGGCTCGTTTCAGCGAGGCTTTTCTCGTCCTGCGCGCGCAGGAGGTTGGTGTGGCGCTGGTTTACGTGCCAGCGGTGCTGGTGGTAATGAATGTGGTGTATTTCCTGTCCTGCTACCCGATCGGCGTGCTCGCCGACCGTTGTCACCGGGGTACGCTGCTGACGTTGGGCCTGGCCGTTCTGGTGCTCGCCGATCTGGCGCTGGGCGTGGTCGACGGCCTGCCCGGCTTCGCGCTGGGCCTGGTGCTATGGGGGCTGCACATGGGCATGACCCAGGGCTTGCTGGCGACGCTGGTGGCCGATGCGGCGCCGGCTGAGTTGCGGGGCACGGCCTTCGGTGTCTTCAACCTGGTGGGCGGTGTCGCGCTGCTGGCCGCCAGCGTGATTGCCGGCGGCCTTTGGGATGCCTTCGGCTCCCGCGCAACCTTCCTGGCTGGTGCCGTGTGCGCGGCGCTGGCCTTGCTGGGAGCCTTGCCGCTGCTGCGCCGCCGGCCGCAGGCCGGCTGATGGCGCACTGGCGTCAGAAGCACATGGCCAGGATTTCCCGGTACAGCCAGTCGTAGCCGGCCACGCCGCAGGCGGCGGTCAGTGCGCAGAGAGCGTAATCCACCAGGCGGCTGCGCCAGGGCGGGGCGGAAGCCGCTTCGGCCAGGGTGTTCATTTTGCAGCCAGCTTGTCGGCGTGCTTGCTGCGGATCTCGTCGAGCAGGGCCTGCACGTCCTTGTGGCGACCGGCATCCGCATCTTCGCGGCCGGGGCGTGGCGGGGCGGTGAGGGCTTGCTGCAGGTGCTCGACGGCGCCAGCGTAGTCGCCCTTGTCGGCCAGGTAGTCGGCGTAGAAGTAGTGGGCATCGATGCCCTTCGGATTCATCTTCAGTGCTGTTTCCAGGTATTGGCGGGCCCGGTTCTTGTCGCCGAAGCCGATCGGCCAGCCCGGCACCTTGGCGTACAGGCTGCCGAGGCTGGTGTAGACCGAGCCGTGGAGGGTCTGCGGGTCGATCTTCTCGGCGGCCAGCAGCAGGTCGCGGGCTTGCTTGGCGGCGGACAGCGCGCCGAGGCCGCCGTTGGCCTTGGCGTAGCTGGCCAGCACGATGGCCTCCCAGACCATCGGCTGGGGCTTGCCCGGTTCGGCGACGACCAGCTTGTCGGCTTGCTCGGCAAGTTCCTTGAAGGCCTTTTCATGTTCCTTGGCCGGCGCCTGGTAGTTGATGCGGGCCCAGCGGTGGGCGATGTCGGCCACGGAAGGTTCGAGCTTGCCGTCATCGGCCAGGGCGGTGGCGGACAGCAGGGCGAGCAGCAGGGCGGCGAGGGGTTTCTTCATGGGGGGCTCCTAGTTGGATTCGGCCAGATGGCGGCGGGCGAAGGGGCGCATCTGGCGCCCCTGGCGGATCAGCGCCCGGTCCACCAGGCGCGGCAGGATGGCGTTGAGGCGGACGAAGAGCTTCTCCGGCCAGCCCAGGTAGGTGTCAGCGGCCTTGTGCAGCACGGCGGCGAGGACCTGCTCGGCGACGGCCTCGGGGCTGTCCTGGTGCGTGCCCAGCGCATCGGCCATGCGGGCGACGGCTTCACTGTTGATCGCAGTGCGGGTATATCGGGGCGCCACGTAATGCACCTGTACCGGTCCGCCGGCCAGCTCCCGTCGCAGCGCCTCCGAGTAGCCGCGCAGCGCGAACTTGCTGGCCGAGTAGGTGGCGAAGCACGGGAAGGCGATGGAGCCGAAGATGGAGCCGACATTGACGACATGGGCTTCAGGCCGGCCCTGCAGGTGTGGTAGCAGGGCCTGAATCAGCTGGATCGGTGCCACCGTATTTACCGCGAAGGTTTCGGCGGTGGCGGCGGTCGACTGGTCGGCGCTCAACCCGAAGTGCTGTACGCCGGCGCAGTTGATGACCCCGTCGAGGCTGCCGAAGGCGTTGATGGCCTTGCGGGCGACGTCCGCTGGTGGCGTAGTGAGCAGGTCGGCGATGACGAGGCGCGCTTCATGGCCTTCGGCGCGCAGGGTGGCGACGAGCTCGATCAACGGCCTGGACTGGCGGCCGAGCAGCACGACACGGGCGCCGGCACTGGCGAAACTGCGGGCGAGGGCGCGGCCGATACCGCCGCTGGCGCCGGTGATCAGGATGGTCTTGTCTTTCATGCGGCGTCTCCGGTGGGCAGGCTGCGGATGAGGTCGCCGTACAGGCGGAAGAAGCGGCTGGCGGCGTGGATCAGGGCGGCCTTGTCGGCAGGATCGTCGAGGCGGTTCACCAGCGCGCGGAAGTGCTCCATGTGGCTGATGTCCAGGCTGCCGTGGCTGCTCAGGTAGCTGAAGGCGCGGGGTGGCAGGTCAAGGGTGGGGCCGAGGGTGCTGGCGAGCTGGCTGGCCAGCGTGACGCTGGTGCTCTCCAGTACATAGACCATGCCGAAGAAGCCGACTGGATTGCCGCGCTGCACGGTGTCGTAGGCGTAGGCGACCATCAGCTCGGTCTCGAAGGCAGGCTGGCCATGGCGGACCGCTTCCGCGTCGCCACCGGCAGCGGCGATGTCGTTGAGGATCCACTCCTGGTGGCCCAGCTCCTCTCCAATGTAGTGGGCTACGGCGTCGCGCAGCCATTCCAGGCGGGCCGGCAGGCGGCCGCCGCAGCTCATCAGAAGCGGCACGGTGTGGCGCACGTGGTGGTAGGCCTGGGTCAGGAAGGCCAGGTATTGGGCGCGGCCGACACGTCCGCCGAAGGCGTCGGCGATGATGGGGGCGGACAGCAGGCGGGCGCGTTCGTCGCGGGTCGCCTGTTCCAGTTCAGCAAAGCAGTCCATGGGGCTCTTTCGATGTATCGGACGGATGGGGTTCGGCGAGGGCGTCGGCATACGCGGCGGTGATCGCTTCGCGGCGCGGACGGCCGTTGGTGGTGAGCTGCCCGTTGTCGGGGCTGAAAGGCGCGGTGGCGCGGAGCCACGCGCCGATGCGGGCGTAATCGGGCAGATCCCGGTTGGCGGCGGCGATGGCCGCATCGATGTCGGCTTGGCTGGCCCTGCCGCGGGGCACGATTACCGCGACGTTGCTGCTGCGGCCCTCGCCGAATACGGCGGCCTGGGCGATCGGCGCCTGCAGCAGTAGTTCCCGCTCGACCCACTCCGGCGCTACGTTGCGGCCGAAGGCGGTGATGAACATGTTCTTGCGGCGGCCGGTGATGTGCAGCCGGCCGTCGGCGTCCAGATGGCCGACGTCCCCGGTGTCGACCCATTCGTCGTGGCGCGGCTCTTCGCCCAGATAGCCGAGGAAGCCGGTACCGCCGACATGGATGGCGCCGCCGGGGCCGATCGCCAGCGTCACATGGGCGAGGGGGCGCCCGACGCAACCCGGCCGGTTGTCGCCAGGGCGATTGACGGCGACCACCGACGCGCATTCCGACAGGCCGTAGCCCTCGAAGACCGGCAAACCCAGCGCGATGGCGGCTTCCAGCAGGCGCGGCGAGACCGGGGCACCGCCGACGGCGGCATAGCGCAGCGTGGGCGGGTGCGCCGCGCCGGTGCGGATCGCCGCGACGAGGGCCAGCAGCAGTTGTGGTACGAGGATGGTCGAGGTGGCGCGGGCGGCGTTGAGGGCCGCCAGCAGGCGGGCCGGATCGACGCCGGCGCTGCCGTTCAGGCCGACCTGTTCGCCGGGCAGCAAACGGGTCGTCGCGCCGGCCAGCAGCGGAACGTACAGTCCGCCGATGTTCTCCAGCAGCGTCGCCAGGGGCAGCAGGGCCACGTGGCGGTCGTCCGGTCGGGCCGCGCTGGCTTGCTGCAGGCTGGTGGCCACGCTTTCGATGGCCTCGCGCCCCAGGCAGACGCCCTTCGGCGTACCAGTGGTGCCGGACGTGAAAGTGATCTTGAGCGTACCGGGGGGCAGATTCGCCGGTGCCGAGTCGAGCCGGCGAATGTACAGGCTGCCGTACAGCAGGCGCGGCGCGCCCCGGCGGGCGAGCGTGCTCAGGGCCTCCGGGCGGTCGCTCAGCAGCAGGTCGATGCCCGCCTGGCTGGCCGCGTGGGCGTGCTGGGCCGGCGTGAAGAAGGTCGGTAGCGGGACGAGCGGAATACCGGCGGCGAGGCAGGCCAGATCCGCCACCGCCCAGTCGGGGCCATTGTCGGCGAGCAGTCCGACGACGCGCGGGCGCAGGGCTTGCAGGATCTCGGCCAATGTCGAGACCGCTTCGGCGAGTGAGGCGTAATCGAGTTTGTGCTGTGCGCCTTCCAGTGCAGGGGCCTCGGGCTTCGTTGCCGCGTGGCGGTTGAGGGCGGCGATGATGGAGCTGGGGCCGCTCATGCTTTGCCACCCTGGTGCTGGCCCGTGGCGATGGCCGCGAAGCCCTCGTGGATGTCGCCGAACATCACCCGCGGGCCGTGCTGATAGTAGCTGCCCCAATCGGCCTTTTCGGCGGCGGATAGGCAGGCCGGATTGGCCAGGGCCAGTTCCCGCGGCGCCAGGCCCAGGCGGGCGAAGGCGTTGCGCAGGGCCGTGGTGCCGGTGAACACCACCCAGCGGTGGCCTTCTTCATGCAGGCGTTCCGTGATGCGCAGGATCAGGGCGCGGAAAGTGCCCGCGCCGCGCCCGGCCAGTTGGCCGACCTCGACGATGCTGTGGCGCTCCACCGTCTGTCCGATGGCCGCGGCGATGGCCTGCTCGATCGGTTGCGCCAGATAGCGTTCGAGAAACAGCGGCTGCCCGGCGGCTTCCCGCAGGCCGCAGACGCCGACCGGCTGGCCGGACGGTGCCTGCAGGCTGAACAGACGCGGCATGAAATGGCCGATCCGTGCTTCATAGGCGGCGGCGAAACGGCTGCTGATCATGGTTTCGGCGGCCTGCCGGCCGTCGCCGCTGTGTTCGATCAGGCGCGGAGCATCGTTCCGGGTAAGGGCTGGATGGTCACTCGCGGCCTGATCGAAGGGTGGGAAGAGTTGGGGGCCGGCCGGCTGCGAGCCGGCAAGCGGGGTTCTGAACGGAATTTGCAGTGCCGACACGGCGACTCCCTTCGATGGCGATGGGGCCGACGTACTCGCCGGCTTTGCAGTCGCTATCGCAAGAGGGGTGCCACATGCCGTGAAGTGGACTTAAGTGATTGACGTAATATGGAAAAATTGGTCGCTAAGGTGGTGTAAGGACCGTGCGGCAGTACTGCAAGAACTTGCAGTACTGCAAAAACGGTAGACGGGGATTGCAGGCCTCAGCGTGGGCAGGGCAGGCCGTCGTCTATCGTCAGCACCACGTTCACCCGCTTGTCGGCGAGGCAGACCGGTACGTAGCCGATGGCGCCCGGCGTGGTGGCGACGAGGCGGATCACGGCCTCCTCGGAGCTGGCGACGAAGGGTGGCAGCTCGCCATGGAAGTACTGGTCCCGCCAGTAGTCGTCCATTTCCTCCGGCGTACGGCCCAGGATGGCGACGGAGAAGGCCTTCCGGATGTTCTGGCCGGCCGGCAGGTTGACCGGCGCGATCCGGCGGCCGTCTGGCCACAGGCGTTTCTTGCGCTTGTAGATCAGGGCCAGCTCGTGCTTGTCCAGGTCGCGGACCGTGTAGCCGGGTGCGACGATCACCGCGATGCCGGACAGCTCGGCGGCGTCGGCCAGGCCGGCGGCACCGAGCAGCAGTGGTACGAGGCACGCGGCGAAGCAGCGGCGCAGGATGGGAGCGAAGGGCATCAGCGGGTTCAGAACAGCACGCTGATGGAGGCCAGCAGGCCTTCCGGTGTGCCGTCGGGCAAGTGGCTGCCGCCAATGACCTCGGCCTTCAGGGACAGGGCCCGGTCGTAGCGGTAATTGAGGCCGGCGACCCAGTTGCGGGCCGGATGGTCGGTGCCGTCGAGGCGCATCTGCTCGACGCGGCCGACGGCGTAGAGGCGGCCTCGCAGCGGCGCCACCACCTGCACGAAGCCGCCTTTCTCGGTATGCGGCGCGCCGGCGCTGGAGCCGCGGTAGATGCCTTCGCCGGAGATCTCCCAGCGATTGTGGGTCCATAGGAAATCCATGCCGGCCAGGCGTTTGCGCTCGCCGCGGGTTTGATCCTGCTCGAAATCGACGAGGGACAGGCCGACCTGCAGCTTGTTGCTGACCGGCAGGTTGAAGTGCACGCCGCGGGCTTCGGTGAAGGGGTCTTCAGCGGGCTTGCGGCGCAGTTCGGTGCCGGACGAAACATAGACCGAGTAGTCCATCTCCCGCTCGCCGATTTCGGTCGTGCCCTGCAGCATCACACCGGTGGCGTAGCCGGGGAAGACCGCGTGGGTCACCATCGGGCGGGACGTGGTCCACACCAGCGGGTCGGCGTGGATCGGGTTCCAGCGCCCGATCGGGGTCAGGAACTTGCCGACGCGTACGGTGGCGGTGTCGTTAACGGTGTAGTCGAAGTAGAAACGCTCGAGGGCCAGGAAGCGCTCTTCATCCGGGCCGGTTCGCCTGGTGGCCAGGCTTTCCTCGAAGTCGGTCTCCGAGAAGAACTTGAGGCGCCCGCCGCCTTCCCACCACAGCATCAGGCTCAGGTGGTCTGCGGTGAGGCGCGGATCGCGGCCGCGCACGTCGTCGTAGCGTGCAGTGGCGTAGCCTCCGACGGTGAAGCCGCTGTCGCCGAGGGGCAGGCCTCGCCCCAGTTCGTAGTTGCCGAGGCGGATCGGCGTCGGTGCTTCATCGCCGTCGTCGGCCCGGGCCTGAGTGTTCAGCAGAAGCAGGGCCGGCAGCAGGACGCACAGGCAGGCCCGCGCTTTTTCGTATACTCGGCAGTCCATGTCCCGATGCGGTTCTCCGTTGATAACGTGCCCAGACCGGTAACGATCCGCAGCACCCTGCTCAAGGCCTTCGTCGTGGTGGCCCTGGCGCCCGCCATACTTCTGGCCGGCCTGGCGTTTGTCAAGGCGCGCCAGGCCTTGCAGGCCGAGATCGAGCAGAGCTTGGCCAGCCAGGCGGGGGCGATTGCCGCCGACCTGGACAAGGTGCTGTTCGAGCGCCTGCAGAACGCCGCGATCTGGAGTCGCCTGGAGGTCATGCAGGATCTGCAGGTGCAGGACGTGGATCGCCGCCTGTCCGCGTTCCTCGCCCGTCTGCAGGAAGGTTATGGCGGGGTGTATCGGGATCTGTCGGCGTTGGACACTGCAGGGCGGATCGTCGCCAGTAGTCGGCCAGCCGCTTTAGGCCAGGTGATCAAGCATGATCGATCTGACCGGAAAGTGAGCCTTTCCGGCACGCCGCTGGCGCTCAGCCTGCCGGCTCCAGGGGCAGTGGGGCCGGCGGCCAGCCTGTCGATCAGCGCGCCCGTCCTGTCCCGCTTCGACGATGCGCCCCTTGGCGAGTTGCGTCTGGAGTTCGACTGGCAACAGGTGGATGCGATGCTTGACCGGGCCGCCGGCGATGGCCGCACGCTGGCCATCATCGATGGTGGTGGTCGCCTGATTGCGGCATCCCGCCGTCTGCGCGATGGTCTGTCGGCCGACCCCGGGCCGACGAACGGGTGGTCCCGCATCTCGACTGCGGCCGGTGCCTACGTGCTCGATGCGACGCCGGCCTATGGGGCGACGGTGGCGGTCGGCGTCGGCCGGGCTGCGGCCTTTGGCGGTTTTGAAGGTCTGGGCTGGCGCACGCTGGTGATCCAGCCCCTCGACGAGGCGTTGGCGCCGATCCACCGCATGGTGGCGATCGCGCTGCTGTTGCTCGGGGCGCTGGTGGGGGCGACCTTGCTGCTGGCGGTGTGGGTCAGCGGGGCGATCGCCCGGCCCATCGTTGCGCTGACCGAGTTCACCCGCCGCTACCGGCGCGATGGCCGTCTGGCCGGCGCGCCGCCCGGTGGGGCCGGCGAGGTAGGCGAGTTGTCGGCGGCTTTTGTGGAAATGGTCGGCCACATCGACGAATCCCAGCGCAACCTGGTGCGGGCCTCCAAGCTGGCGATGGTCGGTGAGATGGCCTCGGTGATCGCCCACGAGGTGCGCACGCCGCTCGGCATCATCCGTTCGTCGGCGCAGATGCTGCGGCGGGAGCCGGGCCTGTCGCCGGAAGGGCGGGAGATGACCGGCTTCATCGACAGCGAGACCGAGAGGCTCAACCGGCTGGTGTCGACCATGCTCGACAGCGCCCGGCCGCGTGCGCCGGTGTTCGTGCCGACCGACGTGCATGGGCTGATCCGCCGCTGTTTCGCGCTGCTTGCCGGGCAGGCGGCCAAGAAACAGGTGCTGTTCGCCGAAGCCCTCGACGCGACGGATCCGCTTGCCGAGCTGGACGTGGAGCAGATGAGCCAGGTCTTCCTCAATCTGATCCTCAACGCGCTGCAGATCCTGCCGGAAGGTGGCACCGTCAAGGCCTTCAGTATGGATCTCGGTGACGCGCTTGAGATCGGCATCGGCGACGACGGGCCGGGTATCGTGCCGGAGGAGCGCGAGCGCATCTTCGAGGCCTTCTTCTTCCGCCGGGAAGGCGGGGTAGGTCTCGGCCTCGCCATCGTGCAGCAGATCGTCCAGGCCCATGGCGGCACCATCGTGGCGGGGCAGAGCCCCCTCGGCGGCGCCTTGTTCACCCTTCGTCTGCCCCGCCATGCGGGGCCGCATAGCTCATGAACCCGAGTTACATCCTCGTCGCCGACGACGAACCCCACATGCGCCGTGTGCTGGAGATCATGCTGCGCCAGATGGGGCACACGGTCTTTTCCGCCGGCGATGGTCTGGAAGCGCTGGAGCTGGCCCGCCAGAACCCCCTCGACCTGATCATCACCGACATGCGTATGCCGCACATGGACGGCATTACGCTGCTGTCGCGCCTGCGCGAGGAAGGGCTGGCGGTGCCGGTAATCGTCATCACCGCCCACGGCACGGTGGAGTCGGCGGTGGATGCGATGAAGCGCGGGGCCAGCGACTACCTGCTGCGGCCCTTCGACCTGGAGGCGCTGGAGCTGGCCATCGAGCGGGTTCTCGGCTCGGCCCGGATGAGCCGCCAGAACGCCTTCCTGCGCGAAGAGCTGAACCGTGGCTGGGAAGGCTTCGTCGGCACCAGCGCGCCGATGCAGGCCGTTTATCAGCAGATCCGCCAGGTGGCGCCGAGCAAGGCGACGGTGATGATCACCGGCGAAACCGGCACCGGCAAGGAGCTCGCCGCACGGGCGATCCATGCCGCGTCGCCGCGGGCCGAGCGGCTTTTCGTGCCGATCAATTGCGCGGCGATTCCCGCCGAGATGCTGGAGAGCGAGCTGTTCGGCCACGAGAAGGGGGCCTTCACCGGCGCGGTGAAGGAACGGGTCGGCAAGTTCGAGCTGGCCGATGGCGGCACGCTGTTCCTCGACGAACTTACCGAGATGCCGATGGCCCTGCAGGCCAAGCTGTTGAGGGTGCTGCAGGAGGGAACGCTGGAACGCCTCGGCTCCAACCGGACGATCAACCTCGACCTGCGCATGATCGCCGCCACCAACCGGGATCCGCGGCAGGCGATCGCCGACGGACGGCTGCGGGAGGACTTGTTCTATCGCCTCAACGTGTTCGCCATTGCCTTGCCGCCGCTGCGTGAGCGCAAGGAGGACATTCCCGGTCTGGTCGCCCATTTCGCCGCCAAGCACGGACGCAGCGGTGCCGCGCCGCTGGCCGAGCCCGGGCTTTATGAACATCTGGCTGCCTACGCCTGGCCCGGCAACGTGCGCGAGCTGGAGAACATGGTCGAGCGGGCACTGGTGCTGGCTGGCGGCGGCACCCTGCGGCAGGTGCATTTCGTCTTCGATACGCCGCCGCTCGTTCCGTCGGTCACCGGCCATGCCGACAGTGACGTGCCGGAAGGCCCGATGAACGAGGTGGTGGAGGCCCTCGAGAAGCGCATGATCGAGGCAACCCTCGGCCGTTGCGACGGCAACAAGACCCGCGCGGCGGCGCAGCTCGGGATCAGCGAGCGGACCCTCTGGTACAAGCTCAAAAAGTACCGCGGCGAGGCCGCGGAGTAAGGCGCGCGCGTGCCGTCGACCCGCGCACCTGAGTTGGCGTGCGCCGGTCACTTGCATTCGTACTTTACTCGGCAGGGCGTTTTGGCTAGATTACTGACTAGTCAGTCAGTAATTCAACGCCATGAGCTCCACTGAACCCGCCCGTCGCCAGCGCCGCAAGGAAGCCCGCCCATCCGAACTCGCCGCCGCGGCGCTGTCCCTGTTCATCGAAAAAGGTTTCGCGGCGACGCGCCTGGATGAGGTGGCGGCCCGCGCCGGCGTCTCCAAGGGCACGCTGTACCTGTATTTCGACAGCAAGGAAGCGCTCTTCAAGGCGGTCATCGAAGAGGGGGTGGTGCCCCTTTTCAATGAGCTGGAAGCCAAGCTGGAAACCCTCAAGGACGACCCGGAGCGTTTGTTGCGGGAGATCCTGCTCGATTGGTGGGAAAAGTTCGGCCAGACCGAGCTGGGGGGCATTTCCAAGCTGATCATCGCCGAGGCTGGCAATTTCCCCGAGATTGCCCGCTATCACCATGAGGCCGTGATCGTGCGCTGGATGGCCCTGCTCGGCAGCGCCATCGACATCGGCATCGCGCGTGGCGTGTTCCGCCCGCTGGATGTGCCGACCTTGCGCCAGCTGGTGTTCTTCCCACTGCTGATGCTGTCGATCTGGAAAAACTCGATGGCCAGTTGCGTGGTGGGCTGCGAGGCGCCGAGCCTGGTGCCCGACGGTTATTTCGACACCTATTTCGACATGATCTTCCGCGGCCTGCTGGTCGCGCCCCGCGAGGAGTCCGCACGATGACGCGCAATCTGGCCCTGAGTTTCCTTGCCGTGGCGGTGCTGGCCGCCTGTTCGAAGCCGGCGCCGGTGGCCGAGGCGCCGCGTCCGGTGATGGTCCACAAGCTGGCCCTGGCGCCAGTGGCCGCCGGTGCGCTGTATGCCGGCGAGGTGCGGGCGCGCTACGAGTCGGACCTGGCTTTCCGCATCACCGGCAAGATCGTCGAACGCCGCGTGGACGTGGGGTCGGCGGTGAAGCCCGGTCAGGTGCTGGCGCGGCTGGATCCGACCGATGCCGGCCTCAACGCCGAAGCGGCCCGCGCCCAGCTGGCGGCGGCGCAGAACGAATATGCCTTTGCGAAGGCCGAGGTCGAGCGCTACCGGGACCTGGTTGGCAAGAACTTCGTCAGCCGCAGCGTGCTGGATGCCAAGGAGTCCACCTTCAAGTCGGCCGAGGCGCGCGTCGCCCAGGCCAGCGCCCAGGCCAGCGTGGCCGGCAACCAGCGTGGCTACACGACCCTGGTGGCCGATCAGGCCGGGGTGATCACCGCGCTCAGCGCCGAAGTCGGGCAGGTGGTGAAGGATTCCGCGGTCGTCATGAAGCTGGCCCGCGACGGCGAGCGGGAGGTGCTGATCGCCGTGCCGGAAGGTCGTTTGTCCGCACTGCGCGCCGCGAAGGACGTGGAGATCCGCCTGTGGTCCCAGCCCGATGCAGCCCTGCGCGGCAAGGTCCGGGAGATTGCGCCGAGCGCCGACGCGGCAACCCGTACCTACGCGGTGCGGGTGAGCATCGTCGATCCGAGCCCGGCGGTGCAGCTGGGGATGACCGCCAACGTGGTGCTGCCGGACGTCCAGGCGGCGGCCGGGGCCTTGCTGGTGCCGGCGTCGGCGGTCTTTGAGCATGACGGACGCAGCGCGGTGTGGGTGATGCAGCCCGAAGGCGCGCTGGTCAAGCCGGTGCTGCGGCCGGTGACGGTGCGCCAGTACCGGGAGGACGGGGTGTTGATCGCCGACGGCGTGAAGCCCGGCGAGACCATCGCCGCTGCCGGTGTGCACAAGATCGTCCCCGGCCAGCTGCTGCAGCCGGTGGCGCCCGGTCAGTCCGCGCCTGCGCCGGCTCCGCTGAGCGTGAAGGCGGCGGGGGGCGGCGCGTGAAGCACTTCAACCTGTCGGAATGGGCGCTGCGCCACCAGCCCCTGGTCCGCTACCTGATCGTCGCGCTGGCGCTGGTTGGCATCCTGTCCTACCAGCGGCTCGGCCAGTCCGAGGACCCGCCCTTTACCTTCAAGGTGATGGTGGTGCGCACCGAATGGCCGGGGGCGTCGGCGAGGGAGACCGAGGAACAGCTGACGGACCGCATCGAGAAGAAGCTGCAGGAAGTCCCCAACGTGGACTACATGCGCAGCTATTCGCGGCCGGGCGAGTCGGTGGTGCTATTCGTCGCCAAGGACTCGACGCCAGCCAAGGAGGTACCGGACATTTTCTACCAGGTGCGCAAGAAGATCGGCGACATCAAGGGCACGCTGCCGGCGGGCATCCGCGGGCCCTACTTCAACGACGAGTTCGGCGACGTGTTCGGCAACATCTACGCGCTGACCGGAGACGGATTCGACTATGCGCGCCTGAAGGCCGAGAGCGACAAGATCCGCGCCGAGCTGCTGCGGGTGCCCAATGTGGCCAAGGTGGACCTGATCGGCGAGCAGGAGCAGCGCATTTACGTGGAGCTGTCCAACACCAAGCTCGCCACCCTCGGGCTGGACGTGCAGACGGTGACCGATGCGCTGGCGCGCCAGAACGCGGTGGCCCCCGGCGGCTACTTCGAGACCAAGGACGAGCGCATCTACCTGCGCCCGAGCGGCGCCTACGACACCGTCGAGGCGATCCGCGAGACGCGCATCCAGGCCGGCGGGCGGGAATTCCGCATCGGTGACATCGCTACCGTCGCGCGGGGCTTCGTCGAGCCGCCGGCGCCGCGCTTCCGCTTCCGCGGCCAGGACGGGCTGGGCTTGGGCGTGTCGATGGCCAAGGGCGGCGACATCATCGCGCTGGGCGACGACTTGAAAACCACCGTGGCGCGCATTCAGGCGCAATTGCCGGTCGGCCTGGAGCTGACGGAGGTGGCCAGCCAGCCGGAGGCGGTGCAGCGCTCGGTCAGCGAGTTCGTGCACTCCCTGGCCGAGGCGGTGATCATCGTGCTGGTGGTGTGCTTCTTCTCGCTGGGCCTGCGCACCGGCCTGGTGGTGGCGCTGTCGATCCCGCTGGTGCTCGGCGTGACCTTCTTCGGCATGCGCCTGTTCGACGTGGGCTTGCACAAGATCTCGCTGGGCGCGCTGATCCTCGCGCTGGGCCTGCTGGTGGATGACGCCATCATCGCCGTCGAGATGATGTTGGTGAAGATGGAGCAGGGCTGGGAGCGCTCCAAGGCTGCCGCCTTCGCCTATACCAGCACGGCGGGCCCGATGCTGTCCGGCACGCTGGTGACGGTGGCTGGCTTCCTGCCGATCGCCACTGCGCAGTCGTCCACCGGCGAATACACGCGCTCGATTTTCCAGGTCAATGCGATCGCACTGCTGGCCTCCTGGCTGGCTGCGGTGGTGGTGGTGCCCTACCTCGGCTACGTGCTGCTGCCCGATCCGCGGGCGCCGAAGAACACCAGCTGGTTTGCGCGCCGTTTCCCGCGCCTGGAGCGTCTCAAGGACCGCATCGGCCTCGGCGACCCACATGTGGAGGGCGATGAGGATGCGGTGTTCCGCACGCCCTTCTACAACCGTTTCCGTGCGGTGGTGGATTGGTGCGTGGCGAAGCGTTGGGTGGTCATCGCCACGACGCTGGGGATCTTCGCCGTGGCGATCGTCGGTTTCGGCCTGGTCCAGCAGCAGTTCTTTCCCAACTCCACGCGGCTGGAACTGCTCATCGACCTGCGTCTGCCGGAAGGCGCCAGCTTGCGGGCGACCCAGGCCGAGGTGGAGAAGCTGGAGCGTATCCTCGACAAGGAGGACGGCATCCAGAACTACGTGGCCTACGTGGGCACCGGCAGCCCGCGTTTCTACTTGCCGCTGGACCAGCAGCTTCCGGCCACCAATTTCGCCCAGTTCGTGATCCTGACCGACAGCATCCCGGCGCGGGAGGCGCTACGGGAACGGATGATCGAGCTCTTCAAGGGGGATTTCGCCAATCTGCGCGCCAACATCACGCGCCTCGAGAACGGTCCGCCGGTGGGCTTCCCGGTGCAGTTCCGCGTCAATGGGCCGGACATTGCGACGGTGCGCCATTACGCGGCCGAGGTCGCCGCGGTGATGCGCGGCAATGCCAGCCTGTCCGACGTGCAGCTCGACTGGGATGAGCAATCGAAGGTGCTGAAGGTCGAGGTGGATCAGCACAAGGCACGCCTGCTGGGGCTGTCCACGCAGGACGTGGCGAATTTCCTGAATACCTCCCTGCGCGGCCTCGCGGCGACCAGCTACCGGGAGGGGATCGAGTCGATCGACGTGGTATTGCGCGGTGATGCCTTCGAGCGCAACAAGCTGTCCCTCGTCGCCGAACTGGCGATCCCGACCCGCAGCGGCAAGTCGGTGCCGCTGGGCCAGGTGGCGACGGTCAGTTATGCCTTCGAGCAGGGCCTGGTGTGGCGCCGCAACCGGGAGCCGAGCATCACCGTGCGCGGCCAGATCTACGACAGCCGCGTCCAGGCGCCGACCGTCACCGCCCAGGTGGAGCCGCTGCTCGCGCCGCTCAAGGCGCGCCTGTCGGCCGGCTACCGCATCGAGACAGGCGGCGCGGTGGAGGAGAGCGCCAAGGGGCAGAGCTCGGTCAATGCCGGCTTCCCGCTGTTCTTCGGGGTGGTGTTTACGGTGCTGATGGTGCAGCTCAACAGCTTCTCGCGGACCGCGATGGTGGTGCTGACCGCGCCGCTGGGGCTGATCGGCGTGGTGTTGTTCCTGCTGCTGTTCAAGCAGCCTTTCGGCTTCGTCGCGATGCTCGGCACGATCGCGCTGTTCGGCATGATCATGCGCAACTCGGTAATCCTCGTCGATCAGATCGAGCAGGACATGCACAAGGGCCTGCCAGCCTGGAACGCCATCGTCGAATCGGCGGTACGGCGCCTGCGGCCGATTGCGCTGACCGCGGCGGCGGCGGTGCTGGCGATGATCCCGCTGACCCGCAGCGCCTTCTTCGGGCCGATGGCGGTGGCGATCATGGGCGGGCTGATCGTCGCCACGTTGTTGACCCTGTTGTTTGTGCCGGCGCTGTACGCCGCGTGGTACCGGGTGAAGCCGGTGCCGGCGGGCGGGAGTGCTACGGATGATCTGCGCAGTGCACAACTGAGCTAAAATCCGAAAGTTTTTTCGCAACCAATTCAGGCATGCAGATCATCAATATTAGCTTGTGCTAATATTTATCCGGGAGTCACACAATGAATTTCGAACAAGCACGATTCAACATGGTTGAGCAGCAGGTCCGCCCCTGGGAGGTTCTGGACTTCGGCGTCCTCGACCTGCTGATGAGCGTTCGCCGTGAAGAGTTCGTGCCGGAAGCGTACAAGTCTCTGGCCCTGTCGGAAGCCGAAATCCCCCTCGGCCACGGCGCCAGCATGCTGGTCCCGGTGATCGAAGGCAAGATCCTGCAGGCCATCCAGGTCAAGCGTTCCGACAAGGTGCTCGAAGTCGGCGCCGGCTCCGGCTACTTCGCCGCGCTGCTCGCCGCCAAGGCCGACTGGGTGCGCACCGTCGACATCGAGCCGGCGCTGGTCAACATGGCCCACGATAACCTCAAGCGCTACGGCGTCGAGAACGTCATCGTCGAGGAAGGCGATGCGGTGTGCGGCTGGGCCAGCAGCGCGCCCTACGACCTGATCGTGGTGTCCGGCGGCGTGCCGCAGATTGCCGATTCCCTGCTGGAGCAGGTGAAGGTCGGTGGTCGCCTGTTCGCCTTCGTCGGCGAAGCGCCGCTGATGACCGCGACCCTGGTGACCCGCGTGTCCGAAAGCCAGTTCCGCACCGAGTCCCTGTTCGAAAACCTGGTTCCGCTGATGCGCAACGCGCCGCAGAAGAGCCATTTCACTTTCTGAGCACAGCCCACATGAATCACATCACCCCTCCGCAACTGGCCGAATGGCTGCAGGACGAGAGCCGTCCGTCGCCCTTCCTGCTCGACGTCCGGGAGCCTTCCGAATTCCAGTACTGTGCTATTCCGGGCTCGGTGCTGATGCCGATGGCCAGCGTGCCGGCCCGCATGCAGGAATTGGAGCCGGATGCGGAGATTGTGGTGATCTGCCATCACGGCGGCCGCAGCATGCAGGTGGCGATGTTCCTGGAGCGCCAGGGCTTCACCAAGCTGATCAATCTGGCCGGTGGGGTTGCCCAGTGGGCGGCCCAGGTCGACCCGAGCATGCCCCAGTACTGAGAGACAGGGACGGAGCACGGCATGAAGCGTCTGGCGGTGGCGATGGTAGCGGGGCTGTTGACGGCGGGCGTGTCGGCGGCAGATCTGGAACAGGTCTATCGCGATGCGCTGGCCTACGATGCACCGCTGGCGGCAGCCCGGGCCTCCCTCGCCGCCGGGCAGGAAAAGCTGCCGCAGGGGCGTGCCGGTTTGCTGCCAACCATCGGCCTGTCCGGCAACACCAGCTGGAACGATATGGATCCGCGCCGTCCGGCGGGTTCCTCGGTCGGCTTCAACAGCCATGGCTGGCAGGTGCAGCTGACCCAGCCCCTGTTCCGCTGGCAGAACTGGGTGCAGTTCAAACAGGGCGAAATCCAGGTGGCACTGGCCGAGGTGCAGTACCGCCAGGCACGCCAGGATCTCGCCTTGCGCGTCTCCCAAGCGTATTTCGACGTGCTGACCGCTCAGGACGTGCTGGCGGCGGCCGCTGCCCTGCATGAGGCGAACAGCCAGCAGCTTGAGTTGGCGAAGAAGAGTTTCGAAGTGGGCACAGTCACCATCACCGACGTGCACGAGGCCCAGTCCCGGGCCGACTTGTCGACAGCGCAGATGATTGCCGCCGACAGCGACCTGGCGGTCAAGCGTCATGCGCTATCGGTGCTGACCGGCAAGGACACCGATGGTCTGAAGGGCCTGCGCAAGGGCGTTACGCTGAGCCGGCCCGAGCCGGGTGACATCCAGTCGTGGGTGACGGCCTCGGAAGGCGGCAACCTGTCCGTGCAGGCGGCCCTGCTGGGTGTGGAACTGGCCGGGCGTGAGGTGGAGCGCAACCGCGCCGGCCATCTGCCGACGGTGGACCTGGTGGCCAGTCACGGCAATACCGTGTCGTCGACAGCGGCCTTCATGCCGACCGCGCCGGTGCGCTACGACATCGATTCGACGGTGATCGGTGTGCAGGTGGCGGTGCCGCTGTTCCAGGGCGGGGCGACCACGTCCCGCGTCCGCGAGACGCTGGCGCTGCGCGACAAGGCCGGCGCCGATCTCGACAATGCGCGCCGCAATTCCGCGCAGGGCGCCCGCCAGGCCTATCTGGGCGTGACCAGCGGCCTGGCCCAGGTGAAGGCCTATGAGGCGGCGCTGCTGTCGTCCACCTCGGCCCTCGACGCCAACAAGCTCGGCTACGATGTCGGCGTGCGCATCAACATCGACGTGCTGAATGCGCAGAGCCAGCTTTACGATACCCAGCAGCGGCTGGCCAAGGCCCGTTACGATACATTGCTCGCCCAGCTGCGCCTGAAGGCGGCGGCGGGCACCCTCGGCGACGAGGACGTCAAGGCGGTGAACGCCTTGCTGGACTGAATCACTCCTGCCTCTTGGCAAGTAACGGCCGCAACAGCGGCCGTTCGCTTTTCAACCCTTCCAGTCATTCCTTCCATGCGATACACAGACCTGCGGGATTTCATCAGCCAACTGGAACGCCTCGGCGAACTCAAGCGGATCCGGACCGAAGTCGATCCGCATCTGGAAATGACCGAGATCTGCGACCGCGTGCTGCGTGCCGGTGGGCCGGCGATCCTCTTCGAAAATCCCAAGGGCCATCGCGTGCCGGTGCTGGCCAACCTGTTCGGTACACCGCAGCGGGTGGCGCTGGGCATGGGCGAGAGCGGGGAAGATTGGCAGGGTGCCCTGCGTGACGTTGGCAAGCTGCTGGCTTTCCTGAAGGAGCCGGAGCCGCCGAAGGGCCTGAAGGATGCCTGGGACAAGCTGCCGGTGTTCCGCCAGGTGCTCAACATGTCGCCGAAGACGGTGTCGTCGGCGCCCTGCCAAGAGGTGGTGAAGGAGGGCAAGGACGTGAACCTCGCCGAGTTGCCGATCCAGCACTGCTGGCCGGGTGACGTGGCGCCGCTGATCACCTGGGGCCTGGTGGTGACCCGCGGCCCCAACAAGACCCGCCAGAACCTGGGCATCTACCGCCAGCAGGTGCTCGGATCCAATAAAGTCATCATGCGCTGGCTGGCCCATCGCGGCGGTGCGCTGGATTTCCGCGATCACCAGCTGGCCAATCCGGGCCAGCCCTTCCCGGTGGCGGTGGTACTGGGCTGCGATCCGGCGACCATCCTCGGCGCGGTGACGCCGGTGCCGGACAGCTTGTCCGAATACCAGTTCGCCGGCCTGCTGCGCGGCGCCAAGACCGAGCTGGTGAAGTGTCTGGGTTCCGACCTGCAGGTGCCGGCCTCGGCGGAGATCGTGCTGGAAGGAGTGATTCATCCCGGCGAAACGGCCCTCGAAGGGCCTTACGGCGACCACACCGGCTACTACAACGAGCAGGCCGAGTTCCCGGTGTTCACCATCGAGCGTATCACCAGCCGGCGCGACCCAATCTACCACAGCACCTACACCGGTAAGCCGCCCGACGAGCCGGCGATGTTAGGCCTGGCCCTCAACGAGGTCTTCGTGCCGCTGCTGCAGAAGCAGTTCACCGAGATCGTCGATTTCTACCTGCCGCCGGAGGGCTGTTCATACCGGCTGGCGGTGGTCAGCATCAAGAAGCAGTATCCGGGGCACGCCAAGCGCGTGATGTTCGGTATCTGGAGCTTCCTGCGCCAGTTCATGTACACCAAGTTCATCATCGTGGTGGACGACGACGTGAACATCCGGGACTGGAAGGAGGTGATCTGGGCGCTGACCACCCGCATGGACGCGACGCGGGACACTACCTTGGTGGACAATACGCCGATCGATTACTTGGATTTCGCCAGCCCGGTTGCTGGGCTGGGTTCAAAGATGGGCCTCGATGCGACCAACAAGTGGCCGGGCGAGACCCAGCGGGAATGGGGTACGCCGATCGTCATGGACGCGGCCGTCAAGGCGCGCGTCGATACGATGTGGAGTGAGCTGGGGCTCTGACGGCGTGGATTCCGGCCGTGCAGTTCCGTGGCAGGCCTGCCGGCCGCCGTTCAGGCGGCCACGCTCGCCATCGCGTGACTGCCGGTATCTACCAGCAGGTCGTTGGCGGTCAGCGCGAAATCCTTCCACGCGGCGGCTAGCTCCCGGCGCATTTCCAGCTGATAGTCCACGCTGGGCAGGTGCTCTTCGGCAAAGTTGGAGATCGCGCAGGAGCTGCGATTGAAGCGTAGCGCATCGTCCAGCAGGGCTTCGCAGAAGCCCTGGAAGGGCTCCAGTATGCGCAGCGTAAGTTCCGACCAGCCGCGCTCCACGCGTACGCCCTGGCTGTCGAAGGGGAGCTCGTAGAGCATTTCCAGCGCTTCGCGGAAAAGGACTGCAGCCGTATCGAGAATGGCCTGCTGGGTCAGGTGCTGGCGCCGTTGGGCCGACAGGTTGCGATGCAGGGTGATCCGGTAGCGGTCGAAGCTTTGCTTACGCTGCTTGGCAACCCAGGCCGAAAAGCGGGCGACGCACAGGTCGTTGGTTCCGATGCTCATGGTGTTTCAGTTCATCAGGGCCCGGTCAAGGGCCAGTTCCTTGAGGATGCGACCGGCTGCCTCGAGGGCGCCTTCCATGTAGCCGCCGCCATAGCTGGCCGTTTCCGAGCCGCCGAAGTAGAGCTTGTCGTTCCAGTGGGACAGGCGCAGCGCCCGGTTCCCGTACTCCGGATGGCCGTCCGGCGGGGTGTGGTCGAGGAGGCTGCAGGTATAGGCTTCCGATGCCCAGTCCTGGATGACCGGCGTGCTGCGCTCGGCGGCGGCGCCGAACAGCTGCACGAGCTGGCTGCGCACCAGCATCGGCAGGCCGCTGCGGAAGGACTCCCGCAGGGCCGGCGGCATGGCGACGAAACCGCCGAGGGCGGCACGGCCGGCCGGCTCGTCGCTGGCATCGAAGACTTCGGCCAGCACCGCCTGCGGATGGGTGACGAAGGCGTTGCCCGTGTGGCCGGCGTCATGCCAGAAGGGGCGTTCGAAACCGCACAGGGCCTTTGCGCTGCCTGCCATCCAGGTTGGCGTGTCGCGCAGGATCTGGCGCAGCGGCGCGGCAAGGGCTGGCGAGAAATCCACCCTCTCCTCGAGCAGGCGTGGCGGAACGGCCAGCACCACGTGGCGTGCCTTGACGGTGATCGGTTCGTAGCCGCGGAGAAAGTGCAGTTCCACGTGATCGTCGCAGTTGCGGACGGCCATCAGCACGTGGCCGAAGTTCAGGCTATGCCGCGGCAGGCGTTTGGAGAGGGCTGTGATCAGCGCACCGAAGCCGCCGGAGATCCGCCGGGCGCCGCCATGGACCGGACCCGCTGACAGCGTGGCCGGGCCGGCGCTGGGATCCTTGAGGTGCAACACGGTCTCGCCGTCGGCCTGGGCAAACTGGTGCAGTCCCAGGTCAACAATCAGCCGGGCGATGCGGGGTTGGGTATCCGGCCAGAACCAGGTGGGACCCAGGTCGGCGGGCAAGCCGGGTGTGGCGTCGTCGCTGGACAGGATGCGACCACCGAGGCGCGTGCGGGCTTCGAACAGGGCGAATTCTTCGCCGCGCGACGCGAGGCCGTTGGCAATCGCCAGCCCGCACAAACCACCGCCAACTATGACCGTATCCAACATGCTGCTGCTCCGGATGATCGTTATGGCCAAAGGTGCAGCAAGCTTTGTTCCATGTCCTTGAAAAAACTACGATTCATTTTTAAGTATATGAATCTAATAATTATTGTTTCAAGGGCTGGTATTTTTAAAAACCATTTGATCGTGTCGGATTTGTGCCTTCAGGAGACATTTCCGCACCGTTGTAGGTTGACCTGCCTTTGCGATTGGTGCGCGAATGTCATGCCGCCGGGCGTACCAGGCGGAAGGTCAGGTTGAGGCGCGGGGGGATGACCAACGGATCCGCCAGGACGGCATGCTCCCAGACCTGCTGGAAAGGCGGGTCCATGACCAGGAGAGTGCCGGAGGGGAGGGGGACATGCAGGGCCTCACCCAGCGGGCGGGGCCGGACCGAGAAGTGGCGGGTGGCACCCAGGCTCAGGGAGGCGATGGCCGGAGCGGGGCCCAGATCGGGTTCGTCGTCGGCGTGCCAGCCCACGGCATCCTGGCCATTGCGGTAGAGGTTGAGCAGGACGGCATTGAAGCGTAGCCCGGAAACCCGTTCGATCTGCTCGCGGAGGGCCCGCAGCGCGGGCGTCCAGGAGTGGGAGTTGTGCAGGTTGTCCGCATAGCGATAGTCGATACCGGGATCGGCGTACCAGGCCTGTAGGCGGGGCAGCGCGAAGCGTCGGCCGGCGGCCAGGTAGTAACCGTCGTTCCAGGGGGTTTCGGCAAGCAGTTGGTGGAACAGCTGGTCTGCTTGCACCTCGTCGAACAGGCGGCCGATGCGCAGCAGCGGGAGCGTCCGCATCGCGGTGAGCGACATGCCGTCAGGCCAGGGCACGTTCAAGCAGGACCGCCACGTGCTGCGCCTGTCGCTCCGCGCCTTCAAGGATCTGGTGGCGACAGGAGAAGCCGTTGGCGAGCACCGTTGCGTCGGGGGCTTTGCGTAGTGCCGGCAGGAGGTCGAGTTCGGCCATCTGCAAGGAGATGTCCCGGTGTTCGGCATCGAGGCCGAAGCTGCCGGCCATGCCGCAACAGCTCGCTTCGATGAACTCGAATTCGAAGTCGGGAATCAGGCGCAGCACCTTGCGCAGGGACTTCATTGCGCCGACGGCCTTCTGGTGGCAGTGGCCATGTACCAGGGTCTTGCCGGCAGGCAGGGGCTTCAGCTTGAGCTGCAACTGCTTGCGATCATGTTCGCGGGCGATGAATTCCTCGAAGAGGTAAACCTGCTTGGCAAGCCTTTCCGCGTCGGCGCCGAGGCCCAGTTTGAGATGATCGTCACGCAGGGACAGGATGCATGATGGTTCCAGCCCGACGATCGGAATACCTGCCTTCAGGGCTGGCCGCAGGGCCGTGTGCATGCGCTGGGCTTCGGCGCGGGCTGCCTCGACCTGGCCCAGGGACAAGTAGGTGCGGCCGCAGCACAGGGGGCGCGCGGGTTCGGCGTCGTCGGCGGATGGCTCCAGGCTGATGACGCGATAGCCGGCGGCGCTGAGGACCGTGTGGGCGGCCCGGGCGATGGTCGGGTCGAAGTGGCGCGCGAAGGTGTCCACGAAGAGCATGACCTCGCGCCCGTCGGCATTGCCGGCGAGAGGTGGCTGGTAGGCTTCGGGGCTGGGTTCGGGCAGCATGCGCCGGGTTGATATGCCCAACCAGCGTTCACCGAGCCGGGCCAGCAGCGGCAGGCGATTGCGCAGCTTCACCAGTTGGCGGAGCAGGCTTCCATGCTGCGCCAGTAGCCGGGGCAGCGCGGCAAAGAGCCTGTCGCGGCGCGGCGTGCCCAGGGCCAGATTGCGTTGGGCCTGATATTCGATCTTGATTGCCGCCATGTCCACCTGGTTGGCGCATTCGCGTTTGCAGCCCTTGCAGCCGACGCACAGGTCCATTGCGGCGGCCAGGCGGGGATCGGCGAACGGCGCCTCGCCCAGCTCACCATTGAGGGCGGCTTTCAGCAGCAGGACGCGCCCGCCGGGAGACTGGCCGGGAGCATCAGTGGCGCGGAAGCTGGGGCACATGACGCCCTTCGGCTTGCGCTGGCACAGGCGGTCACTGATGCAGACCGCGACGGCCTTGGCAAAATTGCCGCCGCTGGCTGGAATCCCGGCATAGGCGTCGCCTTGCCCGGCGGTCTCATAGGATGACCAGTCCAGTTGATGTTTCATTGCTCTCTCCGTACCGGAGAGAGCAAGCAAGCTGAGTGCCAGGCTACTTTTCTTTATAGATCAACTGATTGTCTTGGCTGCTTGTGTCGCATCTGCGACAAATGGGGCGTGGTGAGGCCGGCACTCAGGCGGTGTGCCAGCGGTTGCCGCCCGCAGCCTTGGCCTTGTACATGGCCTGATCGGCCAGGGCCAACAGATGGTTCAGGTCGTAACCCTTGTCCGGGTAGCAGGACACGCCGATGCTGATACCGAGTCGGCAGCCGGGGAAGTCGCTGCCGGGCAGGGCTACCACGCTGGCGATGATCCGTTCGCAGAACAGCTCGATATCTCCGTCTCCGTGCAGTGCGGGGCAGAGCATCACGAATTCGTCGCCGCCGATCCGCGCCACGATGTCGGTGGCGCGGGCTGCGCTCTCGAAGCTGTCGGCCAGGCTGATCAGAATCTGGTCGCCGGCAAGATGGCCGAAGCTGTCGTTGATCGGCTTGAAGCCGTCCAGATCGAGCATCAGCAGCGTGCCGGCCTGGGTATCGACGTGGGCTCGCGACAGGACGCCTTCGGCGGCATCGACAAACGCCTTGCGGTTGGCGATGCCAGTGAGTGGATCGTGGCGGGCCATTTCCCGCCAGCGGCGGCTGTCGGCCTCCACACTGCGATACTTGCCCAGCATGCCGAAGACGATGATCAGGAAATTGGCAAGCGCCAGTACGAAAGCGCCGGTCTGGATCGCACGCAGTTCGCGGGTTCGGCGCACGGATTCCTGCTCGAGCGCCGAGGTCAGGGTGTTCATCAAATCCAGGATCTCACGGTTGTGGCGGACCATGTAGTCTGCCGCGAAGGCGAGTTCGCTCGCATCGGTGTGGGGCTGGGCGGCCTGGAAGGCGATGCCTTCGACTGGGGTGATGAGCTTGCGGGCCGTTTCCAGCGCTGGGGCTCCGGCGTCGCCAACTTTTTCCAGCAGCAGGGGTTTGCCATCGCCGCCGAGGGTGCTTCCGCCTTCCGCAAACGCGTTCAGCGTCCGCCGGAACAGTCCGAAGGCCTCGCTGAACTCCTGACGTGCGGTATCGGAACTGGCGTTGGGGACGGTGGCCAGCAGCAAGGCCTTGGTGGTCTGCTGGGACAGCATCCGTTGGCGCCCGGCCAGATTGATGGCCACTGCATCGCGGGCGACCTGCTCGGCAATCCACAGATTGATCAGCAGCACCGTCAGGTCGAGGGCCACGAACATCACGATGGCTGCCATCAGGCGGCGGGGCGATCCGAGAAGCGCGCTGACCGGAATGGGCATGGATCGTGTCTTTCTTTTACTCGGGAAGACGGGGCACCAATACAAGTGGATATCGTATGAGTTAACGTCAATGACGTGCTCATTCTGACGCGCGTCATCAGAGAAGGCGACTATTGGCGGCGAAAATGAAAATGCGGCCCGGTTGGGCCGCATTCCGGTACGCTGGGGCAGATCCGCTCAGTCGTTGAAGCGGGCTTCCAGCGCAGCGATGGCGGGCAGGGTCCGGCCTTCGAGGAACTCGAGGAAGGCGCCGCCGCCGGTGGAGATGTAGCCCACGTCATCGGCGATGTGGAACTTGGCGATGGCGGCCAGCGTGTCGCCGCCGCCGGCGATGGAGAAAGCTTCCGAATGGGCGATGGCCGACGCCATCATCTTGGTGCCGCCGGCGAACTGGGGTAGTTCGAAGACGCCGACCGGGCCGTTCCAGACGATGGTGCCGGCGTTGGCGATGATCTGGGACAGCTTGGCGGCAGCCTTCGGGCCGACGTCGAGGATGCGGTCGTGAGGGCCGACTTCATCGACGGAGACCTTGTTGGCGCGGGCCATGGCGGACACTTCGTCGGCGACGACGACGTCTTCGGGCAGCGGCACCTCGGCGCCGCGGGCCTTCATGATGTCCATGATGGCCTGGGCTTCCTTGACCAGCTCGGGCTCGGCCAGGGATTCGCCGATGCGCTTGCCGGAAGCCAGCAGGAAGGTGTTTGCGATACCGCCGCCGACGATCAGTTGGTCAACCTTGTCGGCCAGCGACTTCAGGATGGTCAGCTTGGAGGACACCTTGGAACCGCCGACGATGGCGACCAGCGGACGGGCCGGAGCGTGCAGGGCCTTGCCGAGGGCGTCGATCTCGGCGCCCATCAGGATGCCGGCGCAGGCGACCGGTGCGAACCTGGCGATGCCGTGGGTGGTGGCTTCGGCGCGGTGGGCGGTGCCGAAGGCGTCGTTCACGTAGACATCGCAGAGGGCGGCCATCTTTTTGGCGAGCTCTTCGTTGTCCTTCTTCTCGCCCTTGTTGCAGCGGCAGTTCTCGAGCAGCACGACCTCACCGGGGGCGACGTCGAAACCGCCGTCCACCCAGTTCTGGATCAGGCGAACCGGCTTGCCGAGCAACTGGCCGAGGCGTACGGCCACCGGTGCCAGCGTGTCATCGGCCTTCAGCTCACCCTCGGTCGGACGACCTAGGTGCGAGGTGACCAGCACCGCGGCTCCGCCCTTGAGGGCGTACTCGATGGAGGGGATCGAGGCGCGGATGCGGGTGTCTTCGGTGATGTTGCCGGCGTCGTCCTGGGGTACGTTGAGGTCGGCGCGGATGAAGACCTTCTTGCCCTTGACGTCGAGGTCGGTGAGTTTCTTGACTTGCATGATGATGTTCTACGTGTCGTCGGATGTGAAAACGCCCCGCACAGGGCGGGGCGTCGATACGGCGGAATTACTTGGCGTTCACGAAGGCGCGTGCCGCGTCGAGCATGCGGCAGGAGTAGCCCCACTCGTTGTCGTACCAGGCCAGCACCTTGACCAGCACGGAGCCGTCTTCGCCCTTGATGACGCGGGTCTGGGTGGCGTCGAAGGTGGAGGACACGGTGGTGTGGTTGAAGTCGGAGGACACCAGCGGCTCGGTGTTGACGGCCAGGATGCCCTTCAGCGGGCCGTTGGCCGCAGCGGTCATCAGCTCGTTGATCTCTTCCTTGGTGGTGGCGCGCTCGGCGGTGAAGGTCAGGTCCACCAGCGACACGTTGATGGTCGGGACGCGCAGCGCGAAGCCGTCGACCTTGCCGACCAGCTGGGGCAGCACCAGGCCGACGGCCTTGGCGGCGCCGGTCTTGGTGGGGATGATGTTGGCGGCAGCTGCACGGGCGCGGCGCAGGTCCTTGTGGCGGACGTCCACGGTCACCTGATCGTTGGTGTAGGCGTGGATGGTGGTCATCAGGCCCTGTTTGATGCCGACGCTGTCGGCCAGGATCTTGGCGACCGGAGCTAGGCAGTTGGTGGTGCAGGAGGCGTTGGAAACGACGGTCATGTCGCCCTTCAGGACCTCTTCGTTCACGCCCATGACGATGGTGGTGTCCACGTCGTCACCGCCAGGGGCGGAAATCAGCACGCGCTTGGCACCCTGTTCAAGCAGCGCGGCGGCCTTGGCCTTGGTGGTGTAGGCGCCGGTGCACTCCAGCAGCACGTCCACGCCGTGGGCGCCCCAGTTCACGCCCTTCGGATCCTTGGTGGAGTAGAACGGGATCTTCTTGCCGTCGATGATGATGACGTTGTCGCCTTCGGTTTCCACAGAGGTGGCGAAGCGGCCATGGGTGGTGTCGTACTTGAGCAGGTGGGCGTTGGTGGCCAGATCGCCGGAGGCGTTGATGGCGACCACGTCGAATTCATTTTGCAGACCCTGCTCGTAAATGGCGCGCAGCGTGCAGCGACCGATACGACCGAAACCATTGATGGCAACTTTGATGCTCATCGACTCTTCTCCCTAGTGTAAATGCACGAAACCGAAAATCACTGACATGCGGTGCCCTACGGCACCGCATGTATCGTTTGGGGCGCGCAGCCGGTCAGGCGAGGACCTTCCTGACCGCGGCAACCACGGCGTCGGCGGTGACGCCGAAATACTTGAACAGCTCGCCGGCTGGAGCGGATTCACCGAAGCGGTCCACGCCGATGACTTCGCCTTCCAGCCCAACGTACTTGCGCCAGCCGTCAGTGACACCGGCCTCTACGGCGACCCGTGGCAGGCCCTTGGGCAGCACGGAAGTACGGTAGGCCGCATCCTGGCGATCGAAGACGTTGGTGCTGGGCATGGAGACCACCCGTACGGCAATCCCTTCTTCGGCGAGCTGCTTTTGGGCGGCCAGTGCCAGCGCCACCTCTGAACCGGTCGCTATGATAACGGCTTGCGTGCCGCCAGCTTGTGAACCAGTGCCCGAATCGGACAGCACGTAGCCGCCGCGACGGATATTGGCGACCTGTTCGGCGTTGCGCGGCTGGAAGGGCAGGTTCTGGCGGGAGAAGGCGAGGGAACTCGGGCCCTCGGCGCGTTCGACTGCTGCCGCCCAGGCCACCGCCGACTCGGTGGTGTCACAGGGGCGCCACACGTCCATGTTGGGGATCAGGCGCAGGGAGGCCGTCTGTTCGACCGGCTGGTGGGTCGGGCCGTCTTCGCCAAGGCCGATGGAGTCGTGGGTGAACACGAAGATCTGGCGCACCTTCATCAGCGCCGCCATGCGCAGGGCGTTGCGGGCGTATTCGCTGAACATCAGGAAGGTGGCGGTGTAGGGCACCAGGCCGCCGTGCAGGGCAATGCCGTTGGCGATGGCGGCCATGCCGAACTCGCGCACGCCGTAATACACGTAGTTGCCGCCGCTGGTCTTGCTGACACCCTTGGCACCGGACCACAGGGTCAGGTTGGAACCAGCCAGGTCGGCGGAGCCGCCGAGCAGTTCCGGCAGCTTGGGTGCGAAGGCTTCGATGCTGTTCTGGCTGGCCTTGCGGGTGGCGATGGTCTCGCCCTTCTCGGCGACCTTGGCCAGTACCGCATCCACGTGGGCGTTCCAGTCGGCGGGCAGCTCACCGGCCATGCGGCGGGTGAATTCGGCGGCGAGTTCGGGGAAGGCCGTGGCGTAGGCGGCGAAGCGGGTGTTCCATTCGCCTTCCAGCGCGGCGCCCTTTTCCTTGGCATCCCAGGCGGCGTAGACGTCGGACGGCACTTCGAAGGGCGGGTGATTCCAGCCGATGTAGGCGCGGGCGGCCTCGATCTCGGCGTTGCCCAGCGGGGCTCCGTGTACGTCGTGGCTGTCCTGCTTGTTGGGGGCGCCGGCGCCGATGATGGTCTTGCAGCAGATCAGGCTGGGGCGGCCGGTTTCGGCCTGGGCGGCTTTGAGCGCGGCCTCGATCTCGACCGGGTCGTGGCCCTGTACGTCACGCACCACGTGCCAGCCGTAAGCTTCGAAGCGCTTCGGGGTGTCGTCGGTGAACCAGCCATCGACGTGGCCGTCGATGGAGATGTTGTTGTCGTCGTAGAAGGCGATCAGCTTGCCGAGGCCCCAGGTGCCGGCCAGCGAACAGGCTTCGTGGGAGATGCCTTCCATCAGACAGCCGTCGCCGAGGAAGACATAGGTGTAGTGAGCGACGATCTCGTGGCCGGGGCGGTTGAAGTCGGCGGCGAGGATCTTTTCGGCCAGCGCCATGCCGACCGCGTTGGTGATGCCCTGGCCCAGCGGGCCGGTGGTGGTTTCGACGCCGGGGGTGTAGCCGACTTCCGGGTGGCCCGGGGTGCGGCTGTGCAGCTGGCGGAAGTTCTTGAGGTCGTCGATGGACAGGTCGTAGCCGGTCAGGTGCAGCAGGGCGTAGATCAGCATCGAGCCGTGGCCGTTGGACTGCACGAAGCGGTCGCGGTCAGCCCACTTCGGGTTTGCCGGATTGTGGCGCAGGTGGTGGCGCCACAGTACCTCAGCGATTTCGGCCATGCCCATCGGGGCGCCCGGGTGGCCGGAGTTGGCCTTCTGGACGGCATCCATGGCCAGCGCGCGGATAGCGCCAGTCAGGGGGTTGAAGACGGGCAGCTTGACGTTACGCGTAGAAGACATCGAAGAACCTTCGGCCGGGGGAGCGGCGCGCAAAGACCGTAATTATCTTTGATTTCCGGGCACTTGGGTAGCCTCGTGGGGGGATAAGTGCGATCCGGGGCGGGGCGTACGGGGCCGTGAAAACTGCGGCATAATCGGGCGCCCACATTTACTTACATTCGTCCCGTCGATGTCCTTGCGCCTCCTTGCCGTGGCTGCCCTGTCGTGGGTGGCGCTGACCCTGAGCGGATGCAGTTCGGTCAAATACACCGTCGATGACGGCCGCAAGGTGAATGAAACCTTGCTCGCCAACCTGCGCCTGCTCGGCCATGGCGAACGCGCGCTGCGGCCGGCCATCGTGCGCACGGCGGCGCTGAAAGACCCGGATTGCAGCCATCAGTGGGAGCTGCCCTTCAGCGTGGCGACCAGCTATGAATGGGATGAGGACGATCGGGTGGCGTGGGTGCGGGCGCTGCAGGTAGACGAGCGCCTCACCGTCGTCGGTGCCGCGCCGGATTCCGGGCTGCAGGTCGGCGACAAGCTCGTCGAACTGAAGGGCTACAGTCGCAGGGACGCCAACAAGATGCTGGCCGAGCTGGCCGAATTACGCGACGACGGCAAGCCCTTCCCGGTCAAGACGGCGGAGGGCAAGACCGTGACGATCAAGCCGCTGCAGGTGTGCCGCGGCTATGCACGCCTGGCCCCGCCAGTCACGCCGACCTATCAGGATTACCACTGGCTGATGAGCATCTATCCGCTCAATGTGTTCGGCCCGCAGATCAGTCCGGATGAAGCCCTGTGGATCGTGCTCTGGACCCAGGGCTTGTCCGAGGAAGGCGGGGGGCGGATGAAGACCTATCACTACACCAAAGAGATTGTGTCTACGCTGTTTGAAATCGCCACGCTGGCAACCGGCCTCAATGCTGCGGCGCAGGCCGCCAAGGTGGCGGTCGATCAGGCCGCGCAGGCAGCGGCCGCGGCGGCGGCAAAGTCGGCGGGTGAGGCTATCGCGAAGCAGGCTCTGCAGGACGCAGCCCGCAGTATCGCCGAGCAGGCGGGCAAGGAATATGCACAGAAAGTGGGCGAGGAGATCGCCAAGTCGGCAGGGCGTCAGCTCGGTGGCGTGTTGCGGGACAGCTTCATGGCGCGGGTCGGCATGTCGGTGTCCAGCCTGTCGTGGGTGGCGACGACGGCCTTCGATGAGGCGGACCGCTGGGCCTATGACCGCATCGGCAAGCTCGGCGGCGATCCGCTCGCCGGCGCGACGCTGCATCAGAAGCTCTTCGATGCCAGCACGATTGCCAATCCCTTCGTTTTCGATGAGGACCGCCTGCAGCGCTACGCGGCACTGGCCCGCCAGACCCAGCGGGAGGAGATGCTGGCGGCGGTGCTGAAGGGCGAATCCCTGGATGTGTTTGCGCTGAAGATCGGTGATCTGCAGAGCGCCTCGGAAGAGAGCGGGCAGATGGCCCTGCAGATGGCCAGCGACGACGTGCCGCCCGCCGGTGCAGCGGGACAGGGCGGCTTGATCGATGCGATGCTGAGAATGCCTTTGGAATCGGGTGGAGACTGAGTTGATGAAAACGATGCATCGTCGCGGGTTGGCCGTGTGTCTGCTCCTTCTTGCTGGAGGGGCTGGCGCCCAGCAGGCCATGCCGGAAGCCTCCGGCGGCATGCCCGAGGCGCCGGGGGGGGCTATGGCGGACTGCCCGGTCTTGCTGCAGGAGGCCGAGGCGCATTTCGAGCAGGGTCACCAGGCGGCTTCAGCCAAGCGCTGGAAGGAGGCGGAGCCGTTGCTGCGCAGCGCCAGTGGCGAATTCCTGAAGGTGGCGGCAGCCTGTCCGACGGTGGCTGCCCAGGCCAACCGGCAAGGGGACCGGGCCGCCACCGAGCTGAAGCTGGTCGAAGCCGCCATCAGCCACCAGAGCGAATGCCTGCCGCGCTTCGACAAGGCACTGGACCTGGATCTCCGCGCCGCTGCGGCCAAGTCGGACAAGGGAGATCCGGCGGAAGTCGAGCGCTTGCTCGCCGAGGGCGAGGCGACGTGGCGGGAGGCGGTGGCGGTGTGCCAGTCGCCGCATCGGGAGAAGGCTGAGAAGAGTCTTGCCGCGACGGTCAAGGTCCGCACCGCCAACGCCGAACTGTTGAGCGCCGGCCCGGCCTGCGATGCGGCCTGGAAGAACGCGACGGCGCTCATCGATTACGCCAAGGGCGCGTGGCGGGACAAGCGCTGGGACGATGCGGCGATGCTCTACGGCAAGGCCGTGATGGCCTGGGAGGGTGCTGCCGACAAGTGTTCCGGCACACGGCAGCAGCAGGCCCAGCGCAAGGTGGAGCAAACCCAGATCGATGCGCACAACGCCGAGTTTTGTGGCCCGCTGTGGGACAGTGCGACGGATCTGAGCCAGCGCGTGAAGAGCGCCGGCAATGGCGTGTCGGCAAACGAGAAGGACCAGTTGTCGATGAAGGCCGAAGTGGCCTGGCGTGATGCGGCCGGCCAGTGTCATGGCAGTCCGCAGAATCTGGCGCGCAGCAACGCGGATGCGCTGGCCCGCGAACGGGGCACGCCGCTGCCGGCGAATGCGCAGGCTTTGTACGGGACGCGCAGGCCGGCACCGGTTGTCGAGCCGGTGGCGGTCAAGACGTCTATGGCGACTGCCGTAACGGCAACTGTGGCTGCAACGGTCCCGGTTGCCAAGGACGCGATCAAGGCGGGAGCCGCAACGACCGCTTTGGTGCCAGCCTCTCCGGCATCGGTTGCCAAAGTGGCCGAAGCGCCGGCAGTGGCCGTCCGCAAGGATGCGCCGACCGAAACCACGCTGGTCGCCGGCGATACCACCTACAAGGGCCATTTCACGATGGACCCGAAGAGCGGCGTGGTGAGCGGCACGGGCACCGTCGAGTGGGCCAATGGCGAGCGCTTCAGCGGCACGTTGGTCGAGGGGCGGCGCCAGGGCAAGGGGCGCTTCAACTGGGTGGGGGGGCAGTGGTACGACGGCGACTGGGCCGACGACCGGGCCGTCGGCTACGGCATCATCCAGTTTCCCGGCGGCAATCGCTATGAAGGTGCGGTGGTGGATGGGGAGCCGGTTGGTCGCGGTACGCTGGTTTTCGCGTCGGGGGATCGCTATACCGGTGACTTCGTGCGTGGCCTCTTTCACGGCCAGGGCAGCTATGCGTGGAAGAATGGCAATCGCTACGATGGTGCGTGGAACCTTGGCAAGAAGCACGGCCGTGGCCGTCTGACCTGGGCGTCCGGTGACGCCTGGGAAGGCGAATTCCGTGATGATCTGAAGACCGAGTCAGGCCAGAGCATCGCAGTAGCCGCGCATTGAGCGGGAAGGCCGGCGCGGTCCAGACTGATTGAGTGGCTCATCGCCCGCAGGGATGATCTTGCGGGAGGCTTGTTGCTCCAAGCCGTCAGTTCACACCCACTGGCGGCGACGTTCCATCAGCTTCCAGATCAGCGGCGTGAGGATCAGCTGCATCGCCAGATCCAGCTTGCCGCCCGGCACCACGATGGTGTTGGCGCGGGACATGAAGCTGTCGTGGATCATGCGCAGGAGGTAGGGGAAGTCCACGCCGCGCGGGTCGCGGAAGCGGATGATCACCATCGACTCATCGGCGGTCGGGATGTCACGGGCGATGAAGGGATTGGATGTATCCACCATCGGCACCCGCTGGAAGTTGATGTGAGTGTGGGAGAACTGCGGCACGATGTAATGCACGTAGTCGTGCATGCGGCGCAGGATGGTCTCCTGCACGGCCTCCAGTGAGTAGCCGCGGGTCTTGGTGTCCCGGTGGATCTTTTGTATCCACTCCAGGTTGGTGATTGGAACGACACCGATCAGCAGGTCCGCGTGCCTGCAGGTATTGACCTTGCCGGTGATCACCGCACCGTGCAGCCCTTCGTAGAACAGGCAGTCGGTGTCCGGCGGCAGCTCTTCCCAGGGCGTGAAGTCGCCCATTTTAAGGCCGCGACGAGCGGCTTCCTCGGCGCTGTGCAGGTAGAAACGACGTTTGCCGCCGCCCGATTCGCCGTAGGTGCGGAACAGCTGCTCCAGGTCCTCGAGCAGGTTGGCTTCCGGCCCGAAGTGGCTGATGCCGCGCTGGCCCTGGCTCTCCGCCTGGATGATGAGGTCGCGGATCTCCTCCCGTGTGTAGCGGTGGAAGCTGTCGCCCTCGATGACTGCGGCATTGACTTTTTCCCGCCAGAAGATGCCTTCGAATGTGTGCTTCACCGTGGTCGTGCCGGCACCTGACGAGCCGGTCACCACGATGATCGGGTGCTTCATGGACATGGGTTGCTCTCGAAAGTGAATGGTTTTGGCACAGGGCACGGGGGCATGGCCTGTGCCAAAAGCGCTCAGTTTCCGGAGTGAAGCTTAATCCTGCGGTGTTGCAGCAAAAACCGGGCCGTCCTTGTCGGATGGCCCGGGGCGCGGCTCAGGAGTGGGTATTGAGCCAGCCCCGCCACTGGTCGAACAGAGCCGGGCTGGCGGCGGCGATCACCGAGCGCTTGATGGCCGGGCCCGCGGTCAGCGGCGTGCCGCCGAGGGTGCTGTAGCAGCCGCCGGCCTCTTCGAGGATCAGCCGGCCGGCAGCGTAGTCCCACAGCATCTGGCCGCCGTGGAGATAGACGTCCAGGCGGCCGGCGGCCACGTAGCACCATTCGAGGGCGCTGGAGCCGAAGTTGCGCTGGGAGTAGTACGGTGGGCGGACGGCCAGCTCGTCGCCGAGGTGGTGGCTGATGCGCTTGAAGTCCACGCCGGCTACCGCATCCTTGAGGCGGGTGGTCGGGCTGCGCAGCGGCAGCGACACGTCGTTGAGCCACGCGCCGGCACCACGGCCCGCGTAGAAGGCTTCGTCGGTGACCGGGTTATACACCACGCCGAGCTGGGTCTTGTGATTGACCAGATAGGCCACTGCCACGCCGAAGAAGGGGATGCCGTTGGCGAAATTGGTGGTGCCGTCGATCGGGTCGATGACCCACAGGCCGTCCACGCCGGCCTGCCACACGCGCCCCTGCTCCTCGGCGGTCATCTCCTCGCCGAGCACTGGGGCCGGGATGAGCTGCGGCAGGCGCTCGACGAGGGCGGCTTGGGAGGCCAGGTCGGCTTCCGTGAGCACGCTGCCGTCGGCCTTGTGTTCACGCACGGCACGCAGGTAGCGGGGCAGGATCGTCTCGCTGGCCATCTGGCGGACCAAGGCGGCCAGGGAGCGGGCGAGTTCGAGGCGTTGGGCACTGGTGGTCATCGGGCGGCCCGTCGAGTGGTGAGGGTGCAACTACCTGGGAAAGCAGGTCGTGCAATGATCGGAAGCGTGGGGAGACGGATCGGCATTTTGTTTCAATCCCGTTTAAACACGCGGTTTTGCGGATAATAGCATGATGAATCCGCGCTTCTTCTGCCCCGACGGGCTCGCTCCCGACAGCGACATGTCTTTACCTGCCGACGTTGCCCATCACGCCGAGCGCGTGTTGCGGCTGAGTGTCGGTGATGAAATCGTGCTCTTCGACGGCCGCGGCGGCGAATGCGCTGCAACACTGCGAGCCCTTGGCAAGCAGGCCGTGGCCCGCCTCGGTCCACGCCTGGATGTGGAGCGGGAATCGTTGCTGGCGATCACGCTGGTGCAGGCGCTGGCGAGTGGTGACAAGATGGACTGGATCGTGCAGAAGGCGGTGGAACTGGGGGCGGTGGCGGTGCAGCCGGTGGCGGCCGAGCGTTCGGTGTTGAAACTGTCCGGCGACCGGGCCGCCAAGCGGGTGGCGCACTGGCAGCAGGTGGCTGTCTCGGCCTGCGAGCAGTCGGGGCGCAACCGGGTGCCGCAGATCGCCGAGATTCTGCCCCTCAACAAATACCTGGCGCAGCAAGTGGAAGGACGTCGGCTGATCCTGGCGCCGGGGGCGGCAGGGGCGCTGGCCCGCAAGTCCCGTCCTTCCGGGCCTTTGCATGTGCTGATCGGCCCGGAGGGGGGCTGGTCGCCAACCGAGCTGGCGCAGGCCGAACGAGCCGGCTGCGAGCCGCTGGCGCTGGGGCCGCGAGTCTTCCGTACCGAGACCGCTGGACTGGCGGCGTTGGCTGCCTTGCAGACCCTGTGGGGTGATTTTACGGGAGAGGGCGATGTTTGAATCCGCCGAGCTGGGCCACAAGCTGTCGAAAGCCGACTACGAGTCGATCGAACCGCAACTGCGCACCGATCTGCTGGACGTGCAGTTCGAGTTGCTGGAGAGCAAGGGCTTTGCCGCAGTGATCCTGATCAACGGCATTGATGGCGCCGGGCGTGGCGAAACCGTCAATCTCCTCAACGAGTGGATGGACCCGCGCCACATCGAGGTGCATGCCTTCGACAAGCCCACCGACGAGGAGCGCGAGCGCCCCTTCCTGTGGCGCTTCTGGCGTGCGTTACCGCCGCGCGGCAAGATCGGCGTGCTGTTCGGCAACTGGTATTCCGAGGCCA
Organism: Zoogloea sp. JDB1; assembly: GCF_056724025.1. Taxonomy (NCBI): domain Bacteria; kingdom Pseudomonadati; phylum Pseudomonadota; class Betaproteobacteria; order Rhodocyclales; family Zoogloeaceae; genus Zoogloea; species Zoogloea sp. JDB1. The sequence goes on from NZ_CM161496.1 coordinate 1,828,424, forward strand.
TCGGCGACCGCGCATTCGGGCGTATCAAGAAGGCGCGCCTCGACCAGCAGCTGGCCGAGTTCAACCGCTTCGAGGCGATGTTGACCGCCGAGGGCGTGCTGTTGGTCAAGTTCTGGTTCCATCTGTCCAAACAGGCCCAGAAGAAGCGGTTGAAGGCGTTGGAGGCGAATCCGGAAACCCGCTGGCGGGTACGGGACAGCGACTGGCAGGTCTACGAGGAATACGACCGCTACAAGGACGTGGCGGAGCACGTGCTGCGCCAGACCAGCACTGGCATCGCGCCTTGGGTGATCGTGGACGGCTCGGATCCGCAATACCGTGCGGTACAGGTCGGACGGACGCTGGTGGACGGCCTGCGCCGTCGCTGTGAGCACGCCAAGCGGGGCTATCGGGCCCGCCAGACGGCGGCGCCGCTGGCTGCGCCGGTGGATGAACGGAACCTGCTGAATGCGCTGGTGCTCAACCAGCCGCTGGACAAGAAAGACTACGACAAGCAGCTGGAAAGGCTGCAGGGGCGGCTGGCCCTCGCTGTGCGCAGCGAGGCCTTCGCGAACCGAAGCCTGGTGTTGGTGTTCGAAGGCATGGATGCGGCGGGCAAGGGCGGGGCGATCCGCCGGGTCACCCAGGCCCTTGATACGCGCCAGTACCACATTACGCCGATTGCCGCGCCGAGCGAGGAGGAGCGGGCCCAGCCTTACCTGTGGCGCTTCTGGCGCCATCTGCCGCGGCAGGGCCGGGTCGCGATCTTTGATCGCTCCTGGTACGGCCGGGTGCTCGTGGAGCGCGTCGAGGGTTTCTGCTCGGAGGCGGACTGGATGCGCGCCTATGCGGAGATCAATGATTTCGAGGACCAGCTCGTGTCTGCGGGGGCCATCGTCGTGAAATTCTGGCTATCGGTCAGTGACGAGGAACAGCTGCGGCGCTTCAAGGCCCGTGAGGAGCAGGCCTTCAAGCGTTACAAGCTGACCGAGGAGGACTGGCGGAACCGGGAAAAATGGCCGCTCTACGAACCCGCCGTATGCGACATGATCGATCGCACGAGTACGGAAAATGCAGGCTGGACTCTGGTCGAAGCAGATAATAAATATTACGCTAGGGTAAAAGTGCTGCAGACCCTGGTGGACAAGCTGGAGGTTGCATTGCAGAAATGAAAGAAGTGCAAAATAAAACGTTGCGTTGCTCAACCCCGATGGGCTGGAGTGTCCGTGAATTCCCCTGATACCGTTTCCGCAGAGCGTGCCGAGCAGCTCTCCCAGCGTTTCGTCGCCTGGGTGCGCGCGGCGGCACCCTACATCCATGCCTTCCGCGGCAAGACTTTCGTGCTGGGCTTCGGTGGCGAGGTGGCGGGAGCCCACCTGGTCGAGAAGCTGGCTTACGACTGCAATCTGCTGGCGGCGCTGGGTATCCGGCTGGTGCTCGTGCATGGCGCGCGTCCGCAGATTGAGGCCGAGTTGCTCCGGCGTGGTCTGACTCCCCGTTATCACAAGGGCTTGCGCGTCACCGACGCGGAGGCTCTGGAGTGCGTCAAGGCGGCTGTGGCGGTGACGCGTCTGGAGGTCGAGGCGCAGCTCTCTCAAGGTTTGCCGAACACCCCGATGGCCGGCAGCTACATGCGTGTGACCGGCGGCAATTTTGTCACCGCCAAGCCGGTCGGCGTCGTCGATGGCGTGGATTACGGCTTCACTGGTGCGGTGCGCAAGGTGATCGCTGAGGAGATCGCCGCAGACCTCGATCAGCAGAACGTGGTGTTGATGTCGTCCCTCGGGGTGTCGCCAGCCGGCGAGATCTTCAACATGAGCATGGAAGCGGTAGCCGAAGCCGTGGCGATCGCCCTTAAGGCCGAAAAGTTGATCTACCTGTGCGATGCGCCCGGTCTGCTCGATGTGAAGGGCGGGCTCATTGAGGCCATCACTGCCGATGATGCGGAGGCCATGCTGAACGCCGGTGAAGGGCTGACCGAGGATCTCGACCTGTACCTGCCTTGCGCGATCCGTGCGGTGCGCCAGGGGGTTGGGCGGGCGCACCTGATCGACCGGGACAAGGACGGCGGCCTGTTGCTGGAGTTCTTCACGCCCCAGGGCGTGGGCACTGTGCTGACCCGCGACCCCCTGTTCCGTCTGCGCGAGGCGACCATCGAGGACGTGGGGGCGCTGGGCAGCGTGATCGCGCCGATGGAAGCCGACGGTACGCTGGTGCGGCGCAGCCGCGAGAGGCTGGAGCAGGAGATCGAACGCTTCACGGTTGTCGAGTACGACGGTGTGCTGGTGGGGTGTGCAGCGTTGTATCCCTTCACGGACGAACGCGCGGCCGAGATGGCTTGTGTTGCCGTGGTGCCGGAGCATCGGCGCGCGGGGCTGGGTGAAATGCTGTTGCGCCGGATCGAGATGCGCTCGCGCGCGCTTGGCGTTGAGCGCTTGTTCGTGCTGACGACGCGGACTGCGGACTGGTTCCGTGAGCGGGGCTTCCACGAGGCGCCTCCGGCCGAGTTGCCGCGACCGAAACTTGAAATGTACGACGTCAGCCGCCGCTCCAAGGTTTTCATGAAGGCCCTGTGACAATGCGGTCGATGCCGCGGATCGAGCTTCGAATCCGTCCTTTGCAGGGACTGCGGCCTGCCCCGCATTGGCTGGCACTCATGCTGGGCATGGCAGCATTGCCTGTGTATGCGGCGCTGCCGCCGGGCATGGAGTCGCCGGTGGTGACCTTGACCGCGGGGCTGGCGACGATGGCCGGTGTGGCGGGAGCGTATCTATTCTTGCGGCGTCAGCGTCCGACCCGGCCAGAGAGGACCGTATCGCCAGTGGAACAAGGTGACGTCAATGCCTGGTCCTGTGCCGGCACCGGGGGCGCGCTGCCGGCACCGCTCGATGGTGGAACACGCTATTTCCTGGAAGCGGCGAGTGCCGATCGTGGCATAGAAGGCTGGTTCAACGCGGAAGGTTCCCTTTTCTGGATCAACGGAGCGATCGAGAAGGCCACGGGCTACAGCATCCATGAGGTTCTCGCGGGGGGCTTCATCGACCGGCTCGTTTACGACCGGGATCAGCGTTACTGCCGGGATCAGTTTGCCCAGGCCCTGGAAGGGGAGGCATCCACCGAATTTGAATTGCGACTGGTGACGAAGGATGGGAGAACCGTCTGGATGCTCGGCCGCTGGCAGCAGATCCGCAACGATGAAGGGCGGTTGTTAGGGGTGCGGGCGACGTTGAACGACATCCAGGCACGCAAGGAAGCCGAGTACAAACTGCTGGAGTCGGTTGCCGCGCTACGCCGTGCCCAGGCTCTTTCAGAACACTATCTCCGGCGCAGCAATGAAGAACGCTCCCGTCTGTCTGCCCTGCTGGACGTGGTGCGCGTAGGCATTCTGTTCATGGATGCGGATCGGCGGGTGGTTTACTGCAATCGTGCGCTCCACGACATCTGGGGATTGGCGCCGGGTGAGACTTTTGTCGGGGTGCGCGATGTCGTATTGCAGCAACACGTGATGGAGCGGATTGCGGACCCGACGGGCTATCAGCGGCATCTTGCCGATGTGCTGAGCAACCGGGAGCCGAGCGAGCCCTTCGAGATCCGCTTCCTTGACGGCCGTATCGTGACCGATTTTTCGCGTGTGGTGCCTGGGCCGGACGGAACCCGGCCCATCGGTCGCATCTGGGTCTTCGAAGACGTCACCGAGCAGCGCAAGGTGGCGGGGCAATTGATGCGTCTGGCGGAGCGTGATCCGCTGACCAATATCTACAACCGGCGGCGCTTCCATGAGGAACTGGAGCGCATGCTGGCCGATGGTTGCCGTCATGCGGAGGATGTCGGTTTGCTGTCCATCGATCTGGATGGCTTCAAGCCGGTCAACGATAATTTCGGCCATCAGGCTGGCGACCGGGTGCTGATTGGCTTGGCTACTGCAGTGGTCGCGGTGGTGCGCCGCAACGAGATGTTCTTCCGGATGGGGGGCGACGAGTTCGCGATCCTGGTGCCATCGGGTACGAAGACGGAACTGACCGAACTGGCGCGCCGGGTGTGTGCCTGCATTGCAGCTCTGCGCTTCGACTGTGGAGCCGAAAGCGTTGGTGTGACGGCCAGTGTCGGCATTGCAATCAGCTCCGACTGCGGAAACCATGGAGAGTCCTTGATCGGTGCGGCTGATCGGGCAATGTACGTGGCCAAGTCCCGTGGGGGCAATGGATGGGCATTTGCCGAAAGTGATGAGGAGCGACTGGATCGCTCTGGCGCGGCGGGCTAGAATCTTGCTATCCCATGGGCGGCAGCGGTGCTGCTCCAGAATCCCAATCGAGAGGTGAAGAAACATGGCACGGATGGTCAACTGTGTGAAGCTCGGCCGAGAGGCTGAAGGTCTGGATCTGCCGCCGATTCCCGGCGAACTTGGCAAGAAGGTCTTCGAGAACGTTTCGAAGGAAGGCTGGCAGCAGTGGGTCAAGCATCAGACCATGCTGATCAACGAAAACCGTTTGAACCTGATGGATGCGCGTGCGCGAAAGTATTTGGCCGAACAGATGGAACGCTATTTCTTCGGTGGCGGTGCCGATCAGATCGGCGGCTATGTGCCGCCCAAGTCCTGAGTCGCGCTTCAGTTTTGTACGGCCCCGGATTTCGGGGCCGTAGTCTTTTGGGCGCCTTGTTCGAGGCTGTATAGCCAGGCCAGCAACTCGGCGACCGCCACGTAGAGTTCGGGCGGAATACGGGCGTCCAGGTCCACCTGCATCAAGAGTGCGACGAGTTCGGGGGATTCATGCACATAGACCCCTGCTTCCTTGGCGCGGGCGATGATCTCTGCCGCGATCAGGCCGCGCCCCTTGGCCACCACCGTGGGTGCTGCCGATGTGTTGGCGTTGTAGGCCAGTGCGACAGCTTCGGCCCGCACTTCCGAGGGCGCTTCGGGGCGGTTCATTGCCTGCCTCTGAGTTCGGCAACCAGCCCGGTGAGCGGTACGTTCGCGGCTGCGAGCGAGTCGGAGAGGCGCGACTCCCCGGACTGCAGCGCTTCGCGGGTGGTGTTGTCGTCGGCGAGCAGACGCACCGCCACGCCGGCTGGGGTCAAGTGCAGGCGGGCCTCGATCCCACCGAGGCTGGGGAGGGTCAACCGGAGGGTGGAGTTCCAGTAGGGCTCGGGCTGTTGATCATCGCTGTCGCGTGCATCGCGGGACGGGTCTTCGATTTCCCATTCCATCATCTGCCCGGGCCAGATCTGCCCCTGCCAGACGGCCTGGTGGGTGGCAAGGGCGTCCAGTTGTTGATGCACGATGGGCAGCAGCTTCTCGGCAATCGGTGCGGCATTGTCGGTTTTGCCACCGGAAAGGATTGCACTGGCCTGATTGCTGGATGCGTTCTCAGTGCTTCGCCTGTCTTGTGGCTCCAAGGCACCATCACGTCGAGTTGCATTGGCGGCCTGATTGCTCGTTGCGTCCTCAGTGCTTCGCCTTCCTTGTGGTTCCACAGCACCATCACGTCGAGTTCCGCTGGCCTCCTCACTGGCCTCCTGATTGATGGCTGCGTCCTGAGTGCCCTTCAAGAGCGCTTCCCAGGGGGAGGGTAGAACCATCCCTGGAGGCTGCAGGTCCGACGGGGAGGGACTGGAGGCTTGGGGGGGGCTGGCGGTGGGGGCCTGGACCTGGTGTGTTGCCGGCAGGCTGCCCTGAGGCTCCTTGCGCAAGGTCGCCGTGTCCAATTGCCCGGATAGCCAGCGCGCCTGATGGGCCTCGTAGAACAGACCGCTTTCCGTAACCGCCATGCCGAGTTTGCCAGCCAACTGGCTTGCGGCTGCCGGCGTTTGTGGTGCGGCCGGCACCAGGGGCTGGCCACCGTTGAGGCTGGCGCTGGGGACCGCCGGCTGGCCGGTCAGCAGGACGCTGATCAGTTTTCCGGTCTGGCTGAGGGCTGCCTGGCTTGATGTGGCTGTTTCGCCCGTCGGCTGGGCCAGGCTGGCCATGATCGCCTGAGGTGTGACCTTGTTGACGATGAGTTCGAGGGTGTCCCCCGCTTTGACCGATTGGGGGATGGACAGGATGACTTCACGTCCGTCGATGCGGGCGTGGTAGGTGTTGTCCTGGGCGGCAGCCTGGAGGCTTGCCGTGATGCGCTGCCCCGGCGTGAAGTCGGGCATGACCGAGGTGACGGCTCGTACTCGAGCCGTCGGGGCGACAGTTGGCTCGCCGGAGAAAAAACTCACCTCCGAGAGCATCCGTAGGCGGGAGGCGAGGTCGCCTGGAATCATGGTGAGATCACCTGCCAGCCCGTGCCCTTACGTCTGATCGGGGTCGCCGTAGGTCCTGCGCACGTTCCGTTCCCTTGTGCCTCCGGACAGCAACTGGCGTACGTTGTCCATCCAGGGTTCGGTGTGTACGCGTACTTCCTTGTCGTCATCAAGGATGCGGCGAATCAGCGCCACTTTTTTCTGGCGTTCTTCCTCGGGCATGCGTTTCTGACGGCCCGGAAATGCAAGGGCTTCCTCGACGCCAAGGCGGTCGCGCAGGGATGCCACCTGCCGTTCGAGGCGTGAGAGACGATCCCAGTCGTTGGCGCGGGCTGCATCGACCATCTCGGTCGAGTAGGTGCTCATTTGTTCCAGCAGGGCAAGGGAACTCATGCAAATATCTCCGGCAGTCTTAACGGTTGGCCTGGTCGGGGGTGCCGATTTCTTCCCAGGCGCCTTTCAGTTCGGAAAGCAGCTTCGCGACTTCATCGAGGGCCGGCTTGCTGTTGTGCAGGTTGGCGTAGAGGAGTCGCTGCATCATGTACTCATACAGGGCGCCCAGGCGTTCTGCAAGATCTCCCCCCGCTTCGTAATCGAGACTGACCTTGAGGCCGTTGCCGATGATTTCGATCGCATGAGAGATGGCCTTGCCTTTGGCGGGAACGTTTTGCGTCTCAAGGGCGGCCGTAGCTGTCCCGATCTGCAGAAGGGCGCCTTCGAACAGCATCAGGATCAGCTTGTGCGGATCGGCAGTGGAAACCCCTGTTTCGAAACCGACTTCGCTGTAGGCTGCGGCGGCACGACGGGCGGCGAGGCCGAACGACATCTTGTTCTCCGGTTGGGTGTTTTCTTAGAGTTTTGCTAGTTGTTGGGTCAGGTAGGTACTCGTTGTGTTCATGCTCGTCATGGTGGTGTCCAGGGCAGTGAACTGAGCACGGTAAGTTTGTTCGATGATGGTCAGCCGGTTGTTGAGCGCAGTGATTTGTTTGCCAATGCTGGTGACGCTCGCATTCAAGCCGTTCGTGCGGCTGGCAATGACGCCGGTGGTGCCTAGCAGGTTGGTCGTTGTGGTTTTCAACGCACTGCCATAGGCGCTGATGGCCGATGCGACTGCCGAAAAATTGGTGCTGGCTGCTTTGTCGAATTTGGTACTGTCAAGTTGAAGACTGCCATCCGACTGGAATGATATCCCCAGCGAGCTGAGCGTTTTGTACGCATTGCTCGACAAGCTGCTGGGCGTGCTGGTCAATGCGGCCCTGACTTGGGATTGAACGCTGCGCAGAGACGAGTCGCCATTGAGAACGGCGCCCGTCTTGGATGTGGCGTCGTAGGCTCCAAGGCTCTTGATCGATGAATTCAGGCTGTTGTAGGCATTGACGAAGGCCGTGAGCTTGCTCTTCAAGGCCGAGGTGTCCCGTGTCAGTGTCAGGCTGGTCGAGCCTTCTTTGGCTAGCGTCAAGGTGACGCCATCAATGGCGTCTGATACGGTATTGCCGTTGGCTTTTACGGTGATGCCCTGGATCTGGACGATGGCATCGGTAGCTTGGGTTTCCGTGAAATCGCTATTGCTGACGGAGGCCGCGGCGCCCTTGAACGCGACCGTTCCGCCCAATGTAATTGCATTCGCCGTTCCGGCCTGATCTGCCGTGAGCTGGAGATGCTGTACTCCATTGCTGTCCGTAACCGTGCTGGCGCTCACGCCAGCACCGGCGTTGTTGATCGCATCGCGCAGGGCGCTCAGAGTGTTCTGGCTCTTGTCCAGCGTGATGGTGACGGCTGCGTTGCTGCCTTGTTGGATCGTCAGCGTGCGCGTGTCATCACTGCCAAAGTCCAATGCCTGATCGCCGGATTGAAATGTCGCGTTGAGCGCCAAGGTCTGGCTGCTACCCAGTTTAGTGACGTTGACGGAGTAGGTGCCCGTGACCGCGGAACTGGTGGTGGTGGCCGAAGCTATCGTCGAATCGGCAACTGTTGCATTGAAAGAGGCAAAAGCTGCCGTCGGACTTTGCAAAGTTGCCGGTGTCAGGGCGCTGGCAGCTGATTGCAGAGAGGAAAGAGCACTCTTGAGGGTGCCGAGCGCCGAAATTTTCGACTGGTAGCTGCTTTGCTGGGTCTGGAGTTGGGTAAGGGGCTGTCGCTCAACATTCATCAACCCCGTGACGATGGATTCGACGTTTAGCCCCGACCCGATGCCGGCGGATGAAAGGGTTGCCATGGCACTCCTCCGTGTTACGGTGTTCCTGCTGGATTTGCTTACGGCCGATGCTTGAGAAACTTGAGTGCATCAGCGGACAGCCAATTCATCAGCATAAACCGTGCCTATCTTTGATGCTGCATAAAAAAACAAACCCACCGGGTGGTGGGTACTGGAGGCGGATCAAACTTTTTGCTTGACCAGCAGACCTTGTAGTTTGTCCAGCGCCTTGGCGATGGCCAGTACTTCTTCTGACGGTATCTGGCGCAACACCTTCTTGGATTCGGTATCGACAACCTTTACTACGGTTGTTCCGGTGTCTTTGTCGATAGAAAACTGCAGACTTTGAGCGGTTTGCTTGATGACGTCCTGAATCTGGTTGACCGCTTGGGCTAGTTGATCCGGGGTCAGTTGCGTGGCTTTGTCTGCCTCAGTGACGCTCTTTGCCGCAGAGGTTTCGCCGCTTGATGGGGTGGCATCTGCCTGACGGCTGCCGTCCACCGCGGTGAGCGGTTTGGCTGGCGTGGTGTATTGCATCGCGCCCGAACCGACGGGTTGAATGCTCATGATCATCTCCCATTTGTGCAGAAAGCGCCGCTCCCTTTACGGTGCGGCGCCTGCTGCGGCGAAATTTAAAAGCTTGAAGCGGCTTAGCGCAGGAGGGACAGCACGTTGTTGGGCATGCTGTTGGCCTGTGCCACCATGGCCGTACCAGCTTGTTGCAGGATCTGGCCGCGGGTCATGTTAGCGGTTTCCTGGGCGAAGTCGGCATCCATGATTCGGCCGCGCGAGGACTTCGAGTTTTCAGATGCAACCTGCAAAGTCTGAACGACGGAGCTGAAGCGGTTTTGGACGGCGCCCCATTGGCCGCGTGCATTGTTGACAGTGGTCAGCGCCTGGTCAATGGCGTCGATGGCCGCCGCCGCGCCAGCACTGGTCGAGCCGGAGATGTAGGCAGCGGTCATTGCACCGGCGGAAGTCGCCCCGGCGAACTGGCCCGTAGCCAACTCGATGTTGGCGCTGGAAACCGTGATCTGATCGGTGGTTGCAGTGCCTGCGCCAACTTGGAAACTGAAGTCCGAGGTGCCGCTCAGGATGCTCTGACCGTTGAAGGACGTGCCGCTCATGACACGCGAGATTTCCTGGTTCAGCTGCTGGAATTCTGCGTCGAGGTTGGCACGGTCGCCGCTCGTATAGGTGCCGTTGGCCGACTGCACGGCCAGCTCACGCATCCGCTGCAGGTTGTCCGTGATGGCTTGCATCGCGCTTTCAGCCGTCTGTGCCATGGACACGCCGTCGTTCGCATTGCGGATCGCGACGTCAAAGCCCTTGGCTTGCGAGTTCATGCGGTCCGCAATCGCCAAACCTGCCGCGTCATCGGCAGCGCTGTTGATGCGCAGACCCGACGACAGCCGTTGCACTGACTTGGCAAGGCCTGCCTGGGACATGGACAGGTTGCGCTGGGCATTCAGCGACATCGAGTTGGTGTTGATTGTGGCAGCCATGATGGTTCTCCTTAATTCCGTTCAAGATAAGCGTTTCGGCTTAACTTTGGTTCGCCTTGCCCGGTCTGTGTAAGGCAACCGCCGTTGAATTCATTAACGGAGTCGACCGCGAGGACTTTAGAGATTTGTTCATTTTTTTGTAGGGAATGATCTTACAAAACTTGATCCCAACTCTCCGTGTCTCTTGATAGCGGCGCGGTTTATCAAAGCTTTAGGGCGATTTTCAGGGCGCCAGCGAACCAGCCGTTTCTCCGGATTGTTTGCTGGCCGGGGTGGGCTGGTCCAGGACACCGTCAAGGCCCGTACGCTGCAAACCAGCTACCGACATGATTCTCCAGAATGAATCCGCTATGGACCCATTTCTGCAAGGCGAGCCCTGCTTCGCGTAGTGCCGCAGGCTCGGCGAGTTGTTCCCGGATTGTGGCGATCCACTTTTGCGCGTCGTTGGGCAGGCGAGTGACGGGGGCATTTTGGTAGGGATAGATGTCAGTGCAGATCACCGGCCAGCCCATGGCTCCATATTCAAGAAGGCGCAGGTTGCTCTTGGCTTCATTGAAAGGGTTGATGTCCAGTGGCGCGATGGCGAGGTCGAGATCGAGTCGGGCCAGTGCTTTCGGGTAGGCCTGAAAATCGCGTTCGAAGTCGTGATACTCATGGATGAAAGGCCTCAGCTGGGTGGGGCACATGCCCATGAAGATCCAGTCCACTTCATCGGCGAGGGCTTCCACTACGGCGTAGATCAGTTCGAGGTCCCCTTGATGCTGTTGGGCGCCGGCCCAGCCGACCCGGGGTTTCACGCGCGGCCGGCGCGGCGGCTCGACGCCCCCCCAATGTGACCACTCCAGGCAGTTGGGCATGATCCGGATGTCCTCGATCATGTCGGCCCACGAGTCGGCCAGTGGTTGCGTGCTGACGACCAGGCGATCGACCTGGGAGAGATTCTTGCGCAGGCGGAAACGTCCATCTTTGTAACCCGATTTGTAGGACGGATGCTTTCTGGGCAGGTCGGTGACGAGGTCGTCGATGGTGAGGATCTGTCGTAGTTTGGGCAGGTAACGGGAGTACCGCTCCAGCGCGTCGCTTTGGCCGGCATCCAGCGGTTGGTGGAGGATCAGGACGTCGGGAGCGGCCCGGGCCAGTTCGATAGGCGAGAGAATCCGGGTCGTGAAGGCCTGGGGAGATTCGCAGATCATCGTCTGGGCCAGTCCGGCATGACTGATTGCGCGTAGCGGGGCACGCAAGCGGTATTCGCCCGCGCCGCCGGAGACCGGGGCGGCCAGGATGCGCGGTCGGTCGTGAAATTGGATATCCCAGTCGATGGGGGCCACATGCTCCGGCTTGAAAGGGTCGAGCAGACTCAGGTGGCGGTTGTAAGCAGGGTCGTGTGAAAGTTGAGGCAGCCAGCGCTGGAGCAGGGTCTCGTTGGCCTGCTGGGTGACTAGCAGGTCAGCCAGTTTGTTCTCGAGCTTCTGCTGGCGGGCCTGGACGGAAACGCCACCGTAATGAACCAGGGCGGCATAGGGGGTCCAGACGACCTTGTAGGCCTTCTCTCCGGCCCGCAGGCACAGATCGAGTGCTCCATGGATGACGGGGAAGTCCGCGGCATTGATGCCGCCCAGTTGATCGAACACTTCTTTGCGAACCAGCAAGGCCGAGCCGCTGGCTGCGCTGACGTTCTGATCGCACAGGGCGCGGCCCATGTAGCCGGGGTCGGTCAGCTCCAACTGGTTGAACGGGTTGCCCACCGGAGCATTGAATCCCAGAATCCACGCCCCCTGTTGTACCTTGGCGGTTTCAGGGTAGGTAAGGCGTGGCGCTACGATGGCGACCTCGGGTCGCTGGGCGATGGCCATCAGCCGGTCCAGCCAGTCGTCCTGGACGATATGCAGGTCGTTATCAAGGAACAGCAGATAGTCCCCGCGGGCTGCCCCAGCACCGGTGTTGGCGCTGTGGGCCCAGTTGAAATCACCCGGAAGGGGGAGGATGCGGCAGTCTTGTTTATCGGCTAGGCTGGACAGGTAACGGCAGGTGTCCGGATCGGTGCTGCCATTGTCGATGACGATGATCTCGAAGTTCGGGTAGTGGGTCCGCTCCCGGAGGCTGTCGAGCAGGGGCCGTAGATATTCTTCCCGGTCGCGGGTCGGAATGATGATGCTGACCAGGGGCTGGGTATCCCAGAGGTAATGAACCCGGCGGGTGCCGAAGAGCGCTCCGTCCAGTACCTCTGCCTTGAGTTCGCGGCGCAGCAGATGCTCGGTGAGTGCTACCTTTTCGGTCTCAGGCTGCATGGCGCGCCGGGAGGTGCGCGGCAGATGGGCCAGTACGTGGTCGATATGGCCGATGCTTGCCTCACCGTTTTGGTCGAGGATACGCAGCGTCAGGTCGTAGTTTTCGGCGCCCCGATGCTCGCCGTAGCGCCCGGCCGAAAGAAATGCCTGTTTCTCGGTGAGCACGAAGCTGCCGAAATAAGCCTGGGCACGCAACAGATCCAGATTCAGATCGGGCTTGAAGAGCGGTTCCGTGTAGCTGCCATCCGTTTCGCGGGTGTCTTCGTCGCAGTAGATCAGACGCCATTCTGGCCTGGCGTTGATATCGTCGGCCACGATCTGCAGGGCTTGCGGCTCAAGGGTCAGGCCGGGCTCGATGCGGGCCAGCCAGGTTCCCGGGGAGGCTGCGGCCATTTCGTCGATCACGTAATCGATATGTGCGACGTCGCGTAGCGCCAGCCACTGGATGTTCGGGATCTCGGTGAGTCCTTCCGGTGTGTCGATGCCGGTGACCACGGTGAGCAGCCACTCCGGATACAACTGTGCGGCGAGGCTGTCGATCGTGTCGGCCAGTAAGGATTCCTCGCCAGGATGAAGCGCCATCAGCAGGTGAATGCCCGGCCGTTGATGCCATTTGAGCGTCATGCGCTCGGCGAGTAGCTCGGCATCGATCTCCCGCATCGAGGTGCGCGAACGCCATAGGGCATAACGCTTGTCATCGCTGGCTGTCTTGGGGAGCTTGTCGGAACCGGAGGTGGAGACGGATTGCCCCACGGTGGGGGTTCGCAGGTAGTTGGGGTCGGAGCAGAGGGCCAGCGCGTCGGTGAGCGACGCAGCCTTCACGCTGCCAGGCATGTACCGGGGGTAGAAACGGGTGGCCTCGAATTCGGGAAATTTCTCGCAGAAGCGCTTTTCGTAGCGTTGCCAATCGCCTCCGTCGGGGGCGGAGGTGCTTCCACTGACGAGCAGCAATTCCTTCATGACCCCGACGCGAAGCCCGGCTCGATGGCAGCGATAGGTGAAGTCGATATCGTATAGTTGGGCGCCGTCGAAGGCGTTGCTGTCGAACCTTACGCGTGCGAAGACTTCCTTTTTGGCGGCGATGAATACGCCGTCAAGGGCCTGGACCTCGATGTGAAGGACATCGCCGGTATCGTAGTAGGTGACCGAGAATGGCGCATCCGCCTTCCCTACCGGGCCTTGAATCAACAGACCGGCCAGATTGGCGGCGCCGCTGTCGAGCCAGTGCGTCGCCTTCAGGGCGGTGGGCCCGGCGACGCCGATCAGGTCGAATTCCTGCAAGCCCTTGTGCAGAACGTCGTCCAGTGCGTCCTGGCACAGGATGTCGATGTCGTCCTGGCAAAGTACGATGGTTTCGAAACGGGCTTGCGCGACGCCTCGGGTGTAACCCTCGGCAAGGCATTTCGCATCACTGATGCGCAGGATTTCGTTGTCCGAGGTGCAGATTTCGCCAATGCGGCGACTGATATACGCAAACTTTTCGTCATCGGTCGAGCAGATGACGAAGCTGACATTGCGATCTGTCGGCACCGGCAGGCGACCGGAGGTTCGGGAGGGAAGCGCGTTGTCCATGATGTGGGCGGGGAAACAATGTCTGCGGAAAGTGAGGCCGCGGGTACTTGCTGCGAATCCGGGGGCGTAGTTGTCAGGAGATCCGTTTCAGGTAGCCGTCCGGTGCCACGGTGAGTACGAGCTTCTGATGAATGCTTCGATCGACCTCGAATTCCGGGTGCGTTTTCAGGTATTCGTGGACGGCAGTCTTGGGGTTGTCGCCAGGGCCCCAGGGGCGATCCGGAAACATGGATTTGGGCATGTCCTCGATGATCGTGTCGAAGACCACGCAATAGCTGCCCTTGCTGGCAAGGGCAGCATAGGCATTCAGCTCGGCCAGAACGTGCTCATGGGTGTGATTGCTGTCGAGGCATACGAGGATACGCTCATGCGTCGCGGCAATCGCCCTGACCTGCTCGATGACCGCGGATGAGGTGCTTGAGCCTTCGATCATCCGGATACGGGAGTACATGGGGTGGGCTTCGATGGCGGCTCTGTTGTGAGCCCTGATGTCGATGTCCACACCGAGTACTTCGCGACGGGAATTGCGTGGATCGAGCGTCTGTCCGGATTCGATGGCATCGGACAGGTCGAGAAGTGCCAGCATGGAGGCACTGAAAACAAGCGATCCGCCATGGGCGATGCCGGTCTCGATGATCAGGTCGGGTTTGACCGACCAGATCAGCTCCTGCATGGCAACGATGTCTTGCGGATATTGGATGATGGGACGGCCGAGCCAGCGGAAATTGTAGGTGTATTTACTCGCCGCGCTACGATTGACCCACTGGCTGGTCATGTCGTGAAGGAGATCATCGCTGGATAAAGCCGCGATGTTCTCCACGACCTCTTCCTGAAACTGCTCGCTCAAATTCTTCAATTCATTTCTCCTTCATTGATTCTTATGATCTTGGCGGGGTTTCCAACGACGACTGCAAAATCCGGAACGTCTTTGGTCACGACCGAGCCTGCACCGATAGTTGCCCATCGGCCGATCTTGATGCGCGGCAGGATCGTTGCGTTGGTGCCGATGAAGGTGCCGTCCCCTATGGAGCAGCACCCGGAAACGCTGACGGCGTGGGCAATGAATACGGATTGTCCGATTTTCGATTCGTGCCCGATGACGGCGCCCATATGGATGCTGCTGTTGTCGCCGACCTCCACTTCCGCCTGAAGAATCACGGATTCCTGCAGGTATAGGCCGACCCCGATTTTGGTCATCGTCAAATCAATGTTCGGATGGATCAGGTTGGTCAATTTCCCGCCTGCGGCCAGAATCTCCAATGTGGTTTGATGGCGTACCTTGGTACTGCCGGTGATCAGATTCACGAAGCCGACATCGTCACCTTTCAGGGACTCGACCAGTTCCAGTCCGCCCAGAACGGGAATTCCAAAGAAGTCCGTCCCTTTCTTTGTCTGGTCATTGTCAAGCATCCCTGCAAAATGGACGTTTGGAGTAGCCCGTTGAACCGCTCTCACCATGCGGATGGTTTCTGGATTTGCAGCGCCCAGCATATATATCTTCATGGCGTCTTGACCTTTGCAGAGTGTTGAACAGAAGGGTGTCGCGTCGCAGTACTCGTGGTCTTTCCCGGATGGCAGGTGCAGGTTGGTGCGGACTTCAGGTGAACGGTATTTCTCCCATGATCCTGAGCCCCGTTGCCGGTGCCACCTATTTGTCCAGGCAACTCAGGATGACCGCCGTGACCCGCTCTTGATCGGAGACGGTCATGTCATGGTAGCTGGGCAGATTGATCGCTCGCGCCGGAATGTCGAAGGCGTTCGTGTTGCAGCGGCGTTCCTCAAAGGGTGGCAGGCTGGAGAGCGGATGGAAGAACACCCGGGCATCGATGTGGTCTGCCGCAAATGCACTTTGCAGCTGTTCGCGTGTGACCCCCGTTTCGGGGGCGAAGACGACCGTGGGCATCCAGGCGCCGTTGATGGTCCCTTCTGGCTCTGGATTCATGGCAAGCCCTGCGTGGGCAGACAGGGTGTTACGGTAATCCGCAAGAATCTGGCGTTTGCGCGTTGTCAGTTCATCGATGCGCTGCATCTGGCCGTAGCCGATGGCCGCCTGAAGGTTCGACATCTTGTATTTGAACCCGACCACCTCCGGCCAGAATTGCCGGCTTTGATTTCTCGCTCGCCCGTGATTGCTGAGGGTGAGGACGTGCTCGTAGAGTTCCGGGTCATTGGTGACGAACATGCCGCCTTCTCCGGTGGTGAGCGTCTTGGTGCCATGGAACGAGAAGGCACCGAAGCGGCCCATCGAACCGGCCCGTTGGTCACGATAGACCGAGCCGATGGCCTCGGCGGCATCCTCGATGACGGGAATCCCGTGTTTCTCGCCGATGGCGAGCAGCCGCGCCATGTCGCACAGATTGCCGTAGAGATGGACGGCGACGATGGCCTTGGTGCGTGGGGTGATGGCCTGTTCGACCTTTTCCGGGTCGAGGCACCAGGAGTCGGGCAGGATGTCGACGAAGACCGGATGTGCCCCCAGATGAACGATCGGGGCCGCGCTGGCGATCCAGTTCGTGTCGGCGAGGATGACCTCATCGCCCGGGCCGATGCCGAGTGCCGCCATGCCCATGTGGAGGGCCCCGGTGCAGCTCGAGGTAGCGATTGCATACTTGACGCCCAGGTGGGACTTGAAGGCGTCTTCGAAGCGCTGGATGTACTCATAGCACCGTTCGCCCCAGCCATTGGCCGCCGCATCGGTGGCATAGCCGATTTCCAGTTCGGTGATGGATGGCTTGGTGTAGTGAATGCGGGCGCTCATGTGATTTCCAGGTGCGGAACTGCCGTGACGAATTGCGTTCCCCGGGCGGCGAGAGGGCGGTTTTGGGCTTTGACTTCCGTCGCGATGTTCCACGGCAGGATGATGAGGAAGTCGAGTTCGCAGTCGCGCAGGCTGTCGGGGGACAGGATGGGGATATGGCTGCCCGGCAGGAATTTGCCCTGTTTGGCCTGGGCTGCGTCGCACACGAAGGGCAACAGGTCGGGCTTGATGCCGGCGTAATTGAGCAGGGTGTTGCCCTTGGCCGCTGCGCCGTAGGCGGCGAGTTTGCGGCCGGCGCGTTTCTGTTCGATCAGGAAGCCGAGGAAGTCGTCCTTGATGCGGTTGGCCCGTGTCTGGAAGTCACGATAGACCGTCAGGCTGCGCAGGCCACGTCGTTCTTCTTCGGCGAGCAGGGCGGAGACGGCTGGTGATGTCGGGAGCGGAGCGTCGGCGTGGCAGGCGAAGATCCGCAGGCTGCCGCCATGGGTAGAGAGCTCTTCGACGTCATAAATGCGCAGACCGGCTGCCTGCAGGATGCGCTGCGTGGTGTAGAGGGACAGGTAGGAGAAGTGCTCGTGATAGACGGTGTCGAACTGCACGTGCTCGATCAGGCGCATCAGGTGAGGGAATTCGAGAGTGATGGTGCCGTTCGGCCGGAGTGCCGTCTTGAGTCCACGGGCGAAATCGTTGATGTCCGGCACATGGGCGAACACGTTGTTGCCGGCGATCAGGTCCGCCTGTTGCCCCGAGGCGGCGAGTTGCCCGGCCAGGCGGGAGTCGAAGAAGTCGCGCAGGACCGGGATGCCGAGCGCCTCGGCGGCGGCGGCCGTGCTGGCGGTCGGTTCGATCCCCAGGCAGGGGATACCGGCGGCAACGAAGTTCCTGAGCAGGTAGCCGTCGTTGGAGGCGATCTCGATGACCAGGCTGTCGCGGTCGAGGCGCAACCGGCGGGTCATGGCCTCCGCGTAGCGTGCGGCGTGGGCCAGCCAGCCGCTGGACGTGCTGGAGAAGTACGCATACTGTTCATCGAACAGTTCGCTGCTGTCGGTGTAATCCTCGGTCTGGACCAGCCAGCACTCGTCGCAGACGCGGGTGCGGAGCGGATAGTATTTCTCCGGGCGCGTCAGATCGGCCGTCGTCAGGTAGGCATTGGACGGGGGCGCGAAGCCGAGGTCGAGAAAGATATGGGTCAGCGGTGAGGCGCAGTGACGGCATTTCATGGCTTGATCCCAGCAAATCCTTCGGTCAGTGGCAGATGGCCTTGGTCTCTCGCCGAAAGCTCGGTGATTGGCATTGGCCAGGAAATCGCCAGTCGCGGATCTTCCGCGTGGAGGCCATCTTCCGCGGCAGGGGCATAGGCGGCCGAGTGGCAATACAGCATTTCGACATCGTCGCTCAGGGTCTGGAAGCCGTGGGCAAAGCCCTCGGGCAGCAGCAGCGCCCGGCCGTTGTCAGCCGAGAGCTTTTCCGCATGCCAGTTCAGGAAGCTTGCCGAGCCGTGGCGCAGATCCACCGCCACGTCCCACACCTCGCCGCGGATGCAGCGGACGAGCTTCATCTCGGCGTGGGGCGGGTGCTGGAAATGGAGTCCGCGCACGGTGCCGCGCCGGGCCGTGTAGGTGTGGTTGATCTGTGCTATCGGTTTGCTCCAGCCGGCGTCCAGCAATTCCTCCGCGCAGAAGAGGCGCTCGAGGAAACCGCGCTTATCGCCGATGCGCTGCGCTTCGATGAGCGTCAGTCCGCCCAGCGGCAGGGGCGTTATCGTCAGCCGGTTCATGCAGCCGCCTCCCATGCGGCAATGTCGGCGGTACATAGCGCTCTCGTATCGGCGCCGTCGCGTTGGGCGCGGTACCAGGCCATCGTGTGCCGGACGGCGTCGTCGATGTGCCAGTGCGGCCGGAAGCCGAGAAGCCTTTGGGCCTTGGCCGAGTCCAGGCTCAGCAGGCCGGCTTCATGAGGGCCGGCTGGGCTTTCACCGTAGCGGACGTCCCCGTCGGCGTAGGCCTTCCGAGCGAGTTCGATCACGTCGCGCACACTCGCGATATCCGCGGTTGCGGGGCCGAAGTTGTAGGCGCCGGCCAGTTCGGGGCGATCCCAGAGATGCTGGGCCAGGGCCAGATAACCGGCGAGGGCGTCGAGGACATGCTGCCAGGGGCGGACGGCGTCGGGGTTGCGGATGTAGAGTGTCTGCCCGGTCTGCCAGGCGCGCACGGCATCGGGAAGCAGGCGATCTTCCGACCAGTCGCCGCCGCCGATCACGTTGCCGGCGCGCGCGCTTGCGACCGCCGTGCCGTGTGCCCGCAGGAACGCGTCGCGGTAACTGGCGATGACCAGTTCGCTGGCGGCCTTGCTGGCGCTGTAGGGGTCATGCCCGCCGAGGGCATCGATCTCCCGGTAGGGCCATGGCCATTCCTCGTTGCGATAGACCTTGTCCGTCGTGACCATCACCGCGACGAGCAGTCCGTCGACCTGGCGAAGGGCGTCCAGGAGGTGAGCCGTTCCGAGCACGTTGCTCGAGAAGGTCGCGATGGGATCCCGGTAGCTGGCGCGTACCAGTGGCTGGGCTGCCAGGTGGAAAACGATCTCGGGCCTGGCTTCGTGGACCAAAGCGGCAAGGGCCGCCGCATCGCGGATGTCGCAGAAGCGGCTGCGGCCGCGTCGCTCACCGCCATTGAGCGCGAACAGGCTGGGTTCCGTCGCGGGGGGCAGGCTGATGCCCGTGAGCTCCGCACCGAGTCGCTCCAGCCACAGGGCCAGCCAGCTGCCCTTGAAACCGCTGTGGCCGGTCAGCAGGACCCGCTTGCCGCGCCAGAAGTCTGGCCTGGGAATCACGACCAGACCTTCCAGGGCGCCTTGCCGGAAAGCCAGAGATCTTCCAGAAAATTTTTGTCGCGCAGGGTGTCCATCGGATGCCAGAAGCCGCGGTGTTCGAAGGCCATCATTTCACCGTCCTGGGCCAGTTGGGTCAGAGGGGCGCCTTCCCAACTGCACTGGTCGTTGTCGATGTAGTCGAGACACTTTGGCGAGAGCACGAAGAAGCCGCCATTGATGAGACCTCCGTCGCCGCGGGGCTTCTCGATGAAGCTCGTGACCTGATTGCCATTGCACTCCAGGGCGCCGTACCGGCCGGGCGGTAGCACCGCTGTCACGGTGGCGAGCTTGCCGTGCAGGCGATGGAAGTCGATGGAGGCCTGGATGTCGAGGTCGCTGACCCCATCGCCGTAGGTGAAGCAGAAGGCTTCGTCGTCCTTGACGTAGTCGGCCACGCGTTTCAGGCGACCGCCGGTGAGGGTGTCTTCCCCCGTATCGATCAGGGTCACCCGCCAGGGCTCCGCTTTCTTGTGATGCACTTCCATGCGGTTCTCTGCCATGTCGAAGGTGACGTCCGACATGTAAAGAAAATAGTTGGCGAAATACTCCTTGATCACATAGCCCTTGTAGCCGCAGCAGATGACGAATTCATTGACCCCGTGGGCGGCATAGATTTTCATGATATGCCAGAGAATCGGCTTGCCGCCGATGTCGATCATCGGCTTTGGTTTGAGGTGGGTTTCCTCGGAAATGCGTGTGCCCAAGCCGCCGGCAAGAATGACTGCCTTCATGGATGGTCCTTGATCAAAATCCTGCGCGAGGTGAATCAGGTGTTTGTAGTGCTGGCGGCGTAGGTGCGTCCGTCTTCAATGATGCAGGTCATGTGGCCGAAGACCTCCGGCGGTGTGCCCTTGGGGTAACGACGGTTCAATTCGCGCATCAGCAGGAAGGAGCCCAGCCGTTCGGATAGGAAGCCCACTGCACGGATTTGATAGATGTTGTAGCCGCGGATGCGGCTCCCGTAAGTCTCCAGGAATGTTTTTCCCAGTGTGCTCAGCGCACTCAATGTTTCGCCAAGCCACTGGCGGGGATAGATCCCCAGTTCGCAGCCGCCCGGGATGATGACCTGTTCCCTGACGAAGTCGGCAGCCGCTGCCTTGTCGAGGATCCCGTTATTGATCGCGAGTGAAGTGTAGTCGAGCAGATCGACCAGCTCGTGGACCAGCGCATATTGATGGAAGAGTCCGGTCGGAAAGTGCCGGGGCTGGGCGAGGAGGAATTCATGCTCGCCGGTGGGACTCATTTCCGATGCATCCAGGGGTTCGGCTTCATGGCGTTCCATTTCCCGCATCGTCGGGTAGCTCTCGGAAGGGCGGCCGAGCGGACGACGAAGGATGGCTTTGCGATAGGAACAGATCCCCACCAACTGGTATTCCGGAGGCAGTTGTTCCAGGGCGCGGGGCAGTGCATAGGAGCCCGCTGCGCCGAAGGAGAGGCTCCGGTTCTTGTGCCAGAAGTTGTGCAGCCGGCTGATGTGCAAGGGGCTTTCTTCTTCGTATTCGCCCAGGGCAATGGCATCGTCGAACCAGTAGGGGGGGAGCATTGGTTCTGCGTGCGAAATGCAGTAGCGGGTGATGGGCTTCATGTCCTGGCGGGCTGTCGGCGGGTGAGGGCTGTGGGTTTTGTTACGGCACAAGGGCTGCCTGCTTTAATCGGCGGCGTGGCCGGGGTTCAGGAGGTACCTGTCCGCTCAATCGAGCGTGAGCCCGACAAGCATCCTGGCGGGGGACGCCGCGCAACGCCAATGGGATTGTAGTGCTTCAGGTGACAGACTCCCGTAGCCCCAGGTGGCTGCGACGAAGGGCAAGCCGTTCGCATCCGCCGATTCGCCGTCCTCGCTGCGGTCGCCGATGTAGATGGCGTTCTCTTTTGGCAGCGCGTGGTCGGCCAGCAGGCGGGCGATCATCGCGGCCTTGGTGGGCAGGCGCGGTTCGAAGAGATCCAGCGCGTAGATGTGGTCGAAGTAGTCGAGCCAGCCCAGGTGGGCGAGGATCAGGCGGGTGGGATGGATGCGCTTGTTGGTGGCGATGGATAGGGACAGGCCGGCGTCCTTCAGGGCCTTGAGCATGTCGCCGACGCCGGCATAGGCGGCGGTCTGCTTGTAACCTTCGCTGTCGTAGCTGGCCTTGAAGCCGTCGGCGAGGCGGGCGATCAGCGCCGCGTCAGTGCTGCCGCTCAGCAACTGCAGGGTTTCCAGCAGCGGCGGTCCGATGATGCTCTCGTCGATGGCGACGACGGGTTTCACCCCGGCGTGGGAGAAGGCGTCGCGGAAGCTGGCCAGGATCGCCGGTGCGGAGTCGATGAGCGTGCCGTCGAGGTCGAACAGGATGTGGGTATAGCGGGGCATGGACGTGATTGCGTGATGAGCGGCAAGGACCCGGGATTATGGCCCCGTCAGGTATATTTGCGCGCCCGAACCGGATTTACGCACCATGGAAAAGACCGATCTCGATGCCCCCGACGATTCCCGCCGCTTCGGCGGCTTGGCCCGCCTTTACGGAGAGGCCGGGCGGACCCGGCTGGCAGAGGCGCGGGTCTGCGTGGTGGGCATCGGTGGTGTCGGCTCGTGGGCGGCGGAAGGGCTGGCCCGCAGCGGCATCGGTCGGCTGACCCTTATCGATCTGGACCACGTCGCCGAATCCAACATCAATCGGCAGATCCACGCCGCGGACGCGACCCTCGGCCAGGCCAAGGTGGAGGCCATGCGTGAGCGCATCGCCGGCTACAACCCGGCCTGCCGGGTGGACGTTGTCGATGATTTCGTGACCATCGATAACACCGCCGAGCTGCTCGGTGCGGGTTTCGACTACGTGGTGGATGCCATCGACGCCGTGCGCGTGAAGGTGGCGATGATCGCCTTCTGCCGGCGTACCGGCGTGCCGGTGATCACCTGTGGCGCCGCCGGCGGGCAGATCGATCCGACACAGATCCGCGTGGACGACTTGTCGCGGACGATCCAGGACCCGCTCCTGGCCAAGGTGCGGGGGCAACTGCGCAAGAGCCATGGCTTTGCCCGTGACCCGAAGAAGAAGTTCGGCGTGGAGGCGGTGTTCTCCACCGAGCCGCTGCGCTACCCGTCGTCCGACGTGGCCTGCGAGGTGTTGGTGGGTGGGCCGGCCGGTCTCAACTGCGCCGGCTTCGGCTCGGTGGTGACGGTGACCGCCAGCGTCGGCCTGTTCGCTGCCGCGCGGGTGCTCAACGGGCTGGCGGCGGCTCGATGAACAGGGCCGGGTCGACCGCTGCGCCGTTGAGATAGACGCTCCAGTGCAGATGGGGGCCGGTGGCGCGGCCGCTGCTGCCGGACTGGCCGAGCACGTCGCCGCGGCGCACCGCCTGGCCGAGCTGGACGCTGGCCTTGTCCAGGTGGCAGACCATGCTGACGAAGCCCTGGCCGTGGTCCACGAAGACGGTCTTGCCATTGAAGTAGAAGTCGTCCACCAACGTCACCACGCCGTCGGCGGGGGCGTGTACGGCGGTCCCGGTCGGTACTGCCACGTCCAGCCCGGTATGCGGGGCGCGCGGCTCGCCGTTAAAGATCCGGCGCAGGCCGAAGCGGCTGGACAGGCGGCCGGTAGCTGGCAGGGCGAGGTCCGTGCGCGGCACGGCCACGTCGCGGAACTGGCTGCGGACGCTGATCTGGCGGTCCCGCTCTGCGTTGATGCGGTCCAGATCTTCGTCGTCGGGGGTGACCATCTTCGGGTTCTTGATTGTCAGCCGTTGTACCGGGTAGGCCTTGGCGGCCACGTGGAAGGGCCGGGGGCGTCGGGCTGCGTCGGGGCCGACTTCCAGGTATTGGTCACCGACCGGCGTGTCGAGGGGCAGGCCGACCAGTGCGTACCAGCCTTCCTGGCGCTGCTGCAGGAATACCGGGTGGCCGGCATAGCGGACCTCCGGGCGGGGGGCGCCGGCCTCGGCGACGAGGATTGCGGCGACGCCGCCGGGGACAGATTCTGGGCGCAGCTCGGCGCGGGCGGAGAGGCTGCTGCAGGTCAGCAGGACGAGGGCGGCAACTGCGTGCCGGAGGCGGGGCGGAATGAACATGGCGGAGCAGGAACGCAGTGGGGTGGGGATTTGACCATGTTCCACCGGCTGCGTGGATTAACATCGAGTATGGTCACATCAGTTTTGATGCAGACAGGCAGGAGCAGAAGATGACGCAGGAAGCGATCGTGTTGTTCGCCCATGGGGCGCGGGATCCGCAATGGGCGGAGCCGGCACGCCGGGTGGCGGCGGAGGTGAAGCGCTTGAGGCCGGACGCGCAGGTGACGGTTGCCTTTCTCGAATTGATGGAGCCGACGCTGGCCGATGCGGTCGAGGCGGCGGTTGCCGCCGGTGCGCGTAGCCTGCGCATCGTGCCGCTGTTCCTGGCCCAGGGCGGCCACCTCAAGCGCGACGTGCCGGTGCTGGTGGAGGCTGCGCGGGCGCGTCATCCAGACTGTCGCATCGAGCTGGTGGAGGCGGTCGGCGAGGACGATGGCGTCGTGCGCGCGATGGCGGCGTATTCGGCCGGAGCCTGAAGCACTGGTGAGCGGAGCTGGTTTTGTCTGGGCGGGTTAATTTATTTACTCGCCCGCCCGCAGACTCTGGTCGGTCTACAGAGAAGAGAAGCCGTGAATTTGCCCCCATGGGAACCAGCGAGGGTCTTGACGCATTTAAATATTAGATTATTCTAATATTTATGTTCCGATACCTCCCAGCCCTGCGTGCCGGCCTGCTGGCCTGCCTCGTGTTCGCCCATGGGCCGCTGTTGGCGGCCGATGGCGCGGACGCCGTTCCCACCGTCCAGGTTCGCGCGCTGGCCCGCGCCGGTACCTACGTCAGCGAAGCCGTCATCGAGGCGGTCCGCCAAGCCACCGTTGCGTCCCAGGTGCAGGGCCGCGTGCTGGAGGCCAAGGTGGACGCCGGCGCACGGGTGCGCCAGGGCGAGGTGCTGATGCGCATCGACACCCGTGAGGCCGACCAGGCGGTGGCCGGCGCCGCGGCCAACGTCGCGGCGGCCCAGGCCCGGCTCGGCGATGCTCGCCTGGGCTTGGAGCGGGCCCGCAGCCTGAAGGCGCGAAATTTCGTCAGCGCTGCGGCCCTCGACCAGGCCCAGGCCGCGTATGACGCGGCGCTGGCCCAGCAGAAAGCGGCCGAAGCCGGGCGCGCGCAGGCCGACGCCTCCCGCGGCTTCGCCACCGTCACCTCGCCGCTGAATGGCGTCGTCGCCCAGCGCCTCACCGAGGCCGGCGAGATGGCCCAGCCGGGGCGCCCGCTACTGATCGTCTATGAGCCGGGCGGCCTGCGCGCGGTGGCCGACGTGCCCCAGGCCCGGCTGGCTGATTTGGCCAAGGCGGGCATGAAGGCACGGGTCGAGTTTCCCGAGTCCGGGCGCTGGCTGGAGACGGCGTCCGTCGTCGTGCTGCCGGCGGCCGACCCGCGGACCCACACGGCCCGCGTGCGGGTGAATCTGCCGCCGGATGTGGCCGGTGTGGT
Organism: Zoogloea sp. JDB1; assembly: GCF_056724025.1. Taxonomy (NCBI): domain Bacteria; kingdom Pseudomonadati; phylum Pseudomonadota; class Betaproteobacteria; order Rhodocyclales; family Zoogloeaceae; genus Zoogloea; species Zoogloea sp. JDB1. Next base: position 1,853,294 of record NZ_CM161496.1, read on the forward strand.
GCCGGGCATGGCGGCGCGCGTGCATTTTGCGGTTGGCGAGGCGCCGCGCCTGGCGGTGCCGGCGGCGGCGGTGCTGCGTCGCGGTGAATTGACCGGCATCTACGTGGCGGACGGCAAGGGTGGCTTCAGCCTGCGCCAACTGCGCCTCGGCAACGCGCTGGACGACGGCAGCGTCGAAGTACTGGCCGGCCTTGCCGGTGGCGAGAGCGTGGCCCTCGACCCGGTACGTGCCGGCCTGGCCCGGAAGGTACGCTAACCATGGGTATCGCCGGACGTCTCGCGGCGCTGTTCCAGCGCAACGCCCTCACGCCCCTGTTGGCCCTGGTGCTGATGCTGCTCGGCGTGTTCGCCGCGTTGATCACGCCGAAGGAGGAGGAGCCGCAGATCGACGTGACCATGGCCGACGTGATGGTGGCCTTCCCTGGCGCCTCAGCGAAGGACGTGGAAGCCCTCGTCGCCCGGCCGGCGGAGCAGGTGCTGTCGCGCATCGCCGGGATGGACCACGTGTTCTCGGTATCCCGCCCGGGTATGGCGGTGATCACCGTGCAGTTCAAGGTCGGTGTGAAGAACCAGGACGCCATCGTGCGCCTGTACGACACCATCCACAGCCACCGGGACTGGATCTCCCCGGAGCTCGGCGTGGCCGAGCCGATCATCAAGCCGAAGGGCATCGATGACGTGCCGATCGTAGCCCTTACGCTTTGGACGCGGGACGAGGCCCGCTCGGCCTTCGACCTGCAGCAGGTGGCGCAGGCGGTGGAGGTCGAGCTCAAGCGCGTCAAGGGCACCCGCGACGTGAGCACCATCGGTGGTCCCGGCCATGTGCTGCGCGTGCTGCTTGATGTAGGGCGGATGAACGCCTTCGGCATTACGCCACAGGACCTGAAGGGCGCGCTGCTGCTCGCCAATGCGTCCCAGCCGAGCGGCGTGCTGACCCGCGCTAACCAGGAGGTGCTGGTGCAGACCGGCACCTATGTGGAGAGCGCCGCCGACGTGCGGCGCCTGGTGGTTGGCGTGTCCGGTGGCAAGCCGGTGCATGTGGCCGACGTGGCGACGGTGCTCGATGGGCCGGACCAGCCGTCGCGCTATGTGTGGCATGGCCTCGGCAAGGGGGCGCCGGAGGCTGGCGCGGCGGCCGGCGAGCGCTTCCCGGCGGTGACCCTGTCGATCTCCAAGAAACCCGGTGAGAACGCGGCTGACGTGGCCGACGGAGTGATCCGCCGCATCGAGGCCTTGAAAGGCAGCATCGTGCCCGACGGCGTCGAGGTGACGATCACCCGCAACTACGGTGCGACGGCCACCGAGAAGGCCGACAAGCTGATCGGCAAGCTGGTCTTCGCGACCTCGGCGGTGGTGCTGCTGGTGTTCTTCGCGCTGGGCCGGCGCGAGGCGGTGATTGTCGGCGCGGCGGTGACCCTGACCCTGGCGGCGACGCTGTTCGCGTCCTGGGCCTGGGGCTTCACCCTGAACCGGGTCAGCCTGTTCGCGCTGATCTTCTCGATCGGCATCCTGGTGGACGACGCCATCGTGGTCGTCGAGAACATCCACCGCTGGCACACCCTGGAGCCGGGCAAGCCCCTGTGGCAGCTGATTCCGAAGGCGGTGGACGAGGTCGGCGGGCCGACCATCCTGGCTACCTTCACGGTCATTGCGGCGCTGCTGCCGATGGCTTTCGTGAGTGGCCTGATGGGGCCGTACATGAGCCCGATCCCGATCAATGCGTCGATGGGCATGTTCATCTCGCTGGCGGTGGCCTTCGTAGTGACGCCGTGGCTGGCCGGCAAGCTGATGAAGGGCGAACACGCTCCGGCGGACGCGGAAACTCCACCGGAACACGGCCCCGACCGCCTCACCCGCCGGCTCGAAGCCCTGTTTCGTCGCCTGATGACGCCACTGCTCGATCCGGTCCGCGGTGGTCGCGCCCGCGCCAGGCTGTGGTTCGGCGTGGTGCTGGCGATTGCCCTGTCGGTGTCGCTGGCGGTGGTGCAGCTGGTGGTGCTGAAGATGCTGCCCTTCGATAACAAGAGCGAGTTCCAGGTGGTTCTCGACATGCCGGTCGGCACGCCGGTCGAAGCCACCGCCGAGGTGTTGCGCGAGATCGGCGCTGAATTGGCCAAAGTGGACGAGGTCACCGATTTCCAGGCCTACGCCGGCACTGCGTCGCCGATCAACTTCAATGGCCTGGTCCGCCAGTATTACCTGCGTGCCCAGCCGGAGATGGGCGACATCCAGGTCAATCTGGTGGACAAGCACCACCGCAGCCGGCAGAGCCACGAGATCGCGGTGAGCGTGCGCGACGCGGTGGCCGCCATCGCCAGGAAGCACGGCGGCAACGCCAAGCTGGTGGAGGTGCCACCGGGGCCGCCGGTGCTGTCACCTATCGTCGCCGAGGTGTATGGCCCCGACTACGCCGGACAGGTGGCGGTGGCCGGCAAGGTCCGCCAGGCCTTCGAGGCCAGTGCGGACATCGTCGGCGTGGACGACACGGTGGACGAGGCGGCGCCCAAGCTGGTGCTGCGCGTGAACCAGGCCAAGGCGGCCCAGCTCGGCGTGGCCCAGGCCGACATCGTCGAAGTGGTGCGCCTGGGCCTCGGCGGCGAGAACGTCACGCCGGTGCATGGCGGCGACAACAAGTACGAGATCCCGGTACGCCTGACGCTGCCGGCGGAAGACCTGTCGGGCATCGAGCAGATCCTGCAGATGCGCGTCCGCGCCCGCGCCGCGGAGGCCGGCGGGGCGCTCGTGCCGGTGTCGGAGCTGGTCCAGGTAGAGCCGACGCGGCGGGAGCAGGTGATCTACCACAAGGACCTGCTGCCAGTGGTCTATGTGACCGGCGACATGGGGGGGCATCTGGATTCGCCGCTGTACGGCATGTTCGACATCCGCAGCCGCCTGAAGGACCTGCCGCTGGTCGGTGAGCGCCTGGCCGGCACGCTCGACGAGTGGTTCATCCACCAGCCCGACGACCCCTATGCGGCCTATGCCATCAAGTGGGACGGCGAATGGCAGATCACCTACGAAACCTTCCGCGACATGGGCGCCGCCTACGCGGTGGGCCTGGTGCTGATCTACGTGCTGGTGGTGGCCCAGTTCCGCAGCTATCTGGTGCCGCTGATCATCATGGCGCCGATCCCGCTGACCCTCATCGGGGTGATGCCGGGGCACGCGCTGCTGCACAGCCAGTTCACCGCCACCAGCATGATCGGGATGATCGCGCTGGCCGGCATCATCGTGCGCAACTCCATCCTGCTGGTGGATTTCATCGACCAGCAGGTGGTCGCTGGTGTGCCGATGGCCGAGGCCACCATCCACGCGGCGGCGGTGCGCGCCAAGCCGATCGGCCTGACCGGGCTGGCGGCGATGATCGGCGCGCTGTTCATCCTCGACGACCCGATCTTCAACGGGCTGGCGATCAGCCTGATCTTCGGCGTGCTGGTATCCACGCTGCTGACCCTGGTCGTCATCCCGGTCCTGTACTTTGCCGCCACCCACGGGCGCGGCGCGCATGGCGGAGAGCCATCATGAAGCTGAACATCAACCAGTGGGTGCGGGTTTTTGCCGGCACCTTCGTGCTCGTCTCCCTCGGCCTCGGTGTGGAGGGCAGCCCTTTCTTCGTCAGCCACAACTTCCTGTGGTTCACCGCCTTTGTAGGTGCCAACCTGCTGCAGAGCGGCTTCACACGCTTCTGTCCGCTGGAAAACATCCTGCGCAAGTTCGGCGTCAAGGACGAGGTCGGCTGCCGCTGATTGTGACGACGCGTGGCGGCGCCTCAAGCTTTGGGGCCGCAGGCCGTACACCTGCGGGTCATGAGTCCGATACCCGCTATCCCGTCGAGCCGCTTCCGGGCCGTCCTTCGCCACCTGCGCAGCTTGCCGCGGACGGAGCGGCGTTGGTTCGGCCTGGTTCTGGGGGTGGGGCTGCTGGCTACCGGGTGGGGATGGTCCTATCTGGCCGATCAGGACGCGGAGTTCGAGCAGGCCCGCCACGAGGCGGCGGCAGACCGGCTCGAGCATCAACTGAAGGAGCGTTTTGGCAAGGTCGATTTCATCCTGCGCGGGGTCACCGGGATGTTCTCCGCCCAATACCTCGTCGAGCGGCGTGAGTTCGAGACCTATGTGGCCGGCCTGAAGCCGACCGAGGCGCTGCCCGAGGTGCTGGGCATCGGCTTTGCACGGCGTGTCGAAGCGCAGCGCATCCCGGCCATCGAGGCCTTGCTGTCGGCCAGCTACGGCAAGCCGACCCGCGTGCTGCCGCGGCCCGATCCGCGGGGCCAGCGCCTGAGTTTTCCGCTGGTATATCTATGGCCGCTCAGCGATCGCGCAGATAGCGTGATCGGTCTGGATGGCTACGCCGACCCGATACGTCGGTGGGCGATGGACGCCGCGCTGAAGTCCGGCGAGATGGCGATGAGCGCTCTCGCCGAGCTGACGGGAAGGGATTCTGCCGAGAGGGTACCCGGCGTCGTGCTGTACCGGGCGGCGAGACCGGTCGACGAACTCGGTGCCAGCGACGGGGATGTTGCCGATGGACTTGTGGTGCTCGCCATTGCGGTGACGCCGATGTTCGACACGCTGCGTGTGGCGGCCATCGCTGGCTACGATCTGGTGGTGGATGACGTCACCGACGCGATACCTCGACGCGTCTACTCGGACGTGGCCACCATGCAGGTGTCGCCGGTGGTGGTGCGGGAAGTGCGCTTTGGCGAGCGCGACTGGCGCCTGTCGATTCTGGCTCCGCCAGCAACGAGCCAATGGGCGACATCCACGCTGGCCGCTTTGGGAGGCTGTGCGGCCAGTGTGTTGCTGGCCCTTGTGGTGGCGAGCCTGGCCGGGCAACAGAAGCGGGCCGAGAGCCTGGCTGCCGATATGACCCGGGAGCTGTGCGCCAGTGAGAAGCGCTTCGAGCTGGCCGTCTCGGCGACCGACGAAGGAATCTGGGAGTGGCAGGCCGACCGGCGCGAGATCTTCCTGTCAACGCGCTGCGACCGCCTGCTGGGTTACCCGGAGGGCGGATTGCCGCGCAGCGGACGCGGCATCCTGCGTTCCATGTCGGTGTCGGGGCGGCGCGATTTCATCGCCGCGTTCCGGAGCTTGATCCGTGATACGCGTGCCCTCGATTGCGTGGTGCCGATTGCCCGCGTCGACGGCAGCATTGGCTGGTTCCACCTGGCCGGCAAGGCCGAGTTCGATGCCGCTGGCAAGCCGTTGCGCACGGCTGGTGCCGCGTCCGATGTCACGGCCCTGCGGCGTGCCCGCCAGGCCGTGGTGGATTCCCATGCCCGTCTCGATGCGTTGTACCAGCACGCGTCCCTCGGTATGGCCCTGATCGACGCCGAGGGGCTTTACCAGCAGGCCAATCCGGCTTTTTGCCGCATTACCGGGTATTCGGAGGACGAACTGCGCGGCGGTTGCGAACTGGAGCCTGGAGCGAATGCCGATGGCGACCCGGCTGGAGCGCCGACGGTCATCGCCAGCGCCCGCGAGACCGAGTTCGTGCGCAAGGATGGGCGACGCGTACCGGTGCTGGTGACGACCACAGTGGTTGGCGGCAGCGATGGGCAGCGCTGGGTCATCGTCGAGGACGTGACGGCCCGCAAGGCCGAGCAGCAAGCCATTCAGGAGGCCCACGCCACCAACGAGTCCCTGATTGCCGCGATGCCCGACATGCTGTTCCAGCTCAATGGCGAGATGCGCATCGTGCGCTATCACGCGGACAGCCGGGAAACCCTGTCGATGCCGCCGGAGGCTTTTCTCGGCAAGCGCCTGGACGAGTCCCTGTCGCCGGACATGGCACGCCGCTTCGCCGAGGCGGCCCAGGCCGCGTCGCTCAGCGGGCTGTTGCAGCGTGTCGAGTACACGTCTGCCCGTGGGGGCCGCCAACGCCATTTCGAAGCGCGCTTCCGGGCCGTACGCACCGGCGGGGCACTGGCGGTGATCCGCGACGTTACCGACCTCAAGGAGACCGAACTGGCCCTGCGCGAAAGCGAGGCCCGCTGGCAGTTCGCACTGGACGGCGCCGGCGACGGGGTGTGGGACTGGAATATCGCGAGCGGCAAGGTCTTCCGCTCCCCGCGCTGGCTGAGCATGCTCGGCTATGGGGCGGAGGAGGCCGAGGATAGCGGCAAGGAGTGGGCGTGGCGGGTCCATCCCGACGACCTGTCGGGACTGCTGGCGGCCCGCGATGCGCATCTGCGCGGGGATACGCCCTATTTCACGCACCAGGCGCGGCTGCTCTGCAGGAACGGCAAGTACAAATGGGTGATGGCGCGGGGTCTGGTGGTGGAGCGCAACGACAACGGCCGGGCGCTGCGCATGATCGGCACGCAGACCGACATCGACGAAGTGAAGGCCCGCGAGGCGCGGATCCTCGACCACAACCTCGACCTGGCCACGCTGGTGGAGGCGCGTACGCGGGATCTGCAGGCCGCCAAGGAGGCTGCCGAGGCTGCCAACGAGGCCAAGTCGGTTTTCCTGGCCAACATGTCCCATGAGTTGCGCACGCCGATGCACGGCGTGCTCAGTTACGCCCGCCTCGGTGAAAGCCGCATCACCCAGGCTGGGCACGAGAAGCTGCGCGGCTATTTCCATCGCATCCGGGTCAGCGGCGAGCGTTTGTTGCTATTGCTCAATGATCTGCTCGACCTCTCCAAGCTGGAGGCCGGGCAGATGGTGCTGAACCTGCAAACGATGGACATGTCCAGGGTCGTGCAGGACGGACTGCGGGAGTTCGAGGCGCTGTTCCAGGCCCGCGCGCTGCAGGTGCGTGTCGAGCGGGACGCCAAACTGCCACGTATCAACGGGGACGCGGCGCGCTTGGGGCAGGTAGTGATGAATCTGCTGTCGAATGCCGCCAAGTTCACGCCGGAGGGCAAGGGTATCCTGCTGTCCCTGCATGTTGGTCGGCTGTCCGATGGCGCTGCCACGCCGGCTGCGCAAGACGGCCCTGCGCTGGTGTTCTGCGTGTCCGACGAAGGGGTGGGCATTCCGGTGGGGGAACTCGGCGCGGTCTTCGACAAGTTCGTGCAGAGCAGCCGGACCCGTACCGGCGCTGGTGGAACGGGGCTGGGGCTGGCGATCTGCCAGGAGATCGTCGCCGCTCATGGCGGCTTCATCCGCGCGCGCAATAATTCGGCCGGCGGTGCAGAATTCATCGTCGCATTGCCGTTGGCCGAACAGGACAGGCCGACGTTGGCAGAGGCCAAAGAAGGAGAAACATGAGCAAGGCAAGAATACTGGTCGTAGACGACGAACCTTTCAATCTGGATATCGTCGGTGAATACCTGGATGAAATGGGCTTCGAACTGGTGATGGTGGATTCCGGCGAAGCGGCCTGGCAAGCCTTGAGTCAGCAGGACTCCCGCTTCGACCTGGTCCTGCTCGACCGCATGATGCCGGGCATGGACGGCATCAGCGTGCTGCGCCGGATCAAGAGCGACGAACGTCTGCGTTCGATCCCGGTGATCATGCAGACCGCTGCGACCTCACCCGAACAGGTCCGCGAAGGGCTGGCGGCCGGGGCTTTCTACTACCTCACCAAACCTTTCGAGGGCGAGGCGCTGCAGACCATCATCCGTTCCGCCCTCGACGACATGCGCGTGCGCCGCGAGCTGACCGCCAGCCTGGCCGAGCAGGCGCAGGCCTTCCGCTGCATCAAGGAGGGCGAATTCCGCATCCGTACCCTCGAAGAGGCGCGGGTGCTGGCCTCCTTCATCGCCTTGCTGGGGCCACAACCGGACATGCTGGCGATGGGCTTGTCCGAACTGTTGGTGAATGGTGTCGAGCACGGCAACCTGGGGATCGAATTCTCCGAGAAGAGCCGCCTGCGTGAGAGTGACAGCTGGGAGGAGGAGATCACCCGGCGGCTTGCTTTGCCGGAAAACCGGGACAAGGTCGTGCGTCTGCGCGTGCGCAGCGACGACAGCCGCTGGGTGTTCGAGATCCGCGACGATGGCGAAGGCTTCGACTGGCGCCAGTTCCTCGATTTCGATCCGGAGCGTGCCTTTGCCCCCAACGGGCGTGGCATCGCCCTGTCCCGCCAGCTGGCCTTTGCGAGCCTGACCTACCTGCCGCCGGGCAACCAGGTTGTGGTCACGGTTCCCAAGGTCCAGGGCCTGGTCTGATACGTACTGGATGGATATGCGGGCGCGCCGCCTAAGGGCGCGCCCGCCAACTGCAGAGACTCTGTAATGGCAGAAAAACCGTTGCGCGTGCTGGTTGCGGATGACATTGCGTCGAACCGGAGCATCGTAGGCACTTTCCTGGCCCACCTGAATTGCGTTCCCATCTATGCGGAGGATGGCGTCGAAGCCGTCGAGCTGTTCCGGCGCGAATCGCCGGACGTGGTGTTGATGGACCTGATGATGCCGCGGATGGATGGCTTCGAGGCAATCCGCCAGATCCGAAGCATCGCCGGCGATCGCTGGGTACCGGTGATCATCCTGTCGGCCCTCAGTGGTGAGGGAGACATCGTTCATGGGTTGGACATCGGTGCCGACGATTACCTGGCCAAACCTCTGTCCTTCCCGGTTTTCGCCGCGCGTTTCAAGGCCCTGCGCCGCCTGCTCGACATGCAGCGGCGGCTGGCGAGTTCCCTGGAGCAGGTCCGGGCGGTGGCCAACGGGGTCATCGACGGCATCATCTCGGCCGACGAGAATGGCCGCATCCTGTCGGTGAACCGGGCGGCAAGCCAGATCTTCGGCTATTCGTCGTCGGAGATGATCGGGCAGCTCCTCGGCATGCTGATGTCGGATGGCGATTTCGGTACCGAGCTGTCCATCCCCAGGCTGTTGTCGTCCGGGCAGATGAAGGCCGGCGGTCAGATCCGCGAGATGCTGGGGCGCCGCAAGAGCGGTGCGACCTTCCCGATGGAGGTCGGAATGTCCGATCTCCAGTTGCCCAACCGGCGCATGTTCATTGGTGTCGTCCGCGACGTCTCCGAGGCGCGCCGCATCCAGCGCCAGCTGGTCGAAGACGCAGCCCGTCTGCAGCGCTACCACGACGAGTCGGAGCGCGAGCAGGAGCTGGCGATGAACATCATGGAGCGCCAGATCCGCAGCGACTGGCTGCACGACCGCGCGGTGCAGTATGCGGTGCTGCCGGCGCGCAATTTCTCCGGCGACGTGGTGGCCGTGGCGCGCGCGCCGGACGGCGCCCTGTACGCGATGCTGGCCGATGCCACCGGCCACGGGCTGGCCGCTGCGGTGAGCGTGCTGCCTGCGCTGGGAGCCTTTTATCGAGGGGCTGCGCGCAATGCACCGCTGACGAGCCTGGTGACCGAGCTCAACGATCTGTTGTGCGGCCTGCTGCCCGCCGGGCGCTTCGTTGCATCGGCGCTGGTACGCCTGGAGGCCGCTGCACCGCAGGGGCAGATCTGGGTCGGTGGCGTGCCCGACGTGCTGCTGATCGATGAGCGTGGTACGGTGCTGCAGCGCTTTGTTTCCCGGCAGCTGCCTCTCGGCATCCTGCCCTCTGCGGAGGCCGGGATTGCCTGCGAGGTCTTCGGCTGGAATGCTGCGTCGCAGATCGTGCTTTGCTCGGATGGCCTGACCGAGGCCGAGAACCGCCAAGGCCAGTCCTTCGGCAATGCCGGCCTGGAGCAGACCCTGCGTGCAACGCCGCCGGCGTCGCGGGTGGCCGGCCTGCGCGAGGCGCTGACCCGTCACCTGGGCCGCCAGTCGGCGGCTGACGATGTGTCGGTGCTGATCCTCGACTGTCTGGTCGATGGCGAAGGGGCCGCCCGGGCGTCGTGATGACGACCTATCCCTGCAGTGAGGGTGAATGAACTTGCCTCCACCTGTTACCCTCATAAGGGGAGCAGGTTGATGTATCTCTGGCGCACTTCATGCTTTAAAGTGCCATGTCTTTCCAGGGTGTTTTCTCATGCTTCGAGTGCTCGTTGTCGATTCCTCCCGAGAGCGTGCCGCGGACGTTTGCGCAGCGGTGGCGCTCGCCGGCCATCAGGTGGCGGCGGTGTTGTCGAATGCCTTCGATCTGTCCGAGCAGGTCCTGGCCACCAAGCCGGACGTGATCTTCATCCAGGCCGATTCCCCCAGCCGCGACACCCTCGAGCATCTGGCCATCATGAACCGGGACTGTCCGCGCCCGGTGCTGCTGTTCTCGCAGGATTCCGATTCGGCGGCGATCCGCCGGGCCGTGAAGGCCGGCGTTTCCTCGTATGTCGTTGATTCGGTGTCGTCCGAGAGGCTCGATTCGCTGGTCGAGGTGGCCATTGCCCAGTTCGAGGCCTTCCAGCATCTGCGTGCCGAACGGGATGACGCGACCCGCAAGTTGAGCGAGCGCATCATCGTGGACAAGGCCAAGGGTGTGCTGATGAAGGCCCGCGGCCTCGACGAGGATGCGGCCTATCACGCGCTGCGCAAGCTGGCGATGGAGCGCGGCCGCAAGGTGGCCGACGTGGCCCAGGATGTGATAGATATGGCCAACCTCCTACTCTGAATGGAGTAGTGCCCGGCAGGGCGTGGATATCGATGGGGCGGTGGCGCGAAGGCGCTACCGCCTTTTTTCTTGTGGATTTACCGGTCTTTCCTCGAAGTGGGCCGGAATGGTGCCGAAAAGCCGATTGCTGCACTGCGGAAGTGCATTCAAGGAGCGGAATGCTGCTACCTCTTAAGGGGTAGGTTTGTGTTCATTATGGGATTTTTTCTTTTAATCAATGACTTGTTGTTTTTGGCACGGTCCTCGCTAAGTCCTGGCAGAAGTCGGACCAACGGCGGCCCGGCTTGATCAGGCGATCAGACTTGGACAAAGGCGTCCATCCCCCCAGCGCGAATCGCGCGGGGAGATGTGACGCCTCTTTTTTTTGGGTAAGCGGATCAGGGGCATGTGATGAGCGCGCAATTCGACGACAAGATTCTTTCCCGCCGTGGCTTTCTGAAAGCTGGCGCGACTATTGGAGGTATGGCAGCGATGGGGACGATGCTCCCGGCGGGCGGCGCGTGGGCCGCGGGTTCCGACAAGCCGGAACTGGAAGAGGTGAAGATCGGGTTCATCCCGCTGACCGACTGTTCCTCGGTGGTGATGGCCTCGGTGATGGGCTTCGACAAGAAGTACGGCATCAAGATCACCCCGAGCAAGGAGGCCTCCTGGGCCGGCGTGCGCGACAAGCTGGCCAATGGCGAGCTGCATGCCGCCCACGTGTTGTACGGCCTGGTGTATGGCCTGCACCTGGGCATCGGCGGCCCGAAGAAGGACATGGCGGTGCTGATGACACTCAACAACAACGGCCAGGCGATCACCTTGTCCAACGGCCTGAAGGAAAAGGGCGCGGTGGATGGCGCCTCGCTGGCCAAGGTCGTCGCCAGGAAGGACAAGGAATACACCTTCGCCCAGACCTTCCCCACCGGTACCCATGCCATGTGGCTGTACTACTGGCTGGCTGCCCACGGCATCGACCCCTTCAAGGACGTCAAGAACATAGTCGTGCCGCCCCCGCAGATGGTCGCCAACATGCGCGTCGGCAACATGGACGGCTACTGCGTCGGCGAGCCGTGGAACCAGCGGGCGATCGTGGACAAGATCGGCTTCACTGCGGTGACGACCCAGGATATCTGGACCGACCACCCGGAAAAGGTGCTGGGATCGACGGCCGAGTTCGCTGCCAAGTACCCCAACACCGCCCGCGCGATGATCTGCGCGATCCTCGAAGCCTCCAAGTGGATCGATGCCAGCGCCGCCAACCGCGCCAAGACTGCCGAAACCGTGGCGGCCAAGAGCTACGTGAATACCGATGTGGACGTGATCCGCAGCCGCATGATCGGCCAGTACGAAAATGGCCTCGGCAAGAGCTGGTCCGAAAAGAACTACATGAAGTTCTACAACGACGGTCTGGTGAATTACCCCTATCTGTCCGACGGTATGTGGTTCCTCACCCAGCACCGTCGCTGGGGCTTGCTCAAGCAGGACGTGGATTATCTGGCGGTGGCCAAGGCGATCAACAAGACGGAGCTGTACAAGCAGGCCGCCGGCATCGTCGGCGTACCGGTGCCCAAGTCCGACTTCCGCACGTCCAAGCTGATCGACGGCGTGGTGTGGGACGGCAAGGATCCGAAGAAGTACGCCGCCAGCTTCAAGATCCACGCCTGACCTGTAGGGGCGAGTCCGCTCGCCCAGCACTGCCGATCCACATCCGCGGGCGAAGCGATTCGCCCCTACAGAATTCTGGAGACCCAGATGAGCACTGCGACCCTTACCTCTGGCCTCGTGACTGTCGGGCCCGACACCGAAGCCGTTTCCGATACGCGGAATGACATCATCGTTGCCAAGCAGGAGGCCTCAATGGTTGCCGCACCTGTCACCCCGGCGCCAGCAGCCGAACCGTCTGTTTCCATCGGCGAACGCTGTGGCTCTTTCCTGCGCGCGGTGCTGCCGCCGCTGCTCGGCTTTGCCTTCATCATCGGCCTGTGGGCGCTGGTGGCGATGAAGTCCGCCGATTTCCCCGGCCCGGCAAAGACCCTTGATGCGGCCATCACGCTTTTCTCCGATCCCTTCTACCAGAACGGGCCGAATGACCAGGGCATCGGCTGGAACATCCTGTCGTCCCTCAAGCGGGTTGCCATCGGCTTCGGCGTGGCGGCTCTGGTCGGCATCCCGATGGGCTTCATCATCGGTCGCTTCGCCTTCATGAACAGCATGCTCGAACCGATCATCAGCATCCTGCGCCCGGTCTCGCCACTGGCCTGGCTGCCGATCGGCCTGATGGTCTTCAAGGCTGCCGACCCGGCCTCCACCTGGACCATCTTCATCTGCTCCATCTGGCCGATGATCCTCAACACCGCCCAAGGCGTGCAGCGCGTGCCGCAGGACTACCTGAACGTGGCACGGGTGCTGAACCTGTCCGAGTTCAAGATCATCACCAAGATCCTCTTCCCGTCCGTGCTGCCCTACATGCTGACCGGTATCCGCCTGTCCATCGGCACCGCTTGGCTGGTCATCGTGGCCGCCGAGATGCTCACCGGCGGCGTCGGCATCGGCTTCTGGGTGTGGGACGAATGGAACAACCTGAAGGTCGAGCACATCATCATCGCGATCTTCGTGATCGGCATCGTTGGCCTCGTGCTCGAACAATGCCTGCTGCTGATCGCCCGCCGCTTCAGCTACGGCAACAACTAACCGGCCCGGATCGAGGAGTCCTCACATGAACGCAATCGTAAAGGTCGAAAACGTCGGCATGACTTTCGACACCAAGAAGGGCCGCTTTGTCGCGCTGCAGAGCGTCAATCTGCAGATCCGCCAGGGCGAGGTGGTGTCCCTTATCGGCCACTCGGGCTGCGGCAAATCCACGCTGCTCAACCTGATCGCCGGCCTTACGCTGCCCACCTCCGGCGCGATGATCTGCAACGGCCGCGAGATCGCTGGCCCCGGCCCGGAGCGGGCGGTGGTCTTCCAGAACCACTCCCTGCTGCCCTGGCTGACCTGTTTCGAGAACGTCCATCTGGCCGTCGAGCGCGTCTTCGGCGCCAAGGAAGGCAAGGAGAAACTCAAGGCCCGTACCAACGCTGCGCTGGAGATGGTGCACATGAGTCATGCGGCGCAGAAGATGCCCCACGAGATCTCCGGCGGCATGAAGCAGCGCATCGGCATCGCCCGCGCCTTTGCGATGGAGCCGAAGATCCTGCTGATGGACGAGCCCTTCGGCGCCCTCGATGCGCTGACCCGCGCGTCCCTGCAGGACGAGCTGATCGGCGTGATGGAAAAGACTGGCGCCACTGTGGTGATGGTCACCCACGACGTGGATGAGGCGGTGCTGCTGTCCGACCGGGTGGTGATGATGACCAACGGCCCGGCGGCGACCATCGGCGAGATCCTCGAAGTGAAGCTGGCCAAGCCGCGCGACCGCCTGCAACTGGCCCACGATCCGCACTTCGCGGAATGCCGTGGGGCGATCCTGGAGTTCCTGTATCAGAAGCAGATGAAGAAGGCGGCCTGAACGGGGGCCTGGCACTGAAGCAGAGTGGCCCGGGCATGTGCCCGGGCCTTTTCGTTTTCGTAGCCAGTCGGCGCAAACCGTGGCAGCGGATTCACTCACCTGCGGACGCCGCGCAAGCGGCTGGGGGGCGCATGACCCACCCTATGGGGCGTGCTCGCTGGCCGCTTGCGGGCTTACTTCAGTGCGAAGCCCAGCGCGTTGAGGGCTTCCACCAGGCGGTCGCGGCCGGACAGGGAGCCGGCGTCGCGGACGCGCTTGGTCGAATGGTTGGACCAGGTGCCGCGCACCTTCATGCCCTGGCTGGTGTAGAAGGCGCTCATCGCGCTGTCGTAGTACTCCAGGCCGGCCTGCTGGGCGGGCAGGGAATAGGTTTCCTGATGCAACACCACGGACTGCAGCGGACGCGGCTTGACCGAAGCAGGCTGCTGCGGGTCGGGCGTGCCGACGCACAAGCCGAACATCGCGACGACCTTCGACGGCAGTTGGAGTTCGGCTGCAACGTCTTCCGGCCGGTTGCGCATCGCACCGATATACACGGTGCCGAGGCCGAGGGATTCGGCGGCGGTGACTGCGTTCTGCGCCGCCAGCGCGGCGTCGATGACGCCTACTTCGAACATTTCCAGGTAGTCCAGTGCGGCCGGGGTTTCGCCGAGCTTCTGCGCGACCGCCTCCAGGCGGGCCAGGTCGGCCAGCCACACCAGCAGCAGCGGGGCCTGGCGGATGTGATCCTGATCGCCGGCCAGCTCGGCCAGACGGGCCTTGCGGGCCGGATCGCGGACGGCCACGACGCTCCATGCATGCAGGTTGGAGGAGCTGGCGGCGGACTGGGCGGCGGCGATGATCGCGGCGAGGGTGTCGTCGCTGACCGGGTCGGGCAGGTAGGCGCGCACCGAGCGGTGGGCCAGCAGGTGATCGATGATGGGGGAACCGGCGGACGGTACGGCGACGTCGGCGCTGCCGTAACGGGCCTGGTAGAGGGATGCGGTGCTCATGGGATTCCTGGCTGTGGTGAAGGCGGGCGGCAGGGGCGCCTGGCCCCGTCGCCGGGAATCCCGATTTTACCGCCAACGGGCCTGCCCGGTCCGCCGGCGGTGGCGGGCTTATTCCGCGCTGCTGCTGCGGTGACGGCTGCGCGGCGCAACGGCGGTTTCGCCGCTGGCTTCGCTGGCGTCCGTGTCGTCGCTGCTCAGGGCGTCCGACACTTGGCGGACCTGTTCTTCCACCAGGTCGGCGCCGCGGGCCGCGGCATCGGCCAGCTCGTTGAAGCCGGCTTCGGCCTGACGCAGGGCCTTCTTCACGTGGCCGATGGCAGCTTCGCCGTTGGCGTCGGCACTGCGAGCGGCATGTTCGAGCTGGCGGTTGAGGGCCTGGTCGAACACGGCGACCTGGTCGCGGGCTAGCTTCAGGATGGACTGATGCGCATCGCCGATGATCTCGAAGTATTCACGGACCAGATTGGCTGAGTCGGCGCGCCAGTCGGACAGGCGCTCGACGGGTAGCGCGTCGAGCTTGATCTCGCTGCGGGAGGCCAGCTCCTCCAGATGCTCGCGGCCTTCCTCGAAGAGCTGGCGGCCGTTGCGCAGGGCCAGGTCGGCAAGCTTCTCGGTGGCCTCAACCCATGCACGCGATGCCGCGTGCAGGTTGTCGAGGGTGGAGATACGGGTCTGTTGGATGTCGGACGGGGACAGGTACATGGCATTCTCCTGGGATGGTGGGCCGTTTCAGGCTACGGCCCGGGAATTGCAGGCACGTGACAGACCCGCCGTCGCCGTGGGAGTTCAATGCCGGGAGAATAGGTCGCGGATCTTGCAGAGTGTGGTGGTGATGTCGAAACGCGGGTCGGGCAGCGCTTCGCCTGCCAGGATACGGGCCAGGGCCGAGTCGGGTTGTTGTTCTCCTGTCAGCAGTACTTCGGCGCCGCGCTTGGCCATGTGGCGCACGAAGCCTTCGCCAGCGCTGGCGGCGATGACCACCTCGACGCCGTCGAGCGGATGCGGGCCGTCGTCCTCGAAGTGGTGCAGCACCTGCTCGCGGGCCAGCACGATGGTGTCCGGGGCGGGCAGCGGCGAGCCCGGGATGCAGTCGTAGACCAGCCAGTTGCGGGCCTGGCCGGCATGGCCGGCGACGTGGCGCTCACCGGTGACGGGAATGGCGATCTTCATCTGTGGCTCCGCTCAGTGGGCCGCGCGCAACTCAGCCGCCTCGGCCTCGTCCTGGGTCAGCTCCTCGGGCAGGCAACCGATCGGCAGGCCGAGGTCCTGGCCCTCGCCCTCGAAGCGCACCAGGTAGATCTCCTCGCTCGGCATGGCTTCCACGTGGCCGAACTGGACCACCACGCCGCGGGTGCCGGCCGCGGCGATCAGCGCGCCTTCCTCATAGCCGGGCAGGCCGCCGTCGTTGAACAGGTCTTCGCGGCAGAACACCACGTCTCCGAGCTGGTATTGGACGATGTCTTCCATGAGTCTTCTCCGGTTTCAGGTGGTGATGCGCCAGTGCAGCAAGTTCGGTGCCACGCCCGGCACGCTTTTCGCTGATTGACTGGATAGCGCCGGCTGGCGGCGTATCTTGATGTGGAGAGTGCGATGGAATGGTCCGACGAGCGCCACCTGCTTGGCCTGGCGGAAATGGATGACACCCACCGGGAGTTTGTGGCACTGGTGAATGCGGCCGGGGCGGCCACTGGAGCGGCCTTCGTGGAGGCCTTTGCGGCCCTGTGCGCGCACACCGAGACGCACTTCGCCAACGAGGAGACGTGGATGCGCGACAGCGCCTTTCCGGCGGAGGGCGAGCATGCCGGCGAGCACCGTCGGGTGCTTGGTGATCTGCGGCGTTTCCGCGAGCGGGTCGAGAAGGGCTCGACGATGATGGCCAAGGCCTACATCCGCGAGCAGGTGCCGGGCTGGTTCGACCTGCATGCGGCAACGATGGATGCGGCGCTGGCGGCGCACCTGAAGGCCCACTCCACGTGATGGGGCGCCGGCCCACCGCACGTGGGCCGGCAGGGCTCAGCCGCCGAGGACGGCCTCGTAGGCTTTGCGCAGCAGCTCCAGTTCGATCTGTGCGCAGCCACGGGCTTCGGTGATCGCCACGAAGCGGCCGCCGGCACCGGCAATCGCCTCGAAGGGCGGGTCCATGGCGGTGAACATGGCCAGGTGGACCTCGACGCAGGCTTCGCCGACATCCACGCATTGCCGGAATTCCGGTTCGATCTTGAGACCACCGGAGGGTAGGCCGAGGCGCCGCTCTGCTTCCGCCAGATGGACCGATGGCAGCGTGACGACCGGGGATTCGGGGACTTCGTCGTCCGGGCACAGGCTGGCTGCGGCCGGAAAGGGGGTGAAGCCGCACATGCCGTGCTCGAAGCGGACGAAGCGGAGGCGGGCACTGGTGGGATGTTTGTGGGCGAAGATCAGGCGGGCGTCGCCAAAGGTATCGGGGGCGTCACTCATGGACGCCCCCGACCTGTGGCATGCCTGACACCCCGCCCGCCGTTTGTCGTGTTTACGACAGGCGCGGGCGCAGCCATCAGCCGAGCAGTTCCGACTTGATCTGGTCGAGCCAGGTGTCGACGCGCTCTTCGGTCTGTTCCTTCTGGTTGTCGTTGTCGAGGGCCAGCCCGACGAATTCGCCGTCCACCACCGCCTTGGACTTGGAGAACTCGTAGTCGTCGGTGGGCCAGCCGCCAATGACGGTGGCGCCCTGGGCCTTGACGGCATCGAAAAGGATGGCCATCGCATCACAGAACTCGTGACCATAGGCATCCTGGTCGCCGAAGCCGAAGATGGCCACGGTTTTCCCAGACAGATCAACGCCCTTGAAGGTCGGGAAGAACTCTTTCCAGGAGTCCACCAGTTCGCCGTCGCCGAGGGTCGGGGTCGCCAGGATGAGGGAGCTGAACTTGGCAACATCGTCAGCCGTGGCCTTGGACACGTTGAACAGCTCGACCACATCTTCGCCGAGCTTTTTCACGATGGACTTGGCCACCTTGCGGGTGTTGCCCGTCTCGCTACCGTAAAAAAGACCGATCTTGCTCATGAGGGATTCTCCTAGGACAGTTTGGGTTTGGTTGGTGCTGACTCGTCCTTTGCAAGAGACGGGCCAGCTCCGGAACCCGATGCCGCTGGGAGGATCCCTGGAACGGGGGAGGGATCAGACCGGCCGGAAGGACGGATGGCCGGTGCTGTAGCCGGCTTCGATTTCCTCGGCGACGACACGCCAGATGGGTTTCACGAAGAAGCGCAGGCCCTTGATGATGCTGTCCACGTTCATCATCGACGGTACGCGGATGCCCCGGTGTTCGACTGGGCCACCAATCTGGGTGATCTTGACGCCCAGCTTGGCGAAATGGTCCGCCAGCCGAGGCTCGGTGAGGACGAACAGGGTCTCGATGCCCTCGTGCTTGGCGAGTGCGATTACGCCCAGATAGAGACCGATCGGAATGTAGGGGAAGCGCGGTTGTTCCTTGGTACCGAAATCGTCGTCGCTGAGCGCCACGGCGGCCTTGGTCTCGCCCTTGCGTCGGCGGTAGTAGGCGCGTACGGCGAGGCGCGAGACTTCGGCGATGGCGCCGCGGGGCTCCTTGGCGGGATCGATGATGGAGCGGTCCAGCGTGGCAGCGCAGGTGCGCTCGAAGGGCAGTGGATAGTCCGGTTCTTCGGGACGGGCCATCACCAGGCGGTTGCAGCCCACTAATACGTGAGGCTCGGTGGAGGTGCGCAGCAGGCAGTGCAGGCTGTGACGGTCGTATTCGTCCGTCTCGCGGCGGTCCGGGCGGACCGGCTCGAAGCCGAGTTCCTCGCAATACACCTCGTGCCGAATGCCGAACACGTCGTTGCGGCCGGCGTCGTCGAAGGCGGTGGCGATCTCGAAGTACTTCCTGAATCCTTCACCGAGGCTGAAGCGATCGAGTAGCGACATGGCGGTAGCCCTTGAAGTCTAAATTACTGGCGATATCCATTTACGGCTGGTAATACTGATTCCTTGAAGGGAAATGGGTATCTGCTTCAATTGTAGTACGTGTCTATGCCAATGGCGTGTTTTGTCGCCCGGCTTGGGGCGTGGATGTGCCGAATGGGTCGGCCGGGAAGTGTCGTATCATAAGATTCCACTGCCCGAAGGATACAGACAGCATGTCGCGCCGCATTTTTGACTACGACGAAGCCTTCTCCCGCAACATCGGCTGGGTGACTGAGGCAGAGCAGACCGCGTTGCGCGGCAAGCGGATCGCCATTGCAGGCGTCGGTGGGGTTGGGGGCGTGCATCTGCTGACCCTGACCCGCCTGGGCGTGGGGGCCTTCCACGTGGCGGACCTGGATACTTTCGACCTGGTGAATTTTAACCGCCAGGCCGGTGCGATGATGTCCACGCTCGACCGCCCGAAGGCCGAGGTGATGGCCGAGATGGCCCGTGACATCAACCCGGACGTGGACATTCGCGTGTTCGGCGGCGGCGTCAATGCAGGCAATCTGGACGAGTTCCTGGCCGGTGTCGATCTCTATGTGGATGGTCTGGACTTCTTTGCCTTTAGTGCCCGGCGCGACACCTTCAATGCCTGCGACCGGCACGGCATCCCCGCTGTGACGGCGGCGCCGCTGGGCATGGGGACGGCAGTGCTGAGCTTCCTGCCGGGACGCATGAGCTTCGAGGAATATTTCCGCCTGGATGGCTGCGATGACGACGAGATGGCGGTGCGCTTCCTGCTCGGCCTGTCGCCGGCCATGCTGCAGCGGGCCTACCTGGCGGACCCGTCGCGGGTCGATTTCGTTGCCCGCCGCGGCCCCAGTACCATTGCCGCCTGCCAGCTGTGTGCCGGCGTGACCGCTACTGAATCCCTGAAGATCCTGCTCGGTCGCGGCGAGGTCTTGTGCGCGCCGTGGGGCTTCCAGTTCGATGCCTACCGCAACCGCTATGTGAAGACCTGGCGGCCCGGCGGCAACAACAACCCGATCCAGCGCATCGGCCTTGCCATCGCCCGGCGTCAGCTACGGGCCATGCGCGAGGCGGCGCGCGCCTGAGGAGACCGGCCATGACCCGCCGCGAAACCCTGCTGAAGATCCTCGACCTGGCCCGCTGGGCGCCCAGCGGCGACAACACCCAGCCGTGGCGCTTCGAGATCCTCGGCGACGACCACATCGTCGTGCATGGCAACGACACCCGCGACTGGTGCCTCTACGACTTCGACGGCCATGCCAGCCACATGGCCCATGGAGCACTGCTGGAAACCCTGCGCATCGCCGCCAGCGGCGAAGGGCTGGCGGCGAGCTGGAGCCGGCGGCTGGCGTCCAGCGACGCGGCGCCGGTGTTCGACGTTCGCCTGGCGGAGCAGCCCGGGCTGGCGGCGGACGCCTTGCTGCCTTTCATCGAGACGCGCGTGGTGCAGCGCCGCCCGATGCGCACCACGCCGCTGACCGAGGCTCAGCGCCAGGCCCTGGCCGCAGCGCCGGGGGCCGGCTACGCGGTACAGTTCTTCGAGTCGTTCGCCGCGCGCCGTCAGGTGGCAGGCCTGCTGTGGCGCAATGCCTACCTGCGCCTGACCTGCCCGGAAGCTTTCCCGGTGCACAAGGAGATCATCGAGTGGCGCAGCCGTTACAGCAAGGATCGCATCCCGGAGCAGGCGGTCGGTGTGGACGGCCTCACTGCGCGCCTGATGGAGTGGGTGATGGCCAGCTGGGGCCGGGTCGAGTTCTTCAACAAATATCTGGGTGGAACCATCGCACCGCGGGTCCAGCTGGATTACATTCCGGCGCTGGCCTGCGCGTCCCACGTGCTGATCCGCCCCGAGCAGCCGCCGACGAGCGTCGAGGACTATGTAAGCGGCGGCATCGCGATGCAGCGCCTGTGGCTGACCGCAACATCAGTCGGTCTGCACTTGCAACCGGAGATGACGCCGCTTATCTTCCGCTGGTATGCCCGCGCCGGCCGCAGCTTTTCCGCCTTGCCTGAAATCGGCCGCGGTGCTGCGGCGCTGGCGGAGGAGTTCGAGCGCATCGGCGGTTTCGGCCGTGAGCAGGCGCTGACCTTCTTCTGCCGGGTCGGCGTGTCTCCCGTCCCCTGGTCCCGCTCGGTACGCAAGAGCGTGGATGAACTGATGCTGCAAGCCTGATGAGCAACGACCACCCTGCCCACGATCACGATCACCGTGACCATGCCGGCGACCATGATCACCATCATCACGATCATAGTCATGCTCATGGGCACCACGGACACGGCCATCATCACCATGGCCCGGTGTCCTATGACCGGGCCTTCGCGATCGGCATCTGCCTGAACATCGGCTTCGTCCTCATCGAGGCCTTCTACGGCTGGCGCGTGGACTCCCTGGCGCTGCTCGCCGACGCCGGCCACAACCTGTCCGACGTCGCCGGCCTGATCCTGGCGTGGGGAGCCGCGCTGGCCGGCCGCCTGCGTCCGACCCCCCAGCGCACTTACGGCTGGCAACGCGCGTCCATCCTCGCCGCGCTGGCCAATGCAATGCTGCTGCTGTTCGCGATGGGCGCGCTGGTCCTGGAGGCCGTGCAACGCCTGCAGGCGCCGGAGGCCGTGGGCGGGTGGACGATCATCGTGGTGGCCGCCATCGGCGTGGTGATCAACGGCATCACTGCGGCGCTGTTCATGTCCGGCAGCAAGGATGACCTCAACATCCGCGGCGCCTTCCTGCACATGGCCGCCGACGCGCTGGTGTCCTTGGGCGTGGTTGCCGCCGGCGCGCTGTACCTGTATTTCGGCTGGCAATGGCTCGATCCGATGGTCAGTCTGGCCATCGCAGTGGTCATCGTGCTTGGCACCTGGGGCCTGTTCCGCCAGTCCCTGCACCTGGTTTTCGACGGCGTGCCGGACGGCATCGACCTGCTTGAGGTGCATGCCTGGCTGCGTGGCCTGCCCGGCGTGAGCGGCGTCCATGACCTGCACGTGTGGGCCCTTGGCACTGCCGACGTGGCACTGACTGCCCACCTTGTGATGCCCGACGGTCACCCCGGTGACGCGTTCTTCACGAGCCTCGCCCAAGAACTGGACAAGCGCTTCCGCATCCAGCACCCGACCATCCAGATCGAGATCGAAGGCATTGACGATGGCTGCGCGACGCCGCTGAAGCTGGGCTGACCTCTGTTCAAGCGCGCACTGCGCGGGCCAGGAAACGGTCCAGCGCGGCGCCGAAGGCCTGCCGGTCGGCCTGGCTGAAGGCCGGCGGGCCGCCGGTCTGCACGCCGGCGCCGCGCAGTTCCTCCAGGAAGTTGCGCATCGACAGGCGTTCGGCAATGTTGGCGGCGGTGTACATTTCGCCGCGCGGATTCAGCGCATGGGCCTGGCGCTCGAGCACCGCCGAGGCCAGCGGGATGTCGGCGGTGATGACCAGGTCGCCGGCCTCCACCTGGCTGACGATGTGGGCGTCCGCCACATCGAAGCCGGACGGCACCTGGACGGCCCGGATGAAGCGCGACGGAGGCGTGCGCAACATCCGGTTGGCGACCAGGATGGTTGGTATTTCCAGGCGCTCGGCGGCGCGAAAAACGATGTCCTTGACGACCGCCGGGCAGGCGTCGGCGTCGATCCAGATCTGCATGGCGGGAAGCCCGGTGTACTGAGGCCCGCCAGTTTATCCCGCGCCGGGCCCGGTGGCAGGGATCACCAGATGCCTTCGGGGGCTTTCAGGCGTTCCACCGGTTGGTCGAGCAGGATGTGCTCCTCGACGATGGCGGTCACGTCGGCGGTGGTCACGCCGCTGTACATCACGTTGTCCGGATAGACCAGCACGCTGGGGCCGGCTTGGCAGGGGCCGAGACAGCCGGTATTGGTGAGCAGGAAGTCGTTCCACAGGTTGCGCTGCTGGAACTCCTGCTGGAAGGCCTGCCACACGGTGTTGCAGCCCTTTTCCTGACAGGAGCCGCGCGGATGGCCGGGCGGGCGGCCCTGGACGCAGACGAGGATGTGCTTCTTCGGTTTCGGCATGATGCGCTCCGCAAATAGGTGTGCCCCTTCAAGCAGGTTCTGCGCCAGTACGCTGTAGCAAAAGGAATCAAGGACTTGGCTCCGGCACGTGTGGTGCGTATGCGACATGGCCGCGCCATTTGTCGCTCGGTCCGGGGATCATGGTGGCGCTTGTGCGTTGGGCGTATGCTGCAGTGCAATAGTCTTGTGTTAAATTGAAATGCCGAGTCGATATCGGAGCGGGGCTCCGGCAGGCCGGGCTTGCCAGGACTTCGCCCCGCGGCGCCGTTTCGCCTGCGACCCGGTCGGTTTCCTCCCCCGTACTGGGAGTGGCATTTCGAGGTCCATCGCCATGAGCCGCCTGCTCGAACGTAGCGCCACGCTGCCACCTCCCATCGCACGTCAGGCGCCGGAGACACTGCTCGCGCTGACGCATGTCACCACGCATCCACGACTCCGCCGCAGCCGCTGGCCGGCGCGGCTCGATCTGCTGCAGAGCGCGTCAGGCTTGTTCCTGGCGCTGTTCCTGGTGGCCCACATGTTCTTCGTGTCGTCCATCCTGATCAGCCAGGATGCCTTCTACACGGTGGCGCGCTTCTTCGAAGGGGCGTATTTCCTCGTCACGCCGCAGCCGTGGATCGTCTCCTGCGTGGTTGGTGGCGTGCTGGCGGTGTTCGTGCTGCACGCCTGGCTGGCGCTACGCAAGTTCCCGGCCAGCTTCCGCCAGTATCAGGCCTTTGCCGAACACCGGGCGCGCCTGCGCCACGACGACACCGGCCTGTGGTGGCTCCAGCTATGGACCGGCTTCGCGCTGTTCTTCCTGGCCAGCATCCACCTGTACGGCATGCTGGTCCATCCGGAGTTGATCGGCCCCTACGAATCCGCCGACCGCGTGTGGACCGGCAGCATGTGGCCGCTGTACCTGCTCCTGCTGTTCGCGGCGGAGATCCACGGCGGCATTGGCCTGTACCGGCTGGCGCTGAAATGGGGCTGGCTGCCGGGTAGCAATCCGGACGCAGCCCGGCGCCGCCTGCGTCGGCTCAAAACCGCCTTCAGTCTGTTCTTCATCGTGCTTGGCCTGGTCAGCCTGCTGGCCTATGTGCGGCTGGGCATCGCCCACGCCGAGCGGGCCGGCGAGCGCTATGCGCCGTCGGGTGATGGAACGCCGGCCACCCTGGCCGAGGGCGCTGCCGTGACGCCGGTGGTCGTGCCCAGCCGGCGGGGAGGCTGAGATGCGCATCGTCTATACCGACGTGCTCGTCATCGGCGGTGGCTTGGCTGGCCTGCGGGCGGCGGTAGGCGCGCGGCGCCGCGGCCACGAGGTGATCATCCTCAGCCTGGTGCCGGCCAAGCGGTCCCATTCGGCGGCGGCTCAGGGGGGCATGCAAGCCAGCCTCGGCAACACCGCCAAAGGCGAGGGCGACAACGAGGACGTGCATTTCGAGGACACCGTGCGGGGCTCCGACTGGGGCTGCGACCAGGCCGTGGCGCGTCTCTTCGTGCATGCGGCGCCGCAGGCGGTGCGCGAACTGGCGGCCTGGGGGGTGCCGTGGAACCGGGTGCGCGCCGGCGAGCGGGAGGTGGTGATGGACGGCCGCCGGGTGATGCTCAGCGAGCGGCCCGAGGCCCATGGCCTGATCGCCGCCCGCGACTTCGGTGGCACCAAGAAATGGCGCACCTGCTACGTCAGCGACGGCACTGGTCACGCCATGCTCTACGCGGTCAGCGACAAGGCGGTGGCCGAGGGCATCCCGGTGCACGAGCGCATGGAAGCCATCGCTCTGATTCACGAAGGCGGGCGCTGCCACGGCGCCATCGTGCGCAACCTGGTAACGGGCGAACTCAGCGCCTACGTGGCGAAGGCGACCTGCATCGCCACCGGCGGCTTCGGGCGTATCTACCGGGTCACCTCCAACGCGGTGATCAACGAAGGCATCGGTGCGGCGATTGCCCTGGAAACCGGCGCCGCCTGCCTCGGCAACATGGAGGCAGTGCAGTTCCACCCGACGACGATCTTCCCGGCCGGCATCCTCGTCACCGAGGGGTGCCGTGGCGATGGCGGCCTGCTGAAGGACGCCGCCGGCCACCGCTTCATGCCCGACTACGAGCCGGAGAAGAAGGAGCTGGCCTCCCGCGACGTGGTGTCCCGCCGCATGGAGGAGCACATCCGCGCCGGCCATGGGGTGAAGAGCCGCTTCGGCGAGCACCTGTGGCTGGACATCACGTTGCTCGGCGCGGCACACATCGACGGCCGCTTGCGCGAGGTGAAGGAAATCTGCCGCCACTTCCTAGGCATCGATCCGGCCCGCGATTTCATCCCGGTGCGGCCGGCCCAGCACTATTCGATGGGTGGCATCCGCACCGACGCGCGCGGCGAGGCCTATGGCCTGGCCGGTCTGTTCGCCTGCGGCGAGGCGGCCTGCTGGGATCTGCACGGCTTCAACCGGCTCGGTGGCAACTCGGTGGCGGAGACGGTGGTGGCCGGCATGATCGTCGGCGAGAACATCGCTGATTTCGTGGAGTCGCCGGCGGGCGAGCTGCAGGTGTCCACCGCGCTGGTGCGGGGATTCCTCGCCGCCGAGCAGGGTAGGCTCGACGCACTGCTGCAGGGAAAGGGCACGGAGAGCGCCACCGACATCCGGCGGCGCATGCAGGACATCATGACCGACAAGGTCGGCATCTTCCGCCGCGGCGACCTGCTGGCCGAGGCCGTGGACGAACTCCAGACGCTGCTCCAGCGCAGCCGGCAGATCGGCGTGGCTACGCGCCGGCCAGGCAGCAACCCGGAGCTGGTGGCGGCCTATCGCGTGCAGAAGATGCTCAAGCTGGCCTTGTGCGTCGCCTACGGCGCCCTCCAGCGCACCGAGAGCCGCGGTGCCCATTACCGGGAGGACTTCCCGCGCCGGGACGACGCCAACTGGCTCATGCGTACCCTCGCCAGCTGGAACGACCCGTTCCAGACCCTGCCGACGCTGGCCTACGAGGCCCTCGACGTGCGTGGCATGGAGCTGCCACCGGGCTGGCGTGGCTACGGCGCGCGGGATGCCATCGAGCATCCGGCGACGGCGCCGCGGGCGGCCGAGGTCGCCGCCATCCGTGAGGCGTTCGGGCATGCAGACCGTGCCATCGTGCAGCAGGCCCTGATGCCTTACGAGCACTTGGTCCCGCTGCGTTTCCGGGGCCACAACGAAAGACTGGGAGATCCCCGGTGATGGCTTTCACGCCCGGCAGGCGGGTGCCGACGCTGCACCAGACCACCACTGACGCACCCCACGGAGGACGACACCGATGAGCACCGATACGCCCCGCCAGCTGACGCTGCGCATCCTGCGCAGCAGCCCAGGCGAAGGCATCGCGCCCCACTGGCAGGATTTCCGCGTCGACGAGGCGGAGGGCATGACGTTGTTCATCGCCCTCAACGAGATCCGCGACACCCTCGACCCGTCGCTGCAGTTCGACTTCGTGTGCCGGGCTGGCATCTGTGGCAGCTGCGGTATGCTCATCGATGGGCGGCCGGGGTTGGCATGCCGCAGCCTGACCCGCGACTTCGGGCCCTTGATCACGCTGGCGCCGCTGCCGGTGTTCGCTCTGATCGGCGACCTGTCGGTGGATACCGGCAGCTGGATGCGCGGTACCGCCGAGCGCCTGGAAACCTGGATCCACAGCCAGGCCGAGCCCGACCTGACGGCCATCGAAGCGCGGATGGAGCCGGAGCTGGCCGAGGCCATCTACGAACTCGACCGCTGCATTGAGTGTGGCTGCTGCGTGGCCGGTTGCGGCACGCTGCGCATGCGTGAGGATTTCGTCGGCGCGGTGGGGCTCAACAAGATCGCCCGTTTCCGCCTCGATCCCCGCGACGAGCGCAGCGACGAGGATTACTACGAACTGATCGGCGACGACAGTGGCGTGTTCGGCTGCATGTCCCTGCTCGGCTGCCACGACGTGTGCCCGAAGGGCCTGCCGCTGCAGACGCAGATCGCCTTCCTGCGCCGCCGGATGGTGGCGGTCGGGCTCAAGTAGCTCTCCGCCTTTTCGCTTCCCGAGGGTGCGTCATGCTTCCTTGGCGACCGCCCACAGGTGTGCCGCGGCCAGCGCGCGCCAGGGCGTGAAGTCGGCGAGCCAGGCTTTGGTTTCGGCCTCGCCGATCTTGTCCTCCCGGCTGAGCAGCTTCTGCAGGCCGCGGCGCACTGCCGCGTCGCCGTGCAGGGAGCCGTCCAGGTGCGCGAAGCCGCGCAGCAGCGCGTAATCCACCGTCCATGGCCCGATGCCGCGTACCGTCAGCAGGCGGTTGCGGATGTCGTCGGCGGGGGTGCCCGTCAGCCAGGCCTCCAGCGGCAGGACGCCGTCGGCGACCTGGTGGGCGAGGCTCAGCAGGGCGCGAGCCTTGCTTTGAGACAGGCCGGCGTCGCGCAGGCGCGCTTCGTCCTGCATGGCGAGGTGCGCCGCATCCGGATAGCAGGCCAGGCCGCCGCTGTGGCGGACGCCGATGCAGGCGATCAGCCGCCGGCGTATGGAGATCGCTGCGGCAGTGCTGATCTGCTGCCCGGTGACGGCCCAGCTGAGCGCCTCGAAAGGCGTCGCGGCCTGCGGTACGCGCAGTCCGCCGTGGCGGGCGAGCAGTGGGCCGAGCTGGGGATGGTGGCGGTGGGCCGATTCGAAGGCGTCCACTGGCTGGTCTAGGCCCAGCACATGGCGGGCCAGGCCGGCGACCGCCCCGGCGCTGGCCGGTGTGCCGTCCACGTCCAGTTCCACGTTCACGTGGCCGTGCTGGAAGACGACCCGCAGGCAGGCCGGCGCGCCGTGCCAGATCAGCCCTTTGGCAAAACCGTCGGCGTCGACCCGCTCCGCCAGCTGCTGCGGATCGCGGGCCTGGAAAGCCAGGATGTCGGCGGGGCGGAAGCTGGCGGGCAGGGCGAGGCGCATGGCGTAGTCCTTGGCAGGGCTGCGGTTGGAGTACCGAAAACGGTGGGGGAGAACTCAACCGCCTCCACCGGAACGTGTGGGTTTCCGAGCACCTTCATGCGGCCTTTCTGAACGTGAGGTTGATGCGGTACGCGCCGATGGCCGGATGCTGGCCGTCCATCAGCGGTAGCACGCCGTGGAAGCGCAGCCGCGCCGGGCCGCCCCACACCAGCACGTCGCCGTGGCTCAAGGTGAGACGCGCGGCCTTGTCGCTACGGGCCAGGCCACCGAACAGGAAGGTGACCGGCAGGCCGAGGGACACGGACACTATGGGCTGGGTGAGGTCCTGCTCGTCCCGGTCCTGATGCAGGGACATGCGGGTGCCCGGCGCGTAGCGGTTGATCAGGCAGGCGTCGGGCACAAAGCCGGGGAAGCCGGCCCGCGCCGCCGCGGTGCTGGCCAGGTGCAGCAGGCGTGGAGAGAGAGGCGGCCACGGCTGGCCGTTGTCCGGATCGGCGGCGACGTAGCGGTAGCCCTGGCGGTCGCTGATCCAGCCTAGGTTGCCGCAGTTGCTCATCGCCACCGACATGGCCTGGCCGCCCGGGGTGAACATGCGCCGAAAGGGGGCCCGGGCGGTGATGGCCCGTACGTCGGCGAGGATGGCTTCCGCCTCGGCCAGTGCAAAACCGTGCAGCAGCATCGCGCCGGGGGTGATGGGCTGGCACGGGTCCGCCGCCGCGAATAGGTCGAGGGTCATGGTCGGGCCTCGCGTTCGAGCAGGGCCTGCTTGCGCTCGACGCCCCAGCGGTAGCCGGCCAGGCCGCCGTCGTTGCGCACCACCCGATGGCAGGGTACGGCCACCGCCAGCGTGTTGGCCGCACAGGCGCCGGCCACCGCACGTACCGCCCGCGGCAGGCCGAGGCGGCGGGCCAGCTCGGTGTAGCTCAGCCGGCTGCCCACCGGGATCTCCCGCAGCGCGTGCCATACGCGTAACTGGAAGGCGGTGCCGCGCAGGTCCAGCGGCAGGTCGAGGCCCTGGGCGGGGCTTTCGACGAAGCCGGCGACCCGGGCCACCAGTGTAGCGAAGTCGGGATCATCACCGACCAGGCGGGCGTGGGGGAAGCGGTCCTGCAGTTCGCGGGCGAGGGCGTCCGCGTCGTCGCCGAGGCTGATCGCGCAGACGCCACGCGGGCTGGCTGCGACCAGGATGGCACCGAGAGTGCTCTGGCCGATCGCGAAGCGGATCTCGGTGTCGGCGCCGCCGGCCCGGTACTGGCTCGGCGTCATGCCCAGCGCGGCGTCGGTGTCGGCGTAGAAGCGTCCGCTGGAGGCGTAGCCGGCGTCGTACTGGGCGGCGCTGACCGATGGGCTGGCGGCGAGGCCGTCGCGAAGGCGGCGCGCCCGCAGGGCAGCTGCGTAGGCGCGTGGCGTGAGTCCCGTCCTTGCCTTGAACAGACGCTGCAGGTGGAAGGGACTGAGTTGGGCCCGGCGGGCGAGTTCATCCAGGGTCGGTACGTGATCGGCATTGTCGATGAAGTGGCACAGCTCGGCGACCAGCGCCCCCTGGCGTTCGGCGAGGGGCGGCAGATCCGGCCGGCAGCGCCGGCAGGGGCGGAAGCCGGCCGCTTCGGCCTCGGCCGCGCTGGTGTGGAAGGCCACGTTCTCCGGCCGTGGCCGGCGCGATCCGCAGGACGGACGGCAATACACGCCGGTGCTCTTCACCGAGTAAAAGAAGCGACCGTCGGCCGTCGGGTCGCGGGCCAGCACCGCAGCCCAGCGCGGATCGGCAAGGGTTTGGGCTGCATGGTTGTGGAGAGGGGCGTCCATGGTCGGGGTGTCGGATTCGCTACGCTGATACCCGCAATCTAGCCTTTGCCGGGCCGGCTTGCACTCCGCGGCTTGCTTTTGAATTGGGATGCGAATGAATTCACGCCCGCAAGCGCAAGCTGCGGGAAGGATGCCTGAGACGCGTGAGCGGACCTTGCCGGGATTGTTCCTGCTGTTCGCTTGTCCAATCGGCGTGATCACATCGCCGGGAGCCCGTCATGCTGCATCCGCTGCTGTCTTCCGAAGTTGCCGAACTGTTCGCCGGTTTCGGTCTGCCCGCGCCGGACGCCGGCAGTCTGGTGGCCCGCTCGCCGATCGACGGCAGCCGCATCGGTAGTTGCATCGAGTGCGACGATCTGGACGCCGTGGTGGCGCGGGCGCGGGCGGCCTTCCTGGCCTGGCGCGAGGTGCCGGCCCCGCGCCGTGGCGAGTTGCTGAGGTGTTTCGGTGACGTGTTGCGCTGGCACAAGGCGGCGCTCGGGCGATTGGTCTGCATCGAGAGCGGCAAGATCCTGTCCGAAGGACAGGGCGAGGTACAGGAGATGATCGACATGTGCGACTTTGCGGTCGGCCTGTCGCGCCAGCTCTACGGTTTGACGATGGCCAGCGAGCGTCCCGGCCATCGCCTGATGGAAAGCTGGCATCCCCTCGGTGTGTGTGGCGTCATCAGCGCCTTCAATTTCCCGGTCGCCGTGTGGGCGTGGAATGCCGCGCTGGCGCTGGTGTGCGGTGATGCGGTGGTGTGGAAACCGTCGTCGCGCACCCCCCTGTGTGCGCTGGCCTGCCAGGGCTTGCTGGCGCAGGCGATGGCCGAGGCGGGTGACCTGCCGCTGGATCTCAGCCAGGTCGTGATCGGCCCCGGCGCCCTCGGTACTGCGCTGGCCGACCATCCGGATGTGGCGCTGCTGTCGGCCACCGGCTCGACGACCATGGGGCGCAGCGTGGCGCCGCGAGTGGCGGCGCGTTTCGGGCGCTGCCTGCTGGAGCTGGGCGGCAACAACGGCATGATCGTCGCGCCCAGCGCCGACCTGGAGCTGGCGCTGCGGGCCATCGTCTTCGCCGCCGCCGGCACTGCCGGCCAGCGCTGCACGACGCTGCGCCGCCTGATCGTGCACGAATCCGTCGCGGCGCACCTGCTGTCGCGTCTCGAGGCGGCCTTCGCCAGCCTGCCGGTCGGGAATCCGCTGGAGCCCGCCACCCTGGTCGGCCCGCTGATCGACAGTGTGGCCGTCGATGCCCACCACGCAGCGCTGGTCCAGGCCTACGCCGAGGGCGGCTGCGTGCATGGCGGCGAGGTGGTGGCGGTGGCCGACTGCCCGGACGGCTGCTACGTGCGCCCGGCGCTGGTGGAGATGCCCGGCCAGAGTGCGCTGGTGCGCCGCGAGACCTTCAGCCCCATCCTCTACGTGCTGCGCTACCGCACGCTGGAGGAGGCGATCGCGCTGCACAACGGCGTGCCCCAGGGGCTGGCATCGGCGATCTTCACCACCGACCTGCGCGAGGCGGAGCGCTTCCTGTCGGCGGCCGGCAGCGACTGCGGCATCGCCAACGTGAATATCGGCCCGTCCGGTGCCGAGATCGGCGGCGCCTTTGGCGGCGAGAAGGAGACCGGCGGCGGCCGCGAGGCCGGCGCAGACGCCTGGCGGGCCTACATGCGGCGGGCTACCAACACCATCAATTACTCCAGCGTGCTGCCGCTGGCCCAGGGGGTGCGTTTCGATGCGCCGGGTGCTTGAGCACGGTGTGCGTAGGGCCCCGTAAGCGCCGTCAGCTGTTAGGCTGCGGTCCTCCTGAGTGAGATCCGTTGAGCCCGAATCCATGCGTTTCCTGCCCCTGCTGCTCGCCCTGTTCTGCTGCAACAGCTTCGCCGACGTCTGCGACGAGCTGCCGAAGCCGTCGGTGACGGTGAAGCTGCACGAGGAGCCGGTCGGGCTGGATACGGTGACCGGCCTGCGCACCCTCAGCCTGATGGGGCCGCGTTCCCTGCAGGAAGGGCAGCGGGTGCTGGGCCTGACGCGGGGAGCCGCCATCGTGCGTTTCGAGACCAAGGTGGTGTCCCGCGTCGATGCATCCCGCCAGTGGGAATGCGCCAGCCCGCAGATCAGCATGATCTACGGCTTCAGCCCCCTGACGGTGTATGTGGCGAAGGAATTCCCGAAGGACAGCTGTGCCTACCGGGAGATCTACCAGCATGAGCAGCGCCATGTGGACGCCTACCGCCAGCACCTGGCCGGCATCGAGAAGGAGCTTGCCGAGACCCTGTCCCGCCGCTTCACCACCGGCGGCCCATGGCGTGGTCCGGTTGGCCAGACACAGGCGCGCATCTCCAATGAGCTGGAGGAGCGCTGGGGCCCCTACGTGCGGCGCGAGATCAACAAGGTGGAACTCGTGCAGGTGCAGATCGACACGCCGGAGGAATACCGCCGGGTGGCCGAGCGCTGCGACGGCACGATCAAGAAGATCACCCTGCAGGCGCTGCAGCGCTGACGAGCACTTACGGCCTGTTATGAGCATTTCTTCCATCGGCAGCAGTCAGCAGTACGCGGCCTATTTTAGTGTCACGGTCACCAGCACGGGGACAAGCTCCACAATCTCGACCACGGGTGCTGCCGGCGTCGAGGGGCACCACCATCCGCAGAGTGGGAGTTCCGACAGCTCGACCACCACCTACAATGCCCAGGGTCTGTTGAGCCAGATGCAGGTCTCGACCCTGCTGTCGGATCCGCTGCTGCAAAGCGATTCGTCGGACGCGAGCGGTGCTTCCAGCAGCATGGATTCCATCCTGCAGGAGGCCTTGTCTTTGAGCAGCGCTTCGGTGTCGGCGGGGGCTGCCTCATCGAGCAGCACGCAGGCTACGGATACAAGCGCGTCGTCGAGCGAGAGTTCGACGACGGGCGGATCGACGGACCTGAACAGCAACTGGACGCAGGTACTGAAGCAGAATCCGGCGTTGGCCGGCCAGTTGGTGCAGAGTGAGGTGGACCAGAGTCTGCTCGGCTCGATCGGCTGAGCCGTCCGCATGATGACCCATGCTTGGGTCAGTTTCTTGGGGCTGCCCGGCTGAGCTGTGTGGTGGGTGCCAGGTAGCCGTCGTTCAGCGTCTTGAGAAAAGCCACCAAGTCTGCGACGTTCTTCTCGCTGAGTGCAGCCCCCGTTCCGGGCTGGCGGCCGAAGGGCGGATCGGAAACCACGTTTCCGCGGAACGCTGCGGGCAGATCGTCGAAGCGTTCCACACGGCCGTCGGCGCCCGCGGGGTAGAAGCGCTCCGGATTGCTGTCGCGTTGCGCATAGAAGCGCACTACATCTTCCAGACTGTGGAACACGCCATTGTGGAAAAAGCTCCGGCGGCGCGCGGCATTGCGCAGGGAGGGCGTCTTGAAGGCTCCACAGTATTCGGTGCGCGTTTTCAGGTCGGTGCGCATGGGGCCGCACAGCCCCATGTCGAACCAGGCCGGATCCTGGTTGGCGGGGATCTGCCGATTGCGTGGAACGCCAAGAGCCAGCAGGCTTTCGTCGGTAAACAGCGGAAAGGTTCCGCGCTTGATGGCGCTGGGATGGCATTGGGCGCAGTTGCCCTTGCGGGGATCGTTGAAGAGGGCGAGACCGCGCTCTTCCTGGGGGCTGAGCGTGGTTTGATGGCGCAGGAAGGCGTCGTACTTGCTCGAATAGGGGTAGAAGTCGGCGGGGCTCTGCTGGAACACTTCCAGAGCCCACAGCAGGCCGTTCCAGGCCTTGGGCACGTTGTCCAGCACGCGTTCGCCAAAGGCCGCCCGGAAATCCGCGGCGGAGGGTGAGGCGCGCAGACGGGCCACGACCGCCGCCGGGTCGGCATTGCCCATCTCCAGCGGTGATAGCAGGGGTAGCGCGGCCTGTTCGTGGACCGAGCTGACACGGCCGTCCCAGGTCCGTCCGCCGGTCGGCCCCTGGTCGGCGCCATCGTCGCCGTCCGTGTCGTTGAAATGCTCGGAGAAGGGCGGCGTGCCTTGCCGGTACATCAGGGACGGCGCAGCACGCTGGCCCAGGTCGGTCAGCTCGGCGCCGCCGGGCTGGACCGACAGCGCGTTGGGTGGGCCGTAGGCGTGGGCCGGGCTGTGGCAGGAGGCGCAGGATTGCCGGCCGGAGACCGACAGGCTCGGGTCGGAGAACAGCTTGCGTCCGAGGGCTTCAAGCCCGGCGGCGTCGGGTTTGCGCTCGAAGGCCGTTTCGTAGAATGCCTTGGCCGCCACGGGCTGGGCTGCGCGGACGGTTGTTGCGGCGACATCGCGCTCGCAGCCGGAGAGGGCGACGGCCAGGCAGCCGAGCAGAAGGCGAAGTGTCAGACGCATGAAACGGGCAAGGGGTGAGTATCGAACCCGTCTTTCTAGCGCATGAGGATGGCGGCACCATGACAGAACCCTGGCGGAACCCTGTCATTGAAGGTCAAACCGATGTCACATGGACGATCCAGACTGCCAGCGGCTTCTTCAACCTGGATCGGGCACCCCATGAAAACAAAATCCCTCCCCTTCGGCCGGCAGAGCTGGCCTCTCACCCTGATTGCGGCGCTGGTCCTCAGCGCCTGTGGCAGTGATCACCATTCCGACCAGACCGCCTCCCTGAAGGCAAACGTCAAGAACGTGGTCGTGATCTATGCCGAGAACCGTTCGTTCGACAACCTCTACGGCAATTTCCCCGGCGCCAACGGCCTGAGCAGCCTGTACGACGCAAGCGGCAAGCTGAATGCCAACTACATTCCGCAAAAGGATCGCAACGGCAACGTACTGAGCACCCTGCCGCAGACCTGGGGCGGCGTGACCGCTGGTGGCGTCACTCCAGTGGTGACCCAGGCCCAGAGCGCCGGCCTCGCCAATGCGCCGTTCTCCATCGAGACGGCCTTCCAGGCCAGCGCCAATGCGACCCTGACCACCGGTACGGTGACCCGCGATCTGTACCACCGCTTCTTCGAGAATCAGATGCAGATCAACGGCGGCAAGAACGACATGTTCGCTGCCTGGGCCGATGCCGGCGGTCTGACCATGGGGCACTTTGACTACAGCGGCTCCGCCATGTACAAGCTGGCCCAGCAATACGTGCTGGCTGACAACTTCTTCCAGGGCGCCTTCGGCGGTTCCTTCCTGAACCACCAGTATTTGATCTGCGCCTGTGCGCCGGAATACCCGAACGCCGACACCGCCGCCGCCAAGCCCACCATTGCGGCGCTCAACAAGGATGCCAGTGGGAACTACCTGCCCCAGCTGACCACCTCCGCAGCAAGTCCGGCTTCCGCGATGGACGGCCCCCCGTCCTATGTGCTGAGCGGCAACATCACGCCGGCCAACTACTTCGGCGACGGCAAGTTCTACGCGGTCAACACCATGCAGCCGCCCTACCAGCCGAGCGGCAACGCGCCTTCCAGCGTGAGCGGCAACAGCGCCCTGTATGCCAATACCGCCAAGGCCACCACGCTGCCGCCGCAGACCGGCGTCACCATCGGCGACCTGATGAACGCCAAGAACGTGAGCTGGAAGTGGTACGGCGGTGCGTGGAATGCCGCGCTCACCGACGGCATGCAGGACCCGGCCACCGCTCGCTCGGTGATCTACGCCGGCAACAGCTATGGTGTGGCGACAACCACCAACGTGGACTTCCAGCCTCACCACCAGCCGTTCAATTACTACGCGTCCTTCGATCCGGCGACCCAGGCCGCGAACCGCAGCGCGCACTTGAAGGATTACACCGATCTGGTTGCCGACGCCGCAGCCGGTACGCTGCCGGCAGTGACCTTCTACAAGCCGGAAGGGGTATACAACCAGCACGAAGGCTATGCCAACCTGGCGGATGGCGACGCCAAGATCGCTGATCTGGTGGCCAAGCTGCAGGCCAGCCCCCAGTGGAAGAACATGGTGATCGTCATCACCTACGACGAGTTCGGTGGCGTGTGGGACCACGTGGCTCCGCCGAAGGGCGACCTGATCGGTCCGGGTACCCGCATCCCGGCCATCGTCATCTCGCCGTTCGCCAAGAAGGGCACGGTTGACCACACCCAGTACGACACCGCGTCGATCCTGCGCTTCATCACCCGTGTGTTTGGTCTCGACACGCTGCCGGGCCTGACCGCCCGCGACAAGGCCCTGAAGGCCAGTGGCGCCCAGCCGATGGGTGACCTGAGCAATGCGCTGACCCTTTGAGACAGCCATCCGCCCCGGGCCTTTGTGGCGCCGGGACGGTGAAAGGGCCACGCCGACGGCGTGGCCCTTTTCGTTGGATGGTGTGCCCGTCGTGGTGGGATGGCGTCAGGGCACCTCGCGCCAGCGCAGCGGCACGGCGGCGGGTGCGTGACGGCTCGTCCTGACGTGCAGCCGGAGCAGGCGCAGGGCACCCGGGTGGGCGGCGAGGTCCGGGCCTTCGTGGACGATCTCCGCGTCGGCGGCCAGCCAGGCGAGGTCGCCACGGGCGAAGTCGATGAACAGCAGGCCGGCGCGCGGCGCCAGCAGCAGGTTGCCGAGGGTGTTGAAGTAGTTGTTGCCGGCCAGGTCGGGCACCGTCAGCGTGTCGCCGTCGATGCGCACGAAGCCCGCCGGGCCGCCCCGGTGGGAGACGTCCACGCCGTGGGCCGGCAGGCCGTCGTCGTCCGGGTGGGCGCTGGCGATGAAGAAGGTATCGGCCGCCGCGACGAGGGCGCGCACGGGCTCGCCCAGCCCGGTGAAGTCCGTGCTTGCCGCTTGGATGCCCTGGCCTGGCACGTACTCGGCCCGGCGCGGCTGGATGTATCTCGGGCAGTTGCCGAAGCTCTGCTCGACATGGACGTCGATGCCGGCGCCGTCCACCGCGACGATCCGCCCGTTGGCCCGGTTGCGTCGCCGTGTGTGGGCTTCGATGCCGAGCAGGCCGATGCGGGCGCCGTTTTCCAGCAGACCTTCCAGCGGATCGCCGGCCGGTGGCAGCGCCTTGATGCGCAGGCGGTCGTCGGTCGGGGCGTGGATGAAGCCCGGCGCGCCGGCAAGCAGCGACGCCCATGGCTGGCCGTCGCCATCCACTGTGCCGGCCACGACGAAGGGCACCTGGCCGAAGAAGGTCTGGTGCGTTTCCGGCATGGCCGGCCGGATCACCCGAGGGCCGACCTCGGCCAGCCGTTCGCGGCTACCGGCGCGGGCCTGCAGCGCTTCTTCGCCGGTGTGGAAGCTGGGGCCGGCCATGGTCGTCAGGCCGCCAGGCCGATGGCGGTAGCCGGCATCGGGATGAAGCCGGGCAGCGCTTCCACGCGGGCCAGCCAGGCTCGGATGTTCGGATAGTCGGCCAGCGACACATTGCCTTCCGGTGCGTGGGCGATGTAGGTGTGGTTGGCCACGTCGGCGATGGTGGCGTGGTCACCGACGAGGAAGGGGCGTTCGGCCAGCTCCTTCTCCATCACCGCGAACAGCGTGTGGGCGCGGGCGATGACCTCCTTCGGGTTGAAGTCCATGCCGAACACCGTGATCAGGCGGGCTGCGCAGGGGCCGTAGGCAACCTGCCCGGAGGCCACCGACAGCCAGCGCTGGACCTGGGCGGCGCCGGCCGGGTCGGCCGGCAGCCAGCTTGGGGCCCCGTAGCGGCGGGCCAGATAGACCAGGATGGCGGTGGAGTCGGCGATGGTCACGTCGCCGTCCTGGATCACCGGCACCTGGCCAAAGGCGTTCATCGCCAGGTAGGCGGGCGTTTTCTGCTCGCCGCCGGCCAGGTCCACGTCGATGGGTTCGACGGGCAGGCCGAGCAAGGACAGGAAGAGTTCGGCTCGGTGGCTGTGGCCGGAGAGCGGGAAGCGGTACAGCTTGATCGGCTGGGCGGGCGTGTTCATGGCGTTCCTTTCGGGGGAGGGGAAGTGACGGAGGAGAGTGTGCGTTGATCCGATTTGTGGATAAATGGCGCAATCCTGATTTCACTCATCCGATAGATGGAGTAATGACCATGGACAAGCTGAAGGCTATGGCGACCTTCGTGCGCATCGCCGACGACGGTAGCCTCAGTGCCGCCGCGCGTAGCCTGGGCAGCTCGCTGCCGGCGGTGGTGCGCACGCTGGCGGCGCTGGAGGCCGAGCTGGGCGTGCGCCTGTTCAACCGCACGACCCGCCGCATCGTGCTGACCGAGGAGGGGCGGCATTATCTGGCGAGCTGCCGCAACCTGCTGGCTTCCCTCGATGAGGCGGAGGCGGCCCTGAAGGAAGAGGCCGCTGAGCTGTCCGGCCAGCTCAGCGTGACGGCGCCGGTGCTGTTCGGCCAGATGTACGTGGCACCGGCGGTTAACTGCTTCATGCAGCGCCATGAGCAGCTGCGCTGCCGTCTGCTGCTCTTCGACCGGGTTGTGAACCTGCTCGAGGAAGGTATCGACGTGGGGATCCGCATCGGGGCGCTGGAGGATTCGACGCTGATCGCCCATCCGGTCGGCGCGGTGCGGCGCATGGTGGTGGCCAGCCCGGACTACCTGCGCGGCCGGCCGCTACCGGCTCATCCGAAGGATCTATTGCAGGCCGACTGCATCGGCTTCCTGTCGGGTTCGGGGGGCTGGTGGCGCTTCGAGGACAAGGGCCGCTCCTTCGGCGTGCCGGTGAAGGGGCGGCTGGAGTTTAACCACGTGGCGCCGGCGGTGGATGCCTGCGTGGCCGGGCTGGGCTTCGGCTGTTTCCTGTCGTACCAGATCGCCGGCCATCTGGCCGACGGCCGCCTGTGGGCCGCGTTGGAAAACTTCGAGCCGCCGCCGCGGCCGGTCAGCGTGGTCTACCCGCACGCGCGCCTGCTGCCGGCGCGCGTGCGGGTGTTCGTCGATTGGATGCGCGAGACGCTGGTGGTGTGAGGCGCTTCACCCTGGCTGGCCCACGGCGATGGTAATGTTGGCGGGATAAATTCGAATGCCATCGATGGGGGCCCTCCCGTCGCCAGGAGAGCTGCGGGAATGTCATTGTCCCTTCGTCTGTCGTATTACCTTGCCACCCGGGGCGGCATGCTTGGCATGTGTTGCCTGTGCGGAACCCTGCTCGGGCCGCAAGCAGCCCAGGCCCTCGGCCCCCAGCAGATCTTCACCCTTGCGTCGCCGGCGGTGGCCGTGCTCGAAGTGGCCGGCAGCAATGGCCAGGCAACCGGCAGCCTGACCGCTACCGAGATCGGCGCCGGGCGCTTCGTCACGGTGTGTGAAGGGCTGGATTCCGCTAGTGGTCTGACGCTGAAGATCGCGGCGCAGGCGCACACGGCACGACTCGCCGCGCGAGACCGGGAACGCAATCTGTGCCTGATCGTCGTCGACGGGCTGCCGTCATCCGGCGTAGCCCTGCGGCGGAGCCTGCCGGCCACCGGAAGCCGCGTCTTTGCGCTGTCGAACGCGCTGGGATTGGGCGTGGGGATCTCCGAGGGCGTGGTGGCTGGCATCCGGCGCAATCCGGTGGGAGAGCTGATCCAGTTCACCGCGCCGATTTCGCCGGGCTCCGAGGGCGGGGCGCTGGTGGATGAGTCCGGCGCCGTGGTGGGCATCATCGACTACCGCCGCCGCGATGGCCAGAACGTCAATTTCGCGGCGGCGATCAGTTGGAGCGACGAGATCGAGGCACGGGCCGCAGCGGCCACCGCCGCCCTCCAACGCTACGATGCGGCGACCCTTCTGAGGAAGCAGGGCAAGTGGCAGGAACTGGATGCCCAGGCGGCGGAATGGATTCGCCGCGAGCCTGACAGCATCGATGCCTGGGGCTTCCGGGTGGCCGCAGCCCGCGGCCTCAAGCAGGCCGACCGGGAGCTGGAGGCCTGGACCGCGCTGCGCCGGATTGCCCCGGGGCGGGCGGAGTGGGGGATCGGCCTGGTGTCGGCGCTGCTGGCCGGCGGACGGCGGGACGAGGCGCTGGCGCTGGCTACCACGCTGGCCGCCGAGCACCGGGAGCTGGCCGTTGTCCACCTGGTGCTCGGACAGGTGCGCACGGCCGCCCGCCTCAACAAGGACGCCGAGGCGGCCTACCGTACTGCCATCGAGCTCGATCCCTGGCTGATCGAGGCCTACCGGGGCCTGGCGGAGCTGGCCCAGCTCCGCGGGGATCACGCCACGTCGATCTCGATCTGGTCGCGAATCCGCGGCTTGTACCCGGAGGCGTCGGGGCCGCGCTTCGGTCTGGCGCGGGCCTACATCAACGCGGCCCAGCCAGCCCGTGCGCTGGCGGTCATCGAACGTTTGCCCGAAGCGGAGCGGGATGGCGCGACGGCCTGGTTCTGGCGCGGCATTGCATTGGGTGCCCTGGAGCGTCCGGAGGCCGCCATCGAGGCGTATCAGGCGTGCCTGGCGCGCAGATTCGAGGAGCCCGACCGGGCGTGGGCGGGGATCGGCTTTGCCCACTACCGGCTGAAGAACTACCCCGATGCGATCGCCGCCTTCAAGGCCGCGGTGGAGGCCCAGCCTGCGCAGGATGACTGGCGTTACCAACTGGGTGTCACGCTGAAGGACGGCGGGCGCCCGGCGGAGGCGCTGGCCGTGTTCGACGCACTGGCGACGAGGGTTCCGGGAGAGGCGCGCAACTGGCGCCAGAAGGGTTTCACGCTGAGCATCCTGGCGCGCCACAAGGAGGCGTTGCCGGCGCTGGAGCGTTCGCTGCAGCTCGACCCTGCCCAGCCCAAGGTCTGGGGTGCCTTGATGGCGGCCCATCAGGCCCTGGGCCAGCGGGATGCGGCACGCAGCACCTACGACAGGTTGCGGGCGATCGACGGCAAGGCGGCGGAAGAGGCCTACCTCAACTATCTATCCCCCTACGAGGAGGCAGCCCGATGAGAAAGGCGGCTGTATTGGTGCTGGTACTCGCCGGCCTGACTGGAAGGTGCGCGCTGGCACGCGAGGAAGGTGACGCCGAACGTGTCTTTGCGCGCGTGTCGCCCTCCGTGGTGACGATCAAGACCTTCGACGAGGAGGGGAAGATTGCGGCCCAGGGGAGCGGCGTGGTGGTCGGGGCCGGACTGGTGGCGACCAACTGCCACGTGATTGAGGATGCGAGCGCGATCAGCGTGCTGACCGGACCGCGCGAACTGGCCGGGCACTGGCTGCGCCGCAATGCGCCGGCGGACCTGTGCCTGCTGGCCGTCGGCGGCCTGACGGCTGCGCCGGTCCCCCTGCGCCAGGTTGATGGGAAGGCCGTCGGCGAAGCGGTGTTTGCGGTGGGAAATCCCCTCGGCTTCGGGCTGGCGGTGAGCGCCGGCCTGCTTGCCAGTGCCCAGCTCGAACTGCCGCAGCCCTTTCTCGTGGCGACGGCGCCCCAATCGCCCGGCTCCAGCGGTGGCGGGCTGTTCGACCGGGAAGGGCGGCTGCTCGGCATCACCCGGGCGGTGCTCGGCACTGGCCAGAACTTCAACATGATCCTGCCGGCCGAGCAGGTAGCGCGCATCCTGGTCGGTGGCGACGAGCCGCCGCCACCCCCCGCGCTGCCGGCGCCGGAGAGGGCCTGGGCGACGGAGGCCGAGGCCTTGATCGAGGCCCGGAAATGGGCCGAACTAGAGCCCCATGCGCGTGCCTGGATGGCTGCCCAGCCGCGCTCCGCGCACGCCGCCTTCATACACGCCAGTAGCCTCGTGGAGCTGCAACGCTACGGCGAAGCGGAGTCCAGCCTGCGGAGAACCCTCGAGCTGGACCGCGATCACGCCCAGGCGTGGGAGCTGCTGGCCTCCGTGCAGTATCGTAGCGGCGCGCGCGACGAAGCCGAGAGATCCATGCAGGAGGCGGCGCGCCGTCAGCCTTTCAGCGCCTGGGCCCCCTTGCTGCGTTCCAGCTGGCTGTTCGACCAAGGGCGCCTGGCCGAGGCCGGGATTTCCTCTCAGGAGGCCATCCGGCGCAACCCGGGCAGCGCGTCCGCCTGGCGCCAGCTGGGGCTGATCGAAGACCGGCTGGGCAAGCGGGACGACGCCGTGAAGGCGTTTGCGACGGCGCTGCGCCTCGGCGATTCGGACAGCACGGCGCGGCGCCGCCTGGCCGAGCTTTACGCGGAAACCGGCAGGCCCGACGAAGCCCGCCGGGTGGCCCGCGATGCCGCCATCAGCCACAA
Source organism: Zoogloea sp. JDB1 (assembly GCF_056724025.1). NCBI lineage: Bacteria > Pseudomonadati > Pseudomonadota > Betaproteobacteria > Rhodocyclales > Zoogloeaceae > Zoogloea > Zoogloea sp. JDB1. The sequence continues at coordinate 1,894,905 of NZ_CM161496.1, forward strand.
CAGCGCCGAAAAGACGCAGTTGGCCCTCGGCTTCGCGGAACTCAACCGGGGGCGCCTGGGACCCGCCGAGGAGGCCATGCGCAAGGCCGTCGAACTGGCACCCGGGTCGGCTGATGCCTGGACCGGGCTCGGCGGGGTACTGCTGAAGCTGACACGGCTCTCGGAGGCGGAGAAGGCCTTCGATCAGGCGGTCCGGCTGGCGCCCGGCCAGGCCATCTATCTGGCCAACCGGAGCATGATCAGGCTGGAGCTCAAGCGCGTGCAGCCGGCTCTGGACGACGCCCTGAAGGCCATCGAGCTCGAGCCGAAGAGCGTGGGAGGCTGGCGCCAGGTGGCGCTGGCCTATCTGGCTGCCGGCAAGCCGCGGGAGGCCGGAATGGCCTTCCAGAAGCTCGATGCCCTGGGCAGCCTGACGCCGGACGAGCGGGTTTCGTGGGCGGAAAGCCTGCTCGGCACCGGCAATCCGGACCAGGCCCTGGCAATGGTCCGGCAGGCCGAAGCGGCTGATCCGAAGCTGCTGCGCATGTGTCTGACGACCGCCCGGATACTGGGGGCGAAGGGCGACATGGAAGGCTCCTTGCGTTATGAGCTCAAGGCCATCGAGATCGATCCTGTCAATGTACTGGCGTGGAGCGGCAAGGGTTTTGCGCTGATCAAGCTGGGCCGCCTGCCCGAAGCCGTGGAGGCGCTGGAAACCGCGGTGCGCCTCGACCCGGAGCAGGCCAATCCGTGGGTCAACCTGGGGGAGGCCCAGTTGCGCAGCCGCAACCTCGGGCGTGCCATCCAGGCACTGGAAAAGGCGATCAGCCTGAAACCCTTGTCGCTGGATGCGCGCATGTACCTGGCTCAGGCTTATCTGAGCGCCCGCCTTTTCCAGAAGGCGCGGGCGCAGGTCGAGGTGGTGCTGGCGAGGCAGCCGAACCTGATACCCGCCCTGAGCCTGCTGACCGTGAGCTACCTGGCCGAGGGTAATGGGCCAGCGGCGGCCGGAGCCTACGAGCGGATCAAGCTCCAGGCGCCGGATACCGCGAAGGCGCTGCGGACACAGCTTCTCGGCAGCGGCCTGTCGGCGGCCCAAAGCCTGCCCGAGTAGTTCAGGCCGGCTGGGTGTTCAGCGCTCCCGTTGCCACAGCATGCCGTGGGTGACGATGAACTGGTACTTGCGGGCGTGTTCGCGGATCACCAGCGGCACCTCTTCCTCCCGGCGCAGCACGAAGCCTTCGGTGGCCAGGAAGGCCTTGAGGGTGTCGGCGCTGCGTGCCGCCTTGCCGCCCTTCTCGTAGCCGCCGAGCCAGGATTCCCGCGGTGTGAATTGCTCCAGCCAGGAATAAGGCGAGAACAGGGCGATCAGGCCGCCGACCTTGACCAGCCCGCGCGGTCCGCCGAGGCGGCCGAGCAGGGCCATCGGGCTGGGCAGGCGGCACAGCAGGTTGGCCAGCAGTACCGCGTCGAAGTCGGCCAGCTCGGCGGGCAGCGAACAGGCGTCGGCCTGGCGGAAGCTCACCCGGCTGCGCTCGATGGCCGGGTCGATGCGGGCCATCACGGTTTCGCCCAGATCGCCCTCGTCGCAGCGGAAGTAGGGGCGGCTGCCATCTTTCTGCAGCGTGCTGGCGGCGTCGATGAAGGCGCGGGAAAGGTCCACACCAAGCACCTCGCCGAAGCCGCGGGCCAGTTCGAAGCTGCCGCCGCCCACTGCGCAGCCGACGTCCAGCGCGCGGGCGCTGCCGGTGCCAAACTGCCTGGCGCCGTCGAGCAGCCAGTCGGCGCAGCGTTGCGGGAAGGACGTGGCGCGCTGGGGGCCGCCGGCCCACGGCATCTGGGTCTGCGGTTCGCCGTGGTGGAGGAGCATGTAGTCGTCCACCATGCGGGCGTCTTCGTACACTTGGCTGGCGCTGTCCGCGCCGTCGAGCTTCACAACCTGGCCGTCGTGGGCGGCCTGTACGACGCGGAAGCCGGCGTGCTGGAAGAAGTGCGGGCGGAAGTGGAAGCGTGCCCACACGCTGGCCTCGTCGCCGCAGGAAATCCACGATCCGCCGAGGATCATCTGGTGCTGGCCGTCGTAGCAGGGCGTCGAGAAGTCGTCGTAATAGGGATGGACGCGGGCGCCGGGCAGCGGGTGGAAGTCATCCCCGTGCCACTGCCAGACGTTGCCGAACACGTCGTGGGCGCCGGCCAGGCTGGGCGTGCCGGCATCCACCGGCCACGGGGAGCCGTGGGCGAGCTGGCTGTTCCAGCCGTAGACAGTGGCGAGGGCGGTGCCGTCGTGGTGGGCGGGAGGATCGGTTTCGGCCCATGAGGCGTCGTGCAGCGCGTGGTGCTCGGCCTCGGTGGGCAGCCTACAGGGGATGCCGTCGCGGGCGCTGCGCCAGGCGCAGTAGGCGGCGGCTTCGTGGGCATTGACCTCGGCCGGCCAGTTCCATGGCATTTCGATGGTTTCGAACAGGGTGCGCAGTTTGTAGCGGTGCAGCCCGGCGGGGCCGTCCGGCACCCAGAAACAGGGCCACTTGCTGTTGCGGAAGCCGCGCCATTCCCAGCCGGCGTCGGTCCAGTACTGGCGCTCCAGGTAGCCGCCGCTCTGGATGAACTCGAGGAAGGCGCCATTGCTGACCAACTGGTTTTCCACCTGGAAGGCCTGCAGCGCGACACTGCGCTCGCCGTATTCGTTGTCCCAGCCGAAGCTCGGCCAGTTGCGCGGCTTGCCGAACTTCACGACGGAGGCCGGGATGGTCAGCAGGCGTGAGGTCGGGAAATCCTGTCCGGCGACCGGCGGGAAGTGGGCTGGCGTGCCGGCGCTGGCATGCAGGGCCGGCCATTCCTCCGGGCGGCGTACGTCGTCGAGGGGCAGTTCGCGGATCAGCACCGAGGAGGTCTCGATGTGGATGCGCTCGTGTTCGAAGCCCATGAACAGCGCCCACAGCGGATCGTCCATGGTGATAGTCGCATGGCCGCGGACCAGGCCGGGGTGGGTCTCTATGAGGCGGCGCACCGTGAGGTAGACCTGCTCACGGTAGGTGTGCACTTCCGCGAAGCTGGGCCACAGCATCTCGTTCTTCGACATGTCGTCCCAGCGCATTTCGTCCACGCCGGTCTCGAAGATGCGTTCGAAGTAGGGATTGACCGGCGTGTCGATGAGGCCGGCGACGCGCAGCTTGTTGATGTACAGCGCCGCCGGGTGGCCGTAGTAGAAGACCATCGGGTGGCGAAGGTGGTGGTAGGGCGGGCGGTAGAAGGCTTCCTCGCCCTGCAGGCTGGCGAACAGCACTTCGGTCAGCGTCCAGCCGTTGTCGAAAGCGGCCAGCACGGATTCGCGGGTACAGGTGGTGAGGTTGGGCTGGGGCAGCGCGGTGAGATGCCCGTCTGCTTGCATGCCGGGACAGTTCTCCGGTGCCAGCCCGGTCCACCACCAGGCCGGGCGCGGACCACGCAGCAGTGCGTCGTGCTCGCCGCGGAGGTTCTGGCGCCAGGGTTCGATGGCGCTGGGGATGGCCGGTTCGAGGTTCGGGTGCGGCATTGCGGATCTCCTGGAAGTCTTGTTGTGATGGTTTGAGCCGTGTTCTACACAAAGAGCTCAGCCTGGACCGGTAGCGGTGTTTCGTGTTCGGGGATCGCATCGCGCCGCGCCAGGTTGCCGACGCGCACGCCGAGCAGGCGGATGCGTCGCTCCAGCGGCACGCGCTTGAGGCATTCGCCGGCGGCCCGACGGATCGCTGCAGCCTCGCCGATGGGCGTGGGCAGCGTCAGGTCGCGGGTGACGGTGTGGAAGTTGTCGAAGCGCAGCTTGAGCCCGACGGTCTTGCCGACATAGCCCTTGCGGGCCAGGTCGGCGGCAAGCTGTTCGCACAGGCGGGTGAAGCGCTGGGACAGTTCGTTGCGGTCCTGGCGTGGGTGCAGGTCGCGCTCGAAGGTGGTTTCGCGGGAGAGGCTCTTCGGTTCGCTGTGGGTGACCACCGGGCGCTCGTCCTGTCCGTGGGCAGCCCGGTGCAGCCATTGGCCGTAACGTGCGCCGAACTGTTCCTGCAGCCACAGGGGATCGGCTGCGGCCAGCTCGCCGATGCTGTGGATGCCCAGCGCGTCCAGCCGTTCCGCGGCCTTGGGCCCGATGCCGTTGATGCGCTTGGCGGGCAGCGGCCAGATCCGGGCCGGAATGTCGTCGGCGGCCACTACGGTGATGCCGGCTGGTTTTTCCAGATCGGAGCACAGCTTGGCGAGCAGCTTGTTGGGGGCTACACCGAGGGAGCAGGACAGGCCGGTGGCGTCGCGCACGGTCTGCTGCAGGCGCAGCGCGATGGCGCGGGCACCTTCGCGGCTGCAGTCCGGGTTGAGAGCGCTGAGGTCCAGGTAGATCTCGTCGATGCCGCGGTCCTCGAGGTCCGGCGCGATGTCGTGCACTGCCGCCTTGAAGAGGCGCGAGTAGTGGCGGTAGGTGTCGAAGTCGGCGGGCAGCAGCAGTGCGTCCGGCGCCAGTTGGGCGGCCTTCATCAGGCCCATGCCGGAATGCACGCCGAGGGCCCGCGCCTCGTAGGTGGCGGTGGTGATCACGCCGCGGCCGACGTAGTCGCGCAGGCGCGGGAAATGGGCCGGATCCTCGGCCGCCGTCGCACGGCGTCCGCCCACCACGGCGGGCAGGCCACGCAGCTGCGGGTAGCGCAACAGCTCCACCGACGCGTAGAACGCGTCCATGTCCAGGTGGGCGATGCTGCGAGGAAGCGGGGGCATGGGTCCGGTTGAAGCCGCAAGGGGCTTCATTGTGCATCAAGGGCGGCCTTCGGTAGCGCGCCGACCGGCATGTCCCGCCATCCGCCACGGGAGCAGGCCCTGTGGGCGCTGCTTCCGTGGGGGCGCGGTGATTACTTCTTGCGCCGGAGCATCAGGCCGCCGAGGCCCAGTGCTGCCAGTGCCAGACTGGCCGGCTCGGGAATGCGCTGGGCTTCGTAGCCAGCAAGCAGGTCGCTGCTGATGCCGAACACGAAGAACTGGTTCGGGTTGGCGGTGGGTACGCCGTTCACGCCGACGGTATCGAGGAAGTCGTTGTCGTTGGTGACGATCAGGGTGTGCTGCAGCACGCCGTCCACCAGCACGTCGGGGCCGAAGGCGAGGCCTTCGATCTTGGCCGGGATCATACGGTCGGTGTAGCCGTTGGCCTTCAACAGGGCCGCCAGGTCCGCGAACACGCTCTTGCCGACGGCCTTGGCGGCCAGTGCGCTCTCGCCGGTGATGTTGCTGACGTCCTGGGCGGTGCTCAGGTCCACGTGGTAGAGCTTCTTGAATACGGCCTTGGAGTCATCGCCGAGGCCCTTGCCATCCCGTTCGTCGATGAGGAACTCGTGGTCGTTGATGGCCACGATCTCGCTGATGCCGGTGTACTTGGGCTTGGCGGCGGTGCCGATGTTCTCGAGCTGGTAGGCGTACTCGTGGGTGACCTTGCCGGTGGCGAGATCCACGGTGACGATGCGCACCACGCCGGCATTGGTGCCGCCGTCCTGGATCAGCGGGCTCTGCATGATGCCGACCAGGGTCTTGCCGTCCGGCGTGATGGCGAGGCCTTCCATGCCCTTGTTGGCGACGCGGCCGCTGGTGTTGTTGGCGATCTCGGTGTCGCCGACGGCGGACAGGTTGGACACCGCGAACTTGTCGGGCAGCGTGATCACGCCGGTGCGCTGGCCGGTGGCGCGGTCGAAGCGGTAGATGTAGGGGCCGTATTCGTCTGAGACGTAGACGCTCTTGCCGTCGCCGGCGACGCGGATGCCTTCCGGATCGAGGCGGGCATTGGCGCTGTTGGTGGACAGGCCGGCATCGAAGGCGTCGGAGCGGCCGGTGAAGTAGTTCTGGCCGTTGCTGCCGCTCAGCACCGGGACGCTGCCGTAGTTGAGGGCAGTGGTGCTGGACAGCAGCGTGGTGGCGCTGAGTGTCGGCGTGAGGGTGGCCACGCTGCTGCTGCTGAAACTGGTGCCGGACAGGCCCAGGCTGAGGGTCTGGAAGCGGGGAATCCAGCTGGTGGTGTTGTCCACCGCGGCGTTCCAGTTGACGGCGTTGGGGCCGCGGTCCGGCGCCAGCAGGAAGGTGTCGCCGCCGGCCCAGGCGATGGCTGAGCCGAGGCCGCCGAGGAGGTTGGCGGCCTGGCCGTTTTCGAGAGTGCCGGTGAGGCCGGACAGGTCGGTGCCGGACAGGCTGCCCTGGCCAATCAGGGCGATGCCGGCATGGGCAGAGGTGGCGACGAGGGCCGGGACGAGAAGCGCGAGCAGACGGGGGACGAACATCGGGAAAACTCCTTGCAGATCGGGTAGCGGAATTGATTGACGCTACGTGATGAGCATTTCGCCGAAGTTACACGTTTGCCTGTTTGCAAAGGTTTGCAATGCGCTCCGTGCGATTCCGTCAGGCCACCTCTTCTTCTGCAGCCCGCTCTTCCAGTTGCAGCGCCCACATCTGCGCGTAGGCGCCGGCGCGGGCGAGCAGTTCTGCGTGGCTGCCGCGCTCGACGATGCGGCCCTGGTCGAGGACCAGGATCTCGTCGGCGTTCATCACCGTGGACAGGCGGTGGGCGATGACCAGCGTGGTGCGGCCGCGGGCGGCGGCGTCGAGCTGGGCCTGGATGGCCTTTTCGGTCTTCGAGTCGAGGGCCGAGGTGGCCTCGTCGAAGATCAGGATGTCCGGGTTCTTCAGCAGCGTGCGGGCGATGGCCACGCGCTGCTTCTCGCCGCCGGACAGCTTCAGGCCGCGCTCACCGACGCGGCTCTGCCAGCCGTCCGGCAGGCGGGCGATGAAGTCCTCCAGCTGGGCGGCGCGGGCGGCGGCCTCCACTTCCTCGCGGCTGGCGTCGGGGCGGCCGTACTGGATGTTGTAGAGCAGCGTGTCGTTGAACAGCACGGTGTCCTGCGGAACGATGCCGATGGCGGCGCGCAGGCTGTCCTGGGTGAGGCTGCGGATGTCCTGGCCGTTGATGCGCACCGCGCCACCCTGCACGTCGTAGAAGCGGAACAGCAGGCGCGCCAGCGTGGATTTGCCGGAGCCGGAGTGGCCGACCACCGCCACCGTCTGGCCGGCGGGGATCGTGAAGTCGACGTCGTGGAGGATCGGCCGGTTCGGGTCGTAGGCGAAATTGACGCCGTCGAAGCCGACGCTGGCCGGGCCGCGGGCCAGCGCGTGGGCGTCGGGGCCGTCGGCCACTTCCCGGTGGGTGGCGAGCAGGTCGAACATGCGCTCGATGTCGGTGAGGGCCTGGCGGATCTCCCGGTACAGCACGCCGAGGAAGTTGAGCGGGATGTAGAGCTGGATCAGGAAGGCATTGACCAGCACCAGGTCGCCGAGGGTCATGCGCCCGGAGGCCACGCCGTCGGCGGCACGCCACATCATTGCAGTGACCCCGACGGCGATGATCGCCGCCTGGCCCATGTTGAGGAGGGACAGGGACTTCTGGTTCTTGATCTGGGCGGCCGTCCACTTTTTCAGCTCGGTGTCGTAGCGGCGGGTCTCGAAGGCTTCGTTGTTGAAGTACTTCACCGTCTCGAAGTTGATCAGGCTGTCGATGGCCCGAGCATTGGCGGCCGAGTCCAGTTCGTTGGCCTGGCGGCGCAGCGCGGTACGCCAGTTGGTGACCTTGAAGGTGAAGGTGATGTAGAGCGTCAGCGTGACGATGGTGATCAGCGCGAAGCTCGGTTCGTACTTCACCAGCAGGATGCCCAGTACCAAGCCGATTTCCACGAAGGTCGGCAGGATGGAGTACAGCGTGTAACTGATCAGCGAGCCGATGGAGCGGGTGCCGCGCTCGATGTCGCGGGTCAGGCCGCCGGTCTGGCGTTCCAGGTGGAAGCGCAGGGACAGCGCATGCAGGTGGCCGAAGACCTGCAGCGAGATCTCGCGCACCGCCTCCTGGGTGACCCGCGCGAAGACGATCTCGCGCAGTTCGGTGAACAGCGAGGTGGAGAAGCGCAGCGCGCCGTAGGCCACCAGCAGCGCCGCCGGCACCACGATAAAGGCCTGGGCGCGGGAGATGTCGAGGCCATCCACCAGTTGCTTGAAGATCAGCGGCACGGTGACGTTGGCGAACTTGGCGGAGATCAGGCAGCCGAGGGCGAACAACATGCGCCACTTGTAGGCCCACAGGTAGGGCAGCAGTTTCCTGATGGTCTGCCAGTCGTGGCGTTCGCCGGAGGCGGGTAAAGGGGCGGGGCCGGAGGGGGAGCGTCGCATTTTTTTGGATGTGGGGGCGGGTGGATTCGCCCCGAAAACGTGGTTGGACGAAGTCGATTGTAGGGGCGAGTTCATCCTTGGGGGGCGTTCATTCGCCCCGAGGGTGCTGGCCGGGCAGTGGGTGGATCAGGTGTCGCTGGCGATCAGGCGGGCGGCGAGGCCGATGAACAGCACGCCGCACAGGCGGTCGAGCCACGGGCCGAGCCGCGGGCGGCGGGCCAGCAGGCGGCCGATGGCGCCGGCGGCCAATGCCAGTGCGCTGAACACGATGGCGGTCTGGATCGTGAAGAGCAGGCCGAGGGCGAGCATCTGCAAGCTCGGGTTGCCGTGGGCCGGATCGGTGAACTGGGGCAGGAAGGCCAGGAAGAACAGGCCGACCTTGGGATTCAGCGCATTGGCGACGAAGCCGCGGCGCAGGTCGCGCTGCCACGGCTGGGCTGGCAGGCCGTTCGCCAGGGAAAGGCGTCCGCCGCCACGCAGGGCCTGGATACCGAGCCACAGCAGCCAGGCCGCGCCGGCCAGCTTGACGGCCAGGAGCAGGCTGGGGGAGGCGCGCACCACCGCCGCGATGCCGAGGGCCGCCCATGCGGTGTGCGTCATGCAGCCGGCCGCGCAGCCCAGGCCAAAGGCCAGGCCGGCGCGCCGGCCCCGCGCCAGGCTGTGGCCGATGACCATCAGGTTGTCGGGGCCCGGTGCGAGGGTGATCAGCACGGAAATGCCGAGAAAGGCGAGGAGGGTGTCGAGGCTGGGCATGGCGCCGGATTCTCGGCGGCGCGGGCGGGGGCGTCAATGCGCGCCGTCCTGCCCTTGTGGCAGGCGTCAGTGCCGGTGGTCGCCGTCTTCCTGGCACAGAATGGATGGATCGTTCAGTGCCGCTTCGCCCATTCTCTGCAGGTTGTCGAGAACGCGCATCGACGCTTGTTCCATCACATCGAGATGGCGGAGCGCCGCGCCCATGTTGCCGTTGGCGTAGGCGGTCAGTATCTCCACGCCGGCCCGGTGCACCTCGATGTGCGGCGGCTCGACTTCCCTGTAACCCGGCAACTGGCTGAAGCAGGCCTGGCCTTCGCCTTCGTAGTACCACTTGCCGAGTCGGCACGCCGTGTGGGTGGCGAGCTCGGACGCCTTGAGGTCGAGGAGGCCGAAAATGGCCAGATAAATGCGGAACTTGAAGACGATGTGGTCGATCTTGGCAACTTCGACGAAGCTCTTCATCGCACTGCCGGCAATCACGTTCTCCATGTTGGCGGACAGGCCCATCAGCAGGCGCATGTCCTCGGTGGCGCGCTGGCCGCGATCGCTGAACTGGCTGGAGGCCTCGGCCAGGCGCCGCATGCTGTCGCGTGCCTGGGTCGAATCGTCGTGGATGCGTTCCACCAGCGCCGAGATGTCGGCGGTAGCACTGGAGGTGCGTTCGGCCAGCTTGCGGACTTCGTCGGCAACGACGGCGAAACCGCGGCCGGCCTCACCGGCGCGAGCCGCCTCGATGGCGGCGTTGAGGGCCAGCAGGTTGGTCTGATCGGCAACGCCGCGGATGAGATTGACGATGGCGCCGATCTCGTCGGCCCGTTGGGCGAGGGTGGCCACTTCCGTCGCCGACTTCTCCGATTCGGCCGCCAGGCGCTGCAGGCTTTCGGCGATCTCCGTGGTTGCTTGCCCGCTGGCCTTGGACACATGGGCGGCTTCGACGGCCTTGTCCTTCTCGTTCCGGAGCAGGCCGGCCATTTCGGCCAGACTACCTTGGGCTCCGGTCAGCGAGGAGCCAAACTCGGCCATGCGCTGTACGACGCCGAGCAGGTTTTCACATTGGATGCGCTTTTCGTCTTCCGCACGGCGCAAGGTGTCGATTTCCCGCTGAAAGGCCTCGTTTTCCGCTTGTAATCCCGCTTCCCGCTCTCTGGCGTGGCGGAGTTGGGCCTGGAGCCGTTCGTATTCTGTTCTGCTGATCCACATGGTATGGCCTGACTATGCTGGTTGGGCGCGCAATTCCTGTATGGCGGCTTTTCGTGCCTCGATATGAGGTCTTGTCTTATAGCTGTTGGTGCCGGGGCACCGCGATTGTCCGGCAGCTAATTTCGTTACGTTTTGTGAAAAATCAATGCATTCAACAATATTGATATATTTGCTGTTCTTGTTGTGTGAAATGGCCTTGCCGGCACGTAGGATGAAGCGATGCACAGCAAGGGATGGGGTTTCATTGTCTGCTGCGAGGCTGTCACGAAACCGACAAAATGCAGGGGTTTGTCGGATGCGCTGGCCAGACCCGGAGTCATGAGAAGACTGCTGGGCCTCGTTTTGGCTCGAAATATGCGGTTGTTCGGGGTAGGCACCGATCTTGCTGAATCGGGGGCAACCCGTTCTGTGTCCGCATCATGTCCGAGACCCTCGCCGCCCCGCCCGATGTCGTGCCTATGCCCCTTTCCGCTGCGGCGGTGGTGCAGGCCTATCATCAGCGGAGCAAGCACCGCTTCGAGGCCTATGCCGCTGGCCCCGGTACACTGGACTGGGATGCCCAGCCGGCGGCCTTCCGCCATTACGAGGGCGTGCCGCCGATCGAGCTGCCGCTGGCCCGCGCCGAACATCTGACTGCGGCGCCGGTCACGCCGGCCATCCCCGACCTGGCCAGCATCGGTGCGCTGTTGCACCTGTCCTTCGGCCTGACTGCCTGGAAAACCCTCGGGCCGGATCGCTGGGCTGTGCGTGCCAATCCGTCGAGCGGCAACCTCCACCCGGTCGAGGCCTACGTGCTGGTGGCCGGCATTCCGGCGCTGGCCGACGGGCTCTACCATTACCGACCGGAGATCCACGCGCTGGAACTGCGGGCGGTGCATCTGCAGCCGCTGGCGGCTGGCCCGGTGCTGGCGGTCGGCCTGTCCTGCGTGATGTGGCGGGAAGCCTGGAAGTATGGCGAGCGGGCCTTCCGCTACTGCCAGCTGGACACCGGCCACGCCCAGGCCTGCCTCGATTACGCAGCGGCGCTGCTGGGCTGGCGGATGGTCGAACAGTCCCAGGTCGGTAGCCACACGCTGGCGACGTTGCTGGGGCTGGACCGCTCGGCCGAGTTCCCCGGCCGGCGTGCCGAGGTCAGCCAGGAGGAGGCAGAGCTGCTGCTGGCGGTGGACTTCGCCGGCGGCGCCACCTGGCTGGATCCCGTGGCCCTGCACGAGGCCGGCGGGGCTGCCCGCTGGCAGGGCGTGGCCAGCCTGATCGACCGTTTCCCGATGTTCCGCTGGCCGGTCATCGCCGAGGTGGCGGCGGCGACGCGGCGTGCCGACGACAGCGGCGCGGCGTCCAACCCGCAGCGCATCCCGCGCGTGCAGCCGGCGTCCCTGATCCTGCGGCGGCGCAGCGCCCAGCGCTTCGACCCGGCCCACGTGATGGGGCGCGCCGATTTCGAGCGCCTGCTGGAAGCCCTGCGCCCCGCGGCGGGGGCGCGTGTCGGTCTGCTGATGTTCGTCCATCGGGTCGAAGGCCTGGCGCCCGGCGTCTATTTCCTGCCCCGCGGCCCCGTCGAGGGCGGCCTGGCCGAACGCCTGCAGGCCCGCTACAAGCTGCTGCCGGTGGATGGCCTGCTCGCCGCCGACACCCTGTTCAGCCTGGCCCCGGCGGACCCGTTGGAACTGCGCCGGGTGGCCCGCAGCCTGCACTGCCATCAGGACATCGCGTCGAACGCCTGCATCGCCTTCGGCATGCTGGCGCCCTTCGCCGAGCTGGTCGATGCCGATCCGCCGGCCTACCGCGACCTGTACCGGGAGGCCGGCGCCCTCGGCCAGGTGCTCTACCTTGAAGCCGAGGCGCTGGGTCTGCGCGGTACCGGTATCGGCTGCTTCTTCGACGATCCGGTGCATGGCGTGGCCGGTCTCGACGACGGCGCCTTCCAGACCCTCTACCACTTCACCATCGGCCTGCCGGTCATCGACGGCCGCGTTGAAACCACGCCCCCTTACCCGGGGCGCAAGGATGCCCTGCGATGAGTTCCACGATCACTTCCAGTTCCTCCCAGACCACGGCTACCGGCTTCGTCCGCATCGACGCGGATACCGCCGCCGACCTGATCCAGCGACGCGGTAGCAGCACGCTGCCGGCTCTGGCCGTCTACGACGTGCGCGACCGGGCGACCTTCGAGCGGCGCCATATCGATGGAGCTGAGCACCTCACCGAAGCCCTGCTCGGTGGCACCATCCGCCGCCTGCCGAAGAGCACCCCGGTGCTGATCTACTGTTACCACGGCAATGCCAGCCAGGTGTACGCCGAGATGTTTTCCGACTTCCGCTTCGTTGAGGTGTACAGCGTGGATGGCGGTTTCGAGCCCCTCAACGCGGCGCTGGCGCAGCGCACTGGCGGCCTCGCCTCGGTGGCCCTGCCTGTGTCGGCCAGCGATGCGCTGCAGGCTTTCGTGGCTGAGTTCGGGTTCGATCCGAGTGACCTGGATGCGCCCCGCGCCCAGGGCCTCACGCCGCTGATGCGCGCGGCCTATGCCGGCTCCGCCGATCTGGTGGAAGAACTGCTGGCGGCCGGCGTGAGTCCGGCCCGCCGCAACGGCGACGGCAACACGGCCCTGTGGCTGGCCTGCGTGTCGCGGGACAAGCCGACGCTGGCGCGCCTCATCGCCGCCGGTGCCGACGTGGACAACATCAATGACACCGGCGCCACCTGCCTGATGTACGCGGCCTCCAGTGGCCGCGATGACGTGGTCGAGGTCTTGCTGGCCGCCGGTGCCGATCCCTACATCCGCAACTTCGACGACGCCCGCGCGGTGGACCTGGCGTCTACCCTCGCCTGCCTGAAGCTGTTGCGTCACACCGCCAACTGAACAAAGCCCAGGAGAACCGCGATGAACAAGTACCGCTCGATTGCCCACCTGATGGAACAGGTGGAAGGCCCGCTGTCCCGTGCCGGTGTGGTGCTCAGCGAGGCGTGGCGCAACAACGAGGAGGCGGTGGGCTTCTTCAGCCATGCTGATGTGGGGCTTGCCGCCTACGTGTACGCCTACGGCCAGCGGCCCGGCCGCTACGGTATCAACCTGGATTTCCCCGAGCCGGATGGCGCGCCCCTGCTGCCGGTGCCGACCAGCGCTGAGGATCTGCCGCTGGCAGCCATCGTGCAGATGTTGCTGGAGCACTTCGAAGTACCCGTGACGGCGCTGGCCTGAGCCGTGCCGTTTGCCGCGCGGCACCACGGGCGTCGCCTTCGGGCGGCGCCCGTGGCGTTTACAGGCTCATGGCGTGGACCACAGGTCTACGGTGCCCAGGCCGGTCATCGGTGCGCGCTGTAGCAGGAAGGTCTCGGCCTGGTCGGCTGGCAGCGGTTGGCTGATCAGGTAGCCCTGGATCTTCTCGCAGCCGATGCTGAGCAGGAACTTGAGCTGGGCCTCCGTCTCGACGCCCTCGGCGATCACTTCCAGTCCCATCTTGTGGGCCAGCAGCACCGTCACGTCGCAAATGTCAGCATCGCTGGGGTCGGTCTCGATGTCCTTCACGAAGGAACGGTCGATCTTCAGCGTGCGGATCGGGAACAGCTTGAGGTAGGCCAGCGACGAGTAGCCGGTGCCGAAGTCGTCGATGGACAGGGTCAGGCCGCTCTCGGTGAGCGCCTTCATGACCTCGATGGTCTCGTCGGGGGAGGCCATCGATACCGACTCGGTGACTTCTAGGTCGAGCAGTTCGGCCGGCAGGCTGTGGTGTTCCAGCAGGTCATGGATGCGTTGTGGCAGGGTCTTGTCGAGGAACTGGCCGGTGCTCAGGTTGATCGACATGCGGATCGTGCCGAGGCCCTTGTCGCGCCAGTCGCGCAGCTGGCGGCAGGCTTCCTGCAGTACCCAGTCGCCGAGGGCGTCGATGATGCCGGCCTCCTCGGCCACCGGGATGAACTCGGATGGCGGGACCAGGCCGCGGGTCGGGTGCTGCCAGCGCACCAGCGCTTCCACGCCGACGATGCGGCCGCTGCGCAGGTCCACCTGAGGCTGGTAGTACAGCACGAATTGCTCCCGTTCGAGGCCGACGCGCAGTTCCGATTCGAGGGCCAGGCGCTGGGCCGTGGCGGCGTTCATGCCTTCGGTGAAGAACTGGTAGTTGCCCCGGCCCTTGGCCTTGGCGTAATACATCGCCACGTCGGCGTCCTTCAGCAGGTCACCGATTTCCAGCGCGTCGTCCGGGTACATGCAGATGCCGATGCTCGGCGAGGTGCGCTGTTCCTGGCCGTTGATCAGGTAGGGCGCGGAGATCGCGGCGACGATCTTGTCGGCCACATAGGCGGCGTCGGCAGGGGTGTCCACGTCGGGCAGCACGACGACGAACTCGTCGCCGCCCAGGCGGGCCACGATGTCGCTCTTGCGCACCGTGTTGCTGAGGCGGTTGGCGACCTGGATCAGCAGTTCGTCGCCGACATGGTGGCCGAGGGTGTCGTTGATGGCCTTGAAGCGATCCAGATCAATCAGCATCAGTGCCATCTGCATGTCGTTGCGGTGGCAGAAGCCGATCGCCTGCTCCAGCTTCTCGTTGAGGCTGAAGCGGTTGGGCAGGTTGGTCAGCGTGTCGTGGTGGGCCAGGTGGCGGATGCGCTCTTCGGAGGCCTTCAGCTCCGAGATGTCGATGAAGTTGCCGATGTAGTTCTGTACCTGTCCGTTCTCGTCGCGGACCAGGGAGATTGACAGCCACTTGGGGTAGGGCTCGCCGTTCTTGCGGCGGTCCCACAGCTCTCCCTGCCAGGCACCGCTGTCGTTCAGGCTGTCCCACATCTCCTTGTAGATTTCCGGCGGCGTGTTGCCGGCGGACAGCACGCGCGGGTTCTGGCCGACGACTTCTTCCTGCGGGTAGCCGGTAAGTTTGGTGAAGGCCTGGTTGGTGGCGATGATGCGGTTCTGCGCATCGGTGACGATGATCGCTTCATTGCTGTTGGAGAATACCGTGGCCAGCAGGCGCAGGTGTTCCTCGGTGCTTTTGCGCTCGGTGATGTCCTGGACGGTGCCCTCGTAGCAGATGAACTCACCCTGGGGCCCGCGTACGGTGTGGGCGTTCTCGGAAATCCAGATGATCGAGCCGTCGCGCCGGCGCACCAGGGATTCGAAATTGATGACTTCGCCGTGGCTCTCCATCTGCTGGCGGAAGGCGTCGCGGCGGCTGGGGTCCACATAGAGCCGGCTCTCGATGTCGGACAGGTCGGCCATCAGCTGCTGGGGCGTCTCGTAGCCGTACAGCCGGGCCAGCGCCGGGTTGGCGGCCAGGTAACAGCCGTCGCGGGTGGTCTGGAAGATGCCCTCCGACGCGTATTCGAAGATGTGGCGGTAGCGCAGCTCAGTGCGCTCCAGCGCCTCCAGCGTGGCGCGTCGCGGGGTCACGTCTTCGATGTAGCCCTCGATGACGCTCTTGCCCTGCTCGTCGGGCACCGTGATGCCCCGCTCCAGCACCCACTTGGTGTGACCGCTGGCGGTGGTGATGCGGTACTGCACCGCGAAGCGCTGGCCATTGCGGGCAGCGCTGCGGATCTGCGCGCGGACGCGGGCCCGGTCGTCGGTATGGGTGACCTCTTCCCAGGAGATGCAGGCATTGTCGACGATCTCCGCCGGGGCGTAGCCGCACAGCTCGGCGCTGCCCTGGCTGATGAAGACCATCGTCCGGTAGGCGTCGTCCATGCTGCGATAGACCATACCCTCGAGGTTGTTCACCAGCGTGTCGAGGATGCGGGTCCTGTCCACTGCCCGGGGCGTGATGAGGCTGGTTCGGCGGGAGCGTCCGAGTTGTGCTTGCACGGTGATTGCCTGCGAAGAGCTGCAATGGAGGATGGCTACACTTCAGCAAGCACCATGCCCGCCCGCAGGCCGCGTCCTGCGTTGTGATTCTCCGAAAAATGCACTGTGATGGTGCGGAAAGAAGGTTTGGTGCGCTGCAATAAAGCCTGAATAGTGTCGAAAAAGTCAGTTTGTCGACAAAGTCACTGGGCATTTTTTAATTTTTCCATTTTTGACGGTGAGTTTGTTCATATGCCCATGCAAAACCGGGGATGCCGCGGACAGGCTTGACGGGGCTTGTTCTGCGTATTCCGGGCGCGCCTGCATGGTATCGGCCGCTTGCTCCAGCGGATGCTTGGCACAGGAACTGCATTTGGTCTCCCAGGACCAGTTCCCGTGCTGTTTCTTCCGCGCCAGATATGGTGCAGGCCGGGCAAACCCACGAAATACGGTGATCCAAAATGCGCACGAACCTTCCCGTCACGAACGTTGAAACACTGCTTCCCGAGGGCGAGTTCATCTATTCCCGTACCGACCTTCATGGCAGCCTCGTCGAGGCCAACGAGGCCTTCGCCAACATCAGTGGTTACCGCCGCGAGGCCATGCTCGGCCAGCCCCACAACATGGTGCGCCACCCGGACATGCCGAAGGAGGCCTTCGCCGACATGTGGCGCGACCTCAAGGCCGGCCTGCCGTGGCGCGGGCTGGTGAAGAACCGGCGCAGTGACGGTGGCTATTACTGGGTGGTGGCGAATGCCTCGCCGGTGCGAGAGAACGGCCGGGTGGTCGGTTTCCAGTCTGTGCGCTCGCGCCCATCCCGCGAGGACGTGCGGGCTGCGGAAGACGCCTACCGGCGCGTCCGCGAGGGTGATCGTTCTATCCGCATCGAGCATGGCCGGGTGGTGCCGGCGCACCGCTCACCGTGGGCGGCGTTCGCCTCGGCGCCGGTCCAACTGGTGGGGGCGGGCAGCCTGCTGTTGGTGCTGGCGGCCGGCGCGGTGGCGCAGAGCTTTGTCAGCCTGCCGTTCATGCGTGAGTTCATGCTCGGTGCGGGTGGCCTGGGCCTGCTGTGGGGGCTGTGCTTCCTGCTCGGCTTCGTGCCTGGCCTGGCTCGGGATGCGGAGGCGCTGCACGCCTACCTGGGCCGCCTGCTGAGCACCGGCGACCTGCGTCAGCGCTTCGAGCTGTCCCGCTGCGATGTGCTCGGCGAGATTGCCCGCGATGCGGACCGCTTCGTGTCGTCGGTGCAGGCCACCGTGCAGGGCATGGGCGACACGGCCCGGCAGGTGGCGGTGGTGTCGGGTGAGGTGGCGTCCGGCGTCAGCAATGTGAACGAGGCGGCACGGGTGCAGAGCGATGCGACCTCATCGGCGGCGGCCGGCATCCAGCAGATCACCGTGGCGATCGGCGAGGTGGCCGAGCACGCGGGCGCTACCCGCGGCGCGGCGCAGACCGCCAGCGAGGTGTCGGAGCGCGGCGGCCAGGTGTCGGCCAAGGCCTGCGACATGATCATGATCCTTGCCGATACGGTGCGCGATGCCGCCGGGCAGGTGGAGCTGCTTGGCCAGCAGTCGGTGGAGATCTCACGCATCACCGGTGTGATCCGCGAGATCGCCGAGCAGACCAACCTGCTGGCCCTAAACGCCGCCATTGAGGCAGCGCGTGCCGGCGAGCAGGGCCGAGGCTTCGCGGTGGTGGCCGACGAGGTGCGCAAGCTGGCCGAGCGCACCGGCAAGGCGACCCAGGAGATCAGCACGATGGTGGCCGGCATCCAGAGCGAGACCCAGAAGGCGGTGGACGGTATGCGGGATGGCGCCGGCCAGGTGCGCGACGGGGTGCTGCTGGTGCAGGGGGCGCAGAGCGCACTGCAGGAGATCAACACCCAGATGGAGCGCACCCTCGGCATGGTGAACGACATCACCCATTCGTCGGCCGAGCAGCGCAGCGCGATGACGCTGATGGCCCAGAGCATCGAGCGGGTGGCGTCGATGACCGACCAGAACGTGGAGGTGGTGAGCCAGACCCAGAGCGCCGTGGCGAGCCTGGATCAGTCGGTGGACCGCATGAGCAAGGCGATCGGCCAGTTCGTCGTGTGAGTGCCGGCCGGCCGCGTGGCCCTCAGTGCAGGGTGCGCGGCATGGCCAGCGTGAATTCGGGGATGTCTGCGTCGAAGGGCGTACCGTCTTCGGCGACCATCTGGTAGCTGCCCTTCATCGTGCCTACCGGCGTGGCGATGGTGCAGCCGCTGGTGTATTCGAAGGACTGGCCGGGCTGCAGCACCGGCTGCTGGCCGATCACGCCAGCGCCCTGGACTTCCTGCACCGTGCCTTCGGCGTCGGCGATGATCCAGTGGCGGCTGACCAGTTGGGCGGTGATGCGGCCGACGTTGCGGATGGTAATGTGGTAAGCGAACACGTAGCGGTTCGCTTCCAGGTCTGACTGCTCCTCGATGAAGCGGGATACGGCAGTGACCTCGATGGTTTCCTGGTCGATGGCGCTTGTCATTTTTGTGGACGCTCGGGTTGGGGAGTCCTTATTGAAACTGAATTGCCCCTCAGCTGCAACCGCAGCGCTCGGGCGCTGGCCTTCCTCCGGCCCGCGTTGGCGGACCTGAGCGGGGCGGGTAAACTGGCGCCCCTCCGCGTCTCCCCTGCCAGGATCTACCCATGACCTACCGCATCGCTCCCAGCATCCTGTCCGCCGATTTCGCCAAGCTCGGCGAAGAGGTGAGCAACGTGATCGCCTCCGGCGCCGACTGGATCCACTTCGACGTGATGGACAACCATTACGTGCCCAACCTGACCATCGGCCCCCTGGTCTGCGAGGCGATCCGCCCCTACACCACGGCGCCGATCGATGTGCACTTGATGGTCAAGCCGGTGGACCGCATCGTGCCGGACTTCGCCAAGGCTGGCGCCAACGTGATCACCTTTCACCCGGACGCCTCCGACCACGTCGATCGTACCCTCGGCCTGATCCGCGACAGCGGCTGCCAGGCCGGCCTGGTGTTCAACCCGGCGACGCCCCTCAACTGGATGGACTACGTGATGGACAAGCTCGACGTGGTGCTGCTGATGAGCGTGAACCCGGGCTTCGGCGGCCAGTCCTTCATTCCCGGCACCCTCGACAAGCTGCGTGAGGCTCGCGCCAAGATCGACGCCTATGCCGAGCGTAGCGGCCGCAAGATCCTGCTGGAGATCGACGGTGGGGTGAAGGTCGGCAACATCGCCGAGATCGCCCGCGCCGGCGCCGACACCTTCGTGGCCGGCTCGGCCGTCTTCGGGGCCAGCAAGGACAGCGACCCGCAGCGCTACAACTCGGTGATCGGCGAACTGCGCGGCGCGCTGGCCGGCGTCTGATCTTTTTCTACACGGCCGCGCCGCCGGGACGACGGCGGCACGCCGTGAATCCGCAGGAAAGCGCGGCGCAGGCGCTCCGCGTCCCCGAAGCCGCAACTGCGCGCCACCGCCTGCACCGATGCGCTGGCGCTCTCCAGCGCCGCAGCGGCGGCTTCCACCCTTAGCCGCTCGACCGCCCGGGCCGGCGTCACCCCCATCTCCGCCTTGAAGCGCCGCGCGAAGTGGCGCGGGCTCATGCACGCCCGTGCGGCGAGTTCGTCCACGTCCAGGCGCGCCTGCAGGTTGTGCCGGACATAGTCCAGCAAGTCCGTGAAGGTGCCGCCGGCCACCTGCATGCCGGCGATCTCCGAGAACTGGGATTGCCCGCCGGGGCGCCGGTAATACACCACCAGTTGCCGCGCCACCTGGCGGGCGACGCTGTCGCCCAGGTCGTCGGCGATCAGCGCGAGGCTCAGGTCAATGCCGGCGGTGATGCCCGCCGAGGTCCAGAACTTGCCGTCGCGGATGTAGATCCGGTCCGCGTCCAGCTGAACCTGGGGAAAGCGCTTGGCGAAAGCCGGCGAGCGCCGCCAATGGGTGGTGGCGCGGCGGCCGTCCAGCAGGCCGGCGGAAGCCAGCAGCCAGGCCCCCGAGCACACGCTGGCGGCCCGCCGGGCGGCCGTGCAGGCGGCGCTAACGAAGGCGAGGGTGTCGGTGTCGGCCGAGGCCGCATCCACGCCGTCGCCTCCGGCCACCAGCAGGGTATCGATGACGTCCAAGGTTTCCGCCGCACGGGTCAGGATCTGGATGCCGCCGGAGCTCGCCACCGGGCCGCCCGTGAGGGACAGCGCTTCCAGCCGGTAGCTGCCCGGCACTACGCCGTTGGCGGCTTCGAAGGCGCTCAGCGGGCCGGCGGCGTCGAGCAGCTGGAAGCCGGGATAGACGAGGAGGGCGATGCTGCGTGTCATGGCAGAAAAGGTGGCTTATTGGTCATTTCTGCCATTACTCTAGCCTGCGAGGATGGGGCTGTCCAAATTTCCGGAGTCCCGCCCCATGAACCGCAATGTCCTCCTGCTGGCCTTGTGCCAGGCCCTGACGATGACCGTCATTGGCTTCGCGCTGGCCGCCTCGGTGTCGATCAGTCACAACCTGTCGGTGGCGGCCGGCCTGGCGACCGTGCCGCTGGCTGCTCAATACGTGGCGACACTGCTCGCCCTGCAGGTCGCTGCCCGCCTGCTGGCGCGCTTCGGCCGGCAGCGCATCTTCGTAGCCGGCGCCCTGTGCGGTGCGGCCGGCCTGGGCCTGGCCGCGCTGGCCTTGGTGCTGAATCACTTCCCGCTGTTCGTGCTGGCCGGCATCGGCATCGGCGTGCAGGGGGCGACCGGCCAGTACTACCGTTTCGCTGCGCTGGAGGCGGTGCCCGCCGCGGAGCGCGGACTGGCGGTATCGCTGACCCTCAGCGGCGGCGTGCTGGCGGCCTTCCTCGGCCCCTTCCTGGCCCGCGGGACGCGCCATCTGCTCGACACGCCCTTCCTGGCCAGCTTCCTGATCCTCGCCGGGCTGTCGTTGGTGGCGGCGGTGCTGGCTGGTCAGCTGCGCCTGCCGGCACCGGCGGCGCGTGTTGCCGCCCCGTCCCGCCCCATCGCGGCGATCCTGCGCGACGGGCGGGTGCGTCTGGCGCTGGCGGCGGGGGCCGTGGGCTATGGCGTGATGAACCTGCTGATGACCGCCACGCCGCTGGCCATGCTGTGCGCCCGGCTGGATTTCGACGCCACGGCGGAGGTGATCCAGTGGCACCTGCTGGCGATGTTCGCGCCGTCCTTCGTCACCGGTCACCTTATCCACCGCTGGGGCAGCCTGCCGGTGATGCTGGCCGGCTGCGTCGCGCTGCTGCTGGCGGTCGGGGTTGCGCTGGGCGGCGATGCGCTGGTCCATTTCCAGCTGGCCCTGGTCGGTGTCGGGCTGGGCTGGAACTTCCTCTACGTGGGCGCCACGACGCGGCTCGCCGAGTGCTGGCACGAAGCCGACCGGGCGCGCCTGCAGGCCCTCAACGACAGCCTGGTATTCCTCGCCGTGTGCCTGGCCACCTTTGCCGCCGGTCCGCTGGTGGATGGGCTCGGATGGGAGCGGGTCAATATCCTGGCGGCGCTGCCCGTGCTGATGGTCGCGGTGGCCGTGCTGCGTGCCTGGCGCCGCCCGGTGCTGGCGCCGTTGGCCTGATCTCCCGTATCCTGCGCGTCCGAAGGCGGCAGGCGCCGCCTCCGTCCCCGTACCGCTTCACGAGTTCCGCCATGTCCGCTGCCCTTGCCTCCGCTTCCCGCGCCGTCCGTGCCGTGCTGTTCGACCTGGACGGTACCCTGCTCGATTCCATCCCCGACCTGTCGGAAGCCTGTCGGCGCATGATGCTGGAGCTCGGCCGTCCGCCCCACGACATCGAGGTGATCCGCACTTTCGTCGGCAAGGGCATGCTCAACCTGGTGCGGCGCTGCCTGGAGGAGAGCGGTTCGGCGGCGGATGCCGAGATCGACGCGGCGGTGGCGTCCTTCCGCCGCCACTACGCCGACGTGAACGGCGAATGCACGCTGATCTACGACGGCGTCGTGCCGGCGCTGGAAGCCCTGCGCGAGCGTGGCGTGGCGATGGCCTGCGTGACCAACAAGCCGGCCGCCTTCACCGGGCCGCTGCTCGAACGGATGGGCATCGCCGGTTTCTTCGGCGCCACCGTCAGCGGCGACACGCTGGCCGAGAAGAAGCCCCATCCGGCCCCGCTGCTGCATGCCTGCCAGCTGCTCGGCGCGGCGACGGACGAAGCGCTGATGATCGGCGACTCGGCCAACGACGCCGAAGCTGCCCGCGCCGCCGGCATGCCGGTACTGCTCGTCACCTATGGCTATAGCGAAGGCGTGGCGGTGGACAGCATCGAATGCGACGGGCTACTATCGAGCCTCACCGATGCGCTGCCGCGCATCCTGGGCTGACATCAACGGATCCCATCCATCATCGTGACCCGCAAGCGCGTGTTCTTCGTAGAGGAGTTCCCTGCCGTTCGTATCCCCCGCTCTGGCGGATGCGGCGGCCGGTCATGGCTGCTCGCCTGAGCTGCCCAGAACTGTCGCGGGCCTGCCCCGTGATACCCTCGCGAAAAAAGCACCACGCCCTTCCGGAGTCTCCATGACCGAAGCCGAATTCCACGCCCTGGCCGCCCAGGGTTTCAACCGCATCCCGGTTACCGTCGAAACCTTCGCGGATCTCGACACCCCCCTTTCCGTCTATCTCAAGCTGGCCAACGCGCCCAATACCTACCTGCTCGAATCGGTGCAGGGCGGCGAGCGTTTCGGCCGCTATTCCATCATCGGCCTGTCCGCCCCGACGCGCATCGAGGTGCATGGCCGCTCGGTGCTGCTGCTGACCAACGACCGAGTCGTCGAACGCCGCGACGGCGGCGACCCGCTCGAATACATCGCTGAGTTCATGGAGCGCATCAAGGTGCCGCCGCGCGCACGCCTGCCGCGCTTCGCCGGCGGCCTGGTGGGCTGCTTCGGCTACGACACGGTGCGCTACATCGAGCCGCGCCTGGCCAAGACCGAAAAGAAGGACGTGCTCGGTACGCCGGACATCCTGCTGTTGCTGTCCGAGGAAATCGCCATCGTCGACAACCTGTCCGGCAAGCTGACCCTGGTGGTGTATGCCGAGCCGGGCGTGCCGAACGCCTACGGCCGCGCGCAGAAGCGCCTGAAGGAGCTGATCGGCAAGCTGCGCGAGCCGGTGTCGGTGCCGACTGAGGTTCGCGCCGAGCCCTCCGAGCCGGTGTCGAGCTTCGGCGAGGAGGCCTTTAAGGCCGCCGTGCAGAAGGGCAAGGACTACATCGTCGAGGGCGACATCATGCAGGTGGTGCTCAGCCAGCGCATGAGCAAGCCCTTCGGCGCCAGCCCGCTGGCCCTGTACCGGGCGATCCGCAGTCTCAACCCGTCGCCCTACATGTTCTATTTCAACTTCGAGGACTTCCAGGTGGTCGGCGCGTCGCCGGAGATCCTGGTGCGCCTCGAGGACAAGGACGTCACCGTCCGTCCCATCGCCGGCACACGCAAGCGCGGCGCGACCCACGACGAGGACCAGGCGCTGGAGAAGGAATTGCTGGGCGACGAGAAGGAGCGCGCCGAGCACCTGCAGCTCCTCGACCTCGGCCGCAACGACTGCGGCCGCGTTGCAAAGACCGGCTCGGTGCGCGTCACCGAGCAGTTCACGGTGGAGCGCTACTCCCACGTGATGCACATCGTCTCCAATGTGGAAGGCAAGCTGAAGGACGGCCTCGATCCGCTGGCCGTGCTGCGCGCCACCTTCCCGGCCGGCACCGTGTCCGGCGCGCCCAAGCTGCGCGCGATGGAGATCATCGACGAGCTGGAACCCACCAAGCGCGGCATCTATGCCGGCTCGGTCGGTTACATCGGCTTCCACGGCGACATGGACCTGGCCATCGCGATCCGCACCGCGGTGCTGAAGGACGGACAGATCCACGTGCAGGCGGGTGCCGGCATCGTCGCCGACTCCGATCCCCAGTCCGAATGGATCGAGACCCAGACCAAGGCGCGCGCCATGCTGCGCGCCGCCGAGATCGCCGAAGCCGGACTCGATACGGCCCTGTAAGCACAGAGAACGCCGTGGCCCGGCTGGCCCTGCGCGTCGCCCCGCGATGCCCGGCCGCCCGGCCCGACACCCATCAACGGCCCCCGCCCAGCCGGCGGGGCGCCGCTCCGGAAAGGATGCGCAGCCATGCTGCTGATGATCGACAACTACGACAGTTTCACCTACAACCTCGTGCAGTACTTTGGCGAACTGGGCGCCGACGTGCAGGTGTATCGCAATGACGAGATCACCCTTGAGCAGATCGCCGAGCTCAAGCCCGCCCAGCTCGTCGTCTCCCCGGGCCCGTGTTCGCCGGCGGAGGCGGGCATCTCGGTGGCGGCGATCAAGGAATTCGCCGGCAAGATCCCGCTGCTCGGCGTGTGCCTGGGCCACCAGAGCATCGGCGCAGCCTTCGGCGGCAAGATCATTCACGCCAAGAGGCTCATGCACGGCAAGGTCTCGCCGGTCCATCACCTGGACAAGGGCGTCTTCAAGGGCCTGCCCAATCCGCTGACCTGCACCCGCTACCACTCCCTGGCCATCGAGCGCGAAAGCCTGCCCGATTGCCTGGAGGTCACCGCGTGGACCGACGACGGCGAGATCATGGGCGTGCGCCACAAGACGCTGTTCGTCGAGGGTGTGCAGTTCCACCCGGAGTCCATCCTCACCGAGCGCGGCCACGACCTGCTGCGTAACTTCCTCGAACAATCCCAAGCCTGACCGGAGCTGGCCATGACGTTTTCCGCCCAGGAAGCCCTGCAACGCACCATCGACCATCGCGAGATCTTCTACGACGAGATGCTGTCGCTGATGCGCCAGATCATGGCCGGCGAGATCTCGCCGGTGATGACCGCCGCGATCCTCACCGGCCTGCGGGTCAAGAAAGAGACCATCGGCGAAATCTCCGCCGCGGCGACGGTGATGCGCGAGCTGGCGACCAAGGTCACGGTGTCCTACGACCGCCACTTCCTCGACGTGGTCGGCACCGGCGGCGACGGTTCCCACACCTTCAACATCTCCACCGCCACCATCTTCGTGGCAGCCGCCGGCGGCGCCAAGATCGCCAAGCACGGCGGGCGCAGCGTCTCCAGCAAGTCGGGCAGCGCCGACGTGCTGGAAGCCCTGGGCGTCAATCTCAACCTCAACGCCCAGCAGGTGGCGGAGTGCGTGCAGGAGACCGGCATCGGTTTCATGTTCGCCCCCAACCACCACAGCGCGATGAAGAACGTGGCGCCGGTGCGCCGCGAGATGGGCGTGCGCACCTTGTTCAACATCCTCGGCCCGTTGACCAACCCGGCCGGTGCGCCGAACACCCTGCTCGGCGTGTTCCACCCCGACCTGGTCGGCATCTGCGTGCGCGTGATGCAGCGCCTCGGCGCCGAGCACGTGCTGGTGGTGTATGGCCGCGACGGCATGGACGAGGTCTCCCTGGGCGCTGCGACGATGGTCGGCGAGCTGAAGAACGGAGAGATCCGCGAGTACGAGATCCACCCGGAAGACTACGGCCTGCTGATGAAGTCCAGCCGCAGCCTCAAGGTCAGCACCGCCGACGAATCGAAGGAGATGCTGCTCGGCGTGCTCGACAACCACTCCGGCCCGGCCCGCGAGATCGTCGTGCTGAATGCCGGCACCGCGCTGTACACGGCCAACGTCGTCGACTCCATCGGCGCGGGCATCGCCCGCGCCCGTGAGGTGCTGGTGTCCGGCGAGGCCCGCGCCAAGCTGGAAGCCTTCGTCGCCTGTACCCAGAAATTCGCCTGACCCTCAGGAAGCCAGAATGTCCGACATCCTCAACAAGATCCTCGCCGTCAAGCGCGAGGAAGTGGCCGCCGCCCGCGCCGCCGTCTCCGACGCCGCGGTGCGCGAACAGGCCGCCGCCCAGCCCGCCGCCCGCGACTTCGTCGGTGCGATCCGCGCCAAGATCGCCGCCGGCCGGGCCGCGGTGATTTCCGAGATCAAGAAGGCCAGCCCCTCCAAGGGCGTGATCCGCGCCGACTTCCGCCCGGCCGAGATCGCCGCCAGCTACGAGAAGGCCGGCGCCGCCTGCCTGTCGGTGCTGACCGACCGCCAGTTCTTCCAGGGCGCCCCCGAATACCTGCAGGCCGCCCGCGCCGCCTGCAGCCTGCCGGCCCTGCGCAAGGATTTCCTGGTCGATCCCTATCAAGTGTATGAAGCCCGCGCGATGGGCGCCGACGCGATCCTGCTGATCGCCTCCGCCCTCAGCCTGACCGAGATGCAGGAGATGGAAGCCATCGCCGAAAGCCTCGGCCTCGGCGTGCTGGTCGAGGTGCACAACGGTGCCGAGCTGGAGCTCGCGCTGCAGCTGCGCACGCCGCTGATGGGCATCAACAACCGCAACCTGCGCACCTTCGAGGTCAGCCTGCAGACCACCCTCGACCTGCTGCCGCGCATCCCGGCGGAGCGCATCGTCGTCACCGAGTCGGGCATTCTGCAGCCGGCCGACGTGGCGCTGATGCGTGCCAACAAGGTCAATGCCTTCCTGGTCGGCGAAGCCTTCATGCGTGTCGACGATCCGGGCGCCGGCCTGGCCAGCCTGTTCGGTTGATCCATGAGTGACGCGCCGGAGCAGCCCGCTGCCGATCCGGCGCCGTCTACCGCTCCGTCGTCCTCCCCGCGCCGGGAGGCCGTCTCCGCCCGCCTGCTGCGCGCGGCCCTGGCGGCGACGCTTGGCCTGCTCATTGTCGTCGTGCTGCTGTTCGGCTGGCTCGGTGCCACCGAGTCGGGCCTGCGGACGCTGGTCGGGCTGGCCGACAGTTTCGGCGGCGGCCAGCTGACCCTCGACAAGCCGCAGGGCTATCTGTTCGGCCAGTTCAAGCTCGCCAGCCTGCAACTGCGCACACCGACGCTGCAGCTGGAAATCCGCAACCTGGCGGTGGACTGGCGGCCCGGCGAGCTGAGCAACGGTCGTGTCGACGTGGCGTCCCTGGCCGCGTCCGAAGTGCGCGTGGCGAGTGCGCCCGACGATACGCCGCTGAGCCTGCCGGCCAGCCTCGAAATCCCCGTCGCCGTCCGCTTCGCGGCGGTCCGCGTTGATCGCCTGCTGAGCGGCAAGCTGATCGATGGCCAGGCCGCGCTGCCGGACCTGGAACTCACCGCACTCGATGGCAGCCTCGAATCGGATGGGCGCCATCACGATTTTTCCAACCTCAAGGCGGCCGCGCCTTTCGGCCAGCTGGCCGCCAGCGGCCGCCTCGACGGTCGGCGCCCTTTCGCCTTGCAGGCCAGGGCCCGGTTGACCACCCGCCAGGGCGGTGACGCCTACACGGTGGACGCCGAGGCGGATGGCACGCTGGAGAAGGAACTGGCCATTCTGGCCAAGGCCAGCGGGGCTGGCATGGAAGGCGAAGCCCGCGTGCAGGCCACGCCCTTCGCCGCGCTGCCGCTGCGCTCCGCCAAGCTTCGCGTGCACGGCGTGGACCCCAGCCATTTTCATGCCGCCGCGCCGACGGCCCAGCTCGACGTGGAGGCCGACCTCGAACCCACAGCGGCCAAGCCGGTCGACGGGCGGACGGTTGCGGTGGAGGACTGGGTGGTCAGCGGGCCGCTGACAGTCCGCAATCGCCAGCCGGGCCCTTACGACCAGGGCAAGCTGCCGCTGGAGTCCGTCAGCACGCGGCTGCGCTGGGCCGGTGGTGAGCTGGCGGCGTCGGAGCTGGCGCTGCTGCTGCCCGGCCAGGGGCGGATCAACGGCCGCGTGGTCTGGCGGGCGCCCGGGAAAGACAAGGAGAAGGCTCAGGCGCAGGGCATGGCCGAAGCCAGCTTCGGCCACCTGGATGCCGACCTGCAGGTGAGCGGCGTCGATGCCCGCCGCCTCGACCGGCGTGCGGTGGCGACCCGCATCGACGGTCATATCCGCGCCGATGCCGAGGCCGCCGGGCAGAACTTCAGCGCTGAGTTGCGCGACCCGCAGCTGGCGCTACGCCTCAAGGCCCGTCATGCGGCAGGGGCGTTCAGCGTCGAGGAGCTCGTCGCCACCGCGCGTCAGGCCCGGCTGGATGCGTCCGGCAAGCTGGCCTTGGTCGGCGACGGGCGCTTCGAGCTGCGCGGCCGCGTGAGCCACTTCGATCCCCACGCCTTCACGACCCGTGCGCCAGCCGCCGATCTGAACGCCCGCTTTGACGCCAGCGGCCGCCGTCTGCCGACGCTTGCCGGGAGGTTGGGCTTCGAGCTGCTGCCGAGCCGTCTCGAAGGCAAGCCGCTGCTCGGCAAGGGCGAGCTGGCCGTCGATGGCCAGCGCATCGCCAATGCGGATGTGAACCTCGATCTGGCCGGCAACCGTCTGTCGGCCCAGGGGCGCTACGGCAAGCCCGGCGACGCGCTGGCGCTGCATGTGGATGCGCCGGCGTTGGGCATCCTCGGCCATGGGGTGGCCGGGCGCCTGAAGGCGGACGGGGTGCTGCGCGGCACGCCGGCCCAGCCGGCCGGCGAGTTTGAACTGCTCGGCGAGAAGCTGGTGCTGGCCGGCATGCGCATCGAGCGGCTGGACGGCCGCGGCCGGCTGGCCGAGGGGCGCGACGGGGCCATCTCCGTTTCCGTCGGGCTGGCCGGCCTGCAGGGCGCGACCGCGACCGAGATGCTGGTCAGCCGCGGCAGTTTGACTTTCGAAGGCAGCCGCGCCGCCAACCGGGTGCGCGTGGACGCCAACGGGCCGAAAGGCCACGCAGTCAGCCTGGCCTTGTCCGGCGCCCTGTCCGACGGGCCGCGCTGGGAGGGCCGTCTGGAAAGCCTGGTGGCGCGCGGGGACTATCCGCTCAACCTGCAGGCCGCGGCGCCGCTCATGCTGTCGTCCGATCTGATCCGGCTGGGCCCGGCGGAGCTGCGCGGTGGGGCCGGCGGGCGCATCCGCCTCGACGAGACCCGCTGGCAGGCCCGCCGCCTGACTGCCCGCGGCAGCGTCAGCGGCGTGCAGGTCGGCTTCATGCTCGATCCGGCGACGCGGGCGGTCAAGTCCACCGGCGACTCCCTGCAGATCGGCGGCCAGTGGGATGTGGACATCGGCGAGCAGGTCAACGGCCTGGTGCGCTTCTACCGGGAGAAGGGCGATCTGGTGCTGCAGGGGGATTCGCCAGTCCGCCTCGGGCTGGATGAGTTGCAACTGTCCGTGTCGGCCGCCGCCAACCGCCTCGCCTTCGGTTTCAGCGCCCACGGCAGCCAGCTCGGCAGCGCCGCCGGAGCCGGTACTGCGCTGGCCGAGCGCACGCCGTCCGGCGAACTGCGTCTGGTGCCGGACGCGCCGCTGCTCGGCTCCGCCAAGATCGACATCCCGAACATCGCCTGGGCCGGCCCGCTGGCCGACCAGAACCTGAAGACCGAGGGCAGCCTGAAGGGCGAGTTCGTGCTGGCGGGTACGCCGGCACGGCCGGAGACCTCCGGGCGCATCCGCGGTGAGCGGCTCGGTTTCGTGATGGCGGACCAGGGGCTGCACCTGGCCGGTGGCACGTTGGCGGCGGATTTCGACAAGGATCGCTTGCGCCTGGAGGACTTCAGCTTTGTGTCGCCGAACCGCGTCCGGCCGCGGGAGAGCCGCATCAACGTGGCCCGCCTGACCCGCGAGCCGGGAACGCTGAATGCCCGTGGCGAGGTGCTGCTGGCTACCGGCGAAGGCCGCTTCAGTTACCGTGCCGAGCGCCTGCCGCTGCTGCAGCGGGTGGACCAGTGGCTGGTGCTAAGCGGCGAAGGCGAGGTGCTGACCGGCTGGAACTACGCCACCCTCAAGGGCCGCCTGGTTGCCGATGCGGGCTTCATCGAGCTGTCGCGCACGCCGGCGCCCAGCCTCGGCGATGACGTCGAGATCATCGACCCGCACCACAACGGCAAGTCGGCCAGCCCCTTCCACATGGGCAGCGACCTGGTCGTCAACCTCGGCAACGCCTTGTACGTGAAGGCCCTCGGTGTGGACACCCAACTGGCCGGTGAGCTGCGCCTGCAGGGCGGCGAGGGCAAGCCCCTCCACGCCAGCGGGGTGATCATGACCCAGGGCGGCGTCTTCGAAGGCTACGGGCAGAAGCTGTCCATCGAGCGGGGCATCGTCACCTTCGCGGGGCCGATCGCCAATCCCAGTCTCAACGTGGTGGCGCTGCGCAAGGGCCTGAGCGTCGAGGCCGGCGTCGGCATCGGCGGCACGGCGCGCCGGCCGGTGGTACGGCTGGTCTCCGAGCCGAACGTGCCAGACCCGGAGAAGCTCGGCTGGATCGTCCTCGGGCGTCCGCCCGATCAGGGTTCCGGCGGCGAAATGGCGCTGCTGCTGCCGGCCGCCCAGGCCCTGCTCGGCGGTACCGGCGGCGGCCTGCCGGCGACGCTGGCCCGCAACCTGGGCTTCGACGAGTTCTCCTTCGGCGCCAGCAACGACTCGCGCAGCCGCGTGCAGACCAGCAGCGTTGCCACCGGCAGCGTCACGGGCACAACCTCCAGCGCATCGGCCCAGGCGGCGGGGACGACGGTGCCCGGCCAGGTGATCTCCATCGGCAAGCGGCTGTCCACGCGGGCGTTGCTGTCCTTCGAGCAGGGCATCGCCGGCACCACCAGCATCGTCAAGCTGACCTACCAGCTGACCCGCGGCATCTCGGTGATCGGCCGGGCGGGCAGTGAGAACGCAGTGGACATGCAGTTTTCCGTGTCTTTCCGCTGAGGTCGCCGGCGGGCTTGATCCCGGTCATGGACGGCGATCGCCGGCTGCGGCGAGATGGGAACCCTGTCTATTGGAGTCGTGCCGTGTCCGCCAATCTCGACCCTCGCCGGATTCCCGTTGCCGTCGTGTTTGCCGCCATTGGCGAGGGCTGGCGCTGCCTGCGCCATTGCCTGCAGCCGGCCGTCGCCTTGGCGGGGGTGTTCGCCGCGCTGGGGCTGCTGATCCATGGACTGCTATGGCGCTTCGGCCTGTCATCGATGATGCTGCCCTTCGCTGGCGGCTTCCTGCTCGTCGGGCCGGCCGTGCTGGCGGGCTTCTTCGGCCTGCGGCGGGCCTGCGGGGCAGGGCGCCGCGCCGCGCTGGCCGACGCGCTGGCCGGTTTCCGCCAGGCGCCCCGCGGCCTGTGGGTTATGGCGGCAGTGTGCACGCTGCTGCTGATGATCTGGCTGACCGATGCGGCAACGGTCTACAGCTTCATGATCGGCGGCGATGTTCCGACGCCGGCCCAGGTGCTGCGCTTCCACGCCTTCACCAGCGTGATGGGGGCGGTACTGGCCTTCATCGTGTTCTGCGTGTCGGCCTTTTCGATCCCGCTGCTGTTCGACCGCCGCGCGACGCTGGTACCCGCGGTGAGCGCCAGCGTGCGCGCGGTGTTCAGCAACTTTTCCGCGGTGCTGGTGTGGGCCCTGACCCTTGCCGGCGCGCTGATCGCTACCGCGCTGTGTCCGCCCCTGCTGCTGCTGTCCCTGCCGTGCCTCGCGTTTGCCAGCGATCTGCTTTATCTGGAAATCTTCCCGCCGGACTGAGCCGTGGCGGCGCTCGCCGCTCCGCCGCGGCCCGTCGCTCGGTCAGCTTGCGAACCCTCTATCCTTCAGTACGGGTATCCAGCGTTCGGCGATGATGCGCCGAAAGCCGCTGGGGCTCGGATGCAGCTCATTGTCCCAGTCGTCCCGGTAGTCGGGGCTCCGGAGGCAGCCGCGGGAGTCGATCAGGTAAATACCGTCGGTGGAGGTGGCGATCTGCGCGAATTCGTCGTGCAGGCTGTTGATCAGGTGGCGGCAGATGTCCCTGCGGATTTCGGGGTCGGGGGGAACGAAGCAGTCGTCCATCGCAGAAGCAAGCCAGGGGCCGGTGATCTTGAGTGCGGCGAGGTTGAAACCGCGTCCGTCCGGGATCGGATAGTCGTAGCTGTGCAGGAAAATGGGCGGCTGGCTGCCGTCAGAGGCATAGGCGCGTCGAACCTGCTCGATGAGCGCGCCCAGGGCTGTGGCCAGCTTGCCGAGCAGTGCCGCCATGGCTTCGTTGTTGATGCACTGGTCGCTGCTGCTGGCGCCCGAGCAGTTCTTGAACATACCGAGCCGGTAGTCGACGGCATCGTTGCCGGCGCCGCTGATGAGGATCGCCGAGTAGTAGTGGCGATTGCGGGGCTGCAGTTCGTGGGCGAGATCGTCGGCGTACTGCCCGAAGACGAATTCCTCCAGCTTGGCGCCGTTGTAACCGAGCATCTGGATGTTGGCATAATCCGGTTTCAGTTGCGGGTTTTCGATCAGGGCCTGTAGAACGTTGTTCTTGGGATACCAGAACCACGAGTCGCCGATGGCGAGAAACGCTGCGAATTCGCCCGGTTGCCATACGTCATGGGGCAGGTAGATGCGCATGATGGATCCTCCTTGCAGGGACGGGATGCTTCAACATAGCCACGCTCCGGATGTATGCAAATGAAGAATTCGAGACGGCTGCGGGGTGTCGGTTCGATGGTGGTGGCCGGCTTCCGGTCGTTTGGTGCGGAGAACGCGCCGGCTTGCTGCCTGTCCTAATCGGGAACCGTGGGGCAGTGTCCTACCCGATCAGGAGTCAAGAGGAATGAGGAGTGAAAAGTGACTGAAATTGCTTATCTCGCAGGAGGCTGTTTCTGGTGCCTCGAAGCGGTGTTCGTGGACGCGGAGGGCGTGCTGTCGGTCAAGTCCGGCTATATCGGCGGACACGTCGATTCGCCCACGTACCATCAGGTCTGCGACGGTGATACCGGCCATGCGGAAGTGGTGCGCGTCGAATTCGATCCGGCGCGGATCGGTTTTGCCGACCTGCTCGACGTGTTCTTCGCGATCCACGATCCGACGACCCTCAACCGCCAGGGCAACGACGTGGGCACCCAGTACCGTTCGGCGATCTTCACCACCAGCGCCGAACAGGATGCTATCGCCCACGCCAAGCTCGCCGAGCTGACCCGCGAGAGCGCGTTCCGCGACCCCATTGTCACCGAGGTGCTGGCGGCGCCGACCTTCTGGCCGGCGGAGGCCTACCACGACGACTATTTCGCGCGGAATCCCTTCCAGCCTTATTGCCAGTACGTGGTAGCACCCAAGGTGGCCAAGTTCCGCAGCAAGTTCGCCAAGCGGGTGAAGGCCAGTTGAAATAGAATCCCGCCGGTCTATTACAAGGAGTGTTCCATGACCCAAGTCACCACGGCGAGCGGCCTCGTCATCGAAGATCTGGAAGTCGGCACCGGTGCCGAAGCCACCGCCGGCCAGCACGTGCAGGTGCATTACACCGGCTGGCTCACTGACGGCAAGAAGTTCGACTCCAGCAAGGACCGCAACGACCCCTTCGTCTTCCCCCTCGGCGCCCGCCACGTGATCGCCGGCTGGGATGAAGGCGTGCAGGGCATGAAGGTCGGCGGCAAGCGCAAGCTGACCATTCCGCCGAACCTCGGCTACGGCGCCCGCGGCGCCGGCGGCGTGATCCCGCCGAACGCCACGCTGGTGTTCGAGGTGGAGCTGCTGGCGGTGAAGTGATCCGCGCGGCCGTGCCGAATGCAAAACGGACGCCGTTGCAGATTGTGTAAAAACCTTCTGCTGGCCCGTTTAAACCAGAACGCCTCGCGAAGTTTGCGAGGCGTTCTGGTTTTTGGTGGTGTTCTGGCGCGCAATAGCCGTCAGGCGCGAACCGGTTTGCGCATCAGGGGGGGATTCCCAGAATATTGCTCACGGGCTTGAAGTTATGGGCGAGCACCGCCAAGGCCATCTCGCCACTTACGCCGTGCAAACCCCGGACCAGGAACCGTCCGTTACCGAAAATGCGCTCCTTCAAACGCCGCCTCATCGAAATGCCGTCTGACGAAGCGCTGTTTGACTTGCGTACATTCCGCCTTGCGCACGCAGGTCGATGACGCGGACCAGGTGAGCCTCCGGGATCAGCTCATCCAGTGAAACAGGGAAAGCGCTCCCTGCGATCTCTGTTCGCCCTGTACAAAGCCCATAAACAACAATGCCCGCCATCTTTCGATGGCGGGCATTGTCTCAACTGGCTTGGCCGATAGACGGGTTTTTACACAGTCTGGCCGGGCCCCATTTCATGATTGCCTGTGCGACAGGGAGCGGGCTCCCCGTGCCTTGTTCAGCGGACGATCTGGTTCAGCTCTCCGCTCTTGTAACGGGCGGCGATCTTGTCCAGGGACACCGGCTTGATCTTGCTGGCGTTGCCGGCGGTGCCGAAGGCTTCGAAGCGGGCCTTGCAGACCAGCTTGGCGGCTTCGCGGGCCGGCTTGAGGAACTCGCGCGGGTCGAACTTGGAGGGGTTCTCGACGAAGAACTTGCGCACCGCGCCGGTCATGGCCAGGCGGATGTCGGTATCGATGTTGATCTTGCGCACGCCGTACTTGATGCCGCGGACGATTTCCTCGACCGGCACGCCATAGGTTTCCTTCATGTCACCGCCGTACTCGCGGATGATCTCCAGCAGCTCCTGCGGCACCGAGGAGGAGCCGTGCATCACCAGGTGGGTGTTGGGGATGCGGGCGTTGATTTCCTTGATGCGCTCAATGGCCAGGATGTCGCCGGTGGGCTTGCGGGTGAACTTGTAGGCGCCGTGGCTGGTGCCGATGGCGATGGCCAGCGCGTCCACGTTGGTCTGGCGGACGAAGTCGGCGGCCTGATCGGGGTCGGTCAGCATCTGGGAGTGGTCCAGCGTGCCTTCGGCGCCAATGCCGTCTTCTTCACCGGCCTGGCCGGTTTCGAGGGAGCCCAGGCAGCCCAGCTCGCCTTCGACGCTGACGCCGATGGCGTGGGACATCTCGACCACGCGGCGGGTGACGTCCACGTTGTATTCGTAGGAGGACGGGGTCTTGCCGTCTTCGAGCAGGGAGCCGTCCATCATCACCGACGAGAAGCCGGAGCGGATGGCGCCCTGGCAGACGGCGGCGGACTGGCCGTGGTCCTGGTGCATGACCACCGGGATGTGCGGATAGGCCTCGACGGCGGCGTCGATGAGGTGGCGCAGGAAGGCTTCGCCGGCGTATTTGCGGGCGCCGGCGGAGGCCTGCATGATCACCGGGCTGTCGGTTTCCGCAGCGGCTTCCATGATGGCCTGGACTTGTTCGAGGTTGTTGACGTTGAACGCGGGCAGGCCATAGCTGTTTTCGGCAGCGTGGTCGAGAAGCTGGCGCATGGAAACGAGAGGCATGGTTTTTCTCCGAGGGCCGAAAGATCGGCCGGGTATAGACGTAAAAGTGGAATTCTAGCGTGGCGGCATGCCGCTTGCGCGTCTGGCGGGGCCGGAGTTTACACCGGACCTCATGCCGTTGTGCTGAATGCTTGTAGGGGGCCGGGCTTGGGGGTGTCGCCGACGCGCACGATCTTCATCGTATTGGTGCCGCCGGCGGCGCCGATGGGCTCACCGATGGTCAGCACGATGAGGTCGCCGTATTGCACGACGCCCTGTTCGAGGAGGATCTGCTCGGCTTCCCACAGCAGCACGTCCCGGTCGGCATGGACTTGCGATATCAGCAGCGGGTAGACCTCCCGGTAGAGGGTCATCTGGTTGCGCGCCGAAATTTCCGGCGTCAGCGCGTAGATCGGCACGCCGCTGTTGAGGCGGCTCATCCACAGGGCAGTGGAGCCGGTCTGGGTGAGGGAGGCGATGGCCTTCACCTTGAGGTGGTAGGCGGTCCACATCGCGGCCATGGCGATGGACTGGTCGATGCGCGTGAACACCCGGTCGAGGAAGTCCCGGTCCATCGTCACTTCGGTGGATTTCTCGGCCTCCAGACAGATGCGCGACATGGATTCGACGACTTCCACCGGGAACTTGCCGGAGGCAGTCTCGGCGGACAGCATCACTGCGTCGGTGCCGTCGAGCACTGCGTTGGCGACGTCGGACACTTCGGCGCGGGTGGGCACTGGGCTGTGGATCATCGACTCCATCATCTGGGTGGCGGTGATGGCGAGTTTGTTCTTCTCGCGGGCCAGCCGGATCATGCGTTTCTGCAGCGCCGGCACTGCGGCATCGCCGACTTCGACGGCCAGGTCGCCGCGGGCCACCATGATGCCGTCGCTGGCGTCGAGGATCTCTTCGAGGTTGGCAACGGCTTCGGTGCGCTCGATCTTGGCGATCAGCACGGCGCTGCTGCCGGCAGCGCGCAGAAGCTGGCGGGCCATGTACATGTCGGCGGCGCCTTTGGGGAAGGAGATCGCGACAAAGTCCACGCCGATCAGCGCGGCGGTCTTGATGTCTTCCATGTCCTTGGCGGTCAGCGCCGGGGCGGTGAGGCCGCCGCCCTGGCGGTTGATCCCCTTGTTGTTGGACAACTCGCCGCCAACCTTGACCCGGGTGTGGATCTCGTGGCCGAGCACGCGATCCACGCCCAGCTTGAGGCGGCCGTCGTCGAGCAGGAGCACGTCGCCGGGTTTCACGTCACGGGGCAAGTCCTTGTAGTCGAGGCCGACCCGGTGGGTGTTGCCGAGCTCGCAGCGGGCGTCCAGGATGAAGGCGGCGTCCTTCAGCAGCGTGATCTTGCCTTCCTCGAACTTGCCGACACGGATCTTGGGGCCCTGCATGTCGGCCAGGATGCCCACCGGGCGGCCGACCAGCTGGGACACTTCGCGGACCTGGCGGGCACGGGCGATGTGGTCGTCCGCCGTGCCGTGGGAGAAGTTCAGGCGCACCACGTCCACGCCCGATTGCACGAGGCGTTCGAGCACGGTGGCGTCGGAAGAGGCGGGGCCGAGGGTGGCAACGATCTTGGTGTGGCGGGACATGGGGTCTCCAGATGTGGGCGCAACGGACGGCAAGGATTCTAGAAGCAGGTCCAGCCACAAGTAAATCGTGGTGCGATCAGGGTGCGTCGGCTGATGCCGTGGTCCCGTTACGGCCGCTCAGCTTGCTGCGGTACATGGCGGCGTCGGCGTTGCGGGTCAGGGTTTCCAGGTCGTGGCCGTGGTTGGGATACAGCGCGATGCCGATGCTCACCGACACGAAGCAGGCCTGGCCGTCCAGCTCGAAGGGGGCGCCGATCGAGCGGCGGATCTTGTCGGCAACAGCAAAGGCTTCGTCCATGTCGTGAATGTCATGTAGCAGGGCCAGAAACTCGTCGCCGCCCTGGCGGGCGAGCAGGTCGCTGGCGCGCAGGCAGTGGCGCATGCGGCGTGCCGTTTCCTGCAGCAGTGCGTCGCCGGCGGCGTGGCCGAGACTGTCATTGACCTCCTTGAAGCGGTCCAGGTCGAGGAACAGTAGCGCGAAGCACGTCCGGTAGCGCTGGGCGATCAACAGGCTGTTGTTCATCTGTTCCATGAACATCGCCCGGTTGGCCAGGCCGGTCAGCGGATCGTGGGTGGCCAGATAGTGAATGCGTTCCTCGGCGGCCTTGCGTTCGGAAATGTCGGTGATGGTCAGGATGCCGCCCTGCAGCGAACCGATTTCGTCCATGTGCGGAGCAAGGGTGACGATGACGGTGATCGGCCGTCCGCCGGCGCTGCGCAGTTGTTCTTCCCAGGTGGCCGCCTGGCCATGCCGCAAGCGCTCGGTCAGAGCCAGGCTGTGAGTGGTGTCCGTGGCGGGCCACAAGCTGTCGAAGCGGCGGCCCAACAGCTCGGTTTCCTGAAAACCGAGAAGCTTGATGAGGCGGGGGTTCAGGTAGGTGAAGCACAGGTTTGTGTCTAGGGCGGCAATGCCGTCCGCGGACAGATTGACCAGGGTGCTGTAGCGGGCTTCGCTGCTGCGCAGAGATGCACTGATGCGGATCAGTTCCCCGGCCCGTTGGCGTGTGGCACAGAAGGACGCCGTCAGGAGCACGAAAAGGGCGCAGATCAGCATGATCGTCGCCTGCTCGGGCCGTAGCGCAGGGGGCGCGGGATCTTCCCCCGAGGTGCTGTCGAATACCAGCGTCCACACGCGACTGTCCAGTTCCAGCACGCTGCGGCGGCTGACCGGACCGTGTTCGGGGCGTGAGGGATGGTTGTCGAACAGCAGGTTGGCGGGGGTAGTGTCGTGGCCGTCATAGATGCGCAGGCGCACACGCGGGGCGGCGTCCCCGATGGCGCTGCCGATCAGGTCGTTCATGCGGAAGGGACTGTAAACCCAGCCCCTGAAGGCGGCCTCCCGTTGCGTGGGGTTGGCCAGCGCCGCGTCCTGCCTGAACACCGGCAGATACAGCAGGACGCCGGCCTGGGGGGCGGTGGCGGTCTCCTGTACCAGCCTTACCTTGCCGGAGAGCGCCGGTATGCCCAGTTCGCGCGAGCGGGCCATCGCCTCGCGACGCACCGGTTCGGAGTACATGTCGAAGCCGAGGGCCCGCTGATTGCGCCAGTCGAAGGGTTCCAGATAAATGATTGCGGTGTATTCGGTACGACTGCCCGACGGGGTCAAGCGGTAGTCGGCAAAGCCCTGGGCACGCATCGCCTGCTCGTGGCGTGCCATATCGGCCGCCCGCAGTGGCACTGCCAGACCGACCCCCTGGATGCCCGGATAGTCTTCCGACAGGCGCAAGGCGTCCACGTACTGCCCCCATTCCTGGCGGGTGACGTCCCGGGAAGCGGCGAACAGAGCCCGTGCGCCCCTCAGGACCTGTCGGTAGGCCTTGAAGCGTTCGTCGATCTTGAGCGTGATCTCGCCGGTTTCGGCGTCGAAGGCTCGCTGCTGTGCTTCCTGATAGGCGGCTTCGATGCGCTGCCATGCGATGCCGCCAGCAACCGTGCCCAGGATGAGCGCGATCAGCGTGGGGATGATTATCGCAGGCTGCATGTAGCGCAGCATCCTGTCCTCTTCAAAGACGTGCGGGCATTTGCCATCATGCCGGAAATTCCCGATCCCGACGGCATTTGCCGGGCCGGATCAGGGACTTTCTTCCGAGCTTGCACACGTGTGCTTTTTTTTGGGTGAGATAATTGAAACAACTCGTCAAGCATTCACCACTCTGCGGTTGCGGCAGGTGTCGCAAAAGCTTGAGTTTGTCATAATCCAGGCTGAATAGTTTATCCAAGGACATCCATGATTCTCGTAACCGGCGGCGCCGGCTTCATCGGCGCCAACTTCGTACTGGACTGGCTCACAACGCGTGACGAGCCGGTAGTCAATCTGGACGCCCTGACCTATGCGGGCAACCGGGAGAATCTGGCCTCCCTGGAAGGCGACGCCCGCCACGTGTTCGTGCATGGCGACATCTGCGACCGCGCCCTGATCGACCGCCTGCTGGCCGAACACCAGCCCCGCGCGATCGTCCACTTCGCCGCCGAAAGCCACGTGGACCGCAGCATCCACGGCCCCGGCGAATTCATGCGCACCAACGTACAGGGCACCTTCACGCTGCTCGAAGCCGCCCGCGCCCACTGGCAGGGCCTCGAAGGGGAGGCCAAGGCCACCTTCCGCTTCCACCACGTGAGCACCGACGAAGTCTACGGCTCCCTCGGGCCCTCGGACCCGGCCTTCACCGAAACCAAGACCTACGAGCCCAACAGCCCGTACTCCGCCAGCAAGGCCGCCTCCGACCACCTCGTGCGCGCCTGGCACCACACCTACGGCCTGCCGGTCACCACCAGCAACTGCTCCAACAACTACGGCCCGTATCACTTCCCCGAGAAGCTCATCCCGCTGATCATCGCCAACGCGCTGGCCGGCAAGCCGCTGCCCGTGTACGGCGACGGCCAGCAGATCCGCGACTGGCTCTACGTCACCGACCACTGCAGCGCCATCCGCGCCATCCTCGACAAGGGCACCCCCGGCGAGGTCTACAACGTCGGCGGCTGGAACGAAAAACCCAACATCGACATCGTCAAGACCCTCTGCGCGCTCCTTGACGAACTCCAGCCCGACCCCGCCGGCAGCTACAGCCGCCTCATCACCTACGTCGCCGATCGCCCCGGCCACGACCGCCGCTACGCCATCGACGCCCGCAAGATCGAACGCGAACTCGGCTGGCGCCCCGCGGAAACCTTCGACACCGGCATCCGCAAGACCGTCGCCTGGTACCTCGAGCACCAGGACTGGGTCGCCCACGTGCAAAGCGGCGCCTACCGCGAGTGGGTCGAGAAGAACTACACCGCCCGCTGAAGGACGCATTGATGAAGATCCTCCTCTTCGGCAAGAACGGCCAAGTCGGCTGGGAACTGCAGCGCAGCCTCGCCCCCTTGGGTGACGTGATCGCCCTCGACCACGACGGCGCACCGGGCCTCTCCGGCAACTTCGCCGACCCCGACAGCCTCGCCGCCACCGTGGACGCCGTCGCCCCCGACCTCATCGTCAACGCCGCCGCCCACACCGCCGTCGACAAAGCCGAAAGCGAACCCGACTTCGCCCGCGCCTTGAACGCCCTCGCGCCGGGCGTCCTCGCCCGCGAAGCCGCCCGGCGCGGCGCGCTGCTCGTCCATTACTCCACCGACTACGTCTTCGACGGCAGCGGCGACGCCCCGCGCACGGAAGACGCCCCCACCGGCCCCCTGTCCGTCTACGGCCGCACCAAGCTCGAAGGCGAAGAGCTCATCCGCCAGAGCGGCTGCCGCCACCTGATCTTCCGCACCAGCTGGGTGTACGCCGCCCGCGGCGGCAACTTCGCCAAGACCATGCTCCGGCTTGCCGCCGACCGTGAGCAGCTCACCGTCATCGACGACCAGCACGGCGCCCCCACCGGTGCCGAGCTCCTCGCCGACGTCACCGCCCACGCCGCCCGCGCCACCTTGGCCAATGCCGAACTCGGCGGGCTCTACCACCTCGTCGCTGGCGGCGAGACCACCTGGCACGCCTACGCCTGCCACGTCATCGAGTTCGCCCGTGCCCGCGGCGTGCCGATCCAGGTCGCCCTGGAGGCCATCCGCCCGGTGCCCACCAGCGCCTTCCCGACGCCCGCGGCCCGCCCGGCCAACTCCCGCCTCGACACCCGCAAGCTGCAGGCCGCCTTCGGCCTCCGCCTCCCGGCGTGGGAGCAGGGCGTCGAACGCATGCTCACCGAAATCCTGAATTGACCTTGAACTGGATGCACCCATGACCACCCTGCAACGCAAAGGCCTCATCCTCGCCGGCGGCTCCGGCACCCGGCTCCACCCCGCCACCCTGGCGGTGTCCAAGCAGCTCATCCCGGTCTACGACAAACCGATGATCTACTACCCCCTCAGCACCCTCATGCTGGCGGGCATCCGCGACATCCTGATCATCTCCACCCCCCAGGACACCCCGCGCTTCACCCAACTGCTCGGTGACGGCAGCCAGTGGGGCCTCAACCTGCAATACGCCGTGCAGCCCAGCCCGGATGGCCTCGCCCAGGCCTTCCTGATCGGCGAAGACTTCGTCGGCAACAATCCCAGCGCCCTCGTGCTCGGCGACAACCTCTTCTACGGCCACGACTTCGCCAGCGACCTGCGCCAGGCCACCCAGAACACCGACGGCGCCACCGTCTTCGCCTACCCGGTCACCGACCCCGAGCGCTACGGCGTCGTCGAGTTCGACGCCGACGGCCACGCCATCAGCCTCGAAGAGAAGCCCAAGGTCCCCAAGAGCCGCTACGCCGTCACCGGCCTCTACTTCTACGACAACCGGGTGGTCGAGGTCGCCAAGTCCATCCAGCCCAGCCCGCGCGGCGAGCTGGAGATCACCGACGTCAACCGCCGCTACCTCGAGTGGGGCGCCCTCGACGTGCAGGTCATGGGCCGCGGCCATGCCTGGCTCGACACCGGCACCCACGAGAGCCTGCTCGACGCCAGCCTGTTCATCCAGACCATCGAAAAGCGCCAGGGCCTCAAGATCGCCTGTCCCGAAGAGATCGCCTGGCGCGCCGGCTGGATCGACGCCGCCCACCTGCAAAAGCTCGCCGCCCCGCTCGCCAAGAACGGCTACGGCCAGTACCTGCTGCGCCTGCTCGAAGAGAAGGTGTTCTGATGAACGTCATCGAAACCCGTATCCCGGGCCTGTTGATCCTCGAACCGAAGGTCTTCGGCGACGCCCGTGGCTTCTTCATGGAGAGCTTCAACGCCCAGGGCTTCCGCGAGGCCACCGGCCTCGAGGTGGACTTCGTGCAGGACAACCATTCCCGCTCCGGCAAGGGCGTGCTGCGCGGCCTGCACTACCAGATCCAGCAACCGCAAGGAAAGCTCGTGCGGGTCGTCCAGGGCCGCGTCTTCGACGTGGCGGTGGACCTGCGCAGGGGATCGCCGACCTTCGGGCAGTGGGACGGGGTCGAACTGAGCGAGGACAATCACCGGCAACTGTGGGTCCCGCCGGGTTTCGCGCACGGCTTCGTGGTGCTCAGCGAGACGGCGGACTTCCTGTACAAGACGACGGACTACTACGCGCCGCAGTTCGAGCGCAGCCTGGCCTGGAACGACCCGACGGTGGGCGTCGAATGGCCCCTGCATGAGCTGGACGGCCCGCCACTGTTGTCGGCCAAGGATCAGGCGGGGAAGGTGCTGGCTGAGTGCGAGACCTTCGACTGAGTTTGGACGGTCGCGCCGGCGAATCGGGTGATGCCCGTCCTCGCCCGACAACTATTTCTTTGTTTGCACCGTGGGGGGCGCGC
Source organism: Zoogloea sp. JDB1 (assembly GCF_056724025.1). Classification (NCBI taxonomy): domain Bacteria; kingdom Pseudomonadati; phylum Pseudomonadota; class Betaproteobacteria; order Rhodocyclales; family Zoogloeaceae; genus Zoogloea; species Zoogloea sp. JDB1. The sequence goes on from NZ_CM161496.1 coordinate 1,937,207, forward strand.
GATAATGTGCCTCTGTCATCTTTTGCCCGTGGAGTCCCCGTATGTCCCGTTCGCTGATCTACCTCGTCGCCGGCGCGCGCCCCAACTTCATGAAGATAGCGCCGATCGTGCGGGCTCTGCAGGCTCGTGCGGACCGCTTCGAGTTCAAGATCGTCCACACCGGTCAGCACTACGACCGGGAAATGAGCGACGTGTTCTTCGACGAGCTGGGGATTCCCAAGCCCGACTATCACCTGGAGGCCGGCGGTGGCAGCCACGCCACGCAGACCGCCAAGATCATGGTGGCCTTCGAGGAGATCTGCCAGAAAGTGCGCCCCGACTGCGTGCTGGTGGTGGGGGATGTCAATTCCACGTTGGCCTGTTCCATTGACGCGAAGAAGCTCGACATCCGGGTGGCCCACGTAGAGGCCGGCCTGCGTAGTGGCGACATGCGCATGCCGGAAGAAATCAACCGCCTCGTCACCGACAGCATCTCCGACTGGTTCTTCTGCACCGAGCCGGCCGGTGTCGACAACCTGCTGAAGGAAGGCAAGGACCCGGCCGCGGTATTCCACGTAGGGCACGTGATGGTGGACAACCTGCTGTTCCAGCGCGACAAGCTCGAAGCCTCCGACAAGAGCGGCCTCGAAACCCAGGCGCTGAAGGCTCAGTACCCCCGCTATGGCGTGGTGACCCTGCACCGCCCGTCCAATGTGGATGACGAGGCCAACCTGCGCGGCATTGCCGGTGCGCTCAAGCAGATCGCCGCCGACCTGCCCCTGATCTTCCCGGTGCATCCGCGCACCCGCGGCAACCTGGAAAAGTTCGGTCTGGACCTTGGGCCCAATGTCGTGCTCACCAAGCCCCAGTCCTACATGGAGTTCCTCAACCTGTGGAAGGACGCGGCGCTGATCATGACCGACAGCGGCGGCCTGCAGGAGGAAACCACCGCACTGGGCGTACCTTGCCTGACCCTGCGGGAGAACACCGAGCGCCCGGTGACCATCGATGAAGGCAGTAACGTTCTTGTCGGTACCGATCCGGCGCGCATTCTTGAAGAAGCCGCCAAGGTGCTGGCGGGCCAGGGCAAGCAGGGGCGGCGTCCGTTGCTGTGGGACGGCAAGGCCGCCGAGCGCACCGTCGCCGAACTCGACCGCCTGCTGGCGTCCTGAGCGGCCCCCAAGGCGGCAGCTCCGGCGCGGGCTGCCGCTTTTTCCTGCCAGCCCGTCCTCAGCCCGCTTTCGATGGGCTGTGCAGCTGGATCGCTACATCGGCGATCCGTCCTTCCTCTTCCGGCGCACCCAGCGTCAGGGCCAGTTCCAGCTCTCCGTGCAGCCGGCAACGGGCCACCCCCAGCAGCCAGGCCGGTGCGGCCGCATCGAAGTGGCGGGTGATGTCCGTCAGCTCGAGGCGCAGGCGGGTCATCCGCAGCCCGAAGCCCGGTACGGCACCTGTCAGGTCGATGACGTTGAGGGATTCGAAGGCGGCCAGCACGGATTGCAGGCTGCGTGCCAGGAGTGTGTCGACGCTGTCCCGGTCCTTCGCCCAGACCCGCAGTTCCAGATCAATGCGCCCTTCGCTGCGCTCCCGGTAGCCGGCGCTCCGTATGCCACGCGTGCGTGCCATGACCTGGCCCGGCGGGGCACGGAAGAAGCGCAGCGTGCGTCCATCCAGTAGGTAGATGTCGCCAGCGGACAGGATCCGCCCTGGCGGGCTCTGAACTTCCGCCAGATCGCCGACTGCTTCCGTCGGCAGCGGAAAATCCAGCGGGTGTGCCGCATCGCTTGCCAGCGTGCCTTGCCAGCCCAGACTGGCAGGGTCCCGTATCGGCGTCGCGTCGTTGTCTGGGGTCGCGCGTGGCCGGTGAAGCCGGGTGGCGTGGAGGGCGACGCGGTTGTTCCCTTGGGAAGGGGCGGTTGCCGGGCCACCCTGTAGATCCTGGGCGGCACCGAGGGTTTCCCGCAGGGCGGGCAACAGGAGGTTTTCCAGGGCTCCGAGCATTGAATCGTCCTCAAGCGGTGGCCAGGATGGCGTCCAGTATCCCGACACGCAGTTGCAGCCAGGGCGTTTCGCCCGGTCCGTCGAGGGGTAGCCACGGGCCATCGACACTCTGGTAACGACTGTCCGTCACCCGTGGCGGTCGATCCGGGTCGGCATACCACAGCACTGCGCCTTCATTCATCCGGCACACCAGCCACCACGATTGGCCGGTGAGGAGTTGTGGCTCGGGCAAGCATGCGGTCAGCCAGATGGGGACTGAGGCAGCGGGTTCATCGACGATCAGTTCGAAGTCCATTGTCAGCAGGGCGGGCTCCTGGGGCACGGTACCGTTTGCCAGGTGAATGAGTAGTCGTCCGTGGTTGGTCCGTCCAAGAGGGCGCAGACGAAGGGCGACGCTCGACAAGACGCCACCCTCCACGGGCGGCAGCACGATGGCGGCGGCATGGCGCCCATCGCACAGGCGGGCCAGATTCGTGCTGCCCTGGCCATCGGGCAACCAGGCCTGTTCTCCGGGGCGCGGTGTATTGGAAGGCGTGCTCGGTTCATCGGGCGTCGTCGGTGGTGGCAAGGCTTCCGGATGGGCCTCGAAGTCGGATACGACGAAGGCCTGCTGGCCGGCACAACGGATCTGCAGCGGCACGCTGGTGGCGTGCGGGTGGTCGTTGCGGTAGCGGTTCAGGGCCCGGACCAATCCGCCCACTTCGATGGGGGTGAGCGGCAGTGGCCCGTCGGCTGTGAAGAAGGGGGCCTCGTCGTCGATGGCCACCGTCAGGCCGCAGGGCTGCTGGCTGAGGTGAATACTGAACTGTTTGATCGACAGGGGGCCGGGGACGAGGACGCCGGTGGCCGTGTCGCCAACCTTGCCTTCGATGAGCATTTCGGCGTTCAGGCGGCTGGCGCTTTGAGGGGGGAAACTCTGGCGGCTGCCGGTGGGCAGGGTGTCGAGGGGCATCACAGGTAGCCAGTTACCGTGGTTGAAGAGTCGCGCGCGCAGTCCGTTCCGAGGCGGCGGGCTGTCGGCCACCACGGTGAGGCCGACGACCGCGCGTTCCTCACCCCAATCCGCGGTGGCCCAGCGCAAGGAGACGGTGCCGTTGCCGTCCAGCGTCCTGTCGCCGGCGTCGCTCTGCAGTGCCGGCTGGATGGTCTGGACGCTGCCGTCGGCGGCGGCCAGCCGCAGGCGAGCAGAGGCCAGGCGGCGGCCAGCAGGAAGGCCGACGTTGAGCCTGAGTCCGTTGCCGGCCGTGAACTGCCGCTTCGTGGCCGGCCGGGCATCGAGATCTAGGAGCGTTACCGATTCGTCCATCGATGGTCTGCGTTCAGTTGGCGACCAGGCGTGGGCCGTTGCCGTCGCTGCCTGCGTCGGCGGCACCTTCGGTGGCGAGAACTTCTTCCAGCACCTGAATGGCGCCGCTGATGCGCAGCAGGGTGCTACGCAGTTCGTCCTGTTTCTTCTCCAGGTCGGCAAGTACCTTGGTGCCGGCGTCGTATTCGCCGCGGAGTTCGTTCAGGCGGGCTTCGAGTTGGTTCTTCATGATGGTCGATGGGAGCGGGGCAGGATGGGTCAGCGGAGGAATACGAAGATGTCGATGAGGCCCTGCCCGCCGTCGAAGGCGTCGAGGGCCTTGCCGATGGTGGTTCCGACTAGGGCATCGTCGGCGCGCATGGCGTGGCCGGGCAGGCTGGCGCTGGTCAGCAGGTCGCCGCGGCGGATCGGGCCGTTCTCGCCACTGACCTTGCAGGGCACCCGGCCCGACAGGGCGACCGGGTATTCGCCGGGGCGAGGAATGCGGCGGGCCGGGTCGGCACCCAGTAGCAGGCCGGGTTGGGACGACACGACGCCGAGGACCAGCGGATCCTCGCTGCGGCGGCAGCGCAGCATGCCGCTGCCGTCCGGGTCGAGGCTGACCACGTCGCCGGCTTCCAGCTCTTCGACGGTATCGAAGTTCTCGGCGAGGTCGCGGTTGCCTGTCTGCACGTTGTTGCGCGCCCAGATGGTGGCCTCGGCCTCGATGTCGTAGGTGTGGATGCCACCCTGCCAGCCCGGCGTCTTGGGGACCGGCGAGAAGCCGTGGGTGCCCAGGTTGCCGGCGATGAACACGTTGTCCCAGATCTTCACGACCCGTCCCAGCGGCCCGCCGGTGGACCGGCCGAGGATCATCAGTGCGTTGTAGTCGCCGCCGTCGTTCTCGAGGGCGGCGTAGCCGGCATGGTTGCCGAAGCCGGTGTGGCGGTGGCCGGTTTCGGTGAAGTAAAGGTCGGAGCCGCCGGCGTGGATGGCGCCGCGTACGTCCAGGCGGCCGGCCGGTGCACCGGTGCCGATCCCCACGCTGGCCTCGGTGATGGCGCACACCTTGCTGCCGAGGGTGGCGATGTTGCGCAGGTTGCCACCGTCGGCCTCGACGCGCAGGAAGCGGAATTCCTGTCCGTCGGCGTCCGGGTTCATGTGTACGTTGACGCCGGCCTTGCTGTTGTCGATGCGTTTCCAGGCGCCGTCGTAGTAGGCGTTGGAGCCCAGGTTGGTCCACGCCTCGTTGCGTCCGCCGGCGTCGATGGCGGTGAGGTTGCCCAGTTGCAGGCGGCTGCTCGGCGCTCGCTCGCTGCCCAGGGTCAGGCGCTCGCTGATCGATAGGCTTCCCTTGATAGCGCCGCCGTTGCGGCCGAGTGTGTTGCCGAGGCTGGTGAGGATGTCGTTGATCTGGGTGGTCAGGTCGTGGGTGCTCAGCTTGAGGCCGCCGCGCACTTCGAGGTTCTGGACCGTGACGCTGGCGGCCGGATCGATGCGGCTGCCGTCGATGGCTTTCTCGCGTATCCCTTCCCGTGGGATGGGGGCGCCATTGCCGGTGCCGTGATCGTGGCCGGCCAGGGCCTCGCGGGCCAGTACCTGGGCTTCGTTCCAGTCGTCGGCGCGGATGATGTCGCCGGCGCTGCGCTTCACGTAGGGATCGGGGCGTTCGGCCATGGGGCGCTCCGTCAGTTGCGCAGCGGAAGGGCGCTGCGCAGGTCATCGATCATCGCCTGTTGCTCCTTCATGGCCTGAACCAGCAGGGCCACCACCGCCGAGGTATCGATACCCTTCCAGCCGTCGGGGCCTTCACTGACGGCCTGTGGCAGGACCGCCTCAACGTCCTGGGCGAGTAGCCCGAGTACCTCCCGCGAGGAATCACTCTTCCAGTTGAAGCTGACGCCGCGCAGTTGGCTCAGCCGGGGCAGAGCCCGGTCGATCTCCTGGATATTGCATTTCAGGCGCTGGTCCGATTGTTGGTACTGGCCTTGCATGGTCCACATTTTCGACGCGGCGAAGCCGCCCCAGTAGGCGTTGTTGGCCACGTTCTTGAGCCGCAGCCAGTCGTCGTTGGCCTCGTGGTCGCCGGTGCCCGACAGCCGCCACTTGTCGCCCAGGCGCAGCACGTCGGTCTTGAATACGCCGTTGATGGTGTCGAAGTGCATGCGGATGCCGCGGCTGCTGTCGCGGATGTACAGGTTGTCGTCCACGTTGATGTAGACCTGCCCCTGCCAGCGGTAGAAGGTGCCGTCGGCAGTCATGTGCTGGCCGATCTCGGTGCTGACGTCGATGCCGTGGGTGTAGATGCTGCCGTTGACGTCCAGCCGGTCCCACACGGAGACGCGGCGCCCGAGGCCGGCACTGTTGTTGCCGACGAGCATCAGGGTCTTGTAGATCTGGGTGTCGTTGCTGATTTCAGCCGTGTTTCCACCAGCTGCCCGGCTGGTCCAGGCGGAGGAGAAGCGTAGCGGATTGTTGCCGGGAAAGAGTTCGACGATCGGTGTCTCGGTACCGTCTTCCGCTTTGGCCGAGTGCACTTTGAGCCGCAATGCGCCGGCGGTCACGAAGGAGAGGGGGTGAGGGCTCTTGGTGCCGATGATCATGCCGGCTTCCGCGCCGAAAAAGCCGCCGACGTGGCTCATCAACCGGCCGTCGATGTCACCGGCGCGTACCGACAGCTTGGCGTGCTCGGCGCCGACCAGGTCGGCGACCCGGTTCCAACCTTCGGCGTTCTCGGGACTGTCGGTGCCGATGCCGAGGTTGCCGGCGGTGGTCAGGCTGGGGCCCGAAAAGCTGGCGAGGGCTGCACGGATGTCGGCGAGCTGGCTGGTGCCCGTTACCTTCAACGGGCCGCTGACCGTGAGCTCCTTCAGGCTGAGCTTGATGTCCGGATCGATCTTGCTGGCGTCGATGGCCTTGTCCTGGATGCCGTCACGGGGAATCTGGCGGGCGGTGTCGCCGGTATGGTCGTGAGCACGCAGCTCGCTGCGGGCCCGCACCTGCATCTCGTTCCAGTCGGCGGCGAGCATGATGTCGCCCGGGTCCTTGCGGAGATAGGGATCGGGTGTGTCGGCCATCAGAAAATCACCTCCCAGGTCAGCGTCATTTCCAGGTTGCCCGCCCGGTTGATGAGCGGAAAGGTCACGCGGTTGTAGAGCACCGCTTCGGCACTCGGCAGGCTGATCAGGATGCCGGCCTCCTGCAGGGCCTGCGGGTCGGCGCTCCCGGAGGCCGGTAGCGTGGCCGTGACGCGGGCGGTGATGCGTGGCTGCCCATCATGGTCGGCCAGCGCGATGCTTGGGATACTGGCCGGGACCGAGTCCAATGGATCGCCGAGGGCGGTGTCGTCGAGGCTTACCGTGCCGCCCTGGCCGCCGACGGCGATGCGCAGCTCGGGCCCCTGGGCGGCGCCGGCGAACAGGCGGGCCAGCAGATTGCGGCCGGCATTGGTGATCAGGTTGTCAACGCGGCGCTTCTCCACCACGCGGCCGCTGGCATCGCGCAGTTCGATCGAGAGGCGGCCGGCGAGGCCGTGGCATTCCTTCATGGGCATCTTCTTCAACTCCTCGGGGCGATTCACCCCGCATGGCTCCAGTCCAGGCGGGTGGTATCGAACACCACCTGCATCGAAAAGCGTCCTTCGCCGGGCGCGTGCCTCTCCTGGGAGGTCAGGCCGAGGCCGGTCTGCAGTGCTCCGTCAGTCGGGGCAGCGTCTTCCGTCCAGCGCTGGGCGAGGGCGACCGCGGACAGTCCGTCGGCGGGCATGACATCCTCGCGGCGTGGGGGCTCCGGGAAGTCCACCATTGCCCGCACGCCGGCGGCGGTGGCCCGGGTGACGTCGCTGCGCAGCAGTTTGAGGGCGCCGCGGGCGGCGGCGGCGGAGACCCAGCCGCTCTTGGGAACCCGCAGCCGATAGCTGGCTGGCGGGCGCGCCATCCAGTCGAGGCGCAGGGACAGACGCGGTGCATTGATAGTGGTCTCCTCGCTAGCCGTACCGGTGTCCGTCTTGCTGAAGGACTCGAACAGGATGGAGGCGTAGCGGGAGTCGCTGCGGCTGATGGAGCCATCGAGCAGCGCGAAGCTGGTGCCGCCCGCGTCGTCGTGCCCGGCGAAGCGGGAGGTATGGACGGTGGTCGTGGCGTCGGCGAATTCGGCGTCGGGTTGGGCGAAAGTCAGCAGCATCCATTGATTGCTGCCACATTGCAGGCGCGGCGTGAGGACTCGCTGGTCGAGCACGCCGCAGCGCATCGCGCCGAGGCTCGACTGGGGATCGTCGAAGCGGTTGCCCCACAGGTAGAAGATCGAATGGCTGACGTCTCGCTCCATGCCGTCGGGCCCGATCAGCAGCGCCTGCCCCGTCGGGTGGGCGCTGAGCCAGGCGTGGTGGCCGGGGGCGTCGAAGCCGTCGAAGGGGGCGGCTTCGGCGGGGGTGACAGCGGGGTAGAGCATCAGGGTTTCACCAGGCTTCACGGTGCCCGCGTAGAGGGTGATCTCGCCGGTGTCGATGCTGCGGATGGCCGGGTAGGCCGCGGGTTGTTCGGTGATCTTGAGGCTCAGCACCGGGCGGTCGGGGTGCAGGCTCGGATTGCTGATGGCAAACGGACGGCGCAGGCGCGGCGCGCTTTCGGCATGATTGGCCGGCAGGCTCGGGTTTTCGGTGAGCCAGGCTTCGACGACGGCTGTGCTGCGGTTGGGGCAGGCCATGTCGCCCTTGCCGCCGCAGGCGCTGCAGCGCTTGCGGGTGCCCGGCGGCATGCCGAAGGCAAGGGTGCTGTCCTGCCGGCGCAGCAGGCGCGGGCAGGGTTCGGCGCCGAGGTCGGCAATGGCCAGGGACAGCAGCGCCCGCGGGGTGGCCAGGCCGCCGGTGCGTACGCGGGCGGTGACTAGCAGGCGCTGGCGGTAGGTTTCACCGGGCTCCGGGTTGAGCACCGCCAGGAAGGGCGCCAGTCTGTCGGCGCCGGCCGCGCTATCTGTGGTGACGCTCAGGTTGAATTCATCGTTGCCGAGCGCGAAGGTGAGGCCGGGGAACAGAGCGCCGAGGGCTTCTGCCGGATCGAGGGGCGGGCGGCCGTTGCGCGGGCGCCGCCAGCCTTCGCCGATCAGTTCGGTCAGGGCTTCGTCCCGCGGTGCGCTGTGGTCGAAGCGGATCTCCAGCCGGTCGGGGGACGGCCTGTCGTAGCCGGCGTGGTTGAGGCGCGGCGGGAGGCGGGCGACCTGCAGCAGTTGGCCGAGTTGTTCCACCGCGCTGGCGTTGTCCGCACCCTGCCGCTGGGTACTGGCCAGGCCGACCCAGCGGTCGTACTGCACGCGGGTGAGCGCGTCGTCGAGGCGGGCCAGGCTGGCGGCCAGGCCGCCGATGACGGCGGCCACCGCGCTTCGCTCGGGCTGCGCCGTATAGATGCGCGGCAGCAGCTGCAGTAGGCGTTCCCGCCGCCGCCGCGGGTCAGACATCGCCGTTCTCCATGCGCAGCGTGATGGTCCGCGGCATGGGCTGTTCGCGCACGCTCACATGGGCCTGCCCGCTGGCGTCGTCGAGTTCTTCCGCGAGCCCGTCCCGCTCATGGATGACGGTGACGCGCAGGCGCGCCAGGGCGCTGTCGCCGGTGACAGCGGCGACGGTGTCGTGCAGCGTGGCGTAGGCGACCTCGGCAGGTGCATCCTCCGCCGCCTGGCGGGTGGCCCTGTCGAAGGCGTCCTTGAGGGCGTTGGTCACGCGGGCCAGCAGTCCGTTGGTCGGCGTGCCGGCGGCGAGAGTCAGGTTCGCATCCACCCACACATTGAGCTTGGGCGGTTCGATGCTCAGGCGCAGCGGCAGGGCTTCCGGGTAGAGACTGATGCGTTCGCCGGGGCTGGCCAGCACGTCGCCGTTGCCGATCAGGGCGCGGAAAGCCACCGACTGGAGGCCATTGCCGTCCTGCCACACGAAGGGCTCCAGCAGCTGGCGCTGGCCGGTTCGGCCGCAGCCGACGATCGCATCGTGACCGAGCAGTAGGGAGCGGACCTTGGCCTCGCGCACAGCCTCGCCGACCTTCAGCTTGCCGAAGTAATCGATGAGGGTAGCGCCAAGGCGCTTCTCAATGTCCTTCTGTTCCCGTTCGGAGAGCTCGGCATTGAGGGTCAGTGTTGCCGTGACCTGCACGAACACCGGGGTCGCCGGCCCGCAGCGCAGCACGATGCCGGCCGGGCGCACGTCCTCCAGGCGGTTACGTACCTCTTCGAGCAGGTCGGCGGGGATGTCCTTGTCGCCGAGGATCACGTCTACCTCGCCGGGACGGCCGCCAGGGTTCTCCATCACCTGCACTTCCTGGATGCCCAGGCTGCGGGCAGCCTGTTCCAGTGCCGACACCGTGCCAGTGTTGGAGGACTGCACCAGCCGGCGGGCGCGGGCGCGCAGCTCGTCGTCGGTTTCTTCGCGCTGGCGGAGGACCAGGTCGCCGGGATTGCCGACCGTGTCGATGCCGGCGATCGGCCGTGGCAGCGTGGCGAGGGCGTTGGCCTTGACGGTATTGCCGCCCGGCTCCACCGCGCGGACGCCGACCATCAGCTGGCGTTCGCCCTTGCCGAGCACCGCGTTGGCGGTGGTCGCGAAGAGGGGCACGTCGCGCCCGGCGACCAGCGTGCCGAGGGGGATGTGGATGTCTTCCGGGGCCGGCTGGCCGCGGCCGAACAGGGCTGTGCCTTCCAGGTGGCCGCCGCGCTGGCGCTCGATGCCGAGCAGGGCGACGACGTTGTCGAGGGCGGGTCCGCTGGCGCTCTCCAGGTAGGCGTTGCGGTAGACCGTGTCGAGTTGTTCGTAGCAGACCGCCAGTTCGCGGGCGAAGGCTTCGGCGAGGGTGCGCACCACGCTGCCTTCGTTGGCGTCAGTCAGCGCCACGCGGCCGCCCATGCCCGAGCCGATGTCGGTCAGCAGGGCATCCACCACCTCGGCGAAATCCTTCTTGATGAAGACCCGGTCAAGCGGCATCGATGCGCACCTCCACGCCGGCTTCCTGGCCACCGATGGCGCGAACCCGGGCGACCACGTCGACGCCGTCGCAGCGTGGGGCGTGGGGCGTGACGGTGACTTGCAGCACCTCCTCGACGCGGGGGTCGCGCAGCAGCTCCTGGCGCACGTAGCGGCGCAGCAGTTCGAGGTTCGGGCGGTCGAGGGGCTCACCGATCAGGTCGCGGATGCGGCTGCCGTAGCGGGGGTGGGCGAGGCCGGCCAGTTCGCCGCGGTCCACCAGCAGGCGCAGGGTCAGAGCCTGGACAAGGTTTTCGAGGCCGTTGATGGTTTCCAGGTCCTGCAGGCCGAGGGCCAGGTCTACGCCGGTTTCCCCGCGGGGAAAGACCAGGCGCAGGTCGCTGCCGAACGGATCGGGGGTGGTCGTCATCGGGGTGGCCTCTTTCACATCAGTCGTCCAGGGCCGGCGCTGGCGCCGGGCGGGCAGGGGATTCCGGGCGACACCAGGACCTGGGACGCGAACAGGGTGAGGGCCAGGTCCACGCTCTGGGCGAGGGCCTGGGCCAGCTTGGGGGCGTCTTCGCCGCGCAGGCCGTTCTGGCTGAGCAGGCCGTTGGCGAAGCCTTCCAGCGGGGACTGCAGCGGTACCGGCTGGAGCATGCCCGGTGCGGCGCTGACAAAACCGGCCACGGCGACGCCGGGCATTACCATGCTCTGGGCGCAGAACAGGTTGATGGCCTGGGCGATGGTGCCAGCGATGGTCTTGGCCAGTCCGTCCGCATCCTCGCCGCGCAGGCCCTGCCCCTGGCACTGGGCGCTGGCCAGACCTTCCAGCTGCGACGCGCCGGGGCCACCGGCCGGCGGCGGCATCAGTTTGCCGGGGCCGGCGGTGGATCCGCTGCCGGTGATCGGATCGGCAGCTACCGGGATGCCGGGCATTACCATGGCCTGGGACAGGAACATCGTCAGCGCCTGGCCGGCGGTGTTGGCAATGGCGGTGGCGAGGCCGGGAATATCCTCCCCCTGCAGGCCGGTGGCCATGAGGAAGCCGCTGGCGGGGGATTCGATCTGGCTGGAGGTCGGGGCGGGCATGTCTGGCTCTCCTCCCGTCAGCCCTTGGCCTTGACGGTGCCGGACGGCACCAGGGCCTTGCCGGTGTAGTAGCACTTGTGAGATTGCTCGGTGATCACGCCGGCGCCGTTCTTGCCCAGGTCCACGTTGCCGGAGGCATCCAGCGTGAAGTCGGTGCATTTGATCGTGAGCGTCCCCTTCACCTCGATGGCGAGGTCGGCCTCGCCCTTCACTTCCACGTTGCCGTCCTTCTTCACCGTCACGATGGTCTTGCCGGCGGTGACGATGCACGATTCGTCGGCGTCGATGGCGAAGCTGCTGACGCCGTCGGCCGTGGCAAAGGCATGCCATTCCTTTTCTTTGTGGACCGGCGGATTGATCTTCTCGGAGTACAGGCGGCCGACGACGACGGCCCGGTTCGGGTCGCCGCCGACGTAGCTGAGCAGCACCAAGTCCCCGACCTGCGGTGGGCTCACCATCCCCACATGGGGCGTGGCGATGGGGACCTTGCGCAGTTCGAGGCCGCCCTCGCGCAGCTGGACCGTGCATTCGTGGTTGTTGCCGTCGTCCTCCCCCGTGTGGGGGAAGACGCTGGTCACCACTGCCAGGTCGCCGAGGCGCAGGCTGCGCAGCTCGTCGCGGACCACCGCGCGGATGATGTCGATCGGATCGCTCATGGCTGGATCTGTTGTACTCGCCGGATCAGGCCGGGGCCTTCAGCGGATCGAAGCCCTTCGGCAGGGCGTCGGCCTTGAAGCGCTTGGCCCGCTTGAGGTTCTTGGCGTCATAGTCCAGGTGCAGCAGCCGGTTGAGGGTGGCGTTATCGAGCTTGCCGCTGACCGGCAGTTCGTTGATCTGCTGGAAGGTGCGCAGGCGGCCGGCGAACTCCGGGCTGAAAACCTTGCGGTCGGCCACGTTGGGGGTGACGTAGCCGAGGGCCTCGAGGATCGCGTTGGCGTCCTGCACGTCGCTGCCGGCCTTGTCGGTGGAGAAGTCGAGCTCCCACACGGTTTCCACGTCGGGGGCCTCGCCGAACTTGCCGATTGACTTGAGCGGCAGCTTGTCGCTGCCGGCTTCCCACAGGCGGCGGGCGCCGAGGCGGTTGATGTCGAGGGAGGAGACGCTGGCGCCCTTGCCGAAATTCTGCAGTTTGAAGTTCTGGTCGAAGCCGAACTGCAGCAGGCGCAGGGTGCCGGTGTGGGCGAGGACCACGTGGCTCTCGGTGGTTGTGCCCAGCTTGGCTTCATCGAGCGGTGCCTGCTCGATGCCGAGCAGCTTGTAGAGGGATGCGCCGATGACCTTCAGGTCGTCGGGTTCGGGAACCTTGTCGGCGATCTGGACGATCTTGTCGATGATGTTGGCGACGTCGGGAATCGGCGAATCGGGGCTCGGCTCCTGGCCGACGGCCAGTTCGAGGGAGTTGATGAACTCCTTGCTGGTGGCGGTCTTGATGAATTCGGCGGAGACCTCGACGAGGGCTTTGGCGGCGTCGCCCTGGATCAGCAGGTCGTTGGCGTCGAGGGTGAAACGCTGAAGATAGGCTATCGCCAGCGTGAGCACGTCGAGGGCCTTCATGACGCCCTTGGCGATGGCATCGTCGCGGAACTCGCGCACGCGCACGACGCGCACCCAGCGCGGGGCCTGGTCCTGGCGCTTGCTGTTCTCGAGGGCGACGCGCACCCCGTCGAGCAGGATGGCGACGGCACGGAAGGGATTGTCGGCGCGGCCATCGGAGGTGGGCGCGGGAACGGGCGTGTTGTCGGGCATGGTGCTTATCCTCCAGAAAGAGCGGCGCCGGATGTGGCGCTGGCGGGGGTGGTCGGGGCAGGCGTCTTGAGGGCCTTGAGGGATTCGGAAAGATGGTCGAGAGCGCTGATGAGGCCTCGCCACTCGGCGGGGGCGAGCAGGGAGACGGCACCTTCGGCGACCTCCACGCCCATGTCGAGTACGCCGGACACCTGGCGGACCGGCCCCGACACCTGCCGGGCGGCGCCAGCGGCGTCGCCCAGGCCGATGCCTAGGCGGGCCAGCCAGTCGCCGGAGGCGTCGGTTGCCGCGCCGATACCGTTGACGAAGCCCGGGATGCAGCCGAGCAGGGCAACCAGCGCGTCGGCATCGAGGGCGGTGCGGCGCAGTGGCACGGCGCCGGCACGGATTTCGCCGAGCACCCGGCCGAGCGCGTCGACGCCCTGGGCCAGCTGCGGCTGGGCGCCGAGGTCGCGGGCGATGTTGGGAATCTCCCGGGCGGTCTTGGTTTCCAGCAGGGTGGCCAGTGCCTGCACTAGGGCGGCGAGGTCGCGCACGATGTCGGCAGCGCTGCTCATTTCAGCCCTCCCTTGACGATGTGGTCGAGCTCCGGCGGCAGCTTGAGATCCTTGATGTCGCCGGCCAGGCGGCCCGCCGCGTCGAGCACCTTCTTGAGCTGGTTGAGGAATTCGAGACCACCGGAGAAGGCCTTCATCAGCGAACTGAACTTGGACGGATCGAGCTGCTTCAGGAAGGCAGCACCTTCCTGGACGTACTTGGACAGCATCGGGCCGAGGGCGCCGGCCTTGCCCAGCGCGTCGAAGAAGCCGCTGGCCTTGCTCGGGTCGGCCGCGGCGAGGGTGTCGAGCACGCCGTTGAGCTGGCCCGTGTCCAGGCTGTCGAGATTGTTGGCAACGGCGTCGCCGAGGGCATCCATGTCGAGGCTGTCGAGCAGGGCCGGCTGGGCGGCGAGGGCCGCCGACAGGGAGGCCGGATCCTGCAGCACGCCGGCCGCCGCCAGGCTGCCCTCGCTCCATGCGGCGGCATCGCTGGCGATGCCGCTGTTGACGTCGGCGAGAGCGGCGTCGCTGGCCTGGGGCGGCTCGATGTACTCGCGCAGGCGCAGGCTGAAGCGGAAGCGGTCCCGATAGCCGGCCACCTGGCGGACCTTGAAGTCCTCGATGATGACTTCGGTGAGGTCCGTGCCGACCACCAGGTCGGCCGCGAAGGACTGCGGTTCTGCCTTGGTGTGGGCTTGGCGCAGGGTCTCGAGGGACGACAGGGCTTCTTCGCCGAGCAGCAGGCCGTCGATGAGGATGGTGACCGGCTCGCGCCCCAGATCCTGGAACACGCTGCCCTGCTGTTCGGGCACCCGCTGTTCGACGAGGGTGCGCGCTTCCTCGGTGTGCAGATCCTGCACGCCGGTGAGCTCGATCTTGCCGATGCGCACGCTCATCTTCAGAAGCCCAGCCGGGTGGTGGTGCCGCGCTGGCGATCCAGCAGGTGGCGGACGTGGCGGACGCGCAGCGTGCCGCCCTGGCCGAGCAGGCTGGCGGCGGCATGGTCGGTGGGTAGGGCGTCAATGGAGACGAGGTCGCCGGGTTGGACCTTGGGGGCGGCGAACACTTCCAGGCTGCCGCCGAGCAGGCGGGTGGCCAGGCTGGTGGCCCAGGCCTTGGCGACGGCTTCGACGGCCTCGCCGGAGCGCAGTGCGCCTTCCCGGAGCCGGAACGGGCGCGTGCCGAGCTTGCCGGCCTGGACCTGGCCGTCGCTGCCGACGGCGGCCTTTGCGCTGACGCCAGCCAGGTCGGTGCTGAGCCAGTGGACCTTGTCGGCCCCCTTGGCACTGGCTGAGCCTTCACCCCACACCTCGATGCTGTCGAAGGCCGGGCTACATTTCTGGATGGCCAGCCGGATCACTGTTTCGCCGAACTTGAACCGGTGATCGGAGGCGCCGGTCTTCGGGGCGGCGCAGTGGATCTTGCCGTCGCCGTCGGCAAACAGGTCGGCGCCGCACAGCAGGGCCAGGCGGCGCAGGTGGCCGAGGGCCGTGGGGCCGCGGTGCAGCGCCCAGCCTGACAGGTCCGGTCCCTTGCTGATGGTGCCTGCCGACGCGCCGACCTGGCCGATCAGGTCCTTGATGATGAAATCGGCGGAGACGCTGTCGTAGGCGCCTTCCACTTCGTGGCGGCCGAGCTCGGCAATCGCGCCGTGGGCAATGAGGGTCTGGCCAGTAGCCCGGGCCGTGCTGTCGGCGAGCGCGCCGGTGAAGACGGTCTGTGCGCCATCGCCGACATCCAGCTTGACGGTGACGGCATCGCCGGCGTTCGGCGGCGCCACGTTGCTGTCCGCCAGCTCGATGGTGCAGGCCGCGCCTGGGCCGTCCATGTTCAGGTCGACGCACAGCTGCAGCAACTGGCGGTGGGATTCGCTGGCCTTGCTGCTGACCAGCACGCTGCCGATCTGTACCTGGTAGGCATTCTGGCGGACGGGCTTCATACGTCCAGCCCCTGGCGGCGGGCCGCATCGCGAAGCAGGGCGATGAGGGCCGTCTCGAGTTCCTGCGCGTCGCGGGGGGCCGAGCTCTCGCCGGCCAGCGCCACGCTGACGTGGAAATGGTTGTTGACGCGGGGGCCGGCCGCCATTGCGGGGGCCGGATTGTCGTCGCTGTCGCGCAGGCTGCTGTCGGTGAGTTGCCAGGCCTTGTCGAGCACGGGGGCCATCGCGTCGGCGACGCGTCCGACGGGCGCGTTGCGGGAAGACGATGCTACGGGCAGTGGGGCGGGCGCCGCGGTTTGTGACGGGCCCACTGCTTCCGGCGTGTCGCCGATCTGAGCTGACGGCGTGGTGGCTGCATCAGTGAGCGGTTTTTTCAGGCGCCAATGCCTCGGGCGTCGGCTGGAAGATTCGGGCGCGGTCGGCACGGCTTTTCCGGTCGTGGCGGCGGGTACCTCGCGGGCTTCCTGTTGTGAAGGCGTGCCAGGGGCCGGCTTGGCAACGGGGGGGGGGAAAGGTGTCGGACTTGGCTCCGCGTCCGCTGACGAAGGCGCGTCCGCTGCGAAGCGGGATGCTGGCGGAATGGCGCGCAGCAGCGCGGGAGCTCTGGTCGATCGTTCTGTGCTGACTTCGATGGAGGTCGGCGCCGCGATGGGGCTGCTTTCTTCCGGTGACGACACGCGTGCTTCCTGTCCCTCACGTTGGACTACCGGCTGCTCCGTCACGCCTGCCACCGGGCGCAGGAAGGGAGGGTGATGAAAGGCGGGGGCGGTGACCGGCTCTATCCGTGTTGTTGGCTGCGGGGCTTGGTGTGGCGAGACGGGGTTGTCGGCGGATTGCCGGGGATGAGGAGCAGGCGGACGGGCTCCGTCACGCGTCGATTGGAAGTGCGCGTGGTTCGCCGGTTCGTTTGTCCTCGCGGGAGGATGCGATGCTGCGTCAATCACCGCGGGGATGGAGATGGGCCGGTCGATGCTTGGCGACGTTTCCTGCTTTGCCTGCTTCTGGGGGCGAATGCCGTGGGCGGGCTCCTGCTGGGCTGTCACGCTTGGGGGAGCAGCAGCGGGCGTGCCGGAGGACAGGGGCGCGGGGTACTCCTCTTCATCGTCCGGAGCAGCGTCCACCTCCAGCGTGAGATTCCGCCGCGCTTCCTCCAGGCTGCGGGCCAGGGGCTGGAGAATGCGGGCGACGAGGAGCTCGGTGCCGGTCGTCACCGGGACATCCTTTCCACGGCCTCATCGTCACCGTCATCGTCGATGCGGATCACCGTGGCGTCCGGATGATCGGCCAGGCGCCGGGGCGTCGGCGGGGCGGGTTGCAGCAGGTCGAGCATGCGCAGCAGGCGGTCCACCTCGGCGGCGGGCGTCGCCCACACCTTGGTGGGCGTCCAGCCCAGCACCTGGCACAACCGCAGGGTGCGGGCGGCGCATTGGCGGGCGGCTTCGCCACCTTGCAGCAGGTGGTCGGCTTCCTCGTCAATAACATTGAGGGCCACGGTGGCGTGGAGCAGCAGGGCGGTGGCGCGGGCGTCGAGATCGTCCAGGCCGGCCGGTGCATCGAGGGTGACCACCGACGCGTCGACCATGCCCTCCAGGTAGCGCACCGGGTCGAACCAGCTGTCGTCGTGCTCTCCGGACAGGCTCGCGTCGAGGGCGGCGAGGCGCTGGTGCTCAGTCCAGGGGCGCAGGCGCACGCGGGCCGGATTGTCGTAGGTGCCGAGATCGAGCCATTCCCCTTCGACCGGCGGCTGAGCGAGGGGCGCATCGCCGCCTGCGGCCCACCACAGGGCGATGGGGGCGAGTTCGCGACGGGCCGCATCATCCGCGGCCACGTCGGTGAGCACCGCATCGCAGAGGACTCGGCTGTCGAGGCGCAAGCCCACCGCGGAGGGCGCGGTGCACAGGCGAAGGGTGTCCATGTGACGGCGATAAGTCCAGGGTTGAAGGGTGACGGCCAGCGTGTCGGTGGCGACGCCGAGGGGCCGGTGGAAGCCCGCGAAGTCGAGCCTGTAGGCGGTGCCGGCGAGGTTCAGCTCCAGCGGACCCAAGGGCTCATTCCTCGCGGATCCGCGTCGCGCTAAAGGTGTAGGCGGTGACGACCGTGCCGCCGGCGCCGAGGCTGAAGGCTTTGTCCTCGATGTAGCAGTCGTCGAAGGAAACGGTGCGCTTCGGCGAGTCGGCGGCGTCGTCCTTCTTGAGGTTGGCGACGAGTTGGAAGCGGGCCTGCTTGTCCAGGTGACCGTCTAGCTTGAAGCTGGCCGAACGGACGGTGATCTCGCCCTGCACGGTGCGCAGGCCGAAACTCACTGCAACGCGTTCGTCACTGCCCACGGCGCGGATGTCTTCGCGTTCGGTGACGACGCGGTAGGCCAGGGACTGCAGGCCTTCGATGGCTTCGCCGTCGACCAGCACGCTGGAGCGATTGGCGGAAAAAACGGTCGGCATGGCAGGCTTCTCCGGAGAGGCTGGGGGCTACTGGGAAAACGGCGGCTTGGGCTGAGTACGGTTCAGACCTGGACCAGGACCGTGGCGTAGATGTAATCGATGGCCCGGACCGGGCGGACGGCCAGATCCACGCGGACGATGCCTTGGGCGAAGTCCTGCTGGCTCGAATAGACGTTGAGCTTGAAGGCTGGGTCGGTGCCGTCGGTAGAGGGCACGATGGCGCCTTCCTTTTGCATCTGGACGAGGAATTCGACCAGCTTCTGCTTCAGGGCACCGCGGCCTTCCTCGTTGTTGAGGCGGCCGATGAAGAGCTCGCCGATGGTCTTGACGCCACGTACCGCGTGGTCGGCGACCCGGCGCACGCTGATCTGGTCGCCGTCGGTGGTGAGGCCGCGGATCACGATAATGCCGCGGCCGCGTTGGGCGACGATGGGCACCACATTCTTGCGCAGGAGCTCCTGCTGGGCTTCCACGCCCAGCGCGGGGGCGGGCTCGCCGAGGCCGGACAGGCGCTTGAAAGTGGGGGACTGGAAGTAGTCGAGGCTGCCGGTGGTGCCGGCCACTGCGCCGACGACGCCGGCCGGGGCAACCAGCACGAAGCGGTCGGAGACCAGTGTGCCAGTGAGCTTGTCGGCGGCGGTTGCAATCTCTGCGGAGCTGGCGCCGGGGACTTCGCCGAAGCCGATGCGGCCCTGGCTGCGGGCGCTCATGCGGTCGCAGTGGCTGATCACGTCGGCATAGATGCGGCCGACCCGGGTGGCATCCTTGGTGTCCTGTACAGAGACCAGCACCATGTCCACGTCGGCCTCGTTCTCGAGCTGGGCGAGGGCCTGGCGGTAGGCGTCGGGATCTGCATCGCTGGCACCGGCCAGCGCGTAGGCGGCGGCGTTGCTGTCCTTGATGTCGGGGCTGTCCTTGGGAGCCTTGAGCTTGTCGCGCTCCTCGCTGATACGCAGCAGCTGGGACTGGGTGGCGAGTACGTCGCGGGCGTTGCGGATCTGGTCGGCCGGGTCGGCGGACAGGTTGCGGTGCACTTCCTTGTAATCGCTGCCGGCGTAGCGGGCGGTGAGGTCGAACACCGTGCGGGTTTCGTCCTCTCCGCTGTCGAGCTTCTTGCCGGTGGGCACCTGGCGGGACAGGATGCTGACCGAGATGGCGTTACCCCACGGCCCCGGGGCGCGGGCGACGAGGGTGAAGGCCGTGGCGTTGCCGGCGGTGGCCGGGAGCTTGACGCTCGCCGTGCTGCTGCAGGCAACCGGACAGACGACCAGTTCGAAGACGCCGTTGCCGAGGGCCTGGGCTGCTTCGGGCAGGCTGAAGGCGCTGGCCGCGCCGAAGCCGTCGATGAAGCTGCGCCAGCTGGCTGCCCGACCGACGCCGGCGGCCGGGTTCTCGACGATGCCGACCAGCCCCAGGACGCCCGATGGGGCGAGCTGAGGGGCGAGGACTTCCTTGACGACCTTGACTTCGACGCCGGGGATGATCAGTGCCATGGGATGTCTCCTCCCGATCCTGTCTGTTGGAAAGCGGCGCCGATTGTACAGGTGTTTATGCTTTTGTCATCAACTTTCGGGGCGCTGCGATTCGCGATCTGATTACTCAGATTAGATGCAGTCTTGCCTATGTCAAGGGTGGAGCGATGGCGTGGATGAACAGGCGGAAAGCGGGCGCCCGGTAGCGAGGGGCGGGATCCGGCCGATCAGCGAGCATGCCAGGCGGACCCATTCGGAGGGCGTGCCGCTGGAGAGGGTGATGCCACCCTGCCAGTCTGCCGAGGCGAGACCCAGGCCGTTCGGTAGCCAGGCCAGGGCCAGGATGGGGCTGCCGTGGTGGAGGAGGGGGGCGTGCAGGGCCTGGTCGGTGGCCGTGTCCCACAGGCGTAGCCGGCCCTGCCGATCGAAGCCGGCCAGGGTCTGGCCGTCCGGAGAAAGGGCCAGGCCGAGCAGCGTGCCGCCTGCGCTGCCGAGCGGTGTGGAGGGAGTGGCGTCGGCATTCCAGCGCAGTAGCCCCTGTTGCTGGCTGGCGATGAGGAGTTGTTTGCCGCCAGGTAGCCAGGCCGTGCCATACAGGGCGCCGCTGCCGACCGCGGCCTGGCTGGCGAGTTGCCGTCCGTCGCGACTGTCCCATACGCGGGCCTGGCCGTCGTAGCCCACGCTGACGAGACGCCGCGAGTCTGAAGAGAAGCTCAGGCTGGCTATTGGGCCGCCGTGTTCCGGCTGCACGTCGAGGCGCGTGGCGGCAGGCATCTTCCACAGGTGGATGTACCCATCCCGCCCGCCGGCTGCGAGGAGCTGCCCATCGGGGCTGAAGATCGCCCGCTGCAGTGCTGCTCCGTCCGCCAGCAGGGTGCGCGGCGGCTTGTCGCCATCCGCATCCCATAACAGCAGGCGCCCGTCCTGGCCGGCGCTGGCGAGGTGCTGGCCGTCGGAGCTGAAGTCCAGGCTGCTTACCAGCGCGGTGTGGCCGTCATGGGGGGCGCCGACCGGAGTGCCGCTGTTCCCGTCGCGCCATTGCAGGTGGGCCCGGGCATCGGCGCTGACCAGGCGTCGTCCGTCGGGACTGAAGGCCAGCGCCCACACGGTGTCCTTCGTGGGCGCCAGCGGTTTGCTCAGCGGGCCATGGCCGCTCGTGTCGTGGCGGATCAGCAGGTCGTCGCTGCCGCCGGTGAGAAAACTGCCGTCGGGCAGGAACAGTACGGCCAGCGCATCGCCCGTGTGGCCGGGGCGCTCCAGGGCGGCGCGGCCGGGCTGGGTGAGGTCATGGACACGCACCTGGCGCTGCTCGCCCACCGCCACGATGTGGCGTCCGTCGGGGCTGAAGGACAGTTTGCGCACCCCGGCTTCGTAGCCACCGAGCGGGTCGCCGAGCTGGATCAGACGGGGTGCTTGCCACAGCAGTACATGCCGGTCCGCGCTGGCGGTGGCGATGGTCTTGCCGTCCGGTGCAAAGGCCACGTCATGCAGCACGGCGGGGTGGCTGGCGCGGGCGAGCGGGGTGTTGCTGCCGTCGAGGCGCCACAGGAACAGGTTGCCGTCGTAGCCCACCGAGGCCAGGGATTCGCCATCGGGGCTGAAGGCCAGGCCGGTGACGGTGTCCGCGTGGGCCAGCAGTGGGCTGCCCAGCGGCGTGCCGCTGAGTCCGTCGCGCAGCACGATGCGCCGGTCGGCGCCGGCAGTGGCGAGGTAGCGGCCGTCCGGGCTGAATACCAGGGCATGAACCGGGCCCTCGTGGTCGTCGAGGATCACACGGGCGCGACGCTCGGCCACCTGCCACAGCACGATGCGGTGATCGGCGTCGGCGCTGGCGAGGGTCCGGCCGTCGGGGCTGAAGTCGAGGGCCAGCACGGCATTGGCGTGGGCCTGCAGGGTGGCGACGACATTGCCGCCACGCCACAGCCGGATGCTGCCGTCCTTGCCACCGCTGGCGACGAGCTGTCCGTCGGGGCTGACGGCCAGGGCCTGTACGCCTTTCTGGCCGGCCTGCCACCAGTCGAGGGGCGATTGGGAGAGGGCGGCCAGCAGGCTGTCACGGGCTTCGAAGGTCGGTTCGCGCTCGTAGCTGGCGGCGGCCAGCTGCAGTGCGCCGGCCAGGTTTCCGATGGCCAGCTCGCTGGAGGATTCGGCCGCCAGCTGGCGCGACAGAGCGATTTCGCCAGCCTTCTCGGCCCGCTGCCACAGGAAGCCGGTGACGCCCGCGACCAGCATGGTGGCGATGATGGCGACGACCGTGACGCGCCACACCCGCTGGTTGCGGCGTCGCTCGGCCTCCACGCGCCTTTCGGCTGTTGCCCGCGCCTGCTCGGCGGCTGTGGCCTCGTCGCGGGCCTGGCGGCTGGCGTCGAGGAAGGCCAGCGCGGGTTCGAGGGCGTGGCCGTACTGCCGGGCCCAGGCAGGGGTCGGCTGCGTGCGGGTCTGCCAGTCGAGGGCGAACTGCAGTTCCGGGTCGCGCCACAGGCTGGCTTCGCCGACGGTATGGAGGTCGGTGGCATCGGCCAGGCGGCGCAGCATGCGTGCCGATTCGGCCTCCCGCGCGCCCCAGTCGCGCAGGCGATCCCAGATGCGCATCAGGCTTTCGTGAGCCAGGTCCACAACGCTGCCGGGCTGCAGCGGGACGTCGGCGGGGGGCATCAGGAAGGCTATGCCGGGCGCCCGGAATGGTGCCAGCGTGGCGTTCAGTTCGGCGGCGTCGGCTCCGGCGATGGCGGCCAGATCGCCGAAGCGGGTCGGCCGGCGGATGCCGCGGCTGTCGGTGCTGGTGTCGGTCAGCGCGCGGAAGGCACGGGCGCAGGTGGCCTGTTGCACCGCCGGCAGGCCGGTGTAAATCTCCTCTGCATGCAGGTTGAGGGCCTGAGCGAGGGTGCCGATGGCGTCGTAGTGGCGGCCGTCGATGGGGCTCGCGTCGCCGCTGGCCAGCCAGTGGGCCCAAGTGCGAGCGAGGGCGTGCTGGAGCAGGGAGAGCTGGTCCGGGTCGTCACCCACGTCATTCACCAGGCGGGTTAGCAGCGTCGGTGCGATGTCGGCGCCGAAGACCCGGGCCGGCCCGACGATGGCGGAACGGCGTTCGGCGCGGTTCATCCGCGGCACCAGGTACTGGCCGCCGTTGATGGTCTCCGGCAGGCCGGAGAAGCGCGCGCAGTCGCCGAGGAAGTCGGAGCGCATCGTCATTACTATGTGGATCGGCACGTATTCCTGGCGGGCTTCGAGCAGCAGATTGACGAAGGTGGTGGCCTGGTCTTCCTGCTGCTCGCCCAGGTTGCGGTAGCGGAAGAGCTCCTCGAATTGGTCTACCACCACCAGCAGCTGCGTACCCGCGGGCAACGCGGCTTGCCGGAAGGCGTCGATGAGGCCGCGGCGGCTCATCGCCAGCGTGGCCTCGATGAGCTCTGCGGCGCTGAACGGCCCCGGTGGTGCCGCCAGGTGCAGCGCGCCGGGCTGAGCGAGAGCTTCGGCTAGCGCACGCAGGGGCTGGCCGCCGGGTCGGCAGCTGGCCACCCGCCAGGCGCTGCCGGCGCTGGCCAGCAGGCCCCGGTGCAGGGCTGGGCGCAGGCCGCAATTGACGAGGGAGGATTTGCCGCAGCCGGAGCTGCCGATGACGGCCAGGAAGCGCTGGCGGGCGAGGGTGTCCACCATCGCGTCCACCTGCGCCTCGCGGCCGAAGAACAGGTATTCCTCTTCCTCCCGGAAGGGACGGATGCCTGGATAGGGGCAGGTCGGTACGCCAGTCTGGCTCATGACGTCACCTCCAGGCCGAGAGCGGTCACGAGGGGCGTCAGCGCCTGCAGGGCGATGCCGTTCAGGCCGTCGAGGGTGTCCGCATCGGCGAGGGCCTGCAGCACTTCCTTGTCGTCGCTGAGCGGCGGTGCGAGCAGCGTGAAGCGGGCGCGCAACGGACGCTGGCGGTCCTGCCCCTGCAGTTTGCGCAGTTCGTTTTCCTGGTGGTACTTCCAGGTCTCGTCGCCTGCCCCGTAGTAGAGGATCAGAGCGTCGCAGTCGAGCACATGCTGTCGGTTGGCCTCGCGGACCTCCGCGGCGTCGCCGGTGAACAGTGGCAGCGTGACATCGAGGCCCAGCCCGCGCAGTTGCTTGATGAGCGGGACGCTGTCCTTGCGGTCGCGGGCGTCGCACACCAAATGGACCCGCGGCGCGCTGGCGGCGCCAGTTTCGGTGGGTGGATCGGGGGCCGCTTCGGGTTTCTTCAACGCGGCATGGATGGCGGCCTTGAGGGTTTCCAGATCGCCGTTCACCAGATCGGCGCCCAGTTGCAGCGCGGCATCCTGCTGAAGGGCGTCGATGAAGGTCTGCTGGGCCGCTTGTGTGCCGGTCGTGCCGGAAGGGAGCCAGATCACGCGGCGCAGGCCGGCCTTGCTGCGTTCGGCTGCCAGCCGGTTTTGCAGCACGACGACGGACTCGGCGCTGTCGCCGTCCGGTACGCGCCCGTAGCCTTCGCCGATCAGGTGGATCGACAGCGTGCAGCGTTCCAGTAACCCGGCGACCGCGGCCCGGTGCTCGTCCTCGTCGTCCGGCAGGCGCCGGTCGGGTAGCACGGTGTAGCCACAGCACGACAGCTCTGCCTCGATGCATTCGCGGGCGTCGCGGCGGTCGCGGCTGCATTCGGCGAGGAAGACGGCGGGTTTGGCCGCCTGGGTGGCGTCGTTGGCGGCGGTCTGCTGCTGGAGTTGTGCGAGCTGGGCGGCCAGATCCCAGGCGAGCTTGTTGGCCTTGCGCAGGAAGGCCTGGCGGGGTTGGTCGCCGTAGGCGGGGTCCAGCTCGCGGGGCGTGCGGTCTTCGTCGAATTCGAAGAACTCATAACCGAGCAGCTGGCCGACGGCTTCGGGCAGCGCGCCGCTGCCGTCGATCGGCAGCTTGAGCACCTTGATGACGCGGGCCTTGTTGCCGACCACCAGGCGGTGTTCGTCTTCGGCCTGCTGGCAGAACCTGGTGATCTCGCGGGTGCACCATTCGGACTTCAGGTAGCGCGGCGTCAGCACCGATACGAACAGGGCAGTGCGCGATAGCTGGTCGAGGATCTCGTCGGAGAACACGTCGTTGCCGCGTAGCTTGTCGTCGCGCCAGATGTCGGCCGGGGTGCCCAGGCGCTGGCTGAGGAGGGTCTGCAGGGTGCTGTGGAACAGGCTCACCCACCCCAGCTGATCGGCCGTCAGCGGCTGGTTGTCCAGGTGGGCATAGCTGATGAAGACCTGCCGTTCGAAGCTCATCGGGTGATCGCCGGCGCGAGGGGGATGGACTGGCCCGGGGGGACGAAGCGCTGCAGCCAGTCGGCGTAGGTGACGGGACACCACAGCTGCAGGCCGAGGCTTTCCAGGTGGGCGAACTCGTCGGTGCTGGGCATCGAGCGGTAGCGCCGTTGCCGGCGGTCCTGCGGCTGGCCGACGGGGCGGTGTCCGGCGGCGCATTCGTCGATGACCGCGCGCAGCGTCGGGATGGCCAGCGGATAGAGCTCGCGCACCTGGCTGAGCAGGCAGCGCCGCGTTTCGATGGGGTGGCGGTGGATGCCCAGCAGCGGGCCGTCGTCGATGCCCGGGGTGATCCAGTGGACGCTGCAGGCGAAGGCGTCGGTGCCATCCAGCACGGCGCGCAGCGGCGCGTGCAGTCCGGCATAGACGGGCAACTCGCCGGGGTGGACGTTGAGCATGCCGAAGCGCGGGATGGCAATAGTGTCGGCGTCGAAGAGCAGGCTGAAGCGGGCGACGATGACCAGGTCCGGTTCCAGCGCCGCCATCCGCTGGCGGGCGGCATTACCGTTCACGTCGCTGACCACCTGGATGGGCAGTTTGTAGCGCTCGGCGAGGCCGGTGAAGGTGGCTTCGGCCGCGCCCGAGCCCGGCGGCAGCGCGTCGACCAGCGGGAAGACCAGTTCCTCCGGCAGTGTCCGTTCCAGGAAGCGTAGCGCGACCAGGCCCGGCACCGCATTTTCCGAGTCGCGGGCCTTGTCGGACAGCCAGACCTCCAGCACCTGGTGGCCCGTCAGGGCCGGCAGCAGGCGGTTGAGGAAATGCAGGCCGTGGAGATCCCGCTTCGAGCAGACCAGGATGCGCATGTCAGTGTTCTCCGCTGTCGATGCCGACGATCTCGGCGACGTCGAGCAGCTTGAGGGGCGGGTAGCGGCCGAGCTGGAGGGCGACCGGAAGGTTGATCAGGTAGGAGAAGTTGCGTGGCAGCGTCACCGGGATGTCTGCCGGCGCAGTCTTGTCGCGCAGGATGCGGACCGCCTGGGCGGCGGTGAAGCGGCCGACGTCCTCGTACTTGTTGACCACGCCGAACAGTGCGCGGGATTGCTGTACCGGTGCTTCGGCGGCGGCGAAGACGGGCAGGCCGCGGGCCAGTGCGCCGTCGGTGAGGGCGTCCCGGCGACTGTTGAGGAAACTGTCGGGGCCTTGGTAGAGAAGGTCCACCTTCTCGCGCGCGAGCTCGTCCACTAGCCCCGGCAGCGCATTGCCGTCCGGCGTGCCGGACGGGGATACCGGCAGCCGCCGTTCGACCAGCGTGAAGCCGTGGCTGGCGGCGATACCGCGGAGTTCGTCGCGGGTGCTGACCGAGTTGGACTCGGTCTCGTTGAGGATGTAGCCGATCCGCTTGAAGTCCAGGTAGCTGCGGGCGGCCTTGATCTGGGTCTCGACCGGCAGAAGGTAGAGGGTGCCGCTGACGTTGCGGCGCGGGCGGGCGAGGGTGGGCACGATGCCGGCGGCGACAGGGTCGGAGACGATCATGAAGAGTACCGGCCGATAGGTAATGTGGCGCCGGGGATCGACATGCCGCCAGTCGCCGACCGCCTCCTGAGTGACTGTCGTGCCCCAGGTGACGACCAGGTCGGGTTTGCTGCGGCGGACCTCGTCCACGAAGCCGGCGACGCGGCGCTTGTCCTGGGCTGCGTCGCGTAGCGTGAATTCGGCGGCGATGCCGTGCTGGCGGAAATAGGCCTGGAAACCGCGGCAGGCTTCCTCGCAACCGCGAAACAACAGCATCGTGATGCGGTAGGGGGCGGCCTCGGTCGCTGGCTTTGCACTGGCCGGCAGCGGGGCCAACAGCGCGGTGGCTGATGCGGCGACGGCGAGCAGCAGGCGGAGCGGGACGTTCACGCGGCTTTCCTTTTCTGAGGCTGGAGGAGCGCAAATCCGAGGGTGGCGCCGATGACCAGCGCGCCTATCGTTGCCATCACGCCGCCGTAGGCAAGCAGCGCCAGCAGGCTGCCGGCCAGCAGCGGGCCGATCACTGCGCCGAGGCGCTCGACGGTGCGTAGCAGCACCACGGCGGCCGGGCCGCTGCGCCCCAGCATGGCCTGTAGCGCGGCGGCGGACAGGCCGGTACCGATGCCGAGGGCCGCGATGCCGGCGAACAGCGCCGGGGCGCCGCCGAGCAGGCCGGTCAGCCCGCCGAGTCCGATCACCAGCCCGCCGAGGGCGACCAGGCCTCTTTCCCAGCCGTAGTGGTCGGCCAGCCAGGATGCCAATGGATTGCAGGCGGCAGCCAGCAGAAAATACATCATCATGGCTCTGCCGGTCAACCCGCTGCCGAAGCCTTCCTGTTGCAGCGCGAGCGGAACCAGATAGAACAGGAAGCCGGCGAGGGCCAGTTTGGCCGGCAGGGCGGCGGTGAGCAGCGGGGCCAGTATCCGGCGCTGGAACAGCAGCCCGAGCAGGGGCGGGGAGGCGCTGGCCGTGGCCGGCGCTGGAGGACTGTGGTCCAGGCGCTGCACGAGCAGCGCCAGCAGGCTCATGCCGGCGGCGCCGGCAAAGACGGCGGCGGCACCGAACTGCTCGGCCAGCAGGCCGCCGATCGGGGCGCCGCAGATTGCCGCCGTCTGCACCGCGCCGACGAACAGTGCGAGAGCACGGGCCCGCTCGCCGTCGGCCGCGGCGCGCAGGAAATGCTGCTGCATGGCCATAGTGCCGATAGCGTAGCCCGCCGCACACAGGCAGCGGGCGGCGACGAAGGCCATATAGCCGCCACCGGCCAGCGCCCAGCCGAAGCCGGTGGCGGACAGCGCGGCGCCGATGGCGAAGGTGCGGGCGGTGCCGAAGCGCTCGGCCCAACGGCCGGCGAAGGGGGTCAGAAGGGCGAAGCTCGCCATGTAAGCGGAGATCGGCAGGCCGACCGCTGTGGCCCCGTGTTCGCCGGCTGCCTGGGCCAGGCCGACGATATGCAGCGGCAGGAAGGCGCGGGTCAGCTCTTCCGACAGGATTAGCAGGAACACCGCCAGCCGCGCCAGGCCGAGGCGGCCGCGGCCGGCGGAGGCTGGGTCGATATGATCGCCGGCAAGGATCGCGCCGAGGGTTTCGTTGAACAGCACGACGGCGACGAGGAACACGATGGCCAGGTCGAGGGCCTGGCTGAGCATCTCCCGATGAACCACGTGGCTGTCGGTGCTGGCTGTCAGCAGCGCCAGGGCTTGGCCATCCGGGCCGCTGACGGCGGCCTCGACGCTGTGGCCGGGTTCGCCCGGGTGTTCGCGCAGATATGTGTGCGTGGAGCCTTGCAGGCGTAGGGAAAGGATCTCCGGGTGGCGGGCGAGGGCATCGTCGAAGTAGGCCTCGACACCGTTCAGGTGTTCGAAGGGGATGCCGAGGGCGAGCGCGTTGGAGATCCGTCCGGCCAGCGTGCTGGCCAGGATGTGCGCCTTGGCATCCAGGGCCGGGTGCAGGCGTTCGGAGAAGCTCGGCAGTGTCTGAATGCTGAGGGCCAGACTGCTGGTGACGGCAAGTAGCAGGGCGGCGGCGAGGATGCGCAGGCGCAGTCTTGCCCTCTGGCGGCCCCAGCGGGCCGCCGCCGCCAGCAGCAGGGGCAGCGCGACGGCGACTCCCGCCAGCGTGGCGAGCAGACGGGGCCAGGCGGCGTGGCGGGCAACCTGCAGGGTGTCCGACAGCGCGCCGGCATCGACGTCGAACAGCACACCGCCGACGACTTCTCCGTCGTTGTCGGCCAGGCGCAGTCCGACCCGCAGCGGCCCCTGTGCCGGCAGCTGCGACCACGCCCCCTTGCTCTTGAGGAGGGCATCGAGTTCGCTCCGCTCCGGGGGGCGTGTCGGCGTTCCGCTGCTGAACAGGGAAACGCCGTCCGCGGCGACGACATGGATGGCCATGATGTCCGGGTCTTCCGTCTGCAGGCGGGGCAGCAGGCGGCGGATGCCGGCTGACTCGGGGAGGAGCAGGCCGTTGGCGGAGCTGCGCTGGAAGGTGGCCTGGATCTGGTCCGCGGCGATGGCGATGCGGGAGACGGTGATGCCGACCAGCAGGTCGTGCTCTTTATGGAGCAGCAGCAGGGCCTGCAAGCTGAGCGCGAGGGCCTGGGCGGTGAACAGCAGCAGGCCGATGCGCAGCCAGTTGGCCAGCGGAAAGGGGGAGGCCGGTGCGTCGGCAAGGTGCGCCGTCCGGTTGATCGGGCGGGCGTCGGGGGTGGGCTGCATCCACGTCTCTCCGCGGCTGGGAGGGGCGTGGTTTGTTGTCCATCAGGTCCGCCCCGTCATTCCGGAAGAATAGGCGAGAACGCGGGGCGGTGCACGTCGCATATGACGTACGGCAGTTTGGGTCAGTCGGCCTGCTCGGTGGTGCCACCGACCGGCGTGAAAAGGGCGTCCACGAATTCCTTGGCCCGGAAGGTCTGCAGGTCGTCGATCTGCTCGCCGACGCCGATG
The DNA here is from genome assembly GCF_056724025.1 of Zoogloea sp. JDB1. Lineage (NCBI taxonomy): Bacteria > Pseudomonadati > Pseudomonadota > Betaproteobacteria > Rhodocyclales > Zoogloeaceae > Zoogloea > Zoogloea sp. JDB1. The sequence goes on from NZ_CM161496.1 coordinate 1,966,320, forward strand.
AAGCGCAGCGGCTTCGGGCTCTGGCGGGCGATGGCGGCGACCACGCCGCCCTTGGCTGTGCCGTCGAGTTTGGTGAGGACCAGGCCGGTGACGCCGATGGCGGCGTCGAAGGCCTTGACCTGCTGCAGCGCGTTCTGCCCGATGTTGGCATCGAGCACCAGCAGCACCTCGTGGGGGCCGGAGGGCTCGGCCTTCTGGACGACCCGGCGGACCTTGGCGATTTCTTCCATCAGGTGCAGCTGGGTGGGCAGGCGGCCGGCAGTGTCGGCCAGCACGATGTCGATGTTGCGGGCGCGGGCGGCGTTGATGGCATCGAAGACCACGGCGGCGGGGTCGCCGGATTCCTGGGCGATGACGGCCACGCCGTTGCGTTCGCCCCAGGTCATCAGCTGTTCGCGTGCGGCGGCGCGGAAGGTGTCGCCGGCAGCCAGCAGCACGCTCTTGCCCTGGTTCTGGAAGTGCTTGGCCAGCTTGCCGATGGAGGTCGTCTTGCCGGACCCGTTTACGCCCGCAATCATGATGATGTAAGGCTTGTGGCCGCTGATCTCGAGGGGTTGCTCGAGGGGGGCGAGGATGGACAGCAGACCTTCGGCGAGGGCGCCCTGCAGCTGGTCGGCGGTTTCCAGCTTGTCGCGCTTCCAGCGCAGGCGCAGTTCCTTCAGCAGGTGCTGAGTAGCCTCGACGCCGCAGTCGGCCATCAGCAGCGTGGTTTCGAGTTCTTCGAGGAGGTCCTCATCGATCTTGCGGCGGGAGAGCAGGCTGGTCAGGTTGCCGAGGCCGCCGCCGATCTGCTCGCGGGTGCGGGACAGACCGGCGCGCAGGCGGTCCATCCACGAGCGCTTCTTTTCGGGCTCGGGCGCCTGGGCTGCCGCAACGGGGGCCGGGGTCAGCACCGGCGCTTGCGGCGTGGGCGTGGCGGGGATGTCCGCCTGTGGCGCAGCGGCCGGCGTTTCGGGGGCCGCTGCCGGGCTGTCGCCGGGCTTGAGGGCTTTCTTGAGGAAACCAAACATGGGGTGCTGAGTCTGAAGGTGGGTCGATCGGACCGGCGCATGGGGTGAAAAGGCCCGTCATGTCCGGTTGGCCGGGTCGTCGGAATGCCGCTATGATGCCGCGCCACACGCCGGCCAGCGGCCATTGTTCTTCAATTTTACCAGATGCTTCAACAGCCTATGATGAAACGCAGTTTGCGGATCGCCTCGTCCGCCGTCGCCCTTGCCGCGGCGATGGCCGCTCCGGCCTGGGCCAATCCCTACGAGACCGTGCTTCCGAATGGAATGAAGTTGATCGTCAAGGAAGACAAGCGGGCGCCGTCGGTGGTGCATATGGTGTGGTACAAGGTCGGGGCGATGGACGAGGTGGATGGTACCTCCGGCGTGGCCCATCTTCTCGAACACATGATGTTCAAGGGTACAAAGAAGGTCGGGCCCGGTGAATTCAACAGGCTCGTCGCCGCGGCCGGAGGCCGCGACAATGCCTTCACCAGCCAGGATTACACGGCGTATTTCCAGCAGGTGCCCAAGGAGGCGCTGGGCCGCATGATGACGCTGGAGGCCGACCGCATGGCCAATCTGCAGGTGACTGAGGCTGGGTTCAGCAAGGAGATCGAGGTCGTGAAGGAAGAGCGCCGCCTGCGCACCGACGACAAGCCGCGTGCGCTGGTCATCGAGCAGCTGATGGCCACCGCCTTCCAGGCTCATCCCTACCGCCGGCCGATCATCGGCTGGATGAGCGACCTGGACAACATGACCGCCCGCGACGCCCGTGAGTGGTACCAGCGCTGGTACGTACCCAACAACGCGACGCTGGTGGTGGTGGGCGACGTGGATCACCAGGCGGTCTTCAAGGAGGCGGAGCGCACCTACGGCCAGGTGAAGAGCCGTCCGCTGCCGGTGCGCAAGCCCCTCGTCGAGCCGGAGCAGACCGGGCCGCGGCGGACCGTGGTGAAGGCGCCGGCCGAACTGCCCTACGTGGCCCTGGCCTGGCGCGCGCCGACGCTGCGCGACGTGAAGGGGGACGACGATTACTACGCACTGCAGGTGTTGGCCGCTGTGCTGGACGGTTACGAAGGTGCCCGCCTGGCGAAGGACATCGTGCGCGGCAGCCGCGTGGCGGTGACTGCTGGTGCCGGTTACGACGGCTCGGCCCGCGGCGAATCCCTGTTCATCCTCGACGGGGCGCCGGCCGCCGGGAAGACGGTCGCCGATGTGGAGGCCGCGCTGCGTGCAGAGATCACCCGCATCCAGAACGAAGGCGTGTCGGAGGAGGAACTGCGCCGCGTGAAGGTCCAGGCGGTGGCAGGTCAGGTCTTCAAGCGCGATTCGTTGATGGGCCAGGCGATGGAGATTGGCATGGACGAGATGGTCGGCCTGTCGTGGAAGGATGACGACCTGATGCTGCAGCGCATCCGCGGCGTTACCGCGGAGCAGGTGCAGGCGGTGGCCAGGAAGTATTTCCACGACGATACCCTGACCGTCGCCCAGCTCGACCCGCTGCCGGTCGATCTCCAGGCCCGTGCCAAGGCTACGGCGCCGCATCAACACTGAGCACCCCTGTTTTCGAGGTGATTTCCTGATGATTTCCCGTTATCAACGTCTCGGGGCCGCGCTGGTGCTGGCCCTGGCGACCCTGTCGGCCCATGCCGGGCTGAACATCCAGACCTGGACCTCCGCCGGCGGCGCCAAGGTGTTCTTCGTCGAAACCCATGCCTTGCCCATCCTCGATGTGCAGGTTGATTTCCGTGCCGGTGGCGCCGAGGTGCCGGCCGGCAAGGCTGGCGTCGCGGGGCTGACCCGTTCCCTGCTCGATGCCGGAGCCGGCAGCCTGGATGAAGAGGCCATCGCCAACCGTGTCGCCGACCTGGGCGTGCAGATTGGTGGCGATGCCGACATGGATCGCGCGTCCCTGTCCCTGCGCACCCTCAGCAACCCTGAGGAACGTAACGGTGCTGTCGACCTGTTGGCCACGCTGATCCAGCAGCCGACCTTTCCGGCGGCCGTCGTCGAGCGGGAGAAGGCCCGCAGCATCGCCGGCCTGAAGGAGGCCGACACCCAGCCCGACGAGATCCTGTCCCGCCGCTTCGCCGCCGCGGTGTTTCCTGACCATCCCTATGGCCGCCTGCCGAGCGTGGACACGGTGTCGTCGATCACGCGCGACGATCTGGTGGATTTCTACAAGCGCAACTACACCGCCGCACGGGCCGTGGTGAGCATCGTCGGCGACGTGTCGCGAGCCGAGGCGGAAGCCATCACTACCCGCCTCATGAGCGGCCTGCCGGCCGGCGAGGCTCCGACCGCGACGATCAACACCACGCAGCCGCAGGCCCAGACCATCCGTGTGCCGAATCCCTCGGCGCAGGCCCACATCTCCATCGGCCTGCCTGGCATCCGTCGCGGCGACCCGGACTTCTTCCCGCTGGTGGTCGGCAACTACATCCTCGGCGGTGGCGGCTTCGTCTCGCGGCTGACCAATGAAGTGCGCGAGAAGCGCGGCTATGCCTATAGTGTCTACAGCTACTTCATGCCCCAACGTGACGTGGGTCCCTTCGAGATCGGCCTGCAGACCAAGGGCAGCCAGACCGACGATGCCCTGAAGGTGGTATCGGCGACCCTTGAGGAGTTTCTCGCCAAGGGGCCGACGGAGGCGGAACTGAAGGCGGCCAAGGACAACCTGATCAACGGTTTTGCGCTACGTCTCGATTCCAACCGCAAGATGCTGGAACAGGTGGCCGTCATCGGTGGTTTCGGCCTGCCGCTGGATTACCTGGATACCTACCGGGACAAGATCAAAGCGGTGACCGTTGCGCAGATCCGTGATGCCTTCAAACGACACGTGTCGCCAGCCCATCTGGTAACGGTAGTGGTCGGGGGCGAAGGCGACAAGACCGCGACGCTCAAGACGGGGGCCAAGCCTTGAGCCGTGTCCGTATCATTGGTGGTGAATGGCGCTCGCGCCTGGTAGACGTCAGCACCGTCAAGGGCTTGCGCCCCACGCCGGACCGGGTGCGTGAAACCCTGTTCAACTGGCTGGGGCAGGAGCTCGACGGTCGGCGCTGCCTGGATTTGTTTGCCGGAAGCGGAGCGCTGGGTTTCGAGGCGGCATCCCGCGGGGCGGAAAGCGTGACAATGGTCGAGCAGGACCCGGTGGCTTTCGCAGCCCTGCGTGACAACGCAAAAACCCTTGGGGCAACGTGTGTACAGCTTGTGCGGGGCGATGCGCTAAAATTCGCGCGCTCCGTGCCCCAGCCCTTCGATGTGGTGTTTCTCGATCCTCCGTACCGGATGGGCTGGATTGAGCGGATCGCTCCACTGCTACCCGACCTGCTGAGCAAGGAAGGAGTGGCCTATGTGGAAGCGGAGCATGGGATCGAGAACATCGACGGATTGACGCGAATCAAGCACGGAACGGCCGGGCAGGTGTATTACCACCTCTTTGCTGCCTGCGCCTGACGGCTGCGTGGTTTCAGGAAAGGGCTGCAGGATGAGGGACGGTATCGCGGTATATCCGGGGACTTTCGACCCCTTCACGCGGGGACACGAGGATCTGGTGCGGCGTGCGTCGCGCCTGTTTGAGCGGGTCATCGTCGGCGTAGCCACCAGTGGTGGCAAGGGGCCGATCTTTACCGTCGAGGAGCGGGTCGATATCGCCAGGGAAGTGCTGGCGGCTTACCCGAACGTGGAGGTGAAGGGTTTCTCGTGCCTGTTGATGGAGTTTCTCCATCAGAACGGCGCGCGCGTCATCCTCCGCGGCCTGCGTGCGGTGTCGGATTTCGAGTACGAGTTTCAGATGGCCGGCATGAACCGCAAGCTCTACCCGGACGTGGAAACGGTCTTTTTGACCCCCTCCGACGAGTTCATGTTCGTGTCGGCCACGATGGTGCGCGAGATCGCGCGGCTCGGCGGTGATGTAAGCAAGTTTGTGCAGCCTGGCGTACTCGAGCGGCTGCGTTTGAAGATCAACAGTTAGTAACGAAGGAAGTAAAGCAAAATGGCTTTGATGATTACCGACGAGTGCATCAACTGCGACGTCTGCGAGCCGGAATGCCCGAATGGTGCCATTTCCCAGGGTGAAGAGATCTACGTGATCGACCCGAACAAGTGTACCGAGTGCGTCGGCCACTTCGACGAACCCCAGTGCCAGCAAGTCTGTCCGGTGGATTGCATTCCTTTCAATCCGGAACACCCGGAGAGCAAGGAGGACCTGATGGAGAAGTTCCACAAGCTGACCGCCGAAAAGTAAGACGCGGCTTCAGCCCTGACGCAAAAAGGCCGGACGCTCCGACGGGAGCACCCGGCCTTTTTGCTTGGGTGCCGGACCGTGGCCCGGCACTGGGATCAGGCTGCCAGGGCTGCCGCGCCGCTGTCGGCCGGCATGTCGAGGGCGTGTTCGATGCGTACGGACAGCGTGTCGAGTTGACGGAGCTGCTGGACTAGCAGATCTTCGGCCTGTTGCAGTTCGCCAACCCGGTCTTCCAGCGTGTCGGTGGCCTGGTGGATGCGTTTGACGCTTTCCAGGCGGCGCTTGAGCTGCAGTTGGTATTCGCGGACCTGCGTTTCCAGCGGTGCCATGACGGCCCGCAGCCACTGTTCGGCATCCCGGTTGGCGATTTCGAAGGTGCGTCTTGCCTGAACGGCGACGGTTTCGAAGAACTTCTGCGTGAGGGTGTGCTTCTCGGTGGTGACGATGGTCAGCACTGTGTTGAACTGGTTGTTGAAGGCTTCTTCCAGACGCTCGATCTCCTTCTCGTAGCGCAGCGTCGAGAAGGAGGACGGTGCAGCCAGCTTGAGGCCGTGCTCGACGGTGAAGCGCTTGTACATGGCGTCGAGCATCTTGGAGATCTCTCCGACTTCGTCGGTGGATTTCCGGAGGTTGCCGCGCAGGTGTTCGAAGAAGCCCTTCATCGCTTCGCGCAAGCCGCGGGAGAAGGCCGCGTCGAGCATCGCCTCGCGGGTGCGCCGAGTTTCGTCGCGCAGTGCGTCGAGGCCCAGGTGGCCGAAGAGGTTGTTGGACAGGTTGGAGAAGACGCTACGCACCGCGTAGTACTTCTGCAGACCCTGTTCGAACTCGTCCTTCTCGGAGCGCACCTTGCGCATCATGTACTCGATGACGTTCTGGTTCTTGCCGCGCAGGTCGGTGAGTTCCTGCAACTGCTCGCGCAGGCCGGTGAGGCGGGCGTTGAGGAGTTCGCGGCTGCGGCTGACGATGTCGTTCACATCGCCATAGGTGTTGTCGCGAACGATGTCGCGCTTGGTTGGTAACAGCTCGGTGGACAGGGCTTCCTCGAGCTCGACGATGCGGCTGCGGGCGAGCAGGTCCTCATCGTTGTTAACCTTGGCGACCAAGCCCTTCTGCGCGGAGACCGGATAGACCTGGCTCGGGTCGATGTCCAGTGTGTCGGCGACGCTCGCGACCTGGCCACTGATTTCCCGCTCGATGTCGGCCTCGCTGCGCAGGCCGTCCCACAGGCCATCGATCTTGTTCAGGGCGACCAGACGGCCACGCTGGCGGCGGCCGGCGTTCACGTGCTCGCGCCAGACGGCCAGGTCACTCTGGGTGACGCCGGTGTCGGCGGCCAGGATGAACAGCACCGCGTGGGCATTGGGCAGCAGGTTGAGGGTCAGCTCCGGTTCGGCACCGATCGCGTTGAGGCCCGGCGTGTCGAGGATGACCAGCCCCTGTTCGAGCAGCGGGTGGGGGAACTGGATGATGGCATGGCGCCAGCGCGGGATCTCGATCTCGCCATCGGCGTCGGGGCGCAGGCCGGTGTCGCCGTTCTCATCGACCGGGAAACCCAGCTGGTCAGCCTCGGAGCGGCTGACCAGGCGTGTTTCACCGACCTGGGCGAGGGCCTGTTGGAGGCTTTCGGCGGAGCTGGTGTCGAGGGGGCGGACCTGCCATTCCTCAGGGTAGCGCTTGAGTTCGGTGATGCTGGCGTTGGTCTTGCGGCTCTCGATGGGTAGCAGCCGGATCTCCGGCTTGTCACCGGCCTTCCATTGCAGTTCGGTCGGGCACATGGTGGTGCGCCCGGCGCTGGACGGCAGGATGCGATTGCCATAGCCGGCGAAGAACACCGCGTTGATCAGTTCGGACTTGCCACGGGAGAACTCGGCCACGAAGGCGACGATCAGCTTGTCCTCGCGCAGTCGGTCGAGCAGGTATTGCAGGCGCAGGTCGGACTGGGCATCCCCGATTTCATTGAGGTGCAACCATTTGCGCAACTCCTCGATCCCGGTCGCGACGTCGCCGCGCCATTGGGTGTAGGCGGAGAAGTGTTCAGCAAGCATGTGGGCGTCTTTCACGGGCTTCATTCCTGGCTGGGCGCCGCTTCGTCGGCACGAATGTCGAATATCCCAAGCATAAACGTGAACGCTGCCGGCAGGAACAGCTTTCAATGCTGACAGCGTGGGCAATAAAAGGTGGCGCGCTGCCCCATGATGCGTTTGCGGATCGGCGTATCGCAACTGCGGCACGCTTCACCGTCGCGTCCATAGACGAAATACTGCTGCTGGAAGTAGCCCGGCGCGCCGTTGCTGCCGACGAAATCCCGCAGCGTGCTGCCGCCGGCGGCCAGTGCATCCTGCAGGGTCTCGCGGATGCAGGTGGCGAGGCGGGCGCAGCGGCGGGGGCCGAGTTCGCCCACTGGCTTGGCCGGATCGATGCCGGCGCGAAACAGGCTCTCGGAGGCGTAGATGTTGCCGATGCCGACCACGTGGGCGGCGTCCATCAGGAACAGCTTGACCGGTGTCCTGCGGCCGCGGCTTGCTGCATGCAGCCAGGCGCCGTCGAAGGTCTCGCCAAGGGGTTCGATACCCAGGCCGGTGAGCAGTGGATGTTCGGCGTCGCCGGCCTGCCACAGAACCAGGCCGAAGCGGCGCGGGTCGCGCAGGCGCAGCGCCCGTGCCCCGAAGACGATGTCCAAGTGGTCGTGCTTTTCGGGTGGATGGTCCGCCGCCACGATGCGCAGGCTCCCCGACATGCCGAGGTGGACGAGCAGGCTGCCGGTCGCGAAGCGGAACAGCAGGTATTTGGCGCGGCGCTCCACCGCCAGCAGGGTCTGGCCGGCGAGGACATTCCCGAGATCGGCGGGGATCGGGTGGCGCAGGCGGCCGTTGCGGATGAGGACTGTGCTGACGGTCGATCCGGCAAGTTCGGGGGCGATGCCCCGGCGGGTGGTCTCGACTTCGGGTAGCTCTGGCATGGGCGTGGGGATTGGATTTGCTTGGGGGTTTGCTTGCTTGGGGGCGGGGAAAGCGCCTAACATCCGGCGGGCCCCGAACCCTATTGTAATAGTGCGATCCAACCGGTGTCCGGGGGCCGTCGGTGCCATCACCTTCCGCCCCGCATGGCGGCTGCGGCCTTCTCCATCACCTTGTCAGAGCCCTTTAATGACGTCTTTCATTCGCATCGTGCGCCCGGCCCGCCTGCTGGCCGTTCTGTTGATAGCGGGGGGGCTGGCGACGGTGGCGCGGGCCCAGGAGTCCGCTGTGGAAGACGTGGTGGATGCTGTCGCGACGTATCCCGAGCAGCAACTGACGCCACAGATCCTGTACCAGCTGATGCTGGCGGAAATCGCCGGTGCACGCGGGCAACTAGTCGTGTCGGCGCGTTCCTACCTGGATCTTGCCAAGCGCACACGGGATCCCCGGATCGCCCGGCGCGCCGCGGAAATTGCTGTGGTCTCGCGCCAGGCCGATCTGGCCAGCGAGGCTTCACGCCTGTGGCTGGAGCTTGACCCGGGCTCGTTGCAGGCTCAGCAGCTGGCCAGCGGTGCGTTTGCCAACGAGGAGCGCATCGAGGAGTTTACCGCGCAGCTGGCCAAGGCGCTGGCCCAGCAAGGGCCAAACGTCGGTGTGACACTTATGGGGCTCAACCGCGGGTTGGCACGGATTCCCGACAAGGTGCTGATCCGGCGCCTCGTGAATGAACTGACCGAACCCTACCTGGACCGCCCCGAGGCGTATTTCGCGCGCGCCAACGCGGCCTTTGTCGCGGGTGATGTGGCGGGCGCTTCCGAGGCCCTCGATGGCGCTCTGGCGATCCGGCCGGATTGGGAGCAAGCGGTCATCCTGAAGGCCCAGTTCCAGCAGGAGGCCTCGCCGGGCGTCGGTGTGCAGACCCTGCGCAGCTACCTCGGCACCAACCCCGAATCCCGCGAGGCCCGTATCGTGCTCGCCCGCATGTTGGTGGCCAGCCGGGAGTTCGCTGCTGCGCGAGAACAGTTCGAGATCCTGCTCAAGCTGGCCCCCGAAGACCGGGATGTGGTCCACGCGGCTGGGCTGCTGGCCATGCAGCAAGGCGATCGCCAGGCCGCCGAGGTCCATTTCCGTCATCTGTTGAATCTAGGTTTCGGCGATCCGGATATCATCCGCATGTACCTTGGCCAGATTGCCGAGGATGCCAAGCGCTACGACGATGCCCTCAACTGGTATCGGGCGGTGGCGCCGGGCCCGCAGTTCATCGGCGCCCAAGTGCGCTTCGCCCAGGTGCTGGTCAGCCGTGGCAAGCTGGCCGAAGGCCGCCAGCATCTGCAGGCTGCCGCCAGCGCAGCGCCCCAGGACAAGCTCCAGTATGTGCTGGCAGAGGCGCAGTTGCTGCGGGACGCCAACCGGATGGAGGATGCCTTCGAGGTGCTCGACGAGGCCTTGCGCCACGATCCGGAGAATACCGATCTGTTGTACGAGTCCGCGCTGGCCGCCGAGCGACTCGGCCGCGTGGAGGCGATGGAGGGGCGTCTGCGCAAGGTCATCGCCCTCAAGCCCGACCAGGCCCATGCCTACAATGCGCTCGGCTACTCCCTCGTCGACCGCAACATGCGCCTCGACGAAGCGGAGAGGCTGATTCGCAAGGCGCTCAGCCTCTTGCCCGGCGATCCCTTCATCATCGACAGCCTGGGCTGGGCTCTGTATCGCAAGGGCAGGCTCACGGAGGCCCTGGAACAATTGAAGACGGCTTTCGAACTGCGCGCCGATCCGGAGATCGCGGCTCATCTGGGCGAAGTCCTGTGGATGCTCGGACGGCGGGACGAGGCGGCCAAGACATGGCGCGAGGCAGCTCAAGCCAACCCTGACAATACCGTGCTGGCCGACGTGATAAAGAAATTCAAGCCGTGAGACGAATCCTTGCCGCGAGCCTGCTGCCGCTGATCCTTGGTGCCTGCGCAATACAGCCGGTGGCGCCGCCGGCTGCCGCAAAAGCACCGGAAGCGCCGTCCATGGCTGCGCTGCCTCGTTTCGAGATCGACGGCCGCCTGCAGGTGCGGGACGGCGACAAGACCGCCGCCGTCGGTGTCGAATGGATGCACGCCGAGGAAGGGGATGAATGGCTGTTCTCCGGTCCGTTGGGGCAGGGGGTGGCGCGTATCCAGTCCGATCCGGGTGGCGCCCGCATGACCCTCGCCGATGGCAGGCGCGTAGAGGCCGCTTCGGCGGCAGAGCTGGCTGAGCGCCTGTTCGACGTGCAGGCGCCCTTTGCCCAGTTACCACGTTGGGTGACCGCCCGCTTGCCGGGCGGTGCGGATGTCCGTCAGCTCGATACTGTGGGGCGCCCGCTGCGCGTCATCGACCAGGGATGGACCGTTGAGTACCTGGAATACACCGACGACGACCGGGCGGCACTGCCCCGCAAGATCGACATCCACCGTGGCGACACCCGGCTGCGCCTGATCATCGATACCTGGAATCCCTGACGTGATCCTTGCCCAATTCGATCCGGCAGCCACCATCCGCGTGGCTGCCCCGGCCAAGATCAACCTCTTTCTGCACATCGTCGGGCGCCGCCCGGATGGCTACCATTTGCTGCAGACCGCCTTCCGCATGCTCGATTGGGGCGACGAGATCACGCTCCGTCGTCGCGACGACGGTGTGATCCTGCGTACTACCGAAGTGCCGGGTGTGCCCCCTGAGTCCGACCTGGTGGTGCGGGCCGCAAAGGCGCTGCAGGCGGCGACGGGCTCTACCTTGGGAGCGGAGATCGGCGTCAGCAAGCAGATCCCGATGGGCGGCGGCCTGGGAGGCGGAAGTTCGGATGCGGCTTCGGTGCTGCTCGTGCTCAACAGGATCTGGGGCTGCGGGCTGTCTCGCCAGCGCCTGCAGGAAATCGGTCTCAAGCTGGGAGCCGACGTGCCCTTCTTCATCTTCGGGGAGACCGCTTTTGCCGAGGGCGTGGGGGAGGATCTGACCCCCCTGAGCGTGCCGCCCGCCTGGTACGTAATGGTGGCTCCGAGCGTTTTTGTGCCAACTTCAGAAATATTTTCTGATCCCCTGTTGACACGCGATAGTGAAATCCTAATAATGCAGGCCTTCGCAACGCACACAACGCGAAACGACATGCAAGCAACAGCGTGCAGGAAGTTTCCGAAAGTGGCTGAAGCGCTTGATTGGTTGTCGCAATACGGGGCAGCAAGGATGAGCGGTTCGGGAGCTTGTATCTTCGCTCCCTTCGATACGAAGGAAGCGGCAGAGCAGGTTCTAGCCAAAGCGCCGCAGGGTTTGAAGGTCTGGGTAGCCGAAGGGCTCGACAGGCACCCTCTGCAGAGCTGGGTTGTGTAAGTAGCGAAAACGATTTCTTGGGGAGTCGCCAAGTTGGTCAAGGCACCGGATTTTGATTCCGGCATTCGAAGGTTCGAATCCTTCTTCCCCAGCCAAATTATGCGGGCAGGTCAAAAACCTGCCCGTTTTGTTTTAAGCTGTTCTAAATCGCAGTAACGAGAGGTGATCATGGCTTCGGGCAGCCTGATGGTTTTCACCGGCAACGCCAACCCCAAACTGGCCGCAGATGTGGTGCGCCGCTTGGGCAAGTCTCTGGGTTCCGCCACTGTAGGGCGTTTCTCCGACGGCGAAGTCAATGTCGAACTGCTGGAGAACGTGCGGGGCAAGGACATCTTCGTCCTCCAGCCGACCTGCGTTCCCACCAACGACAACATCATGGAACTGCTGATCATGGTCAACGCGCTGAAGCGCGCGTCTGCCGGCCGGATCACCGCAGCCATCCCCTACTTTGGTTACGCCCGCCAGGATCGCCGTCCGCGTTCCGCCCGCGTGCCCATCACCGCCAAGGTGGTGGCCAACATGCTGCAGGCGGCCGGTGTCCAGCGCGTTCTGACCGTCGATCTTCACGCCGACCAGATCCAGGGCTTCTTCGACATTCCGGTGGATAACATCTACGCAACCCCGGTGTTGCTCGATTACCTGGAAAAGCAGAAGTACGACGACCTGATGGTCGTGTCGCCGGACGTTGGTGGTGTGGTTCGCGCCCGAGCCTTTGCCAAGCGCCTTGAGTGCGATCTGGCGATCATCGACAAGCGTCGTCCGAAGGCCAACGTCTCCGAAGTGATGAACATCATTGGTGAGGTCGAAGGCCGTACCTGTGTGATCATGGACGACATCGTCGATACCGCCGGTACCCTTTGCAAGGCTGCTCAAGCGCTGAAGGAAAACGGTGCCAAGCGCGTGCTGGCCTACTGTACGCACGCAGTGCTGTCCGGCCCGGCGATCAGCCGTATCAACGAGTCCGACCTCGACGAACTGATCGTCACCGACACCATCCCGCTGTCCGACGAGGCCAAGGCCTGTAGCAAGATCGGCTCGGTGTCCATCGCCGACCTGCTTGCCGATACCATCCTGCGGATCAGCAACGAAGAGTCAGTGAGTTCGCTCTTCACGGAGTAAATCATCAAGTTTTGAGCCGGCGGGTGAAAGCCCGCCGGCTTTTTTCAGCCTGTCTGGTCGCGGACAGGCTTTTTACTGGAGTAGTACTGATGACCATTCAATTCAATGCCAAGTCGCGCGTTCAGCAGGGTTCGAGTGCGAGCCGCCGCCTGCGTCGTGCCGGCAGCGTGCCCGCCATCGTTTTCGGTGGTTCTGCCGCTCCCCAGCAGGTCGAAGTTGATCACAACGAGATCTACCACGCCCTGCGCAACGAAGCCTTCCATTCTTCCGTGCTGAGCATGGTCCTGGATGGCGCCGTTCAGTCCGTGATCCTGAAGGACACCCAGTGGCACCCGTACAAGCAGCAAGTGCTGCACCTGGACTTCCAGCGTGTTGACGCTACCCACAAGATCCACGTCAAGGTGCCCCTGCACTTCGTGAACGCCGAGATCGCTCCGGGCGTCAAGCTCGACGGCGGCATCGTGTCCCACGTCATGACCGAAGTCGAACTCGAGTGTCTGCCGGGCGATTTGCCTGAGTTCATCCAGGTCGACCTGAAGGATCTGGCTTCCGGCCACTCCATCCACGTGTCCAACCTGGTTCTGCCGGCCGGCGTCAAGGCGCTGACTCACGGTGAAGACCCCGTCGTGGCGACGATCCTGGCCGTCCGTGGTGGCGCCGACGAAGCTGCCGAAACCCCGGCCGCCTGATTCTCCCCGGGATTGCGAGGTCGATAACGCATGAGCCAGTTTGCACCCAAGCTCGTCGTCGGCCTCGGCAACCCCGGTGCGGAATACGCTGAAACCCGGCATAACGCCGGGTTTTGGTTTTGTGAGCGCCTGGCCCGCGATCTGGGCACCAGCTTCAGCAAGGAAGCCCGTTTTCACGGCCTCGCCGCCAATGCCCGCAATGAAGGCGTTTGGCTGTTGATGCCGCAGACCTTCATGAACCGCTCCGGCCAGTCGGTGGCCGCGCTGGCGCGTTTCTATCGCATCGCACCCGCCGAGATTCTTGTGGTGCATGACGAACTCGATATTCCTCCCGGCCAGTTGCGCGTCAAGTTCGGCGGTGGCCTGGGTGGCCACAACGGCCTGAAGGACATCACCGCCCACTTGGGAACCCAGGACTTCTGGCGCCTGCGTATTGGCATCGGCCACCCTGGTGACCGCAACGAGGTGGTGAACTTCGTCCTCAAGCCGCCCCGGCGAGAGGAAGCAACACTCATCGATGAGTCCATCGATCGTGCTTTGTCGGCCTGGCCGCTGATTGCGCGGGCCGACTGGAACGGGGCAACCCAGCGCCTCAATACCCGCGCCGTCGAGCCGAAAACTCCCCGTTGATTTCGCCGCGAGGCTTAAAGCCCGCGGAGCCTTTGCCGTATACCTCCCATAGACAACAACTAACCGGAAATCAAAAACCGGCACCAATCTGGGGTGGTAAGCATGCGCAAGCTATCGGATACGCCTATCTGGCTACGTCTGACGGGGGCGATCTGGCTGATGCTGGTGATCGCTTGGGGGGGCATGATCGTGTGGGAGACCCGCGTCAATCGGGACATTGCGATTGCGCAGGCGGAAGACTTCGCGCACAGCATCCACGAAATGACCATGGCCGGCCTGACCGGCATGATGATTACCGGCACTGTGGGGCAGCGGGAGGTTTTCCTCGACCAGATCAAGCAGCTGTCGGTGATCCGCGATCTCGAAGTGATACGCGCCGACGCGGTCAGCAAGCAGTTCGGCCCCGGCAACCGCAAGATGCCGACCCTCGACGAGGATGAAAAGCAGGCCTTGAGCAGCGGGAAGGCCATGGTTCGGGTCGAACATGGCAACGGCACCGGCGAGTACCTGCGGGTCGTAAAGCCGGCGCTGGCGTCCACCAATTACCTTGGCAAGAACTGTACGGCCTGCCATCAGGTAACGCCGGGCACGCCATTGGGTCTGGTGAGCATGAAGATTTCCCTCGACCGGGTGAACGAGGCGGTGGACACTTTTCTGTGGAAGAGCATCGTCAGCGCACTGGTGGTGTCGATACCGCTGATCGTCTTCGTGATGTTCTTCATCCGGCGCTTCGTCGTGAAGCCGCTCACCGAGATGAATAACAGTCTGGCCGAGATCGCCAAGGGCGAGGGTGACCTGACCCGGCGCCTGACGGTGGCTGGGCAGGACGAGATCGGCAAGACCGCATCCACCTTCAACGAAATGCTCGGCACGATTGCGCAACTGGTGCGGCATGTGTCCGAATCGGCCGCGCGGGTGACCAGTTCGGCGCACCAGCTGTCGTCCAGTGCCGGCCGGGTGGCCGACGGGTCCCGCCGCCAGAGCGATCAGTCGGTGAGTGCGGCCGCATCGGTGGAGCACATGGCGGCCAACATCGCGAACGTGGCGGCCAGCGCCGAGCGGGTACACCAGCGTTCCCAGGAGAGCTTGAAACAGGCCGGAGAAGGCAGCCGGACCCTCGATTCCCTGGTGGCGGAAGTGAGCTACGCCGAGAGCGCGGTGCGTGAAATGGCGTCGTCGGTGGAGCAGTTCGTCGAATCCACTACGGCGATCACGACGATGACTCAGGAGGTGCGTGATATTGCCGAGCAGACCAACCTGCTGGCCCTCAACGCCGCCATCGAGGCAGCCCGGGCCGGCGAGCAGGGGCGCGGTTTCGCCGTGGTGGCGGACGAGGTGCGCAAGCTGGCCGAGAAGTCGGCCCGCTCCGCCGGTGAGATCGACGCGGTCACGTCGCGTCTCAGCAAGCAGTCGGTGGCAGTGCGGGAATCCATCCAGCAGGGCCTGGAGCATCTGGCGTCCAGCCGTGAAGCGGTATCCACGGTATCCAGCGCGATCTTGGCCGGTAACGAGTCGGTGGTGGCCGTCGGACATGGCCTCGACGAGATCGCCGAGGCGACCGAGCAGCAGCGTTCGGCCAGCGCAGCGGTGGCCGAGAGCATCGAGTCGATCGCCGCGATGGCGCGGGACAATAATGAAGCTGTCGAGTCCACGGCCCGCGCCGCCCAGGACATGGAGAACCTCGCGAGCCAGTTGCAGCAGACGGTGTCGCGTTTCCGGGTTTGAGTGGGGTATGCGCTGAACAAAGCGGACGGCTACGGTCGTCCGTTTTGCTTTTGGGGCTGCTGCGTTCAGCCCACCGGATGGAACGCTACCTGCTTGCCAGGCTGCCCGAGTACAGCCGGCCGTTCCTTGTGCCCGCAAACGGTGGGCCCGGCCGCTTGTCCGTGACATTCCGGAAGCCATCCTGTCATGAACCCGACACCCAGCCTGCCCACCCGCGACGACAAGGTCTTCGTGGCCGGCCATCGCGGCATGATCGGTGCCGCCCTCGTGCGTGCCCTCGAAACCCGCGGCTACACCGACATCCTGGTCCGCAACGACATTCAGCTCGACATCCTCGATCAGCGTTCGGTCTTCGAGCTGATCGAGTTCCAGCGCCCCTCGTACGTCTTCTGTGCCGCCGAGCGCCTGCCGTCCGGCGACGCGGAGGAGCCGGGCCGGGTGCTGTTCGAGAACCTGACGATCCAGAACAACCTCATCCACGGCGCCCACGAGGCGGCGGTGCGCTGGCTGGCTCTCATCGCGGCAGATGGCATCTACCCGGCCGGTGCGGTGGAGCCCGTCGCAGAGTCTGCGGCGATGAGCGGACCACCGGCGACCGGTGCCCATGGCCAGGCCAGGCTGGCCGGCGTGCAACTGTGCGATGCCTACGGCGCGCAGTATGGCCAGCCCTTCGTCAGCATCGTGCCGTCCTGCGTCTATGGTCCGGCGGACAGCTTCGATCTGCATGGTGGCCGGCCGGTCCCTGTGTTGTTGCGTCAGCTGCATTTGGCCAAGCTGGTGCGTGGTTTGGCGCTCGATGCGATTTCAGCTGACGAGAAGCGCCATGGGCGCATTCCGGACGATGTACTCGCACGCCTCGGGCTGGCGCGGGGGGAGGGCAAGCGCGTAGTGGCGACCGGCGCCGAGCCGGCCATCGTGTTGCCCTGGGCTGCCGACACGCGTTGGGATCTGGTCTTTGCTGACGATCTGGCGGCAGTCTGCGTGGACCTGATGGAGCGGTGCTACGACGGGCCGATGCTCAATGTGGGAAGTGCGACCCCGGTGACGCTGGCCGAGCTGGCCAGCGCGCTGGCGGCAGTGGTCGGTTTCGAGGGCAATATCGAGTTTTCAGCGACGGCGGCAGCCGGCTCGCCGCTGCTCGATACCGGCCGCCTGTCGGCTCTCGGGCTGGTGGCGAAAACCTCCCTCGAAACCGGGCTGATGGCGACCTACGCGGACTACACCGCGGAGCGCAAGAAGAAGGCTGCCGCCGTCGCGGCCTGATGGTGCGGCCGTCCGTGTCAGCGGATACCGGCCCGCTGGATCAGCGCCTGGATCTCGCCGACGATGCCGCGCCGGAAGGCCAGTACGCACGCGACGAAGATCGCCCCCATGATCACCGTTACCCACGAGCCGACCTTGTCGGCCAGTTCGTTTTGCAGGCTGACGATGGTCGCCGAGCCGACCGCCGGGCCGAGAATGGTGCCGAGGCCGCCAAGCAGGGTCATCAGGACCACCTCGCCGGAGGTGTGCCAATGCACGTCAGAGAGCGACGCCAGCTGGAACACCAGGGTCTTGGTCGCGCCGGCGAGGCCGGCAAGAGAGGCCGAGATCACGAAGGCCAGCAGCTTGAATTTGGCCACGTCGTAGCCGAGGGACACGGCCCGCGGCTCGTTCTCACGGATGGCCTTGAGGATCTGTCCGAAGGGCGAGTGGATCGTCCGGTAGATGATGAAGAAGCCGAGGCTGAACACCGCGTACACCAGGTAGTACATGGCGATGTTGTCCGACAGGTCGATGACGCCGAACAGGTTGCCGCGGGGGACGCCCTGCAGGCCGTCCTCGCCGCCGGTGGCGGGTACCTGCAGGACCAGGAAATACACCATCTGGGCGAGGGCCAGCGTGATCATCGCGAAATAGATGCCGGTGCGGCGGATCGCCAGGATGCCGAACAACCAGCCGAGCAGGCCGGCGCTGGCGGTGCCGGCCAGGATGCCGACCTCGGGCGAGACGCCGGAATCACGCACCAGCAGGCCGCACACATAGCCTGCCGTGCCGAGAAAGGCCGCGTGGCCGAAGGACAGCAGGCCGGCGAAGCCGAGCAGCAGGTTGAAGGCGCTGGCGAACAGCGCGAAGCAGAACAGCTTCATCAGGAAGGTCGGGTACACCGCGAACGGCGCAAGCAGGCCGACGACGAACAGGCCGGTGTACAAGACCTCGGTCTTGATCAGGGCGCTGGGCTGGGCGGGAGAATTCACGCTGACTCCTGGTTTCCGTGGTTCAGGCCTTGCCGAACAGGCCCGCAGGCCGCAGCAGCAGGACGACGACCATGATGACGAAGACGACGACGGCGGAGGCTTCCGGGTAGAAGACTTTGGTCAGGCCCTCGATGAGGCCCAGCCCGATACCGGTCACGATGGAGCCGAGGATGGAACCCATGCCACCGATTACCACGACGGCGAAGACCACGATGATCAGGTTGGAGCCCATCAGCGGATTGACCTGGAACACCGGTGCGGCGAGCACGCCGGCAAAGGCCGCCAGCGCCACGCCGTAGCCGTAGGTGAAGGTGATCAGCAGCGGCACGTTGATGCCCAGCGCCTGGACGATCTGCGGGTTCTCGGTGCCGGCACGCAGGTAGGCGCCGAGACGGGTCTTCTCGATCATGAACCAGGTGCCGAAGCACACCGTCAGCGACGCGACGACGACCCACGCGCGGTACAGCGGCAGGAACATGAAGCCCAGATGGATGCCGCCGGACAGGGCTTCCGGCACCTCGTAGGATTCACCGGAGATACCGAACTGGTCGCGGAAGATGCCCTCGATGATCAGCGCCAGCCCGAAGGTGAGCAGCAGGCCGTAGAGGTGGTCGAGCTTGTAGAGCTTGCGCAGCATGGTGCGCTCGAGGAGCACGCCGAGCAGGCCGACCAGCAGCGGCGCGGCGATCAGGGCAACCCAGTAGTTGACCTCGAACTTTGTCAGGGCCAGCCAGGCGATGAAGGCGCCCATCATGTACTGCGCGCCATGGGCGAAGTTGATGATGTTGAGCAGGCCGAAGATGATCGCCAGCCCTAGGCTGAGGATCGCGTAAAAGGAGCCATTGATCAGCCCGACCAACAACTGGCTGCCGAGCAGGGCGGTCGGGACGCCGAAGATTTCCATGGGGCACTCCAGTCCTGGTATTGCGTCGGGCTACCAGACAGTGTTGGGGAGGCTGCTCCCTGTGGCGGCGACTGACGCCACCGCCACAGGAGAGGGGCTGCCGCGATTACTTCTTGACCAGCGGGCATCGCGACTGGGACAGGGGCTGAAAGGCCTCGGCCGCCGGGATGGTCTGGCGCACCGTGTAGTAGTCCCACGGGTACTTGGATTCGGACGGCTTCTTCACTTGCATCAGGTACATGTCGTGCACCATGCGGCCGTCGTCGCGGATCTGTCCGTTCTTGGCGAAGAAGTCGTTGATCGGTGTCTTCTTCATCTGGGCCATGACCTTCTTGGTGTCGTCGGTGCCGGCCGCCTTGACCGCCTTCAGGTAGTGGTAGATCGACGAGTACTGGCCAGCCTGGACCATCGTCGGCATCTTTTTCTGCACGCTGAAGAAACGCTTCGACCAGGCACGGGTTTCGTCGTTGAGATCCCAGTAGAAACCTTCGGTCAGGTACATGCCCTGGGTGGACTTGAGGCCCAGCGCGTGCACGTCGGTGATGAACATCAGCAGCCCCGCCAGGGTCTGGGTCGGCGTGATGCCGAACTCGGCTGCCTGCTTGATCGAGTTGGTGGTGTCGGCGCCGGCGTTGGCGAGCCCAATGACCTGGGCGCCGGAGGCCTGGGCCTTGAGCAGATAGGAAGAGAAGTCCGAGCCCGGGAAGGGGTGACGCACAGAGCCAAGCACCTTGCCGCCATTGGCGGTGACCACCGCCGAGGCGTCCTTTTCGAGGGCCTGGCCGAAGGCGTAGTCGGCGGTGATGAAGAACCAGTTCTTGCCGCCTTGTTTGGTGACTGCCTTGGCTGTGCCGTTGGCAAGGGCATAGGTGTCATAGGTGTAATGCACCGACACGTCGTTGCACTGCTCGTTGGTGATGGCCGTGGAGCCGGGGCCGTTCATGATCGCAATGCGATCCTTCTCCTTGGCCACCTTCATCACTGCCAGTGCGGTGGAGGTGGTGACCAGTTCGGTGGCGGTATCCACGCCCTCGCGTTCGAACCACTCGCGGGCCTTGTTGGAGGCGATGTCGGCCTTGTTCTGGTGGTCGGCGGTGACCACCTCGATCTTGAAGTTTGGCTTCTCCTTGGCGATGAAGTCCTCGACGGCCATCTTGGTGGCCAGTACTGCACCGGAGCCGGCCAGGTCGGAATAGGTGCCGGACAGGTCGGTGAGCACGCCGATCTTCACCACGCCGCCGGAGATCTGCGCGTGGGCGCCGGCGGACAGGGTGGCGAGGGCTGCGGCACAGGCCAGGCTCATTGTCTTTTTCATGCTCATGTCTCTCACTCCTTCTGTTTGTTGTGTGGGGATGTTCAGACGCCCAATGTGTGGTGCAGCCAATCCATGCGGCCGGGCAGCTCTTCCTTGCTGATCGTGGCCAGGATCTCGCCGTGCTCCAGCACGTAGTGGCGGTCGGCCAGCGGCGCGGCGAAGCGGAAGTTCTGCTCCACCAGAATGATCGTGAAGCCGCGCGCCTTGAGCGCGTTGATGACTTCGCCGAGCTTCTTGACGATGACCGGCGCCAGGCCTTCGGTGATCTCGTCGAGCAGCAGCAGCTTGGCGCCGGTGCGCAGCACGCGGGCCATCGCGAGCATCTGCTGCTCGCCGCCGGACAGCTTGGTGCCCGGGCTGTTGCGGCGCTCCAGCAGATTGGGGAACATCGCGTAGAGCTCGTCCACCGACATGCCGCCACTGGCCACCTGCGGTGGCAGCAGCAGGTTCTCCTCGGTGGACAGGGAGGCGAAGATCGCGCGTTCCTCGGGTACGTAGCCGATGCCGTAGCGGGCCATGCGGTGGGTCGGCTCAGCGATGACTTCCTTGCCATTCAGCATGATCGAACCGCTGCGGCGGCCCACCAGTCCGAGGATGGATTTGAGGGTCGTCGAGCGGCCGGAGCCGTTGCGCCCCAGCAGCGTGACGCACTCGCCGCGCCCGATGTGCAGGTCGATGCCGTGCAGGATGTGGGATTCGCCGTAGAACGCGTGCAGGTCGCGGATGCGCAGCATCTCGGGCTTGGGGTCGAAGGCGCTGGTCATGGGGCGGGCTTCCGGTCAGTGGTGGGCGTCGTGCATGTCGGCTGAGCCCACGTAGGCTTCGAGCACCTGCGGGTTTTTGGAGACCTCCGCGTAGGGGCCTTCGGCGAGGATGCTGCCCCGCTGCAGCACGGTGATGCGGTCGCACAGGTCGGCCACCACCGACAGGTTGTGCTCCACCATCAGGATGGTGCGATCGACGGAAACCTTGCGGATCAGCGCGACGACGCGAGCGATGTCCTCGTGGCCCATGCCCTGGGTCGGTTCGTCGAGGAGCATCATCGTCGGCTCCAGCGCCAGCGTCGTCGCGATCTCCAGTGCGCGTTTGCGGCCGTAGGGCATTTCCGCGGTGACGGTGTCGGCGAAGCCGGCCAGATCCACCGATTCCAGCAGTTCCATCGCGCGGCCGTTGAGCACATCGAGGCTCTTCTTCGAGCGCCAGAAGTGGAACTCGGTGCCGAGCTTCCGCTGCAGGCCGATGCGTACGTTCTCCATCACCGTCAGGTGCGGAAAGGTCGCCGAGATCTGAAAGGAGCGCACCAGCCCGCGCCGGGCGGTGGCCGCGGGCGCCTCGCGGGTGATGTCCTGCCCGTCGAAACTGATTGTGCCGCGGGTTGGCGGCAGGAACTTGGTGAGCAGGTTGAAGACGGTGGTCTTGCCGGCGCCGTTGGGCCCGATCAGCGCGTGGATGTGGCCGCGCCGGACTTTCAGATCCACATTGGAAACTGCCGTGAAGCCCTTGAACTCCTTGGTTAGGCCGGCGGTTTCGAGGATGTATTCGCTCATGAGCCCTCCCGCTGCGTCTCGATGAAGCGGCGGACGAGCCGCACTGCGAGGACGAGCGTGATGATCGTCGCCAGGATGGGCAAGGGGCTCATGGCGGTGTCTCCGTATCGTTATGGCTGCTAGCCTAGGGCCGGACCTTGTCCACAGCGTTGCTCAAATGTAACGAATGTTGCGATATGCCAGTCGGGCGGCCCTGCCGCGGAGCGCCTTTGCTGGCGCCACAAGGGCCTGGTGGCCAGCACGCGGCGATGGTGAGGGAATACCCGAACGGCGTGGGCTGAGCGCGGGGCTTCCCACATCCGCTGCAGCATGGGCCGCCGCAAGCGCTAGAATGCAAGATTGCAACAAACCATTCGTTTGAAGACGGAGTCCCTCGAGATGCCCCAGTACCGTTCCCGCACCTCCACCGCCGGTCGCAACATGGCCGGCGCCCGCGCCCTGTGGCGCGCCACCGGCATGAAGGACGGCGATTTCGAAAAGCCGATCATCGCCGTGGTCAACAGCTTCACCCAGTTCGTGCCGGGTCACGTGCATCTGAAGGATCTGGGCCAGTTGGTTGCGCGCGAGATCGAGGCTGCCGGCGGCGTCGCCAAGGAGTTCAACACCATCGCCATCGACGACGGCATCGCCATGGGCCACGGCGGCATGCTCTACAGCCTGCCGTCCCGTGACCTGATCGCCGACAGCGTGGAGTACATGGTCAACGCCCACACCGCCGACGCGATGGTGTGCATCTCCAACTGTGACAAGATCACCCCGGGCATGCTGATGGCCGCGCTGCGCCTCAACATTCCGGCGATCTTCGTGTCCGGTGGCCCGATGGAGGCCGGCAAGGTCAAGTGGGAAGCCAAGGTGATCTCCCTCGACCTGGTGGATGCGATGGTCAAGGCCGCTGACAGCAGCTGCTCCGACGAGGAAGTGGACGCCGTCGAGCGTTCCGCCTGTCCGACCTGCGGTTCCTGTTCCGGCATGTTCACCGCCAACTCCATGAACTGCCTGACCGAGGCTCTGGGCCTGTCCTTGCCGGGCAATGGCACCGTGGTGGCTACCCACGCCGACCGCGAGCAGCTGTTCCTGCGCGCTGGCCGCACCATCGTCGGCATGGCCCGCCGTTATTATGAGCAGGACGACGAGTCCGTGCTGCCGCGCTCCATCGCCAGCTTCAAGGCCTTCGAGAACGCCATCAGCCTCGACGTGGCGATGGGCGGCTCCACCAACACCGTGCTACACCTCTTGGCCGCGGCCAAGGAGGCCGGTGTGGACTTCACGATGAAGGACATCGACCGGATTTCCCGCCACGTGCCCTGCCTGTGCAAGGTGGCGCCGGCCGTGGCCGACGTGCACATCGAGGACGTGCACCGCGCCGGCGGCATCATGGGTATCCTCGGTGAGCTGAACCGCGCCGGCCTGCTGCACACCGACCTGCCCACCGTCCATGCCAAGACCCTCGGCGAGGCGCTGGCGACCTGGGACGTGATGAAGGCCCACGATGGTGGCGTGTTCAACTTCTACAAGGCTGCACCGGGCGGCGTGCCGACCCAGGTCGCGTTCAGCCAGGATCGCCGCTGGAACGAGCTGGACCTGGATCGCAGCCACGGCGTGATCCGTGACAAGGCGCATGCCTTCAGCCAGGACGGTGGCCTCGCCGTGCTGTACGGCAACATCGCCGAGAAGGGCTGCATCGTGAAGACCGCTGGCGTCGACGAGTCGATCTGGCAATTCACCGGCCGTGCCCGAGTGTTCGAGAGCCAGGAAGATGCGGTGGCCGGTATCCTCGCCGACCAGATCGTCGCTGGCGACGTGGTGGTGATCCGCTACGAAGGCCCGAAGGGCGGCCCCGGCATGCAGGAAATGCTCTACCCGACCAGCTACCTGAAGTCCAAGGGCCTGGGCAAGAGCTGCGCGCTGCTCACCGATGGGCGCTTCTCCGGCGGCACCTCCGGCCTGTCCATTGGCCACGCCTCGCCGGAAGCGGCCTGCGGCGGTGCGATCGGCCTGGTGGAAGAGGGTGACACCATCGAGATCGACATCCCCAACCGCCGCATCCACCTGGCGGTGTCCGGCGAGGTGCTGGCCGCCCGCCGTGCCGCCCAGGACGCCCGTGGCTGGAAGCCGGCCAATCGTGTCCGCCACGTGTCCGCCGCACTGCAGGCCTACGCGGCGCTCACCACCAGTGCCGATACCGGCGCGGTGCGCGACGTGACGCAGATCCAGCGCTGAGTCAGGTTTCCGCGTGATCTAAAGACAAAGCCCGGCGAAAGCCGGGCTTTGTCTTTTTGGCGTGAGTTCAATCGCCCGCAACTTTGCTCTGGCTGCGGATGACGAATGAGTTCGCTCCCGCAGTCTGTCGTGTCGCCCCGTGTCGCCGAAACCTAGCGCGCCAGCTCTTCCAGCGACGCTTGCAGCTTTGGCACGAACAGCGCGTCCTGCTCGCTGATCTGGGCAAGGGCGTAGCGGATCAGCTGGGGGCCTGCGGCGATGGCATCCGGCGTGTTGTCCAGCTCGGCGGCGAAGCGGCCGATGCTGCTGGCCACCAGCCGCGTGATGCGCGGGTTTTCGCCAAAAACGCGGGCCGTGCCGATGGCGTTGCTGATCAGCGCGGCGGTGGCCTCGAAGTGATCGGGTTTCGGCTTGGTCATGGCGTGTCCTTCAGGAACGATTTTCAGTCCGCGTGAACGTCGTCGGCCGCCCGGTTCGCGCCGTAGTTGCGCAGCCGGTTTTCCGCAGCGACGCCGAGGATCTTCAGCAGCCAGGGCGGCGGCGAGTTCTCCATGGCGTGCTGGAACTTGGCGATCACCTCGTCTGCAGTGCCGCCTTCCGCCAGCTTGATCGGGTAGATGTCGGCACGGATGATCTTGGCCGCCGCCGGGCCGCCGACGGACACCACATACACCACGTGGCAGTCGCCGATGAGCTGAGCGCGGAACAGGTTCTTGTCCGGCGCGAAATCCGCCTCGGCGGTGTGGCGGACGTCGATCAGGCGGCTCTCGGTGGGCGACACCTGGTAGACCAGGAAGCGCAGGCAGGAGCCGAAGTGGCCGTTGAGCGCCAGGCCGAAGTCGGAGGCGATGGCGACGCGTACCGAGCCCGGCATGTCGCCTTCGTTGTAGGGCTCGAGCGGCGGCAGGCCTTCATCGTCGTCGGCGTCGCCCCACAGGATGCGCACGGCCAGCTTCATGGCTTCCAGGCCGATGCCGATGTCCTCGCCGTCCTCTTCGCCGTCGAGGCTACCGAAGCCGGTTTTCAGATGGGTGACGGTGATGTTGCGCAGGGTCTCGGTGTCGATGCTGTCGCCGAGGCATTCCTGCAGCACTTCGATGAGGCGGGTCAGGCCGATGTTGGGCATGGCCCGCGCGGCAAGGGCCACCCGGAGGGCAGCCTCGCGGGTGATCTTTTCGGGTTTTTCCATGGGGGACTCCGCTCGCTTGTGATGTTTCCCCGGCTATCAGCAGATACAGTGCCAGCTCCCGGGGTGTCGTCAGGCATGTCGTTCAAGTGCTTGTCGGCAAAGCGGAAGTTGGCGGATGCCGGAGCCCGTCCGACGGCTGGCGATGTGTCGTTTCAACGACAAAGCCCGCATCCGGCGTGGCGGGAAAGCAGCGGCTGGATGTCGCCTTCCCGACAAGCCGGGGGCGTCAACGGGGCCGGAATGCCGCACCGGAGGCGCTATCCGAGCCTGGGAGGGCGTGGATCGAAGATTGCTATGCCTTGTTCGACACCGCCGGATTGCGGCGGTCTTCGACAATGCGACAGCGGGAGACCCACATGGATGCAAGAGTTAGCGTGAAGGACAGGAACGGCCGGGCGGTCACCGTGGGCGAACATGTGCGGATCCTGTCCGTTTCGCCGGATCCGGACATGGACGAGGACGAACTGGACATGATCATGTTCATGGTCGGGGCCATCTCCGAGGTGGAGAAGATCGACGAGGAGGGCCGCGCCTGGGTGACCATGTGGTGGAACTGCGTGGAGACGACGGCGGTGAGCAGCGTCGGTCTGTTCCCCCATGAAATGGAATGGGTGCCGCCGGAGCTGGGTTGAATTATCTGTGTGACGTGGTGTGTTGAACCGTCAAGATTAAATGGGAATATGTCGATAAAGTCATATTCCTCATTTTTCTGGCGGTTCCGCTGAATCGCCTCACAGATCATGTTCGCCCGACTGTCCATCAAAACCCGTCTTTTTCTGCTTCTTCTCCTGAATGGGCTCCTGTTTATTGCCGCCGTTGGCGCGCTGCTTCTGCAGATGGACTGGAATCAGGAGCGAATCACCCGTTTTCTTGACTCCGATCTCGCCCTCGAACGTAACCTCGGTGACGCCTATTCTCAGGGGCTCCAGATCGGTCAGGCGCTACGCAACATCCTTCTCGATCCAGCCAATGAAAAGGGCTATGCGAATTACAACAAAGCTCGGGCGCAATTCGACGAAGCCATGCAAGCCATCGCCAGAGCGGATGGAATGGCGAGTCGCCGGGAAATCGTGGCTGCGGCCGAGGCCTGGCGCCCGCTCCGGGATGAGGTGCTGGGGCGTGTCAAGCGCGGTGAACTGGAGGCAGCCAAGGCTTATCTGGTTGGTGACGAAACGCCGCGCTGGCGGGGCCTGCGGGAGGGCTTGCTGAAGGCCCGCGAGGATGCTCGCCAGCGTGCCCAGGAAACCCGCCAGATTCTCGATGATGGGTACAAGAATGCGCGGGCAAAGGCTTTTGCGCTGGGAACGGTCTTGCTGTTGCTGAGCTTGGCGGTCACGACCTGGATCAGCCAGGGGCTTTTACGGCAGCTCGGTGGTGAGCCGGCCGTGGCTGTGACGGTGGTGCGGCGCATTGCCCATGGCGACCTGTCCGAAAGAGTACCGCTTTCGCCGGGCGAGGATGGCTCCAGCCTGCTTGCGGCCATGCAGAACATGCAGGTTGACCTGTCAGCGGAAATTGGAAAGGTGAGGGATACCGCCGGGCGCTTGAGCAACACCGTCGATGTGGTGCGGGGGAATTCGGATGCCGTGACCCGCGTGTCCCGCGCCCAGAATGACGCGTCGGTAGTCATGGCCAACGCCATCGGTACCCTGGCGCACAGTATCGGTGACGTGGACCAGGGCGCAGCCGAGGCCGGTCGCCTGGCCAGTGCAAGTACCGAGGGGGCCCAGCGTACGATTGCCCGCATCGCGGATGTTGAAGCGGTAATCGGAGATATGGCCGGCCGGATGCAGGCGTCCGCTGAGATCATCGAGCAACTGGGGGGACAGTCCCATGAAATCTCCCAGATTGTCACTGCCATCAAGGAGATTGCGGATCAGACCAACCTGCTGGCCTTGAATGCTGCGATCGAGGCTGCCCGGGCGGGAGAGCAGGGACGAGGGTTTGCGGTCGTTGCCGACGAGGTACGTAAGCTCTCGGAGCGGACCGGGACGGCCACGCAGGAAATCGCTTCCATGATTTCCCGTCTCCAGCAGAGCAGCCGCGGCGCTGTCGAGAGTGTCTCGGAGACGGTGGCGATGGCGGGTAGTAGCGTCGATAAGGTGAGCAATGCGAAGGACGCGATTGCCGAGCTCGAGACGATCGTGAGACAGGTACACGATCTGGTGGCATCGATCAGCACCGCGATGCATGAGCAGCATCGTGCTTGCGACGCGCTGTCAGAACAGATCAACGGCATCAGCAGCATGGGCAACGAGAACCATCAGGCCAGCGTCGAGACCCTGCGTGAAGTCGAAGTGCTGGCCCGCGTCGCCGTCGATCTCGAAGAAAGCGTGCGCCGCTTTCGTCTTGGCTAGAGCTTCTTTTCCATGAACAGGGCCTGGCCCATGGCCGGGTCGAGCTGGTAGCCCGCGAAGCCGCTATTAAGGTAGGCCTGGCGGGCACCGGTATTGCCTTCGAGCACTTCGAGGGTCAGCTTGCAGCAGCCCCGTTCCCGTGCCACCTGTTCGGCGTGGGCAAGCAAGGCCGTGGCGATGCCGCGGCGGCGGAAGTCCTCATGCACGATGATGTCGTGCACATTCAATAGCGGCCGGCCGGCGAAGGTGGAGAAGCCCTCCACGCAGTTGATCAGCCCGGCAGCCTGCCGCTCCCCTTTCTTGTTCCAGTAGGCGATGAAGCTCAGCACGGTCGGGCGGCGGCGCAACTCGTCCGGCAGGCGTGCGCGCAGCGCGCCGCTCATGGCCTTGCCGCTGCCGGTGGGGCCGCGCATGTAGTGGTCGAGCAAGTCGAGAAAGTCGTTGCGCTGGGCTTCGTCGTCGAAGTCGACGGGCTGGATGGAAAGGTCGCTCATCGTGGGTATCGGAAAACTCGGGTTTATGTCGTTGGATTTGTGTTGGGGTGGATGCCTGGTTTCCGTTTGGCCGGTCAGTCGATTACCAGTTTCCCGGCTCGCTCGGTGGGGCGGCTCGTCGTAAATCAATAAGGCCTTGTCGGATAAGGGTTTTTACGGCCAGCCAAAATTGGGCACGTTTTTTGTTAAATCCCCTCTCGCCATGTGCGACCGTGCCGGCCCGCTTGCGTCGCGATAGATCAGAACATATCCGGGCCCGATGTTCCACCAGGGGGTTGGTATCCATGACTGAAACGTTCTACGAAGTGCTGCGGCGGCAGGGCATCACGCGCCGCAGCTTCATGAAATTCTGCAGCCTGACGGCGACTTCGCTGGGCCTCGGCAGCGCCTTCGTGCCGAAGATTGCCCACGCGCTGGAAACCAAGCCGCGCACGCCGGTGATCTGGCTGCATGGTCTGGAGTGCACCTGCTGCTCGGAGTCCTTCATCCGCTCGGCCCACCCGCTGACCAAGGACGTGGTGCTGTCGATGCTGTCCCTCGATTACGACGACACGCTGATGGCCGCAGCCGGCCACCAGGCCGAGGCGATCATCGAAGAGGTCAAGAAGAAGTACAAGGGCAACTACATCGTCGCAGTCGAGGGCAACCCGCCGCTCAACGAGGATGGCATGTTCTGCATCCACGGCGGCCGTCCCTTCGTGGAAGTGCTGAAGGAGACCTGTGCCGACGCCAAGGCCATCATCAGCTGGGGCGCCTGCGCGTCCTACGGCTGTGTGCAGGCCGCCAAGCCGAACCCGACCCGCGCAACGCCGGTGCACAAGGTGATCACCGACAAGCCCATCGTGCGCGTGCCCGGCTGCCCGCCGATCGCCGAGGTGATGACCGGTGTGGTCACTTACATGCTGACCTTCGACAAGATCCCCGAACTGGATCGCCAGGGCCGCCCGAAGATGTTCTACGGCCAGCGCATCCACGACAAGTGTTACCGCCGTCCGCACTTCGACGCCGGCCAGTTCGTCGAGAACTGGGACGACGACGCGGCGCGCAAGGGCTACTGCCTCTACAAGATGGGCTGCAAGGGCCCGACCACCTACAACGCCTGCTCGTCGATGCGCTGGAACGGCGGTGTCAGCTGGCCGGTGCAGTCCGGCCACGGCTGTATCGGCTGCTCGGAAGACGGCTTCTGGGACAAGGGCAGCTTCTACGACCGCGTCACCGACATCAAGCAGTTCGCCATCGAAGGCAATGCCGACAAGGTCGGCGGTACGGCGGCCGGCGTGGTCGGTGCAGCGGTCGCCGCCCATGCCGCGGTGACGGCGCTGGCGCGGGCCCGTAGCGACAAGCAGGGCGACAATCAGAATTCGGGAGATAAATAATGACTGTGCTTGAAACCCAGGGCTTCAAGCTCGATAACTCCGGCAAGCGCGTGGTGGTCGATCCGGTATGCCGGATCGAGGGCCACATGCGCGTCGAAGTGAACATCGACGACAAGAACGTGATCCGCAACGCGGTGTCCACCGGCACCATGTGGCGCGGGCTGGAGGTGATCCTGAAGGGCCGCGACCCCCGTGATGCATGGGCCTTCACCGAGCGGATCTGCGGCGTGTGCACCGGCACCCACGCGCTGACGTCCGTGCGCGCGGTGGAAGATGCCTTGGCGATCCAGATCCCGGAGAACGCCAACATCATCCGCAACCTGATGCAGCTCAACCTGTACATCCACGACCACCTGGTGCATTTCTACCATCTGCACGCGCTGGACTGGGTGGACGTGGTGTCGGCGCTGAAGGCCGATCCGAAGAAAACCTCCGAGCTGGCCCAGAGCATTTCCAGCTGGCCGCTGTCCTCGCCGGGCTATTTCCGCGATGTGCAGAACCGCCTGAAGAAGTTCGTCGAATCCGGTCAGCTCGGCCCCTTCATGAACGGCTACTGGGGCAACCCGGCCTACAAGCTGCCGCCGGAAGCCAACCTGATGGCGGTGACCCACTACCTGGAAGCGCTGGATTTCCAGAAGGACATCGTCAAGGTTCACACCATCTTCGGTGGCAAGAATCCGCACCCCAACTGGCTGGTCGGCGGCGTGCCCTGCGCGATCAACCTGGAAGGCGCCGGCGCGGTCGGGGCGATCAACATGGAGCGCCTGAACATGGTCAGCTCCATCATCGACCGCTGCATCGACTTCATCGACAACGTCTACATCCCTGACCTGAAGGCCATTGCCAGCTTCTACAAGGACTGGACCTACGGTGGCGGCATCTCGTCCCAGGCCCTGCTGTCCTACGGCGACATCCCCGACAAGGCCAACGATTACTCCGCCTCCAGCCTGCTGCTGCCGCGCGGCGCGATCATCGGTGGCGATCTGACCAAGATCCACGAGGTGGACCTGAAGGACCCGGAGCAGATCCAGGAATTCGTCGCTCACAGCTGGTACAAGTACGCCGACGAGTCCAAGGGACTGCACCCCTTCGATGGCGTCACCGAGCCGCATTTCGAGCTCGGCAAGAACACCAAGGGCACCAAGACCAAGATCGAGAGCCTCGACGAAGCCGGCAAGTACTCGTGGATCAAGGCGCCGCGCTGGCGCGGCAACGCGATGGAGGTGGGTCCGCTGGCCCGCTACGTGATCGGCTACGTGCAGAAGAACCCGGAGTTCAAGGAGCCCGTGGACAAGCTGCTGTCCGACCTCGGCCTGCCGCTGCCGGCGATCTTCTCGACTCTTGGCCGCACCGCGGCGCGGGGCCTGGAGGCGTCGTGGGCGGCGCACAAGTCGCGCTATTTCTTCGACAAGCTGATTGCCAACCTGAAGGCTGGCGACCTCAACACCGCCAACATCGACAAGTGGGAGCCCAGCAAGTGGCCGGCCGAAACCAAGGGCGCCGGCTTTACAGAGGCACCGCGCGGCGCGCTGGGGCACTGGATCAAGATCAAGGACGGCCGCATCGACAACTACCAGGCGGTGGTGCCAACCACCTGGAACGGCGGTCCGCGCGACGACAAGGGGCAGATCGGTGCCTTCGAGGCCTCGCTGATGAACACTCCGGTGGCCAAGCCCGACGAGCCGCTGGAGATCCTGCGCACGCTGCATTCCTTCGATCCCTGCCTGGCCTGCTCCACCCACGTGATGGCGCCGGATGGACAGGAAATGGCGTCAGTCAAGGTCCGTTAAGGAGCTGATCATGCTGTCACAACAGGACATGCTGGAGGCCGAAAGGCACGGCCGCCAGGTACGCTCGATCTACGTGTATGAAGCCCCGGTGCGTCTGTGGCACTGGATCAACGCGCTGGCGATGGTGGTGCTGGCGGTCAGCGGCTACTTCATCGGCAAGCCGCTGCCGACGATGCCGGGTGAGGCGTCCGACAACTTCCTGCTCGGCTACATCCGCTTTGCCCATTTCGCCGCGGCCTACATCTTCGCGGTAGGGCTGGCCGGGCGGGTGTATTGGGCCTTTGTCGGCAATCACCATTCGCGCCAGATCTTCAAGCTGCCGATCTTCAACGGCCACTGGTGGAGCGAGGTGTTCTTCGAGCTGCGCTGGTATCTGTTCCTCGAGAAGCAGCCGAAGAAATACGTCGGCCACAACCCGATGGCCCAGCTGATGATGTTCTTCTTCTTCACCGTGCTGGCCTTCGGCATGCTGTGCACCGGCTTCGCGCTGTACGGTGAAGGGCTGGGTCTGGGCTCCTGGGCCGACCGGCTGTTCGGCTGGGTGATCCCCATGCTCGGTGGCTCGATGCAGACCCACAGCCTGCACCGGCTGGGCATGTGGATCATGATGAGCTTTGTCGTCGTGCATGTGTATGCAGCGATCCGCGAAGACATCATGAGCCGCCAGAGCCTGATCTCGACGATGATCTCGGGCTGGCGGATGTTCAAGGATTGAGTGTTGCGCACCCGCGCGCAATGACCCGCAAGGTCTCCCTCCCCGGGCCGGACCGTCCCTGGCAACAGGGCGTTCCGGCCTTTCTGCATCTGCGCCCGGGCCGGCGCCCGCTGCATCCGGGCTTCTTTCTGGAAAGCCGTTTCCTGGTGCCGCTGGGCATCACCCAGGATGCGCTGGCGAAGGCGCTGGGGATCTCCCGGCGCCGGGTCAATGAACTGGTGCGTGGCAAGCGCGCCGTGACGCCGGATACGGCGGTACGGCTGGCGCTGCTGTTCCAACTGGAGCCGGCTTTCTGGCTAGGGCTGCAGCTGCAGTGGGACCTGTATCGGGAGTGCCGGGCTGTGACTGGCCGTCCGGGCTGCGTTACGGGAGCAGCGACATCAGGTGGATGAAGCCGGCGGTGCTGAATGTCAACAGCATTATCACGGCGATCCCGGCCGCAGCCAGGGGGGCGTAACTCACGTTGGAGAAATGACGCCCGCAGTCGCGACAGCGGAAGTATTCGCTGAACGTGATGCCTGCGATCCGGCGTGGATTGATCCGTGACATGCGGACGTTGGTGCTGCTGCAATGCACGCAGGTCGGGGTTGTCGGTGTCCAGAAGGTGGTCCGGCGAGCCGGGTGGTGGCGATTTTCCTCGAGTTTGACGGTGAGGCGATGGGCAGCCCCCTTTTTCCTGTGCGGCCGATGGTAGGAGCCTCCCGGTGCAGTGTCCGGCGTTGTGCTATCGGGGGCTTTCTGCACGCGTTCCACGGCATTCGATCTACGGATCGAGCGCAAATAGAGGGCCAGTCCGAAGGACACTATCGTTAGAGCAATGATCAGCCCAAGCTCCAGGTGTGGGCGGAGCGTCCAGTAGAGCTGCTTCAGATCAGACGATGTCCAGGACGGGGAAAGGGCGTCCTGGTGCTGAGAGTCAGCCTTGGCCGGGGCGTCCTGCTTTTTGAGCTCCTTCAGCTTTTCGTGTCCGTGCCAGGCCGCGTCGGCAGGTGACATGCCGGCACGGGTCAGGGTGACCGCCTCCTCGAAGCCAAAGCCTGCATCCAGCCAAGCCAGGCGATCACGCGGGGTGAAGCCTTCGCGCTTCCACTGGACGGGGTCGGACTGATCGAGTTCCGCCATCAGCGTGCGGTTGTTCTTGGTCGTCTCACGCCATTCAGCTGCTTCGTCAGGATCGAAGCCTTTGTCGGACCAGGTGCGTGCTACCACGGGAGCAAAGTCGGCGTTTTTCCATTCGAGCGCCTCGTGGGGCTTGAACGAATAACTCTCCCATTCCCGGGCCTCCGCCGGTTTCATTCCGGTGTCTTCCCAGCGGGTGATCTTGCGAGTCGCGGCCGGAATACTGCTCTCGGCCTCGGATGTGGCAATGGGCTTGGGGGAAGTCGCTGACTTGAGCGGAGCGTCCTCGGCAGATCGGACCAATGGCGCCGCTGTCAGGAGAGCGAGGGCAGTGAGGGCGGGCAGGATCTTTCTCATAGGCTCAAGACAATAAACCACTCCGTTCGGGTGTGCAGGGCAAATTCCGTTGCAATGCGAAAAATTCCCGCTTATGTCGTTTCGGGCTATGTCAATGAAATATATGTGTAAATGGGAGTGAAATTGAACGGCTAGCTCATGGATTCGAATATATGCCTTTGTATTTGTCTGGCAAGGCTTTTTGATGGAAAGAAAGATTTCTGTTTTGTGCTTTTATGGAATATTGCTTTTCGTTTTTGTTTTTCGATGCCCGCCTGCCCGGTCGAACCGAGGGTTGTGAGCCTTTGGAGGCAGTCATTTATCCGCTCGCCGTTCTTTGGGCAAAGGCGGCACGGATCTTGATTGTGTAACTCATCCCGTTACAAAGGCGTGTTCATGACTTCCGTGCCGCGAATTCTCGTTTTGGGTATCGGCAATCTCCTGTGGGCCGACGAAGGTTTTGGTGTGCGCTGCGTGGAGGCGCTGGCCGAACGCTATGCGCTGCCGGACAACGTCACCGCGATGGATGGCGGCACCCAGGGCTTGTACCTGTTGCCTTATGTGGAGGAGGCGCAGCGCCTGCTGGTCTTCGATGCGGTGGATTACGGCGATCCGCCGGGCACGCTGCGCGTGGTGGTCGGCAGCGAGGTGCCGCGCTTCATGGGCGCCAAGAAGATGAGCCTGCACCAGACCGGCTTCCAGGAAGTGCTGGCCTCCGCGGAACTGCTCGGCCGCTTGCCCGAGGAACTGGTGCTGATCGGCTGCCAGCCGGTGGAGCTGGAGGATTTCGGCGGCAGCCTGCGCAATGCGGTGAAGGCGCAGATCGAGCCGGCGCTGGCGGTGGCCGGCGAATGGCTGGCCCGCTGGGATTCACCGCTGGTGCTGCGCGATGGCGCCGGGCCGCGCCTCAACGAAGGCAGTCTGGAAATGGCCAACTACGAGGCCGGCCGACCCAGCGAGCAGGATGCCTGCCGCTTCGGCGACGCGCGCTTCCTGCAGGAGGGCTGAGCCGTGTGCCTCGGCATACCGTACCGCGTCATTGAATCCGCTGGCTGGATGGCCCGCTGTGCGGGACCGGACGGCGAGCAACATATCGACCTGTCGCTGGTCGGCGAACAGCCGCCCGGCACCTGGCTGCTGACCTTTCTCGGCGCCGCGCGGGAGGTGATCGACGCCGACCGGGCTGCTGCCATCAACAACGCGCTGGCCGCGCTCGATGCGGCGATGGCCGGCGACCATGCGCGCATCGACGCGTTGTTTGCCGACCTGATCGACCGCGAGCCGAGCCTGCCCGATCACTTGAAGGATCTTTCATGAGCGTCCAATTCGCGCCGCCCCAGTCGTCTCTGGACAAGCTGGAAGCGGCCCTCAAGCGCCTGGCCGAGCGCCACGGCTTCGAGCGCGTCGCCGCCGCGGCTACTTTCGACGCCGGTGCGGGGCTGGCCGTGCTGCTGCTGACCGACGACCCCCAGCGCAGCCCGGAATCCCTCGACGTGATCGTCGTGCTGCCGGAGGCGCTGCAGGCCCTTGGCCTGCCGGCGCGGCGCTTCGCCGCCGATGCGCAGATCAGCCCGCAACTCGCCAAGCGGTTTGGCGCCAGCCGTTTCCCGACCGTCGTCGTGCTGCGCGACGGGGCCTACCTGGGCGCCTTCAGCGGCATCCTCGACTGGGGTCCCTTCGTCGGCGAGTTGCAGGCCCTGGCCGCCGCCGCCCCCAGCCGTCCCCCGATTTCCGTTGCCGTCCAGGACGCCAGGAGCTGTTCATGAAACCCTTCCCGATTCCCGTCGTGCCCGTCGGCCCCGGTTCGCAGACCGACGAAGCGCCC
The DNA here is from genome assembly GCF_056724025.1 of Zoogloea sp. JDB1. Taxonomy (NCBI): domain Bacteria; kingdom Pseudomonadati; phylum Pseudomonadota; class Betaproteobacteria; order Rhodocyclales; family Zoogloeaceae; genus Zoogloea; species Zoogloea sp. JDB1. Next base: position 2,001,450 of record NZ_CM161496.1, read on the forward strand.
GACTACCTGGCCATGCCGAGCGGCATGAACACCTTCCAGGCGCCGCGCCTGCCGGAGGCCGCCAGCGCCGCCGACATCGCGCGGGCGGCGGAGGTGCTCGAAGGCTTGCTGGCGACAATGCGCAGCCAGCCTATCGACGCCGCCCGGCCGGCGACGGCGCTGCTCGATGGCGAGTCGGCTGGCGTCCGCGAGGTGCTGACCCAATCCCTAGGCTTCGGCGAGGTGTCCGCCTTCACGCTGGCGCCGACCCGGGTGCGCGTGCAGGAAACCGCCTTTGCCGCGCTGTGGCGGGTGCTGGAAGAGGGGGAGGGCGGCCGGATCGTCGCCGACCGCCTCGTCGCCAGCCCAGTGCCGGTCGAACTGTATGCGGCAATGCGCGCTACCACGCTGCCCGAGCTGAGCCTGCCGCCGCTGCTGCCCAACATGATGAACGGCGAGGCGCTGCTCGCCGAGGTCCAGCAGCAGGCCGCCCGTCACCAGTCCGGCAAGCCTGCCCATGTGATCAACCTGACACTGCTGCCGGTCACCGAGACGGACCTGGACTACCTGTACGGCGCCCTCGGCCACCGCGAGGTGTCGATCCTGTCGCGGGGCTACGGCAACTGCCGCGTCACCAGCACCCGGCTCGCCAACGTGTGGTGGGTGCAGTACTTCAACAGCATGGACAGCCTGATCCTCAACACCATTGAGGTGGTGGACATGCCCGAGGTGGTGCTGGCCGCCGCCGAGGACTACGATGACTCCATCGATCGCCTCGGCGAGTACATCCAGATGCTGAAGGAGGGCTGAGCATGTTCGAAGGCTCCTTTCTCGGTGACGGCGCCAAGCTGGCCGACACCGACAAGCTGGAATGCGGCATCTGCTGGTCGGTCTACGATCCGGCCGAAGGCGACGAACACTGGGGCATTCCGCCTGGCACGCCGTTCTCGCGGCTGCCGGAGCACTGGCGCTGCCCCACCTGCGACGCGCCGCAGCACAAGTTCATGGTGCTGAAGGATGACTGATCCGCTGGCCGCTGCCGGGCTGGTCGAGCGCATCGAGGCCTGTTACCGCGGTGTTGCCGCCGGGGCGATGGCCGACGTGCCGCTGTGCAATCCCGTGCTGTCCGTGCGGCTGCTGGGGCTGGCGGACTGGGAAGGTGTCCGCGTCGGTGCGCTGGTCATGCCATGGGCGATCAACCTGCTGCTGCTGCCCGGCAGCGCCCCGTGGCAGGCGGCCTCTGCGTTGTCCAAGCAGCAATGGCGTTTCCCGAGCGGCGATTACGAGTTCATCCACGCCGAGGATGTCGGCTTCGGACCCTTCCAGGTGTGCTCGCTGTTCTCGCCGGCGCTGGAGTTCGATTCGATGGAGGCCGCCTGCGCGACGGCCCAGGCGGCCTTGCTGGCCTTGCTGCGTCCACCGCTGGATGCCTCCATGGAGGCGCCGGCGGCCGAGCCCGTGTCGCGTCGGCGTTGGCTGTTCGGGCGCGGCCGCGTGTCGGCGGCTTGAGGCGGGAGGGCCAACCGTGACGAATGCTTCCCTGGCTGGAGGGCTGCATGTGCGGGCGTGCTGGACTGCCGGAAGCCTGCACGACTGGCAGCTCAGCCTGGTCCGGCCGCCGGTCACCCAGGCCCTCCTCGGGGTGGCGCCGGAGCAGGCGCTGGCCCGCGTGCCACTGTACTTCAGCCTGTGCGGTCACGCCCAGCGGGAAGCGGGGCGGCTGGCGCTGCTGGCGTCCGGGTGGGCCACCGAGGAGCCGCCGGAAAGCTGGCGGTTGTGGGCGGAGTGCCTGCACGAACACCTGTGGCGTCTGCTGCTCGACTGGCCGCGGCATTTCGGCGCGGCGCCGCAGACCGCGGCCTTTGCGGCCTGGCGCAGCGTGCGCGGGAAGGGCCGCTCGGCCCTGACGGTGGCGACCGCGAGGGTTCTGGACGAAACCCTGGGCGGCGATGGCAACGGCGGGCTGCTGGCGCCGGGTTTGAGCCGCCTGGACGCGGATGGCGCGTCGGCTGTTCGCCGGGGGCTCGAAGCCCGCCTGGCGGCATTCCGCGCCGCGCTGGAATCCCTTGCGCTGGATGACGTCTATCCCCATGGGAGTGGCGGTCGTCCCGCAGCCGGATACGGCGAGGCGTGGATCCACACGGCTCGCGGCGCGTTGCGCCATGAGGTGCGGATGGACGGGGGGCGTGTTGCCGGCTGGCGCGTGGAGGCGCCGACGGATCGCAATTTCTCCAGTGAAACGGGTATCGTGAAGCTGCTGCCAGCCGATTTGCCGACGCGGGCCGTGGCGCAGGAGGCGGTGGAGCGGGCGGTATTGCTGCTCGACCCCTGCGTACCGTATGAAGTGGAGATCGCGGATGCATGAAATGTCGCTGGCGGAAGGGATCCGCCAGATCGTCGAGGACGCCGGGCGCAGCCAGGGCTTCCACAAGGTCAAGACGGTGGTACTGGAGATCGGCCAGCTGTCGTCGGTGGAGCCGGACAGCCTGCGTTTCTGCTTCGACGTGGTGATGCAGGACAGCATTGCAGCCGGGGCTGTGTTGCAGATCGACAGCGTGCCGGGCAGCGGCTGGTGCATGCAGTGCGCCGAGACGGTGCCCGTTGCGGCGCTGTACGATCCGTGCCCGAAATGCGGCAGCTACCAGGTGCAGGCCACCGGCGGTACCGAGATGCGGGTCAAGGAACTGGAAATCGAATGAAGGTGGTTTGAGACATGTGCAATGTGTGCGGTTGCGGAACCGGAGAAACCCGCCTGGAGGGCGAAGCCCTCGATCACGAGCATGAACACGTGCACGCCGACGGCACCGTGCACCGCCATGCCCATCACCACGCGGACGAGCATGCGCACAGCCACGCCCCCTACCAGTGGGTGCCGGCCGGCGCCCATGGGCACACGCACCGCCACGCCGACGGCTCCGTGCATGTGCACGATCACGTCCATGAAGGCGAGCACATCGACGACCGCGGCGATGGCAGCGTGCACTACGGCCAGGGCCCGGCCGGTGCCCACGCGCCGGGCATGAGCCAGGCGCAGATGGTCAAGATCGAGCAGAACATCCTCGCCAAGAACGACGGCTACGCCGAGCGCAACCGCGGCTGGCTGGCCGACCGAGGCATCCTGGCGCTGAACCTGGTGTCCAGTCCGGGCTCCGGCAAGACCACGCTGCTGGTGCGCACCATCGAAGAGTTGAAGAACCAGATGCCGGTCGCCGTCGTCGAGGGCGACCAGCAGACCAGCTTCGACGCCGAGCGCATCCGCGCCACCGGCGCGCCGGCGCTGCAGATCAACACCGGCAAGGGCTGCCATCTGGATGCCCACATGGTCGGCCGCGCGCTCGAAAAACTGAGCCCGCCGGAAGACAGCGTGCTGCTCGTCGAGAACGTCGGCAATCTGGTCTGCCCGGCTGCCTTCGATCTGGGCGAGGCCGCCAAGGTGGTGGTGCTGTCGGTGACCGAAGGGGAGGACAAGCCCCTCAAGTATCCGGACATGTTTGCCGCCGCGCGCCTGATGCTGGTGAACAAGATCGACCTGCTGCCTTACCTGAGCTTCGACGTGCAGAAGGCCATCGATTTCGCGCGGCGGGTCAATCCCAGGCTCGAAGTGATCCAGGTCTCCGCCACCACTGGCGCCGGCTTCGCCGACTGGCTGGGCTGGATCGACGCCCGTCGCGAGGCGGCCCGCGCCGGGCGCCAGCAGACCGTCGACCAGCTACGCGCGCGCATCGCCGAGCTGGAAGCCCGGCTCGCTGCCAAAGGGTGACGCACCGATGCTGATGATCGTCGATCCGACCTGCGTCGCCCGCCGCCTGCGTGTGCGCGGCGTCGTGCAGGGGGTGGGTTTCCGGCCCTTCGTGTACCGCTTCGCCCGCAAGCTAGGCCTCACCGGCTGGGTGCGCAACGACGGCGCTGGCGTGGAGATCGAGATCCAGGGCGGCGAGGCCATTCTGGACGCCTTCACGCAATGCTTGGCCAGTGAGTCGCCGCCGCTGGCGCGGGTGGACTCCATCGAACCGGAAGTGATCGCGCCGGACTTGGCGCGCACCGAGTTCCTGATCCTGCCTAGCGTCGACGGCGTGGTGGCCACCGCCATTGGCCCCGACACCGCGATCTGCCCCTCCTGCCTCGGCGAGCTGTTCGACCCGGACGACCGGCGCTGGCGCTATGCCTTCATCAACTGCACCAACTGCGGCCCGCGCTACACGATCACCCGTAGCCTGCCCTACGACCGCGCCAATACCTGTATGGCGGCCTTTCCGCAGTGCCTGCATTGCGAGGCCGAATACGCCTTTCCGGGCGACCGGCGCTTCCATGCCGAGCCCAACGCCTGCCCGGTCTGCGGCCCGCAGCTGAGCCTCTACGAGCCCCACGGCGTCCGTGCGCTGGCCCGCGATCCGGTCGGCGAGGCGCTGCGCCGCCTGCAGCTCGGCGAGATCGTCGCGTTGAAAGGCCTGGGCGGTTTCCATCTGGCCTGCGACGCGGCGGACGGCGATGCGGTGACACGCTTGCGGGTGCGCAAGCGCCGCCCGCACAAGCCGCTGGCGCTGATGTTCGCCAACCTGGCCAGCATGAAGCGCTGGGCGCGCGTGTCGGAAGCGGAAGCCGCGGCGCTGGAGAGCCCCGAGCGGCCGATCGTGCTGCTGGAAAAACTGCCGGGCTTCGACCGGATGTTCCCGGGCATTGCACCGGGCCTCGATGAAGTCGGCGTGATGCTGCCCTACACGCCGCTGCAATACCTGCTCTTCCACGAGGCCGCCGGCCGGCCGGCCGGCACCGCGTGGCTGGCCGATGCACAGCCATTGGGCCTCGTAATGACCAGCGCCAATCCCCATGGCGAGCCGCTGGTGAAGGACAATGCCGAAGCCTTCGAGCGCCTGGCCGACATCGCCGACGTGCTGCTGATGCACGACCGGGACATCGTCGTGCGCTGCGACGACTCGGTGCTGCGCCTGCGGCCGGATCTGCCCGCCGGACCCCATGAGGCCGCCGGCGCCGGCATCCAGTTCATGCGCCGCGCACGAGGCTTCACGCCGCTGTCCCTGCCGCTGCCGGACGACGGCCCTGCCGTGCTGGCCTTCGGCGCCCATCTCAAGGCGACCCTGTGCCTGGCCCGTGGGCGCGAAGCCTTCCTGTCCCAGCACATCGGGGGCCTCGACAACCCGGCTGCCTGCGCGGCGCTGGACGAGGTGGCCGAACACCTGCAGTCCATCCTGTCGGTGCGGCCGGCTGCGGTGGCCCACGACGCCCATCCCGATTACTACTCGACACAGGCTGCTTTGGCCCTGGCCGAGCGCCTCGATATTCCGGCGATCGCCGTCCAGCACCATCACGCCCATCTGGCCGCGGTGTGCGCCGAGCATCGCCTTGCAGGGCCGGTGCTCGGCCTGGCTGCTGACGGCGTCGGCCTCGGCACCGATGGAATGCCGTGGGGCGGCGAGCTGCTCTACGTGGATGGCGCCGAGTTCCGCCGCCTTGGTCACCTCAGTCCGCTGCCGCTGCCCGGCGGCGACCGTGCGGCGCGGGAGCCGTGGCGGATGGCCTGCGGCGTGCTGCACGCGCTGGGGCGGGGGGCTGAGGCGAGTCCGCGTTTCCCCGATCAGGCCGTGGAGCAGGTGCTGGCGATGTTGCAGAAGGGCACCCGCTGCCCGCCGACCACCAGCCTCGGCCGCTGGTTCGATGCGGCGGTCGGTCTGCTCGGCATCTGCGACACGATGACTTTTGAAGGCCAGGCGGCGATGCTGCTCGAAACCCTTGCGCGGGCCTCCGGTAGCTGCCGGGCGCTGCCCGGCAGCTACTACATCGACGAACGCCCGGAGGTAGGCCTGTCGGTGCTCAATCTGTATCCGCTGCTGAATCACCTGGCCGACGAGGACGATGCGGCCCGCGGCGCGGCCCGCTTCCACGCCGGGCTGGTCAACGGTCTGGCCCAGTGGCTAGGCAATGCGGCCCTCGCCACCGGCATCCGCCAGGTCGCGCTGTCCGGCGGCTGCCTGCACAACCGCCTGCTCGCCAGCGGTCTGCGCGCGGGCCTGCAGGCCCGCGGGCTGAAGGTCTTCGAAGCCCAGCATGCGCCTCCCAGCGACGGTGGCGTGGCCCTCGGCCAGGCCTGGGTGGCCCGCGCGCAGCTGGCGCGGGGCGTGTGGTGAGCAGCCGGGCTGCCCGACAACAGGAAGGACTGATTTCATGTGTCTCGCAATTCCGACCCGCGTGGTTGAACTCCTGCCCGACGGCCAGGCCCTGGTGGACCTGGGCGGCGTGCGCAAGACGATTTCCCTCGAACTGGTGGACGACGTGCTGCCGGGCGATTACGTGATCGTCCACGTGGGCTACGCGCTGACCCGCCTCGACCCGGAGGAGGCCGAGCGCACGCTGGCACTGATGAAGGAAGCCGGCATCGACGTGGCCGGGGAGACAGCATCTGCATGAAGTACGTGGACGAATTCCGCGACGGGGAGGTCGCCCGCGGCCTCGCCGAGGCCATCGCCCGCGAGGCGCGGCCGGACCGGCGCTATGCTTTCATGGAGTTCTGCGGTGGGCATACCCACGCGATCTCCCGCTACGGCGTGGCCGACCTGTTGCCGCCCAAAGTGCGCATGATCCACGGCCCCGGCTGCCCGGTGTGCGTGCTGCCCATCGGCCGCATCGACCAGGCCATCGGCCTGGCGCTGGAGCGCGGCGTCACCGTGTGCACCTACGGCGACACCCTGCGCGTGCCTGCCTCCGGTGGCTTGTCAATGCTGCGCGCGCGGGCCAAGGGCGCCGACATCCGCATGATCTATTCGGCGGCGGATGCTCTGGCGCTGGCGCAGAAGGAGCCCCAGCGGCAGGTGGTTTTCTTCGCGATCGGCTTCGAGACCACCACGCCACCCACCGCTCTGGTGATCCGCCAGGCCGCCCAGTTGGGCCTGAAGAATTTCAGCGTACTGTGCTGCCATGTGCTAACGCCGTCGGCGATCACCGCGATCCTCGAATCGCCGGAGGTGCGCGAACTGGGCACGGTGCCGCTGGACGGTTTCATCGGGCCGGCCCACGTCAGCACCGTGATCGGCAGCCGACCGTATGCGCACTTTGCCGAGGAGTACCGCAAGCCGGTGGTGATCGCCGGCTTCGAGCCCCTCGATGTGATGCAGGCGATCCGCATGCTGGTGCGCCAGGTGAATGAGGGCCGGGCTGAAGTCGAGAACGAGTTCTCTCGCGCCGTCAGCGAGGACGGCAACTTGAAGGCCCAGGCCCTGGTGTCGGAGATCTTCGAGCTGCGCCGCGACTTCGAATGGCGTGGCCTTGGCACGGTGCCGTATTCGGCGCTGCGCATCCGCGAGCGCTTCGCCGACTTCGACGCGGAGGCGCGTTTCGGCTTGCGCTACCAGGGGGTGCCGGATCACAAATCCTGCGAGTGCGGGGCCATTCTGCGCGGCGTCAAGACGCCCCTCGACTGCAAGCTGTTCGGTACCGTGTGCACACCTGAGACGCCGATGGGGTCGTGCATGGTGTCGTCCGAAGGGGCTTGCGCGGCTCACTACACCTACGGCCGCTTCCGCGACATCCCGGTTGTTGCTGCATGATGGAGCGGTTTTGCCAAGTCCTTGTATCGAAAGGGAACAATGGCTTTGGCAGGCCGTTCGCGGGCCGTGCTTTATTACCGGAAACAGGGTTAAATCTCGTCTCGTTGCGGCCGATAAGCCGCCATAGGGCCCGTTCGAGGCCGAGCCAGGAGACAACAAGATGAACCTGTTCAAAAGCCTGCGAGGGACGCCGACCCCGGGTGTGGTGACCCTGCAATGCCGCGCTTCCGAGGTCGCCCAACGCCTCGCGTCCGCAGCCATCGCACCGACCTTCGTCGGCGGCTACGTGTCGCCCCACGTGGATATCGACCAGGTTGCCCGCGCCGTGACCGCCCGTTTCCCGGGCGTGTCGGTGATGTTGTGTTCCACTGCCGGCGAGCTGTGTGGCGAGACCGATAATCTGTACTGCCACACCGGCGAGCACTGGGATCGGGTGGTGCTGCAATGCTTCGACGCCTCGCTGATCGCCCGCGCGCAGGTGGTCGCCGTGCCGCTGGCCTGCGAGGACCTGCGCCGTGGCAAGTCCGAGGTGCCGGTGAAGGAGCGCCTGGCGCGCATCGCCCGCAACATCGAGGCGGTGCGCCTCGACATCGACATCGACTACCGGGACACGCTGGCCTATGTGCTGTTCGACGGCCTGTCCGCGTCCGAGTCCTTCTTCATGGAGGCGCTCTACGATTCCGGGCGCTTCCCCTGCCTGTTCGTCGGCGGCTCGGCCGGCGGCAAGTTCGACTTCAAGAACACCTGGATCCACGACGGCACTCGCCGCCTGGAGAACCACGCGCTGATCGCCTTCCTGAAGGTGGCCAAGGGCACCCGCTTCGGTGTGCTGAAGAGCCAGAACTTCGTGCCGGACGGCCCGCGCTTCCCGGTCATCGGAGCTTCGCTGGAGCAGCGCTACGTCAGCCAGGTGATCGCCGCCGACGGCCGCATCGTGCCCTTCATCGACGCGCTGTGCAGCCACTTCCGCTGCGAGCCGGCCCAACTGGAAGGTAAGCTGGCCGATTATTCCTTCGCGATCCAGGTCGGCAAGGAGATTTTCGTCCGCTCGGTCGTGAATGTGGACGTGCGGGCCGGCCGCGTGAACTTCTATTGCGACATCTCGCCGGGCGAAGAGCTGATGCTGGTCCGCCGGACCGGCCTGGTGCAGAGCACCGAGCAGGATTTCCGCAACTTCATGGCCGGCAAGCCCGGCGCGCCGGTGGCTGGCATCCTCAACGACTGCATCCTGCGCCGCCTGTACAACGACAAGGAGCTGTCCCGCGTCGGCAGCGCGCTGCCGTGCAAGCAGCTGGCGGGCTTCTCGACCTTCGGCGAGATCCTCGGCCTCAACCTGAACCAGACCCTCACCGCGGTGTTCTTCTTCCGCGTGCCAGAAGGCGCGCCGTTCCGTGACGACTACGTGGACAACTTCGTCGCCCACTACGGCGAGTTCAAGGCCTTCTTCCTGCGCCGCCAGAGCGCCAAGCTGACCGGCCTGTCGCGGGTCATCGTCAAGCAGATCGCCGACTACCAGGCCGAAGCCTTCGACAGCCAGCTTGATCCGTCGAACTTCGACGACAACATCGCGCAAGTGGTGAACGGCCTCAACAGCCTCGGCCAGACACTGCAGTCGTCCCATTCCCTGCGCGACCAGATGGCCCATCAGCTGGAGAGCTGCGCCGGCGACCTGTACTCCTCTGTGGGGGATCTGTCCGCGCACATCGACGAGCAGGAGAAGGTGGTGAACGCCGCCGGTGGCACGGTGAGTGAGCTGACCAACCAGGCTGCCGACAGTGCCGACAGCGCGCGCAAGCTGGCTCAGGCCAGCGGCCGTATCCAGGGCGTTGTCGAAGTCATCCAGCAGATTGCCGACCAGACCAACCTGCTGGCCCTCAACGCGGCCATCGAGGCTGCCCGGGCCGGCGAGGCCGGCCGCGGTTTCGCGGTAGTGGCCGACGAGGTGCGCAAGCTGGCCGAGAAATCCCGTGCCAGCGCCGGCGAGATCGGCAGCGACATCTCCACGCTGGCCAGCGAGATCGGCCGCGTCGCCCAGGAGATCGAACGCCAGGCCGGCGACGTGTCCAAACTGTCCGGCATGCTCACCGACATCCAGGCCTTCAGCGGCAAGACTTCCGAGACGGCCGACCATACCAAGGCGGTGGCCGACACCCTCAAACACCTGACCGAGAGCCAACTGACCCGGGGCTGACCCGGCGGGCACGCTTGCGCGTGCCGTGCCGCTCGGCCCCCGAACGACACGACACACCCATGCTGCCCTATGACCTCCCCACGCGCGGAGGCCGGCCATGTTGACCGGCGCCCTGCTCGGCATCGTCGAGGATGCCGCCTACGCGATCCTGACCCTCACCGACGGGGTGGATGACGCGACCCTGTTCTCCCTGCGCCTGACCCGCGACGAGGCGATCCGTCGCCTGATCGTCATCGCCGATTCCCTCGGCAACCTGCCCGCCGACGCGGCGGCGGCGCTGTCGTCCCTCGATCGGGACGGCTGGGCGATGGCCGCCCGCGGCCTGCACAGCATCCAGCGCGCTACGGTGGACGAGGCGCTGGCCTTCGGCGTGCGCTCCCTGGTGCCGGCGCTGATACTCAACCTGCGCCGCTACCGCCGCAGCCATCCCGACCTGTTCGTGTTCAAGCCCTGATATGAAAAAAGCCTACGTCCGCCCCCTCGACTTGCGCCACGGCAGCGTGGATCTTTCCCATGGCGGTGGTGGCCGTGCGATGGTCCAGCTGATCAGCGACATCTTCGCCCGCGCCTTCGACAACGAATGGCTGCGCCGCGGCGACGACGGCGCGGTGCTGCCGGCGCTGGCGCCCGGCGAGCGCCTGGTGGTGGCCACCGATGCCCACGTGGTGTCGCCGCTGTTCTTCCCCGGCGGTGACATCGGCTGCCTGTGCGTGCACGGCACCATCAACGACGTGGCGGTGATGGGCGCCCGCCCGCTGTATCTGGCCGCCAGCTTCGTGCTCGAAGAGGGCTTCCCGCTGGCCGACCTGCTGCGTGTGGTGCTGAGCATGGCGGCGGCAGCCAAGGAGGCCGGCGTGCCGGTGGTTACCGGTGACACCAAGGTGGTCGAGAAGGGGAAGGGTGACGGCATCTTCATCACCACCACCGGCATCGGCGCGCTGCCGGCCGGACGCGAGTTGTCCGGCGCCAATGCACGGCCTGGCGACGCGGTGATCGTCTCCGGCACCCTCGGCGACCACGGCATGGCGATCATGGCCCAGCGGGAGAACCTGGCCTTCGAGTCGGAAATTCGCTCCGACACCGCCGCGCTGCATGGCCTCGCCGCCGTGGCGATGGACGCTGCGCCGGAGCTGCGCCTGTTGCGCGACCCGACCCGTGGCGGCCTTGCCGCCACCCTCAATGAGATCGCCCAGCAGTCGGGGGTTGGCATCGTCCTTGACGAAGCCGCTATCCCGGTGGATCCGCAGGTCGCGGCCGCCTGCGAGTTCCTCGGCCTCGACCCGCTCAATATTGCCAACGAAGGCAAGCTGATCGCCGTCTGCCCGGCGGAGCAGGCCGAAGCGCTGCTCGCCGCGCTGCGCGCCCATCCCCTCGGCGCGCGGGCGGCGAAGGTCGGCGAGGTGATTGCCGACGACCACCGCTTCGTGCAGATGAAGACCGCCTTCGGCGGCCGCCGTATGGTGGACTGGCTGGCCGGCGAACAGCTGCCGCGGATTTGCTAACCCCCTCAGGAGAGACCGACCATGTACATCGCCATGAACCGTTTCCGCATCGCCCCAGGCCGCGAGGCCGAGTTCATCGACATCTGGAAGCAGCGCGAATCGCACCTGGACGAGGTGCCGGGCTTCAAGGAGTTCCACCTGCTGCAGGGCGCGACGACGCCGGAGTTCACGCTGTTCGCGTCCCATTCGGTGTGGGAGTCGGCAGCCGCCTTCGAGGCGTGGACCCGCTCCGAGGCCTTCCGCAAGGCCCACGCCGGCGCCGGCACGAGCCGCGACATCTACCTGGGGCCGCCACAGTTCGAGGGCTTCGAGGCCGTGCTGTAAATCGTGCGCATCCTGCTGCTGACCCATAGTTTCAACAGCCTGACCCAGCGCCTCTTCGAGGCGCTGGCGGTCCGCGGCCACACGCTGTCGGTGGAGTTCGACATCGCCGACTCGGTCACCACGGAGGCGGTCGCGCTGTTCCAGCCGGACGTGCTGCTGGCGCCCTTCCTCAAGCGCGCGATTCCCGAATCCTTGTGGTCCCGCCAGCTGTGCCTGATCGTCCATCCCGGCATCGTCGGCGACCGCGGGCCGTCGGCGCTGGACTGGGCGATCCAGTCCGGTGCGGCGGAGTGGGGCGTCACCGTGCTGCAGGCCGAGGCGGAGATGGACGCCGGCCCGGTGTGGGCCAGTGCGACCTTCCCGATGCGGGCGGCGAAGAAGTCCAGCCTGTACCGCAACGAGGTCACCGAAGCGGCGCTGGCCGCCGTGCTGGAAGCCCTTGACCGCGTGGAAGGCTGGCGCGCCGGCCGCTGGCAGCCGCGCCGTGTGCAGCCCGGCGATGCCGATGTGTTGGGCCACCTGCAGCCGCAGATGCGCCAGGCCGACCGTAGCATCGACTGGCAGCGCGACGGCACCGCGCAGATCCTCGCCCACCTGCGTGCGGCGGACGGTTTCCCCGGCGTGGCGGACAGCCTGTTCGGCGTGCCCTGCCATCTGTTCGACGCCCATCCGGCGTCCTTTGAACCCGACGCCACGCCCGGTGCATTGCTGGCCCGGCGGGACGGCGCGGTGCTGCGCGCCACGGTGGACGGGGCGGTGTGGATCGGCCACGTGAAGCGCGGCGACCGGCCGGACGCGATCAAGCTGGCGGCCACCGTCGCCTTCTCCGCCGAGGCCGCCGGCCTGCCCGAGCGGCCAAGCGAACTGTGGCGCGATGCCACCGACGACGGCGCCGAGCTGCGCTACCGGGAGGAGGCGGATGGGGCGGTCGGCGTGCTGAGCTTCGATTTCTACAACGGCGCGATGGCCACCGACCAGTGCCGGCGCCTGACCGCCGCCATCGACTTCGCCCGCAGCCGGCCGACCCGCGTGCTGGTGCTGGAGGGCGGGGCGGACTTCTGGTCCAACGGCATCCACCTGAACCGCATCGAGGCCGTGCAGCTGGACGGCGGTTCGGCGGCCGATGCGTCGTGGGACAACATCAACGCGATGGACGACGTGTGCCTCGCCATCCTGCAGCTCACCGACCGCCTGACGGTGGCGGCCCTGCGCGGCAATGCTGGCGCCGGCGGCTGTTTCCTGGCGCTGGCCGCCGACCATGTCTGGGCGCGGGAGGGGGTGATCCTCAACCCGCACTACAAGAACATGGGCAACCTGTACGGCTCGGAATACTGGACCTACCTGCTGCCGCGGCGGGTGGGGGCGGACGGTGCCCGCGCGATCATGGCCGCACGCCTGCCCCTCGGCGCGCCGCGGGCGGTGGATTGCGGTTTGATTGACGCCTGCTTCGGCGCCGACCGGCCGGCCTTCGAGGCCGAGGTGCTGGCCCGCGCCACCGCGCTGGCCGACGCGCCGGACTACGCCGAGCGCCTCGCCGCCAAACAGGCCCGCCGCGCCGCCGATGAGGCCGCCAAGCCGCTGGCCGCCTACCGCGACGAGGAACTCGCCCACATGCGCCGCAATTTCTACGGCTTCGACCCCAGCTACCACGGCGCACGCTACCATTTCGTGATGAAGAGCCCCCAGTCCTGGACCCCCCGCCACCTCGCCCGCCACCGGGAGGTCGGCCGATGAATACCCCTTTCAAACCTGCCGCCCGCCTGCCGGCGGTGCTGGTGGTGGATGACGAAGTTCGCTCCCAGGAAGCCCTGCGTCGCACCCTCGACGAGGAATTCGAAGTGTTCACCGCCTCGTCGGCGGCGGAGGCCGGCACTATCCTCGAACGGGAACCGGTCCAGGTGCTGCTGTGCGACCAGCGCATGCCCGGCGAGTCCGGCGTGGCCTTCCTGAAGCGCGTGCGCGAGCAGTGGCCGGATGTGGTGCGCATCATCATCTCCGGCTACACGGACTCCGAAGACATCATCGCAGGCATCAACGACGCGGGCATCTACCAATACCTGCTCAAGCCCTGGCAGCCGGACCACCTGCTGATGGCGATCCGCAACGCCGCCGAGCTGTACCGCCTGCAGGCCGAGAACCAGCGCCTCAGCCTGGAGCTGCGCACCGCCGGGCCGGTGCTGAAGAAGCGCGTCGAGATGAAGTACGAGCGGGTCAAGCGTGAGTTCGGCCTCGACGGGCTGACCCGTGCGCCGGGCAGTCCGCTCAACCCGGTCTGCGAGCTGATCGCCCAGGTCGCGCCCTTCGACCTGTCGGTGCTGATCTCCGGCGAATCCGGCACCGGCAAGGAGATGATCGCGCGGGCCCTCCACTACCAGAGCAGCCGCGCCGACAAGGCCTTCGTCATCGAGAACTGCGGGGCGTTGCCCGACCAGCTGCTGGAGGCCGAGCTGTTCGGCTACAAGCGCGGTGCCTTCACCGGTGCCTACGAGGATCGCATCGGCTTGTTCCAGCAGGCGGACGGCGGCACCCTGTTCCTCGACGAGATCGGCGAGACCTCGCCGGCTTTCCAGGTCAAGCTGCTGCGCGTGCTGCAGGAGGGCGAGTTCCGCCCGCTGGGCAGTACGCGGCCAGTGACGGTGGATGTGCGGGTCATCGCCGCCACCAACCGGGATCTGGAAACCGAAGTGCGGGAAGGGCGCTTCCGCGAGGATCTGTACTACCGGCTGGCCATCGTGCCGTTGCACGTTCCGCCACTGCGCGAACGGCCGATGGACATCCCGCTGCTCGCCGAGCGCCTGCTGGAGGTCAGCCGCAATGCCCTCGGCAAGGACAGCGAGGGCTTCACCCAGGAAGCCCTGGACTGCATGGCTGCCTACCGTTGGCCGGGCAATGTGCGGGAACTGCAGAACGCCATCCTGCGCATGCTGGCGCTGTCCGCCGAGCCGCGCCTGGGCGCCCACCTGCTGGCGCCGCGGGTGCTGCAGGCCGGCGCAGACGGCCGGGACGAGAGCCCCTACAACGGCGACCTGGAAGCGGTCGGCTTCAGCGGCACTTTGCAGGAGCGTGTCGACGCCCTCGAAGCCCGCGTGCTGAAGGAGACCCTGATCCGCCTGCGCTGGAACAAGACCCGCGCCGCCAACGAGCTGGGCCTGTCCCGCGTCGGCCTGCGTGCCAAGCTGGCCCGCTTCGGGCTGGATGGCGGCGACAAGGCGGGGGATGGGGAATGACATGCGGGCGCACGGTGGCTGACCGCCTTGCCTTGCCCCCACGCGTTTTATGGCATCTGTCGTGCGGGAGACTTGGATGAAGCTGCTGTGGCTGCAGTCCGGCGGTTGCGGCGGCTGCACGATGTCGCTGCTGTGCTCCGGCGCGCGGGACCTGCCCGGCCTGCTGGCATCGGCGGGCATCGAGCTGGCCTGGCATCCGTCCCTGTCGGAAGCCACCGGTGACGAGGTGCACGCGCTGCTCGCTGATTTCGAGTCGGGCCGCGAGGCGCTCGACCTGTTGTGCGTCGAGGGCTCCCTGCTCACCGGCCCCAACGGCAGTGGCCGCTTCCATATGCTGGCCGGCACCGGCCGGCCGATGATCGCCTGGGTGCGGGCACTTGCGGCCCGTGCCCGCTACACGCTGGGCATCGGCACCTGCGCGGCCTATGGCGGGATCACCGCCGCCGGCAACAACCCGGCGGGGGCGATCGGCCTGCAGTACGACGGCCAGCATCCGGGCGGGCTGCTCGGCGTTGATTACCGCTCGGCCGCCGGCCTGCCGGTGATCAATGTGGCAGGCTGCCCGACCCATCCGGACTGGGTGGTGGATACGCTGCTGGCGCTGGCCCTTGGCCAGTTCGCTGCCAGCGATATGGATGCCCTCGGGCGGCCGCGCTTCTATGCGGACCAGCTGGTGCACCACGGTTGCACGCGTAACGAGTTCTACGAGTTCAAGGCCAGCGCCGAGAAGCCCGGCGACCTGGGCTGCATGATGGAGCACATGGGTTGCAAGGGCACCCAGGCCCACGCCGATTGCAACATCCGCCCATGGAATGGAGTCGGCTCGTGCACTAACGGCGGCTACCCGTGCATCAGCTGCACCGAGCCCGGCTTCGAAGCGCCGGGCCATGCCTTCGCCCGCACGCCGAAGGTAGCGGGCATCCCGATCGGCCTGCCGTCGGACATGCCCAAGGCTTGGTTCGTCGCGCTGGCGGCTCTGTCCAAGTCGGCCACGCCGGCGCGGGTGCGCCACAACGCGGTGGCCGAGACGCCGGTGGTGGCGCCGGCCATCCGCAAGACCGGCTTGAAGTAGGGCGTGCCGGCGTCAGCCAGGAGAGCGCCCGTCGCGGTGTTGTGACGTGGCGGGCAGGTTGTCGTCGGACTGGCGCCGCCGGGCATCCAGTTTGTACAGCAGCAGATTGGCGGCGCCGATTGCCGCTGGCACCAGCCCCCAGACCGCCCGTTCGGGATGGCGGCTGCTGACCAGCAGCACGATGGCGATCGCGATACCGACGGCGAGCAGCAGCACTCCGCGCCGCAGGTAGTCGTCGGAAGTCCGGCTGCGGCGGCATCCGCTGCCTCCGTCCAGCAGCTCCGGCGGTAGCGGCGAGGGTTCCATGCCCTGCGCGATGGCCGCCATGCGTTCGGCGTGGACCAGCTCGGCGATGCGGATGCGCCGGCGATAGCGGAGGGCCGTGCCCAGGATGGCGATGCCGATGCCGAGCACGATGGCGGTGAGGGGCAGCGCGGCGCGCAGGATGGCGACCAGTTCGCTGGAGTCGTCGATGGACATGTGTGCATTCCTGTGTGGGTTGATGCCCTTGATACCTGGCCGCGAGGCGGCCGGTTTCGCCGCCGTTACAGATTTTTTTCGTGCCCGGTTGAAACCGGCTTGCATGTCGGAAAGTATCAAGCGGCATGGACCTTACTCCACCCCTTTCCTTGAGCTCGCCAGATTCCGACGCCGGCCGCCGCGATGCGGATATCGTCGCGCGGCTGGAGCGGGGCGACGGCGCCGCGGCCTTCGAGCAGCTGGTGGCGCGTTACGAACGCAAGGTTCATCGCCTGTGCATGGCTCTGCTGCGCGACGAGGCGCAGGCGCGGGATGCGGCCCAGGACGTGTTCCTGCGCGTGTGGCGGGCGCTGGGGACTTACGATCGCCGCAGCGCCGCTCCGTCCACCTGGCTGTACGCTATCGCCCGCAACCGCTGCCTGTCCCTGCTGGCGCGGCGCGACCCGGAGCATGCGTCCCTCAGCGTGCCGGAGGTGTGGGCCGAGGCGGAGGCCCTGGCCGCGCCGCCGGACATCGTCGGGGAAGGGCCGGCGGCCTTGCTCGCCCGCCTGGTGGATGCGCTGCCGGTGGCGTACCGCAGCTGCCTGACGCTGTTCTACTACGAGGACCGCTCGGTGGCCGAAGTGGCGCAGATGCTGGGTTTGCCCGACGGTACCGTGAAGACCCACCTGTATCGGGCGCGCAAGCTGCTGCTCGCCGAGTTCCAGCGCCGCGGGCTGGACGATGCTGGGTTGTGGCTGTAGGAAGGAAGACGCATGGACAAGACGAATCCCGATAGCGCCGAAGCCCGTGCGCTGCAGATGCTGGACAGCGCGTTGGGCAAGGTGCTGACGCCGCCGGCGCTGCCCGACGGTTTCCGCCAGCAGTTGATGGCCGCGATGCTGCAGGATGCGGCGGCCGACCTGGCGGCCCGGCAGGCCGCGCTGGAGGCGGAGCACGCCTGCCTGCTGGCGGGCCTGAAGGCGGAGCACGTGAGGCTGCGCCGGGATACGCTGGCGATAGTGGTCGGCTCGGCGTTTGCGGCCGGCGCCGCGTCCATGGTACTGGCGCCATGGCTGGTGGAGGCGTGGACGCTGGATACCGCCTGGGTCGCTCCAGTGCTGGCCAGCGTCCTCGGGCTGGGGCTGGCCGGCTGGGCCGGTCTGCGCCGTTTTGGCGTGCGGATCGGGAGCTAGCCGGGGCGGCGTTGTATCCTTCGGTCGAGATCAGCTCCCGTTCCGACCGCCATGTTCCGTTGTTGCCCGTCTTTGCCGCTCCATTCCGAAACCGTTACGGGCGTTGCCGGAGCGTGTCCGTGAGCCGGGTGACGGTGGGGCCTTTCAACCGCGTCGAGGGCGACCTGGAGGTCAGCCTGGAGATGGAGAACGGGCGGGTTGCTGCGGCCTACGTCAATTCACCGCTGTTCCGCGGTTTCGAGCAGATCCTGGTCGGCCGCGAGGCGCTGGATGCGCTGGTGATCGTGCCGCGTATCTGCGGCATCTGTTCGGTATCCCAATCGGCCGCCGCCGCCGCCGCGCTGGCCGACCTGGCCGGGGTGCAGCCTACGCCCAACGGTCGCCGGATGAGCAACCTGATCCTCGCCGCCGAGAACCTGGCCGATCATTTCACTCATTTCTACCTGTTCTTCATGCCGGATTTCGCCCGCGAGGCCTACCGGGCGCGGGCCTGGTTCCCGGCCGCCGAGGCGCGCTTCAAGGCTGTCAGCGGAACGGCGACGCGCGACGCACTGCCGGCGCGGGCGGGCTTCCTGCAGATCATGGGCCTGCTCGCAGGCAAGTGGCCCCACTCGCTGACGCTGCAGCCGGGTGGCGTGGCGCGGGCACCCCAGGCGGCCGAGCGCCTGCGGGTCTTTGCAGCGCTGCGTGAATTCCGCGGCTGGCTGGAGCGGCAGCTGTTTGGCGACAGGCTGGAGGCCATCGCGGCCCTCGATTCACAGGTTGCGCTGCATCGCTGGATGGACAGCCGGCCGGCGGAGGCCAGCGATTTCCGCCTGTTCCTGGAGATTGCTGAGGATCTGCAGCTGGCGCGCTACGGTCGGGGCACGGACCGCTTCTTGAGTTACGGCGCCTATCCGAAAGCCGGCGGTGGCTGGCTGTTTCCGCGCGGCGTGCTGGATCTGCCGGCGGGGGCGCTGCAGCCCTTCCTGCCCGGAGACGTGCTGGAGGACGTCAGCCATGCCTGGCTGGAGGACGAGCCGCCGCGCCATCCGTCGGAAGGCGAGACGCGGCCGCTGGAGGACAAGCCGGGGGCCTACACGTGGTGCAAGGCGCCGCGCTGGCAGCAGCAGGTGGTGGAATGCGGCGCGCTGGCCCGCCAGGTCGTCGCCGGCCATCCGTTGATCCGCGAGCTGGTGGCCCAGGGCGGCGGCAATGTGTTCAGCCGGGTGGTGGCGCGTCTGCTGGAGCTGGCCATCGTGGTGCCGGCGATGGAGAACTGGCTGCGCGATGTGGACAACAGCCCGTTCTGCGCCCAGGTGGCGTTGCCCGGCGACGGGCGCGGCGTCGGTCTGGTGGAGGCGGCCCGTGGTGCCCTGGGGCACTGGGTCACGCTGCGCGGCGGGCATATCAGCCGTTACCAGATCATCGCGCCGACGACCTGGAACTTTTCGCCGCGGGACGCCGCCGATATTCCCGGGGCGCTGGAGCAGGCCCTGGTCGGCCTGCCGGAAGACCAGCCCTTGCTGGTGCAGCACGTGGTGCGTAGCTTCGATCCCTGCATGGTCTGCACGGTCCACTGAACAAGGGCGGAGGAGCGGCTTAGCGGTTCCCCTGGCGTTCTTCCCGCGGCCCTTCCTGATGCTGCGGGCCACGGTCGTGGCCGGTGCCGCGCTCCTGGCGTGGCGGTTGTGCTTCGCGCTGCGGCTCGGGGCGGGCAGGGGGCGGAGTGAAGGCCCGCGGCGGCTCCTGGCGAGGCGGTGCTGCGTGTTCCGGGCGGGGCTGTGCGTTCTGCATGCCGCCGCCGTTCCAGCCGGG
This sequence comes from Zoogloea sp. JDB1, assembly GCF_056724025.1. NCBI lineage: Bacteria > Pseudomonadati > Pseudomonadota > Betaproteobacteria > Rhodocyclales > Zoogloeaceae > Zoogloea > Zoogloea sp. JDB1. The sequence goes on from NZ_CM161496.1 coordinate 2,020,756, forward strand.
GGTCTGGGCCGGCATGGCGTTGCGCGGGGGCTGCTGCTGTTGCTGGGGAATGGCCTCCTGGCGCGGCGGCCGGTTGCGTTCCCTGTCGCCTTCACGTTCGCGCCCACGCTCGGCCTCGCGGCGCCCTTGTTCGTGTTCCCAGCCCCTGTCCCGTTCCCTCTCGCGCTCCCGATCATGGTCGAAGCGCGGTGCCGGGTAGGGCTGGCTCCAGCCTCCCGGAGGCGGCATGGCCCGCGGCGGATGCATGACGGGCGCGGCCGGGGGGGGGCGGTCACGCCAGCGGTCGCGGTCGCCGTACCAGGGCTGGCGGCGGTAATGGGCGCCCCAGTAGTCGCTGATGTAGAAGCTGATCAGCGGGATGCCGAGTGTCGGTCCGTACTGCAGGATCGGTACGCTGCTGCCCCCCCACGGGTAGTACAGGCTGCCGGCGAAGACCCAGCCGCGGGCCCCGAAGGACAACTGTACGTCGCACCACTGGTAGTCCGACAGGCAGCCGAAAAGGCGGGCCTCCATGCCTGGAGCCAGCGTCATCAGGATGGGGTAATCGGGGGCCGGGCCTGCGAACAGCTGGACCGGTTCCGCGATCAACACGGTCTGGGCCTGGGCGGCGGCAGGGACAAGAACGGCCGCGAGGGCAAAGGGGCGGAGCAGACGGGCGATGGCGGGCATGATGGGCTCCCGGGGTGGGCCGGGTCAGGGTAAGGGCGAAGGTTCCTGTTTTTTATCTTAGAGCCCCTTCGTAAGCGCTTCGACAGGACTCTGTAAGCGCAGATTACCACCGCAGGCGGAAGGCCATGAAAGCCTGTCGGCCCCTCATGCGGCGGTAAAGTTGTCGGGCAGAACGCCGTAGAGCAGGGCATCTTCACGTCTGTACTGAGGTTCGCCATGAAAATCGCCGCATCGAGCATGGAAATGCAAGCCAGCCATCGCAGCCAGGCCACGCTGGCGGTAGATGAGCGTCTGTCGGCATGGGGTGGGCGCCGGCCGGATACGGCCGGGCAGAGCCGCCTGGCGCGCAGCGTGGTGGTGTCCCAGGCGGCCCGCCAAGCCCTCCGCCAGGAACAGGCCCAGGCTTCGGCCACGGTTGCCAAGTCGGGTGACGACGATGGGACGAAGAACGATCCCAAGCTGGCGTTGCTCAAGACCATCATCGAGCAACTGACCGGCCAGCGAATCCGCCTGATGTCGGTCGATGGGCTGAGCACTGCGCAGCAAACGGCGACGGCAGTCTCATCGGCTGCGGCGCAGGCTTCGGCACCCGAATTCGGTATCGCCTACGACCGCACGGAAACCCGTACCGAGTCGGAGGAAGCCCATTTCGAGGCGAGCGGTACAATCCAGACCGCAGACGGCCAGCGCATCGATTTCAACGTTGCGCTGTCGATGGCGCGCAGCGAAACGACGACCAGCAGCGTGAGCCTGCGGGCTGGCAATGCGGTGAGCAAGGATCCGCTGGTGATCAACTTCGACGGCCAGGCGGCTAGCCTCACTAGCCAGCGTTTCAGCTTCGACCTGATGGGCGACGGCCGGCAGGTGGACATGCCGCTGCTTGGCCAGGGCAGCGGCTTTCTGGTGCTTGACGCGGTGGATAGTGGGAAGGTGGCTTCGGGTAAGCAGCTTTTCGGGCCAGCCAGCGGTGACGGTTTTGCCGACCTCGCCAAGTACGACAGTGATGCCAGTGGCTGGATCGACGAGGCCGACGCGGTGTTCGACCGCCTTGGCGTGTGGACGCCCGATGCCGCGGGTGGCGGCAGCGTGCGCTCCCTGCGCGATGCCGGTGTCGGTGCGCTGTACCTGGGGCGGACGGCGACCCCGTTCACGCTGAAGGACGGCGCCGCGCTGGGGGCTGTGCGCAGCACCGGTGTCTACGTGGCCGAGGACGGCCGCGTGGGGACGATGCAGCAGGTGGATGTGAATGTCTGAGCGGTTCAGGCCAGCGGTGCCAGCAGGTAGACCTTGGCCTCCATTGCCAGCGGTGGTCCGCCGGGGCGCTCGAAATCGTCCTCCAGCACGGTTTCGCCGTGGACGAGGGTGACATCGCAGGCTCCGCCGTAGAGGCTGCTGATTTCCGCGTCGATCTGGTAGGGCGGCGGGGGCTGGTCACCTTCCGGTGATTCCATTGTTATGAGAAGGGTGCGGCTGTGGGCGGGCAGGATGCGGATCATGTGGCGGGCGTAGTCGCGTCGGCGGGCCTCGGGTAGTGCCGTGAGCGAGCTGCGGTCGTACACGACGCTCACATCGGCCACATGGGCGGGAGTGAGATCGAAAAGATCTCCTTCGAGAATGGTGATGGGGCCATGTCGCCATACGGTGAAGCGACCTTTTCGTGTGCGTTGTGGCGTCAGGCCGCTTTCCCGGAAAAAGGCCGTTATGGCGATAGGGCTCAATTCCACACCCATTACGTGGTGGCCCTGTTCTGCCAGCCACTGCAGGTCACGGCTCTTGCCGCACAGGGGCACCAGGATGCGGCAGTCAGGTGCCAGTTCCAGGTTCGGCCAGATGCGTTGCAGCAGGGGATTGCCATCCACCTGGTGGAAGTCAATGTCGTTGCGTCGCCAGCAGTCACGCCAGTCCTGATTGCTCATGGAGTCTCCTTGGGCTCATACGGGCCGGACACGACTCGGGCGAGCAATGCGGAGGCAGGTATGACGGAAGAGCAGCAAGTTCCGTTCCGCAGTGCAAAACGGTGTCTCTGCCGGGCTGGCGGGACACCGTTGTCGCAAAGCCACCGGGCAGCCTGTCGTGGAGGGGGGCGAGTCGGCTTTCCTTCAGTCCAGTGCGCTGATTTTCGCCCTGAAGGCTGGCGGAATGAGGGCGGCGCGCCGGGCGGCATAGTCGAAGAACAGGATGCCCATCTTGCCGCGGGCCACTTCGCGGCCGCTGGCCTTGTCGGCGGCCATCCACATGAGGTCGAAGCCGTACTTGTTGAAATCGGCGGGGGTCATCGAGAACGCCAGGGTCTCGCCGTGGAAGGCTTCGGACTTGTATTGCAATGCGGCATCGGCGACCACGATGCCGACTCCTTCCACATCCAGCTCGTCATAGCCGAAGGAGCGGAAGAAGCGCACCCGTGCCTCCGACAGCAGCCCGATGAGAGCGGCGTTGTCCAGGTGCTGGGCCTTGTTTATGTGGGTGATGTAGATCGGGATGTCGGTCGAGAAAAGGAACTGCCCGGGCAGTTCGATCTGGATGCGGGCCATGGGATGTCCTTAGGGGGCGATAGGTCTGTCATTCGATTATCGCAGTGCAACGAAGCGTATGGGGCGTCGATTGCGGCGCGCCGGGACGAGAGGCAGAATGCTTCGCCTGACCTTGCCTGGAGCGCCCCGTGGAACGTTTCACCATCTCCCTCGACGAAGACCTGGCCCGCGAGTTCGATACGCTGATCGCCGCCCGTGGCTACTCCAACCGTTCGGAGGCGGTGCGCGACATCCTGCGTGCCCAGCTGGAGAGCAACCGGCTGGCGCGGGAAGAGGCGGGGCATTGCATCGCCAACCTGTCCTACGTCTATAACCACCACGAACGGGAGCTGGCGGAGCGCGTCACCCACGACCAGCACGAGCACCACGACCTGTGCGTGGCGACGCTGCATGCCCACCTGGATCACGACAACTGTATGGAGAGCGTGATCCTGCGCGGGCCGACGGCGGAGGTGCGGGCCTTTGCCGACGCGCTGATTGCCAAGCCGGGCATCCGCCACGGTGCGCTGAACCTGGTGACGGCGGAGTTCGGTGCGCAGAGCCACAGCCATCCCCATGCCGATGGCCGCGCCCATCCCCATGGCCACTATCGGCCGCGGAGCTGAGCATGGCCGACGGTGAGCGTCGCCTGCCGGATTCCTCCGCCTTGCTGGCTGCGGCGCCGGAAGGCGTGGGAGAGGGCGCCTGGATCGACGTGATCCAGAAGATGGATGAAGTCTATTCCGACCTGTTGCAGTACGAGGTCGCTCTCGAGGAGAAGAACGCCAAGCTGGAGGAGAGCCAGGGCTTCATCCTGTCGGTGCTGACCTCGATCTCCGACATCCTGGTGGTGTGCGACCGGCGCGGCCGCATCGAGGAGGTGAACCGTTCGCTGGAGGCCTTCACCGGGCGGGTCTCGGACGCCCTGCGCGGCATGCCGTTCTTCGAGCTGCTGGCCGATCCGGCGGCCGTCGAGGTGGCGCGTGGCTGGTTCGCGCTGCGCGGCGATGCGCCCATCCACGATTGCGAGTTGGCCTTGCGGGCTGCCGACGGCAGCGCGGTGCCGGTTTCCGTCAACTGTACGCCGCGCTATTCCTCGGTGGGCAAGTCGCTGGGGATGGTGATCACAGGGCGGCCGGTGGGGGAGCTGCGCAAGGCCTATTCGGCGCTGCGCCAGGCCCACGACGATCTCAAGCGGACCCAGCAGCAGCTGCTGCACTCGGAGAAGATGGCTTCCCTCGGCCGCCTGGTGGCCGGCGTCGCCCACGAGCTCAACAACCCGATCAGCTTCATCCTTGGCAACACCCACGCGCTCAAGCGTTATGCAGAGCGTCTGGCGGAATACCTGGCGGCGGTGCATGCCTGTGAGCAGCCGGAAGTCCTGGGCGAGCTGCGCCAGCGCCTGCGTATCGACCGTATCCTCGGAGATCTGAATCCGCTGATCGAAGGCACCATCGAAGGGGCCGAACGGACCCGCGACATCGTCGATGGCCTGAAGCGCTTCTCCGCGTTGGACCGGGAGGAGAGCAGTCGTTTCGATCTGGTGGCGGTGATCGGCCGCTCGGTGAACTGGGTGTGCAAGGCGGCACCGGAGCGTTTTGTTGTGGACGTCCGCCTGCCGGCCGAGTTGCCGGTGATTGGCTCGTCGGGGCAGATGCAGCAGGTGGTGATGAATCTGGTGCAGAACGCCGGTGATGCCACCGCCGGCCAGGATTCGGCGCGCCTGCAGATCGACGGGGTGATCGAGGACGGGGCAGTGGTGGTGCGCTTCCATGACAACGGGCCCGGTATCGACGCCCGCCATCTGCCGCACATCTTTGACCCCTTCTTCACCACCAAGCCGGTGGGCAGCGGAACCGGTCTGGGCCTGTCGATCAGCTACGGCATCGTCGAGCGCCATGGCGGTGCGCTGAGTGCCGGCAATCATCCCGACGGCGGTGCGGAGTTCGTACTGCGTCTGCCGTGGGCGGGGAGCGGGGCTACGATGGAGACGTCCTGAGCCGGCTGGAAAGTCGGCTTGCTGTGTGGGCGCACAGCCGGCAGGCGGCTTGCCGTCATCAGGAGGGCGGGGCTTGCGGTGACGCGGCCCAGGCCTGTGGCACGGATGTTGTATGAACTAAGATAGTTTCTTCATACGGATCGTCCGCAATCGCCCATGCCCGCCTTGCCTTCCGATCATCTTGCCCTCGTCCTGCTGGTCTTCGTCCTTGGCCTCAAGCATGGTTTCGATGCCGACCACCTCGCCACCATCGACGGGCTGACGCGCTTCAATGCCCGCGCCAACCCGGGATGGGCGCGTTATTGCGGGACCTTGTTTTCTCTCGGCCATGGCGCCGTGGTGGTGGCCATTGCGCTGGTAGTGAGTCGGCTGTCCGGGGCGTGGTCGGCGCCGGCGTGGCTGGAGCTGTCGGGGGCGTGGATCTCCATCGCTTTCCTGCTCATCCTCGGCGTGCTCAATTTGCGTGCGGTCTTCGCCGCCGAAGCGCACGAAATGGTGCATCCGGTGGGCCTTAAAGGGCGCTGGCTGGGGCGTCTCGGGCAGGTGGCCCATCCGGGCGGAGTGGCGCTGGTGGGCGCGCTGTTCGCGTTGTCCTTCGATACGGTGAGCCAGGCGGCGCTGTTCGCGATGGCTGGCGTGCAGGCCGGCGGCTGGTTGCCGGCGGCCGGCCTGGGCCTGGTCTTCATGCTCGGCATGCTGATCGCCGATGGCGTCAATGGCTGGTGGATCGCCCGCCTGATCGCCCGCGCCGATGGCACGGCGAGGGTCGCGTCGCGGGTGATGGCACTGGCGGTGGCGGGCATGAGCCTGCTTGTGGCGGCCTATGGGCTGGCACGGATGGTGTCGCCCGAGCTGGAGGCCTGGGGCGAGGGCAGGGAGCTGGCGCTGGGCGGCCTGGTGGTCGCGGTGGTCTTCGCCAGCTTCGTGCTGGGCCTGTGGCTGGCCCGCGGGCAGGTCGTGGCGTCCCGGACGGTGGCCTGAAGGGCACCGTGGCTGTGGGACAGGTCCACCGATGGCGGACAATTCGGTAGCATCCGTCCCTTCGCCCTTGATCGATCTTAAGGCCGCCCGGCGGCCGGAGCGGCAGATTACGCACTGCCGCCGGATGCCGATCATGCAGGGCCGGCTGTACCGATTGACTACGATGAGTACCTCTTGAAGACCGAAACATCCTCCGCCATCGCCATCCTCGCCCGAGCTGCCGGGCCGGGCTTTCCGAGCGTCCTTGCGCGCCTTACGTCGTGCTGACGGATCGCGGTGTGCTGGCTGCGCTGGCGGCGTCGCTGGCGCTGCACTGTGCGGCGTTGGGGCTTGGCGGGTTGGCGCCGACCGATGTCACGACGCCTCCGCGGGTGCTTGAGGCGCGTCTGGTGCAGGAGGAGGCGCTTCCGGAGAAACCGAAGGTTTCTCCACATCAGGCGTCATTGCCGCGGCAGTCCAGGCCTGAGGTTGCCAGGTCCGAGCCGCCCAGGCCGGAGGTCCGTCATTCGCCGGCACCCGCGCCGGTGCCGGTGGTATCGGCACCGCCCAGGTTGGTGAGCGAGGCGCCGGCCGAGCGGCCCGCCGCGCCGGTGATCAGTGGGGCATCCACCGCGTCGCCGGTGGCGGCCGTCCAGGGGGGGGCGCCGACGCCCAGTACGAGCAGTGCCGGGGCGGCGGGGAGCATGGGGGCCGTGTCGGCGCCGACGTATTCACCGCCGGGCTTCGGTGCCGGCTACCTGCACAATCCGAAGCCCGCCTATCCGATGATGGCCCGGCGCCGTGGCCTGGAAGGCATTGTCCGTCTCGATGTGCGGGTGTCCGTTGATGGCATCCCGACGGCGGTCAGGGTGCGCGAGAGTTCCGGGCATGAAAGCCTCGACGAGGCGGCGACGACGGCCGTGTGGCACTGGAAGTTCGTGCCGGCCAAGCGTGGCGGTGAGCCGATCGAGGATACCGTGGTGGTGCCGGTGCGCTTCCGTCTCGGTGATGACGCAGGTTGAGTGGAGATTGATATGGCTTTGCATCTGTGGCTGGGTTTCTTCCTGACGACGCTGGTGGTGGCCCTGTCCCCGGGGCCGGGGGCCGTGCTGAGCATGAGCGTCGGGGTCCGCCTGGGTTATCGCCACGCGTTGAAGGCAATCCTTGGTTTGCAGACGGCGCTGCTGCTTCAGCTGGCGCTGGTGGGGCTCGGCCTGGGGGCGGTGCTGGCGGCGTCCGAACTGGCCTTCCTTGTCATAAAGTTGACCGGCGCGGCTTACCTGGTGTGGCTGGGGATTCAGCGCTGGCGCGAGCCCCTCGCCATCGGCGAGGCGGGGACGGATGTGAATCGCGGGTTCTACCGCCAGGGTATCCTGGTCAATCTCGGCAATCCGAAGGCGATTGTCTTCATCGCTGCGTTGGTGCCGCAATTCATCGATCCGCAGGCGCCGCAGCTGCCCCAGTTTGCAGTGATCGCGCTGACCATGTGCAGTCTCGATACGGCGGTGATGTCATGTTACGCGTTGCTGGCGAGCCGTTTCCGCGGCGTGCTGGCCAGCCCGCGGCGGGGACTGCTCGCCAACCGGGTCTTCGGTAGCATCTTCGTTGCCGCTGGCGCCCTGCTGGCGGGCACTTCCCGCCAGTAATCTACGCTTCAGTTGCGGGCGGCGAATTCGGCGAGCAGGCGATCCAGGCCGATTTCGTCGACGCCGAATTCTTCCTCCACCGGTTCCGCCCAGTCGGTCCAGTCTGGTGATGGCCCGTCGCGCAAGCGGCGGCCGACAGCCAGCATCAGCGTGATCCGGCGTGGGGTGTCTGCCAGTCGTGCGGTCAGGTGCGGATCGTGGTGGCAGCGGATCGCCTCGCAGACCACGTCTGGCAGCTTCCAGTTCCGCGCGACGAGGAATCCCGCAGCGGCGTGGTCGCAGCCCGTCAAGGCATCCACTGCGCGGGTGGCGGCTTCCAGCGCCGGTCCGCTGTGGCGTAGCAGATGAGCGTGTTCGGGCGCCCGGCGCAGTAGCACGGCGACGCCGGAGTCCTGCATCAGGGCGGTAAGGTAGGTGGTATCCGCCCAGGCCCGGTGTTCCGTGCCACGGCAGAAGAGATAACTGAAATCCGCGGCACAGGCGCTCGCTTGCCACAGGGCTTCAATGGCCATCGCATCCAGACCTGCGCAGTGGCCGCGCATGGTGGTGCTGGCGGCGGTGGCGAGGGTGCGTGTCCGGCCCAGCATGGTGATCGCCTCTAGGGCCGAGCGGGGGGCGTTGCGTGGCCGAAATACGGGCGAGTTGGCCACGCGCATCAGGGCGCCGGTAAGCGCGGGATCCTGAATCACCGCGGCCGCGAGCTCACGGGGCCCCGCGTCTTCGTCTGCTGCTGCAGCTTGCAGGCGCAGAAAACCCGCGCCGGGGTTCGGCAGAACGACGCCGCTGGCGAGAACGGCAGTAACGAGTGCATCCTGATCATTCATGGCGGGTGCGCTTTCTTCCTGTTGGACGCCCCATTTCACTACAACAGGGGGCATTCCACAAAAAACGCAAATAGTGTTTGACAGCCATTTTATGCCTGCCTATAATGCGCGTCTCGTTTGGAGGGGTTCCCGAGCGGTCAAAGGGATCAGACTGTAAATCTGACGGCACTGCCTTCGAAGGTTCGAATCCTTCCCCCTCCACCAACAGTCTTGCTGTTAGCTCCGCCCGCGGGTTGCGGTGTTGTGAGTGGTGAATGTGAGTCGTACGTTGTAAAGCGGGTGTAGCTCAATGGTAGAGCAGAAGCCTTCCAAGCTTATGACGAGGGTTCGATTCCCTTCACCCGCTCCAGGTTGAGTGTGAGAGGCCCATGTAGCTCAGTGGCAGAGCACTCCCTTGGTAAGGGAGAGGTCGGCAGTTCAATCCTGCCCATGGGCACCACGGTTTGGTGCGGCAGCTCAGGGTGAGTACCCGGTTTTCTGATTTTTTTGCGGAGTTGATGACATGGCAAAGGAAAAGTTCGAGCGGAAAAAGCCGCACGTGAACGTTGGTACGATTGGTCACGTTGACCATGGCAAGACCACGCTGACTGCTGCGATCACGACCGTTCTGTCGCGCAAGTTCGGTGGCGAGGCGAAGGCCTACGACCAGATCGATGCGGCGCCGGAAGAAAAGGCTCGTGGTATCACCATCAACACCGCGCACGTTGAATACGAAACCGAGACCCGTCACTATGCTCACGTTGACTGTCCGGGTCACGCTGACTACGTGAAGAACATGATTACCGGCGCTGCCCAGATGGACGGCGCGATCCTGGTGTGTTCCGCTGCTGACGGCCCGATGCCGCAGACTCGTGAGCACATCCTGCTGGCCCGTCAGGTTGGTGTGCCCTTCATCATCGTCTACCTGAACAAGTGCGACATGGTTGACGACGAAGAGCTGCTCGAGCTGGTTGAAATGGAAGTGCGCGAGCTGCTGTCCAAGTACGACTTCCCGGGCGACGACGTGCCTATCGTCAAGGGTTCCGCCCTGAAGGCGCTGGAAGGCGATCAGTCCGACATCGGCGAGCCCTCCATCTTCCGTCTGGCTGATGCTCTGGATTCCTACATCCCGACCCCGGAACGTGCCATCGATCTGCCGTTCCTGCTGCCGATCGAAGACGTGTTCTCCATCTCTGGTCGTGGCACCGTGGTGACCGGTCGTGTCGAGCGCGGCATCGTCAAGGTTGGTGAAGAAATCGAGATCGTTGGTATCAAGCCGACCGTCAAGACCACCTGCACCGGCGTGGAAATGTTCCGCAAGCTGCTGGATCAGGGTCAGGCTGGTGACAACGTTGGCGTGCTGCTGCGCGGCACCAAGCGTGAAGATGTCGAGCGCGGCCAAGTGCTGTGCAAGCCGGGTTCCATCAAGCCGCACACCCACTTCACCGGTGAAGTGTATGTGCTGTCGAAGGAAGAGGGCGGCCGTCACACCCCGTTCTTCAACAACTACCGTCCGCAGTTCTACTTCCGTACCACGGACGTGACCGGTTCCATTTCTCTGCCGGAAGGCACCGAGATGGTCATGCCGGGTGATAACATCTCCATGACCGTCAAGCTGATCGCTCCGATCGCCATGGAAGAGGGTTTGCGTTTCGCCATCCGTGAAGGCGGTCGTACCGTCGGCGCCGGTGTGGTTGCCAAGGTTATCGAGTAAGACTCGATAGTTGTACTCGAAGGGCCCTGCTCCCCGCGGGGTTCTTCGTAGTCTCTGCTGCAGGGGTATAGCTCAACTGGCAGAGCGTCGGTCTCCAAAACCGAAGGTTGGGGGTTCGATTCCCTCTGCCCCTGCCATAGTTAATTCGGACGCAAGTTTCAATGGCCGACAAAATCAAGTTCGCGCTGGCACTGGTTCTACTGGTAGCCGGCGTTGTGGGCTTCTATCTGCTCTCCGAGCAGGCGATGGTTCTGCGCGTCCTTTCGGTGCTCGCGGGTATTGCGCTTTGCGCTGCTGTGGCTTGGAAGACCGAGCCTGGGCAGCGTTTTGCCGTTTTTGCCAACGAAACGGTGGCGGAAACCAAGAAGGTTGCCTGGCCCTCCCGCAAGGAGACGTTCCAGACTACAGGGATCGTTTTCGCTTTTGTGGTGATCATGGCGGTTTTTTTGTGGGTGACCGACAAAACCCTCGAGTGGACCCTTTATGACCTGATCCTGGGTTGGAAAAAATCATGAGCAAGCGTTGGTACGTAGTACACGCCTATTCCGGCTTTGAGAAGTCGGTGCAGCGGGCGCTCGTCGAGCGTATTGCTCGCGCAGGCATGCAGGATTTCTTTGGTCAGATTCTCGTTCCCGTCGAAGAGGTCGTGGAAATGCGGAATGGCCAGAAGAGCATCTCCGAACGCAAGTTCTTTCCCGGCTACGTGCTGGTTGAAATGGAGATGAATGACGACAGCTGGCACCTGATCAAGTCGACGCCGAAAGTCACTGGTTTTGTCGGTGGCACGGCCAACAAGCCGACCCCGATTTCCGAAAAGGAAGTCGAGAAGATCATGCAGCAGATGCGTGATGGCGTCGACAAGCCGCGTCCGAAGGTGCTGTTCGAGGTGGGTGAAATGGTCCGTGTGAAGGAAGGCCCGTTCACCGATTTCAATGGCTCCGTCGAAGAAGTCAATTACGAAAAGAGCAAGATCCGCGTGTCGGTGACCATCTTTGGTCGCGCAACGCCGGTCGAACTGGACTTCAGTCAGGTCGAAAAGACCTGACTCCGCTAGGGCGCTGCGGCGCCCTGTTTTGAGCCCGCAAGGGCAGAGGAGCGCGGATTTCCCGCGCGTTAGTACTCAATAAGGAGTTGCCGAATGGCAAAGAAAATTATTGGCTACATCAAGCTGCAGGTTCCTGCAGGCAAAGCCAACCCCAGCCCCCCGATCGGTCCCGCTCTCGGTCAGCGCGGCCTCAATATCATGGAGTTCTGTAAGGCCTTCAACGCCCAGACCCAAGGTATTGAGCCGGGCCTGCCGATCCCTGTCGTGATTACCGCGTTCGCGGACAAGAGCTTCACCTTCGTGATGAAGTCTCCCCCGGCCACGATCCTGATCAAGAAGGCCGCCGGTATCCAGAAGGGCTCTCCGAAGCCCCATACCGACAAGGTCGGCAAGATCACCAAGGCCCAGTGTGAAGAGATCGCCAAGGTCAAGGTCAAGGATCTTACCGCTGCTGACGTCGAAGCCGCTATCCGTACCATCGCTGGCTCTGCTCGCAGCATGGGCATCACCGTGGAGGGCCTCTAACATGGCAAAGTTGTCCAAGCGCGTTCTGGCCCTGCGTGCCAAGGTTGATCGTAACAAGACCTACCCGCTGACCGAAGCCCTGACCCTGGTCAAGGAAAACGCAACTGCCAAGTTCGACGAGTCCGTCGATATCGCTGTGAACCTCGGCGTTGATGCCAAGAAGTCCGACCAACTGGTTCGTGGCTCCGTGGTGCTGCCCGCCGGCACCGGCAAGACCGTCCGTGTCGCCGTGTTTGCCCAAGGCGACAAGGCTGAAGCCGCCCGTGCGGCTGGCGCAGATGTGGTTGGTTTCGACGATCTCGCCGAACAGGTGAAGGGCGGTACCATCGACTTCGATCTGTGCATCGCCACGCCGGACGCCATGCGTGTCGTCGGCGCCCTCGGCCAGATCCTCGGTCCCCGTGGCCTGATGCCGAACCCGAAGGTCGGCACCGTGACCATGGACGTGACCACCGCCGTCAAGAACGCCAAGGCCGGTCAGGTTCAATACCGTACCGACAAGGCCGGTCTGATCCACGCCACCGTGGGCCGTGCTTCTTTCTCCGTGGAAGCGCTGCAACAGAACGTGAACGCCCTGATCGACGCGCTGGTCAAGGCCAAGCCCGCCGCTTCCAAGGGTGTGTATCTCCGCAAGGTTGCCGTGTCGTCCACCATGGGCGCCGGAGTCCGCGTGGAACCCGCTACTGCCGCCGCGCAGCAGCAATAAGAACTTTGGGACGGCTGGTCACCGCAAGGTAGCCGGCCGGATCGTCAAAGACCGCAGGTGCAGTCCGGCTCCGGCAAGACAGCTTAATCACCGAAAACCTGCGTAGACGGTGCCCCAGACAGGATTTTCCGCTTTTCGTGCCAACGAAAGGTAAAGCTCCTGATCCAGGTCGCCGTAGGTGCGATGAAGTTTTCATCGCGTGTTGACTTGATAGGAGGAAAGACCTTGAGTCTGAATCTCGACGACAAGAAGGCCGTAGTGGCCGAGGTGTCGGCACAAGTAGCGAACGCCCAGACCATCGTCGTGGCTGAGTACGCAGGTATCGAGGTGGGCAATCTCACCGTCCTGCGCGCCAAAGCCCGTGATGCCGGCGTTTACCTGCGCGTGCTGAAGAACACCCTGGCCCGTCGTGCCGTGGCTGATACGTCCTTCGCAGCGCTGGCCGATCAAATGACCGGCCCGCTGATCTACAGCATCTCCGCTGATCCCGTGGCTGCCGCCAAGGTTCTCGCCGATTTCGCGAAGACCAACGACAAGCTGGTGCTGAAGGCTGGCTCCTATGCCGGCAACGTGCTCGACAAGGCCGGTGTTCAAGCCCTGGCTGCGATCCCGAGCCGCGAAGAACTGCTCGCCAAGCTGCTGGGCGTCATGCAGGCCCCGGTGTCCGGCTTTGCCGGTCTGCTGGCCGCGCTCGCCAAGAAGCGTGAAGAAGAAGCCGCGGCCTGATCGATCGATCCCCGGCAAAACGTACGAAATTAGATCTGGAGTATTTTGAGATGGCAATCACCAAAGAAGACATCCTCGAAGCCGTTGGCGCGCTGACCGTTATGGAACTGAACGACCTGGTCAAGGCGTTCGAAGAGAAGTTCGGCGTGTCCGCCGCTGCCATGGCTGTCGCCGCTCCTGGCGCCGCCGGCGCTGCTGCTGTTGTTGAAGAGCAGACCGAATTCACCGTCGTGCTGCAAGCCGCCGGCGACAAGAAGGTTGAAGTGATTAAGGTTGTCCGTGCCGTTACCGGCCTGGGCCTGAAGGAAGCCAAGGACCTCGTCGATGGCGCTCCGAAGCCCGTTAAGGAAGGCATCGCCAAGGCTGACGCTGAAGCTCTGAAGAAGCAGCTGGAAGACGCTGGCGCGAAGGTCGAAATCAAGTAATTTTGATTTCCCGCGAGGGGCTGATGCCATTTTGGCATCGGCCCTTTTGCGCTTTCTATTTTCTGTTTTACCCGTCCAGGCCAGACGACAAAAAAGAGCGTTCGACGCAGATTAAAGCGCGACCTGCGTTGAATCAAGTGTCCGAAATGCTGTCTTTTGTCTTCTGACGTCCGACTTCTCAGACCCGGAGCATCTATGGCGTACTCCTACACCGAGAAAAAGCGCATTCGTAAAAGCTTCGCCAAGCGCGCAGCCGTAAAGAATGTGCCTTATCTGCTGGCCACTCAGCTCGAATCCTACGCGTCCTTCCTGCAAGCAGAAACTCTGCCGGCAGCACGGGCAAATCAGGGTCTTCAAGCTGCCTTCAACTCCATTTTTCCGATTACCAGTCACAGCGGCAACGCTCGGCTGGAATTCGTGCAATTCAATCTCGGTGAGCCTGCCTTCGATGTGAAGGAATGTCAGCAACGCGGCCTTACGTATGCATCGCCGCTGCGGGCACGGGTCCGTCTGGTCATTCTGGACAAGGAAGCGGCCAAGGAAACCATCAAGGAAGTCAAGGAGCAGGAAGTGTACATGGGCGAAATTCCGCTCATGACCAACAACGGCTCCTTCGTCGTAAACGGTACCGAGCGGGTCATCGTGTCCCAGTTGCACCGTTCGCCGGGCGTCTTCTTCGAGCACGACCGCGGCAAGACCCACTCGTCGGGCAAGCTGCTGTTCTCCGCCCGCATCATTCCCTACCGCGGTTCCTGGCTCGACTTCGAGTTCGATCCGAAGGATTACCTGTACTTCCGCGTGGACCGTCGCCGCAAGATGCCGGTGACCATCCTGCTGAAGGCGATCGGCATGACGCCGGAAGAAATCCTGGCCACTTTCCACGATTTCGAGAAGTTTTCCCTGCTGGAAGATGGTGCCCAATTTGGGCTGGTGCCGGATCGCCTGCGGGGCGAAATGGCCAAGTTCGACGTTGTGGACGCGTCCGGCAAGGTCATCGTGACCAAGGATAAGCGGATCACGGCCAAGCACATCCGTGAACTGGCCAACGCCGGCATTGACATGGTGACGGTGCAGGATGATTTCCTGCTAGGTCGCGTGCTGGCGACCAATATCGTCAGCCCGGATGGCGAACTCGTTGCGCGTGCCAACGAAGAAATCACCGAAGATGTCCTCGACAAGCTGCGGGACGCCGGAGTCACTGATTTCAACACGCTGTATCTGAACGACCTGGACCGCGGTTCGCACATTTCCCAGACCCTGCGCACCGACGAAACTGCCGACCAGTGGGCTGCCCGCGTGGCGATCTACCGCATGATGCGTCCGGGCGAACCGCCCACGGAAGATGCCGTCGAGGCGCTGTTCCAAGGCCTGTTCTACTTGCCCGAGCGCTACGATCTGTCGGTCGTCGGCCGCATGAAGTTCAATCGCCGCGCTTATCCGGAGAAGCTGGACGACAAGGCTCCGGAATGGCAGAAGCGTCTATACGAAACCGTCGGTCCGAAGGACGGCGAAGGTCCAGGCACCTTGTCCAACGAAGACATCCTGGCCGTCGTCGGCGTGCTGGTCGAACTTCGTAACGGCCGTGGCGAAATCGATGATATCGACCACCTTGGCAACCGTCGCGTGCGTTCCGTCGGCGAACTGGCCGAGAACCAGTTCCGTGCCGGTCTGGTACGTGTCGAGCGTGCGGTTAAGGAGCGTCTGGGCCAGGCCGAGAGCGACAACCTGATGCCTCACGACCTGATCAACGCCAAGCCGATCAGCGCCGCCATCAAGGAATTTTTCGGTTCCAGCCAGCTGTCCCAGTTCATGGACCAGACCAACCCGCTGGCCGAGATTACCCACAAGCGTCGTGTATCGGCCCTTGGCCCGGGCGGTCTGACCCGCGAGCGTGCCGGCTTCGAAGTGCGAGACGTTCACCCGACCCACTACGGCCGTGTGTGTCCTATCGAAACGCCGGAAGGTCCGAACATCGGTCTGATCAACTCGCTGGCTCTGTTCGCCCGCACTAACCAGTACGGCTTCCTCGAGACCCCGTACCGCAAGGTGGTGGACAGCAAGATCACCGACCAGATCGACTACCTGTCGGCTATTGAGGAAGGCCAATACGTGATCGCCCAGGCGAACGCGGAAATCGATGCTGAAGGCACGTTGATCGACGAATTGGTGTCCTGCCGTATCCGCGGCGAATCGATGTTGGTGACCGCCGACCAGATCCAGTACATGGACGTGGCGCCGGGCCAAATCGTGTCCGTGGCGGCCTCGCTGATCCCGTTCCTTGAGCACGATGATGCGAACCGTGCACTGATGGGCGCCAACATGCAACGCCAGGCCGTGCCTTGCCTGCGTCCGGAGAAGCCTTTCGTCGGTACCGGTATCGAGCGCACCGTGGCGGTGGACTCGGGTACTGCCGAGCAGGCCCGTCGCGGCGGCATCGTCGACTACGTCGATGCCAACCGCGTCGTGATTCGGGTGAATGACGATGAAACCGTTGCCGGTGAAGTCGGCGTCGACATCTACAACCTCATCAAGTACACCCGTTCCAACCAGAACACC
This sequence comes from Zoogloea sp. JDB1, assembly GCF_056724025.1. Taxonomy (NCBI): domain Bacteria; kingdom Pseudomonadati; phylum Pseudomonadota; class Betaproteobacteria; order Rhodocyclales; family Zoogloeaceae; genus Zoogloea; species Zoogloea sp. JDB1. Next base: position 2,037,040 of record NZ_CM161496.1, read on the forward strand.
AACATCAACCAGCGTCCGGTGGTGAAGGTTGGCGACATGGTTGCGCGCGGCGACGTGATCGCCGACGGTGCTTCCACCGACATGGGCGAACTGGCGCTCGGCCAGAACATGTTGATCGCTTACATGACATGGAACGGCTACAACTTCGAAGATTCGATCCTGATCTCCGAACGTGTGGTTGCCGACGACCGCTTCACCTCGATCCACATCGAGGAGCTGACCGTCGTCGCCCGTGACACCAAGCTTGGACCTGAGGAAATCACCCGCGACATCGCGTCTCTCGGCGAAGCCCAGCTGTCCCGTCTGGATGAGTCCGGCATTGTTTACATCGGTGCCGAGGTCGAAGCCGGCGACGTACTGGTCGGCAAGGTCACTCCCAAGGGCGAGACCCAGCTGACGCCGGAAGAGAAGCTGCTGCGCGCAATCTTCGGCGAGAAGGCTTCCGACGTGAAGGACACCTCGCTGCGCGTGCCATCCGGCATGAACGGCGTGGTCATCGACGTGCAGGTGTTCACCCGTGAAGGCATTGAGCGCGACAAGCGTGCCCAGTCGATCATCGACGACATGCTGCGTGGTTTCAAGACTGATCTGGCCGACCAGATGCGTATCGTGGAGCGTGACGCTTTCGAACGTATCGAGCGGATGATCATCGGCCAGCCCGCTAACGGCGGTCCGAAGCGTCTCGCCAAGGGTGCTGTGATCACCAAGGAATACCTGGACGGCGTCGAGCATTACACTTGGTTCGACATCCGCATGGCCGACGAAGCCATTGCGGCCCAGATGGAGGCCGTGCGCGAAGCCCTCGAGAAGACCCGCAAGGATTTTGATCTTGCCTTCGAAGCCAAGAAGAAGAAGCTCACTCAGGGCGACGAACTGCCGCCGGGCGTGCAGAAGATGGTCAAGGTCTACCTTGCCGTGAAGCGCCGTCTGCAACCTGGCGACAAGATGGCCGGCCGTCACGGTAACAAGGGTGTGGTCTCCAAGATCGTCCCGGTCGAAGACATGCCCTACATGGAAGACGGTACGCCGATGGACATCGTACTGAACCCGCTGGGCGTTCCGTCGCGGATGAACATCGGTCAGGTGCTGGAAACCCATCTGGGGTGGGCTGCTAAGGGCCTCGGCAACAAGATCGACAGCATGCTGCGCGCGAAGGCTACTGCCGCCGAGGTTCGCGGTTTCCTGGAAGAGATCTATAACGATAGTGGCAAGCCGGAAGAGATCAGCGATTTCACCGAAGTCGAGGTGTTTGAACTGGCGCACAACCTGCGCAAGGGCGTGCCGTTCGCGACGCCGGTCTTCGACGGTGCCGAAGAGGACGAGATCCAGGGCATGCTCGAATTGGCAGGCCTGCCGTCCAGCGGCCAGGTGACCCTGTTCGACGGCCGCACCGGCGAGCCCTTCGAGCGTCAGGTGACCGTCGGCTACAAGCACATGCTGAAGCTGCACCACTTGGTTGATGACAAGATGCACGCCCGTTCCACCGGCCCGTACTCCTTGGTTACCCAGCAGCCGCTGGGTGGCAAGGCTCAGTTCGGTGGCCAGCGTTTCGGCGAAATGGAAGTGTGGGCACTGGAAGCCTACGGTGCAGCCTACACGCTGCAGGAAATGCTGACCGTCAAGTCGGATGACGTGACCGGCCGGACCAAGGTGTACGAAAACATCGTCAAGGGCGAGCACAAGATCGATGCCGGCATGCCGGAATCCTTCAACGTGCTGGTCAAGGAAATTCGCTCTCTGGCCATCGATATCGATCTGGACCGCTACTGAGCGGCCCATGACGACGATGCGTGCTCACCCTGGATGGAGTGATTGATGAAAAGTTTGCTCGCTGATCTGTTCAAGCAAAGCCTGCCGAACGAGGAAGAGTTCGATGCCATTACCATCAGCCTGGCGTCTCCCGAGACGATCCGGTCCTGGTCGTATGGCGAAGTGAAGAAGCCCGAGACCATCAACTACCGGACTTTCAAGCCGGAACGTGACGGTCTCTTCTGTGCCAAGATCTTTGGCCCGGTGAAGGACTACGAGTGCCTGTGCGGCAAGTACAAGCGCCTCAAGCACCGCGGTGTGATCTGCGAGAAGTGCGGCGTCGAAGTGACGCTGTCGAAGGTCCGCCGTGAGCGCATGGCGCACATCGAGCTGGCCTCGGTAGTTGCCCACATCTGGTTCCTGAAGAGCCTGCCGAGTCGTCTCGGCATGGTGCTGGACATGACCTTGCGCGACATCGAGCGCGTGCTGTACTTCGAAGCCTATGTGGTCACCGATCCCGGCATGACCCCGTTGAACCGCGCCCAGATCCTGTCGGAAGACGACTATCTGGCCAAGGTCGAGGAATACGGCGACGACTTCATCGCGCTGATGGGTGCGGAAGGTATCCGCGAGATGCTGCGCAGCCTTGATCTGCCCCACGAGATCGAGAAGCTTCGCTCCGAGCTGGAAACCACGGGTTCCGAAGCCAAGATCAAGAAGATTTCCAAGCGCCTGAAGGTGCTGGAGGCCTTCCAGCAGTCCGGCATCAAGCCGGACTGGATGATCCTCGAAGTGCTGCCCGTGCTGCCACCGGACTTGCGTCCGCTGGTGCCGCTGGATGGCGGCCGCTTCGCGACATCCGACCTGAACGACCTCTACCGTCGCGTCATCAACCGGAACAACCGTCTGAAGCGTCTGCTCGAGCTGAAGGCGCCGGAAATCATCGTCCGCAACGAAAAGCGGATGCTGCAGGAGTCCGTCGACTCTCTGCTCGACAATGGTCGTCGCGGCAAGGCAATGACCGGCGCCAACAAGCGTCCGCTCAAGTCTCTGGCTGACATGATCAAGGGTAAGGGCGGTCGCTTCCGTCAGAACCTGCTGGGTAAGCGGGTCGACTACTCCGGTCGTTCGGTGATCACCGTAGGGCCGCAGCTCAAGCTGCACCAGTGCGGCCTGCCCAAGTTGATGGCCCTCGAGCTGTTCAAGCCCTTCATCTTCAACAAGCTCGAGCTGATGGGGCTTGCGACCACTATCAAGCAGGCCAAGAAGATGGTGGAAGGCCAGGAGCCGGTGGTGTGGGACATCCTCGAAGAGGTGATCCGCGAGCATCCGGTCATGCTGAACCGTGCGCCGACGCTGCACCGTCTGGGTATCCAGGCTTTCGAGCCGACCCTGATCGAAGGCAAGGCACTGCAATTGCATCCGCTGGTTTGCGTAGCCTTCAACGCCGACTTCGACGGTGACCAGATGGCCGTTCACGTGCCGCTGTCGCTGGAAGCGCAGATGGAAGCCCGCACGCTGATGCTGGCCTCCAACAACGTGCTGTCTCCTGCCAACGGCGAGCCGATCATCGTGCCGTCCCAGGATATCGTGCTGGGTCTGTACTACGCGACGCGTGTCGGCGTGAATGCCAAGGGTGAAGGCATGGCCTTTGCCGACGTGGGTGAAGTCAAGCGCGCCTATGAATCCGGCCAGGTGTCCCTGCACGCCAAGGTCATCGTCCGTCTGAAGGAATGGGACCTCGGTCCCGAAGGCGAGACGATCGAGAAGATCACCCGCCACGAGACCACCGTCGGCCGTGCGATCCTGTCGGAAATCCTGCCGGCCGGCCTTCCCTTCAGCGTGCTGCAGAAGCCGATGAAGAAGAAGGAGATCTCCAAGCTGATCAACGCTTCCTTCCGTCGCTGTGGCCTGAAGGCCACGGTGGTCTTCGCCGACAAGCTGATGCAGGCCGGTTTCGGTCTGGCAACGCGCGCCGGCATCTCGATCGCCGTGAAGGACATGCTGGTGCCTGAACTCAAGCACCCGCTGATCCAGGCCGCCGAACAGGAAGTCAAGGAAATCGCCCAGCAGTACACCTCCGGTCTGGTGACCGACGGTGAGCGCTATAACAAAGTGGTGGATATCTGGGGTCGTGCCGGTGACCAGGTTGCCAAGGCGATGATGGACCAGCTCGGCCAGGAAGATGTCGTCGATCGCAACGGCAAGACGGTCAAGCAGGAGTCCTTCAACTCCATCTACATGATGGCCGACTCCGGCGCACGGGGTTCCGCTGCGCAGATCCGTCAGCTGGCCGGTATGCGGGGTCTGATGGCGAAGCCGGACGGCTCCATTATCGAAACGCCTATTACGACCAACTTCCGCGAAGGTCTGAACGTTCTGCAGTACTTCATTTCGACCCACGGTGCCCGTAAGGGTCTGGCGGATACGGCGCTGAAGACCGCGAACTCCGGTTACCTTACCCGTCGTCTGGTGGACGTGACGCAGGATCTGGTTGTCATCGAGGATGACTGCGGCACCAAGAGCGGCTTCCTGATGAAGGCGCTGATCGAAGGTGGTGAGGTTGTCGAACCGCTGCGCGACCGTATCCTCGGCCGCGTCACAACCGACGATCTGGTCAACCCGGACAGCCAGGAAACCGTCATCGAAGCCGGCACCATGCTGGACGAAGATGCCGTCGAGCTCATCGAGAGCGTCGGTATCGACGAAGTCCGCGTGCGCACCCCGCTGTCCTGCGAGACCCGCTACGGTCTTTGCGCGAAGTGCTATGGCCGAGATCTGGGCCGTGGTTCCTTGGTGAATGCCGGTGAGGCGGTCGGCGTGATCGCCGCCCAGTCGATCGGTGAGCCGGGTACCCAGCTGACGATGCGTACCTTCCACGTGGGTGGTGCTGCATCCCGGGCTGCGGCGGCAAGCTCCGTCGAAGCCAAGTCCGCTGGTGTGATCCGCTTTACGCAGAACATGCGTTACGTGGCCAACGCCAAGGGCGAGAAGATCGTCATCTCCCGTTCGGCTGAAGTCGTCGTCACCGACGAAATGGGCCGGGAGCGCGAACGCCACAAGATCCCGTACGGTGCGACGCTGTCCGTCGATGAAGGTATGGCGATCAAGGCTGGTACGCAGTTGGCTACGTGGGATCCGCACACCCGTCCGATCATCACCGAGTACGCCGGTTTCGTTAAGTTCGAGAACGTGGAAGAGGGCGTCACCGTAGCCAAGCAGATCGACGAGGTGACCGGCTTGTCCACGCTGGTGGTCATCGACGCCAAGCGTCGCGGTGCGAGCTCGGCCAAGGGCGTGCGTCCGCAGGTCAAGCTGCTGACCGAGACCGGCGAGGAAGTGCGGATCGCCGGGACGGAGCATGCCGTGTCGATCACCTTCCAGGTTGGTTCGCTGATCACCGTGAAGGACGGTCAGGAAGTGTCCGTGGGTGACGTGCTGGCACGTATCCCGCAGGAATCCGCGAAGACCCGCGATATTACCGGTGGTCTTCCGCGTGTGGCAGAACTCTTCGAGGCTCGCGCCCCGAAGGATGCCGGCGTTCTGGCCGAGGTAACGGGTACTGTTTCCTTCGGCAAGGACACCAAGGGCAAGCAGCGTCTCGTGATCACCGAACCGGATGGCGCGGTTCACGAGTTCCTGATCCCGAAGGACAAGCACGTCATGGTTCACGATGGTCAAGTTGTGAACAAGGGCGAGCTGATCGTCGACGGTCCGGCGGACCCGCACGACATCCTGCGTCTGCAGGGCGTCGAGGCTCTGGCCCGCTACATCATCGACGAAGTGCAGGACGTGTATCGACTGCAGGGCGTGAAAATCAACGACAAGCACATCGAGGTGATCGTTCGCCAGATGCTGCGTCGCGTGGTGATCACCGATCCGGGCGATACCGGCTTCATCCGCGAAGAGCAGGTCGAGCGTGCGGAAGTTCTGGACGAAAACGACAAGGTCGTCGCCGAAGGCAAATTGCCGGCCAGCTACAGCTACCTGTTGCTGGGTATCACGAAGGCATCCCTGTCTACGGACTCGTTCATTTCCGCCGCATCCTTCCAGGAAACGACCCGCGTGCTGACCGAGGCCGCAATTCTCGGTAAGCGTGACGAGCTTCGTGGCCTCAAGGAAAACGTCATTGTTGGTCGCCTCATCCCGGCAGGTACTGGTCTGGCCTATCACCGGAATCGTAAAGCCCAGACGCTGGGCGAAGATCTTGGTGAAGGGCATGCCTGGGAGCCGCGGGTCGAGGCCTCGGAAGCCGAAAATGCCCCGCATGCTGGTTGACGAAAACTTGACGAAGGCGATATACTCCGGCCTCTTTTTGCGGACTGGCCAATCGTAGTCAGTCGCAGCCGGAATAACCATCCGAGGCGGTCCCTGGCGGGCTGCCTCGGTGTTTTGGGAAATTCTTAGCTATGCCAACAATTAATCAACTCGTTCGTAAGGGCCGGCAGGCGCCCGTTTCCAAGAGCAAGGTTCCCGCGCTCGAGGCTTGCCCGCAAAAGCGTGGTGTTTGTACCCGCGTTTACACCACCACTCCGAAGAAGCCGAACTCCGCGCTGCGTAAAGTGGCCAAGGTTCGTCTGACCAATGGCTTCGAAGTGATTTCCTATATCGGTGGTGAAGGCCACAACCTGCAGGAACACTCGGTTGTGCTGATCCGCGGCGGCCGGGTTAAGGATTTGCCTGGTGTGCGTTACCACATCGTTCGTGGCTCCCTTGATTTGCAAGGCGTCAAGGATCGTAAGCAGTCCCGTTCGAAGTACGGTGCCAAGCGCCCGAAGAAGTCTTAATTGTCGGCATTCAAAGAATAGCGAGAGTCAATCATGCCCCGTCGTCGTGACGTACCCAAGCGTGAAGTTCTGCCCGATCCCAAGTTCGGTAGCCAGGACGTTTCCAAGTTCATTAACGCCATCATGCAGAGCGGCAAGAAGTCTGTTGCCGAGCGCATTGTTTATGGCGCTTTCGACGCCATCGTCGCCAAGGCTGCTGGCAAGGACCCCCTTGAGGTGTTCTCCGCTGCGCTGAGCAACGTTCGTCCGGTTGTGGAAGTTAAGAGCCGCCGTGTTGGTGGTGCCAACTACCAGGTGCCCGTCGAAGTGCGTCCGGCTCGTCGTATGGCTCTGTCCATGCGTTGGTTGCGTGAGGCTGCCCGCAAGCGCTCCGAAAAGTCCATGGCCCAGCGCCTGGCCGGTGAGTTGCTCGAGGCTGCTGAAGGCCGTGGCGCAGCCATGAAGAAGCGTGAAGAAGTGCACCGCATGGCAGAAGCCAACAAGGCCTTCTCGCACTACCGCTTCTGATTTTCGACGAAGTCCAAGTCGGGCCCTGAAAGGGGCTCGACTTATTTGTAAGTATCTGTACGGGCTCCGTTTTGCGGGGTTCGCAAATTCAGGAAGGCAAGGTTAGCACTGTGGCACGGAAGACCCCGATCGAGCGCTACCGTAATATCGGTATCTCGGCTCACATCGACGCCGGCAAAACGACCACGACGGAACGCATCCTTTACTACACGGGTGTGAACCACAAGATCGGTGAAGTTCACGATGGCGCAGCCACCATGGACTGGATGGAGCAAGAGCAGGAGCGGGGTATTACCATTACCTCCGCCGCGACCACTTGCTTCTGGAAGGGCATGGAAATGAACTTCCCGGAGCACCGCTTCAACATCATCGACACTCCGGGACACGTCGACTTCACCATTGAAGTCGAGCGCTCCATGCGCGTACTTGACGGCGCCTGCATGGTTTACTGTGCTGTGGGTGGTGTGCAGCCCCAGTCCGAAACTGTGTGGCGTCAGGCTACCAAGTACAAGGTGCCCCGCCTTGCCTTCGTGAACAAGATGGACCGTTCCGGCGCCAATTTCTTCAAGGTCGTTGACCAGATGAAGACCCGCCTGAAGGCTAATCCGGTTCCGGTCGTGATTCCCATTGGCGCTGAAGACACCTTCACTGGCGTGGTTGACCTGATCAAGATGAAGGCCATCCTGTGGGACGATGCTTCCCAGGGTATGAAGTTTGATTACGTCGACATTCCCGCTGAGCTGGAGGCTGATGCTCAGTCTTGGCGCGAGCAGATGGTCGAGGCGGCTGCTGAGGCTTCTGAAGAACTCATGAACGAGTACCTCGAGAACGGGGACTTGTCCGAAGAAAAGATCAAGCTTGGTCTTCGCACCCGTACCATCGCCTGTGAAATCCAGCCGATGCTGTGCGGCACCGCGTTCAAGAACAAAGGTGTGCAGCGCATGCTGGACGCTGTCATCGAATTTCTGCCGTCCCCGGTCGATATTCCGCCGGTTCAGGGTGAAGATGATGACGGTAAGCCTGTCGAGCGCAGGGCTTCCGATAGCGAGAAGTTCGCGGCGCTGGCATTCAAGTTGATGACCGACCCGTTCGTTGGCCAGTTGACCTTCGTCCGTGTGTACTCCGGTGTGTTGAACTCCGGTGCTACCGTTCTGAACTCCGTCAAGGACAAGAAGGAACGTATCGGCCGTATTCTGCAGATGCACGCCAACGAGCGTGAGGAAATCAAGGAAGTTCTGGCCGGCGACATCGCTGCTTGTGTGGGCCTGAAGGAAGTCACCACGGGTGAAACCCTGTGTGATCCGGATGCGCCGATCATCCTTGAGCGCATGGAATTTCCGGATCCGGTTATCCACGTCGCTGTCGAGCCGAAGACTAAGGGCGACCAGGAGAAGATGGGTATTGCTCTGGGCCGTCTGGCTGCAGAAGATCCGTCCTTCCGTGTGCGTACCGACGAAGAGTCAGGCCAGACCATCATCTCCGGCATGGGCGAGCTGCACCTCGAGATCATCGTTGACCGCATGAAGCGTGAATTCAACGTTGAAGCCAATGTTGGCGCTCCTCAGGTTGCTTATCGCGAAGCCATCCGCAAGGCGGTGGAGCAGGAAGGCAAGTTCGTCAAGCAGTCCGGCGGTCGTGGTCAGTTTGGTCACGTGTGGATCAAGCTCGAGCCGAACGAAACCGGCAAGGGCTACGAATTCGTCGATGCGATCAAGGGCGGTGTCGTTCCCCGTGAATACATCCCGGCGGTCGACAAGGGGCTGCAGGAAACGCTGCCGAATGGCGTGCTGGCCGGCTTCCCGGTGGTTGATGTCAAGGTCACGCTGTTTGATGGTTCCTATCACGACGTTGACTCCAACGAAAACGCCTTCAAGATGGCCGCATCCATGGCATTCAAGGATGCAATGCGCAAGGCCAATCCGGTTCTGCTCGAGCCGATGATGGCGGTCGTTGTCGAGACCCCGGAAGACTACATGGGCAACGTGATGGGCGATCTGTCCTCCCGTCGGGGCATTGTTCAGGGTATGGATGACATTCCTGGCGGCATGAAGGAAGTCAAGGCTGAGGTTCCGCTGGCCGAGATGTTCGGCTACGCTACGCAGCTCCGCTCCCTGACCCAGGGTCGTGCGACCTACTCTATGGAGTTCAAGCACTACTCTGAAGCGCCGAAGAGTGTCGCGGAAGCCGTTATCAGCAATCGCAAGTAATTAATCGAAACTAGAGGATCAAGCAATGGCAAAGGAAAAGTTCGAGCGGAAAAAGCCGCACGTGAACGTTGGTACGATTGGTCACGTTGACCATGGCAAGACCACGTTGACGGCTGCGATCACGACCGTTCTGTCGCGCAAGTTCGGCGGCGAGGCGAAGGCCTACGATCAGATCGATGCGGCGCCGGAAGAAAAGGCTCGTGGTATCACCATCAACACCGCGCACGTTGAGTACGAAACCGAGACCCGTCACTATGCTCACGTTGACTGTCCGGGTCACGCTGACTACGTGAAGAACATGATTACCGGCGCTGCCCAGATGGACGGCGCGATCCTGGTGTGTTCCGCTGCTGACGGCCCGATGCCGCAGACTCGTGAGCACATCCTGCTGGCCCGTCAGGTTGGTGTGCCCTTCATCATCGTCTACCTGAACAAGTGCGACATGGTTGACGACGAAGAGCTGCTCGAGCTGGTTGAAATGGAAGTGCGCGAGCTGCTGTCCAAGTACGACTTCCCGGGCGACGACGTGCCTATCGTCAAGGGTTCCGCCCTGAAGGCGCTGGAAGGCGATCAGTCCGACATCGGCGAGCCCTCCATCTTCCGTCTGGCTGATGCTCTGGATTCCTACATCCCGACCCCGGAACGTGCCATCGATCTGCCGTTCCTGCTGCCGATCGAAGACGTGTTCTCCATCTCTGGTCGTGGCACCGTGGTGACCGGTCGTGTCGAGCGCGGCATCGTCAAGGTTGGTGAAGAAATCGAGATCGTTGGTATCAAGCCGACCGTCAAGACCACCTGCACTGGCGTGGAAATGTTCCGCAAGCTGCTGGATCAGGGTCAGGCTGGTGACAACGTTGGCGTGCTGCTGCGCGGCACCAAGCGTGAAGATGTCGAGCGCGGCCAGGTGCTGTGCAAGCCGGGTTCCATCAAGCCGCACACCCACTTCACCGGTGAAGTGTATGTGCTGTCGAAGGAAGAGGGCGGCCGTCACACCCCGTTCTTCAACAACTACCGTCCGCAGTTCTACTTCCGTACCACGGACGTGACCGGTTCCATTTCTCTGCCGGAAGGCACCGAGATGGTCATGCCGGGTGATAACATCTCCATGACCGTCAAGCTGATCGCTCCGATCGCCATGGAAGAGGGTCTGCGTTTCGCCATCCGTGAAGGCGGTCGTACCGTCGGCGCCGGTGTGGTTGCCAAGGTTATCGAGTAATACCTTTCCGGGTGCGGCGCATGGTGTGCCGCACCGTCTGCTCTTTGGGAAATAATATGCAAAACCAAAAGATCCGTATCCGCCTCAAGGCTTTCGACTACAAGCTGATTGATCAGTCTGCTCTTGAGATCGTGGATACCGCGAAGCGTACTGGCGCTGTCGTCCGTGGGCCTGTACCCCTGCCGACTCGCATCGAGCGCTTCGACCTGCTGCGTTCCCCGCACGTCAACAAGACTTCCCGTGACCAGTTCGAGATTCGTACTCATCTGCGTCTGATGGATATCGTGGATCCCACCGACAAGACCGTCGACGCGCTGATGAAGCTCGATCTGCCGGCCGGTGTTGACGTCGAAATCAAGCTGCAGTAATCGAATCTATTGCGCTAATGGCGCAAGGGCCGGTATAATCCGGCCCTTGCGCTTTTTGGCGCAGTTTGTGATGACAATCGGTCCTGGTCAATCGCAACCAGGGTAAGGAGAATAAAATGAGTCTAGGCCTTGTCGGGCGCAAGGTGGGCATGACTCGCATTTTTGCTGAGGATGGTCAATCCATTCCGGTGACTGTGCTGGATGTGTCCAATAACCGTGTGACCCAGATCAAAACGGCTGAAACGGACGGCTATTCCGCCGTTCAGGTGACCTTTGGCGTTCGGCGTGCTAGCCGCGTCAATAAGGCGGCTGCCGGGCATCTTGCCAAGGCGGGTGTCGAAGCCGGTCATGTTTTTAAGGAATTTCGTGTTGATACTGATCGCTTGGCTTCCCTGAAGGCTGGCGATGTTGTTGGTGTCGATATTTTTGCGGTCGGTCAGAAGGTCGATGTGAGCGGCGTTTCGATTGGTAAGGGCTATGCCGGTACCATCAAGCGTCACAATTTCGCCTCCGGTCGTGCAACCCACGGTAACTCCCGTAGCCACAACGTTCCGGGCTCCATTGGTATGGCGCAGGATCCGGGTCGTGTGTTCCCCGGTAAGCGTATGACGGGTCACCTCGGTGCCGCGAATACCACGGTGCAGAACCTTGAAGTGGTTCGCGTCGATGTCGAGCGCGGTCTGCTGTTGGTTAAGGGCGGCGTGCCCGGTCATGACGGTGCCGACGTGGTTGTTCGTCCGGCTGTCAAGGCTGGCAACTGAGGGGAAGCGCGATGGAACTGAAGCTGTTGAATGAACAGGGTCAGCCGTCTGCAACCCTGCAGGCGTCCGACGCACTGTTCGGCCGTGAATACAACGAAGCCCTGATTCATCAGGTTGTCGTTGCCTATATGGCCAATGCCCGTTCTGGCAATCGTGCCCAGAAGGGGCGTGACGAAGTTGCTCATACCACCCACAAGCCGTGGCGTCAAAAGGGTACGGGTCGTGCTCGTTCGGGTATGGGTTCTAGCCCGATTTGGCGTGGGGGCGGTCGCGCCTTCCCGAACAAGCCGGACGAAAACTTCTCCCACAAGGTAAACCGCAAGATGTACCGCGCTGGTGTGGCTGCCATTCTGTCGCAGCTCGCTCGTGATGGTCGTCTGTCGGTTGTTGAAGGCTTTGCCGTTGAGGCTCCGAAAACTAAGCTTCTGGCTCAGAAGCTGAAGAATCTTGGTCTGGAATCTGTGCTCGTGATCACGGATTCTTTCGACGAGAATCTTTATCTGTCGTCCCGGAATCTGCCGAACGTGCTCGTGCTGGAAGTTAGCGAGACCGATCCGGTGTCCCTGGTGCGCTTCCCGAACGTGCTGGTCACGAAGGGTGCCGTCGCCAAGATGGAGGAAATTTGGCAATGAGCGCATTCAAGGAAGAGCGTCTGCTGCAGGTGCTGCTCGCCCCGCAGATCTCTGAGAAGGCGACCCTGATCGCCGACAAGAACGAGCAGGTCGTTTTTCGCGTTGCCAGTGACGCCACCAAGCCCGAAGTCAAGGCTGCGGTCGAGCTTCTGTTTAAGGTGGAAGTGAAGGCTGTTCAGGTCGCGAACGTCAAGGGCAAGCAAAAGCGTTTCGGCAAGGTTTTCGGTCGTCGTAAAGACTGGAAGAAGGCTTACGTTAGCCTCAAGCCGGGCCAAGAAATCAACTTCGCGGCCGGGGAGTAAGCAAGATGGCACTCGTTAAAGTCAAACCGACTTCCGCTGGCCGCCGTGCCGTGGTCAAGGTGGTTAACGCTGGCCTTCATAAGGGTGCGCCTGTCGCGTCCCTGGTGGAGAAGCAGTCGAAGACCGCTGGTCGTAACAACAACGGCCACATCACCACGCGCCACAAGGGTGGTGGTCATAAGCAGCATTACCGCGTTGTCGACTTCCGTCGCAACAAGGATGGCATCGTTGCCAAGGTCGAGCGTCTCGAGTACGACCCGAACCGCTCCGCCAACATTGCTCTGCTGTGCTATGCCGATGGCGAGCGTCGTTACATCATCGCGCCGAAGGGCTTGATTGTCGGTCAAGCCGTGGTGAGCGGTTCCGAGGCTCCGATCAAGGCCGGCAACGCGTTGCCGATCCGGAATATTCCGGTTGGTACGACGCTGCACTGCGTTGAAATGATCCCGGGTAAGGGGGCGCAGCTCGCGCGTGCTGCTGGGACTTCTGTCCAGCTGCTGGCTCGTGAAGGTATCTACGCTCAGGTCCGTCTGCGTTCCGGTGAAATCCGCCGCGTGCACATCGAGTGCCGCGCGACCATCGGTGAAGTGGGTAACGAAGAGCACAGCCTGCGCAAGATCGGTAAGGCTGGTGCGAATCGTTGGCGTGGTATCCGCCCGACCGTTCGCGGTACGGCTATGAACCCGGTTGATCACCCGCATGGTGGTGGTGAAGGCCGTACCGGCGAAGGCCGTGTGCCTGTCAGTCCGTGGGGTCAGCCGACCAAGGGTTATCGTACCCGTAGCGTCAAGCGTACCGACTCCATGATTGTTCAGCGTCGGCACAAGCGATAAGAGGTAAGACATGGCACGTTCTATTAAGAAGGGCCCGTTCATCGACGCTCACCTCCTGAAGAAGGTGGATGCCGCTCGGGCCTCGAATGACAAGCGCCCGATCAAGACCTGGTCGCGTCGCTCCACTGTGCTTCCGGATTTTGTGGGTTTGACCATTGCTGTGCATAACGGTCGTCAGCATATTCCGGTGTACGTTTCCGAAAACATGGTTGGTCACAAGCTCGGCGAATTTGCGCTGACCCGTACGTTCAAGGGTCACGCAGCGAGCAAGAAGGCCAAGCGCTAAGGGGTAATGACAATGGAAACCAAAGCCATTCTCCGCGGCGTTCGACTGTCGGAACAGAAAGGTCGCCTGGTGGCTGACCTTGTGCGCGGCAAGACTGTCGAGCAGGCGCTAAATATCCTGACTTTCTCGCCCAAAAAAGGCGCGAAGATCATCAAGAAGGTTGTCGAGTCCGCCATCGCTAACGCCGAGCATAATGACGGCGCCGATATCGACTCGCTGCGTGTCAAGACGATCTACGTCGAGCAGGGCATGACGTTGAAGCGTTTTACTGCACGTGCGAAGGGTCGTGGCAACCGGATCAGCAAGCCGACCTGCCATATTTATGTGACGGTCGGAGAGTAAGGAGAACCCATGGGACAGAAAATCCATCCGACTGGCTTTCGCCTGGCGGTAACGCGTAACTGGGGCTCTCGCTGGTTTGCTGCTGGTAGCGAGTTCTCCACCATGCTCAACGAGGACCTGAAGGTTCGCGCGCATCTGAAGAAGAAGCTTGCCCACGCTTCCGTGAGCCGTGTTGTTATCGAGCGTCCTGCCAAGAACGCCCGTATTACCGTTTTCAGCGCCCGTCCGGGCGTTGTGATCGGCAAGAAGGGTGAGGATATCGAGAAGCTGAAGGCTGATCTGCAGGGCATCATCGGTGTGCCGGTGCACGTCAACATCGAGGAAGTGCGCAAGCCCGAGACTGATGCTCAGCTGATCGCTGACTCCATCGCTCAGCAGTTGGTCAAGCGGATCATGTTCCGTCGCGCGATGAAGCGTGCGATGCAGAACGCCATGCGTCTGGGTGCCCAGGGCATCAAGATCATGAGCTCCGGCCGCCTGAACGGCGCAGAAATTGCCCGTACCGAGTGGTATCGCGAAGGTCGTGTGCCCCTGCACACCCTGCGCGCCGACATCGATTACGGTGTCTCCGAGGCTCACACGACCTACGGTGTCATTGGCATCAAGGTTTGGGTTTACAAGGGCGAGGCGCTCGCCCGCAACGAGCAGCCCGCTGCGACGGAGAACGAGGGCGAAGCCCGTCGTGGCCGTCGTCGCAATGAGGGTGCCGACAGCAAGCCGGGTGCCAAGCGGCCCGCGCGCCGCACTGGCGGCGATCAGGCTGATGGCGCAAAACGGACCAAGAAAGAAGCAGGAGTGAATGATGCTGCAGCCGTCGAGAAGGAAGTATCGTAAGGAGCAGAAGGGCCGCAATAAGGGTCTCGCCACCCGCGGTGCCAAGGTTAGCTTTGGCGAGTACGGTCTGAAGGCGGTTGGCCGTGGTCGTCTCACTGCTCGCCAGATTGAGTCTGCTCGTCGTGCGATGACCCGCCACATCAAGCGTGGTGGTCGCATTTGGATTCGCGTGTTCCCGGACAAGCCGATTTCTCAGAAACCGGCAGAAGTGCGGATGGGTAACGGTAAGGGTAGCCCGGAGTATTGGGTTGCTGAGATTCAGCCCGGCAAGGTTCTCTACGAGATGGATGGTGTTGATGAGGCCCTGGCTCGTGAGGCGTTCCGTCTTGCTGCCGCTAAGCTTCCGATCGAAACCGTCTTTGTTGTCCGGATGGTGGGGTAAATCATGAAAGCTTCGGAATTGCAGGCGAAAGATGCCGGCCAGCTCAACGCTGAACTGCTCGAGTTGCTAAAGGCTCAATTCAGCCTTCGCATGCAGCTTGCTACGCAGCAGCTGGGCAACACTTCGCAGCTGGGCAAGGTTCGTAAGGATATTGCTCGGGTCAAGACCATTCTTCGTCAGAAGGCGGGTGCGAAATGACTGAACAAGTGAAAAACAAGCGCGTTGAAATTGGCCGCGTTGTCAGCGACAAGATGACGAACACGGTGACCGTTCTGGTCGAGCGCCGTGTTAAGCATCCGCTGTACGGCAAAGTGATTAAGCGCACTGCCAAGTACCATGCCCACGTCGAGGCTGGTGTTGCGAAAGAAGGCGATCTCGTCGAAATCGAGGAAACCCGCCCGATCTCCAAGACCAAGACCTGGCGAGTGACGAAGGTTCTCGAGCAGGTTGTAGCGGTTTAGGTAGTTGATGTTGTAGAAATGGCTTGCCAAGTGATTGGCAAGCCATTATTATTGCTGTCTTTGCTCTTGCACGGTTCCGTGCAAGTCCAATCAACCCGAACGGGATCCAAAACTGGTCGCGTCTTGCGAGCCAAGTTGGAGAGTGTAAATGATCCAAATGCAAACGATGCTTGACGTCGCCGATAATACCGGCGCGCGTCATGTGATGTGCATCAAGGTGTTGGGCGGCTCCAAGCGTCGCTACGCCGGTGTTGGTGACATCATCAAGGTGAGTATTAAAGATGCGGCCCCTCGTGGTCGTGTCAAGAAGGGCGATGTTTACAGCGCCGTGGTGGTTCGTACTGCCAAGGGTGTGCGTCGTCCAGATGGCTCGCTCATCAAGTTCGACCGCAATGCTGCGGTCCTGCTTAACAACAAGGGCGAGCCGATTGGTACGCGTATCTTCGGGCCGGTCACGCGCGAGTTGCGTACCGAAAAGTTCATGAAGATCGTCTCCCTGGCGCCTGAAGTTCTCTAAGGGGTTGTTGTGAATAAGATTCGCAAAGGCGACGAAGTCGCCGTCCTTACGGGCAAGGACAAGGGTAAGCGCGGTACCGTGCTGCGTGTTCTGGAAGGTGCTGTTGTTGTTGAAGGCATCAATCGCGTCAAGAAGCACGTGCGCCCGAACCCGATGAAGGGTCAAGTTGGCGGTATCGTCGAAAAGGAAATGCCGATCGACACCTCCAATGTGGCGCTGTTCAATGCGGCCACCCAGAAGGCTGATCGCGTTGGCTTCAAGGTGCTTGAGGATGGTCGCAAAGTGCGCGTCTTCAAGTCCAATGGCGAAGTAGTGGATGCGTAAGGGGTAGTCATGGCGCGCCTGCAAGAATTCTATAAAGAGACCGTTGCGCCTGAGCTTCTCACGAAGTTCGGCTATAAGTCGGTCATGGAAGTGCCTCGTATCACCAAGATCACCCTGAATATGGGTGTTGGTGAAGCTGTGGGTGATAAGAAGGTTCTCGACTACGCCGTTGGCGATCTGCAGAAGATCGCTGGCCAGAAGCCGGTGACTACCAAGGCGAAGAAGTCCATCGCGGGCTTCAAGATTCGCGATGGTTATCCGATCGGCTGCATGGTCACCCTGCGTGGCCCCCGCATGTTCGAGTTCCTTGATCGTCTGGTTACGATTGCTATGCCGCGTATTCGCGACTTCCGTGGTATCGCTGGCAAGGGTTTCGACGGTCGTGGCAATTACAACCTGGGCGTCAAAGAGCAGATCATTTTCCCGGAAATCGAGTACGACAAGATCGATGCTCTGCGCGGGATGAATATCAGCATTACTACGACGGCCAAGACGGACGACGAAGCGCGCGCTCTGCTCGCCGCGTTCAAGTTCCCTTTCAAGAACTGAGGGTGATATGGCGAAACTGTCTCTGATCCAGCGCGAAGAGAAGCGCGCAAAGACGGTTGCGAAGTATGCAGCCAAGCGCGCTGCTCTGTTTGAGCAGATCAATAACGCCAAGCTGTCCGACGAAGAGCGCATGGTCGCCCGTCTGCAGCTGCAGCAGCTGCCGCGCAACTCCAGTCCGAGCCGTCAGCGTAATCGCTGTGAGCAAACTGGTCGCCCGCGTGGTGTTTTCCGTAAATTCGGTCTGTGCCGTAACAAGCTGCGTGAAGTTGCCTTCCGCGGTGAAGTTCCTGGCATGACCAAGGCAAGCTGGTAAGGGGTCGATAGATATGAGCATGTCTGATCCGATCGCCGATATGCTGACGCGTATTCGTAACGCTCAGCAGGCGCAAAAGAGCTCTGTCGCGATGCCTTCCTCCAAGCTGAAGGTTGCAATCGCGAAGGTTCTGCAAAGCGAAGGTTACATTGATGATTTCGGTGTGACTGAAGCTTCCGGCAAGGCCGAGTTGGCCCTGTCCCTGAAGTATTACGCCGGTCGTCCGGTTATTGAGCGCATTGAGCGTGTGAGCCGTCCTGGTCTCCGCGTTTACAAGGGCAGTGATGACCTGCCCCGCGTGATGAATGGTCTTGGTGTGGCAATTGTGTCCACTCCCAAGGGTGTGATGACTGATCGTGCAGCGCGCGCTGGCCGTCTCGGCGGCGAAGTGTTGTGCCTCGTGGCTTAAGGGGAGAGTGCAATGTCCCGTGTAGCCAAGAATCCTGTCGCCGTTCCGGCTGGAGTGGACGTCACTGTCGGTGACGGCCAGATCATTGTGAAGGGCCCTCTGGGCACGCTGACCCAGACTCTGCATCCGTCGGTCAAGGTTGAGCGTCAGGGTGATGCTCTTCAGTGCTCCGCCATTGAAGGCGCGGTTAATGCCCAGGCAATGTCCGGCACCATCCGTGCGCTTGTCAATAATATGGTGACCGGCGTTTCCAAGGGTTTTGAGCGCAAGCTCAACCTGGTGGGCGTGGGCTATCGTGCTCAAGCTCAGGGCGACAAGCTGAATCTGAGTCTCGGCTTTTCGCATCCTGTGGTGCACCAGATGCCTGCCGGCATCAAGGTAGAGACCCCGTCTCAGACCGAGATCGTCATTAAGGGTGTCGACAAGCAGGTCGTCGGCAAGGTCGCCGCTGAAGTGCGCGCGTATCGTGCTCCTGAGCCTTATAAGGGCAAGGGTGTTCGTTACTCCGACGAAGTGGTCACCTTGAAAGAAACCAAGAAGAAGTAAGGGCGGATCATGATCACCAAGAAGGAAACGCGTTTGCGCCGTGCACGGAAAACCCGTGCCAAGATCGCGGAAATGAAGGCAGTCCGTCTGTCCGTGTTCCGCTCAAATTCTCACATCTACGCGCAAATTATCGCGGGCTGTGGTTCCAAGGTTCTGGCGGCTGCTTCGACCGTAGAGGCCGATGTGCGTGCCCAGGTTTCTAACGGTGGCAACAAGGCCGCTGCTGTGGTGGTCGGCAAGCTGATCGCCGAGCGTGCCAAGGCCGCTGGTGTTGAGGCTGTTGCGTTTGATCGCGCTGGCTTTCAATACCATGGCCGCGTGAAGGCGCTTGCCGATGCCGCCCGCGAAGGCGGATTGAAGTTCTAAGCGAGGTTTAGCATGGCTAAGCAGCAAGGTAATAAAAAAGTGCAGGCCTCCGAGGAGCGCGACGACGGCCTGCGCGAAAAGATGGTATCCATCAACCGTGTGACCAAGGTTGTGAAGGGCGGCCGGATTCTCGGTTTCGCTGCACTGACCGTGGTCGGCGATGGTGATGGCGGCATTGGCATGGGCAAGGGCAAGTCCCGCGAAGTCCCAGTTGCTGTGCAGAAGGCAATGGAAGAGGCTCGTCGCAAGATGGCCAAGGTTTCCCTGAAAAACGGCACGCTGCATCACTCCGTGATCGGGAAGCATGGTGCTTCGTCTGTGTTGATGCAGCCGGCCCCGCAGGGTACCGGTATCATCGCTGGCGGCGCTATGCGCGCTGTATTCGAAGTGATGGGGGTGACGGACATCATCGCGAAGTCCATCGGTTCGACCAACCCGTACAACGTGGTTCGTGCGACGCTGAATGGCCTCCTGGCCACCAACGCTCCTTCCGTCATCGCTGCCAAGCGTGGCAAGACGGTTGAAGAGATTCAGGGGTAAGTCATGTCCGACAAGAAACTGAAGGTGACGCTGGTTAAGAGCGTTATCGGCACGAAACAGTCCCATCGTGCAACCGTGCGCGGTCTTGGGCTCCGTCGTCTCCATCATACGGTGGAGCTGCAGGATACTCCTGCAATTCGGGGCATGATTACCAAGGTCGCTTACCTCGTTAAGTTGGAGGCTTAAATGCGCCTGAATGCGATTAAACCTGCGGCTGGTGCGAAGCACGCTGCAAAGCGCGTTGGTCGTGGTATTGGTAGTGGCCTGGGTAAGACTGCTGGTCGCGGTCACAAGGGTCAAAAGTCCCGTACGGGTGGTTTTCACAAGGTGGGCTTCGAAGGCGGTCAAATGCCTATGCAGCGTCGGCTGCCGAAGCGTGGCTTTGTGTCTTTGACTCGTGCTCGTATCGGTGAAGTTCGCCTTTCCGAGCTTGAGGCTCTGCCAGTTGAGGATGTTGATCTGCTGGTGCTTCAGCAAGCGGGGATTGTTGCTGCTGATGCGCTCGCTGCTAAGGTTGTGCTGTCCGGCGCCATTACCCGCAAGGTAAACCTGCGTGGCGTGGCTGCGACCAAGGGTGCCAAGGCAGCTATCGAAGCTGCTGGTGGTTCCGTCGAGTCTGCCGAGTAAGAAGGTTCAGCGTGGCGAACCAACAGTCCGCACTGGCGGCGCCTGGTAAGTTCGGGGACCTCAAGCGACGTTTGATGTTCTTGCTGGGCGCGCTGATCGTTTATCGCATCGGCGCGCACATCCCGGTTCCCGGGATTGATCCGGTTGCCTTGGGTGATCTGTTCAAGAGTCAAAAGGGGGGCATTCTCGGAGTTTTCAATTTGTTCTCCGGGGGGGCGCTTTCTCGTTTCACCATCTTTGCGCTTGGGATCATGCCGTACATTTCGGCGTCGATCATCATGCAGTTGCTGACAGTTGCGTCGCCGCAGCTAGAGGCTTTGAAGAAGGAGGGTGAGGCCGGGCGACGGAAGATCACTCAGTTCACCCGCTACGGTACGCTGGCGTTGGCCCTGTTTCAGGGTCTAGGTATAGCGGTGGCTCTGGAGTCGCAGCAGGGCTTGGTCGTTGAGCCTGGATTTACGTTCCGTTTTGTGACTGTGTCCACGCTGGTTACCGGGACAATGTTCCTGATGTGGCTTGGGGAGCAGATCACCGAACGTGGCCTGGGTAATGGCATTTCAATCATCATTTTTGCCGGCATTGCAGCAGGTCTTCCCAACTCGTTGGGCGGATTGTTCGAACTGGTGCGGACTGGGGCAATGCATCCTTTCACCGCATTGGTGATCTGCGTACTGGTTGTTGTGGTGACAGGTGTCGTGGTCTTTGTTGAGCGCGGTCAGCGGAAGATTCTGGTCAATTATGCTAAGCGGCAGGTAGGGAATAAGATCTATGGTGGTCAGAGTTCTCATTTGCCTCTAAAGCTCAATATGGCTGGCGTCATTCCTCCGATTTTCGCGTCCAGCATCATTTTGTTCCCGGCGACCCTTGCTCAGTGGTTTGGTTCGTCCGAAAAGATGGCGTGGTTGAAGGATCTCGGCTCAACATTGGCTCCTGGGCAACCCATCTATGTGATCTTGTATGCGACGGCTATCGTGTTCTTCTGCTTCTTCTACACGGCGTTGGTCTTTAGTTCCAAGGAGACTGCGGATAACCTGAAGAAGAGTGGGGCATTCGTTCCGGGGATCCGTCCGGGCGAGCAGACCGCGCGCTACATCGACAAGATCCTGATGCGACTGACCTTGGCAGGTGCTGTTTACATCACGCTTGTTTGTTTGTTGCCCGAGTTTCTGATCCTGAAGTGGAATGTTCCTTTCTATTTCGGTGGGACTTCCTTGTTGATCATCGTGGTGGTGACGATGGACTTCATGTCCCAGGTTCAGGCGTACGTGATGTCCCACCAGTATGAGAGCCTTTTGAAGAAGGCTAACTTCAAGGGTTCGCGGGTTCCGCTCAAATAGTCTTATGTCGAAGGAAGATTACATCGAAATGCAAGGTGAGGTTCTAGAGAATCTCCCCAATGCAACCTTCAGAGTCAAGCTTGAAAACGGCCATGTTGTTCTGGGCCACATCTCCGGGAAGATGCGTATGCATTACATTCGTATTCTTCCCGGTGACAAGGTTACCGTGCAGTTGACCCCGTACGATTTGAGTAGAGCCCGGATCGTTTTCCGCGCGAAATAACAGAAAGAGTAGTTAGGAGCTAGAAATGAGAGTTCAAGCATCTGTCAAGCGGCTTTGCAGAAACTGCAAGATCGTCCGCCGCAAAGGTGTGGTTCGCGTGATCTGTACGGATCCGCGCCATAAGCAGCGCCAAGGTTGATGCGGTCACCCGCATTCTTTATAATTTAATGTTTAGTATTTTGGGGTGAACGCATGGCCCGCATCGCAGGGGTAAACATTCCCAACCACAAGCACGCTGAGATCGCACTGACCGCGATTTACGGTATCGGCCGCACCCGCGCGCAGCAGATTTGTGACGCTGCTGGTGTCGGGCGTGCAATCAGGATTAAAGAGCTTACTGAGTCCGACATGGAGCGGCTGCGCGACGAGGTCGCGAAGTTCACCGTTGAAGGTGACCTGCGCCGTGAAGTTACGATGAGTATCAAGCGCCTCATGGATTTGGGGTGCTATCGCGGGGTGCGCCATCGTCGTGGTCTGCCCCTTCGTGGTCAGCGCACTCGCACGAACGCCCGTACCCGCAAGGGGCCGCGTAAGGCGATCGCCGGCAAGAAGTAATAGGGATTAGACATGGCTAAGACTGCTGCGAAGGTTCGCAAAAAGATCAAGAAGAACGTGGCTGAGGGTATTGCCCACGTTCACGCGTCTTTCAATAACACGATTATCACCATCACCGATCGGCAGGGGAATGCGCTCTCTTGGGCGACGTCCGGTGGTGCGGGCTTCAAGGGCTCTCGTAAGAGCACCCCCTTTGCCGCTCAGGTTGCTGCCGAGGCTGCTGGTAAGGTCGCCATTGAGTGCGGTATCAAGAACCTGGAAGTGCGTGTGAAGGGCCCTGGCCCTGGCCGTGAGTCCAGCGTGCGTGCGCTCAACGCGCTGGGTATCAAGATCACTACGATTACTGATATCACGCCGATCCCGCACAACGGCTGCCGTCCGCCGAAGAAGCGTCGTATCTGACAAGGAGTTGAACAGTGGCTCGTAATCTTGACCCTAAGTGCCGTCAGTGCCGTCGTGAGGGTGAGAAGCTCTTCCTGAAGGGCGAAAAATGTTTTACCGACAAGTGCGCCATTGAGCGTCGTTCCTACGCTCCAGGTCAGCACGGTCAAAAATCCGGTCAGCGTTTGTCCGGATTTGGTGTGCAACTGCGTGAAAAGCAGAAGATCCGTCGGGTGTACGGCGTGCTTGAACGTCAGTTCCGTAAGACTTATGCCGAAGCTGATCGTCGTAAGGGGCAGACTGGTGAAAACCTGCTGCAGCTTCTAGAAGGTCGTCTGGACGCAGTGGCTTACCGCATGGGTTTTGGCGCTTCTCGCGCAGAAGCTCGTCAGGTAGTCCGCCACAACGGCGTGTTGGTGAATGGTAAGCGGGTTAATATTCCGTCCTATACCGTTCGTCCGGGCGATGAGATCCAGCTGACCGACACCGCGCGCAATCAGCTGCGTGTCAAGGCCGCGCTGGAAGCTGCGGAGTCTCGTGGCTTTCCGGAATGGCTGGCCGTCGACATCAAGGCTGGCAAGGGTACCCTTAAGGCCTACCCGCAGCGTTCCGAGCTGTCGGCGACCTTGAATGAAGGTCTGGTTGTCGAACTGTATTCGCGTTAATGGTGGTCGCGCCTAAGGCGCGACTCTATAGAAGGATTGTCGATGCAAAGTAATGCTCTGCTGAAACCGCGCATCATTGAGGTGCAGAACGTTTCGCCGGTGCACGCTCGTGTGACGATGGAGCCGTTTGAGCGCGGCTTCGGTCATACGTTGGGTAATGCCCTGCGGCGTATTCTGCTGTCCTCTCTGCCGGGTTACGCACCGACTGAAGTGTCGATCGAGGGCGTACTGCATGAGTACTCTACGCTTGATGGTGTACGGGAAGATGTGGTTGATCTTCTTCTCAACCTGAAGGGTGTTGTCCTCAAGTTGCACGGCCGTGCTGAAGCGACGTTGTCTTTGGCTAAGTCTGGTGAAGGCGTGGTGACGGCGGCTGATATTGAAGTCTCACACGACGTTGAGGTGATCAATCCGGATCACGTGCTGGCTCACCTTGCTCCAGGTGGTAAGCTGGATCTTCAGATCAAGGTTGAGCAAGGGCGTGGTTATGTGCCCGGCAACCAGCGTCCGGCTGCCAATGAGTCGAAGACGATCGGGCGCATTGTTCTTGATGCATCTTTCAGCCCGGTTCGTCGCGTTAGTTATGCTGTCGAGAGTGCGCGGGTGGAGCAGCGTACCGATCTGGATCGTCTGGTTCTCGATATTGAAACCAACGGTGCGGTGGATCCGGAGGAAGCAGTGCGTTTCGCTGCTCGTGTTCTGATGGATCAGCTTTCCGTCTTTGCTGATCTCGAGGGTACTCCGACGGCGGTGGAGGCTCCGAAGGCTCCGGCTATCGATCCTATCCTTTTGCGTCCGGTAGATGATCTCGAGTTGACGGTTCGCTCCGCGAATTGTCTGAAGGCTGAGAACATTTATTACATCGGTGATCTGATTCAGCGCACCGAAACTGAATTGCTCAAGACTCCGAATCTGGGGCGCAAGTCGCTGAATGAGATCAAGGAAGTCCTTGCCTCGCGCGGTTTGACGCTGGGCATGAAACTAGAAAACTGGCCGCCGGCCGGGCTGGAAAAGCTCGGTTGAGCGTAACGAAGAAGAGGTAATTTCAAATGCGTCACCGTAACGGTCTTCGCAAGCTCAACCGCACTAGCAGCCACCGTCAGGCTATGCTGCGCAACATGGCAAACTCCCTGCTGCGTCACGAAGTCATCAAGACGACCGTGCCGAAGGCAAAGGAACTGCGGAAGGTTGTTGAGCCGCTGATCACGCTCGGCAAGAAGTCGAGCTTGGCTAATCGTCGTCTGGCGTTCGACCGCCTGCGCGATCGTGAAATCGTCGTTAAGATTTTTGACGAACTGGGTCCGCGTTTTGCTGCTCGCAATGGTGGTTATCTGCGCATCCTGAAGTGCGGTTTCCGCGATGGCGATAACGCTCCGATGGCGTTCGTTGAGCTGCTGGATCGTCCGGAGGGCGAAGTCGAAGCTCCGGAAGCTGAGCAGGTTACTGCGTAAGCTAGGGGTCGGAACGTAGGTTGTGAAAAGGGTCAGCATTTGCTGGCCCTTTTTACTTTTTTGCGCGGTGTGAATCAGGGTCGGGGGGTTGGGAAATGGGGCGGTGTGTATATGCTGTATTCGCAGTATCACTGTTCCTGCATCTCGTCTTGTTTTGGCCAAGTTCGTTTAGGTCTGCTGGGCCGTCTGTTACGCCCTTAGTTGTGCGCTTTGTGCAAATCCCCGCAACCCACTTGGCGGCTGCTGTTGTCCAAGGATCTGAGGGGGAGAGGCAGCCGTGGCGGGCTATGGTGCCGAACGATGCAGGGACGGAAGCATCGCGGGGAGTTTTGTCCCGGGATGTGCCAGGCTCGAGTCAGGCTGCCTCTAAAAAAAAGCTGTCTAATGATGAAATCAAGGCTGGTAGGAAGGGGGGGCTTCTAGCCGGGAGCGTGGTCTTGAGTCAGCCAACTGCTTCAACGGCTGAAGATGGGACTGTGTCTGAGCTTCAGATCGGGCGTTATCGCCTTGCTTTGGCTAGCGCTGCCGTTCGTTTGCAGCAAGCATCGGCAATCTCGCTTGTTGGAGGGCAAACGGGGCGATCCGTCGTGGTCGTGCATGTCATGCCGGAGGGTGCGTTTCCGGATGTCCGTATCGGGGAGTCCAGTGGAACGGGTGCTTTGGATGAGAGTGCGCTGGCCTTGGTGAGGCGTGCCGTGTCGGTAGTGCAGGCGCCAGTCGCCGATCAGCACTTTTCAGTCGTGCTGCCCGTCTTGTTTGAAGAGATGTAATGTAACTATGTTTCCAAGGCAGAATTAACTGCTATCTATAAGTTCCAGGGATAGGGATGGCCAGCGTCGTCGTGTGCAGATCGAAGCGGCCGCGGCGGCGGTCCTCGAAATAGCACTTCAGCGTGTAGTCGATTGAGCGGAACGCGATCTCATCCCAGGGGATTTCAGCTTCGGTGATCAGGGATGCTTCAAGGGACTCTTCACCTGGTGAGAAGTCGGGGTCAAGCAGTTTCGCGCGATAGATGATGTGGATCTGGCTGATGTGAGGCAGGTCTACAAAAGTGAACATTTCTGCCAGTGCAATCTGTGCACCCGCTTCTTCAAGGGTTTCGCGCAATGCGGCTTCGCCTGTGGTTTCGTTGTTTTCCATGAAGCCAGCGGGTAAAGTCCAGCAACCGTAGCGTGGTTCGATTGCTCGTCGGCACATGAGGATCTTGTTTTCCCATTCGGCGATGGCGCCAACGACGACTTTCGGGTTCTGGTAATGGATCGTTCCGCACTGGTCACATACGTGGCGGGGCAGGTTGTCGCCAGGTGGGATTTTGAGGCTGACGGGGGCGCCACAATGGGAACAGAAATTCATGGTCGGAAGATGGGCTTGGACATTCCGGTCATTCTAATTCAATGCTCGCCGGGTATACGTGCGGCTTGTGCCCAAGAGGTGACGATTGGAGCATGGCTCAATTGAGCGCACGGGATCTTCAGAGACTGACCGACTAGACTGGAAACGCTGACGAGAGTCAGGCGAGGATATGGCAGCGTCGATTGACATCAAGAAGTTCGAGCAGCTCAAAGTCTCCGGGGAGCTGCCCTCTCCCAAGGGCGTTGCCTTGGCCATCATCAAGTTGATCCAGCGGGAGAGTAGTTCGATCGACGATCTCACTCGGGTTGTAAAGACGGATCCGGCGTTTGTGGGACGCTTGATCAAGGCAGCGAATTCCAGAGCCGGCCTCGGTCGTCGTGCTGTGGCGTCCGTACATGAGGCTCTGATGGTGCTGGGGCTGCCTGCCGTTCGTACGCTTGCACTTGGTTTTTCGCTGCTGTCGAATTATCGGGGAGGGGCATGCAAGGGGTTCGATTACGAACGCTACTGGAGCGGGTGTCTAGTGTATGGCATTGCGATGCAGGCCATCACGCAGCGAACGCGGAGCGCAGCTGCTGAAGAGACGTTCTGTCTGGGGTTGCTGGCCAGGGTGGGGGAATTGGCGCTCGCCACGCTTTATCCGGAGGATTACGGGAGAGTCTTGGGGCGGATGGTGGAGTTCCGCGATCTGAGCTTGCTCCAGCTCGAGCAGAAGGCGTTTGCAATGGATCACCGGCAGCTGACGTCTGCAATGCTCTCCGACTGGGGGATGCCACGTATCTTTTATGAGACTGCCTATTTTGCGGAGGTTCCGGAGGAGTCCGATTATCCGGACGGATCCCGTGAGCGGGTGGTTGTGCATTCACTCCATCTGGCCGCCTACATAGCTGAGGTGTGTATTGCCGAGGCACCAGAGCGCCCAAATCTGATGAGGCGACTTTTCGATATCGGGGAGAGTCTTGCCTTCGATCGTGCCGCGGTTACCGAGCTTTGCGACCACGTCGTCAGCGAGTGGCATGCTTGGGGGCAGCTACTGGCTTTGCAGGCTGAGGACGTCCCGTCATTTGATGAATTGGCTGTTCGTGGTGAGGAGCTTGCTGCGCAGAGAGTGGATTTGTCGGATGAGGTGCAGATGTCCGATAGTCATGGGGCGGTGGCTGTCGGGCAGCTTCTCGGTACGGATGCCCCTGGTTTCGGGAGCCTCGCGATGCGGGTGCTTCTTGTTGACGATGATGCTTCCATGCGGGGCATTGTCCGCAAGGTTCTGGAGACAGTCGGGCACCGGGTGATGGAGGCCGGGGATGGCCGGAGGGGCATGGAGATGGCGCTCGAATTTCAGCCCCAGTTGATGATCGTGGATTGGGTCATGCCCGAGATGAGCGGGCTCGAATTGACTCGTGCGTTACGTCAGACGAAGATCGGACGTGCCATTTACATTCTCATCATGACCAGTCTTGATGACGATGATCGGTTGATCGAGGCATTTGAGAATGGTGTCGACGATTTCATGAACAAGCCGATTAACCCACGGGTTCTTGCAGCACGGTTGCGCGCCGGACAGCGGGTCATTCGGCTGCAACAGGAGGTGGATCGTGACCGTGAGGAGATTCGTCGTTTTGCCGCGGAATTGGCCGTCTCCAACCGACGG
Source organism: Zoogloea sp. JDB1 (assembly GCF_056724025.1). Taxonomy (NCBI): domain Bacteria; kingdom Pseudomonadati; phylum Pseudomonadota; class Betaproteobacteria; order Rhodocyclales; family Zoogloeaceae; genus Zoogloea; species Zoogloea sp. JDB1. The sequence goes on from NZ_CM161496.1 coordinate 2,064,511, forward strand.
CTCCAGGAGGTAGCGTTGACCGATGCGCTGACGGGCTTTCCGAATCGGCGCTATGCGATGGATCGCATTCAGCAAGAATGGCAGGTGTCGTCTCGTACGCGTCGTGCCTTGTCAGTTATGGTCGTCAACGTGGACCATTTCAAGCACTACAACGATTCTCACGGCCATGATCTTGGTGATGCAGTTCTGAAGCACGTCGCTACCGTGGTCAAGGGCGCGTTGCGTGCTCAAGACGTAGTGGCTAGGACGGGGGGGGATGAATTCCTTGTCATCTGCCCGGATACGAATCTGGATGCGGCGTTTGCTTGCGCGGAGCGTGTGCGGTTTGCGGTCGATAATGCACGAACGCCGATCAATGGCGTATCTCTCAGAATTTCTCTCAGTATTGGAGTAGCAAGCCGAGATGGGCAAATGTCGGAGCCGGACGCCCTGATTAAGCGTGCCGACCAAGCCCTCTATTTGGCGAAGGAGCAGGGACGCAACAGGATCATGAGCGCACAGGTTTCGCGCGCAGGGCCTGTGATCCCACCGCACTGAGGACCATGGATTTATCTCGTCCTGGTCTTGTAACTGACAATGATGGTTGCGCATCGATGAGCCTGAATGGGTATGCGGGACGTCGCGTAGAGACAGTTGACGGCGACATCGGAATCTTGGTGATTGATGATAGCGAGGATGATGTCTTTCTTTTAGGTCGAGAACTCACGAAACGTGGGATGAGAGTCCGCTGCGAACGTGTTGACAATGCGCGTGCCATGCAGGATGCGCTGCGTCTGCCGGGATGGGATATCGTCATTTCCGATCACCGAATGCCAGGGTTCGATTCCACGGCGGCCCTGCAGGTTCTGAAGGAGAGTGGCAGCGACCTGCCATTTGTTATCTATTCTGGCGTCATCAGTGATCAGCAGGCGTTCTCGTCCATGTTGGATGGCGTTAGCGATTATGTGCCAAAGGGGAGCTATGCGCGCCTTGTGCCGGTGATAACACGAGAGTTGCGGGGGGCTGCGGCTCGGAGGCTGGCTCGGGAAGCTGGTAGCCAGATTCAGGCCCTGGCCTATTTCGATTCTCTGTCCCGCCTGCCGAACCGGCAACTCATGTGCGCGCGCCTGGCTGAGTGGGCACGCGAGGCGGATTCCTTGCGGACGATGTTGAGGGCGGCAGTTTTCCACGTTGATCTGGATCGCTTTCAACGCATCAATTCGAGTTTCGGCTACGAGGCTGGCAACGTCCTTCTGCGTCAGGTGGCCAAACGCTTGCTGGAGAGTTCAGAATCCCACGGACTCGTGGCGCGCCTGGGGGGGGATGCTTTCGGTATTCTGGTGCCCGGCGTCTGTGAGCGCGGGGCGGCAGATGTGTTTGCTAGATGGTTGTTGCGTGCTTTCGAGCTCCCGTTTGCGCTGGACAGGATCGAGTTATTCCTGTCGGTCAGCGTCGGTGTGGCTTGGATGTGTGAGGGAGATGACGATATTTTTTCTTTGCTGACGAATGCTGAAGCCGCCATGAGTGTCGTCAAGCGGAGGGGAGGGAACGGCTTCCACTTTTTTGAGTCGGACATGCTGATCGGTTCGGTTGAGCGAATTGCCCTGGAGAGTGATCTGCGTTTCGCCATTGAGCGAAATGAGTTGTGGGTTGCATATCAGCCTTGCGTCGAAGGCAGTGATGGCCGTGTGGTCAGTGCAGAGGCCTTGCTGCGGTGGCGTCATCCCCGCTTGGGGCTGATCGGGCCGGATCGTTTCATCCCGATTGCGGACGAAAACGGGATGATCATTGAACTTGGTGAATGGGTATTGCGGGAGGCCTGCAGAGAGTGCCGCCAATGGCGCGATATGGGCCGAAGCGACATGTTCGTGTCGGTTAATGTGTCTGCCGTTCAGTTTGCTCAGCCCCGTCTCATCGAGTCGGTACGGCTGGCGCTGGAGGATGCGGGGTTGCCGCCGGCCGGTCTGCAACTCGAGATTACCGAATCATCCTTGATGCAGGATGCTGAAACGGCAGTGGCGATGCTGAGGGCCTTCAAGAACATGGGTGTTCGGGTGGCTATCGACGATTTCGGTACCGGTTATTCGTCGCTGGCCTACCTCAAGCGGTTCCCGGTTGATGTGATCAAGGTCGATCAGTCCTTTGTGAGGGATTTGTGCGACGACGAAGAAAACGCCGCGATTGTCCGCGCGATCATCGTGTTGGCGCGTAGCATGCGACTGCATGTGATCGCGGAAGGGGTAGAGTCATCGAGTCAGGTGGATGCCCTACTCACCGATGGATGTGATTGCTTCCAAGGTTATTTGTTCGGCAGGCCTGTAGCCGCAAGGGATTTTCGGGCCGCGCTGACTGGGGTTGTGAATGGTGGGCTTGATGGAGCATCATTGGATGTACATCGCAGCTCGAGTTGATATTGATGGTGTAAGTAATTTCCTTACAGTTGTATGTAGTTTTTTCTTACTTCATAATCCGTAGCCGTCGGATGGTGAGTATTGCCGGGTAACGGCAGAATTTGCCGCATACGATGGACGAATGCCGAGGAGGAAACCATGCGCATCAACGGTATGCAAGATGAAATCAGGGAGTTGAATCTCGCTTACCTCATGCTGGCTCAGCAGATGCTGCGAGAGGATCGTGCTGCCGCCATCTATCGCTTGGGGGTTGGAGAGGATGTCGCTGGGATCCTCGAGGGCTTGAGTGCATCGCAGGTCCTCCGAATGGCTAGTTCAAACATGCTGTTGTGCCAGTTCCGCTTTAACGACACGATGCTCGTCGATCTGCTGTCGGCGCATGGGCGGGAGCGTGGTACTGCACATCTGCATGCAGCCATTCTCGCCGCAGGTCGGCCTGTCGAGGATCTGGCCTGAGCTGCATAATGGCTCAAAGGCCTTGGTATGCGTAACAAGAGTGTCTTGCTTGAGGCGCAGGACATCCAGAAGGCCGTGGAGTTGATCCGCCTTGGGGCGCGAATGCAGATGCTCGAGGCGGAAACCTCGTTGAGTCGTGAGCGATTGCTCAAGCTTTACAAAGAAGTTAAGGGGGTTTCTCCACCCAAGGGAATGTTGCCCTTCTCCACGGACTGGTTTATGTCGTGGCAGCCCAACATCCATGCCTCTCTATTCATGGCTCTGCACCGTTTTGTGCGCAAGCATGCCAAGCTGGAAGGGCTGGATGCGATTGTGCAGGCTTATCGCCTGTACAACGAGCACATCGAATCCTTCGAGATGGAGCAGGTGCTTAGCCTGACCCGCGCATGGACATTGATCCGCTTCTTCGATGCGAACATGCTGCAATCAGCCCGTTGTACATGCTGTGGTGGGGAATTTGTGGCGCATGCCTTCGATCCCACCCACGAGTATGTGTGCGGGCTGTGTCATGTGCCCTCCCGGGCAGGCAAGACCCGACGGGTTGTGCCGGGTAGGGAGGCTGCGTCACCCTGAGAGAGTTGGATCGTTTGATCGAAAATACCGCCATTCTTGTGGCGGTATTTTTTTGTGTTTTTGTGTCGCAGGGGACGATAGGCTTGCTCGGAGCGCTCAAGTTTCTGGGGCGAGGGCCGATATCGCCGGAGAAGAATAACAATCCGGATGCACTGCCGTAGGGACGCATCCGCTGATAGAGGTTTCGGCGATGTTTTTGATCATCGGCTACGTGATTATCCTGGCGGCTTCGCTAGGCACTTACGCGGTGCACGGCAGTCTGGCTGCACTGTGGGTGCCTACCGAGTACATCGCTATTGTCGGCCTGACGATTGGTGGTTTCGTGGCAGGCAACGGTCCCAAGGCCATCAAAGGGACGATTGCCGCGCTGCCGACCATCTTCAAGGGATCGCCATACAACAAGGCGTTCTATGTTGATGTGTTGTGCATGCTGTACGAAATCCTTGCGAAGGTGCGGAAGGAAGGGCTGATGTCGATCGAGGGGGATGTCGAGAATCCCGAAGGCAGCCCCATCCTGTCAAAGTATCCGGCTTTTGCGGCAGATCATCACGCGGTCGATTTCCTTTGCGATTATTTGCGGATGATGGTCGGCGGTAACTTGAACGCATTTGAAATCGAGAACCTGATGGATGTGGAGATGGAAACCCATCATCAGGAAGCCCATGGTCCGGCTCATGTTGTGTCCAAGGTCGCTGACGGTGTACCGGCCTTTGGTATCGTCGTGGCGGTGATGGGTGTGGTGAACGTGATGGGGTCGGTCGGCCAGCCCCCGGCGGTACTGGGAAAGATGATTGGCGGTGCGCTGGTCGGGACCTTCCTGGGTATTCTGGTTTCCTACGGTTTCGTCGCGCCAGTTGCCGGACAGCTTGAGCAGAAGGTGGATGAAGGGGGCAAGATCTACCAGTGCATCAAGGCTGTGTTGCTGGCCAGCATGAACGGCTATGCACCTCAGGTGGCCGTGGAGTTCGGCCGGAAAGTGTTGTTCTCGTCGGATCGACCCAGCTTTGCCGAGTTGGAAGAAGCCATCAAGAGTCGCAAGTGAGATCGGCCATCATGAATCCCCGTGAAGCGGGAGGGGACGCCGGATGAGCGACGATACCCAGCAACCAATTGTTGTCAAGAAGATCAAGAAGGGCGGCGGTGGAGCCCACGGTGGCGCCTGGAAGATTGCCTATGCCGACTTCGTGACGGCCATGATGGCTTTTTTTCTGTTGATGTGGCTCTTGGGCTCGACTGCGCAGGGGGATCTGAAAGGGATTGCTGATTTCTTCAGTTCTCCGCTCAAGGTGGCCATGAATGGCGGTTCTGGGGCGGGTGATGCGCTCAGCCCGATTGCTGGTGGGGGGCAGGATTTGACGCGCTCGGTCGGGCAGGTCAAGCGAGGTGATGTGGATGGCAAACGATCAATCAATATCGAGGCCGCAAAGGGCGCGACCAAGCCAGAGGGGGATGACGGCAAGAATATCCAGAGCAAGAGCGAAGAACGCAAGGAGCGGGCCAGGCTGGAGGACTTGAAAGGGCAGATTGAGGCCATTATTGAAGCCAGTCCTAGTCTAAGAGCTTTCAAGAACCAGCTCTTGCTGGATATTACGTCGGAAGGCCTGCGTATCCAGATTGTGGATGAGCAGAATCGACCCATGTTCGATTCGGCGAGTGCCACGCTCAAGCCTTACACTCAAGAATTGTTGCGTGCCATCGGTGCGACGCTCAATGGTGTGGAGAACAGTGTCAGTCTTTCCGGGCATACGGATTCGACGCGTTATGCGGGGGGAGAGCGGGGGTTCTCGAACTGGGAGCTTTCCGCAAACCGGGCCAACGCATCCAGGCGGGAACTGGTGCTAGGGGGGCTCGCCGAAGGGAAGATGGTACGGGTTGTCGGCCTTGCCGATACCGTACCGCTTGATGCGGCAAATCCGAATGCAGCAATCAACCGAAGGATCAGCATCATCGTTCTCAATCGGAGCGCCGAGGCTGCACTGAAGGCGAATACTAATCGGACGCTGGAGGTCGGTAGTGGAGACGACGTGGACGCGACGGATATTCGCCGCAGCATGATAAAAGGGGCGCGCCCGGCACAGTGAAGCTCTGCGCAGAGAGGCGATGTGGTGAATGGCGATGAGTGGGGGCTGGTGATCCGATTGGCCGGGTGCTGGAAAATGTCACGATCAAATGCGGTATTGGCGGGTGTGGTCTGGTCTGTATTGGTCACCGGCGCAGCCGTTCTCCTGTTCGAAGCGAGTGCTTGGCAGGTACTGGCCTGTGCGTTGCTCGCCATTGGTTGGTGCTGTGTGCTGCTGATGTCGGGGCTGGACTCGTTACGGCCTGCGCCACACGAGCAGGTGCCGTCCAATGCGGCGGGCCTGGCGGCGGTGGAAAATATCCTGCGTGACAGCATTCAGGGTTTCCGGCGTCAGCATGAAGCCGTGCTGCGCGAGATCCGAAGCGTGGAGGAAAGACTATCCGGAGCCATCGTGACGTTGACGCAAAGCTTCCAGGGAATTCTGTCCTCTACCAACGAACAACAGACCATCGCTCTCGGGCTTGCTCAGGACGGCGACTCCATGGACGGCGGAGCCGGTCGTGTCGACGACTTTGTCGCCCATACCTCCGGCGTCATGCAACGGGTGGTGGATAGCGTGATCATGAACAGCAAGCTTGGCATGGAGCTCGTGGAGCTCACTGATCGCATCTCCAAGCGTGCTAGTGATGTCGAGACGATTCTCGGCGAGATTGGAGCGATTGCCAAACAGACCAATCTGCTGGCGCTCAATGCAGCCATCGAGGCAGCACGTGCCGGGGAGGCTGGCCGCGGATTTGCCGTGGTGGCTGATGAAGTGAGGGATTTGTCAACGCGTACGACCCAGTTCAGCCAGCAGATTGCCGTGGTGATGAAGTCAATGCGGGAGGGGGTCAAGGGCACGGAGGACGCCATCGCCAAGCTGGCGTCCACGGACATGAACTTCGCATTGGAGTCGAAGCAGCAGGTTGAGCGGGTGTTGATGTCGATGAAGGCGATCAACAAGGCGCGCACCGAGGCCATCCACGAGTTGGGGGAGCATACCCATGCGATGGATGCGGAAGTGAGCCGAGCGGTGATCGCGTTGCAGTTTCAGGATCTCGTGTCGCAACTGATCGGCCGTATGCAGAGGCGGATCGAAGGGCTCGGTCTTGTCGAGCAGGCACTGGACGCCCTGATTGGAGAGATTCGGTCAGCTGGTGCGGGTGATGTTCGTTCCTTGCAGAATGCGGCCGATTCGGTCCAGAAGCGGCTTGCGGAACTTGTCGTTGTCGAAGAGTGCGCTGACGGGCGCGTTCAGGAAGTCTCGCATGGCGAGATCGATTTGTTTTAGTTTTCAAGAACCCTAGGAAAGAGACGATGGCCAAGATCGTACTGACTGTTGATGATTCTGCTTCCATCCGGCAGATGGTTTCATTCACCCTGAAAAGCGCTGGCTACGAGGTTGTCGAGGCCGTAGATGGCATGGATGGTCTCGACAAAGCCAAGGCCAAGGCCTGCAGCTTGGTCTTGACTGACCAGAACATGCCGCGCATGGATGGTCTGTCGCTGATCAAATCGTTGCGGGCCATGCCCCAGTATCGTTCGGTGCCCATCCTGATGTTGACCACCGAATCCTCTGACACCATGAAATCTCAAGGGCGCGCGGCGGGGGCTACCGGTTGGTTGGTGAAGCCTTTTGATCCGCAGAAACTCATCGAAGTGGTCAAGAAGGTAATCGGCTAATTACGCAGGTGCAGGGCGGGCATCACGGGAGGCAGTTATGGCCATAGATATGAGCCAGTTCTATCAGGTCTTCTTCGAGGAAGCCGCCGAACATCTGGCGAGCATGGAAGCATTGCTGCTCGCCATCGATCCGGGGGCACCCGATCCGGAAGATGTAAATGCCCTTTTCCGGGCTGCGCATTCCATCAAGGGATCAAGTGGGACGTTCGGCTTCCAAGACATGATGGAAGTCACCCACATCCTCGAGACCATGCTCGATCGCGTGCGCAAGGGCGAAGCACCCTTGACGGATGAGATGGTCGATGCATCGCTGGTTGCTGGTGATGTGCTGAAGAATTTGCTGGCCGCCCACCGTGGGGAGGATGAGGCGGATCGGGCGGCAGCTGAAGCCATTTGCCATCGACTCGAAGGCCTGTGTCGGGCGCTCGACGGGCCACGGAAGACGCAGTCTCATGCGTCGGTTGTTGTGCCCTTGCCCGATCCTCAGCCTGAGGCGCCGCGTTCGCCCGCAGGGTTTGATCTGCTGTTTGCGTTGACCGGTGCTGTGGGGGGCGAGCGGGACGCGTTTGCGGATCTGCTTGCTGAGCTCGGACGGATCGGAACGGTGGATGTGCTGGAGACGCCGACGTCGGGCGATCGCCATTGCCACCTGCGCATCGTGACTGACGCGCATGCTGATGTCCTGACGGGGATCCTCGACTTCGTGGCCGACGCTGCATCCTTGCGCATTGAGCCTCTCGTTACCGCCGAGGGAGAGAAAGAGGAGGCATACGGTTTTTTCGACGATTTGCCAGGGGTGGCAGCGGGGACAGGTGAGTGGCGCAGCAGCGACGATGCCTACGGTTTCTTCGAGCCGCTTTCGTCCTCCGTGGCCGACAAGGTGACGACCGAGGAGGCCTACGGATTCTTTGACGAGCAGGAGGTGGCCGATCTGCTGGCGAGGCAGCAGGTGGCAGAGCCCTACGGGTTCTTCACCGAGTTGCCGGTGCAGGAGGTCGAGGCGCCTGCCCAACTGACGCAGGAAACGGCTTATGGGCTGTTCGAGCCCCTGCCGGCGGTCGTTGAGGTCGCGTTGCCAGTGGCGGTCGAAGTGCAGGTGACCGAGGAGGTGCCGGCGGCAGCCGCGGTGGCACCTCCTCAGGCAGTCCGCAAGTCGTCGGCGCGTACGGCGGGGGCGGGCGATAGCGGTTCTATTCGGGTCAGTGTTGAAAAAGTGGACCAGATGATCAATCTGGTCGGTGAGCTCGTGATTACTCAGGCCATGCTCACCCAGGCTGCCGTCAATGTGGATCCGGTCATCTGCGAACGTCTGATCAACGGTCTGGCGCAATTGGAGCGCAATACCCGCGACCTGCAGGAGTCCGTGATGTCGATCCGGATGATGCCGATCTCGGTAGTGTTCAGCCGTTTTCCGCGGGTCGTACGCGATCTGTCCCATAAATTGGGCAAGCAGGTGGAGCTGAAGACCATTGGAGAGAGTACCGAGATGGACAAGAGCCTGGTCGAGCGAATCACCGATCCGCTCACTCACCTCGTTCGCAACAGTCTCGACCATGGTCTCGAAACGCCCGAGAAGCGGCGTGCGGCAGGCAAATCGGAAACGGGGACGATCACCCTCAGTGCGTATCATCAAAGCGGCAACATCGTCATCGAAGTCGGTGACGATGGTGCGGGTCTCAATCGTGCCCGAATCCTGGCCAAGGCCAGGGAGAGGGGGATGTCCGTCAGCGATTCCATGAGTGATCAGGACGTCTGGCAACTTATCATGGAGCCGGGTTTCTCCACCGCTGATCAGGTGACTGAAGTGTCGGGGCGCGGCGTCGGCATGGATGTCGTCAAAAAGAACATCTCGGCGATGGGAGGGCGAATCGAGCTCGACTCGATGGCTGGTATCGGAACCCGCATCACCGTGCGTCTGCCGCTGACGCTGGCCATCCTAGATGGCATGAGTGTCGGTGTCGGGCCGGAAACCTACATCATCCCGCTCAGTTATGTGATGGAGTCCATGCAGCCCGAGCGGGGCATGATGAAGAGCGTGTCCGGCGTGGAGCGCCTGATCCAGGTGCGCGGTGAATACCTGCCGGTGGTCTGTTTGCATGAGGTGTTTCGTATTCCCGGTGCGATCACCGATTGGTCGAAAGGGATCATGGTCGTGCTTGAGGCCGACGGTCAGAGCGCCGCTCTGTTCATTGACCAGCTCATTGGTCAGCATCAGGTCGTGATCAAGAGCTTGGAGGCCAATTACCGTCGGGTCCAGGGCATTGCAGGCGCCACGATCATGGGGGACGGGCGCGTTGCGCTGATCCTCGACGTGCCGATGCTGGTCGGCATGGCGCGGCGGGTTATGCCGGCAGCAGCCTGAGCGGACCGGTCCGTTTCGGGGCGGGGGCCAGCAAGCGTAACTTTTGGTGCCACGGACACCTTCCCTGGCTTCAGAAAAGGTGTCCCGTGCCGTAAAGGCGAGTGTTCCCTTGGAGGAGTATTGCCATGCTGCAGGCCGCCCAGACCACTGCCACGCAAGAGCCTGAGGACCCCGGCGTCGTACAGGAGCTGCTGACCTTTACCCTCGGTGCCGAGGAGTATGCCATCGATATTTTGAAGGTCCAGGAGATCCGTGGCTATGACGCAGTAACGACGATCGCGAATGCCCCCAGCTTCATCAAGGGGGTCATCAACTTGCGTGGGACGATCGTGCCCATCGTCGATCTGCGTATCAAGTTTTCCGTCGGTGTCGCGGAATACACGCCATTCACCGTCGTCATCATCCTCAATATCGCCGGTCGGGTGGTGGGGATGGTGGTCGATGCAGTCTCCGACGTCATTGCACTCAAGCCCGAGCAGATCCGTCCTGCGCCTGATTTCGCATCTTCGGTGGATACGGCATACATCATGGGTCTTGGTGCGCTCGGCGAGCGCATGTTGATCGTGGTTGACATCGAACGGTTGATGCTTTCCAGTGAAATGGCTCTGGTGGACGACGCTGCAGCTTGACTTGAGGTCTTGCCTGACCGTCGCGTGTCCCCCTCCTAAGAAGGTCTTCATCATGAGTAGTCTCATTTCTCCTGCTGTTGGCGTGATGAATCGCCTGTCCGTGCAGGGCAAGATGCTTTTGCTCGGTCTGATCGCGATGGTGTCCGTGGTTGTATTGGCGTACATGTTGCTGGCGCGGGTCGCAGGAGATATTGCCTTTTCCGAAAGGGAGACTCAGGCGGTACCACTGGTGATGCCTGCACGCCACCTGATGCAGGCACTTCAGGCTCATCGGGGAGTGGCTCAAGGTCTGATCGGTGGAAATACGGCATTGGTCGGAAAGCTGGCCGAGCTGAAAGCGGACGCCGACAAGGCCATTGCTGAGGGTGATGCGGCGACCGCCCGCCATGGTGAGAGCCTAGGCGTCGTTGCGGAGTGGGCTGCACTGCGCCAAGGGTGGAGCGAAGTGCAGGCCAAGGCGGTCAACGTGTCGGGGGCTGAGAGCTTCAAGCTGCATACCGAGTACATTGCCCGGATCAGGAGTTTCATCAATCTGGTGGCGGACAAGAGCAACGCTACGCTTGATCCGGAACTAGAGACCTACTATCTGATGGACATGTTTGCCGTTAGTCTGCCGGCGTTGGCAGAGGATGCCGGACGCGCGCGCGCGTTGGGTACGGCTCTCGCCATCCGTCAGCACAGTACGGAGGTCGAGCGGATCGACATGAACGTGTTCATGCGGCGCCTGGGGGATCGGCGTGAGGTTGTCGAAGCGGCCATCTCCAAGGTCGGTCACAGCGATCCGGCGTTGCGTACTCGCCTGGATGTTCCGAGCAAGAACTTCGATGTGGCAATCAAGGCCTTTGGGGCCCTGATCAGCGAACAGGTGCTGCAAGGGACGGATATTACGGTCAGCCCCACGCAGGTGTTCGACATTGGCTCCAAGGCTGTCGATGCAAGCTATGCGATTTTCGACGTGGCAGCGAACGAGTTCGATCGCTATCTCCAGGTTCGTCTTGAGCACCTGTTCATGGCGAGGTGGACTGCGATCGGGGTGATCTGTTTCAGTCTGCTGGTGGTGGGTTATCTGTTCCTCGGATTTCGTCGCACCATGCTGGATGGCATCGGCGAGATCCAGGCCGGGGTGAAGCGTATGGCCGACGGTCAATTCGAGGAGCCGGTACAGGTTTCCTCCCATGATGCTTTTGGTGAGATTGCCGGGGCGCTTAATGGCATGCAGGCAAGCCTCAAGGCACGCATCCAGGCCGAGCATGAGGTGGCTGCGGCCAATTTGCGGGTGCGTAATGCACTGGACAAGGCAACGACCAGCATCATGCTTGCCGACAATGGTGGGCAGATTGTCTATTGCAATGACGCTGTGCTGGCCATGTTGCAGGATGCAGAGGCTGATATCCGCCGCGATCTGCCGAACTTCAGTGTCGTAGGGCTGATTGGCCGCAATTTCGACGAGTTTCATCAGACCCCGGATCATCAGCGGAATCTGCTTGGTCGGTTACAGGGGGAACACAAAGCAACTGTACGCATCGGCGGTCGTACTTTTGCATTGGTGGCGAATCCGGTCGTCAATAAACAGGGGGCCCGGCTGGGCTCAGTAGTGGAGTGGCAGGATCGGACCAACGAGGTGCGTGTTGAGCAAGAGCTGGCAGGGTTGCTCCAGGCTGCAGTCGCCGGCGACTTTGCCCGCCGCCTGCCCCTCGAAGGTAAAGCCGGCTTCTTTGCTACGGTTGCCGAAGGCATGAACAACCTGATGGGTATCGTCTCTACCAGCCTTGAGGATCTTGCGCGTGTTCTGAACGCGATTGCGCGGGGTGACCTGACGGAGAAGATCACGGCGGAATACAGCGGGACGTTCGGTCAGTTGAAGGACGACACGAACACGACGGTGGAGCGCTTACGCGAGGTGGTAGGGCAGATCAAGGAGTCTGCGGAGTCGATCAACGTGGCGGCGCAGGAGATCTCGGCGGGGAATTCGGACCTGTCGGCCCGCACGGAAGAGCAGGCGAGCAGCCTGGAAGAGACGGCCAGTTCGATGGAGCAGCTGAACGCGACGGTGCGTCAGAACGCGGACAATGCGCGTCAGGCGCGGGAGCTGGCGAGTTCGAGCAACGAGGTGGCGGTGCAGGGCGGGGAAATGGTGTCGCGGGTGGTGGACACGATGGGCTCGATCCAGGAGAGCTCGAAGAAGATCGCGGACATCATTGGCGTGATCGACTCGATCGCGTTCCAGACGAACATTCTTGCGCTCAACGCGGCGGTGGAAGCGGCGCGGGCGGGGGAACAGGGCCGGGGCTTTGCGGTGGTGGCGAGCGAAGTACGGAGTCTTGCGCAGCGTAGTGCGCAGGCGGCGCGGGAGATCAAGGCGCTGATCGCGGACAGTGTGGACAAGGTGGAAGACGGCGCGCGGCTGGTCAATGAAGCCGGGCATACGATGGAAGATGTGGTGTCGAACTTCCAGAAACTGTCGGCGCTGGTGACGGATATTGCGGAAGCGAGCCAGGAGCAGAGCGGCGGGATCGAACAGGTCACGCAGGCGGTGGGCCAGATGGACGAGGTGACGCAGCAGAACGCGGCGCTGGTGGAAGAGGCGGCGGCGGCGGCCGAGAGCCTGGAAGACCAGGCCCGCAGCCTCGTCCGTGCCGTGAGCACCTTCCGTCTGGTCGCCCAGGCCGGGGAGCCTGCTCCTGCGAATCTGGATTTCGATGGGGTGATCCAGGCGCATATGGGCTGGAAGCACAAGTTGCGCAATTACCTGTCCGGCGAAGGGGAGGCTCTGGACCCTGCGGTGGTTTCCCGTGACGACAAATGCCTGCTTGGGTGCTGGATACATGGGGAAGGCAAGCGTTATGCCAGCAATTCCCATTACGCAGCCTTGCGTGGCAAGCACGCGGATTTTCATGCCTGCGCTGGTGCCGTCATCCGTGCCAAGCAGGATGGGGATGACGCGGGAGCGCGGCGTTTGTTGCTCAATGAGTTCTCGGTGCTTTCGGACGAAACGATTCAAGAAATACGCCATATGAAGCAGAGCTGTGCGGGTCTTCCGGTGTCTGCCCCGATACCGGCCGCTCCGAGGGCTAGTGTGACGCCTTTGCCGGCCCGCATCAGGGGCGAAAAAGGGGGTGGGGGAAGCAAGGTCGCGGCGCCCTTGCCCAAACTGAAAGCAGGGGCTGTGAATCTGGCGGAAGCTGAGTGGGAAGAGTTTTGAACATCTGATTGGCCATTGGCTGTCGTGTGCTGTTGGCGAGGGAAGGATTCGAGATGAAAATAAATATGCCGGTGACCCAGCACGAGGTTGAATTGAAGGAGGCGACGCTGATCGTGTCCAAGACCGATCTCAAAGGGCAGATCACCTATATCAATTCGGATTTCATCGCTATCAGCGGATTTGCCGAGGAAGAGCTGCTCGGTCAGCCCCACAACATCGTGCGCCATCCTGATATGCCGGTGGAGGCCTTTGCCGACATGTGGCAGGCCCTGAAGGCTGGACGTCCATGGGTCGGGATGGTCAAGAACCGCTGCAAAAACGGGGATTTCTACTGGGTCGAAGCCCATGCTTCGCCGATTTTCGACAACGGTCGTGTTCTTGGTTACATGTCGGTGCGACGCAAGGCCAGCGTAGACAAGATTCGCGCTGCGGAGGCGGCCTATGCCCTGTTCCGCGAGGGCAAGGCCGGCAGCAAGCAGATCATGGACGGCAAGGTCGTGTCGGGTGGCGTTGGGCTCAAGTTTGAACGCTGGTTGGGCCGTAAATCGCTGGCCGCGCGTTCTGCACTGGCTGCGACGTTGGCGCTGGTGGTGATCCTTGGCTCTGGTTCGCTTTATATGCGCGGACGCGCCAGCGAGGCGCTCGAAGCGCAAGGGCTGGCCGTGGTGTCCGACAAGGTAGCGGCAGTGCGGGCACTGGTCGAGTCCAAGGCACAGAGCCTGCGAGTTGAAACCGACAGACTCGGCAACCTCTTCGCGTCCAGCCTGGGGGAGGGCTTCACCGTCAACGCTGCAGGCGAGGGAATGCCGGTGCTGCTCAACGGTAGTACGGTGATGAACCTGCGTACCCAGGAGGTGGATCGCTTCACCGCCGCTAGCGGCGCGGTGGCCACTCTTTTTGCCCGGAAAGGGGACGAGTTCTACCGGGTTGCCACCTCGGTGAAAAAGGAGAACGGCGAGCGCGCCGTCGGGACTACGTTGGCCCATGACAGCCCTGCCTATGTCCGTTTGCTGGCCGGTGAGCGCTACGTGGGTAAGGCCGTGTTGTTCGGTGTCGATGCTTACACTGGCTATGCTCCGATCAAGGACGCCAGTGGAAAGGTGATTGGTGCCACCTTTGTCGGACGCAAGTTTGCCGAGGAGATGGCGGCCTTGCGCCAGCAGATCAAGACTGTCCGCTTTGGTAACTCGGGCTATGCTTATGTGCTGGACACCACGGCAGGCAAGGCCCAGGGAACCCTGGTCGTTCATCCCGCCAAGGAAGGGCAGAGTGTTCTCGAATCGAAGGATGCGAGTGGGAGTCCGTTCATCCGCGAGATGCTCGAGCGAAAGCAGGGGGTGATCCGCTATCCGTGGCTGAATGCAGAACTGAACGAGACCTCGGCCCGCGACAAAGTTGTGGCTTTCGACAGCTTTCCTGAATGGAACTGGCTGATCGCCGGCGGTACCTACATGGATGAATTTGAGAGCGTTTCCCGCAACATCGGCGTCATGCTGCTGGGCATCAGCCTGCTGGCAACGGTATTGCTGGCAGGGCTCATCTTTGGGCTGTTGCGTGGCCTGATCGCGGGTCCGTTGGCGGCAATGGTACGGACTGCCCAGAGTGTGGCCAACGGCCGTTACGACAATGAGATCGATGTCAGCCGCAATGACGAGGTGGGGCGCGTCATGCAAGCGCTTGAGGCGATGCAGGTCAAACTGGGCAGCGATATTGCCGAGCAACAGCGGGTTAGTGATGAGAACGCACGCATTCGCCAGGCATTGGACAGCGTCGAGACAAACGTGCGGATCGCCGAGCCCGATGGCCGGGTTATCTATGCCAATCCAGCTCTGGTGAAGACCATTCGTGGAATCGAAGGGGAAATCTGCAAGAGCGTGCAGGGTTTCCGCGCCGACAGCTTCGTGGGTAGCGATATCACCCGCTTGTATGCAGATCCGTCCGCAGCACGCCAGCGCTTGGCGGCGCTGCAGCAGACCACGCGCAGCATGATGGAGATTGGTGGGCGTAGTTTCGAGGTGGTGACCAGCCCGATCTTCAATGCGGGCGGAGAGCGCCTGGGGTCGGTTGGCGAATGGCGTGACCGTACCGATGAGCTGGCTGCTGAACGTGAAATTCAGGCCATCGTGTCGGCTGCGGCGGATGGCGACTTCTCGGCCCGTTTGCAGCGTGAGGGCAAGACCGGCTTTTTTGTCGATCTGACGGATGGGATCAATCGCCTCATGGAAGGTGTGGCCGGGAGTTTGAACGACCTTGCGCGTGTTCTGAACGCGATTGCGCGGGGTGACCTGACGGAGAAGATCACGGCGGAATACAGCGGGACGTTCGGTCAGTTGAAGGACGACACGAACACGACGGTGGAGCGCTTACGCGAGGTGGTAGGGCAGATCAAGGAGTCTGCGGAGTCGATCAACGTGGCGGCGCAGGAGATCTCGGCGGGGAATTCGGACCTGTCGGCCCGCACGGAAGAGCAGGCGAGCAGCCTGGAAGAGACGGCCAGTTCGATGGAGCAGCTGAACGCGACGGTGCGTCAGAACGCGGACAATGCGCGTCAGGCGCGGGAGCTGGCGAGTTCGAGCAACGAGGTGGCGGTGCAGGGCGGGGAAATGGTGTCGCGGGTGGTGGACACGATGGGCTCGATCCAGGAGAGCTCGAAGAAGATCGCGGACATCATTGGCGTGATCGACTCGATCGCGTTCCAGACGAACATTCTTGCGCTCAACGCGGCGGTGGAAGCGGCGCGGGCGGGGGAACAGGGCCGGGGCTTTGCGGTGGTGGCGAGCGAAGTACGGAGTCTTGCGCAGCGTAGTGCGCAGGCGGCGCGGGAGATCAAGGCGCTGATCGCGGACAGTGTGGACAAGGTGGAAGACGGCGCGCGGCTGGTCAATGAAGCCGGGCATACGATGGAAGATGTGGTGTCGAACTTCCAGAAACTGTCGGCGCTGGTGACGGATATTGCGGAAGCGAGCCAGGAGCAGAGCGGCGGGATCGAACAGGTCACGCAGGCGGTGGGCCAGATGGACGAGGTGACGCAGCAGAACGCGGCGCTGGTGGAAGAGGCGGCGGCGGCGGCCGAGAGCCTGGAAGACCAGGCCCGCAGCCTCGTCCGTGCGGTGGCCATGTTCCGTCTGCAATCTGGTGCGCAGGTCACCCAGCCGGCTCCGCCGGTGGTGGAGCCTGCTCCGGCCAGTAATGTATCAAGGTTGCCCGAGCGTTCTGCACGGCCTGCCGTGGTGCGTGCCGCACCACCCTTGCCCAAGATCCGTCGTACGGGTGGTGCTGTCGGCAGCGATGTCGATGATGAGTGGGAAGAATTTTAGAGAGCTGCTGAATGTCGGAAAAACCGTTTTCTTCCCGTAGCCCGCTGCCACCATCGGGCGGGACGGTATCGCGTCCTGCTGCGGTACGGCCCGCCCCTGCAGGTGTCCCGCACATGCCTGCCGCAGCTAATCCGGAGCGCGAGTTTCAGTTCTCGGCGGCCGATTTTGAACGTGTCCGTGATTTGATCTATCGCCATGCGGGCATCTCGCTGTCGCCGATCAAGCAGGACATGGTGTACAGCCGTCTGGCCCGCCGACTGAGGGCGAGGGGGGACCGCACGTTCAGTGAATATCTCGATCGGGCCCAGCGCGAACCGCAGGAATGGGAAACCTTCGTCAATAGCCTGACCACCAATCTGACTTCTTTTTTCCGGGAGGCTCATCACTTCGAGATCCTGGCCGAACGGCTCAAGAAGCACACTGCACACGCGCCATTCCGTATCTGGTGCAGCGCCGCGTCGACGGGCGAAGAGCCATACAGTTTGGCCATTACAGCCTGCGAGGCTTTCAACAGTCTGAGCCCGCCGGTGCATATCGTTGCCACCGACATCGATACCAATGTACTGGCGACGGCGGCCAAAGGGGTCTATGGGCTGGATCGCGTTGAGCGTTTATCGCGGGAACGTATGCAGCGTTTCTTCCTGAAAGGGACGGGAGCGCAGGACGGCAATGCCCGCGTGCGGCCGGAATTGCAGCGCCTGATCGAGTTCCGGCGCATCAACCTGCTGGACAAGAGCTGGTCGGTACAGGGACCCTTTGACGCGTTGTTTTGCCGCAACGTGATGATCTATTTCGACAAGCCGACCCAGCATGGCATCCTCCAGCGATTCGTGCCGCTGTTGAAGCCGGAAGGCCTGCTGTTTGCCGGACATTCGGAGAGCTTCCTGCATTCGGCGGATCTGTTCCGCTCTCTTGGCCGGACTGTTTATGAAAGGGCCGATGCTCGTGCACGCTGATCCGGGGTATGTGGAACACCTAGCGCACAATCGTTATTTCGACCGGACCTTCGACTGCGATGCGGTGAAGGTTTTACCGGGCGAGTACTTTGTGACTACGTCCGATATTGTGCTGGTTACCGTGCTCGGCTCCTGTGTAACTGCTTGTGTGAGGGATAGGGATAAAGGCTTGGGGGGCATGAACCATTTCATGCTGCCCGAGAACGGCGGTGATGGCAGCGTGCTATCTTCATCGGCGCGCTATGGTGCCTATGCAATGGAAGTGCTGCTCAACCACTTGCTCAAGCTGGGGGCCCGGCGCAGTAGCTTGGAAGCCAAGGTATTCGGTGGAGGCAAGGTGCTGGCGAGTTTGACGCAGGCTCAGGTTGGGGAAAAGAACGCGGAGTTCGTGCTGAATTACCTTAAGACTGAACGCATACCGATCGTGGCGCAGGATCTACTCGACATTTATCCGCGTAAGGTCTATTTCTTCCCGGCCAGTGGGCGCGTCATGATGAAGAAACTGGTGCGCGTGAAGAATGACACGCTCATCGAACGTGAGCGCGAATATGAAGCCCGCTTGCGGCGTGACAATGTACAAGGTGACGTTGAACTCTTTGGCTGACGGGACGTTGGGGTTCCGTCCTGATCTGGAAGTGAAGCATGACAATCAAGGTTCTCGTCGTCGACGACTCTGCATTGATGCGCAGTCTGTTGTCGGAGGTGATCAATTCTGCCCCCGACCTGGAGGTTGTGGGCATGGCCCCCGATCCCATCGCCGCCCGCGAGATGATCAAGACCCTCAATCCGGACGTCCTGACACTCGATATCGAGATGCCCCGCATGGATGGTCTCGACTTCCTGGCGCGCCTGATGCGATTGCGTCCTATGCCGGTGGTGATGATTTCGAGCCTGACAAAGCATGGGTCCGAAGCGACCCTGCAGGCGCTGGAGCTTGGTGCCGTCGATTTCCTGCCCAAGCCGAAGTTCGATCTGCCGAGCGGCATCGAGGCTTATCGTATAGATATTTGTGACAAGATCCGGGCTGCTCATGGTGCCCGACTGCAGTCCAGGGTATCGGTGACGCCGGCATCGATGGGAGCCACTTCCTTGCTGAAAGAGAGTTCCGCGCCTGTTTCGAGCAGCGCAGGCGGGCTGCCTGAAAGGGTTCTCCAGGAACGTCTGGTCCTGATCGGCGCTTCCACGGGCGGCACCGAAGCGATCAAGGAGGTGCTATGTTCCTTACCGGCCCAAATGCCGGGTATCCTGCTCGTGCAGCATATGCCTGAGATGTTTACCGCATCTTTTGCCAAACGCCTTGACGGCTTGTGCCGGTTAAGAGTCAAGGAGGCGGAACATGGCGAGCGGGTGATGCCGGGAACTGCTTATCTGGCTCCCGGGCATTCCCATTTGTTGGTGCGTCGCTCTGCGGGTGGTTACGTGTGCGAACTGGCTCAATCGGAACCGGTGAACCGGCATCGACCGGCCGTGGACGTCCTGTTCCATTCGGCGGCAAGTCAAGTCGGGGCCCATGGCATAGGTGTGATTCTGACCGGGATGGGCAAGGACGGGGCGCAGGGCATGCTGGCCATGCATAAGGCCGGTGCGTGGACGATTGGACAAGACCAGGATTCCTGCGTCGTTTACGGCATGCCGCGAGAGGCTGCCAGCGTTGGCGCGCTCGATGAGGTCGTTCCCCTGAAGGACGTCGGTCAGCGTGTGCTGGCTCGCCTGAGGGGCGGCGAGCGGCGCGGAAAAGCTTAAAATGCGCTGGCGACAGCTGCAGGCATGTCGCCACAGTGGGCAATAGCAGAGGCATTACATGGATACTACAGTCAGCACCCAGCAGAACCAGGCCCGGATCCAGCTTTCGGGCCGCTTCGATTTCAACTCCCATCGGGAGTTTCGCGATGCCGTCGATCGGGCCTTGAGCTGCCCGGATACCTCGGAAGTGGCGGTGGATCTGGCCAACGTCGCCTATCTCGACAGTTCTGCACTCGGAATGCTGTTGATGCTGCGGGATAAGGCCAAGGGGGCCGGCAAGACGGTCCGGTTGGCCAACGCGAAGGGCAGTGTTCATCAGGTTCTCGAAATCGCCAATTTCGGCAAGCTGTTTCCCATCGATTGAGGGGCGTGTTCTACGCTCGGCACCCGGCGGTGGAATTCTGCCGTTGGTGTTGGAGCGGGTGTGACGGATTTGCGATCTGAAGCCCCGGGCAATTTTAAAGTTCTGTTTCGGCCAGCCGATAAATGGGCGACGTTCATGCGACCTGCAGATGACAGGGCATGGGCGGAGGCTCCGGCGCGCGGGGGGCGTGCTGGTTCCCGGGGGAGGCGCTTGCGCCTGCCCATACCCATTTCAATACACGGGGTTGGCCGGACATCATGCAAATTCAGCTTTTTTCAATCATTGCCGGTCTGATCGTTGCGGGAGGCAGCGTCGGCATCGGATTAGCTTTTGGTACTCCTCTGGGCGCGGGTCTTGTCGCCGCGGGGCTAGTCTTTGGCTTTGTGGTCGGCGTTGTTGTACTGGCCGTTATCCGTTCGATGTTCGTGCAGCCCTTGGCAGAGTTGCACGACACCATCAAGGCGATGCACAAGGATGGGGACCTTTCCCGTCGCGCACCTGTTTCGAGTGGTAAGGTCGGTGAGGTCGAGGACGTTTTCAATGAGTTGATCGGCAGCTTTCAGGGAATCGTCGGCAAGGTGATTTTCGATGCTCAACGGGTGTCGGAGGCGGCGGATCTGCTGTCCGGTCATGCGGGTAACGTGGCCGAGGGCTCTGGCAGCCAAAAAAGTGCCGCGGAAAGCATGGTGGTGGCCATCGAGCAGATGACGGCAGGCGTCAATGCCGTGGCTGACCATGCCAGCCAGACGGCTACCAACGCCCAGGTGGCACGTGAGTTGTCTATCAAGGGGGCGGAGATCGTGACCAGCGCGTCGCGGGAGATCGAGCAAATTGCCCGCTCGGTCGAGGATTCCGCCCAGGTCATTTCTGCGCTCGGGGAACGTTCCGAAGCTATCAGCGGCATCGTCAAGGTCATCCGCGAAATTGCCGATCAGACCAATCTGCTGGCCCTCAATGCTGCCATCGAGGCAGCCCGTGCGGGTGAGCAGGGACGTGGTTTTGCCGTGGTGGCGGACGAAGTCCGCAAACTGGCGGAGCGGACCTCGTCGGCGACGACCGAGATCAGTACGATGATCTCCGCGATCCAGTCCGAAACGAAGACAGCCATCGCCTCCATCGACGCAGGCAGCGCCCAGGCCCACGCAGGGGCGGCGCTGGCCCAGAAGGCGGCAGACTCCCTTCAGCAGATCAATGAGGGGGCCCAGCAGACGATGGAGAAGGTCGACGCCATCGCCGAGGCAATCAACGCGCATAGCCGCGAGGCCGATCAGATTGTCGGCCATGTGCGGGAAATCATGGAAATGGTCGGCCGCAATTCCGTGGGTGCTCAGGAAACTCTCGACGAGGCTTCCAGCCTGAGTGGGCTGGCTGTCAATCTCAAGGAGATCAGCCGCGTATTCAAGCTCGGTCCCCAGGGCGAGCAGGCGATGAGCGTTCACAAGAAGATGCCCAGCGTGGCACGGGAAGCGGCCCGACAGATCGGTCAACTTCTTGAGCAGGCCATCGCCTCTGGTCAGGTCAGTGAGGCCGACGCTTTCGACGACAGCTACAAACCGATTCCCAATACCCGTCCGCAGAAGTACAGTACGCGCTTCGATGCATTGACCGACCGGCTTTTCCCTGCTGTGCAGGAGCGTCTGCTGGATGGCAACGCTGAAATGGTATACGCCATCGGTACCGACCGTAACGGCTACGTGCCAACCCACAACAAACGCTTCAGTCAGGCGCTGACGGGGGATTACGAGAAGGATTTCGTTGGTAACCGGGGCAAGCGGATCTTCGATGATCCAGTTGGAAAGCAGTGCGGAAAGCACGAAATGCCGTTCCTGATCCAGACGTATCGACGTGATACCGGCGAGATCATGCATGACATTTCTGCACCGGTTTACGTCAATGGACGTCACTGGGGAGGCTTCCGGATCGGCTATCGGGCCTGATCCGCAGCGTTCCCGAGAAAGTCCGGCCCGCCTGTGCGGGCCGTTTTGTCATTATGCAGAGGCGTGAAATGGTGTTTGACGGTCCTCAAGATTGTTTGCACCCCGCCGATATTGCTTCCAAGTCGAGGCCTGCCCCATCTGGATGGCAGGTGGTCTGCGACGGAGAGTGAGCATGTCCGAACTTCTCAAGAACATTGATGCGCGTACCCGACTGGCGGGTACAAACAAGCTCGAGATCCTGCTGTTTACCCTCGGGGTCGATCCCCGTACTGGCCGGCGTGAGACCTTCGGCATCAATGTCTTCAAGGTCCGCGAAGTCATGCGGACGCCACCGATCACTGCTGCGCCGGAAATGCCATCATCGGTGGAAGGGATGGTGAGCCTGCGCGGAGTGCTGGTGCCGGTCGTCGATCTGGCCAAGTATGCCGGCATGGGGAGTGATGGTCCGCGCGACATCATGATTGTCACCGAGTACAACGGACACACCCAGGGTTTTCTGGTTGAGGCAGTGGATACCATCCTGCGCCTGGACTGGTCGCAGATGCGGGTGCCGCCGGAAATGCTGACCGCCAATCTGGGCGGCTTGGTCACTGCGGTGACGGAACTGCCTGGCCCCAAGCTGGTGATGCTGCTGGACGTGGAAAAGGTCCTGTCCGAAACCACCCGCTACGACGACGAGTTTCTCTTCAAGGGCATTGAGCCGATTGCTGCCGACGAGCCGCCGACGGTTTATTTTGCCGATGACTCCTCCGTGGCCCGCAAGCAGATCGAGCGTACGCTCGATGCCTTGGGGATCCGCTACGTGGGGGCCGTGAATGGACGCCATGCTTGGGAAGAGCTCGAGAAGCTGGCCAGCTTCGCCGCCTCGAGTGGGCGCAAGGTCAAGGACCTGCTGGCCCTGATCCTCACCGATGTGGAAATGCCCGAGATGGACGGCTACATCCTGACGAAGCGGATCAAGACCGACCCGCGCTTCGAAGGAATTCCGGTGATCATGCATTCGTCGCTGTCTGGCATGTCCAACCAGCAACTTGGCCGCTCGGTAGGCGTGGACGAATACGTGGCTAAATTCGAGCCGCAGCGACTGGCCGAAGTCCTGCGCCGTTTGATCATCCTGCGCACCGCAGCCAAGGCGGACTGAAGGAAGTAGAGGAGCATGATGAGCATGGATCATGTCGATCGTGGACTGCTTGAGGCCGTCGATGCCCGCACGAAGCTGGCGGGCTCCAACCGCATGGAAATCCTGCTGTTCTCCCTGGGGACCCAGGAGATCTTCGGGATCAACGTGTTCAAGGTCCGGGAAGTGTCCCGTACCCCCTTCATAACCAAGGCACCCAACATGCCGATTGGCGTGGAAGGGCTGATCTCCCTGCGCGGCAACGTCATCCCGGTACTGGCCCTGGCCAAGATCATGGGGATCTCCGCCCCCGGCGATCCGCTGGGCGGCTCGATGATGGTTACCGAGTACAGCAAGCGCACGCTGGGTTTTCTGGTGCACGAGGTGGACCGCATCATCCGCGTCGAATGGGACAAGGTGCGGGCACCCGACAACGTCACGTCGTCCGGCCATCACTTCATCACCGCCATCACCGAACTGCAGGACGGCAAGCTGGTGTCCATCCTCGACGTGGAAACCATCCTCGCCAGCACCTTCGGTGAGGCCATTGTTGGGCAGATCCACCCGCTGGAAGGCGGGCAGGACGCCACGGTGTTCTTCGTCGATGATTCGGCGGTTGCCCGCAAGAAGATCGTGGAAACCCTGGACAAGCTCGGCGTGCGTCACAAGCACGCGCTCAATGGCCTGGAGGCTTGGACCCGCCTTGAAGGGATGGCGACCCATGCCCAGCAGCGTGGTGCCAGCCTGTCCGATGAACTCAACCTCATTCTGGTCAACGCGGAAATGCCCGAGATGGACGGCTACGTGTTGACCCGCAACATCAAGTCGGACGCCCGCTTCGAGGGCATTCCGGTTGTCATGCACTCGTCCCTGTCGTCGGAGGCCAACCGCGCGATGGGTAAAAGTGTCGGTGTCGATTCCTACGTGGCCAAATTCGACGCCGAAGTCCTGGCTGACACCCTGCGCCCCTTGCTGATGCGGGCCTACCGGGATTGAACGGAGATCAACAATATGTCGGACCCCAAGATGAAATTTCTCGTTGTCGATGACTTTTCGACCATGCGGCGGATCGTCCGCAATCTCCTGAAGGAACTCGGCTTCACCAACGTGGACGAGGCGGAGGACGGGCAGATTGCGCTGCAGAAGCTCAACTCCCTGCCGTTCGACTTTGTCGTGACGGACTGGAACATGCCCAACATGGATGGTCTGACCCTGCTGCAGAACATCCGTGCGACCCCGGCCCTGAAGCACCTGCCGGTGCTGATGATCACCGCCGAAGCGAAGAAGGAAAACATCATCGCAGCGGCCCAGGCCGGAGCCAGCGGCTACATCGTCAAACCTTTCACGGCAGCAACCCTTTCCGAAAAGCTCGAGAAGATTTTCGAAAAGATGGGCAAGAAAGCTGCCTGAAGGTAGCTGATCAGACGGAAATCCATCATGGCAAAACGGCTTAAATTCGATGAATCCGGCGACAACGATGACCTGCAAGCCCTTTTCGACAGCATTACCGAAGGCGCCGCGCCAGCGCCGGCTGCTCCGCCGCCTCGACTCGAGGTGGTGTCTCCGGCCAGCAGCGCCGGGGGGGATGACGAAGAATTGCAGGCCTTGTTCGACTCTGTGTCCAGCGAGTACACCATGGGCAATGCCGCGGTTGAACCGGAGGCACGTCCGCACAGCTGTGACGGGGTTTTCAACCGGATTGGCGTGATGACCCGACAACTGCATGACACCCTGCGTGAACTCGGTTACGACCGCAGCCTGCAGGAGGCGGCTCACGCGATTCCCGATGCCCGCCAGCGCCTTACTTATATTGCCGAGATGACGGAACAGGCAGCCAGTAAGGTGCTGAATGCCACGGACATCGCCAAGCCGATCCAGGATAGGGTAGAGGCGGGGGCCACCATGCTGCGGGCTCGCTGGGACCGTCTTTACTCCAACCAGCTGAGTCCGGACGAGTTCCGCCAACTGGCTGGTGAGACCCGCGATTTTCTCGGAACTGTCGTGAACAGCAGCCGGGATACCAATGCCCAGTTGATGGAAATCATGATGGCCCAGGATTTCCAGGATCTGACCGGACAGGTCATCAAGAAAGTTGTCGATCTGGCCCAGAACCTCGAGAAGCAGCTCCTGCAGGTGCTGATCGAGACGATTCCGGCAGAGCGCAAGGTGGAAGACAGTCTCCTGAATGGACCAGTGATCAACGCCGTGGGCCGTGATGACGTGGTGTCGAATCAGGAGCAGGTTGATGACCTGTTGGAGAGCCTGGGTTTCTGACCGGGAGCTAGCGGGCAAGCCCGCAAGGAGCAGAGCAAATGAGCGATTTTGGCGGGATGGAAGACCTGCTTCAGGATTTTCTGGTTGAGGCCGGAGATCTCCTGTCGGGCGTGGACAACAAACTGGTGGACCTGGAACGAGCGCCCAACGACAAGGGCCTGCTCAACGACATTTTCCGCGGATTCCACACGATCAAGGGCGGTGCGGGCTTCTTGAACGCCACCGAACTGGTCACCCTGTGTCATCTCACCGAAAACCTGTTCGACAAGTTGCGCAATGGGGAATTGATGGTGACGCCGGAAGTGATGGACGTGATCCTGTCGTCCACGGGGGCGGTCCGCGACATGTTTGGCTATCTGGAGCAAGGCGTGCAGCCCGCAGCAGCGGCAGGCCACCTGATCGATAGTCTGCGCCTGGCAATTGCAGGCGATCTGTCCCATGAGCCGGCGGCTCCTCCTGCCCCGGTCGTGACGCAGGCCGTGCCTCCGAAGGCAGCCGTTGCGGCAGCGGTGCCTGCTGCGGCGATGCCGTCTGGCGATGGGCTCGACTGGAATGCTCTGTTCGAAACCGTCACGGGGAGCAAACCCGCAGCGGCGTCCGTGGCGGCTCCGCTTCCCGTGACGATTGAGGCGGCGGCGCCGGTCGTCATGCACCAATCCGACGACGCTCTGGCCCACAAGACGCCCGATCAGGTCATCAAGGCCGCGGTGGGGCGGCGTGCGACCGATAAGCCGGGTGCCTCGGGGCCCGTTGGTCGGCGCGACAGCGAAAAGACTCGCGACAACTCGATTCGCGTCGATACCTCGCGTCTCGACCAGGTGTTGAACCTGTCCGGTGAAATTGGGCTGACCAAGAACCGTCTGAATGCGCTACGCAGCGACATTCTGAACGGCCGCAACGATACCGAAACCCTGCATGCGCTCGATCTGGCGGTCAGTCAGCTCGACCTGCTGGTCTCCGACCTGCAGAACGCGGTGATGAAGACCCGGATGCAGCCGATCGGTCGCCTGTTTCAGAAGTACCCGCGGATCGCTCGTGACCTGGCCCGAAACTTGGGCAAGGACGTGGAGTTGGTGCTGGCCGGCGAGGAGACCGAGATCGACAAGACGATGATCGAGGACTTGTCCGACCCGATCATCCACCTGATTCGCAACGCGGTGGACCATGGCGTCGAGGATACTCAGGAGCGCCTTGCCAACGGTAAGCCCGAGAAATCCATCGTGCGCCTCGAGGCCCGTCAGGAAGGCGATCACATCGTGATCCTGGTGGCCGACGACGGCCGCGGCATGAACGCCGAGCGCCTGCGTGCGAAGGCGGTGGAGAAGGGCCTCATCACCGATGAGGAAGCCAATACGATGGACGAGCGCCAGAGCTTCAACCTGGTGTTCCTGCCCGGCTTCTCGATGGCCAGCCAGATTTCCGACGTGTCCGGCCGCGGGGTCGGCATGGACGTGGTACGGACCAACATCCAGAAGCTCAACGGCTCCATCGACATCCGCTCCAGCCTCGGCAAGGGGACGACCTTCGTCATCAGCCTGCCGCTGACGCTGGCGATCCTGCCGGTGTTGCTGGTGCGACTCGGCGAGCAGCCCTTCGCGGTGCCGCTGTCGATGGTCCGCGAGATCCTGCCGATCGAGCCGGCGGAGGTTCAGGAGGTCGGCGGGCGGGCGACGATGGTGGTGCGTGGCGAAGTGTTGCCGATCATGCCGCTCACCACACTGCTGGGCTGGGAGCCGGTGCAGACGCCCGAATACGGTGTGCTGATGCAGAGTGCCGAGCAGAGCTTCATCCTGGCGATCGACAGCTTTGCCGGTCGCGAGGACGCGGTGATCAAGTCCCTCGACGATTTCCGTCCCAAGGGCGTGGCTGGCGTCACGACGCTGTCCAATGGCCAGATCGTGTTGATCCTCGACATGAAGGAATTGCTCGGAGCCCTCGGCGATGCGCGCGGTGGTGGCGTGTCCCGTCGGGAACTGTTGGCCAAGCTGGAGGTTCCTGCGCTGGCAGCCTGAATGGTGCAGGCTGGCGTGGAGAGCTCCGCCCAGCGGCCTTGTGACATACGGCGCTCGTAAGTTGGGTGGCAGTCGGTTAGGATAAGTCCTGACTGCCGCCGCCCTTCGCCTTTCAGGTGTCGCGCGCCATGTCCGGCAGGGGGAGGGCGTGTGGGTGGCTTCGATTTCGACTACTGGAAACACCTCGCAGAGCATGATCCTGTCGCTTTTTTCCAGGCCAGGGATCTCGCGCTGCGCCAGTGCATCGCCATGCATCCCGGCCAGGAGGGGCCGCTCTCCGCGCTGCAGTCCAGGATAGATACGGCCCGTGTGGTGGCAGGCAGCCCGGTGCAGGCCTGCCGCGACATCCTCGACATGATGGAAGAGCGCCTCATCCTGCTCAGCCTCAAGCTGGTCGAACTCCAGCGGGAAACCGACAGTTTGCGAGGTTTGCTTCGGGGCACGTCCCAGCGCTGACAAGCAGGTAGGCGTTGCTGCGCAAGTCCCTACTGTTCATTCGCTGTGTTGTGCAGTCCCATCTGCGCGTATCCTGATCACCCTTGAACGACTTCTGGATCGTCAGTGGCTGAAGACAGCGACGCCGAAAAGACAGAAGAGGCCTCAGGCCGAAGGCTAGAGCAAGCTCGTGAAGAAGGGCAGGTGCCCCATTCTCGCGAGCTTGCGACCTTCATTCTTCTCATTGTTGGGGTGGTGGGCCTGTACGTGCTCGGCCGTTGGGGCGGACACCGCATGATGGGTGTGGTGAAGTCGGCCTTGTCCTTCGAGCGCAATGCCGCCTTCGAACCGGGAGGCATGGGGCGGATCCTGTCGGCTTTGTCCATCGACGGCCTGCTCACCATCGCGCCACTGTTGGTGGCCTTGGTCGTGGCGACACTGATTACCCCCTTTGTGATGGGCGGCTGGGTGTTCTCCACCAAGGTCTTCACGCCGGATCTGAACCGTCTGAATCCGCTGCCCGGGCTGGGTCGGATGTTCTCGACCCACGGCCTGGCCGAGCTGGTCAAGGCAAGTCTCAAGGCGGTGCTGGTCGCCAGTGTCGGTGTGTGGGTCGTGTGGCGGGAGCGGGACCACCTGTTTGGCTTGATGATGCAGCCGATCGAATCCAGCATGGACGATTTCGCCAATCTGGTCCTGTACTCGACCTTGCTGATCGTCGCCAGCCTGGCGCTGATCGCCGCACTCGACGTTCCCTACCAGCTGTGGGAATACCACCGCAAGCTGCGCATGACGAAGGAAGAGCTGCGTCAGGAAATGAAGGAGCAGGAAGGCGATCCGCAGATCAAGGCGCGCATCCGTGCCGCCCAGCGGGAGATGTCCCGCCGCCGCATGATGGCCAATGTGCCGAAGGCCAACGTGGTGGTAACCAACCCGACCCACTATGCGGTGGCCCTCAGTTATGACCCTGAGGCAGCGGGGGCTCCGATCGTGGTTGCCAAAGGCATGAACCTGATCGCCCAGAACATCCGTGAGCTTGCCCGGGAGAGTGGGGTGCCGGTGCTGGAGGCGCCCCCGTTGGCGCGCGCCCTGTACGCTCATTGTGAGCTCGATCATCAGATCCCGGGGACGCTCTATACGGTGGTCGCGGAGGTCATGGCCTACGTATATCAGCTCAATCACTGGATTGCCGAAGGCGGCTTGCCACCGGAGGTACCGACCCATCTGGAGGTGCCCGCCGGCCTGGATCCGGCGGAGGGGCTGCCGGACGAGCCTTGAGCCGGGTTGGCTGTTTGCTCCGAATTGAACGGTAAATCCCTGTTTCTTCCCGCCTTTCATTGGGCTGGAGGAGGAGGACCATGGCGACCATGAACGGTAGTCTGAACCTGCGAACGCTCTTCGCGCCCAGTAACATCCGCGCCCTGGCTGGTCCGCTGCTCATCATCCTGATTCTGGCGATGATGGTGTTGCCCTTGCCGGCTTTCGTGCTGGATCTGATGTTCACCTTCAATATCGCTGTGTCGGTGATCGTCATGCTGGTGGCGATGTATACCCTTAAACCACTGGAGTTCTCGGTCTTTCCGACAGTGCTTCTGGTGACAACCCTGCTGCGCCTGTCTCTCAACGTGGCGTCTACACGGGTAGTGTTGTTGGAGGGGCACAAGGGAGCCGATGCCGCCGGCAAGGTGATCGAGGCCTTCGGACACTTCCTGGTCGGTGGTAATACAGCCGTCGGTCTAGTGGTGTTCATCATCCTCACCGTGATCAACTTCGTGGTGATCACCAAGGGTGCCGGGCGGATCGCAGAAGTGGGCGCGCGCTTCACGCTGGATGCGATGCCGGGCAAGCAGATGGCCATCGATGCCGACCTCAACGCGGGTCTCATCGACGAGAAGGAGGCCAAGCGCCGGCGCTCCGAAACGGCCCAGGAGGCCGACTTCTACGGCGCGATGGACGGTGCGTCGAAATTCGTGCGCGGCGACGCGGTGGCCGGCATCCTGATCATGGCCATCAACGTGATCGGTGGTCTGATCGTCGGCGTGCTCCAGCACAACATGGAGTTGGCCCAGGCTGCCAACAACTACACCTTGTTGACCATCGGTGACGGCCTCGTGGCCCAGTTGCCGGCGTTGATCATTTCGGTTGCCGCGGGCTTGGTGGTATCCCGGGTCGGTGACGAAGGGGATATGGGCTCCCAGCTGATCGGGCAGGTTTTCACCAACCCGCAAGTGCTGATCCTGGCTGCAGCGATCCTCGGCATTCTGGGCATGATTCCGGGCATGCCCAATCTGGTCTTCCTGCTGCTTGCCGGCGGGTTGGGTTATCTGGCCTGGCGAGGCGGCAAGCGGCAGGCTGAGGTCGTCGAGGAGCCTCCGCCGGCAGAAGCTCCTGTTGCGCCCATCGAGAGCCAGGAGGCCAGTTGGGCGGATGTGACGCCGGTCGACGTACTGGGCCTGGAGGTCGGCTACCGGTTGATCCCGATGGTGGATAAGGGGCAGGACGGTGAGCTGCTGAAGCGCATTCGCGGGCTCCGCAAGAAGTTCGCCCGTGACATCGGCTTCCTGGCTGCACCGGTACACATCCGTGACAACCTGGAGCTCAAGCCTAATGAATACCGGATCGTGCTGAAGGGGGTCGAGGTTGGAACCGGTGCGGCCTTCCCCGGGCAGTTCATGGCGATCAACCCGGGGCGCGTGGCGGGCCCCCTCAACGGCAGGGAAACCACCGATCCGGCCTTTGGCCTGCCCGCCGTGTGGATCGACGCCAGCCAGCGCGAGCAGGCGCATGCCCTCGGCTACACGGTGGTCGATGCCAGTACGGTGGTGGCGACCCACCTGAACCATGTGATCCTGAGCCATGCTTCCGAACTGCTTGGCCGCCTCGAAACCCAGGCGCTGCTCGATCACATCGCCAAGGAGACGCCGAAGCTGGTGGAAGATCTGGTGCCCAAGCTGCTGCCACTCGCCACGGTCCAGCGGGTGCTGCAGAACCTCCTCGACGAAGGCGTCAATATTCGCGACATGCGCAGCATCATCGAGGTGCTGGCGGAGTGTGCGCCACGCATCCAGGACCCGCTGGAGCTCACTACGCGAATCCGCCAATCCCTGGGGCGGGCGATCGTGCAAGGGCTTTTTCCGGGCAATGGAGAGGTCCAGGTCATGGCCCTCGATCCAGGTCTCGAGCGCGTGTTGATGCAAGCCATGGCCGGCGGCGGGCCGGAAGGGGGCGCGATCGAACCGGGCCTGGCGGATACCTTGTTGCGCGAGACGGCAGCGGCGGCCCAGCGCATGGAGGATATCGGTCTGCCGCCTGTCCTGCTGGTGCCGGCACCCCTGCGCTGGTTGCTGTCGCGCTTCCTGCGGCGAGCAGTGCCGAGCCTCAAGGTGGTGGCCAATTCCGAGGTGCCAGAGACCCGCCTCATCCGCGTGTCGGCGATGATTGCTGTCACTTCGTGAGAGTGCGCTGACTACGGCGTAGGAATAGCACCTTAAAACCTGTCTTTTCCGCGTCATTGAAATGCGGCGAACCGGAGATAATCAAGAGTACCGAAGTGCCCGCTGGCGTTTGCATCCGCCCAGACCGTGAGGGCCTTCGTTCCCGGAGACAGGAGCATGAACGTCAAGCGCTACTTTGCCAAAACCGCTCGCGAAGCCCTTCGCATGCTGAAGGAGGATCTTGGGCCGGATGCGGTGGTGCTTTCCAATCGCGCGGCCAATGGAGGCGTGGAGATTCTTGCGTTGCCGGCTGGTGATGTGGCCAGCATGCAATCGGCCCAGCGTGCCCGCAGCCAGGCATCGGCTGCGTCGGCCCCCGCAGCGGCACCTGCGGCGGCTCCGAAGGCTTCGAAGGCTCCGGAGGATTTTTTCGATGACGATTTCCGGGTCAGCCTGTCGAGGGCTGCGGGCAATCGTCAGCAGGTCCCGTCGGTGGCTCCCGTGCAGGCAGCACCGCGCCCGGCCCCGCAGCGTCCGGCCCCGGCAGTGCAGAGCCCTGCTCCAGCGGTGCAGAACTTCACGCCGCCGCGGGTCGAGCTGAACCGCGATGTGTTCAATGCAGCGTCGGCCCAGGTTCGCCGTCCGCTGGCGGAGCATGCGGTGGCGCCGCAGACGTCGGCACCGCGTTCGCCCTTGCGCAGTGAGCCGACGCCGCCACGGGAGGCAGTGCCGTCCCGCGACAACGCAGCACGCCAGCGTCCGGCCGGTATTGAAGAGGAGGCGCGTATCCGCGCCCTGGAGAATGCCAATTCCCAGATGGCCAATGAACTGGCTGCGATCCGCGGCATGCTCGAGCGCCAGCTTGCCGGTTTTGCCTGGGGAGAAATGGCCCGTACCGCACCGGGACGCACCCGGCTGATCGGTGACTTGTTGGAGGCGGGCTTCTCTGCTGTGCTGGCCCGCGAGCTGGCCGAAGAGGTGCCTGAAGACGAGGCGCCGGAGGAGGCCCATCGCCTGCTGCAGGCGGCGCTCGATCAGCGCTTCCGTTCGATGGCCAGCGATGTGGACATCATCGACCGGGGCGGTGTGTATGCATTGGTTGGCCCTACCGGCGTCGGCAAGACCACCACCACGGCCAAGCTCGCCGCACGCTGCGTCGTGCGCCACGGGGCCGACAAGCTGGCCCTGATCACCACTGACGGCTACCGGATCGGCGCCCACGAACAGCTACGCATCTATGGCCGGATTCTCGGCGTACCGGTCTTTGTCGTGCGTGACGCGACAGATCTGCGTGAAACCCTGGCCGGTCTGCGTGACAAGCATATGGTGCTGATCGACACGATGGGCATGAGCCAGCGCGACAAGATGGTGGCCGAGCAGGCCGCAATGCTGACGGGGGCCGGCAAGGTGTCGCGCCTGCTGCTGCTCAATGCCACCAGCCGTGGCGATACCCTCGACGACGTGGTCGATGCCTATGCTGGCGACGATCTGGCTGGGGTGATCCTCACCAAGATGGACGAGGCCATGTCGCTGGCGCCGGTCCTCGACGTGGCGGTCCGCCGTCAGGTGGAAGTTTTCTACGTGGCCAACGGCCAGCGGGTGCCGGAGGATCTGCATCTGCCCAATCGGGACAAGCTCCTCGGCCAGGCGCTGCGCGAGTTGCCCGTCGCCTCGCCGTTCCGTCTCGACCCCCTGGAGGCCGGCCTGCTGCTGGCCACGGGCGGCAAGAGGAGTGCCAGTTTGAGGGGAGGCCTCTAAGATGCTGCACGCTTCCGATCAGGCTGCCGGTCTGCGTCGCCTGTTCCGTCGTACGCCCTCTGCCGTGGTGGCGTTGTTCGCATCGGGCCGCTCGCCCCGCGATCTGGCCGTACAGACGTTGCTGGCGCTGACCGACGGCGCGCGGCGTGTGGTGGCGATCGACGAACATGCACCCGAGCGGGGCTCTCTGCTGGCTGCTTTCGGCTTTCCGGAAGGGGGTGATCTGCTCGGAGCGCTGCAGGGGCAGCTCGATGTCACCGAGACGATGCGTGAAGTGGCTGACGGTCTGTGGGTCGTGCCGGCCGCGGCTACGGTGCAGGCCGTTCCTCTCCTTGGCGCCGGCCACCATGCACGGTTGGAGGCCGGTATCGCCGAATTGCAGCGTCGTGCCGATCTGCTGGCCATCCATACGGTCGGCGATGCCCGTCGTCTGACCCCTTTTGCCCGTGCTGCGGGGCGACGCCTGCTGGTGGTCGAGGCCAGCGGCGTGGGGGCGCGTGGCGCCTGTCAATGGATAAAGGGGTTGGCCGCCGCCGGGGCGGGCTCCCTGGAGATTGCCGTCAGCGGCGCCCGTGACCGGGCCGATGCGACCGCCCTGTTCGCCAGCCTGCAGGATTTCAGTTCACGCCACGTCGGTTTGCCGCTCGCATGGCGGGGCGAGGTGGAGCGTGATCCATTGGCCGAGGCAATGACGACGCCCCTGGGCGCCCGTCATCCTGCGGAAGGTGCCAGCGCCTTCATCCGGCGCCTGCGGGCCTGGTCGGCCCAGGCCGGAATGGCGGGCTGATTCGACCTGTTTGTGGATTGTGTCGCACGGGGCGTAGAGAAGCGTAGCGTTGCCGGTGGCTGTCTCGTAACATGCGGACGGCCCCGGCAACTCAGACCAGAAAGCTGATGAAAGATGTACACCGCCTCCGGCACCCTCGATAAAGAACAGCTCGTCGTCCAGTATGCGCCGCTTGTCAAGCGCATCGCCTATCACCTGATGGCCAAGTTGCCGGCCAGCGTTCAGGTCGAGGACATCATTCAAAACGGCATGCTGGGCCTGCTCGACGCGATCAATCGCTACGAAGAAGGTCTTGGGGCGCAATTCGAGACCTACGCGGTGCAGCGTGTCCGTGGTGCCATGCTCGACGGCTTGCGCGAGAACGACTGGCTGCCGCGCAGCCTGCGGCGGGACATGCGGCGCATCGAGGCGGCCGTGCACCAGCTGGAACAACAGAACGGCCGCCCACCCACGGAGAAGGAGCTGGCCGACTCCCTTGGGCTTCCCCTCTCCGATTATCAGCACATGCTTCAGGAGGCGCGAGGCTACCAGCTGGTGTATTTCGAGGATTTCACCAGCGACGGGGAAGACGACTATCTGGAGCGTCACATCACGCTGGAAGGCAATGATCCCCTGACTCTGCTGCTCGAGGGAAGCATGCGCGACGTGCTGGTGAGGGCTATCGACGACCTGCCGGAGCGGGAGCAGACCGTGATGGGGCTGTATTACGAACAAGACATGAACCTGCGCGAGATCGGCGAGGTCCTCGGCGTATCGGAGTCGCGCGTATGTCAACTACATAGTCAGGCCATCGCCAGGTTGCGAGCTCGTATCTCGGGCGTGGCGCAGGGCATGGCGAAGGCCAAGGCCGACGGTCGTGCCCGCGGCCGACGTCCCGCGGCGTCCTGAACCACGGCCAGAGGGCACGCATGGACAGCATCAGTCTCATCGGGATCACCCTTGCTCTGGCGGCGATTCTCATCGGCCAGGTACTCGAAGGCGGGCATGTTGGCTCCTTGATTCAGCCCACTGCCTTCATGATCGTCATTGGGGGTACCCTGGGGGCGGTCATGCTGCAAAGCTCATTGCAGGTTTTCCGGACAGGGGTTCGGATGATCCGCTGGGTCTTCGTGCCGCCGGCATTGAACCACGCCGAACTGATCGCCCAGATCGTCGAGTGGAGCCATGTCGCTCGCAAGGAAGGGCTGCTGTCGCTGGAGGCACAGATTCCGGCCCTTGAAGACCCCTTCATCCAGAAGGGCCTGCAGTTGTTGGTGGATGGCGTCGAGCCGGAGCGCCTGAGAGATGTGCTGGAGGTGGATATCGATACCTGGGAGGCCCAGATGAAGCAGGGGGCCAAGGTTTGGGAGGCAGCCGGCGGTTATGCGCCGACCATTGGTATCCTGGGCGCGGTGATGGGCCTGATCCATGTGATGGAGAACCTGTCCGATCCGTCGCGCCTCGGTTCGGGGATCGCCGTCGCCTTCGTTGCAACGATCTATGGCGTAGGCTCGGCCAACCTGATCTTTCTGCCGGTTTCCAAGAAGCTCATGGCCGTCATCGGTACGCTGATTTCCATGCGCGAGATGCTGCTCGACGGACTGGTCGGGATCGCCAACGGCGACAACCCGCGCATCATCGAACGTCGTCTCAGCGGCTACGTGGGTTGAGAGCATGGCGCGGCGTGGAAAAAAAGAAGACGAGCACGAGAATCACGAGCGCTGGTTGGTCTCCTACGCCGACTTCATCACCCTGTTGTTCGCCTTCTTCGTGGTGATGTATTCCCTTTCGTCCCTCAATGAGGGCAAGTACCGGATCATGTCCGACTCGGTGGTGAACGCCTTCCGCAATATCGCCAACAGCGAGAATCCGCGGATCGTTTCGAATCCAATCTCATCTATCCGTCCGAGTACTGCAACGCCGCCGAATGCCGCCGGCGAGACCGATGAGGCGCGCCGCTCGAAGGCCGAGCGGGTGCGCAACATGGCCGAAGAGATCCGCAAGGTGCTGGCCCCGCTGGTAGCCGATGGACAGGTACGGGTTACCGAAGGGGCGTTCGGGATCACCGTCGAGATCAACGCCAGCGTCCTCTTTGCGCCAGGATACGCCCAACTCGGACCCGATGCCGTACGTGCGCTGCGCGCGGTTGCGCAGGTGCTCGCGGGGGCGGAGTTTCCAATCACGGTCGAAGGGCATACCGACGTGACGCCGATCGCAACCCCCATGTTCCCGTCGAACTGGGAGCTGTCGGCCGTGCGGGCATCCAGCGTGGTGCGCTTGTTCGTCGAGAGTGGCGTGCAGCCGGCTCGCCTAACGGCGGCAGGTTACGGCGATCAGCGTCCGGTTGCCGACAATGGGACTCCGGACGGGCGTGCCCGCAATCGTCGTGTCACTATCCTGATCGAGTCCCGGGTAGCTGAGCCGGAGCCCGGCAAGCCCGTCAAGGCATCGGGCGTGGCTGACTCCATCCTGCCGCCGACCGCGCTGCCGCCGCAGCCCCCTGCCGCCATGCCGGGTGCCGCCGCCAGTGAGCCGTCGGCGGTGACTCCAGCTCCGGGCGCGCGTCGATGAGCGGCTGAATCAGCCAAACGGCAGACGTCGAGAACGACCTGTTCAGGCCGAGCCGAGGTGTCGTCCTCCCCCCGTTGGCCGCGACTGGCCGTCCTGACCGTAGATTTGCGGATGTTCGGCGGCGGCCAGTAGCGTGCTCAGGGCCTGCTGATTGTTCTGCAGGCGTTCAAGGATCAACTGCCCATTGACGCGATTGCGTTCCTTGGCCTCACTCGCCAGGGCGATCACATGGTCCCAGTTGGCAAGCGCTTCAGGTAGGTTGCCGAGGGCAAGCCGGATGTTCTCGTTGGTAACCCTGGCGCCAGCCCGCGTGAACATCACCGTTCGGTCATCCGACAGGCGTTGCAGGGCACGGTATTGGCTCGTTTTTTCCTCGGCCAGCAGGGTCAGTGCGTCGATCTTGCCGGCGACAAGCAATTCTTCCTCCTGCTGCAGCAGTGCGACGAATTGCTGCAAGCCAGTGCGTTCTTCACCGATCAGAAGAGCGAGGCGATGGATGAAGTTCTGATCGACGGTTGCCATCTTCTATCAGGCTTTGCCGGTCTGCGTGGAGAGCATCTGGCGGACGCTTTCAATCAGGCCGTCGGCAACCTTGCCGGTATCCACCTTGAAACGCCCTTCGCTCATTGCCTGTTTGATTTCGTCGACCTTTGCACTGTCCACCACGGGAGTCCCGGCGATGGTTTCCTCCATATGCTGCAGGCGTGATGAGAGGGAGGAGATCTCCACCTTGTCGGTATCGCCATTCGATGCCTGGGACTTGGTCGCGTCTTTGGAGGCGCGGGTCCGCCCGTCGTTGGACGGCAGGCCACCGGCCGATTTGACGGAATTGTCTATCTTCACGGTCTTGCCCTTTCTTCCAGAAGTCGTTCGAGTCAACGACTCATGGGGCCAAAACTTTAACCCGTTCGGGTGCTATGGGGAACGCCTCAAGGCGTGATGATCTCGATGAACCCGCCGTTGCGCGCCACGCCGCGTACCACTTGCCCGGTGCTCAGGCGGACTTGCGCACCCTGACCGTCGCTGGCGGTGCTGAGGGCCGTCCCATCGTTGGCGACTTCGAACCCGGCCCCCCGGGAAATGACCTTCACCGGTTGCCCTTGAACGACGGCAGGCGGTAGGCGCAGATGGCTGGCGGCGAGCGGCCTGCCAGCCGCCAGGGAGACCCGGGTGGCGTAGCCGATAGCCTGGGAAGGATCAGTCAGCACATCTGTGGCCTGGGCGCTCAACTCGCCGGTTTCACGACGCAGATCGTTGGGGCCGATGACCTGCCCGGCGACCACGGGCGTCGCCGTAACCAGATAAACGCCTTTGACCCGAATCTCGGCAGGCACGTAGGCGGACCAGGTGCTTGGTGCAAGACAGCGCACGCCGACGGTCAGGCGGCCCCATTGCCGGCTGCCGGGCGGCAGGAAGGCTTCCAGTTGGAGGCAGGCCGGCAAAACGTTGTCGGAGGCAAAATCGCCAACTTGGATGCTGATTTCGCCGGGCAGGCTGTGGCTCTGGATGTTTAGGAAACGGGTAACCTCGGCGCGTACGGGAGCCGGATCCTGGCGCGCGAACGCGGGTTGAGATGGGTGTGCCAGCCCCAATAGAGCCAGTACGGACAGCAGGTGACAAACTACGGACTTCATGGAGCGAAGAGTGGAAAAGTGTGTCCCTATTCGACCACGTTCGGCGCCGAAGTGCGAAGAAAACAGATGGCCTTCTGCCGATCATGGCTTGAGGTGGGCGGCGTTTGCCGGTTTGGGCGGCAATGTTTGCCGTGACGGCCGAGAGGGGCTGCGTACATGCATCAAATTGATGCCGGATTTACCGCCTGTTTGGGCCATCGATGTGGCCCGTTGCCGCGTAGAGTGCTTGGCACGGAAGGTGCATTGAAACGTACGAAGATCGCGGTGCCTTACTGAACCAATAATGTAACGGCACCGAAGGGAACAAACTTTAAAGGTGAATCGAATGGCCGATCGACTGGACAACGAACTGCGCTTCCATCAGACGGCGTTGAACGTGCGGGCGTATCGCCAGCAGGTGATCGCCTCCAACATCGCCAATGCCGACACGCCCAACTACAAGGCCCGTGACGTCGACTTCCGTGAAGCCCTGAATGGCGCGTTGGGGGGCAAGGCGAGTGGGCTGCCCCTCACCACGACGTCTGTCGCTCACCTGCCGGGCAGCAGTGCCGGCAACGTGCTGGATGCCAGCCTCAAGTACCGGACGGAAGAGCAGGGCGCCATCGACGGCAATACGGTGAGCATGGATGCGGAACGCAGCGCGTTTGCCGAGAATTCGGTCCAGTATCAAGCCAGCATCACGTTCATCAACGGTCTGCTGCGCTCAATGCAGCAAGCCATCCAGGGTCAGTAAGGAGCGCATCGTGAGCATGCTCAACGTCTTCCATGTGGCCGGTAGTGCGCTGAACGCCCAATCCCTGCGTCTCAACACGACCGCCAGCAATCTGGCCAACGCCGATAGCATTACCTCGAGCAATGGCCAGCCCTACAAGGCCAAGCAAGTGGTCTTCGCGGCGACGCCGATGGCCGGGCCGGGTGCCCAGGGCGTGCAGGTCACACAGATTGTCGAAAGCGCTGCGCCGATGCGCATGGTGTACGACCCCAAGAGCCCGGCCGCCAATGGGGAAGGCTACGTGGCGCTGCCGAATGTGAATGTGGTCGAGGAAATGACCAACATGATTTCGGCTTCCCGTGCCTACCAGACCAATGCCGAGGTCATGGGAACGGCCAAGTCCCTGATGGAAAAAACCCTGGCCATCGGCCAGTAAGCGTAACGGAGCACGATGATGAGTACCGTCAATTCCAGCACTTCGACCACTGCTGCGGATGCACTGGCTGCGCTGCAAAAGTCCTCGACGACATCCACCAGCAAGACCGACGATGCGCAGACCCGTTTTCTGAAGCTGCTCACCGAGCAGCTCAAGAACCAGGATCCGCTGAACCCCACCGACAATGCGCAGATGACGTCGCAGCTGGCCCAGATCAGCACCGTGAGTGGCATCGACAAGCTCAATGCGACGCTGACTTCCCTGCTTGATCAGTCCCAGTCCGGCGACGCGCTGCAAGCTGCTGCGCTGGTGGGCAAGGGGGTGATGGTCTCGGGCAATTCCTTGGCCCTGTCGAGCAGCAAGGCTTACGGCGGCTTCGAGGTCACCAGCCCCGCCGACAGGGTGACGGTCACGATCAAGGACTCCAGCGGCAACGAGGTGCGCAAGATGGAACTGGGCGCCGTCGATGAGGCCGGGGTCTACAATTTTGCTTGGGATGGCAAAACCAACAACGGCAGCGTCGCGGCCGACGGCAAGTACACGATCAGTGTCAGCGCGACCCGTGGCGATACCGACGTCAAGCCAACAGCGCTGACGCTGACTACGGTGAATAGCGTGCTGCGCTCCAGCACGGGCAGCGTGTCGCTGGATGTGGGGTCGGGTAATACCGTTGGTCTGTCCGATATCAAGCAGATTCTGTAAGCGGAGACGAAAATGGGATTCCAACAAGGTTTGAGCGGCCTGTCGATTGCGTCCAAGGCCCTTGAAGCGATCAGCAATAACGTGTCCAACTCCGGGACCGTCGGCTACAAGGAAGCCGTTGCCCAGTTTTCCGACGTGTTCGCGGCCTCACTGGCAAGTGGTGCGACCCAGGTGGGTATCGGCGCGCAGGTTTCCAAGGTTGCCCAGCAGTTCGGCCAGGGCAACATCACGACCAGTACCAATGGACTGGATCTGGCGATCAATGGCCAGGGCTTCTTCCGTATGGATAACGAAGGGGCCATTACCTATAGCCGGAACGGTCAGTTTCAGACCGACAAGAACGGCTACATCGTGAATGCCCAGGGTTTGCGCCTGACCGGCAAGGTTGCCGACGCGAACGGCGTGCTGACGGGGGCGACCGGCGATCTCAAGCTCAATCTCAGCGATGCGAAGCCCCAGGCGACCGGCAATGCCGGCTACAACGTCAATCTGGACTCCCGTTCGGCCACGCCTAAGTCGCTCACTGCGGCGTCGGGTACCAGCGCGGCGATCACTTCGCTGACGGGGCCCTCTCCGTCCTTCACGATCGCTTCGACCGACCAGTTGACCTTCCAGCTCGATGGTGAAACCGGCTCCACGGTGGTAAACCTCCCGGCTGGAACCTACAGCGACGTGGGATCCCTGGCTGCGGCGATCCAGACCGCAATCGATCAGAGTTCCCTCAAGGGGCGTATCAAGGTGTCGGGCGATAGTACCCCGGCCATCACGTTCACGTCGGCTCGTACGGGTCGTTTGTCCGGCATCACGGTGACCGGTACATTGGCTTCCTTGCTGCCCACGACGACTACACAGGGCAGCAATGCCAGCTTCAGCATCAATGATCCGTCCAGCTACACCAGCTCCACTTCCCAGACTGTCTACGACTCTCTCGGTAATCCGCACACCCAGTCCCTGTATTTCGTGAAGACCGCCCAGGCCAACACCTGGGACGTATACAGCAGTCTGGACGGGCTGCCGCCGCAGATCAACGCGGATGCCCAGGCGCTGGCCCAGTCCCAGACACCCCCTCAGACCACCACCGAAAACCGCTGGATGTCGATCAGTTTTGACAGCAACGGTGTCTTCCAGAGCAGCAGCCTCTACCAGATCGATCCGGCCAATCCGACCCAAATGGCCTATGTGCAGAGCCCGAGCTCCAAGGTCAAGGTCAATTACGACATCACGACGGGTGCAACCACTCAGTTGAGCTTTGATGTCAATCTGGCCGGCACGACCCAGTTCGGCAACAGCTACGGGATCAACCAGCTGACCCAGGATGGCTTCACCACCGGCAAGCTGTCGGGCCTGAGCGTCAGTGCCGACGGCACGGTGCTGGGCAACTTCAGTAATGGTCAGTCACGGGTCATGGGGCAGGTGTATCTGGTCAGCTTCCAGAACCCGAACGGCCTCAAGTCCATCGGCGGCAACC
The DNA here is from genome assembly GCF_056724025.1 of Zoogloea sp. JDB1. Classification (NCBI taxonomy): domain Bacteria; kingdom Pseudomonadati; phylum Pseudomonadota; class Betaproteobacteria; order Rhodocyclales; family Zoogloeaceae; genus Zoogloea; species Zoogloea sp. JDB1. Next base: position 2,105,501 of record NZ_CM161496.1, read on the forward strand.
AGTGGGTGTCCACCAGCGACTCCGGGCCGGAGCAGCCCAATGCCCCGGGCACCGGCGTGCTGGGGGTGATCCAGTCTGGCGCCCTGGAGGATTCCAACGTCGATTTGACCGCCGAACTGGTCAACATGATCACCCAGCAGCGTGCCTACCAGGCCAATGCCCAGTCCATCAAGACCGAGGATCAGGTGCTGCAGACGCTGGTCAACCTGCGTTGATGAACCTTCCGGGATAAGCCATGGACCGTCTGATCTATACCGCGATGACTGGCGCCTCCTCCACGATGGGGCAGGAGGCATCCGTTGCCCACAACATGGCCAACGCCACCAGCACCGGCTTCAAGGCAGAGCTGCATCGCCTGCGTGCGGTGCCGGTCCAGAACGCCTTGTTGCCGACCCGGGCCTTCGTCGTCGACGCCAGCGTGTCGGACGATTTCTCTTCCGGTTCGCTGCAGAGTACCGGGCGTGGGCTGGACATGGCGATCCAGGGCAAGGGCTGGTTCGCCGTGCAGTTGCCGGATGGCACCGAGGGCTATACCCGCAACGGCAGCTTCGAAGTCAGCCCCAATGGCATCCTGCAGACCCGCGGCGGTTTGCCGGTGCTCGGCAACGGTGGGCCGATCACGATTCCGCCGGATGTGGAAGTGCAATTGGGGGCCGACGGCACCTTGTCGACGGTGCAACGCTCGGGCTCCCGCAACAACACCAGCGCCGTGGATCAGCTCAAACTCGTCAATCCGCCGGAGCAGGATCTGCAGCGTGGCGCCGATGGGCTGTTCCGCCTGGCAAATGGTGCCCAGGCGCCGGCAGATCCTGCCGTCAAGGTTGCCGCCGGCTATCTGGAGGGCAGCAACGTCAATGTTGTCGAGCAGATGGTGTCGATGATTTCCCTGTCCCGCCAGTACGAAATGCAGACAAAGATGCTGACGACCGCCAAGGAGATGGATCAGTCTGCCACGCAGCTTGTTTCCAAGAGCTGAGCGGCGCTGACGAAACCGGAATAGAAGGGGCTTTTCTGGTCTGCTCCGAGGCTGGAACACCTCTTGCTCTGTCTAGTATCGAATCCACTGCATCGGTCGATCTTGCCGGTGCAGTAACCAGACACCAGGAGCCCTCCATGCTCATCCGTTCCCTCTCGACCGCCGCTTCCGGCCTCGAGGCCCAGCAGACCCAGTTGGACGTCATCTCCAACAATCTGGCCAACGTCTCCACCAATGGTTTCAAGCGTTCACGGGCGGTCTTCGAGGACCTGCTGTATCAGAACCTGCGCCAACCCGGCGCCCAGTTGACGCAGCAGACGACGATTCCGTCCGGCCTGCAGATCGGTGTTGGCGTGCGGCCTATCGCGACGGAACGCAACCACACCCAGGGTTCGCTGACGCAGACCGGTAATGCGCTGGATGTGGCGATCAACGGTGAGGGCTTCTTCCAGATCCTGCTGCCCGACGGCACCACCGCCTACACGCGGGATGGCGCTTTTCAGAAGGATTCCAATGGCCAGATCGTGACCTCCAGCGGCTATCCGCTGCAGCCGGCCATCACGATTCCCTCCAACGCACTGTCCCTGACCATCGGCAAGGACGGCGTGGTATCGGTGACCCTGCCCAACCAGACCGCACCTTCCCAGATCGGCAACATTCAGGTGGCCAGCTTCGTCAATCCCGGCGGCCTGCAGAGTGTCGGTGAAAACCTGTTCCTCGAGACCGCGGCCAGCGGCACGCCGAATCCGAACACGCCGGGCACCAATGGCGTCGGTGTGCTCAACCAGACCTACGTGGAATCCTCCAACGTGAACGTCGCCGAGGAACTGGTGCTGATGATCCAGACTCAGCGCGCCTACGAGCTCAATTCCAAGGCGGTGTCCACGTCCGATGCGATGCTCGGCAAGCTGACCTCCCTGTAAGTCCTGAGCCGCGGAGATTGACCGTGTTTCTGTCCCGTCCCCTTTTCGTGCTGTTGCTCGCTGGGCTGAGCGGCTGTGCCGCGCTACAGAGCACGCCGCCGACCGCCGTCCATCAGCCAATGACCATCCGTCCGGAGCCGCGGACGGCCCAGGCGTCCCAAGGAGGCTCGATCTTCCAGCCGAGCTTCTCGCGTCCGTTGTTCGAAGATCGGCGGGCTCGCTTCGTCGGCGACGTGATCACCATCAACCTCGTCGAGCAGACTGCCGCAAGCAAGAAGTCGTCGGCAACGGCGGAGCGCAATTCCAGTCTCAGCGCGTCGCTGTCCGGCCTGGCCAAGGTGCCGCTGGCCGGCGCGCTCAACGGGCTCGGGGCGACGGCATCCGACGCGAGCAAGTTCGGCGGCAAGGGCGACGCGGCGGCCAACAACGCCTTCACCGGTACGATCACGACGACCGTCATCGAGGTGCTGGCCAACGGCAACCTGCTGGTGTCCGGCGAGAAGCAGATCGCCATCAACCAGGGCAACGAATTCATCCGTTTCTCAGGCGTCGTCAATCCGGTGTACATGACTGGCGGTAATACCGTGCAGTCGACCCAGGTGGCCGATGCGCGCATCGAGTACCGGGCCAACGGTTATATCGATGAGACCGAGAACATGGGCTGGCTGCAGCGTTTCTTCGTGAACGTGATGCCTTTCTGAAGGGCGTGATCATGTCTTTCCTGTCCCGTCTGTGGCTGGCCCTTGTCGTCGTGGCCAGTCTGGCTGTTGGCACCCCGGCTCGGGCCGAGCGCCTCAAGGATCTGGCGTCGATTGGTGGCGTACGGCAGAACCAGCTGATCGGCTATGGCTTGGTCGTCGGTCTCGATGGGTCTGGCGACCAGACCACCCAGACGCCCTTCACCGTGCAGAGCATCATCAACATGCTCGGCAACCTGGGCATCACGCTGCCGCCCGGGCAGTCCCTGCAGCTCAAGAACGTCGCGGCGGTGATGGTTACCGCCAGCCTGCCGCCTTTTGCGCGTCCGGGCCAGCAGATCGACGTGACGGTCTCGTCGATGGGTAATGCCCGCTCGTTGAAAGGCGGCACCCTGGTCATGACGCCGCTGAAGGGGGCCGACGGACAGATCTATGCGATGGCCCAGGGCAGCCTGGCGGTGAGTGGTGCCGGCGGTTCGGCAGGCGGCGCCAAAGTGACCGTCAATCACCTGTCGGCCGGACGCATCCCGGGTGGGGCCACGGTGGAGCGCGCGGTGGCGAGTCCTGTCGGGCAGGGGGATTCCGTATTCGTCGAACTCAACGACGCTGACTTCGGCACGGCTCAGAACGTGGTCGATGCCATCAACCGCGTCGCGCCCGGTGCCGCCCAGGCTGTCGATGGGCGGCAGATCCAGGTGCTGGCGCCGGAGGATCCCAATCTCCGCGTGGCTTTTCTCGGCCGTCTCGAGAACCTCGACGTGACGCCGGCCGTGCAGGCCGCCAAGGTAATCGTCAATTCGCGGACCGGGTCGGTGGTCATGAACCAGAAGGTGGCGCTGCAGAACTGTGCCGTAGCCCACGGCAGCCTGACCGTGACGGTCAATAACGAACAGCAGGTGAGCCAGCCTGGTGCGTTGTCCGGTGGTCAAACCGCGGTCACCAACAAGGGCTCCGTGGATATCAAGCAAGAGGGCAGCACGCTGTTCAACATCAAGGCCGGTACCAATCTCGCAGATGTGGTCAAGGCGCTCAATGCGGTCGGCGCCAACCCCCTCGAACTGATCGCCATCCTGCAGGCCATGAAGGCCAGCGGCGCGCTGCGGGCCGAACTCGAGGTGATCTGATGGCGGATTTCAGCCAGATCAATGCCCTTGATCCGAACACGCTGTCCGGTCTGAAGCGCCTGTCAAAGGACAATTCGCCGGAAGCCATAAAGGAAGCATCCCGCCAGTTCGAGGCTCTGTTCGTGCAACAGGTCATGAAGTCGATGCGCGATGCGACACCCAAGGGCGGCATGTTCGATAGCGAAGAGACGCGCATGTACCAGTCTCTGCTCGACCAGCAGATGTCCATGCAGCTTTCCACCCGCGGCCGTGGTTTTGGGCTCGCCAAAGTCATCGAGCGGCAGATGACCCAGGGGCGGGAGTCGGTGACCCTGCCGGACGGTCCGGTGCCCCTGGAGCCGACGATCCGGCGGAACTTCGATGCCGCAGTATCGCCGGCGGCAAAGGCCGGTGGTGAGGCGGCAAATCCTGCCGCAAGCTTGCCGGCTGCGGATGCATCGAGTGCCGTTGCCCCGCAACTGTCGGGGCTGCCGGCCGGCAGCCGGGCCCGGGCCTTTGTCGACAAGGTTTGGCCACAGGCCGTCGAGGCCAGTAAGGCCACCGGTATTCCGGCCCGTTTCCTGGTTGCTCAGGCGGCCCTCGAGACCGGTTGGGGCAAGCACGAGCTGAAGAATGCTGACGGCACGCCCAGCTACAACCTTTTCAACATCAAGGCGGGGCGTAGCTGGACCGGGGCCACGGTGAGTACCTCCACCACCGAGCACCGCAATGGGCAGGCGACGACGGAGAGTGCCCGCTTCCGCGCCTATGGCTCCTACGCGGAGTCTTTCCGCGACTATGCCCGCCTGATCGGCGGCAACCCGCGCTACGCTGCGGTGGTCGGCCAGACGGATGCGACCCGCTTTGCCCGTGGCCTGCAGGCCGCCGGTTACGCTACCGATCCCATGTATGCGGAGAAGCTTGCCCGCATCATCAACGGTAATACCCTCAAGATCGCCCTCGCGGCAGGTTCCACCCCCAGCGCTTGAGCGGCGGTGTTTGCCGCTTCATGGCTGGCAAAGTTCTTGCGTAGTCTGCCGTAGATACCTCCGAATCAGGGACGCGGATCATGGGCAGCAGCATCTTCAATATTGGCCTCACCGGACTCAACGCCGCCCAGGCGGGGCTCATCACGACCAGCCACAACATCTCGAATGCGGGAACGGCCGGTTACAGCCGTCAGTTGACGGTCCAGAGCACCAACCCGGCGATGTTCAGCGGCGCCGGTTTCTTCGGTGAAGGGACCAAGATCGATACGATCAAGCGAGCCTACGATAGCTTCCTGACCAACCAGGTGATGTCCGCCGACACCAAGTACAACGAGTACAACACCTACAGCGTGGAGATCAGCCAGATCGACAACATGCTGGCGGATTCCACCGTGGGTCTCGAGCCCGCGGTGGACTCCTTCTTCCAGGGCGTGCAGGAAGTGGCAGCCAACCCGTCCAGTATTCCCGCCCGCCAGTCGATGATCTCCACCGCACAGAGCCTGGTGGACCGCTTCAAGAACCTGGCCACCCGCCTCAATGACATCCGCTCCGGCGTCGAGGGACAGATCAAGGATACGGTGACCTCGATCAGCACTTACGCGCAGGAAATCGCCGACGTCAATCGCCAGATCGCTATCGCTCAGCAGGCCGGCTCGTCCCAGCCGGCCAACGATCTGCTCGACAAGCGTGATCAATTGGTGAAGGAGCTGAACCAGCTGGTGCGTGTGTCCACCACCACCGCGGGCGACGGCTCCATGTCGGTCTTCATTGGTACCGGCCAGCCGTTGGTAGTTGGTATCAATGCCACCAAGCTGGAAGCCCGTCCGTCCACCACCGACCCGAGCCGCCTCAACGTCAATATCATCACGCCAAGCGGCGCTCCGCTGACTGTACCGGAGAGCCTGCTTGGAGGCGGCAAGCTCGGAGGCCTGCTGGCGATGCGTTCCGAATCTCTGGATGCAACCCAGAACCAGCTCGGTCTGATCGCCGTCGGCCTGAGCTCCGCCTTCAACGCCCAGCATGCACTGGGCCAGGATCTCAACGGGAATCTGGGTACATCCTTCTTCACGGTACCCGGTACCACTGTCCTTGGTGATTCCAGCAATACGACGACTCCGCCGAGCGTGCAGTTCAACGATGTCTCCAAGCTGACCGGTGACGACTACAAGCTCGTCTTCACGGACGCTATCGGCAACTATTCGTTGACCCGCCTTTCCGATGGGATGTCGGTCAGCCCAGCTACGGTCGGCCTGTCGATCACCCCGCCGGCGGCATCGAAGGCGGGGGATAGTTTCGTCATTCAGCCCACCCGTAATGCCGCGGCCAACATCGACGTTGCCATTACCGATACCCGCATGATCGCGGCTGCGGCGCCGGTGACCGCATCGTCCACCAGTTCCAATCTGGGGTCGGCCAGCATCACGGCACCAGTGGTGTCGAGTACGGCCGATCTGGCCAGTTTTGGTACCGCTGCAGCGCCGCTGAAACTGACCTATACGGCAGGTACATTGACCGGTTTCCCGGCAGGTCTGCCGGTAACCTATACGCCGGCAGGAGGTTCGGCGGTAACGGTGACCGCGCCGGTTGCCTCCATCCCGTACTCCAGCGGAATGACGATCAGCGTGGGGGGCGTCTCCTTCGCAATGAATGGAGCCCCGCAAGCCAACGATACTTTCACACTGGCTCCTAATGTGGGAGGCGTGTCGGACAGCCGCAATGCGGTTCTGTTGGGCAATCTCCAGACGAGTAAGGTGCTGCTTTCCGCGAGCGGCCAGCCGTCGGCGACTTTTCAGTCGGTTTACGCCCAGTTGGTCAGCTCGGTGGGCAACAAGGCCCGCGAAGTCAGCGTGAACAGCGACGCGCAGAAAAGCCTGGTGGATCAGGCGACTCAGGCCCAGCAGTCGGTGGCGGGGGTCAATCTCGATGAAGAAGCGGCCAATTTGATCCGTTATCAGCAGGCATACCAGGCGGCGGGCAAGGTCATGAGCATTGCCTCCAAACTCTTCGACCAAGTGCTGGCCCTCGGCCAGTAAGGAGCACCATCATGCGAGTCACCACCGGCATGATTTTTGACAGCGGCGTTTCGCAGATTCAGTCGCAGAACAGCCAACTGATCAAGAGCCAGAAAGAGGTTGCCACCGGTCGCCGGGTGTTGGCGCCGTCGGATGATCCCGTTGCCTCGGCCCGGGCGCTGGAGGTGACCCAGTCGAAAAGCGTCAATGCGCTATATACGTCCAACCAGGGCTATGCTGCGGACCAGCTCAAGCTCGTGGACAGCAAGTTGAGTGCGGTCACGGATCTGGTGACCTATGTGCGTACCCGTGCCGTCGAATCCGGCAACGGCGCTTACTCGACCAATGAGCAGAGGATCATTGCTGCCGACATCACTCAGCAGTATTCCTCGCTGCAGGGGCTGGCCAATAGCCAGGACTCCACCGGCGAGTTCATCTTCGGCGGCTATACCAGCAACACCCAGCCCTTCGTGGGCAGCCTGACGACCGGCATGACCTACCAGGGTGATCAAGGGGCGCGCACGCTGCAGATTTCCTCGTCACGCAACCTGCCGGTCACCAGCTCCGGCGACGAGATCTTCAACACCCTGCGGGCACCGACCGGTTCGGCCTTTGCGCTCAGTGCGGCTGGCAACACCGGTTCGGCATTGGTTTCCGGCATGAGCTTGAGCGCCTACAACAACCATGCATACGATATCAGCGTGGGGGCGGGGCCGACCTATCAGGTCTTCGACTCCACCGCCGACCCCACCCATTCCGCGCCGATTACGCCGACCGTGACGACCAGTGGTTCGGATACGACCCTCAATTTCGGCGGCGTTACCCTGACGCTGAGCGGTGTGCCGGCTGCCGGCGACAGTTATTCGGTCAGCACGGTGGCCAGCGCTTTCGACATCGTGGGCAACTTCGCGACAGCCCTGCAATCGGGCAACTCCGCCGTGACCCGCTTCGGCGGTCTTCAGGCGATTGCCGGCATGGACGCGGCACAGGACAGCGTTTCGCGCGTACAGGCCGGGGTTGGTTCCCGTATGGTGGAAGTGGAGACACAGCAGAACATTGGCAGCAGCCTGGACGTGCAGTACAGCGAAACCCTGTCGCGCCTGCAGGATGCGGACTACGCTTCGGCCGTGAGCAACCTTTCTCAACAACAGATCTACCTGCAGGCGGCCCAGCAGAGTTTCATGAAGGTCAGCAATCTGTCCCTCTTCAATTACATCAATTAAGCCAATGCGGGTAAGTTTGCCATCTTGGGGGATGGTCGGGCTGAGCCTGAGCTTGGTTGCCTGCAGCAGCGCCCCTCCAAAAGAGTGGGCCCTGGGTCCGGCGGCGGTACTAATGGCTTCGGATGCGGGCTACCTGAACGCCTCGATGCTTGCGGGGGCCCTGATTTTCTATATTGTCAGTGATCCCTTCGCGCCCAACTGGAGCATCGAGGAAGCCCGCAAGGGCGACGATCGTTACCTGCTGGCCTTGCGCCTGAAGGCCATTCATTCGGGGGGGACGGGGAGGCGCGCCAGGTATTCACGCGTCGGGCTGCGCAACTGGCCGGACAGCCGGGCTTTGCGTCCTATGAGGTAGTTTCCTGGCAGGAAGGGCTCGAAAGCACCCGTCCGTTTGCCCAGCGGGTGGCGTACGGCGAGCTGCGTCTCGTTCGGGCGGAACCGGCGCCAGGTACTCCGGTGAGATAAGCGTCACGCCGCGATGCCTGCAAGCGTTGCTGAGCCTTGCGGGATGGGGCCGAGTTTCGTAAGGTGCGCGCTTCGACCGCTGGAATTTGCTGATATGGACCGAATGACCGAAAGACGGAAGGATCGCCGCATTCCGCTGGGCTGCAAGGTGGGTATCCGGCCCTACGGCGGCGGGCCGACGGTGGTCGGGACCTGTGTCGAACTGGGCGTCGGTGGGATGACCATTCACTCCAGCCACGTACCGAGAATGGATGAGGTCTTCGAGGTCGCCGTGCTGCCTCCTGACAGCGGGGGGAGCTACATGCCGCTGCATGCGCGGGTGCGCGTGCGACGCTGCCACGGGCTCGAGCAGGCCGGCGTCTACGAAATGGGTGTGGAGATCATCGAGATCATCCGCTGAGACTGGGCCCTTTACCGTCTCCAGCTGTCGTCAGTTGGCAGTGGCCTGCGTCAGGCTGGTTGCCGGATTGCCGGCAAGAAACGGCAGTCTTTCAAATTCCTCCGCCGGGCAGGGCTTGCCCAGGTGGTAGCCCTGCAGGACATCCACTTCCAGCTGCATGAGCGTCGAGGCCGTGGCTTCGTCTTCGACGCCTTCCGCCACCGTGCGCAGGCCAAGGGCCCGGGCCAGGTTGACGATGGCCTGCAGGATACGCAGGCCGTCCGGCGTATGGACCCGCTGCACGAAGGAGATGTCGACCTTAAGTTCGCCGACCGGTAGTTCGTGCAACTGGGACAGGGACGCGTAGCCGGTGCCGAAATCGTCGATGGACAGCGTGAAGCCAGCCTGCACCAGCTGGCGCAGGCGTTCCTCGGCACACTCCACTTCCATCAGCGCCACCGATTCGGTGACCTCCAGGATCAGCGCAGAAGCCGGCAGGCCGTAGTGGCCCGCATCGGCCTGCAGGGTATCGACGAAATCCGGTGCGAACAGCTGGCGCTTGGAGATGTTCAGGGACAATTGCAGATCGGGGCGCAGCCGATACCAGTGGGAGAACTGCTCAAGGGCCTGGCGGCGTACCAGTTGGCCGAGGTCGTGGATCAGGCCGAGGGTTTCCGCCATCGGGATGAAGGTGCCAGGTGAGATCCAGCCCAGGTCTGCGTCGTGCCAGCGGGCCAGCGCTTCGGCGCCGGTCAGCGGGCGCTTGCCGGTGGCGTCCGGCGTGGCGGCGAACTGGGGCTGGAACCAGCTGGTGATGCGTCCATCGCGGATCGCCTGGGCCAGCCTTGACTGGATGTAGAGCTCCTTTTTGCCCAGCCCGCGGGCCGACATGTCGGAGAACAGCTGGAAGTTGTTGCGACCCTGGGATTTGGCGTAGAACATCGCCCGGTCGGCGTGGGCCAGTAGCGTGTCCACGCTGTCGCTGTCGTCCGGGAACAGGGATATGCCCATGCTGAAGGTGGCGTTGATGGGCTGGCCTTCCAGTTCATAGGTTTGCTGCATCACGCTGACCAGCTTGCGCGCCACGTTGCGGGCGTCATCGGCACCAGCGAGGCCGGGCAGCAGGGCCACGAACTCGTCGCCGCCCCAGCGGGCGATGGTGTCCCCGTCGCGCAGGCTTTTCTCGAGCGTCTTGGCCATGCCCAGCAGCAGCGCATCGCCGGTCTTGTGGCCGTAGGCATCGTTGATGTTCTTGAAGTGGTCGAGGTCGATGAAGCACACGGCAACCCGTGTGTTGGTGCGCCGTGCCAGCTGTACCGTTTTCTTGATGCGGTCTTCCAGCAGCACCCGGTTGGGCAGACCGGTGAGGGCGTCGTGCAAGGCCATGTGGGCGATGTGGCGCTCCTGAAGGTAGGTCTTGGTAATGTCGCGCAGCACGCCGCGGATGCCGATCAACTGGCCCTCGTCGTTGCGTTCGGCAACGAAGCGGCATTCGGTCCATTGTTCGTAGGCGGCTTCAGCCATGATGCGGAATCGACCGTGGAACTCGTCCTTGCGGCCAATCTGCAGGTCGCCGAGGCATTTCAGGAAAGCACTGCGGTCGTCGGTGTGGATCGCCTCGGCCAGCGGTCCGCTGTCCGGTGCTTTGCCGGTCAGGTGCCACCAGCCGCTGTTGGCGCTGGCGATGCGGCCGTCGGGCTGCAGCTCGAGTACGGCCTCGTCGAGCATGTCCAGGGTACGGACGAAGGAGTGCTGCTCCGCCGCCCACAGCTTCTCCTTGGCCAGTGCCCGGTTGAGGGCCGCAAAGGGTTGATGCACGCTGTCCACGAACACGGCCCGATAGATGAAGCCGTAGGAGATGACCTTGTAGATGTGGCCGGCGAAATTGAAGATGTCGCTGACCGACGCATACAGGGTGAAGCACAACTCGGACAGGGCGGCGACCCCGGCGGCCGCGAACAGGTCGGCGGCATTGTGGGCGACGCCCCGGCGGGCCTGCCGGTAGAACAGCATGGCCACAAGTCCGTAGAGGACGATCAGCACATACTCGCTGTCGATCTTCAGCTGTGTCAGGCCGTTTTCCTGAGCGAAGAGTATCGGCAAGCTGGCTGCATTGAACAGTTCCAGCCAATACACCGCGCCGACATAGCTGCATACCGCCACGAGCAGGCCGTAGCGGGAATGGTCGTGCAGCATGGGCTGCCATGCGCGGGTGGCGCTGATCAGCAGGCCAACGGCCACCAGGGCCCGTGCGGCCAGCCAGAAGACGATGGCTTTCTGGGAACTCGACGGGGTGATGAAATCCGGCATGCCGCGATAGCCGAGCATGTGGCCGAAATCGAGCAGTGCAGTGCCCAGAAGTACAGTGCCGAGCAGGACAACATTGCCAGGCCGGGTGTGGGAATACGCATTCCAGGCAATTCCGAAGACCTGCATCGACATGATGATCGATGCAGTTTCCATCGCCGAATGCAGTGGGAGGAAGCGACCGAGCCCCAGGTCGAGGCCGCCGTCCTGCTGCCACAGCAGGAGATAGAGCAGTGTGAGCGCCCCCAGCCAGTAAAAGGCCCGGGTCAGATCCTGGGGACGGGATGGAAGAGCTTGGGGCGGATTCTCAATGTGCATCGGGACGCCAGGCACGCGGACAAGAGCCGAAAACGGGTATCAGGCGACACTAATATCACAAAGTGCTGACATGGCCGCGAAGTGCGCCGTCCGTGATGTGAAATATGACGTTATCTGTTTGAGAATATAGCGAAGGCAGGAAATTCAATGCGGTTGGTGTGCTTCCGGCAGGCCGATTTCGCTGGCAGTCAGGGGGCCGATGAGGGTCTGTGCAAGCTTGTCGGGAATCCTTGCCTTGTCGTCGGCGAGCGGGATGCGCCCGGCCATGATCTCGGCGGCCGGTTGTGGGTAAAGCGGCTGCCGTTGGGGTTCCGCATAGCCATCGGGAAAGCGCGGCGCCAGGCTGTGGAGATCGTACTTGTCGGTGGCGCCAAGGGTGTGCAGCAACTCGTGGGCGATGACTACCGCGTTGCGCTGGCGCTCGCTGCGGCTGGCGAAGACCTTCACGACGCCGAGTTTGCCTTTTTCGAGGCCGACCGAATGGTCCAGCGACGGGGTCAGGGCCGGATCGTGGTAGAGCAGGAACAGGCGCACGTCGGGCCGCGGCCCGGGGGCGGCATCGTGCCGCCAGGCCCAGAAGCGCAACTGCAGGCTCCAGCCCATCATCGCCAGCGCGTTGCCGCCGGCCGGGAAGGGCGGCGGCTGGCTGTTCAGCGGTGGGGCCAGGTTGATCGCCAGGGGCCGCAGCAGCGAATGTCCGTGGCGCTGCAACTCATCCTCCAGCCAGTCGCCGATGACCGTGAAGTCTTCGGGCTTCAGGTCGGCCACGATGCGCCGACTCGTATCGGAAGGATCGGCGGCGATCGGATAGACCGTCACATGCAGGGTGCTGTCCCACGCAGTGCTGCGGGCGCTGGATTTCCAGCTGCCGACGGCGACGGTGGCGAGGATGAACAGCAGGATGGCGATGCGGAGCTTGCGGAACATGGGAATCGCTGGGGTACCGCGGGGGGCGGTTTCCGGAAAGAGTCCGGATTATGCCAAAAGATTTTATGCAAGCCGAAAAAAAGCCCGGCCAGACGGCCGGGCTCGGGTGCTGCCCAGGGGCGTGATCAGGCGACGGTGACCGGGATCTTGCCGATCTTGGCCTGCCATTCCTTCGGGCCGGTGTTGTGCACGCTGGTGCCGGAGGAATCCACCGCCACGGTGACGGGCATGTCCTGCACGTCGAACTCGTAGATGGCTTCCATGCCCAGGTCGGCGAAGCCGACGACCTTCGCGCTCTTGATGGCCTTGGCCACCAGGTAGGCGGCACCGCCGACGGCCATCAGGTAGGCGGACTTGTTGTCCTTGATCGCCTCAATGGCCACGGGGCCGCGCTCGGACTTGCCGATCATGGAGATCAGGCCAGTCTTCTCGAGCATCATGCGGGTGAACTTGTCCATGCGGGTGGCGGTGGTCGGGCCAGCGGGGCCGACGACCTCGTCACGCACCGGATCCACCGGGCCGACGTAGTAGATCACGCGGTTGGTGAAGTCGACGGGCAGCGACTCGCCCTTGGCCAGCATGTCGGCGATGCGCTTGTGGGCGGCGTCGCGGCCGGTCAGCATCTTGCCGTTGAGCAGCAGCTTCTGGCCCGGCTTCCAGGCGGCGACTTCTTCCTTGGTCAGGGTGTCGAGATTGATGCGGGTGGCCGACTTGAGGTCCGGCGTCCAGGTGACGGCGGGCCAGTCTTCCAGCTTCGGCGGCTCGATCTTGGCCGGGCCGGAGCCGTCCAGGTGGAAGTGGCAGTGGCGGGTGGCGGCGCAGTTGGGCACCAGCGCGACCGGCAGGTTGGCGGCGTGGCAGGGGTAGTCCAGCACCTTCACGTCGAGCACGGTGGTCAGGCCGCCGAGGCCCTGGGCGCCGACGCCCAGCGCATTGACCTTCTCGTACAGCTCCAGGCGCAGCTCTTCGGCGCGGGTGAGGGCGGCGCCGGAAGCGGCCTTTTCCTTCAGCTCATGGATGTTCACCGGCGCCATGATGGATTCCTTGGCGAGCAGCATGGCCTTTTCGGGCGTACCGCCGATGCCGATGCCGATGATGCCCGGCGGACACCAGCCGGCGCCCATCTCGGGGATCTTGTGGAGGACCCAGTCCACCAGGTCGTCGGACGGGTTGAGCATCGCGAACTTGGACTTGGCTTCGGAGCCGCCGCCCTTGGCCGCGCAGATCACTTCCACGTGGTGGCCTTCGACGATCTCGAAGTGCACCACGGCCGGGGTGTTGTCCTTGGTGTTCTTGCGGGCGCCGGCGGGGTCGGACAGCACGGAGGCGCGCAGGGGGTTCTCGGGGTTGCTGTAGGCGCGGCGCACGCCTTCGTTGATCATCTCCTGGATGCTCATCGTGGCGTCCGGCCAGCTGACCTGCATGCCGACCTTGATGAACACCATGCCGATGCCGGTGTCCTGGCAGATCGGGCGATGGCCTTCGGCGGCCATGCGGGAGTTGGTCAGGATCTGGGCGATGGCGTCCTTGGCAGCGGGGGATTCCTCGCGCTCGTAGGCTTCGCCCAGGGCCTTGATGTAGTCCAGCGGGTGGTAGTAGCTGATGTACTGGAAGGCGTCCGCGACGGACTGGATCAGGTCTTCCTGTTTGATGGCGGTCATGGGTGAGGCTCCCTCTACGTGATGTCTTTAGTGTTTGGACAGCAGGACGGTCTGGTTCATGATCTTGTCGACCATCGCCATCGCGAGGGCCGAGAACAGGAACACGACATGGATGATCACCTGCCACTGGATCGTGTGCTCGGGCAGGTTGCCGGCGTTGATGAAGGTCTTCAGCAGGTGGATCGACGAGATGCCGATGATGGCTGTGGACAGCTTGATCTTCAGCACGCCGGCGTTCACGTGGGACAGCCATTCCGGCTGGTCCGGATGGTTGTCCAGGTCGAGGCGCGACACGAAGGTCTCGTAGCCGCCGATGATGACCATGATCAGCAGGTTGGCGATCATCACCACGTCGATCAGGCCGAGGACCACCAGCATGGTCTCGGTTTCGCTGATGTGGCCACCGGCCTCGAAGACCGAGCTCACCAGGTGGAAGAGTTCGGCCATGAACAGGTAGACATAGATGCCCTGGGCGACGATCAGGCCGAGGTAGAGCGGGGCCTGGAGCCAGCGGCTCCAGAAGATGAAGCGTTCGAGTTGTTGTGGACCGTTGCTCATGATGATGGGCTGCAATTCGGGAACCCCGGATTTTATCATCGGCGAACGGCTCTCCAAGACGCTAAAATAGAGAACTTTGCTTTTCTGCCTCAAGGGCTTTACGCATGAACCTGCAACCCATCACCGCGCTGTCGCCCCTCGACGGGCGTTACGAATCCAAGGTCTCCGCGCTGCGCGAGCACTTCTCCGAATTCGGCCTGATCCGCAACCGCGTGAAGGTCGAGATCGAGTGGCTGAAGGCCCTCGCCGCCGCGCCCGAGCTGGCCGAGATCGCCCCGTTCTCCGCCGCCACCGTCGCCGAGCTGGATGCCGTGATCGCCGAATTCTCGGTGGCCGACGGTGAGGCCGTGAAGGCCATCGAGGCGACCACCAACCACGATGTGAAGGCGATGGAGTACTGGCTGAAGCAGCGCCTCGGCCACAACCCCGAAGTCACCCGCGTCACCGAGTTCATCCACTTCGGCTGCACCTCGGAAGACATCAACAACGTGTCCCACGCGCTGATGCTGCGTGACGGCCGCGACGGCGTGCTGCTGCCGTCCCTCGACAAGATCATCGCCCGCCTGGTCGAACTGGCCCACCAGCACGCCGAGCTGCCGATGCTGTCGCGCACCCACGGCCAGCCCGCCAGCCCGACCACCCTCGGCAAGGAAATGGCCAACGTGGTGTATCGCCTGCGCCGCGTGCGCAAGGCTATCGCCGACGTCGAGCTGACCGCCAAGTTCAACGGCGCCGTGGGTAACTACAACGCCCACCTGTCCGCCTACCCCGAGTTCGACTGGGAAGCCTTCAACGGCCGCTTCATCGAATCCCTTGGCCTGGCCTTCAACCCCTACACCATCCAGATCGAGCCCCACGATGCGATGGCCGAGCTGTACGACGCCACCGCCCGCGCCAACACCATCGTGCTGGATATCTGCCGCGACATCTGGATGTACATCTCCCTGGGCTACTTCAAGCAGAAGCTGAAGGCCGGCGAGATCGGCTCGTCCACCATGCCGCACAAGGTCAACCCGATCGACTTCGAGAACGCCGAAGGCAACCTGGGCCTCGCCAACAGCGTGCTGCGCCACCTGGCCGACAAGCTGCCGGTGTCCCGCATGCAGCGCGACCTGACCGACTCCACCGTGCTGCGCAACATGGGCGTGGCCTTCGGCTACGCCGTGCTGGCCTACGACTCCTGCCTGCGCGGCCTCGGCAAGCTGGAAGCCGAGCCGGCCCGCCTGGCCGCGGACCTGGACGCCTGCTGGGAAGTGCTGGCCGAGCCGATCCAGACCGTGATGCGCCGCTACGCCGTGCCCAACCCCTACGAGCAGCTCAAGGAACTGACCCGCGGCAAGGGCATCACCAAGGAGGCGCTGCAGGCCTTCATCGGCACGCTGGCCATCCCGGAAGCCGAAAAGGCCCGTCTGCTCGAGATGACCCCCGCCAGCTACATCGGCAAGGCCGCCGAGCTGGCCAAGCGCATCTGAGGACACGGACATGGCTTTTGCCGACAAGCTGAAGACCCTGCCGGGCGTGTCCCACCTCGCCGCAATGCAGTTGATCGACGCCGCCGACGCGGTGGTCGCCACCATCGAGAACAAGCCCGGCCAGGCCGGCTCGCTGGCGGTGTACAACCACTTGGCGCAGATCCACGGCGCGATCACCCCCGAGGCGGCGACCCAGGGCATCGCGATCTACGAGGAGCACAGCGAGGATGCGCGCCTGAATCCGGGCAAGCATCCCAACATCGATCGCCTGATCGGCCTCGTCGAGCGCGGTGAAACCCTGCGCGTGAAGCACGTCTTCGCGACCTGAGCGACGGTGTTGCGCGGGGCGTCCTCGAGCGCCCCGTCGGCAGTCCCCAAAAAGCAAAACCCCCGGTTGGCCGGGGGTTTTGCTTTATAGCGCTCCCGGCCTGAGCCGGGAATGACTGTCTACGCGTCGACTCAGGCGTTCAGGCCGGTGATCATGCCCGCGCCCACCGTGTTGTTGGTGGACTCGTCGATCAGGATGAAGGCGCCGGTGGCGCGGGAGTCGGTGTAGTTGTCGGCGAAGATCGGCTGGGCCAGCTTGAGGGTCAGGCGGGCGATGTCGTTCATGGCCAGCGTGGTGGTCGCTTCCTTCTCCAGCGTGTTGATGTCCAGGCGGTGGGTGATGCTTGCCACCTTGGCCTTCACTTCGCGGGTGGTGTGGCGCAGCCAGTAGGTGCGCGCCGGCGACAGCGGGGTTTCCGACAGCCAGCAGACGATGGCCTCGGCCTGCTTGGTCTGGGCCGGTACTTCCTCGCTGCTGACGATCATGTCGCCGCGGGAGATGTCGATCTCGTCTTCCAGCAGCAGGGTCACGGACTGCTCGTGGATCGCCTTGGGCAGGGACTCGCCGTATAGCTGGATGTCCTTGACCTTGGTGGTCAGGCCGTTGGGCAGCACGGTGACGCTGTCGCCAACCTTGATCTCGCCGGACTCGACGCGGCCCATGAAGCCGCGGTAGTCGTGCAGCTCGGGGTTGTCTGAGGCCTGCGGGCGGCACACGTACTGGACCGGGAAGCGGAAGCTCTCGGCCTGCTCGGTGTGGGCGGCCGGGGCGGCTTCGAGGATGTCGATCATCGTCGGGCCGTCGTACCAGTCCAGGCGCTCGCCACGGTCCACGATCATGTCGCCGTTGAGGGCCGACAGCGGGATGAAGCGCACGTCGGTGAGGCCGATCTGGTCGGCGAAGGCCTTGTACTCGGCGACGATCTTGTCATAGGTGGCCTGGTCGTAATCGACGAGGTCCATCTTGTTGACGGCCACCACCACGTGGGGGATGCCTACCAGCTTGGTCAGGTAGCTGTGGCGGCGGGTCTGGGTCAGCACGCCCTTGCGCGCGTCGATCAGGATGATCGCCAGGTTCGCGGTGGAGGCGGCGGTCACCATGTTGCGGGTGTACTGCTCGTGGCCCGGCGCGTCGGCGATGATGTACTTGCGGGTGCCGGTCGAGAAGTAGCGGTAGGCCACGTCGATGGTGATGCCCTGTTCGCGCTCGGCCTGCAGGCCGTCGGTCAGCAGGGACAGGTCGACGGCGGCCATGCCGCGCTTGCTGGACGTGCGCTCGATTGCGGTGAGGGTGTCGGCGAGGATGGCCTTGGTGTCGAACAGAAGACGACCGATCAGGGTGCTCTTGCCGTCATCGACCGAGCCGCAGGTCAGGAAGCGCAGCAGGCCGCGGTCTTCAACGTGTTGGGCGCTCATTTAGAAGTAACCCTCTTTCTTGCGTTGTTCCATGGAGGCTTCGCTTGTCTGGTCGTCCAGACGGGTCGCGCCGCGCTCGGTGATCGTGGTGGTGGCGGTTTCGAGCACGATCTTCTCGACATTGTCGGCGTCGGACTCCACCGGGGCGGTGCAGGAGATGTCGCCGACGGTGCGGAAGCGCACCTGCAAGTTGATGATCTCTTCGCCGGCCTTGGGCAGGTTGGTCAGCTCGCCGTTCATCAGCGGCACGTTGACCGGCACGATGGAGCCGGAACGCATCACCACCGGGCGGGTGTGGGCGAAGTAGATGCTGGGCAGCTCAAGCTTCTCGCGCTCGATGTACTGCCACACGTCCATCTCGGTCCAATTGGAGATTGGGAAGGCGCGGATGTTCTCGCCCTTGTGGCTACGGGCGTTGTAGAGGTTCCACAGCTCGGGGCGCTGGTTCTTCGGGTCCCATTGGCCGAACTCGTCGCGGAAGCTCATGATGCGTTCCTTGGCGCGGGCCTTTTCCTCGTCGCGGCGGGCGCCACCGATACAGGCGTCGAAGCCGAATTCCTCGATGGCTTCCAGCAGCGTCACGGACTGGTGCTTGTTGCGCGATTCGTTCTCGTTCTTCAGCACGACGGTGCCGCGCTTCATGGAGTCTTCGACGGAGCGCACGATCAGCCGCTCGCCCAGCTCGGCGGCGCGCTTGTCGCGGAACGCGACCACTTCCTTGTAGTTGTGGCCGGTGTCGATGTGCATCAGCGGGAAGGGGAACTTGCCGGGGCGGAAGGCCTTTTCGGCCAGGCGCAGCATGCAGATGGAGTCCTTGCCGCCGGAGAAGAGCAGCACCGGGTTGCTGCACTGGCCGGCCACTTCACGCATGATGTGGATGGCTTCGGATTCGAGCCAGTCCAGGTGGCTCAGGGTCTGTTTGGTGAGCGTCGACATTGCTTTACTCGTTTTATGGTTCCTGGGTGCCCGTCACTTCTTGACGTGCAGGCCGCATTCCTTGGTTTCCGGATTTTCCCACCACCAGCGACCGGCGCGGATGTCCTCGCCGATCGACACCGGACGGGTGCACGGGGCGCAGCCGATGCTGGGGTAGAACTTGTCGTGCAGCGCGTTGTACGGAACCTTGTTGAGGCGGATGTAGGCCCACACTTCCTTCTCGGTCCAGTCGGATAGCGGGTTGAACTTGACCAGGCCGTTGCCCTCGTCGAACTGGCGCTTGGGCAGGTCGGTGCGGGTGGTGGACTGCTGGGCGCGCAGGCCGGTGATCCAGGCCTGCTTGCCGGCCAGCGCGCGGCCCAGCGGTTCGACCTTGCGGGCATGGCAGCAGGCCTTGCGCAGCTCGACGCTGTCGTAGAAGGCGTTGATACCGTTTTCCCGCGTGAAGGCCTCGATGGCCTCGTGGTTCGGGTAGTAGAACTTAAGCTTGAGGCCGTAGCGCTTCTGCACCTCGGCCATCAGGTCGTAGGTTTCCAGCGGCAGGCGGCCGGTGTCCAGCGAGAAGATCTCGATCGGCAGCTGGTTGGTGGCGATCACGTCGGTGAGTACCATGTCCTCGGCGCCGAGACTGTTGGCCATCGTGATGGCCGGCAGTTCGGCGGCCCAGGCGGCCAGGTCGGCCTTGAGCTGGGCGGTCTTGGCTTCAAGGCTGGTGAGCAGCGCCGGATCGTCGAGCTTGGGGTTCTGGTTCGGATGCATGGAGGATTCTCCTCGCTCAGGCGGCGCGCGGTACGCGGCGGAACAGGGGTTCGGGCTGGTCGATGGCGGCCTGGTAGGGCGTCGAGAAGTCCTTCAGGCTGGCCAGCGCTTCTTCAAGCTGGGTGTCGCTGTACTTGCCGGCCTTTGGCTGGATGGCGTCGAAGCCGCAGCGCTGCATGAAGAAGAACTGGTCGCGCAGTACATCGCCGATGGCGCGGATCTCGCCCGTGTAACCGTAGCGGCTGCGCAGCAGGGCTGCGGCGGAGTAGGCGCGGCCGTCGGTGAACTTCGGGAAGTTCAGCGCGATGGCGGAGATGCTGTCCAGGTCGCCGTCCAGCTCTTCGACGTTCTCGTTGCTGTCCAGCCACACGCCGAGGCCGGCGCGGCCGGAGAGGGCGCCGCGGTGGGCCTGCCACACGGCGAGGGGCACGAACAGCGGGCCGTCGGGCAGGGTCAGCGCCTCTGGGCCCTGGCCTTCGTCGAGGACCAGGAATTGCGCGGCGTCGTCGATCACGCGGCCGTTCTTGATGAGCTTAGGCATGTTGCTTCCTTTCCTTGAGTGCGGCTTCGCCATACACGCCGAGCTTGAAGGGGTCGAGGCCGGTGCGGCGGACGGTGTCGATGAAGCGCTCGCCGTCCTGGCGCTGGGCCCGGTAGACGTCGATGATCTTGCTGATCACATCGGGCATTTCGGCGGCGGCAAATGAGCGGCCGATCACCTTGCCGATGCTGGTGTCGTTGCCCTGGCTGCCGCCGAGGCTGACCTGGTACCACTCCTCGCCGTTCTTGTCGACGCCGAGGATGCCGATGTGGCCAACGTGGTGGTGGCCGCAGGAGTTCATGCAGCCGGAGATGTTGAGCTCGATGTCGCCGATGTCGTAGAGGTAGTCCAGGTCGTCGAAACGGGCCTGGATCGCATTGGCGATGGGGATCGACTTGGCGTTGGCGAGCGCGCAGAAGTCGCCGCCCGGGCAGCAGATGATGTCGGTCAGCAGGCCGAAGGTCGGCGTCGCCAGGCCGGTGGCGCGAGCCTTCTCCCACAGGGCGAAGAGGTCGGCCTGCTTGACGTCGGCCAGCACCAGGTTCTGCTCGTGGGTGGCGCGGATTTCGCCGAAGCTGTAGGCGTCGGCCCATTCGGCCACCAGATCGAGCTGCTCGGCGGTGATGTCTCCGGGAGCGGTAGTCGGGTTTTTCAGGGACAGCACCACGATCGCGTAGCCGGGCACCTTGTGGGCCAGCACGTTGCGACGGGTCCATGCGGCGAAGGCCGTGTTGGCGGCACGCTGGCTGGCGTAGCCGGCGTCCTCGCCCGGCAGCGTTTCATAGGCGGGCGTGGTGAAGTGGGCGGCGACGCGGGCCACTTCGGCTTCCGTCAGGGTGTTGGCGCCATCCTTGCCGAAGGCCCATTCCTCCTCGACCTGGCGTTTGAACTCGGCGATGCCGAGGGCCTTGACGAGGATCTTGATGCGCGCCTTGTAAAGGTTGTCGCGGCGGCCGTAACGGTTGTAAACCCGCAGGATCGCCTCGTTGTAAGTGATGATGTGCTGCCAGGGCACGAAATCGCTGATTTCCTCACCGATGATCGGGGTGCGGCCCATGCCGCCGCCGACCAGCACGCGGAAGCCGATCTCGCCGGCCGCATTGCGCTTCAGCTCGAGGCCGATGTCGTGGCACTGGATGACCGCGCGGTCCTGGTCGGCACCGTTCACGGCAATCTTGAACTTGCGCGGCAGGAAGGCGAATTCCGGGTGGAAGGTGCTCCACTGGCGCAGCACCTCGCACCACGGGCGCGGGTCCAGGTACTCGTCACCGGCCACGCCGGCGAAGGGGTCGGAGGTAATGTTGCGGATGCACGCGCCGGAGGTCTGGATGGCGTGCATCTGGACCTGGGCCAGCTCGCCAAGGATCTCGGGTACCACCTTCAGTTCGGGCCAGTTGAACTGCACGTTCTGGCGCGTGGTGATGTGAGCGTAGCCCTTGTCGTAGCTGCGGGCGATGTGGGCGAGCTTGCGGACCTGAGTGGACGACAGCAGGCCGTAGGGCACGGCGATCCGCAGCATCGGTGCGTGGCGCTGGATGTACAGGCCGTTCTGCAGGCGCAGCGGGCGGAACTCGTCGTCGGTCAGCTCACCGGCCAGGTAACGCCGGGTCTGGTCGCGGAACTGGGCGACGCGCTCGTCGACGATCTTCTGGTCGTAGGGGTCGTAACGGTACATTTCGTTTTCCTGGTTTATTCGTAAGCCCGGTCAGGCCGCAATCAACTTGCTGCCCACCAAGACCAGCATGGTTGCCAGAATCGGACGCAGCACCCGGTCGGGGACGCGGGTGGAAATGTGGCTGCCCAGCCAGATGCCCGGCAGGGAGCCGATCAGCAGGCTGCCCAGCAGAGCCCAGTCGACGCTGCCGAGGAACCAGTGGCCGATGCCGGCCACCAGCGTCAGGGGCACCGCGTGGGCGATGTCGCTGCCGACGATGCGCAAGGTCGCCAGCCGCGGGTACAAAAAGAACAGGGCGCTGACGCCCAGGGCGCCGGCACCCACCGACGAGATCGAAACCAGTACGCCCAGCACGGCACCGGTCAGGATCGTCAGCAGCTTGGTGCGCTGCGGATTTTCCTGGCCGCCGGAGTGCTTCAGCGCATAGGCCTGGATCTGCTTGCGAAACACGATCGCCACCGCCGTGAGGAGCAGCGCGACACCCAGCGAAACCTTGATCAGGCTGCCGGCGCCGCCGATGCCGCCGGGAGCGAAATAGCCCACCAGCACCAGGGTGATCGTCGAGGCGGGGATGCTACCCGTGGCCAGGCGGCGCGTCACCGTCCAGTCCACCGTGCCCTTCATGCCGTGGGCGACGGTTCCGGTGGCCTTGGTGATGGCGGCGTAGAGCAGGTCGGTCCCGACGGCCACCGACGGGTTGATGCCGAACAGCAGGACGAGCAGTGGCGTCATCAGGGAGCCGCCCCCTACGCCGGTCAGACCGACGATGGCACCCACGGAGAAGCCGGCAATCGTGTAAGCGATACTCATGATAAGCCCAAATTCCTTGTGCGGCGCATCGTAGAACGTGTTTTTAGAGCAAAGAAGGTGTTTCAGGTTAAACCTTTAGAACTTATAGTTCTATTATTCTATTTCGCGGTTCTTCCCCAGGGGGCGGTGCGTCGATGAACATCCAGCAGTTGCGCTATGTATTCGAGGTGGCCCGCCATGGCCTCAACGTGTCGGAGGCCGCTGAGGCACTGTTTACGTCCCAGCCAGGCGTGTCTAAACAGATCCGCGTGCTGGAGGAGGAACTGGGGGTGGAGATCTTCGTGCGCCACGGCAAGCGCCTGGTGGACATCACGGAACCCGGCAAGCAGGTGTTGACCATCGTCGGGCGCATTCTCCAGGAAGTGGACAACCTGCGCGAAGTCGGCGCCGAGTTCAGCAACGAGGCGAGCGGCAGTTTGTCGATCGCCTTTACACACACCCAGGCCCGCTATGCGCTGCCGAAGGTGGTGCAGGCCTTCATGGCGCGTTACCCCAACGTGCGCCTGTCCTTCCACCAGGGCAATCCGCGCCAGGTCTGCGAATACGTGTTGTCCGGCGTGGCCGACATCGCCATCGCCACCGAGGCGATCGCCGAGCACGAGGACATCGTGATGCTGCCCTGCTACCAGTGGAACCGCTGTGTCGTCGCGCCGCTGCGCCATCCCATCCTGTCCACGCAGCCGCTCACGCTGGAGGCCATCGCCCGCTACCCGTTGGTGACCTACGACTTCGCCTTCACCGGCCGCAACCGCATCAACGAGGCCTTCACCGGTCGGGGCCTGAAACCCAACGTGGTGCTCACCGCCATCGATTCTGACGTGATCAAGACCTACGTGGCGATGGGCCTCGGCGTTGGGATCATCGCCAAAATGGCCTACGATCCGGTGGCGGACAAGGATCTCGGTATGCTCGACGCCGCCCACCTGTTCGCATCGAGCACGACGCGCATCGGTCTGCGCAAGAACGCCTGGCTGCGTGGATATATCTACGCCTTCATCGAGTGCTTCGCCCCGCACCTGAGCCGGCGGGTGGTGGATGCGGCGCTGGCGGGAGGTGGGGAGGATCCGGGTTTGTAGGGGCGTTGTCCGTCAACCGCCGGCTTGACGGGGCGAGGAAGGCGAAAGAGCCGGAGCGGGGCGTTCCGGCTCTCTCATGAGGTAGGCGTTGTCTGTCGATCAGGACTGACGCTGTCGACAATAGAGGCCGCCGAGCAGGCCCAGAGCTGCGAGGGCTAGTGTGGTGGGCTCGGGAACCTGGGTCGTCATTTCCGCGCCGCCCATGATGTATACGTCACCGAAACCGCCGCTGTCGCATTGGGTCGTTTGGCCGGATGACAGGTAGCCCTGACCGGTGGTGCTGTCGTTGGGGTTCCCGAAACAGCCCATCAGCATGCGTACGGAGATCGTGTCGTAGCCTTGCGCGATGTAGCTTTCCAGGTTGGCGTTCAACTCGGGGAAGAAGGCCGCGAACTCGGTGGCGTTGGTGCCCTGGGCGTTGTCTATGGTCTGCAGCAGCGGGCCGGTCGCGCCCGTGGCCGCCGGACAGGAACCGCCGGCGTTCGGGAAGGTCGTGTTCTGGTAGATACAGATCGTGCCCGACACAGTTTCGAAGTCGCTGGCTGACGGTTGGCTGAAGAAAGTCTTGTTGCTGGTGAAGCTGTTGTAGGGGGTGTTGCCGGTGTCCCTGAACTCGTAGTTGATGTCCGCCAGGTTGCCGCTGGAGTCGCGTACGGTGATCAGGCTCCAGATGTTCATCGAGGTCGTCGCGCTTTGCGGCTGGTTGTAGTCGAACATCACCATCAGTTCGTGGCGCTTGCCGTCGGCGGTCGTCAGCGCGTCGCGCAGCCACGTGGTGCTGACGTCCCAGGTGCCGAGGTTGTCCTGGGCGGCGGTCAGGTTGTTGTTCGTCGGGTCGGCCATGTTGCCAGCCGCCATTGTCGTGCCGTTGGCCTTGCCAGTGGCCAGATATTGGTCGCTGCCGGAGTTGGACTTGAAGCCGTTCTCAGCGCCGGCAGGGTTCGGGGTGATATCGCTGTTGTCGAGCGCCGCAGCACCGCCGGCCTGGATGACGATGGAGTCCTTCAGCAGGCCTTGGGAGGAAGGTTGCACATAGCCGGGATTCGGGCTCACGTCCGTCTGGCGGGTTTCGTTGTACCCGGCCAGCACGTTCAGCCAGGGCAGCGAGCAACTGACCGCATCGCCAAAGTTACCGCACGCGATCGAACTGCTCCAGTTGATGGTCGGGCCCTGGTAGATGGCGATCGGACCAGCGCTGGCGGCAGGCGTAAAAAATGCCGAAGCCATGGCGGCTGCAGTCAAAGCACTGATTTTGGCGAGTTTCATGGCGAACCTCCTAGGTGTTTGAAGAGTCGATCCTGTGTTTTTGTGATTCTCGCCAGTATTCAGCAGGGAATGTGCCAAATTACCTTTGTTTTCGTTAATTGGCTCTGCTGTATGAATTTTTTTGAAAATCGTAATTTTTTGGAATATTGCCAAATTGGGCGATTGTAAAGATTCCTGACACGCCCATAAGGCGAGTCCCTATAGAACTACTCCCATAGTTTCTGTCGTATTGTTTCCTTATCCTTCCACGGGCATCCGGGTCTCCGGTTTGTGAGAGACTCGGCATTCCATTGTTGTGCATCGAAATCCATGCAATCCCTGACCACTCTTGCTGCGCTGCTGCTGGCCTCCGTGCTGCTCGTTCCCTTCTTCAAGCGGGCTGGGCTGGGCACGGTGCTGGGCTATCTGGCGGTCGGGGTGTTGATCGGTCCGTTCGGGGTGAAGCTGGTGCGCGACCCGGACAACCTGCTTCACACGGCCGAGCTGGGGGTGGTGCTGCTGCTCTTCGTGATCGGTCTGGAACTGAAGCCCTCGCGGCTGTGGGCCCTGCGGCGCTCGGTGTTCGGTCTGGGGGCGCTGCAACTGTTCGGCGTGGCCGCGGCGCTGGCCGGCGCCGGGCGCTATCTGGGCCTGTCGTGGTCGGCGGCGACGGTGGTGGGGATCATCCTGGCCCTGTCGTCGACGGCCTTTGTGCTGCCGACCCTCGCCGAGCGGCGCGAACTTTCAACCCGTCATGGGCGCGAAGCTTTCGCGATTTTGCTGTTTCAGGATTTATCCGTCATTCCGCTGCTGGCCTTGATTCCGTTGTTCGGTACCGGGCGGCCGACGGCGCTGACCCACCCGGCGGTGGGCCTCGGCTTGCTGGCAGTGGTGGCGGTGATCGGCCGGCCGACGCTGGACATGTTGTTCCGCCATGTGGCGCGGGTGAACAGCCGGGAAATGTTCACCGCTGCCGCACTGGCGACGGTGCTGGGCCTGGCGCTGCTGATGCAGGCGGGCGGCTTGTCCATGTCCCTGGGCGCTTTCGTGGCGGGCGTACTGCTGGCCGACTCCGAATTCCGCCATGAACTGGAAGCGGCCATCGCGCCTTTCCAGGGTTTGCTGCTGGGCCTGTTCTTCATGGCCGTCGGGATGTCTACCAACATCGACCTGCTGCTCAAGTTCCCGTGGCAGATCATCCAGCTCACCGCCGGGCTGATCATCGTGAAGGGTGTGGTGTTGTTCGTGCTGCGGCGCCTGTTCGGCGGCACGACGGGGGACGCGCGCCTGCTGGCGCTGGCGCTGGCCCAGGGCGGTGAATTCGCCTTCGTGCTGTTCGACGCTGCCCAGTCCTTCCGCGTGCTCGGCGAGGTGCAGGCCGACAAGCTGACGCTGGTGGTGGCGATGTCGATGGCCGTGTCGCCGCTGCTCTTGATGTTTGGCGACTGGCTGGCCAGGTCGGCCAGGAAGAATGAAGTGCCGCGGGACTTCGACGAGATGCCGGCGGAGGGGAGCGAAGTGGTGATCGCGGGCTTCGGGCGTGTCGGGCAGGTCGTCGGGCGCCTGTTGCTGGCGCGGGGCATCAGCTTCACGGCGCTGGATTCCGATGCCGGCCAGGTGGATACCGTGCGCCGTTTTGGCCTCAAGGTTTTCTACGGCGATGCGGCCCACCTGGATCTGCTGCATGCGGCGCAGATCGGCCAGGCCAAGGTCTTCGTGCTGGCTATCGACGATGTGGAAGCATCGCTGCGTACCGCCGAGCTGGTCCGCAAGCATTTCCCGCATGTGCAGATCGTCGCGCGGGCGCGCAACCGCTTCCATGCCGGCCGCCTGATGGACCTGGGCATCGAGCGGCAGATCCGTGAGGCGCTGCCGTCCAGCCTGGAAATGGCCAAGTGGACGCTGGAACTGCTCAACGAGCCGCCGGCGCTGGCCGAGCAGATGGTCAATCGTTTCGCCCGCCACGATGCCGAGGTGCTGGCCCGACAGCAGGCCATCGGCCACGACGAGCACAAGCTGATCCAGTCCTCGATGGAGGCCCGTGAGGAGCTGGCCCAGGTGCTGGAGGAGGCCCGCGTGGCCTTCACCCGCAAGGGGCGCGGCGCCACGTCCTGAGCCTGCGTCGCCCTGCGGGGCGGCGCGGAGGCGCCGACGGGATGATTTTTTCCCGCGAAAAAATCGTTTTTCCGGATGAAAAAAGTCTTTTGTCACATGACAAAAAGCTCGGGACATGCCACTCGATGATCGGGTGGCATGTCAAAACCGTTTTGTCACGCCGCCCGGCGATTTTTTGGCATGTCCCGCCGATCCGGTGATGCGGCGCAACGACTCCGTCTGGTCACCGGGCGATTCCTCGGCGTGAAAAATCCAGTTTTTCCCATGAAAAAACGGATTTTTCGCTCGAAAAAATGATTTTGTGGCTCCACCGGATGATTCCGCGGCGCCACAAAATCATTCTTCCAGCTGCAGAAAGCTCTGGGTTTCGCCGCCACGGGCGAGGGCCAGCATCAGCGCGATGCGGGCCTTGGCGGGGGGCAGGTCGCCGGCGGTGAGCCAGCCTTCCCGGTCGTCGTCGGCGTTGGCGTTGTGGATCACGGGGCCGGCGCAGCGGCTGGCACGCAGGATCGCCACGCCGTGCTCGCGGGCCCGCTCCAGGGCCGGCAGCCAGGCCGCGGGCACGCTGCCATGGCCGGTGAGGGCCAGCACCAGGCCGCGGGCGCCGGCAGCGATGCAGGCGTCCACCAGCTCCGGCGGTGCGCCGGCGTAGCCCATCAGCACATCCACCCGCGGCAGCGTGGCCGGGCTCAGGTCGGCGCAGCGCCCGTCGGGGCGGCCGTCGGTCCATGGGCGGGGCGATTCGAAGGCGTCCAGCCCGGTCGTACGGGCCTTGGTGAGCCAGCGCGCCGGGTAGGCCGTCCGGTTCATCACCGCCAGCACGCCCTTGCCCCGGGCGCTCGGGCTGGCGGCCAGGCACACGGCGGCACGCAGGTTGGCCGGGCCGTCGGGCTGCGGGTGGTCGGCCGGGCGCATCGCGCCGGTCAGCACCACCGGTTTGTCGCCGGGCAGCGTGAGGTGCAGGAAATAGGCGCTCTCTTCCAGGGTGTCGGTGCCGTGCAGGATCACGATGCCGGCGATGGCCGGGTCGGCCAGCGCGCGGCGCGCGGCGGCGAGGACCACCAGCCAGTCGGCTGGCATCATGTCCTTGCTGTCGAGGGACAGGATCTGCTCGGCGCTCAGTTCGGCGGTGGCGTCCAGTCCGGGGACGGCCGCCAGCAGTTGCTCCACCGGCCGCACGCCGGCCCGGTAGCGGGGGCTGTCGGCGGCGGGATCGGCTTCGCCGGCGATGGTGCCGCCGGTGGCCAGCAGGTGGATGCGTGGGCGGGTCATGTGGGGGCGGAGGGGCGGCTGTCAGTGGGTGAGGATCTTGGCGAGGAACTGGCGCGCCCGCTCGGAGCGCGGGTTGCCAAAGAAGGCGTCCTTGGCGTCGTCCTCGACGATCTGGCCCTTGTCCATGAAGAGGATGCGGTTGGCGACCTTCTTGGCGAAGCCCATTTCGTGGGTCACGCACATCATCGTCATGCCCTCGTGGGCGAGCTCGACCATTACGTCGAGGACCTCGTTGATCATCTCCGGGTCGAGGGCCGACGTGGGTTCGTCGAAGAGCATGCAGATCGGGTCCATCGCCAGCGCGCGGGCAATCGCCACGCGCTGCTGTTGGCCGCCGGAGAGCTGGCCGGGAAACTTGTCCGCGTGGGCCTTGAGGCCGACCCGGTCGAGGAGCTTGAGGCCCTTGTCGGTGGCGGCGTCCCTGCCGCGCCCGAGCACCTTGATCTGGGCGATGGTCAGGTTGTCGGTGATGCTCATGTGCGGGAACAGCTCGAAATGCTGGAAGACCATGCCGACACGGCTGCGCAGCCTGGGCAGATCGGTCTTCGGGTCACCGACGGAGATGCCGTCCACGGTGATGGTGCCACTCTGGAAGGGCTCCAGGCCGTTGACGCACTTGATCAGCGTGGACTTGCCGCTGCCGGACGGCCCACAGACGACGATCACTTCGCCTTTCTTGACCTCGGTGGAGCAGTCGGTGAGGACCTGGAAGCTGCCGTAATGCTTGGAAACGTTCTGGATGGAAATCATCTCGGGCTCCGGGAGTCAGTGCGCCGCGTGGGCGTTGAGCTTTTTCTGGTAATGGCGGACCGCCTGGGAGGCCGCGAAGCAGATCAGGAAATAGACCGCGCCGGCGAACAGCAGCAGTTCGACCAGCCGTCCGTCCCGGTCGCCGACCTTGTAGGCGGCGCCGAAGAAGTCGGCCAGCGCCGACACATAGACCAGGGACGTATCCTGGAACAGCACGATGGCCTGGGTCAGCAGCAGCGGCACCATGTTGCGGAAGGCCTGGGGCAGCACGACCAGGCGCATCGCCTGGGCGTAGCTCATGCCCAGCGCGGAGGCGGCGGCGATCTGCCCCTTGGGCACCGACTGGATACCGGCGCGGATGATCTCCGAGTAGTAGGCCGCCTCGAACAGAGCGAAGCCCACCAGCGCCGAGGCCAGGCGCACGTCGGTATTCGGGTCCAGATTGAAGAAGCCGCGCAGCACCTGCGGCACGATCAGGAAGAACCACAGCAGCACCATCACCAGCGGGATGGCGCGGAACAGATTGACGTAGCCGGCGGCCAGCCACGCCAGGGGTTTGATGGCAGACAGGCGCGCCATCGCCAGCAGCGTGCCCCAGGCGATGCCGAACAGCACCGCGCAGGCGGTGATCCCGAGGGAGACCTTCATGCCCTCCCACAGGAAGGGCAGCGCGCCGGGAATCGAGGACCAGTCGAACTCGTACATGTCACTTGCCTCCCAGGTAGCCGGGCACCCGCGTGCGCGCTTCGACGATGCGCATCAGGCCCATCACGACGACGTTGATGACGAGGTAGAGCAGCGTCACGGCGATGAAGGACTCGTAGGGCTGGGCGGTGTAGTCCACCAGCTGGCGGCCCTGGGCGGCCAGTTCGAGCAGGCCGATGGTCGAGCACACCGCGGAGTTCTTGAAGATGTTGAGGAACTCCGAGGTGAGCGGCGGCACGATGAGGCGGAAGGCCATCGGCAGCAGCACGTGGCGGTAGGTTTGCGGCAGCGTGAAGCCGAGGGCCAGGCCGGCGGCCTTCTGGCCGCGGGGCAGGGCACCGATGCCGGCGCGGACCTGTTCGGCGACGCGGGCGCTGGTGAAGAAGGCCAGGCACAGCATGGCCGCCAGGAACTGCTGGGTGAGCGGCGAGAGCTGCTGCTTGAAGGCGTCGCCGAGGCCGAAGGGCAGGATCTCGGGGAGTACGAAATACCAGCTGAACAGCTGCACCAGCAGCGGGATGTTGCGGAAGACCTCCACATAGGTGGCGGCCAGGCCGGACAGGGCCTTGTTCGGCACGGTGCGCAGCACGCCCACCAGGCAGCCCAGGGCCAGCGCGACGAGCCAGGCCGACAGGGACAGCACGATCGTGGTCTGCAGGCCCGACAGCAGCCAGGCCAGGTAGGTGGTCTCACCGGTCGGGACCGGACTGCCGAAGATGCTCCAGTTCCATTGGTAGCCCATGTGGGTCTCCTTGCGGAAGGTGGCGGCGGCGCAGGCCTCCGCCTCTACGTGGAACGGAGGCCGGCGGCGTGCCCGGCCCGGCCTCCGTCGCCTGCCGTCACGCGCTCATTCGAAGGGCTTGTCGTTGGGGGCCTTGTAGAGCTTGATCATCGCGTCGGAGAGGGGAAAGTTGAGGTTCAGTCCCTTGGGCGGGATGGGCTGGGTGAACCACTTCTTGTAGATGGCCTCGGCCTCGCCGGAGGTCATGGTCTTGGCGAGGGCGGTGTCGACGATTTTCTTGAAGCCGGGGTCGTCCTTCCTGAGCATGCAGCCGTAGGCCTCGAAGCTCTGGGGCGTGCCGGTGACGACCCAGTCGGCGGGTCGCTTGGCCTTGGCCATTTCGCCGTAGAGCAGGGCGTCGTCCATCATGAAGGCGACGGCGCGGCCGGTCTCGAGGGTGAGGAAGGCCTCGCCGTGGTCCTTGGCGGAGATGATGTTCATGCCGAGCTTCTTGTCCTCGTTCATCTTGCGGATGAGGCGCTCGGAGGTGGTGCCGGCGGTGGTGACGACGTTTTTGCCGGCCAGGTCGTGGAAGTCCTTGATGCCGGATTCCTTCTTGGTCATCAGGCGGGTGCCGATGATGAAGATGGTGTCGGAGAAGGCGACCTGGCGGGCGCGTTCGGCGTTATGAGTGGTGGAACCGCACTCGATGTCGATGGTGCCGTTCTGGATGAGGGGGATGCGGTTCTGGGAGGTGACGGGGGTGAGCTTGACCTGCAGGCTGGGCAGCTTGAGGTTGGCCTTGACCGCGTCGACGACCTTGAGCATGAGCTCCTGGCTGTAGCCGACGACCTGCTGCTTGTCATCGTAGTAGGAGAAGGGGATGGACGACTCCCGGTGGCCCAGGGAGATGGTGCCGCTGTCCTTGATCTTCTTGAGCGTCGGCGATTCCTGGGCGAGGGCAGGCTGGGTGGTGAGGCCGGCGGTCAGGGCCAGGGCGGCGAGGGCGAACTTGCGGGTACAGGACATGAGCGGCTTCCTCCACGGGATGTCGAACGATCACGAATGGGGTGGTTCCGCCCGTCGCCCGGCGGCGAAGCGAGGCGGGGCGCGCCTTGGCGCGCAGTGCGGGCATTGTAGCCCGCTCTGCTGCGAGGCGGGCGGATGCCGTGCGTGTGCCCGTTTCGCCTATACCGATTCGATACGTGCGTGGATGGCCTTCAGGTCGGCCTCGTCGAGGGTCTCGCGGGCCAGCAGGTCGCGGGCGGTTTCCTCAAGGATGTCCCGGCGCACGGTGAGGATCGCCAGGCTGTGCTCGAAGGCCGCGGCGACGATGCGGCGCACCGCGCAGTCGATCTCGCGGGCGGTCTCCTCGGAGTAGGCGCGCTCCTGCGGCGGGGCTGCGTTCTGGCCGAGGAAGTTGGCCTTGTCGCTGTCGTAGGCCACGTTGCCGAGCTCGGCGTCCATCCCGAAGCGCATGACGATGGAGCGGGCGATGGCGGTGACCTTCTGCAGGTCGTCGGCGGCACCGGTGGATACTTCGCCGAAGATGATCTGCTCGGCGGCGCGGCCGCCCAGCAGCACCGCCATCTTGTTCTCCAGCTCGGCGCGGGTCATCAGGAAGCGGTCTTCGGTGGGGCGCTGGATGGTATAGCCGAGGGCGCCGACGCCCCGCGGGATGATGCTGATCTTGTGCACCGGGTCGGTGCCGGGCAGGCCCATGGCGACCAGCGCGTGGCCCATCTCGTGGTAGGCGACGACGGTGCGTTCGTGTTCGTTGAGGACGCGGTTCTTCTTTTCCAGACCCGCGACGATGCGCTCGACGGCCACCGTGAAGTCCCCGACGGTGACCGATTCGCCGTTGCGACGGGTGGCGACCAGTGCCGCCTCGTTGCACAGGTTGGCCAGGTCGGCACCGGAGAAGCCTGGCGTCAGCGCGGCGACTTTTTCGGCGTCGGTGTCGGCGGCGAGGGTGATCTTCTTCATGTGCACCGCCAGGATCGCGATGCGGCCCTTCTTGTCAGGACGGTCGACGAGCACCTGGCGGTCGAAGCGGCCGGCACGCAGCAGGGCCGGGTCGAGCACCTCGGGGCGGTTGGTGGCGGCCAGCAGGACCAGGCCGGAGGAGGAGTCGAAGCCGTCCAGCTCAACCAGCAGCTGGTTGAGAGTCTGTTCCTTCTCGTCATGGCCGCCCATCGCGAAGGCGCCGCGGGCACGCCCCATGGCGTCCAGCTCGTCGATGAAGATGATCGCCGGGGCCTTGGCGCGAGCCTGCTCGAAGAGGTCGCGCACGCGGGCGGCCCCGACGCCGACGAACATCTCGACGAACTCCGAACCGGAGATCGAGAAGAAGGGTACGCCGGCTTCGCCGGCGACGGCCTTGGCGAGCAGGGTCTTGCCGGTGCCCGGCGGGCCGACCAGCAGCACGCCCTTCGGCACCCGGCCGCCGAGGCGGCCATAGCGCTGCGGGTCTTTCAGGAAGCCGACCACTTCCTTCAGTTCGTCCTTGGCCTCGTCCACGCCGGCCACGTCTTCGAAGCTGACCCCGGTATTGGCCGCCACATAGACTTTGGCCTTGCTCTTGCCGAGGTTCATGAAGCCGCCGCCGAGGCCCTGTTTGTCGGCGAACTTGCGCATCGCGAATATCCAGATCGCGACGAAGATCACCGCCGGCAGCACCCAGCCGAGGATGTCCTTGAACAAGGTGTTCTCGACGACGCCGGTGAACTTGACGTCGTACTGGCCGAGATCCTTGGCCAGTGCCGGATCGACGCGGGTGGTGACGAACTTCTGGCGCCCGTCCTTTAGTGGTTGCTTGAGGGTGCCCTGGATGGTGTTGTCGGCGATGGCGATCTCTGCCACCTCGCCGGCCTTCACCATGCGCTGGAATTCGCTGTAGGGCACGGGCTCGACAGTGCGCATCTGCACCCACAGGTCGTGCAGGGTGAAGATCGCGAACAGTGCGAAGACGAAGTACCAGAGGCTGAACTGGGTTTTCTTTTCCATGGGGCAGAGGGAGGGGCGGACTGGTTCACCCGATATGGGGCCGTGAGTGGCGCCCTTCAAGCGGCAGGCGCCAGGTGGCGCATCTGATGAACGGTGTGATGTCCTTTCTGCAGACCGGATGCTGCGGTGCGAGTTCCATCACGGGGCGGTTTTCACCAGCCGGACATAATGATGTCCGTGATAAAACTGAAACCGGATGCGCCTTCCATGTCTTATGCCCGTCGTCTGCTCCAGCCTGCATTCCGTCACTCCCTCCTCGCTTTTCTGGTCTGCACAGGGTTGGCCGGCGGTGGTGTGGAGGCCGCGGTCCGTGCCCCCAGCGACAAGGCCGTCCGCTACTACGAGGATGCCAGCGGACGTTTCGCCCGCAAGGATTACGCGGGTGCCGTTGTTCAGGCACGCAATGCGATCCAGCAGGAGCCGGGCATGCTTGCCGCGCATCTGCTGCTGGGCAAGGCCTTGTTGAAGGATGGGCAGGCGGCGGCGGCCGAGGCGGAGTTCGAGCGTGCGCTGGACTTGGGCGTCAACCTCGCGGAAATTGCGCAGCCCTACGGCACGGCCCTGATGATGTTCGGCAAGAGCAAGAAGGTGCTGGAGCGTGTCCGCCCGGATGGTCTGCCACCTGAAGCGAGGGCCGAGGTGCTGGCCATGCGGGCGACGGCCTATGCGGACGAGGGCAACATGCGGGAGGCCTTCCGTGCCCTCGATGCCGGCCGCCAGGCCGACCCGAAATCCCTGGCCCCCCTGCGCGCGGAAGTGGACCTGTCCCTGCGTGACCGTAATCCGGAGCGGGCCCGCAAGGCGCTCGATACGGCGCTCGGCATGGCGCCGGCCGATGCTTCATTGCTGAACCTGCGCGGCGCGCTGCTGCAATCCGCCGGTGATGTCCAGGGGGCGTTGGCCTATTTCGGCAAGGCCCTCGCTGCCGACCCCCGCCTGCTGGATGCACTGGTGGCACGGGCGTCCCTGCTGATCGACCTGAAGCGTCCGGAAGAGGCCTGGCCCGATCTGGAGAAGGCGGCCGGCCTGATCAAACGGGAGCCGCGCGTAGCCTATCTGAAGAGTCTGGTCCTCGCAGCCCGCGGCGACAGCAAGGCGTCCCGTGCCCAACTGGAGGAGGTCACATCGCTGGTGGATGCCCTCCCGGAGGACTTCGTGTCCCGCCAGCCGCCACTGTTGATGCTGGGGGGGCTGGCCTCCTATGCGACCGGTCGCTCGGAACGGGCGAGGGCGCTGCTCGAGCAATACGTGCTGCGGATGCCCAAGGACCCCGCCGGCCGCAAGCTGCTGGCCAACATTTACCTCGCCAACGGGGAGTTGGCGAGGGTCGGGGATTTGCTCGAGCCCATGCTGCGCTCCGGCGATGCCGACCAGCAGGTGCTGACGACTCTGGCTGCGTTGCGGCTGAAGCAGCGCCGCTACGCGGAGGCCGCGACAGCCCTGGATGCGGCGGGGCGGATGTCCGGTGATGACCCGGGGATCGTCGCGCAACGGGGGTTTGCACTGCTCGGCAGCCAGCAGCCGGATCTGGGCCTGACGGTGCTGCGCAAGGCTTTCGACAAGGACCCGCGGCAGGTGAACGTGGCGTCCGCCTTGAGCGCCTTGTATCTGCGTCGGGGAGACAGGCGCAATGCGCTGCAGGTCGCTGAGGCCCTCGTCAAGGCCATGCCGTCGGAAGGGCTTGCCTACAATCTGCTCGGGGCTGTCCGGTCCGCCAGTGGTCAGCCGGCAGAAGCCCGTGTCGCTTACACGAAGGCCTTGTCCCTGGCTCCGGAGCTCGTGCCGGCACAGCTCAATCTGTCTCGCCTGGACATGACCGAGGGCAAGCTGGATGCCGCGCGCACGCGCCTGGGTGCCCTGCTCCACAAGGCGCCGCAGCATGTGCAGGCGACGACGGAGTTGGCGCGGGTGGAGATGCGGGCCGGCCGTCTGGCCGAGGCGCAGGGCTTGCTCGAGAAGGCCTGGGGCTTGGCGCCCGGCGATCCGCAGGTTGGGCTTGAGCTGTTGGGCTTGTACCGGCAGACGAACAAGGCCGAGCCGGCGCTGGCCGTGGCGAAGCGCATGAGCCAGGCGCGTCCCGACGACCCGGTGGTGGCTGAGGCCCTCGGGCGATCGGCGCTGGCCATGGGCGACAAGGATGCGGCGCGAACGGCCTTTGCGACGCTGGCCAGACTGATCGGGGCGGATGCCGAGCGGCTGGTCGAGCTCGGCCGGCTGCAACTGGAGGCCGGCGCCGCCATGGAGGCCGCAGCGAGCGCGGAGAGGGCGCTAGCGGCCCGGGCCGGCTATCTGCCCGCCCAGGTCCTGCAGGTGGAGGCGGAACTGGGCCTGGGTAATTTGTCGCGGGCGGAGTCGCTGCAGCGTGCGCTGCAGGCCCGGACTGCCAACGGGGTCGATGCATTGCGTCTGGCCGGCGACATCGCCATGGCAAGGAAAGCGCCGGCGGATGCGCTGCGCCAATATCAGGCCGCCTTGGCCAAGGCGCCGACGTCGAATCTGGCCCTGCGGGCCTTTGCTGCGGCGTTCCGTGCCGGAGACGGTGCGCAAGGGGTGGCCCTGCTCGGGACATGGCTGCGGGGCCATGCGGATGACGCCGCCGCGCGCACGGCGCTGGCCGAGGGCTACCTGCGCCTGAACCGGCTGGCCGAGGCCCGCTCCGCCTATGACGAAGTGCTCGCCCGCGATCCACGGAACGGCATGGCGGCCAACAACCTGGCCCAGGTCCTGTTGCGCCTCAATGATGGGGGGGCGGTGGCCGCCGCGGAGCGCGCCGCCAAGCTGGCACCGGGCGATGCGAACGTGCTCGATACGCTGGGTTGGGCGCGTGCCCGCAACGGGGCGCTGGATATCGGCTTGAAGACCTTGCGCGACGCCCGGCTGAAGGCACCGGAGTCTCGTGACATCCGCTACCACCTGGCGTGGGCGCTGAACCGCAGCGGAAAGCGGGAGGAAGCGCGGCTCGAATTGGCGGCGGCGCTACGTGCCGAAGGGGCGTTCGACAGCGCACAGGAAGCCCAGCAATTGAGGGGTGAGCTCGGATTGTGAGTCGAAGTGTGAAATAGTTGTTGTCGGTATGTTTTACAGATTTCCATAATTTGAAGCAATTGAATAAAAAAATTGTTGTTTTTCATTGAATTATAGGATTGGTGCGGATTTTGCATAAAGAATGCCCAAGTGCTCGTCGTTCGTTGTATTTGGACGAATCCGGGGCGTAAATTCTTAGTGGGGTATGAAATGTCAAAATATGTGTTCGGGTCCCTGGCGCTGGGACTGGCGCTCATCGCTACGGCTCCGGTCCATGCCGCGTCTTCGTGGAGCTTCACGACGGGGGGCACGGAAACCAATGCGAACAGTTTCGGAAATACGCGTACATACTCGGCGGGCACCAACCAGAACGTGACCATCTCCGCTTGGTCCGATACGAAGAACAGTGGAAGTGGGGCCAACACTGTTACCAACGCGTATATACAGAATGCGTACCTCGGCTCCTATTCGGGTGGTCTGGGCGTGACCAACCGCGATGGCGCGACCGGGGCTGGCGACGCCAATGAGGGCACTATCGCGAATACGTCTGTGCCCGGTCACACGATGGATAACAGTGTCCGCTATGACTCGATGTTGTTCGACTTCGGAACGGGTAAATCGGTCGCACTCAACAGTGTGACGGTTGGCTGGTGGTATTCCGATTCGGATATCACCGTGCTGGCCTACACGGGAACCGGCACGCCGACTTTCGTGTCTGCCAACCAGGGCTACGCCAGCCTGCTGAGCAGTGGCTGGAGCGTGGTGAAGGCGTCGGCGGGGACGACCGGTACCGCGAACTATTCCAATGCGGCAGGCAACACCCCGCAGCAGAATTCCGATGCCAGCAAATACGTGCCGCTGGCGGTAAATGACTTGAACATCAGTGCGCGTTATTGGCTGGTCGGTGCGCTCAACAATCTGGTGCAAGCGCTGCCGAACGGTGCCACCGTGAATGCGGGTAACGACTACGTCAAGATCGCGGCGATCAGTGCCACCTACAAGACGCCGGAGCCCTCCAGCATGGTGCTGGCGAGTGGGGCGCTGGCCGGTGTCATGCTGATGCGACGCCGCCGCAAGGGCTGACGGTATTTCCTTTCAAGAATGACAACAAAAACGGCACCGTGGAGGTGCCGTTTTTGTTTCAGGGAGCCCCGTACGCGACGGGGCCGGCCTGGATTCAGCGGTTGCCGTTGTTGTTGCGCGGCGAGAACAGCGCGGCCGGCTTGATGTCACCGGTCTTGCGGCCGGTGAGGGTGACGGCCGGACGGGTCCTTTCTTCTAGCGCGGCCGGCGTGCCGCGGTTCGGGTTGCCACCGTTTCCACCCCTTCCACTCCCGCCCTGGCCGTTGCCTTGGCGGTGGATGTTGAAGCTGGCTTCCGGATCGCGATACTGCGGCTTGGCCTTGGACTTGTAGTCGACGCGGTTGCCGAAATCGTCGTCCATGTCCGTCTGGCGGGGAGCGCGCTGTTCGCGGTTGCCCGGTTCGCCACTACCACCCTGGGGCTTGTCGCCCCGGTTGCGACCCTGGCGATCCTGCGGCTGTCCCTGGCGAGCGGGCCGGCCCTGGCCTTGTCCTTGGCCCTGTCTTTGGGGACGGGACTGCTGGCCCTGGCTCTGACCTTGAGCTTGCTCCTGGCCTTGACCCTTCGGCTTGCCCTGGCGCTGCCCCTGTTTCTGTCCCTGACCCTGCTTCTGGCCTTGGTTCTGCGATGGCCCTTGCCCCTGGCCCTGGCGGCGGTCGCGACCGCCGTTGTGGGCGCCGCGGGGTTCGCGGGGCGGGCGCTCGTCGCTCTCGGCGGGGGCTGCGGACGGCACGAAATCGGGTACCTCGACCTTGTCGATGAGGCGCTTCATCAGGCGTTCGATGTCCTTCAGCAACGGCAGCTCTTCCCGGTCCACCAGGGACACCGCGGCTCCGGAGGCGCCGGCGCGGCCGGTGCGGCCGATGCGGTGCACGTAGTCTTCCGAGACGTTGGGCAGCTCGAAGTTGACGACTTGCGGCAGCTGGTCGATGTCGAGGCCGCGGGCGGCGATGTCGGTGGCGACCAGCACCTGCAGCTTGGCGTCCTTGAAGTCGGCCAGCGCGCGGGTGCGTGCCGACTGGCTCTTGTTGCCGTGGATGGCGGCGGACGGGATGCCGTGCTTGCCGAGGTATTCGGCCAGCTTGTTGGCGCCGTGCTTGGTGCGGGTGAACACCAGCACCTGGAACCACTGGTGCTTGTTGATCAGGAAGGCCAGCAGTTCGCGCTTCTGCTTCTGCGGGCACAGGTGCACCGATTGCTGCACCAGCTCGGAGGCGGTGTTGCGGCGTGCCACCTCGACGAAGCCGGGGTTGTGCAGCAGGCCGTCGGCGAGGGTCTTGATCTCGTCGGAGAAGGTGGCCGAGAACAGCAGGTTCTGGCGCTTCTTGGGCAGCAGCGCGAGGATCTTCTTGATATCGCGGATGAAGCCCATGTCGAGCATGCGGTCGGCTTCGTCGAGGACGAGGATCTCCACGCCGGACAGGTCGATGGTGCCCTGGGTCTGATGGTCGAGCAGACGGCCCGGCGTGGCGACCAGGATGTCCACCTTCTTCTTGAGCTTGGTGATCTGCGGGTTGATCGCGACGCCCCCGAACATGACCATCGACGTGAGCGGCAGGTGCTTGCCGTAGGTCTGCACGGATTCCTCGACCTGGGCTGCCAGTTCGCGGGTCGGCGTGAGGATCAGGCAACGGGGCCGGCCGGCCTTCTGGTTGTGGGCGTGCTCCTCGGAGAGGATGTGCAGGATCGGCAGCGTGAAGCCGGCGGTCTTGCCCGTGCCGGTCTGCGCGGCGGCCATCAGGTCGCCACCGGCAAGAACCTGCGGGATGGCCTGGGCCTGGATCGGGGTGGGGGCCGTGTAGCCGGTTTCGGCAATGGCTTGCTGGATGGGCTCGCTGAGGGCAAGATCGGCAAAAGTAATCGCAACCGGCGCTGGGGCGGCGGACTGGACTTGAGTCATGGGATGTCGGGCTCCTGCGACGGCCTGACCGCTCATGGAAAGCGGCACCAATCGGGGCGGACGCAACGAGAGTTCGCGATCGCGGGGCGATCAGTCGAAACGGATGAAAGATTGGCCTGTACGCTGATTGGCTTGCGTAAGGCCCCGGAATTGTACGGGCTTTGGCGGTTCTTTGGGGCGTTTTTTGGGGCTTGCGTGCGGTGTTTCGGGGCGCCGCACGCAAGCGTCGGGAGCGATGGCCTCAGGTTTCCGGCCGGGTGGCGACGTAGACCCCGGCGACGATCTGCGGCAGGCCGGCGACGGCCAGCAGCACCGGTGCATCCTGCAACGCGAAAGCGCTCATGGCGAGCCCGAAGCTGAGACCGCCGAGGGCGAACTGCTTGCCGCGCCGGCTGATCGTGCCGTTCTCCATCCACGCGCGCACGTGGGGACCGACCGCGGGGACCGCGTACAGCTTGTGCTGCAGACGCGGACAGCTCTTGCTCCACGCCCACGCGGCAACGATCCAGAAGATGGTGGTGGGCAGCAGGGGCAGGAAGAGGCCCACCGTGCCCACCGCGAAACAGGCCCAGCCGATCAGGAACAGGCTCTGGCGGCCGATGAGCTGGATGAGGCTGGGAGCCGGCGGCGCAACGGCGTCCTGGCAGGTGTCGGGGGGCATGATGCTTCCTTTCTTCTTATGTACACGGGGCTGGCTTGTGGCCGGGCCGTGCCGATTGGGTGCTGAACGGTCTTCTGCTGCAGGGCGGGTCGCACATCTCCGGAGGAGCAGGCCTGGCGTGCCGGCCATCGTCGAAGCCACGCACGACATGCCCTGGCTCCTGTGTAGTCAGCGTTTCGGTCCCAATGGTTCCTGCATTGCGTCATTTGGGCTGGATATGAAGATCGTGCGGCGATTCCGGTGCTCGCTGATGCCTGCGGCAAGCCCTGTGCTCCGGTGGCGGCGAGCCTTCCGGAGTGTGGACGAGGCCAGTATCGGCGGAGGCGGGATGAAGCGTCCAGTTAATTGATTCTCTGCATTGAATAGAAAATATCTATTCAGACAGGACGGGTCAGAGCAGCGGACGGATCTTTTCGGCGAACAGCTTCAGGGCGTGGCGGGCGGTATCGGGGTTGTCGGTGGCCGGTTTCAACAGCAGGGTGTGCGGCGTGTCCAACTGGGACTGCAGGGTCCGGATCTGATCGAGGATCGCCACCGGATCGCCGACCAGTGCGTTGACGAGTGGCGATGGGGCTTTCCTGTCCCGGCGCGGCTGGTGGCTCTGGGCACCCATGCGGGCCGGAAAAGCCTGGATGAAGGTCGCCGCCTCGTCGCAGGCGCGCTGGTGGTTTTCGTTGCACAGGAAGTAGCGGGCCAGCACGAAGGGCCGGCCCGGGGCCGTGCAGCGGCCCGTGTAGCGGCGCAGGGCTGGCAGCAGGCTGCCGACAGGTGCGGCGGATGCGCCCATCAGGCCGAAGCCACGGCTGGCGGCCAGGTCGATGCTGTCCTCGGCAAGGCTGGCGAGCCAGATCGGTACGGGGCGTTGCAGCGGGCGTGGCTGGATGGTGACCTGGTCGGTCCAGTACCAGCGGCCCAGGTGGCTGACGTCTTCCTCATGAAGGAGGCGATCCACGACGCACAGGGCTTCCAGGGTCCGGTTGCGGCTGTCCTCCTCGCCGATGCCGAAGTGCCGGAACTGTTGGGGAAAGGGGCCGCCGCGGGCGACGCCGAGCATCAGGCGTCCGCCGGACAGGGCATCGAGGGTGGCCGCGTCTTCGGCGACATGGATCGGGTGGTGGAAGGGCAGCAGCACCGCCGCCGAGCCGAGGCGGATGTGCCGGGTGCGTCCGGCCAGCCAGCCAAGCAGCGGAAAAATCGACGCGCTGACGCTGAAGCGGTTGAAGTGGTGCTCGGTGACCCAGGCCTCCTCGATGCCGAGGGCTTCGGCCAGTTCGACGGTGGTGGTGGTTTCCGCCAGCGCGCGGGCCGGGTTGTCGAAGCTGTTCTCGACGTTGGCGAACAGGGCGAAGGACATGGCGGGGCTCCCGGTCAGCCGGCCAACCTGGCGAGTTCGTCCTCGGGCAGGGCGCGGCCGAAAAAGTGGCGATAAAAGTAGTCGGCTTCCCGCCGCAGATCCTGGTCGGCCAGTTGTTCCGGATGGAGCAGACGGGCCAGCCACAGGACGCCCAGCGGATGCTCGGGCGTGTAGTGGGTCCAGATGTGGGCGCCGTGGGGCACCCCGTGGATGCGGCGGTTGCGCACGGCCGGCAGGGTGGCGAGGCGCGGGTCGGCGGCGAGTTTGTCGGCTTCGTCCGCGAACGCCAGCAGGATCACCTCCGGCTGCCAGGCCAGGATCTGTTCGATGGATAGGGGGTAGACGTCGAGTCCGAGCGGGTTTTCCCCGGCGGTGACGCTGAGGCCACCTGCCTGTTCGATCAGCTGGTTGGCCGGCAGCATGATCGGCTGGGTGAGCGTGCTGTAACGCAGATACAGCACGCGCGGTGGCCTGGACGGCCAGCCGATGCGCCGGGCGACGCGGGTGCGCAGCGCGCTTTCCCAGGCGAAGTAGTCGCGGGCCCGCTGCTCTGCCGCGAAGATATCTGCCAGCAGGCGGATCGTGTGCTCGACGCTGTCCGGGCGGTCCCAGTTCAGCACGATGGCCGGCAGGCCGGCCCGGTCGAGGATTGCCGCGGCCGGTTCGCTGACCACGAAGGCGATGTCGGGTCGCAGGGCCAGCAGGGCTTCCGCGTTGGGCGTCCAGGCCGGTGGCGGTCCGGATACCGCGGGGGCGTTGGCAATGCCCGGTGCGAAATGGCGTTGCAGGCGCCATGCCGGCGACTGGAAGGCGGCCGGCAGGCCGGTGACGATGCGCGGGCCGAGCCCGAACAGGAACAGGAAGGCATTGACGGCCGGCGAGCCGCCCGCCGAGGCGATGCGTTCCAGCCGGGCGGGAACGGCGACGCGCCGCCCGGCCATGTCGGTCACTTCCCGGGGGGCGCCGTGGCCGGGGACACCGCGCCCCAGCAGCAGCGTCGCGGCGGTGGCCGTCAGCAGGCGGCGGCGGGTTGTCGAGGCCATGCTCAGAAGCGCCCGCTCAGCGACAACACCACGGTGCGTGGGGCGCCCGGATAGTAGGTGGTTGCGCCGGGACGGGCGTCGTCCTGGCCGGCGTTGATCGATGCGATGTACTGGCGATCGAACAGGTTCAGCGCCGACAGGCCGATCTCCAGGGCCGGGCGTCCGCCGGTCGCTGCCAGGGTATAGCCGGCGTGCAGGTCGGCCAGTGTGTAGCTGCGCACCGCCTCGGTGTTGAGGGCGTCGCCGTAGCGCTTGCCCACGTGGCGCAACTGGGGGCTCAGGCGCCAGGCGCCGCTGCGGTAGTCCGCCGCCAGCTTGGCGAGCAGGCGCGGGGCGTCGGGGACCTGCTTGCCGCTGCTCGCCAGCTGGGTGCCAGCGCCGCTGCGGATGTCGTCGTCGAGGCGATTGACGTTCCAGGACAGGCTGCCGATCAGGTCCAGCACGCCGCTCGCTGCCCAGGTCGCTTCGAGTTCCGCACCGTAGGCATGGGAGCGCACGCCGGGCTGCAGGTAGGAGAGGCCGACGGCGGGATCGTAGGCGGTGACCTGCTTGTCCTTGGCGCGGCTGACGTAGAGGGTCGGCGCCAGGGTCACGGCGCCGTGGCGCCAGGACAAGCCGGCGTCCACCGTGTCGGCGGTCTCCAGGCGCAGGTTGCTCCACAGGCTCTGCAGGCTCACGCCGGCGGACTGGAAGCGGGCCGCGTTGCTCGCGTAGGTTGAGTACAGCGGGCCCAGCCAGGGATTGCCGACGCCTCGCCCGTAGGCCAGGCGGCCTTCCAGGGCTGGACTGAAGGCCCATTGCAGGGAGGCGCTGGGCAGCACCGCCGAATAGTCGCTCTTCGTCGTGCTGAGGCCGGCATTGACGGCCGGGTTGAGGGCCAGTGCGGCGTCGCGGCCGACATCGCCGATGCTGCTGGCACTGTAGGTGGTGATGCCGGGCACGCTGAAATGCAGGTAGCGGACACCGGCAGCGAACTTCAGCGGCCCGCTGCCGCCGGCCAGCTTGAGGTAGGGGCTGTCGTAATCGCGCTTGCCCATGTCGGCGAGGATGCCCCAGCGGCTGAACACCAGCTGGCCGCTGCCATTGATCGTGTACACCTTCTGGGCGAGCGGGGGCGGGATGGTGGCG
This sequence comes from Zoogloea sp. JDB1, assembly GCF_056724025.1. NCBI lineage: Bacteria > Pseudomonadati > Pseudomonadota > Betaproteobacteria > Rhodocyclales > Zoogloeaceae > Zoogloea > Zoogloea sp. JDB1. Next base: position 2,149,059 of record NZ_CM161496.1, read on the forward strand.
ATGCGCTGGGTCCACCAGCCGGCGGTGAAGTCGAGGGCGGCGAGGCGGGTGGCCACCTCGGCGACCAGCCCGCTCTGCTCCTGCTCGATGTCCATGCGCATCACGTTGCTGCCGCTGGCGGTCAGGCGGAAGCCGTTGGTCTTCAGCCAGTAGGGGCTGAGCTTCAGCACGGTGTCGGCGCCGAGCCGCCAGTTGAACTTGGCGAAAATGTTGTCCTCGGTGAATTCTTGGTGGTTGAAGCGGTAGTAGAGGGCGTCCTGGGCGGCGATCCCGGTCAGCCGCGGGTTGTAGTCGAGGCCGTTCCAGGTGCCGAGGTCGCGGCTCTGGGCGTAGCTGAGCGGCCGGTAGTCGTCGCGGTTGAAGCTGTTATGGACGGCGTAGAGCTCAAAGCTGGCATCCCGCCCCAGGGCCTGGGCGAAACCCAGCGTGGCGTTCTTGCGGTCCTGGTCGCCGGGGCCGCGCCATTTGTCGGCGGCCGCGTCGGAGGCGGACAGAAAGAAGCGCGTGCCGGCGCCGAAGCTGCCGCTGTCCACTCGGGCGAACAGCTTGTGGAACTGTTCGCTGCCGGTCGCCGCCCGGACGCTGACGCCGGTCCGCTCCTGCGGGGCTTTCAGGCTCAGGTCCATGGCGCCGGCCAGGTCGCCGAAACCGAGCCCCTTGTCGGCGGGTAGCGGGCCGCGGATCAGGCTGACGCCGGCGACGTTCTCCAGGTCGAACAGGTTGCCCATGCCGCCGTTGCCGACGTTGATCGACGAAGGGACGCCGTCAACGGTCAGGGCCAGGTTGCTGAAGGTGTAGGCGGAAATGCCGCGGATGCGCAGGAAATTCTGGTCCACGGTGAGGCCGTAGGCGTCCTGGCCGGACAGATTGACCGAGGGCATCAGGTCTAGGGCCCGGTAGGGGCTGGTCTGCGCCGGGCCGCCGAGAATGGCGACGCCCTCCGCCGACACGGAGGACTGGCTGTAGCCGCGCCCGCTGTCGGGGCCGGCGAGGGGCGCCGCGCCGGCGCTGACGTCCACGGGGGCGAGGACGGGATCGGCGCCGAGCGCCGGGAGTGCCAGCAGCCCGAGGCCGGGGGCGAGCAGGCAACATCGGATGGTCGAGGCTTTCATGCGGGGGACTCCGAAGGATGGAATGGGGAATGGGGGGCCGGCTGGCCACCGACGGCTGGCGGCATGAAGACCAGCCGGCCGTCGGCGAGGCGGTGGGGCTCGACGTCCACGTCGTACAGGCTGCGCATCAGCGGCCGGGTGAGGATCTCCGCGGGGGCGCCGTCGGCGAGGATGCGGCCGTCCCGCAGGATCGCCACCCGGTGGGAGCCGTGCAGCACGTGGTCCGGGTGATGGGTGGTCTTGAGCACGCCGAAGCCATCGGCGGCCAGCGTGCGCAGCAGTTCGAGGAGGCGCAGCTGGTTGCCGTAGTCGAGGCCGCCGGTCGGCTCGTCCATCACCAGCAGGCGGGCGCCCTGGGCGAGGGCGCGGGCGATCAGCACGAGCTGGCGTTCGCCGCCGGAGATTTCGGTGTATGGGCGTTCGGCGAGGTGTGCGATGCCGAGCCGGGCGAGGGCTGCGTCGGCCGCCTGCCGGTCGGCCGGCCCGATGCGGCCGCTGAGGCCACCGAGACCGGCGTGGGGCAGACGACCGAGGAGCACGACGTCCCGCACCGGGTACGGAAACGGGCTCACATGGACCTGGGGGACGTAGGCCAGCCGGCGGGCCAGCAGCCGGCGTGGCATCGATGCGATGGGTGTGCCGTCGAGGAGAACGTCGCCGGCGGCGGGGCGCAGCAGGCCGAGCAGCAGGCGCAGCAGGGTGCTCTTGCCGGCACCGTTGGCGCCCAGCAGGGACACCACCTCGCCGGTGCCGACGCGCAGGTCCACCCCGTTCAGCACCGGCCGGCCGCGCCAGGCGTAACGCAGGCTGCGGGCGAGCAGCACGGCGCTCATGCCCAGGCCTTCCGGGCGCGGCCGAGGACCAGCAGGAAGACCGGGATGCCGATCAGTTCGGTGACGATGCCGATCGGGATCTCGGTGCTGCTCCAGGTCCGCGACAGGCTGTCGGCGCCGAGCAGGAACAGGGCGCCGAGGCCGGCGCTGGCCGGCAGCAGGCGGCTGTTGCCGGGGCCGACGAGGAGGCGCGCGATGTGCGGCACGATCAGGCCGACCCAGCCGATCATGCCGGCCAGCGAGACGGTCAGCGCCGAGACCAGCGTGGCGGCGGCGATCACCGTGTAGCGCACGCTACGCACCGGCACGCCGAGGCTGCGGGCTTCGTCGTCGCCCATCGACAGGGCGTCGAGGGCGCGGCCGAGGACGGACAGCACCAGCACGCCGCCGCCGATGGGCAGGGCCAGGCTGCCCACCTGGCCGAGGTCGGCGACCGCCAGGCTGCCCATCAGCCAGTAGACGATGGCCGGCAGCTGGTTGTAAGGGTCGGCGACGTACTTCACCATCGACAGCAGGGACGAGAACAGCGCCGCGCTGACGATGCCGCCGAGCACCAGCATGACGATCGCGCCACCGCCGAACAGCGTGGCGATGCCGACCCCGATGGCCACCGCGGCGACCCCCATCAGGAAGGCCAGCGCCTGGACCTGCAGCCAGTCCAGCGACAGCAGGATGCCCAGCGCCGCTCCGAAGGCTGCGCCGGCCAGCACGCCGAGCAGGCCGGGGGACACCAGCGGATTGCGGAACACCGCCTGAAAGGCCGCGCCGGAGCTGGCCAGCGCGGCGCCGACCATTACCGCGGCGAGGACCCGCGGCAGGCGGATGCGCACGATCAGGTTGTAGAGCACCTCGAATTCTTCCGGCGGCAGCGGCCGCCAGCCCAGCGCCGCGCCGAGCAGGCGCAGGATGTCGTCCACTGGCAAGGGGTAGCGGCCGATGCTTAGGGCGGTCAGCATCGCGGCGCCGAGCAGGGCCAGCAGGCCGAGGAGCGGCAGCAGGGGATGACGAGCGAGGTTCATCGCGCCTCCGGGCGTGGGTCGCTGACGAAGCCGATGCGGCTCACCCCCTGGCGGGAGGCTGTCGCCATGCTGCGCGCCACGGCCCCGTAAGGCGTGGCGGCGTCGGCCTGCAGATGCAGCTCGGGAACCGGGTCGAGTCGGCCGGCGGCACCCAGGCGGGTTTCCAGTTCGGCGCTGGAGATCGCCTGGCCGTTCCAGAACAGCTGCCCGTCGGCGGTCAGACCCAGGCGGATCGCGTCGGGGCGGGGCGGTGTCGGTGCGCTGGTGGCCCGCGGCAACTCCACCCGCACCGCATGGGTCAGCAGCGGGGCGGCAACGATGAAGATCACCAGCAGCACCAGCATCACGTCGATCAGCGGGATCATGTTGATCTCCGCGACCGGGCGGCGCTCGCCGCCGGGGGTAAGGGAAAAGCCCATCAGGCGGCCCTCGCGACGGGGACTGCGTGGGCTGCCGCAGCGCTGTCCGCCGGCCGCGGGTCGGCGACGGTCGATGGCAGGCCGCTGACGAGGAAGCCCAGCAGTTCGTGGGCGAAGCCTTCCAGCTCGTCCAGCAGGCGCCGGTTGGCGCGTCCCAGCGCGTTGTAGGCGAGTAGCGCCGGAATGGCCACGGCCAGGCCGCAGGCGGTCATCACCAGCGCTTCGCCGACCGGGCCGGCGACCTTGTCCAGGCTGCCGGCGCCCTCTGCACCGATGCCGATGAGCGCGTGGTAGATGCCCCACACGGTGCCGAAGAGGCCGACGAAGGGCGCCGTGGCGGCCACCGAGCCGATCAGCGCAAGGCCTGTGTCGAGGCGGGCACCCGCCTCGGCGAGGCCGCGGTTGAAGGCCTGCAGCAGGAACACGTCGGGGGCGGACAGCTGGATCGCCGCCTGGCCGTCGCGGCGGCCATTCCATTGGCGGCAGGCGTCCATGGCCAGCCGGGACAGGCGCACCCACGGACAGCTTGGCGGCTGGGCGGCCAGCAGGCGCTCAAGGGTGGCCGGTGACGCGCAGGCGGCCAGGCCGGCAGCGGACAGCCGCCCCTGGCGCCGCAGCTGGAAGACCTGCCAGCTCTTCAGGGCGATCTGGTACCAGCAGGCGAGGGACATCGCGAGCAGGACGGCGAGCACCAGACGCCCGAGGGCGTCGGCATGGGAGATGGAGAGGGAGATGGAATGGAGGATGCCGTTGCTGTCGGCCATGGTCAGGATTTCCGCAGGGTGAAGTTGATGGGGACGATGACCCACGCGGCCACCGGGCCGTCGCCCTGGCGGGCGGGGACGAAACGCCAGCGGCGCACTGCGTCGATGGCGGCCTGGTCGAGGCGCTCGAAGCCGGAGCCCAGGTGCACCCGTATGTCGCCGGCGCGGCCGTCGGTGGTGACGAAGACCCGTAACTGCACGCTGCCCTGTTCGCGCAACTGGCGGCTGGCAGCGGGATAGTCCGGGGCCGGATTGCTCAGGTAGTCGGCGTCGAAGCGCGGCGGGCTGTCCGCCACTGGGGCGGCGCTGCGCGGCGCCGGCGCGGCGGCCTCGCGGGGCGCGGGGGATTCGTGGGCACGGCTGTCCGGGGCGCTGTCGGCCGGCGGGGCTGTGCTGGGGGCAAGGGCGGATGAGGGGGCGGGTGACGGGGCCGTGGCCACCGGGCGGCTGGACTGCAGTGGTGTCGCCTGGGGGCGCGCTACCGGTCGGGGCGCCGGAGTGGCATCGGCGTGGGCTTGGGGGCGGGGCGTCCGTGGTGCGGCGGTCGGTGCCGGGGCCGCGGGGGCCGGCGGCGTGGGCGCCGCGGGTTCGGCGATCCAGGCGACCTGCAGGATCTTCGGTGCTTCCGCCTGCGGCGCCGGGGGGCTCAGGGCCAGCAGGCCGGCCGCGGCCAGGCCGTGGGCGGCGAGGACGACGCCTGCCGCACCGAGCCGGGGGGCCGCTGCCGGAGAGCACACCGTGGTGTTCATCCCGTCTGCCTCAGCGCGGCATCGATTCGGCGAGGGAGAAGAAGCCGTGGGCCTTGTCCAGCTCGCCGTCGCGGACGACCACCCGGTGGATCAGCCAGCGGCCGTCGCGCAGGCGCCAGGCGCGCAGGGACTCGGCGTAGGCCAGGGTGCGGAAGGCGGTGGGGATCTCCGGCCCGCGGCTTTCCTCGAGCACGTAGCTGTGGGCGCAGTAGCAGGCGTTGTCGTCCTCGTCGCGGCCGAGGATGCGGGCGGCAGTGACCACGTAATCCATGTAGTGGTCGAAGTACAGGGGCGCGATGACCTGCTCCTGCCACTCGGGGGGCAGGCCCTCGTTCCAGCGGATCGACGTTTCCGTGCGGCGGGTGTGGCCGGGGCGGATGTCAAAGTATTGGTGCGTATATAGCGTTGCGTGAGACATGGTCGGGCCTCGTTTGTCGGTGGCATTGCCGGCCGTGTTGGCCGTCAGTGTCGTTGTTATTACAGTCTTTGTCGGTTGTGCTTCAGAAACCGTGGCCTTGCGCCGGATTTGGCGCATCACGCCGTTTCGTTATGTACTTGTGCAAATAGCGTGCCGGTGGGCGGGGGGTGCAGCGGCATGCCTCGGGCTGGGTGTGGAGCGGGCTGGAGCGCGGCCAGGGGCGCGGGTTTCCGCGCTTTCATGCACCAAAAAAAGCCGTGCTCCGTTACCGGTGCACGGCCAAGGCGCGCTTTACGCGAGCTGGAGTCTCACTTCATGTGGGAGGGAGGAGGCCGCGCTGAGCGGCCATTGCGGCGTAGGGGCGGCGGGCTGGTGCCGCCTTGGTGGTGCGCCGGTTGATCATGCGGATCGACATGGCTTCCAGCCAGTTCCAGTATTCCTCGCGGACGTCGTCGGGGAAGCCTTCCTCGTCTAGGGCCTGCCACAGGAGATCCAGCCAGGTTTCACGGGCGGCTTCGTCGATGGTGAATGGGAAGTGGCGGGTGCGCATGCAGGTATGGCCAAATTGCGGGGTGAAGTTGGCCGGGCCGCCACAGGCTTCAACGATGAAGTCGGCGGTCTTGTCGGTGCCGCGGGCGAATTTTTCATCGTCGGCCGGGAGCAGGTGGCCGACCGGCGAGGCCCTCAACAGCGTGTGGTGGCGCCACACCACCGCGCGCACGCGGGCTTCCCCGGCGCTGCGGATGACCCGCAGGGACGGAAAGGGTACGGGCGGGTATTCGGCATCGTGGCCGCTGGCGACCCAGCGGACGGTCTCGCCGACCTGCATCGCCTCCTGCAGGGAATGCACGGTCGGCTCCACCGGCGGCGCGGCGTGGGCGTGTCCGCCGCAGCCACAGGCTGGGGCGTCGGCGGACAGTAGCGGCAGCTCCGTGGCGGGAGCGCTGGAGGAGGACGGAGCGGTTGAGGATTGGGCTTGGCACATGCGGGCAATCTCCGGAAAAAGGGTCAGGGACGGGGCAGGAGTTCGGCGAGGTCGCCGTCGCTGACCTGCGTATGCAGGAACAGGCGGTAGAACTCGCGGGTTTCCCGGTGCAGGTCCAGGGGCAGGCGGCTGGGGTAGAACAGGTTGGCCAGCCACTGGGCGCCGAGGGCGCGCATCGCGGAGGGTGGGCGGTCGAGCCAGTTGAAGGGCCAGCGCGGCACCGCGTAGATGCGGCCGTCCTTCACCGCGCGGATGGCCTGCCAGCGTGGATCACTGCGCACGGCGGCGGCGAATTTGGGGTCCTGGGCGAGGATCACCTGGGGATCGGCGGCGATGACCTGCTCCAGGCTGATCGCCTCCATGCCCATGTGGGAGCGGGGCTCGCAGCGGTGGATGTTGTAGCCGCCGGCCAGTTCGATGGCCTCGGTGTGGAAGGAGCGGTGGCAGTCGGTGGTGAGGCCGGCCGGGCCTTCGGCGTAGTACACGCGGACCCGTTCCTTTTCGGGAATGGCGGCGATGCCGGCCTTGAGGCGGGCCAGGGTTTTCTCGACGTAGGCGGCCTGGGCTTCGCTGGCCTTGCCATCGCGGCCCAGCAGGCGGGCGGTGAAGCGGAGCGCCGCCGGCCAGTCGGCGAGGGTGTCGAGGTGGATGAAGACCACCGGCATGCCGATACGGCCGAAGAAGTTCTCCACCATGGCCCGGTCCACGAAGGGGCTCTGCCAGGCCAGTGCGATCTGGGCGCGGGTGCCCAGTACCTCTTCCGGGTTGGCCGCGCGGCCCATGCCGTAGACGCCGCCGAGCACCGGCAGCTCGGCGAGGCCGGCGGGCAGGTAGCGCCGGGCTTCCGGCTCGAAGACCAGGTTGACGCCGACCATCGTCTCGGGCGCCGCCATCGCCAGCAGCACGCTGAGCGGCGGGGCGGAGCCGTAGACCCGCTCGATGCGGTCGGGGATCTGCACGCGGCGCCCGGCCATGTCCACGATCTCCCGCGCTGGCGCGGGTGGCGAGGTGAGGAATAGCAGGGCCAGCAGGCCCATCGGGCGGAGGAGGTTGAGGAGGAGGTTCATGGCTTACTCGGCTGGGGGCAGGCGCCGGCCGGTGGCCGACAGGGGAAAGATCCACGGGCCGCCGGCGGCCAGGTCGGCGGCGACGAGGTCGGCCTGGCCCTGCGGCCCGGTGAGGTAGTCGGCGACGCGGCGGGCCAGTTGGCGGTGCCGGGCATCGGCCGGATGGCGGGGGCCGGGCTCGACCACCACGAAGACCCGGCGCATCGCCGGGTCGCCCTTCACGAGCACCTTGAGGCCGGCGTCGGGCATCTTGCCGAAGGCCACCGGCATGTGCCCGACCACTGCGTAGGCGCCCTGGCGGGCCGCCGACAGCAGCACCTCCTGCGGTCGCTCGGCGTCGTCGTAGAGCTGCTGGCGCGGGCCGGGACGCAGGCCAGCCTGGCGCCACAGGCGCTGCACGATGGTGAAGCTGCCCGGGTCGCGGAAGGCCAGCAGCGGGGCATCGTGGGCGGCGATGCGGCGCAGCGCCTCGGTGGCGTCGGGCGCGTCGGCGATGCCGGCCGGATCGCTGGCGGGGCCGACCAGTACGTGCTCGTTGAGGGCCCAGGCGCGCAGCGGGGCGGCATAGCCTGCGGCGAGGAGCTGGAAGGTCTCGTCGCTGCCGTGGATCAGCAGCAGGTCGGCATCGCCGCGCTGGAAGGCCGGCACGACGCTCTCCTTCGGTGCCGCTGCGACCAATTCGAGCGGGATGCCGGTGGCTTTGCTGGCCCGGCGGGCCAGTTCCGGCCACACCCCGGCCATCACCGGGCCGCCGACCACAGCGACGTGCAGCGGCGATGGTGCGGAGTCGGCGGAAGCGGGAAGAGGGGCGGCCAGCAGCAGGGCACAGAGTAACGGCGCCAGGCGCCGCAGCTTGTGGATCGTCATCGGGGGCCTCAGAAGCTCAGCGCCAGCTTGCCGAGCAGGGTGCGCGGGTTGCCGGAGTAGTAGTTGGTGGTGCCGGTCTGCAGGTCGCCGGAGTCGATCAGGCCGAGGTACTTGCGGTCGAACAGGTTGAGGGCAGTGAGGCTGGCATCGACTCGGGTCGGGCCGACCTGCCAGCGGCAGCCCAGCTCCAGGTCCACCACCGTGTAGCCGCCGAAGCGGTTGGTGTGCACCGAGTCATCGTAGCGGCCGCCCATGTAGCGCAGCAGTGGCACGGCGCGGAAGTCGCCAGCCTTCCATTCGGCGCCGAGGGTGCCGATCAGGCGCGGGGTGTCGGGGAACTGCTGGCCTTTCACGGCGACGACGGTGCTGGCCGCGGTGCGCAGGTCTTCGTCGAACACCGCGCGGCTCCACGACGCGCTGCCGAACAGGTTGAGGCTGGGGCGCGGTTCCCAGCTGGCGGCCAGCTGCACGCCGGCGAGGTGGCCGTTGCCGATGTTCTGGCCGTAGTTGAGGCCGACCGTCGGGTCGTAAGCGTTCACCGACTTGTTGTTGATGCTGGCGTAGTAGATCGTCGGCTCCACGTAGCCCTGGGCGAAGCGCAGGCGCAGGCCGAGGTCGGCGGCGTCGTCGGTTTCCGGCTTCAGTTTGTTCCACAGGCTCTGGGCGAGGGCCTGCTGGCTGGCCTTGAGGTTGCGGATGTTGCTGTTCCAGATGTCGAAGGAGGCCGGGCCGATGTTGCGGCCGGCCGAGAAGCGCCCTTCGATGGCAGGCGTGAAGGCGTAGCGCAGGCCGAACCACGGCAGCACCTTGTCGACAGTCTTGCCGTCCACCGCCACCGAGACGCCCGGCGAGGCGGCCAGAGCAGCGCGGTAGGACACGTCGCCGACGCCGGTTTTGGTGTATTCGGCGAGGCTTGGCATCTTCTCCTGGAACCAGCGCAGGCCACCTTCGAGCTGCAGCGCCCGGTACTGCCAGGAGGCCATTGCAAAGAGGGTCTGGAAGACGTGGCGGCCGGTGACTTCGCTGAGGGTGGTCCAGCCCTGGTTGCTGCTGCTGGCGGTGGCGGCGGCCCAGCTCAGGCCACTGGCGGTGGCGGTGTAGAAGCGCTGGGCGTTGGGCGGGCCGGGCGGTTGCATGGACGTGTAGCTGTAGCCGGCCTTCAGGCGGGTGGCGTCGATGCGGGTTTCCACGTCGGCGCTGGCGCCGAAGCTGTTGTGCTCCATGATCCACTGGCGGACCTTGTTGGTGCCGTTGGCATCGAAGGTGGAGCCGGATTCGTCGAAGCTGAACAGCTTGAGACGCGCTTTGGTGTCGTTGCTGATGCGGTATTCGGCTTCGCCGATGTAGGCCTGGTTGTCGAAGCTCTGGCGGTTGTAGGCGTAGTAGTTCTGGAAGCTGCCGGCCACCGGTTTGGCGTCGTAGCCGGCGTAGCGGTAGGTGGACAGGTCGAGGGCCTGGGCGGCGGTCAGCGGCTTGTAGTTGTTCTGGTCGATGTTGCTGTTCACGGCCAGCAGCTTGAGCGTGAGCTTGCCCAGGTCTGTGGCGACGGCCAGCAGGTAGTTTTCGCGCTCGGCCTGGCCGGGGCCGCGCCACAGGTTGGCGTGGGCGGTGGAGGCGGAGGCGGCGATGCGCGTGTTGGCCGGGCCGAAGCTGCCGCTGTCCACCCGCGCGAAATAGCGTTCGAAGCCGTTGTCGCCACTGGCCGCGGATACGCTCCCGCCAGCCTCGAGGGCCGGCCACAGGATCTGGCTGTCGAGGGCCCCGGCCGTGTTGAATAGGGCCGCCTGATCGGGGGCGATCGGCCCTTGCGCCAGGCTCACGCCGGCCAGGTTCTCCATGTCGAACATCTGCAGATAGCCGGGACCGGGGTTGATGTTGGACAGGGTCAGGCCGTCCACGGTGCCGACGGCACCATGCCAGGCGGCGATGCCGCGCACCCGCATACCCTTGTTGCCGCCGATCCGGCTGGTCAGGCCATAGGGGTCGAGGCTCTGCACCTTTACGGCCGGGAGGCCGGAAACCATCGTGTAGGGATTGGTGCCGCCGGGGGCGCCGAAGGTCTCCAGACCTTCCGGCCCGACCTGGTAGGTCGTCGCTGACGTATTTGGCCGCGAGGACAGGAAGCCGGCGTAGCCGGGCTCGGCGGTGCCGGTGACCTGGACGGTGCCCAGGGTTGGCGGGGTGTCCGCGGCATGCAGGTCGGTGGAGATGAGAAGGCTGGCGAAGGCGGCACCGACGGCAGCGGCGACCGGGGTTGGAATGGAAGGACGGGCCGTCGGGCGGCGGCGCTGGGCGGAGCGGGTTTTCATGGCGGACGCGAATCTGATTCGATGTGTTGTTGTTGATATAGCGCTGTTAGCACTCGGCGTGCCTGCTTGCTGCATCGCATCTAAATGAAGCTTGCCTGACCCGTTCCAGTGCGTACGGAAACGGTGCGAAATCCATTCTTGCGGTGGATCAAGTTATTTCCGATTACCCTCAGTAAGCCTTTTATTTGTAGGTTTTCAGACATCATTATGTAGTAAGTTACACATCGATACGAAGCTCCGCCTGGATTTGTGTGCGGTGCACAAGGTTTTCCACGCAGGCACGGTCATTGCTGAGATTGAGCCAGAGTAGATCTGTCTTTCGATATATATAAATTTATATAGATGGTGTTCAGGGGGTCTCTATGAAAAAGAAACAGATGCAGGCGTGGGTATTGAGCAGCGTGTCGGCGGCGCTGGCTGGTTCGGCGGTGGCGGCGGACGGGGTGTTCCAGCTCGGCACGGTGGACGTGGTGGCCAGCTCGGTGGATGCCGTACCCGGGGAAACCGTGATCAAGGGAGAGGCTCTGCGCCAGTTCAATCGCGACACCCTCGGCAATGCGGTGGCGCTGACGCCCGGCATCAGCCTGTCCCGCAACAGCCGCAACGAGGACATCGTCTACCTGCGCGGCTTCGACGTGCGCCAGGTACCGCTGTTCATCGATGGCATTCCGGCCTACGTGCCCTATGACGGCTATGTGGACTTCGGCCGCTTCACGACCTTCGACCTGGCCGAGATCCGCGTCGCCAAGGGCGCGGCGTCGCTGCTGTATGGCCCCAACACGCTCGGTGGGGCGATCAACCTGGTCAGTCGCAAGCCGGTGAAGGAACTGGAGGGCGACCTGCGGGCCGGCTTCGGCTCCGGTGGCTTGCAGAAGTACGCTGCCAACGTGGGTAGCAATCAGGGCATGTGGTACATGCAGCTCGGTGCGTCCTACACCGACAGCAACTATTTCCCGCTGTCCAGCAACTACTCGGCGAAGTCCATCCCGACCAGCGCCAGCAACGCGACCCGTAACGTGCTGGAGGATGGCGGCCACCGGGAGAATTCCTACCAGACCGATTCCCGCCTGTCCCTCAAGCTGGGCCTGACCCCCAACGCCACCGACGAGTACGCCATCGGCTATGTCCAGCAGAACGGCCGCAAGGGCAACCCGCCCTACGCCGGCAACGCGCCGGGGCAGTACCTGAGCATCGGCGGCGGCGCCAACAGCCGCTTCTGGCAGTGGCCGTACTGGAACCTGGAGAGTACCTATTTCATCGCCAACGTGGCGGTGGGGCAGAACCACGTCGTCAAGGCGCGGGTGTACCAGGACAACTACGACAACAAGATCCTCGCCTACACCAACGGCAGTTATTCCACGCTGATCGCCAACACCGCCAACTTCCCGAGCTGGTACAAGGATTCGACCACCGGCGTGTCGGTCGAGCTGGACAGCTTCGCGTTCAGCGGTCACGAGCTGGCCATCGCCTACCACTACAAGGAAGACAAGCACCAGGACAATGGCCTGGCCCTCAGCAAGAACTACCGGGACGTGACCACCTCCATCGCGGTGGAGGACATGATCCGCGTGTCCGACCTGTGGCGCCTGCGCCTTGGCGCCAGCCACGACCAGCGCGATGCCAAGGAGGTGTACTACTGGCCGACCGGCTCGACCTCCGGCACCAACTGGCTGGCCGAGTTGACCCGCAAGCTCGGCGGCGGGGCCGAAGCCTTTGTCAGCGTCGCCCACAAGACCCGCTTCCCGACCATCAAGGACCGCTACTCGGCGTCCCTTGGCAGCGGCCTGCCGAACCCGGATCTCAAGCCCGAGCGCGCCCTCAACGTCGAGACCGGCCTGCGCGGCAGCCCGTGGGGCGGCGCCCGCGGCCAGGCCAGCCTGTTCTACAGCCGCATCGAGAACCTGATGCAGCGGGTGAACATCATCCCGGTGTCCCTGTGTAACCAGCCGGGTATCGGCGCGGCAACCTCCTGTGCGCAGCTGCAGAACATTGCCGAGGCACGCCATGCCGGCGTCGAGCTGTCCCTGGAGCAGACCCTCGGCGGTGGCTGGACGGTGGGTGGCAACTACACCTACCTGGACCGGGAGAACCGGACCTCGACGACCCCGCTCACCGACACCCCGCGCAACCGCCTGTTCACCTACGCCAGCTGGAAGCCTTCCGACCGCTGGGAATACCAGGCTTCGGTGGATGCCGAGAACGGCCGCATGGTGGCTTACGGTAGCGGCAACGCGGCGACCTACGTGAAGATGGGCGGCTTTGCGCTGGCCAACGTGAAGGCGGTGTACAAGCCGCAGCCGGCGTGGGCGCTGGAGGCTGGCGTGACCAACCTGTTCGACGCCAACTACGCGCTGGCCGACGGTTATCCGATGCCCGGCCGCATGTGGTTCACCAACGCGTCCTACAAGTTCTGAGGAGACGGCTATGGACAGCCTGCACAAGCCTTCCCGCCGCGCCTTCGTGCGTGCCGCCGGCGCCCTCGCGGTGGCGGGGGCGTCCGGCCGTCTGTGGGCGGCGCCGACGAAGGACGTGGTGGTGCTCACCGCCTACCCGGATGCGGTGGTCTCCCGTTTCGAGGCCGCCTTCGAAAAGGCCTGGCCCCAGTACCGCCTGCGCATCGTCTGGCGCATGCCCCACGACGCCTTGCCCTACCTGCGCCAGCCGGGGCAGGGCGGGGTGGACGTGTACTGGAGCGCGTCGCCGAAGACCTATGCGCAGCTGAAGGACGAGCATGCCTTCCGCAAGCTGCCGGTAAGCCTGGCCGGGCTGCCCGGCCAGATCGGGAACAGCGCTATCAACGATCCGGACGGCTTCTACGCGGCGTCCGAAGTGGCCGGCTACGGCTTCGCGGTCAATCCGGCCTACCTGCACAGCCACGGTCTGCCGCCGGTGGCCGACTGGAGCGACCTGGCCGACCCGGTGTATGCCGGCCACCTGGCGGTGCCGGACCCGGTGGAGGTGGGCTTCGCGCCGGTGCTGGTGGATATTCCGCTGCAGGCCTACGGCTGGGACATCGGCTGGGCCCTGTGGTGCGCCATCGCCGCCAACGCGGCCTTCACCGGGCGCGGCGGGACCTTCGTCAGCGACGAGATCGGAGGCGGGCGCAAGGGCATCGGGCTGTCCATCGACTTTTTCGTGGCCTCGGCGGTGGCCAACGGTGCGCCGGTCCAGTTCATCTACCCGCGCCAGGGCGGCGTCAATCCGGCTCACATCGCGGTGACCGCCGGCAGCCCGAACCCGGATGGCGCGAAGGCGTTCGTGGACTTCGTACTGTCCGACGCCGGGCAGAAGATCCTGGCCCACCCGGACATCCGCAAGTTGCCGGTGCGTCCGTCTGCCTACGCGGGCCTGCCGGCGGACTACCACGACCCTTTTGCTACCGCGGCGCGGGGCGGCTACCTCTATGACAACGGCCGCGGGCGTGGTCGCGCGGCGCCGATTGCAGCGGCCTTCGGGCAGGCCTTCGTGCGCCCCCATGCGCGCCTCGTCGAGTTGTGGACGCGTCTGCACGCGGCGGATGGTGCTACCTGGAACAGCGTATGGCCCTTGCTGACGGCACCGCCGCTGAAGGAGGCGGAAGCCGACGATTCGGCGATCCAGCGCGCCTTCTTCGCCCGCCGTGACGACCCGGCGGCGGAGACGCTGGCCGCCGGCCTGGAAAAGACCTGGGCGAGCCGCGTCGATGAGCGTTATGCGAAGGCCGCCGGCCTGCTGGGGGTGGCCTGATGCGACGATTGGGTTTCCTGTTGCTGGTGTGCGGCATCCTCGCTGGCGCGAGTGCCCGGGCGGCGGACTGGCAGGTGGCGGACGCCAGTCGCGAGGCTTTCGCGCGGCCGCTGGACGGCCTGAGCGATGCGGAGCGGGAACGTTTCTTCCGCGGCCGTTCCCTGTTCAACCAGAGCTGGGTGGTGGCGCCGGCCAAGGACGACCAGGTGGACGGCCTTGGGCCGCTCTACAACCGGCTGGCCTGTATCTCCTGTCACGCCCGCAATGGCCGCGGCCTGCCACCGGAGAGTACGGACGAGCGCATGCAGTCGATGCTGGTACGGCTGTCGGTGGCCGGGCGCGGCGCCCACGGCGGCCCGCGGCCCCATCCGGCCTATGGTGACCAGTTCAACGAGGAAGGGATTCCCGGCGTGCGCGGCGAGGGGCGCGTGCGCCTGGGCTGGGTCGAGTCGAAGCGCTGGCTGGCGGATGGCGAGGAGGTGTCGTTGCGCCGCCCGACGCTGGCCTTCACCGAGCTGGGCTACGGGCCCATCGGCAAGGTGCTGACCTCGCCGCGGGTCGGCCAGCAGGTGGTGGGCATGGGTCTGCTCGATGCCGTGTCGGCGGAGACCCTCTCGGCGCTGGCCGCGGAGCGCAAGGCGGACGGCGTGAAAGGGCGGGTGAACCGGGTGTGGAACCCTGAGAGCGCGGTGCAGGAAGCCGGCCGCTTCGGCTACAAGGCCAACATGCCGACGCTGCGCGCACAGATTGCCGGGGCTTTCCTGGGTGACCTGGGCATCACGTCCGATCTGCACCCGGCGCAGAACTGCACCGCCGTGCAGTCCGCCTGCCAGCAGGCGCCTAACGGCGGCACGCCGGAGCTGAGCGCCCGCCAGCTGGATGACGTGGAGTTCTACCTGGCCCACCTGGCCGTGCCGGCCCGCCGGGATGCGGACCGTGAGGCAGTGCTGCGCGGCGAAGCGCTGTTTGCAAGCAGTGGCTGCGCGCAGTGCCACCGGCCGAGCCTGCAGACCGGCACGTCACCGCGTTTTCCGCGCCTGGCCGGGCAGACCATCGCGCCTTACACGGATCTGTTGATCCACGACATGGGGCCTGGCCTGGCCGATGGCCGGCCGGATTTCGCGGCGTCAGGGCGGGAGTGGCGCACGCCGCCGCTGTGGGGGATCGGGCTGACGCAGACGATCAGCGAGCAGCAGCGCTATCTCCACGACGGCCGTGCGCGCAGCCTGACGGAGGCGATCCTGTGGCACGACGGTGAGGCGAAGGTGGCGAGCCGGCGTTTCGCGGCGTTGCCGGCGAAGGAGCGTCGAGCACTGCTGGCTTTTCTTGAAAGCCTGTGAGGCAAAGAGACGGTCGGCTTGCAGAGAGGAGAAACCTGGGCGCCGATTGATGCGCAAATAAGCTGTCAAAATGCACTTCGATTGGGCGTTCGCTGTATTTGAGTGCATATAGGGTGCCACGGCGGAGTGCTGCAGCTCTTGCCGCGTGTGTCGCGGTGCTTGCCGAAGGAAGGAGGCGGAACGGTGTCTGTGCGCTCAGCCGACGAGGCCGAGGATCACCGACGGGGCCTTGAACGCGGCGGTGGCCGGAGCGCCGACTTTGAGGCCGAGGGCGACCGAGCTTTCATGGGTGATCGTGGCGTGGACGATTTGCCCGTTGCCGAGGGCGAGGGCCACGTCGGTGCTGATCGGCCCTTCGGTGATCGCCGAGATCGTGCCGTCCAGGCAGTTGCGGGCCGACAGGCTGGCGCCCGCGCCACCGGCCACGAGCAGCACCGACGAGGCCTTGACGAAGGCCTGGACCGGCGTGCCGGCGGCGAGGTTGAGTTCCCTGACCGCATCGTTGGCGACCGTGGCGATGATCTTCAGGCCGCCGGGCAGCGCCACGTCCACCTCGGAATTGATGGTGCCGAGCGTGATGGCGTCGATGGTGCCGTCGAAGGCGTTGCGCGCACTGATCTTCATGGGACGTTCTCCGGAAACGATGGCTGCAGGTGCCAGCATGCGATGGTGCCGCCAGCTTACGCAAGGGCGTCGATTCCTTTCAACCGTGCCGCGCTGCGGGTTGGTGGCCCGCTATTTGCTGGAGTACAGTACGCTCCGTTGTATATCGATATATATAGGAACAATAATGACAACCCGCCGCACCATTCACCACAAGCTTGTCGGGAAGCTGACAGTCGATACCGAGTTCGGCACTTTTCTCGGTGACACGCGGATCCGCCTGCTGGAGGCCATCGACCGCTACGGCTCGATCTCCCAGGCCGCCAAGGCCGTGCCGCTGTCCTACAAGGCGGCGTGGGACGCCGTGGACGCGATGAACAACCTGGCCGAGGCGCCGCTGGTGGAGCGTTCGGTGGGCGGCAAGCATGGCGGCGGCACCAACCTCACCGACTACGGCCGCCGGGTCATCGCGATGTACCGGGCGGTGGAGCAGGAATACCAGGAGGCCATCGACCGCCTGTCGGCTCGCCTCGGCGACGGCGGGGAGGGCAGCATGCGCCAGTTCCAGACCCTGCTGCGCCGCATGTCGATGCGCACCAGCGCGCGCAACCAGTTCGCCGGCACGATCAGCGGCCTGCGCGAAGGCGAGGTGAGCTTCGAGGTGCGGGTGCGCCTCGACGATGCCAACGAGATCGTGGCGGTGATCACCCGCGAGAGCGCCGAGACGCTGGAGCTGGGCATCGGGCAGGACGTGCACGCCTTCGTCAAGGCGCCGTCGGTGCTGCTGATCACCGACCCGCAGGCGCGCACCACGGCGCGCAACCATCTGTGGGGCGAGGTCAGCCGCATCCACGAAGGGCCGGTGAGCTCGGAAGTGACGATCACCTTGCCCGGCGGACGCACCGTCACCTCGGTGGTGACCCACGACAGCATCGACAACCTCGGCCTCGCCATCGGCACGCCGGCCTGCGCGGTCTTCCAGGCCACGTCGGTGATCCTCGCCGTCTTCGACTGAATTTCAACCTGACCGGAGTCCTTCAATGAAATCGTCCTTGCGTTCGCTCGCCCTGTTCGCCGTCCTCGCCGGCACCTCCCTGATGGCCAGGGCCGACGAGGTCTCGGTGGCGGTGGCTGCCAACTTCACCGCGCCGATGCAGAAGATCGCCGCCGAGTTCGAAAAGGCCACCGGCCACAAGGCCCAGCTGGTGTTCGGCTCGACGGGCAAGTTCTACGCCCAGATCAAGTCCGGTGCGCCCTTCCAGGTGCTGCTGGCGGCCGACGATGAAACCCCCGCCAAGCTCGTCAAGGAAGGCGACGGTGTGGCGGGCAGCAGCTTCACCTACGCGATCGGCAAGCTGGTGCTGTGGTCGCCGAAGGCCGGCGTGGTGGACGACAAGGGCGAGGTGCTGAAGGCCGCCAGGTTCGAACACCTGTCGGTTGCCAATCCCAAGCTGGCGCCCTATGGCCTGGCCGCGATGGAAACCCTCAAGGCCCTCGGCCTGGCCGACAGCCTGCAGCCCAAGATCGTCCTCGCCGAGAGCATCGGCCAGGCCCAGCAGTTCGTCTCGTCGGGCAGCGCCGAACTGGGCTTCATCGCCTATTCGCAGATCCACAAGGACGGCAAGCTGATCGACGGTGGTTCCTACTGGCTGGTGCCGTCCAAGTACTACAGCCAGATCCGCCAGGATGCGGTGGTGCTCGGCAAGGGCAAGGGCCATGCTGGAGTGGAGGCGCTGACCGCCTTCCTGAAGTCGCCGACCGCGGCGGCGATCATCAAGTCCTACGGGTACGAACTCTGATCGATGGCCGATAGATGGAATTGACACCGGAAGACTGGTCGGCGGTTCGCCTGACCCTTGAGCTGTCCACCCTCGTCACGGTGTTGCTGCTGATAATCGGGACCCCCATCGCCTGGTGGCTGGCCCGCACACGGTCGCGCCTGCGCGGTGTGATCGGGGCGGTGGTGTCGCTGCCCATCGTGCTGCCGCCGACGGTGCTGGGTTTCTACCTGCTGGTGCTGATGGGGCCGCAGGGGGCGGTGGGGCGCTTCACCGAGGCCCTCGGCCTCGGGCGGCTGCCCTTCACCTTCACCGGCCTGGTGGTGGCGTCGATCATCTATTCGCTGCCCTTCGTCGTCCAGCCTATCCAGAACGCCTTCATGGCGATGGGCGACCGTCCACTCGAGGTCGCGGCAACCTTGCGGGCCTCGCCGCTCGCCACCTTCTTCACGGTGACGCTGCCGCTGGCGCGGCCGGGCTTCATCACCGCCGCCATCCTCGGCTTCGCGCATACCGTCGGCGAGTTCGGCGTGGTGCTGATGATCGGCGGCAACATCCCGGACAAGACGCGGGTCATCTCGATGCAGATCTACAACCACGTGGAAGCGATGGAATACGGCCAGGCCCACGGGCTCGCCGCCGGCCTGCTGGCCTTCTCCTTCATCGTGCTGCTGGGGCTCTACGCCGTCGGCGGGCGCAACGGGTTGGGAGGCGGGCGATGAGCGACCTCGACATCCAGCTGCAGTGCTGCCTGCCGCTGGCGGATTTCACCCTCGAGGCCGACCTGACCCTGCCCGGCCGCGGCGTGACTGCGCTGTTCGGGCCGTCGGGTTCGGGCAAGACCTCCCTGCTGCGCTGCGTGGCCGGGCTGGCGCGTCCGGCCGGGCGCGTGCAGATCAACGGCGAGTGCTGGCAGGACGACGCGCAGCGGATCTTCCTGCCGACCCACAAGCGCGCCCTCGGCTATGTGTTCCAGGAGGCCAGCCTGTTCGCCCACCTGTCGGTGCGGGCCAACCTGGAGTTCGGCATGAAGCGCATCGCCGCGGCGGAGCGCAAGGTCAGCTGGGAGGCTGCGGTCGAACTGCTGGGTATCGGCCATCTGCTCGACCGGGGCACGGCGGCCCTGTCCGGTGGCGAGCGGCAGCGGGTGGCGATCGCCCGTGCGCTGCTGACCAGTCCGCAGCTGTTGCTGATGGACGAGCCGCTGGCGGCGCTGGACAGCCGGCGCAAGCAGGAGATCCTGCCGTATCTCGAACGCCTGCACGATGAGTCGGCCACGCCTATCCTGTACGTCAGCCATTCGCCGGACGAGGTGGCGCGGCTCGCCGATCACATGGTCCTGCTGGAGCAGGGCAAGGTGGTGGCCTGCGGGCCGACCGCCGAGCTGCTGGCCCGCCTCGATCTGCCGCTGGCCCTCGACGAGGACGCGGCGGTGCTGGTGGATACCCAGGTGGTCGGCCATGACGAGGATTACCAGCTGACCCGGCTGGGCTTTCCCGGCGGCGTCATCAAGGTGACCCGCAAGTCCCTCGACGTCGGTAAGCGGGCCCGCCTGAAGATCCAGGCCCGCGACGTGAGCATCGCGCTGACCGGCGAAAACCCGTCGAGCATCGTCAATCGCCTGCCGGCGCGCATCGTCGGCTTCGGCGACGCGGCCCACCCGGCCCAGTGCCTGGTGCGCCTGGATGCAGGCGGTACGCCGCTGCTGGCGCGGATCACCCGCCTGTCGAAGGACCAGCTCGGCCTGCGCGAAGGCCTGTCGGTCGTCGCGCAGATCAAGTCGGTGGCGCTGCTGGCCTGATACCGGGCCGGCAGCGCCGCCGGCTCTTACAGCATCATGATCACCGACTTGGGCTCGGTGTACAGCTCCAGCGCCGAGCGGCCGGCTTCGCGGCCGATGCCCGACTGCTTGAAGCCGCCGAAGGGCATCACGCTCTCGATGATGTTGTGGCAGTTCACCCACACGGTGCCGGCCTGGATCTTGGGGATCAGGCGGTGCACCCGCGCCAGGTCGTTGGACCAGATGCTGGCGGCCAGGCCGTAGGGCGTGTCGTTGGCGCGCCGGGCGATGTCGTCCAGGTCCTCGAAGGGCTGGGCGACCACCACCGGGCCGAAGATCTCCTCCCGCACCACGCGCATGTCTTCGTGCACATCCACCAGCACAGTCGGTTTCACAAAGCAGCCCGGGCCGTCGCCGCCCACGCCGCCGGCCGCCGCGCGGGCGCCTTCCGACAGGCCGCTGCGCACGTAGTCGAGCACGCGGTTCTGCTGCACCTTGGAAACGAGCGGGCCTATCTGCGTGCTCGGGTCGATGCCCGGGCCGATCTTCATGCCGTCGGCGATGCCGGCGAGCTGCTCCACCACCGCGTCGAAGCGGCTGCGATGCACGTACAGGCGCGAGCCGGCGGTGCACACCTGGCCCTGGTTGAAGAAGATGGCCTGGGCGGCGCCGGCCGCGGCGACCGCCGGATCGACGTCGTCGAGGACGATCACCGGGCTCTTGCCGCCCAGCTCCAGCGACACGCGGGTCATGTTCTCCATCGCCGCCTTGCCGACCAGTTTGCCGACTTCCGTCGAGCCGGTGAAGGCGACCTTGTTGATGCCGGGGTGGGCGGCCAGCGCGGCGCCGGCGGTGTGGCCGAGGCCGGTGACCACGTTGAGCACGCCGGCCGGGTAGCCGGCCTGCTGGGCCAGTTCGCCGAGGCGCAGGGCGGTCAGCGGGGTGTCCTCGGCGGGCTTGAGGATCATCGTGCAGCCGGCGGCCAGCGCCGGGGCGACTTTCCACACCGCCATCAGCAGCGGGAAGTTCCACGGGATGATCGCGCCGACCACGCCCACCGGCTCGCGGCGGGTGAAGCCGAAGAACTCCCGGTCGCGCACCAGCGGGACCGACAGCTCCATCGTCGCGCCTTCGAGCTTGGTGGCCCAGCCGGCCATGTAGCGGATGAAGTCCACCGACAGGGCCACGTCCACGTGGCGGGCCATGGTCACCGGCTTGCCGTTGTCGAGGGCTTCCAGCTCGGCGAATTCCTGGGCGTTGGCTTCCAGCAGGTCGGCCAGTTTCAGCAGCAGGCGTTCCCGATCCACCGGCCGGTGGCGCGGCCATTCGCCGGATTCGAAAGCGCGGCGGGCGGCCTGCACGGCGCGGTCGACGTCGGCGGACTCGCCGGCCGGCACGTGGCAGAAGGCCTCGCCGCTGGCCGGGTCGATGACCGGCAGGGTGGTGCCGGACAAGGCATCCACCCATTCGCCGCCGATCAGCATCTTGCGCGGTGCGGCGAGGAAGGCAGCGGTGGCCGGGTTCAGTTCGATTCCATGAAAGCGGTTCATGTTGCGTGTCTCCTGGTGGTTGGCGGGGCGATCAATAGACGTACAGCACGCGGGCCTGCACGGCGCTGGTCTTGGGGCCTTCTTCAATCTTCACATCCTGGCTGTACTGGAGCTGCACCTGCCACTGCTTGTCGAGGAAGGACGCCCAGGTGAGCATCGCGGTGCCGTTGTTTTTGGCGCCGGCCAGCTCGACGCCGTCGAGCTTCTCCTTGGCGCCCCAGGCGTGGCGGTAGGTGGCGGCGACGTAGGTGGCGTCGCTGAGGTGGTAGCGCAGGTGGCCGTGGGCCTGCAGCAGCGGGTCCTTCTGGGCCTTGGTGTCGCGCTGGTCCTGGTAGAACTCGGTCTCGCCAATCAGATCGACGGTCCATTTGTCGGACAGCTTGCGGATGTAGCCGACCTGCAGGTCGGTGGCCCAGCGGTTGTTGCTGAGGGCGAAGCCCTGGTTCTTGTCGCCGCCGGTGGGGGCGGTGAAGAACACCGACCAGCCCAGGTGCTCGCCCTTGGCCAGGTCGGCGAGGGTCCATAGGGTGGCGCCGAAGATCACGTCGCCGAGGCCGCTGGTCTTGCTGTCGGACAGGCCGATCTTCTGGTTGCCGAAGGGCACGATGATTTGCGGGTCGATGATGTAGTCGCCCAGCTTCATGAAGTGCACGTAACGCAGGATGCCGGCATTGACCGAAAGGTCCAGGTTGTCGACGATCTTGTTGCCCTTGCTATACACCTTGTCGCCGCGGGGGAACTGGGCATAGGCGAGGAGCAGGTTGGTGCCGGCCGGCAGGCCGGTGTAGTCGCCCGGATCGGGGCGCACGTCGGCGAAGGCCGGGCTGGCCGACAGGCCGGCAGCGAGGAGGCTGGCGGCGCACAGGCGCAGGGCGAAGCGCTGGGTGGTGGTCATGTTCTTGTCTCCTGGTTGTTATGGTTTAGGTTTGGGTGCTGCGGAATAAAAAGGGCCGCGGTCCGCCGGATAGGGGAGGGCTGTGACCGCGGCAAGAGGGAGCAGGTGCTCCGGAGGAGGCGGTATGTGGCGCTGTATCAGGGCTTGGGCCGCACGGCGTCGGCGGTGCCCTGGATGAAGGCCTTGATCTTCTCCACGTCGGCGGGGCTGAGCTTGCCGGTGAAGTCGGGCATGCCCTTCTTCACGAAGGGGCCGTTGAAGACGAAGTCGGACAGGTTCTCGATGTCCTTGGCTGGCACGTAGCCCAGGTTGGGGATGTTGCCGCCCTTGTCGACACCGGGCACGCCGTGGCAGAACACGCAGTTGCTGACGTAGAGCTTTGTACCTTCGGAGATGTGGGTCGGGTCGTACTTGACGCCGGAGATCAACTCGCCGAGGGCGTAGGGCTGCGGCTGGGGCAGCGGGGCGTTGCCGCCGAGGGCGAAGGTGTAGACGCGGCCATGGTCCTGCTTGTCGGTGGCCCGCTGCATCAGCCCGAACACACCGCCCCAGCCCACCGCGATGGACACGTACTGGCGGCCGTCCACCTCGTAGGTGACCGGCGGGGCAATGATGCCGGTGCCGATCGGGGCCTCCCACAGCTTGTCGCCCTTGTCGGCGCTGTAGGCGGCGAAGCGCCCGTCGGCGGTGCCGGCGAAGACCAGGTTGCCGGCAGTGGTGAGGGTGCCGCCGTTCCACGGAGAGGCGTATTCCTGGCGCCACACTTCCTTCTGCTTGACCGGGTCCCAGGCGACGAGGCGGCCGAAGGGCTTGCTCTTCGGCGGCTGGGTGTTGATCAGCATGCCGGTGTTCCAGCCGGTGCCGGCCTGGGGCTGGCCGGGTTGTTTGTTGTTGTGGGACCAGCTGTTGTCCTCGGCCAGGTTGAGCGGCACGTTCTGCACCGGGAAGTAGGCCAGGCCGGTCTTCGGGTTGAAGGACATGGCGTGCCAGTTGTGGCCGCCGAAGGGGCCGGGCACGCTGTCGAAGGCCTCGCGGGAGCGGGCTTCGGGGGTCTCGATGGGGCGGCCGTTCTTGTCGTAACCGGTGGCCCAGTTCACCTCGGTGAAGGGCTTGGCGGAGATGAACTTGCCGTTGGTCCGGTCGATGACGAAGAAGAAGCCGTTCTTCGGCGCGTGCAGGATCACCTTGCGCTTCTTGCCGTCGAGGACGAGGTCGGTGAGGATCATGTCCTGCACCGAGGTGTAGTCCCAGTTGTCGCCCGGCGTCTCCTGGTAGTGCCAGACGTACTTGCCGGTGTCCGGGTCGAGGGCGACGATGGACGCCAGGTAGAGGTTGTCGCCGCCGCCGGGGCTGCGCTTGCGGTGGTTCCACGGCGAGCCGTTGCCGGTGCCCACGTACATCAGGTTGAGCTCCGGGTCGTAGGTCATGCTGTTCCAGGCGGTGCCGCCGCCGCCGTTCAGCCACCACTTGCCGGCCGGGTCCCAGGTCTTGGCGGCCTTGGCCATGGCTTCGTTCTCGAAGGGCTTGGCCGGGTCGCCAGGCACGGTGTACCAGCGCCACTTCTGCTCGCCGGTCTCGGCGTCGTAGGCGGTGAGGTAGCCGCGCACGCCGTATTCGGCGCCGCCGTTGCCGATGATCACCTTGCCCTTGATGACCCGCGGTGCGCCGGTGATGGTGTAGGAGTGGTTGTGGTCTTCGATGGTGTCCTTTTCCCACACGGGTTTGCCGGTGGCGGCGTCGAGGGCGACCAGGCGGCCGTCGAAGGTGCCGACGAAGACCTTGCCCTTGTACAGCGCCACGCCGCGGTTCACCACGTCGCAACAGCCTTTGTAACCCATCTCGCGGGGCACCTTGGGGTCGTAGGTCCACAGCTTCTTGCCGCTACGCACATCCACCGCGTGCACCACGCTCCACGAGGCCGACACGTACATGATGCCGTCCACCACCAACGGGGTGGCCTCGACGCCGCGGGTTGATTCCAGGTTGTAGCTCCACGCCAGGCCGAGCTGCTTCACGTTGCCGGCATTGATTTCGGTGAGCTTGCTGTGGCGGGTTTCGGCGTAGTCGAGGCCGTAGGTCGGCCAGTCGCGGCTGGTGGCGGCATTGGCGCGCACGGCTTTTTCGTCCACCCGGGCGGTGGCGGCGGCGATGTGTTCGCGGGAGGTCTTGGCAGGCTCGGCGAAGCTGGCGCTGGTGGACAGGCCGAAGGTGATCATTAAGGCCAGCGCGAGCGCCTTTGCGAGCCGGCGGCGAGGGGCGTGAGAGTGAGGGTGCATCGTGTCTCCTGATTGACTTCGTTTGTTGAAGTTCTTTACTGTGGAACGCGTTTCCGCGGGATCGCGGAGCAGACTCCCGGTGGTGCACACATCGATTCGCAGCATCCGTGCCGACCTCGGGCGATACGTAAAAATCACAAGGAATCAGGCCTTTGCAGCCGCCAGGGGAGCACCCGGAGAAAACACCGGGAAGGGTGGTTGACTTGAAACGAGTCAGTCCGCGGCTGACGGTTGACTCGTTACTGGCCGCATCGAGGAGACAATTCGTGGGCGAGCTGCTGACAACTTTCGAAGCGCGGGTGCAACGGGCCCGGCGCGATTTCTTCGACGAGGGGCGGGTGCCGACCGGACTCGTTTCGGACGCTGTGATCCGTTCGTGGGAGCGTTCGCGCGGGCAGGGGCTGGGGGCAGCCGACCGGCGCGTGTTCAGTCCGATCTCCCGCCGGCAGGTGGCATGGATCGAGGAGCGTAACCGTCGCCTGGTGGAGCACGCGCTGCCGGAGATGGAGAAGCTGCGCGCGGCGCTGGCCCGCGGCGGCTGGGGGATCGTGTGCACGGACGCCGACGGGGTGGTGGTGAAGGCGCTGTATGGCACCGGGAGCGCCTACCGGGACATGGACCGGATCTTCGAGGTTGGCCGGTCGATTGGCGAAAGCAGCATCGGCACCAGCGGCCCTGGCTGCGCGCTGGTGGACCGCCAGCCGGTGGTGGTGCGTGCCGCGGAGCATTTCCTCGACGAGATCCGTGGCTTCTCCTGCGCATCGGTGCCGATCTTCGATCCGGCGGGGGATCTGGCTGGCGTGCTCGATGCCACCCGCTATTGCAACGGCGGGCCGGTGACGGTGCTGGAGCCGTTGGCGATTGCTGCCCGGGCGGTGGAGAACCGTATGCTGGCTGGCCTCGGCGCGGCGCTGACGATGGGTTTCCACTACCGTCCGGATCTGCTGGGTACGCCGCTGGAAGGGGTGATCGCCTTTGCCGAGACAGGGCAGGTGCTGGGCGCCAACGGGGCGGCCCGGCAGTTGCTGGAACTGGCGGCGGAGGGGCAGGCCGGCATGGACTTCGGGCACCTGTTCGACTGCCCGCCGGAGACTTTTGTCCAGGCCTTGTCTGGTCGCCTGGCCCAGGGCGTGGTGTGGAGCGACGGCGGCCTGCGTTTCGAGGCCCGCTTCGAAGCGGCCCGCAAGGGGTCGCTGCTGGCCCGTCTGGGCGAGGCTGCGCGTACTGCGCAGCGGGCCGGGACGCTGCCGGTCATGGCGCCCATTGCGCAGGAGCCGAGCGAAGTGGACGGCGTGGCCGAGCGGGCGCTGCAGATCGCGCGGCGGGCCTTCCAGCGCGACATCCCGGTGCTTATCAACGGCGAGACCGGCACCGGCAAGGAGGTGCTGGCGCGCCACCTGCACGACGGCAGCGAGCGGGCGGGCGGACCTTTCGTGGCGATCAACTGCTCGTCCCTGCCGGCCGGCCTCATCGAGTCGGAGTTCTTCGGCTACGAGGACGGTGCCTTCACCGGCGGCCGGCGCGGCGGGGCGCCCGGCAAGTTCGAGCTGGCGCGGGGCGGTACGCTGTTCCTCGACGAGATCGGCGACATGCCGCTGGAACTGCAGGGGCGTTTGCTGCGGGTGCTGCAGGAGCGCAGTTTCACGCGCCTCGGCGGGGCCAAGTTGATCGCCTTCGACGCCCGCATCGTCGCTGCAACCCACCGCAGCCTGGATGAGCTGGTGGCCAGCGGGGGCTTCCGGGAGGACCTGTATTACCGTATCAAGGGCGTGCGGGTCAGCCTGCCGGCGCTGCGCGCGCGGGCCGACCGGGAAGCCCTGATCGATCGCCTGCTGGCCCGGGAGGCTGGCGACGGGCCTTGTCCGCCCTTATCGGCGGCGGCCCGCCGGCTGCTGCTGGGTTATGCCTGGCCGGGCAACATCCGCCAGCTGGGCTATGTGCTGCGCCTGGCCCTGACTCTGGCTGACGGCGAGGCGCTGATCGACGTACAGCATCTGCCCGAGGAACTGCTGGACGACGTGGGCCGGCCGGCGGCCGTGGCAAGTGCGGCGCCGCCGGACAGCCAGGTGTCCCTGCGCGATGTGGAACTCGATGCGGTGCGGGCGGCGATGGAGAAGTGCGCCGGTAACGTGTCGGCCGCCGCCCGCTGCCTGGGCGTGGCGCGGGCGACGATGTACCGCAAGCTGCGCCTGCTGGAGGCGGCGGGCGCAGCCGGCTAGCTTAGACGCGGAAGCGCGCCACGCTGCTGCGCAGCTGCTCCGCGACGCCGGTCAGGCGGCCGGCGGTATCGGCGGCGGAGGCGGCGGCAGCCGCGTTTTCCTCGGACATCTGCGCGATGTTCTCCACATTGCGGGCCAGCTCGGTGGAGGCGCCGCGCTGTTCGTGGAGGGCGTCGGAGATGCTCTCGATGGCGCCCTGCATGGTCTGCGTGGAGGTCTGGATCTCGCCCATCGACTCGCCGGCGGTACGGGCGCTGATCACCACCTGGCCGACCAGTTCGCGGCTGGACTGCATGCTGCTCACGGCATCGACCGCGCCCTGCTGGATCGCGTCGACCACCTGGCTGATCTCCTGCACGGAGCTGGTCGTGCGTTCGGCCAGCTTGCGCACTTCGTCGGCCACCACCGCGAAGCCACGGCCCTGTTCGCCGGCGCGGGCGGCTTCGATGGCGGCGTTGAGAGCCAGCAGGTTGGTCTGGTCGGCCACCTCGCGGATCACCACGGTGATGCGGTCGATCTGTCGGACCTGCTCGGACAGGGCCTGGATGCGCTCGGCGGTGCTGTCCACCTGGTTGGCGACCTGGCCGATGCGGTTGGTGGCGTCGTCCACACCGCGGGCGCCGGCGACGGCCTTGTTGCCGGCGTCCTCGGCCTGGCGGCTGGCGTCTTCGGCGCCGGATCCCACGTGGTCGATGCTCACCGTCAGCTCTTCGACGGCGGCGGCGGCGGCGGCCGTCGAGCTGGACTGCTGGCTGGAGCTGAAGGACACCTGCTGGGCGGTGCTGGACAGCTGGGCGGCGGAGCTGGCCACGCTCTCGGAGCTGGCGATGATCTCGCGGATGGTCTGGGCCAGATCCTGGCGCATGGATTGCAGCGCTTCCAGCAGCTTGCCGATCTCGTCCCGCGGGCCGTGGCTGTCGTTGCCGGCGGTGAAGTCGCCGGCGGCGATGCGCCCGGCGATCCGGTTGGCGTCGGACAGGCGCAGCTTGAGGTAGCGGGTCGTCGTCACGCTGATGATGCCCTGCAGGATGGCCGCGACGACGAGCACCACGATGGCCGTGGTGCTGGCCCTTTCCTTGATCCGGCGGGCTTCCACGGTGGCCTGCTCGCCAAATTCCCTGTTGAACTTGAAGTGATCGTCGAGCTGGCTCTCGAACTTGCGGGCCAACGATACGTGCTTGAGCAGGTGTTCCCTGGCTTCGGCCTTGCGCTGGGCGCGGGACAGGGCCAGGGTCTCGTCGAGAAGCTTGTCGAACTCGGCGAGGGTGGCTTTTTCCGCGTCGAGGTACTGTCGGTCCTGCGCATTGGAGATCAGGCTCTCGTAGTCCTTGAGCGCCTTCTGGGTGCTGGCCTGGGCATCGCGGATCGCCTTCTCGGTGGCTTCCATCTGCGCAGGGTCATCCTGCATTACGTGGCGGTCGGCACGCAGGCGGCTGCGGCTGTACCACAGGCGCGCCTCGTTGAGCTGGATGAGGCTCGGTATTACGTTGGCGCTGGCCTGGCTGGTGGTCTCGAAGACGCGGCCCGTCTCGTAGTAATTCACCGCGGTCAGGACGATCAGTCCGAGGATCGCGCAGCCCACCAAAAGCTGCAGGCGTTGAAGAATGGACATCGTGGCGTCTCCCTCTGATTCATCTGTTTATGGGATTTCCATCATGGCGGAAATCCTTATCGGGTAAATACGGCGGTGTTGAACATTACTTTAGGTGCGTGAAGTCCGTGCGGGGAGGTCGGTGGTGCGTGCGTTGGACGGTGCGAGCCCGCGGACGGTCGTACAATCCACGCCTGTCTTACTGCCCTGCCGGTTTTGCCGACGCTCTGCCCCGATGTCCCGTGCCTCTTCCGTACTCGTCCTGCCGAGCCCTTTCTTTTCCGATTCCGACACCATCCGCCTGCTCGAAGCGGCGGATTGCGATACCCAGTGGGTATTGCGCCAAGTGGTCTCCGGCGCCTACGACAAGCCCTTTGTCATCGACGACGGCACAACACGGACGCTGCATTTCTCCCTGTCGCTGATCCAGAGCACGATGAGTCTGAAAGACCCTTTCGCGCTGGAGCTGGATTACACCCAGGCGATGATGAGCTTCCTGCTGTTCCTGCCGCGTCCGCGCCAGATGCTGATGCTGGGGCTTGGCGGCGGTTCGCTGGCCAAGTTCTGCTACCGGCATGTCGGCTCGGCGAAGATCGCCGTGGTGGAGATCGACCCCCATGTGATCGCTTTCCGCGACCAGTTCGAGCTGCCGCCAGACGACGGGCGCCTGCAGGTCATCGAAGGGGACGGCGCCGACCACGTGCTGCGCAGCGCGGGCTGGGAGGAGCGGCCGGACGTGATCATGATGGATGCCTTCGACCGTCACGGCCTGTCTGGCTCGGTGAGTTCGACGCAGTTCTACCAGAGCGTGCATGACGCGCTGGCCGGGCGCGGTGTGATGGTGGCCAACCTGGCCGGTGACAAGGCCGACCGGGAGGATCACCTGGCGATGATCGCCGAGGTCTTCGACGACCGCATGCTGACGATGGCGATTCCAGATGGCAACGACATCGTACTGGCCTTCCGCGCGCCGTCCTTCGCACCCCGCTGGCGGGATATCTCCAACCAGGCCAAGGCGCTGCGTACGCGCACCGGGCTGGATTTCCCGAAATTCGCCGAGCGCCTGGAGCGCAGCCGACGCCTGCGTTACGTGTGACCGGATGCCTTACGGCGTGATGCCTTGTGGGTGGCTGTACACCACCAGACGGCGGTCGCGGGCGAAGCCGGCCAGCGTGACGCCGGTGTCGGTGGCGAGGCGGATCGCCAGCGCGGTGGGCGCCGAGACGGCGACCAGCGTACGGATGCCGACTGCGGCGACCTTCTGCACCATCTCATAGCTGGCCCGACTGGAGACCAGTACGAAACCATCCTCCGTGGGCCGCCCCTGGCGGGCCAGGTGGCCGAGTAGCTTGTCGAGGGCGTTGTGGCGGCCGACGTCCTCGCGCAACGCGTGGATGCGTCCGTCCCGGTCCATCCAGGCGGCGGCATGCACGGCGCCGGTGGTGTGGCGCAGGCGCTGCCAACCAGGCAGTTCGGCCAGGCCGCGGGCGATGGCGGCGGCGGGAACCGGTTCGCCGGGGGGCAGTGGCGTTACCGGGCGGGCCAGGGCGTCGAGGCTCTCCAGCCCGCACAGGCCGCAGCCGGTGCGGCCGGCCAGGTTGCGGCGGCGCTCCTTGAGGGCCATGAAGCGTTCGGAGGCGATCTGCAGGCGCAACTCGATGCCCTTGGGATGCGGGTGTTGCTCGCTGTCGTAGAGCTCGCCGCGGGTGGCCAGGATGCCTTCGCTGAGGCTGAAGCCGAGGGCCAGGTCGTCCAGGTCGGACGGCGTGGCCAGCAGCACGGCGTGGGAGATGCCGTTGTAGACCAGCGCCACCGGCACTTCCTCGATGACTTCGTCGAGGTCGCTGTGGACCTGGTCGCCGTCCATGCGCAACACCGTGGTCTGACGGGTGGCGGGCCAGACGTGTTCTCCGTCGGTGGAGGGGAGGGGGCAGGAGGGCGTGTTCATCGTCAGGGCCGCAGGTTGGCGTGAGGGCGTCGCCCCATTGTAGCGGCGGGCGCGGCCGTGGAGCCGCTTTCAGGCGTGAGCGATGCGTGGGCCGCCGAGTTGGCGGGCCCGCAGTGCGCGGGCATCGGCCAGCGCCAGCAGACCGTCGGCGTCATCGGCGTCCTGCGGGAAGATGGCAATGCCGACGTGCGTGCCGAGCAGCGTGTAGGGCGCGCTGTCACCGAAGGGACGGTCGAGGGCGGCCAGCACCTTCGCGGCGACCTGGTCGGCGTCGGACGGGCGTTCCAGTTCGGCGAGCAGGATCACGAAATCGTTGTCGTCCAGGCGGGCCACCGTGTCGCAGGCACGCACGCAGGCGCGCAGACGGCTGGCGGTGTCGAGCAATTGGCGGTCGCCGGCGGCCTGGCCGTCGAAATCGTCCAAGCCCTTGAAGTCGTTGAGATCCACCAGCACCACACCGACCTGGCTGTGCAGGCGCTGGGCGCGGGTGATCGCCTGGCGCAGCCGGTCGGTGAGCAGGCGCCGGTTGGGCAGGCCGGTGAGGGCATCGTGGTAGGCGAGGTGGCGCACCCGCTCGTTGCCGCGTACCTGCTCGGTGACGTCCAGTGCGATGCCGTGATGGCCGACGAATGCGCCATGCTCATTGACGCGTGGCATGCCGCAGATGCTGAGCCAGCGGGGCTGACGTTCGTCGTCGGGGACTTCGAGGAGCAGGTTGCGGAAGCCGTGCCGGCTCTCGAAGGCACGCAGCGTGGCAGCCTGGCCAGCGGGCACGCCGTCGGCCCGGTGGAAATGCCACCAGTGGCGGCCGATGCTGTCCGCAAGGTGGTCGTCGTCGGCGCCGTGGCGGGTGATGCGGGTCAGGCGGTGCTGGGTGTCGGTCTGCCAGTACCAGTCGGCGCTGTGTCCGAGCAGGTCGTGCAGTTGGGCGCTGGCCAGTTGCTGGCGGGCCGTCGCGCCGACCCGTTCGCTGATGTCGCTGACGATCCACACTACTTGTCGCGGCGCCGGGCCTGGATCCACCGCCTGGGCTGCGATGTCGGCCCAGAAGACGCTGCCGTCGCCGCGGCGAAGGCGTGTGGATTCCCGGTAGGGCTGGCCACGCAGGAAGGCGCTGGCGGCGGCACGGGTGTGGCGTCGCCACTCGCGGCGGTCGGCCAGCCAGGAGGCCAGACGGCGGCCGGCGATGTTGCCCGGGCCGTCGTGGATGAGTTCGGCAAAGCGCTGGTTGCTGTGCACTACCCGACCGCCGTGGGACAGCACGATCGCCTCGCTTGCGTGGTCGAGCATGGTCTGATGGCGGCGCCAGTGCTCGCCGTCCGGTAGTGGCGTAGCGCGCAGGCTGCCATGCAGCAGGTCGTTGATGGCCACCGCGAGCAGCGCGAAGACGCCCAGCCACAGCCCCGCCAACGGCAGGGCTGGCGGCGGGCTGGCGAGGGTCTGGATGAACAGCGGAAGCAGGGTTGCGCCGGTGAAGATTGCGTAGGTGCCGCGGCTGCGCGCCAGCAAGCCAGCCCCCGCGACGATCACTCCGCCGAGGATGAGGAACAGCGTCAGTTGGGTGTGGGGGCTGGATTCGTAGGGGCCGAGAAGGGACAGAGCGCCCCAGGCGGCCCCGGAGAGCAGGGCCCCGACGCTGGCCAGATAGGTGTGCAGCGCGGTGTCGTCGGCCAGCGGATCTGCGGCCCGCGGGTTCAGGCTGCGTGTCGCCAGCATCAGCTGGATACTGGCTGTGCCTACCCACCAGGCGAGCAAGGGGTAGGGCTGGGACAGCTGTGGCCACAGGGCTGCCACGGCCAGGATGCATGCCAGCTGGGCGATGATGTGGACGCGGAAGCGGGCCCAGCTGCGCCTGCTGCTGTCGGCAGGCGCCAATAGCAGGGACGGATTGGGTGGAAGGATGCAGCCTGACTTCATGCGAGGGATGGGAACGTGGCGGTTGCACTGGGCGCCGACGCGCATGGGTTTCGCGTGGCCGTCGAGGGCTGCGACAATGGCGGGTGATGGGCCTGCGCAGGAATCCGGGATTATCCCGGCACCGGGCTGCGGGAGGAATATGCCAAAAGTCATAATATATGTGTTTGGATTCTAACTTCACGTCATCGGGATGCCCTCGGGCGGGGGCGGGCATGCGTTCTGAGGCAGATGCGGAGCGCGGCAGGGTGGTCGGCCGCTTCGCTCCGTCGCCGAGCGGCCCGCTGCATTTCGGGTCGCTGGTGGCGGCCCTCGGCAGCTGCTTGTCGGCGCGCAGCCAGGGCGGGCAGTGGCTGCTGCGCATCGAGGACGTCGATACGCCGCGCTGCGTGCCCGGTGCCGCCGAAGGCATCCTGCGCACGCTGGAGCGCTTCGGCTTCGAATGGGACGGCCCGGTGGTCTGGCAGAGTGCCCGCGGCGACGCCTACCGGGATGCCTTCGCGCACCTGCAGGCGGCCGGCCGGGTCTTCGGCTGCGCGTGCACCCGCAAGGAGATGGCCGATTCGGCGCTGGCCCGGGACGGCACGCGGCGTTACCCCGGCACCTGCCGCGACGGCCTGCCGCCGGGGCGTGTGGCGCGGGCCTATCGCCTGCGGGTGGAGCCCGGCATGGTGAGCTTCGACGACCGGGTGCAGGGGACCATCGCCGAGGACGTCGCCGCCGACGTGGGTGACTTCGTGCTGCTGCGCGCCGACGGCTTGTTCGCCTACCAGCTGGCGGTGGTGGTGGATGACGCGGAGGCGGGCATCAGCGAAGTGGTCCGTGGCGCCGATCTGATCGATTCGACCTGTCGCCAGATATTGCTGCAGCACCTGCTCGACCATCCGGTGCCGGCCTATGCCCATCTGCCGGTGGCTTGCAACACCGCTGGCGAGAAGCTCTCCAAGCAGACCCTCGCCCGCGCGGTGGACGAGGGTGAGCCGGCCCGGCTGCTGGCGGACGTGCTGGCTTTCCTCGGCCAGTGCCCGCCGGCCGACCTGGCAGAGTCGGGCCTGGCGGCGGTGTGGGCCTGGGGGTGCGACAATTGGTCGATGGACAAGGTGCCGCGCCGGCGCATCCAGCCGGCGCCCGGTTACGCTTAGCGGCGCGTTGTCGCCGGGACTGAGTGCGAACTCCGTGCCGGCGGGGCGGGTCCACCGGCTGTCGGGCGGGGGCGAGGGGCTTCTGCTGGAACGATCAGACTGGAGATCAGAATGAATGCAGTCCTATCCCGCGTCATGCTGAGCGCGCTGCTGGGTCTGGCGCTGCCGGTGGCGGCGGCGGAACCCGCAGCCCAGGCAGTGCCCGCGGCACCGGAGGGCGGGCAGGCCTGTCCGGCGCTGCTCAACTACACTTTCCCGCGCCTGCAGGACGAATCTCCGCAGCCCCTGTGCCAATACCGCGGCAAGGTGGTACTGGTGGTCAATACCGCAAGCTACTGCGGCTTCACCGGCCAGTACGATGGCCTCGAGAAGATGTACGCCAAGTACAAGGACCAGGGCCTGGTGGTGCTCGGCTTCCCGTCCAACGACTTCGGCGGCCAGGAGCCGGGCAGCAACAAGGAGATCTCCGATTTCTGCCGGCTGACCTACGGCGTCAAGTTTCCGATGCTGGGCAAGTCGGATGTGGTGGGCAGCACCACCAATCCGCTCTACAAGCAGTTGGCCTCCATCACCGGCGAGAAGCCGAAGTGGAATTTCCACAAGTACCTGATCGACCGCAGCGGCCAGAGAGTGCTCAGTTTCCCGAGCACGACGGCACCGGACAACAAAACCT
This sequence comes from Zoogloea sp. JDB1, assembly GCF_056724025.1. Taxonomy (NCBI): domain Bacteria; kingdom Pseudomonadati; phylum Pseudomonadota; class Betaproteobacteria; order Rhodocyclales; family Zoogloeaceae; genus Zoogloea; species Zoogloea sp. JDB1. The sequence continues at coordinate 2,183,036 of NZ_CM161496.1, forward strand.
TCGTCACCGCCGTCGAGCGGGCCCTCGCCGAACGTCCCTGATACCCGCGCTGGCTGGGGGCGCGGGCGGCGGACCCCGCGTCGGTGCGCTACGCTGAAAAGAGGTGGCAGCCGATCCGCGCTTGCGGATGGTGGTTCGTGGGCCACCGGAAGCGGGAGTCGCGATGACCTGGTTCGGTCCGACGAATACACCCATCACCGACTGGCGGAGCCGGCGGGTGTGGATCATCGGTGCGTCCAGGGGCATCGGGGCGGCGCTGGCACTGGAACTGGACCGGCGCGGCGCGCGGCTGGCCCTGTCTGCGCGTAATGCGCCGCGCTTGCGCCAGCTGGCGGCGGAACTGCATGACGCGCTGGTGCTGCCCCTCGATGTGACCGATGCCGGCGCCTTCACTCCGGCCATGCTGGACATCCTCGATAGCTGGGGCGGCGTGGATCTGGTCATCATCAGCGCCGGAACCTATACCCCGCTCCGGGCCTGGGATCTGACCACCGACTCAGCCCGCCAGACCGTGCACACCAACCTGCTGGGCGTGATGGACGGCGTCGCCGCGGTGGTGCCCCAGCTGATCCGCCAGGGTGCTGGCGCCATCGCCATCTTCGGCGGCGTGGCGGGCTACCGGGGGCTACCCCAGGCGTTGGCCTACGGGCCGAGCAAGGCGGCGCTGATCAACTTTGCCGAGATTCTCTATCTCGACCTCGCACCGCGGGGTGTGTCGGTCTTCCTGATCAATCCCGGCTTCGTCGCCACGCCGCTGAGTGCCAGGAACGATCCGGAGACGGCGGCTCTGATCTCGGCCGAGGACGCTGCCCGGTGCATCATCCACGGCTTCGCCGGCGGTGCCTTCGAAATCCATTTCCCGCACCGCTTCACGCGGATCATGAAGGTGTTGCGCTGGCTGCCGGACCGGGTCTACTTCCACCTCATCTCGCGAGGGGATGGCCTGTAGCCCGGTGGGCGGTTCCGGCGTGCCCAGCAGCCGCTGCAATAGTTGGCGTTCGCGGCGCAGCCAGTCCAGTTCGAGCTGGCGCAGCCGACGGAGGTGGGTCAGTACGGCGGCCAGGAGGCCGTCGCCGGCGGGGGGCGGCGCAATCAGTAGGGTGCCGTCGCTGGCCGCCCGCAAGCTGGTCCATCCGGCTTCCTCCAGCTGCAACGGAACACCGGGTTCGAGGATCTGCGAAGCGTGCTGAAGCTGTTCGCCGAGCCAGCGCGGCGGTGGCGTGCAGGCCAACTGGCCGTCCTGGACGATCAAGCGTGTACCGGCGTCGAGCTGAAGTAGGCGCGTTTCCCCGGCGTGAAAGCGCAGGCTGCGGATGGTGGAAACGGGGGCTGGCATCGTGGCGACTCCTGGCGGTGAGGAATGGCTCCAGCCTACGGATCGGGGGTGTGTACGGACAGACACAGGGCCTGACTTTCTGTGCCGGTACAGCGGCGCTACCGGTGGACTGTTATGGTGCGTCTTGTGCCGATCTGTGCCTGTGTCGGTGCGTTCCGATCGGAGATCATCGGGCGATGGAAAACGCCGAATTCGAAGACTTGCTGTATGCCCGCGTTGCTGGCCACTACCGGCGCGCGATCCATGCCGGCGTGCTGGCTCCGGGCGCGCGCATGCCTTCCCTGCGGACCCTCACGCGGACCCACCGGGTCAGCCTGAGCACGGCGCTGCAGGCTTGCCGCAGCCTGGAGGACGAGGGCCTGCTGGAGGCACGGGCGCGTTCCGGCTATTACGTGCTGCGTCCGCGTCACACGCTGCTGCAACCGGTACGCGAACCGGACCCGCGGCAGGCGCTGCCCGATCCGGCATCCTTCAGCGGCATCCACGATCGGGTGTCGGATTTCGTCGCCAAGTGCGAGCGCTTCCCGGTGCATACCAACCTGGCGCTGGCTTTCGGCGCGCCCGAGGCCTATCCCCAGGAAGCGCTGAAGAACGCCGCGCTGCGCGCCCTGCGGCGGCGTCCCGAGGTGCTGGTCAGCCCGGTTCCGCCGCAGGGCGACCCGGGCTTCCGCCAGGTGCTGGCGCAGCGTGCATTGGTGGCGGGTATGCAGCCGACGGCGGACGAGATCCTCGTCACCCATGGGTGTACCGAGGCGATCAACCTGGCCCTGCGCGCTGTGGCCCAGCCCGGCGACGTGGTCGCGGTGGAGTCGCCGACCTATTTCGGCCTGTTGCAGGTCATCGAGAGCCTGGGCTTGCGGACGCTGGAGATTCCCACCAGCCCGAGCCGCGGCCTGTCGGTGGAGGCCCTCGAGCTGGCTCTCCAGACCCACGAGCGGATCCGCGCGGTGGTGGTGGTGCCGAATTTCCAGAATCCCCTCGGTTCCGTCATGCCGGACGCCGAGAAGGCCCGCCTGGTGGCGCTGTGTGAAACCCATGGGGTCACGCTGGTGGAGGACGACATCTACGGCGCCCTCGGGGATGACGATCTGCCGCTGAAGAGCTGCAAGGCCTGGGATCGGGCCGGTAACGTGATCTATTGCGGCTCGCTGCACAAGATGCTGGCGCCCGGCATGCGCGTCGGCTGGATGATCAGCGGGCGCTGGGAGGCGCGGGTGCGCATGCTCAAGCATGCTCAGAGCCGGCCCAACGATGCTCTGGCGCAGATCGCCCTCGGCGAGTTCATGGGTAGCCACGCCTTCGATCGCCACCTGGTCCGGCTGCGCAGGCTGCTCAAGGCCCAGCGGGCGTCGATGGCTGAAGCCATCGCCAGCCATTTCCCGCCGGGCACGCGTCTCAACATGCCGCGGGGCGGCATGCTGTTATGGGTGGAGATGCCGGAGGGGCGGTCGTCGCGGGCGGTTTTCGAAGCTGCGCTGGCGGAAGGCATCCGCGTGGCGCCGGGAGCGATGTTCTCCAACTCCACGCGTTTCGATCATTTCCTGCGCATCAGCTGCGGCTTTCCCTTCTCGTCGCGGATCGACGCGGCCCTGCGGCGCCTGGCGCAGATCGTGGCGGACGGCCGCTGACGGCCGCCCGCGCCGCTAGATCACCAGCTGGGTGCCCAGCTCGACGACGCGGTTGTTCGGGATTCTGAAGAAATCCGTGGCGCTGGTGGCATTCTTCGACATGAAGGCGAACAGCCGCGCGCGCCATGGGTTGATGCGCCGCCCGAGCACGCTCGGGATGACGGTCTCGCGGGACACGTAGAAGGTCGTCTCCATCATGTCGAAGGATTCGCCGTAGCGCTTGCAGCACTGCAGGGCCTGCGGAACGTCCGGATCCTCCATGAAGCCGTAGCGGATCACGATGCGCAGGAAGCTCTTGTTCATGCGGTGCAGGTAGATGCGCTCCATCTCGTTCACGTGCGGCGTGTCGGCGGTCTCGACGGTCACCAGAGCGACCCGTTCGTGCAGGATCTGGTTGTGCTTGAGGTTGTGCAGCAGCGCGGCCGGCACGCCTTCCTTGGAGCTGGTCATGAAGACCGCGGTGCCGTTCACGCGGTGCACGTCGCACAGGGTGTCGAGGAAGACCGACATCGGGATGCCCTGCTTGGCGAGCTCCCGCCGCACCAGTCGGCGCCCGCGCCGCCAGGTGGTCAGCACGGTGAAGGAGACCAAGCCGGCGGCGATCGGGAACCAGCCGCCTTCGGGGATCTTCAGCGCATTGGCAGCGAAGAAGGCGATGTCCACCGCCAGGAAGGCGCCGATCACCAGCGCCACCACGACCGGATGCCAGCGCCACAGCAGGACCATCACGAAGGCCACCAGCACCGTGTCGATGAGCATCGTGCCGGTGACCGCGATGCCGTAGGCGGCAGCCAGGTTGGAGGAGTTCTTGAAGCCGAGGACCAGCGCCACTACGGCCAGGTAGAGGGTCCAGTTGGTGAAGGGGACGTAGATCTGGCCGGCCTCGGCACCCGATGTATGGACGATCAGCATGCGTGGCAGGAAACCCATCTGCACCGCCTGGCGGGCCACTGAGAAGGCTCCCGAGATGACCGCCTGGGAGGCGATCACGGTGGCCAGCGTGGCCAGGATGACCAGTGGGATCGTGGCCCAGTTGGGGCCCAGGTGGAAGAAGGGGCTTTCGATGGCGGCCGGCTCGTTGAGCAGCAGGGCGCCCTGGCCGAAGTAGTTGAGCACCAGCGCCGGCAGCACGAAGCCGAACCAGGCCAGGCGGATCGGGAAACGGCCGAAGTGGCCCATGTCGGTGTACAAGGCCTCGCCGCCGGTCACCGACAGCACCACCGAGCCGAGGGCCAGGAAGGCGAGCTGTGGGTGATGGGTGATGAAGCCGATGGCGTAGGCCGGATTGAGGGCCGTCAGCACGGCCGGGTGGCGGCTGATCTCGAGGATGCCGAGCAGGCCGAGGACCGCGAACCAGCCGATCATCACCGGCCCGAAGAACATGCCTACGGTGCCGGTGCCGCGTTTCTGGATGAAGAACAGTACGGTCAGGATCACCAGCGTCAGCGGCAGCACGTAGCGGGTGAGCTCCGACGAGACGATCTCCAGCCCTTCCACCGCCGACAACACCGAGATGGCCGGGGTGATCATGCTGTCGCCGTAGAACAGCGCCGCGGCGAAGATGCCCAGCAGCGAGATGGCCCAGGTCACGACCCGGTTGTGGGAGTTCTCGGTGATCAGCGACAGCAAGGCCAGGGAGCCGCCTTCGCCGCGGTTGTCGGCGCGCATGATCACGCTGACGTACTTGACGGTGACCAGCGCCATGATCGACCAGAACACCAGCGACAGCACGCCGAGGATGTTGTCCGGGGTGACCGGGATGGGGTGATGCCCGTTGAAGATTTCCTTGAGGGCATACAGCGGGCTGGTGCCGATGTCGCCGAAGACGACGCCGATGGCGCTGACGACGATGGGGGCGAGGGGCTTTCGGGAGTGTTCGGAGGACACGGCCGGGCTCTTTCTTTTTTGTTGATCGGGAAGGCGCTGCTTGCGGCCACCGGTCTATTGTCCGGGTCTGGCTCCCGCCGATATTGACCTGTCGCAAGCCGGTGCTCGTGGGCGGGGCCTCATCCACGCGTGTGCGTGAGTGCAAGGGGGCGCGACAGATTACACCGTACGCCGTCGTGTGGTACTCCTGCTGCAGCGGGGGGAGGGAGATCGCTAAAGGAAAGGATATGCCTGCCAGTGGCGGGCAAACCGATGACGGAGGCGGGGTCGTGACGGAGAAAGTGACGGAGCGCCCAGGGCGTGCTCTCCGTCACAGGGGGCCGTTCAGGGCTTGAGGGCTGGGTGCTTCAGGGCGTGGGCCGCTTCCATCAGGTAGTGGCGGCCTTCTTCTTCGTCCCGCGGCAGGCCCAGCTCGCCGTTGAGATGGGCCATCGCTAGGGTCTGGCAGGCTTCCGGGTGGTCCTGCTCAGCGGCGGCGACGTACAGGCGCAGCGCTTCCGTGTCGTTGCGGGGGACGCCGTCGCCTTCCCGGTAGGCGTTGGCGAGCAGGAACTGGGCTGCTGCGATGTCGGCGTCAGCGGCCTGGCGTAGCCAGCGGGCCGCTTCGGCGTGATCCGTCTTCACCCCGTAGCCATCCCGCCACGCGATGCCCAGGTAGTAGGCTGCGCCGGCATGGCCGGCCTTGCCGGCCGCCGAGAACCACGCGAAGGCGCGCGCCGCGTCGGCGGAAACCCCGGCGGCGCCGGCCGAGTAAAGCTTGCCGAGCTGGAAGCGGGCCTCCACGTCGCCGTCCTCTACGGCCCGGCGCAGCCACCGCAGCCCCTTCCCGTCCTGGTCGCCACGGCTCAGTAAGGCCAGGCCCAGCGTGCGGCGGGCGTCGGCTCCGCCACCGTCGGCCAGGGCGGTCAGGCGGGCCAGCGCGGCGTCCTGCCGGCCGGGGCCGGCGAGGATCTGCAGCTGCGCCAGTTCGGCCGTCGTCGGGGCCGGTGTGCGGCTGGCCCAGGCGATGCCGCCCAAGGCCGCCGCCGCGGCCAGCAGGGCTGCGGCGAGGCGCGCTTGGTGGGGCTTACTTGGAAAGATCGATCGCATACAGGGCGAGGCTCTTGCCGCTGCCGTCGTCGGCTTGCAGTTGGGTGATTCCGGTCAGGCCGGCGGCCTGGGCGAGGGCCAGCTTGCCCGGCGCCGAGTGGAAGACCACCTGCCCGGCGGTCGTCACCGGCGTGAAGCGCCAGCTGCGGTCCGATCCATTGGCGGCGCGGGTGATCGTCTTCGCCGTCTTGATGTACTGGATCAGCACGTCCCGGTTGGCATCCGGCGAGGCGTAGATGGTCTTGCTGCCGTCCAGGCCCGGGAAGCTGCCGCCGCCGCTGGCCCGGTAGTTGTTGGTGGCGACGATGAAGGCCTTGGCCGGATCGATGGCCACGCCCTTGTACTTGAGGTTGACGATGCGGCTGCCAACCGGTTTGGTCACGTCGATCTCGTAGCGGATGTCGGCGCTGGTGAACATGTCGAAGTTGTAGCCGGGGAAGCTGCTGATCAGTTCCTGCTGGGCTGTGCTCGCCGGGTCGATCTGGTTGAAGCGCTTGGCGGCGGTTTCCAGCCAGTTCTTGATATCTGAGCCGCTGACCTTCACCGCGTAGATGGTGTTGGGGTACAGGTAGAGGTCGGCGGCGTTGTTGATCGCCAGGTTGCCTTGCTGCACGTCGGTGTAGTCGGTGCCGCCAGCGAAGCCGCTCTTGAACGGGGCGCTGACCGACAGCACCGGCAGCGCGGCGTACTGGGGCAGGTTGGCGGCTACGTATTTGGCTACGTAGTCTGCCTGGGCCTGGTTCACTAACTCGATGGCGCCGGGATCGCCGACGTCGGCGAAGTAGCTGGACATCTCGAAGTCGGTGCTGCCGATCGGCGTCTTCACGTAGTCGATGGTGGCCTGATGTTCGGTGGCGATCGCTGCGGCGACGGTCGGATCGACGGCCACGTAGCTCTTGTCGGCGTTCTGCGTGGAGCGGGCCTGAACGACGGTTTTGCTCTTGTCGATGGTCCAGGTCTTACCGTCGTAGGTCAGATCGAACTTGATGACGCCCAGGTGCTTGCCCCAGTAGTTGGCCATCACGGTCGGCACGCCGTTCACGGTGCCGGCCACCTTGTCCACGCCGGGCAGATTGAACTGGGACACGGTGCTGGTGGCGTTGGGGAAGATCTGGTGGGAATGGCCGATCAGCATGGCGTCCACGCCGGCCACCTTGGACAGGTGGTAGCTGCCGTTCTCCATCGTCGGCGAGTAGGTGCTGTCGTCGAGGCCACCGTGGGAGATCACCACCACCAGGTCGGCGCCTTTGGCGCGCATTTCGGGGATGTACTTCTCGGCGGCTTCCTTGACACCGACCGTGTAGACCTTGCCGTCCAGCCAGCGTTTGTCCCAGCTCATGATGGTGGGCGGGGTAAAGCCGATGATGCCGACCTTGACGGTGCCGGTGACCGGTTTGCCGTCCGGGCCGGTGGCGGTGACGGTCTTGTTGATGATGGTGTAGGGCTGGAACAGCGGGGCGCTGGTCTTGACGCTGTTCACGTTGGCCAGCACCTGCGGGAAGCTCGGGCCCTTGCAGGTCGGCTGGGCGGCCGGATCGGCCAGGCCATCCACGTTGAAGCGGTTGCCGGTGACCTGGCTCAGGAAGGGCAGGCCATAGTTGAACTCATGGTTGCCGATGCCACCGCCTTCGAAGCCGGCGGCGTTCATCACCTTGTAGATGGCCAGCGGCTGGCTGCAGGACACCGGGTTGACCAGCGCCTGGTAATCGGACAACGCGGTGCCCTGGATGGTGTCGCCGTTGTCGAGCAGCAGGGTGTTGGGGAATTCCTGGCGGGCCTGGGTGATCAGTGTGGCGGTGCGCTCGAAACCGAGGGATTTGTCTTCGGCGAGCTTGAAGTAGTCATAGCTCAGCACATTGGTGTGCAGGTCGGTGGTTTCCAGCAGGGCCAGCGTGGCCTTGGTGCCGGTGGGCACGTTCTGGCTGTCGTGGTTGCTGCTGCCGCAGCCGTGCAGGAACAGGCTGGCCAGCAGGCAGCCGGCGGCCACTTCGAGGCGGGAATAGATCGTGGAAGACATGGAACACCAGGCGGGCGAAGGAAAGCCAGGGAGGATCGCCGCTGCTGGTTGCGAAAGCATGACGATATTCTTGCGTCCATGCGTAAGAGGAGTGAAGTCGGTGCCGTGGGGCAGGTTGCGTGGAGAGCGCAGGTTGCCCGATGGCTCGAAATGACGGGTGGCGCAATGCTGACGGTCTGCAATATGACTTCGCAATGTGCAAAAATGATAGCCCTTCCGGCCCATGGGCCATCTTTGGAGATTCCCATGGGATTGCGACTCAAGTTCAACCTGGTACTGCTGGCTGTGTTCCTGGCCGGATTCGGTGTGGCCGGCTACATCTCCCACGACCTGCTGTACCGCCACGCCCGCGAGCAGGTGCTCGGCGAGGCGCGGCTGGTCATGGAGGCGGCGCTGGCGATCCGCGGCTATACGGTTGGCCAGGTGAAGCCGCACCTCAACCTGCTGATGGACAAGCAGTTCCTGCCGCAGACGGTGCCGGCCTATGCGGCCACCGAGACCCTCAACGAGCTGCACAAGAAGTACCCCAACTACGCCTACAAGGAAGCCACTCTCAACCCGACCAACCCGCGCGACCGGGCGGCGGACTGGGAGGCGGACCTCGTCAACACCTTCCGCAACACGCCGGACAGCAAGGAGATCACCGGCCAGCGCGACACGCCCACCGGACCTGCGCTGTACGTGGCGCATCCGATCCGCATCGAGACGGCGGCCTGTCTGCCCTGTCACAGCTCGCCCGAGGCGGCGCCGCCGAGCATGATCAAGGTGTATGGGAGCGCCAACGGCTTCGGCTGGAAGCTCAACGAGGTGGTCGGCGCCCAGGTGGTGTCGGTGCCGATGTCGGTGCCGCTGGACAACGCCGCTCAGGCCTTCAGCACCTTCATGATGTCCCTGGCGGCGGTTTTCGTGGCGGTCTTCGCGGTGCTCAACCTGATGCTGTCCTGGCTGATCATCCGCCCGGTGTCGCGCATGTCGGACGCGGCGGACAAGATCAGCACCGGCGACTTCAACCAGCCGGAGTTCCCGGAGGGCGGCAAGGACGAAGTGTCTGTGCTGGCCAGTTCCTTCAACCGCATGCGTCGCAGCCTCGAGAAGGCGATGCAGATGATCGACGCTTGATCCGCCCACCACCGTGAGCGACGAGAAGCTTCCGCCCGGGTCGGGCCAGGACGACCTGTTCGCGTTGCCGTCGGGCTACGTCATCAACGAGTACCGCATCGAGCGGGTGCTCGGCGGGGGCGGCTTCGGCATCACCTACCTGGCCCGTGACACCCACCTGGACTGCCAGGTGGCGATCAAGGAATACCTGCCCAAGGATCTCGCCGTGCGGCGCGACGGTCTTGCCGTGCGGCCGCGCTCCAGCGAGGCGGCCAAGGGCTTCGAGTGGGGCCTGCAGCGCTTCCTGCTCGAATCGCGGGCGCTGGCCAGCTTCCATCATCCGGGCATCGTGCGGGTGCTGCGTTATTTCCGCGGCAACGACACCGCCTACATGGTGATGGAATACGAGACCGGCCAGCCGCTGCAGCGCTGGCTGGTGGGGCGCCTGCCCCTCGACCGGGCGAGCCTGGTGCGCATCGTGCGACCGCTGCTCGACGGGCTGGAGGCGATCCACGCGGCGGGTTTCCTGCACCGGGACATCAAACCCGGCAACATCTACATCCGTGCCGACGGCTCGCCGGTGCTGCTCGATTTCGGCTCGGCCCGCCGGCTGGAGCTGGATGGCATCGACCAGACCCTCACCGCGGTGGTGACGCCGGGCTTCGCGCCGGCCGAGCAGTACCACCGCCACGGCAAGCAGGGGCCGTGGACCGATCTCTACGCGCTGGCCGGCGTGATGTACTGGATGATTACCGGCAAGCTGCCGATGGAAGCCTTCGCTCGCCTGCGCGAGGATGCCATGCCAAAGGCGGTAGACATTGGCAACGTGGATGCCTTCGGCGCAGGCATGCTGAAGGCCATCGACTGGGCGCTCAACCCGAACGAGGACAAGCGCCCGCGCCAGGTGGCGGATTTCCGTCGGGCCTGCCTGGCGCCGCCGACCGGCGGAGAGGCGTCCGAACCGCCGGTGGACGCGCCGCTGCCCCTCGGGCTGTCGGCATCGGAAGCGCGCACCTTCATCGGCGCGGTGCTGTTCGCCGACGTGGCCGTTGCACCCGCCGACGAGGCAGCCCAGCGGGAAGGGCGCTCGCGCCTGGTGCAGATGCTGACCCAGGCCATCGCCCCGGTGCCGCCCACCACGCGGCTGGCGGTCAATACCAAGGAAGGCTGCGCGGTCTGCTATGTCGGCGATCCGGAAGACGCGCTGCGCACCGCGGTGCAGTTGGGAGACGCCGCGGCGGGCGCCGGGATCGGCGTGCACATGGGTATCAACCTCGGCCCGGTGCGGGTGGCGCCCGACCCCAACGGGCGCTCGCGCATCCTTGGCGACGGCATCACTACGGCTTTCCGGGTCATGCGCTTCTCCAGCCCCGGCCAGGTGCTGGTGGCGCGGGCTTACTACGAGGTCATCCACCAGCTCAAGAAGAATGCTGGCGACTACTTCCGCCACATCGGTTTGCGCCGCGACGCACAGGCCCGCGACCATGAGCTTTACGCTTACAGCGGGGTCAGTCTGCTCGCCAGCGCGCGGGTGGCCGACCTGTCGATCCGCCAGGCGGCGGTGGGCGGTGACCTGAGCCCGGCGGCCATCGAAGCGGCTGAGCGTATCCTGGCCCTGCACATCGGGCCGATGGCGAAGATCCTGGTCCGCAAGACCCTGCCGCGGGCCGAGAATCTGTCGGGGCTGCATGAACTGCTGGCGGCGATGATCCCCGATCCGGCGCCGCGCAGTGCTTTTCTGTCCGGCGTGGTGGCGGCCTCCGGGCCCGTGTCGGGGGGAGCCTCGTCGCGCAGCCTGCTTGCAGGTACGGCTGTGCGCAGCTCGGCCAGTGTGTCGTCGGCGGCCGCAGGGGCGGTCAGCGTGATTCCGGAAGCCGAGCTGGCACGGGTCGAGCAGATTTTCGCCCGTTACATCGGGCCGATGGCCAGGGTGCTGGTGCGTCGGGAGTCCCGCACCGCCAACAGCGTCGCGACGCTGTGCCGGGCGCTGGCCAGCCATATCGACAAGGATGCCGAGCGTCGGCGTTTCATGACCGAGGTGGGTCCGGAGGAATGAGTTCCGCCCAGGCTTGGAGGAGAGGATGGACGTGCAACCGATACGCCTGACCCCTGGCCAGGATTTGCGCCGGGCGTTGGAGTGCGTGTTGTTCGCCGAAGGCGGTGCGGCGGCCTTCGTGCTGGCGGGAATCGGCAGCCTGAGCGGTGCGCATCTGCGCCTGGCTGGCGCGGGCGAGTTGCAGGCGCTGGAGGGCGACATCGAGCTGCTGAGCCTCAGCGGCACCATCGCCGCCAACGGTTCCCACCTGCACGGGGCGGTGGCGACGGCGTCCGGCACGGTGATCGGCGGGCACCTGGGCTACGGCTGTGTCGTGCGCACGACCGCCGAGGTCCTGCTGATGCGCCTGCCTGGCTGGGATTTCCAGCGCGAGCCCGACCTGCAGACCGGCTACGCCGAGCTGGTAGTGCGCCAGCGAGCTTTAGACCTGGGCTGAGGCTTCGGCCGTGCCGTTGGCCAGCGTCGCCGCTGCGTCGGCGAGGGTCTTGATCGCCGCCATCGGCGGCGCGGCGCGCAGGTAGGCGACGCCGGTCTGCACGCGGCTGATCTGTGCCGGCACTTCAAGCACCGTCAGGTCGGCCCGGTGCGGCGACTGTTCCACCACCCGCCGCGGCAGCAGCGTCCACCCGAGGCCGACCGACACGCAGCCGATGATGCCTTCCAGTGTGCCGAACTCCATCGCGTCGGCCACCGCGTGCCCGCTGGCCCGTTGCCAGGCTAGCGCGCGGGTGCGGTAGGCGCAGCCCTCGCGGAACAGGATCACTGGTTGAAGCACCGGGTCGGCGCCGGCCGCGCAGACCTGCACCAGTTCCTCCACCACCAGTTCCTCGAAGACCAGTTCAGGATGGATCACCGGCCCGCCGACGAAGGCGCAGTCGAGCTTGTGGTCGAGCAGGCGTTCAATCAGCGCGGCGCTGGTGTCGGTGCTGACCCGCAGCTCGACGCGCGGATGGCGGGCTCGCACGGCTTTCAGCGCGCGAGGAAGGTGCACCGCGGCAAAGGTCTCCATCGCGCCGATGCGCAGCTCGCCGGCGCTCTCGCCGACTTGGCGGACGGCGGCGCTGGTCTCCCGTTCGAGCAGCAGCATGCGGCGGGCGTAGTCGAGGAGTACGCGGCCCGGCGGAGCCAGCTCCAGTCCGCGGCCCTTGCGGTGGAACAGCTCGGTGCCGAGTTCCTCTTCCAGGCGGCGGATGCGGCCCGTCACGTTGGACTGGACGGTGTTCAGCTTGCGGGAGGCGGCGAGGATGCCACCTTCCTCAACCACCGCCTGGAAGGTGCGCAGTGCGACGAGTTCCATATTCATATCTCCATTAGAGAATTGAATGTTCTTGATAAATCATTTGATGAGATAGTTTAGCCTGTTTATCGTGTCCGCTCCAATCACGAGGAGGCTGCTGCCATGAGCGAACACAGTTCTGCCGCCGAACGTTTCCGTGTGCTCGGTGCCGGTATCTTCAGCCTGGTGCTGGCGCTGGGCGTCGCCCGTTTCGCCTACACACCGCTGTTGCCGCTGATGCAGCAGCAGGCCGGTCTCGGCGTGGCCGAAGGCGGGCTGCTGGCGGCGGTCAATTACGCCGGCTATCTGAGCGGCGCGCTGCTCGCGTCGCTGATCGGCGATCTGGTCCTGAAGGACCGCCTGTACCGCATCGGCATGGTGCTGGCGGTGGCGAGTACCGCGGTGATGGGCCTCAGCACCGATCCACTGGTGTGGGCGTTGTCGCGCTTCGTCGCCGGCCTGGCCAGCGCGGCGGGCATGCTGTTCGGCACCGGGCTGATCCTCAACTGGCTGATCCGCCACAACCACCGCAGCGAGCTGGGCATCCATTTCGCCGGTATCGGCATCGGCATTACCGCCTGTGCGGCGGCGGTCGCGCTGATGAGTCAGTGGCTGGACTGGCGTCAGCAATGGTTCGTGCTGACCGTCTTCGGTGCCGTGCTGCTGGTGCCGGCGTTGCGCTGGCTGCCGTCGCCGGGGCGCAACCCGGCCAGCCACAGCGCCGCGCAGATGGCGGACCGGCCGCCGACGGCGGGCTTCCTGCGCCTGTTCATGGCGGCCTATTTCTGTGCCGGCATCGGCTACGTGGTCAGCGCGACCTTCATCGTCGCCATCGTGGACCGCCTGCCGGGCCTCGCCGGCAAAGGCTCGCTGGTGTTCCTGGCGATCGGCGTGGCGGCGGCGCCGGCCTGCATCCTGTGGGACCTGGTGGCGCGCCGCACGGGCGACCTCAACGCACTGATAGTCGCGGCGCTGCTGCAGATCGTCGGCATCGTGCTGCCGGTCACCGTGGGCGGGCTGGCCGCGGCGCTCGTCGGGGCGCTGCTGTTCGGCGCCACCTTCATCGGTATGGTGAGCCTGGTGCTGACGATGGCCGGCCGCTACTACCCGACCCGTCCGGCCAAGATGATGGGCAAGATGACGCTCTCCTACGGCGCGGCGCAGATCCTCGGCCCGGCCGTCACCGGCTGGCTGGCCACGGCGGTCGGCAGCTACACGGCGGGGCTGTACCTGGCCGGGGCGGTGATGGCGGTGGGCACATTGTTGCTGGTGCTGCTGCGCGGCCTTGAAAAGCGGGAGATGTGCGCCGCCGGCTTGCAGCCCTGCGCGCAGGGCTGAGGGGTTGCGCCGCTGCTGATCGCGCGCTCAAATGCAAAGGCCCTGCCGAAGTCCGGCAGGGCCTTTGGGCAATTAACGGGCGGAGCGCCAGGCTTACTTGCCCGATTCAGTGTTGTTGCTGGTGGTGTTGTCGAGGCGCCTGGCCTCGTCCTCGCTGATGTACTCGAAGACCCGCACGACCTTCTGCACGCCGCTGGTGGTACGTGCGACTTCGGTGGCGGCGCTACCTTCCCTCTGGGTGACGAGGCCCATCAGATAGACCGTGGACGCTTCGGTCACCACTTTGACCTGTTGCACGCGGAAGTCCTTCTGGGGCACGAAGCGGGCCTTCACCTGGGAGCTGATGTAGCTGTCGTTGCTGCGCGCCGACAGGGTGCTGGTGGGGGCTACGCGCAACTCGTTGACCACTTCCTTGACGTTCTCGACAGCGGCGGCAATGCGCCCGGCCTCATCGCGACTGGCGTCGTTGAAGGCTTCTCCGGTCAGCAGCAGCTTGCGGTTGAAGGCGGTGGCGTTGACGTGCACTTTATCGCCGAGGGCATCTTCGATGCGTTTGACGCTCTTCCATTCGATGCCTTCGTCTTCCACGTAGGCGCCCGAGCTGCGCCGGTCGGAAACCATGGCAACGGCCATGCCGGTGCCTCCGACGATGACCGGGATGCAGCCCTGGGCGGCGGCCAGGGTGCCGAGGACCAGCGCGGTCCAGGCCAGGGGCTTGCGGGCGAGGTTCATTCTTCCACTCCGAGGAAAAGGCAATCGATGCCGTCGCACAGGCAGTGCAGGGTGACCAGGTGGACTTCCTGAATACGCGCGGTGCGGTCTGCCGGGACGCACAGATGGATGTCGCCGGGGCCGAGAAGTTCAGCCATCTGGCCGCCGCCCTTGCCGGTCAGGGCGACCACCAGCATTTCCCGCTGGTGGGCTGCGTGGATGGCCTCGATTACGTTGGGCGAGTTGCCGCTGGTGGAAATGGCCAGCAGCACGTCGCCGGGCTGACCGAGGGCGCGTACCTGCTTGGAGAAGATCTGGCTGTAGTCGTAGTCGTTGGCGATGGAGGTCAGCGTCGAGCTGTCGGTGGTCAGCGCCAGGCCGGCCAGCGGCGGGCGTTCCATCTCGAAGCGGTTCAGCAGCTCGGCGGCGAAGTGCTGGGCGTCGGCGGCCGAACCTCCGTTGCCGCAAGCCAGGATCTTGCCGTTGTTCATCAGGCTGTGGGTCATCGTTTCGATGGCCGCGGCGATGGGCTCGGCCATGAACTCGAGGGCGGCCAGCTTGGTCTGGGCGCTGTCGGTAAATTGCTGCGCGATACGGGCGACGAGATCCATCTTTGACTCCGGGAAAGTTGGCCGCGATTCTAGCATTTGCGTCGGTCGGCCAGCCGGAAGCGAGAAATCCGCTTACAAACCGACAAGCACGTCCACGCGCAGCCGCTTCCAGGGATTGGGATCTTTCGCCAGCTTGCCGATGCGGCCGCCGATGGCGCTGCCCCGATCCATCTCCTCGGCCACCGCCTGGTTCTCGGCGCGGGGCAGGTAGCCGAGTTTCTGGCCGCGCCATTCCACGCGCACCGCAAAGCGGTCGTGGGGGTTGTCGGGTTCGCGGACCAGCGTCAGCGTGTCGCCCTCGTGCATTTCGTCCCACAGGATCTTGCCGCCGTAGTACTGGAAGCCGGCCAGCGGCGAGCTCTGCACGAGGATGCGCACTTGTTGCGCGGTGGCAGGCGGCAGGACGCCGACGCCGAGCAGCAAGGCCAGCAGCACATGCTCAAGACGCATCGAAGGCGCCCCGTAGCCATTCGATGCCGTCGCTGTCGAGGCGTTCGAGCAGCACCGCGTCGAAGCGGCAGGGCTGGTTGGCGTAGCGCCGGCCGGTGCCGTTCAGCCAGTAGCGGGCGGCCAGGATCACGCGCTGGCGCTTGGCCGCAGTGATGCTCGCTGCTGCGCCGCCGAAGCGGCTGTTGCTGCGCAGGCGGACCTCGACGAAGACGAGGCTGGCCCGGTCGATGGCGATCAGGTCCACCTCGCCGCCGCGGCAGCGCACGTTGCGGGCCAGGATCGTCAGTCCATGCTTTTCCAGATGGTCGGCAGCGAGCGCTTCGGCGGCCGCGCCACGGCGCAGGTGTTCGGCTTGCATCGGCGGGGTGGCGCGCCCACAATCTGCCTCCCCCGCCTCCTGTCCCCAGTTCTGCCATGCATCCTGTTCTTTCCGACGCATCGTCCGCTTCTCCGCTGAATAAGACGTCGTCATTATATGTGGTGGCCACGCCCTTGGGTAATCTGCAGGACATGAGCCTGCGCGCGCTGGCCGTGCTGAAGGCGGTGGATGCGGTTGCCGCCGAGGACACCCGCCACAGTCAGCGCCTGCTCGATGCCTTCGACATCCGCACGCGGCTGGTCGCACTGCACGAACACAACGAGCAGGAGGCCGCCGGGCTGGTGATCCGCATGCTGGAGGAGGGCAAGCAGGTGGCGCTGATCACCGACGCCGGCACGCCGGCGGTGTCCGACCCCGGCGCGCGGGCGGTGGCGCGGGTGCAGGATGCCGGCTTCCCGGTGGTGCCGGTGCCCGGCGCCTGCGCGGGCATCGCGGCGCTGTCGGCCTCCGGCCTCGCCGACGGGCACTTCCATTTCCACGGCTTCCTGCCGACCAAGTCGGCGGCCCGCAAGACGGCGCTTGAGAGCCTCCGCGGTGTGCCGGGCACGCTGGTGTTCTACGAGGCGCCGCACCGCATCACCGAGACACTGGACGATCTGGCGGCGACGCTGGAGCCGACGCGCCAGATCGTCGTCGCCCGTGAGCTGACAAAGATGTTCGAGCAGATCGTGCGCATGCCGCTGGTCGACGCGCCGGCCTGGCTGGCCGCCGATGCCAATCGAGCGCGCGGCGAGTTCGTGCTGCTGGTGTCAGCGGCGCCCGCCAGTGAAGGCTTGTCGCCGGAGGCCGAGCGGGTGCTCGGCCTGCTGCTCGCCGAGCTGCCGGTCAAGCAGGCCGCCAAGCTGGCCGCGGCGATCACTGGGGTGTCGAAGAACGCGCTGTACGAGCGGGCACTGGAACTGCGCGACAGCTGAAGCGCCGAGTGCCCCCCAGGGCGGGCTGCGTGCTGCCCGAACCCCGAGGGGGAGAAGGACACTTGGGGTGGCCCGACGTTTCCTTGCGAGGCGCTGCCTGGTTTTCAGCGCAGGTGCTGGCCGCCGCGGCCGAGCAGGGTGACCTCGACGCGCTGGGAGCCGATGCGGTTGCCGTGGCCGAAGCGCACCTGGAAGCCGCCCAGGTCCACATCCAGGCTTTCGAGGGACTGCATGACTGCTGCCGGAGTCGGTGGGCCCTTGATGCGGCGGATCGCCTCGATCAGCACGCGGGCGCCGACGTATTCCTCGAAGCTGGTGTAGGACGGTTCGGCGCCCGGCGCGAAGCGCTGGAGCGCGGCGCTGTAGTCCCGCGCGATGCGCGTTACGCCGCTGAACGGCGAGGGCATGACCTGGGTGATGCCGACGCCGCGGGCCGCGTCGCCACCAGCCAACTGGTGCAATTCGCGCCCATTCACCACCGAGATGCTGAACAGCTGGGTGCCGGGGCTGACCGGCTGGTAGGCCTTCACGAAGGCGGCAGTCGGCCGGACCACGCCGATCATGATGACGGCTTGCGGCGCGCCGGCGGAGATGTCGCGCACGGCGATGGCGACGTCCTCGGTGTTCTTCTCGTAACTGCCCTTGCTGACGATCTTCAGCTTGTGCTTCTCCAGGGCCCGTTCGACGCCGGCCAGGCCGGCCTGGCCGAAGGGATCGTTCTGGTAGAACACGGCGATGCGTTGCAGACCGGAGGCGACGAATTGGCGCACCATGGCCTCGGTCTCGTCGCCGTAGCTGGCGCGGATATGGAAGATCCACGGGTTGTAGGGTGAGCGCAGCGACTCGCCACCGGTGTAAGGGGCGATCAACGCGATGTTGCCGTCGGCCAGCACTCCGTGCTTGAGCAATTCAGCGATGTTACCGGTGCCGGCATAGCCGATCAGTGCCACCGCCTTGTCGCGGTTGATCAGTTCGTGGGTCAGGCGCACGGTCTCGGCGGTCTGGTAGCCGTCGTCCTTGACCACGTGGGTGAGGGTACGTCCGCCGACCCCACCTGCTGCATTGGCCGCATCGATGGCGATCCGCACGCCGAGCGCCATCGCCTTGCCGGTGCTGGCCAGCACGCCGCTGAGCGGCGCGCTCTGGCCGATCACCACCGTTTCGGCCCGTGCCGGGCAGTTTGCCGAAAAACTCAGGATGAGTGTCAGTAGACACCCGCCGAGTACCCTTTGTCTCCATGTGTTCAGCATCTTCATGCCTTTCTTTTATGAAAATGGCTTGAGTATGGAGGGCGTTCGAGGCTTGTCTTATGACCTGCTGCGGGGCGGGCGAGTGACGAATTCCCCACTATGGGTGGGGAAGGGGAGGCTGGAGGCCAACGCTGGCCGTCCGGTTCAGAAGCGCTGGTTGAGGCCGACGGTGAAGCTGCGCGGTGCCGTGAGCTGGCCGGCTTGCGGATCCTGCGGGTCGGTCTTGGCGTATTGGCTGACTGCCAGCTGCAGCAGCCCATAGATCTGGGTGTGCGGCGCGACGGCGTAGCTGAGGCCGGGGCTGAGGTAGAAGGCGTGGCCGCCCGACGCCGGGTTGGCGGCGCCACCGCCGTCCCGCGGGCGGTGCAGCGCGTTGAGCTGCAGCAGGCCGGTGAGGCCTGGGGCCAGCTCGTAGTGAGTGCCCAGGTCGAGCTTCACTTCGGTGCCCGGGCGGTAGTCGCTGCGGGTGGCGAGGGCGGTCTGCAACTGGGTGCTGGCGAACCAGCCCCAGCCGGTGCCCGGTAGGGTCTGGAAGTAGTAGGCGCCGAGAATGGCGTCGGTGCTGCCGCTGCCTGGCTGGGCGGAGCGCTCCAGCGCGTAGGGCGTGCCCGGATCGGCCGGGTCGGGAGGGCTCATGGTCTTGTTAGTGGCGCCGGTCGGCAGCTTGAGGCCGAAGCGCAGGCCGACGCCGGAGAACGGGTTGCCCGGATCGAGGCGGTAGCGGCCGACGACCCGCATGTCGCCGATCTCGTGGAAGCTGGCCGACTGGGTGAAGGGGCCGTCGATCGACGAGTCGAAGGTGTGGCGGTGGTCGCGCATCACGATCGGCAAGCTGAGCGTGGCGCTCCAGCGTGCATTGAAGGTGTATTCGGCGTCGAGGTTGAGGAGCCGGTTGAGGGTGCGCTGGTTCTCGATCTCTTCGTCGTTGCCGCTGGGTGTGGCCGCAGTGATGCGGGAATGGCCGGCGCGCAGCGTGTTGGCCTTGGCGTAGGAGTAGCGGGCATCGAGGCGCAGGCCGGAGGCCGCGGAGAGGCCCTGGGTATCCCAGTTGGTGTCTACCGTGCAGAAGGATGAGCCGCAGGAGGCATGGGCGGTGGGGGCCAGCACGGCGGCCAGCAGGATGCAGAGGTATCTTTTCATGGGGCGCGCTCACGGTTGCCGCGGCCGGCTGGCCAGGCAGAACGCGACGGAGCTTAGTCGAGGGCGCTGCCCCGACCCTGCGACACGATGTCGCAGGGTCGGGTCGGTGTGGTGCCTCTCAAGGAAATGCCGGGCCGCCCCAAGTTTCCTTGTCCCCCGCGGGGGAGGGCTGGGCGTAGCGCTACCCAGGGGGCTCAGTTATCGCCGCCTTGCAGGCCGTACTTGCGGATCTTGTCGTGCAGCGTGGTCTTGGGGACGCGCAGGGCCTCGGCACTGCGGGCCAGACTGCCGCCCTGGCGGCGCAGTTCGGCGGCGATCAGGCTGCGCTCGAAGCTTTCAACCGATTCGGCCAGCGAAGCCGGCGGCGCGTCGCCGGGGGCGCCGCCGAGGACGTCCTTGCCGACGCCGAGGACCACGCAGTCGGCCACGTTGCGCAGTTCGCGCACGTTGCCGGGCCAGGTGTGGGCCATCAGGCGGCGCATCTGTTCCGGCGGTACGGTGGGCAGCGGGCGTTCATGGCGGTGGGCGGCTTGCAGCAGGAAGTGTTCGAGCAGCAGTGGGATGTCCTCGCGGCGTTCGCGCAGCGGCGGCAGGTCGATGGTGACTACATTGAGGCGGTAGTAGAGGTCAGCACGGAAAGTCTGGCGTTCGGCCCGCTCTTTGAGGTCGTCCTTGGTGGCGGCGACTACCCGACAGTCCACCGGCTGCTGCTGGTTGGAGCCTAGGCGCTCCACGACGCGCTCCTGCAGCACGCGCAGCAGCTTGATCTGCACGCCCAGCGGCATGCTTTCCAGTTCGTCGAGGAAGAGGGTGCCCTTGTTGGCATACTCGATTTTGCCGATGCGGCGTTTCTGGGCGCCGGTGAAGGCGCCGGCCTCGTGGCCGAAGAGTTCGCTGTCGAGCAGGTTGTCGGGCAGGCCGCCGCAGTTGAGGGCCACGAAGGGGCCGCTCTTGCGCGGCGACAGTTCGTGCAAGCACTGGGCGATGAGCTCCTTCCCGGTGCCGGTCTCGCCGCGCACCAGTACGTCCACGCTGGTCCCGGCCACGTCGCTGATCAGCTGGCGCACCCGCGCCATCTGCGGCGAGCGGCCGATCAGCTTGGTCTCTATGCCGTCGCGTTGTGCCAGTCGGCGGCGCAGGTCGAGCACTTCGAGGGTCAGCCTGCGCTTGTCGAGGGCGCGGCGCACCACGTCCACCAGCAGTTCCGGCGAGAAGGGTTTCTGGATGAAATCGTAGGCGCCGTTGCGCATGGCCTCGACGGCGAGGGTCACGTCGCCATGGCCGGTGATGATGATCACCGGCAGGTCGGCATCCATGGACTGGCAGCGGCGCAGGACCTCCATGCCGTCGGCCTTGGGCAGGCGCATGTCGGTGACGACGATGCCGGGAAAGCCCGCGGTGAGGCGCGCCAGGCCTTCCTCGGCGGAGCCGACGCCTTCCACCGGGATGTCGGCGAGCATCATGGCCTGCTCGCAGCCGAGGCGTACGTCGGGGTCGTCTTCGATGATGAGTACGCGGAGTTCGGGGGTCATGACGGTTCTTTCGGAGCAGCGGGGAGTTGCAGGATGAAGCGGGCGCCACCTTCCGGGCGGTTCTCGGCGCGCAGGTCGCCGCCGAACTCGCGGACGATGTCGCGGGAGATGGCCAGGCCGAGGCCCAGACCCTCGCCGGCCGGCTTGGTGGTAAAGAAGGGTTCGAACAGCGCGCCGCCGTCGGGCAGGCCACAGCCGCTGTCGGCGATGACGAGTTCCAGCTCGCCGTCGGCGCGGGCCTGGGCCTCGATGAGGAGTTTCTTGCGTTCGCTGTCGGCCATCGCGTCGCCGGCGTTGCGGATCAGGTTGATGAGCACCTGTTCGAGGCGGTTCTGGTCGCACCAGGCGACGGCCTGGCCGGGGTCGCAACGGTTGATGACGGTGACGCCGGCCTTGGTGAGCCGCTGATCGAGCAGGAACAGTGCGGCGCTGACCGCATGGGCCAGGTCGGTGGCGGCGGGCACCGCCGGCGACTTGCGGGCGAAAGTTTTGAGCGGGGTGATGATGCGCCCCATCTGGTCGGCCAGGCGGGCGATGATGCTCAGATTCTGCTCGACGGTCGGCAGGTTGCCGCGTTTCATGAATTCGATGGCATTGCCCGACAGGGTGCGCATGGCGCCCAGCGGCTGGGCCAGTTCGTGGGTGATGCCGGCGGCGAGCTGGCCGAGTACGGCCAGCTTGGCGGCCTGTACCAGTTCGTCCTGGGCGGCGCGCAGGGTCTGTTCGGCCTGCTGGCGTTCCGCTATCTCCTTGCGCAAGCGGGCGTTGGTGTCGGTCAGCGCGCGGGTGCGGCGGGCGACCTTGCTTTCGAGCTGGGCGTTGGCCTGTTCGAGCAGTTCCTTGGCCTCCAGCTTCTGGCGCACGATGCGCCGGCGTTGGGCCAGTACGAGGAGCAGCAGCAGCACGAAGCCGGTGGCCACCGCGGCCAGTGCGCCGTGGCCGAGGGCCTGGGTGCGCACCGGACGCAGGTCGGAGAAGATCAGCAGGCGCCAGCCCACGTCCTGCAGGCCGCGTCCATGTACCAGGTAGCTGCCGGCGAAGCCGGGATGCGGTTTGGAGCGGGCGCCCTGGATCGACATATGCACGACCTGGCCTTCCGGACTCGAGTCCTCCTCGATGCGTACCGGGAAGTCGCCGATCGGTCCTTCGTTGTAGAGGCGGCTCATCTTGACGTCCACCCGGGTGTCGAGGGGCAGCGGCTTGAGGGCGGTGTAGCGCCATTCGGGCACCGACGACAGGATCACCACGCCGTTGCCATCGGCGATCAGGGCCGGCGCGCCCAGCAGTTCCCAGGCTTGGTCGAGCTGTCCGAGGCTGATCTTGATGACGGCCACGCCGACCACCCGCTCGCCGTCGCGGATCGGTGTGGACACGAAGTAGCCCGGTTCGCCGCGAGTGGTGCCGATGGCGAAGTGGCGCCCGACGCGTCCGGCGAGGCCTTCTGCGAAATAGCTGCGGAAGGACAGGTCCTCGCCGACGAAGTTCTCGCTCGCCTGATTCCAGTTACTGGAGGCGAGCACGATGCCGCGCTGGTCCATCACGAAGATCGCGATGCTGCCGATGTGCTCGTTGAGCTGCTGCAGGAAGCGGTTGGCGGCGTGCACGCTGGTCGGGCTGTGCGGGCTGCGCATCAGGTTGAGGACTTCCTCGTTGAGCTGGATGGTGGCCGGGATGTGGGCGTAACGGTTGACGATGCCGTCCACTGCTGCGGCGAACAGGTCCAGGCGGTGGCCGGCGTCGGTACGCAGGGTCTGCATGCCCTGGTATTCGCTGGCCCGGTAGCCGCCGATGCCGATCAGGCCGATCACCAGAAGGAAGGCCGCAACGATGAGCGGGTTCGGCGACACGGAGCGCGAGGGCGGCAGCTTCTGCTGGGGGGCCGGGGCCGGAGATGAGTCGGTCATCGCGTGTCGGTTTGGTTCCGTTCCGTTGGAGGGGGGCGGGCGGGGGAATACGCCCGTCCATCGAATCCAGGTCGCAGGCGAACGGTGGCGTCTCCGCGCAAGGATACAACTCCGGCGCCGCCCTTGCCGGGCTGGCGGGGCGGGTGCCCCGCCGCCGGCCGTCCTTGCTTAGTACTCCATGAACATCCGCTGCAGTTCCTTGCTGTCCTGGGTCTTGGTCAGGGCCACGGAGGCGAGGATGCGGGCCTTCTGGGGGTTGAGGTCGTGGGCGACGACCCAGTCGTATTTGTCGTCCGGCTGCTCGGCATTGCGCAGCACGAAGCCGCCGCCGACCACGCGGGACGAGCGGATGATCTGCACACCCTTGCCGCGCAGGGCCTGCAGGGCCGGCACGACGGCGCTGCTGACCGAGCCGTTGCCGGTGCCGGCGTGGATGACAGCGCGGGCGCCGCCCTCGGCGAAGGCCTTGTAGGCGGTGGGGGTAGCGTTGCCGTAGCCGTAGGCGATATCCACCGGGGCCAGCTTGTCGAGCTTGTCGATGTCGAACTCGGTACCGGTGGTGTGGCGCTTGGCGGGGGCGCGGAACCAGTAGGTCTTGCCCTCGACGATCATGCCCAGCGGGCCCCACGGGCTCTTGAAGGCCTCGGTCTTGATGTTGACGGCCTTGGTCACGTCACGGCCGGTGTGGATCTCGTCGTTCATGGTGACCAGCACGCCCTTGCCGGCGGCGTCCTTGGCGGCGGCGACGGCCACTGCGTTGTACAGGTTGAGCATGCCGTCGGCGGACATGGCGGTGCCCGGCCGCATGGAGCCGACCACCACCACCGGCTTGTCGGTCTTCAGCACCAGGTTCAGGAAGTAGGCGGTCTCTTCAAGCGTGTCGGTGCCGTGGGTGATCACGATGCCGTCCACGTCCGGCTGGCGGGCGAGGGCGGCGACGCGCTTGCCGAGGGTCAGCAGGTTGTCGTTGGTGAAGCTCTCGGAGGCAATCTGGAAAACCTGTTCGCCGCGGACCTCGGCGACGTTGGCGAGCTCCGGCACGCCGGCGATGAGCTTGTCCACCGGCACTTTTGCGGCCTGGTAGGTGGCGCTGTTGGCGACGCTGGCGCCGGCGCCGGCAATGGTGCCACCGGTGGCAAGGATCACCACGTGGGGTTTGCCGTCGGCGTAGGCAGCGGGAAAGGCGCCGGCCAGGCTGGCGGCGAGGACGGACGACAGGACGAAGGGGCGGGTGAGCAGACGGGCCATGGTGGGTCTCCTGGGGATGAGGGGGTGGGCGATCAGAAGTTGTGGCGGATGCCGGCGGCGATCGAGCGGTTGTCCAGCCCGGCGGCGGTGCCGAGGAAGCTGTAGGCGCCGCCTCCGCCGACGGTCTGGGCGCTGTCGTTGTCGATCCGGGTGTAATAAGCGTAGAGCTTGCTGCGCTTGGACAGGTTGTAGTTGTAGGCCACGGTGTATTGCTTGCCGGCGGTGTCGTGGGTACCGCTGTAGTCGCCGGCCACGCCGACGTTGAGGTGGAACTCGTGGGCGCCGACCGGGGCCATCAGGGCGACCCGGTAGTAGTTACGGCTGACGGTATCGGTGAGGGTGTCGCGCCGGGAGCGCTCGAACAGCGCGCCGAGCACCAGGGGGCCGAAGTTGTAGCTGCCGCCGGCGCTGATCGCCCGGTCGTTGTTGAGGCGGACTGCGTCGCTGTCATCCAGGTCCTTGGTGTTCTGGGCGGACACGTAGGTGATGGCCGCATGCAGGGGCCCCTGGTCGTAGCTGCCGACCAGGCCGAGGTGGTGGGGTGTGCGTTTGGTGCCGGTGGTCGTCGGTGCCTCGTCCAGCAGCGCGTAGTCGGCCTCGAAGGTGAAGCCGGCGATGGTCGGGCTGGTGTACCAAACGGTGTTGTTCATGCGCCCGCCGGCGGCGGTGGAGTTGCCGCTGACGGCCGACGACAGCAGCGCATCGGCGGAATAGCCCGAGTCGTGGTTGTGCATGCTGATGTAGTCGTAGAGCGCGTAATAGGCGGGGCCGAGGGTGCGCCCGAGGCGCAGCGTGCCCTGGGGCGTGCGCAGGCCGACGAAGCTGTCGCGGCTGGCCAGGGAGGTGGAGTCGCTGCCGTCGACGCGGATGCGGCTTTCGACCTGGAACAGCGCGGCCAGACCGCCGCCCAGTTCCTCGGTGCCGCGGAAGCCGATGCGCGAGGCGTTGTCATTGACGACGTTGTGGGCCGGGCCCTGTTCCGCCTTGACGTTTTCGAAGGTGGCGTTGATGCGTCCGTAGAACACTACGTTGGAGTCGGCGTGGGCGTTCAGCGCGGCGAGGCCTGCAAGCGTGGCCAGGGTGATGCGGGTCGTTCTCTTCATTTTTGTGGATTCGGGAGCGGGTGGGGCGGGGGCTTATTCGAAGGCCTTGTCGGCGGGGGCCTGGTAAAGCTTCTGCATGGCGTCGGAGAGCGGGAGGTTGAGGTTCAGTCCCTTGGGGGGGACGGGTTGGGTGAACCACTTCTTGTAGATGGCCTCGGCCTCGCCGGAGGTCATGGTCTTGGCGAGGGCGGCGTCGACGATTTTCTTGAAGCCGGGGTCGTCCTTCCTGAGCATGCAGCCGTAGGCCTCGAAGCTCTGGGGCGTGCCGGTGACGACCCAGTCGGCGGGTCGCTTGGCCTTGGCCATTTCGCCGTAGAGCAGGGCGTCGTCCATCATGAAGGCGACGGCGCGGCCGGTCTCGAGGGTGAGGAAGGCCTCGCCGTGGTCCTTGGCGGAGATGATGTTCATGCCGAGCTTCTTGTCCTCGTTCATCTTGCGGATGAGGCGCTCGGAGGTGGTGCCGGCGGTGGTGACGACGTTCTTGCCGGCGAGATCGTGGAAGTCCTTGATGCCGGACTCCTTCTTGGTCATCAGGCGGGTGCCGATGATGAAGATGGTGTCGGAGAAGGCGATCTGGCGGGCGCGTTCGGCGTTATGGGTGGTGGAGCTGCACTCGATGTCGATGGTGCCGTTCTGGATGAGGGGGATGCGGTTCTGGGAGGTGACGGGGGTGAGCTTGACCTGCAGGCTGGGCAGCTTGAGGTTGGCCTTGACCGCGTTGACGACCTTGAGCATCAGCTCCTGGCTGTAGCCGACGACCTGCTGCTTGTCGTCGTAGTAGGAGAAGGGGATGGACGACTCCCGGTGGCCCAGGGAGATGGTGCCGCTGTCCTTGATCTTCTTGAGCGTCGGCGATTCCTGGGCGAGGGCAGGCTGGGCGAGGGCAGGCTGGGCGAGTCCGCTGGCGAGCAGGCAGGTCAGGACGAACTTCGGTGGGGCGTGCATGGTCGGTGTCTCCAATGTTCTGTTTTATTGGCGCGGCAGCGTCGCGCTGACCTCTCTTTGCACGGGCTGTGCCAGCCGTCTGACCATGCTGGAGGCGTTGCAAGTAATTGATTCAAAATGGTGTGATGATGCCGGACGGCATAGGTGCGTTCGGTTTTCCGGATCAAGCCTGAATGGGAGATCGGAAATCCGGATGAACCCGGGGGGAGACGGGGAGGGCGGCGATGGAGATCAGCTTTGCTATTGAGAACCATTCGCGTTAATGCTAATGTCCGGACTGTTCCCCTCAACCCCGGCCCGCGCCGGTTCACGAAAGGTATCCGTCATGCGTTCCACCCTCTTCGCCCTCACCATCGCCCTGCTGCCGGCCGCCGCTTTTGCCGGCGCCAAGTGCGAGCCCCATCCCAAGTCCGAGTGGATTCCCGAGGCAGAGGCGAAGGCACGCCTGGAGGCCCAGTACGAGGTCCGCAAGTTCAAGATCGAGGGCTCCTGCTACGAGATCTATGGCAAGAACAAAGAAGGCAAGAAGGTCGAGATCTACTTCGACACCAAGACCCTGGCCATCGTGAAGGCCGAGATCGAGCAGTAATCCGTGCTTGGCGAAGTCCGCCCGCGCCCTGTTTGGGATGTTGTTGTCCGCCTGACCCACTGGAGCGTGGCAGGGCTGGTGCTGTTCAATTCCTTCAACGAGAGCGGAGAGATCCACCGGCTTGCCGGCTACGTGGCGGTGGCGCTGGTGGTGCTGCGCCTCGTGCACGGGCTGCTGGCGCGGAGAGATTCGACCGCTGCCCTGCCGCTGCCTGGCTGGCGGATGATCTATGCCCACCTAGCCGACGTGTTGCGCGGCAAAGGCCATGCCGGCCCAGGCCACAATCCGCTCGGGCAGTGGATGGCCTACCTGTTATGGACGCTGATCGTCGCCCTCGGCGTGACCGGCTGGATGGCCCGCCTGGATGCCTTCTGGGGCGACGACTGGCTGATCGAGCTCCACCAGGGGCTGGCCGACGGGCTGCTGGGCTGCGTGGCGGTGCATCTGGCCGGTGTGGTGGTGATGAGCCGCCTGCAGCACGAGAATCTCGTGCGGGCAATGCTCACCGGACGCAAGGGTGGCTGAAGCTGCAGGCGGCCGGGGCGGGCTGCTAAAATGGTGAATTAGTCATCTGCCGACGGAAATTCGCCATGCCGAACCTGACCCTCACCCGCCCCGACGACTGGCATCTGCACGTGCGCGACGGCGCCGCCCTGGCCGCGGTGGTGCCCGACACCGCCCGCCGTTTCGGCCGTGCGCTGATCATGCCCAACCTGAAGCCGCCGGTGACCAGCGTGGAGCAGGCCGCGGCCTACCGGGAGCGGATTCTCGCCGCCGTGCCGGCTGGCCTCAAGTTCGCGCCGCTGATGACGTTGTATCTCACTGACAGCCTCAAGCCCGAAGAGATCGACAAAGCCGCTGCCAGCGGCTTCATCCCGGCCGCCAAGCTCTACCCGGCCGGCGCGACGACCAACTCGGACGCGGGTGTCACCGACATCGCCAAGGTCTACCCCGTGCTCGAACGGATGGCCGAGGCAGGTATCGTTCTCTGTGTTCATGGCGAGGTGACCCATGCTGACGTTGATATCTTTGATCGCGAGCGCGTCTTTATCGATCGCGTACTGGCGCCGCTTGCAGCGCGCTACCCGACTCTGCGCATTGTCTTCGAGCACATCACGACGGCCGACGCGGCGCAGTTTGTAACCGAGGCAGGCCCCAACGTGGGGGCGACCATCACAGCCCACCACCTGCTGCTCAACCGTAACGCGATCTTTGCCGGTGGCATCCGGCCGCACCACTATTGCCTGCCGGTTCTCAAGCGCGAGACCCACCG
This sequence comes from Zoogloea sp. JDB1, assembly GCF_056724025.1. Classification (NCBI taxonomy): domain Bacteria; kingdom Pseudomonadati; phylum Pseudomonadota; class Betaproteobacteria; order Rhodocyclales; family Zoogloeaceae; genus Zoogloea; species Zoogloea sp. JDB1. The sequence continues at coordinate 2,210,810 of NZ_CM161496.1, forward strand.
GGAGGCGCTGGTCAAGGTCGCCACGTCGGGCAGCAACAAGTTCTTCCTCGGTACCGACTCGGCACCCCACGCCAAGACGACCAAGGAATCTGCCTGTGGCTGTGCCGGCTGCTACACTGCCCACGCCGGTATCGAGCTGTATGCCGAAGCCTTCGAACAGGCTGCTGCCCTTGACAAGCTGGAAGCCTTCGCCAGCTTCAACGGCCCCGATTTCTACCGCCTGCCGCGCAACACCGACACGATCACGCTGGCCAAGGAAAGCTGGGACGTGCCGGCCGGCCTCGACTACCTGCCGGGCGACCCGCTGGTGCCGCTGCGCGGTGGCGAGCAGATCCACTGGAAACTGATCTGAGTTTCTCGACACGACGATGCGCGCGACCTCTGCCCTCAAGACGCTGCTGATCCTCGCCGCCGTTCCGCTGCTGTCCGCCTGCGAGAACGACGGCATCGCCTTCCTCATCGACGGCAAGGACCACTCCATCTCCCTGCTGCGCGAGCAGCGCTGGTTCTGGAGCGACGAGGTGGCCCAGTCCATCGTCGTGTCGCGCATGCCGCAGTGCATGCGCCGCTACGAGATCAAACCGGGCGTCGCCGGCACCGTGAAGATGGAGGTCTACGAAGCTGGCGACTACCTGTGGGCCCTCAAGCAGGGCAAGAACTGGTATCTCGCCGGCACCGAGAAGTGCCAGTTCCAGCGCTGGGACGAGCACCCCGAAGAACCGCCCGGGCGCCTCGTCGGCACCTTCACGCGCAAGAACGACACACTGGAATTCATCGCGGCCGAGGCGGAAGCCCCGTCCAAGCCGATCAAGCCCGCCACCGAATGAAGGCCGGTGCCGACAACGCACCGGCGGCGCTGGCCCAGCGTCCGCTTTTCGATGCCATCGCCCATCTGCTGATGCGCTTCCCGGCACCTGAACTGCCCGGCCTGGTCGAACTCGATGCCCTGTATGCCGAAGCCACCGCTGGCGCGGACGTCCGCCAGCTACGCTTTGTAGCCCCGGTGGAGGGCGCCGCTTACGAAGCCCACATCGCCCGTCACGATGCTGTGCCGACGCGTCCCGCCGACTGGCACGACTTCTTCAATGCAATGGCCTGGTGCGTGTGGCCGCGCAGCAAATCTACCTGCAACCGGCTGCATCTGCAGGCCAGCGAGGCGCGTTCCGCGGCTGGCCTGAGCGGCCGTGGCCCGCTGCGCGACGCGCTGACCCAGTTCGACGAATGCGGCGTGCTGGTGGTTGGCTGCGATGCGGAAATCCTGCACCGGCTGGCAGTCCATGAATGGGAGGAGGCGTTGTGGACGCACCGCTCGCGCCTCTTGGACTGCACCCGCTTCCTCGTCTTCGGCCATGCCAGCTGGGATCAGTTGCGGGCGCCTTTTACGGGCCTGTGTGCAAAAGCCATCTACCGCCAGGTGGACGAAACCTGGTTGGCGCTGCCGGCTGCGCAGCGCCAGGCCGAAGCCGACGCCTGGCTCGCCGAGTATCTCGTCGGTATTGCCGATGAACTGGCGCCGCGCCTGCTCAAGCCCTTACCCTTGCTGGGTATCCCGGGCGTGACGCCGGCCAGCGAAAGCGCGGATTATTATCGCGATCGACGGCAGTTCCGTCCTCTCGCCCAGGAGGAGCGAGGCCGTGATCGACATGCTGATGCCTTGCCTCCGCTGGCGCGAAGGATGAGGCCGGATTCAGAATTTTCATCAAGGAAGTGAACATGCTCCAGAAGAACCCCGCCTTCCCCGGTGTGGCCGGGCCGGTCGTCGTGATCGTCATGGACGGTTACGGCCTGCCCAAGAACGACGCCGGCAGCGCCATCGCCGCCGCCCGCAAGCCGACCCTCGACCGCCTGTTCGCCGACTATCCGAACATCTCCCTGCGCGCCCACGGCACCGCCGTCGGCATGCCGTCGGACGACGACATGGGCAACTCGGAGGTCGGCCACAACGCCATCGGCGCTGGCCAGGTGTATGCGCAGGGTGCGGCACTCGTCGCCAACGCGATCGCCGATGGCGCGATCTGGGCCGGCGAGGCGTGGAAGGAGATCGTCGCTGGCGCGAAGGCGGGCGCCGATGGCAAGGAAGGCACGATCCACTTCATCGGCCTGTTCTCCGACGGCAACGTGCACAGCCACATCGATCACCTGAAGGCGATGGTCGTGCAGGCCAAGGCTGAAGGCGTCAAGACCGTGCGCATCCACGCCCTCATCGATGGCCGCGACGTGCCCGAGACCAGCGCGCTGGAATACGTGGTGCCCTTCGAGGCCTTCCTGGCCGAAGTCAGCACCGACGGCTTCGACGCCCGCATCGCCTCCGGCGGCGGCCGCCAGTACATCACCATGGACCGCTACGACGCCAACTGGCCGATGGTCGCCAAGGGCTGGAAGACCCACGTGCTCGGCGAAGGCACCCAGTTCGCCAACGCCACCGAGGCCATCAACGGCCTGCGCGAGCGTCACCCGGGCACCATCGACCAGGACCTGCCGGAATTCGTCATTGCCGACGGCGGCAAGCCCATCGGCACCATCGAGGACGGCGATTCGGTCGTCTTCTACAACTTCCGCGGCGACCGGGCCATCGAGATCACCCGCGCCTTCGTCGAGGACGACTTCGACAAGTTCGACCGCGTGTGCCACCCCAAGGTGACCTACGCCGGCATGCTCCAGTACGACGGCGACCTGCAGCTGCCCAAGCGCTTCCTGGTGGCCCCGCCGGCTATCAAGGACACCTCCGGCGAATGGTTCAGCAAGGCCGGCCTGGCCCAGTTCGCGTGCTCCGAGACCCAGAAGTTCGGCCACGTAACCTACTTCTGGAACGGCAACCGCTCGGGCAAGTTCGAAGGCGAAACCTGGCAGGAAGTCCCCAGCGACGTGGTGCCCTTCGAGCAGCGTCCGTGGATGAAGGCCGCCGAGATCACCGACGCACTGATCGCCGCGCTGCAGTCCGGCCAATACAAGATCCTGCGCTGCAACTACGCCAACGGCGACATGGTCGGCCACACCGGCAACTTCCAGGCTGCAGCGATCGCCATCGAGGCCGTCGACCTGGCCCTGTCGCGTCTGCTGCCGGCTATCGATGCCGCCGGCGGCGTCGCGCTGATCACCGCCGACCACGGCAACGCCGACGAGATGTTCGAGCTGGACAAGAAGACCAAGCAGCCCGCCCTCAACAAGGACGGCTCCTTCAAGGCCAAGACCGCGCACACCCTCAACCCGGTGCCGCTGATCCTCTACGACAACGTCAGCGGCGGCAAGCTGGGCCTCAAGCAGACCCCGACCGCCGGCCTGTCCAGCATCGCCGCCACCGTCGCCAACCTGCTCGGGCTGGAGAAGCACGACAAGTGGGACGAGGGCGTGCTGGAGGTGAAGTAAAGGTCTTCCAGCAGGGAAATGGAAATCCCGTGGGGGCGGTTCATTGGCCCCCACGGGAGGTTTGTCCCGACGGCCTGCCGTCTTGCCTGCGTGAGTTGCGGGCAGGGCGGCAGGCCGTGTGCCATCAGGGCACGATCACGTAGTCGGGATTGGCGATGGCGAAGACGGCCTGGCGGTCGGCGGCGGGTGGGTAGATCCACTGGGTGGTGATGTCCCGCTTGAGGTTCTTGGCGTCCTGCCGCGTCAGGCTGATCTGGCGGTCCCAGCCCTCGGTGTACAGCGCGCCCCAGGTGCCGAGATCCAGGCAGGTCACGTACTTGGGCTGGCTGTAGGCATGCAGTGGCAGGCCGAGCAGTTCGGCGGCGGCGTTGTGGCCGGCAACCCGCCCGAGGCTCAACGCATGCTGGCAGGACATCAGGGCCACGTTGCCTTGGTCGTCCGCGGCCGCGTGGGCGACGTCGCCGGTGACGAACACATCGGCCGCCTCGCCGGCGCGCAGGTAGGGATCGACGTGGACGCGACCCTGCGCGTCATGCTCGCCGGGAATCTGCGCGGCGAGCGGGTTGGCACGGGCGCCGGCGGTCCATACCACGGTGGCGGCTTCGATGCGCTGCCCCGCCGCAGTCGTGATCCCGTCCGCGTCGACGGCTGCCACAGCCACGCCGGTGACGATCTCGACACCACACTCGGCCAGCGCTGCCTCGATGACCGGCCGTGGCACCGGGCCCAGGTCCGGGCCGATGCCCGGTGCCTGTTCGATCACCACGACGCGAATGTCGGCTTCCTTGCCTAAAATCCCCCGCAGGCGCAGCGGCATTTCTGCCGCCGTCTCGATGCCGGTGAGCCCGCCGCCGACCACCACCACCGTATTGCGTGCCGCTGTTGCCGGGCGCGTCGGCAGGGCGGCGAGGTGGGCCGCAAGTGCTTTGGCGTTGGCCAGCTGGTCCACATTGAAGCTGAATTCAGCGAGGCCGGGGACGGGGGGCTGGAACAGCGTGCTGCCGGTGGCCAGCACGAACTTGTCGTAACCCAGGGTGCTGCGTTCGCCATCGCCGCTCACGACCTCGATTTCATGACGGTTGCTGCGGATCGACTCGACTCGTCCGGCCATGTGGCGGACTCCGGTCGCCGCGAACAGCGCCAGCAGGTCCGGATCGATGTTCTCGATAACTGCTTCGTAAAGGCGCGGGCGGACGACCAGCGTAGGGCTCGGCGAAACCACCACCACCTCAATGTCCGTCCTGCTGGCGAGCTCGACTGCCCTGGCAGCCGACAGGGCCGCCCACAAACCGGCAAAGCCGGAACCCGCGATGACAATTTGCTGCATCATTTCATGTACTCCTAGCAGACGCCGGACGTAGAGGGGCCTTGCGCAGGGGCGCAATAATTCGCTCGGCACATCCGGCAGGGGCCGAGGGCGATTGACCTAAGGGGAGGTGCGCGGCGCCGGCGGAAGGCCGCGCCGCGAAGTATCAGGCCGGGGGCTTGGGCTTGCGGCCGGGCTTGCGGTTGCCGGTGCGCTCACTGGTCCAGTCATGGACCTCGACGAAGAACTCGCCGGGCGCCTTGCGGCTGAAGCTGGCCGCCACCTCGGCGAGGGAGTGGGTCGCCAGTTCCTGGCGCATCGCCTTTTCCGCCTGCAGCATGATCTTGTGGATGCCGCATACGCCGCTGGTCGCCCAGTCGGGCGGCGTTTCCCCGAACACTGCACAGCGGCTGCGGATCTCCTGGCAATCGAAGAGCGGCTTGTCGCCTTCGATGGCATCGACGATCTGCAGAAAAGTGATCTCCTCCGGTGGTCGGGCGAGCCGGTAGCCGCCACGCACGCCCTCGCTGGCGGCGACGATGCCGGCCTTTTCGAGCTTGGGAAAGATCTTGGCGACGAAGCTCGGCGAGATGCCCTGCAGCTCGGCCAGATCACGGCTGCTCAGCGCAGTTTCGCCCGAGCCGACGAGCCACAGGAGACAGTGAATGCCGTATTCGACGCTAACGGTTAGATGTGCCATAACGCAGACTATATGAGTCTGCGTTTTAGGTTGCAAGAAAAAACGTGGACTTTATTTGTCTGCGTAAGAGTCCGGAAGGCTGACGGATGGAATAAGCAGGCTTCGTTACGGTGAATTCAGGAGTTGGACCTAAAGTGAGTCGTTGAATCGAGTGAGGGCGGATATGTGTTTTTGATCCTCAACCTATCCAGGTATCGAGTCCATCCCGCTTCAAGCAATCGATCAGCGCTTGTTGCAGTTGAAGGCCATTGATGAGGTCGTCCTCGCTCGTCTCGTAGTGGACCTCGGTTAGCAACGCTCCGTCACCGAGGCCGTGTAACTGCGCAATGCGACTGGCCAGGTTGGCAGTGTCCTGCGGACGTAGTCGGGTGAATGCCTGCCGAAGGTCGGGCAGATGCGTGATAAAGGTATCGCTGTCCCAACCTGCAATCAACGCATCCATGCCCTTAAGCAGCATGGGTAAGCGCAGTAGAAGTTCCGGCGCAGCGGCCATTACGCCATTGAGAAAGCGCACGGCTTCTTGCGATACCGCACCGGTGCCGAATCGAGTACTTACGGCCGCTTCCAGGGTTGTCTCGGGCCATGATCCATCGAGAAACAGCAGCGCAGCGGATGCGCCTGCGATAGCCGGCGAGACATTGGTATCGCGCGTAAAGCGGTCGAACTGGGCATGGAGCGGAGTAAGGTCGATATCGGAGTCTTTCTCGATACGGGCGAGTAATTGAACGAACTCGCGCAGTGAGAGCAGTTGTTCGACCGCCTCTGCTTCGGCTGACTCTTCGATGTGCGCCAGATCGGGCAATAGAAACAATGCCGCCAGCCAAACACGCTGAAGTAGTGAGAGCAATTGGGGATGTTGCCGCGCGCCTAGTGGCTCACGTGCTTGCCAGAGGGTGATCAATCGATGTCCGCATTCGAGCACTGAGGCAAACGAAGAATCCTCATCGAGATGCGATGAAAGCACTTGCAGCAGTTGTGGCAAGCGTGAGTGGAGGCCGACCAGACAAGCGCGTACGAGCAGCGTTGAAACGGCGGCAGCACTACGTGCCCGGCCCGCTTCGAAGAGTGCAGACTCCTCCTGTGCGAACCGTGCCATGCACACGGCTTCAAGGGTGGCGCCGTCGGCAGTTAGTTCGATCAGTCGCGCTTCTACCAGGGGGGACCACGCGACACGCCATTCTTCGAATAACAGATTGAGGCGTGTATTACCAAGAAAATCCGGGCCCGAAAGACAGGAGGCGAGGCCTGCATCCAGATAGTCCATCGCATGGAAGAAACGGCTACGCTCGCGGTGCATCGGCTTACGGTAAAGATCAAGCCTGGCGGTGCGCGGAGTGCTGTCGTCCAACCGTACGCCGGCAGCACGTGCGCGCCGGCGTGTGTCCTCGATAAGTGGTGGTGAGCCGGCAGATGGGGGGACATCGCCGATGCGCGTGCCTCCCAGAAAGCGGCGCAGATCGGTCGTGAAGCCGTGTGTTCCGTCGTCAATGGCCCCCTTTATGTAACATGAACGAATGGCATCGATGAGATCCTGCCGGCCCGGTCCAGCGTTGCCACGTAGTGTTGCGAGTCTCACTGCTTGCACAGTCGCAGCCTGCACCAGCGCAGTAGAGGCTGCGTCGGAGATATCTTTTTCGCGTGCTTGACGAGCAAAGCGGGTAAGGCAGTCGACTGTGACGGACAGAAAAGGCTCGTCGTGGCCGCGCTCGATGGCGTCCCAGACCCCTTGGTAGTACGCAGGAGATGGCATGCCTGCGGTATAGCCGTTGAGTGCATCAAGTCGCTCGAAGCTGTAGCGGATCAGCCAGGCTGGGTGCCGCTCCCCATGTGCTTCCTTGTGCTGAGAGGTGGTTGTGGCGGTTTGCCATGATGCGAGGAGTTCGGATGTATGGAAGCCGCCGGTGACAACTACGATATTTCCCTCGACACGTTTCCTCCAGGCCCGGATGTGCGTCGCCATATGTCGTTCGCGTGGTAGCGAAAGCTCGGCTTCAAGTACTTCCGGTTTGTAATCGAACCGCGCCATTGCGCACCAGTGAAAGACGTCTCCGAAGAACATTCGCCAGTCCGCCAGTGCATCCAAGGTACGCAACTCGAATAGCCGGTCCCAAAGTTCGTGATGATCGACGCATCCGAGGCGCCGTGACATGGCAGACAGGTAGTTGCTATGCGCAAAGTACTGTTCCGCCAGCAGACTTTGAGCCGGGCCTTGTTCCTGCCCCTCTCGTTCCCAAGCCTTGTCGTGCCATGGCAGGTCGATCAGCGCGAGCTGTGCGCCGAGTGCTGCTCCGTCGCGTATGGCGATCCACTCGGGGCTGTAGTCGCAGAACGGATAGAAGGATGAACGCATTTCGGGATGCGTTTTTTCTTCCTCGTCAGTCTCGTTGTTCTTGTTTTGGCGTTTGCTCTGGCAGAAGAACGCTACCGGTGCTTTCGTCTGTGGATCGGAAAGTAGCGGCAGGAGGGGAGCGAGATCGTCCGGACCTTCAACAAGAACTGCGGCGGGCTTCAACTGGCGCAGCATATGACGCAGCGCCAGCGCGCAGGCCGGGCTGTGGTGACGCACAGGCGCGAAGTAGATGCCGTGTTCACCAAAGAGCCGCTCGCGTGCGGCGTCAAGCATAGTGTGACCCGCATCCGGCATCGATGGGGTTTCTGGAGTGTTTTTCATTCCGGAGTGGCTTCGTTCATCACGACGGCCGGCCGTTTGCTTTGAGACGCTCACTGCCATAGAGACCGCGCCGCGTCGTGGAATGCCTTCCACTGCGCATCGCGTCGGCCACGTTCGCGCACGACCGTTTCGAAATAATGGCGTATCCGGTTGGCATCGTCCTGACTGTCCTTCAGTACAACACCCTGCAGTTGGCCGGCAAGCTCGCGGGGGGTGAGCTTGCCACCATTGAAATGTTGCGCCTGTAGCGCAGCAGCATAAGCGACGTTCACTGCCTCTGCCGTCGACATTACCGCGTTCAGCCCCTTGATCCCGGTGCCCTCTTGCGTCTGGCCGGTGCGCAGTTCCTGGAATGTAGTGACGAGCAGGCTGATGACATCGCGCGGAACGTGCATTTCGGCTGCACTTGTACCGAGTTCGTGCGCGAGCTGCGTCATCACGAGTTCAATCTCGAACTGCAGATCGCGGATCGGTCGCACGGTTTCGAAGTTGAAGCGCCGCTTCAAGGCCGAGGACATTTCGTGGACACCGCGGTCGCGCAGGTTGGCCGTCGCGATGATGTTGAAACCACGTTGCGCGAAGAGCCGCGATTCGTCACCGAGTTCGGGAATCATCAGCTGCTTTTCGCTCATCAGCGAGATCATTACATCCTGGATTTCCGGTGGGCAGCGGGTGATTTCCTCGAAGCGTACGAGCTTGCCGGCGCGCATGGCCTGGTAGATCGGAGAGGGCACGAGTGCGCGTTGGCTTGGCCCCTCTGCGAGCAAGAGTGCGTAGTTCCACGAATACTTGATGTGATCTTCGGTCGTGCCAGCCGTGCCTTGTACCGTGAGGCCTGAGTCGCCCGAGATCGCTGCAGAAAGCAGTTCCGACAACAGCGATTTTGCGGTGCCCGGCTCTCCAACGAGCATTAATCCCTGGTGGCCCATCAGCGTAACGATCGCGCGGTCGATCAATGGGTCGTCGCCGTAGAACTTGCGGTTTACCTGAAGTGCTTCATCGCCGAGGATAAACCGACGTACTGCGCGAGGAGAGAGCTTCCAGCCTGGCGGACGCTTATCCTGATCGGCATTGGCAAGCCGCTCAAGCTCGTCGGCATATCGTAGTTCGGCGGTGAGTCGTACCGCTTGTGTAGTGTTCATGTTCATCTAGGGTTCCCTTACCACGGCATTTTCTTTTCCCAGTCGGCATCGAAACCGCTGCATGCGTGGGCGACGGCAAGATAGTCTGCATACGCCTCGGCAAGCAGCACCGGCGGTACTTTGGCGAGCGGAATCGTGCGATCCCCCCAGGTTCGAATCCCCATGTCCTCAAACGCGAGTATTTTGAGCGCGGCGGGTAGATTTTCTTCCGGCAGACAGTTGCCGGAAAATTCGATGGTGACTCGCACCCCGACACTCGGGAATTCTTTGAGGTAGTGGCTGAAGAAGCCGCCGTCTTCCGCCTGCGAGCGTTGGTAGCCAAGTTTGCTGAGGGTACCGCGCAGCGTGAAGGTATCGCTGATCCAGCCACGGCGATCAGCGATTTCCTTGATGTCATGGCTCTGCTCATCGGTGAACGAAATGGTCGGCGTGTTACGCGTCATTTGCGGGAATAGCGGAACGACCTTGTAGTCTTTGAAATGTGCAATCCACGTAGACGCAATCTCGCCAAGCAGCGAGGCGTGGCCGAGGCGGACTAAGCTGTCGGCCTGAGGCTCTATTTCATCGTCCTCCACGTCGATCAGGCTACCGTCTTCAGTCGGGCGGAAGCTCCTCAGGATCGTCCCGTCGGGGGCGGTTTCAAGCCAGACAAGCCGCTGGATCAGGCGCCCTACGATCGGGTGACGATGCAGGTATTCGCGCCACTCGTCCTGGGGCCAGTGACGGCCTGCGCACATCGCCTCGAATAGCCTTGCGGTCTGGAGTTCGACGATCTGCTTGAGCTCCTTTTTGCTGCTCGAGAACCGTGACTTCGTTTCCTTGATCAGTGCCGGGTCGTCGTTCTGGCGTGCCTCTGGCAGCGCCTTGACGACCTTGCCGTCCGGGGTGCGCAACTCGGGCTTCATCGCGGGGTCGAGCGTCAGCGTGAAGACGCGATTGCCATATGGAAGTTCCAGTTTTCCGTTGTCATCCAGACCTGCCGTCGGCGCGGTACGATCGGCGAGCTGCTCCTGGGACCAGCCATTGCGATCGGCGATCTGCTGAACGAGCATGCGTGCTTTCTCTTGTACCGAGGTAGTGCGATAGCGTCGCGCGATGCCGAGCAGGAATTGAATCAGCACGGGATCGTTGCCTGATGCGGCAGCTTCAATCATCGCTTCGATCTGGGCGCGGCGCTGGTAGTGGTCGCGCATGTATTGCTGAAGCTGCGTGACTGTCTCAAGTGCGGGCGCAAATGCGATCAGGGCGAGAATCCCTTTTTCACCAATCGCACTGCCCAGGTATTCGTTGAGCTTTTCGCGCTTGCACTCTTCGAAGACCTGTTCTTGAGTCTTGTTGTAGTTGGTTTCATACCATTGCCTGTGCTCGGGCTTGGCGTCCAAGTAGCACTGCTGGTAGCGCTGATAGAGTTGCGGTGCATTGGCCTGCGCGTAGGTGAGGCCCTCTTCGAGCGATGGATGGCGTATGTCCTGCGCGATGAACTGGTGCAGTATGAATCCGCCAAGCTCTCGCCGACCGGGTGCATCAAGTAGTTCGAGGTAGCGTGTGAGCAGTGCATTGCCACCGGGCTCCTTGAGCTTGCATGCGAGAACGACCCACCACCTGATGATTTCGGGCTCTATCGCTTTGCCATTGGCCCAACAACAAGCGGGCAAGGCCTCCATCGAGAACCATGCGAGGCCCGCCGGCGGTCTTGCCTTGAGCCCCTTCCTGGCTTCCGCGAGCAAATGTTCTGGGGCAAGCCAACGCGAAATATCTGCGCCAAACGCTTCGATCGCGGTGAGATACGCGGCGCGTACCGTTTCGCGGCTTTCCTTTTCGAGCGCAGCAATCAGGTGGTCAATCGCTTCGCCATGCTTGAGGGCTACCAGCCAGTTCGCGGCTTCGATGCGCATTTCGCTCTTCGTTGAGCCGAGCGCTTCAATCACGCGCCGGGCTATGTCCGGCTGTGATGAGAGCACGGCCTGCGCAGCAGAGCGATAGGTCTTCCCCTCACCGAGCGCGAGTTCCATCACACGCGGAAGCCAGCGCGCCTGGATCGTCGGGAAGGTTGCAAGCGTGCGCAGTGTCGGGCCAAGTTCCAGATTGATGCGTCTGTCCTCGCGCTTTTTGGGGGCAACGAGTCCGAGACCTTCGTCGATGTACTCCGGATGTTCGGCAAAGAAGGGCCAGATGCACTCGGGTGGCAGTAGTTCGGCGGCGGTTGCGGTGTTCCAGAACGTGCCCAGAGCGCAGCTTGCGACTTCATCGGGAGATATGCCGGAACGCTGGAACAGCTCAGCCAGGGCGCGCAGATCAACCGATCCGGGGGCCTGCCGTGAAAGCCATTTCTGGAAGCTGTTGTCCATCCAGAAGCTTCCCCAATGACGTGCAATCGCCAGCCATCGCATCAAGTGCGTGACGCGAAACGCGGGTAATGCTTGGAGGCGGCCACCAAACATCACGCACTGCTGCACGTTGTCGTTGCGCGTGCGGTCGTGGTCCCGCTTTTCACCTTGGCCATTGAGGACCATAAGGGCGCTGCGCAGATGGGCTTCCTCAACCTTCTGCATGCCAGCGTAGTCTTTTTGACGCCACTTGTAGGTGTGCTGACCGGTCCTGTTTTCTTCGATTTCGGCCTCGGCTGCCTGGCGTGTCTTGTCCAGTAGCTCGCGATGGTTTGCAACAAAAAGCTGCAGCACCTCCTCGCCGAGCTCCGCGTCCTCGAACGCTTGCCATGCTGGCGGTTCCGGCAATCCAAGTTCGCCCGCATCGTTGGCAGCGTCGAGTCGTGAGAGTGCGGCACGGATCGTTTGCTGTACCGCTTTGCTCGCTTCACTTGTCAGGGCGGCTTTCAGCCGTACGCGAGCCGTGTCCGCCGGCAGTCTGGCCATCAGTTCGGCTGCGTGGCTGCGCTGCGTACTGTCGCCGCTGCGCAGCATGCCTTCGAGCAGTTCAAAGCGGTATGTCTCTTCGATTTTTTCGAGCTGCTGTGAGCCTGCGATACGTACGGCCTTGCTGTTGTCTACCGCGAGCCGCACCAGCAGGTGTGCAAATTCTCCGATCAAGCTCGTATCGCTGCCGATGCGATTTGCTAGAACGATCCGACCCGCGACTGAAAGTTGCGTCAGAAGCGCATCCACGGCCTGAGCATGGGCATGCATATAGGCGGTGACGGCGGCGGTATCGACCAGTCCGAGAAGATTGTCGTGGTGATAGTTGTCGAGGTTCTTGCGTTCGAATACCACTTGCAAGGCGAGCGTTTCGTCCAGACCCTCGCGAGCGAGAAGGCTTGCAATGAGTGCAATGGTCCAAGCGGGCCGCGTCTTATCGAGCGTTTTCTGGCCGCCTTCGTTGAAGCTTGAGAATACGGCGTCATTGACAAGGTATTGCAGCCAGTCCGGGACCGGCGCACCAGGATGTTCGAGCGATTTGCCCGCGTCGGCTGCAGCCAGTGTCTTGCCGAGGCGCACGAGCACGTCGAGTGGTGGCGTGTCGGTGGGGATCGACGCATAGAACTGCGCGCGGGCGACGAGGCTGGCCTTGCCGAGCTTCTCCACTTCTTTCTGATTGTAGATGCTGTATTTCCAACGCAGCCGTCCGGGTCTGCCGACGAGCTCACTGAGTTCGGCCTGCGAATTGCCCATGGTCGATAGTTCGAGCAGTACATTTTCATGCGTACCCTTGAGCACGAACTCAAGCGCTTTCATCGCGAGACTGCTGGAAGCCTTGTCGAGCGGATCGAGTGCCTGCTTGAGCAAGCTGGCTTGCCCTTGGTCGAGTTCGCATGGCGCGCCCTCCAAGCTGGTGAGCACGTTCAGAACCTTGTCGAAGAAACTCATGCTTATACTTTCGATATGGAGAGTGTCATTGCGGTAACGGCAGACCTTCGATTTCGCCGAGTACCTGGCACAGCCAGACGAGCGTGAGCAAGGTGTCTGCGCTTGGCTGTGCCAGATGCATATGGAGCGTGTCAGCCAGTGTTTGCAGGCCGACCGAGGTGATACGTGATTGCGCTTCCTGCAGCATTTGAGTTTGGGACGACGTCAGCTGCAGGCGGCCAGTTTCGGCTTGAGTTTCGATGACTTCAGCGATGGGGGCGAGGAGTCGCGCCGCCAGCGTCGGTGCCGTGGTGGGTAGTGGTACTTCACGCTTGGCTTCAAACATGCGGAGGATGCGCCCTGCGAGCATGGTGCTGCGAGCGGGTTCGGCGGCGAAATCAAGCGATACCGTCTTGAGTGAGTTGGTGGGCGGGTCATCGACCAGTAGTGAAACCGGTATCAGCAAGGTGTTGGCCATGCTTCGTTCGATGCGCACCAGCACTGCACGTACGGCAACACTGCGGGCGATGAGGCGGTCGAGGTTATCGATCCGTTCGCGGTATTCCCTTCCGCAGAGAATGGTCAGAACCAGCCAGCGGCCGTTCACGTCTTGTACCGGCCACTCAAAGCGCTGGTGGGCTTCGTCCAGGCGTGGCGCACGTATTGAATGCGGTCGGAGCAGTGCTGCGTCCATCGGTGTACCGATGAGGCCGATGGCGTCCCGCAGGCGATCGGCCATCTGCGTCCAGTCATCCCAGCCTAGGGCACTGATGCCTTGGTCATCGCATTGCCAGGCTGGCATCGTCTGTGCTCGCGTGACGCCGCCTATCGCGAGGCGTCCATCGTCTGCCAGGCGTGGCTGTTCGAGCTTCAGCGTCCCTTTGCAGATGTGTTCAGCGGGCCCCGCACCTTGCCAGACTGCATGCGTCTTCCACGCGCCGTGTCGTGTGAAGCTGACGTCGCTGGAGTCGGGGCGCGCCAAGAAGGCTTGCAGCAGACGTTCGCCCTGGATGTCCCAAAACGCCAGTGTGAGTCCACGCGCGCCTCCACGTGTCTGCCACCAGTGGGCACCGAGAGGAAGGAGTTCGAGTGCTGCTGTTTCATCGAAATCCCGTCGCAGCTTGCCACGCAAGGCTTCAGCAGTTTTTCCGCGGGCGGAGCGATGTGCCATGGTAATTGCATGGATACGCGCAATCAGAGAGAGCACATCACGTTCATCCACCCGATGGTCACGCAGGGCAAGGAGATCGACCATGCCGCCCAGATTGCGTAGCAGCGAAGCAATCCGCGGAAGCCCTTCACTGCGCGCCGACATGTTGAGTGCGAACAGCCGTTCTGAGGTGACATGGCTGACATGCGAAAGCCCGCCCATAATGAGTTCGCCCAGCATTGAACGGACTTGGTCCAGAAACTCCAGCTCGCGCGTGGCTGGCGGCTCCTTAGTATCTGGTGGCACAGCGATAGCCCTCGCCGGCCATTCGAGCGGGCGACCTTGTTCGCGTCGTAGCGCCGCAATGGCCATCAGGTGCACCGCATTGCGCTCGGAGACGGGGACTTCAGAGACCATGCCGGCAAAGCCGGCACCGGCAATCCAGCGGCAGCTCGCGTCGAGCTCTGGAAGTTCGAGTACAAGCAGAGCCGCCTGATCGTGCCAGATCAGGCGTTCGACCGGCGTGCCGGCGGCGCGGCGCACGGCTGCGATCCCGGCGGCCTTGAAGAGCGTTGCCGTATCGAGATCAAGCACTTCCTGGAGCGCGCTGGAAGGCGTTGGTATCGTGAAGGGCTGCCCTTCGCCGGCGTGCCCCTCGATCGCAATAGCTGCGGGTTCAAGGGTGCGCAACCACAGTACTGCGCCGAGTATGTGCTTGCATATGCCTGATGCGGGACAATCGCAGCGAGCGTGCTGTGGTCCGCGGGAATCGAGCTCCACGCGCTGACCATCGGCAGAAATTGCAGCGCCGTTGTCACGTTGCACGATCCACGCGAGTTTGCCGGCCTCCACGTCCTTTGTGGCACGGCGCAGCAGGCCTGCGTTGGCGAATGCCGTCAGCGTGTCATCGTCATAGGCGCGGTAAGTGTCGAACCAGGGCATCTTCAGTTCATCACTTCGGCGAGCCATTGCGCAAAATGCGTTGGCGTCAGGGCCGCGACGTGCATCCCTTTATCGGCGAGCCGCTGGGCCATCTGACGGTCATAGATCGGGTTGGCAGCTTCATCGAGGGCTGCAAGTCCGAGGAGTCTGACGTGTGCTTCCGCCATGCGCTGGACGGCAGTGAGCAGTGCACCGGGCGGTGCGCCTTCTTCGAAGTCGGAGATCAGGGCAAAGACTGTGCGATGTGGGTTGGTGATCAGTGTTTCGCAATAGCGGACTGCGCGGCCGATATCGGTGCCGCCGCCAAGCTGAACGGTGAGCAGCACTTCAGCCGGATCATCCGCAAGATGCGAGAGATCGACCACATTGGTGTCGAAAACGATCAGTTTTACGCGTACCGTCGGCAGTGCGCTCATGATCCCGGCGATGACTGCACTGTAGATGATCGAATCCGTCATCGAACCGCTCTGGTCTACGCAAAGCACGACGTCCCAGGGGAGTGAGCGCTTGATGCGCGCATTGAAGTACGGCCTTTCGATCACGAGCTGACCGCGTCGGACGTCGTAGTGCTTGAGGTTCGCGGCAATAGTCATGCGTGCATCGAAGTTCTGCGCGCTTTTCAGGTGCGAGCGCCGCATTCTGTTGCGGCGACCGACGAGCGCATTGACAAAGTCACTCCGGAGCTTGCGCGTGATTTCATCGACGGTCTTGCGGATCACTTCGCGTACAGCGTCCCGCATGTCGGCAGACAGCCGTCCGCGTATTGTCAGCAGCACTTTGACGAGACCCGGCGTGGCTTCGAGGGAGGTCAGCACGTCAGGGGAGCGCAGCAGTTCCGTTATTCCATAGCGCCCAAGCGCCTGCGACTGCATGCGCTCGAAAACGTCATGCGGAAAAAGCTTGCGCGAGCGTGCGAGCCAGTCGACGGCGCGCAACTGGCTCGGGTCAAGGGTACCGCCGCGGCTTGCCCCTCTATCCAGGCCGCGACCTTCATATTCACGGCCGTAAAGATATTCAAGTGCTTCGTCGAGCTTCCATTCACCAGCCGACAATGGTGCCGACGATAGTGGCTGCATGGCATAACGGCCCAGGATCAACCGCCAGCGGCGCAATGTGCTTTCTGAGTTCATCTGCCTTCCTGCTCGTCGGCCTGCTTCCATTGGTTGGCAGGCGCCGTATTTACGCCTCCGTGGTGCTCTTGGTCGCCCGTTTGGGCTTGCTGCGGTCGGATTTCTTCTTGAGACCGAGGGCGGCGAGCTGGTCGGAGTCGGGGCCGAAGAGGACGCGGACTTCGTTCTTGACGCCGAGAATGATCTCGTGAAAGTTCTGCTGGGCGGCGAGGAGGGCGTCGCGGGCGGCGGCGAGGGTGTTCTGGGCGTGGATGGCGGCCTCGTCGGCGGCGCGCAGCTGGACGAGGGCCTCGCTGGCCGTGGCGAGGGCGTAGCGGGGGTTGTGCGGGGTGTAGTTGCCAATGCCTTTCAAGGCGATGTAGGTGTCGATGTCGGCTTCGATCTGTTGGGGGGACAGGCGGCTGGTGGTGGCGCTGCTCATCGTGGCTCCTCTGGATGGATGGCGGTTGACGATCGGGTGAACAAAATATTACATGTGGTTATGTTTTTGGGAAAATTTTGATGGGTCTGGAGTGGCGTGGAATCTTTCCCGCCGGGCTGTGAATTCGATTCGCAACCGGGTGGATTCTTCACGCCGGTTTGTGGATTGATCCTTGTAGGGCGCGAATCGAGTCCGCATGTCGGCGAATCCGATTCACCGAGTGGCGAATCGAATTTGCGAGGCTGCGAATCGTTCACGCGGGCTTGCGAATCGATCTGCGGAGACGGTGGGTCGGATTCGCGGCTGTGCGGAACATGCGGAAAGTGGCGCAGGCTGCTTTGGGCAACGCGCCTGTTTATCTCATGAGGTGCGAGATGATAATGTCATGGAATCCGGAGTCTGCAGCCCTGTTCCGATGACGGTCGGGCTGACCGGCGCCGTTCCTTGAATCGCTTGGCGGCGATTGTTTCGGTGACCTGCCCATGCCTTTTCCCGTTGCGCTGCGCTGTGCGTTTGAACGACACGCGATGCCTTTCTCCCGGACATGCCAGCGTGTCCGGCCATCTGTTCTTGTCCCGGTGATCCTGCTGCTCGCACTGCTGTCGGGGTGGGTGTGGCGCGCGCTGCAGCCCGTCGAATACCGGGCCCTTGTACGGGTCAGGCTGCCGGTCGTCGCTGATCAGGGGCCGCAGCAGCTCAACGATCCCGTCGAGGAGCTCGCCAGCCGGGCCTTGCTGGAGAAGGTGGCGGTGCGTCTGGGCGAGAGCGGCGGCACGTCTGCGGACGTGTCCGGCTTGCAGGGGCTGTTGCGGGTCGAGATGTTGCCCACGAGCGGCATCATCCTGCTGCAGGCCATGGGCTCCGACCCTGCGTATCTGACTCGTGTCCTGAATACGGTGCTGGATGTGTACCGGGAAGAGGGCCAGGCGGTGACGCGCATCCGGGCGGTGGCGGGCGCGCTGGAGGCGGCGGGGGCCGAGCTGGGCGAAGCCGAGGCGCGTCTGCAGGAGATGCGGGCCGCGCTGGCCTCGGGCAAGCGCGATGGACTGGGGGCGGACGACGCGAGGCTGACGCTGATTGCCGATCGGGTGGCCGAGCTGCGGGGCGAGATCCGCGATATGGAACGGACCTTTGCGCCTCCCCTGATCCGGCGCAATCCTCAACTACGGAAGTTGAACGGGCGCATTGCGGTGCTGGAGCGGCAGATCAGGACGCAACGGAGCGCGATCCAGCGCAATGCCGTGAGAGCGGCGCAGCGAGAGGTGGGGCATGGCCGTGCCGAGCTGGAACGGCTGAAGACCGAACTGATGATCCGGCGCGCCGAACTTCTGACGGTGGTCGATGCACTTGAGGTGTCGGCTGTGTCGGCGCCGCCCGATCAGGGGCAGACGGCCTTGATGGTGCTGGGAATGGCGGGGGGATTTACAGCCGTGGTCCTGGGGTGTTGCCGGATCGCCAGACGCCGCCGCGATCCCGTGCTGTTGCCAGGCTGATGTGGCCGCCCGGCCTTGAAGCCGGAGGCGCCAATGAGAAAGGGGGTTGGAAGGGGGCCGCAGCCCCCTTCCAACCCCCACTCAGGGCAAGGCTTACTGGTTCTTGAATTCCGGCTTGCGCTTCTCGACGAAGGCGGCCATGCCTTCCTTCTGGTCGTCCAGCGCGAAGGCGGAATGGAACACGCGGCGTTCGAACAGCAGACCTTCGTTGAGGCTGCTCTCGAAGGAACGGTTCACCGATTCCTTGATCATCATGACCACCGGCAGGGAGTAGCCGGCGATGGTCTCGGCGGCCTTGAGGGCCTCGTCGAGCAGCTGGTCGGCGGGGATCACGCGGGCGACGAGGCCGGACTTCTCGGCTTCGGCCGCGTCCATCATGCGGGCGGTCAGGCACAGGTCCATGGCCTTGCCCTTGCCGACGGCGCGGGGCAGGCGCTGGGTGCCGCCGGCGCCGGGCAGGATGCCCAGCTTGACTTCGGGCTGGCCGAACTTGGCGGTGTCGGCGGCGAAGATCATGTCGCAGCTCATCGCCAGTTCGCAGCCGCCGCCGAGGGCGAAGCCGGCCACCGCGGCGATGATCGGCTTGCGGCAGGTCTTCACGCGTTCCCAGTTGCGGGTGATGTAGTCGCCCTTGTAGGCGTCCATGTAGCTGAAGTTGGCCATCATCGTGATGTCGGCGCCGGCCGCGAAGGCCTTTTCGGAGCCGGTGATGACGATACAGCCGATGTTCTCGTCGGCTTCGAAGCCGTTGAGGGCCACGCCTAGTTCGTCCACCAGCGCGTCATTGAGGGCGTTGAGGGCCTTCGGACGGTTGAGGGTGATCAGGCCGACCTTGCCACGGGTCTCGACGAGAATGTTCTGATATTCCACTTGGTTCTCCTGTTGTCGCTGTTTTATTAGAGTGCCCCCGCCGTGCGCAGCCCGTCGATCTCCGCCGGGGTGAAACCCCAGTCGGCGAGCACGTCCTCGCCGGCGCCATCGACGACGGGCGGACGGGGCTGCGCGGGAATGCTGCGGCTGAAGCGTGGAGCCGGGGCCGGCTGCACGACGCCGCCGACCTCGATGAAAGTGCCGCGAGCCCGATTGTGCGGGTGTTCGGGCGCTTCGTCCATGTCCAGAACGGGCGCCACGCAGGCATCGCTGCCTTCCAGCAGCGCGCACCAGGCGTCGCGGCTGCGACTTGCCAGATGGGTGGCAAGGCGCGTCTTGAGTTCCGGCCAGCGGCTGCGTTCCCATTGCTGGCTGAAATCCGGATCGGCTATGCCGGTCTTTTGCAGGAACAGCGCGTAGAACTGGGGCTCGATGGGGCCGATGGAAATGTACTTGCCGTCGGCGCAGCGGTAGGTGTCGTAGAAGGGCGCGCCGCCGTCGAGCAGATTGGTGCCGCGTTGCTGCGACCACTGCCCCATGGCCTTGAGGGTGTACATCATGCTCATCAGCAATGCCGAGCCGTCGGTCATCGCCGCGTCCACCACCTGGCCGTGGCCGGAGCTGCGTGCCTCGGTGAGGGCCGCGAGCACGCCGACCACCAGCAGCATCGCGCCGCCGCCGCAGTCGGCAACCAGGTTCAGCGGTACCACCGGCTTGCCGCCGGCCTCGCCGATCGCGTGCAGCGCGCCGGACAGGGACAGGTAGTTGATGTCGTGGCCGGCGCTCTGGGACAGGGGCCCGTATTGGCCCCAGCCGGTCATGCGTCCATAGACGAGGCGCGGATTGGCGGCCAGGCTCTCGGTGGGGCCGAGGCCGAGGCGCTCCATCACGCCGGGGCGGAAGCCTTCGATCAGGATGTCGGCACCGGCGACGAGGCGCCGCGCGGCGTCCAGGCCCTCGGCCTTCTTGAGGTCGAGGCGCACGACGCGGCGGCTGCGGTTGAGGATGTCCCGCTGCGGATCGAAGATCTCGAAGCCGGGCTTGGCATTGGGGGGGGGCTTGCGCTCGATGCGCACCACCTCGGCGCCCAGGTCGGCCAGGATCATGGCGCCCATCGGGGCCGGGCCGAGGGCGGCGAATTCCACCACTTTCACACCGTGGAGAGGTCCCACGCTTGTCTCCTTCCTGATGGGGTCTTGTGCAGGCATGCGCATGACGGTGCGCAGCAATCGCAACGCGGCCCCCGAGATCGGGAGGCGGAGCGCAGCCGTAATCGAGTACGGGAGCGATCCGGCCGCACGAGATCGGGGGCCGTCGAGGGTTAAGACCTGGCTTTATTCGGCGGCGATGGAACGGCCGATGACCAGACGCTGGATGTCGTTGGCGCCTTCGTAGATCTGGCAGATGCGCACGTCGCGGTAGATGCGCTCGACCGGGAAGTCGCTGGTGTAGCCGACGCCGCCGTGGATCTGGATGGCGTCGGAGGCGATCTTCTCGGCGGCTTCGGAGGCGAACATCTTGGCCATCGAGGCTTCCTTCAGGCAGGGTTTGCCAGCGTCCTTCAACTGGGCGGCACGCCACACCATCAGGCGGGCGGCGTCGAGCAGGGTGTTCATGTCGGCCAGCTTGAAGTTGACTGCCTGGTGCTCGATGATCGGCACGCCGAAGGTCACGCGTTCCTTGGCGTAGCGTACGGCAGCTTCGAAGGCGGCGCGGGCCATGCCGATGCTCTGCGCGGCGATGCCGATGCGGCCGGCTTCCAGATTGGAGAGGGCGATCTTGTAGCCTTCGCCTTCCTTGCCGAGCAGGGCGCTGGCCGGCACGCGGCAGTTCTCGAGGATGATCTGCACGGTGTCGGAGGCGTGCTGGCCCATCTTGTCCTCGGTGCGCCCGACGATGAAGCCGGGCGTGGCGGTCGGCACCAGGAAGCAGGAGATGCCCTTCTTGCCGGCGGCCTTGTCGGTGACTGCGAAGACGATGGCCATCTGGGCGTGCTTGCCGGTGGTGATGAACTGCTTGACGCCGTTCAGCACGAAGTGGTCGCCGTCACGGTCGGCGCGGGTGGTGATGGCTGCCGCGTCTGAGCCGGTGTGCGGCTCGGTGAGGCAGAAGCAGCCGAGCTTCTCGCCGCGGGCGAGGGGCTTCAGCCATTCTTCCTTTTGTGCATCGGTGCCGTACTTCTGCGTGATGCCACAGGCCAGGGAGTTCTGCACCGACACGATGGTCGAGGTGGCGCCGTCGCCAGCGGCGATCTCCTCGAGCGTCAGCACCAGGCTCATGTAGTCCATGCCGGCGCCGCCCCATTCCTCGGGCACCACCATGCCCAGCGCGCCGAGTTCGCCGAGTTCCTTGAGGGCCTGGGCGGGGAAGGTGTGGCTCTTGTCCCATTCGGCGGCGAAGGGGGCGAGGCGCTCCTGCGCAAAGGCACGCATGGAGTCGCGGATCATTTCCTGTTCTTGGGTGAGGATCATCGTGGGTGTCCTTTCCTTACAGCATCTCGACGGCCAGGGCGGTTGCTTCGCCGCCGCCGATGCACAGGCTGGCGATGCCACGCTTGCCGCCGGTCTTCTTGAGGGCGCCGAGGAGGGTGGCGATGATACGGGCGCCGGAGGCGCCGATCGGGTGGCCGAGGGCGCAGGCACCGCCATGGATGTTGACCTTGGCGTGGTCCAGCTTCAGATCATGGATGGCTGCCATGGTGACGACGGCGAAGGCTTCGTTGATCTCCCACAGGTCCACGTCGGCGGTGGTCCAGCCGGTCTTGGCGAGCAGTTTCTGCATGGCGCCGACCGGGGCGGTGGCGAACAGGCTGGGCTGGTGGGCGTGGGTGCTGTGACCGACGATCCTGGCGATCGGCTGGAGGCCTTTGGCAGCGGCGGTTGAGGCGCGCATCAGCACCAGCGCGGCGGCGCCGTCGGAGATGGAGCTGGAGTTGGCCGGGGTCACGGTGCCGTCCTTGCGGAAGGCCGGCTTCAGGCTGGGGATCTTGTCGATGTTGGCCTTCGGCGGCTGCTCGTCGCTGGTGATGGTCACGTCGCCCTTGCGGCCGGCGACGGTAACGGGGGTGATTTCCCATTCGAAGGAGCCGTCCTTGATGGCGGCCTGGGCCCGGGTCGTCGACGCGATGGCGTAGGCGTCCTGCGCTTCACGGGTGAAGCCGTAGTTGCCGGCACAGTCCTCGGCGAAGGTGCCCATCAGGCGGCCCTTCTCGTAGGCATCTTCAAGGCCGTCCAGGAACATGTGGTCCATGACCTGGCCGTGGCCGAGGCGGTAGCCGCCGCGGGCCTTGGGCAGCAGGTAGGGGGCGTTGGTCATGGACTCCATGCCGCCGGCGATCATCACCTCGTTGGTGCCGGCCAGCAGCAGGTCGTGGGCGAGCATGGTGGCCTTCATGCCGGAGCCGCACATCTTGTTGACGGTGGTACAGCCGGTGGACAGCGGCAGGCCGGCGCCGAGGGCGGCCTGGCGGGCCGGGGCCTGGCCCTGGCCCGCGGGCAGCACGCAGCCGAAGATCACTTCTTCGACGGCTTCGGCGGAGATGCCGGCGCGTTCGACGGCGGCCTTGATGGCGGCGCTGCCCAGCTGGGCGGCGGTGAGGCTGGCGAAGTCGCCCTGGAAACCGCCCATCGGGGTGCGGGCGGCAGAGACGATGACGACGGGATCGTTGGTGCTCATGGTATGTGGCCTTTCGCGAATTCGGTGAGGGAGGGGCTTACTTGGCGGCCATGCGGATGGCGCCGTCGAGGCGGATGACTTCGCCGTTCAGGTAGCTGTTGCTGAAGATGTGTTCCACCAGCGCGGCGTACTCGGCCGGCTTGCCCATGCGGGAGGGGAAGGGAACCATCTTGCCGAGGGCTTCCTGCACTTCGGCGGGCATGCCGAGCAGCATCGGGGTTTCCATGATGCCGGGGGCGATGGTCATCACGCGGATGCCGGTGCGGGACAGCTCGCGGGCGATAGGCAGCGTCATGGCGACCACGCCGCCCTTGGACGCGGCGTAGGCGGCCTGGCCGAGCTGGCCGTCGAAAGCGGCCACCGAGGCGGTGCTGACGATCACGCCGCGCTCGCCGCCGGCGTTGGGTTCGTTCTTGCTCATGATCTCCGCAGCCAGGCGGGTCATGTTGAAGGTGCCGATCAGGTTGATGTTGATGGTGCGGGCGAAGGACTCCAGCTTGTGGGCGCCTTCCTTGCCGACGACCTTCTCGGCCGGGGCGATGCCGGCACAGTTCACCAGGCCGCGCAGGGTGCCCAGCTCGACGGCCGCGGCGAAGGCAGCCTTGGCGCTGTCCTCACCGGTCACGTCGGTGGCGACGAAGCGGGCGTTGGCGCCCAGCTCGCGGGCCTTGGCTTCGCCGGCTTCCTTGTTCACATCGGCCAGCACGACCTTGCCGCCCTTGGCGACGATCATCTGCGCGGTTGCGGCACCCAGGCCCGAGCCGCCACCGGTCACCACGAATACGTTGTTCTGGATTTCCATCTATCTCTCTCCTCGTTGCTGTCGGCTGAATGACCCGCCGGGGCGGGCACGATGTGGGGCGCAGTCTAGGCACAAGCGCTTGCGGGCTCCATGCCTAAAACGCTCAATGTGGATGATAGAATTTGCCACATCGAAGGGGCGCAAAGCCCCGTGTGGCGCGGCGAGGCGTGGTTTCGGCAGCCCGTCGGGGGCGCGCTTCCGGGCCAGCGTCCCGAACCCTTTCCCTGTTCCTGTTTCCGGCCGGACTTCCATGAGCGAACCCACGTCCGACAAGGGCACGATCTCCATCGGCTTCGTCCATGAAGCGCTGGTGGAAGTTCGCGCCCGCGGTTTTGACGCGGATGCGCTGCTGAACCAGGCCGGCATCTCGCCGGAACTCCTCAACGCGCCCCAGGCGCGGGTGTCGTCGGAGCACTTCGCGGTGCTGTGGCATCTCATCGCCCAGGCGTTGGACGACGAGTTCTTCGGCATGGACTCCCACCGCATGAAGGCCGGCAGCTTCACGCTGCTGTGCCACAGCGTGATCCACTGCGACACGCTGGAACGGGCGCTGCGCCGGGCGCTGCGCTTCTTCCGCCTGCTCCTCGACGACCTGGAGGGCGTACTCGTCCGCGACGGCGAGACGGCCCGCGTCGAGATCATCGACCGCCAGGCCGAGCCGCGGCGGGCCTTCGCCTACGGCACCTTCCTGATCATCCTGCACGGCCTGGCCTGCTGGCTGATCGGGCGGCGCATTCCGCTGGGCCACGCGCGCTTCCGTTGTGACGAGCCTGATTTCAGCGCCGAGTGGCGGGTACTGTTCTCACCAGACCTGGGTTTCGGTGGCGTGCGCACCGAGATCGTCTTCCCGGCCGAATTCCTCGACATGCCCAACGTGCAGAACGAGCGCACGATGAAGCTGTTCCTGCGCAGCGCGCCGGCCAACTTCCTGGTCAAGTACCGCAACAGCGAAGGGCTGGTGGCGCGCATCCGGCGCCGCCTGCGGCGGATGCCGCCGGATGCCTGGCCGGATTTCGAGACCCTGGCCCAGCAGCTGCATTTCTCGGTGTCCACGCTGCGCCGGCACTTGCTGGATGAAGGGCAGTCCTACCAGTCGATCAAGGACGATCTGCGCCTCGACCTGGCGATCAGCCAGCTCAGCCATTCGGACAAGTCGGTGCTCGACATCGCGCTGGAGCTGGGCTTCGCCGAGGCCAGTGCGTTTCACCGGGCGTTCAAGAAATGGACCGGCGCGCGGCCGGGCGAATACCGGCGCGCCCTCGCCGGACACTAGCGGAAAGGGAGCATTCCGATGGCGGCCGAAACCTCACCCTCAAGGCCGGCACGTCATTTCCGCTGGCCGCTGCATATCCACATTTCGACGCTGTTCTTCGTGCTGGTGCTGCTCGCCGGCGGCAGCATCGCCTGGCTGTCCTACACGCGTAGCGCGCAGATGCTCGAGCGGGCTGCCGGCGATCTGCTGGGGCGTATTTCGCAGCAGACGGTGGGGGATACGGAGCGTTTGCTGCAGCCCGTCAACGCCAGCCTGCGCCTGCTGGCGCTGCAGCCGCTGGTGCGGGCCGGCACCTTGGCCGGGCGGCGCGAGAGCCTGGCGGTCCTGCAGGAGGCGCTGCTGGCTACGCCATCGGTGAGAGCCTTTTACGTCGGCTACGCAACGGGCGACTTCTTCCTGCTGATGCGCTTCACCAGCGACGAGGACCGGCGCCAGCTCGGCGCACCTCCGGGGGCCGCCTATGTGATCCAGAGCATCACCGGGCAGGATGGCCGCTTCATCTTCCTCGACGAAGCGCTGGTCGAGCTGAAGCTGCGGGACCGCCCGGAATACCCGAGCAATTACGATCCGCGCCGGCGCGGCTGGTATACGCAGGCCATGGGCGGCCGCGACTCGGTGCTGACCGCGCCCTATCTGTTTGCGGCCACCGGTAAGCTCGGCGTGACGCTGGCCCGCCGTACCGAGTCCGGCCGCGCGGTGGTGGGGGCCGACATCCGCCTGGCCACATTGGACGACACGCTGCGCCGCCAGCGCATCACGTCGGGCTCCCATCTGGTGCTGTTCGATGAGGACAAGCGGGTCATCGCTTACTCGGAGCCGGGCTGGCAGCCCCGTGCGGTCGGCGGCACGGTCGAGCGGCCGCTGCTGTCCGCGCTGGACGGCGGCGGGTTGGCTGGACTGGCAGCCCGCTTGCCGGCGCTCGACGGGGCTGGCGAGATGCCGCTGACCGCCTTCGAGTCGGGTGGGCGCAGCTGGCACGGGGCGGTGGCGCGCCTTTCCATGCAGGGTGGGCGACCGATTTATCTCGGCGTGGCGATCCCTGACGAAGAGTTGTTGGTTGAAGCGCGCGCCATTCGCGATAGCTCCATCGTGGCGACCTTGATCGTCGTGCTGCTGGCCTTGCCGCTGACCTACTGGACGGCCCGCCTGGTGGCACGGCCGATCCGCGAACTGGCCGGGGAGACGGCGGCGATCCGGCGTTTCGACTTTGCCGGTGCGGTGAAGACCCGCTCCGTGGTGCGCGAGGTGGACGATCTGGCGGCGGACCTGGGCGCGATGAAGGGGGCGGTGCGGCGCTTCCTCGACATCGCTTCGCTGATCGCCGAAGAGGCCGACTTCGATCGTCTGCTGCCGCGCCTGGTGGACGAGACATTGGCGGTGGTTGGCGCGCGGGCCGGAGTGCTCTACCTGGCGCGGGACGGTGACGGCAGTGACGGCCTGGATGCGGTGGCCTTGCGCGGTGCCGACGGTAACAGCTTACCGATGCCTGTCGCCCCGCCGGGCGAGGCGATGGCCGAGCTGGTGCCAGCAGGCGCGCGCTCCGCCGTCGGCGAACTGCGTTCCGGGCACGGTACCGGGCGCTGCTGTACCGGCCTGTGCGAAGCCATCGGAGAGAGCACGCTGGCCTATCTGGCGGTGCCGCTGCTCGACCGCAAGCAGCAGCGCCTGGGCCTGCTGGTGCTGTGGTTTGCGCAGGCGCCGGATCCGGAACTGGTGCATTTCGTCGAGGCGCTGTCCGGTTCGGCGGCGGTGTCCGTCGAGACACGCGGCCTGATCCACGCCCAGAAGCAAATGTTCGAATCCTTCGTCCGCCTGCTGGCTGGCGCCATCGACGCCAAGAGTCCTTACACCGGCGGCCACTGCGCGCGGGTGCCGGTGCTGTCGAAGATGCTGGCGCGGGCGGCCTGCGCTGCGACCGACGGGCCGTACCGCGATTTCAGCCTCAACGACGAGGAGTGGGAGGCGGTGCACATCGCGGCCTGGCTGCACGATTGCGGCAAAGTGACCACACCGGAATACGTGGTGGACAAGGCCACCAAACTGGAGACGATCTACGACCGCATCCACGAGGTGCGAATGCGCTTCGAGGTGCTCAAGCGCGATGCGGAGGTGGTCTGCTGGCGGGCCATCGCCGACGGGGCGGATGCCGTCGAAGCCCGGGCACGGCTGGCCGAAGAGTGGGCCCGGCTCGACGAGGAGTTCGCCTTCGTGGCGTCGTGCAATGAGGGTGGCGAGGCGATGGCGCCGGAGCGCGTCGAGCGCCTGCGCCAGATCGCCGGGCGGACCTGGCTGCGGACCCTCGACGACCGGCTCGGCGTCTCCGAGGACGAGCGCCGCCGCAAGCCGGTTGCAAGCCTGCCGGTTCAGGAGGCGCTGCTTGCCGACAAGCCCGAGCACCGTATCGAGCGCAGGCCGGAGGAGCGCATTGCGGCGGACAACCCGTGGGGCTTCCGTATGGCGGTGCCGGAGCTGCTCTACAACCGTGGGGAACTGGTCAACCTGTCGGTGGCGCGGGGAACCCTTACCGACGAGGATCGCTACAAGATCAACGAGCACATCGTGCAGACCATCCGCATGCTCGCCGCGCTGCCTTTCCCGCGACACTTGAAGGCGGTGCCGGAGCTTGCCGGCGGGCACCACGAAAAGATGGACGGCACCGGCTACCCGCGCGGCCTGCGCCGCGACGAGATGAGCCCGGTGGCTAGGATGATCGCGATCGCCGACATCTTCGAGGCGCTGACCGCGGTGGACCGCCCCTACAAGCGCGGCAAGCGCCTGTCGGAGGCAATGGCGATCATGGCGCGCATGCGTGACGCGGCGCACATCGACGCGGAACTGTTCGCACTGTTCGTGCAAGCGGGGGTGTATCGGGATTACGCGCTGCGCTTCATGCAAGCGGAGTGCATCGACGAGGTCGACGAGGCAGCGCTGCTGGCGCCGGGCTGAGGCGACGGGACGTGCTGCGGGGGGCGGAGAAGGCGTGCCCGGCAGCGGATCGCGCCGCCGGGCGGGGTGTGGAACGGACGAAGATCAGTTCGTCAGGTTGGCGGCCGCGAGGGCGGTCAGCCAGCCGCTGGCCACGACGCCAGCCGGGAACAGCAGGCGCATGCGGGTCGGGAAGGGATAGCTCTCGACCCAGCGATAGAACACCGATCCGCCGGCGATGCTGACGGACAGCGCGACCAGCAGCCCGGCCGCGTTGATGACCGGGTTGGTCGGGAAGAAGTAGGTGATGGCCGCATTGACCAGCAGGCACAGCGGGAAATGGACCAGGAACACGGAATAGGAAATGCGGCTCAGGCGCGCCAGCGGGGCCGGCAGCGGCATGGTGTGCAGTACGTGGGTCCACCGCGCCAGGCCGAGGAAGACCGCGACGGTGCCGGCAATCGCGATACGGCCGCGGAAGTCCACGCTCAACGCGGCGATGGCCAGCAGCGCCAGCAGGGCCAGCCAGCGGCCGGCACGTTCGCGGCCGGAGGCCCACCAGGCCAGGATGCCCATGCCGAAGGCGCCGAAGAAGTAGAACGCGCTCTCGTCCCACCAGGCATCGCGGTTGAAGTAGAACAGGGACGCGATGGTCATGCCGCCGATCAGCAGCGGCGCGGCGGCGCGCAGGGCCGGCTGGCGGTGGGCCAGCTGGGTCGGCAGCCACAGCAGCAGGATGCCCAGCGCGAAGAGCTGGAAGTCGATGGCCACGTACCACACGCCGGCCGACAGGGCTTCCTGGTCGAGCAGGTCGTGCAGCAGCAGCACGTGGGCCAGCAGGCGGGGCAGGTCGGGGGCCGACGAGATGGAGTGGTGGTCCATCACCAGGCCGGCCAGCGCCGAACAGCAGATGGCGATCAGCAGCGCGGCGGAGTAAGGGACAACGAGGCGGGTATAGCGCTGCAGCAGCGCGTACAGCGGCACTATTGGCGTCGGCAGTCCGGCAGGGGCGAACTTGGATGCGAACAGGAAACCGGAGACGACCAGGAAGATCTGCACCGCCATGCGGGCATAGACGTCCAGGCCTTCGATCAGCGTAGGCATCAGGGGTTTGGCTACATCGGCCATCGGCCCGTAAAAGGCCAGGTGGTGCAGCACGATCAATACACAGGCGATGGCCTTGAGGGCATCTATCGCCGGCATTCTTAGAGCTTCACTGCGCATGGGTTCGCGTGTCCTCCGGAAGGCAGGAATCGATGCTCAACATGCGGGCACGAGCGGGCTCTGCGGCCTGCTCGGGCGGACAGGATCTGCGGGAAGGAAAGGTGGCCGATGCAGTGATGGCAGGGTGTGCCGGATGCTCGACGAAGCTGGGACAAAAACAGATCAATCCGGAAAATCGCCGGTTGGGGCGATGTCGCTCGGCGTGTTGAACGCTAAGCCGTAATTATACGGACCGTACGGCGGGGTGTGGTCAAAATTCGCCCAAAATGGGCACATCTTGAAAGATATGCCCATCCGTCCGGCGGGAGGTGCAGGCGCGCCCCCGAAAAGTTTACGGCTTGTAGGCTTCGACGGCGATGGTCAGCTTGACCTCGTCGCCCACGTAGGGCGCGTACTTGCCGGCGTTGAACTCGGTGCGCTTGATGGTGGCGGTGGCGTTGGCGCCACAGGCCGGCTTCTTCAGCATCGGGTGGTCCATGCAGTGGAAGGAGGTGACGGTCAGGGTCACCGGCTTGGTGATGCCCTTGACGGTCAGGTTGCCTTCGATGGTGGCCGGCTTGTCACCGTCGAAGTTCACCTTGGTGGACTTGTAGGTGATGGTCGGGTACTTGGCGGTGTCGAAGAAGTCCTCACCCTGCAGGTGGCTGTTGAACAGCGGGTAGCCGGAATCCACCGAGGTGGCGTCGATGGTCACGTCGACAGAGCCGGTCTTGGCGGCCTTGTCCAGGGTGATGGTGCCGCTGGTCTTGTCGAAGCGGGACAGCTGGGTGGAGTAGCCGAAGTGGCTGTACTCGAAGCGCGGGTAAGTGTGGGTGCCTTCGATGGTGTAGGTTTCCGGCGCGGCGAAGGCGGCGGACGACAGGGTGGCGGCGATGGCCAAGGTGATGAGTTTCTTCATGCTGAATCTCCGTTTTACGTTGAGGTTTGGGGTTGGGGATTACTTCTTGGCCACGGCCACCGGGGCAGCCACGACGTGGAACTTGATCTCGATTTCATTGGCGACGGCGCTGACGTCGGCCCACGGGCCTTCGCCGATGTTGAAGTCCATGCGCTTGAGCACGAAGCCGCCGTCGAAGACGCCGTTGGCGCCGTCCTGCTTGAAGGTGAAGGGGGCGGTGACGTCGCGGGTCTGGCCCTTGATGGTCATCTTGCCGATGGCCTCGAAGCGGTTGCCGCCGAGGGCCTTCACACCGGTGGATACGAACTTGGCGGTCGGGAAGGCCTTCACGTTGAACCACTGCTTGCCGACCACTTCGTCGTTGGCGTCCTTGGAGCCGGCGTCGATGCTGGCTAGGTCGATCTCCAGCGTGGTGCTGGCGGCGGTCGGCTTGGCCGGGTCGAAGGCCAGCTGGGCGTTGAACTTCTTGAAGCTGCCGGGCACCGGCACGCCCATCTGCTTGGACGTGAAGGCGAGGCTGCTTTTGGCGGCATCCACCTGCTTGAACTCGACGGCGTCGGCGGCGCCGGCCAGCAGCAGGGCGGCGGCGGACAGGGCGATGTGATTGATCTTCATGAGGTCTCTCCTTGTGTTTGGGGCGGCTTGTGGCTTATTTGCCGAAGGGCAGCATGCGGCGCAGGGTGCTGTCCTTGTCGATGATGTGGTGCTTGAGGGCGCCCGCCAGGTGCAGACCGACCAGGGAAATCAGCGACCAGCTGAGCACTTCGTGCATCTCCTCGAGCAGTTCACCCAGCTCCTTGTCCTTACCGATCAGGTCGGGGATCGGCAGCACGCCGAAGTAGACCACCTGGAAGCCCTTGGCCGAGCTCATCAGCCAGCCGGACAGCGGCACCAGGAACATCAGCAGGTACAGCAGGTGATGGGTGCCTTCGGCGATCTTGTGCTGCCAGGCGGGCATCGGTAGCGCTGCCGGCGGACGGTGGGTGAGGCGCCACAGGATGCGCGGCACGAACAGCAGCAG
Source organism: Zoogloea sp. JDB1 (assembly GCF_056724025.1). Taxonomy (NCBI): domain Bacteria; kingdom Pseudomonadati; phylum Pseudomonadota; class Betaproteobacteria; order Rhodocyclales; family Zoogloeaceae; genus Zoogloea; species Zoogloea sp. JDB1. Next base: position 2,241,619 of record NZ_CM161496.1, read on the forward strand.
CACGGTCATGCCGATCCACTTGTGATACGAGTACAGCTTGAGCTTGGTGGGCGACAGGGTCAGCTCGTGCATGTAGAGACCCAGGGGGAAGGCCGCCAGGATCAGGATGGCGATCAGCCAGTGGGCCGCGATGGCGGGGCCGGTATAGCGTTCGGTGGGTTTGTTCATTTTTATTGCTCCGTGCGGAAAGGGGACGCGCTGCCTGTTTGCCACAGGTAAGCGTCCATCGCCAGACCGCCGTAGGTGTATTCCGGTTCCAGGCGGAGGGGGATTTCGTCCTTTTCGGCGGCCCCGAGGGCGACGAACAGCGGCAGCAGGTGCTCTTCGCTGGGATGGGCGTCGGCGCCGTGAGGGGCGACGCGGCGGTAGTCCAGCAGGGCCGGCCGGTCGTCGCGGGACAGGGCTTCGCCGAGCCAGTCGGAGAAGATCCGTGCCTGGGGAACGGGTTGGCTGTTGGTGCCCCAGGTGAGCCAGCCGAAGTTGTGGGTCACCGCGCCGGAGGCGAGGATAAGAACGCCTTCGTCGCGCAGCGGGCGCAGCGCGACGCCGAGGCGGCGGTGCCAGTCGGTGCCGGCGTAGGGTTGCAGCGCCAGCTGGACGACCGGGATGTCGGCCTGGGGGTACATGGCTTTCAGAGGAATCCAGGCGCCGTGGTCGAGGCCACGGTCGGGCACTTCTTCGATCGGCAGGCCGGCGCCAGCGAGGAGTTCGCGGACCCGCGCGGCCACATCCGGCGCACCTGGGGCCGGGTACTCCATCGCGTACAGGGCCGGCGGGAAACCGCCGAAGTCGTGAATGGTTTCCGGTGTCGCCGCGGTGCTGACGGTCGGTTGGCGGGCCGCCCAGTGGGCTGAGATCACCAGTACCGCGCGGGGGCGCGGGAGGTCGGCGCCGAGGCGTTCCCACAGGTGGACTGTGGCACCCGGGTTGAGCAGCACATCGGGCGCGCCGTGGGACACGAAGAGGACGGGTTGGCGGGCGGTCATGAGACGCTCCTCGGGGTGAAGTATTCGTGGATCATGCAATCGAGGGACTTGGGCGGGTGGCCGACCAGGGCCGCGAAATCGTTGCTGGTACGTGCGAAGCGCCCTTCGGCGACGGCGCGGAACAGACTGCCGAGGGCGCTGGCCTGCCACGCGGGCAGACCGGCCTGCTGCTGGGCGGCGACGTAATCTGCTTCGGCGATCGCCGCGTAGCGTAGCGGCTGGCCGCCGACCCGGGCGATCTTGCCGGCGATTGCCGCGTAGCCGCTGGCGACCTGGCCGGTGAGTTCATACACATGCTTCTCCAGGCGCGGGGCGAGGGCGGCGGCGGCCATCGCCTGGGCCAGCTCGTCGCGGGACACCAGGCTGACGATTCCTTCGCCGGCCGGCAGCGCCAGGATGCCGTCGTTCAGCGCCGGTCCGGCCAACTGGGGAAGGTCGTCGGCGTACAGCGTGTTGCGCAGCACCGTGTGGGCGAGGCCACTGTCGGCCAGCGCGTTTTCGGCCTCCCGGTGCACCGCGGCGCATTCGGCCGGCGAATCGGCGGCCACGTCGAGCAGGCTGACGTAGAAGACGTGCTGCACGCCGGCGTCGCGGGCGGCTGCGATGGCCTGGCGGTGGCGCGCGATGCGCTGCAGCCGCGGGCCGTCGGTGGTGGTCAGGATCAGCCGCTCGATGCCGGCGAAGGCGTCGGCGAGCGTGGCCGGCTGGTCGAAGTCCCCATGGCGGATCTCCACGCCGCGGCTCGCCAGGTCGGCGGCCCGGGCGGGCTCGCGGACGCTCACCGCCAGCCGGCCGGCCACGGGGGCCGGGGAGCGGGCGATGAGGTGCTGGACGATGCGCCGGCCGAATCGGCCATTGGCGCCGCTGACGAGGATCACGGCAGTTCTCTCTTGTTGGGTGTTGGTTTGTGGAGCGAACTTTATGCTTCCGATTGGAACGGAAATAGCCTTTAATGGTGAAATGTTTGTTGCATGATTTGAAATAATGGATCGTCTGCATGCGATGGAGGTGTTCGTCCGCGTGGCCGAGGCCGGCAGCTTTACGGCCGCCGCCGATCACCTGGGCCTGGCCCGTTCGGCGGTAACACGCCAGATAGCGGCGCTGGAGGCCCACCTGGGTGTCAAGTTGATCGCCCGCAGCACGCGCAGCCTCAAGCTCACCTCGGCGGGGCTGGCCTACCTGGAACGTAGCCGGGAGATCCTCGATCTGGTCGGCGTCGCAGAAAGCGACCTGGCCGGTGGCGACCGCCGCCCGCGCGGGCCGATCCGCATCAGTGTGCCGATGAGTTTCGGCGTGCGCCACCTGGTGCCCCTGGTTGCCGATTTCGTCACCACCTACCCGGAGGTCAGCCTGGACATGGACTTCGACGACCGCCAGGTGAACCTCATCGAGAGCGGCCTCGATCTGGCCATCCGCATCACCACGCAACTCGATCCGACCCAGGTGGCCCGCCGCCTGTCGGTGGCGCGGATGGTCACGCTGGCTTCGCCGGCCTACCTGGAGCGGCACGGCTGCCCGCAGAAGCCGGACGATCTGCTGGCCCACCAGTGCCTCGGTTACACCGGCACAGCCAAAGTCAGCTGGCCTTATCTGGTGGACGAGGAGTTGACCTGGGTGCCGGTGCGTTGCCGCCTGCAGGCCAACAGCGGCGATGCGCTGGTGGACATGGCCCAGCGCGGCCTCGGCATCTGCCGCCAGCCGAGCTTCATCGCCGCGCCGGCGATCCAGGCCGGCTTGCTGACGCGCATTCTGGTGGACTTCCCGGGGCCCGAGCTGGGGATTTATGCGGTCTTCCCGAGTAACCGCTATGTACCCAGCCGGGTACGTGCGCTGGCGGACTACCTTGCTGAGCGCATCGGCCCCGTGCCGTACTGGGATCAAAGCCTGCCGTGAGCGTCAATCGCACGCGGATTGCCGCTCTCGGGAACTCTGCTATAACACCATCATGACCGGCCCCGACAGAGAGAACACGCATCCGCTTCAGGGGCGCTAGCTCCCATCCGCGGCCACCATGAGCGCCGGCCATGCTCCCTTCAGGGAAGGAGACGCATCCATGAAGCGCGCATATGTGGCCGCGTTCGCGGCTGTCGTGGCTGTTCTCGGCGGTTTTTATCTTGCATCCCGCGCCCCGGTTTTCGAGACCGGCTGGCAGCAGGCCCATGCGGACAATCCCCCTCCCGCTGCACCTCCTGTTGCGGCAACCCCGCAACCCGATGCGGGCAGCGTGGATCAGGATGCGCCGTACCGGGAATCCTGTGCCCGCGAGGGGCTCAACGAGTCCGAATGCGTCGGCCGCCTGATCTGGTTCAAGGCCACCGCCGGCAACGACCGTTTCCACACCTACACCTTCCAGCAGCGCATCGGAGTGCTGGTGGACTGGTTTCGGGTGCTGCGCACCGACCAGCGTGACGACCGCTTCTGGGCCTGGGGCATCATCAACGATCCGGCCTGCTGCAAGCCGGGCGACGCCAACTGCCCGGCCAAGTCGATGGACGAAACCTACGGTTTCGACTGGTGTCCCGGCGACGACGTACTGCTCAAGCACGTCGGCAAGCCCGGTTACGTGGATCCGGCCTGCGGCCTGAAGGACGCGGCCCTCGACCCGGATGACCCGCACACCAAGAGCGGCACCCTCGACCAGCGCCACAGTGCCTGCGACCTGAAGTTCGGCACCTCGACCGGCGCACTGGGCATCCGCAAGTTTCCCAACCCGCGCTTCGATGCGGCCAAGTGGAAGGCCGTCAACGGCGGCGTTGGCAGCTGGGCTGGCTTCGATCGCAAGATGGATGCGACCACCGGCATCGAGTCGGATAGCCGGGTCAGCAAGCTGGCCGACGCGTCCGTTGAGCCGCCTTTCCTGATCGGCACTTCCTGCGGCTCCTGCCATATCGCCTTCGATCCCCTCAACCCACCGGACGATCCGGCCCATCCCAAGTGGGAGAACATCAAGGGTCTGATCGGCAACCAGTACACCCGCATGTCCGAACTGCTCGGCTCGGGCATGCCGAAGTCGGCGCTGGAATACCAGATGTTCGCCCACGCGCGGCCGGGGGTGACGGACACCTCGGCGATCTCCCACGACCAGGTGAACAACCCGGGTACCATCAACGCGCTGATCAACGTGGCCCAGCGCCCGGTGTTCAAGGGCGACACCATCACCAAGTGGCGCAAGGTGGGTGACTGCGGCGTGGAGAAGGACGAGTCCAAGTGCTGGTGCGAGCCCGGCCGGCAGGGCAAGTGCTGGCAGTTCTCTACCCGCAAGGACGACACGACCACCGTACATCTGGGCGGGCAGAAGGTGGTGTTGCCCGGTGTGCATCACATCCTGAAGGGCGGGGAGGACTCCATCGGCGCGCTGGAGGCAATCCAGCGGGTCTATTTCAACATCGGCTCCTGCTCGGAACAGTGCTGGGTCAATCACTTCAGCGACATGCGCCAGGTGGACCCCGAGCAGCGTGGCTTTGGCCAGACGCCGTTCAACATCGGCCAGTGCCGGCGCGATTGCCCCAACTTCCGGGCGGTGGAGGACCGCCTGCAGAACGTATTGGATTTCTTCACGTCGGCCGAGTCGGATGAAATGGATCTCTTCGCGGCCCGCGCCAACGCACGCAAGCTGAAGAGCCCAGGCGCCACGTCCACGTATACCCGCGCCGACCTGACCGCCGACCTGGAGAAGGAATTCGGCAAAGGCGCTGTGGCCCGCGGTCAGACGGTGTTCGCCGAGAACTGCGCGCGCTGTCATTCCAGCGTTCCCGAAGCGGACGGCGGGCCGTTCAAGAGCAGGGACTTCGCGGCCACCAATGATGCGCATCCGCGCAAGGTTCGCGCCGACTTCCTCGGTAACGACCAGGCCACGCCGGTGACCGAGGTCGGCACCTTCCCGTGCCGCGCGCTGCACTCAAACCACATGGCCGGTCATCTTTATCAGGAGTACGCATCGGAAACCCTGCGCGGCCGGCCGCCGGTGGCCGATCTGCCCCAGCGGGAAGACCTGAAGAACGGCGGCCGTGGCTATATGCGCAACATCTCGCTGGTGAATGTGTGGGCCACCGCGCCCTTCATGCACAACAACGCCATCGGGCCCGAGGTGTGCGGCAACCCGGCCAACAAGGACAACGACTTCCACCGCGCGCGCTACGCCGGGCCGGACAACAAACTGCTGGCCGAACAGCCCGCCTGCGTGCGCTACGACCCGAGCGTGGAAGGGCGCCTCGATCTCTACAAGCGCTCCATGTTCGAGCTGCTGCACCCGAAGGAGCGGGGCCGCAAGGTGACGCTGACCAACGCCGACCTGATCGTCGATGTGGGCATTAGGCCGCTGGAAGGCAAGACCGAAAAACCGCTGGGCGGCTTCGGCCAGGCGCGTATTCCGATGGGGGCCAGCGCCGGCTTCCTCAACGGCCTGATGCACAAGCAGCTGATCGGCGACCTCTTCCTCGCCAAGCGCGACCCGGCCCGGCTGGAGGCGGCCGGCAAGAAGGATCTGGTCCCGACCCTGCAGGCGATCGCCGATGATGTATTGAAAAACCCGGCGCGCTTCGTGGAGATCCTGCGCGAGAAGCGGGACTTCCTGGCTGCCAACTACGTGACCTGCGACCAGCTTGTCGAGAACGAAGGCCATCGCTTCGGAGAGGATCTGAGCGAAACGGACAAGAAGGCCGTCACCGCCTTCCTGGCCACCTTGTGAGAGGAGCGACGCCATGAAAACCGCTTCCGCCGTCGCTCTTGTGTCCGTCGCCGCCGTGCTGAGCTTGAGTGCTTGCAGCAAGAAGGTGGAGGTGCCGAACATCCCGTTCGCGCCCTACGACAAGAGTTATTCCTCCAAGCTGGATATGGCCCAGGTCGATTACCTCTACCCGATCCCCACCGCCGAGCTGGCCAAGCTGACGCCTGACTACCTGGCCACGCTGGACCAGGAGCAGCTCGACCAGATCTACGCCCGCCTGACCGCTGGGCCGATTCCCGACGGCGCCTTCGACGGCCGCATCCTGCTGCCAAAGGGGAGCAGCGGCAAATTCCGCCTGTCGGAAATCGTCGGTGGCTTTGCCGGCACTGCGTTGAATCTGAAAGGGCTGGTACTGGAAGACGTCGGCGAGGCCCTGTGGCGTGGCAAGGTCTTCTACCGCCAGGAGCGAATCCTGCGTAACCGCATTGAGGATCTGGCCGTGCTGAAGAAGATCGGCTTGGTGCAGGGCGAGCCGAAGAAGATGGACTTCAACGGCAAGCAGACCTGGCTGCTGTTCCCCGCCAAGCTGTACTGCGGGCAGAGCCTGCTGGATGCGCGGCGGGAGTCGATCATCATTGACTACTTTTTCACCGACGAGATCCCCGGCTACCAGGAGAACCCGGACTTCCTCGCCGGCCGGCGCGGGCTGCGGGTGCGCGACGAGATCCGCATGATCCGGCCGGGCTTCTACCTGGGCCGTGCCTACTTGGACAAGGGCTTCGCGCTCAACTTCACGCTCTACGACAAGGACATGGATGACAAGGGGCAGGAGGCCTTCTTGAAGACCGGCGCAATGCAGGAGGATTGCTGGCCGGGCACCCAGCAGCGCAAGGTCCTCGCGTCGGCGGGGCGTTGAGGGGCGGCGACGTGGAGCGCCGCGATGAACGGCCCCGTGCGATGGTGCGCCCGCCTGGCGGGCTCGCTGCTTGCTGCCACGGCAAACATGGTCGCGGCGGGGCCGCTTGATACACCGCAGACCGGCGGGGCTGCGGCCTGGGTTGTGAATCCGGCCGAGCCCGGTGAGCATCTGCCGCCGCTCGGCCAGTCCCTGTTCGACCGATTGTTCGCCGGGGAGAGCGGAGCGAACGATTTGCCATTCCCCTTCGAAAAATTGCTGGCGCGCATCGACCGCGAACTGGCCCGGGACCCGGCCAGCGCGCTGCCGCCGGTGAAGCGCGTACTCATCCCGCTCGGGCGCTCCCTGCAGCGCACCGCCGCGGCGCCGGATTACTTCGACTACCCGCGGGTGGTCGTCGGCGTGGATTCGCCACCGGCCGCAGGCTCGCCCTTCCTGCTGAAGGACCGCCTCTACATCGGCTACCAGGAGAAGTCGGCGGTGCTGGAGGTGATCAGCTACAACGAGGCGGCCGGACGTTTCGAGTTCCAGTTGGTCAAGGACTATCGTCCCGGCGGGCGACCGCAGGTCTTCTACGCCAACCGCAACATCTGCGTTGCCTGCCACCAGAACGGCGCGCCGATCTTCTCCCGCGCGCTGTGGGACGAGACGAATGCGAACCCGGCAATCGCTGCGCTGCTGACGGCGAGCGGGCGCTCCTTCTACGGCATTCCGCCGGAGCGTGGGGTGGACGTGCCCTATGCCATCGACAACGCGGTGAGGCGGGCCAACCGCTTCGCGCTGGCCCAACGACTGTGGCGCGAAGGCTGCGGCGAAGGCGAGGCCGGGCGGCGCTGCCGGGCCGGTCTTGTCGCGGCGGCCTTGCGCCTGCGTCTGGCTGACGGGCGCATGGCGGTACCGGACGCCGCTCTCGAAGAGTCGGTCGGGCGCCCGCTGCGATCCGCCGCAGCACGCCGCTGGCCGGCTGGGCTGGCCCTTGGACGCTCGGATCTGCCCAATCGGAGCCCTTTGCAAGGCGCAAACGAGTGGCCGGCGTCGCCGTCGGCACGCGTTGCCTTCTCCCATGTGCCGGCGCGCTTCGAGCCGCTGCTGCCGCGGCCGGCAGAAGCCTGGTGGCGGGGCGACGCGCCGGAGGCCATCTCCGACGCGGTGGCCGGCGTGGCGGAGTTCGTCGAGGACGGCGACTGGCCGCGGCTCCAGGCCGCACTGGCGCGGCGGGCCGCGCGTCTGCCACGTCGTGAGGTGACGCTGAGTTGTACCGCCGCGCCCGGGGGATATGTGGCTGACTGCAAGGGTGAGGGCGGCGCTTCTTTGCGATTCGACCGACGGGCAGGCCGAGTCGAACGCTTCAGCCTGGCTGGAGAACCGCCGCTGCCGGGCTTCCCGTTGCGCGGGGCGCAGGGCATTCGCATGGCCGGCGGCGATGTGCTCGACGGGGTGGAGGTGAGTCGTCTGCGCGATGGTGCCGGCCCTTTGCGGCTGCGCCTGCGCCGCGATGGGGAGGTGGCCGAGGCCACCGTGTTGGTGCTGGCCGGGAGCGCGCAGGGGCAGAGTCTGCTGGATGCACCGGCGATTGCCGGCAGCGGCCTGATCCGTGCCGTACTCGCGCAACTGGGGGAGCCCGTCGCCGCGGCCCGGCTGCCGGTGCCGGCCGCGCCGCGGCTGGAGCGTCCAGCCAGTTCGCCGGGGGGGGCGACGGGCGGGGCGGTGCGTCCCGATCTCGCCGGCTTCTACGCCTGGTGTGCGGCGTGCCACCTGAGCGCCGAGTCCTTTCCGCCGAATTTCCTGCAGGGGCCGGCGGCCAGGCTGGAGGCCCGCATCCGCCAGTGCGCGCCGCGGATCTACGTGCGTCTGGCGATGGCGCGCCGCGCGCCGTCCGAGCGGGTGAAAACGCCGATGCCGCCGGCGAGCATGTTGCCGGCCTTTCGCAGCGATCCGGATGCGTGGGCAAAGAGTGGTGACCGGGCGGCCCTGGAGGCGGTAGTGGCGGCTCAGTTGCGTAGCGAATCCGGGCGGGAGCCGGACGTGGATCGACTTTTGGCAGGGGGCTACGAAGCTCTGCGCCCCTGCCTGGCGCCGGTGGCCGAGGCGCGATAGACGACGAGGAGAAGAACATGACGAGCCCAGTCGCACCCGCCAGCCGTTGGCGGCAGCGCTTCATGATCCTGTTCACCCTGACCGTGCTGCTGCCGGCGACGGTGGGCCTGTGGCTGCTCGGCCGTTTCAGCGGCGACTCGCCGGTGGATTACGCCGATCCCGTCGAGCACTTCAAGTATGGCTCCACCGGTGGCGAGCATGAGATGGGGTTTCCGTACTGGATCTGGCGCGCGCTGCCGCAGGTGTGCGGGCAATACCTGCCGGGCAAGGGCTACGAGTCCCTCGGCATGATCTACGAGAAGGGGCCGGACGGGCGTCCCCGCGATCTGCCGGTAGGCACGTCCAAGCGGCGCTACCAGGGCATCGACCGGGTCTTTGTGAATTGCGCGGTGTGCCACACCAGCACCGTGCGCAAGGCGCCGGACGCACCGCCGCAACTGGTGGTGGGCATGCCGGCGGCGCTGTTCGACATGCAGGCTTTCGAGACCTTCTTCTTCAAGTGCGCGGCGGACCCGAAATTCTCCAAGGAATACCTGATCCCCGAGATCCAACGTCTCGGCGCGGGGCTCGACCTGTTGGACCGGGAGGTTGTCTATCCGGTGGCCATCGCCATCATGCGCGACCGGGTGCTGGCGCTGAAGGGGCGCTTCGAATGGGTGTTCGAGCAGCAGCCGTGGGGGCCGGGGCGGGTGGATACCTTCAACTCGGCCAAAGTGATCTTCAATTTTCCAATGCACCTGCTCGACCCGAAGGAGCTCGATGCGCCGGCGGACTTTCCGTCGATCTGGCTGCAGCGTCCGCGCCGGGAGCCGCGGGCTATGGAACTGCATTGGGACGGCAACAACACGGACATGACGGAGCGCAACAAGAGCGCCGCCTTCGGCACCGGCACCACGCCGCCGACCATCGACCTGCCGCGCATCAAGCGCGTGGAGGACTGGATCCTCGGTGCCGAGCCGCCGACCTTCGGCAAGCTGTTTCCCATCGACCAGGCCCTGGCGGCTCGAGGCGCACCGATCTACAAGGAATATTGCGCCAGCTGTCATGGAGCGTCGGGGCGGGATTTCAGCGGTGAGCGGGTGGGGTATGTGACGCCCATCGCGCAGATCGGCACCGACCGGCGGCGGCTGGATTCCTACACCTACACGCTGGCGGTCAACCAGGCGACGCTGTATGCCGGCTACCCGTGGCGCTTCACGACTTTCCACAAGACCTACGGCTACGCCAACATGCCGCTGGACGGCATCTGGCTGCGCGCGCCTTACCTGCACAACGGCTCGGTGCCCAGCCTGTTCGACCTGCTGCAGCCGGCTTCCCGGCGGCCGGCGGTGTTCTACCGGGGCAACGATGTTTTCGATCCGCTGAAGGTCGGCTTCGTGTCCGACCAGCCGGAAATGGATGGCCGCAAGTTCTTCCGCTATGACACCCACCAGCCCGGCAACGGCAATGGCGGCCACGAGGGGCGGGCCTACGGCACCGAGGTGCCGGAGGCCGACAAGGCCGCGCTGATGGAATTCCTCAAGACCTTCTGAACGGGAGCCTGCCATGCTTGACGACCGTCGTGAAAACCGCCGCGCCTGGCTTCGCGCCGGCTTGTCCGTGTTGCTGCTGCTGATCATCGCAGGCGCGTACGTCGCCTGGGACCGGGGTTTCCGAGAGGAAGCGCAGCCGGCCTGGGTCTTCGAGTCGCCGGAGATGCGCTTCAAGTACGGTTCCATCGGTGCCGAGCACGACGCGGGGATTCCGTACTGGATCTTCTACGTGCTGCCGCGGGTTTTCCCGGAGAAATTCCGCCAGGACGGGCAGACAGTGCCGGGCGGTTACGCGGCCCTCGGGGTGTCCTGGGAGCAGGGCCAGGAACTGCCGGCCGGCTTCACCAAGAAGACCATCGGCTTTCCGCGGGTTGCCAACAACTGCGCCGCCTGCCATACCACCAGTTATCGCAAGAGTGCAGATTCCAACCCGGTATTCGTCGTAGGCGGGCCGGGGCACACCCTCAACATCGAGAACTTCTTCCGCCTGTTGATCGACTGCGCTGCCGATCCGCGCTTCGAGGCGGACATCCTGATGGCGGAGATCAACCGGGTGACCAAGCTGGATCTGATCGACAAGCTGCTCTACCGCTTCCTGATCATTCCGATCACCAAGAAGCGCCTGCTGGAGCGGGAGGCGCAGTTCGCATGGATCTACCGCACTGACTTTCCTGAGTGGGGGCGCGGGCGCGACGACAGCATGAACCTCACCAAGTACTTCATGATCCGCGCGCCGATGGATGACACCTTCGGCCCGGGCGACATCCCGGCGATCTGGAATCTGGGCAAGTACCACGCCGAGCGCGGCCAGTTGCCCAACTACGCGGGCGACAGCCACGATGTCCGCTCGGTGATCATCGATTCGGCCCTCGGCGTGCTGGGCGCGCCGCCGGCCGACAAGGCCGATTTTCTCAAGCAGGTGCAGTGGCTGCAGGATTACCTCTCCAGCCTGCAGCCGCCGCGCTACCCCTTCCCGGTCGATGCCGGGCGGGCGACGGCCGGCAAGGTGGTGTTCGACGTCCAGTGTGCCCGCTGTCACGCCAGCGAACGTACCGGCACGCGCATCCCGCTCGACGAGGTCGGTACTGACCGGGCCCGCCTGGATACCTGGAACAAGGGCGCGGCGATCAAGGCCAACCAGGTCGTCACTGCGATGGGTATCCCCCGCAAGGGACTGGTGGAGGAGGACCTCAACGGCTACAAGATCCCCTTCCTCGACGGCATCTGGTTGCGTGCCCCCTATCTGCACAACGGTTCCGTGCCGACCTTGCGGGATCTGCTGGAGCCGACGGCGGCCCGGCCGAAGATCTTCTGGAACGGTTACGACGTATACGACCCTCAGCGGGTCGGTTTCATCACCGACGGGGATGAAGCCCGGCGCGTTGGCACGCATTTCGACACTGCCGCAAAGGGCGGCGGCAACCAGGGCCACGAGTTCGGCAGCACCTTGCCGGCCGGCGACAAGGAGGCACTGCTGGAGTACCTGAAGACCCTGTGATCATTACTGACTGCGGGTACTGGCAGGAAAGTCCGCCAGCGCCTAAGATGGCGCGGCTCCCCGGTGGTATCAGCGCCGGCGAGCAAATCACAACAACATCATCAATTTCCTACCCCCAGGAGTGCCTCCATGTCTTCTACCGTAACCCTCGGCGGAAATCCCGTTCCCGTTGAAGGCGATCTGCCGCAGAAGGGCCAGACCGCACCGGCCTTCACTCTCGTCGCCAAGGATCTGGCCGACACCCCGCTGGCCAGCTTCGCCGGCAAGCGCAAGGTGCTGAACATCTTCCCGAGCATCGACACGCCGACCTGCGCAACCTCCGTGCGCAAGTTTAATCAGTCCGCCAGCACGCTGCCCAATACCGTGGTGCTGTGCATTTCCGCCGACCTGCCGTTCGCCCAGTCCCGCTTCTGCGGCGCCGAAGGCCTGGAGAACGTGGTGACCCTGTCCACCCTGCGTGGCAGCGAGTTCATCAAGAACTACGGCGTGGCCCTGGCCGCCGGTCCGCTGGCTGGTCTGACTGCCCGCGCGGTTGTGGTGCTCGACGAAAACGACAAGGTCTTGCACAGTGAGCTGGTGCCTGAGATCAAGAACGAGCCCAACTACGACGCCGCGCTGGCCGCGCTGGGCTGATAGATAGAAGGAAGAAGGAACGATGACGGGGACCGACGCTCCACTGACCGAGGAACACATCACTGCGCTGGTGCATGGCTTCTATGCCCGGGCGCGGGCCGATGCGTTGCTCGGCCCCGTCTTCGCCGCCGAGGTGGACGATTGGGATCACCACCACCTGGTGATCCGCGCGTTCTGGTCCCGTGTGCTGCTGGGCACCGACCGTTACGGCGGCTCGCCCTACCCGGTGCACGTGCGCCTGCCGGTCAAGCCGGAGCACTTCGAGCGCTGGCTGGCGCTGTTCCGCGATGCGGCGGTGGAGTTCCTGCCGCCGGAAGCCGCCCAAGTCGCCATCGGCAAGGCGGAGATGATGGCTGCCAGCTTCAAGGCCGGCTTGTTCACGTTGACCGGTCGCGGCGACTGACTGTCGTTCAGCGCAGCAGATAGGCCACGCCGACGACCACCGCGACGAGGGTGGCGATCAGCACCGCACCGGCCGCCACATCCTTGGCGACGCCGATCTCCGGGTGCTGCGCGGGGTGAAGCAGGTCGGCCAGGGTTTCCAGCGCCGAGTTGGCCATCTCCGCAACCAGCACGAGTCCCACTGCCAGCGTGACCAGAACCCACCACAGCAGCGGTGCGCTGGTCGCCGCGAGGAAGGCGAAGACGCCCAGTGTCGCGATGCCATGCACGCGCATGCTGCGTTCCCGGTGGAAGGCCGTGACGATGCCGTTCACGGCGTAGCCGAAGCGGCGGAAGAAGGTTTGTCCTTTCATGAGCCGGAATTTACGCCAAAGCCATGTCCACTGGCACGGGAATGCGTGTCTGAACCGTAGGGACATTGCACCCAGGCAATTTCGGCGCGATAAAAAGCCTGACCGAGGTCAGGCTGCGTGTGTCGGGTGCCGGGATCAGAAGCTGCTGCCGCGAACCTAGTGGGGCGGCAGGAAGGGAACCGTATCGAGGGCGTGCTTGCGGGCGTGCTTCGCAGCCTTCTTTTCCTTCGGGTTCAGTAGCGGTTTCTTCTTTGCTTCCTTGTTGCTCTGTCTGGCCTTGGTCATGATTGACTCCTGGTATGCACCGACGAACGTCAGCGCAGAATCAGTATAGGCCGATCGGGCATGGAAAAAAGAAAAACCCCAGTCGTTTCCGACTGGGGTTGATCTGGTGGGCCCGCAGGGGCTCGAACCCTGGACCAAAGGATTCGTCACACTGCGACTTTCGTCGCCGATGCGCCTGCCGCGGGGCAGGGCGTCTTGCGTGCGCTGGACTATCTCATCGCCTTCACGTCGGCAGCTGCATTGACGTGTTCAGGCGTCGGGCGCTCGTGGCGGTCATTAAGGGAACTCGATCCCTCCGCTAGTCTCTGCACCTTCCGGAACTGTAGCTCCGGCTTGGCTCAGGGTTGCCGTTCGCATTTTCATGCGGGCAGGGTTCCCTGAATTCACCCGATTTTTCAGTCGCCGTTTCCGGCGAAAGTCACCATTGATGAGTCCTCTGCTCTAACCGACTGAGCTACAGGCCCGAAACCGCGATTCTAGCAGCTGTGCCCCATCGAGGCGAGGCTGCTACCGTCGTCCGGCATAAAACGCAGGCCGGACGACGAGGTATGGCTGGATTACGCTTCGTTGTCGAGGAAGCTGCGCAGGCGCTCAGAGCGGCTCGGGTGACGCAGCTTGCGCAGGGCCTTGGCTTCAATCTGGCGGATACGCTCGCGGGTCACGTCGAACTGCTTGCCGACTTCTTCCAGCGTATGGTCGGTGTTCATCTCGATGCCGAAGCGCATGCGCAGGACCTTGGCTTCCCTCGGAGTGAGGGAGTCCAGCACTTCCTTGGTGGCGTCGCGCAGGCTGGAGTACAGCGCCGCTTCGGCTGGGGCCAGCGTCGCGTTGTCCTCGATGAAGTCGCCCAGATGCGAGTCGTCGTCGTCGCCGATCGGGGTCTCCATGGAGATGGGCTCCTTGGAGATCTTGAGGATCTTGCGGATCTTCTCCTCGGGCATTTCCATCTTCTCGGCCAGGGTCTGCGGATCGGGCTCGTTGCCGGTTTCCTGCAGGATCTGGCGGGAGATCCGGTTCATCTTGTTGATCGTCTCGATCATGTGCACCGGGATACGGATGGTGCGGGCCTGGTCGGCGATCGAGCGGGTGATGGCCTGGCGGATCCACCACGTAGCGTACGTGGAGAATTTGTAGCCGCGGCGGTATTCGAACTTGTCCACGGCCTTCATCAGGCCGATGTTGCCTTCCTGGATCAGATCGAGGAATTGCAGGCCGCGGTTGGTGTACTTCTTGGCGATGGAGATCACCAGGCGCAGGTTGGCCTCGGTCATCTCGCGCTTGGCGCGGCGAGCCTTGGCTTCACCGGTGGACATCTGCTTGTTGATGTCCTTGAGTTCCTTCAGCGGGATGCCGATGCGCTCTTCCAGGTCAATCAGCTTCTGCTGCTCCTCGAGCACGGCGGGCTGCATGCGCATCAGTACCGGCGCATTCTTCGGGCCGCTGGCGATCTCCTTCTTCAGCCAGTCGAGGTCGGTTTCGTTGCCGGGGAAGCTCTTGATGAAATGGGGCCGCGGCATGCTGGCCTTGTCCACACAGAGATGCAGGATCTTGCGCTCGTGGGCACGGGCCTGATCCACCATGTGGCGCACCGCGTCGCACAGCCTTTCGGTGGTGCGGGCGGTGAAGCGGATGTTCATCAGTTCGGTGGAAACCTGTTCCTGGTACTTCAGATAGGTCTTGTCCTGGAAGCCCTTCTTCTGCAGGGTGGAGGACATCTTCTCGTAAAGGTCGCGCAGCGTCGCAAAGCGATCCAGCGCATCGGCCTTCAGCTTGATGAGAGAGGCTGATTGGGCGCCGCCTCCGCCGCCTTCATCCTCGTCTTCCTCCTCCTCGGCGGCGTCCACGTCGTCCAGGTCTTCGCTTTCGGCGAGCTCCTCGATTTCCTCGACGGCGTTGGGGTCGATCAGGCCATCGATCAGCTCGTCGATGCGCATCTCGTCCTTGGAGATCTTGTCGGCTGCCTCGAGGATGTCGGCGATCGTCGTCGGGCAGGCGGAGATCGCCTGGATCATGTGCTTGAGGCCTTCCTCAATGCGCTTGGCGATCTCGATTTCACCTTCGCGGGTGAGGAGTTCGACAGTGCCCATTTCACGCATGTACATGCGGACCGGGTCGGTCGTGCGGCCGAATTCGGAATCGACGGCGGACAGGGTCTGCTCGGCTTCGGCTTCGGCCTGCTCGTCGTCCACCACCGTCGGGGCAACTTCGGACATCAGGAGGTCTTCGGCGGCCGGGGCCACGTCGAAGACCTGGATACCCATGTCGTTGAAGGTGGTGATGATGGATTCGATCTGCTCCGCGTCCACCAGATCGTCGGGCAGGTGGTCGTTGATTTCGGCGTAGGTCAGGTAGCCCCGTTCCTTGCCGAGGGCGATCAGGCTCTTCAACCGGGTGCGGCGAACCTCGGCCTCTTCCGCCGAGGGGGCCTCGGCGATCATCGGGGCGAGTTTGTCCTTGACCTTCGCGGCTCGCGGCTTGGCTGGTGCTTTGCGCGGTTGTTTGGCTTTGTCGGTGGTCATGGCTATCCTCGATGTGTCGTCGATTGGCTCGCGGCGAATTTCGCGAAACCGAAAATTATATTACGAATCCGATACTTTTGTGCGTACACGGAGTTTCTGTTTGTGCAGTAGTAACTCTGCGAGCTGTCTTCTTTCGGCCGGATTGAGGCCGCTTTCCCGATCGCGGGAGGTTAATGATTCAATCTGGTGGCTGACGGCGTCGGCTTCGAGCTTCTGGATCGTGTCGTTGAACAAGGGTTCAATCGTCGCGTCGTCAAAGGCCGTATCGGCCAACTGACCGGCAATCCTGGCCAGAAGTTCGGCGTGCGGGGTGTCCCGGTAATGCTCGAGCAGCGCGCCGATGCCATGGGTCGGCAGATCGCCGACGCTCATCGCGTCGGTGATGGCGATCAGCGCACGGCCTTCCGGCGTGTCGTCGGGCAGCAGGTCGATGGGCAGGCGGGCCGCCCACAGCGGGTGCTGCACGACGACCTTGAGCAGGGCTTCGACCGGGCTCTGGGGCGACTGGCGTGGCGCCAGGCGCGGAAAGCCGGAGCCGTTGCGGCGTCCGCCGCGGAAATTGCGCTCGCCGTTCCAGTCGTCACCGGAGCGGTTCTTGCCGCGAAAGCCGCGCTCGAAGGGCGGATTGTCGTAGAACTGGCGCGGGACCGCAGCAGCCTTGATGCCGAAGGCCTGCTCGACTTCCGCCTGGGTGAAACCTGCCGCTTCGGCGAGCATTTTGATGACCTGCAGGCGCAGCAGCGGGGCGCCGATGCGGGTGACCAGTGGCTTGGCTTCGTGGACCAGCTTGGCGCAGCCTTCGGCGGTGGATAGGTCGATGTCCTTCTTGAGTTCGGCTAGCAGGAATTCAGCCAGTGGCAGCGCGCCGTTCATCTCGGTCCGGAAGGCGTCGGGGCCTTCGGCGCGCACGAAGCTGTCCGGATCGTGTTCCTCGGGGAGGAACAGGAAGTTGATGGTCTTGTTGTCGGCCAGGTGTTCCAGGCTGACCTCGAGGGCCCGTCCCGCGGCGCGGCGCCCGGCTGCGTCGCCGTCGAAGCAGAATACGACCCGGTCGGTCAGGCGCAGCAGTTTCTGGATGTGGTGTGGCGTGGCGGCGGTGCCCAGGGTTGCAACGGCGTTGGCGACGCCGAACTGGGCCAGTCCGACCACGTCCATGTAGCCTTCGACGACGAGGACTGCGCCCTGCTCGCGGATGCTCTGGCGGGCCTGCACGAGGCCGTAGAGTTCGCGCCCCTTCTCGAAAATCGGGGTTTCCGGTGAGTTTAGGTACTTGGGTTCGCCCTTGCCGAGAACGCGTCCGCCGAAGCCGATCACGTTGCCACGCTGATCCTGGATCGGGAAGATGATGCGGTCGCGGAAGCGGTCGTAGCGTCGGCCCTGCTCGTTTTCGAGGACCAGGCCGCATTCCAGCAGGCTGGCGACGCTGTAGTCGGCAAACGCGGCCTGCAAGGACTGCCAACCTTCTGGAGCGTAGCCGAGGCCGTAGCGGGCGGCGATCTCTCCGGTCAGGCCGCGGCCCTTCAGATAGTCGATGGCGACCGGGCTGCGCTTGAGCTGTTCCTTGTAGAAACGGGCGGCCTGGGCCATCTGCTCGGTGAGGGATTGCTCGCGGCTGCGGTCATGCTTGGACGCGAAGTCGTCCTGGGGGACTTCCATGCCCACGCTGGAGGCGAGTTCCTTCACGGCATCGACGAAGCCGAGGCCGTTGTATTCCATCAGGAAGCTGATCGCGCTGCCGTGCACGCCGCAGCCGAAGCAGTGGTAGAACTGCTTGGTCGGGCTGACGGAAAACGACGCCGACTTCTCGCCATGGAAAGGGCAGCAGGCGAAATAATTCGCGCCTCCCTTTTTGAGCGGCAGGTAGCGTTCGATGACCTCGACGATATCGACGCGGGCGAGAAGATCCTGGATGAAGGATTGCGGAATCATGATCTAGGGCAGGCGCGCTGGCGCGCCGTCCCCATGAATCCTAGTTGCCGAGGCGGCTTTTCACCAGTTTGGAGACCTCGGCCATGTCGGCCTTGCCGGCCAGTTGCGGCTTGAGGACGGCCATCAGCTTACCCATGTCGGCTGGGCCGCTGGCGCCGGTGCTGGCGACGGCTGCATCGATGATCGCAACGATCTGTTCGGTGCTCAGGCCGGCGGGCTTGTAGGCGGTCAGTACGTCGATCTCGAAGCGCTCTGCGCTGGCCAGGTCGAAGCGCTGGGCAGCCTCGTACTGGGCGACGGAGTCGCGGCGCTGCTTGAGCATCTTGTCCACGACGGCGACCACTGCAGCGTCGTCCAGCTCGATGCGTTCATCGACTTCCTTTTGCTTGATGGCGGCGAGAAGCAGGCGAAGGGCGGACAGGCGGGCAGTTTCCTTGGCACGCATGGCGGCCTTCATGTCGTCGTTAATGCGGACCTTGAGAGACATGGGGGTTCCTTGCTGGAGACGGCCCGTAGGCCGATGGCGCCGGAGGGACGAGTGTTCGGCGCAACGAAAAGCACAAACGCCACGCGCTCGCGCAGAAGCGCGTATCGCGTGGCGATCGGGAAGCGTGTACTCGCGGGTGTTGCTTAGTACATCTTCGGGGGCAGGGTCTGGCTGCGGAGGCGCTTGTGATGGCGCTTGACCGCGGCAGCCAGCTTGCGCTTGCGCTCGGCGGTCGGCTTCTCGTAAAACTCGCGCGAGCGGAGTTCGGGCAGCAGGCCCACTTTTTCGATGGTGCGCTTGAAGCGGCGGATGGCTACTTCAAACGGCTCGTTTTCTTTGACGCGGATACCCGGCATTGCGTGCTTCCTTGAAAATTCTTTGGACGGAAAGAATAAGAGTATAACCAAGTCGCCGGGGTGTACCAAGTCCACTTTTCGCTTTGTCGTCCGTGGCAGGGTAAAATCCCGGTTTTTTCGCGGACCTCGCAATGCTTGTTCTGGGTATCGAATCCTCCTGCGACGAGACGGGTGTCGCGATCTACGACACTGACAAGGGCATGTTGCTGGCCCATCGCCTGCACTCCCAGATCGATCTCCATGCGGCCTATGGCGGCGTGGTGCCGGAACTGGCGTCCCGCGACCATATCCGGCGCCTGCCGCTGCTGTTGCGGGAGACCCTTGATGCGACGGGGTTGGGCATGGGCGATATCGACGCGATTGCCTACACGGCCGGTCCGGGGCTGGCTGGCGCATTGCTGGTCGGTGCGAGTGTCGCCGAAGCCCTGGGGGTGGCGCTGGATGTGCCTGTTCTGCCTGTGCATCACCTGGAAGGGCATTTGCTGTCGCCGCTGCTGTCAGCCGATCCGCCCACCTTTCCGTTCATCGCTCTGCTGGTTTCCGGTGGGCACACGCAGTTGATGCGGGTGGTGGGCGTTGGCGACTACGTGCTTCTCGGCGAGACTGT
The DNA here is from genome assembly GCF_056724025.1 of Zoogloea sp. JDB1. Lineage (NCBI taxonomy): Bacteria > Pseudomonadati > Pseudomonadota > Betaproteobacteria > Rhodocyclales > Zoogloeaceae > Zoogloea > Zoogloea sp. JDB1. The sequence continues at coordinate 2,260,885 of NZ_CM161496.1, forward strand.
CAACGATGCGGCGGGGGAGGCCTTCGATAAGACGGCCAAGCTCATCGGCCTGGGCTATCCCGGCGGGCCGGCGCTTGCGAAGCTGGCGCTGGAGGGGACGCCCGGTCGTTTCAAGCTGCCGCGTCCCATGTTGCACAGCAAGGATTTCGATTTCAGTTTCAGTGGACTGAAAACGGCGGTGTTGACGGCGGCAACGGCGCCGGATTTCCGTGAGGAGGATAAGGCTGATCTGGCGGCGGAGTTCCAGGCTGCGGCGGTGGAGGTTCTGGTCGCCAAGTCGATGGCCGCCCTGCGCCATACTGGCCTGAAGCAACTGGTCGTGGCTGGCGGGGTAGGGGCCAACCAGATGTTGCGGGCTCAGCTGGATGCGGCCGCTGTAAAGCGGAAGGCTAGGGTGTATTACCCCGAGCTGGAGCTGTGCACAGACAATGGCGCGATGATCGCATTTGCCGGTGCCCTGCGCTTTGCTGCAGGGGAAAAGGGCCGCGAGGAGGGGGGGCGCTTTGCGGTTCGGCCCCGTTGGAGCCTGCAGGAGATTGTTCCGCCCGCCGTGGTCTGAGTCGCGTGCTTCAGGCCGATTTTTTCTTGCTACCGATGCGACCTTCCTGGCCTGAGCACAGGCGTTTGATGTTGTCCTTGTGACGCCAGATCAGCAGGGCGGACATGCAACCGATGGCGATGATCCAGGTGTTGTCGAGCCCGAGCAAGGCGCTGAACAGGGGGGCCGCCAGTGCTGCGCTCAGTGCCGCGAGGGATGAATAGCGAAAGGTGAAGGCCACAAAAAGCCATGTGCCGAGGGTGGCGAGCCCGAGCCAGCCGCTGGCTCCGAGCAGAACGCCGGCGGCGGTGGCAACGCCCTTGCCACCCTTGAAACCCAGGAATATGGGGAAGAGGTGACCGAGAAAGGCGGCGAGGCCTGCCGCCGCGATGGCCGGCATGTCCAGCCCCTGAGAGGCGGCAAAGGACGCAGCCAGCGTGACCGCCAACCAGCCCTTGAAGGCATCACCCAATAGCGTTAATGCGGCGGCGAGTTTGTTGCCGCTGCGCAGGACATTGGTGGCGCCAGGATTGCCGGAGCCGTAGGTGCGGGGGTCGGCCATGCCGAAAAGTCGGGATATGACGACCGCGAAGGGAATGGAGCCGAGCAGATAGGCGGCGGCAAGCAGAAGCGCGAGTTGCATGTTGTTTTGGGCGCTGATCAGGGTGGGCGCAATTTTAGCTGGGACGAATGATGGATTTTATTTTTATCGAGGCATTGAGGGTGAAATCCCGTGTCGGGATTTATCCGCGCGAGAGAGTGGCCGAGCAAACGCTGGAGCTGAATCTTACCTTCGGGGTGCCGGATGCGGCTGCGGAGCATGATGATATTGCCGACACTATCGACTACGCAAAGGTGATCGAACGGATCCGCAATGAGTTGGCCGTTCGGCAATTCAATCTGATAGAAACGCTAGGCGAATTCATCGTCAATTTGCTGTTCGATGAATTCGGAGCCCCGTGGGTCAAGCTCGCCATAGCGAAGATCGGGGTAATGAAGGACGTGAAGCGCGTGGGCGTATTCATTGAGCGCGGCCGCGACGGGCTGGCGCCGCCGCCACACTCTCCGACTGCGGGTTTGCCGCATTGAGCATGCGGCAAACCCGATCGGCAATCAGGCCGCAGCGACAGGCGCGTCTGCGCGCAATTCGTCGAGGGGCTTGCCCTGGGCCAGCCAGTCGATCACCCATTGGGGCTTGCGGCCGTGGCCGGTCCAGCCGATAGCGGCATTTTCCGGGTGACGGAACTTGATTACCGATGCGGGCTTGGCGGCGACTTTCTTGGCGGGCTTGGCGGCGGCTTTCTTGGGAGCGGCCGGTGCGGCTTTTTCCGGGTTTTCCTGGCCGATGACTTCGGTCAGGCTCATACCGTGCTCTGCAGCCAGCTTCTGCATGCGCTTCAGCAAGTCTTTCTTGGCGGAATCGGAACGGCGCCGAATCTCGGTTTCGACTTTGCTTTGCAGGCGGCGCAATTCGGTAAGGGAGAGCGAGGAGATGTCCATGGCGTTTCTTTCCTTCAGCTTGGAGCTGAACTGCTGTTGATGTGGCGAGGCGGTCGTAAGGTGCCGTCTTGTAGGATGCTTATTGCTGTTCTTATTTTGCCACCGTTTTCCGGTGATTTGGCAAGTGTTTTATTTCCATTTATTCGAGTGCCACGCTGACCAGCTTGGGCTTGAGTATTTGAAGCAGGTCGTGGGGGTGAACCCCTACGAGAAATCCGCGGCGTCCGCCGTTGATATAAATCAAGGGAAGGTCGAGGATGCTGTTTTCCATAAAGATGGGCAGCGTCTTCTTTGTGCCGAACGGAGAAGTGCCGCCCACGAGGTAGCCCGTGTGGCGCTGCGCAACCGCGGGGTCGCAAGGGGTGATCTGCTTGTGGCCGGCCTGCCGAGCCAACTCCTTTGTGGAAACCTTGCGGTCGCCGTGCATCAATACGATCAGGGGCTGGCGTGCCTCGTCTTCCATTACCAGTGTCTTGACGACCGCATGCTCGGGAACATTGAGTTCCCGTGCCGATACACGGGTGCCGCCATGTTCCTCGTAAGCGTAGAGATGAGTTGAGAAGGCTGCGTTGTGCTGGCGTAGAAAGCGGGTGGCCGGTGTTTCCGGCGCATTGTGATCTTGGCGGGCCATGGCTTTGCTGGAAATGATTCGTGAGTCACAGGTCGGGTTGACCGGAAATATCCCGTGGAGTTTCGAAGAGATTGCTCTGAATTTCACCGCCGTGGCCTGAATTTCCTTCATGGGCCAATAGCCAGCGCTTGATGTCGATCAGATGGCCCTTTTCATTGTGGGCGAACCCACCGATTCCGGAGTGCGTGACGACCCGGTGACAGGGAATGATGAGGGGAAAGGGATTGTCGCCGCAGGCCTGCCCTACAGCACGAGGAACGCTGCCGACATCCTTTGCGAGGTCGCCGTAGGTGCGAGTCCGGCCGAGGGGGATGGCTGAGATGGCGGTCCATATCCGGCGGCGGTACAGGGTCCCCTGAATGAGCAGCGGCAGCTCGAATTGGGCGTCGGGGGCTTCCAGATAGCGCTCGATTTGCGCGATGGCCTTTTCTGCCAGTTCATCGTGTGCTGATTGCAGCGGGTAGTCGTGCGGGAGAAAGACGATTTGGTCGATAAAACCGGCGCGTGTGGCAATACCGATGCAGCCGAATGGCGTCGGCATGATGGCTGCGAACTGAGTCGATGGATTGCCGGTGTTGCGCAAAGAGGAAGATGGCATGGCGCGAATTGTGCGCCCCGCTTCACTGCCTCCGCAAGGGCGCTTCGCCTTCCTGGGCGGTGATGTTCGAGGTCCCGGCTTGCGGCCTTTCCGGGCTGAGCGGATTCGTTGGGCGGCATAGGGAATGCCGTGCCAGATATATAGGCGGCCCGCCTTGCTGATTCCACGGGGGTATAGGGGATTAATGTCGGGAGAGCATTCGATGTGGGGACGGCATGCCTTTATGCGTGAAATCCCCCGTGGGCGTGCAACCCCGGCCTTTGCATGCTCGTATCGCAGCTGGAGAGTCTGCTGCGGTCGGCGAATTGGGCTTCAACGATGTCGGCTGGGAATGTCTGAACGGGCAACAGGGGTGCATCAATGGCTATTCGTCGACAAAAGGCCTTGCCTGCTGGGCAATAAGAACGCCCGCTCATCGCGCATGTTGCGCTTCGAGCGGGCGTTTGGGTGCAGCATGCAGTGACGCCCCGTAGAGGGGCGTTATCCGAGTCAGGTGCGGACCTGGCCTTCGCCGAAAACGATCCACTTCTGGCTGGTCAGGCCTTCGAGGCCCACCGGGCCGCGGGCGTGGATCTTGTCGGTGGAGATGCCGATTTCCGCACCGAGGCCGTATTCGAAACCGTCGGCAAAGCGCGTCGACGCGTTGATCATCACCGAGGAGGAGTCCACTTCGCGCAGGAAGCGCATGGCGCGGGTGTGGTTCTCGGTGACGATGGCTTCGGTGTGCTGGGACGAATGGGTGTTGATGTGGGCAATTGCTTCGTCCAGCCCGTCAACGACCTTGATGGCGATGATCGGCGCGAGGAACTCCTCACTCCAGTCCGATTCCGACGCCGCCTTGAGCTGGGCTTCGGCAATGCCGGCTTCGCGCAGGATGGCGAGGGAGGTCGGGCAGGCGCGCAGTTCGACACCCTTGCCGGCCAGCATGGTGCCGATGGCGGGCAGCTGGGTGCGGGCCACGCTGGCGTCCACCAGCAGGGATTCGGTGGTGTTGCAGGTGCCGTAGCGTTGGGTCTTGGCGTTCTCGACGATGGCGAGGGCCTTGGCTGCGTCGGCGAATTCGTCCACGTAGACGTGGCAGTTGCCGTCCAGGTGCTTGATCACCGGCACGCGGGCTTCGTTGGAGATGCGCTCGATGAGACCCTTGCCGCCGCGGGGCACGATAACGTCCACGAACTCGGGCATCGTGATGAGCTCGCCGACGGCGGCGCGGTCGGTGGTTTCGACGACCTGGATGGCGGCTTCCGGCAGGCCGGCGGCAGCGAGGCCGGCGCGCACGCAGGCGGCGATCGCCTGGTTGGAGTGTAGCGCTTCCTTGCCGCCGCGCAGGATCGCCGCGTTGCCGGATTTCAGGCACAGGGCGGCGGCGTCGGCAGTGACATTGGGGCGGGCCTCGTAGATGATGCCGATGACGCCCAGCGGCACGCGCATCTTGCCGACGGTGATACCGGACGGGCGGCGCTTGAGGTCGGTCATCTCGCCGACCGGATCGGGCAGCGCGGCAACCTGCTCCAGGCCGACGGCCATCGCCTCGATGCCTTTTTCGGATAGGGTCAGGCGGTCGATCATGGCCGGTTCGAGGCCGTTGGCGCGGGCTTCTTCGAGGTCCTGGCGGTTGGCGGCGGCGAGTTCGGCCTTGCGAGCGCGGATCTCGGCGGCCATCGCAAGGAGGGCCTTGTTCTTGGCGTCGGTGGAGGCGGCGGCCACGCCGCGCGATGCGGCGCGGGCCTGGCGACCGACGGTCTGCATGTAGGTCTTGATGTCCATCTTCGTCGTCTCGTCTCGGTTGGTGGCGCGGGGTTCAGCGCCGGGCCTGGGCTTGTTGGGCGGCTGTGGCGCGGGTGAGGCGCAGGCACAGCTGGAGGAATTCATCCCATACGTCGCCGCTGGCCAGACCCTTGATCATCCGGTCAATCTTTGCAGCGTGCAAGATCGATGTGCGCAGGATGGCGGAGTTCAGGCGCGGCAATGCGCGCTGGATGGCCTGCTTGCGGCGTTCATCGTAGACGCGCTCGGCTTTCAGAAGGTTCGGCAGGGGTTGGCCTTCGTCCAGGCCGAGGCGGAGGCTGGCGAGGGTGCGGATCTCGTTGGCGAGCGTCCACAGTACCAGCGGCGGCGCTTCGCCTTCGCCCTTGAGGCCTTCGAGAAGGCGGGCGCAGCGGCCGGCGTCGCCTTCCAGCAAGGCCTGGCGCAGCTTGTCCACGTCATAGCGGGCCACGTTGAGCACCGCGTCGCGCACTGTTTCCAGATTCAGTTGCCCGGGCGGGTTGAGCAGGCCTAGTTTGAGGATCTCCTGGTGGGCGGCGAGCAGATTGCCTTCCACGTGATCAGCGATGAAGTTCAGCGCGTCTGCATCCGCCTTTTGCTGCTGGCGGTTGAGGCGTAGTGCGATCCATTCCGGAAGGCGTTCCCGTTCCGGCGCATTGAGTTCAACCGCCACGCCGGCTTCGGCAAGGGCGACGAACCAGGCGGACTTGCGGGTTGCCCAGTCGATTTCGGGTAGCGTGACGAGGGTGACGACACCTTCGTCGGGATTGCGCGCGTAGCGCTGCAGCGCCTCGCCGCCTTCGCGGCCGGGTTTGCCGTTGGGGATGCGCAGGTCCACCAGCTTGCTGGTGCCGAACAGGGACAGATTGCCGGCAGCCGCCTGAAGGGATTCCCAGCGGAAGCCCTGGCCGGCCACCAGCACTTCCCGCTCATCAAAGCCCTGTTTGCGGGCGGCCGCGCGGATCGCGTCGCCGGCTTCGAGCACCAACAAGGGTTCGTTGCCGTGCAACAGGTAGAGCGGAGAGAGGGGCTTGTCGAGTTGGGCGGCGAGCTGTTCCGGACGCAGGATCACGGCTTGGGCTCGGCTTCCGGCATCTTCGCCGCAGCCAGGCGGCGCATCAGTTGCTGCACCAGGTCGCCCTGCATGTCCCGGTAGAGCAGGATCTCTTCCTGCTCCTTGGCGAGCAGTTGGGAGTCGTCGAAGGCGAGGTCGCGTTTCAGGTAGATTTCGTTCGGAGCGACGACCTCGCGGCCGGCCTTGTCCACGACGCGGAAGTAGAAGCGCTGGCGCAACTGGTATTCGCGCACGCGGCCCTGGGCGTTGAGGGCCAGGATCGCCTTCTCTTTGGCGTCGGCGAGCACCTCCAGGCGGACCTGGGCCTCCTCCGGTGTATCGACGATGCGCGTTTCACTGCCGGCGCGGATCTGTCGCCGGATGGCTGCGGCCAGGTCGGAGTACTGGTACATCCCCAGGTAGATCGACTCGAAGGGTAGCGGGCGCGGCCCGCGCAGCTGGAAGCCGCAGCCGGCCAGCAGCAGAGGCACGGCGCCGAAGGCGGCTAGGGCCCGGCGGCGGGCGGGGGACGACGGGGTCTGGCTCATGGGCGCGATTCCTTTTGCAGGCGCTGGCGTTCCTTGGAGTAGGCGTCGAAGTCGGGGCCCGCCGGATCCGGCGAGGTGTCGCGGCCCGGCTGGCCTTGTTGCCGGGCGTTTTCCTGCCGGATGCCTTCGTAGACCGCTCTCTCCGTGGCTGTACCGCAGCCTGAGAGAAGGGCGAGGAAGGTGAGGCAGGCGACGGTACGCATGATGTGGGCCCCTTCGGTTTAGCAGACGATGTTGACGAGGCGGCCGGGGACGACCACGACCTTCTTGGCCGGCTTGCCTTCCATGAATTTGACTGCTGCCTCGTTGGCCAGCGCCGCGGCTTCGATCGCGTCCTTGGCCGCATCGGCCGGCACGCGCAGTGCGCCGCGCAGTTTGCCATTGACCTGCAGCATCAGCTCGATCTCGTCCTGCACCAGCGCCGCGTCGAGGGGCTCCGGCCAGGCTGCCTTGAGGATGTCCTTGCCGTAGCCGAGCTCGGCCCACAGGGCGTGGCTGATGTGCGGGGTGAGCGGCGACAGCACGCGCAGCAGGATGCCGAAGCACTCCTCGATCACTTCGGCCGCCAGGGCGCCTTCGCGGGGTGCCTTTTCGAGGGCGTTGAGCATCTTCATCGTGGCGGAGGCCACAGTGTTGAATTGCTGCTTGGCGAGGTCGTAGTTGGCCTGTTTGAGGAGCAGGTGGATCTCGCGGCGGAAGCTGGCCAGCGCCTCCGGCAGCTTGGCGCCGTTCAGGCTGCGCTCGGCGCCGATCTGCGGGCGGATCTCGCTGGCGAGCAGATGGCCGAAGCTCCACACCCGGCGCAGGAAGCGATAGGCCCCCTCGACGCCGGCGTCGGACCACTCGAGGGTCTGCTCGGGCGGTGCGGCGAACATCATGAAGAAACGCGCGGTGTCGGCGCCGTATTGCTCGATGAGCGCCTGCGGGTCCACGCCGTTGTTCTTCGACTTGGACATGGTGGTCAGCTCGTGCTCGAGCACGGTGCCATCCTTCTTCAGCGTTGCGCCGGTGATCTGGCCCTTGGCATCTTTCTGGACGTCGATCTCGCTTTCCCAGAAGTAGTTCTTGCCGCCGCCTTCGGGCTTGTGGAAGAAGGCGTTGTTCAGAACCATGCCCTGGGTCAGCAGGTGGGCGAAGGGCTCGCGGTAGGTGACCAGGCCGATGTCGCGCATCACCTTGGTCCAGAAGCGCGAGTAGAGCAGGTGTAGGATCGCGTGCTCGATACCGCCAATGTACTGGTCGACGGTCATCCAGTAGCCGGTTTCGTCATCGACCATCTTGTCTGCGCCGAACTTGGTGGCGTAGCGGGCGTAGTACCAGGACGAATCCACGAAGGTGTCCATGGTGTCCGTCTCGCGCTTGGCCGGCTTGCCGCAGCACGGGCAGGTGGTCTCGAGGAAGTCGGCGCGCTTGTGCAGCGGGTTGCCGGAGCCGTCCGGCACGCAGTCTTCGGGGAGTACCACCGGCAACTGGTCGTCGGGCACCGGAACCGGGCCGCAGTCGTCGCAGTGGATGATGGGGATCGGGCAGCCCCAGTAGCGCTGGCGGGAGACGCCCCAGTCGCGCAGGCGCCACTGGATCTTCTTTTCGCCAACGTTCTTGGCAGCCAGGTCGGCGGCGATCGCGTCGACGGCGGCTTCATAGCTGAGGCCGTCATACTTGCCGGAATTGACGCAGGTGCCGTCCTTGCTGCCGTACCACTCTTCCCAGGCGTCGGTGGAGTAGGGCTTGTCACCGAGGGCCACGACCTGCTCGATGGGCAGGCTGTATTTCTTGGCGAAGGCGAAATCGCGCTCGTCGTGGGCAGGCACGCCCATCACGGCGCCGTCGCCGTAGCTCATCAGCACGTAGTTGCCGACCCACACCTCGACCTGCTTGCCGGTCAGCGGGTGGGTGACGAACAGACCGGTGGGCAGGCCTTCCTTCTCCATCGTCGCCATGTCGGCTTCCATCACCGAGCCGTGCTTGCACTTCTCGATGAAGGCGGCCAGTGCCGGGTTGTCCTTGGCAGCGTGCAGGGCCAGCGGGTGCTCGGCGGCCACGGCGCAGAAGGTGACACCCATGATGGTGTCGGCGCGGGTGGTGAACACCCACAGTTGGCCATTGTTGATGAGCTGGCCGTCGTCGCCGGTGATGTCGTGGTTGAACGCGAAGCGCACGCCGGTGCTCTTGCCGATCCAGTTGGCCTGCATCAGCTTGACCCGCTCGGGCCAGCCTTCCAGGGTGTCCAGGTCGGACAGCAGCTCGTCGGCGTAGTCGGTGATCTTCAGGTAGTAGCCCGGGATCTCGCGCTTCTCGACGAGGGCGCCGGTGCGCCAGCCCCGGCCGTCGATGACCTGCTCATTGGCGAGAACGGTTTGGTCAACCGGGTCCCAGTTGACGACCTGGGTCTTTCGCTCGGCAATGCCCTTTTCGAGCATGCGCAGGAACAGCCACTGGTTCCACTTGTAGTACTCGGGAGTGCAGGTGGCCAGCTCGCGGCTCCAGTCGATGGCGAAACCCAGCGACTTGAGCTGCTGCTTCATGTAGGCGATGTTGTCGTAGGTCCACTTGGCCGGCGGCACCTGGTTCTTGATCGCGGCGTTCTCGGCGGGCAGACCGAAGGCGTCCCAGCCCATCGGCTGCAGGACGTTGTAGCCCTTCATCTTGTGGAAGCGGGACAGCACGTCGCCGATCGTGTAGTTGCGCACGTGGCCCATGTGCAGCTTGCCCGACGGATACGGGAACATGGACAGGCAGTAGTACTTGGGCTTCGACGCGTCGGCGGTGACGCGGAAGGCTTCGGTGCTGTCCCAGTGCTGCTGGGCGGCGCGTTCGATATCGGCGGGAAGGTATTTGTCCTGCATGGGCGGAAAAGTCGCGGATGGAACGAAACCGCGCATTATAAACCGGTACGGTGAAGCCCGCTGAAGCGCTCTCAAGACATTGATGTCACGAGATATTTCCCCTTCATGTTTGGGTTCGGTGCATGTCATGGCCAAATGCGTCTGTTACAATCGCGCTCCCGCAACGCAGCATTTTCCTATGTCCGAGCCTCTTGTCCGTCTTGAGAATGTGCGCTTCGCCTATGGCGAGCGGATGATCCTGCGCGACATTTCCCTGTCCATTCCGCGTGGTCAGGTGGTTGCCATCATGGGAGGCAGTGGTTGCGGCAAAACCACCATGCTGCGCCTGATCGGCGGACAGGAGCGGGCCGTCGGTGGCCGTGTGCTGGTCGACGGTCAGGATGTCGGTAAGCTGGATCGCGAGGATCTGTACGCTTTGCGGCGGCGCATGGGGATGCTGTTCCAGTTCGGCGCCCTGTTCACCGACATGACGGTGTTCGACAACGTGGCCTTCCCGTTGCGCGAGCATACCGATCTGCCGCCGGAGCTGATCAACGATCTGGTGCTGATGAAGCTGCATGCCGTTGGCCTGCGCGGTGCGGCCCAGTTGCGGCCAGGAGAGCTTTCAGGTGGCATGGCGCGCCGCGTCGCACTGGCCCGGACGATCGCGCTCGATCCGATGCTGCTGATGTATGACGAGCCCTTCACCGGTCTCGACCCGATTTCCCTCGGCGTGATCGGGCAACTGATCCGCCGTCTGAACAATGCTCTGGGCGCCAGTTCGCTGATCGTCACCCACGACATCCAGGAGTCCCTGCAGATCGTGGACTACATCTATTTCATTTCCGAAGGGCGGGTCGTGGCCGAGGGAACGCCGGACGAGATCCGGAATACCTCCGATCCCTTCGTGCATCAGTTCGTGCATGCCGAGGCCGATGGTCCCGTGCCCTTCCACTATCCCGCCGGCGATTATGCGACGGCACTGGTCGGAGGGGCCGGTTGATGGGCGACGTGTTTCGCAAGCTGGGCTCCCTGGCGATCAGCGGGGTATGGCAGCTCGGGTTCATCACCCGCTTTTTCGTGCTGATCGTGCGCTACTCCGGGCAGTCCTTCATGCGGCTGCACCTGACGATCCGCGAGTTGTATTTCAGTGGGGTGATGTCGTTGCTGATCATCCTCGTGTCGGGCCTGTTCGTCGGTCTGGTGCTGGGTCTGCAGGGCTACGAGATTCTGCAGCGCTACGGTTCCAGCGAGGCGATGGGTACGATGGTGGCTTTGTCCTTGCTGCGGGAACTCGGTCCGGTGGTGGCCGGTCTGCTGTTCGCCAGCCGGGCTGGCTCGGCGGTGACGGCGGAAATCGGCCTGATGAAGGTGACTGAACAGCTCAAGGCGATGGACATGATGGCGGTCAATCCGATCGCCCGCGTGGTGGCGCCGCGTTTCTGGGGCGGCGTGGTGTCCATGCCGCTGCTGGCCGCGCTGTTTTCGACGATGGGGATTTTCGGTGGCTGGTTGATCGGGGTGGTGTTCATCGGTGTCGATGACGGCGCCTTCTGGTCGCAGATGCGGGCGGCTGTCGATTTCCGCTATGACGTGCTCAACGGGGTGTTCAAGAGTGCCGTGTTCGGCGTTGCTGTCGCGTTGATCGCCGTGTTCGAAGGCTACGACTGCGTGCCGACCGCCGAAGGGGTGTCCCGGGCGATCACGCGTACCGTCGTGAGTTCTGCGCTGGCTATTCTGGCGCTCGATTTTGTAATGACGTCTTTCATGTTCCGAGGTCTATGATGAGTCGCACGACGCTCGACCTGTGGGTCGGTGTTTTCGTGGCAATGGGTATCGCCGCGTTGTTGTTCCTGGCCCTCAAGGTCGCGAGTATTTCGGGGTCGGACATCCGGTCGCCCTATACCCTCAGCGCCCGTTTCGACAACATCGGTGGCCTCAAGGTGCGCGCACCGGTGAAGAGTGCTGGTGTGCTGGTCGGGCGGGTCACCGAAATTCGCTACGACAATGAACACTTTCAGGCCGAAGTTGTCTTCTCGGTGGATGGACGCTACAGGTTCCCGACAGACACGTTTGCCAACATCCTGACCTCTGGTCTGCTCGGCGAGCAGTACCTCGGTCTCGACCCCGGCGGCGAGGAGAAGACCCTTGCGCCCGGTGATGTCATCAAAAAAACCCAGTCCGCCGTTGTTCTCGAAAAGCTGATCAGTCAGTTCATGTTCAACAAGGCAGCTGAAGGAGAGCCGGCGCCCGCGAAGTAAGGAAGGATGCGGGGCGGATCAATACAGAGAGCGTCGCGCGGTGAGCGCGGCCCGGAATGACAATGAAGAAGAACAGCAAACCTGAATCGACCTTGGTGCGACGGAGCACGCTGGCCATCGGGCTGGCGTTCGCCGTGACGGGCTGTGCGGGGCCCGGCGGACATCCCAAGGACCCCCTCGAGCCGATGAACCGCGCCACTTTCCAGTTCAATGAAAAGGCTGACAAGTACGTGATGCGTCCGGTGGCCGAGGTCTATGACCAGGCGCCGTTGCCGGTGAAAACCGGTGTTGCGAACTTCTTCGGCAACATTGCGGATGTATGGATCGGCGTCAATAACCTGCTGCAGGGCAAGTTCACCGATGGCCTCTCCGATGGCGGCCGCTTTCTGCTCAACTCTACGGTCGGCCTGCTGGGCGTTTTTGATGTCGCAACCGAGATTGGCCTTGAGAAGCACGACGAAGATCTGGGGCAGACGCTCGGTTACTGGGGGGTTGGCGATGGCCCCTACCTGGTGCTGCCCTTCCTGGGGCCGAGCAATGTCCGGGATGGCGTGTCTCTGATCGGCGATTTTCATTTCGATCCGCTCATGCAACTGGAGGATGTCGGCGCCCGCAACAGCCTTGCCGGCCTGCGCTTCGTCAGCAAGCGGGCTGCGCTGCTGGGGGCCGATACGGCGGCTGAGGAGGCCGCGCTGGACAAGTACGGCTACATGCGCAGCTTCTACATTCAATACCGCCGCAACCAGATCTTCGACGGCCAGCCGCCGCGCGAAAAAGATCCGGACGACGACGATTCGTCCGACAACGACAAGGCGGCGACCGACAAGAGTGCGGTCGGTGACGCCGCTGATAAATCTCCCTCCCCCGACAAGAAGGAAAGCCAATGAAACGCTTCACCTCTCTGTTTACCGCGCTGGTGCTGGGCCTTGGCATCCAGTTCAGCGCTGCAGCCAATACCGTGGCGCCCGATGCGCTGGTCAAGAGCGTCAGCGATGATGTGATTTCCATTGTCCGCCAGGACAAGGCCATTCAGTCCGGCGACACCCGCAAGGCTGTCAGTCTGGTCGAGACCAAGGTGCTGCCTTACTTCGACTTTGCCCACATGACCCGTCTGGCCGTTGGCAAGGACTGGAAGCAGGCTTCTGCCGACCAGAAGAGCACACTGACCCAGGAGTTCAAGACGCTGCTGGTGCGTACCTACTCCAACGCGCTGACCAAGTACCGCGACCAGCAGATTGATTTCGAACCGTTGAAGGCTAAGCCCGAGGACTCCGACGTGACCGTGCGTACCAAGGTGCGCCAGGCGGGTGCCAAGCCGGTGCAGATCGATTACAACCTCGAGAAGCAGGGCGACAACTGGAAGGTCTACGACGTGCTGGTAGCGGGTGTGAGCCTCGTTACCAACTACCGTGACGAGTTCGGTCAGGAAGTGCGCGCCGGCGGCATCGATGGGCTGATCAAGACCCTGAAGGACAAGAACAAGCAGATCGACCCTGCGGTGGCTACCAAGAAATGATCCAGGCTGAAGGCGCACGCCTGAGCCTAAGCGGCCCCCTGACCATTGCCACCGTTGCAGCGGTGGCGGAGGCCGGACGCGAGCAGATCGCGGGTGGCGACCGTGTCGTCGACCTGTCGGGCGTCACGCAGGTGGACTCCGCTGCGTTGGCCCTGCTGCTGAGTTGGCAGCGCACCGCCCGGGCCGCCGGGTGTCAGCTCTCCATCGACCGGGCGCCAGTGGCGCTGGTCAGTCTCGCGTCCCTCTACGACGTCGATTCCATCCTTTCCTTGGCTCGCTGAGCCTGCCCTTCGTTCCATGAGTCCAGCGATCCGCATTGCCGGTGTCACCAAGCGTTTCCGTTCCCTGCAGGCTTTGGCCGGCGTCGACCTGGAGGTGGCCCAGGGCGAGTTCTTCGGCTTGCTCGGCCCGAATGGGGCCGGCAAGACCACCCTGATTTCATCCCTGGCGGGGCTGGCGCGGCCGGACTCCGGCACGCTGGAGGTCATGGGGCATGACGTGGTCCGCGATTACCGCGCTGCGCGTATGGCCCTCGGCGTGGTGCCCCAGGAACTGGTCTTCGATCCGTTCTTCAACGTGCGCGAGATGCTGCGCATCCAGTCGGGCTACTTCGGTATCCGCAATAACGACGACTGGATCGACGAGATCCTGCATCACCTGGATCTCACCGAAAAAGCCAGTTCCAACATGCGTATGCTGTCGGGCGGCATGAAGCGTCGGGCGCTGGTGGCTCAAGCGCTGGTGCATCGTCCGCCGGTCATCGTCCTGGACGAGCCGACCGCCGGTGTGGACGTGGAACTGCGCCATGGCTTGTGGCAGTTCATCCGCAAGTTGAACCAGGATGGTCACACCATCGTGCTGACTACCCATTACCTCGAAGAGGCCGAATCCCTGTGCGGGCGTATCGCCATGCTGAAGGCGGGGCGCATCGTTGCGCTGGACACAACGGCCAACCTGCTGCAGCGTTTCGCCAGCCATACCCTGCAGGTGCGTCTGGCTAAGGCGGTCATCGTTCCGCCTGACCTGGAGGCCTGTGTGCTGTCTCGGGATAATCTGCAGTGGACGCTGGGTTTCGATAATTTTGACGAGGTTGGGCATTTGCTTGCCGGTCTCAAATCCGCCGGTGCCGAGATCGTCGACATGGCCCTCGGCAAGCCGGACCTGGAACAGGTCTTCGTCGGCGTGATGAACCAGAACTGAGGCAGCATGGAAGGATTCAAGACCCTGTTGTACAAGGAGTGCCTGCGTTTCTGGAAAGTGGGTTTCCAGACGGTGCTGTCGCCGGTGCTCAATGCGGTGCTCTATCTACTGATCTTCGGCCACGTGCTCGAGGATCACGTTCAGCCTTTTCCGGGCGTCAACTACACGGCTTTCCTGGTGCCGGGCCTGGTGATGATGACGGTGTTGCAGAACGCCTTCGCCAACAGCTCGTCGTCGCTGATCCAGAGCAAGATCACTGGCAACATCGTGTTTGTGCTGTTGCCGCCAATTTCCTATCGGGAGTTTTATTCCGCCTACGTGCTGGCGGCCGTGCTGCGTGGCGGCTTGTGCGGGATCGGCGTGGTGCTGGCGGCCTTGCCCTTTGCACATCTGCCTTTCGCCGAGCCGCTGTGGATCGTCGCCTTCGCACTGGTTGGAGGCGCGTTTCTTGCGAGCCTAGGCGTGATCGCGGGGATCTGGGCTGATAAGTTCGACCAGTTGGCTGCCTTCCAGAACTTCCTGATCATGCCGCTGACGATGTTGTCCGGCGTGTTCTATTCGATCCATTCGCTGCCGGGTTTCTGGCAGGGGGTGTCGCATTTCAACCCGTTTTTCTTCATGATTGATGGGTTCAGGTATGGCTTTTTCGGAGTCTCCGACGTCTCGCCGTGGGTGAGCCTCGGGGTCGTGACTGTCTGTTTTGTCGTGCTCGCGGTACTCACCCTGCAAATGCTTGCCAGGGGCTACAAGCTGCGGGCCTGAGGAGTGATTGATTATGTTTCCGGCGAGTGAAATCGAGCGACTGATTGCTGCAGGTCTCGAATGTGATTTCCTGCAGATCGAAGGGGATGACGGCACCCATTTCACGGGCATCGTCGTCAGCCCGGCTTTCGAAGGCAAGCCGCGGGTGCGCCAGCACCAGGCGGTGTATGCCACCTTGGGCAAGCTGATGGGCAACGAGATCCACGCCCTCCAGTTGTCGACCTTTACGCCCGGCCAATGGGCAGAATTGCAGAAGGAACTGGGCTGATCGCCCTTTGATGCATGGATAAACTGCTGATCGAAGGCGGCGTCCGCCTGTCCGGCGAGATCGCCATTTCCGGTGCCAAGAACGCCGCGCTGCCCATCCTGTGTGCGGCGCTGCTGACCAGCGAACCGGTGACCTTCACCAATGTGCCGCGTCTCAACGACATCGGCACGCTGCTGCGCCTGCTCGAACAGATGGGCGTCAAGGTGAGCCGCGATGGCGACACCGTCACGCTGGACGCCGGCGGGGTGAACAACCCCGTCGCCTCCTACGAGATGGTCAAGACCATGCGCGCCTCCATCCTGGTGCTCGGCCCGCTCGTGGCCCGCTTCGGCGAGGCGCAGGTGAGCCTGCCCGGCGGTTGCGCGATCGGCGCGCGCCCGGTGGACCAGCACATCAAGGGCCTGCAGGCGATGGGTGCCGAGGTCAAGGTCGAGCATGGCTATGTGCACGCCAAGGTGCCCAAGCTGAAGGGTGCCCGCCTGTTCACCGACATGGTCACCGTGACCGGCACCGAGAACCTGATGATGGCGGCCTGTCTGGCCGACGGTGAGACCGTCATCGAAAACGCCGCCCGCGAGCCGGAAGTGGTCGATCTGGCCAACTGTCTGGTGTCGATGGGCGCGCAGATCTCCGGCGCCGGCGGCGACGTGATCCGCATCAAGGGCGTGCTGGCCCTGCATGGCGCAACCCACCGCATCATGCCGGACCGCATCGAGACCGGCACTTACCTGTGTGCTGCAGCGATCACCGGTGGCGATGTCCGCGTGACCGGCACGTCGACCTGCTATCTGGACGCGGTCGTCGACAAGCTGATGGATGCCGGCTGCGAAGTGATCGGTGAGCGCGATGCGATCCGCCTCAAGGCGCCCGAGCGGCTCACGTCGGTCAGTCTGCGCACCGCGCCGTATCCGGCTTTTCCCACCGACATGCAGGCCCAGTTCATGGCGATCAACGCGGTGGCCAATGGCACGGCGGTGATTCGCGAAACGATCTTCGAGAACCGCTTCATGCACGCGGTCGAGCTGCAGCGTCTCGGTGCGGACCTCCGCATCGACGGCAACACGGCCTTCGTGAAGGGCGTCGAGCGTCTGCAGGGGGCGACGGTGATGGCGACCGACCTGCGCGCGTCGGCGAGCCTGATCATCGCGGCGCTGGTGGCCGAAGGCGAAACCACGGTGGATCGCATCTACCACCTGGATCGTGGCTACGAGCGTCTGGAAGAGAAGTTGTCTGCGCTTGGTGCCCGCGTCCGGCGGATTCGCTGAGCCGCGTATGACGGGTGGGCCGCCTCGGCGGCCCATGGCTGAAGCGGGGCTAGCTGCCCGGCGTTACGGCCAGCACTTTCAGCTGGATG
This sequence comes from Zoogloea sp. JDB1, assembly GCF_056724025.1. Lineage (NCBI taxonomy): Bacteria > Pseudomonadati > Pseudomonadota > Betaproteobacteria > Rhodocyclales > Zoogloeaceae > Zoogloea > Zoogloea sp. JDB1. The sequence goes on from NZ_CM161496.1 coordinate 2,277,707, forward strand.
GCGTGGCCGTCAGGGGTGTGCCAGTCGATGATCTGGCCTACCGACAATCCCAGCAGGGCACTGCCGGCCGGGGAGAAGATCGAGACCTTGCCGTCGCCGCCGCCTGTATCGTGGGGCCAGGCGAGAGTCAGGTCGTATTCGCGTCCGGACATTTCCTCGCGGAAGCGGGCGCGGCTGTTCATGCTGATCACGTCTGCGGGCATCTCTTCGTCGTCGAGTACAGTGGCCCGTTCGAGCTCGTCGCGCAGACCGTCGAGATCGCTGCGGTTGCGGGTGGGCGGCTTGGAGAGCAGGGCTTCGAGGCGTTCGAGGTCGCGGGTGGACACGATGATTTCGGGTTTCACTGGTTACTCCTTCGGTTCGATCAAAAGAAAATGGCCGACCCCGCCGGACGGCGGTTCAGCCACGAGCCAAAGGCTAGCAGAAAGGGGACGCTGCGCAAACGTCCCGCCGCTTCGGGAGCGACGGGCTCCCCGAATCGGATAGAATCGCGCTTTACGCACACAGAGCATCATCTTGAACGGCATTACGCTTGCCCTCTCGAAGGGCCGAATCTTCGAGGAAACCCTGCCGCTGCTCGCCGCCGCCGGGATCACGCCGACCGACAACCCGGAGACCTCGCGCAAGCTCATCATCGGCACCAACCGGCCGGATGTGCGGCTGGTCATCGTGCGCGCCACCGATACGCCGACCTACGTTCAGTACGGCGCGGCGGACATGGGCATCGCCGGCAAGGACGTGCTGCTGGAGCATGGTGGCGCCGGTCTGTACCAGCCACTGGACCTCAATATCGCCAAATGTCGGCTGTGCGTGGCGGTGCCGAAGGATTTCGACTACGCCGCTGCCGTCAAGCGCGGCGCGCGCATCCGCGTCGCCACCAAGTACGTGAAGGCAGCCAAGGCGCACTTCGCGGCCAAGGGCATGCACGTGGACCTGATCAAGCTCTACGGTTCCATGGAGCTCGCCCCGCTGGTCGGCCTGGCCGACGCGATCGTTGACCTGGTGTCCACCGGCAGCACACTGAAGGCCAACAACCTGGTGGAAGTGGAGGACATCATGCCGATCAGTTCCCGCCTCGTCGTCAATCAGGCCTCGCTCAAGCTCAAGCGCGAGCTGATCCAGCCGGTGCTGGAGGCCTTTGCAGGAGCCGTCAAGAAATGAGCGCCCAGATCCGTCGCCTGTCGTCCGCCGAACCCGATTTCATCGCCACGCTGGATGCGCTGCTGGCCTTCGAGGGCAGCACCGATGCGGCCATCGAGCAGGCTGTCGGCGACATCCTGACCAGTGTGCGCAAGAACGGCGATGCAGCGGTCGTTGAATACACCCGCCGCTTCGATCATCTGGACGTGAACGACATGGCGGCGCTTGAGCTGCCGAAGGCCGAACTCCAGGCTGCATTGGATGGCCTGAGCGCCGAGCAGCGCCAGGCGCTGGAAGCGGCGGCAAGCCGCGTGCGGACCTATCACGAACGTCAGGTGCTTGAATCCTGGCGCTACAACGACGAATCGGACGGGATGGCTGGCACCCGCCTGGGCCAGAAGGTCACGCCGCTGGACCGTGTTGGCCTTTACGTGCCGGGTGGTCGTGCTTCCTACCCCAGCTCGGTGCTGATGAATGCGATTCCCGCGAAGGTCGCCGGCGTGGGTGAGCTGATCATGGTGGTGCCGACGCCCCGTGGCGAGCGCAGTCAGCTGGTGCTGGCTGCCGCGGCGATTACCGGCGTGGACCGCGTGTTCACCATCGGCGGCGCCCAGGCTGTGGCCGCGCTGGCCTATGGCACGCAGACCATCCCGCAGGTGGACAAGATCGTCGGACCGGGCAATGCCTATGTGGCGAGCGCCAAGCGCCGTGTGTTTGGCACGGTTGGCATCGACATGGTGGCCGGGCCTTCCGAAGTGCTGATCATCTCCGATGGCACCGGCAATCCGGACTGGGTGGCAATGGACCTGTTTGCGCAGGCCGAGCACGATGAACTCGCCCAATCGATCCTGCTGTGTACCGACGAAGACTTCATCGCGCAGGTAGAGGCGAGTATAGCCCGCCTGCTGCCGGAAATGCCGCGCCGCGACACCATCGCCACGTCGCTGGCCAATCGCGGTGCATTGGTGCTGGTGCGTGACCTCGCGGAAGCCTGTGAGGTTGCCAACCGTATCGCGCCGGAGCACCTGGAACTGTCGCTGGCCGATCCGTACCAGTGGATCGATCAGATTCGCCATGCTGGTGCGATCTTCATCGGCCACTACTCGGTCGAGGCCCTCGGTGACTACTGTGCCGGCCCCAACCACGTACTGCCGACGATGCGCAGTGCGCGCTTTTCCAGTCCGCTGGGGGTGTACGACTTTCAGAAGCGCACCAGCCTCATCGATATTTCGGAGCAGGGCGCCCAGACTCTCGGCAAGATCGCTTCGGTGCTGGCCCATGGTGAAGGCCTGCAGGCTCACGCCCGCTCGGCGGAGATGCGTCTGAAGGGGTGATTCCACTCTATGGATGGATGTGAAAAAGCCGCACCCGAGGGTGCGGCTTTTTCGTAAGCGCAGACGCTTGAAAGATCAGGCCAGGATTTCCTTCAGTGCTTGTACAAGCAGGCCACACTGCGCATCGGTGCCTACGGTGATGCGCAGGAACTGGTCGATGCGGGGGGCCTTGAAGTGGCGCACGATGATGCTGCGTTCGCGCAGCGCGGTGGCCAAGGCTGCGGCATCATGGGCTGGATGGCGGGCGAACACGAAGTTGGCGGCAGACGGCAGCACTTCGAAACCCAGCGATGCAAGATCGTGGGACAGGGTCTCGCGGCTGGCGATGACCTGTCGGCGGGTCCGTTCGAAATAGGCTTCGTCATCCAGCGCTGCGCTGGCGCCGACCAGGGCCAGGCGGTCGAGGGGGTAGGAGTTGAAGCTATCCTTCACGCGGGTTAGTGCCTCGATGAGTTCCGGCTGGCCGATGGCGAAGCCGACACGCAGGCCGGCGAGGGAGCGCGACTTGGACAGGGTCTGGGTGACCAGCACGTTGGGGTGGCGCTTCACCAGCGCCACGGCTGTGGGGATCGTGTCGAGTCCGCCGAAATCCACGTAAGCCTCGTCGATGACGATCGGACTGTCCGGCAGGCCTTCTGCCAGGCGGGCGATCCCGTCGAGTGCCAGCAGGCGACCGGTGGGGGCGTTCGGGTTCGGGAAGATCACGCCGCCGACCTGGTCGGCACCGCGCGACAGGTAGTCGTCCACGCGGATCGCGAAGTGCTGGTCGAGGGGCACGGCTTCGAATTCGATACCATACAGCCCGCAGTACACGGGATAGAAGCTGTAGCTGATGTCAGGGAACAGCAGCGGCACGTCGTGCTTCAGCAAAGCCTGGAAGGTGTGGGCGAGGACTTCGTCCGAGCTGTTGCCGACGAAGACCCATTCCGGCGCCACGTCGAAATGGCGGGCGACCGCGGCCTTCAGCTGGGCGCCGGTCGGATCCGGGTAGAGCTTCAGGCGGTCCGCGTCATCACCGAGTTCGGCGCGGATGGCCTCGAGCACGTGAGGGCTCGGCGGGTAGGGGTTCTCGTTGGTGTTGAGCTTGACCAGGTTAGCGAGCTTGGGCTGCTCGCCGGGAACATAAGGGGTCAGGCCGTGAACGACGGGGCTCCAGAAACGGCTCATGGCAGGTCGGTGCAGCACGGCTAAGTGCCGCAAGGGACTGTAAAAACGCTAGATGCTATCATGGCCCCATTCGTTCCAAGTCCATCACCGTTTTTCTGGAAATAAGCGCAATGCGGCAAGCCGAAATATCCCGCAATACCCTTGAGACGCAGATCCGGGTCAGGGTCGACCTGGACGGCTCAGGCAAGAGCCAGCTCAATACCGGTATCGGTTTCTTCGACCACATGCTCGATCAGATCGCCCGTCATGGCTGCTTTGATCTGGATATCGAAGCCACCGGCGACCTGCACATCGACGGCCATCACACCGTCGAGGACGTCGGGATCACCGTCGGTCAGGCCTTCGCCAAGGCGCTGGGCGACAAGAAGGGGCTGACCCGCTACGGTCATGCCTACGTGCCCCTCGATGAAGCCCTGTCGCGGGTCGTCGTCGATCTGTCCGGCCGTCCGGGCCTGGAGTTCGACGTGCCCTTCACTGCCGGCGTGATCGGTGCGCTGGACACCCAGCTGGTGTACGAGTTCTTCCAGGGCTTTGTGAATCATGCTGGTGTCAGCCTGCATATCGACAACCTGAAGGGGCGTAACGCTCACCATCAGTGCGAAACCGTGTTCAAGGCTTTCGGCCGTGCGCTGCGCATGGCGGTCACGCCTGATCCGCGCCAGGCCGGCGTGGTGCCTTCGACGAAGGGGGCCCTGTGAGCAAGATCGCGATCATCGATTACGGCATGGGTAATTTGCGTTCGGTGGCCAAGGCCATCGAACACGTCTCCGACGGGGTTGATGTCGTCATCACTGCCGATCCGGCCGAAGTGCTGTCGGCGGAGCGGGTGGTCTTCCCGGGGCAGGGCGCGATGCCCGACTGCATGCGCGAGCTGGATGCCCGTGGCCTGCGCCCCGCGGTGCTCGAAGCGGCCCGCAGCAAGCCCTTCCTTGGGATCTGCATCGGCCAGCAGATGCTCTTCGAGCACAGCGAGGAGGGCAATGTGCCGGGGCTTGGTGTCTTCCGTGGCGAAGTGCGCCGTTTCCCCGCCGACAAGATGGTGGCGGCCGACGGTTCGCGCCTGAAGGTTCCGCACATGGGCTGGAACGAGGTGTGGCAGAAACAGGCTCATCCTCTGTGGGCCAATATCGAGGACGGCGCCCGTTTCTATTATGTTCACAGTTATTACGTCGATCCGGCAGATTCCTCCATCGTGGCTGCGACCACTGACTACGGCATCCCCTTTACCGGCGCGGTAGCGCAGGCTAATATCTTCGCCATTCAATTCCACCCGGAAAAGAGCGCGCACGCGGGCCTGCAACTGCTGTCCAACTTCGTTACCTGGAATCCCTGAGATCCCTGAAGCGCGGCTTTTCGTCATCCCGCATTCCGTTTCAACTCCTTACCGTCTTTCCTCTTATGCTGCTGATTCCCGCTATTGACCTCAAGGACGGTCACTGCGTGCGCCTGAAACAAGGCGAAATGGACGCTGCCACGGTCTTCTCCGAAGATCCCCGTGCGATGGCCCGCCACTGGGCCGATCAAGGTGCCCGGCGCCTCCACTTGGTGGACCTCAATGGCGCCTTTGCCGGTAAGCCGAAGAATGAAGCGGCGATCAAATCCATCCTGCAGGAAGTCGGCGACGAGATCCCGGTCCAGTTGGGTGGCGGCATCCGCGACCTGGACACCATCGAGCGCTATCTCGATGCCGGTCTCAGCTACGTGATCATTGGCACCGCGGCGGTGAAGAACCCAGGCTTCCTGCACGACGCGTGCAGTGCCTTCCCGGGGCACATCATCGTCGGCCTGGATGCCAAGGACGGCAAGGTGGCCGTGGATGGTTGGTCCAAGCTGACCGGCCACGACGTCGTGGACCTCGCCAAGAAGTTTGAGGACTACGGTGTCGAAGGCGTCATCTACACGGACATCGGCCGCGACGGCATGCTGTCCGGCGTGAACATCGAGGCCACCGTCAAGCTGGCCCAGGCTCTGCGCATTCCGGTCATCGCCAGCGGCGGCATCGCGGCGCTGGCCGACGTGGAAGCCCTGTGTGCGGTCGAGTCCGAAGGCATCACCGGTGCCATCACCGGCCGTGCGATCTACGAGGGCACGCTGGACTTCGCTGCCGCTCAGGCTCGCGCCGACGAGCTGAGCCCGGCGGACTGATTCATGCTGGCCAAACGCATCATTCCGTGCCTTGACGTCAGCGCTGGTCGCGTCGTCAAGGGCGTCAATTTTGTCGAACTGCGCGATGCCGGCGACCCGGTCGAGGTCGCCCGCCGCTATGACGAGCAGGGTGCCGACGAAATTACCTTCCTCGACATCACCGCCAGTTCCGACGACCGCAACATCATCCTGCACGTGGTCGAGCAGGTTGCCGAGCAAGTCTTCATTCCGCTCACCGTCGGTGGCGGTGTGCGGACTGTCGATGACGTACGCCGCCTGCTCAATGCCGGCGCCGACAAGGTCAGCATCAACACTGCGGCGGTGAATAACCCGCAGGTGGTGGCCGATGCGTCCGGCAAGGTCGGCAGCCAGTGCATCGTGGTAGCCATTGACGCCAAGCAGGTGGCGCCGGGCAAGTGGGAGGTGTTCACCCATGGCGGGCGTAACCGCACTGGCCTCGACGCCATCGAATGGGCGCGACGCATTGAAGCCCTCGGTGCCGGCGAGATCCTGCTTACCAGCATGGACCGGGACGGCACCAAGAACGGTTTTGACCTGGAACTGACCCGCGCGGTGTCCGATGCAGTGTCCATCCCGGTCATCGCCAGTGGTGGCGTCGGCAGTCTCGACCATCTGGCCGACGGTGTGACCAAGGGGCGGGCGGATGCGGTGCTGGCCGCCAGCATCTTCCATTTTGGTGATCACACCGTGCGGGAGGCCAAGGAATTGATGCGTGCCCGCGGTATCGAGGTGCGCCTGTGAGCAATTCTGCCTGGCTGGACGAACTGGCTTGGGACAAGGACGGGCTGATCCCGGCCATCGCCCAGGATGCCGAAACCGGTGATGTGCTGATGTTCGCGTGGATGAACCGCGAGGCATTGGCCAAGACCGCGGAACTCGGCGAAGCCGTGTATTTCTCGCGCTCCCGCGGGCGTCTCTGGCACAAGGGCGAGGAGTCCGGCCACACGCAGAAGATCCGTGAGATCCGCGTCGATTGTGACAACGACGTGGTGCTCCTGAAGATCGAGCAGGTCGGTGGTATTGCCTGTCACACCGGGCGGCGCAGCTGCTTCTTCCAGAAGTACTTCGCTGATGGCCGCTGGGAGGCTGTCGAACCGGTTCTTAAAGACCCGAAGGACATATACAAATGATCGACATCGAAGTGCTGCACCGGGTGGCGCAAACCCTTGCGGAGCGCAAGGAAGCCAGTCCCGATTCCTCTTATGTTTCCAGCCTGTTCCACAAGGGCACCGACGCCATCTGCAAGAAGGTTGCCGAGGAAGCCGCCGAGACCATCATGGCGGCCAAGGACAAGGATTTGCTGCACGTGGTGTGGGAAGTCACCGACCTGTGGTTCCACACCATGGTCCTGCTGGCCCACTATGGGTTGTCGGTGGACGATGTGCTCGCAGAGTTCCGCCGCCGCGAAGGCGTGTCGGGTATCGACGAGAAGAAGGCCCGCAGCGCTAAGTAAGGGAATTTTCGCGATGCAAGACTGTCTGTTCTGCCGTATCGTCCGGGGCGAAATCCCTGCGGCAAAGGTCTACGAAGACGACGAGGTGCTGGCTTTCAAGGACATTCAGCCTCAGCGTCCGGTCCACGTGCTGGTCATCCCGAAGAAACATGTCACGTCGTTGGCACACGCCACGCCGGAAGACATCCCCGTTTTCGGCAAGATGCTCGTCCTGGCCAACCAGATTGCCGCCGATCAAGGAAGTCCCGACGGCTTCCGGTCCATCATTAATACCGGTCGCGTCGGCGGGCAGGAAGTCATGCATGTGCACATGCACATCGTTGGTGGGCAAGAGCCGGTCGGGCCGATGCTTAAACGGTAGTTTCAAGGAGATTTTTGAATGGGTTCATTCAGCATTTGGCACTGGCTGATCGTTCTGGTGATCGTGATGCTCGTGTTCGGCACCAAGAAGCTGCGCAACATCGGGCAGGATCTCGGTGGGGCGGTCAAAGGCTTCAAGGAAGGCATGCGTGATGCCGACCAGGAGGCCGGCGACGCGAACCAGAAGATTGCCTCTGGCGGCGGTCAAACCATCGACGCGGAAGCGCGGGAAAAGAACAAGTCCTGATCCCGTTCCCGCGTCAGTCGCGGAGGAGGGGCGCATCACGCCCCTTTTTTCGTTTCTGGCGCCTTGCGCCCGCGATCAGCGCTCACTCTCCTTAGGCGGATGGAATGTTCGACATCGGTTTTTCTGAACTCGTAGTCATCGGTATCGTAGCCTTGTTGGTACTCGGGCCCGAGCGTCTGCCCAAGGTGGCGCGAACGACTGGACACCTCCTGGGGCGTCTGCAGCGCTATGTGGCCGACGTCAAATCGGACATCAACCGCGAGATGCAGCTCGACGAGCTCAAGCGCCTGCAGGAAGAAGCCCGCAAGTCGGCAATGGAATTCGAATCCACGGTTCGGAGCGAGGTCGCCGGAATCGAAAGCGGCGTTGCATCGTCTCTGCGGTCCGCGTCGTCGGCTGTTGCCGATCTGGAAAGCAGCTTCAAGGCTTCGGCTGATCCCGTCGGAGAGCCGGCTGTGTCTGTCACGAGGCCGCTGGATGCAGATACCATGCCCGATACGATGGTGATGCCCGACCCCGAACTGGACGAGCGCCAATTGGCCCTCGAAATCGACCGTCCTGAGCCTGCATCCAAGAGTTCCAAGACAACATGAGCGTTCAGGAAGACAGTTTCATCTCCCACCTCATCGAACTGCGCGACCGCCTGCTGCGCTGCGTGGTTGCGCTGGTGGTCGTCTTCGCCTGCCTGTTGCCCTGGGCCGGCGATATCTACGATGTTCTCGCCCACCCGATGATGCAGGCCCTGCCCGAAGGCACCCGCATGATCGCCACGGGCGTCGTCACGCCGTTCTTCGTGCCGATGAAGGTCACCCTCATGGTGGCCTTCGTCATTGCCTTGCCCTTCCTGCTTTACCAGGCCTGGGGCTTCATTGCGCCGGGGTTGTACGCTCATGAAAAGCGTCTGGCCCTGCCGCTGGTGGTTGGCAGTACGGTATTGTTCGTGGCGGGGATGGCGTTCTGTTACTTTTTCGTCTTCGGTACTGTATTCAAGTTCATCACCGCCTTCGCTCCCAAGAGCATCACACCGGCGCCGGACATTGAACAGTACCTCTCTTTCGTGATGTCAATGTTCCTGGCCTTCGGCATCACTTTCGAGGTGCCCATCTTCGTCGTTATCCTGACCAAGATGGGTGTGGTGGATGTGGCCAAGCTCAAGGAGGCGCGTCCCTACGTGATCGTGGGGGCCTTCATCGTTGCCGCCGTCGTTACGCCGCCGGATGTCGTTTCCCAACTCATGCTGGCCATCCCGATGTGCCTGCTTTACGAGCTCGGTATATTTCTGGCGCGCTTCGTCAGTAAGGGGCGCGTAGAGGCCGCGGCTGAATGACAAGAAAAGGGGCGTATATGGCGCCCCTTTCTGTTTGGGTCGTGCCATGCTAACTGCCGTTGCGCGTTGGGCATCGAGTCTGCCTAGCACGAGTGCTCCAGCGGTCGAGTTTGATTTTTGGTGATGACGTAAGGATATTTGTTGTGCATTATCTGGGCCTTCCCCGATCCCTTGACGGAGGCCTTGATGAATCTTGCCGAACTGCTGTACCCGCTTGAAGACCCCGATGGCCCGTGCGGCGAAGACTTGTCCTTCTCTGCGGAGTTCGATGCGCTCCAGGAGGCGCGGCGTTTCGACGATCCGACTCTCGCCCAGGGCGAATGGGTGGCGGAGATCAAAGAGGCGGATTGGGCTGCTGTCATACGCCTGAGTTCGGAGCTGCTGGCCCACCGAACCAAGGATCTGCGCGTTGCCGCTTGGTTTGCCGAAGCCCGCTGCAAGCGTGACGGCTTGGCTGGCCTGGCCGACGGCTACGAGCTTCTGCTCGGTCTGTGCGAGCACTTCTGGGACGCGCTGCATCCTCTGCAGGAGGAGGATGGAAATCAGGAGTCACGGGCCGGTGTGTTCAACTGGTGGCTGGCGCAGACGACGCGGTTGCTGCGGGAGCTTCCCTTGTCATACTCACCAAAGGGAGTCTTCAGCCTGCTGGGCCGGGAGCGGGCGCGGAGTCGTGCTGCGGATGCGCAACAGTCGGGGCGTGAGTCCGACGGAGGGCGCTCCGGCGATTTGCTGGCTGCCCTCGATGCTGCTATGCGTGACACGCCGCGGCAGCATCTCGTTGATAATCTCGGCGAGATTGAGCGCCTCACGGCCTGCATGCAGGGGCTGCGTACCTTTCTCGATGCCCGGATGGGCGAGTCCGGCCCGTCATTCGGTGTCAGCCTCGACGTCCTGGATGATCTTTCTAGAAGTATCAGGCCATATCTGGGAGCCGGCGGAGAGAGCGGTGCAGTGGAAGAGCCAGCCGGAGCCAAGTCTGGCTCCCTTCATGTCCCCGCTCAGGAATGGAGTCCTGGCGGTGGGGCCGGAGTGGAGTTCCACGTGCAGGCTATCCATTCGCGTCTCCAGGCCATTCATCAGCTCGAACTGATCGCCGCGTATTTCCGGCAGACCGAGCCCCACAGTCCGGTGGCCTACTTGGCCGACAAGGCTGTTCGATGGGGGCGCATGCCCCTGCATGAATGGCTGCGCAGCGTGGTGAAGGATGAGGCCGTCCTGTACCGGATGGAAGAGTTGTTGGGGTTGGAGGGCGTGGCTGCTCCGGCTGCGGATTGACGGCGGCCCTGCGTCTACGCGCAGCTTTCCTGGTGCGGCTTGGCCGTCAGGGGGCCACGTAAAGGCTTTCCTTCAGTTCCTCCATCACCACATAGCTGCGGGAGTCAGCGTGGGGCGGCAGTTGGTGGAGGATGCTGCTCAACAGCTTGCGGTAGTCGTGCATTTCGGCGAGCCGGGCCTTGACGAGATAATCGAAGTCTCCGGAGACCATGTGGCACTCCATTACAGACGGAATCTTCAGCAGTTCTTGTTTGACCTTGTCGAAGATCTCCTCGCATTTCGCGCTGAGGCGGATTTCGACAAAGACAAGCAGTTTCAGGCCCAGCGCATGGGGGTTCAGGTGGGCGTGATAGCCGGTGATGAAGCCTTCACGCTCCAGCCGGCGGACCCGTTCGGTACAGGGCGTGGCCGATAGACCGATGCGCGTGGCCAGATCGGTCATGGTGATGCGACCGTCCTGTTGCAGGTGGTCGAGGATGTTTCGGTCAATTGGATCGAGGTCGCGCATCGGGTGCATTCCTTATGAGTTGAAAAGAGTGGGTTTCAGCATTGGGCCGGGTGGCTACTGAAAAGGTGCCAACCAGATCGCACTCCGGCGATCTGGTTGGTTCATGGACGAAAAGCCTGCCGGACCCAGGGCACGTGCGCGGGAACGGATCGCTCAGCCACGCCGTGCCGGAGCGCGGCCATCCGCGGGGGGCGAGAGCTGCGGATGGCGGAAGCCGCGGGCTTCGAATTCAGCCTTGCGCTCATCTGCCTTCTTGCGCTGTTCCGGGGTCAGAATCTGATAGACCTTGTTCAGATTCGCGGCGCGGAGTTCGGCCATTTCGGCTGCGGCCTTGGCGCCTTGCTCGGCAAATGCCTTGACCTTGGCTTCGTCGTACTGGGCCGAGAAGGTGAGCGCGCGGAGCTCCTCATGGCTCTTGCGGATCTCCTTGGCCTTCTCCCGGACTGCTGGGGCCTGTTCGTGGAAGATCTTGAAGATCTGGTCCCGCTGGCCTTCGGTCAGGTTCAGGTCGCGCAGGAAAGGGAGCGGGGGAATGCCGTCGCCGTGCATGCCGAACTCCATCCCCGGTCCAAAACCGTGCTGAGCCAGTCCATTGCAGTGTCCGCCGGCCCCACCTGCCTGGACGGCGAAGGGAAGGGCGGCGATGCCGATGCTCACCAGCAGGGCGGAAAGAAGATTTCGAGGCAGTTTCATTGCAGTCTCCAAACGTTGATGGGGTACATCAGGGGGGGATCAACCTGATGACTGAAATTCTCGCGGCGAACCGGGTAAAGGGCAGTCATCTGCCTGTAAATGCCGGTAAAGAGAATTTTTCCGCGTGTTTGGCGGACACCCCCCTGGTTTGCTGCTCTTCCTTCTGCCTGGCACGGAGTGCGTCGAGCCGGCTTTCCACGATGAGCTGGTCGCGCTGGTCGCCATCCGCGCTCTTCAATGCCAGTTCGAACTGTTCGAGGGCGCTGCGGGTGTTGCCGATGGCGGAGTAGTACTCCCCTTGGTGGAGACGCGACTTCTGGTTGAGGCCCTGGGCCGCGGCAGCTTCCGCTGCGATCTGGTGTAGATCGGGGTCCTGCGGGCGCTGTACGAGATGCGCCTCGGCAAACTGGAGCGCAGCTCCGAAGTCACGGGTCTTGATCAGCAGACGGGGGTAGTCGTAGACCAGTTGCAGATGGCCGGGATAGCGTTTCAGCGCGGCTTCGTAGCGCAGTCGGGCAACGCCGTCTTGCCCAGACTGGGTGAGCACTTGGCCGGCGAGCGCCTCGATCATCGGGTGATGGACCCTGTCCCGTTCCAGCCCGGCGAGCTCCTGCTGGGCGGCGGTGAAATCCTGCGCGCGCAGATAGGCAGCGGCGAGGCCGTAGCGGAGGGCGTTGCGATCCCGGTAGCGGCCTTCCTGCAGGTCAGTGGTGAAACGGGCCACGGCGTCCCGCGGCTGGCCTTCATAGCTGCGCAGCAGGGCGCGGACAAGGTTGTATTCCTGGCTGTCCGGCACCTGCTTGTAGGTGCTGGCGAATGCCCGGTCCTGTGCCTCGGCAATACGTTCGTGGGTCAGTGGGTGGGTCCGCAGGTAGGAGGGGACGCTGGCGGAGTCGGCCAGGCGGGTAGCCTGCTGGAGGCGCTCGAAAAAGCTGGCCATGGCGCGCGGGTCGAAGCCAGCGTTCGTCAGCAGTTGAAAGCCGATGCGGTCGGCTTCCTGTTCATGCTCGCGCGTGTAATTGATCTGGCTCTGTATCTGGGCCGCACCGACTCCCGTCATTGCTGCCATTGCGGCCTGGCCGTTGCCGGTGCCCGCCGCGATGAGGGCGCCGAGCATCGCTGCGATGGACAGGGCCTGGTTGCCCGCCTGGCCGGCGATCTGGCGCGCGATGTGGTGCTGGGAGACATGGCTGATTTCGTGGGCCATTACCGAGGCCAGCTCGCTTTCGCTTTGCGTGGCGAGGATCAGGGCGGTATTGACGCCCACATGTCCGCCGGGCAGGGCGAAGGCGTTGAGTTCGTTGGATGCGACGGCGAAGAACTCGAAGGGTTCGCGGGCAGTCTCGGGATCGCCCTGCAGCAGGCGCCGCCCCAGGTTTTCCAGATAGGCATTGACTTCCGGGTCGTCGAGCCAGGCACCGCTGGCATGCAGACTCTGCATGCTCTGGGCGCCGAGGGTCTGTTCCATCTGCGGGCTGACGATGGCCGCCGATGCTTCGCCCAGATCCGGCAACTGCGCCGCACTGGCGCTTGCGCCGAAAAGCAGGGCGATGGCGAGGTTCGTCAGGCGAAAGCGCTTCTTCATGACAAAGATGGAAATCCTGCTGGTGATAAGTGAAATCTTCACGGAGTGGGCTGTTAATCCCGGTTTGCGACGTGTAAAGGGATGTAAATGCGGGTAAAAACCCCTGCCGTCGCGCGTGGCCCCGGCTTCGTCCGCACGTATCATTTCCGCTGGGGTCATGAGGGTGGGTACGAAATGAGCAAGGTTTTGCTGGTGGACGACGACGTGGAGCTGTCTTCCATGTTGAGCGAGTACATCGCGCAGGAAGGATTTGCCGCGGATTGCGTGCATGACGGGGAGGCCGGTGTCGCTGCGGCTCTGGCTGGTGGATATGACATTATTGTTCTTGACGTGATGATGCCGCGGGTGGGCGGAATCGAGGCACTGCGCCGAATCCGGGCCCAGAGCAAGGTCCCCGTGCTGATGCTGACCGCCAAGGGCGACGATGTGGACCGCATCGTCGGGCTGGAGCTGGGGGCCGACGATTACGTGCCAAAGCCGTGCACACCGAGGGAACTCGTCGCGCGCCTGCGGGCAATCCTGCGGCGGACCCAGGCGGCGGCGTCCACCGAGACCGCCAATGGTGGGCCACTGCTCGCCGGCGCGCTGTGCATGTGGCCGCAGATGCGCCGTGCTCAGTGGCAGGGTGCGCCGCTGGAGCTGACCAGCACCGAATACAACCTGCTGGAGGTGCTCGCCCGCAACGCCGGTCGTGTGGTGAGCAAGGCGGAGCTGTCCGAGCAGGGGCTGGGCCGACCGCTGGCCCGCTTCGACCGTAGCATCGACGTGCACCTTTCCAGCATCCGCCACAAGCTGGGCACGCGCCCTGACGGACGGTCGTGGATCGAGACGGTGCGGGGCCTGGGTTATCAGCTGGTGCGCGAATGAGACTGGGCCGGTTGTTCTGGAAGTTCTTCTTCGCGTTCTGGCTGGCGCTGCTGCTGGCTGGAGCTGGTGTCGGGACCGCCGTGTGGTTTCACCATCAGAGCGAGATCGAGCGTCTCCGGCGGGAGCGGGATCCCTTCGTCGCGGGGGGCGGGAGGGCGACGACGGCGGTGGCCGTGGCAGAGTCCGTATTGCGCCACGGCGGGCCAGCTGCCTTGCGGTCCATGCTGACCGAGCTGTCGCACGAGCGCTGGCCGCAGCTGCTGGTGGTGGATGCGAAGGGCGACGACCTGCTCGGACGGACGACGACCCCCGAGTCGGTGGCCGCCGCCAGACAGCAGGCTGCGCTGGGCGAGGTGCATCGGGCCGCACGTCTGGTCGAGTTGCCGGCCGGCGGTGGCCGCTGGTTGCTGTTTGTGCCGGCGGGCGGGCCGGAGTTGCGTCCTCCGCTTCCTCCCCTGTCTCGTCTTGCAGGACCGCCGGGTGAGCCGCCGCGGGAGTTTCGTCCAGGTTTCGGTCGGCCTGCCGAGCCGAGCCCGTGGATGCCGGTGGGGATTGGCCTGCTGACCAGTGTGGCGTTCAGTGCGCTGCTGGCATGGTATCTGTCCAAGCCGATCAGAAACCTGAGCTGGGCGCTGGGGGCCATTGCCGAAGGCCGGCTGGAGACCCGTGTCAAGCCACTGATGGGTGCGCGGCGCGACGAGATTGCCGACCTCGGCCAGGACTTCGATCGTATGGCGCAGCAGCTGCAATCCCTGATCGGCGCCCAGCGCCGTCTGCTGCACGATGTCTCTCATGAGCTGCGCTCGCCGCTGGCGCGCTTGCAGGTGGCCATCGGGCTGGCGCGACAGGACCCCGCCAAGCTCGATGTGACGCTGGACCGTATCGAACGCGAGGCTGTGCGGCTCGACGAAATGGTCGGTCAGTTGCTGACCATCGCGCGGCTGGATGCGGGCACCCGCGACAGTCGGGAGGATGTGCTTGAGTTGGTGGACTTCGCCGCGGTGATAGCCGATGACGCCCGTTTTGAAGCCCAGTCGAAAGGCCGCGAACTGCGTTTTGTCGGGCGGGGTGAGGCGGAACTGCGGGTCCGCGGCGAATTGATCCAGCGTGCCTTCGAGAACGTGATCCGCAACGCAGTGAAATACACGGCTGAAGGCAGCGGCGTGGATGTCGAGGCCTGGGTGGAGCAGGGGCAGTTCGTACTGCGGGTCGCCGATCGAGGGCCGGGGGTGCCGGACAGTGATCTGGAGGCGATCTTCGAGCCCTTTTACCGGGCTGTGAGCGGAAGCTCCGCAGGCGGCTTCGGGCTCGGTCTGGCCATCGCCC
The DNA here is from genome assembly GCF_056724025.1 of Zoogloea sp. JDB1. Classification (NCBI taxonomy): domain Bacteria; kingdom Pseudomonadati; phylum Pseudomonadota; class Betaproteobacteria; order Rhodocyclales; family Zoogloeaceae; genus Zoogloea; species Zoogloea sp. JDB1. The sequence continues at coordinate 2,293,155 of NZ_CM161496.1, forward strand.
GGCGGGCGGTGACGGCTCATGGCGGAGAGATCTGTGCCCGCAACCGGGACGGCGGCGGGCTGGTGGTCGATATCCGCCTGCCTCTGAATTTCCGAAAGGATTAGGCGCGGCGGGGGCAAACTGTTAGAATGCGTCGTGGCGGGTCTCCCCGCATTGCAGCGCGGTGAACCTGGTCAGGGCCGGAAGGCAGCAGCCACAGCCGTTCCCTGCAAGTGCCGGGGGTCAGGCTCGCCACCCCGAATTCAGAAAAGGGCGTCCCAATAGAGGACGCCCTTTTTGTTTTTGTGTTTCTGCATCCCCTTGCCCGTATCCGTCGGACTGACCGACGGGCGGCCTGCTAGAATCCCGCCATGGCTTACCAAGTACTTGCCCGCAAGTGGCGCCCGCGCAGTTTCGAGACGCTCGTCGGGCAGGAGCATGTCGTGCGTGCGCTGACCCATGCGCTGTCCACGGGACGCCTGCATCACGCCTATTTGTTCACCGGTACGCGGGGGGTCGGCAAGACGACCATCTCGCGGATCCTGGCCAAAGCGCTCAACTGCGAGACGGGTGTGACGGCGACGCCGTGCAACCAGTGTTCGGCCTGCACAGCCATCGACGCGGACCGCTTCCCCGACTACGTGGAAATGGATGCGGCGTCCAACCGTGGGGTGGACGACATGGTGGCGCTGCTCGAGCAGGCGGTCTATGCGCCGGTTCAGGGGCGCTACAAGGTCTACATGATCGACGAAGTGCACATGCTCACCGGGCATGCCTTCAATGCAATGCTGAAGACCCTGGAGGAGCCGCCCGAGCACGTCAAGTTCATCATCGCGACCACCGATCCGCAGAAGATCCCGGTCACCGTGCTGTCCCGCTGCCTGCAGTTCAATCTCAAGCAGATGCCGCCTGGGCACATCATCGGCCACCTGACGCGCTTGCTGGAGGCCGAGGGCGTACCTTTCGAGCCGGGCGCGCTGCGCCACATCGCAAAGGCAGCCAACGGCTCGATGCGGGACTCCCTGTCCTTGCTCGACCAAGCCATCGCCCACGGTGCCGGCAAGGTGGAAGAACTGGCCGTGCAGGACATGCTCGGTACAGTGGGTGACGACCACCTGTATGCCGTCCTTGATGCGTTGCGCAGCAACGACGTGCAGGCGCTGATGGCGACCGTCGAGATCATGGAGGCACGCAGTCTGTCCTTCGAGTCTGCGCTGCAGTCGCTGGCCGGCCTCATTCACCGCATCGCGCTGGGCCAGATGGCACCGGCAGCGCTGGCCGACGAGAGTGAAGCCAGCCGGCTGACGCCCTACATCGAAGCCTTCGACGCGGAATTCCTGCAGCTGGCTTACCAGATTGCGGTGCACGGGCGGGACGAATTGCCGCTGGCGCCGGACGATGTCACCGGTTTCTCGATGACGCTGCTGCGCCTGTTCGCATTCCGGCCGGAGCAGCCGGCAGCGCTCGGTGGCGTACTGGCCGGCGGTGGCGGAGCAGGGCAGGGGCGGCCGTTGCCGGAGGCCGCACAGCGCCCTGCCGTGCCGCGTGCCGTTGCCGGTATCGCGCCTGCGCCGGCTGTTGTGCCCGTTCAAACTGCTCGGCCTCCTGTGACCATGCCGGAGCCGTCAGGAGGCCGCCTCGATGAGGTGCGCACTCCGCCGAAACCCGTCGAGACTCCACCGCCAGTGGAGCCGCCACGTGCAGAACCTGCAGTCGCGACGCCGCGGGAGGCGTCATCGGATTACGGCAGCAGCGTTCCGCCGTGGGAGGATCTGCCACCCGAGGCCGATGAGCTTTCTCCCGTCCGCCATTCCGAGCCGCGCTCGGCTCAGGTTGAGCGGGTCAAGCCGGTCCCTCCTGTCGAGCCGGTGCCGATCAGGGCAAGCGAATCTGCTGGCGTGCCCGGCGCTCTGCCGGCGTCCGGTGACGACTGGCATGGATTACTGAACCAGCTGGGGCTGGGCGCGCTAAATCTGCAGTTGGCCCAGAACTGCGAATTGCTGGGCGTCGAGGGCGACAGCCTCAGGCTGCGCCTTTCCGAGTCCCACCAGCACCTGCTGCAGATCAACCGAAGTGGCGCGGAGCGCCTGCAGGAGGCGTTGAGCGCGCATCTCGGCAGGCCGATCCGTGTCGGTATCGAGGTCGGTACCATCGCCACCGAAACGCCAGCCCAGCGTAACCAGGCCGAAAAGGCTGAACGTCATGCTGCGGCGGTCGCATCCCTCGAGCAGGACCCCTTCGTCCGCGAACTTATCCAACGTTTCGATGCGAGGCTTGAAGAAGCCTCGGTCAAACCCCTTTGAACCTATCTGGAGTACATCACCATGATGAAAGGCGGCATCGCCGGCCTGATGAAGCAGGCCCAGCAAATGCAGGACAACATGAAGAAAATGCAGGACAGCCTCGGTGGCATCGAGGTTGAAGGCCAGTCCGGCGCCGGCATGGTCAAGGTCACGATGACCTGCAAATACGACGTGCGTCGCGTGAGCATCGACCCGTCCGTGCTGGACGACAAGGAAATGCTGGAAGACCTGATCGCCGCGGCGGTGAACGACGCCGTGCGCCGGGTCGAGACGACAACCCAGGAGAAGATGTCCGGCTTCACTGCCGGGCTGAACCTGCCCCCCGGCTTCAAGCTGCCGTTCTGAACGGAGCATGACGCGCTCCCGTCGGCAGGCTGCTCGATGAGTTCGCCGTCCACTCTCGACGTCCTGATCGAGGCCCTGCGCTGCCTGCCGGGCGTGGGGCCGAAATCGGCCCAGCGGATGGCCTTCCATCTGCTGCAGCGGGATCAGCGCGGCGCGGCGCGATTGGCGACAGCCCTCGGGCACGCGCTCGAAGTGCTGCGCCATTGCTCCCGCTGCAACACCTTCTGCGAAGAAGAGGTTTGCAGCCGCTGCGCCAATCCCCAAAGGGATGCGACCCAGTTGTGTGTAGTCGAGATGCCGGCCGATCTGGCCATGCTGGAGCAGACGCATAGCTACCACGGCCTGTATTACGTGCTGATGGGGCGCCTGTCGCCCCTCGACGGCATCGGGCCACGTGAGCTGGGGCTCGAGAAGTTCCTGCATCGCGCCTGCGACGGTGTGGTGCAGGAAGTGATCCTCGCCACCAACTTCACCAACGAGGGCGAGGCGACCGCCCATATGATCTCCGAACTCCTGCGCAGCCGAGGCATCAAGGTCAGCCGCATCGCACGCGGCATCCCGGTCGGCGGCGAGCTGGAGCACACGGATACCGGCACCATCGCCCAGGCGCTGGTCGAGCGTCGCTCGCTTTAGCCTTTCTCCGTCTTTCGCCGCGAGGCTGTCCATGAGCCAGGAAGTCAAACCCCTTGCCGGGGTCAAGGTGCTGGAGCTCGGCACCCTGATCGCCGGGCCATTCTGTACCCGCATCCTTGCCGAATTCGGCGCTGAGGTCGTCAAGGTCGAAGCGCCGGACGGTGGAGACCCACTGCGCAAGTGGCGCAAGCTCCATGAGGGCACGTCCCTGTGGTGGTCGGTGCAGGCCCGCAACAAGAAGTCGCTGACTGCGAACCTGAAGCACCCGGAAGGCCTGGCCATCGTGCGCCGGCTGGCGGCTGAGGCCGACATCGTCGTCGAGAATTTCCGCCCTGGCGTGCTCGAGAAGCTTGGGCTCGGCTGGGATGTGCTGTCGGCGGCCAACCCCGGCCTGGTGATGGTGCGCCTGTCGGGTTTCGGCCAGACCGGGCCGTACAAGGATCGCCCGGGCTTCGGAGCGATCGGCGAGTCGATGGGCGGGCTGCGTTACATCAGCGGCTTTCCGGATCGTCCGCCGGTGCGTACCGGCATCTCCATCGGCGATTCCATCGCGGCCCTGTGGGCGGCCATCGGCGCGTTGATGGCCCTGCGTCATCGAGAGGTGAATGGCGGGGCCGGCCAGGTGGTCGATGTGGCGCTCTACGAAGCGGTCTTCGCGATGATGGAGAGCATGGTGCCGGAGTTCGACGTGGCGGGTTTCGTGCGTGAGCGCACTGGCAACATCATGCCGGGCATCACGCCGTCGAACACCCACACCACGCGTGACGGACGCCACGTCATCATCGGTGGCAACGGTGATGCGATCTTCAAGCGCCTGATGCTTGCCATCGGCCGGCAGGATCTGGCGGAAGCGCCGGACCTCGCCGACAACGCCGGCCGCGACCGTCGTGCAGCCGAGATCTACGCGGTGATCGATGCGTGGGTGGCGGAGCGCGATGGCGACGTCGTGCTGGCGGCGATGGAGGCCGCGGAGGTGCCGGCCAGTTCGGTGTTCTCGGTGGCGGACATGTTCCGTGATCCGCAGTTCATCGCCCGCGGCATGTTCGAATCGGTGCATCTCCCCGACGGTACGCCGATGCGCATCCCGGGGGTCGTGCCGCGCCTGACTGCTACACCCGGCTCGACGGAATGGCTGGGGCCCGGCCTTGGCGAGCACACCGATGAGATCCTGCGCGGCTTGGGTTACGTGGATGAGGCCATTGCCGTCTTGAGGGAGCAGGGCGCGATCTGAGACCTGGCGGTGCCGGTGAGGGCGTGTCTCGCGGTATCATCCTGGCATTATCTGCCACCCGGAAATCTGCATGCCCACTATCCTCGTCACCGGCGGAGCCGGTTACATCGGGTCCCATACCTGCGTCGAATTGTTGGCCGCCGGCTACGATGTCGTCGTCGTGGACAATTTCTGCAACAGCAAGCCGGAGGCCCTGCGCCGCGTTGAAGAGATTGCCGGGCGTGCGTTGGTTGCCGTGCATCATGTGGATGTCCGCGACAAGGCGGCGATGCGCGAGGTCTTCCGTGCCCACGCCATCGATTCGGTAATCCACTTTGCGGCTCTCAAGGCGGTCGGTGAGTCGGTGGCCAAGCCGCTGCTGTACTACGAGAACAATATCGCCGGGACGGTGGCGCTGGCCGAAGTGATGGTCGAGGCAGGCGTCAAGTCCCTGGTCTTCAGCTCGTCTGCAACGGTCTATGGCGACCCGGCCAGCGTGCCGATCCGCGAGGATTTCCCCACCGGTCCGACCAATCCCTATGGCCGCACCAAGTGGATGATGGAGTTCGTGCTGTCCGATCTGGCGGCGGCGGATCCCGAATGGCGAGTGGCCTTGTTGCGCTATTTCAATCCGGTCGGCGCTCATCCATCCGGCCGCATCGGCGAAGATCCGAACGGCTTGCCCAACAATCTGATGCCCTACGTCAGCCAGGTGGCGGTGGGGCGTTTGCCGCAACTGCGGGTTTTCGGTGGCGACTATCCGACCCCGGACGGAACCGGCGTGCGGGACTACATCCATGTCGTGGATCTGGCAGTCGGCCACGTGGCGGCGGTACGGCGCCTGACGGAACGTCCGGGCGTCCTGACGGTCAATTTGGGGACGGGGCGCGGCTACAGCGTGCTGGAGGTCGTGAAGGCTTTTGAAGATGCCAGTGGTCGCAAGATCGCTTACGAGATCGCTGCGCGGCGCCCCGGCGATGTGGCCAAGTGCTATGCGGAACCCGGTCTTGCCGAGCGCGAACTTGGCTGGCGGGCGGCCCGTGGCATCGAGCAGATGTGTGCCGACGCCTGGCGCTGGCAGAGTTCCAATCCCCAGGGGTATCCCGATTGAGCACTGAAGATCTTCCTGTCAGCAATGCCCTGAACGTGCTGGGTGGGCCGCTGCTGGCCTGCAGCTACGATCCGCTGACCGGCTGGGAGCGTACCGGCTGTTGCGATGCCAGTCCGGATGATCTCGGTCGCCATCACGTCTGCGTAAGGGTGTCGGCCGAGTTCCTGCGTTTCAGTGCAATGCGCGGCAACGACTTGAACACGCCGCGCCCCGAGTTTCGCTTCTCCGGCCTCAAGCCGGGCGATCGCTGGTGTCTGTGTGCGGTACGCTGGCGGGAGGCTTGGGAGGCCGGCTATGCGCCCCCAGTGGTCCTGGCCGCGACCCACATTGCCGCCCTCGACGTGATTCCCCTCGAGGCGCTCCGCGAGCACGCCTACAAGGGTTGATTGACGTGATCCCGGATTCTCAGCGGTTTGCCACCCATTCCAATATCGCGTCCTGGCTGTCGCGACCGGCGCTGGCGTTGGGATGGTTGATCAGCAGTACCACGGCGTAGCGGTGTCCGTTGCGGGCCAGCACGTAGCCGGCCAGGCTGCGTACTCCGTCCAGCGTGCCGGTTTTGACGTGGGCCGAGCCCTGCGCCGAGCTGCCCACCAGGCGCTTGCTGGCGGTGCCGTCGATGCCGGCGATCGGTAGTGACGCGATGAGTTCCGGCATCGTGCGGCTTTGCCAGGCGGCCACGAGCAATTGTCCGAGGCTGCGCGCGGTGATGCGTTCGGTGCGCGACAGGCCAGCACCGTTCTCGATGACCAACTGGTCCGTGTCGATACCGTTTGCCGCGAGACTGCGTGCGACCCGCCGGGCTCCCGCGGTGGGCGAGTCTTCCCCGGGTTCCGCCGTTGCGCCGAGTGTGGCGAGGAGGGTCCGCGCGATCACGTTGTTCGACCATTTGTTCATGTCGCGCAGCACCTCGGGAAGGCTGGCGGAACGGCTTTCGGCGAGCAGGTGCGCATCGGGCGGCGTCTGTCCGTTCCGGAAGTGCCCGTCCAGTTCCCCGCCCAGCTCACGCCACAGGCTGCGAAACAGACCTTCGAAGAGCTGGTCCGGCGGCAACGGAGCGAAGTTCCAGTCGAAATTGTCGGTGCAGGCGAGTGGCAGCTTGCCTTCGATGCGCAAGCGGGTGCCGCTGCCGGGGCTTATCGAGGTCGTTGCATTGAGCTGGGCGGTCGGGTCGCCGCAGTCGCCGTTCCCCACCCGGCGGATGTTGCTGTCCAGCGACAGGCCAGTGGGCAGCGGGTCAATGGCGGCGTTGACGCTGTCTGCGGAAGGTCTGAAACGGACGCTCACTGCGCCGTAATCCACGCTCAGTGCGTCCGGGCCGACGTTGTAGGGGCGTAGCGGGCGCCGGTCGAAAGCTCCCGGGTCGTGGGGAGGGAGCCTGAAGAACGAGCGGTCAGTAATCACGTCGCCGGCGATGCGCCGGATCCCTTGGGCCCGCAGATCGCGCAGCAGTAGCCACAGTCGTTCCCGTGACAGGCGTGGGTCGCCGCCGCCGGTGACGAAGAGGTCACCGGGCAGGGTGCCGCCCTGTGGCTTCGCGCTCGCGGCGCTCGATACGCGGGTGCTCCAACTGAATGCAGGGCCGAGCTGGTCCAGCGCGGCAAAGGCGGTGACCAGTTTCATGACCGAGGCGGGATTCATGGCCTCGGTGCTGCGGTGATCCAGCAGCCTAGGGCCGCCGGCCACATCCTGCACAAGCACCGCAACTGCGGCGTGCGGGATGCCTGCACGGGCGAGGCTGGCATCGAGCGTCGCCGGCAGCTCTTCTCCATGGGCGTGGCCGAAGAGGATGAGTGGCAGCAGCAGGGGTAGCCCGCGGGTAAGGCGGGAGATAACTCGTTTCAAGGTGTTGGCGAAGACAGACGCGGTCGGCGGCGGTTCCGGATTATGCCGTTGCTGTGTCCCAATTGTCTGGCGCGCTGCAATATAAACGTACTTTCGATAGGTGCGAAAAGGATCTTTCATACCCCAATAAAGAACCCGGGAATTCCATATTTTCCAATGCTGGCGCGGGTTTAGCGTATTGGGACTTTTTTTGGATAAGGGTTTTCGCTATACTCCGCAAGTTTTCCGTATTGCGATCTTCGAAGTCTCTTTTACTGAGGTTAGTGGGCCATGAGCGTGGATCAAAAAATGGACGGTGGGCGACGCCAGTTGTTGCTGGCAACGTCGGCTGCGGGGGGCGTGGCCGCAGTGGCCGTCGCCGTTCCGTTCGTCGGTAGCCTGACTCCGTCCGAACGAGCAAAGGCAGCCGGTGCTCCGGTTGAAGTGGATATCAGCAAGCTGCAGCCGGGTCAGATGATGACCGTCGAATGGCGCGGCAAGCCGGTGTGGATCATCAACCGCACCAAGGAAATGCTGGATTCCCTGAAAAAGACCGATGAGCTTGTCAGTGACCCGAAGTCCGACAAGCCGCAACAGCCTGAGTATGCCAAGAACGAAACCCGCTCCATCAAGCCGGAGATCATGGTTGCGGTCGGCATCTGTACTCACTTGGGCTGTTCTCCTTCCGACAAGTTCAAGACCGGTGCCGAGAGCGGCGTGAGCGCCGACTGGGTAGGCGGCTTCCTGTGCCCCTGCCACGGTTCGACCTTCGATCTGGCTGGTCGCGTCTACAAGAACAAGCCGGCGCCGGACAACCTCGAGGTTCCGCCGCACAAGTACCTGGCCGATACCAAGATTCTGATCGGCGAAGACGGAAAGGCATAAACGATGACCACCAAAGCTCAAGCGGTACTGGATTGGGTTGACGCGCGCTTCCCGCTGACGTCGTCCATCAAGGGGCACCTCACCGAGTACTACGCACCCAAGAACTTCAACTTCTGGTACTTCTTCGGTTCGCTGGCCCTACTGGTGCTGGTGATCCAGATCGTGACCGGCATCTTCCTGGTCATGCACTACAAGCCGGATGCCGCGCTCAACGCTTCCGGCATCCCGGCGGCCTTCGCGTCCGTCGAGTACATCATGCGCGATGTGCCGGGTGGCTGGATCATCCGTTACCTGCACTCCACCGGCGCTTCTGCGTTCTTCGTGGTGGTGTATCTGCACATGTTCCGCGGCCTGCTCTACGGCTCCTACCGCAAGCCCCGCGAGCTGATCTGGGTTTTCGGCACCCTGATCTTCCTGGCCCTGATGGCCGAGGCCTTCATGGGCTACCTGCTGCCCTGGGGCCAGATGTCCTTCTGGGGCGCTCAGGTCATCGTGAACCTGTTCTCCGCGATTCCCGTCATCGGTCCCGATCTCTCCATCGTGATCCGCGGCGACTTCGTGGTGTCCGACGCGACCCTGAACCGCTTCTTCTCCTTCCACGTCATCGCCGTGCCGCTGATCCTCATCGGCCTGGTCGTTGCCCACATCGTCGCACTGCACGAAGTCGGCTCCAACAACCCGGATGGCGTCGAGATCAAGAAGAAAAAGGGCGCTGATGGCCACCCGCTGGACGGCATCCCCTTCCACCCCTACTACACCGTCAAGGACATCGTGGGCGTGGTCGGTTTCCTGATCGTCTTCTCCTTCATTGTGTTCTTCGCACCTGAAGGCGGCGGCTACTTCCTCGAGTACAACAACTTCATCCCGGCCGACCCGCTGAAGACTCCGCCGCACATTGCGCCGGTGTGGTACTTCACCCCGTTCTACTCCCTGCTGCGTGCGATGGTGTGGCCGTTGTTTGGCCTCGATGCCAAGTTCTGGGGCGTGGTTGCGATGGGGGCTGGTGTGGTGATCCTGGCCTTCCTGCCGTGGCTCGACCGTAGCCCGGTGAAGTCGATTCGTTACCGTGGCCCGATCTACAAGTCCCTGCTGGCTCTGTTCGTCGTCGCCTTCGCCATCCTTGGCTTCCTCGGTACCAAACCGCCTTCCTATGCTTTCTTCGGCGTGATCCCGGGCGCTCCCGTGGCCCAGCTGTTCAGCCTGTACTACTTCCTGTTCTTCATCACCATGCCGTGGTGGTCGAAGATGGACAAGTGCAAGCCCGAGCCCGAACGCGTGACCGGTTAATGAGAATGAAAGCCATGAAAAAACTTTTGACAGCTCTTCTGTTCACACCGCTGATGGCCCTGGCCAACGGCCCTGAACTGCATCTGGACAAGGCTCCGATCTCGACCGAGCCGGCTGCCCTGCAGAACGGCGCCAAGCTGTTCGTCAATTACTGTCTGAACTGCCACGGCGCCAGCTACATGCGCTACAACCGCCTGCAGCAGATCGGTTTGTCCGAGCAAATGATCAAGGACAACCTGATGTTCACGGCCGACAAGATCGGCGAGCCGATGCGCATCGCGATGCAGCGTGACGAGGCCAAGGCCTGGTTTGGTGCAGCACCTCCGGACCTCACCGTGATCTCCCGTTCGCGCGCGTCCGAGTTCGGCAGTGGTGCAGACTGGCTGTACACCTACCTGCGCAGCTTCTACCGTGACGACGCCCGTCCGACCGGCTGGAACAACAAGGTATTCGAAAACGTCGGCATGCCGCATGTGCTGTACGAACTGCAGGGTGAGCCGACCGCCAAGATCAACGAGCACGACGACGGCCATGGCGGCAAGTCGAAGGAAATCGAGATCGAGGCGCCGGCTAAGCCGGGCAAGATGACTGCAGAAGAGTACGACCACGCCGTGGCCGACCTCGTCTCCTACCTGGTCTGGATGGGGGAGCCGATGGCGGAGACGCGCAAGTCCATCGGTACTGCCGTGATCGCTTTCCTTGGCCTTCTCTTCGTTCTTTCCTATCTTCTGAAGAAGAACTACTGGAGAGACGTGCACTAATCTGCGCGTTCCGGTCGATGCAGTCCCTTGCTGTCTTTTAGCAAGACGCACCACGCGCTTGGCGCGTGGTGCATGATTTTTTGTATCCGTGGGGTAACACAACGATGATGAATTTGTATTCCGGAACGACAGATCCTTTCAGTCACCGGTGCCGTATCGTGCTCTTTGAAAAGGGCATGGATTTCCAGGTGATTGACGTTGATCTCTTCAACAAGCCGGAAGACATCGCGGTCATCAATCCGTATAACCGGGTTCCGGTGCTGGTGGATCGCGATCTTGTGCTCTATGAGTCCAACATCATCAACGAATACATCGACGAGCGCTTTCCGCATCCCCAGCTGATGCCGCCCGACCCGATCATGCGCGCCCGTGCTCGTCAGCTGCTGCACACCTTCGAACTTGAGCTGTTCTCGCATATCGATGCGCTGGAAAAGAATCCCAAGGGCGCCGACAAGGAGCGCGCTCACGTGCGTGACCAGCTGACCCAGCTTGCGCCGATGTTCACGAAGCAGAAGTTCCTTCTTGGCGAAGAGTTCTCCATGCTCGACGTGGCAATCGCACCGCTGCTGTGGCGTCTGGACCACTACGGTATCGAGCTGCCGCGTTCCGCGGCGCCGCTCATGAAGTACGCCGAGCGTATCTTCAGCCGCCAGGGCTTCATCGATGCGATGACCCCGTCCGAAAAGGTCATGCGGCGCTGATTGCCAACGAGGGCCGCCGCGTGGCGGCCCCACTGCGACTTTTCATCTTGGCACTCACCGGAAAGCCTTCGTCATGAGCGAAATCTCCACCAAGCCTTACCTGATCCGGGCGATTTTCCAGTGGTGTACCGATCAGGGCCTGACGCCCTATCTTGCGGTCGCCGTCGACAGGCACACCATCGTGCCGCACAACTTTGTGCAGGATGGTCAGATCGTGCTCAACGTCAGTCCCACTGCGACGCAGAGCCTGGTCATGGGCAACGAGCTGATCGCCTTCCAGGCCCGTTTCGGTGGCGTCGCCCAGAACATCTCGATTCCTGTCGAGAATGTGGCGGCGATCTATGCCCGCGAGAACGGGCACGGGATGGCCTTCGAGGTTTCCGGATTGCCCGATGGCGAGGCTGATCTGGACTCCGAGGTTTCCGAGTTGGCATCGGCGGAACCGGACGACACACCCGAGCCGCCCAAGGGGGGCCTCCGCAGCCACCTCAAGCTCGTCAAATAAAAATGCGCCGGGCTCCGGTGGCGCTTGATCTGGCTCAGGTCCAGACCGCAGCGTCCGGGTTAGAGTTGCGCCCCGTCTCACTCTTTGAGGTTTTCCATCATGGCAGCCATGGAATGGACTGACAAACTTGCCCTCGGCCTGGGGCCGATGGATCAGACCCACCAGGAATTCGTCGAGGCCTACAATGCCATGCTGGGCATATCCGGCGAAGCACTGCTGGCGGCGATGGATGTCTTTATCGCGCATACCATCGAGCATTTTGACCAGGAAAACCGTTGGATGGAAATCGTCGGTTTCCCCGGTTGCCACAAGGCCGAGCATGATCGCGTTCTGGCAGTTTGCCGTGATGTCCGCAAGCGCCTGGAGCGGGGAGATGCGGCCCTCGGCCGGCAGTTGATCCAGGAATTGCCGCTGTGGTTCGACAATCACGTGGCGTCGATGGATGCGGCGCTCGCCGCTTATCTCGAGTCCATCGGTTTTGATACTGAAACCGGCGAAATCCGCAATCCGCCGAAGGACGAGGGCTGTGCCGACGGATCTTCCGGCTGCTGCACGCCACCTGCCAAGACCGAGGCTGAGTCCGAGGCGGCCTGAAGCGGAATCCACGGGTCGATCCGTGAATATCTTCGATTGCCTGGCGGAAGAGCGGATCCGTGAGGCGATCGCCCAGGGCCAATTGTCTGGTTTGCCTGGAGAAGGGCGACCTCTCGAGCTGGATGATGACCTCCTGGTTCCCGTCGAAGTGCGGATGGGCAACCGGGTTTTGCGCAATGCCGGTTATGTGCCGCCGGCTGTGGCGGATCTGCAGGAATTGCGCCGGCTGTGTGCCCAGAGTGTGTCGTCGGATGACAGGTCCGCCAATGGGCGCCGTGTCCAGCGGATCACCGTGCTGCTGACGCGCATCGAGGCGGCTGGGCTGGCTCATGTGTCAGCGGTCTTGCTGCGGCGCATCGCTGTATCTTCGGACGCAAAATAGTGTTGCGGGCAGACTTCGGTACGGGCTATTCCTAAAGTCGTAGTGTGGCGTGTCGATATCTGCCTCACATTGGGCAGACTGTGGGTGGCTTATGTCTTACATGCGAATCAGGGCCGGTGACATCGAGGTCGGCAAGCCGGTTGAATGGCCACTCTACGATGAGAAGAAGCAGCTGCTGATGGCTCGCGGTGTCGTCGTCGAAACGGAGAGTCAGAAGCAAGCCCTGATGGAGCGGGGTCTGTTCCGGAAGCTCAATATTCGAGAGACGCGGCTGAACACGGATAGCGGTGAGCGGCCGACGGACGATTTGTGTGCCTTTGAAGACATCAAGCTCGACATCGGCGATACCCTGCAACTGCAGGTGCAAAATGACGCAGGACCGCAGCGCTATTACGTGAAGTTGATTGGTTTCCTGAAGGGCAAGAGCGTCTTGGTGACCACGCCCAGCCAGGATGGCAAGGTGCTGTTGATGCGGGAAGGGCAGACCTTCGTGGTCCGCATGTTCTCCGGCAAGAGTGTGTATGCCTTCGGCACGACGATCTTCAAGGTCGCGAATGTCCCCTTTCCCCACCTGCACCTGACTTACCCCGGCCAGGTCCGCGGCTTGGTCGTCCGTCGCGGTGCGCGGGCGCGGGTCAACCTGATCGCTGCAGTAAGCGGCACGGATGGGCGTTCCCATGCGGCAACGATTCTCGATTTGAGCACCGGAGGCGCAATGCTGGTCGCCAAGGCGCCGATGGGGGTCAGGGAAGACCGGATCGCGATCAAGTTCCGGGTTGTGATCAATGATATCGAGGAGTATCTGACCATCCCGGCTGTGCTTCGCTCGGTGCATGCCACCGCTGCGGCGGAAGGGGAAAAGCCCCAGGTCCACCACGGTGTCCAGTTCGAAGAGATGCCGCACGCCGAGCAGGTCGTGTTGTCGGCCTTCGTCTATCGCATCCTGTTCGAAGAGTCGGCCGACGCCTGATCTAGCAGCGTCAGTGGCGGGGTTGGCGGGAGCTGAGGAAGGGAAAGTCCGGCTCAGGCTGGTGACCGGTCACAATATCGGCGATCGCTCGGCCAGACCCACAGGCCAGTGTCCATCCCAGCGTACCGTGCCCGGTGTTGAAGAACAGTCTGCCGGTGCGGGCCGGGCCGATCAATGGGACGTTGCCCGGCGTTGTCGGGCGAAGGCCGCACCAGTGCTCGGCTTGGCTGGAATCAGCGACGCCGGGCAGGTGTTCGTTCAGCCATTGCACGATCGCTGCGCTGCGTGCCGGATCGGCTTCCAGGTTGTAGCCATTGAGTTCGGCGGTACCGGCGACACGCAGAAAATTGCCGAGCCGCGAGCACACCACGCGTCGCGCCTCGTCGGTCAGGCTCAGGCGTGGAGCTCGTTCGGAATCGATGATGGGGGCTGTGATGGAATAGCCCTTGACCGGATAGATCGGTAGCCGTTCGCCGAGTGAACGCGTCAGCAAGGGGCTGTAGCTGCCTGCAGCGAGCACATAGGCATCCGCACGCAGCATGCCGCTGCGGCCGTCCGCATCCTCCACGCGAAGACCGCTGATGGCTTGACCGAGGACTTCGAAGGCGTTCAGCTTTGTGTTGAAGAGGAAGCGGACGCCCGCTTCCTGGGCCTTCACAGTCAATGCGCGGCAGAACAGGTGGGCGTTGCCGCATTCGTCGTCGATACCATGCAGCACGCCAACGAGTCGATTGCGCATGGTGGAAAGTCCGGGCTCCAGCGCGACGGCCTGATCCGGGTCGAGGATCCGGGCGCGGATGCCGAGGTCCAGCAGGACCTGCAGTTTGGCCGGGACGTGTTCGAAATCCTTGGCCTCCATGAACAGGTGAAGGATGCCGCCGGTACCTGCTTCGTATTCGATGCCGGTGGCGGCACGCAGGGCCCGCAACTGGTCACGGCTATAGTCGGCCAGGTGGGCAATGGCTGCGGTGTTGCGTGCCGTGCGTGCAGGCAGGCATTCACGAAGGAAGGCCAGGGCCCAGCGCCATTGGGCTGCATCGGCTCTGGGATGGAACAGCAGTGGGGCGTCCTTGCGACCGAGCCAGCGCAGCACCGTGGCCGGTGCGCCAGGGTTGGCCCACGGTTCAGGATGGCTGACGGAGATCTGCCCGCCATTGGCATAGCTGGTTTCCAGGCCCGGACCGGGCTGGCGTTCCACGACGGTGACTTTGCAACCGGCCTGGCTGAGATACCAGGCGCTCGTGACGCCAGCCAGGCCGGCGCCGATGACGAGGACTTCCATGATGCCTTGTTTATAGTTTTCGGAAGGGGCGGGCGACCGTCCCGGGCAATCCAGCTGCTAATCATAAACGACGGAGGGCATCGATCCGGGCGATAATCCGTACTTTCACAGGCAATTCCGGAGAATCGAGTCATGCGTCGAGTCACGCTTACCCAGTTTTTGATCGAACAGCAGCGCAAGGGCCTGATGGGCGCCGATCTGCGCCTGCTGATCGAAGTCGTCGCACGTGCCGTCAAGGCCATCGCCGTCAATGTGTCCAAAGGCGCTTTGGCTGGCGTCCTCGGTGAGGCCGGCAGCGACAACGTGCAGGGCGAGGCCCAGAAGAAGCTGGACGTGATCGCCAACGACATCCTGATCCAGGCCAACGAATGGGGCGGCCACTTGGCGGCGATGGCCTCGGAAGAGGTCGAGGAGATCCGTCCGATTACCGGCGACTACCCGAAGGGCGCCTACCTGCTGTTGTTCGATCCGCTCGACGGCTCGTCCAACATCGACGTGAATATCTCGGTCGGCACGATTTTCTCCGTGCTGCGTTGTCCGGAAAGCGTCGCCGCACCGACCGAAGCGGACTTCATGCAGCCCGGCACCGCTCAGGTTGCGTCCGGCTACTCGGTCTACGGCCCGTCCACCCAGCTCGTGCTGACCGTCGGCGACGGTGTGCATGGTTTCACCCTCGATCGGGAAATGGGCAGCTTCATCTACACCCACCCGTACATGACGATCCCCGAGGACACCAAAGAATACGCCATCAACGGTTCCAACGAGCGCTTCTGGGAAGCCCCGGTGCAGCGCTACGTGCGCGAACTGCGCGAGGGTAAGGAAGGCCCGCGTGGCAAGGATTTCAACACCCGCTGGGTAGCCTCGATGGTGGCCGACGTGCACCGCATCCTGACCCGCGGCGGCATCTTCATGTACCCCCTCGACAGCAAGATGAAGGACAAGGGCGGCAAGCTGCGCCTGATGTACGAAGCCAATCCGATGGCGATGATTGTCGAAGCAGCCGGCGGTGCGGCCACCACCGGGCGCGAGCGCATCCTCGACATCCAGCCGACCAAGCTGCACCAGCGCGTGCCAGTGGTGCTCGGTTCGAAGAACGAAGTGGAACTGGTGACCCGTTACCACCTGGAAGGCTGAGTCTTTCCTACCTGAAAACCGGGCCTGCATGCGGGCCCGGTTGAATCGTTTTCTCTGGCCGTGGTCGAATCGGGCGTACGCAGCTTTCGCCTGGTGATGACATGACCGCGCCGTTTGACCCCTCATGCCTGTCTTCCGATGCAGACCTGGCCGCCTTGCGTCGGCGCATCGAAGACGCCGCCCGACGACCCGAGGCGGAAGCGCTGGCGCCGCTGATCGACGGCGCCCGCTTTACCCAAGCACAGGCCGCGCGCATCTCGGCGCTCGCCGAATCCCTCGCCGCAAACGTACGCAGCACGCGCTGCCGGGCCACCGGCGTCGATGCGCTGATGAACGAGTTCTCCCTCGACAGTAGCGAAGGGGTGGCGTTGATGTGTCTTGCCGAGGCGCTGCTGCGCATTCCCGATGCGGCCGGGCGTGACGCACTGATCCGCGACAAGTTGTGCTACCGGGACTGGTGGGGGCATATCGGGCACAGTCCTTCCTTGTTCGTGAACGCGGCGGCCTGGAGCCTCGCGCTGACCGGCCGCCTGCTGACGCCCGATGACGAGCGGCGTATGCCCGGTGCCTTGCTCGGCTTGTTACAACGGAGCGGCGGGGCCTTGCTCCGCGAGGCGATGGAGCGGGCGATGCGCCTGGTTGGTCAGCAGTTCGTCGTCGGGGAAACCATCCAGGATGCCCTGACGCGCACCACCAGTGGCGCGGCAGCGAGTTATCTGTATTCCTTCGACATGCTCGGC
Organism: Zoogloea sp. JDB1; assembly: GCF_056724025.1. Taxonomy (NCBI): domain Bacteria; kingdom Pseudomonadati; phylum Pseudomonadota; class Betaproteobacteria; order Rhodocyclales; family Zoogloeaceae; genus Zoogloea; species Zoogloea sp. JDB1. The sequence continues at coordinate 2,309,801 of NZ_CM161496.1, forward strand.
GAGGCGGCCGTCACCGCTGACGACGCGGCCCGCTATGCCACCGCTTACGCCCAGGCCATCCACGCGGTGGGTGAGCAAGGCCGCTGGCACGGCGTGTCGCAGCGCAACGGAATTTCGATCAAGCTGTCGGCCCTGCATCCCCGCTACAGCTGGGCCCAGCACCGCCGCGTGATGCGCGAGCTGGTGCCTCGGGTGCGTCAGTTGTGCCTGCTGGCCAAAGCCCAGGACATCGGCCTGACCATCGATGCGGAGGAGTCCGACCGTCTCGAACTGTCCCTCGATGTCCTGGCTGCGCTCGTTGCCGACCCTGCGTTGGCCGGCTGGCAGGGGTTGGGCTTTGTCGTGCAGGCCTATCACAAGCGCGCTCCGGCCGTCATCGACTGGCTGGTGGCGTTGGCGCGCAGCAAGCGCCGGCGCCTGATGGTGCGTCTGGTGAAGGGCGCCTATTGGGACGCCGAGATCAAGCGGGCCCAGCAGGATGGCCTGAGCGACTACCCGGTGTATACGCGTAAGGCCCATACCGACCTGGCCTACCTGGCCTGCGCCCGTGCGCTGCTGGCGGCGCCGGATGCGCTGTTCCCTCTGTTCGCGACCCACAACGCCCATACGGTCGCCGCAGTGCTTGAAATGGGGGGGGCCTTCCGCCTCGGCGATTATGAGTTCCAGTGCTTGCATGGCATGGGCGAGACCCTGTTCGAACAACTTACCCAGGCCGAAGATCCGGTGCTGCGTCGTCCAGTGCGCATTTATGCGCCAGTGGGCAGCCATGCCACCTTGCTGGCTTATCTGGTGCGCCGCCTGCTCGAAAACGGCGCCAACAGCAGTTTCGTGAATCGGGTCGTGGACGAGTCTGTACCTTTGGCGGAACTGGTGGCCGACCCGTATCGCGGCGTGCTGGCCAGTGGCGGCAACCCTCACCTGCAGATCCCGCTACCCGCCGACCTGTATGTGGATCGGCGCAACAGCCGGGGCTTCGACCTGGCTGCAGATGGAGTGCGTCGGGCCTTCCTCAACGCTCTCGAGCGCAGCCGGGAAGAAACTCCGCATGCCGGGCCGCGCATTGCGTCGGGAGAGGGGGAGACGGCGGAGGTGCAGGTGATCCACAACCCGGCGCAGCTCGATGAAGTGGTCGGCATGGTGCGCTGGGCCGGCATGGCTGATGTGGAGGCGGCGTTGCAGACGGCGGCCGCACACGCGTCGGGCTGGGCCGTTGACGCGCCGGAGCAGCGCGCCCTGTGCCTGGAGCGAGTGGCTTTGGCGCTGGAAGCGCGCAGCCACGCGCTTGTGGCGCTGATCGTGCGGGAGGCCGGCAAGACCTTCGCCGCCGCCCAAGGCGAGGTCCGCGAGGCGGCGGACTTCTGCTGCTATTACGCCAGTCGCCTGCGTGCCGGCGATCTGGCCGGCAGCCGTCCCTTGGGGCCAGTGGTGGCGATCAGTCCGTGGAATTTCCCGCTGGCGATCTTCGTCGGGCAGATTGCCGCCGCGCTGGCTGCCGGTAACCCGGTACTGGCCAAGCCTGCCGAGCAGACGCCCCTCATCGCCGACCGGGCGGTCGCGCTGCTGCACGAAGCCGGCGTGCCGCGCCCGATGCTGCAATGCCTGCCCGGGCTGGGCGAAATCATCGGTGCGCGCTTGGTGGCCGACCCGCGTGTCTGCGGCGTGATGTTCACCGGTTCGACGGCGGTCGCTGCGGCCATCCATCGGGTGCTGGCAGCCCGGGGTGATGTGCCGCTGATCGCCGAGACCGGCGGCCTCAACGCGATGATCGTCGATTCGACGGCCTTGCCTGAGCAGGTCGTTGCCGACGTGCTCGGTTCTGCCTTCGACTCCGCCGGCCAGCGCTGCTCAGCGCTGCGCCTGCTGTGCCTGCAGGAGGACATCGCCGAGCGTGTGTTCGACCTGCTCGACGGGGCGATGGCCGAGCTGAGCGTCGGCCGCCCCGACGACTTCGCCACCGACGTGGGACCGCTGATCGATGCCGACGCCCGCGTGAAGATCGACGCCTACGTGGACGCCATGCGTGCCAACCGCTACCGGGTGCTGACCCGCAGTCTGCCGGATGGCTGCCTGAAAGGGTACTTCGTGGTGCCGACTGTAATTGAACTGAATACGGCGGACGAGCTGACGCGGGAGGTCTTCGGTCCCGTGCTGCACGTGCTGCGCTATGCGGCGGGGGAACTGGATGCCTTGCTCGATACGCTGGCGGCGAGCGGCTACGGACTGACGCTGGGTATCCAATCGCGGGTGGATGCCTTTGTCGAGAGAATTGTCCGGCGCATACCGGTCGGCAATGTGTATGTGAACCGCAATATGATCGGCGCGGTGGTCGGCGTGCAGCCCTTTGGCGGAGAGGGCCTGTCGGGCACCGGGCCGAAGGCCGGTGGGCCCCTGAGCCTGCGCAGCCTGGTGCATGGCGCGCCGCAGCCCTTGCCGGATCTGGCGCGTCCGGCAAGGGCTGGGCTCGATGTGCTGGAGGCCTGGCTGGCGGGGCCGGTACTGTCCCTACCCGATGAGTCGATCAAGGCCGGACTGCGCGCCCGGATTGCCGCCTATCGTCGGGCGTCGCTGGCTGGCGTGAGTCTCCCCCAGCCTGGTCCGACGGGGGAGCGCAATACTCTCCATTTCCATTCCCGTGGCGCCGTCCTGGGACTGGCAGATCATCCCGTGGCGTGGCTGCACCAGCTCGCTGCTGCGCTGGCCACCGACTGCCGCCTGCTGTTGCCGGCAGAGGACGAGGCCGCGGCAGCCTGGTTGTCGTCGCTGCCGGAGGCGCTCCGCTGCTGGGTCGAGCCGTGTGCGGACGTGCTCACCTGCATGTGGGGCGCCGTGCTGGCAGACCTGCCGTCGGAGGACACGGCCCGCTGGCGGAGCGCATTCGCGGAGAGGGACGGTGCGATCCTGCCCTTCCTCGTCCCTGCGCCCGACTATGCGCTGGAACGTCTGGTCCATGAGCGCTGCGTCACGGTGAACACCTCTGCGACGGGGGGCAACACCGGCTTGCTGCGCCTGAGGGACGGGTAGCGCACGGCACGTTCTGCGGCACGCGGATGGAATAGGGGCTGCTAGAATCCGCCCGTGCTGCGCCGTCCATCCGCCCTTCGCCTGTTCTTCACCTGCCTCGCCCTGGGGGCGGCGGCCTGGGCGCAGGCTGCCGACGTCCGTGTCGAGCTGGTTGCACCGGATGACTTGCGGCCCCTGCTTGAAAGGCATGCAGACTTCCTCGACCAGCGGCCGGAAGGCGGACTGGACGAGGGCGGGCGGGTGGCCGTCCTGCGGCGCGCGCGCAAGGAGATCGGCGAGATTCTGGCGACCGAAGGCTATTTCTCCCCGTCTATCGAGAGCGTCGAGGCGGGCGAGGTCTTCCGCATCGTCGTGACGCCTGGGCGTCGGACCGTGATCAGCCAGGTGAACCTGCATTTCAGCGGTGATGTGAGCCGCGCCGAAGGCGAGCGCCCGGCGCGGATCGAGGCCTTGAAGGCGGCCTGGGGCCTGCCCGTCGGCCACCCCTTCCGGCAGGCGGACTGGGATTCGGCCAAGCAGCAACTGATGGACGCGCTGGGTGCCCGCGATTACGCTGCGGCGAGCATGACCGCCAGCCATGCGCTGATCGACCCGGAGACGGCCACCGCGACGCTGACTATCGATGTGGATTCCGGGCCCGTCTTCCGCTTCGGCCGGATCGACATCACCGGGCTGAGCAGCTACGACCCGTCGTTGATCGAACGCTACCAGCCGCCGAAGGAGGGCGAGCCTTACAGTCTGGACCGTCTGCTGCGCTTCCAGACCGCGCTGCAGAACACGCCGTATTTCGCCTCGGTGGTGGTGGATGTGGACCGCGAGTCGGCTACGCCGGACGCGGTGCCGGTGCGCGTTCAGCTCACCGAGGCCTTGCCGCGCCGTCTGGGTTTCGGTGTCGGTGCCAGTAGCAACACCGGCTACCGGGTCGAGACCACCTATCGGGATGCTCATTTCTTCGACCGCGCCTACAACCTGGTCAGCGGCATCCGTCTCGAACAGCGCCGCCAGCTCGGCTACGCGGATGTGTTCCTGCCGCCGTCCCCGACGGGCTACCTGGACAGCGTCGGTGCGCTGGTCGAGCACACCGACATCTCCGGGCTGCAGACCCAGCGCCAGTCCATCGGCGTGGTGCGCACCATTCCGCGCGGCAACATCGAGAACCGTCTGTCCCTCAATTTCCAGCACGAAACCCTGACCCCAGACGGCAGCCTGCCGTCCAGCCGGAAGGCCCTGGCCGCCAACTGGTCGTGGACCCGTCGGGCGGTGGACAACATTCTCGATCCGCGGGATGGCCAAGTGCTCAACCTGCAGGTCGGCGGCGCGGCCCAGGTGCTGCTGTCCGACCGCAACTTCGCGCGCTTCTATGGGCGCTACCAGCTCTTCGTGCCGGTGGCCAAGCGCGATGTGCTGATCCTGCGGGCGGAGGGCGGCGTCACGGTGGCCCCGTCCCGTGACGGTGTACCGCAGGACTTCCTGTTCCGTACCGGTGGCGCCCAGAGCGTGCGCGGCTATGCCTACCAGAGCCTGGGCGTACGCGACGGCACGGCAACGGTTGGCGGGCGCTACCTGGCGGTGACCAGCGCCGAGTATGTGCACTGGTATTCCGGCGACTGGGGCGTGGCGACCTTCGTCGATGCCGGCAATGCCAACGACGAACGCAAACTGTTCAAGATGAACTTCGGCTACGGTTTCGGCCCACGCTGGAAGAGCCCGGCGGGCCCCATCGCGCTGGATCTCGCCTACGGCCAGCGGGACCACCGGGTACGCCTGCAGTTTGCGGTGGCGATCGCTTTTTGAGCGCCCCCAGGGCCGGACTGCGCCCGGCCCGTCCCCCGCGGGGGAAGCGGAAACTTGGGGCAGCCCGACGTCTCCTTGAGACTGCACAACTTTTGCTTGGACCGGGGCTCCAACGCACGACGCCCTACAAAGCCGACAAAACCCTGCGGGAGCCCCCATGCCCAACCGACTGCAGTACGAAACCTCACCCTATCTTCAGCAGCACGCCGACAATCCGGTGGACTGGTGGCCCTGGTGCCAGGAGGCCCTCGACCTGGCCCGCCGGGAAGACCGGCCGATCCTGCTGTCCATCGGCTACTCGGCCTGCCACTGGTGCCACGTGATGGCCCACGAGTCCTTCGAGGATCCTGAAGTGGCGGTGTTGATGAACCGCCTGTTCATCAACATCAAGGTGGACAGGGAGGAGCGCCCCGACCTCGACCAGATCTACCAGGCCGCCCACCAGATGCTGGCGCGGCGTGGCGGCGGCTGGCCGCTGACGGTGTTCCTGACGCCGGACGGCAGCCCCTTCTTCAGCGGCACCTATTTCCCGAAGGCGCCGCGTTACAACCTGCCGGGCTTCCCGGATCTGCTGCAGCGGGTCCATGAAGCCTTCACGACCCAGCGCCAGACCATCGACGAACAGAACCGGGGCCTGCGCGCCGCGCTGGCCCGCAGCGAGACGACCGGCAGCACCCATCCGTCGGATTTCAGCAGCGCGCCCCTGCGTGCGCTGCAGGAGGGGCTGGCGTCCACTTTCGACGAGGAACATGGCGGCTTTGGCGGTTCGCCCAAGTTTCCGCACCCAGCCGACCTGGATTTCCTGCTGCGCCGCTTTGCTGCAACCGGTGACGTGGCGGCTCGCGACATGGCGCTGAAAACCCTGCGCGGCATGGCCGAAGGCGGCATCTTCGACCAGCTGGGCGGCGGCTTCGCCCGCTACAGCGTGGATGGCTGGTGGAATATTCCCCACTTCGAGAAGATGCTCTACGACAACGGGCCCTTGCTCGCACTGTATGCCGATGCATGGGCGCTCACCGGCGAGCCGCTGTTCGCCCTGGTTGCCGAGCGCATGGCCGAATGGGTGTTGCGTGAGATGCGTCTGCCGGAGGGGGGGTTCGCGTCCTCGCTGGACGCCGACTCGGAACACGAGGAGGGCAAGTTCTACGTATGGGACAAGGCCGAGGTGCGTGAGTGCCTCGATGATCTGGAGTACCGCGTACTGTCCCAGCACTACGGCTTGGCGCGGCCGCCCAACTTCGAGGAGAAGCGCTGGCATTTCTACGTGGCGAAACCGCTGGCTGGCGTGGCCGACAAGCTCGGCATGACGCTCCCCGACGCGGAGGCCGCGCTGGAGCGCGCCCGTGCCAAGCTGTTCGCCCGTCGGGAGGGCCGCGTGCGCCCCGGCCGCGACGACAAGCTGCTGGTCAGCTGGAACGCGTTGATGATCCACGGCCTGGCCCACGCGGCCCGCATCTTCGGCCGCAACGACTGGCTGGCGGCGGCGACCCAGGCCATCGATTTTATCCGTCAGACCCTCTGGCAGGAGGGTCGCCTGCTGGCAACCTACAAGGACGGGCGGGCCCATCTGAATGCCTATCTGGATGATCACGCGCTGTTGATCGCCGCGTTGATCGAGAGCCTGCAGGCGGCCTACCGGCCGGAGGATCTGGAATTTGCCGAAGACCTGGCCGACGGGCTGCTCGACGCCTTCGAGGACCGGGCGGGTGGTGGCTTCTTCTTCACCCGCCACGATCATGAAGCGCTGATCCACCGTCCGAAGAGCGGCCACGACAACGCGATGCCGTCCGGTAACGGCATTGCTGCGCAGATCTTCGGGCGGCTCGGTCACCTGACTGGCGAGACGCGTTACCTGGCGGCCGCCGAGCGCACGCTGCAGGCCTTTCATGCCGCGATGGCGAGCAGTCCGATGGGGTTTGCGAGCCTGGGCGTCGCGCTGGCCGAACACCTGCAGCCGCCGTCCTTGCTGGTCTTGCGGGGGGCTCCTACGGCTTTGCCCGAGTGGTTGCGCCGGGTGATGGAAAGCTATCGACCCGGCCTGCTGTGCGTGGGGTTGCCGCCGGGCGTGCCCAACCTGCCGCCGGTGCTTGACAAGCCGGCTGGTGAGACCGTCAACGCTTGGTTGTGCTCGGGCGTTACTTGTCTGCCACCGTTTGCTGTCTGGTCGGCGCTTGATGCCGCACTCGCGGTAATTGGCAAACCCGAAGGCGGGGCGTAGACTCCGCGCAGCTTTTTTCTGCCACACAACTCGAGAGGATCACAATGAAGAAACTCGTTGCTGTCGCCGCCATCGCCGGTCTGATGGGCACTTCCGCCGCCTTCGCCGACGCCGGTCTGGATCTGGCCAAGGCCAAGAACTGTCTGGCTTGCCATGCCGTGGACAAGAAGGTTGTCGGCCCCGCCTACAAGGACGTGGCTGCCAAGTACAAGGGCGACAAGACCGCCGAGGCCAAGCTGGTCGAGAAGGTTCAGAAGGGTGGCTCCGGCGTCTGGGGCCAGGTCCCGATGCCTCCCAACCCGCAGGTCACCCCGGCCGAAGCCAAGACCCTCGTGTCCTGGGTGCTCAGCCAAAAGTAAGTCGCCGGCCTCGCCGTCGCATAAAAAAACCAGCCTTCGGGCTGGTTTTTTTATTTCTGGCGTCCGTCGTTCAGTAATGCCCGGCGGTCTTCGCGGGATGGTCTTGCTTGTCGTTTGATGCCTGCTCCCAGCCGCCGCCGAGAGCCAGGAACAGGTTGACCTGGTCCAGGGCCAGCTGACTGTCCGACACGGCGAGGGCAGCATCGGCGCTGGTGAGGTTGCGCCGCGCGTCCAGATCGTTGATATAGGGTGCGCGTCCGCCGCGGTACAGGGTTTCCACCTGGCGCGCTGCCTCGGCGGCGTCCTTGCGGGCGGTGCGCAGCGCGGCATTGCGGTCGAGCTCGCGGGCGTAGACCGCCAGGGCTGTTTCCGTGTCGCGCAGCGCGCCGAGCACTGCACCGTCGAAGTGGGCCAGGGCGGCTTCGGCGCCGGCCTTGGCGATCTCGATGCGGGCGTATTCGAGGCCGCCGGGAATCGTCCAGCTGATCAGCGGACCAATGCCCCAGCGTTGGGTATCGGGCTGGCCAAGGTCGCGGAGAAGGCCGGTGAGACCCGCGCTCAGGCCGATGGATACCGTGGGGTAGAGGGCCGCCGTCGCCACGCCGATGCGCGCCGTCGCGCCAGCCAGCGCCCGTTCGGCCTGGCGGATGTCGGGGCGGCGCTTGAGCAGTGCGGTGCCGTCGCCGACCGGGATCGGCGCGTTCAGCTTGGGAAGCTGAGTGCAGCTTGCGACGGCGTTCGGAAACTCTGCCGGCGGCCGGCCGGTGAGTGCGGCCAGTGTGTATAGCGCGGTGCTGCGGTGGGCCTCGTAAACCGGCAGCGAGGCGCGGATCTGTTCGACCTGGGCCCTGGCGCGGGTCACGTCGGTAATTGTGCCGCGCCCTGCGTCGGCCAGCTTGCGGGCGACGCCGAGATTGTCTTCCTGTTGCTGCAGGGCGCGTTCGGTGACTTGTTTCTGGTAGCCGGCCGAGCAGGCTTCGACGTAGGCGCGGGCCACGTCGGCCGCGATATTGACGCGCACCAGGTCAACGGCGGCCTGGCTGGCTTCGGCGTCGGCTTCGGCCGCTTCGGTGAGGCGCCGCAACTGGCCGAACAGGTCGAGCTGATAGGAGGCGGCGAGGCCACCGATGCCGAGGTTCATCGGCGGAATGCTCTCCTTCAGCAGGTAGGCCTGGCCGGCAACTTTTTCACGGGCGACGGCGCCGCTGAGGCGTGCCCCCGGTTCGCTGGCCGACTCGGCCTCGGCGACGATGGCATGGGCCCGCGCCAGATTGGCCGAGGCTACACGCAGCTGGGTGTTGGCGGCGAAGGCGGTCTCGATGAGGCCGTTGAGCGTGGCGTCGTCGTAGAGCTTCCACCAGTTGGCGGGCAGCGGCTCGCTGCGGACGCTGGCGTTGCTGCTGCCGACGAAGGCGCCTTGTGCTGCCGGCAGGTTGATGGCGGCCTTTTCCGGCAGGTGGTAGTCGGGGCCGACCGTGGTGCAGGCGCCCAGACCAAGGGTGAGCCCGACCACGCCGAGGGTGTGCAGGGCCTTCATTTGGCGACTCCGCCCTTGCTTGCCGGGGCGGCGCTTTCGATCTTGCCGTCCTTGTCGATGATTGCCACCGTAGCAGTCAGGCCGGCGACCAGCTGGAGGTCCTTCGGTACTTCGTCGAGGGCGATACGCACCGGAATCCGCTGCGCCAGGCGCACCCAGGTAAACACCGGGTTCACATTGGGCAGCAGGTTGTTGCCGTTGGCGCGGTCACGGTCCTCGATACCGGCGGAGATGCTCTCCACGTGGCCGCGCAGTTCTTGCTCGCGGCCCATGATGCGGATCCTGGCGGCCTGGCCGATCTTCACGCCCTGCAGCTTGGTTTCCTCGAAGTAGCCGTCCACGTGGAAGGAATGGGTATCGAGCACGGCGAGCACCTGCTTGCCGGCGGTCACGTAGTTGCCCGAGCGCAGGGACAGGTCGCTGAGGTAGCCGTCCACCGGCGCGACGATCTTCGTGCGGGCCAGATTGAGGACGGCGAGATCCCGGTTGGCGATGGCCTGGGCGAGCTGGGCTTCGCCGAGTTCGACCTTTTCGCGGCTCTGTTCGACGGTTTCCTGCGCCACCAGGTTGGATAGCTGTGCGTTGCGGCGGGCTTCGCGGCGGGCCTGCTCGAGGTTGGCGCGTACGGTGGCGACCGCCGCGTCGGCCTGCTTGACGGCCAGGCGGTAGCGCTCGGTGTCGATCTGGAAGAGTTCCTGGCCCTGCTTCACGAACTGGTTGTCGTGGATCGTCACGTGGGTGACGAGGCCGGAGACGTCGGGCGTGACCGGCACGATGTCGGCGCGCACGCGGCCGTCGCGGGTCCACGGTTCGACCTGGTAGTGATCCCACAGGCGCTGGGACGCGAAGAGGGCAAGGACGACCGCCGCGAGGGTGACGGCGATTCGGAGGAGCTTGAGATAAAGCGGTTTCACGGGAGCATTACCTTCAATCAAAAGGAGGGCATGGGCAGGCGGATGACAAGGGACCAGACGATCATGAACACGGCGGCGTCGAACAGGGCCGGGTGCCACACGACGCGGTACAGCCCGACCAGCGAGAACACGCGGCGCAGCAGGAAGGAGAAGACGAAGGCGAGGGGCGTCGACACGAGGATCGACGAAACCAGGACGCCGTCGAGGTTGAGTTCCCCGATCATGCGGAAGGTCCTTTCATCGAGAGCGGGCCGGTTTGGTAGGCCGCGGCTTTGGGAAACAGGTTGCCGCGCAGGCCGACCATGGCCGACAGGCCGGCTAGCTTGGCCGTCGACGGCGCTTGTTCGGCGATGGCGTGCAGCGCCTGGTCGATGTCGGCCAGCAGGCTGGCAGGAGCGTCCGTCAGCCGGCCGGCGGAGCGCTGCGAATAATGCTCGCCCACACCGGCGAGTGCCCTCTCGGCCAGATCGCGGGTGATGGCGTCGAAGCTCGGGCTGGCTTTCTGTAGCGTGACCAGGTTCATGCCGATGCGCAGATCGTGCAGTACGTTGACGCCGCGCAGTTCGCCGCTCTGGGACACGGCGGCGAGTTTGGGCGTGAGCAGGGTCAGGCGGTCGAGCAGGCGGCCGGCCAGCGCAATAGGGTCGGCTGATGCGCCGGCCCGGGCGTGGTGGGCGAGATCCCGCCAGTTGTGGCGCAGCAGGCGGCGCGCGCTGGTCTCGACGCTGATCGAGCGCATGAAGCCGGTGACCCACAGGGCGATGAGGACGCCGACGAACATGGCGGTGTTCACGTTCATGAAATCGGCGAAGTCCTGGTGATTCAGTGTTTCCTGCAGCGCCAGCGCATTGCAGACTCCAGTGATCATCGCCATGGCGGGCACCAGAGTGCGCGGCGCTGCCATGTAGATGCCCATCGGAATGAAGATCGGGGCCAGGGTCAGGACAAGCATAGGAAAGTCATTGACGCGGGGCAGCACGGTGAACTGGAAGACCGCGGCGATCGGCAGAGCCACCAGATTGAAGATGCCGAAGCTGACGATGGTCGGTTTTGGGTCGTCCATCGTCGCGAAGAAGCAGCACACCACCGCGGCGATCATGGCGGCCGCGGCGCCGTCCCGCCAGCCGCTCATGATCCACAGCGCGCAGCACAGCAGCACAGCAATGCTGGCCGCAGCGGCCGACAGCAAGGCCATGCCATAGTCCTTGTGCAGGGGGCGGCGCTCGTGCGTGCCCACCTGCTCCGCCAGCGCTGCCGACAGCGGTTTGTTGCGGCGCACGTGGTCGAGCAGGGTGTGGCTGTCGCCCAGCGTCTCGACCAGCTCGACCAGGCGGGTCAGCAGGCTCGCGGAAAGCAGCGTGGCCCAGTCGGCGTCATGGGGCGTGGCGGCAGCGACGGATTTCAACTCGGTGAGCAAGGGGTCGGCACGGTCGCGGTCCGCGCCGTCCGCGATCCACGCTGCGACGGCGTCGATCAGGTGGGCGACCTCGGGCGAAAGCGTGTGGCCATCGGTACGCAGCGCGCTGAGGCGGTCGTTCAGACCATCAATGATCGGGATGAGGACCAGCGTGCGGCTGTGCAGCGCGTGGACAACGTTGGTGATTTCGCGCAGGTTGGACGTGTCGAAGGGCAGATGTTTGGAGAGTAGGTGGATCTCCGTCTCCGCGGCGGCGAGCTGGCGGCGCTCCCGGTCTGTTTCGGCGGCGCTGCGTCCGTGGAGTACGTCGAGTGCCCACTGGTCGGCACTGCCCAACCAACTGGTTAGGCGGCTGACCAGGGGGCCGCCGACCGGGCGCGGGAAGATGAGGCTATGGACGACCGTGGCACAGACGATACCGATCGAGATCTCCTCGAAGCGCGCGACGGCAACGTCGAAGATCAGGTCAGGTGCATTGACGCTCGGGAAGGCGATGATCGCGGCCGTGTAGCCGGCCAGCATCAGCACGTAGCTGCGGGGTGTGCGGTCAAGCAGGGAGACGAACAGGCAGGCGCCGATCCACAGCGCGATCACCAGGCACAGCAGCACCGGCGAGTCCACCAGCGGTGGTACCAGGAGAAGGGCGACCGTCGAGCCGACCAGAGTGCCACCCAGCCGGAAGATCGCTTTGGAACGCACGGCGCCGGCCAGTGGGTGACTGACGATGTAGGCCGTCATCATCGCCCAGTAAGGCCGCGGCAGGCCGATGCTGAAGCCCACGTACAGCGCGAGCATGGCGGCCGCAAAGCTGTTGAAGGAGAACAGCAGGGCACTCCGCTCGAAGCGCAGGGCCGTCAGCAGCTTATTCATTGCTGGTCTCGGGGTGCAGTGCGGCATCAAAGGCGGCGAAGACCCGCAGGGCGGCCTCAAGGTCTTCGTTTGCCACGCGGGCGAGCAGCTTGCTGCGCAAGTCTTCGATCAGCTTCTCGACGGTGGCGGCCATCGCGTGGCCTTGCTCGGTGAGGTACAGCAATTTGGCACGCTTGTCGGCCGCGTCACCACGGCGCTCGATCAGGCCGGCCAGGCATAGCTGGTCGAGCAGGCGGCCCAACGATGGCCCCTCGATCCCCATGTCTTCGGCTAGCACTCCATGCCGCACGCCGTCGCCAAGGCGACTCAGATGGATGATGGGTAGCACCCGCGCATCCGACAAGCCGTGGGCGAGGGCGGCGTCGTTGACGGCGCGCCGATAGATGCGCGACAGGCGCACCAGGTTGCTGGTAACGGCGGCTTCACGAAGGATTCGGTTCTTGTCCATGATGGAAACGGGGTTGACGACGGCGTTCAATAATATATAGCAAGCTTCCTATATTAATACTGTGCCGCACACTGTGTAAAACCCGTACATCTGCAAACCTTGCAATGCGGCTCCTATATGGCGCGCTTGGTTCCCGTCTTTCGTGTTGCGAACTTGCAACACTCCGATGCGGCTTCGCATCCAAAAAACAACGCTGTCCTTGCCCTCGGCTTTGCCAAGCGCTGACAATGCAGGCCAACTTCTCGTTAGAGAGGTGAAATTGGTCGGCCCTGCGCAAGCAGTGCGTGCCAGTCTTCAATCAAGAGGAGAAACATATGCAAAAGAAACTGATCGCTCTGGCCGTTGCCGGCCTGGCCTCCACCGGCGCCTTCGCTCAAGCTAACGTTACCGTTTACGGCATTGTCGATGGCTCCTTCGACACCGTTCGTGTTTCCAACACCAACGGCAACACCGATCTGGGCAACACTACCCGCGTCTCCTCCAACTCTTCCTACCTGGGTTTCAAGGGTGCTGAGGCCCTGGGCAATGGCCTGACCGCTGTGTTCCAACTGGAAACCGGTGTTGCTTTCGACAGCAACGGTGCTGGTGGCAACATGTTCGGCGCTGCTCGTGACAGCTTTGTTGGTGTTTCCAGCAGCAACTTCGGCACTGTGGTTCTGGGTACCCTGACGGGCCCGACCCGTGCTTTGGGCACCACCCTCGACGTCAACGCCGGCGCTACCGGCATTGGTGCCAACTCCGCTCTGCTGGGCAAGCTGGGTAACAACCTGGTTGGCACCACCAGCAGCACTGGTGACTACGCTGCTGGCGGCAACTGCGCCCGCTCCGCTGGTTGCTCTTCCATCTTCGATACCCGTTGGAAGAATGCCATTGCCTACGTTTCTCCGACCTACTACGGTCTGAACGCCACCGCTGCTTACGTGGCCAACGAGAACAAGGCTTTCCACAATGTGGTCTCCACCGGTGCCAACACCACTGGCTATGACCTGGGCCTGAAGTACGCCAACGGTCCGATCCTGGCTGGTCTGACCTACAACGCTGTCAGCATCGGCAACGACGCTGGTACCAACATCTCCGACCTCCGTCTTGGTGGTATGTACGACTTCGGTATCGCCACTGTGCGTGCTGTGTTCGATCATGCGCGTGCCAACCACTTCGGTGGCAACGGTGTTAACCAAAACGTCTGGGGCCTTGGTGGCACCTTCAACGTGACCCCGGCTGGCAAGATCCTGGCTCAGGCTTACTTCGCTCGTGACCTGAAGGTCAACGGCAGCAGCCAGAACAGCACCGGCGCCAAGCTGTTTGAAGTCGGTTACGAGTACAGCCTGTCCAAGCGCACCATGCTGAAGGCTGTGTACGCTCACCTGAACAACGACAACAACGCTTCCTACGACTTCGGCGTGAACGCTGTTGGTCTGAACGGCTCCGCCAACGGCGCTACCGCTGCTCAAGTGGCCGGCGCTACCGTTCAGGGCATCCAGCTGGGCCTGCGTCACTCCTTCTAATTCAGACTTCGTCTGAATCGGAAATTGACGGGCACCTTCGGGTGCCCGTTTTTCATGGCTTTGTCTTTGGTGAAGTGAAGGGCAGGCCCAAAAGCAAATGGCCACCGAAAGGCGGCCATTTGCTTTTGGTGGCAAGCGGTAAAGGTCAGCCGATTTTCACCAGATTGTCCCGATGGATCAGTTCCGGCTCTTCAGAAAATCCGAGAAGTTCCTCGATGTCGTTGGATGCATGGCGGGCAATGCGGCGGGTGTCATTGCTTGCATAGTTGATCAGGCCGCGGGCGACTTCCTTGCCGCTTTCGCTGCGGCAGGCGACGACGGAGCCGCGGAAGAACTCGCCGTCTACGGCGATCACGCCGATCGGTAGCAGGCTCTTGCCGTCTTTCAGGGCTTCCACGGCGCCGGCATCGAGGGTCAGGCTGCCAGCCAGTTGCAGGTGGTCGGCGAGCCACTGCTTGCGCGCGGCCAATGGTGTGCTGGTGGCGTAGAGCAGGGTTCCGATGCTGTCGCCAGCGGCAACGCGTAGCAATGCATCGGTTTCGCGACCGCTGGCGATGCAGGTGTGGGCACCGCTGCGGGCGGCGCGTTGGGCTGCGCGCACCTTGGTGATCATGCCGCCTTTGCTGATTCCGGTGCCGGCGCCGCCGGCCATGCCTTCGAGGGCGGTGTTTTCGGCGCGGTCCTCGGAGATCAGCGTGGCGGCCGGGTCCTTGCGTGGGTCCGCAGTGTACAGGCCTTGCTGGTCGGTGAGGATGATCAGCGCGTCGGCATCGATCAGGTTGGCGACCAAGGCGCCGAGCGTATCGTTGTCGCCGAACTTGATTTCGTCGGTGACGACGGTGTCGTTCTCGTTGATGATCGGAACGACGCCCAGTTCGAGCAGCGTGACGAGGGTCGAGCGAGCATTGAGGTAACGCGTACGGTCGGCCAGATCTTCGTGGGTCAGCAGGATTTGGGCGGTGTGCAAGCCGTTCTGCGAAAAGACGCTCTCGTAGGCCTGGGCTAGGCCCATCTGGCCGACGGCGGCAGCGGCCTGCAGCTGGTGCATTTCCTGCGGGCGGCTGGTCCAGCCGAGGCGCTGCATGCCGGCGGCGATGGCGCCGGACGAGACGAGGACGATTTCCTTGCCGGAGGCGGCGAGGCTTGCGATCTGCCGGGCCCAGTCGGCCAGGGCTTCGACGGCCAGGCCTTCGCCGTTGTTGGTGACGAGGGCGCTGCCGACCTTGACGACCAGCCGGCGGGCGTTACGAATTGCGGATCTCATCGTCGTCTTCTTCGTCGTAATCGGTTTCGTCGTCGTCGATGTAGTCGGCGGCGTCAGTGTCTTCCTCGTTATCGATGCCGGCCGCGGCCCGGGCTGCTGCGGCTGCGTCGGCGAGCGCCTGGGCAGCGGCCTTTTCCTCGTCGAGGATGTCCTGGATCGCGAAGACCACTTCCTGGCAGCCGGCGCGGCTGATTGCGGAGATCTCGAAATGCCGTTCGACCGGGCCGTAGGCTTCGAGGAAGGCGGCGATGCGTTCCCGGCGTTCGTCCTCGTCGGGGATCAGGTCGAGCTTGTTCAGGACCAGCCAGCGGCGCTTGTTGACCAGTTCGTCGTCGTACTTGCGCAGCTCCTCGACGATCGCGTGGGTGTCGCGGACCGGATCGGCTTCCGGGTCGAAGGGAGCGATGTCCACGATGTGCAGCAGGATGTGGGTGCGCTGCAGGTGGCGCAGGAACTGATGGCCGAGGCCGGCACCGTCGGCAGCACCTTCGATCAGGCCGGGGATGTCGGCGATGACGAAGCTGCGATTCTCCGAGGTGCGTACTACGCCCAGGTTGGGGGCGAGGGTCGTGAAGGGGTAGTCGGCCACCTTCGGCTTGGCGGACGAAACCGCGCGGATGAAGGTCGATTTGCCGGCGTTGGGCATGCCGAGCAGGCCGACGTCGGCCAGCACCTTGAGCTCCAGGTTGAGGCTCTTGCGCTCGCCTTCTTGGCCCATCGTCTTCTTGCGCGGGGCGCGGTTGGTGCTGGTCTTGAAGTGCAGGTTGCCGAGGCCGCCGCGGCCACCCTTGGCGATCATCACGCGCTTGCCGTCATGGTCCAGGTCGGCGATGATCTCGCCGGTTTCCTGCAGCGAAATGATGGTGCCGACCGGCATGTGCAGCTCGATGTCGTCGCCGCCCTTGCCGTAGCAGTCGGCGCCACGGCCGTTCTCGCCGCGTTCGGCGAGGAAGGTGCGCTTGTAACGGTAGTCGATCAGGGTATTGAGATTGCGGTCGGCGATGGCGTAAACGTCGCCGCCCTTGCCGCCGTCGCCGCCGTCCGGACCGCCCATGGGGATATATTTTTCGCGGCGAAAGGTGGCGGCGCCGTTTCCGCCGTCGCCGGCGATGACTTCAATACGGGCTTCGTCGAAAAACTTCATGGGAGCTTCCGGTTGGGGCGTTTGATGATGCCCTGAAAGAAAAAAGCCCTATCCACAGATAGGGCTTTGAGCGTGCGCGAGCTGAAGTTATTCAGCGGCGGCGGGCACGATGTTCACGGTGCGACGCTTGGTGGCGCCCTTGACGGTGAACTGAACGGTGCCTTCGGTCAGCGCGAACAGGGTGTGATCCTTGCCGATGCCGACGTTTTCGCCCGGGTGGTATTCGGTGCCGCGCTGGCGAACGATGATGTTGCCGGCGAGAACGAATTGACCGCCGTAGCGCTTGACGCCAAGGCGTTTGCTTTCTGAGTCGCGGCCGTTACGTGAACTGCCGCCAGCCTTTTTGTGTGCCATGTCGGATTCTCCTTAGGCCGAGATCGCGTCGATGCGCAGCTCGGTGTAGTTCTGACGGTGACCCTGATGCTTCTGGTAGTGCTTGCGACGACGCATCTTGAAGATCTTGATCTTGTCGTGACGGCCGTGGGAAACCACGGTGGCCGTGACGGTGGCGCCAGCCACAACAGGGGTGCCGATCTTAACCGACTCGCCTTCGCCGACCATGAAGACTTGGTCGAGAGTGATTTGCGAGTCCACGTCAGCCGGTATCTGTTCTACTTTGAGTTTTTCGCCGACGACGACGCGATACTGCTTGCCGCCGGTTTTTATGACCGCGTACATGGATGTACTCCGAGTAAAGAGTTTTCAGGAAACGCGAAAGTATATGTGAAGACGAGAGTTTCGTCAAACCGACCTTGCTTCCCCTTCAGGGAAGGCGCAACAGGATGCGGGTGCCGGGTGGAACGTCGGTACGTTCCATGTAGCCGACCAAGTTGGGTGTATCAATCAGCCATTGGCGTGCTTCGGCGATCGAGTTGGCTTCCCGGGGAGGCAGCGCGCGACCTGTGAATACCAAGCGGGACCAGTAAGCGCGGATCTGCGCCGGATTCTTGCCGGTCAGCTTCAGATAGAAGTCGTCGCGCGAGGCTCCGTTGGGCAGGTCCATGAGCTTGACGGGCGTGCCGTCAGCCAGGGTGGTGGTGGAGCCCAGGTAGAGGTTTTCAGCGCGTTCATGGCTGAGTTCCATGGCCGGGTTGCGTACGCTGGCAACCAGCACGAGTTCCGCGTGGCTGAAGGCCGGCGCAAACAGGCCGGAAAAAAGCAGGAGAAGGGTTCTGGCCGAATGCATGGGGCTCAAAACACGAAGTCCACGGCAAGACTCAGAACGTAGGTCGGTCCATCGGGCTTCAGGTAGTCGGAGAGCTGGTTGGGAAGGAGGATTCCGAGCCCGCCTGGGCCGGGCTGGATGCGCTCGAACTGGGCTTTCACTGCGACATTGCGTCCGGCGTCCCAGCGCAGGCCGGCTCCGATGCTGCGCTGGGCCTTGTTGCGTCCGGCGTTGAAGGCTGCCAGACCGTCATCGAGTACGGCGACCCCGGTGGCCGCGGTGCTGACTGGAGAGACTTCCCTCTGGCGGGCCAGGGTCAGGTAAGGCATGAAGGCTCCAGTCCGGTAGCCGGCAGTGACATACCAGCCGAGTGCGGTGTCAATGTAGCGGTCCACATTGCGGCGAGCGATTTCGGCTATCAGCAGCAGGCGGTCCTGGTCGTATTGCAGAGCGGCCGACATGAAGCTGGTCTTGCCGTCGGTGCCGGAGAGCTCTGGCACGATGGCGTCGTGGCCGGTCGCAATGAGGGCCTGCCTCAAGCTGAGGAAATAGGCGTCTGACCAGCGCAGGGACATGTCCGCCCGGGCGTAGCTGATCTGGGCCGTGAGGCCGCGGCGGCTGAAGGAGGCTTTCAGGCCCCGGATCTTGTCGAGGTTGGCCGAGCCGCCGCGGATGTTCATCGCGCTGCTCCCGGTATAGGCATGCAGCTCCACGTCTGTGTCGGCGAACTGCCGACGGTACAGCGCATCGGCACCGTCGATGTCGGAGAGCGGGTTCAGGCTGTAGACCTCGACGGGTGGCCGGATCCACGGATTCGCATAGTTGAGGTTCAGCGAATCGGAATACATGAAGAAGGGCAGCCGCGTGCGGCCGATCCGCAATAGTAGTTCCGGGGTCGCCTGGTAGCTCGCGAAGGCCCAGGTGATGCGTGGGTCGTAGCTGCCCGTGGGGCTCTTGCGGACCACGGATTGCACTGTCAGATCGAGGCGGTTGCAGAGCTGAAGGGATCCTTGTACTCCGAGCACGGAGTCGACGGACAGGTCGAAGGCGGCACCCGCACCGGAGTCGCTGACGCTGTTGGAGCGGAAAGCCCGGTTGGCGTTGTCAGTGCGCGCTGCACCCAGGGTGCCGAAGCCGGACAAGCTCAGCGGGGATGGCGTGTCCGCTTGCGCCACCTGTGCAATCAGCGTGGCAAGAGAAAGAAGCAATGTATTCAGGCGCTTCACGTTCCACCTCTCTGGGCTTCAAGGCGCTGCCGGATCTTGTCGGCAGGCTCGGCGGCGGCAAACAGGTAGCCTTGGCCGTAGTCACAGCCAAGATCCCGGAGCATGTCGGCCTGGCTGGGGGTTTCGATGCACTCGGCGACGACGCTCATGCCCAGTTCGTGGGCCAGGCGGATGCTGCCTTCGACGATGGTGCGCAGGCGGGGAATGATCTCGATTTCGCGGACGAAGGAGCCGTCCAGCTTGATCGTGTCGCAGGGAATCGAATGAAGATAGCTCAGGGAAGAATAGCCGGTGCCAAAGTCGTCGATGAGGATGCGCAGGCCCTTGGCCCGCAGCTTGCCGAGTTGGTGCATGGCCAGTTCCTTGCGCGTGACCAGGGTGCCCTCGGTGATCTCCAGCTTGAGTGCAGCGGGTGGCAGGCCGTGGCGCTCGATGCAGGCGACGACTTGGTCGGCCAGATCGGCCTGGGTGAGCTGGCGGGCCGAAAGGTTGACGCTGATCGACAGCTTCTCGTCGGCAAGGCCCTGCTCGCGCCAGGCCTTCAGGCAGGCGCAGCTTTGGTCGAGCATCTGCATGCCGAGTTCGTGAACCAGGCCGAGGGATTCGGCGACAGGGATGAAGACGTCCGGGCCGATGCGCCTGGCGCTGGCCTGAGGCCAGCGGACGAGGGCTTCAAAGCCCGTCGTGCGGCCGTCGCGCAGATCGACGATGGGCTGGAAGTGAGCGACCAGTTGGTGATTGCTCAGGGCTGCCCGTAGTTGGGACTCGATCTGCAGGTCGCGGAGGACCTGTTGATGCATGGCCGACTGGAAAACCGTGATGGAGGCCTCCGCGCTACTGCGGGAGCGGTGCATCGCATTGTCTGCATCGCGCATCAGGTCTTCCGCGCTGTGGAAGCCGCCGCTGCCGAGTACAACGCCGATGCGTGTCTTGGGGTAGAGCTGATGGCCGTTGAGCTCGGCGCTCTCGGCCAGTTGGGTCTGCAGGTTTTCCGAAAAGCGGATCGCTTCGCCGGCGTCCGGGATGTCGTTGAGCAGTACTGCGAACTGATCGCCGGCCACCCGCCCGACCACGTCGCCGGGACGGGCCAGTGCGCAGATCCGGGATGCGACGAGGCGCAGCAGGTCGTCGCCGGCCGAATACCCCAGACTGTCGTTGACCACGTGGAAACGCTCGATGTTGATATGCAGGACTGCGAACAGGTTGCCGGTGGCCCGGTCCGCGTGGAGAAGGGTGTTCTGCAGGTGCTCGACGAAGAGTGCCCGGTTGGCGAGCCCCGTCAGGCCGTCGTGCAGGGCGTCGTGGATGAGTTGGTCTTCAGCGCGCTTGCGTAGATTGATGTCGCTGATCGAGCCCGCCATGCGGATCGCCCGTCCGCTGGTCGGGTCGTACACTGCCATGCCGCAGATGAGGATCCAGCGGTAGTCGCCATCTGCGTGGCGGATGCGGTGCTCGGCCATCAACTGGGCGGACTCCCGCTTCAGGTGGGCAATCACGCGCAGGCGGAAGGGCTCCCGGTCGTCCGGATGGAGGTAATCGATGATCGAGCGCTTTTCCTCGGTGAAGGCGTTGAACGACAGGCCGAGGATTTCGGCGAAGCGCGGGGCAAAATAAGTCTGGTCGTTGGCGATGTCCCAGTCCCACAGGCCGTCATTGGCGGCTCGCGTGGCCAGCGCGTAGCGTTCCTCGCTGAGGGCCAGCTGGCGGGCGGTACTCTCCAGTTCCTGGATACGCGACTGCAGTGCGGCGGCCATGCGGTTGAAGTGACGACATAGTTGCGCCAGCTCGTCGTTGCCCTGTTCTGGCAGACGGTGGGACAGGCGTCCGGCTGCGATGGCCTGGCTGCCACGCAGCAGACGCCCCAGGTTGCGGGTCAGCAGATAGCCGATGGCACCGAGCAGCAGCAGGGTGATTAGTACCTCGGCGCTGGCGATGGCAATGCCCTGGTTAAGGATGCGCTGCTTGGCCTGCACCAGCGGAGCGATGGACACGCCGAACTGCACGAAGCCGACCTGGTTGTGCTCCAGCAGCACCGGGCGGTGCACGTGGATCAGTGTCTGTCCGACATAGTTGCCAAGGCTCCCGGCGCTGTCTTCGTTGGGGGGCGGCAGCGCATCCATCTCAGGCATGCCAGCGCGGACCCGCAGTTGTCCGGTGCTATCGACGATGCGGACATAGACCAGGCCTTCGTGGTTGTTGCCGAGCAGTTCGCCGAGGGCATCCTGAAGATCCTGGTAACGCCCCTGGGGCACGTAGGCGGCTGTGACCACATTGAGGATGGCGGCGTTCTGGGCGATGAGGGTGCTCAGGCTGGCGGTTGTCGCCTCGTTGATCAGTCGTCCGCTATTGGTCAGCAGCAAGGTCAGCATGACCACCTGCACCACGGTACTGACCAGCAGCAGACGGACGCGGATCGAGAGCTTGCTCAGCATCGTGTCGGGCCCTGGAGGCTTGGGGGGAGCTCTGTCGGTTGAGGTGCGACTGTAGCGGTGAATTCGTTCAGGATACCTGCAGCGCTATTCACTTGTACTCGGCTATTGTGCCCATTGCTTGAGACGAGTGCATCCTCGGCAGCATGTCCGTTGCGGATAATTCCGCACGCATTGCTTCAGGCGGATTTTTGGGGTGCTGCAACTGCACCTTCTTCCCGTGGCCGGCTTGCGCCGTACCACGGGAAGAAGGTGCCCGGAGGGGCCGGGTGGCCGACCCGGGTAATTACTGCTACTTCTTCCAGGTATCCCTGAGGGTGACGGTGCGGTTGAAGATCGGTGCACCGTCGCGGGAGTCCATGCGATCGGCCACGAAATAGCCGTGGCGCTCGAACTGGAGGCGGGCCTCCGGCCTGGCTGCACGCAGCGCCGGTTCGAGCTGGGCGGTGATGACTTTCAGGCTGTTCGGGTTGATGTCATCGAGGAAGTCGCGTTCGAGGCCTTCCGCATCGCCTTCCCGACGGGCGCCCGGATAGGCATGGGCGAACAGGCGGTCGTAGAGGCGCACTTCAGCCGTATAGGCATGGGCCACCGACACCCAGTGCAGATTGCCCTTCACCTTATAGTTGTCGGCGCCCGGCGTGCCGGACTTGGAGTCGGGCATGTATTCGCACAGCACGGCGGTCACGTTGCCGTCGGCGTCCTTCTCGCAACCGGTGCATTTCACCACGAAGCCGTAGCGCAGGCGTGCCATGTTGCCCGGGTAGAGGCGGTGGTAGCCCTTGACCGGGGTTTCCATGAAGTCTTCACGCTCGATCCACAGTTCCCGGCTGAACGGCATTTCACGCTTGCCGAGCTCCGGGTGCAGCGGGTGGTTGGGGGCGTGGCAGCGCTCCGTGTGGCCTTCCGGGTAGTTGGTGATGATCAGCTTGAGCGGGTCGAGCACCGCGACGCGGCGTTCGGCAGCCTCGTTGAGATGCTCGCGCATGCAGTCTTCGAGCACGCTCATGTCGATCCACGAGTCGGACTTGGAGACGCCGATGCGCTCGGCGAACATGCGGAAACCCTCCGGCGTGAAGCCGCGGCGGCGTGCGCCGACAAGGGTCGGCAGGCGCGGGTCGTCCCAGCCGGCCACGTGCTGCTCGTCAACCAGCTGGATCAGCTTGCGCTTGGACAGCACCACATAAGTGAGGTTGAGGCGTGCGAACTCGATCTGGCGTGGTACGGGCCGTGGGAAGAAGCCACCTTCGGCGAGGCTGTCCAGCAGCCAGTCGTAGAACGGGCGCTGATCCTCGAACTCGAGGGTGCAGATGGAGTGGGTCACGTCCTCCAGCGCATCTTCGATCGGATGGGCGAAGGTGTACATCGGATACACGCACCAGCGGTCGCCAGTGCGGTGGTGCGTGGCATGGCGGATGCGGTAGATGGCTGGGTCGCGCAGGTTGATGTTGGGCGAGGCCATGTCGATCTTGGCGCGCAGGATGTGGGTGCCGTCGGGGAACTCGCCGGCTTTCATGCGCTGGAACAGCTCAAGGTTCTCGGTGACGCTGCGGTTGCGGTACGGGCTGTCCTTGCCGGGGGCCGACAGGGTGCCGCGATAGGCCCGCATTTCCTCGGCGGACAGGGAGTCCACATAGGCCTTGCCGACGGTGATCAGGTGCTCGGCCATCGCGTACATCTTGTCGAAGTAGTCCGACGCGAAATACAGGTGTTCGCCCCAGCTGAAGCCCAGCCACTGTACGGCCTCAATGATCGCGTCGACGTATTCCTGTTCTTCCTTGGTCGGATTTGTGTCGTCGAAGCGCATGTGACAGGCACCGCCGTAGGCTTCGGCGAGGCCGAAGTTCAGGCAGATGCTCTTGGCGTGGCCGTAGTGCAGGTAGCCGTTCGGCTCCGGCGGAAAGCGGGTTTCGACCCGTCCGTCCCATTTGCCGAGGCGACGGTCCTCGTCGATGAGGCTGCGGATGAAATTGCTGGGTGTGGCGGCTTCGTCGGCCGGAGAAATGGGTGCAGTCATCTGGTCTTACCTTGACGGGCGGGCTGTGTGCCGCCGGAATGCCGGGAGAAAAATGTTGCAATTGTAGCCGATGGGCGCGGGGCGGCGGACAGGCTGCCCGTTTGTGAATTTTGGCACGGGCCGCTGCCGAAGCGCCGGGAGTTGGCTGTCGGGTGCGTATTGTTAGGCATCAGGCGGGACGATGTTTGGGTAAAACGGTGGCCGTTGGCGGGGTATTGGGCCCCGCAGCTGTCGTAAGCCTTGTCACCGATGAGCTCCTCGATGCATCGAATCCCCGCCAAATCCTTCTTCCGGCCTGTCGCCCGGGTCTGCTCCCTGTGGCGTCCGGTCGCAGGCCGTAGGTCGAAGGCGCGGACGCACGGTGAGCCGGCGTTGGACCTCGCTATGCTGATGGCGCTACCCGGGGTGAACGGTAATCGGTCTGCGCCTATGTTGAAGCGTCTGCTGCCGCTGTTCGTCGGAGAAACCGAGCGTCATGTGCAGGGCTTGCGGGCGAGCCTGGCGACGGGCGACGCGGAGGCCGTGCGTGCGCTGGTGCACAAGATGAAGTCTGGTTGTCATGCGATGGGTGCCTTGCGTCTGGCGGCACGCGCCCGGCGTCTGGACGAACGTATCAAGGCCGGGCAAGCGCCGCGGCCGGAGGACGTGGAAGGTATTGCCGAGGCTTGGGAGGCTTGTTGGTTAGCGCTGCGCAAGGAGGGGTTGGTCGACGAGGATGCACCCCGATGAACATGATCCGGAGGAGGGCCGGCAGGGACGATGACTGAAAGCGAACGCGCGCGCATCTTGGTGGTGGATGACGATCCGCTGACCCGCATGATGGCAACGGAGGCCCTGCGGGAAGGGGGCTTTGCGGTGTCGGAGGCCGAGGACGGGGTGCAGGCGCTGGACCTCTTCGATGAGACTCAGCCCGATCTGGTGCTGCTCGACGTGGTGATGCCGGGCCTGAGCGGTTTCGACGTGTGCCGGCGTCTGCGCCAGCTGCCGGCGGGGCGCTTGGTGCCCGTGATCATGCTGACGGGCCTGGACGATAGTGAATCGATCGAGCAGGCCTTCGATGCCGGGGCGACCGATTTCATCTCCAAGCCGATCAACTGGACCCTGTTGCGTTTCCGCATCCGCTACGTGCTGCGCTCCGCTGAAGTGATGCAGGAATTGAGCCTCAGCCAGGAGAGCCTGTCTAATGCCCAGCGCATTGCCCGCCTGGGCAGCTGGGAGTGGGTGGTGAGAAGCGGGCGGGTCCGGCGTTCGGCTCAGTTCTACCGGCTGTTTGGCTGCGAAAGGGGCGACTTCGGCGATGACATGGAGGCGCTCCTCGCACACGTCTATGGTCCCGACCGCGCCGCCATGCAACTCGCCCTGGCCGGAGCCCGGGATGGGGTCGGCTACCAGCTGACTTACCGGGTCGTGTGGCCCGACGGCAGCGTACGCACGGTGCAGGAAACCGTCGAGCCGGTGCGTCGTGACGATGGGCGTGGCGCCGGCGGGCTGGTCATGGAGGGCAGCGTGCAGGACATCACCGAGCAGGTCGATGCCCAGCGGCGCATCCGCCAGCTGGCTTACTTCGATCATCTTACCGGCCTGCCCAACCGGGAGTATTTCCGCGAGAGCCTGCTCGGCGCTACCGCCCGTGGTTTGCGCTACGGCAGCCGTTGCGCGGTGATGGTGGTGGATATCGACCGCTTTGCGCGCATTAACGACAGCCTGGGACCGGACAGGGGCGACCAAGTGCTGCAGCTGATCGCCCATCGCCTGCGGGAGGACATGGGGGACCGCCAGCCGGCGGAGGCCGCGGGGGGAGGCTATTCGACCCGTTTCCGGGTGGCTCGCCTGGCCGCCGACGAATTCGGCGTGCTGGTCAACGACGTGGGCTCGGCGGCCGATCTGCTCGATACGGCTGAACGCCTGCTGGAGGTCGTGCGGGCGCCGATCCGCGTACCGGGGCAGGAGATCACTTTGTCGGCGCGTATCGGCATGGCGGTGATGCCGGATCATGCAACGGATGCCGACGCCTTGCTGAAGGCGGCCGAGACGGCGCTCAACCATGCCAAGCGCAGCCGCGGCGACCCGCTGGCGCTGTTCTCCGAAGACATGAAGATCGCGGCTTTCCTGCGTTTCACGCTGGAAACCGACCTGCGCCGTGCCATCGGCGAGGACGAGATGCGCATGCGTTACCAGCCGATCGTGGACATCCGGCGGCGTGCGGTCGTCAAGGCCGAGGCTCTGCTGCGCTGGCCTCACGCCAGCAGGGGAGCGGTACCGCCGCCGGAGTTCATCTCCCTGGCTGAAGAAACCGGCTTGATCGTACCGCTGACCCGCAGCGTGCTGGAGAAGGTATGCGCCGACCTGCTACGCCTGGAGCACCGGCTGGCCCCGGATTTCCGTATCAGCATCAACCTGTCCGGCGTTAACTTCATGGATACCCAGCTGATCCCCACCGTGCGGGAGGTGCTGGCAATTACCGGCGTGGCGGCGTCCCGGTTGGAATTCGAGTTGACCGAGACCGTTCTGATGCGCGATCTCGACCATGCCACGGCCATTCTCGCCCAGTTGCGTGACATGGGCGTGCGCGTCGCGGTGGACGACTTCGGCACCGGCTATTCGTCGCTGGCCTATCTGCGCCGGCTGGCGGTGGATGCACTGAAGATCGACCGTTCCTTTGTCAGCGAACTGGAGGACGGGCAGGGCGTGGCGATCGTCGAGGCCGTGATCGGCCTGGCCCACAGCCTGGGGCTGGAGGTGGTGGCCGAAGGCGTGGAGACGGTAGCCCAGCTGGACGCCTTGTGCCGTCGGGGGTGCTACCTGATTCAGGGCTATCTGTTTGCAATGCCAATGAGTTGTGAGGCGCTGGCGGACATGCTTGGCAGCCCCTTCTTCATTCCCGAGGATGTGCTGCCACTTCTGCCGCCGCCAGCGGAGGCCTGAGGTGCTGCGGCTACTTGCGCTCTGGACGGATGGCGATTGCCAGCCGGATGCCCTCCGAGGCTTCCAGCTCGCGCAGTTGGCGGATCAGATTCTCGTCGAGCACGAAATCTGCGGCCAGCAGCATTACGCCGTCGCGGGTCACCAGGTCGCGGGCCAGCACCATGCCGGGCTTGAGGGATGAAGGAGAGTGCTCGTTGCCTATGGCCGCTGCGGCGTCGGTTGCGCCCAGCTCGGCGATCAGCGCATCCACCACCTGCGGGCAATAGCGCTTGCTGCGGTTCTGCTGGATGAAGGTGACGGCCTCTTCGGCCTTCAGCTTGCGCGCCGACAGGGCGCCGATCTGCAGGCCGTCGAAGTCGTTGGCCACCGCCAGCACCCGTGCTCCGTAGGGAATCGCCAGGCCGGACAGGCGGTCGGGGTAGCCTTGGCCGTCCCAGCGTTCGTGGTGGCCGCGGATGAAGGTGCCGGCGCGACGCAGGTTTTCCAGGCCCATCAAAGCCGCCTGGCCGGTTACCGGATGCTTGCGCAGCACGCCGAGTTCGTCGCCGCTCATGTGCGACACTGGCTTGGCGAGCAGTTCATCAGGCAGTCCGATCTTGCCGATGTCGTGCAGCAGGCCGGCGACCATCACGTCCTGGGCTTCGGCAGGGGCGAAACCGAGTCTGTTGGCGAGCTTGCGGCCCAGATCGGCAACCCTGCGCGAGTGGCCCGAGATCAGGCCTTCGCGTAGTTCGATGAGGTTGGAGAACACCCGGATCGACGTCAGGAAGTTCTGCTTGAGCTTCTCGTGGGCGGTCTTCAGCTCGGCGGTGCGGACCTCGACCTTCTGTTCGAGGCTGGCGTTGAGGTTCTTCAGTTCTTCGTTCTGGGCGCGCGTCAGCGCTTCGAGGCGGGCCTTCTCCCGTTCCAGCGCCTTGCGTTCGAGGGCCTCCCGTACCGTCAGGATCACGTCCTGGTCGTTCCACGGCTTGGCAATGTAGCGGGCGATCTGGCCCGCGTTGATGGCGGCGATGGTCGATTCCATGTCGGCGTAGCCAGTGAGCAGCAGGCGCACCGTATCGGGGTACCGCTTGCGCGCCTCGGCGAGAAAGGTGGCGCCGTCCATCTCGGGCATGCGCATGTCGGAGATGATCAGGTCCACACGTTCCTTGGCCAGTATTTCAAGGCCCTCTGCGCCGCCGCCGGCCACCAGCACGGTGTAGCCATGAGGGCGGAACAGGCGGCGCAGCGCTGACAGGATGTTGGCTTCGTCATCCACGCAGAGAATTGTGAAACTGGTGTTGTCGCTTGTCGGGGTTAGGGTCATTGGGGCGTTCCGGCGGAGACCTTGCGATGGATGGGCAACGTGATGCGGAAAGTGGTGCCGGTGCCGGGCGTGCTGCTGACGGCGATCTGGCCTTGGTGCTTCTGGATGATGCCGTAGGACAGGGACAGGCCGAGCCCGGTACCCTTGCCGACCGGCTTGGTGGTGAAGAAGGGATCGAAGATCCGGTCACGCACGTCCGGCGGCATGCCCTTGCCGTTGTCGGCCACCTCGATCCACGCGTCCCCGCCCGTTGTGCCGGTACGCACGGTGATGGTGCCGCGGCGGTCGTCGGGTATCGCCTGGGCCGCATTCACGAAGAGGTTCATGAAGACTTGGTTGAGCTGCGGCAGCAGGCATTCGACAAGGGGCAGGTTGCCATATTCGCGTACCACATCGGCCTTGTACTTGATCTCGTTGCTGGCGATGTTGAGGGTACTGTCGAGTCCGTGGTGCAGGTCAGCGGCCTGCCATTCCTGGTTGGTGTCGGTGCGGGAGAAGTCGCGCAGATCGTGGACGATCTTGCTGACCCGTTCGGTGCCTTCCTGCGATTCGCTGATCAATTGGCTGATGTCGTCGCGCAGGAAGTCGAAATCCGCAGCCTTCTTGGCTGCCTGGATGCGCTGGCGTTCGGCCGCCGGCAATGCCGCCTCGCAGGACTCGTAGAGATCGAGTACCTCCAGCATCTGCGCCATGTAGCCCTTGAGGCTACGGAGGTTGGAGTTGACGTAGCCGATCGGGTTGTTGATCTCGTGGGCGACGCCGGCGGCGAGCTGGCCAATGGACGCCAGTTTTTCGGACTGGACCAGTTGCTGCTGGGTTTCCTGCAGGCGGCAGTTGAGTTCGGTGAGTTCGGCGTAGCGTTTGAGGAGTTCCGTTTCGGCGGTTTCCCGCCGCGCGATGTCCTGCTCCAGAGAGGATTTGGCCTGCTGGAGCTCGGCCGTGCGTTTGGTGACCTTTGCCTCCAGGTCGGCCTGCATGGCGCGCAGTTCCATCTCGGCGTTCTTGCGCTCGGTGATGTCCTGAAGGGTTTCGATGGCGCCGATGATCTTGCCGGCGGCATTGCGCAGTGGTGCTGCGCTGAAGTACAGCCAGCGCCCGTGTTTGCCCATTCCGGGGAAGAAGTCCTCGGCCTCGTAGGCACCGTCGATCACAGGCGAGCGACGTAGCTTCTTGCTGCCGTACAGATTCAGCAGGCCGTCGATCTCACCGGTCATGATCAGGTCGGCCATGATCGGCCGCTCGCTCGGGTAGAAGGCAGCCCATTGGCGGGTGGTGCCGACCATTTCACCGGAGGGGATTCCGATGACCTGCTCACAGGCGCGATTCCAGTGGGTAACCGTATGGTGGGCATCAATGACCAGCGTCGGTACCGGATCGCTGTCGATGATCTGGGTGAGGAGTTGCTGGGCCTGGAGCTGGGCGGCTTCGGCCTGCTTGCGGATGGTGATGTCGATGAAGCAACCGATCACTGTGCGCTCGTCGAGGATCTCCCGGTGGGAGATCGACAGCTCGATCCAGCGCAGTTCGCCGGTCTGCGTCACGATGGCTGTCTCGCAGCGGGAGGTCGGTGCCCGTGCGTGCGCGAGATGCGCCTCGGTCCGCTCGCGAATGCGCTGCTGTACGCCGGGCTGGAACAACGCCCAGTAGTCGAGCGCCATCAGTTCGGCCGGTGAGTAGCCGGTGAGGCGCGACATGGTGCGATTGGCGAACAGGATCTTGCCGCCCCGGTGCAGCATGATGCCCGCACTGAGGGATTCCGCGAGGGGAAACAGGTCGGCAGGCAGCGGATAGGTGTCATGGTCCCGCATGGCTTAGCCCAGCATCAGCCGATAGCTGTCGAAGCGGCTCTGCGTCTCGGCGAGGACGGCCAGCAGGGTATTCCAGTCCAGGCCGAGCTTGACCACAGCGCCTTCCTGCAGGCGGGCGACCTGGCTGTCTTCCGCGTCGTCCAAGTCGAGAGCCTGGGCGATGGCGTCGGCGTAATGGACGATGGCGGCCAACCCGTCCGCCTTGCCCCGCTCCGGTTGATGGTGCCAGGCGAGGGCGTCCGCGATTTCCGCCGGAAAATGCCAGTGTTCGGCGAGGCTGGCGCCGACTGCCGTGTGGTCGAAACCGAAGTGTTCCAGTTCCATCTCCTGCAGCCCGCGGTCCTGCTCGCGGGCTGCGGCCAGTGTGGTCGCGTAGCGCGCTGGGTAGAGGACCACCAGAGCGAGGCGTCCGATGTCATGCAGCAGGCCGGCGATGAAAAGGGCTTCGGACGGACGGCGTAGGCGCTTGCCGATGGCCTGCGCCGCCGCTGCGGTGCCCAGCACATGGCGCCAGAAGCGTTCCTGGTTGAAGCCCGTGCAGGGGCCGCCCGGCAGGCTGGCCATCACCGCAGCGGCCAGCACCAGCGAGCGTACCGCCGAGAAGCCGAGCACGACGATGGCGTCATGGATGGAGGCGACCCGCGACTGCAGGCCGTAGAACGGCGAGTTGGCGACGCGCAGAACGCGGGCCGTGATGGCCTGATCCTGTGCGATGCGGCGGGCCAGATCGGCCAGGTCGGCCGACGTGGCGTCGGTTTCGGCGAGCGTGTGCAGCAGCTCGAGCGCCACCGCCGGCATGGCCGGCAGGCTGCGGATGCGTCCAGCCACGTCGGCGAGGGTCGGTGTATCGGTCATCGCACCTGCTCCTGGCGGAAGGCCAGCACGGCCTGCAGCAAGGCCTGGGCGGCCGGCTCGTCGTCGGTGTGGCGGAACAGGTACAGGACCCGTTCCCGGACCTTTTCGCGGCGGCGCGCCAGCTCCGCCGGATCGGGAGGCGCGGTGACGCTGAGCGTGGCGATGTTGCGGCGGTGCAGGCTGGCGAGGTGTGCCTCGGTAAGACTCAGGCCGGCCGGCAGCAGCACCGTGCCGCGGGCGTCGGCGACGGCTTCGGCCAGCACCGCGCCAGGCTGGATTGCGTCGAGGGGCAGGCGTTGGATATCGCTCATGGGTCAGGCTGGGTGTTGGCAGGTGAAGCACAGCAGGGTACCGCGATGGCGGCCGTTGCCGCCAAGGGGGTGGGCCTCGATGCGGAACTGTACGCCGCCGACCAGACTGTCGCAGTCTCCCCTGCCACTGCTTGCGAGGGCGGAGAGCGGTGGCGGCAGGACTTCGTCGGCGTTCAGGCCCATCAGCGGTGCCTGCCCGGCGAACAGGCTTTCGGCGGCCTGGTTGGCAAAGGCGATCATCCCGTCCGGGGCGATGCCTAGCAGCGGTAGCGGCATGACGGCCAGGGCCTCCTGGGCGAGCGTCAGTGCGGCCTCGTCCACGCCGAGGCGGTGCTGCTGGGCGGCCAGCAGGCCTTCAAGGCGGGCGTTGATGCGGGCCAGTTCCTGGTTGGCGTGCTGCAGTTCGTTCGTGAGGCGCTGGTTGTCGTCGGACAGGGCCTTGCGCCGGAAGGCTTCCTCGATGTTGGCACGCAGCATCGCGTCGTCCCACGGCTTGGTGAGGAACTTGTAGATCGCGCCTTCGTTGATCGCGTCGGTGACCGATTGCAGGTCGGTGTAGCCCGACAGCACCAGGCGCACGCTGTCCGGGCACATGTCCTTGGCCTTGCGCAGGAATTCCACGCCCGTCATGCCAGGCATGCGCTGGTCGGAGACGATCACGTCCACCCGGTTGGCGGAGAGCACCTCCAGGCCTTGCTTGCCATCGCTCGCGGTGAGGATCGTGTAGCCGTCACGGCGCAGCAGGCGGCGCAGGGCGGAGAGGATGTTGTCCTCGTCGTCTACCAGCAGCAGTGTGCGCTCGGTGGAGGGGCCGCGCAGCAGCGCTGCATCGAGCCGGTAACCGCTGGCCAGCAGGGCCGTGAGATCTTCTGCCGGCAGCGGGGCGGCGGCCAGGGGGCCCTGCAGCGTGTCGGCGCCAGCTGCCGTCATCACCGCCGCTGCCTGGGTACTGGCGATCTCCATTGCGCACACCTGGCGCCCCATGCGATGGGCGCGGGTGAGCAGGGCGCGCACGATGGCCACGCCTTCCGGTGCCGCCGCCACGTTCTCGACGAGGCGGGCCGGCACCTCGATGCTGTCGATCGGCAGCTGGGCGGTCCACGCCACTCGGGTGCTGGCCGGACTGGTGGCGCAGAGCGCGAAGCGGATGCCGAGCCGGTGCAGTTGCGCCAGCGCGCCGAGCATGTCGTCCGGGACTTCGTCACGGGGCGTGATGATGCTGATTTCCAGGCTGTGGGGCTCCAGCCGCGTCTCCCGCAGGATGGTGCCGAGGGCGTGGGCGAAGCCTTGTTCACACAAGGTATCGAGGCGGGCGCCGACCGTCAGCCCGAGCGGCCGGCCGGTGCTGCCCTGCCAGAGCGCAACCTGCAGACAGGCCATGCGCAATGCATCGAACTCGGCCGGGCTGCCGGCGACCAGCAACTCCGGGACCGGGTGCTGCGGGCCTTGTCGTAGAGCCTGCACGCCGGTCAGTTCACCGCGATGGCAATCGAAGCGCGCCTGATAGAGCAAGGGAGTGGATGTCGCGGGCGGGCTGTCGGGGATGTTCATCGTGTCTCCATTTATGCAGCGGTCTTTCGGCGTCGCCGAGCCGCCGCTTGTCTGCGCCCTGCCGCCGCAGCTTCCTGCGGGGCGCGCACCTGTGCGGATATGATCGCTATCGGCGGCATCACGCTGGTTCTTGAGGCTTTTGCCGGCGGCGTCGGCGTCGGCGGGGTAAAATCCGCGGCCATGTCTGATCATGTCCAACACTTTCCGACGCTGGCTCTCGTCGCCATCGGCATCGGTGCGGCCCCCTGGGCATGACCGCGCGGGGTGTATAGACCGTGCATAGCTGGCGTAGCTGAGCGTCCGAACCCGTCGCCTGCGGTTCGTTGCCGATTGGCGCGCGGGCCTTCATCAATCGTCTTTCGCTGTATTCCCCCATGGCATCACCGCAACCCCGGCCCGACCGCAACGATCCTTATTCCCTGCTCGAAGAATGCCTGTCCGCCGACCGGCCTGGGCTGCGCCGCGACCTGCGCCGCCTGCCGAAGCGCCCGCGCAGCCTCGACGAGCTGCCGGAGGCGCTGCGCCTGCGCATCGCCGCTTCGGCAGCGAAGCTGATCGCCCGCGCCAACGCGCTGCCCAAGCCGGACTTTCCGCCCGATCTGCCGGTCAACCAGCGCAAGGACGAGATCGCCGCGGCGATCCGCGAGCACCAGGTCGTCATCGTCTGCGGCGAGACCGGCTCCGGCAAGACCACCCAGCTGCCCAAGATCTGCCTGGAGCTCGGCCGCGGCGTGTCGGGCCTGATCGGTCACACCCAGCCGCGGCGGATCGCCGCCCGCGCCACCGCCAGCCGCATCGCCCAGGAGCTGAAGAGCGAGCTGGGCAGCACCGTCGGCTACAAGATCCGCTTTACCGATCGCATCGGTCCGCAGAGCTACATCAAGCTGATGACGGACGGCATCCTGCTTGCCGAAACCCAGGGCGACCCGCTGCTCTCGGCCTATGACACCTTGATCATAGACGAGGCCCACGAACGCAGCCTGAATATCGATTTCCTGCTCGGCTACCTGCGCCAGCTGCTGGCCAAACGGCCTGACCTGAAGCTGATCGTCACGTCGGCAACGCTGGATGCCGAGCGCTTCGCCCGCCATTTCGGCACCGAGGACAAGCCGGCGCCGGTGATCGAGGTGTCCGGCCGCTTGTTCCCTATCGAGATGCGCTACCGGCCGGTGGAGCGTGACGAGCCCAAGCCGGCCCGGCCGGGTGAGCCGACCCCGCGCCAGGACAGCCGCGGCCCGGACCGCGACCTCTACGACGCGTTGGTGGATGCGGTCGACGAAGCCCATCGCAGCGGCCCCGGCGACGTGCTGGTCTTCCTGCCCGGCGAACGGGAGATCCGCGAGGCCGCCGAGGCCCTGCGCAAGGCCCATCACGCCGCCGGTACCGAGATCCTGCCGCTGTTTGCGCGCCAGTCGGCGCAAGAGCAGGCGCGGGTCTTCGCGCCGTCCAAGGGGCGCCGCGTGGTGCTGGCCACCAACGTGGCGGAAACCTCGCTGACCGTGCCGGGCATCCGCTACGTGGTGGATACTGGCCTGGCGCGGGTCAAGCGCTACAGCCACCGCAACAAGGTCGAGCAGTTGCAGATCGAGAAGGTTGCCCAGTCCGCGGCCCGCCAGCGGGCCGGTCGTTGCGGCCGGGTCAGCGATGGCGTGTGCTTCCGCCTCTACGACGAGGACGACTTCAACAAGCGCTCGGCCCACACCGATCCGGAAATCCTGCGCTCGTCCCTGGCCGGGGTGATCCTGCGCATGAAGTCCCTCAAGCTCGGCGAAGTGGCCGAGTTCCCCTTCATCGACGCACCGCTGCCGCGTATGGTGGCCGACGGCTACCAGCTGCTGGCCGAGCTCGGGGCGGTGGAGGAAGTTGAGGGGGCGGCGACGATGAAGCTCACGCCGATCGGCCGCGAGCTGGCCAAGTTGCCCCTCGACCCGAAGATCGGCCGCATGATCCTGGCCGCCCGCGACCGGGCCAGTCTTTCGGAGGTGCTGGTGATTGCCGCCGCGCTGTCCACGCAGGACGTGCGCGAGCGTCCGCCCGAGCGCCAGGCCGCCGCCGACCAGGCCCACGCGCGCTTCCGCGGCCCGGAGGAGAGCCAGAAGTCCGAGTTCCTGTGGTACTGGAACCTGTGGAAGGCCTGGGACGAAGTCCAGCGCCACGAGAGCTCCAGCAAGCAGAAGGCCTGGTGCAAGCAGAACTTCCTGTCCTGGCTGCGCCTGCGCGAATGGCGCGACGTGTTCACCCAGCTGCATACTCTGTGCACGGAGCATGGCTGGAAGGAGAACAAGGAGCCGGCCAGCTACGAGGCGATCCACAAGGCGCTGCTGACCGGCCTGATGGGCCACGTGGGCTGCAAGATCGAAGACGCCTCGGGGCCGGCCGCCGGCAGCTACCTGGGCGCCCGCGGCATCAAGTTCTGGCCCCATCCGGGCTCCGCCATTGCCAAGAAGGCCGGCAAATGGATCATGTGTGCCGAGCTGGTGGATACGTCTCGCCTGTTCGGCCGCTGCCTGGCGCGCATCGAGCCGGAATGGCTGGAGGAAGTCGGCGGGCACCTGCTCAAGCGCAATATCTCCGAACCCCACTGGTCGAAGGCCAGCGGCGCGGTGCGCGCCTGGGAGCGCGGCACGCTGTACGGGCTGACCGTCTATCCACGCCGGGGTGTGAGCTACCGGGACATCGACCCGGCCCTGTGTCGCGAGCTGTTCATCCGCGAGGGCTTGGTGCAGGGCGAGATCGCCGAGGGCCCGGCCCGCGGTATGGCCTTCCTGGCCCACAACCGGCGCCTGGTGGCGGAGATCGAGCGCCTGGAACACAAGTCCCGCCGCCCCGACGTGCTGGTGGACGAAGAGCTGATCTACGCCTTCTACGACGCCAAGCTGCCGCCGGAAGTGCTCGACATGGCCAGCTTCGAGGCCTGGCGCAAGGACGCCGAGAAGAAGGCGCCGAAGCTGCTGCAACTGTCGCGCGACCAGCTGATGCGCCACGACGCCGAAGGCATCACCACCGACCGCTTCCCGTCGAACCTCGAAGTCCTCGGTCAGAAGCTCAAGCTCGCCTATCTGCACGAGCCCGGCGGAGCCGACGACGGGGTGACGCTGACGGTGCCGCTGGCGATGCTCAACCAGATCCCCGCCAACCGCTGCGAATGGCTGGTGCCGGGCCTGCTGGAGGAGAAGGTGAATGCGCTGTTGCGCACTGTGCCGCAAAAGCACCGCCACCGCCTGCAGCCGATGGCCGACAGCGCGGCGGCCTTCATGGAGCGCTACGACGCCGGCGAGTTCGACACCGACGAGCCGCTGATCAAGATGCTGCAGCGCTTCGTCGAGGAGCGGGTGTCCCTCAAGCTGCCGATGGAGAGCTTCCGCCCGGAGAACCTCAATCCCCATTGCTTCATGAACTTCCGGGTGCAGGACGAGCACGGTCGCATCCTCGGCCAGTCCCGCAACCTGGCCGAGCTGCGCGCCAAGTACCGCGACCAGGTGGCGGCGCGCTTCCAGAGCGCGCGCATCGTACCGGCGGCATCAGACGCGCCGGCGCCAAAGAAGGCGGCGCCGCCTGCCGGCGGCAAGTCTGCTCCGGCGCCTGCGGCAGCCCCGGCGGCCAGCGTCGACAAGACCTTGTCCGGCTTCACCGGCTGGACCTTCGGCGCGCTCCCGGAACTGCTCGAAGTGAAGGTCGCCGGTCGCGAGATCGTCGGTTTCCCGGCCCTGCACGACGACGGCAGCAGCGTCTCCCTGCGTCCCTACGACACCCCGGAGGAGGCCGCCAAGGTCCATCGCGGTGGCCTCGCGCGGCTGTTCGCGCTGGAACTGTCGGCCCAGGTGAAGGCCATCGAGAAGTTGCCGGGCATCCGCGAACTGGCCCTGCAGTTCATCAACTACGGCACCGAGGCGGAGCTGAAGGCCCAGCTGGTGACGGCAACGCTGGAGCGCTGCTGCCTGCTCGAACCCCTGCCGGCGGACGCCGACGCTTTTGCCAAGCGCTGCCAGGAGGCCAAGCCGCGCATCACGCTGGTGGCTCAGGAGCTGATGCGCCTGACGGGTCAGCTGATCGTCGAGCACGCCACGCTGACCAAGCGCCTGGCCGGCTTGAAAACCTTCCCGGACGTGGTGGCCGACATCAACGCCCAGGTTGCCAAGCTGATGCCGAAGAATTTCCTGGTGGCTTTGCCCTACGAGCGCATCGCGCAGATTCCGCGCTACCTGAAGGGGGCCACCGTGCGCATCGACAAGCTGCGCAGCAACGCGCCCCGCGACGCTCAACTGATGGCTGACTGGAAGAGTCTGGCCCAGCCCTTCGAGCGGGAGTGGCTGGCCAAGGCCAAGGCGGGCGTCACCGACCCGCAGCTGGAGGAGTTCCGCTGGTTGCTGGAAGAACTGCGCGTCGGTCTGTTCGCCCAAGAGCTGAAGACTCCAATGCCGGTGTCCGTGAAGCGTCTGCAGAAAATCTGGGACAGCCGGCCGCGCTGAGGAGCCGCGCCGGCTGCGCTGTCTTGAAGGTGGCCGGATATTCCCCATATGCAGGTTTTGCCAAGCCAACAAACCATTGCCAGGTAAGCCCCATGACCGATTTCTCCATCGACATCACTGAAGCCGATTTCGAAACTGCCGTCCTCGCTCGCTCCCGCGAGGTGCCGGTGCTGGTGGACTTCTGGGCGCCGTGGTGCGGCCCGTGCCGCACGCTCAAGCCCTTGCTCGAAAAGCTGGCCGGCGAATACGGTGGCCGCTTCGTGCTGGCCAAGCTCAACTCCGACGAGGCTCCCTCCGTGTCGGCGCATTACGCGGTGCGCAGCATTCCGGCGGTGAAGCTGTTCGTCGACGGCGAGGTAGTGGACGAGTTCATGGGCGCCCTGCCGGAAGGGCAGGTGCGGGCCTTCCTCGACGGTCATCTGCCGGATGAAGCGGAAAAGCTGCGCCGTGCCGCGGGTGGACTGACAGATCCACGCGAGCGGGCCGAACTATTGCGCCGTGCGGTGGCGTTGTCGGGTGGCCGCCAGGTCATCGTTTTCGATCTGGTGCAGACGCTGATCGACGCCGGTCTGTCCGAGGAGGCGCTGGCCGCCCTGGAAACGGTCGAGCCGCGGGCACGGGACGAGCATTGGCTGAAGCTCAAGTCCCGGCTGGATCTGGCGCAAGGGGCAGGGGCGGCCAGTGAGGTCGAACTGCGGGCGCGCATTGAGGCCAACGCGAAGGACTTCGATGCCCGCATTGCGCTGGCCACCGTGCTGGCCCAGCGGGACGCCTGGCCGGCAGCCTTTGAACAATTGCTGGAGATTGTCCTGCGTGACCGCGGCGAGGCCCGCAGCCAGGCGCGTAGCCGTTTGGTGGAGTGGTTCCCGCTTTGTCCCGACCTCAAGGCGGTGATGGACGCCCGCCGGCAGTTGTCGATGTATCTGAACTAAATCCCGGTAGGTTTCGATGGTCGGCCGGGGACGCTCTGCCTGCAGAGGAATCTGCCCCCTAAGGGCGAATGAATTTGCCCTTGGTCAGGGTATGACGCGGCGTCGATAGAACAAGGGCGAGCCCTCAGGGCCGCCCTCGGTTGTTGCCACTTGTCTTTTACTGCTCGCCTCCGCGCTTCCCTGCGTGCTCGCGGGCGAGGCGTTGCTGCACCTCGGCCGGGGCTGCTTCGTAGTGGCTGAAGGCCACGCTGCAGCTGCCGTCGCCGCCGCTGATGGACTTGAGGCGGGATTCGAAGCCTTCCATCTCGGCCATTGGCACCACGCTGGTTATCTCGGTCCAGCCGGGTTGCGGGCTGTCGGTGCCGGTGACACGGCCACGGCGCCCTGAAAGCTCGGCGCTGATGCCACCGAAGTGCTCGTCGGCGACCCGCACGGTGAGCGTCACCAGCGGCTCAAGCACTACCGGGCGAGCGCCCTGGACGGCTTCCTGTACGGCGTGGCGGGCGGCGGTGACGAAGGAAACCTCGTTGGAGTCGACGGTGTGGTGTTTGCCGTCGAAGACCACCACGCGGAGGTCCTGCAGCGGGAAGCCGCTCAGTACGCCCTCGGCGATGGCTTGGCGGACGCCTTTCTCGACAGCCGGCATGAAGTTGCCGGGGATCGTGCCGCCCTTCACCTCGTCGGCGAAGTGCACGCCGGCGCCGCGTTCCAGTGCCTCGACGCGTAGCGCCACTTCACCGAACTGGCCGGCGCCACCACTTTGTTTTTTGTGGCGGTAGCGGGCTTCCGCCGTGCCGGCGACGGTTTCCCTGTAGGGGATGGCCGGCGGCTTGGTGGTGAGGTTGAGGTTCCAGCGTGCCTTGAGGGTTTCCAGCAGCGACTTGAGATGCACTTCGCCGAGGCCGCGGATCACCGTTTCCTTGGCCTGCAGGTCGTGCTCGACGTTCAGGCAGGGGTCTTCATCGAGCAGGCGGTGGAGGGCTTCGGAGAGCTTCTGCTCGTCGCCGTGCTTTTCGGCGGCCAGGGCCAGGCCGAATACCGGTTGCGGGTAGGCCGGCGGGGCGAGGTGGTAGTGGTCCTCGTCGTGGGCGTCGTGGAGTACCGCGTCCCGGTGGATCTCGTCGATGCGTGCCACGGCGCAGATGTCGCCGGGAATGCCCGCCTCGATTTCGACCTGGTTCTTGCCCTGTACGCGTAGCAGGTGCCCGACTTTGAACGGTTTGCGGGAGTCGCCGATGAAGAGCTGGGTGTTCGGCGTGACGGTGCCCTGGTGGATGCGGAACAGGCCGAGCTTGCCACGGAAGGGGTCGTTGCTGACCTGGAACACATGGGCGATGACGTGTTTGCCTGCGTCGGTGCTGACTGCTACCGGCTCGGCGGTGGCGCCTTCGCCCTTCAGGAAATGCGGCGGATTGCCTTCGGTCGGATCGGGCAGCAGGCGCCCCATCACGTCGAGCAATTCCTTTACGCCGACACCGCTGCGTGCCGACGTGAAGCACACCGGAATCAGATGGCCTTCGCGCAGGGCCTGCTCGAACGGGTCGTGGAGCTGCTCCGGCTGCAGGGATTCGCCCTGTTCCAGATACACGGCCATCAGTTCTTCATCCACCTCGACGACCTGGTCGACGATGCGGTCATGGGTCTCGCGGACGTTCGAGAACGCGGTGGTCGCGGCGTAGTCCGGCGCGAAGAAGCAGTCGATGACCGCCTCGCCGCCGGGTGCCGGCAGGTTGATCGGCAGGCATTCCTTGCCGAAGCAGGCGCCGATGCGTTCCAGCAACGCATCGAAGTTTACGCCCGGTGCGTCGATGCGATTGACGACGATCATCCGGCATTGGCCGACGGCGGCCTCCATGATCTTGCGGGTCACGGTTTCGACGCCGGCTGCGGCATTGACGACGACGACGGCGGTTTCTACCGCCGGCAGGGTGGCCAGCGCGCGGCCGAGGAAGTCCGGCAGGCCCGGGGTGTCGATGGCGTTGATCCAGTGCCCGGCCCATTCCAGGTGGGTGACAGTGCTGTTGAGGGAATGGCCGAGGGCCTTTTCCTGGGGATCGTAGTCGCTGACGGTATCGCCCCGCTCGACCGTTCCAGGGCTGCCGATGGCACCGGCGGTGGCCAGCAGCTTTTCGAGCAGGGTGGTCTTTCCGCTCCCGGACTGGCCGAGCAGGCTTAGGTTACGGATATCGCGTACCGAGGTCGGTGTCATGAGGCGCTCCCTTGTTGTTTGAGTCGAAAGCTTGAATGCCTGATTGGATGCCAGTATCTGCTTCTGCAAGGGGCATAACAACGACTCAGGTCAACAAAGCCGGCCTCACCATTCGAAACCGCGCCGCATGGTGGCTGGTGGGGGAACCTCGGCCAGGCTCGGCAAGAGGTGCGTGACTGCGTGATCCTCCGTACGGTACGTGGCGTGGGCGGCCAGGTGACTCCATAGTCCGGTGCGCTCCAGCACATCAATGACCTGCTTCTTGAGTCCGCAGCAGGCCAGTGTACGGC
This sequence comes from Zoogloea sp. JDB1, assembly GCF_056724025.1. Classification (NCBI taxonomy): domain Bacteria; kingdom Pseudomonadati; phylum Pseudomonadota; class Betaproteobacteria; order Rhodocyclales; family Zoogloeaceae; genus Zoogloea; species Zoogloea sp. JDB1. Next base: position 2,349,785 of record NZ_CM161496.1, read on the forward strand.
CGGCTTCAGCCAACTGACGGTGGACCCGGCGCAGGGCTTCGACACCGCTGGCATCCATGTCGTTGATGCCGGCACAGGAAAGCAGCAGCACCTTGAGTTCCGGGTGGTCACGCTCGACGGCCAGCACTGCGTCTTCGAAGGTGGCAGCGTTGACGAAATGCAGTGGGCCGTCGAAGCGCAGGATGGCCAGCTGCGGATGGGCCGGTGGCAGGTTGAACCGGGCGGCGTCGCGCCAGCTGCCGTCCGGATGGCGGCCGAGCACTGCGACGCGGGGCTTCATGCTGCGGTAGATGAGCAGTGCGAGGGACAGGATCAGCCCCGACAGGATGCCGATCTCGATATGCGGCGCGAAGGCCAGCGTGGCGACGAAGCTCACCGTGCCGGCCAGACCATCGTCCCGGTTGGCGCGCCAGGCTTCCTTGAGCTGGGCCGGCGACAGCAGCGCGGCGAGGGTCACCAGGATTACCGCCGCCAGCACTGGCAGCGGAATGTGGGCGATCAGGCCGGGCATGCTGAACAATGCCGCCAGCACCATCAGCGCGCCGATCACCGAGGCCAGCCCGGTGCGTGCGCCATGGGCGAGCAAGAAGGCCGAGCGGCCGAAGGAGCCGCTGACCGGGTAAGCCTGGCACACCGAGGCAGTGATCTTGGCGAGGCCTTGGCCGATCAGCTCCTGGTTGCCGTCCCAGCGCTCGCCGGTGCGTGCCGAGGCGACCTTGCAGCTCGACATGGCTTCCAGGAAGCTGACCAGTGCCAGTACGAAGGCCGACGGCAGCAGGTCGGTGATCTGCCCCCAGTCCGGGCGCGGTAGCGCGAAGGCCAGGGTTTCGTCGGGGAGCAGGCCGACCACGTGACCGCCGTCGGCTTCGAAGCCCGTCAGCCAGGCCACTCCACTGAGGCCGGCGACCACGATCAAGACTCCCGGCCAGCGCGGCAGCAGGCGTTTGAGGGCGATCAGCAGCACGGCGGCTGAGAGGCCTAGGGCGGCGGCATGGAGGTGGGCATCGGGCAGTGCGGTGGTGAGGTCCACCACGGCTTCAAAGAAGGGGCGCTGGCCGGCGCTGCGCAGGCCGAGCAGGGTCGGTACCTGGGCCACGCAGATCAGCAGCGAGCACGCGTTGATGAAGCCGTGCAGTACCGGATGGGACAGCAGATCGGCAAAGTGGGCCAGGCGCAGGGCGCCGAAAGCCAGCTGCAGCAGCCCGGCCAACAGTGCCAGCTGCACCGCCAGCACCAGGTAGGTTTCCGAGCCGGGCAGGGCCAGTGGCGCCAGCGAGGTGGCGGTGAGCAGGCTGGTGAGGGCTACTGGCCCGGTGCTGAGCTGGCCCGATGAGCCGAACAGCGCGCCGACGATGCTCGGCAGCAGCGACGCGTAGAGCCCCACGTAGGGCGGCAGGCCGGCCAGCTGGGCGTAGGCGAGGGCTTGCGGGATCGCCACCAGGGCCACCGTGAAGCCGGCCTGCAGGTCGGCCCGCAGGCCGGTGGCATCCAGCTGGCGAGGCCAGGCGAGAAAGGGCAGCAGGCGGGCGAGTATTGGAGACATGGATCCGGGGGCTTGGAAGGACAGAGAGTTTAGCTTGCGGCCCCGGTTGCGGCACATTTCACAATTGCTTGTTGACCAGAGTCAAGAAGCTGCATGGAAGAGACGATAAGCGATGGATAATACTGATTCTGAATGAACAGGTCCCGCGGTTCGTCCGGCTCCTGGAGCAAGGGAGCGCGTTGGCGTTTTCCCCAGAGGCCGGTTTCCAGATCAATCCATTTCCACGATGACGCCGTACCTGTCTTCTCCCAAGCCCGACGACAATCCGTCGCCCCTGCCGGCGACGGTGCTGATCGTCAACGATCTGCCCGAGAACCTCGAGGTGCTCGGCGAACTGCTGCAGCCGTTGTACCGGGTGCGCGGCGCCCACAGCGGCGTGCGGGCGCTGGCCGTGGCGCGTAGCCAGCCAGTGCCCGACCTGATCCTGCTCGATGTGATGATGCCGGGCATGGATGGTTATGCGGTGTTCGACGCGTTGCGTGCCGATCCGCTGACCCGCGACATCCCGGTGATCTTCGTGACCGCCCTCGATGGCGTCGAGGCCGAGGAGCGCGGCCTTGAGCTGGGCGCAGTGGACTACATCACCAAGCCGATCCGGCCCAGCATCGTGCTGGCGCGGGTGCGCAACCAGCTGGAGCTCAAGCGCGCGCGGGACCGCCTGCGCGATCAGAATCTCTTTCTGGAAGCCGAGATCGCCCGCCGGATGAGCGAGAACCTCCTGATCCAGGACGTCAGCATCCGTGCGCTGGCGCGGCTGGCGGAGATCCGCGATCAGGAAACCGGCAACCACGTGCGGCGTACCCAGGCCTATGTGGCGGTGCTGGCCCGCCGCCTGGCCACCGACCCGCGCCATGCAGCGGTACTGACGCCGGAACACATCGACCTGATCGTCAAATCGGCGCCGCTGCACGATATCGGCAAGGTCGGCATTCCCGACCACATTCTGCTGAAGGCGGGCAAGCTGACGGCCGACGAGTGGGTCATCATGAAATCCCATTCGCGCCTGGGCAGCGAGGCGATCCACAAGGCCGAGGAGGATGCCGAGCGTCCGGTTCCCTTCCTGGCCTACGCTAAGGAGATCGCCCTCTACCATCACGAGCGCTGGGATGGCTCCGGTTATCCCGAAGGGCTGGCCGGCGAGACGATCCCCTTGTCGGCGCGCTTGATGGCGCTGGCCGACGTGTTCGATGCGCTGGTGTCGCGTCGGGTCTATAAGGCCGCGGTGGCGCTGGAAACCGCCCGCGACATGATCTGCGCCGAAGGCGCCCGTCATTTCGACCCCGCCGTGGTGGAGGCCTTCGTGGCCGAGTTCGTGCGTTTCGCCGACATCGCGACCCGCTACCGGGACGAGGAGAACCGATGAACGGCCGCATCGCCCGTGTGGTGCTGGTCTATGGGTTGCTCGCCACCGGCTGGGTGCTGTTCTCCGACAACCTGGTGAGTCTGCTGCTGCCCCAGTCGGAGGATCTGCTGCTGGTCAGCACCCTGAAGGGCTGGATCTTCGTCGGTGCGACGTCCTGGGCACTGTGGGTCGTGCTGCACCGTTTCAGCGGCGATCCGGCGGCCGAGATGCCGCGCCCCAGACTTTGGGCCTGGTTGCGGCAGGAACGCGCTGCGTTGCGTCTGCTGGTGCCGTTCTCCCTTTTCGCGTTGGTGGTTGTGGCGCTTGGCGTCGGCAGCGCGATGTTCACGACGCACGACCGGGAAACCCAGGAGCTCCGCCGCATGGAGGCGGTGGCCGATTTGAAGCTGGGGCAGATCTCGTCCTGGCTCGACGAGCGTCGTGCCGATGCGCTGGCGCTGGCCGGCGATCCGAGCTTCGAGCTGTTGCATGCGCAATGGGCCCACCCGGAAGCCCAGGAGCGTCTGCGCGAACATCTCGAGACGGTGCGTCGGGCCTATCGTTATGGCCGGGTTGCCGTCTTCGATGCGGATGGCCGTCCTGTCGTCTCCTCCGGCCCGCCCTTCGAGGTGCCGGATGTGTTGCGTACGGCGGTGCGCAGGGCGCTGGCCGAGGGGAGGGCGGTGGACACCAATTTCTATCGGGATGGCAGTGGCGACAAGGCCCAGGTCCGACTGGATTTCGTGGCCCCGCTGAAGGGGAGACCGGGGGCGCCACACTGGGCAGTGGTCCTCGAAGTGGATCCCCACGCCTTCCTGTTTGCCTACCTGCAGGGCTGGCCGGTGCCCAGTCGGACCGCGGAAACCTTGCTGTTGCGCCAGGACGGGGATGTGGTGGTCAACCTCAACCCCCTGCGCCATCAGGATATTCCGGCGCTTGGCCTGCGTCTGCCGCTTGGCAGCGAGGCCGTTCTCGCCGTCCAGGCGGTCAAGAATCCCGAGCACCGTCCGGCCACCATGGGGGCGCTGGATTACCGCGGCGTGCGGGTGGTCGGGGTCGGGCGGTCGGTGCCGGGCACCGATTGGACGATGGTCGTCAAGGTGGACCAGGACGAGATATACGAGGGCTCACGCCGCCAGGTCTGGTGGATCGCGCTGGCGATGGGCTTCGCGCTGTTTGCCACTGCAGGGGCGGCGCTGCTGCTGTTCCAGTATCGGGAGCTCCAGCTCACCCGCCAGCGAGAGGAGGCCCAGGGCCGGCAATTGCGGGCGCTGCAGGTGCTTGACGCGATCGTCGGGCAGGCCGTGGACGGCATCGTGCTGCTCGACGTGGAGACGCTGCGCTTCGTGGAGTTCAATGACTCTGCCTGCCGGGGGCTGGGGTACACGCGGGAGGCGTTCGCGGCGATCAGCCTGTCCGACATCCAGGTCAACCTGTCGCCGGAGGAGGTTGCCAGACGGGTGCAGGACATTCGGGCACGCAACGAGCCGGTGATGTTCGACAGCCGCCAGAAGCGCGCCGACGGGAGTGTGCGCGACGTGGAGTTGAGCTACAGCGGGTTGGAGATCAACGGCCGCAGCTATCTGGCCGGCATCTGGCGGGATGTCACAGAAAAGCGCAAGGCCGCCGAACAGCTCCTCAAGCTGTCGCTGGCTGTGGAGCAGAGCCTGGCCAGCGTGATCATCGTCGATCTGGATGGCCGTATCGAGTATGTGAACAAGGCCTTCCTCGATGGAACGGGCTACGAACTGCGCGAGGTCATCGGCCAGCGGGCAGGCTTTCTCAAGTCGGGGCTGACACCGCCAGAGACCTTTGCCGATTTGTGGCGGACCCTGCGCGCCGGCCGGCCGTGGGAAGGCGAGTTCATCAACCGGCGGCGCAACGGTGAGGTCTGCGTCGAGTTCGCGCGCATCTCGCCGATAGTGCAACTGGATGGGCGGACCACCCATTACCTGGGCATCCAGGAGGACATCACCGAGCGCAAGCGGGTCGAGGAGGAGTTGGCCCGTCATCGGGATCATCTCGAACAACTGGTGGCCGAGCGCACCCATCAGCTCGAGGAAACCAACCATGCGCTGTCCGAGCGCTCCACGGAGCTGGAGGCGGCCCGTCAGGCATCCGACGCGGCCAACCGGGCCAAGAGCGCCTTCCTGGCCAACATGAGCCACGAGATCCGTACGCCGATGAACGCCATCATCGGCCTGACCCACCTGATGCGCCGCAATGCGGAGAGCGACGAGGCGCGCATGCGACTGCAGAAGATCAGCGATGCGGCCGACCACCTGCTGTCCATCATCAACGACATCCTCGACATTTCGAAGATCGAGGCCGGCAAGCTGAGTCTCGACGACGCCGAGTTCAGCCTCGAGGACGTGGTGCGCAACGCTTGCGCGCTGGTGGCCGACAAGACCATTCAGAAGGGGTTGGAGCTTGTCGTGGATACCCACGCGGTGCCGGCCCTGCTGCGCGGGGACTCAACCCGCCTGGGGCAGATGCTGGTCAACTACCTGGGCAATGCGGTCAAGTTCACCGATGCCGGCCGGGTCATGCTGCGGGTTTGCAGCGAAACGGACTCCGACGATGCGGTTCTGCTGCGCTTCGAGGTCGTCGACAGCGGCATCGGCATCCAGCCCGATGTGCTGGCCCGCCTCTTCAAACCGTTCGAACAGGCCGACGGCTCGACGACCCGGCGTTTTGGCGGTACCGGGCTGGGCCTGGCGATCGTCGGCCACCTGGCCCGCATGATGGGGGGCACGACCGGCGCGGACAGCCAGCCGGGGCAGGGCAGCCGCTTCTGGTTCACTGCACGCTTCGGGCGGGTTCGCCGCGAAGTGCCCGCACCCTTGTCTCTGGGTGGCTTGCGGGTGCTGGTTGCCGACGATCTGGCCGAGGCCGGCGAAACCCTGGCCGACATGCTCGGCATGCAGGGGGCCAGTGTCGAATGCTGCAATTCGGGACTCGCGGCCCTCGAGCGCCTGCAGCAGGCCGAAAAGGCCGGGCGAGCCATGGACCTGCTGTTCGTCGATGCGATGATGCCTGAGATGGACGGCTTCGATACCGCACGTGCGGTGGCGGGACTCGAACTGGCGTCCCCGCCGCGCTGCATCGTGCTGACCCAGGAGGACGAGCCGGCGGCCGTCGGGGGAGGAGGGCATCCGGGCGTTGCCGCCACATTGGCCAAGCCGGTCCTGCTGTCCAACCTGCAGCGTATGCTCGCCGGCTTGATCCAACGCGACCATCCGTTGGCTCCGGCCGAGGAGGCGCACCAGGACGAGGCCCGGCTGAGCCGCGAGTATGCTGGCGCCCGCATCCTCGTCGTGGAGGACAGTCACATCAATCAGGAGGTCGCGGTGTCCCTGCTGCACAGCGTCGGCCTGAACGCCGAGCTGGCGGAGAACGGCGCGGTGGCGGTGGACAAGGCCGCCGCCACCTGTTTCGACCTGATCCTGATGGACATGCAGATGCCGGTCATGGACGGTATCGAAGCGACGGAGGCGATCCGTGCCCGTGGGCTGACGATGCCGATCCTGGCGATGACAGCCAATGCCTTCGGCGAGGACCGGAAACGCTGCCTGCAGGCCGGCATGAACGACCACCTGTCGAAACCGGTCGATCCGGCGGTGCTCTACGCCAAGCTGTTGCAGTGGCTGCCGGCATCAAGCCGGCATCCGGCGGAGGCCCGGTTGCCGTTCGCCCTGCCGCTGGAGGAGGCCGTCTCCGCGGCGCCGCCCACGCTGGAGCTGGCCTTGAAGGCAGTGCCCGGGCTGGACGTGGGCTACGGTCTGAAGAACCTGCGTGGGCGAATTCCCAATTACTTGCGCTTGTTGCACAAGTATGCGGCCGGGCATGAGGCAGACGGCGCCAAGATTCGCGTTCAGTGGGAGGCCGGCAGCCAGGGAGAGGCGGCGCGCCTGGCCCACTCCCTGAAGGGGGTGGCCGGCATGATCGGCATGCGCCAGGTCCAGATTCTGGCGACTCGTCTGGATGCGGCGCTGCGCGGCGACGAAGGGGCGGACATCGATGCCTTGCTGACCGAGCTGGATGCGGCGCAGACGGCTGCGGTCACGGCGATCCGGGCCTTGCCCGACCCGGAAGTCGTGGCGGCGGAAAGCTGTACGGAGGATCGTTCCACAGTGCAGGAGGCGCTGGCCCGCCTCGACGCGCTGCTGGCCGAAGACAACGTAGCTGCGGTGCGGGTCGCGCGGGAATCGGCGGAATGTCTGCGGCCGGTGGTTGGCAGTCTGTGGCCGCGCTTCGAGCGGGAGGTGGCGTCCTACGATTTTCCGGCGGCGCTGGTCACGCTGCGCTCGCGTAAATCCTGATTGACCGGCAGCGGGCGTCTGAGGGATGCTCGGCGGCCGATGAAAAGCGGCCCGCGGCCGTGCTCCCGTCATGACGTCACCTTCCCTTACCGTCTCTTCGCCTGCCGGCAGCTTCTGGCCGCTGGTGCTCACCGCTTCGGCGGTGCTGATGATCACGATGGGCGTGCGCCTGTCCCTCGGCCTCTATGTGTCGCCGATCAATACCTCGACCGGAATGGGTATCGCCGCGATCAGTTTTGCGATGGCGATCGGGCAGTTCATGTGGGGCGCTTCGCAGCCGGTCTTCGGGGCGCTGGCCGACCGCTACGGGCCCGGCAGTTCGTTGTTCACGGGGGCCGTCATGCTGATCCTCGGGCTGGTGCTGACGCCTCTCGTCAGCACCGAGTTCGGCCTGGCCGTCACGCTCGGGCTGCTGGTGTCGGCGGGCGCCGGCGCCGGCAGCTTCTCGATCCTCATCGGTGCGCTGGCTCAACGCCTGCCGCCGCCACGGCGCGCCTTCGCGTCGGGTTTCATCAACGCCGGCGGCTCCTTCGGGCAGTTCGTCTTCGCACCCCTGTCCCAGTTCCTGATCACCGGTTTCGGCTGGGTGACGGCTCTCTATGGGCTGGCGGCAATCTGCCTGCTGACGATTCCGCTGTCGTGGCCACTGCGCCACAAGGTCGAACATCCGCCGTCGGCTGCGCCCGACCTGGGCCTGCGCCAGCAGCTCAAGGTGGCGCTGGGGGACCGCAGCTACTGGTGCCTGCACGCGGGTTTCCTGACCTGTGGCTTCCACATCGCCTTCCTGGTCACCCACCTGCCTGGAGCAGTGGACCTGTGCGGCCTTCCGGCCAATGTGTCGGCGCTGTCGCTGGCGCTGATCGGCCTCGCCAACATCGCCGGCAGCCTCGGTACGGGTGCCCTCGGCCAGCACTACCGCATGAAGTGGATCCTGACCGTCATGTATGCGTCGCGTGCCGTGCTTGTTGGGCTCTACCTGCTGGCGCCGAAGACGCCGATGACCTTCTATGCCTTCTCCATCGGCCTCGGCCTGACCTGGCTGGCGACGGTGCCGCCCACCGCCGGGCTGGTCGGCAAGCTGTTCGGGCTGCGTTACCTGGCCACGCTGTTCGGCCTGACCCTGCTGTCCCACCAGATCGGTGCCTTCTTCGGGGCCTGGCTGGGCGGGCTGGCGTTGGTGCATTTCGGCAATTACGACTGGATGTGGTATGCCGATATCGTGTTGGCGTTGCTGGCTGCGCTGGTCAATCTGCCGATCCGCGAACCGGTGCCGGCGCATCGCTGATGCCATCGGCACGGAACTGACGGCCGCCGGCGCCGGTCATCCTTGAAAGGAAGATCCGGGCCGGCCTGCCCGCTGGCGTGGGCCGGCGAGGCTCGTGGACAGGGATTCGTTCGAGGAAGGAGAGGGCAATGGGATCACCGGACAACAATATGGCGGAAGGCGGCCGTGGGTTGGGGGCCTCCATGGCGGGGCTGTGGCGCCGCCTGGTGCGTGGACGGGAAGAGGCGCAGGCGCCGCATCCGCGGGTCGAGGCCGTGCCGGCCCGCAGCTGGCGGCGCGTCGAGGATCTGTTGACGGCGGCGGCCGGCGACTACGACGGTGAGGCCCGCGCCCGGGAGCGCATGGGGCATTTGCTGGCCTTCTATCTGGCCGCCGGCGACGACGACCGGCGCGCCTTCCTGGGGCGCCTGGAAGCGGATTTCGGGCCGGTGGAAGTGGACGTCCGGCGCGCCATCGAGGCCTACATGACGGCCAGCGGCCCGGCCGAGCGGGCCCGCGCCGAAGGGCGCCTGAGCGCCAGCCTGGAGTCGCCGCGGCTGCGCATCTTGCGCCAGTTCAATCTACTGCCCCATGGCGTGCATGCGCTGGTGGACTTGCGTGCCGATCTGTTGCGCCTCGGCGTGGACGCCTGTCCGGGGCTCGATCAGGATCTGCTGCACCTGTTCGTCAATTGGTTCGACGCGGGCTTCCTGGAACTGCAGCGGGTCGGCTGGGAGTCGCCGGCGTCGTTGCTCGAGAAGCTGATCCGCTACGAGGCGGTGCATGAGATCAAGTCGTGGAGCGATCTGCGCAACCGGCTGGATTCCGACCGCCGCTGCTACGCCTTCTTCCACGGTCGTATGCCGGGTGAGCCGCTGATCTTCGTCGAAGTGGCGCTGGTGCGGGACATCGCCGACAAGGTGCAGACCCTGCTGGACGAGAACCAGCCGACCCTTGACCCGGAAGCAGCGACCACCGCGATCTTCTATTCCATCTCCAACGCCCAGAGCGGCCTGCGCGGCGTGAGCATGGGCGAGTTCCTGATCAAACGGGTCGTGCAGCAGCTGTTGCAGGAATTTCCGCGTCTGCGCACCTTCGCGACCTTGTCGCCGGTGCCGGGCTTCAACCGCTGGCTGGACAAGCGCCTGGCCGAGCCGGCCTACCTGGAGCGTATCCCCGCCGACGTCCGCAAGCTGCTGGATGGGACCGGCAAGAGTGGTGTTGCCGCGGTGCTCGACTGTGTCGGCGCCGAGATCGCCGGCAGCCAGTCGCCGTCAGCGCCGCTGCAGGCCTGGCTGAAGGGCGAATGCACGTATTACCTGACCCGCGAGAAGAGCGGCAAGCACCCGCTCGACCCGGTTGGGCGCTTCCATTTCTCCAACGGCGCCAGTCTCGGGCGCATCAACTGGTTGGGCGACGTGTCGGCGCGGGGCCTGCGTCAATCCTGCGGCCTGATGGTGAACTACCTCTACAAGCTGAAGGACATCGAGGGCAATCATCAGGCCTATGCCCGCGAAGGCACGCTCGCGCTGGCTTTCGATGTGGAGCGTCAGCTCGAGGCGGCCGTCGAGGCGCGCAAGGAGCCGCGTGCAGGGAGGGCACCACGAGCCCGCAAGGTGCGCGCCGAATCTTGAACTTTTCCTGATCCCGGCGGCCGGGTTCAGCCCCGGTCGCGGAAGGGCAGGCGTTCGGACAGCTCGTCCAGATAGGCGTCCACGCCGCCCCGTTCCTGGGCCAGGAAGCGGCCCACTGCGTCGCGGAAGCGTGGGTCGGCGATCCAGTGGGCGGAGGACGTGCGCACCGGTTCCAATCCGCGGGACAGTTTGTGCTCGCCCTGGGCGCCGCCTTCGAATCGGGCCAGGCCTTCGCGGATCGCGTAGTCGATGGCCTGGTAGTAGCAGGCCTCGAAGTGCAGGCAGGGCACGAACTCCATGGCGCCCCAGTAGCGGCCATAGAGGGCGTCTGTGTCGCGCAGGAAGAAGCTCGCCGCAATGGGCGTGCCGGCCCGTTCGGCGATCATCAGCACGCAGGCGTCGGCCTTGCGCTGCCCGAGGGCGGTGAAGAAGGCCAGGTTCAGATAGGGCGTGGAGGCGTGTTCGGCGTAGGTGCGGCGGTAGCAGGCGTGGAAGAAGGCCCACTCCTCGGCACCGATCTCCTTGCCGCGCAGGATGCGGAACTCGATGCCGGCTTCCGCCACCTTGCGCCGCTCCTGGCGGATCTTCTTGCGCTTGGGCTGGGCCAGCTGGGCCAGGAAATCGTCGAAGTCCCGGTAGCCGGCGTTGCGCCAGTGGAACTGCACGCCGTGGCGGATTTCCAGCCCGGCTTCCGCCAGCCACGCGCTTTCCTCGTCGGTGGGGAACAGCACGTGCAGGGACGAGGCGCCCGACATGCGTACCTCGTCGAGGAGCAGGGCCAGCAGCAGGCGGCGGGCGGCTTCGTCGTGGCCGAGGATGCGCCGGCCCGGCACCGGCGTGAAGGGTACCGCGGTCAGCCACTTGGGGTAGTAGTCGAGCCCGTGGCGCCGGTAGGCATCGGCCCAGGCCCAGTCGAACACGTATTCGCCGTAGGAATGGCTCTTCAGGTACAGGGGCATCGCGGCGAGCAGGCGTTCGCCTTCCCACAACGCCGCATGGCGCGGTCCCCAACCGGAACGGGGGGTCACGCAGGCGCTGTCTTCCAGCGCAGACAGGTAGGCGTGGGACAGGCTCGGCTGATCACCGGTCAAGGCGTCCCATTGGTTGGCGGGGATTTCGACGAGGGATGGATGCAGGCGGAAGGTCGGCATGAAGGGCTCCGGAGCGCGTGGCGGCAGCATACAAGCATGGAGCGGGCCTGTGGCGGCCGGCGGGGCGCGGGGCGGCTCGTGACGGGCGGCTTAGGGGTATCATGTTGCCCCATGAATACCCCTCTTACCGTCGCTGTCGCCCAGCTCAATAGTGTCGTGGGCGACCTCTCCGGCAACATGCGCCGGATCCTGGATTCGGTGGCCCGGGCCAAGGCCGCGGGCGCCGATGTGGTGCTGACCCCCGAGCTGGCCCTGTGCGGCTATCCCGCCGAAGACCTGCTGCTGCGGCCGGCTTTCCTCGAAGCCTGTGCCGATACGCTGGCCGAGCTGGCCGTCGAGGTGCGCGGCATCACCGTGCTGGTCGGCTACCCGGCATTTGCCGACGGCAAGCGCTACAACGCCGCTGCAGTGATCCAGGACGGCCGCGTCGTCGCAACCTATTTCAAGCACCGCCTGCCCAACTACGAGGTGTTCGACGAGGAGCGTTACTTCGAGGCCGGCACCGAGGCCTGCGTCTTCGATCTGAAGGGCGTGAAAGTAGGCGTGAACATCTGTGCCGACGTGTGGGAATCCGGCGCCGCCGACGTGGCCCGTGGGGCTGGCGCCGAGGTGCTGCTGGTCCTCAACGCGTCGCCTTTCCACATGAACAAGCAGGCGCTGCGCTACGAGGTGCTGCGCGAGCGCATCGCCGATACAGGCCTGCCGGTGGTGTATTGCAACCTGGTCGGCGGGCAGGACGAACTGGTCTTCGACGGCGGCTCCTTCGCCCTCGACCGGGACGGCACGCTGGCCTGGCAGGGCAAGGTCTTCGCCGAGGAACTCCACCTGCTGCAGTTCGCCGACGGCGCCTGGCAGGGCGGTGGCGTGCCGGCGGTGCGTCCCGTCGAGGCTGACGTCTATGAGGCGCTGGTCTTCGGCGTGCGCGACTACCTGGGCAAGAACGGCTTCCCCGGCGCCATCATCGGTCTGTCCGGCGGTGTCGATTCGGCGCTGACGCTGGCGATCGCCGTCGATGCGCTGGGCGCCGAGCGTGTCCGCGCGGTGATGATGCCGTCGCCCTACACCGCGCAGATGAGCCTCGACGATTCCCGCGAGATGATCCGCCGGATCGGTGTGCGCTACGACGAGATCGCCATCGAACCGGCGATGCAGACCTTCGCGACGCTGCTGGCGCCTCAGTTCGCCGGCCTGGCGGCGGATACCACCGAGGAGAACCTGCAGGCGCGGATCCGCGGCATGATCCTGATGGCCCTGTCCAACAAGACCGGCTCCATCGTGCTGACCACCGGCAACAAGAGCGAGATGGCCACCGGCTATGCCACGCTGTACGGCGACATGGCCGGCGGTTTCGCGGTCATCAAGGACATCTACAAGACCTTCGTCTATCGCCTGTGCGCATGGCGCAACGCCCAGCCGGGCGGCCCGGTGATCCCCGACAACATCCTGACCCGGCCGCCTTCCGCCGAGCTGAAACCCGACCAGTGCGATCAGGACTCCCTGCCGCCCTACGAAGTGCTGGATGCGATCATCGCCGCCTACATGGAAGAGGACTTGTCGCCCCACGAGATCGTCGCCCGTGGCTATGCCGAGGCGGAGGTGTATCGTGCGGTGGCCATGCTGCGGCGCAACGAGTACAAGCGCCGCCAGGCACCGATCGGCATCCGCGTGACCCAGCGCGGCTTTGGCAAGGACTGGCGTTACCCCATCACGTCCCGATACAGGGATGCCTGACAGAGACCGGCCCGCGTAGGGCCGGATATTACGGCTAGAATGCCGGACCGTTCCAAGGAGACCGTATATGAAGAAGATCGAAGCCGTCATCAAGCCCTTCAAGCTCGACGAAGTGCGCGAGGCCCTGTCCGAAGTGGGCATCACCGGCCTGACCGTCACCGAGGTGAAGGGGTTCGGCCGCCAGAAGGGCCATACCGAGCTGTACCGCGGCGCCGAGTACGTGGTGGACTTCCTGCCGAAGATCAAGATCGAGGTGGTCGTGGCCACCGACGTGCTCGATCAGGCCGTGGATGCCATCATCAAGGCTGCCCGCACCGGCAAGATCGGTGACGGCAAGATTTTCGTGATGCCCGTCGAGCAGGTCGTGCGCATCCGTACCGGCGAGACCAACGAAGCGGCGATCTGATCCCCGCAAGACGGTCGGGAACTTTGGTCCCGACCGTGCGCTGTGCGTAAAATGCCGGGTTTTAAGCTTTCCCGGATTGACGTCATGGCTTCTACCGTCCGTACCCGTTTCGCCCCCAGTCCCACCGGCTTCCTGCATATCGGAGGGGCGCGCACGGCGCTGTTCTCGTGGGCCTTCGCCCGCCGCCATGGCGGCACCTTCGTGCTGCGCATCGAGGATACCGACGTGGCCCGTTCCACCCCCGAGGCGGTGCAGGCGATCCTCGATGGCATGAACTGGCTCGGCCTCGAATGGGACGAGGGCCCGTTTTACCAGATGCAGCGCATGGACCGCTACAAGGCTGTGATCCAGGAAATGCTGGCCGCCGGCACGGCTTACCCGTGCTACGTGTCGTCCGAAGAACTCGACGCGCTGCGCGAAGCCCAGCGCGCCCGTGGCGAGAAGCCGCGCTACGACGGCCGCTGGCGTCCCGAAGCGGGCAAGGTGCTGCCCGAGCCGCCGGCCGGCGTGCAGCCGGTGATCCGTTTCAAGAACCCCAGCGACGGCGTCGTGGCCTGGGACGACCTGGTCAAGGGCCGCATCGAGATCGCCAACGCCGAGATGGACGACCTGATCATCGCCCGTCCGGACGGCACGCCGACCTACAACTTCTGTGTGGTGGTGGACGACTGGGACATGGGCATCACCCAGGTCATCCGCGGTGACGACCACGTGAACAACACTCCACGCCAGATCAACATCCTCAAGGCGCTGGGCGCCGAGGTGCCGCAATACGCCCATCTGTCGATGATTCTCGGCGACGACGGCCAGAAGCTGTCCAAGCGCCACGGCGCGGTCAGCGTTACGCAGTACGACGACGACGGCTACCTGCCGGACGCGGTCATCAACTACCTGGCCCGCCTGGGCTGGAGCCACGGCGACGACGAGATTTTCTCCCGCGCGCAGCTGGTGGAATGGTTCGACCTCGACCACATCACCCCGTCTGCCGCCCAGTTCAACACCGAGAAGCTGAACTGGTTGAACGCCCACTACATCAAGCAGGCCGACAACGCTGCGCTGGCCGCCGACGTGTCGCGCCGCCTGGCCCGCCGCGAAGTGAATCCGGAAGCAGGTCCGGCGCTGGAGGCGATCATTGCGCTGTACAAGGACCGCGTGAGTACGCTCAACGAGCTGGCCGACGCCGCCGAGCCCTTCTACATCGATCTGCACGTGGCGCCGGAGCTGCTGGCCCAGCACCTCACCGACGCTGCTCGTACTGCGCTGGCGACGCTGCGCAGCAAGCTGGCTGGGACAAGCTGGGAAAAGGCCGCACTGAGCGCCGCGATCAAGGAAACCTGTACCGAGCACGGCATGAAGATGCCCCACGTGGCGATCCCGTTGCGGGTGGTGCTGCTCGGTCAGCCGCAGACCCCGTCCATCGACGCGGTGCTGGAAACCATGGGCCGCGAGTTGGTGTTGGCGCGTCTCGACCGGGTGCTGTGATCCCGCCGGGCTGCTTTTGCGCCCCATGAGTACAACGGCCCCGGCGAGTACTTCGCCGGGGCCGTTGTTTTTGGCATTTCCAGATCGACAGCAGGGGCGGCTGGCTCCTGCCGTTTCCGTGTTAGAAGTCGCTGCTGCGGCCCGATGCAGGCTGGCCGGCACCGACGATCTCGCCGTTGCGCACGCGCACTGCGTCGCCGACGCGCCAGCTCGGGGCGCTCTGTTCGGTGATCACGCGGCGGGTGCCGTCGTCCATGCGCACGGTGACCTGGTAGTGGCTGACGGTGCGGGCGCGCCGCTCGACTTCGTTGCCGGCGAAACCGCCGAGCACGGCACCGCCGATACGCGCCAGCTTCTTGCCGGAGCCTTCGCCGACCTGGTTGCCGAGCACGCCGCCGAGGATTGCGCCGCCGACGGCGCCGAGGCCGGAGCCTTCACCCTTCTGCTGGATCGCCTCGACGTTCTCGATCACACCGCATTCATGGCAGATGGCCGGCGGCGGGGTCTCGACGACCTTGCGGGCCGGGCCGCTGATGGGGCCGGGCGGGGGGGCCGGCACCGCGTCGCCCGGCGGTGGATTGCTTGCTGTGGCGGGCGTCGTCGTGGTGACTTGGTGTTTGGTGTGGTCCTTGGCGGGCTTGGCGGCCACCCGCGGGGCTTCGTGGCGCTCGGCCTGCTTCGGCGCCGGAGCGGGTTCGACGGCCTGCGGCTGTGTGCTGGCGACTGGAGCCGGCTCGGTGACCGGGCTCGGGGTTGCTGTCGGCGCCGTGATGGGGGCTGCCGGCGTGGCCGGTGCGCTGGCGGTGGTTTCCGCTGGGGCGACCGGTGCGTGGGAGGCGTCGGGCAGCAGGCCGGTCAGTTTGGCGACGCCGGCCAGACTCAGCACGGTGACGGAGGCGGCTGCCACCCACATCATCGGGTGCAGCGGCGTGCGGGAAGGACTGGTGCTCATGCGTGTTCTCCTCAATGAATGAAAAGATTAACGCCGTAGGCCGGCTGACGGTGACACCTGCAACCACCGCTTACAAAAGTCAGGGAGGCGCTTACTCTTCGCCGCCGGTGCTGGGGCGGGGTGGCTTGAGCAGGTAGCGGGCCGGGTCGAGGGCGTCAACCAGTTCGCGTTCCAGCGGCAGCGGATCATTGTCGAGCTGGCTGGCCAGCAGCTCGCCGATGAGGCTGGCCCATACTAGGCCACGGGCGCCGAAACCGGACACCGCAAACAGACCTGGCTGGCGCGGGATGTCGGCCAGGGGCGTGGTACGCTCGGCGCGTTCGACGGCCGGAATGGCGCCGACCATCGGCAGGCGGTCCGGCGAGGCGGGGCGGAAGCCGACGCGGCCGTCTAGCTGGGTCGGGTCGTAAGCGGCCGCGTAGCCGGGCAGGATGAAGTCCAGCTTGGTGAGATTTTCCCGGTGCTCGGCCTCGCGCAGCTCGGTGCCATCGTCTTCGGCCAGGAAGGTGGCGCCGGCGCAGCGCAGGCCGTCCACTTCGGGGCTCACGTAGCCGAGGCGGCACACCACCACGTTCGGCGGGCTGCCGGCCTCGGCAGGCAGGTGGGAGACCTGGCCGCGGGCCGGGCGGACCGGCAGCGTGGCGGCCTGGGGCAGGGCGCGGATGCCGACTCCGTTGGCGAGGATCGCCACCGGCGTGCGGGCGATCTCCGCTCCGGCCGGATCGAAGGCAATCCACGCGTCGCTCTGGTGTTCGAGGCGCGCCACTTGCTGCCCAAAGCGGGCTTCGACGGTGCCTCCGGCTGCTGCGAGGTTGGCGGCGCACAGGGTCGGCGGCTGGATCCACCCACCGCTGGGGAACCACCAGCCGCCCAGTTCCACTGGCCAGCCGACGATTCGGGCGGCCTCGTCCTTGTCCACAAAGCGCAGATAGTCGGTAGGCGGGGTCTGGGTATCCACGACGGCCTTCTGCTTGCCCTCCTGCTTGGCGTCGCGGGCCAGGTGCAGAACGCCGCAGGGCGACCAGCGCGGCGCATGGCCGGCTTCGGCCAGCGCCTCCAGGTGGTGGCGGCCGTACAGGAAGCCGGCGCGGGTGACGCGTGCCAGCCGGTTGTCGTCCAGGCTCGGCAGGGGGCGGAACACGCCGGCCTTGTTGCCGGAGGCGCCATGGCCGGGGCCGGCGGCTTCGTCGATGATGGTGATGCGCCAGCCGCGGGCGGCCAGGCGCTCGGCGATGGAGGTGCCGGCCACGCCGGCGCCGATCACCAGTGCGTGGCGGGGCAGGGCGGGCGTCGTGGCAGATGGGGTGTCGGCGAAGCGCCCGCTGAGCATCTCCCGCTTGCTGCCGAAGCCGGGGCGCCGCTCCAGCGTGAAGCCGGCTTCCTGCAGCCCGCGGCGCACATGGCCGGTTACTGACCAAGTCGCCAGCGTGGCGCCGGGCGCAGCCAGGCGGGCGAGCTGGTCATAGACCGCGGGCGACCACAGGTCCGGGTTGTTGGCCGGCGAGAAGCCGTCCAGGTAGAAGGCGTCGGCCTTGGCCTCCAGCTGCGGCAGCGTGTTCAATGCGTCGCCGAAGATCAGCGTCAGCGTGACGCGCCCGGCGTCCAGGTGGATGCGGTGGAAGCCCGGCACCAGCGGCGGCCAGTGGCGGCGCAGCTCGTCGGCGAGGGGTGCAAGTTCCGGCCACGCGGCGTGCAGTTCGGCGAGGTCGTCGGCCTGGAAGGGATGCTTCTCGGTGGAGACGAAGTGCAGGCGCGCGCAGCGGGCCGGGTCGTCCCGCCAGGCAGCCCAGGTGGCCAGGAAGCTGAGCCCGAGGCCGAAGCCGGTCTCGACGATGGTGAAACGCTCGCGTCCCTGCCAGCGCGCCGGCAGTTCGTTGCCGGCCAGGAAGACATGCTGCGCCTGGCCGAGGCCGCCGGCGGTGGTGTGGTAAACGTCATCGAAGACGGGCGAATAGGGTGTGCCGTCGGCGGCGCGGACGAGGGTGGCGGGGATCAGCGGCGAGTACATGAAGCGATGGCTTGCGGAGGCAAGACGAAAGGCGGACTGGGCTGGAACTTTGGCACCGTTCCCGGCGGCTGTCGAATCTTTCGGCGCCGCATCCTGTCACACCCTGTAGCGGTAGATCCATTCGCCTCTGCTGGTCGTGGAGGCTTCGCGGACGAATGTTCCCGCCCCGCACGGAAGTCCCACGGGGACAGACATGGTGCAGCGATGGGATTTCACCTTTGGCACCGCGCTTGGCACTCGTGGCCGGGCTAGAATCCCTGCTTTCGCGAAGACAAGACTAAGGACATCCAATGCGTACCCCCAACGGCTCGCCCATCCGCCGCGAGGCCTATCGGCAGCTCGCCTACGGCGTTGAAACCGTCGACCTGGATTTCGTCCTCGAAGCTCAGGCCACTCTCGTCACCAACCGCATGCGCTGTGTGCGCAACCCGGATGCTGACGCCGGCCCCATCGTGTTGTTCGGCGAAGGCCTGACCCTGATTTCTGTGCGTATCGACGGCGCCGAGCCGGCGCCAGGCCAGCTGCGCGAGATCGACTCCGGCCTGGAGATCGACGTGACCGCGGACAGAGTTGAGCTAGGGATCGTCACGCGCATCGATCCGTCAGCCAACCTGACCCTGTCGGGCTTGTATCAGTCGCGAGGCGGCTACTACACCCAGTGCGAGGCCGAGGGCTTCCGCCGCATCACGTATTTCCCCGACCGTCCGGACGTGATGGCGCGCTACACCGTGCGCCTGGAGGCCGATGCAGCCCTGTGCCCGGTGCTGCTGTCCAACGGCAACCTGCTGGAAACCGGCAGCCTGCCCAACGGACGCCACTTCGCCCGCTGGGAAGACCCCTTCCCCAAGCCGTCCTACCTGTTCGCGCTGGTGGCCGCCGACCTGAAGGCGCTGGAGCGCCGCGTCAAGACGATGTCCGGCCGTGAAGTGCTGCTGCAGGTGTGGGTCGAAGAGCGTGACCTGGATCGCGTCGATCACGCGATGGAGTCCCTGGTCCATTCTATGCGCTGGGACGAGGAGACCTTCGGGCTGGAGCTCGACCTGGACCGCTTCATGATCGTCGCCGTGTCCGACTTCAACATGGGCGCGATGGAGAACAAGGGCCTCAACATCTTCAACACCAAGTACGTGCTGGCCAACCCGCAGAGCGGCACCGACGTGGATTACGAGAACGTCGAGAGCGTCGTCGCCCACGAGTACTTCCACAACTGGACCGGCAACCGGGTGACCTGTCGCGACTGGTTCCAGCTGACCCTGAAGGAAGGGCTGACGGTTTTCCGCGACCAGCAGTTCTCCGCCGACATGCTGGCCAGCGCGTCGGATTCGCCTGCGGCGGCGGCCTCGGCCCGTGCAGTGACGCGCATCGCCAATGTGCGCGTGCTGCGCAGTGCCCAGTTTCCGGAAGATGCCGGTCCAATGGCCCATCCGATCCGCCCGGACAGCTATCAGGAGATCAACAACTTCTACACCGCCACGGTGTATGAGAAGGGCTCCGAAGTCATCCGCATGCTGCATACCCTGCTCGGCAAGGAGGGCTTCCGCAACGGCATGGATCTGTACTTCTCCTACCACGACGGCCAGGCGGTGACCTGTGACGACTTTGTCGGCTGCATGGCGGAGGCCAACGGTGCTGACCTGGACCTCTTCATGCGCTGGTACAGCCAGGCCGGCACGCCGCGCTTGAAGGCCGAAGGCGCCTTCGATGCGGACAACCGCAGCTACACGCTGACCCTCAGCCAGCGTACGCTGCCGACTCCGGGGCAGGCGGACAAGCTGCCGCTGCATATCCCGGTGGCCATCGGCCTGATCGGCCCGGACGGTATCGACTTGCCGCTGCAATTGGAAGGCGAAGCCCGCGCCGGCGACGCCACGCGCATTCTCGAATTGAAGGAGGCCAGCAAGAGCTGGCGCTTCACCGGCATCGACGTGGCGCCGGTGCCGTCCATCCTGCGCGGCTTCTCGGCGCCAGTGATCCTCGAACTCGACGAGGACGACGCGCGTCTGGCCTTCCGCATGGCCCACGACAGCGACCCCTTCAACCGCTGGGACGCCGCCCAGCGCTACATGGAGCGGGTGATCCTTGCGCTGGCCGCCGATGCCGCCGCCGGCCGTAAGCTGGAGGTGCCGCAGGCCTTCGGCCATGCCTTCCGGGCGCTGCTGGTCAATGAGTCCCTCGACCCGGCTTTCCTCGCCGAGATCCTCGCGCTGCCGGCCGAAACCTATCTGCTCGAGCGCATGCCGCAGGCCGATCCGGCGCCGCTGCGCGTCGCGCTGATGCACCTGATGCGCGAGCTGGGCCACGCGATGCAGGCCGACTTCCTCGACCGCTACCTGGACCTGGAAGTGGACGGCGACTACCGTTACCACCCGGCGGATGCCGGCAAGCGCGCGCTGCGCAACCTGTGTCTGCGCTACCTGAGCGCCTGGGGTGGGGCGACCGCCATCGATCTGGCCAAAAAGCAGTTCGAGCACGCCGGCAACATGACCGAGCGTTACGGTGCGCTGGCTGCGCTGGTGCAGAGTGACGCCCCGGCGCGCTTCGACGCGCTGGCCGCCTTCCACGAGCAATACAAGGACGACGCGCTGGTCCTCGACAAGTGGTTCCTGCTGCAGGCCAGCGCCTGGCGTTGGTCCAATGCGGCGCCGGCCACCCTTGATCAGGTGCGTGCGCTGATGGACAACCCGGCCTTCAGTCTGTCCAACCCCAACAAGGTCTATTCGCTGCTGGGTGGCTACTTCCGCGCCAACGCGGCGGAGTTCCACCGGCCCGACGGAGCCGGCTACGCCTTCTGGGTCGAGCAGGTGAAGGCGCTGAACAAGAGCAACCCGCAGGTCGCATCCCGCATGGCGCGGGCACTGGAGGGCTGGCGCAAGTTCACGCCGGAGATCCAGGGCCGCATCCGCGCGGCCTTCGAGACGCTGGCGCAGGAGGAGGGCTTGTCACCCGACGTGGCGGAGATCGTGGACAAGGCGCTGGCCTGAGTGAATATCGGGAAAGGCTGAAACCGTGGGGAGAATTCATTCGCCCCGCAGTTTGACGAGTCTGAGCCTGGCTGCGGAAGTGATCGAGTTGCCGACCGCTGAGCGAACAGCCTTACGCCCGCCCCCTGGCGCGAGCGGCGTCGGTTTCAGCGAAGGCGTGTTGCCGTGCCCCTACTTGACCGCCGTCGCCGACATGCCGGCGAATTCGAGCACGAGGGTGGCGAGGGCGTCGGACTCCGCCTCGATTTCCGCTGCCAGGGTGGCCTGCTTTTCGGCGATCCATTCCGGGTCTTCGAGATCGTCGGCCCAGCAGAACGGCGCCTGGCTGCCCATGCGCGACAGGCGCTTGCGGCGGACGTCGAGGAGGTTACGCAGACGAGCTTCCGCACCAGTCTGGAAGGGGCGCCGTGCGGTGGTGACTTCCCGCTCGATGAAGGGCGCCAGTGCATCGAGCAGGTCGGCGTCCATGTCCCGGTAGGCGTCGTCCACTTTGCCCCAGTAGCGGTCTGCCAGCGGCTCGTCGGGACGGATTTCCGGATGCAGGTGGCGCGCCAGCCGCCGCCAGGCGGAACGGCAACGGGTGACGCGGGCTGGATCGAGGGGCGGACGACCGCCCGGATGGCGCTGGCTGTCGGCCAGTACGCGGGTGTGGTCGGCTTCCAGGGCCTGCCAGGCCAGCACTTCGGAGGCTACGGCCCGTTCGATGGTGGCCAGGGCCAGGCTGCTCAGAGGCTCGCCGCGGCGCAGGCGGGCCTGGCCGAGTTCGACGCGGCTGCGGTAGGCGCGGTGCTCGACCTTGAGGCCCAGCAGGCGGACTTCCAGTTCTCCGAGGCTGGCCTGATAGCGGGCCAGCAGGTAGGGACGTTCGAAGCGTTCGAGCCATTCGATGGCTTCGAGGGTATCGGCGAGGGCGTCGGCCAGTCTATTGGCATCGGCGGCTTCGGAAGATGGGACGGAATTGCGGTCGACAGACATGGCAAGGCTCCGGATGCAGTGGTTCGGCATGCATGATGCGGTGCCGCACGGACACCCCGGATTATGCACCTGTGAGCGGGGCACAGCGTGCTCCGGTATCATGTCTCACCTTATTTTTGCGGCGCGGAAATGGAACTCCTGACCACCTTCATCGATATCGTCCTGCACCTGGATGTGCATCTGGCCGATCTGGCGAGCAACTATGGCACCTGGATTTACGCGATCCTGTTCCTGATCATCTTCTGTGAAACCGGCCTGGTGATCTTTCCCTTCCTGCCGGGCGATTCGCTGCTCTTCGTGGCCGGCGCGCTGGCCGCCACCGGCGGCATGGACATCGGCGTGCTGTGCGCCGTGCTGCTGGCCGCGGCGGTGCTGGGCGACAACACCAACTACTGGATCGGCCATACCATCGGGCCCAAGGTGTTCCGTTGGGAGAATTCCCGCCTCTTCAACCGTCAGGCCTTCGACAAGACCCACGCCTATTTCGAATCCCACGGCGGCAAGACCATCATCATCGCCCGCTTCCTGCCGCTGCTGCGCACTTTCGCGCCTTTCGTGGCCGGCGTGGCGCGCATGACCTACGCGCGTTTCGTGGCGCTGGACTTCCTGGGCGGTGCAGTGTGGATTTTCTCGCTGACCTGGCTCGGCTACGGCTTCGGCAACCTGCCGGCCGTCAAGAACAACCTGTCGGCGGTGATCCTCGGCATCATCGCCATCTCGCTGTTGCCGGTCGCCATCGGCTGGTTACGCGGCCGGTCGGCGGCGCGAGCAGCGAGTTGAGGACTCTTCATGCAGAAAAACATCGTCATCCTGATCTCCGGTCGTGGCAGCAACATGGAGGCCATCGTCGCCGCCGCGATCCCCGGCGCCCGTATCGCCGGCGTCATTTCCAATCGGCCGGATGCGGCCGGCCTCGGCTTTGCGGCCGAGCGTGGCATTCCGACGCGCGTCGTCGATCACAAGGCTTACGCGGACCGTGAAACTTTCGACGCCGCCCTGGCCGAGGCTATCGACGCGCTGACGCCAGATCTGGTGGTGCTGGCGGGCTTCATGCGCGTCCTCACGGATGCATTCGTGAGCCGTTACGCCGGCCGCCTGCTCAACATCCACCCGAGCCTGCTGCCGTCCTTCCCGGGCCTGCACACCCACCGGCGCGCGCTGGAGGCCGGCGTGCGTGTGCATGGCACGACGGTCCATTTCGTGACGCCGACCCTCGATTGCGGCCCCATCGTGATCCAGGCCGTGGTGCCGGTGCTGCCGGGCGACGACGAGGCGGCGCTGGCCGCCCGCGTGCTGGTGCAGGAGCACCGCATCTACCCGCAGGCGGTGCGCTGGTTCATCGAGGGGCGCCTGAGCTTTGATGCGGAAGACCGTGTCCGCGTTCGTGACGAACTGGCCGGCCCGACCGGATGGACGGTGCCGTCGGTCGAGGGCTGAACCGCTAATGGCTGTGTCTCGTCGGGCTGGCGCGACCCTTGCCGTCGCGGTCACCGTATCGTTGCTGGTTCATGGGATAGTGCTGATCGGCCCTGCCTGGCGCCTGCCGTCCGAGCAGGCCAGCGTGTTGCCGCCGCTGGACGCCCGCCTGGCGCCGTTGCCGAAGCCAAGCTTGCGGGCGGACAAGAGTCCCGCGGCTGTCCGCAAGCCAGCCCCGCGTCGCGCTCCGGCGCCGCATCGGGCGGTGGCCGAGAGCGGGGCGGGAATGGAGGCGGTACCCGTACCGGAACAGGGCCACGGACCATCCGACACCACACCCGAAGTGCCGCCCGCCACCGAGGCCGCCGCAGCGACCGAAAAGCCGGCGACGGAGCCGCCAGTTTCCCCCGCGACGGAAGCGGCTAGCGGCAAGGCGTCCGGAACAGGCTACGGCGACGGCTGGATCAAGTCCGGCCGGATCCAGTACAACGTGATCCGTGGCGAGCGCAATTTCGTCATCGGCCGCACCACCCACGCGTGGTCCCACGACAAGGATCACTATTCGATGGAGACGGTGGTCGAGACTGCCGGCCTCATCGGACTGCTGCGGCCGTTCAGGATGATCCAGCACAGCGAGGGGCGCATCGGCCCCAACGGCCTGCTGCCGGATCGTTTCACCGTCGAACGGGACGGCCAGTTAAAGGAGAAGGCCGACTTCGACTGGGCTGCCGGCAAGGTCGTGTTGACAGCCGGTGAGCGGCGGCGGGAGTTTCCGCTGGCAGAGGGAGACCAGGACGTGCTGACCCTGATGCACGACCTGGCACTGCGGCCGGAGGGTTTTCAGCGCGCCGAGTTGCTGGTGGTGACTGGCAAGAGCGCGGTGCGCTCCGTGATCCAGAATCTCGGTCTCGAGGAACTCGACATCCCCGCCGGCAAGGTGTCTGCTTATCATCTGGGCAGCACCGGCCACCGCGGCGAGTTGAAGATCGATATCTGGTTGGCCCGCGACTACGCCAACCTGCCGGTGCGCCTGAAGATCACCGACAAAAACGGTGATGTACTCGACCAGGTCGCCACCGGCGTCAACCTCGGCAAACACGCCCCGCAGTAAAATCGCGGCAAATCCAACAAATAATTCGGGGCCGGTTCGCCGGCCCCGGTCCGCTCCATTGGGCGAGCAGGCTCGCCCCCACAAGCAAGAGTAAGAAATTCCCATGACCATCACCCCCGCCCAGATCCAGTCCGCCAGCCAGGCCCTGCGCACCGTGCTGCGCTTCGAATACCCCGCCGATTCGGTGCTGTCCCGCTATTTCAAGGACCTGCGCGAACTGGGCGCCCGGGACCGGGCCTTCGTCGCCGAGGCCGTCTATGGCGTGCTGCGCCGCAAGCGCACCCTCGAACGCCTGTGTGGCCCGGAGGCCTCCACCCGCCAGCTGATCCTGGCCTGGCTGGCCCGTGTCGAAGGCACCACGCTGCGCCAGCTCGGCGAAGGCCTGCACGGCCGTGACATCGACTACTTCACCGAGATCAAGGGCCGCGACGCCGGCGAGATGAGCCTGGCCGAATCCACCGATCTGCCCGACTGGCTGGCCGAGCGCCTGCTCGCCACCCTGAGTCCCGATCAGGTCGTCGCTCTGGCCCAGAGCCTCAACCGCCCGGCACCGCTGGACCTGCGCGCCAATACCTTGAAGATCGAGCGCGACGCGTTGGTCGAGCGCCTCAAGGCCGACGGCATCGCCTGTGCGGCGGGGCGTTACTCCCCCGCCGCGGTGCGCCTGGAAGGCAAGCCGGCGCTGCAGAAGCATCCGCTGTTCCTCGACGGCAGCTTCGAGGTGCAGGACGAGGGTAGCCAGTTGCTGGGTTTCCTGCTGCAGCCCAAGCGTGGCGAGATGGTCGTGGACTTCTGCGCCGGCGCCGGCGGCAAGACGCTGCTGCTCGGCGCGCTGATGCGCAACACCGGCCGCCTGTACGCCTTCGATGTGTCCGACAAGCGCCTGTCCAAGCTCAAGCCGCGGATGGCCCGCTCCGGCCTGTCCAACATCCATCCGGTTGTCATCGCCAGCGAAAACGATCCGCGCGTCAAGCGCCTGGCCGGCAAGATCGACCGGGTGCTGGTGGATGCCCCGTGCAGTGGCCTTGGTACGCTGCGCCGTAACCCCGACCTGAAGTGGCGTCAGAGCCCCGAGGCGCTGGCCGAGTTGACCGCCAAGCAGGCCGCCATCCTCGCGAGCGCCGCACGCCTGGTGAAGCCGGGCGGCCGCCTGGTGTACGCCACCTGCAGCCTGCTGCCGGAAGAGAACGAGGCCATCGTCGCCGCCTTCCTGGCCGCCAACGAAGGCTTCGCACCCTTGAACGCACAAGAGGTTCTGGCCAAGCAGGGCGTCGCCATCGAGTGTGGTGAGCAACTGCACCTGACTCCGCAGACCCACGACACCGACGGCTTCTTCGCCGCGGTACTGGAGCGCAAGGCCTGATGCTGCTCCGCCTGCTGCTGGTGGGCCTGATGCTGCTGTGCGCGGTGCAGGCCCGCGCCCTCGAGCGGGATCCGTCGACGACGGTGAGCGCCAAGGGCAAGGTGGAGATTGCCTTCTCCCCATGGAACGATCCGGAAGCCGTGTTGCTGAAAGCGATTGGCGAAGCCAGGGAACGCATTCTGGTTCAGGCCTATCTATTCACCAGCAAGCCGCTGGCCCGCGCGCTGATCGACGCCCAACGGCGTGGCGTGAAGGTCGAGGTGATGCTGGACGCGGAGATGAACCGGCCGGCCTCGCCGAGCGTGCTGCCTGTCCTGCTGGCCGCCGGCATCCCGGTGGCTGTGGAGACCCGTTACAACATCGCCCACAACAAGGTGATGATCTTTGATCCGGATTCGCCGCGCGCGGCGCTGGCCACCGGATCCTACAACTTTACCCGGGCGGCCCGGTTGTCCAACGCGGAGAACCTGCTGGTGCTGCGCGGCAATCCGGCGCTGGTGCGCGTGTATGCCGACAACTGGCAACGCCAGCGTGACGAGGCCCAGCTGGTGCGCAGCCTGGACGATCTGCCCGAACGCAAGAGGAGAGAGAGTGGAAGAGAATCAGATCGCGCATCTGCTGACTGACCTGTGGGACGACCTGCAGCAGCCCTCCGTGTTCTGGCAGGTAGGCGTGCTGGTCCTGTGCCTGGCGCTTGCCGGCCTGATCACGCGGCAGATCCGTGTGCTCCTGCATCGCCGCCTCACGGTCAATCCGCAGCTGCGACGCGGCGCCGGCGAGGAAAGCCTGCGCCGGGTGATCTTTCCGGTTACCGCGCTGGGCTTGGTGCTGGTTGCCCGCATCATTCTCGGCAACTGGCAGCATGTGAACCTGTTCAAGCTGGCGGTGCCGCTGCTGCTGGCGATGGCAGCAATCCGCCTGACCGTCCATGCGATCAAGCGGGCCTTCCCCCAGGCCGCCTGGCTGGCAGCCTTCGAAAAGTTCTTCGCCTTCACGGCGTGGATCATCGTGGCGCTGCACATCAGCGGCGTGCTGCCGACCGTCATCGATGGCCTGGAGCAGATCGACTTCACGATCGGCAAGGCCAGGCTGAACCTATGGATGCTGCTGCAGGGCGCTCTCACCGTGCTGCTGACGGTACTGGCTGCCCTGTGGCTGGGCGGCGTCGTCGAGACGCGGCTGATGAACACCGAGGGGCTGGATTCCAACCTCAAGCTGGTCTTTGCGCGCCTGGTGAAGGCGGTGCTGATCGTGCTGGCGGTGGCCATCGGCCTGCCGCTGGTGGGTATCGACCTCACGGCACTGTCTGTATTCGGCGGGGCGCTCGGTGTCGGCCTCGGCTTCGGCATGCAGAAGATCGCCGCCAACTACGTGTCGGGCTTCATTCTTTTGCTGGACCGCTCGATCCGCCTCGGCAATCTGATCTCGGTCGGGAGCGAGCGTGGTGTGGTCAGCCAGATCACGACCCGCTACACCGTGCTGAAGGGCATGACTGGCATCGAGTCCATCGTGCCGAACGAGACCCTGGTCGGTTCGGTGGTGCAGAACGAGACCTTCACTGATCCGAAGGTGCGTATCGCGCTGCCGATCCAGGTTGGTTATGCGACCGACCTGGAGAAGGCGATGGCCATTCTCGTCGAGGCCGCCAGGCACCAGCCCCGGGTGATGGACGAACCGGGGCCGGGCGCTTTCGTGGAGGCTTTCGCCGACAACGGTATCAACCTGCAGTTGGGCTTCTGGATCAAGGACCCCCACGAGGGCACACTCGGTATTCGGTCGGCGATCAACCTGGAGGTGTGGCGGCGTTTCCGCGAGGAGGGCATCGAGATTCCCTTTCCCCAGCGGGAGGTCCGTCTGCTCAACCCGGTAGCGCCCCAGGTGAGCGTTTGAGTGCCTGTCTGGCGCAGGCTGCGTTCCTGCTGGCGGGCCAATAGGATCGGTCAAGCATATTTCGCTGTTGCTGAAAAGCCCCTGGTGGGGCTTTTTTGCTTTTTTGTCCCGCTTTTACCTTGGTTTGGTATGGGGACTCGACTAGAATCGGCGCACTACCCAACAAAGGATCGTAGGCCTCGATGTTCTCCGGATTACTCGATTTGCCGTGGTGGGGCTATGTGGCCATCACCCTGGCGCTGACCCACGTCACCATCGCCTCGGTGACGATCTTCCTGCACCGTCACCAGGCGCACCGCTCCCTTGAACTGCATGCGCTGCCTTCCATGTTCTTCCGTTCCTGGCTGTGGCTGACCACCGGCATGGTCACCAAGGAGTGGGCGGCGATCCACCGCAAGCACCACGCCAAGTGCGAGACGGCCGAAGATCCGCACAGCCCGCAGATCCACGGCATCAACAAGGTATTGTGGACTGGCGTGGTGCTGTACGTGAAGGAGTCCCGCAACCCGGAAACCATGGCCCGCTATGGCCACGGCACGCCCGACGACTGGATCGAGCGCAAGCTGTTCGCCGCCTGCCCGAAGACCGGCATCCTCCTCATGCTGGGCATCGATGTTGCGCTGTTCGGCATCTGGCCCGGTGTGCTGATGTGGGGCGTGCAGATGATCTGGATCCCGTTCTGGGCGGCTGGCGTTGTCAATGGCCTGGGGCACTTCTGGGGTTATCGCAACTACAACTGCGCCGACGCCTCCACCAACCTGCTGCCGTGGGGCATCCTGATCGGTGGTGAGGAACTGCACAACAACCACCACAGCTTTGCCACCTCAGCCAAGCTGTCGGCGCGCTGGTACGAGTTCGACATCGGCTGGATGTATATCCGGGCCCTCGAGATCCTTGGCCTGGCCCGCGTCAAGAAGACCATCCCGACGCCGCGCTTCGGTGCCGCCAAGGCGCTGGCCGACTTCGATACGCTGCAGGCCGTCATCACCTGCCGTTACGACGTGATGACCCGCTACGTGAAGTCCCTGAAAGCCATCGCTCAGGAAGAGTTCGCGGCTCTCAAGGCTCAGTCCGACGGCACGCTGAAGGTTCGGGAACTGCGCCGCTGGCTGGCGGCAGAAGATGGTCAGCTGTGTGCCGACGAGAGCAAGCGCCTGGCGTCCCTGCTGCAGGGCAATACCCGCCTGCAGACGGTTGTCGCGATGCGCGAGGAGCTGACCGCCCTGTGGGCGCGCTCGACGGCCAGCCGTGAGCAGTTGCTGCAGCAACTGCAGGACTGGATCGCCCGTGCCGAGCAGAGCGGTATTCAGCAACTGGAAGAGTTCTCCCGCCGGCTGCGCCGCTACGCGGTCTGATCCCGCACCGATCCCATGCAAGCCCGCCCGTGAGGCGGGCTTGTCGTTTTTCGAGAGCACCGTGTCCACCCTGATCCTCTTCAACAAACCCTTCGGCGTGTTGTGCCAGTTCACCGGCGAGGCCGGCAAGCAGACCCTGGCCGAGTTCATTCCGGTGCCCGGCGTTTATGCGGCCGGCCGCCTCGACGCGGATAGCGAAGGTCTGCTCGTGCTGACCGACGACGGCGGCCTGCAGAAGCGCATCGCCGATCCGCAGCACAAGCTGCCCAAGACCTACCTGGTGCAGGTGGAGGGCGTGCCCGACGAGGCTGCGCTGGCTCGCCTGCGCGCTGGCGTGGACCTCGGCGATTTCGTCACCAAGCCTTGCGAGGCGCGCCTGGTGGATGAGCCGGGTTGGCTGTGGCCACGCAATCCGCCTATCCGCGAGCGCAAGTCGATTCCGACCAGTTGGGTCGAGATCGTGCTGCGCGAGGGCAAGAACCGCCAGGTGCGACGCATGACCGCCAAGGTCGGCTTCCCGACCCTGCGCCTGATCCGTGAGCGCATCGGCGACTGGTCCTTGGCCGAGCTGACGCCGGGAGAATGGCGGCAGGCGCCGGTGCCGGCGAGCCTGCGGAGCCGTCTCCCGGTGGCGGTTGCATCAACGCGGCCTGGCAAGCCCGGTCAACCACAGCGTCGGCCCCGCGTTGCTTGAATTTTGGCGCGGCGTGTTCATCCGCCCTGTGCGTGTCGATTGGTTTCCACCGGCGAAGGCATTCGCTTCCACCCTTATTTGTTTCTATCCCTGCTATGGCCCTGATCCGTTTTTCCCTGCCTTCCGCCTCCGCCGGTCTGGCCCTCGTGCTGTCGGCCTTTGTTGCCCATGCGGAAGGCGAGATGCCGCTCACCGAATTGAGCGTCGGCATGTACCGTATCGAGGCCGAGGCGGCCGTTACCCAGCAGGACCGCATGCGTGGCCTGATGCAGCGCAAGAACATGCCGCAGAACCATGGCATGTTGTTCGCCTTCACCGAGAACCAGCGCCACTGCATGTGGATGAAGAACACGCTGCTGCCGTTGTCGGTGGCCTTCCTGGATGAGCAAGGACGCATCCTCAACATCGAGGACATGCAGCCGCAGACGGAGAACAACCACTGCGCAGCCGGGCCGGCGCGCTTCGCGCTGGAGATGAACCTGGGCTGGTTCAAGCAGAAGGGGATCGCGCCGGGGGCGACGATCAACGGTGTGGCCCGGCTGGCCGGGGCGGCGCGCTGAGCGTCGATGAAGGGCGAGAACCTGTCGGGGGCGGGGCGATGAATGAGCTTGTTGCCGTAGGTGAGCCCAGACAGGGACGGATCGAATGAAAAAGGCGCCGCGAGGCGCCTTTTTCATCACGGTGGCCTGCGTTCAGGCAGTCAGTTCGAGCAGCTTGCCGAAGGCCGTGGCGAACTGGGCGAGGCCGTCCTGCTGCAGGCGTTCGCCGAGGACTTCCAGATCCAGGCCGAGGGCGGCCAGCGCGGCGATGTGGGCGGCGGCGCCATCCACGTCTTCGGTGACGGTGCCGGCACGGACCTGGCCGTGGTCAACGAAGGCTGCCAGGGTGGCGTCGGGCAGGGTGTTGACGGTTTCCGCGCCGATCAGCGGTTCGACGTACATCAGGTCGGAATAGGCCGCGTTCTTGGTGCCAGTGCTGGCCCACAGCATGCTCTGCGGACGGGCGCCCTTGGTGGCCAGGGCGGCGAAGCCCGCGCCGTGGAAGCGCGCCAGATAGCGTTGGTAGGCCTGGCGGGCCAGCGCCACGCCCGCCTTGCCGCGCAGTGCGAGGGCGGCGTCGCTGCCGATTTCTTCGAGCTGCTTGTCGATCAGGCTGTCCCAGCGGGACAGGAAGACGCTGGCCACCGAGCGTACGCGGGACACGTCGCCGCCGGTAGCGGCCAGTTTCTCGAGACCGCGCTGGTAGGCGCCGGCTACCGCATCCACGTGGCCCAGCGAGAACATCAGCGTGACGTTGATGCTGACGCCTTCACCGGTCAGGATTTCGATGGCGCGCACGCCGGCCGCGGTGGCGGGGATCTTGACCAGCAGGTTGTCGCGGGCGACGGCGGCGCGCAGGCGGCGGGCCGCGGCGACGGTGCCGGCCTCGTCATCGGCCAGCGCCGGGGAGACCTCCAGGCTCACGTAGCCGGCATCGCCCTGGCTGGCGTCGAAGACCGGGCGGATCAGGTCGCAGGCGCGCTGCACGTCCTCGATCACCAGGCGCTCGTAGCGCTGCTCGGCCGACAGGTTCTCGCCGTTCAGCGCATCCAGCGCCGGTCGGTAGTCGTGGCCGTCGGCGATGGCCTTGTGGAAGATCGCCGGATTGGTGGTCACGCCGGCCACGCCGTTTTTGATGTGGCGGGCGAGCAGGCCTTCGTTGATCAGCGAGCGGGACAGGTTGTCGAGCCAGACTTGCTGGCCGGCGGCACGGGCGGCTTGGATCGGATTCATGGATGCGGGCTTCGGCGTGGCGGGTGGTTCGGATTGATCCCACATTCTGGCGGAATCCCGTGGCAGAGGAAAGTCAGCGCGGCGGCCAGTGGATCTCGAAATGCCCGGGCTGGGAAGTGGGGCGGGCCGCGCCGCCAGCGATTGCGGGCAGGCGATTGAGGAATTCCGGTTCGCCGCTCAAGGTGCCGTCGAAGCGTGGAATCTGGCCCGGCGCCGCCTCGCCGCTGCCGTTGGCGACAACATCGCCGGCGAGGGTCTGCAGGGTGTAGCGGACCAGGCCGTCGTGGGCGTCCAGGCTGATCTCGTAATCGCCGAACTGGCGCCCGGGGAACAGCGCGCTACGGGCACCTCGCCACAGCAGGCGGGCCTCGCCGGAGCAGCGTCCGTCGGGCGGGCAGTGCCAGGTGGGCGCCTCGACGGTCAGGTCGCCCTGCCAGCCGGCGCGCGCGACGGGGTTGGGAATGGGGCTGAGTGCCGCATCGGCGGGGGCGTGCAGGCTGAAACCACTCACATCGAGGCCGCGCAGGCCCGCTTCGACATGGCCGACGGGCACGCCGCTGCTGGTCAGTGACCATGCGGTCGCGCCGCGTCCGAGGGCTCCGGCGTCGAAGTCCCAGCTCAGCGGTAGCCAGGGTTTCAGGCTGCGTCCGTTGGCATCCCGGCTGGCCAGCACACCGTGGCCCTTCCACAGGCTGCCCTCGGCCTGCTGCAGGCGCAGGCCGTCCTGGGTCAGGCGGGCCACCAGCAGGTCGATGAGGCCGGCCGGTGCCTTTGCGATCAGCAGAGCCAGCGTCAGCAGTGCAAAGACGAGCAGTTTGCGCAGCATGGCTCAGGGGGTGGCCGGTCCGGCCAGCACCGCGTCGATGCTGGCCTGCGGGCCTTGTTGCTGGATCTCCATGCGCAGCACGCGCAGGCCCTGGTCGCGCTGTACGGCGGCGAGCCAGGTGACGAGTTCGTCGAAGGGCGCCTGGCCCTTCGCATGCAGGCCTTCGCCGCCGGCCTGCAGCGTCAGCCCCAGGCCGCGGCTCTTGGCGGCGGCCTGGGCGGCTTCGAGCAGGGCCGGCCCGGTGGGCGCCTGCAGGGGCGGCTGGGTGCGCAGGCGGGCGACTTCGGTAGCGGATTCCTGCACCAGTTC
Organism: Zoogloea sp. JDB1; assembly: GCF_056724025.1. Classification (NCBI taxonomy): domain Bacteria; kingdom Pseudomonadati; phylum Pseudomonadota; class Betaproteobacteria; order Rhodocyclales; family Zoogloeaceae; genus Zoogloea; species Zoogloea sp. JDB1. The sequence continues at coordinate 2,382,312 of NZ_CM161496.1, forward strand.
CAGCTGCGCTGCACTGCGCGGCAGGCTGCGGTCCAGGCGGCCACGTTCGTGGCGGGTCCAGTCGAGCAAACTCAGCGTGAGGCCGACGGCGACGACGGCACCGGCGATGGTCACCAGGCGGCGCTCCCGCGGACTGATGCCTTGCCAGGCGGTAACGATGCGGGTGATGGGGCCGATCACGGCGTTGCCGGCGGAGGGCTTGGTGGCGTTCATTGCAGGTTCTCCCGGCGCAGCAGCAGATGGGGGGCGTTGCCGTCCCGGCGCAGGTCGGCGAGCAGGCCGCGGCTGGCCAGCAGGCCGACCACCGCTTCGGCGCGGGCAGCGGCGGAGCCGCCGAGGGTCAGGTCGAGGCGGCCGTCCTCATAGCGCAGCGCGACGATGCCGGCCGCCGCGTCGGTGCCGAGGGCTTCGGCGGCCTGGGCCAGCAAGGCCAGTGCGTCGTCGTCCCGCAGCAGGCCGTGGCGGGCCCGTTCCTGGTTGAGCTGCTGGCGCATCTGGGCGGCCGGGGCAACCACCGGGGTGTTCGGGAAGCTGGTGCGGTAGATGCGCTCGATGCGCCCGTCGATATCCCCGACCTGGTGTTTCATCCACAGAACCTCGCCCACGTCAGCCACCAGCCACAGGGCCAGTGCACCGCCGCCGAGGATCAGCGCCGGGCGCAGGCGGCCGAGCCAGGCGCCGCTGCGGGTGCTGGGCGCGAATTCGCCTTGCAGCAGGTTGGTGGTCTTGCGGTCGGCGCCCTGCCACCAGCGGTAAGGCGCTGCAGCCACGGTCTCAAGGCCGGTTTCGGTCTGCAGGCCGGTCAGATCGGGGGCCGGGGTGCCGGCGGCCACATGGACGTCGATGCGCGACGGGGCGCTGTTGGCGGCGCGGGCCACGCCGGCCTGTTGGGCCAGCAGCGGCATCAGGATGTCTCCGTCGATGGCCAGGCCGGCGTCGGGGCTGGTGCGCAGGATGGCGCCGTCGGCGGACAGGCTCAATTGCCAGCCTTGCGGATCGGCTGGCGCCGTCTGCACTTCGGCAAGCACGCGCTGGGCTTGTCGGCCGATGGCGGCGAGCTGGGCCACCACCAGGCGCAGGCGCTCGCGGGCGACCACCAGCACGCCGGCCAGGTCACGTTCCCCGTCGTCTGCGGGGCGGCGATGACTGACGGTGAGGTGCTGGCTGTCCGGATCCTTCAGCAGGCGATCTTCCAGCGCATAGGCCAGCAGGCGCGGCAGATCACGGCGGGTGGCGCGCGGCAGGGGGACTTCGAGCCACAGACACTGGGGGCCGGTTAGGACGACTTCGCATTCGTCGGCGGCGGGCCAGTGGCGGGGCTCGCTGCGGCCTTCTGAGAGCGGCTGGCCATCCGGGCCGAGGAGCGCCCACGGGCAGTCCGGCCGGGTCGGCCAGTGCTCGTCGATGGCGAGGATGAGACGGGTCATAGCAGTTTCTGCCAAACGATAGTGGGCCAGATCTGGGCGCGGTCCAGCAGGACCTCCATGCGGACCATGGAGACGCCGAAGCGCGCGCGGCCAGTGGCGAGGAAATGCCGGCTGGTGGTGGCCAGCCGGGAGGTGTCGGGATTGAGGTCCTGGGACGGCAGGCGGGCCTTGAAGTCGGGCAGGTCCTTGAACCAGGCGCGGTTGCGCTGCACGATCAGCAGGCGCGCGGCGTCGAGGCTGAGGCCGGGGATGGCGGCGGCCAGGACTTCGGCTGGCGCGGTGTTGACGTTGATCTTGCTGTCGCCGGGCAGGGCTGCCACGAAGGGCGTCAGGCGGGCTACCAGATCCGGTGTGAAGCCGCGCACCTGGGTCAGCTCGCTGACGGCCAGCAGCGGGCCGTTGGCCGGCCGGCGGGCCGGCGTCTGGGCCTCGTACCAGGACGACTCGGCGCCACCGGGCAGGCGTGGCGTGTCGTCGGCATCGAGCCAGTCGAGCAGGGCCGACGTGAGGTTGAGGGCGTCCCCGTCGCCGACGCCGACGATGGCCAGCAGGCGGCGGAACTGTTCCACCTCGAGCAGGCTGGCACCATCCATCTGAACCAGGTTGTTGAGGTTGATGCGTCCGGACAGGTCCTGCAGTTCGCCGCTGACTTCGCCTTCCTCGACGGGCGTCGGTGGCACCTTGACGGCCCAGCTCTCGCCGAGGTGGTCTACCTGGGTCGTGCGGGCGTCTTCGGCCAGCACGTTGCGCGCCCAGTCCACGGCGCCGCGGGCCAGCAGGCGGGCCTGGGCCTGGTCGTGACGGCCCATCACCTGGTCCATCGCGACGCCCAGGTCGCCGACCGCGGCGGCGGCAATGCCGGCGACGAGGGTTACCGTGAGCAGCGCGAGGATCACCGCGGCGCCGCGCTGGGGGCCGGGCCGGCGGGCCGTGCCGGAGGCGGGGGAGAAGGGACGGCGGCTCATCAGCGGAGGGCGATCATGCGCGTGACGGTGCCCACGTCGGGCAGGTCGAGTTCGAGGATCACCGCGTCCGGCAATGCGGCGCGGCGGTCCCCCGGCGGCCAGGCGTCGAGGCGGTTGTTGTTGTACAGAAAGCGCCAGCGCAGGTCGCGGATGTTGTCGAGCAGGGGCTCCACGCTCGGGTCGCCGAGGGGCTCGCGGCCGCTCCAGCGCAGCCATTCGAGGCGGCCGTCCACCAGGCGGAAGCCCACCCGGCGCACACCGCGGCTGTCGTCGAGGCGCAGGAACTGGAATTCCGGGCCGCCGCCGCTGGCGGAGCGGCCGAGGATCATGGCCGGCGTGCTGGTGCTGGCCGGTGGGGCGCCTGGCGCTCCCCGTTGCTCGCCGGGGGAGACAGCCTGCAGCAGGTCGGTGTCGATGCGTTGCATGCTGCGGCCGATGGCGCGCCAGCGTTCGAAACTGGCTTCCAGCCGGTCGTGGCTGGTGGCGACCTCCGACAGGGCGCGATAGGACAGCACGCCGAGGATTGCGAAGATCGCCAGCGCCACCATCAGCTCGATGAGGGTCAGGCCGTGCTGGTGATGCTGCGCGGCTTGGGCTTTCGCATGAAGACGCGTCATCGCAGTGGCCTCGCCAGGTAGCCGCTCAGTCGGGCGATGGCGTGCTGGTCCGACTCCTCGGCGAAGACGCTGACATCCACGCGGCGGAACAGGGGGTTGGCGGTGCTCTTCACCTCTTCGCGCCAGCGGTAGCTTCGCCCGGCCTGCTCGGCGCTGCCTTCATTGGTGCCGGCGTCGGGCCAGGCCTGGGTGGCGCGCAGTTCGGCCAGGCGGTTCTCGGCGATCCAGTCGCCGACGAGGCGTTCGCGCAGCTCGGCGGAGGACTGGGCGGTGACGCCCATCGCACGGAAGGCAGCGGTCAGCGCAATGGCCAGGATGGCCAGTGCGACGAGGGTTTCGAGCAACGTGAAGCCGCCCGCCCTGCGGGTGCCCTTGCACATCATCATGCGTTGTGGCCCGGCAGGGCCAGGATCACGTCGCCGTTGGCCTTGCCGATCAGGCGGGCCTCGCCGCCCGGGGTGGCGACGCGCAGTTCGTATTCCGGTGCCTGGGTGCCAAATTGCAGGCGCGGCGTGGCGGATTCCGGCTGGCCGTCGATGCGCAGGCCGGACCAGTACAGGCCGCTGGGCAGCGTCTTCTCGGTGAACACCGGCGGATCGTTGAGGGGACGCCAGTTGTCGTCCGGATCGAGGGCCGAGAAACGGTAGCCGTCCGGCAGGAACTCGACGATGATCGGCCGGCCGCGGACCGCTGCCCGGTCGGCGGTGGCTTCCAGCACCAGGCGCAGGCGCCGCAGGGCCTGGTCGGCATCACGCCCGCGCAGGCTGTCCAGCCCGAGGCTGATGCCCGTGGCCATGACGCCCATGATGACCAGCACGACCATCACCTCGATGAGGGTGAAGCCCGCGTTGACGCGCCCCCCCAGCCGGGGCTTGGCCACGGTCGCGGGGGGCATCTTGATCACAGGCTCCAGGAGCCGATGTCCGCGTCGAAGCCTTCGCCGCCGGACACGCCGTCGGCGCCGAAGCTCATCACGTCCACGTCGCCCTTCAGACCGGGGACCACGTACTGGTAGGGCTTGCCCCAGGGGTCCATCGGCAGCTTGTCGAGGTAGGCCTTCCAGTTCTCCGGCACAGGTGCGGAGGTCGGCTTGACCACGAGGGCCTGCAGGCCCTGTTCGGCGGTGGGGTAGCGGCGGTTGTCGAGCTTGTACAGCTTGAGGGCCTGCATGATCGCCGAGATGTCCTGCTTGGCGGCGACGACGCGGGCTTCGTCGGGACGGCTCATGACCTTCGGCACCACCAGTGCGGCGAGCACGCCGAGGATGACGATGACGACCATCACTTCGATGAGGGTGAAGCCGCGGCTGCGGCGGAGGCGATTGAGCATCGGTACGTCCTTATTTCATCAGGGTGTTGATTTCGATGATCGGCTGCATCACCGCCATCACGATGAGCAGCACGAAGCCGCCCATCAGCAGCAGCAGGATCGGTTCCAGCAGTGCGGTGAGGGTGGCGGTGCGGTTTTCGAGTTCGGCCTGCTGCAGGCGGGCGGCACGGTCGAGGAGTTCGTCGATGCGGCCGGTGGCTTCGCCGTTGGCCAGCATGTGGATCAGCAGCGGCGGAAACTGGCGGCTGGCGCCCAGTGCGCGGGACAGGGGCTGGCCCTCGCGGACGCGTTCGGCGGCGACGCCCACCGCGTCGGCCAGCGGCAGGCGGCTGATCACCTGGCGGCCGGCGTCCAGCGCGGCGAGCAGCGGCACGCCGCTGCCGGCGAGAATCGACAGGGTGCTGGCGAAACGGGTCGCGTCGAGGGTCCGCAAATGGCGGCCGAGCACTGGCAGGCGCAGCAGCCAGGCGTCCCAGCGGCGCTTGACGGCGGTGTCGCGCAGCGCGCTGCGGCCCGCCAGGAAGGCGCCGATGATCACCAGGATCATCAGCCAGCCCCATTCCCGCAGCACGGCGCTGACGACGATCAGGCTGCGGGTGAGGAGCGGCAGCGCCTGCTTGCTTTGCTGGAAGACGGACACCACCTGCGGCACCACGTAGGTCATCAGGCCGATGATGACCATCAGCGCCACGCTGGCGACGATGGCCGGGTAGAGCAGGGCCTGCAGGGTCTTGGTGCGCAGCGCGTTGCTGCGGTCCAGGTAGTCGGCCAGTTCGGTCATCACTTTGGCCAGCTCGCCGGATTTCTCGCCGGCCGCCACCGAGGCCCGATAAAGCGTCGAGAAGGCCTGCGGATAGCGGTCCAGCGCGGCGCGCAGGCTGTAGCCGGCGAGGATCTCGGAACGCACGCCGGCCAGCAGCTGGCGCGTAGCCTCGGTTTCGGCCTGCTCGATGAGGGCTGCCAGCGCCTGTTCGACGGTGAGGCCGGAGGCCAGCAGCGTGGCCCACTGACGGGTCAGCAGGGTGAGGTCGGCGTCCTTCAGCTTGCGCCGCGCGACCTTGCTGCCATTGGCGCCCTGGGCTACCGAGGCGACTTCCAGCGGAAACAGGCCGCGTTCGCGCAGCAGGCCGCGGGCGGCCTTGCCGGTGTCGGCTTCGAGGACACCGGCGGATTCCTTGCCGGCGGCGTCGAGGGCGCGGTAGCGGAACGCTGTCATTCGCGGGTCACGCGGAGCAGTTCTTCCGCCGAGGTGAGTCCGCCGGCGAGCAGGCGCAGGCCGTCGTCGCGCAGGCTGCGGGTGCCGTGGGCGAGGGCGTGGGCGCGCAGCGCGGCCTCGTCGGCGCCGGTGTGGATGAGGCGCTGGAAGGCGTCGTCCACCACGATCAGTTCGTAGATGCCGCTGCGGCCGGCGTAGCCTGTACGCGAGCATTCCGGGCAGCCGGTGGCGTGCCACAGCTGGGCCGGCGCGCTGTCGCCGAGCAGTTCGCGGTCGGCGGCGGTCGTCGCTTCCGGCGTGCGGCAGGCCGGGCACAGCTTGCGCACCAGGCGCTGGGCCAGCACGCCGCGAAGCGTAGACGCCAGCAGGAAAGGCTCGACGCCCATGTCCACCAGGCGGGTGACGGCCGAGGCAGCGTCGTTGGTGTGCAGCGTGGCCAGCACCAAGTGGCCGGTGAGGCTGGCCTGCACGGCGATCTGGGCGGTTTCCAGGTCGCGGATCTCGCCGATCATGATCACGTCCGGATCCTGCCGGAGGATCGCCCGCAGGGCCCGCGCGAAGCTGAGGTCGATGCGGCTGTTGACCTGGATCTGGCCGACGCCGGGCAGGTCGTATTCGACCGGGTCTTCGACGGTGACGATGTTGAGGCTGTGGGCGTCCATGCTCTGCAGCGCCGCGTACAGCGTGGTGCTCTTGCCGGAGCCAGTGGGGCCGGTGACGAGCAGGATGCCGTGGGGTTCGGCCAGCAGCCTGGAAAAGGGGGCGACGGTGTCGGCCGCCATGCCGAGGCTGTCGAGGCTGCGCTGGCCGTTGCCCTTGTCGAGCAGGCGCAGCACGATGCGCTCGCCGTGGGTGGTCGGCAACGTAGACACCCGCACGTCCACCTGGCGGCCGGCCAGGCGCAGGGCGATGCGGCCGTCCTGGGGCAGGCGCTTCTCGGCGATGTCGAGGCTGGCCATGATCTTGATCCGCGAGGCCATTGCAGCGTGCAGCGCACGGTGCGGCTGAGCCACGTCCACCAGCACGCCATCGCGGCGGAAGCGCACGACCGAGTGGCGCTCGTAGGGTTCGATGTGGATGTCGCTGGCAGCCTGGCGGACGGCCTGGGTCAGCAGCGCGTTGATCATGCGGATGATCGGCGCGTCGTCCTGGGTTTCCAGCAAGTCCTCGACGGCCGGCAGTTCGGTCATCAGCTGGGTCAGGTCCACTTCCTGGCCGACGTCGGCAACCACCTCGGCGGCATTGTCGTCGGCACCGGAATAGGCTTCGGCGAGGCGCGCCTCGAAACCTGCGCGGGGCAGGGTCTCGATGCGCAGCGGCACGCCGAGGCTGCGGCGTACTTCGGCGACGGCGGCCAGGTCGGCGCCTTCGCGCAGGATCAGATCGGCGTGCTCGCCACCGTGGGCGGCGACAAGGACGCCGTGGGCCTTGGCGAAGGCATAGGGCAGCGACGGGGCGCTCATGGGTTGGACGGCGTGGCCTGGGCCGGGGCTATGGCGGCGGCCGGCTCCGGAATGCGGTAGAAGGGCACAGTCGGCGCCGGGCTGCCCGGCGGTGGCAGCTCGGGGGCGCTCGGCTCGCCGCGCATCAGCGCGTCGCTACGGTCGATGTTGCGCTGCTGGCCGATGATGTAGTTGTAGCGGTCCGACGAGATGCCCTGGATGCTGGCCGCGTCGCGCAGGATCACCGGGCGCAGGAAGACGATCAGGTTGGTCTTGCCGCGGCTGCGGGTGGTGTAGCGGAACAGGCTGCCTACGTAGGGCAGGTCGCCGAGCACGGGCACTTTCTCGACACCGCCGTTGTAGGTGTCTTCCACCAGGCCACCGAGGGCGATCACCGCGCCGTCGTCCACCAGCACGGTGGATTCTATGGAGCGCTTGGTGGTGGACGGGCCGTTGGTGGCCGAAGCGGTGGAGGCGATGATGGCCGAGGCCTCCTGGTAGATCTGCAGGCGTACGGTGCCGCCTTCGGAGATCTGCGGCTTGACCTTCAGCGTGAGGCCGACGTCCTTGCGCTCGACGGTGGTGAAGGGGTTGGTGGTGGTGCCGCCGGTGGTGGCGTAGGAGCCGGTGACGAAGGGCACGTTGCTGCCGACGACGATCTTGGCTTCCTCGTTGTCGAGGGTCACCAGATTGGGCGTGGACAGGATGTTGGCCTTGGTGTCCGACTCAAGGAAGTGGGCCAGCATGTTCAGGTTGGCGATCTGCTTGCCGCCGACGGTGATCGTGCCGCCGCCGAGGACCAGGTTGAGGCCGTTGCCGGGCAGCGTCGTCGACGAGCTGGACGCCAGGCCGGCAGCTAGCGTGAGGAGGTTGTTGCCGTTCGAGTTGAAACTGGTCCCGCCGTATGCGCCGGTGGAGCCGACCTTGCCGGCCTGCCACTGGATGCCGATTTCGGCGGCCTTGTCGGTGCTGACTTCGGTGATCAGCGCTTCCACGTAGACCTGCGCGCGGCGCTTGTCGAGTTCGTCGATGACCTTGCGGATGTTGTTGTAGATGGCGTCCGGAGCGGTGATGATCAGCGAGTTGGTCATCGGGTCGGCCTGGATGAAGCCGTTGCCGGTGCCGTTGTTGTTCGTGCTGCTGTTGCTGAACGACGGCGTCGTGCCCATCGTGCTGGTGCTGGAGCCGCTCGTCGTGGAGCTGCTGGTGCTACCGGTGGAGTTTGCGGTCGGGGCGAAGCTGCTGCCCTGGCTCCCCGTGCCGGTTCCGGTGGGTGAGCCGGCTTCGCCGGACACCACCGCGCGCAGGGTTTGGGCGACCTTCACGGCTTCGGCGTTCTTCAGGTGCACTACGTGGATGTTGCCGGCGGCGCCGGGCTGGTCCAGGTTGGCCACCAGCTGGCGCACGGCATTGATCTTCGACGGGTTGTCGGAACGAATCAGCAGGCTGTTGGTGCGCGGATCGCCGATCACCGTGACGCGCTGGCTGGCGTCGCCGCCGGTGCCCGGCGCAGTGGCCGCAATGCCGCTGGCGCCGTCGTTGAGCAGGCGGGTGACGGTCTGGGCGAGGTCGAGGGCCGAGGCGTGCTTGAGCGGCATCACGCGCATGTCGCCCTGGGGGACGTCGATGGATTCGATGATCTGCGCGATGCGGCCGATGTTTTCGGCGTAGTCGGTGACCACCAGCGAGTTGTTGCCCGGGTAGGCGGTGACCGTGTTGTTCGGCGACACCAGCGGACGGATCACCGGCACGAGCTGGGAGGCCGATTCGTTTTTCAGGTTGAAGACCTGGGTGGTCAGGCGGTCGCCACCGCCGGCACCAGCGCCCTTGCCGACCGGCACCGCGTGCAGCTTGGCGTCGGCCTCCGGCACGATCTTGGTGACGCCCTGGCCTTCGACCGCCGCATAGCCCTGCAGGCGCAGTGCGGACAACAGGATCGAGTAGGTCAGGTTGCGCGCCACCGGGCGGGCGGTGACGATGTTGAGGGTGCCCTTGACCCGCGGGTTGACGATGAAGTTGCGCCCGGAAATCTTGGAGATGGCCTGGATCACCGCGCCGATGTCGGCATTCACGAAGTTGAGGGACACCGGCTCGCCGCTGGCGGCGGTGCCGTTGTCGGCCGCGAAGGCCAGTGGTGCCGGCAGGGTCAGGGTCGTGGCGACGGTGGAGGCGAGGCAGGCGGCGAGAACGCGGCGGGAGAACCCGGGGCGACGGCGGGCTGGTTTCATTGGTTGCTGACAGGTTGCGCCGGGAAGCCGGCGGGGAATGGGGTTTGCGTGGGCGCGTCGGTGCCATTGGCCGGTGTCGGGGCCTGGAAGACCGCAGGCGGAGGCATGATTGCCGTTGGCTGTGCGGCTTGGACATCGCTACCCGGCGCGGCCGTGCCGCGCTCGACGAGCTTGATCGTCTGGTGGGAGCCACCGGTGGACAGCTCGATGCTGTCCCGGCCAACGCTGGCGAGCGTGACGCCGGGCTGGATCTCCTGGCCCTCGACGAAACCCTGCTGGGCGCCGCCGTCGATGGCGATCACTGCCCAGCCAGGGCGGCCGTTGCTGCCAGTGACGACGGCCTGCAGCGTATAGCGGCCGACCGGAGCTGCGACGATTGCCGGACCATTGCCGGACTGGCCCATCAGGTGCCGGCTGGCGATGGCCTGGGCGGCGGCCTGTGGGTCGGCCAGGACGGCGACGGGCAGGGCCGGCGCACGGGGGGCACTGAAACGCCAGAACAGGTCGGCCGCCACCCAGGCGGACAAGGCCAGCGCGACACCCCAGGCGAGGGGTGTGACGAAGCGGGCGGCGCGCGGCCAGGGCAGGCGGGACAGGTCGAGGCGTTCGGACAGGTTCATCGGGTGCGTCGCACAAAAGACCGACAATCTTAGCCGGCCTCTGTTACGGGATAAAGCGCCGCGATGACGCAGGGGTGCGATCCCCGTCGATCAACTTCAGCGACAGGAAAGATCCAGGTGGATATGCACATGGCGAGGAACGCGGATAACGCTGGGGGTTTCAGGACAAAAGCATGCTTGCCGGCGTGGTGGCATGCCGTGCAGCAGGCAGGGTTTCCGACCACTGAAGTGTGTCCAGCAACGCGGCGAATTCGCCATCGGGGGGCGCAACCAGGTCGAGGAACTGGCCGCTGCGGGGATGAGTCAGCTGCAGTCGGGTGCAGGCCAGCAGCATGCGCTGGCAATCGAACAGTTGCTGGAACAGCCGGTTGTGCCGGCCCTTGCCGAAGGTCGAATCGCCGATGATGGGGTGGGCGATGTGCTTCAGGTGGCGTCGGATCTGGTGGCGGCGGCCGGTGTGGGGCGTCAGTTCGAGCAGCGCGTAACGGCTGGTCGGGTAGCGGTCCACCTGGTGGGGCAGTTCGCAGACGGCCAGGCGGCGGAAATCGGTAACGGCTGACTGGGCCTCCTCCGAGCTGCGTTCGCCGACCCATTCCTTGTCGTCGCGGCGGCGCGACAGCGGATGGTCGATGTGCCCCGCTTCCGGCGGATGGCCGCGGACGACGGCCAGGTAGGTCTTGAGGACTTGCTGGCGTTCGAACTGGACACCGAGTTCACGGGCAGTGTCCTTGTCCAGCGCGAACAGCAGCACGCCGGAGGTGCCGCGGTCGAGGCGGTGGGCGGGATACACATGGCGGCCGAGCTGGTCGCGCAGCAACTGCACGGCGAAGCGGGTTTCGTGGCGGTCCAGTTCGCTACGGTGGACCAGTAGCCCGGCGGGCTTGTGGATGGCGACGAGGTGTTCGTCCTGGAAGAGGATGGGCAGCATCGGGCGATGGTAGCCCAGGCCGGCCTTCCAGCGGCAGTGGATGTCGTAGGCGGCGGCACGGGGCGAGTTTGTCGCCCCTGCACGCTTCCAGGCGTCAGCCGACGTGTTGCTCGGCGCCGGTCAGGCGTTCGCGGGCTGCGCGCAGAACTTCCTCGTCGATTTCGTTATCGAGCAGATCCCTGATGGCGTCCAGCGGTGCCTGGGCGACGGCGGCGAGGCGCACTGACCAGTCGGGATCGGCCAGCATCTTCGCAGCATCCGGGGGGAGCATGCGCCCGGCGGCGATGCGGCGGACCTCCGCCTCGCTGTCGTCGGCGTAGCAGCTCAGCGCAAAGGGCGGCAGGCGGCCGGCGACGGCTTTGCGGACTTCCCGCTCTGGGTCGTGGATCAATGGGCGCAGCAAGCCGTGGGAAACCTTGCGGACCGCGAACATGCGTACCAGGTAGTCGATGTCCTTCAGCGCCCATTCGAGCTGTTCGGCGGGCATGCGTTGTACGGCGATGGCGCGCACGTCCCGGTCGGGGTCCTGGATCAGCTCGGGCAGGCGTTCGTCGGGGATGCGGCCGGCGACGACGCGGCGCACGACCTCATCGGCGTCGTGCATCAGGTGGTCGATGCTTTCCAGCGGTGCATAGCGGGCCGCGATGGCGCGGCGCTCCCAGAAATCGTCGCCCAGGTAGGCCTCGGCCTCGGCGGGGTTGGCGCGGAAGAAGCGGTCGATCTGGCGGCCGCTCATCGCCACCACGCAGCGGTCGCCGGGCGTGCATTGGCCAGCGGCGAGGAGATCGGCGTGGTGGCAGCCGGCACAGTCGGCGGCCACCACGCGCAGGCCATGGGCGCCCCTGTCAGTCATCGTCGCCGGACAGCAGGGTGAACACGATGCCGCAGGCGCGATCCTCATTGGTGGTGAGGGATACGCAGTGCTCGGTGGCATCCAGCAGGTACATGGCGACGCCATCGTGCTCGAGCCAGGTTGGCATGCGGGCCGGAATGTCGTCCTCGTTGCAGATCAGCAGGCGCAGGCCGGGATGCTCGACGCGCATGACGACGAGCATTTCGGTGGAGCCGTTGTGGGCCTTGACCCGCCCGGCCAGTTCGCGGGCCAGCTCGGGAGTGATCTGCGGGCGCGGGGGCAGGGCGTTGGGGGCGTTCATGATTCGGCCTCCTCCACTTCCGTGTCCTCGGCGAAGCGCGCCAGAGACGCCGGCTCGACGCCCATCACGCGGGCCAGCCAGGGCGGTGGGGCGAGCATGGCGGTCTGCAGCTTGGCGAGGGCGTTGGTCACCGGGCCGCCGGCCGGCCACTTGACCGGATGCACGCCGGCACGCACGACTTTGGCCGCGGCGGGGCCGCCGATAGACTGGACGTATACCAACTGGCAGTCGGAGATCAGCGCCGAGCGGGCGACGTTCTTGTCCTCTTCTGCGTCGGCCTCGGCGGTGCCGCGGACGGCCACCAGCCGGCTGTCGGTGGTGCTGACCTGATAGATCAGGAAGCGCTGGCAGGAGCCGAAGTGGCCGTCGGCCAGTTCGCCGTGGTTGGAGGCCATTGCGACGCGCAGGCTGTTGGGCAGGTCGCCGTCGGCGTAGGGCTGCGGCTTGGGCAGGCCGTCGTCGACGCCTTCGCCCCACAGGAAGCGGACGGCGCGTTTGATGGCTTCCTTGTCGACGGTGGTCTTGCCGTCTTCGCCGGCCAGCCACAGGTTCAGGTCGGCAACGGTGACGCCGCCGAGCTTGTCGGCGGTGAGGGGCAGGCCGAGCCGTTCGGAGACCACGCCAATGAAGCCGCGCAGGTCGAGTTCGGGCATTTCGCGGACTGCCAGGGCGAGTCGCAGGGCGATCTCGCGGGTGAGGGGGGCGGTTTCACTCATGGTTGCGCTCCTTGGGCTGGAGGTCGTGCCGGTCGTCCTGCTCAGGGCGCGGGCACGATGCAGCCGTCCGTCGGACACACCGAGACGCACTGGGGCTCGTCGAAATGGCCCTCGCACTCGGTGCAGCTATCCTGGTTGATCAGGACCGTCCCGCCCGACGCTTGGATGGAATGGGTCGGGCAGACGGTTTCGCAGTCGGCGCAGAAGACACACAGGGCTTGTCTGATCTCCATGGCCATGGCTGCGCGATCCGTGCTGGGGAGGTTCCGTTGCGGCGAGATCAGTCGTCTTCGCCACCCACCCGCTTGGCCTTGACCGTGATGGGCAGGCGCGGCTGGGTTTCGAGGGGATCGAAGTACCAGCGGCTGCCGTCCTTCAGGACGAGCTCGCCGCCCCAGCGCTCGGGGGTGTCGAATTCGAGGGAGACGATGTCGTCTTCCAGGTCTTTCTTGGGCAGGTAGAACGACAACGAGCCGTTGTCGCTGCGCCGGATCATGATGTTCGCCATGTCGGTGTACTCCTTCTGTTCGTGCCGAAGCCCCCGTCCGGGGACGGGGGCTTGCGGGGATGCCGATTAACGAACCAGATCGTGGTTGTAGTCGGTGGTACCCATGCCGCGGGTTTCTTCGTCGAGACGTTCCATCACCGCATTCACCAGGGTGGTGAGCATGTACATGGCACCTTCGTAGCCGAGGGTGGTCATGCGATGCAGGTGGTGACGGTCGAAGATCGGGAAGCCGAGGCGGATCACCGGAACTTCGAACTCCTTGCCCTTGTGCAGGGTGTCACGCTGGATGTACTTGGCGTAGGAGTTGCCGATCAGGAAGTCAGGCTTGTCGGTGAAGACCAGGCTGCGCATGTGCCACAGGTCGCAGCCGGGGTAGGCCTTGCCGTGGATGCCGTACGGCGAGCTGGCGAGCAGCTTGTCGATGGCCTTGGCCCACTTCTTCGAGCCGTTGTTGGACAGGATGTGGGTCGGCTCGGCACCGCATTCCATCAGGAACTTGGTCAGGCCCAGGGTGAAGTCCGGGTCGCCATACAGCGCGAACTTCTTGCCGTGCAGCCAGGTGTGGGAGTCGCCCATCATGTCCACCAGGCGGCCGCGCTCCAGCTCGAGGCTGGCGGGGATCGGCTTGCCGGTGACTTCCGAGATCTTCATCAGGAATTCATCGGTCCAGTCCAGGCCCATCGGAATGTTGAGCTTGGGAACGTCGTGCTTCCAGGTGTTCTCGACGAACTTCTTGGTCTTTTCCAGCTGCATCGGCTGGAGCAGAACCGTGGTGATGGCGTTCGGCGCGGTCTTGACCTCGTCGATGGTGGTGCCGCCTTCATACATGCGGAACTTGCCGTCGGACGGGGTATCGAGCACTTCGGTGGGGTCGGACAGCAGGGTCGCGTCGACACCCATTTCACCCATCATGCGCTTGATGACACGATAGTTGCCGAGGTAGGTCTCGAAGCCCGGCACGAAGTTCACCTTCTGGCTGGAACCGACAACCTTGTCGTCCATGGCGTTGAGGGTGAAGTAACGCGCGATGCCTTCGAACATGTTGTCCCAGCCGGTGGTGTGGCTGCCGACGAAGGACGGGGTGTGTGCGAAGGGGACCGGGTATTCCTGCTCCAGGTGACCTTCCTTCTTGGCGTTGTTGATGAACGCGTTGAGGTCGTCACCGATCACCTCGGCCATGCAGGTGGTGGACACGGCGATCATGGTCGGCTTGTAGATCGCCTTGGCGTTGGCGAGACCGTCGAACATGTTCTTCTGGCCACCGAACACGGCTGCATCTTCCGTCATGGAGTCGGACACGCAGGAGACCGGCTCGCGGAAATGACGGTTGAAGTAGGTGCGGAAGTAGGCCACGCAGCCCTGCGAACCATGGACGTAGGGCATCGTCTTTTCGAAGCCCAGCGCGCACAGCACGGCGCCGAGGGGTTGGCAGGCCTTGGCGGGGTTGACCGTCAGGGCTTCGCGCTTGAAGTTGAGTTCCTGGTACTCGGCGGTGGTGGACCACTTGAAGGCTTCGTCAACTTTGGAGGTTTCGTGGCCTTCTTCGTAGTCATCCTTCTTCCGCTTCAGAACGTCCTTGTACTCGTCGTTGCGGAACAGGGGATAGCACGGCTTGATGTCGTCGACTTCTTGCATTTCTCGTCTCCCAGCCCGGCCGCCAATCTGCGGACCCAGGCAACAGGTCGGAAAGGTGGGTGGCGACAGGCGTCGTCACCCGCATGGGGCTTGCGTCGCCCCGCCGCGAGGGCAGGGCCGATGCAACAGACTTGCTACGGAATCAGGCGGCGGCAGCCAGCGGGGCTGCGTCGTCGTTCTTCTTCCACGGCGGGGTCTGCGTCTTCCAGCAGGGGTTGTTCAGGGTCATGTCCATGTCACGGGCGAAGATCGCGAAACCGTCGTAACCGTGATAGGGGCCCGAGTAATCCCAGGAGTGCATCTGACGGAAGGGGATGCCCATCTTCTGGAAGATGAACTTTTCCTTGATGCCGGAGCCGACGAGGTCAGGCTTGACCTTCTTGACGAACTCTTCGAATTCGAAGCCGGTCACGTCGTCGTACAGCAGGGTCGCATTGCCCATTTCCTTGACGGTGCGCTCGTAGTCGTCGTTGTGGGCGAATTCGTAGCCGGTGCCGACCACTTCCATGCCCAGGTCTTCGTACGCGCCGATCACGTGACGGGGACGCAGGCCGCCCACGTACAGCATGACCTTCTTGCCTTCGAGGCGCGGACGGTACTTGGCGATGACGGCGTCCATCATGGCCTTGTACTTGGCGATCACGCGCTCGGCGCCTTCTTTGATGGTGTCATCGAAGTAGGTGGCGATCTTGCGCAGGGATTCCTCGACCTTGGTCGGGCCGAAGAAGTTGTACTCAACCCAGGGAATCCCGTACTTCTCTTCCATGTGACGGCTGATGTAGTTCATCGAGCGGTAGCAGTGGAGGAGGTTCAGCTTGACCTTCGGGGTGTTCTCCATTTCGGCCAGGGTGCCGTCGCCGGACCACTGGGCGACCACGCGCAGGCCCATTTCCTCGAGGAGGATACGGGACGACCAGGCGTCACCACCGATGTTGTAGTCGCCGATGATGGCCACGTCGTACGGGGTGGAGGCGAATTCCTTGGCGTCACGGTTGCCGATCACCCAGTCACGGATCGCGTCGTTGGCGATGTGGTGGCCGAGGGACTGGGAAACACCGCGGAAGCCTTCGCAGCGCACCGGCACGACGGTCTTGCCGAACTTGGCGGTAGCCTTCTTGGAAACGGCTTCGATGTCGTCGCCGATCAGGCCGATCGGGCACTCGGACTGCACGGAGATGCCCTTGTTCAGCGGGAAGAGCTCTTCGATTTCGTCGATCAGCTTGGCCAGCTTCTTGTCGCCGCCGAAGACGATGTCGCGTTCCTGGAAGTCGGAGGTGAAGTTCATTTCACCGAAGGCGTTGATCCCGGTGACACCGACGTAGTAGTTGCGACGACCGGCACGGGAGTACTGACCGCAGCCGACGGGGCCGTGGGAGATGTGGATCATGTCCTTGATCGGACCCCACACCACGCCCTTGGAACCGGCATAGGCACAGCCGCGGATGGTCATCACGCCGGGCAGGGACTTGCGGTTGGAGGTGATGCACTTCTTGGCATTGGCCTCGTGATCGTTCACCGCGAGGTGCTTGGTACGATCCTTCTTGGCCTTTTCGGGGTAAACCTCCAGCACCTCCTGGATGAGGGCTTCGGTCTCTTCACGCGTAAGCGCAGCCATGGTGTTGCTCCTTTTGCGTCCCGCTAATCTGCGGCGACGAAATCAGGTTGGCGAAGAAGGTGCCGGCCGGGCGCAGCCGGCACCAGGGTACGGCTTGGCGCTGATTAGGCGGCCAGTTCGGAGGCAGTCTTGCCGACGATGGATTCGTCTTCCTGCTCCATGATCCCGAATTCCATCAGCAGGGATTCGAGTTCTTCCATTTCGATCGGGGTCGGGATCACGAACTTCTTGTTCTCGAACACCTTGCGAGCCAGCGTGCGGTACTCGTCGGCTTGCTTGTGGGTGGGATCGTATTCGATCACGGTCATACGACGGATTTCGGCGTGCTGCACAGCGTTGTCACGCGGCACGAAGTGGATCATCTGGGTGCCCAAGCGCTCGGCCAGGGCGATGATCAGTTCGTCTTCGCGGTCGGTGTTACGGCTGTTGCAGATCAGGCCGGCCAGACGCACGCCACCGGAGTTGGCGTACTTCACGATGCCCTTGGCGATGTTGTTGGCGGCGTACATGGCCATCATTTCGCCGGAGCAGACGATGTAGATTTCCTGGGCCTTGTTCTCGCGGATGGGCATGGCGAAGCCGCCACACACCACGTCGCCGAGCACGTCGTAGAACACGAAGTCCAGGTCTTCGTCGTAGGCGCCTTCTTCTTCCAGGAAGTTGATGGCGGTGATAACGCCACGACCAGCGCAGCCGACGCCGGGTTCCGGGCCACCGGATTCGACGCACTTGACGCCGCCGTAGCCGACGGACAGGACGTCTTCGAGTTCGAGGTCTTCGACGGAGCCGGCTTCAGCAGCCAGGGCCATGACGGAGGTCTGGGCCTTCGAGTGCAGGATCAGGCGGGTGGAGTCAGCCTTCGGGTCGCAGCCGACGATCATGACCTTCTTGCCCATTTCGGCCAGAGCCGCTACCAGGTTCTGGGTGGTAGTAGACTTACCGATACCGCCCTTGCCGTAGATGGCGCATTGACGCAGTGCCATTTCGATTCTCCTTGGGTTTATCAATCCGACGAGACCCTATGCCTCGTGTGATTACTTAATCGCAAGCGCTGTGCCATGTCCTGTTTGTTTGTTCAAGTCATTGAATTAATTTGATTAAATTGTTTTTGTAAGGTGCTCTTGTCGCGTGTGGGATGCGACAAGACCCCACGCTTTGTAAGGAGTTTCACAGCTTGGAGGATGTCGTCGGAGTGAAAGGGGAGGAACGCGTGCCGGCCTTGCCGAGGGGCGCGCGCCTGCCGATCAACCGCTGCAACCTGCCGGCGGCGATCATCGGCGGCCTGACCTACCAGCGGAATCCGGCGCCGCTGGTCATCGACGGGGTGTGGGAACTGCACCGCAGCCTGTTCGACATGCTCGATGCGCTGCCCGACGTAGCCCTGAGGGCCCAGCGTTTCGTTGACTACATGGTGGTGAGCTTCCGCCTGGAGGCGCTGGAGGAGGCCGGGCTGAGCCCGGACCTCGGGCGCCTGGCGCCGTGCCGCAACCGGGCGCCGGCGCGTGGCAACAGCAATTACCAGCGCGTGGTGCGCGGCTGGGCTTTCGATGCGGACGGCCGCGAGGCGGCCGTGCTGAAGGGTTGGGTGGAGTCGCGCTTCGGGCTGACGCCGCGCTACCACCGGGGCTCGCTGGCCGACACTGGCAGCGAGGTTTACTGGCGCTACCTGGAGGCGAGGTCAGCCGGGCTGTATGGCACCAACGCCCTTGAGGCGCAGCTCGATCTCTTATATGCCTATACGCAGTACGAGCTACACCGGCCGGACCCGGACCGCACGCACCTGACGCTGTACCGGGGCGTGAACAAGCTCGATACCCATGAGCGGATTGCCGGCGGTGGCCGCTCCGACAGCATTTACCTGCTCAACAATCTCAATTCCTTCTCCACGTCCCGCGAGCGGGCCAGCGAGTTCGGTGACTACATCCTGCAGGCCGAGGTTCCGCTGACCAAGATCTTCTTCTATAACCACCTGCTGCCCGGCATGTTGAAGGGCGAGGACGAGTTCGCGGTGATCGGCGGCCTCTACTCGGTGCAGGTCACCACCTTCTAGGCGGTTGCGTTCAGGGGCGCGTCCCCGCGTCCCTGCCGAATCGTTCCGTACGGGGCTTGTCGCGAATACGACAACTGGCGGGAAGCCCGCGTCGGCGGGCTGTGTGCGGCGACCGACAAACTGTCGGAATCCCGCGCCGGGCGCGGCATTGGCGGCGCGGAGGGGGCCATTCCGGGTATGGCACGGGCTTTGCGTAAAGACTGGCATTCGAGGTCAATCTTTTCGGAGGCCATCATGGCGAGCCCAGCCAACCTGAACCTGCAACTCCTCGCTGCAGCCGGCGATCCGTCCGACGTGACCACCATCGCGCTGGCCGGTGTGATCGCCGGCGCCGCGCTGCGCCCGGCCGAGTATTCGGCGCCGATCGCCGGCCTGGGCGTCGAGGAATTCGCCTGGCTGCTGGAGAGCGAATTCCCCTACCTGGAGTGGAATACCCATCTGGCCCTGCGCGCGATGCAGAAGGCCGCGCCGCGCCCGTCCAATTCTCTCGATGAGTTTTCCGACCTGTTGGCCCTGCTGTGGGACCACCGCGCCGAGGACGACACCCGCAGCCTGTGGCTGGCCTGCGCGGTGTCCACCGCCTGCATGTCGGCCAACCACCTGTGGCAGGACATGGGCCTGCCGTCCCGCCACATGCTCGGTGAGGTGCTGCAGAGCCATTTCCCGGTCCTCCACGGCCTCAATAGCGGCGACATGAAGTGGAAGAAATTCTTCTACAAACAGCTCTGCGACCGGGCCGAGGTGCATGCCTGCCGGGCGCCGAGCTGCACGGTGTGCAACGACCGCCCGACCTGCTTCGGCCCCGAGGACGGGCTGCCGCTGGCGGCCTTCGCGCCGCCCGCAATGGCCCTGCATGCCTGATTTCCGTACGCACCGGCTCGTTTGTCCGCCGGCCGCGGCAAGCGGCCGGTGCGACGCTTGCCGCGATTTCCGCGTTTGCCCTCCTTTTTCTCCATCCCCACGGAGTCATCCATGAGTCAGACCATTCCTGCCGATCTCCTGGCCAGCCTGCATGCGGGCCTCGCTTCCGGCGACATCGTTCCCTACCTGGGCGCCGGCGCGCTCTCGCACGTCACCCACAAGGTCTCCGGCAAGCCGATCCCGGCTGACAGCAACAGCCTCATCCTGGCCATGAACAACGGCCAGCCGATGGCGCCGCGGCTGATGTACGAATTCCCGCGGGCGGCGATGAACGTCGAGCTGAAGCGCGGCCGCGCGGCGGTGAACAAGTTCCTGATCGCCACCTACGGCTCGGACGAATGGACCGACTCGGCCTTCCACGGCTGGCTGACCGGTTTCAATCCCGACTACGTGATCGACATCAACCGGGACACTCAGCTGCAGCGCCTGTGGTCCAAGACGCCGCACATCCTGGTGGTGGGCATCGCCCGCATGGCCGGTACGGCCTTCCGCTACCGGCTGTACCAGCACGACGGCGAGAAGTACGCGGAAGTCAGCAACGAAGGCGTGGACAGCTCGCTGCCGGTGCTCTTCAAGCCGATGGGTACGCCGTGGCCGCAACCGGACTTCATCGCCTCCGATGCCGACTATGTGGATTACATCACCGAGCTGATGGGCGGCTTCTCCATTCCGCCCTTCCTGAAGGCCCGCCGGGTGGGCAAGCGCTACCTGTTCCTCGGCCTGCGTCTCAATCGCGACACCGAGCGGATGGTGATGAGCGACATCATCTACGACTGTGCGACCGGTCCGGCCGCTTGGGCGATGATCGAGGAGCCCACCGCCAAGGAGCGCCGCTTCTGCGCACGCCTCGGCATCGAGATCATCGAGGCGCCGATCTCGGCCCTCTACGGCGAGGCACTGGCCGCCGCCTGATCCGTACGGGCAGGGCGGCCGCCAGGCCGTCCTGCCGAACCAATGATCGCGGACCGGGTCCATCCGTGATATGCAGAATACACAGACCCCCTCCATTGATGCGCTGCTGGCATACGTCCATGCGGTGCTCCCGAACCATCGCCAGGGGCCGCGCGACCTGCGCAAACTGGCCATCCACCTGCAGGCGTTGCTGATCGCCGACGATCTTCCCGACCGTATGGACGCGTGGCGGGCCCTCAACGGCTGGTTGGCCGGCGGTGCCCTGTGGAACGACGTCTATATCGACTCCGCCGACGTCCACGGCTCGGCCACCCAGCGTTTCGCGGTGCTGATGGACGTGCTGGCCGCCCATCCGGAGCTCGCAACGGAAGTCCGCCGCGCCCTTTGCCAGATGCTCGACGAGACCGACGGGGCCAACCTGTTCGGCGAAGTGGGCATCCCCAGCGACCGGGGCTTCCTGTCCGAATTCGGCGACCGTCTGACCACGCGGCTGATTCCGTCGCCGCGGGACGACCACGACCTGGGCCACCTGATGAGCCGCAGCTACACGCGGACGCGGGACCTGACGCTGGTCCGCGGGCTGCAGCCGTCGTCCTTCCAGCGCCTAGTCGATCTGTTGTTCCCGGCCGACGAGCCGGCGATGACGGCGGCGCTGGAGCGGGCCATGGCCGACGGCGTCCGCCTGCTGCTGGCGCGGATCCAGGGCCAGGGCCTGTCCCAGAAGTTGCGCACGCGCAGCCAGCCGGGGCCGGTGTCCCGCTCGCCGTTCCGGCGCCTGGCCGACAGTGGCGAAAACCTGCTATGCGCGTGGGAGCGTGGGAGTCTGCCAGGCCCGCTGCTGGAGGCCTGGTCGGCCGGCGTGGCCGCCTGCCGGGACGAGATGCATGTGATCTCCACGCGCCTCGAAGCGGAAGGCATCAGCGTGGACATCGTCTATGGCCTCGATGTGCTGGAGCGCTGCCTGGCCCGCTTGGAGGCCATCGTCGCGGTGATGCAGGCCGGGCGTGAGAGCCCGGCGCCGGCGCTGGCGCTGCTGCAGCAACTGGCCTTCGCGGCCCACGAGAGCACCAGCCTGTGGCATGTGGTGCGTAGCAACCTGCGCCGCCTTCAGCGGCGAATCGTGGATCGGGCCGGCGAGACCGGCGAGCACTACATTGCCGAGACACCGAAGGACTATCGCCATATCTGGCTGGCGGCGGCCGGCGGTGGTCTGCTTACCGTGGCGACCGCGGCGATGAAGATGGCGATTGCCGGTGCCGGCCTGGCCTTGTTCCTGGAGGGGTTGGGCTCCGGCCTCAATTACGCGCTCAGCTTCCTGCTGCTGCAGGTGCTCGGCCTGATGCTGGCGACCAAGCAACCGGCGATGACGGCGGCGACCTTCGCGGCGATCATCCGCGACAGCAAGGGTGAGGCGCGTCTCGAACGCATCGTCGATTACGCCGCCTGCATCTGCCGCTCACAGCTCGCGGCCACCATCGCCAACGTAATCGTGGTGGCCTGCGGCGCCTATGCCTTCGATGCGGCCTGGCAATGGGCAACCGGCCATTCCTACCTGAACCGTGCCGAGGCGGATTACGTCTTCCATGCGCTGAGCCCGGTGGACAGCGGCACGGTGTTTTACGCCGCGCTGACGGGCGGCATCCTGTACCTGGCGGCACTGGCCGGTGGCTGGGTCGATAACTGGGCGGTCTACCACCGTCTGCCGCAGGCGATTGCCGAACACCGCCTCGGCCACCGTTTCGGCCGCATGCGGATGATCCGCTTGGCCGGCATCGTGTCGCGCAACATGTCGGGTTGGGCAACCAACATCTCCCTGGGGCTGATGCTCGGCATGACACCAGTGCTGGGGCGCTTCTTCGGGCTTCCGCTGGATGTGCGCCACGTGACGTTGAACTCCGGCATCCTCAGCCTCGCTGCGTCGGCGCTGGACGTGGAGCCCAGCACCAGTCTGCTGGTGCTGGCGATCGCCGGGGTGGCGGTGATGTTCGTGCTTAATCTGGGAGTAAGTTTCGCGTTGTCGCTGCTGACCGCCGTACGCGCCTACAGCCTGCCGAAATCGGACCTGAAGGAGCTGCGGCGGCGCCTGTGGCAGCGCCTGTGTCGTCAGCCGCGGGATTTCCTGATGCCGCCGCGCCTGCCGCAGCCGGCTTGACTTCGAGCCGGACTACTCCGCGACAGGCCATTGCCTGACGTGGACCGGGCGGACCACGTCGGAAACCACCAGGCTGGCTGCGTGGGTGGAGGCCAGGGACAGGCTTTGCGGATGCCAAGTCTGCATCCTGCCCAGGTCATCGGGGAGCAAGCGGGGGGCGGTGTCGGCTTCGCTGCCGTCGAGGGGCGGTGGCGGTGACATCACGATGCCGGTCCCGCGCGCCTTGGCGAAGGCCTCCACGCGGGCCCACCAGTCGTAGAAGGCTTGCCGTCGCCGGGTGGGTGGGCAATCGAGGAAGGCGGTGTAGGCGGTCGGGGTGAGATAGGGCTGGAGTATGGCGGGATCGAGTTCTTCGTCCAATCGACGCTCGACGTCGATGCCAACCCGTCCATGGCGAGTGACAGCAACGACGGCGAGGCCAGAGCTGTAGGAAGTATTGAAGTCCAGCTCGATGCCGGCCAGGGAAGGGCGGTCGAAAGAACTGTGGATGAAGGGCAGGGCGCGGGGCGGAAGCCCCGTGTGCAGCGCCAGGATCTCGCGTAGTCCGGCTCGACGCAGTATGAAGCGTGTCCGGTCACGCTCCCGCAAAAAGTGCTGCGCCCGTGCCTGCTCCCCCGCATCGAGCAGGGACCAGGCACGGGCGCAGTCTTGGGTGGGGCTGTCGAGGTCCAGCACCCACAGGGTGACGCTCCGATCCATGTGGATCAGACGACGGCTTCCTGCTTTTCCTTCTTGGGCTGCATGAACTGTTCGCGGGACACGCCGAGCCACATGACCAGCGGGCTGGCGACCAGCACCGAGGAGTAGATGCCGAAGCAGATGCCGATGGTCAGCGCGAGAGAGAAGTAGAACAGGGTCTCGCCGCCGAAAACCAGCATCGACAGCACCATGATCTGCGTGGAGCCGTGGGTGATGATGGTCCGGCTGATGGTGCTGGTGATGGCGTGGTCGAGGACCTGCGGGGTGGTGAGGCCGCGCTTCTTCTTGAAGGTTTCGCGCACCCGATCGAAGACCACCACCGACTCGTTTACCGAGTAGCCGAGCACCGCGAGGGTGGCGGCCAGCACCGGCAGAGAGAACTCCCACTGGAACAGCGCGAAGAAGCCCAGAATGATGATCACGTCGTGCAGGTTGGCGATGATGGCTGATACCGCGAAGCGCCATTCGAAACGCATCGCCAGGTACACCACGATGCCGCCGATCACCAGCAGCAGGGCCATGGCGCCGTCGGAGGCGAGTTCCTTGCCGACCTGCGGGCCGACGAACTCGACGCGGCGCAACTCGGGCTTGGGACCTTCGATGGCGCCGAGGCTGGCGATGACCTTCTCGCTAACCTTGCCGGTTTCAACGCCGTCACGGTTCGGCAGGCGGATCAACACATCGCGGGAGCTGCCGAAGTTCTGTACCTGGGCGTCCTGGTAGCCTTCCTTGGCCAGGGCGTCGCGCAGCTTTTCGAGGGCCGGCGGTTCGCTATAGCTGACTTCCATCAGCGTGCCACCGGTGAATTCGACGCTGAAATGCAGCCCCTTGGTGGCGAGGAAGAACACCGCCAGCAGGAAGGTGATCAACGAAATGACGTTGAACACCAGCGCGTGCTTCATGAAGGGGATGTCTTTGTGGATCCGGAAGAATTCCATTTTGCGTGTCCGTTTCGTGTTCTGTACGCGTCAGACGCCCGGCTTCCAGACCTGGCCGATGGCCAGTTTCTCGAGCTTGCGCTTCTTGCCGTAGATCAGGTTCACCAGGCCGCGGGAGACCAGGATGGCGCTGAACATGGAGGTCATGATGCCCAGGCAGTGCACCACCGCGAAGCCGCGCACCGGGCCGGAGCCGAAGATGAGCAGCGCGATGCCGGCGATCAGCGTGGTGACGTTGGAGTCGAGAATGGTGTCGAAGGCGCGGTCGTAGCCGGCGTGGATGGCAGCTTGTGGGCTGGAGCCATTCCGCAGTTCCTCGCGGATGCGCTCGTTGATCAGCACGTTGGCGTCGATCGCCATACCCAGCGTGAGGGCGATGGCGGCGATGCCGGGCAGCGTCAGCGTGGCCTGCAGCAGGGACAGCAGGGCCACCAGCAGCAGCAGGTTGGAAGCCAGGGCGATCACCGACACGAAGCCGAACAGCATGTAGTAGATGCACATGAAGGCGGCGATGGCGATGAAGCCCCACAGGGTGGAGTGGAAGCCCTTGCTGATGTTGTCGGCGCCAAGGCTCGGGCCAATGGTGCGTTCCTCGATGATTTCCATCGGCGCGGCCAGTGAGCCGGCGCGCAGCAGCAGCGCGGTGTCGGTGGCTTCTTCGGAACTCATGCGGCCGGAGATCTGTACGCGGCCGCCGCCGATTTCGCCGCGGATGACCGGGGCGGTGACAACTTCGCCCTTGCCCTTTTCAATGAGCAGGATGGCCATGCGCTTGTTGACGTTCTCGCGGGTCACGTCCTTGAAGATGCGCGCGCCGGCGGCATCCAGCGTGAGGTGCACGGCGGGCTCGTGGGTCTGGCCGTCGAAGCCGGGCTGGGCGTCGGTGAGGCGCTCGCCGGTCAGCACGACCTGCTTCTTGACCAGCAGCGGGCGGCCGCCGCGCTCGTTGTAGAGCTCGGTGCCGGGCGGCACGCTGCCGGTCATGGCGGCTTCGAGGGCGCCCGGGGTGTCGTCCACCATGCGGATCTCGAGGGTGGCGGTGCGGCCAAGGATGTCCTTGGCCTTGGCCACGTCCTGCACGCCGGGCAACTGGACCACGATGCGGTCGAGGCCTTGCTGCTGGATCACCGGTTCGGCCACGCCGAGTTCGTTGATCCGGTTGTGCAGGGTGCTGATGTTCTGCTTGATCGCGAATTCCTGGATGGTCTTCTGGGCCAGCGGGGTGAGGGTCGCGGTGAGCTTGAAGTCGGCGCCATCCTGCCCTTCGACCAGTTGCAGGTCGTTGGTGTTGGCGGTGATCACGGCCTTGGCGCGGGACTGGTTCTCGGTGTCGCGGAAGCGCACGACGACGGTCTGACCTTCACGGGTGATACCGATGTGGCGGACGTTCTTGTCGCGCAGGAGGGTGCGCAGGTCGCCGGTGGTGGCGTCGAGGCGCTTGGTGACGGCGCCCTTCATGTCGACCTGCAGCAGGAAGTGCACGCCGCCGCGCAGGTCGAGGCCCAGGTACATGGGCAGCGCGTGGATGCTGGTGAGCCACTGGGGGCTGGCCGACAGCAGGTTGAGGGCGACGACGTAGGACGGGTCGCTGGCGTCGGGGTTGAAGGCCTTTTCGACGGCGTCCTTGGCCTTCAGCTGGGTGTCGGTGTCATGGAAGCGGATGCGCACGCTGTTGAGGTCGGCAAACAGGCCGTCATGCTGGAGCCCGGCTGCGGCGAGGCTTTCTTCCACGCGCTTGAGGGTGGCGGCGGTGTCCAGCTTGAGGGTGGCCTTGCCGCTGGATACCTGGACAGCGGGCACCTCGCCGTAGAAATTCGGCAGGGTGTAGATCAGACCCCACAGCAGCACGAGGCCGATGAGGAGGTTTTTCCAGAGGGGGTAGCGGTTCATGGTCGGGCGGAAAGGGTGGATGACAGGCGCGGTGGCGCAGCGGCGCATCAGCACGGCCGGGGTGGGGCCCCGGCCGTCAGCCGGATCAGATCGACTTCAGGGTGCCCTTCGGCAGCACGGCGCTGATGGCGCCCTTCTGCACGACGATCTGGGTGTTGGCGGCGATTTCGACGGTGACGTAGGCGTCGCTGAGGGCGACGACCTTGCCGACGATGCCGCCCTGGGTCAGGACTTCGTCGTTCTTCTGCAGACCTTCGAGCAGGGCCTTATGTTCCTTGGTGCGCTTCATCTGCGGGCGGATCATCAGGAACCACAGTACCGCGAACATGAAAATCAGCGGCAGGACGCCGGTGAGGCTGGACAGGGGATCCTGTCCGGCGGCCGGTGCGGCCTGGGCAAAGGCGTTGGAAATCAGCACATTAAACTCCGGTGGGCAGATGCAAAGCCCCGGATTATAGCAGCAGCCCGCGGCAGGCTTTCGACCGGCCACGCCCGGCATGGAGGCTGGCTGGAATGCCGAAAAAAAGCGGCGTCTGCCTTGCGACAGACGCCGTCAATCTCCACGAGGGAGAGGAGGGAGAAAAACCCGGTTGGCTCGGCCTCTGGGGGCCGTCTGGCAGCGCTCAGGCTGCCTTGCTCATCTCGTCGCAAAACCGCTGCCAGTTGGCGGACATTGCAGAAAACATTTGCTCGGCAGCCAGCAAGGGCAGGAGGCCCATGCGGTGCTGGCTGCGCATGAAGGTTTCCATGTGCGGGGTACAGAGGGTGTTCTGTTCTTCCTTCAGCAGTTCGAGGAAGCGGCCTTCGGCGGCGCCCCAGAATTCGGACGTGCCAACCCAGCCGGTATCGGCGGTGGCTTCGCGCAGCGCCTTGCGCCACAATACTTCTGCTCTTTCAACGGACACGCCGGCCTTGCGGGCGTGCCAGGGTAAGGTTTTGGGTGTCTTCATTTGCTGTTACTCCGGTATGGGGAGCATCAAACAACGCGGGGCTACTTCTGACAGCCGCTCGCTGGCGGCTTTGTGGTGCGCTGCAAAACGGTGTTTTACGGCACATTTCCCTGATTCTGTGTAGCTTTGTTAGCCCTCGATACGATTTGTTTGCTGCATTGCACAACTCAAGTTTAGGTGCTTGCGACGCCGACTGCAAGTTATCGCGGCCTTTTTTTCATTTTCGGCGAGGTAATTTGTCACAAAAAACCTGGGCCTCGGTTGAGCTTCGGGCGGGCGGTAGAATGGCGGCCTTCGCCGCATTTCGTATCGCTCCATGTCCCAGCTGCTCGACAATCTCAATCCCGAACAACTCGCAGCCGTCACGCTCGAGCCCCAGCATGCGCTGATCCTGGCCGGTGCTGGTTCAGGCAAGACGCGGGTGCTCATCACGCGCATCGCCTGGCTGCTGCAGAACGGCTACTGCAGCCCCCAGGGCATCCTGGCCGTGACCTTCACCAACAAGGCCGCCAAGGAGATGCTGACCCGCCTGTCGGCGATGTTCCCGGTCAATACCCGCGGAATGTGGATCGGTACCTTCCATGGCCTGTGCAACCGGATGCTGCGCGCCCACTACCGCGATGCAGGGCTGCCACAGTTGTTCCAGATCCTCGATTCCGGCGACCAGCTGGCGACGATCAAGCGCTTGCTGAAGGCCCTCAACGTGGACGACGAGAAGTTTCCGCCCAAGGAACTGCAGCACTTCATCAACGGCCAGAAGGAGGCGGGTACGCGCCCCGCGGCGGTGGAGGCCTGGGACGACTACACCCGACGCCGGGTCGAGCTTTACATGGAGTATGAGGCACAGTGCCAGCGCGAGGGAGTTGTGGATTTCCCCGAGTTGTTGCTGCGCAGCTACGAATTGCTGGAGCGCAATGAGCCGATCCGCCGCCATTACCAGGGGCGTTTCCGCCATATCCTGGTGGATGAGTTCCAGGACACCAACGTGCTGCAGTACCGCTGGCTGAGCCTGCTCGCCGACAATGGGCGCGAGGGCTGCGCCAGCCTGTTCTGTGTGGGCGACGACGACCAGTCGATCTACCGTTTCCGCGGCGCGGAGATCGGCAACATGCGCGACTTCGAAAAGGACTTCAAGGTCGGCAGCGTGATCCGCCTGGAGCAGAACTACCGTTCTCACGGCAACATCCTCGATGCCGCCAACGCGCTGATCGCCAACAACAGCAAGCGCCTCGGCAAGCAGTTGTGGACCGACCGCGGTGCCGGCGAGCCGATTCGCGTCTACGAGGCTTTCACCGATACCGACGAGGCGCGCTGGGTCGTCGAGGAGATCCAGTCCCTGGTGCGGGACGGCATGAGCCGTGCCGACATCGCACTGCTGTACCGCTCCAACGCCCAGTCGCGGGTGCTGGAGCACCAGCTGTTCTCCAGCGGGATTCCTTACCGCGTGTATGGCGGCCTGCGCTTCTTCGAGCGCCAGGAGGTGAAGCATGCGCTGGCCTATCTGCGCCTGATTGCGAATCCGGATGACGACACGGCCTTCACGCGGGTGGTCAATTTCCCGACCCGCGGCATCGGTGCTCGCTCGCTGGAGGTGCTCGGCGACGCAGCGCGTACCTGGAACACCCCGTTGTACCAGACGGTGCCGCACCTCAGCGGCAAGCCGGGGGCGGCGCTGGCCCAGTTCGTGGCGCTGATCGAGCGCCTGCGCCAGGAGACGGCCAGCCTGAGCCTGCACGAGATGGTCGATCACGTGATCGAGCTGTCCGGCCTGCGCGCCCACTACAAGGCGGAGAAGGAAGGCCAGGAACGCCTGGAGAACCTGGACGAACTGATCAATGCGGCGGCCAACTTCAGTGCCGAGCTGGGTGCGGGCGAAGTGCCGGGCGAGCACGGCTCGACGCTGGCCGAGTTCCTCGCCCATGCTTCGCTGGAAGCCGGCGACCACCAGGCCGACGTGGGCATGGAGGCGGTGCAGCTGATGACCGTCCATGCGGCCAAGGGGCTGGAGTTCGACGTGGTCTTCCTGTCCGGCCTGGAGGAAGGTCTGTTCCCCCATGAAAACAGCGCCCTCGAACTGGATGGGCTGGAGGAGGAGCGACGCCTGATGTACGTGGCGGTGACACGGGCCCGCCAGCGTCTCTATGTGAGCTTTACACAGAGCCGCATGCTGCACGGCCAGGTGCGCTACAACCTGCGCTCGCGCTTCCTGGAGGAGATCCCCGAGGGCCTGCTGAAGTGGCTGACGCCGCCCAATCCGCGGCGCAGCTTCGTGTCCGAGCCGTCCACACGCTACTACAACCCCGGTACGTCAAAGCCGGCCGCGCCGAGCATGCCGCCGCCCCCGCCGCAGAAGTCCCGCGACCTGGGGGGGCTGGCGATCGGCCAGAGTGTGCGCCACGCGCGCTTCGGCGATGGAGTCATCGTTTCCGCCGAAGGGAGCGGCAACGACGCACGTGTCCAGGTCAAGTTTGCCGAGGCCGGCAGCAAGTGGTTGATGTTGGCAGTGGCAAAGTTGATACCCGTGTAATGGATTTCAATGACAATATTGTTCGAATGTTGTTTGAATGAATTCATTTGGAGGCGGCGAATTGGAGTCGGAACTGGATAGCAAGTCCTTGATCGAGGTGCGCGTTGAAACCGCCGCCACCCCTGCGGCCGAACTGGTGCTCCGCCAGGATGGCGACCAGTGGGTGGGGGAATGGCAGGGGGGGCGTTTGCGCGTCCGGCGTCCGGCTGTTCTGGCCGAGCGCGACGGACTGGTGTGCATCGTGCGTGGCAGTCCGCGTAGCGTGGCGGGAGGGGATGCCCGTTCAGCAGAGCACTGGCTGGGCCTCTTCGCCAGCCGGGGCAGTGAGGCCATCGCGGATATCCGGGGGCGCTTCGCGATCGCCTTGATCGATACCCGCCGCAATGTGGTCACCTTGTTCAACGACCGTTTCGATACCGAACCGTGGTGCTACGCGGAGGAGAAGGGCGCCCTGGCTTTGTCGGACCGGGCCAATGGCGTTCCTGTCCGCAGCCGTACGGTGAGCACCCAGGCGATCTTCAATTATCTCTATTTCCACGTCATTCCGTCGCCGGATACCGTCTTCAACGAGGTCCGGCGCCTTCTCCCCGCCTCACGGTTGGACTGGAAGGGCGGGGCACTGCAGCTTGCGCGCTACTGGACACCGCGTTTCGACGAGCATCCCGGCCTGAGCCTCGAACAGGCCAAGGGGCGTTTCCTGGACATCGTGCAGGCATCCGTCGAGCGGGAATACACAGGTGATGGCACGGGCGCCTTCCTGTCCGGCGGAACCGATAGCTCCTCTGTTTCCGGCATGCTCTGCCGCATCAGCGGCAAGCCGGCCAAGACCTATTCCATGGGCTTCGACGCCCAGGGCTACGACGAGATGGAATATGCGCGCATCGCGGCGCGCCATTTCAAGACCGATCACCACGAGTATTACGTCACCCCCGACGATCTGCTCGATGGCATTCCGAAGGTGGCGTGTTCCTACGACCAGCCCTTCGGCAATTCCTCCGCCGTGCCCGCGTGGATCTGCGCGACCCGGGCCCGCGAGGATGGGGTCACCAAGCTGCTGGCCGGCGATGGCGGTGACGAACTATTCGGTGGCAATTCCCGCTACGCGACGCAGCGCATCTTCGGCTGGTACAACACCATCCCGTCGCTCTTGCGTGCGGCGGTCGTCGAACCCATTTCCGCGCTGCCGGGGATGAAGCGGATTCCTTTGGTACGCAAGGGCGTGAGCTACGTCGAACAGGCGTCCATTCCGATGCCCGATCGACTCGAGATCTACAATCTGCTGATCCGCCTCGGGATGGACAAGGTGTTTACGCCGGATTTCCTCAAAGGGATCGATGTGCATGGGCCCGGCCAGTTGCAGCGAGCTACCTGGAACGAGGTCGAAGGGGCCAGCCTGGTGAATCACATGCTCGCCTTCGACTGGAAATACACCCTGGCCGACAACGATCTGCCCAAGGTCGTCGGAACGACCCGCCTGGCAGGGCTGGATGTGGGTTTCCCGCTACTGAGTGACGAGCTGCTCGACTTTTCCCTGACCTTGCCGACGGAGTGGAAGCTCAAGGGGCTCAAGCTGCGCTGGATGTTCAAGGAGGCGCTGCGCGGTTTCCTGCCCGACGAGATCATCACCAAGAAGAAGCACGGCTTCGGCCTGCCCTTTGGCGTCTGGGCGATCAAGCATCCGGGCCTGCGCAAGCTCGCCACCGATGCGCTGGAGTCCTTCGCCGCCCGCGGCGTCATGTCCCCGGCATTCCTGCGGGAGGTGCTCGAGAAGCGTCTGCCGGAGCATCCGGGCTATTACGGCGAAATGGTGTGGATCGTCATGGTCCTGGAGTTCTGGCTGCAGGCCCATGCGCCGCAGTGGCGCTTCGACGGCGTTTGATCGGGCGTCAGGCTTACCGGCCGGGAATGCCGGCCGGTGATAGCCGGAGTTCGCCTGCCAGCCTGATGTGGGGCCGCATCAGGCGCTGCGCAGTTCGGCGTGGAGGGCGGTGAATTCCTGGGCCAGCTTGTGCTTCGGGTCCAGATGGATCATCGGCTTGGCCTGCTCGTGGCTTTCACGGATCTTGATCGAGCTGGACAGGTAGGTCTTGAAGATCGGCAGGCCTTCGTCGATCAGTTCCTGCACCAGCTTCTGGGGCAGACTGGCGCGGGGCTGGAACTGGTTGACGACGATGCCTTCCACTTCGAGACCGCGGTTGTGATCGGCCCTGATCTCCTGCACGTTCTCCAGTAGCGAATAGAGCGCCCGCCGGGAGAAGTCGTCGCAGTCGAAGGGGATCAGGCACAGCTGCGTCGCGATCAGCGCCGAGCGGGTGTAGAAGTTGAGCGCTGGCGGGGTGTCGATGAACACCGCGTCGAAGTCGTCGGCCAGCTCGTCAAGGGCGTCGCGCAGCTTGAAGATCTTGTAGCGGGATTCGAGCTTGCTTTGCAGTTCCTCCAGCATCGGGTGCGACGGCAGGATGGACAGCTTGTCGAAGGGCGTCGGGTGAACGAACTCGGCGGTCTTCTTGGGGCTGAACTTGAAGGACAGGGTCTGCTCGAACAGGCCGGCGAGGGTGTCATCCGCGTTGTCGGAGGCGTCGCCGAGCAGGTAGTGGGTGGAGTTGCCCTGCGGGTCCAGGTCCACGACCAGCGTGCGCAGGCCTTGCTGGGCGCTGATCGCCGCCAGGTTGCAGGTGATGGTGGACTTGCCTACGCCACCTTTCTGATTGAACACCACGCGTCGCATCTTCGTTCCTCTGTTTGTCTGTCCGTGCATTTTCAGGCGGGTGCGATTGTGCCACGCAATCGGGGGGAGTCCGTATTTACCGAAGGTGCGTAATCGCGCTTGCTCGGTTAAAATCCCGGCAAACAAGACGTAGCGGGTATGCCACCTCCCGGCATGCCAGCTCCAGTCGAGCTTCCGGCGATCCCGGCGCCCGGCTGTCATATATAAGACTCGTGCCCGATCCGGGCTCCACATATTTCAGACTTCCGGCACATATCGCTTTCGCTGCCGCCGTTGCCGACCTGATTTCGGTTTCGGGGACGGAAGCGATATACCCGTATTGAGAGAAGAGAGAACATGGATAAGGATTTCATTGCCGCCGCCCTCGAGTACCACCGCGCACCGACCCGCGGCAAGATCGCAGTGGTGCCCACCAAGGGCCTGACCAACCAGCGCGATTTGGCGCTGGCTTATTCGCCCGGCGTGGCGGCTGCCTGTGATGCGATCGTGGCCGATCCGGCCGACGCGCAGGAATACACCTCCCGGGGCAACCTGGTGGCGGTGATCACCAACGGTACCGCGGTGCTGGGCCTCGGCAATATCGGCCCGCTGGCCGCCAAGCCGGTGATGGAAGGCAAGGGCTGTCTGTTCAAGAAGTTCGCCAACATCGATGTTTTCGACATCGAGCTGGCCGAAAACGACCCGGACAAGCTGATCGACATGATCGCGGCCCTCGAGCCGACGCTTGGTGGCGTGAACCTGGAGGACATCAAGGCGCCGGAGTGTTTCTACATCGAGCAGAAGTTGCGCGAGCGGATGAACATCCCGGTCTTCCACGATGATCAGCACGGCACCGCGATCATTTCCGCCGCGGCCATGCTCAACGGCCTGAAGGTGGTCGGCAAGAAGATCGACGAGGTCAAGGTGGTGTGTTCTGGCGCCGGCGCCGCAGCCATCGCCTGTCTGGACCTGTGGTGCGGCCTCGGCATCAAGCGCGAGAACGTCTACGTCTGTGACTCGAAGGGCGTGATCTACGTCGGCCGCGACGAGAAAATGGAAGCCAATAAGGCCCGCTACGCGCAGAACACCGAATACCGTACGCTGGCCGACGCGATGGTCGGCGCCGACGTGTTCCTGGGCCTGTCCACGGCCGGCGTGCTGAAGCAGGACATGGTCAAGACCATGGCCGCCACGCCGCTGATCTTCGCGCTGGCCAACCCGACCCCGGAAATCCTGCCGGAGCTGGCCAAGGAAGTCCGTCCCGACGCGATCATCGCCACTGGCCGTTCGGACTACCCGAACCAGGTCAATAACGTGCTGTGCTTCCCCTTCATCTTCCGTGGTGCGCTGGATGCCGGCGCCACCAAGATCAACGAAGAGATGAAGCTGGCCTGCGTGAAGGCCATCGCCGAGCTGGCCGAGGCCGAGCAGTCCGACGTGGTGGCTCAGGCTTACGGTGGTGCCGACCTCAACTTCGGCCCGAACTACCTGATTCCGAAGCCCTTCGATCCGCGCCTGATCGTCAAGATCGCGCCGGCTGTGGCCCAGGCCGCCATCGACTCTGGCGTGGCGACCCGCCAGATCGACATGGACGCCTACGTCCAGAGCCTCAACGAGTTCGTGTACCAGTCCGGCATCATCATGAAGCCGGTGTTCACCACTGCCAAGGCGGTTCCCGTCGAGCAGAAGCGCGTGCTCTACGCGGAAGGAGAGAGCGAGCGCGTGCTGCGCGCGGTGCGTGCCGTGGTCGACGAACACCTGGCCCGTCCTATCCTCATCGGCCGTCCGGCGGTCATCGACATGCGCATCGAGAAGTTCGGCCTCAACCTGCAGGCCGGCCGTGACTTCGACGTGGTGAACGTCGAATCCGACCCGCGCTACCGCGAGCTGTGGCAGGAGTATTACCGCCTGATGGGCCGCGACGGCGTGACGCCGGATTCCGCCCGCGAGGCCCTGCGCAGCGACTCCACGCTGATCGGCTGCATGCTGCTGCGCCGTGGCGACGCCGATGCGCTGGTGTGCGGCACCACCGGTTCCTACGACCACCACTACCGCCACGTGGAAAATCTGATCGGCCTGAAGCCGGGCGCCAAGCTGTTCGCTGCGATGAACATGCTGCTGCTGCCCAAGCGCATTCTGGCGATTGCCGACACCTACGTGAACGAACTGCCGAGCGCCGAGGACATTTCCGAGATCTCCCTGATGGCGGCCGAGGAGATGAAGCGCTTCGGCATCGAGCCGAAGGTGGCCCTGCTGTCCCACTCCAACTTCGGCAGCGCCCGCAGTACCTCGTCCCTCAAGATGCGCGCGGCCCGCGACATCCTGCGCGACAAGGCGCCGGAATTGCAGTGCGACGGCGAGATGCACGGCGACTCCGCACTGTCCGCCGAGATCCGCGACCGCCTGCACCCGGACTCCACCCTCACCGGTGAAGCCAACCTGCTGGTGATGCCCAACCTGGATGCTGCCAACATCGCCTTCAACCTGCTGAAGGTGGCTCATGGCGAGGGCGTGTCGGTTGGCCCGATCCTTCTCGGTGCGGCCCGTGCGGTGCACATCCTGACCCCGTCGGCCTCCGTGCGCCGCCTGGTCAACATGACGGCCCTGGCCGTCGTGGATGCCCTCGAGCAGCGCGCCGAAAAGTCGGTCTGAGTCAGCGCCGCCGTTGCGGCGGGGGCGGTTCCGCCTCTCCGCAACGCCAGGGATGGATGCATGAACGCCCCTACTGTGGCTTGCCACGTAGGGGCGAATTCATTCGTCCTCCGGGATCACGATGCTTATGCGCCTCCGGTACAATTCAGTTACAACTGATGCCTGTGCGAGGTGCAGCATGTCCCATCTGATCCGTTTCGAGCGTACCGGCGGCCCCGAGGTTCTGCAGTGGGTAGAGGTCGATGTGCCGCCGCCCGCAGCGGGCGAGGTGCAGGTCCGCCATCATGCGGTCGGCCTCAATTACATCGATACCTATCACCGCTCCGGCCTTTATCCGCTGCCGCTGCCGTCCGGTCTGGGGCAGGAGGCAGCCGGCGTCGTCGAGGCGGTCGGGGAGGGCGTCACCGAATTCCAGACGGGAGACCGGGTTGCGTATGCGGGCGGTCCGCTCGGGGCCTACGCGGAGCTTCGCAACATCGAGGCCCCTCATCTCGTGAAGCTGCCTGACAGCCTGTCCTTCGAGCAGGGGGCGGCGATGATGCTGCAAGGCCTCACCGCCCAGTATCTGCTGCGCCGCACCTACCGGGTCCAGCCCGGCGAGACCATCCTGATCCATGCCGCGGCTGGCGGTGTCGGCCTGATCGTCTGCCAGTGGGCAAAGGCCCTCGGTGCAACGGTGATCGGCACTGTCAGTTCGGACGAGAAGGCCGAGCTGGCCAGTCGACACGGTTGCGACCACGTCATCGTGTCTACACGCGAAAAGGTTTCCGAGCGTGTGCGGGTGCTGACCGGCGGTGCTGGCGTCCATGTGGTGTACGACTCGATTGGCAAGGACACCTTTCTGGACTCCCTGGCCTGCCTGCGACCCCTGGGCATGATGGTGAGCTTCGGCAACGCCTCCGGCCCGGTCGAGCCCTTCGATCCCGGACTGTTGGCCAGGATGGGGTCCCTGTTCCTGACCCGGCCGACGCTGTTCACCTATACGGCCCGCCGTGAAGACCTGCTGGCGATGGCGGACGAACTGTTCGGTATCGTGGCGTCGGGCCAGGTCCGTATCAACATCAACCAGCGTTATCCGTTGTGCGATGCAGCCACGGCCCACCGTGAGCTGGAGGCGCGACGGACGACGGGCTCCACCGTTCTGATTCCGTGAACATGACAGTTTTCTTCTTCCGTGCCGGGCTCGTCGTCGTGAGTCTGCTGGCATCTGGGCCCGCCGTCCTTGCCGCTCCTCCTGCGCCAGTCGTAGTGCTGACGCCGGTGCAGATGGCTTACCTGCAGGCGGAGACCCGCCGTATCGACGAGACTTTCATCCAGAAGTTGATGACGATTTCAGGGGCGAGCCGTGAGCAGGTGATACGTGCAATTCCCGCCAAGGGGCGGCTTACGGAGCGCATGGCACGGATCTACAGCTCGTTGGAGTATGTCCTGAAAGTTCAGCTGACTCCGGAGCAGAAGGCGCTTATGTTTGCTGCCGACGAGGAGCGCAAGCAGGCTCTGAAGGACCTGCCGGCCTTGGCGGCCACCAAGTGAAGGAGCGCTCATCCACTGGGTGTAGTCTGCTGCAGGGGGCTGGGTTTCCGCCGGTGGAGGTTGGTTGGTCGGGAGATGTGGCGGATCCGGGCGTTCAGAACAGTTCCATGCTGCCGCTCGGTTGCTCGCGGAGGGCGATGAGTCCATCGGCCAGCAAGGTTTCGTAGCAGGCCGTCCGGTTGCGGCCGTTTTCCTTGGCAAAGTAGAGTGCTTCGTCTGCCCGCCCGACGATTTCCGGGATGGTGTCCTGGGAGCGAATGTAGGTATAGCCCATGCTGATGGTGACCTGTCCGACCTGAGGAAACGGATAGTGCTCGACCGTTTCACGCAGCCGTTCGAGGGCCTGAGCGACCTCGCTTTCGTTGCTGGCTCTCAGTACGACGACAAACTCTTCGCCGCCGAAGCGGAACAGACGATCCTGGTGACGGAAGCTGTCCCGCATCAGGCGGGCCAGCAGCAGGAGTACCTCGTCTCCGTACAAGTGGCCGAACTGGTCGTTGATGCGCTTGAAGTGGTCCACGTCCAGCACTGCCAGCCAGTGGGTGCCGTCGTCCTGTTGACGCAGCCGCATCGGGCTGTCATTCATCGAGGCGGCACGCTGAACGGCCAGCGCATTGAGGATTTTTCCCAGGTTTTCGTCGAAGGTCTTGCGGTTGAGCAGGCCGGTAAGCGTGTCCCGCTCACTGTAGTCCAGCAGGCTCATGTAGTTGCGGTACAACCCGAGAAAGCCCTCCGCCGTGCCGAGATTCTCCTCGCTGAGCTGGGTGTTGCAGACTACTTCCAGTACGCCCAGTACCCGACGTTCGGCCAGGATGGGGAAACAGTGCAGGTATTGGCCCGTGACTTCCAGGTGGCGAAGCACGATGTGGTTCTGTTCGACGCAGGCTGCCATTTCCGGCCGTTGGGAAACCGGCATCGTCTCCGCGACGTCGTCGAGTGCTTCCTGAACATAGTGCACGCCTTCGGGGGCCACGTGTACGACCTGAGTCAGGAAGTTGTCGTTGCCATGCTCGGTGACTTTGTAGAGATTGACCTCCAGCGCTTTGACCAGTTCGAACAGGGCCGATGCGACGCCCAACTCCAGCAAGGTACGGTCGCGATGTTGTGTGATGGATTCGACGTGTTTGAGAACGTGGATCATGGGTATCCAGAGCCAACCAGCTTGAGTCGGCATATTAGCGCAGAGCCCCGGATTGGGTGATTGCAGCGATACCCAAACGAGGAATCTGTCGCGGATGAGCGCCATGTCCCGGCCTCGGCGGACGAGGCGACCGGCTTGCGTATAATCGGCGGCACCGTTCTGCCAAGCCATTGTCGCGCCTTGAATTACGATAATTTCATCGACCTGCTGTTTGTACGGGTGCCGCGTGCGACCGTCACATATGCCCTGGTGGCGGTCAACATCCTGGTTTTTGTCGGGCTGGCGGCGGTGTCCATGAGTCCGCTGCACATTCCTTCCGAACTGTTGATCCGCGTCGGCGGTAATTTTGCGCTGCGGACCCAGGATGGCGAGAGCTGGCGTTTGCTGACGGCCCTGTTCCTGCATGGCGGACTGCTCCACGTTGGGCTCAACATGTTCGCCCTTTACCAAGCCGGGCAGGTCGTTGAGCGGCTGTTCGGGCGGGCCGGGTTCATGGTGGTGTATCTGGGGGCGGGCCTGCTCGGCAATGTGGCCAGCTTGTGGTGGCGGCAGGGCGCGGTGAGCATCGGTGCATCGGGCGCAATCTTCGGGGTGTATGGCGCGCTGCTGGCCTACCTGACGGTCCAGCGGGGCTCGGTGCCGGTCGAGGTGTTCCGCGAGATGCGTTCGGGGACGCTTGGGTTTCTCGGCTATTCCCTGTTCGCCGGCTTTGCCATTGCGGGTATCGACAATGCAGCGCACCTGGGGGGATTGCTCGGTGGCCTGATTCTGGGGGCGGCACTGGCTGAGCCGGTGTTTTCCCAGTTGCCGGTCCGCTGGTTGACTTGGCGCGCGCTGGCGGGGGGGGGGGCCGTCGTGCTCATCGGGGTAGGCATGTGGCGTGCGACTCCTGATGTCGCCCATGAACGGGAGGTGGATACGCTGTATCAGCAGACCGTTCAGCGCTTTGCCATCGAAGAGCAGGACCTGCAACGGGAGCAGACTCAGCTTCTGGAGGCCGTGCGGGCTCACCGGATGACCGAGGTGGCGGCGCTAGAGGTCCTTGAACGGGAGTTGATTCCCCGTTGGGACCGGCAGGTACTGCAACTGTCGTGGCGCATGGCGCCTCCCCCCCGCGAATGGCAACGGAATGAGCTGATCCAGTACGCGACGGCCCGGCGCGATGCGCTGAAGGCCTTGCTCCAGGCGCTACAGACCCGAGACGCTGAATGGATCGAGCGTTCGCGCAATCTGCAGCAGGAGGCTGATTCAATTCTGTTGCAGATGCGTCTGCGCAAGTCGGTGGAAGAGCCGGGGCAGTAAAGCCGGATGGAGACCCATGAGCATGGACCTGCTTGAAAATCTTCTGCTGATCGGCGTGCTGGTGGCGATCAGCGCCTTCTTTGCGGTGTCCGAGATTTCCATTGCGGCCTCGCGTCCGGCGCGCCTGTCGGTGCTGGCAGAAGAGGGCCATGCCGCCGCCGCCCGCGTGCTGGCCTTGCAGGCCCAGCCAGGGCCTTTCTTCACGCTGGTGCAGATTGGCCTCAATGCAGTGGCGATCATGGGGGGCATCGTCGGCGAAGGGGTGTTCTCCCCGTGGCTGACGACGGTGCTGACCCCATTGCTGCCGGACGCCTATCTGGAAACCGTCGCTTTTGCGCTGTCCTTCACGGGGGTGACGTCCCTGTTCATCCTGTTCGCCGACCTGATGCCCAAGCGACTCGGTATGGCTTCGCCGGAGCGGTTGGCCATGACCGTGTCGGGGCCGATGAGCCTGCTGATCCGCTGGCTGCGGCCTTTGCTGTGGTTCTATAACTCGGCGGCGGACCTGCTGTTCCGCCTGCTGGGCGTGCCGACGACGCGCAACGAGACGGTGACGCCGGATGAGATCATCGCTGTGGTGCAGGCCGGTGCTGACGCCGGCGTGCTTGCCGAGCAGGAACATGCGCTGATCGAGAACGTGTTCGGCCTGGACGCACGCAGTGCGCCGTCGGCGATGACGACCCGTGACAGCGTGGTCTTCTTCACGCTACAGGAGAGCGAGGAGAGCATCCGCCAGAAGATCACGAGCCGGCCGTTCAACCGTTTCCCCGTTTGCGACGGTGACATCGACCACGTGGTTGGCTACGTGGATGCCAAGGATTTGCTCAACCGCGTGCTGGCCGGCCAGTCCCTGTCGATGAAGGCCGACGCGCCGATCAACCCGCTGCTGGCACTGCCTGATACGCTGACGCTGGCCGAGGTGCTGGAACGTCTGCGCGAGGCCCGCGAGGATTTTGCTGTGGTCATCAACGAGTACGCGCTGGTGGTTGGCGTGATTACCCTTAACGACATCATCCGCGCGCTGGTCGGCGACGACGTGGACCAGGTGCAGGAGGAGCAGATCCTGCGCCGGGACGAGCACTCCTGGCTGGTGGATGGGGCAACGGCTGCCAGCGACGTGATGCGCGTGCTCGACATCGACGATGAGGACGGCAGCGAGCACTACGAGACCATCGCCGGCTTCATGATGTACCACCTGCGCAAGATCCCGCGCCGTACCGACCGTGTGGACTTTGCAGGTTACCGCTTCGAGGTGCTTGACGTGGACAACCACCGCATTGACCAACTGCTGGTCAGCCGTCTGGGAGCTGACGGAGAAATCTCGGCCAAGGAGTGATCCCGCTCCCGTCGGACGGGTAAAATCGCGGGATGCCTGAGACTCACTCCCCCCGCTTCATCCACCTGCGCCTCCATACCGAGTATTCGATCTCCGACGGGATCGTGCAGGTGGACCACGCCATTGCCCGCGCCGTCGCCGACGGCATGCCGGCGCTGGGCATTTCCGACCTCGCCAACCTGTTTGGCATGGTCAAGTTCTACAAGGGCGCCCGCGGCAAGGGCATCAAGCCGGTA
This sequence comes from Zoogloea sp. JDB1, assembly GCF_056724025.1. Classification (NCBI taxonomy): domain Bacteria; kingdom Pseudomonadati; phylum Pseudomonadota; class Betaproteobacteria; order Rhodocyclales; family Zoogloeaceae; genus Zoogloea; species Zoogloea sp. JDB1. The sequence goes on from NZ_CM161496.1 coordinate 2,422,658, forward strand.
TGCGGCGTGGATGCCTGGATCGCCAACGACGTGGACCGGGACAAGCCCAGCCGCGTGCTGCTGATCTGCAAGAACCGCAAGGGCTACGGCCAGCTGTGCGAGCTGCTGACCCTGGCCTACATGGAAAACAAGTACCGCGGCCGCGCCGAGATCCGCCGCGAATGGCTGACCGCCGAAAGCGCCAGCGACTTGCTGTGCCTGTCCGGCGCGAAGGATGGCGACGTCGGCCATGCTCTGGCCAACGGCAACACCCGCCTTGCCGAACAGCTGGCCGCCGACTGGGCGCGCCGCTTCCCCGGCGGCTTCTACATCGAGATCCAGCGCGCTGGCCATCCGGGTACCGAGACCTACATACGCGAGGCCCTGCAGATCGCCTCCAGCCTCGACCTGCCGGTGGTCGCCACGCACCCCATCCAGTTCACCAAGCCCGAGGACTTCAAGGCCCACGAGGCGCGGGTGTGCATCTCCCAAGGCAACGTGCTGGCCGACAAGCGGCGCCCACGGGACTTCACCGAGCAGCAGTACTTCAAGACCCAGGCGGAGATGTGCGAGCTCTTCGCCGACATCCCCGAGGCCCTAGAGAACAGCATCGAGATCGCCCGGCGCTGCTCACTTACGATCCAGCTCGGCAAGAACTTCCTGCCCCTGTTCCCGACGCCAGAGGGCATGACCCTCGACGACTACCTGATCGCCGAGGCCAAGGCGGGCCTGGAGGTGCGTCTGGGCGAGTTGTACCCGGACGAGGCCGTCCGCGAATCCCAGCGCCAGCGCTACGAGGAACGCCTGAAGTTCGAGACCGACACCATCGTGCAGATGGGCTTCCCAGGCTACTTCCTGATCGTGGCGGACTTCATCAACTGGGCCAAGCAGAACGGCGTGCCGGTCGGCCCAGGGCGGGGGTCCGGCGCGGGCTCGCTAGTGGCTTACAGCCTGCGCATCACCGACCTGGACCCGCTCGAATACGCGCTGCTGTTCGAGCGCTTCCTGAACCCGGAACGTGTGTCGATGCCCGACTTCGACATCGACTTCTGCCAGGATAACCGCTACCGCGTCATCGAATACGTGCGCGAGCGCTACGGAAAGGACGCGGTGAGCCAGATCGCCACCTTCGGCACGATGGCCTCCAAGGCCGTGGTGCGCGACGTGGGCCGTGTGCTCGACCTGCCTTACGGCCTGTGCGACCGCCTGTCCAAGCTGATCCCGGTGGTGCAGAACAAGCCCCTGTCGCTGGCGGATGCCCGCGAGCAGGAGCCGCAGATCAACGAGCTAATGGCCGATGGCAACGACGGTGAGTCGATCCAGGAGCTGTGGAGCCTCGCCGAGCCGCTCGAAGGTCTGACCCGCGGCGTCGGCATGCACGCCGGCGGCGTGCTGATCGCTCCCGGCAAGCTGACCGACTTCTGCCCGCTGTACATTGCCGACGGTGAGGACGCCACTCCGGTGTCCCAGTTCGACAAGGACGACGTGGAAGGCGTCGGCCTCGTGAAGTTCGACTTCCTTGGCCTGCGCAACCTCACCATCATCGAGCTGGCGCTGGACTACGTGGCGCGCCTGACCGGCAAGCGGCTCGACCTGATGAGCCTGGGTTTCGAAGACCAGGCCGCCTACCAGATCCTCCGCGACGCCAACACCACCGCGATCTTCCAGGTGGAATCGGACGGGATGAAGAAGCTGCTCAAAAAGCTGGCGCCCGACCGTTTCGAAGACATCATCGCCGTGCTGGCCCTCTACCGTCCGGGCCCGCTGGGCTCCGGCATGGTGGACGACTTCATCCTGCGGAAAAAAGGCCAGCAGGAGATCGACTATTTCCACCCGGACCTGAAAGCCTGCCTGGAACCCACCTACGGGGTGATCGTGTATCAGGAACAGGTGATGCAGATCTCCCAGATCATCGGCGGCTACACCCTCGGTGGCGCAGACATGCTGCGCCGTGCGATGGGCAAGAAGAAGCCCGAGGAGATGGCCAAGCACCGGGAGACGATTGCCGACGGCGCCAAGAAGCTGGGCTACGACCCGGCGCTGGCCGAGCAGCTTTTCGACTTGATGACCAAGTTTGCCGAGTACGGCTTCAACAAGTCGCACACGGCCGCCTACGCGGTGGTCACCTACCACACCGCCTGGCTCAAGGCCTACCACTGCGCGGCCTTCATGGCCGCCACCATGTCGGCCGACCTGGACAACACCGATACGATCAAGATCTTCTACGAAGACACGATCGCCAACCACATCACCGTGCTGCCGCCGGACGTGAACGCGTCCGACTACCGCTTCGTACCCACCGACTCCAAGACTATCCGGTATGGCCTGGGGGCGGTGAAGGGCGTCGGCGAACCGGCGGTGCGGGCAATCCTGGCGGCCCGCGAGTCCGGCGGCCCGTTCAAGGACCTGTTCGACTTCACCTGCCGCGTGGACAAGCGCATGGCCAACCGCCGTGTCATCGAGGCGCTGATCCGCGCAGGCGCCTTCGACACCATCGCGCCGACCCAGCCAGTGGATCGCCACACGCTGCTGGCCAGCGTCGGCATCGCCATGGAGGCAGCCGAGCAGATCGCCGCCAATGCGCTGCAGAGCGGGCTCTTCGACGTGCCCGGCGAGGCCGCTGCGCCGATGGTGGATTACGTCAAGGTGCGGCCGTGGGGCGAGCGGGAGAAGCTGAAGGAAGAGAAGCTGGCGATCGGCTTCTTCCTGTCCGGCCATCCGTTCAACGCCTTCAAGGAAGAGGTGCGGCGATTCGTGCGGCGCCCGCTGTCCCAGGTCGAGCCGAGCAAGGAGCTGATCACGATGGCCGGCGTGGTGATGGAGGTGCGTGCCAAGATGACCGCCCGCGGCAAGATCGCCTTCGTGCTGCTCGACGACGGCACCACGCCGCGGGAGGTGTCGGTGTTCTCCGAGGTCTTCGACAACAACCGCCAGCGCATCGTCGTGGATGAGGTGCTGGTGGTCGAGGCCAAGGTCAGCAACGACGACTTCTCGGGTGGCCTGCGCATCGTTGCCGACAAGCTGCTTACGCTCGGCGAGGCCCGTGGCCGTTTTGCCAAGGCGCTGCAACTCCGGCTCAATGGCGAGGTCGGCGAAGCCGGCGGGGCGGTGGCCGCCGCGGAACGCCTGGCCAGCCTGCTGCAACCGTTCCGCGAAGGGGAATGCCCGATCCGTGTGCGCTACCGCAATGCCAACGCCGAAGGCGACGTGCCCTTCGGGCCGGGCTGGCGGGTGCGCCCGGACGACAGCCTGCTGGAGAGCCTGCGCGACTGGCTGCCGCCGGAGGCCGTCGAAGTGCTGTACAGCTGACAGGCATGGGCATCCACTTCTTCGATGTAGCCCTGCTCGACGGGCTGGTGGCGCAGGCGCGTACGGTGCCGCGCCGCCGTGCCCACCACAACCTGCACACCGATCTGGGCGCGCCGGCCCAGCGCCTGCTGGTGGCGATGGAGCCGGATTCCTATGTGCGCCCCCATTGCCATCTGGATCCCGACAAGGCGGAAACCCTGATCCTGCTGCGCGGCAGCCTGGGCGTGCTGACTTTCGATGCCGGCGGTGCCGTTACAGATACGCAGGTCATCCGGGCCTGTGGCGCGCTTCCGGGCTGTGACGTGCCGCCCGGTGTGTGGCATGCCATCGTGGCGCTGGAGAGCGGGACGGTCTTTGCCGAAGCCAAGGCGGGGCCCTATGTGCCGCTGAGCGACGCCGAATGGGGGCGCTGGGCGCCAGCGGAGACAGAGCCCGCCGCCACGGCCTACCTGTCGGCGATGACCGGGTTGTTCAATCTGTCGTGAACGGTGCCGCCGGCAGCGTGCCGATGTGCAGCAGGCCGGTGATGGCATCGGCCGGCAGGGGTGGGCTGAACAGGTAACCCTGCGCCGCGGTGCAGCCTTCCTGGCGGAGGAACTCCATCTGCTCCGGCGTCTCGGTGCCCTCGGCGATCACTTCCAGGCGCAGGTTGCGGCCGAGCTGGATGATGGTCCGCACGAGCACCGCATCGTCCGGGTCCTCGTTCAGATCGCGCACGAAGCTCTGATCGATCTTCAGGCGGTCCACCGGAAAGCGTTTCAGGTAGGCCAAGCTGGAATAGCCGGTGCCGAAGTCATCGATGGACATGCGGATGCCCAGACCCTTCAGGCGCGCCAGTATGTCCTCGACGGCGCTACCGGACTGCATCAACAGGGATTCGGTGAGTTCCAGCTCCAGCCACTGGCCGTCCAGTCCACTGGCGTCGAGTACGTCGCGGACAGTGGCGACGATGTCTTCGCGACGGAACTGCAGCGCCGACAGGTTGACGGCCACCGGCATGGGCGGGAAGCCGGCATCCTGCCAGCGGCGTGCCTGGCGGCAGGCTTCGTGCAGCACCCAGCGGCCGATCGGGACGATCAGGCCGCACTCCTCGGCCAGCGGGATGAAGCGGGTCGGTGGCACGCCGCCCAGCGCGCCGCTGAACCAGCGCAGCAGGGCCTCCATGCCAATAATGCGGCCCGTCGCGAGGTCCACCTGGGGCTGGTAATAGAGCTGAAATTCGTTGTTCTCAAGGGCGCGCCGTAGGGCGTTTTCCAGGTGCAGGCGTTCCAGCGCATTGACGTTCATCACCTCGTCGAAGAAGCGATAGGTGTTCCGTCCGTTTTCTTTGGCGTGATACATCGCCGTGTCGGCGTTCTTCATCAGGCTCTCGACGTTGATGCCGTCTTCCGGATAAAGGGCGATGCCGATGGAGAACGAGGTGCCGAGCTGCTGGGTGTCGATCTCGAAGGGCTCGCGCAGGCGGTCGAGGATCTTCTCGGCGACGCGGGCGGCGTCGGCCGGGACCTCCACGTCGGTGAGGACGATCAGGAACTCGTCGCCGCCCTGGCGGCTGACAGTGTCGGTCTCGCGGACGCAGGCCGACAAGCGCAGGGCGACGCCTTGCAGCAACTGATCTCCCATCATGTGGCCGAGGGAGTCGTTGATGGTCTTGAAGCGGTCCAGGTCGAGGAACAGCAGGGCGATCCGCTTCTGCCGCCGTACCGCGTTGGCAAGGGCCTGTTCGAGGCGATCGTGGAGTAGCGTTCGATTGGGGAGGCCGGTCAGCGCGTCGTGCTGTGCCAGGAAAGCAATGCGCGCCTCCGAGGCCTTGCGTTCGGTGATGTCGGAAAATACGGCCACGTAATGGCTGATCCGCCCGGCGTTGTCCCGCACGGCGCTGATCGACAGGGCCGACGGATAGAGCGTGCCGTTCTTGCGGCGGTCGTTGATTTCCCCCTGCCAGAAACCGTGCTCCTCAATCTCCGCCCACATGGCTTCGTAGAAGGCCGGATCGTGGTGGCCGGACTTGAGCAGTTTCGGCGTCTGGCCGATGGCTTCTTCAGCACTGTAGCCGGTTACTTCAGTGAAGGCCTTGTTGACCGACAGAATGTGCTGGCTGGCGTCAGTGACGATGATCGCCTCGACGCTGTTGCGGAACACCGTCCAGGCCAGACGGAGCTGTTCCTCGCTCTCCCGTCGAGCGGTGATGTCAGCGATGGTGGTGATGACGCCGCGTGGCGTGTCGCTGTCGTCCTCATAGAGCGGGACCGAATTGACCCACACCCAGCGCAGGCTGCCATCCCGCCGTTCCACGCCGAGGGGGCCGGCCTGGGCCTGCCCGCTGGCCAGTGCCCGCATGGAAGGGATCTGGGGGAGCTCGGCAGGTCCACCGTCCTCGTTGAGGTAACGCACCAGGCCGCTGTCCTGGTTGAGTTCCCAGGTTTGCATTTCCGCGGGGCTGAGGCCGAAGATCTTCTCTGCGCTGGTGTTGTGCAGCAGTACCTTGCCGTGGGCGTCGCGCAGGATCACCCCTTCACCCATTGAGGCGAGCAGGGTGCGCATGCTCTCTTCGCGCTCGCGTAGCTCAGCTTCGGTGTTGCGCCGGTCGGTGATGTCCAGGCCGGAGGCGATGTAGCCGTTGAATTCGCCGTTTCCGTCGAAGACCGGACGGCCCGTGTTGATGATCCAGCGGTAGTTACCGTCGTGGCGGCGCAGCCGGTACTCCATCTCGAAAGGCGTTTGTACCGCAAAGTGTTCGAGATAGGTGCCGATGCTGCGGTCGAAATCCTCTGGGTGGATCCCGATGGTCCAACCGTCGCCCAGCTCGTCTTCGAGCGTGCGGCCGGTGAAATCCAGCCAGGTCTGGTTGAAATAGCTGCATTTGGCATCGACGCCGGATCGCCAGATCAGGGTCGGAAAGCGCTCGAACAGGGCGGTCGAGAAATCGAGACTGCCGGCGTCTTCTGGAGTGGAAGGCAGGGCCACGGTAGGAGGAGACGTCTTGAAGTCGGGTGGGGGATGACGACTGGCACATTCTAACGCCATTTGTCGCCAGGCACGCCGCCGGCATGGCTCAGAGCGTGTCGGCGCGCATGAAGCCGAGGCTTTCGGGTGGTGAGGTGCTTTCCCATTCCACCTTGCTGACGCGGGCGGCCGGCGGGCCGCGCCGGGCCCATTCGGTGATCGTGTCGAGGGCCGCAGCCGGGCCGGCGATCAGGGCTTCGACAGTGCCGTCGCTGCGGTTGCGCACCCAGCCGGCAAGGCCTAGTTGCCGCGCCTGGGTGTGCAGCGCGTTGCGGTAGCCGACGCCCTGCACGATACCGTGGATGCGCAAGAGGCGGGCGATGGGGTCAGATGTTGTCTTCATCCATGAACCTCGGGAGGAGTTCCCTGGAGCGGGCGAGGGCACCGTACAGGTCGCTGCAGATATTGTTGGGGCCAACCTCGTCGGCGAAGCCGGAGCGCTCGATAAGCGAGCCGGGCTGTGTATTGAGGTTACACAGGATAAGCGCACAGCCCCGTTTGTGCAGGTTCTTGCACAGGCTCTCGAGGCCTTCCAGACCGGTGGTGTCGAGGCTGACCAGGTGCTGCATTTCGAGGATGACGATTTCCGGATGCCGCTCGCTCGGCGCCAGCAGGGTTTCCAGCTTGTGGATCGCGCCAAAGAACAGGGAACCGTACAGGGAATAGGCGACCACCCGCGGCGTGCCGTCCGGATAGAGGAACTGCGGCAGCATTGCCAGTTCGCCGAGGGGCCGGCGTTCGACGCGGGTCAGGTCCGACATGCGGTAGATGAAGGCCAGGCTGGCCAGCACCATGCCGAGCTCAACCGCCAGCGTCAGGTCGAAGACCACGGTGACGAAGAAGGTGCTGAGCAGGATGGCCCGGTAATTCAGCGAGAAGCGCCCCAGCCCGCGGAACTCGTGCCATTCGCCCATGTTGATCGACACCACGACGACGATCGCCGACAGGGTGGCCAGCGGAATGTGCTTGGCGAACGGGGCCAGCACCAGCACGACGGCCAGCAATACCAGCGCATGCACCATGCCGGCCACGGGGCTGCGGCCACCGGTGCGTACGTTGGTGGCGGTGCGGGCGATGGCGCCTGTGGCGGCGAAGCCGCCGAACAGCGGTGCGGCGATGTTGGCGATGCCTTGGGCGATCAGTTCCTGGTTGGGGTCGTGGCGGTCGTCGATGGAGCCATCCGCGACGCGTGCTGACAGCAGGGATTCGATGGCGCCGAGCAGGGCGATGGTCAGGGCCGGCGAGATCAGCTTGCCGAGGATGGGTAGCGACAGCTCGGGCAGTGCGAAGGCGGGCAGATCCTGCGGGATGCCGTTGAAGCGGCTACCGATGGTCTCCACCGGCAAGTGCAGCAGCGCGTTGGCAACGGTCGCGACGACCAGTACGCCCAGCGGGCCAGGCATGCGGGCCAGCAGCGTGAAGCGTTTGGCCAGCCGGTTCCATGACAGCAGCACGACGAGCGAGGTGATCGACAGGGCGACGGTCGGGATATCGATGGTGTGCAGGTTGGCCGCCAACGCTTCCACCTTGCCGAAGAACTCGCCGGGCATGTGCTCGACGCGCAGGCCGAGGAAGTCCTTGATCTGGGCGAGGAAGATCACCACCGCGATGCCGTTGGTGAAGCCGATCACCACCGTCTTGGGAATGAAGCGGATCAGGTTGCCGAGGCGGAACGCGCCCATCGCAACGAGGATTGCGCCGGCCAGCATCGTGGCGACGAGCAGGTTCTGCACGCCGTAGTCGGCGACGATGCCGTAGATGATCGGGATGAAGGCGCCGGTCGGCCCGCCGATCTGCACGCGGGAACCACCGAGGGCGGAGATCAGGAAGCCGGCGACGATGGCCGTCCAGATGCCGGCGGTGGGGGACATGCCCGAGGCGATGGCGAAGGCCATCGCAAGGGGCAGGGCGAGGACGCCGACCGTCAGGCCGGCGGACGCATCGCGGCTGAATTGGGTGCCGTCATAACCCGGCAGGGTGTCGAGAAGCTTGGGGTGAAACGCAATCTTGGCCATGGGGCCTCCGCAAAAGAAGGAATATCGGGTGTGCGCCGGCTGGCGCGGCTTGCGGAGGGGTGAGACCGGGCCCGGTGCGATGTTGGACGAACCATCGTTTGCGGGCGGTCATGGGCATGGTTGTGGTTTCCTTCGGTCTAGCGGAAAAAGTGCTTGTCGTTGGCGGCCTGTTTGCCACGGGACGCGGCGGCGTGCATGACCTCCACCAGCATCTTCACCGCCGCCACGAAGACGGCAACGATGCCGCCGCCCACGCAGATCCAGGCTTGCAGGCTGTTGGCGGGAAAGCCTGGCAGCAGCGACGCGCGGTCTTCCATGAGGTAGGCCGCGCCCAGTGCGAGGACCAGTACGCCGATCATGTCGATGGCCGCCCAGGCCCAGAAGGCCGGGGTCAGGCGGGGCAGGGGCGAGGCGCTCATTTGACGCGCATGCCCGGAGTGGCGCCGCTGTCCGGCGACAGGATGAAGAGGCCCGGGACTTCGCCGTTGCTGTCGGAGGCCGCAAGCACCATGCCTTCGGACAGGCCGAACTTCATCTTGCGCGGGGCCAGATTGGCGACCATCACGGTCAGCCGGCCGACCAGCGTGGCCGGATCGTAGGCGCTCTTGATGCCAGCGAAGACCTGGCGCGGGCGCTCCTCGCCAATGTCGAGCTGGAGGCGCAGCAGCTTGGCGGCGCCTTCGACGTGCTCGGCGGAGACGATTTTGGCGATGCGCAGGTCCACCTTGCCGAAATCGTCGATGGAGATGAAGGGCTCGGTTTCCGCGGCCTGCTCGGCTTCGGTGGCGGCCACGTGGGCCTGGTGCTGGGCGTGGCGCTGCTCGGAATGGGCGTCCTTGCCGTTTTTCGTGGCTTTGGAGGGCTTGGCATCGGCCACGGCGGCGGGGGCCAGGGAGTCCCGGTTGGCTTCGAGGAGCGCGTCCACCTGCTTGCGCTCGATGCGGGTCATCAGGTGGCTGTAGACGCCGATGGCGTGGCCGGCGGGCAGGGGGGCCAGCAGGTTGTCCCAGCTCAGCGGTGCGATCGCCAGGAAGGCTTCGACCTGGGCCGCCAGCGTCGGCAGAACCGGCTTGAGCAGGCCGGTGAGGGCTTTGAAGATGTTGATGGCGGTGGTGCACACGACGTGCAGGCGGGCTTCCTGGCCTTCCTGCTTGGCCAGCTCCCAGGGCTTGTTGTCGTTGACGTAGCTATTGGCCAGGTCGGCGAACTCCATGATCTTGCGCAGTGCGCGGCTGAAGTCGCGGGTCTCGTAGGCGGCAGTGATCTCGGTCAGGTTCCAGTCGAGGGCGGCGGCGCTGTCATGGGCGCCGAGCTTGCCGTCGAAGCGCTTGGCGATGAAGCCGGCGCAGCGGCTGGCGATGTTGACGAACTTGCCGACCAGATCGGAATTGACCTTGGCGATCATGTCGTCGAGGTTGAGGTCCACGTCTTCCATGGTGCCGTTGGACTTGCCGGCGAAGTAGTAGCGCAGCCACTCCGGGTTGAGCTTCTGCTCAGTGTAGGAGCGGGCGGTGATGAAGGTGCCGCGGCTCTTGCTCATCTTAGCGCCGTCCACGGTCAGGAAGCCGTTGACGCACAGCTGGGTCGGCGTGCGGTAGCCGGCGAAGTGCAGCATTGCGGGCCAGAACAGCGCGTGGAAGTACAGGATATCCTTGCCGATGAAGTGGATCAGTTCGGTGCCCGTGGCGGCGGCGGGGCCGGCCTCTGTGTAGTCGGCGACGTCGATGTCCTTGCGGCGGGTGGCCAGGTTGCGGAAGCTGGCGAAGTAGCCGATAGGTGCGTCCAGCCACACGTAGAAATACTTGCCGGGGGCGCCGGGGATCTCGAAGCCGAAGTAGGGCGCGTCGCGGGAGATGTCCCAGTCGGACAGCTTGTTCTCGCCGGCCTCACCGAGCCATTCCTTCATCTTGTTGGCGGCTTCGGCCTGCAGGCGGCGCTCGCCGTCGGGCGTGACGCCCTGGGTCCATTCGCGCAGGAACTCGACGGCGCGCGGGTCGGACAGGCGGAAGAAGTAGTGCTCGGAGGTCTTCAGCACCGGCTTGGCGCCGGACACCGCGGAGTACGGGTTCTTCAGTTCGGTCGGGGCGTAGGCGGCGCCGCAGGCCTCACAGTTGTCGCCGTACTGGTCGGCTGCGCCACACTTGGGGCACTCGCCCTTGATGAAGCGGTCGGGCAGGAACATTTCCTTGACCGGGTCGTAGAACTGCTCGATGGCGCGGGTGTCGATGAGCTTGGCCTGGTCGCGCAGACGGGTGTAGATGTCCTCGGCGTACCAGCGGTTCTCGCCGCTGTGGGTGGAGTGGTAGTTGTCGAACTCGACGCTGAAATCGCGGAAGTCGCGGGAGTGTTCGCCATGCACGCGGTCGATCAGTTGCTCGGGCGTCAGGCCTTCCTTTTCGGCGCGCAGCATGACCGGCGTGCCATGGGTGTCGTCCGCGCAGACATAGTGCACCAGGTTGCCGCGCATGCGCTGGTAGCGCACCCAGATGTCGGCCTGGATGTAGCCGACCAGGTGACCGAGGTGGATGTCGCCGTTGGCGTAGGGCAGAGCGTTGGTGACGAGGATCTTGCGCGGGGGGGTCATGGATGGGCCTGATGCACGATTGTTCTGAATCCGGCATTCTAGCAAAGCGATTCCGCCCTCGCGGAGCCTGCCCGTTTTGGTAAACTGGACAAAATTACTCGGGTTTATCCCGCCCCGTGTGACGTTCACCATGTTTTCATTTTTCCGCCGCTCGCCGGCCCCCGATACCATGAGCCTTACCGACCAGAGTGTCCTCGACTGCCTGAAGCAGTTCGTCGATCCCAATACCGGCAAGGACTACGTCTCCTCCCGCCTGGTGAAGAACCTGCGCGTGAGCGGTGCCGACGTGTCCTTCGACATCGAGCTGGGCTACCCGGCGCAGACCCAGATCGACGCGATCCGCCAGGCGCTGATCGCCCAGGTCAAGATCCTGCCCGGCGTTGGCAACGTGAGTGCCAACGTACATAGCAAGATCGTCGCCCACGCGGTACAGCAGGGCGTCAAGCTGCTGCCCGGCGTGAAGAACATCATCGCCGTGGCGTCCGGCAAGGGCGGCGTCGGCAAGAGCACCACCGCGGTCAACCTGGCCCTCGCGCTGGCGGCCGAAGGCGCCCGCGTCGGCATGCTGGATGCCGACATCTACGGTCCGTCCCAGCCGCAGATGCTGGGTATCGGCGGCCAGCGCCCCGATTCCCTTGACGGCAAGACCATGCAGCCGCTGCACGCCCATGGCCTGCAGGTGATGTCCATCGGCTTCCTGGTGGACGTGGAAACGCCGATGGTGTGGCGCGGCCCGATGGCCACCGGGGCGCTGCAGCAGTTGCTGAAGGAGACCAACTGGGACGAACTGGACTATCTGGTCATCGACATGCCGCCGGGCACCGGCGACATCCAGCTGACCCTGTCCCAGACCGTGCCGGTGACCGGCGCGGTGATCGTCACCACGCCGCAGGACATCGCGCTGCTGGACGCCCGCAAGGGGCTCAAGATGTTCGAGAAGGTTGGCGTACCGATCATCGGCATCGTCGAGAACATGAGCATCCACATCTGCTCCAACTGCGGTCACGAGGAGCATATCTTCGGCACCGGTGGTGGTCAGGCCATGTGCGCCGACTACGGCGTGCCTTTCCTCGGGGCGCTACCCCTTGACATCCAGATCCGCCAGGAAGTGGACAGCGGTGTGCCGACGGTGGTCGCCGATCCGGACGGCCGCGTGGCGGAGATCTACAAGGGCATCGCCCGCAAGGTGGCGATCAGCATCGCCGAACGGGCCAAGGACATGAGTCACAAGTTCCCCAGCATCGTGGTGCAGAACACGTGAGCGCCCTGACTCGGAGTCTGGCGGCCGGCCTTCTGGCGACCGCTTGCATGGGCCTGGGCGGCTGTGTGGTGGGCACCGTCGTCGGTACGGCGGTGGACGTCGGCGTTGAAGTCGTGAAGGTGCCGTTCAAGGTCGGCAAGGGGATCTACGACGTAGTCAAGGACGACCCGGATGAGGAAAAGAAGAAGTAATTTGCGGCATTGCATCAACGCCTGCAATTGACGTCTCTACGGCGGGCCTCTGCATGTAGAATGCGCGTTTTTGTGCAGGGGCCCTCGCGTGAGCATCAAATCGGACAAGTGGATTCGCCGCATGGCGGAAGGCGATGCGCGCATGATCGAACCGTTTGCCCCCGAACTGGTGCGCCAGAATGAGGGCGGCAAGATCGTGTCCTACGGGACATCGAGCTACGGCTACGACGTGCGCGTCGCCAACGAATTCAAGATCTTCACCAACATCAACTCCACGATCGTCGATCCGAAGAACTTCGACGAGCGCAACTTCGTGGATTTCACCGGCGATGTGTGCATCATTCCGCCGAACTCCTTCGCGCTGGCACGCACCGTTGAGTACTTCCGCATCCCGCGTAGCGTGCTGACCGTGTGCCTGGGCAAGTCCACCTATGCGCGCTGTGGGATCATCGTCAACGTGACGCCGCTCGAGCCCGAGTGGGAAGGCCACGTGACACTGGAGTTCTCCAACACCACGCCGCTGCCGGCCAAGATCTACGCCAATGAAGGCGTCGCCCAGATGCTGTTCTTCGAATCGGACGAGATCTGCGCCACGTCCTACAAGGACCGCGGCGGCAAGTATCTCGGCCAGACCGGCGTGACGCTGCCGAAGATCTGAAATATTTCTGTTGTAACGTCGTGGACATCGGGCGGACTATGCGCAGGCACGCAAGTCCGCCCAACGCTTTTTGTTGATCCGCCCGGGCCGAAAATCGGGCATCGAGGAGTCAAGCATGCGCTTCAATTTTCCGGTCATCGTCATCGACGAGGACTTCCGTTCGGAAAACACGTCCGGGCTGGGTATCCGGGCCCTGGCGGAAGCCATCGAGAAGGAAGGCCCGCACGTGCTGGGGGTGACCAGCTACGGTGACGTGGCGTCCTTCGCCCAGCAGCAGAGCCGTGGGTCGGCCTTCATCCTGTCCATCGACGATGAGGAATTCTCGTCTCCAGAAGCCACCGAAAAGGCGATTGCCGATCTGCGCGCCTTCGTTGAGGAAATCCGTTTCCGCAATGCGGATATTCCGATCTTCCTGTACGGCGAAACCCGGACCTCCCGCCACATCCCGAACGATGTGCTGCGCGAACTGCATGGCTTCATCCACATGTTCGAGGACACGCCGGAGTTCGTCGCCCGCCACATCGTGCGGGAGGCCCGTGCCTACCTGGATTCCCTGCCGCCGCCATTTTTTCGCGCGCTGACCCATTATGCGGCCGATGGCTCGTACTCCTGGCATTGCCCCGGCCACTCCGGCGGGGTCGCCTTCCTGAAGAGCCCGGTGGGCCAGATGTTCCATCAGTTCTTCGGCGAGAACATGCTGCGCGCTGACGTCTGCAACGCAGTGGACGAACTCGGCCAGCTGCTCGACCACACCGGCCCGGTGGCGGCTTCCGAGCGGAATGCGGCACGGATCTTCCACGCCGATCATCTGTACTTCGTCACCAACGGTACGTCCACCTCCAACAAGATGGTGTGGCACTCCACGGTGGCGCCGGACGACATCGTGGTGGTGGACCGCAACTGCCACAAGTCGATCCTCCACTCGATCATCATGACCGGGGCGATCCCGGTGTTCCTGACGCCGACCCGCAACCACTTCGGCATCATCGGGCCGATCCCGCTGGACGAGTTCAAGCTCGACAACATCCGCCGCAAGATCGAGGCCAATCCCTTTGCCCGCGCTGTGAAGGACAAGAAGCCGCGCATCCTGACGATCACCCAGTCCACCTACGACGGCATCCTCTACAACGTGGAGACCATCAAGGAGATGCTGGACGGCGAGATCGATACCCTGCACTTCGACGAGGCCTGGCTGCCCCACGCGGCCTTCCATGACTTCTACGGCGACTACCACGCGATGGGTGCCGACCGCCCGCGCTGCAGCGAGTCGATGGTGTTCTCGACCCAGTCCACCCACAAGCTGCTGGCCGGCCTGTCCCAGGCCTCGCAGATCCTCGTGCAGGATTCCCAGACCCGCAGGCTGGACCGGGACATCTTCAACGAGGCTTACCTGATGCACTCGTCCACGTCGCCGCAGTACTCCATCATCGCGTCCTGCGACGTGGCGGCGGCGATGATGGAGGCCCCGGGCGGTACCGCGCTGGTTGAGGAGTCCCTGGCCGAAGCCCTCGACTTCCGCCGCGCGATGCGCAAGGTGGACGAGGAGTGGGGCGTCGACTGGTGGTTCAAGGTGTGGGGCCCCGACGACCTCGCCGACGAAGGTGTGGGCGATCGTGAAGAATGGATGCTGCGCGACTCCGAGCGCTGGCACGGTTTCGGCAACATCGCGGCGGGCTTCAACATGCTCGACCCGATCAAGGCCACCATTATTACCCCGGGCCTCGACGTGGACGGCGATTTCGCCGACGACTTCGGCATCCCTGCGGCGATCGTCACCAAGTACCTGGCCGAGCACGGCGTCATCGTCGAGAAGACTGGCTTGTACTCGTTCTTCATCATGTTCACCATCGGCATCACCAAGGGCCGCTGGAACACGCTGCTGACCGCGCTGCAGCAATTCAAGGACGACTACGACAAGAACCAGCCCCTGTGGCGCGTGCTGCCCGAGTTTATCGCCAAGCACCCGCGCTACGAGCGCATCGGCCTGCACGACCTGTGCCAGCAGATCCACGACATCTACAAGCAGAACGACGTGGCCCGCCTGACCACCGAGATGTACCTGTCGGATATGGTTCCGGCGATGAAGCCGGCCGACGCCTTCGCCAAGATGGCGCACCGGGAAATCGAGCGGGTGCCCATCGACGAACTGGAAGGCCGCGTCACCAGCGTGCTGCTGACCCCGTATCCGCCGGGCATCCCGCTGTTGATTCCGGGAGAACGTTTCAACAAGACCGTGGTCCAGTACCTGCGCTTCGCGCGGGAGTTCAACGACCGCTTCCCGGGCTTCGAGACCGACGTCCATGGCCTCGTGAAGGAAGAGCGCGACGGGCGCATCCATTACTACGTGGATTGCGTGCGCGGCTGAGTCCTGCCGAGCCTCAAATAAAAAAACGCCGCGGCTGAAACCGCGGCGTTTTTTATTGTGGAGCAGGCTGTTGCGCCTTGCCCGCGGCGTGGCTCAGGCGTTTCGTTCGTAGCTGACGAAGGCAAAGGGCAGGCCCGATTCGGCCACCTGGGTCTGGCGGGAAGCTTCCCGCCAGACACTGCGGTCGAAATCCGGGAAGAAGGCGTCACCGGTGTAATCCCGGTCGATCTCGGTGAGCAGCAGGCGGTCGGCCAGCGGCAGGGCCTGGCGATAGAGCTCGGCGCCGCCGATCACGAAGGCGATCTCCGCGTTGCCGGCCGCGGCTAACGCGGCTTCCAGGCTGGTGACGACCTGGCCACCGGCGGCCTGGAAGTCCGGGTTGCGGCTGACCACGATGTTCAGCCGGCCGGGCAGAGGGCGGAAGGCGTCGGGTAGGGATTCCCAGGTCTTGCGGCCCATGATCACCGGCTTGCCGCGGGTGGTCTCGCGGAAGAACTTCATGTCCTCCGGCAGGTGCCAGGGCAGGCGGTTTTCGATGCCGATGACGCCGCCGCGGGCGCAGGCGGCGATCAGCGCGAGCAGCGGGCGCGCCATGTCAGACCGCCACCGGCGCGGAGATGTGCGGATGCGGGTCGTAGCCTTCCAGCGTGAAGTCCTCGATCTTGAAGTCGAAAATGTTCTTCACGTCCGGGTTGATGCGCATCGTCGGAAGTGCGCGCGGTTCGCGGGACAACTGCAGCTGGGTCTGTTCCAGGTGATTCACGTAGAGGTGGCAGTCGCCGCCGGTCCATACGAAATCGCCGAGCTCGTAGCCGCACACCTGGGCCACCATCATCGTCAGCAGCGCGTAGCTGGCGATGTTGAAAGGCACGCCGAGGAAGATGTCAGCGCTGCGCTGGTACAGCTGGCAGGACAGCTTGCCGCCGGCGACGTAGAACTGGAACAGGGCGTGGCACGGCGGCAGGGCCATGCGATCCACCTCGGACGGGTTCCAGGCCGACACGATGTGGCGGCGGGAGTCCGGGTTCTTCTTGAGCGCCTCGATGAGCTGGGCGATCTGGTCGATGCTGCGCCCGTCGGGGGTTTCCCAGCGCCTCCACTGCTTGCCGTACACCGGGCCGAGCTCGCCGTTTTCATCGGCCCACTCGTCCCAGATGGAAACCTTGTTGTCCTTCAGGTACTGGATGTTGGTGTCGCCGCGGAGGAACCACAGCAGCTCGTGGATGATCGAGCGGGTGTGCAGCTTTTTTGTGGTGAGCAGCGGGAAGCCTTCGGCGAGATCGAAACGCATCTGCCAGCCGAAGACGGAGAGGGTGCCGGTGCCGGTGCGGTCGTCCTTGCGGTGGCCGCGTTCCGCCACGTGGCGCATGAGTTCGAGGTACTGTCGCATGGGGCGCCAAAAGCCTGAATCTTAACCGATACCTTCGGGGGGCGGGGGTGGGGCTTTCCACGATTCGGGGACTGTGGGGCGGGCGAGGCGCCAAGCCCTTTGTGCTACCATCGCCGCGCGCAAGGAACCTAATTTTTCGGCATGGCCGTAACGGGAGAGAGGGCGGTCGTCATGGTGCTTGATTCTGTTGCCGCGGAGGCGCACCCGCTCCAGCAGCCCGAGTCGCTGAAGCGCGTGCTTGGCGGGATCGCGTCCGGTGCGGCACCGGCTGCGCTGATAGAGCTGATTCGTTGGCTGGACTCCTTTCATTACGAAGCGCTTGTGCCGCCGGCCGAACTGGCTCGCCTCGTGGTGCAGCTCGATGAAGCCGCGCAGCCCCATCTGCGGCAGACCGCCAGCCTCTATCTCTCCAATGTCCTCGGTGCGCGCAGTGTGCGCTACAAGGCTCTCGGCCAGGATTTCCACGCCAGTCTCGGGCGTGCCTATGAACTCGTGCTGGCATCGCCCGAAGAGGAACTTGAGCCTGATCAGCGGCTCGAGATACTGCTGCGTTCGGTGCGCTGTGCCAACGGAGAGATGAAGTGGGCGGCTTTCGATTATCAGGAGCTGTCGGAGGACACTTGGCGGCGGGCTGGTGAAGCATACCGGACCGCCTGCGAGCAGGATCAGCTGGACAGCCCGGTCCTGGTCCGCGAAGGGCGAGAGACCCGTTCGACGATCCGGCGGGAGTTCGTGCGGCTGGTGGCGATGAAGAGTGCTTGTCTCGACCAGTTGGCACCCGAGCGTATCGAGGCGACCGACAAGCTGGTACGACATCTACAGCATGCTCTGGACCTTCGCCAGAGGCCTGGCCGCGGCCAGTTGTTCGCAGTCGACCTGGAAGCCCTGTCGCCGCCCCGGCGTTGCCTGGTGCAGCCGACCGAGCCGTCGTCGACGATGCGTTATTTCGATCCCGCCGACGCCATGCCTGTTCTTGGGGAACTGGGGAGGGGCGCCGAAGGCGGCGGTCGCGGCTTCGATGGCATGGATGACTCGACTGTCGCGGCAGCCATCCGTCATCTGATCCGGCATTGGGGGGCGCAACCGCCAACCCGGCGTTTCCGGCGCCATCTGGTGGGGGGGGCCCTATCGTTGGCGACGGGGCTGGGCTTCATTCGTTCACTGATTTCCGGTGAGGCACTGCTGAGGCCGGCCGCAGCCTGGACGCTGCAGGATGCCAGCCGCAACGGTTTCGGCGTCCGCGCGACAGTGATAGACCCCGAGGTGTGCCGGGTCGGGACCTTGGTGGCTGCGCATCTGGGGGAGAACGGACGCTGGGTGCTGGGTGTTGTCCGGCGTGTGCGCGTGGATGAAAAAGGCGGAGCGTCGGTCGGCGTTCAGCGGCTGTCGGACGATCCGCAGCCCGTCATCCTCGATGATGGTGCGCGGAGCTGGAACGGCATCCTGTGCGATCCGCCGGTGCGGGGGCGGGGGGTGAGGATCGTCTGTGAGCCGGGCACCATCCGCAGTGGCGTGCTCTTCGTCAAGCTTGGCGCGCGCATGCTCAAGTTGCAGAGCGGCCCGGCTTTGCTTGCAGGCCCGGGCTATCAGGTCGTTGGTTGCCAGCTGGCGTGAGTTGAGCGGACTCGGCACCCTGCTTGAAGCAGGGCGCCGGATACCGCGGGCAGGGATCAGACTGCCGCCAGGGCTTGGTCCAGATCGGCCAGAATGTCGTCGATGTGCTCGATCCCGATGGACAGGCGCACCATGTCCTCGGACACGCCGGCCTTGATCATTTCTTCCGGCGACAGCTGGCGGTGGGTGGTGGACGCCGGATGGCAGGCCAGGCTCTTGCTATCACCGATGTTCACCAGGCGGGTCACCAGCTTGAGGGCGTCCTGGAAGCGTCCGCCGGCAGCCTTGCCGTCATCGTCCGCACTCTTTACGCCGAAGTTGAGGATGCCGGAGGCACGCCCGCCCATGTATTTGTGGACCAGCCCGTTGTGGGGATGCTCCGGCAGGCCGGCGTAATTGACCCACGCCACCTTGGCGTGCCCCTTCAGGAACTCGGCGACCTTCTGGGTGTTCTCGCAGATGCGATCCATGCGCAGCGCCAGCGTCTCGATGCCTTGCAGGATCAGGAAGGCGTTGAAGGGGCTGATCGCGGCACCCATGTTGCGCAGCGGCACGACGCGGGCGCGACCGATGTAGGCTGCCGGGCCGAGGGCTTCCGTATACACGACGCCGTGGTAGGAGACATCCGGCTCGTTGAGGCGGCGGAAGCGCTCCTTGTGCTCTGCCCATGGGAACTTGCCGCTGTCGACGATGATGCCGCCGATGGAATTGCCGTGGCCGCCCAGGTACTTGGTGAGGGAGTGCACCACGATATCAGCGCCGTGCTCGATTGGGCGGCACAGGTAGGGCGACGGCACGGTGTTGTCCACGATCAGTGGAATGCCGTGGGCGTGGGCGATGGCAGCCAGCGGCTCGAAATCGGTGATGTTGCCCAGCGGGTTGCCGACCGACTCGCAGTAGATTGCCTTGGTGCGCTCGTCGATCAGCGGCGCGAAGGAGGCTGGATCACGGTAGTCGGCAAAGCGCACATGGATGCCGATCTGCGGCAGCGTGTGGGCGAACAGGTTGTAGGTGCCGCCATACAGCGTGGAGGCCGACACGATGTTGTCGCCGGCTTCGGCGATGGTCTGGATCGCATAGCTGATGGCGGCCATGCCGGACGCCAGGGCCAGGCCGGCGATGCCACCTTCCATCGCCGCCACGCGGGCTTCGAGCACCGCCTGGGTGGGGTTCATGATGCGGGTGTAGATGTTGCCCGCGACCTTCAGGTCGAACAGATCTGCACCGTGCTGGGTGTCGTCGAAGGCGTAGGACGTGGTCTGGTAGATCGGTACCGCGACGGCCTTGGTGGTCGGGTCCGGGCTGTAGCCGCCATGGACGGCCAGTGTTTCCAGTTTCATTGTGTTTTTCTCCGTTTTTTCAGGCGCACTACATCAAGCCGCCGAATGATACGCCGTTTATCTACTCCGGGTTTTCCCGGTGGTCGTTGCGGGAATCGTCACCTCGCCGAGGCCCCGGGCATTGGTAGATAATGCTCCTTGCTGCGCCTTGCCCTATGTGGATATTGCAGGGCCGGCGGATGCCAAATAAGAAAAGATGGAGGAGATGAGCATGGAGATCAAGAAACGCCACGCCACGTGGCTCGAACTGGCGGCTGCACGCCTGTCGCTGCTGGGGCAGGTGCGAATCCGCCTGCATGCGCTGACGGGCGGTTGCCACAACTGCCTCGGTATCACGCTGAACGGGCGCTGGCTGTGCGCCAATGATGGGCGCCTGACGATTTTCGATTGTCGGGAGGCTGCCCGGCGTTTTCTCGAATTGCTGCGCATCGACAAGGTGGAGGACGGCGACGCGGTCGCTCTGCCGAGTGAGTCCGGCGTGCAGTGCATGCGGCTGGGAAATCGCGGGCTACGCGTCTGCAACGGCCGCGGGACGCCGGCGCGTGCCAGCAGGGTCGCGGCCTCCCAGTGCCTGGTCCCACAGGGGTGCTAGGCCAGCGCTGCGTCGAGCAATGCTTTGAGCTGCGGGTCGTAGGCGACCAGCACAATTTCTTCCAGTAGCGGGTTGGCGTCTGCCGTGGCGCGGCAGGCAGCGACCGCAATCCGGACGGCCTCCTGCGGCGGAAAGCCGTAGGCGCCGCAACTGATCGCCGGCAGGGCCAGTGTCCGCAGGACGTGGGTCACGGCCAGTTGCAGGCTGTTGCGGTAGCAGGCCGCCAGGGCTTCGGCCTCGCCGTGCTGGCCTCTCTGCCACACTGGGCCGACGGTGTGGATCACATGGCGTGCCGCCAGCCGGAATCCCGGCGTGATGCGCGCCTCTCCGGTGGGACAGCCGCCGAGGCCGGCACAGTAGGCCCTCAGTTCGGGCCCGGCGGCCCGGTGGATGGCTCCATCCACACCGCCACCACCCAGCAGCGACGAATTGGCCGCATTCACGATGGCGTCGACGGCCAGTGCAGTGATGTCGCCCTGCCAGCTCCTGATTCTCGCACTCATTCCTTCCTCCTCGTTGGATGCCTGCCCAAGGCATGGTGGCGCCTAGGACTGTGGCGGCGTCCATCCTGCCGTTCTCATTTCGACTTGCCAAGCGATCCTGTTCGCGCAAAAATAATACGGTATTACGCAATCAGGGGGTTGAGTGGCCAAGCCAAGGGTGATTACCGTCCTGTCCCAAAAAGGAGGGGCGGGCAAGTCGACGCTCACGATGCAACTGGCGGGTGGGCTCGCACGAAGCGGGCGCAAGGTCGCCATCATCGATCTCGACCCCCAGGAAACTGCTCTGCGTTGGGCCCAGTCTGCGGTAGAGGGCTTCCCGGCCCAGGTGTCGCGGCTGAATGTGCCGCCCGAGGGCCTGCATGCCTTCGTCAAGCAGGTGGCGCGGAGTGCCGACATGGTTCTGCTCGATTGTCCGCCGTCCATCGAACACGCCGCCACGCTGGCCGCGCTGCAGGAGGCCGACGTGGCGCTGGTGCCGGTGGTGCCGAGCCCGGCCGATCTGTGGTCCACCAAGGGCGTCGAGCGCTTGATCCTGCAGGTGCAGGCCAGTCGCAAGGGGCTCAAGGCGGCGCTGGTGCCGAACCGTGTGGTGCGCACCAATCTCGCCTGGGATGTCCTCGAGGTGATGCGCGATTTCACCCTCCCGGTGCTTGGTGCGGCCCTGTCCCAGCGTAATGCTTTCGCGCAGAGCGCGGTGATCGGCGGCACGGTGTATCAGCTTGGTCGCGCCGGTGCCGAGGCGGCCCGGGAAGTGGACAAACTGGTTGTGGAAGTCTTGAAACTGACAGGAGAGAAAGTATGAACAGCAAGGTCAAGTCTGCGCTGCGTTCCACGCTGCAGCAGGAAACGGAATCCCTCGAAACGCGTCTGCCGGAACCTGTCGCGCCCGCCAAGGTGGAGGCCGTGGTGGTGAGTGAGCCCGCTGTTGCCGCTTCGGCCGCCCCGGCCCCGGTGGTGGAGAACAAGCCGGAGGTCGTGGTTGCAGCTCCGGCTCCCGTGGAGGCCCCCGCAGTCGTCGCGGTTGCCGCTGAAGCGCCGGCCAAGACCGTCGTGAAGCCGGTACGGGCCGCGAAGCCTGCCGCGCCCAAGCGTGCGCCGGCTGCCGCCAAGGTTGCCAAGGCCCCCGCCGTGAAGGCCAAGGCTGAGGACAAGCCGGTGGCCGTGGTGGCAGAAGTGCCGGCTCCGGCCAAGAAGGCCAAGGTGGTGAAGGCCGACAAGCCCGCAAAGCTGGAAAAGGCGGAGAAGGTCGAGAAGGCGCCGAAGCCCGCCAAGGTTGCGAAGGCGGAAAAGCCGGCCAAGGCGGAAAAGGCCGAGAAGCCGGTCAAGGCCAGTCGCGAGAAGGTCGTGCGCGATTCCTTCTCGATGCCCAAGAGCGAGCACGCCCAGCTCAAGACCCTCCGCGAGACGCTGGCCAAGGCTGGTCGGATCTGCACCAAGTCCGAACTGCTGCGCGCGGGTGTGCAGCTTCTGCTGAAGGAATCCCCCGCCGGTACCCGTGCGCTGGTGGAGCGCCTGTCGGTGGTCCCGAAGGGCAAGAGCGCGAAGTAAGGTGTTCTACGGCCGTCCCCGGTGAACGCCGGGGCGGCTTCTAGTTGAGGGATGCTGTCCGCCCGGGATGGCTCAGTCGCCTGCCGGGTGATCAAGCCCGCACGCGCAGGGCGCGAACTGCACGCGGATGAGTCCGCGCAGACCGTTGCCGACGAAGAGGGCTTCGGCCTGGTGCAGATCCTCCACGGTCAGCCGGGCTTCCCGCGCGCGGCCTTCCTGTAGCAGGTGGCGTCGCAGGACGCCATTGAGCAGCCCTGCCTTCTGTGGCGGCGTCAGCAATTCCCCATTCTTCTGTACGAACAGGTTGCTGCGTGCGCCTTCGGCCAGCTCCCCCCGTTCATTCAGGAACAGCGCGTCGAAGTGGCCTTCACCCATGACCCGCGCGAGTTCCTGGTCGTAGAGCCGGCGAGCGGTGGTCTTGTGGCGCAGCAGTGGATCGTCGCTGCGAATCCGATGGGGCGATAGCACCACCGTCGGTGTTTCGGCAGGCGCGCCCGCACTGAGCGGGGCGGTCTCGACGCGGAGGTCGCCCTGCTGGCCGAGGGTGATGCGGACCCGCAGCGGTGTGTCTCCATTGACGCTGGAGAGCGCCCGGCGAAAGGCGCCGGCATCGAAGGGGAAGCCGAACCAGCGGGCAGAGTCCGCCAGGCGTTCCAGGTGTTCGGGGAGGAAGGAGAAGGCCTTTTCTTCTGACGGCGCGTAGCGCAGGGTTTCGATCAGTCGCAGCGGCGTTGGCAGGGCGGTCAGGAAACGCGCCTTCAGATGGCATTCCGCCCACTCCCCGGCCGGGCTCGAATCGTAGACCACGCCGCTGCCTACGTTGAGTTTCGCCTGGCCGTCCGTATCCACCAGCAGCGTGCGGATCGGCACGCTCAGGCGAAAATCGCCGCCGGGGCGGATGAAGCCCAGCGCGCCGCAATACACGCCGCGGGGGCTCGCCTCCAGTTCGCGGATGATCTCCATCGCGCGGATCTTCGGTGCGCCGGTGATCGAGCCGCAGGGGAACAAGGCGCGGAAGATCTCCGCCAGCCCGGCGATGACCGGTTCGGCGACGACGCGGGAGATCATCTGCCACACCGTCGGGTAGGGCTCGACCTGGAAGAGTTCGTCCACCCGCACGCCGCCGGCGGGGGCCAGCCGGCCCATGTCGTTGCGGATCAGGTCCACGATCATCACGTTCTCGGCGCGGTCCTTCTCGGACGTGCTGAGGGTGGTCGGGTCGGCATGGCGCGGTGCGGTGCCCTTCATCGGCAGGCTGCTGAGCTTTGTTCCGCGGCGTTCCAGGAACAGCTCCGGCGAGCGCGACAGGATGCTGCCGCCGGCGTGGCGGATGAAGGCGCCGTAGCGGACCGGCTGGGCGGTACGCAAGGCCTGGTACAGGGCCGCCGGGGCGCCATAGGCCTGGCCGCTGAACGGAAAGGTGTAATTGACCTGGTAGCAGTCGCCGTTGGCGATGTAGTGGCGGATGCGCTCGATGTGTTTGAGATAGACCGTTTCGCTGATGTTCGCCTGCAGCGCGCCGACGCCGCAAGGCGCGTCGCCGGCCTGGGCGGTCAGCCAGGCTTCGCTGGCGGCGGCGTCCAGCCAGTCGCCACGCTCGAAGATCCAGGCCTGGAGCAGCGGGCTATTTCCGGCCGGCAGCAAGGGGCGCAAGCGGGGCTCGATGGCGTAGCCGAGTTCGTAGGCGGCGGCCACCGCGACCCAGGCGTCATTGCGGGTCGCTTCGTCGAGGCGTCGCAGGCAAGCCTGCCAGTTGTCGGGGTGATCGCAGACGACTTCCTCGATCAGGCCGGTGAGCAGCCAGGCGCCGCCGTCGGCGTCGAGGTTGTTATCGAAGAAGGCAAAAGGGGGGAGGGCAGATTCGATGGGCACGGGCCGAGTTTACTGCGCCGCGGCACGGCGTGCAGAAGCGTGAAGGACTACTCCCTGCCCCTGCGGGTGCAGGTGGCAGGGGGCGGAGGGCAGTTACAGCAGTGGACTGGCGTGCTCGCCGCGCTCGTACACCACGTGGGCGCGGCCGACCAGCAATGGGTCCAGCGAGCCGATGTGCTCCAGATCCTTGTTGGCGTAAGGCAACTTGTGGAGTACGTAGCGCATTGCGTTGAGGCGCGCGCGCTTCTTGCAGTCCGACTTGATCACCGTCCACGGGGCGTCGGCGGTGTCGGTATGGAAGAACATGGCTTCCTTGGCCTTGGTGTAGTCGTCCCATTTGTCGAGGGAGGCGAGGTCTACCGGGCTGAGTTTCCACTGCTTGAGTGGATGGTTCTCGCGTTCCTTGAAGCGGCGGCGCTGCTCCTTCTGGCTCACTGAGAACCAGAACTTGATGAGGTGCACGCCGCTGCGCACCAGATGGCGTTCGAACTCCGGCGTCTGGCGCATGAATTCGAGGTATTCGTCAGGGCTGCAGAAGCCCATCACACGCTCGACGCCCGCCCGGTTGTACCAGGAGCGGTCGAACAGCGCGATCTCGCCGGCGGTGGGCAGGTGCTGCACGTAGCGCTGGAAATACCACTGGCCGCGCTCCGTCTCGCTGGGCTTTTCCAGTGCGACGACGCGGGCACCCCGTGGGTTGAGGTGTTCCATGAAGCGCTTGATGGTGCCGCCCTTGCCGGCCGCATCGCGGCCCTCGAAGAGGATAACCACGCGCTGTCCCGTCTCCTTGACCCAGGCCTGCAGCTTGAGCAATTCCACCTGCAGGCGATACTTCTGCTTCTCGTAAGCCTTGCGCGACATCAGGTTCTTGTACGGGTAGCCGCCTTCACGCCAGCCGTCGGCGAGTTCCTCGTCCGGGTGGGAAGGCAGTTTCTTATAGACGGCTTCGTCTTCGGCCAGCAGCGCATTGCGCAGGATCGCTGCATCGTCGGGCGACGCCCCGGCCATGATGGCCTGCAGGGTTTCGGCGATGCTATGGGCGTCGTGCCGGGCCAGGGTGGCGACGATATCGCTCACCGCGCTGGCCTTGGCGTCCTGCGCGGCCTCGATGGCTTCGTCGACGACGAAGCGTTCGATGCCGGTAGGGGTGCTGCGCGGGGCGATGTCGCCGCTGGCAACACGCCGGGCGCCCTTGCCGGAGGAGCTGGGGGTGTTGTTGTTCTTGTCGGTCATGGCCATATTCTCTTCGGGAGATGGAAGGCGAGGGCGGATGCGCTTGCGTTCAGCCCGCCAGGCGAGCACAGCGTTCGGCGTAGGCCTTGCAGCGCTCGATATAGTCGGTGGTGCTCTTGGGCATCGGCGTCCGCGCACGGGTGATGTAACTGACTAGATCCCGCCCTTGCTGGATCAGCAGGCGGCCATCGGCGACCACGTGTTGATCTTCCATGTTGGAGGGCATGGCGGCTTCGTTGAAGTGGCCGCACAGGCGCTCGGCGGCCGTCACGAAGCTCGTCCAGATGTCGAAGATGTCCGGGTCGGTGCGCAGGGTTTCGGTCTTGACCTGTGCGGCCCGGGCGAAGGCGCGGACATGGGGCTCGATACCCGTGAAACAGGGGAGCGGCTCGAAGGTCTCGACCATCGCGTCGGCAATCCGGTCCACGTCGCGCAGGGTCATGCCGATCTTGACGTAGCGGCTTTCGTAGAAGTCTTCCAGCGGGATCGAGAAGGCTTTGAAGGGTTCGCCCCACAGTTCGTCGATGCCTTCCTCGCCGGAGCGGTGCAGGACCAGCCGGCCGAGGCCAAGAGCTTCCTGAAGGCAGCGCCCGCATTCGCGCATCAGGGCGTTGTCGGACTGGATCTCGATGCCGACACTCTGCAGCTCCACCAGCTTGGTGAAGATGTCCGCCGCCCGGTTGAACAGCGCGCCGGCCAGCATGGCGCCCTTGACCCGGCGCCGGTCTTCGTTCGCTTCTTCCTCGTAGCTCTTGCGGGCCTCGGTCAGACGGCTGCCAGGGATATTGAGTCCGTGCTCAACGTGATTGAACAGGCGGCGCGTGAGGGCGCCGATCAGCTTGCGCTTGGCCTGGAGGGTGTCCTCGGGTACCTGGTAGGTCTTGACCCAGTAACCGGAGTAGAAGACCCGTTCTCGTCCGTCGACGATCTGCTTGGTGCCTTCGGGAACGTTGGTGTTCATGGTCCGCTCTTGGCAGTTGTTCGGAAGCAGCCTGGAAACTGCAAAGGTGAAATTCTGCACTAGAAAATAGTGCCCAATGCAACCCCTCTGTAATTTCCCGTCAGCTGCATCACGGTCTCAGACTAATCCGTCCAGAATTTGTACAGTCACGTCGTCACCGGCCGCCACGTCGCCCTGCTCGGGGCCCAGCACGATGAAACAGTTGGCCTCGGTCATCGAGCGCAGGATGCCCGAGCCCTGGGCGCCGGTGGTCCGTACCTTCCATTCGCCGTCTTCCGCACAAAGCACGCCGCGCAGGAACTCGGTGCGTCCGCGGCCCTTGCGGATTGATACGGTGCACAGGGCGCGCAGTTCGGGCGGCAGGCCTGGGGTGTCGACGCCGGCCAGGCGCAGCAGGGCCGGGCGGACGAACTGGTAAAAGGTCACCATCACTGCGACCGGATTGCCGGGCAGGCCAAACAGCCAGGCGGCGTCGCCACCCGCGCCGATCCGTCCGAAGGCCATCGGCCGGCCGGGCTTCATGGCGATCTTCCAGAACAGCACTTCGCCGAGCTTGGCCATCATGCCGCGGGTGAAGTCCGCTTCGCCGACCGACACACCGCCGCTGGTGATGACCACATCAGCGATCGACGCAGCTTCGCGGAAGCAGCCTTCCAGCGCCAGCGGGTCGTCGCGCACCACGCCCAGGTCGATGACCTCGACGCCGAGGCGGGTGAGCATGCCGAACAGTGTGTACCGGTTGCTATCGAAGATCTCGCCCTCGCGGGCGATGGTGCCGAGCGGTACGACTTCGTCGCCGGTGGAGAAGATGGCGACCCGCAGGCGCCTCCGTACGCTGACCTCGCTGATGCCGAGGGAGGCGATCAGGCCCAGTTCGGCGGGGCGCAGGAGCTTGCCGGCGGCCAGCGCGGGGACGCCGGTGCGCAGATCCTCCCCGGCTCTGCGCACGTTCTGACCGGCACGTTGGCCGGCCGGGATCGTGATCTGATCGTCGAGGCTGGTGACGACTTCCTGCATCACCACGGTGTCCACGCCGTTGGGCAGCACGGCGCCGGTCATGATGCGGACCGCTTCGCCGGGGCCGATGGCTCGTGGGAAGGGGCGGCCGGCGTAGGCGCTGCCAACGACCTGCAGCGTCGTTTCGCGGTCGCCTGGCAGGTCTGTGCCGCGCAGCCCGTAACCGTCCATCGCCGAGTTGTCGTGGGCGGGGACATCGATCGGCGAGATGACCGCCTCGGCCAGCACGCGGCCGAGGGCCTCGCGGAGCGGCAGGTGTTCGACGCCTTCGATCGGCGCCACCGCGTCGAGGATCAACTGGCGACCGACGGCGACCGGCAGGGCGTTCGGGTCGTAGGCGTCGTGGCAGGTGAATTGCTGGTTCAGGGACGTCACTGCGGAATATCTCCAGGATGGTGGGCGCGGAGTTCGTCCGTCGTGTTGATGTTGGCGAAGGCCTCGGCCTCGTCGTCGAAGCTGCAGGCCACCCAGCACTGGCGTTGCAACCAGCTTTCCATGCGGCGTCCGCCGGCGTGCAGGAAGGCCTGCAGGTCGGCCAGCACGTCGCTGCGCATCAGCGCGAAGACAGGATGCAGCTGTTCGCCGGTGCGGGCAACGGCCACGCTGGCCTGGCCAGCGGCCAGCGCGTCGGCCAGGCGCGGCACCAGGTCGGCCGGCAGGAAGGGTGAGTCGCAGGGGGCGCAGGCCAGGTAAGCCGTCCGGCAGGCGGTGAGCCCGGCCTCCAGGCCAGCCAGAGGGCCGGCGAAATCACCCTGCAGGTCGGGGATGACGGCGGCGCCCAGGTTGGCGTAGACCTCGCCGTTGCGGTTGGCGTTGATGAGCACGCCGCCGACCTGCGGCGCGAGGCGGGTCAGCACGTGGGCGGCCAGCGGCTGTCCGTCGAGCAGGGCCAGCCCTTTGTCGATGCCACCCATGCGGCGCCCCAGGCCGCCGGCGAGGAGTAGGCCGGTGATATCGTCTCTGCTGGGCCGCGTCATGTCAGCCCCCGATGTAGGACATCTCGATCTTGCGCAGGGCGGCCGTCTCGGCGGTGCGGATCTCCGAGTAGCGGTCGCCGCGGCCTTGCCAGATGTGGCCGATGGCAGCCGACAGCTCGGCGTCGCTACGACCGTTGCGCAGCAGTGTGCGCAGGTCGTGGCCGCTCTGGGCGAACAGGCAGGTATATAGGCGCCCCTCAGTGGACAGGCGGGCCCGCGTACAGGTGGAGCAGAAGGCCTGGGTGACCGAGGAGATCACGCCGATTTCGCCGGCGCCGTCCTTGTAGCGCCAGCGTTCCGCCACCTCGCCGGTGTAGTTGGGGTCGACAGGCTCCAGCGGGAACTCGGCGTGGATGCGCCGGACGACTTCGGCCGACGGCACCACGTCGTCCATGCGCCAGCCGTTGGAGCTGCCCACGTCCATGAACTCGATGAAACGCAGGATGTGGCCGCTGCCGCGGAAATGGCGGGCCAGCGGCAGGATCTCGTGGTCGTTGAGGCCGCGCTTGACGACCATGTTGATCTTGATCGGCCCGAGTCCGGCGGCGGTGGCGGCGTCGATGCCCTTCAGCACGTCGGTGACTGGCACGTCCATGTCGTTCATGGCGCGGAAGACGTCGTCGTCGAGGGAGTCCAGGCTGACGGTGACGCGCTTGAGGCCGGCGGCCTTCAGCACTGCCGCCTTCTTCGGCAGCAGGACGCCGTTGGTGGTGAGTGTAACCTCGATGCCCTGAATGGCGGCCAACTGGGCGACGAGTTGTTCCAGGTTGCGGCGCAGCAGCGGCTCACCGCCGGTCAGGCGGATCTTGCTGACGCCGTGGGCGGCGAAGAGGCGGGCCACGCGGGTAATTTCTTCGAAGGACAGCAGGGATTCCCGCGGCAGGAAGGTGTAGTCCTTGTCGAACACCGCCTTGGGCATGCAGTAGACGCAGCGGAAGTTGCAGCGGTCGGTGACCGAGATGCGGAGGTCCCGCACCGGCCGGCCCCGGCTGTCGAGCAGGTGGCCGGTCGGTGCGTTGAGCTCCCGCGGGATCTTGGGCAGTTGCCCGAGCAGGCGCTCGTCGGCGAGGGGAATGACTCTCTGGTTCATCTCTGTGCGGGACGGATACGGGCAGGCGCCGTTATACGACGCCCATTGGCCTGTGGCCTTGTTCTGGGGCAAGGCGCTGAGCGCCTTCCTGCAAAAATTATGGAGGGCGGTGCGGGGAAGGACAAGCCGGTTGTCGTGTGTTCTACACACCGCAACATCAAAAAACGCCGCCGTCTGCCGTTAAGGCCAGGGCGCTCGCCGCGACGAGCGGTATCCGCCGCATCTGTCAGCAAAGGAAAATGCATCATGAACAACTTGACGATTGGCAAGCGCCTGGCACTTGGATTCGGATTTGTGCTGGCGCTCGGTCTGTTCGTTGCGATAACGGTTTCTTACCACCTCGTGGAACTGCGTACCCGTTTCGGCGAATTTGAAGGCCGGATGGTGGCGCGGGAGAGGCTTGCTTATCAAGGGCAGGTAGCGCTCGGTGACGGCATTCACCATTTCAAGAATACGGTGCTTCGGGGCGGGGACTATCCGCAGAAATTCGCCGACAGCATGGCGGCGATCGACCGCATCGTCGGCGAGTATCGAGCCCTGGGGCCGATGAGCAGCGAGGCCCAGCGCGTCCTGGAGGAGATTGTTGCGGGCAGCCAGAAATATCGGGCGGTAATCGTGCAGGTCGTTGATATGCGGGCGAACGGTTCGACGGTGACCGATGTGGACAAGGCGATTGCCGGTGCCGACAAGCCCATTGGGGTGGCTTTTGCGAAGCTCCTGGAGCTGCAGTCGGCGGAAACCCGGCAGGCGCAGCAGGCTTTCGATGCGGAAGTGACATATACGCAGAGGGGGCTCGGCGCCGCCACGGCGCTGATGGTCCTGATCGGTGCGTTTGCCGCTTGGCGGATCAGCCGCAGTGTGAGCCGGCCTCTGGCCCAGGCCGTGGCGATCAGCCAGGCGGTGGCGGCAGGCAATCTGCCGGACCGGATCGAGGTGGCAAGCCGGGATGAGACCGGGCAATTGCTGCAATCCATGCAGCGCATGGTCGAGATGTTCAGAGGGTTTGCCGAGGCTCAGGCGGAAAACGCCCGGCAACATGAGGGGGGGATGGTCGAACATCGGATCGATGCCGGGTGTTTTCCAGGGGTCTATGGGACGATGGCCCACTCGATCAACGGTCTGGTGCAGACCCACATCGCAGTCAGCCGGCAGGTGGTCGAGGTCGTCAAGCGCTACGCGGTGGGCGATCTGTCGGTGGACATGGACCGCCTGCCGGGTCATCAGGCCCGTATCACCGAAGCCATGGATGGGGTGAAGGACTCGCTGCACAGCGTGAATGCGCAGATTCAGGCGCTGGTGGATGCGGCCGCTAATGGCGACTTCCAGGCGCGGGGCGATACTGCGGCCTTCCAGCACGAATTCCGGCGGATGATCGAGGGGCTGAACCGCCTGATGGAGGTCAGCGATGTCGGGCTGGGCGAGGTGTCGCGGATTCTCGAGGCGCTGGCGCGTGGCGACCTTACCCAGCGGATCGAGGGCGAGTACCACGGCGACTTTGGTCGCTTGAGAGATGATGCCAACACGACAGTGGCGCGTCTGCGGGAGGCGATCGGTGGCTTGCAGGGCGCTGCGGTCGCGATCAACACCGCGACCAAGGAGATTGCCGCTGGTAATGCAGATCTGTCCCGGAGGACGGAAGAACAGGCCAGCAGCCTTGAGGAGACCGCCAGTTCGATGGAGGAATTGAATGCCACGGTCAGGCAGAACGCCGACAACGCCCAGCGTGCGAACCTGTTGGCGAGCCAGTCCAACGATGCGGTGGTGCACGGCGGAGTAGCCGTGCAGCGCGTCGTGGCAACCATGGCGGATATCCGCGAGAGCTCGAGCAAGATTGCGGACATCATTGGCGTGATCGACGGTATCGCCTTTCAGACCAACATCCTGGCGCTGAACGCCGCCGTCGAGGCGGCCCGGGCTGGAGAGCAGGGGCGGGGATTTGCGGTAGTGGCGAACGAGGTCCGCGCGCTGGCGCAACGTAGTGCGGTGGCTGCGCGGGAGATCAAGGAGCTGATCGCCGTGTCCGTCGACAAGGTTGCCGGTGGCGCGAAGCAGGTGGATGAGGCGGGGACTGCGATGCAGGAGGTCGTGACGGCCTTCGGGCAGGTGGCCGAACTGCTGGCCGGGATCAGTGAGGCGAGCCGGGAGCAAAGCCAGGGAATCGAGCAGGTGACCCACGCCATCACCCGGATGGATGACGTGACCCAGCAGAATGCCGCATTGGTGGAACAGGCTGCCGCTGCTGCGGAAAGTCTGGAAAGTCAGGCCCAGGGATTGATGGAAGTCGTCGCCCGTTTCAAGCTGAGCGGGGTATCTGAAAGAACCCGGCGGGTGGGGTGAGTGGATGAGCCGGCGCCTTCCGCGGAGGGTGTGGATATTCCATATGCCCCCTGGCGTCGATGATAGGTCCTTGGTCTTGCGAAGCGTAGAGCCGTTAATCATCGACGGCGGCGTGGTTGCGCAGTTCCCGGCTTGCGTCTGTCTCCACGTCTAGCCGCTGGACGGGTGCAAGCTGGAGGACGGATCCGGGGCGCTGTGGGGGGCTCCTGGATCTCTCGGGTAATTTGCCCGACGTGTCCGGCAAAATTGCCCGACCCCGTGCTCGTGTGCTCCAGCCGCTGGAGGCGGCGCCTAGAATCCGGGCGAACGACAAAAAACAATTCCCAACCCCGTTCGCCTTTCTGGAGACTACCGATGAAACGTTCCCCTCGCCGCCAGCTTCTGCTGGGATTGGCCGCCGTCCTGCTCACCTGTCATCTACCGGCGCACGCCGACGAACAAATGGATGCGATCCACAAGCGGGGGCGGCTGAAGGTCGCGGTGTACAACAATTTCCCGCCCTATTCCGAGGGAGACAAGGGGATTGACGTGGAGTTGGGCCAGGCGCTGGCGGCCAAGCTGGGGCTGCAGGCCGAGATCATTGGCTTCAAGGCCGGCGACGATACGGGGGACGACCTCCGCAACATGGTCTGGAAAGGCCATTATCTGCGGGGCGAGCCGGCGGACGTGATGTTGCGCGTGCCGGTGGACCCAGTGTTCGCCAAGGACAACGAGCAGGCCCGCATCTTCGGTGCCTACCAGCAGGAGGTGATGGGCATGGCGCGGGTGGCCAGCCGCATCCCGGCGCCCAAGGGCTCTGCGGCGGTGGCCCTGGAGGTGTTTACCCGGGAGAAGATCGGTGTCGAGGGCGATACGCTGGCCGATTCCTTCCTGGGTAGCGTGCTGCAAGGGCGGCTGCGTTCCAACGTCACCCATTTCCGCTCCATCGGCGAGGCCGTCAAGGCCTTGCAGGACGACAGCGTGGCTGCTGTGATGGCGCCACTGGCCGAGCTGGAGGGCGCCTTGGTCGGCGAGCCCCGTTTTGCCGTCGAGGAGGCCAGGTTGGGCGAGCTGAACCCCAAGCGCTGGGCGATCGGCATGGCAGTAAAAGCCGACTCAGACGAGCTCGCCACGGCCCTCGGCGGTGCGCTTGCCGAGTTGCAGAAGGACGGCACCGTGGCAGCCATCTTCAAGCGCTACGGCGTGACCCCGCGCACCAACTGAGTACGCCCTTCGAGACCTGGACCGACAAATGCGCACCTACATCCGACTGCTCCCTGCCCTCTGTACTCTGGCGCTCGCGCCAGCCTTCGCCGCCGATATCGAGTGGCCAACCTACGGCCTCGACCTCAGCAACCAGCGTTACGCCACGCCGAGCCAAATCAACACCGGCAACGTGGGCGGACTCACCCGGGCGTGGGCTTACCGCAGCGGCGTCAAGGCCACCTTCCAGTCAACACCGCTCATGGTGGATCGCACCGTGTATCTGTCGTTGCCCTTCAACGGCGTGGTGGCGCTGGATGCGGTGACTGGTCGCCAACTGTGGCGCTACGAGCACCCGCGCAAGAAGGATTACCCGCTGTGCTGCGGGCCGGCCAACCGGGGCGTGGCGGTGGCGGACGGCAAGGTCTTCATCGGCACCGTGGATGCGCGGCTGGTGGCGCTGGATGCCAAGTCCGGCAAGGTGCTGTGGGACGTGGAGGTGGCCGATGCCGACAGTGCCCGGCAGGAATCCGTTTCCACCCTCACGGAGGCAGATCCGCTGCGCAAGGCCACCATTGCCGGGCAGTCCGGCGTGGGCATTGCCATGGCGCCCGTGGTGTACAAGGGCAAGGTGCTGATCGGGGTAACGGGCGTGGGCTACGGCCTGCACCTGGATTCCGACCGGGACGGAGCACCGCTGGGGGCGGTGGTGGGCTTTGCCGGCAACTACGGCCGGCCGGGCTTCCTGGCGGCCTTCGACGCGAACACCGGCAAGCGGGTGTGGCAGTTCGATACCGTTGCCCCGACCCACTGGGAAGGCGAGTTCCGCCGCAGCACGCCCGACGGCGTGCCGCTCCATCGGGATATCGAAAGTGAACGTGCCGACCTGTCCAAATACCCCGACGCGGCGCGCTATGGTGGCGGTTCGGCGTGGTCCACACCAGCCATCGATTCCGAGAATGGGCTGCTCTACTTCGGCACCGGCAATCCGTCGCCGCAGATGGACGGCACCTCGCGGCCCGGCGACAACCTGTACACCGTGTCGCTGGTGTGCCTGGACGTGGAGACGGGCAAGATCCGCTGGCATTACCAGCAAGTGCCCCACGATCAGTGGGGCTACGACGTGGCGAGCCCGGCGGTGCTGTTCGACTACCCCCACAACGGCAAGCTCGTGCCGGCGGTGGGCCAGGCCGCCAAGATCGGCTGGTACTACATCCACAACCGCCTCACGGGCGAGTTGCTGAAGAAGTCGGACGAGTTCGTCGTCCATCAGAACACCTTCACCAACCCCACGCCTGAAGGCCAGGTGATCCTGCCCGGTGTGCTGGGCGGCATCAACTGGTCGCCCACGTCGGTGGATGCCAAGAAACTGGTGGCCTACGTGCCGGCCATCCACTGGCCGGTGAAGTACACCAAGCGTGTGATCCCGGCCACGGAGGCCAAGCCCGCGGTGGAGTACACGACGCTTGAGCCGTTGATGGACGCTCCCCGCTGGGGCGTGCTGTCGGCCATCGACCTCGCCACCGGCAAGATGAAATGGCAGCACAAGACTGCCCAGCCCTTGGTGGGCGGGGTGCTGGCTACCACCGGAAACCTCGTCTTCATGGGCGAGGGAAACGGCCGCTTTAACGCTTACGACGCGGCCAACGGGCAGACGCTGTGGAGCGACCAGCTCGATGCCGGCGTCAATGCGCCGCCCATCACGTGGCAGATCGAC
Source organism: Zoogloea sp. JDB1 (assembly GCF_056724025.1). Taxonomy (NCBI): domain Bacteria; kingdom Pseudomonadati; phylum Pseudomonadota; class Betaproteobacteria; order Rhodocyclales; family Zoogloeaceae; genus Zoogloea; species Zoogloea sp. JDB1. Next base: position 2,457,399 of record NZ_CM161496.1, read on the forward strand.
GGTGTGCAGTACGTGGGCGTGGCAGCCGGCGGCAACCAGATCTTCGGCTACAAGGCCGGTGATACCTTCCAGGTCTACACCCTGAAGAAGTAAGGTCCGGCCCCAGGTACCTGGTCTCAGCCAATCAGCTTGAGCTTCATGGCCAGCCGGGCGAGCTCGAGGTCTGTGCGCACGCCGAGCTTGGTCTTGATCTGGTAGTGCACGTTCTGCACCGTCTTCGGGCTGATGTTGAGGATGTTGCCGATCTCCTCGACGCCTCGTCCGTCGAGGAGCAGGCGCAGGATCTCGAACTCCCGCGGGTTCAGCTCCTCGGCCGGATTGCTGGGGCCTTCCAGCAGGGTGAGCGCCATCTCCGGGGCGATGTCGGGGCTCAACACCTTTTCGCGCCGGGCGACCTTATACACCGCCTGGATCAGCACGTCCGGGCTGCTGCTCTTGGTCACGTAGCCCAGCGCCCCGGCACGGAGCGCCTGGGCGGCGAAAAGTGGGTCGCGGTGCATGCTGAAGACCAGGATGCAGGCTTCGGGCTGGCGCTGGAGGATGCGCCGGGTCAATTCGATGCCGCCCATGCCGGGCAGGGACAGATCGAGGATGGTGAGATCAGGCTGGTTTTCGCGGAGGATCTGCAGCGCCTCCTCGGCAGAGCCGGCTTCGGCTTCCACGCGCAGGTCGGTGCGGCGCTCGAGAAGGCGGCGGTAGCCTTCGCGGACCACCGCGTGGTCATCGACGAGCAGGATTCGGATCACAAGGGCTCCTTGGTGGTGGTCTCTTCGGCGTTCGCGAGGGGGAGACGCACGCTTACCAGTGTGCCTCGGTCCGGTGCCGGGGTGATACGCAGGGTGCCGCCCAGCGCGAGCACCCGCTCCTCCATGCCCAGCCGCCCGAAGCCGCCGGGCTGTTTGTCAGCCCGGCTGGCATCCTCCCCGTTGCGGACACCCTGGCCGTCGTCGCGGATCTCGAGGACCAGACCGGCCGGCTCCCGCCGCAGGCTCACGTCCACCTGGTCCGGCAGGCCATGGCGGACGGCGTTGGTGAGGCTTTCCTGGATGATCCGGTAGAGGCTCACGTTGATGTTGTCCGACAGGCCGTCGAGCCCGTTGTCGGCGGCGAGGGTGAAGCGGGTGTCGCGGCTGCGCTGGTTCCAGCCGGCGATGAGCTGCTGGAGGCTGGGCACCAGCCCGAACTCCTCGAGCCCGATGGGGCGCAGGCGGTGGAGGATCTGCTGCAGGGTTTCCATCATGTGGGCGACGGTCTTGACGATGGAATCCACACACGGGCGCAGGGCCGGGACGCTTTCGTCGGCCAGTTCCCGGGCGAAGGCCGCCTCGGCATTGAGGGATGCCAGGTACTGGCCGAACTCGTCGTGCAGCTCCCGGGCCAGGTGCTGGCGTTCTTCCTCGCGCACCGATAGCAGCCGGTGGGCGAGGCGCTGCTGGCTGTGGATGGTGCGGGCGAGGCGGTCGGCCAGGTGGTTGAAGCCCTCGGCGATGCGGTTGAGCTCGATGAGCGCGAAGCCGGGCATGCGGGCCTCGAGGTCGCCCCGTTCCATCCGGCCGAGGGTACCCAGGATTGCCTCCGATGGCGCCAGCGCGTTGCGTACTGGCCGATACACGAAGTAGCTGAAGAACAGGATCATGGTGCTCACTGCGACCAGATTGCCCAGCTTCAGGGCAAGTTCCAGCACCTCCCGTCCATAGTTTGGCGTGACCACCAGTTGTCCGCCGGTAATGCCCGGGTACTGTCCGATGCTGCCGCGGAACTCCGCACCGCTGCCGACGACCTGACGCATGAAGGCTTCCACCGGCGCAGGCAGGTCGATGGCCTCGGCAAAGCACTGGCGATGGGCGGTGTGGGTGTGAAAGTCGCTCATCTCGATGCAGAAATCGAGCACTTGCCCCATCGCCTTGAGGGCGGTGAGATCCAGGTTGAGCTCGGCGAGGGTGGCGTCGTAGGCAGAGTAATTGCGGTTGACCTCTTCGGTAATCAGCTGGCGGATCGCCATGCCCGTGCGCTGGATGTCATTGCGCACCCGGTAGCGCGCCTCCAGCAGCGTTACGACCGCGCCCAGCAGCAGCACGATCAGTGCGAACAGGCTGACGCGGACAAAGAGATGGTGCTTGAGGTCGAGGGGACGCAGGCGGGGGGCGGGGAGCATGGCGGGGCGGTCAAATTCGGTTGCCCCACAGGATGCCGCAAAACCGCCGGGGAAATTGCCCGACGTAAGACCGGAGCCATGGCCCGCGATCAGGCGATTCTGCTTGTGCTCACCGACGATGCCAGACCCCTGCGTCGGCGGGAGGCACCAAGAAAAGCTACGGTGATCTTCGCTGCTTTGCGGGCCCCCGTCTTGAATCTGACACGCCTGGGCATCAGTTATTCCCGAAGGGCGCGTTGTTCAAGTCCGAGGGGAACCGGTTCAACTCTGAGGTGAACTTGTTCGGGTTCGTACTGAAGCGGCTCACGTCCAAGGAGAACCCGCTCACCTTCGTGCTGAACCGGTTGCCGTCAGAGATGAACCGGTTCAGCTTGGAGATGAAGAGGTTACCCCCGGCGGTGAAATCACTGCCCCCGGCGCTGAAAAAGTCTAGGTGGGACCTGAGCCGGTTCAACCATGAGCTGAACTCCCTCCCTCTGCAGTCGGGCCGGAAGTGTCCGTCCGGTCGGCTGTACTGCGGAATGGGGTGGGCAGGTCGCGCGCATAGAACGTAGGCGGGGGCTGCGTGAGGAGGGCAGGGTGTAGATTAGCGGTGCGCTGGAGAGGGCTTGTGCGTACCGAGCGACGTCCGGCGTGGGGCACACGATTGGGGGGCGCATCGAACCCCCGACCTTGAGGTCGGTTTTACTTTTCAGCTCAAAAAAATGGGGGATCTCTCCCCCATCAAGATACACGTTGAAGTGCAGCCCCCGCGCCTTACGGCAGGAAGCGGTCGTGGTACTCGGTGGTCTGCGTGAACAAGCCGATGACTTCCGTGACGGGCATGCCGTCATCCAGCTTGCCCATCCAGTAGTCGAACCCGGCCGGCTCGGGGGTGCGTCCAAGCAGGCCGACGTAGTCCAGCGTCACGCCGACGGCCTGATCGGTCGCGGCCCGGGCTTCGGCGGACTGGGTGATCTCCAGCAACACGTCGCTGCGGCTGCTCCCGCCGGTCAGGCGGTCCTGCCAGTAGGTCTGCCCGGCCGTGTCCGGGGCCCGATCCAGCACGTGCTGGTAGAGCTGGCTCAGGAAGCCGGCGTTGTCGAGCCCGTCATACAGGCCCTTGAACTCGGCGCTGCCGGCAAAGTCCGCACCGATCGTGGCGAGGCTGTGGTCGCTCAGGCGTTCCGCCATCCAGTAGTCCATCCCGGCCTTGTCGGGCAGGCGACCGAAGGCGCCGAGGTAAAGCCGTGCGAGCCCCCCCGCGCCGCCCTGGAATTCCGGCGACTCAAGAAAGCGCAAGGCGACCTCGTCGCGGGTCAGCGTCCCTGAGCCGATCTGATCCATCCAGTAGTTCAGACCACCGCTTTCCGCTTCACGGAACAGGGTGTCGCGATAAAGCTGCATGACGAAGAACTTCGTGCTGCCGAAGACGTCGTTGTCCTTGGTGCCGACGGTCAAGCCATTGGCCGCTTCCAGCGCATCGGGGAACTGATCGTTGTCGCTGTCGCTGCTGCTGGTCGTGGCCCGATAGCCGGGTGCGCCCGGATCGCTGATCACGCCGTTCTTGACGCCGTCACTGTCGAACTCGCTCCCGTCGGTGATCTGGAAGTCCAGGCGCGTCTTGCCGCCTTCGATGACGACCTGGCCGCCGTATGGGGCGCTGGCCAGGTTGACCCAGTCGCCGGCCGCGTTCTGCTTCCAGTAGCCGTTGATGGGGATGCTGCCATCCACATACAGGCTGAAGTGCTCCGTCCCGCCGACGGTGGCAAGGTCCGCCTGGAAGCCGATCAGCCCCAGCGGCATGGCGAGGTCGGCGGGCTTGTCGGCCGGGGCGTCGAGCTGCTGAACGGCCTTGAGGACCGTGGGCGTGGCCTGGGTCGTATCGGTCTTGCCATTGATCGAGTCGCTGACCAGCGTCACGAAGACCGGCGGGGCGTCCCCCGGATGGCTCTGGGCGGTGTCGGTGTTGAGGAATGGTACCGACGTGACATTGGCCTGCTGGCCATCGGCGACCCCATCGCCGTTGCCATCCCCCGTGACACCGCCGGCCTCGAGTACCGGGACGAGCTGCTCCGTGGAGGACGGAACGTTGTCGCCGTCATCCGCGGTGTCGATGGTGACGGACAGGCTGGGGGAGGCGAGGCTGACGTTGCCGGCCGTGTCGAGGGCTTTGGCGGTCAGCGTATGGACACCGTTGTCCAGGGCACTGGCGGTGATGCTCCAGTTGCCACTGTCGTCCGCCACGGTCGAGCCGAGCAAGGTGGTGCCGTCGGTGTCGTAGAGGGCGACGGCCATGCCGGCCTGGGCGGTGCCGACGAAGGTCGGTGTCGTGCTGGAGGTCAGGTTGTCGCTGGAGGAGGTGCCGGTATCGCTGGCCGGGGTCATGTCCGGCGCGGAGGGGGCATTCGGTGCCAGCGTGGCCACCGTGATGGTGCGTGTCGCCGTGCTGCCGACGTTGCCGGCCACATCGGTCTGGGTTGCGCCGATCGTCTTGACGCCCTCGCCCATCGCCGCGATGTCGGCAGCGACCAGCGTGTAACTCCAGCTCGTGCCGTCGACGGTGGCTGTACGCGTGTTGCCCCCCAGGCTCAGTGCGACGGTGGCGCCGGCCTCGTTGCTGCCGGTGAGGGTGGTGCCGACCTCCTGTGCGTTGATGATGTCGTCGGCGGCAACGACGTGGATGTCCGGCGCCGCGGGCGCAAGGGTATCCACGACATAGTTGAGCGTGCTGGCGGTACCCGTACCGGTGTTGCCGGCCGCATCGGCCACGCCGGTGTTATCCAGCGTGATGAGGTTGCTGGTGTCCGTGACGCCGGCGGTCGGCGTGTAAGTCGCCGTCCAGGTGAGGCCGCCGTCGCTGGAGCCGACGGCGGACAGGGTGCCGTTGGCGACGCTCAGGTCGGCATTGCTGAAGCCACTCACCGCTTCGCTGAAGGTGACGGTGACGGTGGCCGTATCGCCGATCTTGAGGGCGCTGTCGGACAGCGCGATCGTTGCCGTCGGGCGCTGCGTGTCGATGGCGTAGTGGGCCGAATCGGTGCTGCCCGTGCCGGCATTGCCCGCCGCGTCGGTGATGCCGGCGTTGTCCAGCGTGATGAGGTTGCTGGCGTCCGTGACGTTGGCGGTCGGCGTGTAGATCGCCGTCCAGGTGGTCCCGCCGTCGTTGGAGCCGACGGCGGACAGGGTGCCGTTGGCAACGCTCAGGTCGGCATTGCTGAAACCACTCACCGCTTCGCTGAAGGTCACGGTGAGGGTGGCCGTCTCGCCGACCTTGAGGGCGCTGTCGGACAGCGCGATCGTCGCCGTCGGGCGCTGCGTGTCGATGGCGTAGTGGGCCGAATCGGTGGTGCCCGTGCCGGCATTGCCCGCCGCGTCGGTGATGCCGGCGTTGTTCAGCGTGATGACGTTGCTGGCATCCGTGACGTTGGCCGTCGGCGTGTAGATCGCCGTCCAGGTGGTCCCGCCGTCGTTGGAGCCGACGGCGGACAGGGTGCCGTTGGCGACGCTCAGGTCGGCATTGCTGAAGCCGGTGACCGCTTCGCTGAAGGTGACGGTGACGGTGGCCGTCTCGCCGACCTTGAGGGCGCTGTCGGACAGCGCAATCGTTGCCGTCGGGCGCTGCGTGTCGATGGCGTAGGGGGCCGAATCGGTGGTGCCGCTACCGGCATTGCCCGCCGCATCGGCCACGCCGGCGTTGTTCAGCGTAATGGCGTTGCTGGTGTCCGTGACGTTGGCGGTCGGCGTGTAGATCGCCGTCCAGGTGGTCCCGCCGTCGTTGGAGCCGACGGCGGACAGGGTGCCGTTGGCAACGCTCAGGTCGGCATTGCTGAAGCCGCTGACCGCTTCGCTGAAGGTCACGGTGACGGTGGCCGTCTCGCCGATCTTGAGGGCGCTGTCGGACAGCGCGATCGTCGCCGTCGGGCGCTGCGTGTCGATGGCGTAGGGGGCCGAGTCGGTGCTGCCCGTGCCGGCATTGCCCGCCACGTCGGTGAGGCCGGCGTTGTTCAGCGTGATGACGTTGCTGGCGTCCGTGACGTTGGCGGTCGGCGTGTAGATCGCCGTCCAGGTGGTCCCGCCGTCGCTGGAGCCGACGGCGGACAGGGTGCCGTTGGCAACGCTCAGGTCGGCATTGCTGAAGCCGGTGACCGCTTCGCTGAAGGTGACGGTGACGGTGGCCGTGTCGCCGACCTTGAGGGCGGTGTCGGACAGCGCGATCGTTGCCGTCGGACGCTGCGTGTCGACGGCGTAGTTGGCCGAATCGACGCTCCCCGAGCCGGCGTTGCCGGCCGCATCCGAAATGCCGGTGTAGTCCAGCGTGAGGGCGTTGGTCGCGGCGGTGGTGGCCGCTGTCGGGGTCAGCGTGGCGGTCCAGGTGAGGCCGCCGTCGTTGCTGCTGAGGTTGGACAGGCTGCCATTGGCGACCGTCACGTCGGCAGTCGTAAAGCCGGTGACGGCTTCCGTGAAGGCGAAGGTGACGGTGGCCGTGTCGCCGACCTTGAGGGCCGTATCCGAGATCGCGATGCTTGAGGCGAGGGTCGGGCGCACGGTATCGACCGCGTAGCTGGCACTGTCGGCCGTGCCGGTGCCGGCATTGCCGGCCGCGTTGACGATGCCGGTGTAGTCCAGCGTGAGGACGTTGCTGGCCGCGGTGGCGCCGGCGGCCGGGGTCAGCGTGGCGGTCCAGGTGAGGCCGCCGTCGCTGCTGCTGAGCTTGGAGAGGCTGCCATTGGCGACCGTCACGTCGGCGGTCGTGAAGCCGCTGACGGCTTCCGTGAAGGCGAAGGTGACGGTGGCGGTGTCGCCGATCTTGAGGGCCGTGTCCGAGATCGTGATGCTTGAGGTGAGGCTCGGGCGCACGGTATCGATGGCGTAGTTCGGCGAATCGACGGTCCCCGAACCGGCATTGCCCGCCAGGTCGGTGATGCCGGTGCTGTCCAGCGTGAGCGCGTTGGTGGCGTCCGTGATGCTGGCCGTCGGGGTCAGCGTGGCGGTCCAGGTCGTGCCGCCGTCGCTGCTGCTGAGCTTGGAGAGGCTGCCATTGGCGACCGTCACATCGGCCGCGGTGAAGCCGGTGACGGCTTCCGTGAAGGCGAAGGTGACGGTGGCCGTGTCGCCGATCTTGAGGGCCGTGTCGGAAATCGCGATGGTCGACGCGAGGCTCGGGCGCACCGTGTCGATCGCATAGTTGCCACTTTTAACCGTGCCGGTGCCGGCATTGCCGGCCGCGTTGGTCACCCCCGTGTAGTCCAGCGTGAGGACGTTGGTCGCGGCGGTGGTGCCGGCCGCCGGGGTCAGCGTGGCGGTCCAGGTCGTGCCGCCGTCACTGCTGCTGAGATTGCTGAGGGTGCCATGGGACACCGTCACGTCGGCGGTGGTGAAACCGCTGACCGCATCCATGAAAGTGAAGGTGACGGTGGCGGTATCGCCGATCTTGAGCGCCGTGTCGGAAATCGCGATGCTTGAGGCGAGGGTCGGGCGCTGCGTGTCGATGGCGTAGTTCGGCGAATCGACGGTCCCCGAACCGGCATTGCCGGCCGCATCGCTGATACCGGTGTAGTCCAGCGTAAGGATGTTGGTGGTGTCAGCGACATTGTCCGTCGGGGTCAGCGTGGCGGTCCAGGTGGTGCCGCCGTCGCTGCTGCTGAGCTTGGAGAGGCTGCCATTGGCGACCGTCACATCGGCCACGGTGAAGTCGCTGACGGCTTCCGTGAAAGCGAAGGTGACGGTGGCGGTATCGCCGATCTTGAGCGCCGTATCCGAAATCGTGATGTCCGACGCAAGGGTCGGGCGCACCGTATCGATCGCGTAGTTGGCACTGTCGAGGGTGCCGGTGCCGGCATTGCCGGCCGTGTCGGTCACCCCCGTGTAGTCCAGCGTGATGACGTTGGTCGCCGAGCTGATGCTGGCATCGGGGGTCAGCGTGGCGGTCCAGGTGATGCCGCCGTCCGACGAACTCAAGCCGCTGATCTTGCCGTTATCTGCAAGCAGATCGGCGGTGGTGAAGCCGCTGACCGCCTCCGTGAAGGTGAAGGTGACGGTGGACGTGTCGCCGATCTTGAGCGCCGTATCGGACAGCGAAATCGTCGCGGTCGGACGCTGCGTGTCGACGGCGTAGTTGGCCGAATCGACAGTGCCCGAGCCGGCGTTGCCGGCGGCATCACTGATGCCGGTGTAGTCCAGCGTGATGACGTTGGTCGCCGCGGTGGTGCTGGCACTGGGCGTCAGCGTGGCGGTCCAGGTCGTGCCGCCATCACTGCTGCTGAGGTTGGAGAGCGTGCCATGGGGCACTGTCACGTCGGCGGTGGTGAAGCCGCTGACCGCTTCCGTGAAGGTGAAGGTGGCCGTGGCGGTGTCGCCGATCTTGAGCGCCGTGTCCGAGATCGTGATGGCCGATGCCAGGCTCGGGCGCAGCGTGTCGATCTTGTAGTTCGGCGAATTGCTTGTCCCTGTGCCGGCATTGCCGGCCAGGTCGGCGATGCCGGTGTTGTCCAGGGTGAGGATGTTGGTGGCGTCCTCGATGTCGGCCGTCGGCGTCAGGGTTGCCGTCCAGGTGGTGCCGCCGTCACTGCTGCTGAGCTTGGAGAGGTCGCCATTGGCGACCGTCACGTCGGCGGTGGTGAAACCGCTGACCGCTTCCGTGAAGGTGAAGGTCACCGTCGAGGTGTCGCCGACCTTGAGTGCCGTGTCGGACAGCTTGATGGCACTGGCCAGGGCGGGCGCCGTGTCGTCGATCTCCACGGTGGTGGCCGGGGATGTCGCGCTGACATTGCCGGTCACGTCGGTCACTTCGAGGGTGACGCTGTGCGTACCGGCACTCAGGCTCGAACTGGTGACCGACCACTTGCCCAAGGCGTCGGCGGTCGTGGTGCCGATGACGGTCTTGCCGTCGGTATCGAACAGCTTGACGGCGGCGAAGGCTTCGGTCGAGCCGGAGAAGTCCAGGGTGGTGAGATTGGTGATGCCGTCCGAGCTGGAGACACCGGAGTCGGAGCTGGCGGACAGCGTGGGCGCGGCCGGTGTCGTGGGGACCGTGGTGTCGACGGTCACGCTGAGCGCAGAGGAGGCCGCGCTGGTGTTGCCGCCGGCATCGGTGGCCTTGGTGGTGAGGGTGTGGCTGCCCTCGCTCAGGGTGCTGCTGGTGATGGACCAGTTGCCCTTGCCATCGGCGGTCGCCGTGCCCAGCACGGTGCTGCCGTCGGTGTCGTAGAGGGTGACGGTGGAATTGGCTTCGGCGGTGCCGGTGACGGTGGGCGTGGTGGCGTTGGTGAGCTTGTCGGTGCTGGAGCTGCCGGTGTCGCTGCCGCTCGCCAGGTCCGGCGTGCCGGGGCTGCTCGGTGCGGTGGTGTCGAGGGTGACCGTCAGCTCTCCGCTGGCGACGCTGGTGTTGCCCGCCGTGTCCACCGCCTTGGTGGTGAGGGTGTGGCTGCCCTCGCTCAAGGTGCTGCTGGTGATGGACCAGTTGCCGCTGCCGTCGGCGGTCGCCGTGCCCAGCACGGTGCTGCCGTCGGTGTCGTAGAGGGTGACGCTGGAATTGGCTTCGGCCGTGCCGGTGAAGGTCGGCGTGGTGCTCTTGGTGATGTTGTCAGCGTTACTCGAGCCGGTGTCGCTCGCGCTATCCAGGTCGGGCGTACTGGGGGCGCTGGGGGCGGTGGTGTCGAGCACATACGCCTGGGAGGCGATCGTGCCGGCGTTGCCCGCGGTATCGACCACACGGACCTTGAGCGTATCGCTGCTGGTCAGGGTCAGGCCACTCAGGCTCCAGGTGTTCGAACCGGTGGACGCGGTGGCAACCGTCCAGGTGCTGCCGTTGTCGAGCGAGACTTCGACAGTCTCGTCGGCGGCGAGGTTGGCGCTGATGGTGCCTGAAAGGGTTTGCGCCGCGGTCCGCGTAATGAAATCGCTGGCTGAACTGCCCGTGTCGGCCGAGAAGGTGATGCTCGAGACGGTGGTGGTGGGTGCCGTCGTATCGATGGTGACGGACAAGCCGGCAGATGCACTGCTGACATTGCCGGCCGTGTCGGTGGCCTTGGTGGTGAGGGTGTGGCTGCCCTCGCTCAGGGTGCTGCTGGTGATGGACCAGTTTCCGCTGCCGTCGGCCGTGGCGGTGCCCAGTACGGTGGTGCCATCGGTGTCGTAGAGGGTGACGGTGGCGTTGGCTTCCGCCGTGCCGCTCAGGGTCGCGGTGCTGTTCTTGGTGAGGGCGTCGCTGTTCGAGCTGCCCGAATCGCTTCCAGCATCAAGGTTCGGCGCCGAGGGGGCGGCGGGGGCAGCAGTATCGATCGTGACCGTCAGCGTGCTGGATGCCGGGCCGATGTTGCCAGCGACGTCGAGCTCTTTTGCCAGGAGTACATGGTCACCATCGCTTAAAGCACCGAGGTTGTATTCCCAATGGCCGGTGCCGTCAGCCTGGATCGTATCCAGCAAGAATGCCCCGTTGTCATCATAGAGGCTGATATACGAGTTCGCATCGGCACCGTCACCCGTGATGAGCGGATTACTGCTGGACGTGATGTGATCACTGTTGGAGGCACCACTATCGTCGCTGCTGCTGAGTGCGGGGGCATTCGGTGCCGAAGTCGGCGCAGTGGTATCGATGGTGACGCTGAGGGTAGACGACAGCGCGCTCGTATTGCCGGCCGCATCGGAGACCTTAGTTCCAATCGCATGGACGCCTTCGGCGAGCTTGATGCTCGTGATGCTCCATTTGCCGGAGCCATTGATCGTGCCGGAGCCCAGCAAGGTGGTGCCATCGGTGTCGTACAAGCTTACCGTATCGCCCGCAGAGCCTGTGCCCGCGAAGGTCGGACTGGTCTTGTTGGTGATGTTGTCGTTGTTGAAGAAGCCGCTGTCGGTTCCCGGTGTCAGGTCCGGCGATGAGACACTCGGCGCGGTGGTGTCGATGGTGATCGTCAGCGCGCTGCTGGCGGTGCTGATGTTGCCTGCCGCATCCACCGCCTTGGTGGTCAGGGTGTGGTTACCCTCGGTGAGCATGGCGCTGGTGATGCTCCAGTTGCCGCTGCCGTCGGTGGTGGCGGTGCCCAGTACGGTGGTGCCGTCGGTGTCGTAGAGGGTGACGGTGCTGCCTGCTTCGGCGGTGCCGGTGAGGGTCGGCGTGGTGTTGCGGGTGATGTTGTCGGTGCTGGAACTGCCGCTATCGCTGGCGCTATCCAGGTCTGGGGTGCTGGGTGCGCTGGGGGCGGTGGTGTCGATGGTGACGGACAAGGACGACGAGGCGGCACTGACGTTGCCGACGGCATCGGTGGCCTTGGTGGTCAGGGTGTGCATACCATCGCTCAGGGTGCTGCTGGTGATGCTCCAGTTGCCGCTGCCGTCGGCGGTGGCGGTGCCCAGCACGGTAGTGCCGTCGGTGTCGTAAAGGGTGACAGTCGCGTTGGCTTCGGCTGTACCGGTCAAAGTCGGTGTGGTGACGCTTGTGATGTTGTCAGTGCTGGAACTACCGCTGTCACTGTTTAGATTGGGCGTGCTGGGCGCATTGGGCGCGAGGGTGTCGAAGGTGAGGCTTGGTGTGGAGCCTGCACCACCGTTGTTGCCGGCGGCGTCAGTGTAGGTGCTGCTGGCGACGGTAATGCTGGCAGTACCCCCATTGGTGCTGGCCGTGGGCGTGAAGGTGGCGCTGCGGGTCAGGCCCGAGCCTGAAATTGCGCCCAGGGTACCGCCCGTGACGACTACGTCACCACTGCTGCCGTCCCAGGCAAAGGTGTTGCCAGGGTCTTCGCTGAAGGTGAAGGTGATGGTGGCGGTTTCCCCCGCTTTCAAGCTCGACACATCACTGGTGATGGCCAGCGTGGGGGGCGTATGGTCAAAGGTATAAACCTCACCACTGCTAAAGCCACTCGTGATCGCGTTGCTTGCCGTGTCAGTAATGCCAGTACCTGAACCATTCAAGTCCAACCGCAAGGTTCCATCGCCCGTGATGCTACTGACCGTCACCGTGTACGTGTCACCGCTACCGGTTACCCCGGAAACGGTTCCATTGGCGCTGCCCACCTTGGTGAGCGTGAAGTCGCTCGCATCGACCCCGGTTACGCTTTCCGCAAACTTGACGGTGTATTGAACGCTGACAGCATTCGAATTGGCGCTGTTTACGCGAGCGATGGTACTGACCGTGGGAGGGGTCGTATCCGTGTCATCGTCAACAATGGTACCGGTGGCAGAGGGCGTACTCAGCGTCGCATTGGACGGACTGGACAGAGTCAGCGTGAAGGTCTCGTCCGTTTCAGCAGTAGTATCACCAGTAATCGCGACGGTGATCGTCTTGCTCGTTTCTCCGGCTGCGAAGTTAAGCGTGCCGCTCGTTGCGGTGTAATCGCTGCCCGCGGTGGCGGTTCCGTTAGATGTGGCGTAATTGACCGATATTGGTTTGCCGGAAGCAGCGCTGAGGGACACAGTGAACGTCATGTTGCTGGTGCCGCTGTTGCCTTCAGCCTGGCTTACATTGGCAATCGAGATCGTCGGTGTTGCATCGTCGTCAGTAATGGTTACGGTCTGCTGCTGGGTACCGTTCGAGGTTGCGTTGTCACCCCCGCTAACCCCTGTAATGTCGAGGATGACCGTCTCGTCGAATTCATTCAAGGAGTCCTGAACGGCGGTGACTGTCGTCGTACCCGTGGTCTGGCCTGCCTTGATGGTGATGGTATTTGAGGCCAGGGTGTAATCAGTGCCATTGCCGCTAGCCGTCCCTGTGGCGGTTAGCGTAACCACGGTGTCGGTGCTGGCTGCCGCACTCAAAGTCGCTGTGACGGTGGAACTGCCGGCGGCTTCAGCAATGCTCTGGTGGTCGACAGAGAGGCTGACTGTGGGGGGGGAGATGACGGTAATCGACCCCATGGATTTATTGAAGGCCGTGCCATCCGTCCCGGATTGCCCTGCGGCGATACCGCCCTTGCCACCTCCTGCTGTGTTACCTGTGCCCAACGAATCACTGGTGCTTTTATCTATGGTGACTGTGCCGCCATTATTTGAAAGACCGCCGACTGCATACCCGCCGTTGCCGCCTGGCTTACTCTTGTAACCGCTGCCGCCGCCGCCGCCGCCGCCGCCGCCGGCGGCAATATTGTTGACGATGGAACTCGTGGTGATCTTCAAGGTTCCGGTGTTGTAGATGCCGCCGACTGCATTCCCGCCAGCGCCGCCCTTGCCGCTATAGCCTGCACCGCCACCGCCACCGCCAATGGTCAGGCCGCCGCCCGCGTTGGCCGTACCCCCGCTTCCACCCGAGATGTAGGAGCCGCCAGACCCGCCCGCACCACCCAACGATCCACCACCGCTCCCCCCGGGGGCTGAAACCGTAGCGCCGGCGCCTCCGTTACCCGCAGTACCGGTGGCTCCCGCATTCTGGCCTTTGTAAGCGGAGCCGCCTTTGCCGCCAGCTGTTGTGCTGTAACCGCCGCCACCACCGCCGCCACCGCCACCGCCAGTGGCCATGCCGCCACCGCCACCGCCCCCCGCAGCCTTGCTATTGCTGATGGTGCTTCCGGATATGGTCAGAGTGCCGGCGTTATAAATTGCGGCGCCCAAGGCATTGCCTCCTGCCCCACCTACATCATTTGCATCAGCTCCGCCAATACCCGCATCGCCACCATTCCCGGATATAAAGCCGTTGGTGATCGTCAGGTCTTGAATGGCTACCGAGCCGGCGGTGACATGGACTACCTGCGTCAGGTTCTTTCCATCCAGCTTATGGTTTCCACCGACGATGGTAATGGTATGACCATCAGTGATGTTAAGCGTGATCGTATCGCTTGCTGTAGCAAAGGCAATGTCACTGGTTAGAGTGATGGTGTCATCGGCGCCATTGCTTATATCCGTGGCAATTGCAGTTTTCAGTTCAGCTAGCGTACTGACGCTCTGGGTCGCCAGCATATGCCCATAGGTGGCCAGCTTTTGCACATCCAACGTTGGAACTGAGTCAATAGTGCCGGTTGCAACTTCCAGGTTCCAGTCTCCCCCCAGACTGGCCGCGCCAGTATCGTTGGTGGAGGCCGCCACATCCGCCCCCGTTGCGGCAGCCAAGGCCTGAATGAATGCCTGCCCGTCGGTGCCGGAGCCTGCATCGCAACCATACAGGGCGATATCGCCGTCAGCGCTCAGGGCCTGTCCGATGCTGTGCAATTCGTCGGCGTATTGCGCCAGGTTGCCGCCATGCAAAGGTGCGTTGCCCAGCAGCACCATGCCGTGATCGCCGTGCGACACGATGCTGATGGAGTCGATGCCACTCATGCCCTTGAGTGCGTCAGCGATTTGTTTGACCCCATCCCGGTTTTTGTCGAGCACGATTACCATTACGCCAGGCTCGGCAGCATCGACTATCTTTTGATAGTCAGGCAGGCGGCTGTCAACCACCAGCACCTTTTTCACTACATAATTGTTGTCATCTGCTGTCGAATCGATGTCTTGGGTATTGCTCGTTTCCGGGGCATTCATTACGGGTTCGTCCTTTTATTCGGTGGCAGATTTGATGGTGATGACGTTGGCGCGGCTGCCGGAGGTGTCTTTCCAGAAAGAGAGTTTGCTGTATTGTTCAAACAGGTCCGGCGGGAGAATAGTGCAGCGCTCTTCAATACCTACTTGTGGACGAATCTTGTGAAGCCCGTGCACCCCCAGCGGTGCGTCAAACTCGGGGGCATCATATTGAACGTCGCTGAAATTGTGCTCGAACGGGGGCTCCCCCAGGAACTGGTAGATCAGCGGCATCACTTTATGGGGTGCTGCCGCAAGTAGATCGTAATCCACCAACAGGAGCGATTCGGCATGTTCGCCGTAAAACGCTTCTTTCAGCGCTGCCCAGGCATAGCCAACCAGGCGGTTGCGCTGGGCCAACGTGTTGACCCGACTGTAGACAGTGTTGCGCTCCACGTCGTCGTTGAACAGGCGGGTCAGTTCGTAGGGATTGGCCCGATAACGGCGCTCCAAGCTGTCCATGATCCAGGCCACGTTGCGTACGCAGGCGATGATCTTGCTGCCCGGGAACTGGTCTTGCAGCGCCGGCAATTTTGCGCACCACATGCGGTTGGTATCAAAGATCACTTCCTTGTCGGCCTGCTCTTCGTAATAAGAGCGGAACAGGCCTTTGACCAGACTCTTGCGCTGGTTTTGCGTAATCACCGGGCCAAACTCACTGCCAGCCGAAAACTGATAAAGCATTTCCGAGAAGAGGATACCCACCGGGCTGGTCATCCCTGAATGGAAGCGCGGATTCTGTCTGAGAATAGCGGCCAGCAGGGTGGAGCCTGAGCGTGGCAGGCCAGAGATAAAATGAAAAATCTGAGACATGGAATTGACCCTGATGTTAGCCGAACGAATATATACAGCGGGTTAGCCTCCAGCGGGGCCCTCTCGAGTGTGAACTCATGCAACCAGCAAGGCCTTGAGTATCGGGAGTCGTGCATCCGCAAATGCCTGTGCCTGCTTGGTCAGTTCGGCGAGGTTCTCTTCAGCGCTCTCCAGGGTTTTTCCTTCGTGCGCCAGTCTTTGTCCTTGTGTCTGCAATATCTGCCAAATGTAGTGCGCCCATTCGGCCGGCTGCGCATATCCCTGTTTGATGGCCAGCAAGAAAAGTTGCTGGAATCGGGTTGCCATAATTCCTCCGCCAGTCACGGGGCTGGCCAGGAAATGAACGGTATTGCTGTCACGCGCCTTTTTGATCAAAAGTGCATTGAGTCGGTCGGTGCGTTGCTTGGCCGTTGAAATCAGCCTTTCGTCTTGAACTGCGGCCACGCTGCCTGCGCCGATGAGAATCATCACGGCTTCTGTCAGTTGCGTGAAGAGGACGCCCTTCTCTTTGATGGCCTGTTCGATCTGGCCGAGAGTCTTGGGGGTATGGTCTGACAAGAAATCGAGAATCGGGTTGAAGACCGTAGCCTGCATGCCGACCTCCCCAATGGATCCGGTGGTTCTTAGCGGAACGTCGGTACGTGCTTGTAGCAAAATGACCTTTTGCGCCCGCAGGGCTTCATCTTTTTCCAGTGGGCCCAGCTTCCGCTCGCCTTTCACCCAGTAGTCTTTGCGAAACGATTGGTTGACCATGAAGTCCCGCACCGTCTGACGAAACATCGGATCCTTGATGCTTGTCAGCAGCGCCATTTGATCGGCAGTAAGGTTGAGCGGTGCAACGTGATCGCTGTACAAGGCCGAGCAGGCAAAGTCCAGTTTGGCGGGCGACAGCCATTGCGCCATGCGTGAGAATGGCATGGGCAGCCAGTCTCGATTGAAATACTCGTGGGCAACGTAATTGCGGTCGTGATTCTTGATCTTATTGATACGTTCGGCGATGTGCGGATTGGCTTGAGTAAAGAGCGGGTTGGTGGCCAGTAGTTTGTCGGCAAAAGCGAGTGCTCCTTCGATGCGGGCGCCAATACCTTGGCCTGGACTGCCCATGACTTGGGCGTGCTCTGTGAGCAGATCACGGACGGGCACCATCGCCGCCCAGCCCGGCTGGGTGTTGTAGCTGTTGTAGAGAACGCCGCCAACCTTGAGCTTGCGCCGTACGAAGTCGACGATCACTGCGCGGTTTTGGTCATTGATCCAGCTCCAGATGCCGTGCAGGCCAATGCTGTCAAAGTCTGGCAGGTCTGGTCGGGCACAAAAATCGGCAAATGCCTGGTCTGTCAGGTTGGCATCGGCGCCGGACGCCTGCGCGAGCGATTGCGCGAAGCTGGCTTGTGACGGGTTGAAGTCGCATCCGTGCCATGTGCCGGCAGAGGCGGCTGCATGGATATTGATACTCAAGCCCTGACCGAATCCGAGTTCGCAATGGGTTCCCAGGGAGGGGGGAACCAGTCCTGAATACAGAAATGCGAGCTGCGTGCGTAGTGGGTTCAGTTCGGCGTAATAGCCGTAGGTGTAGTTGATATCGGCCATGTAGCCGTCGGTCCAGTCTGCTAGATCGTGGGTCATCTTTGGTGTTATGGCGTGTCGTCAATAGGTACGCGGCGCGGAAAGACGCTGGCTTGGCAGAGGCGTCGCGACCTTGATTGATGCGTTCTTATGTTTGGGTATTCCGGTGGAGCTTGATGGAGCCGTCGGCTTGGTATCAGGCCTTTTGTCAGTCGGTGGTCTGCATCGAACGGGGGCGCGACTGCGCTTCCAGAGGGGCATGATTAGTGCATGGGCTCGTGCGGCTGTTCCTGGCAGATCGGTGATCCCGTTGCTTCTTGCATGTGGCGCCATCCGGAGTAATCGTTGCTAGCTGTTACAAGAATTGGGTAGGTTGGGCCCCGAGGGCAGTGCTTGTAACGCCCGGATGCGGGTAACATGCTGCCACGACTTGCTGCTCCTGAACATTGGTGTTGGATGCGGAGCTGTGACAGGCATCGCAGCTGCGCTGCCGGGCGCGCGCATCGAAACCGGATGTCAGAGCTCGAGAACACAACTAAAAAAGCCAGCGTTTCCCCAATCACGCTCAAAGTCCGGGTGATAGCAGAGGCCGAACTGGTCCTGGAGCAAGGTCAATAGGTCAGGGGCGGTGAGAAGAAGGTGACAGGCTCTAGTCTTATGTCGGGCTTGAGGCGTGCCGTAGGTCCCAGACTGCTAGGGCCTGTTCACATTTGCCACTTTGTGTTTAGGCGCCGAGCGAGCCAAGCTCGTAAGCGAATAGTAATCCGGACAACCGGTACAGGTTCTATGATCCTGCGCCGGGCTTGAGTGGAGACTACCCAGGGTGATCTTGTTGTGCGCTAGTGGCGGGGGGAGGGGCAGAGCGGTGAGTCGGTAGAGATGGTGTCAATTGGCACACTACAATAGACTCCCTTGTCGAGATCGACACCGAGAATGATCGGCCGGAGTCCGCACGAGTGCGTTGAAGAGACTGTGTTTTTCGCCGTGGCGTCACGGCTAGAGCTTGGCGAGGGGCGGGTGACATGTAGTCGCAAGCAAAAAAGCCAACCCTCGCGGATTGGCTTTTCTGCTTGCTTGTCTTGGCTCCTCGACCTGGGCTCGAACCAGGGACCTACGGATTAACAGTCCGGCGCTCTACCGACTGAGCTATCGAGGATCTGACGGGTTGGTTATCTGCATCCAGAAGGCTGCAAATAACCTGAATTTTTTCTGGCTCCTCGACCTGGGCTCGAACCAGGGACCTACGGATTAACAGTCCGGCGCTCTACCGACTGAGCTATCGAGGAACAGAGGCGCGCAGTATAGGAAGACGTTGCTGAATCGTCAAGCTGATTTGCGCGCTTTTTGCCCCCGGCTTGGCCGGGGGAGGTACAGAGGAAGCTTAGGCCTTGATGACGGCGGCGATGGCGTCGGCGACGTAGTCGAGGTTCTTGCTGTTCAGCGCGGCCAGGCAGATGCGGCCGGTACCGACGGCGTAGATGCCGAACTCGGTCTTCATGCGTTCAACTTGAGCGGTGGTGAGGCCGGTATAAGAGAACATGCCGCGCTGCTTGATGACGAAGGAAAAGTCCTGGTCGATGTTGCGGGCGGCCAACTTGTCGACGAGGCCGGTGCGCATGGCGCGGATGCGGTCACGCATGCCGGCCAGCTCGGATTCCCACTGGGCACGCAGTTCGGGGGTGGACAGCACTGCAGCCACGACCGCGCCGCCGTGGATCGGCGGGTTGGAGTAGTTGGTGCGGATCACGCGCTTCAGCTGGGACAGCACGCGGGCGGACTCGTCCTTGTTCTGGGTGACGATGGACAGGGCGCCGACGCGCTCGCCGTACAGCGAGAAGCTCTTGGAGAAGGAGCTGGAGACGAAGAAGGACAGGCCGGAGGCGGCGAACAGGTTCACCGCGACGGCGTCCGGCTCGATGCCGTCAGCGAAGCCCTGGTAGGCCATGTCGAGGAAGGGGATCAGGCCCCGGGCCGCACAGGCCTTGACCACTTCGGCCCACTGGGCTTCGGTGAGGTCGGCGCCGGTGGGGTTGTGGCAGCAGGCGTGCAGCACGATCACGGAGCCGGCCGGCAGCGTGTTGAGCTTGGCGATCATCGCCTCGGCGTTGGCGCCGCGGGTTTCCGGGTTGTAGTACGGGTAGGTTTCGACCGGGAAGCCGGCGGCCTCGAACAGGGCGCGGTGGTTTTCCCAAGAGGGATCGGAGATGTACACGGTGGCGCCGGAAACGACGCGCTGGATCAGGTCGGCGCCGATACGCAGGGCGCCGGTGCCGCCGAGGGCCTGGGCGGTGACGACGCGGCCGTCACGGATGAGGGCGCTGTCGGCGCCGAACAGCAGGTTCTGCACCGCGCTGTTGTAGGCGACGGGGCCTTCGATGGGCTGGTAGCCGCGCGGGGGGGCCGCTTCGAGGCGGGCCTTTTCGGCGGTCTTTACTGCGGCCAGGAGGGGAATCTTGCCGTTGTCGTCGAAGTAGACGCCAACGCCGAGGTTGACCTTGGTGCTGCGGGTATCCGCGTTGAAGGCTTCGTTCAGGCCAAGAATCGGATCGCGGGGGGCCATTTCCACCGCAGCAAAGATCGAAGAGCTCATGGGGTCTCCAAAAGGGGCGAAGGGAGCGGGGCACGTTGTGCCGTCCGCTGGGCGATAATACGGAGTTGCCCGTGAAACACGCGGGCGCCGCCGATGGACTTAAGACAGAAATTTTATCATGGCCGATCAATCCGATAGCGGGCGTGTGGTGGTTTTCGAAGGCAGCCCGTTCCGACTGCATCAACCTTTTCCTCCCGGCGGCGACCAGCCGGAGGCAATCCGCAAGCTCGTCGAGGGCATCGAAGACGGCCTGATGTTCCAGACGCTGCTGGGCGTGACGGGCTCCGGTAAAACTTACACGATGGCCAATGTCATTGCCCGCTGCGGCCGGCCGGCGCTGGTGCTGGCCCACAACAAGACGCTGGCGGCGCAGCTGTACTCGGAGTTCCGCGAGTTCTTTCCGGAGAACGCGGTGGAGTACTTCGTGAGCTACTACGATTACTACCAGCCCGAGGCCTACGTGCCGTCCCGCGATCTGTTCATCGAGAAGGATTCGGCGATCAACGAGCACATCGAGCAGATGCGCCTGTCGGCCACCAAGAGCCTGATGGAGCGCCGCGACGTGGTGATCGTGGCGTCGGTGTCGTGCATCTACGGTATCGGCGATCCGGGCGACTACCACAGTATGGTGCTGCATCTGCGTGAAGGGGAGCGGATCGTCCATCGGGATCTGGTGCAACGCCTGGTGGCCATGCAGTACACCCGCGCGGATGTGGATTTCAAGCGCGGCACCTTCCGCGTGCGCGGCGACGTGATCGACATCTACCCGGCGGAAAACGCCGAGCACGCGCTGCGGGTGGAAATGTTCGACGACGAGATCGAGCACCTGACCCTGTTCGATCCGCTCACTGGCCACCTCAAGCAGAAGCTCAGCCGCTTCACCGTCTATCCGTCCAGCCATTACGTAACGCCGCGAGCCACGGTGCTGAAAGCGGTCGAGGCGATCAAGGAAGAGCTGCGTGAGCGGATGGAAGTGTTCTACAAGGGGGGCAAGCTGGTCGAGGCTCAGCGTATCGAGCAGCGCACCCGCTTTGACCTGGAAATGCTCAACGAGTTGGGCTTCTGCAAGGGCATCGAGAACTACTCCCGCCACATGTCCGGGCGCAAGGCGGGCGATGCGCCGCCGACCCTGATCGACTATCTGCCGAAGGACGGCCTGATGTTCATCGACGAGTCCCATGTGTCGATCGGCCAGGTCGGGGCGATGTACAAGGGCGACCGCTCGCGTAAGGAAAACCTCGTGGAGTATGGTTTCCGCCTGCCGTCGGCGCTGGATAACCGCCCGTTGAAGTTCGAGGAGTTCGAGCGCCTGCTGCCGCAGACGGTCTTCGTGTCGGCCACGCCTGCAGCCTACGAGAAGGAGCATCAGGGGCAGGTGGTGGAGCAGGTGGTGCGCCCGACCGGGCTGGTGGATCCGACCATCGTCGTCAAGCCGGCCACTACGCAGGTGGATGACTTGCTCGGCGAGATCAAGCTGCGCCTTGCGGTGCAGGAGCGGGTGCTGGTGACCGTGCTGACCAAGCGCCTGGCCGAGGATCTGACCGAGTACCTGGCCGAGAACGGTATCCGGGTGCGCTATCTGCACTCGGATATCGACACCGTCGAGCGGGTGGAAATCATCCGCGACCTGCGCCTCGGCGAGTTCGACGTGCTGGTAGGCATTAACCTGCTACGGGAAGGTCTGGATATTCCCGAGGTGTCGCTGGTGGCCATCCTCGACGCGGACAAGGAGGGTTTCCTGCGTTCCGAACGTTCGCTGATCCAGACGATCGGCCGAGCCGCGCGCCACCTGCACGGTACTGCGATACTCTACGCTGACCGAATCACCGATTCGATGAAAGCCGCGATCGGTGAAACGGAACGCCGTCGTACCAAGCAGTTGGCTTTCAACGAGGCTAACGGTATTACGCCGAAATCCGTGACAAAGCGCATAAAGGACATCATTGACGGTGTCTATGATTCAGAAAGCAACGATAAGGTGTCCGTGGTTGCCGAGCCCCGCGCTGATTACCAGTTGCTCGACGAAAAGGCGCTTGCCAAGACCATTCGGCAACTCGAGAAGGAAATGCAGGAGCACGCCCGCAATCTGGAGTTCGAGAAGGCTGGCGCCGTTCGGGACCGTTTGTTCCGGCTGCGCCAGCAAGCTTTCGGTGCCGACGGACACGATTCCGCGGCTTCATCCAACACCTCAGGCTGAGAGAAACTGATCAACGTGGTCCTCGCTCTTGTACGTTCTGCCCGCCGCCTGCTTAAATGGCCAGTAGGAGGGGAATACAGAATGAAAATATTGTTCGTGTGCACCGGCAACATCTGCCGGTCGCCAACGGCTGAGGGTGTGGCACGTCGGTGGTTGGCAATGGCTGGGCTGGGGGAGGAGGTTGGTGTGGACTCCGCCGGAACGCAGGGGTATCACGTAGGGGAGGCGCCGGATCCGCGCTCCCAGTCAGCGGCTTCGAGGCGTGGTTATGATCTTTCCCGTCTACGGGCGCGAAAGGTCGAGGCCAAGGATTTCGCCGAGTTCGATCTGCTGCTGGCGATGGACAGGGAGCACCTTCAATACCTGCGGGACAAGGCACCGGAAGGCACGCGCCACAAGGTGCGCATGTTCATGAGCTATGCCCGCATGTCCCGGCGGGACGACGTGCCTGATCCCTACTACGGTGGTGCGACCGGCTTCGACGCCGTTCTCGATATGTGTGAAGACGCCGTGCAAGGGCTTATCGAGGACATTCTTCCAGAGGTCAATCGCCGCCGGCAATCGGTGAGTTGAAGCGTGGAATAGCCCGAAAAGCAGCCAGGCTGCGGAGGCAGTTGCCGCACGTCCTGCCGCCCGCCAACAAAAAGGCCAGCCTTACGAGGCTGGCCTTTTTGTTGGTTCCGATGTGCCCTTACTTGGCGGAGGTTTCCACCTGGATCAGGGGTTCATCGACGACCGGAGTCGCGACGCGGGTACGGCGCCGGCGCGCCGGCTGCACGGTCTCTTCGGTCGGCTCCTCGGCTTGGAAGGCCTTCACGGCATCGGCGCGGGTTTCCACCAGCACCAGGCCGCTGCCCGACAGATCGATGGGGGCCGTGATCGGCGCTTCCGGGCTGATCCCGGCGGCGACGGCTACCACTTCCGGCTGGGCCTCGACGACGGAAGCGACTTCGACCTGCACCGGAGCGGCTTCCTGCTCGGCGGCAACGGACGGGGCCGGTTGTTCCACCGCGACTTCGGGCTGGGTTTCGACGGTAGCGACGAGCGGTGCCGCAACGGCCTCGCTTTCAACGACTGCAGGGACCACTTCGGCAACAGCTGTTTCGATTGCAACGGTCGGAGCGGGTTCGACCGGCACCTGTTCCACTGCGGGCTGGCCGATGATCGCGACGGCCTGTTCAATCAGGTCGGGCTTGGCCTGCGTGTCGGCGGGCGCTTCTCCGACGGGCGCAGCGACGACCGGTGCTTCGATGACAGGTTCGGCGGCCACGGCAGCCTGGGGCTCGACGACGACTGCCGTCTCAGCTGGAGCGACTTCCACGACGGTTACTGCGGGTGCAGCTTCGACGACCACCGGGCTGACTTCAGCCGCCGGTGTTTCGCTGGCGACGGGCTGCGGAGCGGCCGCGACGACGGCCTCGGCCACCGGGGCAGCTTCCTGCTCCGCACCTGCCGGAGCCTGTTCGCCGATCTCCAACTCGCCTTGGGCGGCGACTTCGACAGAGTTGGCTTCCTCGTTGCGGCGGCCACCACGACGGCCGCGACGGCTGCGGCGGCTGCGTTCATTACCTTCGCCTTCAGCCGACGCGGGGCTGGCCTCGGTCGGTGCCACAGCTGCCACCACGGCGTCGGCTGTCACCTGCTCGGCGCTGGCGACGATGCCTTCGGCTTCGGCTGCCTTGGGGGCCGGGGTGTTGCGGCTGCGGCGTTCGCCGCGTTCGGCACGCTCACCGCGTTCGCTGTTGCGGCCTTCGCGCTCACCACGTTCCTGGCGTTCGCCGCGCTGGCGCTTTTCGCGCTGCTCGGTCTGCGCTTCACCAGCGACGTTGCGCGCGTTGTCGCGCGTCTCGCGGGTTTCGCGGTTGTCGTTGCGTTCCTGGCGATCGCTGCGCTCACCACGTTCGTTGCGCTCTTCGCGCTGGCCATCCCGGCGACCGCGGTTGTCACGACCGTCACGACGGTTGCGTTCGTTGCGGGGGCGGGATTCGCGACGCGGCGTTTCGGGTTGGGCCACTACCGGTGCCGGCTCGGGCTGCTTCTCGCCACGGAAGAACGCGAAGATGCGGGCCAGCAGGCCGGGCTGGCTTTCCGGCACGGCAGCGACCGGCGCAGCCTTGGCTTCGACGACCGGCGCCGGCTGGTCGGGGGTGATGCCCTTGACGGCGGCTTCCTGGCGCACCGGGCGCTCCGGATTGGCTGACGGCGGCGTGTAGGTTTCGCCGGCCGGCTTGGTGGCCATGCGGTAGCTCGGCAGGCTGGTGTCTTCGGTGTTGAGCTGGTCGTGGCGCAGGCGGACGATCTCGTGCTGCGGGGTTTCCAGGTGGCGATTCGGGATCAGCACCAGGTTGACCTTGTGGCGCAGCTCGATCTTGGCGATGTCGTCGCGCTTCTCGTTGAGCAGGAAGGTCGCCACATCCACCGGAACCTGGCAGTGCAGGGCGCCGGTGTTGTCCTTCATGGCTTCCTCTTCGAGGATGCGCAGGATATGCAGGGCCGAGGATTCGGTGCTGCGGGTGTGGCCGGTGCCGTTACAGCGCGGGCAGGGGATGTAGCTGGTCTCGGCGAGGGCCGGGCGCAGGCGCTGGCGGGACAGCTCGAGCAGGCCGAAA
This sequence comes from Zoogloea sp. JDB1, assembly GCF_056724025.1. Taxonomy (NCBI): domain Bacteria; kingdom Pseudomonadati; phylum Pseudomonadota; class Betaproteobacteria; order Rhodocyclales; family Zoogloeaceae; genus Zoogloea; species Zoogloea sp. JDB1. The sequence continues at coordinate 2,481,788 of NZ_CM161496.1, forward strand.
CGGCTGATCTTGCCGGTCTGCACACGGGCACGGTCGTAGCGCAGGGCGTCGCGCAGGCGGTTCTCGACTTCGCGCTGGTTCTTTTGCGACTCCATGTCGATGAAGTCGATGACGATCAGGCCGCCGAGGTCGCGCAGACGCAACTGGCGGGCCACTTCATCGGCGGCTTCGCAGTTGGTCTTGAAGGCGGTTTCCTCGATGTCCGCACCGCGGGTGGCACGGCCGGAGTTCACGTCCACGGACACCAGCGCTTCGGTGTGGTCGATCACGATGGCGCCGCCGGACGGCAGGCTGACCTGACGCGAGTAGGCGGACTCGATCTGGTGCTCGATCTGGAAGCGGGAGAACAGCGGCACGTCGTCGTGATAGCGCTTCACGCGGTTCACGTTCTGCGGCATCACGTGGGCCATGAACTGGCGGGCCTGCTCGTACACGTCGTCGGTGTCGATCAGGATCTCGCCGATGTCCGGCTGGAAGTAGTCACGGATCGCGCGGATCACCAGACTGCCTTCCTGGTAGATCAGGAAAGCGCCGGCCTGGGATTCGGCGGCGCCGTCGATGGCACGCCACAGTTGCAGCAGGTAGTTCAAGTCCCACTGCAGCTCTTCGGCGTTGCGGCCGATGGCGGCGGTGCGGGCGATCAGGCTCATGCCGCCCGGGACTTCGAGCTGGTCCATGACGTCGCGCAGTTCGGCGCGCTCGTCACCCTCGACGCGGCGGGACACGCCGCCGCCACGGGGGTTGTTGGGCATAAGCACCAAGTAGCGGCCGGCCAGCGACACGAAGGTGGTAAGGGCGGCCCCCTTGTTGCCGCGCTCGTCCTTCTCGACCTGGACGATCAGCTCCTGGCCTTCCTTCAGCGCTTCCTTGATGGACGCACGGCTGGCTTCTACACCAGGCTGGAAGTAAGCGCGGGAGATTTCCTTGAACGGCAGGAAGCCGTGGCGCTCGGCGCCGTAGTCGACAAACGCCGCTTCGAGGCTGGGCTCGATGCGCGTGATGACGGCTTTGTAGATGTTGCTCTTGCGTTGTTCCTTGGCGGCCGACTCAATGTCGAGATCGATCAGTTTCTGACCGTCGACAATGGCAACGCGGAGTTCCTCGGCCTGCGTTGCATTGAAGAGCATGCGCTTCATTCGTCTTCTTCTCCCGCGCAGCACACGGGCAGGACGAACCGCGCCACCGCTTAACTGCGGTGACTTAGTTTGGCGTTGTCGCGACTATCCTTCATCGAGGGGAATATCAAACTAATGTGGGCGGCGGGATTCGTCTATGCACCCTGAACCGCGATTTTCCGCTGGGGACCGTGATGAACCTGGGGCACGACTGGTCTCGCAACTCCTTTGCCGTGCCGTACTCTCGGGTACGACGGCATTTCCCTTTGCGACCTCGGGCCTGCTATCCAGAACTTCCTCACCGTCCCTGAATTCAGGGCCGTCAAACTGCGTGTGCGCTAGCGCGCAATAAGTACAAGTTTATTGTCGAATACAGTACCATCGCCCTCTTTTTGTCCGGCGATGGACCTTCCTGCGGTGTTTCGGGAGCGGGTGTAACCCTGGTTGACCAGGGTCGAGTCGCTCCGGCGTGGCACAGGCCGGTGTTGAAGTCTTCACAACACGCTTGGGCAAATGCGACGCATCAGAACCGAAAAACCGCTCGCCAGTATATTTCAAAAAGATGGCCTTGAGTAAAGCCCCCTCTGTGATGCGTGTCGTCGTGGACGACGCGAGTGCCGGGCAGCGCATCGACAACTTCCTGGTCCGCGTCTGCAAGGGCGTGCCGAAGAGCCACGTGTACCGCATCCTGCGCAGCGGGGAAGTACGGGTGAATAGCCGGCGGGTGGATCAGACCTACCGCCTGCAGCTTGGCGACGAGGTGCGTATCCCGCCGATCCGCCTGGCCGAGAAGGCGGCGGGGCCGGTTGTGCCGGTCGGCAAACCCTTCGACATCGTCTTTGAGGACGACGCTTTGCTGGTGCTCGACAAGCCGGCCGGGCTGGCCGTGCATGGGGGGAGCGGCGTCAGTTTCGGCGTCATTGAGCAGTTGCGCCGCCAGCGGCCGGAGGCGAAGTTCCTGGAGCTGGTGCATCGCCTTGACCGGGAGACCTCGGGTCTGTTGATTGTCGCCAAGAAGCGCAGCGCCCTGACCGTGTTGCACGACATGATGCGCGAAGGCAAGGTGCGCAAGCGCTATCTGACGCTGGTGGCCGGGCGCTGGCTGAATCCGATGCAGCATGTGAAGCTGGCCCTGCACAAATACCTGACCGAAGGTGGTGAGCGCCGTGTCAGCGTAAACCCCGAGGGCAAGCCGGCGCACAGCATCGTCAGGCTGCTGAAACGCTGGCAGAACTACAGTCTGGTCGAGGTCGAGCTGAAGACCGGTCGTACGCATCAGATTCGCGTGCACCTGAGCCATTTGGGCTTTCCCTTGTGCGGTGACGATAAGTACGGGGATTTTTCGCTCAACAAACAACTCGAAAAACAGGGGTTCAAGCGGATGTTCCTGCACGCGGCGAAGCTCGCTTTCCACCACCCGCTGACGGATCAGCTGATCGAGCTGGAGGCGCCGCTGCCGCAGGAGCTGGAAAGCCACGTGGTGCAGGTTGAGCAAACGGAAGAGAGGGAATATGGCTAAGCGTTTCGAACTGATCGTCTTCGACTGGGATGGCACGCTGATGGATTCGGCGGCGGCCATCGTGCGCGCGATCCAGGCATCGGCGGCTGACCTGGGGCTGCCGGTGCCCTCGGATGCTCGCGCCCGCCACGTGATCGGTCTCGGTCTCAACGATGCGCTGCATTACGCCGTGCCCGAACTGGCGGAGTCGGATTATCCGCGCATGGTCGAGCGTTACCGCCATCATTACCTGTCCGGTGATCATCAGCTGACGCTGTTCGATGGGACTGAGGAATTGATCGCTGCGTTACGTGAGCGCGGGCATCTGCTGGCGGTGGCGACCGGCAAGAGTCGCAAGGGGCTGGAGCGGGCATTGTCCTTCTCGGGCTTGGGCGAGTACTTCCATGCGACCCGCTGTGCCGACGAGTGCTTCTCCAAGCCGCATCCGGCCATGCTCGATGAGCTGATGGATGAGCTGGGCGTGACGCAGGCGTCCTGCCTGATGATCGGCGACACGACTCACGATCTGCAGATGGCCAAGAATGCCGGGGTGGAAGGGCTGGCTGTGACCTTTGGTGCGCATCCGGTGGAGCAGTTGCAGGCCGAGGCACCGCTGGCTTGTGTGCATTCGCCGGCGGAGTTGCGGGAATGGCTGGAACGCAACGCCTGATCTGTCCGTCGGACGCGGTTCGGGAGGGCGAGGACGGGGTGCGCTTCAGCGTCACCCGTGTCACCGGGGAAGAGCCGGCCTTCGTCGTGCGTTTCCGCGGGCGGGTACATGCCTACCTGAATCGCTGTGCCCATGTGCCGATCGAGCTGGATTGGATGCCCGGACGTTTCTTCGATGATGGACGTCTTTACCTGATCTGCGCGACCCACGGCGCCCTCTATGAGCCCGAGAGCGGTCGCTGCGTGGCGGGGCCGTGTCGGGGCAAGCGCTTGCTGGCGCTCTCCGTCGAAGAGCGCGACGGGATGGTATTTCTTGTAGACGAATAGAGATGGACGAGAATCGATCGGAAAACTGGGAGCGCCGGGTGCTGGAAAAGCTGGCGCTGGAAGGGCTGGCAGAACAGAAGCGGCGCCGTCGCTGGGGGGTGTTCTTCAAGTTGGTGGTCGTGTTCTACGTGGGGCTCGCGCTGTGGGTTCTGGGTGACTTCGGTGCGGCGGAGCCGCTCGATGGCGGGCGCTTCACCGCGCTGGTGAACGTCGATGGCGTGATCGCCGCGAAGGGGGAGGCGAGCGCCGAGCGGATCGTGGCGGCCTTGCAGTCGGCGTTCGATGACAGCGGTACCCAGGGCGTCGTGCTGCGTATCAACAGCCCGGGGGGAAGCCCGGTACAGGCCGGTATCATCAATAACGAGATCGGGAGGCTGCGCGCGCTGCATCCGCAGGTGCCGGTCTATGCGGTAGTTGAGGATGTTTGCGCGTCGGGCGGCTACTACGTGGCAGTGGCGGCGGACCGGATCTTCGTGGATAAGGCCAGCATCGTCGGGTCGATTGGCGTGCTGATGGACGGTTTCGGTTTTGCTGGACTGATGGACAAGCTGGGCGTCGAGCGGCGCCTGCTGACGGCGGGGGAGAACAAGGGCTTTCTCGATCCGTATTCGCCGCAGAACCCGAAGCAGCTTGAGCATGCAAAGTCCATGCTGGGCGACATCCATGGGCAGTTCATTGCAGCGGTGCGGAAGGGGCGGGGTACGCGCTTGCAGGAGACGCCGGATATGTTCTCTGGCTTGATGTGGACCGGCGCGAAGAGCGTTCAGCTCGGTCTGGCCGATGGCTTTGGCAGCGTCGCTTCTGTGGCGCGGGATGTCATCAAGGCGGAGAACGTCCGCGATTTCACGCAGAAGCCCGGCCTGGCCGAGCGTTTTGCGGAGCGCTTCGGCACCGATATGGCCGAAAGCCTGATGAACACGCTGGGAAAAACGACGGTACGCTGACCGCCGTCAGGCGGCGAGGATCAGGAATACGGTCGGTCGCTTGGCCAGTTCCGGCGCGGCGATCTTCTTCCATTCGGCGACCGGGCGGGTGTGGATCCACTCGCTGTCGAGGGTCAGATCGCGGGCGACGCACAGGCGTGTGTCGGCCTTGCAGACGCTGCGCAGCGCTTCGAACATTCGCTCGTTGCGGTACGGGGTCTCGATGAACAGCTGGGTGCGGGAAAAGCGCGCCGATTCGGCTTCCAGTTCGCGGATGCGTCGGTTACGGGCCTCTTCGTCCACCGGCAGGTAGCCATGAAAGGCGAAGCTCTGGCCGTTGAGCCCGGAGCCCATGAGGGCCAGCAGCAGGGAGGAGGGGCCGACCAGCGGCGCGACGCGGACGCCCAGTTCGTGCGCGCGGCGTGCCAGCAGAGCGCCCGGGTCGGCAACGGCCGGGCAGCCGGCTTCCGACATCAGGCCGGCATCGCTGCCGGCGAGCAGCGGGGCGAGCAGGGTGTCCAGGTCGGTGGTGGAGGGCTTCTCTGGCAGTTCGCGGATATCGAGATCGCGCAGCGGTTGCGGGTGCTCGAAGCGCTTCAGTTCCGCGCGGGCCGTCTTGGCATTTTCGACGACGAAATAGTTCAGGCTGCGGGCGCGGGTGGCGACGTCGATCGGGGTGGTCAGTCCGGTAGATGCGGGGCCGAGGCTGACCGGGATCAGGTAGAGGGTGCCGTTGCTCATGGTTCAGGGGAGGGCAATGCCTTCGTTGCGCAGCATGCGGGCTAGTGCGATCAGTGGCAGGCCGACGAGAGCATTGGGGTCGTCGCCGCTGAGAGCATCCAGCAGTGTGATGCCGAGTCCTTCCGATTTGGCGCTGCCGGCGCAGTCGAGCGGGCGCTCCTTGTTCACATAGCGCACGATCTCGTCGTCGCTCAGGTTGCGGAAGCGGACCTTGGTCGGCACGGCATCCACCTGTACGTGACCGCTGCGTGTATTGAGCAGGGCGAGAGCGGTGTGAAAGATGACTGTGCGGCCGCTCATCGACTTGAGCTGGGCGATGGCCCGCTCGACGGTGCCCGGTTTGCCGAAGCGGGCATCATCCATATAGGCAACCTGGTCGCTGCCGATGATCAACGCGTCGGGGAACTGGCCGGCGACCGCGCGGGCCTTCTCGACGGCGAGCCGTTCGGCAGTGGCTTGCGGCGCCTCGCCTGGTAACGGGGTTTCGTCGATGTCCGGGCGGGCGACATCGAAGGGCAGATCGAAGCGCTGGAGTAGTTCGCGGCGGTAGGTTGAGGTGGAGGCGAGAACGAGTTTCATCGTAGCGGAAAGCCTGTTGTCGCGATGATTGGTGCGATCAAGCAGGGTTTTGACACGGGGAGCCGAAAATAATATCATGCCCCGCTTATGTCGCAAGAAAGCTTCGTGATCGACCTGCGGGCGCTGGCCAGAGATGGACGTGGCGTGCAAGGAGCGGTGCCGGTAGAGAGTCTCGGTCGTCTGGTCGATTCGCTGCTGGAACCGGTCGGCACGGTGACGTTCGAGTTTCATGGCGAGCGTGACGACGAGGGCAAGCTCTACGTCGATCTGCGGGTCCAGGGTGACCTGGTGTTGCAGTGTCAGCGCTGTCTTGAGGCTTTGGTGTGGCCCTGCGGTGTGCGGAATCGTCTCCTGCTGCTTCGTACCGGTGAAGAATTGCCGGAGGATGAGTTAGAGAACGATGAGGTCGATGCCCTCGAGGTGGAGCCTCAGACCGACCTGCTGGCCTTGGTGGAAGACGAGGTGCTCCTCGCCTTGCCCTTGGTGCCGCGCCACGAAAATTGCGAACCGCCGGTGAAAGCCGACGGCAATGAAGAAATTTCGCCCTTCGCCGTTCTGCGCCAGTTGCGCGGCAAGGTTTAAGTATTCCTCAAGGAGTGTTTCATGGCTGTTCAACAGAACAAAAAGTCCCCGTCCAAGCGCGGTATGCATCGTTCCCACGATTTCCTGGTCGCCCCCCCGCTGGCTGTCGAGCCGACTACCGGTGAAGTGCACCTGCGTCACCACGTGTCGCCGTCCGGCGTCTACCGTGGCAAGAAGGTTGCTAAGGCCAAGGGCGAGTAATTCCCCCGGTCCGCGAGCGGCGCGACGCCTGAGGGCGCTCGCGCCGTTTTCATACATGCTTCTCTCTGTTTGCGCCGAATGACTGTCACCCTGGCTATTGACTGCATGGGGGGCGATCACGGCCCCTCGGTGACCGTGCCGGCTTCCCTGCATTTTCTGCGGGAAGATCGCGACACCCGGATCATTCTGGTCGGGCGTCCGGAGGCTATCGAGCCCCATCTCGGAACGGCCCTGGCCGAGTTCGGAGAGCGTCTGCGCCTCCATCGCGCCACCGAGGTGGTCGGCATGGATGAATCGCCGGCGCTGGCCATGCGCAATAAGAAGGACTCGTCGATGCGCGTTGCGGTTAACCTCGTCAAGGACGGGGAGGCCCAGGCGGCTGTGTCTGCCGGCAATACCGGCGCACTGATGGCGATTTCCCGTTTTGTCCTGAAAACTCTTCCCGGTATCGATCGCCCGGCGATCTGCAGTACGCTGCCGACGCTGCGTGGGCAAACCCATGTGCTTGATCTGGGGGCCAATGTGGATTGTTCGCCTGAGCATCTGCTGCAGTTCGGCATCATGGGCGCAATGCTGGTGGCAGCCGTCGAGCACAATGAACGTCCGAGCGTTGGCTTGCTGAACATCGGCGAGGAAGAGATCAAGGGCAATGAGGTCGTCAAGCAGGCTGCCGAGTTGCTGCGCGCCAGCGGGCTCAACTTCTACGGTAATGTGGAAGGCAATGACATCTACAAGGGAACCGTGGATGTGGTCGTCTGCGATGGCTTCGTCGGCAATGTGGCGCTGAAGACCTCCGAAGGGCTGGCCCAGATGATGGCCACCTTCCTGCGCGAACAGTTCTCCCGCAACTGGCTGACCAAGCTGGCGGCGCTCTTCGCGATGTCCGCCCTGAAGGGCTTCAAGCACAAGCTGGATCCCCGGCGCTACAACGGCGCAGCCCTGCTGGGTTTGCGTGGCGTGGTGGTGAAGAGTCATGGCTCGGCCGATGCCTTCGCTTTCGAGCAGGCTGTCTGGCGGGCGGTGGAAGCGGCACGCAATCGCCTCATCGAACGTATCAGCGAACGAATGGAACGTGAAAGGTCCGTTGCATGATTTATGCACGAGTGGCTGGCACCGGGAGTTTTCTACCCGGGAAACCTGTTACCAACGATGATCTAGTGGAGCGCGGCATCGATACGTCGGACGAGTGGATCGCCGAGCGCACAGGCATTCGCGCCCGCCACTTGGCCGAACCGGATGTTACGGCGAGCCAGCTGGCCTACGAGGCATCGGTTCGGGCGATAGAGGCCGCGGGCTGTCAGCCAGCGGACATCGATCTGATTATCGTCGCGACCTCGACGCCCGATTACATCTTCCCGAGTACCGCAGCGCTGCTGCAGGCCCGCCTGGGCATCGCCAATGGCGGGGCGGCCTTCGATCTGCAGGCGGTGTGTGCCGGTTTCGCGTACGCGCTGGCCACCGCCGAGAAGTTCATTCGCTCGGGCAGCAACAAGCGGGCGCTGGTCGTCGGGGCCGAGGTCTTCTCGCGCATCCTCGACTGGAGCGATCGCGGCACCTGCGTGCTGTTCGGTGATGGTGCCGGCGCGGTCGTGCTGGAGGCCTCCGACAAGCCCGGCATCCTGGCCACGGCGTTGCACGCCGACGGTAGCCACAACCCCATCCTGTGCGTACCTGGGCAGATCAATCGCGGCAGTGTGACTGGCGACCCTTTTCTGCGCATGGATGGCCAGGCAGTCTTCAAGTTTGCGGTCAAAGTGCTGAGCGAGGTGGCGCGCGAGGTCGCCGAGCAGGCCGGCATGCCGCTCGACGCGGTGGACTGGCTGATTCCTCATCAGGCCAACATTCGCATCATGCAGGCGACGGGGAAGCGCCTCGGCCTGCCGATGGAGAGGGTCATCGCGACGGTTGCTCAGCATGGCAATACGTCGGCGGCGTCCATTCCGCTGGCGCTCGATCAGGCTGTCCGTGACGGGCGCATCCAGCGCGGGCAGCGTCTGCTGCTCGAAGGCGTGGGTGGCGGCTTCACGTGGGGCGCCGCGCTGCTCGAGTTTTAAAGAACAAGCAACAAGAATCAGTCACCATACAGGGTAGGGATCATGAATTTTGCGTTTGTGTTTCCGGGGCAGGGCTCCCAGTCCGTGGGCATGATGAGTGCCTATGGCGAGTCCGCCGTGATTCGCCAAGCTTTTGCCGAGGCGTCCGACGCGCTCGGCGAGGATTTGTGGCAGATGGTGCTGGAAGGTCCGGCCGAGGTGCTGGCCCGGACCGTCAATACCCAGCCGCTGATGCTGACCGCCGGTGTGGCTGTATATCGCGAGTGGATTGCCCGAGGTGGTGCGGTGCCGGCCCTGGTTGCCGGCCACAGCCTCGGTGAATATTCGGCGCTGGTGGCAGCCGGCTCCCTAGAGCTGGCCGAAGCGGTCAAGCTGGTGCGTCTGCGTGCGCAAGCCATGCAGGAGGCGGTTCCGCAGGGTGAAGGTGCAATGGCCGCGCTGCTCGGTTTGGACGAGGATGCGGCTGTCGAGGCCTGTGCTGAAGCGGCCCAGGGCGACGTGGTTTCCGCCGCCAACCTGAATTCCCCGGGGCAGATCGTCATCGCGGGTTCCAAGGCCGCCGTCGAGCGTGCGATCACCGTTGCCAAGGCGCGTGGTGCCAAGCGTGCCGTGCTGCTGCCGGTGAGTGCGCCTTTCCACTGTGCGCTGATGAAGCCGGCGGCCGAGCGCCTTGCTGTGCGTCTGGCTGAAATCGAGTTGAAGGTGCCCGCCATTCCGGTGCTCAACAATGTGGATGTAGCCGTCGAGGACCAGCCCGAACGCATCAAGGATGCGCTGGTCCGCCAGGCCTATTCCCCGGTGCGCTGGATCGAGACCGTGCGCGAGATTGCCCGTCGTGGCTCGACGCATGTGTTCGAGTGTGGCCCCGGAAAGGTGCTGGCCGGCATGACCAAGCGTATCGAAGGCAGCCTGCAGGGCGGCGCGATCGCCGACACGGCCAGCCTGGAAGAGGTTCTGAAGATGACGGGGGCGGTATGACTCAGGTTTTGCAGGGGCAGGTTGCGCTGGTGACCGGTGCGTCCCGCGGCATTGGACGGGCCATTGCGCTCGAACTGGGGCGCATGGGCGCGACGGTGATCGGGACGGCTACGTCCGAAGCTGGTGCTGCGGATATTCAGGCTGGTCTTGAGGCGGCAGGCATTGCAGGTCGTGGTCTGGCCCTTGACGTGACCAATGCGGAGGCCTGTGAGGCTGCGCTGGGAGCAATCGAGAAGGATTTCGGTGCGGTAGCCGTGCTGGTCAATAACGCTGGCATCACCCGTGACAACCTGGCCATGCGCATGAAGGATGGCGAGTGGGATGCGGTCATCGACACCAATCTGAAGGCCGTCTTCCGCATGTCCAAGCTGGTCATGCGTGGCATGATGAAGGCGCGCGGCGGCCGGATCATCAACATTACGTCGGTGGTCGGCAGTTCCGGCAATCCGGGGCAGGCTAACTACGCGGCCGCCAAGGCGGGCGTGGCGGGTATGACCCGGGCGCTGGCGCAGGAGCTCGGTAGCCGCAATATCACAGTCAACTGTGTTGCGCCGGGCTTCATCGACACCGACATGACCAAGGAATTGCCGGAAGCGCAGCGCGAGTCGCTGCAGGGCAAGATCGCGCTGGGCCGTCTCGGCAAGCCGGAAGAAATCGCCTCCGTGGTAGGTTTCCTGGCCTCGCCTGCGGCTTCTTACGTAACCGGCGCGACCCTGCACGTGAACGGCGGTATGTACATGGCCTGATCCTCGCCGCGCTGGCGGGGGGGCATGTTTTTGGTAGAATGCGAAGGTTTTTGAATTCACACCCGTAATCAGGGAAGGAGTAAACACATGGAAAATATCGAACAGCGCGTCAAGAAAATCGTTGCCGAACAACTTGGTGTCAACGAGTCCGAAATCAAGAACGAATCCTCCTTCGTGGACGATCTGGGCGCGGACTCCCTCGACACCGTCGAGCTGGTGATGGCCCTTGAAGAAGAGTTCGAGTGCGAGATCCCCGACGAAGAAGCCGAGAAGATCACCAGCGTTCAGCAAGCGATCGACTACGTCACCGCCCACCTGAAGAAGTAAGTTTCCGGAGCCTGCCTTGACCCGTCGCAGAGTCGTCGTCACCGGCCTTGGCGTTATTTCGCCGGTCGGCAATACCGTGTCTGAAGCCTGGGACGCCATCCTGAATGGCCGTTCCGGTATCGGTGAGATCACCCGTTTCGATACCACGAACTTCTCGGCGAAGATCGCCGGTGAAGTGAAGAGCTTCGATATCGGTGCCTATCTTTCGCCGAAAGAAGCGCGTCGTATGGATGGTTTCATCCACTACGGCCTTGCCGCGGGCATCCAGGCTTTCCGTGATTCGGGCATCGAGGTGACCGAAGAGAACGCCCACCGGATCGGTGTCAACATCGGTTCGGGCATCGGCGGTTTGCCGATGATCGAGGATACCCACGACGATTTCCTCGCTGGCGGTCCCCGCAAGATTTCGCCGTTCTTCATCCCCGGCACCATCATCAACATGATCTCGGGCAACCTGTCGATCATGTTTGGTCTGAAGGGGCCGAACATCGCGGTCGTCACCGCCTGTACCACTGGTCTGCACGCGATCGGTATCAGTGCCCGGATGATCGAATACGGTGATGCGGACGTAATGGTGTGCGGCGGTGCCGAGTCCACCGTCACGCCGCTGGCGGTTGGTGGCTTCGCGTCCGCCAAGGCCTTGTCCACCCGCAATGACGATCCAGCCACCGCAAGTCGTCCGTGGGACAAGGATCGTGATGGCTTCGTGCTGGGCGAAGGGGCTGGCGTGCTGGTCCTAGAGGAGTACGAGCACGCGGTCAAGCGCGGTGCGCGCATCTACGCTGAGCTGGCCGGTTTCGGCATGAGCGGCGACGCCTACCACATGACCGCGCCGGACACCGATGGTCCGCGTCGCAGCATGATCAATGCGCTGAAGAATGCCGGTGTGAACCCGGATGAAGTGCAGTACCTCAACGCGCACGGCACTTCCACGCCGCTGGGTGACAAGAACGAAACTGAGGCCATCAAGCTGGCTTTTGGTGCCGATGTCGCCAAGGGGCTGGTGGTGAACTCCACCAAGTCGATGACCGGCCACCTGCTTGGCGGTGCGGGCGGTCTCGAGTCCGTGCTGACGACGCTGGCGGTCTACCACCAGGTGTCGCCGCCGACGATCAATATTTTCGAGCAGGATCCGGAGTGCGATCTGGACTACTGCGCGAACGTTGCCCGCCCGATGAAGATCGACGTGGCAATGAAGAACAACTTCGGCTTCGGTGGTACCAACGGTACCCTGGTGTTCCGCAAGATCTGACCGCATGGACGCACGGAATCCGCGCGTCCATGACAGTCATTGAATTCAGGCCGTCGCGGCTGCTCGCCATGCTTCTTGTGGCTCTGCATCTTGCGGCGGCTTTTTCGTTTCTGCTTGGTTTTGGCGTGGGCCCGATCAGTGAAGCCGGGGGGCTGGTGCTGGCGGGGGCAGGCTGGCATTGCTGGCGTCATTGCCGTCGAGTGCCGGAGCCCCTGGGATTGCTGGAGGATGGCGCACTACTTTTTGATCCGAATGGGCTGCTGGAGCACAGGCTGAATCTGCTTCCCGCGAGCGTGGTGACGTATGCGGCCGTCTGGTTGATCTGGCGGGTTGATGGCGAGCGAAAAACCGGTGCGCTGATGTTGTTTCGCGATCAGCTAGCGCCGCAGGCGTGGACCGAACTGCAGGTGTGGCTGCGTCTACGAGCCCGCATGCGTCTGGCGGGCCCGCAGGATTCGCCGCCCTAGGCTCTCGGTAGCGGCGCGCGCACGAAGGTCCGCTTATGCGGCGGACGAAGGATGGTGTCGCGGGCCTTCGACAGGGTTTCCGGGTAGTCGCGGCTGAAATGCAGGCCACGGCTTTCCTTGCGCTTGAGGGCGCTACGGACGATCAGTTCGGCGGTGACGACCAGATTGCGCAGCTCGATCAGATCATTGGAGACGCGGAAATTGCTGTAGTACTCGTCGATTTCTCGGGCCAGCAGGCGGATGCGGTGCTGGGCGCGCTCAAGGCGCTTGTTGGTCCGCACGATGCCCACGTAGTCCCACATGAAGCGGCGCAACTCGTCCCAGTTGTGGGAGATCACGATCGTCTCGTCGGCGTCTGTGACCCGGCTTTCGTCCCACAGGGGCAGGTTGTCCGGCAGCGGGCGGGGATTGGCCAGGATGTCGGCTGCTGCCGATTCGCTGAAGACCAGGCATTCGAGCAGCGAGTTGCTGGCCAGGCGGTTGGCGCCATGCAGGCCCGTACAGGCGCTTTCGCCGATCGCGTAGAGGCCCTTCACATCGGTGCGGGCGTGCAAATCGGTGACGATGCCGCCGCAGGAGTAGTGGGCGGCCGGCACAACCGGGATCGGCTGGCGGGTGATGTCGATACCCAGCTCCATGCAACGCGCCAGGATGTTCGGAAAGTGGCTCTGCAGGAAATCTGCCGGTTTGTGGCTGATGTCGAGGAAGACGCAGTCCAAGCCGTGCTTTTTCATTTCAAAGTCGATGGCGCGTGCAACCACGTCGCGTGGGGCGAGCTCCAGGCGTGGATCGTGATCCTGCATGAAGCGGCTGCCGTCTGGGCGGCGCAGTACGCCACCTTCACCGCGCACGGCCTCGGAGATCAGGAAGGACTTGGCTTGCGGATGGTAGAGGCAGGTCGGATGGAACTGGATGAATTCCATGTTGGAGACCCGGCAGCCGGCGCGCCAGGCCATGGCCACGCCGTCGCCGGTCGCGGTGTCGGGGTTGGTCGTATACAGGTAGACCTTGCCGGTGCCGCCGGTAGCGAGCACCGTGTGGCGCGCGGCAATGGTGCGCATCTCGTCGTTGGCGATGTCGAGCACGTAGGCACCTAGGCAGCCTTCATCCGAGCGCCCGACCTTGGTGCCAGTGATGAGGTCGATGGCGATGTGCTGCTCGAGGATGGTGATGTTCGGGTGGCGGCGGACCTGTTCGGTCAGCGTGGCCTGTACCGCGGCGCCGGTGGCATCGGCAGCGTGGATGATGCGTCGGTGGCTGTGGCCGCCTTCGCGGGTCAGGTGGTAGCCGATGGAGGTGCTGGAGTCGGCGGTGAAGGGGACGCCGTGTTCTATCAGCCAGTGGATTGCGCGGGGGCCGTTCTCGACGACGAAGCGCGTGGCACTGTCGGAGCACAGGCCGGCGCCGGCGGTGTGGGTGTCGGCCACATGAGCTTCGGTGTCGTCAGCGGGGTCGAGAACGGCGGCGATGCCGCCCTGAGCCCAGGCGCTGGCGCTGTCTTCGAGGGAGCGTTTGGTAACGAGGGCGATCTTGAGTTTGTCTGCCAGGCGCAGGGCCAGGGATTGTCCGGCTAGGCCACTGCCCAGAATGAGCACGTCAAAAGCGGTCACTTCGGAGGGATTGCCGCGGTGGGCTGTTTTGCGAAGGGCCGACTATAGCACGTGCAGTTAGTCGCAAAACAACCCTGAGGACGACTGAACTATACGGATGCAGCAGGGTCTAGGAGGTACTTTGGCCAGGTTTTGGCGGCTCTCGGGATATACTTCTGGGCCGGTGACCCTTCAGGTCACGACTACGAAGATATTTGTTTCCCGACCATGAGCGATCGCGAAATTGACCAGCAGTTGGTCGAGCGTGTGCAGCGCGGCGACAAACAGGCGTTTGGCCTGCTTGTTTCCAAGTATCAGCGCAAGCTCGCCCGCCTGTTGTCGAGATTGATCCGAGATCCAGCCGAAGTGGAGGATGTCGCCCAGGAGACGTTCATCAAGGCCTATCGTGCCTTGCCCTCGTTTCGTGGGGACAGCGCTTTTTACACGTGGCTTTACCGTATCGGGATCAACACTGCCAAGAATTTTCTCGTTTCGCAGGGGCGGCGCGCGCCCACTACGACCGATTTCGATTCCGAAGAAGCCGAGACTTTCGAGGAAGGGGACCAGCTTCGAGACATCAATACGCCGGAACGCCTCCTGATGACCAAGCAGATTGGCGACACCGTAAATGTGGCCATGGAGGCGCTGCCTGAAGAATTGAGAACGGCGATAGTCCTGCGCGAGATCGAAGGCCTGAGTTACGAGGAGATCGCCACGATCATGGAGTGCCCTATCGGCACGGTCCGTTCGCGGATTTTCCGCGCGCGGGAAGCAATTTCTGAAAAGCTCAAGCCGTTGCTCGATACGGCTCCGAATAAAAGGTGGTAAGACGATGAAAGAAAAGGTTTCTGCCCTGCTCGACGGCGCGCTCGACGAGCACGCGACGACGCGGATGTTCGATTCCCTGAAGCGGGATGGTGCATTGCGTCAGGAGTGGGAGAACTATTGCCTGATCGGAGATCTGTTGCGCGATGAGCAAGTCCTGTCGTCGGACTTCACTCGTAACGTGATGCTGTGTCTGGATGACGAACCGACCGTTCTGGCGCCGCCGAAGCGTGAGATCGGGGGAGGCTGGGTGCGTCATCTGATGCCGATCGCGGCGTCGGTGATGGGGGTGGCGGCCGTCGGCTGGGTGGCGATGAACCTGAACGGTTCCGGCCAGGATGCACTGCAGATGGCCCAGGCCAAGAAGGCCCCCATCGCGGCGGTGACGATGGACCAGGCGCCGGCCAAACTGGCCGCCAACAGCGAAACGTCGGAGCGTGAATATCTGTTCGCCCATCAGGCAATGGCGCCGTCGGCGGCCATGCCGGGCGTGGCCTTGTATGTGCGTACCGTCTCGGATACCCAGGTGGCCAGCCAGCGATGAAGCATTTTTTCTGTTGCCTGGTGGCGCTGGGGGCATGGAGTGGCTCCGCCCTGGCCGACGTTCCGACAGATCCGCTCAGCTGGCTTGCACGTATCTCCAATGCGGCCCACAAGCTCAATTACACGGGGACTTTCACCTACCAGAGCGGAAAGAACGTCGAGACATCGCGCATTGCCCATCTGGTGGATGGCAGCGGCGAGTACGAGAAACTCGAGGCCCTCGACGGCAGTCCGCGGGAGGTGGTGCGCAACAACGAAGAGGTGCAGTGTTTTCTGCCCGACCAGAAGCTCCTCATCATTGACCAATCAACGGCACGCCGCAGTTTTCCGGCACGTCTGCCGCAATCCCCCAGCGCGCTTGCCGAACACTATCGCATCCGCAAGGGTGAGGTGGTTCGCATCGTAGGCATGGAGAGCCAGCAGATCATCCTCGAACCCAAGGACGACTTGCGCTTTGGTCACCAGTTCTGGGCCGATGTGGGCACCGGCCTGCTGCTGCGGGCGCGTCTGGTTGGCGAGAAGGGGGAGAACATCGAGCAGTTCGCTTTCACCGAAGTTCAGGTGGGCGCGCCTTTCGATAGGGACAAGGTCAAGCCCCGCTTCGTGCGCTCAAGCGACTGGAAAGTTGTCAATGCCCGCGGCAACGATGTAAAGGTCGAGGATATCGGTTGGGTTTTCAAGAACTCTATCCCTGGTTTCCGTCAGGTCGTATCGGTGGCTCGACAGGGGCGCAAGGAGCGCGGCGAGGCCTATCACGTGGTGTTTTCCGATGGACTGGCGGCGATTTCCGTGTTCATCGAGCCCATGCCGGCCAAGAACAACCTGCAGAGTGGGATGAGTTCGTCCGGGGCGTTCAACATCTTCCGCCGCACGGTGTCCGATCACCTTATCACCGTGCTGGGGGAGGTGCCGCAGCAGGCGCTTGTGCGTATTGCCGACGGTGTGGAGATGCGGAAGCGCTGATGCGGGTCAATGGTGTCGTCCAGCGGCTGGATGCCGGCTATGCGTGGGTGGATGTGTCCGTGGCCCAGGGCTGTGGTCGTTGCAACGAGCCGGGTGGCTGCGGCGGTGTCGATCTGGCTCGCCCACTGGCGCCGATCAGCCGGAGCGTGAGAGTGGTCAATGATATTGAGGCGCATCCCGGTGAGTCCGTCGGTGTCGTCATCGACGATCGCGTGCCGCTGCAGGCGGCGCTGTATGCGTATGGTTGGCCGGTGCTGGGTGTCATCGCCGGAGCTGTCTGCGGCGCCGTCGTAGCCCCGGGCGGTAATGCCGATCTGCTGGCCGCGCTGGGGGCCTTGGTCGGTGGTCTGGCAGCGGTTGTGTGGGGACGTCAGCGGAGTCGGGGCCTGCAGCAGGATCTGCCCATGCACCTGGTGCGTGGGGCGTCAGACCAGGCGGGAGCATGCGGACAATGAAGATAGCGCTCCAGTGTTGCCGCGCCTTACTGGTGGCGGGGAGCCTGCTGGTCGGTGGTGTGCCGGCGATAGCGTTGTCGCGGGATCTGCCGGATTTCGCCGAGCTGGCCGAGCG
The DNA here is from genome assembly GCF_056724025.1 of Zoogloea sp. JDB1. NCBI lineage: Bacteria > Pseudomonadati > Pseudomonadota > Betaproteobacteria > Rhodocyclales > Zoogloeaceae > Zoogloea > Zoogloea sp. JDB1. The sequence continues at coordinate 2,498,737 of NZ_CM161496.1, forward strand.
TCAGGGCATGGCGGTTGTCAATATCAGCACCACCCAGGCGGTACGCCAGGGCAAGGGGCCGGTGCCGAGCTTGGATGAAGACGACCCGATGTTCGATTTCTTCCGGCGCTTCGTGCCCCGTCATCCGGGGGCGCCGCGGATCGAGCCGGACAGCCGTTCCCTTGGTTCCGGTTTCATTGTGTCCCCGGATGGCTATGTGCTCACCAATGCGCATGTCGTGGAGGGGGCGGACGAGATCATCGTCAAGCTGACCGACAAGCGCGAGTTCCGCGCCCGTCTGATGGGGGCGGATCCGCGCAGTGACGTGGCGCTGCTGAAGATCGAGGCCGCCGGCCTGCCCAAGGTCACCTTGGGGGATCCTTCCAGGCTGCGGGTCGGCGACTGGGTTGTGGCCATCGGTTCTCCTTTCGGTTTCGAGAATTCGGTGACCGCCGGTATTGTCAGTGCCAAGGGGCGTTCCTTGCCGCAGGAAAGCTTCGTGCCCTTCATCCAGACGGACGTGGCGATCAATCCCGGCAACTCGGGCGGGCCGCTGTTCAACATGAAGGGTGAGGTCGTCGGGATGAACTCCCAGATCTACAGCCGCACCGGCGGTTTCATGGGCCTGTCCTTCGCGATTCCCATCGATGTTGCGATGGAGGTGCAAGGCCAGTTGCGCAGCAATGGCCGCGTGCAGCGCGGGCGCGTCGGCGTGGTCATTCAGGAGGTCTCCCGCGAACTGGCCGACAGCTTCGGGCTGGGCAAGCCGGTCGGCGCGTTGGTGAGTTCCGTCGAGAAGGGTAGTCCGGCGGAGAAGGCCGGCATCGAGCAGGGCGACATCATTCTGCGTTTCGATAGCCGGACGATCGGCGTGTCGGGCGATCTGCCGCGGGCTGTCGGTAGTACCCGGCCGGGCAGCAAGGTTCCGCTGCAGGTGTGGCGCAAGGGCGCAACGCGTGATCTCTCCGTGGTGGTGGCCGAGTTGCCCGACGACAAAGTGCGCAAGGTTGTGGCCAAGGTCGCCCGGCCGGATTCCTCGCCGAACAAGCTGGGCATCCTGGTCGTCGAGCCCAGTGCCGACCAGAAGCGTGATGTGCGCTTTTCCGGTGGTGGGGTGGTTGTCGATGCGCTACGCAGTGCGTCGGCGCGGGCCTCCGAGATCCAGTCCGGCGACGCGATCCTGGCGCTGGTGGTGAAGGGCGGGCGTACCGACATTCGCTCCGTGGATCATTTCAACAAGGTCGTTGCCGGCCTTGAGGCGGGGCAGACCGTGACCCTGCTGGTGTTGCGTGGCGATTTTCAGACCTTCGTGCCGGTGAGAACGATTGAGCGCTGAACACAAGCTGACTGTCCTGAGCCGGGAGTGGTGTCATTTGTGCCACGATCTTGTCGATGCGCTGACGCCCTTGCAGCAAGAGCTGGGCTTTGCCGTCGAGGTGGTGGACGTGGATGCCTTTCCGGCGCTTGAAGAGCTGTGGAGCGAAAAGGTGCCGGTGGTGCTTGCCGGGGATACGGAGTTGTGCCATTACTTCCTCGACGAAGCGGCGGTCCGTGCTCATTTCCAGCGTATCGGTTAGAATCCAAGTCTTTGCCAGGCAAACAAAATTTATTCAGGGTGCCCACCGGCACCCTTTTTCATGGCCGACATGCAACACATCAGAAACTTTTCGATCATTGCCCATATCGACCACGGCAAGTCCACGCTGGCCGACCGGATCATCCAGCTTTGCGGTGGCCTCTCCTCGCGGGAGATGGAAGCCCAGGTGCTCGACTCGATGGACATCGAGCGCGAGCGCGGCATCACCATCAAGGCCCAGACCGCGGCGCTCAACTACCGTGCCCGCGATGGTCAGATCTACAACCTGAATCTCATCGACACCCCGGGGCACGTGGACTTCTCCTATGAAGTCTCCCGCTCGCTGGCGGCCTGCGAGGGCGGCCTGCTGGTCGTGGATGCCTCTCAGGGGGTCGAGGCGCAGACAGTGGCCAACTGCTACACGGCGCTCGACCAGGGCGTCGAGGTAGTGCCGGTCCTCAACAAGATGGACCTGCCTCAGGCGAACCCGGAAGGTGCCAAGCAGGAGATCGAGGACGTCATCGGTATCGACGCGACCGACGCGATCCCGTGCTCGGCCAAGACCGGCATGGGCGTCGAGGACATCCTCGAGGCCGTGATCGCTCGCATTCCGCCGCCGAAGGGTGATCCTGACGCACCGTTGAAGGCCCTCATCATCGACTCCTGGTTCGACAACTACGTGGGCGTGGTGATGCTGGTGCGGGTGGTGGACGGCACCCTCTGCCCGAAGGACAAGATTCTGTTCATGTCCAACGGTGCCCAGCACCTGTGCGAGCAGGTCGGTGTGTTCACGCCCAAGTCCCTGCCGCGGGAAAGCCTGTCCGCTGGACAGGTGGGCTTCATCATCGCAGGCATCAAGGAACTCAAGTCGGCCAAGGTCGGCGACACCATCACCCTGGCCAACCGCAAGGCCACCGAGCCACTGGCCGGCTTCAAGGAGATCAAGCCGCAGGTGTTCGCAGGCCTGTATCCGGTCGAGTCCAACGAGTACGACCAGCTGCGCGAGTCGTTGGAAAAACTGCGCCTCAATGACGCGTCCCTGCAGTTCGAGCCGGAAGTCTCCCAGGCGCTGGGCTTCGGCTTCCGCTGCGGCTTCCTTGGCCTGCTGCACATGGAGATCGTGCAGGAGCGCCTGGAGCGCGAGTTCGACATGAACCTCATCACTACGGCGCCGACCGTGGTGTACGAAGTGTTGATGAAGGACGGTACCGTCGAGCAGATTTCCAACCCATCGAAGCTGCCCGACCTGTCGAAGGTCGACGAGGTGCGCGAGCCGATCATCAAGGCTGTCATCTTCCTGCCTCAGGAGTACGTGGGGCCGGTGATCACGCTGTGCAACCAGAAGCGCGGCGCGCAGGTAGATATGCTCTACCACGGCCGTCAGGTGCAGCTAATCTACGACATGCCGATGAACGAAGTGGTGATGGACTTCTTCGACAAGCTGAAGTCCGTCTCCCGCGGCTACGCGTCGCTCGACTACGAGTTCAAGGAATACCGTGCGGCCGACCTGGTCAAGCTTGATGTGCTGGTATCCAGTGAGAAGGTCGATGCCTTGTCGATCATCGTGCACCGCGCCAACTCCCAGTACCGCGGCCGCGAACTGGTGGCCAAACTGCGCGAGCTGATCCCACGCCAGATGTTCGATGTGGCCGTCCAGGCGGCCATCGGCTCCAACATCGTGGCCCGGGAAACCATCAAGGCCCTGCGCAAGAACGTGCTGGCCAAGTGTTACGGCGGCGACATCACGCGGAAGAAAAAGCTCCTCGAGAAGCAGAAAGAGGGCAAGAAGCGCATGAAGCAGGTTGGCAACGTGGAAATTCCGCAGGAGGCCTTCCTGGCCGTGCTGCGGGTCGATGAAGGCAAATAACCAGCCGGTGGCCGGTTCAGGAGTGCAGGCGTGAATTTCGCGTTGATTCTGTTTGTTCTGTTGGTGCTCAGTGGTGTTCTATGGGCTCTCGATTACTTCGTTGCCAGTAAGCGGCGGGCGATCGGGGCCAAGTCGCCCTGGTGGGTGGAATATGGGGCGAGCTTCTTCCCGGTGATCCTGGTGGTGTTCTGCCTGCGCTCCTTCGTCGTCGAGCCGTTCAAGATCCCGTCCGGTTCGATGATCCCGACTCTGCTGGTCGGCGACTTCATCCTTGTGAACAAATGGACCTACGGCATCCGCCTGCCGGTCATCAACAAGAAGGTGATTGCCGTCAATGAGCCCAAGCGCGGCGACGTGATGGTCTTCCGCTTCCCCGGTGATCCGTCGCTGGACTACATCAAGCGGGTCGTCGGCCTGCCGGGCGACAAGGTGGAATACATCGACAAGAAGCTGACCATCAACGGCCAGGCCATGCCGCAGCAAGCGGCGGGCGACTACCTGCACGCTGACCGGCTGTACTACTCGCCCCGTTTCACCGAGAAGCTCGGCGACGTCGAGCACAACATCATTGTCGAGAACGAGGCGCCGGCCTTCGTTTCCCAGATCACCCAGTACCCGTTCCGCGAGAACTGCACCTATACTAGCCGCGGCGTGTCCTGCACCGTACCTGCCGGTCATTACTTCATGATGGGCGACAACCGGGACGGCAGTTTCGACAGCCGGGGCTGGGGCTTCGTGCCGGAAGAGAACATCGTCGGCAAGGCCTTCTTCATCTGGTTCAATTTCAGCGACCTCAAACGTATCGGCAGCTTCCATTGATCATGACGCGAAAGAGACAATCGGGCCTGAGCCTGATCGGTGTGCTTCTGGTCGGCGCCCTGTTGGGCGCCTGTTTGCTGGTGGCTTTCAAGATGGTGCCGGTGGTCAGCGAGTACTTCGGTGTCAAGCGAGCGATCTCCGCGGTAGCCGCTGGCGCCGATCCGATGACGGCAACGGTGTCCCAACTGCGTAGCGATTTCTCCAAGCGCGCCAGCGTTGACGATATTTCCAGTGTGACTGCCGCCGATCTGGACATCACCAAGGAGAATGGCCGCATCGTGATCTCCGTGGAGTACTCCCGCAAGGTCCCGTTGGTTGCCAACGTCAGCTTGGTCGTCGATTTTTCCGCCAGTTCGGCTGGTAAGTAATCCGTCATGAAGCTGGATGTATTACAGCAGGCCATCGGCCATCGCTTTTCCCGAATTGAATTGCTGGAGCAGGCGCTGACCCACCGCAGCTTCGGCTCGCCCCATAACGAGCGGCTGGAGTTTCTCGGCGACAGCATCCTCAATTGCGTGACGGCAGTGGCCCTGTTCGGCCGTTTCAGCGAGCTGCGCGAAGGGGACATGTCGCGCCTGCGCGCCAACCTGGTCCGCCAGGAAACCCTGCATCGCCTGGCGGATGGTCTGAAGCTCGGCGACTACCTGCGCTTAGGTGAAGGGGAGCTGAAGAGCGGTGGCCATCGGCGTCCGTCCATCCTTGCCGATGCCCTTGAGGCGATCTTCGCGGCGGTCTTCCTGGATGCGGGGTTCGAGACGGCCAAGACCGTCATCGACCGTCTGTACGAAGCGTCGATCGCTGGCCTCGATCCGGCCCGTGCGCTGAAGGACCCGAAGACCGCGCTGCAGGAATGGCTGCAGGGCAAGCGCATGCCGCTGCCGCGTTATTCCCTCGCCGATACCCGCGGCGAAGCCCATCAACAGGAATTCGAGGTCGAGTGCGAAGTCGCCGGCCTCGGCCTCAAGACCCGCGGCATCGGCGTGAGTCGCCGCGCTGCCGAACAGCAGTCCGCCCAGCGGGCGCTGGAACTCCTACCGAAGCAATGAGTGACATTCAATCTCCCGCCGAGTCCGCTTTCCGGACCGGCTTCGTGGCCATCGTCGGACGCCCCAATGTCGGCAAGTCCACGCTGCTCAACCGCCTGATCGGCCAGAAGATCAGCATCGTGTCGCGTAAGGCACAGACGACCCGCCACCGGGTTACCGGCGTGCTGACCGAGGGCGTCTCGCAGTTCATCTTCGTCGATACACCGGGTTTCCAGACCCGTCACAAGAATGCCCTCAACCGGGCCATGAACCGCACCGTCACCCAGGTGCTGTCCGACGTGGACCTGGTGCTGTTCGTCATCGAAAGCGGCCGCTACGGCCCCGAGGACGAGCAGGTCGTCAAGCTGCTGCCGGAAGGCGCCAAGGTGATCCTGGTCGTCAACAAGGTGGACATGCTCGAGGACAAGGCGCGTCTGCTGCCTTTCCTGCAGAAGGTGAGCGCTGTCTACCCGTTTGCCGAGATCGTGCCGGTCAGCGCCGAGAAGGGTCGCAATACCGACGAGCTGCTGAAGGCTGCTGCGCCTTATTTGCCGGAAGGCGCGCCGATCTTCGACGCGGATGACATCACCGACCGCAGCGAGCGCTTCCTGGCCGCCGAATTCCTGCGCGAGAAGCTGTTCCGTCAGCTTGGCGAAGAGCTGCCCTACGGTATCGCAGTGGAGATCGAGAAGTTCGAGGCCGAGCCCGGCCTGCGCCGCATCCACGCGGCGGTGATCGTCGACAAGGCGCCCCACAAGGCGATGGTGATCGGCAAGGGGGGAGAACGTCTCAAGCGCATCGCCACCGAGGCTCGCGTCGAGATGGAAAAGCTCTTCGACTCCAAGGTCTTCCTGGAAGTGTGGGTCAAGGTGAAGAGCGGCTGGGCCGACGATGAACGGGCTCTGAAGAGCCTTGGCTACGAATAAGCCGCCTTTCTTGTGAGCGCCAGGCCGCGCGTCGACCAGCAGCCGGGTTTCGTGCTGCACAGCTACCCGTATCGGGAGACAAGCCTGATTGTGGAGGTGTTCAGCCGCGACCACGGCCGCGTCGGCCTCGTCGCCAAGGGCGCACGGCGGCCGATGTCCCAGCTCCGCGGGGTGCTGATGGCCTTCCAGCCGTTGTTGATCGACTGGAGCGGCGGCGGCGAGATGAAGACCCTGGTACGCGCCGAATGGCAGGGTGGCCAGCCGTTATTGGGTGGCCAGGCTCTGCTGTGCGCCTACTACGCCAACGAACTGCTGATGCGCCTGCTGCCACGGGAGGACGCCCATCCGGAACTCCACAAGGCCTATGGTGAGGCGCTGCGGGCGCTGGCCGCCAACGAATCCCAGGAAGTCGTGCTGCGCCGCTTCGAGCTGGCCCTGTTGCAGGAGCTCGGCTACGGCCTCAGCCTGGACATGGAGCAGGATGGGACGCCGGTCCGGCCCGATGCTTTCTACACTTATATAATCGAACGCGGTGTGGTGCTGGTGGGTGACGAAGTCGCCGACGACAGCGTGACCGTCAGCGGCCGCACGCTGCTCGACATGACGCAGGGCAACTTCCGCAATCCGGAGACCCTCGCCCAGAGCAAGGCCTTGATGCGCCGCCTGATCCAGTATTACCTCGGCGGGCAGGTGCTGCAGTCCCGCCGCGTCTTCACCGAACTCTTAGCCTTTCCCGGAGATCCGTCTTGATCGAACTCGGCGTCAATATCGACCACGTTGCCACTCTGCGCCAGGCGCGCCATACCTGGGAGCCTGATCCCTGCTGGGCGGCCGTCGAAGCCCACCTGGGCGGCGCCGACGGCATCACCGTGCACCTGCGCGAAGACCGCCGCCACATTCAGGACGCCGATGTCCGCAAGCTGCGCGAACTCACACAGATCAAGCTCAACCTGGAAATGGCCGCCACCGACGAGATGGTCGGCATCGCCTGTGGCATCAAACCGGAAATGGCGATGTTCGTGCCGGAGGGGCGCCACGAGGTGACTACCGAAGGCGGCCTCGACATCGTCTCCCAGGAGGCCCGCCTGAAGGACGCCGTCACACGCTTGGCCGATCAGGGCATCATCGTCAGCGTCTTCATCGACGCGGAGCTCGCCCAGGTGGAGGCCGCCGCACGCATTGGCGCGCGGGTTTGCGAGATCCATACCGGGCCCTATGCTCATGCCTTCCATGCCGCCGGCCGGGACGCGGAAAGTCCCGCCGTGCTGACCGAGATTGCCAAGATCTCCGCAGCAGGGGACGCCATCCGTGGCCTCGGCATGCGCTTCAATGCCGGCCACGCGCTCAACTACTACAACATCCAGCCGATCGCCCGCCTGCCGGGTATCCGCGAACTGCACATCGGCCACTCCATTGTCAGTCGTGCGGTGTTCACCGGCCTGCGCGAGGCGGTGCGGGAAATGAAGCGTCTGATGCGGGAAGCCGCGGAGCGCGGCGTACGGCCGTGATTTACGGCGTCGGCACCGACATCGTGCGGGTCGCCCGCATGGAGGAGGCCCTGTCCCGCCACGGCGAGCGTTTTGCCGCGCGCATCCTGGCCGACGCCGAGCGAGACGCCTTCACGCAGGCGCGTATCCCGGCCCGCCTGCTGGCCAAGCGCTTCGCCGCCAAGGAAGCCTTCGGCAAGGCCCTCGGCATCGGCGTCGCCGCGCCGGCCACACTGCATGCGCTGTGGGTCGGTCACGATGCGCGGGGCAAGCCGGTGTTCGAATATGCGCCCGCGCTGGCGGACTACCTGCAGGAACGCGGGCTGGTCGCCCATCTGAGTCTTTCCGACGAAACCGATTACGTTGTCGCCTTTGCCGTCATCGAGAAGCCATGAAGCCATCCCACGCCCAGCCCGGTCCGATCATGCTCGACGTGGTCGGGCACGAAATCACCGCCGAGGAGCGGGAGGTCCTGCAGCACCCGCTGGTCGGCGGGGTGATCCTGTTCGCCCGTAATTACGCCGAGCCGGAACAGCTGCGGGCCTTGACCGCGGCGATCCGCGCGGTGCGTCCCAATCTGGTGATCTCGGTGGACCATGAAGGCGGGCGCGTGCAGCGTTTCCGCGAGGGCTTCACCCGACTGCCGGCGATGCGCCGTTTTGGCGAGCTGTGGGACCGGGATCCGGAAGCAGCCCGCGCCGCGGCGCGTCAGGCCGGTCTGGTGCTGGCGGCCGAGCTGCGCGCCCATGATGTGGACCTCAGTTACGCGCCGGTCCTCGATCTGGATTACGGCGTCAGCACGGTGATCGGCGACCGCGCCTTCCATCGCCAGCCCGAGGTGGCGACCGAACTCGCCCGCGCCGTCGTCGGTGGTCTGGCCGCCACGGGCATGAAGGCGGTCGGCAAGCATTTTCCGGGGCACGGCGCGGTGGAGGCGGACTCCCACGTGGCGATCCCGGTGGACGAGCGGAGCTTCGACGCCGTGTGGGCCGAGGATGTGCAGCCCTTCCTGCGACTGGCCGGCGAGCTGGGCGGCGTGATGCCGGCCCATGTGATCTACCGCAACATCGACGCGCGTCCGGCCGGCTTCTCGCCCTTCTGGCTGCAGGACGTGTTGCGCAAGCGCGTCGGCTTCAGTGGTGTGATCTTCAGCGACGACCTGACGATGGAAGGTGCCAGCGTGGCCGGTGACATCGTCGCCCGCGCCGAGGCCGCCCACGGCGCCGGCTGCGACATGGTGCTGGTGTGCAACCGCCCTGAACTGGCCGTGCGTCTGCTCGATGCGTGGCATCCGGTGGTCGATGCCGACAGCGCCGCGCGCATCGCTGCGCTGCGCCCGCGGGTTGGCAGCGCACCGGCGACGCCGGCCGAACTGGCCGACTGGGCCGATTACCGCGCCGCCCGCGACGCAGTGCTGGCGCTGGCCTGACCCGGATCCGTGCGATGAGCTTCGACGCCAAGGCCTTCCTGCGCACCCTGACCGAAGAGCCTGGGGTCTATCGCATGATCGGCGCCGACGAGGTGGTGCTCTACGTCGGCAAGGCCAAGAATCTCAAGCGGCGGGTGTCGTCCTATTTCCAGCGCACCCAGCTGAGTCCGCGCATCGCGATCATGGTGAGCCAGGTGCAGCGGGTGGACACCACCGCCACCCGTTCCGAGGCCGAGGCGCTGATCCTCGAGAACAACCTCATCAAGAGCCTCGGGCCGAAGTACAACATCCTGTTCAGGGATGACAAGTCCTATCCCTATATCGCACTGTCGGCCGGGGATTTCCCGCAGATCTACTATCACCGGGGCGGCTTTACGAAGGGGGTGCGTTACTTCGGGCCTTTCCCCAACAGTTGGGCGGTGCGCGAGAGCCTGCACCTGATGCAGAAGATCTTCCGTCTGCGCACCTGCGAGGACTCCACCTTCAGTAACCGTTCGCGGCCCTGCCTGCTGCATCAGATCCAGCGTTGCACCGGGCCCTGCGTCGGGCTCATCGATAAGGAGGCCTACGCGGCTGACGTGCAGACGGCCAGCCTGTTCCTCAACGGCCGCCATACCGAGGTGATCGACGATCTGTCGAAACGCATGCTGGAAGCCTCAGATGCGTTGGCCTTCGAGAAGGCGGCGATGTACCGTGACCAGATCCGCAACCTCCAGGCAGTGCTGCACAAGCAGTTCGTCGAGAGTGCCAAGGACGAGGATGTGGACGTGATCGCCGCGGTGGAGCGGGGCGGTATGGTGTGCGTCAACCTGGCGATGATCCGCGGTGGCCGGCACCTTGGCGATCGGCCGCTGTTTCCCAGCAACGCCCAGGGCTGCACGCCGCTGGACGCACTGGTGGCCTTCGTCGAGCAGCACTACCTGGACCAACCCTTGCCCGGCAAGATTCTGGTCAATCTCGAACCGGCCACCGTCAAGGAGGCCCTTGAGGAGGTTGTCGAGGGTAAGGTCGTCGTGATGGCGGCACGCTACGAGAACGAGCGGGCCTGGATGGGCATGGCCGACAACAACGCTGGCCTCGCCCTGCTGGCCCGGGAGCAGGAGGCCACCCGCGGCGAACAGCGCCTCGACGCCCTGCGCGACGCGCTTGGGCTGGCTGACACGCCAAACCGCATCGAATGCTTCGACATCTCCCACACGATGGGCGAATCCACCGTGGCTTCCTGCGTGGTGTGGGACGGCAAGGCGATGAAGAAGTCCGAGTACCGCCGCTACAACATCAGCGGCATCACCCCCGGTGATGACTACGCGGCGATGCGCCAGGCCCTCACCCGGCGCTACGAGAAAGTGGCGGCCGGGGAGGGCGTGCAGCCGGACCTGATCCTCATCGACGGCGGCAAGGGGCAGATGGGCGTGGCCAAGGAAGTGCTGGCCGAACTCGGCCTGGAGGCCATCACGATGTTCGGCGTCGCCAAGGGCGAGAGCCGCAAGCCAGGTCTGGAAGAACTGGTTTTCCCGGACGGCCGCGAGCCGGTGCATCTGCGTCCCGACGCGCCGGCGCTGCACTTGATCCAGGAAATCCGCGACGAGGCACACCGCTTTGCGATCACCGGTCACCGCGCTCGGCGTGCCAAAACCCGCAACACCTCGCGCCTTGAAGACATTGCCGGCGTCGGCCCGACACGGCGGCGCAAGCTGCTGGCGGCCTTCGGCGGCATGGACGGTGTGCGCAATGCCACGGTCGAAGACCTCTGTCGTGTCGAGGGTATCAACCGGCATTTGGCAGAACAGATATACAATTCACTGCGATAGCCAGTGAACGCCGACATGCTCTTCAATATTCCCAATTCGCTTACCTGGGCACGCATTGCCCTGATCCCGTTTTTCGTCGGCATCTATTACCTTCCCCCAAGCGTGATGTCCCCGGAGGACAAGAACCTCGTTGCGACGCTGACCTTTGTCGCGGCGGCGGTCACCGACTGGTTCGACGGTTACCTGGCGCGCAGCCTGGGGCAGACTTCGGCCTTTGGCGCCTTCCTCGACCCGGTGGCCGACAAGCTGATGGTGGCGGCGGCACTGATCGTGCTGGTGCACCTCGGCCGCGTCGATTCGCTGATCGCGCTGGTCATCATCGGGCGGGAGATCACCATCTCGGCGCTGCGCGAATGGATGGCCAAGGTCGGGGCAGCGGGCAGCGTCGCGGTGGCCTTCGTCGGCAAGCTGAAAACGGCTGCCCAGATGTCGGCGATTCCATTGCTGTTGTTCCAGGCGCCCATCCTCGGTTTCGACAGCATGGGGCTCGGCACTGTGTTGATCTACGTGGCCGCGGTGCTGACGCTGTGGTCCATGGGCTACTACATGCGCTGTGCGTGGCCGGAGCTGAGCAAGCGCAGCCAATAAAAAAATTGCAGTTTAATTTGACAGACAAGAAATTTTGCCTATAATGGCGGTCTGTCACGCGGCAGTAGCTCAGTTGGTAGAGCGCAACCTTGCCAAGGTTGAGGTCGAGAGTTCGAGACTCTTCTGCCGCTCCAGATTTTACGGGGAAGCAAAACCTGCTTCCCCGATTGATTTAAGGCGCGATAGCAAAGCGGTTATGCACCGGATTGCAAATCCGTGTAGGTCGGTTCGACTCCGGCTCGCGCCTCCAGATTGTACGCGGCAGTAGCTCAGTTGGTAGAGCGCAACCTTGCCAAGGTTGAGGTCGAGAGTTCGAGACTCTTCTGCCGCTCCAGAATGCAACGGGGAAAACGAGTCATCGTTTTCCCCGTTTTCGTTCGTCTGTCGTCAGTGGCGCCATGGGCTTGTCGGCTGTCCTGCGGGTGTTGCCCACCATGGCGTATTCACTTGCTCGCAGCGATTCTGCAAGCGTGCTGTCACCAGATCTGCCTAACATCGTCATCACGGGCGTTCCCTTGCCCGGATCGGCAAGATCAGTGGGAGATGAAGATGAGGCGTTTCCTGTTGGCCGCGGTGCGGCGCTGGGTGCGGTGGATCTGTGGCCCGGATGCGGAGAGTTTCCTGCTCGACGACGAATGGCGCTCACCGCTCTTCGTCCCGGAGCTGGGCGGAGAACTGGAGGCCTAGTCCCGGAGATGTCCTGGGCGTGTCTTCCGTCCTCGCCAACGGTGTTGAAGCGATCTAGTCTTCAGGCTGAAAAGAATGGCCACGGGAGGCGCGCATGGGGCGCATACGGGTTTGGGCTGGGTTGCTGGGCATCTTGCTGGCAGGGCCAGCGCTGGCCGTTTTCAAATGCGTCGGCAGCGATGGCCGGGTGACCTACACTGATGGGCCATGTGCTGCCGGTAGCCGTGCGCAGGCCGTCGAGGTGCCGCCGCCCTTGAGTCCGCGGGAGGAGGCGGAGGCGCGCCGGCGTGGCGAGCGGCTGCTCGACGATGCCCGAGAGCTGGACGCCCGGCGCAGTGCCGAAGTGGCCGAGCGCCAGCGGAGCCAGGATGCGGAAAGGCGGGCCGAGGCCCAGCAACGCGAACAGGTCAAAGAGGACGCGGAGCACTGGAGTGCGGTCTATCCTGCCGCCATCTATGGTCGTCGCTGGCCACCGGTCAAGCCGGTACAGCCCAAGCCGAAGCCTGTCCAGAAGGACACGCTAGGGAAGATGAACGCTTATCCGTTCCGTTGATCGGGCTGGTCGCGGAAATCCCGGTAAGCGGCGGAGGCCGCGTCCTGGTGGTCGATGTTGCCGAGGATCAGCAGGCGAATTGGCTGATGCTTGCCGTGGCGGCGAATCGCCACGCCGAGCGCTGCGATGATGCGTGGCGCGATGCCGGCTGCCGGCGCATCGAGCACGATCAGCGTGGGTCGCCGCGGCCGCCAGCGGGCCAGCGCGGCAAGGCGGGCCTCATCCACGTCGTTCAGCCAGGCGTCGTCCCAGGGCTCGTCGTTTCGCCGCGGCAAGAACCACAGCAGCGGACGCAGTTGCACGCCGACCCGGTAGGCGATGCCGCCGAGACGGCAGCGTGTGTCGAGCTGGTGATAGCCGGCCAGGCGGTAGCCGAAGGCATGCACGCGCTGCCGCTGCGTTGGGCTGGCGATGGCACAGGCCATTGGGCAGGGCACGGCGGGAAAGTGCCAGGGCAGTAGCGTGGCGCCCGACCCTGCACCGTCCATAACCCAATCCTGCAGCAGCTCATCCAGCGGCGCCGGGCCAGAGTCGTCCGCGGGCTGGCCGGTGATCGGCTGCAGCGCGGCGGTGTCATAGCGCTCACGCAGGCGCGGCAGCCGTGGTGCCACGGCGACAAGCAGCGCCGCGGCCGCAGCCAGCCCGGTGCTCAGCACGCGAATCGGCTCCGCAACTCGTTGAGGTTGAGTTCCGCCAGGATCGCCTCGATGCGCTCCATCGCGTTCTTGCGCGGCTGGCCGGTGTGGCGGGCGATGATCAGCTCGTTCTTCATCGAGTGCTCCCAGCCGACCAGCTCGGTCACCGTGACCTGGTAGCCGTGGGCTTCCAGCTGCAGGCAGCGCAGCGCATTGGTGAGCTGGCTGCCGAATTCCCGCGTGTGGATCGGATGGCGCCAGATCTCCGACAGGGGCGTCATGCCGAAGCTGGCGTTCTTGTTGTGGCGCAGTACGGTGGCCACCTCGGCCTGGCAGCAGGGCACCAGCACCACGAAGTGGGCATTCTTGGCGAAGGCGAACTGGATCGCGTCGTCGGTGGCAGTGTTGCAGGCGTGCAGCGCGGTGACCACGTCGATGCGTTCGGGCAGCTCGCTTGAGCGCGTGGATTCCTCGACGCTCACGTCCAGGAAGCGCATGCGCTGGAAGCTCAGCCGCTCGGCCAGTTCGCGGGAGCGGGCGACCAGCTCGGCGCGGGTCTCGATGCCGTAGACCGTGCCGGCCTCCTTCGCCTTGAGAAACAGGTCGTAGAGGATGAAGCCCAGGTAGGACTTGCCGGCGCCATGGTCGGCAAGGCTGAGGTCCCCGTGCTGCTCCAGCACTTCGGCGAGCAGCGGTTCGATGAACTGGTACAGGTGATAGACCTGCTTGAGCTTGCGCCGGCTGTCCTGGTTGAGCTGGCCGTCGCGCGTCAGGATATGCAGCTCCTTCAGCAGCTCGATCGACTGGCCGGGGCGAATCTCGGGATGGACGGCCGGCTTGGCATCGGCGGCCGGGCGGGTGCTGCCCGCGGCGGGCTTATTCCTGGCCATGCTTTTTGGACTCGGCCAGGCCGAGGGCCTTCCAGCCGGCGATGCCGAGCTTCTGAAGGGTTTCCATATTGCGCTCGTAGATCATCTCGGCCTCCGGGAAGGCTTCGACGGCGCGGTCGATGCTCGCTTCGCGGATCAGGTGCAGGGTCGGGTAGGGCGAGCGGTTGGTATAGTTGGTGATGTCGTCCGGCTCGGTGCCCTCGAACTGGAAGTCCGGGTGGAAGCTGGCGATCTGCAGCACGCCGTCCAGTTCGTGCTCGCTGACGGCCTCGTCGGCGATCTGCACGAGGTCGTTCAAATCGAGGAAGTCGGGGAACAGGGTCGGATGAACCAGCAGCGTGGTGTCGGTGACTTCGGGATCGACGGACGCCAGATGGTCCAGTTCCTCGTCCAGTTGCTCAAGGAAGGCGTCGAGGTGGCGGGCATCGCTGACGACGATGCGGACCTGGTTCTTGACGTAGACCGACTTGGCGAACGGGCACAGGTTGAGGCCGATGACGGCCTTTTCGATCCATTCGCGGGTGGCGGCGATGACTGCTTCGTGGTTCATGGTGCGGTGTTTCCGGGGATTTCCTTCGAGGGACGCCATTTTGCCCTGATAATGGCGGGCTTTCATTGATTCAACGCACGCCCATGTCCATCCAGTGGTTTCCCGGTCACATGACGTCCGCCCGCAAGAAGGCGGCGGAGAGCATGGAGCGCATCGATGTGGTCATCGAGGTGCTCGACGCCCGCCTGCCCGAAGCGAGCAGCAATCCGATGATCCGCGAACTGCGCCTGCATCGCCAGCGGCCGTGCCTGAAGATCCTCAACAAGGCCGACCTCGCCGATCCGGCGGTGACCGCCCAGTGGATCGCTCACTACAACGCCCAGAAGGGCGTCAATGCGGTGGCGCTGTCGTGCAAGAAGCCCAGCGATGTGGCCAAGGTGGTTGGCCTGTGCCGGCCGCTGGCGCCGCACCGTAACGACCGCCTGAAGCCGCTGCGCATGATGATCATGGGCATCCCCAACGTGGGCAAGTCGACGCTGATGAACGCGCTGCTGAAGAAGCGCGTCGCCAAGGTCGGCGACGAGCCGGCGGTGACCAAGAGCCAGCAGATCCTCGACCTGTCGCCGACGGCGACCCTCATCGACACGCCGGGCATGATGTGGCCGAAGATCGCCTACGATTCAGACGGCTTTATGCTGGCCGCCAGCCATGCGATCGGCCGTAACGCGGTGATCGATGAAGAGGTTGCGAATTTCCTCGGCGACCTGCTGCTGGCCCGCTACCCGGCCCTGGTGGCCAAGCGTTACGGGGTGGCCGTTGACGGTCTGGATGGCCCGGCGCTGGTGGAGGCGATCGCCCAACGCCGCGGTTGCCGCCTGAAGGGTGGCGGGCTGGATATCGAAAAGGCTTCGCTGATCCTGCTGCAGGACTATCGCGACGGCGCCCTCGGCCGCGTCAGCCTGGAGTCGCCGACGACCCGCGCGGCGATGCTGGAGGCCCACGCCGCCATGCTGGCCGCAGCAGCGGCCGCCAAGGAAGACGAGCGGGACCCGGACGCCGACGAGTAGGCGGAAAGGGCGGGATTCGAACCCACGATCAGCGAGACGAATCCGGCCCGACTCAAACCCGCAGCAGCATCGTCTTCAGGGGCGGATTGCCGTCCGCGCTCGGGAAGTCCTCGTCCGGCGTGATCCACTCCATTTCCCGCACCTCGCGTCCCGCCTTGCGGGCGCTGCGCACAAGCTGGTCGGCCCAGGCATCGCGGTCCACCTGGGCGACGTTGTTGCAGCACACCAGCGCGCCGCCCTCGGCCGTACACAGCAGGGCCGGCTTGAGCAGGGCCGGATAGTCGTTGACCAGGTCCACCACGCCGAAGGCGCTCTTGGCGTAGCGGGGCGGGTCGAGGAAGACCAGGTCGAAGCTGTGTTTCTCCAGTTCCGGGAAAGGCGGCATGCGCTTGCCGCGCACCACCTTCGGCTGGCCGATGCCGGACAGCTGGCGCATCGCCGCGAAGGCGTCGCTCTTCACGAAGCGCAGGCGGATCGGCAATTCGTTGAGGCGTGCGTTGGCCTTGCCGACGGACAGGCTGGATTCGGCGAAGTCCACGTTCACCACGTGGCGCGCGCCGGCCTTGGCGGCGGCGACACCGACGCCACAGGTGTAGGCGAACACGTTGAGCACCGACTTGCCGGCAGCTTCGGCCATCACCTTGCGGCGCGCGGCGCGCAGGTCGAGGAACAGCCACGGGTCCTGCCCGGCGTGGCGGGCCTGCACGTTGTACCTGACCCCCAGTTCGGTGAATTCGCGCAGGGCTTCGGCCTTGGCCAGCTGGGCGGGCGGCAGCGGATTGCTGACGCGCGAGTTGGAGTGGCTGCGGTCGTTGTAGATCAGGTCGAGGCCCGGGCAGGCTTCGGCGTAGAAGGCCGTGACGGCTTCTTCTTCGGCCAGGCTCAGCGGGCTGTGGAAGCTCTGTACGAGGAGCAGGTCGCCGTAGCGGTCCACGGTAAGGCCGGGACGGCCTTCGACGGTGCCATGGAAGAGCCGGTAGGCGTTGGTCTGTTCGGTTTCCAGGCGGGTGATCAGTTCATGGCGGGCGGTGAAGGCCTGCGCCAGGGCAGGGACGAGGGCGGCGGAGCGTTCTGGCATGGTGACGAATCGACTAAGTGGTGTTGTTTTATGGCTTTCCAGGAAACCTCGGGTCGCCCCTGGTTTCCTTGCCCCAGCTAGGGGTTGACCGGGCGTCGCCCGGCCCCGGGGCCGTTAGAGGCCGAAGAATTCGCGGATCTTCTTGCCCAGGGCAGCGACTTCCGAGCCCCGGTTGGCACTTTGGCCGGTTTTGTCCTCAGCATACCCCCTTTCAAGGGCCTGGAAATGGCTGAGGCGTTCTTCAAGAATGGACGACATGCCTTCGGCAAGCTCGGGCCGGCCGCGGATGATGTGCTCGAAGCCGGCCTTGTCGAGGCGGTAGGCTTCGATGTCGGTGGCGGCGATCACCGTGGCACGGCGGGGGGCGCCGGTCATCAGGCCGAGTTCGCCGAACACGCTGCCAGGCCCGCGCTTTTCAAGCAGGCGCGGGGGGCTGCCGTCGGAGGGTTGCCACCAGGCCTCGGCTTCGCCGCTGACGATGATGTACAGCCAGTGGGCGATGGCGCCCTGGCGGGTCATGATGTCACCGCGGGCGAAGGGCGCATTGACGAGGCGGCTGGCCATTTCCAGCTGCTCTGCCTCGGATAGGCGCGAGAACAGGTCGATCTGGGCGATGGCCTGCTGGCGACGATTCAGTTCGCGGGCGCGGACCTCTTCCCGGTGGGCTTCGCCTTCGGCGACCAGATGGATTGTCTGGTCGCTGACTGCCAGGCGCAGGCCTTCCCGCTGCAGGGCGGCGAGGATGTGGTGGCGGACTTCCGAGTCGGTGGCTTCGTCGGGGCCAGGGTCCAGCAGCCAGTAGCGCACCGCGTAATGGGCGTAGCCCGGACCGAAGTTGAGCAGCAGGCATTGGGGGGCCGGGGTGGCGCTGACGTTGGGGATGCGGGCGGTGGAGATGTCCTGCAGCACGGTGCTCGTCACGCGGCCCGGCGGCACCGACAGATCCACGTCGAAGCCGATGCTGCGCCGTTGCAGCGGCAGGGTCTGGCGTTTGTTGCAGATCAGCGCGTAACGGTTCTTCATCAGGTGGCTGTTGGGCACCAGCACCCGTTCGCCGCTGCGGCAGATGATCGCGGTGTAGCGCCACTGGATGTCGCTGACGCGGCCGGCGAGGTCGTCCATCTGGATCCAGTCGCCGATCTCAAGCGAGTTGTCCATCTGCAGGGCCAGCCCGCCGAGCAGGTTGCCGAGGGTTTCCTGCATCGAGATGGCGACCACTGCGGTGAGGACTGCGGAGGTGGTGAGCAGGTGGGACAGCTGCATACCGGCCAGGTTGAGGCGCAGGAAGGCCCAGGCCACGTAGCCGATGATGACCAGGATGTCGCCGAGGATGCCGGAGATGCGGATGCCGACCCGCGGCAGCACTACGTCGAACAGGGCCAGGCCCAGGTAGCGGATCACCGCCAGCCCTTCGCCGAACACCGCCATCTGGCGCAGCCAGTGCAGCGCGGCGGGTTCCATGTGGCCTTCCAGGCTGCCGGCCAGCAGGTCGCCGAGCAGGCAGGCGGTGAAGAACACGCCGGTATTGACGAGGGAGCGCCGCCAACTGCGCAGCGGACCGAAGATCAGCGCACCGCTGACGATCATCAGCAGGATCGCAAAGGGGGCCTCCGGGCTCAGCAGGGGAATGTGCATGGTCTCGGGATGCCGCGTCGGCGCGGCATCGTGATCGGTGGGGCAATGGGAGCCGGCCCCGCGCCTCTCGCGAGGGGCGGGGCCGGTGGCGTTCGGTGGGGCCTTAGAGTGCGGCGCGCAGGCGGGCTGCCATCTCGTCGAGCTCTGTGCGGCTCGGTGAGGTGGCTGGCCATACGCCGGGCAGCTTGTCACCGGTCGTGCGGGGTAGCACGTGGAGGTGGAAGTGGAAGACTGTTTGTCCGCCGGCCACCTCGTTGGCCTGGAACAGGGACACGCCTTCGCAGCCGGCGGCTTCCCGCACTGCCTTGGCAACCCGCGTGGTGGTGCGGAACACCGCTTCGGCGAGCTCGTCCTCCAGGGTGTAGATGTTCTCCCGGTGGGGCTTGGCGATGACCAGCGTATGGCCGGGGTTGCCGGCCATGATGTTCAGGAAGGCGAGGGTGTGCTCATCCTCGTACACCTTCGATGCGGGCAACTCGCCGCGCACGATGCGGCAGAAAACGCAGTCGTCCATGAAGTCTCTCTCCTCGTGATGTGTTCTTGTCGTGCTGTACGCTCAGTCGTCGGCTCTGTCGGCCAGTGCCCTGCGCAGGTTGTAGTCGTTTTGCCAGCTTTTGCGCAAGGGGTCGGAGTGGGCGTAGTGGCGGCTTTCTTCCGGGCTCTGGGCGTGGAAGGTCTCGACGGTGCGCTGCAGCAGGTGGTGGTGCGGCAGCATCGTACCGAAGAACAGCACGTCGTCGGCGCGCTGGATCAGCACGGTGGGGAAATTCTCGACATCGTAGTCGTCGAGCAGGTCGGCTTCGTCTTCCACGTCGAGCCACAGGAAGCGGGCGTTCGGGAAGTGTTCGGCCAGGGCTTCGAAGCCGGCGCGGTAGTCGCGGCAGGTGCCGCACCAGGCGGCGCACAGGCAGGCGACGAGGAATTCGGGCGTGTCGGTCGGGGTCGTCATGGGTCTGTCTTGTCCGGAGGGGCGGGGGCGGGCGCCGCCGGGGCGCTTTCCAGGGCGATCCACTTCAGCCACTGGCCGCAGGCGTTGCGCGGGCCGCGGCGGCTGGTGCCATGCCAGGGGCCTTCCTGGCAGGGGCCGCGGTCGTTGTCCTCATCGTATTCGACGGTGTCGGGCTCGGCACCGGGTCGCCGTTCGCCGCCCCATCGGTTGCAGCTGAGGCAGCGGCGACGTTCTGCAGACTGAATGGCCAAGGCGAAGTTCCGCGCCGCTCAGTCGTCCAGCGTCGTCGAGGAGAGCAGGGTGCCATCCTCGGCGTAGTCCATCAGCGTGGTTTCCTCGTCGATCACCTGCACCACCTTGGCCTGTTGCAGGGCGCCGCTCGGATAGTAGCTGTAGTGGTGGGCGGATTCGATCTCGCCATAGACGACTTTTTCGCAAGTCGTCATACGGTCGGCCGCGTCGTAGTAGGCGCGGTAGAAGGTAATGCGGTTGCGCAGGTCCGCCTCTTCCAACGGCGAGGTGAGGTTCAGCGGCAGGCTGACGCCGCTGTAGGTGACGAAGTGGCGGACGGTGCTGGCGGTTTCGGTGCTCATGGCGTCATAAGGCGGGTGTGGGTGGCGACCCGCCATTATGACGCGCTGCCGCATCAATGGGTGGCCGCGGCGTCCTTGCGCAGGGCATAGCGGTTGGCCAGCAGCGAGCACACGAAGAGCTGGATCTGGTGGTAGAACATGATCGGCAGCACGATCAAGCCGATCGCCGGGTTTGCACCGAACAGCAGCTTGGCCATCGGCACGCCGGAGGCGAGGGTCTTCTTCGAGCCGCAGAACACCGTGGTGATTTCGTCCTCCACCTTGAAGCCGAAGCGCCGCGACAGCCAGGTGGTCAGCACCAGCACCAGGGCCAGCACCAGGGCGGCGCCGAGCATCGCGGTGAGCAGGGTGCCGATGCCGTTGTTGCGCCACAGGCCGGAAGCCACCGAGTCGCAGAAGGCCGAGTACACCAGCATCAGGATCACCCAGCGGTCGAGCAGGGTGGTCAGCTTCTTGTGGCGCTGGTGCCAGGCGTGCAGCAGCGGGCGCGCCAGTTGGCCGAGCACGAGGGGCAGCAGCAGCAGCTTGGCGATGCTCAGCACGGTTTCAAGGAAGGGCAGGCCCTGGCCGTCCACGTGGGTGAACAGGGTCACCAGCAGCGGCGTCAGCACGATGCCCAGCACGCTCGACAGGGTCGCGTTGAAGATCGCCGCCGGCACGTTGCCGCGGGCCAGGCCGGTCATCGCCACCGACGACGAAATGGTGGACGGCAGCGCGCACAGGTAGCAGAAGCCCAGCGCCAGGTCGCGCGGCAGCCACTGGCCGACCAGCGCGTCGGCGATGAACCACACCAGCGGGAAGACCGCGAAGGTCATGCTCTGCACCACCGCGTGGATGCGCCAGTTCATGATGCCCTGGCGCAGGCTGGCGAAGGACAGGCCTAGCCCGTGCAGGAAGAACACGATGGCGATGCCGATGTCGGTGAGTACGTCGCCGTGCAGCACGCCGCCGCTGCGGCCCAGGTCGGGCAGCAGGCTGGCAAGGACGACCGCGCCGAGCATGCCGATGAGGAACCATTCCTTGTGCAGCCACTTGCGCAGTTGCTGGATGCCGCTTGCGGTGTTGGGGTTGGAGGGCACGTTGGGCTCCATCTCGTTATGGGTATGGTGGTGCACTCTAAGCCGTGGCAGGCTGTCTTTCTAACGACAGATCGACAACGAATAGCGATTAACGGACAAAACACCATGATCGCCCCAAACAAGCGCAGCGTGCCGAGCATGGCGAGCCTGCCGCGCCCGCTCTACAACCGTCACGAGACTCTGGCTCCCGGTTCGTGGACCGAGGAGCACAGCCATCCCTGGTGCCAGCTGTCCTACGCCAGCAGCGGCGTGCTCGGGGTGCGTACGGCGGCCGGTGACTATGTGGCGCCGCCACGTTTCGCGGTGTGGATTCCGCCGGACCTGCCGCACCAGGTGGTCAATCGCCGTCGCACCGAGATGCGCAGCCTGTACGTCACGCCGGCCGCGGCGGTGGCCCTGCCGGCGGAGTGTTGCGTGCTGGAGATGAGTCCGCTGGTGCGGGAGCTGATCCGGCGCATCGGCGAGCTGCCGGTGGAGTACGACGAGGCCGGCCCGGCGGGGAGGCTGGTGGCAGTGCTGCTGGACGAACTGGCCGGTCTGCCGCGCGCCGGCTTCGGCCTGCCGCTGCCGAAGGACCGACGCCTCGGCGTGATCTGCGCGGCGCTGCAGGAGCAGCCCGATGACACGCGCAGCCTGGCCCAGTGGGCTGTTGAGGCAGGGGCGTCGGAGCGCACGCTGGCACGCCTGTTCGTCAAGGAGACCGGGCTGGGCTTCGGTGAATGGCGGCAGCGCCTGCGCCTGCTGCTGTCCCTCGACGCGCTGGAGGCCGGCGACAGCGTGACCGACGTGGCGCTGGCCCATGGCTACGAATCCACGTCGGCCTTCATCGCCGCTTTCCGCGGCATGTTCGGCGTGACGCCCGGCGAACTGCGCGGTCGGGCCGCGTTATAAGCGCCCCCAGGGCCGGGCTGCGCCCAGCTGGCCCCCCGAGGGGGCAAGGAAACCTGGGGCGGCCCGACGTTTCCTTGCGAGCGGTACGCGCTCTATTGCGCGGTAGCGGCCTCGGGTTCCGCCGGGGTATTCATCTGGCGCAGCGTGGCCACCAGATCGGTGAAGCGTTCGCCCTGCACCACCACGTGGCTGCGCAGCAGTTCGGCGGCCTGGTCGCCGTCGCCGGCGACGATTGCCTCAACGATGCCCGCATGTTCCGAGAAGGAGGACTGCATGCGGTTGCGCACCCGCAACTGCAGGCGCCGGTAGGGGCGCAGGCGGCGGTGCAGGGCGGTGGCCTGTTCAGCGAGGAAGCCGTTGTGGCTGGCTTCGTAGATGCGCCGGTGGAAGACCTCGTTGAGCTGGTAATACAGATCCGGCTTGCCGGCGTCCCGCGCCTCTTCACAGGCCTGGTGAGCTTCCCGCAGGCGGGCCAGCTCCGCCGGCAGGATACGCCGCGCGGCCAGGCGGCCGCACATGGATTCCAGCTCGGCCATCACCTCGAACATCTCGCACAGGCGGTCGGCGCTCATCTCCGGCACCGTCGCGCCGCGGCGCGGACGGATATCCACCAGGCCGATCGACGCCAACTGGATCAGCGCCTCGCGGATCGGCGTGCGTGACACACCGAAGGCCGCGGCCAGTTCTTGCTCGTCCAGACGCATGCCCGGCGGGTAGACGCCGGTGACGATGCGTTCTTCGATTTCCTCGCCCAGTTGCTCCGAACGCCGGACCGGCGTGGGGTTGAGTGCATCCATGTTTTGGCTCCTTTCATTTGACTATACAAAGCCCTTGACTTTGTGTCCACGGAGATTAATCTTGTATACACAAACAAAACTTATGAATACATAAGCGGCGCTAGTGGATTCATGGGTCGAGTTGGAAGCTCGCCAAGAAGCTCAGGACAAACCCATCACCGTGGCCCCGCCACATTAGGAGGAAACGAAATGATCATTTACGGAACGGCCATCCTGGCCGCCTGCCATCTGCTCGGCGTCTATATAGGCGACCTGCTCGGCAGTCTCATCGGCGTCAAGGCCAACGTCGGCGGGGTTGGCATCGCGATGATGCTGCTCATCGCTGCGCGGGTTTATCTGCACAAGCGCGGCCTCATGCCCGACACCACCGAAGCCGGCGTCGGTTTCTGGGCCGCCATGTACATCCCGGTGGTGGTCGCCATGGCCGCCCAGCAGAACGTGGTGGCGGCCCTCAAGGGCGGCCCGGTGGCCGTCATCTCGGCTATCGGCGCGGTCGTCCTTTGCGCCTGCGTGATCGCCCTGATCAACCGTACCGGCCCGAAGAGCCAGGATGCCTCCTGGCAGACCGGCACCGTGGCCGAAGAGTCCTGAGCGAGGAGAGGAAGACACCATGGAAATGATTGAACACGCCCTGCGCGAAAACCCCCTGGTAGCGGCTTTCGCCTTCGTTGGCCTGATCATGTGGATCTCGGTCCACCTGTCCCGCAAGCTCACCTTCGGTCGCGTGCATGGCTCGGCCATCGCCATCGTGATCGGCCTGGCGCTGGCTTACTGGGGCGGCATCCAGACCGGCGGCAGCAAAGGCCTCGCCGACCTCAAGATCTTTACCGGTATCGGCCTGATGGGCGGCGCGATGATGCGCGACTTCGCGATCGTCGCCACGGCCTTCGAGGTGCATGTGGACGAAGCCAAGAAAGCCGGTCTGGTCGGCGTGATGGCCCTGCTGCTGGGCACCATCATTCCCTTCATCGTCGGCGCCAGCGTGGCCTGGTCGATGGGTTACACCGACGCGGTGGCGATGACCACCATCGGCGCCGGCGCGGTGACCTATATCGTCGGCCCGGTGACCGGCGCGGCGATTGGCGCCAGTTCCGACCTGATGGCCCTGGCCATCGCCACCGGCCTCATCAAGGCCATCATGGTGATGGTGTTCACGCCGGTCGCCGCCCGCTTCATGGGGCTCAACAACCCCCGCTCGGCGATGGTCTTCGGCGGCCTCGCCGGCACCGTCAGTGGCGTATCGGCGGGCCTTGCCGCCACCGACCGGCGCCTGGTGCCCTACGGTGCGCTGGTCGCCACCTTCCACACCGGCCTGGGCTGCCTGATGGGTCCGTCGGTCCTGTTCCTGGCCACCAAGGCCATCGTCGGCTGAGCCGGCTTCCCCAACCTGACACAACAGGAGATTCCATGAACGCTCCCCATCCTGCCGGAGCCTGGGACACCCGTCGCCGCGGCCGCCTGCAGCGCCTGGAACGGGCCGCCGCCCTTGGGCTGGCGCGCCGCGTCGAGGCGCCCCGCGTCGGCGAGCTGCTCGAAGCGGTGATCGAACCGGGTGACCGGGTCTGCCTCGAAGGCAACAACCAGAAGCAGGCCGACTTCCTCGCCGAGACCCTGGCCGACTGCAGTCCCGAACACCTGCACGACCTGCACATGGTGCAGTCGGTACTGGCCCTGCCCAGCCACGTGGACCTGTTCGAGCGCGGCATCGCCAGCAAGCTCGACTTCTCCTTCTCCGGCCCCCAGGGCGGCCGCTTGGCCCGCCTGGTGCAGGACCGTCAAATCGAGATCGGCGCTATCCACACCTACCTGGAACTGTTCGGCCGCTATTTCGTGGACCTGACCCCGAACGTGTGCCTGATCGCCGCCCACGCGGCGGACGCCGCCGGCAATTTGTATACCGGTCCCAACACCGAGGACACGCCGGCCATCGTCGAGGCCACGGCCTTCAAGGGCGGCATCGTGATCGCCCAGGTGAATGAGCTGGTGGACACGCTGCCGCGGGTGGACATCCCCGCCGACTGGGTGGACTTCTACGTCGTCGCGCCGCGCCCCAACTACATCGAGCCGCTGTTCACCCGCGACCCGGCGCAGATCACTGACGTGCAGGTGCTGATGGCGATGATGGCCCTGAAGGGCATCTACGCCGAGTACGGCGTCAAGCGCCTCAACCACGGCATCGGCTTCGACACCGCCGCCATCGAGCTGCTGCTGCCGACCTACGCCACCGAGCTGGGCCTGAAGGGCAAGATCTGCACCCACTGGGCGCTCAACCCGCACCCGACGCTGATCCCCGCCATCGAGTCCGGCTGCGTCGAGTCCATCCACAGCTTCGGCTCCGAAGTGGGTATGGAGAACTACATCGCGGCCCGCTCCGACGTGTTCTTCACCGGTGCCGACGGCAGCATGCGCTCCAACCGGGCCTTCAGCCAGACCGCCGGCCTCTACGCCTGCGACATGTTCATCGGCTCGACGCTGCAGATGGACCTGGCCGGCAACAGCTCGACCGCCACGCTGGGGCGCATCACCGGCTTCGGCGGCGCCCCCAACATGGGCTCCGATCCCCACGGCCGTCGCCACGCCTCGCCGGCCTGGCTGAAGGCCGGCCGCGAAGCCGGCGGGCCCAACGCGATCCGCGGCCGCAAGCTGGTGGTGCAGATGGTCGAGACCTTCCGCGAGCACATGGCGCCGGTCTTCGTCGAGGAGCTGGACGCCTGGAAGCTGCAGGAGAGCATGGGCATGGAGCTGCCGCCGATCATGATCTACGGCGACGACGTGACTCACATCGTGACCGAGGAGGGCATCGCCAACCTGCTGCTGTGCCGTACGCCGGAGGAGCGCGAGCAGGCGATCCGCGGCGTCGCCGGTTTCACGCCGGTGGGCATGGCCCGCGACCGTCAGATGGTCGAGCAGCTGCGCCAGCGTGGCGTGATCCGCCGCGCCGAAGACCTGGGTATCGATCCCCGCCGGGCCAACCGCGATCTGCTCGCGGCCCGTTCCATCAAAGACCTCGTGCGCTGGTCGGGCGGCCTCTACGCCCCGCCGGCCCGTTTCCGCAACTGGTGAGCCCCATGGAAAAACTCGAATTCCGTTTCCCCGCCCAGCCCGCCACGCCGGCGGCCGGCGCGGCCCTGTGCGGCGTGGTCGGCTCCGGCAACCTGGAGATCCTGATCCGTCCGGGCGACGACGCCGACGCCTGTGTGGTGTCGGTGAAGACCTCGGCCCGCGGCTTCGGCCGCATCTGGGAGGCCGTCATCGCTGAGTTCGCCGCCCGCCATGCGGCCGGCGGTACCCGCATCGCCATCAACGACATGGGCGCGACCCCGGCGGTCGTCAGCCTGCGCCTGGGCCAGGCCCTCGGCGAATACACCGGAGGTGTCCAATGAACGCGCCCGTGGTTAACAAGCTGGTACTGCGCCGCAGCTACTTCGAGGCCAGCGCCCGCGCCCGCGTGGCTGCGGTACTGGATGCCGGCAGCTTCCATGAATTCCTGCCGCCGGAGGCGTCCGAGCCCAGCCCGCACCTGGCGGTGCTGGACATCCCCGGCGCCTTCGACGACGGCGTGATCGTCGGCGCGGCGACCCTCGGCTGTCGGCCGGTATTGGTGATCGCCCAGGAAGGGCAGTTCATGGGCGGCGCGGTGGGCGAGATACACGGCGCCAAGATCGTCGGCCTGCTGCGTCGCGCGGTGCAGCAGAAGCCGGCGGCGGTGATCTTCATGGCGGATTCCGGCGGCGTGCGCCTGCACGAAGCCAACGCCGGACTGATCTCCATCTCCGAGATCATGCGTGCGGTGCTCGACACGCGGGCGGCCGGTGTGCCGGTCATCGCGCTGGTTGGCGGTAGCTGCGGTGCCTTCGGCGGCATGGGCATCGTGTCGCGCCTGTGCTCGGCGATCGTGATGTCCGAGGAGGGGCGGCTGGCCCTGTCCGGCCCGGAGGTCATCGAGACCGTCGCCGGCGTCGAGGAGTTCGACTCCAAGGACCGCGCGCTGGTGTGGCGCGTCACCGGCGGCAAGCACCGCTACCTGACCGGCGACTGTGTCGAACTGGTGGAGGACGACGCGGCCAGCTTCCGTGACGGCGCCATCGCGCTGCTCGCCCGCTGGCAGGAGCCGGCACCGGCGAGCAGCACGCTGCGCGCCGAGCAAACGCGCCTGACCGAGCGCCGCCAGCGCTTCGCCGGCCTGCGCGACGGCCTCGACGTGTGGCAGGCCCTCGGCGTTGCCGAACCCCGACAGATTCCGATGATGGACCGGGACAGCCTGGTCGCCCTGAAGAAAGGATTGCCGGCATGAGCCTCCAGCACATTCTCGACGGCCTCTTCCCGGCCGGACACGACGTCAGCGTCCATGGTCAGCTCGTTGCCGGCTTCGCCGAGACGGCGCTTGGCACGGTGGCGGTGCTCGGCACCACCGACGCGGCGGCCATCGGCCACGACATCGCCCTCGGTCTGGCCGGACGGGTGCTCGACGTGGTGGACCAGCATCCCGGCCGGCCCATCGTCTTCCTCGTCGACACCAAGGGCCAGGCCCTGTCCCGCGCCGAGGAGCTGCTGTGCCTCAACGGCAGCCTGGCCCACCTGGCCCGCTGCGTGGACCTGGCCCGCCGCCAGAGGCATGCGAGTCTCGCGCTGGTCACCGGCGAAGCGGTCAGCGGCGGCTTCCTGTCCTTCGGCCTGATGGCGGACAAGACTTATGCGCTGGCCGACGCCCAGGTGCGCGTGATGGACCTGAAGGCGATGGCGCGGGTCACCAAGATCCCCCACGAACGCCTGCAGGAACTCGCCGCCGCGTCGCCGACCTTCGCACCAGGTGTGGAGAACTACCTGCGCATGGGCGCCATCGAGGCGATCTGGGATGCGCCTTCCGCCACGCAGCTGGAGGCCGCGCTGGCCGGCCAGCAGGCCGCCGGGCCGGCCGTCGATGAGCGGATGGCGCGCGGAGCGGAGCGGGGCGGTCGCCGCCTTGCCGCAGCCACGGCGGCGGCCGTGGTGTCGGCCTGAGGCGCGCCGCCATGCGTCGCCACGATCTGGCCATGGTGCGTGCAGGGGCGCCAGTTCGCTTCCTGTGCGGGGCGCTCGACGAAGCCCTGTCGGCGCGGGTCGCTGCGTGGATCTCCGCCGGCCGCCCACTGGTGGTCGCGCGCCAGTTGGCCGGTGGCAGCGAAGCGCTGCTGGGGTTGACCTTGCCGGCTGCCGAAGGGCGCCGGCGCGTCGGCTGCTTGGTGGAGAAGGGGGATCTGCTGCAGGTCCGCCGTCCGCTGAGCATCGCCGAGTGCCTGCATCGCCTGGCCGACGACGTGGCTGCGCCGCTGGCCGCGCTGGCGGAGCGGCTGGCGGCGGCCGGCGTCAGCGTCGGCGTCTACGGCTCGCTAGCCTGGGAGGCCTTGAGCAGCGAGGCTTACCGCCACGCGGAGTCCGATGTGGACCTGATCTGCGATGTGGCCTCCGTCGCCCAGGCCGAGGCCTGTCTGCGTCTGCTAGCCGACGGCGCGGTGGCGCTGCCCTGCGGGCTCGACGGGGAGATCCGCTTCCCGGACGGCTGCGCGGTGGCCTGGCGGGAACTGGTATCCGCCTGGGGCAAGGCCAACGCGCGGGTGCTCGTGAAGGGCGGCGTGGACGTTGGCTTGCTGCCGCTGTCGGTGGTGCTGGAACAGTTCGAGGAGGATGCGCTGAATGTCTGACGCCCTTGCCCAGCGCCGGGAGGATGTCCGCCCGGCCGGTTTGCCCACCGCCGCCGGAGAGGGCTTTGCGGTCCGCGTCGGCAGCCTGGCCATCCGCGCCCTGTACCGGGAGGTGGAACTGTCGCCCAAGCCCGGCCTAGTCAGCCCGGCCGATTCCGGCAGCCACGCGGACATGGATTTCCGGACCTTCGTGCGCAGCCTGCAGTCCCTGCGCGACTACTTCCCCGAGATCGCCCGCGTCGGCGCCGCCGGCCCGTCCTTCGAACCGCTGCGTCAGCTCGGCGTGGCGGCGGAGGCCAAGATGCTGCAGGCGACCAGCGGTATCAACACGCACCGCGGAGCCATCTTCAATATCGGCTTGCTGTGTGCGGCCGCCGGTGCTCTGCATACGGAGGAGCGTGATTTTGCCGCTGCCGACGTGTGCGCCGAGGTGACACGGCGTTGGGGCGCGGCGATCCTCGGTTCGGCTAGTTCCACATCCCACAGCCACGGGGCCGAGGTGGCGCGGCGCTACGGCAGCGGCGGTGCCCGGCGGGAGGCTGCGGATGGTTTTCCGGCGGCGCTGGAGCTGGGTTTGCCGGCTTACCGGGACGCTCTGTGCCTGACGGGCGATCCGCAACGGGCGGCGCTGCAATGCCTGTTCGCGCTGATCGCTCGCCTGGATGACACCAATTTGCTGTGGCGCGGCGGGCCGGAAGGCCTGGCTTTCGCCCAGTGGCGTGCGCTGGATTTTCTCGCTGCCGGTGGCGTAGCCGCGGACGGCTGGGAGGCGAGGGCGCAGCACATCCACCGGGAATTCGTCGCGCGCAACCTGAGTCCCGGCGGCAGCGCCGACCTGCTCGGGGTCACGCTGTTTCTCGACGCACTCTGAGGCCACCCATGCGCTTGGCGATTCTGTTCAGCGGGCAGGGCAACCAGCAGCCGGCCCATTTCGACGCCTTGCGGCAAGGTGCATCGCCCGAACTGGAGGCGGCGCTGGCTGAGGCGATCCCGGCAACCTGGAGCGCGGCGGCACCGTCCGTCGTCGAACTGCTGGCCAACCGGGTCGCCCAGCCGCTGATCTTCGCCTACCAGATGCACCTGTGGCGTCAGCTGCTGCCTGCGCTGCCGCGGCCGGTGTGCGTGGCCGGCTATTCCCTCGGCGAGATGGCGGCCTGCTGCGCTGCCGGGGCTTTCCCGCTGGAGGCCGGTGTGGAACTGTGCGCGCGGCGCGCCGAGCTGATGAATGCCTGCGTGGACGGCGCGGCCGGACTTCTGGCGGTGCTCGGCCTGCGTGCCGACATGGTGGCGGAACTGGCTGCACGCTGCGATCTGCAGGTGGCGATCCGCAACGGGCCGGACCACTTCGTGCTCGGCGGGCGTGCCGCCGGGTTGGATGAAGCCGAAGGACTGGCGCAGGTAGCCGGGGCCAGCCGGGTGGTGCGTCTCGGCGTCGGAACGCCGTCCCATACGCCGCTGCTCGCCGCCGCCAGTGCCGGCTTCGCGACCTTGCTGGAACCGTACCGAGACGGCCGGCTGGCGTTCCCTGTTTTCAGCGCCGTCGACGGGCGCGCGGCCCGTACTGCAGCCGACGGCATGGACGCGCTGGCGCGCCAGATCAGCACGCCGCTGGACTGGGATGCCTGCCTGGGCGCGGTGCTGGAGATGCAGCCGGACGCGGTGCTGGAGATCGGCCCCGGCAATGCGCTGGCGCGCATGTGGGGCGAGCGGGGCTGTGGTGTGCCGGTGCGTGCGTCGGACGATTTCCGCAGTGTCGCCGGCATCGTCGACTGGGTAAAGGCGCGGGGCTAATCCCGCGCGCTGAGCCGGGCTCAGCGAGTGGGGTTCAGGGCTTGGCCGGTGCCACGGCCTGGGCCTTGAGCGGGGCGCGCAGGGCCTCGAAGCGGGCTGGCGCGACGTATTGCAGGAGCTCCTTGCCCTTGCTGTCGAGCACCAGGTCCAGGCCCTTTTCCGGGTAGAGCAGGTGTTCCAGGTGATCATTGACGCGGATGCGCTCGGCTGGCGTGCCAAAGCGTTCCTGGATCACCGCGTCGTCCAGATTGACGCTGGGGATGAAGGCCAGGCCGCGGATCGGCGCGGCGAGGGCGGCGGCACGGTCGGCCTCGGCCAGCGTGGCTTTACGGGTGGTGCTCTGCATGTACTCGGTCTTCGGCGAGCGCTCGCGCATGCCCTCAATTGTGGCTTTGTCGAAGTCGGCAGTGAGGATCAGCTTGCCGGCCACGAAGCCGGTGGTGACGCTCTCGTAATAGCCTTCCACGTTGCCCGTCTCGTTCGGCTCGGCGATCACCGCCAGCTGTAACTCGTCGCCGAAGCGGGCGCGCGCGTCGGCCAGTGTGCTGCGCCCGAGGGTCAGCCCGAAGACCCGCGCCTCGCCCCCCGGCAAAACGTCGATCTGCCACGGCAGGCCGGACGTCGGCACGGCCTTTGGGTCGAAGTGGGTGTACTGCCACGCGGCAGGGCCGACGATCAGGGCGAGGAGCAGCAGGACGACGGCAAGGGCGATCTTCATGGGGACGGGTGTGGAGTTTGACGGAGGTATGGAGGGCGAATGAATCCGCCCTCCACGGAGTTCAATGGGGTGCGTGGAAGCCGTCCGGCACCTTGGCATGGAAGACCACCGGCACCGCCGGCATGTCGAGTACGGACTGGCGGATCTTGCCGACCACGTGCATCTCGCAGCGCTTGCAGTCGAACCGGAGGGTCAGCTTTTCCTTGCCGTTGATGAGCGTCATCGGGTCGGGGCGGATGCCCTTCACTTCCTTCGGGCACAGGTTGAAGCTGTAGCGCAGGCAGTGCTTGGTAATCATCAACGAGGCGTCGTCCACGTACTCGTTGGCCTCGTAGGCGGCTTCGATCAGTTGCACGCCGTGGCGCTGGTAGAAGTCCCGTGCCTTCTGGTTGAGCACGTTGGCCAGGTAGCTGAGTTCGGTCTGCGGATACGGCACCGGCGGCTCGACCGCCGCGCGGCGCGGCAGCGGCGCCAGCGCGGCGAGGCGGGCTGCTTCCAGCTTGTCCACGGCCTCCCGGCGCAGCGCGTTGATGGCGCCGGCGGGCAGGAACCAGGCTTGGTCGAGCTGCAGTTCGATGGCGCGGGCGCTGAAGATCGTCGCGCCGAGCTTGCCCAGGTTGTCATGCAGGCCGGCGAGGGCGCGCTCGGCGTCCTTGGCGGGCTCCTTGGCGTGGGGCAGTTCGGCGCTGGCGGACACCCCGGTTTCGTCGGTGAGGGTCAGCGCGAAGCCGTCCGGCGTCTCTGTGAGGCGCAGGTCGACGGCGATGCGGCGCTCGGCGGACTTCTTCTCGAGCATCTTCTCAAACTCATGGTCGCGGTTGCGGAACACGCCGCTGCCGGGGAAGAGCTCTGCGGGTACCGCGTCGGCGGTGTGCACGCGGAAATCGTCGCCGACGCGCTCGGCGCGGTTCACCCGCAGGCCGACCAGCTCGCCCTTGCGGTCGTAGAAGCTGAGGCCGTCGCCGTTGTGCAGCTCGACGGCGCTGGTGGTGTCGAACCAGCGGCGCTGCTTGCCGTCCAGGCGGATTACGCTGCCCACCGGTTCGCCGACGAACTTGGGCGAGTCGAAGGCTCCGATGTCGGCCTGGCGGCCATTCACGAAGTAATCGGTGGCGCCACGGTTGAAGGTCTTGTCGGCCAGTGGCTGGAACAGGAAGGTGCTGCGTCCGGCGGACGTGCGGCTGTATTCCGGCGTGTCCTCCATGATCTCGTCGAGCAGCAGGCGGTAGTGAGCGGTGATGTTCTTCACGTAGGCCATGTCCTTGTAGCGGCCTTCGATCTTGAAGCTGGAAATCCCCGCCTCGGCCAGCGCGCGCAGGTTGGCGCTCTGGTTGTTGTCCTTCATGGACAGCAGGTGCTGGTTGCTGGCAACCAGGTTGCCGTCCTTGTCGGCGAGGTCGTAGGGCAGGCGGCAGGCCTGGGAGCACTCGCCGCGGTTGGCGCTGCGGCCGGTGTGGGCGTGGCTGATGTAGCACTGGCCGGAGAAGGCCACGCACAGCGCGCCGTGCACGAAGAACTCCAGCGCGCAGTCGGTGGCGGCGGCGACTTTGCGGATCTCGGTGAGGGTCATCTCCCGTGCCAGCACGATCTGCGAGAAGCCCACGTCCTGCAGGAAGCGCGCCTTGTCGGCATGGCGGATGTCGGTCTGGGTGCTGGCGTGCAGCTGGATCGGCGGCAGGTCGAGCTCCAGCAGGCCCATGTCCTGCACGATCAGCGCGTCGGCACCGGCTTCGTGGAGCTGGCGGATCAGTCGCTCGGCGCTGGCCACTTCCTCGTCGTGGAGGATGGTGTTGCAGGCGACGAAGATGCGCGCGCCGAAGCGGTGGGCGTGGCGGGTCAGGCGCTCGATGTCCGCGATGGTGTTCTCGGCGTTGGCGCGGGCGCCGAAGGCCGGGCCGCCGATATACACGGCGTCGGCACCGTGGTTGATGGCCTCGATGCCGATGTCCGCGTTCTTGGCGGGAGCGAGGAGTTCGAGCTGCTTGCGGGAATGGGTCATGGTGGTGCTCTCGGGGGTGAGTGCGCTGCTCGTCCGGCAGCTTGCAACCCGCCATTATCCCCGGTCCCGCGGAGTGCGTCGACCATGGCCCGGAAAGCCGCACCGGGCCTGAATGTGCGTTTGCTCAGCGGTGCACGCAGGTCTCGGTGCCGAAGTTGCCGCCCTTGAATTCGGGCTCGTAGTAGTACTTGCTGAAGCGCCACTTGCCGGCCTTGGTCTTGCTGAAGGCGGCGATGCCGGTGCCGTAGTCTTGGGTGCTGGTGTCGTTCAGCGCGAAGTGGATGGCCATCTGGCGGCCGTTGGCGGCGGCGTGGCCGGGGTAGGTGCCGTAGCCGGGGACCTCCAGCTTGAAGCTGTAGGCGCCGAGCTTGCCGGTGCTTTGGGCGGGCACCCGTTCGAGGGTCACGGTGCCGGTGTACTTGCCTTCGTGGCTGTCGTCGCCGGTGCAGTCGTAGGTGCCGCTGAAGTCTTCGCCGGTGAACGGAGCGTGGGCGTAGGCTGCGCTGCAGGCGATACACAGGATGAGGGTGGAAAGGCGCTTCACGGTTGGGGCTCCGGATGGGGGCGAAAGCCCTCATTGAACCACGACGCCGACGTCCTGTTCAGGCGGCTGTCCCAGCCAGCGTTCCATGGCGTCGAGCAGCGCATCGGGCTCGAAGGGCTTGATCAGGTAGTCGTCCATGCCGGCGCCCAGGCAGCGGCGCCGGTCTTCCGAGAAGGCGTTGGCGGTCATCGCCAGGATCGGTACCCCAGCGTACT
Source organism: Zoogloea sp. JDB1 (assembly GCF_056724025.1). Classification (NCBI taxonomy): domain Bacteria; kingdom Pseudomonadati; phylum Pseudomonadota; class Betaproteobacteria; order Rhodocyclales; family Zoogloeaceae; genus Zoogloea; species Zoogloea sp. JDB1. The sequence goes on from NZ_CM161496.1 coordinate 2,532,536, forward strand.
CAGGCAGCTGGCGGATCCGGCGGGTGGCTTCGAGGCCGTCCACATCGGGCATCTGCATGTCCATCAGGATCAGCGCGTAACGCTTGCTGGCTGCCTTCTCCACCGCGATGCGTCCGTTCTCGGCCCAATCCACGCGCAGGCCGGCCTCTTCGAGCAATTCGCGTGTGATTTCCAGGTTGACCGGCTCGTCTTCGACCACCAGCACTTGCACGCCCTGCGGTAGGGCGCGCGGCTCAGGGGCGGCCGGCAAGGCGGTTTGGGTCGCGCGTGAGGGAGTCGCAGCGAAGCCTACGACGCACCAGAAGGTGCTGCCACTGCCGGGCTGGCTATCGGCGCCGATGCTGCCGCCCATCAGGCTGACGAGGCGCCGGCTGATGGCGAGTCCCAGACCGGTGCCGCCGTATTGCCGGGTGGTGGAGTGGTCGGCTTGCTCGAAGGCCTCGAAGATCCGCTCCAGCGCATCGGGCGGGATGCCGATGCCGGTGTCGCTGACTTCGAAGCGGACCCGCACGAGGCCGGTCTCGTCGTCCTCCAGCTTATGGGCGCGGATACTGATGCCACCTTCGGCGGTGAACTTCAGCGCGTTGCCGGTCAGGTTCAGCAGCACCTGGCCGACGCGCTGGCCGTCGCCGATGAATTGAAGGCCGGTCAGCGCCGGGTCGATGTCCATCGCGAGCAGCAGCCCTTTGTCGTGCACGGCGCTACCGATCAGCGCATCCAGCGTGCGGAACAGTTCCGGCAGCGTGAAGGGCGACTGCGATAGTTCGAGCTTGTCCGCTTCGATCCGCGACAGATCGAGGATGTCGTTTATGACGCCGAGGAGATGGCGGCCGGAGCCGATGATCCTGTCGAGTTGGTGCTGCTGCGTTGGCGTTGTTGCGCCGCGCTGGAGCAGGTGGGCCATGCCCAGGATGCCGTTGAGCGGTGTCCGGATCTCGTGGCTCATGTTGGCGAGGAAGGTGCTCTTGGCGAGGCTGGCCGCCTCGGCGGCGTCGCGTGCCCGTTCCAGCTCCGTGCGCGCGAGGAAATCCCGGCGAATCAGCCATTCCCGCCACCAGCCCACACCGGCGGCGAGGATGAAGACGGTGAGGACCTGATAGCTCCAGTAGGCGAAGGCATGGAACTCGCTGCTGATCCCGGTGCGGATCGCGTACATGAAGGCGGCGAGGATGATGAGGCCCGCGCTGAAGGCGATGCGGAACTGCACGCCGAGAATCACGAAGATGTAGAGCTCAAGGAAGGTGAAGTTGAGCACGCCGACCCACGACGACAGGCCGTCGGCGCCGCCCTGGCCATCGATGCGGGCCAGAACCCAGAACAGGCTGAGGGAAATGCAGACCAGCGAGCCTGCCATGACGGCCTGCCAGTTGCGCCTGGCGATGTCGGTGAACGAGTAACCGATGGACAGCATCAGCAAGGGCACGCTGAGCGTCAGCCGGCTCAGGTTGGCAGTGACGTCAGGGAATACCATGAAATCCACCGCACAGTCGCCCAGTACGAGGAGCAGGCCGAGCACCAGGCTGGCCTGGGCGAAGCGGTGATAGTAGTCGGTGTAATAGATGCTGAAGTGCTTTTCGAGCCGCGAATCGAGAAAGCGCAGGAACAGGCCGTAGGCCAGCGTGGAGTCGGGAGCGGAGGCGGTATGGTGAGTCACGGGGCGGCAGATCGGATCGCGGTGGTCCGATTGTCCATGCCCGCCGAGGGGAAAAGTGTTACGCGGAGTCGCGGGTGTGTACTTCGCCACACCCGTTCGATCTGGCGTTCAGATAAATGATAAAAATGATTATTTTCAGTGGCTTGAATTGGAGTCGGGAGCGGTCCAGGCGTCAGAACGAAGAGCCGGGAGTCTGCAGGAAGGTGATCTCCTCCGGAGACGACGGCCGCCCGAGTACGGCATTGCGGTGCGGGTAGCGCCCGAAGCGGTCGATGATGGCCTTGTGGCGCAGTTCGAAGTCCAGATTGCCTTCCAGACCCGGCTGGTTGAACAGACGGACCGCGTGGGTATGGATCAGTGCCGACTCGCTGTGCATGTAGGGCATGTACAGGAAGGCGCGGCGGGCGACCGGTAGTTCTAGGTCGGCGCCGCATTCGACAGCGACTTGAGCCAGTACCAGCGCCATGCCGTCAGTGGCGAAGGCGCGTGGGTCGTCGCGGAAGAGGTTGCGGGAAAACTGGTCGAGCACGATGATCTCCGCCAGCCGGCCGTCGGCGCTGGCGCGCCAGGCGTGCAATTCACCACTGGCTGCAGCCGAATGCACCGCGCTAAAGCGGGTGACGATGAGACGATCGAACTCGTCCGAGCGGGCAAACCATTGCTTGGGCGTGCTTTCTTTGAACCAGAAATCAAGAATGGCTTCGGAGTCGGGCAGGGATGCGGCCATGCTGCGTTGTCCTCCTGGTTTTGCGGGGCAGGGTTGTAAAACGGAATCATGAATCATCGCGCGCGCTTCCTGGCGCTTCAGTCGCTGCTGCAGGACAGCCAGGCGTTCTGGCAGCCACCCCCATTCTATGTGCATCGCCCTGCCTGGTGTGAGCAATGGCCGGCGCTGGCGGAGGTGGCGCTTGGATTGGAGGATGCCGAACTCGAAGCCTTGGTCGCGTCGCCGGACGATTGTCGCGCCTGGCTGGCGGGCCATCTACCGTTTGCCAGTGAACTGGGGTACCTGAGCGATGCGGCGCCGCTGCCGGCCCGCAGCCTGGCGCCGAGCGGGACGCATTTCGACTGGTTCATCCCCGGCCGCAAGCGGGCCCAGATCGAGGCCTTCGCCAGCCATGGGCCGGCGGTGGCCGCGCCGCTGCTGGAGTGGTGCGCCGGCAAGGGCCACCTCGGCCGCCGGTTGGCCCTCAGTGATGGCCAGCCGGTGAGTTCGCTGGAGATCGACCGGGACTTGTGCGAGGACGCCGGGAGGCTGGCGGCACGTGTCGGTGTCGACCAGCAGGTGCTGTGCGCCGATGCGCTGGAGCCGGCGTCCCGTGCCTATGTGCATGGGCGGGAGGTGCTCGCGTTGCATGCCTGCGGCGAGTTGCATCGCAGCCTTGTGCGCGGAGCCGCGGTGGACGGCGCCCGTGGCTACCGCATTGCACCCTGCTGCTATTACCGCGGTGCCCAGAATCAGGATGGTTACCGGCCGGTCAGCCGCGAAGCGTCCTTACCGCTAGACGGGCGTGCGCTGCGCCTGGCAGTGACCGAAACCGTGACCGCCCCGCAACGCCTGCGTCAGCGTCTGGCTCGCGATCAGGCCTGGAAACTGGCTTTCATCGCGCTACGTAATGCGTTCGAAGGAGAGGCGATCCGGCCCTTTCCGCCAATGCCGTCACAACTGCTGTCCGGCGACTTTCCTGCTTACGGTGCGGCAGCCGCGCGTCGCCAGGGAGTCAGCTTGCCGGCGGACGTGGATTGGGCGCATTGGCTGGCGGTTGGCGAACGGCGCCGCGGCGAAGTCCGTCGCCTGGAACTGGTCCGCCACGCTTTCCGCCGTCCGCTGGAGATGTGGCTGGTCATGGACTTGACGCGAGGCCTCGAGGAAGCCGGTTTCCGGGTCGAGGTCGGCACCTTCTGCGAGCGCAGCCTGACGCCAAGGAATCTGATGGTGCTGGCTAAAGCGCTTTGATGATACATTCTCGCATTTATAAACCTTGCGCAAAGCTTGCAGAATATTTTGTTAGGCTTGACTTGGGGCAAGGGGTGATGCTATGACATATGTATGATTGGATCCTTCGCCGGGTTCTGCATCAGCGAGGCTAGTGCTTGATTTCTTGATGGTATTTGCAACTGGTTTCATGGTATTGGATTTGTCACACACTCGATGATGGTGATGTCGGAATGATTTTGCGAAATGAAGTCATTACCTTGTCGCCCGGTTTATACGCGTTGAGCCACCCGAAGGTTGGCGGGGCTCCGTTCTGCGTGTCCCGAGTAGCCGATTTGGATGGGAATGCTGGAGGCGTCGAGAGCCTGACGATGCCGGGGACCTCCGACTGTGTACTTCGTGGGCCGGGTGATTGCATCGTGTGGCGGGTGACGGATCGGCCCGCTCGCATATTGCTGACTGCGTTTCTGCAGCGTGACGATGAAGAAGTGCCAACGGTGCGTATTCAGCGTCTGGATGTTGATGATTCGATGCAGCCAACGCTCAGCAGTAGTGCACGGGATGATTCCGATGGCGGCCCCATCGCCGTGGCCTCTGAGGGCGTGTCGATCATTGCTTATGTGGATGGTCGTGGTGACATGGTCGCGTCGGAGGGCGTGCGTCTCGGCAGCCCGGAAAATTTGCGTTCGATCACCGGTTTTCAGTTGGAGTGGCCGGATAGGCCACTTGGCGTAGACATTGCCTATAGTGTGTTATTGGAAGGGCATGGTTACCTGCCAACAGTCAATACCGGCAATTTCTGTGGCGTGCGCGAGTCGGGAATGCGCATCACCGAGGTACGCCTGGACTTGGTCGGGGAGAGGGCAGGGAATTACCGGTTGATGGGCGAGGCTTTTTTTTCCGGGGGTTTCAAGGCTTGCACCGAAGGTGGAGTAATGAGTGGGCCAAGCGGCTTGGAGCACTTAGCGGCACTGCGCCTGAAAGTCGGCGCGTGTGATTTGTAATTGCAGTATTTAGCAGAATGGAGTTTTTCCCCATGTATGATGCCGACCAGCAAACAGTTACGGATGCGTTGCATAACGCCAATCCGGTTGTCTTTTCTGCTTCGACGATCAATGACATTCTTGCACTGACCACCGGGACTTCGGACAGTGTGGTCCGTTTCGATTCGGTGCAGCCTGATTCCAACGGTAACGTCACGGTTCCGTCTGGTGCTGAAGTGGTCCTGATCGGTTCGTCAGACAGCTCTCCGACGACCATCACACCGCCACCGAATGCGCCGGTGGTGATTTTCCAGGGCCTCGGAGGGATTGTTGCAACAATCAATGACGGCAGCACCGTACCGGCGTCCCCGCCCGGTACCGTTGATCGTGTCGTGGTCGGCACTGCCGGTGGCGATAGGATCGTCGTCGCTGATGCGCGCAATACCAAGGTTATTCTCGGCACGGGCGACAGTTCGGTGGTGACCGGTGGGGGCGTTGACACTGTCGAGGCTGGTCTCGGCAACAGCACGATCGTCGGCGGTAGCGGTAATTACGCCGTTGTGAAGTTGGGTGGTAGCGCAACCAACTACTCAGTGACAGCTGAAAACGGCCACGCGGTGGTAACGGACAACACCTCGCACAAGGTGACGGACATCTCCAAGATCCAGTATGTCCAACTCGACCAGGGTAAAGCCCTCGTGTTTGCGAAGGATTCTGTTGAAGCTGCAGTCGCGACCCTGTATGAAACGGCTTTTGGGCGTACGGCGGATGCGGGCGGTCTGGACTTCTGGTTCGACGTGGGTCGCGCCGGGGTGTCGCTGAAGCAGATTGCGGATGCCTTCACGCGCTCCCCAGAATTTACATCTCAAGCGGCGCTCAGCGATACTGCTTTTGTCCAGGGGCTGTACGAGCATACGTTTGGGCGGGCTGGCGAAGACGCGGGTATCGCGTACTGGACCGATGCGCTGGCGCATGGTTCGACCCGTGCCGATCTGATCTTGAGCTTCGCTCAGGTTGGTGCCCATAACATCGACGGCAGCATTCATACCGAAGCCCAGGTTATCGGTAGTGTGACCATCGTGACCGGCATCATTTAATGACCGACTCTGTCGGTTCGAAAGGGGCTTCGGCCCCTTTTTCTTTCGTTTGTCTGCCCACCAGGCGGGATGATTTCCTGCTCGGGCGGGCGGTTTCCGCATACAAGGCGGGCCGGTGGGCCGAGGCTGCCTTGTATGCGGAAACCGTCTGCCGAAGGACGCCGCGCAGCGACATCGCGGCGCTCCTGCGGGCCAAGGTGCTGGAGGCTTGCAGCCCGTCGCGGGCGGCCGTGGCCTGGTACGCGGCCTGGCGGGCCGCACCGGCCAATCCCCTGCTGCAGGATGGCTTGCTGCAGGCATGGGTCGCCGCCGGGAAGCGGGATGCGGCGGCGCGCCTCGGCCCGGTGTTCCTGCCCGAACGTTGCCGGAGCGGGACGCATGCGGGTTTGCTGACGCTGTTGCGTGCTGCTGGACTGGCGACGTTCGGTGCCTGCTGGAAACAGGGCGAGGACATCGAAGGCATGGTGTTTGCCGCGGCAGGGGCAGGGCCGACCCGGCGTTTGCTCGTGTCTGATGGAACGCGCCAGCAGGTTTTCGACGTGCCGGCGAACGGGCAGCGCTTCCGTATTCCGTGGAGGGCTGCAGCGGGAGTGTGGTCGCTGGCCTTGGCGCCGGATGCCGCAGGCGATTCGGTCACCGCGGGGCAGATCCTGCAAGGCTCGCCGCTGTCCTTTGTCCCGGCGCCGGTGACCGTCGAAGCCGGTGCCAGCAAGCCGGCCACAGGCGCAATAAAAGCACAGGGGCACGCGGCGCTTGGCATCGTGATCCCGGTGTATGGCCAGCTCGAGCTGGTGAGCCGCTGCATTGACAGCGTGCTGGCCAGCCTGCCGCACAACCGCTGCTCGGCGGAAGTCATCGTCGTGGACGATGCCAGTCCCGATCCAGCCCTGCGGAAATGGCTGGACCGCAAGGCCGTGAGCGGACGGATACGCTTGCTCCGCAATCCCTTCAACCTCGGTTTCATCGGTGCCTGTAACCGGGGCATCGCGGCAGTGCCGGGGGATGTGTTGCTGCTCAACGCGGATGCGCTGGTCCACGGCGACTGGCTGGACCGTCTTAGTGCCGTCCTGAACAGCGCCGACGACATCGCCTCAGTGACGCCCTGGTCCAACAATGGCGAGATCAGCAGCCTGCCTGACATTGGTGCGGCGGCGCCCGCCCTGGATGCGGCGCAATTGGCGCGAGTCGATGGCATCGTTGCGGCGGTCCGTGAGGCGGGGCTGACGACTGAGTACGAATTGCCGACCTGCTGCGGGTTTGCGATGCTGATGCGGCGTCAGGTCGTCGACGAGATCGGTGGGTTGGATGACGTGGATCTGCTGCGGGGTTACAACGAGGAAGTGGATTGGTGCCTGCGCGCACGGCGTGCCGGGTATCGGCATTTGCTGGCGTCAGGCGTGTTTGTTGCCCATTCGGGTACCGCGTCCTTTGGTGACGAAAAGGTTCTGCGTGTCGTCCAGAACAAGGCAGTGCTGGCGGCCCGCTATCCGGATCACGAGATGGAATACGCCCGGTTCCTGCGCGATGACCCCCTGGACGCCATGCGGAAGGTGATTCTTGAGCGTTTGCGCCAGGCGGGGGCCGACTGGTACGCGGATCGAGATGAAGATGCCAGCCTGCCGGATGCGCTGGGAGAGCCAGAAAAGTCAGATGTTTCAGAAAGCGCTCCACCTTCTGCCGCGTGCTGGATTGCGGTACGCCTGGAACCCGACGATGCCGTGGGTCATAGCAAGACTCTGCAATTGGCCCGCCTGATCGCCAGCCGACCCGCCGAAGGTGGGGCGCCGTTCGCGCTGCTGTGCCTCGGCCTCGGGACGGAAGCCCTGTGGCGGAGCAGCGTGGTGAATGTGCTTCCGCCCGAGCCCGATGCACCGCAGTGCGTGATCCCTGACAGCCTGTTGAGCACCTTGCTGCGCTGCACGACGGTGCTGGCCAGCCCTTCCAGTCCCGTACGCGGCTGGGAGGAGATCGTCCGGCTGGATGAACGATTCGATCCGGCGGCATGGCTGGCTGCGCGCCATCCGGGGGCCTCCCTTTCTCCTGTCTGAGTTCAAACACTTCCCGATGACATCTCTGGTTCCATCTGGCGCTCAGCTGTCGAGTGTCCCCGCCCCTCGCTGGCTGGGGGCAATCGAAGGTATTCATGAAGGCATCGTCCACGGTTGGGCCGTAGACCTCGTGCGTCCCGATGCGCGGGTCGTGCTTGAGGTCTGTATGGACGACGAGGCGGTTGGGGTCGTTATCGCCGACGTGGCGCGCAGTGATCTGTCCGATGCGTTCCTCAAACTGGGAGAGATCTCCGCCCGCCTGGACCTTTGCCACGGTTTCGTGACCGATGTGGGAACACTCGCCCTGCGTGGCTGCCTGTCCATCCGGGTGGCCAACACCGACCATGTGTTGTCCGGCGCGTTGCACATGGACACCTTGAAGGCGCCGCCGGCCGTGGCCTTGAACCAGGTGTTCGGCGATGGGGGGCTACGCCTGCACGGGTGGGCCATCGATCCCGCCGATCGGCGGCGGGTGGTCGGGGTCCGGGCATTTCTTGAACACCGTTGCCTGGCACAGGCGCAGGCGGAGCGGGAGTTGCCGGTCTTGCGGCCCAGACAGGTGGGGGCTCGCGGTTTCGAGCTGGATCTTCCTCCCGATCTGGCCGATGGGCGTGTGCATCAGGTGCGTGTCGTCGATGAAAACGGGATCGCGCTGAACGGAAGCCCGGTGAGCGTCTGCTGCCATGTCCAGGGTGGGCGGCAGTTGCTGAAGATGGAAGGGGAGAGGGATGGGCTCTTGGGGGCGTTGTTCGACGGTTATGAGCGCCACTGGCCGCGATGCATGGGAATGGCGTATTACCGCCAATGGTCGGCGCTGTTCGAGGAGCTTGCCGAACCGCCGGTTTTCGAGTCTGCGCCCTGCGTCGGTGTGTTGGTCGTGTCCCGTGATCCGTCCGCGCCCGTAGACGAGACGCGGGCTTGTCTGGGGCGCCAGAAGGGGAATCTTCGGGTTGTCGTTGAGGGGGTGGAGGACGGCCGGGCCGATGCGGTCGCCCAAGCGCTGGCCCGCCTGTTCGAAGCCGGTTGTGACTTTATTGCCTGTGTGCGTGCCGGTGACCGCCTGCGGGATCACGCCCTCGGCATGGCGCTGGAGGGCTTCACCTCTGCAAACGCGGCGATCGTGTATACGGACAGCGAGGCGGTGGGGCAGCCCTGGTTCAAGCCGGCGTGGAACCCGGAATATGCCCTGGCCAGCGATTACCCGCTGGAATTGATGCTGATGCGTCGTTCGGTGGCCGAACGCGCCATTCGTGCAGGCCGTGCGGCCTCCGATTCGGCAGTCTTCCGCTGGCAGGCCCTGGCTGCCGTATGGGACGTCGCCGATCATGCCGTTGTGCATGTGCCGCGCGCCCTTTATGTATTCGAGTCTGCGCTGAGTGAGGTGGAACAGGATGCGCGGGCTGCGGCCGCTGCCGAAGCGCTTGGACAGGTCGAGCCGGCGGCGACGCTTGTAACACAGCCGCAGATGCGCGCCACAGCCGGCTTCGTGCCACGCCGTCTTCAGCGTTTGCCGCTGGCGGCCGACGGTCCGCTGAAAGTCAGTGTGATCATCCCGACCCGGGACGGATTGGCCTTGTTGTCCCGTTGCATCGATAGTCTGTTTGCCCACGCCAGCAAGCTGGAGGTGGAACTGATTGTGGTCGACAACGGCTCGGTCGAAGCGGAAACCCTGAGCTACTTCGAGGAGATCCAGGCCCGGGGCGTACGTGTCCTGTCGATGCCAGGTCCGTTTAATTTCTCCTTACTCAACAACCGGGCCGTGGCGGAGGCGAGCGGCAACATCCTGTGCCTGCTCAACAACGACATCGAAGTGCTGCATGAGGGCTGGCTCGAGGAACTGGTCGGGCAATTGATGCGTCCGGGCGTCGGGGCGGTGGGTGCCAAGTTGCTGTGGCCCAATGGCATGGTGCAGCACGGCGGGGTGGTATTGGGGGTTGGCAATGTGGCAGGCCATTACGGCAACCGGTTGAGCGACGGTGACTGGGGGGATCAGGGCCGCAATCAGTTGCTGCAACGGGTCAGCGCCGTGACCGCCGCCTGCCTGCTGGTGCGCAAGGTGGACTACCTGCGGGTCGGCGGCATGGATGAGCGGGCCTTCCCCGTTGCGTTCAACGACGTGGATCTATGCCTGAAGATCCGGCGCCTAGGCATGGCCATCGTGTGGTCGCCCTACGCGCGCCTGCTCCACGCGGAGTCCGCATCCCGAGGCCATGAAGACACTCCCCAGAAGAAGGCACGTGCAGGGCGGGAGGTGGACATGCTGCGACGTCGCTGGGGCGACGTGCTGTTCTGCGATCCGGCCTACCATCCGAGCCTCAATCTCGATGTCTTCAGTCAGGTGTTTGCTGGCCTGGCGATTCCGCCACGCACCCGCCAGCCGCGCAACGGCTGTCTCGACCTCCGGCAGAGCTGAAACTCCCGGAACCTCCGAAAGAAGTCATGAATATCCTGTTCATCCATCAGAGTTTTCCAGGTCAGTTCGTCCATCTGGCCGCCAATCTGGCCAAGAATGGGGCGCACAAGGTGGTTGCGCTCTCGATGTACACCAATCCGGTTCCCGAAGGCGTGATCCTGCGCCCCTATCAGGCGTTGCGGGCCCATAGCGAGCGGCAGCATCCCCTGCTCAAGGATCCGGAAGCCAAGATCATGCGGGCCGAAGCCTGCGCGGCAGCGGCAATCCAGCTGCGCAACGAAGGCTTCGAGCCGGATCTGGTCATTGCCCACCCTGGGTGGGGCGAGTCGCTGTTCATCAAGGACGTCTTCCCGAAGGCCAGACTGGCGGTCTATTGCGAATTCCATTACGCCGCGGAAGGGCGCGATGTCGGCTTCGATCCCGAGGAGCCACCCCTGCGTTTTGATCAACGCTGCGCGCTGCGCATGCGGAACATGGCCAATCTGCTGAGCCTGGAAGCCGCCGATCTGGCCTTTGCTCCGACCGAATGGCAACGCAGCACCTATCCGGCGCCCTTCCGCGAGCGGATTGCCGTGATCCACGACGGCATCGACCTGGACCGCCTGGCCTATCGGAAGGACGCGATTCTTCGCATCGCCAAGGGCGATGGCCTGGATGAGTGTGTGCTGCGGCCGGGAGACGAGGTGCTGACCTACGTGGCGCGCAACCTCGAACCGGTGCGGGGCTTCCATATGCTGATGCGGGTGTTGCCCGAAGTGTTGCGGCAGCGTCCCGAGGCCCATGTGGTGATTGTCGGTGGCGATCGGGTCAGCTACGGGCGGGGGCCGGAAGACGGCGGAAGCTGGAAGAACGTGCTGCTGAAGGAAGTCGGCGCGGACCTCGATCTGGCTCGCGTGCACTTTGTCGGCAATGTGTCCGAAAGCGTGTATCTGGACCTGCTCAGCATCAGCAAGGTGCATGCGTACTGGACGACGCCCTTCGTGCTGTCCTGGTCCTTCATGGAGGCCGCGCTGGCGGGCGTGCCGGTGGTGGCATCGGATACACCGCCGGTACGCGAGTTTGCCCAGACCTTCGGTACCCAACTGGTGGATTTCTTCGATCGGGATGGTTTCGCGCGGGAGATCGTGGCCCGGCTCGCTGCCCCCCCTAAGCCCCACAAGCCGAGGATACTGGCTCGGTTTTCGGTGGAGCAGTGTGTGGCACAGCAGAGGAAATTTCTTGGAATACTGGACTGAAAGGCCATGGGCGGGTCGGCTCCTGCCATGTGCTGCGGCTCGCCGGATAACTCACTTAATCCGCCGTCCTTCTTTCCGCCCGTACATTGCGTAATGCTGTGCCCCTGAGCGGAAGTGCCCTCCAGCAACGGCGGAGGCCACGTCCGGATTCAGCTGCAGGTAGCGCTGTTCGTCGAACAGCACAGCCGCCGCAGACGGGGTGTCGGCTGGCGCGCTAGTCGTTGCAGTAGGCTGAGGCGCAGCCCTGGCCTCGGCTTGGATTGCCGATAGGATCAGCGCCTCGTCGCAAAGGATTTCCATGTCCTGCGCCAGGCCGGCTGCCATCGCCTCGGCAGAAGAGGCCGCCGCGGCGGGGACGTGGGTGTCGTTGTCGCAGAAGTGGCAGAAGAACACCCGCATCACGTGATTGACGCCAGCCTCGGTCACGCTGCGCAGATCGTCGGCAAAGTAGCGGCCACCGGCTGCGGGCGAGGTGATGATCTCGTACGACGGAAAATACGCCACGTTGTCGAAGCGCCTTGCGGCTTCGTCCGCCGCCACGCGCAGCACGGCCTTACTGTAGCTGGTGGCAACCCACACGTGGCAGTCACTCGCCGTGGCAGCCAGCGGTACCGGCGACACGGTGAGGATGATCCGCGCGCCCGGATTCACTGCATGGAGCCGGTCGCGCAGTGCAGCGATATCCGCGCTCACCTCAGATGCCGAGAAATTTGCCAGCACATGTAGTGCAGGATCAAACGTGCCACCTGCCACACCTGGCGCGACCGGATACACGGCCCCATCGGCGTGCGCATGCCAGGCTTCGGTGAGCCCCAGCGTCAGTACCAGCCAGTCCAGTTGCAGGAAGGCTGCACGCACGCAGGCCAGGTGTTGCGCTGCGTCGGCCTGCACGGCTTCGGGGGAGTCATGCCCCTCCGGTTCAATTGACGGGCGAAAAGGATCGACGAAACGCTCGCCGCGTGCCCACACGGTGTCTTGCGGCGTGAAGTGTCCGAAGGCCCGGTCGAACAATTGCACCGCCTGCCGAGCCGTATAGACGTTGCCATAGCGAGCGGAGAACAGCCCGTAGTTGCGTCGCACCGCCGCTTCGGCAGATATGCCAGGGGGAGGCGCTTCGGTCGTCAGATAGTTGAACCCGGCACGCTGGATCCGCTTGGCCAGATGCTGTGCAAAGCAGCTCCCCATGGTCACGATCCGGTCGCCGTGCGCAATCCGCACTGCTTGCGGACGTGCTGGGTCGATATGACCGGGAGCCGGCAGGGTCATGGCCTTGGGCCATAGCTGATCGTCCGCAGCCGCAAGATAGGGATGTTTCATGCCGGCCTCCCGCAAGCCTGACCCAGCACCCGCTCCAGCAAGCCAAGATCACGGTGCAGGATCTGCAGGTTTTCAGGAGAGATTCCCTGCCTGGCGTACTCGTCGAAAAAGAAGCTCACGTACTCAAGAATGCCTTCCAGATAGTGTGCAGGGCCGACCTTCCACACCAGATTACCTCCCGGCAAGGACAAGGCGTCGGCCACTTCGGGGTACAGCGGCCACACCGTATCGGTCAGTCCATCCCGCACCGTCAGCGGACGGGCCAGCTGCTCCTGGGAGGCGCCCATCTGTGCGGCCACGATCTTGCTCAACTGTTCCATCACAAAAATCGTCGGGTGGTTGATCGAGTGCATGAAACAACCCGAACGCTGGATTGTCCGGAAAAACCCCTCGAACGCCGTCTCCAGCCCTGCTGTTTTAAACACCTGCTGCATGAGTCCGCGGCCTGCCGCCCACTGATCCAGGTACCCCAGGTCTGTATACACCTGCTGATCGAACAAGCGCGCGGCATCATCAGGCGACAAGCCGTTGCGGTAGCTCCAGGCGGCAATCGCCGAATTATAGTGGTGCGTTGTCAGCGCGCCGCTTGTCTTGTCCTGCGCATAGCACAAGTCCGGGTGAAAGGCCGAGAACCCAATCGCCGGAATCCGCAGCACCTTGGGTCGAAACCCGGGAATCCGCTCCACGGTGCGCGTGCACGCATCGGCTGACGCAAGCGTCACCCAGAAATCATGGCCATCGAGCTGCTGCGCAAAGCGCTCTGCATGTGTCTCGACGTCGAAAGGCCAGGGCAGCGGCAGGGCGGTGACCTGATCGCGCGGAAAAAGCTCCTTCAAGCACGCGACAAGACCACCTGTCTGACAGTTACTGCTTACTGCAATAAATCGCATATCCGTTTTCCGGGAGTCACCACAGAGACCGCTCCTTCTCCTTGCCGCGCGCCATTCAGCTCATTTCTTGCCAGAGCCCCACTGATTGGCAAAGCGGCGACCTGGATGAGGGCGAGATGGTACTTGATCTCGCTGTGGCAGCGGGCGAACAAGACCTGGCTGCTGCATGTCAGCTCCCGGTGAGGGCGCTCTGCCCGCTCGGGTGTACATTTCGGCTGTCAAGCTTTTGACATAATCTGCATTCCCATAAAAAATATTTTTTGCATAATATTGTGCAAATGGCATTGTTGAAAATACCCGGAGGAGTGGAGAGATGTCTCAGAATCTGATTTCCCTGTCTTTGTCGGCCGAGCAACTCGATCAGGTGCGCACGGCGCTGGGTGTGCTCGAGAAGAACCTGAGCGGGATGGTGTCCCTGTCGGTGGATGAGCGTGTCGAGATGACGAAGATGGGACCGAAGTACGAGATGGCGCTGGGGAGCGACATCCACCGGGCTGCGCTGGATGAACTGTCCGCCCATGCGTCGGTGCGTTTTTCTGGCCAGGGGCGGCGCAAGGGCAGCGGGCAGGGCGCGGCGAACTGAACCCGTGCCGGGCCAGAGGCTTCCGGCTCGGCTGCAGAGGAAGTGCGTTCGGGTGGGGCTTGAAGCGGTTCAGCTTCCACTTGAACTTTTTCAGAACCGGGGGCAGTGATCTCACCTCCGGGGTGAACGGGTTCATCTCCGACGGTAACCGGTTCAGTGCAAAGGTGAGTGAGTTCACCTTGGACTTGAACTTGTTCAGTTCAAACCTGAACAACTTAACTTTTCTTGTATCACCTTAACCCAACGAAGTCCGGGACTCCAGCAAGCCGATTACCTGCGCCACACAGTGTTCAAGCGGCAGGTTCCCGCGGTCGATGATCAGTTCTGGATTTCGGGGGGGCTTCGTAAGGTGAGGAAATGCCGGTTGATCACCCCGGCTTCTGTCATCAGCTTGGAGGCTTCCGCAATACGACGAATATTCTCCCGCCGATCATCCACGCAAAAGCCCAAGTCAGCTTTTCCTATCATTGAAGCTCGAAACTTAACTGCTGTTCATCCAACACAAAATGCCTCACCAAGACCTCCTCATGCCCGCTGCCGCAAGGGGTGCCGTTTTCATCCAGTGTTTCCACCCTCAGCGTAAACACGTTTGGCACCCCGTTCAGTAGCAGCGGGTGAGCCAGCCCCGCGTTGAAATGTGTATTTGGGCGCAATGGTATCCGCAGGTGCTGCAGCCCATTGATGTCGATGTGCAACTGCAGGCCGTACCCGTTGGTCATGGGAAGGGTGCGGCCGCAGACGTAGAAATTGCGCGCATAGGGCAGGGCGTTGACGGTCACCCGCGCAGTCTCGGCCAGCGTAAAGCCATTGAATGCTGCATTGAACTGCAGGCCCGACAAGCGGCAACGCGCTGACAGATCATCAGCCGGCACTGCACCGTCCAGCATGCGCGCCCAGCGTTGTTCCTGCTGCTGAAGTAGCGCTTCGGCAAGCGTGCGGCCGGCAATGTGCGGGGTGGCGATGAAGTGGGGAGCCAGGGTGCCCACCAGGGGCGATGCGTTGTCCTGCCACTGTGCGTTGGCGAGCCGCTCCACCCACACCCTGGCCAGTTCGCGCTTGATCTCACTGCGCCAGCGTGCAAACAAGGCCCGGCTGTTGCGTTCGTCCCGGTCCGTCACGCTCTGCCGGCTCAGGCTCACGTGGTGCTGAATGCAGCTGTCGTGCGCCACATAGATCGTCTTGCCGGCCTCCACCACCTTGAAGCACAGGTCGATATCCTCGCAACCATTGAGGTAGCGCGTATCGAAGCTTCCCAGTGCGTTAAACAGATCGCGCCGGATCAGCATGCAAGCGCCGGTCACCCAGGGCAGGCGCGCCCAGGCCGGGCCTGCTTCGAGCGCCCGAACGTGTTCGAACTGCCCCTTGAGATTGAGGCGGATGCCCGCATGGTCGATCTCGTCATCCGCCACTCGACGCTGCACATTGCCCACCAGCCCCGCATTGCGCAGCGGGTGGGTTAGCAGATTCAGCATCGGTTCCAGCCAGCCCGGCGCAAAAATCAGGTCGTTGTTCAACAAACCGAGAATCTCCCCCCGCGCTTCGGACGCGCCCCGGTTGTTCGCTCCGGCGTAACCGAGGTTTTGCAGATTGATCAGCCCACGCACGCGCGGGTGATCGATGCGGGATAACCAGGCTGCGGTGCCGTCGCTCGAGGCGTCATCCACCAGAATCACTTCAAAATCCAGCCCCTCGGGCAAGGAGGCCAGCAGGCTGGTCAGCATCTCCTGGGTTTGCCGCAGGTGGTTGTGCAAGGGGACGATAAAGCTGATCAATCCTTATCCTTCATCAGTGCCGATAGATACAAGCCCAGCTCAAACGCCCGGTGCCGATACAAGTGTTTCTGCATCACCAGCTGCCGCAACTCCAAAGCCAGCGTCTCCCGTGCTGCGGAGTCCTTCACATAATGTTCGAGCAAATCACGCAGCTGCGCGGGCGATTGGTAAACCGGCAAACGGCCGCCAAAGACTTCTTCCGAAACCGTTGCTGAATTGGTGATGACCAGACACCCCGCTGCCAAGGCATCAAACACTCGACTGTTGGCCGCGCCCCAGGCCTTGGTGACATGATTGGCGTCATCGATCACGATGGCCGCCTCCCGATATACCTTGGGAAGTTGCTCGTAGGGTATGAACCCCTGGTTCAAATGCGAGAGCTCTGCCACCTGATCCCAATGCTTTCCATAAACCGCCCCGCGCAACCCGGGCGGCACCGCGGCCAGCGCTGCCACGACATCGCGTTCCGACTGCCAATAGCTGCCGGTAAACACATAATCCAGCGCCGGTGTTGTGGCATGTGTGGATGAAGCGAAGCGTTCCGGATTGGTGGCAATCCGCAGCAGGCGTGGGAGCTTGCCCAGGCGCTCCGCCATGAACTGCGCCGCCAGTCGGGACGACACCAAAAGCAGATCGTATTCCCTGGCCCAGGGGTGTTCGCACCAACGCTCGAACCAATTTCGTGCCCAGGCGACCTTGATCAAACTGGCCGCAGCCCCATGGATCGCCCGCAGATCGTAGTCGTCGAGCATCGCGATCAGCACGTCCACCCCGCTCAGGTCATACCAGCTCTCCCCTCGGGGGCGATATTCGACCGCCCAGCCATAGCGGCTAGCGAGCGCAGCGCCGAGCTCTTGTGCCGTAAATACATCGCCAGCCGCCGCCTGGGGGCCCTGCTCTGTGACCGCAAAGACCACCCTGAGCGGCCGGTGGCCTGAAGCGGCTTGAGGGAAACATGGCGGATTGCGAGCTGCGGTCGTCACGTGGGGTGCTTCCCCGCTCCTAGTGGCCTGCTTGGCGCACAAGCCTTGATCGCTGCCACCATCGGCGCAACATTCTTGTCCCAGGTCAGTTCTGCCAGGGCCTCACAACGTGGGAGGGGGCGGACCGACTCCTGCAGCAGCTCACGCAGCTTTTCTGCCAACGACTCAACGCTCCCCTTTCGGAAATAGCTGAAGTTAGGAGCCAACTGCGCCAGATCCGCCAACGGTGCCACATCCGACATCAACACTCGCTTGCCGTGTGCCGCTGCCTCCAGGGGCTTCATTGGCGACACCAACTCGCACACCTCAAAGGGCCGCCGGGGAAGCACGACCACATCCAGCAAATCGTAATAATTCTCCGCCGCCTCCGGTGCCACCCTGCCGGTCGTGAAGACAAAGTCGCCAATCCCCAGGCACATTGCAAGTTGTCGATAGGCCTGGGTTGCGGAACATTCGCTCGCTTGCCCCGCGCCAAAACCGCGGGGTTCACCGGAGCCGACCAACAGCAAAGCGACATCCACACCGCGGCGGCGGAGTAAGGCCAGCGCTTCAATCAGGTCTTCCAGACCCTCATACACGTTAAATGAACCAACATAGCCCACCACATAGCGTGACTGGATGCACAGTGACTGCCGCGTCGGCCTGTTGTCTCCTGGTTTTGGCCAGCCGGGAAAGCCGTTGGGTACGAGATCGATCTTCGTCGCCGCCACGCCGCGCCGGGCCAGCTTGTCCCGCATCAGGCGGTTAATGGTGAACACACGCTGCGTGGCCTGCGCCACTGCCGTTTCGCCCTCTACCTCATGCTGGAAACCTGCCGATCCAGCCCAGGCCGGATCGCGCGCCACCTGTGAAATCTCCCAGAACCCGCGCACTTCGTAAAAGAAGGGTAAGCCAGCATGCCGTGCAGCCAGTGCGGCCGGCAAGGCATTGTGCCAATTGGAAGCGGCCATCACCGCATGCGGTTTGAACACGCGCAACAATTCGCCAAAGGCATTCATTGCCTGCTCGGTATAGGCAGGCAACTCCTTCCCGAGCGTGCTGGGGCTGGGCAAATAAACGTAGCGAACACCCTCGATGCGATGCTCGAGAGGGAAATCAGACAACTCACTGCCTGAACGATCCCACGGTGTTCCCGGGCGTGTTACTGCGATGACTTCAACCCCCGCGCGAGCCAAGGCACTCGCTACCCCGTGGGTACGCACGGCATAGCCGTTTGACGAGCATGGGTACGCGTGATTGACGGCGTACAGCAAGCGCGGTTTGACCGGCAGAGAGGGTATGGCAAGGGGGCGAGCCGGTGGGCGACACTTAAGGTGCTGAAGCAAGTTGATCATGTTTCTGAAATTACCGATGCCACCATATCTGCCTCGCAGAGGGCGGCGCAAAGTCTCGGTGGTTCTAGCTGATTTTATAAAATGCGCTTACTAAGGCCACTCCAACACTTGCTGTTTATGAAACTCACTCTCCGAAAGAAATTTTTTAAAAAATACCTATAGTGATTGACTAATCAAGTAGTCGAGCGGAAAAACGTATGACTTTCTCGGCCAACTCGGAAGCCGGGGAGGAGAGCAAGGAGATACATCTCAACTCTGAAGCGTTGACTGATATTCCCAAGCGAATCTGACGTATTGACTCTTTGATAGTTTCAATAGCTTTCATGTCGATATCTGACAATCGGTCATTGAAGAGCCATGTCCCATTCGGATTGAAGTATGCCGTTGAGGTTGATGTTGGAATGCCAGACAAGTCAAATGCTTTTGAGCCAAAATTCACTCCAACAGTAGAGTTGCATTCATTAAGCCAATCAGGGCGCCCAGAAATTTCCTTTTTCATATTGTTCATTTTTCTAAAAAGGAGACATTCGTAAACGTTTTCACTATCTTCTTTTTCCTCTCCGTGCGGGGAAAACTGTGAGAGCAAGGAAAAGTCAAACATATTCGCCAAGCGATTTACCTCGGCAGTCGGATAGGCATGTCTAAATCCATCTGGAAACATTCCGTAGCTCCTGCGTAGTAACATAAAAAAATCACTTTCGAGAACTTCTGCTCCTTGCACTCTATCTTTTGAATCAAATGCCAAGCGGTAACGTCGTCGATTAAAGGCAGGGGTTTGAAGCATTAGGAGCAATCTCCCACCTAGAACGACATTGATTTGAGCGAATCTAAAAAAGTCGACAGGATCAAGGTAATTGAATGTGTTGGCACAAACGAGAAAATCGATGCGTTTATTCGGTGCGTCGTTTATTGCTAACAGATTTTGCGATCCGATGAAAACGCCATCTTTTGCACCGAAAGTTGAAATTCCATCATTCAGAGCTCTCTCAATAGTCGGATTTATGTCATTGAGGGTAAGTGACTTGCACTCACCAGACATCCAAAATGGAAGCGACCAATTGCCTAGGCCGCATCCAATGTCAAGTATGTTTTGTGGGTGATAAGGAAATAGTTCAGAGCGTACCTGGATCCAATTTTTTTGTGTGTCTGAATTGAACCGAGACAAAAAGTAGCTCTTGAAATTTGGGAGTTTGGCTACGTATTCATCGGACAACTCATTCCATTTAGAGGATAAGCTCCTAATTCCCCGAACAACCATTGAAACTGCCGATGGTTGCTCAAGATATTCATTTGTTGTGGATGTGGACTCGATTGCATCTCGGCCGTTAATGCACACATAACCTCTATTTTCGACAAGATTCTCGACGCATTGAATAAATTCACTGAGTCCATTTTTTGTCCAGCGCGGAGGGTGTGCTTGCAGTACTATATTCTTTCCCCATACCCCTGCTGCACCGATACGCTCAATAATTGCGGATGATCGAGGCTGGCCATCTCCGAATGAATTGTACTCCGGCGTGAGCCGTCTGAATGACGGGAAGTCTGTCTCATAAATGAAGTAATTCGGGAACAGCTCTCTTGCGGCCTGAGCAGTCTCTTCCGTGTAGCAATTGAATGGGAAACCGAATCCCTCAGGCTCAATTCCAAAAGTGTCCAAGATCGCCTCGTGACCATTGCGCAGATCGGAAACCGCCACATCAAGCGATACTTGATCATACCGAATGTGTCGAAAGCCATGATTCCAAACTTCCACGTATCCGGTCTTGACTGCAATCTGAATCAACTCAATTAGTTCGCGAGAAAGAGCCTTTAAATCAGATCCGATGGCCCCTATGGAAATAGGTAACTTTCTTTGCATGGACCATAGAACGACATCAATTACTGGTCGGCTTGAGTCACGGCCGATGTCGTCCAACTTCAAAACCAAATGTCGCATAGGTCCAACTTTCTCGAATATGATTTTATATGAAATTTATTGTCAAGGAAAATGAAAAGACTCTATTTGGTAAAATGCACAACCATTTTAAGGTTAAATAATATCAAAAATAATACTATAAAATAGTCATTTTAATAGTAAGCGTCCGCTCAACGCCGTCTTCCCTCCGGCCTCGCCATAGCTCAGGGCAATCGCACCTTAACGTCATACCCCCAGCAACTGGGCGCGAAACGCATCGACAGTGGCTGCGAGCATGCGCTTGGACTTGATGCTGGCCTTGCGCGTCGTATCGAGTCGCAGCAGGTTCATGACGATGTGGCGGACGATGGCCAGGTTCGGCGCGCGTCAAGCTAGTTGTCGCCTGATTCATGCAGCTCTTTGCTGTTTATTCCCCATGGCAAGGACTACGTCTCGCTCGGGATTGAGAGTCACCACGGTGATGGGTGACCAGTCCCGGGTGTTGCCCGTCCAGCGCGCAGGATGGCGCGCTCGGGCCTGGGCATAGAGTGCGTGACGCGCCGCCAGGATCGCGTGATCCTCGCCCGCATGGCGCTGGGCCGGGCTCACGTAGCGGATGCCGCTGTGGCGATGCTCGACGTTGTACCACTGCACGAAACCGCTGGCCCAGGATCGGGCGGCTTCCAGATCCTCGAATCCCCTTGCCGGAAACTCGGGTCGGTACTTGGCCGTGCGGAACAGCGCTTCGGCGTAAGCATTGTCATCGCTGACCCGGGGCCGCGAGTAGGAAGGCTTGATGCCCAGCCAGTGGAGCATCGCCAGCACCGTGGTGGCCTTGAGCGTCGCGCCGTTGTCGCCGTGCAGGATGGGCTTGTCCGCCAGGGCGGCGATCCCTTCAGCCAGCGCCGTGCGACGCACCAGATGGGCGGCGTGTTCGGCGGCGTCGGTGCCGTGCACTTCCCAGCCGACGATCTTGCGGCTGTAGAGATCCAGGATCAGATACAGATGGAACCAGCGCCCGGCTACCGTGGCCGGCAGATAGGTCATGTCCCAGCACCACACCTGGCGCGGTGCGGTGGCGATGTGGGTGCTCGGCGGGCGGGAGGCTGCGGGGGCTTTGGCGCGCCCCCGATGCGTCGTCTGGCCCGCTTCGCGCAGGAGACGGTGGAAGGTCGATTCGCTGGCCAGATAGACGCCTTCGTCGGCCAGCATCGGAACGATGCGCGCCGGCGGCAGGTCGGCAAAGCGGGCGTCGTTGGCTACCTGCAAGAGCGCATGCCGCTCCGCCTCGGTGAGGGCGTGGGCAGGCCGGGGGCGCAGCGTTGCCGGTCTGAGGTCCCCGCGCACGAGGCCGTCCTCACGTTTCCAGCGCTGCAAGGTCCGCAGCGTGATGCCCGCTACCTTGCAGGCTGCGTCAAGACGCGCTCCAGCCCCTTGGGCTGCCTCGATGTTCCGGACCTTCATCCGGCGATCTTCCAGGCCGATCATGCGTCCTCGTCCCTGTCCTTCGGAAAGATCGCCTCGAGCTTTTTTGAAAGCACCAGCAGCGCTGCCGCCTCCGCCAGGGCCCTCTCCTTGCGGCGCAATTCCCGCTCGAGCTCCTTGATGCGACGCCGATCCTGCTTGGTCTGCAAGGGGCTGGCACGGGCCTCCTCGGGCGTTGCCAAGGCTTGCGTGGCCGCCTGACGCCATTGGGCCAGATCCTGCGGATAAACCCCATGCTCCCGGCACCAGGCATTCCGGGCCGCCGCTGTCCAGGCCCGCTCGCGAGCGGGCCTGGACAGCGCATCACTCCTCCAACGCTCCAGCGTCGCTACGCCCACACCGATCTCACGCGCCACGGCCTCCACCGTCGCGTTCTCCGGCGGCAGCAATCTCGCCACCGCCCTATCCTTGAATTCCTGTCCGTATCGCGCCACGTCGTTCTCTCATCATCGCCCCCGAATTTAGGATTCTATCGAGGCGACAACTATTCTGACGCGGGGGGGGTTGTTGGCGGCGTAGCCGCTGCGTACGCGTGACTGATCCTCGTTGAACTGCACATCCAAACACCAGTGAAGCCGATTCTCCACCTCCCAGTGACTGCGCACGGCCCGTGCGATGCGCTCGGCATCGGCGGGCAGACTGCTGATGTAGAAGAGGCGCTCGGTGCTGGTGTGGCCACCGACCGTGCGCTCGCGTTCGAGCACCGCAAAGCTGGCCAGATCCTGCCAGGCGTCGCTCTGGTAGAGCCGGCCGACGCCCTCATAGGCCCGGCATCGGCGTACTTCGATGCGCCCGTGATCCTGGATCGTGGTTTCGTGTGTGGAATGGGGCCTCAGGGCATCCCATTACACACAACTCTTGATCCTGTAGTCTTGGATGCCAAATAACTGACAGGGCTGACGGATGAGTTGGGCGAGAGACGAGTTCGGGACGATCGAGCTGGGTGACCGGCGGCTGAATGAACGGGCGGTGCTTCTGGCGGAGCGCCTGGGCCGGAAGCCCGGAGCGAGTATTCCCGGTGCGTGTGAGAACTGGGCGGAAACGGCGGCAGCGTACCGCTTCCTGCGCAACGAACAGGTGGGCTGGGAAGAGGTGCTGACGGCCCACGCACGGGCCAGTCAGGCCCGTATTCGCGAGCACGCGGTCGTGCTGTGCATCCAGGACACCACCGAGCTCGACTACAACGGGCAGGCGATGAGCGGGCTGGGGCCATTGTCTTACGAGGCCCAGCGGGGCCTGTACCTGCATCCCACTTACGTCGTCACCCCCGAGCGCGAACCGCTGGGGGTGACCAATGCCTGGACCTGGGCACGGGAATTCAAGAAGGGGGATGCCCCGCGCGTCGGCCTGCTGGAAAGCGTACGCTGGGTGGAGAGCTACGAGCGCATCGCCGAACAGGCGCGCGCCTTACCTGAGACCCGCCACGTCTGCGTCGGCGACCGGGAGTCGGACATCCTGGCCCTGCTGGTCAAGGCGCGCGACATGGCGCATGCGGCCGACTACCTGATCCGCTGCCAGCACAACCGGGTGCTCCCCGAAGGCGGCAAGCTATGGGAACGGGTGATGGCCGGCGCGCCCCTGGGGCGTGTGCGCTTCGAGATGCCGGCCGGACGGGGGCGCAAGGCCCGGTGGGTCGAGCAGGAACTGCGTGTCGAACGCGTCGAACTGGCCGATCGTCAAGGGGGCACACTCGCGGTGACGTGCCTGATAGCCGCCGAAATCAACACGCCTGAGGGCTGCAAACCCGTGTGCTGGCGGCTCCTGACCAACCGGGCCGTGCCCACGCTGGCGGCCGCAGTCGAGTTGCTGGATTGGTATCGCGCCCGCTGGGAGGTTGAGCTGTTCTTCCTGGTGCTCAAAGAAGGCTGCCGGGTCGAGCGCCTGCAACTGGCCGACACGGATCGGCTGCAAACGGCCCTGGCCCTGTACATGGTGATCACCTGGCGGATCAACCGCCTGATGCGCCTGGGACGCACCTTGCCGGATTTGCCGGCGGATCTGCTGTTCGAGCCCGATGAGTGGCGAGCCGCCTTCATTCTCAACAAGAAGCCCGTCCCCAAAATGGTGCCGCCCCTGAACGCGGTGCTGCGCCTGATCGCTCAGCGCGGTGGCTTCCTCGCCCGCCGGCACGACGGGGAGCCGGGTGCAAAAACGATCTGGCTCGGCCTTCAGGAGATTGCCGTCTTTGTTGAAGGCGCCCGCTATGCCCGACAGTTCGGGGATGTGTGAGATGTGTGTAATGGGATGGCCTCAGGGGGGCTCGGGGATCGAGGCCGGCGAACAGGATCGAATCGTACAGATTCGGATGGTTCTCCTTCACGCACAGCACGTAGTGGGCGCCCCGTTCGCGAATCGTGCGCGCGATCTTTGTCTGCGTTCCCATCGCATCGATCGTCACCACGCAGCCCTCGAGTGCCAGCTTGGCGAGCAGTTCCGGAATGGCGGTGATCTCGTTGGACTTCTCGTCGGTGGCCCTCTGGCCCAATACAACGCCCATGCCGGCGGCGAACGCGCTGACCAGATGCAGCGGAGCGGCCTCGGCTTTCGTCTTGCTGCCCGTGCGCCGGCTGGTCTTGCCGTCGATGGCGACAACCGTCTCTTCGGCCAATGCGGGCACCGTCATGCCGACCCAGCGTCGGAAGGCGGATTCGAACTCGTCGGGGGCAATCATGCCGAACACGCGCCCCATCGTGTCGTGAGACGGGATGCCGTGCTCAAGCGCGATGAACCCGCGCAACCAGTCGAGCTTGGCTTCGGCCCACAACTCGATGTCGACGAAGTCGTCCACGCCCGAGAGCACCGCACAGACCGCCACCGTCAGCAATTCGGCCAGGTCATGGCGGGTATGGCGCGCACTGCGCGGGTCGAAGATCGAGACGAATACCTGCGTCAGCGGCATGACGTTTCCCATCTTCATCGGATGCCCAAAAAGGCAGGAAACTACACAATTTGGGCCGCGGTGAACAGTCACGTCACGAATTTGTCGCGTTTTACGAGGGGCGTTTCACTATGCAAGGTAGGTGCGATTGCCCTGCGCCATAGCTGACGATTCCCCTGAGAGGGGGCACCCAACGTTGTGCCCACAATGGATTGATGGACACAAAGTTGAATCAACACCCGCATCGCGCGCCACACGGCGCGTACCGCCGCCACACGCTCGAATTCAAGCGCGCCGTCGTCGAGCAGTCCCTGCAGCCAGGCGCCTCCGTGTCGCGCTTGGCGCGCCTGCACGACGTCAACGCTAACCAGATCTTCTCGTGGCGCAAGGCCTACCGGTAAGGTTGCTTGGGCATGGCAGCATTCGTGCCGGTCGGGACGGCCCGGAGGCGCCGAAGCAGCTCGACGCGCCCAATGCCGCGTCTGGGCGACTGACGATCGAGCACAAGGGGGCGAGGCTGATCGTCGAAGGACGTCCCGACGCCTTTCTGCGGTATGCGTCTACGTGTAGAGCCCTGCTGACGGTGGGAGTTGCTTGTTATTGATTCAATTTATTTCAATGCTATAAGGTTGACTAATTGACGGCCGGGTCAAACGTCGTTCTTGTCACTTGGTTAAACTCAACCATTTTGTCGATTTCGAGAGCGATCTCTAACGAACTCTTTCCTTCTGCCAAACCGGATAATGCATGGGAGATCAATTTGTGTGGAGGCGGGACATGCCCGATCCCAAAATTACTTAGACAATACGCAAACCCACTCCCATTCGCCAAGACATTCACCCCCTTTCGTTGATTACAAGCCATGGCCTGAAGAAAGTCATGTGCGTGCATCTCTGCATGCCAGTCATCATGATTTTGAAGGTAGAGGATTTGATGCCTAAATTGCATAGCACTGATCGAAAGATCATGGCCAACGCCGATAGCACTCAATCTCGACGCTATCGAACCTACGGTAATCGCGTTAGGAAAGGCTGTCTTGATATACTCATCGACAAATTGTTCCACGTAATTTTCAACAGATGTTTGCGGGTTCCATATGAAGAGGCAAGCATTCTCCGTTTCAAGATGTGTTGAAACCCTTAAAGAGGCAAACCCCCCGCCGCTACCGCCGCAAATTAGAAGCTTTGCACCGAAGCTATCAGAAAAGTTATCAAGAATACCTGCTATGGTTTTTGGAAGGTCAGAAAATCCGTCGTATCCTAAATACCAACCAAGTTTAATTGAGTCTGACAAGCTTAGCGTCGGGTCTGAAATGGAGATAAGAGGAATTTGTAATTGTTCAGCCAGACTAAACCCGTAAAAATAAGGTGCAGCAGAGAATTCACGAGTTGACACAGCCCCTCCGAAAACGACGAGCACACTTCCTTTTTCTTTGAGGCGTTCTATGCCATTAATCAATATGTCTAGATGGCGTTTTCCATCAAGGAAGTGAAAGATTCCATTTTTGGCCTCCAAAAATTCACTTCCCAGATCGCGATCAAATACGCTCTCATTAAACTGGCTTATATCGTAAAATGGTCCATCATTAAAGTTAACATTGTTTGAGCTGTAAATCCTTGTGCTTTCATTCTCGGAATTGTGTCGAACAAATCCGATCGCGCTATAGACGCCTTTTTTTTTGTGCTCAAACTCTACGCTTCTCGATGTTGAGTACCATTTTATATCGACTTTGTTTCCATTTAGTAACAAATAGAACGCATATTCGTCGCCATCGGATTCGTCTTTTAGGCAAGGAAGTAATTCCACACGCCATTTGCTTCCAAATCGCTCGAGAATAACTTTCGAATTGCTTTGAACCGAAGAGGATAAAATTCCCTCTGAAGCTGCTTGGTAGTATGATTCAACAAAATGAAATGGACTCTTCCCCCAGCGATGATTGTTGTCACCAATAAAGTGAGCACTGTCGAAATTTAAAAATTGCGCGTCACTCAGGTCTGATGCCATGTATGCATAAATAGCCTTCAAATGCTCATTGGCGATTCGTATTCTATCTTGAGGATAAGTCGGCAAAAAATCTGATCCATCCACACACTGTTCAGCCCAAAAAACCTGATTAATGAGCAATCTATGCAACTTGCCAGTCTTGCGTAGCAATGCAGTGAATAAATTCCAGGCTTGACTCCACATTTCAAGATGCTGCTCTGAAGCAGCATGCACGACACTGCCTTGGCGTTTTGTCGGATCAAAACCTGTTGCTAGGATTTCGTTAGATAACGTACACCGAGCCCCTTTGTCATCGATAAATACGTCAAACCGCTCATCAATCGCATCGTAGATCAAGTAATCGTATTGACCTGCCTCCAGCAGTGAAATCAAACCATGCTGAATATCCATTTCAACCATACGGCGCTGGAAAGCCGATGTCAATTTGTCTAGGGGGATATCCACAACGGCCCCACAGTCTGCGGAAAAAGCAGAAACTAAAGAGGTTCTGGAAATATAGCCCACCAAATCGAAATGTTTAAACGCTGTTTGGTCGAAAATGTCGCGAGTAACGCAACTGCCGATTATTAAGATGCGCGGCTTTTTTTTCATGGCGTGTTTTGTGATGGCGAAATAAATAAATCCAATTCCGCGTCACGGATCTGTTGTGCTTCGGACTGCCGTCTAACCCGCGTTGCGGCTGCTGCAGACATCGATATAAATAGCGCTGGATCTGCTACTAGACGCTCGATGCCTTGTGCCATCGCAAGATGATCTTCGGGGGGGGCCAGAATACCGCAAGTCTCATCCACAAAATCAGGAATAGCCGCAACGCAATTGGTAACTGGCACCAAGCCCGATGCCATCGCCTCGTCCCGCGAGACACCCTGGGTATCCATTCGTGTGGGTACAAGGAATATTCCATACTCCTTGTGTAGCGCGGCTATTTCATTTTGCGGAAGAAATCGGCGTTCAATTGCAATGTTAGAAAATCTTCGTAAAGGAGCAAGAGTTTCCTCAAAAAGTGGCCCGTCGCCAATGAGTTTGAACTCCATTTCCGCAAAGAACGGCCGTGTGGAGAGCTCAAGAATGGTTTTTACGCTTAGATCGTTTGCATATGTTTTGGAGGCATATGGGCGAATTGAAAGTACTTTTTTTCTTTGTTCGACAGACTTCGGTTGATAAGAAAATAGTCCGCAGTCGATTGGGTTGTGAATAATGACATGGCTTTCGTCGGGTAAGCGAAAGCCCAGATCTTCAAAGACCTCTTCAGCAAAGTGACGTGACACGAATACCAATTTTAGGTTATTCGGCATTGGCCTGAGAATGCTCTGCCAGAACGCGATGCGTTGATCACTCTGATGTTTCGCCTCGGTACGCTCCTGTTCGCTCCGGTAGTTGTATGCACGTCGATACCAAGGCTGGACTTCGGCCCCATGCACCCAAACGATAATTCGTAGTTTCGGGTAGTGTTTCAGCACATCCCACATATCTGGTGACAGGAAATGAACTAGCACACTCCTGTAGCTTCCGCCGTTCAGCAACTTAGTCAGGGCTTGATGCCCCCCTGTAATCACGTCGACATTTTGAAATTCATGATAATGTGTAGCCTCATTCGGGCGTAAACGAAAAACATCGACGGGTACGCCGTTCTGCAGGTAAGTCTTGACTCGGCTATGTACGAACCCGTAACGATATAGATCGTCGTAACTGGCATAGTGGTTAGTCAACAGCAGGGTCTCGCCGCGACCGAGTACTCGGGCTGGCTCCAGCTTGCGATGCCCCCAGAGCAAGGTGTTGATGGTCGCTGAGCCTCCGCCGGATATACGCCAGCCTATGCGTACAAACGCTGCGGCGGCGGGGATCGTAGCCGAGTAGTTTCGATTCGCGGAGTGAATTATGTGGCTGATCTTCTGCTTCCTTTTATCAAGGAAAACAAAAACGTACTGCACATCCAGTCCTGGCGTGACATCAAGGAAGGTATCCAGCGTTACCTTGATTGGTAAAGCCTCAATTGGTAGTTCCGGGGGGGCATAGATATATTCATGTTTTCCGTCGGGCAAACTCGATTCGACGTGCAGTCCATTCTGCCTATTTTCGATGCGAACCAAAGCGTGCGTGATAGCTCCAAAAACCTGTACGAGGCGCTCGGAACTCCAATTAGGAGTACCGGTTTCGTCGGATTCCGCCGGTGGAATAGCCTCAGCTGTGTGCGTGAGTTGATCAATCGTCAATCCCGGGTTTAGCTTCACGTCATCAACGTGCTTTCTGACTGCCGCTTGGCGCGATGTAAAGCCACCACCGAGACAATAATTGAACTGATCAATGGCTAGTCCGGGGTGCTTGCTAATCTGCTCTCGCGAACGGGAAAGCCAGAATAATAGGCTCTGTTCGTGCGGCAAGGCATCGAATTGAATGATGCTGCAGCGTGCCGGGAGGTAGGTTGTGGCATGATAGGTATGCCCCGGAGCCACTATGCGAATGCTCTCATCGGCCCACTGATAATGCGTCCCTTTGCCAATGACCTGAGCCTTGCTGTAACGCGTTGCGATAGCGAGATCAAGTAGGTAGTTAGGGCCATAATAGTCATCGTTAACCATTGTGGCGAGCCAATCGTCATTGCCCTGCATACTGCCCAGATACATTTGATCTGCCACGTTATCTGTAATTACTGTGACAGTGGTATCTTCGTGGGGCTTGTGTAGCGTCAGCAACTCATTTTTCATCACGACCACAAGGCGCTTATGAGCATACTGCTGTCCGTGATACATCCCGATTAATTGCTGTAATTCGTCTATTGAACTGGCCAAGGCAACGATAACTATGCGTGGCAAGTTGACATTCTTGCGCCATCCAAGCGCCTTGCGTGCCACGTATGCCAGACGCTGCTCGTATGTGTGTTCCAGCATGACTTTTCTTAGCCCGGCAAGCCGAAACTTCTCTCCAGCCTCGTTGCCAAGCCGCTGCAAACGCTCGACAACTTCCTTGCCGCTATCGCTGGAGATCACAAGATCGCCAAACATTAGACGAACGCCGCGGGAGAAGTTGCTTACAGTGATTGTATTTGACCCCAACAACTCATAAACGCGTCGAGCAAACATAGTTTGAGACTGCTTGACGGAATTCAAATTGATTGAATAGCGGTAGCCTTTGTAAGCCTTGTCGATTTCATTGAAAGGTAGAGTGCCGACAATATATGGCTCGTATTTTGGGGGGAATTTGTAGTTGACATCATCCTTGCCGAAGTTGCGATCGAAAATCTCCAGCGGTTTGTATTTCGGAAACTCTATCATGTAGTTTTCGAGGTCGCGGGTACGCTCTGGATAGCGTACGTAATATGCTCCGGCAAAGCAGAATGCATCCTTGCGCGGATAGAGCTCAATCGGATTGTGAATCTTGGGTTGGCAAGCAAAGGGTAGCAAATAAATGCGATTGTGGCCTAATGCCGCTTTGTAGCGAGAGATGCAGTCGATATCGGTAGTAAAGACGAAGTCGAATTGCTGTGCAGTCGTCAGAAAAGTCTCAAAGTGAACCGGGTCTTCCTTGTTCCAAAAGACGGTAGGCACTTGGTTATCCTTGCACCATTGCAGCACCGAGCGAAGCTCTTGGCTGAGAGTGCCAATCTTCCGACTCCACAGTTCATCTTTGCCGCGCCATGCAGATTCTATAAAAAGGAGGTCGGGTTCAAACGCTTGCAACTCTTGGATGGCATGATTGGGGGAAAGTTGAAAGAGATTGCATTCCGGAGCATAGCTATGGAACGTGAACTCATCCATAACGCAGGCTACTTTAATCTCTCCGAGAGGGATCTCGGAGGAGCTTCTACGGTATTGTCTTTTTGTTCTCTTTTCACACAACCAGATGTTCGCTTTGAAATTATGTTCACCTAGCTGCGCCGCAAGCCTTCGGTAAAGATCGAGTGCTACCAAATACTCGCCTTGAGCAAACTCTTCGGCTGCGCGCCGAACCATCGATTTCTGATGCACTATAGCCTCCTTCAGTATCTCGTAATGCCTGCCGCAAACAGGCCAACTGTGTCGATAAGCTTGTTGTGATGGTAAGTCGCTTGGGCGGCGTCAATGAATGAAGGATGCTTCACTGATACGCAGAGCACATCGGTAGCTGCCAAAACTGCATCCAAGGCAACCAAATTCAATTTGGGATGTATCATTTTTTTCGGCAAGGTTTCGTATTTGGCTCCACTACCAGCACTTGGCAGTCCATTTGGGCAATGCGCTGGGGAATTTCGATGGCAGGGCTCTCACGCAGGTCATCGATATCAGGCTTGAAGGCGAGGCCCAGGCAGGCCGACTTTGATGTCCGCCATGGTGCTGTCTGCTTTCCGAGCCAGGGTGTCGACGATGGCTGCCGAGACCTTATCCAGTACCTATTCCGGATTGTAGTCGTTGGTTTGGCGGGCCAGGAGGATGATGCGGGTCTCGTCCGGGCTGGTATTGACCATGGACTAAAGGGCGAGCGTAATGCAGTGGCCCCCAACATCAGCCCCCGGCCGCAGGGTATTGACACGCGGGCGGCGGTAGGCAGGCCGATGTAACCGAGGTCGATCAAAGATATGCTGTTAAACACAGTTGTTTTTTTATGAAAAATTTGGGGTGTTCGCAAATTCGGGCGGCAGCCATCCCGTCGCCGTGAGGCTGTGGGCGCGGGCAGGTGGTCCTGCGGGGCGATGAGCTTGATGCTGAGGGTGTTGCCGAGGATGTGGAGTACTGACTCCGGCACATTCTGGTTGAGATGCGCGGAGTAAAGAATCTGTATATCGCTCCGCTCGACCACTTTGGGGGAAGGCACGGCAGATGTTTTCAAAGCCAGTGCCAAAGCGTTCCCAGCGGCGGTCGATGACCAGAACGAGGCATTTGCTTGGGTCGATGAGGTCTAATTTTGCCGCAAGGCGGCTTTTCAGCGCGGCGTCGGTGGGCACTCGGTCGACTACGTCGAACAAGGTATCTATGAGGGGGCTCCCGGTGATATGGATGGCATCGGCCAGCAGGTTGACACGTGCTTTTTCGGTCGGAGCGAAAGGGATGTCGGTCGCAGCGCCCGTGATTCGGCTGTTCATTTCCTCGGGCTACGGGGTGTATTTGTTGTGGGTGCGCAAGCCAGCTTCCACATGGCCGCTCTTGACTTTGGCATAGTAGGCCGAGAGGCTGGCCGCCAGGGGCGGTGTCATCGTGCACGAGGATGGCATCGGGTGCCACTCCTTATAAACCTCGCGCATACCAAGAGGCACGTTGATGGTGATGTCGGAGAGGTCCTGCTCAGGTTTCATCCGGTTAAGGTCGAAATCCGGCTGGATGTCGAAGATTTCGACCATCTGGTCAAGCGTTTGCCGATGCTGTGCGGTGACGCAGACCTTGGTGTCGAAGTTGGGGGCTGCAGCCAGCGGCGCTTTGATGACCGGAGCCATTTTGATGGCTTCAGGGTGAGTCCCGAAAACGGTGGGGCCTTTCATGTGTTAAGACCGGGGGGAGGTGGTGATATGGACTGGATTTGAATCAGGCAGGCATCTTTCTCGAGTCTGCGTTCGGTGAGGGTGTACGTGCGTTTGGCCGCGGTGATGTCACCTTGCCAGCGCTGCGCAATTTCCTTTTCATCGGTGCGAATGTAGTCGTCGAGCAGCAGATCAATGTGTGCCTGGGCGAAGTGCTGGAGGATTAGTGGCGCTGCAGGGTAGCGCGCATGTTTGCCTGTGGCGGCCGGTGGGCCGTCAACGATGACCAGCATCCGCAGGCTTGCAGTGGCGTGTGTTTGCGCAAGTTGAGCGAGGATGGGTTGGCAGTCGTAATAGGAATAGGCGTTGCCGTCCGGGGCTGGCCAGTCCTTTAGGGGCGCGAGGGAGAGCTGTACCGTATCCGCCAGCCCCGCCTGCTGCAGGTGGGCACGGGTTTGCTGGTAATACTGATCCAGGTGGTCGAACGAGGCGAACGTGACGCTGGGCTTGCCTTGCCGCCGACTGGCCATTTTGGCGAGTGTTTTGGCGATGATGACGGTAGAGATGCCCGAGCCGAACTCGATGATGAGGTCGTAGTCGTTGAGTTCGATGAGTTCGATGAGGTAGATGGCAAAGTCCGGGCTGATAGGCCAGCTATGACGTTCGGTGTTGACGCTGGGCAGTTCGCCTGTCGCGAAATAGTTTTGAAGGCCCATGAAGGCTTCGATTTGTTTCGCGGCGTTGCTGACTTCGCTCTTCAGGCTGCTATCCAGAAATTTGCGCACGCGGATGAGTTCGTCGGCTTGCTTTTTGAGCTGAGCGTCGAGTTCGGTTTTGTGTTCCTGCAGTGCATCGGTGAGCGTATCGATGTGTGTTGCGAGGGGCGTGAGCTTGAGGGCAGGGCGGTGGTCTGCATTGATGTTGAGTTGGGCAGTACCGCCAGATAGGCCAAGCTGTTGGAGTTGTTCACCCGTGCGGGCCTGGAGTAGTAGCTGGGTCGCTGCTCCAGGAGTGCCGACATCGATGGCTGATTTGAAGTGCTGCAGGGCTGTTGTCTGTTTGCCGGCAAGGGCTGCGGCACGCCCCAGGCTGTTGTGCACGCCGGCAGCCAGGATCTGGGCCAGCAGCTTCTTGCTGATGCCCCAGTCCTGGGCCAGGCGGAGGTAAAGCCGGGCCTCGTCGCTGCGATCGGTTTGCAGACGGCCCGCCGCCGCGAGCAACGCTAGCTTGGCGCGGTCGGGGTGGTGCTGCAGGGTGTCACGGTCGAGTTGGGCGAGGCTGTTCCAGTCGCCAAACTGCCACTGCGTGCGGGCGCGTTCGAGCAGATTTTCGTCGTAGGCGACGGGGTGAGCAGGGGGAGGGTTGGTGTGGAGCTCGGATGGCGAGGGGGCGGGCTGGGGCGGGTCTGCAGGGGGAGGGGCATCTGTCACCGGTGCCGGGCCAAACCAGCGGGCAAGAAAGGCGCTGAGTGTGCGTAGCATGGTGTGCCTCTTACAGTCCCGGCTCCCGCAGCAGCAGGTCCTTGATGAGTTCGAGTTGGGCGTTGGCCTTGATCATTTCCTCTTCCAGCAACTGCTGCCGGTGCTGTCCCTCGGCGATGGTTTGCGTGAGGGCATCGCGTTCGCTTGTCAGCGTGCTCTTCGCCTTGGCGAGGGTGTCGAGTTGGGCCTGACGGTCGATGGCTAGCTTTTCAGCAGTGGCTTTGGCCTTGTTCAGCGCCTCGATCTGGGCTGCGCGATCGGTGGCCAGTTTGGTCTGCTCGTCGCGGGCGGCGGTCAGCTCAGCGACCTGCTGTTGCAGGGCGTCACGGGCGGTGAGGGCGTGGGCCTTGGCTTGGGCTTCTGCATCGCGGGCTGCGAGCGCATCTGACTTTGCCTTAAGGGCCGCGTCACGCTCGGCGTCCCTGGCGGCCAGCGCTTCTGCTCTGGCCTGCTCGGCGGCTTCCTGCGCCTGGGTGAGTTGGGCCTTTTGCGTGTTCAGCGCATCGCGCTCGGTGATGAGCGCGGCCTTCTCCTGGGCGAGGGCATCGCGTTCAGCTGTGAGTGCAGTCTTTTCCTTGGACAAGGTCTCAAGCCGGGCTTGACGATCCGCGGCGAGCTGCTCGGCTGCTCCTTTGGCTTGGGTCAGGGCATCAAGCTGGGTGGCGCGGTCAGTGGCGAGTCTGGCCTGCTCGTCGCGGGCGGCGGTCAGCTCGTCGGCTTGTTTTTGCAGGTCGTTACGGGCAGCGAGAGCTTCGGTTCTCGCCTTGGCCTCGACTTCGCAAGCGGCCAGCGCTTCGGCTTTGGCCTGCTCGGCGGCTTCCTGCGCCTGGGTGAGTTGGGCCTTTTGCGTGTTCAGCGCATCGCGCTCGGTGATGAGCGCGGCCTTCTCCTGGGCGAGGGCATCGCGTTCAGCTGTGAGTGCAGTCTTTTCCTTGGACAAGGTCTCAAGCTGGGCTTGGCGATCTGCGGCGAGCTGGTCGGCAGCTGCTTTGGCTTGGGTCAGGGCATCAAGCTGGGTGGCGCGGTCAGTGGCGAGTCTGGCCTGCTCGTCGCGGGTGGCGGTCAGCTCGTCGGCTTGTTTTTGCAGGGCGTTACGGGCAGCGAGAGCTTCGGTTTTCGCCTCGGCCTCGGCTTCGCAAGCGGCCAGTGCTTCAGCTTTGGCTTGCTCGGTGACCTCCAGCGCCTGGGCGAGTTGGGCCAACTGCTCTTGCTGTACGCTGTGTTCGGCCTGCAGGGCGGTTGCTTCATCGTGCAGGAAGAGGGCTTCGCACACGGCGGGGTGGTTGGTTTCGCCCACGTGTACGCATATGAAACCCTGCTCGGCCAGAAAGTGGGTGGCGGCGGCGAGGCTGGCTGCGGGGTCATCGAGCCGGGCGGGGTCGAGTACGGCGCGCAGGCATACGACGCCAACTGTTGGCAGGGTCTGTGCGGCGCCTTGCAGGATGCGCAGGGCAGGCAGGCAGTCGATAATGAGCCAGGTGGGGCGCGCACCCGGCGAGCTGTCCGGGAGCTTGGGCAGCGGATGTTCGGCGAGCAGGGTGTCCAGGCGTCGGGCGGACTGGGTGTTGTGCGGCAGGGCGCGCAGGTTGGGCCACAGGCCCAGGAGGGCGCCGGCGGACAGCAGGCCGTCTTCGGCAGGGTTGCTGGCGTGGTGGAAGTCGACTTCTCCATCGTGGTCTGCCACCACCGCAACCAGTGCTTGCCAGTCGGGCGGGGGGCCGCCCTCCGGCTCGGTGGTAGTGAGCGTGTGCAGCCACTGCAGGCGGCTGTCGTCGGCGTCAATGACGCGCGCGTGCTTCACTGGCCAATGTTGCCATTGGTGTAGCACGCCATGTCCTTGACCTGCTCCGATATGGATGACTGCCTGTGGTGGGGCGAGGCGGCGGGCCATCTCGAGGCAGGCGAGGGTGGCGTGCGGGGCTGTGGGTTTGAGGGCGACATTCATGAAGGGGTGTCCTGCCAGCATGGCGTGCATGTGCTCAAGGTTCGCTTCAGGCGACGACGGCGTCTTCAAGCGGTGCGCGCAGGGCCAGGATGTGGCGGCTGTGGTCGGCGAGCTTGAACCAGTCTTGCCAGGCGCGGCTGATCTGCACGCCGCTGGCTTGCAGGGTGGTGAGCAGGCCGGGCAGGGCGTCGAGGAGGGCGCGCAGGAAGTGGTGGTCGGCGTCGCTGAGCTGACTCCAGACCTGGACGTCCATGGCGTCGGGCAGGGCGAAGCGTAGTTCGAGCTTGGCGCCATGGTCGTCGTAGCTTTCGTCGAACCAGCCGGGTAGCGGAGCTTGGCCCACGTGCTGCGGGAATTCCAGCTTGGGGTGCGTGCCGAAGCGGCGCGGGCCGACGTTGGCGCACGATAGGCGGAATTCGAACTGCGCCCAGCGCTGGCTGCCCAGCGACAGGTTGTCGAGCACGAGCCAGAGGTGCTCATAGTCGGGATTGGTCTGGTTGTTCTTGAGCGTTACGCGGTCGTAGCGCAGCGCCGGCGGTAAGGCGGCGAGCTGCTCCGGGAGTTGAGACAGCGCTGTCTGTAATTCAGCGGCCGGGAAATCGGCAGGGAGTTGCAGGTCGGCGGGGGCGCGCAGGGCCTGCTGGAAAACGCTTGCGAGGTTTTTCAGCAATACGAGGTCGCTGGTGGCGAGGCGTGCCAAGGGAGTCCGTGCAGACTCTACGCCCGGAGCGAGCAGTACGTCGGCTGCGTCGGTGTCGGCAGGCCAGTGCAGCAAGGCCTGACCGGCATTGCGCGGTATGCGGATGGCCGCGGTGCCGTCGATGAGTAGCGTCTGGCAGGCCAGTTGCGGGATGTGCCGGCCGGCGGTTTCCAGTTCTTCGAACTGCCAGTCGAGGGTGCCGTGCTGCGTGCCCGGGCTGGCGTTGACGGCGGCAAAGTCACAGTAATCGGGCGTGCGCTGCAGCATGCGCCGCCAGCGTTCGTTCTGGACTTGGTGTTCGTGCTTGAGTTTTTGGTGTTCGAGGAAGTAGTGCTCGAGTTCCTCCTGGACTTGATGCAGTTGGGTAAGCAGTAGCTCGCCTTCTTCACGGGCATCATCGAGATGGGCGACGAGGGTGGTCTTATCCTTGTTCAGGGCGTCGATCTGGGCTTTGTGCTCATTGGCGAGCCGGGTCTGCTCGTCGAAGGCCTTGGTCAGGTCGTCGACTTGCTTGTTGAGAGTATCGCGTGCGGTGGTGAGGGCGGCCTTGTCTTGGGTAAGGGTGCTCAGGGCAGCCTGGGCTGTCGTGAGTTGCTGGGCGGTTTGCTGTTCCTTGAGGAACAGGCTTTCGAGTTCTTCCTGCACCTGATGCAGTTGAGTGAGTAGCAGCTCGCCTTCTTCGCGGGCGTTGCTGAGGTCGGCAGCGAGGGTGGTCTTGTCCTTGTTCAGGGTGTTGATCTGGGCTTGGCGTTCGTTGGCGAACTGGGCCTGTTCATCGTAGGACTTGGTGAGGTCGGCGATTTTCTTGTCGAGGGTGGTGCGCGTCGTGGTGAGCTCGATGCGAGCACCTTCGAGTGCCTCGGCTTCTTTGCTGCGGTCGCGGAGCTGGCGGTAGGCGGCGATGACGTCATCGGTGGAGAACACTTCCGCCGCAGCCACTCCGTCCTGCGAGAGAGGGCTGAGGCAGGCGAGAATTTCCTGTTGCAGGGCGTGTTCGACGCTGCGGTCTTGCATGAGCTGCTGAGCGAGGTAGGCCGCGACGGCGTCGGAGCGAGGGGACTCGACTACCGTGCCGGAGGTGGGCTGCAGCGGAAGTTCCCACTGGCGGGTCAGCGTATCGACCAGTTGTGCGGGATGGTTGAGCGCGTCGTCGGCCATGACGAGCAGGCTGCGTTCCGGGTGGCGCAGGTGGAAGCGCAGCATGGTTTGGTGGGTGGTGTACCAGCGCCGCAGGACATCATCTGGGCCGACGTTGTCGGTCGGGTTGGCGATGGCCTGGGCGAGGGCGTGTTGCGGCAGTACGCAGACGAGGACGAAGTAGAGGTGTGGATCGAAGTGGTGCCAGAAGTCGAGTAGTTCGACGCTGTCCGGGTTGCTCCAACCCCAGGTCGGGACGTCGAGATTCCCCATGAAAATGTCTGCGGCCAACTGTTCCCACAGTCTGCCCAGTTGAGGTACGTCGACGTTGCTTGGGTGCTTGGCAAGAACGCGTTTGTGCCAGGCAGCGATGTCCATGCCGTCATTGCGGTGGGCTGGAAGCGCCGGCGCCAGGCCGCTGGCAAAAAGCTGTTGTGCCACGGCGTCCAGGGCTGGGTGGGCAATGCCGGTGATGCAGAGGGTTTTCATGAATATGGCTCGTTGAATGGCGTTGCGCTGAATTATCGGTTGGCGTGGTCGGCTGTGTTTAGCGCTGCATGGAGTTCGATGAGGCGTTGCCGATAGCGCCTACCGATGATGGTGGGCGCAAAAAGGCCGTTGCACATGTGTCCGTGTTCGTCGTCGGGCTTGGTAAAGGACTGAATTCTCGTCTGGGTCTTTGCGACGATCGCCCGCATGGCATTTGCCGCTGCGTCGAGGTCTGGTTCCGCCCAGTAGTTGCCACAGGCTTCGATATAGTCATCAGGCTTGAGTGGCACGGCTTGGGCCGGTACCAGATGGGCGCCTGAGGGGCGGCAGAAGTCGACGTTGCCGCCGTAGTCGGTGGCGATGACGTCCAGCCGGAGCAGCAGCGCTTCGGCAATGCCGCGGCCGAAGCCTTCGGCGCGATGCAGGGATACGAAACAGTCGCAAGCACGATACAGCTCCAGCACTTCCGCTTTGTCGAGCATGGCGTCGATGATGATGATGCGCGGGTCATGCTGGGCTGCGGCCTGGATGCGCTGCCAGACGCGATTGCGCGGGTCGGGGCGCATGCACTTGATGACCAGCCCGACGTCGTGGCTGTGTGCGTTGCCAGCTGGGAAGGCGTGAAGGAATGCTTCGAGAACACCGAGTGGGTTTTTGCGCTCGATGAAGGAATTGCCGTCGAACGAGAAAACAAACAGCGTCTTGTCCGCAGGCAGGTCGAAGCGGGCGCGTTGCGGTGGTGCTGCGGTGTCGACTTCAGCCGGCAGGCGCACGGCCATGGGCATCCAGTGCACCGGGACAGGGCTGGCGCCGCGCATGGCTTGTTCGATATGCCGGCTCGAAGCCCACGCTTCATCAATCAGACTGAAACAATGCTCCCAGTTGGCAGGCCAGTCTTGCAGTTCCCATGGCCAGTAGCCGATGGTGTAGCGGTCTGCGAAGAATTCTGAGCCGCGTTCCACGAAAAGTCGAAGGTGCTCCAGCGCGGTCAGGCAGACGATGTTGATGCTGTAACGTGGGGCATCGGTAACCCAGTGAGCGATGCTGTGGTCTTGCTGGCGGATGTTGCCGCCGGGAGCAAAGTCGATGACGCAAAACGGAATGCCGGCCGCGTGGCATGCGTGAGCAGCCATGCGTACGTCTTCACCGATGCCGAGTTCGCCAAAGGCGTAGCCGATGAGGTTTACGCCGAATGGGGATTCGGCTGACGGAGCGACAGGGAGATGCGAAGGTGTCACCTGTGCGGCGTCGTGCAGAGCATCCTGCAGTAGGGGCAGCGCAGTCTCGGTTTGAGCATGCAGGGTCAGCCAGGCCCGAAAATCGCGTTGCCCATGGTCTGTGCAAAGATCGAATGCGGTTTGCAGGTCTGGACGTTGCCTGTACACGAGTTGTGCGAAGCGGGTTTGTACCAGATCATCCTGGTCAAGGAGAAAGCGCGCTTGCTGGGATGTGATGCGCAAGAGCTCAGGGGCAAAATCACGCCAGCCCCCGGTGCACCATATCCAGCCCAATGCTGCCGCCTGGCTGTTCGCGTCGGGTAGTGCCGGGTCGATGTTGAGGTCTGCACGGTGTCTGATCGCGAGTTGCAGGAAGCGCGAGACTCCTCCCGCCCACTCGCTGTACGGTAGCGCAGCGGGCTGGGCCAGGTTATTCCAGAAGGGCGTCAGTTTCCGCAGCGCTTGGTATTCCTGTCCGCCGCTGCCTACACACCAGGCTAGAAAACCGACCCGCCCTTCCACCGTGTCCAATGGAAAACGCCGCTGCAAATCCTGGTCGCGGAGCTGCCAGATGGCAAGTTGCAGCGCGTAGAACTCGCTGATCTCATCCACGGCGAGCGCGGCTATCGGCTGTGAATATGCTTGCGCAGCCTTAGGGCAAGGATTTTGTGGAAATAGGGCGGCCAGCGATGTGGAGCGTTGGTTTGGCATAAGGGCTGGACGGTGGAGCTAATCATGTGATGACACACGGGGATGGTCGGCGTACGGCAGCGATTGATTCCTGACCTTCCTTATTACTGAAATACTGAATTCAGTGGTTGTGCGGCAGATGAGTCGGTATTTGTTTGCTATCCCGTCGTGGGGTCAGAGCATGGCGAGTGCCCATAGGTCTCCCTCTGGGGGAGTGATAATCCTCACTTCGGCAAAGCCGGCGTCGATCAGATGCATGCCGAGGCGCTTTGCGGTGAAGCCCGTCCTGTGCGCCATGTATTGATTACCACGCGCGACCGATGCCTGATGTCCAAACAACATATCCAGTGGCGTAATCGGGCCGGCCGGGGATACATAAATGACCTCGTCGATCTTCCCTTCGACGATCAGTTGAGCGATCTGCTCCAGATCAGGGAGCGTGATCAGCGCAAAACCGCCTGGTTTGAGTACCCGCCGGATTTCGGCCAGGGCTTGAGGGACCTGGAAGTCTTCCAGGTGCTCCAGATTATGCGATGACCAGATGGCGTCCATGCTGCCGGTTTCGACGGCGGTCATCTCGGTGATGGTGGATACGATGTCTGGCTGGACGGCCGGGTCGATATCCAGTCTGATCTCCTGCCAGCGACTGTCCTGAAAGCATTCCGGCAGGCGTGTCCGGTCGGCTTTGCCGCAGCCGATGTGAAGCAGGGTTTTGGGTTGGCCCTGATTCAGGCTGGGGATGAGGCTTGAAAGGTCGTCGTAGGTGATCTTCATGTCATGTTACATGCAAGGGGCGAGGGGGCGGCCGTGCGCGGTGGGCCCATTGGGGCTGCCAATCCGGTGTATCCGGGATGGTTTGCAGCCAGCGGCCCTTGCTTGATCGTACGGCTGCTATGAGGGGAGCCCCTGGGCCAGGTGCTTTATGGCTTGCGGAAGACCTGCAGGTTGGGGTGGTTACTCCACGGCGAAGCTTCAACGGGCTTTGGGGTGACCTCAAGTTGTAGCGCCACAAGGTGTTCTGCTCCACTGGGGCCTGAGAGTACCTTGCCTGATGCAATGGCGAGCGGGGCTTCGCCGGCGAAGACTGCCTTGCCGCTTAGCTCGAAATCGGCTGAGCGTGGCCCGGTGAGGGCGAACGTGACCAACGTGATCGGTCTGGCTTTGCCGCGGCTGCCGACGAATTGGCCGGGGACGCCCATATAGCGCTCTCCGTCGGCCCCGGTACGGCATGAGTAGGCCAGGGTCACGCCGCTAGGTGCGTTCGGCCAGTTGATCGAGAAGCCCTCGAGACGCAGGTGGGTCGTCGGATCCCCCAGCCAAGTATTGTGGGAGATGACATCACCTTGCGTTTCGATATGGCCGAGCAGCTCCTGTTGTGTCGGTGCGGTGGCGGTCGGTCTGGATGGTGCAGGGGAGGGGGCCGTTGAGATACGGTCCATGCGCAATTGGACGTCGCTGGTATCGCCTTCAGACCTGAAGGTGGTGATCAGTATGTTTGTCGGGCCACCCTTTACACGGGCCACGATACAGTCGCTGGGTGAGGCGAGCGTATTGTCGCGAACGCCCTCGGACGGAAAGAAGTCGATCACTCCGTCGCCGAGTGGGGTCGGGCTCAGGCTGATGCAGACCTTGGAGGTGCTTTGGGCATCAAGCTTGTAGCGAAAGATGTACATTCCGGTGTCAAGACGGCTGACTTGGGACGAAATCTGTAAGGCGGTGCTTTTTTCCGGTGCCTGCATGTTGGATCACTAGCTTGGTGGAGAATTCACCTGGATGGTACGGTGAAATTCTCCGCACATGGCGTCATCTGGAGTCTTCATTGTTTTTTACTGCATTTGAGAAATGTCCTCAAGTATGAAATTCCCCGTTGGATCGTTGCCGGATGCAGGGTGGGGCCGGACTTGCGCGATAGCATCTCGACGCTCGTCGTGATCTTCGGGGACAATCCGCCTCCGACAACAGCCCGCCGAAGGGAACGACATGGAATCCCGACTGACCGAGATCGAGATCAAGCTTGCCCTCACCGAAGACCTGGTGGACAGCCTCAACATGACCGTCCACCGCCAGCAGGAGCAGATCGATGCGCTGCAGCGCCAGATCCGCCTGCTTTACCAGCAGATGCAGTCGGCTACGCCGACGGCGGAGGCCCGCGATCTGCGTGACGAGATTCCGCCGCATTATTGAGTTGGGGTATTTTCGGCTCCGCCATTTGCCAGCCCGGCTGCCACTCGTGGCGGCTGATTGAAGGTCTGAGCCAAGACCATGCTGCCACAAGGGAGTTTCGATCGGTATATCATTGACCATCAAGCCTGAACAGAAGATCTGATGAGAAAACACCAGATTCGTGCGCTTTCGCTGGTGGTTTTTGTGGTGCTCGGTGTATTGCTGGTGCTGTGGTGGTCCGGTCCGCGAGAGGGGCGTCCGGGGGCGTCCGGTGGTACGGCCGGTGAAGCCGTCACGAGCACGGCCAGCGATGTGCGTGAGCTGCGCCTGGGATTGAATATTGCCGCCGGCAGCGCGCTGCATGCCGCGGCGCTGCGCTTTGCCGAACAGGTCGGCGAGCAGAGCAAGGGCAAGCTGAAGGTTACGGTGTTTCCCGACCAGCAGCTGGGCAGCGACGACCAGATGCTGGAAATGGCGCGCAGCGGCAAGCTCGACCTGGTGCTGACGCCCACAGCCAAGCTCAGTTCGGCGATCCCGGCCATGCAGTACGCCGACCTGCCGTTCTACTTCGCCAGTCGCGAAGAGCTTTACGCGATGCTCGATGGCGAGCCGGGCCGTATGCTGTTGTCCAAGCTGGGCGGGATCAACCTGGTGGGCCTGGCATTCTGGGAAAACGGTTTCAAGCAATTTACCGCCAATACGCCGATCCGCCGCCCGCAGGATTTCGCGAAGCTGCGCATCCGCACGATGAAGAGCCGCATCATCGCCGACCAGTTCGAGGTGCTCGGTGCCCAAGCCATCCCGATCGATTTCCACGCCACTTACAAGGCGCTGGCCGATGGTGCGGTGGACGGCGAGGAAAACCCGCTGGTCGCCATTGTCGGCATGCGTTTCCACGAGGTGCAGAAATACCTGACCCTCAGCAATCATGCCTATCTGGCCTACGTGTTCTCGGCCAGCAAGACGGTATTCGAGTCCCTGTCGCCAGAGATGCGCGAGGTCGTCCGGCGCAACGCCCAGGCGCTCACGGTGTGGGAACGCGAGGAAACGTCCCGCCGCGAGGCCCAGTTCATCGAGACCGTCCGGGCTGCTGGTGTCGAGATCCATACCCTGACGCCGGATGAGCGCGAGGCCTTCCGCAAGGCACTGGCTCCGATTGCCGACAAGTTCGGCTTCGACGTGGGCTATGACTTGCTGGTCAAGACCGAGGAACTGCGCCACCAGCGGCAGGAGGGCGCCGAGGCCTCGGCCGGTGTGCGGCGTCCGCCGCCGCTGGTGGTCGGCATCGATGCGGATTTCTCGATGCGCAGCGCCCAGGGCGGTGGGGCCATCTACCGGGGGGTGCAACTGGCCGTCGAGGAGATCAACGCGGACGGTGGCATCCGGGGCGTGCCGCTGCGGGTGGTCGGTCTGGACCACGCTACAAATGCGCAGGTGGGGCGGCAGAACCTCGCCCGCTTCGCAGCCATGCCGTCGCTGCTGGCCGTCGTCGGCGGCGTGCAGACGGCCGTCATTGCGGATGAACTGGAGGACATCCACCGCCTGCAGATCCCCTTCCTGATTCCGTGGGGAACCGGGCGTGGCTTGGTCGAGCACGGGCATCGACCGAACTACACCTTCCGCGTTTCGGTCAGCGACAGCCTGGCGGCGCCCTTCCTGCTGGAGCACGCATTGCGCGTCGGCGGCCGGGTGGTCGTGCTGCTCGAACGTTCGGCCTGGGGGCGCAGCAACGACGAGGTGCTCAAGCCGATAATCGACAAACTGCCGGCAGGCCGCGTGGAGATCGAGTGGTTCAACGTGGGCGATGCGGGGACCGAGGCCCGGCTGCATGCGATTGCCGGCAGCGATGTGGCGGCGCTGGTGCTGGTCGCGAACGCGCTCGAGAGCCAGAAGATCGTGCAGGCGCTGGCACGCCAGGACAAACCCCTGCCGGTGTTCGCGCACGTGGCGCTGACCGGCGGCAATTTCTGGCAGACCACCCAGGGCGCACTGCAGCATGTGGATCTGCGCTTCGTGCAGTCCATCCTGATGGACGATGCGTCAACGCATCCCCGCTTCAGGAGGTTCCTTGACCATTACCGGGAGCGCTACGGCCTTGGCCGGGACGAGATGGTG
The DNA here is from genome assembly GCF_056724025.1 of Zoogloea sp. JDB1. NCBI lineage: Bacteria > Pseudomonadati > Pseudomonadota > Betaproteobacteria > Rhodocyclales > Zoogloeaceae > Zoogloea > Zoogloea sp. JDB1. The sequence goes on from NZ_CM161496.1 coordinate 2,576,407, forward strand.
CCGTCCCTGATCGCCAGCGTGCATGCCTATGAGCTGACCCTCATGCTGGCTCGGGCCGCGCGCCAGGCGCGGCCGGACGATCATGCCGCCGTGCGCAGTGCGCTGGAGTCCCTGGGGGCTTACCCGGGCGTGCTGCGCGATTACAAGCAGCCCTTCACTGCGGAGCGTCATGATGCGCTCGAACGCGGGCAACTGCGCCTGGCGCGTTTCGACGCCCGCGGCCGTATCGTGGCCGCAGAATGAAACTGGCCTTCATCACCCGGAGCGTCCGCCGGCGGATCACCTGGGTTTTTGGATTGTTCGTCGCGCTGTCGATGGTCACCGTGGCGACCACGGTGGGCTTTCGCCTCCATTCGGCGATCACCACCAACCTGACCCACGAACTGGAAGAGCGGGCCCGCCAGGACGCCCGGCTGCTGCTGCAGCGTTTCGACTATCTGCTCGAAAGCGCCAACGTGCTGGTCAGGAATCCGCTGGTGGTGAACGGCCTCAACGACGCTCAGGGGCGCGAGACCTACCTGCCGGAGCTGATCAAGAACTTCCGCGAGGGGCGCGACGTATTCGCTGTGGCCTTGCTCGGCTATGACGGCAAGCCGGTGTATTCGACGCTGGATACGCTGCCGACCTACGAGGCTTCGGCCGAACTGCGCAGCACGCTGGCCAATGGCGTGGTCAGCTACCTGATCGATCGCAGCCACGGGCACTGGGTCGTTTTCGTGCCGGTGACCTATTACAGCACCACGCAAGGGGTTCTGGTGGTGGTGTACGACCTGGGGGCCGTGGCCCGTCGCGTGCTGCCCGCCGACCCGCTGCTCGGCCACCGCCTGCTGGTGGCGGACCAGACCCTGTTCGCGCATCCGGCCTCCGATGCGAGCGACCTGCTGATCGCTCGCAAGGCCGTCAATGACAACAATCGCAGCTTCCTCGATGGCCTCGGGCTGCAGCTCGAAGTGTCGGCGCCACGCCAGCACTACCTCGCCCCGGCCTTCAGCGCCATCCGCGACGTGGCGCTGCTGGGGCTGGTCCTGACCCTGGTGGCGATCGCAATCGCCTACTGGATCGGCTTCTCGGTGTCGCGCCCCATCGTGTTGCTGCGGGAGCGGGTGGCCGCCGCCGACGGCAGCCCGGAGCGCCATTGCGCACCGCTGGGTACCCACGACGAACTGGAAGAGTTGGCTGGTATGTTCGACCAGCGCACCCACGAGCTGCGGGACATCCAGTTGCACCTGGAGGATCTGGTGGACCAGCGCACCCGCGAGCTGGCCGTGGCCAAGGAGGCCGCGGAGGAGGCAAGCCGCTTCAAGAGCAGCTTCCTCGCCAACATGAGCCACGAGATCCGCACGCCGATGAACGCGATTGTCGGCCTGACCCACCTGATCCGCCGCTCGGCAGTGGATTCGCGGCAGATCGAGCAGCTCGACAAGATCTCCCAGGCGGCGCGCCATCTGCTGGGCATCATCAACGACATCCTTGATTTCTCGAAGATCGAGGCCGGCAAGCTGACCATCGAGAACGCCGATTTCGAGCTCGACCGGGTCTTCCGCAACCTCAACGATCTGATCTGCGACCGGGCTGCCGAGAAGGGGCTGGAGGTCATCAACCGCATCGACCCGGCCATCCCGGTGATGTTGCATGGTGACCAGATGCACCTCGGGCAGATCCTGGTCAATTTCGCCAGCAACGCGGTCAAGTTCACCGATGCCGGCTGCGTGATCTTCCGGGCGCGGCTGCTGGGCGAGGATTCCAGCGCGGTGATGGTGCGCTTCGAAGTCAGCGATACCGGCATCGGCCTCAGCGAAGAACAGCGTACCCGCCTGTTCCAGGCCTTCACACAGGCCGATGCATCAACCACCCGCAAATTCGGCGGCACCGGTCTTGGACTGGCGATCAGCAAGCGCCTGGTCGAACTGATGGGGGGCCGTGTCGGCGTCGATAGCGTATTCGGCAAGGGCAGTACTTTCTGGTTCGAGCTGCCGTTGCAGCGTGCCACCGATGTTCCGGCCCCCCGTGGCCGGGTGAAGCTCGACGAGACCCTGCACGTGCTGGTGGTGGACGACAATGCCGACGCGCGCACGGCGCTGGAGGATATGCTCAATGCATTTGCCGTGCGGGTGACGACGGCGGATTCCGGTGAGCATGCGGTGGCTCTGGCCCGTGAGGCGCTGCTGGGTGGCAGCCCGTTCAACCTTATCCTGATGGATTGGGCGATGCCAGGCATGGACGGCATCGAGACGAGCCGTCGGATCCAGGCCCTCGGTTCCGACGCAAAGATCATCCTGGCCACCGCCTACAGCAGCGAGTGGACCGTCGAGCAACTCCACACGATGGGCATCCAGTCCCAGCTGAGCAAGCCGGTCACGCCATCGATGTTGCACGATGCCATCGTCGAGGTGTTCTCCGGCGTGACATCGCGTCCGGCTGCGCCGGCGGCCGTGGATCTGTCGCCGCTGCGCGGCCGCTATATCCTGCTGGCCGAGGACAATCCGGTGAACCAGGAAGTGGCCCTCGCGCTGCTGGAGGAAACCGGGCTGCGTGTGGATGTCGCCAATGATGGCGTCGAAGCGCTGCAGAAGGCTGCCCACACCGCTTACGACCTGGTCTTGATGGATGTGCAGATGCCGAATATGGATGGTCTAGAGGCGACCCGCGCTCTGCGTCAACTGCCACAGTGCAAGTCCCTGGCCATCCTGGCGATGACCGCAAATGCCTTTGACGAAGACCGGCGGGCTTGCCTGGAGGCCGGCATGAACGACCACGTCGCCAAGCCGGTGGACCCCGACAGCCTGTTTGCCGCGTTGATCCACTGGATGCCGCCCCTGGCCCCGGTGCCGGTGGCCAGCCACGGCGAGCACGGTGACGCGGCGGTATTGGCTGGGAGGGAGCAGGCGCTGCGGGAGGCTCTGGCCGGCATCGATGGCGTGGATCTGGATTTCGGGCTCAGCCTGGTCCGTGGGAAGTTCGCCACCTATCGGCGTCTGCTGGCCATGTTTGTCGATACCCATGAGGGGGAGGTCATACGTATCCGGGGGGCACTGGATGCCGGCGACCTGGATGCCGCCCAGCGGGCCGCCCATTCCCTCAAGGGCAGTGCGGCCAGTCTGGGGCTGGTGCGCATCCAGCAGGCCGCCGCTGCGGTCGAGGCGCCGCTGAAGGGGGCCGCCGAAGGGGCTGCGGCGGCATCGCGAACTGCGCTGGTCGATCTGGAGAACGAGCTGCCACGGCTGTTGGAACGATTGCGCAAGTTGCTGTGAGTCGATGCCTGTATTGGGCGTTCCCGCACGGATTTTGAGTGACGGAGTGCCACCGAGGCGCGGGGCGCGACGCGTATCATCCTTCGGATGAAGTTGTGTGGTGTATCCCTCCGTCTGGTGCCGCTCGTGCGGCTGGTGGTCGTTATCCTGTCCGGTGTTTTCGCGGTGGGCGCCCATGCGGCCGGCGTATTGCGCGTGCTCGCCTGGCCGGGCTATGCGGATGCGGAAGTGATCCGCAGCTTCGAGCAGAAGAGCGGTGTGCGGGTCGAGCTGACGGTGGTCGATACCGACGAGAGCCTGTGGCAGAAGGTCAGTGCCAACGGTGGGCGTGATTTCGACGTCATGGCCGTCAATACCGCCGAACTGCAACGCTACATCGCCGCCGATCTGGTCCAGCCGGTGGATCCGGCGCGGATCGCTGGTACGCGCCGCCAGTTGCCGCGTTTCCGCAAACTGGCCGACATCCCGGGACTGGTCCATGTCCGCCAGGGCAGGGCTGAGGCCTATGCGATTCCCTACACGTATTCGACGATGGGGCTGATCTATGACCGCCGCCAGTTTGCCGAAGCCCCCGCGTCCATTTCGGTACTGTGGGAGCCCCGCTACAAGGGCAAGGTGCTGGCCTACAGCGGTGGTGCCCACAGTTTTTCGCTGGCGGCCCAGGCGCTCGGCTTTCCATCGCCATTTCGTCTGCAGGGCACCGAGTGGGCACGGGCGGTGGACAAGCTGATCGCACTGCGCCGTAACGTACTGGGCTTCTACAACCGTCCCGAGGAGTCGGTGCAGTTGTTCCTGCGCCATCGTGTCGCGCTGATGTTCGCCAACTACGGATTGCAGCAGTTGCACATGCTGCGTGCCGCTGGCGCGGACGTGGGCTACGTGATTCCCCGCGAAGGTGCGTTGGCTTGGCTCGACTGCTGGGCAGTCACCCGCGGCGCCCAGGACGTCGATCTGGTCCATGCCTGGATAGACCACCTGCTCGGCGACACGGCCAGCGGCCTGCTGGCCCGTCGCCAGGGCCTGGCCAACACCCTGGTCGAGTCGGATGCGGGTACTTCGTCCGACCGCATCGTCTGGCTGGCGGCGGTCGAGGATGCGCCCCGGCGGGAAGCCTTGTGGGCGCGCATCCGCTCGGGCGACCGGGCCACACGGGTGCTGGGGCCATGAAGGTGGGCATCGCAGTACGCCTGGGCCTTGCGCTGGCCCTCGTCGGAGTGCTGGCCGCCGGGCTGACCGGCTACTACGGCTACGCCGAGAGCCGCGCGATGCTGGTGGCTGCGGCGGAAGAGCGCCTGCTCACGTCGACGCGGGTGCTGGTACGCCAGCTGACGGTTGGCCTCGAGAACACCGCCCGCGACGTGTGCCTGATCGCGGAGCATCCCCAGGCTGCACGCCTGCTGCGGCGTGCCGACCCGGCCATGCAGATCAGCAGCGAGCGCAATGTGGCGCTACTCTTCCAGCGTATGCTTGAAACCCACCCCGAGTATTTTCAGATGCGCCTCATCGATGCTGCCGACCATGGTCTTGAGAGGATTCGTGTCGACCGGGACGTCAGTGGCGTGGTGCGTATCGAAGGGGATGAGCTGCAGGAAAAAGGGCATTACCCGTATGTCTTCGAGACGGTGAACCTGCCGGCGGGGGCGGTGTATGTCTCGCGGGCGGAGATCAACCACGAAGTCGGCGCCCATGCGGGGCAGGGCAAGCCGTCACTGCAGGTGGCTGCGCCGATCCGGGATCGGGCGGACGGACCGGTGCTCGGCCTGGTAGTGATCAACGTGGACCTGAACGGTCTGTTTGCCCAGTTGGCGGCCGACCTGCCGCCCGGTCTGCAGCTCTATCTGAGCAACGGGCGTGGCGATTTCCTGATTCATCCCGACCCCGGCCAGGCCTTTGCCTTCGATCGTGGGCAGCGGGCCTCCGTGCAGGAACAGTTTCCAGCGACCGCAGCCCTGCTGACGGGGCGGACGGAGCAGGCTGGCCAACTGGTGACCACGTCCCGGCCAGCAGGGCGGGAGGCCGTGGTGGCGGCTTTCGTACGCCAGCATTTCACCAGCCTGCATAGTGAGGACGATTTCATCCTGGGCTTGTCCCAGCCGCTTGCTGCGGTGGTCGAACAGAGCGCCCGTCTGGGGAGCGCAACGCTGCGCATCGTCGTGGGCTTCAGCGCGCTGGCCGTGCTGCTGGCCTTCCTGCTGGCACGGGCGCTGACCCGGCCGCTCAACCAGATCGTGCTGGCGGTGCGTGGTTATGCGCCCGGCCTGCCCGGTGGACGCCTGCCGAGCGCCAGGCAGGATGAGATCGGCGTGCTGGCGCGCAGCATCGAGGACATGCAGCAGCAGATCCGCATCCAGTTCGGCAGCCTGGAAGAGAAGCAACGCGCCCTCGACCGCCTGGCCAGCCACGACAGCCTGACGGGGCTGCCGAACCGGCGCCTGTTCCTCGACCGCCTCGACCAGGCCCTGGCCCATGCGCGGCGCAAGGACGGGCATCTGGCGCTGCTGTTCATCGACCTGGACAACTTCAAGATCATCAACGACAGCCTTGGCCACGCAGCCGGGGATGCGGTGCTGTGTGCTGCTGCGGTGCGCTTGCAGCAACTGGTGCGGGCCAGTGACACGGTGGCCCGCCTGGGCGGTGACGAGTTCATCGTGCTGCTCGACGGAGCCGACGATCCCGAAGCCATTGCGCACCTGGCCGAGAAAGCGCTGGGGGCGCTGGCCCAGCCTGTCATGCACAAGGGCCAGGCCTTGCAGTCCGGCGGCAGCATCGGCGTATCCCGCTATCCCCATGACGCAACCGGTGCCACGGAGCTCATCGCCATGGCCGACAAGGCCATGTACCGGGCCAAGAGCGGTGGTCGGCAGCGAGCCTGCTTCGCGGAAGAAGCCCCCTGAGCCGCCGCTGGGCCCAGGGGGGCTCAGTGCAGGGTTTCGGGCTTGGTCAGCGGCTGCACGTCCACCCACACGTCGCTGCCGTCGTCGGTTTCGCGGATCTGCAGGCCGAAGCTGGCAAAGGCGGCCTGCACGTCGCGGCGCAGCGGGATGTCGGCCAGTTCGCCGGGGCCGATGGCGTGCCCGGCGGCCAGGTGCTGGGCGGTGGCGGCCCAGATCGGCGACAGGAAGGACTTGGACACCAGCTCATGCATCTCGGCACTGATGGCGGACAGCGGCTGGCCGAGGCCGTCGAGGTAGCCCTGCACGTGGGCGACGGCCTGCATCAGGTGGGCGATGCGACCGAGGCTCTTGGCGAACAGGCCGTCCAGGTCCTGGTCAGCGAAGTACAGGGTGATTTCCTCCTGCATGCCGTCCGGCAGGGCCTGCAGCAGCGCGGCCAGGTGGTTCAGCAGCAGGTCGGCATCGGCCGGCACCGACCAGGCGCTGCGCCGGTTGATGCGGTATTCCTGCCACATGGCGCTGACGATGGGCGCCAGCGCCCTGGCCAGCGGTGCGTCGGATGCGGCTTCCGGAGTGGCCTGGGCATCATGCAGGCGCCAGCATTCCTTGTGCAGGTGGTGGATCAGGCGTGCGATCTCGGCGCCGTCGCCGGACAGGATCTGCCACAGCTTGCTGCCATCGAAAAGCAGGGCCAGCTTGCCCTCGTCGGCAACGATGCGCGACAAATGCTCGTCGGTGACCGGCGTTGCGCCGAAGCGCTGCTCGGCGGCGGGCAGGTCGTCGACGACACGGATGCGCGACAGGCTGGACAGGTCGAGGTCCTCGTCCCGGTCCTGAATGCGTTCCAGCAGGGCTTCGATGACCTGGCGAAGGGTATTCGCGTTGGCGGTGGAGACGGGACCGTCGAATTCGATATTCATGGTCGGAGACACGATTCCTGAAATGAAAAGGCCCGGCATCCGGCCGGGCCCGCCTGGGGCACTGCTTATTCCTCGACGTGGCGCAGGGACAGGTCGATGGCGCGGACGTCCTTGGTCAGGCTGCCGATGGAGATGCGGTCCACGCCGGTTTCGGCGATGGCGCGCACGCGTTCCAGGTTGACGCCGCCGGAGGCTTCCAGTTCGGCGCGGCCCTTGTTGATGCCGACCGCGTCGCGCATCTCGTCGAGGCTCATGTTGTCGAGGAGGATCATCTTGGCGCCGGCGGTGAGGGCTTCCTCGAGCTGGACCAGGTTCTCGACTTCGACTTCGATGAATACGTTGGACGGGGCGATGGCGCGGGCTTGCTCGATCACGGCCTTGATGCTGCCGGCGGCGATGATGTGGTTTTCCTTGATCAGGATGCCGTCGTAGAGGCCGACGCGATGGTTGGTGCCGCCGCCGACCTTGACCGCGTACTTCTGCGCCAGGCGCAGGCCGGGCAGGGTCTTGCGGGTATCGACGATCTTGGCCTGGGTGCCGGCCACGGCCTGCACGAAGGTGGACGTGAGGGTCGCGGTGCCGGATAGCAGCTGAACGAAGTTCAGCGCGGTGCGTTCGGCGGTGAGTAGCGCGCGGGCGCTGGCATCCACTTCGCACAGCAGCTGGCCGGGTTTGATGCGCTCGCCGTCACGGGCGTGCCAGATCACCGAGGCGTCGGGCTCCAGCGCGGTGAAGGCGGCGTCGAACCACGCGGTGCCGCACAGCACGGCATCTTCGCGGGTGATCACGCGGCCGCGGGCGGTGCGGTTGGTGGGGATGAGGCGGGCGGTGAGGTCGCCGGTGCCGATGTCTTCGGCCAGGGAGGCCGCCACGGAGCGCTGGACTTCAACGCGAAGCTGTTCTGCAAATTCCATCGGGGTTCACCTAAGATGTATCGGCCCGAATTCTAACACTTGGGGGGAGCGCGTCATGGGCACGATGATGGGGGTGCTGGAGGTCAGCCTGGGCGTCTTGATCGCCTTGATACTGGTGGGCGGTACGATCTACTGGTATGTGCAGGACATCACCCAGAAAAAGCACGCGATCCTGCGCAACTACCCGCTGGTTGGGCATCTGCGCTATTTCTTCGAGCAGCTCGGCGAATATTTCCGCCAGTACTTCTTCCTCGGCGACCGGGAGGAGATGCCTTTCAACCGGGCTACCCGCGGCTGGGTGTACCGCCTCGCCAAGGACGAGGGCGGGGTAATCGGGTTCGGCTCCACCTACGATATGCGCCATCCCGGCGCGCTGATCTTCGTGAACGCCGGCTTCCCGGTGCTGGAGGACGAGCAGGAGCCCACCGCGCCGCTGGGCATCGGGGTCGGCTACGCGGCTAAGCCCTTCACAGCACGCTCCATCGTCAACATCAGCGGCATGAGTTACGGTGCGCTGTCGAAGCCGGCGGTGCAGGCCCTGTCGCGGGGCGCGGCGGAGGCCGGCTGCTGGATCGACACCGGTGAAGGAGGACTGGCGCCGGCTCACCTGGAAGGGGGGGCGGACATCATCATGCAGATCGGCACCGCCAAGTATGGGGTGCGCGATGCAGACGGCCACCTGTCCGACGCGCGCCTGCGCGAGCTGGCCGCCCACGAGACGGTGCGGGCCTTCGAGATCAAGCTGTCCCAGGGGGCCAAGCCGGGTAAGGGCGGTGTGCTGCCGGCCGCCAAGGTGACGCCGGAGATTGCCGCAATCCGCGGCATCCCGGTGGGCGTGGACTCGATCAGCCCCAATCGCCACCGGGACGTGGCCAACGTGAATGAGCTGCTGGACATGGTCGTGCGGGTGCGCCAGGTGACTGGCAAGCCGACCGGCATCAAGACGGCCATCGGCGGGCGGCGCTTCATGCACGAGTTGTGCGAGGCCATCGTGCGGCGCGGGCCGCAGGACGCGCCGGACTTCATCACCGTGGATGGCGGCGAGGGCGGTTCGGGCGCGGCGCCACAGGCGCTGGCCGATCACATGGCCTTGTCCATCGACGAGGCGCTGCCGCGGGTGGTGGACACGTTGATCGAGTTCGACCTGCGTGAGCGCATCCGCGTGATCGCCTCCGGCAAGCTGGTCACCTCTGCGCGGGCCGCATGGGCGCTGGCCTGCGGGGCGGATTTCGTGAACACCGCGCGGGGCTTCATGTTCTCGCTTGGCTGTGTGCAGGCCATGCGCTGCCATCAGAACACCTGTCCGACCGGCATCACCACCCACAACGCCAAGCTGCAGCGCGGGCTGGTGGTGGAGGAGAAATACCTGCGGGTTGCCAACTACGCTCGCAACATGAACCGCGAGATCGACATGATCGCCCACGCCTGCGGCCTCCGGCAGGCCCGGGAGTTCCGCCGCGAGCACGTGCGCCTGGTGCAGCCGGACGGACGCAGCGAGGCCTTCAACATGCTTTATCCCTACCCTGAGCCGGGCTGCGAAGGGCGGGGCCACTACTGAAGCTCCTGTCGGTTTGCCGGCCGGGGGGGCGAGTTTTGCCGGTGGGCAGGGTTTTCCCCAAAATGGGTTAAAAGGCTGGCGGGACATGCGGTCCGTTGCGACTGCGGCTGGTGGATCCCGCCGGCAGTTTTTTCCGTTCTGCCGTCGAAGGTCCGCGTGAGGCTTCCGGCTCCGCTTCAAGGTTGCGGGAAGCTGCTGTTTCCGGGGATTTGGCTTAACCCAACTTTACCCGTCTTAACCCCTTGTGTCGGTCAGATAGGGGCATTCCGGCCGTTAAGTTGCTAGAGAGCAGAGCCTGGTCCGCAGTCGGCGGAAGCGGGCCCGGAAAGCACCTAGGCTTTTCCCGGTTACTTACGGAAAGGAATGCACCATGGTCAGCAGCGTAGGCAGTAATTACAGCTCCGTTTCGGCATACACGACGCGAACGCGCCCCGATCCGGCCGAGCTGGCAAGCAAGCTGTTCTCCAAACTCGACACCAAGGGCCAGGGCTACATCCAGGAAAGCGATCTGGAGTCAGCCTTCAACCAGGTCTATTCGTCCGCGTCGTCTTCATCCTCCAGCGCGGCGACGGATTCGTCCGCGGCTAGCCAGGCTTCGACGGACGCCACCCAGCTTTTCTCGGCGCTGGATAGCGACGGCAACGGGCAGTTGACGGAAAGCGAGTTTTCGAGTGGCTTGCAGAAGCTCGCCGAGGCTCTCGACAGCCAGGCATTCAGTAGCCGCATGCAGGGTGCGAGTGGAATGCCGCCGCCCCACGGTCACCACGGGGATGGCGATGGGGACGGTGACGATCAGAACGACACAGGCTTTACCAAGGACCAACTCACCAGCCAGTTGCAGCAGATCGGCTCGACCGACAGCCAGCGCTCCAGCATGATCTCCGACGTCGTCAATAACTTCGACAAGGCCGACACCGACGGTGACGGTAAGGTGACGCTGCAGGAGGCGATGGCGTACGAGCAGTCCCAGAACACCACGTCGTCCGCCTCGGCGAGCGCCACCGCGACGGCGACGTCCTCCACCGACTCGGCGTCCGCCGTGGCGTCCAGCTCCATGACCAGCCACCACGAAGGGAGGATGATGCATCGCCTCATGGAGCTGATGCGTACTTATGGTTCGAACAGCGGCACGTCGGACAGTACGAGCAGCGCCAGCAGCATCACGGTGTCCGCCTGAGGCTTCTTTCTGACGAGGACCTCGTGGGGATTCCATGTATGGGTGGTGCCTTGTGGGGGTGAAGCGATGCACCTCCACAAGGGCCCGGGGGCTGCTTCGGGGGAACCCGAAGGAGACTCAGCGCACGTCGAAATTGGTCGCCGTCGGGGCGAAGCCGCTTTCCTGGTATTCCACGTCGCCGTCCCGTGCCCACACGTAGTGAGGCTGGTCGGCGGGCGCCAGGTAGACGGCACCGGCCGGGACGGGCTGGACCCGCGTTTCGTCGAAGATTGTGCCGAAGCCCACGTACAGGGTGCCCGACAGTACCGTTGTGATCCGGTCGTCCGGATGGACATGCACGCCGATGCGCCCGCCTTGGGCCAGGCGCAGGCGGAGCGCGTAGGGGCCGGGGCCCGTTTCGGTGCCGATCAGCCAGGCGGCTTGCAGGCCCGGTAGATTGGGCGGCTCGACCCAGCTGACCTGGGCCGGGATGATGGCCTGGACCGTCGGGCCGGGCAGTTCCGGGGCCACGGGCATTGCGGCATCGCCGCCGGGGGCTTCGACCGACGGGATGTCGTCGGAGGTGTCGGCCGGGGTGTCGGGGTCGCGCTCTGCATGGGCCGTTGTGCAGGTGAGGGCTACGGCGAGGGCCACCACGGCATACAGGGGCTGCAGGGTTCTACGCATCGGTGGAATCCACTCGTAAGGACGCCGCAGCTTACCAGCGGTTTATCGATCTGGTATCGAATTCGGTATCGCTGTCCGCCGTGGTCGGACGATAGGCGACGAAGACCTGGTCTTCGGGGATCCCCGCGTGGCGCGCGATGCCCATGACGGCTGCTTTGAGCAGAGCGTCCTCTTGAATGCCCCCCATGCCGTCCTCGGTCACCCGCAGCTCGGCCAGTACCGGCTGGGCGTTGCCGGACATCAGAGCCATGGCCAGCCCGGCGACGGCCGGATGTTGTTCGGCCAGGAAGGTCCAGCTCACGGAAACCTGCTCCGGTGCCAGCCCAGCGGCATGGGCTAGATCGAGGCGGATTGCGTCGAGCAGCGGCCCGGTGTCACGTGCGTCGGGGAAGGCCTGGGAGCGGATGTGCAGAAAGGGCATGGCAGGATTCCTGGCGGAGAGTCGATACCTGCCGTTCAGTATCCGGGCAAGCAGGCCGTGCTCACAAGGCCTGTTCGACGCGCGTGCACACCTGCGTAGCCAGGTCGTCGGAGAGGCAGTCGATTTCCACCAGGTCGCCCCAGTTCTCGCGGAAGTTGCGCTGCCAGGTGATCTGCCGCTTGGCGAGCTGGCGAGTGGCGAAGATGCCCTTGTCGCGCATGGTCGGCAGGTCGATGTAGCCGTCGAGGTACTCAAGGGCCTGGCGGTAGCCGACGCAGCGCATCGACGGCAGATTCGGGTCGAGCTGATAATGCTTGCGCAGCGTGATGACCTCATCGACAAAGCCGGCCAGCAGCATGGTGTCGAAGCGGCGGGCGATGCGGGCGTGCAGCACGGCCCGGTCGCTGGGCGTCAATGCGAGTGGGATGTAGCGGTGGCTGTCGGTGTGCTGCTCCCGGCGGGCGTAGCTGGCGGCCAGCGGCTGGCCAGTGAGGCGGACGATCTCCAGCGCGCGCTGGATGCGCTGGGCGTCGTTGGGTTCGAGGCGGGCGGCGGCATCAGGGTCAAGCCGGGCCAACTCGGCGTGCAGCGCCGGCCAGCCGTCGCGGGCGGCGGCGTCCTCGATCTCCCGGCGCAGTTCGGCATCTGCCTCCGGCAGGTCCGACAGGCCTTCGCGCAACGCCTTGTAGTACAGCATGGTGCCGCCGACCAGCAGCGGGATGCGGCTGCGGGCGGTGATCTCGACCATCAGGCGACGCGCATCTTCGCAAAAGCGGGCGGCAGAATAGGCTTCCTCGGGGCTGACGATGTCGATCAGGTGGTGCGGGCAGACGGCCTGCTCGTCCCGGCTGGGCTTGGCGGTGCCGATGTCCATATCGCGGTACACCAGCGCCGAATCGACACTGACGATTTCCACCGGCAGCCGCTGGGCGAGGGACAGCGCGCAGGCGGTCTTGCCGCTGGCGGTGGGGCCCATCAGCAGGATGGCGGGCGGGAGAGGCTGTGTTTGGGGCATGATGCGCCTTTTCTGTGGACGCGCATTGTAGCGGGTGGGATGTGGGCGTGAGGATGGGGATGAGGTGGTGGAGGCAGCTCTGGCTGCTGCTGGGCCTGCTGGCTCTGGCGGGCAGCGCCGTGGCGAAAGGGCCGCTGTATCTGTGGGAGCTCAGCGACGAGCAGGGCCGGCCGCGGGCCTGGCTGTACGGCACGATTCACGTCTGCGATGCGGGCTGTTTTCCGCTGCCGGGGCGGGTCCGGGCGGCGCTGGCGGAGGCGGACAGCCTCGGGCTGGAACTGGATCCGGAGGATCCGGCCCTGTCGCCGCGCTTGCTGCAGGCCAGCCTGTTGCCCGCCGGGCGGCGGCTCGACGACATGCTGTCCCCTGAGCTGCGGGGCCGCCTGGCCCGCGTGCTGACTCGCTACGGACTGCCGGCGGACGCCATGCAGCGCATGCAGCCCTGGATGGTCGGTACCTTGCTGACCTTGCAGTCGGCCCAGCGGGCCGGGCTGGGGACCAGCCAGGGCGTCGACCTGTGGCTGGCCCGCAGCGCGCGGGCCCGTGGCCAGTCCGTGTGGGCGCTGGAGACCGTCGAGCGGCAGGTGTCGGCGATGGGGGCCGGCGGCGACGCCGCGCAGGTGGCGAGCCTGGCCGAAACGCTTGGCCTGATCGAAAGGGATGAGGCCGAGCCCTATTTCCGTCGCCTGCTGACGGCCTGGCGGCGCGGCGACAGTGTGGCGGTGGACCGTATGCTGCGTGAGGAGGCCAGCGTCGAAGCCATGACACCGATGCTCGCCGAGTTGCTCGACAGCCGAAACCGGGAGATGGCCGAGTCCATCGTGGCGCGCCTGCGCAGCGGCAGGCGGCCCTTTATCGCCGTTGGTGCTGGGCACTTCGGCGGGCCGAAGGGCTTGCTGGCGATGCTGGCCGACAGGGGCTTCCGCGCCCGTCAGGTGAGCGAGGAGTGAAGCGTCGGGTCGTCGCGCTGTTGCTGGCCGCACTGGCTGGCGTGGCGGAGGCGGTGCCGATCGCGGTGGATGTCGGCCACTACCTGGAACGTCCGGGGGCGACCAGCGCCTATGGGATCACCGAGTTCGAGTACAACCAGTCCCTCGCCGCGGTGCTGGCGGCGCGGCTGGCGGTGGAGGGGGTACCGGTGCGGCTGATCGGCTGGCGCGGCGAGATGGCCGAGCTGCGTGAACGGCCACGTCAGGCGGAAGAGGCCGGAGCGGGTTTCTTCCTGTCGGTCCACCATGATTCGGTGCATGGGAGCCAGCTGGAGCCTTGGGTCTGGAACGGGCGCGCGCTGCGCCATGCGGACGGCTTCGCTGGCTTCTCGCTGTATGTGTCGCGCCTCAATCCGCAGCTGGACCAGAGTCTGGCCTGCGCCCGTGCCATCGGCGCGGCCCTGCGGGATGCCGGTCTGCCGGTCGCGACCCACCATGCCGCAGCGCCTGGCCTGGGACTCGAATGGGCCGACGCGGCGCAAGGCGTGTATTACTACGACAACCTGGTGGTGCTGAAGACGGCGACCGTGCCGGCTGTACTGCTGGAGGCCGGGGTCATCGTCAATCGCGACGAGGAGCGCCAGCTGGCCGGGGCCGCGCGGCGGGCCCTGACGGCGGATGCGGTTGCGCGCGGCCTGCGGGGCTGCGGTGTGACGGTGAGCGACGGGCGCCGCTAGAGCATGATGTTGCATTGCGGAACCCAGCGGCTGTTGCGGTGATCCATCAGAGTCGCCACCGCGATGTCCGCGCCCACCATTTGAAAGGATCGACCCGAAAGCATGAAATCCGTCCTGTTGTCTTATTTTTCCGCGCTGCGCAGCCTCGGCCGGCCGGGCGTGCTGTGGCATCTGCTGTGGCCGACGCTCGCTGCGGCAGCCCTGTGGACGACCACGCTGATCCTCAGCTGGGGCAGCATCGTGGCCGTCGGCACCGACCTGATCACCCGCCTGCCGTTGGTCGGCCCCTGGCTGGCCGACTCGGAGACGGCGCTGCTGGTGGCCTTGTTCATGTTCAAGCTGGGCCTTGTGCTGCTCGCGCTGCCGATCATCTACGTGACGGCGGCTGCGTTGGTGGCGGCGGTGGCCTTGCCGTTGATGACCGAGAAAGTGGCCGTCATCGACTATGCCGACGTGGCCCGGCGCGCCGGCGGCAGCCAGATCGGCAGCGTGTGGAATGCACTGACCTCGGTGCTGCAGTTCCTCGTGCTGCTGGTCCTCAGTCTGCCCCTGTGGCTGATCCCCGGTGTCGGGTTGCTGATCTCCCTGCTGCTGACCGCGTGGCTCAACCAGCGGGCCTTCCGCTACGATGCGCTGATGGCCCATGCCGACAAGTTCGAGATGAAGGATCTGCCACGCCAGGAGGCCAGCGGCCTGTTCGGTGTCGGCCTGGTGGGGGCGGTGATGGCCCACGTGCCGGTCCTCAACCTGTTTGCGCCGGCCCTGGCGGGGCTGGCCTTCGTCCATTACCTGCTGTCGGCGCTACGCGTGGCGCGGCAGAACGAGAACATCATCGAGGTGCAGTGAATGACTCAAACAACCCAGCCGGCCTTCGGCGCCATCATCATCGGCGATGAAATCCTGTCCGGTCGCCGGGAGGACAAGCACCTGGCCAAGGTGCTGGAACTCCTCAAGGCCCGCGGTCTGCGCCTGGCGTCGGTGCGTTACGTGGGGGACGAGCGTCCGCGCCTGGTCCAGGCGCTGAAGGAGAGCTTCGCCAGCGACGACATCGTGTTCAGCTTCGGCGGCATCGGCGCCACACCGGACGACCACACCCGCCAGGCGGCGGCCGAGGCGTTGGGCCTGCCGCTGGCCCTGCATCCGCAGGCCGAGGCCGAGATCCGTGCCCGCTTCGGCGACGAGACCACGCCGCAACGCTTGCAAATGGGTGTCTATCCGGAAGGCAGCGACATCGTACCGAATCCCTACAACCGGATTCCCGGCTTCTCGATCCGCAAACACTTCTTCGTGCCGGGTTTTCCGATCATGGCCTGGCCAATGGTCGAGTGGGTGCTCGATACGCACTTCAAGCACCTGCACCACCAGGCCGACTACGTGGAGCGCTCGGTGATCGTGTGGGACGCGATGGAAGGCAAGCTGATCGACCTGATGGAACGCATCACCCTCGAGTTTCCCGACGCTACCCTGTTCAGCCTGCCCAGCGTGGGCGGGGAGGGCGGACGGCGTCACATCGAACTGGGCATGAAGGGGCCGGCTGCCCGCGTCGACGAGGCGATGGCGCTGATTACCGCCGAGCTGGAGCGGCGCGGCTACAGCTGGGAGCCGCCGACGGCGGACTGAGGTGAGCGCTGTGAGCGCCCCGTCCCGTTACCGGGATTTTCCGGGCCGGCGCTGGCTGGGTGTAGCGCTGCGTGCGGCGCATCTGGCCGGTGTGGTCGGTGTCGGTGCCGGCCTGGTCGGCGGAGGCGTGACGGACTCGCATTTCCCCGTGCTGCTGGTGCTGTCGGGTGCGGGCATGGCGGCGCTCGACGCGTGGTCCAACCCGCGCTGGCTGGCAGAGCCGGCGGGCCTGTCCCTGCTCGTCAAGTTCGCGCTGCTCGGCTGGTTCCTCATGGATGAGGCGAGGCGTCCGGCCTTGTTCTGGAGCGTACTGGTCTTCTCGGTCGTCTTCGCCCACGCGCCGGCGAGTTTCCGCCATTGGGGACGGCGCCCGCGACAGCCCCGGTAGCCGTGACGGATGTCACAAGGCTGAAGTCTTCATACCGTATGCTCGGTGCCGATGTGGTTGCAGGCAAGGGTATGCGCAATGAATGACGAGTGGATTCTGGAGAAGACGGTGGAGGGGTTGGCAGAGATCGCGAACCGCAGCCGTCGGGTGCCGAACCGTCTGCGGACCGTGCTGATCCTGGTGGATGGCCGCAACAGCGTCGGCCAGCTCTGCGCTTCGGCGGCCGCATTGGGCAATATCCGTGAGGCGCTGGCCGAGCTGCGCGAACTGGGGCTGATCGCCCCGCTGGATGGAGGCTTGCCGCCGGCCAGCAGGGCTTCGGTGCCGCCGGCTGCACGCCTGCAAGGGCCCCTGGCACGGCCGGAGCCCCAGCCGGGCCGCCGCCGCTCCCTGGCCTTGGCGCGTCTGTACCTGCTCAACGCGATGGAGCAGAGCCTGCGCCAGGCCGACCTGCCGGTACGCGAGCGCCTGCGCAACTGCACGACTCGGGCCGACCTGCTCGATGCCTTCGAGCTATGCCGCCAGATCGCCGCCGAAGTGGGCGTCGCCCACATCGACACCATCGAGGCCCAGTTCCTCGGCATGCTGCCGGACGAGGGCTGAGTCCCGTCGCCGGTCCTTGCGTTCCGCAGCGGCTGCTTCTATATTTCGAGTGTCCCAAAGGGGAGTAGCTCCACGTCGGTGGGCCGTCAAGACGGAGAATGCCGTGCGAAACCGCCGTGCCATGCACGGCGCCGCGGCTGATCTCCCGGCTACCGGGCAGTCGTTCGAGAATCAAGGGCGACTGTGAGCAAGACCTTTGCCGCGATGGCAAAGTGTCTTTCGGCAAAACCGGCTCCCCCGCCGGACCAAGCTCATTGGCCTTTCGTCATCGCCGGACGAAAGGCCTTTTTGTTTGGTTCCGTTTTGGGAGATTTCACATGGAAAGCATTGGTACCTGGTGGATGTGGGCGGGCTTCGCGGCCGTCGTGCTGGTGATGCTGGCCATCGACCTGCTGGTGGTCGGTGGCGGCAAGGAACACAAGGTGTCCCTCAAGGAGGCCGGCCTGTGGTCGGTGGTGTGGGTCAGCGTCGCGCTGCTGTTTGCCGGCGCCCTGTGGTGGTATCTGGACGGCACGGCCGGGCGCGAGGTGGCCAACGCGCGGGCGCTGGAGTTCGTCACCGGCTATCTGATCGAGAAGGCGCTGGCCGTCGACAACGTGTTCGTGTGGCTGATGCTGTTCTCCTTCTTCGCGGTGCCACCGGCGTTGCAGAAGCGGGTGCTGCTGTTCGGCGTGGCCGGTGCGATCGTGCTGCGTACACTGATGATCTTCGCCGGCGCCTGGCTGATCGCGCAGTTCAGCTGGCTGCTCTACGTGTTCGGAGCCTTCCTGCTGCTGACCGGCGTGAAGATGTTCGTCAGCGCCGAACATGAAACCGACCTCAACCGGAACCCGGTGGTGCGCTGGCTGCGCGGCCACATGAAGATCAGTAGCGAGTTTCACGGCCAGCACTTCTTCGTGCAGCGGGAGGAGGGCGGCCGCCTGGTCCGCTATGCGACGCCGCTGTTCCTGGCGCTGGTGCTGGTGGAGGCGTCCGACGTGATCTTCGCGGTGGATTCGATCCCGGCGATCTTCGCGATCACCACCGACCCCTTCATCGTGCTGACTTCCAACATCTTCGCGATCCTCGGCCTGCGCGCGATGTACTTCCTGCTCGCCGACTTCGCCCAGCGCTTCTCCCTGCTCAAGTTCGGCCTGGCGGCGGTGCTGGTCTTCATCGGCGGCAAGATGCTGCTGATGGACGTGGTGCATGTGCCGGTGGGCCTGTCCCTCGGGGTGGTGGCCGCGCTGATCGGTATGTCTGTGTGGCTGTCCCTGCGCAAGGAGCGCCTGGAGGCGCTGGAGAGCCAACGCTGAGGGTGGACGCGGCCCGGCAGGACGGGCATCCTGCCGGGCTTTCCTGCCTGCCTGGAGAACCTGCCGCGTGCGGATCCGCAACGAAAACCCGGCCGACGTGGCCGCCGTCCGCGAGGTCAATCTCGCCGCCTTCGAAAGCCCGGCCGAGGCGGACCTGGTGGACGCCCTGCGCGGGCACACTTTCCCCTACGTGTCGCTGGTGGCCGACGACAAGGGCATCATCGCCGGCCACATCCTGTTCACTCCGGTCCATCTGCCTGGCCATCCGCGCGCGCGCTTGATGGCGCTGGCGCCGATGGCGGTGCGGCCGGAATACCAGCGTAGCGGCGTCGGTTCGGCGCTGGTCGTCGAGGGACTGCGCCAGGCCCGCGAGGCGGGGGCCGGTGCCGTCGTGGTGCTGGGCCATCCGGCCTATTACCCGCGCTTCGGCTTCGTGCCGGCGTCCCGCCATGGCATCCGCTTTACGCAGGACGTACCGGACGAGGCTTACCTGGTCGTCGAGCTGCAGCCCGGCCACCTGGATGGGCTGGCCGGCACGGTCCAGTACCACGCCGCTTTCGACGCGGTCTGAGCTGTGCTGGTCCGCGTGGCCCTGTTCAGCCGCGGGCACCGCGCAGTCGCCCGAGGACTGGCCGCCAGGTACCGCTCTCATGGACCACGAGGCCGAGCAGGATCAGGCTTGTGCCGGCCATCACCTGCGGGCCGATCTCCTCGCGGTTGAGCAGATGCCCGAGCAGCAGCGCCATCACCGGCGTGATCAGCGTGATCAGCGCGACCTTCGAGGCTTCCAGGTGCTTGATCACGTAGTAATACAGCGCGAAGCCGATCACCGAGCCAAAGATGCCCAGGTAGCCGATGGCTGCCGCCGTACGCGAGGGCAGGGCGACGGGAAGTGCCGCGCCGTCGGCCAGCCACAATAGCCCGAACAGCGGCAGGGACACTGAGAGGGAGCCAAAGGTGGTGGCCAGAGGCGGGCTGTCGTCGCCGATCCGCTTCAGCACGACCAGGCTCGCTGACGAGATGAATACGGCCACCAGCAGGGCTACCAGGCCGGCTGTGACGTTCGTGCCGCTGGCTGCACCGTTCGGCATGAAGATCAGCGCCAGCCCGCCGGCGCCGAGCAGCGTGCCGGCCAATCTTGCCGGCGTCAGGGAACGCTCTCCGAGCCAACAGGCGGCCAGTAGGCCAGCCATCAGCGGAGAGAGCCCGAACACCACGGAAATCAGCCCCGAACTCACGTAGCGTGCGCCCCAGTAGGTCAGTGCCATGATGCCGAACAGGCCGACACCACCGACCAGGTAGGCCCGGCGGGCGCGGGCGTGGAGCGGTAGTCCGATTCGCCCGACGCCCAGGATCGCCGCGGCCACCA
The DNA here is from genome assembly GCF_056724025.1 of Zoogloea sp. JDB1. Classification (NCBI taxonomy): domain Bacteria; kingdom Pseudomonadati; phylum Pseudomonadota; class Betaproteobacteria; order Rhodocyclales; family Zoogloeaceae; genus Zoogloea; species Zoogloea sp. JDB1. The sequence continues at coordinate 2,596,164 of NZ_CM161496.1, forward strand.
GCGCCCCGATCAGCATGCGGGCCAGCGCGGAGAAGGCGAAACCGGCGCCTTCGGTGCTCCAGCGGATGGCGAGCGGGGTGGTGGACCAGATCAGGATGATGGCGAGGTAGGCGAGGGAAACCGGCATGACGTACCTTTCGTGGCAGGGTGGGATGAATCCTCAAGGACAAAGAAAAAGGCCGCGGTCTGATGATCCGCGGCCCCTGGTGATGTCGGTGAGTACTGCTGTGAACTACCCCGATCCCGGCCCCGGACAAACGGCTACGCGCCATGCGCGCAGGGCGCAACGGCGGATGGAAATGGCCGGGAAGGTCTTCGGGAAGTTCATGGGCCCATGATGCTGGCGATCTGCCGGGCGCGTCAAGCGTGAATGCGCCTTGCATGTCCGGTTTCCGAACCCTTATGGTGTCCAGCCAATACGGGGGGCTGGCGGCAGCGCTGCTGCGCCCGGCCTGTCGAATCCTCCTTTGCGCCATGTCAAAGGGACCGCCAGGCGGGCGGACTTATGATTCCTCCATTGCTGCGTCGCGTCTTCTGCCTGCCCGTTGTGGGTGACCAGGGACGCCGCTTCCCGCAGGGAGTCGTCATGAGTACCTGTCTCAACCTCGACGGCAACGAAGCCGCCGCACGGATGGCCTATCTCGGCAGCGAGGTGATTGCCATCTACCCGATCACCCCGTCCTCCAGCATGGGCGAATGGGCCGACGAATGGGCGGCCCAGGGCAAGCCCAACCTGTGGGGCGTGGTACCGAAGATCATCGAGATGCAGTCGGAAGGTGGGGCGGCCGGCGCGCTGCACGGAGTGCTGACCTCCGGCGCGCTGGGCACCAGCTTCACGGCCAGCCAGGGACTGCTGCTGTTCATCCCCAACCTCTACAAGATGGCCGGCGAGCTGACGCCCTTCGTGCTGCACGTAGCGGCGCGGGCGGTGGCGACCCATGCGTTGTCGATTTTCGGCGACCACTCCGACGTGATGGCCTGCCGTGCCACCGGCTGTGCGCTACTGGCCAGCAATTCGGTGCAGGAAGCCCAGGACATGGCGCTGATCGCCCAGGCGGCGACCCTCGCCGGGCGCATTCCGGTGATCCACTTCTTCGACGGCTTCCGCACCTCTCATGAGGTCGCCAAGATCGTCGCCGTCGAGGCGGACACAGTGCGGGCGATGATCGACGATGGGCTGGTGGCGGCCCACCGGGCCCGCGCGCTGTCGCCGGAACATCCGGTGATCCGCGGCACGGCGCAGAACCCGGATGTGTTCTTCCAGTCCCGCGAGCGGGCCAATCCCTATTACGACGCCTTCCCAGGCCTCGTGCAGGCAGCGATGGACCGCTTTGCCGGGTTGACCGGCCGGGGCTACCGGCTGTGCGACTACGTCGGCGCGCCCGATGCAGAAAGGGTGGTGGTGGTGATGGGCTCGGCGGCGGAGACCGCCGAGGAGACCGTCGAGCACCTGCTGGCCCGCGGCGAGAAGGTCGGCTTGCTCAAGCTGCGCCTGTACCGGCCGTTTCCGGCGGCAGCGCTGCTGGCGGCGCTGCCGGCCAGCGTGCGGGCCATCGCGGTGCTGGACCGCTGCAAGGAACCCGGCGCCGACGGCGAGCCCTTGTTCAAAGACGTGATGACCGCCTGCGCGGAAGCCGCAGCCGACGGCCTGCGCCCAATGCCGCGGGTGATCGGCGGCCGCTACGGGCTGGCCAGCAAGGAATTCACGCCGGGCATGGCCAAGGCGGTGTTCGACGAGCTTGCTGCCGAAGCGCCGAAGCGCCGCTTCACCGTCGGCATCGTGGATGACCTCACGCAGCTGTCGCTGCCCTGGGATGCGGACTTCCGCACCGACGCGTCCCGCCGTTTGCAGCATGCGGTGTTCTGGGGCTTGGGCGCGGACGGCACGGTGTCGGCCAACAAGAACTCGATCAAGATCGTCGGCGAGGCTACCGAGCTGCAGGCCCAGGGCTATTTCGTCTATGACTCCAAGAAGTCCGGTGCGGTGACGGTGTCCCACCTGCGCTTCGGGCCGGCGGCGATCCGCTCCAGCTATCTGGTGGAGGCGGGCATGGCGGGTTTCGTGGCCTGTCACCAGACGGTTTTCGTGGAGCGTTACGACCTGCTCGCCCATGCTGCGCCGGGTGGCGTCTTCCTGCTCAACACGCCGCAGCCGGCGGACACGGTGTGGGCCAGCCTGCCGGCGGCGCTGCGTGCGGGCATCCTCGCCCGCGGCCTGCGCCTGTGGGGCATCGACGCCTACCGGGTGGCCCAGGAGGCCGGCATGGGCCGGCGCATCAACACCATCATGCAGACCTGCTTCTTCGCCATTGCCGGCATCCTGCCGCGGGAGCAGGCCATCGCTGCGATCAAGAAGGCGGTGGACAAGACCTATGGCCGCAAGAGCCGGCGCCTGGCCGACCTGAACCACAAGGCCATCGACGTGACGCTCGCCAACCTGCACGAGGTGCCCTTTGCCGGCCTGACGGGCGATGGCGACGCAAGCCAGCCGACGCTTGCCGACGCGCTGCCCGACTTCGTGCGCGACATCACGCTGCCGATCTACCGCGGCGAGGGCAACCGCCTGCCGGTGTCGGCGCTGCCGGCGGACGGCACCTTCCCGAGCGGCACCGCGCAGTTCGAGAAGCGCAACATCGCGCTGGAAATCCCGGTGTGGGAGCCGGACCTGTGTACCCAGTGCGGCAAGTGCGTGTTCGTCTGTCCGCACGCGGCGATCCGCGCGCGAGCCTTCCCAGCCGAGGCGGTCGTCGATGCACCTCCGGGCTTCAAGCACGTGCCAGCCAAGAGCAAGGACTTTCCGGCCGGCACCCACATCAGTTATCAGGTGGCGCCGGAGGACTGCACGGGCTGCGGCGATTGCGTCGAAGCCTGCCCGATCCACGACAAATCCAACGTCAGCCGGCTGGCGGTGAACATGGCGCCGCAGGCACCGCTGCGCGAGCAGGAGCGGGCCAACTTCGACTTCTTCCTGAAGCTGCCGGAGTTCGACCGCAGCCAGCTCAAGCAGGCCACCATCCCCGGCGCGATGCTGCTCGATCCGCTGTTCGAGTTCTCCGGGGCCTGCGCCGGTTGCGGCGAGACACCCTACATCCGCCTCGCCACCCAGCTGTTCGGCGACCGCATGCTGGTGGCCAATGCCACCGGCTGTTCGTCGATCTACGGCGCCAACCTGCCGACCACGCCCTACACGGTGAACGGCGCCGGGCGCGGACCTGCCTGGTCCAATTCCCTGTTCGAGGACAACGCCGAGTTCGGCCTCGGCATGCGCCTGGCGTCGGACCAGCTGATGAGCTACGCGCAGATGCTGGTGAAGGAACTGGCCGCCATCATCGGTGGCGATCTGGCGGAAGCCCTGGTATCCGCCGACCAGCGCCAGGAAGTCGGCCTCCGCGCTCAGCGCGAGCGGGTCGCCCAACTCCGCCAGGCGCTGGTGGGCTGCGCCCATCCCCGCGCCCAGGAGCTGGATTCCCTCGCCGAATGGCTGATCCGCCGCTCAGTGTGGATCATCGGCGGCGACGGCTGGGCCTACGACATCGGCTACGGCGGGCTGGACCACGTGCTGGCGCTGAGCTACGACGTCAATGTGCTGGTCCTCGACACCGAGGTCTATTCCAATACCGGCGGGCAGACCTCCAAGGCGACACCCATCGGCGCAGTGGCCAAGTTCTCGGCCGGTGGCAAACCGACTGCCAAGAAGGACCTGGCCCGGCTGGCCTCGGACTACGGCCATGTGTACGTGGCGACGGTGGCCTACGGCGCGAAGGACGTACATACCCTGCGGGCCTTCCACGAGGCCGAGTCCTATGCCGGCCCGTCGCTGATCGTCGCCTACAGCCCGTGCATCGCCCACGGCGTGGACATGCTCTACAACCAGCATCAGCAGGAGATGGCGGTGAAGTCCGGCCACTGGCCGTTGTTCCGCTACGACCCGCGGCTGGAGGAGGCGGGCGCCAATCCCTTCAAGCTCGACTCGGCGCCGCCGAGCCAGCCGATCAAGGCTTTCATGGACAGTGAAACCCGCTTCGCGATGCTCGCCCGCAGCCATCCGGAAGCAGCCGAGCGCTTGCTGGCGGAAGCCCAGAAGGAAGCCGACCGGCGCTTCAAGGCTTACCAGGAACTGGCCCAGGGCCATGCCGACGCCCCCAAGGCGGGCACCTGACGACGGAGACTTGCGATGATCGATCTGACTACCGAATACCTCGGCCTCACGCTGAAGAACCCGCTGGTGCCGTCCGCTTCGCCTTTATCGAAGCAGCTCGATTCGCTGCTGAGCCTGGAGGACGCCGGCGCGGCAGCGGTGGTGCTGCATTCCCTCTACGAGGAGGAGATCCTCGCCGAGGACGCGATGACCGACCGCTTCCTGCTGCACGCCGATTTCCACGACGGCGAGTCGTCCGGCTTCCTGCCTGACCATGGTGAGTTCCAGGGCGCGCTGGAGCGTTATCTGGAGCATCTGCGGCGAGTCAAACAGCGCCTGTCCATCCCGGTCGTTGCCAGCCTCAACGGGGTGACGCCGTCCGGGTGGGTGGATCTCGGCCTGGCCTTGCAGGAGGCCGGCGCCGATGCGCTGGAACTCAACGTCTATCACGTGGCGGCGGACCCGGCCGAGAGCGGGGATTCCGTCGAGGCGCGTTACGTGGCCTTGCTGGCGGAACTGCGCAGCGTGGTGAAGATTCCGGTGGTGATGAAGCTGTCGCCGTTCTTCTCGTCGCTGCCGCATTTCGTGCGACGCCTGGAACTGGTCGGAGCGAGCGGCGTGGCGCTGTTCAACCGTTTCTTCCAGCCGGATATCGATCTGGACAGCCTGCGCATGGTGGATCAACTACACCTGTCCAGCCGGGAAGAAGCCCTGCTGCGCATCCGCTGGATCGCCATCCTGCGGGCCCAGACGCAGATGACGCTGGCCGCTACCGGCGGCGTGCACAGCGCCGACGAGGCCCTCAAGTTGCTGCTGGCCGGTGCCGACGTGGTGCACCTGGCGTCCTGCCTGCTGAGCCATGGTTCCGAGCGCCTGAGTCTGATTCTGCGGGACATGGAGGCCTGGATGGCCGAGCGGGAATACCACTCCATCGCGCAGCTGAAAGGCAGCATGTGCCAGTCCAACCTGAGTGATCCGGACGCAGTGGCCCGGCGCAGCTACATCAAGGTGCTGGACAGCTTCACGCCGCGCAGCGGCGTGTGGCGCTGAGCGGGCGGCGCGTCAAACAGGCGTAGCGCAGGAATCAGTGCGCGGTGTTGGGTTCGGAAATAGTCCGGCTGCGCGCCGAACCCGGCACTTGGCCGTTTGAACCCCCGTCTCCCGCGGCCAGGCGTGCGGGGCTCCGTTGTGAACCCACTGGGCTCCGGGCTGCGAATGTTCCCATCCGGGTTGAACGGCTTCATCCCGGATGGGCGCCGGTTCACATCCGGGGGGCGCGGGTTCAGGTCGGTGCGTCGATAGTTCCGATCCGCGCCTCTCGAGTCCAGATCGCCGGCGCGAAGGTTCACCGCCAGGGGGAGTGAGTTCAACGCGGAGCCGCGATGGTTCAAGTCCGCGTGCTTCATGTTCACATCGCCGGGGCGACATTTCAACGCCGGGCGGAACTTCTTCAACGCGGGGCTCGGGTACTTCAGGTTTACGGGGCGAATGTTCCAGTCCCGGCAGCCCGGGTTCCAATCCGGGCCACACGGGTTCATGCCCGCGCTGCGAATGTTCAGGTCGGCGGATCAACGCCCCGAAAACAGGCAAAAAAAATGGCGGCCACGAGGGCCGCCAAAACAACGCTGCAACAGGGATCGGAACGTTGGCGTTTTACTTCTTGCGGGCAGGCGGCACGTCGGTGCAGCTGCCGTGGGCGACTTCCGCGGCCATGCCGACGGTTTCGCCAAGGGTCGGGTGCGGGTGGATGGTCTTGCCGATGTCGACCGCGTCGGCGCCCATCTCGATGGCCAGGCACACTTCGCCGATCATGTCGCCGGCCGACGGGCCGACGATGGTGCCACCGATGACCCGGTGGGTCTCCGCGTCGAAGATCAGCTTGGTGAAGCCGTAGTCGGCACCGTTGGCGATCGCGCGGCCGCTGGCGGCCCACGGGAACTTGGCGGTCTCGACCTTCTTGCCTTCGGCCTTGGCCTGGGCTTCGGTGTAGCCGACCCATGCCACTTCCGGATGAGTGTAGGCCACGCCCGGGATCACGGTGGCGTCGAAGGCGGCCTTGTGGCCGGCGGCGACTTCCGCTGCGACGTGGGCTTCATGCACCGCCTTGTGGGCGAGCATGGGCTGGCCGACGACGTCGCCGATGGCGAAGATGTTCGGCACGTTGGTACGCATCTGCGCATCCACCGGGATGAAGCCGCGGTCGGTGACGATCACGCCGGCCTTGTCGGCGCCGATCTTCTTGCCGTTGGGGGCACGGCCGGCGGACTGCAGGATCATGTCGTACTTGACCGGCTCGGTGGGGGCACCTTCGCCTTCAAACGTGACGTAGAGGCCGTCTTCCCTGGCATCCACGGCGACCGTCTTGGTCTTCAGCATGATCTTGTCGAAGCGGCTGGCGTTCTGCTTTTCCCATACCTTGACGGCGTCGCGATCCGGGCCCTGCATCAGGCCGTCCATCATTTCCACCACATCGACGCGGGCGCCGAGGGTTGAATAGACGGTGGCCATTTCCAGACCGATGATGCCGCCGCCGATGACCAGCATCTTCTTCGGGACGAAGCGCAGTTCCAGCGCGCCGGTGGAGTCCACGATGCGCGGGTCGCGGGGGATGAAGGGCAGATGCACTGCAGCGGAGCCGGCGGCGATGATGGCCTGCTTGAACTTCACGACCTTCTTGGCGCCGGTCTTGTCCTGGGCTCCGCCAGTGGTTTCCTCGACTTCGATGTGGTTAGGGTCGAGGAAGCTGCCGTAGCCGCGGATCACGTCCACCTTGCGGCCCTTGGCCATGCCAGCCAGACCGCCGGTGAGCTTGCCGACGACCTTGTCCTTGTGGGCGCGCAGGGCATCCACATCGACGGAGGGCTTGGCGAAGCTGACGCCGGCGACGGAGGCGTGCTCGGCTTCCTCGATGACCGCGGCCACGTGCAGCAGGGCCTTGGACGGGATGCAACCGACGTTCAGGCACACGCCGCCAAGGGTGGCGTAGCGCTCAATGATGGCGGTCTTGAGGCCCAGGTCGGCAGCGCGGAAGGCGGCGGAATAACCGCCGGGACCGGCGCCGAGGACGACCATGTCGTACTCCACGTCGGCCGCGCCGGCGTGGCTGGCGGCGGCCGGGGCGGCCACCGCAGCTGCAGCGGGCGCGGCGGCCGGAGCCGGTGCTGCGGCGGCCGCAGGAGCCGGGCTGGCGCCAGCGCCGTCGGCTTCGACGACGATCAGCACCTTGCCTTCGCCGACCCGGTCACCCAGGGCGACGCGGACTTCCTTGATCACGCCGGCGGCGGAGGACGGGACGTCCATCGTGGCCTTGTCGGATTCGAGGGTGGCGATGGCGTCGTCCACCTTGATGGTGTCGCCGACCTTCACGAACAGCTCGATGACCGGGACGTCGGAGAAATCGCCGATGTCCGGAACCTTGACTTCTACGAGGCTCATGGCGATCTCCTTAGAGCATGACCCGACGGAAGTCGGCCAGCAGTTGGGCGAGGTACACGTTGAAGCGGGTCGCCAGGGCGCCGTCGATCACGCGGTGGTCGGCGGTCAGGGACATCGGCAGGGTCAGGCGCGGCACGAACTGCTTGCCGTCCCACACCGGCTTCATCACCGACTTGTTGACACCCAGGATGGCCACTTCCGGCGCATTGACGATCGGCGCGAAGTAGGTGCCGCCGATGCCGCCGAGGCTGGAGATGGTGAAGCAGGCACCGGACATGTCGGCCGGCTTGAGCTTGCCGTCACGGGCGAGCTTGGCCAGGGAGCCGGTTTCGGCGGCGATCTCGAACACGCTCTTCTTGTCGGCGTCCTTCACCACCGGCACGACCAGGCCGTTGGGGGTGTCGGCCGCGAAGGCGATGTTGAAGTACTTCTTGTACACCAGGTTGTCGCCGTCGAGGGAGGTGTTGAACTCGGGGAACTCCTGCAGCGCGCGGACCGAGGCCTTGATGATGAAGGCGAGCATGGTCAGCTTCTTGCCGGACTTCTCGTACTCCTTGTTCATCAGGACACGGAAGGCTTCCAGGTCGGTGATGTCGGCATCTTCGTGATAGGTCACGGCCGGGATCATCGCCCAGTTGCGGGCGAGGTTCTGGCCGGAGATCTTCTTGATGCGCGACAGCGGCTTGACATCGATCTCGCCGAACTTGGAGAAGTCCACCTTCGGCCACGGCAGCAGATCGAGCCCGCCACCCAGGCTGCCGACGGCAGCGGCGGCGACGGTCTTGCCCGGGACGACGCCGGTGCTCATGGCGCCCTTCACGAAGGCGGTGACGTCGGCCTGCAGGATGCGGTTCTTCGGGCCGGTGGCCTTGACCTGGGCCAGATCCACGCCCAGTTCGCGGGCGAAGGCACGCACGGACGGGCTGGCGTGCACCTTGCCGCCGAGCTTGACGGCGGACGGGGCGGCAGCTGCAACGGCGGCTGCGGCAGCGACCGGAGCGGCCAGCGCCGGGGCGCCGTCCACCAACAGGGCCGCGGCCGGAGTTGCCGCCGCGGCGACGGCGGCAGGGGACGGAGCCGCAGCTGCGCCGGCACCGGTTTCGACCTTGATCAGCACGGCGCCTTCGGACACCCGGCTGCCGAGCTGGACCAGCACTTCCTTCACCACGCCGGTGGCGGAGGAGGGCACGTCCATCGTGGCCTTGTCGGATTCCAGCGTAGCAATGGCGTCTTCAGCCTTGATGCTGTCGCCGACCTTTACGAACAGTTCGATGACGGGCACGTCGGAGAAGTCGCCGATGTCCGGCACCTTCACTTCGACCACGCCACCACCACCGGCGGCGGCTGGCGCGGCAGCCGGGGCCGCGGCGACCGGGGCTGCCGCAGGAGCGGGCGCCGGAGCAGGGGCGGCGGCTGCAGAGGCCGGAGCGGCCACCGCAGCGGCAGCGCCGGCTTCGATCTTGATCAGCACGGCGCCTTCGGACACGCGGTCGCCGAGGCCGACCAGCACTTCCTTGACGACGCCGGCGGCGGAGGACGGGACGTCCATCGTGGCCTTGTCGGACTCCAGGGTGGCGATGGCGTCGTCCACCTTGATGGTGTCACCGACCTTGACGAACAGTTCGATCACCGGCACGTCGGAGAAATCGCCGATGTCGGGGACTTTGACTTCGATGAGTTGGCTCATGTTTGTACTCCTCGGCGATCAGACGGACAGGGGGGTCGGCTTGGACGGGTCAAGGTTGTACTTGACCAGTGCGGCGGCAACCTTGTCGCGGTCGATCTTGCCCTCGTCGGCCAGGCCCTTGAGGGCTGCCAGGGTGACCCAGTGGCGGTCCACTTCGAAGAAGTGGCGCAGCTTCTCGCGGGTGTCGGAGCGGCCGAAACCGTCGGTGCCCAGCGTGATGTAGGGGTTCTTGACGAAGGGACGGATCTGCTCGGCGAACAGCTTGACGTAGTCGGTGGCGGCGATGACCGGGCCGACGGCGCCTTCGAGCTTCTGTTCGACGTGGGACTTGCGCGGGGCCTCGAGCGGGTGCAGCAGGTTCCAGCGGCTGGCGTCCTGGCCGTCACGGGCCAGTTCGTTGAAGCTCGGGCAACCCCAGATGTCGGCCTCGACGCCCCAGTCGTTCTTCAGCAGGTCGGCGGCGGCGATGACTTCGTTGAAGATCGTGCCGGAGCCCAGCAGCTGGACGCGCAGCGCGCCTTCGCCGCCCTTACGGAAGGCGTACATCCCCTTGATGATGTCGGCTTCGGCACCAGCGGGCATTTCCGGGTGCTCGTAGTTCTCGTTCATCACGGTGATGTAGTAGTAGACATCCTCCTGCTCGGCGAACATGCGGCGCATGCCGTCCTGCACGACCACGGCGACTTCGTACTGGAAGGTCGGGTCGTAGCTGATGCAGTTGGGAATCATGTTGGCGAGGAGCTGGCTGTGGCCGTCCTCGTGCTGCAGGCCTTCGCCGTTCAGCGTGGTGCGGCCGGCGGTACCGCCGATCAGGAAGCCGCGGGTGCGCTGGTCGGCAGCCGCCCAGCACAGGTCCATGGTGCGTTGCAGGCCGAACATCGAATAGAAGATGTAGAACGGGATCGTCTGCACGCCATGCACGCTGTAGGCGGTGCCGGCGGCGATCCAGTCGGCCATCGAGCCGGCTTCGTTGATGCCTTCCTGCAGCACTTGGCCGGTGACGCTTTCCTTGTAGAACATGAGCTGGTCATGGTCTTCCGGAACGTAGTTCTGGCCTTGCTGGTTCCAGATGCCGTACTGGCGGAACATGCCTTCCATGCCGAAGGTGCGGGACTCGTCAGGCACGATCGGGACGATGTTCTTGCCGATCTGCTTGTCCTTCAGCAGGGTGTTCATGATGCGCACGATGGCCATCGTGGTGGACAGCTCGCGGCCTTCGCCGGAGGCCTTCAGCAGCGCGCCGAAGGTGTCGAGAGCCGGCACCGGCAGCGCGTCGGCCTTGCGGCGGCGGCTGGGCAGGAAACCGCCCAGTTCCATGCGGCGGTCGCGCATGTACTTGTATTCGGCGGAGTCTTCCGGGAACTTCAGGTAGGGCAGTTCGGCGAGCTGGTCGTCGGGCACCGGCAGGCCGAAGCGGTCGCGGAAGCGCTTGATCGATTCGATGTCGAGCTTCTTCTGCTGGTGGGAGATGTTCATCGCCTCACCGGACTGGCCCATGCCGAAGCCCTTGATGGTCTTGGCGAGGATCAGGGTCGGCTGGCCCTTGTGCTCGGAGGCGGCCTTGTAGGCGGAGAAGATCTTGAACAGATCGTGGCCGCCGCGGTTCAGTTGCCAGATGTCGTCGTCGGTCCAGTCGGCGACGAGTTCCTTCAGTTCGGGCGTGTTGAAGAAGTGCTCGCGGACGTAGGTGCCGTTCTTGGCCTTGAAGGTCTGATATTCACCGTCCACGCATTCCATCATGCGTTTCTTGAGGATGCCCTTCGTGTCGCGCTGGAGCAGGGCGTCCCAGTGGGTGCCCCAGATCAGCTTGATGACGTTCCAGCCGGCGCCGCGGAATTCGGCTTCCAGTTCCTGGATGATCTTGCCGTTGCCGCGCACCGGGCCGTCCAGGCGCTGCAGGTTGCAGTTGATCACGAAGATCAGGTTGTCCAGCTTCTCGCGGGCGGCCATGCCGATGGCGCCGAGGGACTCGACCTCGTCGGTCTCGCCGTCACCCAGGAAGGCCCACACCTTGCGCTGCTCGGCCTTGGCGGCGTCGATCAGGCCGCGGCTGGCGAGGTACTTCATGAAGCGCGCGGAGTAGATCGCACACAGGGGGCCGAGGCCCATGGAGACGGTGGGGAACTGCCAGAAGTCCGGCATCAGCCAGGGGTGCGGGTAGGACGAGATGCCCTTGCCGTCGGTTTCCTGGCGGAAGTTGTCCATCTGCTCGTCGGACAGGCGGCCCAGCATGTAGGCGCGGGAGTAGACGCCCGGCACCGAGTGGCCCTGGAAGAAGATCAGGTCACCACCGCTTTCGTGGTCGACGCTCTTCCAGAAGTGGGAGAAACCGACGTCATAGAGGGCGGCGGCCGAAGCGAACGAGGCGATGTGGCCGCCGACGTTGGTGTGCTTGTTGGCGCGCACGACCATGGCCATGGCATTCCAGCGGATGTAGGAATGGAGCTTGATCTCCATGTCCGGGTCGCCCGGGTACTTGGGCTGCTGGTCGGCCGGAATGGTGTTGATGTACTGGGTGTTGGCCGAGTAGGGGATGTCGATCCCTTCCTCACGCCCGGCTTCGATCAGCTTCTCGATCAGGAAGTGAGCCCGCTCGGAGCCCTCCTGTGCGACGACTGCTTCGAGCGCGTCCAGCCATTCCTTGGTTTCCTGGGCATCGATGTCAGCCAGGATGTTTTGCGTATTCGCGGCCATGGTCTTGTCTCCTCATGACTTGCGGGTTGTGGATAGCCGTCGCGGGTGGCGACAGCGGGGCTTCACTGCAAACCTGCGCGGACCGGATCGCGGTCCTGATTTTTCGCAATATAAAACGATCTATCGCAATGTGCAATAAGGGCGAGCTTCTAGTCTGAGTAAATTTTTGCTTTTCCCGCGTGCGGCGGGGCGCGGTGGACGGAATACGGGCGCGATCGAGCCCATGCGGAACAACGCTGATGTGGATTGGCGAAGAGCAGGAACGCGGACATCAGGGGGTGTCCGCAAGGCTTACCGCCAGCCGGGCCCGAGGGCACCGGCCGGCGAAGCTTCATTCGACGGATTGAGGAAAAAAAACGGCCGGGGGCGAGGGAGGGAGGGAGAAAACCCCCGGCCGCTTGCGGAAATGGGTGTTCCGCGTGGCGGGATCATTTGTGAAACGCGTCCCGCTTCCGGTCTTCGTCATAGGCGAAGACCACTTGTCTGTTGCGTACTTCCCCCATGACCGGGATGCGCGTCGAGTCGATGGACTCGTGGTCGGTCTTGGAGAAGGGGCGATCATATACCATGACGATGCCCTCCACATGTTCCTGCAGCGATTCCAGCGCCTCCCGCAGGCGGTGGCCTTCGGTGCTGCGCGCCTGGCGGATGGCGGCGGCGAGGAGCAGCATGGAGTCATAACCCTGGGCGGCCGCCGGCGCCACCGGAATGCGCTCCACGCCGAAGGTCTTGCGGTAGCGTTCGATGAAGCGTTTGTGCCGCGGAGTCTCGCCTTCCTGGATGAAGGTCTGTGGCATGCGGGTGCCCTCGGCGTTGGGGCCGGCATTGTCGATGAAGTTCGACATGGCCAGCGCCCAGCTGCCGACCAGCGGCACTTTCCAGCCGATCCGCACCATGCCGTTGGCAAGGTGGGCGAGCTCTGGGCCGAGGCCGTAGGTGAGGATGCCTTCCGCGCCGGCGGCGCGGGCACGGGTCAGCTGCGGCGTCATGTCTACGTCGCGGATGTTGAAACGCTCGATGGCGACCGGCTTGATGCCGTGGCGTTCAAGGGCCCGTTCCAGGTCCTCGCGGCCGAGCTGGCCATAATTTGTGCTGTCGTGGAAGATCGCCAGCCGGCGCAGGTGGCGCCGCTCGACCGCTTCCTCGACGATCATCGCGGCCTGGATGGAGTCCGGCGCCGACACGCGGAAGATATAGTTGTCCGGGTACTGGGGGGGCAGGAACTGCTTGGTGATGATCGAGCCGGTGGCCACCGAGGTGATCATCGGGATGTGGGCCTGCTGGTAGAAGCGTTGGCTGGCCAGTGCGACGCCGGTATTGACGATGCCGAGGCCGGCGATCACGCGCTCCCGGTTGATCAGTTCCTGGACGACCTGGGCGCCGCGTTCGGGGAGGGCTTCGTCGTCCCGTTCGATCAGCTGGATTGGCCGGCCGAGGATGCCGCCGCCTTCGTTGATCTCCTGCGCGGCCAGGCGGATGCCATCGCGCATGGCGATACCCATCGGATTCGAGCCACCGGTGAAGGGGCCGGACACGCCGACCTTGATCGGTTCGACTGCGCTGGCGCACAGCGCAGTCAGGCTGAGGGCGGCGATGCCGGCCAGGCGCACGATTCGAAGCAAGGGTGTCTCCGCCTGTCGTTGTAGGTGTTGTTGCAAGTCGCTGCGGATGAACGCTGCAAGCTATTCCGTCGCCTGGGGGGCGGGTATTGGTGAAAACCCGTAGCATCCGGCCTGCCGTGCCTGAAGGGGCAAGGGCTGCCCGGTTAGGGTAAGCCCGGATGCCCGGCCTTGGCGGACCCTAGCAGGATGAAAGGCAAATGCCGAACAAGTCTCGATCTTCCGCGCTGCCCCGTGCCGACTGGTACTGGACGGCGCCTTACATTGCCGTGCTGGTGTTCGCGCTGGCCATGCTGGTCATCGTGTGGACGCTGCAGCACCAGGAGCGCGAGACGCAGAGCAACGCGCTGGCGCGCGACGTTCAGTGGGCCGAACAGACGATGCGCCTGCACATGCAGGGCACCGAGGAGTTCCTGTCCCAGCTGTCCCGCGAGCTGGCGGCGGGCACGCTGGATGCCGACGCCTTCCAGGTGCGGGCCAACCAGCACATTGCCAACAATCCTGAGTTGGTCAACGTGGTGTGGGTGGCCGGCGGGCAGCGCGTCAAATGGACCGCCCCCTTCGATACCACTGACTGGTTGGTCGGCGATGCGCTGTCCGGCACCCAGGCGGCGGTGCTGGCGCGGGCCTGGGAAGTGGGGCGGCCGGTGTATGGCGAGGCCTACGTGAACGGCCGCAACATGGCGGTGCTGGAAGTCTATGTGCCGGTGCAGCAGGGGCGGACCCCGCTGGGCGCGATCATCGCGGTGTATTCCATCGAGCGTATGGTCACGCACCTGGTGCCGAGCTGGTTTGGCGAGAAGTACCGCCTGGCCTTCACCGGCCCGGAGGGCGAAGTGCTGGGCATGAACTCGGCGGTCCATCCCCTCGACGAGAGCCTGGCCTTCTCGGTGGAACTCGATCCGCCGGGCAACGGCCTGTCCCTGCAGGCGACGGCTTATCACGTGGCCAGCGATCTGCCGAAAGGCTTCCCGATCATCGTCATCGTCGGGCTGTCGGTGTTCGTGCTGTGGAGCCTGTGGCTGCTGCGGGCCCACATGCGCCGCCGCGTGCGCGTCGAGAAGGAGCGCGACCGCCTCTTCAACCTGTCCCTCGACATGCTGGCGATCCTCAGCCTGGACGGGGAGTTCCGGCGCAGCAATCCGGCCTTCGAGCGGATCCTCGGCCATCGCCCGGACGACTTGCCCGGGCGCTCCTTCCTCGACTTCATCCACGCCGAGGACGTGGCCGAGACCATCGAGCACTTGCGCAGCCTCGCGTCGGGTACGCCGGGGGCCTTCGAGAACCGCTGCCGCTGTGCCGACGGCAGCTACAAGTGGTTGGCCTGGAGCGTCAATTCGGTTCCCGAGGAAAAGCTGATGTACGCCGTCGCCCACGACATCACCGGGCGCAAGGCTGCCGAGGAGGCGCTGCGCGCCGAGTACGCGTTCCGCCAGGCGATGGAGGAGTCCCTGGTCACCGGTCTGCGCGCCATCGACCTGAACGGCGAGATCATCTATGTGAACCCGGCCTTCTGCCGCATGACCGGCTGGTCGCGGGAGGAGTTGGTCGGCTCGCGGGCGCCTTTTCCCTATTGGCCGAAGGACAGCTACGATCCGCTGCAGCGCAATCTGGAGCTGACCCTCGCCGGCAACGCGCCGAACACCGGCTTCGAGATGCGCATCCGGCGCAAGAACGGACAGCGTCTGGATACGCGCTTCTACCTGTCGCCGCTGATCGACGGAGAAGGGCGGCAGACCGGCTGGATGGCCTCCATCACCGACATCACCGAGCCGAAGCGGGTGCGCGCTGAGTTGGAGGCGGCCCACGAACGTTTCGTGGCGGTGCTCGACGGTCTCGATGCGGCGGTGTACGTGGCCGACGCGGCCAATGACGAGATCCTTTTCGCCAACCGGGCCTTCAAGAGCATCTACGGCTTCGATGCGGTCGGCCAGCGGGTCGGGCGCTACGGCCTGCCGACGCCGCCGGATACCCAGTGGTACGACGTCGATCCGCGCCGCCTGACGCTGGATCACGTGCCCCGCGAGCTGTACGACGGCGAGCTGCGCAACGCGCTGTCGGGGCGCTGGTACCACATCCGCGAGCGCGCCATCCGCTGGGTGGACGCCCGCGTGGTGCGCATGGCGATCGCCACCGACGTCACCGACCGCAAGCGCGTGGACGAGGAGAACCGCGCGCAGCAGGAGCGCCTGCAACGCACCTCGCGCCTGATCACGATGGGCGAGATGGCGTCCACCCTGGCACACGAGCTCAACCAGCCGCTGGCGGCCATCGCCAATTACTCGATGGGCTGCGTCAATCGGCTGCAATCCGGCGAATACCGGCGCGAGGACATCCTCACCGCGATGCAGAAGGCCAGCGCTCAGGCAGAGCGCGCCGGCAAGATCATCCGCCGGGTGCGCGAGTTCGTGCGCAAGAGCGAGCCGCGCCGCGCGCCGGTGTCCCTGGCGGGCATCGTGGACGACGCGATCGGCTTCCTCGAGGTGGACGCCCGTCGCCACGGTGCGCAGGTGCTGAACCAGCTGCCACATGACCTGCCACCGGTGTTCGTCGACGCGGTGATGGTCGAGCAGGTGGTACTCAACCTGGTCAAGAACGGTATCGAGGCGATGCGCGACACGCCTGCCGAGGAACGTGTGCTGATCGTGTCGGCCCATTGTGTAGAGCACGATCAGGTGGAGGTGGAGATCGCCGACCATGGCCCCGGGCTTTCCGACGAGGCGCGGGAGCGGCTGTTCACGCCCTTTTACACCACCAAGTCGGAAGGCATGGGCATGGGGCTCAACATCTGCCGTTCCATCGTCGAATTCCATGAAGGGCGTCTATGGGTAGACGCCAACCCCGCGGGAGGATGTATCTTCCGCTTCACCTTGCCTTTGGAGACCACCCGTGAAACCGCCAGCCTCGACGCCTGAACAGATCATCTACCTGGTGGATGACGACGAAGCCCTGCGCGACTCCCTGGTCTGGCTGCTCGAATCGCAGGGTTTCAAGGTCGAGGCCTTCGCGTCCGCCGAAGACTTCCTGCGCGCCTGGCGGCCGGAGTTCAACGGTTGTCTGCTGCTCGACGTGCGCATGCCCGGCATGAGCGGACTGGAGTTGCACGAGCGCCTGCGCGCCCAGTACTGCACGCTGCCGATCATCTTCATCACCGGCCACGGCGACGTGCCGATGGCTGTGGCCGCCCTCAAGAAAGGGGCGGTGGATTTCATCGAGAAGCCGTTCAACGACGCCGAGCTGCTGCGCCTCGTCACCCAGTGCCTGGCCAAGGAGGAGGAGAGCCGCGCCCGTCGCCGCCAGGATGCGGAGGTGGCACGCCGTCTCGACCAGCTCACCCAGCGGGAGCGCGAGGTGCTGGAGCTGATCATTGCCGGCAAGCTCAACAAGCAGATCGCCGACGTGCTGGGGATCAGCATCAAGACCGTCGAGGTCCATCGCGCCCGCGTGATGGAAAAGATGGCCGCCCAGTCCCTGGCTGAGCTGGTGCAGAACGTGATGGCCGTCGAGGTGAATCGGAGCTGAGTCTGGCTGCAGGGCAGGGATGCCTGTGGCCGTCAGCCGTCAGCAAGTCCGCGGGGGATGCTTCCACGCGGGCATGTTCTCGTGACGCTTTACGCAGCTATTCGAAACCCGAATTCGCCCCCAGCGCAAGCCATGGTAAACTCACGGGTTTTTCCTGAGGGGCAGCGGCATGACGGCTCGCATTATCGATGGCAACGCGCTTTCCGCAAAACTGCGCGGAGAACTCGCCGCGAAGGCGGCTGAACTGACCGCCCAGGGCACCCAGCCCTGTCTCGCGGTGATCCTGGTGGGCGGCGATCCCGCTTCCGCCGTGTACGTCCGCAACAAGGTGGCCGGCTGCGAGAAGGCCGGCATCAAGTCCCTCAAGTTCGAATACCCGCAGGATGCCGCTCCGGCTGATGTGCTCGGCAAGATCGCCGAGCTCAACGCCGATCCGTCGGTGCATGGCATCCTGGTGCAGCTGCCGCTGCCCAAGCATTTCGACGAGAAGGCCGTTCTAGAGGCCATTTCCGTCGAGAAGGACGTGGATGGTTTTCACGCCGAGAACGTCGGCCGCCTGTCCCAGGGCCAGGAGGCCTTTGTGCCGTGTACGCCGAATGGCGTGATGGAAATGCTGAAGAGCATCGATGTGCCGCTGCGCGGTGCCGAGGCCGTGGTGATCGGCCGCTCCAACATCGTTGGCAAGCCGATGGCGATGCTTCTCACCGCTGTCGGCGCCACTGTCACGGTGTGCCACTCGGGCACCCGCGACCTCAACTTCCACACCCGCCGCGCCGACATCCTGGTGGCCGCCATCGGCAAGCCGAAGTTCGTCACCGGCGACATGGTCAAGCCCGGTGCGGTCGTCATCGACGTGGGCATCAACCGTTTGCCGGACGGCAAGCTGTGTGGCGACGTGGATTTCGAATCCGCCAAGGACGTGGCCGGCGCGATCACCCCGGTGCCCGGTGGCGTCGGCCCCATGACCATCACCATGCTGCTCGCCAATACCGTCGAGTCGGCGACCCGTGCAGCCCGGAAGGCCTGAACAATGAGCGAGCAACAACCCGTCATCGGCATCGTCATGGGCTCCAATTCCGATTGGCCCACCATGCAGGCCGCCGCCAAGGTTCTGAAGGATTTCGGCGTGCCCTTCGAGGCCCGCGTGGTCTCGGCCCACCGCACCCCCGACCTGATGTTCGAATACGCGGAGCAGGCCCGCGAGCGCGGCCTGCGGGCGATCATCGCCGGCGCCGGTGGCGCCGCCCACCTGCCGGGCATGATCGCCGCCAAGACGACGTTGCCAGTGCTGGGCGTGCCGGTGCAGTCGAAGGCGCTGTCGGGCAAGGACTCGCTGCTGTCCATCGTGCAGATGCCGAAGGGCATTCCGGTCGCCACCTTCGCCATCGGCGAGGCGGGGGCCGCCAACGCGGGCCTGTTCGCGGTGGCGCTGCTGGCCGGTACCGACGCGGTGCTGGCCGACAAGCTCGAAGCCTTCCGCGCCGAACAGACCGCCAGCGTGCTGGCGATGACCCTCGACCCGGTCTGATTTCGCAGGATTGAAACGATGATTCTTCCGCCCGCCACCCTCGGCATGCTCGGCGGCGGCCAGCTCGGCCGCTTCTTTGTCGCTGCGGCCCACGAGATGGGCTACAAGGTGTGGGTCCTCGACCCCGATCCCCACAGCCCGGCCGGCCTGATCGCCGACCGCCACCTGCAGGCCGGTTACGACGATTTCGCTGCCCTCGACCAGCTCGCCGAGGCCTGTGCCGCGGTGACCACCGAGTTCGAGAACGTGCCAGCGGCGACCCTCGACTACCTGGCCAAGTTCGTGCCGGTTCGTCCCGGCGCGGCGGCGGTGGCGGTGTGCCAGAACCGCATCGCGGAAAAATCCTTCCTGCGCGACAACGGACTGCCCCATGGCCCATTCGCGGTGATCCAGGCGGAAGCCGATATCGCTGTGGCGGACGCCGGCCTCTATCCGGCGATCCTCAAGGTCGCGCGCTTCGGCTACGACGGCAAGGGCCAGGCCCGCGTCGCCAATGCCGCCGAGGCGCTGGCCGCGTTCCGTCAGTTCAAGGGTGAGCCCTGCGTGCTGGAACGCATGCTGAGCCTCGACTATGAAGTGTCGGTGGTGCTGGCCCGCGACGAGGACGGCAAGGTCAAATGCTTCCCGACCGTCGAGAACCAGCACAGCCGCGGCATTCTCGACGTGTCCATCGCGCCGGCACGGACTTCTGCCTGCCAGCGGGATTCGGCCCAGGAATACGCCGAGCGCATCGCCGAGCGGCTGGGCTTCATCGGCACGTTGGCGGTGGAGTTCTTCGTGTCCCGCGGCGAGCTTTACGTAAACGAAATGGCGCCGCGCCCGCACAACAGCGGCCACCACACCATCGACGCCTGCGTCACCAGCCAGTACGAGCAGCAGGTCCGTGCCCTTTGCGGTCTGCCCCTCGGCGAGGCGCGCCAGCACAGCGCATCGGTGATGGTGAACCTGCTCGGCGAGCTGTGGTACGAAGGCGGTTCGCCGCAAGGCCGCTACCGGGAGCCGGACTGGTCCCTGCTGCACGCCGTGCCCGGCCTGCGTCTGCATCTGTATGCCAAACACCAGGCCCGCCACGGCCGCAAGATGGGCCACTTCACGGTGGTCGGCGACGACCCCGTCGAGGTGCTGGCCAAGGCCATGGCAGCCCGTGCGGCCATCGGCATCCGCGACGAGTAAGCAGCGATGGCGATGGGCGATGATATCCGGCGCGCAGTCGAACTGCTGCGCCAGGGCGAACTGGTCGCACTGCCGACCGAGACGGTCTATGGCCTCGGTGCCGACGCGCTGAACCCCGATGCGGCCGCGCGGATCTTCGCTGCCAAGGGACGTCCGGCCGACCATCCGCTGATCGTCCATCTACCCGACGCGGAACAGCTCACGATCTGGGCGCGCGACATCCCGAAAGAAGCGATCGCGCTGGCACGCGCCTTCTGGCCGGGGCCGTTGACCCTGATCCTGAAGAAGGAAGAGGGCGTGCCCGACGTGGTCACCGGCGGACAGGACACCGTCGGCCTGCGGGTGCCCAACCATCCGGTGGCGCTGGAGTTGCTGCGGGCCTTCGGCTCCGGCATCGCCGCGCCGTCGGCCAACCGTTTCGGACGGATCAGTCCGACCACCGCCGAACATGTGCGTCAGGAACTGGGCGATCGCGTCGCCATGATCCTCGACGGCGGTGCCTGCGAGGTGGGTCTGGAATCTACCATCCTCGACCTGTCGCGGGACGTGCCGGTGATCCTGCGTCCGGGTGCCATCGGCGTGGACGACATTGCCCGCGTCATCGGGCGCCGCCCGCGCCTGCGCGGCGAGGAAGCGCAGCCCGACGCGGCGCCGCGCGTGTCCGGTGCCCTCGCAGCCCACTATGCGCCGCGGACGCCGCTGGAACTGGTGCCGGCGGAGAGCATTTCCGCCCGCCTGCAGGCCGGCGACGCAGTGCTGGCACGCAGGCCTGCACCGGCCGATCTACCGGTCGGCGTGATCTGGATCGCAGCGCCCGCCGACTCGGCTGGCTACGGCCACGATCTGTATGCAGCGCTGCGCAGCCTCGACGAATCCCCGGCCGTCCGCATCCTTGTCGAAGCCTTGCCGGACGAGGCGGCGTGGGGGGCGGTGATCGATCGCCTCGGGCGTGCCGCGGTGGGCTCCGGCGAAGACGACGAGACCTGAACGCACGCGAAGCATTTGCATCTGCGCTCAAGTTCGCTATAATGCGCGCTTCGCGTGGGCCGATAGCTCAGCTGGGAGAGCGCCGCGTTCGCAATGCGGAGGTCGTGAGTTCGATCCTCATTCGGTCCACCAAAGTTTCAAGAATGCCAACAGCACACGGATTGCTGGCGTTTTTATAAGCAGCTCCCCGTGGAGGGGTTCCCGAGCGGTCAAAGGGATCAGACTGTAAATCTGACGGCACTGCCTTCGAAGGTTCGAATCCTTCCCCCTCCACCACAAGAATTCGTGAAAAGGCCCGAGTGAAAGCTTGGGCCTTTTTTACATTTTGCGTGCGCAGCTGACCGGTAGTGAAATGCAGGGTGCCCATTGAGTTCGCTCGGGGTGTCGGTGCCTTCCGGTTTTCACTTCTTTTTTGTAAAGGTCACCCATGTATCCAGTCCAAGATGTCGATGCACTCCTGCTCTTGTCCATGCTGCTTGCCACCAAACGGAGGCCGGCCGACATGGTCGAGATCGTCGCGGCTGCGGATCTGCTCGATGGTGGTGTTGGTTCCGAGGCGCGCTGGGCCGAGGCCTTCCGCCGCTTCGCGACTCACGACCTGATCGTCGAGGTGGATGGCCGTTACACGCTGACGGAGGCGGGTCTGCAGCTCGTGCATCGTCTGCCGAAGAAGGCCGACACCGCCGAGCGGATCTTCCTGCTGCGGGAAAAGCTCTCCGAATACGAGCCGGCGGAGAAGACCCCGTCCATCGTCATGCAGGAGGAGCAGGTCGCCGAGGCCGTGCGCGCCCACCAGGCGTCCAAGTCGGTCGGCGGCAAGAACCTGCTGATGCCGAAGGCCAAGCCCGCCGAAGAGGACGCGGCGCCCCGCCGCCGGCCGGGCGGCTGGCGCCGGGGCTGACCCGGTGCAGCTTGCCAACGGACGCTGGCGCGGGCTGGCCTTCGTCGATATCGAGACCAATGGTGGTGCGGCTACCGAAGAGGGGATCACCGAGGTCGGGATCGTCGAGGTGGATGAGGACGGCGTGCGGGAGTGGTCGCAGCTGATCCGCCCGTCCAGCCGCATCCCGGAGTTCATCACCCGCCTGACCGGCATCAGCAACGAGATGGTGGCGGATGCGCCGCGCTTTGCCGAGGTGGCCGCGGAAATCCATGCGCGTCTCGACGGGCGCCTGTTCATTGCCCACAACGCGCGCTTCGATCACGGTTATCTGCGCAACGCCTTCGAGCGGGCCGGGCTGGCGCTGCGGCCGCCGGTGCTGTGCACCGTCAAGCTGTCGCGGGCTTTGTATCCGGAGCACAAGCGCCACGGCCTCGACAGCCTGATCGAGCGGCACGGCCTGCGGGTCGGCGAGCGCCATCGGGCGCTGGCCGATGCCCAGCTGATCTGGCAGTTCTGGCAGCACATCCACGGGCATTTCGACGAAGGGCGGATCGACGCCGAGATCGCGCGGCTGACCGGCCGGCCGTCGGTGCCGCCGCAGCTGGACGAGTCCGTCCTTGACGAGCTGCCTGAGCGGCCCGGTGTGTATCTCTTTTTCGGCGAGAACGACCTGCCGCTGTATGTGGGCAAGAGCAAGGACATCCGCACGCGGGTGCTGTCCCACTTCAGCGCCGACCGTCGCAACGCCAAGGAGATGGCCCTGTCCCAGCAGTTGCGGCGCATCGAGTGGATAGAGACGGCGGGCGAGATCGAGGCGCTGCTGCTTGAGGCTTCGCTGGTGAAGAGTCGCCAGCCTCTCCATAACCGCCGCCTTCGCCGCCAGTCCGACCTGTGCGCATGGCGGCTGGTGGGTGATGGCGAGGGCGGTCGGCGCCCCGAACTGGTGTACGCGCGTGATCTGGCGGAGAACTGGGGTGATGACCTGTTCGGTTTTTTCGGCAGCCGCGCAACGGCGCTGCGCACGCTGCGCGGCCTGGCCGAAGAACACAAGCTGTGCCAGGTCTGCCTCGGCCTCGAGAAGCAGCCGCCCGGTCAGCCCTGTTTCGGCTACCAGCTGAAGCGCTGCCGCGGCGTCTGCGTTGGGGGCGAAAGCCAGGCGATGCACACCGCCCGCCTGATGATGGCCTTGCAGAAACTGAAGGTAGAGGCCTGGCCGCATCCCGGCCCGGTGGGTATCCGCGAGGGCACGGCGGTGCACGTGGTGGACAACTGGTGCTATCTGGGCACGGCGAAGGACGAGGCGGCGGTGTTCGCGCTGCTGGAAACCGCCCGGCCGGCTTTCGACGGCGACGTGTTCAAGATCCTGCAGAAGGCGCTCAAGCGCGCCCGCATCGTGCAGTTACCGTCGGCCTGACGGCACGGGTGCCGGCACAGCGGCCGGCACGGCCTCGGCGATCGGTTCTCAGCGCGGTCGGAGGCTGGCCGGAATGGGCTTGGGTGCGAGTTTCTCGGCGGCGACTTCGAGGGCGTACAGCGTGCCGCCGGTGGCCAGCCAGGCATTGACCCAGTCGGGCTTGGGGCCATCGCCGGACCAGGTGAGGGCGCGGTTGGAGGGATGCATGAAGCGCACCTGCGGCACTGCTACTTCAGGTTGAGCCGGCGGGGTGGCCTCCACAAAAGAGATTTCCGCCTGTGCAGCCTCTTTCGCTTTTTGCGCTTCGGCCTGTGCCTTGGCTTCCGCGGCTTCGCGGCGGGCTTTTTCGGCGGCCTGCTTGCGCTCCCTGGCGGCGACCGCGGCGCGGGCCTTTTCTTCCGCTTCGGCCGCGGCCTTTGCGGCGGCTTCCGCTGCCAGGCGGGCGACTTCTTCCTCGGCGGCCCGTGCAGCGCGTTCAGCCTCTTCGGCTTGGCGCCGGGCGGCTTCCTGTTCTTCCTGTTCCCGCTTGAGGATTGCGGCTTTGATCTGCTCCGCGAGTTCTTCGAGCTCGGGCAGCGAATACGACTTCAGTTCTGTCATGGAGGACGACGCGGCTTCTGCGGGGGCGGATCGGGTGCGGGTGGTCATGATTCGGCAAAAACGGGGCAGGCCACAGTGATCCTGCCAAGTTCAGCATTATGAAACATTTATCTGATCCATTAACGCGGATTTGCGGTTGTTGACGCCCTGTTCTCAGTCCAGCGTCTTGCGGAAAGTCTTCAGGCCGATGGTGAGCACCCCCGCCATGAAGGCGAGAATAGGCCAGATCTGCGCCCACAGCATGTTGATGTCGTTGCCTTTGAGAAGAATGCCACGCACCAGTATCAGGAAATGGGTCAGCGGCAGGACGTTGCCGATGGTCTGGGCCCATTCCGGCATGCCGCGGAAGGGGAACATGAAGCCGGACAGCAGCATCGACGGCAGAAAGAAGAAGAAGGTCATCTGCATCGCCTGCAACTGGTTGCGCGCAATGGAGCTGAAGGTGATGCCGAGGGTCAGATTGGCGCAGATGAAGACCAGCACCACGCCGTAGAGCAGCAGCAGGTTGCCGTACATCGGCACGTCGAAGATCCAGCGTGCGGCGAGCAGGATCAGCGTGACCTGGATCAGCCCGATCAGGATGTAGGGCACGATCTTGCCGGTCATCACCTCCAGCGGCGTAGCCGGAGTGGCGAGCAGGTTTTCGAAGGTGCCCCGTTCCCGTTCGCGGGTCATCGCCAGGCCGGTCATCAGCACCATGGTCATCGTCAGGATCACGCCCATCAGGCCGGGCACGATGTTGTAGGCGGTGACGCCTTCCGGGTTGTAGCGGCGGTGGATGCGCAGGTCCACGAGCTGACTGGCAGGTGGCTGCAGGCCGGGCAGGTCGGCGGCGAAGACTTCGGCGCCGAGCTTGTTGAGCACCGAGATGGCGCCGCCGGTGGCCATCGGGTCGGTAGCGTCGGCCTCGACGAGCAGCGTGGGCGGCTTGCCACGCACCAGGTCGCGGTTGAAGCCGGGCGGGAAGGTGACGACGAACTGTACTTCGCTGCGATCCAGCAGGGCGGTGGCCTGGCGTTCGTCTACGCTGCCGACGATGGCGAAGTAGTCGCTGTTGCGCATGGCGGCCACCCAGGCGCGGGAGAAGGGGCCGGGATCGGCCATCACCACCGCGGTGGGCAGGTGCTTGGGGTCGGAGTTGATCGCGAAGCCGAACAGCATCAACTGGATGATCGGGATGCCGACGATCATGCCGAAGGTCAGGCGGTCGCGGCGGAGCTGGATGAATTCCTTGATCAGGATGCCAAGCCAGCGGGAGAAGGAGAAGCGGGCCACGGTGTCAGTTCCCCAACGGGTCGGCGGTGTGTTGCATCAGGTGGATGAAGGCGTCTTCGAGGGACGGGGCGACCGGTGTGACGGCCAGGCCCGTTTCCTTCTGCATGGCCTCCAGGCTGGCGGCGAGCCGTGCTGCATCCGTGCCGCTAACGTGCAGGGCCGTGCCGAAGCTGGCCACCAGGTCCACGCCGGGTAGTTGGCGCAGGCGTTCGGCAAGCCCGTGGATGCCGTCGCCGGCGATCTCCCAGGTGTTGAGCTGGCAATTGGCGACGACCTCGTCGGCGGTACCGGAGGCCAGCAGGTTGCCGTAGGCGATATAGGCCAGGCGGTGGCAGCGCTCGGCCTCGTCCATGTAGTGGGTGGATACCAGGATGGTGATGCCGGCGGCGGACAGGCGGTGGATCTCTTCCCAGAAGTCGCGGCGGGCCTTCGGGTCGACGCCGGCGGTGGGTTCGTCGAGGAGCAGCAGGCGCGGCCGGTGGAGCAGGCAACTGGCCAGGGCCAGGCGCTGCTTCCAGCCGCCGGAGAGGGTGCCGGCGAGCTGCTTGCGGCGCCCACCGAGGCCCAGTTCGTCGATGGCCCGATCTACAGCCTCACGTCGGTCCGGCATGCCGAACATGCGGGCGACGAAGTCCAGGTTCTCGACGATGCTGAGGTCGTCCCACAGGGAGAACTTCTGGGTCATGTAGCCGACCTGGCGCTTGATGGCGGCGCTGTCCGTCAGCACGTCCAGGCCCAGGCAGGTGCCGCTGCCGCTGTCCGGCGTTAGCAGGCCGCACAGCATGCGGATCGAGGTGGTCTTGCCGCTGCCGTTGGGGCCGAGGAAACCGTAGATTTCGCCTTTGCGGACCTGCAGGCCGAGGTCGCGCACCACGTGCTTGTCGCCGAAATGCTTGTTGAGTCCGGCAACGTCGATGACCAGTTCGTCCATGTCAGTGTCCGGCCAGGCTGACGTCCACCGGTAGCCCAGGGCGCAGGCTGGCGGCCTGTTCGGCGGCGGGCGCGGCCTCGACGCGGAAGACCAGCTTTTCGCGGCTGCCGCGGCTGTAGATGACCGGCGGCGTGTATTCCGCCTGCGGCGCGATGAAGTCGATGGTGGCGCGAATCGGAGTCGGGCAGGCATCGCAGCGGGCTTCTACGGCCTGGCCGGGCTTCAGTGTGGCGACCGCGGTTTCCGGCACGAAGAAGCGCAGCCGGCGCCGGGTGTCCGGCAACAGGCTGGCCACCGGCGCGCCGGCCGGCACCCATTCTCCGGGGCGATAGTAGGTCTCGGCGATCTCGCCGACGGCCGGTGCGGTAACCGTCTTGCGCTCGACGGCCCAGCGCCGTTGGGCGGCCTGGGCGGCAGCGGCCTGCACATCTGCTTCGGCGCCGCGCAGTTCGGCCTGGCGCCCAAGGGCCAGGCGATAGGTTTCCAGCTGCTGGCGGGCCGTCTCGACGGCGGCGACGGCACGGTCCCGATTGGCGCGGGCCTCGTCCACGCGGGCCTGAGCGACGAAGCGCTGACGGAACAGGGCGTCCTGCTGGGCGAGCTGGGTGTCGGCCAGGCGCCGGGCGGCGACGGCGGAAGCCAGCTGGGCTTCGAGGGCGGCGATCTCCGGCGCCCGGCGCGGTGCCTTGAGGTTTTCCAGCTTTTCCTTCGCTGAGCCGCTGCGGGCCTCTGCCTCGGCGAGAGCCTGGTTGTCGGGATCGGCTGCGACGGCGAACAGCTGCTGCCCGGCATTCACGCGGCTGCCCCGCGGGCTGTCGAGGGATTTGAGGTAGCCGGCCTGGGGGGCGGCCAGGTACAGGTATTCGCCTTCCACGTAGCCCTGGAAGCCGGCGTCGGGGGCTTTGCCGCAGGCGGACAGGAGGATTGCGAGGAGCAGGGGGCTGCGGGTGAGCTTCATGGGGTGTCTCCTTCGTCCGGCCTGGGCAGGAGGGCCAGCAGTTGAGTGAGGCCGATGTCGATCTCCTGCTCCGACTCGGCGCTCTGGCGACCCAGGTTCATCATTGCCAGCCCGATCACTGCGGCATGGAAGACCAGCACCTGGGGGGCGTCCGGGCGGTAGCCCAGGCGGATCAGAACCTGGCCGAGGGCATTGCGCATGAAGGCGACGAGGCGAGCGAACTCGGGGCGGATGTCCGGGTCCCGGTCGCCCGAAGCCAGTAGGCCGAGCATCATCCTGACCCGCGGCAGGAAGCGCATGGCCGTCGCCAGCGCCAGCTTGGGGTCGGTGCCCGCAGCGCCGCCGAGCTGGCCGAGTTCCTGTTCGACGGAGTGCTCGGCGATTGCCAGCATCAGCCGGTCACGGGTCGGAAAGTAATAGGTTAGATGACTCTGGCTGACGCCGGCCGCTTTGGCGATGCGCGGCTGCGTCAGCGCGAACAGGCCTTCCCCACGCAGCAGGGCAAGGCCTGCGTCGAGGATGCGGCGGCGGATGCCGGTTGATGAGGGGTTGGAATCCTGCATTTGGTAAGGTTACCAAGTTCTTGGTAGGACTACCAAGCAAGCGCAAGCGCAAGCGCGGCATCGGTCTTTCGGGGGCTCTCCGCGTGCTGCCGTACGGGCAGGAATGTCTGGACACCCTGATTGACACCGGCGTGCTTAGAGACGAAGACGCTCGTGACCTACGGCGTCCCGAAGGCTGCTGTGGGGGCCTCAGTCATTACTGCATCGACGAAGCCGGTGCAGTACGCATAGTCCAATCCCGAAATGGATATGCTTGTTGACTAATAAAGTTCATTTGCATGAATATGTATGCATATGAAATCGCTTGAAGACGAACACCATGGCGAGTCAAGCATCGGTAGTTTCAATGGAGCCGCTTTCGGCTCGGATTCCCGGCGATCTGTATGTCTGGCTTGCTCAGCTGCAGATCGACGGGGCAACGACCAACAGCGACAAGTTGCGGGTCCTGCTCGGCCAGCTCAAACGTCAGCATGACGGCGCGCTCGACTACATGGCTGCGCATACCTGGGCGCGTGATCTGACGACGCGTCTGCGCGAGGGGCTGGTACGTCTCGAAAGCGAGATGGAAGCGCGCTCCGAAGTTGTGAGCCTGCTCCTGGAACACCTCACCGCCTTGCTGGCGCTTGTCATGAGCCAGTCCCCGGCTACAGAAGCGGATGCCAGAAAGTTCGAAGACGCACTTGTGCGCCGGGTCTTCGGGCTGGGCGAAACGCTGCTCCGGCAAGGGGTTACGCCTGAGGCCGCCGCCTATGACCCTGCGGTCGTCCGGCGCCACCTGGGCAAGACAGTCGAGTTAGTCACCAACCTCCAGCTTCTGAAAGGATTCACCGATGTCTGATTCCCTCAAAACCCGGGTCGGCCGGGTGATTGCCGGCGGCGCGCACGCGATTCTCGACAGGATCGAAGACAAGGCGCCCGAAGCGATGATGGAGCAGTCGATCCGCGATGCCGATGCGGTGATCGACGACGTGCGCCACGAACTCGGGGTGGTGTCCGCCAACCGTCATCTCTCCCAGCAGCGACATACCGGCCTCAACGCCCAGCACACGGCACTCACGGCGCAAAGTCACGAGGCGCTGGCCAGCGGGCGGGAAGACCTGGCGAAGGCCGCGGTGGCCCGCTTGCTGGATATCGAAGCCCAGTTGCCCGTACTTGAAGCCACCCTCGGCGACTATCTGCTGCAGGAGGGCGAACTGCAGGGCTACGTAGCCGCCTTGCTGGCCAAGAAGCGCGAGATGCAGGAAGCCCTATCCCAGTTCCGCAAGAGCCGGGCCGCGGGAAGCCCGGCGGTGCCCGTTGCCGCCGGTGCCGGGACTTCCGCCGCGAGGCGCATCGATGCCGTCACTGAAGCCTTCGACCGGGTCTTTGAACGCCAGACCGGTCTTGACGGGCTCACCCGCAGCGATGGTCTGGAGCAGGCCGTTCAGCTCCAGGCTCTGGATGAATTGGTGCGGGAAAACCGCATCGCCGAGCGGATCGCCCAACTGAAGGCGGGCAAGGCATGAGCCTGCTCAGTGCGCCCGAGACCCTGCCCTTCGGCGTCGGATTCGCGCTGATCGTCGGTATCGCGCTGCTCGAAGGCTTGGGCATGCTGCTGTCGATGAGCCCCAGCGATTGGTTGAACGACCTGCAGCCCGATATCGACGGCGACACCGGGTTGGATCGCGTGCTCGGCTGGCTGCACATCGGCAAGGTGCCGGCGCTCGTGGTGCTGCTGCTCTTCCTGGCCGGTTACGCGCTCTTCGGCTACAGCCTGCAGATGCTGGCCCATGGACTGCTCGGCGGTTATGTGCCGGCACTCCCGGCCGCCCTGCTGGCCATACCGGCAGGGCTGGCGACGGTGCGTGCCCTCGGCACCCTCATTGCCCACATCGTCCCGCGGGACGAAACGAGCGCCGTCAGCGAACAAAGTCTGCTCGGACGCACCGGCGTGGTGATCGGCGGCTCCGCACGGAAGGGCCTTGCCGCGCAGGCCCGGGTGCGGGACGCCCACGGCCGCAGCCACTACCTGATGGTGGAGCCAGACCTGGACGCTGACGTTTTTGCCGAAGGAGCTCAGGTACTTATCGTCAGCAAGACCGGCGCCTTCTACCGCTGCATCGCGAACCCCCATCCCGACCTGATCTAGGCGCCCACGGCGGCGCTCCCGAAGCAAATACAAGGAAAACCCATTCATGAGCAACCTGTTCGAACTGCTGATCCTCGCAGCCATCCTGCTTATCTCGTTACTCGCGGTCGGCATTGTCTTTGCCCGGCTGTACAAGCGCTCTACGAAGGAGACCGCCTTTGTCCGCACCGGCCTCGGCGGCCAGCGCGTCATCATGGACGGCGGGGCGATCGTGCTGCCGGTCTTCCATGAGCGGGTCCTGGTCAACATGAACACCCTCAAGCTCGAGGTCGTGCGGCGAGAGCGTGAAAGCCTGATCACCCGCGACCGGATGCGGGTGGACGTCACCGCGGCTTTCTTCGTGCGGGTCAAGCAGACGGAGGAGGCCGTCAGCATTGCGGCCCAGACCCTCGGCGCGCGGACCATGAGCCCGGACGAATTGAAGGCCTTGGTCGAGGATAAGTTCGTGGATTCCCTGCGTGCGACCGCGGCAACCATGACCATCCAGGAACTGCAGGACAAGCGGCGCGATTTCGTTCAGGCCGTCCAGAACGCGGTCGCCGAAGACCTGGAAAAGAACGGGCTGGAGCTTGAGTCGGTTTCGCTGACCAGTCTGGACCAGACAGACAAACAGTTCTTCAATCCGAACAACGCCTTCGATGCCGAAGGCCTCACCCGTCTGACCGAGCAGACGGAAGCTCGGCGCAAGCAGCGCAACGACGTCGAGCAGGACACCGAGGTGCAGGTTCGCACCAAGAACCTGGACGCGACCCGCCAGAAGCTCACCATCGAGAAGGACCAGGAATTCGCCACGCTCGCCCAGCAGCGCGAGATCGAGGTGAGCCGTGCCGAGCAGGTGGCGCTGATCGCCTCCCAGCAAGCCGAACGCAGCCGCGAGGCCGAAGCGGCCAAGATCGAGGCGGAGCGCCAGGTCAGCCAGAAGCGCATCGAAGCCGAACGCGAGATCAAGGCGGCGGAGATCGAGAAGAACCTCGTGATCCAGACCCGCGAGATCGAACTCGAGCGCCAGACCGAGATGCAGCGCGCCGAACAACGCAAACAGGTCGAGATCGCCCGCCAGGATACGCAGATTGCGATCGCCAACAAGTCCCGCGAGCAATCCGACGCCGACGCGGCGGCCAACTGCGCGCGGGCAGAGGCCGTCAAGGCCGAGGAAGCAGTGACCACCGCCCGTCAGGTCGCCGTTGCTGAACGGGACAAGGACATCCAACTGATCGAGGCGTCGAAGGAAGCGGAACAGAGCGCTATTGCGGTGAAGGTATCGGCATCGGCCGAGAAGGAGGCCGCCATGGACCGGGCTGAGGCGATCACGATCGAGGCCCGCGCCCGGCAAGCCGCCTCGCTGGCAGAAGCGGAAGGCAAGCGGGCGATCAACGAGGCGCTCAACACGCTGTCGGCGGCGCAGGTAGACCTGCAGGTTCGTACCCTGCTGTTGCAGCAGCTCCCGCAGATACTCGAACAGGCTGTGCGCCCGATGGAGAAGATCGACTCGATCCGCATCTTCCAGGTTGCTGGCATGCCCGGCGCGACGGGCACAGGTGCCAACGGCGCCGCATCAGCCCCGGGTGGCGCAACCTTCCCCGAGCAAGTGATGAATTCGGCGCTCCAGTATCAGATCGCCAAACCCATTGTCGACGCGGTGATGAAGGACGCGGGTCTCTCTAACGAAGGCATCACCGGCGTGGCCACCGCCTTGTCGTCCCTACTGAAGGCACCTGAAGTACAGGCCTGAGCCTTCGGCGTGATGCGTCCGCACTTTCATGCCAATGCGGTGCGCCGGGGAGTGGACGGAAAAATGCCCGGTTCGAGTGACCGGGCATTGCAATGGAGCCGGGAGGCCGCGAGGGCTTATTCCGGACGCATCTGCGGGAACAGGATCACGTCGCGGATTGCCGGGCTGTCGGTCAGCAGCATGATCAGGCGGTCGATGCCGATGCCGCAGCCGCCGGTCGGGGGCAGGCCGTACTCCAGTGCGCGGATGTAGTCGGCGTCGTAGTACATGGCTTCCTCGTCGCCGGCGTCCTTGGCCTTGGCCTGGGCCTGGAAGCGGGCGGCCTGGTCTTCGGGGTCGTTAAGCTCGGAGAAGCCATTGGCGATCTCGCGGCCGACGATGAACAGCTCGAAGCGCTCGGTGATGTCCGGGTTGCTGTCTGAGGCGCGGGCCAGGGGGCTGACTTCGACCGGGTAGTCGATGATGAAGGTCGGCTCCCAGGTCTCGGCTTCGGCGCAGGCTTCGAAGAGTTGCAGTTGCAGGCTGCCGAGGCCGCCCGGCTTGACCTTCTCGCCGAAGTCCTTGATTTTCTGCTTGAGCCACTCGGCGTCGCCCAGTTGGGCGTCGGTGAAGCCGGGGTGGTGCTTGCGGATCGCCTCGACGATGGTCAGGCGATGGAAGGGCTTGGACAGGTCCAGCTCGCGGCCCTGATAGGTGAACACCTCGGTGCCCAGGGCCTCGCGGGCGGCGTGGCGCAGAAGGCCTTCGGTGAAGTCCATGAGGCTGCGGTAGTCCGCGTAGGCCTCGTAGAACTCCATCATCGTGAATTCGGGGTTGTGGCGCGGCGACAGGCCTTCGTTGCGGAAGTTGCGGTTGACCTCGAAGACCTTCTCGAAGCCACCGACCACCAGGCGCTTGAGGTAGAGCTCCGGCGCGATGCGCAGGAACTGCTGCATGTCGAGGGCGTTGTGGTGGGTGACGAAGGGCTTGGCCGCGGCGCCGCCGGGGATGGGGTGCATCATCGGCGTCTCGACTTCGAGGAAGCCGTGGCCGGTCATGTAGTTGCGGATCGACTGGATCAGGCGGCTGCGGGCTACGAAGGTGTGGCGGGATTCCTCATTCATGATGAGGTCCACGTAGCGCTGGCGGTACTTGGTTTCCACGTCGGCCAGGCCGTGGAACTTGTCGGGCAGCGGGCGCAGGCTCTTGGTCAGCAGGCGCAGCTCGGACGACTTGATGGACAGCTCGCCGGTCTTGGTGCGGAAGAGCACGCCGACGGTGCCGACGATGTCGCCGATATCCCAGTGCTTGAACTCGGTGTATTCCTCTGCGCCGATGCCGTCGCGGGTGACGTAGAGCTGGATGCGCCCGGACAGGTCCTGAATGGTGATGAAGCTGGCCTTGCCCATCACGCGCTTGAGCATGATGCGGCCGGCGACCTTGACCTCGACCGGGATGGCTTCGAGTTCTTCGGCGGATTTCTCGCCATAGACCTCGTCGAGCTTGCCGGCGGTGTTTTCCCGGGAGAAGTCGTTCGGATACGCCTTGCCGGTGGCACGCCATTCGGCGAGTTTTTGCCGGCGCTCGGCGATCAGGTGGTTTTCATCCTGGGCGGGCGAGGAGGTCTGGTCGGACATGATGGGCTCTTCAAATCAACGAAATGGGCGCGGCGAGATGCGCGGAATGCCGCAAAGCCCTGAATTTTGACATATTCTGGCCCGCCCGTCGCGGCTGGGCTCAAGATGGGGGGGATTACAGGAAGATCTCGTCGATGTCGGACTGGATCTCGGCCTGACCGGCCGGGATGGTGAGGCGCAGTTTGCCGCTCATCACCAGCTCGTCGTAGCCATTGACCTGGTTGCGGCCGTGTTCTTTTGAGTAGTAAAGGGCTTCGTCGGCGCGGCCGAGGAGTTCGGCCGGCGACAGGCGTGGATCGATGCGCGCGAAGCCCACTGAGCAGGCCACGCGCCCGACACGCGGGAACTCGTGCTGGGCGACGGCTTCGCGAAAGCGGTCGAAGATGCCCTGCACGTTGTCTTCGGTGACATTGCGCAGCATCACCACGAACTCCTCGCCGCCGAAGCGGAACAGCTTGTCGTGGTTGCGGAAGCTCTGGCGCATCAGGTCTGCAATGCGCAGCAGCACTTCGTCGCCGAACAGGTGGCCGTAGTTGTCGTTGATGCTCTTGAAGTGGTCGATGTCGGCCACGGCGAGCCAGCATGGCTGGCTGACGGTGAGGCCGTACTCGCGGCGATCACTGGCATCGAGGCGGGCTTGTTCAGCCTGCTCGGCGGCGGCGATAAGGCGTTCGAAATCGTCGTCGAAGGTACGCCGGTTGAGGAGTCGCGTGAGGGTGTCGAGGTTGGCGTATTCCCAGCCGTGGTGCTGGTTGTCGAAGCAGCGCAGGAACAGGCCGAGGGCGGCGCAGTCGGCCTCGGTGGGTTCCTTGGGGCTATGGATCTCCAGCACCCAGCGGGCCTGGCCGAGGGCGCCGACGGCAAAGGCCAGGCGCCAGGTGTCGCCTTCGCGAACCGCAGCGTGGCCGAAATCGGCATGCAGGCAGCTGGACAGCAGCGGATCTACCGGCAGCCAGGACTGGCCGTCGCAGACGTCGTCCCAGTAGGTGGCGGTGCTGTCGGCGACGCAGTAGCCGAGCAGCCCTACGGTGAGCTCCGGCGGCGTGAAGCGCACGGCGAAGAGCAGGCCGTAGCTGCCTTCGAGAAAGCGCATGGCTGTCTCGGCAGTGTGGCGGTAGATCTCGCGCAGGTCCCGGATGCGCGAAAGGGCTTCGGCGCCGGCAAGCAGCGCGAGAGTGCGGGAGGGATCGGGCAGAGCCGCCGGGGGCTGGCGCATGAATGGGTCGGGTCTGGGTCTTGAGGGCCGATTAACGTCCGTCGCGGTGAATTCTGAAGCCCAAAACAGGCGGTGAGCGGGTGGTGCAGTGCTTATCGCACGTTTTTTTTCTTTGTAGCATGTTTTTGTCATTATGAGGCGGCGGATTGCTCCGCCGCCCCGCTCAGACGTTTCGTTGGATCAAGCCGATCGGCGGTGCCCAGTCGTCGCCAGGCTTCTTCTTGCGGGTGACCAGCGTGAGCTGGGCCGGCGCAAAAACGTTGGCGTTGTGGGTGACCGGTGTGGTGATCAGGTATTGGGCGCGGGTGGCGCGCAGGAAGGTACCGACGCGGTCGATGTTGGCGATGTCCAGGTGGGCGAAGGGTTCGTCGATGAACACGAAGCCGCCGGGGCGGGCTTCGTCCATCAACAGGGCGATCAACAGGATCAGTGATTTCATGACCTGCTGGCCGCCGGAGGCCTCGCCGTCGTTGAGGCCGACGGCGCCCTTGCGGTCGAAGTCGAAACGCACCTCGAGGCCGGCGGAGGCCAGCGCCCGGTCGTCGTTCTCGAGCATCGGTACCGGGCAGTCCACGTCCACGTTGGCGAGGTCGCCGAGGGCGCGCAGGTTCTTGCCGTACTGGCGGACCGTAATGCGCAGCTTGGCGATGTAGGCGGCGCGGGCATCGGAGGTGAGGCGGCGGGTCGTCGCGAAATAGGCTTCCCGCTCGGCGTAGTCCCGTTCGCGCTGCTGCAGATCGGTCTTCAGGCGGCCGGCCAGGGTCAACACCGTGTCGTCGGTGATCCAGTCGCCGTCGTTGAGGCGCTGGCGCAGGCGTTCGAGGTCGGCGCGTGCGCCGCGGGCATCGCCGTACTTGTCTACCAGCAGCGCGGTTTGCTGCGGCTCGCGCCAGTCGGCCGGCATGCCACGGCGCAGCTGGCGCAGGCGCTGGATGCGGCGGGCCTGTTCGCGGCGGCGGGGGGCTGCAGTCTCGGCGAGCTCCTGGGCCTTGCGGGCAAGGGCGGAGATCTCGCGCTTGCGGCGGTCGAGCTCGATGTCGATGCCGCGCAGGCGCTGGTCGATCTTGTCCACGTCGCCCTTGGCTTCGGCGCGGGCGGCGATGGCTGCGGTGAGGCGTGCCCTGGCACCGGGCAGTGCAGCTTCGGCCCGCTCAAAGGCTTCTGCGCGGGCGGCCAGCAGCTGGGCGGCTTCGATGCCGTGCAGGCGGGCGCGCAGGGCGTCGGCTTCTTCCTTGGCGGCATCCAGTTCGGGGCGCAGCTCTCGCAGGCGGGCGTCGATGCTGTGCATGTCGGCGTCGAGCTGCTTTAGGCGGGCGCTGCGGGCCAGCTCACCGAAATGGAATTCGGTCGGTTTGCCCAGGTGGCGGGCGCCGCGGCGTTCCCGGTGGTAGCCGTCGCGGGTGATCCACTCGGTCTCCTTGGGCAGGTGGCGGGCGGAGTCGGCGTCCTCGACGCGCTGGATGCGGTTGAGCAGGTCGGCCAGCCAGCGCGGCACGTCGTCGGCGAAGCGGATCACTTCGGCCAGCGAGCCATCGACGGCCGGCGGCGCGGTCTCCAGCTCCGGCACGATGAAGTGGCGGAAGCGTTCCTGCTCGCCCAGCGCCCAGGCGGCGTGGCGGTCCTGTTCCCGTTCGAGCAGGATCACGTTGCGGTAAGGGCGCAGTACGGCTTCGACGGCGCCCTGCCAGTCCGGGTCGGTGACCTCGATGATTTCGGACAGGGCCCGGTGGGCGATGCCGGCGTCGCCGAGGCGCTTGCGGAAGCGGCTGACCTCGCCGTCGGGCGGCGGGCCGCGATGCTCGCGGGTGGCACGCAGCTGGGTGGTCTTTTCCTCGAAGGCGGCGATGGCGGCCCGCTCCTGGCGCTGCAACGTGAGCAGGCGGGCATCGGCCTTGGCGTAGGCGGCCTCCAGGTCCACCGCGCCGTCGCCGGCTTCGCGGGCCAGGCGGGCGCGCAGGGCCGAGCGCTCGGCGAGCAGCTTGTCGAAGTCGCGGACTTCGTCGTGGGCGGTGAGGTGGGCCTTCTCGGCTTCCAGCTCGCGGCTGCGGGCGGCCTTGCGTTCCGTTTCGGCGGCGGCCTTCTCGGCTTCCACCTCGGCGGTGCGGGCCTTGTGGCCGGCCAGCTCCTCGTCGCCTTTCTGGAAGTCGAGGCGGCCGCGGGCGATGTCGGCGCGGGCCTGCTCGATGTCGCGCATCAGCTCGGCGGCTTCCAGGCGTGGCACGATCTCAGTGGAGAGGGCGCCGGCTTCGTCGTTGAGCTGCTTCCATTCAAGGAAGCGGTCGGCTTCCAGGCGCTTGGCTTCTGCCTGGGCGCGCAGGCGGTCGAGGTCGAGGCCGAGGGCTTCGAGCTCCTTCTCGGCGTTGCTCTGCTCCTCGCGGGCGGCGGCGTAGTTGTCGAGGACCTCCTTGTCGCCGAACACGTCGAAGACCAGTTCGAGCAGCGCCTTCGGCGAGTATTCGCACAGCTTGTCGGTGTCGCCCTGCTCCAGCGCCAGCACCTTGGCGATGGCCGGCGTCAGGCCGCCCCAGGCCAGGCGGCTCTGGTAGTCCCGGTAGCCGACCCATTCGATGGCCTTGTTCTCGTTGGCTTCCAGTGCCTCGATGGGCACGTCGCCGTCGGCGATGGCATAGTCGCGGGTCCAGTCGCCGCCGGCGCGGCGGATACGGCAGGCCAGGGTGACCTCGTCCTTCAGGCATGGGAAGAAGGGGCGCTTGCCGGTGCTGCCGGGCTTGTTGGCGACCACCGCGCGGATCCACGCGAAGCTGCGGTTGGCGCGGCGCACGTAGCGGCGGAAGTCGCGCTTGCCGGAGCAGCGCAGGCCGAACAGGGTGCGCAGGGCGTCGAGCAGGGTGGTCTTGCCGGAGCCGTTGGGGCCGACGATGGTGATGATCTGGGCGTCCAGCGGCAGGCTGAAGCGGCGCCAGTAGTCCCAGTGGACCAGTTCGAGTTGCTTGATGTGGAACATTAGTAGTCGTCCTCCGCGTCGGTTTCTTCGACATGGGCGACGTCATCGTCCGCAAAGGCCTCGAGGCTGGGCAGCGGGTGCCCGGCCTGGGCGAGCACCTCGCCGAGGGTGCCGTGCACGATGCGGTCGGCGAGGGTGCGGTAGTCGAGCAGCACGTCGAGTAGCGGACCTTCGTGGATCATGCCGGCCTTGCGTTCGATGAAGCCGAGCTGGGCCAGGCGGGACAGCAGCTTGCCCTGCACGTAGGTCTTGTGGCCCAGGGTGTTGGCAAAGTCGGCCAGCAGGGAGGCTTCGACGATGGGGCTGGAGACGGCGTCGCCACGCTCCACCGGCGCATCCTTGCTGAACATGTCGCCCTGGCCGTCGTCGCCGAGCTTCTGGCGATTCACCTGGCGTTCGCGTTTTGGCAGGATGATCAGCGCCCAGATGACCACCAGCAGCGCCAGCTGGTCGCGGGTCAGACCGATGTTGCTGGCGGCGTACTCGCGGGTGGCGCCGAACACCGGCTCGTGCATGTCCTCGGTGAGGGCGGTGGCGACGTGCTCGGCGTAGGGGTTATCGATGAGCTGCAGGCCGACGGCGGCGAGACGGGCGTCGAGTTCCACGCGGAAGGTCTCGTCCACCAGCGCGCGGCGCACCAGCGGATCGGTGCGCGGGAGGCTGCGGCTGGCCAGCAGGCGGGCGGTGAGGGTCCGGATCTGTTGTTCCATCAGGCTTGGTCGGAAAGGGATTCGGAGGATTCGGGGGGGGCAGCGTCGAGGACGGGCACCACTTCGGGGGCCGGCAGGCTGCCGTGGGCGCCGACCAGGCCGGCGGACATGGCGGCGATCTCGTCTTCGCCAACCTTTACGGTGGTGGCATCGAAGCGCACTTCGAGGGGCAGGCGCATGAACTCGCCGATCGGGCCGTCGGCCGGCGTTGCGCCGCCTTCGCCGCCGCCGTCGGCGAGCAGGGCCAGCAGGGACAAGCGGTAGGAGGCGGCCGGGAAACCGCCGCCAGTGACCACCTTGGCCAGGCTGGCTGGCGCCTGGTCGGGCTCGGCGAGACGCGCCAGGCGCTGGCTGAAGTGCTGCAGCAGGCGCAGGTCTTCCTGTTCCGGCTGGTTGCGGCTCGGTGCCTCCTCGGCCGTCGGCAGTGCGATGTCGGCTTCCATCTGGCGGGCCTCTTCCGACAGCGCCAGCTCGGCGCGGTCGAGCAGTTCGTGGCCGCCAGCCAGCAAGGTCAGTTCGGGTGCCGGGGCGAGGCAGCCGCCGGCTAGGCCGGCCAGTTTGCGGGCGTCCAGGCTGCGCAGCCAGGCGGCCACGTCGCTGGACGAGATGCCGGAGCCGCCGAGGGTCACGCGCTGGGCCTCGATCTTGTTCACCGCCCGCTGGAAGGCCGCATCCACGCGGGCCAGGCGCGACTGGGCGAGGCCGATGCGCTGGGCGATGCGGGCCAGATCGAAGGACACCTCGGGGTCGGCCAGCAGTTCGTGCAGGACTTCGGTGCCCTTCTCGATCCAGCGGGTGTTGGCGGACAGGCGGCGGCGGGCATCGGCGATGCGGAACTCGGAGCCGGATGCGATGGCCTCCTCGAAATGCCAGGCTAGGTCGTTGAGTTTGCCGAGCAGGTGGCCGAGGGCTTCCGGCGTGACGCTGCCCACGGCCTGCAGGCCGGCCAGCTGGGCAGTGAGGAAGCCCAGCTCCAGATCGTCTTCGGCACTGAAGCTGACCAGCATGCCGATCGCCGCCACGGCGTTGCGGCCGAGGTCGGACAGGGCATACAGGCTGTCGTCGCCGATCTCCAGGAGGCCGTTGCCGCGAAGGCGGCGCAATACCGTTTCGAGCTTGACGTGGTCGAGGAAGGAGAAGCGCTGGCGGAGTTGTTCCGGCTCCCAGCGCGGGGCGTCGGTTTCCTTGCCGATCTCGCGCAGCACCAGCAGGCGCATCAGCACTTCGGCCTCGCTACCGTGGAACAGCGTGCTGAAGGCGGACAGCAGCGGGCGGGCTTGGATTAGCGGGGCGAGTTCGGGGACGTCGTCGGCGGCGACGCCGGGGGCCAGCAGTTCTTCCAGGCGGACTTCGTTCATGCGGGGCTTAGTGGAACAGGGCGAGGGCGGCGACGCGGCGTTCGACTTCGTCGGCCATCCGTTTATAGGCCGGCGCATCGACGCCGCCGAAGCGGCGCTGGAACTCGTCCGCCATCATGGATTCGGGCAGGCCGTCGATCGGTGGCAGCAGGGACGCATCGCGCAGGCCGGCGGAGACCGCCGCGGCGAGACGCTCGGGGTCGCGAGCAGCGAGTTCGCCGAGGCGCGTGCCGGCCCGGTCGGCGGCCAGGTCGACGAAGGAGAAGCCGCTGCCGCCGCGGGAGTCGCTGACTTCCTTGTCGAGCCCGATGGCGTTGGCCAGCGGTTCGCCAGCCCACGCGGCGAGCGCGGCGGAGACGGTGAAATGCTGGGCGAGGTCCTCACGGCCGCGCAGCGTCAGCGTCACCGGGCGGGGGCGCGGCCACTGGCGGGCCTCGGGAATCAGCAGGGCGATGTCGTGGCCGGACAACTGGGCGGCGGTGACCAGCAGGATGTCCCGGTAAGCACTGCTGCGCTCGCCGGAGCGGGTGCGTTCGCCGGCTTCCTGCAGCAGTGGGCCGAGCACCGCGGCCAGCGGCGCGCTCGGCCGCGTGCCGAGGCTGTCGATGCGTGCCACCAGGCGCCGCTGGGCGTCGGCCAGGCCGTCGCGTCGGGCAGGATCGATGGCCAGCGCGCGGGCTGAGTCGAGCAGTTCGGGCTGCCAGGTGTAGGCGACGCGAACGCCATCCGGTGTGACGGAGACCCGGTCGATGCTGCGCGCCAGCAAGCTGAGATCGGACGCGTACTGGGTGCGTTTGAGGTAGTGCTCGAGCGCAGCCTGGAACAGGGCCGGGGGCACGGGCACGCGGCCGACGCGCACCTGTTCGAACTTGAGACCGTCGGTGCCGGCGCCGAGCTGGGTGCTGACGTTGAGGTAACGGCCGAGCGGGTTGCGTGGCAACTGGGCGGAGTAGCTGATCTCGGCGCCCCCCTGGTGCAACTCGACGCGGGTGTCGGCCTGGAGGCCGCGGCGGGCGGCGAGGGCGACCAGCGCTTCCAGGTCCGGCGCGGCAATTTTGATCTCGCGCCGCTCGTCGCGGGTCAGTCGGCGTGGATCGTTCTTGCGGAGGATCGCCTTGGCACGCATCAGTGCTGCGGGTGCGGGGGCGCTGCCGGTGGTGACCAGCGGCTTGTCTTCCACCACCTGGAATGCAAGAACGACAGCAGCCACCGCCAGCAGCACGATGGTGCCGCTCAGCCAGACAAGGATTCGCAGCATGGTAGCGGTTCGATCAGGAGAGGAATAAGAGCGCGGGGGCCGGTCAGCAGGCCCCCGCGGCGCGTTACACGCCTTGCTTCAGGCTGGCCTGGATGAAGCCGTCCAGGTCGCCGTCCAGCACGGCCTGGGTGTTGCCGACTTCATAGTTGGTGCGCAGATCCTTGATGCGGCTCTGATCGAGCACGTAGGAGCGGATCTGGTGGCCCCAGCCGATGTCGCTCTTGGCGTCCTCGAGCTTCTGCTGCTCGCTCTGGCGCTTGCGCAGCTCGGCCTCGTAGAGGCGCGCACGTAGCATCGACCAGGCTTCGTCCTTGTTGCGGTGCTGGGAACGGTCGTTCTGACACTGCACGACGATGCCCGTCGGGATGTGGGTCAGACGCACCGCGGAGTCGGTCTTGTTGATGTGCTGACCGCCGGCGCCGGAGGCGCGGTAGGTGTCGGTGCGCACGTCAGCCGGATTGATGTCGATCTCGATGGAGTCGTCCACCTCGGGGAAAACGAACACCGACGTGAAGCTGGTGTGGCGGCGCGCGTTGGAGTCGAAGGGGCTCTTGCGGACCAGGCGGTGGATGCCGGTTTCCGTGCGCAGGAAGCCGTAGGCGTATTCGCCGCCGACCTTGATCGTGCAGCTCTTGATGCCGGCCACTTCGCCTTCGGATTCTTCCAGCAGTTCGACCTGGAAGCCCTTGCGCTCGGCGTAGCGCAGGTACATGCGTTCGAGCATGCCTGCCCAGTCCTGGGCCTCGGTGCCACCGGCGCCGGCCTGGATTTCGATGAAGCAGGCGTTGCCGTCCATCGGATTGCTGAACATGCGGCGGAATTCGAGTTCGCCGACCCGGGCTTCGACGCTGGCTACGTCGGCCTCGACGGCCTGCATGGTGTCCTCGTCCTCTTCCATCGAGGCGAGCTCGAACAGGTCTTTGCCGTCGGCGATGCCTTGCTCGATTTCCTGCAGCGTCAGAACGACGCCTTCGAGAGTCTTCTTTTCCTTGCCGAGTTCCTGGGCGTGCTTGGCGTCGTTCCAGATGTCCGGATCTTCGAGTTGCTTGCTGACCTCGATCAGCTTCTCAGCCTTGGAGTCGTAGTCA
This sequence comes from Zoogloea sp. JDB1, assembly GCF_056724025.1. Lineage (NCBI taxonomy): Bacteria > Pseudomonadati > Pseudomonadota > Betaproteobacteria > Rhodocyclales > Zoogloeaceae > Zoogloea > Zoogloea sp. JDB1. The sequence goes on from NZ_CM161496.1 coordinate 2,637,642, forward strand.
AAGATACCTCCGAAGTTCGAGCTCCCGGGCCTTCAGGTCGGCGAGCTTGTTGGAGATGGCGTTGAGACGTTCTGCTTCCATGATCGGGGCCCTGGCTGGTGCGGGAAAACCGGGCATTATACCTTCACGCAGGGGGCGCTGCAGCTTGGCTGCCTGTGTGGGGTGCTCAACGCGATGGTGCGGGGAGCATGCCGGCGTCGGGCGAGGTGATGTTGCCGAAGCTGCGTGGAGAGGGCGTCGCCGAGAACTTTGCCTTGCAGGCCTGATACTTGTGGCGGCAGCGGTTGGAGCACAGGAACTCGGTGTTGTAATCGCCCTGCGGGCAGGCGAGCAGGCAGCGGGTGTTGGCCTTGATGCAGTCGGTGACGCTGCCGGCTGGTGGCGTAAAGGGGGAGCGGGCGTTCTTGTCCTCGTCGCTGTCTCTGACGTCCTTGCGCATCAGGCGAAAGGTGCCTTTGGATCTGTTGTTGTCTTTGGCGGAGGAAATCGTGTAACGCCCCTCGAACATGCTCGCTTGACAGCCGCCGGACATCCGTAGCGTGACGGAAGGGGGCAGGATGAGTCGCAGGGTGCATTGCCCATACCGGTTTTCGCCGGCCACGATGGGGGCTGATGTATTGAAGGGGGAGCCAGCGGAGACTGTGCCCGTGAGCCGCCCGCCCTGTTCCTTCAGCTGAATCGTGATCGGTATGGAGGCCTCGAAGCTCTCGGGGGTCAGCAGCCCCCCATATGTCTCGTCGAGTTCCGCCCACGCTGGGCTACAGGCCAGGCCAGCCAGAAGCAGGAAAGCTACGCGGTACAGCAAGGACAGAAGCATCGTCGGTCACGTCGCGGGTGGGGGCTGCGCGGTATGCGGCACCCACCACCCGCGGTGGGTGGTGGAGCCTCCTTGTGGGGCAGCCGTGGCGGATGATTCTAACCCGGCTCCGGAGCCCCGCAGGCACGGTATGTCATGCGCGTGCCTGCGGTGGCCTCAGAACAGCTCGTCCTGCCCGAGGTAGCGCCAGTGGCCAGGTGGCAGGTTGCCGAGCATCACGCGGCCGATGCGTACGCGCTTGAGGCCGACGACCTTCAGGCCGACCAACTCGCACATGCGGCGGATCTGGCGTTTTTTGCCTTCGCGCAGTACGAAGCGCAACTGGTCTTCGTTGAGCCAGTTGACCTTGGCCGGGCGCAGCGCTTCGCCGTCGAGGGACAGGCCGTGGTTGAGCAGCTTGAGGCCGTCTTCGGCGAGCTTGCCCTCGACGCGCACGTGGTATTCCTTCTCGATCGACGAGTCGTCGCCGATCAGTGCGCGGGCGATGCGCCCGTCCTGGGTGAACACCAGCAGGCCGATGGAGTCGATGTCGAGCCGCCCGGCAGGCGCGAGGCCGCGGTGGTGGGTGCGCAGGTAGCGGTTTTCGGACGGATCTTCGGCCCAGCGGTTCTCGGCGGTGATCAGTACGCTGGCCGGCTCGTAGCCGTCCTCGGCCTGGCCGGACACATAGCCGACAGGCTTGTTGAGGAGGATGGTGACGCGGCTGTCCTGGGCGGTCTGGCCACGGCGGTCGAGTTCGACCTTCTGGCCGGGCTTGACGCGGGAGCCGAGCTCGCTGACCACGCGGCCGTCTACGCGAACCCAGCCCTTCTCGATGTATTCGTCGGCTTCCCGGCGGGAGCACAGGCCCAGTTCGGTCATCCGCTTGGACAGGCGGATCGAGCCGTCGTCGCGCAACGGGGAAGGGGTGGGCGCCGGGCGCGGCTCGCCGCTCCACTGCTTGCGCTCGTGGCGCGGCGGACGAGCCTCCGCGGCCTTGCCGAACTCGCCACGCGGGCGACTGGCCGGTTGCGGTGCGCTGCCGTCGTTGCTGCTGTCGTCGCGACGCCGCGGCGGGCGGTCGCCAAAGGGCCGGGCCGGGCGCTCTTCGCCCCACCGCGGACGTTCACCGGTCGTACGTTCGGCGGACGAGCGTGCCGGCTTGTCGCCGAAGGGACGGGCAGGCCGGTCGCCGGCCGGGCGGGGGGAGCGATCGTCGCGGGGACGATCGCTACGCGGGCGTTCGTCGCGGAAGCGCTCGCCGCCCTGGCGCGGCGCATCCCCGTCGCGGGGCACGCGCGGGCTGCGGCGTTCGGGTTCCGCGTTGGCCTGTTCGGGGAAGGAGGCCTTGGCGCGGTTGCGGCCGGTGCTGCCGGCGACCGGCTTGCGCCAGTCCTTGTTGGGCTTGGGGCTGTCGGATGCCTGCGGGGCGGCTTCGGCGGCGCCGGCCGTGCGCGGCTTCAGTTTAAGTGTGCCATCGCGGGTGGGCAGCGGGGCGCGGCGGCGGAGCGTGTCGGTCATGATCAGGCCTTTCTGGCGGCGGAATGCAGTTGCTGGAGGTCGGCCTCTTCAAGATAGACCCACTGGCCTTCGGTCAGGCCGCTCAGCGGCCCCGCTCCGAGGTGGAGGCCACCGAAGCCGCTGCGATGGAGTTGTTCTACATGGTTGCCGGCAGCGGCGATCATGCGTTTGACGACGTGGTACTTGCCCAGATCGATGCTCATTTCCAGCGTCTTCTCGGCCAGCAGGTGCGCATGCAGGGCCGGCACCGGCTGGGGCTCGTCGATCAGATCGACGCCGTCGAGCAGGCGCTGCACGAGGGCATCCGTGCCGGCTTCGGCCAGTTCGGCCCGATAGACCTTTGGCACGTGCTTCTTCGGCGACGATAGATTGTGGATGAAGGCGCCGTCGTCGGAGAACAGCAGCAGCCCGGTGGTGTCCTGGTCTAGGCGCCCGACGCTCTGCACGTTGCGGGCCACCAGTTGCTGCGGCAGCAGGGAGTACACGCTGCGGTGGTGCTTGGGTTCGTGGGAGCACTCGTAGCCGGCCGGTTTGTACAGGGCGACGTAGGTCTTGTCGCGGAAAGTCCAGCTTTGGCCTTCGACTTCGAAGACGAGGCCAGCGGTGTCGATCTCGGCGCCGGGGTCGTCTACGACCTCGCCGTTGATACGGACTTCGCCGAGTTCCACCCACTGGCGGCACTGGCGGCGGCTGCCAAAGCCCTGGTTCTGGAGAATGCGTTCGAGTTTCACGGGAGTTGCGATAGGGCGAAATAACTTTTCATTGTCGTGCCAGGCGGCGGCGATGGCAACTGCACCATTGTGAGGGGGTGAATATTGATGTCATAATATGACGTATGAGAACCGTCGCCATCGTGTGGGAGTTAGGAAGTGATTTCGGGCATGTGGCCCGCGCCCTGGTCATGGCGGAGGGCTTGCGCGCGCGCGGCTTGCGGCCTGTTTTGGTTCTGCGCGATACATCCCGTGTCCTCGACATGTTCGGGCCTTTCGGCCTCGGCGGTGGGGGGGCAAGTTGCGCAGGGGACAGTGCGGCAATCGAATTCACTCAGGCACCCATGTGGCTGGCTCCGCGGAAGGGGCTACCCGATGCCCTCAATTTTACCGAGACCCTTTTCCTGTTTGGGTTCCTGAGTCCCGCAGGGTTGCTCTCCGTCGTTCAGGCCTGGCGCAATCTGTTCCGCCTGATCGCGCCCGACCTGCTGGTTTTCGACAGTGCCCCGACCGCAATGCTGGCAGCAAGAGGGCTTGGCATCCCGAGCCTCGTGACGGGCAACAGCTTTGCGGTTCCGCCGCAGGTCAGTCCGCTGCCACCCTATGAGCAAAGCAGCGGCGTCGCGGTGCCGGGGCCACGGGAACTTGAAACGGAGGCGCGCTGCGTGCGTAACGCGAACGAGGTGCTCATGGCGCTCGGCGCACCGCCGATCGAACATGTCTGTGAACTGTTTGCCGCAGAGGAGACGCTGATCGCCGGAACCCCGGAACTCGATGTATACGGCCGGGGAATGCCCGAACGGTTCATTGGGCCGATCGGAATTCTGGACAAGGGCTGCGCCCCGGTTTGGCCATCTGTGGGGCGCAGTCGGATCTTCGCCTACCTCAAAGCGCATTCGCCGAACCTAGATGACATGTTGGCAGCACTTGCCCGGCTTGATGCTGCGACGCTCGTCGTCGCTCCCGGCCTGTCTTCGCGCCAGATCCAGTCATTTACGCGTCCGAATCTCAGGTTTGCGCAGCACGCGTTGCGCATGGACTGCGTACGGGAAGAGTGCGATCTGGCAGTCGGGCACGGCGGAGCCGGCATGGTCGATCTGATACTTGGGGCGGGAAAACCCTTGGTACTCCTGCCGCTCCAGATGGAACAGGTCATGACCTCCCGACGCGTGGCCGAGGCAGGTTGCGGGGCATGGGTGACCGCTACGCAGTCTTCCGCGGCGTTCGACAGGGTCTTGTCCCATGTACTCGAAGGACCTGAATTTGCGCGGCAGGCGCGTGCCTATGCCGCACGCAATGCAACGTATTCCGAACGTGACGCGCTGGAACGATTTGTGACCGCCTGCGAGCGGTTGATCGTGCCGTCCTGAACTGATCTTGACTGATGATGGAGATGAAGTTGATGCAGAAGAATCGAGTTTTGAGCCCGTGGCTGACGATGCTTGCGGGGGTTGGTGTCTTCTGGGCCACGCCTTCCTACGGAGAGCTTGTGACAACGGGCCAAGCGACCTATTCGCTGGATAATGGGTGGCAGCAGCAGGGTGACACGATCCAGTCGTCCGACGGCAGATTTGCACTGTACCGTTCTGTGGACGAAGCGCTGGTACGGCTCCAGGCCGATGATTCGGGGTTTGTGGCCGGCGCAAGCACACGTGGCTACAATCCGGTAAGCGGTAGCGCCACGGTCGACTGGAATATGGTGCTGACGAATACTTCGGCGACTGCTCAGCATTACACCTATTCCTTTGTGATCAACGGCTCTTTCCTATCCGTCGTGATGGGGGGAAATGTGCAGGGGAATGGACAAGCCTCGTTTGGTGTGACGGTAAGCGGTGCGGGTATGGGGACGTTGTACTCGACCTATGCGAGTCTCGATGAGAGTGGGGCGCTTACTCATACTGGTGCCACCCTTGCCGGCGCGAATGCGAGTCCGATCACTACTTTCGAGGGAGTGGGCTTTTCGTACTCCTGGGATGCAACCACGGTCGTCCTTGATCTGGGCGTGCTGGCTCCCGCGCAGACGCTGGAACTCGACTACGAGTTGAGTTATGCGGCAAGTTCCGATTTCACCTCTAACGGCAATTATCTGGCTGACACTTTCAGCCTCTATGGCGGGGCGGCCCGTAGCGGCCTGATGGACCCGGGCGTCTTTAGCGGGACGCCTGGGACGATCGACGTCGTGGCGGCGACGGTAACGGCGGTGCCCGAGCCAACAAGTCTGGCACTGCTGGCGGCCGGGCTTCCGCTCTTGTGGGCGCGTCGTCGCCGCGTGATGCCCTTCTGACGGCTAACGGCCGAGCCAATGGGCTCGGCCGCTCCAGTCTTTTCAACATCGCAGGGGCATATAAAGCCGTTAGGGAGATGAACAAATCCCTTTTCTGCCTCTTTCAGGTATAAAGCTCGATTTTCGAGGGCATGCATTCCGGGATTTTCTCCCTCAGGACGCACCTCGGCCATGCATCGCCGGCATGCGCCTGTTGGCGAGCAGCAGATTGGCGAAGCCAAATAGCGAGAAGAGTTGCGCCTCGTTCTTTGCCAGCCCGCGATAGCGGGTCTTGTGATGCCGGAAGAGGTTCTTGATCACATGGAAGGGATGCTCCACCTTCGCTGGGATGCTCGCCTTGAGCTTCTCGAAGCGCTCCTGCAACCGACCACGCATCGGCGGGCAGGGCCTTGCGCACGCTGCACTTCATCGCCACCAGCTATTCAACGGTCTTGCCCTGGTTCTCGGGGCGTTTCTCCACGCCTTGATAACCCGCATCGCCGAACACGGTGTGCTCCTTGCCGCGCAGCAGGGCATGGGCCTGACTGATGATGATCTGGGCAGAAGAGGAGTTCGGCGGGGCAGAACTGGGGACAAGCGCCTTGTGCTGCTGGCCGATCGGCTCGGGGAACAGCCTTTGGCGAGTATCCCGGAGGCGCGTTGGGGTTTGGCGAAAATGTATGTGGAATATCGCTTCCTGGGCCGTGAGACGCTCGGCTGGCGTGAATTCATGCAGTCGCATCTGGTGGTGCAGCGCCTTCAGGACACAACGGAACTTGATTTCGAGGGCAAGACAACCCAGGGGCTGGGGCCCTTGAGTTATGAGGCCCAGTGCGGGATGTGCGTGCATCCGATCTACGCGGTGACGCTCGCCCGGGAACCCTTTGGGGTAATCGATGCGTGGATGTGGGCGCGCAGAGCCCGACGAAATCCGCGTGGCTTACGCGCTGCACGGCAAACGCCCGCCGCCCAGACCCAAGGTCAATCAGGTCCTGCGCGTGATCGCGATGCCCGGCGGCTTCATTGGGCGCAAGGGCGACGGCGGGCCCGGCGTAAAGAGTATCGGGATCGGCTGCAGAAGGTCCGCACGGTGATTCAAGCGCCACCCCTCATTGAGGCCGGGAAGGCAGGGAAAGATGTGTGGAACGCAATGTATTAATGCCTCTCCTGCTCGTTTCACATTAATCCCATTGTCTTCTTGTCGTCACATTCGTTAAAGATTGCTTCGCCATCCCCGTAATTGCAGTGCACAATCGCCGCAATTTCTTCGAAGACATCCCGTGATTTCGCCTCGATTTCCTACCTGCCCATCCGCCGGCGCCGTTCTTTTTCGTCCCGGTCTTGCCGGCCTGTCGGGGGGCAAGTGATGGGGATGGTCGTTCATGCTGCGCCGGCCGGTTTCCGCCAGTTTCGCGCCGATTTTCGCTTTACGGTTTCCCTGTTGGCCATCCTGCGTGCGGTTCAGCGCCATCGTGCTCTGTGCGCCGGTGGTGCCCGTCTTGAAGCGGAGGTGCCCGCTGTGCAGGTCGCCGTTTCCCTTGCCATCGAGAGGGCGCTGAAAGCCTGTCCGCCGGAAGGGAGTGCCTCCGAAGCAAGTGGTGACCAAGCGTTTGTCGAGACGCTGGCAGAGGTTTGGCAGCAGATGCTCGCCAGCCGGAACATGGGCTCCGACGAAATGCTGTTTCTGCGCCATTGCCGTCTGCTGGAGCGCGTGCTCGAACGTACCGGGCGCCTGGCGGACGAGTGGGCGGGACTGGATAGGGAGCGGGGTCGGCTGGTGAGTGCGTATTCCCGTCAGCTGCCGGCGCTGACCGAGGCGCTGGGGCGGATCCGCAGCTTGTGCTGCGGGATTGCGGCGATCGGGCATTGTTCGCCCTTCAAGCGCACGCGCCTGTTCTTCCAGTGCTCGTCGGCCGAGGCCTTGCTGGTGGCGGCCAATCAGCGCTATCGGGAAACGGCTCCGCCGATCGAGGCGTTGGTGGCACGGACGGCCGCCGAGCGGCTGGTGCATGTGGTGCGGGCCGAATTCTTGCGCGAGCGGGTCGACTACCCGGTGGATGACTTTTACAGATTGGCGACAGAGGCGATCGATACGGTGTTCGTGTGGATCGACCGGGTTGGTGACGAATTGATGGGCAACGCATGAACGGATGGGCGACAGCCAGGGCAGGCAAGGTGACGACGCGAATGGCATTGGTCCCAGCGACAGGGGGCGTGGATGGATCCCTGGCGGAGCGGGTGCTGGCGGCGCTTGAGGGCATGGTGATCCAGGCGCGGCTGAGCAGCCTGGAGGGCGAGCGCAGCCTGACCTTCGTCAGTGAAGGCGCAGAGGCTCTGTGCGGTTGGCCGGCGGAGGCGCTGATGCGGGATGGCGGGCTGTTCGAGCGACTCATCGTTGCCGAGGACAAGACACCGCTGATGGCCCATGTGCTGGAGGCGGCCCAGGCCGAGGGGCGTTATCGGGTGGACTACCGGATTACCCATCGCAACGGCAGCGTGCGCTGGGTCAGCGAGCAGGGCGCCGGGCGCTGCGGCGACGACGGGGTGCTGTACACCGAGGCGCAGATCAAGGACATCACCGACGAGGTCGCTGCCCAGCAGCAGCTTGCGGATGCCGAGCTGCGCTACCGCAGCATCTTCGATTCGGGCAGCGAAGGGCTGTTCCAGACCTCCAAGGACGGCGTGTACCTGGCGGCCAACCCGGCACTGGCGGCGATATACGGTTACGACTCGCCGGCCCAGCTGATCGCCGAGCTGCGCAGCGTAGGGCGGCAGCTCTACGTGGACCCGGAGCGGAGGGCCGCCTTCATTGCCCAGATGCAGGCCGACGGCGACGTGCGGGACTTCGTTTCCGCGGTGCGCCGGCGCGACGGCAGCATCGTGTGGATTTCCGAGAGCGCCCACAGCGTGCGCGATGTGGATGGCAACTTCCTGTACTACGAAGGTTCTGTGCGCGACATCACCGCCCAGCGGGAAGCCGAGAATCGCCTGCGCTACCAGGCCACCCGCGACCAGCTGACCGGGCTGCTGAACCGTCTGAGCTTTGCCGAGCGCTTCGAGGAAGCTGCACGGCGGGCCGACCGGCGTGGCGACAACCTGCTGGTGGCCTTCATCGACCTGGACAACTTCAAGGTCATCAACGATTCGCTGGGCCACCTGTTCGGCGACAAGCTGCTGCTGACGGTGGCTTACCGCTTGTCCCAGTGCTTGCGTTCGACCGACGTGCTGGCCCGCTACGGTGGCGACGAGTTCGTGCTGATGCTCGAGGACGACGCCCAGAGCGGCAACGTGGAGGCCGTGCTCGCGCGGGTGCAGGAGGCGATCTCCCGGCCGGTGATGCTTGGCGAGAAGGAGGTCACCGTGACCTCCAGCATCGGCGTGGCTCATTACCCGGAGGACGCCCGCAACTTGCCGCAGCTGCTGCAGCAGGCGGACGCCGCGATGTATGCGGCCAAGGCCGCCGGACGGGCGCGGGTGCACCGTTTCACGCCGGAGATCGGTGCCAATGCTACCGAGCGCCTGGCGCTGGAGATGGCACTGCGCAGCGCCATCGAGCGCAGCGAACTGTCCCTGGTCTATCAGCCGCGTCTCGGGCGTGATGGCGAGCTGCGCGCGATGGAGGCCCTGCTGCGCTGGAACAGCGCGGAATTCGGCCCCGTGTCGCCAGCGCGCTTCATCCGGATTGCCGAGGAGACCGGCCTGATCGTGCCGATCACCGACTTCGTGATCCGCAGCGTCGCCGCCCATCTGGACGGCTGGCAGCGCGCGGGGCTGGCCTGCCCGCGGGTGGCCATCAATTGCTCGGTGCAGTTGTTCCGCGACAGCGGCTTTGCGGCGCGCCTGTTCAGCGTCCTCGAACGTCATGCCCTGCCGCCCCAGTGCATCGAACTGGAGATCACCGAAACCCAGTTGATGGCCGACCCCCAGCGCATGATCAACACCCTTTCCGAGCTGAAGGCGCGCGGGCTGACAGTGGCGGTGGATGACTTCGGAACCGGCTATTCCAGCTTGGCCTACCTGAAGAGCCTGCCGATCGACGTGATCAAGATCGACAAATCCTTCGTCGATGGCCTGCAGCCGGAGTCGGAAGACCTGCAGTTCTCCCGCGCGATCATCAGCCTCGGTCACAGCCTGGGCCTGACCGTCGTTGCCGAGGGAGTCGAGACGGGCCTGCAGCACCAGCTTCTGCGCGATCTGGGGTGCGACGAGTTCCAGGGCTACCGCTTCGACCGGCCGCTGCCGGTGCCGTCGGTGCTCGGCAAGCTGCAGCGCATGAATGGCGGCTCCCTGTGGCCGTGGGCTGGCGAGGCCACACGCAGGGCCTGAGCCGATCTGCCGGCAGCGGGCCGGGGGCGCTCAGCGCCCGCGCAGGAACAGCTTGTCCAGCTCGGCCATGCTCAAGGCCGTCCAGGTCGGGCGGCCGTGGTTGCACTGGTCTGCGCGTTCGGTGGCTTCCATCTCGCGCAGCAGCGCGTTCATTTCCGGGATCGTCAGGCTGCGGTTGGCCCTCACGGCGCCGTGGCAGGCCATCGTCGCCAGTAGCTCGTTGCGGCGGGCGGTGACGACCTCGCTGGCCGGATAGTCGCGAAGCTCTGCCAGTAGCGCGCGGACCAACTCGCTGACCGGCGCCCGGGCGAGTAGCGCGGGTACGCTGCGCACGGCCAGTTCCTGCGGGCCGGCCGGGCCGATCTCGAAGCCCATGCGGGTCAGCAATTCGGCATGTTCCTCGGCACTCGCCATGTCCTTCGGGCCGACCCCGAACACCGCCGGGATCAGCAAACGCTGCACGCCGGGCGTGCCGTCGAGCAGGGTCTTCAGGCGTTCGTAGAGGATGCGCTCATGGGCGGCGTGCATGTCCACCAGGATCAGGCCGCTTTCGTTCTGGGCCAGGATGTACACTCCATGCAGTTGGGCCAGCGCGTAGCCGAGGGGCGGTGCAAGGTCGCCGGCCGGCAGCGGCGTACTGTCCCGTTCGATGGTCGCGCTTGGCTGGAAGGCGGCGGGCGACGGGCGGGATTCGTCCGGCCGGGGGCTCAGCGGGATGTCCGGGCGGGCCGAGGCGGCGAAATCATAATAAGCCCGTGACGCAGGCTCCATCGCCAGGCGGCTCTGGTAGGGCTGGGCCTGGATGCCGGGAGAGGGATAGCGGACGCCGCTCTGGACTGGCGAATCCGGCTGCTGGGGGGCGCCGTCCCCCGTGGCGGCCGCGCCGCCAGCGCCGGAGGCAGCCAAGGTCCGCGTCAGCGCGTGATAGACGAACTGGTGCACGGCCCGGGAGTCTCGGAAGCGCACCTCGATCTTGGCCGGGTGCACATTCACATCGACGCCGTAGGGGTCCAGTTCCAGGAACAGCACGTAGGCCGGATGGCGGCTGCCGTGGAGGATGTCGGCGTAGGCTTCGCGGATCGCGTGGGTGACCAGCTTGTCGCGTACGAAACGGCCATTCACGTAGAAGAACTGGGCGTCCCGGTTGCTGCGCGAATAGGCCGGCAGCGAGGCGTAGCCGCTGAGGCGCAGCAGGCCCGATTCGGCTTCGACGAGGCGTGCGGCGGCGAGAAAGTCGTCACCGAGCAGGGACCGTACGCGGGCCTCCTTGGTGCCGGACGGCAGCCGGTGGCTGACGCGGCCGTTGTGGGACAGCTGGAGCGCCACGTCCGGGCGGGCCAGCGCGACGCGCCGGAAGACGTCGTCGCAATGGGCGAACTCGGTGCCTTCGCTCTTCAGGAACTTGCGGCGCGCGGGGGTATTGAAATACAGGTCGGCCACGTCCACCACGCTGCCGTGGTTGAGGGCGGCGGGGGCCAGCTCACGGGGATCGGCGTCGATGCGCCAGGCGTGGGGGGCTCCGTCGGCGCGGCTGGTGATGCTCATCCGCGACACCGCGGCGATGGCCGCCAGCGCCTCACCGCGGAAGCCCATCGTGCCCACGTGTTCCAGGTCGTCGAGGCTACCGATCTTGCTGGTGGCGTGACGTTCGAGGGCCAGCGGCAGCTCGTCCTTGGGAATGCCGCAGCCGTCGTCGGCCACGCGGATGCGCCGCACGCCACCTTGTTCCAACTGCACCTCGACCACTGTGGAGCCCGCGTCCATGGCGTTTTCCAGTACCTCCTTGAGCACAGAGGCCGGCCGTTCGACGACTTCGCCGGCGGCGATCTGATTGATGAGATGGTCGGGGAGAAGCTGGATGGCCATGCTGCGGGTCGTGCTGCGACAAGAGGGGATGCATTGTAATGCGCGGCATTGACGACCACGAGGGGATCGATCGCCGTGAAAGCGAAGACACCCGCTGCCGGCGACACCGCCATCGTGCGCGGTGTGGCGGATGGGGGCTGTAACGAAGGTGAGCGGCGGCAGGCTGAAGAGCAGGCGGGGACGCATCGAGGGTTTCTCCTGTTTGCGTGTCGCTCTGTGAGTCGGGTGGCGGTGCAGTTTGCGACGGGAAAAGGCGCTCTATCTAATTGCTGAACTTGCACCCTGGTGGCGAGGGGGGGATGGCTTTGCGATTTGTCAACAAAGTGCGATAAATCAATGTGTAAATAGAAAAATGCTATTCATGCTTATGTCAGATGGTCGTAATTAAGGAGTACATATAAGAGACTGGTGAAATTCGATATCAGAACAAGAAAACATGGGAGAAAAAAATGAGCATTGCGAGCTCCTTGCGCGTCTCGACGCGTATCCAGGCCCTGGTCGGTCTGGCCTTGATCGGTCTGCTGGTGCTGTGTGCAACCGCTCTTTATGAACTCAAGTCGAGCATGCTTGAGGAGCGGCAGGACAAGCTGAAGAGCCAGGTCGACAGTGCATTGAGCGTGGTCAAGTATTTCCACGCCCAGGCACGAGACGGGAAAATATCCGACGAGCAGGCCCGCCAGAGTGCGAAGGAAGTGTTGCGTGGTGTCCGTTACAGCGGCAATGAATATATCTTCGTATACCAGAACGATGGCCTGACTTTCCTTCACCCGATAAAACCGGAGTTCGAAGGACAGAGCAAATGGGACATGCAGGATAGCCACGGCAAGTTTCTGATCCGGGAATTGATCGGAGCCGCAGGACACGGTGGTGATTTCGTCGAATACACATGGGAACGGGTCAAGGGGCAATCGCCCGAGCCACGACTGGCGTATGCCGCGGCGTTCGAGCCGTGGAAGCTGACGGTCGGGACGGGCGTGTACATCGACGATCTGGACAAGTCGTATGCAGCGGTCGCTCGCGTCTTCGGGGGTATCGCGGTCGTGCTGCTGTTGATCTTGAGCGCCCTTGGCTGGCAATTGGGGGCGAGCATCCTGCGTCAACTCGGTGGTGAGCCCGCCGAGGTCGCTGCCGTTATGCAGCGGGTGGCGTCGGGGGACCTCAGCGCCGAAGTACGAACCGCGCCAGCGGGCAGCCTGCTGCATGCGACAGGGACGATGGTCGCGGCCTTGCGAAGTCTGGTTGCGGAGATCAACCGGGAGGCCGATAGTCTGGTCGATAACGCCGGCCGTATTGCCATGGCGTCGGACCAGATTGCCGGCGCCGCCGACCAGCAATCCGATGCCACGTCGGCAATGGCGGCCGCCATCGAGGAGCTGACCGTCAGCTCCAGTCATATTTCAGACAGTGCTACCGATAGCTCGCGTTACTCGACGGAGGCTGTCGAACTGGCCGGGGAGGGTTCGACGCGGGTCGGTCTGGCAGCATCGGCGATCCGCAAGATTTCGGATACCGTCACCGATGCTTCGGGCCGCATCCGGGCTCTTGAAGAACGGGCACGCCAAGTGTCGTCGATCGCAAATGTGATCAAGGATATCGCCGGCCAGACCAACCTCCTGGCGCTCAATGCGGCCATCGAGGCGGCACGGGCCGGCGAGCAGGGGCGCGGTTTTGCGGTGGTGGCAGACGAAGTGCGCAAGCTCGCCGAGCGGACCTCCGCCGCGACGACCGAGATCGAGCAGATGATCGTCGGTATTCAGGGCGATACAGGTGGGGCCGTCGATGCGATGAATGCGGCGTTGCCGGAAGTGCAGGAAGGTGTTGAACTGGCTTCGTCTGCTGCCGAGTTGTTGAAGTCCATCGAGGCGGGGGCCCGGGCCACGCTGCAGCGGGTCGGTGACGTGGCGGATGCGACCCGCGAACAGAGCGCGGCGAGCACGGCCATCGCCCAGCGGGTCGAGCAGATCGCCGGCATGGTGGAGGACACCACCGGCACCATCCGCGACACCACGGCTATCGCCCACCAGCTGGAGGGGATCGCCACCAACCTGAAGCAGCAGATCGGCCGTTTCCGCGTCTCCTGACACGGGGATGGCGAGTGCGGACTGACCGCCGCACGGCGGGCAGTCCGTATAATCGCGGCCTCTCAATCGACGCGGAGCCCGCCATGCACCTTGGAACCCCCCTTTCTCCCTCCGCCCTGCGCGTGATGCTGCTGGGCTCCGGCGAACTCGGTAAGGAGGTGCTGATCGCCCTGCAGCGCCTTGGAGTGGAGACGATCGCAGTTGACCGTTATCCGAATGCGCCGGGTCATCAGGTGGCGCACCGTGCCCATGTGATTCCGATGACCGATGGCGCCGCGCTGCGCGCACTGGTCGAAAAGGAGAAGCCGCACCTGATTGTGCCGGAGATCGAGGCGATCGCCACCGACACGCTCGTCGAGATCGAAGCCGAAGGGCTGGCCGAGGTGATTCCCACCGCTCGTGCCGCGCGCCTGACGATGAACCGCGAAGGCATCCGTCGCCTGGCCGCCGAGGAACTGGGGCTGGCCACGTCACCCTATCGCTTCGCCGACTCCCTGGCCGAGCTGCAGGCCGCCATCGACGGCACCGGCGGCCAGCCGGCAATCGGCTATCCGTGCATCGTCAAGCCGGTGATGTCGTCCTCCGGCAAGGGCCAATCGCTGCTGAAGGGGCCGGACGACGTGCAGAAGGCCTGGGACTACGCTGCTGCCGGCGGGCGGGTGAATCAGGGGCGGGTCATCGTCGAGGGTTTTATCGATTTCGATTACGAGATCACTCAGCTCACCGTGCGCGCCTGTGATGCCAGCGGCACCGTGCAGACCTATTTCTGCGATCCCATCGGCCATGTGCAGGTCTCCGGTGACTACGTCGAATCCTGGCAGCCCCAGGCGATGAGCCCGGTGGCTCTCGAGCGCTCGCGGGAGATCGCCGGCGCGGTTACCGCCAACCTGGGCGGGCGTGGCCTGTTCGGTGTCGAACTGTTCGTGAAGGGCGACATGGTGTGGTTCTCGGAAGTGAGCCCGCGCCCCCATGACACCGGTCTGGTCACTTTGTGTTCCCAGCGCTTCTCCGAGTTCGAACTGCATGCGCGGGCGATTCTCGGGCTACCGGTGGACGTGAGCCTGCGCGAGCCGGGGGCGTCCGCGGTGATCTATGGTGGGATAGAGGCCGACGGCATCGTCTTCGAAGGCGTGGCCGATGCGCTGGCCGTGCCGCGCGCCGACCTGCGCCTGTTCGGCAAGCCGGAGGCCTTTGCGCGGCGCCGCATGGGCGTCGCGGTGGCCAATGGTGCCGATGTGGAAGAGGCGCGGGCGCGGGCGGGGCTTGCCGCCAGCAAGGTCAGGCCGGTGCGAAGCGCAGGCTGATCAGCCGTCCGGGCGCGGTGCGGCCGGACGGCGTGTCGTGACTGCCCGCCTCATCCACGTCCTTGACCAGGGTTTCGATCTGGCCGATCGCGATGCCGTGTTCGGCAAAGAAGACCTGCAGGGCTCGCAGGCGCTGGCCGAAGAGGACGGGGTTGTACTGGGTGGCCGGGCTGTTGCCGAAGCCGGTCATGATCAGGCGGATCTCCGGCCGGGCCTGCACCAGCAGCGCGATCTCGCCGAGCAGCGAGGTGTAGGCGGGGCTCAGCTGTGCCTGGCGGTTCTCGAAGGCCTGGGTCGTGTCGACGGTCAGGTTGATTGACCGTACGTCGTCCTGCCAGGCGGCCTTTAGGCCGACGGCGCGGGCCAGGCGGGCGATTTCTCCGGCCAGACTGCGCCAGCCGGTGGGCTGTACGGTGAGGGTGCTCGATGCGATGGCGCTGCCCGGATCCGGGGCGCCGGCCAGACCGTTGTTTGTCAGCAGAAGTCCGCCCGTGGCCAGCAGGCCGCAGGCAAAGGGGAAGAGAGCGTCGCGAAGGCGGCGCAGCGAGCCGGCGGCGCGGTCGGGCAGGCCGGGGGCGATTGCAGGCATGGGTGCTTCCTGAGAGTTCTGGATGGGTGTGACAGCCTCCGGGATCTGGCGATGGCGGCCGGGAACGTGGAACTGTCTTGAGTAAACTGAATTTGTATAAATATAATTTCCGTAAATGAATTTAGCAAACTCCAACTCCAAGGCGCTCGCCACCAACTCCGCAGAGGAATCGTTGGCCTTTGCGGTCCTCAAACAGTTCCGTCTCATCTATGGTTCAGTGAAGCAGCATTTCCGCGAGGTCGAGCAGACCTGCGGCGTATCGGGCTCCCAGCTGTGGCTGCTGCATGAGATCGCCCGTGCGCCGGGTATTGGCGTATCGGAACTGGCGGGCCGTTTGTCGATCCATCAGTCCACATGTAGTCAGTTGGTGGACAAGCTGGAGACCCGCGGCTTGGTGACGAAGCGCCGCAAGCCGGAAGACCAGCGTCGGGTTGGCCTGCAGGTCAGCGACAGTGCGGCGGACGTGCTGCAGACGGCACCCGGCCCGGCCGAGGGCGTCTTGCCGGAGGCCCTGCAAGGCTTGTCCGAGGAAGAATTGTTGCGGCTCCAGGCCGGGCTGGCCAGCGTCATCGGCCAGTTGAAGACGCGTGACGAGCGGAGCGTCGACAAGCCGCTGGCCGATCTGTAGACGTTGCGGGGCGCCGGCCCCGGAAGGAGAGCGAGCGTGGCAAGGAACAAGACGATCCGCATCGGGCTGTCGGCCCGCCTGTTCCATCCGAAGGCCGGCGCGACAGGGCTCGAGTCGAAGACCCTGCAGGTGCTCGAACAGTCGATCGCCCAGTGGCTCATGTCGCGGGACGTGCTGGTGCTGATGGTGCCGTCCATCCTGAAGGACGGGCCGATCCACCGCAGCAGCATCCGCCTGCGCGATTACGCCGAATATCTCGACGGCCTGGTGCTGCAGGGGGGCGCGGACGTGAGTCCGGAAGCTTACGGCGAGCAGCCGCTGAAGGAGGAATGGACCGGCGACCGGGTTCGCGATGCTTACGAGATGGAACTGCTGCACGAGTTCGTCGAGCTCGGCAAGCCGGTGCTCGGCATCTGCCGCGGCATGCAGCTGATCAACGTGGCCTTCGGCGGTTCGCTCTACCAGGACATTCCGACCCAGTTCGGCGGTTCGGCGATGCATCAGGCCGAGGCCTACGATCTGCACCACCATTCGGTGCGCTTCGAGGAGAAGGGTCAGTTCGAGCGCTGGTTCGGAAGCGCCGAGGGCGGCCGCGTGGTGTCCATCCACCATCAGGGCGTGAAGACGGTGGGCCGTGATCTGGTCGTCGAGGCAGTGTCGTCCGAGGATGGTATGGTGGAGGCGATCCGCCACTCCGGCCGCAGTTTCCTGGTCGGCGTGCAGTGGCATCCCGAATTCCACACGCCGGGAAGGTCCGATCTGCTCGACTGCCTGCCGCTGCTCGATGCCTTCTCCGCGGCGGCACGGGGGCGCTGAGCCGTTCGTCGTCCGTTCCGGAACCAATTCTGAGTGAGAAGGCTCCACCCGATATCCAATCATGAGACGGCCAGCCGGTTCGCCTCCAATACAGGAACCATTCAATGGCCGGTTTTGAGAACTATCTTCAGGACACTCAGGACATCGAGCGCGAGATCGAGCGCCGAGGGGTGGCCCTCGGTATCGACTGGAGCAATGCGGAGCAGGTGCGGGCGCTGGCGCGGGAGGCGATCGAACACGTGTCGTCGGACGTCCAGCGGGCGATGGCGACGCCCATCGACTACCAGCTGCTCGCCAAGGTCGAGCTGTTCGGCCTGGCGGCGTTAATGCTCCGCACGATGCAGGAGAGCGCCAGCGTTGGCTTCGAGAGCCACGGTGGGGTGATTTGGAAAACCTTCGCGCGAGCCCTGTGGGCCGAGGCTCAAGCCCACGGCACACTGGCCAGTGGAAGGTTGCACAGTGGCGCGTGATATCGCTTGCTAAGGCGTTGGTGGCCGCTGCTGTTGCACGGGGCCATGCAGCGGGCTGGGCAGGAAACCGAGCGCCAGTTGCTGATAGAGTTCAGGGCTGATGCGTGAAGCAATCGCCTTTGCGATCAGCGTGACAGCCATCAGGCTGATGACCATTCCATGTCCGTCGATCATCTCCATGACGATGATCGCGGAGGTGATTGGTGCCTGGGTTACGGCTGCAAGGAAACCCGCCATGCACAGTGCGATGAAGGCCGGGATGCCTTCGCCGATACCAAGCAGGGACGTCAGGGGAGACCCGATGGCCGCCCCGATTGCCAGCGAGGGGGCGAAGATGCCTCCGGGAATCCCCGAATAGTAGCTGGCCAGTGTGGCTAGGAAGCGGGAAGGCGCCGCATACCAGGGGAGTTCCATTTGGCCGGCGACGACATGGGCGGTAATCGTATAGCCGCTGCCGTAGGACACCCCGCCGCTGATGAAACCGGCGAGTGCCACGAAAACGCTGCAACCGCCTGCAAACAGGATCGGATGCGTCTCGCGCCATCGCCACAGCACGTGTTCCCGAAAGCTCATCGGCAACAGCATCAGCCGGCTGAACAGGCCGCCGGACACGCCGCAGGCTACGCCAGCGGTTACGACGGGAAGCAGCAAGGACTGATCGATCCGACCATCCTTCACATGTCCGAAGTAGTTGTAGTTGCCAAGCAAGGCAATGGCGACCAGTCCCGACAGGATGATGGTGCTGACCAACACGCCGCTGGTCCGGGTTTCCAGGCGCCGTCCGAGCTCTTCTACGGCGAAGACGATGCCCGCGAGTGGGGTGTTGAAGGCCGCGGCGACGCCTGCCGCTCCGCCAGCCAGGATGAGATCCGAAGCACGTAAGGCACGGGTATTGGGAAGCAGCTTGTGCGCAGCGTGGAGGATTGAGGCGGCCACCTGGACCGAAGGGCCTTCACGACCGGAGGAAAAGCCGCCGATCAGAGCGAACGCGCCCAGGCTCACTTTGCCGAACGCGATGCGCAGCGAGACCAGTTGCCGGACTGCCTTTCCCTGTGCGGCCAGGCGCGTTGCCGCTATTACCTGAGGGATGCCGCTGCCCTGGGCTCCGGGGAAGTAGCGCCGGGTGAGCCAGACAGTGCTCATGCCGATCAATGGGGTCAGCAGAAAGGGGAGCCAGGGCCTGCCTGAAGAAAGCCCGCCGAAGAGGGTGAGCGCCAGTTCCGCCAGCTTGGCGAATCCCGCCACGATCACCCCGGCCGCCAGCGCGGCCAGCCAGAGGGTGATGCGGGTCCGCCAGCGGAGCGTGCTGAGCAGGCCGCTGCGTCGAGGGTTGATCTTCGTACGCTTCACGACCTGTTTCCCCACGGGAGCCGACGAACGGCTTACTTGTCCTTGTGCTGGAAGTCCACGCGGCGGTTCTCGGCCCAGCAGCGTTCCTCGGCACAGCTTGCGCGCGGCTTTTCGGAGCCGAAGCTCACCGCTTCGATACGGCCATCGGGCACGCCCTGCAGCACCAGCGCCTTGCGCACGGACTCGGCGCGCTTCTGGCCGAGGGCCAGGTTGTATTCGCGGCTGCCGCGTTCGTCGGCGTTGCCTTCCACGGTGACGGCGTCCTTGGCATGGCCGTTCAGGAAGTCGGCCTGCTGCTTCACCACGTCACGGTACTTGGTCTCGACGGCGAACTTGTCGAAGGCGAAATAGACGCTCTTCTTGGCCAGTTCTTCACGCTGGGCCTTCAGCTTCTGGGCTTCCAGTTCGGCGGCAGACATGCCGGGGGCTGCGACCGGTGCCGGTGCGGCCTGGGCGGCGGAAACCGGTTGCTCGGTCGAGGCGGTGGGCTTTTGCGCGGTGGTCGAGCAGGCGGCCAGCACGAGGCTGCAGGCAAGGGTGGACAACAAGGACTTGTTCACGGAGTAACTCCAGGAGTGGTGGGAGGGAAACGGTCGAGATGATGTCCTGACGTGGCCTTCGCGTCTGCGGGGCAGGCTGGCCGTCCGGGCAGGCGCAAGGGCCTGGTCGGTGGGGAGGCGATCGGGGGCGGTCGGTGCTTCGTGGATGCGGGCGCATCCGTCACAACAGGGAGCCGGCGAAGGGCACACGGAAGTCAGTTCTGAGCTTACAGCTATCGATTGACATCAATTGTATTTGTGTAAATGTTTTTGTGAAAGGGTGGCATTGGGCTTTCAGGTGGGCCGGATTCATGCCCGATCCCAGGTGAAAGCGATGGGCGTCGCGCACCGACTGGGTTCGCCAGATCGGAATGGTGCACTGCAATAGTGCGTGCTTGACTCATTCCGAGCCTGAAAACGGGCTGATTTCCGATGGCATGAAACTCGCTAATAGAAAATTGACCATATGGTCAGGTTTTCAGGAGCGAAGCATGGCGTCCCATATCGTTCTGACTTCCCATCCCCGTGCCAGCCGTGGGCGGTCGGTATCCACCATCCGCTGGGGCGCCGCCACCGCCGCCGAGCGGGGGCCGTTGGTGGCGGGCCTGGCTGAGCCAGCGCTGCGTAACGTGATCGGCACCCACTCCGGTTCCTATTCGGTGTATCGGGCGCTGGCGGTGGCGGCCGGCAACCTGCAGGCCAACCACCGGCCGGACCTCACCAACACCGTGCCGGCCACCGGCATCGGACCCCATCCCCAGTGGGCCGACGCGGGGCGCATAGTGTCCCTCGACCCATGGGGGCACCGGGTGGCCCAGGAGTTCGCCGCCGAGATCGCAGCGGGCATGGACATCCGCCCGACCATTGCGGTGACTACCGCCCACATCAACATGCCGGAGCTCCGCGATGCCATCGAGGCCGGCCGCCTGGTGCCGGACGGCGACATCCTCGAAGCCAACGGCGATGTGCGCGTGACCAAAGCCGCCATCGACCCGGTGTGGTACCTGCCCGGCGTGGCAGAGCGCTTCGGCATCACCGAGAGCGCGCTGCGACGGGCGCTGTTCGAGCAGACCGGCGGGATGTTCCCGGAGCTCGTCACGCGGCCCGACCTGAAGGTCTTCCTGCCGCCGATCGGCGGCATGACGCTCTATTTCTTCGGTGACGTGAGCCTGCTCGGCCGTCCGGAAACGCAGGTCGCCTGTCGCGTTCACGACGAATGCAACGGCTCCGACGTGTTCGGATCGGACATCTGCACCTGCCGGCCTTATCTCGCTCACGGCATCGAGGTATGCGTGGAGATGGCCCAGCGGGGTGGTGTCGGCCTGGTGGTGTACAACCGCAAGGAGGGGCGGGCACTGGGCGAGGTGACCAAGTTCCTGGTCTATAACGCCCGCAAGCGCCAGTTCGGCGGCGACCGCGCCGAAACCTACTTCGAGCGCACCGAATGTGTCGCCGGCGTGCAGGACATGCGTTTCCAGGAGCTGATGCCGGACGTCTTCCACTGGCTCGGCATCACACGCATCGACCGCTGGGCGTCGATGAGCAACATGAAGCACGGCGCGCTGACCGCCGCCGGCATCCAGGTCGTCGAACAGGTGGCGATTCCCGACGCGCTGATTCCCGCCGATGCGCGGGTGGAGATGGACGCCAAGACGGCGGCCGGCTATTTCACGCCGGTGGCGCCGCCGAGCGCGGCCGAACTGGCGGTCGCCAAAGGCAGGGGGCTGCACGCATGAATCATGGATCGGGATGGCACACGCCGGTCTCCGCCGGTCATCCGGCGGCGGCCCTGCTGAGCTCGGCGGCGGTGCGCGAGCGTTGCCGCGTGGTGACGGCGCGGGTGGAGGCTGGCCTGTCGCCGTTCTTCACCTGGGACCCGGAGCAACTGTCCGCGTGCGCGGACTACGTCGCGCAGACCATCCGCCTCAACTACCCGGATCTCGACGTGCCCTACCACAGCCGCTGGCGCCACTTCGAGGCGGGCGGCAGGAATCGCTGGGGCGCACTGGTCGGCACCCATGGCCTCGACGGGGACCGGCTGGAGCAGGCTCGCGTGGCGGTCGATCTGGTCATCCCCAGCGTGCTGCTGGATGCCGGCGCGGGCGCTGAGTGGCGTTACCGGGACGTGGCCGGCGTCATGGAACTGGGCCGCTCCGAAGGGCTTGGCGTGGCCAGTCTGGCCTTGTTCGCCAGTGGCGCGCTGTCTGCCGAACCGGCCAGCCCGCTGCGCTGCGATGCGGCGGCGCTGCAGCGCCTGACACCGGAAGTGCTGGCCGAAGCCTTCCAGGTCGGGCCGGCCAATCCGCTGGTCGGGCTGGACGGGCGAAGCGCGCTACTGCAACGCCTGGGTGCGGTGATGGAAGCAACGCCGGCGGTGTTCGGCACGCCGGCCCGCGCCGGCACTCTGGTGGATTACCTGCTGGCCCACGCCATCGACGGCAAGCTCGCCGCGTCCTTCGTGCTCGGCACGCTGCTGCGCGCCCTCGGGCCGGTGTGGCCGGGCCGCGTGGTGCTGCAGGGCGTCCCGCTCGGCGACTGCTGGGCCCATCCGGCGCTGGAGGATGGCCTGCTGCCTTTCCACAAGCTGACCCAGTGGCTCACCTATTCCCTGCTCGAACCGCTGGAAACAGCGGGGCTGACGATCACCGGGCTGGACGAACTGACCGGCCTGCCGGAGTATCGCAACGGTGGCTTATTGCTCGACTTCGGGTTGATCCGTCCGCGGGAGGAGCGCTTCTGGCGCCATGCCTGGACGGTGGATGCGCCGCCCATCGTCGAATGGCGGGCGCTGACCGTCATCGGCCTCGACCGGCTCGCGCTCGCCGTCCGCGAACTGCTTGGGCTGACGCCGGAGGCTTTTCCGCTGGCCCGCGTGCTGGAAGGCGGCACCTGGTCGGCCGGCCGCCGCATTGCCGCCCAACGCCGCACCGGTGGCGCGCCGCCGGTGAAACTGATCAGCGACGGTACTGTATTCTGAAACCACTGCAAGCACTGGAGGACTGTATGAGCGCACCCGTTACCGTCATCGACCACCCCCTGCTTCAGCACAAGCTGTCCATGGCGCGCAGCGCCGAGACCACCACCGACAACTTCCGCCGCCTGGTGCGGGAGATCGCCTCCATGCTGGCCTATGAGGTGACCCGCGACCTGCCCACCGAGCTGATCGACGTGACCACGCCGGTGGCGGCCTGCAAGGTGCCGGTGATCAGCGGCAAGAAGCTGTGCCTGGTGTCCATCCTGCGGGCCGGCAACGGCATGCTCGACGGCATGATCGACCTGCTGCCCGGCGCGCGGGTCGGGCACATCGGCCTGTACCGGGATCCGGAAACGCTGGAGGCCATCGAGTACTACTTCAAGCTGCCGGATGATGTGGAAGACCGCCTGGTGATCGTCGTCGACCCGATGCTGGCCACCGGCAATTCGGCCAGTGCGGCCCTGTCGCGCCTGAAGGAGGCCGGCGTGACCAGTCTCAAGTTCGTGTGCCTGCTGGCTGCGCCGGAAGGCCTGGCCGCGCTGCGGGAGGCCCACCCGGACGTGCCGGTGACGACCGCAGCGGTGGACAGCCACCTCAACGAGCACGGCTATATCGTGCCCGGCCTGGGCGACGCCGGCGACCGCATCTTCGGTACCAAATGACGGTAGCGCCGCCGCTCGGGGACGTGGAAACGCCCGCGCGCGGCGGGCGCATCCGGCGCCAGCACGAGGCCGCCATCCTTGCGGCCGCCGAGCAAGTCTTCGCGCGGGCCGGCTTCCAGGGCGCCACGATGGCGGAGATAGCCGTCGTGGCCGGCCTGCCCAAGTCCAATCTGCATTACTACTTCGGCACCAAGGCCGAGGTTTACCGGGCCGTGCTGGCGCACATCCTGCGCCTTTGGCTGGCGGAGACCGACCGCATCAATGCCGACGCCGACCCGCGCGAGGCGCTGGCCCACTACATCGAAGCCAAGATGCGTCTCACCGCCGAGCACCCGGACGCGTCGCGGGTCTTCGCCAACGAGTTGCTGCATGGTGCGCCGGAGATCGGCGACTATCTGCGTAATGAATTGCGCCTGCTGGTGGCCGACAAGGCGGCGGTGATCGAGGGCTGGATTGCCGCCGGCAAGTTGGCGCCGGTGGATCCGGTACATCTGTTCATCAGCCTGTGGGCACTGACCCAGACCTACGCCGACTTCGAAACCCAGGTCTGCGCAGTGCTTAACCGCCGCAGCCTGGGGCCGGCCGATTACCGGCGGGCCACGGCCCATGTGCTGAACCTGGTGTTGCGCGGCTGCGGTCTCGCGCCCCCTATTTTGGAAGGAAGTTTCCCGTGTTCGACCTGATCCTGCGCAACTGCAACCTGCCCGATGGGCGTCGTGGCATGGACATCGGCATCCGCGACGGGCGTATTTCCGCTGTTGAAACGGCGCTGGCCGGCGAAGCGGGAGAAGTCATCGACGCGGCCGGCCAACTCGTCACTCCGCCGTTCGTCGACGCCCACTTCCACATGGACGCGACCCTGTCCTACGGCCTGCCGCGGGTGAACCAGTCCGGAACGCTGCTGGAAGGCATCGCCCTGTGGGGGGAGTTGAAGCCGCTGCTGACCCAGGAGGCGCTGGTGGAGCGGGCGCTGGCCTATTGCGACTGGGCGGTGGCCAAGGGCCTGCTGGCGATCCGCTCCCACGTGGATGTGTGCGACCCGCGCCTGCTGGCGGTGGAAGCCCTGCTGCACGTGAAGGCAAAGGTGCGTCCTTATCTGGATCTGCAGCTGGTGGCCTTTCCGCAGGATGGCGTGTTGCGCAGCCCTGGTGCGCTGGACAATCTGAAGCGGGCACTGGACATGGGCGTCGACGTGGTCGGCGGCATTCCCCATTTCGAGCGCACGATGGCCGACGGCGCGGAGTCGGTGCGCATCCTGTGCGAACTGGCCGCCGAACGAGGCCTGCCGGTGGACATGCACTGCGACGAGTCCGACGACCCGCTGTCGCGCCACATCGAGACCCTGGCCTTTCACGCCCAGCGCCTGGGTTTGCAGGGGAGGGTTACCGGCTCCCACCTGACCTCCATGCATTCGATGGACAACTATTACGTGTCCAAGCTGTTGCCGCTGATGGCCGAGGCGGGTGTGGCAGCGGTCGCCAATCCGCTCATCAACATCA
Source organism: Zoogloea sp. JDB1 (assembly GCF_056724025.1). NCBI lineage: Bacteria > Pseudomonadati > Pseudomonadota > Betaproteobacteria > Rhodocyclales > Zoogloeaceae > Zoogloea > Zoogloea sp. JDB1. The sequence goes on from NZ_CM161496.1 coordinate 2,662,036, forward strand.
CGCTGCAGGGGCGCCACGACACCTACCCTAAGCGCCGCGGCATGACCCGCGTGCCGGAACTGCTGGCGGCCGGCATTCCGGTCGCCTTCGGCCACGATTGCGTGATGGACCCGTGGTACAGCCTGGGCAGCGGCGACATGCTGGAGGTGGCTGCGATGGGCCTCCACGTCGCGCAGATGACCAGCCAGGACGGTATGCGCGCCTGCTTCGCGGCGGTGACGGCGACGCCGGCACGCATCCTCGGCTTGGACGGCTACGGCCTCGAACCGGGCTGCCGCGCCGATCTGGTGCTGCTGCAAGCTACCGATCCCATTGAGGCTCTGCGCCTGCGGGCGACGCGCCTGCTGGTTCTGCGTGGCGGGCGGATCGTCGCCCGTAGCCCGGCGGCGGTGGCCACGCTGGACCTGCTGGGACGGCCGTCCCGTGTGGATTTCTCTCCGCGGACCTGAGCTTTATCCCCGTCCGCCGTGGTCAACCCTGTGGGTAAGTTGTGAAACGCAGGCTTAGATTACTGATTGAGCAGCGCTTTTAGTGTTTGCCTCAATTTTGTGCAATGCACCTTTTGGGCTGGAAACGAGAGCCCTGTGGATTCTTGCTGAGACTGTGGGTTATCCCCGCTGGTCGTGGTCAACCCTGTGGATAAGGTGTGAGGGGTGTAAACAGATCATTGAAAATTAAGTGCTTTTTACTTCTGCCACAAAATTGGGCAGCTTTTTCAATGATTCGAAACGGGGTTTGCAAACCTTTTTCAGCGGCAGCTTGTTGTGGACATCCGGGTTCGCGAGCCTGTCGCAGGCTGTGTGTTATCCCCGTCCAGCGTGGTCAACCCTGTGGGTAAGTTGTGAAAGGTGGCTCTAGATGACTGATCTAGCAGCATTTTTATCGTTTGCTTCAATTTTGTGCAACGCACATGACGCGCGCCCCAGAATAGGGCTGTGGATTTGTGAGGATTTGCCCCATCTTTTCCCCACCACACGTGGTCAACCCTGTGGATAAGGTGTGGGAGGGGATAGCATGTCACTGTTTAGTCAGTATTTTTTAGCATTGCTGCAAAATTAGGCAAGGGCTGCTCAGGCTCCATGGTGGGCAAAATCCGTGAGATCGGGCCCTCCCAGCGCCTGTGGGCAAGATCGAATTTGCCTAGTGTGGTCAGTGGTCCGCCAATGTCGGATGCCGCGTAGCACATCAGGCTGAGGCTCGTGACCGTGCAGATGACGGCCTCTTCACTGCCGGCGGCAAGGCGCTCCAGCAGTGGGGCCGTCGGCCATTCCCCGCCGTAAAGGCCAACGGTGACGTGGGGTGTATATGGGCCGCCGGGTTCGGTCCGTGGACCGCACAGGGCGTAGCGCAACTGGCCGATACCGCCATCCACATCGCGTACGGGAAGGAAAGGCGCCGACGTGAAACTCGCCAGGCCGCCGATCTCTACCTGGAAAGGGCCACCAGCCAGCTGCCCGAGGGTGTCGAGTTGCCGCTCCAGTTCGGTCGGGCCGAAATCATCCGGATGCGTTGGCTGGAGGCTTGGAAAACCACACAGAGCCAGCGTGATGTGCGGCTGGCGGCGGTAGTCGTCGAGCAGCACGCCATTCAGGCGCTGGGCCGCGTCGTAAGACAGCTGCCGTACTGCCGGCAAGTCTACGTCGATGGCCCACAGGGCGTAGTGCGGGCGCCCGAGATGCCATTCGTGGAAATCCCGGCGTACGTTGCGCAGCGTCCGTCCGGCGGCGGCGAAGCTATCGCGGGCTAGATCGAAGACGCTGTCGGGAATGGCGAGGTAGAAAGCAGACTCGTCGCGGATCGGCATGGGGCGGGATTGGAAGTCGTCAGCGCGCCAGCATAACCGCTGGGGCGCCGACGATCATCCCGTCCCGCACGGTGACGGGATCCTTGATGACTGGACTGCCTATTTTGCAGGTGCCGTTGCTGGTGCGGTGGGCGTGCCGAAGCGCATGCAAGCGTTGCTGCGCGGCGCCGGCAGGGTGATGCCCTTGGCCTTGGCCCGCTCGGCCATCTGCGCATGGTGCTCCGCCATGTAAGTCTGGCATTCCTCGGCCGTCTTCAGCGAGCGCATCTTGTCCCGGTGGGCGCGGCGTTCTTCGGGCGTCATCAGGCCCATGCCCGGTGTGTTGCGGCGGTTCATGCGCCAGCCGCAGTTGGGGCCCATGTCCGCTTTCGCCGTCGCATCGGCCTTCATGCATGGCCGTTCGCCCTGCATCATGCCGGGGCCCATGCCTCCGCCCATTCCGCCTCCGCCCATTCCGCCGCCGCCCATTCCGCCGCCGCCCATTCCGCCGCCGCCCATGCCCGGGCCCGGCTGGGCCACCGCAACGCCGGCCATCAGCAGGCTCGCCATGCCGGCCAGGGCGCATTGTCTGAACATCTTCATCGTGATCTCCCATGCATGCGGGCCGTCATTCATCTCCGGGGCCGCCCGCCGGCCATTCGTCCGGGGCTGAAACCGTGTTACGCCATCAATATTAGGCGTTGCTGATCGATGGGCAAGGGCCGGACGGACATTTCCAGCCCAGGCTTGTCCCAGGTCAAGAACGCGGATGCGAGATGCGGCGGAGGCTGGCTCTTGCTGCGACATAGTGTCGCAACAGCCCGTTTCCTGGCCCGTATCAAGAAACTTCTCGGGACTGCCTTGTTACAGTCCGGGCCCAGTTCCCGACCGACGAGGCTTTCGATGATTTCCGCAAGACTGACCCCCATCGCCGTTGCCGTTTCCATGCTGGCGACGCTTCCGGCCCATGCGGCGGATACCGCCGACAGTGTGGCGCTGACCCTCGGCGAGGTGGTCGTCAGCGGCAGCGCCGACGGCCCGCTGCAGGCCCGGCGGGTGCTGAGCTCGGTGGACATCCTGCCGGAGGCGCGCATCGCCAATCAGGTGGTGGCCAACAACTGGCAGCTGTTCGGCCAGTTGCCCGGCGTGATGTTGACCCAGTTCGGCCAGGGCACCACGTCCGGCAAGTTCTCCATGCGCGGCTTTAACGGGGAAGGGGAGATCAACGCGGTCAAGCTGCTGATCGACGGCGTGCCGTCCAACAGCAACGACGGCAACATGCCCTACATCGACCTGGCGCCGCGGCTGGACATCGAATCCATCGAGGTGGTGCGCGGCACCAACGATCCGCGCTACGGCCTGCACAACATTGCCGGCAACGCCAACATCATCACCAAGAGCGGTGGCAACTACGTGCAGGGGCGGGCCACCCTCGGCAGCTTCCAGACCCGTGAGCTGCAGGCAGCGGCGGGCATCGAGCAGGGCGCGCTGGCGCAGAACTACGCGCTGGCGGTGAATTCTACCGACGGCTACCGGGCCCATTCCGGTGCCGAGAACGGCGCCTTCAGCGCCAAGTGGTTCATCACGCCGGAGGGCGGCGACAGCCGCTTCGGCCTGATCCTGCGCCATTCCACCGCCCGCGCCGACGAGGCGGGCTACCTGACCGACACCCAGCGCCGCGCCGATCCCGACCAGTCGCCGGCCCACAACGCGACCGACGCGGACCGTCGTCTGGCGACGCAGGTGGCGCTGCAGGCAGAAACCGCGCTGGGCAGTCAGCTGTTCTGGACCGGCCAGATTTACTTGAACAATCTGGACGATCGTCGCTTCGTGACCTTCTCGGCAAACGTCTCCCAGCAGGAGCGCGTCGTCGCGGAAACCCACAGCGGCGCATCCACGACGCTCACCTGGAGGGCCGGCAAGACCGTCCTCGGCGATCTGTCGGTGATGGGCGGCCTCGACGTGGAGCGCCAGGACAACCGCAGCACCCGCTACAACACCGTCAGCCAGGTGCGCCAGAGCCAGACCCGCGACCAGGCCTTCGAGTTCGACACCGCCGGCGCCTTCGTGCAGGCCGTGCTCAAGCCGCTGCCCGGCCTGAGTCTGACGCCGGCCTTCCGCGCCGACCGCGTGGACGGGACCTACACCAACCGCCTCAACGGCAAAACCTACGACGTCAACGACTATGGCACGATCAAGCAGCCGAAGATGAGTGCCGTGTATGCGCTGTCCGACGCGTACTCGGTGTACGGCAACTGGGGGCGCAGCTTCCAGGTCGGCGTTGGCACGGCTTCCTATAAGGTGAACCAGATGGCCGACCTCTCGCCGTCGATCAACGAAGGTTGGGAGGCCGGCGTCAAGTTCCGTCCGCTGGCCTGGCTGGAGGGCCGCCTGGCGGCCTGGCGCCAGACGGCGTCCAACGAGGCGCGGCGCAAGCTCAACGATCCGGCAAATGACGCCGAGAACATCGGCCAGACCCGCCGCCAGGGCGTGGACCTGCAGCTCAACGCGCAGCCCACGCGTCAGCTCGGCCTGTGGGTCGGCGCCGCGCTGCAGCGCTCGAAGATCCTGCAGGCCGATGTGGCGTCCGCCGGCACTGTCGGCAAGGAGATCGACCATGTGCCGCATCTGCTCTACAACCTCGGCGCCGATTACCAGGCCAGCGAGGCCTGGCGCCTGTCGGCATGGGTGAACGGGCAGAGCGGCTATTATCTGGAGCGGACCAACAGCACAGGCAAGTTCGGCGGCTATACGCTGGCCAACGTGGCGGCGGCCTATCGCCTGAGCCCAAGCATCAATCTCGAGGTGCAGGTGCGCAACCTGTTCGACCGTTACAGCGAGTACGTGTGGTGGGACGGCGCCCAGTCCCTGCACGCGCCGGGTGCGCCGCGCAGCGTGTACGGCAGCGTCGCGGTCAAGTTCTGATCTTCGCAAGCCCGGATGAAACGCGAACTGCGCCGTCTGTGGGTCAAGCTGCACCTCTACGTCGGCCTGCTGGCCGGCGGCCTGTTCGTGCTGCTCGGGCTCACCGGTAGCGCGCTGATCTTCTACCTGGAGGTGGACGGCCTCCTCAATCCGCAGATCCGCGTCAGCGCACCGGCGCCCGCGCCGTCGCCGGAGGCGGTGTTCCAGGCGTTGCGTGCCCGCTACCCACAGCGGGACGGCCCGTGGCGTATCGAGATGCCACTGGCGGCGGACGCGCCGGCGCTGGCCCGCTATTACAACCCGCCGGAAACGGCCGGGCACGGCTTCGCACCGCTGATGCTGAGCCTCGATCCGCACACGCTGGAAGTCACCAGCGCGCGCTTCTGGGGCGACTACGCGACGACCTGGCTGTTCGATCTGCATTACACGCTGCTGGCGGGTGAGGGGGGCAAGACGGCAGTCGGCATCCTCGGCCTGCTGCTGGCATTTTCATTGCTCAGCGGGCTCTACCTGTGGTGGCCCAGCCGTGCCCGTCTGGGCGCGGCGTTGAAGCCGGTGCTGCGCAGCGGCGTGGTCCGCTGCACCTACGATCTGCACGTGCTCGGCGGCGTCTATGGCCTGCCGGTGTTGCTGGTGCTAGCGCTGACCGGCAGCGCGCTGGCCCTGCCGGACTTCACCCGCGATCTGGTTGCCAGCGCGTCACCATTGCGCGAAACCTACCGACCGCCGGCCGGGCTGTTGGACGATGGCGTGGCGCCGATCTCCCTCGATGCCGCGGTGCGCATTGCCCGCGGCCGTTTCCCCGACGCGGAACTGCGTTGGGTCGAGACCTCCGGCAGCGCGGGGCGGCCGATTTCGGTGCGCTTCCACCAGCCCGGCGAGCCCGGCCGGCGCTTCCCTCGCTCCCAGGTATGGGTGGGCCCGCATGACGGACAGGTGCTGGCGGTGCGCGATCCGCTGCGCGAGTCCGCCGGCGACGGCTTCCTGGCCTGGATGCATCCGCTGCACAACGGCGAGGCCTTCGGGCAGCCCGGCCGCATCGTCGCCTGCGTGGCCGGGCTGCTGCCGGCGCTGCTGTTCGTCACCGGCTGGCTGCGCTGGCGGCACAAGGTCCGCGCCCGTTCGGTGAGCGGACTGCGGCGACTTTCGAGCGCGCTTCCGGAGCAGGCCCAGTCCGCTTCCGCGCGCTTGCAGATGTCCGACGTCGAGTGATCCGGCATGCGCTCGGGGAGATGCTTGTGATGTATTTCCGCCCCTCTCCAGTGAATTTGCGCGAACAGTTTTTTCCTTACGGGGTCTTTACGCAGTCTTACGAATGCATCGTGTAGGATTGCGACCGCCTCTCGGTGGCTTCGACCTGCCGGCCTGTAGCGGGCCGGCGCCTTCCGGAAAAACGCTCCATGTCCAGCCCTGCCTCTGCTCCGTCCGACCCTGTTTCCCGTCCCCGTCGTCGTATTCTTCCCTGGCTCATCGTGTTGGCCCTGGCGGCTGGCGGCGGCTGGTATTACACCCACCGCAGTCCGGCTGACGCAGACGGAGGAGGTGGTGGCAAGTCGGCCAATGGACCGCGCGGCGGCCGTGACGGGCGCGGCGAGCGGCCGATCCCGGTAAGCCTCGCCACCATCGCGACCGGCGACATCCGGGTGATGGTGCCGGCCCTCGGCAGCGTGGTGCCGCGCAACCAGGTGACCGTGCGCTCCCGGGTCGATGGCCCGCTGCTGGCGCTGAAGTTTACCGAGGGGCAGACGGTCAATAGCGGCGACGTGCTCGCGCTGATCGACCCCGATCCCTTCCGTGCCGCGCTGGAGCAGGCCCGTGGCCAGCTGGCGCGGGACGCGGCGCTGCTGAAGAACGCACAGATCGACCTCGACCGCTACAAGGTCCTGCTGCGCCAGGATTCCATCGCCGAGCAGCAGGTGGCGACCCAGGAGGCGCTGGTGCGCCAGTACCTGGGCACCGTGCAGGCCGACCAAGCGGCGGTGAAGAGTGCCGAGCTGCAGTTGTCCTACACCACGATCAAGGCGCCGATCACCGGCCGGGCTGGCCTGCGGGCGGTGGACCCGGGCAACATCATCAAGGCGTCGGACACCACCGGGCTGGTGACCATTGCCCAGGTGAGTCCGATCACCGCGGTCTTCCCAGTGCCAGAAGACCGCCTGCCGGCGGTCATGAAGCGCGTGCGCGACGGCAAGGGGCTGGTCGCCGAGGCCTGGGACCGTGAGATGAAGAACCACCTCGCCGACGGCAAGCTGCTGGCGGTGGATAGCCAGATCGACAGCACCACCGGCACCGTCAAGCTGAAGGCCGATTTTGCCAACAAGGACGGCAGCCTGTTCCCGAACCAGTTCGTCAATGTGCGCCTGATCCTCGATACGTTGTCCGGCGTCGTCACTGTGCCGACCGCGGCCGTCCAGCAGGGCGCCAAGGGCAGCTATGTCTACAAGGTCGGCGAAGGTAACAAGGTGGCGTCTGTGCCGGTCAAGCTGGGGCCGGTGGATGGCGACAAGGCCGTCGTAGAGGACGGCCTCGCTGCCGGTGACCGGATCGTCGTGGACGGCCTCGACAAGCTGAAGGACGGGGCCCAGATCGAGGCCATCGACCCGAAGGCTGTCGATGCGCCGGGCCGGGAGAGAAAGCGCGGCAACGGTAACGGTAACGGCGGCGGTCGCCCGGGGCATTAACGCATGAACCCGTCCCGTCCGTTCATCCTGCGGCCGGTGGCGACCTCCCTGCTGATGGTCGCCATCCTGCTGGTGGGCCTCGTCGCCTATCGCCTGCTGCCCATCTCGGCGCTGCCCGAGGTGGATTACCCGACCATCCAGGTCAAGACTCTCTATCCCGGCGCCAGCCCGGATGTGATGACCTCGGCCATCACCGCGCCGCTGGAGCGCCAGTTCGGCCAGATGCCAGGGCTGGACGAGATGTCGTCCACCAGTTCCGGCGGGGCCTCGGTGATCACGCTGCGCTTCAGCCTGACCCTGAGCCTGGATGTGGCCGAGCAGCAGGTACAGGCGGCCATCAACGCGGCCTCCAACCTGCTGCCCACCGATCTGCCGGCGCCGCCCACCTACAGCAAGGTGAACCCCGCCGACGCGCCGATCCTTAGCCTGGCGGTGAGCTCGAAGAGCCTGCCGATCACGCGCATCCACGATCTGGTGGAAAGCCGCCTGGCGATGAAGATCTCCCAGGTGCCGGGGGTCGGCCTTGTCAGCATCGCCGGCGGGCGCCGTCCGGCAGTGCGGGTGCAGGTCAACCCGACCGCGGCGGCAGCCTATGGGCTGGGGCTGGAGGACATCCGCACAGCCATCGCCAACGCCAACGTGACCCAGGCCAAGGGGAGCTTCGACGGCCCGCAGCGGGCGTCCACCATCGACGCCAACGATCAGCTGCGGTCTGCTGACGAGTACCGTGGCCTGATTGTCGCCTACAAGAACGGCAACCCGGTGCGCCTGTCCGACGTGGCCAACCTGGCCGACGACGCCGAGAACCTGCGCCTTGCCGCCTGGGCCGATGAGCAGGCGGCGGTGATCATCAACGTGCAGCGCCAGCCGGGCGCCAATGTGATCGAGGTGGCCGACCGGGTCACCGCGCTGCTGCCGCAGATGACTGCCAGCCTGCCGGCGTCGATGGACGTGCGCGTGCTGTCCGACCGCACCACCACCATCCGCGCCTCGGTGCACGACGTGCAGATCGAGCTGATGATGGCCGTGGCCCTGGTGGTGATGGTCATTTTCATGTTCCTGCGCAGCGTGCCGGCGACCATCATCCCCAGCGTGGCGGTGCCCCTGTCCCTGGTCGGCACCTTTGGGGTGATGTACCTGGCCGGCTTCAGCCTCAACAACCTCACGTTGATGGCGCTGACCATCTCCACCGGCTTCGTGGTGGACGACGCCATCGTGATGATCGAGAACATCGCCCGCTACGTGGAGGAGGGCGAATCGCCGATGCAGGCGGCGCTGAAGGGCGCCAAGCAGATCGGCTTCACGATCATCTCGCTGACCTTCTCGCTGATCGCCGTGCTGATTCCGTTGCTGTTCATGGGCGATGTGGTGGGGCGGCTCTTCCGCGAGTTTGCGATCACGCTGGCGATCGCCATCCTGATCTCCGCCTTCGTATCCCTGACCCTCACGCCGATGATGTGCGCGCGCCTCCTCAAGCACGTGCCGGAAGCCGAGCAGGGGCGCTTCTACAAGGTGATGGGGGACTTCTTCGACCGTGTCATCGCCCGCTACGGCGTGATGCTGCAGTGGGTGCTCGACCGCCAGGGCCTGACCCTGGTGGTGGCCGTCGGCACGCTGGCGCTGACCGCGCTGCTGTACGTCTTCGTTCCCAAGGGCTTCTTCCCGGTGCAGGACACCGGCGCGATCCAGGGCATCACCGAGGCGGCCCAGTCGATCTCCTTCGACGCCATGTCTGCGCGCCAGCAGGCGCTGGCCGAGGTTGTGCTGAAAGACCCGGCGGTGGCCAGCCTATCGTCCTTCATCGGCGTAGATGGTTCCAACGCGACCCTCAACAGCGGGCGCATGATGATCAACCTCAAACCACTGGATGAACGGGACGCCAGCGCCGGCGAGGTGATCCGCCGCCTGACGCCCGAGGTGCGCAAGGTGGCTGGCATCACGCTGTACATGCAGCCGGTGCAGGACCTGTCCATCGAGGACAAGGTCAGCCGCACCCAGTACCAGTTCTCGTTGCAGTCGCCGGATTCGGCGGCGCTGACCGAATGGGTGCCGCGCCTCGTCGAGCGCCTGAAAGGCCTGCCGCAGCTCGCCGACGTGGCCAGCGACCTGCAGGACAAGGGCCTGCAGGCCTGGGTCGAGATCGACCGGGCCAGCGCCAGCCGTCTCGGTGTCAGCACCGCGGCCATCGACAACGCCTTGTACAACGCCTACGGCCAGCGCCTGGTATCCACCATCTTCACGCAGGCGACCCAGTACCGCGTGGTGCTGGAAGTGAAGCCGGAGTTCCGCAGCAGCCCGGCGGCCATTGCCAACCTCTACGTGCCGGGCACTGGCGGCGCCCAGGTGCCGATGTCGGCAGTGGCGCGGGTCGTCGAGCGGCCGGCGATGCTGGCGGTGAACCACATCGGCCAGTTCCCGGCGGTGACCCTGTCCTTCAATCTGGCGCCGGGCGCGTCCCTCGGCGAAGCGGTGGAGGCGATCCGCAGCGCCGAGGCTGACCTGGGCCTGCCGGCCAGCATCGAGACCAGCTTCCAGGGCGCGGCGCTGGCCTTCCAGGCTTCGCTGAGCAACACCCTGCTGCTGATCCTCGCCGCGGTGGTGACCATGTACATCGTGCTCGGCGTGCTCTACGAGAGCTACATCCACCCGGTCACCATCCTGTCCACGCTGCCGTCCGCCGGTGTCGGCGCGCTGCTGGCGCTGCTGCTGGCACGCAGCGAACTGGGCATCGTCGGCATCATCGGCATCGTGCTCCTGATCGGCATCGTCAAGAAGAACGCCATCATGATGATCGACTTCGCCCTCGACGCCGAACGGCGCGAGGGCCTCGCCCCGCGAGAGGCGATCTACCAGGCCTGCCTGCTCCGTTTCCGGCCGATCCTGATGACCACCTTGGCGGCGCTGCTCGGCGCGCTGCCGCTGATGCTGGGCTCCGGTGTCGGCTCCGAACTGCGCCACCCGCTCGGCGTGACGATGGTCGGCGGCCTGCTGGTCAGCCAAGTGCTGACGCTGTTCACCACGCCGGTGATCTACTTGGCGTTCGACCGCCTGGCGCGGCGGGGGAGGGCGGCATGATGGCCGGAGTGGGGGCGGATCGATTCGCCCTTCAGCTGTTCCGCTGGGTTCCCGCATCCGGTGACGCACTCCGGACAGGCGGTTCACGATGAACCTGTCCCGCCTGTTCATCTTCCGTCCGGTCGCCACCACGTTGCTGACGCTCGCCGTGGCGCTGGCCGGGGCAATCGCCTTCCGCCTGCTGCCGGTGTCGCCGCTGCCTCAGGTGGATTACCCGACCATCTCGGTGTCGGCCAACCTGCCCGGCGCCAGCCCGGAGACCATGGCGGCCACCGTCGCCGGGCCGCTGGAGCGCATCCTCGGGCAGATCGCCGGGGTCACCGAGCTGACTTCCTACAGCACCCTCGGCTCGACCCGCGTGACACTGCAGTTTGAGCTGTCCCGGGATATCGACGGCGCCGCCCGTGATGTGCAGGCGGCCATCAATGCGTCCCGGGGCCAACTACCAACCAGCCTGCCGAACAATCCGACCTATCGCAAGGTGAATCCGGCCGAGACGCCGATCATCATTCTGGCGCTGACGTCGGACACGCTGACCAAGGGCCAGCTCTACGACGCCGCGTCCACGGTGCTGGCCCAGCGCCTGTCCCAGGTGGACGGGGTCGGCCAGGTGTCCATCGGCGGCAGTTCGCTGCCGGCGGTGCGCGTCGAGCTGGACCCGGACCGCCTGGCTGCCAACGGCCTCAACATGGACGACGTGCGCACGGCCATCGTCGGTACCAACGCCAACCGCCCGAAGGGCGTGGTGGAGGACGGCGAGCGGGCCTGGCAGGTTGGCGCCAACGATCAGGCGCGCACCGCCGATGAGTACAAGCCGCTCATCGTGTCGTGGAAGAACGGCGCCGCGGTGCGCCTGTCTGACGTGGCCAAGGTGCGCAACGGCATCGAGAACGACCGCAACTACGGCTATTCCAACGGTCGCCCGGCGGTGCTGCTGATGGTGAACCGCCAGCCCGGCGCCAACATCATCGAAACCGTGGACCGGGTCACCGCGCTGCTGCCGCATCTGCGTGCCAGCATCTCGCCGGCCATCGACCTGGACGTGGTGATGGACCGCACGCCGACCATCCGCGGCTCGCTGCGCGAGGTGGAGCACACGCTGATGATCTCGGTGGCGCTGGTGGTGATGGTGGTCTTTCTGTTCCTGCGCAACCTGCGGGCGACGGTGATTCCCAGCGTGGTGGTGCCGGTGTCGCTGATCGGCACCTTCGCGGTGATGTACCTGGCCGGTTTCAGCCTCGACAACCTGTCGCTGATGGCGCTGACCATCGCCACCGGCTTCGTGGTGGACGACGCCATCGTCGTGCTGGAGAACATCTCGCGCCACATCGACGAAGGCCTCGCGCCGCGCCAGGCGGCCCTGCGCGGGGCGCGGGAGATCGGCTTCACGGTGGTGTCGATGAGCCTGTCGCTGATTGCCGTGTTCATTCCGATCCTGGCCATGGGCGGCATCGTCGGGCGCCTGTTCCGGGAGTTTGCGATTACCCTGTCGGCGGCGATCCTGGTGTCGATGGTGGTGTCCCTCACCGCCACGCCGATGATGTGCGCACGCCTGCTGCAGAAGCGCCCGCCAGAAGGCGAGCGCGGCCGCTTCGACCGCCTCGCCGGTGGCGTGCTGGACCGCCTGGTGGACGGCTACCGCCGCAGCCTGGGCTGGGCCCTGGCGCACCCGTGGCTGGTGCTGGGCATCCTGCTCGCGACCATCGCGGCCAACGTGCATCTCTACAACACCATCCCGAAGGGCTTCTTCCCGCAGCAGGACACCGGGCGCATCCGTGGCTTCGTCGAGGCCGATCAGGCAATCTCCTTCCAGGCCATGAAGGGCAAGATGGATGTTTTCCTGGCCCTCGTCGGGGCCGACCCGGCAGTTGCCAACGTGGTCGGTTTTACCGGCGGCGGGCAGATCAACTCCGGCATGATGTTCATCACCCTCAAGCCGATCGGTGAGCGCAAGGAGTCCGCCGACGCCATTGTCACCCGCCTGCGCAAGAAGCTCGCCCACGTGCCGGGTGCCAGCCTGTACCTCAATCCGGTGCAGGACATCCGCATCGGTGGGCGCTCCAGCAACTCCAGCCAGCAGTTCACGCTGCAGTCCGACAACCTGGACGAGCTGCGCCTGTGGGAGCCGCGCATCCGCAATGCGCTGAGCCGCCTCGACGAGATCACCGACGTGAGCTCCGACCAGCAGGACCGCGGTCCGCAGACCACGCTGGTGATCGACCGCGACGCGGTGGCCCGCTACGGCCTGACCATGCGCGCGGTGACAACGGCGCTCAACAATGCCTACGGGCAGCGCCAGGTGTCCACCATCTACAACCCGCTCAACCAGTACCGGGTGGTGATGGAGGCGGCGTCCGACTACCTGCAGGGGCCGGAGTCCCTGGCGCGGTTGACCCTGGTGTCGTCCTCCGGCGCCCAGGTGCCGTTGTCGGCGGTGGCCCGCGTGGTGTCCACGCTGGCGCCGCTGTCGGTCAGCCACCAGGGGGGCGCGGCGGCGTCGACGATCAGCTTCGCGCTGCCCGAAGGACGCTCCATCGGCGAGGCCACCGACGCCATCCGTGCGGCGGTGGCGCGTATCGGCGTGCCGGTGAGCATCCGTACCAGCTTCGAGGGCAGCACCGGTGCCTTCCAGAAGTCCATGAGCACCCAGCCGCTGCTGATCCTGGCCGCAGTGGTGACCATCTACATCGTGCTCGGCATGCTCTACGAGAGCCTGATCCACCCGATCACCATCCTGTCCACGCTGCCCTCGGCGGGTGTCGGCGCGCTGCTGGCGTTGATGGGCATGGATACCGAGTTCAGCCTGATCGCGATGATCGGCGTGATCCTGCTGATCGGCATCGTCAAGAAGAACGCCATCATGATGATCGACGTGGCGATCGCGCTGCAGCGGCAGGGCGCCAGCGCCCGCGATGCGATCCACCACGCCTGCCTGCTGCGTTTCCGACCGATCCTGATGACCACGCTGGCGGCCCTGTTCGGTGCTGTCCCGCTGGCCATCGGCACCGGCGATGGCGCCGAGCTGCGCCAGCCGCTGGGCATCGCCATCGTCGGTGGCCTGATCCTCAGCCAGATCCTGACCCTCTACACCACGCCGGTCGTCTTCGTTATGCTCGACCGGTTGCGCCGCCAGCCCAGGCCCACGGCGGCATTGAAGGCGGAGAGCGCCCTTTGAAGATGAAGAAGATGAATTCGATGGACATGCCGGCCCCGGTGGCGGCCGATCCTGTTGGAGCGAGTTCATTCGCCCAGCGCCGCTTGATCAAGCTCTGCGGGCGGGTGAGTTCGCCCCTGCGGGTGGTGTTGCCCTGTCTCCTGCTGGCCGCCTGCACGGTCGGTCCCGACTACGTGCGGCCGTCGGTGGAGACACCCGCCGCCTTCAAGGAAGCGGCCGGCGGCTGGCGTCCCGCAAGCCCGCAGGATCCGGTGTCTAGCGACACCTGGTGGACGGTGTTCGGCGATCCGGTGCTCGACGGCCTGCAGGCCAAGGTGGACATCTCCAATCAGAACCTGCGCTCCGCCGAGGCCCAGTACCGCCAGGCCAAGGCCCTGTCCGATTCGGCCCGCGCGTCGTGGTTCCCGACCATCAACGGTACTTTCGGCGCGACGCGCTCGGCCAGCGCGGCGTCCACTGCCAGCGCCGGCAACGCGCCGCCGACCAACAGCTTCAGCCTCGGCGCCACCGCCAGCTGGGAGGCCGACGTGTGGGGGCGCATTGCCCGCAACGTGGAGGCCGCCGACGAGCGGGTGCAGGCCAGCGAGGCGGATCTCGCCGCCGCCCGCCTGTCGGCCCACGCCACCCTGGCCCAGAGCTATTTCCAGCTACGCGCGGCAGACCGCCAGAAGGCGCTGCTCGACGCGGCGGTGGCGGCCTACGAGCGCTCCCTTGAACTGACCCGCAACCGCTATGCCGCCGGCGTCGCCACCAAGGCCGACGTGGCCCAGGCGGAAAGCCAGCTACGCAGCACCCGCGCGTCGGCGCTGGACGCCGGCCTGTCGCGCAGCCAGTACGAGCACGCCATCGCCGTGCTGGTCGGCCAGGCGCCCTCCAGCTTCGAGTTGCCGGCCGTGACGGGCCCGCTCGCCGCTGCGCCGGTCACGCTGACGCTGCCGTCCACGCTGCTCGAACGGCGCCCCGACGTCGCCGCCGCCGAGCGCCGCGTCGCCGCCGCCAATGCGGCTATCGGCGCGGCCCAGGCGGCGCGCTTCCCGGTGCTCGGCCTGTCCGCCTCCACCGGCTTCCGCCGCTCGCAGATCGAGGATCTGCTGACCGTGCCCAGCCGTTACTGGTCTCTTGGCCCGACGCTGGCGGCGACGCTGTTCGACGCCGGCGCCAAGAAGGCCGCGGTGGGCCAGGCTGTCGGTGTCTGGGAGCAGGCCGTCGCGACCTACCGGCAGACCGTGCTGGCCGCCTTCCAGGAAGTGGAGGACAACCTCGCCGCGGTGCGCGTGCTGGAGGAGGCCGGCATCGAGCAGGCCGCCGCGGTGGCTGCCGCTGCCGAGGCCGAGACCATCGCCCTCAACCAGTACCGGGCCGGCACCGTCAGCTATCTCAACGTGGTCACCGCCCAGGCCACTCATCTCAGCGCCCAGCGCAGCGCCAGCGACCTGGCGGCGCGCCGGCTGGTGGCGGCAGTGCTGCTGGCGAAGAACGCCGGCGGCGGGCTGGGCGGCAAGCTGCCGCCAGAAGCAAAGTGAAGCCGCTGCACCAGGGGCTGACGTAAAAGCCGCGGCGGGAAGCGCTTGTTGGGGCGAATTCATTCGCCTGCACAATGAGTCCTGCCCCCACGGGAAGTCTCCGTGTTTCCTGCCCCTCTGCACGAGGCCGCCACCCCGAACCCGCACGAACTTTCGTCATCGACGGACGTCCATCATGTATGCTGCGGCGCAGCAATCCGGGCCGCAGCACCTGAATGGAGGTATTCCGTCCATGTTGAAGAAGCTATGGAAAATCCGGGACGTCGCCGCGTCCCCGCATCTGAGCCTCGCGCTGCAGGGGGGAGGGGCGCACGGCGCCTACACCTGGGGCGTGCTCGACCGCCTCCTCGAAGACGACTGGCAGATCGACGGCATCAGCGGTACCAGCGCCGGCGCGATGAACGCCGTGGCGCTGGCCCAGGGCTGGACGACCGGCGGCGCCGAAGGCGCGCGGGAGAGCCTGGCGGCGTTCTGGGAGGCGGTGTCCGATACCACACCGTTCGAGCTGGACCTGCTGCACAGCTTCAACCCGGCCGGCGACGGTTCGCTGCCGGCCCCGGTGGGGATGATGCTGGGGCTGACCAAAATGTTTTCGCCCTACCAGCTCAATCCCTTTGAGCTGAACCCCTTGCGCGACGTGGTGCGCGCCCAGTTCGATTTCGAGCGCATCCGCCGGGACTGTCCGCTCAAGCTGTTCATCGCGGCAACCCGCGTGCGCACCGGTAAGGTCCGCCTGTTCCATACCCGCGAACTGAGCGAGGATGCACTGCTAGCCTCGGCCTGTTTGCCGACCCTGCACCACGCGGTGCAGATCGACGGGGAGGACTACTGGGACGGTGGCTTCACCGCCAACCCGGCGATCTATCCGCTGATGTACGAGTGCGCCACGCCGGATATCCTGCTGGTGCTGCTCAACCCGCTGGTGCGCCCGGAGGCGCCTCGCACTGCGGAGGAAATCGCGGCGCGTAGCGTCGAGCTGGGTTTCTCGACGACCTTCCTGCGCGAGATGCGCATGATCGCCCATGCCCGCAGCTACATCGAGGAGGGCCGCAACTGGCTGCCCCAGGGGCGGCTGGAGCGCAAGCTGACCCGCCTGCGCTTCCACATGGTGGAGGCCGAGGAACTGGTGGATGCCGGTACCGCCAGCAAGCTCAACGCCACACGGGCCTTCCTGACCGAGCTGCGCGACCTCGGGCGGGCGCGGGCGGCACGCTGGATCCGCACCCACCGCCAGGATGTCGGCGTGCGTCCGTCGATCGACTTGGCAGCTCTGTTCGCCTGACTCCCAGGCCAGGGGTATGTAAAAAGGCCGTTTGCGTTTGTTGCGGCCTCAAGACAGCCCGTTTTGAGCCGATGTAAACAGGCTTTCCCATACTGTACGGTATGTACGCCGTATGGCTTTGGGAGAACCGATAAACGCCAACAAAAGAACAAAGAGACATGCTCAAGCACAAGCCCCTGGTCCGGCAGGTTGTCCTGTTGTGCACCCTTGGTATCGCCCTGATGGTGGCCGTCCTGGTTGCCACCGTTGCCGCCCTGTCGCGCCAGAGTGCGTTGAAGAAGGCCGAAGAGTCCCTGGCCCAGCAGGCTGACATGACCGTCGCGATGCTGGCCTACGCGCAGGACGCGCTGAAGGCGCGGGCCGCAGACGCCGTCGTGCAGTTCGCGTCCGCCGTGCCCGGCACGCCGCGGCTGACCGGCCGCGAGATCCAGATGGGAAGCGAAACCCTGCCTGAGCTGGCCATCGGCGGTACCGTCGTCAGCTCTAATGTGGCGGTACTCCAGGATTATTCCAAGCGTTACGAGGATCGCGAGCCGTCCTTCTTGGTACGCAAGGGAGACAGCTTCTACCGTGCCGTGACGATGCTGAAGGACAAGCAGGGCAACTACCGGCACGGAGAGAAGGTTGGTTCGGCCGGTGACTATCCGGCCATCCTGTTGACCGGTAAGCCCTATCTGGGCGCCATCGAGCGTAACGGCAAGATGTTCGTGCTGGCCGCCAATCCGCTGAAGGACGAGGCTGGCAACGTGATCGGCGCGGTAACCATGCGCGTCGACGCGGAGAGCAACGTCAAGCTGATCAAGGAAAAGCTGGCGCAGATCCGCGTTGGCAAGACCGGCTACCCATACATCGTGTCGGTCCCTTCCGGCGACGCGAAGGACGTGCGCTTCATCTATCACCCGAAGTTCGAGGGCAAGTCCCTGACCGACCTGGATCCACGTACCCGGGACATCATCAAGAGCCTGGTGGAGAAGCGCAACGGTACGCTGGTCTACAAGTGGGGCGATCCGGAGGCCGACAAGATGGTGGTCATCCGCGAACTACCGGACCTGCACTGGATGGTGGCGAGCGGCTCGTGGGTGGATGAGTTCGTCGAGGACGCCAACGGGCTGCGTAACGACATCGCGCTGCTCGCGGTTGCCTGCGGGACATTGCTGATCCTGGCGCTGGGCTACTTCCTGCGTTTGCGCCTCAAGCCCCTGACGCACCTGGCCGAACTGGTGTCGCGCTTTGGTAGTGGCGACCTGACCGTGCGCGCCGATGTCGACGCCCGTAGCCGCAGCGAGATCGACCTGATTGGCAGCAGCATCAACACGGCTGCCGAGTCCATGCGCACGCTGAGCGGCAGTATCCGCCAGACCAGCGATCATCTGCAGCGCACCGCGCAGAACATGTCGGTAGCTTCCGAAACGCTTGGCGAGGAGACCCGTCGGCAGAGCGATTCCGCCAGCGCGATGGCCAGCACCACCGAGCAGCTGACGGTCAGCGTGGAGCAGGTGGCCAGCAATGCGTCTCATGCGCTGGAGCTGACGCAGGAGACCTCGCGTGCGGTTCAGGAGGGCGTCGGCTCGGTGCAGGGCAGTATCGAGCAACTCAATGAAACGGCGCGCACCGTGCAGGATGCGGCAACCCAGGTCGAGCAGCTCGGCCAGCAGTCGGCGGAGATCCACAGGGTCCTCAATGCGATCCGCGACATTTCCGAGCAGACCAATCTGCTGGCTCTCAATGCGGCCATCGAAGCCGCACGGGCCGGTGAGCAGGGGCGCGGTTTCGCGGTTGTCGCCGATGAGGTGCGCAAACTTGCCGAGCAGTCAGGTAAGTCCGCGTCGTTGATCGACACCATCCTCAACAGCATCCAGGACGGCGTTTCCTCCGTGGCCAATTCGGCCCGCAAGGCGGTGGAGCAGGTGGATCGCAACGTGGTGGCATCCCGTCAGGTTGGTGAGGCCCTGCAGGCCATCCACGAGCGGGCCGAGCGCACCTCTCAGGCGGTGGCCGACATTGCCCGCGCGACGCGGGAGCAGACCCAGGCCAGCCAGACGATTGCCGGGGGCATCGATTCGGTGGCCCGTTCGGTCGCCGGAACCAGCCAGTCGGCGGCGTCCAACCGCAGCGAAGCGTCCGAGCTTCTGCGGGTCGCGCGTGATCTGGAGAACGAGGTCGGGCGCCTGCGCGTCTGATCCGGGGCTCAGCCCATCACCAACGGGCTGACCAGCATCCATAGGGCGCTGACCAGCAGCAGGGTGGAGAAGGCGCGGTGCATGGTCTTTTCCGGCAGGCGATGGGCGAAGGCCACGCCGGCCGACACGGTGAACAGACCGCTGGCGGCCATTGGCAGGCCCATCGCCCAGTTCACCCGGTGGGCGCCGGCATAGACCAGCAGCGCGATCAGCGAACTGGGTGTGACCAATGCCAATGCGAAGGCTTGGGCGACGGTCTGGCGCAGGCCGAACAGACCGGTTAACAGCGGCGTGGCGACCAGCCCGCCGCCGATGCCCAGCAGGCCCATGCTGCTGCCGCCAAGCAGGCCGACCAGCGGTACATGGCGTTCGGCCACTCGCAGAGTCGGGGCCGCGTTGCCGGAGCGGCCGGGGACGATGCGCTTGAGCGCCATCGCCAGCAGGAATAGCGAGAACAGTATCTTCAGCGTGGCCGGATCCAGTCCATTGGCAAAGTGCGCCGTGCCCCAGGTGGTGAGCATGGCGATCATGCCGATGGCCAGCGCCCGCTGGAAGGGCACCGGGTGGCGCTGGCTGTAGCGCCACCAGCCGACCATCAGGTTGGGCACCATCATGACCAGCGCCGTGCCTTGGGCCAGCGGCTGTTCCATGCCATAGCCGATCACAAACAGCGGGATCGCGATGATGCCGCCGCCGATGCCGAACATACCGCCGAAGAAGCCAAGGGCGGCGCCGAGGATCAACGCCGGGAGAAATGCGAGGAGGTCGGGGATGGGCATGATGGTCACGCAAGTGAAAATCTGGAGCCCATCATAAGCAGCGGTGGCAGAGATACAATGCCTTGAGGTTAATTTGATCCGTACCTAAAACGCACGAATGCAGGATTCATCCGATCTGGCCTTCTTCTCCGTCGTTGCCCGCCAGGACAGCCTCGCCGCCGCGGCTGCCGAACTAGGCGTGACGCCGCCGGCGGTGAGCCGCCGTCTCGCTGCGCTGGAGGTGCGCCTTGGCGTGCGCCTTCTGAACCGCACGACGCGGCGCCAGAGCCTGACGCCGGAAGGGGAGCGTTATCTCGACGAGGGGGCGCGCATCCTGCGCGACATCGAAACCCTGGAGCGTGGTTTGTCGGCCAGCCGCGAGCAGCCTCGCGGTCTGTTGCGCGTCAATGCGACGCTGGGCTTCGGGCGCTGCCACCTGGCGCCGGCCATCGCCGATTTCGCGCTGCGCTATCCGGAAGTGGAGGTGATCCTGCAACTCACCGACCGGCCGCTGGATCTGACGGCGACGGCTACCGACGTCGGCGTCCGTTTTGGCCCGCCACCGGATACCCGCGTTCTGGCCCGGCGGATCGCCGCCAACCGGCGCCTGCTGTGCGCGTCGCCAGCCTATCTGGCGGCGAATGGCGAGCTGGCCGATCCGCAGGCGCTGGTCCGCCACCGCTGCATCGTGATCCGCGAGAACACCCGCGCCTACAACAGCTGGGAGTTGACCGACGGCGAGCGGCAGACCACCGTGAAGGTGCGTGGCGGTCTCAGTTGCAACCATGGGGAAGTGGCCGTGAGTTGGGCGCTGGCCGGCCATGGCATCGTGCTGCGCTCGGAATGGGATGTGGCGCCGCATCTGCGCAGCGGCGGGCTGCGGCGCGTGCTGGCACCATGGGCCGGGGCGGTGGCGAACATCCATGCCGTCTATCCCCAGCGTCATCTGCTCAGCGCCAAGGTGAAGGTCTTTGTGGATTTCCTGGCCGAGCGTTTTGCCGCCTATCGGCCGGAGGCTGATGAGACCGCGTCCTGGTAGGTGGCGCTCTCAACGCTCTCAAGTAAACATCGGGCCGCCCCAAGTTTCCTTGTCCTCCGCGGGGGACTGGCCGGGCACGGCCCGGGCCTTGGGGGCACTTACGCCACCAGTAGCGTGGGGGGTATGTCCTGCAGCGTGCGGCAGCCGCACAGGGCCATGGCGATCTCCAACTCGTCGCGCAGCAGGCGGATCACGTGGGCGACGCCGAGGGCGCCAGCATTGGCCAGTCCGAAGATGTAGGGCCGACCGACCAGCACCGCGCTGGCGCCGAGGGCCATCGCCTTGAGCACGTCGGTGCCGCGGCGGATGCCGCCGTCTACCAGCACCGGCAGGCTGTCGCCAATCGCATGCACGATGGACGGTAGAGCAGTGGCGGTGGGCAGGCTGGTGTCGAGGGTGCGCCCGCCGTGGTTGGAGACGATCAGGCCGCCGACCTGCAGGCGCGCCGCCTCGCGGGCGTCTTCCGGGGCGAGGATGCCCTTCAGGATGACCGGCAGGCGGGTGTTGGCCTGCAGCCAGGCCACGTCGTCCCAGCCCGGCGCGTCGAGCAGCAGGTCGTCGAAGAGGCCGCTGGTGCCGGGGGCGAGAGGGCGGGCGAGGCGGGACGGCAGGCTGTCCAGATTCACCGCGCGGACGCCCGGCGGCAGGCGGAAGCCGGCGCGGCGTTCCCGGTCGCGGGCGCCGTTGCAGGGGGCGTCCACCGTGAGCACCAGGGCTTCGTAGCCGGCGGCTTCGGCGCGGCGCACCAGTTCGAGGTTGAAGCCCTTGTCGTGCTGCAGGTAGAGCTGGAACCACAGGGGGCCGCGGTCGGGGTCGTCGCGTACCGCGTCGGCAATGTGCTCCAGCGGCAGGCTGGCCTGAGTGCTGAGGACCAGTCCGGCCTGCTGGGCGGCGGCGGCGCATGCCGTGGCGAGTTCGCCGTCCGGGTGGGCCATGCGCTGGTAGGCTACTGGCGCGAGGAGGATCGGATGGGCCTGTTCGCGGCCGAGCAGCGACACGCGCGTATGGCCGCCGGCCAGCGCCCGCAGCACGCGGGGCCGTAGCTGAATGGTGTTCCAGGCATGGTGGTTGGCGGCCATGCTCAGTTCGTCGGCGGCACCGCCGGCAAAGTAGGCCCATGCGTTGGCGTCGAGCACGCCGCGGGCATGGGCTTCGTGGTCGCCGAGGCTGACCACGCCGGGGGGCAGGGTGTCGATGCGGGGCGAACTCACGTGTCGGTCCACATGCGTAGCAGGTTGTGATAGGTACCGGTGATGGCTACCGCCTCGTCGCATTCGCCGTGCTTTTCACGCAGGCGCATCAGTGCCATGTCCAGGTCGAACAACAGGCGGCGCTGTTCGTCGCTGCGTACCATGCTCTCTATCCAGAAGAAGCAGGCGATGCGGTGCCCGCGGGTGACCGGCGTGACCTGGTGGATGCTGGTGCCAGGATAAAGCACCGCGTGGCCGGCCGGCAGTTTGACGCCGCGGCTGCCGTAGGTGTCCTGCACCTGCAGTTCGCCGCCATCGTACTCGTCCGGGTCGGACAGGAACACCGTGCACGAGACGTCGGTACGCACCCGCTGGCCTTCGGCGGTGAAGCGGACGGCATTGTCCACGTGGGCGCCGTAGAAGGGCGTGTCGCCGCCGTAACGGTTGATCCGCGGGGTGAAGATCTTCTTCGGCAGCGCGGCGGTCAGGAACAGCGGATGGCGCTCGACGCGGCTCTGGATCAGGCTGCGGATCGCCTGGGCGGCGGCGCAGTCGTGGGGCAGTTGCTGGTTGTTCTTGACCTGGGCGGCCTGGGGGCCGGCGCTGTCGCGGCCGTCGGTCCACGGCGCGTCGGCGAGCAGCTGGCGGGCCTGGCGGACTTCGTCGCGGCTGAGGACGTCCGGTATCTGCAGGAGCATGGCGGGTTCCTGTAAGTGAAGACGGGCGGACCCGAAGTCCGCCCGCGGGTTCGACCTAGAACTTGAAGGTCGAGGTCAGCATGTAGAGCCGGCCCGTTCCGGGCACGTAGAAGGACGTGTAGAGGGAGTCGGCGTACAGCTTGTTGGTGACGTTGGTGACGTTGGCCTTGACGATGAACTTGTCCGGGATCACCGCATATTCCGCCATCAGGTCGGCCGTCGCGTAACCTTCCGCGTACCAGCCCGGGTTGCGGTTCGGCGTCATCTTGCTACGGAAGTTGACACCGCCACCGGCGCGGAACTTATCGGTGAACTGGTAGGTGGACCACAAGGAACCGGAGTGCTTCGGCACCAGCGACGGGCGCGCGCCCTGGGCTTCGCCGTCCACTGCGCCCTTGTCGATCTCGGCATCCCAGATCCACATGTAAGAGCCCCACATTTCCCAGCGTGGCGTGATGCGGCCGGTGAAGTCGAACTCGGCGCCGGTGGAGTGGCGTTTGCCGGACAGCACCGACAGGTTGATCAGCGGATCGGTGTTGCGCTCGTTGAGCTTGACTGTGCGGAACAAGGCATAGCGCGTGCTGAAGCGGCGGTCGGCGGAGTCGATCTTGGCGCCGAGTTCCAGGTTCATGCTCTTCTCGGGCGGCGTATTGACGTTCTGCGTGCTGTACGAGTAGGTGTCGCCGGAGGTGTTGAACGAGGTGGCGTAGGACAGGTGGAAGGACTGCAGGGGGCTCGGCTGGTACAGCGCGCCGACCCGCTGGCTCCACTTGTAGATGGATTGCTGGAAGTTGGTGATTGCCTTGGTGGTCAGGTTGAACTGATCGTAACTGCCGGACATGGCGTCGTAGCGGATGCCGCCGAGCAGCTTCCAGTGATCGGCCAGCTGGACTAGGTCCTGGGCGTAGACGCCGCCGGACAGGCTCTCGAATTCGCTGCTCTTGGCAATGCTGCGGATGCTCTCGTCCACCGTGGCGCCGTCGAAAGGGGTACCGATGGTGGTATTGGCCTTGACCGGCACCACGCCGCCCTGGGCCGCGTTGAGGGCACCGTAGACCCGCTTGCGCTCCCACGCGAAATCGACGCCGGTGAGCGCCTCGTGCTTGAAGCCGAAGGCGTCGAACTTGGAGGACAGGTCGCTCTGGGCGAAGAAGTTCTCCATGCTCTGCATCTTGAGGTTGGTGCCGCGGGTCACCACGGTGCCGTCGCTCAAGGTGGCCAGGCTGGCCGCCAGTCCGCCGGGCTGCAATGCCGCGGCGGCGAAGCGCAGGGCGCTGGCCCGCTGGTCGCGCTGGAAGTCACCCTTGCGGAACTTGGTGACCAGCTCGGTATCGGCGGAGAAGCGGTGGGTGTGGATCAGCGTGGCGTAGTTGGCGGTGCCCTTGTTGTAATCACTGGCCATCCCGTAATAGGTCTTGGGGTCGAGCGGCAGCATGCCTGTTGACGATACCGGCGACGTGGCGGTCGGGCGGACCCACGGCAGGCCGTAGTTGATGCCGTTCTTGTTGTCGAGGTAGTAGTAGCCGACCTCGATTTCGTCGGTGGTACCAATGCCCCAGCGGTAGTCGGCGGCGAAGCCCTGCTTGTCGATGCTGGCGCCGGCGCCGTTGTTGTCGGCGATGGTGCGCATCGCGTTGAAGCGGAAGGCTTCGTTGTCGCCGGTGCGCACGTTGAGGTCGGCGACGGCGCGGCGGTAATTGTGGCTGCCGAGGGTCACGTCCACCTGGTTCTCGCCATACAGCTGGGCCTGCTTGTTTACCTGGTTGACCGCGCCGCCGGTGGAGCCGCGACCGAACAGCATGGAGGCGGAGCCGCGCAGCACTTCGAGGCGGTCAAGGTTGAAGGTGTCGCGGTCGTAGAAGGCCGGGTCGCGCATGCCGTCGATGAACAGGTCGCCGGTGGTGTTGATCGGGAAGCCGCGCAGGCGGATGTCTTCCTCGCCGCCCTCGGCGGCCAGGAAGGTGATGCCGGCGGTGGCCTTGAGGGCTTCCTTCACGGTGTCGATCTTGCGGTCGTCGATGAGCTTCTCGGTGACGACGGTGATCGACTGGGGAATGTCGCGCAGCTGTTGCTGGCCCTTGCCGATGCGGGTGGTGGTGGTGCGCAGGCTGTCCTTGCCCTGCTCGGCCTCGGCGGCGGCCTTCACGACCACCGGCTTGAGGGTCTTGACGTCATCCTCGGCGGCGGGCGTCTGGGCCCAGCCGTTCATTGAGGCGGCGAACATCATCGCGCCGAGGGGCAGGATGGCGCGTTCTGCCGCGCTGTTTGCGGGCTGCTGCGGGGCAGCCTTGCGGTGGGGGGGGTGAAAGCTCTGGTGACGGGTTTTTGTGCGTGCCAATTTGGCCTCCTGGGATGAATGTCGCCCGGTGGGGCGGTGGAATTCAGGACCTGAGGCTGGCTGGCTTGGCTAGCGCATGGCTGGCTTGCCCGAAGGATCTGCTTACAACTTTAACGTAAATGAGAGTTGTTCGCAATTGTGCGCAAGCCCGGCAACCGCTTGCTAACGGATTTCCGTCAGGCGGACTTAGCTGGACGCGCTGGAAAGTGGTGTCAGGTGGTGGCGGGCCCGGGCCTTGGCGCACTGCTCATCACCGGCCTGGACTTCCCGGCAGGGCTCGGGGCGCTGCTCGTAGACGGTACAGCCCACCTTCTGCCCGACTTGCCCGGACAGGGCGATGCAGTGGGGATGGGCATCATTGGTGCCGGCCATGCAGCTGAACCAGGGATTGACCTGTTCGGTCAGCTCCGCCGGCAGGCCGCGGGCTTCGGCCTCGGACCAGTAGAAGGACACGCGGAAGCTGGCGCAACAGGCGCCGCAGTCGAGGCAGGGATTGGCGTCGGTGCTGCTCATCGGATGGCGTCGGTGACCGGCGGAAACAAGACGTGATCAGGCTTTTGTGAGGCGCGATTCTGGCATGTCCGGCAGGCCTTGTGGACCGCCGCTGGTGCAGTCGGCAGATGGCTGCGCCGACTCCTGCTGGACGGACAGCAGATAGCGCGCCAGCATGCCTTCGCCGTGAAAATGGCTGTCGAGGGCTGCGACGCTGCGGATGCGGTCGAGGCGGAAGCTGCGGAACTCTCGGCGCAGCTCGCACCAGGCCCCGAGGGTCCAGGTTTCGCCCCAGAAGACCAGGCCAAGTGGCTGGATGATCCGTTCGCTGTCGGCGCCGTCGGCCCGCGTGTAGGCGACGCGGACTTTGCGCTGACTGGCGATGGCCTCGCGCAATTCGGCCATCGGCGCGCGCATCGCGTCGGGGACGTGGAAGCCAGGCACGAGCAGCGCGTCGCGGGCCGGATCTTCCCGTAGCTTCTTCGGTAGCACAGCCTCGATGCGCAGCAGCGCGCGCTCCGCCGCGCGGCCGAGTTCCGGGTCGGCCCAGCTGCGCACCATGCGGCTGCCGAGGGCCAGGGCGGCGAGTTCGTCGGCATCGAACATCAGCGGCGGCAGGCGGTAGCCCGCACGCATCAGGTAGCCGACGCCGGCTTCGCCGCTGATCGGAACGCCGGATCGGGACAGATCGGCGATGTCCCGGTAGACGGTGCGTTCGGACACCTGCAAGGCTTCGGCCAGCTCGCGGGCGGTGACTGCGCGTCCGCGGTCGAGGAGGAGGACGATCTGGAACAGGCGGTCGGCGCGACGCATGGGGGGCTCCGGAAGGGAAACGGCCCCGTTCCATATCACGCGCAGTTCTCGCGGCGCGCTGGCTCGTGGTCGGGGGCTACTGACATAAGGCTGGCAGGATAACGCGCCAGTCGGCCGATTGCGCCGGCGCTACTGACGGAAGGCTGTCAGGAGCAGGCGGCCAGAATGGCGGCTCCAATCAATCCGCATGAAGGAGCACAACATGGCCAAGACCCTGATCAACTGGTTTGAAATCCCCGTCGCCGATCTGGAACGGGCGGTCCGTTTCTACGAGGCGACTTTCGCGGTAAGCCTGCGCCGTGAAGAGATGCACGGCATGCAGATGGCCGTCTTCCCGTATGTCGAGCCGGCGACCGGTGGGGCCTTGCTGGCCGCGCCGCAGGCCCGGCCCGGCGAGCAGGGTGTCCTGATCTATCTGGACGGGGGCGACGACCTCGCGGAGCCCCTGGCCCGCGCCGTGGAGGCCGGCGGGCAGGTACTGCTGCCGAAGACCGAGATCAGCCCCGAGATCGGCTATATCGCGATGTTCGCCGATAGCGAGGGCAACCGCATCGGGCTGCACTCGCCGGGCTCCGCCGCTCAGGGGTGATCGTGCTCGCCGTGCTCGTCGTCGTCCATGTCGAGCGCCCACAGCTGGTGGGCGTCGAGGAGCAGGCGGTAGCGGGTTTCGCTGGCGTCGAGGCGGGCCAGGCTGGAGGCCAGGCGCGCCTCGTGGGCCAGGCGGCGGGCGTTGAGGGTGTCGGACAGGCTGCCCTCGCCGAGTTGCCAGGCCCGTTCGCTGAGGTCGGCGCTGCGCGCCAGAGCTTCGGCGGCGGCCTGCTGACTCAGCCAGCCGGCCCGGGCCGCCGTCGCGCGGCGGTACAGGGCGGCGGCCTCGGCCTCGATGCGGCGCTGGATGCCGGCTTCCCGGTGGGCGCCGGCCTGGGCCGTGGCGACGGCGGCATCTGCATCGGCGCGGCGGCCTTCGCCGGGCAGCGGCAGGCTGAGGGTCAGGCCGACCAGGCGCTCCTCGCCATCCCGCTCGCGGGCCATGCGTACGCCGACGCTGGGGTCCGGGCGCCGTTCGGCTTCGGCCCGGCTCGCGCTGATGCGGGCGCGCAGGCTTTCCGAGCGGGCGACGCCCAGCTCGTGGTTGTGTTCGAGTATCGCGTTGACCCACTTGGCAGCATCCTGGCCGACGGCCTCTGGCGCCACTTCTGGCACGCTGTCGGGCAGGTTCAGCGCGGGGTAGAGGCGGCGTAGGCTTTCGGCGGCGACCTGGGCGCGGCCTTCGGCCTGGGCGAGCTGGGCCTCTGCCTGGGCCAGCGCCGCATCGGCCTGCAGTCTTTCCAGGCGAGGGGCGTCGCCCAGTTCGACGCGGCGTTTCACTACGCCGGCCTGGCGGGCCAGCACGTCGCGCTGCTTGCGCCATTGTTCGGCGCCGGCTTGCTCGCGCAGCCAGTCGAACCACGCGGCCAGCAACGCCCGGCTCGCTTCGTGCAGCGCGTCGCCGCGACCGATCTTGGCGCTGGCAATGCCCGCGGCGCCGAGCTGGCGGTCCAGCTCGCCCTTGCCGGGCAGGCGCAGCGCGCGTTCGAGGCCGACGTCCCATTCGTTGAAGCGCTCGGTCGGCGTGGTGCGCACTCGGCGCTGTTGGTCGGTGAGGCGCAGTGTCCATTCGTGGGGGCCGGCGGCCAAGCGCCGGCTACGCGCTTCTTCGGCCTCCAGCATGGCGCCGGCGGCGCTGACCATCGGGCTGCTGCGTAGCACGCTGCTCACCTGGGCTTGGGGCGGTAGATCCGGCGCATCGGCGGCTGGGCTGGCGAGGGCGGTGACGGGGAGCAGCGCCAGCAGCAAGACGCGCAGAGATGAATGAATGCGCCCTCTGACGTTGATCGAACTGCGGCAGGTAAATGAACTCGACCCAACAGGATATGGCTGGCGGTTCATGCGAGCCTCCCGCTGGCCATTACCGGCACCATCCAGAAGAACACCCGATTGGTGGCGAAGCGCTCGCGCAGGATGTCGAGCAGGGCCTGGGCATCGCCGAGTGGGGCGACCAGTTCGACCCGACAGCAGGCGGCGCGGCCGCGCACATGCTCGGCGGTGCCGGTGAAGGTGACCCGCTGGCCCTGGCCCTCGACGCGCTGGGACGTGAAGCCCGGCGCCAACGTCGGGTGTTCGAGCAGGGTTTCCAGTACGGCGTCCTCCACCTCGATGGGTAGCACCAGGGTCAGGACGACATGGGACGGGGGATCGACGATCATTGACTTGCAACCTCTGGGGCGACGGGGGCGATGCCGAAACGGCGGTACAGGACGGGGAGCAGCAGCAGGGTCAGGGCGGTGGCGCTGACCAGCCCGCCGATCACCACGACGGCCAGCGGACGCTGCACCTCGGAGCCCGGCCCGGTAGCGAACAGCAGCGGCACCAAGCCGAGGGCGGCGATGTTGGCGGTCATCAGTACCGGGCGCAGGCGGCGTTTGGCGCCTTCCACGACGACCTCAACGATGGGCATGCCGCGGGCGTGGAGCTGGTTGAAGTAGCTGACCATTACGACGCCGTTGAGCACCGCGATGCCGAGCAGCGCGATGAAGCCCACCGAGGCCGGCACCGACATGTATTCGCCGGAGACTGCCAGCGCGAGCACGCCGCCGACCATCGCGAAGGGCACCATCGACAGCACCAGCAGGGCCTGGCGTACGGAGCCGAAGGTCGAGAACAGCAGCACAAAGATCAGCCCGAGGGCGATCGGCACTACCACGATCAGGCGGGCGGCGGCGCGCTGCTGGTTCTCGAACTGGCCGCCCCAGGCGAGGCGGTAGCCGTTGGGCAGTGGCACCTTGGCGGCTACCGCGGCGCGGGCTTCCTCGACGAAGCCAACCAGGTCGCGGCCACGCACGTTGGACTGGATCACCGCATAGCGCTGGGCGTTTTCCCGGTCCACCTTGACCGGGCCATCGACCCGTTCGACCTTGGCGATGCTGGACAGCGGCAGGCTGTGACCGTCCGGCGCGGTGATGCGCAGCGCGGCGAAGGCGTCCGGATCGTTCTGCAGGTTGGCGGGACCGCGGATCAGCAGCGGTACGCGGCGGGTGGATTCGATCACGGTGCCGGCGATGCGCCCTTCGAGCAGGCTGCGCAGGGTGTTCTGCACGTCTTCCACGTTGAGGCCGAAGCGGCCGGCGGCCAGGCGATCCACCTGGATCTTCAGGTATTGCACGCCCTCGTTGCGGATCGTGACAGTGTCCTCGGCGCCGGGCACTGCCTTGACGACGCTTTCGATCTGCGCAGCGAGGTGGTTTAGGGTGTTGAGATCCGGGCCGTAGAGCTTGATCGCCAGGTCGCCACGCACGCCGGTCAGCATTTCGGACACCCGCATGTCGATCGGCTGGGTGAAGGTCAGCGCGATGCCGGGGAAGTTCCCCATCACAGCCCGCAGCTGGTCGGTCAGCCAGTCCTTGTCCGGCTTGCGCCATTCATCGCGGGGCTTGAGGACGAGGAAGGTGTCGGTCTGGTTGAGGCCCATGGGGTCGAGGCCCAGTTCGTCGGAGCCCGAGCGGGCGACGATGGCCTTAACTTCCGGTACCGCCTTCAGCACCGCCTGCTGCACGCGCAGGTCGGTGGCTATGGTCTGGGCCAGGCTGATGGACGGCAGCTTTTCGAGCTGCATGATGATGTCGCCTTCGTCCATCGTCGGCATGAAGGTTTTGCCGAGGGTGACGAAGGCGCCGGCAGCCACCAGCAGCGAGACGCCGGCTATTGCAGCGACCAGCTTGCCGCGGGCCAGCGCGAATTGCAGCAGCGGTGCGTAGGCCGCCTGCAGTTTGCGGATCAGCCAGGGTTCGTGGGCCTCGCCGCGCTTCAGCAGGTAGGAGGCCAGCACCGGCACGACGGTCAGGGACAGCAGCAACGAGGCCGACAGCGCGAAGACGATGGTCATGGCGACCGGGCTGAACAGCTTGCCTTCCAGGCCTTCCAGCGTCAGCAGCGGCAGGAACACGATGACGATGATCAGGATGCCCGAGGCAACCGGTGCGGCGACTTCCCGCGTGGCGCGGAAGACCAGATGCAGCAGGGGCTGGCGGTTGGCGGCGCTTTCTCCAAAATGGGTTTCGATATTCTCGACCACCACCACAGCTGCATCCACCAGCATGCCGATGGCGATAGCCAGGCCGCCAAGGCTCATCAGGTTGGCCGACAGGCCGACTTGGCGCATGGCGATGAAGGTAGCCAGTGCCGCCAGCGGCAGCATCAGCGCCACCACCAGAGCGGCACGCAGGTTGCCGAGGAAGGCCAGCAGCAGCACCAGCACCAACACGATGGCTTCCATCAGCGCTTTCGACACCGTATGCACGGCGCGGCCGACCAGTTCGCTACGATCGTAGAAGGGCACGACCTTCACATCCGGCGGCAGTTGCGGGGCGAGTTCGGCCAGGCGCGCCTTGACGCCATCCACCACCTGGCCGGCGTTGGCGCCGCGCAAACCGAGAACCAGGCCTTCGACGGCTTCGCCCTGGCCGCTGCGGGTGACCGCGCCGTAGCGGGTCAGCGCGCCGATACGTACCGCGGCTACGTCGCCGACGCGGACCACGTTGCCGGCATCGCTCTTCAGCACGATGGCACGCACGTCGTCCAGGTTGCGGATCGCGCCTTCGGCACGGACCAGCAGGGTCTCCTCGCCTTCGCTGAGACGGCCGGCGCCGTCGTTGCGGTTGTTGGCTTCCAGGGCTGTCTGCAACTGGGCCAGCGTCAGGCCGCGGGCGGCGAGGGCGGCCGGGTCGGGGGCGATCTCGAAACTGCGCGCCTCGCCGCCGAGGCTGTTCACGTCGGCCACGCCGGGCACCGTGCGCAGGGCCGGGCGGATCGTCCAGTCGAGCAGGGTGCGCTTCTCTTCGAGGGAGATCGGCCCTTCGATGGTGAACATGAACATCTCGCCGAGGGGCGTGGTGATCGGTGCGAGGCCGCCGCCGGCGCCCGGCGGCAGGTTGCCCATTACGCCGGCCAGGCGTTCGCCGACCTGCTGGCGTGCCCAGTAGATGTCGGTGCCGTCCTCGAAGTCGAGAGTCACGTCGGCCAGCGCGTACTTGGACGTGGAACGCAGGATGCGCTGGTGCGGGATGCCCAGCATCTCCTGCTCGATGGGCACGGTGATGCGCGTCTCGACCTCCTCCGGCGTCATGCCGGGGGCCTTGATGATCAGCTTGACCTGGGTTGTCGAGACGTCGGGGAAGGCGTCGATGGGCAGGCCGTTCCAGGCCTGCACGCCGGCGCCGATCAGCAGCAGCGTGGCGACCAGCACCAGCAGGCGCTGCGTCAGGGAGAACTCGATGAGGCGGGACAGCATGGGCTTATTCTTTCCCGATGCCGAGCCAGTTGGCCTTCAGCGCGGCGACGCCGGCGGTGACCACCGTGGCATCGGCCGGCAGGCCGCTGACCAGCGCCGTATCGCCGACCCTGCCGCTGATGCTGACCGGCACGGCGCGGTAGCCGGTGGCCTTGCCGTCGCTGGCGACGACGAAGACCCATTGTTTGTCCTGGTGGCGCAGTACCGCCGCGGCGGGGACCTGCGCGCCGGTGCTGCCACTGTCCGCCGGCAGCTCGAGGTCCACGGTGGTGGCCTGGCCAGGGCGCAGGTTCTGTGCGCCGTGGGTGATCAGGCCGCGCAGCAGCACGCTCTGGCTGCTCGCATCAACGGCGCGGCCGACTGCTACCAGCTCGCCGCTGGCGCCGGCGCCGGGGATGCGCAGCGGCGTGCCAACACGGGCCCGGCCGGCCACCGCGAGGGGCGCCTGGATGTCCACCGACAGGGGATCGAGGCGGGCGATGCGGTACAGCGGCGCGGATTGTTCGACACGCTGGCCGACGCTGACCTGTTGCTCCAGCACGCTGCCGGCAATCGGCGCGACGAGGCTGAGGGTCTGCCCACCGCTGTGCTGGGCGAGGCTCAGTTCCTGGCGGCGTTCGGCAGCCTGGGCGGCGGTCTGGGTGGCATTGGCACGGCTGGCCTGCAGACGGGATTCGGCGATCAGGCCTTCGCGGAACAGTTGTTCGTCCCGGTTGAGGCTCTGGCGGGCGAGGCTGGCCTGGGCATCGGCCTGGATGCGGTCACGCTGCAGTTCGAGGGCCTGTGGGCTGGCGATGCGGGCCAGCACCTGGCCCTTCTTCACTGTCAGACCGGGCGCGGTCTCCAGGCTTTCGACGACGCCAGCCAGCGGTGCAGCGATGACCCGGACCTGGTTGTTGGGGATGCTGACGGTGGCCGGTAGCCCACTTGCGGCCGGATTGCCGTTGCTACCCGCCTTGCGGGTGCCGATGCCAAGGGCCTGGCTCTGGGCGGCAGTCAGCGCGACGAAGTTGGTGTCGGCCGCCTGGGCGCGGCCTTGTGGCAGGGAGAGCAGCAGGACTGCGATCAGGCTCACCGCGGTCGACTGTGGCAGGGGGCGAACGGTAGAAAGGGAGGACGACATGGGGACTCCGGCACGAGGCATGGTCCCGATTATCGCCCAGCCGTCTTAAGCGCGTCTTAAGCCTGCCCAAGCCGGGCAGGCCTCGCGACAGGGCCTACAGAAGCAGGAAGTCCTGGGCCTGCAGCGGCTCCGGCAGTTTCTCCAGGCCACGGTACTCGCCCAAGTCGATTTCGATGATGCGAGTGATCGCATCGAGGGGCAGGTCGTTCTGGGCCGTGCCGAAAGGCTCCTCCAGTTCGTCGCCGAGGGCATCGAGCCCAAAGAACGTATAGGCCACCAGGGCAGTCATCAGCGGGGTTGCCCAGCCCAGGGAGTGCACCATGCCGATGGGCAGCAACACGCAATAAAGGTGGGCGGTGCGATGCAGCAGCAGGGTGTAGGCGAAGGGCAGCGCTGTGTAGCGGATGCGTTCGCAGGCACCCTGGATGGCGGTGAGCTGATTCACGTGTTCGGCCAGGGCCGTGTAGGTGATTGAGTCCAGGCGGCCGTGCAGGTGAGCGTCGAGTAACTGCCCGGTGATGAGGCGCAGGATGCCGTCGGGCACATTGCGGCCAGCGCTGACCGTGGCGAGCTCGGCGGGGCTCAACTCGGCCTGGGCGGCAGCTGCCACCGGCCGGTCGCGCAGGCGGGCGGTGAGGGCCTTGGTGAAGGCGGTGCACAGGCGCAGCACGTCCTGGCGCTGGACCCGGCTTGCGGTATCCCGGTCGAGGAGCAGGCTGTCGCGGGCCAGGCTGCGCATCACCACCAGCAGGTTGCCGTAGTGCTTGCGGGCCTCCCACCAACGGTCGTAGCAGGCGTTGTTGCGGAAGCCGAGGAACAGCGACAGGGACAGGCCGAGGAAGGTGAACGGGCCGGTGGCGAAATCGGGAAAGCGTGGCCCGGTGAGCGCGGCGATCAGCGTGACGATGGCCGCGACGACGGTGACGAAGATCACCTGCGGGAGGATCAGCGGGATGATGGAACCCTTCCAGATAAAGAAGAGTTCCCGCAGGCGCGGGCGGGGGCGAACGATCATGGCAGGAGCAGCAGGGCGGAGAGCGTCTGTTTCGTTGGAGGGGGGCCTAACTTAATGTATGGGTGCTGCGCTGCACAAGTCGTATCTGTGGCGGCCTGGTGACGTCGCTCGGTTTGCAGCCCTACATCCATTTCCAAGATTCGACTGGGATTGAGTGTGATATTTGTCACGGATATAACAATGGCATCCGTGAAATAAGAGCTTGCACTAGGCATGATGCGTTGACGTTGTCCTAATGCAAATGTTCTCGATCCACTCAGGAGGTTACCTCACAATGATGCGCCGAATTGCCCCCAAGATCCTCGTTCCCCTCGCCATCAGCATGGTCGCCGGAACGGCGGGCGCCGCCTGCAACCAGGTGGCAGGCACGGTCCGGCTGTTGCCCGACGCCACCTGCCAGATTGCGGCCAAGGTTCCCGGGCATACCTATATTGGTAGCTGTTTCAGTGTTCAGTTGTCGCTGATCGGTCTGCCGGGAGCCAGTGGTTACGCGGGGGTGACGGCGGAGCCGCTGGTTGGTGCGAATGGCGTCGGCACCGTGGCTCCGGCGGTGGTCCCGTCCGACTTCAGCCCGGTCGTTCCGCGGCAGATCGTGCAGACAGCACGCAGCGCGATCACGATTGGCAAGGGGAGCAACCAGACCACCTTCTACACTACCGATGTCATGGTGGTGCAACCGACCTTCGACGCGACGACCGGGCAGATGGGGAACCCGGCGGCGCTGAGCGAGCAGATCCTCATCACGGGCAGCGACAACAAGGGGGCCTATGCCAAGGTGACCGGCAATCTCACGATCATCGGCAACAGCATCGGCCAGTCGGTGCCGGTGCTGGGCAAGCTCTGCCTTCCCTGAACCCCGAGTTTCAGCCGTGTTCAACGCCCCTCGACGAGGGGCGTTTTCGTTTGCGCCGGACTTTCAGGCGCTTGCCGTCACGCGCGGAGTGGATGCCGGTGATTTGTCCGACTTTTCCTTGAGACCGCGGGCCCGACGCTTGCGCGCCCAGATAACCACGCCGGTGACGCTCAGTACGGCGACGGCCAGCCCGCACAGGGAGACCAGGATGCGCCCGGGCAGCCCGGCGATACGTCCCGAATGGAGCGGGAACATGGCCTGCAGGAAGATATCCCCGGCGCTGCCCTCGCCAGGAATGCTGCTGCCGACCAGCGTGCCGTCGCGGGCGTCGAAGTACAGCCAGGGGTTACCGAGCCCACCGTCGCCGTGGCCGTTGCCCGCATCGAAGAAGCCCACGCCATAGACGCCGAAGGGCGACGACAGCATGACGCCGCCGGCCGGCGTTTGCCAGCCGCGTCTGGCGGCTTCGGCGTTGGCGAGCCGGATGGCGTCCTCTAAGCTCAGCAGGGGTTCGAGCGGCCGGTTCGGCGGCGTCGGCTTGCGGTCGGCGAAGGGCGACGGCGACAGGGATGAGAGCCGGGCCACCAGCGGGCGCATGACCTCCTCGCGCAGGTTCATGGCCACCGAGGTGACGGCGAGGACCAGCAGCAGCGGAAAGAGCCACACGCCGCCGGAGCGGTGCAGGTCGAAGTTGAGCCGGTAGCCGCCGGCCTTCCAGCGGAAGGCGAAGGACCGGCGCCAGGCGGTCCGCGACGGGAAGGACAGCACCAGCGCGATCATGCAGTCGAGCACCCAGGCCAGCGCCAGGATGCCCATCAGCAGCACTCCGAGCTGGAGCCCGAAGCCATCCGCGATGTGCATGCTGTAGTGCAGCTTGTAGAGAAAGGGCAGCACGTTCTCCCGCTGCAGCGACAGCGCCCCCCATTCCCGCTGGCCGAGCACGGCGCCGCTGACGGGATCGAGGGCGACCTGATTGAAGCCGAGCGTGAAGGGCTTGCCGCTGGCGGGATCGATGCGCGGTTCGACGAACACGCCGAGGCTGTGCCCCGGCTCGACAGACAGGGGCAGGTAGCGTACGCGCAGGCTCGGCTCGGCGGCCTCCAGGCGGGCTGCCAGCTCCGTGGAGGGTAGCGGCTGGCCCGGTGTCGCGGTGAGGAAAAGATGGGGATTCAGCCATTCGTCGAGCTCGTGGTCCCAGGAGATCACCGCGCCGGTTAGGCCGGCGATGAACAGGAATACGGCGGCGGTCAGGCCGAACCAGCGGTGCAGGCGAACCAGCAGGGGGCGCATGGGTTGATCCTCAGTAGGTCCAGGCCAGCGCAATGCTGCCGTTGCGTGGGGCGCCGTAATAGCCCTGGCCGTAGCTGCCCCAGTAGAGGCTGCTCAGGTACTTCTCGTCGGTCAGGTTGCGCAGCGTGGCGCTGACGCTCAGCTGCTTGCTGATGTCGTAGCGGGCGGTCAGGCCGATCAGCGTGTAGGCCTTCTGGCGCAGCTCGTCGCTGCCGGCCATGGCGTAGACGTCGCCTTGGTGGCTGAGGTTGGCGCCGATCTTCAGCTTCTCGATGAAGGGTACCCGGTAGGTGGCGGCCAGGCGTAGCAGGCGGCGCGGCGTGTAGGTACGCACGTCCTCGCCGTCGTCGCCGTGCAGCGACAGTTGGGTGTAGCCGAGGTTGGCTTCAAGGCGTGGCGTGAGCTGCCCGGCCATGTCGAACTGGAAGCCCCGTGAGCGGGCGTTGATGCCTCCGTAGTAGGCCTTGGTGCCGTTGTAGCCGGCGACTTCGGCGAGGTTGTCCTGCACGGTGCGGAAGAAGGCCAGCGAGGCGTTGAGGCGGCGCTGGAAGAACTCGCCCTTCAGGCCGACCTCGCTGCTACGGCCTTCCACCGGCTTCAGCACGTTGCCGCTGGCGTCCAGCTGATACTGGGGCGTGAAGATGTCGGCATGGCTGGCGTAGACGGACAGGTTGGGGGTGAGGTCGTACACCACGCCGAAATAGGGCGTCACGTCGCTGGCCTTGCTGTTGCGGGCCACGCCGTAGGAGATGCCGTCGCTGTCGGCGCGGGTGGCGCGGGCGCCGCCGATCAGCTTGAGGCCGTCGGTGGGGTTGATGCGGGCGGCGGCGAACGCGCTGCGCTGGCGGTAGGTGAAGGCGCTGCCGTCCACCGACGCGTCGAAAAGCGGTATCGGGTAGCTGCCGTCCCAGTTGTCGAGGGCCGGCAGGGCGGTGCCGATGCCGCGCCCATAGTGGGTTGCGTCGTTGAGTTCGGATTTGGACCAGTTGGCGCCGAACGTCAGTTCGTGTTCCTGCCCCCACAGGCGGAACGGACCGCTGAGCTGCAGGTCGGCCTGGGTCTGCTGGTTGCTGGCGTCGTAGCGCGCCGGGTAGGCGAGCACGCCGAGGCCGGTGGCCTTGTCGGGGCGGTTGTAGACGTAGAGCAGGGCGCTGTCGTTGCTGTTGTCGTTGCGGGTCAGCACGGCTCGGGCCTGCCAGCGGTTGTCGAATTCGTGGGTGAGTTCGGCGAAGCTGGTCTTGTAGGTGGTGTCCCAGTAGGCCCAGTCGGCGGCGGGGCTGGTGGAGCGGCTGTAGTTGGTCCGTGTGCCGTCGGTGTAGAACATCGGCAGCGCGCCCCAGATCGGGCTGCGGGCCTTGTTGGCTTGTTCGTTGTGACCGATGGTCAGTTGCGTGGCCGGGCCGAGGTCGGCCTCGACGATGCCGTAGAAGACCGTCTTGGCAAGGCCGTAGCGGTCCAGGTAGGAGTCGCCGTCTTCCCGGGCGACCACCAGGCGTCCGCGGATTGCGCCGGATTCCACCAGCGCGCGGGATACGTCGGCGTCCAGCCGGTAGGTGTTCCACGAGCCGAGCGTGCCCTTCACGCTGGCCTGCAGGCCCACCGTCGGGCGCTTGCGCACGAAGTTGATGGTGGCAGCCGGGTAGCCGGTGGCGCTCATCAGGCCGTTGGCGCCGTAAACCGCCTCGACGCGGTCGTAGATGGCCGCGTCCATGTCCCCGTAAATGTTGCCGTAGATGAAGGGCATGCCGACGCCGTCGGCCTGGAAGCTGGTGATGTCGAAGCCACGGGCGGTGTAGTAGGTGCGACTGGTCTCGATCTTCTCGACCATTACGCCGGAGGACGCGGACAGGGCGTCGTTAACGCTGTTGAGCTGGAAGTCGTCCATCTGCGCGCGGGTGATCACCGACACGGTCTGCGGCGTCTCGCGCAGGGACAGATTCAGGCCGGTGGCCGAGCGGCTGCGGCGCACCGTGTAGGCGCCGCTGCGTTCGGACGGCGGCTCCTGGTCGGTCTGGGCGGCGACCTTCACGGGCGCCAGGGTGACGTCTTCAGCGGCGCTGGCCGGCAGGGCGAACAGCGCGAGAAGGGCGCAGGCGAGGGGATGACGGACGAAGGCCGCGGTCGCGGCGGAATGGCGATGCATGGAGGCTCCTGGGCACGGGTCGCTTGCTGGCTGCCTAGGAACATGCCTCGGTGGCTGGCTATTTGATAATAGTTCTCATTATTTTAATGGGCTGACGGCTCGGGATCAACGGTTCTCGAGCCGGCTGTAGTCGAGGATTGCCGCTTCGCGCGGCGCAACCTGGCGCCAGTGGGCATGGATCGCATCGCTGACGGCCCAGAAACGCGAATCGGTGCGGCGGACTGCGAAGCGCTGGGTTAGGTGCTGTACGTCACCGTCGCTGGCGAGGGTCTGCACCGCGCGCACGAAGCGCGGCAACTCGTCGGCGTCGAGCTGGAAGATCGTGTTGGGATAGGCGCCGACGATGCCGTCGAGGACGCTCAAGGTGTCCTCGTCGGGCAGGCGGCGGGCGTCTTCGCGGAACAGTTCGGCGACGTTGCTGTGAGCGCTGTTGCGCAGCACCGACACCACGTGGATGGTGCTATCTGTGTTGGTCAGCACCAGCAGGCTGTGCTCGGGCAGCCGGGACGCGGGCTGGCCGGCCACCTTGCCGAGGGCGCGCAGCTGGGTGACCTGCTCGGCGGTGAAGCCGTTCACCGCCAGGTCGAGCTGTTTCTCCCGTACTGGGTGCAGGTACTGGGCGACGTTGCGATACAGCTCGCCGAGGGTGTCCGCACTGCGGTAGCGCATGCTGGTCTCGCCCGGGTAGTAGGTGGAGGCATCGGCGAAATCCCGGATGTGCTCGGGCTTGCCGCGATACCAGTGGTCCAGCACCTTCTGGCGGTCCTTCAGTGGAAGCAGGGTGAGGAAGTTCTCTTCCCCTTCCATGCGCAGGAAGTCCATGTAGAGGCGGGTGGCCAGCTGGTGGCCAGTGTTGCCATAGACATCGAAGCCGGCGACCAGCAGGTAATGCATCCGCTCGAGCAGCGGGTAGCCGAGCAGCATGGCGGTCTGCGGCCGCTCGCCGACGAGGCCGCGGACCACCGAGGCGCTGTCGAACTGGCGGAACACCGTCAGGCCGGCGGTCGGGTTGCGGCCCTCGCCGTCCCACAGTTCGCTGGTCTGCGGCGGCTGAATGCGCGCGCGGCGCTCCATGAAGTCAGCTTTGGTGCGCAGGTAGGCCTTTTCGGCCTGGGCGTAGCGGCGCCAGGCCAGGATGCCGGTGCTGCTGTCGTCCTCGGCGGGTAGGCGCAGGTTGGGCTGGGTGGCGTCAAGGAGACCCTGGACCTGGTGGTTCGCCTCGCTCTCCGGCGAATAGAAGAGCACCCAGAAGTGGTCGGTGATGACATTGAGGGCGACTTGGCCGCGGCACACTGGGCCCTTCATGAAGCCCATCAGCGTGAACTGGGCGTCATCGAGCATGAAGCGGTAGCGGGCGTCCACCGGCAGCGCCCGGAAAGCGACGAAGGGATTGGTGGCCGTCTTCGGCGAATAGTCGGGCAGTTTGGCCACCGCGATCGGCGCATCGAAGAACCATTTCCGCAGGCGGGCCAGACGAGCGGGGTCGAGGGCCAGTGGCATGTGGGTCTTGGCCACCAGCGTCTCCTCCAGCGGGCGCAGGCGGTAATACACGCGCTCGACGCCCGGGGCGTCATAGGGCCGGCGGGTGGCGATCACATCGATGGGCTGGCCGGGGGCGCTGCGGCTGCGAACCAGCTCGAAGCGGTAGTCCGGTTGCTCGTCGAAATACAGCTGGCCCACATACCAGTGTTCATAGATGTAGCGGGCAGCGAGTTGGTCGCGCAGCGCGTTGCCGTTGAGCAGGCCTTCCCATTCAGCCACGTGGGCCTGTACCGCCGGCCGCGGCACCGGGCGCGGCGTGTAGGGCGCGCCGGCCTCGATCCAGCGGGTGAGGATGTCGTGGTCCTTCTGGCTGAGGGCCGGCAGGCCGTAAGGCATGCCCCATTCGGGATGCTCGGCGACGAAGCCATCCATGCTCTCGACCTTGGCGCAGCTCTGGCTGCGGTCGAGGGAGAAGTCGAAGCGCTCGTCCGGCAGTGGGCCCGAACTCGGGCCTGGGTTCTGTTGCTTGAGGGCCAGGATGCGGTACAGCACGCTGGCTTCGCGGTTGGCGGCCGGCGTGGCCGCACGTTCGTTGAGGATCGGGTGGAAGCCCTTGTCGCGCCATTCCACGGTGCTGCGGGCGTCGAAGCCGAGGCGGGTCGGGCTGGCGGCCCGCAGGCGGGCATTGGCATAGACCGGGTCCGGGTTGGCGCCGCGGGTGATGCCGTCGTAGCGGGTCAGCTTGAGCTGGCAGGGCGAGTCGTAGCAGGCATGGCAGGTCACGCAGCGGCGGTCCAGGATAGGACGGACCTGCTGCCAGTAGTCGGGGGCCGGTGCAACGGGCACCGCGGGAGCGTCGTAGCGGGCCGGGTCGGGACGGCCCAGTTCGTGGTCGAGCTGGACCTTGGCGACAACGGTGGTACAGCCCGCGAGGACAAGCAGGGCAAGGCCGAAGAAGACACGCATGGGCTTCGGGGGAGATCTAGTATGGGGGCTGGATGCCGCCGGGCTGCAGCAGGCGCATGTAACGGGCGTCGGGGCCATAGCCGGCCAGGTGTTCGGCCAGCGCCGGCGTGGCCGTCACCGCTTCGAAACCGTGACGCGCCCACCAGCCGGCCGAGCCCTGGATGGCGATCAGGCTGGCGCGCCCGAGGCGGCTGGCGACGAGGGCCGTCATGAAGGCGTTGACGAGGGCGTCGGCTGCTCCGCTACCGCGGGCTTCGGGGATCACGGCGAGATCGTGCAGGTGGAGCGTGTCGGCATCGGCTGGCGGCTGGCAGGTCTGGGCGTCCAGATGCGGCGGGGTGTCGAAGCGCCAGGGCAGCGCCAGCAGGTAGGCGACCGGCGCGCCGTCGGCCCGGCTGGCGACGAAACAGCTGCCGGGCGCGGCGGCCAGCTTGGCGCCCATCGAGCACGGCGATTCGGGAACGATGGCGGTGTAGCAGCGGGCCTGGATCCGCAGGATGGCGTTCAGGTCGTCATGCCGGGCATGACGGATGATAGGACGGGTCAAGGCTATGGCAAACGGATCGGGAAGGCCGACGATTATCGCCGATCCCCTTTGTCCGTGTAGTGGCGGGGGTTACTAGCTGCAACTGGCACATGCCTTGCTGTTTCCTACCCCAAAGGGAATATAAGGAGACGCAAATGGATTTGCGCTGGAGACTTTTCGGATACGTGCTGGGCTTTGCGCTGGCCTTGTCGGTCGCGGCTGTGGCGTGGGTCGGGCTGGCCCTGCAGCAGGACGTGGCCGAGGAAATGGAAGCCTCGACCCGCCTGGCGGACGTGATCCTGGCAGTCGGGACCGCGCCGGGGCACCGGGCGAGTGAGTTGCGTGAGTTGCTGGCGGGTGGTCAGTTGCGGCACGTTGCGGTGTCTGTGGAGCGCTCCAATTTGGAGCAGGGGGTTGCCGCGCCTGCTCCAGCGGGCCTGCTGGCGACCCTTGCCGATTATCTGCTCGACGGGCGCGTTGCCCGTGAGCGCCGTATTTCGCTTGGCGACGAAGTGTTGGTGATCCGCGCCGATCCCCGCGCCGAAATCCACGAAGTGCTGCGCGACGGCGTACGTAATCTGGCGACGCTGGTGGTGTTCTGCCTGGGTATGGCGGTCGTAGCATGGGTGGCGGCCCATCGGGCGCTGAAACCGGTCCGCCTGCTTGAACAGGGACTGGCCCGTCTCGGACGCGGGGAAGAGCAGGTACGCCTGCCGCCCTTTCAGTTGAAGGAGTTCGCCAGTATCGCCCAGGCCATCGAAACCCTGTCCGGCGAACTGGCGGAGTCGCGGGCGGCACGTCAGCTGCTCGCCCGCCAACTGTTGGAACTGCAGGAGAGCGAGCGCAGGGAACTGGCTCGGGAACTCCATGACGAACTGGGGCAGGCGCTGACTGCGGTGAATGTCTCGGCGGCCTACATCGAGCGTCAGGCCGGCCGTGCAGAGCCGGCACAACTCGCAATGATTGCCGGCGACATCCGCAGCCAGACCAACGGGATGCTGGCCCAGGTGCGCAACCTGCTGTCTCAGCTACGTCCCCATGGCCTCGAAGGGCTGCAGATGGTCGACGCCCTCAATGATCTCGTCCGCGGCTGGCGTGGCCGGGTGCCGGAGATCGGCATCGAGGCTGAG
Source organism: Zoogloea sp. JDB1 (assembly GCF_056724025.1). Lineage (NCBI taxonomy): Bacteria > Pseudomonadati > Pseudomonadota > Betaproteobacteria > Rhodocyclales > Zoogloeaceae > Zoogloea > Zoogloea sp. JDB1. The sequence continues at coordinate 2,703,842 of NZ_CM161496.1, forward strand.
TTCCCGCCGTCCCTGCCGCCGCTGGAGCCCCATGCCGGCCTTGCGCTTTACCGTACGCTACAGGAAGCCCTGACCAATGTGCTGCGCCACAGCGTAGCGAGCCGCGTGCGCCTGTCCTTGCGGACCAAGGGGCAGGTGCTGGAATTGACCGTCGCCGACAACGGTGTCGGCAAGGCTGAAGAGGTGGTGCCGCGTTCCCGCGGCGGTTTGCTCGGCATGCGCGAGCGCGCCGAGATGGCCGGCGGAAAGTGCTGGCTCACCGATGCGCCGGGCGGCGGTCTGCAGATTCGCCTCAGTTTGCCTCTGCCGTTGGCTCAGGCTTGAGGCCCGTGTTTCCCGAAATCATTCCGGGATCCCGCCTGCGTTCTGCCAAAGGGCGGACGCAGGCAACGTTTTCAGGCTGCCGAACGGGTGGCGTGGAGACTTTTTTTAGCCAAGGAGAAACAAGATGAACGCCTTACGCAAGACGGCGCTGCTGGCGGGCCTGGCCCTGGTCGCCACGGCTGCCAACGCCGCGGTGGATGAGGACATGAAGGCGCTGGCCAGCAAGAGCGGCTGCCTGACCTGTCACGCCATCGAGTCCGGCACGCCCGGGCCGAACGGCATGGCCCCGATCGGCCCGGCCTGGCAGGACGTGGCCAAGGCCTACAAGGGCAAGCCGGGTGCCGACACTTTCCTGACCCGTGTGGTGCTGGAGGGCTCCAACCCCTACGGCAGCCACTGGAAGGACAAGGTCAGTGGTCTGGCCATGCCCCCCAACAAGGTTGCAATCAAGGAAGCCGATGCCAAGAAACTGGTGAAGTGGATCCTGACGCTGGCACCCAAGTAAGCGGGCAACACGCACGGCTGCTGCCGTGAAGGATGAAGTACCGAGAACCCCGGACGTCCCCCCCGTTCGGGGTTCGCTTTTGTGGGGGCTAGAGCAGGCTGTCGATCTGTTCGAAGTGTCCGTCTACGAGCCGGCCATCAGCGCCGAAAACCAGTTGCAGGATCACGTCGCTCTTGCCGCCATACCAGCTACGGGACAGGGGAATCTTGCCAAACAGGCAGGGGCCACCCTCGGGCGGAAGTTGTGAAACATTCGGACTGCGCTCGACGAGGGCACGGCACTCGGCTGCGCTCTTCTCCGAGAAGGTAGTGCCGTGCGCGCTGAGCCGCTTGCGTGCATCGTCAAGGGGCATGCCGGGCTGGAATTCGGCCGAGAGCTGGTCCGGCAGTGGGCTGGGAGTCGGCGAGCAGGCAGTCAGCCCGGCGGTCAGGCACAGGCCGGCCGCCAGGCGCGAGAGGATGGAAGTGATGGAGGGCACGGTGGTGGGCGGAGAGCGCAAAGCCCGAGTATCCCACGCCGGGCCTGCCGGGATCACGAGGCCGATAGCTGGCGCAACTTGCGGTAGAGGGTCGTGCGGGTGATGCCCAGTTCCCGCGCGGCGGCCGAGATGTTGCCGTTATGGCGAGCCACGGTGCTTTCGACGAGGCGTCCTTCCGCGGCGCGCAGGCTCTGCGCTGCAGGACGCTGGGCTGGTGTGTCCGGGTCGTCCACCAGGTCGTGGGGCAGGTGTTCGGGGCCCAGGGTGTCGTCGTCCGGCCCCAGCATCGCCACGGCCAGGCGCAAGGCGTTTTTCAACTGGCGGATGTTGCCGGGCCACGCGTGGTGGCGGATCAGGTCGAGGGCGGCGGTCGACAGGCGCACCGGCCGCCGGGGCGATTCGTCCTGCAGGATGCGCTGGGCCAGCGCCTCGATGTCACTGCGGTCCCGCAGGGGCGGGAGGGACAGGCTCATCGCCGACAGGCGGAAATACAGATCGGGGCGGAAGTCGCCGCTTTCGCATAGGGTTTTCAGCGAACGGTGGCTGGCGCAGACCAGGGACAGGTCGATTTCTTCCTCCGGGCCGCCGCCCAGCGGCGTGACGCGGCGGGTCTCAAGAACCCGCAGCAGGACGGCCTGCAGCTTGAGGGGCATGTCGCCGATTTCGTCGAGAAACAGCGTGCCCTGGTGGGCTTCGCGCAGCTTGCCGCGGGCGCCTTCTCCGCGGGCGCCGGTGTAGGCGCCGGCCGTATAGCCGAATAGCTCGGCCTCGATCAGGTTGGCCGGGATGGCGGCGCAGTTGATCGCTACGAAGGGGCCGTTGCGGCGTGGCCCGCTGGTGTGGAAGGCCTGGGCGAAGACTTCCTTGCCGGAGCCGGTTTCGCCCTGGATCAGCAGCGGGATGTCCAGTCCGAGGATGCGTCGGGCGCGCCGGATGGCGTGGCTGACGGTCTTGTCGCCGAGGTCCAGTTCGTCGAGGGTCGGGCCGCTCGGAGCGGTCGGGGAGAAGGTCGCCTGCACGTCCCGAGAATTCATCGGCCGCATGCGCTGCATATTGGTCAGCAGGACGCGGGCGACCAGCTCCTGGCCCTGGCGGCTGCGCAGGCGGACCGGATGCGCGCTGCTTTGCAGCGCGTGGTCGAGCACGGCGTTCCAGCGGGTCTCGAAAATGTCCCAGAACGGCGGCTTCTCGTTGCGCAGGGTATCGGGCAGCCCGAGCAGACGCTCGGCGCGGCGATTGCACGCGAGCAGCGCGCCGGCTTCGTCGAAGACGGCGAGCCCTTCAAGCGGCGAGGCCAGAGCTTCCGCCTGGTAATGAAAACGGACCAGTACCGCTGCGTCGTTGACGGTTTCGATCAGCCGGTTTTCGATTATCTCGGCGGTGGTCTGCAGCAGCGCCTGGGCGTGGGTTTGGGTGATCTGCAGGTTGCTCGATACGTCCAGGATGCCGAGCACGCCACCGGTCGGGGCGTGGATCGGCGTGGCGACGCAGGCGAGGAACCTGTTGCGTTCGAGGTAGTGCTGATCCCCCATCACAGCCACCGGGCGTTGTTCGGCCAGTGCCGTGCCGATGGCGTTGGTGCCCATCACCGATTCGGCCCAGGAGTGTCCTGGCTTCAGGGACACGCGGGCGGCCTTCTCCAGGAAGTCCGAATCGCCGACTGAACGCAGGATGACGCCGGAGTCGTCGGCAAGCAGGATCGTGGATGAGGAGTGGGCGATCTGCTGGTGCAGATGTTCCATGATCGGCTGGGCGTAGGCGACCAGCCGGGCATTGGCTTCCAGGCGGTCGGCCAGATTGCCCTGCTGGCTTGTTGCGGGCAGGCGCTCGGTGGGGCGCAGGCCGTCGGCCGCACAGCGTTCCCAAGAGCGCAGGATGGCCTTGAGCGGAGAGGAGGAAGGGGGATCCTGATTATTCACAATTGCTGAATAGCACGAAACATACCTGCCCCGAAAGCGCTTATCGTGCCCGTGAACTGAGCTGCGTTTCTCCATAAAAATCAGCGATTAAGTGCTATGCCCATGTTTATGAACGGGTTTTTCTTGATGTGCCGTGGGTATGAAATGGTGCAGATGTTCAAGGGGACGTAACGGGATGGAGCAGGTGTTCCGCTGCGGAACATGTGCGTGCCTCGATATGTGCCTTACCCATTTGGCAAGTCATTGTCAGTAAAGGATTTTTGAAATGGAGGCCGATGAACATCGGTCTGCACGCTTTTTGCTGCCTATGGCGGGTGATGCGGTTCGGTGCGCAGTCGTGCCGTATCGCGACCCTGACCGCTGTCTTGATAACCAGTCAGTCAAGAATGACTAGAAGGAGGAGCTCATGAAAATCGCCAACCTGCTGTGCATCGTTGCCCTGGGAGCCGCCGCTGCAACTCCGGCCGTGGCATCCGAGGAGATCATCAAGAAGGCCCGTTGCGTTGCATGTCATGCCGTCGACCAGAAACGCGTCGGCCCCGCTTACAAGGATGTGGCTGCCAAGTACAAGGGGCATCCCGAGGCCGAAGCCATGCTGATCGCCAAGGTGCGCAGCGGCGGTACGGGTACCTGGGGACAGATCCCGATGCCCCCCCATGGTCCGGACAAGATCAGCGATGCGGATCTGAAGGCTGCAGTGGAGTGGATTCTGAAGCTCTGAGCCCGGAGTGCGGGAGATCTTCCCGCTACAGATGTGCGAAACACCTGCTCCAGGCTGGAGCAGGTGTTTCTTTTTGATGCGCTACAAAAGGGTGTCTTGCGGCCGCCGGACGGCGGCGCAGATGCGGATCAGCGGACGACGACGCCCCAGGGAAGCTCCCCGACGGGGATTTCCTTGATGGTTTCCAGCCGTTCGGTGTCGATCACCGACACGCTGTTGGAGCGACCGTTGGCGACGTAGAGCTTGCGGCCGTCGGGGGTGATGGCCATGTTCCACGGGCGCTTGCCGACCGGCAGGGTGGCTTCGATCTGGTTGTCACTGGTGCGGATCACGCTGACCGTGCCGTCCTTGCCATTCGAGATATAGGCGCGGCTACCATCCGGCGCCATGGCGACGCCATTGGAAAAGTTGCCGGCCTTGATTTCGGCGATGACCTTGCGTTTGCCCATGTCGATGGCGTAGACGGTGCTGACCATCTCGCAAGCCACGTAGGCACGCTTGCCATCGGGTGTGAAGCCGATGCCGCGCGGGCGCTTGCCGACCTCGATGCTGGCGACCTGCTTGCGGGCCTTCACGTCGATCAGGTCCACCTGCTGGGCTTCTTCGGCGCTGACCAGCAGCCAGCGGCCGTCTGGGCTGAATTCCGCGTGTTCCGGGTTCTTGCCCTTCACCTTGATCTCGGCAATCTTGCGCTGCTTGGCGGTGTCCAGTAGCACGACGCTATTGGATTCCTCTACGGCGGCGGCCACCAGCTTGTCGTCGGCGGAAACGCTGACACCCTCCGGCGACTCTCCGAGCGGAATGCTGCCGACCTGCTTGCCTTCGGCGATGTTGACCACTACCAGACCGTTGCTCGGTGCCTCGCTGATGAACAGGTTCTTGCCGTCCGTAGCAATGCCCCGCGGCCGCTGTCCGCCGGGCAGGGTCGCGACCACTTCGTCGGTGGCGGTGTCGATCACCGATACCGACGCGGATTTTTCGTTGGGAACGTAGGCGAAAGGGGCGGCGAGGGCTGCACCCGGAAGAAGGAAGCAGCTCGCCAGGAGCTGCCGCAAGGTGAAGGGCTGGGTCATGGTCTCAGAGGGTCGGCTTGACGTAGGTGACGCCGTAACGGGCGAAGATCGCTGCGACCGTGCCGTTCCTTTCGAGTTCCTTGAGCGCCTTGTCGATGGCGTCGGCGAGGCCGGTTTCGTCGGCCTTTACGGCCATGCCCAGTGGCCAGCTGTTGATCTTGAGCTCCGGCATCTGGACCACTTCGACGACGAAGCGGTTGTCCTTGCCGAGGGCGGTTTCGATCTCCGAGCGCGGACCCATCACTGCGGCCAGTTCGCCGGCCTTGAGCTTCTCGACGGCGGCTTCCACGCTGCCGAAATGGACCACGTTTTCACGCAGGCGGCCGTTTAGAACGCCGAGCAGAAAAGCGTCCGCCAGGCTGCGGCCTTCGACGCCGATCTTCTCTCGGGTGAATACTTCCAGCGCCGTGGCGGCAGAGCCGCGGATCGAGCCGAGGCGCTGCACGCGGGCGACGGCTACCGTTTCGAGGTGGTAGGGGCCGAAGATCCTGACCTTGTCGTTCTTGCCCTGCAGGTAGGAGTCCACCGGCACGTGCATCATCACATCGGACGGCTGGGTGCCCAGGTAGTGGCCTTTCCAGACCAGGTTGCGCAGGTCGTCGTCCATGTCCTCGTCAGCGTTGTAGCCGACGACCTGGGGATTCAGGCCGAGTTGCTTGCTCAGGGCTTCAGCGAGTTCCACGTCGATGCCCTTGCCCTGGTTGGAGTAGGGGGCGAAGTTGTTATACACGGCAATCCTGAGGCTGCCGCGTTTCTTGATCTCTTCCAGCGCGTCGGCGCGCGCCGGCAGGCTGGAGGCCAGCGCTGCCGCGCCGGCGGCCAGCAGGAAGCGACGACGATCAGTCTTCACGAACGGTCTCCAGCCAGGAACGGATGGTCCACATGGCTTCCTGGCTCAGGATGCCTTCGAACGGGGGCATGTACACGCGGCCGTCGCGGGTGGCGCCGTGGCGAATGCGGTTCAGGAAGATCTCGTCGCCTTCCTGGCCGGTCGGCAGGTAGCGCAGGTCGGGGGCGATGCCGCCGGAAATCGCGCCGAGGCCGTGGCAGCGAGCGCAGTTCTGGTTGAACGCGGAGGAGCCGATGCGGATCGCCTCCTTGTTACCCAGGAAGGGGTTCTTCGGCAGCCAGTCCTTGCCAACGGAGGGCAGCGTCGAGGTATCGACGGCCTGGGGGGTCACGTCGCCGTGGGCGAAGGCGGCAGTTACCGCCAGGGTCAGCGCTGCGGCGGAGAGGGCACGGAGGAGGGCGGAATTACGGACAGTCACCTGGGTCACCTTTGGTCATGTGTTTGGAGTTCGTCGAGCGAAGCGCCAGTGGGCGGGTCGCCGTGTGTGCAGACCTTTCAGCAAGGGGTGTGCCACTTTCCTATAGGGCTGTGCGGCGACTCGCAGATGGGCTGCGTCGTGAAATGGGACACCTTTGCCGTAGCAGGTTTTTTCCAGTTTCCTTTATAGCTCTATAAACTGGCCTGGGTTTTGCTGATTGAGCGGGAGGGTGGAGCAGTCACATTGCTGAAATGTGGTCCAGCTGCTACATTTTGGCGCAGACTAAAATGCCGGCTTGAGCTGGCAGACAATCCGTCAAAACGGAGGAGGAGAGAGATGATGCAGGTTCCTTTCAGCGCTGAGGCTCGGGCTCTGAGTCTTCTGGAGGCGCGGTCGTTGTACTTCGGCCGAGGCGAACTCCCGGAGGCCTTGCTCGACCAAAGCGTGTTGCGCTCCTGGGAGCGTTGCCGGCAGGCGGGTCTCGACCCCACCCGTCTCGAGTGCGGCGAGCCCAACGTGCGGGCAGTATCGGAGGCACGAGAGCGCAACCGCACGCTGATCTCCCACGCCGAGCCGGTTCTCGAGCATCTCTTCGAGCAGATCCGCAACTCTCACAGCATGGTCATCCTTGCCGACGCCCGCGGCATGGTGCTACAGACCTATGGCGATCCCGATTTCCTGAGTCAGGCCGAGCAGGTGTCCCTGCATCCGGGAGCCAGCTGGCACGAGTTCGACCGCGGCACCAATGCCATCGGCACTGCCCTCGCTGAGCGCGGTGCGCTCAACGTCTTCGGTTCCGAGCATTTCTACGAGGGCAACGCGTCCCTGACCTGCAGCGCATCCCCGATCCAGGATGCCCAGGGCCGTCTGATGGGGGTGCTCGACATCTCCAGCGACTATCGCGCGTTCCAGCGTCACTCCCTCGGCTTGGTGAAAATGTCGTCCCGCATCATCGAAAAGCGTCTGTTCGAATCCGAATTCGCCCACCAGGGCCTGCTCAGTTTCCATGCACGCCCGGACCATGTGGGCAGCATGTGCGAGGCGCTGCTGGCGATCTCGCCGGATGGCGACATCGTCGGTGCCGATCAGGCGGCGCTCGAACTGCTCGGCCTGCGCCGCGAGGACCTGCCGCGCCGCCACTACAGCATGCTGTTCGATGTGCCGCTGGGTACGTTGATTGATCGCGCTCGGCGCGACCCTTCGTCGCTCATCGCAATCGCAGGCCGCAACGGCGAGCGTTTCTACGCGCGTCTGCGCGGCAATTTTGCGTCGATGCCGGTGTCGAGCCCGGTCGGTGTTGAGGCCCGCGAGCGGCCCGCCCGCCCGGCCCGTGTCGAGACGGAGCCGGCCTCCCAGGTCCGCCTGACGCTGCACACCCTGGCCACCGGCGACGAGCGCCTGCAGGCCGCTATCGACAAGGGTGTGCGGGTGCTCGGCCGCGACATCCCGATCCTCATCCAGGGCGAATCCGGTGCTGGGAAGGAAATGTTCGCCAAGGCCTTCCACAACAGCGGGCCGCGGGCTCAAGGGCCGTTCGTCGCCCTCAACTGTGCGGCGATCCCGGAAACCCTGATCGAATCCGAACTGTTCGGCTATTCGGGTGGCGCCTTCACCGGTGCCCGCAAGGAAGGTGCGGTCGGTAAGATCCAGCAGGCCCACGGCGGCACCCTGTTCCTCGACGAAATTGGTGACATGCCCCTGTCCCTGCAAGCTCGCCTGCTGCGTGTGTTGCAGGAGCGCTGCGTGACGCCGCTGGGGACCAACAAGAGTATTCCGGTAGACATCACGCTGGTCTGTGCCACCCACCGGCGCCTGAAGGAAGAGGTGGCGCGCGGTGGCTTCCGCGAAGACTTGTACTACCGCCTCAACGGGCTGTGCATCAATCTGCCGTCCCTGCGCGAGCGCAGCGACATCGATCGCCTGATCGACAAGCTGATGCGCGAGGAGGCCGGTCCCGATCGCCACGTGGAGGTGTCCCACAAGGTCATGCAGGCATTCCTGAGCTATCGCTGGCCTGGCAACATCCGCCAGCTGAACAACGTCATCAAAGTGGCGATCGCGCTACTCGACGACGACGAGGATGTCATCGAGACCTGGCATCTGCCGGACGATATCTTTGAAGAGATCGGTGAGGTCGTGCCGGCGATGGCATCCGTTGCTCCGGTACGCAGCATGTCGTCGGGTCTGGCAGAAGGGGCTGCAGCCGCGGCGGCTTCCAGCGGAGCGGCAAGTTTCGGGCGCCTGGAGGAGATCGAGCGCGACATGATCCAGCGTACGCTCGAGGCTGAAAACGGGAATATCTCGGCTGCCGCCCGCCGGCTCGGAATCAGTCGCAATACGCTGTATCGCAAGCTCGGACGTTTTTGATCGTTGGGTGACGGCAGGGGGGCACCGACGAGCCTGACATTCCGCCAGTTCGTTTTCTGTAAGGGCGCACGGCCCTGCCCGCCATCGTTGGCCCCGCTGAATCGCGTCTGAGCCCTCCTTGGGGGAATGATGAGATGGTCCCCGATCCCTGCCCGGCGCAACGCTGAGTAGGGATTTTTTTCGTCTGGTTTCTGGTGTGCTTTATCTCCCGATGTGTTGACGCAAAATTAAACGCATGTATGATTAAAACGAACGTTTAAATTAATTTGTGGCTTGTTCATCGCTATCCATGAACGACAAAGCCGTCTTGTCCAGACGATCTCCGTGTCGTTGCCGTGGGGCGCCAAGCAAGCCTGCAAAGATGTTGGTATAAAAATGACGGCGCGCTGGCAAGACGGCGCCGAGCGAAAGGAGACAGTCGATGTCCTATTTATCCCTGCTTGCCCTGCCTCTCCTGGTGGGGGCACTTTTCCTGTTACCGGGGGTGCGCCGACGCCTTATCAGTGCGCCGATCTTCAAGGCCTTCCGCAAGGCATTGCCGGCGATGTCGCAGACCGAGAAGGATGCGCTGGAGGCCGGTACGGTGTGGTGGGAGGGCGAGTTGTTCGCTGGCCGGCCAGACTGGCAAAAGCTGCTGGCGTACCCGGTGCCGAAGCTCACTGCCGAAGAACAGCGCTTCCTCGACGAAGACACCGCCGAGTTGTGCCGCCTGACCCGCGACTGGGAGATGACTCAGCACCAGGACATGCCGGCCGAAGTGTGGAAGTACATCAAGGAGCGCGGCTTCCTCGGGATGATCATCCCCAAAGAATACGGTGGCAAGGGTTTCTCGGCCTACGCCCACTCCCAGGTGGTGACCAAGCTGTCTACCCGCTCGTCAGCGCCGGCGGTGACAGTGATGGTGCCCAATTCCCTCGGGCCGGCCGAACTGTTGCTGCACTACGGCACGCCCGAGCAGAAGCAGCACTATCTACCGCGGCTGGCTACCGGCCTGGAGATTCCGGCTTTCGCACTGACCAGCCCATGGGCGGGGTCCGATGCGGCATCGATTCCGGATTCGGGCGTCGTATGCCGCGGCCAGTTCCAGGGGCGCGAGGTGCTGGGCATGCGCGTCAGTTTCGACAAGCGCTACATCACGTTGGCGCCGGTGTGCACGGTGTTTGGCCTCGCTTTTCGTCTCTACGATCCGGACCGCCTGCTCGGCGATGTGGAGGACTTGGGCATCACCTGCGCGCTGGTGCCTCACGATCATCCGGGCGTGGATATCGGCCGGCGCCACTTCCCCCTCAATGCGGTATGGATGAACGGGCCGATCCGTGGGCGCGACGTGTTCATGCCCCTCGACTTCATCATCGGCGGCCCGCAGATGGCGGGGCAGGGCTGGCGGATGTTGATGGAATGCCTGGCAGCCGGGCGCTCGATCTCGTTGCCCGGTTCCAACACCGGCATGCTGAAGATGACGGCCCGCACCGTCGGTGCCTATGCCCGTGTGCGCTACCAGTTCAAGACCGCCATCGGGCGCTTTGAAGGGGTAGAGGAGGCGCTGACGCGCATCGGCGCCAATGCCTACCTGTGCGACGCGGCGCGGGTGATGACCGCCGGCGCGATCGACCTCGGCGAGAAGCCGGCGGTGGTGTCGGCCATCGTCAAGTATCACGTCACCGAAAGGGCCCGTCAGGCGGTCAATGACGGCATGGACGTGATCGGCGGCAAGGGCATCTGCCTGGGGCCGCAAAACTTCCTTGGCCGGGCCTACCAGCAGGTTCCGGTAGGCATCACCGTCGAGGGTGCCAACATCCTGACCCGCAGCCTGATCCTCTTCGGTCAGGGGGCGATCCGTTGCCATCCCTATGTATTGAAGGAGATGGACGCTGCGCGTGCCGGCGACCTGGCGGGCTTCGACAAGGCCTTCTGGGGCCATATCGGCTACACGGCAAGCAATGCTGCGCGAGCACTGGTGATGGGCCTGACCGGCTCCCATTTCGTGGCCGTGCCAGCCGACGTGGCGCCGGAAACCCGCCGCTACTATCAGCAGCTCACACGCTTCTCGGCGGCCTTCGCGCTGCTGTCCGACGTGTCGATGGGCACTCTCGGCGGCGCGCTGAAGCGCAAGGAGAAGCTGTCGGCCCGCCTCGGCGACATCCTGTCGCTGATGTACCTGGCTTCCGCCACCCTCAAGCGTTACGAGGATGAAGGGCGCCAGGCCGCCGATGCGCCGTTGATGCACTGGGCGATCTGGGACTGCATGTTCAAGGCACAGAACGCCTTCGAGGGCGTCATCGCCAATTTCCCCAACCGGCTGTTTGCGATGCTGCTGCGACGCCTCGTGGTCTTCCCGCTCGGACGTCCCTACGTGGTGCCGTCGGACGTGCTCGGGCATCAGGTGGCGGGTCTGATGATCGAGCCGTCGGCGACCCGTGACCGGCTGACTTCCGATGTCTATTTGCCGAAGGAGGTGGAAGAGCCAGTCGGTGCGCTGGAGGCCGCGCTGCATGCCACGACTGCGGCGGAGCCAGTCGAGGCCAAGGTGCGCCGCGCGATCCGGGAAGGCCATTTCACGCCGGGTCTGCTGGTTGGTGGGGGGGTGGATGCGCTGTACGATGCGGCGGTGGCGGGTGGCATTATCTCGGGCGACGAATATGCGCTGATCAAGCGTCGCGGCGAGCTGCGCGACAAGGTAATCCGCGTGGACGATTTTTCCTATGATTTCGGCCTGCGCGATGCACTGGCGGAGATAACCGAACCCCAGCACAAGGCCGCCTGAGTGGAGCGGGGCGCGCCTGAGGAAAGGGACCCGTGCGAACCATGAACGAGCCGATCTACGTTATCGACGGGGCGCGAACCCCCTTCTTGAAGGCACGCAGTGGCCCAGGGCCGTTCGCCGCCGCCGACCTCGCGACGGCGGCTGGCCGCGCGTTGCTGTTGCGCCAGCCTTTCGCGCCGGAGCAGCTCGATGAGGTGATCCTCGGTTGCGCGAGCCCGTCGCCGGACGAAGTGAATATCGGTCGTGTGGTGGCCCTGCGCATGGGCTGCGGCCTCCAGGTGCCGGGCTGGACGGTGATGCGCAACTGCGCGTCGGGCATGCAGGCCCTTGATTCGGCGATCGCCAACATTCGCTGCGGCCGTTCGCAACTGGTGCTGGCCGGCGGTGTCGATGCCCTGTCCCGGGCGCCGCTGCTGTTCTCGGATGAAATGGTGCGCGTCTTCACCGGCTGGATGGCGGCGCGCGGCTGGGGCGAGCGGCTGACGGCGCTGAAGGGCTTCCGCCTGAAGCATCTGGCGCCGGTGGTCGGCATCATGAAGGGCCTCACCGATCCCATCGTTGGTCAGCTGATGGGGCAGACTGCCGAGAACCTGGCCTGGAAATTCGGCATCACGCGGCACGACATGGACGTCTATGCAGTCGAGAGCCACCGGCGCGTTGCAGCAGCCCAGGATGGTGGCCATTTTGCCGCCGAATTGGTGCCGCTGATCGGCGCCGATGGAACGGTTCATGGTGTCGACGACGGCCTGCGCCGGGATGCGTCGATGGTTGGCATGGGCAAGCCGAAGCCCTTCTTCGACAGGAAATACGGCCGCGTCACCGCCGCCAACAGTTCCCAGATCACCGACGGTGCCACCTGGCTGGTGCTTGCTTCCCGAGCGGCGATGGAGCGCTTCGGCCTGCAGCCGATCGGGTGCATCGTCGACAGCCAGTGGGCCGGCCTGGAGCCGGACCAGATGGGGCTCGGCCCCGTTCATGCGGCAACGCCGATCCTGCAGCGCCATGGGCTCGGTCTCGACGACGTGGACCTGTGGGAGATCAACGAAGCCTTCGCCGCGCAGGTGATCGCCTGCCTGCGGGCTTGGCAGGACGACGCCTACTGCCGTGAGCGGCTGGGTCTGTCCGGCGCGCTGGGCGCCATCGACCCGGCCCGCCTCAATGTGGATGGCGGCGCGGTGGCCCTGGGCCATCCGGTCGGGGCGAGTGGCGCGCGCATCGTGCTGCATCTGCTGCACGCCCTGCGCCGCAGCGGCGGTCGGCGCGGCATCGCCAGCATCTGCATCGGCGGTGGTCAGGGCGGAGCGATGCTGGTGGAGGCCCTGTGATGGAACTGCTCAACTGGAAGCTGGAACGGGACTCGGATGGCATCGCCTGGGCGACCCTCGACGTGCCGGGCGCCACGGCCAATACGCTGGGCAGTCGGGTGATGGCCGAACTGGAGGCCATCCTCGATCAGCTCACCGTGCGTCCGCCGAGCGGATTGGTGATCCGCTCCGGCAAGGCGGCCGGTTTCGTCGCCGGGGCCGACATCGAGGAGTTCACCCGCATCGACTCCGTCGACGGCGCGCGCAAGCTGGTGGCGCGGGGCTGGAGCCTGTTCGAACGCCTCGCCGCGGCGCGCTTTCCAACTCTCGCTCTGGTCCGCGGCCATTGCATGGGCGGCGGGCTGGAGCTGGCGCTGGCCTGCCGTTACCGGCTGGTGGTGGACGAGTCCGGCACGCGCCTGGCCTTGCCCGAGGTGATGCTGGGCATCATGCCAGCCTGGGGCGGCATGCTGCGCCTGCCGCGGCTGATCGGCCCGGTGGCAGCCCTCGACATGATGCTGGCCGGCAAGGGCGTCGATGGGCCGAAGGCGAAGCGCCTGGGCCTCGCCGACGACTGCGTGCCGCCGCGGGTGATGGAGGACGCGGCGCGGATCCTCGTGATGTCAGGCAGGCCGCCACGCAAGCCGTCGATCGTGCAGGCGCTGATGAACGGCCCGCTGCGCGGCATCGTCGCGGCCCAGGTGCGCAGGAGGGCAGCGGCCAAGGTGCGCCGCGAGCATTATCCGGCACCCTTTGCGATCATCGATACTTGGGCCAATCACGGCGGCAACGCGCTGGCGGTGCCTGCGTCCTCGCCATCGTCGCTGGGCGCGATCTTCCGTTCACCGACCGCGCGTAACCTGATCCGTGTGTTCTTCCTGCAGGAGCGCCTGAAGGGCTTCGGCAAGGATGGTGATTTCCGGCCGCGCCACGTGCATGTAGTCGGCGCCGGCGTGATGGGGGGTGATATCGCGGCCGAATGTGCGCTGCGTGGCATGACGGTGACGCTGCAGGACCAGTCGGTCGAGCGCATCGCACCGGCAATCGTCCGCGCCGTGCAGCGTTTCGGGCGCAAGTTCCGCAGCAAGCCGAGGGAGGCCCGCTTCGCGCTGGACCGCCTGATCCCCGACCCGGCCGGCCATGGCGTGGCAAAGGCCGATGTGGTGATCGAAGCGATTTTCGAAGACCTGGAGGCCAAGCGGGCATTGTTCGCCGATATCGAAAGACGCGCGCGCCCGGACGCACTGCTGGCGTCCAACACGTCCAGCCTGCGCATCGCCGATATCGCGACGGCGCTGACGCAGCCCGAACGGCTGGTTGGCATCCATTTCTTCAACCCGGTGGCGGTGCTGCCGCTGGTGGAGGTGGTGCGTACCGCGCAGTCCGGCGACGAGGCTTTCCGCCGCGCGGCGGCTTTCGTGCGCCAGCTCGACAAGCTGCCGCTGCCGGTGAAGGACGAGCCGGGCTTCCTCGTCAATGCGCTGCTCGGCCCGTACATGTACGAGGCCTTGCGCTGCGTGGAGGAGGGCCTCGCGCCGGAGACCATAGACGCGGCGCTGGTGGCCTTCGGCATGCCGCTGGGGCCGATCGAACTGGTGGACACCGTCGGCCTGGACATCGCCGTGGCCGCAGGCAAAGCCCTGGCTGGCGCTGGGGCGGTGATGCCGCGAGCGTTGGCCGAGCGGGTCGAGCGCGGCCAGTTAGGCAAGAAGAGCGGGCAGGGCTTTTACGCGTGGAAGGACGGCAAGGCCCGCAAGGGCAGGTCGGGGGCGGTACCGGCCGGCCTGGCGGAGCGGATCATGGCACCCCTGCGGGCCGCCGCCGAGGCGTGCGTGGCGAGGGGCGTGGTGGAAGATGCCGATCTGGCGGACGCCGGGGTTATATTCGGGGCCGGCTTTCCGCCCTTCACCGGCGGACCCTTCCACCAATCCCGCGCGGCTGCGCCATCCGGCGGCCGGCGCTGACAGGAGTTCCGATGAGCAACACCCCCACCCAACTGCCCGCTGGCAAGATTCCCGTGCTGCGGGTCATGCCGATGCCCCGTGACCTGAACCCGGCGGGCGATGTCTTCGGTGGCTGGATCATGTCCCAGGTGGACATCGCCGGTGCGGTGCCGGCCCACAAGCTTTCCCGCGGCCGGGTGGCGACCATCGCCGTCAATTCCTTCCTCTTCAAGCAGCCCATATCGGTAGGCGACATGGTCAGCTTCTATGCCGAGATCGTACGTGTTGGCAAGAGTTCGATCACTGTCGATGTGGAAGTCTATGCGGAACGCAACCCGGAGAGCCCGGTGGTCGTGAAGGTCACCGAGGCGACGCTGACTTACGTTGCGGTGGATGCCAACGGCGTTAAGCGCGAGGTTCCGCCGGCGGCTGTTGCATGAATCCAACAGAGCCCCGATTTGCTGCGTAGCCGCAGCCCGTCAGGGCTCTAGAATCGCCGTGGGTTTGCGCGCCCCGTGGCTCGTACTACACAAGTAAAGCGCCCTCGTGAGGAGACACAGGTATGAAGATGACGACCATCGCCCGATTGATGCCCTTGCTCGCCCTTGGTCTCGCCAGCGGGCAGGCCGCCGCTGCGGGTTTTCAGCTACTCGAGCAGAATGCCAGCGGTATCGGCAATGCATATGCAGGCTCCGCCGCAGTGGCGGAGAACGCCAGCACAATCTTCTTCAACCCGGCCGGTATGACCCAGCTGAAGGATCGGGAAGTCTCGGTCGGCCTGACTGCCGTGCGTCCGACCTTCAAGTTCTCCGACCGGGGTTCCAGCACCGGTGTGCTGGGCGGCGCGGGTAACGGCGGCGACGCGGGGAGCTGGGCCTTCCTGCCCAATGCCTATTTGTCCTGGGCGCTCAGCAAGGATCTGTATGCGGGCGTCGGCCTTGGCGCGCCCTTCGGCTTGATCACCAAGTACGACGACCCATGGCTCGGCGGTGCGCAGGCGATCAAATTCGACATCAAGACCTACAACATCAACCCGAGCCTGGCCTATCGGCTCAACGACAAGGTGTCCATCGGCGGCGGGTTGAGCATTCAGCGCATCGAGGTGGACTACCGCCGCCAGGCGACGGTGACCTCGGCGGCCCTGGCGGCCACCCATGCCACCTTCTCGGCCGATGACGTGTCCCTCGGCTGGAACCTGGGTGCCTTGTTTACACTGAGCCCGACGACCAAGGTCGGGGTGTCCTATCGCTCCGAAGTCCGCCACAAGCTCGAAGGCGACCTGAAGCTCGACGGCCCTGCCGCGGGTGCTACCGCAGCCCTGACGACGGGCTCCGCCAAGGCCAACGTGGATCTGCCGGCAACCTTCATCCTCAGCGTCACGCAAAAGCTCGACGAGCGCTGGGAAATGCTGGGCGATCTGTCGTGGACCGGCTGGAGCAGCATCCCGAAGGTAGATATCGTGCGCACCGCTGGATTGCTCAACGGCGTTACTGTGCAAACCCTCGACACGGATTTCCGCGATACCTGGCGCTATGCGCTGGGCGCCAACTACCGCTACAGCGACACGCTGAAACTCAAGTTCGGCGTGGCCTACGATCAGAGCCCGGTGCGTGACCCGCAGCACCGCTTGGTATCCCTGCCGGACAACAACCGGACCTGGTTCACCACCGGCGCCCAGCTCAAGGTAAACAAGGATTCGGTGGTCGACGTCGGCGTGGCCTACCTGTATGTGCCGGAATCTCACATCGACAACAGTCAGACGGCCCTGGGCCGCGGCCAGGTCACCGGCGTCTATGATGCGCGGGTGTGGATCCTCGGTGCCCAGTATTCGATGGCGTTTTGAGTGCCCACCTGTTTTTTCCTTTTCAACCATCCCCCGGTGAGCCGGGGGCTTTGCTGCTGATTCCCGATGGGCCGTTCCAACTCCTCCCTGCCTGATGTCAAGACCCGCATCCTCGATGCCGCCGAACGCCTGTTCATGGAGAACGGTTACGCCGCGACCTCCGTGCGCATGATCACCGGCGCCGCCGGGGCGCCGCTGGCGCTGGTCAATTACCACTTTGGCTCCAAGCAGGGGCTGATGGAGGCGGTGTATGAACGGGCCCTGGGGAACCGCGGCGGCAGCCGGGTGAGCTACCTGGACAAGCTGGAGGCCGACGCTGCTGGCGCGCCGATCCCGGTGGATGTGCTGGTGGATGCCTTCCTGTCGTCGGCGCTGCGCCTGACCCGCAAGGACAGCATTCCCGGCGAGGTCTTCAAGCAGCTCATCGGGCGGGCCTTCTACGAGCCCGGGCCGGGCACCGAGGCTTTTTTTCCGGTCGAATACCGGGAGGCGGTGGACCGCTACCGCCAGGCCTTCATGCGCACGCTGCCGCATTTGTCCCAGGACGACGTGGTGTGGCGCATGTACTTCTTCGTTGGCATCGTGGCCTATGCGATGGCGGGCAAGGACGTGATGCGGATGACCGAGACCTACGCGCTGGCCGATGCGGGCGAGCCGGAAGCCATTATGGCGCGGCTGCGGCCCTTCATCGTCGCGGGTTTCCAGGCGCCTGCCGGGGTGCCGTCGATTGGGCTGGCAAGCACCTGATTTTTAAACCATGTTGTACCTGAAGGAATCATTGCGCTAAGATTTGAACAGTTGTTCAAATTTGACAGCGGACGCTGTCGTCCACGGTTCATGACAAAGGTCCGGGTCACGGGCCGAGCCAAAAGGAGACGCATGTGAGCAGACTGATCATTCGCAAGGTGGCCGTGCTGGGCGCTGGCGTGATGGGGGCGCAGATCGCCGCCCATTGCGCCAACGCCGGTGTGCCGGTTGTCCTTTTCGACCTGCCCGCGAAGGAGGGCAACCCCAACGGCATCGCCAGGAAAGCCGTCGAAGGCCTCAAGAAACTGGAGCCGGCACCGCTGGCCACCAAGGACCGCGCCCAGTTCATCGACGTCGCCAACTACGGCAGCGACCTCGACACGTTGCGCGACTGCGACCTGATCATCGAGGCCATCGCCGAGAAGATGGAATGGAAGCTGGACCTGTACGCCAAGGTCGCGCCTTACATCCGCGCCGATGCGATCTTCGCGTCCAATACCTCCGGCCTGTCCATCGAGACCTTGTCCGAAGGCATGCCGGCGGCGCTGCGCAGCCGCTTCTGCGGCATCCATTTCTTCAATCCGCCGCGCTACATGGCACTGGTGGAACTGATTGCCACCGGCACCACCGATCCGGCGACCCTCGACGCGCTGGAAGCCTGGCTGACGACCCGCCTCGGCAAGAGCATCGTACGCGCCAAGGACACGCCCAACTTCGTCGCCAACCGGGTCGGCGTGTTCTCCATCCTGGCGGTGATGCACCACACCGCACGCCTGGGCCTCGGTTTCGACGAAGTGGATGCGCTGACCGGCCCGCTGATCGGCCGCCCGAAGAGCGCCACTTACCGCACCGCTGACGTGGTCGGCCTGGATACCTTGGCCCACGTGATCGGCACCATGCAGGCCACGCTGCCGGACGACCCGTGGCACGCCTTCTACAAGAGCCCCGATTGGCTGTCGGCGTTGATCGCCAAGGGCGCCCTTGGCCAGAAGACCAAGGGTGGCATCTTCCGCAAGGATGGCAAGGCCATCGTTGTGCTCGACCTGGCGAAGCAGGATTACCGTCCCAGCGCCGGCGAAGTGGCTCCAGAAGTCGCGGCCATCCAGAAGAACCGCAACCCGGTGGAGAAGTTTGCCCAGCTGCGCGCCAGCAGCCATCCGCAGGCGCAATTCCTGTGGGCGATCTTCCGCGACGTGTTCCATTACTGCGCCTTCCATCTGGCCGACATCGCCGACAACGCCCGCGACGTGGACTTCGCGATGCGCTGGGGCTTCGGTTGGGCGCAGGGGCCGTTCGAGACCTGGCAGGCCGCTGGCTGGCAGGCCGTTGCCGATGCGGTGAAGGCCGACATCAAAGCGGGTGTAGCGATGAGCGCTGCGCCGCTGCCGGCGTGGGTCTTCGATGGCCGCGAGGGTGTACATGAGGCTGCGGGCTCGTGGAGTGCGACGGACGCGGCCCTCAAGCCCCGTTCCGCGCTGCCGGTGTATGGCCGCCAGATCTTCCCGGAGCAGGTGCTCGGCGAAGCCGCTTCGGACGCCGGTCAGACTCTGTGGGAGAACGAAGGTGTCCGCCTGTGGAACCTGCCGGGCAAGGACGCGCGTATCGGCATCCTGTCCTTCAAATCGAAGATGCACAGCATCGGCGACGAGGTGCTGGACGGTGTACTCGAAGCGGTCGCCCGCGCCGAGCGCGATCTGGACGGGCTGGTGATCTGGCACGAGGCGCCGTTCGCCGTCGGCGCCAACCTGCAGCAGGTGGTGGAAGCCTGCAAGGCCGGCCAGTTCGACATGCTCGAGAAGACCGTCGCCAAGTTCCAGCGCGCCTCCATGTCCCTCAAGCATGCGGTGGTGCCGACCGTCGCGGCGGTGCAGGGCATGGCTCTCGGTGGCGGCTGTGAGTTCACGATGCACGCGACCCACCGGGTGCTGGCGCTGGAGAGCTACGTCGGCCTGGTGGAGGCCGGTGTCGGTCTGATCCCGGCCGGCGGCGGCTGCAAGGAGTTCGCACTGCAGGCCGCGAGCCTGGCCAGCCGGACGGCGGGCGGAGACGTGTTTCCCTTCATCCAGAACATGTTCCAGACCATCGCGATGGCGACGGTGTCGAAGAGCGCGCTGCAGGCTGTCGAGCTGAGTTTTGCCAAGGCGTCGGACGACATCGTCTTCAACGCCCGCGAGCTGCTGCACGTGGCGCTGCATCGGGCTCGCGCGCTGGCTGAGTCGGGTTA
This sequence comes from Zoogloea sp. JDB1, assembly GCF_056724025.1. Classification (NCBI taxonomy): domain Bacteria; kingdom Pseudomonadati; phylum Pseudomonadota; class Betaproteobacteria; order Rhodocyclales; family Zoogloeaceae; genus Zoogloea; species Zoogloea sp. JDB1. The sequence goes on from NZ_CM161496.1 coordinate 2,723,322, forward strand.
CCAGCCGCCGCTGGTCCAGCGGGCGATCCCGGTGGCCGGCCGCAATGGCATCGCCACCTGCGAAATGATGCTGATCAACATGCAGGAAGGCGGCTTCATCTCTGCCTGGGACTACCGCGTCGCCAAGGCGGCGGCCACCGCCCTGTGTGGCGGCGAGGTGGATACCAACGCCAGGGTGTCCGAACAGTGGATCCTCGATGTGGAGCGGGCCCAGTTCGTGGACCTGCTGAAGACCGAAAAGACCCAGCAGCGCATTGCGCACATGCTGGAAACCGGCAAGCCGCTGCGCAACTGAAGGACGGAGACGAAACCATGAGCAAACAGATTCAGGACGCCTATATCGTCGCTGCGACCCGTACGCCGGTGGCCAAGCGTAACGGCATGTTCCGCAACGTGCGGCCCGATGACATGCTGGCCCACGTGCTACGCGCGGTGGTGGACCAGGTGCCGGGGCTGGACGCCCACGAGATCGGCGACGTGATCGTCGGCTGCGCGATGCCGGAGGCGGAGCAGGGCATGAACGTGGCGCGCATCGGCGTGCTGCTGGCCGGCCTGCCCAATACCGTGCCGGGCATCACCATCAACCGTTTCTGCTCGTCCGGCCTGCAGGCGGTGGCGGATGCCGCAGCGCGGATCCGCCTCGGCGAGGCCGATGTGATGATCGCCGCGGGTACCGAGAGCATGACCGTGATGCCGCAGATCATGGGCAACAAGATTTCCCTTAATCCGGCCATCTTCGCCAAGGACGAGAACCTGGGCATTGCCTTCGGCATGGGCCTCACCGCCGAGAAGGTCGCCCAGCAGTGGCAGATCGGCCGTGAGGAGCAGGACGCCTTCGCGATGCAGTCCAACCAGCGGGCAGCCGCTGCGATTGCCGCCGGTGCGTTCCGGGACGAGATCACGCCCTATACGGTGCGCGCCCACGTGCCCGGCGAGGGCGGCACGGTGCGCATCGTCGAGCGGATCTGCGACACCGACGAGGGGCCGCGGGCCGATGCGTCGCTGCAGAGCCTCGGCAAGTTGCGCCCTGTGTTCGCTGCCAGGGGTTCGGTGACCGCAGGCAACAGCTCCCAGATGTCCGACGGCGCCGGCGCCGTGCTGCTGATGTCCGAGGCGGCGGTGAAGCGCTACGGCGTCACACCGATCGCCCGCTTCTGCAGCTATTCGGTGGCCGGCGTGCCGCCGGAGATCATGGGCATCGGCCCGGTCGAGGCAATTCCCCGCGCCCTCAAGGCGGCGGGCATCGGCAAGGGCGACCTCGACTGGATCGAGCTCAACGAAGCTTTCGCAGCGCAGGCGCTGGCGGTGATGAAACAGCTCGATCTCGACCCGGCCAAGGTCAACCCGCAGGGCGGCGCCATCGCCCTCGGCCACCCGCTGGGCGCCACCGGGGCGATCCGCGCGGCGACGCTGATGAGTGCCTTCCGGCGCACCCCGGCACGCTATGGGATGATTTCCATGTGCATCGGCACCGGCATGGGCGCGGCGGGCGTGTTCGAAAAGCTATAGGCGAGCCTGGTTGGGACGACGGGAGCACTTCCCGTCGTCCTTTTTTTGCGGACAATGTCCCCATCCAGATCCCAATTGAACTCCACTGCGAGAACGAGATCATGACCGCGCCCATCCTGCTCGACATCGATGCCGGTGTCGCGACCCTCACCCTCAACCGTCCGGCGTCCCTCAACGCACTGTCCTTCGACATGATGGCGGCCCTGTCCGAGACGACCAGCCAGCTGGCCCGCCGCAAGGACTTGCGGGTTGTGGTGGTTGCCGGGGCCGGTGAGCATTTCATGGCCGGCGGTGACCTGAAGGATTTCGCCGGCCAACTGCATCTGTCTCCCGAGAGCCGGCTGGCCAGCTTCCGGGCCACCATCGAACAGCACATCAACCCGGTCATCGAGGCGCTGGTCAGCCTGCCGGTGCCCGTAGTCGCCCGAGTGCAGGGCGCCTGCGCCGGCTTCGGCCTGTCCCTCGCGCTGGCCTGCGACCTGGTGCTGGCAGCCGACAACGCCTATTTCACAACCGCCTACGCGAGCATTGCGCTGAGTGGCGACGGCGGCGTGTCCTGGCTGTTGCCGCGCATCGTCGGACGGCACAAGGCGTATGAGTTGCTGCTGCTGGCTGACCGTTTCGATGCGGTGGAGGCGCAGCGGCTCGGTGTTGTAAACAAGGTTGTTCCGCTGGATGGTCTGGATGAGGCGGTCGGCAGTCTGGTGCGCCGTATCGTCAATGGTCCGCGGGAAACCTACGCCGAGATGAAGCGCTTGCTCGGCCACTCCGCTTGCCACTCCCTCGATGCGCAGCTGCAACTGGAAGCCGAGGCTTTCGCCCGTTGCGCGGCGCGGCCCGATTTCGATGAGGGCATCAACGCTTTTCTTGGCAGGCGCAGGCCCAGCTTCAACGGCTGAACCGATAGGTCAGCAGGCCAAGCCACTCATGCACGGCGTACCAGCCGGCGTAGGCTGTGTTCATGCTGGGCATCTCGATCGACATGTCGTCGCTGCTGGCCAAGCCGGTGAGATAGGCCGTTGGTGCTGGCATGACCTCGAAGCCGGCATGTTCGAAGGCCTCCACCGAGCGCGGCATGTGGGCCGCATGGGTGACCAGCACTATACGGCGGATGCCCGCGGGTAGCAGTACCGCGGCGCAGAAATCAGCATTCTCACGGGTGTCCCGCGAACGGCTTTCCGTCCATTTGACGGGAATCCGGAAGTCGTCCTCCAGCGCGGCTTTCATCAGCTCTGCCTCCGGTTTTTTCTGCGAAGACTGGGGCGAGCCACCGCTTACCATGACCGGCAGGCCGGAATGCCGGGCCAGCCGGGCGCCGTAGCGCAGCCGTTCGAGCGTCAGCCTGTTGATCGTCATCCCATCGAATTCCGGGGCATAACTGCGTACGCCGCCACCGAGGATGATGATCGCTTCGGCTTGGCGCAGCGTCACCTCGTCGAGTGGTGCATAGCGCCCTTCGAGGCCGCGTACCAGCGGTGCAACCGAGAGCGGTGTGACCAGCAGGAGGGCCGACAGCAGGCCGACCCAGGACAGCGTTTTGCCGGTACGGGGATGGCGGCGCAGTAGCAGGAGGCCTGCTGCGATGAGCAAAAGCGGGCCGAGGGGGGGCAGGATCAAGGCGGAAACGAGCTTTTTCAGGTAGAACATGCGGAAAAGGCGGGGGCCGGGCGGCTCTCGCATTGTCGGTGAAGGACGTCGCGGCTATTATCGCAGCGTCAATCGTCAGCCGTGCAGGCTGGCCGCCATCAGGGGAACGATCATTATCTGCATCGGGTTTGAATCAGACGGGTACGACAGAGCTGCCGGGGAGCACGCTCGATGACTAGTATCGGTGTGCGCGAGGCGGTCCTGGCGCTGGTCGCCGCGTTGAGTCTTTACCTGGTAGTGGTGCTGTTCCGCCTGGCCCGCCATCGGCGTGGCACCCAGCAGCCGGTGGCGCCGGAGCCCGCGGTGACGGCGGAGACACCGGTCGGTCGGGCAGCCGTGGTGGTGCCGGAGCCGGCGCCGGAGGAGGCTGAGGTATCCCGCGATCTCCTCAACGAACTGGAGATCCAGCAACTGCGCCAGGACATGACGCGTCTGCGCGCCGACTGTGACTTTCTACGCCGTGAGCTGGCGGTGATGCGCCACGATGTGGACCAGCTCGGCGAACAGGCGCGCAGCGAACAGCAGGCCGCTCAGGCCGCACGGGAGCGGACCCAATACACCCGTCCGGTTTCTCCGCAACATTCCGAGGCCATGTTGCTGGCGGGAAGAGGCATGAGTGCGGCCCAAGTCGCCGAACACTGCGGCATTTCGGTTGCCGAGGCTGAACTGGTTTGTGCGTTGGCGAAGGCGGAGAGCGGATCATGACGGAACGCAATACCGACGCAACGGAAGCCGTTGAGGGTGAAGAGGATCCGCGCAAGCAGTTGTTGATCCGCGCCGGTGTAGCCGGGGGGCTGATCACTGCACTGCTCGCCGGCCTCGCTGTTTTCGATTACGTATCCCGACCGCCTGCGCCGACGGAAGTGCCCCTGCCGACTCGCCCAATTGCTCCCGCCCAGGTGACGCCTGAGGTGGGCAGAGATGCCCCGCCGGATGTGTTGCGGGCCGGGAACGAGGCAGTCGCGCCCGAATCGGCTCCTTCCCAGGAGGAGTCCGCGCCGCCGATGCTGCCTGGCGGTGGCGTGGCGTCGGATATGGAGGCGCCATCCCGCGCAATGCGCAGCGGTCGGATTGGTGAGGTAAGCCGGAGCGTGCCGCCGCATGCCGGGGTCGCGGCGCATACCCCTGCAATCCAGCAACCGGTTCCGACTGCGCCTGCTGCAGCACCGACAGCGGCGGCACCTGTGGCCGGCGTCGTTCCGCATCAGCCCGTGGCTCAGGAGGCTCCGCGTCCGGCTCCGACTACATCGCTGGCTTCGCGCCAAGCCGCGTCGGCGGCCCCGGCTGCGCCCGCGGCCCCGACGCCGCGCCAGGGGCCGCCGGTGGGGAATTCTGCCGCAGCAGCGCCTGCAGCGGCCACTTCGGCACCACCGTCGCGGCCTTATGTGCTGGAGTTTGGGGTGTTCACCAGTGTGGCAAGTGCCGAAGCGCTGCGGACGCGCTTGGCTCAGGCCGGTATACCGTCCCAATTGGAAACCCGTGTTGTGGTCGGACCCTTCGCGGACCGCAAGGATGCCCTCGCTGCGCAGGCGCGCCTGCGTGAGAAGGGTATCGACCAGGGAACCTTGCAGCCCCTCGGACGCTGAATCTGCGCGCCCGAGTGAGCCAGTCCTCTGACTTGGGGGGCTTTGACTTATTCTGTTTCGATGGTCAGGGCATGGCCGCTGCGGCAGTGCAGTGCCAGACCATGGCGTCCGGCCGCGGCCTCCGCCGTCCACACGGCGGCGGCTTCGCCGAGGCTGCGGGCGATTTCATAGCCACGCTGCTTCAGCCAGGATGGATCCACATGGCGAGCCATCAGGCGCGGTGCATTGGGTTGGCGAGGTGAGGCGAGGACGAGGTTGTAGATTCCCATGGCAATCTCCCGAGAGGTTTGCAATGGGGCAAATCTAGCTCCGGAGTATGACGGTTGTTGGTGGAGGCGCCTTGTGCTCGTTCATCAACCAAACTGCAGGCTGTCGGCAAAGGACAGGGCGTCGAGGTGTGCGCGGTTGACCTGTTCTGCCGACAGGTGGAGCGCTTCCGCTTGGGCCGCCAGATTCTTCGCGTCGAAGCCCTCCAGCGAGCAGGCGAGCTTGAGGAAGGGGGCATATACACCGTCGCCAGTGAGTAGTGCGTCGGCAATGCCGGTTGGCAGGTGCATTTCGTCGAGGGCCGTTTGCAGGCTGGCGCCGAGCAGCAGGTGCAGCATCGAGAAGGCGCCGGTGATGAAGAGATTGTCGAGTTCGCCCTTGTCGAAGAAGGCCGCGCCGATTTTCTCCATGAAGCGGCCGCGGGCGATGGCTGTCTGCATCAGTGCCGGCGCGGACGGATCGCGGCTGGCCGAGACCAGCAGCACGGACAGCCATTTGTTGAGCTTTTCGTAACCGAGGATGGTCACCGCGTGGCGGAAGGACTGGATCTCGCACATCAGCCCGAAGCCGGCCGAATTGATGTAGCGCAGCAGCTTGTAGGACAGGGCGACGTCTTGCTTGAGGACGGTCTCGATGTCCTTCACCTCGGCATTCTTGCGTACCAGGTTCATGAGCCGGACGATCTGCGCATGAGATGGGGCGAGCTTGCCGTCGGTCTTTATGCCGCGCAGGAAGAACCAGCCCGATGCTCCGTCATAGCCCTGGATGACCGCTTCCTTGAAACTGGGCACATCGGGCAGGCCCCAGGCGAGGGACAGGCCGGGCGGGTCGGCAGGCAGGGGTTGGCGCTTGGCGTCGATGATCACGAAGCGCCACGGCACGTTCGGTGGGAGCATCGTATCCGGCTGGTACCAGGTCAGGTTGAGGCTGACCCCGTTGGCCTGCAGCTGGGGCAGGAGTTGCAGCGTCAGCGGATGGCCGATCGACTGGGTCGGGATCTCGATCATCGCGTTGGACGGTGCAATCCATTCCAGCATGTCGGGCGTCGGAACCAGCTTGTACAAGCTGACGAACACCGGATGTGTGGCCGGCCACACATCGGCGAGACCATCCAGGGTTTCCACGGCCTGGGCAACTGATGCGGCGTGAACAACCAACCGGTTGGCGGTGATCTTGTACTGCTTGTTGATGACGGGTTCGCGGGTGATCAGCGCTGCATTGCTCATGGACTCGGGGCTCCGTTACGCGGGCTCAGGCCGCATTGGCGTCGTTCGAGAAACTGAAGGCATCCGCGTAGAAAGCCTCCACCGGAAGGCCGCAGCGCTCGGTGAGATCCTTGCGGGCCGCGTCGATCATCGCCGGCGAGCCACAGGCATACACCTCGTGGCCGGACAGATCGGGCAGGTCGGCCATCAGCGCCACATGGGCGAAACCGGTGCGGCCCGACCAATTGTCGGCTGCGGGCGCATCGGAGAGCACCGGTACAAAGCGGAAGCCGGGCAGGCGCTCTTCCCATCCGCGGGCGATGTCGAGCTGATACAGGCCCGCCACGTCGCGGCTGCCCCAGTAGAGGGTCATCTGGCGCTTGAGACCGGTGGCGATGGCGTTCTCGACGATGCTCTTGATCGGTGCGAAGCCGGTGCCACCGGCCAGCAGCACGACCGGCTTCGGCGAATCTTCGTGCAGGCGGAAGCTGCCCAGCGGACCTTCAAAGCGCAGGATGTCCTTCTCCTTGAGCTTCTCGAAGACGTGGGTGGTGAACTGGCCGCCGGGCACCAGGCGGATGTGCAGTTCGAGGAAGTCGGCGCCGGTCGGGGCGTTGGCGATGGAGAAGCTGCGCCGCTTGCCGTCCGCGAGCAGGAAGTCGATGTACTGGCCGGCGACGAACTGGAACTTCTCGCTGGCCGGCAGCTTGATCTCGAGGACGATCACATCGTCGGCGGCGCGGCTGATCTTCTGTACGCGGCACGGTAGTTTCTTGACCGGGATGTCGCCGGCGCGGGTTACCTGGCGTACTTCGATGCTGAGGTCGGAGCGGGGCTGGGCACAGCACAGCAGCGCCAGGCCGCGCTCACGCTCGTCGGCAGTCAGCGTGGACTCCGAGTAATGCCCGAGGTCCACTTCGCCGGACAGGATCTGGCTCTTGCACACCCCACAGGCGCCGTCACGGCAGCTGTATGGGAGTAGCAGGCCGGCAGTGAGGGCGGCCTCGAGAAGGGTTTCGTCGGCGCTGGCAGAATATTGGAGTCCGCTAGGTTGGAGGGTGACCTGGAACGACATGATGGGTGGCCGTGAGATAATCGATTAATGAAACGTCGAAATATGAAGAAAGTGCTGATTGTCGGCAGCGGAGACGTGGCCCGCCGGATCATTCCGTGGCTGGCACGGCGCTTTCGCGTGCGTGCGGTGGTCCGCCGGGCGGAGGAGGGCGCCGCGCTGAGGGCTCTGGGCGCACTGCCCATCGTGGCTGATCTGGATCGGCCCGGCAGCCTGGCACGCCTTGCCGGCATTGCCGATTACATATTGCATTGCGCGCCGCCGCCCGCAGCGGGGCGAGACGATCCGCGTACCCGACATCTGCTTGCAGCCCTTGTGCATCGCGGAAGTCTACCACGACGGCTAAGCTATATTAGTACCACCGGTGTGTACGGGGACTGTGGCGGCGCCTGGGCCGACGAGACGCGGCCGTTGCGGGCGGCGTCTCCGCGCGGCCTGCGGCGTGTGGCAGCGGAAGGCCATCTGCGAGCCTTCGGGCGACGTACTGGATGCCATGTAAGTATCCTGCGGGCACCGGGCATCTACGATGCTGCCAATCGTCTGCCGGGGGCGCGCCTGCAGAAAGGCGACCCGGTGCTGACGCCGCAAGACGATGTATTCACCAACCACATCCATGCCGACGATCTGGCGCAGTTGCTGGTGCTGGCCCTGTTCCGCGGCGGGCCGAACCGGGTCTATAACGCCTGCGACGACAGCGCGCTGCGCATGGGCGATTATTTCGATCTGGTCGCCGATACGCTCGGCCTGCCGAGGCCGCCGCGCCTGCCGCGTAACGAGCTGGCCGGACGGCTGTCGGAAATGACGCTTTCCTTCATGGCCGAGTCCCGTCGACTGAAGAATGATCGCATCAAGCGTGAGCTGCGCGCACGTCTGCGTTATCCGACGGTAGCCGATGCGCTGCGGACGCGGCCCGCCACTTCCTGAATACTTTCATCCTCCGAGTCGAGACCATGCTCTACCTGAGTATCAAAGCCCTGCACATCATCTTCGTCGTCAGCTGGTTCGCCGGCCTGTTCTACCTGCCGCGCCTGTTCGTCAATCATGCAATGGTCACCGACAAGGCCACCATCGAGCGTCTAGCGCTGATGGAGACAAAGCTCTACCGATTCATGACGCCGCTGGGCATCCTGGCTGTAGCTTTGGGTATGTGGCTGTGGTTCGGCTTCGGCTTGGCGGGTGGCTGGCTGCACGCCAAGACTGCGCTGGTCACGCTGCTGATCGTTTATCACCTGTATTGCGGCCGCCTGATGCGTGCCTTTGCCGAAGGGCGCAACACGCGCAGCCACGTGTGGTACCGCTTCTTCAACGAAGTGCCGGTGCTGGTGCTGTTCGTCGTGGTGTTCCTGGTCGTCCTGAAGCCCTTTTGATTTTCCGAACGGATTGCAATCTTGAATTTCTTTGCCCCTTGTCCCCGCGGCCTCGAGCCGCTCCTCGCCGATGAACTCCGCGCCCTCGGCGCCACCGACGGGAAGGTCATTCCCGGCGGCGTACAGTTTTCCGGCGACTGGGCCCTGTGCTATCGCGCCAACCTGGAGAGCCGGCTGGCGACCCGTGTGCTGTGGCAGATCAGCATGGGCCGCTACCGCAGCGAGGAGGACGTGTACCGCATCGCCTATGCGCCGACCTGGGCGCGCTGGTTCACGCCCGACCAGACCATCCGCGTTTTCGTCACCGCGCACAAATCACCGCTGCGCAGCCTGGAGTTCGCGACGCTGAAGATCAAGGATGCGGTGTGTGACCATTTCCGCACCGTCGTCGGGCGGCGGCCGGATGTGGACACCCAGGCGCCGGACATCCGCATCCATGCATTCCTGTCGGCGGATACGGTGACCCTGTATCTCGACACCTCGGGCGATCCGCTCTACAAGCGTGGCTTCAAGCAGGCCGCGGTGGAAGCGCCGCTGAAGGAGAACCTGGCTGCCGGCATCCTGCGCCTGACCGGCTGGAAGCCGGGCGAGGAAGCCTTGTGCGACCCGATGTGCGGCAGTGGCACCTTCCTCATCGAGGCGGCCCAGATGGCCCTGGATGTGGCGCCGGGCCTCGGGCGACACTTCGCCTTCGAGCGTTTCAAGCACTATGAGCGTGAAACCTGGTTGCCGATCCGTAAGGCTGCCGAGGCGCGCCGCAAGGCACCTCGCAAGCTGGAAATCTACGGTTCGGACATTCTCGACTCCCAGCAGCGCAAAGCCTACGTGAACCTGCGCAGCGCCGGCCTGGAAGGTTGTGTGGAAGTCGGACGTGCCGATCTGCTCGACCTCAAGGCCCCGGCGCCGTCTGGCGTGCTGGTTGCCAATCCGCCCTACGGCGTACGCCTGTCGGACACCGCCGAACTGGAAGCCTTCTACCCCAAGCTCGGCGATGCTCTGAAGGCCAACTGGACCGGCTGGCGCTGCTACTTCTTCACCGGCGATCCAGCCTTGCCGAAGGGGGTCCGCCTCAAGGCCAGCAAGCGCACCCCGCTGTTCAATGGGGCTATTGAATGCCGCCTGTTCGAATACCTGATGATCGCCGGCTCTGCCCGCAAACCCAAACCGGCGGAATCAGAAAGCTGAGATCCTTGAACTAAAGGTGCCCGAACGGGGGTAGAAAGCGGAGCGAGCATCGCAGTCGCAGGATCGGAGTGCGCAGTCGTTTTATTCCCCCGTTCAGACGATGTCGAGGTTCTGGATGCCCGAGGGGGCCATGTCCCGGTCGCCGCGGCGGCTTTTCAGCTTGATCTGCAGGCGCAGATCGTTCATCGAGTCGGCGTTGCGCAGGGCGTCCTCGTAGCTGATCAGGCCCCGTTCGTAGAGATCGAACAGGCTCTGGTCGAAGGTCTGCATGCCGAGCTCGCTGGAGCGCTTCATGACTTCCTTGATGCCGGGAATCTCGCCCTTGAAGATCAGGTCGGAGATTAGCGGCGAGTTGAGCATGACCTCCACCGCCGGCACACGGCCCTTGCGGTCGCACATCGGCAACAGGCGCTGGGAGATCAGTGCCCGCAGGTTCAGGGAGAGGTCCATCAGCAGCTGGTGGCGGCGCTCTTCGGGGAAGAAGTTGACGATCCGGTCGATGGCCTGGTTGGCGCTATTGGCGTGCAGCGTGGCCAGGCACAGGTGACCCGTTTCAGCGAAGGCGATGGCGTAGTCCATCGTTTCCCGGTCGCGGATTTCTCCCATCAGGATCACGTCCGGGGCCTGGCGCAGGGTGTTCTTCAGCGCCGGTTCCCAGGATTCGGTGTCGATACCGACTTCCCGCTGAGTGACGATGCAGTTCTTGTGGGCGTGCACGAACTCGATCGGATCTTCGACGGTGATGATGTGGCCGTAGCTCTTCTCATTGCGGTAGTCCACCATCGCCGCCAGCGAAGTGGTCTTGCCGGTGCCGGTACCGCCGACGAAGATCACCAGGCCCCGCTTGGACATGGTGATGTCCTTCAGCACCGGTGGCAGGCCGAGGTCGTCGAAAGTCGGGATCTTCTGCGGGATGGTCCGAAGCACCATGCCGACCTGGCCCTGCTGGATGAAGGCGTTGGCGCGGAAGCGGCCGATGCCCGGCGGGGAGATGGCGAAGTTGCACTCCTTGGTGGCTTCGAACTCCTGGGCCTGACGGTCGCTCATGATCACCCGCGCCAGTTCCATGGTGTGGGTGTGGGTGAGTTGCTGGTTCGACTGCGGCACGATCTTGCCGTCGATCTTGATCGCCGGCGGGAAGGCCGCCGTGATGAAGAGGTCGGAGCCATTCTTCTGCAGCATCAGCCGCAGCAGGTCATGCATGAACTTGAGGGCCTGATCGCGTTCCATGGTGCGTTCCTGTCACCGGCGCGGCCGGTGGTTGTTGCGGTTTTAGGATGGGGACGAAGAGGCTTTAGGCCGGGAAGCTGTCCTTGTTCTGGGCTTTCAGACGGGCTTCGGCACCCGACACGATATTGCGCCGGACCAAATCGGCCAGGCATTGGTCGAGGGTCTGCATCCCCACGTTCTGGCTGGTCTGGATCGCCGAATACATCTGGGCGACCTTGTTCTCCCGGATCAGGTTACGGATCGCCGGGGTGCCGATCATGATTTCGTGGGCGGCGACACGGCCGGTGCCGTCCTTGGTCTTCAGCAGGGTCTGAGAGATCACCGCACGCAGGGATTCGGACATCATCGCGCGAACCATATCCTTCTCGGCGGCGGGGAAGACGTCCACGATACGGTCGATGGTCTTGGCGGCGGACGAGGTATGCAGCGTGCCGAACACCAGGTGGCCGGTTTCGGCGGCGGTCAGCGCCAGGCGGATGGTTTCCAGGTCGCGCATTTCACCGACCAGCACCACGTCCGGATCTTCCCGCAGCGCCGAGCGCAGCGCCGCGTTGAAGGAGTGGGTGTCGCGCATGACTTCCCGCTGGTTGATCAGGCAGCGCTTGGACTCATGTACGAATTCGATCGGATCCTCGATGGTTAGGATATGGCCGTATTCGTTCTCGTTGACGTAATCCACCATCGCCGCCAGCGTCGTGGACTTGCCCGAACCCGTCGGGCCGGTGACCAGTACGATGCCCCGCGGCTGGATGGCGATGTCCTTGAAGATCTTCGGGCAGTTCAGTTCATCGAGGGTCAGCACCTTGGACGGAATGACCCGGAACACTGCCGCGGCGCCGCGGTTCTGATTGAAGGCATTGACCCGGAAGCGCGCCAGGTTGGGGATCTCGAAGGAGAAGTCGGTTTCGAACTGCTCCTCGTACTGTTTGCGCTGGGAGTCATTCATGATGTCGTACACCATGCCGTGGACATCTTTGTGCACCAGCGCGGGCAGGTTGATGCGGCGCACGTCGCCGTGCACGCGGATCATCGGCGGCAGGCCGGCCGAGATATGCAGGTCGGATGCCTTGTTCTTGACGGTGAAAGCGAGCAGTTCGGTGATGTCCATCGTGGTGACTCGTTGCGGGCAGCGGGATTACGGATAACCGGGGCAAGCGTGCAAAACGGGCAGCGCCAGAGCCGATGCTATACTCAACGGCCTCTTTAGCCCAGATTCACGCTTTGGAAGATTATAAATCAGGCATTTCCGGCCGCCTTCAAAACCTTGTCATGCGCATCGCGTCCGCGGCGCTGGCGGTGGGGCGTCAGCCGGCCGAAATCCGCCTGCTGGCGGTGAGCAAGACCTGGCCGGCCGACAGTGTGCGGGAGGCCGCTGCCGCCGGGCAACGGGCTTTTGGCGAGAACTACGTGCAGGAAGGCGTCGCCAAGGTCGAGGCGTTGACTGGCCTCGATCTCGAATGGCATTTCATCGGTCCGCTGCAGAGCAACAAGACGCGGCTGGTGGCCAACCACTTCGCATGGGTGCATTCCATCGACCGGCTGAAGATCGCCGAGCGCCTGTCCGAGCAGCGCGATGTGCATCTGCCGCCGCTCAACGTGTGCATCCAGGTCAATGTGAGCGGCGAGAACAGCAAGAGTGGTGTGGCACCGGCCGAGCTGGCGGAGCTGGCGAAGGCCGTGGCCGCGCTGCCGCGCCTGCGCCTGCGCGGCCTGATGGCGATTCCCGAGCCGACTTCCGACGTGGCCGTGCAGCGGGCGCGTTTTGCCAGCCTGCGGGCCTTGCGTGATGAACTCAATGGGGCCGGCTACGGTCTCGATACCCTGTCGATGGGCATGTCCGACGACCTGGAAGCGGCGATCGCCGAAGGTTCGACGATGGTGCGCGTGGGCACGGCGATCTTTGGATCGCGCAGCTGAAGCATTTTCCTTTAAGTCCAACTGGTGGAAAGAATCCGATGAAAATCACCTTCCTGGGTGGCGGCAACATGGCGGCGGCCCTGATCGGCGGTCTGGTCAAGCAGGGTTTCAAGGCGGCGGACGTTCAGGCCGTCGAGCTGTCGGCCGAAGGCCGCGCCAAGCTGGAGAGCGTCTTCGGCGTGCGCGCCGTCGAAGCCCTCGACGACCAGGCGCTGGCTTGCGACGTGCTGGTGCTGGCGGTCAAGCCGCAGCAGCTGAAGGCCGCCGTGGCGCCGATCGCCGGCCGCCTGAGCAATCAGGTGGTGGTCAGTATTGCCGCTGGCCTGCGTCTGACCGACATTGGCCGCTGGCTGGGGGATTACCGCAAGCTGGTGCGGGCGATGCCCAACACGCCGGCCCTGATCGGCGCCGGCATCACCGGCCTGTTCGCCGATCCGTCCGTCGATGCGGCAGGGTGCGACGCCGCCGCCAAGGTGCTGTCGGCGGTCGGCAGCGTGGTATGGGTGGCCGACGAGGCGCAGATCGATGGCGTCACCGCGGTGTCCGGCAGCGGCCCGGCTTATGTCTTCCACTTCATCGAATGTCTGCAGGCGGCCGGCGAGTCCCTCGGTTTCGACGCCGACACGGCCCGCAAGCTGGCCATCGATACGGTGCTCGGCGCGGCCAAGCTGGCGGCCAGCAGCGACGAATCCCCGGCGGTGCTGCGCGAGCGCGTCACCTCCAAGGGCGGCACCACCGCCGCGGCGCTGGCGTCCTTCGCCGCCGACGATTTCCCGGCCATCGTGACCCGCGCGGTGGCGGCGGCCGAGGCCCGCGGCCGCGAGCTGGGCGAACAGCTCGGCCGCGACTGAGCGCGGAGTCGGCCATGCTCGGAAACCTGTTCCTGACCATTGTCGAAACCCTCGGTAGTCTGCTCTCCGGCGTGCTGCTGGCGCGCTTCGTGATGCAGTGGCAGCGGATTTCCTTCCGCAACCCGATCGGCAATTTCGTGCTGGCCACCACCGACTGGATCGTGGTGCCGCTGCGGCGCTTCATCCCGGGCCTGTTCGGGCTGGATATCGCCAGCCTGCTGCCGGCCTGGATCGTGCAGACGCTGGTGGTGTTCGTCACCTTGTGGGTGCGCGGCATCATCGGCATTGCCGATCCGCTCAGCCTGTTGGTCGTGATGTGGGGCGTGGGTTTGCTTGAAACCATCAAGGCGGCGCTGTACCTGCTGATGGGCGTGGTGCTGATGTCGGCCATCCTGTCGTGGGTCAATCCCTACGCGCCGATGGCGGGTGTCATCAACGCGCTGGCCGAACCCTTCCTGCGCCCGTTCCGCCGCGTCATCCCGGCCATTGGCGGGGTGGACCTGACGCCGATCGCGCTGCTGCTCATCCTCCAGGTGCTGCTCAGCGCGCTGGCGATGGGCAAGTACATGCTGATCGGGCTGGCCTGAGCATGAGCTGGCTGAACCGGGCTGCGGATGGCAGCGTGACGCTGACTCTGCACATCCAGCCCGGTGCCAAGAAGACCGAATTCGCCGGTCTGCACGGCGAGGCCCTCAAGATCCGCCTCGCCGCGCCGCCGGTGGACGGCAAGGCCAATGCGGCGCTAATCGCCTTCCTGGCCAAGGCCTGCGGAGTGCCGAAGGCATCCGTCGAACTGATCAGCGGGGATACCTCGCGCAGCAAGCGGGTCCGCGTCAGCGGCGCCGACCCCGCGCGTCTCCTCGCGCTGGAGCAGGCGGCCACCTGAACCCCTAGCTCGCTTTCAGCATTTCGATGAAGGCGCGCAGCCCGGCCGGCGGCAGGCGGCGGCTCGGGTAATACAGGTAGAAGCCTGGTTCGGTCGGGCGCCAGTCGTCCAGCACTGTCACCAACCGGCCGGCAGCCACGCCGGTGGCGGCACTTTGCTCATAGACGTAAGCCAGCCCGAGCCCGTCCTCGGCGGCACGGACCATCAGCGGCATCTCGCCCACATCCAGCTGCCCGCCCACGTCCACCTCCAGCTTTTCCCCATTCTTCTCGAACTCCCAGCGGTACAGCATGCCGCTCGGAAAGCGGACCCGCACGCAGCGGTGTGCGTGCAGTTCGCGGGGATGGCGCGGGATGCCGGATTCCTGCAGGTAGTCGGGCGACGCGACGACCACGAAGCGCTGAGGTGGGCCCAGTGGAACGGCAACCATGTCCTGCTGCAGGCGCTCGCCAAAGCGTACGCCGGCATCGAAGCCGGCGGCGACGATGTCCACCAGCGCATCGTCGGCGACGATTTCCAGACGCATGCCCGGATGGGCGAGCAGGAAGCGCGTGACCAGCGGGGCCAGCACATGCTCGGCCGCAAAGCGCGGCGCGTTGATGCGCAGGGTGCCGCGTGGCGAATCTCGGAAGGCGTTGACTTCGTCGAGGGCGTCGTCGATGTCCAGCAAGGCCGGAGCCAAGCGATCAAGCAGGCGCTGGCCGGCTTCGCTGGGGGCCACGCTGCGCGTCGTGCGGTTGAGCAGGCGGACGCCGAGACGGGTCTCCAGCCCGCGAAGGGTATGACTCAGGGCCGACGGTGAAACACCCAGCTCGACGGCCGCCCGGCGGAAGCTGCGCAGGCGGGCGACGGTGGCGAAGGCTTGCAGGTCGGCCAGGCAGGCGCGGTTCATATTGATGAATTTAGCTCAGTAGGTTATCGAGTATTGTGCGGATTGTTGCACGATCCGACGCGGCGTAGCCTGCTTCGTATTCCTACTGCATCAATGAAAGGACACGAAGAATGGATATGCACTCGACCGATCTGGCCGGCAAGGTGGTACTGGTAACCGGCGCCTCCTCCGGCATGGGTGCTGCTACCGCGCTGGCTCTCGGCAAGGCTGGCGCACGGGTGGCATTGGCGGCCCGGCGTACCGAGGCCTGCGCGACGATCGCCCGGCAGATCGAGGAGGCCGGCGGCGAGGCGCTGGTGGTGAGGCTGGATGTAGGAGTCGAGGCACAGGTGCGCGAGGCGGTGGCTGCAACCGTCGCCCGCTTCGGGCGATTGGATGGCGCTTTCAACAACGCAGGCCTCCTCGGGCCGACGGCGCCCCTGCATGAAATCGCCAGCGAGGATTTCGATGCGGTGATGCGCACCAACGTATCGGGCGTGTTCTGGGCCATGAAGTACGAGATCGCCGCCATGCTGCAGAGTGGCGGTGGGGCCATCGTCAACAACGCCTCGGTCGTCGCCCAGGTCGCTTTTCCCGGTCTGTCGCCCTACAACACCAGCAAGCATGCGGTGCTGGGGCTGACGCGCTCGGCGGCGCTGGACTACTACCGGCTTGGTATCCGTATCAACGCGGTGTGTCCGGGGCCAGTGGAGACGCCGATGGCTGAGAGCGGCTTCGGCAGCCTGGACAATCTGCGGGCGGCCGGCGAGGGCTTTCCGGCTGGGCGCGTCGGCCAGCCGGATGAAATAGCCCGACCGGTGTTGTTCTTGCTTTCCGGTGCTGCGAGCTACATCAGCGGGCAGGGGTTGGCGGTGGATGGCGGCTTTACGGTTCAGTAAGGGAGGGGTGATGCAGATGGAACAACGTGTTCTCGGCCAGGGCGGCAATACAGTGTCGGCGATCGGCCTGGGCTGCATGGGCATGAGCGAGTTCTACGGGCGCAGCGATGACGGGGAGTCCCTGGCCACCCTGGCCCGCGCCCTGGAACTCGGAGTGAGCCTGTTCGACACTGCCGACACCTATGGCTTCGGCCATAACGAGGAACTGCTAGGCCGCTTCCTGCGCGAAGGCGGTCCAGTCCGCCGGGATCAGGTCCGGGTGGCCACCAAGTTCGGCATCGTGCGCGAGGCGGGGCGCTACGAGCGGCGCATAGACAATTCTCCCGCCTACGTGCGTCAGGCTTGCGAGGCATCCTTGCGGCGGCTGGGCGTGGACTGTATCGATCTGTACTACTGCCATCGACGCGATCCGGCCGTGCCGATCGAGGAGGTGGTCGGCGCGATGGGTGAGTTGGTGCGCGCCGGCAAGGTGCGCCGGATCGGCCTCTCCGAAGTCTCGGTGGACAGCCTGCGGCGGGCCCATGCGGTGCATCCGGTGGCCGCGGTGCAGAGCGAGTATTCCCTGTGGTCGCGGGAGCCGGAGGGGGGCATGCTCGCCGCCTGCGCGGCGCTGGGCGCTAGCTTCGTCGCTTACAGCCCCCTCGGCCGCGCCTTCCTGACCGGAACGGTGGAGACAGGGGCGCTGGCCGAGGACGATTTCCGCAAGAACAATCCGCGCTTCGAGGCCGAGGCGGCGGAGGTCAACCGCGGCTTGGTGGCCGGCCTCGAGGCCTTCGCGGCGGTGCGCGGTGTCAGCAGTGCTCAGGTCGCCCTGGCCTGGCTGTTGGCCAGCCATCCCCATGTGATCCCGATCCCCGGCACCCGACGAGTGCGCTGGCTGGAGGAGAACATCGCGGCCGCCGCGCTCCGCCTGACAGAGGACGAATGCCGCGAGTTGGGCCGACTGTTCGACCCGCATCGGGTGGCCGGCGCACGCTACCCGGCGGCGGGCATGCTCGGCATCGAGTAGCGCCGCCGCCAGGCGCAGCACGGCTCAGGGATACAGCCCGCGCATCTCCCGCGCTGTCAGGATGCGTTCGCAGGCCAGGATGAAGGCGGCGGTGCGCAAGCTCACCCGCCGGGCGCGGGCTGTGTCGCGGATGTGCGTGTACGCCTCTTCCATGATGCGGTCGAGGCGGGCGTTGATCTCCTCCTCCGACCAGAAGAAGCTCGAGAAATCCTGCACCCACTCGAAGTAGCTGACCGTTACGCCGCCGGCGTTGGCGAGCACGTCGGGCACCACCTGGATGCCGCGCTCGGCGAGGATGTCGTCGGCCTCCGGGGTGGTCGGGCCGTTGGCGCCTTCGAGCACGATGCGGGTGCGGATGCGCGGGGCGTTGTGAATGGTGATCTGCTGTTCCAGCGCCGACGGCACCAGGAAGTCGCTTTGCACGTCCCAGAAGCTGTCGTCGGGAATCCGTTCGCCGTCGCGGAACTCGGCCAGCGGCCGGCCGGCGGCGACCCAGGCCAGCAGGGCCGGGATGTTCAGCCCGCCCGGGTGGAACACCGTGCCGGAGACGTCCTGTACCGCCAACACGCGGGCGCCGGCCTCGTGGAAGCAGCGCGCGGCGGTGCCGCCCACGTTGCCGAAGCCCTGGATGGCGACGCGGGCGCCGCTCAAGGGGATACCGGCATCCTTCGCCGCCGCCGCGCCGACCACGAACACGCCGCGCCCGGTGGCGTCCCGGCGGCCGAGGCTGCCGCCGAGGCTGAGGGGCTTGCCGGTGACGACGCCGGTGGCGGTGCGTCCCTGGTTGATGGAGTAGGTGTCCATCATCCAGGCCATGATCTGCTCGTTGGTGTTCACGTCCGGCGCCGGGATGTCCTTGTCCGGCCCGATCAGTACGTTAAGCTCGCTGGTGTAGCGGCGGGTCAGGCGTTCCAGCTCGCCGTGGCTGAGGGTCCGCGGGTCGACCCGGATGCCGCCCTTGGCGCCGCCGTAGGGCACGCCGACGGCGGCGTTCTTGACGGTCATCCAGCCGGCGAGGGCCATCACCTCGGAGAGGGTCACGTCCTGGTGGAAGCGGATGCCGCCCTTGCCGGGGCCGCGGGAGGTGTTGTGGTGCACCCGGTAGCCCTCGAAGTGGGCCACCGTGCCGTCGTCCATCTTGACCGGCACGTCCACGATGAGGACGCGCTTGGGGCGCTTGAGGGTGTCGACCCAGTAGGTCAGCTCGCCCAGGTAGGGCGTCACCCGGTCGATCTGCTGCATGTAGACGCCCCAGGGGCCGGCGTCGTTGCTGGGGCGGAGGTAGGAAGGCAAGGGGTCGAGCATGGTTTCTCCTGTGGGGGCTGAGTTGCGCGGAGTGCCGGCGGAGGGCGGGGCCGCCGACGCCCTGGAGTGGTTTAGAAGTTGTACTTGACGGCGCCCTGGACGCGGCTGGAGGTGCCTTCGGCGCCGCCTTCCACCTTGCGTTGGGACCACACGTACTCCATGCCCACGTCGAGCTGGGAGGCGGCCTTCCAGATCAGGTTGGCGTGCACCTGGCGGGTATCGGTGTTGAGGCCGGAGATGTCGCCGAAGCCGGTCCTGTTGTTGATGTGGGTGGCGTTGAAGGACACCGTGGAGCGCAGCACGGTGTTCCAGAAATGCTGCAGGGCCAGGTAGCCGCCGGCCGCCTTCTGGGCCGACAGGGTGCCGGAGCTGGCGTCGTAGGCGGCGGCGCCGTACACGTCCTGAATGTAGCGGCCGATGCCCTGGCCGCCGTTGAGCTGGTAGAGCACCGTGTCGTTGGCGCCCAGCTTGAGGGTGCCGCCGAGGCCCAGTGCCCAGCCGGTGGTGGAGGCGTGGTTGTTGCCGCTGCCGTCGTCGGCCTTCAGCGGGCGGACCAGGGCGCGCAGGTCGAAGTGGCCGTAGTCGCCGCTGTGCTGCCACTTGGCGGTGAGGTCGGCGCCGCGGTCGATGGCGGTCACGTTGCCGCCGTTGTCGCGGGCGTCGGTCTGGGGGTTTTCCACCGACACCGAGAACTGGCTGGCGCTGCCGAGGGCGGTGGTGTAGCGCAGCTGCGGCTGGCGGATGAAGACCTGGCCGGTGGGGCCGTTGAATTCCAGGGTCTCGGGCATGGCGTCCAGGTCCATGAAGTTGGACCAGGTCTGGCCGGCCAGCCAGTTGCCGACGGTGCCGTAGGCATGGCGCAGGCGCGGGCGGGCCGAGTTGGTGTAGGTCTCGCTGCCTTCGTCGGTGAAGAAGTCGAACTCGATCTTGGTCTTGATCTCGCCCAGCTCGCTCGGCGTGGCGGTCTGCATGTTGATGCGGGACGTGCGGGCGCTGAAGGTGGTGGTGCCCTTGCGCTTGGCGTCGGCGCTGCCGTTGAGGGCGATATCGCCGGCGCTCACGGCGCGGCCCTGGTTGCCCTTGAAGTCGTAGATGGCGTCGAGCTGCACATAGCCGCCGAACTTGATGGAGGTCTCGGTGCCCGGCATCTTGAAGGAGCCCGGCATCGAGCCGCGGACGACCACGTCGGCCGGGTTGAGGGCCGGCGCCGGGGCTGGTGCTGCGACGGCGACGGGGGCGGCGACCGGGCGGCTTTCCAGCTGCTCGATGCGCGCCTGCATCTTCAGCAGCATGGCTTTCAGGTCTTCCACTTCGCCGGCACAGGCGATGCCGGGCACGGAAAGGACGCCGGTGGCTGTGAGGGCGAGGATCAGTTGCGGCTTCTTCATGGTACGGACTCCCAATTGACGGTGTTGAAAACGGTTTCAGCAGGCAAGGCGTGCCCCTGCGCGGCGGGGCGCATGAAAATTCGGTCCGGGGTGGGCCCCGTGTTATCGGGTGGGGAGCCGCAGCCCCGAGGCAGGGACTGCGGCGGGCGGGCGTTTAGCCCTGGGCGGCGAGCACCGCGCGCAGGCTGGCTTCGAGCACGTCGAAGCCTTCTTCCAGCAGCGCGTCGTCGAGGGTCAGCGGTGTCATCAGGCGGATCACGTTGCCGTAGCTGCCACAGGACAGCAGCAGGAGCTGGCGCTTGAAGGCTTCGGCGACCAGGGCCTTGGTGATTTCCGGTGCCGGGCGGGTGCGCTCGGCGTCGTGGAAGAACTCGAAGGCCACCATCGCGCCGACGCCGCGCACGTCGCCGATGCACGGCGCCCAGCCGGCCATGTCGCGCAGGCGGGCCTGCATGCGGGCGCCGATCTGGACGGCGCGCTCGCACAGTTTTTCTTCCTCGACGGCGTCGAGCACGGCCAGCGCGGCGGCGCAAGCCAGCGGGCTGCCGGAGTAGGTGCCGCCGAGGCCGCCGGGAGAAACGGCGTCCATCACCTCGGCGCGGCCGACGATGGCGGAGATCGGGAAGCCGCCGCCGAGGCCCTTGGCCATGGTGATGATGTCCGGCTGGACGCCGCTGTGTTCGATGGCGAAGACCTTGCCGGTACGCGCCATGCCTGTCTGGATCTCGTCGGCGATGAGGAGGATGCCGTGCTTGTCGGCGAGGGCGCGCAGGCGCTGCAGGAACTCGGTGGGCACCGGGTAGTAGCCACCTTCGCCCTGCACCGGCTCGATGATGAAGGCCGCCACGCGGGCCGGCTCGATATCGTTCTTGAACAGCAGCTCGATGCCGTGGATGGCCTCGTCGATGCAGGTGCCGTGCAGTTCGCAGGGGAAGGGCGCGTGGTAGATCTCGGCCGGGAAGGGGCCCATGCGCAGCTTGTACGGATCGACCTTGCCGGTCAGCCCGAGGGTCATGCAGGTGCGGCCGTGGAAGGCGCCGTTGAAGGCGATGATGCCGGGCCGGCCGGTGTAGGCGCGGGCCACCTTGACGGCGTTCTCGACGGCCTCGGCGCCGGTGCTCATGAAGAAGCTCTTGGCCGGGCCGTCCACCGGGGCGAGGGCGTTGAGACGCTCGGCGAGGGTCACGTAGCCGTCGTAGGCGACGACCTGGAAGCAGGTGTGGGTGAAGGCTTCCATCTGGGCGGCGGCGGCTTCGACGACCTTGGGGTGGCAGTGGCCGGTGTTGACCACCGCGATGCCGGCCACGAAGTCGATGAAGCGGCGGCCTTCCACGTCCCACAGCTCGGCGCCCTTGGCGCGGCTGGCGAACAGGGAGTGGGCCTGGCCCACGCCGCGGGGCAGGGCGGCGGAGCGGCGGGCCATCATGTGGGCGTTTTGTTGTTGAAGCGCTTGGTTCATTGCTGTTCTCCGTATGAAGGTCTGAATGTCTTGGTGCAAAGAGGGAATAAGGGATCAGGCGTCGAGGCCGCCGAGGGCCACGTACTTGATCTCCAGGTAGTCATCGAGGCCGTGGCTGGAGCCTTCGCGGCCGAGGCCGGAGGACTTGACGCCGCCGAAGGGGGCGACCTCGGTGGAGATGAGGCCGGTGTTGACGCCGACCATGCCGTACTCGAGGGCTTCGGAAACCCGCCAGATGCGGCCGATGTCGCGGCTGTACAGATAGGAGGCGAGGCCGAATTCGGTGTCGTTGGCCATGCGGATGGCGTCGGCTTCGGTGGCGAAGCGGAACAGCGGGGCCATCGGGCCGAAGGTCTCTTCGCGGGCCACCGCCATCTCGGTGGTGACGCCGGTCAGCACGGTGGGCTCGAAGAAGCTGCCGCCGAGGGCATGGCGCTTGCCGCCGGTGAGCACCTGGGCGCCCTTGGCGACGGCGTCGGCCACGTGGCGCTCGACCTTGGCAACGGCGGCCTCGTTGATCAGCGGACCCTGGGTGGTGCCGGGCTCCAGGCCGTCGCCGACCTTGAGGGCCATGACCGCCTCGGCCAGCTTGGCGGCGAAGGCCTCATACACGCCGTCCTGCACCAACAGGCGGTTGGCGCAGACGCAGGTCTGGCCGGCGTTGCGGTACTTGGAGGCGAGGGCGCCCTGCACGGCGGCGTCCAGGTCGGCGTCGTCGAAGACGATGAAGGGCGCGTTGCCGCCCAGTTCCAGCGACAGCTTCTTGATCGACGGCGCGCACTGGGCCATCAGGCGGGCGCCGACGGCGGTGGAGCCGGTGAAAGACAGCTTGCGCACGATGGGGTTGGCGCACAGCTCGCCGCCGATCGCCGCCGAGCTGGCCACGTCGCTGGTGACCACGTTGAAGACGCCCTTGGGGATGCCGGCGCGTTCGGCCAGCACGGCCAGCGCGAGGGCCGAGTAGGGCGTCTGCGGGGCCGGCTTGAGGACCATCGTGCAGCCAGCGGCGAGGGCCGCGCCGGCCTTGCGGGTAATCATCGCGGCCGGGAAGTTCCACGGCGTGACGGCGGCGCACACGCCGACCGGTTCCTTGATGACGAGCAGGCGACGGTCGGGGAAGGGCGATGGGATGGTCTCGCCGTAGGCGCGCTTGCCTTCCTCGGCGAACCATTCCAGGTAGGAGGCGGCGTAGGCCACTTCGCCGCGGGCTTCGGCGAGGGGCTTGCCCTGCTCGCAAGTCATGATGACGGCCAGGTCTTCCTGGTTTTCCAGCAGCAGTTCGTACCAGGCGCGCAGCAGCTTGTCACGCTGGGCGGCGGGCAGGCGGCGCCAGGCCGGCAGGGCGGCGTTGGCAGCGTCGATGGCGCGGCGGGTTTCCGCGGCGCCCATCACCGGCACGGTGCCGAGGCTGGCGCCGCTGGCCGGGTTGAGGATCTCGCTGGTGGCGCTGTCGTCGGCCTCGCACCACTCGCCGTTGATGAAGGCGGCATGGCGGAACAGGGTGGAATCACAGATTTTGGGCATGAGAAGGGCTCTCCCGACACGAGTGGGATTAAAAAAACAGAGGTGGATCAGGGGTTTAGGTTTTTAGCGCGACTCTCAGCGCAACTCTCAGCGCGACTTTCCGGTGCGCAGCTTCTCGGAGCGCTGGCGGAGCCATTCGAGGGTCAGCAGCATGAGGGTGGAAAGCACGATCAGGATCGTCGCCACCGCGGCGATGGCTGGGCTGATGTTCTCGCGGATGCCGGCGAACATCTGACGCGGCAGCGTGGCCTGGCCGGGGCTGGCGAGGAAGAGCGTGACCACCACTTCGTCGAAGGAGGTGGCAAAGGCGAATAGCCCGCCGGAGACGATACCCGGTGCAACCAGCGGCAGGGTGACCCGGAAGAAGGTCAGCACCGGGTTGGCGCCCAGGCTGGCAGCGGCGCGCACCAGGTTGTAGTCGAAGCCCTGCAGCGTGGCGGTGACGGTGGTGATGACGAAAGGCACGCCGAGGGCGGCATGGGCCAGGATCAGCCCGGTGTAGCTGCCGGCCAGGCCGAGGGGGGCGAAGAACAGGTACACCGCGACGCCGACGATGACCACCGGCACCACCATCGGCGAGATGAGGATGGCGGTGAGCAAGGCTTTGCCGGGGAAGTCGCTGCGCACCAGGCCGATGGAGGCCAGGGTGCCCAGCACCACCGCCAGCAGCGTGGCGGCCGGCGAGACGATCAGGCTGTTCATCAGCGCGTTGCGCCACACGTCGGAGCCGATGATCTCCTCGTACCAGCGCAGGGAGGCGCCGGCCATCGGGTACATCAGGAAGGAGTCCGAGTTGAAGGACAGCGGCACGATGACCAGGATCGGCAGGATCAGGAACAGCAGGATCAGGCCGGCGATGACCCGGTGGGCGTAGAACCAGGTCCGTTCGAGGGGCGAGGCGTAGGCTTGCAACATGGTGTTCTCCTTCAGCGGGCCTTGGCCGTGTTGCGACCCTGGCCGGCGTAACGGGAATAGACAACGTAGAGCAGCAGGGTGGCGCCGAGCAGCACGGTGGAGAGGGCGGCGGCCATGCCCCAGTTGATCGTCTCGTTGGTGTAGAAGGCGATGAAGTAGCTGGCCATCTGCTCCTGCGGGCCGCCGAGAAGGGCGGGGGTGATGTAGTAGCCCATCGACAGGATGAAGACCAGCAGGGCACCGGCGAATACGCCCGGCAGGGTCTGCGGGAAGTACACCTTCCAGAAGCTCTGGAAGGGCGGGCAGCCGAGGGACTGAGCAGCGCGCAGGTAGATCGGCGAGATGCCTTTCATCACCGAGTACAGCGGCAGGATCATGAAGGGCAGCAGGATGTGGGTCATGGCGATGTACACACCGAGGCGGTTGAACACCAGCTGCAGGGGTTCGTCGATGAGGCCGAGGGCCTGCAGGGCCTGATTGACCAGGCCGCCGGACTGCAGCAGCACGATCCACGAGGCGACGCGCACCAGGATGGAAGTCCAGAAGGGCAGCAGCACCAGGATCATCAGCAGGTTGCTGCTGCGGGTGGGCAGGCTGGTCAGCAGGTAGGCCAGCGGGAAGCCGAGGACCAGGCAGCACAGGGTGACCACCAGGCTCATCCAGAAGGTGCGGCCGAGCACGTCCAGGTAGATGGCCTGGTCTTCGGTGGCGGCGACGATGGCGCCGTCGGCATCGAGCGTGTGGTCGAGGGCAGCCAGCAGGTAATAGCTGGTGTAGGGCTGGCCGGCGCGGGCCATGACCTGCCAGGTGTGCGGCTCGCTCCAGCGCGGATCGATGGCGGCGAGGCCGTCCTGAAGGTTGGCGCCGTCGGGCAGCGGCAGGCTGCGGGCGGTCTTCATGATCAGGCTGCGGTAGCCGGTCATCTCGGTATTGAGTCGCTTGGCGGCGGACGCCAGCTCGGTGGTGCCGTGGGCGGCTTCCATTTCCTTCACGAAGACGGCGAGGGTCGAGGCCGGCGGCAGGCCCTGGCCATTCCAGTGTTCCAGTGCAGCGGCGGTTGCGGGCAGGCCGCCGACCACTTCGGGGTTGTCCACGCTGCGCTTGAGCAGTGCGCCGATGGGCCACAGAAAGGTCAGCAGCAGGAAGACGGCGAGGGGGGCGATCAGCGCCAGGTGCAGCAGCTTCTTGCGCCGTTCGGCCCGCTGCAGGCGGGTCTTGAGGGGCAGCGCCCGTTCGGCGGGCTCGGCGGCGGCGGGTGCGGTCAGGGTGGTGGCGGTCATGGGGGCTTCATCCATGGTGGTCGTCGGGGCCGGAGCCCGGTCGGGTGACGCCCGGCCAAGGTCCAGGGCAGGAGAGGGGGAGGTGCTGCTCGAGGACATGGCGGGCGTCATTCGGCGGTCGGCTTACTTGGCGGCCCAGCTGTTGAAGCGCTGCTCCAGCTCTTCGCCGTGTTCGACCCAGAACTGGGTGTTGCTGGGCAGGGCGCTGGCGATGTTGGCGGCGGAGGTCGGCAGTTCGGCGGCGATCTGCGCCGGCATCGACTTGGCGGCCTTCAGGTTGGTCGGGCCGTAGGGGATCTCGCCGGAGAAGACCTGCTGGTTCTCGGCCTTGCTGGAGAAGTGCAGGTACTTGTAGGCCAGGTCACGGTTGGGGGCGCCCTTCGGAATGGCATAGGACTCCACGTCATAGATGTTGCCGCCCCACACCATCTTGAGGTTCTTGCCTTCCTTCTGGGCGGTGGCAATGCGGCCGTTGTAGGCGGAGCTCATTACCACGTCGCCGGCGGCGAGCATCTGCGGCGGCTGGGCGCCGGCTTCCCACCACTGGATGGAGCCCTTGATCTGGTCGAGCTTCTTGAAGGCGCGGTCGACGCCGTCCTTGCTGGCGAGCAGCTTGTAGACCTGGTCGGGCTTCACGCCGTCGGCGAGGAGGGCGATCTCGAGGGTGAACTTGGCGCCCTTGCGCATGCCGCGCTTGCCGGGGAATTTCTTCAGGTCCCAGAAGTCGGCCCAGCTGGCAGGGGCGGCCTTCAGCTTGTCGGCGTTGTAGGCGAGCAGCGTGGACCACACGAAGAAGCCGATGCCGCAGTCGGTGACGGCCTTGCCGATGAACTCGTCCTTGCCGCCGATCTTGCTGTAGTCGAGCTTCTCGTACAGGCCTTCCTCGCAGCCGCGGGCCAGCTCGGGGGATTCGACCTCGACCACGTCCCAGGTCACCTTATGGGCTTCGACCATCGCCTTTACGCGGGCCTGCTCGCCGTTGTATTCGCCGGGCAGGATCTTGTTGCCGCTGCTCTTCATGAAGGGCTGGTAGAAGGCCTTGTCCTGGGCCTTCTGGTTGGTGCCGCCGAAGGAGATCAGGGTCAGTTCGCTGGCCATGGCGCTGCTACAGGACAGGATGCCGCAGACGGCGAGGGCGATGGATTTGAGGGCATGCATGGTGGTGGTTCTCCGGGATAGTGGGATGGCGTGGATCGGAAAAGACGACGGGTGCGGCGGATTCGTCAGGCGCTCGGCGTGGGAGCCAGGGCGCGCAGGTGGGCGGCCGGGATGCCGACCTCGATGGGTTGTTCGGGGCGCAGCTCGTGGCTGAGCTGGGAGATCGGCGCCTTGACCATCAGGCTGGACTGGTTGCCGAGGTCGAGCTGTACGCGCACGTGGTCGCCCTGATAGATGAGTTCCTTGACCTTGGCGCTGAAGCGGTTCTCGCAGCCGGCCGAGGCACCGTTGAGGACGATGCGCTCGGGGCGCACGGAGACCACCGCGCTGCTGCCCACCGCGCCGACGTCGGCGGCCCGGGCCTGGACCACCGCGCCGCTCGGCAGGCGGATCGCACAGGCGTCGCCGTTACGCTCGAGCAAGGTGCCCTGGAAGGTGTTGCTCTCGCCGATGAAGCCCGCGACGAAGGCATTGGCCGGTTCCTCGTAGAGGCATTCGGCGCTGTCGATCTGCTGGATCTCGCCACGGTCGAAGACGGCGATCCGATCGGACATGGTCAGCGCCTCGCCCTGGTCGTGGGTGACGAAGACGAAGGTGATGCCGAGGCTGTCGTGGAGGTGCTTGATCTCGATCTGCATGTGCTCGCGCAGCTGCTTGTCGAGGGCGCCGAGGGGCTCGTCCATCAGCACCAGTTCGGGTTCGAAGACCAGTGCGCGGGCCAGCGCGATGCGCTGTTGCTGGCCGCCGGAGAGCTGCTGCGGGTAGCGGTTGCCGAAGGCTTCGAGGCGCACCATTGCGAGGGCGCGCTTGACCTTGGCGTCGATGTCGGCGGCCGGCAGCTTGCGCACGCTGAGGGGGAAGCGCAGGTTCTCGGCGACCGTCATGTGCGGGAACAGCGCGTAGTTCTGGAACACCATGCCGATGTTGCGGCGGTGCGGCGGCACCTTGTTGATGACCGTGCCGCCGACGCGGATCTCGCCGGAGGTGGGGGTCTCGAAGCCGGCCAGCATCATCAAACAGGTGGTCTTGCCCGAGCCGGAGGGGCCGAGCAGGGTGAGGAATTCGCCGCGGCGGATCTCTAGATTGAGGTCGCGGACGATGAGGGTTTCACCGTCGTAGGTCTTCTGGACGCGGGTGAAGGTGACGTGGGCTTCCTGCTGGGTGCTGCCGGGTTGTGCGGCCATTGGGTAATCCTCCAGGGTGCGGTTCACAACGGGGCCGACTATGCCGGCGCCGTTTGTTGCGAGTTCGTTAAGGCCATAGTAGGGTGCGAAAGCGGTTCTGTAGAGAGCCACTTATTGCGCACTGGAAGGAACCACTTTGCGAGAACCTTTCCATTCGGGGTCTGTGGACCTGCTTTCCGGCCGGCGCGTATTGCGCTGCAGGACGACGCGGCCGCGGCTCCGGAACCCCCGACTGACGCAAGATTGACGCCACTTTTCCCCTGCCATGGATAACCGCCTGATCGTCGAATTGCTGCAGCAGCACCTGGCCCGCCAGCCGGAAGGCCTGATGCTGCGCATCCGCACTTTTCTGGCCCTGCGCCAGGCCATTCTTGATGGGCAATTGCCCCCTGGCACCCGCTTGCCCGGCACCCGCTCCCTGTCCCGGGATCTGGGCATGGGTCGCAATACGGTGCTTCGGGCCTATGAGCAGCTGTTCGCCGAGGGCTATATCGAGGGCCTGATCGGCGACGGCTCCTACGTGTCGGAGGCGCTGCAGCGGGTTGGCCGCCATCCGACCCCCAAGCGGCTGGTCGGGACGCGGCGGGAGGGCTTATCGCGGCGCGGCGGGGAGATCGCGGCGGCGAGCAGCAGCAGCCGGATCCAGCGCGGGGCCTTCATGCCGGGGGTGCCGGATACCGAGAACTTCCCGTTCGCGATCTGGCGGCGCCTGTTGAGCAAGTATTTCCAGCCGGCTCAGTCGCATCTGCTGCAGTACGCCCACGGTGGCTACGGACCGCTCAAGGTCGCCCTTGCCGAGTACCTGCACGTGACGCGGATGATGAAGTGCTCGCCGCGCCAGATCCTGATCCTGAATGGCTCCCACCAGGCGGTGGACCTGTGCGCGCGGATGCTCACCGACCACGGCGACCGGGCCTGGATCGAGGAGCCGGGCTACTGGGGCTCGCGCAACGTGCTGCGCGCGGCAGGGCTCGACGTGCGGGCGATCCCCCTCGATGCGGGCGGCATCGCGCCGACGGCGGAGGACTGGGAGGCGCCGCCGCGCATCATGTGCCTGTCGCCGTCCAGCCAGTACCCGACCGGCGTGGTGCTGTCGCTGGAGCGGCGCCTGGAGGTGCTGGAGCAGGCCGAGCGCTGCGGCGCGTGGATCATCGAGGACGACTACGACAACGAGCTGCGCTACCACAACCAGCCGCTGGCCTCCCTGTTCGGCCTGTCGCGGACCCAGCGGGTGATCTACGTGGGCACCCTTAGCAAGGTGATGTTCCCCGGCCTGCGTCTGTCCTACATGGTGGTGCCTGAGGATCTGGTGGATGCCTTCTCGATCGGCAACGCGGAGCTGTTCCGCGAAGGGCGGATGGTCGATCAGGCGGCGCTGGCGGAGTTCATCGATTCAGGCCACTTCACCGCCCACATCAAGCGCATGCGTGGCATCTACCGCACGCGGCGGGACATCCTGCTCGACGAGCTCGGCACGCGCCTGGGCGACAGCGTGCGGGTCTCCGGTGGGCATGCCGGGCTGCAACTGGTGTATCTGTTCGACGCGCCGGTGGACGATGCGGCGCTGGCCGCCGACGCGCTGGCCGACGGCGTGGTGGTACGGCCCCTCTCCCTGTACTACATGGACCGCAGCCGTAGCGAGCCGGGCCTCAACCTGGGCTTCGCGGCGGTGCCGGACGAGCTGATACGCCCCGCGGCAATCAAGCTGGCGCGGGTCGTGGAGGCGCATCTGGACAAGGCTGCCAGGCGAGGCTGAGCGGCGTTCCGCGAGGCGGGTAAACGAAAAAACGGCACCCGCAGGTGCCGTTTTTCGTAGCGCAGCTTGGGCTCCGCTTATTCCATCGCCTCGTACAGCGGAAGGGTCAGGAATTCCGGGTAGTCCGGGGTCAGCGACATCTTGTCGAAGATCTCGGCGGCCTGGTCGTAGGTGGCGGTGTCCTCGCCCTGGGCGGTGACGGTAGCCTTCACCTTGGCCAGTTCCTCGGCGATCATCGGGCGGACCAGCTCTTCGGTGACCTTGCGGCCGTCGTCGAGGATGCCCTTCGGGCTGACCACCCACTGCCAAACCTGGGAGCGGGAGATTTCGGCGGTGGCGGCGTCTTCCATCAGGTTGTGGATGGGCACGCAGCCGTTGCCGGCCAGCCAGGAGCCGAGGTAGTGGATGCCGACGTTGATGTTGTTGCGCAGGCCGGTTTCGGTGATCGGGGTGGTGGGACGGAAGTCCAGCCACTGGGCCGGGCCGAAGGAGCCTTCGACCTGCTTCTCGAACTGATTCGGCTTGTCGCCCAGCACCTTGACGAACTCTTCCATGGCGATGGACACCAGACCCGGGTGAGCCACCCAGCCGCCGTCGAAGCCGTCGTTGGCGTCACGGGTCTTGTCGTGACGGATGCCGGCGAGGGCCTTTTCGTTGGCTTCCGGATCGCCCTTGATCGGGATCAGGGCCGACATGCCGCCCATGGCCGGCGCGCCGCGCTTGTGGCAGGCCTGCACCAGGGCCAGCGCGTAGGAGCGCATGAAGGGCACTTCCATCGTGATGGCGCCGCGTTGGGCCAGGCAGAAGTCCTTGTTCTTCTTGAACTTCTTGATGCAGGAGAAGATGTAGTCCCAGCGCCCGGCGTTGAGGCCGGCGGAGTGCTCGCGCAGTTCGTACAGGATCTCTTCCATCTCGAAGGTGGCGAGGATGGTTTCGACCAGCACGGTGGCCTTGATGGTGCCTTGGGGCACGCCACAGTGGTCCTGGGCCATCACGAAGATGTCGTTCCACAGGCGGGCTTCCAGGTGGCTTTCCATCTTCGGCAGGTAGAAGAAGGGGCCGGCGCCGCGGGCGATCTGTTCCTTGGCGTTGTGGAAGAAGACCAGGGCGAAGTCGAAGATGCCGCCGCCGACGCGCTGGCCGTCAACGGTGACGTGCTTCTCGTCCAGGTGCCAGCCGCGCGGACGGATCTGCAGGGTGGCGATCTTGTCGTTGAGCTTGTATTCCTTGCCGGCTTCGTTCTTGAAGGACAGTTCGCGGCGGATCGCCTTGTAGAGGTTCACCTGGCCCTGGAGCTGGTTGTCCCAGTTCGGGGAGTTGGAGTCCTCGAAGTCGGTCATGTAGGAGTCAGCGCCGGAGTTGAAGGCGTTGATGATCATCTTGGCCTCGACCGGGCCGGTGATCTCGACGCGACGGCATTGCAGCGCGGCGGGAACCGGCGCGACCTTCCAGTCGCCTTCGCGGATGTGCTTGGTTTCCGGCAAGAAGTCGGGCATTTCACCGGCGTCGATACGGGCTTGGCGCTCGACACGGGCCTTCAGCAGTTCCTGGCGGCGGCCTTCGAAAGCGCGGTGCAGCTTGGCGACCAGCTCGAGAGCTTCCGGGGTGAGGATGGTTTCGTAGCCCGGACGAATCGGGGCATTGATCTGCATGCCGGCGGGGAGGGTGAGGCTCATGATGACTCCTGGTTGAGAAGTTGAAAAAGCTGAAATTGTTCAGGCGCGGTGGCGCGCCACGTAATCGACGACATCGGTCAGCAGGCGGCCCTGGACGGTGGGGGCGACATCCAGTTGCTCGAGGGGCTGGCCGCTGCGGTTGATCCAGAATGTGGTATAGCCGAACCAGGTGGCGCCGGCGGCATCCCAGCCGTTGGACGACACGAACAGGATGCGTTCGGCCGGGCAGTTGAAGGCCTGCGGCGCCAGCGCATAGGCGTCGGCGGCGGTCTTGTATTTGCGCACTGCATCCACCGACAGCACGTGGTCGAAGAGGCCGTGCATGCCGGCGCTCTTGACGGCGACCTGCAGCATTTCGGGCGTGCCGTTGGACAGGATGGCGGTGGGCACACCGGCTTCCTTCAGGGTGCGTAGCGCGCCCAGGTTCTCGGGGAAGGGAGACAGGCAAGCATACTGGTTCATCAGCTGGGTGCGGCGCTGGGCGTCGAGTTCCAGCCCGAGTCTGGCGGCGGCGTACTGCAGGCCGTCCTGGGTGATGTCCCAGAAGGGCTTGTAGCGGCCGGACAGGGTACGGATGAAGCTGTATTCGATCTGCTTGATGCGCCACAGATCGGCCAGCGCGGCACCCTTGCCAGGGTAAAGCTGTTCGGCCAGCAGGCCCACCGAGTAAACGTCGAAGAGCGTGCCGAAGGCATCGAATGCAACAGCCTGGATTCGGGGCGCGTGCGCCATGCTCTTGAGGTCCTCGTCAATGCTGCGGTTTGTCGTTGGTGGTGCTCCGGAGCGCTTCTGCCGGGCTCTTGCCCGGTGGCGCCACTCGATGAGCTTCTCCTCCACCACGTTGGAGCGAAGTTTATTTAATGACTAAACAAAAAAGAAGCCATAATAAAATCAAATGATTTTTTACTTTTAGTATCAAGTGAGCAGCTTTAAGGAAATCGAGACTTTCGTCAGCGTCGCGACTCGTGGCAGCCTGTCGGCCGCCGCCCGTGCCGAGGGCGTGACGCCGGCGATGATGGGGCGGCGCATCGACGCGCTGGAGGAGCGACTGGGGGTGAAACTGCTGGTGCGCACCACCCGCAAGCTGAGCCTCACCTTCGAGGGGAGTGCCTTCCTCGAGGATTGCCAGCGCATCCTCAACGACCTCGCGAATGCGGAAGCTTCGGTGAGCCTGGGTGGCGTGAAGGCCAGCGGGCACATCAAGGTGTCGGCGCCGGCGGGCTTCGGCCGGCGCCATGTGGCGCCGCTGGTGCGGGATTTCCTCGCTGCCAATCCGGAGGTGACATGCAGCCTCGACCTCAGCGACCGACTGGTGGATCTGGTGAACGAAGGCGTCGATTGTGCGATCCGCATCGGCGAGTTGAGCGACTCGAGCCTGGTGTCGGTGCGCTTGGCGGACAACCGGCGGGTCGTCGTGGCAAGCCCGTCCTACCTGGCCCGCAACGGCATTCCGGAAACCCCGGACGAGTTGGCACGCCATGATTGCCTGTCCCTCGACCCGCAGCGGGGCTGGGTGTTTGCTGACCTGGACTCACCGGGGCAGGCGCGCACCGTCAAGGTGTCCGGGCGTTTCGAATGCAACGACGGCACGGTGCTGCACGAATGGGCGCTCGGTGGCATCGGACTGGCCTGGCGTTCCATGTGGGAGGTGGAGCGTGATCTGACGGGCGGTGCGCTGGTGTCGGTGCTGGATGAGTGGGCAGCGCCGGCCACCGGCATTTATGCCGTCTTTCCGCAGAATCGCCGCCTGCCACTGCGGGTACGGCTGCTCATCGATCATTTACGCGGGGTGTTCGGACGTCTGGACTATTGGGGGGGCTGAGAAGGTGTCAGCGGACTGAACTCCAGATCCTTGTCGACCGGATTCTCCAATTCGATTTCAATAGCGATGCGACTGGGGACCGGATGTCCCAGAATTTCGGCAGGTGAAAAGCTCCAGTCGCGGATAAAGCCGGCATATGTTGCCGCTGCGTGGCACGTGTATGGCGTACAGACTGGCGTGGTTCGGACTACACGGCCGTCTGCATCGATATCCACTTGAATCAGGAGACGACCAGATGGAGCCCCCGGGTTGGATGGCCAGTCTTGTGGACCTACTTTCGTGAGTAACACTGGAGGGCGGCTCAGGGCCTCAATAGGAAAGAAAGGCACCTCGGCGCCCGCGTTGGAGTTGGATGGGGCTTCGTCTGTACTCTGTTGATGGGAGGAGGGCGTGCGCGTCATGGACTGTCGGTCGGATGGCCCGTTGGAGATTGGAACCCTGTCTGGGGAGCGCTGCTTGGGTAAAGCGGGAGGAAAGGGGCGCGGTGGCGCAGTACGCAAGCTCGCTATCAAGGGGGGGGCTGTGGGGGACGCCTGACCGGTGTGTGGTGCGCGGTCCAAAGTGATCAGCGCCCCCCAGTGGAGGGTAATGGAAAGCACACTCGCGACGAGCAGCGATGTGTCAGGGTAAGGCCTCATCGAATGCTGTCTCGTCGGCAGTGGCAGGGCACATCAGGATAGGGGCAGACGGGCGGTTCATCGCAAGCCGCTTGTCTGGATAAACGCACCTTTGATCGTCGTTGTCTCGCTTTGGACGACGGCAGGTTCCATCATGTGTGGAGGGAGAATGTTCATGAACAGAATGCGCGGATTTAGTTTGATCGAATTGATGATCGTGGTGGCCATTGCCGGCATCCTTGCGGCAGTTGCCGTGCCGGCTTATACCGAGCACATCGCTCGGGGAAAGATCGCACAGGGCGTTGAGGCACTGTCCGAGGCAAAGGTGCGGATGGAGCAGGTTTTCAATGCCAACCGGTCTTATATGCTGGCAGATGGCTCCTGTCCCGATTTTAGCGCCAGTTTCAGCGGGCTGCCATTCACGATCGCCCACAGTCCGGCGTGTACCGCCAATACCTTTACACTCAAGATAACCGGAACCTCGGCGGGTGGAATGAGTGGCTACTGGTATTCAATCAATGAAAGCAATGAAAAGAAATCGGCAACGCCATCCAGCACTGGAAACTGCTGGTTAATGAGCAAGGGGGGATCGTGCTGACCGGACATGCCCAGAGAGGGGTGACTTTACTGGAGTTGATGGTGACGGTGGTTATCGTGGCCATTCTGCTTGCCGTTGCAATACCTTACTTTGGGGGCTTGATAGCGCGTGGTGCGGTCGGGTCGGGTGCTCAGCTGATCCAGAATGCATTGAGGCAGGCTGAGGCCGAGGCGATTCGACGTAATAGCGATGTCGAGTTCATGCTAACAGACGATGTGCCAAGCGTCTCGTCGGTGGCAACCCTCGTCGCCAAGGCGAACGGCAAGAACTGGACAATCCGGGTGGTTGATGTTGCGGCCTCGAATCGTTATGTGAACGGTTACACAACAAAGGATATTTCCGGCGGCATCGCCTACCAGGGGCCTGCAAGCATTCGTTTCAGTGGGGCCGGGCGCGTATTGGATTCGACGGGAGCGGCAGTGAGCGGGAAGCAGATTTTTCGGGTGTCACAGACGGAGGGGGGCGATTTTGCCTACTGTGTTTTTGTGACGCCTGGAGGAGGGGTGAAAATGTGCAATCCGGCGCTTGCCAGTGGAAACCCGCAGGCTTGTCAGCCGATCTTGGCCGCGACTGATTGTCCGGGGGGGTAGTCCTGTGATGAAACGTGCGATTCACGGTTACGTTTTGCTTGAGGCGCTGGTTGCGCTATTGATATTTTCCTTGGGTTTGCTCGGGATGATAGGTTTTCAAGCTGCATCCACACGAATCGTCACGGATGCCCGCTTTCGAACGGAGGCGGCCATTCTCACGGATGAATTGCTTGCCAAAATGGCTGTTGACAGGCGCGATCTTGTACTCAGTAACTATCCGTTCAATTCGGATGGAAGTGGTGCAAGTGGTGCTACTTCGAAAGTGTGGTTCGATCAGCGTGTCGTTGCCGGAAGCAAATTGCCCAATGCGAAGGCCCAGGTGGCGGTTTCCAAGGGGGATGCGGCTGATACCTTCATTGTTACAGTCGTGCTTCAATGGGATTTGCCCGGGGCGACTGACGCGACTAAGTCAAAGGTGGAGCACGGAGTATATGAAACGACAACCATGCTTTTCTAACCGCCATTGCAGACGGCGTCGCAGGCAGTGTCATGCGCGGCAGTCGGGTATCAGTCTTGTCGAATTGATGGTTGGAATGGTGGTTGGGCTTTTGGCCAGTCTGGTCATCGTGCAGACTTTTTCGTCGAGTGAGATGTTTCGTCGAAATTTGTCCGGGGCGGGGGATGCCACGCAGGCTGCGGCAATCGTCGCCCAGCGGTTGGATCTGGTGCTCCAGGAGGCAGGGGCTGGGCTGGCACGAGGCTCGCATGTCTGGGGGTGCCAATTGTTGGTGAATTACGCAGGGACGGCCATCCTTCCGCGTCCCGACCCGTTTCCGAGTCCTTTCGGCAGTGTTCCACAGAAAATGCGGGCGGTTCCGTTGGCCATCGTGGACGGTGGAACAAGCGGATCCGACGTTCTTGTCGTTATGGCGGGGGATTCCGCAGCAGGTAACAGGCCCATCATGGTTTCGTCGACAGGTTCATCGCTTGTGGTGAAGCCTACCCCAGCCCTTGGTATGGGGCTCAAGGCCGGTGCAGATGCCTCCTTGTTCGATATGTTTCTAACTGTTCCCCAGGACGTTCCAGATGACCCCGGGGATTGTCGCCTAGTGCAGGCGCAGAGCACTTTTTCACCTGCAACGCTGGCCACGGACAGTTCTATCGGGGCCAAGATTGTTACGGTCTCCAATGCCGACATTCCCTTGAATGGAATGTCATATGGAAATGTGGACTCAGGAATTCTCACGAAGGCACCGGCTGCATTTCACTTGGGCTTGCGGAATGCTCCGACGTTTGCCTTGCTGGGCGTCAATGGCGACGGGGAACTCGTTCAGTTCGACATTCTCAACCGTTCTGATCCACAGGTTCTTGGCGAAAATGTTTTTCTCATCAAGGCCAGATATGGGCTTGACGATGGCGTTGGTGGAACGGACAACGACAACGCAGTGGATGAATGGGTTTCACCGTCGGAGAGTGGCTGGACAATAGCCAACGTGCTTGATGGGAAGCTGGCAACCCAGCAAAAGATCGGATACATCAAGGCTGTTCGCATCGCAGTGGTGATGCGTTCGGCGCAACCGTTCATGACCGATGCACCCGTCACTGAATTGAATCTTTTTCAGGATTTACCCGAGAAGAGGCGATTCAAGAGATCCCTGAGTGCAGACGAGCAGCGTTACCAATATCAGGTGTATGAGTGGGTCATTCCTTTAAGAAACATGAAGGTGCCACCCAATGTGTGATTTTCATATTGAAGGTGCTATGTCGGTTGAGTTCAGAGGCGGCTTTGGGCGGCAGAGCGGTGCCGTTCTGGCTGTCGTACTGATTATCTTGCTTGTAATGATGCTGGGTGCGACATCCTTGCTGAGTTCGGTCGGTACGTCGGCCTTGCTGTCGGGCAATATCGGCTTCAAGCGCGATACAAATAGCAGGTCGGCACGTGGGGTTGGGGATGCGTTCAAGCAAATGACGGGTACCAATAGAACAACACTCCTGAGTATTCAGGACTCCATTGTGGGCTGTCCTCCGCCGGCGAGTACCGGCGTAAAGTGCACTGCAGCAACGCAATGGGTCAAGCAGAATTTCTATCCTCGTCTGCTTGAGTCCGATGAAAATGGGATTCCCGTTATTATCAAGGATGCAACTGCATTCGATTCGGTCTTCAAGGTGGCGGCGCAATCCTATACCGGAGGATTTGCTGCATCGGATGTGACCAAGACCAGGTTCTTGATTGAGCGTATGTGCACGACATATGGGCCGGCATCGGCTCTCACATGCATGCTTTCAAGCAGTTCTCCTCGGGGCGGGACGGGATGGGCTGGAAAACCCGGCTCCACGGCTACCCCTCTTTATCGGGTTACGGTGCGTACTGACGGGGTGCGCAACAGCCAGACTTATGCGCAGTGGATTGTTACCTTTGCGCAAGAATAGTGTTGTTTCCGTCAAACGGGGATTGATGATGATGAACCTGCTTAAAGTACAGCGCAAATGCCCAGGTGTCGGATCCGGACGGATCGCAGCGCGACTCATGCTTGCTACCGCCTTGTGGGGCGCTGTCCTGCCGTGCGCGCGCGCGGCTGAAACCGGCCTGGCCAACGTGCCGATCCCTGCAAGTCAGGAAGCGGTACCTGCCAATGTGATGCTTGCGCTGTCTGTGGAGTTTCCGACGGCTCAGAGTCACGCCAATTTCAGCTCGGCCTTGGCTGCCAATTCAACGTCAGATAGTCTTTTCGAAAAGACACGCAAGTATCTCGGTTATTTTGATCCAACCAAGTGCTACGATTATGACGCTACAAATAACTACTTCGTGCCATCTGGGACGACGGACGTAACGAATTCCTTTAAATGCCCGGGTAAGTGGTCGGGAAACTACCTGAACTGGGCAACCATGTCGGTTCTCGATCTATTCCGTTGGGCGATGACGGGAGGGGCGCGAGACATTGATCTACCTCTTGATTTTTCGGCTACGGCGCCGGTGGGTAAGACCGTATTGAAGAAGAGTTGGTCGAGTAATCAGGGGACGCAGCAGAATTTTCCCGACAAATCGCTGCCATATGGAGATATCACTTCCTATACCCCTTACGGTGTGAGTGGAACCAAGAATCTTGTGGCGGTCGTTCTCAACAAGGGGCTTAATGTCGAGTTTAGCTATAGCACGGGAACCACGGCAGGGGCAACGGTTTACAAGAGTCTCCAGGTTCGGGTGCTGGTGTGCGATGGAACGGATCCAACCAAGCACGAGTATCCAGACAATTATTACTGTCAGAAATATCAAAGCCCCGATGACAGGACAAAGTTTGTCTACAAGCCGGTTGGGCTGATTCAGAAGAATATTGACCGGATGCGTTTTGGTGCTGTCAGCTATTTGAATCTGAATAACGACACCTATGGTAATGATACGCAGTTGCAGGCCGTGGATGGGGGGGTCTTGAAGGCTCATATAAACGACTCCAAGACTTATGAAATTCTGCCTACGGGGGTTTTTCCTGCTGACCCGTATCCGGCTGATAAGGGGGGGGATGCCGATGTCACAAAGACGGGGGCGATCAATTATTTGAATAATTTCGGATATGGTGCAAAAAGTTACAAGAGATACGACAATGTCAGCGAGATGTATGCGGTGGCGTTGCGTTATCTTCTCGGTCCGAAAGGGATTGGGAATATTGCTGGCTACTCAAGCATTCCCCCTGTTCCAAACTCAGGGTCCGCGCCGTCTTTGACGACAGCGCAAAAAAAGGCAATAAAGGATGATTTTCCTGTCATTTCGACATGGAAAGATCCGGTTCTGAGTGCGGCTGCGGGGGGGATGTGTCAGAAGCAGTTTGTCATTGGCGTGGGTGATACAAATACATGCTGTGATTCCAATCTGTCCGGCGGTGTTACGCCGGTAAATGCGGTTGTGGCTGGGGAAAGGTTTGCTGGAAAGACAGCCAATTACTGGGTGACGCAAATTCCGAGCTATGATCTGACCCATGATTACATCGCGGGCTTGGCTTTTGCCGCTAATACCCAGGCCCTTCGGAGCGATTTTCCGGATATGCGTATCAAGACTTTTTGGCTTGATGTGCTGGAGTTTTCACACAAGGCACCCAATAACCAGTATCAGAAGGCCGCAAAGTACGGTGCATTCAAGGATGTGAATAATAACGGCGTGCCTGATGAAGGCGAGTGGAATGCCTTGAAGCAAACGTACGCAGGTGAGGTCCTGCCAGATGCCTATTTCCCCGCGTCCGATCCTGATCGCATGTTGACGGGTCTTTCTTCTGCATTTAGCCAAATCAACGCAATGATCGGGGCCGCAGCGGGAGCGGCTCTGCAGTCGTCGGCCATTTCCACGACAGCGACTACCGATGGAGTGTACCTGACAAGCTACAATTCCCAATATTGGTCTGGAGATTTGCAGGGCTTTACAATCGATGCTTCCACGACACTCGGTGTGATCAAGACCAGTTTGGTGTGGAGTGCCGCCTCGCTGCTTGATGCCAAGGTGGCGGGGACTGGATGGGATACGGCGCGCAAGGTGGTGACGCTGGCGCCCAATAGTTCTGGTGTGCTGGTCGGGGTGCCGTTCAGGATTGGAAGTCTTTCGACTGCACAGAAAGCCACTCTAGGGGCCACGACGACGGAGCAGAGTGACATACTGAACTATCTGCGCGGGGATACCAGTAAGCAGTCCACATTGACGACCCGAAATACTTATCGTTATCGCGCTTCGGTCCTGGGCGATATTGTCGACTCGGGGGCATTGTACGTTGGGCCGCCTAGCGAGGTCTATAGCGATGCTTACAACCCGGGGTATTCTGCTTTTGTGGCAGCAAAGGCCTCCAGAACGCCGGTCGTATATGTTGGCGCCAATGACGGAATGCTCCATGCATTTGATGCGCGTGTCTCCGGTACCGGAGGGGGGGCTGAGTTGTTTGCGGTTGTGCCGAATGCGATGTTTGCCGGCCCGGATGGAGTACCGGTGGAAAGTGGTTTGAAGGCTTTGAGTGGCAATGACTATCTTCATCATTACTATGTAAATGCTACGCCATTTGCGCGGGATGTCGACTTTGCGAGAGCGGGAGGTGTTATTGAGACCAATTCAGCAAGGTCGGATTGGCGCACGCTTCTTGTTACGGGCTTGGGGAAGGGCGGGCGTAGTTATGTTGCAATGGACGTGACGGATGTCCCTACTTCATCAACGTCTGAGGCGACCATTGCGGGCAAGGTTCTCTGGGAGTTCACTCACGAGGACATGGGGTTCAGCTACGGGCGTCCTTTTATCGTGAAAACGAGGAAATGGGGATGGGTGGTCGTTATTGCTGCTGGCTACAATAACAATCTTGGCGTGTCCAGTAGCAGCGCGCCGGGCAAGGGTGTGGTGTTCGTGCTCAATCCTACAAATGGCGCTCTTCTCCAGAAGATCACTACTTCTGCAGGTAGTGTGACGACACCCTCAGGTTTAACTCATCTGTCGGGATATGTGCAGGATTATGCTGACATGACCATGGATCAACTCTATGCAGGGGATTTGCTCGGTAATGTATGGCGTTTTGATTTCATGAGCCCGACGCTGTCGGTTCCAAGCGAGACAACCCCGATCGCCATTTTGAGGGACGTTGATGGGAACCCGCAGCCTGTGACGACCGAGCCGCTAATTGAAACTGCGCCCGATTTGGTGCGATATGTTTTTGTCGGAACCGGGCGTCTTCTGCACACCAATGATCGGGATAGCACGCAGCGGCAGACTTTTTACGCCGTACGAGATGGTACGGTGACCAATCCATACTCGACGGCGGCAGGTGCGCCCAATCCCTTGCCTTCAGGGGTTACATTTCCCGTCGGGCGCAGCCAGATGGTGCAGGTGGCGAATCTCATAGAGGGCGTGACAATGGACTCGAGCAAGCCTATGGGGTGGTACTACGATCTCA
This sequence comes from Zoogloea sp. JDB1, assembly GCF_056724025.1. Lineage (NCBI taxonomy): Bacteria > Pseudomonadati > Pseudomonadota > Betaproteobacteria > Rhodocyclales > Zoogloeaceae > Zoogloea > Zoogloea sp. JDB1. Next base: position 2,763,947 of record NZ_CM161496.1, read on the forward strand.
TTGAGACGGCGGACTCTCCGAAGGCACCCGCAGGAGCCAGTAAAGGACCTGAGCAGGTTGTGATTAATCCCCAAGCCAATGAAGGTGTCGTCTCATGGGTAGGGTCTGCCATGACCCAGGATAAGTGCAATCCCGCTGGTGTCAGCTCGACATACGCCGTCAAATATGGAACCGCAAAATCGGTTTTCTCCTTGCTTGATGCTACTAGCAATGCAGTGACGGTGCAGGGGAGTATCCCTTCGAGCGTAGGGTTGGCGGGATTGAGACTGGTTCGTTACGGATCGACAATTAGGCTTGTCGGGTCTCGCAGCGATGCATCAGCGCCCTCGTTCGTTGGGAGTCAAGTTTCGGGCTTTGGCGATCCGCGTGTTTTGAACTGGCGAATTATCGGGCAGTAAGGTGGGGCCCCGCGTCGCTGTCATGCGTTTTATATGGGATGACGGGCTTGCGTAGTTTTTCTTTATCTGTATAATGCGCAGCTCTTGGAGCCGCTGTAGCTCAGTCGGTAGAGCAGCGCATTCGTAATGCGAAGGTCACCAGTTCGATTCCGGTCAGCGGCACCATAAATGCATTCAGGCCAACTCCATAGGGTTGGCCTTTTTGCTGAGACTTGAAGTTGCTCAAGTGAAAGTGCTTGACGGCTAAAGCTTTGAGATGTTTTTTGAAAGTCAGCAGTGGCGGCATTAGCTCAGTTGGTAGAGCACTGGATTGTGATTCCAGGTGTCACCGGTTCGATCCCGGTATGTCGCCCCAGAATATATGAAAAAAGCCCTGAGGAATCAGGGCTTTTTTTTGCCGCATTTTCGGTAATACGCAGTGGGCGTATTACCGAAAATGATGTGGGGTCAGTCAGGCCTTGCGCCCAAGTCCGCCGAGCAGAAATGCAATTGGGCGCTGGGTCTTGTGAATTTCGCGCCCTGCTGCGCTACCTGACTGTTGGGAAAGATCCTTTGGCGCTTCGTAGGGTTTGCTGAAGTCGAAGCCGTCTGGTGCGATGTGGTTGGGCTTGCGGCCTCGGGGGGGAGGGCGCTCCCGCTCGCTGGGCTTGCGACGATCGCTTGGGCTGCTTTCCGATTGCTGGCGAGAGCTCGCTGCCGGAGCCTTGCGCCGACGACCTGCTTCGCCTTCAAAGAAGTCGGTTTCCGGCTCGTAGCCGTGGACGACCTCCTGCCGGATTTCCAGTTTGATCAGTTTCTGGATGTCGGCCAGGCGATGTCGTTCTTCGGCGCTGACCAGCGATACCGCCTTGCCCTTCTTGCCGGCTCGACCGGTTCGGCCGATGCGGTGAACGTAGTCTTCCGCGGTATGGGGAAGTTCGAAGTTGATCACCGAGGGCAGGTCTTCGATGTCGAGGCCACGGGCTGCGACATCGGTGGCCACCAGCACGCGGATCTTGCCGCTCTTGAAATTGTCGAGCGTTTCGGTGCGGGCTTGCTGGCTCTTGTCGCCGTGGATGGAGTCCGCGGAGATGTCATGCCGTTCGAGGAAGTGGGCGAGCCGGCTGCAGGCGAACTTGGTGTCCACGAAAACCAGAACCTGATTGGATGGATCTTCGTGGCGGATGAGGTGGGCCAGCAGATTACGCTTGAGGCCGCTGGAAACTGGATGGACGATGTGGGTGATCGTCTCGCTGACCATGTTGCGGCGGGCTACTTCGATCAGTTGCGGGTTCTTCAGCATCTGGTCGGCGAGCTTCTTGATCTCGTCCGAGAAGGTGGCCGAGAACAGCAGGCTCTGGCGATTGGCCGGCAGCAGCGCAAGGATGCGGCGGATGTCAGGGATGAAGCCCATGTCGAGCATGCGGTCGGCTTCATCGAGGACCAGGAACTCGACCTGGCCGAGGGCGATGGTTTTCTGCTGGACATGATCGAGCAGGCGGCCCGGGGTTGCCACGACGATCTCGATGCCGCGGCGGAGCTCCTGGATCTGCGGGTTCATGTCGACGCCGCCATAGATGCAGGTGCTGCGCAAGGGCAGATGCTTGGAGTACAGCTTTACGGATTCGAACACCTGCATCGCCAGCTCGCGCGTCGGCGCGAGGATCAGCGCACGTACCGGGTGGCGGGCCGGGCTGGTCGAGGTGCTGGCGTGACGGGCCAGGCGGTTCAGCAGCGGCAGGGTGAAACCGGCGGTCTTGCCCGTGCCGGTCTGGGCGCCGCCCATGACGTCGTGTCCGGCGAGGACGACGGGGATCGCCTGGCGCTGGATCGGGGTGGGTTCAGAGTAGCCGGCGTCGGTGACGGCCTGCAGGATTTCAGGGATGAGCCCGAGTTCGGAAAACGACATGGATATGATCACGATGGCGGTGCTGTTTGTTTAGTGCACCGCAGCATTTAAGTAGGCAGGCATTATACATCGGAGCGCGCTCAGCGCCGCGTCAGATAGCACGTAACCTCTTCCCGATCGTGATAGAGGTGTTTGATTCGCAATGTATATTTGATGCCCGCCGGGCGCAGGCGTTGGTCGATGAGGGCGCGGCAGCGTTCCACTTCCTCCTGGCGGCGCTTCATCGGCAGCTTGAGGTTGAAGATCGTGTGCCGGCAGCGTCCGCTGGCGATCCATTCGGCCATCAGGGGCGCGATTCGCGATGGTTGTTCCACCATATCGCAAACCATCCACTCGACGGGCTTCTTCGGGCGCCAAGTGAAACCGTCGGCACGCTGGTGCGTGATGAGACCCGTCGCCAGTGCCGAAGGGGCCAGGGGGCCATTGTCGATGGCAGTGACCCGCAAGCCTCGGCTGGCCAGTTGCCAGCTCCAACCGCCGGGTGAGGCCCCCAGGTCGACGGCCTGCAGACCGGCGCGTAGTGTGGCCTGCTGCTCGTCAGGGGTTAGTAGCGTAAGTATTGCCTCGGCGAGTTTGAGAGTGGAACGGCTCGGCGCCTCCTTGGGCATGCGCAGGCGCGGGATGCCCATTGGCCACGGCGAGGATTCGCTGGGCAGGCTGAGGCCGAGCCAGGCCTGCCGACTGCCGACCAGGAAAAGGTGCAGGCGCGGCAGGTGCGGTGTGTCAGGTCTCAGCAGGCCGGCTTGGCCCAACGATTCCTGCAGTAAGGGGCCGAAGCGCTTCAGAAAGCCCGATTGCTCTTTTCCGTTGTTGGTGTCGGGGGTTTCCAGCAGAAGTGCCGAGAAGCGTTCGCCGAAGGATGCAACGGCTTCCTTCAAAGGGGTCAGCCGGTCGCGCTCGGGCAGGTCGTCGATGATCGCCAGAACCTGGAAGGCCTGGCGGGCAAAGATCAGCCGCGAGATGTCGATGCGGCGCCGTATTTCATCGTGTGGGGCCGGAGTGTCCAGGGCTAGATAAACGAAACCGCCGTTGCCGGGGGCATTGATCCGGCCCGCGAGACGCCGACTTTCAGTCTGGAGCTCCTGGGCGGCATCGGCTTCGAAACCGGGCCGGCATTGAACGAGGACGCCGAGCGCCGGGTGAGGCTGGTTGACAGACGACATGACGGACTGAAGGAGTGGCGTGGCAGGATGGATGTGTAGAATTCTGGAATACTCAGCGGCCACTGCCGTCAATTCCCGGTGCGGTGGTGGGCCGGTTGGTGGCGGATAATAACCGATCGTTGCGCTGGGGCCGTCTCTTTACCGGGGTTTTGGGAGCTATTTCATGGAATATCGCCTGTTGGGGAACAGCGACTTGCAGGTTTCGTCGGTTTGTCTCGGTACGATGACCTTTGGCCGGCAGAACACCGAGGCGGAAGGGCATACTCAGCTGGACGTCGCCTTCGCCCAGGGTGTTAATTTCATCGATGCGGCCGAGATGTATCCGGTTCCGGCCCAAGCTGAGACCTATGGCTCGACGGAGTCCATCGTCGGCTCATGGCTGAAGGGGAGGGCGCGTGACAAGGTCGTGCTGGCCACCAAGGTGGCGGGGCCGGCGCGTGGAATGGGCTGGATTCGCGGAGGACCGCAGGCGCTGGACGGGAACAACATCAGGGCCGCGCTGGAAGGAAGCCTTCGGCGGCTCGGCACCGATTACGTCGATCTGTACCAGCTGCACTGGCCGGCCCGCAATCAGCCCATGTTCGGGCAGTGGCGTTTCGATCCGGCGGCCGAGCGTCCGGCGACGCCGATTCGTGAGCAGCTGGAAGTCCTCGGGGAACTCGTTAAGGAGGGCAAGATCCGCTATGTAGGGCTGTCCAACGAGCATCCCTGGGGGGTGATGGAGTTTCTGCGGATTGCCGATGAACTGGGGCTGCCGCGGGTCGCCACCATCCAGAATGCTTACAACCTGCTCAATCGGGTCTTTGAGCAGGGGCTTTCCGAGGTGTGCTTCCGCGAGAGGATCAGCTTGTTGCCCTATTCCGTGCTGGCCTTCGGCCACCTGACTGGCAAGTATCTGGACGACCCTGGGGCATCCGGCCGGATTTCCCTATTCCCCAGTTTCGGGCAGCGTTACGACAAGCCGAATGTCCGCCCTGCGGTGGCGGCCTACGTGGAGCTGGCCCGACAACATGGCCTGACGGCAGCCGAGCTGGCGATAGCCTTCGTAGCCGCACAGCCGCTGGTGGGGAGTACCATCCTCGGAGCAACGTCCGTTGCGCAGCTTGAAGCCAATCTACGGGCCGCCGAGCGGGTTTTGCCGGAAGCCGTGCTGGCCGGGATAGACGCAATACACCTGCAGTTCACGAATCCGGCGCCCTGACTATCGGTGACGGTCGTCGTTCGGGAGAAGTGCGTTGAGGGAAATCGTAGCTGCCCGCGATCTGAGCATCGGCATGTTTGTGGACGAACTCGATCGCCCTTGGCTGGAGTCGCCGTTCCTGCTGCAGGGCTTTCTGATCGAGGACGAGGCGACGCTTGGACAGGTGCAGCGGGAATGCCGCTTCGTATACGTGGATCGGAGTCGTTCCGTCGGCGATGCCTGGCGCTCCGATCCGAAGGTGCTGGAAGGATTGCCCAGGCATCGGCAAGCTTCAAGGGGGGCGCTTGATCTGGGGGCAAGGCGGCGTCCCCTCGATTTCTTCGCGCTGTTGCGGGCTCTGCGTGCGGGGGGCCTCAAACAGCAGGGCGATGGTGAGACGATCAATCTAGGCACGTCGAGTGTGAGCACCGTTGCGACGGAGGTGCCTCTCGAAACCGAGATCGCCACGACACTCCCGGTCATGGCCCGTGCGCAGGGCGCGCTGGAGCAGATTGCCCATGACGTGCAGAGCTGTCTGAATCCGGATCTAGAACGCGTGCGCAGTGTCGTGGCCGAAATGGTGTTGAGTGTCGCCCGAAATCCGGATGCGCTTCTGTGGTTGGTGCGCCTCAAGCAGACGGATCGCTACAGTTACGATCACTCCCTTGACGTTGCCGCGCACGTAATGATCTTCGGGCGTGCGCTGGGGCTGGGTGAGGATGCTATTGCAACGCTTGGCATGGCTGGCATGTTGCAGGACGTCGGCAAGCTGCGGCTTCCTCCGCGTCTTCTGCACAAACCCGGCGGATTGACGCCCACGGAGTATGAGATTTTCAAGACTCACGTGGATTACTCGAGACAGATCCTGTCCGCATCTCCCCATGCAAGTTCGGCGATGCTCGAGATTGTCGAAAGACACCATGAGCGGGTGGACGGTAGTGGCTATCCGGCCGGCTTGAGCGGGAAAGCGCTAGGCATCATGGCCGAGATCTCCGGTATCTGCGACGTTTACTGTGCGATGACCCGCGAGCGCCCGTATGGTGTGGCGGAGAGTGCCCAGACTGCGTTGGATGCGATGCGCGTCCAGCGCGGGGGCTGCTTCTCTGCGAGTCTGATCGATCAGTTCGTGCAGTGCATCGGCCTCTATCCCGTTGGTACCCTGGTCGAGCTCAATTCGGGCGAAGTCGCGGTGGTCGTCGCGCAGAATCGCATCCGTCGCCTGAAGCCGAAAGTCATGATCCTCCTCGGGCCGGACAAGAAGCCGAACACCTATCCCCAGACTGTCGATCTCCTGTACGACCGGCCCGGTGCGGTCGGAGAACAGTATTTCATCGTGAAGGCCCTGCCACCCGGGGCCTATGGCGTGGTGCCCTCCGAGTTCTATCTGAGATGAATACTCGAGCCCTGAACCTAGGTGGCCTGGTGGTGCCAACTTTCGATGGGGATGCCTTGGCGCGTCTGTTGCTGCGTTACGGTATCGGACCGGCGGAACAGGCGGCCATCCGGGCTTTCGGCCGGATGGCCGATGTGGAGGGGCTGGCAGCTGGGCTTGCCGAACGCTTCGTCCATGTTGGCGAGGGGGATGGGGCGCCGCTGGATGCGTTTTGTGCCAGTCTGGCCCGTTTTGCCGAGTGGGATTTTTCTGCGACCTGGCTCCGGGAGTTGGTGGGGCGCTGGCTAGAATGCTATCTGGCAGGCGCAGTGGCCGAGTTTCCTTTCCTGGCGACCGAAGCCCTCCTCGGGGAGTGCCGGGCCCAATTGCTCGGTGAGCGGAGCACGGCTCATCGCCTCGAGTTGGACATCCAGATGGCGTTGGTACGTCTTGGATTCTGTCTTGGCGGGGTGTTGGCCGAGGCGACGGTCGAGCAGGAGCAGGCCTTCCGTATCTGCGCCGAGGACGCCGACCCGGTGCTCGGCATTCCCAATCGGCGCCGCTTTCTGAGTCTGCTGAGCGATTACCTGAAGTGCGTCGGAGAGGGCGATGTGCTCGGCCTTGTGCTTGTCACGGCAGATTGGGGTTTTGCCGCCGATGTCCTCGCGTTGGACGAGCAGGATTACTTGTGTCTGGCGCTATCTGATGCCATGCGGGCGGCGCTGCGCCCGCGGGATGTGCTGTGTGCCCTGGGAAATGCGGAGTGGGCGGTGATCCTGCCGGATCTGCGCAGTTCCGCCCAGGTATCGCTGGCGGCCTACAAGTTGGTGGATGCCTGTGATGCTGCGCGCAGCAATGCGTTTCCGGCCTTGCGTGGCCGCTTTTGTGCTGGTGGCAGTTGGGCACCGGAGCACGCCCGAAGCGCTCTGGATATCGAACGAACCGCGAGGATGGCGGTGAATGTGGCCAAGCGTTCGGGGCGGCTCTTCGATGTGTACTGCCCAGATGTGACGCGTCAGGCTGACAGGGATGCAAATTTCGAGACCGAGGTGGCCCGTGCCTTCGAGGCGCGCCAGTTCAGGCTTTGCCTGCAGCCACAGGTGGTGTTGCCGTCGCGCAGGCCCGTGGGGGCCGAGGCCTTGCTGCGGTGGACCGATGGTGAAGGGCGGGCGGTTTCCCCTGGGCGGATTTTGCGTGTCTTCGAGCGCTTGGGACTGATGGCCGACCTGTCCCGCTGGGTGATCCAACAGGCCGCCCAGAGCCTCGCCGCGTTGGATGCGGTCGGTTGCGAACTGCGTATCTCGGCCAATCTGATGGCGGAGGATCTGCAGGATCCGGAATTGCCCCTCTTCATCCGGCAGACCTGCGAAACCTGGCGGGTCAGTCCGTCCAGACTGTGTTTCGAGTTGACCGAGGGGGGGCTGGTGTCGAGCGAGGGCATGTCCGTGCGCACGCTTGAGATCCTGAAAGGAGCTGGCGGGCGCCTGGCTCTGGACGATTTCGGCACCGGCTATTCGTCCATGGATTACCTGCGCCGTCTGCCAGTGGACGAACTGAAGATCGACAAGTCCTTCGTCGAGCGCATCGTCCAGTCGGCCAGCGACCGCTCCATCGTCGAGCTGATGGTGCGTATCGCTCACGCATTCGGCCTGGAGGTTGTGGCCGAAGGCGTAGAGAACGAAGAAACCGAAAGCATGCTGGCCACCATGGGCTGCGACTGCGCCCAAGGGTATCTCTATGCGCCGGCCATGCCGGTTGACGTGTTCATCGACTGGTGGCGCGAAGCTGTCCGCCAGGAAGGCCCTCCGGCCACAGGCTGAATAGTGCCGCTTCGGTCATTCCTTGGCGCGGCGGCGTTTGCGCGGAGTTTCCTCTTCCGCGGCTGAATCCGCATCGTTCTTGGCTCCGTCTTCGCTGTCCTTGGCGTCATTTTGCGTGTCAGCGTCAGAACTCTTGGCCTTGGCCGGCTTGGCTCCGGGGGGAGGAGGAGGTGGGGGCGGGGGAAGCTGCGGCGCGACCTCGCTGATCTTGTTTTCTGCCATGTAGTCGTTCATTTCCTTCCAGCCGGCAAACACCGAAGCCTTGGATGCCCCCTGGTTGAGTGTGAAGCAGTCTTCGATCGCCCGTCCCGCATGCCGGCAGGCGCTGCCGATTGCCTTGCCTTCGGCCTCGGTCTGAGCTGCGGCCTTGCTTGGGTCGGGTATGCCCAGGCGTTCGCAGCCGCCGAGCAGGGCAGCGACGCTGATAATCGAAAGCATCAAGCGCAGGGAGGGTCTAGTCATGGCTCGCTGGTCGCGTTGCATTGATCTCGTAAACGGCCTCGGTGCAGGGGACTTGAACGTCTTGTCACGAATCCGGGCGGGCGGAGCAGGGCGCTTCTTACTATAATTAGCGCCTGATTCGCGTCTTCCTGTCGATGGACCCCTTCCCCATGAATATTTTTGGTCGTACCGCCTTGGTGGCGGCTTTCGGCGCTGTGTGCGTCTCCCCGGTCATGGCTGCTGCCAAATCGCATCCGGTTTCCAAACCCCAGGCATCCCGCGCTGCACCGGCAGATGCTGCCGTGAAAGAAGTCGAACTGGTGCACAGCCTTGGTGCTGACAAGGGCGAGCAGTTGCAGAAACTGGTCGATCGCTACAACGCGACCAATCCGGCGGTCAAGGTGGTGGTGCGTGAGCGCCGCTGGAACGACGGCGCGTTGCCGGACATGATGATCCTCGGCGAACGGGATCTGCCGGGCTTTCTGAGCGGTGCTCCGCGTTACCGCCCGCTCCATCAAGTCATGAAGGATGCCGGCGAGCGCTTGGAAACCCTGCGTGCGCCGGCGATGATGACGCCGAGCCCGCTCGACAGCGCCAATCGCCTGGTGGCCCTGCCTGTGGGACTGTCGACCCCGGTGATGTTCTACAACAAGCAGGCCTTCCGCGACGCAGGCGTCGATCCGGATAACGCGCCCAAGACTTGGCAGGCGCTGCAGAAAACCCTCGGGCAGCTGGTCGCGCATGGCGCCAACTGTCCTTATACCACTGCCCAGCCAGCCTGGATCCTGGTCGAGAACATGAGTGCCTGGCACAACGAGCCGGTCGTCTCCGAAGGCAAGAGGGCCAGCCTGGCCATCAACGGCATGCTCGAGGTCAAGCACGTGGCGATGCTGTCTTCGTGGGTGAAGGCCCGCTACCTGCACCTCTTCGGCCGCGACGACGAAGCCACCGAGCATTTCGCCAAGGGCGAGTGCGCGGTCCTCACCGCGCCTTCCGCCGCCTTCCCGACCCTGCAGCGCCAGGCCGGGTTCGAGGTTGGCGTGGCAACGCTGCCCTACCATGAAGACTATTACGGTGCGCCGCAGAACACCCTCGCTGACGGTCCAGCCTTGTGGATTGGCGCAGGCAAGAGGCCGGCTGAGTACAAGGCCGTCGCCCGCTTCGTGAGCTTCTGGCTGAGCAGCGAGAGCCAGGTGGAATGGCAGCGCACTGCGGGTTATCTGCCCCTCAACCGTGCCGGTCTGCTGGCTTCCGAAAGCAGCCTGCTGGCGAACGATCTGGCCGCGATTCGCATCGGCGTACAGCAGCTGACCCACAAGCCGGTGAGTTCCGTGTCCCGGGCGAGCAGCTACCCGCAGCGTGCCGCGGTCCGTCGCATCATCGAGGAAGAGCTGGAGTCCGTCTGGGACGACCGCAAGCCGTCCAAGCTGGCCCTCGACAATGCCGTGTCGCGCTCGCGCGCGCTGGACTGACCGAGGTCTCTGAGTGACCACGGCCGGCTGGGTGTGGCCTGAGCTGCTGGCACACCGCTGCGGCGGAGCGCTGGCGCCGGAAAACACCCTGGCCGGCCTCGAAATCGCCGCCCGGCTTGGTTGCCGGGCCGTCGAGTTCGACGTGATGTTGTCCGCGGATGGCCAGCCCTTCCTGATCCACGATGAAACGCTGGACCGCACCGCCGGTCGAGGGGGGCGGGTTGCCGAACTCAGTGCGGCGGAGTTGTCCGCCGTGGATGTCGGTCGTTGCTTCCATCCAGCCTTTGCCGGCGAGACGATCCCTACCTTTGCCGCGGCCCTCGAAAGCTGCCGGCGTCTAGGGCTGGCTGCCAATGTGGAGATCAAGCCGGCCGCCGGCCATGACAGGCAGACCGGGCAGGTCGTCGGGCGTATGTTGAGTGCCGCTGGCGCTACTGGCCAGCAGGTTCTGTTGTCTTCCTTTTCCACTGATGCCCTCGAGGCCGCCATCGAGGAAGCTCCTGCCTTTCCCCGGGCATTGCTGGCGGAGCGCCATACGCGAGCGGCCCTCGATACCGTGCGGCAACTGTCCTGTGTTGCGTTGAATCTGTCACGCCACTGGGTCACCGAAGCCGATGTCGCTGCCGTATGCGACGCGGGTTTTGCGGTGATGATCTATACGGTGAACTCCCGCGCGGAGGCTCGGCGCCTGTTGGATTGGGGTGTTTCCGGTGTGTTTTCAGACCGTCCCGATCGCCTGTCCGCACCCGTGACGGAGTCGTGAATTACTTGACTGGCCCGGCTTGACGTCATCGCAGTCGGCTTCTACCATCGCGTTTTTCCTATCCTGGGCATGGTCTTGTCTCTCACGCAGCTTTACGCGCCGATCGCCGAAGACATGAAGGCGCTTGACGCCGTCATTAGGGAACGCCTCTACTCCGATGTGGTCCTCATCCGCCAAGTGGCCGAGTACATCATCGGTAGCGGCGGCAAGAGACTACGCCCGGCCATGGTCTTGTTTGCCGCTGGCGCGGCCGGTTATCAGGGCAGCTACCATCGTGAACTGGCGGCGGTTGTGGAATTCATTCACACCGCAACGCTCCTGCACGACGATGTGGTCGACGAGTCCGAATTGCGCCGTGGCAACAAGACGGCCAATGCCCTGTTCGGAAATGCGGCTTCCGTGCTGGTCGGGGATTTCCTTTATTCCCGTGCATTCCAGATGATGGTCGGCACCGACAACATGAAGGTGATGCGTGTTCTCGCGGATGCCACCAACGTGATTGCCGAAGGCGAAGTCCTGCAATTGCTCAATTGCCACAACGCCGATGTCGAAATCGAGGATTACCTGCGCGTGATCCGTTACAAGACGGCCAAGCTATTTGAAGCGGCGGCCCGGCTCGGCGGTATTCTGGGCGGTGTTGGACAGGAACTCGAGGACAGTCTCGCCGCCTTCGGCATGCATATCGGCACGGCGTTCCAATTGATCGACGACGTGCTGGATTATTCCGGCGAAGAAGCGGATACCGGTAAGCATATTGGCGATGACCTGGCCGAAGGCAAACCGACGTTGCCGCTGATCCACGTCATGCAGCACGGCACGTCCGAGCAGGCGGCTTGTGTACGCAAGGCCATCGAAACCGGCGGGCGGGATGACTTTGCAGCGGTATTGAGTGCCATTCGTGAATCCGGAGCGATTGAAGCCACCCGTAGAGTGGCTGAAGAAGAGGCAAAGCTCGCACTTAATGCACTTAATCAACTTCCCTCTTCCATTTTTAAAGAATCGTTGATAGAATTGTCGTCCTTCGCAGTTGCACGGAAATACTGAGCTTCGGCAGATTTAAAAAGTATTTAAAAAATACTTTACAAAGTCGAAATTAAGTGTAAAATGAACGTCTTCTGTTGTAGGGAATTGGCAAAACAGCGCTAATTCAGCAGTAAAGAGTCGGGGAATAGCTCAGCCTGGTAGAGCACTGCGTTCGGGACGCAGGGGCCGGAGGTTCGAATCCTCTTTCCCCGACCACCAATTCAAGTGCAAATAGAAAGTTTATTTGCACTCAAATGAAAATGGAGCAAAGTCAAGATCGACTTTGCTCCATTTTCATTTCCACTGCCGAAATCGGCAAATACAGCTTACCGGCGATGGTATCGATGCCTGCTTCCCGCTGTTCGCTCCTGTCACTGTCTGCACTGACCTCCGGTCAGTCAGCTGCAAGGGGGCTCTGCTATAAGCTCCTGTCGATTTTTCCGGCCCGCCGCCCGCCGCATCCACATCCTGTGATTCCCTGCCGCAGTTGGAGCCTGAGTGCTTCTGCTGCGTGTCGCCACGTACATCTTGCGGAACGTGGCCCGGCAATCACCGACTCTGTTGATCTCCAATGATTGTCAAAGGCCCCCTCCGACCGGATTTTCTTGCTGAAGAAACCCTGGCGGACCTTTTCGAGGCGACTGCGCGTTGCCATCCCGAACGCCCGGCCCTGATCTGGGGGACTGAGCGTCTGTCCTACCGCATGCTCGACGAGCGGGCGGATCTGATGGCGCATCACCTTATCGAGGCGGGTGTGACGCCCGGCGACATCGTTGGCCTGTGGCTACCCAGAGGCATTGACTTGCTGGTGGCCCAGTTGGCCATCGCCAAGACCGGCGCCGCCTGGCTGCCCTTCGACGCGGATGCGCCGGCTGAACGCGTTGCGGTGTGCCTGAAGGATGCGCAGGGGGCCGGGCTGATCACGCAGCGGGAGCGCCCCGCAATCGAATGTCCGGTGTGGTCGCAGACGGAACTGTTGCGCGATGCCGTGCCGCCCCTGCGTCGCCGAAGCGGTGCGAGCCCGGACGATCCAGCCTATGTGATCTACACCTCGGGTTCCACGGGCGTCCCGAAGGGCGTACCGATCAGCCAGCGGGCGATCTGCCATTTCCTGCGCAGCGAGAACGAGGTGCTCGGCATTCGCGGTGACGACCGGATCTACCAGGGTTTCTCGGTCGCCTTCGACATGTCCTTCGAAGAGATCTGGATCGCCTATTTGGTCGGCGCCAGCCTGTGGATCGCGCCGCAGGAGATCACTGCCGATCCGGATGCCTTGCCCAAGGCGCTGCAGGAGCACGGCATCACCGTGCTGCACGCGGTGCCGACGCTGCTGGCGCTTTTCGCGACCGATGTGCCCGGCCTGCGGCTCATCAACCTGGGTGGTGAGGCCTGCCCGCAGTCTGTGGCCGACCGCTGGGCGACGCCGTCGCGGCAGGTTTTCAACACCTATGGCCCGACGGAGGCCACAGTCTCGGCCAGCATCACTGCGCTGACGCCGGGCGAGGCGGTGACCATCGGTCGCCCGCTGCCCAACTACGGCCTGCTCGTCGTCGATGCCGACATGAAGCTGCTGCCTGCCGGGGAAACCGGCGAGCTGTGCATCTTCGGACCGGGGGTTGCCGCCGGCTATCTGGGCAGGCCCGAGCTGACCAGCGAGAAATTCCGCTCCAATCCGTGGGCGGAACATTCCCATGAGGCGAGCCTGTACCGCACCGGTGACCTGGCCCGTATCGACGGGGAGGGCCGGGTCGAGTGCCTGGGGCGGGCCGACGACCAGGTCAAGGTGCGTGGTTTCCGCGTCGAGCTGGGCGAGATCGAGGCGGCGCTGACCCGTCGGCTCGTCAATGCGACCGCAGCGGTGGTGCTCAAGCCGGTCGGCGAACTCGAACAACTGGTCGCCTACATCATGGCGGCGGAAAGCGGGCGGCTGGACGTGGCCGGCTTGCGCGCTCATCTGCGCGAGACCCTGCCGTCCTACATGGTGCCAAGCCACTTCGAGCTGATCGAGACGATCCCGCGCCTGACCTCGGGCAAGATCGACCGCAAGGCCCTGCGCGCGATGCCGATGAGTGCACCAACTACGGTTGCCGAGTCGGACGAGCCGGTCACCGAGGCGGAAGTTGCGCTGTTCGCGGGTCTGGCCCGTTTCTTCCCGGGGCTCTCGATCCGCCGAGGCAGCGACTTCTTCAACGACCTCGGCGGTCACTCCCTGCTTGCTGCGCGCCTGGTTTCTTTGCTGCGAACGGATCCACGTTTCGCCGGCATGACGGTGCGCGACGTGTATTGCCAGCGCCGTGTCGAGGATATCGCGGCGGCGATGGAGGAGGGCGCCCGCCGCCACTCGGCGGTCACCTCGCGCCCCTTCGTACAGGTGCCGCCGCTGCGGCGCTTCCTCTGCGGTCTCGCACAGGCGGTGACGCTGCCGTTCATGATCGGCTTGCACATCCTCAACTGGCTGGCGCCGTTCTTCACCTACCACTTTTTCACCGGTGATCCGGGGGACAGCGTGTGGCGTGCGATGGGGGCGTCGATGCTGGTGTTCCTCGGTACTTATCTCGTCACCTTCGGTGTGGCGGTGATCGGTAGCCGGATCCTGCTGGTCGGTATCCGTCCGGGGCGCTATCCGCTGTGGGGTGCGACCTATTTCCGCTGGTGGCTGGCCGACCGTCTGCAGCAGACCGCGCCAGCCTATCTGCTGTCCGGCTCTTCCCTGTATTGCGGCTATCTGCGGGCCCTGGGCGCGCGTATCGGCGAGGACGTGGTGATCGGCTCGGTGACGATTCGCCAGCCGTGGTTGCTGTCCATCGGGGATGGCGCCAGCATCGGCTCGCAGGTCAACCTGGAGAACGTACGCGTGGAGGGCGGGGAGCTGATCGTCGGTGCCATCGACATCGGGGCGGAGAGCAATGTCGGCTCCTACGTGGTGCTGGAGGACGATACGGCGATCGCGCCCCATGGCCGCATCGAAGGCCTGGCGGCCTTGCCGCGGGGGGGACGGATCGGCGAGCGGGAAGTCTGGGACGGTTCGCCGGCCCGTTACGTGCGCCACCTGACGGATAAGGAAAGGCTGGTTCGGCCCCCGGTCAGTGCCTTGCGCCGGAAGCTGGAGGCGGTTTTCTTCGGCCTGGGGGCTGCGCTGACCGCTTTGCTGTTCTTCCTGCCGATCTTCCCGACTTTCGTGCTGATCGATGCGCTCGATGATGGCGCCTTCGATCCGTCGGCCGCCGGTGCCCACAGCTATCTGTGGGCGGTCATGCGGTATGCGGTGCTGGCGCTGCCGGCCAGCAGCGTGCTGGTCATCGGCACCGCATTGATCGCCGCCGCCATCCGCTGGCTGGTGCTGCCGCGCCTGCTGCCGGGCACCTGGCCGGTGCACAGCAATGTGTATTGCCGCAAGTGGCTGGCCAACCAGATTCAGGTGGCCAGCCTCAACGTGCTGCATGGTGTGTATGCGACGATCTACGCGCCGGTGTGGTATCGCCTGCTCGGTGCCAAGATCGGCCGAGACGCGGAAATCTCCACCGCGATGGGCATCGTGCCGGACATGCTGACCCTTGGCGACGAGGCCTTTATCGCCGATGCGGTGATGCTTGGCGACGAGAAGATCGACGCCGGCTGGATGTCGGTGGACAACACGGTGATCGGCCAGCGCAGCTTCGTCGGCAATGGCGCCTACGTGCCCGACGGCACCACGTTGCCGCCCGGCGTGCTGCTCGGCGTACAGTCGAAGGCGCCCGCTACGGAAAGGATGGCCTCCGGCCAGACCTGGCTTGGCTCGCCGGCGCTGGAGCTGCCGTCCCGCGAGGAGGTGATGGGCTTTCCGGATTCGCTGACCTTCCGTCCGTCCATCTGGCGGCGTATCGGCCGCGGCATCGTCGAGGCCGCGCGCATCCTGATCCCCTTGTCGCTGATCATCGGCGTTGGCTACGTGATCGTGCTGGCCGCCATGCCGGCTGCCGCCGACGAGAACTGGTTCAAGCTGTCCTGGCAGCTGACGCTGGCGGGCATCTGCTACGGCATCGGCGGTTTCCTGCTGGTCGTGGTGCTCAAGTGGCTGCTGATCGGCCGTTACCGGCCGCGGGCGATACCCATGTGGACGCCCTTCGTGTGGGTCAGCGAGGCGGTCACCAGCGTCTATGAATCCATCGCCGTGCCCAATTTCCTCGAATACCTGCGCGGCACGCCGATGCTGCCGGTGGTCCTGCGCCTGATCGGCGTGCACACGGGGCGCGGCGTCTATATGGATACCACCGACATCACCGAGTTCGACTGCGTGACGATCGGCGATCAGGCGGAGCTGAACGCCTGGTCGGGGCCGCAGACCCATTTGTTCGAGGACCGCATCATGAAGATCGGCCGCATCGACATCGGCGCGCAGGTGACGGTCGGCGTGCGCGGTACCGTGCTCTACGACACGCGGATCGGTGACGGCGTGCGCCTAGGGCCGCTGACCCTGGTCATGAAGGGCGAGAGCCTGCCGGCCCAGACGGCCTGGAGTGGTTCGCCGGCCCAGCCCTGGCAGGGCTGAAAACCGGGCGATTTCGGTACTGCACCTGAAAAGCTATTCGGCATGAAGCTGCAAAGCTCAGAAGAATTGCTTGGTTGGGCACCCGGAGGGGCGGGACTAGAGTCGGGCCTTCGCGTATTTCGTTGGTCCGCATCATGTCCCGCCCCTCTGCCGTCTCTGCCCCGTCCCATCGCCCCTACTGGGACGAAGCCCTCGAAACCCAGTCCCGCGCCGACTGGGATGCGCTGAAGCTGCAGCTGCTGCAGAAGCACCTGCACCACGCCTATTACAATTCCCCGTTCTACCGGGCCAGCTTCGACGCGGTCGGCGTACACCCGGAAGAGGTGCGCAGCCTCGATGACATCCGCCGCTTCCCCTTCATCAACAAGCAGACCCTGCGGGAACGCCAGCTGGCGCTGCCGCCCTTCGGTGACCTGGTGGCGGTGCCGGAGCGGGATATCGTCTACATCTCCGCGTCGAGCGGTTCGACCGGTGTACCGACGGCGTCGCCCTTCAGCGCCACCGACTTCGACGCGTGGATCGACTACGAGGCGCGCCAGTTCTGGTCATCCGGGCTGCGTCCGGAAGACCGCTACGCTCACTCCCTGAACTTCTCCCTGTTTGTCGGTGGTCCCTGCGTGCTCGGCGCGCAGAAGCTCGGCGCCCTGTCGATCCACGCCGGCACCGTGCCGTCCGAGCGCCTGCTGGCCATCCTGCGCCAGTTCCAGGTGACGGCCATCTGGACCACACCGTCCTACGCCTGGTACCTGGGCGAGACGGCGATTAAGGAAGGCATCGACCTGCGCAAGGACCTCGCCGTACAGCGCATCTTCGTGGCCGGCGAGCCCGGCGGCTCGATCCCGGAAACCCGCCAGCGCATCGAGGACCTGTGGGGGGCCTCGGTCTATGACTACTACGGGCTGTCGGACATCTTCGGCTCCTGCGCGGGCATGTGTGAGGAGAAGGATGGGTTGCACTGGGCGGAGGACCACATCCTCGTCGAGGTGCTGCACCCGGAGAGCAACGAGCCGGTGGAAGAGGGCGGCCGCGGCGAACTGGTGCTGACCACGCTGAAGAAGAGCGCCCGCCCGATGATCCGCTTCCGCACCGGCGACATCGTGTCCTTCACGTCCGAGCCCTGCGGTTGCGGCCGTACGTCGATCCGCTTGCAGGGCGTGCATGGGCGCTTGGACGACATGCTGATCATCAAGGGCGCCAATCTTTTCCCAAGCGACGTGGAGGCCATCGCCCGCCGCGATCACAACCTGACTGGCGAATACCGGCTGATCGTCGAGCGGGAGAACCACCTGGACCGGCTCACCGTGGAACTGGAGCGCAGCGCCGCATTCACTGGCAGCAACGAGGAACTGGCCCACCACTTCGCACGCCAGCTCAAGTCGATCACCGGCGTCAGCGCGGTGGTGAACATCCTGCCGCCCGACACCTTGCCCCGTGCCACCCACAAGGCCAAGCGCGTCGAGGACCGCCGCAGCGGGGTGTGGGCCTGAGCAGGCCGGCATGCGAAACAACAACAGACCGATACAGACTGACCAAGGAGCGCTTCCATGACCGACCGTAAAGCTGCCTACCGCTTCGAAACCCTGCAGGTGCACGCCGGCCAGCAGCCGGCGCCGGGTACCAACGCCCGCGCCGTGCCGATCTACCAGACCACGTCCTACACCTTCGACGACGCCGACCACGGCGCGCGCCTGTTCGCGCTGAAGGAGTTCGGCAACATCTACACCCGCATCATGAACCCCACCACCGACGTCTTCGAACAGCGCATCGCCGCGCTGGAAGGGGGCGTTGCGGCGGTGGCCACTAGTTCCGGTCAGGCCGCCCAGTTCCTGGCCATCACCACCATCGCCCAGGCCGGCGACAACATCGTGTCCACCAGCTACGTGTATGGCGGCACCTACAACCAGTTCAAGGTCACGCTGCCGCGCCTCGGCATCGACGTGAAGTTTGTCGAGGGCGACGACCCCGAGGATTTCCGTCGTGCCATCGACGCTAACACCAAGGCCTTGTACGTGGAGACCATCGGCAACCCGCGCTTCAACATCCCGGATTTCGAGGCGCTGGCGCAGATCGCCCACGAGGCCGGCATCCCGCTGATCGTCGACAACACCTTCGGCGCCGGCGGCTACATTGCCCGGCCGATCGACCACGGTGCGGACATCGTCGTCGAGTCGGCCACCAAGTGGATCGGTGGCCATGGCACGTCCATCGGCGGGGTGATCGTCGATTCCGGCAAGTTCGACTGGGGCAATGGCAAGTTCCCGCTGTTCACCGAGCCGGCGCCGGGCTACCACGGCCTCAATTTCTGGGAAGTCTTCGGCAGCGGCGGCCCCTTCGGCAACATCGCCTTCGCCATCCGTGCCCGTGTCGAAGGCCTGCGCGACATCGGCCCGAGCCTGTCGCCGTTCAACGCCTTCCAGCTGCTGCAGGGTGTCGAGACCCTGTCCCTGCGCGTGCAGCGCCATCTGGAAAACACCCTTGAGCTGGCCCACTGGCTGAAGGCCCATCCGCAGGTAGCGTGGGTCGAATACAACGGCCTGGAAGACAGCCCCTACCACGAGCTGGCCAAAAAGTACCTGCGCAACGGTTTCGGTGCGGTGCTCAACTTCGGTATCAAGGGCGGCGCCAACGCGGCGCGGACCTTCATCGACAACGTGGAGCTGGCCAGTCACCTGGCCAACGTTGGCGATGCCAAGACGCTGGTGATTCACCCGGCGTCCACCACCCACCAGCAGCTGTCGGAAGCCGAGCAGAAGAGCGCCGGCGTACGGCCGGACCTGGTTCGCGTGTCGGTGGGCATCGAGCACATCGAGGACATCAAGGCCGACTTCGACCATGCGCTGCGCCGGGCCGGGCTGGAAGCGGCGGCATGAGCGCTGTGCGCCTGTCCGACCAGACCCGATTGTTCCAGATGGGGGGCGACTTCGCGCTGGAGTCGGGGGAAAGCCTGCCCGGTGCACAGCTCGCCTTCCGGACCTGGGGCCAGCTGTCGGCGCGGGCCGACAATGCGGTCATCGTCTGCCACGCGCTGACCGGTTCGGCGGACGCCGACGAGTGGTGGGCGCCGCTGTTCGGCAAGGGTCGGGCGCTCGATTCGAGCTCCCAGTTCATCGTCTGCAGCAACGTGTTAGGCGGTTGCTACGGTAGCACTGGGCCGACCACGCCAGCACCGGACGGGCGGCCGTGGGGTGCGCGCTTCCCGCGCCTGACCATCCGTGACCAGGTGCGCGCGCAGATCGCGTTGGCCGACGCCCTTGGCATCCGCCGAATCCGTTTCGTGATCGGCGGCTCGATGGGCGGCCTGCAGGCGCTGGAGTGGGCGCTGCTCGATCCGCAGCGGGTTGGCGCAGTGGTGACGATCGCCGCTTCGGCGGCCCATTCGCCTTGGTGCGTGGCGTGGAGCGAAGCCCAGCGCCTGGCGCTGGCGGCCGATCCGAAGTACCGCGACGGCCACTACGATCCGTCCGATCCACCGCTGGCGGGCCTCGTCGCGGCACGGGCGATGGCGATGGTCGGCTACCGCAGCCCGGCGTCGCTGGGCCGGCGCTTCGGGCGCAGCGACGCCGAGGAGATCTTCGGTGCACGCGCCACCGATCCGGATGCGTTGGCCGTGCAGGGCTGGGTGCGCCATCACGGCGACAGCCTGACCCGCCGCTTCGACGCGCACAGCTACCGGGTGCTCCTCGACGCAATGGACACCCACGACATCGGGCGCGGACGGGGTGGCTGCCGGTTGGCGCTGGAGCAGATCCGTCAACCGGTGCTGGTCGGCTCGGTGCCGTCGGATGCGCTGTACGTGCCGGAGGATCAGCTCGCGCTGGTCAGTCAGCTGGCGCGTGCCAGCCTGATCGCCATCGATTCCGAGCATGGCCACGACGGCTTTCTGATCGATGCCGGGCGCTTCGAGCCGGCGATCCGGCGCTTCCTGGCCGAATTTCACTCCGGCGAAGTGCAATCTTTGCTTACGAACAGCCGCCTGCCGAGTCATATTTCGTACATAC
Source organism: Zoogloea sp. JDB1 (assembly GCF_056724025.1). Lineage (NCBI taxonomy): Bacteria > Pseudomonadati > Pseudomonadota > Betaproteobacteria > Rhodocyclales > Zoogloeaceae > Zoogloea > Zoogloea sp. JDB1. Next base: position 2,783,993 of record NZ_CM161496.1, read on the forward strand.
ATTAGGACGAAAATGCGGGCCCCGGCTGGTCCGGCTGTATCACTGGAAAGATCGACATGAGCAATTCTCCCGTTCCCCGCCGCGCTAGCGCGGCAACGCCCCTCCAGGTTGGCAATGCCGTGTTGCGTAGCGCGCTGCTCGGAAACCTGCATGATGCCGGCGTGGCGATCATCCGCTGCGCCGCCGGGCGGGACCGGGAGTCCCTGTTTGCCTCGCCGTCCCTGCACGAGAAGATCGTCGAGTGCCTGGAGGTGATGCGCGTCAGCGCCCGTGACATGCCGGAAGTAGATAAAGATGAGATGGAGCACGTCGATTGGCATGCCTGGGAGACCCTCAACATCGCTGCAGTCGGTTCGCCGCGACAGGGCCGCGAACACCTGTGGCAGATCGTCACCGACCTGGTGCCGACGACCCTCGTCGAGGTCCGCCGCTACCGCCGTGCCTTGCCGGGCTGGTTCGAGATCTGATTTGCGGTTTCCGGCGCCACTGCCCGGAATTCCCCATCGCCTGCTGTAATTCCACCACGGGCTGCTGGATGCGAAACATCCGGCAGCCCGTAGTCCTTTTCGCCAAAGCTTGCGCATAGCTTGCAGAATGTGCCGAAAACCCCTGAAGAAACAGAGCTCCGCCGGGCCTCTCGCGGGTGCGGGCCGAGCCTGGGTATGCTTCTTGCCGAAGCCTGAACATCATTCACTCGATAAGGCCCGCCCGCGGGCCCATGTTCAGGGGGTTTCATGCGCAAGGTCGTACTTCCCGTCATCGGTGTCACCGCCGCCCTGTCTCTCGCCGCCAGCATGCCGGCGGCGGCACAAAGCCTGGAAGGGGCCGTCAAGGCCCTGAGTGCGGCGGACACCCATTCCCTGTCCCTGACCGGAACGGGCCAGTGGTTTCAGTTCGGCCAGGCGCCGAATCCCACGCTGGCCTGGCCGCGTTTCGACATCAGCCGTTACGCCGCCGACTTCAACTACGACAGCGCCAGCGCGCGGGTGCAGATCACCCGCAGCCAGACCATCGAGCCGGGCCGCCTGCGCCCGGCCCCCGTCGAGCAGAAGGTCGACCAGTACGTCAGCGGCGCCCTTGCCTGGAACCTGCCCACCGGCAACGCTGCCAATCCGGCGCCGACGCCACAGCCGACCGCGCTTGCCGAGCGGCTGGCCGAGATCTGGTCCACGCCGCAGGGTTTCCTGCGCGCGGCGCAGGCCAACAACTCCAGAAGCGTGGTCAAGGCCGGCGAGGCCGAGGTGAGCTTCACCGTCGACGGCCATTACCGCTTCGTCGGCATCATCAACGCCGCCAACCAGGTCGTGAAGGTGCGCACCTGGATCGACAGTCCTGTGCTCGGCGACACCCTCGTCGAGACCCGTTTCTTCGGTTACCGCAACTTCGGCAACCTGTATTTCCCGTCCCAGATCGAGCGCGTGCAGGGCGGCTATCCGGTGCTCGACCTGCAGATCAGCGACGTGAAGGCCAACCCGGCCGTCGACTTGCCGGTGCCGGCCGAGGTGGCAAGCGCCAAGCCCGCCACGCCGACGGTGACGGTGACCAAGCTCGCCGAAGGCGTGCTGTACCTGACCGGCGGTACTCACCACAGCGTGGCCATCGAGCAGAAGGATCACGTGGTAGTGGTCGAGGCTCCGCTGAACGAGGAGCGCTCCCAGGCGGTGATCGCCAAGGTCAAGGAGGCCATCCCCGGCAAGCCGATCAAGTTCCTGGTCAACACCCACGCCCACTTCGACCATTCGGGCGGCCTGCGCACCTTCGTCAATGAAGGCGCCACCATCGTCACGCCGGCAGCCAACGTGACCTACTACCGCAAGATCTGGGGGGCGCAGCGCAGCATCAACCCGGACAGTCTGGCCAGGTCCCGCAAGAACGCCCAGTTCGCTGCGGTGGAAGGCAAGCGCGTGCTGACCGACGGCAAGCGTCGCATCGAGATCCACAGCATCGCCGGCAGCGGCCACAGCGACGCCTTCGCGCTGATCTACCTGCCCGCTGAGAGGATCCTCATCGAGGCCGACGCCTACACGCCGACGGCCGCCAACGTGCCGCCGCCGACCAGCCCCAACCCGTACTCGGTGAACCTCTACGACAACATCCGCAAGCTCGGCCTGGACGTGGAGCAGATCGCCGCGCTGCACGGCCCGCGCGTCGTCACGCTGAACGATCTGCGCACCGCCATCGGCCAGGCCAGCGCGTCCCGCTGAGCCCGGTTCGTCGATTCCTGCTGCGGTGAATCCCTGATTAGGAATTCACTGCAGCAGGAATAAGCAAACGAATTTTTCTTGGTTCGCCATTCGAATCTTCGTCTCTAGACTCGGTTTCACTCATCGTTAGTTAATAGGAAGCCCAATGAAATCGCGCATTGCCCGCCGCTCGCTGTTGTCTCTTGCCCTCGTTCTCGGCCTTTCCAGCCTGGCTCACGCCGACGTCACGCTGCTGAACGTTTCCTATGACCCGACCCGTGAGCTCTACCAGGATTACAACGCTGCCTTTGCCAAGTACTGGAAGGCCAAGACCAAGGAAGACGTGACCGTCAAGGCATCCCACGGCGGCTCCGGCAAGCAGGCACGGTCGGTGATCGACGGCCTCGAAGCCGACGTGGTGACTCTGGCCCTGGCCGCCGACATCGACGCCCTCCACGACAACGGCAAGCTGGTGCCGGCCGACTGGCAGAAGCGCCTGCCGCACAATGCGTCGCCCTATACCTCCACCATCGTCTTCCTGGTCCGCAAGGGCAACCCGAAGAAGATCAAGGACTGGAACGACCTGGCCAAGCCCGGCGTCGAGGTGATCACCCCGAACCCGAAGACCTCCGGCGGCGCCCGCTGGAACTACCTGGCCGCCTGGGGCTACGCCCTCAAGCAGCCGGGCGGCACCGACGCTACCGCCAAGGACTTCGTGAAGAAGATCTATGGCAATGTGAAGGTGCTGGACTCCGGTGCCCGTGGCGCGACCACCACCTTTGCCGAGCGCGGTATCGGCGACGTGCTGATCGCCTGGGAAAACGAAGCCTACCTGGCCGTCAAGGAGCTCGGTCCGGACAAGTTCGACATCGTTACCCCGTCCATCTCCATCCTGGCTGAACCGCCGGTCTCCGTGGTCGACAAGGTCGTCGACAAGCGCGGCACCCGCAAGGTCGCCGAGGAGTACCTGAAGTACCTGTACTCGCCGGAAGGCCAGGACATCGCCGGCAAGAACTACTACCGCCCGACCGATGCCAAGGTGGCCGCGAAGTACGCCAAGCAGTTCGCGCCGGTCAAGCTGTTCAAGATCGACGAAGTCTTCGGCGGCTGGACCAAGGCCCAGAAGACCCATTTCGCCGACGGCGGTGTGTTCGACCAGATCAGCATCAAGTAAGAGGCGAGGGCGTTCCGGCCCTCGGGCCGGACGATACCAGAACCACGCCAGGCCCCCAAAGCCTGGCGTTTTTTTCATCGAGGCGCCGCAAGGCCGCCTTTTGCAGGAGCGTTCGCGTGCTGCAAACCACCCTGATCGTTCCCGGACTCAACAACAGCGGCCCTGGCCACTGGCAGACCTGGCTTGAAGAACAACTGCCCGATGTGCGCCGGGTGCGCCACATCGACTGGGATGTCCCCGTGCTGGCCCGCTGGGCCACCGAAGTACGGCGCGAGATCGACGAGGCCGCCGGCGTGGTGTGGCTGGTCGCCCACAGTTACGGCTGCCTGGCTTCCGTCGTGGCGGCGGCGGATCGCCCGGAGCGGGTCGCCGGCCTGTTGCTGGTTGCGCCGCCGGACCCCGACCGCTTCACCGCCTTCGGCCTGCGCGATCCGCGCGACATCACCTGTAGGAGCGGGCTGGCCGAGTGGATCCCGGCTTCGCCGATCGGCGTGCCGAGCATGGTCGTGGCGAGCAGCAACGACCCCTGGGCCAGTATCGAGCAGACGGCCCACTGGGCGGACAGCTGGGGCAGCCTGTTCATCGATGTGGGCCTGGCCGGGCACATCAACATCGAATCGGGGCATGGCCCATGGCCGCAGGGCCTGGTGCTGCTCAATGCGCTGCGCGATTCCTATACCGGCCTGCCGCTCGGCAGCATCGACGATGGAAAGGTCACCAACCGTGGCAAGCGTGGTGCGCTGGCTCGTCTGCGCCATCGCACGCGCTTCAACTGGGACGTGTTCACAGAGTTGTCCCACTGAATACATATAGTCACAACGATGAAATGCTTATTCGATTTGGGTTGCAAACCTACTGAATTATTGTTGGTTCGCTGCCCAAGTCGGTGGGCGTAGTGTGCTTCGCAATGCAGCAAAGACATTCACCTATTCAAACCGATTGATCCAAGGAGATTTCCCATGTCGAAATGGTACGCGGACAACGCCCAGTCCATCGGCCACACCCCGCTGATCAAGCTCAACCGCATCACTGACGGCGCTCCTGCCACAGTGCTGGCCAAGATCGAGGGGCGCAACCCGGCTTATTCGGTGAAGTGCCGCATCGGCGCGGCGCTGGTGGCGGATGCCGAGAAGCGCGGCCTGCTCGGCCCCGGCAAGGAACTGGTCGAGCCGACCAGCGGCAACACCGGCATCGCGCTGGCCTTCGTCGCCGCCGCCAAAGGTATTCCGCTGACGCTGACCATGCCCGAGACCATGAGCATCGAGCGCCGCAAGCTGCTCACCGCCTACGGGGCCAAGCTGGTGCTGACCGAGGGCGCCAAGGGTATGAGCGGGGCGGTGGCCAAGGCCGAGGAGATCGCAGCCTCCGATCCGGACAAGTACGTGCTGCTGCAGCAGTTCAAGAACCCTGCCAATCCGGCCATCCATGAAAGCACCACAGGCCCCGAGATCTGGGACGACACCGACGGCGCGGTGGACATTTTCGTGTCCGGCGTCGGTACCGGCGGCACCATCACCGGCGTCAGCCGCTATATCAAGCAGGGCCGTGGCAAGGCCATCCAGTCGGTGGCCGTCGAGCCGTCGGCCAGCCCGATCCTGACCCAGGCCCGTGCCGGCGAGCCGCTCAAGCCCGGCCCGCACAAGATCCAGGGCATCGGCGCCGGCTTTGTGCCGGGCGTGCTCGACCTGTCGCTGGTGGATGCGGTGGAACAGGTCAGCAACGAAGAGGCGGTGGACTACGCTCGCCGCCTGGCCCGCGAGGAGGGCATCCTGTCCGGTATTTCCAGCGGTGCTGCCGTTGCCGCGGCGGTGCGCCTGGCCAAGCTGCCGGAGAACGAGGGCAAGACCATCGTCGTGATCCTGCCCGATTCGGGCGAGCGTTACCTGAGTTCGGTGCTGTTCGAAGGCGTCTTCGACGCTGCAGGCCTGCCGGCATGAATTTGCGCGAGCCCGTGAGCACTTACGACGAATCCGTGGCGGCCGAACACTGGGACCTGGGCGCGGTGGTCGGTGGCCTACGGGCCGTGCGCGACCGCTGGCGCGAGGCCCAGGGTCGTAGCCGCGAGGCGGGCGGCCGCGAGTTCCCGTCGCGGGATGCACTGGCCGTGGTGGTCGGGCAGCTGTGCGGGGCGCTCTTTCCGATGCGCCTCGGCCCGGCCGACCTGCGCCAGGAGAGCGAGGACTTCTACGTCGGCCATACGCTGGACGCGGCGCTGAACGGGCTGCTCGAACAGGTTCGTCTCGAACTGGCCTATCAGGCCCGCCATGGGGATGTGGACGAGCAGACGATCCGCCGTCAGGCCATCCAGGCGGTCCGCGAGTTCGCAGCGACGCTGCCGTCCACCCGGGCCCTGCTCGACACCGACGTGGAGGCCGCCTTCCTCGGCGATCCGGCGGCCCGCAGCGTGGACGAAGTGGTGTTGTGCTACCCGGGCATCCTGGCAGTCATCCATCACCGCATCGCCCATCGCCTGTACCGCCTCGGCGTCCCGCTGATCGCGCGCATCGTTGCCGAGCTGGCTCACTCGGCCACCGGCATCGACATCCACCCGGGCGCCGCGATCGGCCACAGCTTCTTCATCGATCACGGCACTGGCGTGGTGATCGGCGAGACGGCGGTGATCGGCAACCGCGTCCGCCTGTACCAGGCCGTGACCCTCGGCGCCAAGCGTTTTCCGGTGGGGGCCGACGGCAGCCTCGAGAAGGGGATGCCGCGCCATCCGGTCATCGAGGACGATGTGGTGATCTACGCCGGAGCGACGATCCTCGGCCGCATCACCATCGGTGAGGGCTCCAGCATCGGCGGCAACGTATGGCTGACCCACAGCGTACCGCCGGGCAGCCATATCACCCAGGCCGGTCTGCAGCATGCGCTCGCCGGCCAGGAGCGGCCCGCCCCATGGCCGCGCTGAATCGCCGCTTCGGACTGGCCGTCCGCCAGTTGCGGGAGGCGCGGGGCTGGTCCCAGGAGGTCTTTGCCGACCGGGCCGGCCTCAGCCGTTCCTACGCCGGCGAAGTCGAGCGGGGCAACGCAGTACCGTCCTTGGCGACAGTGCTCAAGGTGGCTTTCGCCTTCGGCATCAGCGCCTCGACGCTGATCGAGCATTCCGAAAAGGCTGAAATCCGCCGCCCCTGAACCCCAGGGGCAGGTGGATCGCCAGCCATCTCTACAGAAGAACAAACTCATGAACTTGCGCAAGACTCTTCTGGCTGCCAGCCTGGTGGCTGCGGCGTGGCCTTTTGCCGCGTCAGCCACCAACGGCTATTTCTCTCATGGTTACGGCGTGCGCGCCCAGGGTGTCGCCGGTGTTTCCATCGCCTTGCCGCAGGACGGCCTTGCCGCCGCGGCCAACCCGGCGGGCACGGCGCTGGTTGGCGACCGCCTTGACCTTGGCGTGTCCCTGTTCCGTCCCGATCGCGGTGCGTCCATCCGCGGTAATGGATACGGTGCCAACGGTGATTTCAGCGGCAACGACAACAGCAACTTCCTGATTCCCGAATTCGGCTACACCCGTCAGTTGTCGCCCAACCTGGGCTGGGGCGTGGCGGTGTATGGCAATGGCGGCATGAATACCGACTACGGTCGCAATCCCTTCGGTGCCTTCGGTTCCAGCGGCCGCGCCGGTGTCGACTTGTCCCAGCTGTTCATTACCCCCTCCCTTGCCTACAGGCTGACGCCCAGTCATTCGATTGGCGCCGCGGTGACTTTTGCCTACCAGCGTTTTGCTGCCCGCGGGCTGGGGGCATTCGACAATCCGGTGATCTCGTCCAACCCGGGGTCAGTGACCGATCGTGGCCATGACAGCGCCACCGGCGTCGGCATCAAATTGGGCTGGATCGGCGAGGTGCTGCCGACCGTCAAGCTCGGGGCGAACTGGTCGTCGCGCATTGAAACGGGCGAGCTCGGCCGTTACAAGGGGCTGTTCGAGGGAGGCGGCAGTTTCGACGTGCCGGCCAACTATGGCGTGGGTGTGGCCTGGCAGGCCTTGCCTGCGCTAACGCTGGCGGCGGACTGGCAGCGCATCGAGTACAGCAGCGTGAAGGCGGTGGGCAACCCGCTATCGGTGCTGTTCAGTGGTGGCCAGCTGGGTGCCGACAATGGTGCCGGCTTCGGCTGGCGGGACGTGTCCACCGTGAAGCTCGGTGCGATCTACAAGGCGGACGATCGCCTGACCCTGCGAGCGGGCGTTAGCCGCAACCAGCAGGCGGTGCCGAACAAGCGGACGTTTGTTAACATCCTCGCCCCCGGCGTGGTGCGTAATCACTACAGCCTCGGCGCCAGCTTCAAGAGCACGCCCGGTGGCGAGTGGAGCGTGGCTTACACCCGAGTGCCCAAGACCACGGTGTCCGGCTCGGGCTCCATTCCAGCCAGCTTCGGCGGTGGGGAGGCAGATCTGCGCATGAGCCAGGACGTGCTGACGGTTGGCTATTCCTGGGCGCTTTGAGGTCGGCGAGGCCGGCGTTTCCTTCGGGTTTGTCGGATCATCGATCAATGCACGCGTTATGGGTGAGAGCAGTCACCCTCACTGGGGCATGTCATCGGCTCAACAAGAAAGCGGGTTGCATGCCCCAATGTAGGAAAGGTATCCAATGAGTATTGCCTGGCAGGCCTTCACGCCGTGCTCTGCACTCGGAGGCGGGGTCCTGATCGGGCTGGCCGCCACCGCTTTGTTGCTGGTCAATGGTCGGATTGCTGGAATCAGCGGCATTCTGGCCGGTTTGTTGCGGGCGCCAGGCGATCGAGCCTGGCGTTTCGTTTTTTTGGTGGGCTTGTTGCTGGCGCCGCTGGTGCTGCACGTCTTTGCCCCCGGCATCGGCGTCCCGTCGGCTGTGGTGGATGCGCCGGATGCACGCTTCCTGATGCTGGCGGGCCTGCTGGTTGGGGCTGGCACCCGCCTTGCCAACGGCTGCACCAGCGGTCATGGGGTATGTGGCCTTGCGCGTCTGTCGCTGCGTTCGCTGGCGGCCGTGGCGGTCTTCATGGGCACGGCAATCGTGGTGGTTTTCGTGTTGCGCCATGGTCTGGTGGGAGCGGCAGCATGAGTGTTTCGCAGATGAATGAACGTGCCTCGCTTGTAGTGGCAGCGCCGGCTACGGCGGGCACCCGTGCGCTAGGGCTGATTGGCGCGCTGGCGTCCGGCCTCTTGTTCGGTATCGGTCTGCTGCTGTCCGGCATGACCGATCCGGCCAAGGTGCTGGGCTTTCTGGACATCTTCGGTGCCTGGGATCCGTCGCTGGCCTTGGTGATGGTCGGCGGTATCGCTGCTGCGCGGGTTGGCGTGATGCTCGTCGCCCGCCGTGGGGCCACCTTGTCCGGGCTGCCGGTGTGCCTGCCGCCAAAGCGGGCCATCGACGCCCACCTGATTGTCGGCAGTGCGTTGTTCGGCACCGGTTGGGGCCTAGCCGGCTACTGTCCGGGGCCGGCCGTGGTGTCCCTGGGCTTCGGTTCTTCGTCAGCGCTGGCGCTGGTGATCGGGATGCTGGTGGGCTTGTGGATCGTCCCTCATTCCGGCCCGCGGCGATAAGCAAAGCACTTTTAATTGGTTCGTTTTCCGGCTGGCCTTAGCAACACTTGGAGCCACCTCAAGCCGGATCACGAACCCATGAACACCGAAACCGATCGTCTTGCGCACTGGCTGGTCAGTGGGCTCGAACTGGACACCACGGTCTTCCACGTGGGCCAGTATTGCGGGCCGTGGCGGGCGTCTACAGCCGGCCGGGAGAAGGCCAGCTTTCATCTTGTGCTGCGCGGCCAGTCCTACCTGCACCTCGACGGCCAGGCGCCGATCATTCTTGGCGAGCGGGAAGGCGTCTTCCTGCTGCGCGACATTTCCCATTGTCTGACGCCCGAGCCCGACGCGGGGCCGGCCTTCCAGGCCCGCGACATGCGGCCGATGACGCCGCCACTGGCCGGTGCCTGCGGGCTGGCCTGCGGTTTCTTCCAGTTCCGCGGCCTGCTCGGCGAGCTATTCCGCGGCGCCTTTCCCGACTATGTGCTGATCCGTGCCGATTCCGCCGCGCTGAAGGCGGTGGCGCCGCTGTTCGACCTGATCCTCGCCGAGGCGGAGCGGGGCGAGGGGGCACCGTCGCCCTTGATCGAGCGGCTCACCGAGCTGCTGTTCTTCTACGTGATCCGCGAGGTGGCGCGCCGCGACGACGTGGCCGCCGGCCTGCTGGCGGTGGCGCGCCGGCCGGAGTTTGCGCCGCTGCTTGACGACCTGCTGCGCGAGCCCGGCAAGCCCTGGTCCATCGAGGACATGGCCCGCGTGGCGCGCATGTCGCGGGCCAGCTTCTGCCGCCATTTCGTCGAGGCCAGCGGCCAGCCGCCGGCCCAGTTCCTGCTGCAGGTGCGCATGAAGATCGCCGCGCGTCGGCTGCAGGGCGGCGACAGCGTGCTGCGCGCGGCCGAGCACGTCGGCTATTACTCCCAGGCGGCCTTCACGCGTGCCTTCAAGAAAGTGATCGGCGAGCAGCCGGGGGCTTTCCAGCGTGCCCGCCGCAATTCGCTGCCGCACGCCCACCGTTAGACGAAAGAGCAAAAAGCCGCGACGTTCGTGCATAGAGGGTGGCCCGCCCGATCGGGAGAATGGCCCCATCACGAACCATGCTGTGGAGATTTTCATGACCCGCCTGACCGTCCATACCCCTGCCACTGCACCGGAGGGCAGCCGCGCCTTCATCGACACGGTGATCACCAACAACGGCTTCCTGCCTAACCTGATCGGCGTGCTGGCCAATGCGCCAGCGGCCCTCGAAACCTACCTGACTGTGTCTGGCATCAACGCCCGCGCCAGCCTCAGCTTGGCCGAGCGGGAAGTGGTGCAGATCACCGCCGCCAGCGTGCACGGCTGCGACTTCTGCGTCGCCGGGCACACCGCCATCGCCCTCAAGAAGGCCGGTCTCGAGCGGGATCTGGTGCGTGCGCTGCAGGAGCGGGCGAGCACCGGCAACGCCCGTTTCGACGCGCTGGTGGCCTTTACCCGCGCGGTGATCCTGACCCGAGGCAACGTGGGCAAGGGCGAGCTGGCCGACTTCCTGGCCGTCGGCTTCGGCGAGCAGCAGGTGCTGGAGGTGATCCTCGGCGTCAGCCTGGCGACCCTGTGCAACTTCGCCAACAACCTGGCCGGCACCGGCATCAACCCCGAGCTGCAGGCTTACCGTCCGGGAGCGCTGGAAGCATGACGCGGACGAACCGCAATCAGGGTGACGCGCTGGCCTGGGTGGCCGCCCATGCGGCATCCCTCGACCGGGACGCCAGCCACGCCGACCAAGTGGTGCCGGTGCTCGGCGCCGCCGGTTTCTTCCGTATCGGCGTGCCGGTTGAATTGGGCGGTAGCGGTGGTGCCACGTGGGATGCCGTCGAGGCCATCGCCCGCGTCGCCGAACGGTCGCTGACCGCCGCCTTCGTCTTCTGGGGACAGCGCTGCTTCATCGGCTACCTGCTCGACAGCGACAACGCGGCGCTGCGCGAGCGCGTTCTGCCGGCGCTGTTGAGCGGTGAGCTGGCCGGCGCGACCGGCCTGTCCAATGCCATGAAGTACCTGTCGGGCATCGAGAGCCTGTCTGTCGCGGCGACGCCGGTGGCTGACGGCTGGCAGCTCGACGGCCGCCTGCCGTGGGTCACCAACCTGCGCCGCAGCGGCTACGTGGTGGCAGCGGCGGTGGAGCGGACCGACGGCCAGCCGCCGGCGGTGGTGGCCCTGTTCCACGACACGCCCGGCGCGGTGCGCAGCGACGATCTGGAACTGCTGGCCCTGCGCGGCAGCAACACCGCGGCCATCGACATCCGTGGCGTGGCGTTCGGGGTCGGCGAACTGATCGCCGCCGACGCGCGCGCTTTCCTGCCGCGGGTGCGGCCGGCCTTCCTGAGCCTGCAGTGCGGCATGTCCATCGGCCTCGCGCGGGCCAGCCTGGCGGCGTCGAAGGCCAGCGGCAGTGCGGCCCGGGCAGGTCTGCAGGCACGCATCGACCGCATCGAAACCGATCTGGTGGATGCCATCGCGATGCTGCGCAGTGGCCTCGCCGACGGCAGCTTCGCCACCCAGGCGGCGCCGCTGTTCCGCATCCGCATCCGGCTGGCCGGCATCGTCCGCGAGGCGGCCGATCTGGAACTGGACGCTACCGGCGGCCGCGCCTACCTGCTGGCGACCACCGGCGACTTCGCCCGGCGCTGGCTGGAGGCCGCTTTCGTGCCGGTCGTCACGCCGAGCCTGACCCAGCTGCACGGCGAGCTGGAACGCCACGCTGCCCTGAGGGCCGCATGAACAGCCCGCTGGCGGAAGCTGAGATCGCCAAAGCCGGCTGCGCGCCGGCGGTGCTGGAGGGGCGTGGCCTTTCCTATTCCCATGCGGGCATCGGCACCATCTTCGACGGCGTCTCGCTGACGGTGCGCCGGCGCGAGATCGTCGCGCTGCTGGGCAGCAGCGGCTGCGGCAAGTCCACGCTGCTTCGCGTGCTGGCCGGCCTCGAAAAGCCGGCGGCGGGGGAGGTGCGCTTCCTTGGCGAGGCGCTGGCCGAACCCCATCCGCGCAGCGCGCTGGTGTTCCAGCAGCCGAGCCTGCTGCCGTGGCTGAACCTGGCCGGCAACGTCGGCTTCGGCCTCGATTTCGCGCACCAGCCAAAAGCTGCCAAGGCCGAGCTGGCCGAGCGCGTGGCCGCCGCCATCGATGCGGTGGGCTTGGCCGGCCGCGAGGCGGCCTATCCGTCCCAGCTCTCCGGCGGCATGGCCCAGCGTGCGGCGCTGGCCCGTGCGCTGGCGCGCCAGCCGGAACTGCTGTTCGCCGACGAACCTTTCTCGGCGCTGGACGCGATCACCCGCGCCGAGATGCAGGCGCTGCTGGTGGACGTGGTGCACCGCTGGCATTCCGCGGTGCTGCTGGTCACCCACGACATCGACGAAGCCATCCTGGTGGCCGACCGCATCGTGCTGATGGGAGGCCGTCCGGGCCGGCTGGTGCAGGAATGGGTGGTGGACATCCCGCGCCCGCGGGAGGATTTCCCCGAGGCCGTCTCCGTGCTGCGCCTGGCTATCCTCGCGGCGCTACGCCACAGCAGCCAGTAAGACCGCAGCGCAAGCCCGCATTCAACCGCATTCAATCGAACTCGCACCGGAGACCGACTTCATGGATTACCGACCCGACTCCCGTTCCATCCATATCTGCCAGTCGCCGGATTGCGGTTGCGGCCTGACTCGCCGCGATTTCCTGCGCCTGTCGGCGCTCACCGCAGCCAGCGTCGCGGCGCCGCTGCTGTCCGCCGGCGATGCGCTGGCCCAGGGCGCCGGCAGCGACCTGCCGGTGAAGATCGGCTACCTGCCGATCACCGACGCCACGCCGCTGCTCGTCGCCCACGGCCGCAAGCTGTTCGAGGCGGAAGGCCTGCGCGTCGAAAAGCCGCGCCTGTTCCGCAGCTGGGCGCAGATCGTTGAGGCCTTCGTCGCCGGTCAGGTGAACGTCATCCACCTGCTGTCGCCGGCGACCCTGTGGGTGCGCTATGGCACGCGCTTCCCGGCCAAGGTGGTAGCCTGGAACCACGTGAATGGCTCCGCGCTGACGGTGGCGCAAGGCATCAACAGCGTGGCCGAGCTGGGCGGAAAGACCGTGGCGATCCCGTTCTGGTACTCGATCCACAACGTGCTGCTGCAGCAGATCCTGCAGGCCAACGGCCTAGTGCCGGTAACCAAGGCGCGGGACGCCGGCCTGGCCCGCAACGAGGTGAACCTCATCGTGCTGCCGCCCGCCGAGATGGTGTCGGCGCTGGCCGGCAAGTCCATCGCCGGCTTCATCGTCGCCGACCCTTTCAATGCACTGGCCGAGACCGCCGGCGTCGGTAAGGTGCTGCGCCTGTCCGGCGACGTCTGGAAGAACCACGCCTGCTGCGTGACCTTCCTCGCCGAGCGGGACATCGCCGAGCGCCCGGAATGGGCCCAGCGCGTTACCAACGCCATCGTCAAGGCCCAGCTGTGGACCCGCACGAACCAGCTCGACGCCGCCAAGCTGCTGTCGAGCGCCGACGACAACCGCTACACGCCGCACAGCCCGCAGGTGCTTGCCAAGGTGCTGGCGACCACCGATTACGCCAGCTACGAGGCCAGCGGCGCGGCGCGCAACAAGGGCTGGTACCAGCGACGCATCGACTTCCAGCCCTATCCCTTCCCGTCCTATACGGAGGAGCTGGTGCGCGTGCTGCAGAGGACCAAGGTGGAGGGTGACAACGCCTTCCTGGCCAAGCTCGATCCGCGCTTCGCCGCCCGTGATCTGGTGGACGACCGCTTCGTGCGCAAGGCCATCGCCGCCGTCGGCGGACCGTCCGCCTTCGGGCTACCGGCCGACCTTCAGCGCAAGGAAGTGCTGGCGGTGTGATGGTGGCGAATCTCCTGCTTCCGCTCGCCGGCCTGCTGGCGGCTGCCCTGTTGTGGGCTGTTGGCGCCGGCTGGCTGGCGGCTAACACGCCGGTGGCGGCCAGCTTTGAGCCCGTGCCGGCTTTCGACGCGCTGCTGCAACTGCTGCAGGGCCGTGACCTGTGGACCCACGTGGGCATCAGCCTGCAGCGGGTCGGCATCGGCTTGGCCATTGCGCTGGTGCTGGGTATCCCGCTCGGCGTGCTGACCGGGCTCTCCAAGTGGTTCTCCCGCACCACCACGTCGCTGTTCCAGTTTGCGCGAATGATCTCGCCGCTGTCGTGGATGCCGCTGGCGGTGATGGTGCTGGGAGTCGGCGATGCGCCGGTGTATTTCCTGCTGGCTTTTGCGGCGGTGTGGCCGATCCTGCTCAATACCGCCTCGGGCGTGGCCCAGCTCGACCCCAACTGGTTGCTGCTGGCGCGCAGCCTGTCGGCAACGCGAAGCGAGACGATCCTGCGGGTGATCCTGCCGGGCATCACCGCCCACATCCTGACCGGCGTGCGGCTGGCCATCGGCATCATCTGGATCGTGCTGGTGCCGGCGGAGATGCTCGGCGTGTCGGCCGGGCTGGGTTACTTCATCCTCGATTCCCGCGACCGCCTGGCCTACTCGGATCTGATGGCGGCGATTCTGGTGATCGGCTTCCTCGGCTACCTGCTCGATCACGCCGCCCGCAGCCTGCACCGGCGCTGGCTGCACGCCTGAGCGGCTGATTCCGCACATGTTGGAGGCGTGCATGGAAGCGAACTGGTCAGGAGGTCGCGCCGATCAGTTCCTCCACCCAATCGATGAAGGCGCGTAGCCTGGCATTGGTACGCCGGCTTGGGTGGAAAGCGACATGCAATGGCATGAGGTCCAGTTGCCACTCAGGAAACAACAGGATCAACGTGCCCTCGCTTGTGCAACGCTGGGCCATGTAGTCTGGCAGCCATACGATTCCAAGTCCGGCCACGCCCGCAGCCAGATAAGCATTACCGTCATCCACGGCAAGGGCATAGTTGCCACGGATGCTGACAATCTCCTCGCCACGTCGCATCGGATATGGGACGCGCTGGTTCCTGTGTGCCCACAGATAACCCACGATCCGATGAGCAGGGCCATCGAGTTCGCTTGGATGGTCGGGACTCCCAGTGCGTCGCAGGTATTCCGGCGCGGCGTAGGTCTGTAGACGGAGGTCGCCCACCCGCTTGGCGATCAATGTCTGGTCCGCGATAGGCCCTCCCCGAATCACACAGTCGATGTTTTCATCCAGCAGGTCGGACGTGCGATCGCTGACCCGCATGTCAAGCTGAATGCCAGGGTGGCGCTCGTAGAAAGCGGGGAGTGCAGGTATCAGGATCAAGCGGGCCAGCGGGCTGGGCACATCGACCCGCAAGCGCCCTTCGAGCATGTCCGATCCTCCTGCCACGCTTTGTTCCGCTTCCTGCAGGTCGGCCAGCAACCGAATCGCATGGTCGTAGAAGTTTTGCCCTGCAACGGTCACTTTGACCTTGCGGGTGGTTCTATGAAGCAGCTGGGCTTGCAGGTGAGTCTCGAGTTGCTGCACCAACTGGGTTGCTGTCGCCCGGCTGATATGTAGGGTCTCCGACGCCTTGGTAAAGCTGCCTGTTTCCACCACACATGCAAACACTCGCATGGCATCGAACCGATCCATATTTTGTTCCGAGAATTCGATTGTTATTGTTTGAATTTTACAAATTCTGATGAAGGAAATCGGCCATTTATCGATGAAATCCCTGCTTGTAGAGTCTGGCACTTATCCCAATGAAGTCTGGCAGAGCTTGCCGGACCAGAAAGTGAGAACGTGCCATGGTGTCATCCCGTGACGTTGTATGCCCTGCAGGGCGTCAAGCTTTGTATGAACGAAATCGTTATTCCCCGGCGGTGCGCGCGGACGGTTTCCTTTTCGTGTCTGGCCAAGTCGGCAGTCGCGAGGATGGTTCGCCAGAGCCCGAGTTGGAGGCACAGATTCGGCTCGCCTTTGACAACCTCAATGCGGTACTGGAGGCAGCCGGATGCACTTTTGACCATGTGGTCGATGTCACGGTATTCCTGGTCGATCCGCAGAACACGTTAGAGACCGTCTGGAAAGTGCTGCCGGATTACTGGGGTGAGGCGCCATACCCAACGCTGACGGGGGTTGGCGTGACTTGGCTGTCTGGCTTCCAGTTCGAAATCAAGGTGATCGCCAGATTGCCTGTAGCTTGAGCCGATGGAAGATGCTCACGTCTTCGAGGGCGAGAGCGGCCCGTTTACGGACGAGGGCCTGCGCCATCGAATTGGACGAACGCTAGCCGAGTGACATCAGCAAAGATGTGTTAAGAGGAGATTCAAACGCTCAAACCTCGCGCTTGGATAAATGCATTTGCTCCCACTGGGTGGCCGTAGGCGTAGCCCTGCAGCAGCACGTGGTCCGCAGCCAATTCCGGTGCCGGCTCCTCCACATGGGTGACGATGATGCGGGCGTCTTCGCGCAGGGCGGCCAGCCACTTGAGGCGCTCGTGGGCTTCGACGCCGCTGCCGAGCTTGCGCCGGTCCACCTTCACGAACTGCGGCCACACCGTGTTGGCGATGGCCTGCCACTGGGCCGCGGACTCCACATTGACCGCCACGCGGAAGCCGTTGTTGCGGTAGTTGCGCAGCACGAAGGCCAGCAGATCGGGCTGGGCGCTGGCTTCTGGCGGTGTTTCGATGACGATGTTGTCCGGCGCCACGCCGAGGGCGTCCACCACGCGGCGGAAGGCGCGGCCGTGGTCGTCGCCGACGGCGGCCAGCAGGCGGCCATGTACGTTGAGGAAGAGGGGAAGCTCATTGCCGGCGGCCAGCGCGTTGAGCAGGTGCACGGTGCGCGCCAGGCGGTCGAGGGCGATCAGGCGGGCATCTTCGGCGGCGGCGGAGAACAGCGTCCATGGCGACAGTCCGTCATCGTCCGGGCCATGGCTGCGCAGGAAGGCCTCGCGGCCGACGACAGCGCCGCTGGTCGCATCGACGATAGGCTGGAAGGCGCTCGACAGCTCGAAGCCGAACCAGTCGCCCACCACCGCGCCGCTTTCCGTGCGGTGCAGCTGCTTGCCGGGGACGGGCTCCTGCGGCAGGCGGGCGAGAAAGTCCCGCGCCAGCGGGTTGAGGTGGGATGCGGTCGCGGCGGCCATGGGGAGACTCCTTGGTGGATCGGGTACGGCCGCGCAGGGGGGCGGTCCGGCTGCCAAATCTATTGCCACGTGGCCGCGGGCGGAACCAAGAAATTCTGCAAAACATATGTGGAAGCCCGGCCGGGCCGCCCACGGTGGAGCAGGGTGGGGTTCAGCCCAGCGAGCCGACGATGCTGACCTCGCGCTGCTCCGGGATCTCGTTGTAGGACAGCACGGACAGGCCCGGCGCGAACAGGCGCGCGTAGCGGGCCAGCAGCGGGCGGATCTGCGGCATCACCAGCAGGATGGGCGGTACGTTCTGCTGCTTCATCTGCTCGCGCACCTGGGGCATGTTGGACTGCAGCTGGGCCAGCAGGTTGGGGTCGATCGGGTAGTTGTCGAGGGCGGCCTTGCCGCCCTGGCGGGCCTGGTTGAGGGAGCCGAGCAGCATGTTCTCCAGCTCGCCGCCCAGGTTGAAGACCTTCATCTCGCCGCTCGGGCCCGCCAGTGCGGCGACGAGCTGGCGGCGCAGCGTGCAGCGCACCTCGGCGGCAAGCAGGATCGGGTCGCGGGTGGCTTCGGCGTTCTCGAGCAGCGTGGTGGCGATCGGCACGATGTCCTTCAGGGACACGTTCTCGGCCAGCAATACGCGGAATATCTTCAGCAGCAGGCTGTGGCTGTAGGCCTTCTCGAGGGCTGTGGCGAGCTTCGGCGCCACCGCGGTCAAGCGCTCCAGCAGCGCCGGCACGTCCTCGTGGGCGATCAGCTCGGGCAGGTGGTCGCGCATCAGCTTGGCGACGTGGGTGGCGATCATGCTCGCCACGTCCACGACCTGGTAGCCGAGGCCCAGCGCGTGGGCCTTCTGCTCCGGCGCGATCCATACCACCGGCATGCCGTAGGCCGGCTCGATGCCCGGCGTGCCGTCCAGCTCACCGTAAATCTGCGGCGATGGGATGGCCATCAGCTGGTCCGGGTAGGTGAGCACCTGGGCGATCGGCGTGCCGTTGAGGAGTACCGAATACTGGGCCGGCTTCAGCGTCAGGTCGTCGCGCACTCGGATCTTCGGCAGCAGCAGGCCCAGGCTCTCGCTGAGCCCCTGGCGCATGCCGGCCAGGCGCTTGGTGAGTGGTGCGCCCTGCGCGTTGTCGATGAGGCCGACCAGCTTGTAGCCGACGCTGATGCCGAGCGGCTCGACGAAGGGCAGGCCGGTCCAGTCCAGCTCGGGGGCGCTCTCGGTGAGCAGCGCGGCCTCGATGGCGGCGCTGTCCGCTTCGGCCGGCACCGCGGGGCGGCGGCCGAGGCGCCAGGCGACGAAGCCGAGCACGCCGCCGAAGGCCAGGAAGACCAGCCACGGCATGCCGGGGATCGCCGCCAGCGTCACCATCAGCCCGGCGGCGCCGTATAGCACGGCCGGAGAAGCCAGCATCTGGGCCGCCACCTGCTGCTCGAAGTCCTTGCCGTCGTTGCCGACGCGGGTCACCACGATGGCTGCCGCGGAGGACAGCAGCAGCGCCGGGATCTGTGCCACCAGGCCGTCGCCGATGGTCAGCAGCGCGTACAGGCGGAAGGCGTCGGAGAGGCTCAGGTCGTGCATCAGCGCGCCGATGGCGACGCCGCCGAGCATGTTGATGAGCAGGATCAGGATGCCGGCGATGGCGTCGCCGCGCACGAACTTGGAGGCACCGTCCATCGCCCCGTAGAAGTCCGACTCGGCGGCCACTTCGCGGCGCCGCTGCTGGGCCTTCTCCTGGTTGATCAGACCGGCGTTGAGGTCGGCGTCGATGGCCATCTGCTTGCCGGGCAGGGCGTCCAGCGTGAAGCGGGCCGACACCTCGGAGATCCGCTCGGCGCCCTTGGTGACGACGATGAAGTTGATGATCATCAGGATCACGAACACCACCAGACCGACCACGAAGTTGCCGCCGATGACCACGTGGCCGAAGGCCTCGATGACCTGGCCGGCGGCGCCGGTGCCCTCGTGACCGCGCAGCAGTACGACCCGCGTGGACGCCACGTTGAGGGTCAGGCGCAGTAGCGTGGTGGCCAGGATGATCGTCGGGAAAATCGAGAAATCCAGAGGTCGCCGCGCATTCACGCTGACCAGGATGACGATCAGCGCCAGCACGATGTTGAAGGTGAACAACACGTCCAGCACCACCGGCGGCAGCGGCAGGATGACCATCGACAGGATGGTCAGCACGAACAGCGGCGCGGCGACGCGGTGTCGGCTGAGGTCGGAGAGGAGTTGGCGCAGGGTGTTCATGGCGGTGGTTCGTGGTCCGTCGGGAGGCGGGCTGGAATGGGGGGCTGGCGGTGGTTCAGGTGTCGGTTTCTGTGTCGAGGAACTGCCGCGGCACCGGCGGCGGGTCCGGCAGGTCCGGGCGCTGCGGTCGCTGGCCGTTGCGGAAGGCTTTCAGCTGCAGCACATAGCCCAGAACCTGGGCCACCGCGCGGTACAGCGGGGCCGGGATCTGCTGGTTGACCTGGCTGGTGTTGTAGATGGCGCGGGCCAGCGGCGGCATCGGCACGATCTCGACCTTGTGCTCGGTGGCCACCGCGCGGATGTACAAGGCCATCTCGTCCACGCCCTTGGCCACTACGTAGGGCGCCTCGGCGCGGGCCGCGTCGTACTTGAGGGCGACCGCGTAGTGCTGCGGGTTGACGATCACCACGTCGGCGCCGGGCACCGTCTTGCGCACGCCGCGGCGGGCCAGCTGCTGCTGGATCTGGCGGATTCGCTGGCGCACTTCCGGGCGGCCTTCGGTGGATTTGTGTTCCTCCTTCATCTCGCGCCGGCCCATGCGCTGGCCGCGCAGGTAGATGAAGTGCTGCACCGGCACGTCGATCAGCGCGAAGACGACGAAGACCGCGCACAAGGCCATGATGCCGTCCACCATCAGGCCGGCGCCGCCTGCCAGGGCCTGATCGAGGGGCTGGGCCTGCAGCTGCATGAAGGCCTCGCGGCCGCTGCTGACCACGTGCCACAGCACCAGGCCCAGCGCGCTGGCCTTGAGGACGGTGGTGGCCAGCTCGACCAGGTGCTTGGGCTGGGTCAGGCGCTGGGCGTAGGAGAGCGGGTTGAGGCGGTCCAGCTTGGGCTTCAGGTTCTCGCCGCTGAGCACCCAGCCGCCCGGCACCAGCGAGCCGATGGATACGATGAGCGGCACCGCGAACAGCGGGGCGAGCATCTTGGCGAGCAGCAGCATGGTGGTCGTGAAGGCGATGGACCACAGGTTGTCCAGCGTGGCGTCGCCGTCCAGCGCGGCGAAGCCGACGCCGAACAGGGCGCGGAAATCCGCCAGGTAGCCAGGCATCAAGAGGAGCAGCAGCTTGACGCTGACGAGCAGGCCGAGGGCGGTGGCCCAGTCCCGTGAGCGGGCCGTCTGGCCCTGTTCGCGGGCCTTGCGCAGTTTCTGCGCGGAGGCCTTTTCGCTCTTGTCTTCGGTCGAGGTGTCGGCCATCGCTCACAGCCCCATGTCGTGGTGGAGCAGGCGCAGTACGTGGCTGGTCATGCGCACGTAGTGTTCCGGCACGAAGCCGATGATGCGCACCAGCATGTAAAGGCCGAACAGGGTGATCAGCGAAAAGCCGAGGGCGTACAGGTTGAGGGCCGGCGCCACGCGGTTGAGGAAGCCAAGCCCGACCTGCACCACCAGCGTCGAGAAGATGATGGGCACCGCGAGCAGCAGCGCCGCGGCGAACACCCAGGCAATGTTGAGGGCCAGGGTCTGCAGGGCCAGGAAGTCGAAACCGCGGCCCACCGGCCAGGCGTGGAAGCTCTCGGCGAGCACGCCGGTCAACACCAGGTGGCCGTCGATGGAGAAGAACACGATGACGCCGAGCATGTAGAGCAGGCCGGATACCACGTCCGACGAGGTGCCGTTCATCGGGTCGTTCATGACTGCCATGCTGAGGCCCATCTGGGACGACACCAGGAAACCGAGGATGGCGAGGATGGCCATCAGCTGGTGGAAGGCCAGGCCGATCACGAAGCCGATCAGCAGCTGCTCGCCGGTGGCCAGCACGCCGGCCATCGAGAAGGGATCGATGTGCGTGGAAGGGCCGACGACTGGCAGCATGACCACCGCGACGAGCAGCGACAGCAGCACGCGGATCGGTACCGGCAGCATGTTCTCGCCGATCACCGGTGCCGCGCTGAACAGCGCCAGGCTGCGGCAGAAGGGCCACCACAGGGTGTGCAGAAGGGCGAGCAGCTGGCCGAAGAGCGCTTCCATGATGCGGCGGGGGCGGACTCAGCCCACCAGCGTGGCGGCGCGCCGGAACACGGCGACGCAGAAGTCCATCACGTAGGACGTCATCCAGCGCCCGGCCAGCGTGATCGCCAGCAGCGTGACGACCAGCCGCGGCAGGAAGCTGAGGGTCTGTTCGTTGATCTGCGTGGCGGCCTGGAACAGCGCGACCAGCAAACCGACCACCAGGCCGGGCACGACCAGCACGGCGACCAGCACCATGACCATCTGCAGGGCTTCGCCGATCAGGTCGGCGGCGATCTCGGGCGTCAGCATGGCACGTCCTCGTTCACAGGCCGCGCACGCTGGTCACCAGCGTCTCGACGGTCAGGGTCCAGCCGTCCACCAGCACGAACAGCAGCAGCTTGAGGGGCAGGGAGATGACCAGCGGCGACAGCATCATCATGCCCATGGCCATCAGCACCGACGACACCACCAGGTCGATGACCAGGAAGGGGATGAACAGCATGCAGCCGATCTGGAAGGCGGTCTTCAGCTCGCTGAGCACGAAGGCCGCCAGCTTGACGGTGAAGGCGTGCTGTTCGGGTTTGTCGACAGTCTTCTCGCCGGCCAGCCGGGACACCTGGGCCAGCGCGCTCTTGCTGGTCTGGGCGAGCATGAAGCGGGACAGGGGCTGCTCGGCGATGGCGAGCGCCTCCTGCAGGCCGATCTTCTCCTGGTCGTAGGGTTGCAGCGCCTTCTCCCAGATGGTGTCGCCGACCGGGCGCATGACCAGCAGCGTGAGGATCAGCGCCACGCCGGTGATGATGCGGTTGGGCAGGCCCTGCTGCAGGCCGAGGGCCTGGCGCAGCAGGGACAGCACGATGACGAAGCGGGTGAAGCTGGTCATCATCAGCACCAGCACGGGCAGCAGCCCGAGCAGGGTCATGATGATCAGCACCTGGGTCTTGACCGTCAGCTCGGTCTTCGCGCCCTGGGCGGTGCTGGTGAACAGCCCGATCTGGTCGGCACAGGCCAGGTCCGGCAGGGCCAGTAGCGCGAGCGCCAGCAGCCCCAGGGCCGCGGACGGCCATAGACGCGTGTGTGGCGGTGTCATGCTGCCAGCCTCATGACGCCAGCGTGCCCAGGTCCAGGTCGCACAACTCGACGACCTTCAGTCCATAGTTCTCGCCGGCCAGCACGACTTCGGCGCGGCCGATGGGCGTGCCGTTCACCTTGATGACCAGAGGTTCGCCGGCCAGGGTGTCGAG
The DNA here is from genome assembly GCF_056724025.1 of Zoogloea sp. JDB1. Classification (NCBI taxonomy): domain Bacteria; kingdom Pseudomonadati; phylum Pseudomonadota; class Betaproteobacteria; order Rhodocyclales; family Zoogloeaceae; genus Zoogloea; species Zoogloea sp. JDB1. Next base: position 2,806,343 of record NZ_CM161496.1, read on the forward strand.
CTCGATGACACTGTCGCGGTCGATGTTCATCAGGTCCTGCAGCGAGATGCTGGTCGAGCCGACTTCCAGCGTCAGCCGCACCGGGATCTTGCGCAGCATCTGGGCCAGTGGCCGGGCAGGGCGCGGCGCCGGGGTGGGTTCGGTGCTTTCACCGAAGGCGCTGGCTTCACCGTCGAAGTCACCCAGCATGTCGTCGAGGCTTGCGTTGATCGGGTCCATCCCACTCACTCCACATCTTCAAAAGCGGTTAAACAAAGCTTGCCCTTGTGTTCCACGACCTGAGCCGTGAACAGCCGGGAATCGTCGACCAGGATGTCGGATGGCCCCAGGCGCACCGGGATCACGTCGCCGACCCGCAGGTCGAGCAGGCGCCCCAGCGGAATGTCCTTCTCGAGCAGGCGGGCCGTCAGCGCGAGCCGCAGGCGGTGCGGGAAAGGCTGGGCCGCGGCCGGTTCGCCAGGTCGATCGCGCGTGGGTGCCAGTTGTTGCAGGAGATGGCGCTGCCAGGCCTCCTCGAGCAGGAAGTACATGCCGCCGTCGATGCCGTGGGTCCGTTCGCGCATGCCGACGCGCAGGGCCCAGGCGCCCTGGCGGCGCAGTGCCGTGGTGGCGTCGCCGAGCAGGCGTCCGGTGTGGGCGCTGCCGTCGTGGGACGGAGCACGTCCTTCCAGGCGATCCACCAGTACTCCGGTGAAGCGCCGCCCGAGCAACGCGGCGAGGCGTTCTTCCGTTGCCGTCACCGGCGCCTCGTCCCGCGGACCGGCCTTGCTTACAGGGTGGGCACCGTAGCGGTAGTCGAGGGCGCACAGCAGGAGTTGGCGGTCCAGCGCGAAATCGATACGGCCCCGTTCGTGCGTGTAGCCGTTCCAGCGGCGGTGCTCGGGGAGGCGGTCGACGGGCACGAGGCGGACGTCTGCGACTTCGAACTGCGCGCGGTAGCGACGGTTCAGGCTGCCGCGCAAGGCCTCGTCGAGATCGTCCCGCGCGAGCGCGGTGAAGCGCTCCAGCAGGTGGAGCGGGCGCCCCAGAGAGAGAGGGTCGAGCGTCATTCCACCGCGCGGCGCTGCGGATTTCTGCATGTCTGTATTACCAATGATTGTCCGGCAATTCGAGCAGAATGCCGGTCGCGTTTCGCCCGCGAATGGCGTTTCCTGAATTCTTAATCCGGAAAGACTTGGATCTAATTATTTTTAGTTTGCGGATTAATTCGATTTAACGCAACAGGAATTGATGGGCCGTTTATCGATTAATTCAATCTGGGGCTGAATTGAAAAAAGTGATTGCCTGGCGGAAAGCTTCTGGGCATAATCACTCCAACTCGCGACCAAAACCGCGAAAACTTAAATTTGGGCACACCCGTTCGAAAGACGGGGTCGCAAAGCCTCCGGTCTAAAGCTCTTACGGGCTACGATAGCGGGGTTGCCAGACAGGAACCGCTGACTCGGTTCCGCCGGTTGTTGTCCGTGTGGGCTTTGCCTGTACGCCGCGCCGGGTCTGTGTTGTCGCCTTTCTGGCGGCTGCGCCTCGTCTTTCCCATGTGTGCGCCCCGAGCACGTCGATGAGGGAAAGCGCATGAACCATCACATTCTCGTTTGAATACGCACCAAGGCCGTTCGGGCATGGTGTCGTTCGCCTGCCCTCCGTACGCCTGGATCCGGATCAGGGTTTTCTCCTGACCCCCTTTGCCCGATTCGATTCGGCGCGAGGTCTATTTGCGTCCGGTTCTAATTCCGGCCTTATTGCCTGTTCAATTCTTTTTCATCGATTTATTCGTTCTTTTTTTAAATTGCCGCATTGAGCGTGTGAGGGATTCCTTTTGCCCAAAAAAACGCAACGCCAATTGGCGATTGAATCCCGCCCCACCGGCTGGTGCGTGCGGGGCGCCATTCCGGCGCATCCCGTTTCCGAAGGAGAGTGTGGTGGTGACTGAAATGCTGGCGTCGATCGGCGCCGACCTGATGAAGCTGCAGGGCAGCCTGCCGGCCGCCGACCTGGCCGTGCCGGCGGCCAATCCGCTGGATGCGGCCAGCCCCGAAGCCGACGGCTTCGGTGAGCACCTCAAGCAGGCCGTGCTTGGCGTCAATGAGAAGGACCGCGTCGCCGGCGAGCGCATGGCCGACGTGGACAGCGGCCGCAGCGACGATCTGGTGGGGGCGATGTTGTCCAGTCAGGAAGCCAGCCTGTCCTTCTCGATGCTGATGCAGGTCCGCAACAAGATGGTCGGTGCGATGGACGACCTCATCAAGCTGCCGCTCTAAGCGCACCCTGGGACGCCACTCGTGAATCTCTCCCTCTCTCCCGCCCTGGCCCGCCTGCGCGCCCCCGGCGGCCTGCCGAAGCTGCCGCCGGGCTTCGTCAAGGGCCTGCTGCCCATCGTGCTGCTGGCGCTGGCGATCACCGCGCTGGTGCTGATGTTCGCGTGGAACGACCAGGCGGGCTACAAGCCGGTGTTCGGCAGCCGCGAGAAGGTGGCGTCCGCCGAGATGATCGCGCTGCTCGATGCCCAGGGCATCCCCTACCGGCTCCATCCGGATTCCGGCCAGGTGCTGGTGCCGGCCAAGCGCCTCGGCGAGGTCCGCATGCTGCTGGCGGCCAAGGGCGTCGTCGCCAAGCTGCCGCAGGGTTTGGAGCTGATGGACCGCAATGACCCGCTGGGGGTCAGCCAGTTCGTGCAGGACGTGCGTTTCCGCCGCGGCCTGGAGGGGGAGCTGGTGCAGAGCATCATGACCCTCGACGCGGTGGATTCGGCGCGGGTGCACCTGTCCATCGCGCGCTCTTCGTCCTTCGTCGTCAATGACGGCGAGAAGAGCACCGCGTCGGTGGTACTGGCCCTCAAGGCCGGCCGCTCCCTCAGCCCCGAACAGATCGCGGCGATCATCAACATGGTTGCCAACAGCGTGGCCGGTCTCGATCCGCAGCGGGTCAGCGTAGTCGACCAGGCCGGCAACCTGCTGTCCGCCCGCGTCGATCTCAGCGAGGGCTTCGAGGGTGCCCAGCTCAACGACGCGTCCCACCGTTTCCGCGACGAGACCCAGCGCAATGCCGAGGATCTCCTGCTGCCGATGCTTGGCACGGGCAACTTCAAGGTCAGCGTCACCGCCGAGGTGGACAACGACCGCATCCAGGAAACCACCGAACGCTACGGCGAGGCGCCGAAGATCACCAACGAGGCGATGCGCACCGAGAACGGCCGCGACCCGCTGGCGGTCGGTGTGCCGGGTTCTCTCAGCAACCGCCCGGTGGCGGTGAAGGCCGAGGAGGAGCCGGAGGCAGCGACCACCAAGAAGAACGCCACCACCCGCCAGTACGCCTATGACCGCAGCGTGACCCAGGTGAAGCGCAGCCGCGGCCGCCTGAAGAAGCTCTCCGTGGCGGTGGTGATGAACAACGCCGCGGCCCCCGACGGCAAGTTGTGGACGCCGGAGGCGCTGGCCAATGTGGACAAGGTGCTGCGCAGCGGCCTCGGCATCGACTCAGCGCGCGGAGACAGCCTGGTCGTCACCGCCAGCGGCTTCCGCAAGCCGGTGGATGACAGCGTGGCCTGGTGGCAGCAACGCGACAACATCATCGAGATGGCGAGCTGGCTGGCCTACGCGATCAGCCTGCTGCTGGCCTTCCTGTTCATCGTCCGTCCGCTGATGAAGCTGGTCCAGCAGCGTCTGGCGTTGCCCGCTGCCGAGACCGTCGACGAGCTGGCAGAGGCGCAGGACCCTGCCAGTCCGGAACTCGCCGCGCCGGCAGCGCACGCCGCGTTGGCCGCACCCGATGCTCAGCGCATGCCGGTCGCCGGCCTGCTCGAAAACTACGACCTGCCGGCGCCGGGTTCGCCGGTGGACGTGATGGTTGAACACCTGAAGGTGCTGTCGGCGAAGGAGCCGGAGCGCGTTGCCGAAGTGGTCCGCCAATGGATGCAGAAAAATGGCCGAAGCGAATAATCTGCCCGACATGATCGTCCCCGGCGCCACGCCGACGCCGGTGGAACAGGCCGCCATCGTGCTGCTGTCGATGGGCGAGGAGCCCGCCGCCGCGGTGCTGCGCTGCCTGTCTCGCGACGAGTTGCTGGAAGTCACCCAGGTGATGTCGCGGATGAGCGGCATCAAGGTGGAGGCGGTAAAGAGCTCGCTGCAGCGCTTCTTCGACGATTACCGGGAGCAGAGCGGCGTGCATGGTGCGTCGCGCACCTACCTGCGGCGCTCCCTCGACCTGGCGCTCGGCGCCGACATCGCCGGCAGCGTGCTCAACAAGATCTACGGCGACGAGATCCGCCCGAAGATGGCGCGCCTCCAGTGGGCCTCGCCGAAGTGGCTGGCCGAGCAGCTGATCAACGAACACGTGCGCATGCAGGCGGTGTTCCTGGCCTTCCTGCCGGCCGCGCTGGCCAGCGAGATCGTCGATGCGCTGCCGTCCGACAACCGGGACCAGGTGCTGCTCAATGTGGCGCGCCTCACCGAGATCGACCGCGAGCTGCTGATCGAGCTGGAGGAGATGGTGCTCCGCTGCCTGGACAGCCTGGGGCTGCAGAGCGCCAGCGTGGAGGGTGTGCGTCACGCCGCCGAGATCCTCAACCGGCTGCCCGGCAACCGCCAGCAGATGGTCGAGATGTTGCGCGCCCACGATCCCGAGATGGTGTCGGAGATCGAGGTCAGCATGTACGACTTCTACGTACTGTCCCGTCAGAACGACGAGGTCATCACCCGTCTCATCGAAGAAGTGGCCCTCGACCAGTGGGCCATTGCCCTCAAGGGGGCCGAGCCGGCGGTGCGCGAGGCCATCCTGCGGGCGATGCCGCGTCGTCAGGCGCAGGGCTTCGAGGATCTGATGCGGCGCAGCGGCCCGGTGCCGCGCAGCCGCGTCGAGCAGGTGCGTGCCGAGATCATGGGGCAGGTCAAGGAACTCGTCGATGCGGGCGAGATCGAGATCCAGCTGTTCGCCGAGGCGACGGTCGAATGAAGAACTTTCGGCCCTACCGTTTCCCCCCCTTGTCCCTCGTGGCTGGCGCGTCGGTCGCCAGTGCGGCGGAGGCCCAGGCTTCCCTGGCCGATGGCTTCCACCAGGGCATGGAGCGGGGCTACCGGGAAGGGCATGAACTGGGCCTGGCCCAGGGACGTGGGGACGGACTGGCGGAGGGCCGCCGTGAAGGGCTGCGCACAGGCCGTGACGAGGCTCGCCAGGAGGTGCTGGCCCAGTTCGACACGCTGAGTGCGCCGATCGATGGGCTGATCGCCAGCCTGCGCCAGATGCAGGCCGACTACCAGGGTGCGCTGCGCCGGGAGGTGGTGGATCTGGTCGCCAAGGTGGCCCGTCAGGTCATCCGTAGCGAACTGGCCCTGCAGCCGGTGCAACTGCTCGCGCTGGTGGACGAGACCCTGGCGACGATGCCGCCGGCCCGCGAAGGGGTCGAGGTCTTCCTGAACCCGGAAGAGCGGGAACGCATCCTCGAACTGGCGCCGGATCGTGCGTCGCGCTGGACGCTGATCGCCGATCCGCGCCTGGAGCCCGGCGAGTGCCGCGTTCGTGCCGACGGGCGCGAGGCCGACGCCGGCTGCCGCCAACGCCTCGCCGCCTGTATCGAACAACTCGAAACCCATCTCGCCGAGGACGGCGAGGAGGTGCGTCCGTGATCGCCGCCGCGCTGCGCCAGCTCGAATTCGCCGACGTCCCGGTGGCCACGCTGACCGGCCGCCTGGTCGGCGCCTCGGGTCTGCTGCTGGAGAGCACCGGCTGCGCCTTCCAGACCGGCCAGTGCTGCCGCATCGAAACCGCTAGCGGTGAGTGGATCGCCGCCCAGGTGGTCGGCTTCCGCAACGACGTCTCCTACCTGATGCCCTTCAAGCGCCCGGAAGGCCTGGCCACCGGCGCCCGCGTGCTGCCGGCGGCCGAGCAGGGCGGGCTGATGATCGGGCCGTCCTGGCTGGGGCGCATCGTCAATGGCCTGGGCGAGCCGGTGGATGGCCGTGGCCGCCTGGGGGGCGAGCACCCGCTGGCGGCTCGGCCGCCGCATGTCCATCCGCTGCGCCGCAAGCCGGTGGAAGGCGTCCTCGACGTCGGCGTGCGCGCCCTCAACGGCCTGTTGACCCTCGGGCGTGGCCAGCGCGTCGGCCTGATGGCCGGCAGCGGCGTCGGCAAGAGCGTGCTGCTCGGCTTGATCACCCGCCAGACCGTCGCCGACGTGGTGGTGGTCGGCCTGATCGGCGAGCGCGGCCGCGAAGTGCGCGAGTTCATCGACATGTCCCTCGGGCCGGCCGGGCTGGCCCGTGCGGTGGTCGTCATCGCGCCGGCCGACGAGTCGCCGCTGATGCGCCTGCGCGCCACCGAGCTGTGCCATGCCATCGCCGCCCATTACCGGGACCAGGGCCAGAACGTGCTACTGCTGGTCGACTCCCTCACCCGTTACGCGATGGCCCGCCGCGAAGTGGCGCTGGCCCTCGGCGAACCGCCGGCCACCCGCGGCTATCCGCCGTCGGTGTTCGGCCTGCTGCCGCAGCTGGTGGAGAGCGCCGGCAACGGCGAGCACGAGGCGGGCAGCATGAGCGCCATCTACACCGTGCTGGCCGAAGGCGACGACCAGCAGGACCCGGTGGTGGACACCGCGCGGGCCATCCTCGACGGCCACATCGTACTGTCCCGCGAGCTGGCCGACCGCGGCCACTACCCGGCCATCGACATCGCCCAGTCCATCAGCCGCTGCATGGCGCAGGTGACGACTCCCGCCCAGCAGGCGGCGGCGCGGGAGATCAAGGCCTTGTATTCCCGCTACGTCCGCGTGCGTGACCTGCTGCCGCTGGGCGCCTACGTGGCCGGCGCCGATCCGGCCACCGATCGGGCGGTGGCCCTGTACCCGCGGATCGAGGCCTTCCTGCACCAGGGTACGCGGGAGGCCGCGCCCTTTGCCGACACCCTGGCCCGACTGGAGAGCCTGCTGGCATGAGCACCCATCCCAAGACCCTGCGCGGCCTCGCTGCCGTCGTCGACCAGCGCCGCCGCGAAAAGGACAGCCTGGTCGGTGAGCTGGCCGGCCGCCGCACTCAGCTGGAGCGCCATCGCGCCACGCTGGCGCGCCTGGAGCAGCTGTGCGCCAGCGCCACCGTTAGCGGCGAACGACCGGCGGTCCACGTCGCCGCGTTGTCCCTGAACTGCGGAGACTACAAACAGGCGGTGTTGAACCTCGCCGACAACCAGCGCGACGAAGTCGAGCGCCATGACGCCGACCTGCAACTGGCCCAGCTGGCGCTGACCCGTGCGGTGCAACGCCACGAGGCCGTCAGCCAGGTGCTGGACGGCAAGCTGCAGGCCCTGCAGCGGGAGCAGCGGCAGGGCGAGCAGAAACGCCAGGATGAGCTGGCCACCCAGAGCTGGTGGCGGAGGCGGGCATGAACGCCGGAATGAGCACGGAATTTCAGACGGGAGCGGATCCGGTCGCCTTTAACGAAGGCGAATTCCGATTCACTTCTTCCCCCGTAGGAGAGCTCCATGGCTAGCACGAGCATCAATCCGACCTCGATGGCCAATTCCCTGGCCACGGCCTACACCCAGGCCGCCCAGGACCAACTGACCACCCAGACCAACAAGGCGCAGGCGACATCCACCGCGCTGAATTCCCTGCGCTCCGCACTCAACACCTTCAACAGCGCGGTGACGAGCCTCAGCGCCAAGAAGGGGTTGAGCCAGAACACCGCGACCTTCAGCAATCCGGCAATCGGCGGCGCGAGCGCCACGTCCACCGCACAGGCCGGTTCCTACTCCTTCTTCGTCGAAAAGCTGGCCACCGGCAGCCAGGTCGCTTACCAGGACCTGCCCGCCGCGGCGGCCTCCGAGGGCGGCCCGATCGTCGTACAGATGCCCGACGGCACGACGATCAACGTCGCGCTGGCCGATGCCGACAACGACGGCACCATCTCCCAGTCGGAAGTGGCGCGCGCCATCAACCTGGCCCCGACCAACCAGGGCAAGGTGACGGCCACCACGGTGAGCGCCAACGGGAAGACCCAGCTGCTGCTGACGGCGGCTCAGACCGGCGGCGTTGCCGACCCGCTGACGGGCGTCGTCCCCAACATCACCATCGATGCCAGCGGCTTGCCGTCCGGCGCCCTGCAGACTGCTCTGGGCGCCGCCCCGAACGTGCTGGCCGCAGCCCAGAACGCGGTGGTCTGGCTGGGCGCGCAGGGCACCGGCATCAAGCTGGAACAGGCCAGCAACACCTTCACGTCGATCCCCGGCGTCAGCATCAGCTTCAACCAGGCCATGACGGCCGGCGCCGCGCCGGTGACGCTGACGGTGGCCAGTGATGCCAGCGGCACCGCAGCCAACGTGCAGACCTTCGTCGATGCCTACAACGCGCTGAACAAGACGCTCGACAGCCTCACCGCCGCGGGCAGCGCCGACGGCAAGACGAGCGCCGGCGCGTTTGCATCCGACGCCGGCATCCGCGCGCTGCGCGGCAAGCTGAGCAGCATCCTGCGCCAGAGTTTCGGCGGTCTGAGCGTGATCGATCTGGGCGTGGCGAGCGACCGCAGCGGCGTGTTGAGCCTCGACAGCAGCAAGCTGAGCAAGGCCCTTGCGGCTCATCCGGATGGCTTGTCGCAGGTCTTCGGCAGCACCGCCACCACCGGCGGCAGTGGCCTGCTCGGCGCATTGAACGATTACGCCGGGGTGTGGCTGAACAGCGCCAACGGCCTTCTCAAGAACCGCCAGGACTCGGTGCAGCGCACGCAGACCGAGCTGACCGACAAGCAGACCCGTCTCGACGCCACCTTCAAGCTGTACTACGAGCGCTACCTGCAGCAATTCACGGCCCTGCAGACCCTGCAGGACCAGATGAGCCAGACCTCCGACATGTTCAGCAGCCTGAGCACCAGCGGCAACTGACCGACTTCATCGAACCACCGGGACCACCACCGTGCATCACTCCGCTTATCAGAGCTATCACAGCGACAACCTGGCGGCGCAGACCGCCCAGGCCTCGCCGGTACAACTCGTGCTGATCCTGACGGACGGCCTGATCGAGGAGCTGTTCCGCGCCCGCGCCCACATCGAGGGCGGGCGCTACGAGCAGAAGGCCCACAGCCTCGACCGGGCCCTGGGCATGCTCAACGGGCTGGCGAGCGCGCTCGACCTCGACTCGGGCAGCGACGTGGTGGCCAGCCTGGACCAGCTCTACGCCTACTGCGGGCAGCGCCTGTACCAGGCGGGCGTGGCGCTGGATGTCGGCATCATCGACGAGGTGGTCGGGCTGCTGAACACGCTGCGCAGCGGCTGGGAAGGCATGCAGGCCCGTCATGGCTGAACGGCTGGACCTTCTGGCCGCGCTGGCCACCCGCTTGCGGGCTGCGACGGCGGCCCGCCAGTGGGCGGCGGTCGGGCGCATCGACGGCGAGATCGCCGCGCTGCTGAAGAGCTTCCGCACCGGCTTTCCGCTCAGCAGTGCCGAGCGGCAGGCCGTGGATGCGCTGGCCGCCGTGCATGGCCTGGCCCGCGAAGCCTGCGCCGATGAGGCAGTCCGCATCGGCCGGCGGCTGGCGGAGATGTGCACCCATCGGGACGGCTGGATGGCTTACGCATTGACCGACTACGACTTGTCGGAGCCGCGCGCATGAGTATCGCCATGTCTGCCGATGGTCAGTCCGTCCTGCTGCCGATGGGGGCGGTCGCGGCGGCCAATGCGGGGCTGCCGACGACTGCCGCAATCGTCGGCGATGTCGGGAATGACACCCCCTTCGACGCTGCACTGCAGGCCTGTCTGGCCGAGCTGCCGGATGCCGTCGGCGTGCTTGCCGACGACCGGGCGGACGGACACGGCGCCAGCGTTGAGCCGTCTGAGGATGAGACCCGGTCGTCTGTGGCCCAGGGCGCGCCTGTCGTGCTGATGGCACTCATGTCGCCGTCGCAGGCCGCGCCGCTGGCAGTGCTGTCCTTGGCGACAGCGGACGTGGCTGTATCTGAGCCGGTAGGGATCACGACGACAGCCGTCGTCGGCCAGCCGCTGGCGCTCGTGCTCGCGACGGGGCAGGGGACGCCGCGTCCTCTCCCGTCGATGTTCCGGACCGCGTCCGAGCAAGCTGCCGCGCCGGCGGAGGCCGTACTGCCCACTACGCAGCCCGTGTCCGAACGGTCCGATGTTGCTACAGCGCGGATTGCCGTGCCGGGGGCGGTCCTGGAGAAGAGCGCGAGCTTGGCGTTGACGGATGGGCCGGATGGACTGCTTTCGAGTACCGCACAGCCGGTGGTTGCGGTTGGCGCGTCCGGCATCGGGCAGCCCATACCCGAGCAGCCGGGGGGCGCCCAGGAGCAGGTTGCCAGGCCGGATGCTGACCCAGGAGAGCCCACGCGTTCGGCGTCGCCGGACGGACGATCGTTCATGAGCATCGCACTGCCTGCACTTGTGCCCGGCGCATCCGGCGCGGGGCTGCCCGCGCCTGTGGGGGCGGATGTCGATGTGGCTTCGGATGCAACGCAGGGTGCCATTCCGGGGGCGATTCGGCGTTCGGCATCGTCGGACGGGCTGGATGGATTGCGCCTGGGTATCGCACGGCCAGCTGCCGCGGCCGGCGTATCCCCTTTCGTGCCGCCCGTGCCCGAGCGGCCCGGTGTCATTGCCATGCAGGTGGTAGCGCCGGGCGCCGTTCAGGAGGAGATCGGGCATCCGTCGCGGACGGATGAACAACCGGATTGGATGTCCTCGAGTCGCGCCTTGCCCGCGGCTGTGGCAGGAGTGTCCGCCGGCGCCGCGGCGCCGGCTGCAATGTCTGGGAGAAGTGCCGCGGAGACCGGGCGTTCTGCCTTGGTTGACGGCGTGGACCAACCGCAGCCGACGGCCATGCCACCGATCGGCAGCGCCGATCCGGCCTCCGCACGCAGTCCGGACGCAGCGCTGCGCCTGCCCAACGGCGACGCGAACCAATGGCGCCAGCCCCTCATGCAGGCCCTGGGCGAGCGTCTGCAGTTTGCCTCCGAGCGGGGCATCGACAGCGCGGTGATCCGCCTGGAGCCGCCGCGCATGGGCAGCATCGAGATCGCCATCCGCCACCAGGACGGTGCGCTGCAGATCAATCTCAGCGCCACCCACAACGAGGTGCTGCGCCAGTTGCAGGACATCAGCGACAACCTGCGCCACAACCTCGGCCAGCGCCATTCCGGCGACGTGACAGTGCAAGTGGCCGACGCGAGCGCCTCCCGCCCGGGGCAGGGCCAGGGCGACGGCGAACGCCAGCGGCAGCGTCAAGCCCAGGCCGAGCAGAACCCGGGCCGTGCCCTCGGCGATGCCGAGGCCGAGGCTGAACGTCAGTCCTTCCGTCTGGCCCGCAACGAGGAATGAAAGAGATGAGCAAACTGAACCGAACCCTCCTGCTGGTGGGCGCCCTGGTGCTGACCGCAGGCGTCGGCGCCGGTGCGGCCTGGTGGCTGCTGCGGCCGCAGGACGGCGCCACCAAGGTCGAAGCTGCGCCGGCCATCGATCCGCAGGAGTACCGCTACGTCAACCTGGAAAAGGTGATCGTCATGCTGCGCGGGCGTACCGGCGAATCGATGAGCCACTACCTGGCGATGGACCTGGTCTTCAAGACCCCGCTGAAGAGCGAGAAGACCACCAAGGAACACCTGCCGCTGCTGCGCAGCGTGGCGGTGATGGAGCTGTCCCGTTACTCCCAGGAAAAGGCCGCGGCGATGACTCTCGAGGAGTTCGCCGCCAACATCAACCGCGCCTTCAACGACCGCTATGCCCGCGAACACGGCGAAAAGCCCTTCGTCGAGGCGATGGTCAGCAAGCTGATCATCGAGTAAGCGGCCATGGACATGTATGCAGGTTACGCCGAACTGCAGGGCGGTGCCGTCGAACAGCGCTACCTGCTGCAGTACGTGCCGCTGGTGAAGCGCATCGTGCGTCAGCTGCGCTCCCAGATCGGCGCGGCGATGGAGCGCGAGGACATGGAGCAGATCGGCCTGCTCGGCTTGCTGGACTGCCTGCGCCGCTACGGTACGCCCGACGAGAAGTTCGGCGCCTATGCGTCGATGCGCGTGCGCGGCGCGGTGCTCGATGAGCTGCGCCGCCAGGACTGGCGGCCGCGCAGTGTGCGCCAGGAAAGCCACCGTCTGCGCGACGGCATCCGCGCCCTCAGTCGCCGCATCGGCCGCGAGCCGAGCGAGGCAGAGGTGATGCAGGCCCTCGGCCTGAGCCCGGAGGGCTATCAGGAGTTCCTGCTCGCCGAGAACGCCGAAGTGCTGGTCAGTTTCGACGAGGTGCTGCAGGAGATGGGCAGCCTGTCCGCCGACGGCCCGTCGCCGGAGGTCCAGCTGGTGCGCCGGCGCAGCATCGAGCAGGCCCTGCGGGCTCTCGACGAACGCGAGCAGCGGGTGATTCAGCTGTACTACGAATTCGACCTGAGCCTGAAGGAGATCGCGACGGTGCTCGACCTCACCGAAGCGCGGGTCTGCCAGATCAACAAGGGGGCGCTCCGCAAGATGCGGGCGTGCCTGCAACACTGAACGCCGGTCCGACGGAGCAACGCATATGCAACAACTCATCGGCATCGCCATCGTTCTCGGCACCGTCTTCGGCGGCTTCGTGCTCGGTGGCGGCATCCTCAAGGTCATCTGGCAGCCGGTCGAGCTGCTGATCATCGGCGGCGCGGCCGTCGGTGCGCTGGTGCTCGGCAATCCGCGCCACGTGCTGGCCGAGACCTGGCTGCAGATCCGCCAGATCGTCACCAGCCGCAAGCAGGGGCGGGAATTCCAGCGCCAGCTGCTGCTGCTCATGTACGAGCTGCTGCAGACGGCGGCCGGTGGCCTCAAGGCCCTCGACGCCCACGTGGAAGAGCCCCACAACAGCCCTTTGTTCAGCAACTATCCGCTGATCCTCGAAGAGCCGAAGCTGCTGGCCTTCATCGTGGACAATTTCCGCCTGATGGCGATGGGCAAGATCAACGCCCACGAACTGGAAGGTGTGCTCGAACAGGAGCTGGAATCCATTCACGACGAACTCGGCCAGCCCGCCAAGTCTCTGTCGAAGGTGGCCGAGGCGATGCCGGGCTTCGGCATCCTGGCGGCGGTGCTGGGCATCGTGATGGCGATGAACACGGTCGGCGAAGGTGCCAACTCGGCCGAGATCGCCGAGCGCGTGGCTGCGGCGATGGTCGGTACCTTCATCGGCATCTTCTTCTGTTACGGCCTGCTCGACCCCATCGCCAACATGATGAAGCAGGTCGTCACGCGGGAGCTGTCGGCCCTCGAATGCGTCAAGGTGGTGCTGGTCACCCACGTGTCGGGCAAGCCGGCGCTGCTGGCCATCGACGCCGGCCGGCGCCTGGTGCAGCTCAACATCAAGCCGAGCTTCGCCGAGCTGGAAAGCTGGATCAACGCCCTCAGCGGCGATCCGGACGCGGTGATGCAGCGACGCGGCGGAGCACGCGCGAATGCCTAGTCTGGCCGACAAGAAGCACGGCGAGGCCGTCGTCAAGCGGGTTTCCCGCAAGCACGACGAAGAAGCCCATGGCAGCGCCTGGAAAGTCGCCTTTGCCGACTTTTGCCTGGCGCTGATGTGCTTGTTCCTGGTGCTGTGGGTGATGGCCGCCCGCAATGCCGAGCAACTGGCCGACATCACCCGCACGGCCAGCGGCGAGTTCATGGAAGACGGCGCCGGCCGCAGCCCGGAGGCGGTGGGCGGGCCGCGCGGCAGTCTGATCGACCGCCTGCCGGTGCCGGATCGCGGCGACGATCCCAACGGCAAGTTGCGCTCCAATGGCGATGGCCAGGCCGGGCGCGAGCCGCAATTGTCGAAGACCCGCTTCGAGACCGCGTCCGACATGCAGGAGCTGGCCGACGTGGTGAAGCGTCTGAGCGCCGACACCGGCCTGGCCGGCAACCTGCTCACCGAGGTGAGCGCCCAGGGCCTGCGCGTGATGCTCCACGACACCGACCAGCGCGGTATGTTCGCCCGCGGCTCGGCGCTGCCCAGCGAGCCCTTCCGTGCGCTGCTGCGCAAGATGGGGCCGCTGTTCGCGCGCATCGAGAACCAGATGCTGATCCTCGGCCACACGGACGCCATGCAGTACGCCGATGCCGGCCCGTCGGCCTATTCCAACTGGACCCTGTCCAACGAACGGGCCATGCGCGCACGCATCAACCTGCTCGCCGGCGGTATGCGTCCGGACAGCGTGCTGCAGGTGGTCGGCATGGCCGACCGGGCGCCCCTCGACCCGAAGAACCCCCGTGCGGCGGTGAACCGCCGTATCGAACTGCTGATCCTGAGCAGCGAACAGGCCCGTAGCCTGTCCGCCACCTTCGGCATGCCTGCCGCGGTGGCCCCGCTGATCGACGGTGTGAACGTAGGCCTGCCCCGTGCCGGCGAAGCCGGCGCCGCCCGTCAGGGTGCCGACGTGCGCAGCCTGCTGGAGGGCGCTGCCCGCTAAGCCCATGCGAACCAAACCCAGAGAGTCCCGAATGAAGATTTCCGGTCCTTCCATCCCGATGACTTCCGCCGCTGCGACCTCCGAGGTCGCGCCGGTCGCCAACGTGCCCGCCGTCGCCCCTACCGCCAGCGCCGCCGAACAGGCGCCCTTGCAGTCGGCGGCGCTGCTACAGGCCAAGGAAGCCCTGCAGGCCATGCCCGAGATCGACCGGGCCAAGGTGGACGCCCTGCGCGACGCCCTGGCCAAGGGCGAGCTGCCCTTCGACGCCAGCAAGCTGGCGGGCCTGATCGACCGCTACCACGGCAGCCGCTCATGACCCAGCCGATGCAGCCCCCCACGCCTGCCCAGGCGCTGCTCCGCCTCGCCGCCGGCGTGCGCGCGGACGTGGTCGACTACGAGCGGCTGCAGGAACGGCTCGACGCGCAGTTCGACGCGGCCTTGCGCCACGACAGCGGCCGGCTGGCGGGGCTCGCCGACGAGATCGTCGCGCTGTGCAACACCCTCGACGCGCGGCGCCAGGAGCGCAACGGCTTGTTGCGGGTGTTTGCCGCCGCGCTGAAGGGGATGCCGCCCGCCGAGGCCGTCACGGCACTGCTGGCCCGCTTGCCCGAGAGTCAGCGCAGCGCGGCCCAGGCCGGCTGGAGCAGGCTGGGTGCGCTGGTGCGCGAGTGCAAGGCCCTTAATGTACGCAACGGCCAGTTGCTGATGGATCAGCACGAGATCATGCAGCGCGTACTCAAGGACGGAGACGATGTCTATGCTCCGGCCTGACGCCGTCTTCCGCAGTGGCGCAGCCTTCGACGTCATCGCCGACGACATCGCGCTGCCCACCGGCGGTGCCGGCAAGGGCGACTTCGCCGCGCTGATGCGCGATGTGAACCGGGAAGTGACGGACTTCATCGAGAACGGCGGTGGCGACAGCGGCGCCGTCATGGGTCTGGATGCGGCGGCGCGTGCCTATCTGGCCCGCCAGGGCATGGCGCCGGCTGCTGAGCCCGAACCGGCCAGCGCCGGCATCCAGCAGGACGGGCTGCCGGCGGATAGCCGCGCCTTCCTCGATGCCATCGCGCCGCTGGCCGCCGAGACCGGGCGCCGCCTCGGCGTGTCGCCGGACATCCTCGCCGCCCAGGCCGCGCTGGAGTCGGGCTGGGGCCAGCGGCCGATCCGCCAGTCCGACGGCGGCGACACCCACAACCTGTTCGGCATCAAAGCCGGCGGGGCCTGGCAGGGCGGCAGCGCGAGCATCGCCACCACCGAATACGAAGGCGGCGCGAAGCTGACCCGGACCGAGCGCTTCCGCAGCTACGCCAATCCCGGCGAGGCCTTCCGCGATTTCGGCCGCCTGCTGCTCGACAACCCCCGATACAAGGGGGCGCTCAACACTGGCAACGACGTCGCAGCTTACGCCCGTGGCCTGGCCCAGGGTGGCTACGCCACCGATCCCCAATACGGGGCCAAGCTGGCGCGCATCGCCGCCCGGCTTCAGTCGGGGGACTGAACGATGCCGACAGGTTCCACTTCGTTCGCGCCCGTCACCCGCGCCCGGATCACCCGGCCGGTGGCGCTGTTGCGCACGCCGATCACGTCGTCGCGGTGCCCTGCCTCGGTGGCTTCGCCGGTCGAGCTGACCAGGATGCCCTGGTTGCGCGCCACGATGGTCACGCTGGCGCCGCGGCGCACCAGCACCGCGGCGACCAGTGCGCGGCGGTCCACCAGCTGCCCCGGCCGCAGCGCGCGCCGGCTGGCCATGCCGACGAGCGCGGCCGGGTCGGAAAGCGCGTCCTGCAGGCTCACCAGCGTGCGCCGCTCCAGCCGCAGGTCGTCGGCGACGATGGGCTGGCCGCTGTTGAGCTGGCTGGCGGCCACCACGACCTGGGCGCTGAGCTCGGCGCGCACCGTGTATGTCTCGCTCCAGCCCGCCGCCGCGCAGCTCGCGACGAAGCGCATGCGCGACGGGAACTGGGTGTCGGCGGGTTCGACGCTGACGGGTCTGGCGCAGGGCTGGGCCTTCGGCGGGCTGCCGACCACCTCGATGGCGAACTGCGGCTCGACGAGCCCCAGGCGCACCGCTTCGGCGCTGAGGAACTGGCGCGCTGCCCGCGCCACGTCGCCGGTGGTGTCGGCCCGGGCTGCGGCCATGCCGGTGGCCAGCGCGGCGGCCAGCAAGGAATTGATCACGGATCTAGTTGTGGGGGGAAAACGCATGAGTATCGATTTCGACAAGGCTCTCGGAGTCCACGCCGACACGCTGAAGCTGCGTGCCGAGCGGACGAGGATTCTGGCATCCAACATCGCCAATGAAAACACGCCGGGCTACCAGGCGCGCGACGTGGACTTCGCGGCCAGCCTCCGCGAGGCCGTCGCGGGGCAGGGCGGCGCGGCGGGCGGCGATGCGGCCGAGCTGCGCTACCGGGTGCCCAACCAGGCCAGCGCCGACGGCAACACCGTCGAGCTGGGCGTCGAGCAGGCGGCGTTCTCCCAGAACGCGTCGGATTTCCAGACCAGCCTGAGCTTTATCAACATGAAACTCAAGGGCCTGGCCCGAGTCATCGAGGGGCAATAAGCCATGTCGTTCAGAAGCATCGCGCAGATCGCCGGAGCGGCCATGACCGCCCAGAGCCTGCGCCTCAACACGGTGGCCAGCAACCTGGCCAACGCCCAGACCGCCGCGCCCAGCGAGGACAAGACCTATCACGCCCGCAAGCCGGTTTTCGCGACCTATTACCAGGGCAGCGCGGACGGCCAGCCGGCAGTGGCCGGCGTGCGCGTGCTCGACGTGGTGCAGAGCAGCGAGCCGGTGCGCAAGGTGTACGAGCCCGGCAATCCCCAGGCCAACGAGGACGGCATGGTGTTCTATCCCAACGTCAACTCGGTGGCCGAGATGACCGACATGATGGAAGCCTCCCGCGCCTTCGAGACCAATGTGGAAGTGCTCGGCCGCGTGAAGGGCATGCAGCAGGCCCTGCTGCGGATGGGGGAGAGTTGAGATGAGTGCCGTTTTCAATTCCTCCACCAGCGCGACCAGCACCGCCAGCGACAGCGCTGCCGTCAAGAGCAACGGGCTCGGCGTCAGCGACGACATGTTCATGACGCTGCTGGTGGCCCAGATCAAGAATCAGGATCCGCTCAATCCCCAGGATCCTTCCCAGTTCGTGACCCAGCTGAGCCAGCTCAGCCAGACCTCGGCGCTGCAGTCCCTGGTCAGCCAGGGCAAGAGCGCCGCGACGCAGATGGACGGCCTGCAGACCCTGCTGCTCGGCGCGCGCATCGGCAGCGACGTGACGGTGCGCAGCGACAGCGTGGAGCTCGGCAACCAGGCCCTCAACGGCCGCTTCGAACTGGCCAGCGGCAGCGCTGCGACGAGTCTCGTGCTGACCGATGCGCTGGGCCAGGCTCATAGCGTGGCTCTCGGCAGCCGTGGTGTGGGCGTGAACACTTTCAGTCTCGATCCGGCCAGCCTGGGCCTTGCGCCCGGCCGTTACAGCATTGCGGTCAAAACCGCCGGCGGTGAGACGCCGGCGGTGGACATCGCCGGCAAACTGGAGAGCGTCCGTGTCTCCGGCAGTTCGGGGGTGGTCCTGAAGGTCACCAATGTCGGCGAGGTCGCGTCGTCGGCGATCACCGGTTTCAACAGTCCCGCAGGTTGAGTTTTCCGACCGTGCCCAACGAATAGTCCGTCATAAGGAATCCATCATGAGCTTCGAAATCGCCCTGTCCGGCATCAACGCAGTCAACACCCAGCTGGATACCATCAGTAACAACATTGCAAACTCGGGCACTTACGGCTTCAAGTCGAGCCGTGCCGATTTCGCGTCGGAGTACGCCGGCTCCCAAGCCACGGGGGCAACCGTTTCGTCTCAGACCCAGAGCATCGCTGTCGGTGGCGGTGTGCAGAGCACCGGACGCGGCATGGACGCGGCGATCCTCGGGCGTGGCTTCTTCGTCAGCAAGGATATGTCCGGCCAGTCCCTCTACAGCCGCGTGGGGATTTTTTCGGTCAATAAGGACGGATACGTGGTCGATGGTTCCGGGCGCCACGTGCAGGGTTATGCGGCGCTGCCGGGGAGTACCAGCCTCGGCGCGATGGGCGATCTGAAGGTGCCGGCCAGCCAGATGGCAGCCAATGCCACTGACAAACTGCAGTACGTCGCCAACATGTCGGCCGACTGGAGCGCGCCGACGGTGACGCCCTTCGACGCAGCCGATCCGCAGACCTTCAACGGTTCGATGGTTTCGATGGTGTACGACTCCCTCGGTACCCAGCACAGCGTGACCCAGTATTTCGTCAAGTCGGCGACCAGTGAAGTGACCGTTCATTACAGCTTCGACGGGGCGGTGCTGCCGGCCACGACGACCACGCTGCATTTTGACGTCAATGGCCAGCTCTCCACGCCGGCTGCGCCGGTCGCATTGGCCCTCGGTACGCCCGCCGGCGCTGACGCACTGACGGTGAACATCGACTACGCCGGCTCCACCCAGTTTGCCGGCGAGGCCACCACCAGCGCCAACGCCGCCAACGGCTACGCGTCCGGCTCCCTGAGCAGTGTCCAGATCGCAGAGGACGGTGGTGTCATGGTCCAGTACAGCAATGGCCAGAAGCAGCGCGCCGGCACCATCGCGCTGGCGACCTTTCCCGATGAAGGCTCGCTGACGCCGGCCGGCGGGACCAGCTGGATCATGTCCAGCGAGTCCGGCACGCCGCTGTTCTTCACACCGGGCAGCGGCCTGGCCGGCAAGCTGAGTGCCGGTGCGCTGGAGCAGTCCAACGTCGAACTCACCGGCGAGCTGGTCAGCCTGATGACGGCCCAGCGCAACTACCAGGCCAACACCAAGGTGATCTCGGCGCAGAGCCAGATGATGCAGAACCTGATGCAGGCGATCTAAGCCATGGACGCGCTGATCTACACCATCATGAGCGGCGCCGAGCGTGCCCTGCACGCCCAGCAGGTGCGGGCCAACAACCTGGCCAACGCCGACACCAGCGGCTTCCGGGCCGATATGGAGCTGGCCACCAGCCAGGCGGTGCCGGGCTACGGCTACGACAGCCGCCACTTCAGCCAGTTGCAGGCCAACAGCCTCAACATGCGCGGCGGCGGTGTGCGCGAGACCGGCCGCGACCTGGATGTGGCGATCAGCGGCGAGGGCATGCTGGCGGTGCGCTGGCAGGGCGGCGAGGCCTACACCCGGGCCGGCAACCTGGCCGTCGACGGCGACGGGGCCCTGACCGCCAACGGTCACCCGGTGCTCGGCGACGACGGCCCGATCGTACTGCCGCCGCACAGCCAGGTGGAGATCGCCACCGATGGCACGATCTCCGTGCTGTCTCCCGGCCAGCGCGACATGCAGCCGGTGGACCGCCTGAAGCTGGTGCGCGCCGACGCCGCCCAGCTCACCAAGAACGAAGCCGGCCTGATCGTCGCCCGCAACGGCGCGGCCCTGCCAACCGATGAAACGGTGACGGTCAGCAGCAAGCACCTGGAAAGCAGCAACGTCTCGGCGGTGGAGGAAATGGTGGCGACCATGAGCCTCAACCGGGAATTCGAAATCCAGATGCGCCTGCTCAAGTCGGCCGACTCGATGGCCGCCAGCGGCAATCACCTGATCTCCGAATAAAGGAAAAAGACCATGAATCCCGCCATGTGGATCAGCAAGACCGGCGTGCAGGCCCAGGATGCCAAGCTCCAGGCCATCGCCAACAACATCGCCAACGTGAACACCGTCGGCTTCAAGCGCGACCGGGTGGTCATGGAGGACATGTTCTATCAGGTGGACCGCCAGCCCGGCACCCAGGGCAACAACACCGGCGCGAGTTCGCCGGTGGGCGTGCAGCTGGGTAACGGTACGCGCTTGGTCGGCACCCAGAAGGTGTTTACCACCGGCAGCCTGCAGACCACCAGCCAGCCGCTGGATGTGGCCATCCTCGGCAAGGGCTTCTTCCGCGTGCTGCAGCCCAGCGGCGAGATCGGCTACACCCGCGCCGGTCAGCTGCAGGTCAGTGCCGAAGGCCAGCTGGTGAATACCCAGGGCCGCCCGCTGCAGCCGGAGATCACCATCCCCGCCGACGCCACCTCGGTGACCATCAGCGACACCGGCGCAGTGTCGATCACCCAGTCCGGCTCCGCCACGGCCAAGGAGGTCGGGCAGATCACCCTGTCCAACTTCGTCAATCCGGCCGGCCTGCTGGCCCTCGGCGAGAACCTCTACCAGGAGACCACCGCCAGCGGCGCGCCGACCGAGGCCAACCCCGGCGAGGAAGGCCTCGGCAAGCTCAAGCAGGGATCGCTGGAAGGCTCCAACGTGCAGGTCGTCGAGGAGATGGTGGACATGATCGCCGCGCAGCGGACCTACGAGATGAACACCAAGGTGCTGTCCGCCGCCGACAACATGATGCAGAACCTCGCCCAGGCGACCCGCTGAGATGTCCGCCGCCCACGCCCTGCCACGTATCCGGAACGGGTTGGCCGCCTGCGCTGCCGGCCTGCTGGCCGCGTGCGCGGCGATCCAGCCGGCGCAGATTCCGCCGCTCGACGACGGTGCCCGGCCGAATATTCCGGTTCCGGCTGCGCGCAAGGCGCGGGCCGGCGGCGTCTTCTCCGGCGAGCAACCGTGGGCCAGCACCGCCGACAGCCGTGCCTTCCGTCCCGGCGATGTGCTGACCGTGCAACTGGAAGAGACCACCCAGGCCAGCAAGTCGGCGGATACCGCCATCGACAAGAAGAGCGGGGCGACGCTGGCGCCGGTCACGTTGTTCGGCAAGGCGGTGAAGAGCACCGGCCTCGGCTTCGACGCCAACCGCAATTTCGCCGGCAACGCGTCGAGCCGCCAGCAGAACACTCTGCAGGGGGCGATCACCGTCATCGTGCAGGAAGTGCTGCCCAACGGCCTGTTGCGCGTCAGTGGCGAGAAGAGCCTGTACCTGAACCAGGGCGAGGAACTGCTGCGCCTGGCCGGCTACGTGCGCGCGTCCGACATCGACACCGAGAACCGGGTCTCGTCCCTGCGCATCGCCAATGCGCGCATCGCCTATTCCGGGCGTGGCACGCTGGCCGACGCCAACGAACCGGGCTGGCTGAGCCGCTTCTTCAACAGCCCCTGGAGTCCTTTCTGAGAGTCCGCCCATGAAAGCCTGTCTGTGCCTGCTCGGCCTTGCCGCCGCGCTGCTCCTTCCCGTCCCCGCGGTGCATGCCGCCCAGGCTCTCGGCCAGCTGGTCAGCGTCGAGGGCGTGCGCGAGAACCAGTTGCTCGGCTACGGTCTGGTCGTCGGCCTGCAAGGCAGCGGCGACAGCACCCAGGTCAAGTTTTCCAGCCAGTCGGTGAGCAACATGCTCAAGCAGTTCGGCATCAAGCCGCCGGAAGGCAACGCCTCGCGCCTGAAGAACGTGGCGACGGTGATGGTCAGCGCGGTCTTTCCGCCGGGCTACCGGCGCGGCCAGCAGCTCGACATCACGGTGTCGTCGATGGGGGACGCCAAGAGCCTGCGCGGCGGCATGCTGCTGCTGACGCCGCTGCGCGCCGCGGATGGCGAGATCTACGCGCTGGCCCAGGGCCAGCTGGTGGTCGGCGGCGTCGCCGCGCAGGGAGCCAGCGGCTCCAGCGTGACGGTCAACAGCCCGACCTCCGGGCGCATTCCCAACGGCGCCACCGTCGAGCGGGAGATCGAGAGCGATTTCGACACTCAGCCGACGATCCGCCTGAGCCTCAAGCGCCCCCATTTCCGCACCGCGACCAATATCGTCGAGGCGATCAACCGCCGCTACGGGCAGCTCGCCAGCACCCGCGATGCGACCAGCGTGGACGTCATCGCACCGCCCGACCCGACCCGCCGGGTCGCCTTCGTGGCCGACCTGGAGACGCTGCCGGTGGAGATCGGCGAGAACCGCCCGAAGGTCATCTTCAATTCGCGTACCGGCACCGTGGTGATCTCGGAAGGGGTGCGCGTGCGTGCCGCGGCGATCTCCCACGGTTCGCTGAAGGTCGTCATCTCCGAGATGCCGCAGGTCAGCCAGCCGGGCCCCTTCGGGCGCGGCCAGACGACGGTGGTGCCCCAGTCCCAGGTGAAGGTGGAGCAGAGCGGCGGACGCATGTTCAAGTGGCCGTCCGGGGTCAGCCTGCAGGCCATCATCGACACCGTGAACAGCATCGGCGCCAATCCCGACGACGTGATGGCGATCCTGCAGGCCCTCGACCAAGCGGGCGCCATCGACGGCGAACTGATCGTCATCTAGGAGAGGCCCGTGAAACTGAATCCAGCCCTGTCTTCATCGGTGGCCCCGACGGCGGCCGAGCAGACCCTCGACCTGCCGCGCGGCGCCGGCGGCGAAGACGCCGAGCGCGCCCGCGTGGTGGCCGCCGCCGAGAAGTTCGAATCCTTCTTCATCGCCGACATGCTCAAGCAGATGCGCAGCGTGACGCGGGAGATGGCCGACGAGGACAGCATGTTCCAGAGCCACATCAACCAGGACATGCTGGAGATCGCCGATGGCAAGCTGGCCGACGTGCTCGCCGGGCAGCGCGCCTTCGGCGTGGCCGACGCGATCCTCGCCCAGTTGCAGCCCGACGCACGCAGCCCGGCGGCCGGCGGCACCGGGGCGCGGCCCGTCTCTGCCGGCCCGCTTCCCGCCGCCATCCCGTTTAAGCCGCGGCCCTGAGTGGTCGCCTTTCCGTGAGAAAGGGGCTGTCGCATCTGCGCCGCCCCGACACAGGAACCGCCTGCCCATGAGCATCATCAACAACGCACTGTCCGGCAGCCTGGCCGCCCAGGTCGCCCTCAACGCGACCAGCCAGAACACCGCCAACATCATGACGCCCGGCTACACCCGGCAGGGCGTGCTGCTGACCGCCCTCAAGCCGGCCAACAGCGGCCTGTCCGCCGGCAGTGGCGTCGAGGTGTCGGCGCTGACGCGCTTTGCCGACAGCTACAAGAGCCAGCAGATGTGGCGGGCCGCGACCAGCCTCGGCCAGTACACCGTCACCCAGCCCTACCTGACCCAGCTGGAGCAGGTGATGGGCGACTCGACCGCCGGCCTCAACAGCGGCCTGGATGCCTTCTTCAGCGCCCTTAACGCGGCCAGCGTGGACCCCACGTCGAGCCCGCTGCGCCAGCAGGTGATCACCACCGGGGAGGCGATGGCCCAACGCTTCAACAGCCTCAACCAGGTGCTGTCCAACCAGCGCGCGTCGGTACAGCAGCAGCGCACCGCGGCGGTCGGCCAGGTCAACACGCTGTCGACGGACATTGCGACGCTGAACAAGCAGATCTCCGCTGCCATGGCCAGCGGGGTCAATGCCTCGGGCCTGATCGACGAGCGGGATCAGAAGGTCGATTCGCTGGCCAGCCTGGTCGGCGTGCAGGTGGTGGACCAGAACGACGGCACGCGCAGCGTGTCCCTGCGATCCGGCCAACCGCTGGTCGTCGGCGGTATTGCCGCCACGCTGGGGGTGAGCACCAAGGTGGATGGCTCGCAGATTCTCAGCGTGAATTTTGCGAAGGAGAGCTTCAAGCTGCCGGTCAGCGGTCTGGGCGGCCAGCTGGGCGGGTTGGACGAGCTGGAGCGTGGCGTGCTGGTGCCGACCATGCAGTCGATCACCGACATGGCGAGCCAGATGTCGTCGGCCATCAACACCCAGTTGCAGGCCGGCTATGGCATGGACGGCAGCCCCGGCAAACCCTTGTTCATCTTCGATGCGAGCAGCGTGACCGGCATGCTGCGGGTCGATTCGTCCATTTCCGCTCAGGCGCTCGGCTTTTCGTCCGATCCCAGCCTGCCCGGCGACAGCGCCAACCTGAAGCAGGTGATTGCCATTCAGCAGGCGCCGCTGGCATTGGCATCGCTGGGGACGGTGAGCCTCGGCGACGCGGTGACGCAGCTGGTCGGCAAGCTGGGCATGAGCAGCCAGCAGAACCAGACTTCCCTCAAGACGGCCCAGACGGTGCGCAGCCAGAGCGAGGACAGCTGGGCGTCCACCAGCGGCGTCAACCAGGACGAAGAGGCGATGAACCTGGTCCAGTACCAGCAGATGTACAAGTCGAACATGAAGGTCATCGCGGTGGCCAACGATCTGTTCGACGCCACGCTGTCGATGCTGGGCTGACGGATGCCCGGCCCTTCGTCCTTGCCCGCCGACCCGGATGGCAGCCCGGAGAGTGTCGAGCCGGCCTTCGTCCAGCGGCGGCGCTACACTCGGGTGCAGGCGCCGGTCGGCCTGCCCTTCATGGCCGAGTTCACCTTGGGGGGGCGGCTCCGCGTGCTGGGCGTGGACGATCTCGCCCGCGGCGGCATCGGACTGCGCGCATCGCCGACGCAGGCCACGCTGCTCTACGTTGGGCGGCGTCTGCCGCGCGTGTGGGTCGAGCTCGGTTCGGGGCGCAGCTTCCTGACCGAACTCGAAGTCCGCTCGCGGCGGCTTCTGCACACCTTCCTGCTCGGTCAGCAGTACGTGGTTGGGTGCCGCTTTACGGGCCTGTCGGCGTCGGCGGAGACCATCGTCGAACATGCCGTGGCCGAGCTGGAACGGCACCAGAACGTGGCGGCGGCGCCGACCCAGTCCCTTGAAAACCAGTGAGGCCAGCGATGCGCATATCCACCACCCAGTATCACAGCACGATGAGCAGCACGCTGCAGACGGCTTCATCCCGGCTCGAGACGGTCATGCAGCAGATGTCCACGGGGCAGAAACTGCTGCTTCCGTCCGACGATCCGATCACCGATGTGCGCCTTTCCCGGTTGAACCGGGAGGAGTCCGCGGTGAAGCAGTATCGCGACAATATCGGTGCGCTGAAGGTCCGCCTGAGCCAGAACGAGGTGAGCCTGGACAGCATGAACTCGGACATGATGAGCGCCCGCGACCTGATGGTGTGGGCCCTTGACGGGGCCAACTCGTCGGAAGACGTGGCCGCCATGACGTCGTCCCTCAAGGCGATCGGCGACAGCCTGTTCTACGGCGCCAACGCCAGGGATCAGGAAGGGCGCTACCTCTTCTCCGGCACCAAGACCTCGACGCAGCCCATCGTTTATGACGCGACCCAGCCCGCCGGCTCCCGCTACAGCTACCAGGGCAATCTGGGGCAGCAGCAGGTGGCCGTCGGCAACGGCGTGACGCAGAGCGCCAATGTGACCGTCGAAGAGATGGCCGCGATGCTCAACCAGCTGGAAGCTACGGGCAGCGCACTGAGCGCCCCGGGGGCGAGCGCCAATGTGCCGGCGACGCGGGCGCAACTGACCGCTACCCTCGACACCATCGATACGACGATGGGCCAGTTCAGCAGCAAGATCGCCCATCTGGGCGGCATGCAGAACATTCTCGAAACCCTGGACGGCAATTTCGCCAACGTCAGCCTGTCCAACCAGCAGGCCTTGATCGACCTCGGGCAGCTCGACTATGGCGACGCGGTGATCAAGCTCAATGGCTACACCCAGGCGGCGCAGGCCACGCAGAAGGCCTATGCGCGGGTCAGTCAGCTGTCCCTGTTCGACGTGATCTGATCGATGGCGGCATCGATGCAGATCTCCGCCATCCAGGCCCGCGGCACGACGGCGGCCGGTGTGGCCGCCGCGCCGCGCTCGTCGGCCACGCCGGCGTCGGGGCGTGATGCGGGGCCGGCGTCGTCAACGCCGATCCTCGCCCTCACGGGCGACCGCGGTTTTGGCCAGCGGGAAGGACTCAACCGGCAGGCTTCCGCGCTGCAGCTGACCCAGGCCTTCACCGGCCGCGCGCAAGTGCTGCTCGCCGACCTGAAGAAAGGCGTCGGGGACGCGCTGGCCGGACAGCAGATGTCCGGCACCGGTGTGCAGCCGCAATTGCAGCGCTTTGCCGATTTCTGGCAGACCCGCCCGAGCGCGACGGACGGCAGCGTGGATGGCACGTTGCAACTGGTCGGCGCCGGCGAGGCCCGCCAGAGTTTCCGCGTGCGTGGGCTGGATACGTCCGGCGTTGCGGCTGCGGGGGCGGAGACGCTGCAGTTTTCCGTGCGCGGCCGTCTGTCCGCGCGGCTGTCCATCGAGCCCGGTTCGTCGCCACGGGTCGTCGGCCGGCGCCTGGATCTTGCGCTGGCGCCCCTGGGCGTGCGTGTGGCGGTGGATGCCGACGGCGTGTTGCAGTTCAGTGCCGCCGAAGCCGACTGGCCGGCGGTGCGCGACAGCCTGCAGGTCAAGGGGGAGGGCCGGCGCTACCCGACCGGCCAGTTCAGCCGCGTGCGCATCGATGCCGACGCGGCGGCAATCCGTCCCGATACCTGGAAGGTCGACAGCCCGGCGGCCCAGCGCCAGACGCTGCGTGCCGTGGTGCTCGCCGGGCAGGCGCTGGAAACCCTGCAAAGCGCCACCGACAGTGCGCTGATCCATCTGGCGGCCGACGTGGGGGCGCCGGACACCGGGGAGGCGCAGCGCGTCCACGGCCTGGCGACCCAATTCGAGACCGAGGCCCGTACCGCCTCCTTCGCGGCGCTGGCCGACGTGCTGCCGGCCACCCGCGGCCTCACCCGCGAACGGGTTTCGGCACTGCTGGGGTTGGCTTAGTCTCCGCCGCTTCAGCCCCTCTGCGTCCTGCTTTTCCCCGATCCGTTCCGGCGTCGATGCGCGGGGGACGGCGCGCATTCCCGGTCCGTTTTCCATGCTGCGCCCGGTGGGAGACAGACCGGCCGCGCGAATGGCGGCTCACTACTCCCTGTCGGGAAATCTTCTCGAAATGATTTAAGGATTTTCGCCGGGCAGTCGCCTTTGACTGATGAGGGCGCAGGAACGGGTGCCCTGAATGAACAACCTAGATTAGGAGTCTTGCCATGCTGAGCCTCAATACCAACATCGCCTCCCTGACCTCGCAGAACTCTCTCGCTGCGACCCAGAAGAATCTGTCCACCTCGATGGCCCGTCTGGGCACCGGCTTCCGCGTAAACTCCGCGATGGACGATGCGGCCGGCCTGCAGATCGCCACCCGTCTGGACTCCCAGACCCGTGGCATGGCGGTGGCCCAGCGCAACGCGCAGAACGGCATCTCGATGATGCAGACCGCCGAAGGCTCCTTCAAGGAAGTCACCGACATCCTGCAGCGCATGAAGGATCTGGCGACCCAGTCCGCCAACGGAACCTCCTCCTCGGATGACCAGACCTCGATGCAGGCGGAATACGATTCGCTGGGCGACGAACTGACCAACATCATGAACAACACGACTTTCGGCGGTACCAAGCTGCTGAAAGGCGGCACCATTGCCGGTTCGGTGACGTTCCAGATCGGTGCCAGCGCCAGTGAGACGATGATCGTCAACCAGGCCACGAACATGACCGCTCTGGACACCGCTCTGGGTGCCGCATCCGGTACCTACACGACCCCCGGTACCCCCGGCACCGACATCACCAGCGTTGCAGGCGCAAACGGTACGATCACCAAGCTGGAAACCGCCATTGCTGCCGTCAGCACCGTGCGTTCCGCCCTGGGTGCCGCGGCTAACCGCCTCGACCACGTCTACAACAACCTGGCCAACATGAGCACCAACACGGCTGCCGCCAAGGGCCGGATCATGGACGTGGATTACGCTTCCGAAACCGCCAACATGACCTCCAAGCAGATGCTGATGCAAGCCGGCACCTCCATGCTGAAGCAGTCCAACAGCATGTCCCAGATGGTCATGTCGCTGATGCAGTAATCATCCGCCACAGGATGACGGATGCCCCCGCCCGGCGGGGGCAGAGTGCGACCCGATGCCGCTCCCCGCGCCATCGGGTTTTTTTGCGCGTGATGTTCGTCAGTCGGCCGCGGGGCGCCAGCCGGGGTGCTGGAAGTAGGTGCCGTAGGACTGCAGGGCCCGCTGCAGGCGGGCGGCGCCGGCGTGCCGTCGGGCGGGCGTCTTGCTGCGCATCATCTCCGCGCCGCCGAGTATGTCGGCGATGACGAGGTGCAGCATTTCGTCGGTCTCCGGGGCCAGCCGGCAGTGTTCGACGGCGTAGGCGACCTTCCGCTCGACGGTGGCGGCGAGGGCCGCGTAGTCGCGCTTGCCGAAGCGTTCCCGGTGAATGGCCGGTAGCGCGTCGGCCAGGGCCCGGTTGATGTCGCCCATCACCTGGCGCAGCGTGGCGTCGGTTTCCCATTGGGCACCGGCGTTCAGGTGCAGCGTGGTATCCGGTGCGGCGCCGTGGTGCTCGTGGTGGTGGGCGTCGGCGGCGAAGGACGCCTGGCCCGGCGCGGCCAGCAACGTGAGCGTGCCAAGCGTCAGGGCGAGCCATTGTCTGGTCTGCATATCTGTTTTCCGCATCTTCGGATCGGGGCCGGCATTGTCAACCAGACCGGCGGCCAGGGCTTTAACCGGTATCAAGGGGCCGCCGGATTCGCTGCTTGCCGCGCTGCGCCATGCCGGCCCGGCATTGCTATAGTTCGGGCCCGAACACGCATCAATCAGTGAGACGAAAAATGGCCAAGCAGGTGAGCAAGGTTTTCCAGCATATCGACTTCGCGATCTGGCACGTGCCCCAGGCAGGCGGCTATGTGTACGAAGCGGCCGGCGTGGAGATCGACGATGACACCTACCAGGACAGTCCCTTCGAGGACAGCTACGAAGCTGCGCTGGAAGCGGCCTGCGAACTCTACGACGTGGAGGTCGGCAGCCTGGCGGCCGAACTGCCGGTGGTGTACGCCAACAGCCTGTTCAGCGTGTATGCGACGCCGGATGGGGAGTTCCTGTTTCATGTCGCCAGCGACGAGGCCGAGGCACCGACGCTGGCCAGCTACGCTGGCTTGCCGGGGCCGCTGTTCGACACGCGGGAAGAGGCCATCATCGCCGCCTTCGAGC
The DNA here is from genome assembly GCF_056724025.1 of Zoogloea sp. JDB1. Classification (NCBI taxonomy): domain Bacteria; kingdom Pseudomonadati; phylum Pseudomonadota; class Betaproteobacteria; order Rhodocyclales; family Zoogloeaceae; genus Zoogloea; species Zoogloea sp. JDB1. Next base: position 2,835,521 of record NZ_CM161496.1, read on the forward strand.
AGGATCTGGAGCGTCGCAGCGAGCGGGGCGACTGATCATCCCAATGGCCTGATTCCCGCCGTGGCGGGATGACAGCTCAAATGCATGAGGGGCGGGGCGCCGTGTAGTCGGCGGCCCGCCCCATTGGAACGCGCTTCAGTCGGCGTACTTCACCGAGCAGCCGTAGGGCTTGGTGCTGGCGTGGGCCACCGGGCGGCCGGCGCCGAGGTCGGCGAGGGCCAGCTTGACGTAGTTGTCGGCCTTGGCGATGTCATCCTTGCGGGCCGACGGGATGCTGTCGATGCCGCCCTTGTACACCAGCTTGCCGGCCGGATCGACGATGAACAGGTGCGGCGTGGTCTGGGCGCCATAGAGCTTGCCGATCTTGCCGTCCGGGTCGAGTACGGTGCCGCTCGGCGCCGCGTTGCGGAAGCTGTTGATCTTGATCGCCGAGGCGCCTTCTACGTGGCCCTGCTTGCCGGGGGCGGAGGAGATCACCTGCAGCCACACCACGCCCTTGGCGGTGGCGTCCTTCTGCAGTTGCGGGATGTTGCCGCTCTCGTAGTGCTTCACGACGAAGGGGCATTCGTGGTTGGTCCATTCGAGCACCACGGTCTTGCCCTTGTAGGCGGCCAGGCTGACCGGCTTGCCGTCGGCGCCCTAGGCGGTGAAGGCCGGGGCCGGCTGGCCGATCTCGGCATTGGCGTGGGCGCTGCCGACGGCGGCCAGCGGCAGGGCGGCGATGGCGAGCTTGAGCAGGCTGCGGCGGGAGAGAGCGAAAGGCATCGTGTTACTCCTTGGCGAGTTTGGGGGAATCGGTGGCCAGCCCGGCCGTGGCGATGGCGGACAGGACCGTGGCGGGGGTGAGCAGCTGGGGCAGCACCTGCGGTGCGGTGCCGGCGCCGGCCGGGTAGAGCAGGTAGAGCGGCACGCCGCTGCGTCCGAACTCGGCCAGGTGGGCGGAGATCTGCGGATCCTGGTTGGTCCAGTCGCCCTTCAGGTAGGTGATGCCGGCCTGGCGGAAGGCATCGGCCACGCCGGCGTCGCTGAGGGCGACCTTCTCGTTGGCCAGGCAGGTGATGCACCAGGCAGCGGTGAAATTGACGAACACCGGCTTGCCGGCGGCGCGCAGTTCGTCGAAGCGGGCCTTGCTGTAGGGCTCCCAGGCGTGCTTGCCGGCCGTGGCCGGGGCGGCTGCATTGGCGGCGCTGGCCTGCACGCCGGCGTAGCCGCCGCCCAGCGCCGCCACCAGCGTCAGCAGGGCCACGCCGGTGCCCCCGTGGCGGGCGAACACATGGGCGTGGCGGCTGCTGTCGTAGAGCCAGGCGGCGAAGGCGATGGCCAGCATGCCGCCCAGCGCGATGGCGATGGCGTTGGGGCCGGCCTGCTGGGCCAGCACCCACACCAGCCACACGGCGGCGCCGTACATCGGGAAGGCCAGCGCCTGCTTGACCCGTTCCATCCACACGCCGGGGCGTGGCAGCGCACGCTGCAGCGCCGGCCAGAAGCACAGCAGCAGGTAGGGCAGGGCGAGGCCCAGGCCGAGGCTGAGGAACACCGCCAGCAGCACCGGCGCCGGTTGGCCCAGCGCAAAGCCGAGGGCGGCGCCCATGAAGGGGGCGGTGCACGGCGTGGCGACCACGGTGGCCAGCACGCCGGTAAAGAAGCTGCCGACATAGCCCGGCTTGTCGGCCAGCGAGGCGCCGATGCCGGTTGCCGAGGCGCCCAGCGTGAATACGCCGGACAGGCTGAGGCCGACGGTGAACATCAGGTAGGCCACCGCCAGCACGAAGGACGGCGACTGGAACTGGAAGCCCCAGCCGACCTGGGCGCCACCGGCCTTGAGGGCGATCAGTACGGCGCCGAGGGCGGCAAAGCTGGCCAGCACACCGCTGGTATAGGCGAGGCCCTGCAAGCGGACTTGGGCGCGATCGTGGCCGGCGTGGCGCAGCACGGACAGGGCCTTGATGGACAGCACCGGGAAGACGCAGGGCATCAGGTTGAGGACCAGCCCGCCGGCGAGGGCCAGCAGCACGGCCATGCCGACGCCCAGGTTGGCGCTTTCGGTGGCTTGCGGCGCAGTCGCGGTGGCGCCCACTGCCGCGGACACCGGCGCGGCGATGCGATAGCCCTGCAGCTTGCCGTCGCCATCGCGGATGCTCAGCACGCCGGCAAGGGTCTCGCCGGCCTTGGGCGGCTCGTCGCCGGGCTTGATATGGATTTCGAGGGCATCGCCAACGACGGTGACCGGCTGTGGCGCGTCGTGGACGGTCTTGCCCCACTGCTCGGCGTAGAACCATAGCTCGCCAGGCGTCGGGCTGCCGAAACGGGCCACAAGGCGCGCATCGGTGATGCGCAGCGTGAGAGCGTCCTTGCCCGTGCGGGCCTCGACGGGCCATGGGCTCGCAACGGGGAGGTGGGCGCGGGCCGCTTCGATCAGCGGACTGCCGGGACCGACGGTGCTGCCGACCGCCTGCACGGGCAGCGTCAGTTCCAGCTCGACCTGCTGCGGGATGCAGGTTTCCTGGCACACCAGCCAGTCCACCGTTGCCTTCACCGGGAAGCGTCCGCCTGCCGGCAGGGTGGCCGGCGCCGTGATGGTGGTGAGCAGCGCGACCTCCTTCTCGTAGCCGTAGTTGACCACCGGGCCGAGCTTGAAGCGGCCGGGCGTCGGCCACTGGATGTCGCCGGCTGTGGCGCCGGCCGGCAGCATCCACGCGATCTGAGTGGCGAGGCCGGAGTCGCCGGGATTGACCCAGTAGGTGTGCCAGTGGGGAATGATCTTCTGGCGCACGCCGAGCTGGATCTCGTCGCCGGGGCGGATGGCTGTTACGGAGGCGACGAGTTCGGCCTCGACCTGCGGGGTGCTGGCGCGGGACGACGCGGCGAAGCCGGTGTCGGCGGCAAGGCTCAAGGCCAGCACGGCCAGACCGGAAGCGAAGCGGCGGGCGATCGGAAAGGAGCGCATGGTGGTCATCGGGCGGGGCCAGGCCCCGCGCTGGAGCCCCGGCGAGGCCGGGGCGGGAGGGATCAGTTGGTGGCGAAGCAGTAGAAGTAGCCAGCGCCGCCGGTGGCGATCAGCGCATCCTGGCTGCAGCCGCGGCTGGCGTGGGTGGAGTTCCACGACACGTTGCCGCCGGTGGCGCCGCGGTTGGTGCGGTCGGAGTGGCCCAGTTGCACGCTGCCTTCGCCGCTGCTCGTGTAGTTCTTGCAGGTGTGGTCGGCAGCATCGCTGTAAGCGCGGCCGTCCGGTTTGGAGCCGGTGAGGATGTCGTGCTGGTTGGGGGTGTCGCCGACGCCCTTGATCGGGTCGCCCTTCTCGGTCAGCGCGGTGGTGCGGTGCAGGTTGCTGCCGAGCTGGCCGAGTTCGACGGTGTCGCCGTGCAGGTGGGCTACGTCGTTGGCGACGATGGCGCCCTTGGCGTTGGCCCACGGGCCCTTGCCGATGCGGTCGCGGGCGTTGACGGCGGGATGGCCATCGGCGGCCTGGGTGCTCAGGTAGGCGTGCCAGGTCCGGTTGCCGGCGCCGACGGTGGCAGCCAGTTTCTGGCAGTGGGCATCGGCGCCGGCCAGGCCGCCCAGGTCGGCACCCTTGCCGACACCGACGCTGGTGACGAAGAAGCCGAGGGGCAGCTTGGGCGCCTCGGCGGCCTGCTGGGCAAGGGCAGCGCCGGCGGCGAGGACGAGGCTGGCGGCGATGAGGGTGGTGCGCTTCATGCGATGAGTTTCCTGGGTCGGTTGTAAAAAGCGGTGTTCAGCTCGCCGGGCTGTCGGTGGCGAGGCGCGGCTGGCCGGCGGCCTGAGGCTTGCCGGGCTTGGCCTTGGGTTTCGGCTTGTCGGTCTGGAAGGTGCGGCGCAGGCGTTTCCAGCCGATCACCACGCTGCTGGCGCCGAGCACCAGGCCGAGCAGCACCCAGACGAGCATCCAGGCGTCCCACAGGGGGCGCTGGTAGAGCACGCCGAAGTCCCAGTGGTGCAGCGCGGAGTACAGCCAGCGATAGACGCGGCGGCTGTCGTCCTGGCGCAGCAGCAGGCGGCCGTCCTGAGGGTCGATGTAGAGCCGGGTAGCCGCCTTGTCGTCCAGGTCGATGCGGACCACCGGCAGCGGGCGCTCGACGGTGCTCTGGTGGTGGCGCGGGTAGTAGTAGCTGTCGTAGGCGTCGAGGGTGGTCTGCGCGGCGACCTTGCTGCCGGGGGCCAGGCGCTCGGCGGCCTGGGCCAGCGCGGCAGCGTCGAAGCGGCTCACGCTGGCGTCCACGTTGTGCGGCTGGCGGCTGCCGTCGGCGTCCTGGGCGACGAGCACGGCCTTGTCGCCGAGACGGCGCCAGGCCAGTTCGACGACGCGGCGGCTCTCGTCGGCGGTGACGAAGGCCGACGGGCGCCAGTCGCGCATCGCCGCAGGGAGCTCAGAGCCCTGGTAGCGGGCCAGTTCCTCCTTGCTGGGGGCGGCGGCGGAGAACAGCTGGAACGGGTTGTTGCTCAGGTAGCCGCTGAGGGCCCACAGCAGCGCGGCGCTGCCGCCGAGCAGGCCGGTCCAGAAGTGGTACTTGGACCAGAACTCCCGGTAGGGCTGGGTGCGGCCTTCCTTGTAGGTCGGGCGGCCGCCCCAGCCCGGGCGCCAGCGCTGCCAGCCGATGATGAGGCCGGTGAGGCAGGCGGCGAAGGCGACGAAGCCGAGCCAGGCCAGCACCGTGCGGCGGGTATCGGCGCTGAGGCCGGCGGCTTCGAGGGGGCGCAGCAGGTGGATCCAGTTGCCGGTCCAGTACAGAGTGCGTTCGACGCGCGTGGAGTCGCGCACCACTTCGCCGGTGCGTGCGGAGATCAGCAGCTCGCGCCCGCTGTCGCCGATGGCGAAGCGGTGGAAGGGGCGCAGCGCTTCGTGGTTGCGCACGGCGCTGTCCTGAATGCCGGTGTCCAGATAGGTCGGGGTGGCCGCGATGGGTTCCCTGTCGGCGGCCAGCCACTGGGCGGCGATCTGTGTGGCTTCGTCGGCGGAGGTCTCGTGCACGCTGCCATCCACGGCGGAGAGGGCGAAGCGGCCGCCGCGGCTGTCTTCCACCAGCCACAGGGGCTGGCCGGCCTGGCGGACCAGGCGTGCGTCGGTGACGACGGCCTTGCCTTGCGGGCGTTCGGTGGTGCTGCGCGTCCACGCTTCGCCGAGGCTCAGCCAGCCGAATTCGGGGTTGAGCCGCTCCCGGTGGGCCAGCTGTTCGGCTTTGCCCAGCGCCGATGGGCCGGCGTACATGATGACCAGGCCGGACAGGAACCAGACGAACATGAACAGGGCCAAGCCGATGCCGGCCCAGCGGTGGATCTGATACAGGAGACGTTTCACCGGGATGCCTTTCTTGTGACGGACGACAGGGGCCGGAAACGGAGTTCCGGAATGACGCCGGAGTGGCGATCCCAGTGATCAGGCAAACTTGATGCCATTCCCTTTTTGACGAAGGGGTCTTTGTTATCAAGGGCTTGGAATTCAGCAACGGAAGGGCTGCTGGAATCGGCGCAGGGCGCTGCTGAATTCAAAGCACTCGTTGCAAAAAAAGCCCCCCCGGGTGGTCCCGGGGGAAATCTCGAGAGACGAGGAGGTTTCTGCTTACAGCTTGCCGGTGAACATCACGCCGACCCAGCGGGGCACCGCGGGCACGTAGCTGTTCCAGGTGGCGGACAGCGGGGTGCTGTCGTTGAAGGCGTTCTTCACCAGCAGGCTCACGTCGTAGGAACGGTCGGCCTTGCCGATGCCCACCGCCAGGTCGGTGACGCTGTAGTCCGGAATCCACGAATAGCTGGACAGGGAAACGTCGGAGTTGAAGCGGCTGTAGTAGGCCGTGTTGAAGCTGGCGTGGAACACCTTGTCGCCAAACACCGGGCGGTTGTAATCGGCACCGACGTTGAAGGTCCACTTCGATGCGCCCGGCAGGGTCTGGCCGGAGACGTCCTGGTAGGGCGCTGCGCCGGCGTAGCCGTTCTCGTTGGGCTGCGCCGAGTTCGTGAAGTCCTTGTAACGGGCATCCGTGTAGGCGCCGGAGAAGCGGAGCGTGGTGTTCTTGATGCCTGCATACACGCCGTCGAACTCGACGCCCTTGGACTGTACCTTCGGCACGTTGCCGGTGGCGTTGGTGTAGTAGACGGTACCGTCGGACTTCAGGGCGGTCGTGTAGGCGTCAAGCACCCGCGTGGTCTGCTGGTAGTTGCGGATGTTGGTGACGTAGACGTCGGCGTTGAGGATCAGCGTCTTGTCGAGCAGCGCGGACTTGAAGCCGATTTCGAAGGAGTCGTTCTTCTCCGGCTTGACCTGGTTGGAGATGCCGTTGGTGAGCTGGGCGATACCGGCCTTCTCGCCGTGCTGCCAGGAGGTGTAGGCGGTCAGGTTGTTGTTGAACTTGTAGCTCGGGCTGATCACGAAGGCCGGCAGCACAGCACGGTAAGGCTCGGCCTCGGTGCTGTTGAAGACCACGCCGATGTTGGACGCACGAATGTTCTTGGCGTCGGCCACCTGTTGCTTCTGGGCATCGCTCAGGGCCGAGTAGGAAGCGACGTTGAAGTACTTCTGGGCGACCAGGTTGGCGAGCGCCAGCTGGGTGGCGTTGTTGGTGCCCAGTACGCCCTTGGCGTTGGAGTCGAAGCCGCCCAGTTGCACGCCATTCACGGAGACGGGGTTCAGCTCGGCGCCGTTGCCGTTGTCCTTGATGTAGCTGCTGCCGGTGTTGGTACGGTCCTCTTGCGTCAGGCGCAGGCCGGTGGTGATGGTGAAAGGCTCGGAAATGTGCCAGTTGGCCTGGCCGAAGATCGCCGTGCTCTTGTTGTTGATGGACTGGTAGCCAGTCGGGCTGTTGTAGGACATGGACAGCCGGCCGAGGGAATTCTGCATCAGCGAGCGGCCGGCGGCGTCGGCGTCCAGGCGGTTGTACTGGGCGGTGCTGGCGAACCAGGCGCCGGCGTCGTTGCCCCACGAGCGGCGGTAATCGTTGCTGTTATGAACGTTGATGAAATAGACGCCGGTCTGGTAATCCACAAAACCGCCCGGTTTGGACGTCAGGCGGATTTCCTGGCTGACCTGGCGATAGTCGTTCCAGAAGCCGCCGGAGTTGGTGTTGATGTCGAAGGGCGTGCCTTCGTCATTCACCGCGTTGAAGTGGTAGTCCTTGTAGGCGGAGATGGAGGTCAGGGTGTGGCTGCCCAGGTCCCAGTTGAGCTCGGCGGAAGAGCCACGGCTGCCGGTGACCAGGCCGCGGGCAGCATCCACATTGACGGCGTTTTGGCCGCCGCCATAGAGATAGTCATTGGCATAGCTGTAGCTGCCCTGGGTGAACCAGCGGCGCCCAAGGCGCGTCGACGCGTCGGTATTGAGCGGGTTCTTGGAGCCGTCGGCGTAGGTGGCCGGCGTCGGCGTGTAGATGGTGCGGCCGTTGGTGGTTTCGGACGAGCGGGGCTGCAGCTCCAGCGCGATACGGGCGTTGAAGTCCGGGGTTGGGGTGAGCAGGAACTGGACGCGGCCGGAAACGCGTTCGATGTTCTGATAGGTGAGGTCGGGGTTGTTGGTGTTGTAGATGTCGCCGCGGCCCTTTTCGACGACGAAGCTGCCGCGCCAGGCCAGCAGGTCGTCGATCAGCGGGCCACCGGCGGCGAGCTTTCCGATCAGGCGGTCGCGCTGGCCGAAGGTCAGGGAGTAGTCGGCGCTGGGCGTGAAGGAGGGCTTGCGGGTCACGATATTCACCGCGCCGAGGCTGGCGTTCTTGCCGAGCAGGGTGCCCTGGGGGCCGCGGGTGACTTCCACGGCTTCCACGTCGTAGAAGTTGAAGCTGGAGGTCAGTGCGTTGTAGGCGTAGCTGACGCCGTCCACGATCACGCCGACCGGCGGGTCCTGGGCTTCGGTCTGGCCCTGCTTGCCGATGCCGCGGATCGACAGGCTGGAGGTGCGCTGGTTGCCCTGGTTCCACGAGATGTTGCCGGCGCGCTTGGTGATTTCGGCAATGTCGCCGGCGCCGAGGCGATCTAGTTCCTTGCCGGTGACCACGGAGACGGACAGCGGCACATCCTGCAGGCGTTCGATGCGGTTACGGGAGCGGATCACCACGGCATCAAGGGCGGTGGGTTCCTCCTTGGCCGGTGCAGCGGCTTCGGCGGTGCTCGGGGCGGAGGCGGCGGGCGCGTTGACGCCTTCCTTCTTCTGCAGTTCCTGCTGGGCTTTTTCGAGGGCCTGTTTGAGGCGGGTGATCTCCGATTGCAGCTCGGCGCTGGATTTTTCCTGGGCGTGGACGGCTCCGCTGGCAAGCACTGAAACGGCGGCGATGGCGGCGGCCACCGGGGACAGGCGGAAACGGGCGGCGGTGTTGCGACGGGCGGTGGCGCGCGGTCGAACCTGGGTGTGGCTGGTCATGACGGGACTGTTCCTCTTGGAAATATTCGAGGACACATTCCGCAATAGCTATGCCACGCCTGCTAATCGGGCTTATAAGAAATAAGGAAATCCATATTCCGTCCAATAAGTCGTGGAAATAAAGTGATTTTTTTGCCGGCTTTGGTGTGATTGATGTAATGACGGATAAGAATTGCGAAAAAGGCGTAAGCAAATGAAAAACGACTGGGGTGCTGATTAGGCAGCAGCCGCGCATTCAGACTGTTTGTTGCGATGCAGCTGCGCCCACCTCGTGGCGGGGCGGGCGCTTCTCGGGTCAGTCCATCCGGATCAGAGCTTGCCGCTGAACACGATGCCGTACCAGCGGGGGTAGGGGTAGGGCGTGTAGCTGGCCCAGCCCTGCTCGTGGGCGGTGTCGTTGAAGGCGTTCTTGGCGATGAAGGTCACGTCGTAGTTGCCCCTGACGTGGCCGAGGCCAATGGCCAGATCGGTGGTGGCGTGGTCGGGCACCCATGCGTAGTCGGAGATCAGCTCGTCGGTGTTGGCCTTGCCAATGTAGGCGGTGGTGAAGCTGGCGTGGAAGACCTTGTCGCCGAACACCGGCCGGCGGTATTCGCCGCTCAGATTGGCCTGCCAGAACGGGGCTTCGCCCAGCCGCGTGCCGCTGCGGTCGATGAAGGGGTTGGACAGGTAGGCCAGTTCGGACGGCTTGCCGGCGTTCTTGAAGTCCTTGTAGCGGGCGTCGTTGTAGGACGCCGCCAGGCGGAAGGTGGTGAAGGGGATGCCGTTATAGGTGGCGTCTACCTCGACGCCGGAGACCTGCACCTTGTTCACGTTGCCTTGCACGCTGGCATAGGCGGTCGGGTTGGCGATGCCGTTCTTGATGTTGTCCTGGGTCGCAAAGTCGTCCACCGCGACGACGGTCTGCTGGTAGTCCTTGATATCCATCAGGAAGACGTCGGCATTCAGCGTGAGCGTCTTGTTGAGCAGGAAGGTCTTGACGCCCAGCTCGTAGGCATTGGTCTTTTCAGGTTTGACGGTGGTTGGGATGCCGTTCACCACCAGGGCCGAACCGGACTTCTCGCCGTACTGCCAGCTCGCGTAGGCGGTGATGTCATCGTTGATCTTGTACTTCGGGCTCAGTACCGCGGAGTGGAGCTGGTCCTTGTAGTCGCTGCGCACGTTGTTGACCAGCGTGGCGATCTGCGACGCGCGGATCGCCTTGGCGGCGGCCACCTGGGCCTTCTGGGCGGCGCTCAGCTCGGCATAGGTGGCGACGCCGAAGTATTTCTGGGCGACGGCATTGGCCTGAGCCAGCTGGGCTGCGCTGTTGGTGCCGGTCAGGTTGCCGGCGGTGCCGTTGGCGACGTTGGCCGTGGTGTAGGCCACGGAGCTGAAGCCGCCGAGGGACTGGGTGTTACCGGCGCCGTCGATTCGTACGGAGACCGGGTTCAGCGCGGTGCCGTAGCCGAAGTTGTTGAGGGCGTTGAACTGCGTGGTGGAGCGGGCTTCGGTGCCGATGCGCAGGCCGGCGGTGACCGTCAGCTGGTCGGTCAGGTGGATGTTGGCCTGGCCGTAGATGGCCTTGCTGAAGGTCTTGATGTACTGCTCACCCCATTTGTAAAGCCCATTCAGGGAGTCGGTGGCGAGCGATCGACCTGCGCCAACGTTTGTGCCTGCGCTGGTGATGAGCGTGCCGTACTGGGCATTGTTGGCGAACCATGCGCCGGCGTCGGCGCCGTAGCCGGAGCGGGATTCCACCTCGTCCTCGGTGCGCATCAGGAAGACGCCGGTCTGGTAATCGACGAGCTTGTTCGGCTTGCCGGTCAGGCGGAATTCCTGGGTGGTCTGGTTGTAGAACACGCTGCCGCCGCCCAGCTTGCTGATGTCGAAGGGGGTGCCTTCGTCGTTGCGGGCCTGGAAGGTGTATTGGCGGTAGCCTGTGATCGACGTGAGAGTGTGGGTGTCGTTGAGGTTGTAGTTGAGTTCGGCCACCGCTCCGTTGCTGGAAGCGATCTGGCCCTGGGTTTCGTTCTGGTAGACCTTGCCTTCGCGGGTGACGCTGTTGATGAAGGTGTTGTAGTCGAAACTGCGGCCGGCGAACCAGCTGCGGTTCAGGCGCGTGCGGTTGCCGGTGCCGCTGGGGTCCACCAGCGTACCGTTGGCGTAGTACAGCGGCGTGTCCACGAAGTTGGTCAGGCCGTTCTGCAATTGCGGCGCGCGTGGCTGGATGTCCACGCTCAGCTTGGCGTTGAAGTCCGGCGAGGGGGTCAGCAGGAACTGCGTGCGGGCGCTGACCCGGTTGCGGTTGTACATGGTGTCGAGCTGCTTGTTCGAGTCTTCCGCGACGGTGTAGTAGCCGCGCTGATTGTCCACAATGAAGGAGCCGCGCCAAGCCAGCAGATCGTCGATGATCGGGCCGCCGAGGGCGCCTTTCAGCATCACGGTTTCCCGCTGGCCGTAGGTGATCTCCAGGTCGGAGCTGGGCGTGAAGGATGGCTGCTTGCTGGTGATGGTGAGGGCGCCGGCGCTGGCACCCTTGCCCTGCAGCGTGCCCTGCGGGCCGCGCGCCACTTCCACCGACTGGATGTCGTAGAAGTCGAAGTTGCCAAGCTGGGAGAGGCCGTAGGGCACGCCGTCGACGATGATGCCGACGCTGGGGTCCTGGGTCTCGGTGAAGCCGCGCCGGCCGAGGCCGCGGATCGACAGGGACGAGCCGCGGGTGTTGTTCTGGTTGAAGGTGATGTTGCCGAGGCGCTTGGTGATGGCCTCGAAGTCGGAGGCCTGCTCGCGCGCCAGTTCGCCGCCCGACACTACTGAAACCGATACCGGCACGTCGTGGAGCTTTTCCAGCTGGCGGCGGCTGCGGATCACCACCGAGTCGAGGGACTGGGGCTTGACGGCTTCGGCGGCCTCTTCGGGCGTGGGCGGCACGGCCGCTACTGGAGCGGTGGCAGGCACCGCGCTGGGGGCGCCGCGCGATTTCTCGAGTTCCCGCTTGAGCTGCTGGATTTCCGCGTTGGCCCGGTTCAGTTCGCCTTGCAGCTCGGCGTTGCTTTTCTCGTCTGCAGCGTGAAGTGGCGCGGAGGAAATGGCCAGGCCGGCAATCAGGAAGGCGGCAACGGGCTTGCGGCGGAATGCGGACGGAAACGGAGAGGAGGCGTCGGGTGTTCGGTGGGGACGATTGGTCATGGTGGCAGCTCTCGTTCTTGCTGATATGTGAATGGACGAAATGCACTCAGCAACCGTTGTGCCAATCGAATTTCTTATTAGAAGTCCTGTTGTTTGTTCGAGGTGTAGAGTTTTTGTGATTGTTTTTAAAGGAAAAATTTGAGTTTATTTGAATGTTCACAAAAGATGTTTTGCTTATTTTAAAAAGATATGTTGCTGGCTTGAATGCAATTCTGGGCTTTCCGATGTAATTATTTGAGCAGCCCTTGTCCGGATATGAACGCGCGGTTCTGATCGGACATTGTCCAATTGCCTCAGCAATTTTCTGACCGGGGGTACGCAAGGGCTGTGCGCTGAGCAGCAGCAAGCCTGCGAGACCTGCTGCTGCTTCAACATTGCCTGCTGAAGGGGCATTCCGCTAATCGCCGGGTCATGTCTCTTTATTGTGAAAATGTCCTTATAGAACATTGGTTTGGCGCGGTATGCGACGCTTTTTCGGGGCTCTTCGGGTATTGGCACACTTGATGCGACTGAAATGGTTGCTGCGTGCGGAGAGCCCTGATGCGTATTGCGTCTCCAGCCGGACCTCCGTGGCGCCTTATCTATTTCCAGGAATTGTGTCGGATGGCGAGTTGGCCGGTTCGACGCCATTCGGTTGTTCTTAAATGGCCTTTTGGGGGTTGGTTGATGTCAAGAAGAAAAGGGATCTATATCGCTGTTGCCTTGGCGCTCAGTGCATCCGCTATTCACGCGGAAGGGGATGGAAAAGCCGCTGCGGCGGTTGCTGCGAAGGCCGTGCCGAATGGCTGGGCCTATCAGCCGGTCAAGCAGCAGCAGGCGCCCGCGGTCAAGCAGCAGAAATGGGTACGGACGCCGATCGATGCGTTCGTGCTGGCCCGTCTCGAAGACAACGGCATCAAGCCGTCGGCCGAGGCCGACCGCTCCACCTTCATCCGCCGCGCGACGCTCGACGCCTGGGGCCTGCTGCCCACGCCTGAGGAGGTCAAGGCCTTCGTCAATGACAAGTCGCCGAATGCCTACGAAAAGCTCGTCGACCGCCTGCTGGCCTCCCATCACTTCGGCGAGCGCCAGGCCCGCCGCTGGCTCGACCTGGCCCGCTATGCGGACAGCTCCGGTTTCCAGAACGATGCGACCCGCCCGAACAACTGGCGCTATCGCGATTACGTGATCAAGGCCTTCAACGACGACAAGCCCTTCGACCGTTTCATCCGCGAGCAGGTGGCCGGCGACGAATTGTGGCCGGACAGCCAGGAAGCCAGGATCGCCACCGGCTTCATCGCCGGTTATCCGGACAATGCCAACTCCCGTGACCTGGTGCAGCGCAAGTACCAGATCACCACCGATATCACCGACACCATCGGCGAGACCTTCCTGGCGTTCGACTATCGGTTGCGCCCGCTGCCACAACCACAAGTCGGACAAGGTCAGCCAGAAGGAATACTTCCAGCTGCAGGCCTTCCTCGCCAACACGTCCTTCGACCAGCGCTCTCCGCTGGCTAAAGGCACCGAGACCGCATGGGACAAGAAGTTCGCCGAGCAGCAGGCCAAGTACCGCGAGGCAACCAAGGAAATCCGCGACAAGCAGGCGGCGATCCTCAAGCCATACCGTGAAGCAGCCATCAAGTACCAGAAGGAGCGTTACCTCACTGACAGCCGCGAATCGATCTTCAAGCCTGAGAGCGAATGGAATGCCCTCGACCGCTGGGTGAATTTCCGTCACAAGACCGTTTTCAATCCGGATACCGATACCGCTGGTTATCTGCGCCTGACCGCCGAGAACAAGGATCACCAGGACTACTCGCCCGATCGCGTGGCGGCCTGGAAGGAATACCAGAAGCTGCAGGCCGAACTGCGCAAGTTCGACAACCTGCGCCCGATCAGCGGCTCGGTGAATATCACTGCCGCGACCGAGCTGGGCCATTCCGACTCGCCGCCGACCTTCGTGCGTTTCGGTGGTATTCATGAGCGTCCGACCGAGGAAGTGCAGCCCGGCATCCCGGCCCTGTGGGGGGGCGACAAGCTGGACATCAAGCCGACCGCAACGTCTTCCGGCCGTCGTACCGCCTACGCCAACTGGCTGGCCAGCCCCAACAATCCGCTGACGCCGCGGGTCTACGCCAACCGCGTGTGGAGTCAGTACTTCGACAAGGGCATCGTGCCGACCGTCGCCGACTTCGGCCGTGCCGGCGAGAAGCCGACCAATCCGGAACTGCTCGACTACCTGGCCAGCACCTTCGTGAAGAACGGCTGGAGCGTCAAGAAGCTGCACAAGGAGATCTTGCTATCTGCGGTCTATCGCCAGTCGTCCGAAGAGCGTGCGGACGTCGCCAAGCTCGACCCGAAGAACCAGCTGCTGGCGGTCTATCCGCGCAAGCGCCTGGAGGCTGAGGAAATCCGCGATGCGCTGCTGTACGCATCCGGCCAGCTGACCGACGTGGTCGGCGGTCCGTCGGTGTTCCCGCCGATCGCCAAGGTGCTGGAAGGCGGCCAGGCCGACTTCGACGGCAACCGTCAATGGACCGTGTCCAAGGACAAGGCCGACTGGAACCGCCGCAGCATCTACATCTTCAGCCGCCGCAGCCTGCCGTACCCGCTGCTGCAGAACTTCGACCCGGCCAACCCGTCGCAGGCCCACCACAAGCGTGACGTGACCACCACTCCGCTGCAGGCGCTGACCCTGTTCAACAGCGACATCGTGGTGAATTGGTCGCAGGCGCTGGCCGGCCGGATCATCAACGAAGCGGGCAAGGAGCAGTCCGCCCAGCTCAGCCGCCTGTACCAGATCCTGTTCTCCCGCGAACCGAACAAGACCGAGCTGGCCGCGCTGAAGGAATTCCTGAACAAGGAAGAGGCGATCGTCCAGAAGAAGGTGGCGGACGGCAAGTTCGAAGCCGCCGTGCCCATCGGCCTGAAGGATCCGGGCGTAATCAACCCGGTGCGCGGTGCAGCCTTCGTGGATCTGGTGCACACCGTCGCCAACTCCAACGATTTCGCCTACCGCTTCTGATCGACCCCAACATCTGACGACAAGGAAAACAAGCATGAGCATCAACCGTCGCGACTTTCTGCTCAAGAGCGGCCTCGGGCTGGGCGCCGCCGCTGCGACCGGCTTCATCCCCGGTATCGGCTACATCAATGCGGCCACCGCCGCCGAACTGATCGACCCGCTGGCGCCGAAGGCTCCGCACTTCCCCGGCAAGATCAAGTCCGTGATCTGGCTGCATCAGAACGGAGCCCCCTCCACACTGGACCTCTACGACTACAAGCCGGAGCTGGAGCGCCTGGCCGGAACGCCGGTGCCGGCGTCCTTCCTGAAGGGCATCAAGACTTCCACCCAGGGCGGCGTCAGCAAGCTGTTTGCCTCCAAGGAGCGCACGTGGAAGCAGTACGGCCAGAGCGGTGCGTGGTTCTCCAACCTGCTGCCCAATCTGGCCCAGCACGCCGACACGCTGACCTTCATCAAGTCCAGCGTGACCGTCGGCGCGACCCACGACATCTCCATCCTCAAGCTCAACACCGGCGACCTGAATCCGGGTCGTCCGTCGCTGGGCGCATGGATCACCTACGCGCTGGGCTCCCTGAACCCGGATCTGCCGCCCTATGTGGTGCTCTACAACGGGGAGCAGGAACCCAGCGCCGGCTCGGTGAACTGGAGCTCCGGCTTCCTGCCCGCGGTCTATCAGGGCACGGCCTTCCGCCCGGGCGAATCCCCCATCCTCTACCTGGAGCGTCCGGAGCTACGTTCCGCCTCCCAGCAGCGCGCTTCGCTGGATCTGCTGAAGCAGCTCAACCGCTTCGGCGGCGATCGCCGTCCGTCCGACACCGAGCTGCGTGCCCGCCTGGAATCCTACGAGCTGGCCGACCGCATGCAGACCGCCGCGCCGGCGGCGGTGGATCTCTCCAAGGAGTCCGAAGCCACCCTCAAGCTGTATGGCATCGACGACCCGACCAGCGAGAGCTACGGCAAGGTGCTGCTGCGTGCCCGCCGCCTGGTGGAGCGGGGCGTGCGTTTCGTGCAGGTGGTGTCCGGCTACCCCAGCAACATCTCCGACCAGGAGCGCCGCAGCTGGGATGCCCACAGCGATCTGGACGGCAACCACGCCACCCAGGCGCGCATGGTGGACAAGCCCATCGCCGGCCTGCTGACCGATCTGAAGACGCTGGGCCTGCTCGACACCACGCTGGTGGTGTGGGCGTCCGAGTTCTCCCGTACCTCGTGGGGCGAGAGCGGCACCGGCCGCGATCACAACCCGTGGGGCTATACACAGTGGATGGCCGGTGGCGGCCTGAAGGCCGGCTTTACCTACGGCGAGACCGACGAGATCGGCCTGCAGGTGGCGGACAAGGACAAGGGCGTGGATACCTACGACCTGCACGCCACCGTGCTGCAGTTGATGGGTCTCGACCACCTCAAGACCACCTTCCTGAACAACGGTCGCTCCGAGCGTCCGACCGTGGTCTACGGCAAGGTTGTCAAGGAAATCCTGGCCTAAAGGGCACAGCGGACGGGGGCCGGGAAAGCCGGCTCCCGTCTTTCCAGCAGGGTGGTCCAGCCGGCCACCCGACGTACAACAGACATTCCCCAATTGGATTCAGCATGAAGCGATCTCTCCTGTCCGGTCTGCTGCTCGCCAGCGTACTCGCGACACCCGCGAGCGCGGCCCTCAACGAGGGCGACAAGGCGCCGGAATTCAGCACCCAGGCTTCGCTGGCCGGCAAGGCCTTCAACTATTCCTTCCGCGACGCGCTGAAGAAGGGGCCGGTGGTTGTGTATTTCTACCCGTCGGCCTTCACTGGCGGCTGCAACCTGCAGGCTCACACCTTCGCCGAGAACATCGACAAGTTCAGCGCCGCCGGCGCAACGGTGATCGGCGTGTCCCTCGACAGCATCAAGCGGCTCAATGCCTTTTCGGCGGACCCGCAGTACTGCGCCAGCAAGGTCGCGGTCGCGTCCGATCCGGACGGCCGGATCGCCAAGTCCTTCAACCTGGCGGTGGCCGACGTGCCGGCCGGGCGTAAGGACACCCGCGGCGAGGACATCGACCACGGCCGAGTCGATCGCGTGACCTTCGTCGTCAAGCCGGACGGCCAGATCGCCGCGACGATCGGCGGCGTGGCGCCGGTGGAGAATGTCGAGAAGGCCCTCGACACGGTGACGCGCCTGGCGTCCGCAAGGCGCTGAGGATCATCGTTTGAGTTTGAGCGTTCGCAAGGCCCCGGGCCAGGCCTGGGGCGTGACAGGTTGCGTCGCCGTGTTGCTGGCGGCCTTCCTGTCCGGGCCGGTGGCGGCCCAGGCGGTAAAGGGCAAGGGGAAGTCGGTAACGGGGGCGGTGCCTGTCGCGGCCGCCTCTGCACCGCGTGCCGGCGAAGTGCTCGCCGGCGCCCGCAAGTCGGACGACGAGCGTTGCCAGGAGTGCCATGGCGTCGATGGGCATGGCTTTGGTCAGAGTGCCAGCTCGGAGGGCCGACACCCCAAGCTCGGCGGTCTGCCCGCCGACTACATCGTCAAGCAGATCGCGGATTTCCGCAGTGGTGCGCGCAAGCATGACGTGATGACGGTGATGGCGCGGACCGTCGATCCGGCCGACATCGCCGACATCGCGGCCTACTTCGCCAGCCAGAAGCCGATGGCGGGCGACGGCAAGGGCGATGACCCGCTGGGGCGCAAGCTTTTCGAGAGCGGCGATCCGGCCCGCGGCGTGGATGCCTGCGTGTCCTGCCATGGCCCGGCGGGGAAGGGGGGGGCCGCCCTGGGAGCCGCCTCGCCGCCGATCGGCGGGCAGGAGTGGCGCTACCTGGAAAAGCAACTGCTCGACTGGCGCAGCGGCGACCGCAGCAACAGCCGTGATGGGGTGATGAACCACATCGCCAGGTCCCTCAGTGACGAGGAGGTGAAGGCGCTGGCCAATTACCTCGCCGGACAGCGCTGACGCGGCGCTGTGCAGGACCGCGCAGCGTCTGTTGGCGGTGCAGCATTTGCGTTGTGCCCGGTGCTGGCCGCGCAGCAGGCCGGCCTTGCATCCACCGTCGCAGCGGTGCTCGGGGAGGATTTCCGCTGCTCGTGGGAGATTTTGTAAGCGATTGAAAAATTGAAATCTTGATTGCCCTTCGATGACCTTGGAATGCATGCCGTGCGGGGCGGCATGGATTCTGCTGAAAGTCGGTATGCCGGTGCAAAGGGCGCCGGCCCGTCCGATCTGTCATTGGAAGGTTCAGGGTGATGAAGAGTCCGCAATTGGCCATGTCGCCGACGCCGGCATCGATGGCGGCCGCTCCGGCCGCCCGCTGAACCGAATGCAGGTTTTCTGTGCGTCGCTTCGGTGAGGAGACGACGCAGGCACATGGAGTTGAAACGATGAAGAGAAAAGCCGCATCCCTGGCGGTGGCCTGGAGCCTGGTCGGGGTCATGGGTCTGGAGTCGGTGGCTGTGCTGGCCGCCGAGGCTACGCCCGCCGAATCCGCCGAACCAACACGCCCGGCACGTTCGACGCAGAGCCAGCAGCACTGGGCCTACCAGCCGGTCGCCCGGCCGGCCACCCCGGCCGTGAAGAACGCCAAGTGGGTGCGCAGCCCGATCGACGCCCTGATCCTGGCCCAGCTCGAAGCCAAGGACATCAAGCCGTCCGCCGATGCGGACCGGGCGACGCTGATCCGCCGCGTGACGCTGGACACCTGGGGCATCATCCCGACGCCGGAGGAGGTCAAGGCCTTCGTCAACGACAAGTCGCCCAACGCCTATGAAAAGCTGGTGGACCGCCTGCTCGCCTCGCCGCGCTACGGCGAGCGCTGGGGCCGCCGCTGGCTGGACCTGACTCGCCATGCCGACAGCGACGGCTACAACACCGACGGCACGCGGCCCAACATGTGGCGTTACCGCGATTACGTCATCAAGGCCTTCAACGACGACAAGCCCTACGACGTCTTCATCAAGGAACAACTGGCCGGCGACGAGCTGTGGCCGGACCGCAAGGATGCGCTGGTGGCGACCGGCTTTCTGCGCGACTTCCCGGACGAGATCAACGCCCGCGACCTCAACCTGAAGAAGCAGGAGATCGCCAACGACCTGACCGACACGGTCAGCTCGGTGTTCCTGGCCACCACCGCCAACTGCGCCCAGTGCCACAACCACAAGTTCGACAAGTTCAGCCAGAAGGAGTACTACCAGCTCCAGGCCTACTTCGTTAACACCAGCTTCCGCGACGACGTCACGCCGCTGTCCGGCAAGGATCTGGCCGACTACTCGGCCAGACTGGCCAAGTGGGAAGCGGCCACCAAGGACGTGCGCGCCAAGGAGGAGGTGCTTCTCAAGCCCTACATCGACAAGCTGGAGGCGGATCGCCTGCTCGGCTTCGTGCCGGAGACCCGCGAGTCCATCACCAAGCCGGAGAGCGAACGCAACGCCTACGACCGCTGGATCTACCACCGCAACCTGTGGACCATGTCCGGCCGCACCCGCAACGCGGCCAACCAGATGAAGGAGAAGGACAAGACCCAGTACGCGGAGTACGAGAAGCTGCAGGCCGAGCTGAAGAAGTTCGACGACATCAAGCCGAAGGACCCGGGCAACATCTCCACCGCCACCGAACTCGGCCATGCGGATTCGCCGTCCACCTTCGTGCTGTTCAAGGGCATCTACGACCGCAAGCTGGAGGAAGTCCAGCCCGGCCTGCCGGCGGCCCTGTCCGGCGGCCAGAACCCGCAGATCGTCGCCACCGCCGCCTCGTCCGGTCGCCGCACGGCGCTGGCCAACTGGATTGCCAGCCCGTCCAACCCGCTCACTGCGCGGGTCTTGGTGAACCGGGTGTGGAACACCTATTTCGGCCGTGGCCTGGTGGATACCGTCAACGACTTCGGCAAGATGGGCCAGAAGCCGGCCAACCCGGCGCTGCTCGACTACCTGGCCGACAGCTTCGTGAAGAACGGCTGGAGCGTGAAGAAGCTGCAGAGGGAGATCCTGCTGTCCAGCGTTTACCGCCAGTCGTCCGACCACCGCGAAGAGCTGGTCAGCATCGATCCGGAGAACAAGCTGCTGGCCTACTTCCCGCGCCAGCGCCTGGACGCGGAGCAGGTGCGCGACTCCCTGCTGTACGCCGCCGGCCTGCTCGAAGAGAAGATCGGCGGTCCGTCGGTGTTCCCGCCGGTGCCGGTCAATTTCGACAACCGCAACGCGTGGAAGGTCTCCGACAGCCTGGCCGACCAGCATCGCCGCAGCGCCTACATCTTCGTGCGCCGCAACACGCCGTATCCGCTGCTCGACACCTTCGACTGGGCCAACCCGCAGCTGGTCCATGGCCGCCGCGAAGTGACCACCACCGCCCCGCAGGCGCTGGCCCTGGTCAATAGCGACCTGGTCTTCGAGTGGTCGAAGGCGCTGGCTGGCCGGGTGATCCGCGAAGCGGGGGAGAACGACAACGCGCGCCTCGACCGCCTGTACCAGATCGCCTTCGGCCGCAACCCGGACAAGACCGAGAAGGACTCCCTGCTGGCCTTCCTCGACAAGGAAGAGAAGGTCGTCGCCGGCCAGATCTCCAGCGGCAAGAAGGTGGTCGCCCCGGTCGGCGCCAAGGATGCCGGCGCCGTGCGCGAGAAGGTGGACGGGCTTTTCAAGACCCTCTACGGCCGCAGCCCCGACAAGTTCGAGCGGGCCACGCTGCTGTCCTACCTGGACACCCAGCAGGCCAAGCTCGCGAAGACTTCCGATGACGACGGCGACAGCGCCGGCGGTGCCAAGGCGTCCGCCAAGGACAAGGCCAGCCCGGCCCGCAGCGCCGCCTTCGTGGAGCTGGTCCACGCCGTGGTGAACTCCAACGAATTCCTCTACCGCCTGTAAGCGCCGTACCGAGAACAAGGCAGGAACACAAACATCATGACTCACGATCACAACGCCCGTCGTCGCTTCCTCGTCAATGCCGGCTATGGCATCGGCGCCTTCGCCTTCAGCGGCGTGCTGCCCGGCGGCGGCTTCATCTCCTCCGTGCAGGCCGCGGAATACCTCGACCCGCTGGCTCCCAAGCAGCCCCACCACACCCCCAAGGCCAAGGCGGTGATCTGGCTGCACATGGCCGGCGCACCGTCTACCCTCGACCTGTTCGACTACAAGCCCGAGCTGGTCAAGCTGCACGGCCAGCCGCTGCCGGACTCCTTCTCCAAGAACCTCAAGACGGCCACCGACGGCGGCGTCGGTGCCCTCTACGCGACCAAGCGCACCTGGAAGCAGTACGGTGAGAGCGGAGCCTGGTTCTCCGACCTGGTGCCCAACCTGGCCCAGCACGCCGACAAGATCTGCTTCCTGAAGGGCAGCAAGACCGAGGGTTCGACCCACGTCATCGCCTCCCTCAAGCTGCACACCAGCGGTCTGGTGCCGGGTCGTCCGGCCCTCGGCTCGTGGATTCAGTATGGCCTGGGCACCAACAACCCCGACCTGCCGGCCTTCGTGGTGCTCGCCAATGGGCGCAGCACCGGCGGCGGCGGGCGCGGGCAGGTGATCTGGAGCTCGGGCTTCCTGCCGGCGGTGTACCAGGGCACGGCCTTCCGCCAGGGCGATTCGCCGATCATGTATCTGGACCGGCCGGCCGGCGTGTCCGACGCGGAACAGCGCAACACGCTGGAGCTGCTGAAGACCCTCAACCAGCGCACCACCGCGCGCTTCCCGGCAGATACCGAGCTGGAGGCCCGCCTGCGCTCCTACGACCTGGCCTACCGCATGCAGAAGTCGGCGCCCGAGGCAGTGGACTTGTCCAAGGAGACCGACGCCACCAAGAAGCTCTACGGTCTCGATGACAAGGCTACGGTGGAATACGGCACCAACCTGCTGCGGGCCCGCCGCCTGGTGGAGAAGGGCGTGCGCTTCGTGCATGTGATCTCCGGCTCGCCGGACGACAGCCTGCCGGACTGGGATGCCCACAACAACATCGAGAAGAACCACGGCACGATGGCCAAGCTGGTGGACAAGCCGATCGCCGGCCTGCTCGCCGACCTGGAGGCCCGCGGCCTGCTGAAGGACACGCTGGTGGTGTGGACCTCCGAGTTCGGTCGCACGCCTTACGGCCAGACCGGCGACGGGCGCGACCACAACCCGTGGGGCTTCACCTCGTGGATCGCCGGGGGCGGCATCAAGGCCGGCTACACCCACGGTGCCACCGACGAGATCGGCCTGCGCGCCACGTCCGGCATCGTCGATACCTACGACCTGCAGGCCACGCTGCTGCACCAGCTGGGCCTCGACCACCGCAAGCTGACCTTCCAGTACCAGGGCCGCCAGGAGAAGGCGACGACCGTCTTTGGCGACGTGGTGCCGGAAATCATCACCTGACCGGCAACGGGGGGCGAGGGCAGGGGCCCTCGCCATGCCCGCCGGCATTCACCCTGAGCTTCGACCCATGTACAAGAAAAAACTGTTTCGCCTTGCCCTGACCAGCCTGCTCGCCACGACCGCGCTCACCGCCTCCGGGGCGGTGGACGAAGACTTCATGCGCAACGTGGAAGACACCTTCAAGAGCGCGGATGCCGCCATCGGCATCAAGGACGCCAAAACCGCCACCGCCGACGCCAAGGAGCTCGAGAAGCTCTTCAAGGAAGTTGTTGACCACTACGTGAAGAAGGGCGATGCCGAGGACGGTGTAAAGATGTCCCAGAAGAGCGTCGACCTGTCCACGCGCATCGTGACCACCGTCGCTGCCAAGGATTTCGACAGCGCCGCCGCCGCGTCCGCCGAACTGGGCCGGACCTGCAAGGCCTGCCACAACGTCTACAAGCAGGACTGACCCCATGAAGACTCTCGCGATCGGCGCCTTGCTCGCCGCCCTGGCCGTACCCGCTGCTGCTGCCCTCAAGGAAGGCGACGCCGCCCCGGACTTCAAGGCCCAGGCCTCGCTGGCCGGCAAAGCCTTTTCCTATTCCCTGAAGGACGCTCTCAGGAAGGGGCCGGTGGTGGTGTATTTCTATCCGTCCGCCTACACCAACGGCTGCAACCTGCAGGCCCACACCTTTGCCGAGAACATGGACAAGTTCAATGCGGCCGGCGCCACCGTGGTCGGTGTGTCCCTGGACAGCATCGGCCGCCTCAACGAGTTCTCCGCCGATCCGGAGTTCTGCGCCGGCAAGCTGCCGGTTGCCTCTGACGCCGACGGCCGCATTGCCAGGTCTTTCGACATCGCCGTACGCGAAGCGCGCAGCGGGGCGAAGGACACCCGTGGCAAGGACATCGACCACGCCTTCTCCGAACGCACCACCTTCGTGATCCGCCCGGACGGCCGCATCGCCGCCACGGTGGCCGGCCTGCAGCCGGTGGCCAACGTGGACAAGGCCCTCGAAGTGGTACAGACGCTGGTGGGCAAGGCACGTTGAGGCGCGTCTTTCCCCGCCTGCTGGCAGTTGCCACCTTGAGTGCCGGTGTGCTCTGTGTCGGCACCGCGGCGGCCGACAACATCCTCGAGTTCGACGTGTGGATGCAGAAGATCGACCGCCACAGCCAGTCGGTGCTGCTCGCCCTCAAGCGCCAGGACGCCGCGTCCGCCACCGCCGAGGCCCGTGAGCTGGAGCACCTGTACGGGCTGATGGAGCGCTTCTACGAGGCCCGCGGCGAGCACGACGATCCGCTGCTGCTGTCCTGGGACGGGCGCCAGCGGGCAGCCCGTGCGGCGAGCCTGGTCGAACGCGGCGACTTTGCAGCCGCCTACGAGTCGGCGCTGGGCATCGCCCGTGACTGCCGGGCCTGCCACGACCGCTTCAAGCCGATCAAGCCGCTGGGGTGAGCGCGATGCGGGTTCTGTCTTCACTCGGGGGGCTGCTCGCTGCGCTGTGCATTGGGAGTAGCGCATGCGCGGCGGACCGCGTCGGCGATCCGCTGGCCGGCAAGGCCTGGTCCGACGAGAACGTCTGCAAGGAGTGCCACAACCCGGACGGCAACAGCACGGTGGCCGAATATCCGCGCCTGGGCGGCCAGCAGGCGGCCTATCTGTACAAGCAGCTGCGCGATTTCCGCGACGGCCGGCGCCGCAACGTGATCATGCAGGCGCTGACGCAGGAACTGGGCGACGCCGAGCTTGCCAACGTGTCAGCCCATTTCGCCGCCCAGCCGGTGATGAAGGGCACGGTGGCGAGCGCCCAGTCCGCCAGCTCGCTCGGGCGCAAACTCTTCGAGCAGGGCGACGGCGCCCGCGGCATTCCGGCCTGCAGCGCCTGCCACGGGGCCGACGGCAAAGGGCGGGTGGCCGGCGGCCTGGCCTATCCGGCCATCGGCGGCCAGCACCGCTTCTACCTGCGCGGGCAGTTGCAGGACTGGCGTAGCGACATCCGCCGCAACAGCTCGGACGGCGTCATGAACCAGATTGCGAAGTCGCTCGGCGACAAGGACATCGAAGCACTGGCCGACTATCTTTCAGGCTTGTAGGGCCCGCCTTCAACCATCCGGACCGACCCATTCCATGAGCAAATACACCCTGTCCATCAACGGTCATAGCCGCAGCGTCGAAGCTGCGCCGGAAACGCCGCTGCTGTGGGTCCTGCGCGACAGCCTGTCGCTGCTCGGCACCAAGTACGGCTGCGGCATCGGCCAGTGCGGCGCGTGCACGATCCACCTCAACGGCGTGCCGGCCCGCGCCTGCATGACGCCGGTGTCCACCGTCGGCCGCAAGCAGGTGACCACCATCGAAGGGCTCGATCCGCAGGGCGAACATCCGCTGCAGCGGGCCTGGAAAGAGCTCGACGTGCCCCAGTGCGGCTACTGCCAGGCTGGCCAGATCATGACCGCCGCGGTGCTGCTGAAGGAAAACCCCCGCCCCAGCGACGAGGACATCGACGGCGCGATGGTCGGCAACCTGTGCCGCTGCGGCACCTATCTGCGCATCCGCAAGGGCATCCACCGGGCCGCTGAACTGGCCGCCGCCGACAAGAAAGTCCGCAAATGAAGCCGCCGATGAACGCCCCCGATCCCGCCAGTGCAGGCCGCCGCAACTTCCTCCGCCAGTCCGCCGCGGCCGGTGGCGGTCTCGTGCTCGGCTTCTACCTGAACGGCACGACCCAGGCCGTCGAGCGGCTGGAGAAGCCCATCGCTGGCGGCGCTGAATTCAAGCCCAACGCCTTCATCCGCATCGGCCGCGACGGCATCGTGACGCTGGTGTCCAAGCAGCCGGAGATCGGCCAGGGCATCAAGACCTCGTTGCCGACGGTGATCGCCGAGGAGCTGGAGGTCAGCTGGAAGGACGTGCGCATCGTGCAGGGCGATCTGGACCCGGCCTACGGCCGCCAGAGCGCCGGCGGCTCCACGTCCACGCCGACCAACTACGAGGACTTCCGGCGCCTCGGCGCCGCGGCCCGGCTGATGCTGGTGGAAGCGGCCGCCCGCAGCTGGAGGGTGCCGGTCGGCGAGTGCTTCGCGGCGGACTCCGCCGTGCATCACCGCCCGTCGAAGCGCACGCTGGGCTACGGCCAGCTGGTGGATGCCGCGGCGCTGCTGCCGGTGCCCGATCCGAAGAACGTGCCGGTCAAGGACCCGAAGGACTTCAAGCTGCTCGGCAAGCGGATCGGCGGCGTGGACAACCACCAGGTGGTCACCGGTCAGCCGCTGTTTGGCATCGACACGCAGCTGCCGGGCATGCTCTACGCGGTCTACGAGAAGAGCCCGGTTTTTGGCGGCAAGGTCCGTTCGGCCAACCTCGATGCGATCAAGGCCCTGCCGGGCGTGAAGGACGCCTTCGTGATCGCCGGCACCGACGATCTGCGCGGCCTGCTGCCGGGCGTGGCAATCGTCGCCGAGTCAACCTGGGCGGCGTGGAGCGCCCGCAGGCAGCTGCAGGTGGACTGGGACGAAGGGCGCTTCGCCAACCAGAGCTGGGCCGGCTTCGTCGCCGAGGCCCAGCGTCTTTCCAAACAAGCCGGTGCGAGCGTGCTGCGCAAGGACGGCGACGTGGGCGCGGCGCTGGCCGGCTCGGTCAAAACCGTTGAGGCCGCTTACAGCTACCCCTTCATCTCCCACGCCAGTTTCGAGCCGCAGAACTGCACGGCCCACTACAAGGACGGCGTGCTCGAACTATGGGCACCGACCCAGAATCCGGCCGCCGGCCAGGAGCTGGTCGCCGCCACGCTGGGCATTCCGAAGGACCGGATCATCCTGCACATCACGCGCAGCGGCGGCGGTTTCGGCCGGCGCCTGTCGGCGGACTACATCGTCGAGGCCGCAGCCATCGCCCAGCGCGTCCAGGCACCGGTCAAGCTGACGTGGACGCGGGAGGACGATCTGCGCCACGACCATTTCCGGCCCGCCGGTTTCCACTTCCTGCGCGGCGGCGTCGACGCCCAGGGCAAGCTGATCGCCTGGCACAACCATTTCGTGACCTTCGCCAACCCGGTGACCCGCGACGGCCAGACCAGCCTGGAGCCGGGCGCCGGCGGCAGCCTGTCGGGGGACGAGTTTCCCGGCCGCTGGGTCGCCAATTGCCTGCTGGAGCAGTCCGCCATCGAGTGCGGCGTGCCGATGGGGCCCTGGCGGGCGCCGGGCAGCTGCGTGTTCGCGTGGGTCTTCCACAGCTTCATCGACGAACTGGCCCACGCCGCCGGGCGCGATCCGCTGGAGTTCCGCCTCGACATCCTCGGCGACAAGGCCATCGTCGCCGGCAGCGGCGAGCGGGGCACGCCCTACGACGTCAGCCGCATGCGCCGGGTGCTCTTGCACGTGGCGGACAAGGCCGGCTGGGGCAGGAAGAAATTCCCGAAAGGGCAGGGCCAGGGCATCGCCTTCCATTTCAGCCACCGGGGCTACATCGCCCAGGTGGCCGAGGTGACGGTGGCGAAGGACGGCACGCTGAAGGTGGACCGGGTGGTCGTCGCCACCGACATCGGCGCGCAGATCGTCAACCTGTCCGGCGCCGAGAATCAGGTCGAAGGCTCGGTGGTGGATGGTCTCGGCACGCTGATGTTCCCCGAGCTCTCCATCGAGCGCGGGCGCATCGTGCAGGGAAATTTCAACGACTACCCGCTGATCCGCATTGCCGATGCGCCGCCGAAGATCGAGGTGCATTTCGTGCAGACCGACTACCCGGTCACCGGTCTCGGCGAGCCGGCCCTGCCGCCGCTGGCGCCGGCGGTCTGCAACGCGATCTTCGCTGCCACCGGCAAGCGCGTCCGCCAGTTTCCGCTGTCGCGGACCGACCTGCGCTGGGGCTGAGCGTCTTTCGCAAGATGTCCTGAAGGAGGGTGCCGATGCGTTACGTGATCCTGCTGGTGTGGCTGGCCGTCGTCGGCGTAGTCATCGGCTGGCTGGGCCTGGCCGCGGCGGAGGACGATGCCAGCAAGGTTGAGCAGACGGATGCGCCGCAGCTCTCCATCCCTTACGCCAACCGCCGCGGTATCCGCGACTGGGTGGCCGAGGACGACAGCACCTTGCTGATCCAGGACAACTTCAAGAAGTGGTATCGGGTCCGCTTGATGGCGCCGTCGCGCTATTTACCCTACGCGGAGCACATCGGCTTCGTCACCGGGCCGTCGGGAATCCTCGACAATACCGGGGCGGTGGTGGTGCGCGGGCAGAAGACACCGGTCGTGTCGATCACCGCCAGCGAGGGACCCAAGCGTCAGCGGCGCTGAGGGGCGCGGGTTCGGGGGGCGGCCATACCGACGGGAGACGTCGGTATGGCCTGGTCGTGAGACGTCCTACTTCTGCAGTTTGCGGCGGGCCAGCAGGGCCAGGCCACCGAGGCCCAGCGCCAGGCTGCCGGGCTCGGGTACGCTGCGGGCCGCATCGAGGCTGATGTTGGCGAGGCTCAAGGACGAGGTGCCGACGTAATCGTTCACATCGACGATGCCGAAGGCCAGGTCCACGTTGCCGTCAGCGCCGAAGGTGGTGCTGAAGTGGCTGCCGGTGGCGCCGCCGAGGACGTCGGCCAGTGTGATCAGGGTCTGGCCGATCAGCACGAAGGCGTAGTCGTTCATGCCGCTGAGCGGGTCTTCCTGGCTGGAGAACAGCCAGTCGAAGCTCAGCGTGTCGCCGGCCTTGACCGTCAGGGTCTGCTTCAGCGCCGAACCTTCAAAGGCCCAGATGCCATTGGCGGCGTCCGGATCGAGGCCGCCCAAGGGCAGGCCGACGAAGCTCTCCACGCCGCCGGGCACGCCGACCGGGGCAGCCGCGGTGCCGGACACGTTGAAGGCCCCGGCGCCTGCCGGCGCGTCATCCACGTCCAGCGAGGCGGTGGTGAGCGTCGCGCCATTTATTGCCGCCACGTCGCCGAGGGTGGACCAGCCGGTGAGGCCGGCGCCGAAGTTGCCATTGACCACTGCGGCGTGGGCGGGCGCGGCCAGGACGCCGGCGGCCAGCAGGAGGGCGGCGCAGCGGGAAATCAGGGTGTGCAGTTTCATTGACGGTTTTCCTTATTGGGGAAGCTGTTGGACGATGAAGTCGCGGCGCAGATCGATGGCGCTGACCGGCACGCCCTTCAGCAGCACCAGTGGACGGGGCAGGGCGCTGCCGGCCTCGCCGTCGCTGTCGAACTGCACGCTGGTGCCGGCGCTGGTCTGGACCAGCTTCAGCACGCCGCGGCCCAGGTTGTCGGAGGTGACGCCGAGCTGGCTGACGTCGATGCGGTCGGTGCCCGGCGTGAAGTCGGTGATGGTGTCGCCGGCTTCGCGCAGGCTGCGATACACGAAGATGTCGGCTCCTCCACCGCCGGTCAGGGTGTCGGCGCCGTCGCCACCGACGATGACGTCGTCGCCGGGGGTGCCGACCAGGGTGTCACGGCCGGCCATGCCGTCCAGCTTCTTCAGCAGCTGCAGGCCGATCACCACCGGGTCGTGGTCGGACGAGCGGTAGGGCGTGGCGGAGTACAGGTCCGGCTCGCAGGCCGGGCAGGCCGGCTGCTTGAACTCCAGGTTGTAGTCGAGGAAGGACGGCTCGTCGGCGTTGATGTGCCAGTGGCCCACGCCGCCCATCTGGGTGGTCAGGGATGCGGTGGTCAGCGCGTGGTCGATATAGCCCTGCTCGCCGTCGAAGACGTAGGAGTAGGCGTTGCTCTCGTAGGCAGCGAGCTGGTTGACCAGGCCGGCGGCGGTGAGGGCGTTGATCGGGTCTTCCTTGCCGTAGGAGTTCATGTCGCCGATCAGCACCACGTCGTCGTCGCCGGCGCCGCTCTTGACCTGCTCGACGAAGGACAGCAGGCGGGCGGCCTGCTGCACGCGGCGGGGGTTGTAGCAGCCCTGGCCGTCGTTCTGGTCGAGGTCGGCGCCGGCGGCGTCAGTGCAGCTCTTCGACTTGAGGTGGTTGACGATCACCGAGAACTTTTCGCCATTGAGGGCGGCGAAGGTCTGGGCCAGCGGCGGGCGGTTGTTGATCGCGTCCGGATCGGACACGGATGCACCGATGCGGGCGACGCTGGCGGGCTTGTAGATCAGCGCGACCTTGATCTCGTCCGTGCCGGTGCCGGTGGAAGGATCGGGCACCGCCGCGTAGGTGCCGGCGCCCATTGCCGCGTTGAGGCCGTTCACCAGGTCCTGGATGGCGCTGGTGCTGCCGTAGCCGTCGTTCTCGATCTCCATCAGGCCGACAACGTCGGCGTTGATGGCCTTGATCGCGCCGATGATCTTGGTGCGCTGGCGCTCGAACTCGGCCGCCGTGCTGGCCCCGCGGGAGGTCGGGAAGCCGCCGCCGGCGCCGTTGCCATTGAAGTAGTTGAGCACGTTGAAGCTGGCCACCTTCACATTGCCGCCGACGCTGGCCGGTGTGGTGGTGCGCGGGTTGGCGCGGGTGAAGCTCACTGCCTCGGTGGGGTGCAGACGATAGTCGATGGCAGCCGGGCTGCTGGCGTTGATCGGGCCCTGGTCGAGCACGCCGACCAGCGGGCCGTTCACCGTGTCGCCGGCGCGTACGGTGTTGCCGGCGCCAATGTAGGGCGTCGGGCTGGGGTTCTGCAGGGACGAGCCGTCGTCCAGCACCAGCAGGCGGCGCTGGTTCTCGTCGGCCAGCGCGATGGCTTCCGGCGTGCCGGCGGCGTAGCGGTTGGTAGCCTTCTCGATGCGACCGTTGGCCGACAGGGTCAGCTGGCCGTAGCGACCGAGGAAGTAGTTCTGGGCGACGCTCATCGGGCTGACGATGCGCACCAGCATGCCTTCGTAGCGCTCCAGGTCGCCATTCACGGCTTCCGGCAGGCTGACGTCCACCGGCTGGACGCTGTTGCCGCTGGATAGCACGGTGACGGCGCTCGGGGCGGTCAGTTCGGTCAGGCCGTTGAACTCGGCCACGGTGCCCTTGACGGTGATTTGATTGCCGACCACCACACCCGCCGGCATGGTGGCGCTGTTCACATAGACGAAGATGCCGTCGGAGGTGGCCGGGTTGCCGTCGCCGCTCGGGTCCTGCAGGTAGAAGCCTTTCAGGTTGGGGAATACCGCGGTGATCACGCCGCCGGTGGTGAGGGTTTCGCCGACCCGCGGGCTCGTCGGGCCGCTGCCCTGAATTTCATAAACCGGGGTGACGGCCGGGGCGGCGCTGACGCTCACGTCCACCGTGCAGCTGGCGCTCTGGGATTCGTTGTTGCTGAACTGAACGAGTACCGGGTAGTTGCCCACGGCCAGGCCGGCAGCGGCCTGCAGCGTCACGCTGGCGGTGCCGCCGTCGGCGTCCGCCGGGGTGACCGGGCCGAGGCTGATGCCGCTGACCGGCGTGCCGACGATGGCGGCACCGGTGACGATGCTGTCCGGATCGGTGGCTGTGAGGACAACGCTGCCGGCGCTACCGACCTGCACGGCCAGCGGGCTGCAGCTCGTTACGATGGCGGCGTTCACCGGGGCGGACACGCACTGGTTGAGCGGGGAGCTGCTGTTGCGCGGCGCCGGTGTGCCGGTCGCGAAATCGGTGCCGTTCTGGTCGGTGTCGGCGCACCCGCCGTTGGCGCGGAACAGGGCGGTGGTGCTGTTGGCGGCCGGCGCGGCGGCTGAGCCTTCCTTGAAGTTGGCGCTGCCATAGCCGACCAGGTCGACGATCTGGGCGCTCTGTTCGGTGGAACACGGCGCGCTGCCGCCGTTACAGGCCAGGCCGGTGCCCACGTTGGCGAGGATCACCTTGCCGGCGCTGGCCGACAGGTTGAGGCTGCCGGTGGCGTCCGGCGATGGCAACGCCGCGCCGTTGGTAGCGGTGGCCAGGCGTACCAGCAGGTACTGGCCGGGTTGCAGGGTGTCGTTCACGGTGGCCACGCCGTTGCTGCTGAAGTTGCCGGTACCGCTGGCGCTGGCGTACTGCACCGACCAGTTGGCCAGATTGACTGCAGTGGCGCCGCGGTTGAACAGCTCCACGTAGTCGGCGTTGTAGGTGTTGCCGTTGCCGCCGTAGATCTGGCTGATGACGACATCTGATGCAGCAGCGGCCAGGCCGCTGGCGGACAGCAGGCCGACGGCGCACAGGGCTGCGGCGAGACGATGGGGGGTGGGCATGGGGACTCCGTGTTCTTTCTTGAAAGAGCCCGCCACTTTAGGCACTGCAGGCTACAGGGATCGCCTCGCCCGGGTGGCCAAAACTGGGCTGACCGGATCAGATCGGGTGAATGATGGTGTAATGAATATGGTGTATGCCATAAGACAGTTCGTAGGCGAAATGGAAGCTGTCGCCTGCCTTTCAAATTGCTGTCATGGAGCGTCGCTAGCCTTCGCCGGCTATGCATACACCCACCTTTCGTCCTGATCTTTCCCGCCATTCCCATCGCCTGCGGGGTTTCACGCTGCTCGAATTACTGGTAGTGATGACCATCATCGGCCTGCTGGCGGGCTACGTGGGGCCCAAGTTCTTCGCCCACATCGGCAAGTCGGAGGTGAAGGCGGCGCGGGCGCAGATCGACGGGCTGGAGAAGGCGCTCGACCAGTACCGCCTCGACGTGGGCCGCTACCCGAGCAGCGAGGAAGGCCTGCGCGCCCTCACCGAGAAGCCGGCGGATGCCGCCCGCTGGGCTGGCCCCTATCTCAAGAAGGCGGTGCCCGACGACCCCTGGGGCAAGCCCTACCAGTACCAGCAGCCCGGCGAGCACGGCGAGTTCGACCTGTACTCCTTCGGCCGTGACGGCCAGCCCGGCGGCAGCGGCGAGGCGGCCGACGTCGTCAACTGGTAAGCCATGCGTTTCCGTGTTCGCGCCCTTGGGGCGGCCTCGTCCGTGGTGGCCATCGAAATCGATGCCGCCGATGAAGCCGCCGCCCGTGCGCTGGCTGCCGAGCGCCGCCTGGCGGTGCTGTCGGTCGCGCCGCTGGGGCGGCCGGCCCGCGGTGCGCGTTTCCCGCTGATGCTCTTCAACCAGGAACTGGTGGCCCTGCTGCGGGCCGGCATTCCGCTGGCCGACGCGTTGGCGGCCCTCGCCGAGAAGGAAGCCCGCCCGGCCCTGCGTGCGGTGGTGGATGCCCTCGGCCACGGGCTGCGCGAAGGGCGCACCCTGTCCGCCGCGCTGGAAGCCCAGCCCGCCGCCTTCCCGCCGCTGTATGTGGCCACCGTGCGCGCCGCCGAGCACACCAGCGATCTGGAGCCGGCCCTGTCCCGCTACGTGGCCTACCAGCGCCAGCTCGACGCGATCCGCGGCACGCTGGTCGCCGCGGCGGTGTACCCGGCGCTGCTGCTGGTGGTGGGCGGGGCGGTCATGTTGTTCCTGCTGCTCTTCGTGGTGCCGCGTTTCGCGCAGGTATTCGAGAGCGTCGGCGGCGAGCTGCCGTGGATGTCGCGCCTGCTGCTCGACTGGGGGCAATTGATGGAAGCCCACGGTGGGCTGATCGGCGGCGGAGTCGTGGCCGTGCTGGGTGGTTTGGGGGCACTGGCGGTCCGTGCCGACAGCCGTGCGGCGGCGCTGCGCCTGGCCTGGCGCCTGCCGCGCCTCGGCGAGCGGCTGCGCGTCTTCGAGCTGGCCCGCCTGTACCGCACCCTGGGCATGCTGCTACGCGGTGGCATCCCGGCGGTGGCGGCGCTGGGCATGGTCGAAGGTCTGCTGTCGCCGGTGCTGCGCCCCGGCCTGCTGGCCAGCCGGGCGGCGGTGCGCGAAGGGCAGGGCTTCACCGCCACGCTGCAGGCCCACGGCCTTGCCACGCCAGTCGCGCTGCGCATGCTGGCAGTGGGGGAGAAGGCCGGCAACCTGGGCGACATGCTGGAGCGTGCCGCCGATTTCCACGACCAGGACAACGCCCGCTGGCTTGAACTGGTGGCCCGCCTGGCCGGGCCGCTGCTGATGCTGGTGATCGCGGTGGGCGTCGGCGTGGTGCTGGTGATGCTTTACCTGCCGATCTTCCAGGTGGCGGAGAGCATCCAGTGATCGCCGCCATCGGCCACGCCGAACTGTTTGCGCTGCAACCCGACTTCGCCGCGCTGCCCTTCGACGATGCGCTGCGCCGCGACGCCTTCGCCGGCCGCGGGGACGACGGACGCCTGCTGATCGCCGTTGCCGACCCGCAGGATGCAGACCTGCTCGACGGCCTCGGCGGTCGCCTCGCCGAGCCCTTCGCGCTGCGCGTCGCGCGCCGCGACGACCTGGCCGCCTGCCTGGCCCGCCACGCCGAATCCGGCCGCGTCGTCGCCGGTGTGCTCGGGGATGCCGCCGCCACTCGCGTGGACGACGGGGAAGACCTGTCCCTGCGCCGCATCGCCAGCGACGCCAGCCCGGTGGTCAAGCTGGTCAACTCCACCCTCTACGACGCCATCCAGCAGGGCGCCAGCGACATCCACTTGGAGAGTGTGCCCGGCGGGCTGGTCGTCAAGTACCGGGTGGACGGCGTGCTGACCCGCGCCGGCGGCGCCCAGGGCAGCGAGCTGGCCGAGCAGGTGCTGTCGCGCCTGAAGGTACTGGCCGAACTCGACATCGCCGAGCGGCGCGTGCCCCAGGACGGGCGCTTCAAGGTCCACGCCGCCGGCCGTCCGATCGATTTCCGGGTCTCCATCATGCCCAGCATCCACGGCGAGGACGCCGTGCTGCGTCTGCTCGACAAGGAGCACCTGACCCGCGAGATGGCGGCGCTGACCCTCGAAACCCTCGGCTTCGACGCGGCCACCCGCGCGACGCTGCGCCGCCTCGCCCTGGAGCCCTACGGCATGCTGCTGGTCACCGGGCCGACCGGCTCGGGCAAGACCACCAGCCTCTACGCCGTGCTATCCGAAACCCACTCGGGGCAGGAGAAGGTCGTCACCATCGAGGACCCGGTGGAGTACCAGCTGTCCGGCGTGCTGCAGATTCCGGTGAACGAGAAGAAGGGCCTCGGCTTCGCCCGCGGCTTGCGCTCCATCCTGCGCCACGACCCGGACAAGATCATGGTCGGCGAGATCCGCGACCCGGAGACCGCCGAGATCGCCGTGCAGGCCGCGCTGACCGGCCACCTGGTATTCACCACCGTGCATGCCAACAGCGTCTTCGACGTGATCGGCCGCTTCATGCACATGGGCATCGACCCCTACAACCTGGTGGCGGCCTTGAACGGCGTGGTGGCCCAGCGCCTGATCCGCGTGAACTGCCTTGCCTGCAGCGCCGACTGCACACCCGCCGCCGCGCTGCTCGCCGACTCGGGCCTCGGGGAGCCTGGGGCGGTGAGCGGCTACCGCTTCCGCGCCGGCAGCGGCTGCGGCGCCTGCCGCGGCTCCGGCTATCGGGGCCGGCGCGCCATCGCCGAGGTGTTGATCCTCGACGATGAGTTGCGCGACCTGATCATCGCCCGCGCCCCGCTGCGCGAACTCAAGGCTGCCGCCCGCCGGCGCGGCTTTGCCAGCCTGCGCGACGCGGGCCTGGCACTGGTCCGCGACGGCCTCACCACCCTGCAGGAGCTGAACCGTGTCACTTTCGTGGCCTGAGCGCGCGACGCTGCACATCGGGCCGGATGCGCTGCGCCTGCAGTGCCGGGCCGGCATGATCGAGCGGCCCATCGATGCCGACTGGCCTGCCGTGCTGGCGGCCTTGCCGGCACTGCCGCGCTTCTTGCGCCTGCACGTGACCGTCGCCGACCGCCACGTGCGCTATTTGCGTGTGACCTGGCCGGAGGGGCTGTCGGCGGCAGAGCGGCTGGCCTTCGTCGCCCATCGCTTCACGGAAGTCTTTGGAGCCGGCCCGTGGGCGGTGCTCACCGACCGCAACGCCGCCGGGCCGCAGTGCATCGCCGCAGCGCTGCCTCTATCCTTGCGCGATGCGCTGCGGGACTGGGCGCGGGCGCGCCGGCTGAGCCTGCGGGCGGTCGAACCGGCCTTCCTGACCGACTTCAACCAGGGCCGCCGCCGTTTCCGTGGCGACGGGGCCTTCGCCCGGCAGGAGCGCGGGCGCGTCACCATTGGGCTGTGGGCCGCTGGCGTCTGGCGGGCCCTGCGCAGTTTGCCGGTCGACGAGGCCGACGGCCGCGCCGCGGTGGACGGCCTCATCGCGCTGCTCGCCACGCTGCCGGACGCTCCGGCCGCCGGCACCTTCCACGTGGCCGGCCCGCTGCCGGCGGACGCGCCGTTGCCGGCCGGCTGGACCCACGCCGATTGTGCGG
Organism: Zoogloea sp. JDB1; assembly: GCF_056724025.1. Taxonomy (NCBI): domain Bacteria; kingdom Pseudomonadati; phylum Pseudomonadota; class Betaproteobacteria; order Rhodocyclales; family Zoogloeaceae; genus Zoogloea; species Zoogloea sp. JDB1. Next base: position 2,870,505 of record NZ_CM161496.1, read on the forward strand.
AGGCCCGTCCGTGAGCCGCGCCGTGCCGTCCGCCGTGGACCTGGACTTCAGCGGCCGCCGCCGTCCGCCCGGCGCGCTCGGCTGGCTGATGCTGGCCTGCGGGGCGCTTGCCGCGCTCGGCGTGCTCCACGAGTTCGATGTGGCCGAAACCCGCCTCGCCGAAGCGCGCCATGCTTACGAGCGGGTGCGCCGGCAGACCACCGTCGCCCGCCCGGTTCGTTCGCCGGTGGCGCCACTCACGGACCCCGAGCGCCGCGCGGCCCTCGGCGTGGTGGCCGAGCTCGGGCGCGACTGGAATGTCTTGCTGGCGGCCCTCGAAGCCGCCGCCGACGATCCGGGCCTGGCCTTGCTGGAGCTGGACCAGGACGGTGCAAAGGGACGCCTCAAGCTCAGCGGCGAGGCCCGCAACCTGCCCGAGGTCTTCGCCTTCGTGAAGCGTCTCGAAGCCATCCCGGCGCTGCGCGACGTGAGGCTGGCCGGCTACGCCTTTCGCCAGAACGGACCGATACAGGTGGTCGGTTTCGATCTGCAGGCCCGCTGGGAGGCGCAGCCATGACGGCGCCGCGCCTGGCTGCCGGTCTGGTCACAGTGCGGGCTGAAGCCCAGCGGATCCTGCGTGGCGCCGGCTGGGCCGGCGTGCTCGGCGTGGCACTGACGGTCTTCGCGCTGGCCTTCGACATCAGCGGCAACCGGCCCCTCGCCGACGAGGCCGATGCCCTCGATCGCCAGACCCGCAGCCTGCTGCGCCAGCAACGCCGCGCGGTGCCGCAGCCTCCGACGGACCGGGAGCGCCTCGACGCCTACTACGGTGCCTTCCCGGCCGGCGACGGCCTGCCCGACCTGCTGGTGCGCATCCACGGCTACGCGCTGGCCCGCGGCCTCGCCGCCGACAAGGCCGACTACCGCTCCACGCCGCTTGCCGGTACGCCGCTGGAGCAGGTGGCGCTGGAGCTGCCGCTGCACGGCCGCTACGCCGCGCTGCGCCTGTGGCTCGGCGATCTGCTGGCCGAACTGCCCGGTGTGGCCGTCGACGGGCTGCTGCTGAAGCGGGCCGACATCGGCGCCGAGGAACTGGAGGCGCGGGTGCGGCTGGTGATCTTCCTGCGGGGGCGCTCATGAAGCGCGCCCATGGGCTCATCCTCGCGCTGGGCGCCGTCCTCGCCGCCGCCTGGTGGGCCGCCGGGCTGGACGATGAGGGCGACGGCGGCACGCGGCCCGTGCGCAAGGCTGGCCGGGCTCCCCGTTCGGTCGCGGCGTCGCCCATGCCGCTCGGCGAGTTGCGCCTCGGCGCGCGTCCGCCGGCTGATGGCGTGCCAGGCGAACTCTTTCCGGCGCGCAGCTTCCAGCCACCGCCGCCTCCGCCGCCGGTCGACACCAAGCCCGTCGCACCGCCCTTGCCGTACCGCTATGGCGGCGCGCTGGAGGACGGCGGCGCGCCGGCGGCCTTCCTGCTCGAGCGGGACGAGGTCCGCGCGGTGCGCCCCGGCGACGTGCTCGACGGCCGCTACCGGGTGACGGCGGTGAGCCGCCAGCGTATCGACTTCCTGTACCTGCCCCTCAACGAAACCCAGAGCCTGAGCACAGGCACTCCATGAAGCCACGACGTCCGTTCCTCCGCACCCTGTTCGCCGGGGGGCTCCTTGTGTTGTTGACCGCCTGCGCCGCCAACCCAGCCCTGGAGGCGAGCCGCCAGGCCTTCGCCAGCGGTGCGCCGGAGGCGGCCCTGCGCGAGCTGCAGCAGAAGATCGCCGCCGACCCCGCCAACCTGGCGCTGCGCAGCTACTACCTGCGCCAGCGCGACCGCCTGACCCTGCGCCAGCTGGCCGTGGCCGAGGAGGCGCGGGCCGGCGGCCGTTTCGAGGAGGCCGAGGCGGCGCTGGTGCTGGCGCGCCAGTACGACCCCAATCATCCGCGGGTGGTCGCCGGGCTGGAGACGATCGCCGCCCAGCGCCAGCGCAACCGGATGGCTGCCGAAGCGAGCAAGCGCCTCGACGCCCAGGACTTTATCGGCGCCGAGCAGGCCGCCCGCAGCGTGCTGGCTGCTGAACCCGGCCATGCACTGGCGCGCAGCGTGATGCGCCGGCTCGACGAACGCAGCGTCGCCCGCGACCCGCTGCCGCTGGCGCTGAAAGGGCCACTGGCCAAGCCGATCACCCTCGAGTTCCGCGACGCCCCGCTGCGCGGCGTGCTGGAGGTGCTGTCGCGGGAGTCCGGCCTCAACTTCGTGCTCGACAAGGATGTGCGGCCCGACACCAAGGTGTCGATCTTCGTGAGGCGCAGCAGCATCGACGATGTGCTCAAGCTGCTGGCGGCGACCCAGCAGCTCGAACGTAAGCTCCTCAACGACAACTCGATCCTCATCTACCCCAACACCCCGGCCAAGCAGAAGGACTACCAGGAGCTGGTGACGCGCAGCTTCTACCTCGCCAACGCGTCGCCCAAGCAGGCCATGGAGCTGGTCAAGCAGATGGTCAAGACCAAGGACGTGTTCGTGGAGGAGCGTTTGAACCTGCTGGTGATGAAGGACACGCCCGACGCGGTGCGCCTCGCCGAACGCCTGATCGCCGGCCTCGATCTGGCCGAGCCGGAAGTGATGCTGGAAGTGGAGGTGCTGGAGATCAGCCGCAATAAATTGCTCGAACTGGGCCTGCGCTTTCCGGACCAGATCGGCTATGGCCTGCTGCAGCCCACCACCACCAGCGCGGTGACCACCCCTACCGGCACCACCATCACCGAGAACCTGGGCGGCCAGCTGCTCAGTGGCAACGTGAATCTGCGCAACACCGGCGCGATGGTGCCCTACGTGGCCAATCCCGGCCTGCTGCTCAACCTGAAGGACCAGGACGGGGACTCCAACATCCTCGCCAACCCGCGCATCCGCGTGAAGAACCGGGACAAGGCGCGCATCCACATCGGCGAGAAGCTGCCGGTGTTCACCACCACCTCCACCGCCAACGTGGGCGTGTCGGCCTCGGTGAATTACCTGGACGTGGGCCTCAAGCTGGAGGTGGAGCCCTCGGTGCACCTGGACGAGGAGGTGGCCATCAAGGTGAACCTGGAGGTCAGCAGCGTGGTCAAGGAAGTCCTCGGCCCGTCCAACTCCCTGGCCTACCAGGTCGGCACGCGCAGCGCTGCGACGTCCCTGCGCCTGAAGGACGGGGAGACCCAGGTGCTGGCCGGCCTCATCAGCGACGAGGAGCGCAGCGCCGCCAACCGCCTGCCGGGCCTCGGCGATCTGCCCGGCTTGGGGCGGCTGTTCAGCAGCCAGCGCGACGTGGCCAACAAGACGGAGATCGTCTTGCTGATCACACCAAGGGTGCTGCGCAATCTCAACCAGCCGGCGTTGGCCAGTGCCACCTTTGGGGCGGGAACGGAGTCAGCGGTTGGCGCGGCGCCGCTGCTGCTCACACCGATTGCGGGGCCTGCAGCCGGAGCCGGGCGGGCCGGGGTAACGCCGGTGCCCGCAGCGCTGCCTATCTCAGCGATGGCGCCTGAAGCGTCGGCCGGCGAACCGCAACTGGCCGCCCCGGAACAGGTCCGCCCCGGCGAGACCTTTGCGGTGCGCGTCAGCGGTGCGGCGGGCGAAGGGCGCACGTTGCTGCTGGCCTACGACACGACGCTGGTCGAACCCCTCGACCAGCCCGGTGAGGGCGGCGACGCGCTGGCCCTGCGCCTGTCAGGTGGCAGCGCGGATGCGCGTTTCCGGGCCCGGGCCAAGGCTGCCGGCAATACCGTCTTCAGCCTGCTGGCAACCGACGCGCGTTCCGGCGGATCGGTCCAGCCGTTAAGTAGCCCCGCACCGGCGCGGGTGCGCATCGCGCCCTGAGCATATATATGAGCAGCCGCGGCTTCACGCTGATCGAGATGGTCGTCACCGTGGCGGTGGTGGCGGTGCTCGCCGCCATTGCAGTGCCGGTCGCCCAGCTCACCGCCCAGCGTACCAAGGAAAGCGAACTGCGTCTGGCCCTGCGTCAGCTGCGCGAAGGCATCGACACCTACAAGCGTTACAGCGACGAGGGACGCATCGCCCGCGCCGCCGACGGCAGCGGCTACCCCGAGAAGCTGGAGGACCTGGTGCGCGGCATGCCCGACGCCCGTGCCCCCGGCCAGGCGCGCATCTACATCCTGCGGCGGATTCCGCGCGACCCCTTCGACACCAGCGGCCAGGACGCCGCCGCTGGCTGGGGCCTGCGCAGCTACGCCAGTCCGCCCGACGCCCCGCGGGAAGGGCGCGACGTGTTCGACGTCTATTCCCGAGCAGCGGGCAGCGGGCTCAACGGCGTGCCCTACCGGGAATGGTGATGCTGACGTCGAAGCGGCGCCGCCGCGGCTTCACGCTGATCGAGCTGCTGGTGGTGATGGCCATCGTCGCGCTACTCATCTCCATCGCCGCGCCGCGCTATTTCGTCCATCTGGAACGGGCGCGGGAGGCGGCGCTGGCCGAGACGCTGGCGGTTACCCGCGACGCCATCGACAAGTTCCACGGCGACACCGGGCGCTACCCGCAGGATCTGGACGAGCTGGTGGACCGCCGCTATCTGCGCGCCGCGCCGGTGGACCCGTTCACCGAGCGCCGGGACGGCTGGCAGCTGGTCGCCCCGCCCGGCGGCTCCGGTGTGTGGGACCTGCACAGCAGCGCCCCCGGCACGGCCCGCGACGGGCGTTCGTTCGGCGAGCTATGACGGCGCGCGGACGCCAGCGTGGCGTTACCTATCTCCTGATGCTGTTCGCGGTGGCGGCCCTGGGCTTCGGCCTGGCCCACTTCGGCAGCCTGTGGTCGATCAGCACTCAGCGCGCGCGGGAGGCCGAGCTGCTGTTCATCGGCGGCGAATTTGCTCGCGCATTGGCCAGCTACCAGGCTGCCCAGCCCGACGACCCGGCGGCCGCTCCGGCAACGCTGGACGCGCTGCTCCTCGACCCGCGCGTGCCCTTCGTGCGGCGCCACCTGCGCCGGCTGTACCGCGACCCGATGACCGGCGCGGCGGACTGGATCGTGGAGCGCCGGGATGGCCACATCGTCGGTCTGTGCAGCCGCTCCGAGCGCGAGGCGCTGCGCAGCGACGGCCTGCCGGAGTGGGTCAGCGTCGGTGCCTCGGGGGCCGGTGGCGCACGCTACCGGGACTGGCTGTTCCGCCCCGCCGACACGATGAGCCGACGTCAACCACAGCAGGCTGTGGGCCGATGAGGGCGCGGCGATGATGCTCCTCACCGATCTCGATCGGGAACGCCTGCCGCTGGTGCTGGACGAGGCCATCCGCATCCGGCGCAGCCACCAGTTCTACCTTTGGGCGCAGGGCGGGCTGCAGAGCTTCCTGCCCCACGAAACCCTGATCTGCCTGTGCCGCTGGCCTGGGGGTGCCCGCGCCGAAGTGTTTTCCCGTTTGCCGTTGCCGCATCGAGCGGAGGAGGGACTGAGTGAGGCTGGCGAGGCCCTGTGCCAGGTTCTTTCGAAGCGTTGGCATGCCCATGACAGGCAGCCGTGCCGCATCGATCTTGCCGCCGATTGCCCGCTCATGTTGAAAATGCTCGGCCCACATGCCGATGGGACCGGACTGCTCCATGGCAGTGAGCGGGCTTCGGAGAGCGGTCTGAACGTCTTCGTGTTCCTTGGCGTGCAGGGCAGCCCTGGTGAACGGGAGCGCTACTTCGCCCGCCTGCTGCAGCCCTACCTCGCCAACGCCTTCGCCAGCCTGCCGCCCGCGAGCCCGACGAGGAGCATCGAGGCCGACTTGTCCCCACGCCAGCGCCAGGTGCTGGCCGGCATCCGCGGCGGCCTGTCCAACCGGGAAATTGCGGCAGAACTGGGCCTGAGCCCGCAGACCGTGAAGAACCATGTCCAGCAGCTGCTCGACAAATTGAAGGTATCGAACCGGACCGAGGCGGCGCTATGCTCGGTCATCACCAGGCCGGAATGAAGTGCAGACGGGCTGGCGTGCTATGTCGAGGTAATGTGCGCGAGCCTGTCGCTGAGCCACCGGTAGCTGACGTGCTCCTGTTCCAGGCGCAGTCCGGGTTGGAGATGATCGAAGCGGAGCGCGTCGTAGAGTGTGGCCTCCTCCGCCGTGAGGCGTGGAAGCTCGCGCTGCGTGGGGGTGGGTTCCTTGCCCCAGTGCGGGCGGTGGGCCAGCAGAGTCTCCCGGTCCATCAGGAACGAAGCCGCGTGGGGAAGGTGTTCGCGCAACTGGTCGAGGATGGCGAAGCCGTGGGTGTCGAGGTCGCCCCAGTAGTGCACCTTGCAGTCCTGCAGCCACCTGGCGGGGGCCAGGGCTTCCCAGCCGTAGCCGGCGCCGAAGACGATGATCGCTTTCGTCACGGGCGGGAAGGCCAGAAAGTTGGTTTCGTTCTCGGTGATGAAGACCCGCCTGACGGGGAGGGCGAGGGGGGCGAAGCTCACTGCATCCAGTGTGATGTCGGGCAAGCCATTGCAGCCGGGTAGGCTCGGCAGGGCAGGGTCGAGCAGCCGGAAGCGCAGGCGCAAGGGTTTGTCCAGAAAGCCGTAACGGCGGGTGAATTGTGCTGAACCGTTTGCCGTGGCATCGATAGCCTCCGGCGGCAGGGCCAGATCCAGCCACTCGGCCAATACACCCCGATGGGCTTCGATGAACTTGCTGTCCACCCCGGGAGCATCCACCTGGCGCAGGTACACACCTGGGCGAGGGTTGGCTTGCAGCCACGCGACGACAGTGAGCAGGCGCTCCCAGGCGTCAGTCAGCTCCAGCACCTGCAGTGGGCGCCTGGTCAGCCATGGGAGCAGGGTCGGCTGTGCAGTGGCGGTCTGCTGCCAGAGCGCCAGGTAGCGCTGTACTGCTTGCTCCTGTCCGATGAAGGCCAGTGCATCCTGTAATGAATCGACCCATATGGCGGCCGGTAGCCGCTGTCTGCCTTGCACGCGATGCGTCCATTCGCGCCAGTTGACCCGTACGTGGGGGGGCTCGGCCACGGCGTGAACCCAATTGCGCACGGCTTCGAAACGCTCCGTCAGGTCGGATGCCGTGGGGGCCTTCAGGCTCAGGCGCCGGGGCCATTCGATGGCATCGGATACCGATGCGCGCAACAGTTCGCCACGATCCCACAAACGCTGGACCTGGGCGCGCAGGTCCGCCGAGGTGGTCCAGTTCATCGTGCGACCTGAACCGTACCGGCTTTCTGCGCCCGGTATTCCTCGATGCTCAGGCAGCGCAGCCGCGAATCCCGCCCGCCCTCGTTGTGCACGAAGCCGACGCTGGCCACAAAAGGCTCGATGATGTGGATCTTCTGCAGTGGCGTGACGATCAGCAACTGCAGATTGAGTTGCTGGAACAGCCGCAGCCCGTACTGCGCCGATTCGTCCGATCCGCGCCCGAAGGCTTCGTCGATGACCACGAAGCGGAACGAGCGGGAGCGCACCGCGCCCCATTCCAGGCCGAACTGGTAGGCCAGGCTGGCGGCGAGTACCGTGTAGGCCAGTTTTTCCTTCTGGCCACCCGACTTGCCGCCGGAGTCGGAGTAGTGCTCGTGCTCGGCGTCATCGGTTCGCCAGCGCTCGCTGGCCGAGAACAGGAACCAGTTGCGTACATCGGTGACTTTCGCGGTCCAGCGCCGGTCCGCTTCCGACAGGCCTTCGCGACCCCGGAAGCGGTCGATGATGGCCTTGACTTGCAGGAACTTCGTTTCCGAGTACTGTTCATCCGCTGAACCCGTCAATGCGTCTTCGGTGCAGGCGCGAAGGTCTTGCTGAAGATCGCGGATCTCTGCATCCGGGCTGGGCTGGGCCACCAGCCTGATGAAGCGTCCGGGGTTGTAATCTATGCCCTGCAGGGACTGGTTGATGCGGCCGACGCGCTCGGCGATCGTCTCCCGCTCCCGGGCGAGCTGACCGTTGAAGTTGGCGATCTCGCGGATGGTGTTCTCGTTGAGCAGCTCCTTGAAGCGGGCCTCGAAGCGGGGCAGGTCGTCACGCTGCAGGCCGTCGAGCAAGCGGGCGTATTCGGCTGTCGCCGCCAGGCTCGCGTCCATGTTGACGGTCTCGGCCTTGAATTCTTCCTTGAAGCCGCGCATTGCATTGATGATGCGTTCGGTCAGGCGGGAGAGGCGCTTGTCCTCCGCATCGATGCGGTCCTGCAGCCACTTGCGCAGCTCCTGCTCGCGGTTGTCGCAGGATTCGACCGAGAGCTGGTGCTCGCCCAGTGCCTCGTTGCGCCAGTCTTCCAGGCGCGCGAGCTGGGCGTCGACGAGCGGCGTTGCCTCACACACGGCCCGGGCCTGGTCCCGCAGCTCCTCGGCGGCTTCGCGCTTGCTCCTGGTTTCGCCGCGCTTGCCCAGCACGTCAGCCAGTCTGGTTTCCGTCTCGGCCAGCCGGCCGCGAGCGGCCTGCAACTGCCGCCCCAGTTCCTGCAAGGTATTGGAGGCGGACTCCAGGCGTTTGAGCTCTTCCTGGAGCGCGGCGATCTCGCGCGCCAGGCTCTGCCAGTCGATGTCCGTGTAGCGTGTGAACTCCTCCAGTCTTGCCAGCGCTTCCAGCCGGCCTTCCAGCTGTTTGCGCGACTGCTGGATTTCGGCGATGCGCTGGCCTACCGTGACCAGCATGGCCTCCAGGCGATCACGCTGGTCCCGCAGGGCGCGCAGCTTGTCGGCATTGCTCCAGCCGAGCACGTAGCGGCTGCGGTCGTCGATGCGGCTGCGGTCATCCTTCTCGTGGCGTCCGCTCGGGTCCTTGATCTGACCGCTGCGCGTTATGGCCCGGGCCTCGCGGCGAAATTGCTCGGCACTGTCGCAGCAGGCCACGTCGAAGCGACTGCGCAGCTCCTGCTCCAGCCATTCGTAATGCGGCGAGTCTGGCTTGATGGCGAGCTTGCGCACGAGCGACTGAGGATGCAGGTTGGCGGCTTGCACGCTTTTCTTCGGCCGGACGTGGAAGTAGACCAGGCGTGCGCCGAGATGCTGGCGGTCCACCCATTCGGCGACGTCCCTGTAGTGTGCCTCGGGCACCAGCAGCGCAAGGCCGAAGCCACGCAGCAGACGTTCGGCCGCGCCTTGCCAGTCGCGTTCGTCTTCGCGCACCTGGATGAGTTCGCCGGCGAAGGGCAGGTCGTCCTCGGGGATGGAGAGGGCCGCGCAGAGCGCCTCGCGGATGCGGATCTGGGCAGCCTCGATATTGCTTTTGCGGCGCTTGAGACTGTCGATCTCGTCGCTCAGGGCGACGTGTTCTTCCCGGCCTTTGCGGAAGGCGAAGTCTTCCTCGCGCTCGCGGTTGGTGAGGTCCGCAATACGCTCGCGCAGCGATTCGGCACGGGCTCCGATGGCGTGGCGTTGAGCGAGGAAGGCGCCTTCGTCGGCGGGCGGCAGCTCTTCGACGAGGGCCAGCAAGGCGGCGTGGCGTTCGGCCTTCTGCTGGCGTTCCGTCTGGTCTGTTCCCTTGCGCCGGATCTCGGCGGCAAGTTGCTCCAGGCGGTCGCCGCCGTTGTCGCGCATGGCATGTTCCAGATTGCTCACCGCGGTGCGTTCGTCGTCGCGTTGGGCGCCCAGGCGCTCGATCTGGGCGTCGAGCCGGGCGGCATCCTCCGCCAGCAGCGCGAGACGGCGGTCCAGCAGTTGGCCCTTGAGCCCGGCGAAGTAGGGGCGCAGGGCATCGCGCCCGTCGCGAAAGCCCTGAATTTCCGCCGCCAGGGTGGCGTGGCGTTGGCCGTCGGCGACCAGCGGCGTGAGCAGATCGACCTGCCGCTTGGCCTTGAGCACGGCCTGGTGGGCGCGGTCCAGGTCGTCGAAATGACGGATCAGCGCATCGATGCGGCTGGCTACATCGAAAGGTTCCAGCATGTGGCTGCGCACGAAGTCGGTGAGGTTGCCTACCGATTTCATCGACACCGTCTGGTGGAACAGCTCCAGCGCTTGTTCGTGCTCGATGCCGAAGCGTCGGCGGAACCAGGCAGAGTAGGGCGGAAAGCTGTCGAACAACTCGCTGCCCGTGTTGCGAAGCTTCTTGCGCAGGGACGCAATGTCGCTGCCGAAACCGGCAAAGTCCTCGGCAATCGTCATGGCCCGTTCCGCCGCGACGAACAGCCGTGCCGGCTGGCCTTGTGGATCCTTCAGCCAGAACACCTGGGCCAGGGTGACGGCCTGGTCGTAGCCTTCGTTGCGGAACACGCCGAGGATCACCGAGTAGCTCGATGCATCACGCAGCGCCACCGCACGTGCGCTGCCGGTGACCTCGTTGCGTTCGCTCTTGTAGTGGCCGAGCACGTATGAGCGCAGGGTCCGCTCGCGCGCATCCGCGCCGGCCGCCTTGTTGTAGGCGATGCGCTGGGCCGGCACCAGCAGGGTCGTGATGGCGTCCACCATCGTGGACTTGCCGGAGCCGATGTCGCCGGTGAGCAGGCCATTACGGCCGTCGAGCTCATAGCGCCAGATCCGTTTGTCGAAGGTGCCCCAGTTGAGTACCTCCAGTTTTTGCAGGCGGAAGCCGACGCGGCTGTCGTCGGCCACAAAATCCAGTCCGAGGGTCGGCGCTTCAAGCATCGTTGGCCTCCGGGGCTGCGTCTCCAGCGGACAGTGCCTGATAGCCCTCCAGCCGCGAGTCGAATTCCGCCAGCCACTGGGCATCGACGAAGGCTTTGAGGATGCGCCGCAGCTCGTAGTGCCCACGCTCCGGTCCGGCCTGGGGGCTGCTGCCCGCCGCGGGTTTGAGGCGGCGCAGGAAACCCAGCTCGACGACTTTTGAAATCGTGGCGTTGACCTGATCGATGAGCCGGGTTTCGTTCGTACCGTCGGGCAGGAAGACCCGTATCAGTTCGACGATCTCGTCGCGGGCGAGGATCAGACGGGTGTCGCCGCCACCGGCATCGAACTCCGCCATGCGCTTGCGCAGCAGTGCGAGCATCAGGCTGACCGGGTAAGACAGAGGCCGGCGGGCGACGAGTCGTGGCGGGCGGGGGGCTGCCTCGGATTCGTCCGGATCCGGGCGACTTTTGAGGAAAGCGTAGCCTTCCGCCTCGTCCATCACCAGGTCGAGCAGCAGGATGGCCGCGTGTTCCCTCACCCGGGCCTGCAGGCGCAGGAGGCTTGCCCACAGATGCTCGTCGTCGTCACGGTAGAGCACGCCCTTGAGCAGTTGAACCATCAGGAGAGACAGTTCGGGTACCGCCAGCCGGGTGCCGGGCGGGTTTTCATCCAGGGAGGTGTCGGGCACGGTGTCGTTCATCGTCTTCCTGTCGCAGCGGCGTTTAGCGCGTGAAGATCACTCGGGGCAGGCGTGCTTCACGCGTGACCGGCTCGCCTTGTGCATCGCTGGCCTGCCAACGGATCGGTTCTTCCACCGTTTCGTCCACCACCGCATGCAGGCTGCCGAGAGCGTCGCTGCTGGCCTCGGCGTGGGCCAGTTCCAGATAGGCGACCAATTCGGCCAGGCCGTGCTGCAAGGGTTCGGCCTCCAGCAGGTCATGCAGGGTGATCTGCGGTGCGTGGCGCAGTGCGCGCTGGATAGACGTGCGCAGACGTGCCTTGTCCACGATGATCTGCTCGAACAGGCGCGCGGTGTCGATGTCGTCTTCTCCTGTGTCGAGCGTGAGCCCGGCGAGGCGTGGCTTGGCCTTGGGGGCGAACAGCGGCCGCTCCAGCGGCAGTTCGATGTCCGCGCTCATGGCATCCATGGTCATCGGGCTTGCGGTGGGCGGGGCGTCACGGAGCGCCAGGGCCTTGCTTTCGATGCCGTGCAGGAGGTCGAGGATGCGGCGGTTTTCCAGGAAGGCCCGGTCGTCCAGGAAGCGGCGCAGTTGCTGCGATAGTTGGGCGACGGTGCGCTGGGTGTGTTCGCCGGCTTCCAGCCAGTCGTAATGGACGCGACGTGTACGCGCATCTGGCTGGAGCGCTGCCACCGCCGGCAAGGCCAGGACCTGGTCCAGCCGTGCGGAGAGTTCCTCCTGGCGGCGGCTGGACATGAGGAAATCCCAGAAGGCGCGGAAGCTGCGGCCCTGGTCCGAGTCGCCGATTGCATCGCGCTCGCCCATGATCTCATCGAGCAGCGCGCCCTTGGCGCCGTCCCACAGGGCGATCTTCTCGCGCACCTTGCGGTCGAGTCGGCGGAAGTTGTACTCCACTTCGCGGAAGTCGGCCAGCAGCTCGCGAGCCAGTTGCTGGAACTGCTGGAAGCGGTCCTTGACGGCGGTGTCGTCCAGAAGCGGCACGTCACCGGCCAGGATGCGGGCGATTTCGGCATCGATGTCGTCGCGTTTCCTGCGCAGGTCTTCGACTCGCCTCGCGGGGTCGGCTTCGGTGCCGGCGCTGATCTGTTCCAGGAGTGCGAACAGTGTCAGGAGCCGCGACTCGGTGCCGACGAAGGGCCTTTCAGTCAGTGACACGAGCCATGCGATGGCCTTCTCGGTGGCGGGTGTCAGATCGAACTGGGCTTCGTCCGTACCGGGCTTGTAGAACTTGCGCAGCCAACCCTTGTCGGGGGAGATCCAGTCGTTCAGGTAGTCCCGTGCATTCCTGGGGTAGGCGTCCGGACCGAGTTGCTCGCGCAGCGCGAAGAGTTCGTCCTCCAGTGCCTCGGCGAGATCCGCCTCGCTCATCACGCGCATGTTGGGCGTGACGAACACCCGGTGCAGGAAGCTCGCCACCAGCGCTGCATGGGGCGAGGCCAGCAGACGCCATGCGGGATGGCGGTCTCGAAGTGTGCTGAGGGTGGCGTGGTCCATTGTCGTTCAGTCTGCAAGCCGTCCGACGCTTATTGAAACTCGGCAAGCCGTTTCATGAAATTCCGTTTGGCCTTGTATTGCAGACGAACCCGTCCGAGTTCCGCATCGAACACTGCATGCTGCCCGGCGGAGAGGCGCAGCTTGCGGATGGCGGCCACCACCGCGAAGGCGTCGTCATACTTCGCGCCGCGGCTGCCTTCCTCGACCGCATGCGGCAACAGGCGAAAGTAGAGGGCGATGGCATCCTCGGGATGGCTGCCGGCCCGCAGCGCGGCGACCTTGCCCCACAGCGTGATGGCGACGTGACCACCCTGAAAGGTGCTCCATGCTGCTTCCGCATCCCGTTCCATTATATGGATCGCCACCAACTCGCTGCGGGCAGAGCGCAGCCAGGCCGGGCTTTGCTTCCGGGGTTTCGCTTCTTCCTTGGCGACCTGATCCCACAGGTGTTGTAGCGCCCGCGCACGCAGGGGCTCGCGGCGTCCGATGCTGCCGGCCTCCTTCAGCAGGACGGTGTAGGACGCCTGGTCGGCGCCTGACAGGAAACGCTTCCAGGCGAGCTCCTCGACCTGGTCAAATGCGCCGCGTCGCCGGTATTCGTGAATGCAGAAGTCGACCAGTTCCCACGCCTGTTGGGCTGGGAACGCCGCCAATCCTTCTTCTGCGCAGGCCAGCGCTTCATCGAAGCGGCCATGTTCCGCCAGATAGCTTGCCAGATGCCGGAAGTGCTGGCTGCTGGAGAGGTTGTGGCGCAGTACCTGGATCATCTCGTCGACGTTGCCGGATGCGCGCGCCAATACTTCCATGGCTTTTTCGAGGCGGCTGCGCTTCGGGTCGAAACGGGCCGTGCGATTGTCCTGCGGCGTGAGCGCCGGCAGTTGCGCCCACCGCATCAGGATCTGCGTACGGTAGCGCTCCAGGCCCACCTCACCCAAGGCATTCCCGTAGTCCGGCAGAATGGTGGAGAACGTGTCCCAATGGCTGTCCATCTGGTAACGCACGAGGCGCTCGGCAAGCGCCGTGGCATCGGGCCGGAGGTGCTCGCAGGCCAGCAGATGGATCTGCTGGAAGCGTTCGAGGCTTCCATAGACCCGTCCCTCGCCATCGTCGATGTTTTCCAGCCCGTTCTGGATCAGGCAGATAGCCTCCTCGACGAGCTCCACCAGCTTCGCGTCGCCATCGGCGATCCGGGTTTCCAGCAGGCCTGCCAGATCGTGAAGGCGGTCGGCGTAGGCGTCCGTCTCGTCATAGTCGAGGAAGCCGCTGATCCGGGTGGCTTGGTGGATGGCGGAACGCAAGCCGGGCAGATCGTGGGCGGCCTGGGCCGCGGCGGCAAAAAGCAGGCGGTCCCGCAGGTCATGGTCCTGTTCCGCCGCCTGCAGGAGCCAGCGCCGCAGTTCGCCGGGAGACAGTCCGTCCACGTAAGCGCGGAGCCGCACGGCTTTCGATTGGCGGGTGGATTTCGGTTTGGGGGAGCATGCCTCCGGCTCCGCGAGGTCTTCACCGGCGATCCAGGCCAGGCCGACCGCGACTGCATGCTTGCAAAAGATGCCGTCCTCGCCGACTGGGCAGTCGCACTCGAACTCCAGCTCCCAGTCCGCCCCGGCCGAGAGCACGATTTCGTAGCGCTGGGTCCCGAGGACCTCGGCCGAGGCACTGCTCTCGTTGGACTTCAGAGCTTGAACGGCGCCGCTGTTGAAGTAGTCCCGCCCACGGATGAAGGTCTTGTCGCCAGCGTACAGCTGCAAATTGTCGAGGGTCAGTACATCGGCGAGGAGCATCGTGCGTTTTTGCAGTCGGAGCGGGGCAATCATTCTACTGTGCTTGCGAACCAGCACGGCACTTCTATGCGAGCACAATGAAAAACGCCAGGTGAAATCAATCACTTGGCGTTGGTTGGGTAGGGAGGCGGACCTGGGCTCCGTGCAGCAATCGCTGCCGTGAGGCCGCCCCGTCTTTGGCCGGATCGGTGAATGCCCTTCGAGCCCCACGCTCCTTCGACTTGAACATTTGCAGCCCAGACTTGAACTTGCTCGACTCCGATTCAAACGCTCGCTCCCCGGACTTGAACTTTTTCAACACCCACTTGAAATCACGCTGCTCGGACTTGAACGATCGAAGCGGCGATTTGAACGGGTTCAATCCAGAGCTGAAGTAGTTCAAGTCCACGCTGAACCCGTTCAGCTGAAACTTGAACCCACGCACCTCAGAGCATCAGAAGTTCTCCTTCGCGTTGAACCAGTTCAACGCGAAGGAGAGGTCGTCAAGCCGGGCGCTTACCCGGTTCTACAGCACGTCGACCTCGTTCCCCTCGCTCCCGAAACGCTTGCGGTGAAGTTCCCGTGCCCCCTTGAAGGCCCTGGCAAGGCGCTTCTCATTGCTGAACCCGACCAAAGCCGGGCGCTGTTTGATCGACCGGGTGTTGCGGTCGAGGAGTTCGATGGCTTGGGTGCGGCGGGTTTCGTCTAAAAGATTAACCAAAAAGTACATCAACCGGCCCCAGACAGCCCAAAAAAATAGCCTACAATCCGCATTGTGCGGTTTGTAGGCTATTGATTTTAAAGAAAATACTTGGTGGAGCCGGGGGGAATCGAACCCCCGTCCGCAAGCCCTCTACAGTCAGTTCTACATACTTAGCCAACTAATTTGAATTTAACCCGGAGTTTAGCCAATTGGCGGGCCGACTACAGGCGAGTCACCTAGAGTTTCGCGCGAGACCAAGTAACCCGATCTGTTGCTAGTTCCTGTAAATGACACTGCAATTGGGTTTGACCCCACCTGACCCAGGAACGAATCAGTGCAGTGGCTTAGGCCTTAAGCGGCCAGAGCGAAACGCTCGTCGTTGGCGTTTGTAGTTTTCCAGTGGATTTACGAGGTAACTGGTCCTCGGTATGCACTGATCTGCTTTGCAACCCACGTCGAAGCCAGGTCGGCCCCATGTTCGTTACATGCATTGGTCCCGGCCTGAACCGGGAAGTTCCGCATCCTATCACAAACTCAGGTTGCGCTAACCAGTTCCAGGATTTCCAGTGGGTGCTGGATGATCACATCAGCTTCCCAGGCATGGATTGCGACGCCGTTGCCGAGATAGCCGTAGGCTGCTGCCACGGTTTTCATGCCGGCGGCGCGGCCTGCGGTGATGTCGCGGATGTCGTCGCCAACATAGAGGCACTGCAGTGGGTTGGTGCCGGAGAGCTGGCAGGCGTGCAACAGCGGATCAGGATGGGGTTTGGCACGGGCGGCGGTGTCTCCACCGACGATGCAGCGGCTGCGCTCGGCGAGGCCGAGGGCTTCGATGATGGGGCGCGCGAAACGTTCGGCCTTGTTGGTGACGACGCCCCAGGGGATGTCATGGGTGTCCAGCGCATCGAGGAGCTCAGCCATGCCCGCGAAGAGCTGAGTTTCGACGCAGAGGGCGTCGGCGTACAGATCGAGAAAGCGTTTGGCCATGGGCGGGTAGTCGGTCATGTCGGGCGTCAGGCCGAAGCCGACACCAAGCAGGCCGCGCACGCCGTTGGAGACCATCGGGCGCAATTGCTCGAAAGGCGTTGCGTGACGGTCATGTTCGGCCTGGAGGCGGTGCAGCGTGCCGATGAGGTCCGGCGCCGTATCGGCGAGGGTGCCGTCCAGGTCGAAGAAGATGGCTTCAGCCACGCTTGGAGGTCCGCATCAGGTAGTTCACATCGGTGTTGGGGCCGAGGGAATAGACCTGGCTGAGCGGGTTGTAATGCATTCCGGTCAGGTCCTCCAAATCCAGCCCGGCTTCGCGCACGTAGCGGGCGAGTTCGGACGGCTTGATGAATTTGGCGTATTCGTGGGTGCCCTTGGGGAGCAGCTTGAGGATGTACTCTGCACCGACTACCGCCATCAGGTAGGACTTGAGGTTCCGGTTGAGGGTGGAGAAGAACACATGTCCGCCGGGCTTGACCAGTGCGGCGCAGGCCCGGATGGTGCTGGCCGGGTCTGGGACGTGCTCAAGCATTTCCATGCAGGTTACGACGTCGAAGCTTTCCGGATTGTCGTGGGCCATTTCTTCGGCGGAAATAAGCTGGTAATCGACGCTCTGGCCGCTCTCGTAGAGGTGCAGGCGGGCGACGCCAAGTGCCTTTTCCGAGAGGTCGACGCCAGTGACCTGAGCGCCGCGGGCTGCCATGGATTCGGCAAGGATGCCGCCGCCGCAGCCGATGTCGATGACGTGCTTGCCCGGCAGGCCGGCGGCTGCGTCGATCCAGTCGAGGCGCAGGGGGTTGATCTGGTGGAGGGGCTTGAATTCGGACTCCGGGTCCCACCAGCGGTGGGCGAGGTCACTGAATTTCTGCAGTTCGGCGGGATCGGCGTTCATGAGGGCGGACTTCAGCAGTGGTCAGGAATCAAGTTGGGATTGTATGCGAGAGGCCGACCTGGGCTCAAAAACAAAGAGCCCTGCAGTGCAGGGCTCTTTGCGAACTGGCGTGAAACCAGCGATCGGCGATTACTTGGTGCCGATGACTTCGATTTCCACGCGACGGTCCGGCTGCAGGCAGTCGACCAGCTTCTTGTTCTTGCCGGATTCCTTGCCGAGGTTATGGCAGGCGTTGCCGGTAACGGGCTGCTTCTTGCCCTTGCCTTCGGTGTAGACGCGGTTGGCTTCGATGCCCTTGCTGACCAGGTAGCTCTTCACAGCGGCAGCGCGCTTTTCGGAGAGCTTCTGGTTGTAGGCGTCGCCACCGATACGGTCGGTGTGGCCAACGGCCAGGATGACTTCCAGCTTGACGTCCTTGGACTTGGCGGCCAGATCGTCGAGCTTGGCCTTGCCGGCGGGCAGCAGGACAGCCTTGTCGAATTCGAAGAGGGTGTCGGCAGCCAGCTTGATCTTTTCAGCAACGGGGGCCGGGGCGGCAACCGGAGCCGGAGCGCTCTTGGCGCCAGCAGCGGGGGCGGCAGCGGTCTTCACGCACTTGTCCTGGGGCACGACATCCTTGTCGCACTCGCAGCCAACCGGGAACTCGCCGGCCAGGGTGGTGGAGGCGGCAGCCGGGGTCCAGTAGCCGGTGCGCCAGCAGAGGTCGGCGCCGCTACGGGCAACAACGGAACGGGCGTCGATCACGTAGGGGACTTCGCCTTTCGTATCCACGACGACATCTTTGGCGAAGCTGGCGGAGGCGGACAGGCCGAGAGCGGCCATTGCGGCGGCAATCAGCAGTTGTTTTTTGGCTTGTTTGATCATCGTTTTCCTCGTCGCAAGGCAAAGGGGTAGAACCGGAAGTTACTTGCTCGCTGTAATTGAGTTGCCACAAGGCACTCAGGCAGCATATCCAATTCATTGGCGGAACTTATTCTGCCATAGCCGGACGGCGCTCAATAGCTCGGTGTTGGTTATTTGCAACAGTTTTCCGCCGATCACACGTCGTTCGCCGGCAACCCATACATCCGATACGGCGCGCCGCCCAAGTACATAGATCAGGTGCGAGATGGGGTCGAAGCAGGGAAGGTCGTCCACGTCGTCTACGCGCAGGGCGCATAGGTCGGCGGCCTTGCCGGGAAGGAGGGAGCCGATGCTCGACTCGAGCCCAAGTGCTTGGGCTCCGCATAGTGTTGCCATGCGCAGGGCCTGGTGGGCGGGGAGGGTGGTGGCGTCGCCGCTGCTCAGTTTGGCGAGCAGGCTGGCCTGATGCATTTCTCGGAAAAGATCGAGCCGGTTGTTGCTGGCGGCACCATCGCTACCCAATCCGACCGTGATTTGTCTATCCAGGAGGATGGAGATTGGAGCTGCGCCGCTGGCCAGTTTCATATTGGATGTCGGGCAGTGGGCGACGGAGCAGTTGTGCAGGACCAGGCGTTCGACGTCTTCGCTGTCGAGGTGGACGGCGTGCACGCCAATCAGGTTGGGGCCTAGCAGCCCGAGGTCATCAAGGCGGGCGAGGGGGCGTCGCCCATGGTCGCGTAGGCTGTCGGAAATCTCCGCGGCGGTTTCGTGGATATGAATGTGAATCGGAAGATCGAGTTCGTCCGCTAGTGCGCCGACCCGTTCGAATGTGCGGTTGGATACGGTGTAAGGGGCGTGGGGGGCCAAGGCAAAGTGTATGCGGGGATGGCTCCGCCACTGGTCGTGGGCGGCGAGCCCCTTATGCAGATAATCATCTGCGTCTGCCGCGTATTGCGACGGGAATTCCAGGACGGTGATGCCCAGCACGGCCCGCATGCCAAGACGGTCGAATGCTTCGGCGGCCGCCTCGGGAAAGAAGTACATGTCGTTGCAGGTGGTGATGCCGCCACGCAGCATCTCTGCCCCAGCCAGCAAGCTGCCGTCTCTTACAAAGGTAGGGGATACGTGACGTGCTTCGGTGGGCCAGATGGCTTCCTGCAACCAGCGCATCAGCGGAAGGTCGTCGGCCAGACCGCGCATCAGCGTCATGGCGGCGTGGCAGTGCAGATTGACGAGGCCCGGGATCAGGATGTGCTCGGGTAGCTGAACGTATTCTCGCGCCGAGAATTTTGCGCGGGCCTCGCTGGTTAGCAGTATTTCAACAATCCTGCCGTCGCGGATGGCGACGGTGTGGTGTTCCAGCGTGGTGTCGTTGGGCTCGACCGGGATTATCCAGCGCGCTTCGATGAGCAGGTCGACCTCGATGGGCGTCATGGCTGTTCTCGTTGTCTGTATTGGGCAAAAGGGTGTCCCGCATCGTGTCCGGTTGGGGCGATCGATTAGAGCACATGCGCTGCGGCTGTCACAATTGGCCGAGACTGCCGCTTGGCGGGCAGTTCCGGCCGGAATCGACCCCTCGCGGCATGCTAAACTCGCGTCTTTTCGTCTTTTCGACGAACTGTCGATTCCCGCGGTGCCATGATCCCGTTCGCCAAAGAAACTCTCCCCATCAGCCTCGAAGACGAGATGCGTCACGCCTACCTGGATTACGCGATGAGCGTGATCGTCGGGCGGGCCCTGCCGGATGTGCGTGACGGTCTCAAGCCCGTACATCGACGCGTACTGTTCGCGATGCACGAACTGGGCAACGACTGGAACAAGGCTTACAAGAAGTCCGCCCGTATCGTCGGTGACGTGATCGGTAAGTACCACCCCCACGGCGACCAGTCCGTATATGACACCATCGTCCGCATGGCGCAGGATTTCTCCCTGCGCTACATGCTGGTGGATGGCCAGGGCAACTTCGGTTCGGTGGACGGCGACAGCGCGGCTGCCATGCGTTACACCGAAATCCGCATGGCCAAGATCGGCCACGAGCTGCTGGCCGACATCGACAAGGAAACGGTTGATTTCGGGCCGAACTACGATGGCTCGGAGAAAGAGCCGCTGGTGTTGCCGGCGCGCATTCCGAATCTGCTGATCAACGGTTCCGGCGGTATCGCCGTCGGCATGGCGACCAACATTCCGCCGCACAACCTCAGCGAAGTCGTTGACGCCTGTCTGCGCCTGTTGCAGGAGCCGGACGTGTCGATCGAGGAGTTGATCAAGATCGTGCCGGCGCCGGATTTTCCGACCGCGGGCCTGATCTACGGCCTGTCCGGCGTGCATGAAGGCTATCGCACCGGCCGCGGCCGCGTGGTGATGCGTGCACGTACCCACTTCGAAGACATCGGCAAGGGGGATCGCCAGGCGATCATCGTCGACGAGATTCCGTACCAGGTTAACAAGAAGACCCTGCTCGAGAAGATTGCCGAGCTGGTGAACGAGAAGAGGATCGAGGGCATCAGCGAGATCCGCGACGAGTCGGACAAGTCCGGCATGCGCGTGGTCATCGAGCTGAAGCGCAACGAAGTGCCCGATGTGGTGCTGAACAACCTGTTCAAGCAAACCCAGCTGCAGGACACCTTCGGCATGAACATGGTGGCGCTGGTGGATGGCAAGCCGCGCCTGCTGAACCTGCGCCAGATGGTGGAATGCTTCCTGGCGCACCGCCGCGAAGTGGTGACCCGCCGCACGATCTTCGAACTGCGCAAGGCGCGCGAACGCGGCCACATCCTCGAAGGCCTGGCCGTCGCGCTGTCCAACGTGGATGAGATCATCGCGCTGATCAAGGCCGCGCCGACCCCGCCGGAAGCCAAGAAGGCGCTGATGGGGCGCGAGTGGCGCTCGGCGCTGGTGGAAGAGATGCTGGCCCGCGCGACCTCCGACAGCTTCCGCCCGGAAGGTCTGGCGCCGGAATTCGGTCTGTCTGCCCAGGGCTACCGCCTGTCCGACGCCCAGGCCCAGGCCATCCTCGAGCTGCGCCTGCAGCGCCTGACCGGTCTGGAGCAGGACAAGATCGTCGCCGAGTACAAGGAGGTGATGGCCAACATCGCCGACCTGCTCGACATTCTGGCCCGCCCGGAGCGGATCACCGCGATCATTGGTGACGAGCTGACGCTCATCAAGCAGCAGTTTGGTGATCCGAGGCGTTCCGAGGTGGTGATGAACACTGCCGACATCAACATCGAAGACCTGATCGCCCCGCAGGACATGGTGGTGACCCTGTCTCATACAGGTTATTTCAAGCGTCAGCCGCTCACCGACTACCGGGCCCAGAAGCGTGGTGGCCGTGGCAAGCAGGCGGCAGCGGTGAAGGATGACGATTTCGTCGACCAGCTCTTCGTCGCGAATACCCACGACCACATCCTGTGCTTCTCCAACCGCGGCCGCCTCTATTGGCTCAAGGTGTACGAGGTGCCGGAGGGCACCCGGAACTCCCGTGGCAAGCCGATCGTCAACCTGTTCCCGCTGCTCGAAGGCGAGAAGATCACCGCCGTGCTGCCGGTCAAGGAGTTCGACGAAGGGCATTTCATCTTCATGGCCACCGCCGAGGGTACGGTCAAGAAGACGCCGCTCACCGACTTCTCCAACCCGCGTAAGGCCGGCATCATTGCGGTGGGTCTGGACGAGGGCGACTACCTGGTTGGGGTGGCGATCACCGACGGTAAGCATGACGTGATGCTCTTCTCCGACGCCGGCAAGGCTGTGCGTTTCAGCGAGAACGACGTGCGTCCGATGGGCCGTCAGGCCCGTGGTGTGCGTGGCATGACGCTGGAGGACGGCCAATCCGTGATCGCCATGCTGGTGGCAGAGAACGAAGAGCAGAGCGTGCTGACCGCCACCGAGAACGGTTTTGGCAAGCGCACGCCGATCGGCGAGTACACCCGCCACGGCCGCGGCACCAAGGGCATGATCGCCATCCAGACCTCCGACCGTAACGGCAAGGTGGTGGCCGCAACCCTCGTGACCGAGAAGGACCAGATCATGCTGATCACCACCGGCGGCGTGCTGGTGCGGACCCGCGTGGCCGAGATCCGCGAAATGGGGCGTGCCACCCAGGGCGTCACGCTGATTTCGGTGGACGAGGGCAGCACGCTGTCTGGTGTGCAGAAGATTCTTGAAGGCGACGAGGAAGAGCAGGACGTGGCTGGTGAGGCCGGGGCCGAAGGCGCCGCGCCGGAAGCCTGAGCGAACTGAGGAAGGATTCAAACGATGCGGATTTTCAATTTCTCGGCGGGGCCGGCCGTGCTGCCGACCAAGGTGCTCGAACAGGTTCGTGATGAACTGCTCGACTGGCAGGGCACCGGCATGAGCGTCATGGAAGTGAGCCACCGGGGCAAGGATTTCACCGGTGTGATCGAGGCTGCCGAGGCCGATCTGCGCACGCTGATGGGCATCCCGTCCAACTACAAGGTGCTGTTCCTGCAGGGGGGCGCGACGCAGCAGTTCGCGCAGATCCCGATGAATCTCCTGGATGGGCGTTCTGCCGACTACATCGTTACCGGCTCGTGGTCCAAGAAAGCCTATAAGGAAGCCCAGCGTTTCGGCGCCGTGTGCCTGGCCGGATCGAGTGAGGCTGACAGCTTCACGCGGGTGCCGAGCGCCGACGAGTTGAAGCTCGACCCGCAGGCAGCCTACCTGCACATCTGCACCAACGAGACGATCCACGGCGTCGAGATGTTCGACCTGCCGACTGCGCCGGCGGACGTGCCGCTGGTGGCTGACATGAGCTCCCACATCCTGTCGCGTCCGATGGATGTGTCCCGCTATGGCCTGATCTATGCTGGCGCGCAGAAGAACATCGGGCCGGCCGGACTGGTCATCGTGATCATTCGTGAGGACTTGCTTGGCAAGGCTTCGGCAATCACCCCGAGCGTCATGGACTACGCGACGATGGCGGAACACGGTTCCATGCTCAACACGCCACCGACCTTCGGTATATATCTGGCCGGCTTGATCTTCAAGGATCTGCTGGCGCAGGGCGGCCTGGGGGCGGTGGAGCGGACGAATATCGCCAAAGCGCAACTGGTCTACGATGCGATCGAATCCAGCGGCGGCTTTTATCGCAACCCGGTTCAGGAAGCATTTCGCTCCCGCATGAATGTGCCGTTCACTCTGGCCAATCCGGAGCTGGATGCCGCCTTCCTGGCCGAAGCCGCTGAACGTCAACTGTCCGGCTTGAAGGGGCACAAGTCGGTGGGCGGCATGCGCGCATCCATCTACAACGCGATGACGCTGGACGGCGTGCGTGCGCTGGTGGACCTGATGCAGGATTTCGCCGCGCGCAAGGCGTGAGTGTTACGGACGAGGAGAAGGCATGAACGACGAGATGTTGCGTGAGCTCGGCGTGGTGCGCGAGCAGATCGACACCATCGACGCGCAGATGCTGGCGCTGCTCAACCAGCGCGCCAAGTGTGCCCAGCACGTAGGCGAGATCAAGGCCAGGTATGGCGATGCCGGCTATATCTACCGGCCGGAGCGGGAGGCGCAGGTGCTGCGGCGCATTCAGTCCCTGAACGACGGGCCGCTGCCGAACGAAAGCGTGACCTTCTTCTTCCGGGAGGTGATGTCGGCCTGCCTGTCGCTGGAAAATCCGCTGGGCGTCGCCTTTCTAGGGCCGCTCGGAACGTTCTCCGAGAGTGCTGCGGTCAAGCAGTTCGGACATGCTGCCCGTTTGGCTCCGCAGACCACCATCGATGACGTGTTTCGCGAAGTCGAAGCCGGGCATGCGGACTACGGCGTGGCGCCGGTGGAGAACTCCACCGAAGGTGCGGTCGGTCGGACCCTTGATCTGCTGCTGGGCTCACCGCTGAAGATCTGCGGCGAGGTCGTGCTGCGCATCCACCAGAACCTGCTGACCCGCGAGACGGAGCTGTCGGCGATCCGCAAGGTGTATTCCCACGCCCAGTCCTTGGCCCAGTGCCACGAGTGGCTGAATAGCAATCTGCCGGACGTGCCGCGCATTTCGGTCGGCAGCAATGCGGAGGCCGCGCGCTTGGCCGCCCTTGAGCCTGGTGTGGCAGCGATCGCCGGCGAAGCCGCGGCCGAGCGTTACGACCTGCCGCGGCTGGTCGAAAGCATCGAGGACGAACCCAACAACACCACGCGCTTCCTGGTCCTCGGTCGCCATGATGCGGGGCGCACCGGGGCGGACAAGACTTCGCTGATCATGTCTGCCGCAAACCGTCCGGGTGCGGTGCACGAACTTCTCGCGCCGCTGGCTGATGCGGGGGTGTCGATGACCCGCCTCGAATCCCGTCCTGCCCGTGCCGCCCTGTGGGAATACGTGTTCTATGTGGACATTGATGGACATCGTGAAGACCCGGCTGTGAAGGCTGCACTCGATGACCTAGGAAGCAATGCCGCCTATTTGAAGATCCTGGGCTCCTATCCCCAGGCCGTGTACTGATTCCCAGGAGTTGTTCATGTCTTTGTGCGATCTGGCGCCTGCTCATATCCGGGCCATTTCTCCCTATCAGCCCGGCAAGCCGATTTCCGAGCTGGCTCGGGAAATGGGGCTGGCTGAAGAGTCCATCGTCAAGCTGGCCTCCAACGAGAACCCGTTGGGCGTTGGTGAAAAGGGCCGCGAGGCGATGCTCAAGGCGGTGGCGGACATCGCCCGCTACCCCGACGGCAACGGTTTTGAGTTGAAGGATGCGTTGCATCGCCGCTACGGCGTGGGCCACGACCAGATCGTGCTGGGCAATGGCTCCAACGACGTGCTCGAACTGGCAGCCCGTGCGTTCCTGGGGCCGGGTGTCGATGCTGTGTACTCCCAGCATGCGTTTGCCGTCTATCCGCTGGCGACGCAGGAAGCGGGCGCGTGCGGCATTGAGGTGCCGGCCAAGCACTTCGGCCATGACCTCGACGCCATGCTGGCCGCCATCACGCCGGCGACCCGGGTGCTGTTCATCGCCAACCCCAACAATCCGACTGGCACCTTCCTGCCCGGCGCAGAGCTCCAGGCCTTTCTCGCCCGCGTGCCCGGGCATGTGCTGGTGGTCCTCGACGAGGCCTATACCGAATACCTGTCCCCGGAGCAGCGTTACGACGCGATCGCGTGGCTCAAGAGTTTCCCGAACCTGCTGATCAGCCGCACCTTCTCCAAGGCCTATGGCCTTGCCGGGCTGCGCGTCGGTTATGGGCTCGCCAGTCCGGCGGTCATCGACCTGCTGAACCGGGTACGCCAGCCTTTCAATGTGTGCAGCCTCGGTCTGGCTGCGGCCGCGGCGGCCTTGTTCGATGATGAATTCCTGGTACGCAGCTACGAGCTCAACTGCGCCGGCATGGCTCAGCTGACCGCTGGTTTCGCGGAGCTCGGCCTCGACTGGATCCCATCCGCCGGCAATTTCGTCACCCTCAAGGTTGGCAACGGGGCGGCGGTCAATCAGGCTCTGCTTAAACAGGGTGTCATCGTTCGTCCGATTGGTGCCTACGGCATGCCGGAATGGTTACGGGTTTCCATCGGTCTGGAGAGCGAGAACGCACGCTTCCTCGAGGCCCTGCCGGTGGCGCTGGGCTAGATGGGGCCGGCTGTGAAGACGATCGACAAGCTGGTGGTCTGCGGTGTCGGTCTGATCGGTGGTTCGGTGGCCCTGGCCCTGCGCCAGGCGCGGCTGGTCAACCGCATTGTCGGTGTCGGCCGGCGGCCGGAGCCGCTGGCCGCGGCGCGCCAGTTGGGCGTGATCGACGAGATTTCCACCGACTGGGCCGAGGCTCTCGACGGTGCCGACATGGTGCTGCTGGCGATGCCGGTCGGCCAGATGGATGCGGTGGCAGCGGCGATGGCGCCGCACTTGTCCGCCGGAACCATCGTGACGGATGCGGGAAGTACCAAGCGTGACGTGATCGAGGCGATCTACCGTCACCTGGGCGCCCATCTTGCCACAGTGGTGCCGGCCCATCCCATCGCCGGCGCTGAAAAAAGCGGGCCGGCGGCGGCCCGTGCGGAGCTGTATCGCGGTCGCAAGGTCGTCGTAACGCCGCTACCGGAGAATGCGCCCGAAGCCGTGGCACGGGTTCGTGAGCTGTGGGCCGCCTGCGGTGCAGTGCTGCACGAGATGAGTCCGCAGGAGCACGACCGGGTCTTCGCGGCGGTCAGTCATCTGCCGCATCTGCTGGCCTTTGGCCTTGTTCACGATCTGGCTGGCCGGGCCAACGCCGAGCAATTGTTCAGCTACGCGGCAAGCGGTTTCCGGGATTTCACCCGCGTGGCGGGTAGCCATCCTGAGATGTGGCGGGACATCTGTGTGGCCAATCGGCATTCGCTGTTGGCGGAGCTGGATGCCTACCTGTCCGAGTTGGCCTATCTGCGCGCGCTGCTGGTGGCAGGTGACGGACCTGCTCTCGAAAAGGTTTTCGACGAGTCCAGTCGCGCCCGTAATGCGTGGGCTGACAAGGCATTTCCCGCCACGCCTTCGGGCGAGTAATCAAAAGGAGTTTTCATGGAATTCATCGACCTGCCTCCGATGCAGAAGGCCGCGGGCACGGTGCGCCTGCCGGGCTCCAAGAGTATTTCCAATCGCGTGTTGCTGTTGGCGGCGCTCGCCGAGGGCGACACGCTGGTCGAAGACCTGCTGGACTCAGACGACACGCGGGTAATGCGCAATGCGATCGTTGCCCTTGGCGTCAATGTGACGGAGGAGGGGGAGGCGCTGCGCGTGCAGGGCTGTGGCGGCCGTTTCAGCAACCTGCGGGCCGACATCTTCGTCGGTAACTCGGGGTTGAGCATCCGGACGCTGGTGCCGGCCATCGTGGCGAGTCTGGCCGGCTGCGCTGATGTGGCCGCCGAGGTGCGTCTGTCCGGCGTGCCGCGCATGCATGAGCGGCCGATTGGCGACCTTGTGGATGGTCTCAAGCAGTTGGGCGCGCAGGTCGAGTGGCTGGGGCAGGAGGGCTATCCGCCGTTGGCGCTGAAGCCCGCG
Organism: Zoogloea sp. JDB1; assembly: GCF_056724025.1. Lineage (NCBI taxonomy): Bacteria > Pseudomonadati > Pseudomonadota > Betaproteobacteria > Rhodocyclales > Zoogloeaceae > Zoogloea > Zoogloea sp. JDB1. The sequence goes on from NZ_CM161496.1 coordinate 2,897,327, forward strand.
GATCTTGCTGCGGAGCGGGTCAGCGTGCGCGGCAACGTGTCGAGCCAGTTCCTGACCGGCCTGCTGCAGGCCGCACCGCTGGTGGCAAGGGACAAGCCGCTGGTCATTGAGGTGGAGGGCGAGCTGATCAGCCGTCCCTACGTGGAGATCACCCTCAACCTGATGGAGCGCTTCGGCGTCTTCGTGCAGCGCGAGGGCTGGAGCCGTTTCATCGTGCCGGCGGGCCAGCGCTATACGTCGCCCGGCCGCATCGCGGTGGAGGGTGACGCGTCGACGGCCAGCTATTTCCTGGCTGCGGGTGCGCTGGGGGCCGGTCCTGTCCGCGTGGTCGGCGCCGGGCGCCGCAGCATTCAGGGCGACGTCAAGTTTGCCGAGGCGCTGGCGACGATGGGGGCGCAAATTGTCTGGGGCGAGGACTGGATCGAGGCGAGTGCGCCGGCATCTGGCCGCCTGAAGGCTTTTGACCTCGACCTGAATCACATCCCCGATGCGGCAATGACCCTGGCGGTCGCTGCACTGTTCGCAGATGGGCCCAGCGTACTGCGCAACATCGGCAGCTGGAGGGTCAAGGAGACCGACCGTATCGCTGCGATGGCGGCCGAACTGCGCAAGCTCGGCGCCACGGTCGAGGAGTATCCGGAAAGCATCAAAGTCATTCCGCCCGCGCAGCTCAAGCCGGCGGTGATCAACACCTACGACGACCATCGTGTGGCCATGTGCTTCTCGCTGGTAACGCTGGGTGGGCCCTATGTGCGCATCAACGAGCCGAAGTGCGTGAACAAGACCTTCCCGGCTTACTTCACGACCTTCGCGGGCATCGCGACGCCGGTTCCTGTGGTGGCCATCGATGGTCCGTCGGCCTCGGGCAAGGGGACCGTGGCGGCGCGGGTGGCTGAGGCGCTGGGCTTCGATCATCTGGACAGCGGGGCACTGTACCGGCTGGTGGCGCTGGCCGCTGCGCGGCAGGGCGTGGCGCTGGACGACGAGCACCGCCTGGAGAGTATCGCGGCGGCACTACCGGCCCGTTTTGACGGTGATCGCGTATTGTTGGGTGGTGATGACGTGACCGAAGCGATCCGCAGCGAGGAATGTTCGGCTGGTGCCTCCAAGGTGGCGGTGCTGCCAGCGGTGCGCGACGCGCTGTTCTGGCGCCAGCGGGCCTACCGCAAGGCGCCTGGTCTGGTGGCGGAAGGGCGTGACATGGGGTCGGTGGTTTTCCCCGATGCGGGCCTGAAGATCTTTTTGACCGCTTCCGCGGAGACGCGTGCGGAACGGCGCTATAAGCAGTTGATCGATAAAGGAATGGCTGCTAACATGACAGATCTGCTCAAAGACTTGCATGAACGTGACGCGCGGGATTCCCAGCGTGCCGTCGCGCCTTTGACGCGGGGCGAAGGCGTGGTGCTGCTCGATACTTCCGGAATGACTGCCCAGCAGGCTGTCGATTTCGTGATCGAGCGGGCCGTGTCTCATAACTGATTTTTTCGCTGTAAAGGATCTTCCCGAACCATGAGGGGCGGGAGGGTATGTTCAACCAGGAGCCGTTTCGCGACGGTTGTAAGGTTCTTTTTTCCAATATGTCCACTGCCACCCCTGTTTCCTTCGAGGAAAGCTTTGCCGCCCTGTTTGAGGAATCCCTCAATCGTCAGGAAATGCGTGCCGGCGAGGTGATCACCGCTGAAGTCGTGCGGATCGATCAGAACTTCGTTGTCGTCAATGCTGGCCTCAAGTCCGAGAGCTACATCCCCATCGACGAATTCCGCAGCGATCGCGGCGAAGTGACCGCTCAGGTCGGCGACTACGTTCAAGTCGCGATCGAGCAACTCGAAGACGGCTACGGTGAAACCCGCCTGTCCCGCGACAAGGCCAAGCGTATCGCCGCCTGGAACGACCTCGACAAGGCGCTCAACGACGCCATCCTGGTCAAGGGCGTGATCACTGGCAAGGTTAAGGGTGGTCTGACCGTCATGGTCAATGGCATCCGCGCCTTCCTGCCGGGTTCCCTGGTGGACATGCGTCCTGTCAAGGACACCACCCCGTTCGAAGGTAAGGAATTCGAATTCCGCGTCATCAAGCTGGATCGCAAGCGCAACAACGTCGTCGTTTCCCGTCGCGCCGTGCTTGAAGCTTCCATGGGTGAAGAGCGTCAGAAGCTCCTCGAGACCCTCAAGGAAGGTACCGTCGTCAAGGGTATCGTCAAGAACATCACCGACTACGGCGCATTCGTGGATCTGGGCGGTATCGATGGCCTGCTGCACATCACCGACCTGGCCTGGCGCCGTGTCCGTCACCCGTCGGAAGTCCTGTCCGTTGGCGACGAACTCGAAGCCAAGGTGCTCAAGTTCGACCAAGAGAAGAACCGTGTCTCTCTGGGTCTCAAGCAGCTCGGTGAAGATCCGTGGGTCGGCATCTCCCGTCGTTACCCGCAAGGCACCCGCCTGTTCGGTAAGGTCACCAACATCACCGACTACGGCGCATTCGTTGAAGTCGAGCAGGGTATCGAAGGCCTGGTGCACGTGTCCGAAATGGACTGGACCAACAAGAACATTCACCCGACCAAGGTTGTCCAGCTGGGCGACGAAGTCGAAGTGATGATCCTGGAAATCGACGAAGACCGTCGCCGTATCTCCCTGGGCATGAAGCAGTGCATGTCCAACCCGTGGGACGATTTCGCCATCAACCACAAGAAGGGCGACAAGGTCCGCGGCCAGATCAAGTCCCTGACTGATTTCGGTGTGTTCATCGGCCTGGAAGGCGGCATCGACGGCCTGGTTCACCTGTCCGACCTGTCCTGGTCCCTGACCGGCGAAGAAGCCGTTCGCCAGTACAAGAAGGGCGACGAAGTCGAGGCCGTGGTGCTGAACATCGACGTCGAGAAGGAGCGTATCTCCCTCGGCATCAAGCAGCTCGATGGGGATCCGTTCACCAACTTCATCGCCACCCACGACAAGAACACCCTCGTGACCGGCACCGTGAAGTCCGTGGATGCCCGTGGCGCCGTGATCGCCCTGAACAGCGATGTGGAAGGCTACCTGCGCGCGTCTGAGTTCTCCCGTGACCGCGTGGATGATCTGTCCCAACTGCTGAAGGTCGGTGAGTCCGTCGAGGCCCTGATCGTCAACGTCGATCGCAAGACCCGCGGCATCAACCTGTCCATCCGTGCCAAGGATCAGGTCGAGCAGAACGAAGCGATGAGCAAGCTGGCTTCTGATAGCGCGTCCGCCGCCAGCGGCACCACCAACCTCGGTGCGCTGCTGAAGGCCAAGCTCAACGAGCAGAAGTAAGCGGTTCGGGCATGACCAAGTCGGAGCTCATCGCCCGGCTGGCGGAGCGTTTTCCCCAGCTGGTTGCGAAGGACGCCGAGTTCGCGGTCAAGATGATTCTCGATGCGATGACTGACGCCTTGTCGCGGGGTGATCGCATCGAGATCCGCGGCTTTGGCAGCTTTGCCTTGAATTACCGCCCCCCGCGCGTTGGGCGCAATCCCAAGTCGGGTGAAAAGGTACAAGTGCCGGAGAAGTATGTTCCGCATTTCAAGGCAGGCAAGGAGTTGCGGGAGCGCGTTAACATGATGGGTTGATCCCGTCAGCGATGCGGTCTCGTCCGGTGGCCAGAAGCTCGAGCAGGAAGGCGGCGCAAGCCGCCTTCTTTTTTTTGTCTGCGTCGGGGATAATTTCGGCCATGCGTGCTCTCATATGGCTTATCAGGCTCTTTCTCTTCTTGGTGCTGTTTGGCTTTGCACTGAAGAACGACGAAGTGGTGGTCCTGAATTTCTTCTTTGGCGGACAGTGGCAAGCGCCCTTGGTGCTGGTCATCCTGCTCTTTGTTGTCATCGGCGTGCTGATCGGCCTGAGCGCAACGTTCGCGACCGTGTATCGCCAGCGTCGCGAGATCAGTCAGCTTCGCGGCAAGGTGGGTGCTAGTGGTATGCCGGAGGTGCGTAGCGGCGCCCCGGTGGTTAGCGGCCCTGATCTTCCCGAGAGCTACTAGTCCCTATGGAATTCGAACTTTGGTGGTTGCTGGCCTTCCCCCTGTTTTTTGCGCTGGGGTGGTTGGCGGCCCGCATTGACATCAAACATCTGGTCAAGGAGTCGCGGGTATTGCCGCGGACCTATCTGACCGGGCTCAACTTTTTGCTCAACGAGCAGCCGGACAAGGCGATCGATGCCTTCATCGAGGCGGTGAAGATCGACAATCAGACCGTCGAGCTGCATTTCGCGCTTGGCAGTCTGTTCCGCCGTCGCGGAGAGACCGACCGGGCCATCCGAATGCACCAGAACCTGGTCGATCGCGATGACCTGTCCGAGGATCAGCGTCTCCAGGCTCTCTCCGAGCTCGGTCTCGATTTTCTGAAGGCGGGCTTGCTCGACCGTGCGGAGGCTGTTTTCCTGCAGCTGCGCGGCAGCCGGGTGAACGATTTTGCGCTGAAGAACTTGTTGGACATCTACCAGCAGGAGAAAGACTGGCGCAAGGCGATCGACACGGCCAAGGCCTTGCCGGAGCATGAGAGTGTGCTGTGGGAAAAGGAGGTTTCGAACTTCCATTGCGAACTCGCCGCCGCTGATCTCGCCAATTCCCGCTTTGATGACGCGAAAGAGAGCCTGACGCGCGCGCTTGAAATGAGCCGGAAATCGGTGCGTGCGAGCATGTTGCTGGGCGATCTGCACGCGGCACAGGGGGATGACCGGGCGGCGCTTGATGCTTGGAAGCGGGTTGAGAGCCAGAATCCTGTTTATCTCGCGCTGGTTGCGGAGCGGATCATGGATGCCTATCGGCGTCTGGGTGAGCTGGAGCAGGGGATGCAGCTGCTGCGCAGCTACCTCGATCAATATCCATCCCTTGATTTGCTGGATGCCTTGTTTCAATGGGAGTTGCAGCAGGAAGGCCCGCAGGCTGCATATAACCTCGTGCGCGATGAACTGCGCCGTAACCCGACATTGTTGGGGCTCGACAAGTTGCTGGAGGCTGCGCTTCTCACTGCTCCGGTGGCGCAGCGGACCGACATTGAGCTGGTGAAAGGGTTGGTTCATGGTCATACACGACGGGTGGCGCGTTATCGCTGCGAAGCCTGCGGCTTCAAGGCCCGGCAGTTTTACTGGCGCTGTCCCGCCTGCGGTGGCTGGGAAACCTATCCTCCAAAGCGGACCGAGGAATTCGATCTGGCCCCATAGCTCCACTGAAGGGGCGCAGTTGGCACGTTTTCTGGATTCTTCATTGGAAATAAGCGTATGAAAATCACTGTAGTCGGTACTGGGTACGTAGGCTTGGTGTCGGGGGCCTGTCTGGCAGAGATGGGCAACGACGTGCTGTGCCTCGATCTGGATCCCGAGAAGATCCGGATTCTTGAGGAAGGCGGGATTCCCATTCATGAGCCGGGCCTGGATCAGGTCGTTGCGCGTAACGTGGCTGCGGGGCGTCTGCATTTCACGACGGATGTCCAGGCAGCGGTGCAGTTTGGCACCATCCAGTTCATAGCCGTCGGTACGCCGCCGGATGAGGACGGCTCCGCTGATCTGCAGTACGTTCTGTCTGCGGCTCGCGCAATCGGTCGGCATATGACCGACTACAAGGTGATCGTCGACAAGAGCACCGTGCCGGTTGGTACGGCGGACAAGGTCAAGGCGGCGGTGCAGGCTGAGCTCGATGCGCGTGGCGAGGCCATTCCGTACAGCATCGTGTCCAACCCGGAGTTCCTCAAGGAAGGTGCCGCGGTTGAAGACTTCATGCGCCCGGACCGCATCGTAGTCGGTGCGGAGGATGATCAGGCGATCTTCCTGATGAAGGCCTTGTACGCACCCTTCCAGCGCAACCACGAGAAGCTGCTGATCATGGATCTGCGCAGTGCGGAGCTGACCAAGTACGCCGCCAACGCGATGCTGGCCACCCGCATCAGTTTCATGAACGAACTGGCCTTGCTGGCTGAATCCCTCGGGGCCGACATCGAGCTGGTTCGTCAGGGTATCGGCAGCGATCCGCGTATCGGCTATCACTTCCTGTATGCGGGCTGTGGCTATGGCGGCTCCTGTTTCCCGAAGGACGTCAAGGCGCTCATCCGGACCGGTGCTGACGAAGGTCATGCGTTGCGTGTGTTGAACGCAGTGGAGGACGCCAACGACGCGCAGAAGCTCGTGCTGGTGAACAAGATCGTCGCCGAGTTTGGTGATGATCTGTCCGGCCGTAACTTCGCCATCTGGGGCCTGGCCTTCAAGCCGAATACCGACGACATGCGCGAGGCACCCAGTCGGGTGATCATCGCCGAATTGTTCCGCCGTGGTGCGACTGTAACGGCTTACGATCCGGTGGCAATGGCCGAGACGCGCCGGATTTTCGGCGATGAGCCGCGCCTGCGTTACGCCGAGCGCCCGATGCAGGCCCTCGACGAAGCGGATGCGCTGCTGATCGTGACGGAGTGGAAGGAGTTCCGCAGTCCCGACTTTGCGGTCATCAAGGAAAAGCTGAAGACGCCAATCATCTTCGATGGGCGTAACATCTTCGACCCGAAGCTGCCGCGTCAGGCCGGCCTCACTTACCTGAGCATCGGCCGGCCGTAAGTCTGGCGTAAAACTGACAAATTGTTTCGGGGGCTTCCGTCGGAAGCCCCTTTTTCATCCGGCGGAGCCAGGCGCACGTGGAGCTGAACGGATGGCTCAGGGTTTGCTTGTCTGGCTTGGGGCGGCATTCTGTATCATCGCTTCAATCCGGCATCCCATTGGACGGAATCATGGAATTCAAAACACTCGAGGACTACGTGGGGCAAACCCCGCTGGTCCGTCTCAAGCGCATCACCGCAGGGCAGAACAATGTCATTCTGGCCAAGCTGGAGGGTAACAACCCGGCGGGCTCGGTGAAGGACAGGCCGGCCATGTCGATGATTCTGCATGCTGAATTGCGCGGTGACATCCGCCCCGGCGATACGCTGATCGAAGCAACCAGCGGCAACACCGGCATCGCGCTGGCAATGGCGGCGGCTATTCGCGGCTACGGCATGATCCTGGTCATGCCGGAAAACCAGAGCATCGAGCGTCGGCAGACGATGCGGGCCTTCGGTGCCGAACTGGTACTGACTCCGAAGGAGGGTGGCATGGAGCTCGCCCGCGACGTGGCCGAAAAAATGCGCGACGAGGGGCGCGGCGTGATCCTCGACCAGTTCGCCAATCCGGACAATCCTCAAGCGCACATTGATGGCACCGGGCCGGAGATCTGGCAGCAGACCGGCGGAACGATCACCCACTTCATCAGCAGCATGGGCACCACCGGTACCATCATGGGCGTCTCCGCGTACTTGAAGGCGCAGAACCCGGCGATCCGGATCATTGGTTGCCAGCCGACCGAAGGTGCGCAGATTCCGGGGATTCGCAAGTGGCCCGAGGCTTACCTGCCGAAGATCTACGACAAGAGCAAGGTCGATCACCTGGAGTACGTGGCGCAGGCTGACGCCGAAGAAATGACCCGTCGCCTGGCACGGGAGGAGGGCATCTTCGCTGGCATTTCCTCCGGTGGCGCCATGCATGTCGCGCTGCGTCTGGCTGAACAGGTCGAGAATGCGGTCATCGTCTCGGTTGTCTGCGATCGGGGTGACCGTTATCTGTCCACCGGGGTATTCCCTGCCTGATGGCTGCTCTGGCTACCACCCTCGTCTTCGACATCGAGACGATCCCGGATGTCCAGGGGATTCGCGTCCTGCATGGGCTGCCCGCTGAACTTCCAGACGAGGAGGTGGCTGAGTTCGCGTTTCAGCAGCGGCGGGCGGCGAACGGCACGGACTTTCTGCCCCATCACTTGCAGCGGGTCGTCACGATTTCCTGCGCGTTGCGGGATGCAAGCCAGTTCCGGGTCTTTTCCCTGTCGGAGCCGGAGTGCACAGAAGGGCAGTTGATCCAGCGCTTCTTCGACGGCATCGAGCGCTTTACACCGCAGATCGTGTCGTGGAACGGCGGTGGCTTCGATCTGCCAGTGCTGCATTATCGAGGCATGCTGCATGGCATCGTCGCGCCGCGATATTGGGATCTTGGAGATGGGGACTTTCATGACTCCCGTGACTTCAAGTGGAACAACTACATCAGCCGCTACCACACCCGCCACCTGGATCTGATGGACCTGCTCGCGCTGTATCAACCGCGTGCGAATGCGCCGCTGGATGATCTGGCCAAGCTGATGGGGTTTCCGGGCAAACTTGGTATGGATGGTTCGGCGGTCTGGAGGGGGTACTGCGAAGGGCGCATCGGCGAGATTCGCGATTACTGCGAGACCGATGTGGTCAACACCTACCTGGTATTCCTGCGTTTCCAATTGATGCGCGGTGCGCTCGACAAGACGCAGTACGACGTGGAGATCGCCTTCGTGCGGGAGTCTCTCGGCCGTGTGGCGGCTCCCCGTTGGCAGCGCTTTCTGGCGGCATGGCCGCAGGTGGAAGAGGGAAAGTGAAAATAGTGTTGACAACTTCTGAAGTTCATCTATAATGCGGGCTTCTTAGGCGCGTAGCTCAGCTGGTTAGAGCACCACCTTGACATGGTGGGGGTCGTTGGTTCGAGTCCAATCGCGCCTACCAAACACCTAAGAGGAAAACGCAATGTTTCGAACTTGCAGTGCCCTTGACTAAATAGTGTCGAGTCAGCCTGTAAGGCGTTTTTCGGTAGAGAAAAAAGTGCGGCTCGGCCGCACTTTTTTTTTGCCCAGATTTTTCCTTTGAGCGAGCCACCATGCCCAACATCACCTTGCCCGACGGTTCTGTTCGCAGTTTTGAGCAGCCTGTAACCATTGCCCAGGTTGCTGCGTCGATTGGTACCGGCCTTGCCAAGGCAGCTCTTGCCGGCAAGATTGAAGGCAATCTGGTCGATACTTCCTGTTTGATCGAGTCCGATGTGGCGTTGTCGATCGTTACGGACAAGGATCCCGACGGTCTGGAGGTCATTCGCCACTCGACCGCCCATCTGCTGGCCTATGCGGTCAAGGAGCTGTTCCCGGAGGCGCAGGTGACCATCGGGCCTGTGATCGAAAACGGCTTCTACTACGATTTTTCCTACAAGCGCCCGTTCACTCCGGAAGATCTGGTGGCGATCGAGGCGCGCATGGCTGAGCTCGCCAAGCGTGATATTCCTGTCGAGCGCAGCGTGCTGCCGCGGGATGAGGCGGTGGCGTACTTCAAGTCCATCGGTGAGCACTACAAGGCTGAAATCATTGCGTCGATCCCGGAGGATCAGGATGTCTCCCTGTATCGGGAGGGTGATTTCACCGACCTGTGTCGTGGTCCTCACGTGCCGTCCACTGGCAAGTTGAAAGTCTTCAAGCTGATGAAGGTGGCTGGCGCCTACTGGCGCGGCGACTCCAAGAACGAGATGTTGCAGCGCATCTACGGTACCGCCTGGGCCAAGAAGGAAGACCAGGAGGCCTACCTGCACATGCTGGAAGAGGCCGAGAAGCGGGATCATCGCCGTCTGGGCAAGCAGCTCGATCTCTTTCATCTGCAGGAAGAGGCGCCGGGTCTGGTGTTCTGGCATCCCAATGGTTGGACGGTCTGGCAGGCGGTCGAGCAGTACATGCGTGCCGTCTATCGCAATAATGGCTATCAAGAGGTGCGCTGTCCGCAGATCCTGGATCGTTCGCTGTGGGAGAAGTCTGGTCACTGGGAGCACTACAAGGCCAATATGTTCACCACCGAATCGGAAAGTCGAGATTACGCGGTGAAACCGATGAACTGCCCGGGGCACATCCAGATCTTCAATTCCGATCTGCGCTCCTATCGCGAGTTGCCGCTCCGCTACGGCGAGTTCGGGGCCTGTCATCGCAACGAACCTTCCGGTGCGCTGCACGGCATCATGCGGGTGCGCGGCTTCACCCAGGATGATGGGCATATCTTCTGTACCGAAGATCAGATCGAGGCCGAAGTCACCGCCTTCAATGCCTTGGTTCGCAAGGTGTATGCGGATTTCGGCTTCAAGGATGTGGCCGTCAAGCTCGCCCTGCGTCCGGATAGCCGGGTGGGTTCGGACGAAGTGTGGGACAAGGCCGAGAGCGGCCTGCGTTCCGCGTTGCGTGCCAGTGGCCTGGAGTGGGATGAGTTGCCGGGCGAGGGTGCCTTCTATGGTCCGAAGATCGAGTTCCACATCAAGGACGCGATTGGTCGCTCCTGGCAGTGCGGTACGGTCCAGGTGGACTTTTCCATGCCGACTCGCCTGGGGGCTGAGTACGTGGGCGAGGATAACGGCCGCCATACGCCGGTGATGCTGCACCGGGCCATCCTGGGTTCGCTGGAGCGCTTCATCGGTATCCTGATCGAGAACTACGCGGGAGCCTTGCCCATGTGGCTGGCGCCGGTACAGGCGGTCGTGCTGAATATCTCCGAATCCCAGGTGGATTACGTCACGGATGTGGTCAATTCCCTGCGTGCTCGCGGCTTCCGCGTCGAAGCTGATTTGCGCAACGAGAAGATTACTTATAAAATACGCGAACATAGCGTGCGTAAGTTGCCGTACATCCTTGTCGTGGGCGATAAGGAAAAGGCAGCTAATGTAGTGGCCGTGCGCGCCCGAGGAAATCAAGACCTCGGTCAACTGACCCTAGATTCGGTTGTTGAGCGTTGGCAGTACGAGGTTTCCTCGTTTGCTGGCACGGCCTGATTTTTTTGTTTTCATAGGAGACTTGAACCATCGCTCAGGAAAAGAAGCTGCGCATCAACGGCGAAATTAGTGTGCCGGAAGTGCGCTTGACGGGTGAGGACGGTGAGCAGATCGGCATCGTTTCTCTGCGTGCTGCACTCGAAGCGGCGGAAGAGGCCGGTGTGGATCTGGTAGAGATCGCACCGATGGCCAAGCCGCCGGTGTGTCGCTTGATGGACTTCGGCAAGTACAAGTACGAAGAAGCCAAGCGCGCCCACGAGGCCAAGCAGAAGCAGAAGCAGATCCAGGTCAAGGAAGTCAAGCTGCGTCCGGGTACGGACGAGAACGATTACCAGATCAAGCTGCGTAACCTGATCAAGTTCCTGAACGATGGTGACAAGGCCAAGGTGACGCTCCGTTTCCGCGGTCGCGAAATGGCTCACCAGGAGTTCGGCATGCGCCAGCTCGAGCGTATCAAGGCCGACTTGGACGAAATCGCCCAAGTCGAACAGATGCCGAAGATGGAAGGGCGCCAGATGATCATGGTTATCGCGCCGAAAAAGAAGCACTGAGGATTTTCGGGGCCTTCGGGCTCCGGAGTACGGCGGACAACATAGTCCGCCGGAACAAGTGGTGACGGGTTGTTGAAGCGTTTCCGAAAGTCGGAAGCCACCTGGTGCCATGATATAAGTGGAGTACTTCATGCCCAAGATGAAGACCAAGAGCGGCGCCGCCAAGCGGTTCAAGATCCGCGCTTCCGGTAGCATCAAGCGTTCGCAGGCGTTCAAGCGCCACATCCTGACCAAGAAGACCACCAAGAGCAAGCGCCAGCTGCGCGGCATGACTGCCGTGCATGCTTCGGACGAAAAGTCCATCCGCGCAATGATGCCTTACGCTTGATTTAGGAGAACGCAATGCCCCGAGTTAAACGCGGTGTAACCGCTCGCGCCCGCCACAAGAAGGTCCTCGATCAAGCCAAGGGCTATCGCGGCCGTCGCAAGAACGTATATCGGATCGCCAAGCAGGCGGTGATGAAGGCCGGTCAGTACGCTTACCGTGACCGTCGTCAGCGCAAGCGTCAGTTCCGTGCCCTGTGGATCGCCCGTATCAATGCGGCCGCCCGTGAAGTTGGTCTGACCTACAGCCGCTTCATGAACGGTCTGAAGAAGGCCTCCATCGAAGTGGATCGCAAGGTTCTGGCCGACCTGGCCGTGTTCGACAAGCCCGCTTTTGCGGCGCTCGCCGAACAAGCCAAGGCCAAGCTCGCTGCGTAATCTTGCGTAGCACGAAAAAAGGAGGCCTAGCCTCCTTTTTTTTGTCCTGAACCCGGGATAAGACAGGAAAAATGGATCAACTCGATCAACTCGTCGCGCAGGCTGGCGTGGATTTCGCCGCCGCCGCGGACGGAGCAGCCCTGGAGGCCGCCAAGGCGCGCTACCTGGGCAAGGGCGGTTCTCTCACCGAACTGCTGAAGGGCCTCGGCAAACTCGATCCGGAAGCCCGCAAGACGGCCGGTGCCGAGATCAACAAGGCCAAGGCCGCCATCGAAGCGCAGCTCAACGCGCGCCGCGATGCGCTGCAACAGGCCGCGCTCGAAGCGCAATTGGCCGCCGAAGCACTGGATGTGAGCCTGCCTGGCCGTGGTGCCGGCATCGGTGGTCTCCACCCTGTGGTGCGTACGCTGGAGCGTGTCGAACAGCTGTTCCGCTCCATCGGCTTCGATGTGGCCGAAGGGCCGGAGATCGAGACCGATTTCTACAATTTCACGGCATTGAACACCCCGGCCAACCATCCGGCCCGTTCGATGCACGACACCTTCTATCTGGAAAACGGCGAGGGCGTGCTGCTGCGCACCCATACCAGTCCGGTCCAGATCCGCGCGATGCAGGCCCACGTCGAGGCCTACAAGGATCGCGACACGATGCCCGAGCTGCGCGTGATCGCGCCGGGCCGCGTCTACCGCGTCGACTCCGATGCCACCCACTCCCCGATGTTCCACCAGGTCGAAGGCCTGTGGGTGGGCGAGAGCGTCAGCTTTGCCGACCTGAAGGGCGTGGTCGCTGACTTCCTGCGCAGCTTCTTTGAAAGCGACGACCTGCAGGTGCGTTTCCGTCCGTCCTTCTTCCCGTTCACCGAGCCTTCCGCCGAGATCGACGTGGCCTTTATGAGCGGTGCGTTGAAGGGGCGCTGGCTGGAGATCGCCGGCTGCGGCATGGTCCATCCCAACGTTTTGCGCTTCGGTGGCATCGACCCCGAGCGTTACACCGGCTTTGCTTTCGGCATGGGGCCCGACCGGCTGACCATGCTGCGGTATGGCGTCAATGACCTTCGCCTGTTCTTCGAAGGCGATCTTCGTTTCCTCGGTCAATTCAGGTAAGCCATGCAATTCTCAGAACTCTGGTTGCGCAGCTTCGTCAGTCCGGACCTCGATTCGGACGCGCTTGGGCATTTGCTCACGATGGCGGGGCTGGAAGTGGAAGAGCAGGACGGCGTGGCCGCCCAGTTTTCCAAGGTGGTGGTCGCGCAGATCGTCGAGGCCGAAAAGCACCCCAACGCCGACAAGCTGCGTGTCTGCAAGGTGGATGCGGGGCAGGACGAGCTGCTCCAGATCGTCTGCGGTGCGCCGAATGCGGCCGCCGGCATCAAGATCCCGTGCGCGCTGGTGGGCGCCGACCTGGCCGGTTTCGGCATCAAGGCGGCCAAGCTGCGCGGCGTCGAGTCCTTCGGCATGCTGTGCTCCGCCAAGGAGTTGGGCATCTCCGAAGAGAGCAACGGTCTGCTGGTGCTGCCGGAGGATGCGCCTGTCGGTACCGACCTGCGCGAGTACCTCGACCTCAACGACACGCTGTTCACCATCAAGCTGACGCCGAACCGCGCCGATTGCCTGAGCCTGACCGGCATCGCCCGTGAAGTCGCAGCGCTGACCGGCAAGCCGCTCAGCCTGCCGGTGAGCGAGCCCGTGGTGCCCGTCCATGATGGTGTACGAGGCATCGTGCTCGACGCGCCGGAAGCCTGCTCGCGTTACGCCGGCCGGATCATCCGCGGTGTCGACGCCAAGGTTGCAACGCCCGACTGGATGAAGCAGCGCCTGGCCCGCAGCGGTATCCGCTCGATCAGCGCGCTGGTGGACGTTACCAATTACGTGATGCTCGAACTGGGCCAGCCGCTGCACGCCTTCGACGAGGCCAAGCTGAACGGCGCCATCCACGTGCGTTTCCCGCAGGCGGGCGAGCAGGTGCTGCTGCTCAACGGCCAGACCGTCACGCCGGCGGCCGACACCCTGCTGATCGCAGACGAGTCCCGCGCGCTGGCGCTGGCCGGCATCATGGGCGGCGAGGAAAGCGGCATTACGCTGGAAACCACCGATCTATTCCTGGAGAGCGCCTTCTTCGCCCCGGATGCGATCGCCGGGCGCGCGCGCGCCTATGGTTTCTCGTCGGATGCGTCCTACCGCTTCGAGCGCGGCGTCGACTTCGCATTGGCCGCTCAGGCCATCGAGCGGGCAACCCGCCTGATCGTGGATATCTGCGGTGGCTCTGCCGGTCCGGTGAACGAAGTCGTCGATGCGGCCAAGCTGCCCGCCCGTGCGCCGATCCGCCTGCGCGCCGCGCGCGTGCGTCGTGTGCTGGGTATCCAGCTGACGGCCGATCACGTCGCCGAAATGTTCATCCGCCTGAATCTCCAGGTAGCCCGTGACGGCGAGGATTTCGTTGTCACGCCGCCGTCCTACCGCTTCGACCTGGAGATTGAGGAGGATCTCATCGAGGAGATCGCGCGCCTGCACGGCTACGACAATATCCCGACCGTTGCCCCGAAGGGCCCGATCAGCATGTTGCCGCGCCCCGAGGCCCGTCGCGACACGATGACCGTCCGCCGCCTGATCGCCAGCCGCGAGTATCAGGAAGTCATCAACTTCGCCTTCGTCGAAGAGGCCTGGGAGAAGGACTTCAGCGGCAACGCCGACCCGGTCCGTCTGGCTAACCCCATCGCCAGCCAGATGAGCGTGATGCGCTCCAGTCTTATCGGCGGCCTGGTGTCCAACGTGGTGACCAACCGCAAGCGCCAGACAACTCGCGTCCGCGTCTTCGAGATCGGTCGCTGCTTCGCGAAGGATGCTGCCGGCAAGCCGGTTGAGGGCTACCACCAGCCGCTGCGCGTGGCCGCGCTGGCGGCGGGCCTGGCCAAGGCCGAGCAGTGGGGGGAGTCCAACCGGAACGTGGACTTCTACGACGTCAAGGCTGACCTGGAAGCGCTGCTGTTCCCGCGTGTCGCTGAGTTCGAGCGGGCTTCCCATCCTGCCCTGCACCCGGGCCGCTCCGCGCGCGTGCTGCTCGATGGCCGCGAAATCGGTTTCATCGGCGAACTGCACCCGATCTGGGTACAGCGTTACGAACTGGGCACTGCGCCGGTGGTCTTCGAGATCGAACTCGACGCACTGCTCGGTACCGTGACGCCGGCTTACAAGGAGTTGTCCCGCTTCCCGGCGGTGACTCGTGATCTGGCGCTGGTCGTCGAGCAGGATGTGACGGCGGCAAGTCTGCTGAAGGGCCTGCAGCAGGTGGCTCCGGTCATTGTGCAGCGCATCGAACTGTTCGATCAGTACCAGGGCAAAGGTATCGAGCCGAACCGGAAAAGCCTTGCTTTCCGTGTAGTTATGCAAGAAACTCAGCGGACTCTGGAGGACGCTGAAGTGGATGCCGCGATGACTGCCCTGACCCGCCATGCCGAAGAAAATCTCGGCGCGAAGTTGAGGGCCTGAGTCAACATGGGTATGACACTTACCAAGGCGGAACTCGCCGACATGCTGTTTGAACAGGTGGGACTCAACAAGCGCGAAGCCAAGGACATGGTCGAGTGCTTCTTTGAGGAAATCCGCCTGGCGCTGGAGCGTGGGGATTGCGTCAAACTCTCCGGCTTCGGCAACTTTCAGCTTCGCGAGAAACCGCAGCGTCCTGGTCGAAACCCCAAGACTGGTGAAGAGATCCCCATCACCGCCCGGCGTGTGGTGACTTTCCACGCCAGCCAGAAGCTCAAGGCCAATGTGGAGCAACTGAGTGATGTCGCAAAGTGAAGTTCCGGCGATAGCCGAATTGCCGCCGATTCCCGCCAAGCGCTACTTCACCATCGGTGAGGTCAGCGATCTGTGCGGGGTCAAGCCTCATGTGCTGCGTTACTGGGAGCAGGAGTTCACCCAGTTGCGGCCGGTCAAGCGGGGTGGCAATCGGCGCTACTATCAGCATCACGAAGTGCTGCTGATTCGCCGGATTCGCGAACTGTTGTACCGGGACGGCTTCACCATTTCTGGCGCGCGCAACCAACTCGGTGAGCTGGGGGCGCGTAAGCTCGAAGATGTGGAGGAAGCTGCCGGTTTGCGCGGGCAGTTGAGCGATATCCGTGCGGAGATCAAGTCCATTCTCGATGATCTGCGTCGCTGACGCGACGACGCCTTACACAGCTTTCAAACTCTCCCGGCGGTCCGTCATCCGGACCGCCTTTTTCTTGGGACTCTCCCCATGACTTATTGTGTCAGCATGCTGCTCGATGCGGGTATGGTTTTCCTGTCGGATTCCCGTACCAATGCGGGCGTCGACCACATTAATACCTTCCGCAAGATGTCCATTTTCCAGCGCCCCGGCGAGCGGGTGATGGTCCTGATGAGCTCGGGCAATCTGGCGATTACGCAGCAACTAGTGTCGATGCTGCGTGAGACGATGGCGGCCCAGGATGGGCGGGAAAACCTGTGGTCGGTGCCGAACATGTTCGAGGCGGCCCGGCACGTGGGCGACACGCTACGCGAGGTGCATCGGCGGGATGCAGACGCGCTGCAGAGCTTCGGCATCGATTTCACTGCGGCGCTTATTCTCGGCGGACAGATCGGCAATGAAGCACCGCGCCTGTTTCATGTCTACGCGGCTGGCAACTTCATCGAGGCTACGCCGGACACACCGTACTTCCAGATCGGCGAGTCCAAGTACGGCAAGCCGATTATCGACCGCGTCGTGAAAAGCCAGACCAGCCTGGACGAGGCGGCCAAGCTGGCGCTGATCTCCATGGATTCGACGATCCGCTCGAACCTTTCGGTGGGCGTGCCCCTCGATCTGGCCATCCTCAAGACCGACGAGCTCAAGATTTCGTCCCACGTCAGTATCGACGCGAAGAACGAATATTTCGCGATGATCCGCAACCGCTGGAGCGAGGCCCTTGGTCACGCCTTCGATGAGTTGCCCAACCCTGATTGGCTCAGCGGCGAAGCGGCCCCGAAGGGTGACGCTTAAGTTCGGTTCTCACCACCCCTGCGCCATGCGCCGGCCCTGTTCGCACTCGGTGCGGAACTGCAGGAACTGGCGCAGGCGGCGGGGATCGACTTTGCCGCTTTCGGCGGCCTCGCGTAGCGCGCAGCCCGGCTCGGCGTCGTGGCGGCAATCGCGGAAACGACACTCGCCGCGGTAAGGGCGAAACTCCCGGAAGCTGTCTTCGAGCTCTTCGGCGCTGAGGTGCACCAGGCCGAATGTCTGCATGCCGGGGCTGTCGATGATGCCGCCACCTTCTGGCAGCGCATAGAGGCGGGCGAAGGTGGTGGTGTGCTTGCCGGTATCCAGCACTTCGGAAATCTCGCGGGTTTCGGCCCGTGCTTCAGGTATCAGGGCATTGGTCAGCGTGGATTTTCCCATGCCGGACTGCCCCACCAGCAGGCTTGTTTCGCCGATCAGGCGGGCCCGCAGCAACTCCACGTCACTCAGCGCGGACAGTTCCAGAACAGGGTAGCCCAGAGCGACGAAGGGCGCCAGTTGCGCGCGAGCTGCCTCCAGGTTGGTGCTCAGGTCGGTCTTGTTCAGTACGATCAGTACCTTCAGATGCTGACTTTCCGCCGCGCAGATGCAGCGGGACAGGAATTCGTCCGAGAAACTGGGTTCTGTCGCTACCACCAGCGCGACCTGAGTTGCATTGGCGGCAATCAGCTTCTGGCGCCAGGCATCCGAGCGGTAGAGCAGGCTGCTGCGCTCAACCAGCTTCTCGATGACGCCCTGGCCCGGCCCGGTCGATGCGTACTGTACCCTGTCCCCGCAGGCGAACAGGCTCTTCTTGCCTCGCGGTACGCACAACAGGATCTCACCCGCTTCGGAGCGGACTTCATACTGTCGCCCGAAAGCGGCTACCAGCGTGCCGATGGCCTTCATCGCGCAGCCCCTTGCAGGTGAGCGATGCGGATCGCCGCCGGCGGGTGGGAGTCATAGACGCTGGAGTAGAGCGGGTCCGGTGTGAGGGTCGAGGCGTTGTCCCGGTACAGTTTGACCAGGGCGCTGACCAGTTCGGTGGCCGGCGCCTGGCTGGCCGCGTAGGCATCGGCCTGGAATTCATGGCGCCGCGACCACATGCTCATTAGCGGGGTCAGCGGGAAGGTGAAGATCGGCAGTACCAGCGCAAACAACACCAGCGTAGGGGCCGTGCCGTTCTCCTGCATTCCCAGCCCGTTGAAGAACCACTCCTGGCCGGCCAGGTGGCCGAGCAGTCCGAAGAAGACCAGGCTGCCGGCGCCGATGACGGCAAGGCGCTTCCACAGGTGGTGGTGGTGGTAATGGCCGAGTTCGTGGGCGAGCACGGCTTCCACCTCGGTGGGGGCGAGCTTTTCCAGCAGCGTGTCGAAGAAGACGATGCGCTTGGCGGCGCCGAAGCCCGTGAAGTAGGCATTGCCGTGGGCCGAGCGCTTGGAGCCGTCCATGACGAACAGGCCGGACAGGCGGAAGCCACAGCGTTCCATCAGGCCTTCGATGCGGGTCTTCAGCGGGCCATCCTCGAGGGGTTGGAATTTGTTGAAGAGCGGGGCGATGAAGGTCGGGTAGACCAGCAGCACGAGCAGGTTGAAGCCCAGCCAGAAGGCCCACACGTACAGCCACCACAGCGGGCCCATGGCCGCCATCAGCCACAGCACGAAGCTGATCAGCGGCAGGCCGATGACGGCGGACAGCACAATGCCCTTCAGGGTGTCGGCGACGAACAGCGCAGGGGTCAGCCGGTTGAAGCCGAAGCGGGCTTCGAGCCCGAAGCTGCGATAGACGGTGAGCGGTAGGTCCACCAGCCAGGAGACGGATGCCACCACCGCGATGAAGGCCACGCTGTGCTGAAGCGTGCCGGGCGTGAATACCGTGGCGCTCAGTGCGAACAGCGCCTGCAGGCCGCCGCCGACGGTCAGGCCCAGCAGCAGGGCGGCGGAGATCAGCAGATCGACGATGCCCAGCCTGACCCGGGCGACCGTGTAGTCAGCTGCTTTCTGATGAGCGTCGAGGGCAATGCTCGCCGCGAAGGCGGCCGGCACTGCGGCCCGATGGCCGGCCACATGGCGAATCTGCCGCTGGGCCAGCCACAGACGGGTGAGCAGGCCGGCGCCAAGGGCAAAGAGGAACAGGGCGGTGAAGCTGCTGGAGGTCATCGGTCGGGAAAAGACACCGGGGGAAGGCGCTGGAAGGCGTGACGGGAAGCGGCAAGCGCGTAAAATCGCGCCTTTACCGAAAAGCGAGCCGATTATGGCACAGGACCAGAATCACCTCATCTGGCTGGACATGGAAATGACCGGCCTGAATCCCGACAGCGACCGCATTATTGAAATGGCGATGGTCGTCACCAACAGCAATCTCGACGTGGTGGCGGAAGGCCCGGTCATTGCGGTCCGCCAGCCGGACGCCGTGCTCGACGGCATGGACGAGTGGAACAAGAACACCCACGGTCGTTCCGGCCTGATCGACCGGGTCAAGGCGTCCAGCATCGGGGAGGCGGAAGCCGAGGCGATCTACTTGGAGTTCATGAAGCAGTACATCCCGTCGCGCACCTCGCCGATGTGTGGCAACTCCATCGGTCAGGATCGCCGCTTCATGGCGCGCTACATGCCCAAGCTGGAAGACTGGTTCCATTACCGCAACCTGGATGTGTCCACCCTCAAGGAGCTGGTCCGCCGTTGGCGTCCGGATGTCTACAAGGGTCTCGAGAAGAAGGGCGCCCACCAGGCCCTGGCCGACATTCACGAATCGATCGCCGAACTGCGCTACTACCGCGAGCACTTCCTGAAGGTATGAGCGCCGTGCCTCGAGCCTTCGCCGACTGGTGGCGCCGCAATCGGCGGCGAGTGCTTGGGGTGCTGTTGCTGTGCGCATTCTTCTTCGCGCTTGGCTATTTCACTCCGCGGGTGGCCTCGCCGCTAATGTGCAAGGTCTACGGCTGACTGAGTTCCCGCGGCGCTTGCCGCGGGAGTGTCGATTTACGAAATCTGCTGCACGCCCTTGCCGATCAAGGTCAGGCCGGAAGCGATCAGGAACAGGTTCAGCAGCCTGGCAAAGCCCGCTCCGCCCAAGCGCTTGTCCACATGGCGGCCAAGCGCCATGCCCAGGTAAGCGGCTGGCAGCATCGCCAGCGCGGTGAGCAGCAGGCGGTCGTCGATGAGGCCGGCGGCCACGCACAAGGCGATCCGCCAGCCGGTGGACAGGGCGATCATGACCGCCTGGGTGGCGCGATAGGCTTCCCGTCCGGGCAGATGGGCCTGCAGGTAAGTGGCATAGACGAAACCGCCGCTGCCGAACAGCCCGCCCAATACCCCCCCGAATCCCCCGTACAGCCAGGCGGCACCTTGTCCAGGAGCCTCGGATCCGTGACGTCCGCGCAGTTCGCGCAAGCCGTAGCCGGCCACGAAAAGGCCGAGCAGCATCGCCAGGATGCCCAGCGGCAGATGGGCCAGCAGGCTCACGCCGACCAACTGGCCGGCCAGCATGCCGGGCACCAGGCGCATCAGGCTGCTCCGGTTGATGAGGTGGCGGGCCTGGTAGCCCCGCTGCAGCGAGCCCGCGGCGTCGAGCAGGGCCAGAAGGGGCACGATGCGGCTGACCGGCATCACCCAGGCCAGCGGTGTGCTGGCGATGAGTGCGGAACCGAAGCCGAGCAGCGCAAAGATGGCGTAGGCGACGACCAGAATCGCAAAAGCCGTCGCCAAGGCGGAAATATCGGCGGTGCTGAAGAGCAGGGTGGGCATCCAGTTTTCCATGATCTTTGTGCAAGGAGTCGACGTGTATGGAATTCTGGAATTGGTCGATGTATAACGCCAATATCAATTTTCTTCTCAAGTCATGATTTTCTGGAATGCTTAGCCTGCGTCAGATCCGCTACTTCCTGGCCGTTGCCGAAACCGGCAATCTTTCCCAAGCGTCAGTCGGGCTCTTCGTCGCGCAACCGGCGCTCAGCCGGCAGATCGCGCTAATGGAGGAGGAGCTGGGTTTTCCGCTGTTCGTCCGCGAGGCGCGCGGTGTAAGCCTTACGCCGGGCGGCGCGCTGTTCCGCGAGCGTATCGGGGATGTCACCCAGGCTATAGACGAAGCCGCGGAGGATGCGCGCTGCCTGGCCCGTGGGGAGTCGGGCGTGTTGCGGCTGCTGCATTCGAGCTCGATCCCCATCGGCGGTCCACTGCTGGCCAGCCTGCAGGCTTTTGCTGAAGCGGCGCCGGCGGCGCGGGTGGATCTGGACCGGGTTTCGTCAGAGATACAGGTGGCCGAGATCGCTGCCGGTCGTGCCGACATAGGTGTGGCGCGGATGCCGGTGCTGCGCAGGGATCCGGCCGTGCAGTTCGCTCCGCTGGCGAGGGAGCGGCTCGTCGTGGCGATCCCGGCCGCGCATCCTCTCGCCAACCGGCAGAGCCTTCGGCTCGCCGATCTGGCCGAGGTGCCCTTCGTGTCGGCGGTGCACCGGGAGCGAGGGGGGCTGGCCCGGCGGATGACGGACCTGTGCCTGCAGCGGGGCTTCGTGCCGCGGATGGGAAATGTCATTTCCCGCAAGACCTCGATGCTGAGTCTGGTGGCGGCCGGCTTCGGCATTGCGGTGATCCCGGAGGGCATGGTCGCCCTGGTGCCCGCCGGCGCACAGGTGCGGCCGCTTGATGACAGAGATGCGACCACCGACGCGGCGATCCTGCTGCCGCACGCGCCGTCACCGCTGGCCCGGCGCTTTGCGGCCCTGTGCGAGGAACGCTGGCAGCGGGCTCTGGTTTCGGGATAACCGTTCAGCTACCGCGCAGCCATTTGCGGCTGGTCTGGCTTTCGAGCAAGTCCTGCGGGGTGTTGAGCCCCTGAGCCTTGGCGCGGGCCAGCGCCACCTGGTGGAGCTGGGCGACGGCGAGGGCTTCCAGTACCGCGTCGTGACGGTCTGGCCGGTCGATGCCGAAGGCGCCGAGCCAGGCGTCCATGCTGGCCTGGCCGGCGATCCGTTCTGGGTACAGGCTGGGCATGATCACCATCAGGTCCAGCCATTCCAGCGCCGGTACACTGCCCAGGTTCTGTTCGAAACCCCGCTCGAGAATGCCTTGGTTGAACGGTGCGTTGTAGACCACCAGTGGTGCACGGGCGATGAAGTGCAGCAGCCCAAGCAGAGCTTCGGCTGGCGCGGTGAGCAGTTCGGCTCGGAAGCTCTCGGCCGGGTGTAGCAGCCCGCGGTTGATCGCCACTGCGCCGACGCCGATGAGGCGCTGCCCGCCGCCGTCCATCGGCCGGCTTTCCGCATTGACGACCACGTAGCGTGTCTCGAAATGGCTGCGTCCCAGTTCGGGGGGGCGGTGACGCGTGATCGTCGCCAGGCTGGCCTGTTGTTCGGGACTGAGGCCCGGTCCGCTGCTGGGCAGGAGTCGGGAGAGCCAGCTCATATTTGGTAGTCCAGCTTGAGTCGCAGTTGGATCTTGCGGGCCTGGCGGAAGGCTTCCTTGAGGATGCGCCGGTCCAGCTCGTTGAGGTCGTCCGGCTTCACCCGGTTGTCACCTGGCGCACCGTGGTCGGTGTCCAGGTGCTGGTGGCGCAGGCGCAGCAGCTGGATGAAATGGAAGCCGTCTGCCATCGCGGCGAGTTCCTCCGCCGGCATGCCGATCCGGCCGCCGCCCTGGCGCAGGCGCTGCACTGTGCTGGTGGCCTCGACGCCGGTGCGCAGGGCCAGCACGCGGGCGGCGTCGACGAACAGGCGGGCGCCGAATTTCTTCAGATCGATGGTGCCCGGATACTTGGGATCGTCGTCGGTGACGAAGTCGCGGATCTTGCCCAGTGGTGGCGACACGTCCAGCGCATTGGTGGCCATTGCCTTCAGGAAGGCCGGGTTGCCGCCGGTCATCGACAGCAGCCAGTGGCGCAGCCTGTAGGCAAGCTTCTCGTCGCCGAACAGCACGCGGAAGTCGAAGAAGATGGTGGCGTTGAGCAGGGCTTCCGGGTGCGGTTCGCGGATCCAGGTGCCGAAGCGCTCCCGCCATTCGTCGATGGTGAGGCACAGGTCCGGGTTGCTGGCCATGATGTTGCCGGTGCACAGCGGGAAGCCGCAGCTCGCCAGGTCGTTATTGACGTCGCGGGCGAACTCCAGCAGGCGCAGCTTGAGGGGTTCCTTGTCGGCCCATTCGGGCAGCACGTAGATGATCCCGTTGTCCTGGTCTGTTGATAGGGTTTGCTCGTGGCGGCCTTCGGAGCCGAAGGCCAGCCACGCGTACTCCACGCCGTAGAGGTCGTGACGGTCCAGGTTGAGTTCGATGATGCGGCGCGTCAGCGCATCGTTGAGGGCCGAGATGAACTGGGTCAGCTGCTCGGCGCCGATGCCCTGGGCCAGCAGGTTGAGGGCCAACTGGCGGATGTCCTGGCTTGCCCGCTGCAGGGCCTGTACATCAGCTGCGCTCTCTATGCTGGAACGGATCTGCCGCAGGCCGATGCGTTGCAGCGCGAACAGGTCGCGCTCGGAGATGACGCCCTTCAGCTTGTCTTCCGCATCCACCACGAGGATGTGGCGCACGCCGTGGGTGGCCATTTCGAGGGCGGCATCGTAGGCGCTGGCATTGCAGCCCAGGGTGTGGGGCGGAGCAGTCATCACGTCGGCGATCGGCCGGGCCAGATCGAAGCCAGGCAGCACGATGCGCTTCAGGATGTCGCTCTGGGTCAATACGCCGACGGGCTTGTCGTCGTCCCCGGCGACCGCCATGCAGCCGACGCCAGCCTCCACCATCTTTTCGAGGGCGGTGCGGGTGCTGAGTCCGGGCGGCACGAAGACCGGCGCCTTCTTGATCAGACTGGACAGTGGCGTGGTCATTGTCTGCTGCTCGGCAGCCCGTTGGGAGAACTGGATCTGCAACTGTTCCCGCGATTGATTGAGCAGGCTGGCGATGTAGCGCGTGCAGAACAGCTGGAAACTCGGGCTGATCTCCTGCAGGTGCAGGAAGTCGGCGGCCGGCAGCTGGAAACAGTAGGTGTCTTCCACCGCGAGGTAGCCGTTGGTGGACGGCCGCCCGGCGGATATGGCGCCGATCGGGAAGCCCTCGCCGGGCCCCAGGGTCAGCGTGGCATATTCGGTGACGGCAACACCCCCGACCTGACGGGCCTGTACCTTGCCCCGATACACGATGTAGAAGAAGCTCGGCGGACCGTCTTCCGGCATCAGGATTTCCGAATCGGCCGGGTAGAAGGCGGTGGCCAGGCGTTCTCCGAGGAAATGCAGGGCTTCGGCCTCCATCCGGTCGAAGGGCGGATGGCGCCGCAGGAAGTCGAGATTGGTGCGGATCAGGGTATCGGGAGCGGTAGTGACCATAAGCGGGACGCAAGGCACGGATCAAGCCCATGAATCTACCTCGCCCTTGCCCCCCGGTGATGATCTTGCGCAATAAATCGTTACTTTTGCACACGTGACGGTGCCGGGCCGCCGGACGGCGGGCTGGGCGCTGACCCGGCTACAATCGGGCCCGATTTGAGCCTGACTCCAAGGAGACCCCATGACTGTTCCGCTCTTGCCCGCCGTCGAGATCACAACGGCTCCCGAACCGACCCATGCGGTGATCTGGCTGCATGGCCTGGGTGCCGATGGCCACGACTTCGAACCGGTGGTGGACGAACTCGACGCCGACCGCTTGCCGCCGACCCGCTTCATCTTCCCGCACGCACCGGAGCGCGCAGTGACGATCAATGCCGGCTACATCATGCGAGCCTGGTACGACATTGTGTCGATGGACTTTTCCGAGCGACGGGAAGACCCGGTCGGCGTGCTGGAGTCGGCGGCCCAGGTGGAGGCCTTGATCGCCCGCGAGAACGCCCGCGGCATCCCCGACGAGTGCATCGTACTGGCTGGCTTTTCCCAGGGCGGGGCCATTGCGCTGCATACTGGCCTGCGCCATCCGCGACGGCTGGCGGGCATCCTGGCACTGTCTACGTATGTGCCACTGGCCGATAAGCTGGCGGCGGAAGCGGCCGAAGCTAACCGGGATGTGCCGATCTTCATGGCTCACGGGCAGCATGATCCAGTGATCCCCCATGCTTTTGGCAAGAAGTCCGGCGATCTGCTTGTCGCTGCCGGCTATCCGCTCGAGTGGTATGGCTATCGGATGGAGCACAGCCTGTGTCTCGATGAAATCAGGGATATCGAAAACTGGCTCGCCACCGTGTTGAAGGGCTGACGGGCCCACTGCGTGCAAGGGCTCAGGGCGGTGGCACCCAGGCGATTTGCGTGGTGTCCGCGATCCCGCCTCAGGGCGTTGACGGCACCAGCACTTCCTCGCAGACAGCCAGCCACGCCCGCGCAGCGTGAGAGAGGTAGCGGCGGGGCTTCCAAATCAGCGCCACGTCCCAGTCGATGCCGGGCGAGGCGAGGGGGCGCACCGCCAGTTCGTTGCCCACGTTGAGGCGGGCCAGCAGCGGTGCTGGCAGGAAGGTGGTGCCGAGGCCGGCCGCAGCCATTGCTACGAGGAAGTCCCATTGCCCACTCTGGGCGGCGATACGCGGCGTCAGGCGGGCTTCGTCGAAGGCGGCGCGCAGGCGGCGGGTCAGGGAGAAATCGTCGGGCAGCAGCACCAGCGGCTCGTCCTGCAGTGATGCGATGCGGACGTCAGCGCCCTGTGCCCAGCGCGCATGGCGCGGCCCGACGACCAGGATGGGGTAGCGCCCGTAATGGCGGCTGGTCAGTTCCAGCGCCGGGTCGGCCGGCAGGATGGTGACGCCGACCTCCAGTTCGCCGCTCGCCACCTGCTGTTCGATCACCTGACCGCCGTTTTCCTGCAGGGTCAGGCGCAGGCCAGGATAGCGCTCGCAGAAGGCCTTCACCACCGGCGAGAACAGCAGGTTGATCATCGGCGGCATGCCGACGGTAAGTTCGCCGCGGGTGAGGGCGGTCAGGTCGGCGACTTCCCGGGACAGCTCCTGCATGACGCCGAGGGCCTCCTGGCCGCGCGCGAACAGGATCCGCCCCACGTCGGTGAGGCGCAGCTGACGCCCTTCGCGGCTGAGCAGCGGCTGGCCGATCTCGTCTTCCAACTGTCGGATCATCTTGCTGACCGTCGATTGGGTAACGTGGAGCTTTTCGGCGGCCAGCGTGAAGCTGTTCTGGCGGACGGTTTCGATGAAATAGCGAAGCGCGCGCAGGTCCATTGGTCATGAAAAAAGCGACTGGTTTCAAGTAGTTTAAGTCATCCATTGACTTATTTCCGACTTCTATACTTCCACGCGAACTTGCCCGTCGAGGCGAGCCCAACAAGATTAGAAGGATCGGAGAAATAAGTATGTCCATGGACCGTATTCGCCTGCAGCGCCTGCGAGAGCGCATCATGTCGCCGGAAGAGGCCGCCCTGTTGTTCAAGGACGGCATGACCGTCGGCATGAGCGGCTTCACCCGTGCTGGTGACTGCAAGGCGGTGCCCTTTGCGCTGGCCGAGCGCGCCACCCGCGAGCCGCTGCAGATCACCCTGATGACCGGTGCGTCCTTGGGCAACGATATCGATAAGGTGCTGACCGAAACCAACGTCATCGCCCGTCGCATTCCTTTCCAGTCCGATCCGACCCTGCGCCGCAAGATCAACGCCGGCGAGGTTGCCTTCATCGACCAGCACCTGTCCGAGACCGTCGAGCAGCTGCGCTCCGGCCAGATCGCGCCGGTGGACATCGCCGTCGTCGAGGCGACCGCCATCACCGAGAACGGCGGCATCGTGCCAACCACCTCGGTAGGCAATTCCGCCAGCTTCGCGGTGCTGGCCAAGAAGATTATCGTCGAGATCAATGTGAAGATGCCGGAGGGCCTCGAAGGCCTGCACGACATCTACATCCCGACCTACCGTCCGCATCGCCTGCCGATTCCGCTGATCTCTCCGGAGCAGCGAATCGGCCTGCCATACATCCCGGTCGACCCTGAGAAAATCGTCGCCATCGTGCTGACCGAGAAGGCCGACAGCCCGTCCAACGTGCTGCCGCCGGACCACGAGACCAATGCCATTGCCGGCCACCTGAACGAGTTCCTCTACCGCGAGGTGAAGGCCGGCCGTCTGTCGCCGTCCCTGCAGCCGCTGCAGGCCGGTATCGGCACCATCGCCAACGCGGTGCTGCACGGCATGCTGGATTCCCCGTTCCGTGATCTCAAGATGTACTCCGAAGTGCTGCAGGACAGTACCGTCGAGCTCCTCGACGACGGCCGTCTGACCTTCGCGTCGGCATCCAGCATCACCCTGTCGAAGAGTGCCTACGAGCGTGTGCTGGGCGACATCGAGCGCTACAAGCAGCGTTTGGTGCTGCGTCCGCAGGAGATCAGCAACCACCCGGAAGTCATCCGGCGCCTGGGCCTGATCACCATCAATACGGCGCTGGAGTGCGACATCTACGGCAATGTGAACTCCACCCACGTGGGCGGTACGCACATGATGAACGGCATCGGCGGCTCCGGCGACTTCGCCCGCAACGCGCACCTTTCGGTGTTCGTCACCAAGTCCATCGCCAAGGACGGCAAGATCTCCAGCATCGTCCCAATGGTGTCCCATGTGGATCACACCGAGCACGACACTGACATCATCGTCACCGAGCACGGCTTGGCCGACCTGCGGGGCCTGGCGCCCCGCGAGCGGGCCCGCCAGGTCATCGACAACTGCACCGACCCGCTGTACCGCGACGCGTTGCGCGACTACTTCCTGCGCGCCACCAAGCGCGGCGGTCACACACCGCATCTGCTGCAGGAGGCTTTTGCCTGGCACCTGCGCTACGAGCAGAGCGGTTCGATGCTCGACAAGCAGCCGGAGCCAGCCTTCGCCTGATTGTCTTACCCCAAACCGGAGCGCGCGCAGGCCGCGCTCCCGGCTCCTTCGGCCGTCGATAATGCCCTTCGATCCGAAGTCCAGGTAGTAACGCCTGCATCTCCCCCAAGGCCAGCCCGCATTCCGCGTCCCTCTCCCCGCGGAATGCGGTGTTGGTTTTTTTGCGTCTACTCAGTTGCTTTGATCGTAAGGATCATTTGTGGCGTGATTCAAGAATGGCTTCCGTGAAATTCTGCGCAGTCGGACGCGTGCAAATCGCTGCCGGACGGAATTTGTTTCTTAAGAATTTTTTAGGGTGGTCGTTATACACAGGGAAGAAGCACCGGTGCTTCAAAAGGTGAGGGTGGCAGTGTTGCTACCCTCAGCCATTCGCAAGCCGATGTGCGCATGACAAATAACCCTAAGGGGAACGATCGTGGTTTCAACCGTAACGGGCATGACGACTGCGCAGATTGGTGCGCTGACGACCATTCAAATTGTGGCGTTGACGACGGCCGACATACAGGCTTTGACGACCACTCAGGTCGCTGCGTTTACGACAGTTCAGATTCCTGCGTTTGAAACGCGGGACCTCGCAGTCCTGTCCACGACTCAGATCTCGCAGGGGATGACGACGGACCAGGTAGTCGCCCTGACGACCACCCAGGTGCAGGCGTTGACGACGGCAGGTGTGGCGGCGCTGACGACCACGCAGGTCGCAGCGATGGAAACCACGGACGTGGCGGCCCTCAAGACCAGCCAGGTTGCGGCCCTGACGACGGCGCAAGTGCAGAGCGGTCTGACGACGGCCCAAGTGGCGGTGTTGACCTCGGCCCAAGTGGCAGCCCTGACGACCGCGCAAGTGCAGAGCGGCCTGACGACGGCCCAAGTAGTGGCGCTGACGACTTCGCAGGTGCAGGCGCTGACGACGGCCGGCGTGGCGGCGCTGACGACCACGCAGGTCGCGGCGATGGAGACCACGGACGTCGCGGCCCTCAAGACCAGCCAGGTGGCGGCGCTGACGACGGCCCAGGTGCAGAGCGGCCTGACGACGGCCCAAGTGGTGGCGCTGACGACGGCACAGGTGCAGGCGCTGACGACAGCCGGCGTAGTCGCGCTGACGACCACACAGGTCGCAGCGATGGAGACCACGGACGTGGCGGCCCTCAGGACCAGCCAGGTGGCGGCGCTGACGACGGCCCAGGTGCAGAGCGGTCTGACGACGGCCCAGGTGGCGGTGCTGACCTCGGCCCAGGTGGCAGCCCTGACGACCGCGCAAGTGCAGAGCGGCCTGACGACGGCCCAAGTGGTGGCGCTGACGACTTCGCAGGTGCAGGCACTGACGACGGCGGGCGTGGCGGCACTGACGACCACGCAGATTGCGGCGATGGAAACCACGGACGTCGCGGCCCTCAAGACCAGCCAGGTGGCGGCCCTGACGACGGCCCAGGTGCAGAGCGGCCTGACGACGGCCCAAGTGGTGGCGCTGACGACGGCGCAGGTGCAGGCGCTGACGACGGCCGGCGTAGTCGCACTGACGACGACGCAGGTCGCAGCGATGGAAACCACGGACGTGGCGGCCCTCAGGACCAGCCAGGTGGCGGCGCTGACGACGGCCCAGGTGCAGAGCGGCCTGACGACCGCCCAGGTGGCGGTGCTGACCTCGGCCCAGGTGGCAGCCCTGACGACCGCGCAAGTGCAGAGCGGCCTGACGACGGCCCAAGTGGTGGCCTTGACGACTTCGCAAGTGCAGGCACTGACGACGGCCGGCGTGGCGGCACTGACGACCACGCAGGTTGCGGCGATGGAAACCACGGACGTCGCGGCCCTCAAGACCAGCCAGGTGGCGGCCCTGACGACCGCGCAAGTGCAGAGTGGTCTGACGACCGCCCAGGTGGCGGTGCTGACCTCGGCCCAGGTGGCAGCCCTGACGACGGCCCAAGTGCAGAGCGGCCTGACGACGGCCCAAGTGGTGGCACTGACGACTTCGCAGGTGCAGGCGCTGACGACGGCCGGCGTGGCGGCACTGACGACCACGCAGGTTGCGGCGATGGAAACCACGGACGTCGCGGCCCTCAAGACCAGCCAGGTGGCGGCGCTGACGACGGCCCAGGTGCAGAGCGGCCTGACGACCGCCCAAGTGGTGGCGCTGACGACGGCACAGGTGCAGGCGCTGACGACAGCCGGCGTAGTCGCGCTGACGACCACACAGGTCGCAGCGATGGAGACCACGGACGTCGCGGCCCTCAAGACCAGCCAGGTGGCAGCCCTGACGACGGCCCAAGTGCAGAGTGGTCTGACGACGGCCCAGGTGGCGGCCCTGACCTCGGCCCAGGTGGCAGCCCTGACGACGGCTCAAGTGCAGAGCGGCCTGACGACGGCCCAAGTGGTGGCACTGACGACTTCGCAAGTGCAGGCACTGACGACGGCGGGCGTGGCGGCACTGACGACCACGCAGGTTGCGGCGATGGAAACCACGGACGTCGCGGCCCTCAAGACCAGCCAGGTGGCGGCCCTGACGACGGCGCAAGTGCAGAGCGGCCTGACGACGGCCCAAGTGGTGGCGCTGACGACGGCGCAGGTTCAGGCGCTGACGACGGCCGGCGTAGTCGCACTGACGACCACGCAGGTCGCAGCGATGGAGACCACGGACGTCGCGGCCCTCAGGACCAGCCAGGTGGCGGCGCTGACGACGGCCCAGGTGCAGAGCGGCCTGACGACCGCCCAGGTGGCGGTGCTGACCTCGGCCCAGGTGGCAGCCCTGACGACCGCGCAAGTGCAGAGCGGCCTGACGACGGCCCAAGTGGTGGCGCTGACGACTTCGCAGGTGCAGGCACTGACGACGGCGGGCGTGGCGGCACTGACGACCACGCAGATTGCGGCGATGGAAACCACGGACGTCGCGGCCCTCAAGACCAGCCAGGTGGCGGCCCTGACGACGGCGCAAGTGCAGAGCGGTCTGACGACGGCTGAAGTGGTGGCCTTGACGACTTCGCAGGTTCAGGCGCTGACGACGGCCGGCGTAGTCGCACTGACGACCACACAGGTTGCGGCGATGGAAACCACGGACGTGGCGGCCCTCAGGACCAGCCAGGTGGCGGCCCTGACAACCGCGCAAGTGCAGAGCGGCCTGACGACGGCCCAGGTGGCGGTGCTGACCTCGGCCCAGGTGGCAGCCCTGACGACCGCGCAAGTGCAGAGCGGCCTGACGACGGCCCAAGTGGTGGCACTGACGACTTCGCAGGTGCAGGCGCTGACGACGGCCGGCGTGGCAGCGCTGACGACCACGCAGGTTGCGGCGATGGAGACCACGGACGTCGCGGCCCTCAAGACCAGCCAGGTGGCAGCCCTGACGACCGCGCAAGTGCAGAGCGGCCTGACGACGGCCCAGGTGGCAGTGCTGACCTCGGCCCAGGTGGCAGCCCTGACGACGGCCCAAGTGCAGAGCGGCCTGACGACGGCCCAAGTGGTGGCACTGACGACTTCGCAGGTGCAGGCGCTGACGACGGCCGGCGTGGCGGCACTGACGACCACGCAGGTCGCGGCGATGGAGACCACGGACGTTGCGGCCCTCAAGACCAGCCAGGTGGCAGCCCTGACGACGGCCCAGGTGCAGAGCGGCCTGACGACGGCCCAAGTGGTGGCGCTGA
The DNA here is from genome assembly GCF_056724025.1 of Zoogloea sp. JDB1. Classification (NCBI taxonomy): domain Bacteria; kingdom Pseudomonadati; phylum Pseudomonadota; class Betaproteobacteria; order Rhodocyclales; family Zoogloeaceae; genus Zoogloea; species Zoogloea sp. JDB1. The sequence continues at coordinate 2,928,601 of NZ_CM161496.1, forward strand.
CGACGGCGCAGGTGCAGGCGCTGACGACGGCCGGCGTAGTCGCACTGACGACGACGCAGGTCGCAGCGATGGAAACCACGGACGTGGCGGCCCTCAGGACCAGCCAGGTGGCGGCGCTGACGACGGCCCAGGTGCAGAGCGGCCTGACGACCGCCCAGGTGGCGGTGCTGACCTCGGCCCAGGTGGCAGCCCTGACGACCGCGCAAGTGCAGAGCGGCCTGACGACGGCCCAAGTGGTGGCCTTGACGACTTCGCAAGTGCAGGCACTGACGACGGCCGGCGTGGCGGCACTGACGACCACGCAGGTTGCGGCGATGGAAACCACGGACGTCGCGGCCCTCAAGACCAGCCAGGTGGCGGCCCTGACGACCGCGCAAGTGCAGAGTGGTCTGACGACCGCCCAGGTGGCGGTGCTGACCTCGGCCCAGGTGGCAGCCCTGACGACGGCCCAAGTGCAGAGCGGCCTGACGACGGCCCAAGTGGTGGCACTGACGACTTCGCAGGTGCAGGCGCTGACGACGGCCGGCGTGGCGGCACTGACGACCACGCAGGTTGCGGCGATGGAAACCACGGACGTCGCGGCCCTCAAGACCAGCCAGGTGGCGGCGCTGACGACGGCCCAGGTGCAGAGCGGCCTGACGACCGCCCAAGTGGTGGCGCTGACGACGGCACAGGTGCAGGCGCTGACGACAGCCGGCGTAGTCGCGCTGACGACCACACAGGTCGCAGCGATGGAGACCACGGACGTCGCGGCCCTCAAGACCAGCCAGGTGGCAGCCCTGACGACGGCCCAAGTGCAGAGTGGTCTGACGACGGCCCAGGTGGCGGCCCTGACCTCGGCCCAGGTGGCAGCCCTGACGACGGCTCAAGTGCAGAGCGGCCTGACGACGGCCCAAGTGGTGGCACTGACGACTTCGCAAGTGCAGGCACTGACGACGGCGGGCGTGGCGGCACTGACGACCACGCAGGTTGCGGCGATGGAAACCACGGACGTCGCGGCCCTCAAGACCAGCCAGGTGGCGGCCCTGACGACGGCGCAAGTGCAGAGCGGCCTGACGACGGCCCAAGTGGTGGCGCTGACGACGGCGCAGGTTCAGGCGCTGACGACGGCCGGCGTAGTCGCACTGACGACCACGCAGGTCGCAGCGATGGAGACCACGGACGTCGCGGCCCTCAGGACCAGCCAGGTGGCGGCGCTGACGACGGCCCAGGTGCAGAGCGGCCTGACGACCGCCCAGGTGGCGGTGCTGACCTCGGCCCAGGTGGCAGCCCTGACGACCGCGCAAGTGCAGAGCGGCCTGACGACGGCCCAAGTGGTGGCGCTGACGACTTCGCAGGTGCAGGCACTGACGACGGCGGGCGTGGCGGCACTGACGACCACGCAGATTGCGGCGATGGAAACCACGGACGTCGCGGCCCTCAAGACCAGCCAGGTGGCGGCCCTGACGACGGCGCAAGTGCAGAGCGGTCTGACGACGGCTGAAGTGGTGGCCTTGACGACTTCGCAGGTTCAGGCGCTGACGACGGCCGGCGTAGTCGCACTGACGACCACACAGGTTGCGGCGATGGAAACCACGGACGTGGCGGCCCTCAGGACCAGCCAGGTGGCGGCCCTGACAACCGCGCAAGTGCAGAGCGGCCTGACGACGGCCCAGGTGGCGGTGCTGACCTCGGCCCAGGTGGCAGCCCTGACGACCGCGCAAGTGCAGAGCGGCCTGACGACGGCCCAAGTGGTGGCACTGACGACTTCGCAGGTGCAGGCGCTGACGACGGCCGGCGTGGCAGCGCTGACGACCACGCAGGTTGCGGCGATGGAGACCACGGACGTCGCGGCCCTCAAGACCAGCCAGGTGGCAGCCCTGACGACCGCGCAAGTGCAGAGCGGCCTGACGACGGCCCAGGTGGCAGTGCTGACCTCGGCCCAGGTGGCAGCCCTGACGACGGCCCAAGTGCAGAGCGGCCTGACGACGGCCCAAGTGGTGGCACTGACGACTTCGCAGGTGCAGGCGCTGACGACGGCCGGCGTGGCGGCACTGACGACCACGCAGGTCGCGGCGATGGAGACCACGGACGTTGCGGCCCTCAAGACCAGCCAGGTGGCAGCCCTGACGACGGCCCAGGTGCAGAGCGGCCTGACGACGGCCCAAGTGGTGGCGCTGACGACGGCACAGGTGCAGGCGCTGACGACAGCCGGCGTAGTCGCGCTGACGACCACACAGGTCGCAGCGATGGAAACCACGGACGTCGCGGTCCTCAAGACCAGCCAGGTGGCGGCCCTGACGACCGCGCAAGTGCAGAGCGGTCTGACGACCGCCCAAGTGGCGGTGCTGACCTCGGCCCAGGTGGCAGCCCTAACAACCACGCAAGTGCAGAGCGGCCTGACGACGGCCCAAGTGGTGGCACTGACGACTTCGCAAGTGCAGGCGCTGACGACGGCCGGCGTGGCGGCACTGACGACCACGCAGGTTGCGGCGATGGAGACCACGGACGTGGCGGCCCTCAAGACCAGCCAGGTGGCGGCCCTGACGACGGCGCAAGTGCAGAGCGGTCTGACGACGGCTGAAGTGGTGGCTTTGACGACTTCGCAGGTTCAGGCGCTGACGACGGCCGGCGTAGTCGCACTGACGACCACACAGGTTGCGGCGATGGAGACCACGGACGTCGCGGCCCTCAGGACCAGTCAGGTGGCGGCCCTGACAACCGCGCAAGTGCAGAGCGGCCTGACGACGGCCCAAGTGGTGGCACTGACGACTTCGCAGGTACAGGCCCTGACGACTGCAAGTGTGGCGGCATTCACCACTGCTCAGCTTGTTGTTCTGGAAACGACGGATCTGGTTGCGCTGAAGACCAGCCAGATTGTTGCCCTGACGACGGCGCAGGTGCAGGGTGGTCTGACGACGACCCAGGTCGCTGCACTGACGACCACGCAGGTTGAGGCGCTGACAAGTACGCAGGTTGCTGCCTTGACCACGACCCAGATCTCCCATTTGAAGCTGGGAACGCCCTTGGTCCTTGACTTGAATGGTGATGGCGTCACGACGCAGAGCATATCGTCCGGTGTTTCTTTCGATCTCTTCGCGACCGGCCAGAAGGTTCAGACCGGTTGGGTTGCAGGCGGAGACGGTTTGCTCGTTCTCGATCGCAATCATGACAGTGTTGTCAATGATGGCAGTGAGCTTTTCGGTAGTGCGACGAGACTGGCTGACGGCAGTACTGCGGCAAATGGCTATGAAGCACTTGCGGCTCTGGATACGAATGGCGACGGATCGATTTCCAGTGCCGATACCGGCTTCTCGGATTTGAAGGTATGGGTCGATGGGAATTCGGACGGCATCAGTCAGGTGGATGAACTGCACAGTCTGGATTCGCTCGGTATCGTCAAGTTGAATCTGGATGCGACGGCCTCCTCCGACAAGAACAACGGGAACATCGTTGGCTTGATCTCCAGCTATGAAACGTCTGCTGGCGTCACTCGTGAGATGGCTGACGTCTGGTTTGTCGCCGACAAGAACGGGGCAACTTCCAGTTCTGGAACGACCGCAGAACCTTCAACGGGCAACGATCTACAGTCGAAGGTGGGTGGTCTGGTTGGTGCGATCGCGTCCTTCAATGCCGCGCAGGCTGGTGGGCAAAATGCCGAGTCCGGTGGTTTGGGCTTCGCGTCTGGCACGACAGCAAGTTCTGTGAGTGGTGTCGTGACCGTCTTGAACCAGTTCGATGCAAATGGGCGGCCGTTGGCCGGTCAGCCGGGAGTCCAGGGCGTGGCGACAAAGCTTGGCACTTCCGAGCTGGTTGGTATCGCCCAGAATTCGAATGGAATTCTGACGAACGGCAAGTGATTTAACTCAAGCCAATCCGGGGCGACAAGGTCGGAAGGCCGTGTCGCCCCTTTTTTCTGTTTGGAAAATATTTCGCCGATCTCTCGGCGTGGATACCATTACAGATCAAGTCTAATTTGATGGTGAGCCCCATGGTGTCAGAGTCCGGTATTCACGACGAACTGCTAAGCTTGATTTCCACTGCGCTTGAGCTTCAAAGGCAGGGCGTGCTCGACAAGGCTGAGGCTGCTTTCAGAGAGGTCTTGCGAGTCAAGCCGGATGAACCCGTTTCCCTCTATTCGCTGGGGGTGATTCTGTACGGCAGGGGGGAGTTGAAGGGAGCGCTCGAGCTGTTCGGCCGTTGCACCAGCACTTCTCCCGGATTTGCTGACGGCTGGTTCGGTTATGCAAATGCCCTGCAATCGTCCGGGGAGCGGGAACAGGCGCTGGCAGCCTATGACAAGGCAATCGAGGTACGGCCTGAATATATCGGGGCGTTGATCAATAGCGGCGTGCTGCTGCGTGATATGTACAAGCACCGTGATGCCTTGAGCCGCTTCAACCAGGCACTGGAAATTGAGCCTGACAACCCGAGCGCCCTGGGCAATAGCGCCATTTTATTGACCGAATTCCGGGAGAGCGCTCGAGCCATTTCCCAACTTGAGCGTCTGGTGGCACATCATCCGGACTACGATTACGCTTTCGGGCTGCTTGCCTACGAACGGCTTCATATCGGTGACTGGACTGATTTCGAGAGCCTGCGCCAGCGCATTCTTGCGGGAATCCGGGAGGGAAAGCGGGTCTGCAAATCCCTGGCCTTCATGGCTCTCTCCGATTCGGCCAAGGATCAATTCGAATGTACGAAAATCTTTGCCAGTCACTTCTGCCCGCCAGCACAACAGCCGCTATGGAGCGGAGAGGACTACAAGCATAGGAAATTGCGCATTGCCTATGTGTCTCCCGATCTCCGTGAGCATCCCGTCGGGCATTTGATGTGTGGGATTTTCGAATGCCATGACAAGACGCGGGTCGAGACCATCGCCATTTCTTTGGGGGTGGATGACGGGAGTAGCCTGCGTGCTCGAATGTTGAATGCGTTCGATCATTTCATCGATGCGCGGGGGATGTCCTCTCGAAAGATCGCAGAGAAAATGCGCGAGATGGAGGTCGATATCGCCATCGACCTGGCGGGCTATACGTCGGATTCGCGCATCGATATTTTCTCGTGGAGACCGGCGCCGGTTCATATCAATTTCCTCGGCTATCCGGGGACCCTGGCCGTCGACTACATGGACTACATCCTGGCGGATCGTCATGTGATCCCTCAGGAAAATCAACAGTTCTTCAGCGAAAAGGTACTTTATCTCCCCGACTCTTATCTGCCGACCGACCGCAACCTGAAAGTCGCCGAGGCGACGCCCAGTCGTGAATCCTGCGGCCTGCCGCCCGAGGGCGTTGTCTATTGCTCTTTCAGTCATGATTACAAGATCTCGCCGCCCTTGTGGAAGGTCTGGATGTCCTTGCTGCAGAAGACGCCGGGAAGTGTCTTGTGGCTTGTCGCGCGCAACGAATTGACTCGGGCCAATTTCCGCCGTTCTGCCCAGGAGTTCGGGATTGAGCCGGAGCGTCTGGTGTTCGCCGAGCGTGTGCCGCGCATCGAAGACCATCTTGCGCGCTATCGGCTTGCAGACCTGTTCCTCGACACCTGGCCTTACAACGCGCATACGACGGCCGCAGATGCTTTGTATGCCGGCCTGCCCGTCATCACCTACATGGGGGACGGCTTTCCGTCCCGAGTCGCAGGCAGCCTGTTGCATGCCATCGGTTTGTCCGAGCTGGCAACGGACTCCTGGGAAAACTACGAGGCGCTGGCGCTTAAGCTGGTTTCGAATCGTGCGTCGCTCTCTGAATTGAAGGCGCGCCTGCTCGCCAACAAGACCACGCACCCGCTTTTCGATACCCCACGCTTCTGCCGCAATCTCGAGTCCGTCCTGTTTTCGGTGGCACGTACCAGCGTCGTCGGCGGGCAGGACGAAGCTGTGCGTGATGTGGATGCCGCCGCCTCGTCCGTCGAGCATTCCGTCAGTCGTCTGCTGCAGGACTTTGCCGGGCAGCATGTCGCCCCGCTGGAGGCCCGACTGACCTGCAGGGAGCGCACGCTGGCGGAAATCGCTCGAGTGCTTGGTGGCGGTAATGTTGCGGATGATGGCCCCGCGGGCCGAATTGCGCAGCTATTGCGCAAGGAAGGGATCCTGCCGGGCAAGGAAGCAGCTCCGAGCGCCGTCGAGCGCCTCTACACGGCGCACGTGGACTTCGATCGCGTGAACACGCAGAACGAGAAGGAGTTTGAGCTCTTCCAGCGCACGGATATCGTCGGGTGGTGGAGAATGAAGCGCTTTCTCGAGCCCGTATTCAAGTGTCTTTCCCATACCAAGAAGGATCGTTGGATGACGGTTGGCGATCCTTTCGGAGCCGATGCGTACCACATGACTCGAGAAGGATTCGAGTCTGTGCTCCCGACGAGTATCGGCGATCATTTGCTGAAGCAGGCCAAGCAGCGGGGGCTCATTTCTGACTACCGGGTCGAAAACGCCGAGGCCTTGACGCTTGAAGACAATTCAGTCGATTACGTGCTCTGCAAGGAGGCGTACCATCATTTCCCGCGCCCAATGCTGGCTCTCTATGAAATGCTGCGGGTGGCGCGTAAAGGGGTGGTACTGATCGAGCCTCAGGACCCTGTAATCGACAGTCCGATTCATCTGGGCGACCTGCCGGCCGGCTACGAGGCTTCGGGCAATTATGTGTATACCCTGTCCCGCCGGGAACTGCACAAGGTCGCCTTGGGGCTGGATTTGCCGGCCGTCGCAACGCGTGGCCTGTACGACATGTGGTATGACGGCGCCAGTGAAATCCCGGCCCAGGAAGACAATCCCAGGTTCGTCGAGTACCGACGGCAGGTCGAGGAGGCCGAACTCCTTTGCTCCCGGCAGCAGCAGAAATATAATTATCTGCTCGCGATCATCTATAAAGAGCGGCCGGATATCGATCTGGCGCAATTCCCGGAAGGCTGGTCGATCACGTCCTTTCCCGGCAATCCCTATATTTCGAGAAAATGATCATGAGTACACAGTCTTTTTTTCATGCTCGGAGGGGCACGCATGACACGGTCGCTTGATCTGGGATGTGGTCCTCAGCCGAAGAATCCATTCAATGCCGAGGAGCTGTATGGGATCGACGTGCTTGAGGACCTCGAATCCAACATCCGTTGTGCAGACCTCGTCGTCGAGCCAATCCCGTTCGAGGACGAGTTCTTCGAGTATGTGACTGCTCATGACTTCATCGAGCATGTGCCGCGCTTGATCTATGCGCCAGCGCGCAGAAACTCCTTCATCGAGCTGATGAATGAGGTCTACCGTGTTCTGAAGGTCGGTGGGTTGTTCCTTTCGCTAACTCCTGCCTACCCGAATGGTGTTGCCTTCAGGGATCCGACGCACGTGAACATCATCACGGACGAGACTTTCCCCCTCTATTTCGACGACGTGAACCGTTGGGCTGCGACTTACGGCTTCAAGGGGGCGTTCAACATCCGCATCCAGGAGTGGAGAGGTCCGCATTTGCTGACAGTCATGCAGAAAGTGCCTCTTCCGCCTGTGGCCTGAATTTCCTGCGCATGGGCGGAGCGGGCGTGCTCAATTTCCGGGAGGGCGATCATGGTGAACGATGACTCATTCGTAATTCGCAAGGCCCTGAAGGTCAGAGGCAAGAGCCTTGCCTTTCGGAATGCTGCCGTTGGAGATGCGGAGTTCATTCTTTCTCTGCGTACTGATGAGGACAGATCCCGGTACTTGAGCTATACGTCCCCGGATCTGCGCGCTCAGCAGGACTGGCTGGCGAAGTATGCGGAGGCGTCCGATCAGGCGTATTTCATCATCGAGAGCCTGGCCGGCGAGCCCTTGGGGACCGTAAGGCTGTACGATCCCAAAGGCGACAGCTTTTGCTGGGGAAGCTGGATTCTCAAGCGTGACCGGCCTTCGTGGGCAGCCATGGAGTCGGCCTTGATGGTGTACTCATATGCCGTCGATCATCTCGGCTTCCATCGTTCCCACTTCGATGTCCGCAAGGGAAACGAGAAGGTCTGGACGTTCCATGAACGCTTTGGCGCGGTTCGGGTTGCCGAGAACGAATTGGACTACTTTTACGAGTTGGGCCTGGACGCCATTCGGGCTTCGCTGGCGAAGTATCGCAAGTATCTGCCTGAGTCGGTGAGCGTGGAGTGGCTGAATACCGTTTCAAATTGAGAGATTCCTCTCGCCGAAGATGGAGTTCATATGCCTTTGAATGACTGCCGGATCCTGGAGTTGCCCAAGATCCACGACCCGCGGGGTAACCTCACTTTCATTGAGGGAGATATCCACGTTCCCTTCAGTATTCAGCGGGTTTACTATCTGTACGACGTTCCGGGTGGTGCCGATCGGGGAGCACATGCGCACCGGAATCTTCATCAGTTCATCGTGGCCATGTCGGGCAGCTTCGACGTGGTGCTCGATGACGGTGTGGATCAGCGGCGCTTTCACTTGAACCGTTCGTATTTTGGCCTTTATGTCTGTCCGATGATGTGGCGGTATCTGGATAATTTTTCATCCGGCGCCGTTTGCATGGTGCTTGCCTCGTCGAGGTACAGCGAGGCTGATTACATCCGGGATTACGATGAATTCATGGCGGCGGCGAAGGTGCTGCGCTCATGATCCCGTTTCTGGATCTACAGGGGCTCAACAAATCCCTGTCAGCCGAATTCCAGGCCGGGCTGGCCCGGGTGCTGAGTTCCGGTCAGTTCATTCTCGGCCCGGAAGTGGAGGCTTTCGAATCCGAGTTCGCCGCCTATTGTCAGGCCAGGTATTGTGTTGGGGTGGCTAATGGCCTGGATGCGCTGCATCTGATCCTGCGGGCTTACGATATCGGGCCCGGTGACGAGGTCATCGTGCCGGCCAACACCTTCATTGCAACCTGGCTGGCGGTTTCCTATTCCGGCGCGCGTCTGGTGCCGGTGGATGTTGTGGCGACGACCGGCAATATCGACCCCACTGCCGTGGAGGCCGCAATAACCCCCCGCACACGCGCCATCATGCCCGTTCATTTATATGGGCAAACTGCCGAGATGGATCGGCTGATGGCCATTGCGGAGCGGCACGCGCTGAAAGTCATCGAGGATGCCGCGCAGGCGCATGGTGCCGTCCATCATGGGCGCAGGGCAGGGGCCTTGGGGCACGCTGCGGGCTTCAGCTTTTATCCTGGTAAGAATCTCGGGGCGCTGGGGGACGGCGGTGCCATTACGACGTCTGATCCCGCATTGGCGGAGCGTTTGCGTATGCTGCGGAATTACGGGGCGCAGCGCAAATACCACAACGAGGTCCAGGGCTTCAATTCCCGTCTGGATGAGTTGCAGGCCGCCTTCCTGCGCGTGAAGCTGGCGCGCCTGGACGAGTGGAATGCGTCGCGTGCGCATGTGGCTGAACGATATTTGGCCGGGCTTGGCGACGCAGACGTCGTGCTGCCCACAGTCTTGCCCGGCAATGTGTCCAGCTGGCATCTCTTCGTGGTGCGTAGCGAGTGCCGGGATCTCCTTCAGTCCAGGCTGGTCGAGGCTGGTGTACAGACAGGCATCCATTATCCGGTCCCGCCCCATTTGCAACCGGCCTATGCGGACCTGGGACATGCCGTTGGCAGTTTTCCCGTGACCGAGATGCTGCATCGACAGGTATTGAGCCTGCCCATGGGGCCGAACCTCAGCGATGAGCAGGTGAGTCGGGTCGTTGCGGCGGTGTCCTCTGTCCATAACTGATGCGTTGATCCGATGAATACGTCCAAGAATCCCCACGAGCTGATCACTGAACTGGCGGCGCTGAACAAGGGTATTCATGAAATCCTGCAGGATTCCTATTTCGACTCTTTCGCGCTGCTCAAGCGTGGCCAGGTCGAAAAGAAGATTGCCAGCGGCTTGTTCGGTAACTTGAAGCGCATCTATCTGGGCGAGCACCTGAAGAGATGTCAGCCGTTGGTGGAGGGGCGCGAGTACGTTCCACTGCCTGCAGACTTTCTCACCAGCCCGGACTTGAAGTTCCCGGCCGGCAGCATGCTGTTCCTGACGAACAATGATGTCGGGACCGACCTTTCCCGCTACATGGACTTCTATAACCGCAATCCGGACGTATTGGCGGTAATCTGGGATTGGGATTCCCAGCACTGGATCCAGATGAGTGCGATGCTGGCCATGAGTTGCGACTTTTACATACCGGCTTCTTCCGAGAATGTGTTCCAGTTGTCGCATTTCAATCCATGCACGATTGGGCCCGTTTTCGTGGGGGTTCATCAATGGTCCCGGCGGTTTGTCGTCGACAATTTCGACACCTTGCTCGCCCCGCGCAGTGACGAGCCTTTCGGGCCTCACGCCTTTTATGGAAGCTATGAACGGCGGAATCGGGCGGTTGTCACCGTAGGCAATACGTTTCCGAGTGTCGGTTTTGTCACCAACGATTACAAAGGGCGTTCCGATCTGGATAACCTGCGGGAATGGTCCGCACACAAGACGCACTGGATCGCGCCCGTGCTCGGAGGCGTTCCGATCCGTGTCTACAATGCGCTGATGGCGGGCGGCATTCCTATCGTACCTTCTTTCTACCGCGCACTTCCCGAGGTTGCGCTGCTCGGGGATGTTCCGCTCTATTACGAGGTATCGGATCTGATCAGCCCACGTGAAGTGAATGCGCAGGCTGTCGCCAAATTCGATGCGGCGGGAGAAAGCGGCCTCATTCAACGGATTGCGTCAGCGCTGGATCGGCACCATGTGGACAGTCGGTGTGAGCAGATCCTCGCAACGCTGGAGCGTTTTATTGCCGCAATTGCGAGTGGCGATCGCAACTTCGAAGCGGGCTACCTCGGCCTTAAGGTTTGACGGTTCCCGGTCGCTCTTCAGATGGCAATGCAAAAGACGGTCATTCTAGTTCCGATATACAAGGCTCAACTCGATCGCTTCGAGCGCTACTCGCTGGACGTGTCTCTGGCGACGCTGGGAGGGCGCCATCCCGTGCTTTTCATCGGGCCGGAGGGGCTGGACATTTCTGCATATCAGGTGCGCTATGCTGGAATGCAGTATATGCCATTTCCCGAGGAGTCCTTTGCGTCGATTCCCGGGTATAACCGCCTGTTGCTCAGTCCCGATTTCTATCGGCGCTTTCTCAATTACGAGTTCATGCTGATTCTGCAGACAGATGCGATCCTGCTGCGGGATGAACTGGATTTGTGGGCAGCCCGACCGTTCGATTACGTTGGTGCCCCCTGGCCGGAAGGTGTCGAGCTCTGGGTGAATGCAGGTGTCTTCGAGGGGGATAGGGGCAAGCGCACCCGGGCCCATGTGGGGAATGGGGGGTTATCATTGCGGCGGGTCAGGCCTTGCCTGGCCTTGCTGGAAGAGTTTCAGGATGTGGTCGGGGTCTTTGATCGCACGGGCTCGAGCGAGGATCTGTTTTTCTCCATCATGGGTGGTTTGTCTACGGACTTCATACTGCCCAACGAGATCATGGCTTCGCATTTCTCGCTCGAACTGAGTCCTTCTTTCTATTTCGCCGTGAATGGCGGCAGGGTGCCAATGGGTGGGCATGCATGGTGGAAGTACGAGCCGGTATTCTGGCATCGCTTCCTCCCGGATGCGCCGCGTTAGGTGTGGATGGTGGCAACCGTCACCGCCTGTCTGGAGTCGTTGTAATGTTTAAGCCCGTACCGTGTGCGGTCCGGGCTCCTTGTCTGCAGGTTCCGAATATATGAACGCTCCTCTGGTGCCCAGGGTTTATGTCGCAGGCCACCGTGGCATGGTGGGAGGCGCCATCGTGCGCGAATTGTTGGCTCAGGGGTGGGCGCCTGAGCAGATCGTGACCCGGACTCATGCCGAGTTGGATCTGACCGATCAGGCCGCGGTGCGTGCCTTTTTCGAGTCGGAAAAACCGGAAATGGTTTACCTGGCCGCGGCCAGGGTGGGGGGCATCCATGCCAACAATACATATCCGGCGGAGTTCATTTATCAGAATCTCATGATCGAGGCGAACGTGATCGATTCCGCATTCCGGAGCGGCACAAAGCGCTTGTTGTTTCTTGGATCGAGTTGCATCTATCCCAAACATGCATCCCAGCCGATGGCGGAGGATGCTCTACTGACGGGGGCACTGGAGCCGACCAATGAACCTTATGCGGTCGCCAAGATTGCCGGCATCAAGTTGTGCGAGAGCTATAACCGTCAGTATGGCGACAGTCATGGCCTGGATTACAGGAGCGTGATGCCGACCAACCTGTATGGGCCGGGCGACAATTACCATCCCGAGAACTCCCATGTGATTCCTGCGCTCATCCGCCGTTTTCATGAAGCGAAGGTCGGAGGGCTGCCGGCCGTACTCATCTGGGGAACCGGTACGCCCAGGCGTGAATTTCTGTATGTGGACGATCTGGCCGCGGCCTGTGTCCACGTCATGGAGACGCCTTCCCACGACTATGTGCAGCACGTTCAACCGATGCGCGGCCATCTCAACGTGGGAAGCGGCGAGGAGGTGAGCATTCGTGATCTGGCGCTTACGGTCGCCCGCGTTGTCGGCTACCACGGTGACATCCGTTTCGATGTGGAGAAGCCGGATGGAGCTCCCCGCAAACTGATGGACAGCGGCCGCTTGCAGGCGCTGGGGTGGCAGCCGAAGGTGGATCTACTGTCCGGGCTTGAATTTGCCTATGAAGACTTTTTGAAGAGTTGCACATGACAAACAAGGTTGCGCTTATCTCCGGCATAACGGGGCAGGACGGCTCTTATCTGGCCGAGTTTCTCCTCGATAAGGGATATACGGTACATGGCATCAAGCGGCGGGCCAGCTTGTTTCATACGCAGCGGGTGGACCATATCTATCAGGATCCCCACGTCAGCAACGCCCGTTTCCGGCTGCATTACGGTGATCTGAGCGATACCAGCAACCTGATCCGCATCATTCAGGAGACGCGCCCGGACGAAATCTACAACCTGGGCGCGATGAGCCATGTGGCGGTGAGCTTCGAAAGTCCGGAATACACGGCGGACGTGGATGCCATTGGCACATTGCGCATCCTCGAGGCCATCCGCATCCTGGGGCTGGAGAAGAAGACCCGCTTCTATCAGGCTTCGACGAGCGAGCTGTATGGCCTGGTCCAGGAGATGCCGCAGCGGGAGACCACGCCGTTCTATCCCCGCAGCCCCTATGCAGTGGCCAAGCTCTACGCCTACTGGATTACGGTGAATTACCGGGAGGCTTATGGCATCTACGCCTGCAATGGAATCCTGTTCAACCATGAAAGCCCGCGGCGCGGCGAGACGTTCGTAACCCGCAAGATCACCCGCGGATTGGCCAATATCGGGCAGGGGCTCGAGCAGTGCCTGTACATGGGCAACATGGATGCACTGCGTGATTGGGGCCATGCCAAGGATTACGTGCGGATGCAGTGGCTGATGCTGCAGCAGGAGCAGCCCGAAGATTTCGTGATCGCGACGGGCAAGCAGTACAGCGTCCGCCAGTTCATTCAGTGGAGCGCCGAGGAATTGGGGGTAAGGCTTCGTTTTGAAGGAAGTGGCGTGGACGAGGTCGCCGTCGTGGAGAGTGTCGAAGGTGACAAGGCCCCGGAAATGAAGCCCGGGCAGATCATTGTCAGAGTGGATCCCCGTTATTTCCGTCCGACCGAGGTGGAGACGCTGCTGGGGGATCCAACGAAAGCCAAGGACACGCTCGGCTGGGAGCCCGAGATTACCGTGCAGGAGATGTGTGCCGAGATGGTGGCGGGGGATCTCGCCGACGCCCAACGCAATGCACTGTTGAAGAAGCACGGCTATCACGTGAATGTGAGTGTTGAATAAGGTGCATCGTTCGGCTGTAAGCCTGTTGATGGTGGCGGTGTTGAGTGCGTGTGCGGTCAAGCGTCCGCATTACGATCTGCCGGCCGTGCCCTTGCCGGCGGAATACCGCAATTCGGTGCCGGTAACGGCGGGGGATGGGGGGCTGCCCGTGCCGGCGGCTGGTACGCAGCCGCTCGACGTGGCCAGTTGGTGGCGTTCCTTCGGCAATTCGGAGCTCGATCGTCTGATGGACCGGGCGCTTGCGAACAACCCGGATATCCGCATCGCCACATTACGCATCGCGCAGGCCAAGGCCCGCGCGGATCAGGGCCGGGCCGGCCGGTTGCCGTCCGTGACGGCGCAGGCGTTGACCGCCAAGCAGGCGCCGGGAGGGACCGTAGGTTCGGTTCCGGTGGGGGGCGACGTGCATCAGTCGCAGCGCTCCTATCAGGCGGGCGTGCAGGGGCAATGGCGTGTCGACCTGTGGGGCGAGATGGGGGCCTTGGCCGAGTCGGCGGAGTTTCAACTGTGGCGTGCTGCGTTCGAACGCGACAATGTGCAACGGACGCTTGTCGCCAGTCTGGCCTCGAGCTATATCGAGTTCGTTTCGCTGAATGATCGACTGGGGCTGGCGCTGGAGACCGAGGCCGCATTGAAATCGACGCTGGTGACGGTGGAAAGGCGCGTTGCCGTGGGCGACGCGACTCTTGGCGAACTGGAACAGCAGCGTGCGGCGATCTTTTCGCTGCGGGCTACGATCCCGGCCTTGGAGCAGCAGCGTGAAGAGGCGCTCAACTCGGTGGCTTTCCTGGTCGGAACGGTCCCGGCAACGCTTGCGCTGTCGTCTGCGGGGCTGGATTCGCTGGCGGTGCCCACGATCAATGCCGGTCTGCCGTCGGCGTTGCTGTTGCGACGCCCCGATGTGAGGGCCGTGGAGGCCCGCTTGCTGTCCGCAGATGCGGATATCGATGTGGCACGCGCGCGTCTGTTTCCTACGCTCGATCTGTCGGCGCAGATCGGCTACAGCAGCTTGTTTCTGTCCCAGATGTTTCAGCCGCAGACATTGTTCTGGAACATGGTGGCCAGTACGTCTGCGAGTATTTTCGATGGTGGGCGCCGCGCCAAGGAAGAGGACTTTTCGCAAGCCATTCATGAGGAATTGGTCGAGACGTATATTCGAACGATTCACCAGGCATTGCGTGAAGTCGAAAGCGGGCTGGCGGGCATTCGATTGCTGGAGAGGCGCGTGCTTGCCCAGCGCGAGGCGGCAGAGGCGGCGCGCCGGGCATGGGAGATCAGTCTCAAAGTCTATGCCGCCGGCGGCCTGGACTATCTCGGTCTGCTGGATGTGGAACGAACCTACCACCGGCATCTGGATGAGCTTTTGCGGATGCGCATGGAGCGCTACCGGGCCTACATCAATTTGTTCCAGGCCTTGGGGGGAGGAGGTGTGTCTGAGCCTATGCCTCCGGGCAATGATGGGTCGCTTGCGGCTCAGGCGTCGCTGCAAGAGCGCTCCGCTACAGGGTTGTCGAGCGCTCCTCCAGGAATCGTGTGGGAGAATGCCGCCGGCCGTTCCATGGAGGCGGTGTGGCGGGTGGAGTTGCCGGCGCTCTATCTTCAGTTGACGGTTCCTGCCGTGTGGCGGGATCTGCGTTCACGCTATTCCGCGCAGCTTGAAAACCGCGAGCTGCATCCGGTACAGGTCGGGCGCGTCGAGATGTCGAAGGATACCCAGGAGGCTTGGTACCGTCTGTATGTTGCGCCGTTTGCGCTTGCCTCCGACGCCGAGGCATTTTGCCGTACCTTGCAGGCGGACCAGCAGCGTTGCCGCGTGCTTCCGCTCCAGAAGCCATGAGCCTTCTTCCGGCATGAGCCGCCATTCCCGATAGAACTATGTTTTCCTGTTTCCTCGAAGAGTAATGGACGCCAAATTCCCTCATGCGGCGATTCAGTGCCTGACCGCGATCGCCCAGCACCATGGCATCCAGATCCATCCTGAGCGGGTGATCCACGAGTACGCCCTGGCTGACGAAGAGCCGGCCGACAGCCTGTTGCTGCATATCGCATCCGAGATCGGCCTGAAGGCGCGGTCCGACCGGCTCTCCTGGGACGGCCTGTGCGCGCAACAGGGGGTTTTCCCGTTGCTGGCGCGTTTTCAGGATGGTGTGTCAGTGATCGTTGTCGGGGTCCAGCCGGGCGAAGGGGGTACCCGGGTGGCGGTGGTCGATCCGCTGGCGGCTACCGCCGGTGTGCAGCTCTATGAGCGTGAGGCATTTTGTGCCCGCTGGCAGGGGGCCGTTGTTTTTCTCAAGCGCAGTTATGCGTTGAGTGATCCGCACCAGCCCTTCGGACTCCGCTGGTTCATTCCCGAGATCCTCAAGCAGAAGACCGCTTTCCGGGACATGGCGCTGGCCGCCGTTGCGATGCATGTCCTCGCCTTGGCGGCCCCGATGTTCTTCCAGCTGGTCATCGACAAGGTCTTGGTGCACCGGACCATGTCCACGCTGTCGGTACTGGCGGCGGGGGTTGTCATTGCGCTGGTCTTCGATGCCGTGTTCGGTTACGTGCGCCAACTGCTGATGTTGGCGGCGACCAACAAGATCGACATGCGTCTGACCCGACGGACTTTCGGGCACCTGTTGTCGCTTCCTATCGATTATTTCGAGACGACGACGGCCGGCGTCATCACGCGGCACATGCAGCAGCTCGAGAGCATCCGGCACTTCCTGACGGGGCGCCTGTTCTTCACGGCGCTCGATACGACGGCGTTGCTGATCTTCCTGCCCCTGCTGTTTGCTTACTCGTTCAAACTGGCCTTGATCGTGCTGGGCTTCACGCTGGTGCTGGCCGGCATCATCGCGGCGTTGCTGCCGACATATCGGCGGCGTCTGGACGCGTTGTACAGCGCGGAGGGCAAACGCCAGGCCTTGCTCGTGGAGACGATTCACGGCATGCGTACCGTGAAGGCGCTGGCCATCGAGCCGATGCAGCGCCGCATGTGGGATCAGCTGTCGGCCGAGGCCATCACGACCCATTTCCGGGTCGGCCAGATATCCATTTCCGGCGGCACGATCACCGACTTTCTCGGCAAGCTGTTGCCGGTCACGATCATCGTCGTCGGCGCGCAGGACGTATTCGATCAGACCATCACCGCCGGTGTGTTGATCGCTTTCCAGATGCTCTCCGGCCGTGTGGTGCAGCCCCTGATCCAGATCGTCGGGCTGATCAACGAATACCAGCAGACGGCGCTGTCCGTGCGAATGCTGGGCGAGGTCATGAACCGTCCGTCGGAAGGGCGGCTGGGCGCAGGTGGCGTGCGTCCGCAACTGAAGGGTGACATCGCCTTCGAGGACGTGACCTTCCGTTACCCGGGGGCCAGCATCAATGCGCTCGACCGTGCCCGCTTCCGTATCCCGGCCGGGGCCGTGGTCGGCGTGGTGGGGCGCAGCGGATCCGGCAAGACGACGCTCACCAAGCTGATCCAGGGGCTGTATCCAGTGCAGGAAGGGCTCGTGCGCTTCGATGGCCTGGATGCCCGGGAGATCGATCTGGCTCACCTGCGTGGACAGATCGGCGTCGTGCTGCAGGAGAATTTCCTGTTCCGGGGTACGGTGCGCGACAACATCGCGATGACCAAGCCCGACGCTTCCTTCGAAGAGATCGTTGCCGCCGCCGTCGCGGCCGGTGCCGACGAGTTCATCGAGCGCTTGCCGCAGGGATACGACACCCTGCTCGAGGAGAACGCGTCCAACCTCAGCGGTGGTCAGAAGCAGCGCCTCTCCATTGCCCGTTCCCTGCTGCCCAAACCGCGCATTCTCATCCTTGACGAGGCGGCCAGCGCCCTCGATCCCGAGAGCGAGGCCATCTTCATCCGCAATCTCTCGCAGATCGTCGTCGGACGTACGGTGATCATGATCTCCCACCGGCTGTCCACCCTCGTGAACGCCGATGCCATCCTGGTGATGCATCAAGGGCGTCTGACAGATTGCGGCCGCCATGAGGAGCTGCTGGCACGTTGTGCGACCTATCAGCAACTTTGGAATCAACAGACAAGCCACCTATGAGCTGGATGCGCAAGAAACAGGCTGGCTCGGAAGAGGCCGCCGTCGATTTTCTACCCGATGCGGACGAGGTCGAGCAGCGGCCGCTTCCCAGAAGTGCCCGTATCACGCTGCACGCGCTGCTCGCGGCGCTGCTGTGCTTCGTCGTGTGGGCGGCAGTTTCCGAAGTCGACCTGGTGGTGGTCGCCCGCGGTCGCCTCGTGACGCCGTTGCCCAACATCGTGGTGCAACCCCTGGAGACGTCGATCATCCAGCAAATCAACGTGCGCCAAGGACAGATCGTCAGGAAGGGTGAGCCGCTGGCGACCCTGGATCCGACCTTCACCGCCGCGGACGAAGCCGAATTGCGGACCCGTCTGCACAGCCTGAACAATCAGCTGGAACAACTGGAGGGCAGCCTCTCCGGGCGCAAGGTCGGAAAGCTCGAAGGCGCTGACGCGGACAGCCGGCTTCAGGTCGACCTCTCGGGCGAGCGGCAGGCGAGTTATGGCGCTCAAGTTCGCAAGCTGCGCGAAACGATCGAACAGATCCGCGCGGCAATGGAGACGAATCGCCGTGATCAGCAGGTCCTGGCATCGCGGGTCAAGGTGCTGAAGGACATGGCAGCCATGCAGGAGCAGCTCGTCGCGGAGAAGTACGCAGTACGCTCGCGTCTGCTCGACGCTCAGGACAGATTGCTGGAGGCAGAACGGAGCCTGCAGCTTGCCACCAACAAGGATGCCGAGTTGAAAAGGGAGCTGGCGGCCCAGGAGGCGGAGAAGGCCTCCTTTGAAACAGGATGGCGCCAGAAACTGATGGAAGAGGTCCTGGCCGTTTCACGCGAGCGGGATGCCGTCGCCGAACAATTGCAGAAGGCCGGCAAGCGCCACAAGATGGTCGTGCTGTCCTCTCCTTCGGATGCCGTGGTGCTGGAGATTGCCAAGCTGTCCCAGGGATCGGTCGCCAAGGAGGCCGAACCGCTGTTTACCCTGGTGCCCCTAGGTGCCGCGCTGGAGGCCGAGGTGGAGGTGGACTCCATGGATGTGGGTTATCTGAAGGTGGGCGATACGGCACATCTGAAGTTCGACGCCTATCCGTTCCAGCGCCATGGAACGGTGCCGGCTCAGTTGCGGACCATCAGCGAAGATGCCTTCCGCAAGGAAGCAACGGGCTCTGCCACGGCGTTTTATACCAGTCGGCTGCGTCTCGACGGCGGGCAGCTCAAGAGGATGCCCGAGCATGCCCGACTGCTGCCGGGCATGACGCTGAGCGCCGAAATCGTGGTCGGTAAGCGCAGCGTCATGTCCTATCTGGTGTGGCCGCTGGTCAAGGCGCTCGACGAGTCGATTCGCGAACCCTAGCCGCGCCCTGGCCGGGCATCAGGGGCGCACCGTAACTTTGGGGGCCCCGGAATGAACCCGTCCGATGACTGCGGCTTCCACGAAGCCGCCTTCACGGAAAGTCGTGAGCACCGTATCGACGGCCTCGGGTGAGCAGGCCACCAGCAGGCCGCCGCTAGTCTGCGCGTCGGCCATCACGCTGCGTTGCCATTCTTCCACGCCGTCGACAAACAGCACGTCGCCGCCGCAGCTCGCCAGGTTGCGGGCGATGGCGCCGGGGCCGATGCCTTGTTTCGCAAACGGGATCGCCGCCGGTATGACGGGTAGGGCGCCAGCGTCCACCGTTGCACCCAGGCCGGCGCCACGGCACACCTCCAGCAGATGGCCGAGCAGGCCGAAGCCGGTGACGTCGGTCAGCGCATGCACGCCGGGCAGCTTGGCCAGTGCCGGGCCGACCTTGTTGAGGCGGGTGGTGGTGGCGATCATCTGGGCGTAGCCGTCGGCGTCGAGCACGCCCTTCTTCATCGCCGAGCCGAGGATGCCGACGCCGAGGGGCTTGCCGAGCACCAGCAGGTCGCCCTCGCGGGCGTCCCGGTTGCGCTTGATCACGTCCGGATGGGCGATGCCGAGGGCCACCAGCCCATAGATTGGCTCCGGCGAATCGATGCTGTGGCCGCCCGCGACGGGGATGCCTGCATCTGCACAGACCGCCGCGCCGCCTTCGAGGATGCGTCCGATCGCCGCCAGCGGAAGCTTGTTCACCGGCATGCCGACGATGGCCAGCGCCATGATCGGCGTGCCGCCCATCGCGTAGACGTCCGACAGGGCGTTGGTGGCGGCGATGCGCCCGAAATCGTAGGGGTCGTCCACGATCGGCATGAAGAAATCGGTGGTAGCGATCAGGGCCTGCTCGTCGTTGAGACGCCACACTGCGGCGTCGTCGGCCGTTTCTGTGCCCACCAGCAGGTTGGCGAAGGGCTGGGCGGCCGGCATGTGGGCGAGCATCTCGCTCAGTACGGCGGGCGCGATTTTGCAGCCGCATCCGCCGCCGTGAGACAATTCGGTGAGTCGCAGGGGGGCTTCGGTCATCTCTGTTTCCTGTCTTTTCCAGTATTTCCAACGTGTCCCATCCCGCCCCATTCTCCGCCAGTCTCGATCGTCTCGAAGAGTTCGACGAGATCATCGATGTCCGCTCTCCGGCCGAATACGCCGAAGACCATATCCCAGGGGCCATCAATTGCCCGGTGCTGGATGACGAGGAGCGGATCCGTGTCGGCACGCTCTACAAGCAGGTCTCGCCCTTCGAGGCGCGGAAGGTGGGGGCGGCACTGGTGTCGCGCAATATCGCGCAGCACATCGAGACGCATTTTCTCAATAAGCCGAAGGGCTGGAAACCTCTGATTTACTGCTGGCGCGGTGGTCAGCGCAGTGGCGCGATGACGCTGGTGCTGGGGCAGGTCGGCTGGGGCGCGCGGCGCCTTGACGGCGGCTACAAGAGTTTCCGTCTGCGTGTGCTGGAAGACTTGGGGAGTCTCCCCGAGCGGTTGGGTTTCCGCATCCTGTGCGGTCCAACGGGCAGCGGCAAGACGGCGCTGCTGGAGGCACTGGCAACGACGGGGGAGCAGGTCCTCGATCTGGAGGCGCTGGCCAGGCACAAGGGGTCTGTACTTGGCGCCGAGCCTAACAGCGAGCAGCCCGGTCAGAAGGCATTCGAGACGGCCCTGTGGACGCAGCTACGGACTTTCGATCCGGCACGGCCGGTGTGGGCCGAGTCGGAAAGCCGGCGTGTCGGCCGGCTGCATGTTCCGCCTGAACTCTTCGAACGTCTGCGTGACGGCGATTGCGTGCGTATCGAAGCTGCACTGACGGCGCGGGTGGATCACCTGCTGGATCGCTACACCAGCCTGATCGCGGATCCCGCCGATTTCAACGCCAAGCTGGAACGTCTGGTGGGCCAGCACGGGCACAAGCAGGTCGGCGAATGGCAGGCGCTGGTGACGGCCGGTGAATGGCGGCAGCTGGCCGAAAAGCTGATCGTCGATCACTACGATCCAGCCTACCGGCGTGGCGGCGAGGGCTTGTACCGGCGGGCCGAGCAGGCCCGCGTGCTGCCGGTGAGCACGCTGGATCAGGGCACTCTGGTCAGCGTGGCCTGCAGTCTAAGGGACGGGGCCGCTCAGGCGGACGCCTGAACGGCGGGTTCAGGATTCCAGGCGGACAGCGATTTCGGCCAGCGTCGCCTCGAGGGCCGTGGCCAGCTCTTCGGCGAGCGTCAGCGCCTCGGGCTGGGACTGGCGGGAAGCCTGTTCGGCGCGTAGTGCCAGGGCCATCAGCGCGTTGGCCATGATGTTGCCGGACGAGCTCTTGAGCGGATGGGCAATGGGCGCGATCGCGCCGATGTCACCGCTGGCTGCGGCTGCGCGCAGCGTTGCCACCGTCGGGGTCTGGCTCTGGATGAACACGCCGAGCAGGCGGCGGATGAAGTCGGCCTTGCCCGGAAAGCGCGAGTCCAGTGCCTGCCAGTCTATCGTGCCAGCCGGGCGCTCCAGGGTGAGCCGGCGGATCAGCGTCACCAGGGCTTCGGGGTCGATGGGTTTGCTGATCTGGGCTGCCATGCCAGCGGCACGGCAGCGTGCCTGTTCCTCGGCGCCGGAATTGGCGGTCTGGCCGATGATGGGCAAGTCCGGTGAGTGGGCATGGATGCGCCGGGCCGCTTCATAGCCGTCCATCTCGGGCATCTGGATGTCCATCAGCACCAGCTGGAAGGCCTTGGGGCCGGCTTCGGAGACGCGGTCCACCGCGGCGCGCCCGGTGCCGACGATCTCCACCTGGGCGCCCTCGTAGCGCAGGACGTCGTCCAATACGATCTGGTTGATCTCGTCGTCCTCCGCGGCGAGAACCGTGATGCCCGTCAGACGGGGCGTGGCGGAAATGTCTTGGCTTGTCTCGTTCATCGGATTTTTCTCCCCGTAGCCGGGTCCCCGTTATTTTTGTGGAAACCCCTTACGGGGCGTGGCGGGATGAGCCGGAGCAAGCAGCCCATCCCGCGTACAGCGTACTACTTATAGGACTTCCGCCGCGTGGTCCGCAAGCCGCGAGCGCTCGCCGCGCTGCAGCGTGATGTGGCCGGAGTGCGGCCAGCCCTTGAAACGGTCCACCACATAGGTCAGGCCTGATGAGCCTTCGGTGAGGTAGGGTGTGTCGATCTGCGCGATGTTGCCCAGGCACACTACCTTGGTACCGGGGCCGGCACGGGTGATCAGGGTCTTCATCTGCTTGGGCGTCAGGTTCTGCGCCTCGTCGATGATCAGGAACTTGTTGATGAAGGTGCGCCCGCGCATGAAGTTCAGCGACTTGATCTTGATGCGGCTTCGGATCAGGTCGCGGGTGGCCGCGCGGCCCCACTCGCCGCCCTCGCCGGTGGTGCCGTTGAGCACGTCCAGGTTGTCTTCCAGCGCACCCATCCACGGCGCCATCTTCTCTTCTTCGGTGCCCGGCAGGAAGCCGATGTCCTCGCCCACCGGCACGGTGACGCGGGTCATGATGATCTCGGAGTAGCGCTTGGATTCCAGCACCTGGGTCAGGCTGGCGGCCAGCGTCAGCAACGTCTTGCCGGTGCCGGCCTGGCCGAGCAGGGTGACGAAGTCGATCTCCGGGTTCATCAGCAGGTTGAGGGCGAAGTTCTGCTCCCGGTTGCGGGCCGTGATGCCCCACACGTTGTTCTTCTGGTGGGAGTAATCGATGAGCGTCTCGAGGGTGACGGTCTTGCCGGCCTTGTCCTTGACCCAGGCCTGCAGCGGCTGTTCGCCCTCCTGATAGACGAACTCGTTGATCAGCATGTCCGGTGCGTCCGGGCCCTTGATCTTGTAGTAGGTCCGGCTTTCCTGCTTCCACGACTCCATGTCCTTGCCGTTGGCTTCCCAGAAGGCGGCGTCGATCTCCTTGGTGCCGGTGTACAGCAGGTCGGTGTCTTCGAGGACCTTGTCGTTGAAGTAGTCCTGCGCTTCCAGGCCCAGTGCGCGGGCCTTGATGCGCATGTTGATGTCCTTCGAGACGAGGATCACCGAACGCTTCCGGTCGAACTTCTCGAACAGGTACATCACCACTGCGAGGATCTGGTTGTCGCCCTTGGAGGTGGGCAGCGCGGCCGGCAGCTGGCTGTTGATGGCCTCCGTCTGCAGGAACAGGCGGCCGCTGGCCAGCTCGCTGGAGGGGCCGAGCAGGCTGATGCCGGCTTCGATGCCTTCCGGGCAGCTCTGCACGATCTCATCGAGGGTGCGGCTGGCCTGACGGGCATTGCGGGCGACTTCGGACATGCCCTTCTTGTTGGAGTCAAGCTCCTCGAGAGTCATCATCGGCACGAAGATGTCGTGCTCTTCGAAGCGATAAAGGCTCGTCGGGTCGTGCATCAGCACGTTGGTATCGAGGACGAAAAGCTTGGTAGCGGGGGTCTTGGACTTCGCAGGGCGTCGGGTAGCCATGATGTCGGTCTTCTCGTCGGTCGTGGAAGGGGATGGAGCAGTCCTGCCTTACAAGGTTTTCACGTAGTCAAGCACCTCCTGAGCGTGGCCGGGGACCTTGACGCCGCGCCATTCGCGACGCAGCACACCGTCGGCGTCGATGACGAAAGTGCTGCGTTCGATCCCGCGCACCTGTTTCCCATACATGTTTTTCAGCTTCATGACGCCGAACAGCGCACAGGCGGTCTCGTCCGGATCGGAGACCAGATCGAAGGGCAGGGCCTGCTTGGCGCGGAAGTTGTCGTGGGACTTGAGGCCGTCCCGCGAGATGCCCAGCACGACGGCGCCGGCAGCGAGAAATTCGGGATGCAGGTCGCGGAACTGCTGGCTCTCGGTGGTGCAGCCGGGCGTGCTGTCCTTCGGGTAGAAATACAGCACCACCTTGTTGCCCTTCAGCGCGGAAAGGGTGAGCGTCTGCCCGCCGGTGGCTGGCAGGCTGAAGTCGGGTGCGGCCTGGTCAAGCATGGTTTCTCCGGAAATTGACTATTCCGGCGTCAGCCTAATCCCAAGATGCAGGCCTGGCAATGCATCCAGGCATATGAACGGTATTCACTCCGGATCGAACAGAAGCGCCGCGGCCACGTTACGATGTTCCGCTACCAGGATGTTGTAGGTCCGGCAGGCGGAGCCCAGGTCCATCACTTCCAGCCCGATGCGGGCGTCGATCAGCGGGCGCATCAGGCGCGGCTGCGGAAAGCGCTGCTTCATGCCGGTGCCGAGGATCAGGATCTCGCAACCCAGTGCGGCCAGGCGCTGGAAGGCGGCTTCGTCGAGCGCATCGAAACCGCCGGTGTGCCAGTCGGTTTCGATGCGCTCGGGCATTACGATCACGCTGGATTCGTAGCGGGTATCGGACACCATCACGTGGCGGGCGTCGTAGCGGGCGATGGTGTTGTATTGCTCGCTCTTGTCGAGGTGGAGTTTCATGGCTGGCTTCTCTGCAGTGGGCACTCTTACTGATTGATTGGACGCGGATTTGCCCGGTCCGGGTGGCTTGGGTAACATTATAGCTTTGCGTCGCCGGGTACCCGACCGGGTTTCACCACCGATCGTCCCTGACGGGGCCATGACCATGAGCCGCCAAGCCAAATTGCGGGTTGTCAATGAGCAGCCCGTGCTCACCAGTAAGGAAACGGAAACCGCCGTGCAACCAATCCGCAAGTCCGACAAGCTCGCCAACGTCTGTTACGACATCCGCGGCCCCGTGCTGCAAAAGGCGAAGCAGATGGAGGACGAGGGCCACAAGATCATCAAGTTGAACATCGGCAACCTGGCCGCGTTCGGCTTCGACTCCCCCGAAGAGATCCAGCTCGACATGATCCGCAACCTGCCCAACGCCGCAGGCTACTCGGACTCCAAGGGGATCTTCTCGGCCCGCAAGGCGATCATGCATTACACCCAGCAGAAGCGCATCAAGGGTGTGACGCTGGAAGACATCTACGTCGGCAACGGCGTTTCCGAACTGATCGTGATGGCCATGAACGCGCTGCTCAACAGCGGCGACGAAGTGCTCGTCCCGGCTCCCGACTACCCGCTGTGGACCGCCGCGGTAAGCCTGTCCGGCGGTACGCCGGTGCACTACATCTGCGACGAGGCCAACGAGTGGCTGCCCGATCTGGCCGACATCCGCGCCAAGATCACCCCGCACACCCGTGCCATCGTCCTGATCAACCCGAACAACCCGACCGGCGCCGTCTACCCGGACGAAACCCTCAAGGCCATCGTCCAGATCGCCCGCGAGCACGGCCTGATCATCTATGCCGACGAGGTCTACGACAAGGTGCTGTACGACGGTGTCGAGCACACCTCCATCGCCTCCCTGTCGGAAGACGTGCTGACCGTCACCTTCAACGGCCTGTCCAAGAACTACCGTTCCTGCGGCTACCGCGCCGGCTGGCTGGTGGTATCCGGCGACAAGCGTCCGGCGGCCGACTACATCGAAGGCCTCAACATGCTGGCCTCGATGCGCCTGTGCGCCAACGTGCCCGGCCAGCATGCGATCCAGACCGCCCTCGGCGGCTACCAGAGCATCGAAGACCTGGTTTCCCCCGGCGGCCGCATGCGTCGCCAGCGCGACCTGGCCCACGAGCTGATCACCGCCATCCCGGGTGTCAGCTGCGTCAAGCCGAAGGCCACGCTGTACATGTTCCCGCGCCTCGACCCCAAGATCTACCCGATCGAGGACGACCAGCAGTTCATCGCCGAACTGCTGGAGGCCGAACGCGTACTGCTCGTCCAGGGCACCGGCTTCAACTGGCCGAACCCGGATCACTTCCGTCTGGTCTTCCTGCCCCACGAAGAAGACCTGAAACTCGCCATCGCCCGCATCGCCCGCTTCCTGGAAAGCTACCGCAAGCGGCACGGCACCTGATTTCACCCCTAGACCCTTACCTTCACCAGACACATGAAACCCATCAATGTTGGCCTCCTGGGCATCGGCACCGTAGGCGGTGGCACCTTTACCGTTCTCAAGCGCAACGAAGAAGAAATTACCCGCCGTGCCGGCCGGCCGATCCGCATTACCGCGGTGGCCGACAAGAACCTGGAACTGGCGAAGAGCGTGGCGGGCGCCGACGTGCGCATCACCGACGACGCTTTCTCGGTGGTCACCGACCCCGAGATCGACATCGTCGTCGAGCTGATCGGCGGTTACGGCGTCGCCAAGGAACTGGTGCTGAAGGCCATCGAGAACGGCAAGCACGTGGTCACCGCCAACAAGGCGCTGCTGGCCGTGCATGGCAACGAGATCTTCGCCGCAGCCCAGAAGAAGGGCGTGATGGTGGCCTTCGAAGCCGCCGTCGCCGGTGGCATCCCCATCATCAAGGCGCTGCGCGAAGGCCTCTCCGCCAACCGCATCCAGTGGCTGGCCGGCATCATCAACGGCACCACCAACTTCATCCTGTCCGAGATGCGCGACAAGGGCCTGCCCTTTGCCGACGTGCTGAAGGAAGCCCAGCGCCTCGGCTACGCCGAAGCCGATCCCACCTTCGACATCGAAGGCGTGGACGCCGCCCACAAGGCGACCCTGATGGCCTCCATCGCCTTCGGCGTGCCGGTCCAGTTCGACAAGGCCTACGTGGAAGGCATCACCAAGCTCGAAGCGGCCGACATCAAGTACGCCGAGCAACTGGGCTATCGCATCAAGCTGCTGGGCATCGCCCGCCGCCGTCCGCAGGGCATCGAGCTGCGCGTGCACCCCACGCTGATCCCCGAGAAGCGCCTCATCGCCAACGTGGAAGGCGCCATGAACGCCGTGCTGGTGCAGGGCGACGCCGTCGGCGCCACGCTGTACTACGGCAAGGGCGCCGGTGCCGAGCCGACCGCCAGCGCCGTGATCGCCGACCTGGTGGACGTCACCCGCCTGCACACCGCCGACCCGGAACACCGCGTGCCGCACCTGGCCTTCCAGCCGGATCAGATCACCGACGTGCCGGTGCTGCCGATCGACGAAGTCGAGACCAGCTACTACCTGCGTCTGCGCGTGCTCGACAAGCCGGGCGTGCTGGCCGACATCACCCGCATCCTGGCCGACCAGTCGATCTCCATCGACGCCATGCTGCAGCGTGAGCCGGAAGAGGGCGAGTCCCAGACCGACATCATCATCCTGACCCACCTGACCATCGAGAAGAACGTGGACACCGCCATCGCCAAGATCGAGAGCCTCGACTCCGTGACCGGCAAGGTGATTCGTCTGCGTCTCGAGAACCTCTGATCGGGTTCCGCGTCCCACCAAGAAAAAGCCACGCACTGTCGTGGCTTTTTTTTCGCCTGCGACAGGTGATCGAGCCTGCAGAAAGTCCTGTCTCGGCGAATTCATCCGCCTGCTGTCGGTCCAACCTGCTGGGATGATTGTCGCGCGTGGCGGACTATGCTGAGTACTCGGGCCGCGGCGAGGGTTGATCGATATCGGGGCCAGGACCAGAAGGAGGAGCTTGATGGATATCAGCGCATCGGTTGGGGCGTGGGAGCGCGGCGCCCAGAACCACAAGGACGATGTGATCACCGTCCAGACCCTGCTGACCGCCGCCGCCAGATGGTTGGTCAAGCCGGTCGTCGACCCCAAGGGTATCGACGGCGGCATTGCCCGGCCGCCGAAGGAATCCGCGACTGTGGCGGCGATCAAGGCCTTCCAGTTCCTGTCCGGACTGGCACCCAGCGGGCTGATCGCTGTGCAGAGCCAGGACTGGCAGCACCTGCTGCTGGCCGCTGCTGCGGGCCTCGATGGCGGCAGCACCACCGCCGACGAAGCGTATTTCCCGCTGCCGATCCTGCCCAGGGCGGACTGGATCCAGCCGCCGCGCGCCTATGGCTCGAACCGCAGCAGCGGCGCCCGCGCCCACGCTGGCTGCGATCTGTATGTGCCCATCGGCACCACCGTCCATGCGGTCTGTGCCGGCGTGGTGGTGTGCGATCCCTATGCCTTCTACGCGGAAACCGAGGCGCTGGAGATCGACCACGGTGACTTCCTCATCCGCTATGGCGAGGTCCAGCCCGGCTCGCCCCAGCGCAGGGGCGACCGGGTCGCCGCCGGCCAGTTCATCGCCAAGGTCGGGCACCTGGTCGGCGTCAGCGTGCCGAGCGCCATGCTGCACCTGGAGATGTACGCGGGGACCGCCAGCGGCCGCCTGACCGTGGGGGAGGACGAATCCGCCCGACGCGCGGATGGCATCCCCTTCCTGCGTAGAGCCGATCTCATCGACCCGACCCCCTATCTGGACAAATGGAAGCTGCACCTGCCCAAGGCATGACATATCGAACCCTGTTGTGCGGCGGCCTGGCCGCCTTGTTGACGATCTCTGTTCCAACCCACGCCGCCACGCCGTGCAAGGCCGGTCCGCCGGCCGGCACCAGCGTATTGACCGGTGATTTCGACGGTGATGGCACGCTCGACCGCCTGTGGGTGCGCCGCCAGTCCCGTCGCGAAATCCCGGCGCTGGCCTGGGACCCGTGGAATGCACGCCTGCGTCGCAATGCCGGTGTGGCCTTCATGCTGGTGGTGGATCGCCACGCCGGCTGCACGCTGATCCAGAACCGCCGCTTCTTCTCCACCCCGATCTGGCAGGAGAGCCCAGCGCCGCTGCAGGCGCTGCCCCAGGACGCCCCGCAGGCCGAGTCGTGGCGTGCCTTTGCACCGCGCTGGCGGGGCGACGGCATCCTGCTCGGCAGCGAAGCCGGCATCGACATGCTGCTGTACTGGGACGGGCGGCGCTTCCGCGTCGTCCATTCCAACGACACGCCATAGCAGGACAACGCGCATATTTCTTGGCACTTCGATGCGCCTCGTCTAATTTTGGATGACACCGGCCTAGCGTGCCGGCACCAACCGGACGAGGGCGAGATGGCGACACGATTCAAGTACGAGAACGATTTCCTGGTGGGCGGCCCGGCGGCGGGCAGCGTGACGCCGAGCTTCCAGCTGCGCGAGTACGCCAGGCCGGATGGCAGCGTGCATATCCACCGGGAGCTGGTCGGTTCCGTGCAGGTGCTGCGCGACGCCATCGGCATGCCGCTCAAGATCGCCTCGGTGCTGCCGGTGGATGGCATCGGGCAGGGGCTGGACGGGCGCTTCGTGTGGGTGAGCAGCGCCAAGCCCGAAGAGCTGTTCAAGTCCGCCTCCCGCCTAGCCCAGGAGGGGCATTTCCAGCGCGTCGAGCAGGAAGGCAAGCTGGTTTACCTGGAGATGCCCGATCCCGCCGCACTACCGGCGGTACGCCCGGAACTCGCCATCGCCAACGCGCTGCGCGTCACCGCTGCCTTCGAAACCAGCGGCGATCCCTTCCAGCAGGTCACCGGCAATTTCGACGGTGCCGGCCTGTCCTTCGGGCCGCTGCAGGTCAATCTCAAGACCGGCACGCTGCAGGAGCTTTTCAAGCGCTTTGCGGTGCGCGACGAGGCGGCCCTCAAGGCCTGTTTCGGCGCGCTGTGGCCCCAATGGCAGGCCATGCTCAAGCTGCCCAGCATTGCCAAGCAGGTGGCCTGGGCCGACGCCTTGTCCCGCGGCGGGCGCAAGACCGACTTCGACCCGGCCTGGAAAGCCGCGCTGCAGGCAGCCGGCCGCGTCCCGGCCTTCTATACCGAGACCCTGCAGTACGCCTATGACGTGTATGGCCGCAAGCTGATCGCCGCGCTGTCATGGCTGCACGGCCTCAACCCGATCCGTATCGACAACGTGCGCTGCCTGGCGGCGCTGTACGACCTGTGCGTGCAGCAAGGCAGCCTCGACAAGGCCCGCGACGCCATCCGCGCCCGCGTCGACAAAGAGAAGCCCACCGACCAGTTCCAGCTCACCCGCATCGCGGTGGAGGAGCGCGGCAAGACCGCGCTGCCCCCGTGGCGGGCCGACTGTGTCAGCCGCCGCCTGTGCATCCTCGACCGGGAACCGGTGCCGATCACCCTCAACGGCAAATCGGCGGAGCGCGTCAATCCGCAGCTCTACCTGCTGCGCAACGCACCGGTGAGCCGCATCGAGCAATACCTGTTGTAGTCTGCCCGCGGTGGGCGGCGCCTAGTGGTGGTGCCCGCCGCTGTTCAGGCCCTTGATCACGTCCCGTGTCACCTCGCCGAAGGCCAGCACCTTGCCGCCCTGGGCCTTGGCGAAGGCGTCTGCCGCCTCGCGCGTGGTGAAGGCCGGCAGGTTGGGATCGTTCATCGGGCCGGTAGCCTTCGAGCCGAGCACGAAGAAGGCCTTCTTCGCATCCACCGGCGTCTTGCGCTCGTAATCCGCCACGTAGATCGCACCGATGTCCGCCGGCTTGTGCTGCTTGTCGAACAACACCATGTTGTTGAGGAAGCGGAACAGATCCACCGGCGAATCGAAATGGCTGGCGCTCTGGTCGTTGAAGACGATCTGCGCCGCCCACTGGGGCGTGCGCGCCGGATACATGCCACACACCGGGCAGCGTGCCGCGCGGGGGATTGCCTGAGCGGCAAGATCGACGGCGAAGGCCGGCATCGACAGGGCCAGCGCCAGCAGCGGGGCGGCGAGGCGGACGGGGGACAGACGAGCAAACATGACGAAGCTCCTGAAGGCTTAAGGGGCGGGCCGGCGTTCGAGCAGCGGATCGGCGAGCACCGCATCGAGCACCGCACACAGGTTGTCCCACGGTGCTGCGCCGCAGATCGTCAGCGGGTCGTGCTGCAGATTGCCGTCGGCGGCGTGCAGGTGGTTGGGCCAGGTAGCCAGATCCTTGTGCACCGGCGCAGTGTCGATGCGCAGCTCCGCCTCGCCCCAGGCCCACGCGATGGCATAGGCGTCGGGGGCAGCGATGCGCGCCTCCATCACCACGCCGTTGTCCAGGCGCAGGATCAGCGCATCCAGCTTGATCTCTGGCGCCGATTCCAGATGGGTGCCGAAGTTCTCTTCCACGCGGGCGGCCAGTTCCAGATGCAGGTTCATTGTTCCTGGGCTTCCTTAACGAGGGCTGCCAGCTCCGCGCGCACCTGGTTGTGCAGCCCGTTGAGAATGCGCACCGACAGATAGTGTTCATAGCCCGGATGCTCGGGCAGTTCGCCGTCAACGATGCAGGCCAGCGCCTGCTCCGCATCCGCGGCGCCGAGGCGGGCCAGCATGTCGTCGCGGGCGGCGCGCACCTCGTACATCAGACGCGACACGCGCTGGATCTCCAGCGCCTGCTCGGCGGGAACCTTGTCGTAGAAATTATCCATCGGGCTTACATCCTTTGATCGTGCAGCGCGCCGCCGTCCAGTCGGGCCATGTCGGGGGTGACTTCCGAGAACGCGACGACCTTGCCGCCCTCGGCGGCGGCGAACTTCTGCGCCCCCTCGCGGGTACCGAAAGAGGGCAGCGTCGGACCCATCGCGGCGCGCTTCTTCGATCCCACCACATAGAAGGCGACCTTGGCGTCGATCCACGCGCCCTTCGGCTCCTCCCAAGTCGTCTTGTCCAGGTCCTGCACGTAGATCGCGGCCACCTTGCGGGCCTGTTCCGGCTTCAGGTAAATGGAGAACATCTCCATCGTGTCGCAGAAGAACTCCGGCTCCGGCTGGCCGGCGAAGTGGATCTGCGCCTTGGGGCCGGGGTAGTCGCCGAGCAGCATGCCGTCGAGGGCGCAGTAGGTGTCCTTGCCGATCTCCGTCGGGGCGACCTTGCTATCGGCGCTCTGGCCGCAGGCCGTCAACAGACCGCAGGCCAGCAGCATGGCGGCGAGGCGCGGTAGCGCGCGGGAGGGGGAAGGGCGTTTCATCGTTCGAATCTCCAGATGGCTACCATCAGCGGGCCGGCGATCCACGCCAGCATCACGCCGCCCAGGGTGGCCGGATTGCTCAGGGCTTCGGGGAATACGGTGGCGAGGCCGTACAGCGTGCGCACCTCGTCCAGGCTGAACACGTTGAGCACGCGGAACACATCCGCCGGGTTGAGCAGCAGCAGGTAGGGGAAGACCGTGCCGCCGTAGTCGCCGGCGGTGACCACCAGCGCGCCGAGGATCAGCAGATCGAACACCAGCACGAAGAAGAACCACGTGCCGATGGCCATGCCCGAGGCCCGCGTGCGGTCGCTGGCGAACACCGACAGCATCACCGCCAGACTCAGGAAGGCGAAGCCGAGCAGGATCGCCGAGGCCATGAAGCCGGCGTAGTGGAACAGCGCATTGAGGTCCAGCTGCGGCGACAGGATCACCCCCACCGCGCCAAAGCCGGCGATGGTCGAGAAAGCCAGTGCGCCGGCCAACCCGGCGTACTTGCCGAGGATCAGCTCCTTGCGGGTGATCGGCAGCGTCAGCAGCAGGTCGAGAGAGCCTCGTTCCCGCTCGCCGACGATGGCGTCGAAACCGAGGATCAAGGCGATCAGCGGGATCAGGTAGATCACCAGGCTGACCAGCGAGGCAATGGTCACATCGATGGAGTGGAAACCCACGGTGCCCTGCTGGGCCGCGCCGAAATAGGCGATCACCAGCGCGAACACGGTAAACACCACGGCCACGGCGAGCACCCAGCGGTTGCGGATGCGGTCCCAGAATTCCTTGCCGGCGACGATGCCGATCTGTCTGAAGTCGATGGAGAACATGGTTCAGGTCCGGTAGCCGAAGAACACGTCCTCGAGGGACGGCTCGCGCACATGGAGGTCGCGCAGCGTTTCGCCGAGGGTGGCGAGGCGGGCGAGGGCGGGCATCTTGGCTTCGCGGGGCAGGCGGATATGCAGGCTGTGGCCCGAATCGTCGATACCGTCGATGGCGAGGCCTTCCAGCACCCGCGCCACCTGCTCGCGCAGGCCGGCGCCGCCTGCGATCTCCAGCGTCAGCGGCAGGTTCATTGCCTCGCGCAGGGATTGCACCGTACCGGTCGCGCGGATCACTCCGCCTTCCATGATCGCCAGCCGATCCACGCGCTCCTGGATCTCGGCGAGGATGTGGGAGGTGAGCACCATCGTCACCCCCTCGTCGCGCAGCTCCCGCAGGATGCGGTAGAAGTCGCGGATCGCTCCCGGATCGAGGCCGGTGGTCGGCTCGTCGAGGAACAGCAGGCGCGGCTTGCCGAGCAGGGCCTGCGCAAAGCCGAGGCGCTGGCGCATCCCCTTCGAATATTCCCGCACGCGCCGGCCGGCAGCGTGGGCGAGGCCCACCTTCTCAAGCAGCGTGGCGCAGCTGCCGCGCGGCACCGTCTTCAGGTCGGCAAAGAAATACAGGGTCTCGATGCCGGTCAGGTTGTCGTAGAGGACGACGTTCTCCGGCAGGTAGCCGATCTTGCGGCGCGTGTCCCGAAAGCGCGGCCCGGTCACGGATTCGCCGTCCAGGCGGATCTCGCCGCGGGTTACGGGGATCAGCCCGAGCATCATCTTGAACAGCGTGCTCTTGCCGGCGCCGTTATGGCCGATCAGGCCGAACAGCTCGCCAGGGGCGATGGAAAGGTCGACACCCTTCACCGCCTGAATGGAGCCGAAGTCCTTGGTTACGCCGCGGGCTTCAACGATAGTGCTTGCCAAGCCAGTTTCTCCAATCCGTATGTTCGGGGCGCATGCGTGGGTTCTTGTCCACGATGCTGGGGGCGCGCAGCAGCGGAAACTGCTGGGCGATCAGGCGCAAGGTCTGGATGGCCGGGCTGGCGAGCAGCAGCTTGACCATCGGATGGCGCCACGACAGGCGGTCCACCATGTCGTTGGCCTCATAAGGCACGTCGCCGTGGCCGTCGCCGTTGCGGTCCCAGCCCACGTAGTTGCTCCAGTGGTTGCCCACCTTGCCACCCCAGGGCTCGTCCTTGGTGGCCACGTACTTGATCTGTTCCCGGTTGGAGATGAAGTCGTTGCCCTCCACCGTGTTGCGTACCGAGCCCGCCCACAGATGCACGCCCACCTGGTTATCCACCACCAGGTTGTTGCGCAGGGTGTTGTACTCCGCGTCGTAGATGAAGAAGCCGCGCGCATTGCCGGCCACGATGTTGTTCTCCACCACCGAATCCTGAATCGTCCGCAGCATGATGCCGTGGTCCGAATTGCCCCAGGCCTTGTTGTTGCGCACGATGAGGTTGCGCACCTCCATCAGCGCCAGGCCGCCGCGGTTGAGGTAGCTCTCGTTGTCCTCCCACAGGTTGTAGTGGGAGTTCATGTAGTGGGTGCCGTAGCGGCTGTGGTGCATCTTGTTGCCACGGAAGACCGCGTGGTTGCTGATGTCCACATAGATCGCATCGCGCACGAAGCTGATGTGGTTGCCGATGATCTGCGCCCCGGCGCTGTTGTAGAGCTCGATGCCGTTGCCGCGCTGGGCGGAATCCACGTCCCGCTTGCCGGTGATGATGTTGTATTCCACCCGCACGTCGCGGGCTTTTTCGATCCACAGCCCGAACAGCGTGTAGCTGAAGTCGCAATGGGCGACCCGCGCCCGGTCGGAGCCCGGCTGGATATACACACCCGCGTTCTGGGCGCCCAGGTCGGCGCCGGAGTTCGAGATGATGAAACCCTCGATACTCACATCGGTGGCCACCACCCGGATCGTGTCGCCGTGGCCGCCGCCGTCCAGGGTCGGGCGATTTGTGCCGATCAGCTTTATGGGTTTGTCGATGCGCAGGTTTTCCGCGTAGGTGCCGCGGGCTACGTGCACCGTGTCACCAGCTGCTGCGCGGTTGAGCGCGGCCTGGATCGACTCGCCCGGCTTCACCAGCCAGTCGGCCCCATGGGCCGCCAGCGCCGGCAGGGCCAGCAAAGTGGCAAGGCCACTGCGGACGACAGAACGAAGGGTGATGCGAGAAAGCAGCATGGACAGGCTGGAGGCGACAGACGGGAAGTGACAATGGCCGCCAGTCTGCGGCGGAATGTCGCAGGCGGCCTTGATGTAGGTGAAGTCGGCGACCGTATGGCCTATTGCAGGAGCAGATCGCCGATCTCTCTGATGCAGCGTTCCGCGCCAACTACTGCTTTGTCGGTGCAGGCGGCGAACTGTCCGCCCCGCTGGAGCTGGCTGCGCTCGATGAGGCAACCACCACGCTGCGGGGCGCCGTCGGCGGTGCGGGGCAGCGATTGTTCGCCCCCGGTTCCAGCGCCGGCAGCAGCAGCGGACCCATCGACTTCAGGATCTGCACCGGCAGCGCCGACGTGAAGTGATAGCGGGCGGCATCGGGGCCGATGACGTAGGCCGTCAGCGTCCCGAAATGGCGGGGGCCAAGATAGAACACGAACGTCGCCGTCCGGTTCAGCGCAACCCCACGGACAGCGCCGCGGCCGAGCACGATGCGGTTGTCGCCGGTGCCTGTTTTACCGCCGACACTCAGCGTGCTGCCGTCGGCAAGCTTGAAGGCGCCGGCCAGGCGCCGTGCCGTACCGCCTTCCACCACTTCAGACAGCGCACTGCGCAGCGCGGCGGCCACCTCCGGCGCCATCACCCGTTCGCCCTGTTCGCCGCCGCTGGCAAAGCGGGTCTCATAGGGGGTGCCGATGGCAAAGTTCAGGCTGTCGATGCGCAGCGTAGGCTGGCGGATGCCGTCGTTCTCGATGATGCCCATCAGCTCGGCCAGCGCCGCCGGGCGGTCACCCGAGCTGCCGAGGGCGGTGGCCAGCGAGGGCACGAGATGGCCGAAGGGGTAGCCAAGGCGGGCCCAGCGGCGGTGGATGTCGAGAAAGGCCTCGACCTCCAGCATCGTGAAAATGCGCGAATCCTGCGCGCCCTTGAAGCGGGTGCGGAACAGCCAGCGATAGACAGCCTGGCGCTCGGCGGTACTGGCTTCGACCAGCTCGGTCCAGCTGGCTTCCGGCTTGGCTGAAAGATAGCTCACCAGCCACAGCTCGAGCGGATGGACGCGGGCGACATAGGCGCGGTCGGTCAGGTCATAGGCCTCCGGTGCCGTGCGCGTGTACAACTTGCCGATCTGTTCGGCGCTCAGCTTGCTGCCTTCCAGGCGCTGCTGCAGGAAGGTGCCAAGGGCTTCCGGCGAAGCCTGCGGCGACAGATAGCGGAAGACCGCGGAGAGGCGCTCGGCACTGGGATGCAGGCCGTCGAGGAAATCGTCCTGGATCTCGGTGGCCTTCTTGCCGCGGTACTTGTGCCAGAAGCGGCGCAGGAAGACCTGCCCCTCCTTGTCGGCAAAGCGGGCCAGATAGTCCGCGCGGCGAGGGTCGTCGGCCTGCTGCAGCAACTGCGCCGTGCTGCCCGACACCTGGTACATGGCGTGGCGCACGACATCGCGCATGAGGCGGACGAAGGGCAGGTTGATCGAACCCTGCAAGGCCTCGCGCACGGTGGGCATGCGGCCGTTGTCCTCCTTGCGGAAATTGTTGAAGGTATGCACGCCGCCGCCCGTAAAAAAGCTCTCGCCCGGGCTGGCCGAGTAATTGCGGGCCAGGGCCGCCTGCAGCATGGCCGGCAGGCTGCGGTCGCTGGCGTGGGCCAGGTAATCGATGGCCCATTGGCCGATGCGGTCGTGCGGGTCCACCTGCAGCTTGCGCAACTCGGCCGGCGTCTTGGCCACGTGTTGCTGATGCAACTCGGCGACGATCTCGAGATAGGTGGTCAGCACGCGCAGCTTGGCGGTGGAGCCGAGTTCGAGCTTGCTGCCTTCGTTGATGTCGAGGGGCTGGTCAGTGGTGTCGGTCTGCACGCGCACGCGATTGCTGCCCGGCGTGCCTTCGACCAGGTTGAAGCTGTAGCGTATCGCGTCCAGCTTGCCGGCCTCGAGCATGTGCTCGCCGATCAGGCCCTGCTGGCGGGCGAACTCCGGCTCGACGAGGCGCCCGAGGAAGGCGCTGACGCGCTGCTGCAGTGCGCCGTCGAGGGTGGTGGCCACATCCGCATCGTAGCGGTCCAGTTCATACAGCGACGCGTCGAGGAGGCCCGCCAGGCGGTTGCGGATCGCCGTCGCGCCCTTGCCGGCATCGGCCGGCAGCAGCGCCGGGTTGGCCATCATGTCGCGGAACTTGAGCGGCTCGGCCAGCGCCGCATCGCGCAGCGCAGGGCCGATCATGCCGTTCTCGGCAAACAGCCGGATGTAGCTCGCCGAGAGCTGGCCAAGGCTCTCGCGGCCCTTGGGGGCGAGATAGTAGGTCGGCCGGCGGTGGGCGATCATCAACGCCACCACCTGGCGCAGCGCACGACCCTGGGCAGCGAGGCGCGGGCCGCTGTCCTCAGGCGCGGCGAGCAACGCATTGACCTCGTTGAAGTCGGCGGCGAACCACACCCACAAGCCATCGCCGAGGCCGTTGACCTCGCCGAAGCCGGGCGCCGCCGACAGCGGCACCGTGTTCAGATAGTCCACCAGCAGGTCACGGCGCTGGGGCAGGGTCTGCTCGCCGTCCCGGTAGGCGCGCACGCTGGCCGAAACCATCTGGCGGAGCTTCTCGCTACCGTTCGGCGTCACGCCATCCGGCGAATGGCGGAACTTCTCGATCTGCGTGGCCAGCGTGCTGCCGCCCGGCGCGTCGAAGTCTTCATTGACCAGACGGCCGACGCGGCCGAGCACGGCGCGGCCGAAGCGCACCCAGTCCACCGCCGGGTTCATCAAGGGGCGGGCATCGTCGAGCAGATCGCGGTTTTCGATGAAGGTCAGGGCCTGGGCGACGCGCGGCGGCACCGCCGCGAAGTCCGCATAAGCCCGGAAGGGATAGCGGAAGCGATACAGCGTGTCGTTGCGGCAATCGGTAACCGTGAGGCCGGCCGAAGTCTTCTCCCGGTAGGGCGGGAAGTAACCGCGATTGGTGTAATCGAGCAGCGCGTTCGAGAAGTGCGCCTGCCGTGTCAGCTTGAAGCCATGCGCAGCAAGGCGGGTGCCGATCTTGGGCAACTCGCTGTAGCCCATGCGCTCATCGAAGGGGCCGTGGGCCGGGGTGCGGATGGCGTCACTGCTGCCGTCGACCACCGCATAGCTGAGGTCGGCGGCGTAGCGCGCCAGGTAATGCGCCTGCAGGCGCGAAGTCTTCACCTCGTCGGCAACGAGCACGCCGCCACCGACAACAATGACCACCAGCAGCCCGCCGAGGGGCCAACGCAGGCGGCGCAGCACGCTTGTGGGCTGGTCTTCTTGCACTTGGGATTCGTTGTCTGACCTCACCGCGCCAGTATAGGGGGATCACGCGGCGCGCGGCCAGATCGATGGACTTGAATGTCATCGATCTTCCCATGCTTGTGTTGCGGAACTGCGCTGGAGCCGGCTCATCCTTGCGGAGCACGGTCCGGCGGGCCCGCGTCAGCCCGGCAGTACGTCCGCAATCGCCGCTGGCAGGTCGGCCATGCACTCCACCAGCGGATGCCGGCAATACTTCTGGAACTCCGCCGCCCGCGTGAAACCCCAGGCCACGCCCAGGAAAGCCATGCCCACCGCCGCCGCGGCCTCCGCATCGCGGATCTCGTCGCCCACGTACACCACCTGCTGCGGCTTCAGCCGGCTCGACCACAACAACTCCTGCAGCTTGAAGCGCTTGCCGAACAGGGACGCACCGCAATGCACCTGCGCAAACAGCGCCAGCGTCTCCCCGCCCAGCACCGCCCGCACCGCCTCGCGGGAGTTGGACGTCACCAGCGCCAGCGCCGTGCCCTGGTCCGCAATCGCCCGCAAGGCCTCCGCCGTGCCCGGATAGGGCTGCACCATGTCGATATGCGCCAGCACCCGCTGCCGCATGTCCACCGCAATCGCCGGCACCTTCCAGAACGGAATCCCCAGGTAATCCATCAACTGCCGCCCCGACATCTTGCGCGGCTCTTCCGTTGCATCCGGCGCAATACCGCGAAAACCATGCCGCTTGGCCACCTCGTTGAGAGACACAAGAAAAGCATCGAAGGAATCGGCAAGCGTGCCGTCGAAATCGAATACTGCGAGGCGCTGCGACATGATCAAGAAAGCCGGAACAGACGAAAGTGAAAGGCGCTCGGTCGATGTTGACCGAGTATGCCGAAGGAATGGTGGGCGCAGACTACGCGAAGCCGCGTGCACGGTAAAGAGCGCCGCGCCCCCACTCGATGTTGCCGCCCGCGCACAGAACAACGCCGCGTCCACATCGAATGTAGACGGCGCATGCATCGATGCGTTCGCCGCCGCATTGGATACCAGCCTGCCCAAGGTGCCGTGTTCACCTGTCAACAAAGCATGTGCACGCCGCAACATCGAATGCGACGCCGTCCACATTCAATGCGCACACGACAACATCGACTGTGCACCGCGCAACATGAAATATGCTGTTGAGTTATAAAAAATAGGCATTTAACATAGTCGTAACAAGCCTCGCATTCCCTTCCAAACCACACGCAGGAGGACTCATGGCAAACCCGCTGTTCAAACGGCTCCCCAGTCAGGTAACGCTGGCCGACCTCGAAACCTACCGCGCCTTCAAGGCCATCCCCGACTACAAGCCGGCCAACACCGACTACAGCTTCGATGTCGTCACCGCCCTGTTCAACAAGCTGCAGAGCGCCCTCGACGCCGAACTGCACAGCCAGAACACTTACGCTGCAGCCCGCGACGCAGCCGTCGCCATCCAGCACGAATTCCATGCCGCCATCCTCGGCGTGAAAAACCAGTTCAAAGCGCAATACGGCGTGGACTCGGACCAGGTCGCAGCGCTGGGGCTGAAGAAGAAGTCGGAGCGGAAGTCGCGGGCGAGGGCGGGGAAGGCGGAGGAGGCGACGACATAGAAGAGGATGTAGTCGCCGACTGATGGTCGGTTATATGCTTGAAAGCGAAGGCCCGGCTGAAGCTGGGCCTTTTCACGTTGAGAGACCTCTGCCGTCAGAAGTGAACTTCCGCACTGCCCAATATGGTCAGCCGTCATAGCGCTCATTCGTCATTCCGTGGGAGCCTCCTCGCATCACAAACTATAAGGGGGGATGTCATGGAGTTCATCGAAACGCTCAACGCACTCGCCACCAAGATCCGCCAGCAAGCTGCCGCGATTCAGACGGAGGAGGCCACCAAGAACGCGTTTTGATGCCTTTCATCTGCACGGTGCTCGGATACGACGTATTTGACCCTACCGAAATGACCCCGGAATTGGTTAGAGGTAGCGATCTGACTACTCAGGTCAATTGGATGGGAGGGCTGCTTGTCGGCTGATCCGGTCGTTGGCTAGTCGTTCATTGTCGGGCCGCAGTTGGTCGGCAAACTGTCCTTCAGTGCTTGTAGGCGCAAACGTCAGCTTCCGATGCCAGCGAACTCACACATTCGACCCAATCCCGTTTTTCGGTCCTTCAGGGTACCAATCGCAGGTTTCAGATTGCTGCTGTCGCTCGAGGTGAGTGCTCAATGCAAACCGCTCAGCCATAACGGCCGTTAGCCTGATGCGCTTAGTCAGGCGGCCGAACGACATACGATTAGTCTTATGATAATGTGATTCGATAGAGGGTGCTTATCACGCTGAGATGGCGACGAGATATGGATACTGAAGATTCAGAGAATGGCCTTGAAAGCCTGCGCGAAAATGATGAAGAGCTTGATCGATATATAGGTTTAGTTCCGATTCCCGATTGCAGCAATGGGGCGCACCATCGAAGCAAGCTTTTATTTCTACGGTTCGAAGAAGACGTCCCGAGAGACGATGCATTCATCGAGCATCTACTCGACTCCATAATC
The DNA here is from genome assembly GCF_056724025.1 of Zoogloea sp. JDB1. NCBI lineage: Bacteria > Pseudomonadati > Pseudomonadota > Betaproteobacteria > Rhodocyclales > Zoogloeaceae > Zoogloea > Zoogloea sp. JDB1. Next base: position 2,969,212 of record NZ_CM161496.1, read on the forward strand.
GCATACGCCATTCCTAAGAAGAAGCGTCAAGCTGCGCTTGCGCGCTCTAACGAGTCACGAACGCATACGGATACTCGTCCTCTAGCACGTTTGCATCGTGAAGCACGCAGGCTATTTCTAGAGTATGACCCTAACAATACGGGCCGCTTTGGAGAGGTTGGTGAACTTATTGCTTACTGTGTTGCTGAGCGCCACTTAGGGGCCGCGCAGATTGCCGCGAAGCTCTCACTGAAAACAAATAGCAATATGCCGGTTCATGGCATAGACGGAATTCATGCCAAATTCGCAGACGGAGTTATGAATGTCTTTTGGCTCGAATCTAAACTGGCTCAAAGCGCCAATGATGGGGCCAAAGAGTTCGCAATTTCTACATCTGCATTCGTATCTAATCGTGCGCAGTACCTGCGAGAGCTGACGATAGTTACTGACTTCAGCAACCTCGACGCTTTACCGCAAGAGCAAAAAAACGTTTTGTTGAGTTACTTCGATATGTACGATTCAGAATCAGTACTGCAGAAGCGCGACAGACACGTCGGGTTTATTTGCTATGAAGAGAAGCTATATTCCAAAGGAATTCCTATTGACGACAGTAAGCCGCCGTCAATACATGAAGAGCACTTCATTGAGCTTTATGCGAAACAGCACAAGCATCATGACGAAGCTCTGCTTAAGCATTTGAATAGTAACAATGTCAAGTCCACGAAATTACAAGCGTTTTTCATAGCAGTGCCCTCCGTGGATGGTTTGCGTCAGAAGTTCGGCGAGGCTCTAAAATGATAACATTTGCAGAGCAGCTTTCGTCGCGGATACTGGCTCACCATCAATTCTGGAATGACCTCGATTCAGTCAGTGCTCGCGGTCTAATGTCGGAAATCGTTGCTCCTGCCGACAACTCCAACGAAGACGGTGATGTCTTTCCCGAGGCCACAGAACGATTAGTTTACTCAGCGTCAGTATTTGCGCAGACGAATTCAGATAGTCACCGTTCACTCGCCCAGCGCATTGCTCTATACAGTTCTTTGGTTTCTCGCAATCCTTTAGTACTGGAGGCATCGACTCGCATTCTTGCGAGCATCGGCAATTTTCCAGGCGTAGCTCAACTGGAGCGACGGCCGGAAAAGCTTCGCCCGTCATTGAGCACGTCGTTAACAAATTGCCTGTTGCGCGAGATAAACACAGAAGAAATAGGCGGAGCCAAGGTCCCGCTAACTGATTTTCAGCGAAGCGTTTGGGAGTTGTTACCTACTGGTCAGAACGTCGCAGTCACCGCGCCTACTTCTGCCGGAAAATCGTTTGTTGTTCTTGCTCAACTTTGCGAACGAGCAGAGCACGAAAAGGGCTTTTACGGCATTTATGTAGCGCCTACAAGAGCTCTTATTGCTGAAGTGAACGAGAAGTTAAACATTAGACTTACCCACGTCTCAGACAAAGTACGCGTTTCTACAATCCCCACACTCGACAGTGAAAACCGTCCTGGGCAAGTATTTGTGCTTACGCAAGAGCGGCTTATGGTGTTGTTAAGCATCACTTCAATCCGATTTGACATGATTATTGTCGATGAGGCGCAATCCATCGGCGATGACATTCGCGGGATGATTCTGCAGGATTGTCTTGAACAATGCCGGGCTCGGAATCCTGCTGCACAGTTTGTGTTCTTGGCTCCAGGCGCTACAGGCTTCGATACTGTAGGGAATTCTATCGGTATCGAAAAAATAAATGTTAAGAGTACTATACTATCTCCAGTTCTCCAAAATCGTATAGTTGTTACTCCTGATGCCGCGAATCCAAATCACCTCCTTCTGAAACTCCTGGATGTAAGGAAGGCGGTAGAACTTGGCCGCGTCATTGGCAGCCGCGGATTTCTTAACGAAAGGACTGTATTAGCCGCCGTGGCGCTTGAGCTTGGAAGCAAAGGCGCATCGCTAGTCTACGGAACTGGGCCTTCACAGACAGAGAAAATAGCGCTCCAACTCGCTTCAGATAGACCGAGGGATCCAACGCCAGCGTTAATTGAACTATCCAAGTTCATAAAAGACCATGTTCATCCAAGATACAGCCTCGCAGAGCGAGTGCTACATGGTGTCGCATTCCATTACGGGAAAATGCCTAGCCTGCTTCGGGAAAGTATTGAATCGGCGTTTAAGAGCGACGACATAAAATACTTAGTTTGTACGACGACGTTGTTCCAGGGGATTAACCTTCCAGCTAGAAACGTTTTTATCGATACGCCGACGCGTGGGCGCGACGGGAAGTTGGACGCTGCTGCTCTTTGGAACTTTGCCGGGCGAGCAGGCCGACTGAATCACGACATCGTTGGTAACGTGTTTTTGGTGAATTACGAAAAGTGGGCCGAAAAGCCGCTAAGCAGCACACAGCCTTTTTCCCTTCAGCCAGCCTTCGGAGCGACCGTGGCGGGAAAATACGCTGACGTGCTCCAAGTTCTAGAAAGAGGCCTTGAAAGTGACATTTCGAAGGTACCATCTGACGCAAAAGCGGCGGCCGGACTGATGATGTCTAGAGCTGCTAATGGCTCGTTGTCGCAATTCTTTGGTAGGTTTGATACGCCTCTTGACAGCGAGGCTCGCGAGGTCTTAATTCAAGCGGCTGAAAAAATCGTCGAAAAATTAGCCCTTCCATCAGAGATTTTGGAGGTCAATTGGACTGTAAATCCGTTTGGCCAAGCCCGTCTTCTCGCAAGGTTTCGAGTACTCATTGCTGCGGGGCGTGCGCACGAGCTTCTTCCGCAACATCCATCAGGTGACGTGTACGACAGTTACGTGCAGGTCTTCGCTCGGATTAACAAATATATACTCGGATTCAGTTTCGCCGGGTTTAACAAGAAACTCGCGACGATTGGCCTGGCTTGGATGCGCGGCGCTCCGCTTCCCGTTCTTATTGGAAAGAGTATAGAGCTCGCTCAGAAAAATAGGAAAACAAATCGCGAAGTTAACGTGGACACCCATGTAAGAAGCACATTTGAATTTGTAGAGGACAAGTTGCGATTCGAGTATGTGCAACTTGGAAAAGCATACGTGGACCTTCTACGATTTGCCCTGCGCGAACGGAAATTAGAGGTTGAAGCTAACTCTGTATTTGATTTTCCCCTTGCTTTGGAGTTAGGTGTGTCGTCAGTAGCTGGTCAAGCATTTATAGAGCTCGGTCTGTCACGAGTCACTGCGTCGTTGCTGCAAGATCTAATGCCGGATTCGAATCCGACGCTTGCACGTGCGAAATCATGGCTTGCTTCTCTGAGAACGGAGGACCTGAAGCTTTCGAAAATCATTTCGCAGGAACTTGTGCAGAAGGGGCTTGTCACTCCATCAATTTAAAGAAAATGCAACAAAGGACTCAAGCGCCCAATCAGGACGTGTCCGGAATTTTGTGTATGGCGGTCGTTGTGCGTCACATAATGAAAGGTCCACTTTGGCCGAGGTCCAGCCGCTGATCCGACGGGCTCTTCCTCGGCCAAAGCAGTCGGTGGGGGCGTGGAGAGCTGACGACGGTTTTCGACCCATAGCTGAAGTTGGGATTTGCGCTGATGTTCAATCCGCCATTCGTCTATCCTGGGAGGCTAAAGCAAGGTATAGGTCTGATAAGCGCCATAGCAGAACGGCTGCCGCCGCAAGTTGTCGATTTGGGATAGCAACTCATGCGAGATTTGCGTCCCCGGCGGGAATGCGCGAAGCAGCAGAGCCGGAAGCTCTTCGCTAGGAAGATCGACAAGTTTAGCTAACGCAGTGCTCATAGCGCTCGAAGGGTGAGCTTCGCGCAGCCCCGGCGCGAAAAGAGTTGTGAGCAGAAGATTGAATCGGTCGAGAATTGCCCATGACGCAGCTAGCACTTCCGACTGACCATTCAACAGAAAAACGACCGGGAATCCCATAAGCTCATGTGCACGGAACGTCTTTTGGTAGTTGCGATTGACGAGACTACCGCTATGGCAGGTGCCCAAAACCACGATGCGATGAGGCCAGCGAAAGGTCGCGCTTTGGAGTTGCATCAGGCTCATGATGCTCGTCGTGCCATGTCCTGCCATGTCCGCGAAAAACGGATCCCTGAACAAGCCAACGGAGGTGCCGTGATGGGACAAGACGAGAGCATCGGTCGACGCCATGCGATGCGCAAACTCATCCCACCCCGGATTCTCTATCAGGGTTCCGACCGCCTTGACACCTGTGAAGAACCCTTCAACATCTGTCCGGGCATATTGAAGGCCTGAGCCGTTTTCCACAATGCCCAGGCAGGCAGCCGGCGCGCGGGCTACGCGCTTGGCGGGATGAAGCGCTATGCATGTGCGCACGTCGAACTCTCCAGCAGCCATGCGTGCGCGAATCCCAGGATGTCCCACCAACACCAGATTAATCGGCGTCAGATCCATCCCATCCGGAATAAAAATCACGCCCTTGCAGTTCACCTCCGCAAGTTCGTCCAGTACGGGGGCGAGTGCATCGAGCAACGCCTTCTCGTACTCACCTACAGCGTGAGCGAGCGCCTGGGCTTTTCCTGGCGCTTGACGATGCTGTACCAAGGCCGAATGGAAGCCACGCGATTGCGCCTCAGGAAGCTCGCACAGGACATACCGGTTTCCGAGGATCAGCAAAATTTTGTGATCAGCAGTGAGCATGTTCACGAGGATGGCGTAACCTTCGTTTAGCCGCTCATAAATGGTAGCTGCGCTGCGCTCGGAGGTCGCATCCTGAAAGGGCCGGCTGACGCAATGAAGAGCACTAACCTTGTCCGCGTACTCGGCGATGTCGCGCCATGGATCGGGCTTCGAGATCGCCGACATCGGGTCGTCATACTTCTCTAGGAAGCCAAACAGGTGTGGTGATCCTTCACCAGCGAGACGATCCACCAAACGATTCAGCTCATCCCTTTCTTGAGGGGATAGCTTCAAGGCTAGTGCAGCAGCCCACTCTAAGAAGTGAAGCCAATCCGCCACCCGGTTTGCCCTTGTTGCGGCGATCACGGGGACAACATCCGTGGCGCTGCCGGTAACGGGGAGTCTTGCTAGTAGCCACTCGATTCGTCGGATGTAGCGATCGCGGAGTCCGCGGCGGTAATGCAGCTTCTCGACAAGGACGACGGCGGCATCAAGATGCAGAACCGAACGATGCAGGCAGGCAACGGCCTCAGCAGGATCTGATCTCGCGATGGCATTTTTCGATGCAATGAGCTCCAACTCAAGAAGATACTCGGGGTCGACGTTCTCGCACGACGACATCAGTGCCCGTGCAACGGACATCTGTTCTTCGGAAAGACCAAGCTCGCCGAGCTCGCGAAGGCATGCGGACAGGTTCACCAGCGCCATGGGCCGCGCAGCATCGCATGGTGGCATGGTCACAAGCACTTCCTCATAAGCGATCCGCGCTAGTTGATGGTGTCCGGTCTGAAATAGCAAAGTCGCGCGATTGAGGGCCAGATGCGTGGGGACGGGGGTGCCCAGCTCGGAATACATCTGCACCAACGTCGGCCAGATCTGCTCAGCGTATGCATGATCCTCCTCAATTAGGCATGTGGCATAAATTGCGGTAACGGTGTCCGCATATGGCTGGAGCAGGTGGTGTTCGCGCGCTAGCTCTTCAGCCTGACCCAACGAGTGGTAAGCAGGCTGAAACGCGCCAAAATCAGCGAAGAGGTACGCTACTGTAATGAGGTTCTTGATTGCCTTGTCGATCTCTCCGAGGTGCGTATACAACCGAACTACCTCGTAGAGGACGTTGGGCACATGGTCAGCTTTGGCGTTGCCGGGCAGCAAACGGCCAACGTTTTCCGCCGCCGAAAGTGCCGCAAGATCGACGCCCTCCGCGATAGCTAAGTCCACGAGTTGCTCAAGATATAGCCTGACCCGCTCGGTATCTCCGGAAATGCAACTCGCGCACACCGCAGTGTTCAAAGCATAGGCCAACGGCCATGGACGGTTCTCCCTCGATAGCACTTCGACGGCAATGTACGCACAGGCCCTGGCATCTTCGGAGTCACCTGACACCTTTTGGAGTGCATCGTCGATTTCATCCAATTCGAAATCCGATTCGGGGTCGTCAAGGAGTGCTCGAAAGTGGTGTTCGAAGGTCGCAGGATTGAACTCGATCATCGGAGAGAATTAGTCGGGTAGTTCATGGCTAGTCAAGACAGCTACTTCACAATCCGTTGAGCATGACAAGGCATGCTCTTTGTGATCCGCGTTACATTGCCATGATAACAACATGCTTTACATGTGTTGCAGTAGTGCGCTGCTGGGTGTCTGATGGCAGCTACCGGTCGATACCGGCGACTTAGATTAGAAGCACCGAATGGCTGCAACGGCCGACAAGCAGACGCGCAGTCAGGTATCACGTCGGTAAGAACCACCATCAGATGGCAGGCACTGCTTTCCGTCCCTGCCATCCCAAACCTCTACACCCGTTCCCTTCCTCCCCGCTCATCCACACCCGCAAACCCGCGCCCCTCAATCCTCCCCATCAACTCCCTGGCTTCGTCCGCGATCATTCCGCAGGCCCACAGGTAATGTTCCTGGTTTTCCGCATTCATGCGCCGGAACACGTCGCCGGCGTTGCCACGGGTCATGGCGAGCAGGGCTTGGAGCTGGGCGAGGCGGGCGCTGAGTTGGTCGACGAGGGCGAGCGTGTCCACGCTGTCTGCCAGCACATAGAGGGGCGCGGAGGGGGCAGGGAAGTTCATCGGGGCGTTCATGCTGCGGCCCTCCGTGCGCAGGGTGTCGTGTTCGCGGGGTGGGCTGCGGGGTGTTGCGAGGCGATGCATGTGCGTGCTTGTGCGCACTGCCGGGCGTGACGAGTCATGGCGTGTTGCTCCTTGATTGCGGTCTGAATCTCCGCTATCCACTTCTCACGGTGGGCGGCGGAACCGTGCGGGGGTGAGAAACCGGAATCAAGGAACCGGCCAGCCTTGCGGCTGCCCCACACGGCCCGCCATTGAGTAGACGCGACCATGCTCCGACAAGAAAAAGCCGCGTCAAACGCGGCCTTCATCGGCCTTGATTCAATCGGGTTCTCACGCCCGATCACCACTGTTTAGGTGACGTGGTGAGTATCGGCGCGGGCAGGGGAGGGCGTCAAGGGAATGACGTCGTATTTGGATGCCAGGCTTGCGACGGCAGTCGTTTCCGGATCCTAAGGCACCAATCCGGCGTCTCGTAGCAAAGGCTCCTCATACACGGAATCTTCTGCTGGATAGCGCAGGCCCGGAAGATTGTGCGCTTTGGCATGCGCCCAAATGATGCTTTCTCCGGCAGGAAGGGTGTCTGGTGCTTGTGCGTACAGCGGATCTTGAAATGCGGTGTTCGCAGAGATGATTGTCCAGCCGTGAGCCGTCAGCGCTGCAACTACCTCTGGCAAGGCTTCGGCATTGATCTGGTTGGTGTGGAGGAGCATGACATGGGCCGGGCTTCTGCCGAGGACTTCGCGGGCGAGACCGTCGTAATAAGCTGCTCGGTCGAGCAGATGGCGGATATAGCGCTGTTTCACGCGTTCCGCCTTGCCGGCATCGCCCGCCTTCAGATGCGCGGCATAAACGAGGTTGTAGTACCAGTCGCTTGCGTCGATGGATACCGGGGCGCTTTTGTAGCCATTGCGGGCCATCCAGGCCCTCAAACCATCACGCTTGGTGAGGGTGTCGCCTTCCTTCAGATAGGGGAACCGCAGCATCGGCACGAAGCTGGGTAAGTCTCTGACCATCGCGTCCGCGGCCTGGACGTCGGAAATGAACCATTCCAGCGACACTTTCGGATCGGCCAGGCTGCGGTGACTGGCTGTATGGTTCCCGACCAGATGCCCTGCCTGTGCCCATGCCGCCACCAACTCAAGTCCTTCAACACCGCCCATGCGCGCCAGTGAGGGGAACAGGGCGGATTGGATTTTGTGTTCATGCAAGGCGGCCAGCATCTGCGCATTCCACTGCGCCGCCCTGGGCTGCGCAGTGGGATTGAAACCGTCGTCGAAGGTCAGCGCGAGTGTCTGCGCGGAGCTCCACGGGGCCCATAGGAAGAGAACAAGAACAAGGATCAGTCGGAAGGAGGAAAGACGGGAAACCATGTCGGGAAGCAAGGCGCGCGATGTTACCGGGAGCGACAGGATACGGGGGCGGAGATCAGTAGTCTCTTTCCACCTTGCAAATCCGGATCTTGGATTCACGAAACCAGAGTTGCTCTTTCTGCTGCAGCAGTCTGTGTTCCGGATGCTCCTTCCAGGCCCGGATGGCTTCAAGGGAATCCCAGTAGGACACGGAAATCCCCATGCCCGCTCTGACACCTTCGTATCCGAGGAAGCCTGGCTGTTTCATGGCTAAAGACAAGGCGTATTGCGCTGCTTCGGCGTATCCATCGGCTTCGTCGTGTAGAAACGACGTGAAAATTACCGCGTAGTACGGGGGCCTCGGCGTGGTGGCAATCTGGTTCATGGGGGCTGCTCCTTTCATGGGTGATGGCGATTAACGTGTCTGGCAAAGGCTCATCAGGATCGCCCAGCGCCAGACATTCATCGGATTCAGGTAGGCGCAGAACGCCAACCCGATGCCGACTGTCAGCAAGCTGATCAGGATGAGCCGGTATTTCATGCATGGGCTCCCGATAGCGCGGGCCGTTGAATCTCGCCATCCTGGATCGGGTAATGCAGGGCTGCGGACAGCAGGCCAATGGCGATGCTCAGTTGCCAGACCAGGTCATAGGAGCGCGTCGTGTCGAAGACGTATCCGCCCAGCCATACGCCGAGAAACGATCCAAGCTGGTGGCCGAAGAAGACAAAGCCGAACAGCGTTGTGAGATACCGGATGCCAAATATCTGGGAAAGGAGGCCGTTGGTCAGTGGCACCGTACCCAACCAGATGAAGCCCATCACGGCGCAAAACGCGTACAGGGTGAATTGGCTGAGGGGCAGGAGGTAGAACGCTGCAATGGCCAGGGACCGCAGTACGTAGATCCAGAAAAGCACATATTTCCGGCGGAATCGGTTGCCCATCAATCCGCACACGTAGGTGCCGGTGACGTTGGCCAGGGCGATCACGGCGAGACCGATTACCGCCGCGGATTGGCTCATGCCCTTGTCGCGCAGATAGGATGGCAGGTGGTTGGCGATAAAGGCCAGGTGAAAGCCACATGCGAAGAAGCCGATGATCAGCAGCCAGAATCCCTGATGGGAAAACGCCTCGACGAGTGCGTCCCGCAGGCTTTGCTGCTGGCTGCCTGTTTGTGTCGGAACGTCGGCAAGCGGCAAGGCCAGCGGCAGCACCACCAGGCAGGCAAGCGCGAGCGCGATGAACGAACCGCTCCAGGTAAAGGTGTCGATGAGTATCTGTGAGACCGGAACCAGAAAGAATTGCCCCAGTCCGCCAGCGGCGCCGGCAAGCCCCAACGCCCAGCCGCGGCGCTCCGGTGGGACCAGGCGACTCAAGGCGCCGTAGATGACGCCGAATGACGTGCAGGCGAGAGCAATACCGACGAGGACGCCGGCGCTGAGGGTGAAGACAAGTTGCGTCGGGCCATACGCCATGCCGACCAGTCCGCAGGCGTAGCAGATCATTCCGACCATGACGACGCGACGCGAGCCGAAGCGGTCGGCGACCATGCCGACGAACGGCTGCATGATGCCCCAGACAAGATTCTGCAATGCGATCGCAAAGCTGAACGTTTCGCGGTTCCAGCCGTGATCCATGGTGATCGGCACCATGAAGATCCCGAAAGCGTGACGTATCCCCAGGGACAAGCCCATCACGATGCCGCCGGCCAGCACGAACGCCAGGGGTTCCTGCCACCAATGTCTATCCGGTTGAGTGTTGATGTGCATCACCATGCCCTATCCACGGTTTGTCTGTTCCCAAATGCATGATTCATGAAGCTGCTTGGGTAGGATTAGAATCCGTCACAGTTGGGCTCTCAAGCGATATTCGGGAATTCGTTACATTCCAAAAGGGAATGAATTATGGTTACCAGCACGCCGGTGCGCATTCCATCCCTTGACCTGTTGAAGGGTTTCGTTGCGGTGGGGCGGCATCTGAGCATCACGGTTGCAGCCAATGAGCTGCACCTCACCCAGTCCGCCGTCAGCCGGCAGATCCTGGCCCTTGAGGACGCGCTTGAGTGCAAGCTCTTCCTGCGCAGTCATCGTTCTCTCAGCTTTACGCCGGAAGGCGAGCGTCTGTTCCGGAAAGTCGATCCATCGCTGCGGCGATTGCAGGAGGCTTTCGAAACCCTAAGGCCGGCGGAGCGCCCCGTTACGGTGACAGCGAGCATTGGCGTGGCAACGCTGTGGCTGTTGCCCCGCATAGGAAGGTTTCAGGAGCGCTATCCCGACATCGATCTGCGCGTGCTGGCATTGAATCGGGTGGCGGACCTGAAGCGGGAAGGCATTGATCTGGGGATTCGCTACTGCCGTCCTGAAGATGCGCCACCTGGGGCGACGCTGCTCTTCGAAGAGTCCATCGGCGTCGTCGCGAATCCTGTGCTCGGGATTGAGCGAATCCATTCAGCGGATGATTTCCAGAAGCTGGTGTTGCTGGAATATGAAGATCCCCAGCGCCCCTGGCTTACCTGGAAGTCATGGCTGGGTGAGCATGGCTGGCCGGATGCCCGCCCTCGCAGCGTGGTGCGTTTCAATCAATACGACCAGGTGATTCTGGCGGCCATGAGCGGTCAGGGCATCGCATTGGGGAGAGTTCCGCTCATCAGTGATCAAATCGAAAAGAAACTGCTCGGATATGTCGAAACCCCGGCGTTGTCCCGCCCATGTCGATATGGCTACTGGCTGATCCAACCCGAAACGATGCCGCGCCCGGTCGTTGAGGTTGTGACCCGTTGGATAGAGGAAGAGGCCGGCAGTCAAGAGCTTATGAGGAGGCGCTAACAGGAAGCTTCAGCGGGCTGGTGGCAATCTTCCCGGACATTGCTCAGCGCCCGTCTCAGGTCCTGCGCAAGCGTCTGGAGTTCCGAGATTTTCCGGTCGACAACCGCAATCTTGTCGGCAAGCACTGAGCGCTTCTGCTCCGGTTTCAGGGTGTGATTGGCCCACGCGTCCAGCAGCTCGTGGATTTCTTCGAGCGAAAAGCCCAGCGTTTTGCCTTGCTTGATCAGGCCCAGCCGTCGAACGGCGGTGGCGTCGTAACGGCGATAGCCATGGCGTCCTTCCTGGCCGCGCTCCGGCTTGATGAGGCCCAGGCGCTCATAGAAGCGGATGGCATCGCGTGTCATTCCTGTCTGTTCGGCCAGTTCCCCGATCCGCATCGTCAAATCCTCCTGCCCAGTGATCCGTGTCTTGACCTTGGACTTTACACCACTGTTTACAGTCGCGTTTTGAGTGGATCTCGGGAGAGAACATGACGCAGGAAAAGACCGCATTCGTCACCGGCGCTACGGGCTTGCTGGGCAACAATCTTGTGCGCCTCTTGCTCGCAGAGGGGTATCGGGTCAAAGCACTGGTGCGATCGCAGCAGAAGGCTTCCGAACAGTTCGCGGGCTTGGTGGATGACCGTCTGGAGTGGGTGCTTGGGGATCTCGCTTGTGCGAAGGGTTTTGCTCCGGCCTTGCAGGGCTGTGATGTACTTTTTCATACCGCGGCCTACTTCCGGGAGAGCTACAAGGGCGGCCGCCATCTGGACGCCTTGCGCAAGACCAATGTCGAAGGTACTCAAGCCTTGCTGAACGAGGCTTATGCCGCAGGTATTCGGCGCGTGGTCCATATCAGCTCCATCGCCGTGTTGCGCCTCAATCAGGCCGGAGTGACGGACGAGACCATGCCTTTGGCAAAAGACGCGGCGCCGGATGACTATTACTGCAGCAAGATCGAAGCCGACGAGGCGGTATTCGCTTTTCTCGACAGCCACCCGGACATGCACATTTCCCTCGTCCTGCCCGGCTGGATGCACGGCCCTGGCGATCTTGGGCCAACTTCGGCAGGGCAGTTCGTTCAGGATTATCTGCGTCGAAAGATTCCGGGGGTGGCCGATGCGGCCTTCTCGGTGGTGGATGCCCGGGATGTGGCTCAGGTCGCCCTGGCGTCGAGCCGAACAGGGAGACGAGGCGAGCGCTATCTGGCCGGAGGTCATCCGGTCAGCATGTCCAGGCTCTTGCAGGCGATGGAAACCGTAACCGGCATTCCCGCACCACGCCGCAAGCTCCCCCGCATGATGCTGTATGCCATCGCCTTGCTGCAGGAGACCTATGCCCGACTGACCGGCAAGCCGGTGTTGCTCAGTCTGGCGACGGTCAACAACATGGCCAAGGACTACGGGCGGCGATTCTCTGCGGACAAGATTCGCAGGGAGTTCGGCTTGGGTTTCAGGCCCATGGAAGAAACGTTGGCGGATGAAGTAAGGTGGCACCGTCAGCGATTGGCTGAATCGTCATCGCTGCCCTAAGTAGTAATTTGCGAGCGTGTCATTTCAGGATGGCTCCTCGGCCTTATGGAGCGCTTTGCGTAAGGTCGATCACACTCCCTTCCTTTTCGATCATCCCCATTTCCTTCAACACCTCCTGGGCCGAGCGGAAGGCGTCGATGGCGAGGGGGAAGCCGCAATAGACGGTGGCGTGCAGCAGCGTTTCCTGGATTTCCTTGACGCTGGCGCCATTATTGATGGCGCCGCGTACATGGCCTTTGAGTTCGGTGCTCCGGCCGAGGGCGGTCAGCATCGACAGGGTGAGCAGGCTGCGGGTCTTCATATCGAGTCCGTCACGGCACCAGGTCGTGCCCCAGGCGTTGCGGGTGACGAGTTCCTGGAGGGGGGCGGTGAAGGCGTCCGCGTTGGCGAATGCTTTGTCGACGAAGGCTTCGCCCATCACTTGTTTGCGCTTTTGCAGTCCCTGTTCGAATTGTGCGTCGCGGGTCATGGTGGACACTCCAGGTGGAAATGGCGGTGAGCTTATCTGCTGGAATTCCAGATTGGCAATATCGGCGATGCCATGAGCAGGCGTGCGGGTGCGGCAGATGTTGACCCAAGAAGCCCTAAAATCAGGCGTAGGGGGCGTGCCCGTTTATCGATCGGTACGTTCCCGTCGGTCAGGTACCAATGGGTTGCAACATTGTGATCGGATAACTGTCGAACAGCCTCAGCATTCTTCATCCTTATAAACCGGATCATCCTGGATGCTGTGTGTTTCTCTCCACTAACATGTAAATACTTTGACAGGTGGGAGCATGCCGGATCAACTCAATCTACTAGGCAAGCGGGTACTGATTACCCACTCCGATACCTTCATGGGACCGACGCTATGCGAAGTGTTCGCAGAACATGGTGCCACGGTAATACCAAGTACTGCTACTTTGATCGGTGAGGATGAACCTGCCGCAATCTTCGCTGCTGCGGGCCATGTGGATATTCTTTTGGCCAATTTATCGATTCCGGCGCCAAATACCCCTGCCATTGAGGCCTCTGAGGAGGAGTGGAGGGCGACGTTTGCAGCGTTGGTGGATCCGCTTCCCCGGCTCTTTCGGGTTGCCCTGCCACCCATGATCGAGCGGCAAGCAGGAAAAATACTGGTCATGGGGAGCGCATCTGCTCTGCGGGGTATGAGGCGTGCATCCACCTATAGTGCTGCCCGAGGTGCGCAGCTTGCCTATGTGCAGTCAGTAGGCGCCGAGATGGCCGCATACAACATTCAGATCAACGCCATTGCCCAGAACTTCGTAGACAACCCAACCTATTTTCCTGCGGACGTGCAATCCAACCCGCGTTTTCAGGAACGACTCAAGAGAGAGGTTCCGCTCGGCCGTCTGGTCTCCGCAAGAGAGGATGCAGAATTTGCCGCCTATCTTTGCAGCGCACAGGCCAATTGTTTCGTGGGGCAGGTATTCCCTGTCTGTGGTGGTTGGGTGCAACGATAATCTCATTGCCCGAGATCACCGTTTCAATATCTGGATCGGCGTAGCGCCGTTTCGTCCGCGATCATTCCGCAGGCCCGCCGCTCGTGTTCCTGGTTTGCCGCATCCATGCGCCGGAACACGTTGGCGGCGTCGCCGCTGTCTGGGCAATTTGCCTGATAAACAGAGAGGGATTTCCACGCTCCCCGGTTTGAGCCTGGCGGACGGCCATTGACTCTCTAGAATCGAGTTCGAGCGATGTCGAGCTTATTCAAATAACCTGGAGACACACCATGTCTGCTTTCATGTACTTCGGCGGCCTCCTGAGGATGCTGGCGGTCATTCCGAAATGGCTGGAGACTCCGCTCCCATGAGCCGGAAATCCACACGTGATGTCCTGCTCGTAAATGGCTTTCGGGTACTGCAGGCACTTTGCCTCGCGGTGCTCTGTGCCGCGTCCCCTTTGTTGCAGGCGCAAACCAGCGAGGAACTGCTCGGCGCTGCGGGTAAGGACGCCGACTGGCTCACCTATGGCCACGGGTACGCGAATCAACGCTACTCGGGACTGACGCAGATTCATCGCGGCAACGTGTCCCGTCTGGTGCCGAAATGGATCTACCAGACCGGCGTGGAGGGCACGTTTCAAACCAACCCCATCGTACTCGACGGGGTGGTGTATCTGACCACGCCCCGCAATCACATCGTGGCGCTGGATGGCAGCACGGGTGAGGTGCGTTGGAAATACACGCACAAGATGGCGACGGACGTTCTGTGCTGCGGCGCCCACAACCGCGGTCTGGCGGCAGGCTACGGGCGGCTTTACGAGATCACTGCCGACGGCCGGCTGATTGCGGTCGACCGCAACAGCGGCAAGCTGGTTTGGGATGTGCCGGTGGTGGACCCCGCTACCGGTGCACCGGATGCCCCACGGCAAGTACAGAACATGGGCGATCTTCCCAAGGAAGAAACGTCGCAGTGGTCACGCTTTGCGGGGAATATGGCGCCCCTTGTTTACGATGGGCTGGTCATCGTTGGCACCACCGGGGCCGGATACTCCAATGTCTTCCGGGATGAGGATGACACGGCGAGAGCCGCCTTTGGTCGCTCCGGCCCACGCAGCGGAATGCGCGCCTTCATCTCGGCCTACGAGGCAGATTCGGGGCGTCTGGTCTGGCGTTGGTATTCGACTAAGGACCATGGCTGGGAGGGGAGTTTTGTCAGCCAAACGTCGATGGGCGATGCGCTGGATCGGGATCTGGATGCTGAACGTGCGAATGCGGAGAGGTTTCGCGATGCCTGGAAACGGGGAGGCGGCTCCATCAGTTCCTCGCCCGCGCTCGATCCGGAACTGGGCTTGCTCTACTTCGGTACCGGTAACGCCGCTCCCTACGCCGACTTGTACCGACCCGGTGACAATCTCTACACGTCATCGCTGGTTGCGCTGGATGTGCGGACGGGCCAACTGCGCTGGTTCCATCAGGTAACCCCGCACGATGTCTGGGGCTACGACCTGGCCTCGTCGCCGATGCTGCTGGATGTTCCGACGAGCGGAGGGAAGGTGCCCGGCATCGCCTTGGTGACAAAGTCGGGCTGGATGTATTTTTTCAACCGGATCACGGGCGAAGTCATCCGGCGTTCGGACGGCTTTGTGCCTCAGACCAGCCTCTTCAAGCGCGCCAAGGATGCCCAGGGGGTGATTGCGGTGCCGGGTGAGGCGGGCGGTGCGAACTGGCCACCCATTGCTTTCAGCGGCGAGACGGGGTGGGCGTACGTCGGCGGCAGCCATTATCCGAGCCGCTTCACGTTGGAGCTCGACGAGAAGGGCAATAAGGTCAATGTGCTCAGCTTTCCAAAGGGCGTGGAAACCTATGGGACGCTCAGTGCGATCGATCCGGCGACTGGCAAGCTCGCATGGCAGGAGCGCATCAGCCGACCATTCTCCGGCGGCGTGACGACCACTGCGGGCGGACTGGTGTTCATGGGAGAGGCGGACGGGCACTTCACGGCGCGAGACTCCAGGACCGGCAAACTGTTGTGGCGCTTCCAGACAGGGGCAGGCGTCAATGCACCGCCCGTCGTCTATGAACGCGATGGGAAGGAATATCTCGTCGTTGCGGCAGGTGGGAACAAGCTGTTCGACATCGCTTCGGGTAATGCGGTGATCGCGTTCGGGCTGCCCGAAGAGCGGTGCGAGTGAAGTTCCAGAATGATCTTGCCTCCCATTTCTTTTACCCAAAGCTGATCGCGGTCGTGCGGTGAAGGTCGGGTACTCGGTACTTATAGTTCCCGATCAATTGGCAGCAAGGACAGGAATGTGGCCTCGATGCGCTGCCACGTATTTCTGGCGGGTTCGACGGTGTAGTCGACGCTCTTCTTGTCTTCCTCCGTGTGCCAGACGAGGTTTGGGTTTCCATTGTCGTAAGGAGGCGGGCGCAAACTGACCGTATAGGCATTGGCGGGTTGCGTCATTGCTTCGAAGCGGGCAACAACCTGTTGGGCCAGGGTGGGGCTGTCGATGATCAGGCCAATTTCTGTGTTGAGATGCATGGACCGTTGATCAAAGTTCATCGACCCGATGAACAAGCGTTGTCGGTCGAACACGAACAATTTCGCGTGCAGGGAGTAATTGCCATTTCGTGGCGTGGTTGCAGTCTGGCCATTGAC
Organism: Zoogloea sp. JDB1; assembly: GCF_056724025.1. Lineage (NCBI taxonomy): Bacteria > Pseudomonadati > Pseudomonadota > Betaproteobacteria > Rhodocyclales > Zoogloeaceae > Zoogloea > Zoogloea sp. JDB1. The sequence continues at coordinate 2,985,678 of NZ_CM161496.1, forward strand.
CTTTGCGTTGCCGGGACGCGCGCGTATTTCGTAAAGCTGGACGCCGTTTGTCAGCAACGGCACGCGATAGGCCATGTAGCCAGCCTGCGCCAGCAGCACGGATGACGATTCCAGTGAGTTGGTCAGGATGCGGATGTTCACGCCGCGTTTGCGCAGCGTGCTGAACAAGCGCATTCCCTCGTGTCCAGGTATCAGGTACGGCGTGACCATCAGCAGTTCCGAATCCACTGTGGCTACTTCGCTGGCAACGGCTCGCTGCATCAGGCGGCCGACCATGGCTCCGCTTTCCACCCGCTTCTTGTCGGGGCTGTCGTAGATCACTTGGGCGGGTGCCCAGGTCAATGGCAGGCGCCCGGAGAGTATTCCGCCAAACGGTTCGCCGTTGGCGACGCGATTCAAATAGCCGATGCTGTCGGAAGGCGGCGGGCGATGTTGCTCCCGCATGGCCTGACGCCGTTCGCGCAGGAGGCGCTGAGAGCTTGTTTCCTTGGACAGGGCTGCCATCGGGATGGCGAGGGGACTATTCCAGAACTCGTCGAAGGTGGCGGAGAGCTTCCTGGAGAGTGGGCCGGCGACAAATACGTCGTCGTCGGCAAACTGGGTGTCTGGATCGATCTGAAAGTACTGGTCGCCAATATTGCGCCCGCCGATCAGGGCAATGGCGTTGTCGACGACCAGCAGCTTGTTGTGCATCCGATAGTCGAGCCGGGAGGCGTTGAACATGAATTCGAGCCCACGCAAGGACTGGATGTTTCCGCGGTAGGCGAATGGATTGAAGAGCCGGATCTGGATGGCGGGATGTTCTTCCAGTGCGGCAATCTGCTCGTCGCCGGCCTCTGTTTCACCGTCGTCGATCAGGATGCGCACCCGCACGCCGCGATCTGCTGCGCGAAGGACCGCATCGGTCAGCAGTCGGCCGGTTTCATCACCACGAAAAATGAAGTACTGCAGGTCAAGCGTGCGTTCCGCCGCGTTGATCATCTGCATCCGGACCAGAAAGCCATCGGCGCCAACCGGAATGATGCGGAACCCGGAATTTCCGTCATGTTGGCGTGCGGCGACGGAAAACTGCTTTCCCAGGCGGGTTTCTTCCGGCTGAGGCAGTGCGGATGAAACGTCGCGCGGGAAATCCGAACCCGGTGGCAGTGTTGTACACCCCGCCAGCAGAACGATGATGGCGGTAAGCAGGGATGGGAAAAGGCGTGCTGCCCGGCGAGCACTGTTCATGAGCAATACACCGCACATGCATCGGTCTGCTGTCGGGCAAGAGCACTGTCGGTGCTGTCACCCGTGCCGTCGGCCGACGGCTAGATGTCTGTTCTCGTTATAGCTGAAGAAACAGCATTCTCCGGCCGTATGTCTGGGAACAGGGCTGCCGATTGCAGCCGCTTGGTGAGGACCCGCATGACAAAGGCGGCAAACTCGGGGGTGTCCCGGATGATCGCGTAGAAGGCCTGCTCGTTGATCTCGATGAACTCGCAGTGGGTTCGGGCTATCACCGTCACCGGGCGTGGCCCGGGTGTGAGGAGGCTGGTTTCTCCGATTAGGGTGCCGGGGAGAAGGACTTCGACGAGATGTTCCTGAGTGCAGGCTTCGGCCCGCCCGTCGATCAGCAGGTACATCGAATTGCCCCACGTTCCTTCGCGGAAGAGGCTGCGGCCGTTGGCGATCCGGAACGAGGGGTAGGCCCTGGAAAAGCGCATGAGTTCGATGGGGCTGAGGCATACGCTGTCCCGCGAGTAGGGGATGCTTGCGGGCAGCGGATCGTCGGCCTGCTCACTTGCATGAGTGGGCGCCTGACTGTCAGGTTTCAGTAGGCTCAAGATCCACATGGCTCGAGCCTAGAACTTTTGTGTGACCGTTTTGCTGCAGGTCGGTGGCAGTAATTGTTACGGTGGAGCGTCCTTGTCCCGATGTGGTGCGCGGCCGCCATGAAGCCGTCGCATATGCATCCTCACGGATGTTGTATCAGGAGCGGCAGGCCAGCCACTTCAGCAGGACGGCATACAGCTTCTCCGGGACCATCGGTTTGGTGATGAAGTCATTCATGCCCGCCGCAAAGCAGGCGCGACGGTCTTCAACGAAGGCATTGGCGGTCATTGAGAGGATGGGCGTGTGTGCTCTGCCAGGCAATGCGCGGATGATCCGGGTTGCTTCAAGGCCGTCCATCTCTGGCATTTGTATGTCCATCAGAATCAGGGCGTAATCCATTTGCTGCACGAGGCGCACGGCTTCCCGTCCGTTGGAGGCTACATCCAGGACCAAGCCTGTATTTCGTAACAGCTCCAGGGAGACCTCTTGGTTGATGAGGTCGTCCTCCACCAGCAGAATCCGGGCTCCAGCATGTTTGCTCCGCAGGACATCTTCTGCCGTTTCCTGAGCTTCCGGAACAGCGATGGTGTGATCGGTGTGCGCTTTTTCGAGTCTGGCGGTCAGCCAGAACGTGCTGCCTTGTCCTGGCGTGCTTTCCACACCTACTTCGCCGTCCATGAGCTCGGCAATGTGGCGCGTGATGGTAAGGCCGAGCCCGGTTCCGCCGAATTTGCGTGTCATCGAGCTGTCGGCCTGCTGGAAGGGCATGAAAAGGTTGGCGCTTTGCTCCTCCGTCATGCCCAGGCCTGTATCGCTCACTTCGAAGCGCAGCAGGTAGTCGTGGTCCGTCGCCTCCAGCATGTGGGCCTTTAACGAAATGCTGCCGCGCTGCGTAAACTTGACGGCATTACCCAGGTAATTGACCAAGGCCTGACTGAGGCGGGTAGGGTCTCCGCGCAATGCCCGCGGCACATTTGCCATGTCGATGTGCAAGGACAGGCCTTTGGCATTGATGGGGTTTTCCACGACGGCAATGACATCGTGCAGCAGGTTGTCCAGGCTGAAGTCCGTATGCTCGATGATCAGCTTGCCGGATTCGATTTTGGACAGATCAAGGATGTCATTGATGATGCTCAGCAGGTGCTCGCCCGAGGTCGCAATCTTTTCGAGTTGCCTTGCCTGCACTTCGGTGACGCCGCCGCGGCGCAGGATATGGGCCATGCCGAGAATGCTGTTCATGGGCGTCCGGATTTCATGGCTCATGTTGGCCAGGAAGGTGCTCTTGGCGCGATTGGCGGCCTCTGCTGCATCGCGTGCCGCTGCTAGTTGTTCAAGGTTTCGGCGATTTTCGAGAAGAGTGGCAACTGCCTGGATGAAATTGTCGAGAAATGGCTCATATGCCTCATAAATCCGCGGGTCGGACAGGACCAGACGGACGTATCCAAAGGAGGCACGCGGTGTGCGGATTGAAAGACTGGCGCCTATCCTTCCATCCACACGGGCAAGGTCGGCATTCTGCTCTTCGGCGAGGTCAGGGGTATCTGGAAAGTGGACCAGGCAGTCCGCGATTCCGGGGACATCCAGGAGCGCAAGACGCAAGAAGCCCGCGATGTGCCGATCAGGCAGCATTTCCATAGTCGGCTGTATGACAAGCAGGCGGCCCAGTGCTTGCGCTGTCGGATGCGGGAACGTCATGAGCAGGCCACCATCAGCACGAGGGATCGCTTTCTGCCACGATGTAGTATGGGTTTTTGACGACCCGGCCATCCACGATCATCATCGGATGAACCTTGAGAAGTCGGTAGAGCGTCTCTCCGTCAAACAGGCGGGCGTCGTACTGACAGATGGCGGTTACCGGCACTTTCCGGAGGAGTTGATTGATGCGGGATTCATACTCGATCAGCAGTTCCGATCCCGGATGACCCCGAAGCGCCCAGTTCATTTCGCCGGTGACGCGTAATCCCTTGAAACCTTCATGAAGGCTTTGCCCCCATGCCGACTCCAAGCTACCCAGCATGCGGTCAGGGCTGAAGGTGCCGTCCGGGCAGTAGGTTTCTTCGGCTGTCCGCAATATGCACTGGCGACCGTCGGGGTCGGGAAGCGCAACGCCCAGTTTCCGTAGCTGTGTCCGCAGTTCATCCGGCGTCATCGTGTCCACGAAGTACGCAACTTGTTCGTCGCTCTCCAGACCGCTCTGGATGTACTTGGCGAGGACCTGGCGCCGTTCATTGTCATCGTTGAAGATGAAGCACATGTGGGTGCCCTCGAGGAAGGGCCGGGGGTCGAAGCCCAGTGAGGTCATACGCCGAGTGGTACTGGAGGGTGTTGGCATCAAGAACTCCGCCCCAGTTGGGGCAATGATCTGACAAGCGTCAAACGCTATCGGGAAAACGTTGATGGGGATGCGGAGGCATCGGTTCGGTTAGCCAAAACTATTACTATAGTAATAGATCCCCCGGGAACTCTGAGTGACAAAGCCAAGGCACAGGATCGCTGTACAGGTCTGCGGGATTGTCGTTCCCTGGGTGGCGTAGCGGCCTGATAACATCTGTGGCGGGCGCGATCGCACGGAACACGGTATCCCGGCGTTCGATGGGCCCGGACAGATTCACCGCCCACGTCAATTATTGTCTTTGCCAGGATGTCAGCCAGTCTGAAAGGATGTTCGTTCATCGTCGCCGATGCCAATTCGCAGATACGGTCGATATTGGCGACGATGGTGGCCCACGAGGGCGCGCGCGTGCTGGCCAGCCTGCGCACGCCCGCGGAGGCGTTGGCAACGGTTGGGCGCCTCAAGCCCGACATCGCGATATTCGATCTGCACCTCCTTGAGCCGTCGATGCCCGACGCGCTTCGTGCCGTGATCGCGGATAACCCAGAGACCGCCGTTGTGGTAATGGGACTGGACGATCAACGGGAGGCGGCAAGGATGGCGATGGACTGCGGGGCGTTCGGCTACATGCGCAAGCCTTTGAACGAGGCAAACATACTGGCTTCGTTACTTCAGGTGAAGGCCATTCTGGCGTGCCGAAAGGGTGTGCAGGCTGTGCCCAGGCGCAAGGGCCCGGAACATCGCGCAGTCATCGTCGACTGCGATGCGCTGGCGCGGGGCCTCTTGCGCATCATCCTCGAAGAGAACGGTTTCGAGGTGGTGGCCGAGGCGGCTTCGGGCTTCGAAGGGCTGATGGCCGTCGAGCGCCATGAGGCGGATTTCGTCTGTCTGGCGGTCGATCTACCGGAGATCGACGGTTTGAATACCGTCGCCTGCCTGCGCGCGGTTCACCCCACTCTGCCCGTCCTCATGGTGACAGCCCATGCGGACCGGGAAACGGTCAGTGCGGCTATCCGGAGCGGCGTTCAGGATTACGTCATCAAGCCCTTCGATGCGGAGCGGGTGATTGCCGCCGTCAGGAAAGCCTTGGCTTGACCGGGCGGCTTGGTGGCATTGTTTCGCTGTCGCCCAGACTGACCACTGGATATCTTTGGGGGCTCAGTCCCGGGGGGCCTTGTCCGTGTCTTGCTCTTCATGGGGGCTGAACACGACAAAGCAGCCTTTTCCAGCATCCTTGGCCTGATACATCGCTTCATCAGCACTCTTGACCAATTCTGCTGCATGCGTCCCGGCTTCCGGGAAGTTTGCGATCCCCACGGAGGCGCCAATTTTTACGGGGCAACCGCGGATGTCGTTCAGACTGGCGATGTCGGATACGATTTGCGCTGCCAGCAGTGGGGCGTTGTTCAAGGAGCGAACGTCCTCCAGCAGGATGAGAAACTCGTCCCCACCCAGTCGAGCCAAGGTGTCGGAGCCCCGGCGAACACGTTTTCCGATGCACCGGGCCACTTCCTGCAAGAGCAGATCCCCGATCTCATGACCAAACTGGTCGTTTACGGCCTTGAAGCCGTCGAGGTCGAACAGCATGACTGACAAGGTGGTACCACTTCGTCGTGAGCGCTCCAGCGCGTGATTCAGGCGGTCCATGATCAGCGCCCGATTCGCAAGTCCGGTGAGTGCGTCGTGGAAGGCCAGGTGACGCAGGTGCTCCTCGTTTCGGTAGCGGTCCGTTATGTCGGAGAATATTCCTACGTAGCGCGTGCCAACCTCGTCACTGACGACTGTGTTGATGTTCAGGTGTTCGAGATAGGTGGTGCCGCTCTTGTGTCGATTCCATAGCTCGCCACTCCAGCTTCCGTGGGCGTGCAGGCTGCGCCAGAGGCGTCGATAGAAGTCGGGGCCGTGGCGCTCCGATTTCAGCATGCGTGGAGTCTGACCGATCACTTCTTTGGAGGTGTAACCGGTAATGGCCTCGAAGGCGGGGTTGACGGCCAATATCACACACTGATCGTCGGTCACCATTGCGCCTTCGCTGGTGTGCTCAACAATACTTGCGGCGAGGCGTATCTCTTCGGTGCGCTCCTCGACTCTTCGCTCCAGGCTCGAAGCCAGTTGGCGCATTTCATTCTTGCTGGCCTCGAGTTGCTCGGCAAGTCGAGTCGTCTCCTGTGTAGATCGTTTGCGATGAGCGCCGCTTGCCGACATGAAGTAGACGACAAGAAGGAATGAGCCCAATGGAACGAGTAACAGGAGGCCGCTGTTCAGCGCCTGTCCGAGCCACACATCCGCGTAGCCATCGGACGACACATCCGCACTGATGAGAAAGGGGAGTCCGTCGATCTTGCGCACGGATTGCAGATGCACTACGCCGTCGGTGCGGCGGTAGGGCGGGAAGGTCGTTGCGGCCACGCCCGACGTGACAAACTCGTGCAGTGCCGATGGGAGCTGCGCATCACCGACCTGCTCCGCGGGCAGGTTGCCGCCAGGATGCCGTGCGATGAGCGCGCCCGACGATCTGTCCCTCAAGGTGGCAACACCGTGCTCACCCAACTGCTGGCTTGAAAGAAGCTCTTCAAAGTAGCTGAGCGGTACGGTAATGGAGACCACGCCACCAAAGCGGCCGTCAGCTCTATCGTATCGACGGAGAAAGCCCAGCACCCATCGCTTGGATATCTGGTCCAGATAGGGGGGCGTGATGACTGTGGCGCCATTGGTCGCCGCGCGCATCTTTGCGAGGGTAGGGCGATCCACATAAGTTGTCGTGCTCGCTTGAACCCCCACTCCGTTCCCCCAGCGGACGATGCCTTCTGCGTCGGTAATGTGAATCCCGTCCAGTTCAGGCAACCGCTCCAGCTGCGCCTGAATGATGGGAGACAGCATGTCAGCGCTCAGGCTCGAGGATGCGTCCAACAGGGCAATCCGCGAGACGACGGCGTCCAGGCTCAAATCGACCAGCCTTGCGGTGGACGATATGCTTGAGTCGATGGCACGAATGGCATTCTCAGCAATTCCTTCTGCGTGGGACTCGTGACGCTTGGTGGCCTCCTTTGCGATATTTACAGAAAGAAAGGCAACACCCGCCAGGAGCGGTAGTAGAAGAAGCGCGAGGGGGCGCCAGAATGTCTGCCTCCAGTAAGGCAGCGTCAAGTGACGTTGCTCGGTCAATTGACGGCTTTCGGGCTTTCGGATTCAGTTGCTGAATTCGAAAGCCCTGGCGTGAGTTGGAAGGCGGAAAGCATCGGCGCAGGAGCAGTCACGACGGCTTACGGCGAGAGCTTCAATGCGTTCTCGGCACCTGAAGTGTTCCCAGCGGGGCGCACCAGGGCAGTGATGGTCGAGGACAATTCACCAAAGTCGATCGGCCAGGCCAGGCTCCCGTCGACGATCTTCGCTTCAGGTGGTGCCATGCCACCCTCGCGGTTCCCCGCCAGCAGAATCTTGCAGGACCAGCGTTGCTTCAGATTGGCGACTTGCTCCAGCAGATCGTCGCTTCCCAGGAAGGCTCCAATGCTGACGATCAGGATGTCCATGGGTTCGTCTTTTGACAGGGAGTGGAGGCTCTTCAAGCTATCCAGGCCAAGGGCCCGATGACCAAGGATGCCCAGGCCGGCAACGATGGCCTGCCGCGATAAGCTTGCAGGTTCAACGACGATAAGCCGGCACGAACTGACTTTTGGCGGCTTTGTTCTGTGAGCCTGGTCAGGGTCGGAACTGTGCATGCCCGACGGACTCTGGCTTGGAATCAAGTCCAGACTCCGCACCAGATCCAGTACCGAGGAGACGTTCATCTTTCGGAAGATCTGAGTGCGATGAGTCTTGACGGTATTCACTGTCGTGCCAAGGAGTTCGGCGATTTGTTTGTTCTTGTTGCCGAGAATCATCAACTGGCAAACGTCCCTCTGACGCGGAGTCAGGGTATCCAGGCGTGCGCGTACATTTTCTGCGTCGTGGTGAGCGGCGGGGTTATTCGCTCCTGAAAACATGAGTGTGGTCGGCCGGTGGTGGAATACAAATTCGTCCAATATCTGGACAAGTTCGCCGTCGAATTTGATTTCCGTCTTTTCGATCTCCAGCAATTCCTTGGTCAGTGGGCGGTCGTATTCGACTGTATGGTCGCCGAGCCACTCTGAAAGTACCCGCCTCAACTTTACTGCCGTGGTAATGGGATCTATTTGCTCCCCTTCACTGGCAATAAGGCTGAGCTTTCTCAAAATATCGCTGTGAGCCTGTGTGTGGAGCTCGATATGGCGCAGGCAGACGGGTGTCGACGGCAATAAGGCCATCAGGCTTTCCTCATAGATGGCATGGCCGACGAGAAACGCCATCATCTCCCCGGCAAGGCTGGCAAGGGCGCTGATACAGGGCTGGCAAGACTGCCGGTGCCGGCACTCTTCACCGCAAGGGCCTTCGCCTTTTGGGCAGAAGGAATTCAATTTGTCTGCCAGGACCGCAAGCAGGGAGTGCTGGTGATCAATCTCGAAGTGTCCGGTAAGGAAAACTGTCATCTAAAGCCCGCGTGCAATGCCTTTGTGCGCATTCAAAAAATGAAGGAATTGCCGCATTGTCGCAGATAAGTTTCGCATGCTCACTCACCCCAAGGGGTGAAGCCCAGCGTCTCCAAAACCCCGGATGGCGACTGCTTTCAGCAGGTGGAAGGGGTTTGAAAAACCTATATTTCGAAGGGTTTTTCAACGCCTGGCGGTAGTCGTCCCGGCTGTACTTTCTGTCGGGCGTTGATAGGCGCTGCGCGTTGCTTTTCGAGAGCGTGGGGGAACTGACGTAGTAGGTCCGACAACTATTCTGGTAGTAAGAGCGTCGTGCCGGGGATAAAAGAGCAGATGAACTTGGCCCGGTTGTCGACATCAAGGAGGAGCAGCAATGTCTTCCTCTACCTGGCAGGTCAGCGGAACCTATTTTGAAGCCTGCACCTGCACGTCCATGTGTCCCTGCGTCACCCGCTCTGGCTGTATTGGCAAGCCGCATGCCGTGGGCTGGGATTGAATCCGCCCTGGCGCCGTGCTTTATTCGCCAGAATCGCAGAGGGCGTGCGCTCGAAGGGCTGGATCTGTTCGGTCCGACACTTCAGGTGGCCGCTGCGGGGTGAGCCGGGCCGGGCGCCCGCGCCTACCGATCCGGCAGCTGTACCTTAAGCACGCGTTGGGCGGGAGCGATGAGAGTGTGTTGCGAAAATGGGCCGAGAACCCGTCATGACAGTTCGTGGGGGTGGAGAACTCCTGGTCAAGACCATCTATCTCGAGGCAGTCGTCTCAATGAAGGCGATTGCGCCCAAGATGCAGGACATGAAGGGCTTGCCCGAACCCCACACCGCTATCGTCGACCTGGGCTATGGGCTATGGGCTATCGGGCAGGGCCGAACTCGGTCGAGTATATGGACCGCCTGTCCACGCCGTTCCACACGATGGAAAATGGCGCTTGGGTCAAGCGCCGCGGCTTTCTTGACGGTCATGCTGCCGATTTTGGTAGTGCGGGTCGCCATCAGGTTTGCCGTTTCGATACGCCTGACCAGGCGAGCCTGCCGGCTATTACGGGCGCTGTGACTGTGGATGCGCGGATCGGCTTTGATGATCGCAAGGCCACGGCCTTGTTGCATCTGCTGGTATGCAGCGGCGTGTGGTGGGCCCTGTTGCACCGGATGTTCGATGGTACGCGGCGCGCGCTTCTCTATAACCCCGGAGCCGGTGCCGATCACCGCATCCGGATTGCGGTTGAGGCAAGGGGGCCGATGGTCGATCCTCTCGGGCAAACCCATCTCACTGCGCTTGGTGTCGTATGGCAGATCGAGAACTTGCTGGCACCCGCCGGGCCTGCGCCCGGTATCTATCTTGGGGAAGCGCTTGTTGATCCGGCACATGCCCGCCGACAACTTGAAGAGGAAAACGTAAGCGTAGACGAGTGCTCTTTCTCGTAGCTCGGCCCAGAACCCAAGCGGGCAGAGGCTTGGAGGGGCCGTGGTTCTCTAGGTGAGTCCGATGGCTGCCAGGGCCGTCGAATTGTCGGTCGATAAGGCTTCGTTGCAGTGATGGGGTAACACCATGTCTTTTGTGGGGTCCGCGATGGCGAGGGCACGAATGACGGCCGCGTGCGTCCGGACATTCCCGAAAACCGTCGCAAAGGATACGTCGGCAGCATCCCGACCGGTGCCGAAGCGCACGAACCCCATCGGAATGCCGGTGCCAGAAGGGTCGAAGATGTACCAGCGGTAACCCAGGTATACCTCGACGTAGGCCTGGAAGTCGGACGGACCCAGGGTCGGATCGGCTCCGTAATCGGTGCCGGTGGCAAAGCGCGCCGGGATGTTGAGGGCGCGGCACAGGGCGATCATCAGGTGTGCGAAGTCGCGACAGACGCCGACGCGTTGAATCAGCGTGTCGACTGCCGAGGTGTTGGTGTTCGAGCTGTTTAGGGCAAAGGTGAGGTGTTGCTTTACCCATTCCTGTATGCCCTGCACCCGGCTATATCCTTGTGCCAGTCCTCCGAATTCCTTGTTGGCGAGTCTGATCAGCCGGTCTGACTGGCAGTAGCGACTTGGATAGATATAGCCGATGACTTCCGGCGGCATATCCCGTACGGCCACTTCGGCGATTTTTATCGGATCGGCAAAGTGGTGGGTGAGGTCGATGGTTGCGGTGTAGCTGAGATTCAAGGAACCTGGATCGGCATGGACCTGCATGTAGCGATTGCCGCTCATGGGCGCCGTATACATCCGCAGCGGGATTGATTGGCTCAACGTCAGGTTTTCTGCCGAAACTCGCTGGCTTGGCGTCTGCGCCGCATGTATGTTGAATATGAAGTCGGCGCCTGCTCCGTCGATTTCATACTTCAGGTCAATCTGCAATTCGATCCGGATCATGGGCTTGGCGAACTTTCGCTGGTGGATCAGGGCATGCATGGCGGCCGGAGTTGCGATCCGCTATGCGTGACGGAGAGGATAGGCAAGGCGAGGCCGGCACTCTGTGCGCTGGCGCGCATAGCGACGGGCCCGGTCTATGTGCGCGAGCCGACAAGTGCGCCGGTGGGCTTGGCCTGATAATCGGTTTTTGTGGTTGCAACGCCCCGAGGGACATCAAATGGCAAGGCGCACCCGAAAAACGGCGTGGAGTCGATCGTTCCAGAGCGTGTTGAAGACGATGACCCGGACGGCAGTACGCGTCGGCACCAAGGCGATGAAGGAAGGCTTGCGTGCCGCTCCGCTGGCGGTCAGGCGTATGTCGGCCGGGAAGGCGATGGCGCCGTCAGCCAATTGGACGAAAGGGATCGCCGTCGGTGCGGCGGGGCCTCGCCGCTATTGGCTCTATAAGCCGCCCGGCGTGAGGCGCAACGAGAGCCTGCCGTTGCTGGTCATGCTGCATGGCTGTGGACAGGATGCAGAGGCGCTAGCGGCCACCAGCCGGATGAACACGGTCGCGGCCCGCGGACGTTTTTTCGTGCTTTATCCCGAGCAAGATCGCCTGTCGAACGTGCAGGGGTGCTGGAACTGGTATGACACGCGCACGGGGCGGGCGCAGGCCGAAGCGAATTCAATCAGTGCGGCCATCGAGCAGGTTTGCCAGTCGCACGCGGTCGACCGTGGCCGGATTGCCTTGGCGGGCATCTCCGCCGGGGCGGGTATGGCGGTGCTGCTGGCGACTCAGCATCCGGAGCGCTTTCGGGCCGTTGCCATGCATTCGGGAATTGCGCCGGGCGTGGCGAATTCATCGGCCAGTGCCATCAAGGCCATGTTTGGTCAAAGCGTGGCGACGTCGCCGTTGCCGGCCGTTGCCCCCGATGTGCGACTCCCGGCCTTGCTGGTCATCCACGGGGCGACAGACCGCGTCGTGGCTCCGTCCAACGGTGCGGAAGCGGCCATGCGTTGGGGGGAGCGGGTCGGCGCCAGGGCGAGCAAGCCGCGCCGGGTTCAGCGCGGTGCGCGTTACGCAGCGACGATCACCGATTATCGAAAAGGCGGCCGGCTGATTGCGACGCTGTGTGCCGTCGAGCAACTCGGGCACGCCTGGAGCGGCGGTGCCGTAGGGCATCCGTACTGCGATCCGAGAGGTCCGGACGCTTCACGAATGATCTGGTCCTTCGTCGCCAGGCAATTTGCGCGAGCGGCTCACTTAAATCCCTATTGCTGAAGCAGTTTTCTTGATCCATGCGTTGACATATCCTAGAAGTGTATTGAGTGCGGCGCCTGTGGGCGCCGCTTCCGCCCCATTTCCGAAGAGTCCGCCCATGGGTTCCTTGATCTCTCCGCAAGACTTGCCGACCTGGGTGCCGGGGCGGGTGTTGTCGGCCAGCGATGGGCTGGGGTGGAAGGATGTCGGCCATCGGGCCTATCTGTATACCGGGCTCGATGTGGCAATTCCGCCGATGGATCATTTCATGGTGGTCCGTTATCGCACCGGGCAGACGCCGATGGATCGGCGTGTGGAGGGGCGGTGGACGCGGCGGCAGTGTGCGCCGGGGGAGTTCTCTCTGCTGACCCGGTCGGAGCCGTCCCACTGGCATTGGACGGAGTGCATCGAGGTGTCCCACACCTATCTGGCGGATGCCTTGATGCAGCGGGTGGCGGCGGATATCACCGAGCGGGCGGTGGCGGATATCCGGCTGCACGATGTGTTGCAGGCGCGGGACCCGGTGGTGATGGGCATCGTCGATGCGATCACCGCGGAGGCGGAGCGGAAGGGCTTTGGCGGCAGCCTGTACGTGGAGGCGTTGTCGATCCAGCTGGCGGTGCATCTGTTCCGGCATTACGCGTGCATCCAGTTTCGTGACGAGGTGCCGGCGGGGCCGTTGTCACCGGCGCGCATGCGGCGGCTGAACGAGTTTCTGGATACCCATTTGCAGGACAGCATCTCCATTGAGCAGATGGCGGCGATGCTGGGGCTGGGGGTGTGGACCTTCTCGAAGCATTTCCGTGCGACGACGGGGGCTTCGCCTTACGACTACGTGACGCGGCGGCGGCTGGAGCGGGCGGTGCATCTGCTCACGGCGGGGGAGCTGGCGATCAAGGAGGTGGCCCTGGATTGCGGTTTCTCCGACCAGGCGCACCTGACGCGGGTGATGCGGGCACGGCTGGGTACGACGCCGGCACGCATGCGCAAGGAGGGCGGCGGTTAGGCCGTTCGCTACTACAGTGGGGCAAAAAGGGGCGCAACGGCATGGCCGCTGCGCCCGAAAGGCGCGTCCTGAAGAGCGGGGCGCCTGCACTTGCAGCCGCTCAGGGCTGCCTGGGCATCACCTTCCGGAGGTGATCGCTTGCGCCAGCAGCTCCTTCAGGTGGCGGTCCACTTCGGCGATGCAGTTGGCGTCGGTGCCGAACAGGGCGAGGTGGCCGTCGATGCTGTTGAGCGGCCGGAACTCGCTGTTGGGAATGAGCTGCTGCTCGGCCAGGCAGTCGGTGGGCGGAAAGAACATGTCGTGGCTGATCGGCATCACGAAGGTTTTCGCCTGGATGCGGCCGAGGGCTTCGGCAAGGTTGCCGCCGGTGTGGCGGCTCACGTCGCCGCGCTGCCATTTCCAGGCCATGCACAGCAGGTTGTTCGGGTCCATCGGGCCGAAGTAGCCGTTCATGAACTGCTCGATGAAGCTCTGCATGTTGTCGAAGCCGAGCACCCGGTGGCGGCCGCAGCGGAAGAACTCGGTGCTCCAGCCCATCACCGTCCACAGCTTGGCGTGCCGTTGCAGGCCGGCGGCCACGTCGGCGGACGAGGCGTAGCGGCCGTCGGCAAAGCCCGGATCGGTGGTGATGGCCTCCATCAGCGTGTCGGCAAACACGAAGTCGTGCTCGGTGTTGCGTGCCGTGCCGGCAATCGGCGCGGCGCGTTCGACCATCTCCGGGTAGCGCACCGCCCACTCGTAGGTCTGCTGGGCCCCCATCGAGCCGCCGACCACCAGCGCCAGCCGTTCGATGCCGAAATGCCGGGTGAGCAGCCGGTGCTGGGCGCGCACGTCGTCGCCGATGCGCACGCGGGGAAAGCGTGGCCCGGCGATGTCGGCCGGCGCGTTGCTGGGCGACAGGGACAGGCCGCTGCCGATCTGGTTGACGACGATGATGAAGTAGCGCTCGGGGTCGAGGGCGTGGCCCGGGCCGATGTAGACCTGCTCCATGATCTTGCTGGTGCCGGAATACCAGGTCGGCACCAGGATGGCGTTGTCCCGCGCTTCGTTGAGGCGGCCGTGGGTGGCCACGGCGAGCTTGCACTCTTCGAGTACGCCGCCTTCTTCGAGTTCGAGGCGGCCGATGTCGATGAGCTTGAACGGGCCGTGGTTTTCCTGGGTGTAGTAGGTATTCATGGTCTTGTCTCCTCCTTGGGGGCGATGGTTCAGCGCATCGCGAAGCCGGGGTAGCCCTGGCTGGCGAGCTCGTCGCACTTGCTGTTGTAGTTGCCGACGCCGCCAATGTAGGAAATCAGCCGGCGCGGTTTGCCTTCGACGTTGGAGCCCATGTACCAGGAGTCGGTCTTGACGACGAGGGTGGCGGCAGCGGTTTCGTCGTGGTGCTGCACCCAGGCGTCCTCGAAGTCCTGGGTGGCTTCGATGATCTGCTTGCCGTTCTTGCGGGCGTAGGCGATGCAGTCGGTGATCCAGTCCACCTGTTGCTGCAGGCAGGTGGTCATGTTGCACAGGGCGGCGGAGGGGGCGAGGGGCGCGCCGGTGGTGAACAGGTTGGGGTAGCCATGCACCTGCAGGCCCATCGAGGTGCGGATTTCCTGGCTCCATTGTTCCTTGAGGGAACGCCCGCCGCGGCCGCGGATGTCGATGCGGCTCAGCGCGCCGGAGCCGGCGTCGAAACCGAGGGCCAGGATGATGACGTCCACCTCATGCACGGTGCCGTCGGCGGTCTGGATGCCTTCCGGCACGATGCGCTCGATGGGCGCCTTGCGGCAGTCCACGCCTTCCACATTGGGCTGCAGATAGACCTCCAGGTACTTGTTCTCCAGCGGCACGCGGTGGGTGCCGAAGCCGTAGTCCTGCGGGATCAGCAGATCGCACAGGTCGGTGCGGTGCTGCAGGCGGTCGCGCATCTTGGCGCGCACGAACTTCGATACTTCCTCGCTGACGGCCTCGTCGGTGAACATCTCGGGGAAGGAGGCCAGCCACAGGGCGAGGGAGCCGTCGTTCCAGTTGCGTTCCAGGATGGCGGTGCGCTCTTCGGGGGTCTTCTCGTCCCACGGGCCCGCGTCGAAGTCGTAATCGAAGCCGGCGAAGGTGGTACGCACGCGCTGCTTGGTCTCATGGAAGCGCTCGCCCCATTTCTGCCAGTCCTGTTTCGAGTACTTGGGGTTCTGCATCGGGATGATGTATTGGGGCGTGCGCACGAAGACCTTCATCGAGCCCACTTCGGGGGCGATGGTCTGGATCACCTGGATGCCGGTGGCGCCGGTGCCGACTACGGCGACCCGCTTGCCCTTCAGATCCACCGGTTCCTTCGGCCACAGGCCGGTGATGAGTACCTCGCCCTTGAAACTGGACTGGCCGGGGAAGCGGTCGACGATGGGCGCTGATAGCATGCCGCAGCAGGCGAGCAGGTATTGGGCGGTGACCGTTTCGCCGTCGGCGGTGGTGATGCGCCACAGGTCTTCCGCTTCGTCGAAATGGGCCGAGGCGATGCGGGTGTTGAACTGGATGTCCTTCTTCAGGTCGAGGCTGTCGGCCACGTGATTGAGCCAGCGCTCGGTCTCCGGCTGCGCGGGGAAGCGCTCGGAGGGCTGCCACGATTTGTACAGCTCTTCGGAGAACCAGTACTGGTAGATCTCGGCCTGGGAGTCGAAGCGGGCGCCGGGGTAGCGGTTCCAGTACCAGGTACCGCCGACGCCGCTGCCGGTTTCATAGGCGCGCACTTTCAGGCCCATCTCGCGCAGGCGATGCAGTTGATACAGGCCGGCGACGCCGGCGCCGATCACCAGCGCGTCGAGATGTTCGGTTTGGGGCTGCTGGGTGGCAGGGCTCTGCGGGGTGTATTGCGTGCTCATTTCTTGTCTCCGTTGCCTCGTTGTTGTGCGAATGGCCACTGGCCGGTTTCCGGCGCGAGTGGCGACACGGTGTGCCTCGCGAAGGGCGTGGTCGTCGTGTCGGAGACAAATCTATGAGCGATGGGCCAGGGCTTTCTTGTCGATCCTTGGCGAAGTTTTGAATAAAACGGGAAAGGCGCTAATCAGCGGTTGGCGTGTCGGTTTTGTGGCGGGCGGATCTGGTCCTGGAGGCGTCCGACCGTAACGCGGCTTCAAAGGCTCGGCGCGCCCACTGGGCGGCTTCGTGGACGTCTTCGAGTATTGATTCCGGTGCCTGGTAGTAGGAGAGGCCGACGGTCTTGCCGCTGCGCACGTACTGGAACCGGCCGAGGCCCAGGGCTTCGAAGTCCGCTACGTTTTGCGCATCGGCCTTCAGGTACAGGATTTCGTCATGAACCAGGCCGAACATGAGTCCGTCGCGGAAAATGCCGTAGCCGGAGAACATCCGCTTGAGACTGACCGGCCCGAAGAGCCGGAAGACGTCCGACAGGTGTTGTGCGAATTCTCGGGTCATGGTGTAGCCTGCGTGAAGGAGAGCGGGTGTTCTCATCATTCGGCGGCGTCGCCCATGCCGGCGTTACCGTAAATGTCTTTGATTTAAAAAGAAATGCATTGAATTGATTGGTTTTTCTTTTAATTCTATTTTTCTTTTGAATGCACCGGAATTGAGGATGGACGCTTATTTGCGAACCAAGTTGGTGCAAATGGAAATATATATGGCGTTATTCATTAAGTACGGTTGAATCTATATAACGCTATTTTCTATCATTTTTTCGTGATGTGCATTTTTGCATGCACGCCTGATATGCACTGGGTTCCGCCTGTCGAAAGTGGTTCCGCCTGTTTCCTTCTGAATCACGCAGGGAAATTGCGGTTTCGATGGGGGCGCTGCAGTGGATCGATACGATGAAAGGACTCACATGACGAATACGACGGCGGAGCTCGAAGAGCTTCTCATGCAGCGTTCGCTGACCGACCCGCAGCTTCTGGCGGCGGCGGAGCAGGCGCCGGAATTCCGCATCCTGCCGGATGCATCGGTGATCAAGATCGGCGGCCAGAGCGTCATCGACCGCGGTCGTTCCGCGGTCTACCCGCTGGTGGAAGAGATCGTGGCGGCGCGCAAGGCGCACAAGCTGCTGATCGGCACCGGCGCCGGGACCCGCGCACGGCATCTGTACTCGATCGCTGCCGGCCTCAACCTGCCGGCCGGTGTGCTGGCGCAGCTCGGCGCGTCGGTGGCCGACCAGAATGCCGCCATGCTGGGCCAGCTACTGGCGCAGCACGGCATCTCCATGGTCGATAGCGCCGGCATGTCGGCGGTGCCGCTGTTCCTGGCCGAGGTGCACGGCGTCGTCTTCAGTGGCATGCCGCCGTACAAGTTGTGGATTCGTCCGGGTGCCGAGGGCGTGATTCCGCCTTACCGCACCGACGCGGGCTGCTTCCTGGTGGCCGAGCAGTTCGGCTGCAAGTCGATGATCTACGTGAAGGACGAGGATGGGCTGTACACCGCCAATCCGAAGACGTCAAAGGACGCCAAGTTCATCCCGAAGATTTCGGTGGATGAGATGAAGGCGGCCGGGCTGCACGACTCCATCCTCGAGTTCCCGGTGCTCGATCTGCTGAAGGACGCCCGTTACGTCCGCCAGGTGCAGGTTGTGAACGGCCTCGTCCCCGGCAATCTGACCCGCGCGCTCGCAGGCGAGCACGTCGGCACCCTCATCACCGCGAGCTGAGAACCACTGCCATGGCTGAAACTACCAATACCATCAAGCACGTTGCCTCGCCGCTGGCGCGTCAGACCCTTCTCGACGGCGATCTCGTCCGTCCCGTCGCGGGCGTGCGCCCGATCCGCCTGCTGCCGTGGCTGCAGGTCGTCAAGATCGGTGGCCGCGCGATCATGGACCGCGGTGCCGAGGCGATCCTGCCGATCGTCGAGGAGCTGCGCAAGGTGCTGCCCGAGCACCGTCTGCTGATCCTCACCGGCGCCGGCATCCGTGCCCGCCACCTGTACGGCGTGGGCCTCGATCTGGGCCTGCCGGTCGGCTCCCTGGCACCGCTGGCGGCCAGCGAGGCTGGCCAGAACGGCCATATCCTGGCGTCGCTGTTGGCCCCGGAAGGCGTTTCCTACGTGGAGCATCCGACCATCGCGAGCCAGCTGGCGATCCACCTTGCCGCCGCCCGCGCGGTGGTGGGCAGTGCCTTCCCCCCGTACCATCATCACGAATTCCCGGGTTCGCGCATTCCGGTGCACCGCGCCGACACCGGTGCCTTCCTGCTGGCCGACGCGCTCGGTGCCGCGGGGCTGACCATCGTCGAGGACGTGGATGGCGTCTACACCACCGACCCGAACGGGGCCGACGGGGCGAAGGCCGAGCTGCTTGGTGAGACGAGCGCTGCCGATCTCGCCAAGCAGGAAACCCTGCCTTTCGACCGCGCCTTGCTCGACGTGATGGCGAACGCCCGTCACCTGGAGCGTGTGCAGGTCGTCAATGGCCTGGTGCCGGGTCGTCTCACCGCCGCTCTGCGCGGCGAGCACGTGGGGACCATCGTCCACACCGGCCTGCGTCCGCTGTAAGCGCAGACCTGTAGAGGTGCGAAAGTGCCCCCGCCAGCCTGGTGCTGGCGGGGGCGCTGTTGTTTCAGCGGTCGATCGGTACGAGGATGACCGGCACGTCGGCCTTCATCGTGACCTTGTGGGCCACGGAGCCGAGGATGAGTTCGCCGATGGCGCTGTGGCCGCGGGAGCCCATGACGATCATGTCCGCCAGCACGTGCTTGGCCATGTCGAGGATGCAGCGGGCCGGGTCGCCCTCGACGGCGCGGATGCTGGTCAGCACCTTGTCCACGTCCATTTCCGGGTGGGCTTCGGTGAAGACCTCGATGCGCTGCCGCAGCAGGTCCTCGTCCTTGCTCTGGCCGGCGGCGCGCATCGCGTCGAATTTCTCCTCGGACATGAATTCCATGTAGGGCAGGCCGGTGGCCGGCAGCGACACGGTCATCGCGTGGAGCTTGGCGTCGAATCTCGCCGCCATCCCCACCGCGTGGCGGAAGACCGCCGGGGAGCGTGGCGTCAGGTCCGACGCGTAGAGGATCGATTTGATCTGGTAAGCCATGTCTGCCTCCTGGATGTTTGTTGTGTGCGCCCGAGTCTAGGGGCTTGGCGGCACCGCGGTGTCGTCGGAAGCTGATGTGCACTATTAGCGTTGGGATATGTCCGGACATGGATTTGTGTTGCGCGGGGCTCTGCGCGTCATCCAATGGCATCGAATCTGCTTGATGGCGACATGCACGGGGCAAAGCCCCTGTTTTTGTCGCAAATCTTCCATGGAGACCTGCATCGTGCCTACATTGGCCGAGAATACGACACACATCGATCTGGCAATTGCCAAGCCCAAGGGCCTGAGCCTGACGCAACTGGGGGTGCCGCTGCTGGAGGGCACGGTGATCAAGAAGGGCAAGCTGCCCGAGTTCCTGCAGCTGTTCGAGGATGGTACGGCCGGGCGCCGTTACCAGAACATCCGCATCACCGCGGCCAAGGCCCTGGAAGGGGCGGTCGAGACGGCCCGCGTGATCGTGCAGTTTGAAGTCTTCGGTGACGAGAACGTGCCGCTGGCCGACAACAGCGGCTTTGGCGTCACCCTGTGCGCCGCTGGCGAGGCGGTGCTGGAGCTGCCGCAGACCGCGGCCTTCCTGCCTTACGCGGCGTGCTGGTATGAGAACCAGTTCTTTTACGAGGTGCCGCCGGCCTTGTTCGACAGCGTGGACGGGCTGCGCTTCACGCTGAAGGCGGATCAGGTCCGGCCGCTCTGAGCGGCACGGGGGCGGGCCGACGATGAGGCGGCCCGCCGCGGCTTACTGGCGTGGGCCGATGCGCACCGCCAGCGCGTCGGCGCTGGCGCCGATGTCCTGCACGCGCTGGCGCATCAGCGCCAGCATCTCCCATAGCAGTTGTTCCGGCGCCGCTTCGACGACGCCTTCGCCGATCAGCCAGCAGGCCAGCGTGCCTTCGTCGCGCCCCAGGGCCCGGGCGGTTTCCCGCTGCCAGTCGCTGCCGTAGAGCTTGCGGGCGCAGTCGCGGAACAGTTTGCGGGCCTGCTCGTCGGTGATCTGGCCGGGGCTGCCGTCGGGGTCGGCTTCTGGTGCGCAGGGCGTGTCCTGCATCGCTTCGGCCAGGCGGCTGAGTTCCGGCAACACCGAGCGGACCAGCTCCAGCCCGCCCAGCGGCACGATCCAGCAGCGTTGCCGCGCGCTCCAGCGGGTCTTGGGTACCCAGCGCAGCAGGCGTTCTATCGTGTCGGTGTATTCCGCCTTGATGATGATGGCCTCATCCGTGGCATAGACCCATGGGTTGGCCGGCAGGGGATGGCTGCTCAGGCGCGCGAGGGCTTCGTCCTTGCTTAGCATTCTTGTTGCTCCGTTCTCTTGTTCGGGGATGAATCGATCAGGAGCGGATAGCAACGAGAGTGCCAGTGCAGCTGGGAGGCCCGTCGGGCCCTAGTCCGGTGACGGGGCCAGCTGTGCCTGCGGCTGAGCTTGCCGCCATTTCTGCAGGACCTGGTAGAAATCCGTGGGGTTGAAGGGCTTGCTGAGGTAGTCGTCCATGCCTGCGTCCAGGCAACGCTGCCGGTCTTCGGCAAAGGCATTGGCGGTGAGCGCGACGATGGGCGTGTGCCGGTGCAGCTCGGACTTGCGCAGCGCCCGTGCGGCGCTCGGGCCGTCCATGTTGGGCATCTGCATGTCCATCAGGATCAGGTCGTAACGGGTGTCGCGGGCCATGTCCAGGGCGATGAGGCCGTCGTCGGCGACGTCTACGCGGATCCCCACGTCGAGCAGCAGTTCGCGGGTGATCTCCTGGTTCACCAGGTCGTCCTCGACCAGCAGAACGTGCGCGCCGTCGAGGGTGTTGGAGGCGGGCGTTCTCCGGGCCTGTGCTTGTTGCGGCGCCTGCCGCAGTCGGGCGGGGTTGTTGCCAGCCTGGGCGCGGGGGAGGCACAGCGAGAAGGAGAAGCAACTGCCCACGCCCACTACGCTGTCGACCTGCAGCTGTCCGCCCATCAGCTGGATCAGCTGTTGGGTGATCGACAGGCCGAGGCCGGAGCCGCCGTATTTGCGCGTGGTCAACCCATCGGCCTGCTCGAAGGGCGAGAACAGGCGGGGAAGCTGGTCGGCGGCGATGCCAATGCCGCTGTCCTCAACCTTGAAGCCCACCTGCACGTCCGCCGGTGTCTGCGCCTCGATGGCGACGGACAGGCGCACGGCACCGTTTTCGGTGAACTTGATCCCGTTGCCGATCAGGTTGATCAGCACCTGTTGCAGGCGCAGGGGGTCGAAGATCAGTGTCAGCCCGTCGAGCTCCGGCGCGATGGACAGCTCGAAATGCAGGTCCTTTTCTGCGGCCTTGTCGGTGAGCACGTTATCGACGGTATGCAGGACGCTGGCCAGATCGCCGGGCGTGGCGTCGAGGGTCAGGCGTTCGGCCTCGATCCTGGACAGATCGAGGATGTCATTGAGCAGACCCAGCAGATGCTTGGCGGCGCTGGAGATCCGGTCGACCCGGTGGCGCTGCACGGGGCTGAGATTGCTGTGCGCGAGCATGTGCGAGAAGCCGATGATGGCGTTCATCGGCGTGCGGATCTCGTGGCTCATGTTGCTCAGGAAAGTGCTCTTGGCGCGGTTGGCCGTTTCGGCGGCTTCTTTGGCGATGGACAGCGCCGTCGTGCGTTCGGCGACAAGCTCTTCCAGGTGTTCGCGGTGACGGGCCAGTTCGGCGTCGCGCTGTACTTCCTCGGCGATGTCCTCAACGAGGGACCAGATGTAGCGGGCGCCATCGGCACTCTTGATGGTCACGCCGTTGAGCCGGATGGCCGCCAGGCTGCCGTCCTTGCGCCGGTATTCCTTTTCGTAGGGGCCGTAATGGCCGGTGCGTTCGAGGGATTCCAGCTGCTGCATTTCCGCCGCCTGATACTTGGTGGGCGTCAGCTCCCAGTAGTCGATGGTCTTCAGTTCGGATTCCGAGTAGCCGCAGATGCTCCGGAAGGACTCGTTGAACTCGATGAAATGACCGTCCATGTCGGTCAGGGCAATGCCGACCGGCGACATGGCGAAGAGCCCGCGCAGCTTCTCGTCGGTTTCCGCTACGCGCTCCTGGGCTTGGTGCCGTTCGATGGCGGCACCGATCCAGCGGCTGAGGAGCAGCATGAACTCTTCGTCCCGCCCGTCGAACTCGCGGGAGTAGGGCGACGGGGAGCTGAAATTTACCGTTCCGTAGAGGCGGCCGGCCACATAGACGGGCGAGCCGATGTAGGCTTCCAGCTTGAAGCGCGGGTAACAGGGATGTTTGGCGTAGGCCGAGTTGCCCATGTGGGCAATGCTGAGCACACCTTCGCCGCGCGACAGCGTGATCGCGCAGTAGGTGTCGGCATAGGGGAACTCCTGGCCATCCTGCAGCGTATCGGGCGGGGAGACCTGGGAAACCACCTTGTAGAGGTCACCGTCGATCCGGCTGATGATGCCGACGTCGAGCCCGAACTGGGTGACGCCGATGCGCAGCACGGCCCGCAGTTCATCCTCCAGGGCGTCGTAGTGGAGGACGCCCAGTTCGTTGAGGGCCCTCAGGCCGGCCAGCTGTCGCTGTCGCGCCTGGTCGTTGGCACGTTGCTCGTTGATGTCTTCCAGGATCCAGATGCTGTCATGTTCGGAAGGGGCTCCCACCAGCGGCCGGCCGGACAGTCGGATCCACAGGGGAGCGCCGCTGCGATGCCGCATGCGGAGTTCCAGCGTGTGCTGCAGCCCCTTGGCCAGTGCCGGGTAGGATGCATCGCCGAGCGCGGTGTGGTCGCCGTCGTTCAGGTAGAAGCGCCGCGTCGGCTGGTTTTCCATTTCGCTGCGCGTGTAGCCGAAGATCTCGCCCATCTTCCGGTTGGCCCACAGCACCTTGCGGTCCTTGATCAGGGAGATGCCGACGCCCGCGTTGTCGAGAATGTCGGCCAGCTCTTCGTGGCGCACGGTGGCGTTGAGCAGATCGATGTTCATGCGCTGCTCACGCCGCTCGACCTCGATCAGGCTGGTGTGCATGTCGTGGAGTTCGCGTACGAATGTCTTAGGGGCGGGAACGGCCTCGCCGCGCTGCAGTGCGCGCGGTGCTTCGGCGAGCGCCGCAATCTGCCGGGTCAGCGCGCGGGCGAGCCACAGGGCGCCGAGGCCGGCCACGGCGGCACAGCCGATGCCGGCCAGCAGCAGGTTGCGCAGAGGGGTATAGAACGTGGCGTTGAAGGCGTCCACCGGGGCGCCGACGATGACGCGCCAGCCCCAGTCCGACACGTGGGTGACCGAGGTGCTGACCTGTACGCCGTCGAGGGTGGAGCTTTCGAAGATGCCGCGCTTCCCTTGGTTCAAGGCCTGCTGCAGCGTCGTGGAGATCTTCTTGCCGATGAACTCGTCCGGCGCCCGAGAACGGGCCAGCACGAGGCCTTGCTCGTCGACGATGACGCCGGTCCAGTCGCCGGGAAAACGTTGGTCGAACAGCAGCCTGTTGAAGGACTCGGCCGAGAGATTCATGCGCAGGCCGTAAGCCGGCTGGCCCTGCACGACGACCGGTACGCCCAGGGCGGTTTCGAAGCGACCGGAGGCTGGGTTCCGCAGTGCGCCGGACACGACCGGCCGGCCGGTCGAGAAGACGCGCTTCATGTCGCCTTGATCTTCCACCGGCTGCATCATCCGGCTGCCGAGGGGCTCGGACGTGGAGAACAGGGTCTGGCCGTCCGCAGCGAACAGGGTGATCGACACGGCATCCGGGTTCAGGTCCATCACCCGCCGCGCGTGTTCGTAGATGCCCTTCAGGTCCCGGTTTTGCGCGGAGGCGGAGGTGGCGATGCCGTTGAGTTGCCCGAGCGCCATCTTGAGGCGCTCGTTGGCGGCGCTGGCGGCGGCCTCGGTGCGCTGCTGCAGCCCGACCTCCATGGCAGTGCGGCGGGCGGAATTGATCTCGGAAATCGTGTAGGCAGAGAACAGGAAGAAGGGGATCACGCCGAGGGAGGCCAGCACGAGCAGCCAGGCCCGCATGCCGAGGCGGGGAAAGTGAAGTCTAGACATGATTGTCGATGCGGAATGCGAGCCCCTGGCGTTCGGCATTGAGTGGGACCTGCCCGTTCTTGCAGGCGATCTCGGCGGCGAGCAGCAGAGCCCGATCGTCCGGATGCACGCGGGCGCAGAAGGCTTCCGGATTGACGTAGCGCTCGTCCTTGGGAAAGCCGCGAATCTCGAAAACCTTGTCCGACCAGAACCACTTGTCGCTGGCGGACTCCCATCGATAGAGGCCGATGTTGGAGACGCGCAGGGCTTTTTCGTACCAGTTGCTGAGTTGCTGCAGGCGTGCCAGCTCGGCGCTGGATGCTGTCGTCTGGGCGATGGGCTCGGGTTGGAGGTCGGTTGAGGCATGCATGGTCTGTTGTCGGTTCTTGCTGGGCTGACCAGACTTTGTATTATCACCATGTTGGCAGTGACTATTGTCATTTACATCACGGCTTTCGTTATGTTTGCGGAGATTGGTGCCCGTTATCTGCCGCAGGGTGTGTCGCCTTTGCCACAGCCCTGCCATCGCCGCGTCGATGGTGCAAGAATGCGGTTGTAGACAACGGGAGGAGCAGGCCATGAGTCACAAGCATCGGAACGTGCTGGAAGCGATCTTTCGTGATCCGCTCAGCAGCAACATTCAGTGGCGTGAAGTGGAGTCCCTGTTGAATCACCTGGGGGCGGCGGTCGAGCCGAATCACGGCGCACGCTTCCGCATCGTGCTGAACCGGCACGAGTTCTTCATCCATCACCCGCACCACGGCAACGAGTTCACCAAACAGGAGGTCAAGCACCTGCGCGAGGCACTGGCCGGCGCGGGGGTCACGCTATCGGCTTACGAGGAACTGGAGCGCAAGACCTGATTCCCTGATTCGATCTTTTTTTGGGGCGGCTTACTCGTAGAGCAGGAAGGCCGCCCGTCGGACGAGATAGGACGATAGTGCGTCCTGCCCGGCGGCGGCGATGGCCGACGGTGGCGTGCCGGCACGGATCGCATCGAGGCTGGCGCGGTTGCCCAGGTTGCCGAGGATCCTGTCCAGCGTGAAGTGGCTGGGGTAGAGGCGGTACAGGCTCGCCGCGAGGGCGATGCCGAGGGTTGGTGTGTTGATGGCGTCCCGGTCGTCGATGATGACGCGCACGCCCTGGCAGGTTTCGTCGGTGTAAGGGCCCGCCACCGGTTGAAAGCGGGTGGCCCTGAAGTGCGCGCCGGCCAGCTGCAAGGTATTCAGTTCGGCCGCCAGTTGCGGGCCGTCGATCCACGGGGCGCCGATTACCTCGAAAGGCATTGGTGTGCCGCGGCCGACGGAAACTTCGGCGCCCTCGACGATGCCGACCCCGGGATAGAGCAGTGTGGCGGTGAGGTTCGTCAGGTTCGGCGACGGCGGCAGCCAGGGCAGGCCGGTGTCGTCGTACCACATGTCGCGGCGGTAGCCCTGCATGGGGACGACTTGCAGTTGCACATCGACCTTGGCCTCGGCCTGGAACAGGCGGGCGAATTCGCCGAGGGTCAGGCCGTGGCGGACTGGTAGTGGCCAGTAGCCGGTGAAGCCCCGTCGATCCGCGTCGAGCAGCGGGCCCTGCACCCGGTCGGCGCGCAGCGGGTTGGGGCGGTCCAGCAGGATGACACGCAGGCCTTGGGTGGCCGCCGCTTCCATCAGGTAGGCGAGGGTGCTGGCGTAGGTGTAGAAGCGGGTGCCGGCGTCCTGCAGGTCCACCACGACGGCGTCGAGCCCGTCGAGCATGGCTGCTGTCGGCCGTCGGTCCTTGCCGTACAGGCTGCGTACCGGCAGGCCGCTGAGGCTGTCGCTGTCGTCGCCGATACGTCCCTCCTGGTTGGCAGCGAGCCCGTGCTCGGGGCTGAACAGGGTGACGAGCGTGACGCCCGGCGCATGGGCCAGCACGTCGATATCACGCCGGCCGGCTGCATCCACACCGCTGCGGTTGGTGAGCAGGCCGATGCGCAGGCCGCGCAGGGGGGCGAAGGCGTCCGCTTCCAGCACATCGATGCCTGTTTTTACCGTTTGTGGGACGGCTTTCGGTATGTAGGGCGCCACGCGTTCGGACAGCTCGGGGTAGGTCGCCGCGATGCGTTCGGCCGGCAGCGCCGGCAGGGCCGACGCGACGGCGTCGACGATGCGGGCCCGCAAGGGTGCGGCATCGCCACCGCCGTTGGGATGCAGGCGATTGCTGAGGATCACGATATAGACGCCGGACAGGGGATCGATCCACAGCCCGGTGCCGGTGTAGCCCAGGTGGTTGATGGCACCGAAAGGCGGCAGTGCCGCCCGATTGGCGGCGAGCGGCGCCTGTGGCTGCCAGCCCAGGCTGCGTGGCGGGGCGGCCGGATAGGTCTGGGGCAGGAAGATCTGGCGGATCGAGGCTGGCTTCAGCAGGGCGGGGTTGTTGTGGAGCACGGCGCGGGCAAAGCGCGCCAGATCGTCGGTGTTGCCGAACAGCCCGGCATTGCCGGCCACGCCACCGAGGCGGGCTGCGAGGGGGTCGTGTACGACGCCGCGGCGCGGGCCGCCGCCGTTCCAGGTGGTCGGTGCGATGCGCGGCAGCTGTGCGGCCGGTGGCAGGAAGCCGGTGTCCTGCATGTCCAGCGGTTGGAACAGCCGGCGCCGGCTGTATTCGTCGAGGGGCAGGCCGGACACCCGCCGGACGAGTTCGCCGAGCACGATGAAATTGAGGTCGCTGTACAGCGGGTCGCCGCCGGCGCGCCGCTGAGGCTTGATAGACGCGATGCGGCGCAGCACTTCGCCGGGTGGGGTGCCCGGGCGCACGTCCATGCCGGCCGGCAGCCCTGAGGTGTGGGCCAGTAGCTGGCGGACCGTGATCGCGTCTTTGCCCTGGGCGGCGAAGGGGGGCCAATAGCGGGCCACCGGCGTGTCGAGGGCAAGCAGTCCTTGTTCTACGAGTTGCAGAACGGCCGGGGTGGTGGCAACGGCCTTGGTCAGCGAGGCCAGGTCGAAGATTGTGTCGACGGTCATCGGTTCGGGCGCCGGCACCAAGGCACGTTGTCCAAAGGCGCGCCGGTAGACGACTGCATCGCCTTCACCAATCAGTACGACCGCGCCTGGGACATGTCCGGCAGCGATTTCCGCCTCGACGATGGGGGCGATGGCGACGTCGAGACGAGTGTTGTCGAGTTGGCCAGCGACGCCATGGAATGACAGGAGCAGGACGAGCAGCAGCCACAGCCGTCCGAGGTCGTCGCCTCTTTGCGGGCATTGCCGGTTCCGTTGGGCGTCGGGATGCAGGTCGGCGTTCATTTCTTGCCGAGTCCATCCGCCGTGTAGGCGTTGCGCGGGTTCCACAGCATCCAGCCGTTGGTGCCGATCTTCTCGGCGGCTTCGATCTGGCTGCGGATCTCCGGGCCGCCGAAGGCGCGGTGGTCGAAGGCGTAGTCGCGGAAACCCTGGATCCACGGGCGCAGGCGCAGCGGTGAGATGCCGCTGCGCTCCAAGCCATGTTTGAGGGTGAGGAAGACGATCTCGTTCGGGTTGGCCACCGGGTTGGTATAGCCCGGAATGCCGAATTTGAAGCCGGAGGGGTAGAGCATGGGAGCAAGGTAGTCGAGGCGGTTTGCCAGCACGTCGAGCTTCTGGCCGATGAAGGTGTCGTTGGTGTTCCAGAACACGTAGCCGAAGATATCGGCGCTGAGGAAGACGTTGTACGGGAGCAGGCGGCTGCGCGCCGTTGTCAGGAAGTTGGAGATCGCGGCGACGCGGTTTTCCTCGGTGTTGGCGACGGAGAAGGCGAGGCCTGGCGAATCGGGGAAGCGCACGTAATCGAACTGGATCTCGTCGAAGCCGAGTCGTGCCGCTTCCACGGCCAGGTCGAGACTGTAATTCCATGCCTCCTGTCGGGAGGGATCGATCCACGCTAGCGCCTCCCGGTCATGGAAGAGGGCTCCGGCGGTCGTTTTGACGGCCCATTCGGGGTGGGCATTGGCCAGTGGGGCATCCTTGAAGACCACGATGCGGGCGATCAGGTAGATGTTCTTCGCCTTCAGCCGGGCAATCAGCTTGCCCATGTCTCCAACTGTGGTGATCTTCCGTGCGCCGATACTCTCTGCCATGGCGACAGTCGTGGGATAGGGCACGCCGCCCAGGTCGCCTTTCACGTCGATGACCAGTGCGTTGAGTTCGGTGTGTTCGATGAGTTCGAGCGCGGCTTCGCGCAGGCCCTGATGGCCGATGCCCCAGAAGGACAGGTACAGCGCCTTCGGGCGGATGGCCGTCAGACGCATCGTCGGTGCAGACTCTCCGTCGGGGGGCATGACCGCCGCGCGGCGGTAGCCGATGGCACGGGCGGCAACGGTCGCACAGCTGCCGGGAAAGGCGTAGTGGCCATCGGCGCCGGTGGTCAGCACGTCCTTCCCGCGGGTGACCAGTGCGCCGGCCAGAGAGGTGCCGCTGACCGCATCGACGATCTGGCCCGTGCAGCCCTGGACTGCCGTGGCGACGAGCAGCAGCGCAAGGAAGACCAGTGCGTACTTGGCGAATGGCGTCATGGCTTCGCTCCTGTGGCAGGCAATTCCCCCGCCTGCAGGCTGTGGATCAGGCCGCTGACGCCTCGCTCGTCGACGATCAGGTAACGGGGCAGAGCGAAGGGGGAATCGCGGGGCGTGGCGTGACGTTCGCCGAGGGCGAAGGCCGCACGATAGCCGACGGTTTTCGCGGCCGCCTCCAGTTCGGTGTCGTGAATGCCGAAGGGCCAGGCGAGGTAGTCGGCGTCGACGCCGAGCCGGCGCCGCAGCACCTGACGGGGCTTTTCGAGCTGGTTGCGGACGAACTGCCGGTAGGCGCCGGTGTCCAGGCGTCGCCGCTCGATGCGGAAGTCCGGGTGCCAGTATGTGTGCGACTGGATGCTTACGCTTCCGGTGGCAAGCAGTTCCTGTAGCTGGGCCCAGTTCATCGCGTAGCTGGCATTGGAGATGGCCGATGGGTAGATGAACAGAGTCACCGGCAGGTGCTCGCGGCGGATGATCGGCAGCAGGTCGCTGTAAACCGTGCGGTGTCCGTCGTCGACGGTGATGGCGACCGCCCCGGCTGGCAGGGGCACACGGCCGGCGAGGCCATCAACAACGGTGGTGAGGGGGACGATGGTGTAGCCGGCGCGATGAAGTTCCGCCAACTGGGCTACGAAGACTTCAGTGCGGGTCGTCATGCTGTCGGCCACCTGCGGGCCGAAGCGGTGATAGACGAGGATGGCCGCGGATGGTGTGGCCTGACTGAGGCTGGAGGTGATGAGGGCGAGCATCACGCCTATCGCCTGAACTATCAGGCGGATGATCGGGAAAGACGTGCTTGCGCGACCAGCCATCTCACGCATCGCAGCTTCCTTCGGCGCTGCCGTGATGCTTCGGTTTCCTAAGGTGGATGGACGGCGGCGATCCGACTGGCGGTGGCCACCGTCCGCTTCGATTCATGCGCTGCGACGCATGCCTCCTGTTTCACCATAGCCCTTGCGGGGCGCGGGGCACAGGAGGATTACCGCCGCCGTGACGAACGGCACGGACTAGACGATCAGCACACCCGCCGTCTTCAGAGCGATGAACAGCACGGCGCCGATCAGCAGGTTCTTGAAGCTCACGTAGCAGATCATGTCCATCGCCGTCGCACGGCGGTACAGGCGGCCCCACCAGGGGCCTTCCTTCACGTAGGGCTTGGCGTCGAGGCGGACCAGTACCTCGAAGACGCTCCAGCCGAACCACCAGCCGATGATGGCGCCGGCCTCCAGGCGGCCGAGGGCGGCCATCACCCAGGCCAGCGTGGCGGCGATGGCCAGCGCAAAGCCAGCGCCCTGGATCGCCTTGCGGGCCGGCTGGCCCTTGCCGGCCCACGGCCACAGGTGGTCGCGGATTTCGGCGACGAGCCAGGCGAGGCCGTGGGCTTCGCCGTAGGCGGGCTGGCGCAGTTCGTTGCGGTCGGCGATGGTCATGCCGCGGCTCCTTCCTTCTTTGGTTCGACCGGCACTTGATGGATGGGGATGAAGTAGCCCTTACCGTTGATCGGCGTGAGTGGCTGGCCGGCCTTGGTGCGGCGTTTGCGTTCCTGGGCCAGCGGCGGGCAGGCGTGGTCGTCGTAGTAGAGCACCATGCAGTCCAGGCACAGCATGCATTCACGCTGGTCGATGTTGCCCTTGGCGTCGATGGCCTGGGAGCCGCAACCCTTGGCGCAGGCCTTGCAGGAGGAGCACTCGTCCTTGCGCTTGAGGCCGAACCAGCGGAAGGTAGTCGGCATGGCCAGGGAGGCGCCGAGGGGGCACAGGTACTTGCAGAACGGCCGCTCGATGAAGATCGACAGGCCCAGCAGGCCGGCCGCGAACAGGCTGTAGGGCCAGCTGCGGTTGGTGATGCCGACCAGGAAGGTGGTCTTGAAGGGCTCCACCTCGGCGAGCTTTTCAGCCAGACCCATGCTGAAGAAGGACACTGCCAACAGGCCGAAGAAGACCACGTACTTCACCCACTTGAGCTTGTCGTGCAGCGGCTTGGGCAGCTGGAACTGGAAGCGCTTGAGGCCGACCAGCCGGCCGAGGCGGAACAGCAGTTCCGACAGGGAGCCGAAGGGGCACAGCCAGCCGCAGAAGAAGCCGCGTCCCCAGATGAAGGTGGTGGCGATGATGAAGACCCAGAACACGAAGATCAGCGGGTCGGACAGGAACAGCTCCCACTTCCACTGGAACAGCAGGCTGTGGAACCAGGTGAGCACTTGCGTGATGGACGGTTGGGCCATCGCCGAGAAGCCGACGAAGCCGATGGAGATCACCCAGCCGGTGTACTTGAAGGCATTGACCGGCCAGCGGCGCTGGCGGTTGGCACGCCGCACCAGCTTGTCGCGGCTGGCGTAGGCAGCGGAGATGGCAAGCAGGAAGACGACGAAGCCGGCGATCTCGGCGGCACGTTCCTTCCACACCTTCAGCCAGGTCGGGTCGGGTTTGACCACCACTGGGCGGCCGCCTTCCAGATACTTGTCGGCCAGCCAGTATTCCTTGTCGAAGTTGGCAAAGGTCTTGGCGGCGGTCTCCTTGTCGATCTTGTTGCCGAGGAAAACGAGTTTCCACGGGTAGGCAGCGGAGAAACCTTTGCCACGGATGATGAAGATCGCCGATTCGCTGAAGGCCGGCGCGCCGGCGGCGGCGACGCTCCACAGGTTGACGTAATCGAGGTCGCGGAAGGTGAAGCTGTCCTTGTCCTGACGTACCTGCACGCGGTCGTAGATGCCGCCGCGCACGAAGCCGGAGCCCTTGAAGGAGTCCATGCCCGCCGGCTTGATGATGAATATGGCGTGCTCGCCTTCCTTCAGGCGGCTCATCAGGCTGGCGTAGCCGTCCTTGCCGAGGATGGCCTGGCCGAGGGTGGGTTGGTTGAGGTAGCCGAACCATAGGTCCATGTAGGGGCCATCGCCCTTCAAGCCGACCTCCTCGGGTTTGACGGTAAGGCGCTGGACGCTGCCATCCTCGACGAGTTCCGCCCAGCTCGGGATCGTCGTGGCAGGCGGAAACTTGGCCTGCGGGCGGATCACGGGCTTGAGGATGCCGACCTGTTTGGCGACCGTGGTGCCGGAGGTCATCATTACCTGGTTCTGCGAGATGACGGTGACGGTGGCGCCGGTGATCGCATCCAGCCCGATGATGTTCTCGTCGGGGCGCGACTTGCCGATCTCGATGTTGTCGCCGACGAACTTGCCCAGATACTGGTTGTTGAACTTGATCAGCGAGGATTCGGGAATGCCGAGCAGCAGGATCGGCTCGGAGTGCTTGAGGATTTTCACGCCGACAAACTTGCCGGTGGTGTCCATGCCGATCAGCGTCACCACCGGCTTGCCGGAGTAAGCCGGGGTGTCGGTGATGTCGGTGGACAGCATCACGTAGCCGAGGAGCTTCTTCTGGCCGCCGTCGTCCTTGTAGGCTTCGACGAAGGGTGGTTGGCCTTTGCGTTCCGAGAAGCTGGTGGCGCCGGGCATGACCTCCGAGCACGGTGCGTAGTCGCACATCTTCGGCGACGTGCCCAGTTCGGGGGGGAGCTTGACCTCGTAGGTGTTGGCATGGGCCGCGCTGGCGACGACGAGTCCGGCCAGGGCGGGGAGAAAGCGGCGCAGGGCGCGCAGGGCGAACATCGGTGACTCCGATCGATCAGGATGTCGGCAAATTGTGAGGATCTGTGGCGGGAGGCGCCTTAAGCTGGGTCAATTTGCCGCAGAGCCTTGTCCGGCGCGACCTTGCATGCCGATTGCAGGAGCAAAAAAAAGGGAGACGCGGACGTCTCCCCAAATTACTTCTTCGATAAGGAACGGTTTGCCGGCGGGCTTACTTCTCCACGATCATCCGGCTACGCATTTCGAGGTGCAAAGCGTGGCAGAAGTTCGTGCAATAGCACCAATAGACGCCCGGCTTGTCGGCCTTGAAGGTGACGGACTTGGTTTCCTGCGGGTTCACGATGAAGTTGATGTCGTACTTCGGAATCGCAAAGCCGTGGGTCAAGTCTTCGACCTTGTCCAGGTTGGTGAGGATGATGGTGACTTCGTCGCCTTTCTTGACGGTAAATTCCGGCAGGCTGAACGCTGGCGCCTGGGACACCATCTTGACGGTGACCTTGTTCCCCTTGCGCTCGACGCCGGACTCCTTCGGGTCCTTGATTGAGTTGGGGAAGTCGTCCAGGTTGTAGACCTGACGGGTCTTGATCAGCTCGCGCTTGACGATGATGGAGTCATGGGGCTCGGAATACACGGCATGGTCGGCCACCACCTTCATCTTGTCGCCGCTGATGTCGATGAGCTGGGCAGTTTCCGGGTGCAGCGGGCCGACCGGCAGGAAGCGGTCCTTGGAGAACTTGTTGTCGGACAGGAAGTACTTGCCGTCCGGCGCCTTGGTCTCGCCCATCGAGGTGAAGCCGTGGCCGGGCTGGTATTGCACGTCCACGCGGTCGAGCACGACCTTGGCATTCTTGTCGCCCTTGAAGGACTGGATGGCCGCTTCCACGTTCCACTTCACGATCTGGCTGTCGAGGAACAGGGTGGTGTAGGCGTTGCCCTTGTTGTCGAAGCCGGTGTGCAGGGGGCCGAGGCCGATTTCCGGTTCGCCGACGACGGAGTCGCGCGGGTCCTTCAGGTCGCCGTCGAACCACTTCAGCACCAGATCCAGTTGGATGACGCTGGCGGTGGGGGACAGCTTGCCGGAGCACACGAAGTACTTGCCGTCCGGGCTGGCATTGACGCCATGGGGGTTCTTCGGGATCGGCACGTAGCAGGTGAGGGCGGTCTTCGGATCCTGGTTGGCGGCCTTGGTGCCGTCCACCACGGGCACCTTGGAACTGCCGTAGGTCTTGGTCTTACCGGCCTTGACGGCTTCCTCGATGCGGGCGACGTTGAAGAACAGGCAGGCGTCGCGCTCGGAGGACATCATGTCCTGGTAGTGGGCGCCCATCTCGGTGTTGTACTGGTTGGTGGCGGCCAGCTTGCCATCGTAGGAGGTGGCGACCAGGTCGCAGTTGCCGTCGATCAGCACCTGCCAGCGCACTTCCATCGATTCCGAATCCACACAGGTGAACAGCGAGTGGTACTTGGTCGGATCGGTCATGTCGTTGCCGTCATTGGGCAACGGAATGGAGAACTCGGAGCCGCAGAACACGCGGGTGGTGTGGTTGATCTTTTCGTCCACCGGGTCGCGCTTGTCCGGGAAGGTGCCGTGGAAGCCCTGGACGTTCGGCAGCTCGGTGATCTTGTCCGTCTCCATCGTATCCATGCGGATACGTGCCAGGCGGCCGTGGATCTTGTCGTTCACGAACATGTACTTGCCGTCGTACATACCATCCACGTAAGACTGGTGTACGTGGTGGGTGTCGCCGGTGTGGTACTTGAGGCTGCCATCCGGCTTGGTGCCGATGATGGCCTTGGACTCGTTGGTGATGCCCCAGCCGACCAGGCAGTCCATGTTGAAGACCGGGATGCGCTTGAACAGGCGGCCGGACGGCATGCCGTAGATACGCACTTCGCCGGAATGGCCGCCGCTGGAGAAGGAATAGTATTCGTCGAGTTGGCCGGGGGGCACTTCATACTTGCCGTATTCACCGGCGCCGTGGGCGGCCGGTGCAGCAGCCGGCGCACCGGCGGCAGGGGCGGCGGCTTCCTGCTTGCAGGCGGACAAGCCGACAGACAGGCCGGCCCCGGCCAGGCCTGCGAGGGCGGCAGAGTTCAGAAACCTGCGGCGAGCCGGAACGGGGCTGGCGTCGTCGTGCTTGATGTCTTCGATACTCATTGTAGATGGTCTCCGTATGTCCCTAAGCTGAGTGCGAGCGGGCCGCGCAATGCGGGCTGCATTTCCAGACCAGGCGGGGAGGGGCGCCGGTCATGGCGCTCTGCCCCTGCGGCAATCTGTCGCAGCGCACTGTAGGGGGGCGGACACGGAAAAAAATTGACGGCGGGCAAGAATCGCCGAATAGCTTTGAAGAAAGCGGCGAAAACCCCGGAATCTACTTAAGCGTATTAGAACTTACTGAAATAAAAGCGGATTTTCCGGGGGATTGCGTGGCCTGGAAGCGCCGGACGAGGCGTCAGCTGCGCGTGGCGCTTCCGGCTTGCAGCAGTACCAGCAGCGCACCGTCGCCACCGTCATGGGGGCGGGCCTGACAGAAGGCAAGGATGTCTTCGCGCTGGGCCAGCCAGCCACGGGACAGGTGCTTGAGGACCGGGATGCGGCCCGGCGAACCGTGGCCCTTGCCGTGGATTACCCGCAGGCAGCGGCGGCCCTGCAGCACGGCTTGGGCGATGAAATGGGAGAGGGCTGCGCGAGCTTCGTCGCGGGTCAGGCCGTGCAGGTCGAGTTCGCCCTGTACCACCCAGCGCCCGCGGCGCAGGTCGGTGAGGACCCGGCGCGGCATCCCGACGCGCAGATAGGCGGCTTCGTCGCCCATGTCGAGGCGGTCTTCGAAGCTCAACGGGGTTTCCAGCGCTTCGCGCAGGACTTCCCGCTCATCCTCTTCGCGCTTGCGCGGCAGGGGCGCGGGTGTTGGCTTGGCCACCGCAGCCAGGTTCTTGTCCTTCAGGGGTGCGACCTTGCCGGCGACGTGGCGGAACAGTTCTGCGGGGTCGTGCAGTGTGCGCTCGTCGACGGCGGCTGCGGGGGCTTCCCAGCCCTCAAGCGCGCGGACCTGGGGATTGGCCTGCTGGCGCTGGCCGCTCAGGTCGACGCGGTTGAAGTCCTTGATCGGGGCGATGTCGCCGAGAGCCGCGCGGAACACTGCGGAGGGATCGTTTTCGTCGATGCGCCGGGGCCTGCACGGTCTTTCCGGCTCCGGCTCGATGATCTGCGGGCGGGGCTTTGGGACAGGCTTGGGCTTGTTGATCTCGGCCCGGTCCTGGCCGCGTACGGCTTGCAGCACGCCGACCTGTTTGCGGAAGAAGGTCGCGTCGTCTTCGGGGGGCAGCTCCATTGCCGTCGGGCGTGCCGGCGCTGCCACGGGACGGGCGATGATCGTCTTCAGCGTGCTGTTCGGTACCTGGTGCCGGATCGCCTTGAGGGCGTCGAGTCCGGCGGGGCGCTTGTCCTTGGCCATGGTGGTGAAATGCGGAGATCCAAATGGAAACGGACCGGGTTACCCCGGTCCGTTAGGGGGCATGCGGGCCGTTCTAGCCAGCCAGGCCCAGGCCGTCCAGGTAGCGCTCGGCGTCGAGCGCGGCCATGCAGCCGGTGCCGGCGCTGGTGACCGCCTGGCGGTAGATGTGGTCCTGCACGTCGCCGGCGGCGAACACGCCCGGCACGCTGGTGGCGGTGGCGTTGCCCTCACGGCCACCCTTGGTGACAATGTAGCCGTTCTCCATCTCCAGCTGGCCTTCGAAGATGTCGGTATTGGGCTTGTGGCCGATGGCGATGAATACGCCCTTCAGCTCGATGTCGCGGGTTTCACCGGTTTTCACGCTCTTGATGCGCATGCCGGTGACGCCGGTCTTGTCGCCGAGCACTTCGTCCAGCGTGGAGTCAAGGGCAAGCTCGATCTTGCCGGCGGCGACCTTCTCATGGACCTTGTCCACGAGGATGCGTTCGGCCTTGAACTTGTCGCGGCGATGCACGAGGGTGACCTTGCTGGCAATGTTGGCCAGGTATAGGGCTTCCTCGACGGCGGTGTTGCCGCCACCGACAACGGCGACTTCCTGATTGCGGTAGAAGAAGCCATCACAGGTGGCGCAGGCCGACACGCCCTTGCCGGAGAAGGCTTCCTCGGACGGCAGGCCCAGGTACTGGGCGCTGGCGCCGGTGGCGATGATCAGCGCGTCGCAGGTGTACTCGCCCGCATCGCCGACCAGGCGGATCGGTTTTTCCGCCAGGTGGGTAGTGTGGATGTGGTCGAAGATCATTTCCGTGTTGAAACGCAGTGCGTGCTTCTCGAAGCGGGCCATCAGTTCCGGGCCCTGCACCCCATCTGCATCGGCGGGCCAGTTGTCCACTTCAGTGGTGGTCATCAGCTGGCCGCCTTGGGCGATGCCGGTGATCAGCACGGGGTTCAGGTTGGCGCGGGCGGCATAGACGGCGGCACTGTAGCCGGCGGGGCCGGAGCCGAGGATCAGGAGCTTGATGTGTCGGGTAGCCATCTTCGTGGGTCTTTCTTGTCCGTAAGGCGAGGAAGACCGATTATAAGGCCCGAGGTTCCCGCCCGCTTTGGGATTTGTGGGGCGAAGCACCGCTTGGCATCACCGCCGAGGGTGATATGACGTCAGTTTGATTTATACTTAATCTCAGAAGTTGAACGACAATTTTGTCACGTCGCCGAGAAATTAATATCAGTGTCCCGCCGAGGAGAGGCCTTATGACCGTCACCAGCTCAGTGTCTACCATTGCCCTGAGGACCTTCCCGATCTTCCAGGGCCTGAGCGACGAGCGGCTGGCTACCGTGGCACGCGTGGCGATGATGCGCCGCGTAGCGCGGGGGGCTGCCGTCGTTCATGAAGGCGACCGTACCGATTTCGTGTATTTCGTGCTGACCGGCAACCTGAAGGTGATGGTCAGCGACGAGGATGGCCGCGAAGTGATCCTGACAATCCTGGGGCAAGGGGAAATGTTCGGTGAAATGGGCGTGCTGGATGACAGCCCTCGTTCCGCGTCGGTGGTGGCGGTGGCTCCGTCCGATCTGGTCACGATCGCCAAGTCCGACTTCAAGCGCCTGATGCAGGAGAATTTCGAGCTTTCCTGGCACGTCATGTGCAATCTCACCCGCCGTCTGCGCGACGCGGACCGCAAGATCGAGAGTCTGGCGCTGATGGACGTCTATGGCCGGGTGGCGCGCCTGCTCCTCGAGATGTCGGAGGAGATCGATGGTGTGAAGGTGGTGAAGAAGAAAATCTCCAAGCAGGACATCGCCAAGATGATCGGAGCTTCCCGCGAGATGGTCAGCCGGGTCATGAAGGACCTGGGGCTGCGCGGCCTGATCGAGGAAACCGACGGCGGTGTGATCCTGAGAGAAAAGATCTACGACTTGTGACTGGTCAGGAAATCCTTCCTTACGTATTCTCAAACGGAAGGGGAAGGGACGACCAGAGACCCTGGTTTATAATCGAAGCGCGGCGACGAGCCGCGCTTTTGCTTTTTTGGTATCGCTTCCGTAGTGCCCGACCCTCGCCGAACCATGTCAGAACTTCCCTCCACCCGCCCGCTTCCGCTGCCCGAAAAGATCGCCAGCCTGTTGCAGGAAGCCCGCTGGCTGTTCCTCGGCGTACTGGCCCTGTATTTCTCGATGATCCTGTTCGGCTATTCCAAGGCCGATCCCGGCTGGTCCCACGCCGTGCAGGTGGAGCGCGTCAGCAATCCGGGCGGTCGTTTCGGCGCGTGGCTGTCGGATCTGCTGCTCTACCTGTTCGGCGTGTCGGCCTGGTGGTGGGTGGCGTTCCTTGGCTTCGGCCTGGCTATCGGCTTCCGGCGCTTGAAGCTGGTGTTCGGGGCCGACCGGCGCTCCCTGCTCATCGTCGTCGTCGGATTCCTGATGGTGTTGATCGCCAGCAGCGGGCTGGAAGCGATGCGCTTCCACTCAATCAAGGCAGCGCTGCCTCTCGATCCCGGTGGCGTGATTGGCATCGAACTCGGCAATCTGGTACTGCAATACCTGGGCTTCACTGGTGGAACGCTGTTGTTGCTCGGTACGATCGCGGGTGGCCTGAGCCTGTTCTCAGGGGTGAGCTGGGTCGAGGCATCCGAACTGCTCGGCACCGGCCTGGAGCGGCTGTGGATCTTTGCCACCAACGGCTTCCAGACCTGGGAGGACCGTCGTGTCGGTCGCGAGGTGGCGCAGAAGCGCGAGGAGGTGGTAGAAACCAAGCGCAAAAAGGAGGAGGTCGAGCCTCCGCCCCCGGTCCGCATCGAGCCTGCGGTGGTGAAGGTCGAGAAGTCGGAGCGGGTCGAGAAGGAGCGGCAGCCGCATCTCTTTACCGAACTGCCCGGTGGTACGTTGCCGCCGCTGTCTTTGCTCGATGAGCCGTCCCACGACGTGGAGCCACCTTCCGTCGAGACGCTGGAATTCACGTCCCGCCTGATTGAGCGCAAACTGGCCGATTTCGGCGTTGAGGTGAAAGTGCTGGCGGCCTATCCGGGCCCGGTGATTACCCGTTTCGAGATCGAACCGGCGGTCGGCGTGAAGGGTAGCCAGGTCGTCAATCTGGCCAAGGATCTGGCGCGGGCGCTGTCGCTGGTCAGCATCCGGGTCGTCGAGACGGTGCCGGGCAAGGCTTGCATGGCGCTGGAACTGCCCAATTCCAAGCGCCAGACCGTGCGCCTGTCGGAGATCCTCGGCTCCCGCGCTTACCACGACATGACCTCGCCGCTGACCGTGGCGCTGGGCAAGGACATCGGCGGCCAGCCGCTGGTGGCGGACATCGCCAAGACGCCGCACCTGCTGGTGGCGGGTACCACCGGTTCGGGCAAGTCGGTGGGTATCAATGCGATGATCCTGTCTCTGCTCTACAAGTCCGAGCCGGCCGACGTACGCCTGATCCTGGTCGATCCGAAGATGCTCGAACTGTCCATCTACGAGGGCATTCCGCACCTGCTGGCGCCGGTCGTCACCGACATGAAGCACGCCGCCAACGCGCTCAACTGGTGCGTGGCGGAGATGGAGAAGCGCTACAAGCTGATGTCGGCGGTCGGCGTGCGCAACCTGGCCGGCTACAACAAGGCGGTGGCCGAAGCTGTCAAGGCTGGTGCGCCTCTGAAGAACCCGTTCTCGATCACCCCTGACAGTCCCGAACCCCTCGACAAGCTGCCCTACATCGTTGTGGTCATCGACGAACTGGCCGATCTGATGATGGTCGTCGGCAAGAAAATCGAGGAGCTCATCGCACGCCTGGCACAAAAGGCCCGTGCCGCCGGCATCCACCTGATCCTCGCCACCCAGCGCCCCAGCGTGGATGTCATCACCGGCCTCATCAAGGCCAACATCCCGACCCGCATGGCCTTCCAGGTTTCCAGCAAGATCGACTCCCGTACCATTCTCGACCAGATGGGCGCGGAGAGCCTGCTGGGCATGGGTGACATGCTCTACCTGGCGCCGGGCACCGGCCTGCCGACCCGCGCCCACGGCGCTTTCGTGGCGGACGATGAGGTCCACAAGGTGGTCGAGTTCCTCAAGTCCACCGGCGAGCCGGACTACATCGAAGGCGTGCTGACGCCATCCGAAGAAGAGGGCGGCGATCTGCTAGGCGGTGGCGAAGGTGGGGAGGGCAGCGAGGCCGACCCGCTCTACGACCAGGCCGTGGAGATCGTCGTCAAGACCCGCCGGCCGTCGATTTCCCTGGTCCAGCGCCATCTGCGCATCGGTTACAACCGTGCAGCACGCCTGATCGAACAGATGGAGCGCTCCGGCTTGGTCACGCCGATGGGCTCCAATGGCAACCGGGAAGTGGTTGCTCCAGCCCGCGAAGGAGAATGATGATCCGCCGTACCCACACCCTGCGCGCCCTCGGGCTCGCGTTGCTGCTTGCAGCCGGTTCGGCCCGTGCCGATGCGCTGGGCCAACTCAAGCAGTTCATGGAAGGCACCCGCAGCGCCAAGGGTAGTTTCACTCAGCAGGTTATGTCCAAATCGGGCCGCAAGCCCCAGCAGGCCGCCGGTACCTTTGCCTTTGCGCGTCCCGGCAAGTTCCGGTGGACCTACGAGAAGCCCTACGCCCAGTTGCTGGTGGGCGACGGCAGCAAGCTGTGGGCCTACGACCAGGAGCTCAACCAGGTCACCACCAAGAAGCTCGGCCAGGCCCTCGGCACGACTCCGGCGGCGATCCTGGCCGGTGACAACTCCCTCGACAAGAACTTCGTGTTGAAGGATGCCGGCAGCGCCGACGGCCTGGAATGGGTTGAGGCGACGCCGAAGGCCAGTGACAGCAGCTTCGAGCGCATTCGCATGGGCTTTGCCGGAGGGCAGCTGAAAGCGATGATCCTCAACGACAACTTTGGCCAAACCACGTCGCTGAACTTCGGCCACATGGAGCGCAATCCGGCGCTGGATGCCGGGCTGTTCCGCTTCGTGCCGCCGAAGGGCGCCGACCTGGTCGGCGAGTGAGCCCGCAAATCCTTCATGGCTGATCTTTTCGACGCCCTCGACCCGCCGCGCATGCCGCTGGCGGAGGCCATGCGGCCCAAGACGATCACCGAGGTCATTGGCCAGAAGCACCTGCTCGGGCCGGGCAAGCCGCTGGCGCTGGCTTTCCAGTCTGGCAAGCCGCACTCGATGATCCTGTGGGGCCCGCCGGGCGTCGGCAAGACGACGCTGGCGCGCCTGATGGCGA
The DNA here is from genome assembly GCF_056724025.1 of Zoogloea sp. JDB1. Lineage (NCBI taxonomy): Bacteria > Pseudomonadati > Pseudomonadota > Betaproteobacteria > Rhodocyclales > Zoogloeaceae > Zoogloea > Zoogloea sp. JDB1. The sequence goes on from NZ_CM161496.1 coordinate 3,026,671, forward strand.
AATCCTTCGACGCGGAATTCACGGCGCTGTCGGCGGTGTTCTCGGGCGTCAAAGACATCCGCGAGGCGATCGCCCAGGCCGAGGTGGCGCGCACCCGCGGGCGCCACACGATCCTCTTCGTCGACGAGGTGCATCGCTTCAACAAGGCCCAGCAGGACGCCTTCCTGCCCTACGTGGAGCAGGGCTTGGTCACGCTGGTCGGGGCGACCACCGAGAATCCGTCCTTCGAGGTGAATTCGGCGCTGCTGTCGCGGGCCGCGGTCTATGTGCTAGAGCCCTTGAATGCCGAGGAGCTGGGCGAGCTCTTCGAGCGGGCCCGCGTCTTTGCATGTCCAGAACTGGTTTTCGAGGACGATGCCCGCGATCGCCTGACTGGTTTTGCCGACGGCGACGCCCGGCGCATGCTCAACCTGCTTGAGCAGGTGCAGACGGCCGCGACGACGGCCGGCGTCAATCCGGTTACGCCGGCCTTCATCGACGAGGCGCTATCGCGCAACCTGCGCCGTTTCGACAAGGGCGGCGAAGCCTTCTACGACCAGATCTCGGCGCTGCACAAATCGGTGCGCGGCTCTGATCCGGACGCCGCGCTGTACTGGCTGTGCCGCATGCTCGACGGTGGCGCCGAGCCGCTTTACATGGGGCGGCGCCTGGTGCGTATGGCGATCGAGGACATCGGCCTGGCTGATCCGCGGGCGCTGGAAATCTGCCTGAACGCCTGCTCCACGTATGAGCGGCTCGGCTCTCCGGAAGGCGAGCTGGCGCTGGCCCAAGCGGTGGTCTTCCTGGCCTGCGCGGCCAAATCGAACGCGGTATACAAGGCGTATAATGCGGCGCGAAAATTTGTAGCTGAGGATGTGTCGCGTCCGGTGCCTATCCACCTGCGCAATGCGCCCACCAAGCTCATGAAGGAACTGGGTTACGGCAAGGCCTACCGTTACGCCCACGACGAGCCGGGCGCCTATGCGGCGGGGGAGAACTACTTTCCGGAGGGGATGGCGAAGCCGGGCTGGTACGTACCGGCCGACCGGGGCATGGAAGCGAAGATTGCCGAAAAACTGGCCCGCCTGCGCGAACTGGATCGGGACTATGAGGTCCGCGCAGGCGACGGTAGTGCTTAGTGCGAGATCGGATGGTTGGCGATGAAGCGGTCGCGGGCTGCGCGGAAACGCTGCGCCCGGCTGCGATCGCCGCTTTCCTCCGCTTCGTCCACCAACTCGCGCATGAATTGGGTCAACATCAGCGTTCCCTCACGGGTCTGGACCAGCCCGCAGGCAATCTGGGCGGCCGCCACTTCGGGAATGTCATGGTGTTCGGCGATGATGGCAACGTCTTCGTCGGTCAGGTCGCAGTAATCCAGGCAGTCGCGGATGGACAACATTGGTGTGTCTCCTTCAATGGATTTGGTCTCAGAAAAACAGCGCCGTCTGCGGACGCCTTTTCTTTAATTGTGACCGGTGAGTTCGTTAAATCAAGAAGACTTTGACTCGGAGCGAGCTATTAACTTCTTGATTTCTATTGTGTCTGGTATCTCGGGCAGTGCAGAAGATGTTGCGCTGCAATATAACTGAAAACCGGAGGTCGTGTTCGGCATTTTCCGAAATCGGCTTCCAGATCTGCTAGATTCTGATTTGAATAGGGATTCCCATGCTTGATGTGCAATTGCTGCGTACCCGCCTGGACTTTGTTGCAGAGCGTTTGGCAACGCGTGGAATGACGCTCGACGTGGCCGCCTTCCAGGCCCTCGAGGATGAGCGCAAGGAGCGACAGACGCGTACCCAGGAACTCCAGGCTCGTCGCAACACCCTGTCCAAGCAGGTCGGTCAGCTGAAGGGGAAGGGCGAGGACGCCTCCGCGGTGCTGGCTGAGGTGGCAGGCATCGGCGACGAGCTGAAGGCCAACGAGGCGGCCCTCGCTGAGTTGCTGGAGCGCTTCAATGCCTTTCTTGCGGGCCTGCCCAACCTGCCCCACGAAAGCGTGCCGGTCGGCCGTTCCGAAGAGGACAACGTTGAGGTGAGCCGCTGGGGTACAGTGCCGAGCTTCGATTTCGAAGTGCGCGACCACGTGGACATCGGCGCTCGCCTGGGTGGGCTGGATTTCGAGACCGCGGTGAAGATTTCTGGGGCCCGCTTCACGCTGATGAAGGGCGGTCTGGCCCGTCTGCACCGTGCCCTGGCCCAGTTCATGGTGGACACTCACTCCGGTGAGCATGGCTACACTGAGCTCTACGCGCCGTACCTGGTCAACGCCGACAGCATGTACGGCACCGGCCAGCTGCCCAAGTTCGAGGAAGACCTGTTCGCGGTGCCGAAGGCCGACGGCAGCAAGTTCTACCTGATCCCGACCGCCGAAGTGCCGGTGACCAACATCGTTCGCGACGAGATCGTGCCGGCCGATGCGCTGCCGATGAAGTTCGTCTGCCATACGCCGTGCTTCCGCTCCGAAGCCGGCAGCTATGGTCGGGATACTCGCGGGATGATCCGCCAGCACCAGTTCGACAAGGTCGAGCTCGTGCGTATCGAAAAGCCCGAAAACGCCTGGGTGGCGCTGGAAGAACTGACCGGCCACGCCGAGGCCATTCTGCAGAAGCTCGAACTGCCGTACCGCAAGATCGTCCTGTGCACCGGCGACATGGGCTTCGGCTCCGCCAAGACCTACGATCTGGAAGTATGGTTGCCGGCCCAGAACACTTATCGCGAGATCTCGTCCTGCTCCTGTTTCGAGAGCTTCCAGGCCCGCCGCATGCAGGCCCGCTTCAAGAACGCCCAGGGCAAGAATGAAACGCTGGCGACCCTCAATGGCTCTGGTCTGGCGGTTGGTCGTACCTTGGTGGCAATCCTCGAGAATTACCAGCAGGCCGATGGTTCGGTGCGTATTCCGACTGCGCTGCAGCCCTACATGGGCGGGCTGACTGTGCTTCAGGCTGCGCAGTAATGAAAAAAAGCCGGGCGGGCATGCGTCTGCCCGGTTTTCAGAGCTGGGCTCATCCTATATATTAGAACTTGTTAATGTACTAATTGTTGGAGGCCCTCCATGAGCAGCAAATCTTTCACTCAAATTACCGGTGATCTTTCCAAGGGGCTCGCCACGCTGCGAGCCGACATCCCGGAAACCATGAGTGCCTTCAACACACTGGCCAAGGAGTCGATGAAGGCGGGGGCATTGACTGCGCTGCAGAAGGAGCTCATTGCGCTGGCGATCGGGGTGGCTGCCCGATGCGATGGCTGCATCGGTTTCCACGTCAAGGCCTTGATCCGGCTAGGCGTGACTCGGGAACAGTTGATGGAGACTCTGGCCATCTGTACCTACATGGGAGGAGGGCCGAACCTGATGTATGCGGCAGAGGCCGTACGGGCTTACGAGGAATTTACCGCAGCACAAACAAAAATCGCCGAATAGCTGGCTTTTTCTGATAAGTGCTATATAATGGCGCCCTTCGAGCGGAAAGGTGGCAGAGTGGTCGAATGCGCCGGACTCGAAATCCGGTATACGGTTCTCCGTATCGAGGGTTCGAATCCCTCCCTTTCCGCCATTGTTTGAACGAAAAGCCCTGATTTTTCAGGGCTTTTTTGTTTTTATATCGTTCGCTGGTATGCCATGGCAGGCGGGCTTCGGTTGATCGTCGTTGGACAGGGCTGGATAAAGTTCTGACTCCTGCGCTCATACCCACTTAGGGCGCGGACGCGCTCCGGTGTAATCTGGCGGCCTGACCTCGCGAAGCAGTGGGTTCGGTGTCCCGGCTCGGTCGGCACGGGCCTGCTCTTCGTGAAGACCAAAGACAGCAACGGAGAGGACCGCATCGCCTACTACCACCATGACCACCTGGGCACACCGCTGCAGGCGACGGACGTGATCCGATTGGGTTGGCGGGTGGCATCAATACCTATGCCTATGTCGGGGGGAACCCGCTGCGATACACAGACCCCTTTGGGTTGAGTGCCCTTGGTACGAGCCTTGGCTTAGTTGGGGCGTGGAGCGGCCGAATTGGCGCTACCTTCGTCGGAGAAGCGATATTTCCTGCAGGTGGTGGCGTCCCCGGTGCCTTCATTGGCGGCAAGCTGGGCAATGCTGCCGGCGTGGTCGCGGGCGATTGGCTCGATTCGGTCCTGTTTAGCAAGGCCAAGGACGACGAAGTCGGCGGCACTTGTCCGATAAAAAGGGGTGGTGGCAACGGTGGAATGCCCGGCAATAACAGGGCCCCAAACAAGTAGGCCAGGCAAGCCGCTGCACAGGCTGGACTCAATGACCAGCAGCAACGGATATGCCACGATGCCATCTCTGGTCAGGGCTACGGTTGGCAAGACATTCTGGACATCGAAAGGCAAATTAAGGCGGGGCAGTGGTGAGTGCTGAAACAGGTGGGCTGTCGGTGCCGCCTATTCGTGGCAAGCGGGGGCGACCGCTCTCCAAGCCCCACATCATCCAGGCCGACCGCGGCTACGATCACGACAAGTACCATCGGCCCCTGCACGCCCAAGGCATCAAGACCGAGATCGCACGGCGTAATACCCCGCACGGCAGTGGGCTGGGTAAAACCCGCTGGGTCGTCGAGCAGACCATCGGTTGGCTCCACAATTACCGACGCCTGCGGTTCGATCGGAGCGATTGGCGCTCATTCACGAAGCCTTTATCAAGATCGCCTGCAGCCTCATTTGCTGGCGAAAATTGAAATCCGCGGAAGGCTAATTTTGTTAGAGCTTCTTATGCAGCTCTCACTTCATTGAGCAAATCCGGATGATGATCCAACAGCTTAAGCAGCTTCACCAGGGCCAGCGGCGGTTTGGTCTTCCCGTTTTCATAGCGCGAAAACGCGTTAACACCACCGCCAAAAATCTCGCCGGCCTCGCGCTGGCCAAGATCGAGTTTTTTGCGCACGCTGACGATAAAGCCCGGATCGACGATGGCTGCGTTCACTTGCCGGTTGAACGCCTGCATTTCGCGCATGACACGCTCCGTTTCTGCCGCGTCTGTAATGGACTCATCGCACGCCGGGCAAAAATCGGCAGTCACCGCAGGAATCACGGTGGCCTCGCCTTTGTATACGTAGGGCAGGTCGCGGGTATCGTGGATCAGCTCTGCCGCGCCACAAACGGGACATCTCATGATCACAACTCCTTGAAAGACACGATCAACACATCATCAACAACCGTCAGCTTTAGATACACATCACCCACTTGCGTACTTGGACGGTACACGTCTTGCCAGACCGTGTGATCGGCATGCGTCGTCATGCTCTTGTAAAAATCCGCTGGCGTCAGCGCCATCACGACATCCAGCATGCCGCCATAGTTCAGGCCCAACGCCGTAGCGCCCAGCCGGGCAGAATTCGTTGTACGAACCTTGCCGGCTTCAACGAAGGCCTTCACATCGGCCAGCTTGCAATGTGGGGTCTGTTTCTCCATAGATCAATATTAACCTTGTAGGTTAATATTGGCTAGTTGGTTAATTTATTTTCGACCTCGAACTTCCCGAGGACCGCATCGCCTACTACCACCATGACCACCTGGGCACGCCGCTGCAGGCGACGGACAAGGCCGGGCGCATCGTCTGGGCGGCCCGCTACGAAGCCTTCGGCCGGGCGACGCTGACCACGCCCGCGGCGACGGCGGAGGCGCCGGTCATCGCCTCCCGGTTGCGGTTGCCGGGGCAGTACGAGGATGAGGAGAGTGGGCTGTATTACAACTTCCGGCGGTACTATGATCCGGAGACGGGGCGGTATGTGACGCGGGATCCGATTGGACTGGAGGGTGGGGTGAATGGCTATGCCTATGTGAATGCCAATCCTTTGACGCAGATTGATCCGATTGGTTTGCGTCCACTCTCCGACAATGAAACATCATTTCTTAAGCAGCACTTCGGGACGTGCCTCGATAAAATTCCGCCGACATTCGACGTCAACGTCCGTAAGTGGGGTGATACTAGCCGCGCTATCTCGCTCAACGGAGGTTTCATGTCCTTCCCTAAGGACTATTTCACAGGTGGTAACCCGGATGGTCCGTTGAATTTGGCTGACACTAGCGTTGCCAGTATCTTGGGACACGAATCTCTGCACCAATTGCAGCGTAGTAATGGGGTTTATGTGACGGTACGCAGTATTGGTTTACAGATAGGCTATTCACTGGATTTGTCTGACCCTTACAATTACAGTCCATCGCCAGATCCCACTGCCATGCTGAACATGTTCAAGGAGGCAAACCCGGAGCAGCAGGGGCAGATGTTTCAGGATTACCTGAAAAGTGCACTCACTGGGAAAGATGTGAGCAATTTTGTTCAAATTGCTGATTTTGTAAAGAACAACTGTGGGTGCGGAAAATGAAGCAGTTGTTCAGCCGGTTTCTGCTGGTGGTCTTGATTCTCTCGAGCCTATTGCTGTCAGCATGTATAAAAAAATGGGGTCTAAGTATTGTCGGTGCAAGCGACATGGGACCGGTCTTCTGCCTCTCATCAGGCCACCACTGTGATGAGAAGGGTGTGCAATTTAGCTCTATCGATATTGTTGAAGTCGACAAGAAGGGCAACGTAGTGAGTGTAGTGTGGGCGCTTCAAGGCTGGTCAAACACATCAACCGACTACACGTTGAGTCGGTTGGAATATGGCAAGCTACCGCGAGGATGGAGAGAAACGACTCCCGTTCGACCGATTAAGAGTAACACCTACTATGACGTGAACGGCGAATACTTTTTCATGCGTGACGACAAGGGGCAGTATCACCTTGAGACTCGGAAGGAGTTCTTCGAAAGGGCGTATGCGTTGCAGTGATTGCCGCTGCTTCGCGGCACGGGCTACCAGTATGGTCTGAAATGGATGGTGCATGGTGCCGGCCTTCGTCCCTGCAACGGAAAAAGGGTTGGTTGCGCTATACAGAGCCGGCTCTTGCCGTAAGTACAACGCCTGACCCGGGTCCCCCCGCGTCAGAATAGTTGTCGCCTCGATAGAATCCTAAATTCGGGGGCGATGATGAGAGAACGACGTGGCGCGATACGGACAGGAATTCAAGGATAGGGCGGTGGCGAGATTGTTGCCGCCGGAGAGCGCGACGGTGGAGGCCGTTGCGCGTGAGATCGGCGTGGGCGTAGCGACGCTGGAGCGTTGGCGCAGTGATGCGCTGTCCAGGCCCGCTCGCGAGCGGGCCTGGACAGCGGCGGCCCGGTTCGAGGCGGTGCTCACCACCGCGGCCCTCGATGAGACGGCCCGGAATGCCTGGTGCCGGGAGCACGGGGTTTATCCGCAGGATCTAGCCCAATGGCGTCAGGCAGCCACGCAAGCCTTGGCAACACCCGAGGAGGCCCGTGCCAGTCCCTTGCAGACCAAGCAGGATCGGCGTCGCATCAAGGAGCTCGAGCGGGAATTGCGCCGCAAGGAGAAGGCCCTGGCGGAGGCGGCAGCCCTGCTGGTGCTTTCAAAAAAGCTCGAGGCGATCTTTCCGAAGGACAGGGACGAGGACGCATGATCGGCCTGGAAGATCGCCGGATGAAGGTCCGGAACATTGAAGCCGCCCAGCACGCCGGGGCGCGTCTTGACGCGGCCTGCAAGGTGGCGGGCATCACGCTGCGTACGCTGCAGCGCTGGAAACGTGAGGACGGCCTCGTGCGCGGGGACCTCAGACCGGCAACGCTGCGCCCCCGGCCTGCCCACGCCCTCACCGAGGCGGAGCGGCATGCGCTCTTGCAGGTAGCCAACGACGCCCGCTTTGCCGACCTGCCGCCAGCGCGCATCGTTCCGATGCTGGCCGACGAAGGCGTCTATCTGGCCAGCGAATCGACCTTCCACCGCCTCCTGCGCGAAGCGGGCCAGACGACGCATCGGGGGCGTGCCAAAGCCCCCGCAGCCTCTCGCCCACCGAGCACCCACATCGCCACCGCACCGCGCCAGGTGTGGTGCTGGGACATGACCTATCTGCCGGCCACGGTAGCCGGGCGCTGGTTCCATCTGTATCTGATCCTGGATCTCTACAGCCGCAAGATCGTCGGCTGGGAAGTGCACGGCACCGACGCCGCCGAACATGCCGCCCATCTGGTGCGTCGCACGGCGCTGGCTGAAGGGATCGCCGCCCTGGCGGACAAGCCCATCCTGCACGGCGACAACGGCGCGACGCTCAAGGCCACCACGGTGCTGGCGATGCTCCACTGGCTGGGTATCAAGCCTTCCTACTCGCGGCCCCGGGTCAGCGATGACAATGCTTACGCCGAAGCGCTGTTCCGCACGGCCAAGTACCGACCCGAGTTTCCGGCAAGGGGATTCGAGGATCTGGAAGCCGCCCGATCCTGGGCCAGCGGTTTCGTGCAGTGGTACAACGTCGAGCATCGCCACAGCGGCATCCGCTACGTGAGCCCGGCCCAGCGCCATGCGGGCGAGGATCACGCGATCCTGGCGGCGCGTCACGCACTCTATGCCCAGGCCCGAGCGCGCCATCCTGCGCGCTGGACGGGCAACACCCGGGACTGGTCACCCATCACCGTGGTGACTCTCAATCCCGAGCGAGACGTAGTTGTTGCCATGGGGAATAAACAGCAAAGAGCTGCATGAATCAGGCGACAACTAGCTTGACGCGCGCCGGGGTCGACAGCGACATGGGAGGGCTCTTCGGGGGCGACACCGAAACCTTCAGCCTCGACGCCGTCGCCAACAGTACCGCCCACAGTCCGGCAATTCACGGGTGTTCCTGCTTGAGTTGTGTAAAGAGGCCACGTGCAACATCAAAGCCGATTGCTGGTCAGGTCAATACAACGTCTCGATTTGCCCCGAGGAGGGCGGCGTATTACTTTACACGGCCGAGCGGATCGAGGAGTCCCGGATCAAGCCAGAACCTGATCCCTACCGGGGTGCCAAACCTTCGTTTGGTGGTCCATTGCCCAGTGTGTTGCGTTTCCTGCTGCCCTGATCTGGCCTTGATTTTTACTATAGGGACTCAATCGTGATTTACTCGGCCTGTGTCGCATCAGCCCTTTTCCGGTGGTTCGAGAGCTATCCAGAGTATGCAAAAGTCTTGATCAAAGCTGGCTTCGACGATTTCCTGATCGACGAGCGCCACATTGAATCATTTGCCGAAACCGAGGCGGAGGTGGCGTTGCACCGCCGGATGGAGACGGAATTCGCGCGGCAGTCATTTTATGATGAATGCCTTCTGAGTGGCCCGGATGTTTTTGGCTATGATGGCTTGGCTCCCTACGAGGGTAATTGGCTGGATAAGCTGTATGACGAGACCGTAGCCGAATTGTGTGCTCACGGCGAGATGAAAGGCGCGGAGGAGCTGACGCGCCCGCATCTGGACCCCTGCTATGTTCGAGAGAGAGCGTGGTGGATGGAGAGCTTTCAGAATTGGCGCTACAGGAGTATCGCACTGGTGGATCAGCGCTTGCAGCGTCGTGATGAGATTGCCGCCTCGGGTGCAGTAACCGTTCCGCCGGTGGAGGACGAGCCGGAGGCTGTGAAGGATTTTGTTGCGGCCTGCATGCTCACTGAATTGCGCGATTCGGGATGGAAACGCATCAAACGGGGTGACAAGAAACGCGTCATTCTGGCCAAACGCCTGAATGGCGACCAGGAATTGCGGTTCGAGTTGGAGGATCTATATGGTTTGTGGAGCTTCAGTCAGTTCCATCCGAGATGGATCGGCCCCGACAAAGAGTGCTACTTCCCCCCAAATTTTGTTGATCCTTCGCTGGGCTTGCATGTGCGCTCGCTAGCAGGTCGTTTTTCGGATAGAGCGAAGGTCAAGATTCCCTTTTTCTACCTCGTTGAACGGCCGCGGGGTGTCTACCGCAATCCCGCTCACTTGGCCGTGGCGATTGGGGCCTGGATAGCGCTCTACCGGACGGTGGCGGCCGATGTTGAGGCAGCCTGTGTTGCTTGCCGTGCGCAATGTGGATAAGCGATCCGCGGGCACCTAAAAAATTCGCTTTGGTGGTGCCGTTGCGCTGGCGTCTATCGCTACGACGCCCGCGGGAACCTCACCCAGTTCATCGACGCCCTGGGCAATACCACCCGCTTCGAGTACGACCGCGCCGATCGGCTCGTCCAGGAAACCCTCCCGCTGGGCCAGCGCACGCGCTACCGCTGGAGCGCCGCCGGCAAACTGCTCGAGAAGACCGACCCCAACGGCAACCAGAGCACCTTCACCTACGACGCCGCCCAGCGCCTGATCCAGGTCGACCGCAAGGCCGGCGACGGCAGCCTGCGCCAGCGCAGCACCTACAGCTGGGATGCCGAAGACCATCTCACCGCCTGGACGGACAGCGACGCCCTGCGCCAGCAGAGCACGCGTGCGGTGCTCAGCTACGATGACGCCGGCCGCAAGACCGGCGAGACCGTCACCTACCCGGCAGGAAATACGCTCAGTTACGGATATGCCTACAGTGCCGCAGGGAAAAAGACCCAGCTCACCTGGCCGGACGGCACCGCCATCACCTACGGCTACAGCGCCCACGGCGAACTGCAAAGTATCGCGATTCCCGGCGAAGGCACCCTCAGCATCACCGCCTACACCGGGAGCGCCCCCCAGACCCTGCTACTGCCGGGCGGCAGCACCCAGACGCGGCGCGTGGACGGCCTCCTCAAGCTGGAGAACCTCAGCGTCAAGACCGCCGGCCAGCAGAGCACGCTCAGCCTGGACAACCAGTACGACAGCCGGCAGGCCCTCACCCAGCGCACCCGCACCGACACCGCCGGCGGCAGCAGCACGCGCAGCGAGCGCTTCACGCACGACGTCGAACAACGCCTGACCCGGGTCGACAGCGATACGGGCGGTCTCTTCGGGAGCGACACCGAAACCTTCAGCCTCGACGCCGTGGCCAACCGCACGGCCCACAGCGCAGTCAGCGGCCCGCTGCACTACGACGCCAACAACCGCCTCACCCAACGGGGCAGTGGTGGCAGCGCCACGACCTACCGCTACGACGACGCAGGCAACCTCACCGAGAAGAACGAAGCGGGCACCCGGCTCACCCGCTACCGTTACGACGCGCAACACCGCCTCACCGAAATCGGGTTGAGCCTCGATGGCGGGGCCGAGCAGCTCATCGCCCGCTACGGCTACGACCCCCTCAACCGGCGGATCTGGAAGGAGCAGTACCGGGACCGGAGCGGGCAGACCCTGCAAGCCAGGCGCACCCTCTACCTGTACGCCGACGAAGGGCTGATCGGGGAAGCCGAACAGCCTCTCAGCCTGACCCCCGACGGCAGCGTCAGCGCCCAAACCGGCCCGCAGATCACCACCCAATACGGCCCCCGGCCGGGGGCCCCGTTCGGTACGGGCCTGCTCTTCGTGAAGACCAAAGACAGCAACGGGGAGGACCGCGTCGCCTACTACCACCCTGATCACCTGGGCACGCCGCTGCAGGCGACGGACAAACAAGGCCGCATCGTCTGGGCGGCCCGCTACGAAGCCTTCGGCCGGGCGACGCTGACCACGCCCGCGGCGACGGCGGAGGCCCCGGTCATCGCCTCCCGGTTGCGGTTGCCGGGGCAGTACCAGGGCAATCGCACCTACTTTGCATAGTGAAACGCCCCTCTTAAAACGCAACAAATTCGTGACGTGACTGTTCACCGCGGCCCAAATTGTGTAGTTTCCTGCCTTTTTGGGCATCCGATGAAAATGGGAAACGTCATGCCGCTGACGCAGGTATTCGTCTCGATCTCCGACCCGCGCAGTGCGCGCCATACCCGCCATGACCTGGCCGAATTGCTGACGGTGGCGGTCTGTGCGGTGCTCTCGGGCGTGGACGACTTCGTCGACATCGAGTTGTGGGCCGAAGCCAAGCTCGACTGGTTGCGCGGGTTCATCGCGCTTGAGCACGGCATCCCGTCTCACGACACGATGGGGCGCGTGTTCGGCATGATTGCCCCCGACGAGTTCGAATCCGCCTTCCGACGCTGGGTCGGCATGGTGGTGCCCGCATTGGCCGAAGAGACGGTTGTCGCCATCGACGGCAAGACCAGCCGGCGCACGGGCAGCAAGACGAAAGCCGAGGCCGCTCCGCTGCATCTGGTCAGCGCGTTCGCCGCCGGCATGGGCGTTGTATTGGGCCAGATGGCCACCGACGAGAAGTCCAACGAGATCACCGCCATTCCGGAACTGCTCGCCAGGCTGGCACTCGAGGGCTGCGTGGTGACGATCGATGCGATGGGAACGCAGACAAAGATCGCGCGCACGATTCGCGAACGGGGCGCCCACTACGTGCTGTGCGTGAAGGAGAACCATCCGAATCTGTACGATTCGATCCTGTTCGCCGGCCTCGATCCCCGAGCCCCCCTAAGGCCCCATTCCACACACGAAACCACGACCCAGGATCACGGGCGCATCGAAGTACGCCGATGCCGGGCTTATGAGGGCGTCGGCCGGCTCTACCAGAGCGACGCCTGGCAGGATCTGGCCAGCTTTGCGGTGCTCGAACGCGAGCGCACGGTCGGTGGCCACACCAGCACCGAGCGCCTCTTCTACATCAGCAGTCTGCCCGCCGATGCCGAGCGCATTGCACGGGCCGTGCGCAGTCACTGGGAGGTGGAGAATCGGCTTCACTGGTGTTTGGATGTGCAGTTCAACGAGGATCAGTCACGCGTACGCAGCGGCTACGCCGCCAACAACCTGGCCATCGTCCGCCACATCGTCATGAACCTGCTGCGACTCGATACGACGCGCAAGGCCAGCATCAAGTCCAAGCGCATGCTCGCAGCCACTGTCGATGCGTTTCGCGCCCAGCTGCTGGGGGTATGACGTTAAGGTGCGATTGCCCTGGGGGCAGTACGAGGATGAGGAGAGTGGGCTGCATTACAACTTCCGGCGGTACTACGATCCGGAGACGGGGCGGTATATCACGAATGATCCGATTGGGCTGGCGGGGGGAGAGAATCTATACACATATGCCATTGGCAGCCCAGTTGACAATATCGATCCAAGTGGGTTGGAAGTCTCTGGTTTCTTTGAGAAAAGTACAGGCCACCTTTTCCTATACGATCATGACTCCAAACAAATGATCTCAGGAACATTCGAGTCGGGTGGGAAGCCCTATGGAGACCCAGCGCCGGATGGTGTCTATACGATCTACGGTACACCTCGCGACGATTTTTTTCGCCTGGATCCGCAGGATAGTAAGCCCAATGATGACTTTAATCAGGCGAATGGTCGTTGGGGGATTCGGCTCCACAAGCCTGGGCGAACGATAGGGTGTATTGCCTCTACAGACAAAAATGAATGGGAGAACATTAAAAATTTCCTTCTCGCAACAAAGACTAAAAACGGAATTCCAGGTAGTTCGCTAAAAACGGTCCCGCTGTTAAATCGTTTTGGTATTAACGTTATTTACGGAAGCTCTCCTGATACCTTAAAAAGATTTGGGTCAATCTATGTCGTACCATAAGGCCAATAATAGAATGGCTCATAGGGTAGTCCTTGTGGTTACATGGTTTTTATACATCTATCTTGGCGTCGCGGCATTTCTTTCTGGCTTATCAAGTTGTGGTAGTTCGTACTTTGAAACGCAATTTTTAGGGCTGTCTATCGTTATCTCTCTAGGGTCTGTAGTGTTTTTGTTTTTGCGACTTCATGCTGACAAGGCATGGAGATGGTTTGGTGCTGTGCTTCTTATGGTTGTGTTGATGGTGATCATTGTGATGCTCAGTGCTGGAGGATGGGTCTTCTATATGAGTCCACATTCTCTTGATGATGCGATATATGAATTCCTGCAAGCTGTTCGGGGGCAGCGCTGCTGACCGAAACGAAGTACCCGACCTTCACCGAGCGCCTGCGCTTCGATGAGCAGGAGCGCCCGACCAGCCAGACCCTGCTCAACCCGACCCAGCGGGGCCGTCAGGACCTGGCCCAGGGCCTCGCCTACGACCGGCGGGGCCAGATCCTCCGCGAAACCCGGGGCGATTCAGAATTGCAGCAGGGTGATGATGAAGACAACACCGAATGAGCACTGGTCGGTCGAGTTGATCCGGATTGGAAACTCGGCGGTGCGGGAGGCTCAGCGACGCAACCGCCAACTGGGCATCCCGAACTGGTATTCGCTGAATGGCGTGCTGGTCAGCGATGCCCCACGGGAGGTGAAGGCTGCTGCCCGTCTTCCGATTCCCGCGGCGGTGACTTGGCTGGGTTCCCCCCGCAGTGGAACATCATCCCCTCCGGTTTGAACCTGTGCAGCCCGAAGATGAAGGTCTGCCGTCGGGGTTTGAATCCGCTTCCCCCGGATCTGAACCCTCGCATTTCCGATTTGAACCCGCTGCCCGCGGATTTGAACGATTGATGCAGCGACATGAACGGGTTCGTTCCGGAATGGGGGAAGTGCCCATCCGGAATGAACCGGTTCAACGAAAATCAAGACCTGTACTGTCTCGAGCCCGAGAGGTTCAAGTCCGGGGCCCGTGCGTTCATCTGTGGGCCAGGATGATCAAGCCGGGACGGCGCCCGGTTCATCGCGACGCCGGCCTTGTCCCTTGAAACGCACCGATGCCTGAGCACGGAGCTCATCCAGTGCCGCGCCTTTGCCGGCGAGTTTGGCAAAGCGGTAGGCCTCCAGCGCTGCGCTGTAGAGGTCGCTGCCCAATGCCATCTCGGTGTCCTCCCCGCGCTGGGCCAGTGCGGTCAGCCGGGCCAGCAGCGGACGCAGGTGGTCCAGCGCCTGGATGTCCTCGGCAAAGGCCTTGAGATCGAAGGCGCCCGGCAGGATCTCCGGAGACTGGGTCATCACGTCATGCGCCTTGCGCACAAAGGTCTCGGACTTCGGACCCATCTTGCGCAACTCGCGGCGCTGATCCACGGACAGGGAAATCAGCCCCGACAACTGCTTTTCCAGCTCATCCAGGGCCTTTTGAACCTGATCGATCTGCTGGCTGGACAGCGTCAGGGAAATCACGTTCTGGGTCATTCTCTCGCTCCTCCTCGGTTTTCCGAATAATGACATTGGCACGAATCCGTGCGCCGGGGATTCTGCGAGAAGGGGTCCGTGAATGTCAAATGAATGATTCTGGCGCTCGCCCGGATCGATCCGCTGGAACGCCGGATCGGCAGGTCGATTGCCCTCGGGCTGCCAGTGCGTGCGGGGGCGGCAGCTATTGATATCATCCATCCCGGCAAGATTCGAGGCTCATCGCGAGTCAGCCCCGAGCGCTCGGCCGGCGCCCTTCCGGCGTGGGCAGATCGTCGTCGAAGCCTTGCCGAATCTCCTCGTTCCCATTGTCAGTCCCTGTCCGATGCAAGCACTACTCGATACCATTTCCCGAATTTCCATGCCGACCGAAGCAGGCCGTGTCTTTCATGGGCGCGGCGGTCTGTTTCCCGGCTGCGAGCACTGGACGCTGGATGTCTATCCGCCGGTGTGGGTGCTGACCAGCTTTCTGCCCGCCACCGAGGCGGACCTGGAGGCCGTCCATGCGGCCTTGTCCCGCCGTTGGGCCGAGGTGCATCCGGACTTGCCGCTGAACTGGGTCTACCAGTACCGCTTCGAGGCACGGGCCGAGACCCGCTTGATGGCTGGCAGCGTGCCGGACCCTCATGTGGTGGAAGAGCAGGGCGCACGCTTCCGTGTCCACCTCCTCAAGGGGCTCAACCATGGCTTCTTCCTGGATATGGCCGAGGGGCGGCGGTGGGTGCGCGAGCATGTGGCAGCGCGGCCGGGGATCAAGGTGCTCAACCTGTTCGCCTACACCTGTGCCTTCTCGGTCGTGGCCTTGCAGGCCGGAGCGCGGGAAGTGACCAATATGGACATGAGCGACGGCGCCCTGGCGATCGGCAAGCGCAACCACCTGCTCAACGGGCTCACGGAAGGCGCACGCTTCCTGCCCCATGACATCTTCAGTTCGTGGGGCAAGATTACCCGTGGTGGGCCGTACGATCTGATTGTCCTGGACCCGCCCAGCTACCAGAAAGGCAGCTTTGTTGCGGAGAAGGACTACGCGCGGCTGATGCGGCGCCTGCCGGATCTGCTCGCGCCAGGCGGGCATGCGCTGCTGTGCCTGAACTCACCGAAGCTCGGCGTGGCTTTTCTCCAGGAGGGGATGCAGGCGCTTGCGCCCGGCTTGTGCTTCGAAGGTCGGGTGGCCAATCCTGCCTCGTTCGCGGATGTTTCGGAGGAGCGTGCGTTGAAGGTGCTGGTTTACCGCTCACCGGACTGACTTCATGGTTGTGGGGGCGATAGGGCTGTGCCCAGCCGCAACCGTCTTCATCGCGGGGCGATGACTGCGGGTGGAGCCCGGGTCCTGGTTGATGGAATCGTGTTCTTCAGGGGCGCAGATTCTGGTCGATGGCCCACACGGCGGCCTCGAGGCGGGAGCGGAATTTCAGTTTTTTCAACAGGTTCTTGATATGTACCTTGACGGTGCCTTCGGCGATGTTCAAGTCGCGGGCGATGAGCTTGTTGGACAGCCCGCTGGCCAGGCAGCCGAGGATGTCCTTCTCGCGCTCGGTCAGCGGTGCGACGCTGCGTTCGGCGGCCTGGGCTTCCTCGCGTAGCGAGCGGGCGAGCAGGCCGTTGAGGCTGGGGCTGATGACGATGCGGCCGCGCTGGGCCTCGACGATCTGGGTAAGGAGCTCCTCCGGTTCCATGTCCTTCAGCAGGTAACCATCGGCGCCGGCGCGTATCGCAGCAACCAGGTCGTCGGCGGCGTCGGAGACGGTGAGAATCAGGATGCGGGCGGCCAGATCGGCATCCCGCAGGGCCTTGAGGGTCTCGATCCCATTCATGCCCTTCATGTTGAGGTCGAGCAGGATCAGGTCGGGCTCGAGGGCTTTGGCCAGTTCGAGGCCTTCCTCGCCGCTGGAGGCTTCGCCGATCAAGTGCAGTTCGTTGTTGAGGGCGATCAGTTGGGAGACGCCTTTGCGGAACAGAGGATGGTCGTCGATGATGATGACGGAGCTGAGGGAAGGGGCTGTCATGGCTGTTTTCCTTGGCTGGACACCGGGTTTTCGTTGGCGGGGAAGCTCAGTGCGACGCGGGTTCCGCCGCCTGCACGGTGGGCGATAGTGAGTTCCCCGCCCAGGCTCTGGGCGCGGTCGCGCATGATCACCAGGCCGTAGCGATGCAGGGGCAGGGCCTGCGGGTCGAAGCCGACGCCGTCATCGTCGATGCTGACGCGCAGGAGGCCGTCGTCCGCGTGTTCCAGGCGGATGTGGACATGCGTGGCGCGGGCATGGCGTTCGATGTTCGAGAGGGCCTCGCGGATGATCTGCAGCACGTGGATCTCCCGGCTCGGTGGCAGGGCAATGCCACCTAGGTGGTTGTCGAGCAAGGGCGTGAGACCGGTACGCCGGTGGAAGTCGCGCACCGCGTCGTCGATAGCTGCCGGCAGGCCACGGCCATCGATTCGCAGGCGGAAAGTGGTGAGCAGCTCGCGCAGCTGCCGGTAGGCCTCGCTGAGGCCGTCACGCAGTTCGCGCACCACGTCATGAACGGGGTCCGGGGTTGGAGCACGGCCGAGCATGGTCTGCAGGCGTGTGACCTGGATCTTCAGGTAGGACAGGGATTGGGCGAGGGAGTCGTGCAGCTCGCGGGCGATCACCGAGCGTTCGTCCAGTAACGCCAGGCGATGCTGCTCCTCGTTACGCTGACTGGTGGCGAGGGCGGCACCCACGTGGCGGCCAACTGTCTCCAGCAGCTCTATCTGCCACGGCGCGAGAGTCTGGCCGGCCGGCTGGGCCAGCAGCATGGCGCCGTGACTTAGGGTGCCGTCGAAGAGGGGGACGGAGATCAGCGGTGCATGCCCCGCGACGTCGTCGTGGGTGCGGACCTGCCCATCAGTCTCGCTTCCCGCGGCCTGGATCAGGGCTTCCAGCATGGCCGGGGCCGTTGTGCCGTCCATCGGTACGATGTCCGTGTAGTCGGCCTTCTTCAGGCACAGGGCCACGGCCCGGATGCCGATGACTTCATCGACTTCCTGGAGCACCTGCAGCAGGGCTTCCCGGGTTGCGGTCTTCTCCGACAGGGCGCGGGTTGTACGGTACAGCAGACGCAGGGACTGGTTGCTGAGGGCCAGCTCCTCGGTTTTCTCCTGTACGCGGCTTTCGAGTTGCGCATAGAGCTGGGAGAGGTCTGCCACCATGTAGTTGAAGGCTTCGCCGAGCTGGCCCAGTTCATCCGGTTCGCGGGGCGGGATTCGCACGCCGAAGTCACCGCGGCGGACGATGCGTGCCGACGTGAGCAGATGTTCCAGGGGGCGTAGGACGTGCCGCTTCAACTGGAACACCGTGCTGGCCCCGACGATCAGCAGGAGGATCAGGGAAATGCCCTGGGCGATGCGCAAGAGCTGGAGCTTGGCTTCCAGACCCTCCTCCACCAGGGCGACGAGGTGGTCGATCTGTCCGACGATGTCTTCGGTGGCGGAGCGAACTTCACTATCGTTGGAGTGGCCGTCGATGGAACGTTCGACTACTGGGCGGAAACGCAGCTGCCAGGTCTCGCCGACTTTGGCGTAGGCCTGGCGCACGGGGTCATCCGGCCGGGATGGGATCACCCGGATCAAGTCGGCGTTGTGGTAGCGGGTGTCGAACTCGGCGAGGGTGGCGGCCAGGCGTGTCGGATCGTCGCTGCGACCGGCTGCCGCGCCGATGACGTAAGACTGCATGCGCAGCGACCCCGCCAGGTTGATCGCCCGGGCTTCACCGGACGACAGTTCGGCCACGGTGATCGAGGCAAGGATCGATACGGCGGCAAGACTGGCGATGGCGGCGATCCAGACGCCCAGGCGACGGACGACCGATGGGGTGCCCACCGGGCCGGGGCCTGCGACGGAACGGGCGAGACTCAAGACGATGACTCCTGAACGGATTGCAGCCGCGATTGTGCGTCGGCAGAGCCCTTCGGCGCGACTGGCGGCTTCGGGTTGGGTATGGAAAATGGTAGTAGGGAAGGGGGCGCACTCGCTTACTCCGAAAACCGGCCGCACTGCTCCCTGTGACGATCAAACTTCAAAAAAAACAATGGCGTGAAGGCTCGTTTTGTCTATCTTTGGACTACCTCTTTGGGGGTAATTTACGCGTTTGTACTGAGTTGGCGACTCTGATCTAAATCAAACTTTGGGCCGGATCGGGCTTCTAGACTGCACTCCATATCAACGGCGCGTGATCGTTTTTCAGCGCCCCCGACACACGATTTGAGAGGTGAGCGATGCATACCAGTTTTGACGATCTGAGCTTGGTACTGGGTGAGATTGCACTATTCCGCGGACTGCCTCCTGTCGTGGTGGGGGAGGTGGCACGTGCATCGCAGGTGCTCAGCTTGCCCAAGGGACGAGTAGTCTACGCTGCCGGTGACCGGCCCCGCGGCATCTACCATGTGATGTCCGGGCATCTGAAAACGGCGGTGTCCTCGCCGGACGGTGGCGAAAAGGTCATCGAGATCCTGTCGCCGCGCCAGGCTTTCGGCGTTGCGGAACTGTTTGCAGATGCGGCCTGCGTGTCGACGGTGGAAACTGTGACGCCGGTAGTCTTGCTCGCGGTCGGACGGGAAGGCATCTTCCGCGCGATGGAGCAGGAGCCTGAAGTCGCCCGCCGCATGCTGAGTGCGATGGCTGAGCGGCAGTCGTCCATCGAGCGGGATATCGCCGCGGACTGTTTCCAGAGCGGCACGGCGAAGGTCGTGGTTTACCTGGCCCGACTGGCAGCGGAAAGCGGTTGTGGCGCCGGCCAGGTCGCTCTGGAACTGGAGATTCCGAAGCACGTGCTGGCCGCGCGGCTGGGCTTCACGCCGGAGACGTTGTCGCGCATCTTCCGGGAGCTCTCGGACGCCGGAATGATCCACGTGCATGGCAAGCAGGTGACGCTGCTGGAGGCCTTTTCGCGCCAGCATCGGCCCTGTCCGGTGCCCCGCCAAGGGGCCGCCGGGGTTGCGCGGCGAACGGGGCTGCCGGCCGGGAATTGGTTCGAACGAGCGGCGGGCTACAGCGAGGGCAGAATGGTGGCTTGGGGTTGATCCCATCGATTTGATGGACCGGGTGGGGGCGTGCTGTTCGGCCCCGCCCATGGAGTATCCTTGCCGCCTTGTCCATGTATGAGGTGAGTGGAATGCTGGTCGAGGATTCCGATTTCAACAGCCCGGTACCGGGACTCCCCCTCAGTCGCCAGGTCTTCGTCAACGATGTACTGGCGGCTGACTATGCACTGGCCGTTCGTCCGCGCAGCGGGCAGTGTGTGATCCAGACTTCTTCCGATGGTCTGGTGGCCGGCGATATCCACATCCGCGGCATCGACAAGACGGCGATGCGTGCGTACTGGGTGCAGCCGGCGGGCAAGGGGCCGTTTCCGACGGTGCTGGTGGTGCAGGAAATCTTCGGCATCCACGAATACATCCGTGATACCTGCCGGCGTCTGGCCCGCCAGGGTTACCAGGCGATCGCGCCCAATCTGTTCCAGCGCTACGGTGACCCGATGGGCGTGCCGAACGTGCAGGAAATCATGTCCGACATCGTTGCCGATGTGCCCGACGCCCAGGTCCTGAGTGATCTGGATGTGTGCGCGGAGTGGGCGGCCTCGAATGGTGGAGACCCGCAGCGCCTGGGCCTGACCGGCTTTTGCTGGGGAGGGCGGATCGCCTGGCTTTATGCCGCACACAACCCGGAACTGAAGGCGGCTGTCGCCTGGTACGGCCGTCTGACTGGAAAATCCACCCCGATGACGCCACGTCATCCGACGGATGTGGTCCGCGGTCTGCATGCGCCGGTGCTGGGCCTGTACGGTGGCAAGGACGCCACCATTCCGCTCGAGGACGTGGAGACGATGCGCGAAGCGCTTGCAACGGCTGGCAAGCGGGCCGACATTGTCGTCTATCCTGAAGGCGGCCACGCCTTCCATGCCGACTACCGCCAGAGCTTCCGGGCCGCGGATGCGGCGAATGGTTGGGGGCGCATGCTGGAGTGGTTCCGCGCCAACGGTCTGTGAACGTCGGCGCAGTTGCGGGGCTCAGCCGCGCAGGCTGATCACCGGCCAGCAGAGCATGTCGGCATGCTTGCGTAGTGTGTCGTCCGGATCGACGGCCACCGGGTCGGTGACCTTGCCGAGCAGCGGCAGGTCGTTGTGGGAATCGCTGTAGAACCAGCTGCGCTGGAAGCTGCCCCAGCACAGGCCGATGCTTTCCAGCCAGGCCTCCACGCGTTCGATCTTGCCGCCCTTGAAGGCAGGCGTGCCGCGCGGCTTGCCGGTGAAGGCGCCGTTCTCCTGGGCCGGAATGGTGGCGACCAGGTGCGGAATGCCGAAGGCGCGGGCGATCGGGCCGGTCACGAAACTGTTGGTGGCGGTCACGATGGCGACGATGGCGCCGGCGTTCAGGTGCTTGTTCACCAGCGCCACCGACTTGGCAGTCATCATCGGCCGGATGTGCGCGTCCATGAACTCCCGGTGCCAGGCGTCCAGCTGTTCGCGGCTGTGGCGGGCCAGCGGCTTCAGCTGGAAGTCGAGGAATTCGAAGATGTCCAGCGTGCCGGCCTTGTACTGGTCGAAGAACTCCTGGTTGCGGGCTTCATAGACTTCCTTGTCGAGCACGCCGCGGGAGATCAGGTATTGGGCCCACTCGAAATCCGAGTCGCCGGCGAGCAGGGTATTGTCCAGGTCGAAAAGTGCGAGTTCCATCAGGGGCTCTGTTCAGGAAGGTTTTCTTATAGGGTGCTGTCCCGCTGCAGGATTTCCCGCAGCAGGGGGAGGGTGATCGGGCGTTTGCGCTCCAGCGAGGCCGCATCTAGGGCGTCGAGGGTACGCAGCAGGCTGGCCAGGTCGCGGCGACCGTGGCGCAACAGGTATTGCACGATTTCCGGCTCGAGGCGCAGACCGCGGGTGGCTGCCTGGGCGTCGAGGATCGCGTGGCGGTCCTCGTCGGTGAGGGCCTTGACCTCGAAGATCAGGCACTGGCCGATGCGCGTGCGCAAGTCTTCGCGCACATGCAGGTGCAGCGGGGCCGCGCAGCCGCTGGTGATCAGCGTCATGCGCAGGCCGCGGGAGGCGTTGAAGGCACGGAACAGGGCGATCTGCGCTTCCGGGCCGAGGGACTCGACGTCGTCGATGGCCAGCAGCAGGCCCGGCGCTTCCGGCAGGTAGTTGTCCACGTCGCCGGCGCGCAGGTAGCAGGCCGGGCGGCCAGCCTGGGCCGCGGCGCTGACGACATTGCGCAGCAGGTGGCTGCGCCCGCTGCCGGGGTCGCCCCACAGGAACAGGTGCTGGGGCACATCCGACACGGGGACCGCCTCGTAGAGGGAGGCGAGCAGGTCGGCATTGGCCGCGGCGGCGTAGTTCTCCAGCAGCGGGGGGGTGTCGGAGTGCAGATCGAGAGTGAGTTGCTTCACGGGGCGCTCTCGCGGGAACGCACCTGGAAGGGGCGGTCGGGCGACATTTCGGCTAAAATTCGGGTTTATTTGCGTGCGCCGGGCGGGTTGAACCAGTCTTTTGCGCCGCAAGGCCTGTAATGTAGCCGGTCGCGGCGGGGCGCTCAACCTGAAGAGCGTATTCCTTCCGTGCCGGATGCCGCCGGGCCACCCCGCAATTTTCTTGAAAGAAGATCACAGAACCCATGAGCTCCCTTACTTATCGCGATGCCGGTGTGGATATCGATGCCGGCGATGCCCTGGTCGACCGTATCAAGCCCTTTGCCAAGCGCACCATGCGCCCGGAGGTGCTGGGCGGCATCGGCGGTTTCGGCGCCCTGTTCGAGATCTCCAAGAAGTTCAAAGAGCCGGTGCTGGTGTCCGGTACCGACGGCGTCGGCACCAAGCTCAAACTGGCCTTCCAGCTCAACAAGCATGACACCGTCGGCCAGGATCTGGTCGCGATGAGCGTCAATGACATCCTCGTGCAGGGTGCCGAGCCGCTGTTCTTCCTCGACTACTTCGCCTGCGGCAAGCTGCATGTGGACACCGCGGCCACCGTCGTCGAGGGCATTGCCCGCGGCTGCGAGCTGTCCGGCTGTGCGCTGATCGGCGGCGAAACCGCCGAGATGCCCAGCATGTACCCGGACGGCGAGTACGACCTGGCCGGCTTCGCGGTCGGCGCCGTCGACAAGTCCAAGATCATCGACGGTTCCACCATCCGTCCGGGCGACGTGGTGCTGGGTCTTGCTTCCAGCGGCGCCCACTCCAACGGCTACTCCCTGATCCGCAAGATCATCGAAGTCAGCAAGCCCGACCTGGAAGCCGACTTCCACGGCCGCAAGCTGAAGGACGTGATCATGGAGCCGACCCGGCTCTACGTGAAGTCCCTGCTGGCGCTGATGGAGCAGCGCGACGGCCTGGTCAAGGGCCTGGCCCACATCACCGGCGGCGGCCTGCTCGACAACGTGCCCCGCGTGCTGGCCGACAACCTGACCGCCGTCCTCAAAAAGGACGCCTGGACCCTGCCGCCGCTATTCCAGTGGCTGCAGCAGGCCGGCAACGTGGACGCCCAGGAGATGTACCGGGTCTTCAACTGCGGCATCGGCATGGTCGTCATCGTTGCCAAGGAAGACGCCGCTGCCGCCGCCGAACAGCTGCGTGCCACCGGCGAAACGGTGTACGAGCTGGGCACGATCGAAGCCCGCGCCGAAGGCCAGGCCCAGACCGTGGTGGTCTGATCCTGCGGGGCCGCGGCCCCAGGAATATGCGTTCGATCAAAGCGGGCCCTTGTGGCCCGCTTTACATTTGCGGGGTGAAATCCACTCTCGGTGCGCCGCCTTAACGCAGCTTTACGGTGGGCTAACCGCGGCTTACCCGCAGAAAGGCAATGATCGGCTGGTCGCTGCGCGGAGCATGCAGCCCTTCCGTTCCCTTTATGTCTATCGAATCCCTACGCCGCTTGCCGGCGCTGCTGCCCTGCCTGCTGGCCGCCTGTGCCAGCGTCGGCCCGGACTACCGGGCACCCCGGCCCGATGTGCCGACCTCATGGCAGTCCGTACCCGTCGAGGGGACACGGCAGGCCGACCCGCAAGCCCTGGCCCGCTGGTGGACCCAGCTGGCCGACCCGCAACTGAGCGTGCTGATGGACGAGGCGCTGCAGGCCAATCCGGACCTGAAGAGCGCCCGTGCTGCGCTGCGTGCCGCCAGGGCCAGCCATGACCTGGCCTCGGCCAAGCGCTTCCCGACCCTCAGTGCGTCTGGAGGCGTGAGCCGCAGCACCACCTTCGGCGCCTCACAGAGTCTGTACCAGGCTGGCTTCGACGCCGCCTGGGAGCCTGACGTCTTCGGTGGTACCCGCCGTGCGCTGGAGGTCGCCGAGGCAGACCTGGACGCCGGCCTGGCCGATCTGCACGCCACGCAGGTGAGCCTGACCGCCGAGGTGGCCCTCAACTATGTCGAGTTGCGGGCCTTCCAGGCGCGCCTGGCGATTGCCCGCAACAACCTGGCCAGCCAGTCGGAAACCCTGCAGATCACCGACTGGCGCGCCCAGGCCGGGCTGGTCGGCAGCCTCGATGTGGAACAGGCGCGCAGCAACCGGGAAACCACCCGCGCAGCCATCCCTACCCTCGACACTGGCCGCGCCGAGGCCGAGCACCGCCTGGCGCTGCTCACCGGGCGTACGCCGGGCAGCCTGCACGAATGGCTGGCCGTGGCGGAGGGAGCCCGCAGCGGACTGCTGCCGCAACTGCCGGAGGCCACCGGGCTGCTGATCCCCGCCGAGGTGCTGCGCCAGCGCCCCGACGTGCGCGCCGCCGAGCGGCGCCTGGCAGCCGAGACGGCCCGCGTCGGGCAGGCGGAAGCGGCGCTGTATCCATCCTTCAGCCTGTCCGGCTCGATTGGCCTGCAGGCCCTCGGCCTGTCCACCTTCAGCGGCGGCGGGCAGGTGGCCCGCTCGCTGGCCGCCGCGGTCAGCGGGTCGCTGTTCGATGCCGGCCGCCTGCGCGCCCAGGTCGAGGTGCAGGACGCGGTGCGCGAGCAGCAACTGGCGACCTACGAGAAGACCGTGCTGACAGCGCTGGAGGATGTGCAGAACGCCCTCGTCGCACTGGCCAACAGCCGCCAGCGGCACGAGGCGCTGGCCTCTGCGGCCGATGCGGCCCGCAATGCGGCACTGCTGGCGCGCCACCAGTACGCATCGGGCCTGATCGACTTTCAGACCGTACTGACGACCGAGCGCAGCCTGCTCAGCATCGAGGATAGCCTGGCCTCGGCGGAGGCTGAGCGCGTGACGGCGCTGATCCAGCTCTACAAGGCCCTCGGCGGCGGCTGGTCCGCCGACCGCAGCGAGGCCGCTCCCCAATCCGGAAAAGACGCATGAACAAGCCCGAATCCCCGTCCGACGCGCTCCGCGAACTTGTCCTCTCCAGCGGCCAGGGCCGCTTCGGCAGCCGCCGGCGGTTGCTGATCGGCGGCGCCGTGGCCGTGCTGGCGCTTGCCGTCGGCCTCGTGCTGTTCGGTAACGGCGGCGACGAAGGGCCGCGCTACCGTACCCAGCTGGTCCGCAAGGGCGAACTGGTCATCAACGTGTCGGCCACCGGCAACCTGCAACCGACCAACTCGGTGGACGTGGGTAGTGAGCTGTCAGGCATCATCGAGACGGTGCTGGTGGATGTGAATGACCACGTGAAGAAGGGGCAGGTGATCGCCCGCCTCGACACTTCCAAGCTCAAGGACCAGGTGCGCCAGTCGAAGGCCGACCTGGCGGCGGCCGAGGCGAGGGTGCGCCAGGCGCAGGCGACGGTGGCCGAGACCGCGGCGAGCCTGGCCCGCCTCCGTGAGGTGGCACGCCTGTCCGGCGGTAAAGTGCCCTCGAAGGCCGAACTGGACAGTGGCGAGGCTGCCGCGCTGCGCGCCGTGGCCGACCAGAAGGCTGCCGAAGCCTCGGTCGCCTCGGCGCAGGCCCTGCTCAGCACCTACGAGATCAGCCTGTCGAAGGCCACCATCCATTCGCCGATCGACGGCATCGTGCTGACTCGCAAGGTGGCGCCGGGCCAGACCGTGGCGGCGGCGATGACCGCGCCGGTGCTGTACACGCTGGCCGAGGATCTGCGCCGCATGGAGCTGCAGGTGGATGTGGACGAGGCCGACGTGGGCAAGGTGAAGGAGGGGCAGGACGCACGCTTCCATGTGGACGCCTGGCCTGGGCAGAACTTCCCGGCGACCGTCACGCGGGTTGGCTGGGGCTCCCAGACCAAGGACCAGGTGGTGTCCTACCTGACGATCCTGTCCGTCAAGAACGACGAGCTGATGCTGCGCCCGGGCATGACCGCGACCGCCGAGATCACCACTGCCCGCCGCCAGGATGTGCTGCTGGTGCCCAATACGGCGCTGCGCTTCTCGCCGTCGGTGCAACAGGAGGCCCAGAAGCGCAGCCTGCTCGCCAGCCTGATGCCGCGTCCGCCCGCGCCACAACCCAAGGCTGTGTCGGACGCCGCTGCCAAGGACGGTACTCAGACCCTGTGGCTGCTGAAGGACGGGCAGCCGCTGGCTGTGAAGGTGAGTGTGCTGGGCACCAACGGCCAGGTGTCGGAGGTCCGTCCAGTGGATGGGGACGCGGCGCTGCCGCCCGGCGCTGAGGTGATCACCGAGGCGCTGGCGGCGAAGAAATGAGCGAAGCGCTGATCGTGCTGTCCGGCGTCACCCGCGGCTTCGGCAGCGGGGCGGCGGCCTTCCAGGCCCTGCGCGGCGTAGATCTGACCGTTGAGGAGGGTGATTTCGTCGCCATCATGGGCCCCAGCGGATCGGGCAAGTCTTCGCTGATGAACATCCTCGGTTGCCTCGACACACCCAGCGGCGGCAGTTACCGCTTCCGCGGGCTGGCGGTGGAAAGCCTCGGCCGCGACCAGCGGGCCATGCTGCGCCGCCATGCGCTGGGCTTCATCTTCCAGGGCTTCAACCTGCTGGCGCGTACGTCGGCCCAGGAGAACGTGGAGCTGCCGCTGCTCTATCGCGGCGAGCCGGCGGTCCGGCGCCATGAGCTGGCGCGTGCCGCGCTGGCGTCCGTCGGCCTGTCGGGCTGGGAGCACCATACGCCGGCCGAGCTTTCCGGCGGCCAGCAACAGCGCGTGGCGATCGCCCGCGCGCTGGTCACCGGGCCGTCGCTGCTGCTGGCCGACGAGCCCACCGGCAACCTCGACACCGAGCGCAGCCGGGAGATCATGGACCTGCTCGCCGGCCTCAACCGGGAACAGGGCATCACCGTGCTGATGGTCACCCACGAGCCGGACATGGCCGAGTACGCCCACCGCATCGTACGGCTGGTGGATGGGCGCATCGCCAGCGACACGCGCAAGGGTGTGTTGCAGGAAGCGGGAGGCGGGCGATGATCTGGAATGCGCTGCTGCTCGCGCTGCGGGAGATCCGCCGCAACCTGATGCGCTCCTTCCTGACCATCCTCGGCATCGTCATCGGCGTGTCGGCGGTGATTACCATGGTCACCCTCGGCAACGGGGCGACCCAGGCGGTGTCGGACCAGATCGCCAGTCTCGGCAGCAACCTGCTGATCATCCGCCCCGGCCAGCACCTCGGCCCGGGGCGGGATTCGGCTGGTGCCGCCCAGTTCAAGGTGGCCGACGCGGACGCGCTGCGCAACCAGGTGAGCGGGCTGGCGGCGGTGGTGCCGGTGAGCAGCAAGAGCGTCACCTTGGTGGCGATGTCGCGCAACTGGTCGTCCGGTGTCACCGGCACCAGCCACGACTGGTTCGCCACCGGCAAATGGCAGCTAGCCGGCGGGCGGATCTTCAACGAGGCGGAAGAACGGGCTGGTGCAGCGGTGTGCGTGATCGGCGACACCATCCGGCTGGAGCTGTTCGGCGGGCAGGACCCGGTCGGCCAGCAGATCCGCGTCAAGCAGTTTTCCTGCGAGGTGATCGGCCTGCTGGCGTCCAAGGGCCAGTCCACGATGGGCAACGATCAGGATGATGTGGTGGTGATGCCGTTGCGCACCGTACAGCGCCGCCTCACCGGCTCGGTGGACGTGGCGACGCTGATGGTGTCGGTGCGCGATGATGCGTCCATGGAGACCGCCAAGGACCAGGTGACCTGGCTGATGCGCGAGCGCCGCCACATCGGCCCTGGCGACAACGACGACTTCGCGGTGATGGACACCCGCCAGATCGCCGAAACGCTGTCCGGCGCCACTAAGGTGATGACCGGCTTGCTTGGCGCGGTGGCGGCAGTGAGCCTGCTGGTGGGCGGCATCGGCATCATGAACATCATGCTGGTGTCGGTCACCGAGCGGACCCGTGAGATCGGTATCCGTCTGGCCATCGGAGCGCTGGAGCGGGAGGTGCTGCTGCAGTTCCTGATCGAGGCGGTAGCGTTGGCTTCGCTCGGTGGCATCGTCGGCATCGTGCTGGCCACGCTGGCGTCCATCGGCGGCGCTGGGCTGATGCATGTGCCCTACCTGTTCGATCCGGCAATCAACCTCTTGTCCTTCGGCTTCTCGGCAGCCATTGGCGTGCTGTTCGGCTATGTGCCGGCTCGCCGGGCGGCACGCCTCGACCCCATCGAAGCCCTGCGCCACGAGTAGGTCGGGCCTCGCCGGTGGCCCCGACATGGAGCTTGTTGCCGTTTCGCAAAGCCCATTTCGGGGCGCTGAGGTCGGAACTTACCGCGCCGGGCTGCCTCTACGAAGAACGCCCCCCGCGCTCGTCCCTAATGGGATAAGCGCGGGGATTCATGATTCGCCGTTCTTCGACGATCCGCGCCTGGTGTTTGCGATTGGGTGTGCGCTCGTCCGGTAGGAGATTGCATGGCGCCCGATCTTTCTTTTCTTCCCGGTTGGATAGCCCCCCTCGATACCAGCTTCTGGCTGGCCATGCTGCTGGTGATTGCGCCATTGGCAGGCGAGGCGGTGTTCCGCCTGCTGGGCTGGCCGCGCATCGTTGGTTACACCCTGGTCGGCCTGTTTGCATCGAATCATCTCGACGCAGGCGGATTGGCCTTGTCGGAGGGCTTTCGCCACGGCCTCGAGGTGGCGATGGCCGTCCTCCTCTTCGAACTCGGCAGCCGGGTACATCTGCACTGGCTGCGTGACAACCCGTGGCTGATTGCCACCAGCCTCGCGGAAGCCGGCATGACTTTCGTGATGGTCTTCGGCATCGGCCATTACCTCGGGCTTGGTTTCGGCAGCGCGATTGCCGTGGGGGCCGTCTGCATGGTCAGTTCGCCGGCAGTGGTGATGCGCGTCGCCTCCGAGCTGAATGCCCGCGGCCAGGTGACCGAACGCCTGCTGATGCTGTCGGCCCTCAACACGATCTATGCGGTGCTCGCCGTGCAAGTGCTGCTGGCGCTGCTCGGGCAGGCCCATGGGCAGCAGGTGCTGCAGTCCCTGCAGGCGCCGCTGCGCTATCTGGTGAGTACCTTTGTGCTGGCGCTGTTGCTGGCGGCGGCGGTCGGCGTTGCGCGGCGGCGCCTCGACCTGGCCAACGAGAACAGTGTGCTGCTGCTTATCGGTCTCCTGTTCCTGGCGCTGGTGCTGGTCCGTCTCACCGGCGCATCGCCGATTCTGGTGCCGCTGCTGGCCGGCATGGTGCTGCGCAGCCGCGACCTGCGCCCGTGCCTGTGGCCGCGCCACTTCGGCACCGCGGGTGGCGCACTGGTGGTGCTGCTGTTCGTGGTGAACGGCATGGCGGCGGACTGGCGTCTGATCGTCGGCGGTGGCCTCGCCGGCGTGACGGTGGTGGTCCTGCGGGCGGCTGCGAAGGTGGGCGGCAGCGTGTTGTTCGGGCGGCTCTCGGGCCTGTCGATGGGGCAGTCGGTCGCGCTGGGCATTGCGCTGCTTCCCATGTCGGGCACGGCCTTCCTGCTGACCGCCAGCCTGTACCTGGCCTTCCCCGAACTGGGCCGGCATGTGGCGGCGGCGCTGGCTGGTGCTGCCGCGGTCATGGAGATCGCCGGTCCCATCGCGACCCAGTGGGCGCTGCGTCATTGCGGCGAGACCAATGCCGGAAAGGGGAATAATCATGCCGCTTGAAGCCTTTTCCACCTCCCGCGCGCTGACCATGGGCGTCGAGCTGGAGCTTCAGCTGGTGGGTACCCATGACTTCGACCTCGTGGCTGCAGCGCCGGATCTGCTGCGGGTGCTCGAGCAGCAGGGCTTCGTCGGTGACGTGAAGCCCGAGATCACGTCGAGCATGATCGAGATCGCCACCGGCATCTGCGAGGACTACGGTGACGTGCTGGCGCAGCTCACGGCCTTGCGCAATGGCCTGCTGGAAGGTGCCCGTCGCCTCGATATCGGCATCTGCGGCGGCGGCGCCCATCCCTTCCAGCTGTGGGGCGAGCGCCAGATCACCGACGGCGTCCGCTACAAGCACCTGAGCGACTTGTACGGTTACCTCGCCAAGCAGTTCACCGTGTTCGGGCAGCATGTGCACATCGGCTGCCCCGGCCCCGACGAAGCGCTGCGGCTGCTGCACGGTATGTCGCGCTTCATCCCGCACCTGATCGCGCTGTCGGCGTCGTCGCCCTTCGTGCAGGGGCACGACACCGGCTTCGATTCGGCCCGGCTCAACTCGATCTTCGCTTTTCCGCTGTCCGGCCGGGCGCCTTTCGTGCTGACCTGGTCCGATTTCGAGGCCTACTTCGAGAAGATGGCGCGGACCGGCGTCGTGGAGAGCATGAAGGACTTCTACTGGGACATCCGCCCGAAGCCGGAGTACGGCACGATCGAAGTCCGCGTGCTGGATACGCCGCTGTGCGTGGAGCGGGCGGCGCGCCTGGCCGCGCTGATCCAGACCATCGCCCGCTGGCTGATGGTGGACAAACCCTTTATGCCGGCCGAGGACGACTACCTCGTGTATGCCTTCAACCGTTTCCAAGCCTGCCGCTTCGGCTACGAAGGGGTGTGGGTCGACCCTGAAAGCGGCGAACGCCATGTGCTTGGCGACGCAATCGTCGCGCTGGTGAACCGCGTCGGACCGCATGCCGCGGTGCTGGGCACGCAGGCGGCCTGCGCTGCGCTGGCCCACGATGCGGCGACGCGCACGAACGACGCAGCGTGGCTGCGGGAGCACTATGGCGCCGATCCACTGTTGCCCGAGCTTGTGCGCCGCCAGTGCCTGCGCTGGGCCGAGTGACGAAGCCCCCCGCGAGCCCGGCTTCAGCCCTGGTGGCCGCGGTCGGCCACCCACTCCTCGCTGCGCCGCCACAGTTCGGCGGCCAGGCGGAAGTCGCGGGCTCGGTCGGTCGGCGCGGCCACCGCGGATTGGGCGTAGTACAGCCCGCTCTCACTGGCTGGGGCGTGCACCGCGCAGTGCAGCGTGGTGAGGGCGCCTTCTTCCGGTGTGAGCAGGCCGCGCAGTTTCAGGAGCGGTCGTAGTAGCTGTGGCACGGAGCGCCACACCTCCGTATCCACGACACCCGGATGCAGCGCATAGGTGCTGACGCCGCTGCCATCGAGCCGGCGGGCCAGCTCGGCACTGAACAGCACGTTGGCGAGCTTGGACACCGCATATTCGCGCACGCCGGTCAGGGAGCGGGTCGGCTTCTGCACGGCGCTCCAGTCAATGGGCGGGGCGCGGCGGTGGGCGCGGCTGGCGACGGTGACGATGCGCGCCGGCGCGGAAGCCTTGAGACGCTCGAGCAGCAGGTCGGTGAGAAGGAAATGGCCCAGATGATTGACGCCGAAGGCCATCTCGAAGCCGTCGCGGGTCAGGCCGCGGGCGCCGGCCAGGCCGGCGTTGTTCACCAGCAGGTGGAGCGGCTGGCCGGTATCCAGGAAGCGGCTGGCGCAGGCGCGGATCGAGCGGGTGTCGGCGAGGTCCAGCTCCAGCCATTCGGCGGCGGCGCGGCCGGTGAGGCGCTGGATCTCGTCGATGACTGGGCGGGTGCGGGCTTCGGAACGGCAGGCCAGATAGACGTGGGCGCCTTGAAGGGCGAGTTCCCGGGCGGTGACGCGGCCGATACCGGTGCTGGCGCCCGTGACGAGGGCAGTGCGGCCCTCTAGGGGCTGGGACGAGCTTGGATGCATGGGGCCCGATGGTGGGCCCGGCGGATTACCGCTTCATTGCATCGGGCAAGAGCTTCAGCTTGTGGCGCGCTTGCGCACCGCTTCCACGTAGGCGCGGCCATCCAGCGGAGCCTTGTCGCGCTGGGCTTTCCAGATGGTTTCGCCAAGGCATTCGAGCACGTCGTGCAGCGCAGCGTGGCGGTCGCCGTGGCGGGCTTGGCACTGCTCGAAGGCTTCGCGGATGCCCGGTGGCTGGTTGATCGACAGCTGCTCTTCAATGGCCAGATGCAGGGACAGGTGCAGGAAGGGATTGACCTGTCCGTCTTCGGGGCTGAAGTCCTTCATCACCGCGTCCGGATCTTCCAGCAGCGCGTGGTATTCCGGGTGGTGGGCCACCAAGTCGGCGGCGATGATCTCGAGCTGGGTCAGGACTTCGCGGTTCTTGTGCTTGCTCCAGGCGCTGACGAAGAACTGGCGGGCCTGGTCACGGGAGGGATCGAACATGATTGTTGGGGGGAGATGAGGTTTTATTGGAGGTGTCGTTGCGGCCGCGGCCGGGACGGCGGCCGGTGCTGTGTTCAGTCCGTCTTGTCGCGGTACAGGCACAGGTCGCGGATGATGCATTCGCCGCACTTGGGTTTGCGCGCGACGCACACGTAGCGGCCGTGGAGGATCAGCCAGTGGTGGGCGTCGCGCATGTATTCCTTGGGGATGCGGCGCAGCAGGCGCTTCTCCACTTCCAGCACGTCCTTGCCGGGGGCCAGGCCAGTGCGGTTGGCGAGGCGGAAGATATGGGTGTCCACGGCCATCGTCGGTTCGCCGAAGATGGTGTTGAGGACTACGTTGGCTGTCTTGCGGCCGACGCCGGGCAGGGCTTCCAGGGCCTCGCGGTCGTTGGGCACTTCGCCGGCGTGGCGCTCCAGCAGCTGGCGGGACAGGGCCAGGGTGTTCTTGGCCTTGTTGCGGAACAGGCCGATGGTCTTGATCTGCTCGGCGATGCCTTCCTCGCCCAGATCGGCCATGGCTTCCGGCGTCGGGGCCAGCGCGAAGAGCTTGCGGGTGGCGATGTTGACGCCCTTGTCGGTGGCCTGGGCGGACAGCACCACGGCCACCAGCAGCTGGTAGGGCGTCGCGTATTCGAGCTCGGTAGTTGGGTTCGGGTTGGCTTCGCGCAGGCGGCGGAAGGCTTCGGCCACGGCGGCCAAGCGCATGTCGGGCATCAGGCGGGCTCGGCGGAGGTGGGTTCGGGGGCCTGCGGGGCCGGCGGATTGCTGCGTGCCCGGGCCTGGCGGCGGGCTTCCAGCCAGTTGCGGCCGGCGATCAGGCAGCCCAGCGCGAAGAAGGCGCCGGGCGGGAGGATGAAGGTCAGAAAGCCGGGGTAGTCGCCACCGAAGACCTCGATCTCATGGGCACCGGGGATGACCATCTCGATGCCTGAGAAGAGGGTGCCGTTGCCGATCAGCTCGCGCATAGCGCCGAGCACGGTGAGCACCATCGTCGCGCCGAGGCCCATCGCGGCGCCGTCCAGTGTGGAGGCCAGAGGCTCGTTCTTGGCGGCGAAGGCTTCGATACGGGCCAGCACGATGCAGTTGGTGACGATCAGCGGGATGAAGATGCCGAGCACCAGGTAAAGGGAGTGCAGGTAGGCGTTCATCGCCAGATCCACCACGGTGGTCAGCGCGGCGATGATCAGGATGAACACCGGGATGCGGATCTCGTAGGGGATGAAGTTGCGCAGCAGCGAGGAGGCCAGATTGGACATGGCCATCACCAGCACGGTGGCAAGGCCCAGGCTGACGGCGTTGACGATGCTGGTGGTGATGGCCAGCGTCGGGCACATGCCGAGGATCTGCACGACGCCGGGGTTTTGTTTCCACCAGCCGTTCCAGGCGATGTCGCGATAGGCACGCAAGTCCATGGTTGTCGCTCCTTGTCAGAGGGATGCGCCGGTGGCCGCGCTGAACAGGCGGTCACGGTTGGCGGCGGCATAGCGGGCGGCGCGGGCGACGGCGTTGGTCACCGCGCGGGCGCTGATGGTGGCGCCGGCATGGCTGTTGATCTGGCCACCGTCCTTCTTCACCTTCCAGGCATCGAGGGGCTGCGCAGCGGGACTCAGGCCGGCGAACTGGTCGATCCACGGGTTTTTCTTGTCCTTGTCCTTCTTCGGGTCAATGTAGTCGCCGAGGCCGGGGGTTTCCCGGTGGGCTACGACGCGCACGCCATTGATGGTGCCGTCCGGGCGGATCGCGACGATCAGGTCGATGTTGCCGCTGTAGCCGTCGGGTGCAGTGGCTTCGAGCAGTAGCCCGGCGGGCGCGCCGGCCTTACGGGCGCGATAGACGCGGCCGCCGTGGTCGAGTCCCAGTTCGCGGACCGGGCCGAGCTGCACGTAGTCGTCCAGCAGCGTGTTGTCGTAGGCGTCGGAGGCCAGCACTTCGGTAACGAGCTTCATCTTCTCGTCGTTGGAGGAGGCGGCGATCTGCTCGTGGGTGGCTTCGTAGGTGAAGGCCATCAGTGCCGTGAAGGCAGCGGTGAAGGCCATCATTGCGCCGGCGGTCCGGGTGGACAGGCCCAGGATGGTCGATTGGCTCATGCTCAATCCTTCTTGTGGCCGAAGACCGGGGCCTGGGTGTTCATGTCGATCAGCGGCACGCACAGGTTCATCAGCAGCGTGGCGAAGGCGACTCCGTCCGGGTAGGCGCCGAAGGCGCGGATCACGAAGGTCAGTACGCCAGCGCCGGCAGCGAACAGCAGCTTGCCGCGGGGTGTGGTGGCGCCGGACACCGGGTCGGTGAGGATAAAGAAGGCGCCCAGCATGGCGCCGCCGGAGGCCAGGTGGAAGACTGGCGAGGCGAAGCCCTCGGGGCGGACTGCCCACAGCAGGCCGGCCGAGGCGGCCAGCGCCAGGCAGAAGGCGCCGGGTATGTGCCAGGTGATGATGCGCCGCTGCAGCAGCCACAGGCCACCGAGCAGGAAGCCGAGGGCCACCCATTCGCCGCCCTTGCCGCCGAGCATGCCGTAGGCAGGGCCGTCCATCAGCTGGGAAGCGCGCAGGCCGTGGAGCTGGGAGTCCGGATTGGCGGCGGCGCGCAGCGCGGTACGCAGCGCGTCGAGGGGCGTCGCGCCGGTGATTGCGTCCACCTGGCGTGCGCCGCCGAAGATCAGCTGCAACTGGGTGTTGAAATCCAGCTGGCCGGCAGCCGGCCACTGGGACATCAGCGCCGGGTAGGCGACGATCATCAGGCAGAAGGCTGCCATCGCCGGGTTGAAGGGGTTCTGGCCGAGGCCGCCGTAGAGTTGCTTGACGACTACGATGGCCAGCAGCGTGGCGGTGACGGTGAGCCACCAGGGCACGATGGGCGGGAAGGTGAGGGCGATCAGCCAGGCGGTGACGATGGCCGACAAGTCGCTGAGGAACAGGGCCTTGGGCTTGCCGCGGATCGCCAGCATGGCGGCTTCGCCGGCCAGCGCAGCGGCTGAGGCGAGGGCGATCTGCACGAGGATGCCGGCGCCGAAGAACCACACGTAGGCGGCGATGCCGGGCACGAGGGCCAGCAGCACCTGCAGCATGACTTGCTGGACGCTGGCCGGTTTGCGGACGAAGGGGGAATTGATCATCGGTGTGGGTGGCCTGGGTCAGGCGTCCGGAGTCGGGGGCGTGGCGGCGGCCCGGCGGGCTTCGATGGCGTCGATGTCGGCCCGGGTTTCGGCGCTGAGCTGTTCGGTGTTCTTCGGTGCGACCTGGGCCTTTTGCTGGCGGGCTTTCTCCATCGCGGCGGCGATCAGCGCGCGCTTGGTGTCTTCGGCTGATGGGGCGGCCGGCTTGGCTGTCTCGGACGCCTCAGCAGCAGGGCTGGCCGCGCCGGCCGGGCCTTCGGCGGCGATCTTCTCGCGGGTCGCGGCGGCCTTGGCGGCGAGCTTTTCGGCTTTCTCCTGCTTTTCCCGTTCCTGGCGGAAGTTCTTGAACTCGAAGCGGTCGCGGGCGGCGTCGGAGGCTTCCTTGTCGCGCTCGCGGGCCCAGATCTCGCTCTTCGAGAAGCGGAAGTAGTCCACCAGCGGAATGTGGGACGGGCAGACGAAGCTGCAGCAGCCGCATTCGATGCAGTCGAAGAGGTGGTATTCCTGGGCCTTGCCGAAGTTCTTCGAGCGTGAGAACCAGTACATCTCGAAGGGGGCGAGGTCGGCCGGGCAGGCCTTGGCGCATTCGCCGCAGCGGATGCACGGCATCTCCGCTGGCGGGGGCGGGAACAGGGCAGGGCTGCCGACCAGGATACAGTTGGTGGCCTTGACCACTGGCACGTTGAACGCTGGCATCCGAACGCCCATCATCGGACCGCCCATGATGTAGCGGTCGCTGTCGGGGCGGGCGCCGGACTGGCGCACCACGTGGTCCATCGGCGTGCCGATGAGGACCTCGTAGTTGCGTGGCCGGTCCACGTTGCCGGCCACGGTGACGACGCGGGAGATCAGCGGGCGGCCGAGCTCCAAGGCTTCGTAGATGCTGTAGGCGGTGCCGACGTTGAAGCACTGCACGCCGAAATCAGTGGAGCGGCGGCCGTGGGGCACCTCGATGCCAGTCAGCACGCGGATCAGCTGCTTGGCGCCACCGGCTGGGTAGCGGGTGGGGATGGCGACGGCCTCGATACCCGACTGACCGCTGGCGGCGATGGCGGCCTGCACCGCGGCGACGGCTTCTGGCTTGTTGTCCTCGATGCCGATCAGCACCTCCTCGGCCTGCAGCATGTGACGCATGGCGACGATGCCCTTCAGCATGTCGGCGGCGCGTTCGCGCATCAGGAGATCGTCGCAGGTGATGAAGGGCTCGCACTCGGCGCCGTTGATGACCAGGGTCTTGAGGCGGCCTTCCTTGCCGGGCTTGAGCTTGGCGTAGCTCGGGAAGACCGCGCCGCCGAGGCCCACGACGCCGGCGTCACGCAGGAAGTCGCGCAGTTCGTCGGGAGGCGTCGTGCGGTAATTGACCTTGTCCAGTTCGCCCCAGCGGTCCTCGCCGTCCGGCTCGATAAGCACCGACAGCGTGGTGAGGCCGGAGGTGTGCGGCATCAGCGCGGGCACCACGTCGCGCACGATGCCGGAGGTGGAGGCATGCACGGCCGACGACAGGCTGCCGTCGGCACCGCCGATGCGCTGGCCCTTGAAGACCTTGTCGCCGGGCGCCACCAGCGGGCGCGGATGGCCGCCGACCGCCTGGTGCAGCGGTATCACCAATCGATCGGGCAGCGGCACCTGCGCGATCGGCTGGGTGGTGGATTCGGTCTTGTTGGTTTGCGGCTTGACGCCGCCGTGGAACTTGAAGAGTTTGCGCAGCATCAGGCGGCCTGCTTGATCTGGATGACCGGGTAGCGCCATTTCCAGGTATCGATGTTCTCGACGATGGGCTCCATGGCGATGCAATCCACCGGGCACGGGGCGATGCACAGCTCGCAGCCGGTGCATTCGCCGGCGACGACGGTGTGCAACTGCTTGGCTGCGCCGACGATGGCGTCCACCGGGCAAGCCTGGATGCACAAGGTGCAGCCGATGCAGGTGTTCTCGTCGATCACCGCGACGGACTTGGGTTTCTCGACGCCGTGTTCTTCGGACAGGGCCTTGAACTCGCGGCCGAGCAGGTCGGCGAGCTTGCGGATGCCTTCCTCGCCGCCCGGCGGGCACTGGTTGATCTCCGCTTCACCGGAGGCGATGGCGGTGGCGTAGGGGCGGCAGCCGGGAAAGCCGCACTGCCCGCACTGGGTCTGCGGCAGGATGGCGTCGATCTTTTCGACCAGCGGGTCGCCCTCGACCTTGAACTTGAGCGAGGCGTAGCCGAGCAGGGCCCCGAGCACCAGGGCGACGGCGGTCATCACGAGAAGGGCGGTGAGCATGGCGAGGCGGAGAGCGGAAAAGGTCAGCGGTACTTGTCGAGGCCGGCGAAGCCCATGAAGGCCAGGCTCATCAGAC
Source organism: Zoogloea sp. JDB1 (assembly GCF_056724025.1). Classification (NCBI taxonomy): domain Bacteria; kingdom Pseudomonadati; phylum Pseudomonadota; class Betaproteobacteria; order Rhodocyclales; family Zoogloeaceae; genus Zoogloea; species Zoogloea sp. JDB1. The sequence goes on from NZ_CM161496.1 coordinate 3,064,418, forward strand.
CGCCGGTGATCATCGCGATGGCCGTGCCCTTGAAGGGGGCGGGCACGTCGGCACCATCCAGGCGTTCGCGGATGCCGGCGAACAGCACCAGCGCCAGCGAGAAGCCGACTGAGCTGCCGAAGCCGAACAGCAGGGACTCGACCAGATCGTGGCGCAGGGACACGTTGAGCAGCGGCACGCCGAGCACCGCGCAGTTGGTGGTGATCAGTGGCAGGTAGATGCCCAGCACCTGGTACATGACCGGGCTGGTTTTCTGGATGACCAGTTCGGTGACCTGCACGATGGCTGCGATGATGACGATGAAGGCCAGCGTGCGCAGGTATTCGACGCCGGTCGGGATCAGCACGTAGTGGTCGATGAGGTAGCTGGTGCCACAGCCGAGGGTCAGCACGAAGGTGGTGGCGGCGCCCATGCCCATCGCCGCATCCAGCTTCTTGGACACGCCCATGAATGGGCACAGGCCGAGGATGCGGACGAGGACGACGTTATTCACCAGAACCGCGCCGAGGATCACGAAAAGGTAGCTGCTCATGGCTGTCGGTGTCGGAGTGACGATAAGTTGGGATTATCCCGCGCCGGCCGCGCCGTACTCAAGCCCGCGATGAGCGGTATTGCGGCCGGCGCGCGGCTTCAGGCGAAGTCCTTGGTTTCCTCTACGGCTTCGCGTACGAGGGCCGGGCCGCGGTAGATCAGGCCGCTGTAGATCTGCACCAGCTTGGCGCCAGCCTCCAGCTTGGCGCGGGCCTGACGGCCATCGAAGACGCCGCCGGCAGCGATGATCGGGACTTCATCCTGCAGCGCCTTGGCGAGGGCCGCGACGACGACGGTGGATGCCTCGAACAGCGGCGCGCCTGACAGGCCGCCCTGCTGGTCACCGTAGCGGATGCCCTGCACCTTGTCGCGGGCCAGCGTGGTGTTGGTGGCGATCACCGCGTCGATACGGTGGCGGCGCAGCGCGTCGGCGATGTTGGTGATCTGGCTGTCGTCCAGGTCCGGTGCGATCTTGAGGGTGATCGGCACGTAGCGGCCATGCTTGTCGGCCAGTTGGGCCTGGCGTGCCTTGAGCTGGCCGAGCAGCGCGTCGAGCTCCGACTCGCCCTGCAGCTGGCGCAGGTTCTTGGTGTTGGGCGACGAGATGTTGACGGTGATGTAGCTGGCCAGCGGATAGGCTTTGTTGAGGCCGATCAGGTAGTCGTCGGCGGCCCGCTCGATCGGCGTGTCGGCGTTCTTGCCGATGTTGATGCCGAGGATGCCTTTGTATTTGGCGGCCTCCACGTTTCCGATCAGCGCATCGATACCGTGGTTGTTGAAGCCCATTCGGTTGATGATGCCCTTCACTTCGGGCAGGCGGAACATGCGCGGCTTGGGGTTGCCGGGCTGGGCGCGCGGGGTGATGGTGCCGATTTCGATGAAACCGAAACCCATGCGGGCCAGGCCGTCGATGATCTCGCCGTTCTTGTCGAGGCCGGCGGCCATGCCGATGCGGTTCGGAAATTGCAGGCCCATGACCTCTACCGGCTTGGCGGGGAGCGGCTTCCCGGCCGGCAGGAGGCGACCGGCGAGGTTCAGGCCGGCGAGGGCGGTTTCGTGGGCGGTCTCCGCGTCGAGGGAGAAGAAAATGGGGCGTGCGAGTTCGTAGAGCATCCCGCATTCTACCGCAGCGCGGCAAAGTGCTGTTTCTAAACCCTGTTTCGGGTTTCAGTCGAGGGCGAGGCGAAATTGCAGACCGAGGTAGCCGCTGTAGCCGGGCAGGTTGGGCAAGGCGACGAGGTTGGCGCCCACGCGGCCGAATTCTGCGGAGACGGTTGGGATAACCAGTACCGGCGACGGGTAGCCGGTGCCGACCAAGCCGAAGGCGCCGAAGCGGAACGGGCCGGCCTGCAGGGGCATCCAGCGGGCGCCGGCGTAAAAGGTGTTTCGGTCGTAGCTGTTGCGGAAGTAGCCGGCGGTGGCAACCCATGGGGTGCCTGTGAAGGCGCGTTCGAAGCCCGCGCCCGGATTGAATTCGCGCCAGTCGCGGCGGTCGGGTTGAAAGTGATGGGATACGCCCGAGACGGTGAGCCAGTCCTGATGAGGTGCGTTCTGGAAGTCGTCGAGGCTGGGCGTGGCTGTGGCAATACTGGCGCAGACTAGCAAGGGCGCGGCTGCTGCCATGCGTGGCAGAAAGTGCATCGGGAGGGTCTCAGTCGAGTTTGTCGAGATCGGCGTCAGCGAGGGTTTGCCACTGGCCGCCGATGCGTCCCTGGATCGGGCGGAAGCGCGCTTTGTAGGCCATCTTGCGGCTGTCCCGGATCCAGTAGCCGAGGTAGAGGTAGGGCAGATTGAGCTGACGGCACACCTCGATCTGCCACAGGATGCCGAAAGTGCCGAGGCTGCCGCTGGTCCGATCCGGGTCGTAAAAAGTGTAAACGCTGGACAGGCCATCGGTCAGGCAGTCGATGACACTGACCATGCGCAGGATGCCGTTCTCGCGGAACTCGAGCAGGCGGCTGTCTACGTGGCTCTGCAGCAGGAAGTGGGCGTACTGCTCGCGGTTGTCCTGATCCATGCCGCCGCCGGCGTGGCGGGTCGCCTGGTAGCGCTGATAGAGGGCGTAGTGCTCCTCGATGAACTCCAGCGGCATCTCGCGCGGGAGCAGGTTGGCGTGGGCGGCCCAGGCGCGGCGCTGGCTGCGGTTGGGCGCGAAGCTGGCCACCGGGATGCGTACCGGAATGCACGAGCGGCAGGTGTCGCAGTAGGGGCGGTAGGTGAAGATGCCGCTGCGGCGGAAGCCGGAGCGCACCAGTTCGCTGTACAGCGGCGTGTCGATCAGGTGGCTGGGCGTGGCGACCTGGGAGCGGGCCTGGCGGTCCGGCAGGTAGGAACACGCGTAGGGCGCGGTGGCGTAGAACTGCAGCAGAGAGTAGGGATAGTCCTTCAGCATGGGGCTACGTCCAAGGGGCTTGCGCTCCGTTCATTGGCCAGCGTTCCAGGGGCGGGCCTTCCCGCGTGGCCTCGTCGAGCAGTTTGACGAAGGTTGCGCGCGGAATCTCCTGCCCGCCCAGCGAGGCCAGGTGCGAGGTCGTCATCTGGCAATCTAGCACGCGAAATTCCCGTTGCTCAAGGAAGCGGGTCAGGTGTGCAAAGGCGATCTTCGAGGCGTCGGTGCGCCGGCTGAACATTGATTCGCCGTAGAAGGCCCGGCCGAGCGCCATACCATACAGTCCGCCGGCTAGTTCGCCATCGATGTAAGTTTCGACCGAGTGGGCATAGCCGAGTTCGTGCATGCGGATGTAGGCCTCCTGGATCTCGGTTGTGATCCACGTGCCGCCGCCGGGGTCTCGCGGTGCGGCGCAGGCACGGATGACTGCCGGGAAATCGTGATCCAGGCGGACCTCGTAGGCGGCGTTGCGCAAGGTCTTGCGCAAGGAGCGGGTCAGGCGGACCTGGCTCGGGAAGACGACCATGCGGGGATCCGGGCTCCACCACAGGATCGGTTCGCCGTCGTTGAACCACGGGAAGATCCCGTGCCGATAGGCGGTGAGCAGCCATTCGGGAGTGAGTGCGCCGCCTGCAGCCAGCAGCCCGTTGGGCTCGCGCAGCGCTCGGGTGACCGATGGAAAGGCGGGTTTGTTGCCGAGCCAGGGAATCATGTCGGATCTGGTGCGGTATGAACCGGATCCGGACAGGATATCAGGCGCAAGCCGGAATGCGGCCCGCGCCGCGCGCTCGACGGGATTGCGTGTTCAGTTGGACTGCGGCTGGCGCGACTGGCCGTTGGGCAGTACCCGGCGGGCGCCGTCGTAGCGGGCCGCCCAGTAATCGAGGCGCATGTCTTCGACGCGGACCACGCCACCTGTAGAAGGCGCATGCACGAACTGGTAGTTGCCGAGGTAAATGCCCACGTGGGAGAAGGCGCGGCGCATCGTATTGAAGAACACCAGATCGCCCGGCTTAAGCTCTGCAAACTTGACCTGCTCGCCCATCTGGGACATTTCGGCGGCCGTGCGCGGCATGCCGAAACCGAGGGCGTCAGCAAACACCTTGCCGACAAAGCCACTGCAGTCAAATCCAGTGAGCGGGCTGGTGCCACCGAAGCGGTAAGGAACGCCAAGGAAGTTCAGGCTACGGTCGACCAGATTACGAATCGAATCGGTGTAGCGCTCGAACATGGAAGCCGGAAGGGCTTCGTCGCTGGCAGAATTGGAGGGCTCCGACGCAAGGACCGCGCCGGAACACGCGATCGCTACAAAAAAGCCGAGTATCGTCTTTTTGATAGGCATCAAATAACTATACCCAATGGATTGATCAGTGTAAAGATTTTCGACATACATTAAGTTGTGCCGTGCAGCATGTGCATTGCTGCACGGAGTTCCTGACAAAGCATCGCTAGTATCGGCTTCGCACTGGTCGCGAGCAGCAACGTTCAGGAGGCCGCGCGGGAGGCAGGTCGTACCGGTCGGCATGCCTCCATCGAAGGGCCCTTCGGCTTTCTGCAGCGACGCGCTCGTGCCAGTCGCACTAATTCCGCTGTCAGGCAAACAGGTTCAGGATGCCGTCGAGGCCGCTGTGGTTCAACGCGTAGGTGGCTTTTTCCCTGACGACCGGTTTGGCGTGATAGGCAATGCCGACGCCTGCTTCGGTGAGCATTGGCAGATCATTGGCCCCGTCGCCCGCGGCAATGACGCGGTCGGCAGTAAAGCCGCGCTGCTGGCAGAGCTGCAGCAGCGTCCGGCGCTTGACTTCCCCGTCTACCACCTCGCCCTTGACCCGTCCGGTCAGCCGTCCGTCCTCGACCTCCAACTCGTTGGCTACCGCGTAGTCGAAGCCCAGTTGTTGTTGCAGGCGTTCGGTGAAGTAGGTGAAGCCACCGGACACCAGCACCGTGATGATGCCCGCCTGCTTGAGGCCGGCAATCAGTGCCTCGGCGCCGGGATTGAGTTTGAGGCGCTCGCTGAAGACACGCTCAAGCGCCGCCACGGGAAGGCCAGCGAGCAGTGCGACACGGCGGGTCAGGGATTCGCAAAAATCCAGTTCGCCGCGCATCGCCGCTTCGGTTATCTCGGCGACTTCCGGCTTGAGGCCTTGCATGTCGGCGATTTCGTCGATGCACTCGATGGTGATCAGCGTCGAGTCCATGTCGGTGACGAACAGGCGGTAATCGGTCAGGCGCTGGTCCTCGGGCACGAAGGCGTAATCCAGTGCGTGCTGTTCGCAGTAGCCGGCTACGTCAGGGTGAGGCGTGGCGCGGAGCAGACGGAACGCAGTGTTGCTGATGCGGCCAATGCCTTCGGAGGCTGTCAGGGCGGCCAGATCCTTCAGGGCGCGGGTTTCGACCTGCAGTCCCTGCACGACGAGATTCATCAGGCGGCGCTCCGTTGGGCCAGGGCCTCGCGAAGGATGTCGCGGGTGTTACGGATCATCTCTTCGGTGGTGTTCCAGTCCACGCAGGCGTCGGTCACCGAGCAACCGTAGCGCAGCTCGCTGAGGTTGGCGGGGATCGGCTGGTTGCCGGCTTCGATGTTGCTCTCGATCATCAGGCCGACGATGGAGCGGTTGCCTTCGCGGATCTGATGCGCGACGTCACGCATGACCAGCGGCTGATAGTCGGGGTTCTTCCACGAGTTGGCGTGAGAGCAGTCGATGACGATGTTGGCTGGCAGCTTGGCCTTGACCAGCGCCTTTTCGGCTAGGGAAACCGATACCGTGTCGTAGTTTGGGCGTCCGCCGCCGCCGCGTAGCACGACGTGGCCGTACGGGTTGCCGCGGGTACGGATGATGGAGGACTGGCCCTCGCCGTTGATGCCAAGGAAACTGTGCGGGCTGGAGGCCGACAGGATGCCATTGACGGCAGCTTCGAGAGAGCCGTCGGTGCCGTTCTTGAAGCCGACCGGGGTGGACAGGCCAGAGGCCATTTCCCGGTGGGTCTGGGATTCGGAGGTGCGGGCGCCGATGGCGGTCCACGCGATCAGATCGCCATAGTATTGGGGCGCGATGGGATCCAGTGCTTCGGTGCCGGCGGGTAGTCCGGCTTCATTCACGTCGAGCAGGAAGCGACGGGCCTTCTCCATGCCTTCGTCGATGCGGAAGGAGTCATCCATATGGGGATCGTTGATGTAACCCTTCCAGCCCGTGGAGGTGCGAGGCTTCTCGAAATAGACCCGCATCACCAGTACCAGGGTGTCGGAGACCTCGTCGGCAAGCTTCTTGAGGCGGCAGGCGTAGTCCAGACCGGCGACCGGATCATGGATGGAGCAGGGGCCGACGACGACGAAAACCCGCGGATCCTTGCGGTCGAGAATGGCCTGCAGGGTTTGGCGGCCTTCGAGGACGACCTGCGCTGCCTTGTCGGTGAGCGGCACGCGGGCGGTGATTTCCTCGGGGGAGGGCATGCGGTCGAAGGCCGCGATGTTCAGGTTTTCGGTTTGGGCGAAGGGCATGGCGGACTCGCTGTGTGAGTAGCGGAATCCGGTATTTTACCCCGAAGCGCCGGATCTCATGGTATGGCGCATCAGTCCGAGCACGCTGGGTAGCTGGACGTCCACGTAATCGGGCTGGCGCAGGCTGCGGCTGATCCATACCGTGCGCATGCCGAGGCGCTTGGCGGTGCGCAGGTTTTCTGCGCTGTCCTCGACCAGGATGCAGCGTGCCGGGTTGAGGTGGTGGTCCTTGATGAGGTGCAGGAAGCCGCGGCGCTTGGGCTTGGGGTGGTAGCGCATCTGTTCGACCGCATAGACGTCGGCCAGCAGGTGGCGGATGCCCATGATGTCGAGCACGGCTTCGGCGTAGTGTCGCGGGCCGTTGGAGAAGACGATCTTCTTGCCTGGCAGGCGGCGCAGCAGGTGGCGCAGCGCGTTGTCGAAGACGACCATCCGCGACAAGTCGGGAAACTGGTGGGTATCGTGCAGGAAATGCCGTGGGTCGGTGCCGTGGTGGCGCATCAGGCCGGTGAGGGTGGCGCCGTAGCGGCGCCAGTAATCCACGCGCAGCCGGTTGGCCGCCGCTTCGTCCAGATCAAGCTGATGCATGAGGTAGGCCGTCATGCTCCGATTGATGTGCGGGAAGATGTGCGGACTGGCGTTGTGCAGCGTGTTGTCGAGGTCGAACAGCCAGACGGGATGCATGCTCACGCGGGTTTGCGCTCGAAACGGATGATGGCGCGGCCGTCGTCGGCGACCTTTGGGGCGGCCTTCCATGCGTGGCCGTATACGACTTCGACGGTGGCCGGCAGGCGGCCGTCCCGACGCAGCTTTTCGTAGTTGGCGCGCAGGGCTTCCCAGTGGCGTTTGCCAACCAGCCCGTGCGGTCGGGTGAGTGCGGCGTTGTTGGAGCCGCTGACGCGAAGGTCGCGGAACAGGTCATCCAGCTTGGTGTAGGTGACGGTGAGCATTTCCATGTCCATCACTGGATCGGAGAAGCCAGCGCCGACGAGGGCGTCGCCCAGGTCGTGCATGTCGATGAAGCGGTGCAGGTGCTCGGCATCCGACGGCGGCTGTGCGGCGCGTAGCTCCTTCAGGGTGTCAGGGCCGAGGGTGGCGAACATCAGCATGCCGCCCACCTCCAGCACTCGGTGGATTTCCTTCAGGGCCGGCAGCGGATCGTGCAGCCACTGCAGCATCAGGTTGGACCAGGCCAGCGAAACGCTGCCGCGGGCCAGCGGCAGTGCTGCGGCATCAGCGCAGACGAAGTCGGGATCGGACGGCTTGCCGAAACGCATGATGCGCTTGAGCAGGCCGCGTTCGCCGCGGGCCTGGGCAAGCATGGCCGGTGAAACATCCACCGCGACGCGCGGGATGTCGGGATAGCGCGCGGTAAAGCCCGGCAGATCGGCGCCGGGGCCGCAACCCAGGTCAAGGACGCGCTTCGGCTCGATGCGGATGTAGTCGAGGCGCTCGGCCATGCGCCGGGAGATCTCCCGGGCCAGGGTGTCGACGCTGGCGTAGCCGGCTGCCGCCCGCTCGGCCCGGCGCCGCACGAGGCGTGGGTCGAGCTGGAAGTCCGGCATGGTCATGGGGGGCGGTCGCTCAGAAGGACGTGAGGCCGAGACGGGCGAACAGCTTGTCGTCGGCGTCGGCGTCCGGGTTGTCGGTGGTCAGCAGGCGCTCGCCGTAGAAGATCGAGTTGGCGCCGGCCATGAAGCACAGGGCTTGCACCGCGTCGCCGAGTTCCTGCCGGCCGGCGGATAGACGCACGTAGCTCTTGGGCATGGTGATGCGGGCGGCGGCGATCATGCGCACGAAGTCGAAGGGATCGATGGCTTCGTTGTTGCCGAGCGGCGTGCCTTCCACCTGGACCAGGTTGTTGATGGGCACGGAATCCGGCGGCGGGTTCATGTTGGCCAGTTCGGCGATCAGCGCGGCGCGGCTCTTCTTGGTTTCGCCGAGGCCGACGATGCCGCCGCAGCACACGTTGATGCCGGCGTCGCGTACCTTGTCGAGGGTGTCGAGGCGATCCTGCAGCGTGTGGGTGGTGATGATCTGGCCGTAGAATTCCGGCGAGGTGTCGATGTTGTGGTTGTAGTAGTCGAGACCAGCGTCCTTCAGCTGTTCGGCTTGACCGTCCTTCAGCATGCCGAGGGTGACGCAGGTTTCGAGGCCGAGCTTCTTGACTTCACGGACCATGTCCAGCACCGGGGCGAGGTCTTTTTCCTTCGGGCCGCGCCAGGCAGCGCCCATGCAGAAGCGGGAGGCGCCTTTGGCCTTGGCGGCGCGGGCGTTCTCGAGCACTTCGTTCAGCGGCAGCAGGGATTCCTTCTCGAGGCCGGTATCGTAGCGGGACGACTGGGAGCAGTAGCCGCAGTCCTCGGAGCAGCCGCCGGTCTTGATCGACAGCAGCGTGGAGCGCTGGACAGCGTTGGGCTCGAAATTTTCCCGGTGTACCTGCTGGGCACGGAAGACCAGGTCATTGAAGGGCAGGGCGAACAGGGCCTCGACTTCGGCGACGGTCCAGCGCTTGCGCGCGGGTGTGGTGGTGGTAGGAGCGCTCTCTGCGTGGGCGACGGTGGCGGTCATTGTCATGCACCCTTTTTTTGGCTGTAATTCAAAATTACGAAGCCTTTTAGTTTCCCTGAAGGGGTCTGGACTTGTCAAATCAAGTGCTTGGATGGCGGGCCTGGCTGGAGGTCGGGGCGAACATCCTTTTTCCGCAGCAATGCTTCGCATGTGGTGCGCCAAGCGGTAGCGAGGTGTTGTGCCCGGTTTGCGCGGCTGGGTTGCCCGGCGCGGACCTTGCCCGCTGCCCTTGTTGCGCCTTGCCGGTTCCGGACGGGCTGACCTGCGGCAATTGCCTGCGTGAGCCGCCGCCCTTCGAGCGGACCCTGGCGGCTCTCGATTACGGTTTTCCGGTGGATCGTCTGGTGCACGCGCTGAAGTACGGCCACCGGCTGGCGGTCACGCGATTGTTCGTGGACCGGATGGCGGCGATGGCGGTTCCGCAAGCGGATCTGGTCGTGCCGCTGCCACTGCATGCGTCCCGCCTGCGTAGCCGAGGCTTCAATCAGGCTGCCGAGCTCGGGCGTGCATTGGCGCGGCAGTGGGGCATTCCTTTTGTCTGCGATGGCATCGAGCGCGACGTGAACACCGCGCCTCAGGCTGGCCTGTCGTGGAAAGACCGGGCCGCCAACGTGCGTGGCGCGTTTCGCGTGACAACCAAGGTCGAAGGGCTGCGCGTGGTGGTCGTGGATGATGTGATGACCACCGGCGCGACGCTGGCCGAACTGGCGCGGACCCTGAAAGGCGTCGGCGCACGCAGCGTGGAGAACCGGGTGCTGGCCCGCACTCCGCCGCCGGGTTGATCGCTCCGCGCCGGGCGGGCACAATCCGCGCCCATGTTCCACGTCGTCCTTCATCAGCCGGAGATCCCTCCGAATACCGGCAACATCATGCGCATGTGCGCCAATTCCGGCGCCCGTCTGCACCTCGTCAAACCCCTCGGCTTCACGCTAGAAGAAAAGCAGCTGATCCGCGCCGGCCTCGACTATCGGGACATGGCGGTGGTGACGGTCCATGAGGACTGGCCGACCTGCAAGGCTGTTTTGGCGGGGCGGCGTTTTTTTGCGCTGACATCCCATGGCGGCCGCAACTACGCGGATGTGCCCTTCGAGGCGGAGGATGTGTTCGTTTTTGGTTCGGAGTCCCGCGGTTTGCCGCCGGAACTGCACGCGGAATTCACCGACGACCGCCGCCTGCGCATCCCGATGCGTCCCGGCAACCGCAGCCTGAATCTCTCCAATGCGGCGGCCGTGGTGGTCTATGAGGCGTGGCGTCAGACGGGGTTTGCCGGCGGCGCCTGAGCGCGCCGGTAGCGCTGCAGCTTATTCCTGCTTGGGGTCGCGGGCGAGCAGCTGCTCCACTGCGTCCCGTGCCGACAGCGTGCCGCGGAGGACCTGATCGACGGCGCTGGTGATCGGCATGTCCACGCCCAGGCGTTCGGACAGCGCGGCAACCTCGCGGGTCGTGCTGACACCTTCGGCCACATGCCCGAGCGCCGCCAGGATGTCCGGCAAACTCTTGCCCTCCGCCAGCAGCAGGCCGACACGGCGGTTGCGGGACAGATCGCCAGTGCAGGTGAGCACCAGATCACCGAGCCCGGCAAGGCCCATGAAGGTGTCGCGGCGGCCGCCGAGGGCGATGCCCAGGCGGGTGATCTCTGCGAGGCCACGAGTGATCAGTGCTGCCCGTGCATTGAGACCGAAGCCCATGCCGTCGGCCACACCGGCGGCGATGGCCATCACGTTCTTGACCGCGCCGCCCACTTCGGCGCCGACGACGTCGTCGTTGGCGTACAGGCGCAGGCGGTTGTCGTGCAGGGCGTGGACCCAGTAGCGGGCGAATTCGACGTCATTGGCGGCGATGGTGACTGCTGCGGGCAGGCCCTGGGCTACTTCGGCGGCAAAGCTCGGGCCGGTGAGCACGCCACAGGCGGCGTTTGCACCCAGCTCTTCGGCGACGATCTGGTGCGGCAGTTTGGCGGTGCCCGCTTCGAGGCCCTTGCAGGCCCATAGCAGGGGCGTGCTGGGGGCAGCGATCTGCAGCGCGCGGGCCGTGGTGCGCAGGCCGGCGAGTGGCGTGACCACCAGGTGCAGGTCGGCTTGCGCGGCCTCCTGCAGATCGTCGGACAGCTGCAGGCCGGACGGCAGTGGGATGCCCGGCAGGTAGCGGCGGTTCTCGCCGTCGCTGCGCATGGCGGCGATCTCGGCGGATTCGCGGCTCCACAGGACGACGTCGTTATTGCGGGAGAAGGCGAGGGCCAGGGCGGTGCCCCAGGCGCCGGCCCCGAAGACGGCTATGCGCATGGCGCTCAGAGTCCCCAGACTTGATTGGCGCGGATGAAACCGACGGTGCCGTCCCGATGCTTGACCTTGACCCAGCCGTCGACCGGCTTGTCGGCCAGCTCCAGGACCACGTCCTTGACGGCTTCGAAAGCCAGCGGCGCGGCGCCATCAGGCTTTTGCCGGATGTCGGCACGGGCGGCGGTGACGATGACGGTGCGTTTTTCGGACAGCTGGCGACGTTCCAGCCACAGCATGCTGCCGGCGGGTTCGCGCACCTTGACCCAGCGGTCGATGTTTACGACGGCTTCGACCGGGGTGTAGCGCTGGATGACGAACATGGGCTTGCCCTGCTTCGACGGCGCATCGTAGAGGATGGCCGGTTCGGCGAGGGAGCGGAAGTCCGAGGCGCCGGCCTGCGCCGCCGCAAGGGCGAGGGGCAGGCCGAGCAGCGCCGCGGTGATGGGGCGCCGCAGCATCATTACTGGATGGGAACGTCGGTGCCGGATTGCTGGGCCGCTTCGCGGTTCTGCTGGAACAGGGCCTCGAAGTTCACCGGAGCCAGGATCACGGGCTGGAAGCCGGCACGGGACACGGCGTCGGACACGGCTTCGCGGGCGTACGGGAAGAGGATGTTGGCGCAGCCGATCATCATGATGGGCTCAAGGTCCTCCGCCGGTACGTTGCGGATCTGGAAGATGCCGGCCTGGGCCACTTCAACCAGGAAGACGGTCTTGTCGCCGGGCAGCTGGGCGGTGACGGTGACGGTCAGAGCAACTTCGAAGATGCCTTCGTCCACCGCGTTGCTCTCGGTGCGCAGCTGGACGTTGATCTGCGGGTTTTCACGCTCGAGGAAGATCTGCGGTGCATTCGGCACTTCCAGGGACAGATCCTTGACGTAAAGCTTTTCGATGGAGAAGACGGGGTCTTGCGTGGTGTCGGCCATGTTGATTTTTCCGGTTGTGAAATGGGTTGAACGGATGGTGGTCGCGTGGTTCAGCTGGGCTCGCCGCGCAGCAGGGGGTCGAGCTTGCCTTGGTGGTCGAGGGCAAACAGGTCGTCACAGCCGCCCACGTGGTAGTCGCCGATGTAGATCTGCGGCACGGTCCGCTGGCCGGTGCGCTCCATCATCTCGTCGCGGCGGACGGGGTCGAGGTCGATGCGGACCTTCTCGATGTTGGTCACGCCCTTGCGGCGCAGCAGGCCTTCGGCGCGGACGCAGTACGGGCACACCGCGGTGGCATACATCAGGATTTTCGGTTGCATGGCGTCACTTCTTCTTTTTGCTGACCGGCATGCCGGCCTCGGTCCATGCGGCAATGCCGCCTTCGAGATTATGTACCTGAGTGAAGCCCGCCTTGCGTAGGACATCACAGGCCGACGAGGAGCGGCCACCGGTCTGGCAGTTGAGGATAACAGGCTTGTCCTTGAATTTTTCGAGCTCGGCCAGCCGGTTGGGCAGGTCGCCGAGGGGAATGTGGCGCGCGTTGAGCAGATGGCCTGCGGTGTATTCGCTTGCCTCGCGGACGTCAATCACGATGGCATCTTCGCGGTTGATCAGCTGGGTGGCTTGGGCGGGCGAAATGCCGCGGCTGCCACGCAGGGATGTGGCGAGAAGAAGGCTGCCGCTGACGGCAGCCAGCGCAGCCCAGTACCAGTTGTGCTGGAGAAATTCCACTGAAAAGCTCCGGTTGGGATGAATGGGGCAGTTTATTCGGCGTCTTCGCCGCAGAAGACTTCGCGCATCATCGCGATCAACTGCAAGGTACGAGGATCTCCGACCCGGTAGTAGACGCGGTTGGCGTCCTTGCGGGTCAGCAGTACGTCCTTGTCCCTGAGGATGGCGAGATGCTGGGAGATGTTGCTCTGGGAGGTGCCGACGGCTTCCACGATGTCCTGCACGCAGACCTCTTCACCCCCGATCACGCAAAGAATCTTGAGTCGCAAGGGGTGGGATATCGCCTTGAGCGCCCGGGCGGCTGTTTCGATGTGCTCCTGCTTGGCGATGAGGTCGATAGTTCTGGCGTTCACGAAGTCGAAGGTTTTTATATACCTAATATTATAAAATAGCATTTTTTCGCACCCCGGTGCGGGTGTCGGGGAATCGAGACCCCGCAGGGCGGCGCGCGCTGCCGGGGAACCTTTCCGGTTTATACTCATCTCGATACGCAGAACAACCCGTTCGCGGGAGTGGATGGCGTTTGAACGGGGGTAGCCCCGCGCCTGACGGAGACTTTATGCGCAGCAAACTGCAGCAAGCCGGCCTGGTATTCACAGGGTTGTGTGCCGGGATTCTCATCAGCCTCAATTTCTCGGCAAATGCGGACAAGGCAGCCCTCGCGCCATTGCCGGTCGAGGAGTTGCGCAATCTGGCGGATGTCTTCAACGCCATCAAGCAGGGTTATGTCGAGCCGGTCGAGGACAAGAAGCTGATCACCTATGCGATCAGCGGCATGCTGTCCAATCTCGATCCCCATTCGGCCTACCTGGACGCAGAGGCCTTCAAGGATCTGCAGGTCGGTACGCAAGGCGAATTTGGCGGTCTTGGCATCGAGGTCGGTTCGGAGGACGGTTTCGTCAAGGTGATCTCGCCGATCGAGGATACGCCGGCATTCCGGGCCGGTATCAAGGCCGGTGACCTGATCATCAAGCTCGACGATATGTCGGTGAAGGGCATGTCGCTTAACGACGCGGTCAAGCGCATGCGTGGCAAGCCCAAGACCAATATCGTTCTGACCATCGCCCGCAAGGGAGAGCCCAAGCCCATCGTCGTCACGCTGATGCGGGAGGTAATCAAGGTCCAGAGCGTCAAGTCCAAGCTGGTGGAGCCAGGGTATGGCTATGTGCGCGTCGTCCAGTTCCAGGAGCAGACGGCGGCGTCCCTGGTTCAGCATCTCGAACGGCTGGTAAAGCAGAGTAGCCTGAAGGGGCTTGTCCTCGATCTGCGCAACGATCCGGGTGGCTTGCTCAATAGTGCCATCGGTGTATCCGCGGCCTTCCTGTCGCCGCAGGCTTTGGTTGTATCCACCGATGGTCGTACCGACGACGCCAAGCGCAAGTATCTGGCCATGCCGGACGATTACCTGCGTGGCTCTCGCGACGACTACATCAAGAATGTGCCGGCCCCCATCAAGACGGTGCCGATGGTGGTGCTGGTCAATGGCGGCTCCGCGTCGGCATCGGAAATCGTGGCGGGTGCGCTGCAGGATCACAAGCGTGCCGTGGTGATGGGTACCCAGAGTTTCGGCAAGGGCTCGGTGCAGACCATCCTGCCGCTCAACAACAATGCGGCCATCAAGCTGACCACGGCGCGCTACTTCACGCCGAGCGGCCGTTCGATCCAGGCGAAGGGCATTTCACCGGATATCGTCGTGGAAGAAACGCCGAATGGTTCGTCCCGTGATCATCTGCGGGAGGCGGATCTGGAGCGCCATCTTTCCAATGGCAAGGAGCCGGATGTCGTCAAGATGGATTCGCCCGCTGCGCCGAAGAAGGATGTGCCGGCCAAGGGGCGTGACAAGGACAACAAGTCGAAGGATGACGACGAACTGAAACCACCGTTCGAGATTGCCGGCAAGGACGACTATCAACTGGCCCAGGCGGTGAATTTGCTCAAGGGACTGCAGATCCTCCAGAATAGCGGCAAGTGACCATCTTGCCGGAGGTTCGATCATGCGACGCGAGACTGCTTACAAGCTGGCCGGACGGAAGCATGGTAGTCCGGCGCATCACGCCGCCGCTGGCCTCGTGAAATGTCGGGAGATCCGTTTCAAGGATCTCCCGACTGGTCAAATAGAGCAGGCGCGGCGTTCGCTTGCGGCGCTGGCGGGGGTGAAGGTCGAGGCCGGGCGTGACATGCTGTCGTTGACCGTGCACTACAACGTGCTCGATTACACCCTCGAGCGTCTCGAAAATGCACTGTCCGACGCCGGCTTTCATCTCGATCGTCCCTTGCTGGTCCGTCTGCACCGGGCGCTGATCTACTACGTGGAGGAGACCCAGGTGCATAACCTGCGCTCTCCGGAACGGCTGATCAAACAGTCCCACGAGGTTTACATCCATGCCTACGCGGCCCATCCGCACGGCGACCACGACGATACGCCGCCCGATTTGCGCGATTTCAAATGATTCCGGGCCGTTGGCCCGGACTATCTCTCTCATCCCCATTCAGTCATGAACGACGAACAGCTGCTGCGCTATTCGCGCCATATCCTGCTTCCCCAGATCGGCATCGAAGGGCAGGATGCCATCGTTGCCGCCCGCGTGCTGGTTGTCGGCGCCGGGGGGCTTGGCTCACCGGCTGCCATGTACCTGGCGGCTGCCGGTGTTGGGACGCTGGCGCTGGCAGATGGCGATACGGTCGATCTGACCAACCTGCAGCGGCAGATCCTGCACAGCCAGG
Source organism: Zoogloea sp. JDB1 (assembly GCF_056724025.1). Lineage (NCBI taxonomy): Bacteria > Pseudomonadati > Pseudomonadota > Betaproteobacteria > Rhodocyclales > Zoogloeaceae > Zoogloea > Zoogloea sp. JDB1. The sequence continues at coordinate 3,080,068 of NZ_CM161496.1, forward strand.
AAGGCGTTGGGCGTCTCAAGGTTGAGTCTGGCAGCGACACGCTGGCGCGCTTGAATCCGGAGGTCCGCGTCTTGCCCATCGGCCGGAGGCTCGAGGGGGGGGAACTGGAGGCCGAGATTGCTGCCGCGAACGTGGTGCTCGACTGCTCCGACAACTTCGCCACCCGCCATGCCATCAACCGGGCCTGTGTGGCCCTCCGCAAGCCGCTGGTGTCGGGTGCTGCTGTGCGCTTCGATGGCCAGGTGTCGGTGTTCGACCTGCGGTCCAACGACAGCCCGTGCTACCACTGCCTGTTTCCGGAAGGCGAGGACGTGGAGGAGGTGCGCTGCGCGGTGATGGGCGTGTTCGCTCCGATCACCGGTATTGTTGGTGCCGTGCAGGCAGCCGAGGCGCTCAAGCTGCTGGTGGGGTGCGGCGAGACCCTGACGGGCCGCTTGCTGCTGCTCGACGCGCTGGCGATGGACTGGCGGACGATCCGGCTGGGCCGCGACCCAGGCTGCGCGGTGTGCGCGTCACGCTGAGTTCCGTGTGTTGTTTCGCTTGAACAAGGCGTTGACGAATTGCTTCAGACCCAGTTTCTGCTGTTGCCAGAAATCGTTGCGGGCAGCGATCTCTGTCGGCGTTTTTTCGTGGATGCCGGTCGGCGGGATGTCGTCCTGCAGGTAGAGGGTGCCGAATAGCATGTCCCACACCGGCAGCAGGATCGCGAAGTTACAGCCGTAGCGGAAACGCGGGTCGGCTGGCAGGTCAAGTGCGTGGTGCCAGCGGTGGTAGAGAGGGCCGACGATCAGCCTTTCTCCAACGGGGCCGAAGCGGAGGCGGGTGTTGGTGTGGGACAGGTTTTCCACCAGCCGCAGGGCGATCAGCAGGCCGAGGAAGTGGCCCGGCGGCACGCCGATCAGCAGGGACAGGCAGGCGAACCAGACGCCGGCGATCAGGTCGTCGAGCAGGTGGTTGCGGGAGTCCGTCCAGAAGGACATCTGCCGCTGGGAATGGTGGATGCCGTGCAGTGCCCACCACCAGCGGCAGGTGTGCGAGAGGCGGTGGCGCCAGTATTCGGCAAAGTCGAGGATCACCAGATAGATCAGGAAGCTGGCCAGCGGGTGGTAGTCGAGGGTGGGCAGCCAGTCCTCCAGCTGATGCGGAATGATGTCGTGAAAGCGCAGCCAGCCTTCCAGTTCGCTGAAGCCAGGCGCCAGCAGGATGAACACCGCGAGCGGAACGATGCCCAGGCGATTGAGGATGGAGTAGAACACGTCTACGCGAACGGCCCCGCGCTCAGCCCACTTTTCAGCTGGCCACAGGGCTTCCAGCGGTCGTAGTAGTACAAAGGCGGCGCTGAGTTCGATGGCGCCGAGCAGGACGAACTCGACGCTGTCGAAGCCCATTTCGGCGTAGCTCGCCAGTCCGACTGCGAACAGCAGCGGTTGTACCAGGGTGTCGAAAAGCCAGCCCTGGGTGCGGACGAAAAGGTCCACCAGCCAGTCCATTACGGCGTGCTCACTGTGGCGAAGCAGAAGCCGCGAGCCTTGAGTCCGGCGATCAGCGGATCCAGCATCGGCGCAAAGGGATCCTTGCGCGACCAGATGCCCAGATGGGCGAGCAGCACATCTCCGTCCTTGATGTTGGCCAGCGCCCGTTTGAGTAGGGTTTCGTTGGGATAGGCCCCGGAGGGCAGTTCGTCGCCGAGGAAGCCAGCCGCCGACCAGCCCACGTGCCGGTAGCCGCATTGTCTTGCCGCTTTCAGCGTGAAGGGCGTCGTGTGGCCGCCGGGCGCGCGCCAGATCGGGTCGAGGTGGCGGCCGGTGAGTTCGGCGAAGCGCTCGTCCGGCTGCTTCACTTCCGCGCAGATCTGTGCCGCATCGAGTTTTTCGCGCTGCCCGTCCATCAACTGGTAAACCACGCGGCCATCGTCGAGATCCTTGCGGAATGCGCCGTGACGCCAGGTGTGGCTGCCGAAGGCGTGCCCTTCCGCCACGCGTGCCTTCCAGTACGGGGCCCAGGATGCGTCAAGGGCCATGTCGCCGCGGCTGGTCTTTTCCTGAGCAACGAAGAAGGTCACCTTGATGTGATGCTTCTGCAGGATTTCGGCAATCGGTTCCGCGTAGCGCATGTTGCCGGTGTCGAGCGTGAGGTAGACCGTGCCCTTGCAGGACGCCTCTCCGGCGGCGGCTGTGTGAGCCGCCGACGCTGCGATGAGCACCAAGGACAGCATTAGGCGCCGGATATGCATCACCGCCTCGCCGCGTGCTTGAGAAAGAACACGCCGTGGGGTGAGCGCCCGACGGGGATGGAGCGCGACACCGCCTTCTGCTCCAGGTCCAGCACCTGCACCTTGCGGGCAAAGCGCGCCGTAGCCCACAGTTCCTTGCCGTCGGCGCGGATCTCCATGTCGTCGGGGCCGCCGGGAACGTCATAGTGTTCGACCTCGCTGAGGGTCTGTGTGTCCACCAGGGAGATGCTGCCCTTCATGCTGCGGTTCGATACGAAGACGTGGCGCCCGTCACCGCGCGCCAGGAAGTTGTGGGCGGCTTTGTCCGTGGTGATCTTCTTGATGGACTTGCGCGCCCGCCAGTCGATGACCTCCACGTAATCGGCGCCCATGATCGCCACCAGCAGGTACTTGTCGTCAGGCGTCATGTAGATGCCAGCGGGGGTCGGGCCGACGCTCATCTTCCAGACCGGTTGCTGCGTCTTGAGATCGATGGCGAGGATCTCGTCGGATTCCTGCAGCGTGACGAAGACGTACTGGCTGGCCTTGTCGAAGGCCATGTGCGAAGGCGTCTTGGCGGCGGGGACGCGGGCGACCAGAGAGAAATCGGCGGCCTTGTAGAGATCGACCCGGTCCAGGCGCAGGGAGTTGGCGACGAACCACTTCTTGTCCGGCGAGAAGCCGAGCTGGTAGGGGTCGGAGATGTTCTTGACGCGCTTCTGTTCCTGGCCCGTGCGGGGGTCGAAGAAGACCAGTTCGTTGGAGATCGCACAGGCGACGATCACCGAACTGTCGTCCGGTGTCGCCATCAGGTGGTGGGGTTCCTTGCAGGCCGGGATACGGCCGGTTTCCTTGTAGCTGGCCGTATCGATGAGGCTGACGTTTTCGTCCCCCGAGTTCAGGACGAGCGCTGTCTCTGCCCAGGCAGGGGCTGCCAGACAGGCGAAAATGACGGAGCCGATCAGGCGTGCAGGCTTCATGGAGCGGTCGTGTTGCGGATATAGGGAGTTAACGGCTCGAATGCTCGCACGTTGACCGCTCCGACCAGCGCCGGCGTGATGAGTTTTGTGTCAGCGTGGTGCCCAGTTCAGACTGGGCGGGCGACGATCCGCAAATCGCGGCCGACCTGGCGGACGTCGCGGAAGGCGAGCTCCCGCTTGTCGGCCAGGTTGCTCAGTGCCGGCAGGTTGAACAGGCCACGGGCATCGTCTCCGGCAAGGGAGGGGGCGAGATAGAGGATCAGCTCGTCTACGCAGCCTTCCCTAAGCAGGGAGCCGTTGAGCTTGAAGCCGCTTTCGGCCAGCACTTCGTTGATGCCGCGCTGGCCGAGTTCGGTCATCAGGGCGGGAAGATCCACCTTCCCGCCGTTGTTAGGCAGGATCAGCACGTCGGCGCCCCGGTGCTGCAGTGCCGCGATGCGCTCGGCATCCTTGACGGCACCGGCCACCAGCACCCGGCCGCCGTCGAGAATCTTGGCGTTGAGCGGCGTTTCCAGGCGAGCGTCCACGATGATGCGCAGGGGCTGGCGTTCAGTGGGGATCGCGCGGACGTTGAGCTGCGGATCGTCGTCGCGCACGGTGCCGATGCCGGTGAGCACCGCGCAGGAGCGGGCGCGCCAGCGGTGCGCGTCGCGGCGGGCGTCGTTACCGGTGATCCATTGGGAGACGCCGTTGTTCAGTGCGGTCTTGCCGTCCAGCGTGGCGGCAGCCTTCAGGCGCAGCCACGGGCGGCCGCGGGTCATGCGTGAGATGAAGCCGATGTTGAGTTCGCGGGCTTCGTGTTCCTGCACGCCGGCGACGGTCGCAATGCCGGCGTCGCGCAGGCGAGCCAGACCGCGCCCGGCAACCAGCGGGTTCGGATCTTCCATCGCGGCGACGACGCGGGCCACGCCCGCATTGATCAGCGCATCGGCGCAGGGCGGCGTGCGGCCGTGGTGGGAGCAGGGTTCCAGCGTCACGTAGGCGGTGGCGCTACGAGCCTGTTCGCCCGCCATCGCGAGGGCGTGCACTTCTGCGTGGGGCTCGCCGGCACGTACGTGCCAGCCTTCGCCAACGATCGCGCCGTCGCGCACGATGACGCAGCCGACGCGGGGATTCGGGGTGGTCGTGAACAGTCCGCGCTCAGCCAGTTCGAGGGCGCGGGCCATCCACCGGTAGTCGTCGGCGGTGGCGCTCATGGCAGTGGAACCTTCAGGAAACCTTGGGAGGGCGGCCGCGGGGCCGGGAGGTGACTTCGCGGATGACTTCCGAGAATTCGTCCACGTCGGCAAAGGCGCGGTAAACCGATGCGAAGCGGATGTAGGCGACTTTGTCGAGCTTCTTGAGCTCGCGCATCACCAGCTCGCCGATGCGCTCGGAGGCGATCTCGCGCTCGCCGGATGCGAGGAGCTTGGCCTCGATGCGGTCGACGGCGGCTTCGACGTTTTCGGCGGTGACGGGCCGCTTGCGCAGTGCCAGTTTCAGGCTGCCGAGAAGCTTGTCGCGGTTGAAGTCGGCACGGCTGCCGTTCTTCTTGACCACCTGCGGCATCTTGAGGTCGATGCGCTCGTAGGTGGTGAAGCGTTTGTCGCAGGACAGGCAGCGACGGCGGCGCCGTACGGTGTCACCGTCCTCGTTTTCACGGGTGTCGGTGACCTGCGTATTGTCGGCGCCGCAGAAGGGGCAATGCATGGGCTAATGCGCGTCCCTGTCGCTGGTGCAGCTTAGGCGCCGTACACCGGGAACTTGCGGCACAGCTCGGAAACCTTGGTGCGCACGTTCTCGATGGTGGCTTCGTCCTTCGGATTGTCAAGCACGTCGGCAATCAGGTGGGCGATGCGCTCGGCTTCGATCTCGGTGAAGCCACGGGTGGTCATCGCCGGGGAGCCGATACGGATGCCGGAGGTGACGAAGGGCTTCTGCGGATCGTTGGGGATCGAGTTCTTGTTGACGGTGATGTGGGCGCTGCCGAGGACGGCTTCGGCTTCCTTGCCGGTGATGTTCTTGGACTGGAGGTCCACCAGGAACACGTGGCTTTCGGTACGGCCGGAGATGATGCGAAGGCCGCGCTCTTCACCGAGGACGCGGGCCATCACGCGGGCGTTGGCGATGACCTGTTCCTGGTACTGTTTGAACTCGGGGCCGGCGGCTTCCTTGAAGGCGACGGCCTTGGCAGCGATGACGTGCATCAGCGGGCCACCCTGCAGGCCCGGGAAGATGGCGGAGTTGATTGCCTTCTCGTGCTCGGCCTTCATCAGGATGATGCCGCCGCGGGGGCCGCGGAGGGTCTTGTGGGTGGTGGAGGTCACCACGTCGGCGTGGGGAACCGGGTTCGGGTAGTAGCCGGCGGCGATCAGGCCGGCGTAGTGGGCCATGTCCACCCAGAAGATGGCGCCGATTTCTTTGGCGATCTTGGCGAAGCGCTCGAAGTCGATGCGCAGCGAGTAGGCGGAGGCGCCGGCGATGATGATGCGCGGCTTGTGCTCGCGGGCCAGCGCTTCCATCTTGTCGTAATCGATCTCTTCCTTCTCGTTGAGACCGTAGGCAACGACGTTGAACCACTTGCCGGACATGTTCAGCGGCATGCCGTGGGTCAGGTGGCCGCCTTCGGCGAGGCTCATGCCCATGATGGTGTCGCCGGGCTTGGCGAAGGCCATCAGGACGGCCTGATTGGCCTGGGAGCCGGAGTTCGGCTGGACGTTGGCGGCTTCGGCGCCGAACAGGGCCTTCAGGCGGTCGATGGCCAGCTGCTCGGCCACGTCCACGTGCTCACAGCCACCGTAGTAACGCTTGCCCGGATAACCTTCCGCGTACTTGTTGGTGAGCTGGGAGCCCTGGGCTTCCATGACAGCTGCACTGACGTAGTTCTCGGAGGCGATCAGTTCGATGTGATCTTCCTGACGGCGGTTTTCGGCCTCAATGGCCTGCCAGAGTTCGGGGTTGACCTTGGCGAGGGTATTTTGCTTGGAAAACATGGCGATCCAGGTGGACTTGAGTCAAAAACGGAGTTTAACACGGCACCTCGGGCTTGCCGAAAGCTGCCGTGTCCATAATCGTGACTGGTAAGGTCAGATTCGGAAGTGGCCGACCTTGGTTTCGAGGTCGGCGACCAGTTGTTCGAGATTCGTCGTCTGCTCGTGGGTACGGCGGGTGATCTGGTTGTTCTGCGCCGCCATCTGCGCGATACGCTCGACGCCTTGGGCCACGTCCTGACTGGAGGTGCTCTGGGCGCGGGTGGTGTCGGCAATGTCGTTGACCGCGGCAGTGGTGCGGACGCTCTCGCGGCGGATTGTCTCCAGCATGGCACCCGATTCGGTAGCAAGGCCTACGCCGTCGCGTACGCCCGCGGTGACGCCCTGGATCATCGTGACGACGCGCTGGGCTTCGCTCTGCACCTCGGTCACCGTCACCGAGATCTCGCGGGTTGAGTTGGCGGTGCGCTCAGACAGCTTGCGCACCTCATCGGCGACCACCGCGAAGCCGCGTCCGCTCTCGCCAGCGCGGGCAGCCTCGATGGCGGCGTTGAGGGCGAGCAGGTTGGTCTGCTCGGCGATTTCGTTGATCAGCTTGCCGATATTGGAGATTTGCGCCGAGCGTTCGGACAGCTGGCAGACCGCCACCGCGGCCTCGTCGATCTCGCTGGCTATCCGTCCCATACCGTCGATGACGCTGTGCACGCGGCCGCTCCCTTCGTCCGCATGAACTTGGGCTTGCTGCATCATGTCGCGGGCGATGGCGGCGCTGTCGGAAACGTGGGTGACGCTGACAGCCAACTCCTCTATGGCCGTGGCAAGGCCGGCGGCGGCCTCGCTCTGCGCGGTGGTGCTATTCACCACCTCGTCCGAGCCCTGACGCACGGCGCGAGCGGCATCACGGACGGCGTTGCCGGTGCGCATCACATCGCCGATCAGCGTGCCGATCTGGCGCGTGGTGGTGTCGAGGGAATGGGCGATCAGGTCCAGTTCGTTGCGACTGTCGGCGGGGGCGTCGGGGAAGCGTACGGTCAGGTCGCCGTGGCCGATGCGTCGGGTGGCCTCCAGCACTGCGTGGATAGGGGCGAGGCGATTGTGGGTGATGAAGTACAGCACCACTGCCAGCAGCAGGGCACCGCCTATGCACAGCGCGATCAGGGTGTTGCGCAGGCGGCGCGCTTCGACGGTGAATTCGTCGATGAAGCTGCCGGTGGCGACGATCCAGCCCCAGGATGGCGCCGTCTCGAAGACCACCATCTTGGGCTCGGTTTCGGGGCCGCCCGGGGTGCGCGACCACTTGTAGGTCATCGCACCCTGCTTGCGGCTGATCTGCTCCTCGACGATGCGGGTCAGGGCCGGGTTGTTGATCTCGCCGATCTGGCGGCCGCCGAGGCTGGGGTGATAGACCAGTTCGCTCTTGGCTGTCTCGTCGGCCGGGGCCAGCACGTAGGCGTAGCCGCTGCTGCCGGACTTGATTTCGGCGAGGGCCTTGAACAGACGTTCCATGTCGCCGCTGATGTCTACGCGGGTGGACAGGGCGCCGACGACCTTGCCGGTGGTGTCGGTCAGCGGCTCGATCGCCGAGATGTAGTACTTGCCGTTGCGCTTGACCACGCCGGTATAGCTCTGGCCTGCCAGCAGCGCTGCACTCTCCCTGCTGTTGCGGGGCAGGGTGCTGCCTTCGGCGCTGCTGCCGTCCTTGTTCTTCAGCAGCGTGGCGGCGCGCACGAAGTCGTCGCCGGAGCGCAGCAGCAGGGCGGGGTCGGCGTCGATCTGCTGGCGCAGGGACTCCAACAGTGCGGTGTTGCTGTTGAGAGTGCGCTCGTTGGTATGTACCACCGGTACGTCGTAACTGCCGGCCTTGACAGTCTCCGGGCCGATGCGCAGTGTGCCGAGGACCGTTTTGAGGCGGCTGGCACCCCGGCCGGCATGGGCGATCGCGTTGCCATGGCTCAGTTCTAGCATGCGGACGATGCCCGTCACCTGGTGGGTGAGTTCGTCCTCGGTTTTGGCCAGTGCAGCGTTCTCGGCGAAATAGGTCGTGAAGGCGATTAGAGCGCCGAATATGACGAGGCTGACCAGCGCCGCGGCAAGGGACAGTTGATGGACGAGGGATTGGCGGTTGAATCTAGGCATGACGGGACTCCTGCCGGTTCGCGCCCCGGACGGGCTGCGTGCTCGTCCGGGGCATCGGCGGAGTCCCGGGAAACTTTAGGGTTTCCCGATGATGAAGTGCTGAAATCAGGCGTTGTTGAGTTCGTCCAGTGCGCTGTCCAGGTGGCGTTGCTCGCCCCAAGAGATCAACGACCAGCTGTTGCCATCATGGCCGATCCAGTTGAGCGCGGCATTCGGGATGGTGAAGTCCCGCGGGGTTTCCAGCGGTTTGCCGGCGGCCAGGCGGTGGGCGATGTCGAGCACGCCGCCGTGGGTGACGACCAGCACCGTGCCACCCCGGTGGGCGTCGGCAATGGCGTTCAGCCTGTCGTGGATGCGGCGCGCAAACTCCCGCAGGCTCTCGCCGCCCTCAGGGAAGGCGAAGTCCGGATCGCGGGTTTCAAAACGGTGGTACTCGGCCGGAAATTGCGCGCGGGCTTCGTCGTAGGTGAGGGCCTGGAAGACGCCGTAGTGGCGTTCGCGCAGCCCTGCGTCGAGGGTCAGGCTGAGACCGTTGAGGGTAGTCACGGCCTCGGCCGTCTGGCGGGCGCGGGTGAGGTCGGAACTGTAGGCGGCGTCGAAGCGCTCGCCGGCCAGGCTGGTCGCGGCGGCCTTGGCCTGGATCAGACCGTGATCGTTGAGGGGGATGTCGATGTGGCCCTGAAGGCGGCGCTCAGTGTTCCAGGGCGTCTCGCCGTGGCGAACCAGGCAGATACGTGTAGACATTGCTGCAATGCGGGAGAGGGTGAACAGAAAGCCAATTATCTCACGTAGCGGAGGGGTGTTGCGCCGCACACTCGCCGGGCGGGTCACGGATATCACGCGGCCGAAGTGTGAGCACAGAGCCAATCTCGCCGATAATCTGGAGCCAAAGAACATGGGCTGCGCCTTGTGGGGCGTGCCTTTCATACGCTAAAGGAGACGCGGGACGTGCACGCCCTGCTCAAGACTTCAGGCCTCATCGATGCCCTCACGGAGCGTGTCGGCAAGGCAGCGACCTGGCTCGTACTGGTCGTCACCCTCGTCAGTGCCGGCAATGCCTTTGTGCGTTATCTGTTCAATTTCAGCTCCAACGGTCTGCTGGAGGTCCAGTGGTATTTGTTTTCGGCGGTCTTCCTGCTGTGCGGGGGGTACACGTTGTTGAAGAACGAGCACGTGCGTATCGACGTGGTGGCGGGACGGTTCTCGCCAAGGGGGCAGGCCTGGATCGACATCGTCGGGACGCTGTTCTTCCTTGCGCCGATGGCGGTGGCGGTGCTCTACCTGTCGTGGCCAATCTTCGTCGAGTCCTACAGGGTCGGCGAACAGTCGTCGAACGCCGGTGGGCTGCTGGTGTGGCCGGTGCGGGCGCTGGTGCCGGCGGGCTTTGCGCTGCTGGTGCTGCAGGGTGTTTCCGAGCTCATCAAGCGGGTGGCCTTTCTGCAAGGGCTGATCGGTGATCCGAATGCCAAGCCGCAGGCGGCCACACCCGAGAGCGAACTGGCGCAGGCCATCGAGGCACAGCGTGGGGGGCGGAGCTGATGGCGTTCATCGCTGCCAACATGGCGCCCCTGATGTTCGGGGCACTGATCCTGTTCCTGCTGTTCGGCTATCCGGTGGCCTTTGCGCTGGCCGCCAACGGCATCGTTTTCGGCCTGCTCGGGATTGAACTGGGGCTGCTCACGCCATCCCTGTTCCAGGCGCTGCCGGACCGGATCTTCGGGGTGATGTCCAACGACACCCTGCTGGCGATCCCGTTCTTCACCTTCATGGGCCTGATCCTCGAGCGTTCGGGCATGGCGGAGGATCTGCTCGACACCATCGGCCAGCTGTTCGGGCCGGTACGTGGAGGCCTGGCCTTCGCGGTGATCTTTGTCGGCGCGATCCTCGCCGCGACGACGGGCGTGGTGGCGGCTTCCGTGATCTCGATGGGCTTGATCTCCCTGCCGATCATGATGCGCTATGGCTACGATGAGCGCCTGGCATCCGGGGTGATCGCGGCCTCTGGCACGTTAGCCCAGATCATCCCGCCGTCCCTGGTGCTGATCGTGATGGCCGACCAGCTCGGCCGCCCAGTGGACGACATGTACCAGGGGGCGCTGATCCCGGGCCTGCTGCTGACGGCCTTCTATGCGGCCTATGTGGCACTGGTGGCGATATTCCGCCCGGGGTACGCGCCAGCCTTGCCGGCGGAGGCGCGCACGCTGCGCGGTGTGCGTCTGCTGCTGCGGGTGCTGACCACGCTGGTGCCGCCCCTTCTGCTGATCTTCCTGGTGCTCGGCACGATCTTTCTCGGCATCGCTACTCCGACGGAGGGCGGTGCGATGGGGGCCTTCGGTGCATTGGTGCTGGCTGTGCTGCGGCGTCGCCTGGGCCTCCCGCTGTTGCGCCAGGCGATGGAGAGTACGGCCAAGCTGACCACCTTCGTGGTCTTCATCCTGGTCGGTGCGCGGGTGTTCTCGTTGACCTTTTACGGTGTGGAGGGCCACCTGTGGGTCGAACACTTGCTTACCGCGTTGCCGGGGGGGCAGGTTGGTTTTCTGATCGCGGTGAACCTGCTGATCTTCGTACTGGCCTTCTTCCTCGATTTCTTCGAGCTGTCCTTCATCATCGTGCCGCTGCTGGCGCCGGTGGCCGAGAAGCTCGGCATCGATCTGATCTGGTTCGGCGTGTTGCTGGGCGTGAACATGCAGACTTCGTTCATGCACCCGCCATTTGGTTTTGCATTGTTCTTCTTGCGTTCCGTCGCACCACCGTCGATCAAGACCGCGCACATTTATTGGGGCGCGGTGCCCTTCGTTCTGATCCAGATCCTCATGGTGGTGTTGGTCATCCTGTTTCCGCAGTTGGTGACGATGGGCCTGGAGAAGCAAGACAAGGTCGATATCGACCGGATCGAGATCGTCGTACCGACCGACGGCATGCTGGGCGACGAACCGGTGCAGTTCGACGAGGCGCCAGCGGAGCCGGATGGGATTCCGGTGCCGGCGGATGACCAGGAGGCCGTGCGGGCAATCGAGAAGGCTTTGCACGGCGAGCTGAAGTAGGGGAGGGGGCTGCCGCCGGAAATGACAGCGGCGCCCGCAGGCGCCGCTGTTGCCGTGGCTGTGTCGTTTCCGACCCGCCTCAGTTCTTGCCGTATTGGCTGGCGTCGTACATCAACGAGCCTTCGACAAAGGTATAGCGCACCTTGCCGGGCAGTTCGAGGCCGAGGAAGGGGGTGTTCTTGCCCTGGCTCTTGAGCATGCTGCGGGTGATCAACTGGTGGGCGTCGGCATCGAAGATGCACACGTCGGCGCGGGCGCCAACGGACAGGTGGCCACCCTTGGCGATGCCGGCGATTTTGGCGGCCTCCGAGGTGATGCGGGCGACGGCCTCGATCAGTGGCAACTGGTGCTCCTGCGCCCACTTCAGCGTGAGCGGCAGCAGCAACTCGAGGCCGGTGGTGCCGGGCTCGGACTCGCTGAACGGGGCCTGCTTGGCATCGTCGTCCACCGGCGTGTGGTCCGAACAGATCGCGTTGATGCGGCCGTCGGCCAGTGCCTTGGACAGTGCGAGGCGGTCGCGCTGGCCGCGGAACGGCGGTACCACGTGGCAGTGCGGGTTGAAGTAGCCGATGTCCAGGTCGCTCAGGTGCAGGTGGTGGGCGGCCACGTCGCAGGTGACGTCCACACCGTCGGCACGGGCCTTCTCGATCAGATCAAGGCTCTCGGCACAGGACACGCGGGTGATGTGCAGGCGGGCGCCGGTCTGGCGGGCCAGGCGCAGGTAGGTGTACAGCGCGACGATCTCGGCGCTGGCCGGGATGCCGGGTAGACCCAGGCGGGACGCGACCTCGCCGTCGTGGGCGACGCCGCCTTTCGACAGGTAGGGGTCAAGCGGCTGCAGCCACACACGGAAGCCGAAGGTGGCGGCGTACTGCATGGCGCGGGCCAGCACGCGGGTGTCGAGGATGGGCACGTTGGCCTGGCTGAAGGCCACGCAGCCGGCCTCCACCAGCTCGGCCATCTCGGACAGCTGTTCGCCCTTGAGGCCGATGGTCAGCGCGCCGACCGGGTAGACGTGGGCGCGGTTGAGCTTCTTGGCCCGGTAGCACAGCATTTCGACGAGGCCGGGCTCGTCCAGTACCGGGTCAGTATCGGGCGGGATGGCCAGGCTGGTGATCCCGCCAGCCATCGCGGCGTCCATTTCGGATTCCAGCGTGGCCTTATATTCGAAGCCGGGCTCACGCAGTCGAGCTGCCAGATCGATGAGGCCGGGGGCGACCACGTAGCCGGTGGCGTCGACGGTCCGGGCGGCAGTGAAACCTTCAGGCGCGGTGCCGACGCCGACGATCTTGCCGTCGGCGATGAAGAGGTCCTGGAGGGCGTCGATCTTGTTGGCCGGATCGATCAGGCGGCCATTCTTGATATGGATGGTCATCGTGGGAATCCGGTTCAGTGGCTGCCTAGCATGCTCATCACGGCCATGCGGACCGCGATGCCGAAGGTGACCTGGGGCAGGATGACGGCCTGGCCGCCGTCGGCCACGGCGGAGTCGATTTCGACGCCACGGTTCATCGGGCCCGGGTGCATCACGATGGCGTCGGGCTTGGCTAGCGCCAGCTTCTCGGCGGTGAGGCCCCAGACTTTGAAGAATTCCTGCGGGCTGGGCAGTAGCGCGCCGTTCATGCGTTCGTTCTGCAGGCGCAGCATCATTACCACGTCCACGCCCTTGAGGCCTTCTTCCATGCTGTGGCAGACGCGCACGCCCATCTTCTCGACATCGGTCGGGAGCAGGGTCTTGGGGCCGATGACGCGTACTTCGGGCACGCCGAGGGTCGTCAGCGCGGCGATCTGGGAGCGGGCGACGCGGGAGTGCAGCACATCACCGACGATGGCGACGGTGAGGTTGTGGAATTCCTTCTTGTAGTGCCGGATCGTGTACATGTCCAGCAGGCCCTGGGTCGGGTGCGCGTGGCGGCCGTCTCCGGCATTGACCACGTGGATGTGGTCGCGGCCGGTGTTCTCCAGGTGCTGGGCGATCAGGTAGGGCGCGCCGCTGGATTCGTGGCGCACCACGAACATGTCGGCCTGCATCGCACAGAGGTTATCCACGGTGTCGAGCAGAGTCTCGCCCTTCTTCGTGGACGAGGTGGACACGTTGAGGTTGATGACGTCGGCGGACAGACGCTTGGCGGCGATCTCGAAGGTGGTGCGGGTGCGCGTGCTGTTCTCGAAGAACAGGTTGAAGACGCTCTTGCCGCGCAGCAGCGGGAGCTTCTTGACCTCGCGCTCGGCCACCTCGGTGAACGGGGCGGCGGTATCGAGGATCTGGGTGATGATGCCGCGGGGCAGGCCGTCGAGGGTCAGCAGGTGCTGCAGCTCGCCGTGCTTGTTGAGTTGGGGATTACGCATGGATCAGCCTCAGGGTGAGGGCGCCGGAGTCGTCGCGCTCAAGTTGGAGGTTTTGCCCGGCCGGCAGGGGTTCCGGCAGGGTGAGGGCACAAAAGCTCGCGGCGATGGGCAGTTCGCGTCCACCGCGATCGATGAGCACGGCCAGGTCCACGCGGGACGGGCGGCCGTAGTCGAAGAGTTCATTGAGGGCCGCACGGGTGGTGCGGCCGGTGTAAAGCACGTCGTCAACGATGACGATGTGGGTGTCTTCCACGTCGAAAGGGATCTTGGAGCCTTGAGGCTGAGGGTGCAGGCCCTTGGCTGAATAGTCGTCTCGGTAGAAGCTCACGTCTATGCTGCCCAGCGGTTGGGACAGGCCCAGCAGCGCGTGCAGGCGCTCGGCCAGCCACACGCCGCCGGTGTGGATGCCGACCAGGCAGGTGGCGGGAGAGACGTGGGGGCGCATCGATTCGGCCAGTGCGCCGATGAGCTGTTCGGCTTCAGGAAGCTGCATGTTTGGCACTTTCGAAGTACTGGAGCAGGATGATCTGGGCGGCTGCGGAATCCAGTCGCGGCTTTTGCTTGCGCCAGCCATGGTGGCCGGCTTCGGAGAGTCGTTCTTCCGCTTCGGCGGAGGACAGGCGCTCGTCCACCAGGGCCACGGGCAGGCAGTAGCGGCCATGGAGCTGGTTGGCGAAGCGGCGGCAGCGGGCTGTCATGGCGTGCTCGGAGCCGTCCAGGTGGGTTGGCAGGCCAACAACCAGGGACGCGGGTCTCCACTCGGCCAGCAGTTTTTCAATGGCGGCAAAGCGGGCGGCGTTGGCTTCCTCGGCAATCGCGGTGAGCGGGTGGGCATGGCTGGTTTCAGTCTCTCCCACTGCCACCCCGATGCGTGCGAGGCCGAAATCAAAGCAGAGGACAGTACTCACGCGTGGCCGGCGGTGTCGGACAGTTGGGCGAAATCGATGCCGAGCAGCTGCATGGCGGCGGCCAGGCGTTCCTCAGGGGGCAGGTCGAAGACGATGCTCAGGTCGGCCGGCACGGTGAGCCAGGCATTCTGCGCCAGCTCGTGCTCGAGCTGGCCGGCGGACCAGCCGGCGTAGCCAAGCGCGACCAGCACTTCGGCGGGCTCGCCGTCAGCGGCGAGGGACTGCAGCACGTCGCGGGAACTGGTGAGACCGATGTCGTCGCTGACCTTGAGCGTCGAGTGCCATTTGCCGGCCGGGCGATGCAGGACGAAGCCACGGTCTGACTGCACGGGGCCACCGAAATAGACCGGTAGATCGGCAAAGTCCGGCTGCTCGAACGGAATGTCGATGCGTTCGAACAGTGTGGACAGGCGCATGTCGGTTGGCCGGTTGACGATGACGCCCATTGCGCCGTTTTCGTTGTGCTCGGCGATGTAGGTGAGCGTGCGCGTGAAGTTCGGATCGGCCATGGCAGGCATGGCGATCAGAAAATGATCGGTGAGGTTGATGGTCGTCGTAGTCACGGGCGTATTTTAAGCCGAGGTCGGGAATGTAGGGAGATTATGGCGGCAAATTTGAGGCATGCTTCGGCCTCCGTGCATCCTTTGCGTCGAGTTCCGTCCATGTCTTCTGCCCTTGTCTGGTTTCGCCGCGATCTGCGCGACTTCGATCATGCGGCGCTGTACCACGCGCTGAAGCACCACGACCAGGTCTTCTGTGCGTTCGTCTTCGATACGGAAATCCTCGATCGTCTGCCCAACCCTTGCGACCGGCGCGTGGAGTTCATCTACGCCAGCGTCGTCGAACTGGATACCGCGCTACGTGGCCGCGGCGGTGGCCTGATCGTCCGCCATGGCTCGGCGCGGGAGTTGATCCCGGCCTTGGCGGCCTTTCTCGGTGTACGCACGGTGTGCACGAACCGGGATTACGAGCCGGCAGCCATCGAACGCGATGCGGACGTGGCGGAGCGCCTGCGCGTGCTGGATATCGGCTTCGCCGATTTCAAGGACCAGGTGATCTTCGAAAAGAGTGAGGTGCTGACCCAGGGCAACTCGCCGTTCTCGGTGTTCACGCCTTACAAGCGGGCCTGGCTGAAGACGCTGACGCCGTTCCATCTCAAGGCTTATCCGGTTGAGAAATACATGGCGCGACTTGTACCGCCGCCAACCGACGAGCTCATGCCGGGCCTCGCAGGACTGGGTTTTGAGAAGACTAATCTGAGCGAGTTGGGCATTACGCCCGGCATGGCGGGCGGGCGCCGGCTGCTCGACGACTTCCTGAAGCGTATTGGCCGCTATAAGGCGAAGCGCGATTTTCCTGCGCAGAAGGGGGTCTCCTACCTGTCGGTGCATCTGCGCTTCGGCACGGTGTCTATCCGTGAGTTGGCGCGGGCGGCCTTCGAGCTGGGCGGCGAGGGGGCGGAAGCCTGGCTGTCGGAGCTGGTCTGGCGGGACTTCTACTTCCAGATCCTGTGGCATCACCCCCATGTGGTGAACGCCAGCTTCAGGCCGGAGTACGACCAAGTGCGCTGGGACGACAGGCCGGAGTGGTTCGCGGCCTGGAGCGCGGGGCGGACCGGCTATCCCATCGTCGATGCGGCGATGCGCCAGATCCTGCACAGTGGTTTCATGCACAATCGCCTGCGGATGATCGTCGCGTCCTTTCTGACCAAGGACCTGGGCATCGACTGGCGCCGGGGGGAGGCCTTCTTCGCCAAGCATCTCAACGATTTCGACCTGGCCGCCAACAATGGCGGCTGGCAATGGGCGGCGTCCACCGGCTGCGATGCGCAGCCCTGGTTCCGCATCTTCAACCCGGTGACCCAGTCGGAGAAATTCGATCCCGACGGCGCCTTCATCCGCCGCTACCTGCCGGAGCTGGCCAAGGTGCCGGCCAAGTTCATCCATGCACCGTGGACCATGCCGCCGATTGATCAGCAGCTGGCCGGCTGCATGATCGGGAAGGACTACCCGGCCCCCATCGTGGATCACGCCCAGGCGCGGGAGCGTACGCTGGCACGCTTCGGCGTGGTGAAGGGAAACCCGGACGAGGCCTAGCGGCGGGCGCTGGCGACGAGGACGGTGCTTTGCAGCGTGTAGCCGTCCGTGTCGCGATGAGGGGCGAGTTCGTCGGCGACGGCTTTCTGCAGGCGCTGTCGTGTTTCATCGGGCAGCCGTGACAGGGCTTCCGCGGCGCCGCCAGCTAGGTCGAGGAAGGCCTGCCAGTAGGCGGTCGGCGTGTCGAAATGGCAGGTGACGGGGCAGGCTTCGATACGGATGTCGGAGAAGCCGGCCTGCGCCACCAGGGCGTTCAGCGCCTCAGGGTCACCGAGACGGAATACCGAGGGGCGTTCAACCTTCGGGGCCGGCAGCAGGCGGGCGATGCAGTTCTGGGCGCAGTGGATCAGCGGCACGTCCGCGCGCGGCCCCCACACGGACAGGGCCAGGCGTCCGCCGGGCTTCAGGACTCGCTGGATCTCTGCCAAGGCCAACGCAGGGTCCGGAAAGATGAACAAGCCGAGGCCGAGCAACGTTACGTCGAAGCTGTGGTCGGCAAAGCTCAGGTGTTCGGCGTCACAGGCTGCAGCGATCAGATCGGAAAGGCCTTCATCGGCGGCGCGGCGCATGCCTTCGGCCAGCATGCCTTCGGCGATGTCGCTGGCCAGCACCCAGCCGCCGGGGGCGACGTAGCGTGCGGCGTCCCGGGCCAGCAGGCCCGGACCGGCGGCCAGGTCGAGGACGTGCTCGCCAGGGCGCGGTGCGGCCAGATCGAGCAGCGCCTCCTGCAGCCCGGCCCTTAGTGGCGCGCCGTCGGCATAGCGCCCAGCGATGCGGTTGAAGCCGCTGCGTTCGAGGGCTTTGAAACGGCGGGCGTCGAAGCTTCCGCTCATGGCAGCAGCCCGGCGAATTGCAGGATCGGGTCGAGGTAGTCGTCCCAGCGCGTGAAGCTGTGATCGCCGCCCTCCAGCACTGTCTGCCGGCAGCCGCTGTAGCGGGCTACTGCGTGGCGGTAGTCGAGGACTTCATCACCGGTTTCCACCATCAGCCAGTAGCGTTCCGGGCGTGTGATTACGGGGACTTCGATGGCCCGCAGTTCGTCGATGTGGGCCTGGGCGAAATCGAAGGTCTCCCCGGTGTACATGTGCGTCTGCGGCCCCAGGTAGGCGGACAGGGACAGTGGCGCGATGACTGCCGGATTGACCAGCACTGCCTGCAGGCCGTGCTTCTCCGCGAGGTGGGTGGTGTAGTAGCCACCGAGGGAGCTGCCGACCAGTGTTGGCGCGCTGGTGCAGCGGGCGATCCGGGCGTCGACCAACGCAATGGCGTCGTGGGCCGAGACCGGCAGTTGTTCGCACCAGAAGGCATCGGCGAGGCCATGTTCGGTTACGCGGGCGTGCAGGCTGCGGGCCTTCCAGGATTCGGGGCCGGAACGGAAGCCGTGGAGGTAGATGATCATTTGTATTCGAAGCGGTCTTCGCTGCGTAGTTGATGCGGAAGCGCAGTGGTGAGCCAGCTGCGGGCCTCAGCGTCCCCGGCCAGATAAGCCTGCCAGAACGCGGTAGATGCGGCCAGCAGTGCCCGCTGGAATGGGGCCGGCTCGCGGCGGAGACGGAATACGGCGCCCTCGGCTGCGCTGGCCTGTCCGGCGAAGTCCAGGTGGTTGCCACCGGCGAAGACCAGCAGGTATTTGTCGCCGGCAGGCATGTGGCGGTAGGGCAGCTCCCGGTTGGCTGCAGTGATGTCGGACAGGCCCATGCCGTCGTCGCGGCTGCCGGTGATGCTGAAGAAAGGCAGGTGGATGCCGCCGAAGCGGTGGTTGAGGCTGGGGCCCTGGTCCGCGAAACGGGCCGACGGGCTGAAGGCGATGACCGCCCGCACGCGTGGGTCGAGGGTAACAGACGGATGCTGCGGGCGGCGTTCGCCGGCCAGCAGCTGGACCGTGACGGCGCCGAAGGAATGGCCCGACAGGCCGATGGCCTGGACATCTGCGATGGCGGCCAGCGCAGGATCGCGGCCGATGCGGGACAGGACGAAACGGATGTCCTCCGCGCGGCGGCCGAGTTCTTCGGGGTTCATCGCAGCCTTCAGGGCGTGACGCAGGCCGAGGGGCGAGTTGTTGCGCAAGAGGCTTGCGTCACTGCCGGGGTGCTGTACCGCGAGGGCCGCAAAGCCCCGAGCGCACCAGTGGACCAGCCAGTCGGCCCCGCCGTCGCGGGAGCCGCCGAGCCCATGGGAGAACAGGATCAGCCCGTGGGGCGCCCGGCCCTCGGGTAGATAGAGCTTGAGCGGTAGCGTACGGGCGCGACGGGTGTCGTGGAGGTCCAGCAGCTGCCGGCTCGTTTGCATGGGTGCGGCAGCTTCGGGAATCGAAGCTGTCGTGGGCTCAGGCGTCAGTGGGCCGTCCATTCGACGAGGCCGAAATGCCAGGTTGCCAGCACGATGACGCCGAAGGCGATGCGGTACCACGCAAACGGCACGAAGTCATGGCTGGAGATGTAGCGCAACAGCCAGCGTACGCAGAAAAAGGCAGAGACAAAGGCGGCGATGAAACCGACGATCCACATGCCGATGTCGTCTGCATTGAGCAGGGCGCGTTCCTTGTAGAGTTCGTAGATGGTTGCGACGCCGAGGGTCGGGATGGCGAGGAAGAAAGAGAACTCGGTCGCGGCTTTGCGGGACAGGCCGAAGAGCATGCCGCCGATGATCGTCGAGCCGGAGCGGGAGGTGCCGGGAATCAGCGCGAAAGCCTGGGCGATACCCATCTTGAGGGCGTCAAGGGGCCGCATGTCATCGACAGTTTCGATGCGGATGCGGTGGTCTCGTCGCTCGGCCCACAGGATCACGAAGGCACCGACGATGAAGGCTGTGGCCACCGGTAGCGGGGCGAACAGCACGGCCTTGATCTTCTTGCCGAAAGCCAGCCCGAGGATGGCCAGTGGCAGGAAGGCGATGAACAGGTTGAGGACCAGCCGGTTGGCTTCACGCTGACGTCCAAGGCCGGCGAAGGTGCTGATGATGCGCTCACGGAACTCCCATACGACGGCCAGGATGGCGCCGGACTGGATGACGATTTCAAACAGCTTGCCCCGGTCGTCATTGAAGTCGAGCAGATCACCGGCCAGAATCAGGTGGCCTGTGCTGGAGATCGGCAGAAACTCGGTGAGGCCTTCGACCACGCCGAGGATCAGGGCTTTGAGAAGCAGGATGATGTCCATGAACGATTGACTGTAAGCAGCTTAGGAAGTCGGGATTATAGCGTTTGTATATCTTGTGCTTTGCAGCACGGGAGCATGGAATTCATCACGATCTGCCTCGGGATGCCTGAGTTGGGAAGTGACGATTTCGGCCTTTTGTGAGAACCTGAGCTTTAAATAATAAAAACGTTAAATTTGTTTAATTCGAATGCTAAAGAAAATCTCCGTCAGTCGCCTTAAAGCGGGAATGTTCGTCCACGAGCTGTGCGGGGACTGGATGTCCCACCCGTTCTGGCGCGCCCAGTTCCTGCTTAAGGGTGAGGACTTGCGCCGCATCGTCGATGCTGGCATTCAGCATGTTTACATCGACACCGCCCGGGGCCTCGACGATATCGAGGCGGTGGCCGCGTCGGAAGTTCAGGCTGCGGTCGAGCAGGAACTCCAGGCCGTGCTTGCGACGCCCGACGATCACGTGCTGCGGGTGTCTGTGCATGAGGAAATGGCCCGCGCGCGCAAGGTGCACGAGCAGGCCCACAAGGTCGTGCGCACGATGATGCGCGATGTGCGCCTAGGGCGGGCGGTGTCGCTGGAGGATGCCGAGCCGGTGGTCGAGGCAATCACGGGTTCGGTGCTGCGCAACAGCGGGGCGCTGCTCGGCCTGATCGGCATCAAGAACAAGGACGACTACACCTTTCTGCATTCGGTCAGCGTATGTACCTTGATGATCGCTTTCGGTCGCTCCCTGGGCCTTTCGGGCGACGAGTTGCGTCAAGGCGGAATCGGTGGCCTGCTGCATGACATCGGAAAGATGCGAGTGCCGGATGCGGTGCTCAACAAGCCCGGTCGGCTGACGGATGCCGAGTTCGACATGATCAAGCGCCATCCCGGTGACGGCCACGCGGTGCTGCTTGAAACGCCGGGCATCGGTCCGGTGCCGCTGGACATCACGCGCCATCACCACGAGCGCCTGGATGGGCATGGCTATCCAGACAAGCTGTCCGGTGATGCGATTTCGACGATGGCGCGGATGGCGGCGATCGTCGATGTGTACGATGCAATCACCGCCGACCGCTGCTACCACAAGGGGCTGCCAGCGGCCGAGGCACTGCGCAAGATGTGGGAGTGGAGCGCCGACCACTTCGACCAGAAGCTGTTGCAGGCTTTCATGCGCTGCGTCGGCATCTATCCGGTGGGGAGCTTGGTACGCCTTGAGTCGGGGCGGCTCGGCGTAGTCATCGAGCAGAACGAAGGCAGCCTGCTGACTCCGCGGGTACGGATCTTCTTCTCGACCCGCTCTAACGGCTATACCAAGCCCGAGGTGATCGATCTGTCCCGACGGCCAGGAAATGTGGATCGCATCGTATCCGCCGAAACGCCGGAGAAATGGGGCGTAGATCCCCGGCGCTTCCTGTTGCAGGAATAGACTTCAGCCGGCCGCGCGCAACTGGACATCGAGGGTGTCGATCACGGCGCTCCAGTCGGCGTCCTCCGCAATCTCGTTCTTCAGGAAAGCCGCCTGAACGGGCGACCAGAAGGGCGCCTCGCTCAAGGGAACATCGTGGGGCAGCGGCGCATGGGCGGCGATGAAGGCGTCGATGGCACTGCTTTCACTGGGCAGCCCAAGCTGGGCAAACAGGTTGGCGATGTTGTGGATGTGCGATTCCATGACGATCTCCTGACGTTGGTGATGGGGGTTAATGTTGGTCCGATAAGGAAGTTACAGGTTCCCTCGACTGGTGCCGGCGGCATGACATCGTATATATTAGTTTTTTCTAATTAACGAGGTCCGTTATGCTCCGTTTTTCCCTTGTGACTCTTGCCTGTATCACCGTCAACGTCCAGGCTCAGGACCTGGAGGCGCTCAAGCTCGACACCCGTACGCGGGCACTGCCAGTGCTGCCGAAGGTGGTCGCGATGATGAAGGAAACCGTTGTCGCCAAGGGCGCGGTGGACGCGATCCCCGTCTGCAAGGACAAGGCTCCGCAGTTGATCAAGGAGCAGTCCGACAAGACTGGCTGGCAGATGCGCCGCGTGAGCCTCAAGACGCGTAACCCGGAGCGGGGGGCGCCTGATGTCTGGGAGGCGCGCCAACTGGCCGAGTTCAACATCCGTGCGGCCAACGGCGAAAAAGCCGACACGCTCGAGGCTGGCGAGGTCATCAGTGAGAACGGCAAGCAGGTCTATCGTTATATCAAGGCCATTCCGGTCGGGGACGTATGCCTGGCCTGCCACGGTGCACGAGAGGGGCTGGATACGGCGCTGAAGGAACAATTGGCGCGCAGCTACCCGCACGATCGGGCCGTGGATTATCAGTTGGGCCAGATCCGTGGTGCCCTGAGCGTCCAGCGCCCGCTGTAGGGGCCTGGTGCTTGATGGCTGAAACCCGTTGATGCCGTTTGGGACTCCCGTATCATGCGGGCGGTATTCAATTTTCCAACGAGGTTTAGCTTGAAAATCCTGGCAACCCTAATGATCCTTGCCGGCCTGGCCGGTTCTGCCGAGGCTTGCGGCCGCTACCACGACGACTGGGGTGGCAGCGACAAGGCGGCGCATTTCGGCGTTTCCGCCGCGCTCGGTGTCGGTGCATCGCGGCTGTCGTCCGATCCTTGGACGGCCTTCGGTTTGGCGCTGGCTCCTGGTGTGGCCAAGGAGATTTACGACTCCCAGCAGGACTGCAACCGCTTTTCGTGGAAGGATCTGGCCTGGGATGCAGTCGGCGCGTACGTGGGCGTGCGGGCCGGCAACTGGGTGCTTGGGCCGACCGGTGCGTCTTATCGCCTTAGCTTCTGAGGGGCCGACGCGATAGTGAACCGGCGATAAGGATTCCCTAAGGGACGCGAGCTAAAGTGGTCACGAACTCCGCTGGAGGACGTGGTCGCCGGGAAGCGTGCCGACTTGTGCGATCCTGTCCAGCCGCAGGAGAGGGGATGTCCTCTTCTGCGGCTGTTTTCATTTCAAGTTGCATGTTGTTTGAAGGAGTCGCGCCGGATGCGTGTTCTTCTGGTTGAGGATGACCGCCTGCTGGGCGATGGTGTGAAGGCGGGACTCACGGGGGCCGGCTTCGTGGTGGACTGGGTCCGCGATGGGGAGGCTGCACTGGCCGCATTGGGCTGCGAGAGCTTTGCCGCGGTCCTGCTCGATCTTGGCCTGCCGCGCAAGGATGGCGTTGCCGTACTGGCAGCGCTGCGCGCCGTTGGCAATCCCGTACCCGTGCTGGTGCTGACGGCCCGCGACCAGGTGGCTGACAAGGTTCGGGCCCTTGATCAGGGGGCGGACGACTACGTTGTCAAGCCTTTCGACTTGGATGAACTGGCGGCCCGCCTGCGGGCGCTGGTCCGGCGTTCCCAGGGGCGGGCGGACGCCTGCCTGCGCCATGGCGAGCTGACGCTCGATCCGGCCGCCCGGACGGTGACGCTGAAGGGTGAGCCAGTGCTGCTGACCGGCAAGGAGTTCGAACTGCTGCGTATGCTGCTCGATGCCGCGGGGAGGGTGTTGACCCGCCGGGTGCTCGACGAGCAGCTCTACGCCTGGGGTGATGCGGTGGAGAGCAATGCGCTGGAGGTGCACATCCACCATCTGCGCCGCAAGCTCGGCAGCGAGTTGATCCGCACTGTCCGTGGGGTGGGCTACATGGTGGACGAGGCACCCCGGTGACGGCGGCTCGTTCCGTCTATTCCCTGCGCCGCCGCCTGGTGGCGATGCTGATCGTGGCCGTCGCAGCCTTGTGGAGCCTGTCGGCGGTCGTGGCCTTTCGCATTGCCCACGAGGAGGCTGATGAGCTCTTCGATGCCCAGCTCATGCAGGTGGCGGAGACCCTGCTGGCCATCGTGGCAGCCGGGCAGTCGCCCCAAGTCGCCCAGGAGATGGCTGAGCACCAGCATGCCTACCAGTTGCCGGTGGCCTTTCAGGCCCTGATGCACGACGACAAGGGCCGCTGGCAATTGCTGGTGCGCTCTGCGGAGATGCCGGAGCGGCCGGTGACCCTGCAGACCGGCTTCGATGAGCATGAACTCGATGGTGAGTTGTGGCGCTTCGTCACCATCGACCATGGCCACAGCCCCTATAGGGTGATCGTCGGCCAGAACCATAGTGCGCGTTATCGCCTGGCCGGTGAGGTGGCCCTGCACCTGCTGCTGCCGATCCTGTTCGGGCTGCCGCTGATCGCTGTCGCGATCTGGGCGGTGGTGAGCCGGGCCCTGCGCCCGGTACAGGCCGTTGCCACGGCGGTGGGCGGGCTGGATGCGCGCCGGCTGGCTCCGGTGCAGGTCGAGGGGGCGCTGCCGCAGGAAATCGCACCGCTGGTCGGTTCGCTCGATGCGCTGGTGTCCCGGGTGACCGAAGTACTCGACCACGAACGGCGCTTCACCGCCGACGCCGCCCATGAACTGCGCACTCCGCTCGCGGCCGTCAAAATCCAGGCCCAGGTGGCGCGCAGAGCGACGGATGAGGGCGTCCGCTCTCATGCGCTGGATCAGGTCCTGTCAGGGGTCGAGCGCATGACTCACCTGGTCGAGCAGTTGCTGACGCTGGCGCGCCTGGACCCGGAAGGACGAGGAGCGATGGACAGCCCTGTGGACCTCGCCGAGCTTGCTGAAACCGTGTGCTCCATTCTGACGCCCCAGGCCTTGCGCCGCGGGCAGAGTCTGGAGCTCGAACCGGGCTGTGGCCTAGTGGTCGGCGGCAACCGCTGGTGGCTGGAGGTGTTGATACGGAATCTGGTGGACAACGCGCTGCGCTATTCGCCCGAAGGCGGGCGTGTCGTCGTGCAGGTCGATGCCACCACGGCTAGGCTGCGGGTTGCCGACAATGGCCCAGGTATTGCGCCGGAACTGCGAGAGCAGATGCTGACTCGCTTTGCGCGGGGGGCTGGCAATGATGCGGATGGTTGCGGGCTGGGTTTGTCCATCGTTGCCCGCATTGTCGACATTGCCGGCGCCCGGCTGGATTTCGAACCCGGCCTGCCACGAGAAGGTGGATACGGGATGGCCGTCGTGGTGCGCTTTCCTGCGTTGTGTGCCTTGCCCGGTGAGGGGCAGGGCGGGCCTTGAGCCGGTTTCCCCGGGCCCGCAGACAGGGTTTCAGGTGGCCAGATCGCCGGCGATGTAGCCAGCCAGATGGTTGATGGTGGCCTGCTGCTGCTCCATCACTGATTTCACCGCGTCGCCGATGCTGACGATGCCGACCACTTTGCCATGATCCACGACTGGCAGGTGCCGTACGTGGTTGTTGGTGATGATGCACATGCAGTCGTCCACCGTATGGGTGGGGGATACGGTGAGTACGTTGGGCGTCATCAGATCGCCGACCTTGGTGTCTTTGGAAGCCAGCCCCTTGAGGACGACCTTTCGGGCGTAGTCGCGCTCCGTGAAGATACCGGCCAGTCGCTCGCCTTGCATGACCAGAACCGCGCTCACGTTATGTTCGGCCATCAGGTGGAGGGCCTGCAACACGGTCGTGTCGGGTGTCACTGCGTGGCAGGCGGAGCCCTTGGCCTGAAGAATCTGTTGAACCGTTGCAGCCATTGTCTTGAACCCTCCTTATTGTTCGTCTCCTCAGGGCCTGTAGCCCTCTGCTACAGGCTAGTCAGAGTGTATAGCTTGGGTGGAAGAGCGCAAGAGTGCAAGCCGCTGTGCGCCACTTTCGGAGTGTTCGGAGGGGCCGCGTGGCCCGGTATCGTCCGGGTGGCCCTTCGAATGCCCGGAGAGGGTACTGGCCGCGTTCGAGCCCTGCCCGCCGGGATGTGAGCCAATTCACGCCGGCATTCAAAAATGGCGTAGTACGTCGCGCATCGTGATTTTTTGGGCACGGCTCATTTGGGCGGCTGCTTACTCTTGAGGCGTCGGAGTAAGTGAAGTCGGATTGAGGTGCATCATGCTCATCGTATTGATTGGTGGTTTCGGTGTGTTCGCGCTGACGGTCATTGCCGTTCAGACTTGGCGTGAACGTAAAGCAGAGCAGAGGCGCCTGGCTCAAGAATGGGAAATCCTGTTGACACGGATGTTCGCTGCCCAGGCCATGGGGCAGCATCGGCTCGTGCGCGAACAGATCCTGCACTCCTGCCGGGGGCTCGATCAAGGGTTGGTACCGCAGCCGCAGGTCCCGCATCTGAAGGCCCGTCTGGCCAGTTTGCTGCTTCAAGACCCGGTTTATCCTTCTGTGCTGCAGGAGATCAGGCTCGCTTGTACGGCGCAGCTCGAAGTGAGTGAATTCAGCCTGGCGGTGAGCCTGCGTGAATTCCTCATTGAGGATATCCGCCAATGTCTGGCCCTCGCTGAAGCTTTTGGACAGGTTGAGCGCCGGGGCGAGCAAGGCGATGCCCGGGTGGCGGCGAGTTTCCACCACGTGACAACATAGAATGAAGAAGGGCGGCCTGTTCGGGCCGCCCTTCTTATTTGCGTTCAGATCTCCAGATTGTCGATCAGGCGGGTGGTGCCGAGTCGTGCGGCACCCAGTACAACCAGTGCCTCATCGTCCTTTCCTGGGGCCTGCAGGTCGCTGCGACGCCGGACGGTGATGTAGTCGGGACGCCAGCCGTGGGCGGCGAGTTCGGCAGTAGCTTCGGTTTCCAGTTTCAAAAAGTCCCGCTCGCCGGCGGCGATGCGCTCGCGGATCCATACCAGTTGACGATTGAGGCGCGGTGCTTCGGCCCGTTCGGCGGCGCTCAAGTAGCCGTTGCGGGACGAAAGGGCAAGGCCGTCGTCGGCGCGGATGGTTTCGCCGGCGATGATCTCTATGGGCAGGGCCAGTTCGCGGACCATGTTGCGCAGCACCATCAGTTGCTGGTAGTCCTTCTTGCCGAACAGTGCGATGTCTGGCTGCACGATGTTGAACAGCTTCAGCACCACAGTAGCGACGCCGCCAAAGTGACCAGCCCGCACCGCGCCTTCCAGGATGTTCACGTGGGCCGGGTCGGGCTCGACGTGATAGTGCTGGGGCGCTGGGTACATCTCCTTTTCATCCGGGGCGAACAGAAAGTCTACGCCGGCGGCCTCGAGGCGTGCCGAGTCGTCGGCCAGCGTGCGCGGGTACTTGTCGAAATCCTCGCTGGGACCGAACTGCAGGCGATTGACGAAGATACTCGCCACCACCACGTCGGCCTGCGTGCGTGCTTCGCGCATCAGCGCGATGTGGCCGTCGTGGAGGTTGCCCATGGTGGGGACAAAGGCGACACGCCCGGCCCCGGCAAGGGCCGCGCGCAGGCCGACGATAGTGTGATGGGTCTGCATTGAAGGCTTTCAGTAGCTGTGTTCGGGGCCGGGGAAACGGCTCGTCTTGACGTCGGCGACGTAGCGGCCGACGGCCTCGTCGATGCTCGTTGCGCCGTCCATGAAGTTCTTGGCGAAACGCGGACGCTTGCCGTGGAAGACGCCCAGCAGGTCGTGCAGCACCAGCACCTGGCCGTGGCAGTCCACACCGGCACCGATGCCGATGGTTGCCATCGATGTCAGACTGGCGGTGACGTCGGCGGCGAGGGTCGAGGGCACCATCTCCAGCACGACCATTGCCGCACCGGCCTGTTCAAGGGCCAGCGCATCGGCCTTGAGGGTTGCTGCTGCTTCCTCGCTGCGGCCTTGCACGCGGTAGCCGCCGAGCTGATGGACGGATTGCGGCGTGAGGCCGATATGGGCGCACACGGGCACGCCTCGTTCGACCAGGAAGCGCACCGTCTCTGCCATGAACGCGCCGCCTTCGAGCTTGACCATCTGTGCGCCGGCCGCCATCAGTCGCGCTGAGTTGCGCATGGCCTGGGCGGGGTTCTCGGTGTAGCTGCCGAAGGGCAGGTCGGTGACGATCAGCGGGCGATTGCAGCCGCGGGCCACGCACTCGGTGTGATAGACCATGTGTTCCATGGTCACCGGCAGCGTGGTCTTCTGTCCCTGCAGCACGTTGCCGAGGGAGTCTCCGATCAGGATCACGTCCACGCCGTTGCGTTCCAGCAATGCCGCGAAGCTGGCGTCGTAACCGGTGAGCATGGTGATCTTGCGACCCTCGGCGCGCATCTTGCCGAGTTCGAAAATGGTCACGGGTTTGTCGTTATCTTGCAGATAGCTCATGGAAGATCCTCCTCGCGGCGGCAGTTAACCCCAATCTTGTGCAGGGCACAAGAGGGGGCGGCAGCAAAGAAAGCAAAAGCGTAAGGCGGGAGTGGGGCGTGGGCGTCAGCCGGCGTAGCCGAAGAATTCCCGGTAGCTGCGCATGGCGAGCAGGCGGGAGTACAGCAGTTCGAAATCTTCCGCCTTGTCCACGGGGTTGAGGGACTCGGCATTGACGATGAACAGCGGCGCGGCGTCGTAGTGATGGAAAAAGTTGGCATAGCGCTGGGCGACCCGTTCCACGTAGGGTTCGCTGAGCTTGCGCTCGGACTCCACGCCGCGTTTGCGTACGCGCTCGACCAGGACTTCAGGCTGGGCCTGCAGGTAGATCACCAGGTCGGGCTTGCGGACCGTCGGCTTGAGGCGGGCGTAGAGTTGCCGGTAGAGATGCAGTTCGTCTTCGGCCAGCGTCAGCTCGGCGAACAGCGGGTCCTTGTCGATCAGGAAATCGGAGACCACCCGGCGCTGGGGGTTATGCTCGTGATCGAAGGCGGCGAGTTGCTCGCTGCGCTGGAACAGGAAGGCGATCTGCGTGGCCAGACCCCAGCGTTCGATGTTCTGGTAAAAGCGCCCGAGAAAGGGATTGGCGGCCGGATTTTCGAGCAGCAGTTCCGCGCTAAGGCGGTCGGCCAGTCGCCGGGCGAGGGTGGTCTTGCCTGCGCCAATAGGGCCTTCGACAACAATGTAGCGCGCTTTTTCGAGCATGGCTTGCTCCGCCTTTCAGGCCCGGAATATGAAGTAAACAGCCCCTAGGATACACAGGGCAGCCCACAGATAGTCAAGCTTGAGGGGTTGCTGCATGTAGAGAAGCGCGAAGGGAACGAACACCGTGAGGGTGATCGCCTCCTGCATGATCTTCAACTGGGCGAGGTTGAGTTCCTGTGCGCCGATGCGGTTGGCCGGCACCTGAAGAAGGTATTCGAACAGCGCGATGCCCCAGCTGATGAATGCTGCCACGTACCAGGGCGCGGTGGCCAGGTTCTTCAGGTGGCCGTACCACGCGAAGGTCATGAAGATATTGGAGGCCGACAGCAGCAGGGCAGTCTGGATCCAGATCGGCATTCAGAGGGGCTCGGTACGGGTAATGGCCTGGTCGGCGACGGACGGCAGGAAATCCCGGCCCGCGCCGAGAGTCGGCAGGACGATGTCCGGTGCGACTTCCAGCAGCGGTAGTAGCACGAAGGCACGCTGGTGCATGCGCGGGTGGGGCAGGGTGAGCTCGGTTTCCTGCATCTGCAGTTCGCCGTAGAGCAGCAGGTCGAGGTCGAGCGTGCGCGGGGCGTTGGGCACGCTGCGCACTCGGCCGTGGCGGGCCTCAATGGCGAGCAAGTGGCGCAGCAGCGCCAGCGCCGGCATTTCGGTATCCACCGCCACCACGGCATTGATGAAGTCTGGTTGGTTGAGGAGGCCGACCGGAGCACTGCGGTACAGGGACGAGCGAGCCACGACCCGCGTGCCGGGAAGGGTGCCGAGGTCATCGACGGCTGCCCGCAGGTGTTTGACCGGTTCGCCGATGTTGGCGCCGAGCGCCACGTAGGCGCGGGTGACTGCTACGCTGCTCATTCTGCCGACGGCGCCCCTGCGGGCTTCTTGCGGCGACGGCGCTTGCGGGCAGCGCCGCTCTTGTCGGGGACCAGCATGCCTTCGCGGGCGTCCGGGTTGGCGTCGGCAAAGGCGTCCCACCAGTCGGGCAGTTCCATCGGAATCTCGCCTGACTGGGCGCGCAGGCGCAGGAAGTCCCAGCCAGCCCGGTAACGTGGCTGCTCAAGCAGGCGGTACGGCGTCTTGCCGGCGCGCTTCTCGAAGCGCGGCTGCAGGGCCCAGATTTCCTTGATGTCGCCAACGATGCGGCGGGTGATCGCGAGTTTGCCGGACTGCCGGTCGAGGACCGCGTCCATCGCCTCGAACAGCGCGGGCTGGGAATGTTCGCCCTTTTCCTTGCGGGCTTCCCAGTCGGCCAGCACTTCGTGCCACAGCAACGTGGCGAACAGGAAGCCAGGAGACACAGGTTTGCCCTGCCGGACGCGCTCGTCGGTATTTTCGAGGGACAGCCAGACGAAGCGCTCACCCAGCGGCTGCTCGAGGATCACGTCGAGCAGCGGTAGCAGACCGTGGTGCAGGCCTTCCTCGCGCAGCTGGCGCAGGCACTTGACTGCGTGGCCGGACATCAGCAGCTTGAGCATCTCATCGAAGAGGCGGGCCGGCGGCACGTTCTCGAGGAGGCTGGCCATCTCGCGGATCGGTGCCCGCGCCGCGGGGTCGATGGTGAGGCCCAGTTTGGCGCCGAGGCGGGCGGCACGCAGCATGCGCACAGGGTCCTCGCGGTAGCGCACACGCGGTTCGCCGATCATGCGGAGGGTCTTCTGCTGCAAGTCGGCAACGCCGTGATGGTAGTCCACCACCGTTTCGTCGGTGGGATTGTAGTACAACGCATTGACTGTGAAGTCGCGGCGGGTGGCGTCCTCTGCCATCGAGCCGAACACGTTGTCGCGTAGCACGCGGCCGTGCTCGTCAGTCTCGGCGGATTCGGCGTCCTGCATCGCGCGGAAGGTGGAGACCTCGATGGTTTCCGGGCCGCTCATGACGTGTACGATCTTGAAGCGGCGGCCGATGATGCGCGAGCGGCGAAACAGCGCGCGGACCTCTTCCGGCGTGGCGCTGGTGGCGACGTCGAAATCCTTCGGCGTCTGGCCGACGATGATGTCGCGGACCGCACCGCCGACGACGTAGGCCTTGTGCCCGTTTTCCTGAAGGACGGCGCAGACCTTGTTGGCGGCAGGGGAGATTTGTTCCCGGCGGACTCCGTGGCGATTGACGGGGATGACCGCGGGTTCGGGCAGGGCATTGGCAGGTGCGGCGCGGCGAAACACTCGGCGCAGCAGTTTGCGGATCATTGGCGGGGCTTGGATTATTGGGGTCAAGTCGCGCATGATAACCCATCAGGCGGTCGGGTTTGGCTTCCGCGGCGGTCCTTGTGGTCGTTGGGAAGCGTGTCCGGACGCAATTCCTATCTGCTGGAGACTTACGCGATGCTGCGCTTCTCTGCCAATTTGTCTTTCCTCTTCCTCGACAAACCTTTCCTGGACCGTTTCGCGGCTGCAGCGGAAGCGGGCTTCAAGGGGGTCGAACTCCACTTTCCCTACGCTTTTCCCCTCGACGAAGTAGCGGATGCTGCCCGGCGGGCAGCGGTGGAGGTGGTGCTGTTCAATTTTCCTGCCGGTGACTGGGCGGGCGGCGAACGAGGTATTGCCTGCCTGCCTGAGCGGGTGGCCGAATTCCGTGAAGGTGTGCTCGAGGCTGCGCGCTATGCGGAAGGACTGAACTGCCCACGCATCAATTGCCTCGCTGGCCTTCGGCCGGCCGATAGCGATGAAGCACTGCTGCACGAAACCCTGGTGGACAACCTGCGTTTTGCAGCCGATACCCTGGCCCCGGTGGAACGCCAAGTGTTGATGGAACCGCTCAACAGCCGCGATACGCCGGGCTTTCTGGTTGATCGCACTGCGCCGGCACTGGTGCTGCTGAATGCTGCCGAACGTCCGAACTTGTTCCTGCAGTACGACATCTACCATGCCCAGGTAATGGAGGGCGATCTGGCCCGGACGCTGAGCATCCATTTGCCGCGCATCGGCCACATTCAGCTGGCGGACAATCCGGGGCGCCATCAGCCGGGCACGGGTGAGATCAACTTCCCCTTCCTGTTCAAGCACCTGCGTGGCCTGGGCTACAACGGCTGGATCGGCTGTGAGTACGTCCCGAGCGGGCCGACGGAGGATTCATTTGGCTGGATGGCTGCCTAGTAGCGGACCACGCCGCCGTTCAAGTGCACGAAAATGTCCATGGGGTAAATGCTGTTCGGGTCGAAGCTGTTAGGCTGCGGGTGTCCAACACAGGAGCGCGCCCATGTCTGACCTCGATTTCCCCTGGACGGCGTCGTCTGCCGCCGCCGCCCTGTCGGCCGGCTCCGTGTCGGCTACGGAGCTGCTGGAGCACTGCCTGGCGCGTATAGACCGCTTCAATCCGAGTCTGAATGCGCTTGTGACGGTGGACGTTCCGGCCGCGCGAAAGGCCGCGCTGGATGCGGATGGCAGGTTTGCTGCCGGCGAGCGCCTCCCGCTGCAGGGGATCCCGATTTCCGTCAAGGATTCCTTCGCTACCCGGGATTTGCGCACTACCGCCAGCTACGGGCCGCTCGCTGATCACGTGCCCGACCGGGACGCCTGCGTGGTCGGCCGGCTGCGGGCGGCGGGGGCAATCGTGGTCGGGAAGAGCAATCTGCCAGAGCTGGCCGGCGCCCCCCATTGCTGGAGCCCCTTGTTCGGCTTGACGCGTAACCCCTGGAGCCCGGCACTGACACCCGGCGGAAGCTCGGGTGGGGCGGCCGTCGCCGTGGCGGCTGGCTTTTCGCTGCTTGAGGTCGGCAGCGACATCGGCGGTTCAATCCGCATTCCGGCAGCCTATTGCGGCGTGTTTGGCTTGAAGGCTACCGAGAACAGGATTCCGCGCACCGGTCATATTCCGCATCTGCCCGATCACTTAGGCGGCGAGCGTAGTGTGCGGCACATGCTGTCCTTCGGGCTGCTCTCCCGCTCGGTGGCAGACCTGCAACTGGGGTTTGGCGTGATCGCCGGGCCGGACGGGATCGATACGGAAGTGCCGCCGTGGCGGCCTGAGCCGATCACGACGATGCCCGGACGGCCTTTGCGTCTTGCCTTGTGGGAGGACGCTGGTCTGCCCCTGTGCGAGCGAACCCGTGCGGCCCTTGCCCGCATGGCCGGCAGGCTTGAGGCCGCTGGGCATCGAGTGGAACGCAGGTCACCGCCAGGCCTTGACCTGTTGCGCCTTCACAGGCTTTTCGGAATCATCGGCGGGGCGGAGATAGGGCTCGGTATGCCAGCCTGGCAGCGGAGGCTGTTGCTGGTGGCGGGACACCTTCTACCGAGATCCGAGGTGCTGGCACGGGCGTTTGTAAACGGTCTGAGTTTCAACCTGCGTGATTACAACCAAGCCCTGAATGCGCGGGAAGCGGCAATTTCCAGTCTGGAAAGCTTTCTGGGGGACCTTGATGGATTGTTGTGTCCTGCCGCCTGTACGGTGGCTTATACGGGGCGGCCGATGCCTGCCTGGGTCAAGCCGCCATCCATGCAGGTGGATGGGCGGAAGCTGCCGTACCTGGAGGCGACCATCGGCTGGACCGCGCCCTTTTCGTTGATCGGCAGTCCGGTTGTCACTATGCCGATCGGCATTGAGGCCGGGCTGCCGGTTGGTGTCCAGCTTGTCGGGCGACGCTGGCAAGACGAGGCGCTGATGATGGTGGCTGCGCGGCTGGAGGGTGTTCTTGGCGGATTTGTGTCTCCGCCTCTGGATTCTTGAACGAGCCGGGGAAGCTTGGTGACGGGCCTTCGTGCCGATGTATGGTGAAAATGATTCCAGAAGGCTGGATGCATTTCTTTTCGTGGCGATACCAGTGTTGTCTCTGATCTGTGCGTGGATGGGGCTTGGCTCTGTGGGGTGCCTATCCGACCGGTGTCGGACAGAAATGGGCACTTGTGATAGGGGCATAAAATACCCGTTCAACATCGGGCGAAAAATGGTGAAAATGTCACGGATACGTTCTGAAAGATTATGTAAGGCGTAAGGGAGTGCCGGTATATCCAAAATTAACAGTTAATATTATTGGATTGGAGGTTGTCGTCGATCACGGATCGGCACGCTGGAATACTGTATTCACAGATGCTGACGGCGGCCTGTTCTTACGGTTATGCCATTTATGTTGAAACCACACCCATCGTCCTTCGCTGTGCCTGAGACCACGTCAGCCAAGAAGCGCTATCAGGCGGAAGCCTGTGTGGCCAAGCACACGGGTGATCGGACCGAGCAGCAGGACAGGGCGGCAGTTTTTGCGCATCCCACTCGCAAGGGCACGCTGATGGCTGTGCTTGCGGATGGTATGGGGGGGCATTCCGGTGGCGCGATGGCGGCGGAGCAGGTCATCCTGAAGGCCCGTCAGAATTTCGAAGCGTTTGCGCCCGCCTCCGAAAGTGCAACCGACCTGCTGCGCAGCATCGTCGATGAGGCGCATATCGTCATCAAGCTCACCCGTTTCACGAGTGAGCAGGACCCGCACAGTACGGCGGTTGTCTTCATGATGCAGCCAGACCGTGCAGACTGGGCCCATTGCGGGGACTCGCGTTTTTATCATTTCCGGGCCGGCCAACTGGTGACACGCAGCATCGACCATTCGTTGGTCGAAGAGCTGGTTCGTAAGGGGCGGCTTGATCCGGAAGGCGCGTTGCGCCACCCGAACCGCAACGTCTTGCTGTCCTGCCTTGGGTCGGAGCGGGAGCCGCGGGTGGATTTCGGGCACGCATCGCCGCTGGTGGGGGGTGACGCTTTCCTGTTGTGCTCCGATGGCCTGTGGGCCTACATCACCGAAGAGGAAACGGGGCAGATCCTGGCCAGCATGTCGCCCCGGGATGCGGCTTCGGCGCTGATCGAGCTGGCACGCCATCGAGCCAAAGGCGGCGGCGACAATATCTCCCTGGCTGTCGTCAAGCTCGTTGAAGTCGATAGCACCAAACGCACACCCTGAATTCAGCGTGTGCGCAGCCAGTTCCTGCGCCAGAACGATGCGGCCATCAGTGCCGCGGCGCCAATCATCATGCCCATCGCCATGTCAAAGCCGTCATGTGTGTCGAGCAGTGGCATGTCGTGGAAGTTCATGCCGAAGATGCCTGCGATCAGCGTGGCCGGCATGAACAGTGTGGTCAGTACGGTGAGGATGCGCACTTCGGTATTGAGCCGGTTGCTGACACTGGATAGGTAGATGTCGAGCAAATCGGCGAGCAGGTCGCGTACCGATTCCAGCGTTTCGAGCACGTGCACCGTGTGGTCGTAGATGTCCCGTAGATACAGGCGCGTCTCGCTGGAGAAGAAGCCGTTGTCGGCCCGACCCAGGCCGTTGAGCACTTCGCGTAGCGGCCAGACGGCGCGGCGCAGGACCAGAGCCTCGTGTTTGACCCGGTTGATCTCCGCCAGCAGTTCGGGCGTCGGGCGGGTTAGCGCCTGCTCTTCCAGTTCTTCTGCCATGTCGGCCAGATTGTCGAGCATCACGAAATAGCGGTCCACCAGCGTGTCCAATAGTGCGTAGGCCAGGTAGTCGACGCCGTGGGCGCGCATGGCGCCACGCTCGGAGCGCAGACGTTCCCGTACCGCCTCGAAGGTGCCGGTCGACCGTTCCTGGAACGTCAGCACGAAATTGTGGCTGAGCACGATGCTGACCTGATCCGAGGTCAGGCTGTGGCTTTCCGGATCGAAATCAAAACAGCGTGCGACGATGTACAGGTAGTCCGCATATTCGTCGCTCTTGGGACGCTGGTGGGTGTTCAGGATGTCTTCCTGCACCAGTGGATGCAATTTGAAGCGCCGTCCGATTTCCGCCATTACGGCCGGGTCATGCAGCCCATATACATTCAGCCACAGCTTGCCATTACCAGGCTGATATTGGCGGGATGCTTCGAGAGAGTCGAAGCGGGTTTCCTGTACACCGTTGGAATCGAACTCAATCAGGGTGATACTGGGCTTTTCGGTCTTGATTTCACCGATATGGACCAGTGAACCTGGGGGTAACCCTAACTTCCGGGTGGGATGGGATCGTTTCTTGCTAGACTTTCGCATCGTATTTGCGATATTCGGTTCAAATAACCGGATTTTCGTGCAGGATATGGGTGAAATTCGGGTTTTCCCGGGTGGCATCCGGCAGTATTGAGTCGTTCGCGAAACCCTCTCGCGACGATATCAGATTTCCAACTACCCCTCGAAGGAGCTTTCATGCCCCTGGTCATCGGTGTGACCAAAGAGCTTATGCCGGGCGAGCGCCGCGTTGCGCTCGTTCCGGACGTAGCCAAGAAGTATCAAGGGCTTGGTGCAGCTTTGCTGCTCCAGGCCGGCGCCGGCGCATCGGCTTATTACCGTGACGAAGATTACGGAGCCGCTGAATCGACTGCCGATCCACTGTCGGTGCTCAAAAGGGCTGACGTCATCCTGCAGGTTCAGCCGCTGGGGCTTGAAGCCCTGGCTGAACTGAAGCCCGGTACGGTACTGGTGGGTTTGCAACAACCCTGGTCCAGCAAGGAGCGAGTGGAGCTTTTGCGCCAAAAACAGATCACCTGTTTCGCTTTGGAACTGTTGCCCCGTATCAGCCGTGCGCAAAGCATGGACGTGCTGTCCAGCCAGGCTGCGGTGGCCGGTTACGAATGTGCGCTGATCGCTGCCGACCACTCGCCGAAGTTCTTCCCGATGCTTACCTACGCGGCCGGCACCATCAGGCCCGCCAAGGTGCTGGTGATCGGCGCCGGCGTTGCCGGCTTGCAGGCCATCGCCACGGCCAAGCGGCTGGGCGCGATGGTGTCCGGCTACGATGTGCGGCCGGAAACTAAGGAGCAGATCGAGTCGCTGGGTGCAAAGTTTGTTGACACCGGTGTTTCCGCCTCCGGTTCCGGTGGCTATGCCCGCGAACTCACCGACGACGAAAAGCGCCAGCAGGCCGAGAAGCTCGGCAAGGCCGTCGCGGATTGCGATGCGCTGATCACCACCGCTGCGATCCCGGGCAAGAAGGCGCCGGTGATCATCAGCGCCGACATGGTGGCGCGCATGAAGCCCGGTTCGGTGGTCGTTGATATGGCGGCCGAGACCGGCGGTAACGTCGCCGGCACGGTAGCTGGCGAGAAGGTGTGGGTCGGTGAGACTCTCGTCGTCGGCCCCACCCATATCCCCAGCCGCATGCCGGTGCATGCCTCCGAGATGTACGCCAAGAACCTTTTCAACTTCATCAGCCCCTTCATCAAGGACGGGGCGCTGACCCTCAACTGGGACGATGAAGTGATGGCCGGTGCCTGTCTGACCCACGCGGGCGAACTTCGCCACGCGGGCGTCAAGCAGGCCCTGGGCCTCTGACCGGGAGACGAGACCATGGACGGATTTGTTGCAATCTACATCTTCATGCTCGCCGCCTTCACCGGCTACGAGGTGATTTCCCGTGTGCCGGTGATCCTGCACACCCCGTTGATGTCCGGTTCGAACTTCGTTCACGGCGTGGTGCTGGTGGGCGGCATGATCGCTCTCGGCCAGGCAGAGACCCCGCTCGAACAGGCCATCGGCTTCGTTGCCGTGCTGCTCGGTGCTGCCAACGCGGCGGGCGGTTACGTGGTGACCGAGCGCATGCTCGCCATGTTCAAGGCTAAGGAGAAGAACTGATGGCTATCAAATGGCTGATCGACGCGAGCTACTTCGTCGCCGCGATCCTCTTCATCCTCGGCCTGAAGGGCATGAGTTCGCCGGTCTCGGCGCGCAAAGGCATTGTCTGGGCCGGCGTCGGCATGGTGCTCGCCACCGTGGTGACCTTCCTCACCCCGGGCATGAACAACTTCGCGCTGATGATCATCGCCATCGCCATCGGTGGTGCCCTGGCCTGGATCTCCGGCAAGAAGGTCGCCATGACCGACATGCCGCAGATGGTGGCGATCTACAACGGCATGGGCGGCGGCGCCGCGGCGGCCATCGCGGCAGTGGAGTTCGCCCGCGGCGAGATGCACGGCATGGTAGTGACCCTGCTGGCCACCCTCGGTGCGCTGATCGGTGCGGTGTCCTTCGCCGGCTCGGTGGTGGCCTGGGCCAAGCTCCAAGGCGTCATGAAGAAGGCCTTCCGGCTGCCGGCCCAGAACGGGGTGAACATCCTCCTCGCCCTGGTGACGGTGGGTGTCGGTGCGGCCATCGTGATCGCCCCGGAGATCGATTCGACCCTGGTTGGCGCCTTCTTCATCCTGGCGCTGGTGCTCGGCACCGTCATCACGCTGCCGATCGGCGGCGCTGACATGCCGGTGGTGATCTCCCTGTTCAATGCCTTCACCGGCCTGGCCGTGGGTTTCGAAGGCTTCGTGATGGGCATTCCGGCGCTGATCATCGCCGGTATCGTCGTCGGCGCGGCCGGCACGCTGCTGACCCAGTTGATGGCCAAGGCCATGAACCGGCCGATCAGCAACATCCTCTTCGTGCCGATGGCGGCTGCCGGCGGTGGCGAGGCGGTGGAAGGCGAGCAGAAGGAAGTCGGCGCGATGGATGCGGCGGCGATGATGCGCTACGCCAGCAAGGTCATCATCGTGCCGGGCTACGGCATGGCGGTGGCCGGCGCCCAGCACAAGGTGTGGGAGATGACCGAGCTGCTGGAGGAAGCAGGCGTCGAGGTGAGCTTTGCGATCCACCCGGTGGCGGGGCGGATGCCGGGCCACATGAACGTGCTGCTGGCCGAGGCCGGCGTGCCCTACGACAAGATCTTCGACCTCGAGGAGATCAACGGCGATTTCCCGCAGGCTGACGTGGCCCTGGTGATCGGTGCCAACGACGTGGTGAACCCGTCAGCGCGTACCGACAAGTCGAGCCCGATCTTCGGTATGCCGATCCTCAACGCGGATATGGCGCAGAACGTCATCGTCGTGAAGCGCGGCAAGGGCACCGGCTACTCGGGTATCGAGAACGCGCTGTTCTACAAGGACAACACCCGGCTGCTGTACGGTTCGGCCCAGCAGGCGATCGGTGAGGTCATTCAGCATGTGAAGGCGCTGTCGGTGTAAGGACGCAGTTGTAGATTCCGCGCCTCAGACAAAAGGGCCACCGGGGGAACCCGGTGGCCCTTTTGCAATTCGGCGGCCGGTCTTGCTAAACCAGATCGGCCGGCATCACGGTGCGCAGTACGGTCTGTGTTTCACCTTCGCGGACACGGTTGGTGAACCACCACAGCGCGCCTTTCTTGATCGTCCAGTCGGCTTCGTGGCCGGACAGTAGCAGGGAGGCCAGGCGGCCGAGTTCCGGCTGATGGCCGACGACCAGCACCGAGCCACCGCCATCTGGCCAGCCGCAGGCGGCCAGAATGCCGGAAATGTCGTTTCCCGGCGCCAGGGCCTGGACGATCTCGAAGTCCTTGGTGAAGGCGCTCGCCGTCTGGCGGGTACGTGTGGTCGGGCTGACCAGCACGCGCAGCTTCTTGGGGCGGCGGCTTTCCAGCCACTCGGCCACCTTGTGAGCCTGGCGCAGACCGCGCTCGGTCAACTCACGGGTGCTGTCCGGCAGGCCATCCACGGCTTCCGCGTGGCGCCACAGCAGCAAATCCATTTTATGGGTCTCCTCTCTCCTCGAAAGAGGGCGGGAGTCTGCGGCCGGGATGTTACCGGAAGATGAAAGCATCATCGTCTCCACGGAGCCTTGCCCCACAGGATGGGTTCGAGGGAGGGCAGTACGTTCTTGCGCAGGCGAGCGATGCGAGGGGCATGCCAGCCGGCGACGAAAGCCGCACCGCTGCGCAGTTCGGGATCCTTGCCGGCCCAGGCTTTCAGACGGCTGCGGGCGACTGCTTCGTCGTTGAGGTAGCCGAGGGTCTCCTGCACATCGGCAATATCGTTGGCATAGCGCACGGTGGCCTTTTCCGGCAACAGGGGCAGCAGGAATTCGATGGCGTAACGGAGGCGCTTGAGGGAGACCCGCAGCTCGTGCAGTTTTTCCGGATGCAGCTCCTGGGCGACGGTATGGCGCTTGCGCGCCCGTTTGCGCAATTGACTCAGTTGCAGGCGGGCGAAGGTGGTGAGATTGGCGGACTTCACCAGCGCATCGCTCTCGAGCGCATAGAGGTCGGCGGCCAGGGCCAGCATCTGGCGGCCGTGGCTGGCGGCGAGGAGCTGTTCGCGGGCGGCGGCCTTTTCCCGGTCGCGGCGATCCACGGCCATGGCGATCAGACGCTGGGTGGCTTCGTCGGCGAGGCCGGATTCAGCCACCGGCGTGAGCACCTCGGCAATCATCACGTCGAGGTCGCGGGCGGCGCCGAGTCCGTCGGCGGCGTCCTTGAGCCCATCGGACCAGCGCTGCACGAAGTCTGCCGGTAGGGCCGGGCCGAACAGGCGCAGTGCGGAGCGCAGGCGGCGCAGGGCGACCCGCAGTTGGTGGATGAACTCTGGATCGTCGCTTTCCCGCGCGCCGGATTCATTGGCCTGCCACAGTGCCAGGCAGTCGAAGCCGATGACACGGAAGGCGTCCACAGGGGATTGTTCGGCGTTCAGCCGCGACGGTCTGGCCTTGGCCGGGCGCAGGGCGTGATTGGAATACAGGCGATAGCCGCGCTCGGCCTTGCTGACGTTCTCGGGCGTCAGGGGCAGGGTTTCTGCCAGCTGCAGCGCAATGGCATACAGTTCGCGCGGATCACCTTCTACCAGTTCCAGTTCGAGCTCGCACAGGGGCTTGCTGCGCTCGGCGGCCTCGATGGTCCCGCTGTCGATCATCGCCAGTACCTTGACGCCTTCACGCGGAGTGAGGACACAGGTTTCGCGCTTGAAATGGGTGGTGAACACCGGGATCAGGTGCGGGTGCAAGTTCTCTAGGCGGGTTCGCACGTCGTCCCGGTCGATGGTTGAGAAGTCGAAGCTGCCGTTGGCATAGGGCTGCTCCCATTCCGGCCGGCTGGACAGGCCACCAAGGGATTCGGCGGCGCACTTCACCGTCTGCAGCCAGTGGTTGCCGGCTTTGCGGGTGCGGACGGCCATGCGGCGTTCGCGCAACTCCAGTTCGGGCGTGTCGAAATAGGTGTTTTCTAGGGTGACGCTACGACCTTCACGGGGGGCATCGGCGATCAGCGGGTGACGGCGTAGAGCGGCCAGGGATTTTTGCGGGAAGGTGAGCTTGAGTTCGATTTCGTTGCTCATGGCGGGCCGTTGGCAAAGAGGGAGCGCGGTGCCGGCTGAAAAGGAATAATGCCGGCGGAAATCGGGGCATTCTAGCCCCGTGCCGGAGGCGCTGTCTTGCTTGGGGAGATGACAAAGCTGGCTTTTCGCCAGCTTTGTGAGGTCAGTTCGTGTCGAACACGGTTTCCGTGCCGCCGCGCTGCCCGCGGTTGTCGAGCCAGGCCACCCCCAGCTTGTCGCCGGCCTTGACGTCCTGGAACTGGAAGCTGAATAGGGGATCGGCCGACAAGGCCGTACCGAGCCCGGCCTCCATGACTGGGCGGCCGTTGAGGGTCAGCGTCAGCGAGGTGATGTAGTGGGCGGGAATGGTCTGCCCCGCCGGATCATGGCGCAGGCCCGATTCCATTGGGTGGGGGATCAGCAGCCGGACTTCTCCCATGTTGCCCTTCAGTGTTGCGCGGATCTTGATCGAATCGGCCATGGTCGCTCCTTACTCTCCGCAGCCGCCGACGGTGACTTTCACGTCCCGGAACACGGTGTAGAACCTGCCGCCGGCAGCGGCCACCAAGCGCAGGCGCGAACTTTCGGCCATCTTTATCCGGGTCTGGAAGCGCGGCAGCACTTCCGGGCCGAAGTTGAACTGTACGACGAGGGGGAAGGGGTTCTTGTCCACCAGCACGCTCAGCTGGGTGGTACCCGGAATGGCGCTGATGCCTTCGATCGGCACGGCGGCGCCGTTCTCGGCGATCTCCGGTGCCCGGATGGTCAATGTGGCGTTCTGTTCGGCGGCGCCGGCTCCGAGCAGGCGCAGCGCATCGAGGGCCGTCCGGGCTTCGAAGGCGTCTCGGCCGCCGTCTGCGCCGAGTGCCATCCCAGGCTTTAGCAGGCCGGTGCCGACGAGAGGGGCCAGGACCGCGGCGGAGCCGAAGGCCTGCAGAAAGCTCCGGCGGCGCATGCCTTAGTCTTCCGCCTTCCAGTGCCCGGATTTGCCGCCTTCTTTCTCCAAGAGGCGGATGCCTTCCATCGTCATGCCTTTATCCATGGCTTTGCACATGTCGTAGATGGTGAGCAGTCCGACCTGGACGGCAGTTAGCGCCTCCATCTCGACACCGGTGCGGCCGACGGTTTCGGCTGTGACGGTGCAGCGGATGGTGTCCTCGCCTTCCGGTACGAAGTCGGCAGCGACACGGGTCAGCGGAATCGGGTGGCACAGGGGGATCAGGTCGGCGGTCCGCTTGGCGCCCTGGATCGCCGCGATGCGCGCGATGCCGATCACGTCGCCCTTCTTGTTGTCGCCGGCGAGGATCCGGGCCAGCGTGGCGGGCAGCATCACGATGCGCCCTTCGGCACGGGCAACCCGGCGGGTTTCGGATTTGGCAGAGACATCCACCATGTGGGCCTGGCCGTGGGCGTCGAAATGGGTGAGGGCGTCGCTCATGGGGCGGGGAACTGGTTGCGGGGGGCGCGTATCATAGCACCGTGAAAAATCGACTGATCGCCACCCTGTTGTGCGTGGCCATGATGCCGCGCGGCTTTGCCCAGAACCTGCCCGAGCTCGGCGACAGTTCCGCGAGCGACCTTTCCCCGGTTGCAGAACAGCGCATTGGCGCGCAGATCATGCGCGAGATCCGCTGGCATGATCCCGCCTATCTGCAGGATGCGGAGATCGAGGACTATCTGAATAATCTTGGTGACCGGCTGGTGGCCGCGGGGGCTGGAGCAGGGCTGCCTTTCGAGTTCTTCGGCGTCAACGACCCTTCGCTCAACGCGTTCGCGATGCCGGGCGGCAAGATCGGCGTGCATACCGGGCTGATTGTGGCGGCGCAGAGCGAGTCCGAACTTGCCGGCGTGCTGTCCCACGAAATCGCCCACGTCACCCAGCACCATATTGCGCGCATGGTCGGCAAGCAGAGCCAGACCGGTATCCTGATGCTGGCGTCCTTGCTGGTGGCAGTGCTGGCCGCCAAGTCCAATTCGCAGGTCAGCCAGGCGGCGATCATGGCTGGCCAGGCGGCGGGCATCAGCAATCAGCTCGCCTACTCGCGGGACTTCGAAAGCGAGGCTGACCGGCTTGGCGTGCAGAACCTGGGCGCGGCGGGTTTCGACGTGCGCGGCATGTCGAGTTTCTTCGAACGCCTGCAGAAGAACAGCCGGCTCTACGAGAACAGCGCTCCGGCCTATCTGCGCACCCACCCGCTGACCTCCGACCGGATCAACGAGATGGAAGGGCGGGTGATGCAGATGCCGTATCGCCAGGTGCCGGACTCCCTCGATTTCCAGTTGGTGAGGGCCAAGCTGAAGATCGGCAAGCAGGTGCGCCGCGAGCAGATAGAGGAGTTGGAACGGGCAGCGCGGAGCGCGTCCTTGTCGGTGCCGGCACAATATGAGTTGACGCGTGCCTATCTCGCTGCCAAGCGGCTGGCCGATGCGGACAAGGCCATGGCCGAACTGCGCAAGCGTCATGTCGTGTCGCCGATGATCGACGGCCTGGAGGCGGATCTACGCCTTGCTCATGGAGATCCGGCCGGGGCTACGAAGATCTTTCGTGAGGCGCGTGCGCGTTTCCCCCAGTCTCTGCGTCTGCTTTATGGGGAACTGGGGGCCCTGGCCGATGGCGGGAAATACGCAGAGGCCCTCGATCTGGTCAAGGCCGAGGTGCAGACACGGCCGGGAAATGCGGTTTTGTGGGAGTTGCGGGCCCGTGCCGAGTCGGGCTTAGGCAGGCGTCTCGCTCAGCATCGCTCGCTGGGCGAAGTCTATGCGATCCAGGGCAACTATGCGGCGGCGGCCGAGCAGCTCACGCTGGCGCAAGGCGCAGCCGATGGTGATTTCTTCGAGCACTCGGCGGTGGACTCCCGTCTGCGCGAGGTGCGGGCCCTGCTGGTGGAACAGATGAAAGAGAAGCGTGAGCAGCGCTGATCGACGACGTTTCAGATCATCTGGCCGTAACGGGTGTACAGCGCCCATACCAGGTCGGCAAAGGCGCGCTGGTTGAAGCGCGGTCGTCCGCTGACCGCCAGCACCAGCCGTGTGCGCCCCACATGCATGGGCCAGAAGCTGAGGCCACTGACGCCTGCAGCATCCACGTTTCCCCAACCGTCGAGAAGATGGGCCCCCAGCTGCGCCAGTGGAGCAGCCTGCCGTTCGGCGACCGACAGGATGTCGGCCCCAACGGCAGCCAGTGCATCACCGATGTCGGCTGCGTAGCCGGTAACCGCCAGGCAGAAGCCCTGGTGATCGGCAAGCAA
This sequence comes from Zoogloea sp. JDB1, assembly GCF_056724025.1. Lineage (NCBI taxonomy): Bacteria > Pseudomonadati > Pseudomonadota > Betaproteobacteria > Rhodocyclales > Zoogloeaceae > Zoogloea > Zoogloea sp. JDB1. Next base: position 3,123,962 of record NZ_CM161496.1, read on the forward strand.
GGCCTGGCCGCTATCGCTGAGTACGGCCAGATACTGGGGCAGGGTGGTTCCCAATGCGCCGGTTGGTGCGCTGTGAGGCGATGGCCAGGCTTCGAGGCTGGCGTCGTCCTGCAGGGACAGAAGGGTTTCCAGCGCTTTCTCCGGTGATGCTTCCCCGCTCCACATGGTGGCCGTCTCCAAGTTCAGCAGCGGACTTTCAGCCTCCTGCAGGATGCTGCGCAGGACTCGCCGCCTGGGACAGCCGTCGTCGGCACGGGCAACGGCCTGCCAGGCACCGTAGGGCGTGACGGCGAGATGGGAGCCGGGGACGATTTCAAGCATCGCTCAGTCCAGGATTGAGAGTGAAGAGAAGTGCCTTCACCAGCATTGCCACGTCATCGCGGCTACGGGCGTCGACGCGGAAGACGGCGGGTGTGGGGGTATGCCCGAGTTCGGCCAGACGAGCCCGGTACGCATCCAGACCTGGAGCCGGTGCGCGGTCCATATGGGTGACACCGATGGTGACGGCAGTGCCGGCGATGAAGTTCGAGAAGGCGCCCAGGTAGTTCTCCAGGTCGGTCAGAGGTTCAGGCTGGGCGTTGTTGATCAGCAGGATCAGGCCGATCCCGCCGTTACTGAGAATCTCCCACATGAAGCTGAAGCGTTCCTGGCCCGGTGTGCCGTAGAGCATGACCTTCTCTCCGCCAGGTAGGTTGAGTACGCCGTAGTCCATGGCGACGGTGGTGGTTTTCTTCATGCCGGCGATCTCGTCGGTGGCCAGCGCTTCGGTGCTGACCGGCAAGATGTCGCTCAAGGCATTGATGGCAGTGCTTTTGCCGGCACCCACTGTGCCGGAGAAGATGATCTTATTGTGACGGACGCGTTCAGACAGCATTGAGAAGTTTCCTCAGAATGCGGGAAAGGATGGAGGGACGTTGGGGTGGAATGAGGGGCGCGACATCGTTGGCCGGTTGCGCAGGGGGCGAGATCGCCGCAAGGGGCTCGGGCTGGAACAGTCCGGCAAAGTGAGCGGATGTATACGCCGAGAATACGTAGCGTTGCGGAATCCCGAGCCGTCTCGCGATCTCCACCGGGCTGGCCCACTCGCGGGTCCATAGCGCAACGATCCTCAGCGCATGCGGTGCGGCCCAGGTCCGCGTGAAGTTGGGCCAGGCACGCAGGCGAACGGGACGATAGGGATCGACCCCGACCGGGAGGCGGCCGCGGGCCGCCCATGCTGCAATGTTCCACAGGAAGTCTTCGGCAGTGTGGAGCGTGTCTGTGCTGCCTGGACCGCTGAAGGTCAGGGCATTGACAACGCGCGCTGTGGCATCCGGCAACTGGGCCATGGAGAAAGGACGCAATTGCGTGTCACGGAAGCTGGTTACGCAGACGGGCTGAGGCAAGGGGTGGACGCCGATCAGGCGGGGTAGGCCCGACACGACGTGGGGGCGGCCGGTCTTGATCGCTTCATCCAGGGCCTGGGCCAGATGCCCGATCAGGTATTGGGTGGGTTCGAAAAACAGCTTGGCGGGCAGAGGGGCGCCGGGCGAGGGCGGTATGTCGTCGAGTGAGCCGCATAGATCCGGTTCCTCGTCACTGACCCGTGGGCGGGGCTCGCTGCTCTCCTGGATCGCCATGTTGGTCAGGGCGATCGGCTGCGGAGGGCGTCCGAGGAGGGCGGCCCGGTTCAGTACGCCGGGCAGTGCATCCAGATTGAGAGGCTTGCTGACCGTGAGATGGTGGGGAAAGCGGGTTTGCAGGCTCTCGGGCCGGAACGCATAGCCGACAACACCGATCCCGGGGTGGCGGGCCAATTGGCTCAGGGCTTCGTCGACACCAGGGCGGTCATGATCCACGAGGACAACGTCGGCTTCATCAAGAGACTGTGCCAGGCGGATGCTCTGCTTCCAGTGCCGTTCGATGGAGAGTCCGATCAAGCGGTTATCCATGCTTCCGATGTGCAGCAGGAAGACGGCGGTCGGGGCCGGGGCGAGGACGGGTGAAGGGCGGCTCATGGTGTTGAGGCGGGGCAGGTATCCACAGAAAGGACTCAGGGGGTACGGGACATGCCGGCAGGTGAGGCGTGGATCGGTGCAGACCGGAGGAAGGCACGGTCTCCTTCCACCGGTCTGGCGAGCACAACGCCGCGCAGGGCGAGCTGGGGATCGTGGCGATCGACGCCGCGGTGCAGGCGGGCGTGCAGATAGATATCCAGATTGTGCTGCTCCAGCGCCCCGTGATGCTGGCGGAGCATGCGAGTCCGCAGATCGAGTCCGCATGCTCCGAGGGCGATCCACAGGTCTACGACCGCTGCTGCGGTCTGGGCGGGATTGCCGAGTGCGTGCCAGACTGAGATCCGTTGCATGTGGGCATGGAGGTTTCCCGGGTGACGTCCGATCTCGCCGGCCAGCAGCGTGGCGGTTGCCGGTGAGCGCCAGACCGCCGCGATGTCCAGCGTTCGGACCGGGAGGCCAAAATCCGCCGGTGGAGCAGGTTCCTGCAGCCGCTCAGGGGCGTCGGGGATCGTGATGAAGATATTCACTGGGTCAGAGTGGAAATGATGTCGATCATGAACTCCACGTCTTCTTGCTGGATGGGTTGCCAGCGGGTGGCGCCAAGTGCCGACAGCAGATCCTGCCCCTTTTCCGTTTCGTGCATGGACAGCAGGATGCGTACGAAATCTTCGGCCCGGGAGTGTAGGTCGCGGCCGATCAGGAAGACATGATGGATGACCTGAATGTCACTGGTGACCAGGACCTTGAGTTCCCGCCGGACGATGGAGGACAGGCCCCGATAGGCGCCCACCGGCATGAAGCCCACATCGACCTGGCCACGTAAGACGTCCTTGGCGACCTGGATGTAGGTGCCGCGTTGTTGCTCGACGGTGTTGTCCGCGTTCAGATTGGCGGGTTCGAGCAGGATCCGGCCGATTGTATTGACGCACGGATCATTGGCGCAGGCGATACGGGTTCCGGGTTGAAGATCGCCGATGGCCTGAGCAGGGTGGCTGAGTGCCGTGACGACAACCATTTCGTCGGGTGCGCCATCCGGCTGCGCGATGGCGAGAAAGCCCTTCTCCCTGACCAGAAGGGAGGCGTCGAAGGGGTTGGCATGAATCAGGTCCACCTGTCCCGCTGCGATCGCAGCCCGTTGCGCGTCGAAACCGTCGTGGAGTTCCAGGTGGATGGGAATCGACAGGGAACGCTGCAACCAGGTGTTGAAGATGTACCAGTCGGAAATGCGCTCGGCTGGAAAGCTGGGGCTGACGGTGAAGTTGAAGCTCATGACCGGATCCACTCCCTGTAAGTCGCTTCTGCCTGGGCCACTTTCTCACGGGAGGGTTCCCGCCGGACCGAGGTATACCCGACGATGCGTTCGTCCCGAACGTTCGGGACCACTGTGGCGAACACCCAGTAGTGGCCCCCATCCTTGCGGAGGTTCTTCACGTAACCGTGCCATTGGCGCCCGGCCTGGACTGTTTCCCACAGATCGCGGAAGGCGGCGGCAGGCATGTCTGGATGACGCAGCAGGCAGTGGGGCTGGCCGATCAACTCGCTGCGCTCGTAACCCGACATGTCCACGAAGGACTGGTTGCATTGGGTGATGACGCCGCGGGTGTCGGTACGTGAAACGATCAGCCGGCCCTGCGGGTAAGGCGTTTCGACATGAGTCACGAAAACCCGGCGGCTGCTGCCGTCGGCATAGTCCAGGCGATGCTCGATGGCGCCGCCTGCGTTGGAGGGAGGAGGCATGTCGAGCATCGTGAACTCCTTGTCAGCCGAGAATGCCGCCGATCGCGTCAGCCGCGCGGCGTACGTCGAGAAATACCAAGCCCAGCTTGGCCGTGGGCTTGGCCATGACGGTGAGTACTGCATCGGTGCCTGCCTGAACCATCAGCACGTAGCCCTTGGCGCCCTTGATCAGAACCTGTTCGAGGTTGCCGCGGGCCAGTTCCCGGGCGGTGCGGTCCCCCAGGGACAGCATGGCGGCGCTCATCGCGCCGACCCGGTCTTCGTCCACGGTATTGGGCAGCAGGGCCGCCATCATCAGCCCGTCGGAGGAAATGATGGCCGAGGCCTCTATATCCGCTGAGCTTCCGTTCAGGTCGTTGAGTACGGTTTGAAGCATGTCGGATCGCATTTGCATCACTTTCAAGGTCGATTTTCTGTAGAGATCTGCCTGAGCCGGTGAGGCGGAAAGCAGGTCCGGGAATCCCATTCGTTTAGGTGTTTTGAATTGTTTCTGAATGTCATTATTCCATATGTTTTGAGGGTGTATAAGGGTGTCGTCGGGGGATTGTTGATGTCCGGCTCGATAATGGGGCCTCGCGTTAGAATCGCGGTTTGATTGCCTCAGCGCGAGATGGAGCTAAATGATGGATTTCGACAAGGAAGTGGACGCCCGGGGGCTCAATTGCCCGTTGCCGATCCTGCGGGCCAAGAAGGGCTTGGCCGAACTGCAGGTCGGGCAGGTGATGCGCGTGCTGGCGACGGATCCGGGGTCGGTGAAGGACTTCGCGGCCTTTGCCCGTCAGACGGGCAATGATCTGATCGGGCAGCAGGAGTTGCCGGACGGAGCCTACGAGTTCTTCCTGCGGCGCAAGTAAAGACAGATGGGCAAAAAAAAGGCCACGCATGATGCGTGACCTTTTTTTGAGCGTGGCGCCCTGAGGGCGCCACGGCGTCAGAGCCCGGACAGCTTCGCCAGCTGGGGCTTGAGCTTGTCCACGGTGGCGGTGAAGTTGGCCAGGCGTTCCTTCTCCTGGGCTACCACGGCAGCCGGGGCGCGGGCCACGAAGCTTTCGTTGGACAGCTTGGCGTTGGCCTTGGCGATCTCGCCTTCGAGGCGGGCGATCTCCTTGGACACGCGTTCACGTTCGGCGGCGATGTCGATCTCCACCTTGAGCATCAGGCGCTGTTCCCCCACCACGGCCACCGGAGCGAGTTCCTCACTGCCGATTTCATCCACCACCTGCACTTCCGACAGCTTGGCGAGGCCGGCGATGTAAGGGGCGAACTTGCTCAGGCGCTCGGCGTTGCCGGTCGCTACCAGAGGCAGGCGCTGGGCAGGAGAGATGTTCATCTCGCCACGCAGGTTGCGGCAGGCGTAGATCAGGCCCTTGAGTTCGGCCACATCGGCTTCGCTCTTCTCGTCGAGCTTGCCCACGTCGGCCTCGGGGTAGCGGGCCAGACACAGGCTGTCGCTGTCCTTGCGGCCGGCCAGCGGGGCGACGGTCTGCCACAGCTCTTCGGTGACGAAGGGGATCAGCGGGTGGGCCAGGCGCAGCACGGTCTCCAGCACGCGGATCAGCGTGCGGCGGGTGCCGCGCTGGGTGGCCTCGTCGCCGGTCTGAATCTGCACCTTGGCGAGTTCCAGGTACCAGTCGCAGTACTCGTCCCAGATAAATTCGTAGACGGATTTGGAAACCTGGTCGAAGCGGTATTCGCCGAAGTGGTTGGCGATTTCCTGCTCCAGGCGCTGCAGGCGGCTGACGATCCAGCGGTCCACGAAGGAGAAGGCCAGTGGGGCGCTGCCGCCGCAGCTGGGGCCGTCCTGCTTGTGTTCGAGGCCCAGGTCGTGGCCCTGGACGTTCATCAGCACGAAGCGGGTGGCGTTCCACAGCTTGTTGCAGAAGTTGCGGTAGCCCTCGCAGCGGCTCATGTCGAACTTGATGTCGCGGCCGGGGCTGGCCAGGCTGGCGAAGGTGAAGCGCAGTGCGTCGGTGCCAAAGGCCGGGATGCCCTCCGGGAACTCCTTGCGGGTCTTCTTCTCGATGCTGGCGGCCTGCTTGGGGTTCATCAGGCCGGTGGTGCGCTTGGCGACCAGCGCATCGATGCCGATGCCGTCGATCAGGTCGATCGGGTCGAGCACGTTGCCCTTCGACTTGGACATCTTCTGGCCTTCGCCGTCGCGGATCAGGCCATGCACATACACGTGCTTGAACGGGATCTTGCCGGTGATGTGCTTGGTCATCATGACCATGCGCGCTACCCAGAAAAAGATGATGTCGAAGCCCGTGACGAGCACCGTGGACGGCAGGTAGAGGTCCAGCGCGTCGTTGGACTTGGCGGGCCACTCCGGCGTCCAGTCGAGGGTCGAGAACGGCCACAGGGCGGACGAGTACCAGGTGTCGAGCACATCCGGGTCGCGGGTCAGCGGGCCGGGATAGCCGGCCTTGTCGGCCAGAGCGCGGGCTTCTTCCTCGTTATGAGCGACGAAGCACTCGCCGTCGATGCCGTACCAGGCGGGAATCTGGTGGCCCCACCACAGCTGGCGGGAAATACACCAGTCCTGGATGTTGTTGAGCCACTGGTTGTAGGTGTTGACCCAGTTGCCGGGGACGAACTCGATCTCGCCGGAGCTGACGACTTCCAGCGCTTTCTCGGTGATCGACTTGCCGTCCTCGCCCGGCTTGGACATGGCGACGAACCACTGGTCGGTGAGCATCGGTTCGATGACCACGCCGGTACGGTCGCCGCGCGGGACCTGCAGCTTGTGGGGCTTGGTGTCCACCAGCACGCCGGCGGCTTCGAGGTCGGCGACGATGGCCTTGCGGGCGTCGAAGCGGTCGAGGCCCTGGTACTTGGCCGGGGCGTGCTCGTTGATCTTGGCGTCCAGCGTGAGAATGCTGATCTGGGCGAGCTTGTGGCGCTGGCCGACGGCGTAGTCGTTGAAGTCGTGGGCCGGGGTGACCTTCACGACGCCGGTGCCGAACTCGCGGTCTACGTAGTCGTCGGCGATGATTGGGATATCGCGCTCGCACAGGGGCAGACGGACGGTCTTGCCGATCAGGTGGGCGTAGCGCTCGTCTTCCGGATGCACCATCACGGCCACGTCGCCGAGCATGGTTTCGGGACGCGTGGTGGCGACGGTCAGGCCAGTCAGCTCACCGATCTGGCCTTCGCTGAACGGGTAGTGGATGTGCCACATGAAGCCGTCCTCTTCTTCCTGGACGACTTCGAGGTCGGAGACGGCGGTGTGCAGCTTCGGATCCCAGTTGACGAGACGCTTGCCGCGGTAGATCAGGCCTTCGTTGTAGAGGCGCACGAAGGTTTCGGTGACGACCTTGTTGAGGCCGGCGTCCATCGTGAAGCGCTCGCGGCTCCAGTCGGGGCTGGTGCCCAGACGGCGCATCTGCTTGGTGATGGTGCCGCCGGAATACTCCTTCCACTCCCAGACCTTCTCGAGGAATTTCTCGCGGCCGAGGTCGTGGCGGGAAACGCCCTGGGCGTCGAGCTGGCGTTCGACGACGATCTGGGTGGCAATGCCGGCGTGGTCGGTGCCCGGCTGCCACAGGGTGTTCCAGCCGCGCATGCGGTGGTAGCGCGTCAGCGCATCCATGATGGTCTGGTTGAAGCCGTGACCCATGTGCAGGGTGCCGGTGACGTTGGGCGGCGGCAGCAGGATGCAGAAGGATTGTTCGGCAGGCTTGCTGCGATCGAGGCCGGCGGCGAAGTAGCCGCTGGCTTCCCAGTGTTCATACCAGCGGCGTTCAATTTCCGCCGGCTCGAAACTCTTGGCCAGTTCCATGGGGTCTGTCTTTAAGGCAAAACGCGGATTATAGCGGATGCGCCGGGCTCGACTGCCGGCGACCACCGATGGGGGACGGATCAGCCGATCTGGCTGTCGTCGTCCAGCGTGTCGGCGATCTCGGCGGACAGGAGAGGGAGGAGAGTGGCGCGAAGGTGGGCGCCGGCGGCTTCGCGCAGTCGTTCGGCGAGATCGTCCAGTTCGCGGGAAACCAGCTGGGGCAGCTCGTTGTTGACCCATTCCTCGATATGGCGGCTGATGGCCGTGTCGAGGGCGACGAGGCGCTCTGCGAGATGATCGGTGGCTTGTCCGACGGCCAGCCGCGATGCCGGCTCATCTTCGGGGGCGGGCGCTTCGTTGATCGGCTCCAGGATGATCGGGTTCGAGCTCTCACCGATGTAAGGCTCGATGCGTTCATCCACGACGTCGGTGAGGACGGGTAGATCGTCGCCTTCGTCCGGCTCGTCGAGCGACGCAGCGACCTCCTCGTCATCGAGGGAGATTTCAAATTCCGGCTTGGTTTGTGTCATTCGCCGCTCCGTTGGGCGAGGTCGTGGGCACTGAGGGTGTATCCCCGCTCCTTGTAGCTGCGGTAACGGCGGCGAGCAGCCTGGCGCTCTGCTTCGCTGGGGCCGACGATCTCGAGCACCAGCTGGAAGCGGTCAAAGGCGGCAGGCAGTTCGTCCCCGAGATTGACCAGTACTTTATCGTGCGGCAGCACGTCCAGCGAGTTGCCGATGACGACCGGTGTTTCCGCAGCGAGCGGCGAGCCCGCCGCCACGTGGGGAACGAAGGCGAGGGGCTGTAAGCCCCACAGCATCTGGTCGAAGTGGCGGGCGATGCCGTTGTCTGGTGCGAAGACCGAGATATTGTGCCCACGGGAGCGGGCCTTGGTCGTCAGCACGCAGGCCACCCGCAGCCGATCGGGGGCGTTGTGGTAGAAGCGGATCTCGTTTGTCACGCCGGGCTCGCGGGCCGGTTCAGCGACCGCCGGCACGGCCGATCAGGAACTCGGTCAGCAGCGGTACGGGACGGCCGGTGGCGCCCTTGTCCGCGCCGGACTTCCATGCGGTGCCGGCGATGTCCAGGTGCGCCCATTTGTAAGCCTTGGTGAAGCGCGACAGGAAGCAGGCTGCCGTGATGGTGCCGGCGCCCTTGCTACCGATGTTGGGGATGTCGGCGAAGTTGCTCTTAAGCATGTCCTGGTATTCGTCCCACAGGGGCAGCTGCCAGGCCTTGTCGCCGGCGGCCTGGCCGGAGGCCAGCAGTTCGGCAGCGAGTTCGTCGTCGTTGGCGAGCAGGCCCGAGGTGGCGTTGCCCAGCGCGATGATGCAGGCGCCCGTCAGCGTGGCGATGTCCACCACAGCGGCTGGCTCGTAACGCTCGGCGTAGGTGAGGGCATCGCACAGGATCAGGCGGCCTTCGGCGTCGGTATTGAGGATCTCGATGGTTTGGCCGGACATGGAGGTGACGATGTCGCCGGGCTTGATGGCCGAGCCGCCAGGCATGTTCTCTGTGGTGGGAATCAGGCCGACCACGTTGATCGGCAGCTCCATGCGGGCGATGGCCTTGAAGGTGCCCAGCACGCTGGCGGCACCGCACATGTCGTACTTCATCTCGTCCATGCCCTCGCCGGGCTTGAGGGAAATGCCGCCGGTGTCGAAGGTGATGCCCTTGCCGACCAGTACGACTGGCTTGTCCTTGGCCTTGCCGCCCTTGTAGTTGAGGGTGATGAACTTGGGGGGTTCGTGGGAGCCGCGGGCCACAGACAGCAGGGAGCCCATGCCGAGCTTCTCCATGTCGGCGCGCTCGAGCACCTCGACCTTGATCTTGTGGTCCTTGGCGAGCTTGCGGGCGGCTGTCGCCAGATAGCCCGGCGTGCACACGTTGCCCGGCAGGTTGCCGAGGTTCTTCGCCAGGGCCATGCCTTCGGCCACAGCTTCGCCGCGCAACAGGGCGGCCTGGAGTTCATCACCGGCCTTGCCGTGGACGATGAAGGCGAGTTTCTTGACCCCCTTCTTCGATTCGTCCTTCTTGGACTTCAGGGTGTCGCTGCGATAGGTGCTGTCCAGCAGGATCTGCGCCGCCTGGCTGAGTCGCCACGGCAGGTCGCGAGGCGCGTCGATGTCGGCGAGAAGGAAGGCCGCATCGTCGGCGGCGAGGCCGCCCAGCTGTTTGGCGGCCGCGGTGATGGCGTCGCGGTAGGCCTTGTCGGACAACTCGGCTGCCTTGCCGAAGCTGACCAGCAGGACGCGCGGGGCGGCAACGCCGGGCAGACTGTGGAGCAGGAGGGTGGCGCCGGCCTTGTCGTCGAGATCGCCGCGCGCGACGATAGCAGCCAGGGCGCCGTCGCTGGCCTTGTCGAGGGCTTGGGCTGCAGCGCTGAGTTCGCCGCCCGCATACATGCCTACCACCACGCAGCCGTTCTTGAGTTTCTCCGGCGATCCGGCCTTTATGGTAAATTCCACCCGCTTCTCCTTGGAAATACGCGTCAATCGGACATTGCGCCACATTATGGCCGCCACCCCGACCCACGTCAAAACGGCCCGCAGTCGCCGCTAATATTTTTCCCGCATGATTTTTCTTCGAGCTGCCCAGCGCGAATTTACGCAGAACGCCGTGGCGGTCTTCGTGGCGCTGTTCGCCATCCTGATTTCTACGGTTCTGATCCGTCTGCTGGGTCAGGCGGCGGGCGGCCGGGTGCCGGCCGACGCGGTGCTGGCCCTGATCGGCTTTGGCGCCATTGCGCAGATGCCAGTGGTGCTGTCCCTCACTATATTCATCGCCATCCTGATGTCCCTGTCCCGCTGTTATCGGGACTCCGAAATGGTGGTCTGGTTTTCCAGTGGTTTGCCGCTCACCGCCTGGGTGCGGCCGGTGCTGCGTTTTACGTTGCCGGTCGTGCTGCTGATTGCCTGTCTGTCCCTGTTCGTCGCGCCCTGGGCGCAGAAGAAGAGCGTGGAGTACAAGGAGCAGTTGAACAACCGGGACGATGTCTCCCGCGTGGCGCCGGGTTTGTTCCGCGAATCTTCGGGTGGAGAGCGGGTATTCTTCGTTGAGGCCTTGTCCGGCGAGGAGGGGCGGGTCCGTAACGTCTTTGCCAGCAGTATGCAGCATGGGCGGCTTGGCGTGATGGTGGCCGCCCAGGGGCATGTGGAGAACGATGCCTCCGGCAATCGCTTCGTCGTGCTTGAGCATGGGCGGCGCTACGAGGGTACTCCGGGAACGCCGAGCTATCGGGTGATGGAGTTTGGGACGTACTCCATCCGGATGGAGTCCAAGGAGGCCAATACGGCCGAGCGACAGCCGAAGACGCTTGCATTGCCCGCCTTGTTGAAGAATCCTAACGCCCGAAACCAGGGTGAGCTGCTTGCGCGGATCAGCACCCCGTTGCTGGCGACGATGCTGGCCCTGTTAGCTATCCCCTTGTCGTTTGTGAACCCGCGTGCCGGGCGTACCAACAACTTGGTGCTGGCGATCCTGGTCTACCTGATCTATAGCAACACCCTCAGCGTCTGCCAGGCCTGGGTAGGCCAGGGGCGGCTGCGTTTCGACGTGGGCTTGTGGGCGCCGCACCTGATCATGCTGGTCGCGTTGGGGGCTTTGTTTTATCGACGTCTCAGCGTTTTTGCGCGCTGGCGGAAACGCTGATGATCCCCGTTTATATCCGTTATCTCAGCCGCGAGATCTACGCGGCGGTTGCGCTGGTGTTGCTGGCCTTTCTAGGCTTGTTCGCTTTTTTCGATCTGGTGAATGAACTGGACGATATCGGCAAGGGGGGCTACATGCTCCATCACGCGGCGATCTACGTCGCGATGATCATGCCGGGGCGGGTGTATGAGCTGATGCCCATAGCGGTGCTGATCGGGACGCTGTATGCGCTGACCACCCTGGCACGTCATTCCGAAATCACGGTACTGCGCGCGTCGGGCTTGTTGACCCGGCGTCTGTTGTCGGGCCTGCTGGCGATCGGAAGTGTTTTCGTGGTCTTGACCTTCGTTTTTGGCGAATACTTGGCGCCGCCGGCGGAGCGGGCGGCGCAGCAATGGAGGCTGGCAGCAACGCGCTCGATGGTGTCCCAGGAATTGCGTACGGGGCTCTGGGTCCGCGATGGCCGGCGCTTTGTCAATGTCAGTAGTGTGCTGCCGGATACCAGTCTGCAAGGCATCCGTATCTATGAGTTCGACGAGCGCGCAGTTCTGGTGTCGATCAGCGAAGCGGAGTCGGGCGCGTACAACGGCAATAATGGTTGGCGTTTGCGCAAGGTGGCCCAAACGCGCTTCTCCGATAGCGGGACATCAACGGTTGCCCTGCCGGAAATGGTCTGGGATTCCGAGCTGACGCCAGAGGTCTTGTCGGTGCTGATGGTGGTCCCGGAGCGTATGTCCGTGTCCACGCTGTACTCCTACATCCATCATCTGCGGGAAAATAACCAGAAGACCACTCGCTACGAGATCGCCTTGTGGAAGAAGCTGGCGTACCCGTTTGCCGCATTTGTCATGATGGGATTGGCGCTGCCCTTTGGCTATATGCAGACGCGGGCGGGCGGAGTTAGTCTGAAGGTCTTCTCCGGGATCATGCTGGGCGTGGGCTTCCACCTGCTCAACGGGCTGTTCTCCAACCTCGGTGTTATCAATGGGTGGGTGCCGGCCGTGGCTGCACTGACGCCCAGTATCGCCTTTTTCCTGGCGGCGGCCTTCATGATGTGGTGGGTCGAGCGCCGCTGAGGTCGGTTCTTCAGTTTTTCGGACTGTTGAGCAGCAGCACGATACGGGTGCCGGCCAGCCGGTCATGCAGGAACTGATGTTCCTTATCGAGCAGGGCCCACACGATTCCGATTCCAAATAGCAGCACGGAAGGCCACGCCAGCGCGTAGCGGATGCATGCTTGGCGTACGGAAATCGGCTCGCCCTCGATGTTCACAATACGCAGCTTCCAGGTCTGCATGGCCAGCGTCTGTCCACCAGTTCGCCAGTACCACAGGAAATAGCCGCCCAGGACGAGGAAGACGTAAGCCCAAAGCACACCGCCGGGTGGCGTGTAGTTCAAGGTGGCGCCCACAATCAGCAGCGGGACCATGAAGGCGAGGGCGAGCACGCCGAGTAGCAGCAGGATCTCGTAAAGCATGCTTGCCAGACGGCGGCGTAGACCGGCGAGTTCGACGGCCTGCCGGGCCGGCGCAGGGCTGCCGGCGGCAGGGGGGTGTTGGGGCATGACGTGCCTAGGGCTTGGTGGGGGAGGTCTGAGAGGGAGCCGCTTCCGTGGTGACGGCAACCGCAGGAGGGGCTGGAGTCGGAGATTGCGACGTGGTGCTGCCGCCGGCCTGAGCCGACGCCGCTGCTGGTTGTTCGGCAGCGGGGGGCGCGAGCTTGATCTTCGGGTAGCTGGGCCGCGGCGGCGGCGGGGCCGTCAAGGGCTTAATGGGCGGTGCGCCAATCTTGGGAATGATCGGTTTGACGGGCTGCTTGGCGGCGGCTTCGGTGAAGCGTTTCTTCTCGTCACTCGGCAGTTCCTGGTAGGCGTTCCACTTTTCCCTGAGGGTTTCCCGCTTTTCGGGGGCGATGCGCTGGAGGTTGCGGTATTGATCCCGCGCAATCATGCGTTGTTCTGGAGTCAGTGAAATCCATGTCTGCATGCGGTGCTGCAGACGCTCCTGTTCCTCCGGTGTATAGCCCGGAAAACGGTCGGCGATACCGACCCACTTCCGGCGGCGTTCGTCGGGCAGGTCGCGCCATTCCTTGGCAAGCGGGGCAAGGGTGCGTTGCTGCGCCGGCGTCAGATCACTCCAGGCAGGGGCACTGATGGGGGGGGCGGGCAGGGCGGAAACCGACCAGCCCAGCATGAGCGCAAGGCTCACTCGGGAGAGTCGTTTTGAACCCATGCGTCGAATCCGCGGTCAAGGTAGGCGTCGATCGGCAGGTCGTCGGCGAGCAGGGCGCTATCGACTTCCTCCAGATCGGCGGTATGTTGAAACTGTCCGAGCAGGACGCTGCCGAGCGCGGCAGCAATGACCAGAACCATCGCGATGGTGGTTTTGCCCCGCGGCAGTACATGCTCTGTGAGCATCTGGCCGACCCCGGCCAGGCTTAGTCCTCGGACGGCAGCCTTCTGGCGGCTTAATGCCTTTTGGCGCGCCTCGTGCAGGCGTGAAGATGCGCTCGGTGGAATGTTCCACGCCGATGCGTTCAGGTGTTGCCGGATCCGGCGCTGAAATTCCTGCTCGTTCATAGTGTGATGCCCTTTGCTGCAAGAGCTGCAGCCAATGTATGCGTCGCCCGGGAGCAGTGTGTCTTCACGCTTCCCTCGGAGCACCCCATTGCCGCAGCCGTTTCGGCGATATCCATCTCTTCCCAGTAACGCATGAGGAAGGCTTCGCGTTGACGGGCTGGCAGCTTTTCGATTTCCTTTTCTATGACCGACAAGGTCTGGTGTTGTTCTAGCTGGGCCTGGGGGGATTCGCTCTTGTGCTCGCTGTCGGCGGATTCGAGCGTTTCCAGGGGGTCATAGTCTTGCTCGTCCGAGCTTGGCGAAAAGGCGGATAGCAGCGTCGTCCACATGCTGCGCACCTTCTGGCGGCGAAAATGGTCGCGGATCACGTTCTGCAGGATGCGCTGGAAGAGCATCGGCAGTTCTTCCAGCGGCTTGTCGCCGTATTTCTCGGCTAGCTTGAGCATTGCGTCCTGCACGATGTCGAGGGCCGACTCATCGTTGCGGACCGCAAATAAGGCCTGCTTGAAGGCCCTTTTTTCGACGCTGGCGAGGAAGTCCGATAGTTCAAGGCGGGAAGGCAGGGGAGGGATCCTCAACTGAAGCGTGGCACCCCTCTTTTTTCATGGGCGGGGGTTGCGCCAATTAAAACGATGCGCCTGGCGTCCGGACTGCAATGCCGCTAGCGGCGCCTTGACCAATCGTCTGGGCGGCGGTATGGTTCAACGTTTCACATTGCCGAAACAGCTTCGGGTGCAGCGATGGTAATTACCGGTGCGGAAATTGTAATCAGGAGTCTCCAGGAAGAAAAGGTCGATTATCTCTTCGGCTATCCCGGCGGTGCGGTACTTTACATCTACGACGAGCTGTTCAAGCAGGACAAGGTTCGCCACGTGCTCGTGCGTCACGAGCAGGCCGCCATCCATGCGGCCGACGGCTATGCACGGTCCACCGAGAAGGTCGGCGTTGCGCTGGTGACTTCCGGTCCCGGCGCGACCAATGCGGTGACCGGGATCGCCACGGCCTACTGCGACTCGATCCCTATGGTCATCATTTCCGGCCAGGTGCCGTCGTCGGCCATCGGCCAGGACGCCTTCCAGGAAGTGGACACCGTCGGAATCACCCGTCCCTGCGTGAAGCACAATTTCCTCGTGCGCGATGTGCGTGATATCGCGCCGACCATCAAGAAGGCCTTCTACCTCGCCAAGAGCGGCCGTCCCGGCCCGGTGCTGGTCGATATTCCGAAGGACATCACCGCCCAGAAGTGCGAGTTCGAATACCCGCAGACGGTGGCGATGCGTTCCTACAGCCCCGTCGTCAAGGGGCATCATGGCCAGATCAAGAAGGCATTGCAGCTCCTGCTCGAGGCCAAGCGTCCGATGGTGTACGCCGGTGGCGGCGTGGTGCTCGGCGACGCAGCCGACAAGCTGACCGCGCTGGTGCGCAAGCTGGGCTTTCCCTGCACCAACACCCTCATGGGCCTCGGCGGCTATCCGGCTACCGATCGCCAGTTCGTCGGCATGCTGGGCATGCACGGCAACTACGAGGCCAACATGGGGATGCATTATTGTGACGTGCTGCTCGCCGTTGGTGCCCGCTTCGACGACCGCGTGATCGGTAGTCCGGCTCATTTTGCCTCCGAGCCGCGAAAGATCATTCATATCGATATCGACCCCTCGTCCATTTCCAAGCGCGTGAAGGTGGACGTACCCATCGTTGGCGATGTGGGTGAAGTCCTCGGCGAGTTGCTGGCGCTGCTCGACAGCACCTCCGATCGCCCAGACCAGGAAGCTCTCGGTGGCTGGTGGAAGCAGGTCGAGGAGTGGCGCCGCCGCGACTGCCTGAAGTTCAATCAGGGTATGGATGTCATCAAGCCGCAGTACGTAGTGCAGAAACTCTGGGAAGTGACTGGCGGTGATGCCTTCGTGACTTCCGACGTGGGGCAGCACCAGATGTGGGCGGCCCAATACTACAAGTTTGACAAGCCGCGCCGCTGGGTGAATTCCGGCGGTTTGGGCACGATGGGTTTCGGCCTGCCAGCCGCAATGGGCGTTCAACTCGCGCATCCCGGCTCTCCGGTGGCCTGTATCACCGGCGAGGGGTCGGTGCAGATGAACATCCAGGAGCTGTCCACCTGCAAGCAGTTCCGTCTGCCGATCAAGGTGATCCTGCTCAACAACGGTTATCTCGGTATGGTCCGCCAGTGGCAGGAACTGTTCCACGGCAACCGCTACTCCGAGTCCTACATGGATGCCCTGCCCGACTTCGCGAAGCTCGCCGAGGCCTATGGCCACGTGGCGCTGCGCGTGCAGAAGCCGGGTGACGTGGAGGATGCGCTGCGTGAGGCATTCAAGCGCAAGAACGATCTGGTCTTCCTGGACTTCCAGGTCGATCCGACCGAGAACGTGTACCCGATGGTCCAGGGTGGCAAGGGCCTGACCGATATGATCCTGTCCGCTGAGGATCTCTGATTCGCCGGGGGCATGCCGTGGATGATCTGTCGCGGCCCGCTCCCGAATCGTTACCGATGCTCGACGCCCATTGGCTGCGCGGGTTGATGGTCAGCAAGCAGAAAATACATATGAGACACGTCATCTCCCTTCTCATCGAGAATGAATCCGGCGCGCTGTCGCGCGTCTCCGGGCTGTTTTCCGCCCGTGGTTACAACATCGAATCCTTGACGGTGGCGCCGACCGAGGATGCCTCCCTGTCACGCATGACGATCGTGACGTCCGGTTCGGACGACATCGTCGAGCAGATCACCAAGCAGCTCAACAAGCTGGTTGAAGTGGTGAAAGTGGTCGATCTCTCCGAGTCGGCCCACATCGAGCGCGAACTGATGCTCGTGAAGGTGCGTGCAACCGGCAAGGATCGCGAGGAAATGAAGCGCATGGCGGACATCTTCCGTGGGCGCATCATCGACGTGACCGATACCAGTTACATCATCGAGCTGACCGGCACCCAGGCCAAGCTCGATTCCTTTGTTGGCGCCATCGACGCCGGCCTCATTCTCGAAACCGTGCGCTCCGGCATCTGCGGCGTTGGCCGTGGTGATCGGGTATTGAAAGTGTGATGCGGGGGTGGTGCGGGCTGCACGGCCGGCGCTTCCCTGCAATTTGCTCCTCTTGTATCAGAAAGGCATGAAATGAAGGTTTATTACGATAAGGATGCGGATCTCTCCCTGATCAAGGGCAAGCAGGTCACGATCGTTGGCTACGGTTCCCAGGGCCATGCCCACGCCCAGAACCTGCGCGACTCCGGCGTCAATGTGACGGTCGGTCTGCGCAAGAGCGGCGCATCCTGGGCCAAGGCCGAAGGCGCTGGCCTGAAGGTTGCCGAAGTGGCCGAGGCCGTTCGCGCTGCCGACGTGGTCATGATCCTGCTGCCGGATGAGAACATCCCCGACGTCTACAAGAACGACATCGAGCCGAACATCAAGCAAGGCGGCGTGCTGGCTTTCGCCCACGGCTTCAACGTGCATTACAACCAGGTCGTGCCCCGTGCCGATCTGGACGTGATCATGGTTGCCCCGAAGGGCCCCGGCCACACCGTCCGTTCCGAGTACCTGAAGGGTGGCGGCGTGCCGTCCCTGATCGCCGTGTACCAGGACAAGTCCGGCAAGGCCCGCGACATCGCCCTGTCCTACGCTGCTGCCAACGGCGGCACGAAGGGTGGCGTGATCGAGACCAACTTCCGTGAAGAAACCGAAACCGACCTGTTCGGCGAGCAGGCTGTGCTCTGTGGCGGTGCTGTCGAATTGGTCAAGATGGGTTTCGAGACCCTGACTGAAGCCGGCTACGCCCCGGAAATGGCCTACTTCGAGTGCCTGCACGAGCTGAAGCTGATCGTTGATCTGATGTACGAGGGCGGCATCGCCAACATGAACTACTCCATCTCCAACAACGCGGAGTATGGCGAGTACGTGACCGGCCCTGAAGTCATCAACGAAGAGTCCCGCTACGCCATGCGCGAAGCCCTCAAGCGCATCCAGACCGGTGAATACGCCAAGATGTTCATCCTGGAAGGCAAGACCAACTACCCGTCCATGACCGCCCGTCGTCGTCTGAACGCCGTGCACCCGATTGAAACTGTCGGTGCCCAGCTGCGTGACATGATGCCGTGGATCAAGGCCAACAAGCTGGTTGATCAGTCCAAGAACTAAGCGGGACTGGCAGGTAGCAAGATCGGGGGACGCAAGTCCCCCGAGTCGTTTCTGGGCCTGTCGTATTGACCTGCGTTACAATCCTATTCGACTCCACATATCGTCCCCTCCATGGCCGATCTGCAATCTCATAAGCCTCTGCTCAACCCCGAACGGCGCCGCAGGGGGATCTACATTCTTCCCAACCTTTTCACGACTGCTGCACTCTTTGCCGGTTTCTATGCCATCGTGCAGGCGATGAACGGACTGTTCGAGCAGGCGGCTGTGGCCATCTTCATCGCGATGGTGCTCGACGGGCTCGATGGTCGGGTGGCGCGCCTGACCCGGACCCAGAGCGCTTTCGGCGCCGAGTACGATTCACTGTCTGACATGGTGTCCTTCGGAGCTGCACCAGCGCTGATCGTGTACGAATGGGCGCTGAAGGGCATGGGCAAGCTCGGCTGGATGGCGGCCTTCATCTATTGTGCGGGTGCAGCCTTGCGGCTGGCGCGTTTCAACACCAACATCGACGTCATCGACAAACGCTATTTCCAGGGGCTGCCCAGTCCGGCGGCGGCGGCACTGGTGAGTGGCCTGGTGTGGGTAATGCTCGACAACGGCATCTCCGGGCCGGATGTGCGCTGGTATGCCTGCGTGCTGACGATCTTTGCCGGTATCTCGATGGTCAGCAACGTGCTGTTCTACAGCGGTAAGGAGATCAACCTGCGCCGTAGCGTGCCCTTCATCGTCATCATCGCGTTTGTGCTGGGCTTTCTGTTGGTGTCCAGCTATCCGCCGGGGGTCCTTTTCGGCCTGTTCCTGTGCTACGCCGTTTCCGGCTATGTGACGAGTGCCTGGGCCTGGATCAAGGGGGCGCGCCGTAGCGCCGCGAAGTCGTCCGGTGAGAGCGCTCCCGCCGAGAACGCGGATTCCTGAATCGTGCCGCTGCGGCCTTGGCTGAGCGTCAAGGCCGGGCAGGTGTGTTTGCCTGTTGTGGTACGGAACGGTACCTGAGCCGTTCGATCAAAACATCAATAATCTTGCAGGAGCCAATCATGAACGACCAGTTGATCATTTTCGACACCACCTTGCGTGACGGGGAGCAGAGCCCGGGGGCTTCGATGACGCGGGACGAAAAGCTGCGCATTGCTCGGCAATTGGAGCGGATGAAGGTCAATGTGATCGAGGCTGGCTTCGCGGCGGCGTCCAACGGCGACTTCGAGGCTGTCCACGCAGTGGCGGAGGCGATAAAGGATTCAACCGTCTGTTCTCTGGCTCGCGCCAACGAAAATGACATCCGGCGGGCAGGCGAGGCCATCCGCCCGGCGGCTTCCGGGCGCATCCACACTTTCATTGCGACCAGCCCGATCCACATGGAGAAAAAGCTGCGCATGAGCCCCGACCAGGTGGTCGAGCAGGCGGTGCGGGCAATCGGCTGGGCGCGGGAATACACCGGCGACATCGAGTTTTCCGCCGAGGACGCGGGCCGTTCCGAGATCGATTTCCTGTGCCGCATTTTCGAGGCAGTCATCAATGCCGGCGCCACGACTATCAATGTGCCGGATACTGTCGGCTATAACGTGCCGGAGCAATTCGCGGAAACGATCCGTACGCTGATCGAGCGTGTGCCGAATTCCGACAAGGTTGTGTGGTCGGTGCATTGTCATAACGATCTGGGCTTGGCGGTGGCCAATTCGCTGGCGGCGGTACGTGCCGGTGCGCGCCAGGTTGAGTGCACCGTCAATGGCCTTGGCGAACGGGCCGGTAACGCGTCGCTAGAAGAGATTGTGATGGCGGTGCGCACGCGCAAGGACGTCTTCCAGTGCGATACGCGCATCGACACGACGCAGATTGTGCCGGCCTCCAAGTTGGTGTCGGGCATCACCGGCTTTCCGGTGCAGCCGAACAAGGCGATTGTTGGTGCAAATGCCTTTGCGCATGAGTCCGGCATCCATCAGGATGGGGTGCTCAAGCACCGCGAGACCTACGAGATCATGCGTGCCGAGGATGTGGGCTGGACCACCAACAAGCTGGTGATGGGTAAGCACTCAGGGCGCAATGCGTTCCGTTCGAGGCTCATCGAGTTGGGTGTCGAGATCAAGTCTGAAGAGCAGCTGAATCACGCCTTTGCGCGCTTCAAGGAGCTGGCGGACAAGAAGCACGAGATCTTCGACGAGGATCTGCAGGCATTGATGAGCGATGAGAGCTCGGAGCCGCAGGAGCATTTCCGCCTTGTGGCGTCGTCCTTCCACTCCGAGACCGGTGAGACGCCCAATGCGCGCCTGACTCTGTCCGTCGGTGGTAAGGAGGCCAAGGTCGAGTCCAATGGTTCGGGGCCGGTGGATGCGGCGTTCAAGGCCATTGAGGCTGTTGCAGAGAGTGGCGCCCAACTGCTCCTGTACTCGGTGAATGCGATCACCACTGGCACCGACGCCCAGGGCGAGGTGACTGTCCGCCTCTCCAAGGAGGATCGGGTTGTCAACGGGCAGGGGGCGGACACCGACATCATCGTCGCGTCCGCCAAGGCCTACCTTAATGCGCTCAACAAACTGCACTCAAGGCTGGAGCGTCTGAATCCCCAGGTCTGATGCACGTTTGTACGTTGTATGGTTCAGGGCTCGCTATCGGTGGCGGCCCTGGTCAGTCGTGACGGAGCCGTGTTGCGGGCGTAAAGCACCACCGCGCTGAAGAAGACCACGCTCAGCACGGCTTCAATGAGCGCGAGCGTGCTGCCAGGGGGGGCATCGTTGGTGCGGACGACACCTTCGGTCAGGTAGAGCAGGATCATCATCGAACTCCACTGATAGGTGTAGCGTTTGCCGCGCAGAATGCCGAACAGCGCCAGCATCAGTGGGAGGACTTTCAGGGTCATCCACGAGCCGCCGGGGCGTAGCGGGGCCAGAATGGCTTCCCAGGCCAGGCATAGGGCGATCAGGAGCAGCAGCGTGATGCTGGCGACGAGGGAAAGGGTCTTGGGTGTCATGGGAGCGAGAGCTTTCTGGCGGTTTCGGCAAGTCGCCGGCCAAGAGCGGTGGCGAGGCGTTTTTCCTCTTCGGTGATCAGGGTGTTGTCCTCCTTGCCGGCCCAGTGGGTGGCACCGTAAGGGGAGCCGCCACTGCGTGTGCGGGTCAGGTCGGGCTCGGAAAACGGCAGGCCGACGATCAGCATTCCATGGTGCAGCAACGGTGTCATCATCGACAGCAGCGTGCTTTCCTGGCCACCGTGCTGGCTCGCTGATGATGTGAATACGCAAGCCGGTTTGCCCGCCAGGGCGCCGGACAACCAAGGGC
The DNA here is from genome assembly GCF_056724025.1 of Zoogloea sp. JDB1. Lineage (NCBI taxonomy): Bacteria > Pseudomonadati > Pseudomonadota > Betaproteobacteria > Rhodocyclales > Zoogloeaceae > Zoogloea > Zoogloea sp. JDB1. The sequence goes on from NZ_CM161496.1 coordinate 3,145,112, forward strand.
CGGCGGTACCGTCCAGGAAGTACTTGACCGGCGCCGCCATGTTGCCGAAGCGGGTAGGGCTGCCGAGTGCCAGGCCGACGCACTCCTCGAGGTCGCGGATGTCTGCGTACGGGGCGCCCCGGTCGGGAATGCCGTCTTCGACCGCCTCGCAGACCGCGGACACCCGTGGAACCGTGCGCAGGCGGGCGGCCATGCCCGGAACGGATTCGATGCCGCGGGCGATCAGTTCGGCCAGTGCCCGTACCGAGCCCCGATGGCTGTAATAAAGGATAAGAACTTCTTGCATGGTAGAGCCTGCAAAACGGAAGCGCATTATACGTAAATGAACCCGAGCCCTGATTTCCCTCGTTCGCATCAACGCCTGGCGGTGGCGCATCTGGTGTCAGCCGTGCTGCGGCGATTTCGTGACGGGCGATGCGCGCAGGTAGCGGGCAGTTTGGCCTTTACCACGCTGTTGTCGCTGGTGCCGATGGTGACCCTGGTTGTGGTGGTCTTTAGCAAGTTGCCCCAGTCGGCCCGTTTTGGCGACACCCTGCGCGGCTTTCTCCTCGATAATCTTCTGCCTGACAAGGCTGGCAAGGTGATTGCCACCTATGCGCTGCAGTTCAGCGAGAAGGCGGCCAATCTGACCGTTGTGGGTGCTCTGGTGCTGGTCGCCACGACCTTGATGTTGATGAAGACTATCGATCAGGTCATAAACCAGATCTGGATGGTCAACAGCCGTCGCCCGTGGGCCACACGTCTGGCGGCCTACTGGGCAACGCTTTCTCTCGGCCCTCTGCTGCTGGCCGGCTGCGTGTTCGTAGCGAGCGCAATACTCAGCATGTCCCTTGATATCATGAACGAGCCAGCGTGGCTCGAAGGGCTTGGGTTGCGCGTGATTGCGGTGGCGGTTTTGAGTGGAATCTTCGGCACCATTTACTTGGTGGTGCCGCATTGCAGCGTACGTGTCCGGGATGCGATGTTCGCGGGTTTATGCGCGGCAACGGGGTTCATGGTTATGCAACGCCTGTTTGGTTTGTATCTGGTGCATTTCCCGAGTTACACGCTGGTTTACGGCGCATTTGCGGTGGTGCCGATCTTTCTACTGTGGCTTTATCTGTCGTGGATTGTGATTCTGCTTGGGGCGGTCATCGCCGCGGTTCTGCCTGAGCGGAAGCTGGCACATGCGCTACTGCCGGCTTTTCCGGGGCGGAGTTTGTTTGTGGCGATGCTGGCGCTGAGGGAGTTGGTCGTTGCTCAGCGTGAAGGTGGTTCTAGGACGATGGTGCAACTCGCCGAGTTGGCCGCGGTGGGGCATGACGACATGAGAGGTACGCTGGAGGTTCTTGAGTCGGCGGGTATTGCTGCACGCCTTGACGGAGGAGGGTGGTTGCTGGTCAAGGCTGCGGATGCGGTGCTTTTATCGGAGGTCGGAAGGCTGTTCGGCTGGGGGAGACTGCCGGACTCGTGGCGCATGCGGGAAGGCTCTGCGGCGGAGGTGTGCGAGCGCTGGGACGAGATGCTTCTAGCCTTCGGGCGCGCGACGGCCCAGCCCATTGCATCCCTGCATTCCTGATGTCTTTTTAGAGAGGATAAGGGTCAATTTCGTATTGGAACAGTTCGATGGAGGATGTCTGCATGTCGAGGCTCAGTAGCCGCCCTTGAGCCACATAGAGTCGATTGGTGTCTGATACCAGCATGAAGCGCCGCGCAGAATAAGTTCCGGCGGGGGCCAGTATGGCTTGTTGGCGCCCCAGTGCGGCAATGGGGGGAGGACTAGCGCAGGACGCATGGGGCGCCTTTGGGTTCCGCTGCGGAAACCGACTGTTACGGGCTTGGCGGTATTGGCTATGACCTGTAGCCCAAGTTCAATCTGCTCGGGGGTTTCCGTACGGATCCAGCGCACAACGCACAGGGTCCAAGGGTCGTCCTCGTTACGGCGGAGCGCCAGTGCCATGCCGGCTGCGAGTTCCGACGCCGTTCCGGTGACCTGCATGATTGCATAGCCTGTCGGACTCTCGTTGACGACCATCCATTCCGACGTGTGCGGCTCTTGCCGCGCCGCGTCGGTCTCGCGGAGCATCTTCCAGATTCCCTCTAGGCCAGTGCAGACCCGAACGGCATACTGGTTCCGGCGTCGGGAGTGTTCCCGGCATGGCGGCGTGGCCCAGTATTCCCTTACTCTGCGTAACAGGGTCGCGGCTTCTGTCGTGGGAAGCCCCGCGGGAAGTCCGTTGAGATCGGGAGGGCTGGCCTCCAGAGCTTCTATCCATGCGGTCGCCTTGCGAGCGAGCTCTTCCGCAGAAAAGTAGATTAGCCCCTCGACCGGAGGCGGTGGGCGCCGGTTGTCCGAAATCGGAGGGGTATCCTGATCCGGATCGATCCAGAACCAGCCTAGGTCATCCTCGCCAGGTGGCGTGTAGCTGATGTTTGTGTCGCCGGCGACAGAACTCAGCAGCGCAGCCAGCCAGCAAGTCTCGGCACCTGTGAGGCCTTCAGGTTGGGTTGCCGAGAATGTTAGAAGGAACTTGTAGGCAGCCTCCGCGTCGGCGCTGTTGTTGCCGTTGCCGGTCGTCTGGCATCCCAGAAAAAGGGTGTGTGCCCGCAGCCAGAAGCCGTAGGGGGCGCTATTACCAGCCAGGTGGGCAACGGTAAACTGTTCGCCGAGAATCTCGAGCCCCTTGGCGCAAATGGCTTGTGGCGATTGGTGGATGTTCTTGGCGGTTCGGTGGCGTATGTCGTTCAGGCTGTCTTCATACCCCGTGGCGAGCTTGCCTAAGGCTGATACTAGACGCGTTGCCGAGCGATGGAAGCTGGTGTTCAGAGGTAGGGCGGTCGACGCTAGCTTCTCCCGGAACATCCGGCTGATCTGCATGCCTCGCGCCTGTAGTAGGTCCATGCAACGCTGCAATTGCCCCTTGCCGACTTCGGGGCGGGTCAGATCCTCGATGTGGCGTACGAAGGCCGCCAACTCAAGCTCTGCGTCCGGAGAAAGCTCGACAGCGAGCCAGTCGAGGACGGGAGCGGTGCGGTCTGAAAGGGGGGAGTCGGCGGCGCTCATTGCCTGTTGTGTGTTTTGGCCAAGTGCATATTGTAAATAACTTCCCTGCAAACAGGTGCTGATATGGCCTCGCGCTAGCCTGATAGGGCCGCAGGAGGGATTCGGCGGATACTCCTGGGGCGGGTCGGAATTTAGTCGCCTGTTTTCTTGCGGTTTCCTTCGCTGTGATTTAACATCTAACGTTTTTCCATTCCATCGGATCAAGCACAGTCATGGTTGTCATTCGTCTCGCCCGTAGCGGCTCCAAGAAGCGTCCTTTCTACAACATCGTTGCCGCCGATTCCCGCAATCGTCGCGATGGCCGTTTCATCGAGCGCATCGGCTACTACAACCCGGTTGCTTCCGGCAGTGCCGTCGGTCTCGTCGTGAACGCCGAGCGTCTGGCTCACTGGCAAGGTAACGGCGCTCAGCTGTCCGAGACCGTCTCCCGTCTGGTCAAGCAAGCCTCCAAGGTTGCAGCCTGAGTTGGCTGAGCAGCATCCTGGTCTTCCGGCTGCCGTGCAGATGATCGTGCTGGGGCGGATCATCGCCCCGTTTGGCGTGGGAGGCTGGGTAAAGGTTCATCCTTTCGGGGATGATCCTTTGTCATGGAAAAAAATGCCGCAATGGTGGATCGGTTCCGATCCTGAAGGCGACAACTGGACCCCGTACACGCTGAAGGGCTGCAAGGCCCACGGCAAGGCGGGCGGTCTGGTGGTCGCTTTTGGAGAGGTCCCGGACCGCGATTCGGCTGAAGCCATTGACGGTTTGTATATCGCCGTACCGCGGGAAGCGTTGCCGAAGCCTGGCAGAGATGAATACTACTGGGCTGATTTGATTGGCCTGGAAGTATTCAACGCGTCTGAAGTGCGCCTGGGTATCGTGAAGGGGTTGCTGTCTACCGGAGCTCATGATGTGCTTCAGGTGCAGGATGGCGATCTTGAACGACTGATCCCCTTCGTCGCCAGTTACGTGACTGAAGTGGATGCGGAAGGGCGCCGTATCCGAGTGGATTGGGAGGCGGACTGGTGATGGTGTTCGGCGGCCGCAAGGCCTACGACGTCGTAAGCCTGTTTCCTCAGATGTTTTCCGCGTTGTCGGAGTTCGGCATTACAGGGCGTGCGCGGGAGCGCGGGCTTTACGAGCTGAATTGCTGGAATCCACGGGATTTCGCTGACGATCGCTACCGCACTGTGGACGACCGCCCCTATGGCGGTGGCCCCGGGATGGTGATGCTGCCGGGGCCTCTGGAGAAGTCCATCAGGGCTGCTCAGGCGCGTCAGGTGGAGAGTGCGGGCGTCGCGGGGCGGGTAATCTACCTGTCTCCGCAGGGACGTCCGCTGGATCACCAGCGTGTGTTGGAGCTGGTTGCCGAACCCGCGCTCGTGCTGCTCTGTGGTCGCTACGAAGGGGTCGATCAGCGTTTGATCGATCGCTGCGTGGATGAAGAGATTTCGTTGGGTGACTTTGTCCTTTCGGGGGGGGAGTTACCGGCAATGGTTTTGCTCGATTCGATGATCAGGCAATTGCCGGGGGCATTGAACGATCAAGACTCCGCCATCGAGGATTCGTTCGTCGATGGTTTGCTTGATTGCCCGCACTACACGCGGCCGGTCGAATATGAGGGGGTGTCCGTGCCCGGTGTCCTCATGTCCGGCAACCACGCCGAGATTCGGCGCTGGCGCTTGCAGCAGTCATTGGGGCGCACGGAGTTGCGCCGACCGGATTTGCTGAGTGATCGCAAGTTGAGCAAGGAAGAGATTCGTTTGCTGGATGCATTCCGGCAGGCTGAAGGGAAGCTGGAGGGTTGATTTCCGGCTTCCATAACAAAGCCGTGTATCAGGTGGCGACCTGCTCTGCACGAAAGGCCACTGGCCCATATTTTTTCAGGAGTTACGCATGAACCTCATTCAGCAGCTCGAACAGGAAGAAATCACCCGCCTGACCCAAGGCAAGACGATTCCGGAATTCGCTCCCGGCGACACCGTTATCGTGCAGGTCAAGGTTAAGGAAGGTAACCGTGAGCGTCTGCAGGCTTACGAAGGCGTCGTGATCGCCAAGCGCAATCGCGGCCTCAACTCCGCCTTCATTGTTCGCAAGATCTCTTCCGGCGAAGGCGTGGAGCGTACGTTCCAGACCTACTCCCCGCTGGTTGCCAGCATCGAAGTGAAGCGTCGTGGTGATGTGCGTCGCGCCAAGCTGTACTACCTGCGCAGCCGCTCAGGCAAGTCTGCCCGTATCAAGGAAAAGCTGGACTACAAGTCCTTCGCTGCCAAGGCTGCCGCCAAGGCCTAAGTTTCCGCGGTACAAAAAAACGGAACCCTCGGGTTCCGTAATGAGATGGTCAGCCCGATCCCTACCCAGCGGACTACGCTGAGTAGGGATTTTGCTTTTTTGGAGGCCATCATGACTGCCGTGACGTTGATCGGAATCGACCTGGGCAAACACAGCTTCCACCTGCGCGCGCAGGATGCGGTGGGTCGAATGGTGTTTCGCAAGAAACTCACGCGTAGCCAACTGTTCGCCCAACTAGCGAATGTCCCGTCCTGCACGGTGGTGATGGAGGTCTGTGCGGGCGCCCACTGGGGCGCGCGCCAGTGGGTATCCTTGGGGCACACCGCCCGGCTGATCTCCCCGCACTTCAAGTACCTGGACGAGCAGATTGCCGAAGTAGAACGGGAGCTCGCTCAGTAATTGAAGGAAGGACGAATCCAGCCAGCGTCTGCTGGAGATTCCGGGGATCGGCCCGATCACCGCCAGCGCATGGGCGATGCGCATCAGTTCGGCAGCAGCCGGCAGTTCGCTGCTTCCTTGGGGCTCATGCCATGCCAGCACAGCACGGGAGGCAAGCCGACGCTGCTGGGCATCAGCAAGCGCGGTGACAAGAACCTCCGACACCTGCTGGTGCAATGCGCCCGCGTACTCATGTAGCGCATCGATAAACGCGAAGACGCCTTGGGTCGGTGGGTACGTGACCTGCTCACCCGGCGCCACTCGAACGTGGTGGCTTGTGCGCTGGTCAATAAATTGGCGACGATCGCCTGGGCTATCCTCGCCAAAGGGACGCATTACCAGTCCGGCACAGCGGTGCAGGCCGCCTGACGGATGAAGGCTGATTTACCTGAAGTAGCCCATCTGGTTTTGCGGCGGTAGAACGTATGATGACCTGAACGGCTCAACGGCTTGGCAAGGAACCTGACAAAAAACCAGCGGACAACGCTGGCACCGTTTTGAGGTTTGCCGGGCGCGGCTCTCATCATGGGGGTGGGCAGACGATCGCCGACCACGACCCCGGATAGATTTAAGCAAGCCAACTATAGGTCACGTGCATCTACCTTGCAAAAATCGGGCTGACCATAGATTTTTTCGCCCCTTGCTGTCGCTTGTGGGCGTGTATCTGCTGCGAGCCTTTCGTTCAGGAGCGCTTGTTCCGTTCGATCAGTGCGTAGGCCGAATGGTTGTGGATCGACTCGAAGTTCTCGGATTCGACGATGTAGGCGTCGATGCGGCCTTCCCTGTTGAGGGCGCCGGCAACGTCCCGCACCATGTCCTCGACGAACTTGGGGTTGTCGTAGGCGCGCTCGGTGACGAACTTTTCGTCGGGGCGCTTGAGCAGCCCGTAGAGTTCGCAGGAAGCCTGCTCTTCGACGAGCTGGACCAGTTCCTCGATCCACAGGTGGTTGTTGGTGGTGGCGGTCACTGTGACGTGGGAGCGCTGGTTGTGGGCGCCATACTCGGAAATCTTCTTGGAGCAGGGGCACAGGCTAGTCACGGGGACAACAACCTTCATCGTGAACTCGTAATTGCCCCCCTCACTGATTTCTCCGATGAAGGTGACTTCATAGTCCATCAGGCTTTGCACGCCCGAGACGGGGGCGGCCTTGTTGACGAAATAGGGGAAGGTCATTTCCACGTGGCCAGTTTCGGCCTCGAGCTTCCGGACCATCTCGCGCAGCATCGGCTCGAAGGATTCGACGGAGATTTCCCTTTCGTGGCTGTTGAGGATCTCCACGAAGCGGGACATGTGCGTCCCCTTGAAATTGTGGGGCAGGCCCACGTACATGTTGAACATCGCGATGGTGTGCTGGATGCCGCCGCTCTTCTTGTCCTGAACCTTGATGGGGTGGCGGATCGCCTTGATGCCAACCTTGTTGATGGCCAGTTGGCGTGAGTCGGCGGAGTTTTGTACGTCGGGGATGGGGGTTGGGGCTTCGCGGGTGGTCATGACTGTTCTCGGTAAGTCTCGTTGGGGAATGGGGGTCTGGCGCCCCTCAATGGATTTGATCCTATCATTCCCGACAAAAGCGCTCAACTATTCGGCAGGCCGCTATCTTCTATGCTCTTGAGGATGCCTGCTGCGTCTAGGCCGACCTCGGCCATGAGCTGCAGCTGGTCGCCGTGGTCAATGAAGCGGTCAGGGAGGCCCAGTTGTAGCACCTGGATGGCTTTGCCCGCCTCTTTTAGGACACGGATCACTTCCGATCCGGCGCCGCCGATGGCGGCGTTTTCCTCAAGAGTGACAAGGATGTCGTGGCTGTCGGCCAACTCGAGGATCAGTTCGCGGTCGATGGGCTTTACGAAGCGCATGTTGGCCACGGTGGCGTCGAGAGTGTCGGCGACCTGCAGCGCGGTGCCGAGCAGGCTACCGAAGGCAAGCAGGGCGTAGCGGGTGCCGCTTCGACGGATCTCGCCCTTGCCAATGGGGAGGGCGTGCATGAGCCTGGTCGGCTGGATTCCCAGGCCGCTGCCGCGTGGGTAGCGGACGGCGGTTGGGCCGTCGTGCTGGTAGGCGGTATAAAGCATTTGCCGGCATTCGTTTTCGTCTGCCGGACAGAAGATGGTCAGGTTGGGGATGCAGGCGAGGTAGGAAATATCGAACGCGCCGTGGTGGGTTGCGCCGTCGGCACCGACCAGTCCGGCACGGTCGATAGCCAGCATGACCGGCAGGTTCTGCAGGGCGATGTCGTGGATCAGCTGATCGTAGGCGCGCTGCAGGAAGGTCGAGTAGATGGCCACTACGGGCTTGAAGCCCTCGCAGGCCAGGCCTGCCCCGAAAGTCAGAGCGTGTTGCTCGGCGATCCCGACGTCGTAATAACGATCCGGGTATTCATTGGCGAAACGCACCATGCCTGACCCTTCGCGCATGGCGGGGGTGATTGCCACGAGGCGCTTGTCGATGGCTGCCATATCGCAGAGCCAGTCGCCGAAAACCTGTGTGTAAGTGAGCTTGCCGCTGCTCTTCCCCGTTGTGATGCCGGCGGCGTGGTCGAACTTGGAGACGCCGTGGTAGAGGATCGGGTCGGCTTCTGCGAGCTTGTATCCTTGCCCCTTGCGGGTGATGACGTGGAGGAATTGGGGCCCCTTGAGGGTGCGCAGGTTTTGCAGCGTCGGCAGCAGGGCTTCGAGGTCGTGGCCATCGATGGGGCCGATGTAATTGAAGCCGAACTCTTCGAACATCGTGCCGGGCATCACCATGCCCTTCACGTGCTCTTCGGTACGTTTTGCGAACTCGAAAACCGGTGGCGGCAGGTTTTCGAGGAATCGTTTGCCAATGGTTCGCGCGCCGTTGTAAAGGCGGCCAGAGAGCAGGCGGGACAAGTGCTTGTTGAGCGCGCCGACAGGCGGCGAAATTGACATCTCGTTGTCGTTGAGGATGACCAGCAGATTGGTGTCACTGATGTCGCCGGCGTTGTTCAGCGCTTCGAAAGCCATGCCGGCCGACATCGCGCCGTCGCCGATGACTGCAATGGCGCGTCGGTCTTCGCCGCGCAGGCGGGCTGCTTCGGCCATGCCGAGGGCTGCGGAGATCGAAGTTGACGAATGGGCGGTGCCGAAGGTGTCGTACGGACTTTCGCAGCGGCGCGGAAAGCCTGAGATGCCCTGATATTGGCGCAGACCTGCCATGGCTTCGCGACGCCCCGTCAGAACCTTGTGGGCGTAGGTTTGGTGGCCGACGTCCCAGACGATGCGATCGTCGGGCGTGTTGAACACGTAGTGCAGCGCGATGGTCAGCTCCACGGTGCCAAGATTCGACGACAGGTGGCCGCCGGTGCGGGAGACCGAGTCGATCAGAAAGTTGCGCAGCTCGTCGGCCAGCTTGGGGAGCTCACCGGGGTCGAGCTGGCGCAGGTCCGCGGGAGAAGTGATGCTGTCCAACAGGCTGGCGCGAGGTTTGGCGGGCTGCGTTGTGAGGGGCATTCCGGGATACCGGGTCGTTAATGGGTGTTCTTTGTTGTCGATCTGCTGGCCTCAGAACTGGCGACGGACGATGAAGCGCGTCAGTTCCGACAGGCGCTGGGCGTCGGTGCCGAAGGCGGCGAGGCGGTCCAGGGCGCTCTGGCACATTTCTTCGGCCAGTTCGCGGGCGCGGCTGACGCCGAGCAGGCTGACGTAGGTGGGTTTGTCGTTGGCGGCATCCTTGCCGGCTGTTTTGCCGAGGGTGGCGGTGTCTGCTTCGGCGTCGAGGATGTCGTCCACGATCTGGAAGAGGAGCCCGATTATCTTGCCGACATGGTCGAGCGTGGCCATGGCTTCTTCCCTCAGCAGACGGCCGCATTGGGCGCCAAGGGCAATCGATGCGCGGATGAGGGCGCCGGTCTTGTGAATGTGCATGAACTCCAGTTCGGCTAGGCTTAGCTCCATTCCGACGGATGCCAGGTCGATGGCCTGGCCGCCCGCCATTCCCCGGGAGCCGGAGGCGACGGCGAGCTGGCGGATCATGCCGATCTGTTGGATCGGGTCATCGCAAATGGCGGCATCTGCAATGTGCTGAAAAGCCAGCGTCTGCAGCGCATCGCCGACCAATAAGGCGGTAGCCTCGTCGTATTCCACATGGGCGGTCGGTTTGCCGCGGCGCAATGCGTCGTCGTCCATGCAGGGCATGTCGTCATGTACCAGCGAGTACGCATGGATCAGTTCCAGTGCACAGGCCACCCTGTCGAGGCGGCCCGTATCTGCCTGCGCGAGTTGGCCGGCTGCGTGGACGAGCAACGGACGAACGCGCTTGCCGCCACCAAGGACAGCATAGCGCATTGCCTGATGCAGGCGCTCGGGGGCGATGTCGGCTGCTGGCAGTGCGTGATCGAGGGCGATCTCGGTCCGCTGCTGGATGTCGCCCATCCACTGGCTGAAACTGCGGGTGCTCATGACTGGGGCTGCTCCGGGTTGGTTGCACCGCTTTCCATGGTGCGAATGCTCTGCTCCGCCCTGTTCAATACGTCCTGGCAGTGCCGGAGGAGGGTTGTGCCGCGCTCGTAGGCTGCGAGTGATTGCTCAAGGGAGAGCGCCCCGTTTTCCATTTCCTGAACAATGGATTCGAGTTCGGAAATGGTCGATTCGAAACTGTTGGGCGTCTTGGCGGAGGCAGATTTGACCATGGGCGGCCGGCTAGGCAGGAGCAAACCGTAAAAATAGCCTATGGCCGGGCTACAGGTCAAACGCGTAATACTATATAATATCGTGCTTTACGTTTCGGGCTTTCGCTTTGAATCAGGGGGTTCGGGATGTCTGACATCGCTTCTCAGGCACAGCTTTCTCCGGCGGTTTCCCAATTGCCGGTCTCGTGGTATTTCGACGAAAAGGTCTTCGAGTTGGAGAAGCGTCTCCTCTTCGATGCTGGGCCCGGCTATGTCGGCCACGAGTTGATGGTGCCGGAAGTCAATCAATACCGGTCGCTTGAATGGCTCGACCATTCGAGCCTGCTAATCAATCGGGAAGACGGCTTTTACCAGATGTCCAACGTCTGCCGTCATCGTCAGGCGATCATGTTGCAGGGCTCCGGTGTCGCCGACAGAAATATTGTTTGCCCGATCCATCGCTGGACCTACAACCCGGAAGGTCTGCTGATTGGGGCGCCGCACTTTCCTGAAAACCCTTGCCTCAACCTGCAGCGCCAGAAGCTCGATAACTGGCATGGACTGCTGTTCAAGGGGCCACGTGCGGCGTCGGCGGATCTCGCCGGCATGCAGGTAGCCAGCGAACTCGACTTTGCCGGCTACAAGCTCGACAAGGTCGAGATTCACGAGTGCAACTACAACTGGAAGACTTTCATCGAGGTTTACCTCGAGGATTATCACGTCGAGCCCTACCACCCAGGGCTCGGCCAGTTCGTGACTTGCGACGATCTTACCTGGCAGTTCGGTGAATGGTATTCCGTGCAGCGTGTCGGTATCACGTCGTTGAAGAAGCCCGGTTCGCCCACGTATAAGCGCTGGCATGAGGCTGTGCTCAACTACCATGGCGGCGAAATGCCCAAGCACGGTGCGATCTGGCTGACCTATTTCCCCAACATCATGGTTGAGTGGTATCCCCATGTGCTGGTGGTGAGCACGTTGATTCCGACAGATGTGAACAGGACCACCAATGTGGTCGAATTCTACTATCCGGAAGAGATCCTCGAATTTGAACGCGATTTCGTTGAGGCCGAGCAGGCTGCCTACATGGAGACTGCCATCGAGGACGACGATATCGGCGAGCGCATGGACCGCGGCCGCCTTGCTCTGCTGAAAGCGGGGCGTAGCGAGGTTGGCCCCTATCAGTCGCCTTATGAGGACGGGATGCAGCACTTCCACGAGTTCTACCGGCGGATCATGCAGCCGCACTTTTGAGCCGAGTTGGCGGCTGCGGAGTGTTGATGTGCGCCGTAGCTCTTCCGTTACTCTGAAATAATAACAAAGCCTCCGAGTGTCGTCGGGGGCTTTGTTATTGGGGGGCTTGTCCCGGCGGAGCTCCTCAAGCTTCTTGTTGGCCGGTGTGGCCCTGGAGTTCCTTCGGCAGCGGGAAGGTCACTTTCTCCGGCACGCCTTCGAGCTGACGAACGGAGGCGGCGCCCAGTTCCTTGAGGCGGGCGATTACAGAGTTGACCAGCACCTCCGGTGCTGAAGCGCCGGCGGTTACGCCGACGCGCAGTTTTCCGGCGATCCACGCAGGGTCGATGGCTGCTGCGTTATCAACGAGATAGGCTGGAACATTCAGCAGTTCGGCTACCTCGCGCAGGCGGTTGGAGTTGGAACTGTTCGGTGATCCGACTACCAGCACCAGATCCGACTGCGGTGCCATGAATTTCACGGCATCCTGGCGGTTTTGCGTGGCATAGCAGATGTCGTCCTTCTTGGGGCCGACAATGCTCGGGAAGCGGGCTCTCAGGGCGGCCACGATGGCGCCGGCATCATCCACGGACAGCGTGGTCTGCGTGACGTAGGCCAGCATGTCGGGTTTGGTGACCTGAAGGTTCGCCACATCTTCGACAGACTCCACCAGATAGATGCCGTCGCGGACCTGACCCATCGTGCCTTCCACCTCCGGGTGCCCTTTGTGGCCGATCATGATCAGTTCACGCCCCTGGTCGCGCATGCGGGCGACTTCCAGGTGCACCTTGGTGACGAGCGGGCAGGTGGCGTCGAAAACGCGCAGTCCGCGGGCTTCGGCTTCAGTGCGCACGGCTTGGGATACACCGTGGGCGCTGAATATCACCGTATTGCCGGCGGGTACGTCGGCGAGTTCTTCGATGAACACCGCGCCCTTGGCGCGCAAGCCTTCCACCACGAAACGGTTATGGACGACCTCATGGCGCACATAGATGGGGGCGCCAAACTGGGCAAGGGCGCGTTCGACGATCTCGATGGCGCGTTCGACTCCGGCGCAGAAGCCGCGGGGGGTGGCGAGCAGTACTTCCATCGGATACCTCGGTAATGTTCAGTTGATGCCGATCACTTCGACCTCGAAGCGGATCGACTTGCCGGCCAGTGGGTGGTTGAAGTCGATCACCGCATGGGTGTCGAGGACTTCGCGGATCAGGCCTGGGTAGCGGGTGCCGTCGGGTGCGGTGAATTCCATGATGACCATCGGCGCCACTTCGGCATCGGCGGGAAAGTCCTCCAGGCGGACCTTCTCGATCAGATCTTCACGGTGCGCGCCAAAGGCGTTTTCCGGCTCGAGCAGGAAGGTGTGGTGCTCGCCGACGGTGATCCCGGCCAGGCAGCGCTCCAATGCCGGTGCGATGTCGCCGTGGCCCAGCTGCATGGTAGCCGGCTTGGATTCGAAGGTGCTGATGAGGGGCTGCCCGTTATCGAGGGAGATCCGGTAGTGGAGGGTCAGCAGGCTGTCGGGCTGGACGATCTGGGTCATGAGAGCTTCTCTTGGGCGGGGGCGTGGCGATGTTCGCGCAACTGCGCAACGATCATCAGGATCACGCCCACGGTAATGGCGGAGTCCGCCACGTTGAAGGCCGGCCAGCCGTAGCGGCCGATATGGAAATACAGGAAGTTAACCACCGCGCCAAAGACGAAGCGGTCGATCACATTGCCGATGGCGCCACCGATGATCAGCGAGAACGCCAGCGGCTGCAGCAGCTCGTGCTGGTGGCGCGCCAGAAGGCGCAACAGCCAGCCACAGATGGCGGCTGCCAGGGCTACGAAGAACCAGCGTTGCCAACCGGCTTGGTCGGCCAGGAAGCTGAAGGCAGCCCCCGGGTTGAAGGCGAGTACCAGATCGAAGAAGTCGGTGATGCGGATGACTTCGCCGTTGCGCAGGGCGCCGCGGACGAGATGCTTGGTCCACTGGTCGGCCAGCACGATGATGGCCGCGAGGCCGATCCAGTTGCCGAGGCGTAATTTCAAGGGCGGGCTCCTGCTGTTTTACAAGATTCAGGCGGCCGAGCGGGGTTCGCCGGTGCCGAACAGGTTGGACGTGCAGCGGCCACAAAGTTCCGGATGTTCCGCATCGTGACCCACGTCTTCCCTGTAGTGCCAGCAGCGCTCGCACTTCTTGTGCTCGGACGGGGTGACGAGGATGCTCTCATCGGCTTCGTTGTCGACCCGGATCAGCGTCGTCTTAGAGCAGATCAGCACGAAGCGCAGATCGTCGGCGAGGCTGGCCAGGGTGTCGTACTTGGCGCCGGTTGCGCGAATTTCCACCTCGGCCTGTAGCGATGAGCCGACCTTGCCTTCGGTGCGGACCGATTCGATGACCTTCAGCACATCGGCACGGGCGGCGCGGATCGCGTTCCAGCGCTCCAGTAGCGCCTCTTCGGTGTTCTGGGCGGGTAGCTGGTGGAAGGTGTGCAGCATCACGCTGTCCTCCGCATCCTGGCTCAGTAATTGCCAGATTTCTTCGGCGGTGAAGGACAGGATCGGCGCCATCAGCTTCACGACGGCCTGCAGGACGTGCCACAGGGCGCTCTGGGCGGAGCGGCGGGCCAGGGAGTCGGGCTTGGTGGTGTAGAGGCGGTCCTTCAGGATGTCCAGCCAGAAACCGCCGAGATCCTCGGAACAGAAGGTCTGGAGCGCCTGGACCACACGGTGGAACTCGTAGCGATCGTAGTCTGCCTGGGCCTGGGCCTGCAGCTGGCGGGTGAAGGCCAAGGCATAGCGGTCGATCTCGAACCATTGCTCCACCGGCAGCATGTCCGTGCCGGCATTGAAGTCGACGATGTTGGCCATGAGGAAGCGCAAGGTGTTGCGGATGCGCCGGTACGATTCGACGACGCGGGCCAGGATCTCCTTCGACATGGCCAACTCACCGGAGTAGTCGGTGGCGGCGACCCACAGGCGCAGGATCTCGGCACCCATCTTGTCGGTGACTTCCTGGGGCAGGATGGTGTTGCCCAGGGACTTGCTCATCTTGCGGCCTTGCTGGTCCACGGTGAAGCCGTGGGTGAGCAGGGCCTTGTAGGGTGGGTGGCCGTCGATGGCGGCACCGGTGAGTAGGGAGGAATGGAACCAGCCGCGGTGCTGGTCCGAGCCTTCCAGGTAAAGGTCGGCACGGGGGCCAGTGGCGTGGCCATCGTTGTGGGAGCCGCGCAGCACGTGCCAGTGGGTCGTGCCGGAATCGAACCAGACATCCAGGGTGTCGCTGATCTTGTCGTACTGGGCGGCTTCGGTGCCGAGCAGCTCCGTGGCGTCCAGCTTAAACCAGGCCTCGATGCCTTCCTTCTCGACGCGCAGGGCAACCTGTTCCATCAACTCAACGGTACGAGGATGCAGTTCGCCGGTCTCCTTGTGCAGGAAGAAGGGGATGGGCACGCCCCAGTTGCGCTGACGGGAGATGCACCAGTCGGGCCGGTTGGCGATCATGGACTGCAGGCGGGGTTTGCCCCAGGCCGGATAGAAGGCGGTGGCCTCGACACCGGCCAGGGCCCTCTCGCGCAAGGACTTGCCGTCTGTGGGCAGGCGGTCCATGCCGACGAACCACTGGGCAGTAGCCCGGTAGATGACCGGGGTCTTGTGGCGCCAGCAGTGCATGTAGCTGTGCATGACGCTGCCGTGGGAGAGCAGGTTGCCGACTTCCGTGAGTTTGTCGCAGATGGCCTGGTTGGCCTTCCAGATCGACATGCCACCAAAGAAGGGCAGGTCATCCACGTAAACGCCGTCGCCCTTGACGATGGAGATGATCTCGTCGTTGCCACGACCGTAGGTGCGCCAGGCGTTGAAGTCATCCACGCCGTGGGCTGGCGCGCAGTGCACGATGCCGGTGCCGGCATCGAGGCCCACGTAGTCGGCCAGATAGACGGGGGCGACGCGATCGTAGAGGGGGTGGCGGAACTGCAGACCTTCCAGGGCCTTGCCCTGGGCGGTAGCCAGGATGCTGCCTTCGCGGCCCTGGCGCTTGAGGCTTTCCTCCACCAGATCCTTGGCGAGGACCAGCAGGCGGTCGCCCACGTCGACAAGGGCGTATTCGTGCTCGGGATGAATGTTGAGGGCCTGGTTGGCGGGGATGGTCCACGGGGTGGTGGTCCAGATCACTGCATAGGCGGTCTTGGGCAGGCTGGCAAGACCGAAGGCTGCGGCCAGCTTGGGGGCGTCGGCTTCACTGATCGGGAAGGCCACGTCGACGGTCGGCGATTTCTTGTCGGCGTACTCGACTTCGGCTTCGGCCAGGGCAGAACCACAGTCGAAGCACCAATTCACCGGTTTCAGGCCCTTGAACACATAGTTCTTCTTGACCATCTCGGCCAGGGCACGGATCTCGCCAGCCTCGTTGGCGAAGTTCATGGTCAGGTAGGGATTGTCCCAGTCGCCCAGCACACCCAGACGGATGAATTCCTTCTTCTGTACTTCCACCTGTTCGGCGGCGTAGGCGCGGCATAGTTCGCGGACCTTGTCGGCGGGCAGGTTCTTGCCGTGGGTGACTTCGATCTTGTGTTCGATCGGCAGACCGTGGCAGTCCCAGCCTGGCACGTAGGGTGCATCGAAGCCGGCCAGGGTCTTGGAGCGGACGATGATGTCCTTGAGGATCTTGTTCAGCGCATGACCCAGGTGCAGGTTGCCGTTGGCGTACGGGGGGCCGTCGTGGAGCACGAACTTGGGCCGGCCGGCCGATGCCTTGCGGATCTTCTGGTAGAGCTTGTGCTGCTGCCAGTCGGCGATCCAGGCGGGTTCGCGCTTGGCAAGGTCGCCGCGCATCGGGAAGGGCGTGTCGGGCAGATTCAGGGTCTTGCGATTGTCGGACATGGTCAGTGCGTGAATTCAGAGGGGATTCTGGACGAAGTAGGTGCGGGCCTCGTCGGCGTCGCGGGCGATCTGGGCGGTGAGGGCTTCGAGGCTGTCGTAACGCTCCTCATCCCGTTGCTTGCGCAGGAAATTGACCCGCAGATGGGCGTCGTAGCAGTCGGCGCTCCAGTCGAAAAGATTCACTTCGAGGGTCGCGCGGCCGGCATCGTTGATGGTGGGGCGCACGCCGATACTCGCCACGCCGGGCCAGGGCTTGTCGGCCAGGCCGTCGACGCTGACGGTGTAGATACCCATCAGCGGCGGGCTGCGGTGCTTGAGTTGGATGTTGGCGGTCGGAAAGCCGATCGTGCGACCGATCTTGTCGCCGTGCATGACGCGACCGCTGATGCTGTAAGGGCGGCCGAGCAGGCGGGCAGCGTGGGGCATGTCGCCATCGGAAAGTGCAGCGCGGATTGCCGAGCTGGAAACGCGCTCACCTTCGTGAACCAGCGTGTGCATGGCTTCGACGGTGAAGCCTGCTGTCTGGCCGGCGTGATGCAGCATCGCAAAGTCGCCCTTGCGGCCTTTGCCGAAGCGGAAGTCGTCGCCGATCATCAGATCGCGCACGCCGAGCCCGCGGATCAGGATGTCCTCGATGAACTGCTCGGCAGTGAGCGATGCGAAACGGGCATTGAAGCGGCCGATGTAGAGGCGATCCACGCCTTGTGCCGCGAGGAGCTGGATCTTTTCGCGCAGGGACGTGAGTCGGCGCGGCCGGTTCTCGTGGGCGAAATACTCGCGCGGATGGGGCTCGAAGGTGAGCACCGACGCGGGCAGGCCGGTGGCTCGCGCCTTTGCGGTGAGTTTCGCCAGCAACGCCTGGTGGCCGCGGTGCACGCCATCGAAGTTGCCGATGGTGAGCACGCAGCCGTGTTCGGTGCGTTCGGGAATTCCGCGGAAAACCTGCATGGAGGGATGCTAGTAAAAGGCGCGATTATAGCGGCAAGGGCCGGGCGGGCGAAGCATCCCCGGCTTACAGGCCGCTTACTCTCCCTGGCCGGCTCGTTCCCGGTGGAAGCGGGCGACGTAATTGCTCAGTGTGCCGCTGGCAATCGCATCGCGCAGGTCACGCATCAGTTGCTGGTAGTAGTGCAGGTTGTGGATGGTGGCCAGCCGCGCGCCGAGAATCTCGTTGAGGCGGTTGAGGTGGTGCAGGTAGCCGCGGGAGAAGTTGCGACAGGTATAGCAGTCGCAGGTTTCGTCCAGCGGGCGGGTGTCAGACTTGTGGCGCGCGTTGCGGATCTTGATGTCGCCGTGGCGGGTGAACAGCCAGCCGTTGCGCGCGTTGCGGGTGGGCATCACGCAGTCGAACATGTCGATGCCAGCCTGCACCGCGAAGACGATGTCTTCCGGCGTGCCGACGCCCATCAGATAACGGGGCTTGTGCTGGGGCAGGCGCGGTGCGGTGTGGTGCAGGATGCGCTGCATGTCGTCCTTGGGCTCCCCGACCGACAGGCCGCCGATCGCGTAGCCGTGGAAGCCGATTTCCTCCAGGCCGGCGAGGGATTCGTCACGCAGGTTTTCGTACATGCCGCCCTGGACGATGCCGAACAGCGCGTTGTTGTTCTCGAGCCGGATGAACTCGTCCTTGGAGCGCTGCGCCCAGCGCAGCGACATGCGCATGGAGTCGGCGGCCTCGCTGACGGTGGCTGGGTAGGGCGTGCATTCGTCGAAGATCATCACCACGTCGGAATTGAGCACCTTCTGGATGCGCATCGACTCCTCGGGGGTGAGGAAGAGTTTGTCGCCATTCACCGGCGAGCTGAAGCGCACGCCTTCTTCGCTGATCTTGCGCAGCGCGCCAAGGGAGAACACCTGGAAGCCGCCAGAGTCCGTGAGGATCGGGCCGTCCCATGCCATGAACTGGTGCAGGCCGCCGAAGGCCTCCATCACCTCCAGGCCGGGGCGCAGCCACAGGTGGAAGGTGTTGCCAAGGCAAATCTGAGCGCCGATGTCGCGCAGGTCCTGCGGTGAGATGCCCTTGACGGAGCCATAGGTGCCGACTGGCATGAAGGCCGGGGTGTCCACGGTGCCGTGGTTGAGAGTCAGGCGGCCACGGCGGGCGGCGCCGTCGGTGGCGAGAAGTTCGTATTTCATTGGGAATTCCTGGTCAGGAACATGGCGTCGCCGTAGCTGAAGAAGCGGTAGCGCTGCTCGATTGCGTGGGCGTAGGCACGGCGGATGGTGTCCATGCCGGCAAGAGCGGACACGAGCATCAGCAGCGTGGATTTGGGTAGGTGGAAATTGGTGATGAGAGCGTCTGCGACGTGGAATTCGTAGCCGGGCAGGATGAAGAGGTCGCTTTCCGCCTGTCCCGCCTGCAGCGTGCCGCTGCGCGCGGCCGATTCGAGGGCACGCATGCTGGTGGTGCCCACGCACACCACGCGCTTGCCGGCTACCTTGGTGGCAGCGATGGCGTCCACCGTGGCCTCGGGGATGACGTAGGCTTCGGTGTGCATCTTGTGCTCGGACAAGTCATGGACACGCACTGGTTGGAACGTGCCTGCGCCGACGTTGAGGGTGACGTAGGCACTGTTTACGCCGTGCTCGGCGAGGCGGGCAAGGAGCGGCTCGTCGAAGTGCAGGCCAGCGGTCGGCGCGGCGACCGAGCCCGGATTGCGGGCATAGACCGTCTGATAGCGGGATTCGTCGGCATTGCCGGCAGCTCGCTCGATGTACGGCGGCAGCGGCAGGCGGCCGTGGTGTTCAAGCAGTTCGACCAGGTCTTCGGTGGCGGGGAAGCGCAGGTGGAAGAACTCGCCGGCACGACCCAGCACCTCGACCTCCAGCGCATCTTCCAGGTGCAAGCGGGTGCCGGGCTTGGGCGACTTGCTGGCGCGTATCTGGGCGAGGGCTTCATGGGCGCCGAGAGGGCGCTCGATCATGACCTCCACCTGGCCGCCAGTATCTTTGGTGCCGAAAAGGCGGGCATGCAGCACTCGGGTGTCGTTGAAGACCAGCAGGTCGCCGGGCACCAGTAGGCTGGGCAGATCGGAAAAGTGCAGGTCGCCCAGCGTCGTCGCGACCTGGAGCAGGCGGCTGTCGGTGCGGCGTTCGAGGGGGGCTTGGGCGATGAGCTCCGGGGGGAGCAGGTAGTCGAAATCGTCGAGGGTTAAAGCCATGGGTTGATACGGGTAACAGTTTCGTAGATAATGCGCCGCTTCCCGTGCCGGGATGGCGGAATCGGTAAACGCAGCGGATTCAAAATCCGCCGCCGCAAGGTGTGGGGGTTCGAGTCCCCCTCCCGGCACCAGCAGTACTCTAGCAAGTCCCCCGCTTTTAGTCTATTTCCTTTGTTAATCAACGGCTTATCGATCGATGGTCGAAGATTTACGGGCAGCCTCTCCTCCCTTTGATGTGCTTGGTTGGCGGGCGTCAGTCAACGATTTCTTCTTTTGCTTGGTCTCATCTTTGCTCACCTCCAGGCTTTAGGCCGGTTTGGCTAGTTGAGGCGTATCCATCGTATGGCCGACATTGCCTCACAAACTCGGAGAGTGGGGATGAGGGTTCTGGCTTTGGGCGGCAGCACGACCGGCGTGTCGTGTGCATACTCTTGGGGCAAGTCGGGCATGCTGGCTAGGGCGGTCAAGTGGTTGCTGATGGAGTATCGCCCCTTGTGTTGCGGCTGTGGCTCTGGCTGCTCAAGCTCCTCAAGGGCAAGGGCGCTGGCATCAGGTCGGGTTCGTGACAAGTGGGATGGTGGGTTTGAGCGCTATGTTCGGCGTGAAGTCGGGTAGAATTTATCTCAAAGTGCAAGTCTTTGATTGGTTTGTCTTTGTTCTATCCGATGCGTGTCCGTAACGAAAGTTGCGGCTCGAATTTACCGAGTGAAGCGTTCGTGGCCCCTTGGCGGGGCGGTTCAGCTTTGCAGCTTTTTGCCCCGTGCAGATTCCCATGGCCCTCGATCCCCAAGCCAAAGCCTTACTCGACATGGTCTACCGTGTCGGCGCGCCGCGCTTTCATGAGCTGGATGTGCATCAGGCTCGTCATTCCTTTGAAAAACTGCAGTTTGCGTTGAGGCCTGAGGCGCCAGCGGTGGCCTCGATCACCGATGTGCCCATCCCGCGCGCCCATATTCGTGATGGAGTGATCATGGCGCGCCTGTATCGCCCCCTTCATGCGAAGGCGGATGAGAACCTTCCGTTGGTTTTCTATTTCCATGGCGGCGGCTGGTGCGTCGGCAATATTCCGAGTTACGACGTGCTCTGCCGAGAGCTGGCGAATTACAGCGAATGCGCCGTGCTCTCGGTGGATTACCGGTTGGCGCCAGAGTACCCGTTCCCCGGTGCAGTGGAGGACGCCCATCGGGCTGTGGTCTGGGTATTGGCAAATGGCGGGATGCTCGGTATCGATCCGACTCGTTTCGCTCTTGCGGGGGATAGTGCGGGCGGTACGCTGAGTGCCGTCACCGCGCTGCAGTTGCGTAATGAAGAAGGGCCGCGGGCGGCACTGCAGTTGTTGATTTATCCGTGTACCGACATTCTCAGCCAGCGCCCTTCCCGTCGGACCTACGCTAGTGGCTATTTCCTGGATACGGAGAGTCTGGCATGGTTTTTCGAGAAATACCTGCCGTCCGATTCCGATTGGGGCGATTGGCGTGCGTCACCGCTGCTTGCATCGCGCTTCGATGACCTTCCTCCTGCAACTTTCATCGCGGCGGGGTGCGACCCTCTCACCGATGATGTGCGTGCTTACGCCGATGCTTTGCGTCAGGCTGGGGGCGTAGTGAGCTTCCATGAGTTCGAAGGTATGGTCCACGGCTTTTTCACGCTCGGGAAGTTCTTCCCGCAGGCCGGGGAGGCTGTTCAGTTGGCCAGCAGAGCTTTGGCGGAGGCGTTCCGCGTCTGATCTACATGCAGACGAAGCTGATCAACTGAGGGCAGCTGGAGCAGCTGCGGCCCGGTGAGAAATGACCGCGGCCGCGCAGTACGACCTCTTCGCGGGATAGCTGAAACTCCCGTTCGCCTTCGATCAGCACGAAGGTGCCGTTGCTGCTCCGGTCGATCAGCACAAATTTGTCGCCACGCAGTTCGATTTCCGCATGACGCCGGGACGATTGGCTGTCACTGATCACGATGTCGGCGGCTGGGTCGCGGCCGATCCTGACGCTTGGACGTGCCGAATTCAGCACAAGGGAGCTGTTGCCGAAGTACAGGTGAAGCTCAGGCTCGGTTTCCAGCAGAAAATGGTCGGATTGCACGATGGTAAGCTCGCCGACCGCCTCGCACATCAGCTCACATAACTCAACCGGGCGGCTCACGCCGCGGATGACCCGGGGAGGCAGGGGGTGCAGCACGGAGCGCCACTCGGGTCCCAGGCGCCGGGCTGTCTCCGCCGAGATGATTGCCTTGCCGGGGGAGGCCAGTTCGGCGAGGCGGGCTGCAAAATTGACCGTATCCCCGAACACATCTGTCCCGCTGACCACGACTGCACCAAACTGGAAGCCGATACGAACAGCAAGCCGCTGCTCCGGTAGGGAGGGAAGTTCCTTGATGCTCAGGTGGATGGCCAGTGTGGCGTCGGCGGCGCTGTCCGCGTCACGGAAAACGGCCATCAGGCCGTCGCCGGTGTGCTTTACCACTCGGCCGCCTTTGGTCTCGACCGAAATACGCATTGCGCGGATGCTGCGGTCGACCACCTCAAAGGCTGACTTGTCACCGACGCGCTGATACAGCTGCGTGCTGCCGACAAGGTCGGCAAACAGGACAGCGCATTCTTGGGCGGGCGGTGTGGGGTCCGGCATCTGGGCGTGACTGGCTTAGGAGGCGTGATTCTAGCGGAGTCCGTGACATTTTCCGCATGGGCAAGGTAACAAATTTGCCGCACTGCGGCGAGCCGTTCGTCGGTGAAAGGTGCTCGCAAGATGAATCTGAGTGACGCAGACACATTTTCCTTGATCTAAGTAGAGGCAAGGAGGCCGTGCAGTGGGATAATGATACGTTTAGCCGCGAACGGAACCATCTCCTCGTGGCGCGTCATGTCTGTCTGGAAGGGGTTTCATGAAACGAGTTGATGATTTCCGTCTGCGCTTTGGCAAGCAGGAGCTGGTGCCTATCGTGATCGGCGGTATGGGGGTGGACATCTCCACCGCGGATCTGGCGCTGGAGGCTGCACGCCTGGGCGGAATCGGTCACATCTCGGATGCAATGATCAAGACGGTTGCCGATCGTCGTTTCAATACCAAGTATGTAAAGGACAAGCTCCGGCAGTACAAGTACAACGTGGCCAATTCCGACAAGTCGGTCGTCCAGTTCGATCTTGGGCAACTGGCCGAGGCCACGATGCTGCATGTCGGCAAAACCATGGAGGCGAAGCGTGGGCCTGGTCTGGTCTTCGTGAACTGCATGGAAAAGCTGACAATGAACGCGCCGAAGGAAACCCTGCGCGTGCGTTTGACGGCGGCGCTGGATGCGGGTGCGGACGGCATCACCCTTGCCGCGGGCCTGCATCTTGGCTCCTTCGGTCTGATCGAGGATCATCCGCGCTTTCGGGATGCCAAGCTGGGCATCATCGTGTCGTCCCTTCGCGCCCTGCAGCTCTTTCTGCGCAAGAGCGCTCGTACGAACCGTCTGCCGGATTATGTCGTGGTGGAAGGGCCGCTGGCCGGCGGGCACCTGGGTTTCGGCATGGATTGGGCCAAGTATGACCTGGCGGTGATCGTGGCAGAGATTCGCGCGTGGCTGATCCAGGAGAAGCTCGAGATTCCGCTGATTCCTGCGGGTGGCATTTTCACGGGGAGCGATGCGGCGGTTTTTCTCGAGAATGGTGCGGGTGCGGTGCAGGTGGCGACGCGCTTTACTGTAACAAAAGAGTGCGGCTTGCCCGAGGATGTGCAGCAGCATTACTTCAAGGCCAGCGAAGAGGAAATTATCGTCAATCAAATTTCCCCCACCGGCTATCCGATGCGCATGCTAACCGGAAGTCCGGCCATCGGCTCTGGTATTCGTCCGAACTGCGAGGCCTACGGCTACTTGCTCGACAGCAGTGGCAATTGCTCGTACATCGATGCGTACAACAAGGAAGTGGCGCTGCATCCGGGGGTCAAGAAGATTTCGGTGATGGACAAGACCTGTTTGTGCACCCACATGCGCAACTTCGATGTCTGGACTTGTGGCCATTACACATATCGCTTGAAGGATACGTCGTACAAAAAGGCCGACGGCAATTACGAGATCCTTTCGGCCGAACACGTTTTTCACGATTATCAGTACAGCACCGATAATTCGATCCTGTTGCCTGAAAAGATGCAGGGTACGGAATAAGGAATAGGCCGGGCCGATTAGCTGCAGGTCTGGTGAGAATAAAAAATGGGGCGATTTTATCGCCCCATTTTTGTCTTTTATTCCTGGAAGAAGCGGATTGTCGCTTCTGCCGGAATTTTCATGCCGGTTGCGCGTGCGCGCTTCAGCAACTCCCAGTAATAGCGGTAGGAGGCGCGATCATGCAATTTGCCGGCATGCTGGATCGGGCCCCAATGCTTGTCCTGGGCGGCGAAGAGAATCTGGGATGCGTCCTCGACTTCGGAGAAATTCGGACGCATGGCCTCGACAATAGGCACGATCTGGTTGGGGTGAATGCTCCACATTCTCAGGTAGCCGAATTCCTGTCGGGCTCGCTCGGCGTCGCGGCGGATGTAGTCGAGATCCTTCAATTCGGTGGTGACGTTGTGGGAAGGGACGACGCCATTGGCGAGTGCGGCGGCAGCAATGTCGCATTTGGCACGGGCCACGAGGGGGTGGTCGAATTGGCCGGGGCTGCGCATCGCAGCGCCGGGAATCGCGCCGTGGTGGCCACTGACGAAGTCCATCAGGCCGAAGTCGAGGGATTCGACACGCTTGAGCGTGGCAATCTCCCACGCGTCGCGCAGGGCGCCGTGGGTCTCGATCAGCACATGGACCGGGATTTCCCGATTGATGCCATGGCGGACTTCCGCGTCATGGATCGCGTCGATCTGCCTGGCGGCGTCGGCCACGCTGCGTGGCTTGGGCAGGGTCAGGAATGCGAGGCGCGAACCAGCCTTGCCAACGAGAATGTCCACGTCCGCTTCCCAGTGGGGGTGGGTGATATCGTGGATGCGCGCGCCAATACGGTTGAATCGATTCTCGTCGGACATCACGATGCCGGCGGCCATGGCCGCGTGCTCGGCCTCCGCGCCGGCATGGGCACCGTCCTCGCAGTCGCAGGTGATGTCGAAGACAGGGCCGAGCTCTTGCTGAAGGCTCAATGCCTTGCGCATCAGCTTCTCGCTGCCGGCGTAATGATCGACTGCGGGCAGGATGGGGAAGGGGGTTTCGCCCTGGAACAGGACGAGATCGGGATGGGGCAGGGCGGACATGACGGATGTGATTGTTTGATTTGATCGGCCGGAGGGTAGCAAAAAAACGCATGAAAAAACGCGGGGACGTTTCCGTCCCCGCGTTTTCGTGAGTCTGAATTGCCGCGGCTTGAATTAGCCCAACAGATCCTTCACGCCGTCGCGCTCTTCAAGCAGTTCGTTGAGCGTGTTGTTCATACGATCGCGGGAGAATTCGTCGATTTCCAGGCCTTGGACGATCTTGTACTCGCCGTTCTCGGTGGTGACCGGGAAGCCGTAGATGATGCCTTCGGGGATGCCGTAGGAGCCGTCGGACGGGATGCCCATGGTGACCCATTCGCCATTGGAGCCGAGCCACCAATCGCGGATGTGGTCGATGGCTGCGTTGGCGGCTGAGGCGGCGGAGGAGAGGCCACGGGCTTCGATGATCGCAGCGCCACGCTTGCCAACGGTCGGCAGGAACACGTCGCGGTTCCAGGCTTCGTCGTTGATCAGATTTTTGACGTTGTCGCCATTGGCGGTCACGGCGCGGTAGTCGGCGTACATCGTGGGGGAGTGGTTGCCCCAGACGACAAGGTTCTTCAGGCTGGAAACTTCACGGCCGGACTTGGTGGCCAGTTGGGACAGGGCGCGGTTGTGATCCAGGCGCAGCATGCCGGTGAAGTTCTTGGCCTGAACGCGACCGTACTTGACGGCGATTTCCTTGGCAATGTAGGCGTTGGTGTTGCAGGGGTTGCCGACGACCAGCACCTTGACGTCCGGGGCGGCGTACTGGCCGATGGCGGCGCCTTGCACGGTGAAGATCTTGGCGTTCTCGGTCAGCAGGTCCTTGCGCTCCATTCCGGGGCCGCGCGGGCGGGCGCCGACGAGAAGGGCAACTTGTGCATCCTTGAAGGCGACATTCGGGTCGTCGGTAGCGATCACGCCGGCCAGCAGGGGGAATGCACAGTCTTCGAGCTCCATGATGACGCCCTTGACGGCTTTCTGGGCTTGCGGGAGGTCAAGCAGCTGGAGGATGACGGGCTGATCCTTGCCCAGCATTTCGCCACTGGCGATGCGGAACAGGAGGCTGTAGCCGATCTGGCCGGCGGCGCCGGTGACTGCGACACGAACGGGGGCTTTTGCCATTTATGAAACTCCCTCTAGTAAGAAGTGATTCGACACCATGCTGCAGACTCGCGCGGCCTCCCACAGGTCGTCGCGATGCGCAATCGAAGTTGTGATCAATGGGTGATCGCTCAACGTGTTAATCGTAGGTCCATTTGTGAAGACTGTCAATTCATGTCTTATGTCTTATATAAGATAGAAGACATGCCGTGGACTGTCTTCTAAAAGTGTGCTTCAATAACCCAATGCGACCCGAATCGCCCACCTTCAGCCCTCTGTATCGTCAGATCAAGAATCTGATGATCAACGCCTTGCAGTCCGCCGAATGGCGGCCGGGGCAGGCCATTCCCAGCGAGCAGGAACTTGCACTGCGATTTAATGTAAGTCAAGGGACTGTGCGAAAAGCCATTGATGAGATGGCTGCAGAGAACCTGCTTGTCCGCAAGCAGGGCAAAGGCACGTACGTCGCATCACATAATGATCCGCGCGCGCTGTTCAGGTTTTTGCGGCTCGTTCCCATGGATGGCGATCTGTCTCATCCGCACAGCATTCCGCTCGATTGCTGGAAGGCAAAGGCTGGGAATGAGGCGGCACGGATGCTCGGGATCGAACTTGGTGCGCCCGTCACCATTCTGCGACGTCTTCTGCGCTTTTCAGGAAAGCCGGTGGTGGTAGATGAAATCTATTTGCCCGGCGAGATCTTCCATGGGCTCACCATGGAAGTGCTTCAGGCGGCTCATGGATCGCTTTATGGTTTGTTTGAGGCGCGCTTTGGTGTGCGGATGATTCGCGCCGAGGAGCGGATCCGCGCCGTGGCCGCAGACCGGATGACAAGCGAAACGCTGGGTGTTGTTGAAGGCACTCCCTTGCTGTCCGTGGAGCGAGTGACTTACACGTATGGCGACCGTCCTGTCGAATGGCGGCGTGGGTTGTATTCGACGGCAGAACACTATTATCTGAACGAACTCAGTTAGGTTAATCAGGGTGAATTGATGGGCGAGCCCGTCCTGTCAATGCTGGGTAAGGGTATATACTTATAATTTTGTGTGGGAAAAGTGCGATTTCGCAATCGCAATAGTTAGAGGGAAAAATCTATGACAGAGGTGACTTTGAAAAAGCAGCGCCCGAAGCATCTGGCGTTGAACGAGATCAGGCTGCCCTTGCCTGGCAAGGTCTCGATCCTGCATCGTGTGAGTGGCGCAGGCCTGTTCCTGATGCTGCCCGTTCTGCTGTCGCTGTTCGGTAGCAGCGTCGGTTCGCCCGAATCCTTTGCTTCCTTCAAGGAAGTAGTGGACAACGTTTTCGTCAAACTCATTCTGTCTGGTCTGGTCTGGGCTTACCTACATCATTTCTGTGCCGGTATCCGTTTCCTGCTGCTGGACGTGCATGTTGGTGTCGATAAGCAATCCGCTGTTTCCAGCGCCCGGATCGTGCTGATTGTCAGCCTCGTCCTCACTGTCATTATGGTGTCCAAGCTATGGTAAAGCCCATCATCGTCGGCGCCCATTACGGTTTCCGTGATTGGCTCGCCCAGCGCATCACCGCGGTGGTGATGGCTATTTACACGGTTGTTCTCGCCGTTGTGGTGCTGTCCTCCTTCGATGGCTCTTATGAGAGCTGGCGTGGCGTGTTCAGTGGCGGTTTCATGCGGTTTGCGACCTTCCTGTTTTTCATGTCCCTGTTCTTCCATGCCTGGATCGGCGTGCGGGACATCTTCATGGACTACATCAAGCCGACCGGCATTCGTCTGACCCTGCATTCGGTCGTTGCTCTTCTGCTCATCGGCTATGCCGGTTGGGCTGCTCAGATTCTCTGGAGGCTGTAAGTGAAAGTCGCAAAGCGTACCTTTGATGCGGTGATCGTCGGCGCTGGTGGCGCCGGTCTGCGGGCCGCCCTGCAGCTCTCCGAAGCCGGTCTCAAGACCGCCGTTCTGACCAAGGTTTTCCCGACCCGCTCCCACACCGTGGCGGCGCAGGGCGGTGTGGCCGCCTCCCTTGGCAATTCGACCGAGGACAACTGGCACTGGCATATGTACGACACCGTCAAGGGGTCGGACTGGCTGGGCGACCAGGATGCCATTGAATTTATGGTCAAGAAGGCCAACGAAGTGGTCGTCGAGCTCGAGCACTACGGCATGCCTTTCGACCGTACCGACAACGGCAAGATCTACCAACGTCCGTTCGGCGGTCACTCGCAGAACTACGGTCAGACTCCGGTGTCCCGTTCCTGTGCGGCGGCTGACCGTACCGGCCACGCGATGCTGCACGCGCTGTACCAGCGCAACGTGCGCGCCAATACCCAGTTCTTCGTCGAATGGATGGCGATGGACCTGATCCGCAATGCGGATGGCGACGTGCTCGGCGTTACCGCCATGGAAATGGAAACCGGCGAAGTGTCGATCTTCCATGCCAAGGCCACCATCTTCGCGACTGGCGGTTCCGGCCGCATCTACTACAGCTCCACCAACGCCTTCATCAACACCGGAGACGGTGTCGGTATGGCGGCTCGTGCCGGCATTCCGCTGGAGGACATGGAGTTCTGGCAGTTCCACCCGACCGGTGTGGCCGGTGCTGGTGTGCTGATCACCGAAGGCGTGCGTGGTGAAGGCGGCATCCTGCGTAACTCGTCCGGCGAGCGCTTCATGGAGCGCTATGCGCCGAACCTGAAGGATCTGGCCTCCCGTGATGTGGTGTCCCGCTCGATGGTCACTGAGATCAACGAAGGCCGTGGCTGCGGTTCCGAAAAGGACCATGTGCTGCTCGACATCACCCACCTGTCGCCCGAAACGATCAACAAGCGTCTGCCCGGCATTCGCGAGATCTCGATCCAGTTCGCCGGTGTGGACCCGATCAAGGCCCCGATTCCCGTCGTGCCGACCTGCCACTACCAGATGGGCGGTATTCCGACCAACTACAAGGGCCAGGTCGTGGTGCCGAAGGATGGCAATCCGAACGTTCCGGTTGCCGGTTTCTACGCCGCCGGCGAATGTGCCTGCGCATCCGTGCACGGCGCTAACCGCCTGGGCACCAACTCGCTGCTCGACCTGCTGGTCTTCGGCAAGGCGGCCGGTGAAACCGTAGTGTCCGACTTCCAGTCCGGTCAGCTGACCCTCAAGCCGCTGCCCGAGAATGCAGCTGACGTGTCGCTGGCGCGTATCGCCCGTCTTGAGTCCCAGACCAATGGCGAAGAGGTCCACGAAGTTCGCCTCGCCATGCAGCGCACCATGCAGAAGCACGCCGGCGTGTTCCGTTTCGCCGACATGCTGAAGGAAGGCGTCACCAAGATTCTCGAGGTCGCCGAGCGTGCCAAGCACACCCAGATCAAGGACAAATCCAAGGTCTGGAACACCGCCCGTACCGAAGCCCTGGAACTCGACAACCTCATCGAAGTCGCCAAGGCCACGATGGTTTCCGCCGAAGCCCGCAAGGAATCCCGCGGTGCCCACGTGCGTGATGACGCGATCGATTGCGCCGAAACCCCGAATGGCCGCGACGACAAGAACTGGCTCAAGCACACGCTGTGGTACAGCGAAGGCAACCGTCTTGATTACAAGCCGGTCACCCTTCAGCCGATGTCGGCCGACGTCGAGCCGATCGCCCTTGCCAAGCGTACCTACTGAGCGTTCCGGAGAATAGAACATGAGCAGCAAGCGAACCGTACAGTTCAAGATTTACCGCTACGATCCGGACAAGGACGCCGCGCCGTACATGCAGGACATTTCCGTCGAGCTTGAAGAGTCCGACAAGAAGCTGCTGGACGCTCTGGTCCGCCTGAAGGCCAAGGACGACTCCCTGTCCTTCCGTCGTTCCTGCCGCGAAGGTGTGTGTGGCTCCGACGCCATGAACATCAATGGCAAGAACGGCCTGGCCTGCCTGACCAGCATGGACGACATCGCCCAGCCGATCACGCTGCGCCCGCTGCCCGGCCTGCCGGTCATTCGCGACGTGATCGTCGACATGACCCAGTTCTTCAAGCAATACCACTCGATCAAGCCGTACCTGATCAACAACGAGCCCGCTCCCGAGCGCGAGCGCCTGCAGTCGCCGGAAGACCGCGATGAACTCAACGGTCTGTACGAGTGCATCCTTTGCGCCTGCTGCTCCACGAGCTGCCCGTCGTTCTGGTGGAATCCGGACAAGTTCGTCGGTCCCGCCGGTCTGCTCGCGGCCTACCGCTTCCTGGCGGATACCCGTGACCAGGCAACCAGCGAGCGTCTGGACAACCTGGAAGACCCGTACCGTCTGTTCCGTTGCCATTCCATCATGAACTGCGTCGATGTCTGCCCGAAGCATCTGAACCCGACGAAGGCGATCGGGAAGATCAAAGACATGATGGTGCGTCGCGCGGTATGACGCTCAACCGGGGGCGTGTGCGCTGGCAGTGCCGTCGGGCTCTCCTTGAGCTCGATCTGGTGTTCACGCGCTTCCTTGAAAGGCACTTCGATCGTCTTACCGACGATCAGCTGGCCGATCTGGATGACCTCTTGCTCGTCGAAGACCATGACCTGTGGGCCATGGTCAACGGCAGCAAGCCGGTCACCAAGGAGCGCTGGCAGGAAATGGTGGACCTGCTCCGGGCCCGGTAGCCCGGTGGGTCTAGTCAATAGGGAGCTGGAGTTTCAACAGGGAAAAGGGATCAAAATATGACCACGCAACGTACTGCTACTCTGACCGTAGGTGAAAAGGCCGTAGATTTTCCGATCATGTCGGGAACCCATGGCAATGATGTGATCGACATTCGTACCCTGGGTGGTAAGACTGGGTATTTCACGTATGACTCCGGCTTCCTGTCCACGGCCAGCTGCCAGTCCAAGGTCACCTATATCGACGGTGACAAGGGCGAGCTGCTGTATCGCGGCTACCCGATCGAGCAACTGGCCGAGAACTGCAACTTCCTGGAAGTCACCTACCTGCTGAAGAACGGCGAGCTGCCGAACGCTACGCAAAAGGATGATTTCGAAAAGACCATCAAGGGCCACACGATGGTCCATGAGCAGCTGACCAAGTTCTATTCCGGCTTCCGCCGTGATGCTCACCCGATGGCCGTCATGACCGGTGTGGTCGGTGCCCTGTCCGCGTTCTACCACGACGCAATGGACTTTTCCGATTCCGAGCATCGCAACATCAGCTTCAACCGCCTGGTTGCCAAGATGCCGACCATCGTCGCGATGGCCTACAAGTACAGCACCGGCATGCCGTTCATGTATCCGGACAATGAGCTGGACTACACCGCCAACTTCATGCGCATGATGTTCGGCAACCCGTGCGAGAAGTACCAGCCGAACCCGGTTCTGGTCCGCGCGCTGGACATCATCTTCACGCTGCACGCCGACCACGAGCAGAACGCGTCCACCTCCACCGTCCGCCTGGCCGGCTCCTCCGGTGCCAACCCGTTCGCCTGTATCGCCGCCGGTATCGCCTGCCTGTGGGGCCCGGCGCACGGTGGCGCGAACGAAGCCTGCCTGCAGATGCTGGAAGAGATCGGCGACGTGTCCCGCGTTGGCGAGTACATCAAGCGCGCCAAGGACAAGAACGACTCCTTCAAGCTGATGGGCTTCGGTCACCGCGTCTA
Organism: Zoogloea sp. JDB1; assembly: GCF_056724025.1. Taxonomy (NCBI): domain Bacteria; kingdom Pseudomonadati; phylum Pseudomonadota; class Betaproteobacteria; order Rhodocyclales; family Zoogloeaceae; genus Zoogloea; species Zoogloea sp. JDB1. The sequence goes on from NZ_CM161496.1 coordinate 3,176,613, forward strand.
CAAGAACTTCGACCCGCGCGCCAAGCTGATGGGCAAGGTCTGCGCCGACGTGCTCGGCGAACTGGGCCTCGAAAACGATCGCCTGTTCAAGCTGGCCAAGGAACTCGAAAAGATCGCCCTCGAAGACGAGTACTTCGTCGAGAAGAAGCTTTACCCGAACGTGGACTTCTACTCCGGCATCGTCCAGAAGGCGCTCGGCATTCCCACTGAAATGTTCACCTGCATCTTCGCGCTGGCCCGTACGGTCGGCTGGATGACCCAGTGGGAAGAAATGATTACCGATCCCGAGTACAAGATCGGTCGCCCGCGTCAGCTGTACATCGGCGCCGCTCGCCGCGACGTCGTCCCGCTGGCCCAGCGCGGCTAAGTTTGCCCGGAAGGGGAGGGGGAAACAGGGGAGCGAATGCGGGATGGTCGAAGCATCAGGCCATCCCGCTTCGTTTTTCTGAAGAAGTTAATCAAACAGGGATTTCTCCCCACCGAAAGCAAGTACCTTCAAAAAGACAAGATATAAGCCAGGTGGTCGCCCATGATGAAACAGCTTTTTGAGAGCTCCCAACTGTTCGGCAGCAATGCGCCGTTCGTTGAAGAGCTTTACGAGAACTATCTCGACAATCCGGATTCCGTCTCCGAGGAATGGCGGACGTATTTCGACTCGCTGCAGAATGTGCCCGGCAAGGGCCGCGACGTCGCCCACTACCCGATCATCAACGCCTTCGCTGACATGGCGAAGCGCGGTCCGGTCCGCACCGTCGTCGCGTCCGGCGTCGATCAGAAGCAGGTCAGTGTCCTGCAACTCATCAACGCCCATCGCTTCCTCGGCACCCGCTGGGCCCAGCTCGATCCGCTTAAGCGCACCGAGCGTCCCGAGATCCATGAACTCGAGCTGTCCCACTACGGCTTCACCGAGGCGGATCTCAACCAGACCTTCAACACTGGCTCCTTCCACGGCCTGCCTGGCGACCACGCCACCCTGCGCGAGATTCTCGACGCGGTGCGCCAGACCTACTGCGGAGCCATCGGCGCCGAGTACATGTACATCACCGACATCGGTGAGAAGCGCTGGATCCAGGCGCGCCTTGAGCCCACCAAGGGCCGTCCCGGTTACCAGGCCGAGCAGCAGCGCCGTATCCTTGAGCGCCTGACCGCCGCCGAGACCCTCGAACGCTACCTGCATACCAAGTACGTTGGTCAGAAGCGCTTCTCCCTCGAAGGCGGTGAGAGCACCATCGTCGCGATGGATGAGCTGATCCGCGTCGCCGGCGGCAAGGGCGTGCAGGAAATCGTCATTGGCATGGCCCACCGCGGCCGTCTGAACGTGCTGGTGAACACCCTCGGCAAGTCTCCGAGCATGCTGTTCTCCGAATTCGAAGGCAAGGCTGCGTCCGACCTGTCGGCCGGCGACGTGAAGTACCACATGGGCTTCTCCAGCGACGTCATGACCGCCGGCGGTCCGGTGCACCTGACCCTGGCCTTCAACCCGTCCCATCTGGAAATCGTCAATCCGGTGGTCGAGGGCTCCGTGTATGCCCGTCAGACCCGTCGTGGCGCCAAGGGCAAGGCCGAGGTCATCCCTGTCCTGATCCACGGTGACGCGGCCGTTGCCGGCCAGGGCGTCAACCAGGAAATGCTGAACTTCGCGCAGACCCGCGGCTACGGCACGGGCGGCACGATCCACATCGTGGTGAACAACCAGATCGGCTTCACCACCTCCGATCCGCGCGACTACCGTTCTTCGCTGTACTGCACCGACATCTTCAAGATGGGCGAGGCGCCGATCTTCCACGTCAATGGCGACGATCCGGAAGCCGTGGCCTTCGTGATGGGCCTGGCCGTCGAATACCGCCAGGAGTTCAAGAAGGACGTCGTCGTCGACATCGTGTGCTACCGGAAGCTGGGCCACAACGAGGCCGACGAGCCGATGGTTACCCAGCCGCTGATGTACAAGAAGATCGCCAAGCACCCCGGCACCCGCAAGCTCTACGCGGACAAGCTGGCCCAGCTGGGTATCGTCAAGGCCGACGAGCCGGAACAGTTCATCAAGGACTACCGCGCCGCCCTCGACAAGGGCGAGCTGCTGTCCAACCCCGTGCTGTCCGACTTCAAGCGTCAGTTCGCGCAGGACTGGGCGCCGTACGCCGGCAAGGCCTACACCGACCAGTGCGACACCACCGTGCCGACCGCCGAGCTCGAGCGTCTGGCTACCGCACTGACCACCACGCCGGAAGGCTTCGTGCTGCACCCTCGCGTGCAGAAGATCATCGACGACCGCAAGGCGATGGGCGCCGGCAAGCTGCCCTTCGACTGGGGCATGGCCGAGAACCTGGCCTACGCCAGCCTGGTAGTACAGGGCTTCGGCATCCGCCTGTCCGGTGAAGACGTCGGCCGCGGCACCTTCTTCCACCGCCACGCCGCGCTGCACGACCAGAATCGCGACCAGTGGCACGACGGCACCTTCTACCCGCTGCAGAACATCCGTGAAGGCCAGGGCCCGTTCTACTGCTACGACTCCGTGCTGTCCGAAGAAGCCGTGCTGGCCTTCGAATACGGTTACGCCTCGGCCGAGCCGAACCAGCTCGTGATCTGGGAAGCCCAGTTCGGCGACTTCGCCAACGGCGCCCAGGTGGTGATGGACCAGTTCATCAGCTCCGGCGAAGCCAAGTGGGGCCGTCAGTGCGGCCTCGTCATGATGCTGCCGCACGGCTATGAAGGCCAGGGCCCCGAGCACTCTTCCGCCCGTATCGAGCGCTACATGCAGCTGTGCGCCGAGATGAACATGGAAGTGTGCATCCCGTCCGGCCCGTCGCAGATCTTCCACCTGCTGCGCCGCCAGGCCCTGCGCAAGCTGCGCAAGCCGCTGGTGATCATCACGCCGAAGTCCCTGCTGCGCCACAAGGATGCGATCTCCTCCCTGGACGATCTGTCCAAGGGCACCTTCCAGACCGTCATCGGTGAAGTGGACGAGCTCGACGTCAATAAGGTCAAGCGTGTGGTGATCTGCTCCGGCAAGATCTACTACGAACTGCTGGCCCACCGTCGTGCCAACAACATCGACGACATCGCCCTGGTTCGCCTGGAACAGTTGTACCCGTTCCCGCGCGAAGCCTTCGCGGCCGAAGTGAACAAGTACCCCAACGCCAAGGAAGTCGTGTGGTGCCAGGAAGAGCCGCGCAACCAGGGCGTGTGGTACTGGCTGGCGTCCCGTCACCATCTGGACAGCGCCCTCGGCGACGAGCGCAAGTTCCTGCTGGTGGCCCGTCCGGCTGCCGCCTCGCCGGCCGTCGGTTATTACGCCAAGCACAACGCGCAACAAAAGGCAGTCATCGAAAATGCGTTTGGCGAAATCAACGCCTGATGCAAACGTCCACGCCGAACTGAAAACAAGGGAGAAGATATGCTGATCGAAGTCAAAGTGCCCCAACTGTCCGAGTCCGTTTCCGAAGCCACGCTGGTCAGCTGGCACAAGAAGGAAGGCGACGCCGTTTCCCGTGACGAGAACCTGATCGACATCGAGACCGACAAGGTCGTGCTCGAAACCCCGGCTCCGGCCGACGGCGTGCTGGTCAAGATCGTCAAGAACGGTGGCGACTCGGTGACTTCCGGCGAAGTGATCGCCACCATCGACACCGAAGCCAAGGCTGCCGCTGGTGCTCCGGCCGCTGCTGCCGCTCCGGCTGCCGCTGCCCCCGCCGCCGCTCCGGCTGGCGCCGCTGGTGCTGCGAGCCCGTCCGCCCGCAAGATCCTCGATGAGAAGGGCATCGCTGCCGCTGACGTCGCTGGCTCCGGCCGTGGTGGCCGCGTGATCAAGGAAGACGCCGTCGCTGCCCAGCCGAAGGCTGCCGCTCCGGCTGCTGCGGCTCCGGCCGTGGCCGTTCCGACCGGTGACCGTATCGAACAGCGCGTTCCGATGACCCGTCTGCGTGCCCGCATCGCCGAGCGCCTGATCCAGTCCAAGAACGAAAACGCCATCCTGACCACGTTCAACGAAGTGAACATGGCTCCGATCATGGCGCTGCGCAAGCAGTACGGCGACAAGTTCGAGAAGGCTCACGGCGTGCGTCTGGGCTTCATGGGCTTCTTCGTGAAGGCTGCCGTTGCCGCCCTCAAGAAGTTCCCGATCCTGAACGCCTCCGTCGATGGCAACGACATCGTCTACCACGGCTACATCGACATCGGTATCGCTGTCGGTTCGCCCCGTGGCCTGGTGGTGCCCATCCTGCGTGATGTGGACAACATGTCCATCGCCGACATCGAGAAGAAGATCGCCGAATTCGGCCAGAAGGCCAAGGACGGCAAGATCTCCCTCGAAGAGCTCACCGGCGGCACGTTCTCCATCTCCAACGGTGGCGTGTTCGGTTCCATGATGTCCACCCCGATCATCAACCCGCCCCAGTCCGCGATCCTCGGCATCCACGCCACCAAGGACCGCGCCGTGGTGGAAAATGGTCAGGTCGTCGTGCGTCCGATCAACTACCTCGCCATGTCCTACGACCACCGCATCATCGACGGCCGCGAAGCCGTCCTGGGCCTGGTCACCATGAAGGAAGCCCTGGAAGATCCGGCCCGTCTGATCCTGGACGTCTGATCCATCCAACCGTCGGCACGGTCGCGGCCCGCAAGGGCTGCAGCCGTGCCGCGTTTTTGTCTGCACAAGGAAGAGACTAAATGGCGAAGCAATTTGACGTGCTGGTCATCGGCGGTGGTCCCGGTGGCTACGTGGCAGCGATCCGCGCCGCACAACTCGGTTTCAACACGGCCTGCGCCGAATCCAATCCCTACGCCGACCCGAAGGGCGAGCCCCGCCTCGGCGGCACCTGCCTGAACGTCGGCTGCATCCCGTCCAAGGCGCTGCTGCACACTTCCCACCTGTTCGAGGAAGCCGGCCACGCCTTTGAAGAGCAGGGCATCTCCGTCGGCACGCCGAAGATCGACGTGGCCAAGATGATCGGCCGCAAGTCCAAGATCGTCGAGCAGCTCACCGCCGGCATCAAGGGCCTGTTCAAGAAGAACAAGGTCACCTTCCTGGCCGGCCACGGCGCCTTCGTCGGCAAGACCGACGCCGGTTGGCAGGTCAAGGTCGGCGAGGAAGTCGTCGAAGCCAAGCAGGTCATCGTGGCGACCGGCTCCACCGCCCGTCACCTGCCCGGCATCCCGGTCGACAACAAGCTGGTCTGTGACAACATCGGCGCCCTCGATATCGACGCCGTGCCCAAGCGCCTCGGCCTCATCGGCTCCGGCGTGATCGGCCTGGAAATGGGCTCCGTGTGGAAGCGCCTCGGCGCCGAAGTCACCATCCTCGAAGCGATGGACAGCTTCCTCGGCGCTGCCGATCAGGACGTGGCCAAGGAAGCCCTCAAGCTGTTCACCAAGCAAGGCCTCGACATCAAGCTGTCGGTCAAGGTCGGCGCAGTCACCGTCGGCAAGAAGTCTGTCACCGTCGAGTACGAAACCAAGGACGGCGCCCAGACGGCTGAATTCGACCGCCTGATCGTCTCCGTCGGTCGCGTGCCGAACACCGCCGGCCTCAACGCCGAAGCGGTCGGCCTCAAGATCGACGAGCGCGGTTTCGTCGAAGTCGATGGCCACAACCGTACCAACCTGGACGGCGTGTGGGCAGTGGGCGACGTGGTGCGTGGCCCGATGCTGGCCCACAAGGCCATGGAAGAAGGCGTCGCGGTGGCCGAAACCATCGCCGGCCAGAAGGGCCACACCAACTTCGACACCATCCCGTGGGTCATCTACACCTCGCCCGAGATCGCCTGGGTCGGCAAGACCGAGCAGCAGCTCAAGGCCGAAGGCGCCGCCTACAAGGTCGGCAAGATCCCGTTCATGGCCAATGGCCGTGCGCTGGGTGCCGGCACCCCGGCCGGTTTCGTGAAGATGATCGCCGATGCCAACACCGACCGCATCCTCGGTGTGCATATCATCGGCGCCAACGCTTCCGAACTGATCGGCGAGGCCGTGGTGACCATGGAGTTCGCCGGTGCGTCCGAAGATCTGGCGCGCATCTGCCACGCTCACCCGACCCTGTCGGAAGTGGTGCACGAAGCCGCCCTGGCGGTGGACAAGCGTCCGCTGCACTTCTGATGACGACGGCCGGCGCTGTGTAGTCCTTTGTAGCCGGCTCCGCGCATCACCCGGGGGTGGTCAGGCAGTAAAATGCCTGACCACCCCCGTTTCCATAAGTAGCGCGCCCAGAACGCGCCCAGACAACACCTGCCACGACGATGCCCCATCGAATCCTCAAGGTTGCCGAGCACGGCATGCTCGAAGCCTACGACGCCACCCTCAAGGCCCGCGGCTTCAAGTCCGACCCCGCCCAGCGCGCCGCCGCCCAGCGCCTGCAAGGCCTGTACACCGAACTCGTCGCCTTCAAGGCGGCCCGCAAGGGCACCCTCCGCAAGCTGCTGTCACGGCCCAAGCAGCCGCGCAGCGTGTACTTCTGGGGCGGGGTGGGGCGCGGCAAGAGCTTCCTGATGGACTGCTTCTATGATTCGGTCCCGTACCAACGCAAGCGCCGCGTGCACTTCCACGCCTTCATGCAGGAAGTGCAGAACGACCTGAAGAACCTCAACAACGAAGCCGATCCGCTGCAGAAGGTCGCCGACCGCATCGCGCGCCAGACCCGCCTGCTGTGCTTCGACGAGTTCCACGTGTCGGACATCGCCGACGCGATGATCCTCGGCCGGCTGCTCGACGCGCTGTTCGCCCGCGGCACCATCTTCGTGATGACCTCCAACTACCCGCCGGACGGCCTGTATCCCAACGGCCTGCAGCGCATCAACTTCCTGCCCACCATCGACATGATCAAGCGCCGCTTCGACGTGGTCGAGGTGGATCACGGCACCGACTACCGGCTGCGCACGCTGGAGCAGATGGACGCCTTCCTGGTGCCCGCCGACGAGGCCGCCGACAAGCACCTTGCGAGTGACTTCGAGAAGATTGCACATACCAAGGGCAAGCCCGGCGAGATCGAGGTGCTGGAGCGCAAGCTGAAGGTCCAGCGCATGGCGCCCGGCGTGATCTGGTTCGATTTCGACACCCTGTGCGGCGGTGCGCGCTCCCAGAACGACTACCTGGAGATCGCCCGCGAGTACCACACGCTGATCCTCTCCCGCGTGCCGAAGATGAGTGCCGCGATGGCCTCCGAGGCGCGCCGCTTCACGTGGCTGATCGACGTGCTCTACGACCACCGGGTCAAGCTGCTGGTCAGCGCCGAGTGCCAGGCCTACGACCTCTACGTGGAAGGTCGCCAGGCCAACGAGTTCCACCGCACGGTCAGCCGCCTGATCGAGATGCGCTCCCGCGACTACCTCGCCGAAGCCCACCGGACCTCCTCGGTCTGAGCGCGGCATGAAGCGCCGCCAGGCCTGCCTCGCCCTTGCCATGCTGGCCGTGTTCGCCACGGCCCGGGCGGAGCCGCGCCTGGAGATCATCACGCTGCGCCACCGGCCCGCCGAGCAGATCCTGCCTGCCTTGCGGCCGCTGGTGGAGCCCGGCGGGGCCTTGTCCAATATGGGCGACAAGCTGCTGCTGCGTGTGTCGCCGGCCAACCTGGCCGAACTGCGCGTCGCCATCGACGCGCTGGATACGCCGCTGCGCCGCCTCGTGGTGTCCGTGCGCCAGGATCAGGATGTGGCAGGGCAGGGCGGGGGAGCCGGCGTCAACGCCCGCCTGTCGCCCGGCAACAGCCGCGTGATCGTCGAGGCCGGCGCCGGCAGCGCCAGCCGCAGCGGGCAGCTCAGCCAGCAGGTCCAGGTGATGGAAGGCGGACGTGCGCTGATCCGCGTCGGCCAGTCCCTGCCCATCGCCATGCGCGAGTGGCGCGCTGGCCCAGCCGGCTGGCAGGCCGTGGACAGCGTGCGCTTCCTGGACGTGGGGAGCGGCTTCATGGCCGCGCCGCAGCTGATCGGCGAGCAGGTCAGCATCGACATCACACCGGCCGTCGAACAGCTCCGCCCCGACGGCAGCATCGAATCCTTCCGCCTGTCCACCCAGGTCCGCGGCCGCCTCGGAGAGTGGATCCCCCTCGGCGGCAGTCAGATCGACAGCCGCCGCTCCGACTACGGCACCGGCGGCGTCCGCCAGGGCGACAGCCAGAGCCGCGGCCAGGTCTGGCTGCGGATCGACGCCCTCGACTGAGCCGCCCCTTGCTTTTCAGTACCAGCATGAACGTAGAACAAGCCTTCGCGCCCGATGGCCCCCTGGCCAAGGCCATTCCCGGTTTCGCGCCGCGCCGCCAGCAGGTGGAGATGGCCGAGCACATCGCCTTCACGCTGAAGGAGAACCGGGTGCTCGTCGCCGAGGCCGGCACCGGCACCGGCAAGACCTACGCCTACCTGGTGCCGGCGCTGCTCAATGGCGGCAAGGTGATCATCTCCACCGGCACCAAGACGCTGCAGGACCAGCTCTTCAACCGGGATCTGCCGACCATCCGTGCCGCCCTCAAGGTGCCGGTCGCGGTGGCGCTGCTGAAGGGCCGCGCCAACTACGTGTGCCATTACCACCTGGCCCGCAACCTCGCCGACGCACGCCTGCAGACCCCCGAGGACGCCGTCCACCTACGCGCCATCGGGCGCTTCATGGAGATCAGCCAGACCGGCGACAAGGCCGAGTGCCCCGAGGTGCCGGAAGACGCCGCCGCCTGGATGTTCGCCACCTCGTCGCGGGACAACTGCCTCGGCCAGGAATGCCCCAACATCAAGGAATGCTTCGTCGCCGCGGCGCGCCGCAACGCGATGGACGCCGACGTGGTGGTGGTCAACCACCACCTGTTCTTTGCCGACGTGAGCCTGCGCGACGCAAGCATGGGCGAGCTGCTGCCGTCCTGCAACGCGGTGATCTTCGATGAAGCCCACCAGCTGCCGGAAACCGCCAGCCTGTTCTTCGGCGAGAGCGTGTCCACCTCCCAGCTGCTCGAACTGGCCCGCGACACCCGATCCGAAACGGTGGCCGCTGCCCGCGACTGCCTGGATCTCATCGAGGCCACCCGCAAGCTCGAAAAGGCCACCCGCGACCTGCGCCTGTCGGTGCAGGCCGAGAACGCCCGCTTCGGCTTCGCCCAGATGGAAGACAACAAGCCCTTCCATGAGGCGCTGGACGTCCTCGGCGACGAGCTGGCCCTCTTCGGCGCCATCGTCGAGACCCAGGCCGAGCGCTCCGAAGGGCTGGCCAATTGCCTGCGCCGCACGCAGGAACTGCAGGAGATCCTGGCCCGCTGGATCAAGCCCGAGAACACCGACTGGGTGCGCTGGGTGGAGGTCTTCAGCCAGGCCCTGTCCCTCAACGCCACGCCGCTGTCCATCGCCACCATCTTCAAGCGCCAGATGGACGGCCACCCGCGGGCCTGGGTGTTCACCTCGGCCACCCTGGCGGTCGGCAAGGACTTCGGCCACTACTGCCGCGAGCTGGGCCTGCACTGGGTCGAGCCGCCGATCGAGACCGCAGTGTGGGGCAGCCCCTTCGACTATCCCGCCCAGGCCGTCCTCTACGCGCCGCAGGGCATGCCGGAGCCCAACAGCCCGGACTACCCGGACGCCGTCGCCAAGGTCGCCTTCCCGCTGATCCGCGCCGCCCAGGGGCGCACCTTCGTGCTGTGCACCTCGCTGAAGGCCATGCGGCGCATTCACGAACTGATCGGCGACTACCTGGAGCGGGAAAAACTCGATCTGCCGCTGCTGATCCAGGGCGAAGGCTCGCGCACCGAACTCCTCGACCGCTTCCGCCGCCTCGGCAACGCCATCCTGGTGGCCAGCCAGAGCTTCTGGGAAGGCGTGGACGTGCCCGGCGACGCGCTGTCGGTGGTCGTCATCGACAAACTGCCCTTCGCCCCGCCCGATGACCCGGTGCTCGCCGCGCGCATCGAGCACATGCAGAAATCCGGCCGCAGCCCCTTCATGGAATACCAGCTGCCGCGCGCCGTCATCAACGTCAAGCAAGGCGCCGGCCGCCTGATCCGCACCGAGCGGGACAAGGGCGTCCTCGCCATCTGCGACCCCCGCATGCTCACCAAGCCCTACGGCAAGCGCGTTTGGCAAAGCCTGCCGCCGATGACCCGCTCGAAGGTCGAGGCGGAAGTCGTCGCCTTCCTCGAAGACCTGCCACCGCCCGCCAGCGGGCGCTGAAGTTTCACCAGGGCGTCCGCTGCAATGGCGGACGCCGAACGGTCCCGGTGCTGCGCCCACGCGGCACCACCGCCTGCCATCGGGCAGCTGCCCTCCGGTTTTCTCCCCACTCTCCTTCCACCCGGCGCGCACCCTTGCCGTGCCGTTCGCGGCCGGAGCGTTTTTCGATGAAATTTGCCGAAAAACGGAATTCAATCATCCGTTGATGGATGGAATCCTTCCAGTCTCGCAACCGGAAAACTGAAATCTCCATTATTTTCATCGAATCTTCGGTCGAATTCATCGAATCGCGGATGGGTGGGCTCGAAGTTTCGGTGATAGAGCTCGAACTTTCGGTGTTTGAGTCCGAATGTTCGAGCTCCGAGTCCGAAGTTTCGGACTCAATCACCGAAACTTCGGACTCGGAGCTCGAAAAGTGGAAGGTAACTGTCCGCTCTTGCATGGCGCGACGGCGAGCACGCTTCGCTGCCGCCAAGGCATCCCCCGCGACACGCACCTCGCCGGCGGCATTTTCGCGTCCCCGGTAGCTGTCCGGGTGATTCATTTGGCATTATGATTCGAACGAATGCCATTGTTCTTCTACGGCCGGACGAGTTCAAGAGTGCGCTGGTGTCGCAACGGTTGCCTCAGGAGGCCGCGCTGCGCTTTGGTCCAGTCGAAGAGTGGTGCCAAGAGGGGGAGTCCTTATTCTTGCAAGGAGACAGGCTATGGCTTTTGTGAATGAGTATCTAAGTGAAGATGACTGCAAGAAATACGAAATTCATCTCATCGACGAGAGGTTTGTTGTTGGTGGTACCTCGTCAAATAGTTGGACGATCGATCGAGATCGAAATGTCTATTTGAGGACTGTTGCGAGGGGACGTGAAGGATTTTCTCATCTGTCTACCTGGACTTTATATTGGCACGGAGATTTGATCGTTCTGGAGTTGGAAAATCTGAGCACAAGTGGGCCTACGGGAGGGGTGTGTCACGGCCACAAGAGAGTTCGCAGTATCGAAATTCCTCCACACCTTGAGGACAAGCGAGCCGATATTCTTTCGGACTTGAAGGATGCGCTTACGGCCTATAAGGATGGAGGAGTCTATGCGAGGGCAACGGAGTACACGTTGACCCTGGATGTATAGACAAGGCGTGTTCTGCAGTTTCTTCTCTCTCTTGAGGTTGCCGAGTGATGCTTGATCCGATTGGTTTCGATGCTATGAAAGCGAGAACTGCGCGGGCTTTGCTGGCTTGCTGCAAGGTGCTGATGGCGGTCGGTCTTCTTGCCGGCTGCAAGGGGGCCGATAATCCCAGCCCGGTGGAAAGTAAGAACGGATACTCATATATCCCGATCGACGGCACGGCCTTCCTGATTCCGGAGAAGAGCTGGCTGAAGGGATATGCGAACAATGCAACGGATGGCTCCATCTGCTGCATCATGCTCCATGCGACGATTCCCGATGTGCAGCCCTGGAGTCCGGAAAGAAATGAGGAAATGTACCCAAAGGAAGGTATTCAGAGAAATTTGAGTATAACGATATGGGGAAATAGAAAATCGTGGCAGGCCTATTATAAAAAGTCGCATGAAGAGAGGTGGAAGGATTATGTCGAGGAGCCGTCTGATCAGGCCATGATTGGATTGAGGAAGTATCGTGAGTTGTGGTCTGTGTACAATGAAAAAAATGCGGAAAAGGATACTGGAAAGTATGGGGCGGATTTTGTGAAAAGTATGAGGGAGGACAATGGAAAGCCTCATATGGATACGGTTTACTATGAATATGTGAAAGATAGTCGTATGATTTTCTTGATTCGTTGCAGTGATCAACGTGGTGGTTTGTATGATGATTGCTATCTCACACTCCCCTTTTCAGAAAGCCTTGAAGTAGAGGTGTATTTCATTCGGGACTACCTGAAAGACGCTGTTCAAATGGTGGAGAAGCTCACCGTGAAACTGGAGGAGTTTGAGGCTGCCGGCCGCGCGCATGGGCATGGCGTTAAGGGGCACTGATTTACCCCTTTGGTCTTCACGTCTGGCTGCCGGCGCATTCACCTATCGGAAATATCCTCGGCGACCCTGACCCAGACAACCTTGGTTCCCGCGATGAGGTCGTGCAAGCATTCCTGGCCTGTGAGAACGGCAAGTCGTCCGTACAAGGGTCGTTGTGGAAGTTCTTGCGGCGAATGAACCGGCCCCAACAGGAACTCTCATGGGTCGTCTCCGCCGCCCCCTTGCTACAATCCCGCGCCTGTCAATCCGTTGGTGGCGCGGGTCATGAAGGTATTCGGTTTCGCCGGCTGGTCCGGTTCGGGCAAGACCACGCTGATCGAGAAGATCATTCCGGAGATCACCGCCCGGGGTTTCCGGGTGTCGGTGATCAAGCATGCGCACCACGGTTTCGACATCGACAAGCCGGGCAAGGATTCCTGGCGCCACCGGGAGGCGGGGGCCAGCGAGATCCTGCTGGTGTCCGACGAGCGCTGGGTGCTGATGCACGAATTGCGCGGCGAGACGGAACCCGATCTGAGCGCCCAACTCCAACGCCTGTCGCCCTGCGACATCGTGTTGGTGGAAGGCTTCAAGGCGGTGCCGATACCCAAGATCGAGGTCTATCGCCCGGCCCATGGCCGTCCGCTGCAGTATCCCGACAATCCGTCCGTCGTCGCGATCGCCAGCGACGTGGCACTCGATGCCCCCATGACCTGTCTGAATCTCAACGATGCGGCCGCCGTGGCCGATTTCATCCTCCACCATCAGGGGCTCCTATGAATACTTCCCTGCGTCCTTTCGAAGAGGTGCGCGACGCGCTCTTGGCCGCCGCCGAGCCGGTGACGGCCGTCGACACGGTGCCTACGTCGGCGGCCCTCGGCCGCGTGCTGGCCGCCGACCAGGTATCCGGCCTCAACGTGCCGCCCCTCGACAATTCCCATATGGATGGCTACGCGGTGAGCACGGCCGATCTACCGGCCGCCGGCACGCGCCTCGTCATCGGCCAGCGCATCCCGGCCGGCAGCGTCGGCCACACGCAGGCCCGCGGCACCGCGGCGCGCATCTTCACCGGTGCGCCGATCCCGGCCGGCGCCGATGCGGTGGTGATGCAGGAGCTGTGCGAAGCGGACGGCGACGGGGTGGTGATCAACCATCTGCCCAAGCCCGGCGAGTGGGTGCGCCGCGCCGGTGAGGACATCGCCCAGGGCAGCACCGTGCTGTCCGCCGGCGTGCGCCTCAATCCGCAGATGCTGGGCCTTGCCGCGTCGGTGGGCTGCGCGACGCTGCCGGTGCTGCGGCGCCTGCGGGTGGCGCTGTTCTCCACCGGCGACGAGCTGGTGATGCCCGGCGAGCCGCTGCCGCCCGGCGCCATCTACAACTCCAACCGCTACGTGCTGCGCGGTCTGCTGGAGGCCCTCGGCTGCGAGGTCAGCGACCTGGGCATCGTGCCCGACAAACTCGACGCGACCCGTGCCGCGCTGCGCGATGCAGCCAGTCGCCACGACCTGATCGTCACCAGCGGCGGCGTGTCGATGGGCGAGGAGGACCACATCAAGCCGGCGGTGACGGCCGAAGGGCGGCTGGATTCCTGGCTGATCGCCATGAAACCAGGCAAGCCGGTGGCCTACGGCCATGTGAACGATCCGGCCGGCGGCGCCGGCGCGGCCTTCATCGGCCTGCCTGGCAACCCGGTGTCGAGCTTCGTCACCTTTATCCTGCTGGTGCGGCCCTTCGTGCTGCGTGCCCAGGGCGTCAAGGACTGCCTGCCCAAGGCCATTCCGCTGGAGGCCGCCTTCGACTGGCCCAAGCCCGACCGCCGCCGGGAGTTCCTGCGCGCGCGCCTGGGGGCCGATGGCCGTGTCGAGCTGTATCGCAACCAGGGGCCCGGCGTGCTCACCTCCACCGTGTGGGCCGACGGCCTCGTGGACAATCCCTCCGGACAGGTCGTCAAGGCCGGCGACCGGGTGCGTTTCATTCCTTATTCCGAACTACTGTCATGAGCGTCAAGGTCCTGTATTTCGCCAGCCTGCGGGAAACCCTGGGGTATTCCCACGAAACCCTCACGCTGTCTGCCGACATCGCCACGCTGGGCGACCTGCGTGCCCACCTGGCCCACCGCGGCGGGGTGTGGGAAGCCCTCGGCGAAGGCCGCAATGTGCGCGCGGCGATCAACCAGGAAATGGTTGGCGCCGACGTGGCGGTGACGGACCGGGACGAGATCGCCTTTTTCCCGCCGGTCACCGGAGGCTGACATGAGTGATACCCAGCGGCAATCCGACTCGGTGTCGGTCCAGGAGGCCGACTTCGACGTCGGCGCGGAGATCGCGGCGCTGTCCGCCGGCCGTGCCGGGGTGGGCGCGGTGGCCAGCTTCGTCGGCCTGGTGCGCGCCGACAAGCTGAGCGGGGAGGGGAGCGAGGTATCGGCGATGACTCTCGAACACTATCCCGGCATGACCGAGAAGTCCCTCGATGCCATCATCGCAGATGCCAACGGCCGCTGGAGCCTGCTCGGCACGCGGGTGATCCACCGCTTCGGGCGGCTCGTGCCCGGCGAGCGCATCGTCTTCGTCGGTGTGGCCTCGTCCCACCGGGGCGACGCCTTCGCCGCCTGCGAGTTCATCATGGACTACCTGAAGACCCGCGCGCCGTTCTGGAAGAAGGAAGACACGCCGGAGGGCGGGCGCTGGGTGGATGCCCGCGAGGCGGATGACGATGCGGCGGCCCGCTGGGGCGCCTGGGACTGAGCCATCTGTGCGCCGATCAACAGCGGACTGTTGGCGGAATGTTGATTTCCCCGCAGTCCGTCGTCGTTTCTGCCCCGGGTTCCGCGTCTGGGGCGGGTCTGCGAAGGTGGCGCAATTGCTGCTATCGAATGGTCTCCGTCCGACGTTTGTAAATCCGCTCCTGACCATTTCTCCAGACTCCGATACTGTTGTTGTGTCGGTGCGCCGTTCGTCGTCAATCTCCTCCCAACCGTCCCTGCCGCTTATCGGGCGCTGACCCAACCAGCCTAGATCATGTGGATCGTCAATATCGCCCTGCGGCGCCCCTACACCTTCATCGTGATGGCGCTGCTCATCTTCCTGGCCACGCCGCTGGTGCTGCTGCGCATTGCCACCGACGTGCTGCCGGAGATCAACATCCCGGTGATCAGCATCATCTGGAGCTACAACGGCCTGTCACCGCAGGAGATGGCCCAGCGCATCACGACGCCCAATGAGCGCCTGCTGGCCACCACGGTCAGTGACATCGAGCATTTCGAGTCCCAGTCCTACAACGGAATCGCGATCATCAAGGTGTTCCTGCAGCCCAACGCGAGTGTCGATACCGCGATGGCGCAGATCGCCTCGACGGAGGGCGGGGCGCTGCGCCAGCTTCCACCGGGGATCAGTCCGCCGCTGGTGATCAAGTATTCCGCGTCGGCAATCCCGGTGATCCAGCTCGGCGTGTCGAGCAAATCGCTGCCCGAACAGTCGCTGTTCGACACCATGCTCAACACGTTGCGGCCCAAGCTGGTGTCCATCCCGGGCATCGCCATGCCTTACCCCTACGGCGGCAAGAGCCGGGTGGTGTCGGTGGACATCGACAGCAGCGCGCTGCAGGCCAAGGGCCTGGTGCCCCTCGACGTGGTCAATGCGATCAGCGCGCAGAACCTGATCCTGCCCGGCGGTACCGCCAAGCTCGGCGAGACCGAGTTCAACGTCAAGATGAACGGCTCGACGCGCACGGTGGAGGAGCTTAACGATCTGCCGGTGCGTGTCGGCAACGGCCAAGCCATCTATCTCCGCGATGTGGCGGCGGTGCGCGACGGCTTCTCGCCGCAGACCAACATCGTCCGCATGGACGGCAACCGGGGCGTCGTGCAGTCGGTGCTGAAGAGCGGCGGGGCGTCCACGCTGCAGGTCATCGACGCGCTGCGTGTGGCCCTGGCGGATGCGCTGCCGAGCCTGCCCGACGACATCCAGGTCACGCCGCTGTTCGATCAGTCGGTGTTCGTCAAGGCGGCGATCTCCGGTGTGGTGCATGAAGGCCTGATCGCCGCCTGCCTCACCGCGGCGATGATCCTGCTGTTCCTCGGTAACTGGCGCACCACCTGCATCATCGCGATCTCGATTCCGCTGTCGGTGCTGTCGTCGATCATCGTGCTCTACGCGCTGGGTCAGACCATCAACATCATGACCCTCGGCGGCCTGGCGCTGGCGGTGGGTATCCTGGTGGACGATGCGACGGTGACCATCGAGAACATCGAGCGCTACCTGCACCTGGGACACGACCTGGAAACCGCGATCCGCGAAGGCGCAGGAGAAATCGCGGTGCCGGCTCTGGTGTCTACGCTGTGCATCTGCATCGTCTTCGTGCCGATGTTCTTCCTCACCGGCGTGGCACGCTTCCTGTTCGTGCCGCTCGCCGAGGCGGTGATCTTCGCGATGATCGCCTCCTACATCCTGTCGCGCACGCTGGTGCCGACGCTGGCCCTGCTGTTCATGAAGAACATGCAGCATGGCGCAGCAGCGCCGGACAACCTACTGCAGCGGGTGTACCGGCGCTTCGATGCCGGCTTCGAGCGCATGCGCGGCGGCTATATCGTGCTGCTGAGCGCACTGCTGCCGCGCCGCCGCAGCTTCATCGCGATCTTCCTGGGGGGCTGTGTGCTGTCGTCGGGGCTGTATTTCTTCCTCGGGCGCGACTTCTTTCCGGCGGCCGACGCCGGCATCATCCGCCTGCATTTCCGCGCTCCGACCGGCACCCGCATCGAGGAGACGGCGCGCCTGGCCGACCGCATCGACGCGGTGATCCGCGAGCAGATCCCGGCGGAGGAACTCGAAACCATCTTCGACAACCTGGGCCTGCCCTACAGCGGCATCAACCTGTCTTACAGCAATGCCGGCACCATCGGCACGCTGGATGGGGAGATCCAGATCGCGTTGAAGGAGAATCACGGCTCTTCGGCCCATTACATCGACCGCCTGCGGGAGGAACTGCCGCGCCGCTTCCCCGGTGTGGAGTTCTTCTTCCAGCCCGCCGACGTGGTGACCCAGATCCTCAACTTCGGCCTGCCGGCGGCCATCGACGTACAGGTAGCCGGCAACAAGCTGCAGGACAACTACCGTTTTGCCGCCATGGTCGAGAAGGCGGTGCGCCAGGTGCCGGGGGCGGTGGACGTGCATATCCACCAGCGCCTCGACCAGCCGTCCCTGCGCCTCGACATGGACCGTAGCCGCCTGCAGCAGATGGGCCTGAGCGCCGCCAACGTGGCGCAGAACGTGCTGATCCCGCTGTCCGGCAGCTTCCAGACGGCGCCCAGCTTCTGGCTCAATCCGAAGAACGGGGTGTCCTACAGTATCTCCGTGCAGGCGCCCCAGTACCGGGTGGACTCGGTCGATTCACTGCTGCAGATCCCGGTGGCCGGGGCCAACGGCGTGCCCAACCAGCTGCTCAGCAACCTGGTCCAGGTGTCGTCGGCACGGGAGCCGGCCATCGTATCGAGCTACAACATCGAGCCGGTGATCGACCTCTACGTGAGCGTGCGCGGGCGCGACCTGGGCTCGGTGGTGGCCGACGTGGAACGCATCGTCGAGGAGCTCAAGCCGCAGCTGGCGAAGGGCAGCAAGGTCACGTTGCGCGGCCAGGCCCGCACGATGAACTCGTCCTTCATCGGCCTCGGCATCGGTGTGGTGATGGCCATCGTGCTGGTCTATCTGCTGATCGTGGTTAACTTCCAGTCGTGGGTGGACGCCTTCATCATCATCACGGCGCTGCCGGCGGCCCTGGCTGGTATCGCCTGGATGCTGATGCTGACCGGCACCACGCTCAGCGTGCCGGCATTGACCGGGGCGATCATGACCATCGGCGTGGCCACCGCCAACAGCATCCTGATGGTGTCCTTCGCGCGCCAGCGCCTGCTGGCCGGCGAGCCACCGCTGTCGGCGGCGCTGGAGGCCGGTGCGACCCGCCTGCGCCCGGTGCTGATGACCGCGCTGGCGATGATCATGGGCATGCTGCCGATGGCCATCGGCCTCGGCGAGGGCGGCGAGCAAAACGCGCCCCTCGGCCGTGCGGCGATCGGCGGCCTGCTGTTCGCCACGCTGTCCACACTGGTTTTCGTGCCGCTGGTGTTTGCCTCGGTGCATCAATATCTCGCCCGCCGGGCCGCCGCCCGGCCGCAGCTGCCCCAGGGCGGCCTTGCCGAAGGACATTCCTGACATGACTGACAACCGCCATTCCAGTATCGGCATCCATGGCCTGCACGCGCATGAGGGTGCCCAGGGCATTCACCGTCTGCGCCTGCTCAAGCGCACCCGCAACGTGGCCCTGGTGGGGCTTGCGGTGCTGGGGGCTGGCCTCGCCGGTGTCGTCGTCCATCGCTCGGCCACCGCCCGCGATCTGGCCACGGCGGCGGACATCCATGCTGCCCGCCATGTGAGCGTGGTCTCGCCGAAGGACAGCAGCAGCGAGAACGTACTGAGCCTGCCCGGCACGCTGCAGGGGTATACGGAGGCGCCGATCTACGCGCGGACCAGCGGCTACCTGGCCGCCTGGTACAAGGACATCGGCGACGGCGTGAAGCAGGGCGAACTGCTGGCCCGCATCGACACGCCGGAAGTGGCCCAGCAACTGGTCGAGGCCAAGCAGGCGCACGCCCAGGCCGTAGCCGCACTAGCGCTGGCCAAGAGTTCGGTCGAGCGCTGGGAAGGCCTGCGCAAGCTCGACTCCGTCTCTCAACAGGAGGTGGAAGAACGCCGCAATGCCTATGCCCAGGCGAATGCGGCCAATGCCTTGACCGCGGCGACGGTCCAGCGCCTGCAGAAGCAACTGGATTACAACCAGGTGGTAGCGCCGTTCGCCGGCGTGATCACCAAGCGCACGGTGGATGTGGGCAACCTCATCGACGCGGGCGGCAGCAGCAAGCAGCTCTTCGTGCTGACCCGCAGCGACCCGCTGCGCATCTACGTGCAGGTGCCCCAGGGTTTTACCCGCCGCGTGCAGCCCGGCGACAAGGCCAGCGTGAGTCTTGCCGAGTGGCCGGGCCGGGTGTTCTCCGGCAGCATCGTGCGTACCGCCAAGGCCATCGACACCGCCAGCCGTACGCTGCAGGTGGAGATCAACCTGCCCAACCCAAAGGGTGAGCTGCTGCCCGGCGCCTATGCACGGGTGGACATCAAGGCCCCGGCAACGGCCGGTGAGCCGAGTTTCCGGATACCCAGCAACACCTTGCTGTTCCGCCCGGAAGGGCCGCGGGTGGCGGTGGTCGGCAGCGACGGCAAGGTGCATCTGCAGGCTGTCACCATCAAGCGCGAGCTGGGGGTGGAAGTGGAACTGGGCAGCGGCGTGAAGGCCGACGACCGGATCGTGCTGAATCCGGCCGACTCCCTGGTCGACGGGGACGCGGTGGTCGTCGCGTCGGTGGCCGAGAAGAAGCCCGAGGCGAAGAAGGCGGGCTGAGAGGTGGGCGCACAGCGCCTGGTTGATTGCGGGGCGCCCAGGCGCCCCGCGTCGCGTTCAGTTGCCGGCGTGGCTGAGCAGCGTCGGCAGCCCGGTGGCCAGCCACGGCTGCCAGGAGATTGCCAGCGCGCCGAGGAAGATCGCCAGCAGGGCCGGCAGCACCGACACCGCCACCTCGCGGATCGGTTTGGCGAACATCGCCGACGCGAAGAAGATGTTCATGCCGGCCGGCGGGCACAGGAAGCCCATTTCCATTACTGCCAGGAAGATCACCCCGAAGTGCACCGGATCGATGCCATAGCTGGTGGCTACCGGCAGCAGCAGCGGCACCAGTACGACGATGGCGGCGTAGATCTCCATCAGCGCGCCGGCGAGGAACAGGAACACGTTGAGCGCCACCAGGAAGGCGAACTTGTTGGGCAGCGCCTGTTGCACCCATTCCACGGCGGCATCCGGAATGCCGGCGTCCACCAGGTAGTTGGTGAGGCCCAGCGCCATGCCGAGGATCAGCATCACGCCGCCGATGACCTGGGCGCAGTCGGCCAGGCAGCGGCGCAGCAGCGCCCAGTCCAGCTCCCGGTGGGCAATGGCCTGGGTGAGGATCGCGTAGGCGGCGGTGAGGGCTGCGCTCTCGGTGGGCGTCGCCACGCCGCTGACCAGGGAGCCGATGGCCACCAGCGGGGCGAGGATCTCCCAGCGGGCCGCCCAGGCGGCGGACAGCGCCGCGCGGGCGTCGGGCCGGGGGCGTTCCGCACTCATCATGGCGACGCCGCCGCGGCGCAGGTAGCCGCCGATGATCAGCAGGAAGACCACCATCACCAGCGCCGGGACGATACCGGCCAGGAACATGCTGTTGATCGGCACGCGGGCGATGATCGCGTACATGATCAGCGGCACCGATGGCGCCAGCAACACACCCAGCGCGCTGGCGCTGGTTACCAGGCTGATGCCCTTGCGTTCCGGAAAACCGGCGTCCCGCAAGAGCGGCAGCAGCAGCCCGCCGAGGGCCAGGATGGTGACGCCGCTGCCGCCGGTGAAGGCAGTGAAGAAGGAGCATAGCAGCGCCGCGGCGATGGCGGTGCCGGTGACGCTGCCGCCGAAGCTGGCGGTGAACAGCGCGCCGAGGCGGCCGGCCGCACCGCTGCGGGCGAAGACCAGGCCGGCCAGCGTGAACAGCGGCAGGGCCGGCAGGGACGGATTGACGGTGATCTGGTAATGGCTGAGGGGCACGGAAGCCAGTGGCTGCCCCTCCGACCAGAACAGGGCCAGCGCCAGACCGCCGAGGACGGTGAAGATCGGCGCGCCGGCCAGCAGCGCCAGCACCAGCCACAGGGCCAGCGGTGCCAGTGGCAGCGTGGCGTCGTCAAAATGGCGGGCGAAGGCGAAGCCGCCGGCGGTCAGCGCAAGACCGAGCAGCAGGCCGGCGATCCGGCTACGGGAGCAGCGGCTGCCCAGTTTGAGGCCCAGCAGCAGAAAGCCAGCCGGCATCAGGGCCTGCACGCCCCACACCGGTATGCCGTAGGCCAGCTCACGGCCGGCTTCCAGTTCGCTGGCGACGAAGTTCCAGCTGGCGCTGCCGAGCATGCCGCACAGCACCGCGGCGCTGCCCTTGGCGAACACCGTCGACGCCGCACGGACAACCGGATTGCGCGAGGTGGCGAAGCCGTTGCCGAGGCTGGTCAGGTGTCCGCCCCGTTCGGCGAGGAGGGCGCCGAACATGGCCAGCGCGAAGCCCAGGTGCTGGACCAGCAGCGGTGCGTTGTCGATGCCCTTGCCGTGCAGCGGGCGCAGGGCGATCTCGATCAGCGGGATCAGGGTCATCAGCGCCAGCGCGGTGGAGGCGATGGCTTCGTCGAAGGAGAGCAGGCGGCGCATGGGAGGTGATCAGGGGTCAGCGCTTGCCGGTGCGGTAGGCTTTCAGCAGCGCGAAGACTTCGTCGAAGGTGTCGGCCGGCACCATCTTGCCGCGGATGCGCGGGTAGAGCTTGTCGGCCAGGTCGTTCCATTCCTTCATCTGCTCGGCGTTGGGCTTGTGCACCTGCAGGCCGCGCTTCTTCATGGCTTCGACGGCTTCGTCCACTTCCTGGCGGGCCTTGGTACGCATCTGCAGGCCGGCCTTGGCCCCGGCGCTGCGCAGGGCTTCCTGGGCCGCGGGGCTCATCTCGTCCCAGCTCTTCTTGGTGACCACCAGCGCGCCGACGATGGGCGCCCAGTTGATGTCGAGCATGTGCGGGGCGGTGTTGTAGACCTGGCTGGCCAGCGCGAAATAGGGTGTGGCGGGCACCGCGTTGATCATGCCGGTCTGGATCGACGGCAGGATGTCGGAGGTTTCCAGCGGCACCGGCGTGTAGCCGAGGCTCTTCATGATCTCTTGCTGCTCCGACTCACCCGCCCAGGCGAAGAACTTCATCTTCTTGTAGTCGTCGGGGCGCAGGGCCGGCTCCTTGGAGAAGAAGCGCACCCAGCCGGCATCGCCCCAGGCCAGCACGACGAAGCCCTTGTCGAGGAACTTCTTTTCCATACCGGCGCGCATCTTCTCGCGCACGTAGTCCACCTCCTCCCAGCTGCGGAACAGCAGCGGCATGTTCTGCAGCGCGGCGATGGACGGCTCGATCTCGCGCAGGCCGACCACCGACAGGAGGGCGCCCTGCAGCTGGCCGATGCGCATGCGGCGGGCCATGTCGGTCTCGCCGCCCTGGCTGCCGTCCGGGTAGATCACGTACTTGGCGCCGTCGCCCTGGGCGGTGCGCCAGGCTTCGCCGACCTCCATCAGCTGGCGGTGGTAAAGGGAGTTCTTCGGGGCCAGGGTGCCGATGCGCAGCTGGCCGGCGGCAAGGACGTTGACGCTGACGAACAGGCCGAGGGCAAGAGCGGCGAGACGGCGGAGCTTGAACATGGGAAGTCTTTCAGTGCGTTGAGGGCGGCCCGGAGGGGGCAGCGTGAACTGGGCAGTGTTGGGTCTGGGCTGGCGTCAGAACAGGTCGTCGGCGGATTCGATCAGCCAGCGCGCGCGGCGGCGCATGACTTCGTTCGACAGGGCCAGCGGGCTGCCCGGCGGATCCTGGATGGCGACGGCCTGCTGGAGCAGGTCGAGGAAGGCGGCCTTGTCGCCGGCCGGCTGGGCGATGCCCTCGGCCTTGCCGACGAAGGCACCGGCATTGCGCCCGTTGCCGAGGCGCAGGGCCTCGTCGAAATAGGCCAGGGCTTGCTGGCGGCTGCCGCCGGGGCGGGCGACTTCGAAGGTTCCCATCAGGCCGGCCAGGCTGCCGCCACCAAAAGTCGGGTCGGCACGCCACGCAAGCTGCGCCAGCGCGATGGCCAGCGGCAGGTCGGCGACGATGTCGGGATCGTCCTTGGACAGGGAGATCAGGCCGCCCCAGGAGGCGGCGCCCCAGTAGGCGAGGGCGACCTGTTCGGGGGCGAGGCGCAGAGCCGCGAGTTGGGCCGGGTCGGCCAGGCGCTGGCGGAAGCCGGGCTGGGCCGTTTCGAGGGCGGCGAGAGCGTGGTCCCGGCCGCGCCGGTACAGGTGGGCGGCCCGCTCGCGCAGGCGCTGGGCGGCCTTGGCGTCGGTGGCGTCCAGGCGGTCGGCCTCGAAGGCGACGAAGGCGTAGGCGTACTGGGTGAAGCCGCCGGCGACGGCGGCGGCCAGCGGGGCGTGTCCGGGCTGCTGGCGCAGCACCGATTCGGACAGCTTGAGGTAGAAGGCGCTGGCTTCGTGGGCCAGCTCCAGGTCATCCTCGCTGGACTGGCCCTGGGCGGCCAGCTGGTCGGCGACGCCGCGCATGACCAGTTGGGTCGGGGAGCAGGCGCTCAGGCCGGCAGCAAGCAGGATGGGGGCAGCGAAGCGCGCCAGACGGGCTGGCGTGGCGGTGATCGGCATGGGAGGGCGTGGGTCTGGTGGGCCGGCGTTTCGAGCCACATGCTTGAAACGCCGAGAAGATAGCCCGCCAATGTTGCGCGGGCGTGACCACCGGCCGCGCGCCGTCCCATGCCGACGGGATCAGCGGATCAGCTCGGCGAGCTTGCCCTTGGGAACGTTGAGGAAGCTGCTGATGGCAGCGAGATGCTCGTTGTGCTCCGTAAGCTGGATGGGGCGCGGTTCGAGCACGTGCAGGTCGAAGTTCCCAGGGCGGTTGCCGTCCTGCTGCACGGAGTAGCCCCAGGTTATGCCGGTGTTGAAGAGGCGGCCGATGGGGCCGTCGAGTTCGACCACGTAGTTGGCGAACTTGGTGTTGGTGAGGCCGGTGAATACGCCCCGTTCGAAGTTGCCGTTGATTTCCCGCGGGGTGTCGATCAGCCAGCATTCGCTCTCGCCGAACCGGCGCATCTCGTGCCCGGCGTAGGTGGCCGAGTGGGTGCCGATCTTCACGCCGTCGCTGCCGTAAAGACATTGCTCGAGGACGATGGCGGTGTCGTCGTCGGGGTATTGCTTGTCCACGTTCCAGTCGCCGACGACCGTGTGGGCGAACAGTTGGGTCTGCGGCCGGATGAGCTGGAGCAGCCCGAGCTTGTGCTCGTGGCTGCCCTGGCGGGTGAAGCGGACCTTGAAGTCGGCGCCGTACTGGACGGCCGTGCCGGCTTCATGGGGATTGAGTTCCCGGGTGACGTAAGGCGTGATGTCGAGTGCGAAGTGATCGAGCTGGTAGCTTTCGTGGTTTCCGTAATTGCTCATGGCCGTACCTTTCATGCTTGGGTAGAGGCAGGAATGCCCTGCGCGGCACCCGGGTCTTCATGCGAATGTTCTCCCTCCGCGGCCCGGGTGTCTGTTTATATAAATAGCATTTTTCGGTGCGGCCGGGGGACTCAGTCGAGCAGATCGGAATATTCCTTTTGAACATAACCGTCGAGACGCGTCCATGGCAGCTTGGTGGGCATCGCCTCACGGGTGGCGATCATCGTGCTGCGGTTGGTGCCGGCCTGGTTGGTCGATTCGATGCGGCGCGGGTATTGCTCCTTCTCGTCCCACAGTACCTGCACGCGGGTCTGGGCGGTGCCGCCTTCGTACCAGCGGGTGCCGGCCGGTGCGCTGCGGCTGCTGGCCTTCATGCGTTTGATCTGCTCCGGGTCGAGCAACTGGTTGGCGGTGCTCCATTTGCCGTCGAAGCCGATGTTGGTGTAATCCACCGGGGCGATGTCCACGACCATCTTTTCGTGTTCATTGACGATGCGCACGCGCAGCTTGCCGTCATTGCCGCGCTGAACCCAGCGGGCAGCGGCGGAGGTGTCCATGTGCTTGTGGTTCTTGTCGCCGGCCTTGTGGTCCTCGGCTTCGTGGGCGTGGGCCGGCAGGATGCGCTCCACCCAGCTCTGGTTGTCGCGGCGGACCAGGCGTTCACCGAAGCGCACGATGTGGGTCACGCCGTCGGCGCCAAGGGTGGTGATGTCGTGTTCGACCTTGAGGGCCAGATCGTCGGCGAGGGCCGGGGCGGCGAGGAGGGCGCCCAGTAGGGCGGGAAGCAATCGTTTCATGATGTCGGGGGAAAAGAAAAAAGCCCGACCTGGGAAGGTCGGGCGAAAAAGGGGCCAGTTTTTCAAGCTAGGGCAGCCCCCCTGGATGGCTCGGTAGGGATCAGAGGCCGAGGGCGGACTTCACCAGGCCGAAGACCTTGGTGTTGACCATGGTGCCCTTGAAGCCGGCATTGCCGGCGCCGGTGGAGAACAGCATCACGTCGCCGCCGCCGTGGGTTTCGTTGCCGACGGCGCCGAGGTTCACACCGACTTCCTGGATGTAGTCGTCAGCGGTGGTGTCCACGCTGGTCAGGTCGTCGCGGACGGCCTTGCGCGGGCCGCCACCGTTGCCGAAGACCAGGGTGCCGTAGGGCTTGCCGTCGGCCGCGTTGGCCAGCACGGGCTTGCCCTGGACGGTGGTCTGGGTGATGTCGGTGACCTTGCCGAGGATCGGGTTGCCCTTGTGGGAGTAACCGTTGATGGTCATCGTGTGGTCGTGGTCGGCGGTGACGACGATCAGCGTGTTCTTGAGATCCACCAGGCTCAGGGCGCGCTTGATGGCGTCGTCGAAGGCGATGGTGTCTTCCAGCGCGCGCTTGGCGTTGGTGCCGTGCAGGGCGTGGTCGATACGGCCGCCTTCGACCATCAGGAAATAACCCTTGCTGTTCTTCTGCAGGATCTTGATGGCTTTCTCGGTCATGTCGGCGAGGCTGGGCTCGTCGATGTTGTTGGCCGCCTTGGCACGATCCAGCTCGTAGTTGAGGTGGTCCTTGTTGAAAAGGCCGACCAGCTTGCCGGTGGATGCCGGGTCGATGGCCTTGAAGGCGGTGCCCGTATTCACATAGGTGTAGCCGGCGGTCTTCAGCAGGGCGGTCAGGTCCTGGCCGTCGGTGCGCTTGCCACCGGCGGCAGTGGGCAGGAAGAACCTGGAGCCGCCGCCGAGCAGTACATCCACGCCACTGCCGAGGGCCGCGTTGAACTTGCCGGAGCCCGGCACGAACTGGGCGGCGATGTCGTTCTCGCCGTCGCGGTGGCAGATGTGGGAGTAGGTGACGGCCGGCGTGGCGTGGGTCACGCGGGTTGTCGTTACCGCGCCGACGGATTTGCCGGCGGCCTTGGACAGTTCCAGCAGGGTCGGCACTGCGGTGCCGTTACCGGTGGCCGGGCAGGTGCTGTCGCCGGTGGCACTGTTCACGTACGGGGTGGCGCCGTTGTAGGCCTTGGTGTCGGCGCTCATGGACACCACCTCGTTGTTCATCTTCACGCCGGTCATGTAGGCGGCCATCGACGGGGCGGAGTCGGTGGTCTGGGCGTCGTTGGAGTAGGTCTTGATGCGCGCGGTGCGCTTCAGGCTCTCCATCGTCAGCTGGCCGGCCTCGCCGTACTTGTAGATGCGGCTGGCGGTGACGGTGGTGGGGCCCATGCCGTCGCCGAGGAAGAAGATGACGTTGGTGGCTTCGCCGGCGGCGAAGGCGGAGGAGGTGGCGCCGATCAGGGCGATGGCGGCCGCGCAGGTCTTGAAGTGGGTTTTCATCGTGGGTGAGCTCCGCTTACAGGCCGACCGACTGGCGGATCAGGTTGAAGACTTCGGTGTTGGTGATGACGCCGGTGAACTTGTCCGCACCGCGGCCGATGGCGCCGAGGAACACGTCGGTACCGCCGTGGGTTTCGCTGCCGGCGGCCATCGGGATGGCGGCTTCCTGGTGGTAGTTCTTGTCGGCGACCTGGGCATCGGTGAGGGCGGTGCGGGTGGCCGGGCGGTTTTCGCCGTTGCCGAAGCCGATGATGGTGAAGGGGTTGCCGGAGCTGTCCAGATTCAGCGCGCCGGTGACGAAGTTCTTCAGCAGGCCGAGCACGCCGGGGTTGCTGGCGGTGGTGGCGCCGGTGCGGGCGGCGTAGCCGTTGAGGACGATGGTGTGGTCGTGGTCGGCGGTGACGACGATCAGGGTGTTGGACAGGTCCGCGTCGATGGTCTTCATCTTGGCGATGGCGGTCTTGATCGCGTCATCGAAGGCCACGGTGTCCTGCAGTGCCTTCCTGGCGGTGGTTTCGTGCAGCGCGTGGTCGATGCGGCCGCCTTCCACCATCAGGAAGAAGCCCTTGTTGTTTTTCGACAGGATGTCGATGGCCTTGGTGGTCATCTCGGCCAGGCTGGGCTCGACGGCCGGGTCGCGGTCGATGTCGTAGCTCATGTGGCTGCTGGTGAACAGGCCGACGAGCTTCTTGGTGGAGCTGGCCGCGGCCGCGTCGAACTCGGTCTTGTTCTTGACGTAGGTGTAGCCCTTGTTCATGAACTCGGCGGTCAGGTCGCGACCGTCGGTGCGCTTGCCGCCGGCGGCGGTGGGCAGGAAGAACTGGCGGCCGCCGCCGAGGAGGACGTCCACGCCGTCGCCGAGGGCACTGTTGTAGCCGGTGCCGCCGGGCACAGCCTGGGCGGCGATGTTGTTTTCGGCGTCGCGGTGGCAGATGTGGGAATAGGTGACGGCCGGGGTGGCGTGGGTGATGCGGGTGGTGGTCACCGCGCCGGTGCCCCAGCCGGCGGCCTTGGCCAGTTCGAGCAGGGTGGTGACGGCCTTGCCGTTGCCGGTGGCGGGACAGGTGCTGTCGGTACCGTTGAGGTAGTTCTTGCCGGTGGCGTCGAAGGCGGAGGTCTCCGGGGTCATGGAGATGACTTCGTTATTCATCTTCACGCCGGTCATGTAGGCCGCCATCGACGGGGCCGAGTCGGTGACCTGGGCGTTGTTGGAATACGTACGGACGAAGGCGGTTTCCGGCAGGGTATCGATGGTCAGGTCGCCGTCTTCGCCCACCTTGTAGATGCGTGCCGCGGTCAGGGTGTTGATGCCCATGCCGTCGCCGAGGAAGAAGATGACGTTCTTGGGCGCGTCATGGCTGCTGCTGTTGCCGCCACAGCCGGCGAGGAGTGCCGTTGCTGCAGCGACGGCGAGGAAGACGGGTTTCAACATGCTTCGGAAGCCTCCGGGGGAAAGGGGATTTTCAAAGGGGATTCATCAAAGACGGCAAATATGGCAGTGATGTATTGCGATTACATGAAAGGCCGGTGAAAGCTCTGGGAGGTGCCACTGCCGAGGTCCCGCTCCGTGGGGGCGAATTCACTCGCCTCCACGGAGAAATTGGGGAAAGTCTCCAGGTCGAGTCCGTCAGCCGGGCTCAAGGCATCAGCGGCCCATTTCCTTCAAGTAGGCCTTGCGGGCGGCCAGTGCGGTGTCGGCGAAGTCGGAGAACACGCCGTCCACGCCGAGGCGGTAGTAGGCGAGGTATTCATTCTGCGGATCGCCCTTGTAGTCGCTGGCGAGGCGGCGCTGTTCGTTGCGGAAGGTGTAGGGATGGACGAATAGACCGGCCTTGTGGGCGTCGGCGATCAGCGTGGTGGCGGGCTGGCTGACCGTGTCGGCCTCGTTGATCTTGCCGTCGCCGTTGATGTCCGTCAGGTTGCCGCTGGCGTCCAGCGTGCCCTTGACGGCGATGATGTAGCGCTTCCACGGGCCGATGCCGTCGGCGTAGGTCTTGATCTCGGCGAGGCCGGCCGGGGTGACCATGGCGCTGAACAGGCGGCTGTCGCCAGCCTTGGCCCAGTCGTAGGGCTTGTCGTAGGGCATGGCGTAGGTGAGGGCACCGGTCTTGAGGTTCACATCGTCGGCGTCGATGAGTTGCACCATCTTCGTGTTCAGGCCCTTGCTGCGCATGTACTTGAGGCTGCTCGGCTCGAAGGACTGCACAAAGATCGGGGCGGTCTTGCTGTTCCAGCCGGCCTTGTTGATCAGGTCGATGAGCTTGTCCTCCAGCGGCAGGCCGAGATCCCGGTGGTAGGTGGGGTTCTTGGTTTCCGGGTAGACGGCGATCGTGCGGCCGGTAGCGGCGCTCCTGGCCTTCACCAGGTCGATGAGTTCCTGGAAGGTGATGACCTTGTAGAGGCCGTTGTACTGCTGCGGGCGCTCGGCGTCGGTGGAGATGCCGCCGAGGGTCTTGATCTCGGCCAGGGTGAAGTCGCTGGCGAACCAGCCGGTCTGGGTTTCGCCGTCCACCTGGGTGGTCTTCTTGCGGGCCGCAAATTCGGGGTGGTTGGCCACGTCGGTGTTGTAGGCCAGGTTGGGGTCATGGCGGGCGATCAGCACACCGTCCTTGGTGGAGATGAGATCCGGCTCGACCACGTCGGCACCCATGTCGATGGCCATGCTGTATGCCTCAAGGGTTTCTTCCGGCAGGTAGCCCGAGGCGCCGCGGTGGGCGACGACGAGGGGAGCGTCTCCGTTCAGCGTCGGCAGGCCGTTGTCGTCGTTGGAGCCACCGCAGGCGGACAGCAGCAGGACGCTGCAACAGGCCAGCGCAACGGGCGTGAGGCTGAAGGAGGTGGACGGGGTGCGGGCGGATTTGTACATGGGAATCTCCTGGTAAAAGCCAGAAAAGATGTCATCTTCTTATGACGTATTCGTTATCTGTCGGTGATTTCGAAGGTTTTTCTGTTCGCTTGTTGCCGTGCAACAAGCGTGTAACTGCCACCCTCTAGGCTCGCGGGTTTTCCCCTTCCCCGGAGCATCTCCATGGATCGCCGCAGCTTTCTCCGCAACAGTGGTTTTCTGACCATCTCGATGGCCGTTGGCGGGTTGGCCGGCTGTGGAAGCAGCGGCTCGGGCCTGCCGCCGCGTGCACTCGGCAACGACTGGAAGTTCCCGCAGAGTGTCGGTTCGGGGGATCCGTCGCCGGAAGGGGTGGTGCTGTGGACCCGTGTCGTGCCCATCGGTCTCGACGATGTGGCCAGTGCAACGGGGGCCGCCGATGTGACGATCCGCCTGATCGTCACAGACGCCGACAATGACGCGGCGCTCGGCAGCACTGCGGCACTGGCCGGCCGCCTGCTGGTGGACAGCCAGGTGCCGGTGTATGCGAGCTACGACGCCACGGTGCGCAACAAGGTCACTGGCCTGGCGTCGGGCGGCCTCTACTACTACCAGTTCATCGCCGGCGAGGTCCGCTCCCGCGTCGGCCGTTTCCGCACGGCGCCGGCCCGCGGCACCAGCGTGGACCAGCTGCGCCTGGCCTTCATGACCTGCCAGGACTGGAGCGTGAATCACTGGGCGGCCTTCGACTACATCGCGCGCAACGAGGACGTGGACCTGATCGTCCATCTCGGCGACTACATCTACGAGACCGTCGGGGAAGCTTTCCAGAGCGGCGCAGTGGAGAGCCGCCACGACCGCCTGGTGCTGCCCGATGGCATCTCCACCAGCAGCGGTGGTGGCGCGAAGTACGCCAATACGCTGGCCGACTACCGCTACCTGTACAAGAAATACCGCACCGATCTGCGCCTGCAGGCGGTGCATGAGCGCTTCGCCTTCGTCGCCACCTGGGACGACCACGAGTTCTCAGACGACTGCTGGGGGGATGCCGAAACCTACGACAACGGTACCTACGACGCGGCCACGCGACGCGGCGACAACACCCATCAGAGCGCCCGCCGCCGCGCGGCCAACCGGGCCTGGTTCGAGTTCATGCCTGCCGATGTGAAGCTGGACGAGAGCATCGCCAGCTTCGATACGGTGCACCTGTACAGAGACATTCAGTGGGGCAATCTGGCCCACCTGGTGGTAACGGACGAGCGCATGTTCCGCTCCGACCACATCATTCCCGAAGCGCTGCCGAACCCGGCCACGGGAGCCCAGCTTGGCCAGATCGGCGCCCGCTACGTGGTGTCGCAAACGACACGGGACAGCTTCGAGACGCTCAAGATGGCGGCCGCGCCGGCGGACGATCCGCTCGCCAACGTGTCCATCCTCGGCCGCACCCAGCGCGAGTGGTGGAAGAGCACGATGAGCAACTCGACGGCCACCTGGAAGCTGTGGTGCAACGAGGTGTCCCTGCTGCGCATGCAGCTTGACGGCACCGACGCGATCGCCACGCTGTTCGCGCTGCAGGCGGTGAGCACGCTGGCGACCAGCATCCAGGGTGCGCTGTCGGCCACCGGCGGCAATGTGCCGGTGGCGTCGGCCCTGGTGGCGGCGATGACCGCCGGGGCCAGCCAGGCCGTTGCGGTTGCTGCGGCTACGGCCATTGCGACCGCGGCGGCCGGCGGCGGCGACACCGGCACGGCGGCGACTGGCGCCGGGCTGACGGCTGCGCAGGCGGCCATCGCAGTCGCCGCCTTCGGTGCCGCCAGTGCGGCCAGCGGTACGGCGCCCCAGGTGTCGGCGGCGGCGCAGGCTATCGCCTTCGGCTACATCAAACCCGACATCCAGGCCAAGGGTGTCGCCTCGTCCTTCATCCAGTCGTCCGGCAAGGCCGCGGCGCTGGGTAGTTACTTCACCCGCTTCCTGTTCAACTGCGACCAGTGGGACGGCTACAACGCCGAGCGCAAGGCGCTGATGGCGCACCTGAAGGCCGGCGGCATCCGCAATGTGGTGGCGCTGACCGGTGACCTGCACTGCTTTGACGCCGGCGTGGTGATGGACGATTTCGACGCGGCCAGCCCGCAGCCGGTGATGGTGGATTTCGTCACCGCCGGCATCAGCTCCGAGTCTCTGTTCACTTTCTACGCCGATGCGGTCGGGTCGGTCAGCCCCGATCTGGCGACGCTGATCTACTACCCCCTGTCGGTGCCGGTCAGCGGCGTGGGGACGCTGGAGCTGCGCTTCAACCTGTTCGACTTCACGATGGCCGCTGCGGCGCCGAGCCTTGACCAGCTCGCCGAACAGGCACGCGTGCGGGTGCGTTCGGCGCTGGCGGCGCAGGGCGTGCCGGAGGTGTCCCTCGATGCGACAACGACTGCGGTTCTGAATGGTCTGAAGGCCGACCCGACGTTCTCGACCCAGTTGCTTGGCCTTGCGCAGCAACTGGCCGGGATTTCGAGGAACCCCTGGATCAAGTGGGTCAGCACCGATGCCCAGGGCTACGGTGTGGTGACGGTGACGCCGGGCGGTCTCACCTGTGTCTTCAAGCAGGTCAATCGCTTGGTGGGGGCTGCTGCCCCCAGCGCGAATCCGATCGCCCGCACGGTCACTGCCCGCGTGGCGGCGGGCAGCGCGGCGCTGAGCGTGGTCTGATTCAGTGGGCTTGGCCGGCCACGCAGGCCCAGGTGGCCAGCGTGTCCAGCCAGGCGTCCGGGCGCTCGCGTTCGATGCGCCCGGTACCGGCGAAAACCAGCCCGTTCTCGCTGTCCACGGTCAGGGCGTCGCCTTCCTGCAGGCGGCGTTCGCCGAAGCTGACGGTGCGTTGCTGCAGGTCGATGGCCAGTTCGTTGCAGCCCACGAGACAGGGCTTGCCGAGTTGCCGGGCGATCACCGCCGCGTGGGCGGTGCGGCTACCGCGGGCCGTCAGGATGCTGGCGGCGGCCTTGATGCCGGGCAGATCGGCAGTACTGAAGTCATTGCGCACGAGGATGCAGGCCTGGCCGGCGGCGGCATACTGGACGGCGCGGGTCGCGTCGAGGGCAATCGCGCCCGCGGCGACGCCGACGCTGGTCGGGATGGCCGCGGCCAGGCGTTCGAGGGGCGGATCGGCGACGAGGCGGGTGCGTGCGATCTGGTCAATGTCTACGCCGGCCAGCCGTTCCAGGGCAGTGGCCGGCGACCAGGCGCCGCTGTTCACCTGATCGACCGCGATGCGTAGCGCCGCCCACGGCGTGCGCTTGGCGTCGCGGGTCTGCAGGAGGTAGAGCACACCGTCCTGAACCGTGAATTCGAATTCCTGCACGTCGCCGAACTGCCGCTCGAGCAGTGTGCCGAGGGCCTGCAGGTGGGCATGTACGTGGGGCAGCACGATGGCCAGGCGGGTGGCGTCGGAGGCCGAGTGCTGGCCCGACACCACGTCTTCGCCCTGGCTGTTGAAGCGGAAGTCCAGGTAGGGCGCGGGATCGCCGTTGGCAGGATTGCGAGTGAAGCCGACGCCGCTGCCGGACGTACCGCCGGCGTTGCCGAACACCATCCGTTGCACGGTGACGGCCGTTCCCAAGCTGTCATCGATGCCGTGCAGCTGGCGGTAGGCGACGGCGCGGGGTGACTGCCAGGAGTCGAACACCGCTTCGCTGGCGGCGAGCAGCTGCTCCAGCGGATCTTGGGGAAAGGGCCGGCCGACGATGCCTTCATAGACGTCTAGGTAGCTGCGGGCCACGCTGGCCAGAGCACGGAAGTCCAGCCCGGTGGGGCGGCTGACGCGGGCGTGTTCGAGGGCCAGCCGCAGGGCCGCGTTGAAGGGTTCCGGCGGGGCGTGGTGCACCACCTCGGCAAACTGGTGGATCAGGCGCCGGTAGGAGTCCCAGGCCAGGCGCGGGTTGCCGGTAAGGCGCAGGAGGCCGCGCAGCGTGGCATCGGTTAGGCCGACGTTGAGCACGGTGTCCATCATGCCGGGCATCGAGACCGGGGCGCCGGAACGGACCGAGACCAGCAGCGGCTTGCGGCCGGAGCCGAGCTCCAGCCCGCAGGCCGCCTCCAGGCGCTCGATCTGGCTTTCGAGCAGGGTGCGGAGTGGGGCACGGAAGCCGGCTGGGTCGGCGCGCCGTGCCTGCTGCACTGCGGTTCCGAGGATGAAGGCCTGCGGCACCGGCAGGCCGATGGAGGCCATGCGGGCCAGATTGAAGGCTTTGAAGCCCATCCCGTCGACCGCGCCGTCGATGCGCGTACCGGGCAGGCCGATGGCGTAGATGTGTGCCTGGAGATCCATGGTCTACTCGCTCAGCATGGCGGCCAGCACGTGGTCGCGGAGTTTGAGGGCGGTATGCAGGAGGGCGTCTGCCGCGGCTTCGAGGTTGCGCGCGCATTCGGTGCTGGCGAAGCGCTGGGGAAAGGCGTCGCCGGCGACGATCAGGGCGCGCTTGAAGCTGCGATGGGCGTCGTCGCTCCGCCGCTCGGCAGCCATGATCTGGTGCACCGCTTCGAGGAAGTCCTGCAGCTCTTCCCGCGGGCAACCGCGGCGCACGTTGCGGGCGCACTCCAGGGCCTTGAGGAATTCCTGCGTGCTGCCGACCACCATGCCGGCCAGGCCTTCCAGCGCGTCGAGCAGCGCGGTGCAGGGCGGGGTGCCGGGGATCAGGCTGAGGTGGAAGGCCGCTTCTTCCAGTTCGTCAGTGATGTCGTCCGCGCTTTCGAGCAGCGTGCAGTAGAAGTCGTTCTGGCCACCGCCGCTGTGCCGCAACTCGCGGGCGAGGTTGACCAGCTCGTCGGCCCGGTGTTCCCACGCCTTGGCGCGTTCGGCGTTGAAGGCGATGCGCGAGCTGCCGTCAGCCGTGCGCAGGTCGAGGAGACTGTCGCGCACGCTGCTGGCGAGCTCGACGGCCAGTGCGGCATGTTCGGCGGCGATGTCGATGAGCTGGTGGCGGGTGCTGCGGAAGCAGCTCACCAGCTCGGCATGGATGCGGTCGCGCAGCATGTCCTCCGGCTCGCCCTGCTGCTGGCTCTCCGAACACACGCGCAGCACGAACTGCATGAAGGCAGTGGCGCGGCTGCGTTCCAGCATGTCGTCGAGGCGCGAGCCGAAGGCAGGCGGTGTCTGTGCTGCGAAGGCGAGGGCGTCGAAGACGAGTTGTTCGCCGCCGGCCCGCAGCCAGCCCATGTGGCCGAGGTTCTCGTCGGCGGCCCACTTGAGCAGGCCCAGGCTTTCCTTCTTCGGCAGCAGCAGGCGCAGCCGTTTGCGGGCGCGGTTCCAGTCGATCAGGAAGACCAGCCGGGAGCCGAGGAACTGCAGGTAGTCGCACAGCCCGGCTTCATTGTTGGCGGTGAAGCGGCCGGTGCCCATGTGGTAGACGCCGTCCTCCAGGTCCCGGTCGGTGCGGGAGCGGGTATCGTCCCAGCTCACTGCCCAGTGCTCGAAGAGGCTCTGGAAGAACACCAGGCGCTGCATGTGGACGTCGGTGTAGGTCAGCGTCACACAGCGCTTTTCCACGTGCACCACGAGGACGTGGGCGTCCGTCGTGCCGATGTCGTTCTGCAGGATCAGCCGGCCGCCGTTGCGGGTGGCGGTGGTGCCGAGGCCGGGGTGATCGAACTTGAGGGGGCGGGTGGCGTTGACGCCACGCATGAAGGCGGCGATCAGCGGGCGGTCGCCTGGCGCGGTGTCGTAGGTGGCCGCGCCGTCGATGTCCTCGCTGGCGATGCGGGCCTGCAGCCGGTTGAGGACCTTGTGCATGTCCATCACCAGCAGGTGGGCGCTGTCGCCGCGTTCCCGGTCGCCGGAGGTCAGGCGGTGAATCTGGGTCGCGCTGAGGGTGTCGGCGCTGTCGCACCAGGCCTGGGCATGGAGGGCGGCCAGGCGGGCCGCCAGGGGTACCGAGACGTCCTCGCCGCTGTTGCGGATGGGCTCGAACATGCTCTCCAGCTCGGCGGAAATACGTCCGCATAGTGCGTCGGCGGATGGAATGTGGAACAGGTCGGTATCGATCTGCCGGCTGTTGTCGGGAATGTTGTCCAGGTTCTCGTCGCCGATGCCGGCGGCGACGCGCTCCAGGCCGAGGGAGGCGGGAGGCCGTTCCGGATTGCAGGCGTGGGCCCGCGCGGTCTGGATCAGGCTGAGGTAGTACTTGGCGCGGTCGTTGGCGCCCAGCGCCTCGGCCAGTAGCGCAGGCAGGAGCAGGCTGGGCTCCCCTAGCGCGTCGATGATGCGGGTCTTTTCCGTCATGATCCTCTTCCGCTGGGGATGGAAGGGAAAGACTGCGCTGCTAGGGTGACAGGCGTATTGCTGCGTGGAGCTGTCCAAAAGAAAACGGCGCCAGGAGGCGCCGTTCGGCATGCTTGCAGCGGACCGTTTACTTCTTTGGGGTCAGCTTGGTGAAGGCCTGGAAAGCTTCGGTGGAGGCTTTGGTCATCTGCTCGTAGGCGGCACGGGCAGTGTCCATGGCGCTCTGGATGGAGCCCAGAGCGTTGTGGTCGCCAATGGGCAGGCCCTTGAAGAGCTTCTGGAAGGAGTTGACGACGTCCTGGCCGCCGCCGGTCAGCTGCTCGGTGACCATTTTGCCGACTTCGGCCTGGGTCTTGGCAGTGATCTCGGCGATCTCGCGCGCGCAGGTCAGCATCTTTTCGGTGGTGCTCTGGGCGTAGGCGGTACGCAGGTTCAGGGCTTCGGCCGGATCCTTGACGCTGGACAGGGCCTTGGCGTTGGCGACGCCTTCTTCGAACAGGGACTTGGCGGTGCCGACCTGCAGCTCCATGATGCGCTGGGAGTTTTCGATGGAGAGCTGGGCCAGGCGCATGGCGGCTTCCAGGTTCTTCTTCTGAATCTCGTTGAATTGCTGTTCTTGCTTTGTAGCCATAGTTTTCTCCACGCGTTGTTATGAACAGTAAAAGCCCCAGATTGAATCCCTCCCGTGGCCTCCTATGAAAAACGATAGCACAGGCTCTTATATGGACGACGGAAGGGGCGCAAAAATTCAGTGCGCTGCCGCACATTATGTTGCACTGCAGCGACAGCTGTGGTGAGGAGTCCTCACTGGCCGTCCGTCAGCCCCGCACGCGCCTCCTCGGCAGAGTCGAAGATCTTCGGCGGAACGTGCCGTGCATTCAGGGCTTCTCCGAGCTTGGCCCTCAGGAACGGGTTGGTGGCATAGCGGGTGACGCGGGTGTAATGGGTCTCCATCAAGCCCTTGATCATGTTTGCGTAAGGCTCGATGAGCTCGTCGAGGATGTCGAAGCCGTGGTAGTTCACCACCACCGGCACCTTGTGCCCGACCGGGTCGAGGATGCTGGCCACGAGGTCGTGGATCTTCTCGATGTCGCCCGGATGGCGCAGGCGGAGATTGTCGAAGTCGATGAAGAACAGGTTCTGCTCTGCGTCGTAATGGAAGCGCGACTCCAGCGGTGTGGCCAGGACGGTCTGGCGCAGGGCCATCGGCACGTCGCGGAAGATGCGCTCATCCATCAGGCAGGGCGTGCCGCGGATGATCGGCTTGAAAGCCATGTGGGCGAGGATGTCCCGCTCCACGTCGATGCCCGGCGCGATCTCGATCAGCTCGACGCCGTCCGGTGTCAGTTCGAACACGCAGCGCTCGGTGATGTATAGCACCGGCTGCTTGCGCCGTACGGCCTCGGCGCCGCTGAAGGTGCGGTGCTCCACTTCCTTGACGAACTTGACCGCCTTGCCTTCGACGAGGATCTTCAGCTGACCATCCTGCAGCGTCACTTCGAGGCCGCCTGCAGTGAAAGTGCCGACGAAGACCACCTTCTTGGCGTTCTGGCTGATGTTGATGAAGCCGCCGGCGCCGGTCAGCTTGGGGCCGAACTTGGAGACGTTGAGGTTGCCCTGCTCGTCGGCCTGGGCGAGGCCCAGGAAGGCGATGTCGAGGCCGCCGCCGTCGTAGAAGTCGAACTGACTCGGCTGGTCCACGATGGCCGCGGTGTTGACCGCCGCGCCGAAGTTGAGCCCGCCCTGGGGAATGCCGCCGATCACGCCGGGCTCTGCGGTGAGGGTCAGCAGGTCGATGACCCGTTCTTCCGCTGCCACTGCGGCCACGCCTTCGGGCATGCCGATGCCGAGATTTACCACCGCGTTGGGGATCAGCTCCATGGCCGCACGGCGGGCGATGATCTTGCGCTCGCTCATCTCCATCGGCTCGAGGGACGTGACCGGGATGCGGATCTCGCCGGAGAAGGCCGGGCTGTACTGCTCCATGAAGGTCTGCATGTGCCACTCGGGGCGCTCGGCCACTACCACGCAGTCCACGAGTATGCCGGGGATCTTCACCTGCCGCGGGTTGAGGGAGCCGGATTCGGCGATGCGTTCCACCTGGGCGATGACGATGCCGCCGCTGTTGCGCACCGCCATCGCGATGGCCTGGCCTTCCAGCGTCAGGGCTTCCTTCTCCATCGTGATGTTGCCGTCCTGGTCGGCGGTGGTACCGCGCACGATGCCGACGCTGATCGGGAAGGCCTTGTAGAACAGGTATTCCTCGCCGTCGATCTCCATGATGCGAACCAGATCCTCGGTGGTGCAGCTGTTCACCTTGCCGCCGCCGAAGCGTGGGTCGACGAAGGTGCCGAGGCCGACGCGGGTCAGCGTGCCGGGTTTGCCGGCAGCGATGTCCCGGTACAGGTGGGTGATGACGCCCTGAGGCAGGTTGTAGCCCTCGATGCGGTTGGCGACGGCCAGCTCTTGCAGGCGTGGCACCAGGCCCCAGTGGCCGCCGACGACGCGCTTGACCAGGCCTTCGTGGCCCAGGTGGTTGAGGCCGCGGTCCTTGCCGTCGCCCTGGCCGGCGCCGTAGACGAGGGTCAGCCCCTCCGGCTTGCCGCGGCCGTCGCTGCTCTGGTCGCGGGTTTCCAGGAAGCGCTGCTCAAGGGCGATGGCGATGTTCTCGGGAAAGCCGATGCCGACGAAGCCGGTGGTGGCGAGGGTGTCGCCCGAGCGGATCAGCTTGACCGCGTCGGCTGCGCTGACCACTTTGCCGGTGTTGCGGCCTTGCGGTGGTGAGAATTTCTGCTTGGTTTGGCTCATTTCGGGTCTCCTTTGGCTATCGGGCGCGGCTCAAACGATACCGAAAAGATAGTAGGCAGTGATAACCACGAAAACCGCGGAGGTCTTGATGACGGTGATCGCGAAGATGTCGCCGTAGGACTGCCGATGGGTCAGGCCAGTGACGGCCAGCAGCGTGATCACGGCGCCGTTGTGAGGCAGGGTGTCCATGCCGCCGGAAGCCATCGAGGCGACCCTGTGGAAGACTTCCAGCGGGATGCCGGCCGCCTGGGCGTTGGCGATGAAGGTCTCCGCCATCGCCGCCAGTGCGATGCTCATGCCGCCCGAGGCCGAGCCGGTGATGCCGGCCAGCGTGGTGATGCTGATGGCTTCGTTGATCAGCGGGTTGGGGATCGCCTTGAGGGCGTCGGCGATGTAGATGAAGCCCGGCAGCGCGGCGATGATCGCGCCGAAGCCGTATTCGGAGGCGGTATTCATCGAGGCCAGCAGCGCGCCGCCGACGGCGGCCTTTGAGCCTTCGGCGAATTTCTCCATCACCGGCTTGAAGGCGAACGCCAGTACGCAGAGGATGCCCAGCAGCAGCGCCGCCTCCACGGCCCAGATGGCTGCGATCTTGGACACGTCGGTGGAGATTGGCTTGGCCAGGCCGGGCAGAACGAGGTCATGCATCTTGCCGTAGATGTCGGGGATCACATTGGTGAACACCTTGTTGAAGATGCCGACGACAAACAGCGGCAGGATTGCGATGACCGGGTTGGCGAGCTTCTCGTGGGTGAAGGGTTCCGGTTCGTTGAGCAACTTGTCGCCGTAGCCCTCGCCAGCGTTCTGGGCGGTGCGGCGGCGCCAGTTGAGGAAGGTCAGGCCGACGATCAGGATGAACACAGCGCCGATCACGCCCAGTGACGGAGCGGCCCAGGTGTTGGTCTTGAAGAAGGTGGTCGGGATGATGTTCTGGATCTGCGGTGTGCCGGGCAGGGAGTCCATCGTGAAGGTGAAGGCGCCCAGCGCGATGGTGCCGGGGATCAGGCGTTTCGGAATATTGCCCTGGCGGAACATCTCGGCAGCGAAGGGATAGACCGCGAAGACCACCACGAACAGGGATACGCCGCCGTAGGTGAGCAGCGCGCAGACCAGCACGATGGACAGCATGGCCCGCTCGCGGCCGACCATGTTGATCACCGACGAGACGATGGCCTTCGAGAAGCCCGATAGCTCGATGACCTTGCCGAATACGGCGCCGAGCATGAAGACCGGGAAATACAGTTTCACGAAGCCGACCATCTTGTCCATGAAGAGACCGGTGAAGGCGGGGGCCACCAGGCCGGGGTCGGTGAACAGCACGGCCCCGAGAGCGGCTACCGGAGCAAACAGAATCACGCTGTAGCCCCGGTAGGCGATGAACATCAGAAATACCAGGGCTGCGATGACTATCAGGAAATCCATGGTCCTTACCTTTCTGTAACAGCTATGAGACGGAATGGAAACGGGAACGGGAACGGAAATGCTGATGTTGCGGTACTGCGTGGCGACGGAATAAATGAAAAAAATGGTCGGCAAAGATTACGCCATATGGGTGATGCGTATGGCGTTGTTTTGTTAGGGGTATTCCCCTAGGCATAAGGACCTAAGGGAATACCCGGAAGGTTCTGCGGCGGGAGGCGAAAGGGAAATGGGGCCGGAGCGGGGGAATACACTGTCGATTAGAAAGACTGATTCTCCCAGGCTGAATGGCGGAGGTCGGGCCGATGGCGGGCAGTCGCTGTCAGCCATGATTGGAGGCACAGATAAGCTCGCGGTGTCGGGAAACTTTACGGGCGTCGGCCAGGCCGGACTCGGAGAGCAGGTAAGCGATTGAATCGACTTTTATTCTTTTGCTTGGCGTATAAATTGCTGGTTCCAGGCTCCGGGGAAGGTTTGCATTACCCATGCAAATAGGATGGGTAATGCAAACAATAAAGAAATATTGTTGGTTCTCCGTGAAGTAGTTCGGGCACACGCAGGGCAGGCAGGCGCGGGTCAGTTCTGCGGTATCGTATGTCGCATTTTTTGGCTTTGGGCATGTTCCGCATGCGGAGCCAGCGTGAGCTTCTAGGCATTGCACTGGTCTATTCCGGGTTCTCTTGCGGTATCAGGCACAAGCCGGGGAGGAGCAGAATCATGAGCCCGCTGAGTTGGTGGTTCGATTACTGGGCCGGCGCTTTCGATGCGTACCTGTCGTACGTGGGCGGGGGGCGGTACTTGCGGTCGTCGGAGGAACGTCTTCCGGACTGCGGCTGGAGGTGATCCGTGAGCCTGCCGCCCAACGGCATTGCCGGGCAGGCGGTGGAATGGTGCTCATATAAGAAATGCCTTTCGTCGGCGGACGAGGGGCATTTCTTTTTTTCAGTTCGGTAGGACTGTGTGTGGAATACGGCACGCTGGTCCTTCTGCCGTGTTCAAGTCGGCGGGGTCTGGGTCGTTAAGGGCAAGTTTGTCCGGCCTGGGAAGGGCGGGGCAAGGTCGGGACGCACATTGGCCTGCGTGCCGGCTGTGGTCTTGTCCGAGATGCATCCGAATGGAAAACGAAAACCGCCACGATAAGTTGCTACGCTGGTCCCTGATCGAAAACGCCTTCGCTCAGGGGCAAGGGGGGGCCTTGCTCAATGGCCTCGCGGTGCTCTGCGTTGCCTGGCTGCACAAGTCCATGACGGGGGATTGGCTGGCAATCCCGTGGCTGCTGTCGATGTTGGCCGCGGTCGCCATCCGGGTTGCCACGTTGCGGTTGGGGGAGCGGACGTTCGCCGCACGGTCGCTGCATTTCATGGAGCGCCTGTTCTGGATGCCGCTGGCGGCGGTGTCTGTCCTGTGGGCGCTGTTGCCGTTCCAGCTGCGGCCGGATATCAGTACCGGGGAAGTGCTGGTGTTGGCGCTCATCCATTTTGGTCTGGCCGGTCGGGCGGCATCGGTGCTCGCACCGGTGCTGTGGTCTGCCCGCTTCTACATCGCCTGCCTGCTGTTGCCGGGCGCCTTGCTGTTTGTTGCGCTGCCATTGCCCGGCTCCACCGTGCTCGGCGGGCTGACGATGTGCTATCTGGCGACCATGCTGTCGGCCCACTACTGGGCGCGAAAAACCTTGCTGGCGGCCCGGCGCAGCCTGATCGAGAACCAGGGGCTGTTGGGCGAGGCGCGTCGGCAGCACGAGATCGTCGAGGCGCTGAACCGGGAGTTGGTGGCAGCGCGCGATGCGCTGACCTCGCAGAACGCCGGGCTGGAGCGCATGGTGGCGGAGCGTACCGCCAAGGTCCGGTTGGCATCGGCGGCCATCGAGAACATCGCGGCGGGTGTCATCATCACGGACGCCGAAGGCCTGATCGTCGAGGCCAATCCGGCTTTTTGCGCGATGACCGGAATGTCGCCGGTGTCCATTGTGGGGCACCCCATCGGAGCCTTGAATCCTGCTGACCACGATCCGATGGCGGTCGAGGCCATGTGGGGCGAACTGCGCCGCCTCGGCCATTGGTCCGGCGAAGTATGGAGCCGCAAGGCGGATGGCGGCCTGTTCCTCGAGCGCCGTTCCATCGACGCAGTGCGCGATGCGGGCGGGAAGGTCACGCACTACGTGTTTGCAGTCACCGACATCACGGAGTCCCAGGAAAAGGACGAGCGCATCCGCTTTCTGGCCTTCCACGATGCGCTGACCGGCTTGCCCAATCGCTTCCTGCTGGAGGATCGCCTGCGCCATGGCATCGAGATGGCGCGCCGGGATCGGGAGCAGCTGGGTTTGATGTTCCTCGATCTGGACCAGTTCAAGAGCGTCAATGACAGCCTCGGCCATCAGGTCGGCGACATGCTGCTGGTGGAGGTTGCCCAGCGGGTGAAGGGCCTGGTCCGCCAGTCGGACACCGTGGCGCGGCTGGGCGGCGACGAGTTCGTAGTGCTGGTGCGCGGCATGCAGAACGGCCGGGTCTGCGCCACGCTGGCCCGCAAGATCATCGAGGCGATCAGCGAGCCCATCCAGGTCCTGTCCCACCGCATCAACATCGGCACATCGGTCGGCGTGGCGGTGTTTCCGGACGATGGCAGCGATGGCACCACCTTGATGAAAAACGCCGACGTGGCGATGTATGCGGCGAAGGCCGCAGGGCGGGGCGTCTATCGCTTCTTCGAGCCTGCCATGTCGGAGGCCGCACGCTTGCGGCTGGAACTGGAAACAGCCTTGCGCCACGCATTGGCTCATGGGGAGCTGAGTCTGCACTACCAGCCCAAGGTGGGGGCCGCCAGTGGCGAGATCGTCGGCTACGAGGCGCTGCTGCGCTGGCACAACGCCGAGCGGGGCGCCATCCAACCATCCCAGTTCATTCCGGTGGCGGAGGATTGCGGCCTGATCGGCGAGTTGGGGCGGTGGACCCTGCGTGAAGCCTGCCGGCAGATCGCCGCCTGGCACCGGGCCGGTTACGGGTGGCAACGGGTGGCGGTGAATATCTCGGCGCGCCAGTTCGTCGAGGGCGATCTGGTCGGCGAGATCCTGTGCCAGGCCGAGGCCGCAGAGATCCCGCCGACCTTGCTGGAGATCGAGCTGACGGAGAGCATGGTGATGAACCGTCCCGCAGAGGCGGCTCAAACGCTGCAGGCACTCAAGGAGTTGGGCGTGACGGTGGCCATCGACGACTTCGGCACGGGCTATTCGAGCCTGGCCTACCTGCGCCGTCTGCCCATCGACGTGCTGAAGATCGACCGCTCCTTCGTCGGTGAGGCCGATCTGGACGAACACGGTGTTGCGATCATCCATACCATCCTGGCGCTGGCGCGTACCCTTGGATTGGCGGTGGTTGCCGAAGGGGTCGAGACAGAAAGCCAAGCAGACCTGTTGCGGCGTGGCGGTTGCGATTTTCTGCAGGGTTACCTGTTCAGCCGGCCTGTGCCG
Source organism: Zoogloea sp. JDB1 (assembly GCF_056724025.1). Classification (NCBI taxonomy): domain Bacteria; kingdom Pseudomonadati; phylum Pseudomonadota; class Betaproteobacteria; order Rhodocyclales; family Zoogloeaceae; genus Zoogloea; species Zoogloea sp. JDB1. The sequence continues at coordinate 3,219,907 of NZ_CM161496.1, forward strand.
GCGGAGGTCATCGAAGAGCGCTGGCAGGCTGCTTCCAATTGCGTACCTGTAGTGCTCTGAGTCCTACGTCGGCAGTTCTTGCCGAGGCCTGTCCGCAACCCCTCTTTTACGCCGGGCTTTCTTTCTTCTTCAGGCGATAGTTGAGCTGCGGGCGGGTGATGCCGAGCAGGCGCGCCGCGCCTGACAGATTGCCCTTTGCCTCCTTGACTGCGTGCTGGATCAACGCCTGCTCGAGGCTGTCCAGCCCGATGCCGGCGGCGATGACCTGGCTGCACAGGGTATTCGTGGCGTCGTCGGCGGTCGCTGAGCTGAGGCTGCCGGCGTCATCGATGCCTTCCTGACGGGCCTCGAAGTCCTGCGGGCCGGCGAACAGGTGTTCGACCTCGATCCATTCGTCCTGCGGGGCGAGAATCACGCCGCGCTCAATGGTGTTCTCAAGCTCGCGGATATTGCCGGGCCAGGCGTGTCCTTTCAACGCGCGTAGCGCCTTGTCGGTGACGCCGGCGATGCGCTTGCCGTGCAGTGCGCCGAAACGCTTCAGCATGGCCTCCACCAGCAGCGGAATGTCGGCGACCCGCTCACGCAGTGGCGGGATAACGACCGGATAGACGTTGAGCCGGTAGAACAGGTCGCTGCGGAAGCGCCCGGCCTTGACCGCGGCATGCAGGTCCACGTTGGTGGCTGCCACCAGACGCACGTTGATCTTGCGCGTGCGGTCATCGCCGAGGCGCTCGATTTCGCCTTCCTGCAACACGCGCAGCAGCTTGGCCTGGGCGGCCAGTGGCAGTTCGCCGACCTCGTCGAGGAACAGGGTGCCGCCGTCGGCGCGCTCGAACTTGCCCATCCGCGACACCTGCGCGCCGGTGAAGGCGCCGCGCTCGACGCCGAAGAGTTCCGATTCGATGAGGTCGTGGGGCAGGGCCGCACAGTTGATCGCCACGAAGGGACCGGCGGTGCGGGGACTCATCTCGTGTAGGGCACGGGCGAAGCGCTCCTTGCCAACCCCGGTTTCGCCGAGCAGCAGCACCGTGACCTGGGTGGCGGCGGCCTTGTCGATCAGTGTGTAAGCGTGGCGGAAACCGGCCGACGAGCCGATCAGGCTGGGGGGTGGCAGGCGGCGTTCAAGGGTGGCGCGCAGCGCATCGACCTCGCTGCGCAATTCGAGCATGCGGCTGACGATGGAGTCGGCCTCATAGTAGGGCGTGTAGTCGGCGGCGTCAGGCCATTCCTCCACCGGTTTGCCTACGATGCGGCAGCGGTTGCGGCCGGTGGCGACGCACTCGGTCTCCTTGAACAGGATGAAGCGACCCATGAAGGCTGAGGTGTAGCCCGATGCGTAGCCGATCTGCATCCAGCACACCGGATGTTCCGAGTGGCCGAACTCACGCACGTGGACTTCCGCCTCGACGGAGTTCTCCCACAGAAAGTCGCCGTAGAAGTGACTGGCGTCCTTGTCGAAGTCGAGCTTGATTGGGGTGACGTGCACCATGCCTTCCAGCATGTGCAGCTGGGGGCCGACCACGAAGGCGTCCTGCAGGCTTTGGTCGCCGCGGATTTTTTTTGCCAGTTCGGCATCTCGGGCGCCGGCGGCGTAGCCCATGCGGGTCAGGATGCGGCGGGCCTGGTCGATGCCGACCGAGTTGATGAGTTCCTTGCGCAGTTCGGACAGGGCCGCCGCGTGCATCAGGATCATGCGGCTTTCGTGGAGCCAGATCAGGCCCTTCTCGGAACAGAAGCGCACGAGGCTGCGCAGATCGGCGTTCTGCGGGTAATGGATGTCGCTCACGATGTCTCCTCCAGCGTCTTCCGCCGCTTGATAGGAATAATGATGGCCGGCGCAATGCCGGGCGGCGGGAGACAGGGTCTTATACCACGTGGCCGATATGGGCCTGCGGACGCTCCGCACAGCGGAGTGCCGATTCCTCATCAGCTTGCGTTATAAGATTATTGGCGATAATAATACATAATCTCGAGAAAAATGAAACCGGACCGATTCGCCATCCAGAGCGAGCAATCCGGATCGATGATGTGCCAGGAGGAGACCATGGCCCAGAAGTACCTGATCCATATCGGAAACAGCGGTGAGGATTACACCTGCGATGCCGAGCTGAACCTGTTGCGCGGCATGGAAGTGCTGGGACGGCGGGGCATCCCGGTTGGCTGCCGAGGCGGCGGCTGCGGGATCTGCAAGGTGGCGATCCAGTCCGGCAGCTACGAGGCACGCAAGATGAGCCGCGACTGCGTGAGCGCCGAAGAGGAGGCCAGCGGCGTGGTGCTGGCTTGTCGTGTCTTTCCCCGCGGCGAGATGTCCCTGACAGTGGTCGGCAAGATGGTCAAGGCGCTGGAGCGGGGAATGGAAAAAAACACGGGGGCGCCCGTGGACGCCCCCGCTGCACCCCCGGCCAGGCCGGCAGGCTAGACCGTCGGACTCAGAATGGCTGCGGCCGTGGCGTCGTGTCGACGGACGGCGGCAGCAAGGGCAGCTTGAAGGACGGCTGCTGGCCGGTGAGGGCCTTCAGGAAGGCGACGATCTTCGCGTTTTCCTCGGCGCTGAACTTGCGGCCCAGCTGCAGGCGACCCATGGTATCCACCGCTTCGCCAAGGGTTGCCGCGCCGCCGTCGTGGAAGTACGGATAGGTGAGCTCCACGTTGCGCAGCGTGGGCACCTTGAACAGGAAGCGGTCAGCGTCTTTGCCGGTTACCGCGATGCGCCCTTCGGCCGGGCTGTTCGCCTTGTAGGCCTCTACCACTCCCATCTTCTGGAAGGAATTGCCACCGACGGCCGGGCCGTTGTGGCAGGCCACGCAGCCGCTGTCCTTGAACAGCTTGTAGCCGGCTAGCTCTTCCGTATTCAGCGCTTTCTTGTTGCCCTTCAACCACTGGTCGAAGCGCGAATTGGGCGTTACCAGAGTTTCTTCGAAGGCGGCAATCGCGCCGGTGATGCGGTCCACGTTGACCTCGTCCGAACCGAAGGCCTTGCGGAAGGCCGTCACGTAGCCGGGGATGGTCTTCAGCGTATCGACGGCGAGTTCGTGGCTGAAGGCCATCTCGCCGGGGTTGGCGATCGGCCCGCCGGCCTGCGCCTTGAGGTCGGCCGCGCGGCCATCCCAGAACTGGGCCAGGTTATAGCGAGCATTGAGCACCGTCGGTGAATTGATCGGCCCTTTCTGCCAGCCGTGACCGATGGAGCTCTTGAGGTTGTCGCTACCACCCATGGACAGGTTGTGGCAGGAGTTGCAGGAGATGAAGCCCGACTTGGACAGGCGCGGATCGAAGAACAAGGCCTTGCCCAGCTCGACGGCGGCAGGGTTGCCGATTTTGGGCGGCACGATGGGCTGGATCGGTTCGGTGGTCGGCGCCGCATGGGCGCTGCCGATGGCGCAAGCCGCGAGGCCGAGGATGGAAAGACTGTGGTTCAGGTTCACGAAGAACTCCTTGTGGATTTGAGGATGGCCGGTGCTGCCGCTTGGAAAGCCCGTACGGCGAGTCCCGGATATTCATCCCGGAGGTTTAAGGAATCCTTAAGGAATATGCAAATAGACATTTTGTATGTCAAATGCCTGTTTTGGGTTGTTTCCGTATCGATGCTCCCAGACGCGAGGGAAGCACCCGAGTGACTTAACCAGATCATCAAGCTGCGCTGCAGCATTTGATCAATTGATCAATCAATAAAATCTGCTTTTTCTAATAATCTCGAGAAAAAGCAGATTTTGTCTTTTCGGATCATGGGTTTGCTGGAACTGGTACGGGGCTTGATTAAGGAAGCCTGTCGCAGACCAGACCGAGAACACGATGACCGATCCGACCAGCCCTCCGCCCGTGGATGTGAACCGCAAGTACGTACGCCTGGTGGAGCGGCGCCCCGACGGCCTGGTGGAGTTCGAGTTCTCCATTTCCGACCCCGCGCTCTTCGTCGAGATGCTGTTGCCAGAGGCGGCCTACGAGGAGTTCTGCAAGACCAACCGGGTGATCCTCCTGGAGGGTTCCCGGCCGGAGGCGGAGGAGGACGGCGACTTCAACTGGAGCCTCCACGAGGCCACGCATCAACGCTTCAGATAAACCGGCCGGGCCGCATGCCCGGAATTTGAATAGAAGAAGGAGGAGAGACACCATGCAGATGGATCTGCGCACCGTCACCATCAAGCCGCAGCGGCAGACGTTCGACCACATCGCCCGCCGCATTGGCGCGGACAAGGCAGCGACCCGCTACCAGGAAGGTACGCTGGAAGTCCAGGCGACCCACAACTTCCACTACCGGCCGACCTGGGATCCGGACCACGAGATCTTCGACGCCTCCCGCAGCGCGATCAAGATGGCCGACTGGTACGCCTTCAAGGACCCGCGCCAGTTCTACTACGGTGCCTATACCCTGGCCCGCGCCAAGCAGCAGGAAACCGCCGAGTCCAACTTCGACTTCGTCGAAGGCCGTGGTCTGGCCGACACCCTGCCGGCCGAGCTGAAGGACACCGTGCTCAAGCTGCTGCTGCCGCTGCGCCACGCAGCTTGGGGCGGCAACATGAACGCTGCCTTCATCACTGCCTACGGTTACGGCACCGCGCTGACTCAGCCGTGCATCTACCACTCCATGGACATGCTGGGCATCGCCCAGTACATCACCCGCGTCGGCCTGCTGCTCGGCGACGACGTGGAGGTGCTCGACACCGCCAAGCAGAGCTGGATGGAAGACAGTGCCTGGCAGGGCCTGCGCCGCTACGTGGAAGACTGTTTCGTGCTGAAGGACCCGCTGGAGGTCTTCGTCGCCCAGATGGTGGCGCTGGACGGCCTGCTGTACCCGCTGGTGTACGAAACCATCATCGACAACGTGCTCTCGTCGAAGGGCGGCACGCCGATCGCGATGCTCACCCAGTTCATGACCGACTGGTTTGCTGAAACAAGGAAGTGGGTGGACGCCACGGTGAAGACCTCCGCCGCCGAATCTGCCGACAACAAGGCCCAGATGGAAACCTGGATCACCCACTGGCGCGACCGCGCCGCCGCAGCGCTGATGCCGATCGCCCAGATCGCCATCGGTAGCGAAGCAGACACCATCACCAGCGAGGTGGTGGACCAGTTCAACGCGCGCATGGCCAAGGCCGGCGTCAGCCTGTGAGAGGAAGCTCCATGTCCAAGGTATTCATCGCGCTGCAAACCAACGACGACACCCGTCAGATCATCCAGGCCATCCTCGCCGACAACCCCCATGCCGTCTGCAACGAGCAGCCGGCGATGGTGAAGATCGACGCCGAGGGTTCACTGGTCGTGCGCCGCTCGACCATCGAAGAGCTGATCGGCCGCGATTTCGACCTGCAGGAACTGCACATCAACCTGATTTCCCTCACGGGCAACGTCAACGAGACCGACGACGAGCTGACCCTGAGCTGGAACGCCTGAACCCTTCGAGGAGACACGCAAGATGGACATGAAAGTCGGCAAGAAGAAGCTGGGCCTCAAGGAGAAGTACCAGCACATGACCCGCGGCCTGGGCTGGGAAACCACCTACCAGTCGATGGACGACGTGTTCCCCTTCGTCAAGTACGAGGGCATCAAGATCCATGACTGGGACAAGTGGGAAGACCCGTTCCGCCTGACCATGGATGCCTACTGGAAGTACCAGGCCGAGAAAGAGCGCAAGCTGTACGCGATCATCGACGCCTACGCCCAGAACAACGGCCACCTCAACGTCACCGATGCGCGCTACATCAACGCAATCAAGCTGTTCCTGAACGGCATCAGCCCGCTGGAGTACATGGCCCATCGTGGCTTCGCGATGACCGGCCGCCAGTTCCCCGGCGTCGGCGCGCGGGTTGCGTGCCTGATGCAGTCTCTGGACGAGATCCGTCACGCCCAGACGCAGATCCATTCCCTCTCCAACTACAACAAGTACTACAACGGCTTCCACGAATACCGGCACATGCTGGAGCGCGTGTGGTACCTGTCGGTGCCGCGCTCCTTCTTCGACGACGCGGTGACCGCCGGCCCCTTCGAGTTCATGGTGGCGATCGGCTTCAGCTTCGAGTACGTGTTGACCAACCTGCTGTTCGTGCCCTTCGTGTCCGGTGCCGCCTACAACGGCGACATGGGCACCATGACCTTCGGCTTCTCCGCCCAGTCCGACGAAGCCCGCCACATGACGCTGGGCCTCGAAGTCATCAAGTTCGTGCTGGAGCAGGATCCGGACAATCTGCCCATCGTGCAGCAGTGGATCGACAAGTGGACCTGGCGCGGTTACCGCGTGCTGACTCTGGTCGGCATGATGATGGACTACATGCTGCCCAAGCGCATCATGAGCTGGAAGGAGGCTTGGGAGGTCTACTTCGAGGAGAACGGCGGTGCGCTGTTCAAGGACCTGGCCCGCTACGGTATCCGTCCGCCGAAGTGGCTGGACCAGATCGAGAAGGACAAGGACCACATCTCCCACCAGGCCTGGGCGACCTTCTACAACTACGCCGCGGCGTGCAACTTCCACACCTGGATTCCCACCGACGACGAACTGGACTGGCTGTCGCAGAAATACCCGAACAGCTTCGACAAGTACTACCGGCCGCGTCTGGAGCACTGGCGCGAGGAGGCCAAGAAGGGCAACCGCTTCTACAACAAGACGCTGCCGATGCTGTGCCAGACCTGCCAGATCCCGATGATCTTCACCGAGCCGGGCGACCCGACGCAGATCTGCTACCGGGAGGTGGACTACAAGGACAACAAGTACCACTTCTGTTCCGACGGCTGCAAAGAGATCTTTGAGCACGAGCCGGAGAAGTACATCCAGGCCTGGCTGCCGGTGCACCAGATCTACCAGGGCAACTGCTTTGAGGAAGGCGTCGATCCGACCGCCGAGGGTTTCGACCCGTTGTCTGCGGTGCTCGACTACTACCACTTGGCCCAGGGGCGCGACAACCTCGACTTCGAAGGTTCCGAGGACCAGAAGAATTTCGAGATGTGGCGCGGTATGGCGACCAAGAACGCCTGACAGACAGGGGGCACATCCGGCCGGCGCAGGTCGCCGGCTGGTCCCCAATATAGGAAAAATACAAGGAGACAACCATGGGCGTAGCCGCCATCAAGGAATATTCCTTCGAGTCCGCCGACCGGCTCGAGAACTTTCACGGCAACCAGCTGCTGTACATCGGCTGGGACCAGCACCTGCTGTTCTGTGCGCCGTTCTGCCTTCCGTTCCCGCCGAACATGCGCTTCGGCGACATCATCGACAAGGTGCTGCCGGGCGTCTTCGGCTATCACCCGGAGTTCGCGAAAGTCGACTGGAGCAAGGTCGAGTGGCTGAAGTCCAGCCAGCCCTGGCAGCCGGACTTCAACAAGACGCTGGCCGAACTGGGGCTCAAGCACAAGGACGTGCTGCGCTTCCGCACCCCCGGCCTTACCGGCATCAAGGGTTCTGCGAGCTGAATCATGTCCTACGAGCTGACCATCGAACCCCTCGGCCAGACCATCGAGGTCGAGGAGGGGCAGACCATTCTCGATGCCTCCCTGCGTGCCGGTATCTGGCTGCCCCACGCGTGCTGCCACGGTCTGTGTGCCACCTGCAAGGTGCAGGTGCTGGATGGGGAAGTGGACCACGGTGAAGCGTCGAGCTTCGCGTTGATGGATTTCGAGCGCACCGAGGGTAAGACGCTGGCCTGCTGCGCACGCCTCGAAAGCGACGTGACCATCGAAGCCGAGATCGAGGAAGAGCCGGACGCAGAATCCATCCCGGTGAAGGACTTCCCCGGCACCGTGAAGCGCATCGAGCAGCTCACGCCGACCATCAAGGGCATCTTCATCGAGCTCGACGAGGCCATTCATTTCCAGGCCGGCCAGTACATCAACCTGGACATTCCCGGCCTTGGTATCAGCCGCGCCTTCTCGCTGGCCAACGTGCCATCGACAGGGCGGGAGATCGAGCTCAACGTGCGCATCGTGCCCGGTGGCACAGGCACTGGCTACCTCCATGAGAAGCTGGCGGAAGGGGATCGGATGAAGCTGTCCGGCCCCTACGGCCGCTTCTTCGTGCGCAAGTCGGCCAATGTGCCGCTGCTCTTCATGGCTGGCGGCTCGGGGTTGTCCAGCCCGCGCAGCATGATCCTCGACCTGCTGGCCGAGGGCAGCACGCTGCCGATCACGCTGGTGTACGGTCAGCGCAGCCGCGCCGAGCTGTACTACCACGACGAGTTCCTGGCGCTGGCGGAGAAGCACCTCAACTTCACCTACGTGCCGGCCCTGTCGGACGAGCCGGCGGACTCCGCCTGGCAAGGCTTCCGGGGTTACGTGCACGAAGCGGCCAAGGCCCATTTCGACAACGACTTCCGCGGCCGCAAGGCCTACCTGTGCGGCCCGCCTATGATGATCGACGCTTGCATCTCGACTTTGATGCAGGGGCGCTTGTTCGAGAACGACATCTATACGGAGAAGTTCTTCTCGGCTGCGGATGCGCAGCAGGTGCGCAGCCCGTTGTTCAAGCGGGTTTGATCAATAAATCGATATAAAAATAAAATCTCGAGAATAAATTGACTTATCGAGATGAGAGTTTAAGATAAACACAGTGCTCGCCGGGTCGGGAAACCCGCCGTAAGGCGGCTTCCCGGGCGATGCCGGCATCCACAAGGACAAGAGGAGATTACGAATGGCAATGACCGGAGTTCTGCGTCCCGGCCACATGCAGCTGCGCGTGCTGGATCTGGAAGAGGGCGTCAATCACTACAAGAATGTGCTGGGCCTCATCGAAACTGGCCGCGACGCCCAAGGCCGCGTGTACTTCAAGGCCTGGGACGAGCGCGATCACAACAGCCTGATCCTGCGCGAGGCGGAGTCCGCTGGCATGGACTTCTTCGCCTTTAAGGTGGCGGACAAGGCCACGCTGGAAAGGCTCAATAGCGATCTTCGGGCCTACGGCGTCCAGACCGAGCGCATCCCCGCCGGCGAGCTGCTGGAAACCGGCGAGCGCGTGCGTTTCGAAATCCCGTCCGGTCACCAGATCGAGCTCTACGCCGAGAAGACCGACGTCGGCAACGGCATGACGTATGTCAATCCGGACCCGTGGACGCCCGATGCCGAGCGCGGCATCGCTCCGGTGCGCCTCGACCACTGTCTGCTCTACGGCCCGGACATCGAGAAGGTACAGAAGCTGTTCGAGGACGTGCTGGGCTTCTACCTCGTCGAGCGCGTGCTGATGGAAGATGGCGAGACCAATCTGGCGATCTGGCTGTCCTGCTCCCACAAGGCCCACGACATTGCCTTCGTGCGCCACCCGGAGCCGGGCAAGCTACACCACGTGTCCTTCCTGCTCGATACCTGGGAAAAGGTCCTGCGCGCCGCCGACATCATGTCCATGAACAAGGTGTCCATCGACATCGGCCCGACCCGACACGGCGTGACCCGCGGCACCACGATCTACGCCTTCGATCCATCCGGCAACCGCTTCGAAACCTTCTGTGGCGGCTACCAGCCTTACCCGGACTACGCGCCGATCACCTGGACTTGGGAAGAGGTCGGCACCGGCGTGTTCTACCACGACCGCAAGCTAAACGAGCGTTTCCTGACGGTCGTTTCCTGAACGCCTGAAGGCGGCCGGGCTGCACCCGGTCGCCCCCCGACGGGGCAAGGAAATCCGCAGTTTCCTGGGTGTCCTTCAATGACGCCGGCCGGCCGCGGTGCCCGCGGTCAGGCCAGCACCCAGCGCGGCCGCCTCGACAGGGCGGCCCAGCAGGTAGCCCTGCACCTCGTGGCAGCCGATGCCCGCCAGGAAATCCAGCTGTTCGCGGGTTTCCACCCCTTCGGCAATCACCCTCAGCTTCAGCGACTGGCCCATGCGCACGATGGCTTCGGCGATGGCCCGGTCTTCCTCGTCGTCGGGGATGTCCTTGACGAAGGAGCGGTCCACCTTCAGCTTGCTGACCTGGAAGCGTTTCAGGTAGGCCAGGCTCGAATAGCCGGTGCCAAAATCATCAATGGCCACCGACATGCCCAGATTGCGCACATAGGCGATCAGCTCGATGAAACGGGCGGCGTCGCTCATCAGCGCCGATTCGGTCAGCTCCAGCTCGATCAGCTGCGGCGCCACGCCGGTGTCCCGCAGCACGGCGGCCAGCGTGGCGGAGAAGTCGTCCCGGTGCAGTTGCACCGCCGACACATTGACGGCGATCTTGATGGGCTGGCCGCTGTCGGCCCATTCCCGGGCCTGTCGGCAGGATTCGTGCAGCGCCCATTCGCCGATCGGCAGGATCAGGCCGGTGTCCTCGGCCAGCGGGATGAAGCGTGCCGGGCTGATTTCACCGTATTGGGGTGAGCGCCAGCGCATCAGGGCTTCGGCGCCGATCATGTGGCTGTCGCCGATGGCGAACTGGGGCTGGTAGACCAGGCGCAGCTCGCCGGTCCCGAGGGCACGGCGCAGATGCGTGGTGAGGGACAGGCGCTCGGCCGAGTCCTGGTTCATGCGTTCGTCGAAGAAGCTGAAGGTGGCGCGGCCGCGGGCCTTGGCATGGTACATGGCCATGTCGGCCTTCTTCAGCAGGGTGTCGAAGTCCTGGCCATCGCCTGGCGCCACGGCGACGCCCAGTGTTCCGGTGGCGGTCAGCGCGTGGCCGCCGAGGTCGAAGGGCTTTTCCAGGGCACGGCAGATCTTCTCTGCTACAGCGGCGTAGAAGCGCGTCGACTCGTCCCCTTCGACGAGAATGATGAACTCATCGCCGCCGAGGCGGCTGATCGTATCGCTGTGCCGCAGGCAGCCGGCCAGGCGGTTGGTTACGGCCATCAGCAGGTCGTCGCCGATGGCATGGCCGAGGGTATCGTTGATGTGCTTGAACTGATCCAGGTCGAGGAAGAACATTCCCAGCGTGCCACTGTTGCGGACGCTGCGCTGGAAGGACTGTTCGAACCGGTCACGCAGCAGGATGCGGTTGGGGAGGCCGGTCAGCGCGTCATGGTGGGCCATGTACTGGATCTGCGCCTCGGCAGCCTTGCGGGCGCTGATGTCGCTGAAGGCCGCCACGTAATGGGCGACGCTGGCATCGGGGTTGCGCACGACGCGGATCGTCAGCCACTTGGGGTAGACGCGGCCGCTCTTGTGGCGGTCCATGATTTCGCCCTCCCAGCGGTCGTCCTGCTCCAGGGCGTCCCACAGGGCCTTGTAGAAGCCGGCGTCGTGCTGGCCCGACTTGAGCATGGACGGAGTCTTGCCCAGCACTTCGGCGGCGCCGTAGCCCGTGATGGTGGTGAAGGCCGAATTGACGCTTTCGATGCGGTTGTCCGCATCGGTGACCATCAGTGCCTCGTTGCTGTGGTTGAAGACCAGCTGCGCCAGTTCCAGCTGGGCATGCTGCTCGCGCTGGCGGGTGATGTCGCTGAAGACCCAGATCGAGCCTTCGCCGCCGCTGCGGGCATCCAGCGGGCGGCCGGACAGGCGGATCCACAAGGGGCTACCGTCCTTGCGAACCATGCGGATGTCGCCTTCACTGTAACCCCGGCTGGCCAGATCGCGGTAGATGCGTCCGCCCACCTCCAGATAGTCGGCGTGGCTCGGATAGAGGATCTCGGTACGCTGGCCGATCAGGTCGGACGGGGAATGGAAGCCGAAGATCGCCGCCATGTGCTGGTTGGCATCGAGGATCAGGCGGTCCCGGCAGAAGATGATGCCGACGTGGGCGTTGTCGAAGATCGCCCGTTGCTGGACCAGCAGCCGGCCGATGCGGGCTTCGCCTTCCTTCAGGGACGTGACGTCGCTGACGGTGAGCACGAAGCCTTCGTCGGGCATCGGGAAGCGCCCCAACTCCAGTTCCGCGCCGTCGTCGGCGTGCTGCTCAAAGCGTGTAGCGCGGGTCTGCGGGCTGAGGCCGGGCGGGCACAGGCGGGCGACCACGGCGCTGTGGCGACGCATGGTCGCAAGGGGGCTGCCCGTTTCGGCCAGGTGGGTTGGCAGGGCGAGCAGCGTGAAGAAGCGCCGGTTGCAGGCCACCAGATGTTCGTCCTGACCGAATACCGCAATGCCCTGGTCGATGCTGTCCAGCGTGGACTGCAGCAACTGGGACTTGCGGGCCAGGGCTTGCTGGCGCAGCAGGGCCTCCTCCGCCTTCAGGTCGGTCACGTCTGAATAGATGCCCACCAGGCCGCCGTCGTCCATGCGTCGTTCGCGGATCTGAAGGATTTGTCCCGACGGCAGCTTCAGCTCGCTGCGCTCGCGCCTGTTCCGGCAGGCCTGCAGGCGGTGGGGCAGGGTAGGGTCAGTGGCGCAGGCGGCGAGCAGCTCGCGAAAAGGACGCCCGCCGAGGTGGCCGCCAAGCCCCCACAGGCGGCGGAAAGCCTCGTTGCACAGCAGGATGCGGTCGTCGGCATCGAACAGCGCGAAGCCGTCGGACATGTTGTCCATCGCCGCCTCCAGCTGGTGGCGGGCCGCGCTGGCTTCGGAGGACATCTCGCGCAGGGCCTTCAGCGTGGCAACCAGCTCCTCGGTGCGCTGGCGGATCTGCTCCTCCAGCATGAAGGTGGTCTGCAGCAGGCCGTAGTCCTGTCCGGGGGCGGAGGGGTTGCTTTCGGCCTGGTAAACCAGGGCCTCGATGATGCGGTCCCGGCGCGCGATCTCCGCGCGCAGGCCGGCCGCATCGTCCGGGGCGCAGCGCAGGTCTTCGGTACGGCTCATCGTCCGGGCCCCTTGCCAAAGGCGATGCCGGTGAAGGTCTGGTTGAGGTGCAGGCCGCGGAACTGCTCGCCAAACGTGTTGAAGCCGATGACGCGGCCCTTGGCGAAACAGCGCCCCACCGCGTCGGCAAGGCCCGTCTCGGTGGCCGCCAGGCGCCGCAGGATGCAGTCACAGCCGAGGATCAGTTCCGCCTCGCCGACTGCTTCGGAAGCGCTGTCGAGGGCCTTGTCCAGATTGCTCAGCAGGTCTTCGCCATGGGCGATCTTGAAGACGATGCCGCGGTCGATGGCGCAGAAGAAGTCCAGGCTGCCGTCCGGGTTGGCGCGCTGGATGGAGCGCACGAAATCGGCGCCGCCGATACGTACGAGCAACGGGTTGGCGGCGAAGACAGCCGGCGTCAGTCGCGCGACGCTGACGCCGAGGGCGCGGGCGTATTCATCCGCGGCGGGGCAGCCGTTCAGTTCGGTGACCCGGCGCTCGGCGGGACTTGCGCCAGTGACGATCAGCCGTTCGTCAGTGGGAGTGAAGTGCTGAGTCTGGAACACATCCAGCCGGCGGTGGCTGACGCCTACCAGCAGCACGGCCGCGTTATCCACCAGGCGCCCCTTGTAGATCACCCGCGTATCGACGAAGTGCAGGTCATCCCCGGCCGAGCCGCCGGACAGGGGAATGCCGCCAAGGCCGTCGTGGAACGCGCGGGCGACGCTTTCCTCACGGCCGCACAGGCCATCCACCAGCATGAAGGCGAAGCAGGACAGGCCGTCGAGGCGGCTGTGGCGGGTCTGCAGGGCGTTGCGCAGGTCGCGGGCGAAGGCCGCCATGCGGTGCGGATCGAGGCGGTCGAGGCCGTCGAGCAGACCGATCTCGAAATCGATCACATCGTCGCTGAGGGAGGCGCCGGCCAGGCTGGCCTGCTGGTAGCCGCGCGGTCCGATCTCTCCGGCCGTCGTACAGCCGATCAGCGGCGTCTGCCCGAAGGCATCGGCAAGGCCGGCTTCCAGTTGTTCCGGCGCGAAATTGCTGGAGGCGAACACCACCGACAGGCGATCCGGGGCGGGGGTCAGCTTCTCGGCGAGTTGGCGAGCGGCCGCCGTCGCGTCCGCATGATGGCTTTCGCCGACGCGGATGCCCTTTGCCGGGACTCCGTTGGCAGGGTGGGGCGTCATTGTAGTTTTGTCTCCTCGGCGTGGCACGTCTTCGCGGCCACTACGCGCCTGCGCGGGCGCGTTATAGGGAGGGAGATTAACGGAGCCGCTGGTGTATGTCTTTAGTTATATCTCACGAAAGTGGGTGAATAGCCCGGCTTTGCGCTAGTTGATGAAGTCCGCCGGCAACTGACGCACAGCGTCCAGTGTGCGCAGGATGTGATCGGACAGGATGCGCGTCGCCTCGGCACTGTTGCGGGCGAGGGCTGCATCGACGATGGCCTGGTGCTCGGCGTGGACGTCCCGCGGGATCGGCTGGCGGAACAGGGACAGGCGGCGGTAGCGCTCGGACTGGTGGTACAGGATGTTCTGGAAGTGGCGGATCCAGCGCGATGGGCAGGCCGAGATGAGCACCTCGTGGAAGGCCCGGTTGCGCAGCTCCCATTCCTCGCGGGTGCCCTTGGCGCCTTCGACGAGCTTTTCCTCGGCGCGGGACAGCATGTGGAAGGCCGCCACCACATTGGCTTCCCAGGTGTCGTCGCCGAGCTCGATGGACTGCTGCAGTGCGGAGGTTTCGAGCAGCACGCGGGTGCGGGTGATGTCCTCGAAGTCGTCCAGCGAAATCGGCGCCACGCGGAAGCCGCGTTGCCCCTGGGCCACCACCAGCGCGTCGGTGACGAGCAACTGCAACGCTTCGCGCAGCGTGCCGGCACCCACTTCATATTGATCCTTCAGGTGCTCGACCCGCAGCTTTTCGCCGGGGCGATGCAGGCCTTCGATGATGTCCCGGCGCAGCTGGCGGTAGGCCGCCTCGGCCAGGGTCTTGGGTTCGTCGGCCTCGCTGGCGAGGTCGGTGCTGCTGACTAGGTCGTTCATGGTGTGGAGTTCCGGTGTTTCTGGCGGTGCCTCGCGGGCGCCCGTTGCTTGTTATGAATTCTAGCCGAACCGGCTTGAAGCGATCATAATCAAAAATCTCGAGAAAAACTGTTGACGTCGAGATAAGAAGGAAATATCGTTCCATCAACGTCACTGATTCAGGACTGCCCACGATGAGCCAGCCTTCCGCCACCCCGCTTTCCGTTCCTCAAGCCGTGATCTCCGCCGAGGCAGCCGCCCTTGCGCTGCAGGCGGCGGTGGCGCACGCCAACAAGATCGGCGTGCGCATCAACGTGGCGGTGGCCGACAGCGGCGGCAACCTGGCTGGCTTCCTGCGCATGCCGGGCGCCTTCGTGCAGTCCATCGACATCGCCATCGACAAGGCCTACACGGCCGCGGGATTCGGTTTTTCAACCAAGGACTGGATGTCCGTTATCGGCCATGACGAAGGGATGAAGCTGGGCTTCTCCGCGCGGCCGCGCCTGGTGGTTTTCGGTGGTGGCCTGCCGATCCGCAGCGCGGACGGCCTGATCGGCGGCATCGGTGTGTCCGGTGCATCCGAAGCCCAGGACGAGGAATGCGCACGGGCGGCCCTCAAGGCCATCGGCGCCGAGTGAACAAGACAAGCTCTTCACCAAGAAGGACGAACAGCAGATGAAACTGATCAAGAACTTCATCAACGGAGAATTCGTCGAGGCCGCCGGCGGCCGCCTCTTCGAGAAGCGCTCTCCGCTGGACAACAGCGTCATCGCCCAGGTCAGCGAAGCCGGCCTGCCCGAAGTGAATGCGGCCGTCGCCGCCGGCCATGCGGCGCTGGAAGGCGAGTGGGGGCGCATCACCGTCGCCGACCGTGTCGAGCTGCTGTACGGCGTGGCCAACGAGATCAACCGCCGCTTCGAGGACTTCCTGGCCGCCGAAGTGGCCGATACCGGCAAGCCGCGCAGCCTGGCCAGCCACCTGGACATTCCCCGCGGCGCGGCCAACTTCAAGATCTTCGCCGACGTGGTGAAGAACGTCCCCACCGAGTTCTTCGAGATGGCCACGCCGGATGGTCGCGGCGCGATCAACTACGCGGTGCGCCGCCCGGTCGGCGTGGTTGGCGTGGTATGTCCGTGGAACCTGCCGCTGCTGCTGATGACCTGGAAGGTCGGCCCGGCGCTGGCCTGCGGCAATGCGGTGGTGGTCAAGCCCTCCGAGGAAACCCCGCAGACCGCCACGCTGCTCGGTGAGGTGATGAACGCGGTCGGCATCCCGAAGGGTGTCTACAACGTCGTGCATGGTTTCGGCCCGAACTCCGCTGGCGAATTCCTGACCCGCCACCAGGGCGTCAATGCGATCACCTTCACCGGTGAAACCCGCACCGGCGCTGCAATCATGAAGGCGGCTTCCGACGGTGCCCGTCCGGTGTCCTTGGAAATGGGCGGCAAGAACCCGGCTATCGTGTTCGCCGACGCCGATCTGGATGCGGCCATCGAAGGCACGCTGCGTTCCTGCTTCGCCAACTGCGGCCAGGTCTGCCTCGGCACCGAGCGCGTGTATGTGGAGCGCCCGCTGTTCGACAGCTTCGTCGCCCGCCTGAAGGCAGGCGCCGAGAAGCTGGTGGTCGGCCTGCCCGACAACCCGGAAACCGGCATGGGCCCGCTGATCTCCCTGGAGCACAAGCAGAAGGTGCTGTCCTACTACCGCAAGGCGGTGGAAGAGGGCGCCACGGTCGTCACTGGTGGTGGCGAGCCCGACATGCCGGGCAGCCTGAGCGAAGGCGCCTGGGTCCAGCCCACCATCTGGACCGGCCTGGGTGACGAAGCCGCCATTGCCCGCGAAGAAATCTTCGGCCCCTGCACGCTGGTGATGCCCTTCGACAGCGAAGAGGAAGTCGTCCGCCGCGCCAACACCACCACCTACGGCCTTGCCGCCTCGGTGTGGACCAAGGATGTGACCCGCGCCCACCGCGTCGCCGGCCGTCTGGAAGTGGGCCTGGTGTGGGTCAACTCCTGGTTCCTGCGCGACCTGCGTACGCCCTTCGGCGGTGCCAAGCAGTCCGGCATCGGCCGCGAAGGCGGCGTGCATTCCCTCGAGTTCTACACCGAACTCAAGAACGTCTGCGTCAAGCTCTGAGAGGAATTTGAAGATCATGAGCAGCAGTCCGTCCTCCCCGGAAATCGGCCGCTTCCTCCCGGCGGCCGGCCGGCAGACCAACGTCCATGACCTGGGCTCTGGCGAGCCGGTGCTGCTCATCCACGGTTCGGGGCCGGGCGTCACCGCCTGGGCCAACTGGCGGCTGGTGATGCCGGCCCTGGCCGCGGACCGTCGTGTCATCGCGCCGGACATGGCCGGCTTCGGCTACACCGAGCGCCTGCCCGGCGACGTGTATTCGATGGAAGACTGGGTCGCCCATGCAATCGGTGTGCTCGACGCTCTCGGCATCGAACGTACCGACCTGGTCGGCAACTCCTTCGGCGGTGCCATCGCACTGGCCCTGGCCATCCGCCATCCGCAGCGAGTCCGCCGGCTGGTGCTGATGGGCAGCGTTGGCGTGCCCTTCGAGATCACCCCGGCGCTGGATGCCGTGTGGGGCTATCAGCCGTCCTTCGAGGCGATGCGCGGTCTGCTCGACCTGTTCGCCCACGACCGCAATCTGGTTAACGATGAGCTCGCCCAGTTGCGTTACGAGGCCAGCATCCGCCCCGGCTTCCAGGAGTCCTTCGGTGCCATGTTCCCGGCCCCGCGCCAGCACTGGGTGGATGCGATGGCCAGCCGCGAGGCCGACATCCGCGCGCTGCCCAATCAGACCCTGGTGATCCACGGCCGCGAGGACAAGGTGATCCCGCTGCAGACCTCCCTGACCCTGGCCCGCTGGATTCCCCGCGCCCAACTCCACGTGTTCGGCCAGTGCGGCCACTGGACTCAGATCGAACACGCAGCCCGTTTCGCCCGTCTCGTCGCCGACTTCCTCGCCGAAGCCACCGACGCCGAACCCCAACCGCTTTCCTGAGAGAAATCCATGGACAAGGCCCTGATCACCCAGCTTGGCGATGAGCTCTACAACGCCCTCGTCAATCGCGAAACCCTGACCCCGCTCACCGAGCGCCATCCCGAGATCACCATCGAGGATGCCTATCAGATCCAGCAGCAGATGATCGCCCGCCGTCTGGCGGCTGGCGAACGCGTAGTCGGCAAGAAGATCGGCGTGACCTCCAAGGTCGTCATGAACATGCTCGGCGTGCATCAGCCCGACTTCGGCTGGCTGCTCGACGGCATGGTGTACAACGAAGGCGAGGCGATTCCTGCGAACACCCTGATCCAGCCCCGCGCCGAAGGCGAGATCGCCTTCCTGATGAAGAAGGACCTGATGGGCCCCGGCCTCACCGCCGCCGACGTACTCGCCGCCACCGAGGGCGTGATGGCCTGTTTCGAGATCGTCGACAGCCGCATCAAGGACTGGAAGATCAAGATCCAGGACACCGTCGCCGACAACGCCTCCTGTGGCGTGCTGGTGCTGGGCGACCGTATGGTCGACCCGCGCAAGGTGGACCTCGCCACCTGTGGCATGGTCCTCGAAAAGAACGGCGAGATCGTCGGCACCGGCTCCGGTGCGGCAGCCCTCGGTCACCCGTGTAATGCCGTTGCCTGGCTGGCCAACACCCTCGGTCGCCTGGGCATCGGCCTGAAGGCCGGCGATATCGTGCTGTCCGGCTCCCTGGCCGCGCTGATCCCGGTGCAGGCCGGCGACAGTCTGCGCGTCACCATCGGCGGCATCGGCGGCTGTTCCGTCCGTTTCAGCTGAGGCCGCCATGGATCTGCAACTGACCGGCAAGCGTGCCCTCGTCACCGGCTCCACCTCGGGCATCGGCTTCGCCATCGCCCGCCAACTGGCCGCCGAAGGCGCCGAAGTGATCATCAACGGGCGCAGCCGCTCCGGCGTGTCCGCCACCATCGCCCGCCTGCTCGAGGCACTTCCGGAAGCCAAGGTCACCGGCATCGCCGCCGATCTGGGAACCGCCACCGGTTGCGAAGCGCTGGTCACCACCTGTCCGGACGTGGACGTCCTGGTGAACAACCTCGGTATCTTCGATCCGCGCCCCTTCGAGGAGATCGATGACACCGAGTGGTTCCATTTCTTCGAGACTAACGTGATGAGCGGCGTGCGCCTGTCCCGCCACTACCTGCCGGCCATGAAGGCCCGCAACTGGGGCCGCATCGTCTTCATCTCCAGCGAGTCCGGCATCTGCCCGCCGGCCGAGATGGTGCATTACGGCATGAGCAAGTCGGCCCAGCTGTCGGTGGCTCGCGGCATTGCCGAAACCTGCATCGGCTCCGGCGTGACCGTCAATTCGGTGCTGCCCGGCCCGACCCGCACCGAGGGCGTCACCACTTTCTTCGGCCGCCTGGCGGAAGAGCAGGGCGTGTCCCTGGAGCAGGCGGAGAAGGACTTCTTCGCCAATGCGCGGCCGACCTCACTGATCAAGCGCTTCATTGAACCGGCGGAGGTGGCGAGCCTCGTCGCCTACGTCTGCAGTCCCCTTTCGTCTGCCACCCACGGCGCGGCCCTGCGGGTCGAAGGCGGTGTGGTGCGCAGCATGGTTTAACCCTTCGCGACCCCCAAAGGAAACACAGCGATGACCAAGAAAATCAAATGCGCCCTGATCGGCCCGGGCAACATCGGCACGGACCTGCTGGCCAAGCTGCAGAGGAGCCCGGTGCTGGAACCGGTGTGGATGGTCGGCATCGACCCTGAATCGGACGGCCTCAAGCGCGCCCGCGAGATGGGCCTCAAGACCACCGCCGAAGGCGTGGACGGGCTGCTGCCCCACGTGCTGGCCGACGGCGTGCAGATCGCCTTCGACGCCACCAGCGCCTACGTGCATGCCGAGAACAGCCGCAAGCTCAACGAACTGGGCGTGCTGATGGTCGACCTCACCCCCGCCGCCATCGGCCCCTACTGCGTGCCGCCGGTGAACCTCAAGCAGCACGTCGGTCAGCGCGAGATGAACGTCAACATGGTCACCTGTGGTGGCCAGGCGACGATCCCGATGGTCGCCGCGATCAGCCGCGTGCAGCCGGTGGAATACGGCGAAATCATCGCCACCGTGTCCTCGAAGAGCGCCGGCCCCGGCACCCGCAAGAACATCGACGAATTCACCCGCACCACCGCCGGCGCGGTCGAGAAGGTCGGCGGCGCCAAGAAGGGCAAGGCCATCATCATCATCAACCCGGCCGAGCCCCCGCTGATGATGCGCGACACCGTGCATTGCCTCGTCGAAGGCGAACCCCAGCAGGACGCGATCCGCGAATCCATCGCCGCCATGATCCAGGAAGTCCAGAAGTACGTGCCCGGCTACCGCCTGGTGAACGGCCCGGTCTTCGACGGCAATCGCGTGTCCGTCTATCTCGAAGTCGAAGGCCTCGGCGACTACCTGCCGAAGTACGCTGGCAACCTCGACATCATGACCGCCGCCGCCGCCCGCACCGCCGAGATGTTCGCCGAGGAAATCCTGGCCGGCAGCCTGACCCTCAAACCCGTTACCGCGTAAGGAAAACCGCCATGGAACTCAAAGGCACAAAAATTCGCGTTCATGACATGACCCTGCGGGACGGCATGCACCCCAAGCGTCACCTGATGAGCCTGGAGCAGATGAAGTCCATCGCCACCGGCCTCGACGAAGCCGGCGTGCCGCTGATCGAAGTCACCCACGGCGACGGCCTGGGTGGCAGCTCAGTGAACTACGGCTTCCCGGCCCACACCGACGAGGAATACCTGTCCACCGTCATCCCGCTGATGAAGCAGGCCAAGGTCTCCGCGCTGCTCCTGCCGGGCATCGGCACCGTCGATCACCTGAAGATGGCCAAAGAGCTGGGCGTGTCGACGATCCGCGTCGCCACCCACTGCACCGAGGCCGATGTGTCCGAACAGCACATCACGATGGCCCGCAAGCTCGACATGGACACCGTCGGCTTCCTGATGATGGCCCACATGAACAGCCCCGAAGGGCTGGTCAAGCAGGCCAAGCTGATGGAGAGCTATGGCGCCAACTGCATCTACGTGACCGACTCCGCCGGCCACCTGCTGCCGGAAACCGTGAAGGCCCGCCTCAGCGCCGTGCGTGAAGCCCTGAAGCCCGAAACCGAACTCGGCTTCCACGGCCACCACAACCTGGCGATGGGCGTGGCCAACAGCATCGCCGCCATCGAAGTGGGCGCCACCCGGATCGACGCGGCCGCCGCTGGCCTGGGTGCCGGAGCCGGCAACACCCCGATGGAGGTGCTGATCGCCGTGTGCAGCCTGATGGGCATCGAGACCGGCGTGGATGTGGCCAAGATCACCGACGTCGCCGAAGACCTGGTGGTGCCGATCATGGACTTCCCGATCCGTATCGACCGCGACGCGCTGACCCTCGGCTACGCCGGCGTGTACGGCTCCTTCCTGCTGTTCGCCAAGCGCGCCTCCAAGAAGTATGGCGTGCCGGCCCGCGACATCCTGGTCGAACTGGGCCGCCGCGGCATGGTCGGCGGGCAGGAGGACATGATCGAGGATACGGCCATCACGATGGCGCGGGAGCGGGGGCTGACGGTATGAAGCTCGATCAAGCCACCATCGCCCGTCTGGCCGAGCACCTGGAGAACTGCGAGCTCGAGGCCAGGGACACCGTCAAGATCACCGACGAGTTCCCGGACATGGACTGGGACGATGCCTACGCGATCCAGGACACTATCAAGGCCCGCAAGGTCGCCCGTGGCACCCGTATCGTCGGTCTCAAGGCTGGCCTGACGTCCTTCGCCAAGATGAAGCAGATGGGCGTCGAGACGCCGGTCTTCGGCTTCATCACTGACTACGGCACGGTGCCGGACGGCGGCGAAGTGAAGGTGTCCGAACTGATTCACCCGAAGGTGGAGCCCGAGATCGCCTTCGTGATGAAGCACGCGCTGAAGGGGCCTGGCTGCCATATCGGCGCCGTGCTGGCGGCGACCGACTTCGTGATCCCCGGCATCGAGGTCATCGACAGCCGCTACCGCGACTTCAAGTTCGACCTTAAGAGCGTGATTGCAGACAACACTTCGTCGGCCCGCTTCGTGGTCGGCGGCCAGCCGCTGCCGGTCAGCGAAGTGGACCTGCGCACGGTTGGTGTGGTGATGGAGAAGAACGGCGAGCCGGTGGCCTTTGGCGCCGGTGCTGCGGTGCTAGGCCATCCGGCGGCAGCCATCGCAGCTCTCGCCAACCACCTCGGCGCCCGTGGCGAGGAAATCCCTGCCGGAGCGCTGATCCTGTCCGGCGGCATCACCGAAGCCGTGGCTGTGAATTCCGGAGACAACGTGACCCTGCGGGTCCAGGGCATGGGCTCCGTGTCCATCCGTTTCAAGTAATCAAGTAAGCAAGGGAGAGAAACATGCCTTTCGCGCAGATCTACATGATTGAAGGCCGCACCGAAGAACAGAAGCGGGCGGTCATCGAGAAGGTCACCCAGGCCCTGGTCGAAGCCGTCGGCGCCCCACAGGAGAACGTTCGTGTGTGGATCCACGACGTTCCCAAAGCCAACTGGGGTATCGCCGGCGTCAGCGCGAAGGATCTGGGCCGCTGATTTTCCCCTGGGGCCGGCGGCGAAGCCCGCCGTCGGCCTCTGACAATTCGGGCGAGTGACTTCGCACAACAACAAGAACTCCAGGCTTCTGCCATGGAGCAGGGCCGTTTTGCGCCCAAAAAACGAAATAGCTGGAGGAGACCCAGTGAAAGTCAAATTCGGATGCCGCGCCCGCGGCATGGTTGCGCTCGCCAGTGCGACCACCTTCCTCGCCGCTTGCCACGCTGCGCCAGACCTCTCCGGGGTTGCCAGCGAGTCGGCCAAGCCCGTTCAACGTTATGACACCACCCAAGCCCTGGCCAGCAACGGCAAGGTCGTCGTCGCTGGAACCCAGAGTGGGGCTCTGTTGGTTTCTGGTGACCAGGGACGTACCTGGAAGCGCCAGCCGCTGACCGGCGCCTCGGTGATCGGCATCGCCACCTGCCCGGACGGGCGCTTCGTGGCGGTGGATTTCTTCCGCAAGGTGTGGAGCGCCGATGCCTCCGGCAGCGGGTGGAAGTCCGTATCCCTCGACAAGCCGCGCACGCCGCTGGCCATCAGCTGTGATGGCGAAGGCCGCTGGTGGGTCGCCGGCACCGGCGCGACGCTGGCGGTCAGCACTGATGCCGGCGCCAACTGGAAGGTCACCGACCTGCAGGAGGATGCCCAGCTCACCGGCATCCAGATGGTGGACAAGGAGGCCGGCTACGCCACCGGCGAGTTCGGCCTGGTCGCGACGACTACCGACGGCGGCGCGACCTGGACGCGCCAGGGCAAGATGCCCGACGAGTTCTATCCCTACGCCAGCCTGTTCGCCAGCCGGACCGAAGGCTGGGTCAGCGGTATCGCCGGCCAGATCCTGCACACCACCGACGGTGGCAAGAGCTGGGCCAAGCAGACCAATACGAGCCGGGCGCCGCTGTACCGGCTGTTCATGCATGAGGGCGTGCCCTACGGCGTCGGTGCCGGTGGCGTCGTCGCCCGCCTCGAAGGCGATACCTGGCGCAACGTGGCGTATCCGGACGCTGTCCCGGTCTTCCTGGCCGCAGCCGTGTCCCTGCCTGAACAACACGCCATCGTCGCCGGCGGACCGGGGGGCCTGCTGCGCCTCATCGGTACCCAGGCCCAACCGCTCGTCGCTTCTGCGGCCCACTGAGGCGCATCATGGTCAGCCAATCCCGTCACCGCATCACCCACGCCCTGCACAAGGGTGAAGAGTGGATCTTCGCCAACCCGAAGATCGTCCTGTCCCTCATTTTCTTCGTCACACTGATCTTCGGCGCCTTGGTGCCGAAGCTGCGGATCTATTCCGACTTCGCCGACCTGCTGCCCCAGAACCACCCCTACATCCAGACCTACAACCGCCTGAAGGAGAATTTCGGCGGCGCCAACATGATCGTGATGTCGATCGAGGTGGAGAAGGGCACGATTTTCAACGACGAAACCCTGGCCCTGATCCACAAGGCCACTCAGGGCCTCGACAGCCTGCCCGGTGTCAACCACAACCTGGTCAATAGCCTGACCCACCGCACCGCTCGCAAGATCTTCCTCGATGAGCAGGGCGGCTTCGCGTCGGAGTCCTACTACGACCCGCTGAAGAGCGGCCGCACGGTGGCCGAGCTGGAGCAGCTGAAGAAAGACGTGATCGCCAACCCGACGATCTACGGCCTGCTGGTATCCCCCGACCTGAAGGCAGCTCTCATCAAGGCCCAGCTCAACGAGGCGGACATCGACTACCCGAAGACCTTCGCCGCCCTGCAGCAGGTGCGTGAGTCCCTCGCCACCTCCGGC
The DNA here is from genome assembly GCF_056724025.1 of Zoogloea sp. JDB1. NCBI lineage: Bacteria > Pseudomonadati > Pseudomonadota > Betaproteobacteria > Rhodocyclales > Zoogloeaceae > Zoogloea > Zoogloea sp. JDB1. The sequence goes on from NZ_CM161496.1 coordinate 3,243,894, forward strand.
CACAAGATCTACGTGACCGGCAACCCGGTGCTGACCGGCTGGGTGTACACCTACCTCAACCAGATCGTCGAGATCCTGGCGTGGACGCTGGCGCTGCTGACTTTCCTGCTGGTGATCTACTTCCGCCGCCTGTACGGCATCGCATTGCCGCTGCTCGGCATTGCGCTGTCGTCCATCTGGGGCCTTGGCTTCATGGCGCTGATGGGCATCAACCTGGAGCCGCTGTCGCTGCCGATCCCCTTCCTGATCGCCGCCCGCGCCACGTCCCACGGCGTGCAGCTGGTGGTGCGCTATTACGAGGAGCTGGCCATCGTGAAGAACGGCCAGAAGGCTGCCCGCAACGCGCTGGACGCGCTGTTCCGACCGGGCTCGTTGGCGATCATCGTGGATGCGGTGGGCATCGCCGTGCTGGTGCTCGGCGCTGCGCCGTTCAATCACAAGCTCGGCCTGGCGGCTGGTTTCTGGGGCTTCTCGGTAATCTTCACGGTGCACTTCATGGTGCCGCTGGCTCTCACCGTGCTGCCCGCGCCGAAGAACACCGTCAATGCCAACGAAGGCGTGCGCAACTTCCTGGCCGGGGCGATGGCCCGCACCGGCGGCACCGACGGCGGCGCCCGCAGCATCCTGCTGCTCACGTTGATCGGCGCGGTTGGCGGCCTGTACTTCGTCGGCAAGGTTCAGCTCGGCGAGTCGGAGCCCGGTTCCCCGCTGCTGCATGTGAACCACGACTACAACGTGTCCACCAAGGCCATCAATACGCGCTTCCCGGGTTCCGAGGAGCTGCACGTGCTGATGCGCACCGACGAGAAGGGCGGCATCAAGCGCCCGGAAGTGATGGCGGCCATCGAGCGCTTCCAGGCCCACATGCTGTCCGACCCGACCCTCGGCGGCGCGAAGGCGATTCCCGGCGTGCTGCGGGTGGTGAACAAGCTGACCCACAACGACGATCCGCGCTGGATGCAGGTGCCGGACACCGCCGACGAAGTGGGCGGCCTGATGTTTGCGTACATGGCGGCCAGCCCGATCCCCGGCGCGCTGAAGGAGTTCGTCAACGCCGACGAGAACGAAGCCGACATGGTCTTCTACTACAAGGATCACCAGGCCGACACCATCAACCGCGTCGTCGCGCTGGCCGAGGAGGGCAAGCGCCTGATCGAGGCCGACGTGAAGGGCGTTCACATCGAACTCGGCGGTGGCATCGTCGGCGTGACGGCGGCCGGCAACCAGGCCCTGCACACCGACCACATGATCATCATCCCGACCGTGATGCTGATCGCCTTTGTGATCGTGATGATCTACTACAGCTCGCTGCATGCCGGCTGGTTGATGGTCCTGCCGATGCTGTTCGCCACGCTGATGACCTACGCCTACATGGGCGCCGCCGGCATCGGCATCAACGTGAACACCGTGCCGGTGATCGCAGTGGGCGTCGGCGTCGGCATCGACTACGCGGTGTACTTCATGGACCGCATCCGCGAGGAATACGCGCTGCTTCAGGACATCAAGAAGGCCGTGATCCGCGCCGTGGCCACCACCGGTTACGCGGTCAGCTTCACCGCTGCAACGCTGATCGCCGGGGTCGTGATGTGGATCTTCATGTCGGACCTGCGCTTCCAGTCGGATGCTGCTGTGCTCCTGTCCTTCATGCTCATCGTCAATGCCATCGCCGCGGTGCTGATCGTGCCGTCCTGGTGCGTGGTGTTCAAACCCAAGTTCGTCACCGCCGCCCACTACGACGCGGATGGCGTGCTCGAGAACGACTAGGAGGAAAGCCCGCTACAGCCAAGTCCATCGATTCAAGGGAGGGCGGCCGGCTTTGCTCCGGCCGCAATCGAAAATTCAAGGAGGAGACACCATGAAGAACAGATCAAACCGGGCACAACCGGCTCTCACCCTTTGCGCACTGGCGGTGGCATCCGCCTGTGCATCCCAGGCTTTTGCAGAAGACAACCTGCCCGACATGGGCAGCAGCAGCGAGCCGTGGAAGGTGGACACCTTCTACGAGAACCACACAGCCTTCCGCGGTCGAGACGACACCGGCAAGGTCGTCGGCCTGTCCAAATTCCGCAACACCGTGCAGGTGGAGGCCGACAAGAAGCTCGACAAGGGCTGGGCTTTCCACGGTGTGTTCCGTGGCAGCTGGGACGGCGTCTATCGCATGAACAAGGGTCAGTACGGTGAGGACGCCGGTGGCGCGATCACCTCCCAGAGCACCCTCGGCGGCGTGCAGACGACGGTGCCCTGGGGCACCACGTCGCCGGCCGGACCGATCGGCTATACGGCAGTAGCGGGGCTCGGCTATCCCGGCTCGACGAATAATGCGTTTCTGGATTCCTACGCCAACAATCCCAATTCCGGCCTGCGCATCCTCGGTGACCGCTGGCACAAGACCAACGGCGGTGTCGGTTTTGCCACTCCGGTGCGTCCGTGCAACGTAGATAGCCGCGGCTGCGCCGACTTCGGCGGCTACGGCGACAAGAATCTGAACGAGCTGGAGTTCCCCGAGTTCAACAGCCGTCTGGACTTCATCCGTGAAGCCTATGTGAAGAACAGCATCGACATCGGTGGCGGCCAGGAGCTGTTCCTCAAGCTCGGCAAGCAGCAGGTGGTGTGGGGCCGGACCGACCTCTTCCGCGTCCTCGACGTGGTGAACCCGGTCGATTTCTCCCGCAACAACATCTACGACGAGCTTCAGGACATCCGCATTCCCATGTGGATCGCCCAGGCCGAGTGGCGGATGGGCGCCAGCGAGTCCATGCAGGACCGCAACCTGCAGCTGATCTGGAACGTGGACCAGTTCCGCGCCAACAACCTGGGCCAGTGCGGTACGCCCAACGTGGCGCTGGATGCGGGCTGCTTCTTCCGTGGCATGAAGAGTCTGTGGGACAACGGCGGCACGGTGGCCAACTTTGCCAACGTCGGGCCCAACACCTACCTGGCGACCAACTTCGGCCCCGGTCAGATCGGCCTTGCCGACGTGAACCTGCCCAAGTGGAGCCTGGCCAATACGCAGATCGGCGGCAAGTTCGAAGGCGTGACGATGGGCGGCTTGTCCTTCTCGGTCAACGCCCTGCATTACCGCTCCCAGCTGCCGTCCCTGCATGGGGGCAAGCGGGCCACCAACTCTTTCACCGGTGCCTATCAGAACGCCTGGCCCTACCTGATCTCCTTCGACATGAACTTCCCGCGGGTCAACCTGCTGGGCGGTTCGCTGGACTTCCAGTCGGAGACGCTGGGTGCCGCCTTCCGTTTCGAAGGTGCGATGACCTGGGGCGAAGAGTTCGCCAACACCATCAAGCCCGAGCTGTATTCCAAGAACCGTGTGTGGCGCAGCGTGATTGGTGTCGACCGGCCGATGTTCGTGCCCTTCATCAACCCGCACCGCACCACGCTGTTCTCGGGCCAACTGTTTTGGCAGCACATCTTCGACCATGAGCTGGAGAGCACCTCCCTTGGCATGCGCGGTATTCCGGACTTCAAGGACAACGTGATCGGCACGCTGCTGATGAAGGGCTTCATGGCCGGCGACCGGATCAGCCCGCAGCTGATCATCGCCCGCGACTTCCGTGCGCGCTCCCACGCCATTGCCCCGGCGGTGGAGTGGAGCAGCACCGACAACCTGAAGTTCACCTTCGGCGCCAACTTCAAGGGTGGCTCCAACGGCCGCAACGAGTTCGACGACTGCCGCTCGTGCAACCCGTTCGCGCCGTACACGGCTGGCACCTATCCGGGCGACCCGATGACCGCATATTCCCGCGGCCTGGCCGGCATGGAGCCCCTCGGCCGCTTCCGCGCCGGCCCGATCGGCACCGCGATGCGCGAAGACGAGATCTACCTGACCATGCGTTACAAGTTCTGATCGAGGAGACAGCTACATGAAAAAGACCTTTATTGCCGCGGCCCTGGCCGTGCTCGCTTCCGGCCTGGCCCATGCCGCCACCGAAGCCGACGTGGAAAATACTTTCAACCCTTACAAGGGTGGTTTCCCCAAGGCGGCCGGCCTCAGTGCTGGCACCGTGATCAACAAGGGCAACGCCGACCAGTTCAAGGATGTGCTCCCGGCCGGCGTGTTCAAGCTGCTGAAGGATGGCCTGTTCGAGATCAAGGTCGGCCCGACGACCCAGTTCGAGCTGTCCAAGCCCTACATCGAGGCGACCCGCAAGAACCTCGGCAAGGCCAAGCTCGGCGCCAAGAACGGCGACATCGAAGGCTACGTAGCCGGACGTCCGTTCCCCGAAGAACCGGACGCCAAGGACCCGCGCGCCGGCGAGAAGCTGGCCTGGAACTACAAGTACGGCGTCAACTGGGGCGACAACGCGGCGATCTACCCGTTCTACTGGAAGTACCGCAACATGCAGACCGGGCAGGTCGAGAAGACCCTCAAGCTCAACATGCACTTCCTCAACTTCAAGCACCGCGTGAAGGATGCGCCGATGCCGGAAGTGACGCCGAACCCGTCCGAGCTGTTCCGCGCCATCTACATGAAGGTGCTGGAGCCCCAGGATCTGAAGAACACCCAGCTGCTGATCCAGCGCTACGAGGATGACCAGAAGCTCGACGACGCCTACCTGTACCTGGGCTTCCAGCGCCGTGTGCGCCGCCTGGCCACCGGCCAGACGACCGACGCCTTCCTCGGCTCCGATCTGATGATCGAAGACTTCGAGGGCTACAACGGGCGCATCTCCGACATGAAGTGGACCTACAAGGGCACCAAGAACGTGATCCTGCCCATGTGGAACCACAGTGACCTGAAGCTCGCCGGCGATATGCCGGCCGAGGGCGACGGCTACAAGTACGTGAACTTCGGCGGGCAGGGCGGCTGTTTCCACGAAGGCACCTGGCAGCTGCGCAAGGTCTATGTGCTCGAGGCTGCACCGGTCAATCCGAACCATCCGGTGTCCAAGCGCGTGTTCTACATGGACGCCCAACTCGGCAACCTGAACGGCGCCAACGAAATCTACGACCGCAAGGGCGAGCTGTGGAAGGTCTTCATGGTCGGCAAGTCCCATCCGGACCACCACCTGCCGCTCAACAAGGGCTCCGGCATCGGCATCGACGACGCCTTCTCGATGGTGGACGTGCAGAGCAAGCACTGCACGACCGGTCAGTTCAAGGGCCAGGTGGACGCCAAGCTGAACCCGCCGTCCATGTTCCAGGTGCAGTACATGCGCGGTGGCGATTGATTCGCTGAAAGCATGACTTTGGGCCAGCCCGCGGAGCATCCGCCGGCTGGCCTTTTTTCCCTCAAGACGGGGCTTTTCATGACGACTGAGATTCTCGTTTCCGGGATCGGCCTGATCCTGGTGCTGGCCACCTGCGGGTTGGTGTTTGTGCTGGCGCGCCGCCCGCTGCGCCAGGTGCAGCGGCAACTGGACGACATCCGTGGCCTGCTCGACGACCCGAGCGCGTCGGCCAGCGCCGCCGACTCGGTGAGCCGCCTCGAAGGGCTGCTGCAGCAGAAGGTTGCCGCCGCCCGCCGCATGGGCGAGCTGGCCCGCAACCTGATGGTGTCCTCCGGCACGCTGGTGTCGTCCTTCACCGACGTGGTGCAGACCGCCGACCAGCAGTCGGAACTGGCGATTGCCGCCTCGTCGGCGGTCGATGGCATGGCGGCCGGCATCGGTGCGGTGTCGGCGGAGGCCGGGCAACTGCTCGGCATCGCCGCCGACGCCCATGCGCGGGCCTCGTCCGGCGGCGGCCGGGTGGCCGAGATGTCGGACAGCGTGCGCGAACTGGCCGGCGTGGTTGGGGCGGTGGGGCAGGAATTCGCCGGTGTGCACGCGCACATCGAGCAGATCGGCAAGATCGTGCAGATCATCCAGGGCATCGCCAGCCAGACCAACCTGTTGGCCCTCAATGCGGCCATCGAGGCGGCGCGGGCCGGCGAGCAGGGGCGCGGCTTCGCGGTGGTGGCCGACGAGGTGCGCAAACTCGCCGAGCGCACCAGCGAGGCGACGGTCAGCGTTGGCGAGATCATCGCCGCCATTGAGAGCGGCAGCGACGGGCTCAACGTGCTGCTCAGCCGTGTGAAGGCCCAGGCCGGCGCCAGCGCCGACAGTACCGGCGAGGCGGCCCAGACCCTGGCGGCGATCGCCGACGGGGCCAGCCAGACGATGGCGGCGGTGGAGAACATCGTCAGCCGGGCCAACGGCGAAGCCGCCTCCGGCGGCCGCCTGGTGGACGAGATGGGCGGCGTGGCGGGCCTGGCGCGAGCCCTGGACGAGCGGGTCAATGGCTGCGATGAGGGCTTGCGCCAGCTGATGACGGGGCTTGTGGAACTGAACGGCCTCAGCGTGGCCCTCGACGTGCGCCGCGACGCGCTGGTGGCGCTGCTCGACGCCATCGAGGAGACGCGTACCAACAGCATCCTGGTGGTCAATTCCCGCAACCGCGAGCAGGCGCTGCCGCACGTGGAGCGCATCGAGGCGCTGGACGGGGTCGTGGATGCGCAGCTGGCGCAGATCGAGCGCAGCGTGCAGGACGCGGCCGGGCGGCAGGAGGTGCAAGGCTTCAAGGATGCGCTGCGGCAGTACCGCCAGGTTCGCAGCCGCATGTTGCAGCAGGCGCGCGCCGGCGATCTGGCGTGGGTGCGGACGATAGGCATCGGCGAGGTTCGGCCGGCCTACAAGGGACTGAAGGACGCCTACGGGGCGCTGGTCCGCGTGCGTCCCACTGTCAGCGCCTGATTGACCGGCGCGGTGGGGGGGACTCCGGTTGGGGGCTGTGGACGTGCTATGGTCCGCTCCCAACGAGAAATGGAGTCCGTCGCATGAGCAGTCTGGAAAAAGGCCTGCGTTCGGCGGTGACGGAGCGGGGGCTGCGCGTAGCGCTGATCTTCGCCCTTACCGCCGAGCGTCTGTCGGGGCATTACGAGCATGGCCAGTGGCTGACCGAGGCCCAGGGCGCGACGCTGGTTGCCGACTGGCTGGGGCGCAGCAAGCGCAGCCTGCCGCTGGAGGAACGCCGCCACCTCTCCGGTTTGAGCGACCAGCTGGCCCGCCAGATCGCAGGTTCGGTGTCCCGCGAGGTCGGCCTGCACATCACCCACGAGATGATGGAGGCGCTGGACCCCAACCATCAGTCCGACGTCGGCCAGACGATGATGGTGGAGTGCGAGCGCATGCTCGATATGCCGACCGAAGGCTGAGGCCGGCGCGGGCCTTCAGTCCGGCAGGTGGCGCAGGTCGCCGTCCACCACGTCGCCGAAGCTCGGCCCCAGCAGATAGTTCACGAGGCGTTGTGCCGCATGCTCCGGTGCGGTCAGCTGGCCGCTGCTCTTCAGCGCCTCGAAACGTTCTTTCTGCGGGAACTGTTCAACGCTGCTGGCCCGGATCTCTGCCTGCATGCTGGTATCCACAACGCCCGGTGCCAGGCTGGCGACCAGCAGGCCGGGAAGGTGCTCGGCAGCCATCGATCGGGCCTGGTGGTCCAGCGCCGCCTTGGTGGCGCAATACACGCTCCAGCCCGCGTAGGGGCTGCGCGCCGCGCCGCTGGAAATATGCATGACACGCCGGTCGGCGCAGTGTCGCGTGGCGGCGACGAAGGCATTGGTAAGCAGCAGCGGGGCGGTCACATTGACGGCTACCGCGCGAGTGATCGCCGCCGCCTCGGCGTCGCCGACAGGCCCGACCGGCTGCAGCAGGCCGGCATTGTTGATCAGCAGCGCGGAGTCCGCGTCGGCGAGGAAGTCGTGCAGAGCGGGCGTCTGCAACCAGGCTTCCAACGATTGCGTATCGGACAGGTCGATCTGCGTTTCGCGCACAAGGTCCGGATGGGCGGTGCATAGCGCAGGATTGCTGCTCCTGGCCAGCGCGAGCAGCGGAATGCCACGGGACAGCAGGACATCGGCTACGGCGGCGCCGAGGCCGCGGCTGTGCCCGGTGAGGATGGCTTTGATCATGGACGGGCGAAGTCATGGTGAAAGCATCATGCTAACGCCGAAGAGTTACGCCCGATCATGATCAGCGTCACGGCTCAAGGGATGACGCCATCAGCGTGCCGTGTGCGAGAGGAGCAGCCCGGACGCCCACAGCCCGATGGCAGGGCGGGCGCCTCTCAATCGACGATCGAATCCGTTTCCGCCGGAAGCGTACTGATCAGCTTGCCCATCTGCTCGGCGTCGACCGGGCGCGAGAAGTGGTAGCCCTGGCCGATCATGCAACCCAGTTCGTGCAGGATGCGCTGCTGCTCTTCCGATTCGATGCCTTCGGCGACTGTGACCAAGGACATGTCGCGGGCGATGCTGACGATGGCGCGGATCAGCGTGATGTCGTCCTGGTTGCATTGCAGCTCAGAGACAAAGGACTTGTCGATCTTCAGCACGTCGAAGCGGAAGTTGCGCAGGTAGGACAGGCTGGAGTAGCCAGTGCCGAAATCGTCCAGGGACAGCTGCACGCCCAGGTTGGCGAGGCCTTGCAGGGTCTCGCGGATCTGCTCGTCGTGGTTCAGGAAGACACTTTCCGTCACCTCGATCTCCAGACGCTGGGGATTGAGGCCGTGGCGCTGCAGGGTGTCGCGCACGAGGCCGACGAAGTTGCGCTGGCGCAGTTGCGGCACGGCCACATTGACCGCCATGTCGATGGGGCGGGCGCCGTCGGAGTCCCACGCGCGCAGCTGGCGGCAGGCTTCGTCGAGGACCCAGCTGCCGATGGTATGGATCAGGCCGGTTTCCTCGGCGATCGGGATGAAGCGGTCCGGCGGGACCAGCGCACCGCCGGTCGGCAGCCAGCGCAGCAACGCCTCGCAGCCGACGATGTTGCCGTTGGCGAGATCGACTTGCGGCTGGTAGTGCAGCAGCAGCTCCTGGCGGGCCAGCGCATGGCGCAGCCCGTTTTCGACCTGCAGGCGTTCCATGACCCACTCGTTGAATTCCGGCGTGAAGAACTGGAAGTTGTTCCGCCCGTTGTTCTTGGCGTGGTACATCGCCGTGTCGGCGTTCTTCAACAGGGTTTCACTGTCCTGGCCGTTGTCCGGAAAGAGCGTGATGCCGATGCTGGGGGTCAGCTGCAGTTCGTGCTCGTCGATGTAGTAGGGCTGGCTGAGGGCGGAGAGGATCTTGCGCGCCGCAGGCAGCACGTGGGACGGGCCGTCCAGGTGGGTCAGCACTACCGCGAATTCGTCGCCGCCCAGGCGGCTCACCGTATCGCTTTCCTGCACCAGGTGGCGCAGGCGGTCGGCGACGGCCTGCAGCACCCGGTCGCCGATGGGGTGGCCGAGGGAGTCGTTGATATTCTTGAAGCGGTCGAGATCGATGAACAGCACGCCCAGTTGTCGGGCTTCCCGACGGGCCTGCGCCACCGCGTTGGCGAGGCGCTCGCTGAGCAGACTGCGGTTGGGCAGCTGGGTCAGCGGGTCGTACTCGGCCAACTGACGGATCTGTTCCTCGGCTTCCTTGCGTTCGGTGATGTCGAGGAAGGTGCCCACGTAGTGCAGCACCTTGCCGGTCTGGTCGCGTACCGAGCTGATGCTGATCAGTTCGGGGTAAACGGCGCCATCCTTGCGGCGGTTGCGGATCTCGCCCGTCCACGAGCCGGTTTCTCGGATGGACTTCCACATGTTTCGGTAGAAGGCGGCATCGTGCTCGCCGGAGGCCAGGATGCTGGGCCGCTGCCCGACGACTTCGTTCGGTGTACGGCCGGTGATCGCACAGAAGGCCGGATTGACGGCAAGAATGCGGCTGTCCGGGTCGGTGATGACGATGCCTTCCTTGCTGCTCTCGAAGACATGGCCGGCCAGGCGCAGTTGCTTGGCCTGCTTTTCAAGGGCCTGGGCATGCTCGTCCAGCTCACGCCGGTAATTGCCCAGCAGACCGCTCATCCAGCGGGAGAACAATATCGACGCGCCGATGGCCATCACGATAGCGCCCAGCGCCGCGGCGGAAAGGAAAGGTATCTGCCGCGACAGCGCCTGCAGGGTGGCTTCCCGTTCGGCGTTGAAGGTGCTTTGCATCTCCTCTTCGAAGACCGAGGCGATGACGATCATCTTCCATGGCCGATACGCCTGCACGTAGGCGGTACGCAGGCTCTGCATGTTCTTGGCCCGGTTGGGCCACGGATATTCGAGGAAGCCGCCGCCCTCGCTGGCCACCTTGATCAGTGCCGCGCGGACCTTCTGTTCCTCCTGCGTACCGACCTCCATGAAGTGCTTGCCCTCGAACTCCGGCCACTGGGGCTGGAGCAGCAACTGGCCGTTCTGGCTGATCGCGATGAAGCTGCCGGTATCCCCGAACTTCCACGCACGCAGTCGTTCCAGGCCCTCACGCATGCGCATGTCCTGCCATTTGTAGAGATAGTCGCCGGTGCCGATGACCCAGCCAAAGGGTTTGAACAGCCGTACATAGGCCATCTTGTCGGACATCTCTTTGGGGCTGTCGGGGGAATACCAGCGGTAGGCCGAATAGCCACCATCGGGATTGCCGCGGGCGGTGTCGGCCAGTCCGCGCATGATGAAGTGGCCGGTGTCGTCCTGGTTATCCCACAGGGAGCTCCCTTCGCGCTCCGGGGCGATGGGCAGCAGGATGCACGCGCCATCCAGGCCGTCGATGAAAAAATAACCGCGTCCGTCATAGAAGCGCTGCGGGCGCAGGGCCTCGACGATGAGGCGCTTGACCTCGGCTTCCGGCCGGCGTCCGTGTTCCCGGTCGTAGATCGCCTGGGCCGTCTGCATAGCCATATCCACACGGTCTCGCAGGGCTTCGCGCAGGACGGTCTCGGTACGGGAGTGGACGAAATCCAGATAGCCGATGGCCGCGGCCATCTCGCCGCGCAGGCGCTCCTGCTTCTGCGTGGAAAAGCCGTGTTCAAGGCGGTCTATGCTCTGCTGGTGCTGGTGGACGCCGATCCACAGGAAGCTGGCACCCATAGTCAGTGCCAGGGTGACGACCACGATCAGTGTCCCAAGCAGGTGGTAGCGGGGCAGGTTGCGGTCGGTCAGATGAAATTTCATTACGTGCTGTCGGGGCTGGCTGCGGTCTTCCTATAGGGCGCCGAAACGCCACATTATGTGAACAGCGTCGCAATATATATCTAAAGTAGTATTCTACCTTCCCGCTACGGTTTTCGTGCGCAGGCTGCCGGTAGAATGGCGCTCCATCTGCTTTTCTGGAGCCTGCCGCGTTCACGTTACCAGGAGGCCGTCGTCCTTTCCGGTGTTGCTCCGGGGCGATGGGAGCCCGCGTGACGCGCGATCCGTCTGGTTTGCCGATTCCATGCCTTCTTCCTACGCTCCGCTTACCGCCGGCCGCCGTGTGCGCCTTCTTGCGCCGATTGTGGTTCTCGTCCTTGCGCTCCTCGGGCTGATCTGGGGCGCCGTCCTGTACAAGGCAGAGGCGGAGGAAAAACTGGTCATCCGTTCCGTCAATACGGAGAACCTCAACCTTGCCCGCGCCTTTGAAGAACACACCATCCGCACGATCAAGAGCGTCGATCAAGCGGTGCTCTTCCTGAAGTTCCAGTACGAGAAATACGGCGACAAGGTCAATGTGGCCGAGTATGTGCGCGAGGGGATGATCATCAGCAGCATCTTCAACCAGCTGGGGGTGATCGACGAACACGGCATGTACATCCTCAGCAACCTGCCCAATCACAAGGTCATGGACTTGTCGGACCGGGAGCACTTCCGCGTCCATAAGGAGAAGGATACCAACCAGCTGTTCATCAGCAAGCCGGTGCTGGGGCGGGCGTCGGGCAAGTGGTCGATCCAGATGACACGGCGCATCAACAAGCCGGACGGCAGCTTTGGCGGTGTCGTGGTGATTTCCGTCGACCCCTATTACTTTTCCGATTTCTACAGCGGTGTGGAGCTTGGCCATCGCGGGGTCGTTTCGCTGGTAGGGCACGATGGCATCGTGCGGGCGCGACGTGTGGGCGACAACAGCGAGGTTGGGCAGAACATCAAGGGTAGTCCGTTGATGACGGTGTGGGATAAGGCCGCGAGCGGAAGCTACCGCTCCACCAGCGTGGCGGACGGCGTAAAGCGCTTCTACAGCTATCGCGCGCTCAAGGAATACCCATTGGCCGTGGCCGTCGGCGTCGATGAGAATGAAGCGCTGGCTGAGTTCCATGAGCGGCGCAACGGATACATGGTCTACGCCGGGGGTATGACCCTGGTGGTCCTGCTGTTCGGTGGCCTGTCCATCCACTTGCTCACCCGCCAGTACCGCATCTCCGATGCCTTGCGCGAAAGCCAGATCAAGGCCGAGGCAGCCAACCGCATGAAGTCCGAGTTCCTGGCCTCCATGTCCCACGAACTGCGCACGCCCTTGAATGGCATCATGGGTTACGCGGAGTTTCTGCGCGACACCTCGGAAGACACCAACAAGGAGTTCGCCGGCATCATCCTCGACAGCAGCCATCACCTGCTGGATCTGGTCAATTCCATCCTCGATCTGGCCAAGATCGAATCCGGCAAGATGGAGCTGGACCTGCGTCACGAGGCACTGCAGCCGATGTTGGAGCGCATCGTGCGAACCCATTACCCGTCGGCAGAAGAGAAGGGGCTTGAACTACGTTTCGATGTGGCCGCCGATGCGCCCGCAGATTTCGTCTGCGATGGGACCCGGCTGGCGCAGATCCTCAACAATCTGCTGCATAACGCGATCAAGTTCACCGACAAGGGGAGCGTTGGCGTGAAGGTTGGCCGTGATGGGGACATGCTGCGCATCGCAGTCGCGGATACGGGTTGTGGCATCCCGGAGGAGATGCTGCCCCACGTGTTCGAACGCTTCCGCCAGGTGGACGGCTTCCTGACCCGGCGCCACCAGGGTACCGGCCTCGGGCTGGCCTTGGTTCAGGAACTGGTTACACTGATGGGAGGGGATGTGAGTCTGACCTCCCGCGTGGAGGAGGGCAGCGAATTCGTCATCCGCCTTCCTTTTGTCAGCCATCCCATGTCCGGGCAGGTGTAAGCCGATGAAAGTCCTGATCGTCGACGACCAGAAGATCAACCGCATGCTGCCCAGCGTGTTGCTGAAACAGGCTGGCTGCGAGGTGTTCGAGGCGGATAGCGGGGAGGCCGCATTGACAATGCTGCAGACCAATCCGGTAGACGTGGTGCTGCTGGACATCAGCATGCCGGGTGTCAGCGGCATGGAGGTGTGCGCACAGTTGCGCAAGGAGCCGGCCTGGGCAGGACTGCAGATAGTGGCCTACACGGCTCACGCACTGCCCAGCGAGCGCAATGAGATTCTCGCTGCGGGCTTCGACGAACTGCTGATCAAGCCGATCAACCGCCAAAGCCTGCTGAGTGCATTGAAGCTCCTGTAGGCGCAAGTACCCTCAGGCGCCATCCCAAATGAACACCGCCCCTGGGCGGGGCGGTGTCATCGGGTGCCGGATCAGTCGCCGCGCAACGCGCTGGCCTGGGAGCGTCCTGGTGCCTGCTTGCCCTTGCGGGCGCGCTTGCCGATCCAGCTTTCCCATTCCTTCTTCGGCAGCGTGCTTTCCACCGCTTTGCCGCCACGCGTATTGGCCAACAAGGTGATCGACTCGCCGGCCACGCAGACGGAAGCCAGCGTCTGGCCGTCATTCAGACCCATGATGATGACGCCACGGCCGCCGCCGGACAGTTCCTTCATCTGGTCGAGGCCGAAGATCAGCAGGTGATCGTCCGACGACAGCGCGGCCAGGTGCAGATCGGCGGCATCGTCGAAGAGCACCGGCGACAGCAGCTTCGCCTTGTCGTCGATGGTCACGAACTGCTTGCCGGCGCGCTTGGTGGCGGTCATGTCGGCGAGGCGGCACATGAAGCCGTAGCCGTCGGTGCTGGCCAGCAGCACGCGCTTGTCGGCCGGGCCGGCCAGCACGTGGGCGATCTTGCTGCCGGTGGGCAGTTCGATCAGCGATGCCAGCGGCGAGCCGTTGCCGCGCCCGTCGGGCAGCGTCGATACCGCCACCGTCAATGCGCGGCCGCCGTCGGTTATGGCGATCAGCGCATCCACGCTGCGGCATTCGAAGGCCGCGCCGAGGCGGTCGCCATCCTTGAAGCTCACGTTGGCCAGATCCACGCCATGGCCGTTGCGGCAGCGCACCCAGCCTTTTTCCGAAACGATTACCGTCACCGGCTCGTCGAGGACGGTCTGCGTCACGCCGGCGCGGGCGGCTTCTTCCACCAGCGTGCGGCGCGCGTCGCCGTACTTGGCGGCGTCGGCGCGGATTTCCTTGATGACCAGCCGGCGCAGCTTGTTGTCGTCGGCGAGCAGGGCTTCCAGATCGGACTTCTCGCCGCGCAGCTCGGCCAGTTCGCGCTCGATCTTGATGCCTTCGAGACGGGCGAGCTGGCGCAGGCGAATTTCCAGGATGTCCTCGGCCTGACGGTCGGACAGATCGAAGCGGGCGATCAGCGCCGGCTTGGGCTCGTCCGACTCGCGGATGATGCGGATCACCTCGTCGATGTTCAGGAAGACGATGTGGCGGCCTTCCAGGATGTGGATGCGGTCGTTCACCTGGCCGAGACGATGCACCGAGCGGCGGCGCACCGTGGTGACGCGGAAGCGGCCCCATTCGTGCAGGATGTCGGCGAGATTCTTCTGCCCCGGCCGGCCGTCCAGGCCGATCATCACCAGGTTGATCGACGCCGAAGTTTCCAGGCTGGTGTGGGACAGCAGCAGGTTGGCGAACTCGGCCACGTCCTGGTTGCGGCTCTTCGGCTCGAAGACCAGACGCACCGGCGCATCCTTGCCCGACTCGTCGCGCACCCGGTCGAGGGCGCCGAGCATCAGCGCCTTGAGCTGGGCCTGGTCGGCGTCGATGGATTTCTTGCCGGTCTTGGGCTGCGGGTTGGTCAGCGTCTCGATCTCGAACAACACCTTCTGTGCCGATACGCCCGGCGGCAGTTCGGTGATGACCAATTGCCACTGGCCGCGGGCCAAGTCTTCTATCACCCAGCGGGCGCGCAGCTTGAGGCTGCCGCGGCCGCTCTCGTAGGCCTGGCGGATGTCCGCCGCCGGCGAGATGAGCTGGCCGCCGCCCGGGAAGTCCGGGCCCTTGATGTGCTGCATCAGGTCGGCCACGCTCGCGGCCGGATGCTCGATGGCGTGGATCGCCGCGTCGGCCACTTCCCGCAGGTTGTGGGACGGAATCTCGGTGGCCATGCCGACTGCGATGCCGGACGCGCCGTTGAGCAGCACGAAGGGCAGGCGGGCCGGCAGCAACTGCGGCTCTTCAAAGGCGCCGTCGTAGTTGGGACGGAAATCCACCGTGCCGCGGTCGATCTCCGACAGCAGCAGCTCAGCGATCGGCGTCAGGCGGCATTCGGTGTAACGCATCGCCGCCGCGGAATCGCCGTCGCGGGAACCGAAGTTGCCCTGGCCATCCACCAGCGGATAGCGCAGCGAGAAATCCTGAGCCACCCGCACCATCGCGTCGTAGACGCTGCTGTCGCCGTGGGGGTGGTACTTACCGATCACGTCACCGACCACGCGGGCCGACTTCACGTGCTTGGAGCCCGGCGACAAGCGCATCTCGTTCATCGCGAACAGGATGCGGCGCTGTACCGGTTTGAGGCCGTCTTCCACCTGCGGCAGCGCGCGGGCCTTCACCACGCTCATCGCGTAGGCGAGGTAAGCACGCTCGGCATATTGATCGAGGGGCAGGGCGTCGTCGCTGCCCTGCAGGGGCGCCGCGGGGGGCGGCGGCGGTGCCGGCGGCTCATTGGCCTCCGGCAGAAGGGAATCGAAAAGATCCGGAGTTTCGTTCATGGTGCTGTGTGTTACGGCGGGCGGCGCAGGGGCCGCCGGAGTTGCGCGCGCCGGAGTTGGCGCGACGAAGGCCGCAAAAATACCACAGGCACCGCGCTTCGCCTGCTGTATAGGGCGTGCGACAGGCACATCCGCGCTACGGATGGCCTGCGCACACGCTACTCAGTGCGGTTTGAGATGCGCAACGGCATCCTTCACGAAGCCCAGCAGTGTTGCGTCGATCAGGCTGCCTGCCATCAGCTCCGGCTCCTTCTCATGGGCCAGGCGGATCTTGGCATGGGTTTCCGGATCGTCGCCTGCATAGGAGCGGAACAAGGTCAGCCAGCGCAGCGCCAGCTGCCGCACCGCCGGATCGTCCGGGGCACTGCCTTGCTCCAGGTGCTCGCGCAGAGCACCGATCAACTCCGGCCACTCGTAAGTGTGTTTGCCGTAGTGCTCGCGCATGAAGGCGAATTCTTCGGGCGAAAGATATCTGGCGTAAATGCGCAGCTTCGTCTCCGCGTTGGCCTGCAGCACAAAGGCCAGCACCTCCGGCGTGATGCCGGTCTGGGCCTGCACGGACGGCTCGTTGAGATGCATCGCGTTCAGCTTGGCCAGCAGACGCGGATCCCGGTCCGTATCGCGCTCGATCATCTCTATCCAGCGCTTCGACAGGCCTTGGGCCTCATCGCTCTGCGGTGGGAGCCCGCGCTCCATCACCGCACGCACCTCGTCCACCAGGGCTCGCCACTCCGTTTCGGTGGTCTTGCCAGCCCGATAGAGGGGAAGCCGGGCAAGTTCATCCTGCGAAAAATACTTGTCGTACATGGTCATCCTTTCCAGCGTTGTCAGCCATTCGGCAAGTTCCGGCTCATCGCCTCGCAGCAAGCGGCCCTGCAAGCGGGACAGACGATCGCGCAGCTCCATCGCCTGCTCGATCTGCTTGTCGAGCATATCGATCTGTTGCTGCACGATGGATGCAAGCGAAGAGTCGGGCCTTGCCAGTACAGCCCCGATGTCAGCCAGGGACAGGCCGAAACGACGCAAAGCCTGGATCTGGTGCAGCCTGGCGATGTCGTCCCGGTTATACAAGCGATAACCGGCCTCGGAGCGCGCAGACGGGGTGAGCAGGCCGATGGCGTCGTAGTGATGCAGCGTCCGGACCGTGAGTCCGCAACGCCTGGCGAGATCGCCCACTTTAAGCAACATCGAATGCTCCCCGGTTCATGCGTGCGACGAGGCTGGGGGCTGACGTGGCGTGAGGGTCAAGGGATGGCTGATCACAGTTGGCGGTGTCGTACCAGCGGGGGATTAGATTCATGTTCGGGGCGAAGCCGCGATGTGATTGATGTTATGTGCTAGCCGTTTTCCACCTTAAGGCCAGATACGCGTTCGAGGCTCTCTGAATCGCCCCGGGTTTCGCGGAGGCCATTTGGTTTAAGTCAGGCCATGACAGCCTGAGCGGTTTGACTGCGGTGATAGTTTGCCTCAGCTTCAGCCGGCGGCATGTAGCCAATAGGGGCGAGCAGCCGATGATGGTTGAACCAGGCCACCCACTCGAGGGTTGCCAGTTCCACCGCTTCAGCACTTTTCCATGGGCCACGGCGATGGATCAACTCTGCTTTGTAGAGTCCGTTGATCGTCTCGGCCAAGGCGTTATCGTAGCTGTCCCCCTTGCTGCCAACCGACGTCTCGATGCCCGCCTCGGCGAGTCGCTCGGTGTAGCGGATGGACACGTATTGCGACCCTCTATCCGAATGATGGATCAGGGCATCCCGCTGGGGCTGGCGTGCCCATAAGGCTTGCTCCAGTGCGTCCAGCACGAACTCGGTGTGCATGGAGCGGCTGACGCGCCAGCCGACGATGTAGCGGGCAAACACATCGACGACGAAGGCGACGTACACGAATCCCTGCCAGGTCGAGACATACGTGAAGTCGGAGACCCAGAGCTGATTCGGGCGCTCGGCCACGAACTGCCGATTGACCCGGTCCAGCGGACAAGGCACAGCGGGATCCGCGCGAGTCGTGCGGACGGCGCTTCCACGCCGGGCGCCGACAAGTCCCTCGGCCCGCATCAGACGTTCGACGGTGCAGCGAGCCACCTCGATGCCTTCCCGCTGCAACTGCCGCCACACCTTGCGCACGCCATACACCCGCAGATTGGCCTGCCAGACCCGCTGGATATCCCCGATCAAGCGTTCGTCGCGCAGCGCCCGGGCGCTACGCAGATCAGGGTTGCGCCGACGTGCCGCCCGGCGTCGATACGCCGACGGGGCAACCTGCAAGACCTTGCAGATCGGCTCGACCCCGAGACGCTCCCGGTGCATGTCGATGAAGTCGTGGGTCACTTGTTGCGGCGGTCGAGCTCCGCCTGCGCGAAATATGCGCTAGCCAGGCGCAGGATCTCGTTGGCCCGTTTCAGCTCCCGAACCTCCCGCTCCAGTTCCTTGATCCGTGCGGTCTCGGCACTGCTGACCCCGTCCCGCTGTCCGGTATCCCGCTCGTGCTGCCGAACCCAGGCGTGCAGTGTCTGGGCCGTGCAACCGATCTTCGCTGCAATCGACTGGATCGCTGCCCATTGCGACGGGTGCTCACTGCGCTGCTCGAACACCATCCGCACTGAACGCTCACGTACTTCCGGGGCGTATTTCGTTGTCTTTTTCATGGCTCCATCTTCTCAAGAGTAGGAGCCTCCGCGAAACCCGGGGCGATTCACTCGAGCAATTCAGCTTTGTTCAAGCCTCGAAATGGAATGATGATCGCAATCGAACTGTCAAGGAATAACATGAGCAAGTCATTAGTTGTCTGTGCTGAGGTGAACGAAGGCCATGTATATCTGGCCTGCCACTTGAGTGACACCAACTCTAATCCGGCTTCACTGAGAGTGACCTGCTGTGGGGATGTGAAGAAGCTATCAGACCTTGGGGTAAGGTACTTACGCATACTCCTTTGCTTCAGATACGAATTGCTTATCAAAATGGCCAGGATGGCTAATGCGCCCAGGAGTGAGGGGAGTGCATTATGATTATATGTTTTGGCGATAAGCTGGATCGAAAACCCGATGACGAACCAAATGCTGAGAGATTTTAAGAAGGAGCCTGGGGTACTACCTCTGGATACCTTTTTATAAAGATATCTGTTGAAGGTCAACCAGTCGTCGGGGACTAATTTGATTTCAAAATTCATTTTTACCCTTTGCGCAAGTGGCTGATTGCTACCCTGTAAGACGAGGGGGTTCAACATCTGAATTTATTGGGTTGTTGCAACAAATTATGTGGAGCTATTGACTGCTCCGTACGAGGATCATTTCTGAGAAGGGGGCGCTGTGATCATGTTTGCCCCTTCGTTGTTTGACGTTGTGTCGCCACCTGCCAGATTGAAGACTGTCCAAGGAATTGTTAAAGGTAATAGTGCGGTGTCGGCAATAAGCGAAACCGGGAAGTCAAAACAAGTGCCATGGCCGCATTTCAGGTCGGCTTGTCTCACTGTGCCGGAGTAAATCTTGTTCTTTGTCTCAGGTTCGCTGAGGGTGATTAATGTCGTACAGCCTGTGAAGAAAACTGGAAGGGCCGAAAATAGAAAGACTAGCTTGCGCATGATGATTCTTTCGGTTCATGAGGCCAATGTTGAGTTTGAGCAATCAGTTGCAAACTGGTCGGGCTTGACCAAGCCTGGCTGAAATGGCCGAGATCGCATCAAGGCTTGGGATCGATTTCAACGAGCGGGATCCCGTCTTTATCGATGAAATGACTGTCAATTTCACCTTCTTCAGGAAATCCCTCCGCTTCGCAACCGTTTGCATGCGGCACGATAAGTGGCATGGCACAAAGCGCATGCGTGCTGCCTTGACCCTTTACTTCGATATTCACAAGAACATCGTTGCGGAAGTCGATCGCCAAATGGTCATGTCCAACAGGGACGAGAAGTGGAATAGGTACGATCACGGCAAATAGAAGCACGCCTGCCCAGGTCACGTCCTTGTTGTAGATCCAACGTTCCAGTTCACCGCGGGGTTCGATGCGATCCGGCTCGCCCCAGCCTTGCCTCACGGTTGCCTTGTTCACGGTAGGGGCACTCGCATTGGGTGCCAGAAGGACGATGTTCCCGCGGCTCTTCGCCAGCGCTGCGTGCTTAGGTGTTCCTGTCTGACTTGAGATCACGCCGGCGCCAACGCAGGCTGTAAGTAAAGGAGTCAATGCGGAGAGGAGAAGCAGTCGTTTCATCCTGGGGGCTTATGGGTATTCAAAAAGAATGGCATGTCGCGCATTGGCTTCCCTATGCACTGCTTCACTCGTGCACCTTTTTGCTGAGTGTTCTACCGTTCTCGGTCAGTCACTCATCGTATATTGAGCCGATTCATTGAATGTGGAGAGGTCGAGCAACTTCGGGATGGCCGTTCTCAGAGTTCCAGCATACATCTGCTTTCTCTGGATATTTGGTTGCACACCATCTTCTCCATCGATTGATCGACAACCCGTCCGCCGATTTCACTTCGAAGTCGTAAAAATAGTGATCGAACGACTCGCCAGTGACTTCGAATAGCAAATACATCAAGGCGGATGAGACCATAGTAGTTGAAACAAGTCTCGCGGGCATTTCGATGCCCGCGTTTGGGCCAGGTGATATGGGCATGGTTGTCGCTGGGAGGGGGCGAGCGTCGTTTAGGTACTTGATGACGTAGGGAACGCCCGGTTCGCCAATGTGTCGCAGCGCGTTGATGGTCGTCCACTGCGTTTTTGCGTCCTGGGGCATGGCTTCAATCAAGGATCTGATTTCGGAGTCTAATGGATCCCTGGTGGCTGGTTGTGCAGAGGCGCCAAACGCTGTTACGCATGCGACAAGGAAGTGCCGCCAATTTTTAAAATTGCCGGAATTCATATCTGAGCGAGTATGAGTTGTTTGACAAATATCCTGCTGCAGGCTTGTCCTTTAAGGGTGAGCGCAGTCAAGACTCAACAAGCGGAGCCTCATTTGGCATATTCTGAGCCTGCTTATGAAAATTAGATCTTACAACAAAAATATCCTTTCGAAATATCTCCATGGCGGTGTCTGTATTGCCAGGAGGCGAATGGATAGGGTTGACATGGCACCACTGCCCCTGCTGAGAGTAGCTAATCGAAGACGCGATAGAACCCGCCACCCCGATTAGACAAAAAGTCACTTTCCTTAGGAAGTATTTCCACGTTGAGCGCATGCTTCAAGCTTTCTCACTACGAGTTCGCGGGTTCTGGATCAATGTCACCAAAGGTGCGGACGTGATTTTATTAGTCTATTCGAAAATGTTCGGGGACTTCTTCAGAGATGGATAGATTGCTGTCTTCACGTAAAAGGAGCTTTAGCAGACCTATGTTGCGCTCCCTTTGAGAATTACGTGCTTGATGAGTTTTTGAGAGCGTCATTTGGCTGAACTCTTCCTGTCCAGAGTGAAGAACCCCCGCGGTGATCTGCTGCCTATGCTCAAGCCGTAATAGTCGCCACGAGCCGTTCCGCCATCGAGAGGGCCGTGCAGCATCAGATAGCCATCGCATACTTCGTTGCGTCCAATCGTCAACTGGCCGTCCTCAATGCGGAAGGACAGTGGATCCGATACAGGATAGAAGCGCGCATCCTTCGTGCTGGCGGAAACAACATTTACACGTAGCCAGTTTCCGGCGATGCAGGACCGCGCCGTCTTGTTTGTAAATTCGATGACAAGCGTGGTGATGACGCGATGGCTTTGGTCTGCGATTTTCAAGTTCCACTGCCCCGCCAAGTCAGCGGAGCAGGCAGAGGTCGAGACGGCCATGGCAAACGCAAGGGCGGCCATACGACGCATGGCCGTCATCATGATTCCGCGTCGTGGCAGACCGCTTCGATGTTGTGCCCGTCCGGGTCGAGAACGAATGCGCCGTAGTAGTTGGGGTGATAGTGAGGACGAAGGCCTGGGGCTCCGTTGTCCGTACCGCCGGCAGTCATTGCGGCTTTGTAGAACGCATCAACCTCCGCTCTGGATCGAGCCCGGAAGGCGACGTGGATCGGTGGTTGATTGGGTGTCCCGCGGCTGAGCCAGAAGTCGGGCTTGGGTGGTTCGCCAAAGCCGGCGACATCCGTGTGGCCGGTCACGGAGGCGGGAAGCTCCATGATCAGCACGTAGCCAATCGGCGCCAGCACCTGCAGGTAGAACGCCTTGCTCTTCTCAAAATCGCTGACGGTGATGCCGGTGTGGTCGATCATGTTGTCTCCTCGGTTTTCGATGGATGGACTGGGCTCACGGGACGATCAGATGGCGCTGCCGCATCACAGGATTCGCGTTCCACGCTTCCAGCTGAATTTGCGGCCGAACTGGCTGTTATTCCCTTCGAGGTTGATGAGGATCGTTTCTCCAGGGAAGTTGACGGACTCCTGGATCCGCTGCAAGACCTCCTTGGCGCGACTTTCACTGTGCAGTTGAAACCACCGGGAAGTCTTGAAGCCGAAGACGTAACAAGGGGAGTGCGAAAGATGTTTGACCCGTTTCCTGACTAGGTAGGCTTTGCGAAGACCGGGGATGCTCCGTAGCGCGTTGCGCAGGGCGGCCAGATCGTCTTCGGGAAGGCCATGGCGTTCGAAGCGGTCGCGGAGCGATACCCCATTGCGCTCCTTGGTGGCGTCCTCCTGCAGGGTGACGCGTTCGACCAGACGTTGGTGCCATGCATGGGCTTCATCCCGGCGCTCATTGCGCCAATGGTAGTCACGCAGCAACTCGCAGCAGTTGGCGGTTGCGTTTTCATCCAGGTGCATGGTGCGCTCGATCAACGCGCAGCCGCTGGCATCGTTTCGGCTCAGGAGGCGGGCGCCGAGGGAGAAGCAGACCAATGCGTCGTCAGGCACGCGTTCGTGCAGGGTCTGAAATTGGCTGAGTGCGTCATCGGCGTTGTGGCCGACGGTCTCGGTGAGGTTCGCACGATCATAGGCTTCCTGTACCGTCAGTTCGGCGCCCGCGTTGGCACGGGCATCGAGGTCGGCCAATTGGCGGCGACCGTCCTGCACTTCCCGATGGCGTTCCTCCCAGGATGGCGAAATAGCGTCCCGCCAGCGCTGGTCGAAGTTCTCGGTCACGACAGCCAGCATGCTGCCCAGGAGCCGGTCCGCGGTGTGTCCCGCATGCGGGAGGTGCAGGCGTGGAGTTTCCCCCAGGGCATCGAGACGGTCGGCCAGTGCCGGGTGCGTGTCGGCAGAGCCCGTCTGTTCAGCCATGGCCCGCTCCAGCCACACTTTGACCGATGCCTCGTCGAGTTCCGTGGTGATGCCGTGGCCCATTCCGGAATACGGCGCAAAGCTGGGTTGCGGATGCTCGTCGGCGTGTCTGTGAATCCCGGGCCAGTACTTTTCGGCGAGAAAGCTGCCCACCACGTTGACACTCGTGAGTGCCTCTGCGGCCGTCCGTGCAGAGGTGAGCGTTGCCGCAGTGGCATCCGCCTGGTACTCGTTGGCCCGCGCCATCGGGAAGGTGTAGGCGCCGAAGAAGGGGGCAAACCACTTCAGGAAAGGTTTGAACAGCAGACTGCCCCAGCTGTCGTCGGCGTCCAGCACGTTCCACAGGCGGCTCCAGCGCAGGCGCTGGCGGTAGATCCAGTTCGACATCCGCCCGTGGCCCTTGGCAAGATGGCCGAATTCGTGGGCGAGCACGGCCTTGAACTGATCGGGTGTCAGCGTCTTCATCAAGGGCAGGCCGAGCAGGAGATAGTTGCGTGACCAGCCGAAAGCGCCCAGACGCGGCGACTGCACGACCCCGGCATTGAAATCGTCGGTGATCAGTACGTGGTGGAAGGGCGGGGCGCCCAACTGCCGGCGCAATCCATTCACCATCGCGAACAACTCGGGCGCCTGCGCCTCATCGACCGGCGTCCCCTTGGGAGGCTCGATCTTGACCCACAGCGCCTTCAGCACCATCCACAGAAAGAACCCGGCGATGATGATCAGCTTCACGCCGATGGCCCTGAGCACCATGATGTAAGCGCATAGCCCCACCAACGCCGCGATGATCGCCAGCAGCATCACGGCGATGTAGGCATTCCCCAGCGTGGCCAGCAGCAACACCTTGAGCTTGTAGAGGCCGGGGTTCTGCTGGGCCTGTCCTTCCAGCCTGCCGACCAGGGCGTCGAACTGTCCGTCGTTCATGAGTGCAATAAAATCTGAATGGGTATGTTTTTGGAATTATTTGGCACTCACTCAAATTCGGCTATGCACTGCGTCACTTGTCTCCTGGGTTGATAACGACAGGGGCCCGACAGCAATCTGACAATGGTTGGCAGGGACGTGATAAACGCACGCCTTCGCCCAGAATTCACCGATGCTCGCGGCGCTGCCCTTGCCTGGTCGTTCCTGTCATCGCGGCATCAGCGCGAACACACCCCAGCCCAGGTATTCACGCGTGTAAGTAGCATGGCGCTCGGGTTCCGAGTTCAGTTTGGCCCGAACCTCTTTCGCGAGCTCATCACCGGGGTTGGCGTCGAGCCATCGGCGCATGGTGAGCCATTTGGCCGCCTCGTATCTGTCCCAGCCGTCTTGGTCCGCCAGAATCATTTCAACGACGTCGTAGCCGAGGCGGCCGAAAGACGCGAGAAGTTCGGGGAGTAGCAGAAAGTCGGAGATCGAGTTGGCGAGACACCCTTGGGCAACGTCTTCTGTCGGCGGTAGCTGCCGCCAGTAGGGCTCGCCGATGAGGATGATTCCTCCAGTGTGCAGGCTCCGCGCCAGAAGCTCGATAGTGCCGGCGACTCCACCGGCGATCCAGGTGGCACCGACACAGGCGGCCACACTGGCCTTCTCGTCGGAGACATGGCCGGCAGCATCGCCATGGATAAAGGTGACCTTATCGGCAACACCGAGTTCTATAGCCCGGAGCTTCGCCTGCTCGGTAAATAATCGGCTCATGTCGATGCCGGTGCCGACGATGCCATGATCGCGTGCCCAGGTGCACAGCATCTCCCCCGAACCGCTGCCGAGGTCGAGCACCTGGGCTCCTGGTTCCAGACGCAGCGCCGCGCCGAGCGTCGCGAGCTTTTCGGGAGTGATCGGGTTGTGGATGCGGTGAGCGCTCTCAGAGATGTTGAATATACGTGGGATGTCCATTTCGGATGGCTTCCTTATGGGGGTGAATAGAGATACGGTCAGGGCCTGACGATGCTGCGGCCCGCTCGCGGGACGTCTCGGCAATCGGTGGGAGCCACTTTGATCCAGGTGCTAGACGGCATTCCGCCATCGCAGTCCAAACGGCAATAGTCTGGGGGCGAACAGGAAATTTGGCCTCAAGTGTCTGGCACTCGTGCTCACTCAGTAACGGTGAGGTAATGAGGTAGCCATCCTGTTCGAAGGTGTTTGAGAGCATGATCTACCCGATCTGCGTGGTTTTTCTCGCAACTTCATGCGGCAGGTCCGGTTGGTCGCCGGGCTTGGCGTCAAGGGTTGAGTGGCGAGAGACGGCTAGCGAAATGTAGAAATAAAGCCAGAAGGTGCCAGCCGTGGCATACCAGTATTCGCCAGCGGCAGCGGATAGGGCAATAACCGCCGTGGTTGTCATGGCGATTGTCAACAGCCACCAATTGGTTTGCCGCGACCACGCACGAGACAGCACTTCGGCATGGTAGGGGCGGCGAAGAAATGCCAGGTGCGCGCCAGACCAAATCAGCAGGACTAGAAACAGAGCAGGCACCCCCATCAACGGAATTGCCATTGAGTCCGCCCAGTGAGGAAACTCACCTCTGGCAGAACCCTGCAATAGATCGAAGATGCAGGCGCCGACGGTCAGTAACGGCGTGGCGACGGCGAGCCCAAGCCATCCGGCGCGGGACTTCGGCGACTTGAGTTGCCGCCAACCGCGGCGGCAAACGAGAAGAACACCGATTGATAGCGCAACCAAGGTGCCACCGTAATCCTGGAGTTTATACTTTGGCGTGAGCATTTCATCTCGGAGTTTCCAATACTCGTCGTTCTGACCATCTGACAGGGTCATGTAGCGCTCCATGAAGAGCGCCGCATCTTTGTATGGTGCAAGTGAATATGCGTAGCCCAGGAAGGCCGCGCCGATGAGAAAAAGGATGGTCGCGAGTTTCATGACGCCGGATGTGAAGGAGACGACCGTCGCATAGTGCAACGCATGAGATGGTCGTCCATGTTATTCGGATGCGTTGAAGGTCAAGATCTGCCCGCTAATCTTCGAGTTTAGCGGTGCAGGATTTTTGGACCCCTTTGACGGACTTGTCAGGGTTCGCGGTGGTGGAATTCAAGGTAGAGCTTCTTAAGGGCTGGTGGGAGTTGCTGCCAGTATGGCGCACATTTGATGTGTGGAATCTGCCAAAACAAATTCTCGATTAATGCAGAGTCGATGCAGTTGCGAACGGCTGGACTTGCTGTTGCAAATGAGCCGCTGACGTAGTTGAAGAGAGGAGCATGGATGCGAGCCTCAACCCCTCTACTCATTTCCGCGTTGAGTGCATTTGCCAAGCTCTCAAACCACGAGTAGGCGAACTCTGGATCAACGTCACCAAAGAGACGGATGTGAAATTCATCAGCCTGTTCGCAAATGCTGGGGAAACGGCCTCTGATGGAGTTGAATAGATCGATGACTGTTTCCACGTGAAGGGCCTCAGCGTTTGACGTAAGGGACTGCTGCAGCGGCTAAGCGGCTAAGCGGCGGACGGGGCCCAAGGCTCAGCTTTGAGCGGGGTGCTCACATAGGGCTCCAAGTTCTTGAAAGTCATGAGTGCAAAAAGTCTTAGTGGGTATGTTTTTGGAATTATTCAGGGGCGTGCAAATTCGACTATGTACTGTGTCACTTGTACCCAGCTCCACCAGGCTCAACTCAGGCCGGAGTCATTGCGATACACGCCGAAGGGGACCGAAGCAGGCATTTAGAGAGGGGTCTTGGCATATGAGCATTTCGCTCCTTGTCGGGTGAAAGAGGATATAGATGGTAGCTTCGTCACCAACTGGTGTCCCGCCAGCCGTGCCGTCACAGCCGGTACGCCCATTGCTTTTTGTGACTACGTCTGTCATGCGATAAAACCCTTTCATGTCCGGTCTATCGGAAATCGTGAAACGGCTCTCGCCAACCTCTTCGCCACTTGTCACTATGGATGTGTTATCCGAACGGTAGTCGTATACCTCCGTGCAGTTATTCGTTGGATAGGTCCACGTCCATTGCCCGTACAGCCTGTGGGCCGGCGGATTCCCGACATTAGCGAGGGCTGCCGTCGTTGCAGAGCAAATGACCAATGTAGCAAGAATTTTTCTCATGATTAGTTTTAGGTAAAGGACGTTACTGCAGTCGGAGGGGGCGCCTGACGTTAGACGGCATTGCGCCACCGCAGCCCGAAGGGCAATGAACGAGGGGCGAACAGGAAATGCAGAACCCTGCGCCTGCTTTGACCTGAGGCTTTTGAGGAAGCGTGCAGCAGCAACGGACTCATGAGCAAAGCTCCGCCCCGGGCAACGGGGCAGACCACCTCGCCGAGTGAATCGCGCAGAGCGAGGGCAATCTCCTGACTGGTTCGCCCATGGGCGTGGGAGCCCGGCACAACTTTGAGTGGCCCATCGTTGGAGGAACACTCATCAACGTGCAGGCGAACAGCGACAATTTCCTGCAAAACGGCTGGTGGTGGCTGCACGAAGATACCGCCCTCTTTTTCGGACCAGCCCGTGAGGTCGGGGTTATTGACTCTTTCGGAAACCGGGATGCTCAAATCCTGATGAAGCGACACCAACCAGTTTCGCTCGACCGACTTTTCGAAAAGAGTGCACTGAACGGCTACAGAATCCCGGGGCAGGAAGCACGAAAGCGACGGGTGATTCTTGAGCTTACCTGCCAGCGAATAGCACCAATCTGTTTCAAGCAGGCAGCGGTTGCCCGCCATGGAGATGGCAACCGAAGCCAGATTGGCTTCGAGCCTTTGGCATTCGTGTTCGCTCAGCAACGGTGAGGTAATGAGGTAGCCATCTTGTTCGAATGCGTTGGAATCCATGGCGTTGCCGTCTGACGTGGGTTTCGCTACTTGAGAGAGGTAGGCACTTCATATTCGGCAACCGGCGAGGAAGGATCGTCGGGATTCAGCTCGATGGCGGCCAGTTTTGTGCCTATGGAGTACAAGATGAGAAGCCGGCTGGAGGCAAGAAGCATTGCCTTGTTCAGGTGGTCAGCCTTGGCCACGAGAACACGATAGCCCTTTCCGTTTGGTGCGGAGATAGCGATCTGTTTTGCATCCGACTCAGTCAGTCGGGCATCGCCATTGGTGTCTATGTTGACAGTGACATGGACATAGACGATGGCGTGTTGCTTCTTTTCGCCGTACTCAGTGGAAGGAAGTGCGATTGAGCTAAGGATCACGCTATCCATTGACGGGCGAAGCCAATATGCGGAGCGTGTCGATGGCTCGAAATAGAGGTAGTTGCGGGTGGAGCCCGCTTCCTTGGAACTCGGGCCCAAGGCATAGGTCTGGCGTACGGTGAGAGGTGCGCGAACCACCGTACTGCCTTGGATTGAATCAAATGAGCCAAGCTCTGCGACTGACTCTCGAACATCGCCAAGCGCAGTATTCGCCACGTTATCGACATGTCGTAAATTCGTCGCCTCCTTGAAAAAAAGGTAACAAACTACACTGAGGGCTGCGCCAGCAATCAATCCGACGAGCAAGATGATGATGGCGTTAATTCGCCAGAGTAGAACAAAAAGCTTGCGAGTCTGCATAAAAATCTAGCGAAGCTGTGAAGTAATTTTGCGGGAACGGGTCGAAAACTATCCCTCTTGACAGTTACCAGGCGTCACTGCTGCTCCTTGTCGATCAATTGCAGCTAGGAAGGGAAGGGTAATGAGCTGCAATATCGAAATTAATACCCGTGCAAAAACCGCGCAAAAGAAAACATAAAAGAGAAATGTCACGGTCACGCCTTTTGCGAGCGGCAGCCCAGCCACTGCCACGATCTGTAGCGGAACCTTCATCAAGAACCCCGCGTAGTGCGCTAGCGATAGAGATACGATTGCGAGGACGCCCCAAAGTACTGATGTCTTGTTATGCCAAGCCTCCTTGAGCCAGTGGTAGCTTGGTCCAGGTATGTATTGGATGTGAGGGTAATTCCTATTATTCATATAACAAGCGTTGAGCCATGGCGAGGGGCAGTCGTTATTTCTTAAAAAATTTCTTGATGATCGCGAGAGCTACAAGACCAAATATTAGATAGCCAACGAACTTGCCGGCCGAGTGTCCGGTTTGATATGCCTCGCTGTTTGTGTTGACTTGTGCGATCACTGCCTCTGACGCAAGTGCGCAGGAGATGAGGGCGATCGATCTAAATGCGTTCCTTGCGTTCATTTTTCTCTGTGCTGGTGAGTTGTTGTATCGACATCGAACACGGGAAACCATACGTCATTCTTTAGGTGTTTGCCATCGAATTTTAAACATGATGGCATATGTTTTTCCGGTCTCACTATGTATTGAGTCACTCACATGGCCCACCGCAGAGTGCTCCGCCGTTTCTGTCAATCATTCCCCTTGACGCTCTTCCTCCGCCGGATCGATACTCCGCCGCGTCACCTGAACGAGGGTGGCCGGGCGTGAGAACCCGGATTGCAAAGGCCGATGAAGGCCGCGTTTCGACGCGGTTTTTTCTTGTCGGAGCACGGTTGCGCCTGTCCAATGGCGGGCCGTGCGGGGCAGCCGCAAGGCTGGCCGGTCCCTTTGCCCGGTATTCTCACCCCCGCACGGTTCCGCCGCCCACCGTGAGAAGTGGGCGGTGGAGATGCAAACCGCAGCAAAGGAGTTACCCATCATGACCATCCACACCCACAGGTGCGCAAACGCGTGCGCGCTGATTGCATCCGTTTCTCCCGCTTCACGCTCAGCCAGTTCATCGCCTATGACGGGGAGGGTTTCGGCATGAGCACGCCGATGCGTTTTCCCGCCTCTGCAAGCCCGATTTACGTCCTCGCCAGCACTGCTGACGCGCTCGCCCTCACCGATCAATTCACCGCACGACAGGCTCAGCTCCAGGCGCTTCTCGCCATGACGCATGGCAACGCAGGCGACGTCTTCCGGCGCATGGATGCGGATTGTCAGGAGAACTACCTGTGGGCTTGCGCGATGATCGCGGGGGAAATGCGTGAGTTGACCGAGGCTATATACGCTCGGCGAGCTGAGAGACGTGAAGAGCGGGCAGGGCGGTCAAGCAATGATGACTGAAAGGTCTATGTTGCAGTCCTATTGATCGTCGTGCACTCGGCAACTGCTTGATAGTCGCCGGCAACACGCTCCGTTCACCTGACAACATGCTGGGTTGCCAGGTGAACGGAGCGCGTTGCCGGGTGAACATTCGATCTCGTTGCCGCAACACTGAATGCGCGCGCCATGGCATGAGCGGTCCGGATTGGTGTGTTTGATGTGCGGCCGCGAACATTGAATGTAGACACCGTTGTGTTGAGTGGGGGCGTCGCGATGCTCGATGTGGCGGAGACAACTTGTGTTGTTGACGGCGGCGCGTGACATATCCAGCCGCCAACATTGAATGTCGTGGCGTCAACATGGATGAATGCGCCGGCCACATTCGATGTGGCGCCCGCAAGGATTCAGTCACCGATCTCATCGACGATCAATGTTGATGGAATACCCATCCCTTGTCATGATGCGCGCTCCGATTGAGCGGGCTCCAGGGAGAGGTCGATGTTGCGTCATTTATCGCGTCGCGGTTTCGGGCTTGTGCCCTTGTTGCTGGTGCTTGCCGCGCTGGCGGCGGCAGGTGTGTTCGTTGCCAGGACACAGCAGGCCGATGAGGGAGGGACCGTCGACGGGCCGTTCCAGATTGCCGACTTCGCAAATCGGGACTTTGAGGGCTCGCCGGCGCTGGCGCTGAGCTTCACGCATCCGATGGATGCGCGCCGGGACTACGACGGGTCCATCCAGGTGTTCGAGATGCCGCCGCGCACGGGTGAGGCCAAGCCGAACAGCCAGGATGACGAGGACGCCGACAATCAGGGCGAGGGCACACCCGGCAGTGGCAATCCGCAGGTCAGTACGGCGCCCGACGATGTGGCGATCGACGGTGGCAAGCTGGTGAAGGGCGCGTGGGTGGTGGGCGACAATCCGCACATCCTGTATTTCCCGCACATCAAGCCGCAGACCCGTTATGTGGTGCGTGTGGCGGCAGGACTGCAGTCGAAGGCCGGCCAGACGCTGGCGGAAGCCAGCAGTTACTCGGTGCTCACGGCCGTCGTCTCGCCGGCCTATTACTTCGCCAGTCGTGGCATGGTGCTGCCTGCCAAGCAGAACGGCGGTCTGCCGGTGGTCACGGTCAACGTGCCGGAGGTGGATGTCCAGTTCCTGCGCGTGAAGCCAGACCAGTTGCCGCGCTTTCTCGACAAGGTGATCAGCGGGCCGCGTCCCCAGCGGGGCAAGCGCCAGCAGAACAACGACGGCTACGATTACGACGAGGAATACGACGGCGATGAGGATTGGCGCGCGACCGATCTGAAGGGGGCCATCGACAACTGGTCGCTCGATAATCTGCACAGCCTGACCGAGAGCGTGTTCACCGGCCGCTTCCTCACCGAGCAGAAGCCCAACAAGCGCAACGTGACCTTCCTCCCGGTCGAGGACATCAAGGAGCTCCGCGAGCCCGGCATCTACATCGCGGTGATGAACCAGCCGAACCGCTTCCGCTACGACTATCAGGTCACCTATTTCTACGTCAGCGATCTCGGCTTGAGCGCCCGCGTGTTTGCGAAGGGCGCCGATGCCTACGTCAGCTCGCTGACCACCGGCAAGGCGATGGCGGGTGTCGAGGTGGCCTGGATGGATGAGAACGCCAAGGTGCTGGCCCGCGCCGAGACCGACAGCAACGGACGGGCCAACTTTGCCGAACGGCCCGCGGCTGCGAAGGTTCTCCTGGCTCGCCACGACCAGCAGATTTCGCTGATCGCGCTGAAGGAGCCGGCTCTCGACCTCTCCGAATACGACATCGCAGGGCTGCCCGGTCGGCCGGTGCGCCTGTTTGCCTATTCCGGCCGCAACCTGTATCGCCCGGGCGAGAGCTTCGATCTGTCCGTCCTGGCCCGCGATGCGGACGGACGCGCGGTGCCGCCGCAGCCAGTCCAGGCCATTCTCAGGCGCCCGGACGGCAAGAGCCAGTTCACCGCGACCTGGCAACCGGACGGCAAGCTGGGGGGCTATTACCAGAACCGCATCGTGCTGCCAGTGGATGCGCCCACCGGTTCGTGGACGCTGGAGCTGCGCGTCGACCCGGCCGACAAGCTGGCGACGACGAGCTTCCGCTTCGGCGTGGAGGAGTTTCTGCCGGAACGCATGAAGCTCGATCTGGCCAGCAAGCAGGCCACGGTGTCGCCGGACGACACGTTGAGCATAGCCGTGAAGGGCGCTTATCTGTACGGCGCGCCAGCGGCCGGCAACCAGCTGCTCGGCGTTGCCGTCTTCGAGCGTCAGAAGAACCCGCTGGCCCAGAAACTGCCCGGCTTCGAGTTCGGTGATACCAACGAGGAGAGCCAGCGCCAGCGTGTCGAACTGGACCAGAGCCAGCTCGACGAGAACGGCGAGATGACGCTCGACGTCGATCTGTCGCCGGCCAAGGACAAGCGCTCGCCCTACACCGTGCGGACCACGTTGAGCCTGCTGGAGAGCGGCGGCCGGCCGGTGGTGCGCAATTTCGAGCGGGTGGTGTGGCCGGCGCCGGTGCTGGTGGGCGTCCGTCCGCTGTTCACCGGCGACTACGCCCGTGAAGGCAGCATCGCGCAGTTCGAGGTCATCCGCGCCAATGCGGAGGGCAAGTTGAGCGCGGGTAGCGGGCTGCCGGTCCGCCTGTTCCGCGAGAACCGCGACTACTACTGGCGCTTCGATGACCAGCGTGGCTGGCATTCGGGCTTCACGGAAACCGACGAGCTGGTGAGCACCGCGAGCGTCAGCATTCCCGACGGCGGGCGCGGCAAGCTCGGCGTGCCGGTCAAGTACGGCCGCTATCGCCTGGAGATCACCGATCCGGCCACCCAGCAGACGACGAAATACCGCTTCTACGCTGGCTGGAGCGCCCGCGGCGACGAGACCCAGGGCGTCCGCCCCGACCGCGTCGCGCTGAAGTTCGACAAGCCGGCCTACCAGGATGGCGAAACCGCCAAGCTGAGCATCACGCCGCCGCACGCCGGCGAGGCGCTGATCACCGTCGAGGCGGACAAGACCCTGTGGGTCAAGCGCCTGCCGGTGGCGCTTGACGGCACGACCGTCGAGATTCCGGTGGACAAGGACTGGAAGCGCCACGACCTGTATGTGTCGGTCAGCGTGCTGCGGCCGGGCAGCGCCGGTGAGAAGGTCACCCCGGCGCGGGCGCTGGGCCTGGCGCACCTGCCGCTCGAACGGGGTGAGCGCAAGCTGGCGGTGAGCCTTGAGGCACCTAAGAAGATGCTGCCGGACACGCGCCTCAAGGTGAAGGTCAAGGCGCCCGGCGCCGCCGGCCAGCAGGCGGTGGTCACGCTGTCTGCCGTCGATGTGGGCATTCTCAACATCACGCGCTACGCGACGCCCGACCCGCACGGCCATTTCTTCGGAAAGCTGCGCTACGGCGCCGACCAGTACGACGTGTATGGCCGCCTGATCGAGAAGATGGGCGGCCAGAAGGGCAAGCTCAAGTTCGGCGGCGATGCCGTGCCCAAGGCGACCAAGAGCCTGCCGAAGAAGGTGCGCCTGGTGGATCTGTTCTCCGGGCCGGTGCTGCTCAACGCACAGGGCGAAGCGGAGATCGCCCTCGATGTGCCCGACTTCAACGGCACGCTGCGCCTGATGGCAGTTGTCGCCGCGCCGGAGAAATTCGGCAACGCCGAGGTGGAGACCGTCGTTGCCGCACCGCTGGTCGCCGAGCTGATGACGCCGCGCTTCCTGACCGTGGGCGACAACGCGACCATCGCGCTCGACCTGCACAACCTGTCCGGCGCGGCGCAGAAGCTGAAGGTGCGCATCGAAAACGCCGATGGCCTGAAGATTCAGAACGCCGAGCGTGAGCTGGAGCTCAAGGATCAGCAGAAGCAGACGCTGCGTTTCCCGCTCGAAGCCGGCAATGCCTTCGGCCTCACCGATGTGCGGGTGCACGTCAGCAGCGTCGCCGGCCTCAAGCTGGAGCGCAGCTTCGGCCTGCAGGTCCAGGCGGCGACGCCGCAACAGCAGGTGCTCAAGCTGCTCGCCGTGGGGCCGGGCGAGACGGTGGAGGTGAAGGACGCGGAACTGGGCGGCTTCATCCGGAGCACCGTGCAGTCGCATCTGGTGCTCTCCAACCAGGCGCCGATCGACGTGCGCAGTGCCATCCAGGGCTTGCTCACCTATCCCTATGGCTGCGCCGAGCAGACGACCAGCACTGCCTATCCGCATGTGCTGATCGACGAGGAGGGCGCCAGACAGTTCGGGCTCAAGACCTATACCCGCGCGCAGCGGGCCGACATGCTGGAGAAGGCCATCGCCCGGCTCGGCGCGATGCAGGCGCCGAACGGCGGCTTCAGCCTGTGGGGCAATGTGTCCGAATACCAGTACTGGCTGTCGGCCTATATCGGCAACTTCCTGCTGGACGCCCGCGAGCAGGGTTTCCAGGTGCCGGAGGCGATGCAGAAGAAGACCCAGGAATTCCTGTTGAAGTATCTGCAGGAAGGCGTTGCAGGCCTGCCGACCGGTAAGCTGAGTTACAACGAGAACGGCTGGCAGGATTACCGCTTCGGCGGTTCCGGCCGCTTCGGCGTGCTCGCCTATGGCGCCTACGTGCTGGCCCGCGAATCCAAGGCGCCGCTGTCCACGCTGCGCCAGATGTTCGAGGTCCGCAGCCAGGCGCACTCGGGCCTGGCCCTGGTGCAGCTCGGCCTGGCGCTCAAGCTGATGGGCGATGAAACCCGCGCCCAGACGGCGCTTGCCGAGGGCGTCAAGAAGAGCCGCGATACCGGTTACTGGTGGGGCGACTACGGCAGTCCGCTGCGCGATGCGGCGTTGTCCTACGCGTTGCTCGACCGCCACAAGGTGAAGGTCGACGGTCGTGACAACCTGGTCGCCGTCGCTGCCGCCGAGCTGGGCAAGAACCGTTACACCAGCACCCAGGAGAAGCTCGCGCTGTTCCTGCTCGGCCGCAACTTCGCCAAGGCCAGCGAAGGCGAGGGCGGGTGGACGGCGGAAGTGCTCGGCAAGGACAAGCCGGAGGTCATCAACGGCGCCGGCACGCAGATCCGGCCGCTGACGGCAACGGCTTTGCAGGGCGGCATCCGCATCAAAAACACTTACAAGGACAAGCTCTACCTGCAGCTCAGCCTGAGCGGCAATCCGGCGAAGATGCCGGCCAACCGCGACGACGCCATCGCATTGAGCCGTGACCTGTTTGAGGCCGACGGCACGCCGCTGAAGAGCCGCGCGTTGAAGGTCGGCGAATCGGTCATCGTGCGCATCAAGGTCAATCCGCACAGCTGGGTCAATACCGGCATGGTGGTGGACCATATCCCGGCCGGCCTGGAGATCGAGAACCTGAACATCGTCCAGGGCGAGGGCATGGGCAGCACGACGATCGAGGGCATCAATCCGGCTGAGGCGATGCAGGACCCGCGCATCCAGCACGTGGAGTTCCGCGATGACCGCTTCGTGGTTGCCGCGCGGCTGCATGGCAAGCTCAGCCTGTTCTACCGCGCGCGCGTCGTCACGCCCGGCAAGTTCGTCTTCCCGCCGATCTACGCCGAGGACATGTACCGGCCGGACGTTTATGGCCTCGCCAGCGGCGATGCCACGCTGACGGTGAGCGACGGCAAGGACAAGCCGGCGGCTGCAGCGCCGGCCAAGCCCTAAGGCATGACGCAGCAGGCAGCGTGGCTGCTTGCCGGGCGCGGATGGCTGAAGCGCCGTCCGCGCTGGCAGTGGGGTGTGCTGCTCGCGCTGCTGGTGCTGGCCGGGCTGGACCACGCCTTTCCGCCGCCGGTGCCGGGCCGCGATGCGCCGAATGCGCTGCTCATCGTCGCCCGCGACGGCACGCCGCTGCGGGCTTTTCCGGACCGCGACCATGTGTGGCGCCATCCGGTGGCGCTGGCCGATGTTTCACCGCTCTATCTGGAGGCGCTGGAGCGTTACGAGGATCGCTGGTTCCGTTGGCATCCTGGCGTCAATCCGCTGGCCCTGACGCGGGCTGCGTGGCAATGGCTGCGTCATGGGCGCATCGTCTCCGGCGGTTCGACGCTGACCATGCAGGTCGCCCGCATCATCGAGCCGACGCCGCGGACGCTGCTAGGCAAGAGCAGGCAGATCCTGCGCGCGCTGCAACTCGAACTGCACTATTCGAAGGACGAGATCCTCGCCCTCTACGTCAATTACGCGCCGATGGGTGGCGTGCTCGAAGGCGTCGAGGCGGCCAGCCGGGCCTACCTCGGCAAGCCCGCCAGGCGGCTGAGCCACGCGGACGCGGCGCTGCTCACCGTGCTGCCGCAGAGGCCGTCAGGCCTGCGGCCGGATCGTCAGCCGGTCAGGGCGCAGGTGGCGCGCGACAAGGTCGTGCACCGCATGGCGGGCGTGTGGCCGGACAGCGAGATCCGCGATGCGCTGCAGGAGCCGATCATCGCCCAGACGGCGCGCGATCCGCTGCTCGCGCCCTTGCTCGCCGAGCGGCTGCGCAAGGAGGCGCGTGGCCGGCAGCGCATCGATACGACCATCGATGCCCAGACCCAGCAGACCGTCGAACTGCTGCTCACCAGCCGGCTTGCCGCCTTGCCGCCGCGGGTGTCGATGGCTGCGCTGGTGGTGGACAACGCGACGCTGGAGGTCCGCGCCTATGCGGGCTCGGCCGATTTCGGCGATGCCGACCGCTTCGCCTTCGTGGACATGGTGCGCGCCTCGCGCTCGCCCGGCTCGACGCTCAAGCCCTTCCTGTACGGGCTGGCGCTCGACGAAGGTTTGATCCATTCGGAGTCCCTGCTCGCCGATGTGCCGCAGTCCTTCGGCGGTTATCAGCCGGGCAATTTCCAGCAGTCCTTTCATGGGGCGGTCAGCGTTTCCGAGGCCTTGAGCAAGTCCCTCAACGTGCCGGCCGTCGAGGTGCTCGACCGGCTGGAGCCGGGCCGTTTCGTCGCCGCCCTGCGGCGTGGTGGCCTGAAGCTGGATTTTCCCAAAGGCGAAACGCCGAACCTGTCGGTGATCCTCGGCGGTGCCGGTACGACGCTCGAACAACTGGTCGGTGCCTACACCGCCTTCGCCCGCCAGGGCGTCTCGGGCAAGCCGCGCTACCGGACCGATGAACCGCTGGTCGAGCAGCGCATGCTGTCGCCCGGCGCGGCCTTCATCATCCGTGACGTGCTTGAATCCGGCGGTCCGGTCGGTCGCGCGGTCGAGCAGGGGCCGGGCATCCGCCGGGGCATCGCGTGGAAGACAGGCACCAGCTTCGGCTTCCGTGACGCCTGGTCGATCGGCGTGTCGGACCGTTATACCGTGGGTGTGTGGATCGGCCGCCCGGACGGCACGCCGAACCCCGGCTTCTTCGGCGCCAACATCGCGGCGCCGCTGCTGGTCGACATCTTCTCGGCGGTGGATGGCCAGCCGGCCACGACGAGAACGCCGCCGCCGTCAGTGCATCAGGAGAAGATCTGCTGGCCGCTCGGTACGCGCTTCCAGCCGGAGGACGAGGCGCTCTGCCATCGCCAGGCCCTGGCCTGGGTGCTCAACGATACGGCGCCGCCGACCTTCCCCGACCGGCTGCGCAGCGGCGAGATGCGCTACACCTACGAGGTCGATGCGGTTAGTGGTTTGCGCGTCACTCCGGCGTGCAGCACTCGACCGCGCCGCCGGGTCGAGGCTGTGCATTGGCCTGCCGCACTGGAGCCCTGGCTGAGCACCGATCTGCGGGCCAAGGCCCAGCCGCCGGCGTGGGATGTGCGCTGCCAGAATCAGGTCGATCCGGAGGCAGGCCTGAGCATTGTCGGGTTGAGCAATGGTGAAGTGATCAAGCGCCCGCGCCCCGACCAGGCGCCGGTTGTCCGCCTCGAACTGCGCGGCCAGCGCGGGCAGGTCTATTGGCTGATCAACGGCAGGCTGGTTGCCCACCGGCCCGCCACCCAGCCCTTGATTCAAACCCTGACCGAAACCGGTCGCGTCGACATCACCGCGATGGACGAACAGGGCCGCTACGACCGGATCAGCGTCAGCGTGCGCTGAAGGACTGCGTCTCCGAGTGCGTCAGCCCTGTTGTTCCGTCGAGAGCGGATGGGTTTCCTGTTTGGGTGGGAAGATGGCCTTGTGCGCCAGATGGTAGGCCAGGAGCAGCGGCGGCATGCGCAGCCAGTGGGCGCGGATGTAGAGGCTGCGGCGGGCCAGTGGGGTGAGTGCGTCGGCGGTGCTCGGGTGTTGCGGGCGCAGCACGCGGGCGTAGATGCCGTCGAGCATGCGCTGGACGATCCCTTGGTCGGAGAGGCAGTGGCTGCGGGCCGCGATGCGCTCGGGGAGCGGTGTGCCGAGCAGGCGGTGGCAATAGCGCAGCGCAAGGCGCAGCGGGCCGGATAGCTGAAGT
Organism: Zoogloea sp. JDB1; assembly: GCF_056724025.1. NCBI lineage: Bacteria > Pseudomonadati > Pseudomonadota > Betaproteobacteria > Rhodocyclales > Zoogloeaceae > Zoogloea > Zoogloea sp. JDB1. The sequence continues at coordinate 3,282,082 of NZ_CM161496.1, forward strand.
TGCATGGCCCGTTCGAGGAGCCCGTCCCAGGCGGCATCGTCGCGGGCCAGGTGGCGCAGCAGCAGGTCCAGGTCGGTGAGGTCGCGCAGCAGGTTGTCCGGCTCGCCCTCGTGGAAGAGATGCGAGGCGCTGTGCAGGATCAGATCGGGCAGCGACAGGGTGTGCACGCCGGGCAGATCGGGTAGGGCGACGCTGGCTTCGATCAGCAGGCGGGCATCGGGTTTGAGGCGGGCCGTGGGCGGCAGGATGGTGTGGTGCACATCGAGCGCGGAGCCGCGGAAAACGTGGCGCATTGCCGGCAGTTCGTGCATCCAGCGGCGGTAGTAGCGCTGGTCGTAGTCGTCGGTGGCGGTGCTGGCCCAGCCCTTCAGCATCAGTGCGGATTCGGCATCACCGAGGCGCTCCTTCGGCAGCAGGATGTCCACGTCCGAGAACAGCCGGCCCTGGGCGGCGGGCAGGCCGGCGGCGACGTAGGCGGCGCCTTTCAGCAGGATCACCGTGATGCCGGCCGGTTTCAGCGCTTCGCGGAGAAAGCAGGCTTCCCGACGGATCGCGTGGCGCTGTTCGCTCGCCATCACGGCGCCGGACAGCAGGTGGTTGTGGGGCCGCTCCGGAATGTCGGCTTCGACGCCGGCGCTCTGCAGGCGCAGGAACAGCCGGCCGACCAGGTTGGCATGGCGCGCCTGGCGGACGAGCAGGTCCCAGTCTGTGGTGCCGAGGCGGTGGATCGACTCGGGGTGGCGGTAGGCCTCGATGAGGAGGTTCATTCGGCCGTGCCCTCCCCGGCAAGGCGGTCGAATACCGCAATGGCGTCGTCGAGGCGGCTGTACTCGAAGCTGTAGTTGTGCGTTCGGTCGATGATGTCCCCGACTGCCTTGAAGCCGCGCGCGCCAAGCACATGGTAGTTCATGGCGTTGTCGGCGAGCTGCATGAAGGCGGCGCCGCTGCCCATCGGGGTCAGCGTCGCGTCGGAGCCGGCGCGGTAGCGCGGAAGTACCATCCAGGCGGGATCGGCCCATTCGCCGACGGTCTCGACGCTGGCCTGGGTCGGCGCCATCAGCGCAACGGTGCCCTTGGTGGTGTCGAGTATCGGCCGGGTGAGGAAGGCATCGGGCGCGTAGGCGCGAATGATGTCGATGGATGCGTTCTTCAGGTTTACCGGTCGGGCGAGGCCCATGATCTGGCCGGTGTCGAGGCGGATCAGCGTGAGCTCATCGGACAGCAGACGCCAGCCCCGGTTGACCAGCGCAGCGCACAGGGTGCTCTTGCCCGAGCCCGGCGGCGCCGGGAGGATGGCCGCGTGCTTGCCGCGTGCGACCGAGGCTGCATGGATGACCAGGATGTGGTGGCAGTAGGCTGTCACGCACCAGTTCAGGCCCCATTCGAGCATCGGCAAGGCCTGGCTGCGGGGAAGCGGCGTGAACGGCTCGACGGCGTCGACGACGAAACGCGCCTGAGGCGCGATCCACCGACGCAGGCCATGGCCGGGCTGGACGCCGACATGGAAGTCGACGAAGAGCTTGTCGTCGATCAGCGGATGATGGGCGTAGAGCCGGGCGAGCTCATCGGCGAGTTCGGGAATTCCGCTCTGCAGGCGGCAGTTGAACGGTCCGGTGGCCAGCCGGATCCCGTCTCCACCTAGCCGCGCGCGGAATTCAGCCAGGGAAAGATCACGAATCTTCAAGGGAATGGCTCAGCGGCCTGGATCAGGCGGGCGCCGATCAGCGCGTCGAGGGCTGCCACGACGAGTTGCCGGCAGTCCTCCAGGGCTGCATCGGGCTCTTCCTGACGGATGGCGTGGATCAATTCGTCTTCGGAGAGCTGTCGGCCAGGAACAGACAACTGATCAAGCACGAATCGGGTGAGCGGAGCGAGCAGAAGGGTTGCACCAGCTTGTGGGTCGTAGCGGACCCACCCTTCATCCACGTCTTTCCAGAGTACGTCCGCCAAGCCTTCGAACAGGGTTTCGCTGGCGGAGTACCGGATGTCGGCCGGGACCAAAAGTTGGCGTCGCGATCAGGGGAGCAGCACGTAGTCGAGGTAGGTTTCCACCTGAGCTGCATTCCACGTGATGCCCAGCGTAGGTTGGTAGGCATTGGCCACGACGCCGGTGTCCCACATCTTCTTGACTTCGTCCGCGCTAAAGAGCGAGGTGCTGCCAACATTGGCGCTCAGCCAGGCGGCAACGATCTTGCGTTGAATCGGTGAGCCGGAGGAGAGAATCTCGCGGAATGATTGGGTAACGGTAGAGCTGAAGACGCTGTTGAACTGCTTGTCGAGAGTGGCGTCAGTGGGGTTGTTGGTAGCGTAGTTGGTCCAGAAGCTGATGCCGCTTACCTTGGGAGAGCATGGCGTGGTGCCGTTGCGGCTTAGGTTGCCGGACGCAGAGAAGCCCGAGGGCCGTTTGCATTCTGCGGCAAGGGCCGGGACGCTCTTGAGTGCCATCAGTACAGGAGCGCCGGCCAGACCGGTTCTTATCAGCTTGCGGCGGGACAACAAGGGCGCCCCGGCGCTGCTGCCTTGTTGTGCGACCGACTTTTCCGGGTGCTCCAGTTTCATCCTAAACCTCTTCGTTCTAGCGCCGTACGTCGGCGCGGTCGAACGTAATATAAGTACGCCTGATTTACAGGGGCGTGACATTTGCACGCTTACGTTAAAAATAGATCAAGCAAATTTTGTTCCGCGAATTTTATAGCATACAGAGTGCTGATTCAAAACGAATTTTTTTGAGATGCCGAAGAACATCGGAAAAAACGGCCGGTTTGTGTAAAAAAAGTCGACGAACTCTGGCGCAGATATCTGTGGGCGTCGGGCCCTTCTGAGTTGATGATTTGCTCATGCTCCGCACGCTGCCGATGATTTGTCCCCCGATTTGCAACAGCCGCGAACGATGTGTGTAGCAGGGAGCGCTCTCCGGTTTTGTTGCTGTCGGTGGAGCGAGGCTGTGTGTTATCCGCTGATGGGGCCGTCGTGCGTGGAGGCTCTCACCCCGCCACGGCTGCCGGTGACAGCGCAGCGGCGAGCCGGCTGACCGCGCTCCAGTCGAGGGCTTGCGGCCCGTCCGGCGTCTCGACCGAAATGCCGTCCGCAGCCACCGGGGCGACGAAGATCGCGTCACTGGCAATGGGGCACATGAAGAGTTCGGTCTCGGCGCTCTTGCCATCCCGCACCGCGACCATCGCGAGGGCGAGAGTGTGGGCCTCGTGGGGCGTGAGGCGCACAGTGAGGGTGCCGCCGACCTTCAGGATGAGCAGGCGGCCAAGGGCGCGGTGTGTCGTTTCCAAGACCGAGAACGGGGGTTTGTCGGCTTCCTGACCGCCGTTCGTGTCGCTCATGCGCCGTCCCCGTGGGCGAGGAGCGCGGCGATCACCGAGCCGCCGGCGCCGTCTTCGGGGTCAAGCTCCTGCAGCTTGGCAAGGGCCCTGGCGGAGGCATCCTGGTTGTTGCGGCGCAGTTCGATGAAAGCGACAGCTTTCAGGAACTGGAGCAGGAAGCGGCGCGGGGCCGCGGGGGCGGCAGCCAGGTCGGCAAAGCTCCAGTTGGCCCAGTTGCGCGGCAGCGCGGCCTGGTCGGCAGCCCGGGCGAGGGCCGTGATGGCGGTCTCGAAGGCGGAGTCGAAGTCGCGTAGCTTGTTCTGCAGCTTGAACAGGCAACGGTAGGACGGCAGCACGTCCGGTGCCACCTCGATGGCGGTGCGGAAGAAGGCGCGGGCGCGGGCCGGGTCACTGGAATGGATGGCGACGCCCTGTTGCAGCAGGGCGTTGATGTTGTCGGGCACGTCGCCGAAATCGACGGTGTCCTCGCTGAGGGCGGTAACGCTCATTGAACTCTCCGGGGGCTGTCTGTTGTTGTCGGAGAGTTATAGCAATTATGGGGCCAGCATCGGCGGCCCCATCCGTCAGCGACAGGCGAGGCGGAAGCCGGCCTCGATGGCGGCGCCGTCGAGGCGGCGGCCGATGATGACGATGGTGGTCTCGCGCGCTTCGTTTGCCTCCCACGGGCGGCCGTAGTCAAAGCCGGTGATGCGGTGCACGCCTTGGAAGACCAGGCGCCGCTCCTCGCCACGTACGGCCAGGATGCCCTTGTAGCGCAGCATGTCGTTGCCGCTCTTGAGCAGCAGCTCTTCCACGAAATTGCCCATCAGACCCACGTCCACGTCACCGGCGTGGTGCAGCACCAACGAGGCGATATCGTCGTCGTGGCGTACGAAGGGCTGGCGCTCTGCACCACCGCGGCGCAGGCCGCTGGGCGCGGCGTCGGCGAGGAAGCTTGGGGTGTGCTCCAGCACGTCGGTGAGCACGAAGGCGTCGAGAGAGAACAGCTCAGCCACAGCATCCGCGTCGGCGGGGACGGTGGTGATCGGCACGCGCAGGTTGATGCGGCGCAGGCGGATTTCCAGCGCTTCCAGCTCGGCGGGTGTGATGAGCTCGGTCTTGCTCAGCAGGACGCGGTCGGCAAAGCCGATCTGGGCGGCGGCGACGCGGTTCTCGTCGAGCTGCTTGCCGGCGTGGACGGCATCCACCACGGCGAGGATGCCGTCCAGCTCGTAGCGGTCGCGTACGCCTTCATCGACGAAGAAGGCCTGGGCCACGGGCGCCGGGTCGGCGAGGCCAGTGGTCTCGATGACCAGGTGCTCGAAGTCCAGCTCGCCGCGGTCGCGGCGGTCGGCCAGGGCGGCGAGGGAGAGGCTCAGTTCGCCGCGCACACTGCAGCAGATGCAGCCGTTGGCGAGTTCTACGACTTCGACCGCCGGTGAGCCGGCGATCAGGCCGCCGTCGATGCCGACGGCGCCGAATTCGTTTTCGAGCACGGCGATCTTCTTGTGGCCGGCCGTGTTCAGGTAGCGGTTGAGCAGGGTGGTTTTGCCGGCACCGAGGAAGCCGGTGAGGATGGTGGCGCGGATCGGCGGGCGGGGTATGGCGAGGGGATTGGTCATGGCATGGATTGAATGAAAAATCGGCCGGAAACCCGCCAGAAGCGGGCTTGCCGGCCGAAGAATACGCGTGCCTTGCTCAGCAGCAGCGCCCCGGGCGTCCGTCGGCGCCGCCGTAGCGGGCTTCCTGGCGTTCCCGGAAGAACTCTTCATAGCTCATGATCGGCTTGTCCGGGTGGGTGAGGCGCATGTGCTGCACGTAGGTGTCATAGTCAGGCATGCCCACCATCAGGCGGGCCGCCTGGCCGAGGTACTTGCCTACGCGGGCGAGGTCGGAGAACACGTGGCGCTCCTTACTTGGCCGGCAGCGGCTCGAAAGGTGTTTCGAGCGTGGTCGGCTTGTTGGCGTTGAGCGCACGCAGGCAGGCCGGGATGGCATATACGACGATCGCGACCACCAGCAGGATGAAGAGGCCGGACATGGTGGCATCCACATAGTTGTTGGTGATGATCTGGTGCATCTGGTCCATGCTCTTAGCCGGTGCCAGGATCTCGCCCTTGTCGAGGGCGGCCTGGTATTTGTGGGCGTTGGCGAGGAAGCCGATCTTCGGATTCTCGTGGAACATCTTCTGCCAGCCGGCGGTCAGCGTGCAGGTCAGCAGCCAGGCAGTGGGCACGATCGTCACCCACGCGAACTGCTGGCGCTTCATCTTGAACAGCACCACGGTGGCGAGGGTCAGCGCAACGCCAGCCAGCATCTGGTTGGCGATGCCGAACAGCGGCCACAGGGTGTTGATGCCGCCGAGCGGGTCGACCACGCCCTGATACAGGAAGTAGCCCCAGGCGGCCACGCACAGGGCGGTGGCGACGAGGCTGGCGAAGATGGAGTCCATCTTGCGCATGGACGGCACGAAGGTACCGAGCAGATCCTGCAGCATGAAACGGCCTGCACGGGTGCCCGCATCGACGGCAGTGAGGATGAACAAGGCCTCGAAGAGGATCGCGAAGTGGTACCAGAAGGCCATCATCGTCTTGCCGCCGAGAGCGTTGGAGAGGATGTGGGCCATGCCGACGGCCAGCGTCGGCGCGCCGCCGGCGCGGGAGATGATGGTCTTCTCACCGACATCCTGAGCGGTCTGCAGCAGCATGTCGGGCGTCAGCACGAAGCCCCACTGGGAGATCGCCATGGCGGCACTTTCGGCAGTCTTGCCGATCACCGCGGCCGGGCTGTTCATCGCGAAGTAGACACCCGGTTCAATCACCGAGGCGGCGACCAGCGCCATGATCGCGACGAAGGACTCCATCAGCATGCCGCCATAGCCGATGAAGCGGGCGTTCATCTCGTTGTCGAGCATCTTGGGCGTGGTGCCCGAGGAAATCAGCGCATGAAAGCCGGACACGGCGCCACAGGCGATGGTGATGAAGAGGAAGGGGAACAGGCTGCCGGACCACACCGGGCCGCTGCCGTCGATGAACTTGGTCAGCGCAGGCATCTGCAGGTTGGGCGCGACAATGGCGATGCCGATGGCCAGGCCGACGATGGTACCGATCTTCAGGAAGGTGGACAGGTAGTCACGCGGCGCCAGCAGCAGCCATACCGGCAGCACGGAGGCGACGAAGCCGTAGCAAACCAGCAGCCAGGTGAGTTGCTTGCCGTCGAAAGTGAACAGCGGACCCCAGGTTTCGCTGGCAGCGATGTCGCCGCCAAAGATGATGGCAGCCATCAGCAGCACGAAGCCGATCAGCGACATTTCGCCGATGCGCCCTGGGCGAATATAACGACAGTACACGCCCATCAGTAGTGCGATGGGGACGGTGGCTGCTACGGTGAACAGCCCCCACGGGGACTCGGCCAGTGCCTTCACGACGATCAGCGCCAGAACCGCGAGGATGATGATCATGATCATGAAGGTGCCGAACAGGGCGATCACCCCCGGCACGGGGCCGAGTTCGGTCTTGACCAGATCGCCCAGGGAGCGGCCATCACGGCGTGTGGAGATGAAGAGCACCATGAAATCCTGCACCGCCCCGGCGAAGACCACGCCGGCGAGGATCCACAGCATGCCCGGCAGGTAGCCCATCTGCGCTGCCAGAACGGGGCCGACCAGCGGGCCGGCGCCGGCGATGGCGGCGAAGTGGTGGCCGAACAGCACGTACTTGTCAGTGGGGACGTAGTCGAGGCCGTCGTTGTGGCGGACGGCAGGGGTCATGCGGTTGGGGTCGAGCTCCATCACCTTTTCGGCGATGAACAGACTGTAGTAGCGATAGGCGATGAGATAGGTACACACCGCGGCGATGACCAGCCAGAGGGCATTGATGGTCTCGCCGCGGTGCAGGGCTACGGTGCCGAACGCGGCTGCGCCGAGCACGGCAACGGCCCCCCAGCCGAGGTGACGCTGTATGGATGACATGGTTTTCCTCACTGTCTGTTTCGTGGAGACGCACGAACCTCAGCCCGACCAGTGAGGAGGAAATGGTGCCGGCCCCGGTTGGGCATCAGCACCGGATCGACCGTGGGGCCGGGAGAAAGCCCGCCAGCGGCCCATTGTGTGTCTTATAACTTTAGTTGCATTTCGGGCCGCTCGCCCATTCTTTGCATGCGGCCCGGTATGGTCAATCAGGGTTATCACACATTGCGTCCCCCTTTGACGGAGATCAGATGTCGGCCTCCACCGAGTCGCCTTTTTCTTCCATCCAGGCCCGCCGGCCGGAGGCTTCGCCCTTGCCCATCAGCAGCGTGAACATGCGCAGGGTGTCGTCGAAGGCTTCGGGGCGCACATGCACCGGCAGCACGCGGCGGGTGGCCGGGTCCATCGTCGTTTCGCGCAGCTGGTCGGGGTTCATCTCGCCGAGGCCCTTGAATCGACCCACCTCGATCTGCTCGGCCTTGACGCCTTCGTGGGCCAGGCGGTCGCGCAGGGAGGCGAGCTCCTGGTCGTCCAGCGCATACAGGCGGCGCGGCGGACGCTTCTTGCCCTGGGCTGGCACGTCGAGGCGGTACAGCGGCGGCTGGGCCACGTAGATGTGGCCGTTCTCGATGAGCTTGGGGAAGTGGCGGAAGAACAGGGTCAGCAGCAGGGTCTGGATGTGGGAGCCGTCCACGTCCGCGTCGGACATGATGATGACCTTGCCGTAGCGCAGCTCGGAGAGGTCCGGCTCGTCCTTCGGGGTGTGGGCGTCCACGCCGAGGGCCACCGCGATGTCATGGATTTCGGCGTTGGCGAACAGACGCTCCCGGTCCACCTCCCAGGCGTTCTGCACCTTGCCGCGCAGCGGCAGGATGGCCTGGGTGTCCTTGTCGCGGGCCATTTTGGCGCTGCCACCGGCGGAGTCGCCCTCGACCAGGAAGAGTTCGTTGCGCTCGATGTCCTCGGATTCACAGTCGGACAGCTTGCCGGGCAGCACGGCGACGCCGGAGGACTTGCGCTTCTCCACCTTCTGCGCCGCGCGGGCGCGGGCCTGGGCGGCCTTGATGGCCAGTTCGGCGAGCTTCTTGCCGTACTCCACGTGCTCGTTGAGCCACAGCTCGAAGGGGTCGCGGACCATCCGCGAGACGAGCTGTACCGCGTCGCGGCTGTTCAGGCGTTCCTTGGTCTGGCCCTGGAAGCTCGGGTCGAGGACCCGTGCCGACAGCACGAAGGAGGCGCGCCCGAAGGCGTCGTCGGCGGTCAGCTTGACGCCCTTGGGCAGCAGCGCGTGGTGGTCGATGAAGTTCTTGACGGCGGTGAACACGCCGTCGCGCAGGCCGGCCTCATGGGTACCGCCAGCCGGCGTGGGAATCAGGTTGACGTAGGACTCGCGCACCGGTGCGCCTTCGGCGGTCCATGCCACGGCCCAGGATGCACCTTCGCCGGTGGCGAAGGTGTCGTCGCCCTTCGCTGCGTACTTCTCGCCGCTGAACAGCGGGATCAGCGGCTCGTCGGGCAGGGCTTCGGACAGGTAGCCGCGCATGCCGTGCTCGAACAGCCACGTGCGGGTGTCGCCGCCTTCGATGCTCAGGCTGACTTCCAGGCCGGGCATCAGCACCGCCTTGGAGCGCAACAGGCGTTCCAGCTCGGCGCGGGGCAGGTCGGCGGCGTCGAAATACTTGGCGTCCGGCCACGCGCGCACGGTGGTGCCGCTGGCCTTCTTGGGGGCGTCGCCGATACGGGCGAGGGGTTCGATCACATCGCCGGCTGCGAATACCAGCCGATGGCGGCCGCCGTCGCGGACGACTTCCACTTCCAGCCGGTGGGACAGGGCGTTGGTGACGGACACACCGACGCCGTGCAGGCCGCCGGAGAAGCGGTAGGCGGATTCCTCATCCGTCTTGTTGAACTTGCCGCCGGCGTGCAGACGGGTGAACACCACTTCGACCGTCGAGACGCCCTCGACCGGGTGGATTTCCACCGGGATGCCACGGCCGTCGTCGGACACGCTCACCGAGCCGTCGGCATGCAGGGTCACGCCGATCTTCTTGCAGAAACCGGCCATTGCCTCGTCGGCGGCGTTGTCGATGACTTCCTGAATGACGTGCAGCGGGTTTTCGGTGCGGGTGTACATGCCCGGCCGCTGCTTGACGGGTTCGAGGCCCTTGAGGACAGTGATGGAATCGGCGTTGTAGGTTTTCTGCGACATGCTGGGGTGACGACGGATGGATTTTGAAGCGGACCGGACTATACCGCGCCGGCCGCCGGCCCGCGAGGGGCGCGGGCGATACGGCGTGGTGCGTTCAGCGGCCGAGGCTGCTGCGCCCGGCGTTGTCGGCGGTCTGCTGGGCGATGCGTTCGAGCAGCGCGTTGGCGGCGCGGCTGGCCGGACTGTCGCCGTGGGCTTCGCGCCAGGCCAGATGCACGGTGGTGGCTTCCGCAGGCAGCGTGTAGATGGCCATCGACAGCGGGCACTGGGCAACGTTGAGCGGATTCTCGCGCGCGAAGGTCCAGGCAATGCGGGCACTGCAGAAATGCAGCACTTCGGCGTCGTGATACACCAGCGTGGTCTGCTCCAGCGCGGGGCCGGTGCGTGCCAGCATGTCGCCGAAACGGCTCGGCGGCGCCGGTACCAGGCCTTCGGCCTCGATGGCGTCCACCAGCGCTTCGCGGGCGTCGGCGTAGCGGCCGGGCGTGATCGCTTGGTGGCGGATCCCGTCGGCGAGGCTGACGCCGCTGCCGGCGAGAAGCAGAGCGATGACGAAGAGGGCACGCAGCATGGGCTTGGAGCTCCGATAGAGGCGGGGATACAGGCAAAAAGGCCAGGCCATGGGCAGGCTGTGGCACGCGAGGGGCCGACGATAGCATTGCCGGCGGGCCGGATTGAAGCGCTGCGGCGGGGCACGGCAAATGCGGGCGCGCATATCGTAGATCAAGGCCCCTTGTCGGGCGGCCCCTTAGGGTGGCGGGCATCTGATCTCAGCGGAGTCACAACGGGTGTCGTCATGAGTTACCCCAGTTTTTTCGATGAAATTCCCCCGCTGCGGGTGCGCGACCCGTTGGCTGAATTCCTGGGGGCCGCAGAGGGCGGCCTGATCGAATACCGCTATCTCGACGCGGTGCGGCTGGCCGGGCATTCCTGCCCGACGGTGGCGAGCGCCTACCGGCTGACCTGCCTGGCGCTGGCGGCGCTCTACGGCGCGGAATTGCCCGAGCGGGGCGGTGTGCATGTGAGCTTCCGTGACAGCCGGACGGACGGCGTGACCGGCGTGATCGCCAACGTGGTGTCGCTGCTCACCGGGGGGACGGTGGATACCGGTTTCAAAGGCCTGGCGGGGCGATTCGACCGTCGCCATCTGCTGGCTTTCGATGCCGGGCAGCCCCTCGATCTGCGCTTCCGCCGTGTGGATACCGGCGTGGCTGTCGATGCGATGAGCACGCTACGGGAAGTGCCGGCCAATCCGCGCATGATCCCGCTGATGCAGCTGAGCCTGGCCGGCCAGGCCAGCGACGATGAGATGCAGGAGTTCCGGCAACTGTGGCAGGACCGCGTCCGGCGGGTGTTGCTGGACCATGGCGACGACCCCGCGGTGTTCGTCGTCCGCCAAGCCAATTGAATCCAGGAGATGGTCATGAGCCGCAAATCCGGCCGACAGCCCGATGCCCCCAACGATACGCAGGCGGCCTATAGCTCTCCGCCTTGTTACGCCCGAGACTTCCCCGGCCACTTCGGCGAAGAGGTGCCGAGCGCCGAGGCGATTCGCATCGAGCGGCTCAATGCGCTGCTGGAAGCCGAACGCGCCGGCGCCAAGGTGTTGGCCATCCTGCGCGATGAACTGGATGTCCGTGCTCCCCTGCGCGCCCTGCTCGAACGCCTGCAGAAGGATGAAGGCAGCAACGCCGTGGTGCTGTACAAGACCATCCGGCGTCTCGGCGGCCTGGCCTCCCACGAGACCGGCGCCTTCGTCCACAAGACCCTGGCCATCGACGGCCTGGAGTCCCGCCTGAGCTTTCTGAACAAGGGACAGGCGTGGGTGGTGCGCAAGATCGACGAGGTACTGACCGACATCGACGATCCCGACGCCCGGCGCATGCTGGAGGAGATGCGGCGCTCCCACGTGGACAACATTGCCGCCTGCGAGGCGGCTCTTGGCCATCCGCCGACATCGTTGTGAGGTGGGTCAGGAGCCGGGCTCCGCCTCCCGCAGCGTATTGCGACCTGCGCTCTTGGCTGCATACATTGCGATGTCCGCGCGTTTGAGTATTCCATCGATGCCGTCGTCCTTGCCGGAGAACAGCGTCAGGCCGATGCTGGGCGTGCTGGTATAGGAAAGCTCGCCCAGTCGATAGGGGCCGTTGAGCGCTTGGAGGATTTTGTTGCCGACGGTGCGGGCATTGACGATGGCCTCGTCGAAAGGACCGGACAGGTTTTCCAGCATCACCACGAATTCGTCACCTCCGAGGCGCGCGACCGTGTCCTGTTCCCGCACGCAGCCGCGCAGGCGGCTGGCGACCTGGATCAGCAATTCGTCGCCCTTGGCATGGCCGTGGGTGTCGTTGAGATGCTTGAAACGGTCCATGTCGAGGAACATCAGCGCGCCGAACTGCTTGTTGCGCTGGTTGCGCAGTACCGCCTGCTGCAGGCGCTCGATCAGCAGGCGTCGATTGGGGAGCTCGGTGAGCGCGTCGAAGTAGGCGAGATGATGGATCTCTGCCTCATGGCGCTTGCGTTCGGTGATGTTGGCGATGCTGCCGACCATTCGGGTTGGTTCACCGGAGGCGGCCCGTTCGACGATGCGGCCGCGGTCGGCTACCCACACGTAATGTCCGCAGGTATGGCGCAGGCGGTGTTCGCTGGCATAGACGCCGCCGCCGGCCAGGCAGGCACCCAGCACGCGTTGTACGCCGGCGCGGTCGTCCGGATGGATGAGGTTCATGAAGGTATCCACCGGGTGGGTCAGGAAGGACATGTCCAGACCCAGAATCCGGCACCAGGATGCGTTGTGATGCACGACACCATCGGGCATGCGCCAGTCCCATACTCCTTCGCCGGTGGCTTCCATCACGTAGCGCAGGCATTCCTCGCTGGCCTTCAGCTCCTGGGACAGGCTGCTGATGCGCAGGATGTTGCGGATGCGCAGCTTGACCAGCTCCACCTTGAAAGGCTTGATGATGTAGTCGGCGACACCGAGGCTGAGCCCCGACAGTTCCGATTCCAGATCCGAGAGAGCGGTCACGAAGATGATGGGCGTTTTTGCCAATGCAGGCTCGGCCTTGAAGCGGCGGCAGATCTCGAAGCCATCCATGCCTGGCATCATTACGTCGAGCAGGATCAGGTCGGGCGGAGACTCGCGGGCCATGACCAGGCCTTCCGGCCCCGAATTGGCGATCTGCAAGTCGAATTCTCCGGCCAGGGCCATGCCTAGGGTGTACAGGTTGGTGGGCGTATCGTCGATCGCCAGGATGCGTGGTTTGCCGTTCATGATGCTTGTCGTGCGCTTGTTGAAGCCGCGAGGGTTCGTAGCCGCTCCAGGGCCGGACCGAAGCGGAAACTGGCCAGCAAGGTACCGATCTCGCCGATTTCGGCGGCAAGATCGGTGCCGCTGACGAGGGCTTGAAGTTCCTTGAAACGGATCAGGGCGTCGAACTTCTGGTCGGCCAGCAGGGGCTCCAGCTCACCGACGAGGGCCAGCAGGAGCCCGTTATCCAACGGCGGCACGGCCGGGACAGCGCCGGGATCGCCGTGCAGCCACTTGGCCAGGACTGTTCGCAGGATGTCGAGGGGCACTGGTTTGGTGAGGAAATCGTTCATGCCGGCATGGATGCTGCGTTGCAGGTCCTCATCGAAGGCCGAGGCAGTGAGGGCAATGATGGGCAGCGGCGCTCGGTCGTTGAGGCGTTCCCAAGTGCGGATGCGCTGGGTGGCGGTGTAGCCGTCCACGTCCGGCATCTGGCAGTCCATCAGGACGAGATCCGGTGGCGTGCCGAGGGTGACGGCGTCCACCGCTTCGCGGCCGTTGCGGGCGAGCGTGGCGCTCAAGCCGAGTTTGCCGAGCAGGGCGGCGATGACCTTGCGCTCGGTGCCGTTGTCATCCACAACTAGCACTTTGCCGCTTAGGGTGCAGGTGGCAGCGGGTTCGCCGTCGGCTGCGACCTTGGTGCTTTCGCTCTTCAGGCGCTCCGCGCGGATGCGGAACCAGAAGTGGGAGCCTTGTCCGGGAGTGCTGCTGACTCCGACCGAGCCGCCCATCAGATCCGCCAGACTGCGCACGATGGACAGCCCAAGGCCGGAGCCGCCGTATTCGCGGGTCGTCGAGCTGTCGGCCTGGCTGAAGGGCTGGAAGAGTTGGGGCAGCTTGTCTGCGGGAATGCCGATGCCGGTATCCGATACGGAGAACTCGAGGGTGGAGTGGCTGCCGTCGCGTTCCACTTCATGGGCATCGATGTGGATCTCTCCGCGTGATGTGAACTTGATGGCATTGCCGATCAGGTTGGACAGCATCTGGCGCAGTCGGTGAGGGTCGATCAGGAAGCATGGCCCGACGTCGCCGTGCCAGCGTGCTTCCATGCTGAGTCCTTTGCGCCATGCTGCATCTTCGAAAAGAGACTGGAGTTCCTGAAAACACTGCGCCGGATCGAGGGGGGCGGGCTCGATGAGGAGCTTGCCGGCTTCGATCTTGGACAGGTCCAGCATGTCGTTGAGCAGCGTGAGCAGAGTCTGGCCGGCCTTGATGATGATGTGGGCGTACTCCTGGCGCTGGGGGGCGGTAATGCCCGGGGACAGAAGGATCTGGGCCATGCCGAGAATGCCGTTCATCGGTGTCCGGATTTCGTGGCTCATCGTGGCCAGGAACTGGCTCTTGGCGAGGCTGGCTGTTTCCGCCGCCTGTCTGGCCCGCACCAGCTCGGTGATGTCCACGCGGAAGCCGACGGTATATCCGTTGGCGGTGCGTCGCTCGCGGATCTTCAGCCAGCGGCCGTCGTCGAGTCGCTGTATGACCTCGGAGCTTCCGTCTTGATGCCAGGCCAGGCGCTCGGCCAGCCACGCCTCCTCGCGCCCCAGCGCATCTGGATAAATGGCGTGCTGCAGGCCAGTGCGCAGGATTTCCTCGAAGCTGCGGCCCACTTCGATGGGAACGGCGCCCCGGTAGATCTGGCGGTATTCCTCGTTGAAGAAGGCCAGCCGGTCGTCGGTGTCGTAAATCACGAAACCTTCGCCGATGGTATCGATGGCCGAATGGAGTAGCTGCTCGCTCTCGATGCGCTTGGCCTCCGCTTCCTTGCGCGCGGCAATGTCCATTTGAGTGCCGTACATCATGAGGGGACGTCCGTCCGGCGAGCGGCTGATGACTCGGCCGCGATTGAGCATCCAGGTCCAGCGGCCTTCCTTGGTGCGGATGCGGGTTTCGTACTCGTATTGATCGATCTTGCCGGCGAAGTGCTGACGCAGGATGGCTATGGAGTGGGCGAGGTCATCCGGATGGATGAGCTGTGTCCAGGTGTCAATGGTGAGCGGCTGCAGTTCGTCGAGCCGATAGCCGAGCATCTCGGCCCAGCGTTCGTTGAATTGCACTTCGCCGCTCTGGATGTTCCATTCCCAGGTTCCGGCCCCGGTACCGTTGAGTACATTGACGAGGCGCTGGCGTTCGTCGCGCAGGTCTTGCTCGGCCTCTTTGCGGTCGGTGATGTCGCGGGACATCACGATGAAGCGGCACGGCTGGTTTGGCGGCGCCGGCTTACGGGCGACGGAGAGTTCGAACCAGCGATTGCCATCCGCGAGTTGGAGCAGGATGACGCGGCCGTAATCGGCGCCGTGCTTGCAGGCCGCGTGCAGCGCATCGCGCAGGGTCGCCGCGGCGCCTTCGGGGAGAATGTCGAAGGCGCTGCGCCCGAGCAGTTCATTCCTTGGGGCCGCGAGTAGAGCATCGTGTCTGGCGCGGACGTCCAGGTAGATGCCGTCTTCATCGAGTTCGAACAGCAGGTCGGGAACCGCTTCGAGGGTAGTGGCCAACTGAGCCTGGCTGCGCCGGAGGCGTTGGTTGACCCGAACGGTGGACACCGTCACCGAGCCGGCACAGGCGGCAATGGCAAGGGCCAGTACGAGGTAGCGGAGCAGTTCGTTGTAGGTGGTCTTGCCCTTTTCGGGGTCGTAAAGAAAGCCGTCCAGGGAGTAGCCCTCGGGGAGCCGGCCGATTTCTGCATAGCTGTCGGCGATGTGTCGCCAGCGCCCTGCGTTCATGTAGCCGATGGTGACCATATCGGCATGAATCAGGGCCTCGGTGCGTTCCGCTTCGTACTGGATCTGCACGCGGGATTCTTGCGGAGCATATTTTTCGAGGATGAGGTCGATGGTTTCTGTCGGATGGGCGAGTGCGTGCGCCCATCCGCGCAGGCTGGCTTCGACGAATGCCTTGACATGTTCCGGATTTGTTTGGAGCTGTCGTTCGGACGTGAAGAGGTTGTCGCCATAGAAGTCGATGCCTGCAGCCCGTGGCGTGTAGACGTGATGGGGGAAATGGATCTGGTCGAGACGGAACGCCTGGTCGGTGACGTGGGCGCTTGTTGCATCCGTCTTGCCGGTGGTCAGGTCGGTAATATCGAAGCTCTGCGGCTGGTGCTGGATGGCGTCGATGGGCACGCCTTCCCGCTTGAGATACACCAGTAGTTCGTCCGCCATCGGGTCCAGCATGACCCGTTTGCCGAGTAGATTCTGAATGCTGTCGGTGGCGCTGAAAGTCCCCGTGATCAGCACATAGGGCGAATGTTGCTGGATGACGGCCAGGGCCACTACCGGCTTGCCGGCTTTGCGGGCCAGCAGCAGACTGCTGGAGCCGACGCCGAATGTGGCACGACCGGATACGACTTCCTCCACGCTGTCTGTCCCCGGACCTGCTTCCCGGATCTGTACGTCGAGTCCCGCGTCTCGGTAGTACCCGAGTTCCTTGGCAACGTAATAGCCGGCGAACTCGAAACCGTGCCGCCACTTGAGCTGGACGACGGTACTCCCGGCCGAATGGGCATCGGGCAGGAGGAACATCATCTGCAGCGTGAATAGCGCCGCGATCAGGAGCCGGGAGACAGGGGTATTGGCCATATTTAATCGGTATTTTTGGCAAAAATACCGATTAAATTCATTAATGTAAATCGATTTTAATAAATTTATAGATTTTGTGGGGTGTGTCCGCTGTATGTGTGAGCCAATGCACAAGAAGCCGAGGGTTTGAACTTGCGCAGACAGCGGCCGCAAGGTGAATACGGGTAGTTTAGAAATCGTTACTTTCGAGACGGTCGAGTCAGCGCCTGCTTCGTTCAAGCCAGTAAAGCAGGCAGGCATGGAGCCGGGCTGGGTCCACCGGCTTGGAGAGAAAGTCGTTCATGCCCCCTGCGAGGCAGCGTTCCCGGTCTTCACGGAAGGCGTTGGCGGTAAGGGCGATGATTGGTGTGTCGTGGTATTCGGGGAGCTGGCGGATCAGATGGCAGGCGGCGAGGCCGTCCATCACGGGCATCTGCATATCGAGCAGGATCAGTGCGTAGGGTGCCCGCTGGGCGAATGCCACCGCCTCAGCGCCGTTGTTGGCGGTGTCGACGGCCAGGCCGGCGTCGGTGAGCATTTCGCCAGCAACGAGTTGATTCACCTGCTCGTCCTCCGCCAGGAGAATTTTCGCTCCGGCGTGGCGGGTGCGCAGGGCGTCCAGGGCGTTCTCCAAGTCAATCTCGTCCGCCGGGAATAGCGCCGTGTGGCTGCTGCCTAGGCGGGCGGTGAACCAGAAGGTACTGCCGCCGCCCGCGGTGCTCGACACGCCGGTCTCTCCGCCCATCAGCCGGGCAAGGTGGCGGTTGATGGCGAGCCCGAGGCCAGTGCCGCCGTACCTGCGCGTCGTCGAACCATCGGCTTGTTCGAAGGCGTTGAACAGGCGAGCCTGCTGTTCCGGCGTCAGTCCGATGCCGGTGTCGCTGACTGAGAAGCGCAGTAACACCTGGCCATCACGCTCTTCTTCGCGTCGGACAGTGAGCTGCACATGGCCGCGTTCGGTGAACTTGATGGCGTTGCTGAGGTAGTTGAGCAGCATCTGGGTGAGCCGGGTCACGTCGCCATGCAGGATTTCGGGCAGCGGGTCGATGTTGACGCGGTAGTCGAGGCCCTTGGCGCGCGCCTTCTCGCCGATCTGGCTGGACACGGAAGCCAGGAGGTCGGCCAGGCGGAAGCCCACCTGTTCGATGACGAGCTTGCCGGCTTCGACCTTCGATAAGTCGAGGATGTCGTTGATGATCTCCAGCAAGTGGGCGGCGGCATGGCCGACACGGTCCAGCAGTTCGTGCTGGCGAGGGCTGGCGGGTTTCTTCCGGAGGATGTGGGTGAGCCCGACGATCGCGTTCATGGGTGTGCGGATTTCGTGGCTCATCGTCGCCAGGAAGGTGCTCTTGGCCTGGTTGGCGGCTTCCGCCTGGACGCTGCGGCGTTCGAGCTGGCGGTTGAGCTCCGCGATCTGGCTTGTCCGCTCCTCCACCAACTCCTGCAGGTGATGGCGATGGCGGTCCAGTTCGGTGACAAGGCGCTTGTGTTCGTTGATGTCGGTGTGGGTCCCGGACATGGTCAGTGGCTGTCCCGCCGCGTCGCGCTCCACGACCTTCCCGCGGGACAGGATCCAGTGCCATTCGCCGCTCTTGGTGAGGCAGCGTAGCTCCGCTTCGTGGCGCGGTCGAAGTCCTTGCAGGTGCGCTTCGATAGAGCGCGCATTGGCGGCCAGGTCGTCGGGGTGGACGTAGCGGGGCCAGTTTTTCTCGCTGAGATCGAGTTCGCCCGGTGTGTAGCCAAGCATGGTCTCGAACCGGTCGCTCACATCGAACACATGGGTCTGCAGGTTCCAGTCCCAGAAGCCTTGATCGGAGCCTTCGATGACCCGTTCGTAGCGGGCGCGGGCGGCTTGTTCCAGTTGTTCTGCCTGATGCCGGGCGCGCATCGACAGATAGGCAAGACTGATGATGCCGGTGATGAAAAGCAGGGCAGCGGCGGTGGCCAGCTGGAAGTTGCGTTCAAAACGTGCCGCGAGCAGGCGTCCGCGCTCGCGTATCACGCCGTCCACGTGGGTAGCCTGGCGTTCAAGGTCGTGGTATGCGATCAGCATGCCGACTTCGCGCTGGGGCTCGCGGCTGCCTCGGTGGCGCCAATCGGTGAGCAGGGCTTCGAGATGCTGGACCTTGCGGTGCAGTTCGTCGGCTAGCGTCGGTGCCCGGGTTTCCAGGTCCGATACCGTTGCGGCCAGTGAGCTTGCAGCCTGGCGCAGCAGCGCGAGTCCCTGCTCGCTGCGGAAAGGGGAGCCGTCGGCGTCGCCCAGGCTGGCGTAGAGAAAGCCCTTGGCCAGTTCGGTACGGGCCCGCCGGACGCTTTCCAGGCGCCGGTTCACATCGGCGAGATCCCGTTGCTGCTCAGCGTAAAGCCAGACGAGGGCGGTGGCGATCAGCACTGCCACGGACATCGTGACGGCCAGCAGAAGGTGGGGGCGGCGGGTGAGACGGGTGCGCAGGGTTCTCACCGGGAGAGCACCTCCCGGGTTCGGACGGTGCCGGGAAGTTCTCCGTCGTCAAATCCGAGAGCCGCGATCAGTGCCCGGTGTTCGGGGCTGCCGATGTAGCCGGTCTGCGTGGCGTTCCAGGCCGCTAGCAGGCGGGTGTCGTCCTTGCGGAAGGCAAAGGCGCCGTAGCCGGCCAGCCCTGGCAGCATGTCCGGCTGGGAGAACGGCGTGGCTATCTCGGTGCGACCAAGTTCGCGCTGCAGGGCCAGCCAGCGCAGGGAGGGCAGGGACAGGGCGAAGCCTTGGACTGCGCCGGTTTCGACGGCGATTCGGCCGGTCCGGGCATCCGGTACGCGCGTGAGCTGTGCAGGGTCGCGAACCAGCACGCCGAGCTGGGCCTCTTCGATGGAGCCGGACAAGACGGCGATCTTCACCAGCGTGTTGTGGACGGCATCGGCATACGAGTGCAGTGCATGGGGATTGCCGGGATTGACCAGCAGCCCTTCGCTAACATGAAAGGTTGGCTCGGAAAAGGAGACGCGGCGGGCGCGCTCCGGCGTAATGAACATGCCAGCGGCGATCACGTCGATGCGGCCATCCTCGAGTTCGGGGATCAGCTCGGAGAACTCGGCGAGGCGCCATTCGATATGCGGGATGCCGAGCCGGGCGACGATTCGACGGGCGACCTCGGGGGATTCGCCGGTCACGTCGCCGTTGGCCGGCAGATAAGCGTAGGGGGCTTCGATGGCGTAGCCGATTCGGATCACGCCGGGTTCGCGCAGCCCGAGGGGCGAGTCCGGATGCTCCGGGTAGGGCCATATGGCGACGGCAAGGCCGAGTACGAGCGCAGCCGTCAGCAGTAGCCCAACAAAGGAAGCCCGGTTCATCGGCACGGATTCAGGGAGTCTCGATCAGTGGCTAATTTAGCCCATATCCACGTAGCGCTCGTGGCTCAACCGTGAGTCGGTCGTGATCTCTGTCCTCGCTGTCGTCTTCGGCGTTGCAGCGGGCGATCGCGGCCAGCGCGGCACCGACCCGCAACAGCGCGCCCTGGCGGCGGAGGTAGGCGTTCTGGACCCGGTAGGCGAGTGCCTCATGGCGCAGGGTGTCTTCGCAACGGACGAAGAGGTCGGGGCCGTAGCGCCGGAACTGCAGGACATGGACGAATTCGTGCAGGAGGTACGAATGGTCGGCGGGCTGGCTGAGGTCCAGGCGGGCGTCGATCAGGATGCGGTAGCGGGGAATGTCGAAATAGGCAGCGATGCCGACGCATTCGGCTGGCCGTTCGGGGCAGACCTGCTGATGCAGGTCTGCCGGGGCCAGCCGGATGATCGGTGGCAGGTCTTCCGGTGCCTGGGCCGGCAGACCGCTGACGGATGAGGCGAAGGCCAGCAGCCAGGCGATGAGTTCCGTATCCATGACGTCGCTCCCAGAGGGCGGGGGCCCTTCGGGAGGTGGACTGTGGTGCCACGGATCGGTTTCGCTGGGATGATCGTCGGCCCGGCGGGGGGCTTTCCGCTATGCGGCGTCCGGCCAGACCAGCGTGCGCAGTTCGGCGCCGATGCGTTCGCCGCGTCCCCAGGCCGTGGTGGCTTCGATGAACAGGCGGGCATCCGCCGGGTCGTTGACCAGCACGTCGTATTCGGCGAAGAAGCTGCCGTCGGCGTTGATGATCAGGCTGCCCTTGCGTCCGGCCCCGTCGGCCGGCCAGGTGCCGATCAGCGCGGCTTCCCCGGTATAGGGGTCGTCGCGCAGGCTGTAGGCGGCCCGCGCCGGATCAATGTCCGGCGCGGGAAGGCCGTGGCGCTCCACCTCCTGGGCGAGACGGGCGCAGATCCGTTCGAGCAGCGGGCGCTCCAGCGCCAGCCGCTCGTCCGTACTGCCGCTCACGGCCTGGCCGGTGCTCACAGCGAGGCCGGCGAGTGGGTGTGACAGTCCTTCGGACAGACCCGGCCACAGGAGCCGCAGCCGATGCAGTCCATCGCGTCAGCGATGGCCATGACCATCGTGTTGTCGTCGTCGCCCTCGTCGTCATCGTCGAACTCCCGTTCGACGAGCTCGAAGACGTTGCGCGGACAGACCTTGTAGCAGCGGCCGCAGCCGATGCAGGTTTCCTGGTTGAGGTCGGTGACGAAGGTCGGGGTGTAGGCTTTGCCGCCCCGGGTCAAGCCGGTAATCGTTTCCATGATCGTGCCTTGATTATTGCGTAGTGCTGCTTACTGACCGCCGGCGGCGGCCAGCTTGCGGTTGGCCTCGGCCCATGCCTGGCAGGCCTCGTAGGTGGATTTGGCTATGCCGGGGATTTCTTCGTAGGCAGCCGGCAGGCGGTCTTCCACCAGATCGTGCATCTGCGATGCCCATTCGGAGGCGATGCGCTTGAGCTTGCGCACCTCCTTGTCGAGGGCCTTGATCTCGTCTTCCGTCATGGTGCTCACCTTACAGACCGGCGACTTCCGGGTACTTGCCGACGATGGCGAGGGCCACGGACAACAGCTTGTCGGCCTCGTCCTTCATCTTGCCGATGCTGTCGAAGCCGAAGCGATGCACGTCGCGCAGGGTGCGGTCGAGGACGATCAGCTTGCCCACCGAGATCAGCGCGCGGCCGAAGCCTTCGTGGGTGATGTTGATGATCGAGCTGGCCATCAGGCCGCTTTCCTTCTCGATGAGCACCGCCAGGCCGTTGTAGAAGGCCTTCACGCGGGACAGGATGACCTCGTCCGGATCGCCGATCACCGGGATCTCGCGACGTTGGTCCTTGGTGACGATGAACGGAGCGAGCACGCGCTCGTTCGGCCAGCCGTCGTAGGTGCCATAGGAGTCAAGCGCGCGCATCTGCTTGACCATTTCTTTGACGTAATCGGAACTCCACAGGCCTTCGTCAGCGGTGGCGGTAGTCATTGTTGTCACTCCTTGGATAAAGCGGCTTGAAAATAGATCGGCAGGGCGGAGCCCTGGGACGGCGCGGTATTGGCGATGGCGAGGATGTGCACCCCGCTCGGGATGCGGGCGGCGGCGAGGCGGGCGCCGACGAAGCCGGACAGGGCGCCGAGCAGCGCGCCGAGGGCTTCGCCGCTGCTGCCGAACAGGCCGTGGGCGAGCGCCATGCCGGCGATCATCCCGACCGTCGGCAGCCCGTAGGCGACACCAACGGCGGTGGTCATGGATTCGGAACTGACGGACAGGTCGACGATGTCGCCGGCCTTGGCGCTCACCGTGTTGGCGAGACGCAGCACCATGCGACCGTGGACACCCTGCTTGCCTTCCTTCGGAACGCCGCAGGCGCTGGCGGTGCCGCAGCTGGAGCAGCCGCTACCGCCAGCCTCGACTTCGGCCCATTCGGCGTTTGCCGCGATGACGCGGCCTTGTTCGATGATCATTCGCTCCACCCTTCCTCTTCCATGTCGGCAAAGCGCTCGGCAGCCTTCGGCGTGCCGCGGTTGACCGCCTTGGCCAGCCAGCCGGTGGGGCCTTCCTTGAGTTCGCCCTGCAGCATGGCGATGACGGAGTCGATGGTGGTGCCGTTTTCGACCTTGACCGGCTGCACACCCTTGGAGAGCAGGCGCTGAATCGCGGAGGCGCCGACGGCTTCGCTGAACACTGCGGAGCAGCCGTCGAGGAGGGCGATCTTGGCGTCCAGCTTGCCTTCGTGGCCGTCCATCGCGGTTTCGATGAACTGGGCCACTTCGATGAGGCGCGAGCTGTCGAGACCGATCTCGTGGATGGCGAAGGCGCTGGCGGCACCGAAATGCTGATCGATGACCAACCGGTCACTGCTGGCGAAGGCGACGCGTAGCTGCATGGCTGATTCCTCAGTGGATTGGGAGACCACCAGCCGCAGTCGCCGGGGTGGCCGGGCCGAGCTCGGCGAAGGCTTCTGCGGGCCGGAAGATGGACCGGTACGGGGCGATGAGGTGGTGTTCTTCATGATGTTCGAGCAGCAGGTTGGCGAGGTCGAACAAGGCTTGCCGGCTACCGCGGTAGCCGATCCAGGTGCGGGTGTAGCCACCCACGAGGTCGTACTGGGGGAAACCGATGCGCAGGATCGGCACGCCGAGGCGCTCGGCGCTGGAAACCGCGTGGGAGTTGCCGATGACGAGCTGGCACTGCCCTTCGCGGCCGGCGATCTCCAGGTCTTCCAGGTCGCCGATGTGTACCTTTTCGGCCGGCACGTCGTCGAGGGACGGGGCGCGGACCGGCGCGATGGCGGCGACGATTTCCGAGCCGACCGACTTGAGGAACTGGCTCATGCCGAGCAGCAGGTCGGGGTCGGCGGCGATTGCAATGCGCGCCATGCCGAGCATGAAGTGGCAATCGACGAGGGCATCCTGGTACTGGGCGCGCTGGCGCTCGATGCGTTCCGGCACCGGATGGCCGGACACTTCTGCCAGCACGCCGATCAGGCGGTCGTTGGCGTCCAGGCCCATCAGATGGTCGAAGCGGTAGTCAGGCACGCCGGTGCGCTCGGCCAGCACGTCGGCGGCAGCGTCCAGCGAGCGGCCGATGACGATCGTCGCGGCGGCTTCTCCGAGCGTCGCGAATTCGCTGACCGGCGTGCCGCCAAGTGTCAGCGGCGTGTAGTCCTCGGGCATCAGGTGGCCGTCGAGGGAATCGCCCACGTCGGGCACCATGACCGGCCGCAGGCCAAAGGCTTCGATGAGTTCCTTCAGCGCCTCGGTGTCGCCGGGTGTCAGGGATGCGTGCGGAACCACATTGATCTGCCGCGGGCGCAGGCCGACGCGCGTACGGTCTTCCGGAACCAGGGCTTCGAACATGCCTTTGACGGCCAGCGCGTAGCCGGTTTCCAGGCAGCCGGTGAAGTCCGGCGTATTGACCGGGATCACCGCCACGTGGGCGTATTCCGGGTACTGGCGGTAGAAGTCCTTGACCAGCCGGGCGATGTCGGTGCCCTGGGTTTCCGACAGGCCGGTGGTTGGCAGGCCGATCATCGCGGGTTTCTGCTTGGCGCAGATGGTGGCGAGGCCCTGGATCACGTTGTCGTCTGCGCCCATCACGCTGCTGGCCTGGTCCATTGCTGTGGTCTGCAGCGGGATCGGTTCGCGGAAGTGGCGTACGAAGTAGACTTTGGCGAAGGCTGTGCAGCCCTGGCTGCCGTGCAGCATCGGAATGGCGTGATGGATGCCCAGGAAGGCCAGGGCGGCGCCGGTCGGCGAACTGGCCTTGAGGGGACTCACCGACATGGCCTTGCTGCGTTTGATGATCTCGCTCATGGCTGCGTCCTCAGGCGGCGGCGTGGTGGTGATCGTGCACGTCGTCCATGTCGAAGCCGTCATCGAGGGGCATCGGCAAGTCGTCGGCGTCCAGCGGCAGTTCAGGGGCGGCAGGGCGCAGCGCGGCCCACGGTGCGGTGCTGCGGGCCTGCGTCCAGACCGGGGATTCGAGGGTCAGGGCGAGCTGCTTCACCAGTTCGAGCATGCCGGTGTAGCCGGCGTAGCCGAATTCCCGTTCCTGGTTGATGTCGAGGAAGGGCAGGCGGGCCTTGAGGGCGGTGTAAAGGTTGCGGCCACCGGCGATCAGGATGTCGGCGCGCAGTTCCTTGACCATGTTGAGCAGTGCGCGCGGCGAACCGTCCTCGACCATCTTGGCCTCCGGGCCCATCAGTTCGCGGATGCGCGCCTTGTCTTCCTCGGTGGATTTCTTGGTGGCGGTGGCGACGACCACCAGGCCGAGATCCTGAAGCGCGGAGACAATGGACCAGCTCTTCACGCCGCCGGTGTTCAGCAGCACCCGCTTGCCTTCGAGGCGCGCGCGCCAGGGCTTGAGAGCGGCGAAGATCTTGGCTTCTTCGCGGGCGATGAGGGCTTCGGTGCGCTCGGTGAGGTCGGGGTCGCCGATCAGGCGGGCGAAGTCGCGCAGGGCCTGGGTGGTGTCGGTGATGCCGTAGAAGCTACCCTCGAACCACGGTGTGCCGAAGCGGTCCTCGAGCTTGCGGGCAACGTTGAGCATCGCCTTGGAGCACACCATCATGTTGACTTCGGCCCGGTGCATGGCCTGCACTTCATGGAAGCGGCCATCGCCGGACAGGGTGCAGATCACACGGATGCCCAGTTCGTCGAGCAGCGGGGCGATGAACCAGAACTCGCCGGCAATGTTGTACTCGCCGATGAGGTTCACGTTGTGAATCTTGATGCCGCGCTTCTCGGCGTATTCGACGGCAGCGGCCGGCGGCGGCAGGGGCTCGGCGGTGCCGGCCACGTACTTGACCATCGCCTCGCCGGCGATGCGGTTGCCGAGGTTCTTGGTGCCGTAGAAGCCGGCGGAGTCGACCGGCACGACCGGCGTGCCCCAGCGTTCGGTCGCAGCCTTGCAGACGGCGTCGATGTCGTCGCCGACCAGGGCAGGCACACAGGTGTTGTAGACGAAGACGGCTTTCGGGTTGTGGGTCTCGATGGCCTGCTTGATCGAGTGGAACAGTCGTTTTTCGCTGCGGCCCATGATCACGTCCTGCTCGGTGAGGTCGGTGGTCATGCCGATGCGGTACAGCGTGGGGCCGGTGGAGCGGGTGCCCCGGTTGTCCCAGGAGCTGCCGGCACAGGCGATCGGGCCGTGGACGATGTGGGCCACGTCGGCGATCGGCAGCAGCGCGATCTGGGCACCGTCGAAGGCGCAGCCACCGGCGGAGGCACCCGGCGTCGGCTTGGAACAGCCGGATTTCGCCTTCTTATTGTGGGTGCAGGCGGGTTCGTCGAGAAGGACTGCTACTTCAGATGGTTTCACCGCGAATCTCCCGGTTGGTCTCGAGTATCGATCCGCAAGCTCCGTGCCATCTGAGGGCGAGCGCTAAGGCATTGAAATTACAGTGGTGTGGCGGAATGTTGTAGGTAAGGGCTTGTGACGAACCCTACAAGCATCGCGGTGCATTGTCAGGGGCTCCACAATGGCCGCGCGCCATGCCGAAGGAATGCGGTAATACGCCTTGCCTTTTAAGTACAAAAACATTCGACGTCCGCGGAATGCCTTGCTATTGTGTGAGGGCGGACTGTCTCTCGTGGCCGCCATTCTTTTCGAAATGGAGCGCGTCAATTGGGTACTAAGCTTTACGTGGGCAATCTGGCCTACACAGTGGATAAGAGTCGTCTGGAAGAGATTTTTCACGAGTTCGGCACCGTGGCTTCGGCCCAGGTGATCATGGATCGTGAAACCGGCCGCTCCAAGGGGTTTGGCTTTGTCGAGATGGGTTCCGATGACGAGGCCCAGGCAGCGATCGCAGGCGCCAATGGTAAAAATTACGATGGACGCAACCTCACGGTGAATGAGGCTCGCCCGCAGGAGCCGCGTAGCGGTTTCGGCGGACCCCGTCGGGGTCCGGGGGGCGGAGGCGGTGGTGGCGGTTTCGGAGGCGGCGGTGGCCGACGAGGTCCGGGCGGTGGCTCTGGCTTTGGCGGTGGCGGCGGACGTTACTGAACCGTATTTCGAACAGGCATTTTTTCATGCCGGGTTTCCCGCCCGAGCGTCATATGGCGGGCGGGAAGCTTTTTGCGAAGCGCCTAAGAAGCGTATGGCGCTGTACGCGTTTGGTCTGTGCTGCGAGCAAGTCTCCGATAGAGTCTTTTCTTCTATCGGAGACAGCTTTCAGGCGGATTCGAAATGTTCCAGCATCAGCTGGACGTTCGCGGCACCGTTATATTCGTTGACTGCCAGCCGGAAGGCCGCGTGGATCTGTGGCCCCGCCGATGTTGTGCAGTTGAACTGGATGGCGTCGATCCGTGTGTTGCCCTTGCGCAACTGGAGCTTGAGGTGCTTGTCCTTCAGGATGCGCTGGTTCTCGACGCGGAAGGTGTCGTCGAAGACTGGGGCGGCAAAGCCTTGGCCCCAGATTTCCCGTTCCAGTAACCTCGCCGTTTCCAGGTTGTAGAGGCTGTCTTCCAGTGCGCCGTCGGTTTCCAGGCTGCGGGTCAGATCGGCCGGGTCGATCAGCGATTGCACGACTGACTCGAAAACTCTTTCGAAACGTTCCAAGTCTGCTTCACGGATGGTGAGGCCGGCGGCCATGGCGTGTCCGCCGAACTTCAAGACCAGGTCCGGCGCCTGCTTGGTTACTAGGTCAAGGGCGTCGCGCAGGTGCAGGCCTGGAATCGAACGCCCGGAGCCTTTCAGCTGTCCTTCGTCGCCGCGGGCAAAAGCCACCGTGGGGCGATGGAACTTCTCCTTGATGCGCCCGGCCAGGATGCCGATGACGCCTTGGTGCCATTCGGGCTGGAACAGCGTCAGCGTGGCTCGGCTGCCAGGGTCGATTCCATCCAGTTCGAGCATCGCACCTTCCTGCATTTCTGCTTCGATGCTGCGCCGTTCCCGGTTGAGGCGGTCGAGTTCCTGGGCGATGTTGAGGGCGCGTCCCATGTCATCGGTGATCAGACATTCGATGCCGAGGGACATGTCGGCCAGTCGGCCGGCGGCGTTGAGGCGTGGGCCCAGCGCAAAGCCCATGTCGAAGGTGGTGGCGCGGGTCGTATCGCGCCCGGCGGCGGCGAAAAGGGCACGGATACCCGGCTGCATGCGGTCTGCGCGCATGCGCTGCAGGCCCTGGGACACCAGGATGCGGTTGTTGTGGTCGAGCTTGACCACGTCGGCGACGGTGCCGAGGGCCACCAGGTCGAGCAACTCGGCCAGATTCGGCTCCGTCCGCCCTTCGAAGAAGCCCCGGTCGCGCAGTTCGGCGCGCAGTGCCAACATCGTGTAGAACATGACGCCGACGCCGGCCAGAGCCTTGCTTGGAAACGGGCAGCCGGGCTGGTTGGGGTTCACGATCACGTCGGCCTCGGGCAGCGTGTCGCCTGGCAGGTGATGGTCGGTGATCACCGTGGCAATGCCGTGCTCCCGGGCCGCAGCGACGCCTTCCACACTGGCGATGCCATTGTCCACGGTGATCAGCAGGTCGGGCTCCATCTTGGCCGCCAGCTCGACGATGGCGGGCGTCAGCCCGTAGCCATATTCGAAGCGGTTGGGCACCAAGTAGCCGACTTCGGCGCCGAAAGCGCGCAGTGCGCGGATGCCGACGGCACAGGCGGTGGCGCCGTCGCAGTCGTAGTCGGCGACGATGAGCATGCGGGCGCCGGCTTCGATGGCGTCGGCGAGGATCTGGGCCGCGTCCTGAACACCTTTTAGCTGCTGGGGCGGAATCAGGGCCTTGAGGCTGTAGTCCAGCTCTTCCCGGTTCTCGATGCCGCGGGCTGCGTAGATGCGGGCGAGCAGCGGATGGGTGCCGGCCTCCAGCAGGTGTGTGATCGCGCGGGTGGGAACGGAGCGGGGAAGAATACGGGTCATGGCGTTTGGGTGGCGGGTTGAGGGGCGGCGGCGAGCACGCCGCCAAGCTTGCGTGGCTTGCGCCAGAACTTCCAGAGTCCGCTGGAGCCGATGTCGAGTTGCAGGGTGTAGCGGTCGTTGGGCACGCTGATGCGGACTGCGTCCAGCTTGCGTGCCTTGAGGTCGGCCAGCAGCGGGGCGAGCCAGTCGGCCTCCAGTGCTTGCAGAGCTTGGCGCCAGCCTTCCCGATCCAGGTGGATAAAGGGGCGCTGGAGGTCGTCGACAAGCGCCAGGCCCTTGCCGGCCGGACGGCGATAGCGGTCGGCTGCAGCGGGGCTCAGGCCCATGTGGCAGGCGAGGCCGCGGGCGAAGGGTTGGTCGGCCTGCAGCGTGGCGAATGTTTGGGATGCAGAGGTGGTCGTTGCGCCGCTACCCCACAGCCAGATGCCATTTATGGTGCGTTGGCCGCGTTCTTCCCGCGCCGCATTGACCGGGTGGCTGAACAGCCAGACTTCCAGTTCGTTGGACAGGCGCGCCCAGCGCGGGACGTCCTCGCCTTCGGGGAGGAAGAGCTGCACTGGGCGGCCATTGACGTCCGCAAGGGGGTGGAACACGGGCTGCGGCTCTGCAGTTAGGCGAATGTACCAGCGGTCTGGAGCCGGTGCTTCGAAGTGCCCGATGTCGGCGAAGGTCTTGTTCAGCCCATCCATCAGCGCATCGGCCTCCTCGCGTGTGATGTCGAGTCCGCCTGCGTCGTTGAGCAGTAGCGTGTCGCGGGAGAAGTGCAGGTGAACCGGGTCACAGCAGAGCCAGTGGCCGTCGGTCGGCGTTGGCGTGCCTTCACCCAGGCGGCGGAAGCGCGCATGGGGCAGGCGATCCGGTAGCCCGAAACGTTCAGTCAATATGATTTCCGGCGTGCTGCGCGGCATCCAGGCAGCCTCTGCGAAGCCAAGCAGCTTGGACAGGGCGGGGAGTGCCAGATCGTCGGCAGGGTGATGGCCGGGCCCGGTGGGCCAGTCCAGTCCGGGCAGGATCAACTCGAAGTGCATCGGAACATTTGTTGAAAGCGGGCCGGGGCATCGGGAGGACGATGCCGCAGGTTCCGCCGTGTAGCCGCGGAAGGCGGCAAGCGCGGCGGGAGTCCAAAAACGCAAAGCCGGGCGCGAGGCCCGGCTCTCGGAGAGCTAAGAGTGCCTTATTTCTTCTTTTTCGTCGACTTGGACTTGGTCGTCGTTGCGTCGTTGCTGCCGCCCTGCACGCCGAGCTGGCCGCCAGTGCCGAGGCCACCCTTGACCTCTTGAGCCTTGTAGTTCTTTACGGCCTTGACGACGTTGTTGTAGGCGTCGGTGAAGGCGGCAACGATGACCTTGCCTTCCGCGGTATTGGTGTAGCCGCCGAGGCCACCGCCCAGGCCGCCGCCGAACAGGGCGCCCATGCCGCCGAAGTCCATGTTGCGGGCACTGCCTTCGGCCGCCACGAGCTGAACGCTGGAACGATTGTCCACCATCGTCAGCATGGTGCTGGCTTCCTTGACGTTGATGCTGCCGACGACCGCACCGAGCACGCCGCCACCGATGCCGCCCAAGCCACCGGTCATGCCGCCCGCGTTGTTGTTGCTGAAGGTGATGGATGGGCTCATGGAGTAGTCGGCAGACGCCATCTGGCCCTTACCGAAATTGGAATTGGAACGCAGCTCGCCGGATTGCTGCAGAGCACGCTCCTGCATCATATTGTTCATCGCGCGGCCGCGTTCGACCACCACGAAGCAGTTCGACTGCTGGATCAGCAGCTTGAGGACGGGGACGGTCGAGCCGAGCTTCATCTGCCCGGTGAGCACGCCGTACCACGGGGCTCCGGTGTCTTCCACCACGGCGATCGTACCGAGGGGTGCCGTACACTTCTCGAGGGTGGAATTGGCATTCTGGGAATTGGCGCCGCCAGCCGAGCCGGTGGCGGTAGTCTTGGCTTCCTGCGAGCCCATTTGCATGTTGGCACAGCCCGATAGGGCCAGCAGCCCGGCGAGAACGGCAAATTTGTGACGATATCCTGCCGAGGTTGAAAGGGCTTTCATGATTTCCCCTGAAGTTTTGATTGGTTGAAAACAGGTGCTGAACGTTTTTGTCGTTTCTGCCGAGTATTTTAGCGACTGTGCATGGGCTTATCGAGAATCATTTTGGGTGCGTTGCGCCGAGAAGGGCTGCGCCGAAACGGGATGAGCATGCCAGTGCCTGGGTTGGTCCAAGGTTGCGAGTTTCGCTGAATAGGCAAGTACGGCTGCTGTCGCCGGATAGAAACTCCTGGGTGACTTCGTGGATGCCAGCTGCGTCGGCGCGGAGCCAGGCGGACGGGCCGTCCGAGACAAAGCCGGCCCGCCTCGGTTTGCGGATGGCGTCACTGACGATGACGAGCCATTCGCCATCCTTCTCCGCTGCAAGCGGGATCTCGATGTCGGTGCTGCGTTGAATCGGCGCTTGCTGGCTGCTCCCGGCAGGGTAGAGCAGGCGGAAATCGTTGCGGTCGGCCGACAGCACGTACAGGTAACCCGCTTCGCTGCTGCTCACGCGCAGGCGGGTCGAGCCCGCTGTCGCGGATAGCTGGGTCACGTTGACGCGCCGCCGTTGATCGCGCTGGGCATGGATGACGCGCAGAACCTGGCGGGCGTCGCGGTTTGTCCGGTTGGTGGCTTGCAGTGCGAGGGCGAGGTCGCCATTGCCTGCAAGGCCGGGATGCTGGGTGCCAGGGGCGGCGGCGAGGCGTTGTCGACTGCAAGAGATCAAGGCTTCGCCGGTGGGCAGGCCCGAAGGACTGTCGGGGGCGGACTGCCCAGACAGGCAGGCATGGAGCGCCTGGCTGAAGACGCCACCGGCCGGCGTGCCGCCCGCGTTCTCGTTCGGGCGGCTGGCTGTCAGGATGAGGACGTTGGCCAGGAGGCGGCTGAACTCGACGCTGGGTTGAGTTGCCTTGCAGCCAGGATCCGACAATGCATGGGCAAAGCGGGGCGCGATCGTGGAGACTCCAGTGGGACCATCGCCACGGCCCGCGTCGAGGACAAGGAATACCTTGTCGGCCTTGCTGGCGAGCAGTTGCAGATGGTGAATCAGGTCTTCGAAGGAAAAGGCGCTGCGGTCGTGAGCCAGGATGGCCTCGCCGCATCGTCCGGATACCTGGCGATGCACGCCAAAGGCGGAAAGATATATGAAGGCACGGTCGCCGTTGCCCATATGGGCGTCGAGTTCGGCAAAGGCCTGGTGCAATCCGTCCTGGTCGAGTTCGCTGTCGGCGCGATAGCGGATATTGGCGTCGGGCACTCCGCTGAGGCGCGCTATTTCGGCGCCGAGACGGGCGTCGGCCTGGCTGCCCGCGAGCATGGTGGACGGGGTTCCGGAAGCCTGGCCGATCGTGAGGATCAGCGCATGCTGGTTGGCACGGGGGAGCGGACGCAATGTGCTGCTACCTGCGCCTGGGCTGGCGAGCATCTGGCCGCTGCCCGTCACGGTCCCGGCGATGCTGCGATCCAGGCTGACATCCCGCAGCCACCCCGTCCGTCCTCCGGCCGCTTCGACACGCGTCCAGCCGCTTTGGGTCTCGAGTACCTGCACTTCGGTTCGGCGCGCAACGTCCATGATGCTGTGCGCTCCGACGGACGGCTGCGCGCGCAGGGGCTCTGCGCGGATCAGCTGCGCGCTCTCCGCATGGCCGGCAAGTGGATGCAGGACGAGAGCTGCGGCGGCCAGCAGGGAGGCAAAGATGGGCTGTGGCATGACGCGGTGAAGGTCGAAGCTCGGGTCGCCGGATTATCGGGGCGAGACGATGACAAATGTAAGGAGATAATTCTCACGCGCCGTGCGGGATACCCAGCATCGGCCAACTCCGGCACAATGCGCCCCTGATCTGCTATCCGGTATGTCCGGTCCCTGATGTCTTACGAATTCCTCGTCGGCCTGCGCTATACCCGATCCAAACGACGGGCGCAGGGGCGCAATCGTTTCATTTCCTTCATTTCGCTCGTCTCCATGCTGGGTATCGCCCTCGGTGTGGCGGCGCTCATTGTCGTGCTGTCGGTGATGAACGGCTTCCAGCGCGAACTGCGTACGCGCATCCTGGGAGTTGCGTCCCATGTGCAGGTGACGGGTTTCGATGGCGAACTGGCCAACTGGCAGCGGGTTGCCGATGAGGCGACCAAGCACCCGCGGGTCAAGGCTGCGGCCCCATTCGTGCAGGCCCAGGGCATGCTGTCCTTCGACCAGACCGTGCAGGGCACGCTGGTTCGCGGGGTGTTGCCGGATGCCGAGGACAAGGTGGCCGATTTCGCACAGCATATGCGCGCTGGGCGGCTCGACGATCTGCAGCCCGGTGGCTTCGGCATCGTGCTTGGGGCCGATCTGGCGCGGGCGCTGCGGGTGTCGGTCGGCGATAAGGTGACGCTGATCGCACCGCAAGGGCTGGTCACGCCGGCGGCGATCCTGCCGCGCCTGAAGCAGTTCCGGGTGGTGGGGATCTTCGAGGTTGGCATGTACGAGTACGACTCGAGCCTGGCCCTGGTTCATCTGCAGGACGCCCAGACGCTGTACCGCATGGACGACCGGGTTTCCGGCGTGCGGCTCAAGATCGACGACCTCTTCGAGGCGCCGCGGGTGGCGCGCGAACTGGTCAAGTACGTGGATGCCGACTTGCTGGTGTCCGACTGGACCCGCAGCCATGCCAATTTCTTTCGCGCGGTGCAGATCGAGAAGAACGTGATGTTCATCATCCTGCTGCTGATCGTCGCCGTGGCGGCCTTCAACATCGTGTCCACGCTGGTAATGGCCGTGCAGGACAAGCAGGCTGACATTGCCATCCTGCGCACGCTGGGGGCGAGCCCCGGCTCGATCATGAGTATCTTCGTGATCCAGGGGGCCCTGATTGGTTTCATCGGACTCGCCATCGGCGTAATCGGTGGCGTCAGCCTGGCGCTGAACATCGATGTGGTGGTGCCGGCTATCGAACGGACCTTTGGCATCCAGTTCCTCGCCAAGGACGTGTATTACATCTCAGACCTGCCATCCGAGCTGCTGTGGTCGGACGTGATCGCGATCACCGTGGTGTCCTTCGTGTTGACGCTGGTGGCGACGCTCTACCCGAGCTGGCGTGCATCGCGCCTCAACCCTGCGGAGGCTCTGCGCTATGAATGACCTGACCAAGCCCCGTACGGTGCTGGAGTGCAAGGGGCTGTCCAAGTCCTTCCGGGAAGGTGCCGACGCACTGGAGGTGCTGCGGGATGTGAGCCTGTCGGTGGAGCGCGGCGAGCGCTTGGCCATCGTGGGTTCCTCGGGGTCGGGCAAGAGCACGCTGCTGCACCTGCTGGGGGGGCTGGATGTCCCGTCGGCCGGCGAAGTACGCCTGCTGGGCCGGAATTTCTCGGCCATTTCCGATGCGGAGCGGGGGCGCCTGCGTAACCAGTCCCTGGGCTTTGTGTACCAGTTCCACCATCTGCTGGCTGAGTTTTCGGCGGTGGAGAACGTTGCCATGCCCTTGTTCGTGCGGCGCATGGACAAGGAGCAGGCCCTGGCCCAGGCGACGGAAACCCTCAAGGCTGTGGGCCTCGGGCATCGGCTCGACCACACGCCCGGCGAATTGTCGGGCGGTGAGCGTCAGCGCGCCGCCATTGCCCGGGCGCTGGTGACGCGGCCGGCCTGTGTGCTGGCCGACGAGCCGACCGGCAACCTCGACCGCCAGACGGCGGAGAAGGTCTTCGGCCTGATGCTCGAACTGGCCGAGGAGAAGGGAACCAGTTTTGTGATTGTCACGCATGACACACAACTGGCCGCCAGGGCCAGCCGAGTTCTGCAGTTGCGCGACGGTGTTCTCGGTGCTGCCGACTGAGCGCTCTGCTGCACTACGCAGGGCTGGTTGCAGACGGGTTGCCTCTCGCAGCCCGGATATCGCTTCAATCTGCGCAAGTCTTTTCTAGACTGAATAACCCATAGCATTATCTGCGGCCCCGTAATTCAAGGGCTGCAGGGTTCCCGCCGATAAAGGGCGTGGCAGGCGTTCCGGCAGTCAACCAGATTTCCAGGAGTCAGCATGAAAGCCTTTTTTTCGCCAGCCGTGAGCATGCTTAATCGCATGCGCTACCCGGCCAAGTTTACGCTGTTGGGTCTGATCGCCTTTCTGGTGGTCGGCTTCCTGCTGGCTCAGCTGACCGTCTCCCTGCGTGCTGACATCGCCTTCACGGAAAAGGAGCTGAATTCGATGGACGGAGTGCCGCGGGTGCTCAAGCTCATCGAGCTGGTGCAGCAGCATCGCGGCCTGTCTTCCGGCGTGCTGAATGGCAACGAGGAATTGCGGCCGCGTCTGCAGAAGAAGACGGAGGAGGTCGTGGCGGCAGTCGCGGCGGCAGAGAGCGTGCTTGCCGCTGATGTGGCGCCGTCGGCCAGCAAGCGCTGGACGGAGGTCAAGACGGCTTGGGAGGCGATCCGTGGCGGCGGCCTGCAGATGCCCCCGCGGGAGAACCTGCAGGCCCATACCGCGATGATCCGCAAGATAGTGCTGACCCTGCATGACCTGGGTGATGACGGCAACCTGGCCCTCGATCCGTCCCCGGACACCTACTACCTCATCGATAACATGTTGCGGCGGGTACCGGACGTTTCGGAGCGTCTCGGCCGGCTGCGGGCCTTGGGTACTGGCGCGCTGGCAGCAAAGAGCGTGGATGAACAGCGGCGTTTCGACATCAGCTCCCAGTTGGGCGAGCTGAACATGGCGGTGACTGACCTGAACGAGAACTTCGACCGCTCCGGCATCGCTAATCTCCATATCAAGGGCACGTTGGATGCGCTGCGCAAGGAGTTCAATGCGGAGACCGCCAATGTGATCGAGCAGCTTCAGAATCATCTTCTGAAAGGGGATTATGAAATGGCCGCACCGGCCTATTTCGACATGGTCACCAAGAGCATCGACATCGTGTTTGCCAAAACCTACCAGGACCTGATCCCCGAGGCGCGGGGCTTGCTGGCCGCGCGCCTGGCCGCATCCGAGAAGAAGTTCATGCTGGCGGCGGTCCTGTCAGGCATATCGCTGCTGGTCCTGCTCTACCTGTCGATGGCCTTCTGCCTGTCGGTGATGCAGTCGGTGAGCG
The DNA here is from genome assembly GCF_056724025.1 of Zoogloea sp. JDB1. Taxonomy (NCBI): domain Bacteria; kingdom Pseudomonadati; phylum Pseudomonadota; class Betaproteobacteria; order Rhodocyclales; family Zoogloeaceae; genus Zoogloea; species Zoogloea sp. JDB1. Next base: position 3,317,254 of record NZ_CM161496.1, read on the forward strand.
AGTTGCGGGCTGGCGCCAAGGAGTTGGCGGCGGGTAACCTGCGCGAGCGCATCAGGCTGTCGGCCCGGGATGAACTGCACCTGGTGGCGGACCAGTTCAACGAGATGGCCCAGGCCTTTTCCGACGTGATCACCAAGGTCCAGCGCGGCGCCAACGATGTGGCTGCGTCCGCGGTATCGCTGGCCAGTTCCGCATCCCAGGTTTCGAACGGCTCGGATCAGCAGAGCTCGGCCGCCTCGAACATGGCTGCAGCGGTCGAGGAGATGACCGTTGGCATCGAGGAGATCGCCAGCAGCGCATCGTCGGCGGAGGGCATTTCTGCTGAGTCCGGGCGCCTGTCTGCGGAAGGGGGCGCCGTCGTGGCCAGGACGGTGGCCGAGATGGAGCGGATTTCCGTGTCGGTGCGCGAGTCCGCTGACGTGATCCAGGACCTCGGCGACCAGTCGGCGAAGATTTCGGCCATCGTCAATTCCATCAAGGAGATTGCCGACCAGACCAATCTGCTGGCTCTCAATGCGGCGATCGAGGCGGCGCGTGCGGGTGAAACCGGTCGGGGTTTCGCCGTGGTGGCCGATGAGGTGCGGAAGCTGGCCGAGCGGACGGCCAAGGCCACAGATGAGATTACCGGCATGGTCGCGGCCATCCAGCATGGCACCAGCCGCGCAGTAGATACCATGCAGGGCGGTGTCGTGCGGGTGCAGGAGGGCGTGGAACTGGCGGGCCAGGCCGGGGCGTCGATGGATCAGATCCGCGCTGGCGCGAACCAGGTGGTGGCCGCAGTGACCGATATTTCTTCTGCGTTGCGAGAGCAAGGGGCTGCCAGTACCGACATTGCCCGTAACGTGGAGCAGATAGCCCAGATGGCCGAGCAGAATTCGGCTGCGGTGCGGGAAACGGCCAATACGGCGCGTCGTCTAGAAAACCTGGCCCAGCAGTTACGGGCCGAGGTCTCCCACTTCCATATCTGAAACCTGCTGCAGCGGCAGGCGCGTGCGCCACTGCAGCCGTCCTTGAGGGGAATCAATCCGGCAGCAGTGCGCCTTCCAGTTCCTGCCGTCCGAGAGGGGACGCCATCGCGATCACGTATTGCCCCGGTTCGAGCATGAATTCCTTCGGCGGATTGAAGACGAAATCGCCGCCACTGCGCACGGCGAGCAGCACGTAGTTGGGGCTGCGCAGGCGCAGGGTGTCCAGGGCACGGGGCTCGAACCGCTCCGGCACCTCGACCTCCTCTAGGCGCAGCTTGTGCTCGGAACGCAGCATTTCATCCAGAAAGGACACTACGTGCGGGCGGATCATGCTGGATGCGATCCGCATGCCGCCTGTGAAGTCCGGTGAGATCACGCTGTCTGCACCCGCCTTGCGCAGTTTTTCGGCATTGCGCACCTCGTGGCAGCGCGCCACGATGCGGATGCCCGGATTGAGCTGCTTGGCGGTGAACACGATCATCAGGTTGCGGCTGTCGTCGCCAGTGACGGCGAACAGGCCGCGGGCTTCCTTGATGCCGGCCGCCAGCAGCAGGTCGTCATCCGACGCATCGCCCCCCAGATAGATCAGGCCGGGCAGACGCTCCCGCTGGGCTTCCAGAGCGACTTCGTCGGCGTCGATGGCGACATAGTGCCGGTGGGTCGTGGTCAGTTCGTTGGCCACGTTGCGGCCCACGCGACCGAAGCCACAAATGATGAAATGCTGATGCAGTTTGTGGACCTGCTTTTCCATGCGTCGTCTCCGCAGGGTGTAGTCGAGATCGCTCTCGAGGAAAAAGACGGTGAGGCTGGTGAACAGAAAGGTCACCGCGCCAAAGCCCGCAAGGGCGATGAGGCCGGCGAAGAGCCGCTCGGCAAAGCCGTCGATTGGCACGACCTCTCCATAGCCGACCGTCGTGACCGTGATCAGCGTCATGTAGATGGCGTCGGACAGGTTCGCCTTGTCGCCTCCGGCCCAATAGAAGCCCACGGTGCCGAGGACGATCAGCCCGATCAGCACACCTGCCGCGTAGTAGATGCGCAGCAGGATGCGCGGCAACTGGCTGGCGCGGCTGGAAGGCTTCTTGGGAAGATGTCGTCGCCGCAGATGGAGGTGCTGGCGTAGTCGTCGCAGCAGCGCGAGGACGATGGAAATCTTCATGGTCGGTGTGCCCGCCGTTTATGCCAGTGGCGGATCAGGTAGGTTCGCCAGGCGAGACGGGTCAGCAGATAGCCTGAAAAGGCCAGCACGAAGGCCAGCGCAATGAGTCCGATTGCCAGCGGACGGCCAAGACCGATGAGCCAGTGCGTCAGGTCGATTATCCAGGCCACCAGCCCGGCTGAGCCCCATTCCGGCGGCTGGGTGAATTGGCCCACGCCAGGGGCAAGCATCCATTCACCGATCGAGAACGCGGCAATGTAGATCGGTACGATGGTGAAGGGGTTGGTGTACAACGTGGTGAACAGGGCAAGGGGCAGGTTGACCCTGAACAGCAGGCAGCAGATCGCTGCGCTGAGCATCTGGAACGGGCCAGGGATCAGGCCGCAGAACAGCCCGACAGCAATTGCGCCTGCCGCAGAGTGGCGGTTGAGGTGCCACAGGCGCGGATGGAGCAGTGTCGAGCCGAAGGGGGCGAGCCAGCGGTTGGCAGCCAGCGACGCGTGGTCTGGCAGATGGCGCTTCAGCAGTCGTCGCATTTTCTTGTTATTCGTCTCGGGCCGGGCCCTTCTCCTCAGGGCTGAATTCTAGCCGACGCAGGCCCTCTTGGTGTTTGCTGCCGTTGCCGCTAAATTGCGGCCCATGCGAATTATGTCAATAGGATTTTCTGCGGGGGTTCTCGGTTGCCAGATGGCAGCCGTGCTGCCGTCGTCGGAAGGTGTTCTGGGGCTTCTCATCGGAGCCGCAGTCAGCCTGCTCTTTGCCACGTGCGTCGCGTGGTTGCGAATGCATACGGTCGCCAAAGCGCTGCTGTTGCTGGCGACTGTCCTGGCCGGATGGGGTTTTGCGGCCTGGCGTGCCGAACTGCGCCTGGCCGACTCCCTGCCGATGGCGCTGGAAGGACAGGATGTGGCGGTGACAGGGGTGGTTGCCGGCCTGCCGCAGGACTTCGAGCGGGGGGTGCGCTTTACGTTCCGTGTCGAGGGCGGTGTGGAGGGGGTGCCGGAAATGCTGTCGCTGGCCTGGTACAAAGGCTTTCGTGACGACGAGTGGCACACGCTGCCGGCACTCCATGCCGGTGAGCGATGGCGGCTCACCGTCCGCCTCAAGCGCCCCCATGGCAACGTCAATCCCCACGGTTTCGATTACGAAGGCTGGTTGCTTGAGCAGGGGATTCGGGCCACCGGCTATGTGCGTCCGGATCGGGCTAATCAACGTTTGGATGCCTTCGTGCCGGGGATCATGAGCCTCGTCGAGCGCTCCCGGGAGTACATCCGGGCGCGTTTCCAGGAGGCCTTGCCTGAGGCTGAGTACAGGGGCGTGCTGGTCGCGCTGGCGATCGGCGATCAGCGGGCGATCAGTCAGGAGCAATGGCAGATCTTTGCCCGCACGGGAATTGCCCACCTCGTCGCAATCAGTGGCGCCCATGTCACGATGCTGGCGGCCCTGGTGGCCGGGGCATTGGGGTGGGGCTGGCGGCGCTGCCCGTGGCTGGCATTGCGCTGGCCGGCCCAGCAGGCCGCAGTGCTGGTTGGGTTCCTGGCGGCCTTCGGGTATTGCCTGCTGGCGGGATGGGGCGTGCCTGCCCAGCGTACGCTGTATATGCTCGGCTGCGTTGCATTGGCCCTGCTACTGCGCCGCGAGACCGAGCCGAGCCGGGTGCTGGCTTTCGCATTGCTGGTCGTCTTGCTCATTGATCCCTGGGCGATCCTGGCGGCGGGTTTCTGGCTGTCCTTCGGCGCGGTGGCACTGCTGTTGCTGGTCGGCAGCGGGCGTCTGCGTACCGCCGGCTGGCTGCATGAGGCCTTGCGCGCCCAGTGGGCGGTGACGTTGGGGCTGCTCCCGGCTTTGCTTGTGTTGTTCCAGCAGTTCTCGCTGGTATCACCGCTGGCGAACGGCATCGCCATTCCGCTGATCAGTTTCATCGTCACACCGCTGGCCATCGCCTACGCGGTCCTGCCGCTGCAGATGTTCGCCGACGTGGCGCACATGGCGCTGGCGGCCACGATGGTGCCGATCGAGTGGCTGGCGGAATTGCCTATGGCCCAGTGGCAGCAGGCGGCGCCACCCCCGGAGTTGGCCGTGCTCGCCACTCTGGGTTGCCTGTGGGCGCTGCTGCCGCGAGGGACGCCCGTGCGCTGGCTGGGGCTGGCGATGTTGGTGCCCGTAGTTGCATGGGCACCACCGCGGCCACCGCCGGGCGAGGCCTGGGTCGCCGTGCTGGACGTGGGGCAGGGTCTGGCGGTGCATGTGCAGACGGCCAACAGCGACCTGATCTACGACACCGGACCGGCCTTTTCCGCGGATGCCAACAGCGGCGAGCGGATCCTGCTGCCCTATCTGCGCGCGATGGGCGTGCAGCGACTCGACATGCTGGTGGTGACACACCAAGACAATGACCATGCTGGCGGCGCAGAGGCCGTACTAGCGGGCATCCCGGTCGGAGAGGTGCTGTTCTCCCTGCCGGAGAATCACCCCATACGCCTGATCGCCGACCGCAGGGGGCGCGCTTGTATGGCGGAGCAGGGCTGGGTTCAGGACGGGGTGCGCTTCTCGGTGTTGCATCCCGTCGGCGGTGGCGTTCCGCGCAAGAGCAATGACGCGTCCTGCGTGCTGCAGGTGGAGGCGGGTGGGCGACGCGTGCTGCTGAGTTCCGACATTGAAGCGGTCTCTGAGGCGGGGCTGCTCGGGCGCGATCCCGCCGGACTGGCCAGCGATGTGGTGGTGGCACCCCATCACGGAAGCCGGACCTCGTCCACACCGGCCTTCATCGCAGCCACGTCTCCGCGCTTGGTGATTTTCCCGGTGGGCTATCGCAACCGCTTCCGTCATCCGAATCCCGAAGTGTGGGCGCGCTGGGCTGCCAGCGGCGCGCGCCTGCTGCGGACGGATGCCAGTGGCGCGGTTCGGGTCCGGCTGGGGGCGGGAGAGGTGCAGGTGGATACTGCCCGCGAGGCCCTTCCACGCTATTGGCACGGGCGATGAGGGCGGACGACTGGCGGCGAATGTTATCCTTGAGCCCATTCTCAGTCAGTGAGCGAAGCGGATTTTCTCATGAGTATTTTCGAGCCTTATCGCCGCCTGCTTGCCCCCTTGCAGGTCGTGCCTTCCGATTCCGCCACCACGCCCTCCCTTGAGCCCCGGCTCCGCAGCGTGCAATGCGCCTCGCCCCACGGGCTGCACCGGATGGCGTATACGGAGTGGGGCGATCCGGACAATCCCCGCGTGTTGCTGTGTGTCCATGGCCTGACCCGTAATGGCCGCGATTTCGACGATCTGGCCCGTGCCTTGGCCGCCCGTTACCGGGTAGTGTGCCCGGACGTGGTCGGGCGCGGGCAGAGCAGCTGGTTGCCGGTGAAGGCCGATTACCAGTTGCCGACCTATGTGGCGGATATGGTGACGCTGATCGCCCGCCTCGACGTCGAGACCGTGCATTGGGTCGGAACGTCCATGGGGGGGCTGATCGGCATGGTGTTGGCGAGTTTGCCGGGCAATCCGATCCGGCGACTGGTGTTGAATGACGTGGGGCCGGTTCTGCCGGCGGAGTCCTTGCTCCGGATCGGGCAGTACGTGGGGCAGGCGCCGGTCTTCTCCAGTTACGAGGCGGCCGAGGCTTATATCAGGGCGGTCAGCGCGCCTTTCGGCCGGCTGACCGACGCCCAGTGGCGCCATCTGACCGAGCCGTCCGTCAAGCAGGTCGATGGCGGCTGGGCGATGCGTTACGACCCGGCGATCGGCGACGCCTTCCGCGACCCACAGATGGCGGATGTGGATCTGTGGCCGATCTATGAAGCCATCGGCTGTCCCACGCTGGTCCTGCGGGGGGCGGATTCCGACCTGTTGCTGCCCGACACGGCGTGCCAGATGGCCGCGCGGGGCCCGCGGGCGCGGGTCGTCGAGATTCCCGATGTGGGCCATGCGCCGACCCTGATGGATCCGGCCCAGATCACGCCGATCCGTGACTTCCTGCTGGAGGCGTGTTGATGCAGGGCGCGTGGCTGACTGCCTTCAGCGTCATGGACTGGATCGCCGTGAGCTGGTTCATTTTCTGCTGGACCGGCTATGGCTGGCTTGTCGAGCACGGTCCTGGTGGCACGATGCGCGGCCTGATGGGGGCCAGCCACGCCTTTCGCCTGGAATGGGGGAGGCAAATGCTGCGCCGCGAAGTGCGTGTGGCGGATTCCGGGCTGGTCGGCAACCTGATGCAGAACGTGTCCTTCTACGCCAACACCACGATCTACGTGATCGCCGGTTTGCTGGCGCTGCTCGGTACGGTGGACAAGCTGATCGATGCCGCGTCCGACCTGCCGTTTGCGCGGCACGTGTCGCGGGAGGTGTGGGAGGTCAAGCTACTGTTGCTGCTGATGGTCTTCGTGGTGGCCTATTTCAAGTTCACCTGGTCGCTGCGGCAGTTCAACATGCTGTCCATCCTGATCGGCGCGGCGCCACCGCCGGGAGAGGGCAAGGAAGAAGATGTGCAGCGTTTCGCCAAGGTGAACTCCTTGGCCGGGGACGAGTTCAACCGCGGCATCCGGGCCTATTACTTCGGCTTGGCCGCGGTGTTCTGGTTCGTGCACCCGTGGCTGTTCTTCGCGGTGACGAGCTTCATCGTACTGGTGTTGTACCGGCGCGATTTCCTGTCCCACACCTACTCGGCGATGCGCGCCTGATCAGCTGTCCTGCTCGAGCTTTACCGAGACCGAGTTGATGCAGTAGCGCAGCCCGGTGGGGGCCGGGCCATCTTCGAATACATGTCCGAGGTGCGCGCCGCAGTTGTGGCACAACACTTCGGTGCGCAGCATGAAGTGGCTGCGGTCCTCGGCCTCTTCGACGTTCTCCGGGGCTCCCGCAGTGTGGAAGCTCGGCCAGCCGCAGCCGGAGTCGTACTTGTGCTCGGACGAGAACAGGTCGGCGCCGCAGCAGGTGCACACGTACTTGCCCTGTTCGTGGCAGTCCCAATAACGGCCTGTAAAGGCGCGCTCGGTGCCCTTCTGGCGAGTGACGACGTATTCCTCGGGGGACAACTGGGCGCGCCATTCGGCGTCGGTCTTTTCGATCTTGCGGTTCATGTATCTCTCCGGTGGGGGATGCCGGATGGAGCGTCCGAAGGGCGGGAAGGTTCCCACCCATCGGGGGAGGATCAGTGCAGGTGCTTGGGCATCTGCTCTGCCTGCTCTTCGGGCAGTTCGGCGTGCACGGCTTCGCCTTCAGGCGAAGGGTACATGGGGGCACCGCAGTCGTCGCAGTATTCCATCGGGAACTCGTTGTCGAGGGTCAGGATGTCGGTGATACCGCAGGCACGTAGTGTGGCCTCGATCTGGCCCAGGGTTTCGACGCTCTCGTCCTCGGCGCCGAGAAGTGGCCACACAACGCCGTGCACCACGTCGCTTTGCCCGCGCAGGGTGAAGCCGATGCGGAATTCTTCCACCTGCCGCTCGAAGAACGGCGCCACGACAGCCCGCAGACTGGCGGCCGGCGCGTCCATCGTAGTGCTGAGGAAGGCGACCGAAGCCTGGATGGAGTAGGGGCGGGACATCTTGTCCGCCTCACGGCTGGCAGCGAAGTAGGCGTCCGGCAATACGACTTCGAAGGCACAGCCGGTGAGCAGCGGGGTGATGCAGGCTCCGCCTTGGGCACGCCATTGTTCCAGTGCCTGGTCGCGGGTGCAGTCCTCTTCCTGCCAGCGGAAGATCGGGGCACCCTTCGGGACGATGACCGCGCCGAGTATGTAGCGGTTGTCCGACAGAAACTGGGCGGTCTCCGGCAGGTTATCGGTCTTGATGTGCAGGTCGCTGTCGTTCTCCGCGGCACGGCCGATGTGGGTGGCCAGATCGGCGGTGGCGCAGTAGCCCTGCGGCAACTGGTCGGGACTGAACAGGAAGTCGGCGAGGGCCAGCTTGACACCATTGGCCAGTACGTGGGCCTTGAGTTGTACGCGCAGGTTGGCCATCACGGCGGCTGCGATCGGTGCGGCCGGAATGCGGTAGCGGGACCAGGCCATCACCGGCACGGCGATCAGCAGCACGTCCTGCTGACCGTCGGATTTGAGGGCGCCTTCGGCCCGCGACTCGATCATGTCAGCGAGCTCGTCGTAGGCGTGGACGCTGGCCGTGCTGAGGTGGTCGAGGGCCGTCGTCAGGGTGTCCTCGTCTTCGGCGCTCAAAAGATGATCAACCGCGGCTGCCAGTCGCAGGTCCCAGAAGTGGTCTTCGGCACGGCTGCTCGAATCGGCAAGACCGTTGGCGAGCCACAGCAATTGTTCGGCGTCCCGCGGCAGTCCGCCGCGACGCCCGAGTCGATTACGTTTCATCGGGGGGCTCTCCGTGTAGTTATGGATTGGACAGTGGGCGTCCGTTGGGGATTCCCGGTATTAATAGGTGAGGGGATCGATGCGCACTTCCTGCAGGATGATGGTGGAGATTTCTTCGATGGACTTGGTTGTGGAGTCGAGCCACTTGATGCCTTCGCGCTTCATCATGCGCTGGGCTGCCTCGATTTCCGCTAGGCAATTGTCGATGGATGCGTAGCGGCTGTTGGGCCGGCGTTCCTGGCGGATCTGGGATAGGCGATCCGGGCCGATGGTCAGGCCGAACAGCTTGTGGCGGAAGCGGGAAAGCTCGCCGGGCAGCTTGTTGCGTTCGAAATCCTCGGGAATCAGCGGATAGTTGGCCGCCTTGATGCCAAACTGCATCGCGAGATAAAGGCTGGTCGGTGTCTTGCCGGAGCGGGATACGCCGACAAGGATCACGTCGGCCTCGGCGAGGTCTGCGTTGGAGACACCGTCGTCGTGGGCCAGCGTGAAGTTGATGGCCTCGATGCGTTTTTTGTAGTCATGGCTGTCGGCAATGCCATGGAAGCGCCCAGCCGTGTGGGTGGAGCGTTGTCCGAGTTCGTTCTCCAGCGGTTCGATGAATTTCTCGAACAAGTCGAGGAAGAGTGCATCGGCTTCCCGCAAGGCGGCAACCGCCTCGGGGTCCACCAGCGTATTGAACACGATCGGGCGGATGCCGCTCTCGATGGCCGCATCCCGGATCTTGAGTGCGCAGTCGCGGGCCTTCTCTGGGGAGTCGATGAAGGGCATGCGGTGATTGCGGAAACGGGATTCCGGAAACTGCGCGAGAAGACTGTGGCCAAGGGTCTCGGCCGTGATGCCTGTTCCGTCGGAAATGAAGAATACGGGGCGGGTCTGAGTCATGAACGTGCCAACAGGAAAAAGGACATGTTTGTCGGCCGGGAGGCCGAGGGCAGGTCTGCATCTTATCCCATTCTTGCCGTTGGGCTCCGTTTGAGCCCCGGATGCGCCGGCGCCCCCAAATTGCCCTGATATGCATTCCGCCTGAAGTGGGCATGGTTAGGATAAACCCTGCATGCGGCGGGGCAACAAAACGACTTACAATACGGCCCGACGACGTGAGTCGCCCCAGATTTACTTTCTTCATTACCTCCCCAGGAAGAGTCCTTTTATGGCCCGTAACGTCATTCCTTTCCAAGAGCTGCGCATGTCCGATGTCGAGCAGGTTGGTGGCAAGAACGCCTCCCTCGGTGAAATGATCAGCCAGCTGCCGTCCAGCGTGCGTGTGCCTGGTGGTTTTGCCACCACGGCCGATGCCTACCGCGAGTTCCTGTCCCATCAGGGCTTGGCGGAGCGCATCAGCGCCGCACTCGACAGCCTGGACGTGGATGACGTGGTAGCTCTGGCGAAGACCGGCGCACAGATCCGCCAGTGGATCGTCGATACCCCGTTCCCGCCGGCCCTCGAAGCCGAGATCAAGGCTGCTTATGATCAGCTGACCGCCGAAGGTGATGGCAGCTTCGCAGTGCGCTCCTCCGCGACCGCAGAAGATCTGCCTGACGCTTCTTTCGCCGGTCAGCAGGAATCCTTCCTGAACATCCACGGCTACGAAAACATTCTGCACGCCATCAAGGAAGTGTTCGCGTCACTGTACAACGACCGCGCCATCGCTTACCGCGTGCACAAGGGCTTCACCCACGCCGAAGTCGCCCTGTCCGCGGGCGTGCAGCGCATGGTGCGCTCCGACATTGGCGCTTCCGGCGTGATGTTCACGATGGACACCGAATCCGGCTTTGACGGCGTGGTGTTCATTACCGCTTCCTACGGCCTTGGCGAAACCGTTGTTCAAGGCGCGGTGAACCCGGATGAGTTCTATGTTCACAAGGCAACCCTGGCTGAAGGCAAGCCGGCGATCATCCGCCGCAACCTGGGCTCCAAGTTGATCAAAATGGTCTTCGCCGACAAGAAGGAAGCCGGCAAGTCCACCCGCACCGTCGATGTTGCCGAAGCCGAGCGCAATGTGTACTCGTTGACTGACGCAGACGTGCTCGAGCTCGGCCGTTACGCGACCATCATCGAAAAGCACTACGGTCGTCCGATGGACATCGAGTGGGGCAAGAGTGGCGACGATGGCAAGCTGTACATCCTGCAGGCCCGTCCGGAAACCGTGAAGAGCCAGCAGTCCGGCCATGTCATGGAGAAGTACCGCCTCAAGCAATACGGCAAGTCGCTGACCCACGGTCGTGCCATCGGCCAGAAGATCGGTGCCGGTCACGTCCGCATCGTCAAGGACGCTTCCGAAATGAACCGCGTCCAGGCTGGTGACATCCTCGTCACCGACATGACCGATCCGAACTGGGAGCCGGTGATGAAGCGCGCTGCCGCCATCGTTACCAACCGCGGCGGTCGTACCTGTCACGCGGCAATCATTGCCCGTGAGCTGGGCATCCCGGCCATCGTCGGTTGTGGCAACGCCACCGAAGTGCTGGAAGAGAACGACGAAGTCACCGTCTCTTGCGCCGAGGGCGATACCGGCTACGTGTACCGTGGCAAGCTGGAGTTCGAAGTGGTCACCACCGACATGGGCAACCTGCCCGACATCCCGGTGAAGATCATGATGAACGTTGGCAATCCGGAGCTGGCCTTCGAATTCGCGCAGATCCCGAACGGCGGCGTTGGCCTGGCTCGTCTCGAGTTCGTGATCAACAACATGATCGGCATCCACCCGAAGGCGATCCTCGAGATCAACCAGGTGCCGGCCAGCCTGCGCGCCGAAATCACCCGCCGTTCCCGCGGCTATGCCACGCCGAAGCAGTTCTTCATCGAGAAGCTGGTTGAAGGCGTTGCCACCATCGCGGCGGCCTTCTATCCGAAGCCCGTGATCGTCCGTCTGTCCGACTTCAAGTCGAACGAGTACCGCAAGTTGCTCGGTGGCGAAATCTACGAGCCGGAGGAAGAAAACCCCATGCTGGGTTTCCGTGGTGCGTCCCGTTACATCGCCCACAGCTTCCGTGACTGCTTCGAGCTCGAATGCGCGGCAATGAAGAAGGTGCGTAACGAGCTGGGCCTCACCAACGTGCAGTTGATGGTGCCTTTCGTGCGTAACCTGGACGAGGCCAAGGGCGTCGTCGAGCTGCTGGCCGAACACGGCCTGAAGCAGGGCGAGAACGATCTCAAGCTGATCATGATGTGCGAGATCCCGTCCAACGCGCTGCTGGCTGACCAGTTCCTCGAGATCTTCGATGGATTCTCCATCGGCTCCAACGACCTGACCCAGCTGACTCTCGGTCTGGACCGCGACTCCGGTCTGGTGGCGCACTCCTTCGATGAGCGCGATCCTGCGGTCAAACAGCTGCTTTCGATGGCCATCCAGAGCGCCAACAAGCTCGGCAAGTATGTCGGCATCTGCGGCCAAGGCCCGTCCGACCACGCCGACTTTGCCGAATGGCTGATGGACGAAGGTATCCAGACCATTTCCCTCAACCCGGATACGGTTGTGGATACGTGGCTGAAGCTGGCTGCCCATCAGAAGGGCTGACGTTTCGCTGTCACGGATGGAAAAAAAGCCGGGGGAACCCGGCTTTTTTGCGTTCGCAGCCTGCGTCGTATGGAAAGGAATGCCGAAGCTCTGATAGTGTCTTGATACGTCCGTCATTGATGGCCGGCAACGCGAGGAGGTGGCATGGAATTCGAGTGGTGGTACTGGATCGTGCTGGGCATTGCATTGGTCATTACCGAACTGGTCGTGCCGGCCTTTTTCGTCATCTGGTTCGGCCTTGGAGCGTTGCTGGTTGGGCTATCGTTGGTGCTGCTACCTGCTCTCGGCGTGACAGCGCAGGTGTCGCTGTGGATACTGGCCTCACTGGCGATGGTCGTGCTTTGGTTCAGAGTCTTCAAGAAGAGTGATTACAAGACCCGGATTGGGCAATCGGACGGCAATGCGATTGGTGAGATTGGTCTGGTCTCCAAAGCTGCAACCTCATTCGAGCGGGGCAGGGTTCGTTTTCAAAAGCCATTGCTCGGCTCCGAGGAGTGGGAGTGTGTGGTCGAGGAGTCCCTAGCCGTCGGAGAGCGTGTACGGGTTGTGGCCGTGGAGGGAAGTTTCCTGAGGGTGGAGAAGCGCTAAGAAACGTGAGGAGTGGGTGATGAGTGCTGGGTTTATCGTGGTGCTGGCAATTCTGGTCTTTGTCGTGGTGACCATTGCAAAGGGGGTGCGTATCGTGCCCCAGGGCGAGGAGTGGATCGTCGAGCGCTTGGGTAGGTACTTTGGGACTTTGAAGCCTGGTCTCAACATCATCATTCCGTATCTCGATCAGGTGGCCTACAAGCTCGTGACCAAAGACATCATTCTTGATGTTCAGGAGCAGGAGGTCATTACCCGGGATAACGCAGTAATCCTTACGAATGCAATTGCCTTCCTGAAAGTGACCGATCCGGTTAAGGCGGTCTATGGCGTTACGGATTTCTCGGAGGCTATCCGCAACATGATCATGACAACCTTGCGATCCATTATTGGTGAGATGGAGCTCGATGAGGCGCTTTCCAGCCGCGACAAGATCAAGGCTCGTCTGAGGGAGAGCATTGCGGATGAGGCCATCGATTGGGGGCTGACGGTCAAGTCGGTGGAGATCCAGGACATTAAACCGTCTCCGTCCATGCAGAAGGCCATGGAGCAGCAGGCCTCGGCCGAACGGGAGCGCAAGGCGCTGGTCACTCGTGCCGAAGGGGCGAAGCAGGCGGCCATCCTGGAAGCTGAGGCACGTCTCGAAGCATCCAAGCGAGATGCCAATGCGCAAGTGATGCTTGCTGAAGCGTCTGCCGAAGCCATTCGGCGCGTAAGTGCCGCGGTTGGGACGGAGAGCGCGCCGATGCTGTTCCTGCTAGGGGAGAAATATATTGCATCGCTCGAGCGCCTGGGAGCGTCTGAAAGCGCCCGGATCGTGGTGTTGCCTGCCGATCTGCAGGAGGCGGTACGGGGGCTGATCGGTGGCGTCGCCAAGCCCTGAAGTGCAGCTTGTTGGAGTGAGGTGCGGAATGGAGTTTCTTCGCGGGCTCTCGCCCATGTAGGATAGCTCGCCTATGCTCGCCTATATCGTCCGTCGGCTGCTTTACGCACCGCTCATCCTTGTCGGTGTAAATCTACTCACTTTTGCCCTGTTTTTCGTGGTGAACACGCCGGATGACATGGCGCGCATGCAGTTGGGAGGCAAGCGCGTGACACCAGAGGCCATTGAGAGATGGAAGGTTGAGCGCGGCTACGACAAACCGCTGCTGTTCAATGTAGAAGCCCATGGTGTGGGGAGGCTGACGCAAACGGTCTTCTTTGAGAAATCCTTGAGGATGTTTGTCTTCGACTTTGGCCGGGCGGATGATGGACGGGATATCGCGACCGAGATCCGCAGCCGGATGGGGCCGTCACTGGCCATTGCGTTACCGACCTTCGTGTTGGGCTTGTTTGTCACGGTCGCCTTCGCGCTGCTGCTAGTTTTCTTTCGAACGTCGTACCTTGATTTTTGGGGCGGGGTGTTGTGCGTCGGAATGATGTCCATTTCGGGGCTCTTTTACATCATCGGTGGGCAGTGGCTCGTTTCCAAAGTCTGGCACCTCGTCCCTATTTCTGGCTACGGTCAGGGGGCTGACGTCTCCCGCTTTCTCCTGCTTCCAGTTCTGGTAGGTATCGTGGGAGGAATCGGGGCGAGTTCCCGCTGGTATAGAGCGATCTTTCTCGAGGAGGCAGGAAAAGACTACGTGAGGACGGCCAGAGCGAAGGGCCTGTCCGAACTGCAGGCCTTGTCCCGGCATGTATTGAAGAACGGCATGATCCCCATCCTGACGGGGGTGGTGGTTGTGATCCCATCCTTGTTCATGGGCAGCCTGCTGACCGAGTCCTTTTTTGGCATACCCGGGTTGGGGAGTTACACGATCGACGCGATCAATGCGCAGGATTTTCTGATCGTACGGGCAATGGTTTTCATCGGAGCGCTGCTGTACATCGTGGGACTGCTATTGACGGATTTATCCTACACGTTGGTCGATCCACGGGTGAGGTTGGAGTGATGGCCTTTCAGCCCGTCTTGCTATGGACCGACATGTTGCTGTTCGGGCTGCTCGCCTGTATTGCCTTGGCAATAGGTCAAGTCCGGCAGAGTGAGCCTTTGCTGGCGGCTTGGCGTCGTGTCGGTGAGAGTAATGTTGGGATGGCTTCCCTCACCATCTCGCTGCTGTTTTTGCTGGTGGGGGTGGTCGATAGCTTGCATTACCGCGCGCGCCTTGTTGTAGAAACAGGATCGAAAGAGCAATTGTCGATCGAGGTCCGTAGCCTTTTCGATGCGCTTGCTGAGCCTCTGCGATCCAGGGTGGAAAAGACCTACTCGGCACCGCTTGCCTATCGCCTTTTTGCAAGAGAGACCATCGAAGGGGCGGATGGCGTGCAGCGACGAGAGTCTCCGAGATTGAGGTTCGGCGGTAGTGGGTTGCAGTATCCGGAAGACGATCACGCAGGGGATGTGCTGGGACGTGTTGGTATTGGGTTGGCAGTAGCGGCAAGCTCATGGGGTGTGCTGGCGCTTGTCCTAGTGAAGTGGGTTGCTCTGTCTCGCAGCGTACCTCTCGGTGCGGCCTGGAGAGCAATATGGAGAGGACGAGGGGGCCTAGCTTGGCGTGCTATGCTCGCGACCGCCGGTGTCGTCTGTATTTTTGCTGGGCCGCTAATCGCCCTGGCGGGTGAATATCATGTGTTTGGCACAGATAAGGTTGGGCAGGATGTGTTTTATCTGACGCTCAAGAGTATTCGCACGGCGCTTGTCATCGGTACACTCACAACCTTGGTGA
>NZ_CM161496.1:3337500-4652500 GCF_056724025.1 Zoogloea sp. JDB1
CTTGTCGGGTAAGTTCCGACCTGCACGAATGGCGTAACGATGGCCACACTGTCTCCTCCTGAGACTCAGCGAAGTTGAAGTGTTTGTGAAGATGCAATCTCCCCGCGGCTAGACGGAAAGACCCCATGAACCTTTACTGTAGCTTTGCATTGGACTTTGACGGGACTTGTGTAGGATAGGTGGGAGGCGATGAGACTGGGACGCTAGTTCCAGAGGAGCCGTCCTTGAAATACCACCCTGGTGTCGTTGAGGTTCTAACCTAGGTCTGTGAATCCAGATCGGGGACCGTGCATGGTAGGCAGTTTGACTGGGGCGGTCTCCTCCCAAAAGGTAACGGAGGAGTACGAAGGTCACCTAGGTACGGTCGGACATCGTACTGATAGTGCAATGGCAAAAGGTGGCTTGACTGCGAGACCGACAAGTCGAGCAGGTGCGAAAGCAGGTCATAGTGATCCGGTGGTTCTGTATGGAAGGGCCATCGCTCAACGGATAAAAGGTACTCTGGGGATAACAGGCTGATTCCGCCCAAGAGTTCACATCGACGGCGGAGTTTGGCACCTCGATGTCGGCTCATCACATCCTGGGGCTGTAGCCGGTCCCAAGGGTATGGCTGTTCGCCATTTAAAGTGGTACGTGAGCTGGGTTTAAAACGTCGTGAGACAGTTTGGTCCCTATCTGCCGTGGGCGCTGGATATTTGAGGGGGCCTGCTCCTAGTACGAGAGGACCGGAGTGGACGGATCTCTGGTGTACCGGTTGTGACGCCAGTCGCATCGCCGGGTAGCTAAATCCGGAAGAGATAACCGCTGAAAGCATCTAAGCGGGAAACTCGCCTCAAGATGAGATATCCCTGGGAACTCGATTCCCCTGAAGGGTCGTTGAAGACCACGACGTTGATAGGCTGGGTGTGGAAGCGCAGTAATGCGTTAAGCTAACCAGTACTAATTGCCCGTGAGGCTTGATCCTATAACCTTGCAAAATGCAAGGCGAACACCGCGCAAAGCGCAGTCACATACCCCAAAGAACACTTCTTCCCTTTGACGCTTCGACCGCGAAAACGCGGCAAGCGGTACAAGTTATAGTCTGACGACCATAGCGTCTTGGAACCACCCCTTCCCATCCCGAACAGGACCGTGAAACAAGACCGCGCCGATGATAGTGCACAACCGTGCGTGAAAGTAGGTCATCGTCAGACTTACCCATCAAAGCCCCCGCGCACTACTGCGCGGGGGCTTTATGTTTTTAAAGCTCCGAAACAAAGCACCCTCAAAGAAAAAACATCTCCTCCGTAAGCGTAAGCCCCCGGCCATCCCATCTTCCGCCAGACCCGTAGCTCGCTAAACACGTCATCAGCGGTTCACTTGCGTTCGTCTCCTTGAACCCTACCTGACGGAGTCTCGCTCCGCCGTTTCCTGAATCGCCCCGGGTTTCGCGGAGGCCATTTGGTTTAAGTCAGGCCATGACAGCCTGAGCGGTTTGACTGCGGTGATAGTTTGCCTCAGCTTCAGCCGGCGGCATGTAGCCAATAGGGGCGAGCAGCCGATGATGGTTGAACCAGGCCACCCACTCGAGGGTTGCCAGTTCCACCGCTTCAGCGCTTTTCCAGGGCCCGCGACGATGGATCAACTCTGCTTTGTAGAGTCCGTTGATCGTCTCGGCCAAGGCGTTATCGTAGCTGTCCCCCTTGCTGCCAACCGACGTCTCGATGCCCGCCTCGGCGAGTCGCTCGGTGTAGCGGATGGACACGTATTGCGACCCTCTATCCGAATGATGGATCAGGGCATCCCGCTGGGGCTGGCGTGCCCATAAGGCTTGCTCCAGTGCGTCCAGCACGAACTCGGTGTGCATGGAGCGGCTGACGCGCCAGCCGACGATGTAACGGGCAAACACATCGACGACGAAGGCGACGTACACGAATCCCTGCCAGGTCGAGACATACGTGAAGTCCGAGACCCAGAGCTGATTCGGGCGCTCGGCCACGAACTGCCGATTGACCCGGTCCAGCGGACAGGGCACAGCGGGATCGGCGCGGGTCGTGCGGACGGCGCTTCCACGCCGGGCGCCGACAAGTCCCTCGGCCCGCATCAAACGCTCGACGGTGCAGCGAGCCACCTCGATGCCTTCCCGCTGCAACTGCCGCCACACCTTGCGCACGCCATACACCCGCAGATTGGCCTGCCAGACCCGCTGGATATCCCCGATCAAGCGTTCGTCGCGCAGCGCCCGGGCGCTACGCAGATCAGGGTTGCGCCGACGTGCCGCCCGGCGTCGATACGCCGACGGGGCAACCTGCAAGACCTTGCAGATCGGCTCGACCCCGAGACGCTCCCGGTGCATGTCGATGAAGTCGTGGGTCACTTGTTGCGGCGGTCGAGCTCCGCCTGCGCGAAATATGCGCTAGCCAGGCGCAGGATCTCGTTGGCCCGTTTCAGCTCCCGAACCTCCCGCTCCAGTTCCTTGATCCGTGCGGTCTCGGCACTGCTGACCCCGTCCCGCTGTCCGGTATCCCGCTCGTGCTGCCGAACCCAGGCGTGCAGTGTCTGGGCCGTGCAACCGATCTTCGCTGCAATCGACTGGATCGCTGCCCATTGCGACGGGTGCTCACTGCGCTGCTCGAACACCATCCGCACTGAACGCTCACGTACTTCCGGGGCGTATTTCGTTGTCTTTTTCATGGCTCCATCTTCTCAAGAGTAGGAGCCTCCGCGAAACCCGGGGCGATTCAATACAAGAATCGCAACTTGATCGAGCGCTTTTTCTGCCGCATCAAGCAATTTCGCCGCGTCGCCACACGTTACGACAAACTCGCCGAACGCTTCGCCTCTTTCGTCGCAATCACTGCCGCCGTCATATGGCTGGCATGATTGTCAACAGACTCTAGCGCAGTGTGCGCAAGGAGTAGAGCAGGTTGTGTGTGGTTCGCACGGGTGGCGCCAAGAACCATGTCGCAATCAGTCAAAACGTTCTACCGCCGCCTCAGGTTACGTTGCCAAGGCCATTGTGTGCTGCCTTACACCGCCTCCAGCGCGAGCAACTCAGCAACCGTCTGCCTTCGTCGAATAAGCCGGGGCTCACCATTTTCCATCAGCACTTCGGCAATCAGCGGGCGCGCGTTGTAGTTCGATGACATGGAGGCGCCATACGCACCGGTGTCGTGCAACACCAGCAGATCTCCCACCTGCGCCTGCGGCAAGGATCGGTGCAACACCACGCCACCGTCTCCCTGCGTAAACACATCTCCCGACTCGCACAGAGGTCCGGCAACCACCGTGTCAAACTGCAGGCCATTAACCGCTGTGCCATCAGAGTGGATCAACTCCATGCCGTGGTAGGCGCCGTATAGGGCCGGGCGAGCCAGATCACTGAAGCCGGCGTCCACCATCACAAAATGGTTGGCGCCCTGTTGCTTCGTGGCGCGTACCTCGGTGACCAGCACGCCGGACTCGGCCATTAAATAGCGGCCCGGTTCTATTTCCAGTTTCACTGGGTGCTCCAGCAGTTGTTCCACGGCATGGCGCGCTGCATCCCATAATGAAAAGTAGTGGGCCGTATCAATCGTGGGTTCACCGGCCTGGTAGGGAACGGACAGACCGCCGCCCGCGGAGATGGCGTGCAGGTCCAAACCCTGCGCATTCACTACCTTTACCAGCTTCAGCATGGCACCGCACACTTCCTGCAAGTGCGCGTAGTCCACGCCTGAGCCGATGTGCATGTGCAGGCCCTGCAAGGCCAGGCCGTTGGACTTGATCTTTTCGCAGGCGCGTACTAGGTCGCCATGCCAGATGCCATGCTTGCTATGCTCGCCACCGGTATTTGTTTTCTTGGAATGGCCATGCCCGAAACCTGGGTTGATGCGTAGCCACACCGGGTGCCCCGGGTTGACCGCACCCAATTGGTCCAGCATGTCCATGGAGCCGCAGTTCACGGGAATATTGAGTTCCACCACGCGCGCAAGCGTAGCGCGGTCCAGCAGATCGGCCGTGAACACGATGTCTGCGTGCCCGTTGTGCAAGCTCGGCGTAAAACCACCAGCCAACGCGCGTTCGATTTCACCCAAAGACACCGAGTCCACCGCTGCGCCCTGTTGCTTCATGAGGCGAAGGATGTGTGTATTGGAGTTGGCTTTCTGAGCGAAACGCACTACGTCAAACAACCGCAGAGCGGCAATTTGGCGCGTAATGGTGTCGGCATCATAAATCCACAGCGGGGTGCCGAACTGCTGGGCCAAAGGAGCGATGGTGGCGGGAGTAAAAGGGTTCATGAGGGGATGATCCCCTGCATGGTCAATTCAATCAATGCTATTCTTTTTGTGAGGCTATTCAATATTGATATGAATTTAACTCATCGCCAGCTGACGATGTTTCGCGCCATCATGCTGCACGGCAACCTGGGGCGTGCCGCTGACGCGTGCGCGTCAAGCCAGCCCACTTTGAGTCGCGAGCTGGGGCGTCTGGAGCAGTTACTGGGGTTTAACCTTTTTGACCGGGTGCGGGGCCGATTACGCCCTACCGTGCGGGCACTTGCGCTGATGCAGGAAGTAGAGCGCTCGTTTATAGGCTTGGAACAGATCGCAGCGCGCGCCACCGAATTGCGCACGCAAGCGACAGGTCGCTTGCGCATTGCGTGTTTGCCGGCATTGGCCCATGCCTTGGTACCCCGCGCACTGGTATATCTCTCACATGCACATCCTGAACTAGGAGTCAGCGTGCATCCCTTAGAGTCGCCCTGGCTGGAGCAAGCCATGAGTGAACAGCGTTTTGACCTGGGACTGAGTGAAACCCAAGAGGCACCTGCTGGAGTTGCCTTGCAGCCCTTACTGAAAGTCAATGAAGTGGCTGTTTTGCCACGTGATCACAGCCTGTGCAGCAAGGCGCGACTGCAACCACGCGACTTTACAGGCGAGCGCTTTATCAGTCTCGCGGTTGGCGACCCGTATCGAACCGCCATTGATGCGATGTTCGAGGACGCTAAAGTACATCGCGCAACCCTGCTTGAAACCACGAGCGCAGTGGCCGTCTGCGCCATGGTGCGTCAGGGCCTGGGCGTTGCCATCGTAAACCCGTTCACTGCACTGGAACTCAGCGGACCGGACCTCGTAGTGCGGCCGCTTACCGTTGCCATCGGTTACCAGGTGAATATGCTTCTTCCGGAAATCGCAGCTCCGCACCCCCTGCAGGGCGTTCTCGCAGACACCGTCCGCAAAGCCTGTGCCGCCTTGAACTGTAGTGGTCCAATCCCCCCAGACACCCCGATAGGCGGATGATGTCCCCTTTCGAGGAAACACCGATGAAACGCAGTCGTAGAACCTTTGAACCGAGCTTCAAGCTCGAAGTCGTCAACACCGTCAAGAACCAGGGCCTCTCGGTCAGTCAGGTTACCAAAGATATGAACCTGACTGAATCCATCGTGCGGCGCTGGGTTCAGCAGGTGGACGAAGAACTGGCCGGGCGCCCCGGGAAGGGTTTGCTGCTCACGCCCGACCAACAGCGCATCCGACAGCTTGAGGCCCAACTGCGCCAACTCAAGGAAGACAATGAGATCCTAAAAAACGTCTTTCGCGGCGGCGCCCCGTCCCGATGGAAAGAAACACGGGGGATGCCTACACTGGCCTGAGCCAGACCGTGGCCGTCAGCTTTTGGAGGCTTTCGTCCCCGTCAAAAAACTTGGCCCGTGGGGAATCAGCGGACCCAGCTGTGGTGGCGCCTCTCGTGCGACCCCGTTTAGGAAATTGATTTGAACCGCTCCCCTGTCTGGCGCCTTGCCTACAGGAGGTTGCCATGTCCAAGAAAGCCAAGGCGCTCGGCTTGCCCATCGTCAATGACCGGGCGGCGGGCATCGACATCGGCTCGCGCATTCAGGTCGCGGCCGTACCGCCGGAGCTGAGCGACGATCCGGTGCGAACATTCCAGAGCTTCACGGGCGACATTGAACGCATGGCCGATTGGCTGGTAGCGCTGGGGATCAAGACGGTGGCGATGGAGTCCACGGGCGTTCACTGGATTCCCGTGTATGAAGTCCTTGAAGATCGCGGACTGACGGTAGTGTTGGCCAACGCACGCGACTGCAGGGCTGTGCCTAGACGCAAGAGCGGCGTCAATGACGCCCAGTGGCTGCAACGACTACATGCCTGTGGCCTGCTGCGTGCCAGCTTCCGGCCGACGCGCGAGATTGCGGCATTGCGTGCCTACATGCAGATCCGCGAGCGGCATCTCGAATACGCCGCGGCGCACATGCAGCACATGCAAAAGGCGCTAATCCACATGAACCTGCAGCTGCACCACGTCATCAGCGACATCAGTGGAGTGACCGGGCTGAGGATCGTACGCGCCATCGTTGCCGGCGAGCGCGATCCCGACGCCCTCGCGAGCCTGCGTGATGTCCGGTGCCGCGAAAGCAGGGAAACGATTCGCGCGGCCATGGTGGGTAACTACCAGCCCGAGCATGTGTTCGCGCTGTCCCAGCGCCCTGACATTGTTCGACTTCTACCAAGATCGGATTGCAGACTGCGATGCGCAGATCGAACGTACGCTGCAGATGTTGTGCGCAGACAACGTCGTACCCTTCGAGCCCTTGGCCAAGCCACGCCATCGCACCAAGCAGATCAACGCCCCGAAGTTCGATGCGCGAACTTTGCTGTACCAACTTACGGGCATGGACCTGACCCGCATCCATGGGATCAGGCCGAGCGTGGCGCTGGCCTTGATTGCCGAATGCGGAACGGACATGAGTCGATAGCCCACGGAGAAGCACTTCACATCGTGGCTGACGCTGTCACCGGGCTGCAAGATCAGTGGCGGTAAGGTGCTGTCGTCACGCACCCGCAAAAGCAACAGCCGGGTGGCTGCTCGACTGCGGTTGGTGGTCACCACCGTAGGGCGCACCGAAACCGCGCTTGGGGCGTTCTACCGTAGGTTGGCATCGCGTATCGGCAAGGCGAAGGCTCTGACGGCCACGGCGCGCAAGATTGCCGTTCTGTTTTACCGGGCGATGTGCTTCGGAATGCAATACGAAGATCCTGGCGCCGAGCATTACGAGCAGCGCTACCGTGAGCGGGTCCTCAAGCAGTTGCAATGTCGCGCCGCCCACTTCGGTTTCTCCCTGAAGCCAGTCGAGGTGGGTGTTTCTTAGGAAGTCCGGAACATTGAAGCCGCCCGGCACGCCGGGGCGCGTCTTGACGCGGCCTGCAAGGTGGCGGGCATCACGCTGTGTACGCTGCAGCGCTGGAAATGTGGAGATGGCCTCGCGTGCGGTGACCTCAGACCAGCAACCTTGCGCCCCCGGCCTGCCCATGCGCTCACCGAGGCGAAGCGGGCCAGACGACGCATCGGGGGCGCGCTAAAGCCCCCGCAGCCTCCCGCCCGCCGAGCACCCACATCGCCACTGCACCGCGCCAGGTGTGGTGCTGGGACATGACCTATCTGCCGGCCACGGTAGCCGGGCGCTGGTTCCATCTGTATCTGATCCTGGATCTCTACAGCCGCAAGATCGTCGGCTGGGAGGTGCACGGCACCGACGCCGCCGAACACGCCGCCCATCTGGTGCGTCGCACGGCGCTGGCCGAAGGGATTGCCGCCCTGGCGGACAAGCCCATCCTGCACGGCGACAACGGCGCGACGCTCAAGGCCACCACGGTGCTGGCGATGCTCCACTGGCTGGGTATCAAGCCTTCCTACTCGCGGCCCCGGGTCAGCGATGACAATGCTTACGCTGAAGCGCTGTTCCGCACGGCCAAGTACCGGCCCGCGTTTCCGGCAAGGGGATTCGAGGATCTGGAAGCCGCCCGATCCTGGGTCAGCGGTTTCGTGCAGTGGTACAACGTCGAGCACCGCCACAGCGGCATCCGCTACGTGAGCCCGGCCCAGCGCCATGCGGGCGAGGATCACGCGATCCTGGCGGCGCGTCACGCACTCTATGCCCAGGCCCGAGCGCGCCATCCTGCGCGCTGGACGGGCAATACCCGGGACTGGTCACCCATCACCGTGGTGACTCTCAATCCCGAGCGAGACGTAGTTGTTGCCATGGGGAATAAACAGCAAAGAGCTGCATGAATCAGGCGACAACTAGCTTGACGCGCGCCGCAGGCCCTAATTGCTTGCTTCGGCTCGCTGTGTGCATGCGCCGTTCCTGCTGCGCTCGGATAACGGCCTGCGCTTCACCGCAGCTACACAGCACTGGTCAAAAGCTATGGCCTGAAGCAGGAGTTCCTACCCCTCCTTACACCCCGCAGCAGAACGGGCTGGTGGCGCGGATCATCCGCCCTCGAGGAGCAATGCATCCACCGGCACCACTTTGAAACCCTACAACACGCGAGCTGCGTGATCGGCGGCTGGATCCTGTTCTACAACCGCCAGCGGCCCAGCAGGCTCTGGATATTAAGACACCCGCTAAGGCATCCGCTTTAGCGGCATGACCTGTGCTTGATTTGCCGGGGCTAATAAAGAGAATGCCCTCGTCACGACAATCGCGTGCGATCAGCGCGCTTGAGTTTCAAGCCACAACCCGTCCCCAGGTTGGGGTAATTTCGCTCCCAATTGGTGCGGGGCAAGGGACTCGAACCCTCACGCCTTGCGGCGCTGGAACCTAAATCCAGTGCGTCTACCAATTCCGCCAACCCCGCAATTCAGGGCCGGGAGTGTATCCGAAGGTATTCGTAAGTGCAAATGCCAACTTTGTGGGTTGGTAGTTATCGGAATCAATGAAATGGGCGCCTGCATCCGATACGGCATTGCAGTGCCAGAGTGGCAGCGCGGATTACTGAGCGCGCAAGTTTGAGGGCTTCGGGCATACCGCCAAACCGATGTTGCCGCAATTCGTGAGGCCACACGTGAAGAGCAACAAGAACGATGCGGCAGATGCCGAGGCAATCTGCGAAGCGGTCGCCAGGCCAAACATGCGCTTTGTCCCTATAAAAATGCGTCGAGCAGCAGGCGGTGCTCTCGCTCCATCGGGTTCGCCAAGGCTTCATTGTCGCACGCACCGCCTCAGCCAACCAGATCCAGGGATTGCTGGTCGAGTTCGGTCTGGTGCTTCCAACAGGACTCTGTGCGTTACGCAAACAGCTACTGGTGCTTCTGGACGGCGTCGGTGATCAAGTGTCAGAAGTGTTCCGGCGCCTGCACGAACATCTGGTGGAACTGGACCGACAGGTTGGCGAACTCGAGGTGCAGATCATGCAATGGCACCGTAGCTGGATCCAGAGTCTGCGCTTGGAGGAGATCCCAGGTGTCGGACCGCTGACCGCCACTGCGCTGATAACCTCGATTGCGGATGCCCCCAGCGATACGGTCAGCAACTGACCGTATCGCTGGGGCTTGCCCCATGCCAACATTCCAGCGGCGGTAAGCCGACACTGCTGGGCATCAGCAAGCGCGGCGATGTGTATCTGTGAACCTTGCTGATCCACGGTACTCAG
The DNA here is from genome assembly GCF_056724025.1 of Zoogloea sp. JDB1. Classification (NCBI taxonomy): domain Bacteria; kingdom Pseudomonadati; phylum Pseudomonadota; class Betaproteobacteria; order Rhodocyclales; family Zoogloeaceae; genus Zoogloea; species Zoogloea sp. JDB1. The sequence goes on from NZ_CM161496.1 coordinate 3,346,911, forward strand.
GCCGCTCTGTCGGCTGCAAAGTGACACGCAAAGTTGAATTCCTGGCTCGGCAAGTTGTTTGAGCGACGAAATCCGAATGTGGCCGCCGTCGCCCTAGAGTCTGTTGACAATCATGCCAGCCATATGACGGCGGCAGTGATTGCGACGAAAGAGGCGAAGCGTTCGGCGAGTTTGTCGTAACGTGTGGCGACGCGGCGAAATTGCTTGATGCGGCAGAAAAAGCGCTCGATCAAGTTGCGATTCTTGTATTGATGACGATCGAAATGGCGTTGGACACGGCGATGGCTGCGCGGCGGGATGACGGCCTCGATGCCTTGATCGGCGAGATGCCGGAGGATGGCATCGGTGTCGTAGGCCTTGTCCGCACTGAGCGACGCGGGCTGTAGCCCCCCCAGCAGGGGCAGAGCCTGTGGGCTGTCGCCGGCTTCGCCGCCGGTTAAACAGAAGCGGGCGAGCGATCCGAGCCCCTCCACCAGGGCGTGAATCTTTGTACTCAATCCGCCGCGGGATCGCCCGAGCGCTTGATCGCCTTTTTTTTGAGTGCGCCGGCTGCATGCTGGTGGGCACGCACAATCGTGCTGTCGATGAAGACCTCTTCAAAATCCGCATCCTGGGCCAGCTGGGCGAAAACACGATGCCACACGCCGCTGCGCGACCAGCGCGCAAAGCGCTGATAGACACTATTCCAGGGGCCGAACTGCGGGGGCAGATCGCGCCACGGACTGCCTGTCCGAGCAATCCATAACACCGCCTCAACAAACAGCCGGTTATCTGCCGCCGTGCGCCCTGGATCGCTGGCCTTGCCTGGCAGCAACGCGGCTATCCGCTCAAACTGATCGTCACGCAACCACACACGTACCATCCTGACTCTGCCGAAAAGTCAGGATATGACCACAACTTGCCCGCAGTGAACAGCCCCTCGGCAAGTCATTGAATGTGCACGGCGAATTGACAAGCACACGCCATCGGCATTTGCAGAACAGTAATTGTCAACAGACTCTAGGGCGGAACTGGCTCAAGGGATCGGAAGGCGATGTGCTGCACCCGGTACTGTGTGCTGCCAGGTACAACCTGCGCTGGCTGATGCGGGCGGTGGTCAGCGGCGAGCGTTCCAGCCCGCCAGGCAGGTTGCTGGATGTGGCGAATTGAATATTTCAGGGGCGACTAGATATGTTCTTAAGTGATAGCTGTGTTGGTGAGCGAGAAGATATGTCAGCTGTTGGGCTTCGGCTTAGAATTCTGTTTGTTCAGGCGGAGCCGCGCCTCAAGGCAGAATCTGGGTGCGTGGCGAAATAAAAAACCCCCGGCAAGGGGAGCGCCGGGGGTCGAAAAATGCCTTGCTTGCTCAAGGCACCCGCTCAGGGAGGTATAGCGGGAGACGGTTCAGCACCATCTGTTTATTAGTGTAGAGGCCGGGGGAGAAAGTTCCTGCGGCATTTCGTTTCTGGATGTAAGTACTTGAGATCTTTATGAGACCAGTTCAGTCTGTATTTCCGGCAATCCGAATGCGTCGCATGCGAAGGGATGAGTTCTCCCGCAAGCTCATGCGTGAGCATCGCTTGTCCGCCGACGATTTGATCTACCCGGTCTTTGTGCTGGAAGGGCAGGGCATCGCACAGCAGGTGGCATCAATGCCTAGCGTGTCGCGCATGTCGCTCGACAATCTCCTGCGTGTTGCCGAAGAGGCCGTTCAGCTGGGCGTGCCGGCGCTGGCATTGTTCCCAGTCATTGAGGACGGCAAGAAGAGCCTGGGCGCGGAGGAGGCCTTTAACCCCGACGGCCTGGTGCCCCGCGTTGTCAGCGAGCTGAAGCGTCGTTTTCCCGAACTGGGTATTATTACCGACGTGGCCCTCGACCCGTATACGGTTCATGGTCAGGACGGCCTCATCGACGCGAACGGTTATGTGCTCAACGACGAAACGCTGGAAGTGCTCGCCCGTCAAGCGCTGTGCCACGCGCAGGCCGGGGCTGACGTGGTGGCGCCGTCGGACATGATGGACGGCCGGATCGCCCGTATCCGCGCCGAGCTGGACGGCGCGCAGCAGATCTACACGCGCATCCTGGCCTACTCGGCCAAATATGCGTCGAGCTTCTATGGGCCGTTCCGCGATGCGGTCGGTTCTGCTGGCAATCTTGGCAAAGGCAACAAATACACCTACCAGATGGATCCAGCCAATTCGGACGAGGCCATCCGCGAGGTGGCGCTTGATATCGCCGAAGGTGCCGACATGTTCATGGTCAAGCCCGGTATGCCTTACCTGGATATCGTGCGGCGCGTGAAGACGGAGTTGAAGGTGCCGACCTACGCCTACCAGGTGAGTGGTGAGTACGCGATGCTGAAGGCGGCGGCGGCCAATGGCTGGCTGGACGAGAAGGCTTGCGCGATGGAGTCGCTGCTGGCATTCAAGCGGGCTGGTGCCGACGGCATCCTGACCTATTACGCGCTGGATGCTGCGCGCTGGTTGAAAGAGAGCGAGTAAGTGCCGGTGCCCGGAGGGCGTTAGCTCCCGGGCATCAGGGTCCGGGCGCCTTCGAAGCGTTCCGCGAAGTAGCGGTTGTCGAGACGGTCCACGCGGACCTTTCCCTTGCTGCTGGGGGCATGGATGAACTTGCCGTCACCGAGATAGATGCCCATGTGGGAATAAGAGCGGCCAAGGGTGTTGAAGAACACCAGGTCGCCTGGCTGGATGGCACCGGATGAAATGGGGCGCGTACGCTCGGCGATGCCGGCCGCGTTGTACGGCAGTTTGCGTCCACTGACCTGTTCGACGATGTAGCTGACCATGCCGCTACAGTCGAGCCCGGCGGACGGGTTCTTGCCTCCGAAGCGGTAACCGGTGTCGAGCAACCCCAGTGCGTAGAGCACGACCTCCTGGGCATCAGTGGACTGGGACAGGGTGATCCAGTTGCGGTTTGTCGGGGCCGACGGCCGGGAGTAAGGCGAGGACGAATCCAGTGGTCGCTGCGGCGTCTGGCTGCAGCCAGCGAGTACGGCGAGCACGAGAAGCAGGCAGGGGTATGCCCGTTCAGGCGATGAGGCGAAAGGTAACCGGGCCATTGTTAACTAGGGATACGTGCATGTCTGCCCCGAACTCGCCGGTTTCCACGCAAGCATGGCGGCTGCGAGCCAGGGTCACGACTGCATTGAAAAGTTCTTCGGCGACGTCGGGTGCGGCGGCGGGCGTGAAGCTGGGGCGGGTTCCCTTGCTCGTGTCGGCCGCCAGCGTGAATTGGGATACGAGCAGCAGGCCGCCCCCTGTGTCCGTAAGAGAACGGTTCATTCGCCCTTCGCCATCGGGAAAGACGCGATAGCTCAGCAGGCGCTCCACCATCCGATGGACGTTGGTCAACGTGTCTGCTTTCTCAACGGCGACCAGGGCGAGGAGTCCCGGACCAATCGTCCCCACGGTACGCTCCTCCACCGTCACGCGGGCTTCCAGGACGCGTTGAATCAGCGCGATCATTCCAGAAGTTCGATCTGCCCGTTGACTGATACGCTGACTGCACTGTCGCCGGCTTCGATAGGCGCAGGCACGGCTTCGGCGGCCATCATGCTGGAGCTACGGGCGAGCGGCATGATGGGCTTCTGCTGGATGCCGCCGGTGTTGACCGAGAGGTGCTTGATCTTCCACTTCTTGTTGAGCGTGCTTGCGACCAGTCTTGCCCGTGCTTCGAAGGCAGTGAGTGCATCCACGATGGCCTGCTCTCCGATCTTCTTCCATGTTTCGGCGGAAGGGGCGGCATTCAGCCCGCCGATGACCATGCTTTGCTGGAGCCTGCCGAGGAGTTCAGAGAGGGCCGCAGAGTCATTGGCCTCGAGGAGAAGCGTCGAGCGCATCCGCCAGGCTTCGATATTACGCACGTTCTTGCCATAGACAGGGTAGGTCATGTTGCCTCCGGTGCGAACCTTCACTGCCTGGTAATTGCGGGCCGTCTGCAGCGCTTGGGCGACGACCGAATTCACCTTGCGGGCCAGTTCTCCAGGGCTGGTCTCGGTGGTTTCGTAATAGACCTGGGCCCGGAACTGGTCGTTGGGGGCAGGACGGCTCGCCTCGACCGCGATATCTGCTGTCGGCAATGCCGGAGGCGTGCTTCCGTCGGTCGCTTGAGCCGAGGCAATAGAGAAAAACAGGGCCAGGCCTGCGGGAAATAAACAGGTTATGCGCACGGGAATATTCTCCGGCCACGATTGAATGGTAAGAAATCCCGGCTATTTCGCCACAGGCCAGACCGATTGGCAAAGCCCGTGTGCTTGTTCAGCACTGACAATGGCGGAGAGTGTCGCTGAAAAGCACAGGGTTCGCGTGTCAGCTGTGCGGCAGGGGCGCCACCAGTTGTCGGTAGGCGTGCCACGTGGCATGCCCGACGATGGGCATCAGTACGACGAGGCCAAGGTGAAAGCTCAGGAAACCCAGGATGGTCAGGCTGACGATCAGCGCAGCCCAGATGAGTAGCGGAAGCGGATTGAGGGCCAGGGCCCGGATGCTGGCGATCATCGATGTGACCGCGTCCTGGTTGCGGTCGAGCATCAGCGGAATGGACACCACGCTGACCGCAAACACGAGCAACGCAAAGATGGAGCCGACGCCGAAATAGACCAGCAAGAAGTCAAGGTTCTCGAAGGACAACACCTGCCCGAGAAAGCCGGACAGATTCGGGAGCTCCTGAGTATAGAAGATGGCGAAGATTACAAGGGATGCGCGCGCCCAGATCAGGAAGATGACGGTCAGCACAGCGGCAAAGACAGCCAGGTTGCCGGCATTGCGGCGCCACACCATCAGGGTCGGGGTCAGCGCGCATTGCTCGCCGAGTTCCCGGCGTCGAGAGAGTTCATAGAGCCCCATTGCAAAGAACGGGGCGAGGAGGAGAAAGCCGGTGGAGACCGCGGAGGTGTATTGGTAGGCGTGCTCGAAGACGAAGGTCAGCAGCAAGCCCATGGCTGCAAAGCAGAATCCGTAGAACAGGCTGGCGACAGGGCAGGCCTTCAGATCTCCGAAGCCCTGCGCTATCCACTGGAATGGCGCACCTGCACTGATTGTGCGTAAGGTTGGAAAGGGCAGCGCAGCGGCGGCCTGTTCGTCGTCCGGGGGGATGTCATGCTGAGCCATGCTTTGTCTCCGTTATGGTTATTGGAACTCAATGGCCTGCAGCAAACGGATCAGTTCATGTTGGGGGCTGTCCGGTTGCGTGGGAAGAATTGACAAAGGCCCACAAGGCATCGAGCACTTGACCGGGGGCTTCGGACATCATCGCGTGGCCGGCGTCCGGCAGCACGACCCTGGTGAGCGGGATATCCTTGTCGAAGGCCGCGGCGAGCGGTGCGATGGCCTTGGGAGGCGTCATCCGGTCCTGAGCCGAACTCAGCAGTAGGGTTGGACAGCGAACCTGTGCCGCGGCGTCGAAGCCCGCAGCATAGGCATTGCACGCAGCCATGTCGGTATGCAGCACGCCCGGCGCCTGGCGCTGCATCAGGCGCTCATTGAGTGCGGTGAGGTTCATGCCGGGAATGCTGCTGGCACCAGTCTGGCTGTGTGGCGCGAAGGACCATTGGTTGATCAGTGCATGGGCCTTGTCCCGGTTCGACAGTGTGGCATCCAGCAGGGCGGGGGCTACCGGCATCGGGGCAACGGCGCCGACAAGAGCCAGTCGGCTTACCAGTGCGGGAGCCGTGGCGGCTACCTGCAGCGCGATCAATGCCCCCATGCTGTGACCGATTACGACGGGACGCTCAGTGCCGAGCTTGTGCGCCAGGGTAAGGATCCACCGGGCCAGGCCTTCAATGCTCTCCAGCGCGGGGCCGTTGGTGCGGCCATGGCCGGGCAGGTCAGGGGCAATGACATTCCAGCCGTGGTGGGCAAAGTAGCGGGTCTGCAGCGTCCACACACTGTGGTCGTGCCCGGCGCCATGGATGAACAGGGCTGTGGGGCGGTCGCGCTCCAGGCGCTGGCCGCCGGTGTAGCAGAAGGTGATGTGGTCGGTCAGATGACCGGACAGGTTGAGTCTCATGCGTGCTTCCGGAATCAGGCCAGGACTTTCTGGACGGCGTACAGCGCACGGTCCACATCTTCGATCAGGTCGGACACACTTTCGAGACCGACGGAGAGGCGGATCGTTCCTTCCGTGATGCCCGCCGACAGTAGTGCATTGCGCGACATGCGGAAATGCGTGGTGCTGGCCGGGTGAATGGCAAGTGATTTTGCGTCGCCGACATTGGCCAGGTGGGAAAATACCCTGAGTGTCTCGATGAACGCTGCGCCTGCCTTGCGCCCGCCCTTGAGGCTGAAGCTGAACACGCCACCACAGCCCTTCGGCAGCAGTTGTGCCGCCAGTTGATGGTCGGGATGGCTATCGAGCTCGGGCCAGGAGACGGATTCCACCAGCGGCTGGGCTACGAGATGGGAGACCAGCGCCCGCGCGTTGGCCACGTGGCGCTCCATCCGCAAACCCAGGGTTTCCATGCCCTGCAGGATCTGGAAGGCATTCATCGGCGACAGGCAGGCGCCGAAGTCGCGCAGGCCTTCCCGTCGTGCGCGCAGCAGGAAGGCGGCAACGGGGGACTCCTCAGCGAAGTCCATGCCATGGAAGCCTTCATAGGGTTCGGTGAGCGTCGGGAAATGGCCGCCGGAGGCCTCCCAGTTGAAGTTGCCGCCATCGACCAGTAGGCCGCCAATCGCAACCCCGTGGCCGCCGAGGAATTTGGTGGCGGAATGCACAACCAGGTTGGCGCCGAGATCCAGCGGACACTGCAGCATCGGAGTAACCAGCGTGGCATCCACCAACAGGGGAATACGCGCGTCACGGGCGATCTGTGCCAGTTCAGGGATGTCGAGCACTTCCAGGCCCGGGTTGCCGATCGCTTCGCCGAACAGCAGGCGGGTTTCCGGACGGATGGCCGCCCGCCAGCCCTGGTGATCGCCGGGGGCGACGAAGGTGGTTTCAATGCCGAAGCGGGGCAGCGTGTAGGCAAGCAGGTTGTTGGAGCCACCATACAGCGCGCGGGACGCAACGATGTGGCCACCGCTGCCCATCAGCGTCGTGATGGCCAGCAGCAACGCTGCCTGACCACTCGCGCAGGCAATCGCGCCGATGCCGCCGTCGAGGGCGGCGATGCGCTCCTCCAGCACCGCATTGGTGGGATTGGAGATACGCGAATAGACATGCCCGGCCCGTTCCTGGTTGAACAGCGATGCGGCGTGCTCACTGTCCTCGAAAACGTAGCTGGTGGTGAAGTGGATCGGGGTGGCCCGGGAATGATGAACGGGGTCGGGCGTCTGGCCAGCGTGCAGGGCCAGTGTGTCGGCCCCGGCATTGCGGTGAATGGACATGCGGTATCTATTCTGGGATGGGAGGGCTGGTCTCAGGCCGGTTCGTCCGGGTCGATGAGGCGCTGGATGATGGCAATCCGGTCCTTGACCAGCAGTTTGCGTTTCTTGAGGCGACGCAGCAGCAATTCGTCGCCCGGAGGGGGGGCCGACGAGATCTGGGAGATGACCGCGTCGAGGTCTCGATGCTCTGTGGTCAGGGTCGCCAGCCGGGATGCGAGGCTGGTAACGTCGGCGCTGGGTTCGTTGCTGTCGTTCATGCCTTGTCTGAATGAGGTAAGCGCACGGCTGCGAGCGGTTTCGATGGAATCTTAGGCTCGGGGGGCGGGAATTACAACGGCGTTGGGGAACTTGAAGTGCCGGAATGTGTTCCCATCTTCAGTAGCACGATGCCCAAAAGGCAAAACCTAGCTATCGGGAGGCCTGTCATGAACGTGGTGCTCAACAATCCTGTCCTGTATGTAGTCGATTACCCCAACCTCGATGCGGTCGAGGTGATCGACAAGCGGCGTGGCCTCGGTGCCTTGTTCCGCGACGAGGCGGCCCAGCGCTTCCGTCGGGAACTGCGCGACGTGGCGTCGTCGGCCACCGAAATGGACGATTTCGAAGTCTGGATCGCTGACTACGGTTCGCTGATGAACCAGCCGGCGATTTACCACTGACGCGTTCCTGATGCAGGGTGGGTCGGGAGGAGTCGCTTGCCAGTAAGGCAGGCGGCTCCTACTATTGCCCACCGTTTTGTTTCCGGAGTGTTTCAGGGTGAATAAGGCCTTCGTCAAGGAAAGCGACCAGGACGAGGACGACGAGTCCGCTCCCGGTGTGCCCAGCCTGCCGCCCGGTACCCGCAACTACATGACCCGCAACGGTTTCGAGCGGCTCAAGGCTGAGCTCGATGAACTCGTTCGCGATGAGCGCCCCAAGCTGGTCGAGACGGTGCGCTGGGCCGCGTCCAACGGCGACCGTTCGGAGAACGGCGACTACATCTACGGCAAGAAGCGCCTGCGGGAGATCGACCGTCGTATCCGTTTCTTGATAAAGCGTCTGGAAGGTGCCACGGTGGTCACACCGTCCGAGCAGGAGAATACCGAGCAGATTTTCTTCGGCGCGACGGTCACTGTCTGTGATGTGGACGGTGACGACGAGAAGACCTACCAGATTGTCGGTGTGGACGAGGCGAATGCCTCCGAAGGCCGAATCAGTTGGATTGCGCCATTATCCCGCGCCTTGCTGAAGGCCCGGGAAGGGGATGTGGTGCGCTTCGCCAGCCCGGCGGGTGTTCGCGAAATCGAAGTGGTGGAAATCCGCTACGAGTGAGGCTGGGGCTGCCTCTATCTATATGAAGGCGATGGCGGTAGTGGTGCTTACCCCATCTGCTTGATGCGCGGGCGGCGGACAATGGCCGGGCTGCGCGGGAGCGTGAAGAAGACCGTCGTGCCGGCGCCCGGCGCCGACTCGACCCAGATCGTCCCGCCGTGGCGTTCGATGATGCGGCGTACGCTGGCCAGGCCGATACCCGAACCTTCGAAGCCGCCCCGTGCATGCAGTTGCTGGAAGGGCTCGAAGAGCTTGCCAGCATGGGCCATGTCGAAGCCGATCCCGTTGTCGGTCACATAGAAGAGTTGTTCCTCCCCGTGGGGTCGGCCGCCGACCTGGATGATCGCCGGGGCGCTGTCGCGGGAAAACTTCCAGGCGTTGCCCAGCAAGTTCTGCAAGGCATTGCGGATCAGTGTTGGATCGGCGTCGATGCTGAGCGCGTCTTGAACGTGGAACTGCACCGGGCGCCCCGGTGTGGTGGTGGCCAGTTCATCGAGAATCTCCCGCGCAATGGCGCTCACGTCGGTCGGTGCGATCTTCAGCGCTTGCCGCGACACGCTGGCGAGTTTCAGCAGGGCGTCGATGAGTTCCCCCATCCGCAGACTGGCCCGGCCGAGGCGGGCGATGTAGTCGCGTCCAGTTGCATCGAGGCGTTCGCCGTAATCCTCGGCCAGCGCATGGGCAAAGCCGTTGATTGCGCGCAGTGGCGCACGCAGGTCATGGGAGATTGAATAGCTGAAGCTCAGCAGCTCCCGGTTGGACTGTTCCAGTTCTTCGGTGCGCTGGCGCACCCGTTCCTCCAGCGATGCATTCAGTTCGGCAAGGGCCTCGCGTTCGGCGTCGCGCAGGCTGGCGACGCGGTGCAGGCTGAAGGCCAGCGCGCCGAGGAGGGTTAGCATCAGGCTGGCCGCGGCCACGATGTAGCGCCGATGGATGTAGAAGTCGGTCAGCGCGACTTCGACGGGCCGGCTCGCTGCGATGATCAGCGGGCGGTCGGCCAGACGGCGGTAGGCACGGATGCTGTCCACCGGGTCCGTGTCGCTGGCGCCGGTCAGCACGAGGCTGCGGGCGTCGGCGGCCGTGCCAGGTGATGGCCACGTGGCCGTGGTGCCGATCAGTGCATCATTTTTGGGGTGATGGATCAGTACGACCTGTCGGCTGGCGTGGATCACGAGGATTGTGTCCCGGTCGGATAGCCCCAGCTCCCGGTATACGGCCCCGAAATAGGCATGGTTGATGGCCGCGCCGGCGGTTCCGAGGTATTTGCCGGCCGCATCGAAGATCTGGCGGGTCAGCGGGGTGCTGACGCGGCTGCCGACCTGGTTATGTCCGGGGCTGCCGATATCGAAACCATCCTTCAGTACTGGCGGCATGCCCGGCTTGTCTGGAGCAGCCCCTTCCTGCTCGGTAGGCTCCAGCTCGCGGGCGTCTGCAGCAAGGCGTCCGTCCTCGCGCTCGACGAACAGGGTCTCGGCTTCCGGCAGGTGGGGGGCGCGCTGCCGCAGCAAGGCCTGCAGCTCCCCCTGGCCGAAGGCGTCGATGCCGCCGCGCAGTGCAACCAGGCCGGCAATTTCGTTGATGGCGCCCTCCGCCTCGCCAAAGGTGCGCGCGATGTGTTCCTCGAGCACGCGGGTCAGGCTCAGTAGCTCGGACTCCGAGCGTCGCAGCACCTGGTCGTGGTCATAACGGATGAGCGAAGTGGTGACGCCGACGATGAGGGTGGCGAGCAGCGCGAAGGCGATCCAGATGGCCAGTCGCAACCAGCGCAGCGAACTTGCCGCGACGGGGGGATCTGCCCGGGACGCTGCGGGCTGCGACGATGAAAGCGCTGAGGTGGGCAATCGGGAGTGTTCCATCCGTTGGCAGGGACTTGAAAGTCAGCGGGGCATACCCATATGGGGATCGTTAACGGTTCTTATGGAGCAAGCTTTATGACTGTCGATACGTCCGCGCAAACCTTGAACTTCCAGGCTGAGGTCAAGCAACTGCTGCACCTCATGATCCATTCTCTGTATTCGAACCGGGAGATCTTCCTGCGGGAGCTGGTTTCGAATGCCTCCGACGCCTGTGACAAGCTGCGTTTCGAAGCCCTCGAGAACGGTGGGCTGTTCGAGAACGATGCCGAGTTGAAGATCCGCGTGGGCTACGACAAGGCGGCCCGCACGTTGACCATCGTCGACAACGGCATCGGCATGAGCCGTGACGAGGTGGTAACCAACCTGGGCACCATCGCCAAGTCCGGCACCAAGGAATTCTTCGGCAAGCTGACCGGCGACCAAAAGAAGGACGCCCACCTGATCGGCCAGTTCGGCGTCGGTTTCTACTCCGCCTTCATCGTCGCCGACAAGGTCACCGTGCGTACCCGTCGCGCCGGCCTGGGCGCCGATGCCGCGGTGCTATGGACTTGTTCGATGACCGGCGACACCGCCGGCGAATATACCGTCGAAGCCATCGAGAAGGCCGGCCGCGGCACCGAGATCACCCTGCACCTGCGCGAAGACCAGGACGATCTGCTGTCCAGCTGGAAGCTGCGCTCGATCATCCAGAAGTACTCCGACCACATCCTGCAACCCATCGTGATGAAGAAGGAGCAGTGGGACGAGGAGAAGAAGGAGCAGGTCCTCACCGACGAAGACGAGACTGTAAACAAGGCCAACGCCCTGTGGGCGCGCGCCAAGTCGGACATCACCGACGAGGAATACACCGAGTTCTACAAGCACGTCGGCCACGACTACGAAGAACCGCTGGCGTGGACCCACGCCAAGGTCGAAGGCCGCCACGAGTACACTCAGCTGCTTTACGTGCCCGGCCACGCCCCCTTCGACATGTGGGACCGTCAGGCCCGCCACGGCGTCAAGCTCTACGTGCGCCGCGTCTTCATCATGGACGACGCCGAGAAGCTGATGCCCATGTACCTTCGCTTCGTGCGCGGGGTGGTGGATTCCAACGACCTGCCGCTCAACGTGTCCCGCGAGATCCTGCAGGAATCCAAGGACATCGACACCCTGCGCGCCGGCTGTACCAAGAAGGTGCTGAGCCTGCTTGAAGACCTCGCCGAGAATCAGAAGGACAAGTACACCACCTTCTGGAAGGAGTTTGGCCAGGTACTGAAGGAAGGGGTCGGCGAGGATCACGCCAACAAGGACAAGATCGCCGGCTTGCTGCGCTTTGCTTCCACGCATGCCGACACCACCGAGGAAGTCGTGTCGCTGGCCGACTACATCGGCCGCATGAAGGAAGGCCAGGACAAGATCTATTACGTCACTGCCGACAGCTTCAATGCTGCCAAGAACAGCCCGCATCTGGAGATCTTCCGCAAGAAGGGCATCGAGGTGCTGCTGCTTTCCAATCGTGTCGACGAATGGGTGGTCGGCAACCTGACCGAGTTCGACGGCAAGCAACTGGCCTCCGTCGCCAAGGGCGGCCTCGACTTGGGCAAGCTGGAAGACGAAGCGGAGAAGGCCGCCGTCGAGAAGGAAACCGGCGAGCTGAAGGATCTGCTCGACAAGATGAAGACCAGCCTCGGCGACAAGGTGAAGGAAGTCCGCGTCACCCACCGCCTGACCGATTCGCCCGCCTGCCTGGTGGCCGACGAGCACGACATGGGGATGAACCTGGCGCGCCTGATGAAGGCTGCCGGCCAGAACATGCCGATCTCCAAGCCGATCCTCGAGATCAACCCGGCCCACCCGGTGGTGCTGCGCCTCAAGTACGAGGACAAGCAGTTCGAGGACTGGGCCGCGGTGCTGTTCGACCAGGCCCTGCTGGCCGAAGGCGGCACGCTGGACGATCCGGCGAGTTTCGTGAAGCGCATCAACCAGCTGATGCTGGCGATGAACGCTGCGTGATGAGTGGGGCGGAATCGTTCCGCCCGCCGAGGGGGCTGAATACGTGACGGGCGACTGAGTTCGTTCCCACGGAGGCAGTTTCCGATTGCTTCATCAGAAATATGGCGGGCCGCAAGGCCCGCCATATTTCTGCCTCGAGCCCGTGAAGGACTTAGCGCACCAGCAGTAGCGAAGTCTTCGCCAGCCGGGTCAGATTCTCCGCGACGCTGCCAACCAGCAGGCGGTCCATGCCGTGGCGGCCATGGGTGCCGGCGACAATCAGGTCGGCGCCCCAGTTCCGGGCTGCGTTGACGATCTGTTCGGCGGTCCGCTTGTTTTCCGACTCGATCAACAGGCGCTCGGCGGTGATGCCGGCGGCGGTGGCCTTGGCAACTGCCTCGTCCAGCACCGGACCGGCGACCTGGCGCATCTCATCCTTGATCTTGTCGGCGTCGATAAAGGTACCGATGCCCATCGCGTGCTGGACCAGCGGCGCCTCGTCGAGGGCGTGGGCCACGCACAGGGTGGCGCCGGACAGCTTGGCCAGCTGCACGGCTTCGTCGAGGGCCTTGCGGGCGGTGTCGCTGCTGTCGATGGCAACCAGAATGCGCTTGTACATGAGGACTCTCCCGATCACTTGATGACGAGGGCGCTGAATGGCCAGACGTAGGCCTGCAGCGTCACGAAGATACCCACCAGGCAGGCGAGGGCGATGGAGTGGAAGAACACGTAGCGCAGGATGTCACCTTCGTGGTTGAACCAGCGCGTTGCCGTCGAAGCCACCACGATGGACTGGGCGTCCACCATTTTGCCCATCACGCCGCCGGCACTGTTGGCCGCTCCCATCAGATTGGGGCTCAGGCCGAGCTGTTCCGCCGCAACCTTCTGCATGCCGCCGAAGAGCACGTTGGAGGCTGTGTCGGAGCCAGTCAGCGCGACGCCGAGCCAGCCCATCAAGGTCCCGAAGAAGGGATACAGCACGCCGGTGGAGGCGAAGGCCAGGCCCAGCGTCGTGTCGAGGCCGGAATAACGGGTCAGCGTGCCGAGAGCCAGCATCAGCACGATGGTGATCAGCGAGTAGCGGACCAGCCAGATCGTCTTGCCGTAGGTGCGCAGCAGCGGCAGTGGGTTGTACTTCATTGCGAGGCCACCGACGATGGCTGCCACGAAGATGCCGGTACCAGTGGCGGACAGCAACCCGAAGACATATTCCGCGCCTTCCTTGGTCGGTGTGGCAACGACCGGCGGAACCTTCTCGATCAGCTTGTGCAGACCTTCGATCGGGAACTTCGGGGCGTAGATGCCGTTGAAGTAGGCCTTCACGGCCGGCAGCCCCCAGATGAAGACGAACACCGTCAGGATGAACCAGGGCATCCAGGCGCGCACCACATCGCCGCTGGCGTGGCGGGCGATCGGCGTGGTGGGGGTAGCCTTGCCGCCGTCCTCCTCATGGCCGCGCAGGGAGGTGGAACGCCAGATCTCGGTGGGCTGCCAGACCTTCATGAACAGCACCAGGCAGATCATCGAGCACATCGCGGCGATGACGTCCACCAGCTCCGGGCCGAAGAAGTTGGAGACGATGAACTGCGGGATCGCGAAGGTGACGCCTGCGACCAAGATGGCGGGCCAGATCTGCAGCATCCCCTTGCGCCCGGCGAAGGCCCAGATCAGCCAGAACGGGATAAGCACCGAGAAGAACGGCAGCTGGCGGCCGACCATCGCCGACACGGCCATCACATCATAGTTGTGGACCTTGGCCAGCGTAATGATCGGTGTGCCGAGGGCGCCGTAGGCTACTGGGGCGGTGTTGGCAATCAGGGACAGGCCGGAGGCGGCCAGGGGCGAGAAGCCGAGGCCGATCAGGATGGCCGCGGTTACCGCTACTGGTGTGCCGAAGCCTGCCGCACCTTCGAAGAAAGCGCCGAAGGCGAAGGCGATCAGCAGCAGTTGCAGGCGCCGGTCTTCGGTGATGCCGGCGATGGAGTCCTGCAGGATCTTGAATGATCCGTTCTGCTCGGTGAGCTGATGCAGGAAGATGATGTTAAGCACGATCCAGCCGATCGGCAGCAGGCCAGTGAGGCCGCCCAGGAAGGCCGCCTTGCCGGCCATTTCGGCCGGCATGCCGTAAGCAAAGATGGTGATCAGCAGTGCGCTGGCTAGGCCGGCCGCTGCTGCAATGTGGGCCTTCAGGTGCAAGAAGCCGAGGCCAATCAGCATGACCGCTACCGGGATTGCAGCGACCAGCGTACTCAGCAGCATGCTGCCGAGCGGGTCGTACGTCTGTTGCCAAACCATGGTTTTGTCTCCTCTTTTTGGTGTGGTACTGCGGGTGCTGCAAGTCCGGCCGGACTCCGGCGGCGGCGCCGGGTTTGGGTTCAGGGCAGGGCGTCCTCGACGATCTCGATCCAGTGGCGGACCTCGGTGCGTCCGGCGCCATCCAGATGCATCTGGCAGCCGATGTTGGCGGTGGCGATCAGTTGTGGCTTGCCGCTCTCCAGCGCGTCCATCTTGCGGTCGCGCAACTGGCGGGACAGCTCGGGCTGGGTGATTGAGTAGGTGCCGGCGGAGCCGCAGCACAGGTGTCCATCGGGCACGGCGGTGAGTGAGAAGCCAACGCGGCGCAGTACGCTTTCCACGGCGCCGCCGAGCTTCTGGGCGTGCTGCAGCGTGCACGGGCAGTGGAAGGCGAGGCGCTTGTCGGCGCGTACGCCGAGCTTTTCCAGCGGCTCGCGGGCGAGTATCTCGACTAGGTCTTTGGCCAGTGCGCTGACCCGCGTGGCTTTGTCCCGGTAGGCCGGGTCGTCACGCAGCAGGAAACCGTATTCCTTGACGAAGGCGCCGCAGCCGCTGGCGGTCTGCACGATGGCTTCGGCACCGGCCTCGATGGCCGGCCACCAGGCATCGATGTTGCGGCGAGCCCGCTCCAAGCCTGCGTCCTGGGCGTTGAGGTGGTAATCCACGGCGCCGCAGCAGCCGGCCTCCGGCGCCGGCTGGATGGAAATCCCCAGGCGGTCGAGGATGCGCGCCGCGGCGGCATTGGTATTGGGCGATACGCCGGGCTGCACGCAGCCTTCGAGCATCAGCACGACGCGGCTGTGCCGCGTGGTGGGGCGGGGCTTGGGGGCGTACTGGTGGCGGGGCAGCTTGTCGGCCACCGCGGCCGGCAGGAAGGCACGCAGCGCCGAGCCGATGCCGAGGGCGGCCTTGACGCGCCCCGGGTTGGGGACGATTGCGCGCAACGCCAGGTTGCGCAGGCGCTCGCCGGTGCCGCGCGGCACCAGTTCCTCGACGGTGGCGCGGCCGATGTCGAGCAGCTTGTGGTATTGCACGCCGGACGGGCAGGTGGTTTCGCAGTTGCGGCAGGTGAGGCAGCGGTCCAGGTGGGTGCGGGTGCTCTCGCTGACCTCGCCTGTCTCGAACATCTGCTTCATGAGGTAGATGCGGCCGCGGGGACCGTCCAGCTCGTTGCCGAGGAGCTGGTAGGTGGGGCAGGTAGCATTGCAGAAGCCGCAGTGCACGCAGCTCCGCAGCACGTTTTCGGCCACTTCGGCCCCGTAGCGGTGACGGGCCGCTTCGCTCAGGTTGGTTTGCATGGCGTGTCTGGTCCGGAAATGGGGAAGGCGCGGTGGCGCTTACAGCCTGGCGTACATGCGGCCGGGGTTGAAGATGCCCTGCGGATCGAGTTGGGCCTTGAGCTGACGGTGATAGCGCATCAGCGCGTCGGGCAGCGGCGGCAGCGGGCCGTCGGTGACGCCGGGCGTGTAGCAGTCGGCGTGGCCGCCGGACGATTCGGCGAGGGTGCGCAGTTGCACGGCTTCGGCCGTCGACTTGAGCCACACCTGGGCGCCGCCCCAGTCGATCAGCGCGTCGCCCGGCAGATCGGCCGGCGTGCGGTTGTTGCCCACCGCCAGGCGCCACAGGGGGCGCGGGTCCTTGAAGAAACCGAGCTGGTGGTTGCGCAGCGCATCCCAGAAGTCCGCCGACACTTCTTCGCCACCAAGGAGTTCGCGAGCTGCCTTCACGGAGCTCTCGCCGCCCTCCAGACGCAGCAGCGTGGTGCCGCCGTCCTGGCAGGCGCCGCCGATCGGCAGGGACTGCTGGCCCCATTCGGCGAACTTGCGCAGTGCCCGTGGGCGGTCCATCTCGAGGCGCAGCGTAAGGCTGGCTCGGGGTTTGGGCAGGACCTTGAAGGACACTTCGGTGATCAGGCCGAGGCAGCCGAGGGTGCCGGTCATCAGGCGGGAGACGTCGTAGCCGGCCACGTTCTTGATGACCTCGCCGCCGAAGCGCAGATGCTTGCCGTGGCCGGTGACGATGCGGCAGCCGAGCACGAAGTCGCGCACCGAGCCAACCCATGGGCGGCGCGGGCCGGACAGGCCGGCGGCGACCATGCCGCCGACGGTGGCGCTGCCGGTGAAGTCGGGTGCCTCGCAGGGCAGCATCTGGCCGCCGGCGTCGAGGGCTGCGTTGAGTTCTGACAGCGGCGTGCCGGCGCGGGCGGTGATGACCAGTTCGGCCGGATCGTAGCTGACGATGCCCCGGTGGCCGCGGACGTCCAGTGGTGTGCCGGTCACCGGGCGGCCGTAGAAGGCCTTGCTGCCGCCTCCGGTGATGGAGAGTGGCGTACCGGCCGCCAGGGCGGCCTGGACCTGGGTCAGCAGGGCTTCGGCCTGATCGGCGTCGTGGGTGGGCTCGCTCATCAGAAACGCTCCAGTTCGGGGAAGGGCAGGTGGCCGTGGTGGACGTGCATCGCACCGAACTCGGCGCAGCGGTGCAGGGTCGGGATGTTCTTGCCGGGGTTGAGGAGGCCGGAGGGGTCGAAGGCTGCCTTCACTGCGTGGAAGAAGGTCAGCTCGTCACTGTTGAACTGCACGCACATCTGGTTGATCTTCTCGCGGCCGACGCCGTGTTCGCCGGTGATGGTGCCGCCCACCGCGACGCACAGTTCGAGGATCTTGCCGCCGAGCGCTTCGGCTCGCTCGAATTCGCCGGGCTGGTTGGCATCGAAGAGGATCAGCGGGTGCATGTTGCCGTCGCCGGCATGGAACACGTTGGCGACCCGCAGGCCGTATTCGACCGACAGCTCGGCGGTGCCCTTCAGCACTGCCGGCAGCTGCTTGCGCGGGATGGTGCCGTCCATGCAGTAGTAGTCCGGCGACATGCGGCCGACGGCCGGGAAGGCGTTCTTGCGACCGGCCCAGAACTTGATGCGCTCGGCCTCGTCCCGCGCCAGCTGCACGTCGGTGGCGCCGGCAGTGGCGAGTACCGTCCGCACGCGCTCGATGTCGTCCTGTACGTCGGCGTCGACGCCGTCCAGTTCGCACAGCAGGATGGCCTCGGCATCGACCGGGTAGCCGGCGTGGATGAAGTCTTCGGCGGCCTGGATCGCCAGCTTGTCCATCATCTCTAGACCGCCGGGGATGATGCCGGCGGAGATGATGTCGGCCACCGCCTTGCCGGCCTTTTCGACGGAGTCGAAGCTGGCCATCAGCACGCGGGCAACCTGGGGCTTGGGCAGCAGCTTGACAGTGACTTCGGTGACGACACCGAGCAGGCCTTCCGAACCGGTGAATAGCGCCAGCAGGTCGAAGCCGGCGGCGTCCAGCGCATCACTGCCGAAGGTGACGCGTTCGCCTTCGATGGTCAGCACTTCCACCTTCAGCAGGTTGTGCACGGTCAGGCCGTACTTGAGGCAGTGCACGCCGCCGGCGTTCTCGGCCACGTTGCCGCCGATGGAGCAGGCGATCTGCGATGACGGGTCCGGCGCGTAGTAGAGGCCGAAGGGTTCGGCGGCCTGGGAGATGGCCAGGTTGCGCACACCGGGCTGGACGCGGGCGAAGCGGCCTTCCGGATTCACTTCGAGGATGCGGTTGAAGCGCGCCATCACCAGCAGCACGCCCTGTTCCAGTGGCAGCGCGCCGCCGGACAGGCCGGTGCCGGCACCGCGGGCGACCACCGGCACGTGCATGCGGTGGCATAGCTTGAGCAGGGTTTCCACCTGGTCGAGGCGCTCGGGCAGCACGACCAGCAGCGGCGTGGTGCGATATGCGGACAGGCCGTCGCACTCGAAGGGCTTGAGGTCTTCGCGGGTATGCAGGATCTCCAGATTGGGCATGGTGGCGCGCATCGCGGCCAGCAGTTCGGCGCGGTCCACGTGATGGAGTTCGCCGTCGATCTTTTCGTCGTAGAGGATGTTCATGGCAGGCGGCCTTGACGGTTCCGGTTCGGTTTTGCGCTCATCTCGGGGCGGCTACATGGCTCGGCCGAGTGCTCGGGATGGGCGATACTAGGTTTCGAAGACACTGAAAACAAAGCACTTTTAAAGTGGTCGTACCAGTTTTTTTGAATACATGATTTCCCTTATTGAAAGATAAATCCTTTGAATTCAATGTGATTGAGTAATCAGGGGAGACATGTTGCAGTGCCTGAATCAACTGGTACGACCACTTTGAAAAACGTCGCCGGCGACCCTTTTGAGGTCGCAGAACGCAAGCAGGTGGCCGATTTGGTCGCCGAGCGGATCGAGCGGCTGATCATCGACGGCATCCTGAAGGTGGGGGAGTTGCTGCCGTCGGAGCGGCGCCTGTGCGAAAAGCTGGGCACGTCGCGGACGGCCCTGCGGGAGGGGCTGCGCGTGCTGCGCGGACTGGGCATCATCGATACCCAGCACGGGCGTGGGTCCTATGTGGCGCGCCTGTCCGCCGATCGGGACATGACGCCGCTGATGCATCTGTTCAATTCCCAGCCGCGGACCTTGTACGATCTGCTGGAGGTACGGGTGATCCTGGAGAGCGAGGCGGCGCGTCTGGCTGCGCAGCGCGGGACGCCGGCGGATTTCCTGCTGATCCGGCGGCGCTACGAGGAACTACAAAGCCTGCAGGTGCAGGGGGAAGGGGTGACGCTGGAAGAGCGTGCCCGCGCGGACCATGCCTTTCATCGGGCTATCAACGATGCTTCGCATAACCCGGTACTGGTGCATACGCTGCAGTCCCTGTCGGACCTGATGCTTAGCAGCGTGCTGGCGTCGGTGAGCAATCTCTATCACCGTCCAGTCCACAAGCGGATGCTGGATCGCCACCACGAGCGGATCTACCGGGCGGTGATCGACAGGGATTCCGACAAGGCTTACCGGGCTGCCTGCGCGCACATCAACAGCTTGCGCGATACGTTTCTGGAGATCGAGCAGGAAGAGCAGCGGCTGGTGCGGGCGTCGATGCGGCTGGGGGCTGATCGCTAGGACGCACGTCCGTTGGCGGGTGGTCAGCGCCCGCTGGTCAGGCCGCTTGCGGATGTGGAGTCAGCAGTTCGCACAGCATGTCCACGTGGGTGCTGCGCGCCTCGCGCGACTGGATCGGCACGACGGCGGCTGCCGAGAGTTGCTGGAACAGTTGATGAATGACCGGCGACAGGATCAGCCAGGGGTGATGGACTACGGTGCTGTCCCGGCACAGGCCGCGCTCCACGCAGCGGCGCAGCAGGCTGCCCAGCTGCACGTGCAGGTTGTCCACGGTGTTCTGCCGCCACAGGGTCACGATGTCGGGTAGGCGGTGGCCTTCGGTCAGCAGCAAGCGGGCGGTGGCGCGCAGGGTGGCGTCGCCCAGGTGGGTGTGCAACTGGTCAACCAGCTGTTCGACCAGGCTGCGGATATCGGTGGCGGATTCCAGCAGCGCGTCCACGTCCAGCGTCGGGGCTGTCAACGAGCGGCGCAGCAGTGCTTCGAAGACTGCATCCTTGCCGGAGAAGTGAGCGTAGAAGCCTCCCTTCGAAAGGCCAGCCCGGTTGGCGATGTCGTCGACGCGCGTGGCGCTGTAGCCGTGGGCCGAAAATTCTGCCAGGGCTGCGTCGAGGATCAGGGGGATTCGGGTGGCGGGGGTGAGGCGCTTGCGCGGATGGCTGGCGCCAGTGTCGTTACTGGGTGTGTTGCCGGTGGGCATGTCGCTGGGCCCGGATGAAATTTGATGGGCCCATAAAGATAACCGATATACCCCTCGGCGGCTACGGGGTTTATGCGATCCGCTTAAAAACTTTTTGGTCGTCAGGTGCAGCGAGACGCCTTGAAGGCCGATTTGTGCGTCCGCCCAGATGAGCCAGGCGGCGCGGCGAAGCCGGACTCAGGCGGCGATCAGCAACTGCGGGTAGGCGGAATCGGCAACGCTGCTGCATGCGGAGGCACAAGCCTGCTCCACGGCGCCATCGAGACACTGCTTGGCGCACTGGGCGCAACGTCCACATTCCTCGGTCACGCCAAGCTGCTGCCGCAGGTCGCGCAGACGCCGCGCTCCGCCCTGAACGGCGGTTTCGATGTGCTTTTCAGTCACGGCACGACAGATGCAAACGTACATTGTCTTCTTTCCTTCACACCCGGATTGCGGGTTGCTCAGACGATCGGATAAAGGCGCAACACGAGGCTGGCTGCCGCAACACACCCCGCAAGCCCAACGCACAAGAGGGCTGCAAGGCCAGTGGCAGACAGTGGGCGCTGGCCGGTGGGTTCGGTCCAGTGGCCGGGGAGACCATCGTGGTGGCGGAGTCGGGCGGATGTCGTCATTTCGTCAGTATCAGTTTGCCGGCACGTGTGGCTCGAAGTGCATAAATCATGCCTTCATGCTCGATGAACACGCAGTTGCGGTCGTTGAAGAGATCCTTGCTCCGGATCGGCACCTCGAACTGGCCTACATCGGCTTCGAGGGCTGCGTCGCAAGACGGGTGCTGGGCCGGAGCGTTAAGATTTTCCACTTGGACACGAATGCTAATGAGAACGGTTCCTATTAAATATCTGAGAATCGTTTTCGTCAACAGGCTTGTGAAGAAAATCTGCATTACGCGGTTTCTGCGTCGCATCGCGAACAGCGACCGTGGGGTTTCCGTGCTGTCGGAGCCGGTCGTTTCGGTGGCGGAGGGCGGCGGCGGGGTAGAATCCAGCCCCTTCCGCAGTCTTGATTACTTATTTGCACCATGCCGCTGATCACCCTTGACGATGCCTGCCTCGCCTTCGGCCACGTTGCCTTGCTTGATAAGGCCAGTTTCCAGCTCGACCCCGGCGAGCGGGTTGCACTGATCGGCCGTAACGGTAGCGGTAAATCAAGCCTGTTGAAGGCGCTGGCCGGGCAGGCCATGCTGGACGACGGGCGCCTGTGGCGGCAGCCGGGCGCGCGTATCGCCTATGTGCCCCAGGAGGCGGACTTCCCGCTGGAGCGTACGGTGTTCGAGACCGTGGCCGATGGCCTGGGCGACGTGGCCCGCCTGCTGGTGGACTATCACGAGGCCATGCTGGCTGTGGCTGACGACGCCAGCGCGGCCAACCTGGCGCGGCTCGAAGAACTGCAGCACCGCGTCGAGGACGCCCAGGCCTGGCGCCTGGAGCAGCGTGTCGAACAGATTCTGGCCCAGCTCAAATTGTCGGGCGAAGCGATCGTCGGCAGCCTGTCCGGCGGCGGTATCAAGCGCGTGGCACTGGCCCGGGCGCTGGTGGGCGAGCCGGAAATGCTGCTGCTCGACGAGCCGACCAACCACCTGGACATCGACGGCATCCTGTGGCTCGAAGAACTGATCCGCGATTTTCCGGGCGCGGTGGTGGTCATTACCCACGACCGGGTCTTCCTGAACCATGTGGCGACGCGCATCGTCGAGCTGGATCGCGGCATCCTGAGCAGCTTTCCCGGCCGCTTCAGCGACTACCAGACGCGCAAGGCCGATCAGCTGGATGCGGAAGACAAGGCCAATGCCCGCTTTGACAAGCTGCTGGCGCAGGAAGAGGTGTGGATTCGCAAGGGCGTCGAAGCGCGGCGGACCCGCAACGAAGGCCGCGTGCGGCGCCTGGAGGCCCTGCGCCGCGAGCGCAGCGCCCGCCGTGACCGTTTTGGTAACGTCAAGCTGGCGCTGGACCGGGGCGAGAGCAGCGGCCAGCTGGTGGCCGAGCTGACCCATGTGAACAAGCGCTTCGGCGAGCGGCAGATCGTCCGCGATTTCTCGACGCGCATCCTGCGCGGCGACCGCATCGGCCTGATCGGCCCCAACGGCGCGGGCAAAACCACGCTGTTGAAGCTGATCCTCGGTGAGCTCGAAGCGGATGACGGTACGATCAAGCGGGGCACGCGCCAGACGGTAGCCTACTTCGACCAGCTGCGCGCGCAGCTCGACCCCGAGGCGCCGCTGACCGAGGTCATCAGCCCGGGTTCCGATTATGTGGAAATCGCTGGCCACCGCACCCACGTCATCGGCTACCTGGAGGATTTCCTGTTCTCGCCGCAACGGGCCCGTTCGCCGGTCAAATCCCTGTCGGGTGGTGAACGCAACCGCCTGCTGCTGGCCCGCCTGTTTGCCCGTCCGGCCAATGTGCTGGTGCTTGACGAGCCGACCAACGACCTGGACATCGAAACCCTCGACCTGCTCGAAGACCTGCTGGCCCAGTACGACGGCACCGTGTTCCTGGTCAGCCACGACCGGGCCTTCCTCGACAACGTGGTGACACAGGTGATCGCCGCGGAGGGCAACGGCAACTGGAAGGAATACGCCGGCGGTTACGAGGACTGGCTGCGCGTGCGTCCCGCGCCCGAAGGCGCCAAACCGGCTGCCGCACCCAAGCCGGTCCAGCCGAAGAAGGAGGAACCCAAGCCGCAGGCAGCGAAGCCGGCCAAATTGAGTTGGAAGGAACAGCGGGAACTGGAAGCCTTGCCGGACCGCATCGCGGCGCTGGAGGAGGAGCAGGGCACCATCCAGGCCCGCCTCAACGACCCGGCCATTTACCGGGACGCCCCGCAGGAGGTGCCGGCCCTCAATACCCGTCTGCAGGTGCTGGAGGGTGAGATCGAGGCTGCCATGCTGCGCTGGGAGGAACTGGAGTCCCGCGGCGCCGGCAAGTGAGCGCGCTCAGAGGGGCGGCGGCATTGCCCCGAGCGGATCGCCGCCCGCCGCGAGCAGGGGCTCCACGGCTTCGTGCGGCACGGACAGCCGGCTGAGCAGTGTCTCCCGATTGATGTGCAACAGCTCGGTGATCGCGCTGAGGTCGTCGGGAATGGCCGGATCGTCCCACCCCTGCGCCGTGTGGCGGGCCAGGCTGTTGGCCAGTTGAACGGTACGCACGCGCGGATTCTCGATCTGCCGCTCGTCCAGCATGGACACCAGCAGTTCCGGCAACCGCCAGTGATGGACCAGGGCCAGCTGCAGCTCGCGCGCCGAGAAGTTGAAGATCGACTTCTGGGCGGATGAGGAGCGCAGGCTCCGGTCGATGTGCTGCATCTCGTACACCTGATAGGTCAGCTTTGGCGCCAGAGACCAGCACAGAATCTCCGTGCCCTCGGCGAGCAGCGCGGCGACGGTGATCTCATCCACGTCCAGGTCATGGCGCACGATGGCCCAGTCGCGCGCGTAGCGGGCGGCCCGGCGGGCCCGACTGATCACCTTGAGCACGCCGACAAGAGCCTTCGGATACGCAGCGAGCTGGTCTTCAATTGTCGGCAGGTCGGAGAACTGACGCAGGAAGGGCGAGATGCCCATCATCATGATCGCCCGCTCGACGGTGGTGATGTCGTGATTCTGCCGGGAGCGTCGGTTTTCCTCGAGGTGGATCAGCACGCGCAGCGTCATCATTGGATCGCTCAGCACCAGCGCGGCGACCGTGCGGCCGTTGATGTGATCCTCCCTGCTACGCATCGTCTGCAGTTCCTTGACCGTGTGCTTGAGGACAGGCAGGGGCTGTTGGCTGAAGAACGCGATGTAGGCGTCCAGGGTCTCGAAGGGGACGTTGATCAGGGCCATGTCGGTGCTCCTGCGGGCGATGAATCCATTTACGGCATTTTGCATGCGGTATTGAGGCGTGGCGCGGCTGGGCGTCAAGTTGGCAGGGCTATAATCGACCGATAACCAACATGAGGCGCCATTCCGGTGTCCGGCAACGAGGAGAAACGCATGACCGTCACCCTTTCCCCCTTCAAGGCCTATGTGATCCGCCAGGACGAGAACCGCAAGGTTTCCGCCGCGATGGAAGCCCTCGCCGCCGATGCGCTCGACGCAGGCGAGGTTCTAATCAAGGTGGCCTATTCCAGCGTGAACTACAAGGACGCCCTGGCTGCGACGGGCGCCGGCAAGATCATCCGTCGCTTCCCTTGCATCGGCGGCATCGACCTGTCGGGTACGGTGGTGGAAAGCAGCGATCCGCGCTTCAAGGCGGGTGACGAGGTCATCGCGACCAGTTTCGACATCGGCGTGGCCCATCACGGCGGTTACGCGGAATATGCGCGGATCCCGGCCGGCTGGGTTGTGCCGTTGCCCGCCGGCTTGAGCCTCTTCGATGCGATGGCCCTCGGCACCGCCGGCTTCACGGCCGCGCTGGGCATCGTGCGCATGGAGGACAACGGCCTGCGTCCAGAGAACGGCCCGGTGATCGTCACCGGAGCCAGCGGCGGCGTCGGTGGCCTGGCCATCGACATGCTGGCCGGGCTCGGCTACCACGTGGTCGCGCTGACAGGCAAGGCGCATGAAGAGGCCTATCTCAAGGACCTCGGGGCCGCCGAGATCCGCCTGCGCGACACCATCGACCCGGCCAAGACGCGCCCCCTCGACGCCGGCCTGTGGGCCGGTGCGGTGGACAACGTGGGCGGTGACATCCTGACCTGGGTGTTGTCTACGATGAAACAGGCCGGCACGGTGGCGAGCATCGGCAACGCCCAGAGCATCGCCCTCAACGCCACGGTGTTTCCGTTCATCCTTCGTGGGGTCAGCCTGCTCGGCGTGGATTCCGGCTACATCGGCTTCCCGACCCGCAGCACTGTCTGGCAGCGCCTGGCGTCCGACCTCAAGCCGCGCCACCTTCACGAGATGACCCGGACGGTGCCGTTTGCCGATCTGCCCGGCGTCTTCGACGACTTCATCGCCGGCAAGGTCAAGGGGCGCACGGTGATTGCCGTTAACCCTTAAAGATTCATTCATCCAGCGAGTCCCAGCATGAGCGACGACAGCGAGCAGACCCTGCCACGGGTCTTGATCATCGACGATTCCCGGATGGTGCGGGCTTCCATCATCCGGCACATAAGGGACCGCTTCGAGGTGCGCGAGGAGGCTGACGGTGAAGCCGGCTGGCAGACCCTGATGGTCGATCCGACCATCCAGGCCGTCATCACCGACATCGGTATGCCCAACCTGGACGGCTACGGTCTGCTGGAGCGCATCCGCGGCTCGCGCATCTCGCGCATCAACACCTTGCCGGTGGTGGTGATCTCCGGCGACGACGAGCCCGATGTGCGCGTCCGCGCCAAGAGCGCGGGCGCCACCGACTTCATCTCCAAGAGCATCGGCAACGTGGAGTTGCTGGCCCGCCTGGAGGCGCTGACCCAGCTCGCCCGCACCCAGCGGGACCTGGAAGAGAGCCGGGCTGCGTTGGCCAGTGCGAGCCCGGTGGACCCCAGCTCCGGCCTGGCCACGCCGTCCTACCTCCATTACCACGCGGCGCAGGAACTCTCTCTGGCCCAGCGCCGCCACGCCGATGTATCGGTGATGGTCATCGAGATCGACCATTTCGACGCGCTGGTGGCCCGTTACGGCGCCCACGTGGCACAGCTGGTCAACCGCAAGCTGTCGAAGATCCTCGCCACCAAGCTGCGCCAGGAAGACACCGTCGCCGAACTCGCACCGGCGCGCTTCGCGGTGGTGTCGCCGAGCACCAACATGAACGGGGCCTGCGCGTTTGCAATGCGCCTGCGGACGGCCTTCGACCATATTGTGATGACCTACCGGGAGGAGCGCATCCGCATCCAGATCACCATCGGTCTGGCCGCGACGACCCCCGGCGCCGTGCAGACCGTCAGCCACCTGATCGGCGTGGCGATGGAGCGCATTGCCAGCGGGCGTGCCGCCGGCGGCAACCGGGTGGTCGGTGCCGACGGCGAAGTCACGCAGGACATGGTTGTCGAACAGCCCGTGCGTGCACAGGTCAGCATCGACCAGCTCCTGGCGCGCCTGCGTACCACCGGATTGGACGCAAGCCTGCGCAAACAACTTCCCGATGCCATACGGACGCTCTTACCGCTGCTGGAATTGATAGAATCCGAGCTTCCTTCCGGCCTGCCGCTGGCAGCCCTCGCCCGCGCCGCAGAAACCGGATCGAAGATGGAACAGAAAAACGACTAAGGGACAGACGCTGCAACGGGCGGACGTACTGCTCCCACAAATATGAAAATGGTTTGGACTATTCAAGAATAGGGAGAGGATCCGATGGCTACATACAAGGAATTTCACAAGCGCTCGATCGAAGACCGCAATGGCTTCTGGGGCGAGCAGGCCGAGCTGGTGCACTGGAACAAGCAGCCCAGCCAGATCTACGATTTTTCCAACCCGCCGTTCGTCAAGTGGTTCGTCGGCGGTGAGACCAACCTCTGCTACAACGCGGTAGACCGTCACGCCGAGACCCATCCGGATCGCAAGGCGCTGGTCTTCATCTCCACCGAAACCGACCAGGAAAAGGTCTACACCTTCTCCGAGCTGCGCACCGAAGTCATGCGCATGGCGGCGATCTACCAGAGCCTCGGCGTCAAGAAGGGCGACCGCGTGCTGATCTACATGCCGATGATCGCCGAAGCTTGCTTCGCGATGCTGGCGTGTGCGCGCATCGGCGCGATCCACTCGGTGGTGTTCGGCGGTTTCGCTTCCCACTCCCTCGCAACCCGCATCGACGATGCCAAGCCGACCGTCATCGTGTCCGCCGACGCCGGCATGCGCGGCGGCCGTCCGGTCCCCTACAAGCACCTGCTCGACGAAGCCATCAGTCTGGCCGAACACAAGCCCGCCAGCGTGCTGATGGTCAACCGTGGCCTCGACAAGGACATGGCCATCGTCGAAGGCCGTGACGTCGACTACGCCACCCTGCGCGAGCAGCACCTCAATGCCGAGGTTCCGGTGACCTGGCTCGAATCCTCCGAACCCAGCTACATCCTGTACACCTCCGGTACCACCGGCAAGCCGAAGGGCGTGCAGCGCGATACCGGCGGCTACGCCGTGGCGCTGGCCGCGTCCATGAAGCACATCTACTGCGGCAACGCGGGCGAGACCTTCTTCTCCACCTCCGACATCGGCTGGGTGGTCGGCCACAGCTACATCATCTACGGCCCGCTGATCGCCGGCATGGCCACCGTGATGTACGAAGGCACGCCGCTGCGCCCCGACGCCGGCATCTGGTGGAAGATCTGCCAGGATCACGAAGTCACCGTGATGTTCAGCGCGCCGACCGCGATCCGCGTGCTGAAGAAGCAGGACCCGGCCTTCCTCAAAAAGTATGATCTCTCCAAGCTGCGCACCCTGTACTGCGCCGGCGAGCCGATGGACGAAACCTCCCACCAGTGGATGATGGACGAGCTGGGCATCCAGGTCATCGACCACTACTGGCAGACCGAAACCGGCTGGGCGATGCTGTCCCTGATGCCCGGCGTCGAGCACCACGAAGTGCAGCTCGGCTCCCCCGGCTTCCCGGTGTATGGCTACGACGTGCGCCTGTTCCGCGATGACGGTTCCGAGTGCGGCCCCAACGAAAAGGGCATCGTCGGCGTCGTGCCGCCGCTGCCGCCCGGCTGCCTGTCCACCGTGTGGGGCGACGACAAGCGCTTCGTGTCCACCTACTTCACGCTGTTCCAGGAGCCGCTGGTCTACTCCAGCTTCGACTGGGGCATCAAGGACGACGCCGGCTACTACAAGATCCTCGGCCGTACCGATGACGTGATCAACGTCGCCGGCCACCGCCTGGGCACCCGTGAGATCGAGGAAGCGGTGCAGTCCCATCCCGCCATCGCCGAAGTGGCGGTGGTTGGCGTGGCCGACCAGCTCAAGGGCCAGATGCCGATGGCCTTCGCCGTGGTCAAGGACCCGGCCATCATCGACACCCCGGAAAAGGTCGCCGAGCTCGAGAAGGCCGTCATGAAGATCGTCGACGGCAGCCTCGGTGCCATCGCCCGTCCGGCACGCGTGCACTTCATCTCCGGTCTGCCCAAGACCCGCTCCGGCAAGATGCTGCGCCGTTCCATCCAGGCGCTGGCGGAAGGCCGCGATCCGGGCGATCTGACCACCATCGAGGATCCTTCGACCCTCGAACAGATCAAGGCGGCCCTGGGCGCGAAGTAAGCCTGGCCTGCAGTTGATCCATGGAGCCGACCGGTCATCAGCCGGTCGGCTTTTTTATTCACGGGTGCCCCATGCGTTTTCCGTTCATCCTGATGTTCGCCGTCGTGCCGCAGCTGGCCATTGCCGCGCCACGCATCGTGTGCCACGCCGAGTACGACGGCACGCCCCAGGACGTTTCATTCGCGGCGGCGAGCACGCCCTACACCGTGGCGCCGCGTCCGATCTACGACGATTTCCAGCTGCGCGTGGTCCTGCGCGACAAGCCCGCCGATCTGGCCGGCGTGCGAATCCAGGTGTTCTGGAACCGCAAGGACGAGCCGGTGATGATCCAGGAGGCTCGCTATCCGTGGCCACCACGGCCGGTGGGGCAGCGCTACGGTTTCACCGGGCTGCAGCGTATCTACGAACCGTACCGTGATGGCGAACTGAGCTACTGGTGCGAAGTGACGAAGGAGGGCACGCGATGAAAAAGTGGCTGGCATCCGCCGCCGTACTGGTGGGCCTGTGTGGCGTAGGGCTGCGCGCGCAGGCCGAAGAACTGCGCATCCTGTTCGCCGGCGACATCATGCTCGCCGACGGACCCGGCAAGGCCATTGCCGCGGGGCGCGATCCGCTTGCCGCGGTGGCGCCACTGCTGGCCGGCGCGGACTACCGCATTGGCAACCTGGAATGCGCGGTGGCGAAGGATGGCGTACCGATGGCCAACAAACCCTACGTTTTCCGCGCCGAGCCGGATGTGGTCAAGGTGCTGCAAGGGCGCTTCGACGCGGTGGCGGTGGCCAACAACCATGCCGGCGATTTCGGCAAGGCGGCCTTCGTCGAAACGATGGATCACGTCGCGGCGGCAGGTATCAAAGTGGTCGGCGGCGGCCGCAATCTCGTCGAGGCACACAAACCCCTGTGGATCGAGGCCAAGGGCCTGCGCATCGCGATCCTCGCATACAACGAATTCAAGCCGCGCTCCTTCGAGGCCGGCGCCGCCACGCCCGGCATCGCATGGAGCGAGGACAGCGAGGTGATCTCGGACATCCGTGCCGCCAAGCGGGCCGGCGCGGACCTGGTGATCCCCTTCATGCACTGGGGCTGGGAGTACGAGCCGGAACCCGGCGAGCGGCAGCGGCGGCTGGCGCGCCGGATGATCGATGCCGGCGCGGCGGCGGTGGTCGGCGGCCATCCCCACGTCACGCAGGGGGCGGAGGTCTACAAGGGGCGGCCGATCATCTACAGCCTCGGCAACTTCGTCTTCGACGGCTTCGATTTCCCGGAAGCCCAGACCGGATGGCTGCTGCAGTTCAGCGTGGATCGCCACGGCGTACGGCGCTGGCACACGGTGGAGGCGCACATGGACGGAGAAGGCCTGCCCACACTGGCGCCCGATGCGCTGACCCCCTGCGGTTCGCGGGGCGACCGCCACATACGCCAGTGCCGCGGCGGCGGTGAACTGGCCGCAAAACCCTAAACCAGCCCGTCGAACAGCTGGACGTGGACCGCGTCGCCGGCCGCCACGTCGCCCTGGTTCTCGTCCAGCACGATGAAGCAGTTGGCCTCCGACATGGAGCGCAGGATGCCCGAGCCCTGTTTGCCGGCGGGGCGGACCTTCCATTCGCCGGCTTCCTCGAACAGGCGGCCGCGCAGGAACTCCCGGCGGTTCGCCAGCTTGCGGATCGCCTCGCTGCAGATCACGCGGGTCAGTGGGCGTTCCGGCAGCGGATCGAGGCCGGCGATCTTCAGCAGCGCATCGACGACGAACTGGTAGTAGGTGACCATCACCGCCACCGGGTTGCCCGGCAGGCCGAACATCCAGGTCTCGCCGATGCGTCCGAAGGCCATCGGCCGGCCGGGCTTGATGTCGATTTTCCAGAAGCTCACTTCGCCAAGGCGCTGCATCAGCGCGCGGATGAAGTCCGCCTCGCCGACCGACACGCCGCCGGTGGTCAGCACCACATCGGCACAGGCCGCCGCGTTGCGGAAAGCGGTTTCGAGGGCCTCCGGCTGGTCCGGGACGACGCCCATGTCCACGATGTCGCAACCCAGCTTGGCGAGTGCTCCGTACAGCGTATAGCGGTTGGAGTCATAGACTTCGCCCGGCGCCAGCGGCCGGCCGATGCTGGCCAGCTCGTCGCCGGTGGAGAAGAAGGCCACCCGCAGGCGCCGATGGACGCTGACCTCGGCCAGCCCGAGGGAGGCCACCAGCCCCAGCTCGGCCGGGCCGACGAGCTTGCCGCGGGGCAGGGCGACGGCGCCCTCGGCCAGGTCTTCGCCGGCCCGCCGCACGTTCTGGCCACGGCGGATGCCGGGCGGCACCACGATCGCGTTGCCGTCCCGGCGCGCCACCTCCTGCACGACGATGGTGTCGGCACCGAGGGGCATCACCCCGCCGGTCATGATGCGCACCGCCTGGCCGGGGCCGACGAGGCCGGAAAAACCACGGCCTGCCAGCGCGGTGCCAACCACCTGCAAACTTACGTCGGCATCGGCCTTCAGATCGTCGGCGCGTACCGCATAGCCGTCCATCGCCGAATTGTCGTGGGCCGGCACATTGCACGGCGCCACCACGTCTTCGGCCAGGATGCGCCCGAGGGCGGCGCGGATTGCCACGCGCTCCCAGCCGGCTAGCGGCTGGACGCGTCCGAGGATGATGCGCCGAGCCTCGGCGGCGGTGATCGACTTGCGGCTGTCGGAGCCGCTACAGCCTGCGTTCATGTCCATCGCGCATCTCCTGCTGGGGAGGTGAAATTAATAGCACATTGGATGGCTGCGTGACCATGCGGCGTCGCGCAAGGATTTTTTCATATGAAAAAAATTTTCTGTCGGCTGAAAAAATCGATTTTTCAGGCGAAAAAATGATCGGGTGGCGTCACTGGAGAGCTTTGTCATATGACGAAATGCCCGAGCGCCGCCGCTTGATTGATTTTTCTTCGTAACGGAATCGTCTGGCGGCGTGAAAAAACCATTATTCCGTGCCGCTGGAGGATTCTGTGGCGTGAAGAATGGCTTCTGCTATATGAAAAATCGGGATTTTCACGTGAAAAAATGAATATTTGGCACCACTGAATCATTCCGTGGTGCCGGAGAATGTTCTTTTCACGAGGTACAAGCTGCGTGGGCGGCCGTCAGGACAGTCCGGATACGCAGGGCATCCGGCGGAATTGGGCCTATCTCCACGCCCCGCCCGAAGGGTTGACGATCCCCATCTGCGTAAATAGTGTCCGTTTAGAACAGCTTTCTTGTCAGCGAAAAATACAATTTATCCGCATCTTCAGCGGTCTGAGTAAATCCCAACTTTGTGAGCCACCTTATCCCTCGCGCATCATTTTTCTTGGCTTCCGAATTGACCACTCCGTATTTTTCGAGAGCAGGGTACAGAATGGATCGGATGTAAGGTCTCGGATTCCACTGTTTTTGGTACTCTGGTGCAATAGATGTGTGTATCTCGGCATCTCTTTGGATTATCGCGCCAACAACAGCACCAGAAAGAAAAACAGGGTGGATTAACCAGCCTTGTCTTTCAAGCTCTGAAAGCACTAGCTCCGCTGGGCAGGTTGCCTCGGACCCTTTTAGTAGTTGCTCAACTGCTAAGATCCGGACATCTTTTAAGGAGTCCTGGTGCGCAGCCATCGAATTTCAAGATGAAGTAGAAAGCCCGGCAAGATTAAACCCCTTGAAGTACAAAGGCAGCATTTCTCTCATCCATGACGTTGCTTCGGCAATGTAAGATGCGTCTAAGCCAAATCGAGTCCCAATTTTATTAATCAAGAGCTCTTCGTTTTTGTGATATTTGTTATCGGATAGGACTAAACCAAGCGTTTCAAGGAATACGACACGCCGAGTAATTTCGCTCTTTTCAGAGAATGAATTAAGGATTTCATCCTCGTCAAGAGTAGGGGCAAAATCCGTGGGGAGGCCCATGAGCGTGCAATAGCCACCAATTAACGCTTGCTCGCTTTCGTGAATTTCGTCGTCGCAACGCGCAGCAATCATAAGCAGAGAAAGAAGGCTTTCTTTTTCTTGATATGTCAGCAAAGGAAAAAACAAGATGGTCGCCTCGTCAGATTACGGAAAAGTAGGGCCGCGATGAAAATTAAATTTCCAGAACACCACTGCCGCTCTCAAAGAGTCGCCCAACTTCCGCGACACCGTTGAGGGGATTGGTGGCTACGATTCCTTGAATCGTACTCAATGCTTCAGTTGCCACCGAATCCTGATTGTTCTCCATAGCCTTGTCCAGTCTCAATAAGACCTCTTCGATAGTTTCTTTTCTCAGTCCGAATTCTCTTGCTAAGTGAGCTTCTAACAGCTCCTTCTTTGCGTCGATTGCAACCTGAAACTTATGCAGATCCGCAGATATTGCATGTCTCTTTGTCTCCTCTTGCTCTTTTGCAAGCGCGTATTCCTTTTTAGCGTCCAGAATAGCCTTGGCAAGATCCAAAAGGCCTGCGCTTTCATTGCCCGATGGCGCCTTCCCCTTTTGGGGCGCGGGGCGATTCTTAATCGTCTTGAGTTCGTTCATGCTACGCCATCCAATTTAGAGTCAGTGGCAATGTGCCTCAAAGCGGCCTCGGACTCGTCACTGGGATGCCCTGAGTCATCGAAGACTTTTACTCTCATCAAGTTTGCAAGTTCGCGGACGAAGTGTGCACAAAGTGCGATGGTATTCTTGTCGGCAGTGCTGCAAGCGTTGTAATCAACGTTTCCGTGGGCGTCTTTGTTGGCGTTGTAAGCCTCGTAAAGGCGTGGGAGTATGTTGCTCGAACAGATGGATGATAGTTTTACCAAGGCTCCTTCAATTTCACCGATCCGTTGATCGATGCCATTGCGCAGGATGGATATCTGGTAACTGGCTTTGCCAATTTCCTTCTTCGTATTAGCGTAGTGTTCGTGCGCTTCTGTTAGAGCCTTTTCGGAATTTTTTGCGTAATTCCAAGACAATACGATTGCAGCAGGAAAAACTGTAATACCCCCGAGTACGGCATTCCCGAGTGCCATTCCGCCACCGCCTGCAGCTAGCGATCCACCTCCAAGGGCAGCTAAGGTCGCATTTGTCGCAGCGGCGCCACTCAACGAAGAGATCGCTGTTCCCGTAGACGCGATGCCGAACTGCGCCATGAAAGCGAGCGATCCAGTGGACGCTGCCTGCATCAAGCTCATACCCTGATCGAGTTGATTGAGCAGATCTTTGGCAGAAAGAGTAGCCTTTTCAAGTTTTTTAACTTCAGCCTTGGTGAACAGCTTGTCGAGATCCGTATCATCAAGAAAGTCAGTAGACTTTTCTTTAGATTGAGTAATCCTTTTAAAGACGTCGATAGCAAGGGTGATCTGCTCGGAATAAATGGCAAGCTTCACAATGTTGAGCTTTTCGAGCTTTGAAACGGTATCTGCCTTTTTTGCATCGAGTTCATCCATAATTTCCGCGAACTCGGATTTTGCCTTGCTAATTAATTCGTCGGCTTCGTCGAAGTTATTGAATGCGGTGACGATATTTGAGCCGGTATAAGCAGTAGCGCCAACAATAGCTGCTGCAACACCCTCTGTCCCCAGGAAGCCTACCGTTGTACTCACAGCGCTAGCTGCAAGCGCTCCTGCAGAGGATGCCGCGGTAGTAACGGCGGTCCCGACTGCCGTACCGGCAAGGGTCGAACCGGCAGCACCAACTGCTGATGTAACAGCTGCGGCAGCTTCCAGGGCCGCAGCACCTGTAGCCGTACTCCCAATAGCAGTTGCAGCGGCCGATCCGGCCGTAGTGATAAGACCTGTTGCCGCAGAACCAACCGTTGTAACGCCGGCACCAACAGATGCGGCTGCGCCAACAATTGTGGATGCGGCAGCGGAGGCTGCGCTCCCTACGGCAGTGCTGCCAATTGCGGCACCCGCGACTGACGCTGCTCCAGCAACAGCGCTTCCAGCGGCTGCCGCAGCTCCGGCAGCCGCTGTACCTGCCGCCGCCGCTGCTCCACCTACGGTTGCTGCGGCGCCAGCTACGGCCGTGCCAGCTGCTGCTGCACCTGATCCGATCGCAGCCACAATAGGCCCCAAGACAGCGATGACTGGCATACCCACTTCTCCTATTTTGTTTTTGAGAGCGAGATGATTGTATGCCGATCCGCTTCTGACCCTGCGCAAAGTAGTTCCATCTGTGATTATTTTCATATCGCATTCACCCCTCTGTCGCCTTGCCACCGTTGGAGTGCTGCCGTGGGACAAGCCCCAGCCATGCGGCCAGTTGTCGGCCGTTCTTGAAGCTGTGCGCATCCGTGATCGAGGTCACCAGTGCCGTGGCCGTCAGCGGTCCAACGCCCGGAATCTTCTCGAGGCGCTGACTCTGGATGCAGCGGCGGTGCCATTGCCGGATCTGTACCTCGAGTTCGCCAATCTGCCGGTCCAACTCCGCTAGGTGTTCGTGCAGGCGTCGCACCAGACGCCGGAACGCGTCTGGCACCTGATCACCGACACCATCAAGAAGTACCAGTAGCTGTTTGCGCAACGCGCAGAGTCCTGCGGGAAGCACCAAGCCGAACTCGGCGAGCAAGCCCCGGATCTGGTTGGCCTGGGCAGTGCGTGCGACAACGAAGCCTTGGCGAACCCGATGCAGTGAGAGCACCGCCTGCTGCTCGACGCTTGCGACAGGGACAAAGCGCATATTTGGCCGGGAGACCGCTTCGCAGATTGCCTCGGCATCCGCCGCATCGTTCTTGTTGCCCTTCACATTGGGCTTTACGAACTGCGGGGACATCAGCCTGACGGTATACCCGAAGCCCTCAAACGTGCGCGCCCAGTAACGTGCGCTTCCCGTTTGCCAGTTATTTCGATCCAGCCCAGCTTTTCGGGAACGGGGGGACTTGTTAAAGTGAAAATGCAGTTTACAAATTCGTATTTGATGTTAGTTTACGAATAGTGATTTCACTTTAGAGTGGCCGTGATGAAGATCAATGAGCAGGAAAAGGAACGAACCCGGGAGCGGATCCTGGAGGCGGCGGTCGATGTGGTTAGCGCCAAGGGCTTCCGCGCGGCGTCGATGCGCGAGATCGCGCAGCGGGCCGGGGTGGGCGATGCCACCATCTACAATTATTTCCCTAGCAAGGAAAAACTGGTCTATGGCTACTGCGAGCAGGTGCAGCGGCGAGTGATGGCCGGCTTGCAGGGGATTGCCGATTTCCACGAATACTCGCTGGTCGAGCAGTTGCAGCAGCTGGTCGATCTGGAACTGCAAACCTGGCTGCCAGCGCGCGAATTCCTGCGCGAGGTGTTCGAGCTCAGTTTTCAGGCGCCGGGTGCTGCACACGAGCTGCTGGCGGTAAGCCGCCAACTCAACCAGCACATGGTCGTCGACCTGCTCGACGCCGCCATCGAGGCCGGCGAGATTCCGGCGCAGCCCTACAGCGAATTGCTGCCGCGCCTGTTCTGGGATTTTCAGACCGGCATCCTTGCCTACTGGCTGAAGGACGATTCGGAAGGCTTCGCCAACACCACGCAACTGCTCGATCGCAGCATGGAAATTGTCGGCGGCATCCTGCATCTGGGGCTGATCGGCAAAGCCTTCGATCTCGTCTCCTTCCTTTTCCGCAGCCATGTGCTGAGCCATCTGGAGAGCTTTGCCAGCCTGCGTCAGGCGGCAATGGCGACGAAACGGCGCTTCATGGCCGGCAGCGATGAAACCCGCCCTGCCTGAGGGGCGCCTGGCGCGCGCCGGGGTGGCCGGCAAGGCGGCGGTAAAGGTTGGCCTGGGCCACCTCGGCCACGGTCTGAAGCGGCCTTTCCTGTCGCCGGCGCAGCAGGCGGAGGAGCGCACCGCGCTCGACGAGCGGCATGCCCGCGTGCTGTTCGAGGCGCTGACCCAGTTGCGCGGCACGGCCTTGAAGGCGGCGCAGATGCTGGCCATGGAGGTGGAATTGCTGCCGGAGGCTTACCGCCGCGAACTGGAAAAATCCTGCCACCAGGTGCCGCCGCTCAACCGCGTGCTGGTGCGCAAGGCCTTGCAGCAGGCGTTTGGACAGGCCCCGGAAGTGCTTTTCGCCCAGTTCGAGAGCGAGGCTTTTGCCGCCGCCAGTCTCGGGCAGGTGCATCGCGCCCGGCTGCACGACGGCCGGGCGGTGGCGGTGAAGATCCAGTATCCCGGCATCCACGTCGCCATCGACAGCGACATGACCCTGTTGCGCCAGTTGGCGCGCGGCTTGCCCAATGCCGCACTGATCCAGCAGTCGCTGGAAGAAATCCACGCCCGCCTGCGCGAGGAAGTTGATTACCGGGCGGAAGCGGCGCAGACGGCGTGGTTCGCCGAACGCGCGGCCGGCGACGGCATTGCGCTGGTGTCGCCGGTCCCGGAACTATGCAGCGAACGCGTGCTGACCACGGAAATGGCCGACGGACTGCACCTCGATGCCTGGCTGGCCGGCCAACCGTCGCAGGCGGCGCGAGACCGCGCCGGGCAACAGTTCTACGACTTCTTCGTCGATTCCACCCGGCGTCTGCACCGTCTGCACGCCGACCCCAATCCCGGCAATTACCTGTTTCACCCCAATGGTAGCGTGACCGTCATCGATTTCGGTTGCGTGCGCGAGATTTCGCCCGTGTTTGCCGAAGCCCTGCCTCAACTGCTGCAGGCCTATGCCAACGACGATTCCACGGCGCTGTTCGCCACCTATCGCCGGTTGGGTATGGAACACCGCGGCGATCATGATCAGGTCTATCGCGACATCCTGCGCCCCTTCGGCACCTGGCTGCTCGAACCGATGCAGGCCGAGAGCTACGACTTCGCCACCCATGCCGACTACACCTGGCACGGCCAACAGCTCATGCACAAAATGAGCGGCCTCAAGGGCCTGGACCGGCTGGCCGACGAATTCATCTATTTCGACCGCACCTTTTACGGCCTGTGCAAGCTGTTCGAGCGCCTTGGCGCTCGCGTGCGCATGCGCCATCACTGGTTTGCCGGGGAGAGCGGGGCGCTTGCAGCGTCCGCGGTTGTTTAGCGAGGGTTTTGCCATGTACAACATCTGGCTGATCGGCGGCGCCGTTCTCAGTGGTATTGCCGCGCTGCTGCATGTCCTCATCGTCTGGGGCGGAGCCCCCTGGTATCGCTTTTTCGGGGCCGGCGAGGACATGGCCAGCGCCGCAGCAGCCGGCCAGCTTTATCCGGCTGTCGTCACGCTCTGCATCGCTCTGGTGCTAAGTGCCTGGGCGGCCTATGCTCTGGCCGGAGCTGGCGTTCTAACGGCGCTGCCCAGGCAGAAAGCGGCGCTGGTGGCGATTACCGCCATCTATCTGATGCGCGGCCTCGCCATCCTGCCCTTGCTGGTTTTTGCCAGCCAGCAGGCGACGCCGTTTCTGGTGTGGAGTTCGCTTATCTGCCTTGGCTACGGCATCGTGCATCTAATCGGCGTCGCCCAGGTGTGGACGCGGTTGTGAATCGGCTCGCCATCCGTCGCGCGCCTTGGGTGGCAGTGGGTTGAATGCGCATCCCGGATGTCCTTGAGACCTTGCAGGGGCAGGGCGCCTTTCGTTCGGAAGAGGCGGCCTGTGTCGCCATCCACGATTTCGTGCGCGATGAAATCGCCTTCGGCTTTACTGCCGGCTTTGAAGGCGTCACGCCCGACCACACCTTGGCGCTTCGGCGCGGTCACTGCAATGCCCAGGGCGACCTGTTCTGTGCCTTGCTGCACGCCGCCGGCATTCCGGCCAGGCTGCGCTTCGTGGCGCTCGACAAGCGTGTGCTGTTCGGTGCTGTACCTTTGCCGGTCTACTACTGTCTACCGGCGAGACTGTTTCACGCCGTCAGCCAGGTGCGGGTGGCCGGGCGTTGGTGGCATACCGACAGCTATCTCTTTCAGCCGGCAATGCTGCATCTTCAGAAACAGCGTCTGGCCGAATCGGGGTTGGCCGTCGGTTTCGGCCTGACAGCCGCCGCCAGCGGCGACTGGGACGCCCGGCAGGACAGTTTTTCCCAGGCAAATGCCGGCGACCTTGACGACAGCAACCCGGTCTTTGCCACGCTGGCCGAAGCATTGGCCGCCCGGGCCGGCAACAACCGCCTGCTCGGCATTCATTTCAATCGCTGGCTTTCGCTGGTGCCGCAGGGTTTGCATCGTTTTGCCGAGGGCTATCTCAACAGCCGGCTGCCCTTGCCGGAGCCATCCGGAATAGGTGATGGTGCCGTCCTGCGCAGATGACGGAAGCGGCCATTGCTCATCATGAGCGGCTGACCTACATTAGCTCAGCGGGCGGCGGAGCCGTCCGCTGGAGCGAAAGGTTGGGCATCACCCGGAGAGCAAGCTGCTCTACCAGCGAAGGTGTCCCCCGCAGTGAAAGCCCGATGTAGGTTTCTGCCACAGCCTCGATCTCCCCTTTGGGCAGCTTGATCTGATAGACGGTCATTTCTTGGCTACCGCCCAACGTCCATTCCTTGTCAGTGATCGAACCGCCCAGAGCCTCGATCTCGGCAGCAAGTCGATCGAACAACGCGTCGTCGTATTCGGAACCAAGCACGATCTCGATCATGGTGCTGCCCAACGTTTGAGTTCACCGGACTTGCGCGGCTTTATGCGCCAGGTCCGGTGGAATGATGGGTTGGGCCACGGACAGTAGATTCGTGAAGGCAAATTGGCTAAATGAAGGGCTGCACGATAAGCCACACAAAGCGCCGGAACCCGAGCCGCACCCACAAGCGCACCGGGAACCACGAACGGCCGCATTTAATATTCCCTTGAACAGTAACGGCACGTATTGCCAACAAAGGGCGTAACCGTACCGCTCGGAGTGATGGTTGCGCTGGCTTTGCAATGTGGGCAAACCAAAACGGCGAACCCAGCAACTGCAAAACAGATGCCAAAGATCAAGGCAACAACACCGGCCAAAGCCTGGGTTGATGCCGGCAAAACGGCAACTAGGACGCCAGCCAGACCGAGAGTTGCTGTTACGCAAGATAGATATAACAGCATGGCTTTCGTTCGTAGGCGCATGACTTTACTGTGAGGCCCAACGTGGAGGTGAGAGGCTACGGTCCGCCATCTCCGGCACGGCGTCCCAGCGGCGAAGCCGCGTCTCGACCGTAGTGTTAGCCGTCAAGCTCATAAATGCACCTTTATCTCTCGGACTGTGCAAGACAGGATGGCTCCGAGCTCATTGAGTTGGGAGCGCGATAGGCCAGCGCAGTTCGGGTTTGCCGCTTCGGCAATATATCTCGCGAAACCAACCTGCCACGGAGACGCCATTTCATTTAAGGATACAGACGCGCCGCAGCACGGAGCTTTCAGTTCCAGTGATGCGAAATGTGTTTCGGCGGCGTCGGACATTGCGTCGTACCACCAGGATTCGGCGTCGTTGCCGCAGGATGGGCAAGAAACGCCTTCCCAATTACCACCGGCATCAACGAATTGAATTTCGTCAAGAAAGCGAGATTCGATCATTTCGGCATCAGGAAGCACAGAGCGCAAGAAGGCTTCTGCGTCGGAGGCCGCAGCCCGCTCAGGCAGGAGTGTGGGCTCACTTGGTATGTAGCGGAGATATGAGTCGGACATGACGGCTAACGTTTGACGTGAGGTGCCGCCGCAGCGGCGAAGCCGCGAAGGGAACCCACAAGCGCAGCTTGTGGGTGGTCCCTCTCGACGGAATAGTTAGAGTGCTGGGCCATCAGCTGATTTTTTCAAAGGTCGCGTGAGACTCTACCCACTTACCTTGCCGACGATCTTTCCATGTCTTTGACTCAGGCTCGAAATCGCAGAGCTCGATGTGAACTGTGCCGCGCTTCTCCCAAGAGCTGCCAACATGCCTAAGCTCAAGGATTACGA
Organism: Zoogloea sp. JDB1; assembly: GCF_056724025.1. NCBI lineage: Bacteria > Pseudomonadati > Pseudomonadota > Betaproteobacteria > Rhodocyclales > Zoogloeaceae > Zoogloea > Zoogloea sp. JDB1. Next base: position 3,387,258 of record NZ_CM161496.1, read on the forward strand.
TGTCACCTGCGCAATCATCAACCACGATCTTCGAATCTAACCGAACAACGGCAGCATCTTCTTTGTTTTGGCCGGGGATGAATCTAACGAGATGACCATCAACATGGTCTTTTCCCGAGAGCCATCGAGGCTCGTAATCGTACCCACCACTTAAGCGAATTTTGTTTCCGATGCTCAGTTTCGATGAAAACATCATTGCGCTCTAACGTCGTAGCTCAGCCGACGGGAAAAAGCGCAGCTTTTGACCGGTCGGCTGCAGCGAATGGTTAAACATCACCGTTTCCCTCTGCTTTTGGCTTGTTCCTCTCAACGATCTCGATAAGGACCCTTTTGACTTTCATGAGACCATCGACTGCATCGTCAAGCGGCATCGGCGTACCACGGCTCAGTACAAATGCAGCGGCCATATTGTCGCCGCCAATGATTAGGGAGCCACTGATTTATTCCCCGCCCCCCGGCACACGAGCACACGCGAGATAATCCCGCAGTGCCTTCCCTTTACGAGACCTTGATCGATGCAATCGAGCTTTTCTGACCTGGAGTACGCCGCGAAGAAGAAGCTGACGCGGCGCGATCGCTTTCTTGCCGGGATCAACACGGTGACGCCTTGGGCGGCGCTGGAGGCCGAGATCGAGCCGTTCTATCCGAAGGGTGAAGGCCGTGGGCGCCCTCCGATTGGCCAGGCGCGGATGCTGCGCATGTATGTGGCCCAGCAGTGCTTCGGGCTCTCCGACGAGGGGATGGAGGATGCACTCTACGACAGCCAGGCGATCCGGGGCTTCGTGGGGATTGATCTGTCGCGGGAGTCGGCGCCGGACGCAACGACGCTGCTGAAGTTCAGACGGCTGCTCGAAACCCACGGGCTCACGCGCAAGATCTTCGAGGCCATCAATGCCCATCTGGCCGAACAAGGCCTGATCCTGCGTGAAGGAACGATTGTCGATGCCACGCTGATCGCGGCCCCGCCATCGACGAAGAACAAAGCGAAGGCGCGCGACCCGGAGATGCACCAGACAAAGAAGGGGAACAACTGGCACTTCGGCATGAAGGCTCACATCGGCGTCGATGCACAGTCGGGACTGGTGCATACGCTGGTCACGACAGCCGCCAACACCAGCGACATCAGCCAGGCCCATGCCCTGCTGCACGGCAAGGAGCACACCGTGTTCGGTGATGCGGGTTACCAAGGCGTCGAGAAACGCCCCGAGAACCAGGGCAAGACCGTTGAATGGCTGGTGGCGATGAAGCGCAGCGTGCGCAAGGCCCTGCCCGCCGATGCGTTGGGTCGGTTGCAGGAGCGCTTCGAGAAGCTCAAGGCGAGCATCCGGGCGAAGGTGGGGCATCCCTTCCACGTGATCAAGAACCTCTTCCGGCATCGCAAGACCCGCTACCGCGGGCTGGCAAAGAACGAGGCGCACCTGTTCTCGCTGTTTGGCTTCGCCAATCTGCTGCTCGCCCAAAGGCGCATGCCGGCGATGCATGCCCGAGGTGCGTCCTGAGCGGTGAAATCGGAGGCATGCTCCTCGAAAATCGGTCTTTTGATGCCTGGCGGTCAGCATGTTTGAATGGACTTGGCCGGAAACTCGCTCGGGAGAGGCTGGGCGGGGATTTCTTCAGCGTCTCCCTTAGAAAGGGTTAGGCGTCACTTTGCTTGGCAATGCGGAATGACGAGAGATCACGGGCTAAGTTTTGGAGATCCGGATAGATGTCACCTTTGCGGAACCCGCACACTGCTAGTTCATTTGCCACCGAATGCACACCGGCAGCGGCGACTACGATCTTCTTCAGGGGGCGTCCATTTAGAGGGAGCGCATCAAGCGGAGTAGATGTGTTGTGAATCGTGAACGCACCTTGCTGAACAAACATTCGCATATCGGTTTCAGATGCCAACACGGCCTGAATTACTTCGTCTTCAACGCCGCCATCGTGGTAGAACGCGCCCTCAATTAGGTCGCGGCATTTGCCGGAATCAATTGTGACGGTGAACTCGCCGCGCTGTTGCAATGCATTCAGAGTGTAGGGATCAAGAGCCCAGACGCATGCATCGACAGCCTTGACACTTGGCTCGTACAAGTAGCGCTCGATGGCGAAGTAGCATGCGATGAGCGGTGACCGCGACCAGTCGAGCAGGCGCGTGGGTACGCCGTAGTGTTGCATTAGGGAGATCCAGCCCGGCACATCCTCAAAACTCGGTGTATGACCGTGTCGCATGCCCGCGCGAGAGCGAAAGGTGTGGGCCAAGTGACGTTCAAAGCGGCCCGCCTGCTGTCGGTTGCCGCCTTGCCGGTAGATGCTCGGTAGTAGACCCCATTGAGCATCATGCTGGCCTCTGTACCAGTACGTCTGATTCTCGCGGAGCGTGTCTTCCGCGACGACAGCGATCAACTCGCCAAGGGACTTCACTGTGACAGTTTCAACTGCTGGCGAAGCGGTCATTGTCTTGATCCTGCAAGAGAGCCTGGGACGCACCCGGTCGGGTGACGCCTAACGTCTGAACTCACCGGCCCGCGCTGCTTTTCGCGCAGGTCCGGTGGAATGACTACAAAAGGACTTCCCCCACCCGCCCGGTGGGCTTGCCACCCGGCATCCAAGTGCCAAGATTGAATTGCTTAAGCTCAATCTGAAACGGCGAGGAGGGAAGTCAAAATGGATACTACGACTGTTGGTGTGGATCTGGCAAAGAACGTCTTCGTGGCCTGCGTGGCGGACTGCACCGGTCGGATCGTGGAACGGCGGGAGTTCAACCGATCGGGCTTTCTGACGTGGCTCAGCACGCTGCCGACGGGCACAGTGATCGGTATGGAAGCGTGTGGCAGCGCCCACCACTGGGGCCGCACGGCGCAGCGTCTGGGCCTGGCGCCGCGCCTGATGGCTGCCGAGTTCGTCCGCCCCTACCGCAAGCGCCAGTCGGTCAAGAACGACAGAGCTGATGCTGAGCGTGGCTCGGCCTCGCGCCCAGTCAGTCGGGCAGCGGGGGCAAGACGAAGCTTGGTCGGATCACGCGGCGAGGGGACGACTACTTGCGCACCCTGCTTGTGCAAGGTGCGCGTAGCGTCTTGGCGGCGACGCTTCGAAAGCAGCGGCGGGAATCTCCTGAAAAATTGACTCGTCTGCAACAGCGGATCGTCGTGCTCAACGGACGGATCGGCTACCACAAGACCTTGGTCGCCATCGCCAACAAGCACGCCCGGCAACTGTGGGCGGTGCTGGCCAAGGGCCGGCGCGCGTCAAGCTAGTTGTCGCCTGATTCATGCAGCTCTTTGCTGTTTATTCCCCATGGCAACAACTACGTCTCGCTCGGGATTGAGAGTCACCACGGTGATGGGTGACCAGTCCCGGGTGTTGCCCGTCCAGCGCGCAGGATGGCGCGCTCGGGCCTGGGCATAGAGTGCGTGACGCGCCGCCAGGATCGCGTGATCCTCGCCCGCATGGCGCTGGGCCGGGCTCACGTAGCGGATGCCGCTGTGGCGATGCTCGACGTTGTACCACTGCACGAAACCGCTGGCCCAGGATCGGGCGGCTTCCAGATCCTCGAATCCCCTTGCCGGAAACTCGGGTCGGTACTTGGCCGTGCGGAACAGCGCTTCGGCGTAAGCATTGTCATCGCTGACCCGGGGCCGCGAGTAGGAAGGCTTGATACCCAGCCAGTGGAGCATCGCCAGCACCGTGGTGGCCTTGAGCGTCGCGCCGTTGTCGCCGTGCAGGATGGGCTTGTCCGCCAGGGCGGCGATCCCTTCAGCCAGCGCCGTGCGACGCACCAGATGGGCGGCATGTTCGGCGGCGTCGGTGCCGTGCACTTCCCAGCCGACGATCTTGCGGCTGTAGAGATCCAGGATCAGATACAGATGGAACCAGCGCCCGGCTACCGTGGCCGGCAGATAGGTCATGTCCCAGCACCACACCTGGCGCGGTGCGGTGGCGATGTGGGTGCTCGGTGGGCGAGAGGCTGCGGGGGCTTTGGCACGCCCCCGATGCGTCGTCTGGCCCGCTTCGCGCAGGAGGCGGTGGAAGGTCGATTCGCTGGCCAGATAGACGCCTTCGTCGGCCAGCATCGGAACGATGCGCGCTGGCGGCAGGTCGGCAAAGCGGGCGTCGTTGGCTACCTGCAAGAGCGCATGCCGCTCCGCCTCGGTGAGGGCGTGGGCAGGCCGGGGGCGCAGCGTTGCCGGTCTGAGGTCCCCGCGCACGAGGCCGTCCTCACGTTTCCAGCGCTGCAGCGTACGCAGCGTGATGCCCGCCACCTTGCAGGCCGCGTCAAGACGCGCCCCGGCGTGCTGGGCGGCTTCAATGTTCCGGACCTTCATCCGGCGATCTTCCAGGCCGATCATGCGTCCTCGTCCCTGTCCTTCGGAAAGATCGCCTCGAGCTTTTTTGAAAGCACCAGCAGGGCTGCCGCCTCCGCCAGGGCCTTCTCCTTGCGGCGCAATTCCCGCTCGAGCTCCTTGATGCGACGCCGATCCTGCTTGGTCTGCAAGGGACTGGCACGGGCCTCCTCGGGTGTTGCCAAGGCTTGCGTGGCTGCCTGACGCCATTGGGCTAGATCCTGCGGATAAACCCCGTGCTCCCGGCACCAGGCATTCCGGGCCGTCTCATCGAGGGCCGCGGTGGTGAGCACCGCCTCGAACCGGGCCGCCGCTGTCCAGGCCCGCTCGCGAGCGGGCCTGGACAGCGCATCACTGCGCCAACGCTCCAGCGTCGCTACGCCCACGCCGATCTCACGCGCAACGGCCTCCACCGTCGCGCTCTCCGGCGGCAACAATCTCGCCACCGCCCTATCCTTGAATTCCTGTCCGTATCGCGCCACGTCGTTCTCTCATCATCGCCCCCGAATTTAGGATTCTATCGAGGCGACAACTATTCTGACGCGGGGGGGGGCGAGTCCTACAACCCACAGGCCTGGCAACGGGGCTGAGCACAACCGAGCAATGGCAACTGCACATCAGCGAGAGACGAACAGGTCAGACCGACCAGCAGAGAGCCTGGCTAACCTGATGGCGGATCAATGAGAGAAACGGCTGATCCCTGTTTCCCTGATCCCGCCGATGAACGATTGAGGCCTGCTGGTGCGGTTAGTCGCATGGCCCCGGGGCGAGACCCGATCAAGGCCGATTAGAGAGAGGCAGTCTGTCTGTCCGATCCGTTGCGTGTGTGCAGGCGTCAGGAAACAAAAGCAGGGAGGCAGGAAAGGAAAACCGGCCTGGCGGCCGGTCATTGGAAAATGGTGCTTGACGGGGAAGTCCTTAGAGCCATGTTAGAGGTTTTCACGAATCGACTTTCTGTTCTCTGGTTCCCAGTAACCACCACTGCCGTGATACGTCTCGGCATGTAATGAAAACAACTCACCGCATGAACTACAGCGGAAACGATAGCCAACAATGTCGTCCCACTGCTCCCCTTTGGCCAGGGCCGCAAATGTGACTTGCGAAATTGGATCGGGGTTGGGCTCCTCTGTGATAGTGCCGTCATCGAGGTTTTGCTTCGCGATTTGAATTGCTCGGCGCAACTCATGAGGCTGCCGAATTGCAAACCGCACGCAAAGGTCTTTGCACTTCTCGCATGACATGGACTGGAGGCCTCTAACGTTCACGCTCGCCGGACGGCGGACAGCGAAGCTGGCCGGCGGTCCGGTGGAGCGGATTGTTGGGCCAACACATTAAAATTCTTCAATGTCTCCCCCTCGCGAGATGTACTCCTCATGGAGGTCATAACAAATCTGGATGAAGAGTTCTTGGATAACGTAATTTTCTAGCGATTGGACATCGATACAAGTCGCCAACTCTTCGACTCCTTGCGAAATCCCGTCAGTAAGGTCCGTGAAAGCCGCAGCCGCAAGATCAAATAATTCTCTTAGTTCATTCACAGTCGGCTCATACAGAATTCCGTGCGCGAATCTATTCCGTATTTTGTTGATTCGCGTCAGCACCTCGCGCTGCTTGCCGGTGATTGTTCCCACGTCTGCATTGAGAGCAAGAAGCTTAGCGTGGCTCAACTCATCCGAGATCCGACCTAGCGCGGGGTCGTAAATCGTAATCAACTTCCTCAAGAGGTACTCGATTGCTAAATGCCCCGAAAGAAACACGGCAAGAATCGGCCGTTCCTCAACCGTGCGTTGATATAGGTCAGTGAAGGTCTGAACGCTCATGCTCCTGAAGCCTAACGTTGTATCTATGGACTCCCCCGATTTTGCAAGATGAATGTGTTGTTGGTTTGATGGACAAGCCTGCAGGAATCTATCCGGCCTACTATGGCACCCGTCGGCGCCGGCCCTGATGACATACGCACCACGGAAGCCTCATTAGTTAAACGGCCTGGCGCGGCCAACAACGTTATCAGGCTCTTTCCGTGTCGGTTTGATCCGTCATTCCATCAACACTTTCGCTCGCAAACCTACGGTGGGAAATCACTGGTACTGCGGTTGAAGATCGACAGCCTCTATGGTTCAGGCGGCCACTCGGTACTCGGTTCCCCGAGCCAGCATCGCCCAGATGATCCGGGCATTCCTGGCTGCCAAGGCAACAGCAGCCAAATTGTTGCATGCTCTCGATTTCAGGGCCTCGGCCCAGCGGCTTTTCCTGTCCTCCTTGCCGGCCGTCAGGCGCAAGGTTGATCTCGTGCCGTGAATCAGCAAGGTCCGCAGCACCACATCCCCTCGCTTGCTGATGGCGCCAAGCCGGGTCTTGCCGCCGCTGGAGCTTTGCCGGGGCGTGAGCCCCAACCAGGCGGCAAACTGCCGCCCGTTCTGCATGTTGGGCCGGCCCACGGCTTCGCAGATCGCTTCGGCAGCGTTGGCGTCGTTCTTGCCGCTCTTGCGGTAGGGGCTGACGAATTGCGCCGCCATGAGCCGCGCATCGTGCCCCAGTTTGATCAGTTCCCGAGCCCAGTAGTGGGGTCCGGCGCAAGCTTCGATTCCGATCAGACACGACGGCAGGCTGACGAAGAAGGTCAGGACTTCGCCGCGGGATAAGGTCCTTTTGCAGACCGGTTTGCCGTGGCTATCGACACCGTGGAGCTGGAAGACGGATTTGGCAATGTCGAGACCGATGCGGACAAGCTGTTTCATGGCACTTCCTCCTGGTTTCACACCCGCAGCTCCAGCCTTGCCGCGCCGCGCATTGACTTCGCGACACTCCGGCGTATTCTCAAAAGACACGCGGCCCATTTCGGGTGGGCCATGGTGGGAGATAGAGCCCGGCGGATGTTTGAGGCGCTCCACGGAGCGAACCTTCGGCCCAGTAGTGGCCGCACTGGCCGGTTCACGATCCATCAGGAGGAGGAATCGTTCGATGTGGAAATCTCTGCACATTGATCCCAAGAAGTGCACCGGCTGCCTGCAATGCGAGATGGCATGTTCCGTGGAGCACACCGGGGTCATCAATCCTTCCAAGTCGCGCATCAAGGTCTTCAGCTTCGAGACCGAGGGGCGCAAGGTGCCATATACCTGTACCCAGTGCACCGAGGCGTGGTGCCTCAACGCCTGTCCGGTGGACGCGATCCGCGTCGATGCGGCGACGGGCGCCAAGCAGGTCTTCGACGACGTCTGCGTGGGCTGCAAGGTGTGCACCATCGCGTGCCCCTTCGGCACCGTCAATTACAACCAGGACACCGGCAAGGTCCAGAAGTGCGACCTGTGCGGCGGCGATCCGGCCTGTGCGACGGCGTGCCCGACCGGTGCGATCACCTATATCGACGCGGACTGGACCGGCCTCGACCGCATGCGGGCGTGGGCTGCCAAGGCCAACACGGCCGTCACGGAATAAGGAGGCGACCATGGGCTGGAACAGGAAAGTGCTGCGCGTCGACCTCAGCGCCGGCACCTGCAAGGAAGAACCGCTCAACATGGAATGGGCCGACGAATACCTTGGCTCCCGTGGCTTGGCGACCAAGTACCTGGTGTCGGAGATCGATCCGAAGGTCGATCCGCTGTCGCCGGACAACAAGATGATCATGTCCACCGGGCCGCTGACCGGCACGATGGCGTCCACCGGCGGGCGCTACACGGTGGTCACCAAGGGCCCGCTGACGGGCGCCGTGGCGTGCTCCAACTCCGGCGGCTTCTTCGGTGCCGAGATGAAGTTTGCCGGCTGGGACATGATCATCTTCGAGGGCCGTTCGCCGAAGCCGGTGTATCTGTATGTCGAGAACGACAAGGCCGAGCTGATCGATGCGAGCGACCTGTGGGGCAAGAGCTGCTGGGAGACCGAGGAGGCGATCAAGCATCACCACCAGGACCCGCTGATCCGCGTGTCGTCGATCGGCCTGGCCGGCGAGAACCAGGTGCTGTTCGCGTGCATCGTCAATGACCTGCACCGGGCCGCCGGGCGTTCCGGCGTCGGCGCGGTGATGGGCTCGAAGAACCTGAAGGCGGTGGCCCTGCGCGGCACCAAGGGCGTGTCCGGCATCAAGGACATGAAGGCCTTCATGAAGATCACCAGCGAGAAGAAGAAGATCCTCGCCGACAATGCGGTGACTGGCCAGGGCCTGCCCAAGTACGGCACCCAGGTGTTGATGAACGTCATCAACGAGATCGGCGCGCTGCCGACCCGCAACCACAAGGACGTGCAGTTCGAGGATGCGGGCAAGATCTCCGCCGAGGCGATGCACGAGAAGCGGCCCACCGACGGCAAGCCGCAGCTGGTCACCAATGCGGCCTGTTTCGGGTGCACCATCGCCTGCGGGCGCATCGCCGAGATCGACAAGGGCCACTTCACGGTGGTCAACAATCCCAAGTACTGGGGGGCCTCCGGCGGCCTGGAGTACGAAGCGGCCTGGGCGCTGGGCGCCGCCAACGGTGTTGGCGACCTGGAGGCTTTGCAGTACGCCAACCTGCTGTGCAATGAGCAGGGCATGGACCCGATCTCCTTCGGCGCCACCATCGGCGCGGTGATGGAGCTCTACGAGATGGGCGTGCTGACCAAGGAGCAGCTCGGCACCGAGGCGCCTTTCGGCTCCGCCGAGGCATTGGCGCGCCTGGCCGAGATGACCGCCCGCGGCGAGGGTTTCGGCAAGGAAATCGGCCAGGGCTCCCGGCGGCTATGCGCCAAGTACGGCCACCCGGAACTGTCGATGACCGTCAAGGGCCAGGAATTCCCGGCCTACGACGCCCGAGGCATCCAGGGCATGGGCCTGGCCTACGCCACGTCCAACCGGGGCGCCTGCCACCTGCGTGGCTACACGGTGGCGTCGGAAGTGCTGGGCATTCCGGTCAAGACCGATCCGCTCACCACCGACGGCAAGCCGGAGCTGGTGAAGGCCTTCCAGGACGCGACGGCGGTGTTCGACGCGGCGGGGATCTGTGTGTTTACGTCCTTCGCGTGGACGGTGGCCGACGTGCAGCCGCAGATCGAGGCGGCCTGCGAAGGCGACTGGTCGATGGAAAAGCTCAACGCGATGGGCGAGCGGATCTGGAACATGGAGCGCCTCTTCAACAACGCGGCGGGCCTGACCAGCAAGGACGACAACCTGCCGCCGCGCCTGACTACCGAGCCGGCCAAGACCGGTCCGGCCAAGGGCCTGGTGAACGGTTTGGCGACGATGCTGCCGGAGTACTACAAGCTGCGCGGGTGGACGCCGGACGGGGTGCCGACCGCCGAAACCCTGGAGCGCCTGGGGCTCTGACGAGCGGGATGGCGGGGCAGGCGTTCCGCCATCTTTCTGTCCCTTCCTGTGTCCTGCGCCGACGCCGCCTCGCGGCACGCGTCGGCGCGATCCTGAACCGAGGATTCCCCGATGAAACACCTGATCCTGGGCAATGGGCCGGCGGGCGTGGTGGCCGTCGAAGCCCTGCGCCGTGCCGCGCCGCGCGACGAGATCGTGATGGTCGGTTGCGAGAACGAGCCGTCCTATTCGCGGATGGCGATTCCTTACCTGCTGGAAGGCAACATCGACGAATCCGGCACCTGGCTGCGCAAGACGCCGGACCACTTCGACAAGCTCGGCGTGCGCCAGCTGAACGCGCGGGCGGTGGCGCTGGATACCGCGCAGCAGCGGGTGCTGTTCGCCGACGGGCACTTCGAGAGCTACGACCGCCTGCTGGTGGCGACCGGCTCCCACCCGGTGCGCCCGCCGATTCCCGGCGTGGATTTGCCGGAGGTGCAGACCTGCTGGACGCTGGCCGACGCGCGGGCGATTGCCGCCCATGCCAAGCCCGGCGCGCGGGTGATCCAGCTCGGCGCCGGCTTCATCGGCTGCATCATCATGGAGGCGCTGGCCAAGCGCGGCGTGGAGTTGACCGTCGTCGAGATGGGCGACCGCATGGTGCCGCGCATGATGACGCCCAAGGCCGGCGGCATGATCAAGCGCTGGGTGCAGGAGCAGGGCATCCGCGTCGTCACGTCGGCGGGGGTTGAGCGCATCGAACGTGGCGATGCCGGCGGCGCCCCGCTGACGGTCAAGCTGTCCACCGGCGACCTGCTGCCCTGCGACCTGCTCATCGTCGCGGCCGGCGTGGCGCCCAACATCGCCTTCCTGGATGCGACGCCGGTGCATGTGGCCAAGGGCGTGCTGGTGGATGCGCGCATGGAGACTTCGGTGCCGGGCGTCTTCGCGGCCGGCGATGTGGCCGAGGCGCCGGACCTGTTCACCGGCGCCCATCTGGTGTCGGCGATCCAGCCCAACGCGGCCGACCAGGCCCGTGTGGCAGCGGTCAACATGGCCGGCGGCGATGCGCGCATGCCGGGCGTGCTGGCGATCAACGTGCTCGACACCCTGGGGCTGATCTCCACGTCCTTCGGGCAATGGTGGGGCGAGCCGGACGGGCAGGGCGTCGAGCATGTGGACGAGGCGGCATACCGCTACCTCAGCCTGCAATTCAAGGACGACGTGCTGATTGGCGCCACTTCCATCGGCATGACCCAGCACGTGGGTGCGCTGCGGGGGCTGATCCAGGGCAAGCTCAAGCTAGGCCCGTGGAAGGACGTGCTGCTGCACGCGCCACAACGCTTCTTCGAGGCCTACCTGGCGGCGACCCAGCCGGACTCGGTGGCCCGTCATCACCCGGTGGCCGCCTTCGCATGAGAGTCGTCTTCAAGCTGTTCGCGTCGCTGTCCGACTACCTGCCGGCCGAGCGGCGCGGCAACCGCATCGAGCTCGACGTGCCGTCCGGCACGACGGTCGGCGACCTGATCGCGCGTTATCAACTGCCGGAGAAGAGCGCGCATCTGGTGCTGGTGAACGGCCATTACGTCGCGCCCGCCGGGCGCCCCGAACACGCGCTGCAGGAGGGCGACGAACTCGCCATCTGGCCGCCGATTGCCGGAGGCTGATGCTTGCTGCGGGGGGAGGATGTGTGCGCGCCGGAGGGCTTCGTGCGGGAGGTCGGCGCGACGCCGGCGGAGTTTGAACGGGGCCTGCGGCTGGCTTTGCCGGATGGCGTCAGTGCGCTTGAACCGGGCCGGCTGCGCGCCGACGACGGCCGCGCTGTGCTGGAGGTGGAACTCAGCGAGATGCCGGAGCGCTGCATCGGCCTGTTCCGCCTGCCAGTGCTGCATGCGCGCCTGCGCTTCACGGCGGGCGACCCCGCCGCGCGCGCGGCGCTGCTGGCCCGCATCGATCTCGCGATGCAGCGCGGCGGCGGCTGAGCCGGTATCTTTCTGCGCATGAACGGACTCACGCAGGCCTTTGCCGATGCCTTCGCCTTGCTTGCCGGTTTCGACCAGCGGGTTGCCGGGATCGTGCTGCTGTCCCTGCAGGTCAGTGGGTTGGCGGTGCTGTTCGGCACGTTGGTCGGCCTTCCGCTGGGTGCCTGCCTGGGTGTCGGGCGCTTTCCCGGCCGGACGGCGCTGGTGGTGATCCTCAACGGCTGCATGGGCCTGCCGTCGGTGGTGGTGGGCGTGGTGGTCTATCTGATGCTGTCGCGCTCCGGGCCGTTGGGTGGGTTGGGCCTGCTGTATTCGCCGACGGCGATGGTCGTCGCCCAGAGCCTGCTGGTGGTGCCGCTGATGGCGGCCATTGCCCGGCAGGTCGTCGAGGATGCCTGGCGGGAATACGAGGAGGAGCTGACGGCGATGCGTTTCGGCTGGTTCGACAGCGTGCGCGTGCTGCTCCACGACTGCCGCCATTCCCTGCTGGTGGCGGTGCTGGCCGGGCTGGGGCGGGCCATGTCCGAGGTGGGCGCGGTGATGATCGTCGGCGGCAACATCGACCGCTCCACCCGCACGATGACCACCGCGATTGCGCTGGAGACCAGCAAGGGCGACCTGCCACTGGCCATCGCGCTGGGCCTGGTGCTGCTGTCGGTGATCCTGTTGCTCAACGGTCTCGCCCACGGGCTGCGGCAATGGGCGCTGAGGCGTTACGCATGAGGGCGGCCGACCTGGCACCGACGCCATCCCTGTTTCCGCTGCGCATCCACGAACTTTGCTGGCAGGCCGGCGGACGCCGGGTGCTCGACGGGCTGAGTATGGAGCTGGGCGGCGAGGGCATCACGATCCTGCTCGGCCCCAACGGGGCGGGCAAGAGCGTGTTCCTTCGGACCCTGTGCGGGCTGCTCGAAGCGGACAGTGGCGAAATTGAATGGGGCGAGTGGGGCGCAGGGGCCCGTCCCGAGTTCGGCGTGGCGATGGTTTTCCAGCAACCGAAGATGCTGCGCGATTCGGTGCTCGGCAACGTGGAGCTGGCGCTGCGCCCGCAGCGTGTGCCGGCGGCGGAGCGGCGGCAAAGGGCCCGTGCGGTGCTCGAACGGGTCGGTCTCGCTCATCGCGCCGACGACGGCGCCCGTGGCTTGTCCGGCGGAGAGCGTCAGCGCCTGGCACTGGCGCGGGCCTGGGTGACGCGGCCGCGCCTGCTGCTCCTCGACGAGCCGACCGCCAGCCTTGATCCGTCCTCGGTGGAGGCCATCGAGCGCATCGTGCGGGAGATCCGTACCGAGGGCACGCGCATCCTGATGACCACCCACAACCTCGGCCAGGCCACCCGGCTTGCCGACGACGTGGTGTTCATGGACGCCGGCCGTGTCTGCGAGCACGCGCCGGTCCAGCGTTTCTTCGCCCGCCCGGCCTCCCAGGCCGCGCGGCTCTACATCCAGGGAGAACTACCATGGCGTATGGCGTTTTGAAGTTCCTCAGATCTGCTGTGCTGGGCCTGGCGGCGCTGGTTTCGGCGGCGCAGGCCGGCGAAACCATCGTGGTGGCGTCCACCACATCCACCGAGCAGTCGGGGCTGTTCAATTTCATCCTGCCGATCTTCGAGAAGGAAAGCGGCATTGCCGTGAAGGTCGTGGCCCTCGGCACCGGCCAGGCGTTGGACGTGGGCCGGCGCGGCGACGCCGATGTGGTGCTGGTGCACGACCGGCCCGCCGAGGACAAATTCGTCGCCGACGGCTATGGCGTCGAGCGTAAAGACGTGATGTACAACGACTTCGTGCTGGTCGGCCCGGTGGCCGACGTGGCGGGCGTGAAAGGGGCGAAGGATGCGACGGACGCCTTTGCGCGCATCGCCCGCAAGGGCAGTCTGTGGGTGTCCCGCGGCGACCGCAGCGGCACCCATTCTGCCGAACTGCGCTTCTGGCAGTCGGCGGGCGTCGACCCGAAGGGGCAGGGCTGGTACAAGGAGGCTGGCTCCGGCATGGGGCCGACGCTGAACATGGCGGCCGGCATGGGCGCCTACACGCTGGCCGATCGGGGCACCTGGGCCAGCTTCAAGAACCGGCAGGACCTGACCATCCTGTACGCGGGCGATCCCAAGCTCTACAACCCCTATGGCGTGATGCTGGTGAACCCCGTCAGACATCCGCACGTCAGGAAGGCAGCTGGCGAGCAGTTCATCGCCTGGCTCACGTCGGCGGACGGCCGGCGGGCGATCTCGGCCTATCGCATCGGCAACGAGCAGCTGTTCTATCCGCTGTCCAAGTAACTGGACTTACTCTGCCGGTTGCGTCAGGACGGCGTGGCCGTGCTCCAGGCGCTCCACCTGGGCCAGCGTCGACACCGGCACGCCCAGCGCCTCGATGTGCTCGCGGCCCTGCTTGAAGCGCTTTTCCACCACGAAGCCGGCGCCCAGCACCTCGGCACCGGCTTCCCGCACCATGTCGATCAGCGCGGTGGCAGTGCGGCCGTTGGCGAGGAAGTCGTCCACGATGACGACCCGCTGGCCGGCCTTGATGTAGCGCTGGGAGATCACCAGCCGGGTGTGGCCGCCCTTGGTCGGCGACGGGATGATCCGCGAGATCGCCGGCGCTTCAACCTGCGGCGAATACTTTTTGGCATACACCAGCGGCACGCTGAGGGTCTGCGCGACGATCAGCGCCGGCGCGATGCCGCTCGCCTCGGCGGTGAGGATCACGTTGGGCTGGAAGAAGGACAGGCGCCGCGCCAGTTCGTGGGCCAGTTCGAAGATGAAGGCCGGCTCGATGCGGTGGTTCAGGAAGTGGTCGATGCGCAGGATCTGGCCGTTCTCGACGGTGGCTTCCTTTTCGATGCGGTGGACCAGCGGGGCGTAGGGGGCGGTGAGATCGAGATGGGGACTCATGGTGTGGCTCATATGCGTCGTGTCGGCGGTCGGATGGCCGCCTGCACGACGAGTTTATCAATTGGACTTTCCCGAGCCTGTGGCAGTTTCCGCAAGGCGTTGCAGACGGCCACGCACCAGCGCGATGTGTTCGCGCAGGGTGTACAGCTCGGTGCTGAAGGCGAGGGGCAGTTTGCGGTGCAGCGCGTGCTGCTCGATTCGGTCGACACGCAGGATGAAGGCGTCGATGGCGTCCGCGTTGTGGGTAGCGGTGGGGGCCTGGTCGAGTTCGTTCTCCAGGTATTTCAGCTCGCCGTACCAGCGGTAGATGCGGGAGCGGATGCGCCAGTTGTAGATACCCGGCAGCACCTTGGAGAGGGGAATCACCACCGCCACCAGCGGCAGCAGCATGACGGTCAGGCGGTCGATCAGCACCGCCAGCCAGAACGGCAGGTAGCGCTGCAGGAAGGGTGGGCCGCTCTCGTAGAAACGGCGTGCCGACGGGTGCAGCGGCAGCGCGTGATCCTGCGGCGCCGGGAAGGCGCCGGCCGCCTGCAGCAGGCCCGACGCGCTGTGGATCTCGCGGGCGTGCTTGAGGAGCAGGGTGACGATGGCCGGATGGATGTCGGCCTTGACCACCAGATTGGCGGTGGCGGCGAGCAGGTGGATGTCCCTGGCCGGCCGGTCGCTGGCAATGTCGATGGCGCCGCGGGGCAGGGTGACCGTCAACAGGTGCGGAAAGTGGCGCACGTAGCCTTCCGCCTGGACGAAATCGAGCAGTTTGATGCCCTCCGTGTGGAGCAAGGCCTCCACCACCGGCGCCTGCGGCGCGCCGACCACGAAAAAAGCATCCACGTCGCCGCGCTTGAGGGCGTCCACCGCCTCCATGCCACCAATGGCCACCAGCGTCGGGTCGTGGGTGGCGAAGCCGTTGGCGGACAGGAGTTGCAGCGCGAAGAGCTGGGCGCCGCTGCCCTGTACGCCGACGGCGATCTTCTTGCCCTTCAGTTGAGTCAGTCGCTCGTAGTCGTCCCTGCCCCGGTAGAACACCCACACCGGCTCCAGGTACATGCTGCCGAGAGTCGCCAGATCCTCTGATTCCGGTTCATTGGCGATGCCGCCCTGCACGAAGCCCGCGTCTACGCTGTCGTCGGTCTTCAGGCGCATCAGGTTCTCGACGGCGCCGGTGGAGGGGCGCAGCTCCACCTCGATGCCTTCCTGGGCCAGCTTGGCCTTGTAGCGTTCACCGAAGAACTGGTAGGCGCCCCCAGCGGCGCCGGTGCTGATGACGATCTTCTTCGGTGGCGCGGGCCGCACGAACTGCCAGGCCAGTACGAAGGCGGCGATGACCAGTGCGACGGCCGGCAAGGCGAGGACGAGGAGGTCGCGACGGCTGCTGGTGGCGGTCAGGCGGCGCATGGGGAGCTCCTGTGGCGGCAGGTGGATTCAGGGGGCCGAATGTTACGCCTGTCCGGCGCACTGCGGCGGCCGGCGGTTTGCCGAAATGCACCGGGAACGTGCCTCGCTCCGGGAATTTCCCGTTGATGGTGCGCTGCCGCATGAGATGTCGTTTCACGCATGCTCGTAAGTTCATGATTCTTATGGAGAGGCGATCCGTGATTTAACTGGCATACATGCTGCTAACTTGGATTCTGTCTTGTATCCAAGTTTGGGTGCTTACCGTGAATGCCAGCCTGCCACGTGTATTGACGATCGATTCCCTGCTCGAAGGCTACCGGAGCGGGCATTTCCTTCCAGGCGGCCTGGTTCGTGCGCTGCTGGCACGGATCGCTGCCGCCGACGATCCGGCCGTGTGGATCAGCGTGGCGTCCCACGCCGATCTGCGCGAGCGGTTGGCGGATATGGATGCCAGCCTGCTGGCCGACCCGGTGGCCGCGGTGGCCCGCCGGCCGCTGCTCGGCGTGCCCTTCGCAGTGAAGGACAACATCGACGTGGCGGGCTTCAGGACGACCGCCGCCTGCCGCGAATTCGCTTACCTGGCCGAGCGCTCGGCTGACGCGGTGCGGCGCCTGGAGGAGGCTGGTGCCATCGCGCTGGGCAAGACCAACCTCGACCAGTTCGCCACCGGCCTGGTCGGCACCCGCTCGCCCTACGGTGCAGTGTGCAATCCCTTCCACCCGGACTACATCTCCGGCGGTTCGAGCTCCGGTTCGGCGGCGGCGACTGCGCTCGGGCACGTGGCTTTCGCGCTCGGCACGGACACGGCCGGGTCGGGCCGGGTGCCGGCGGGCTTCTGCAATCTGGTCGGACTCAAGCCGACGCCGGGGCTGATCGGTACCGGCGGCGTGGTGCCGGCCTGTCGCAGCCTGGACTGTGTGTCGATCTTCGCTCACACCGTCGCGGATGCCTGGCAGGTGTTGGCGGTCACCGCGGACGGGGCGGTTCCCGCCCATGGGCTCAAGCCACGCGGCATCGCGGTTGGCGTGCCAATCGGGCTGCAGGGGGAACTCGACGCGCAGGCCCGGAAGGCTTTCGAGGCGGCCCTTGCTGCGGTGCAGGGCCTGCCCGGCGTGAGCCTTGTGGATGTGGATCTGGAACCTTTCCACGCAGTGGCGGCGCTGCTCTACGACGGGCCGTGGGTGGCCGAGCGACGGGCTGCGCTGGGCGATTTTCTCGACACACCACATGCGAGCCTTGACCCGATCGTGGCGTCGATCATCGGCCGCGCCGATACCCAGTCCGCCGCCGATGCTTTCCGCGGTCGCTATCGGCTGGAAGCGCTGGCGCCGGCCTGCCATCAGGTCTTCGAGCAGGTGGACGTGCTGCTGGTGCCGACCACGCCGACCCACTACACGCGGCGGGAGATCGACCAGCAGCCCATCGAGCGCAACGCCTGGCTGGGGCGCTACACCAATTTCGTCAATCTCCTCGGCCTGTCGGCGTTGGCCTTGCCGGGCCCGTTCCGCAGTGATGGCCTGCCGGCGGGCGTCACCCTGATAGGCCCGTCCGGCGCCGATCATTTGCTGGCAGAAACCGGGCGCCGTTGGGAAAGCGTGCTGCATCGGCGACTAGGCCTGACCGAAGCGGCGCCGCCGCGCAAGGAGCAGCCCTTGCCGGCCCTGCCGCTGCGGGAGGCCACCGTGCAGGTCGCCGTGGTCGGCGCCCACCTGAGCGGTCTGCCGCTCAACTGGCAGCTCCTCGAACGGGCCGCCCGGCTGGTGGAGACCACGCGCACCGCGCCGCTCTACCGCCTGCACGCCTTGCCCGGCACCGTGCCGCCCAAGCCCGGGCTCGAACGGGTGAGCGGCGAGGGGTACGCCATCGAGGTGGAAGTGTGGGAGATGCCGCTGCGCCTGTTCGGCAGCTTCGTCGCCGAGATTCCGCCGCCGCTGGGCATCGGCACGCTGATCCTCGCCGACGGCCGGCAGGTGAAGGGCTTCATCTGCGAGGGTGCCGCCCTGGCCGGCGCCCAGGATATTTCCGCCAGCGGTGGCTGGCGCGCGCATCAGCGCGCGGCGGCGCCGCTTTCCGACCCGACCTTGTCCTGAACCCCCAACGAAAGAGAGAACAACCATGTCTCAAACCCGTTTCTCCGCCGGCCGTCGCGACATCCTCCGCATCCTCGGCACCGGTGCCGCGGCCAGTGCCTTGCCCTTCGGCATCGGCCTGGCCGGCGCGGCCGACAAGCTGGTGGTCGGCGTGATCTACGTCGGCCCGCGGGATGACTTCGGCTACAACCAGGCCCAGGCCCAGGCGGTGGCGGTGCTGAAGAAGATGCCCGGCGTGAAGGTGGTGGAGGAAGAGAAGGTGCCGGAGACGGTGGCCGTGCAGAAAACCATGGAGGCCATGATCAACCAGGACAAGGCCACCTTGATCTTCGCCACCTCCTTCGGCTACTTCGACCCCCACGTGCTGAAGATGGCCGAGAAATACCCGAACGTGCGCTTCGCCCACTGCGGCGGCCTGTGGACGGCGGGCAAGCACCCGAAGAACGTGGGCAGCTTCTTCGGCTACATCGACGAATGCCAGTACCTGGACGGCATCGCGGCGGCC
The DNA here is from genome assembly GCF_056724025.1 of Zoogloea sp. JDB1. NCBI lineage: Bacteria > Pseudomonadati > Pseudomonadota > Betaproteobacteria > Rhodocyclales > Zoogloeaceae > Zoogloea > Zoogloea sp. JDB1. The sequence continues at coordinate 3,405,714 of NZ_CM161496.1, forward strand.
TCGGCGAGCAAGAGCAAGAAGCTCGGCTTCATCGCCGCAAAGCCGATTCCGCAGGTGCTGCGCAACATCAACGCCTTCCTGCTCGGTGCGCGCTCGGTGGACCCGAAGGCGACGGTGAAGGTGATCTTCACCGGCGACTGGTCGCTGCCGGTCAAGGAGGCCGAGGCGGCCAACAGCCTCATCGATCAGGGCGTGGATGTGCTGACCTGTCACGTGGACAGTCCCAAGGTGATCGTCGAGACCGCCGAGCGCCGCGGCGTGTACAGCTGCGGCTACCACGCCAGCCAGGCCAAGCTGGCGCCGAAGGGCTACCTGACCGGTGCGGAGTGGGACTGGCAGACGCCCTACACACAGATCGTCAAGGCGACCCTCGACGGCAAACCGATGATCAATTTCCTGCGCGGCGGGCTGAAGGACGGCTTCGTCAGGCCGTCGCCCTTCGGGCCGGCGGTGTCGGCAGACGCCAAGAAAAAGTCCGAGGCGGTCAAGGCGGCGATGTTGAAGGGCGATTTCCCGATCTTCAAGGGGCCGTTGCTGGACAACACCGGCAAGACGGTGATCCCCGCCGGCAAGGTGCTCGGCCAGCAGGATCCCTTGCTGGAGAGCATGAACTATCTGGTCGACGGTGTGATCGGGCAGGTTTGAGCCATGGACGCCGCCATGAACCGCGCCATGCGCGCCGTTGCGCCGCTGGCGCCCTTTACCGCCGCGGCGCTGGCTGCCGCGCTGCTGTTCGCGGCCTTCCTGACGGCCCAAGGCTTCGAGGCGCCGGAGGCGCTGGGGCTGGTGGTGGAGGGCGCCTTCGGTTCCGCCTTCGCGTGGCAGAACACCCTGGCGCGCGCCGCGCCGCTGATGCTCACCGCGCTCTGTGTGGCCCTGCCGGCCCGCGCCGGACTGGTGATCATCGGCGGGGAAGGGGCGTTGGCGCTGGGTGCGCTGGCGGCGGCGATGGTGCCGTCCCTGACCGCCGGCTGGCCGGCCCTGCCGGTGCAGCTGCTGATGGCGCTGGCGGGCTTCGTGGCCGGCGGGGCGTGGATCGCCGCGTCGGCCTGGCTGCGCCACGTGCGAGGTATCAACGAGACCATATCCAGCCTGCTGCTCTCCTACATCGGCATCGCGCTGTTCAATTTCCTGGTCGAAGGCGTCTTGCGTGATCCGGCCAGCCTCAACAAGCCTTCGACGCCGCCGCTGCCCGACGCGGTGCTGATCGGTCCGCTACCGGGCCTGGAGGTACATTGGGGCCTCGTTTGGGGCGTACTGGCCTGCGCGGCGGCGTGGTTCCTGCTGAAGCGCACGGTGTTCGGCTTCTCGGTCGGCGTCGTCGGCGGCAATCCTCGGGCGGCGCTGATGGCCGGCCTGCCGGTCGGCACGCTGCTGATCGCTGCCTGCTTTCTGGGTGGTGGCGCGGCCGGAGTGGCCGGGATGCTGGAGGTGGCCGCGGTGCATGGCAGCGCCAATGCCTCGCTGCTGGCGGGTTACGGCTACGCCGGCATTCTGGTGTCCTTCGCCGCCCGCCACAACCCGCTGGGTATTGTCGCCGGGGCCATCCTGGTGGGCGGCATCGGCGCGTCCGGCAGCCTGCTGCAGCGGCGTCTGGACCTGCCCGATGCCGCCGTGCTGGTGTTGCAGGGTGCGCTGTTCGTGGCTTTGCTGGCTTTTGAAACCCTCAACCGGAAAGGAGCCCGCCGTGTCTGAAACCACTGACGGTCTGGCTTTCGGCAGTCTCGCGCTGGCCCTGCTCGGCGGCGCCTTACGGGTCAGCACCCCCTTCCTGTTCGTCAGCCTCGGGGAGTGCATCACCGAGAAATCCGGTCGCATCAACCTGGGCCTGGAAGGTACGCTGGTGCTGGGGGCAATGGGCGGCTACGGCGTCGCGCTGCTCACTGGTTCGCCGTGGTTGGGCGTGCTGGCCGCCGGGCTGTGCGGGGTGCTGATGGGCCTGCTGCACGGCGCGCTGTGCTCCCTGCCAAAGGTGAACGACATCGCCGTGGGCATCGCGCTGATGCTGTTCGGCACCGGGCTGGCCTTCTTCCTCGGCAAGCCATTGATCCAGCCCCAGGCTCCGATGCTCCCGTCCGTGGAGCTGGGGGCGTGGAGCGACAGCGAGCAGCTGCGCTCGGCGCTGCGCATCAACGTGCTCCTGCCCCTCGGGCTGGCGCTGGCGGGTCTGCTGCACTGGGGCTTCCGGTCCAGCCGCTGGGGGCTGGCCCTGCGCCTGGTCGGCGACAACGCGGCGGCAGCGCGGGCGCTGGGCTATCCGGTGGTTCCGATCCGTATCGGGGCGACGGCGGCCGGTGGTTTTCTCGCCGGGGTCGGCGGCGCCTTCCTGTCCCTGTATTACCCGGGCAGCTGGAACGAGGGGCTGTCCAGCGGGCAGGGGCTGATGGCGGTGGCGCTGGTCATCTTCGCCCGCTGGAGCCCCTTGCGCTGCGCACTGGCAGCGCTGCTCTTTGGTGCCGCCGGCGCCCTTGGCCCGGCGCTGCAGTCGCAGGGCATCACGGCCGGCTACTACCTCTTCAACGCGGCGCCCTATGTGCTGACCCTGGCCCTGATGGCGGCCAGCTGGACGCCGGGGCAGACCCTGGCCGGTGCGCCCGGCGAGCTGTCATTCACCCAGCGCTGAATCCACGACAACCCTGGCAGGAGCTTCCCGCATGACCGCTTTCCACCTCGAAGCCGATCCCTATCCCTGGCCCTGGAACGGCGACCTGACGCCGGCCAACACCGCGCTGATCATCATCGACATGCAGACCGACTTCTGCGGCGTCGGCGGCTACGTGGACAAGATGGGCTACGACCTGTCCCTGACCCGGGCGCCGATCGAACCGATCAAGGCGGTGTTGGCGCGCCTGCGCAGCCTGGGCTTCTTCATCATCCACACCCGTGAGGGGCACCGTCCGGACCTTGCCGACCTGCCGCCCAACAAGCGCTGGCGCTCCCAGCGCATCGGCGCCGGCATCGGCGACGCCGGGCCCTGTGGGCGCATCCTGGTACGCGGGGAGCCGGGCTGGGAGATCATCCCCGAACTGGCACCGCTGCCCGGCGAGGTGGTCATCGACAAGCCGGGCAAGGGCTCGTTCTACGCTACCGACCTGGAGCTGGTTCTGCGCACCCGCGGCATCAGCAACATCATCCTGAGCGGCATCACTACCGACGTGTGCGTGCACACCACCATGCGCGACGCCAACGACATGGGCTTCGAGTGCTTGCTGCTGGCGGACTGCTGTGGCGCCACCGACCACGGCAACCACCTGGCGGCGCTGAAGATGATCAAGATGCAGGGCGGGGTGTTCGGCGCGGTTTCGGATTCCAGCACCTTGCTGGCGGCGCTGGAGTAGGGCCATGGACGCGCTCACCCATACCCTGCTGGCCGCCGACGTGCAGGACCGCGGCGCAGCTGTCGAGGCCTACCGGGTCACCAAGCGCTTCGGCGCCCTGACCGCCCTCGACGAGGTGTCCCTCAAGGTGGAGGCCGGCAGCTTCCACTGCCTGCTCGGCGAGAACGGCGCCGGCAAGAGCACGCTGGTGAAATGTCTGGTCGGCTACCATCCGCCGGAGGAGGGCAGTTTCCTGGTGGATGGCCGCGAGCAGGCCATCCGCAGCCCGCGGGACGCCCAGCGCCTGCGCATCGGCATGGTCTACCAGCATTTCACGCTGGCGCCGGGCATGACGGTGGCCGAGAACCTGTTGCTGGCCCGCGGCGACCTGCCGCTGCATATCGACTGGCGACAGGAGAAGGCAGCTCTGGCAGCCTTCCTGGACAGCACGCCGTTCCGCCTCGACCTGAACGCGCGGGTGGCCGACCTGGCTGCCGGCGAGAAGCAGAAGCTGGAGATCCTCAAGCAGCTCTACCTGGGCCAGCGCCTGCTGATCCTCGACGAACCGACCTCGGTGCTGACCCCCACGGAAGCCGACGAGGTGCTCGGCCTGCTGCATGGCATGACGCGGGATGGGCGCCTGACGGTGATGATGATCACCCACAAGTTCCGCGAGGTGAGCGCTTATGGCGACAGTGTCACGGTGCTGCGGCGCGGCAAGCTCGCGGGCAGCGGCAGGGTCGGGGAACTGAGTACCCAGGACATGGCTGAGATGATGGTCGGCAGCGCGGTGTCGGTGGCCACTGCCCCACGCCGGCGGGCCGCCGATGCGGGGCGAACGGCCGGGGACATCCGCCTGGCGGTCGACGGCCTGTGCGCCGACAACGACCGGGGCATGGTGGCGGTGCGCGAGCTGGACCTTGTGGTGCGCGCCGGCGAGATCGTAGGTATCGCCGGCGTTGCAGGCAACGGGCAGAAGGAACTGGTCGAGGTGCTGCTCGGTCAGCGCAGCGCGCGCGGTGGTGCGGTGAGCGTGGATGGCGAAACCTACGGCGCAACGCGCGCCGAGCTGCGCCGCCACGGGGTGTTCAGCTTGCCTGAGGAGCCCTTGCGCAATGCCTGCGTGCCCAACATGAGCGTGGCCGAGAACATGGGGCTGCGGGACTTCGACATCGCGCCGTTCTCCGGCGGCTGGGCCAGCCTGCGGTTCCTGCGCCGCGGCGCGCTGACGCGCCGAGCGAAAGAATGGATCGAGGCCTTCGACGTGCGTCCGCCGGACCCGTCTGCGGCCATCGAGAACCTGTCCGGCGGCAACGTCCAGCGCGCCGTGCTGGCCCGCGAGCTGTCCGGCGCGGTGCGCCTGCTGATCGTCGCCAACCCGGTGTTCGGGCTCGATTTCGCCGCCACCGAGGCGATCCACCGCCGGCTCGACCAGGCCCGCAACGACGGTGCGGCGATCCTGCTGGTCAGTGAAGACCTGGACGAGCTGCTGGAGCTGTCCGACCGCATCCTCGTGATGTCGGAAGGGCGCATCGCTCACCAGGCGCTGGCCGGTTACGTGGATGTGGCGGAGATCGGCCGCTGCATGGCCGGGCATGGGGCGGGGGGCCACTGAGGAGATGAGCGCCATGATCCACATCGACGCACGCCCCTACGGCTTCAGCTTCGCGCCGACAAACACCGCGCTGATCGTCATCGACATGCAGCGGGACTTCATCGAACCCGGCGGCTTCGGCGAGAGCCTTGGCAACGATGTGTCGCTGCTGGCCGCGATCGTGCCGACGGTGGCTGTGCTGCTCGACGCCTGTCGGCGCCACGGCATCACGGTGATCCATACCCGCGAAGCCCACCGGCCCGACTTGTCGGACTGTCCGCCGGCCAAGCGGGGGCGGGGCGATGCGGCGCTGCGCATTGGCGATGCGGGGCCGATGGGGCGCATCCTGGTAACCGGTGAGCCGGGCAACGACATTCTGCCGGCCGTGGCGCCGCTGCCTGGCGAGATCGTCATCGACAAGCCGGGGAAAGGGGCCTTCTACGCTACCGCCTTGGGTGAGATTCTCCGGCTGAAAGGGATCACCCATCTGCTGTTCGCGGGCGTGACCACCGAGGTCTGCGTGCAGACCACCATGCGCGAGGCCAATGACCGGGGTTACGACTGCCTGCTGGTCGAGGACGCGACCGAAAGCTACTTTCCGGCCTTCAAGGCCGCCACCATCGACATGATTGTCGCCCAAGGCGGCATCGTCGGCTGGAGCGCGCCGCTGGCCGCGCTGACGGCCGCCCTCGAATCCCCGAAAGCGAATCCATGAGCGCGCCCGCCATCAACCTTCCCCATGTGGTCGCCGAACTGGGCGCTGTTTTCGAGCGTTACGAAAGTGCGCTGATCGCCAACGACGTGGCGGTGCTCAACGCGCTTTTCTGGGACAATCCGCTCACCGTGCGCTTCGGCATCGCCGAGATCCACTACGGCGCCGATGCCATCCGTAAGTACAGGGAGCAGTTCGTTCCCCCTCCCAACATGCCGCGACAACTCCGCAACCTGGTGATCACCACCTTCGACGAGAACTTCGCTACTGCCGACGTGGAATTCCTGCGGGACGGCGATCCGGTCGGCCGCCAGAGCCAGACCTGGGTGCGCTTCCCGGAAGGCTGGCGGGTCGTCTCGGCCCACGTGAGCATGCTGACCTGAGCCCATGGGCAACACCAGCCGACCCAAGGAAAACGCCCTCGCCAACCGGATCTACCAGCAGTTGAAGGACGAGATATTCTCCTTCCACCTGTTGCCGGGGGACCGCTTCACAGAGACTCAGGTGGCCGAGCGCTACGGGGTGTCGCGTACGCCGGTGCGCGGCGCGTTGTACCGGCTGGAGCGGGAGGGCTTCCTGCAGGTCTATTTCCGCAGCGGCTGGTCCGTCCGCAGCATCGACTTCGAGCGCCTGGACCAGCTCTACGACCTGCGCGTCGTGCTCGAGGACGCGGCGGTGAGCCGCATCTGCGAGGCGCCACAGACCGTGGACCTGTCGGCGCTGACCGAGGTGTGGCTGGTCGATCCCGCGGAACGTTTCACCGACGGCAATCGCGTCGCTGCGCTGGACGAAGCATTCCACCAGGGCCTCGTGCAGGCCACCGGTAACCGGGAAATGGCTGCCGTGCATCAGGACGTCACCGAGAAGATCCGCATCGTGCGCCGCCTGGACTTCACCAATCCGGCGCGCATCCAGGCGACCTACGACGAGCACGCCCAGTTGCTGCGCCTGCTGATCCAGCGTAAGGCGGCCCAGGCGAGCATCCTGCTGCGCTCCCACATCGAGGCCAGCAAGGCCGAGGTGCGCAAGATCACGCTGCACAACCTGCATGCGGCACGGCAGCAGAATCTTGCGCAGGGGCAGACCGCAGCAGCGGTGGAGGAGCAGGGCGCCGGCCACTGACCGGGCGGCGGCCTTTCTTCTCCGCCAAGGGCTTGAAAAACCTGGGATCGGCTCGCCGATTCGCCGTAGAATCGCGCCCTTCGACCGTGAGCAGTGTGTGTGAAATAGATGGGAAGACTGTTGCTTGCGCCCATGGAGGGGCTGGCCGATTACCTGCTGCGCGACGTGCTGACCAAGGTGGGCGGCTACGACGGCGCGGTGACGGAGTTCGTCCGCGTCTCCGGCAGCCTGCTGCCCCATCGTACGTATCGCCGCATCAGCCCGGAGATCGACAACGGCGGACGGACTTCCGGCGGCACGCCGGTGGTGGTCCAGTTGCTCGGCAGCGATCCGGCTGCTTTGGCCGAGAACGCCGGGCGTCTGTGCGAGCTGTCGCCGCCGGGCGTCGATCTCAATTTCGGCTGCCCGGCCAAGACCGTCAATTCCCACGGCGGCGGCGCCATGCTGCTGGCCGATCCCGAATGTCTGTACCGAATCGCCGGCGCAGTGCGCCGCGCGGTGCCGCGGCACATTCCCTTCACCGCCAAGATGCGTCTTGGCGTGGAGGACACCTCCCTGGCGCTGGACTGTGCGCGGGCGCTGGAGGCTGGCGGTGCTGAAGGCCTGGTGGTACACGCCCGCACCAAGCGCGACGGTTACCGTCCGCCGGCCCATTGGGAGTGGATCGCCCGCATCCGCGACGTGGTGAAGCTGCCGGTGGTGGCCAACGGCGAGGTGTGGAGCGAGGACGACTGGCAGCGCTGCCGCGCGGTGAGCGGCGCGGAGGACGTGATGCTCGGCCGCGGCGCGGTGTCCGACCCCTTCCTGGCGCGGCGCATCGCCGCCGGTGCCGAGGTGCCGGCCGACCGGGATGCGGAGTGGAGCGAGCTGCTGCACCTCATTGGCGACTTCTGGGAACGCGTGCAGCTGAAGGTCGAGTCGCGCCACGCGCCGGGGCGCCTGAAACAATGGATCAACATGCTGCGGCGCAATTTTCCCGCCGCCGAACTTCTCTACCAGGACCTGCGCGCCCAGCCCGAGTGCCGGGCCATCGATCACGTCCTGCGACGCCATGGCGTGCCGCTGCTGCAGGCCGCCGCCTGATTCATACCGATGTACGCCAATTCAAAGATTCCCGAGAGCGCCCAGCAGGGCGTCCATGAACATCTCGTCGAGCGGGTGGCCAAGCACGCCAGCTGCGAGTTCCGCAAACCCGTCCTCGACCACAACAAGGCGGCCTTCGAGGCCAGCCTGGCCGGCTGGGACGGCAAGGCGCCGCTGATCCTCGACTCCGGCTGCGGCGTGGGCCACAGCACCATCCAGCTGGCGCGGGCCTTTCCCGACCACTGGGTGATCGGCGTGGACCAGTCGGAAGACCGCCTGAGCCGCAAGAAGCCCTACCCGGACGCGCTGCTGCCGAAGAACATGATCTTCGTGCGCGCCGACCTGGTGGACTACTGGCGCCTGATGGCGGATGCCGGCATCCGCCTGACGCGGCATTACATCCTCTATCCGAACCCGTGGCCGAAGATCGGCCACCTGGCGCGGCGCTGGCACGCGCATCCGGTCTTCCCCTTCGTGCCGCGCCTCAGCGGACGCCTGGAGTGCCGCAGTAACTGGAACATTTATGTGGAAGAATTCGCCATTGCGCTGGGGCTGCTGATCGGCCGCCAGCTGCCGTGGGAGTCCTTCGAGGCGCCGTCGCCGCTGACCCCTTTCGAACGCAAGTACCGGGATTCCGGCCAGACCCTTTACCGGTGTGTGGTGGAGCTCGATCCCCAACCGACCCTGGAGGAAAACCCGCAATGACCACCGCCCAATCCATGCCGCTGACCGAAGAGGAACTCGAGCAGCTCGAAGAACTGCTGGTGTCGGACGAAGTGCCGGCCGACTGCATGAACATGGAGATGCTCGACGGCTATCTCGCAGCCATCGTCGCCTCCCCGCTGCCGATCCCTGTGGAGGACTGGCTGCCCGCGGTGTGGACCGCCGAAGAGGGCGAGGTGGGCTTCGGCTCCGGCGCGTCCCTGCAGAAGGCCATCGAGCTGGTGCTGCGCTACTACAACGACCTGATCGAGATGATCGGTGACGAAGAGGGCGACGAGGAAGGTGAAGCCGAAGGCTGGCAGCCGTTCTGCTACGCTCAGGGTGGTGACGACGACCCCGCCATCGGCGAGGAATGGAGCAACGGCTTCGAGCAGGGCTTCGAGATGTGGCCGTCCGAGTGGCCGGACAAGGTGAGCGACACATCCATCGCCGAGGCGCTGCTGGAAACCATCCTCGGGCCCGAAGAAGCAGTGGCAGTCCAACCCGACACAGAAGCGCAGCTGGCCGAGCTGGAAGAGAAGGGCTTCGCCGTCCAGCACCTCTACCAGAACTGGCGTGCGCTTGGCTTGCCGGCACCGGAACAGGTGGCCGTCAGCGCCGCGACGGGCGCTGCCAAGAGCAGCCCGGGCCGCAACGAGCCCTGTCCCTGCGGCAGCGGCAAGAAGTACAAGAAGTGCTGCGGGGCCGACTGAGCCGTGGCTGACCCGTGCCTGAGCTGTGGCGCCTGCTGCGCCAGCTTCCGGGTGGATTTCCATATCGCCGATCTGGAAACCACGCCCGGCGGCTGCGTGCCGGTGGCGCTGACGGTGCCGCTGACCGCGACCCTGGTGCGCATGCGTGGCACCGATGAGGCGGAGCCGCGCTGCATCGCGCTGGCCGGCGAGGTGGGCAGCGAAGTGAAGTGCACGATCTACGAGAAGCGTCCTGGCCCGTGCCGGGATTTCGCGCCCTACGCGGCCCTCAACATCGGTGACGCAGGCTGCGCGCGGGCCCGGCGGAGGCATGGCCTTGTGCCGCTCGGCGAGTGAATCAGATCCCGTTCAAGCCGCTTGGCGGCGCGATCGGGCTCTGACACAATCCCTGCCGACAGCAACATTTCCTTAACACACGCAAGGGGTGTCACCATGACCATTCGTTTCTCCGTTGAAGGCGAATTCATTCAGCTCGACCAGCTCCTGAAGGCCGTGGGCCTGTGCGGTTCCGGCGGCGAGGCCAAGCAGCGCGTGGCGGACGGCGACGTATTCGTGGACGGGGATATCGAGAACCGCAAGCGGGCCAAGCTGAGGCCAGGCCAGCGTGTGGACTTTGCCGGTGAAACCATCGAGCTGATTTCTGCGGATGTCTTGGCGGCCGTGTAAAAGCCAGGGTTCCGGTCTGACAAAGGGGCGAGCGAATCGCCCCTTTGTCGTTTGTGCCCGCCGAATTTCGCGGGCAGACCCGTCGAGGCGTTTCGCCTTATCGCCTCAGCGTTCCGGACGCCGACTCGATGTGAATCCAGACGATGTGGTGCGCGGAGAGGAGGGCGCTCCCGTCGATTTCAGCGCGGATGGATGTCCCCATCCGTATACAGCCAGCGCCCGTCGATGAGCACGAAGCGGCTGGTTTCGTGCAGCCGGTGGGCTCGGCCGCCGATCTTGTTGCGCGCCACGAATTCGACGATGGCGTGCTCCACATCCTGTTGCTGGTGGCGTTTTACCTCCAGCCCCAGCCATTTGATGGGAGGGTCGTCGGCGAGGTGCAGGTCGGCGGGCAGGAAGTCCGGATGCCAGGTGGCGCGCAGGTAGGCTTCGTTGCCGAGCGTGAACGCGGTATAGCGGGAGCGCATCAGGGCTTCGGCTGTGGGGGCAGCTACGCCGCCGTCGATGTAAGGGCCACAGCACGCGGTATAGGGGCTTTGGGAGCCGCAGGGGCAGGAGGACATGGGCGCGGAAGCTTCATGGGCAGGGCTCGCTATTCTCGGCGGGACTCCGCATCTGCGGCAAGGCGTATGGCAAGCTGTTTTCCTGTTTGAGATTTTCGGTGCCGGGCCGATAAGTCCCGAGGAACAAGAAATATCCGATCGATGATGGGGGCCGGCGGTCCTGGAGCGACACGCCGGCAATGGGGAGAGGTATGGCGTTCGGGGCATGGATGAAGGGGATCCGCGCCAAGTTGATCGCGATTTTCGTGGTCATCAAGGTGGTTCCATTGGTGTTGTTGGCCTTGCTGGCGTGGAGCATGGCGCAGAGGCTGGGTCAGAGCGTCAGCGGACAGGCGGAGTCCATGGCGGAAGCGATGCTGGCAACCGTCAAACAGGTGGGCGACGCCGCGACCGGCGATGCCATCCGTGCCCTCGACGATCGGGCCCGGGAGGGGATGGAGCGGTTGACCACCGATACGGCGCGGGCGGTCGCGGCTTTCCTCTATGACCGGGATTCCGATCTGCGGCAGGCCGCCGAGTTGACGCCCGATGCAGAGGCCTATCGGCGCTTCCTGGCTCATCGCAGCCGTACGCTCTACGGGCACGGCCGCTGGCAGCTGTCCGCGGACAAGACGCGCTGGGAGCCCGTCGAGCCTGAGACTCCCGACGCGAAGCTGGCCGCCGATCCGCGCCAGGCGCTGGGCGACAATGCCAAGGCCTTCAGCGCCCGGGCGCCCGAATTCCTCGGTATTCCCGAGCAGCGTCCGCTGTTCGTGGAGATGAGCTTCGTCGATCTGCAGGGACGGGAGCGCGTCAAGGTCACGACGGGAAGCTTGACCCAGCCCGGCCTGCGGGACGTGAGCCGCCCGGAGGGCACTTTCCTCAGGGCCGAGCATTACTGGCCGGAGCTCAAGCGCCTGAAACCGGGCGAGATCTACGTTTCGGATGTCATCGGGGCTTACGTAGGCAGCCGGGTGATCGGTGCCTACCTGCCGGAGAGCGCCCGCAAGGCTGGTGTCGACTTCATGCCGGAGGAATCGGCCTATGCGGGTACCGAGAACCCGGTCGGCAAGCATTTTCGCGCCATCGTGCGCTGGGCCATGCCGGTGGTGCAGGGCGGCAAGGTAACAGGTTACGTGACGCTGGCGCTGGATCACGACCACATCCGCCAGTTCACCGACCGCATCAGCCCGACGGACCGGCGTTACACGCAGATCAGCGACGCCATCGTCGGCAACTACGCCTTCATGTGGGATCACAAGAGCCGGGCGATCTCTCATCCGCGGGACTACTTCATCCCCGGTTACGATCCCACCACCGGCAAGCCGGTAGTGCCGTGGCTGGACCAGTCCCTGTATGAAGCCTGGCAGGCATCCGGCCAGTCGGCGCAGGAGTTCCTCGCTGGCGTGAAGCCTTTCGACGGACAGTCCCTTAAGAAGAAGCCGGCCTCCGCGCAGATCAAGGCCGGCACGGTGGCGCTGGATTGCCGGTACCTGAACTTCTCTCCCCAGTGCGCAGGCTGGAATCAGTTGACGGAGAAGGGGGGCTCAGGCTCTTTCGAGATCTTCTTTTCGGGCTTGTGGAAACTCACCACTGCTGCGGCCATTCCCTATTACACCGGCCAGTACGGCAGGACGCCGCAGGGCTTCGGTTTTGTGACCATCGGCGCCAATGTGGATGATTTCCATCGTGCAGCGACTGAGTCGGCCAAGCGCATCGGTGCCACCATTGCCGAGCGGGACCGGGACTTCCAGAACCGCCGCCAGGGCCTGCTCGAATCCATCGGGCGCAATCTGGCCGAAACGGCGACGGCGCTGGGGCTATCCACGCTGATGATGGGGGGCGTGGTGATCGTCGTCGCGATCTGGATGGCCCAGTTCATCACCCGGCGCATCACCGACATGGTCCAGGGGCTCGGTCGTTTCGAGAAAGGGGATATGTCCCACCGGCTGGACGTGCGTTCGGATGACGAGATGGGGCAACTGGCCCGCTCCTTCAACCGCATGGCCGACACTGTGCAGGAATCCTTCCAGCGCTCGGAGGAGGCGCGCAGCAAGGCGGAGGAGGCCTACCGGCTGAAGTCGGAGTTCCTCGCCAGCATGTCCCACGAACTGCGCACGCCACTGAATGGGATACTCGGCTATTCTGAATTACTGAGCCTGGAGCTGACGGAACCTGACCAGCGGGAGTTCGCGGCCACCATTCATAGTTCCGGCGAGCACCTGCTCAATATCGTCAATGATATTCTGGACCTGGCCAAGATCGAGGCCGGTGGAGTCGAGCTCAAGCCGTCGGATGTGGACGTGGGGCGTCTGGCCGGTGAACTGGTGGCTGCACACCGGGCTCATGCGCGGGCGAAAGGGCTGGAGATGGAACTGGATCTGGCCCCCGATCTGCCGGAAACGGTCCATACCGACGTCCTGCGGGTGCGTCAGGTGCTGAACAACCTGTTGAACAATGCGGTGAAATTCACCGAAAATGGCAAAATCGGCCTGCGGGTCAGCCGGGACGGTAGCCGGCTGGCCTTTGCGGTCTTCGATACTGGCCGCGGTATCCCGCCCGAAGCGCTGGAGCTCATCTTCGAAAGGTTCAGGCAACTGGATCATTTCGTGACCCGCGATCACGGTGGTTCGGGCCTCGGCCTCGCCCTGGCACGGGAACTGGCCCTGCTTCTGGGAGGCAGCCTGTCCGTAGTGTCAAAGCTCGGCGAGGGCTCGACCTTCATCCTTCATCTTCCTGTGCAGGAGCCCGGCTCCTGATTCATCCATGAGCGAGCAGTCTCCTGAGCAAAAGAAAGTCCTCGTTGTCGACGACAACGCCATCAACCGGCGTATTGCGGTTGCCTTCCTGACACGGCTGGGCTTGCAGACCCAGGAGGCGGCGGACGGCCCCACGGCGCTGGAGCGCCTCAATTCGGGGAGCTTCGATGTCGTGCTGCTCGACATCAGCATGCCGGGCATGTCCGGCCAGGATGTGCTGGCAGTGCTGCGGGCCGACCCCCGCCTCAGCGGGCTTCCCGTGATTGCCTATACTGCCCATGCATTGCCCGACGAAAAGCAGCGCCTGCTGGACGCAGGCTTCGACGAGCTGCTGATCAAGCCGATCACCTTCAAGGCCGTCGAGGACGCTTTGGTCGCCTGTTTCAGTCGGTAAGTACGTACGGTGCGGAAAGTGTAACCGGCCTGCAAAATTGGATTGGTGCAGCCGCACAATCCTCAGAGAAATAAAATATAATATATATAAGACTTGGCCCTGGTCATTCATAACAATGGTGCCAGTCCGTTAGGGAGAGGCGCTCCGGGCCTGTACCGGCCGGTCGCACGCGTCAGCACCACAGTCACGTAACCACCGTCTAGGAAGGATTTATCCATGCTTGAAGCCTACCGCCAGCATGTTGCCGAGCGCGCAGCCCTCGGTATCCCGCCGCTGCCCCTGTCGAAGCAGCAAACCCAAGCTCTGGTCGAGCTGCTGCAGAACCCGCCGGCCGGCGAAGAAGCTTTCCTGGTGGAGCTGCTGACCTACCGTGTTCCTGCCGGTGTGGATGACGCTGCCAAGGTGAAGGCCGAATTCCTGGCCAAGGCTGCCAAGGGCGAACTGTCCGTGGCCCTCGTGTCCCGCGCCAAGGCCACCGAACTGCTGGGCACCATGCTCGGCGGTTACAACGTCAAGCCGCTGATCGACCTGCTGGGCGACGCCGAAGTCGGCACCGTGGCCGCCGAAGGCCTCAAGAAGACCCTGCTGGTCTTCGACTTCTTCCACGACGTCGCCGAGCTGGCCAAGGGCGGCAACGCCAACGCCAAGGCCGTGATCCAGTCCTGGGCCGACGCCGAGTGGTTCACCTCCCGCCCCGAAGTGCCGGCCAGCCAGAAGCTGACCGTCTTCAAGGTTACCGGCGAAACCAACACCGACGACCTGTCGCCCGCTCCCGATGCCTGGTCCCGTCCGGACATCCCGCTGCACGCGCTGGCCATGCTGAAGAACCCCCGTCCGGGCATCGAAGCCGACGAGCCGGGCAACCGCGGCCCGCTGAAGCAACTCGAAGGCCTGGCCGCCAAGGGCAACCTGATCGCCTACGTCGGTGACGTGGTCGGTACCGGTTCTTCCCGCAAGTCCGCCACCAACTCGGTGCTGTGGTTTACCGGCGAAGACATCCCCTACGTTCCGAACAAGCGTTTCGGCGGCGTCTGCCTGGGCTCCAAGATCGCCCCGATCTTCTTCAACACGATGGAAGATGCCGGCGCTCTGCCGATCGAAATCGACGCCGGCCAGATGGACATGGGCGACGAGATCGAGCTGAAGGTCGATGGCGCCACCGGCAAGGTCACCGCTCTCAAGAACGGTGCCACCATCGCCGAATCCCAGCTCAAGACCCTCGTCATCCTCGACGAAGTCCGTGCTGGCGGCCGTATCCCCCTGATCATCGGCCGTGGCCTGACCGCCAAGGCCCGCGAAGCCCTGGGCCTGGCTCCGTCCACCCTGTTCCGCCTGCCGCAGCAGCCGAACGATCCGGGCACCGGTTACTCCCTGGCCCAGAAGATGGTCGGCCGTGCCTGTGGCCTGCCGGAAGGCAAGGGCATCCTGCCGGGCACCTACTGTGAGCCCAAGATGACCACCGTTGGCTCCCAGGACACCACCGGCCCGATGACCCGCGACGAACTGAAGGATCTGGCCTGCCTCGGCTTCTCCGCCGACCTGGTGATGCAGTCCTTCTGCCACACTGCCGCTTACCCGAAGCTGGTGGACGTCAAGATGCACCGCGAGTTGCCGACCTTCATCTCCACCCGTGGCGGCGTTGCGTTGCGTCCGGGAGACGGCGTGATCCACTCCTGGCTGAACCGCCTGCTGCTGCCGGATACCGTCGGCACCGGTGGTGACTCCCACACCCGCTTCCCTATCGGCATCTCCTTCCCGGCCGGTTCCGGCCTGGTTGCCTTTGCCGCCGCCACCGGCGTGATGCCGCTGGACATGCCGGAATCGGTGCTGGTCCGCTTCAAGGGCACGATGGCTGACGCCACTGCTCGCGGCATCACTCTGCGTGACCTCGTCAACGCGATCCCGCTGTACGCCATCAAGGCCGGCCTGCTGACCGTCGAGAAGAAGGGCAAGAAGAACATCTTCTCCGGCCGCATCCTTGAAATCGAAGGTCTGCCGGATCTGAAGGTCGAACAGGCCTTCGAGCTGTCCGATGCCGCCGCCGAGCGTTCCGCCGCTGCCTGCGCCGTGGCCCTGAACAAGGAGCCGATCGTCGAGTACATGCGTTCCAACATCACCCTGATGAAGTGGATGATCGCGGAAGGCTACGAAGACGCCCGCACCCTGAAGCGCCGCATCAAGTCCATGGAAGACTGGATCGCCAACGGCACGCTGCTGAAGGCCGACGCCGCCGCCCAGTACGCTGCCGTGATCGAGATCGACCTGGCCGACGTGACCGAGCCGATCCTGGCCTGCCCGAACGATCCGGACGACGTCAAGGTGCTGTCCGAAGTCGCCGGCGACAAGATCGACGAAGTGTTCATCGGCTCCTGCATGACCAATATTGGTCACTTCCGCGCCGCGGGCAAGGTGCTGGACGGCAAGTCCGATATCCCGACCCGTCTGTGGATCGCTCCGCCGACCAAGATGGACGCCCTGATCCTGACCGAAGAAGGCTATTACAGCGTCCTCGGCAAGGCCGGCGCCCGCATGGAAATGCCCGGCTGCTCCCTGTGCATGGGTAACCAGGCACAGATCCGCAAGGGTTCCACCGCAGTGTCCACCTCGACCCGTAACTTCCCGAACCGCCTGGGTATCGACACCCGCGTTTACCTGGCTTCCGCCGAACTGTCCGCCATCGCAGCCCTGCTGGGTCGCCTGCCGACCGTTGCCGAATACCAGGAAAAGGTTCAGGCGGTTAACGCCAAGGCGGCCGATGTCTACCGCTACATGAACTTCGACCAGATCCCGGCCTTCGTTGAAGTCGCCGATACCGTCGAGGTCTGATGTCCAGCAGATAGGCCTCGTTAGGTCCTTGAAAACCCGCATCGTTGCTGATGCGGGTTTTTTTTGATTGCCGATCGTGAATTGTTAGCGCCTTTGAGAGCTAACTCATTGATGAAAGAAGAAAATTCTGCCAGAGTAAAAATCCATCAATCATTACCACAAAAGCATGCTTTCGAGCCTGAAAATCCGCTACCGACTGGCCTTGCTCGTCCTCGGGGCGTTGTTGTTGATGCTTGCGACAGCTGGCTATGGCCTGATGATCCTGCGCGGCTCGATCCTCGAAGACAAGCGCATCGAAACGCGAGAAATCGTCGACCTTGCCTACAGCATCGCCGAGCACTATGGCAAGCAGGCGGAGAGCGGCAAGCTCACCCAGGAGGAGGCGCGGGAACGGGCGCAGGTCGAAATTGCCGCGCTACGCTACGGGGGAGGCAATTACTTCAGCCAGTACGACACGACATACCGAATGGTCCGGCATCCCTTCAAGCCGGAACTGAACGGGAAGGATCAGAGCCAGCTGAAGGACAGTACGGGCAAACGCATCGTCTATGAACTGGTCGAGGCCGCGAGGCGCGGCCAGGGCGAGTTTGTCGAATACCTGTGGCCGCGTGCGGCCGACAAGACCCCACAGCCCAAACTGGCGACGGCCCGGCTGTATGCGCCGTGGGGGCTGGTGGTAACTTCCGGCATCTACATCGACGACGTCGATACCCAGTTCCTCCGGGCTGCCGGGGTGATCGGCATCGGTATCGCCTGCGGCATCCTGCTGCTGGTGATCCTCTCCTGGTTCATCGCAATCAGCATTGCCCGGCCCTTGACCCAGTTGAGCGACGGCATGCACCAGGCTGCCGCCAGCGGCGATCTGAGTCGGGCGATCGACGTAGGCAGCGGTGCCGAGATCGGCGCCATCGCCCGAGCCTTTAATGCTCTGCAGCAGAAATTTGGAGAGATCATTCGCGACATTTCCTCCAGTTCGCAACAGGTCCTTGCTGCCTCCGAGCAATTGACCAACAGCATCCAGCGCATCGAGCAGAGCAGCACGCGGCAAAGCGATGCCGCTGCGTTGACGGCCAGCACCATCGAGGAGGTCAGCCAGAGCATTGCCAGCACGACCAGCAGCCTGCAGCAATTGACCGGGATTGCCGGCTCATCACGGCAATTGACGCTGGAAGGACGCAGCGTCGTTGCCCAGGCCTCAAGCGAAATGAGCCGCATTGCCCAATCGATCTCCGGCACCGCCCAGGCAGTCGACCAACTCGGCGAAGAATCCCTCCGCATTTCGGACATCGTCGCCGTCATCCGCGAGATTGCCGATCAGACCAACCTGCTGGCGCTCAATGCTGCCATCGAGGCGGCCCGCGCCGGTGAGTCAGGCCGTGGCTTCGCCGTCGTCGCCGACGAAGTGCGCAAGCTGGCTGAAAGAACCGCCCAGTCAACCGGTCAGATCACCAGCATGATTGGCTCAATCCAATCGCGTACCGAGCAGGCGGTCAAGGAAATCGGTCTGGTTTCGAGCATGGCGCTGAACGGCGTGACGCTGGCGGAAAAGGCCGGCGATTCCGTTACCAGCATCAACGGCAGCGTCGGCGAAGTCAGCCAGATCGTCGCCGACATCGCCCGTGCCGCCGAGGAACAGCACACCGCCAGTGCCTCGATCTCGGGCCATATCGAAGACATCTCCCGGCAGGCCTTCGAGAACACCTCAGCCATCCACGACGTTGCTCGGGCTGCACAAAGCCTGGAGGCAATGGCGGTAAAAATGCGCGAGCGCATCGCCCGCTTCCACGTCTGATCGCCTGGCTAAAGATCGGCACCACTATTTGGCCAGCCGGCTCGACAAGCACAATCCGATGCTGTCTGGTGCCGTTCGGACAAGTGGATGGACGAAGGGGGTGACGAGGGTGTTTGGAAACCGGTCTCTCATCGACCACGCCCTCCTGGTAAAAAGCCGCTATCTGCCCCGGGCGTCTATTCTCCCAATCGTAGCGCTTCCACGAGCAATGCCTCGGCCATCGGCGAGCGCGGCTGGTGGTTGAGCAGGAGAAGGCCGGTGGCCCATTCCACGACCGGTTCGCGCAGATCGTAGGCACGGATGCCGTTGGGGACACCGATCAGATCGAGCACGGCGCGTGGCACGATGCTCGACCAGTGGCCGGCGCCCACGTGGGCCAGGATGCTGACGATGGAGTCCGTCTCCAGCGTCGGCCGCGGCTTGTGGCCGATGGTCGCGAAGACGCCGTCGATGGTCTGGCGGTTGTGCATGTTTGGGGGCAGCAGGCACAGGGGTAATTCAGCGGCCTCCTGCCAGGTCACCCATTCGCGACCTTCGAAGGGGCCATCGGCGGGCGTGATCAGCACGTGGTTCTCGCACCACAGCGGCGTGGCCGACAGGTCGCCGGTCGCCGCTTTCAGGTAGGTGATGCCCCCATGCAGCTCGAAGCTGCGCAGCCCAGTGAGGATCTGCTGGGTGCTCATGGACAGCACTTCGATGTCCACATGCGGGTGGTGGCGCGCAAAGGGGGCGATGAGGGCGGCGACTGCGGTGAGGGCGGTGGGAATCACGCCCAGCCGGAGCTTGCCCGACAGGCCGTCCTGTAGCTGGGCGAGTTCCTGGCGCAGCCCTTCGGCCCGGGCGGCCATCTGGCGTGCACATTCGAGCACCCGTTCGCCCTCCGTCGTCAGTCCGGAGAATTGCTGTCCCCGCTCGACAATGGTGACGCCCAACTCATGCTCCATGTCGCGGATGGCAGCCGACAACGTAGACGTCGACACGTGGCAGGCTTCGGCGGCGCGGCCGAAGTGCCGTTCCCGGGCGAGGGCGATGAGGTAGAGGTATTTGCGGGCGATCATGGGGTGATGTTGGCTGCGGGATGGGTCAATTATCGCCCAGTGTGGCGGTTCGCGACTGTAGCGGGGGGCGCGTAATACGCTCTTCCCAAGCCCCGCTGTTTTCGGCAGAGTGCTGCGACGGGGACTCAAGGCCCCGCACCGTCGAGAGAGAGCCCTCATGGACGTCGTTCACGCCTGTTGTTCTGCCCAGTCCTGTGCCGTCGATGCCGCTGCAGCCGTGCGTGAGTTTCACGCCGGTGTCGTGCAGCCGGACATGTCGGCCGTGATCTTCTTCTGTTCGAGCCACTACGATCTGGATGTGCTGGCGTCGGAGATGTGCGCCTGTTTCCCAGGCGTCACCGTGGTGGGCTGCACGACCGCGGGAGAGATCGGTCCGGTGGGATACCGGGACTGGAGTCTTTCCGGTGCAAGTTTTGCCGGTGCGCACTTCTCCGTGCAGGCGGGCTTGCTGAGCGGCCTTGCCGATTTCGACCTGGATGCGGGGCGACGCTTTGCCTATGCCTTGTACGACGAACTGGAGGTCCATGATGACCGACGCAACGGCTTTGCGCTGATGCTGGTTGACGGGTTGTCGGTGCGCGAGGAACTGGTTGCGCGGGCCTTCCAGGATGGCATCGGCAATCTGCCGCTGGTGGGTGGTTCGGCTGGAGACGATCTGCGCTTTGCGAGGACGCAGGTTTATTTCGATGGCGCCTTTCACGAGGATGCTGCAGCGTTGGTGGTGGCCCACACCGATTGCCCCGTCCATGTGTTCAAGACCCAGCATTTCGAGTGTCTGGATGAGCGTCTGGTGGTCACGGCCGCCGATGCGGGGCAACGGATCGTCAAGGAGATCAACGGCCTGCCAGCGGCCAGCGAGTATGCGCGGATTGCCGGTGTCGGCGTCAAGGACCTGCGTCCCGATGCCTTTGCGGCCGTGCCGGTGGTGGTGGTCATCAACGGTTCGGACTATGTGCGCTCGATCCGCAGCGTCAATCCGGATGGCAGCCTGACGTTCTACTGCGCGATCGAGGAGGGGCTGGTCTTTCGTGTGGCACGTGCCACCGATCTGCTGGCCGATGTGCAGGAGACCTTCCAGGGCATTCGCGACGCATTGGGAGAACCCCGGCTGACCCTCGGCTTCGATTGCGTACTGCGCAACCTCGAAATGGGGCAGCGCGGGCTCAAGTCAGCGGTGGATGAGATTTACCGACGGGCGAACAGCGTCGGGTTTTGCACATATGGCGAGCAGTTTTGGGGGGTGCATGTGAATCAAACCCTGACCGGGTTAGCGATTGGAGAATATCGGGAGCTTGGCCATGACTGAGCCTGTCGAGCTTCAAGGGGAAGACGCCATGAAGGCGGAGGTCATCCGTCTCAACAAGGTGGTGGCCGCACTGATCAAGCGTGCCGAGCAGTCCATGAACTCCCAGACCACCAGCTTCGGCATGTTCCAGAACACCTTGCTGCTCGAGCAGCAGGTCCGCCGGCGAACACAGGAGCTCGAGATCGCCTTGCGCAAGAACGAGGCGATGAATCGGGAACTGCAGCAGGCCAAGGCGCGCATGGAGCGGGAGATCGAGGAGCACAAGCTGACCCAGGCGGCACTGGAGGGTGAGAAGGAGGAGCAGAAGGTGCTGATCCGCCAGCTTGAGGATGCCCATGGCCAGTTGCTGCAGTCGGAAAAGCTGGCTTCCATTGGCCAGTTGGCGGCGGGCGTGGCCCATGAGATCAACAATCCGATCTGTTTCGTCAATTCCAATCTCGGCACACTCAAGGATTACGCCGCCAAGCTGCTGGACGTGCTGGCGGTCTATGAGTCCTGTGACGCGCGTCTGCAGATGGATCCGGAGGTGGCGGCCCGCCTGCAGCAGGCCCGACGTGCGGCGGACATCGATTTCCTGCGTGAGGACATGGCGCCGCTGATCGAGGAGTCGCTGGAGGGCACTGAGCGGGTCCGCGTGATTGTGCAGGATCTACGCGATTTCTCGCGGGCCGGGGAGAGTGTTCGGGAGTGGACCAATCTCCATGGTTGTATCGACAGCACCCTCAACGTGGTCCGCAACGAGATCAAGTACAAGGCCGACGTGGTGCGCGACTACGGAGAACTACCGTTGGTGGAGTGCCTGCCGTCCCAGCTCAACCAGGTGTTCATGAACCTGCTGGTCAATGCAGCCCAGGCCATCGCAACCCACGGCACGATCACCATCAAGACCTATGTCGATGGCGACACGGTGCGGGTTGCCGTCAGCGATACCGGCGCCGGTATCGCCCCCGAGATCCGGGCCCGGATCTTCGACCCCTTCTTCACCACCAAGCCGGTGGGCAAGGGGACCGGCCTCGGTCTGTCCTTGTGCTACGGAATCGTCGAGCGCCATGCCGGGCGCATCGAGGTTGACAGCACGCCGGGCTGTGGTTCCACCTTTACTGTCGTGTTGCCGGTGAGTCGTCCGACCCCCGCGCCTTGATCACTGCGGGAGTGGTAGCAGGGCGGGCCTGGGCTACCTGCCAGGTTCCGCGCCCGGCCTGCTTGGCGCTGTACATCGCGGCATCGGCGGCGGCGATCAGCTTGTCGGGGGTGTCGCCGTCAGTGGGGAAGAGGCTGAGCCCTACGCTGCATGAGACATCGACGACATGGGTGCCCAGGCGATGGGGCTCGTTCAGCACCGAGACGATCTTTTC
This sequence comes from Zoogloea sp. JDB1, assembly GCF_056724025.1. Lineage (NCBI taxonomy): Bacteria > Pseudomonadati > Pseudomonadota > Betaproteobacteria > Rhodocyclales > Zoogloeaceae > Zoogloea > Zoogloea sp. JDB1. The sequence continues at coordinate 3,427,655 of NZ_CM161496.1, forward strand.
GGCTACCCGGTTGGGCAAGTCCGCAATCTGCAGATCGGGCAGTACCGCGATGAATTCGTCTCCGCCCAGACGGGCCACGGTGTCCTCGTCGCGCAGGCAGTTTTCCAGGCGGCGGGCGACCTGGCGCAGCAGTTCGTCGCCGGCTGCATGTCCGTACGTGTCGTTGATCGGCTTGAAACGGTCCAGGTCGACGAACAGGACCGCCACAGATGTCTGGTTGCGGTAGGCGCGGGCGATGGCCTGCTGGAGGCGGTCCTCGAGGCGCTTGCGGTTGGCCAGGCCGGTGAGTGGGTCGAAGTTGGCCTGGCGCCACACCGCGTCGGCCTCGCGCTTGCGGTCGGTGACGTCGCTGAACAGGCCGACGTAGCGCTTGCCGCGGCCGAGCCGTTCCGGCACGACGTTGATGCGCAGCCACGAGATGTAAAGGCGGCCATCCTTGCGGCGATTGCTGATTTCGCCCTCCCAGCGTCCGTCCTGTTCGAGGTGCTGCCATAGGCCGGTGTAGAAGGCTTCGTCATGGATGCCTGAGGCGAGTACGGACGGCCGCTTGCCGACCACCTCGGCCTGCGTGTAGCCGGTGAGGATCGTGAAAGCCGGGTTCACCGCGATGATGCGGCTTTCCGAGTCGGTGACGATGATGCCTTCGCTGGCCACCTCGAAGACGGATTCGGCGACGCGCAGGGACTCCTCGGCATCAACCAGCTTGGTGATGTCGGAGAAGGAGAGCACCGCCGCGGCCCCCTGCGTGGCACTGCCGACATGCAGCGGGCGGCTGCTGACGGTGATCCAGACGCGCTTGCCGTCCAGGTGCTGCACGCTATAGAGCTGATGGTCGACGAACTCGCCGCGGGCTGCGCGCGACGACGGATAGTCGGCGAGAGCCAGTTGCGTGCCTTCCGCGTCGTACATCAGGTAGCCGCGCGAGTGCATCTCCGCTGCGCCGACGCCGAGGATGGCGAGGGCGGCCTCGTTCCACGCCGCGACCCTGCCGTCCCGGCTCATGACGCTGATGCCGTCGGCGACCGTCATGAACAGGTTGCGATGCAGATCTTCGCTTTCGGCGAGGCGACACTCCAGTTCGCGGCGGGCAGTGACGTCATGGACGATGGCGTACAACATTGTCCTGCCGTCCACCTCCACCGGTCCCGAATACACCTCCACGTCCCGTTCGCTGCCGTTTGCCAGGCGATGGTGGGCGGTGAAGAAGGTGCGCTCCTCGCGCAGGGCCCAGAGCATCTCGAGGCGATCCTGCTCCGGCGCCAGCCGGTTGAGATCGCTCATGCGCAATTCGAGCAGGGTTTCCCGCGGGTAGCCGTAATAGCGTATGGCAGCCGGGTTGGCATCGACGATGCGGCCGTCCTGCGGATCGATGACCAGTTTGACCGACGCGTTCTTTTCGAAAAAGGAGCGATGGCGGCGCTCGCTGGCCACCAGGGCTTCCTGCTGGCGGGCTGCGCGGTGGAGCAGGTGTGAGACGACTCCTGCCAACAGCAGGACGATGGCGCTGCCAACGGCGGTCCGGAAATGGGAGCGATCGATGTCTGCATTCAGGCGTGCCAGCGACACATTCTCGTCGAGGCCTACATTGACGACTACCGGGTAGTTGTTCAGGCGATGCCAGGCATAGGTGCGGGCGATCGTGTCGAATGCGGCTGTCGTCCGGAAAGTGCCCTGCGCCGGCGCGTCGCTACGGAGGAAGGGGCGGTCGGCTGGCAGGCGCTTGCCCATCGCCTCGAGTAGTCGCGGGGTACGGACAAGATAGCTGCCGTCGGTACGGAACAGGGAGACCACATTGAGGCCGCTCTGTTCGATCTGCTGATGGCCGTCTGCGAGGTACTGGGGGGCGAGCGACAGGACCATGACACCGGCGAATTCGCCGTTGTGGCGGATGGGGCGGGTGAACTGGATGGACCACACCCCCGAAGCGCGGCCCAGGACCGGGTGGCTGATGAACAGGCGATCGTCCGGCGTAGCCAGGTGGGCGCGGAAATGTTCCCGGTCGCCCAGGTAGGTTCGTTCGGAGCGGCCGACGCTGGTTTTCCGGAGGTAGCCGTCGGGGGCGATCACGGCCACCTGCACGATGGCGTTAGGGGGGAAGCTCTCGCGAATCGTCCGGATGGTTTCGTCGATGTCGCGCCCGGCCGCGTATTCATCGCGCAGGTGGCGCAGCGCCAGGTCGATGCTGCGGATGGTGGTTTCCGTATGGGCGGCGACAGAGTCCGCGAGTTCGACCGCACGCAGGTTGATCTGCGCCAGTGCCTCATCATGCAACTGCTCGTAGAAGGCTTCCACGCGCCACCAATAGATGCCGACCGCCCCGGAGGCCAGCGCCAGCGTGAGCCATGCGAGTATCGGCAAGCGCCTGGCCCGTAGACGCGGGATACGGAGATTCAGCACGGGGCACTCCAGGCGCCGGGCACTGGGCGGGGCATCGAATGGGAAGGGGCTGCTGGCACGGAGTCAGGGCGTCAGAATTCGGCCCCTGATTATAAATAGGCTCTATTTCTATGCCTTAAGTTATACATGCCCGTCGTGAGTAATTTCCGGCCCGACGTGCTCCGGGCCGTCCTGCGGTGCGAGGGGCGCCACGCCGTCGCGGATCATGTCGAGCATTGCCGACGCGATCTGGGCTGGTGTGCGTTGCCCCGGGCGGTACCACAGGTAGACCCAGTTCATGCTGCCCAGCAGGGTCAGGCGCAGCAGGCTGGGGTCGACGCCGGGGCGCAGGGGCAGGGCGTCGATCAGTTCGCGGAAGACCAACTCGTATTCGTCGCGGAAGGGCTGGATGCGCGCCTGGAGGCTTTCATTGCCGATGAGGGCCAGGTTGGTGCCGGTGATGCGGTCCACCGGCGAGCCGTCGGTCATCCCGTGCACGTGCACTTCGCAGGCGCGCCGCAGGCGTTCCCATGGATCGGTGATCCCTTCGCCGGCCGCCTTGGCACGCTTCAGCACGCGGCGGAAGCCCTCCCGGTGAACGGCGATGTAGAGCTCTTCCTTCGACGGGAAGTGGTGATAGATCGAGCCTGGCAGCAGGCCGACGCGGCTGGCAATGTCGCGGATCGAGGTACGGTCGTAGCCGGCAGTGCTGAACAGCTCGGCCGCCGCGTTGATGATGATCTCGCTGCGTTCCAGCGGTTCGTCTGCCGTCGTGCCTCCGTCTCCGCCGGGATGGAGCAGGCGGGCGGTGACGGAGTTGCGTTCGAGCAGTTCGCGCTGGCTGTCGGTCAGCGCCTCCATGCCTTTGGCCGAGTCCGCGGCCAGCGCGTTGAGGCGCTTCACGGTGGTTTCCAGATCGTGCTTCTGCCAGATGTAGCGCACCCCCGACGGGGAGATGCGGTAACCCTGTTCCTGCAGCCGCCGGGCGACGGCCGCCTGCCCGAGTTCGGGTTCGCTGCGCGCCAGTTCGAGAATTACCGTTTCGCTGTCCTGCGCGGGCGCAGTGGGTGTTGCCTGCTGTGTTGCCATTGATCCTGCCTTTCCTGTCCCCATCAGTCTAAACCAGCCGCCGGCAGAGCTGCCGCGGGAGGATTTCCCCGTCACCGAAATTTTAACTAATTAGTTATCCAAGTGTTTGACAGGGTAGTTAGTCGACGTTAGAGTGGCATCACGCTGCAGGCATAAGGCAGCGCCCACCGGAAAAGAGCAGCACAAGCTGCCGTCCGGTTCCACTTACAGGAATGTGAGGAGACAACAGATGTGCCCGAGACCGAGCTCTCAAGCTCCGGTTTCATCGGTTCCCCTGCGGGGTCGGGCGTGGCGCGGCATGGTCCGCGGCGCCGGCAGGTCGGGGAGGCTTTGATGGAACTGGACATTGCGCTGATCCTGACCCAGGACGGCATCACCACCGGCGCGGTGTATGCGCTGCTGGCCCTGGCGCTGGTACTGGTGTTCGCCGTGACCCGCGTCATCTTCATTCCCCAGGGCGAGTACGTGGCCTACGGGGCCCTCACGATGGCCATGCTGCAGCAAGGGAAGGTGCCGGCGACCCTGTGGCTGCTGGTCGTCCTCGGCGCGTTGGCCGCTGGGCTGGATGCCTGGAAAGTGCTGCGCGGCGGCAGCCGGGCCGGGCTGGCCGCCAGCTTCGGCTGGTGTCTCGGCTACCCGCTGGCGCTGGCCGCACTGCTGTACGCGCTGCCGGCCAGCCAGTCGGTGCTCGTGCAGGCGTTGCTGACGCTGGCGATCCTGGTGCCCCTGGGGCCGCTGGTGTATCGGCTCGCCTTTCAGCCGGTGGCGGAGGCGCCGGTGCTGATCCTGCTGATCGTCTCGGTGGCGATCCACGTGGCGATGGTCGGCCTCGGCCTGCTGTTCTTCGGCGCCGAAGGGGCACGCACATCGGCCTTCTCCGATGCCCAGTTTGCGTTGGGTAGCCTGACCGTCAGTGGCCAGCAGGTGTGGGTGGTCGCCGTGTCGGCGGCGCTGATCGGCGGGCTGTGGCTGTTCTTCGAGCGCAGCCTGTACGGCAAGGCCCTGCGCGCCACCGCCATCAACCGCAACGGCGCACGGCTGATGGGCTTCTCGCCGGTCTTCGCGGGCAAGCTGACCTTCCTGCTGGCGGCCTTCATCGGCGTGCTGTCGGGCATCCTGATCGCGCCGCTGACCACCATCTACTACGACACCGGCTTCCTGATCGGGCTCAAGGGCTTCGTCGCAGCCATTGTCGGCGGCCTGGCCAGCTATCCCATCGCCGCAGCCGGCGCGCTGCTGGTCGGCGTGCTGGAGTCCTTCTCGTCCTTCTGGGCCAGCGCCTACAAGGAAGTCTTCGTTTTCACGCTGATCATCCCGGTGCTGATGTGGCGCTCCTTCACCAGCCACCACGTGGAGGAGGAAGAATGAACGCGCCCATCCGCAATGCAGCCGTGACGCTGCTGCCCACCACCGCTCCGGCCCCGGCCACCCGTTTCGCCCTCAGCCTGCCGCTCGCACTGTTGGTTGTGCTGGCGGTGGCGCCCGCGGTGCTGCCCGAGTTCTACGTGACCCTGCTCAACTACATCGGCCTGGCGGCGATGGTGGCCCTCGGCCTGGTGTTGCTGACCGGCGTCGGTGGGCTGACCAGCTTCGGCCAGGCGGCCTTCGTCGGCATCGGTGCCTACACCACGGCGGTGCTCACCACCAGCCAGGATCTGCCGGCCTGGCTGGCTTGGGCGTCGTCGCCCTGGGCGGCGCTGGTGGTCGGCCTGCTGCTCACCGCTACCGTGGCGCTGATCCTCGGCTCCCTGACCCTGCGTCTGTCCGGCCACTACCTGCCGCTCGGCACCATCGCCTGGGGCATCAGCCTGTACTTCCTGTTCGGCACCATGGACACCCTGGGTGGACACACCGGCGTCACCGGCATCCCGCCGATCAGCCTGTTTGGCTGGGAGCTGGACGAGGGCCGCGAGCTGTTCTACCTGATCTGGGCCTTCCTGCTGGTGGCTGCGCTCACTACTCGCAATCTGCTGGATTCCCGCGAAGGGCGGGCGATCCGTGCGCTGAAGGGCGGCATGGTGATGGCCGAGGCGATGGGCGTGAATACCTCCCGCTCGCGGATGATCATCTTCGTGATCGCCGCACTGCACGCTGCCGCCTCGGGCTGGCTGTATGCCCACCTGCAGCGCTTCGTGAATCCGTCGCCCTTCGGCGTGCATGTGGGCATCGAGTACCTGTTCATGGCGGTGGTCGGCGGTGCGGGACAGGTGTGGGGGGCCATCGTCGGCGCCGGCGTGATCACCCTGCTCAAGCAGTGGCTGCAGGACTGGCTGCCGACCCTGCTCGGTGCGTCCGGCAACTTCGAGACGATCATCTTCGGCCTGCTGATGGTGCTGGTGCTGCAACGGGCGCGGGAAGGCCTGTGGCCGCTGATCGCCCGCCTGGCGCCGAGCCGCGGTACGGTGCGCCACGTGGATGCTGCCGCCGAGCCGCTGCCGCGCAAGCCGATGCCGACCGCCGGCGAGGTGATCCTCGAAGCGAAGAACGTGACCCGGCGTTTCGGCGGCCTCGTCGCCAACAACGACATGAACCTGCACGTGAAGGCCGGCGAGATCCTGGCGCTGATCGGCCCCAACGGTGCTGGCAAGAGCACCATGTTCAACCAGCTGTCCGGCGTCGATACGCCGACCTCCGGCGAGGTGCTGTTCCGCGGCCAGTCCATCGCCGGCCACGATTCGCGGGAAATCGCCCGCCTCGGCATGAGCCGCAGCTTCCAGCATGTGCGCCTGCTGCCGCGGATGACGGTGCTGGAAAATGTCGCCCTCGGTGCCCACCTGCGCGGCAGCCGCGGCGTGCTGCCGGCCGCCTGGCGTCTCGACCGGGACGAGGAGGCCCGTCTGCTGCGCGAGGCCGCCTGGCAGATCGAGCGCGTCGGCCTCGGCGAGTTCATGCACGCCGAAGCCGGCAGCCTGGCCCTCGGCCAGCAGCGCATCCTCGAGATCGCCCGGGCGCTGGCTTCCGACCCCTGCCTGCTGCTGCTCGACGAGCCGGCCGCCGGCCTGCGCCTGAAGGAGAAGCAGGCCCTCGGCGAGCTGCTGGTCAAGCTGCGCGGCGAAGGCATGGCGATCCTGCTGGTGGAGCACGACATGGACTTCGTGATGGGCCTGGTGGATCGCGTGGTGGTGATGGAGTTTGGCCAGAAGATCGCCGAAGGCCTGCCCGACGAGGTGCAGCAGAACCCGCGCGTACTGGAAGCCTACTTGGGGGGAGTGGAGTGATGAACACGACGACCCGCAACGTGCTGGAAGTCAGCAAGCTGTGCGTGGCCTACGGCAAGGTCGAGGCGCTCACCAACGCCAGCCTGCGCGTCGGGGAAGGGCAGATCGTCACGGTGATCGGGCCCAACGGAGCCGGCAAGACGACGATGCTGTCGGCGATCATCGGCCTGCTCGAATCAAAGGGCCAGGTGCGCTTCGACGGTCAGCTGGAAGTGGCGCCCGACGTGGAGCGCCTGGTGGCCGGCGGCATGAGCCTGGTGCCGGAAAAGCGCGAGCTGTTCGGTGAGATGAGCGTGGAGGACAACCTGGAGCTGGGCGCCTTCCACCGCTACCGCAGCGGCGATCGCAAGTACAAGGACACGATGGAGGAAGTCTTCGGCCTGTTCCCGCGCCTCAAGGAGCGCCGCAGCCAGGCCGCCGGCACGCTGTCTGGCGGCGAGCGGCAGATGCTGGCGGTGGGCCGCGCGCTGATGGCCAAGCCCAAGCTGCTGATGCTCGACGAGCCCAGCCTGGGCCTGGCGCCGCTGATCACCCGCGAGATCTTCCGCATCATCGCCGAGCTGCGCCGCCGCGGCGTATCGATCCTGCTCGTCGAACAGAACGCCCGCGCCGCACTGGCGGTGGCCGACTACGCCTACGTGCTTGAAACCGGCGCGGTGGCGATGGAAGGTCCGGCCGAGCAGCTGCGCGACGACCCGCGGGTCATCGAGGCCTACCTGGGCCTCGGCGGCAAGCACCAGGACATGCTGGCGACGTGACCGGCAAGTAAAAGGACAACAGCAAACCAAACCGAAGCCGGGCGCCAAGACCCGCTCACCGAGAAACCACGCCCCGGCGACGGGGCACAAGAGACCAAAGGAGCAACAATGAGGATGAAGAAACTCGCAGTCGTGTTTTCCGGTGCCGCACTGCTGGCCAGCCAGGCCGCGCTGGCCGACATCACCGTCGGCGTCTCCCTGTCGTCCACCGGGCCGGCGGCGTCCCTCGGCATTCCGGAGAAGAACGTCTTCGCGATCCTGCCGACCAGGATCGCTGGCGAGAACGTGAAGTACATCGTCCTCGATGACGCCACCGATCCGTCGGCCGCGTCGAAGAACGCCCGCAAGCTGGTGTCCGAGGACAAGGTAGACGTGCTGGTCGGTTCGGCCAGCACGCCGGCTTCGGTGGCCATCGCCGAGGTGGCCTTCGAGAGCAAAACGCCGCAGATCGCCATCTCGCCGGTCAACGTGCCGGCCGACAAGAACGTCTGGGTCTTCCGCACGCCGCAGAACAACGCGCTGATGGCAGGCGCGCTGGTGGACAACATGAAGGCCCGCGGCGTGAAGAGCGTCGGCTTCATCGGTTTCTCCGACGTGTATGGCGAGGACTGGCTCAACGTCGTCACGCCACTCTTGGTCCAGGCCGGCATCAAGCTGGCGGCGGTCGAGCGCTACGCCCGCAACGACACCTCGGTCAGCGGCCAGGTGCTCAAGCTGGTGTCGGCGCGGCCCGACGCGGTGCTCGTCGCGGCCTCCGGCAGCCCGGCGGCGCTGCCGCAGACGGCGCTGGTCGAGCGCGGCTACAAGGGCCAGATCTACCAGACCCACGCGGCGGTGAACCAGACCTTCCTCAACGTCGCCGGCAAGGCTGCCGAGGGCGTGATCATGCCGGTCGGCCCGGTGGTCGCCGCCAAGCAGATTCCCGACAGCCATCCGTCGAAGAAGCTCGGCATCGAGTTCGTGCAGAAGTACGAGGAGAAGTATGGCGCCGGCAGCTTCGTGTCTTTCGCCGGCCATGCCTTCGACGCCTATCGCCTGATCGAGGCGGCGGTGCCGGTGGCCCTCAAGAAGGCCAAGCCCGGCACGCCGGAGTTCCGCAAGGCCCTGCGTGACGCGCTGGAAAGCAACAAGGAAGTGGTCGCCACCCACGGGGTATACAACATGAGCCCGACCGACCACTTCGGCCTCGACCAGCGCGGCCGGGTGCTGATCCACGTGGTCGGCGGCGCGTATACGCTGCTCACCAAGTAAGGATGGGGCGATGAACATGCTGAATGAAATCACCGATCTCAGCCGGCCGATGTTCACGGAGCCGCTGGTGCTGATCGAGGCCCGCGCCGACGGCACGCGCATCCTGCGTTCCGGCATCCCGCTGCCCGATACCTACGCGCGCTGCGTCGGCGAGTGGCTGGAGCACTGGGCCCGTGTCACCCCGGAGCGGATGTTCCTCGCCCAGCGCGGTGCCGACGGGGCGTGGATCGAGGTGAGCTACGGCGAGGCGCGCCAGCGGGTGGTGCGCATTGCCAGCTGGCTGCTCGGCCAGAACCTGTCGCCGGAGCGCCCGGTGGTCATGCTGTCGGACAACTCCATCGAGCACGCACTGCTGATGCTGGCCGCGATGCACATCGGCGTGCCGTCCTGCGCGATCTCGTCTGGCAACTCGCTGCTGTCGAAGGACCACGCCAAGCTCAAGGGCAACATCGAGCTGCTGCGCCCCGGCGTAATCTACGCCGACCCGGTGGAGCGCTTCCTGCCGGCCATTGACGCGACCCGCCACCTGCACAACGGCGTGGTGGTGGCCGGCGGTGGCAGCGCGCGGGTGGATGGCACGATCCCCTTCGCCGAACTGGAGGGCGAGGCCAACGAGGCGGCGGTGATGTCGGCCTTCGCGCGCATCACGCCGGACACCATCGGCAAGTTCCTGTTCACTTCCGGCTCGGTCGGCACGCCGAAGGCCGTCATCAACACCCAGCGCATGATGTGCTCCAACCAGAAGGCCAAGGAGCTGATGTGGCCGGTGCTGGCCGAGGAGCCGCCGGTGCTGATGGAGTGGCTGCCGTGGAGCCACACCTTCGGCAGCAACCACAACTTCAACATGGTGCTGCGCTGGGGTGGTTCGCTGTACATCGACGAGGGCAAGCCGACGCCGGCCCAGATCGCCACCACCGTCGCCAACCTGAAGGAAGTTTCGCCGACGGTGTACTTCAACGTGCCGCGCGCCTACGACATGCTGGTGCCGCTGCTGCGCGAGGACAAGACGCTGCGCGACAACTTCTTCCGCCGCCTGAAGTTCATCTTCTACGCCGGTGCCGCGCTGCCCAACCACCTGTGGAGCGCGCTTGAGGATCTGTCGGAGGAGTCCACCGGCAAGCGCATCCTGATGGTGTCCTCCTGGGGCGCCACCGAGACCGGGCCGATGGCCACCGACTGCCACTTCCGCGCGGTGCGCTCCGGCGTGATCGGCGTGCCGGTGCCGGGCACCGCGCTGAAGCTGGTGCCCGCCGCCGACAAGATGGAGGTGCGGGTCAAGGGGCCCAACGTCTTCCCCGGTTACTGGCGCCAGCCGGACGTCACTGCTAAGGCTTTCGACGACGAGGGCTACTACATGATCGGCGATGCGGTGGAGTTCGTCGATGTGGTGCGCCCGGCCCTCGGGTTGTTCTTCGATGGCCGCGTCGGCGAGGACTTCAAGCTCCTCACCGGCACCTGGGTGCACGTGGGTTCCCTGCGGGTGGCCGGCATTGATGCGCTGAAGCCGGTAGCCCAGGACATCGTCGTCACCGGCCACGACAGGGACGAGATCGGCTTCCTGGTCTTCCCGAACATCCCGGAGTGCCGGACTCTTTGCCCGAACCTGCCGCCCGACGCGCCGGTGGAGCAGGTGCTCACCAACCCGGCGGTGCTGTCCCGCATTCGTCAGGGTATGGCGATGATGAAGAACCTGGGCGGCGGCACCTCCACCTATCCGGCGCGGGCGCTGCTCGTTGCCGAACCCCCGTCGGTGGAAGCCGGCGAGATCACCGACAAGGGCTACATCAACCAGCGCGCAGTGCTCAACCGCCGCGCCGACCTGGTGGCCTACCTCTACGCCGACGTGCCCGACAAGACCGTCATCACGGTGCACGGCGCGGTGTAGGCAGCGCCCGGACCGACAAGAACGACAAAAGGAAACAGCAATGAGTGAACAACTCGTCAAGACGTCGCAGGATGGCGTCATCTACACGATCACCCTGGCGCGGCCAGCCAAGCGCAACGCGGTGTCCGACCGCCTGCTGCGGGCGCTGGACGAGGCCCTGACGGCGACACCCGAAGGTACCCGGGCGATCATCCTGGCCGGGGAGGGCGACCACTTCTGCGCCGGCCTCGACCTTTCCGAACACCAGCACCGGGAGCCCTTCGGCGTGATGCAGCACTCCCAGTGGTGGCACCGCATCTTCCACCGTATCCAGCACGGCGGTATCCCGGTGATCGCCGCGCTGCACGGGGCGGTGATCGGCGGCGGACTGGAACTGGCCACCGCGACGCACATCCGCGTGGCCGAGCCGAGCACCATCTACCAGCTGCCCGAAGGCCGCCACGGCATCTTCGTCGGCGGCGGCGCATCGGTGCGCGTGGCCAAGATCATCGGGCCGGGCCGCATGTGCGAAATGATGCTGACCGGCCGCATCCTCGACGCGGAGGAGGGCCAGCGCCTGGGCCTGTCCCACTACGTGGTCGGCAAGGGCGAGGCGCTGGCCAAGGCCCAGCAGCTCGCCGCCCGCGTCGCCGAGAACGCCCCGATGGCCAACTGGGCGATGTGCTCGGCCATCGCCCGCATCGACAACATGGCCACCGACGACGGCTTCTTCGTCGAATCCCTCACCGCCGCCCTGACCCAGACCAGCCCCGAAGTGGCCGGCCGCATCGGCGAATTCCTCCAGCGCAAAGGACAAGGACCCCGCACATGAGCACCAATGCTTTCGCCGCCTCCGAAGCGGCCGCCCTCGGCACCACCTATGACGACATCTGGCTGGTGGCCGGCCAGCGCACTCCGTTTGCCGATTACGCCGGCCCGCTGCGCGATGCTTCCGCCACCGACCTGGGCATTTGCGCCGCCCGCGCGCTGTTTGCGAAGAGCGGCATCCCGGCCAGCGAGGTGAACGCCATCATCGCCGGCAACATGGCCCAGTCGAGCTTCGACGCCTACTTCCTGCCGCGCCACATCGGGCTGTATTCGGGCGTCAATCCGCTGGCCCCGGCGCTGCTGGTGCAGCGCCTGTGCTGCACCGGCTTCGAGACCATCCTGACCGCCGCCGACCAGATCACCCTCGGCAAGGCCAGCGTGGTGCTGGCGGTGGGTACCGAGTCCATGTCCCGCAACCCGGTGGCGGCCTACACCCACCGCGCCGGCTTCCGCATGGGCCAGGTGGATTTCCGCGACTTCCTGTGGGAAGCGACCAAGGACACCGCGCCCGGCATCGGCATGGGCGACACCGCCGAGAACCTGGCGCGCCGCTACGGCATCGGCCGCGAGGAGGTGGACCGCTTTGCCGAGCAGAGCTTCGCCCGCGCCTGCGCCGGCTGGGAGAGCGGCTGGTTCGCCGACGAGGTGACGGCCGTCGAGAACGCCACCTGGGAGCTGGAGGGCTACAAGCCGCGCGGCATCAAGCTGGCCGACCGGCTGGCGCGCTTCGAGCGGGACGGCCACGTGCGCCCGACCTCCTTCGAGACCCTGAACAAGCTCAAGCCGGCCTTCGGCGGCGTGCAGACCGGCGGCAACAGCTCGGCCATCGTCGATGGCGCGGCGGCGGTGATCGTCGCCCGCGGCGACTGGGTGCGCGCCCACGGCCTCAAACCGCTGGCCCGCATCGTCGGCGGCGCGGTGGTCGCGGTGCCACCGGAAATCATGGGCATCGGTCCGGCGCCGGCCATCCGCGCGGCGGCGGCCAAGGCCGGCATCACCGTCGGCGACATCGGCCGGGTGGAGATCAACGAAGCCTTCGGCGCCCAGTACCTGGCCTGCGAGCGGGAACTGGGGCTGGACCGGGACAGGGCCAACGTGCATGGCGGCGCCATCGCCATCGGCCATCCGCTCGGTGCATCGGGCGTGCGCCTGACCCTCACCGTCGCCCGCGAACTGCGGGAGGCCGGCCAGCAGTACGGCGTGTCGTCCGCCTGCGCCGGCGGTGGGCAGGGCGCGGCAGTGCTGCTGGAAAGCGCCTGATCGCCGCCGTAGGAAGACATCGCCCCAAAAAACATACGGAGACACAGCCAATGCAGCTTCACAACCATACCTTCATCGTCACCGGCGGGGCCTCGGGCCTTGGCGAAGCCACCGTGCGGGCCTTCCACGCCGCCGGCGCCAATGTCGTGATCGCCGACCTGAACGCCGAGCTCGGCGACCGGCTGATTACCGAACTCGGCGAGCGCGCCGCCTTCCAGCGCACCAACGTGGCCGCCGAGGCCGATGCCCAGGCCGCCGTGGCGCTCGCAGTCAGCCGCTTCGGCGGCCTGCACGGGCTGGTCAATTGTGCCGGCATCGGCAACGCCGCCAAGGTGCTCGGCAAGGACGGGCCGCTGGCGCTGGACGCCTTCGCCAGGGTGGTGAACGTGAACCTGGTGGGCAGCTTCAACATGATCCGCCTGGCCGCCGATGCGATGAGCAAGGGCGAGGCCGGCCCCGATGGCGAGCGCGGGGTGATCATCAACACGGCCTCCGTCGCCGCCTACGAAGGGCAGATCGGCCAGGCTGCCTACGCGGCATCGAAGGGCGGCATCGTGGCGATGACGCTGCCCATCGCCCGCGAGCTGGCGCGCTACGGCATCCGCGTGGTGACGATTGCGCCGGGCCTGTTCATCACGCCGATGATGCATACGCTGCCGGCCGAGGTGCAGGCCTCGCTGGGCGCCTCGGTTCCGTTCCCGCCGCGCCTCGGCCAGCCGGCGGAATACGCGGCGCTGGCCAGGCACATCGTCGAAAACGTGATGCTCAACGGCGAGACGATCCGCCTCGACGGCGCCGTCCGCCTGGCGGCGAAGTAAGGAGGCGACGATGGCCCGCAGCCACACCCACCGCCTGCGCATCGCCTTCAGCGACTGCGATCCGGCGCAGATCGTGTTCTTCGCCAACTACTTCAAGTGGTTCGACACGGCCAGCCGGGAGTTCTTCACCGCCTGTGGCGTGCCGAGCTGGCGTGACACCACCGCCGAGCGGGGCATCATCGGCACCCCGCTGGTGGATGCCCAGGCCAAGTTCATGAACTCGGCCACCTACGGCGAGGACATCGCGATCGAGTCCTCGGTGGAGGCCTGGAACACCAAGAGCTTCGTGATGCGCCACGTTGCCCGCCGCGGCGACACGGTGCTGTGCGAAGGCCGCGAGGTGCGGGTCTTCGCCCGCCAGGACCCGGAAGATCCGCTGCGCATCCGCGCAGTGCCGATCCCCGAGGACTACCGGGCGCTATGCACCTAGCCGGCTGACCCAACGCCGGGTAAGCCCGGCCTGCTCCCTATCTGATGCGCCCGCTGGGGCCGCGCCGCCGACCTTGCCCGTCGCGGTCCGGCCCGGAGCCGGTGCGTCCTAAGGATTCATGGAATGGCGACTGTCGCCCCGTGAAGGCGCCCGTACGGGCAAAACCATGCCGGCCTCGATGCCGGACCAAGGAGGAGACCCACGATGAAAACAATAAACCGTCACACCGCACAAACCTTCAGCACCTGGCAGCGTCCGCTGGCCGTGGCCGTGCTGGCCGCTTGTGGCCTCGGCGCCAGCGTACCGGCTCTGGCCGATGCGGAGAACGACGCGCTGAAGCGCGAAGTGGCCGAGCAGAAGGTGCTGATCCAGCAGATCCTCGGTGAGCTGCAAAGCCTGCGTGCCGCCCAGGCGGCTGCGCCCGCAGCGGCACCGGCCGCAGCCCCCGCGACGGGTGTCGGCGCCAAGGTTGCCAGTCTGGTGCCGGGCGCACCGCAGCTCAGCTTCTACGGGGTGCTCGACGGCGGCTACGAGCACATCGGCAACGTGCAGCAGGGCACCAGCAAGGGCAGCCTCAACCGGCTGCCGAGCGTCACTGGCACCATCGCGTCGCGGGTCGGCGTGAAGGCGGTGAAGGACCTCACCGAGGGCTACAAGGCCATCGGCGTCGCCGAGGCCGGCTTCAACATGGACGATGGCTCGCTGGGCCAGGGCGGCCGTTTGTTCGGCCGCCAGCTGTACGCGGGCATCGACACGCCGATAGGCACCTTCACCTTCGGCCGCCAGTACTCCATGCTGCTGTTCGGCATGGACAGCTCCGACCTGCTGGGCCCCAACATCTACGGCCTCGGTTCCTTCGATTACTACCTGCCGAGCGCCCGTTTCGACAACAGCATCGCCTGGCGTGGCACCTTCTCCAAGCTGTCGATGGGTATCAACTACAGCGCCGGCCGCGACACCAAGGGCGGCACGCCGTCGTCCGGCACCTGCGCCGGCGAGATCGCCGGCAACGCGGACTCCTGCAAGGGCTGGTCGGCGATGATCCGTTACGACGACGAGCGCTTCGGCGTGGCGGCGGCCACCGATGTGCAGCACGGCGGCACCGGCGCCACCGCGTCCTTTTTCAACGGTACCGCGGCGATTCCCTTCACGAATTCCGGCGACACCGATACCCGCACCGCGTTGGGCGGCTACGTGAAGCTGGGCCAGGGCAGGATCGGCGTCGGCTGGCTGGGCCGCAAGGTGGATGCCGCCGCGGCGCAGGTGAAGTCCGACATCTACTACGTGGAAGGCGCGCACCCGATCACCACCCGTATCTCGGTGGATGGCAGCTTCCAGCGCATCCTCAACAAGGACCAGGAGCGGGACGGCAGCCTGATCGTGCTGCGCGGCTTCTACTCCTTTGACAAGGACTTCTCGACCTACCTGCAGCTGGCCCATATCGACAACAGTTCCAAGGCCCAGTACGCGGCGTCGGTCGGGGCCGGCATTTCGCCGCCCGCCGGCGGCTCGCAGAATGCCAGCATGATCGGCCTGCGCTACCGCTTCTGATCCCTTCAACCTGAAACCCGGGGCCCGCAATGGCGGGCCCGGCTGTGGAGACGCCACCATGACCGACTATCAAGCCCCCCTGCGGGACATGCAATTCCTGATGAAGGCGCTGGCCGGACTCGATGACATCGCCCGCCTGCCGGGTTGCGAGGAGGCCAGCGAGGACCTGGTGAACGCCGTGCTGGAAGAGGCCGGCAAGTTCGCCGCCGGCGTGCTGGCGCCGATCAACCGCCAGGGCGACCTGCAGGGCTGCCGGCTGACCGAGGACGGCCGGGTGATCACCCCCGACGGCTGGGCCGAGGCCTACAAGCAGTTCGCCGAGGCCGGCTGGATCGGCCTGTCGCTGCCTGTCGAACACGGCGGCCAGGGCTTGCCCAAGCTGCTGTCTACTGCGGTGTGGGAGATGTGGTTCTCCACCAACATGGCCTTCACGATGCTGCCGCAGCTCAACGTGGGGCAGGCCGAGGCGCTGCAGATTGCCGCGTCCGACGAGCAGAAGGCCCTGTGGCTCGGCAAGGTGGTGAGCGGCGAATGGGCGGCGACGATGAACCTCACCGAGCCCCAGGCCGGCTCCGATCTGGCCGCCACGCGTTGCCGCGCCGAGCTGGGCGAGGACGGCAGTTATCGGCTGTTCGGGCAGAAGATCTTCATCTCCTACGGCGAGCATGAGCTGACCCCCAACATCGTGCACCTGGTGCTGGCGCGCCTGCCGGACGCGCCGTCCGGCGTGAAGGGCCTGTCCCTCTTCATCGTGCCCAAGTACCTGCTCGACGCGGACGGCCAACCCGGAGCGAAGAACGACGTGCGCTGCATCTCCATCGAACACAAGATGGGCATCCACGGCAGCCCGACCTGCACCTTGAGCTTCGGCGATGCCGGCGGCGCAGTCGGCTGGCTGGTCGGCCAGCCGAACCGGGGCCTGGAAACCATGTTCATCATGATGAACGAGGCCCGCTTCGGCGTCGGCGTGCAGGGCCTCGGCCTTGGCGAACGGGCCTACCAGTACGCGCTGGCCTACGCCCGCGAGCGCGTGCAGGGGCGTGACGCGGTGAGCGGCGAAGCGGGGCGGCCGATCATCCATCACCCGGATGTGAAGCGCATGCTGCTTGGCATGCGCGCCCGCGTGATGGCGATGCGCGGCCTGCTGTACACCGCCGCCGGCTGGTTCGACATCGCCAACCACAGTCTGGACGTAGCGGCGGCCGGCAAGGCCCGGCGCTACGTGGACCTGCTGATGCCGGTGGCCAAGGGCTGGTGCACCGAGGTCGGCAACGACGTGTGCGATGAGGCAATCCAGGTCTTCGGCGGCATGGGCTTCGTCGAGGAGACGGGCATCGCCCAGTTCTTCCGCGACGCTCGCATCATCACCATTTACGAAGGCACCACCGGTATCCAGGCCAACGACCTGGTCGGCCGCAAGATCCTGCGCGAGAACGGCGAGACCCTGCGCGAGTTGATCGCCGAACTCCGCGACGGCGCGGCCTTGCTGCGCGGCGATGATTTTGCGGCGCTGGCCGACGGGCTGGACGCCGCCGTCGCTGCGCTGGAAGGCACGACGGATTGGATCCTCGCCAATGGCAAGACCCGCCTGGCCGATGTGCTCGCCGGCGCGGTGCCCTTCCTGCACCTGCTCGGCAGCGTGATTGGCGCGTGGCAGATGGGGCGCATGGCGCAGGCAGCACGCCGCCAACTCGCGGCCGGCGAAGGCGACGCGGCCTATCTGCGCAGCCTGGTGGAGCTGGCCCACTTCTATTTCGCCACCGTGCTGCCCGAAGCCGCCGCCCGCGCCCACACCGTGCAGACCGCCGGCCCGGCATTGTCGGCCTTCAGCGAAGCCGCCTTCTGATAAGGAAAAATTCATGACCACCCGTTTCATCGAGGCGGGCGACGTCGCTCGCCTGATTCCCAACGGCGCCACCGTGTTCTGCACCGGCATGGGCCTGGCCGGTTTTCCGGAGGAGGTCGCCAAGGCCATCGAGGCGGCCTTCCTTGCCACCGGCCATCCGCGCGACCTGACGCTGTATCACTCCACGGGTGTAGGCAACGGCAAGGACCGGGGCATGCACCATTTCGCCCATGAAGGCCTGATCAAGCGCCTGGTCGGTGGGCACTTCGGTGTCGGCGGGCCGAACCTGATGAAGCTGATCATGGAGGAGCGCATCGAGGCCTACAACCTGCCGCAGGGCGTGCTGGCCCTGTTGCCGCGCCAGGTGGCGGGGCGCCGGCCGGGCTTCATCACCAAGGTGGGGCTGGGCACCTTCGTCGATCCGCGCATCGAGGGCGGCAAGGTGAATCGCAGGACCGAGGAAGACCTGGTGAAGCTCATCGAGATGGATGGCGAGGAATGGCTGCAGTTTAAGGCGCCGAAGGTGGATGTCGCGCTGATCCGCGGTTCGGTGGCCGACGAGAAGGGCAACATCACGATGGACCGGGAGGGCGTGCTGCTCGAGAGCCTGTCGGTGGCCCAGGCGGCGCGGGCCAGCGGCGGCATCGTGATCGCCCAGGTGGAGCATGTGGTGCGCGCGGGTTCGCTGCACCCCAAGCAGGTGAAGATCCCCGGCGTGGTGGTGGACTACGTGGTCGTCGGCAAGGCGGAGAACCACCTGCAGACCATGGCGACCTACTTCAACCCGGCCTATGCTGGCGACATCAAGGTGCTGCGCGGCTCCACGCCGCCGCTGCCGCTGGACCCGCGCAAGGTCATCGCCCGGCGGGCTGCAATGGAACTGAAGGCCGGTGCGGTGGTGAATCTGGGCATCGGCATGCCGGAAGGTGTCGCCGCGGTGGCCGCCGAGGAACACGTGGATCAGCTGATGTCCCTGACGCTGGAGACGGGCCCGATCGGCGGCGTGCCGGCGGGCGGCTTCGACTTCGGCCACGCGCTCAATGCGGAGGCGGTCATCGAACAGCCTGCCCAGTTCGACTTCTACGACGGGGGCGGCATCGACGTGGCCTTTCTCGGTCTCGCGCAGACCGATGCGGCCGGGAATGTGAATGTCAGCAAGTTCAACGGCCGGCCGGTGGGTTGCGGAGGCTTCATCAATATCACGCAGAACGCCCGCAAGGTGGTGTTCTGCGGCACCTTCACGGCGGGCGACCTAGAAGTGGAGATTGCTGACGGCCGTGTGACGGTGGTCCAGGAAGGCGGGCACAGCAAGTTTCTCGAACAGGTGGAGCAGATCACCTTCAGCGGCCACTATGCCCAGGGCATCCGCCAGCCCGTGCTGTACGTGACCGAGAGGGCGGTGTTCCGGCTGACCGAAGAGGGTATGGAGCTCGTTGAAATCGCGCCGGGCATCGATCTGGAGCGGGACGTGCTCGCGCATATGCGCTTCCGGCCGATCATTCGCGATCTGACGCTGATGGACGCGGAGATCTTCAAGCTGGAGTGGGGTGGGTTGGCCGGATTGCTCGGGGAGCGCGGCTAGCGGCGGCGGGACAGGTAATAGCGGATCACTCCGAACACGACGCCGGCGATACCGAGTAGCAACAGGGTTCCCGGCTCGGGTGCTCCGTTGGAGCGGTCGGGTATGCCGACGTTAAGCCTGTAAAAAGTGGAGCCAAGAGTGCCTGGTTGCCCAAGACTGCTGAAACCGTCACCCAGGGTACCGACGCCGGTGTTCTCGGCAATGGACATATTGGCGAAACTACCGAGAGCGACCGTGTAATCACCGGGGGTGAGGGCGAAACTCAAAGCGAAGTCGCCGCCGGTGGAAAAGGCCTGAACGTAGTTCGAGCCGAAGAAGCCGGCAGCGTTGCCGCTGCCGCTGAACAGGCTGAAGTAGGGATCGACCCCCCCGCCGGCAAAGCCAAGGCTGGTGAAGCTGACGGTCCCACTGGTGGCGACGTTGAAAGTGTACAGCGCGACGTTATTTGCAATCGCTGCGTCGGTGCTGAATTGGGGGGCGCCCAGATCGCTGCCCGCGAGGGCCGCATTGCCTGGATCGTTGAGCTGACCGGAAAAACTGTAGTCGACGGCGAAGGCTTGCGGGTTGACGCAGAGCAGCGCGAGGGCAAGGCAGGTAGGAAGGCCGGAGTATTGCATGGGTGTCTCCGTGAGACCGGGCCGGCACAAGGTGGATCATGTGCGGTGCGGTCACACGCATGCATCATACGTGCCTTGAAATTAAGCTTTTTTAATTCAATGGCTTGGCGTTATGCAACGCGCTGGTGAGTCCAGGCGTGTAAGAAAAATCGACAACGATTCAGCGTGTTACGGCCAGTTTGATGCCGAAGGCGATCAACATGCTGCCGGCCAGCTTCTCCAGCGCACGGGACAGGGTTGGGCTGCTTCGCAGCCGTTCGGCGAGAAAATGGGTCAGCAGCACCGCGATGAGGCCATACAGAAAAGTCAGTGTGGCAATGCTCAGGGCCATGATGCCGTAGGTGGCGAGGCCCGGATTGCGTGCTGGATCGATGAAGAGTGGAAAGAAGGCCATATAGAAGACAATGGCTTTCGGATTGAGTAGCGTGATCAGCAGCGCCTGGCGCAGGTAATGCCGCGGGCGGATGTTGAGCACCGGCGCCTGCCCGGGTTTGGCGAGCAGCATCCGCATCCCCAGCCAGGCCAGGTAGGCGGCACCCAGCCATTGCACGGCCTGGAAGGCCAGCGGATTCATCGCCAGCAGGGCGGCCACGCCGCCCACCGCGAGCCACATCAAGACCTGGTCGCCGAGGATCACGCCGCAGGTTGCGGCCAGACCACCGCGGATGCCGCCTTTGCCGGTGGACGTCATCAGCGCCAGATTGCCGGGACCGGGAATCAGCAGGAAAAGAATGATGGCGAGGACGAAAGCAGGGTAGTCGGTAATGCCGGGCATGGTGGCCGTATTCGAGAGCGATGCGGAGCGGGCATTGTACGGACGCAGGACGGCATCAGGTGCGCCCGCTGCTGCTCTGTGTGGAGATCAGCCTCGCCCCACAACTGGTCCTGTGACCGTCGAAGGCCACCGGGATGCCGTCGCTCAGTACTTTCGGATCACCTTCCGCAATCACGCAATTTTCGTGGCCGCGCATCGGGCATATGCAGCGATCGCCCACCCGGGCGACGCTTCTGCCCATCACCCGGTGGGACGGACTGGCCTGCACCACACTGCCGCCATGGCTGGTGGGATCGCCAAGTCGGATGACGCCTTTCATTGCAACCTCCGGGAGTGAGGAGTGTTCAATCGGAGAATCCCTGCGGGTACGTGGCCCAGTCCGCGTCCTTGCGCAGCCCCCACCAGGGCAGGTAGGCGTTGCCTTCTCCACGGGCGCGGAACCAGTCGCGGTTGGGATCGAAGACGCGCGGCCGGGCCGGCGGGGTGACGACGACGGCGCTGAGGCGGTCGGTTTCGGTGGTGCCGAGCACAAGGACCGGCTTGCCTTTCTGGTGCGTCCACGCGATGGCCAGCGCGACGTTGGTCAGCGCGGTGCCGGCACGCATGTCGCCGAGCAGCTTGGGCGTGTTGAAGGTCTGGGTGGCGAAGTCGAATTCGGGGTTGAGCGTGCCGAGGGCATGGCCGACTTGTGCCAGCCGACGTCCGGCCGCATCGGAACCGAAACCGGCGTCGTGGATGACGTGGCCGAGGGCTGGGATTGTCGTGTCGGCCTGCGTCGCTGCATCGCGGATGGCGGCTTGCCAAGCTTGGAGTTGGCGGGACGCGTCGGGCTGGGTTTCGAAGTCCTCGCTCTTGTGGACTGTCGGGTAGCCGATCCACGCGAGCGGTTCGCGCTTGGTGTCGAAGTCGGGGCCGGCGAGGACGAGGAGGACGCAGTTCTCGGTCATCTGCTCGTCCTTGGGGTGATCCGGGGAATCCCAGGTCATCGCCCAAACGGATTCCTTGGGGTGCGTTTTGAGGTAATCGAGGGCGGCGGTGAGGGAGGTGAAACCGACGCTGGCGCCGCCGACGGAGATGTGTACGTCGGCGGGGACATCTCGGGTGGAGAGATTGGGGTTGAAGAATTCGAATTCTGAAGTGATTGCTTCTTGCGCGATTTTGGCCGCTTCATTGGGAGGTAGGAGGGGCGTATCGGGAAGCGCAAATTCGATATGGATGCCGGCAAGTTCACGCCAGTCTTTTGGGGAGCGTGGCTGAACGCTATAAAAGTACTTCGGGTTCATGACGTAGGGGCGACCGAAAGGCGGGAGAATTCGACGCACATAGCCCCCGAAAAAACTGGAAAAGGAAACCTTGTTGCCCATATTCCAGACAATGGCGGCTACGGGCTGAACAGTAGAAAAAGAAGTGGGGTCTGTTCGGACCATGTCGTCGTTTTTATTTGGTCGTGCTAATCCCTGTGTCCATAGTAGTTGCCACTCGGTCGGGTAATCCCGCCGCACGAGCGGATTCATCCACTGCACGCCAACAATTTGAGCTCTGAACGCGATAGCGTTTCTGTCTGATCCTGATATGGCGAGGTCTGGCGGAGCTGCTGTTGCTGTGCTAACGATTTCAGTTGGTGACCACTTGAAAGCCATTGCACTTAGAATGATAGGGGCAATTAAGAGGCGAAGCATAATCTCCTCGATATTCCACGTATGAGCGGATGTTTTTGTGTCTTGATTCCAGGCTAGCAATATGGCGACAGCCAGCGTAGTGAGAAAAATGCAAGCCGAAAGAGCTATTTTTCGGCGCCTGTTTGCGAAAAAAATTCTCATTGCTGATAGGAGCGTGCCGAGGATTGTGTGGTGCGCTCATCAATGATTGTTAATGGCATTAGGGCTTCTGGATCAGAGTTTGCCCATAGGTGGATATCTTGACGTTTCATTGTGCCGCTCATGAAGTACTCCGATAGATTGGCGTGGGGGTGGTGTTGATCAATGAGACCAGGGAGGTAGCGCCAATCCGCTTCCACTCGTAATTCCTGAAGTTGATCCTGGGTTAATTTGCACACTCCAATCGCAACGTCGTAAGCCATCGCCTTCTCCGCGTGCATGGGGTTGGTGACAATCGTCGAATGGTCTGTTGCATTCTGATCAACCGATTCGGACAAAAACGTTTTGATCTTGGCGCTGCGCCATTGCTTGTGAGCTTTGCTGGCCTGCGCCGGGTCGTCTTCGCCAATGACCCGATTGCTTTCATCGGCCAGTCCTTCGCGCCGAGCTCGCATGCGCAGGCGGGCGCGGTCTTCGTAGCGCATCTGGGCTTCGGAATTGGCGTCGCCCATTGGGCGGTCATCCATCGAGCCATCCTTCGTTTTCAAGGTAGTGTGGGAGTCGTAGGGGTCGTGAGCGGCCTTCTCCGCCTGGGGCTTCTGCGCATTCCGTGAATTGCCACCCGGGTCATAGCCCTCATCGAACTGCTCGCTGACCTGGCCGAAGCGGCGAGCTTGGGGGGTGAAGGGCTCGGGCAGTGGGGGCGCATTGATCGGAATGACCCAGTTTTCCTCCGGGTTGGCATTGACTGGGAGCTTGAAGAGATCCACGGCGCTGAGGAGCCAGCAGGTTGCGACGGTCATCGTCTTGCCGAGCAGGCTCGTGTTGGCGTCGAGGCCGTGGCGCAGGGAGAAGCGGGCGGAGGGCGAGGGGGGATGCCAGAAACCATCCTTGCCGTCTTTCAGTTTCTTGTTCCAGCGGTCGTTCAGGTAGTGGTAAGCGGAAGATTTGCCGGGCGGTGCGCCGACTGAATAGCCTTGGGCGAAGACACGTTGGCTGAATACGTCTTTCCCGTTGCATGCCTCGATTTCTTTTGCGTGCATACCGAGCCAACCGATGCCCTGTACCGGTGTTGCCGAGATGACCTGATCGTGGGGGCAGCAATACAGCGTGACCCGGCCGTAGGTGTGCTCCTTGAAGCCGTGAGTCTTGCGGTCCGTTTCTGCCTTGTATGGGGTTCCGACCGGGCAGTTCTCGTTGGCCATGGCCTTGTCGATGCTGGCTGCATCCTGCTCCTTGCTGGCGCGGGCATGCAGGATCCCGAAGTAGTGGGCCAGCGTCGCGCTCCGGGCTGCCGAGGTCTGGCGTCCGCTCGTCTGGTTGTTTGTGCTGATGGTGTAGCGCTGGGTCCAGTGCTCGGCGAAGTTATCGGGCCGCAGGCTCAGCGGCGGATTGCACAGGATGTAGTTGTCGGCAACGGCGTCGCCGAGGCGTTCGCCGAGAAATGCTGCGGCGATGCCGACCATGTTTCCCTGGCTGTGGCAGACGATGGTGACCGGGCAGTCCGCCTGTTTGGCGCGGATTGATGCGACCAGCTTGGCGAGCCTGAGCGCGGCGAAAACGTAGTAGCTGCGCGGTGGGCAGGCGAAGACGTCACGGCCCGGAACGGGGTTCACGTGCTGGGCTGTGAGCCACAGGAACAGGCGGTCGTTGGTGCCTTCGCTCCAGAGGTCGGGCAGACTGGTGCAGCCGTTGGCGAAGGGGCCACCGCCCCAGTAGTCCTGCTCGTTGAGCCAGATGTTGGAGCCGAAGGTCTTGAGGTCTTCCTTGCTGGCCTTGTAGCCCCAGCGGAAGCGGATCACGGGAGACCAGTGAGTTTGCGAAGTCTCGATGAAGTTCTTGGCACTGCGCTTGGGGCTGATAAACCCGTCAGGAGTTAGTTCCGCGGTATATCGAACCTCCCTCAACTGCCCAGCCTCCGGCCCTTGACACGCCAGTTGCTCCGACTGCCGGGCCAGCCGCTTGTTGAGCCCCTTGCACAGGCCTTCTTCGCTGGCGTCGAACCATTCGCCGTCCGAATTGACGCCATGCACGAAGATCACTACACCAGGCAGCGGGAGGGGGTTGGGGATCTTCTTCTGGCTGTGGTTGGGGTTGGTGAAGAACTGGCCGGTGGCCAGGGGCTGGGGCGTGTTGAGTCCGGGGGCAATCATGGCGAAGGACAGGGTCGGTTATTGGTCGGGGGCGAAGAACTGCACGCTGATTTGCTCAAAGGTGCTGCCCTCGAGGGCGGAGGTCTTGCCGGCGGCATCCGTGTGGCCGGACAGGGTGCTGCCGTCGGGGCGGGTGATCGAGTAGGGGATGCCGCTGATGGGCTGGCCGTCGGTAGCACGGACCAGCACGGGTGTGCGGCCAAGGTCGCCGGCGGAGAACTTGGGCAGGTCGGTTTGGCCTGAGGCGCTGCCGGACCATTGGTGGCTGGAGGCCTTGACGGTGAAAGCACCGGGGCAGCCCAATTCGATACGGCCGCCGGCCAGCTTGATGTAGGCACCGCCGGATTCGGCGAGAAGGATCTCCTCGGCGGCCATGACCTGCACCTTGCCTTCGCTGGCGGAGAGTTTCAGGTTCTGGCTGGCATTGACCTGGGTGTCGCCGTGCTGGGACTGGAGTTCCAGCTTGCCGTGGTGGGCGAGGATCTTGATGCCTTCCGATTGGGCGAACATCGCGATGCCCTTGCCGGTGTTGAGAGTATGGCGGCCGGCGCAGGCCGACTGAAGGTGCTGACCGGCGACGATGTCCACATTCTTGCCGGCATGGGCCACTACGGCCTCAGGGCTGTTGAAGTAGACGCCGGCTGGGGCGCTGACGGCGACCAGCGGCTTGCCACCGCCGGCTCCGCCCCTGGCGGTGTTGGAGCCAGCCTCCCAGTTCTTCAGGTCGTCGTGGAGCTGGCTGTGGGGCGCGTTGTCATTGGCCTTGCCGCCGTGCTGGGCGGCGTAGTCGCCGATTTGTTTGAAGAAATCCAGCTGTTCTTCCATCAGGCTCAGCAGCTCCTGCCGGTCCAGCTGGGCGCCGGACGCCTTGAAGCGCGACCAGGCGGACACGAGCAGACCCTTGGCGGCGCGGAGGGCGCCGGCCGCGTCCGTGGCCAGCTCGAAACCTTCGCCGCGGGCTTCGGACTGCCCGTCCTGGCGCGGCTTGCCGAGCCAGCCGAGGTTGAGCTGGCTGGTGGTGTAATCGGACGACAGTTGGGCGCTGATCTGTGCCGAGGTGTCGTCGAAACGCAGCTGGTTGTGGCCGCTGCCCTTGATCTCCTTGCTGCGCAGCCCGTACAGCGCACTGTTGGCGGGCAGGCTGCCGTAGCCGGAGAAGCGCGGCGGCTCGTGGGTACCGTTGTAGGCCGCGCCGAGGACAATCGGTCTGGATGGGTCGCCTTGCAGAAAGCCGATCAGCACTTCCGAGCCGACGCGGGGCCAGAAGGCCGCGCCGTAGGCATTGTCGGCCCACGGATGCATGACCCGGATGCGTGCGGAATCCCGCGGCGTTCCTGAAGTGCCGTAGCCGTTGGGATGATCCTCCGGACGCGCGAAGGGGAAGCGCACGGCAACCCGCCCCTGGTCGTCCACATCGATCTCGCTGCCTTCCGCGCCCACCACGATGGCGCTGAGGATGCCGATGGGAGACACATCGGCAGCTGAGTGAAAGGGGACGACGGCGACGTCCTGCTGCACGCATTCGAAGCGGTTGTAGTAGATCGGCGCCTCTGCCCGCTCTTCTGCGTTGCCGTCGTTGCCGGGAATATTCCAGCCCTCGGCGAGGCGGCGTTCCAGCGCCGGATCGAGAGGAATGTTGTTACGGGCGTAGAGCTGGAGCCGGGTGAGCGTGAACTTCCGCCGATCGCGGGGCCAGGCGTCGATCTCGGGGTGTTCGCTCAGCCCGAAGACGGTGGCGTGGGCGAACTGGCGGACCACCGATTCGCCGCGCCAGCCCGAGGCGGCGAACTCGTGGGCCAGGATGCGGGCACGACCCATTTCGTCGTAGTGGGTGCTGTCGGCGGCCTGCTGCGGTGCGTCGTAATGGTAGTCGGTCAATGTGCCGGCCAGCGCATTGCCGGCCTTGCCTTGCTTGAGCACCGTGGGCTGCACGTTCTCTGAGGCTCGGACGGACTTGTAGTCAAAGCTGGCGCGGGTGATGGAGGAGGGTGCCTGGGTCCGCCAGGCGCACCAGGCGACGACGGTGTCGCGTTCCTCGGTGGCGTCGGCACGGTGGAAGCGCACGGTGCCGGCGGGGTTGTCGGGAAAGGCGCCGGGTCGGTCGGTGAGCAGCAGCGTGTGCTGCGGGACATCCTTGTCCAGTGCGAACTGGAAGCTCCAGGCGATGCCTTCCTGGCGCCACAGGCGGGTGAGGAAGGCATGGTCGCTTTCGCCTGCCTGCAGTGTGAAGGCGCGCTTCGGGTAACTCTTCTGGAGGCCGGTGATGACGAACTTGAAGGCCTGGGCGAGGAGCGTGTTGCCGCGGATGTGTTCGGCGAGGATCTGCTCGGTGATCTCGACGACCGAGGTTTCGCAGAACACCCGCCAGGTGCTGCGCCGGCGGAGTATGGCGAGGGCGTCCTCGAAGACCAGTTCGATGGCCGTTGCCGCACCGTCGGACAGGCGTTGTTCGGCGGAGGTGACGATGCCGCTGATCAGCCGGCGTCCGCCGCGGTCGTCACCGATGGTCGCTGCAACGGGAAGGCCCAGCAGCTCGGTCAGATCGATCCGGTTGTCATCGGCCAGGCATTGCAGGCGATAGCGGACGCCGTCGCAGATGGCCTCCTCGCCGGCGAACTGGTAAGGCACCAGGCGCTTGACGGCTGCTGCTGCGTCGTCGGGAAACCGCAGCCTCAGGATGGAGTTTGCCTGGCTGAGAGCGTTGAGGAGGCTGGACAGGGCCGATGCGAGAGGAGATGTCATGAGCGCTCGATGTCATCAGTGCCGTAAAGCCTGTCTTTTTAGGTTAATGTCATTTTCATGTCAACATGACATGTGTATTTTTCGATCTGCCAATGGCACATTTCGGTCGACCGTGACGGCCCTGCAGTAAGATGGGCGCTCTGTGCCGAGAACCAGCTGCCGCCCATGAACCCCCTCGACGCCCGCCTGCTCAGCGTCTTCGACGAAGTCTTCAAGTCCCGTAGCGTGAGCCGTACGGCGGAGACGCTGAACATGGGGCAGCCGGCGGTAAGCATCGCGCTGGGCAAGCTGCGGGAGCAGTTTGGCGATCAGTTGTTCGTGCGCACTGCTGGCGGCATGGAGCCGACGCCGCTGGCTGAGTCGCTGATCGAGTCCGTACGCGAGGCCTTGCAGGCGCTCGACCGGGTGTTGGGGCAGCGCACCGAGTTCGACCCTTCTCAATCGAGCCGCTGCTTCCGGATCTGCATGACGGACATCAGCCAGCTGGTGATCATGCCGGGCTTGTGGCGGCGCCTGCGCGAGGTGGCGCCACGGATACAGATCGAGGTGCTACCCCTGTCGCCGGATACGTCGGACTTGCTCGAGAGCGGGCGGGCCGATCTGGCGATTGGTTTCATCCCGCAGTTGGAGGCGGGCTTCTACCAGCAGGCCCTGTTCCGCCAGCACTATGTGTGCATGGTGAGCGCAGACCATCCGCGCATCCGCGACGGCCTGACTCCCGAACAGTTCGAGGCAGAAGAGCATGCGCTGGTCAGCACCCAGGGCACCGGCCACCTGATCGTGGACCAGGAACTGGCCCGCCAGGGAATCCGCCGGCGGGTGGCCTTGCGGATTCCCAATTTCGTCGGTGTGGCCTTCTTCATTGAGCAGACCGAGTTGCTGCTGACCATTCCCAGGCGCCTCGGTGAAGTGCTGGCCGGGCGCGGGCGTTTCCGCTGCTTCCCGGTGCCGTATCCCTTGCCGGAATACTCCGTGCGCCAGCACTGGCACGAGCGCTTTCACAATGACCCGGCCAATCGCTGGCTGCGTGGCCTGGTTGCCGACCTGATGTGCGAAGCCGGGCCGGTCTGAGCTGATTTTCGCTGCGGCGATACCCTCCGGCCGCAGTCGTTCCAAAAGTGCAATTTGTACTGCTGATTCGTCCATTCAAGCGATCTATGTCTGTCCGTAACCTGCGTCCTGTCGAACACAACAACTCTGACAGGAGACAAGGACATGACGAAGACCCAGGTTGGCATCATCGGTGCAGGCCCGGCGGGGCTGCTGCTTTCCCACATGCTGCATCTGCAGGGCATCGAGTCGGTGATCGTCGAGCAGCGCTCGCGGGAGGACATCGAGGCGACCATCAAGGCCGGCGTGTTGGAACATCCCACCGTCGAACTGCTCAAGGAACTGGGCGTCGGCGAGCGCATGGTGCGCGAAGGTTATGTGCATAACGGCATCGAGCTGTCCTTCGGCGGCAAGCGCCACCGTATCGACCTGCCCGAGCTGACCGGCGGCAAGTCGATCACTGTCTATCCGCAGCATGAGGTGATCAAGGATCTGGTGGCGGCGGTGCTCGCCAACGGCACGACCATCGAGTTCGGCGTGTCCGACGTGAGCCTGAATGGCATCGACGGCACGCAGCCGTCCATCCGTTACGCCAAGGATGGCGAGGCCCGCGAGATCCAGTGCGACTTCATCGGCGGCTGCGACGGCTTCCACGGCCCGTCCCGCCAGGCGATCCCGGCGTCCATCCGCCAGGAACACCTGAAGGTCTACCCGGCCGGCTGGTTCGGCATCCTGTGCGAGGCCCCGCCGTCCAGTGACGAACTCATCTACGCCCAGAGCGACCGCGGCTTCGTGCTGGTCAGCACGCGTACGCCGGACGTGCAACGCATGTATTTCCAGTGCGATCCCAACGACAGCGTCGACAACTGGTCCGACGACCGCATCTGGGCTGAATTCCGTGCCCGCCTGGCCAACGACGACGGCTGGCAGCTGAAGGAAGGTCGGATCTTCCAGAAGGGCATCATCGCGATGCGCAGCTTTGTCTGCGAGACGATGCAGCACGGCCGCCTGTTCCTGGCCGGCGACTCCGCCCACATCGTGCCGCCGACTGGCGCCAAGGGCCTCAACCTGGCGGCCGGCGACGTGGTGCTGCTCAGCAAGGCGATCGTCGATTTCTACCGCCGGGACGAGCGGGTCGGCCTTGACAGCTACAGCGTCCGGGCGGTCAAGCGGGTGTGGCGCGGCGAGCACTTCAGCTGGTGGATGACCAACATGCTGCACGACTTCGACGGCGAGGACACCATCACCCGGCGCTTCCGCCGTTCGCAGCTGGAGTACACCGTCAGCTCCCGCGCGGCGGCGGCATCGTTGGCGGAGAACTACGTTGGGTTGCCGTTCGAGGGCTGGCAGAGCTGATTGGCATCTGATCTGCGACAGGCGGGCCATAGCAGAATTGTCTAGCTGCTAGTGGGCCCGCGTACTGTCGGCGGGATGGAGGCGGCGTCATAATCGGCGCCAGTGTTGGCGTCGTGCCGCTTCCGGAGTCCCGTGATGCATCTCTTTCCGCATTTCCCCGCGTGGCATTCGGGTTTCGTGCTGTACGGCGAGGCCGGCCGGACGCCGGCGAACCTTCTTCCCTGAGGCGCTACGCATGGACATGCGCGTCAGGTCCCGCTTCGTTGCGCCCAAGCCGCTGATCCCGAGCTTCACTTTATATGGTGAAGCGGCCGAGCCGGTGCGCGAGCTTCTCCATATTGAAGAGATCCAGTCCCGCAGCCGCATCCACGACTGGGAGATCCAGCCCCATCTGCACCACGGCCTGTACCAGGTGGTATGGATCACCGAGGGAGCGGCAAGCGTCGCGCTGGATGCGGGGCGCCAGGAGGTAACGGGGCCGGTGGCGGTGATCATTCCGCCCGGTACCGTGCATGGCTTCCGCTTCGCGCCGGAGACCCAGGGCCGGGTGCTTACGCTGGGTGGCCACTTCCTGGTCGAAGGGGAACTGGATACGGTCGGAAAAGCCCTGCGCGAACTGTTCGCCGGGCCGCGCGTGTTGTGCTTCGATGCGGAAGACCCGGTGGTAGGGCGGCTGGATGCACTGCTGCGGGAACTCAACGCCGAATTCATGAGCCCGGGCATGGCCGGCTCGCCGCCCTTGCGTTGGCTATCCCAGACCATCGTCTGGCACCTGGCCCAGGCCGGCGCCCGCTTGCAGGCGTTGGGGGAGGGGAGTCCGGTAGCGGTGCATCAGGCGCTGTTCACCCGCTTCGTGCTGCAGGTCGAAGCCCATTACCTGGAGCACTGGCCAGTGGCCCGCTACGCCAGCCAGCTAGGTGTGAGCACCCCGCGCCTCAACCGCCTGACCCGTGCGGAGTGCGGTGGCAGCGCGCTGGACGTGATCCACGAGCGTTTGACCCGCGAGGCCTGCCGGCTCCTTCTGTATACAACCGAGCCGGTCACCGGCATCGCGGCCAGCCTGGGCTTCGACGATCCGGCCTACTTCTGCCGCTTCGTCAAACGCCGCACGGGGCTCAGTCCGTCCCGCTACCGCCAGTCCCACACAGGGCGTTGACTGCGCTGGCGTCGGTGTCCACCCACACCATGCCATCCTCGAATTTCATCGCGTACTCCGGGATCTGGCAGCCGGTGGGCGACAGGCCCTGTCCGTTGCGGGCGTCGAAGACCCAGTTGTGGGACGGACAGACCAGCGTACGGCCATTGAACATACCCTTCGACAGCGGAAAGGTGCCGTGCGGGCAGATGCCGTCGAAGGCGCGCGGCTGACCGCCGTCGGCCCAGACGATCAGGATTTCCTTGGCGCCGGCCATGCACGGCACCATTTCACCTTCGTAGAGATAGCTCTGCTTGCAGACGGGGACGAACATCTTGCGCTCCTTGGGGCGTGGGATCATCGACAAGGGCTGGCGCAAAAAACGGGGCGTGGTGTCGCAAACCCTCCGTTTTGATCGCGCAAAAGCCCGGCTGCAGACAGGTACGCAAGAAGGACGCCAAAGGGGGAATTTCGGGGCGCTGAAGAGAAAGACATCAAACTGCAACGAAAGGCTTCCAATTTCTCCGAAGCTATGTATAATGCCGGTCTTTCGCAGCGCGCCCGTAGCTCAGTTGGATAGAGTACTTGGCTACGAACCAAGGGGTCGTGGGTTCGAATCCTGCCGGGCGCGCCAGTTTTACCAGAATCGCTTCGATGCGGTTCTGTTCAGTCGGGAAGCAATGTCTTCCGCCGGGTCTCCGGTTGACTGATTGTGAAGTGTGCGCCCGTAGCTCAGTTGGATAGAGTACTTGGCTACGAACCAAGGGGTCGTGGGTTCGAATCCTGCCGGGCGCGCCAGTTTTGCCAGAGTCGCTTCAGTGCGGCTCTTTCAACCGCAGAGGCAATGGCCTCACCGGGTTTCCGGTCGGTTGAGCGTGTGAGTGTTGCGCCCGTAGCTCAGTTGGATAGAGTACTTGGCTACGAACCAAGGGGTCGTGGGTTCGAATCCTGCCGGGCGCGCCAGATTGAAAAGGGACTGCAGAAATGCAGTCCCTTTTCGCATTGCACGTACGATTCTGTATATCTATTTTACAGATGTATTTATTCTAAATAATCCATTTTATCTAATATATTAGTTGACGCTAATATCTCGGCTCTACATCGAGGACAGCGTCAATGAATCTCTTCGCATATCTCAACACGCGCGTGTCATGGCTGATTGGACTTGGCCTGTGCATGTTCCTGGCTGCGATGGCTTACACGGTCAGTCGGCTTGGTTTCATCGGTCGTCTTGGCATCGGGCCGCTGACACTGGCGATCCTGTTCGGCGCGCTGCTCGGCAACGGCTTGCCGGAGCGTTTTCGGCAGCGCTTCACCCCTGGCGTATTGCTGGCACAAGGGAGGGTGCTGCGGACGGGTGTTG
This sequence comes from Zoogloea sp. JDB1, assembly GCF_056724025.1. Classification (NCBI taxonomy): domain Bacteria; kingdom Pseudomonadati; phylum Pseudomonadota; class Betaproteobacteria; order Rhodocyclales; family Zoogloeaceae; genus Zoogloea; species Zoogloea sp. JDB1. The sequence continues at coordinate 3,459,534 of NZ_CM161496.1, forward strand.
CCCTCTACGGGTTCAACTTGAGCGTTCAGCAGATCATCGGCGTCGGTTCCCGTGCGCTGCTGACCGATCTGCTGATGATGACGAGCACGCTGCTCGTTGGCTGGTTGGTGGGAACCCGTTGGCTCAAGCTCGATCCGCACACCGTGATCCTTACCTCGGCCGGAAGCGCGATCTGCGGGGCGGCGGCAATCCTGGCTACCGAGCCGGTTGTAGGCGCGCAGCCCCACAGGACCAGTGCGGCGGTCGGCACGGTTGTCCTGTTCGGCACCCTGGCAATGGCGCTCTACCCCTGTCTTCAGCGCTTCATCCACTGGCCGGCGCAGACGTTTGGCGTCTATGTAGGCGCGACGGTGCACGAAGTGGCCCAAGTGGTAGCCATTGGCAATGCGGTGGGCGGCGGTGCTGAAGACACCGCGGTGATCGTCAAGATGTTGCGGGTGATGATGCTGGCCCCGTTCCTGTTTGGTGTGAGCCTGTTTCTGAGGTGTCGTGGGGAGGGCATCTCCGGAGGTGTGCGTGTGCCGTGGTTTGCGCTGGGCTTCGTGGCCGTCGTGGGCCTGAATTCCTTGCAACTGTGTTCTCCGGCGCAGATGGAGACGCTGCGGGCTGCCGACACCTTGCTGCTGACCGTGGCGATGGCGGCTCTTGGCCTGGAAACCCGTCTCGCGCGCATCCGCAAAGCTGGCAGCGGGGCGCTGTTGCTCGGTGCGATCCTGTTCCTGCAACTTGTGGTCGGCGGGGCGGCCGTCGTGTGGCTGCTGGGGTGAGCTTTGCGGAACCGCTGTGGCTGGATGGGGCTCGAACCAGGTGCGGCCCGGAAGTCTCGGGACACAACGAATACGTCCGTGTCATGGTGGTTTGACCTGCTGTCGAAATGCTGCCAGATACTGCCATTGAGCAATTCATGACTGCCAATGGCTGTCGCGGCAGCCTCGAGGCAGGGGCCGGTCTGCGACCAATCGTCGCGAAAAGTCGAATTCAAGCCTTTGTTGTAAAAAGACTTTGTCGAAATTCGGCAGAATGGCACGACGCTTGATAAGCAAAGTCTGATTTTCCAACAAGGCAGTCGAACCATGACCCCAACTGACTCATTCCTGTTACGCCACCTGGGCTGGATCCTCCTCGCCAAGGCCATTGCGCTTGGCGCCCTGTGGTGGTTCTTCGTTCACGACGCAAAGGTGCCGGTCGATCCGGCGGCCATGTCTGCACATCTTGCCGGCCCCATGGCTGGCCAGGGAGGCAGTCATGGTCACTGAGCAAGTGGTCGATCTTTCCCGCCTTCAGTTTGCCGCCACGGCCCTCTACCACTTCCTTTTCGTACCGCTGACCATCGGCATGGTGTGGCTGCTGGTGATCATGGAGTCGGTCTACGTGATGACCGGCAAGCAGCTCTACAAGGACATGACCCGCTTCTGGGGCAAGCTGTTCGGCATCAACTTCGCGCTGGGGGTCACCACCGGCATCACCATGGAGTTCCAGTTCGGCACCAACTGGGCCTACTACTCCCATTACGTCGGCGATATCTTCGGTGCGCCGCTGGCCATCGAAGGCCTGATGGCCTTCTTCCTCGAATCGACGATGATCGGCCTGTTCTTCTTCGCGTGGGACCGGCTTTCCCGCAAGCAGCATCTGCTGGTGACGATCCTGATGGCCGTGGGCACCAATCTGTCGGCGCTGTGGATCCTGATCGCCAACGGCTGGATGCAAAACCCGGTGGGTGCGGAGTTCAGCTACGTGACGATGCGCATGGAGATGACCGACTTCTGGGCGCTGCTGTTCAACCCGGATGCCCAGGCCAAGTTCGTGCATACCGTGTCGGCCGGCTACGTGACCGGGGCGATGTTCGTACTGTCGATCTCGTCCTGGTACCTGCTCAAGGGGCGTGACGTGGAGTTCGCCAAGCGCAGCTTCGGCATCGCGGCGGCCTTCGGCTTCGCGTCGGTGTGTTCGGTGATCGTGCTCGGCGACGAGTCGGGCTACACCGTCGGCGAGGCTCAGCAGACCAAGCTTGCCGCTATCGAGGCGATGTGGGAGACAGAGCCGGCGCCGGCCTCGTTCAATCTCGTTGCTATCCCCAACGAGGCGGAGATGAAGAACGACTTCGCCATCGAGATCCCGTGGGTGATGGGCATCATCGGCACGCGTTCGCTGAGCAAGCAGATTCCAGGCATCAAGGAGATCAAGGCCAAGAACCGGGAGCGCATTGTCGCCGGTATCGGCGCGGTGACGGCCCTCGAAGCCTTGCGCCGCGATCCGGACGACGTCCACGCCCGCGAGGCCTTCGAGCGGCACAAGGCCGACTTGGGCTTTGGCCTGCTGCTGAAGAAATACACTGCCGACGTGGGCCAGGCGACGCCGGCAATGATCGACCGGGCAGTTAACGACACAGTGCCGCGCGTGACGCCGATGTTCTGGAGTTTCCGCCTGATGGTGGCTTTCGGTTTCGGCATGCTGGCCCTGTTCAGTCTGGCCCTGTGGTACTCGGTGAAAGGAACCTTTGCCGACAAGCCCTGGCTGTTGCGCTGGGCCGTGTATTTCCTGCCGGTGCCGTGGTTGGCCTGTGAAGTGGGCTGGTTCGTCGCCGAATACGGGCGCCAGCCGTGGACGATCTACGGCGTGCTGCCGACCCATCTTTCCGTTTCGACTCTCAGCGTGGAAAGCCTGTACGGGTCGCTGGCCGGCTTTGTCGGCTTCTACACGGTGCTGCTGGTCGTCGAGATGTACCTGATGACCCGCTTTGCGAAGCAGGGCCCCGGCAGCCTGGGGACCGGTCGTTATGCCAACGAGGCCCACGCCTGAAGGAGATCCACATGTTGCTCGATTACACGACTCTCAAACTGATCTGGTGGCTGCTCGTCGGCGTGCTGCTGGTGGGCTTCGCGATCATGGACGGCCACGACATGGGCGTCGGCACGCTGCTGCCCTTCGTCGGCCGCGACGATGTGGAACGGCGGGTCATCATCAATACCGTCGGGCCCCACTGGGACGGCAACCAGGTGTGGTTCATCACCGGCGGTGGAGCGATCTTCGCGGCCTGGCCGCTGGTCTATGCGACGGCTTTCTCCGGCTTCTATTGGGCCATGCTGGCAGTGTTGTGGGCGCTGTTCTTCCGGCCGGTGGGTTTCGATTACCGCAGCAAGATCGACAACCCGACCTGGCGGCGCACCTGGGACTGGGGGCTGTTCGTCGGAGGGGCGGTGCCGCCGCTGATCTTCGGTGTGGCCTTCGGTAATCTTTTCCTCGGCGTGCCGTTCAGCTTCGATGCGCAGCTGGTGTCCACCTATTCGGGCTCGTTCTGGGAATTGCTGAGTCCGTTCGCGCTGCTGTGCGGCGTGGTGTCGTCGGCGATGATCTGCTTCCACGGTGCGATCTACCTGGCCCATCGCACCCAGGGTGAGCTCCAGTGGCGTGCCTTGCGGGGGGCCGGCTTCTTCGGCGGTCTGATGCTGCTGGCTTTTGCTGCAGCCGGTGTGTGGCTATGGATGGGCATTCCCGGCTACGTGATCCAGTCCGCACTGGATACCGCGGCCCAGCCGAACCCCCTCGCCAAGACCGTCGTCCGCGAAGCCGGTGCGTGGTTTGCCAATTACCGGCATTACCCGCTGACCTTGGCGTTGCCGGCCGTAGCCTTTGTCGCAGTACCGGCAGCCCAGGCGCTGGCGCGCTCGGGGCGCACGATGGCGGCGTTCTGGGCCTCGGCGCTGGCCATCGTGGGGGTCATCGGCACCGCGGGGGCTGCCTTGTTCCCGTTCATCCTGCCGTCGTCCATCGATCCCAACGCCAGCCTCACGGTATGGGACAGCGTGTCCAGCCAGCTCACCCTGACCATCATGCTGGTGGCGACCGTACTGTTCATGCCGATCATCATCATCTACACCGCCTGGGCCTACCGCGTCATGGGCGGCAAGGTCACCGCCGCCTACGTGCGGGAAAACAGCCATTCGGTTTATTGAGGAGAAGGACAGATGTGGTATTTCGCCTGGATTCTGGGAATCGGCTTCGCGGTGCTGCTGGCCATCCTCAACGCCCTGTGGGCTGAGCACGAGGAGAGCCGTCGTGCCGGGAGGGGTTCCTCCCGGTAATCGACAGTTTTTCTCAATCAAGCCAGCGCGCGCTCGAAGTCGGCGATCAGGTCGGCCTCGTCCTCGAGGCCGACCGACAGGCGGATCAGGCCTTCGGCAATGCCCATCGCGGCGCGCGCTTCCTGGCCCGCCTCCCAGAAGATGGTCGGCGCGACCGGGATGATCAGCGTGCGCGTGTCGCCCAGCCCGGTGGCCTTGATCGGCAGGCTGAGGCGGTTGAGTACGTCCACCAGCGTCGTCGGGTCGCTCAGTTCGAAGCTGAGCAGCCAGGAACCGGCCGCGAAAAGGCTCGTGGCGCGCTCGTGGTTGGGGTGCGACGGCAGGAAGGGGTAGTGGACCGCATCGATCTTCGGATGGCGTTCGAGCCATTGCGCCAGCGCGAGTGCCGTGCTGCTGGCTCGCTGCACGCGTAGGGCGAGGGTTTCGCTGCCGACACTGATGCGGTGCGCCTGTTCCGACGACAGGGTGGCGCCGGTATCGCGCAGGCCTTTCTTGCGGATCTGCACTAGGCCCCAGGCTTTGGGATCGCCCTTGCGATAGGCCGGAAAAATGTTCGGATAGGGAGTCCAGTCGAACAGTCCGGTATCGGTGACCGCGCCACCGAGGGCTTCTCCATGACCGGCGATGGTCTTGGTCAACGAATTGATGACCAAGCTGGCACCAACGGCACGGGGTCGGAACAGCGCCGGGGAAGTGATCGTGTTGTCGACCACGAAGATGAGCCCGCGCTGGCGGCACAACTCACCGATGCCTGCCAGATCGGCAATCTGGGTCCGCGGATTGGCAATCGTCTCGACGAAGACCATGCGGGTTTCCGGCCGGATGGCGGCGGCAACCGCCTCGACGGAACAGGCATCGACCTTGTCCACCGCGACGCCCAGGCCTTCCATCGTGCCGAGGAGGCTGTTGGTATTGCCGAAGATGTAGCGGCTGGCGACGAGGTGGTCACCGGCGCGCAGCAGCGTGAGGAAGACTGCCGAGATGGCGCCCATGCCTGTCGCGAAGCACACGGTGCCCACGCCGTTTTCCAATGCGGTGATCTTGGCTTCGAGGGCGGCCGTCGTCGGCGTGCCCTGGCGGGCATACTGGTAGCCGCCCTTGTAAGTACCCTGGAACGCGCCGATCAGATCCTCGACCCGGTCGAAACCATATTGCACCGAAGTGTGGATCGGTTTGTGGATGCCGCCGTGCTCGACGCCGAAGCGGCGATCGGAATGGACGTTGTCGGTGGTCAGCGCGTGATTGTCAGGAGACGATTTCATTTCTCAAAGCTCAATGGGGTTGTGGCGGGTGCCCACCTGAGGAGCGCCGGAGTGACTGGGTCGCCAAATTCCCGGCCGCTCCAAGTTCCCGATTCGGGTGAACACCATAAGGATGCCTGATCGCCACGCCCTCGTCGCCTGGAAATGTATCGAGACACTGCTTGTCGGTACTTGCCTCCTGTCAGGCCGTCGTCGGCTGGACGGCCTGTTGCCGGCTGCGCTGGAGCCCGAACATCAGCATCGTCAGGCCGGCGATTACCGCCGGCAGGCCGACGATCATGAACACCGACGACAGCGGCAGGTTCATCGTCAGCATCGCGCCGCCGCCCACCGAACCGAGTACCGAGCCCATCCGCCCGACGCCGTTGGCCCAGCTGACGCCGGTGGCGCGGCAGTCCGTCGGGTAGAAACCGGCGGACAGGGCGTTGGCGCCGACCTGGGAGCCGGACACGCAGAAGCCGGCGCAGAACACCGCCAGGCCGGCCAGCACGGGGTTACCGGAGAGGCTGCCGATTGCCGTGACGAACAGCCCGGCGAGCATGTAGCTGGTGGCCAGGACCCGGTGCGGCGTGACCCGGTCCATCAGCCAGCCGAGGACGATGGCGCCGACCGTACCGCCGACCTGGAACATCGTGGTGACCAGCGAGGCGGTCTTCAGGGAGACGCCGGTGCTCTTGAGGAAGGTCGGTAGCCAGCTCGACAGCAGGTAGATCACCAGCAGGCTCATGAAGAAGGTCAGCCACAGCAGGAGGGTGCCGCGCAGCAGATCCGGCCGGAACAGGTGGCTGACCGGCATGCCCGCGGGCTTGTGGTGGCTGACGATGAAGCGAGCACCATCGAAGTCTTGGGCCGGATCGATGCGACGCAGTGTGGCGGCCACACGATGGAAGCCCTTGTTCTCCATCACCAGGTAGCGCACGGATTCCGGCAGGCGCCAGACGAGCGCCGGCAGTAGCGCCAGCGGCAGCACGCCGCCGAGCATGAGTACCGAGCGCCAGCCGTAGGCCTCGACGAGATGAGCCGAGGCAAGCCCGCCCAGCGCAGAGCCGACCGTGAAACCACAGAACATCGCCGTGACGAGGAAGGCGCGGCGCTTGTCAGGGCAGAACTCGGAGGTCAGCGTCACCGAATTGGGCATCGCGCCGCCGAGGCCAAGGCCGGTCAGGAAGCGCCACATTACCAGTTCGGTGGCCGAGCCCGAGTAGGCCGACAGCAGGCTGGCGACGCCGAAGAACAGCACGCAGGTAATCAGGACGCTCTTGCGCCCGAAGCGGTCGGCAAGGGGGCCGAAGAGGAAGGCGCCTGCCATCAGGCCGGCCAGGCCGGCGCCGAACAGTGGCGCGATGTCGCCCGGTGTCAGTTGCCATTCAGCGCGGATGGCTGGCGCCAAAAAGCCGATGGCGGCGGTGTCGAAGCCGTCGATGGCGACAATCAGGAAGCACAGCACAATGATCAGCACCTGGTAGGGACTGAGGGCGTGGTAGGCGATGAAGTCCGTGACGTTCATGGTGCGCGCGTGGTTCATTTTTTGTCTCCGTCTCGTTTTGGGTGGGCGTGCCGGGGCATCCGCGATACCGGGCGGTATCGCGGTGCGCGCTCTGTTTGTCGTTGTGGGTGGGTTTAGCCGGCGTCGGGCTGGACGGCCGGCGCTGCGCGGCGGAAGGCGTCGAGCTGCTGGCAGGCCGCGTCCACGGCCTGGATCAGCGGCCAGCGGGCCAGGTCCGCCTTGAAGCGGCGGGCGCTCTCCACCTGGGGTACCAGGTACACATCGGCCAGCGTCGGCGTGTTGCCGTAGCAGAAGGCGCCGCGCTGCGTATCGGCGGCCAGCAGGGCTTCCAGGGCGTCGAAGCCGGCGCCGATCCAGGTGGCGCACCAGGCGTTGATGGCGGCCTCGTCGCAGTGCAGCGTGTGGCGCAGGTATTCCAGGATGCGCCGGTTGTTGATCGGGTGGATGTCGCAGCCGACGATGGCCGCCAGAGCTCGCACGCGGGCGCGGGCGTCGGCGTCTTTCGGCAGCAGCGGTGGCTCGGGATGGCGTTCTTCCAGCCACTCGATGATGGCCGGCGACTGGATCAGAACTTGCCCGTCGGCTTCCAGCGCCGGCACCAGCCCTTGCGGGTTGAGGGCCTTGAAGGCCGGCCCCAGGTGCTGCTCGGTGCGCAGGTCTACCGGCAGGTACTCGTAGTCCAGCCCCTTCAGGTTCAGCGCGATGCGCAGCCGGTGCGAGGTGCCGCTGCGGAAGAAGTTGTGCAGCTTCATGGCTTACTCGGGGGCGCCGACGGTCAGGTGGATGTCGCCGACGCCATCCACATGGCCGGTGATCACGTCACCCGGCTTCACCGCGCCAACGCCTTCCGGGGTGCCGGTGTAGATCAGGTCGCCCGGCTCCAGGTGGTAGAACTGGGACAGGTTGACGATCAGCTCGCGAATGTTCCAGATCAGCTTGGAGAGATCGGAGGACTGCTTGGTCTGGCCATTGACGGCCAGGCTGATGGCGCCCGCTTCGAGCACGCCGCGTTCGCCGGCCGGCACGATCTCGCTGCACACAGCGGACTTCTCGAAGTTCTTGCCCAGGTCCCACGGACGGCCCTGTTCGCGGGCCACCAGCTGGAGGTCGCGGCGGGTCATGTCGAGGCCGGCGGCGTAGCCGTAGATCAGCTCGCCGGCTTCGGCCTCGGTGACGCGGAAGCCGCTGCGGCCGATGGCTACCACCAGCTCCATCTCGTAGTGGTAGTTCTGCGTGCCGGCCGGGTAGGGCACGGTGGCGCCGGATTCGACGAGGGTGGATGGGTCCTTGATGAAGTAGAAGGGCCGCATCGTGGCCTTGTCCACCGGGCGCTCCATCTCGATGGCGTGGGCGTGGTAGTTGCGGCCGACGCAGAAGATGCGCTTGACGGGGAGGCGCGCCTCGCTGCCCTGCACGGGCAGGGAGAAGACGGGTTGCGGGTTCCACAGGTAGGTCTGCTGGGTCATGTCTGTTTTCCTTGGTATGGGGTGTGTGAGGTGGTTCAGCCGCGGTTCTCGAAGACGCCGAGCTTGCGGTGCAGCGGCGTTTCGTCGGCGATGAAGACGAAGGCTGGGCTGTTGCTGGAGCGGTTGGAGAGACGCACGGGGGTGTAGCCGGGGGCGCAGCAGGTGTCGGCCTCGGCGAGGGCGAAGCTGTTATCGCCGATGGCGACGTCGATGCCGCCCTCGATCAGGTGGAAGACCATCGCCGGCGAGCGCACTGGCAGGCTGAGCGTCTGGCCCGGGCGCAGCATCAGCGCGTAGAAGCCGAGGATGTTCTCGGCGTCGGTGCCGGTCTCGGGATTCACGTAGCTGACTTGCACGGCTTGTAGCTCAGGCTGATCGGCGGCCAGCGCCTCCAGCGCGGCGCGGGCTTCGACCCACGGGTAGCGCAGCATCGGGTAGGCCTTGTTCGAGCGCTCGAACACCTGGGTTGGCACCACGCCGCCGCGGGCGTAGCTGCGGTCGCCGCGGCCGGGCTTGACGGCCTGGGGTTCGCCGTCGATGTGGTAGGAGGCCTCCATGTAATACACCAGCGGCAGGTCCAGCACGTCCAGCCACACCACCGGACCGTCGCCGTCGTGGCCGTGCTCGTGCCACAGGCCGGTCGGGGTGAGGATCAGGTCACCACGGCTCATCGGGCACTTCTCGCCGTCCACCGTGGTGTAGGCGCCTTCGCCTTCGACGATCATCCGCACCGCGTTGGGGGTGTGGCGGTGGGCCGGCGCCCATTCGCCGGGCAGCAGCAACTGCATGCCCAGGTACATCGCCGCGCTGGCCTGCATCTTCTCGAGGCCGTGGCCGGGGTTGGCCAGCACCAGCACGCGGCGCTCGGCCTTCTCGATGGGGGTCAGCTCGCCGGCCTTCATCAGCAGCGGGCGCAGGGTTTCATAGGGCCAGTGGATCGGCCGGGTGTTGGGCTGCGGCTTGCCGGCGGGCAGTACCGCGCGCAGGCTCGGCCACAGGGGCACGAGGTTGAGGCGGGCGAGGTCCTCGCGGTAGTCGAGGGGCAGGTCTTCCAGACGCCCCAGGGTGTCGAAACGGCTTTGGTCTTGCATGGTCGGTTTCCTGTTTGGGTTCGAATGGATGGGCTCAGTCTTTGGCCAGGCAGTTGTCGGCGTTCCAGCCGTACAGCCATTCCATCGCGTCGTAGAAGCGCTCGGCGCTGCGCCCCTTCCACAGGTCGTTGCGCACCAGGCGCTCGACGCCCTTGGCGTGGTAGATGCGGCCCATCTCGCGGGACGACAGCACGATGCGGGCGGTGCGGGCCACGCGGGAGCGCTGGTAGAGGTCGAAGGCCTTGACGAAGTCGTTGTCGTGGACGCGCAGGGCTTCGCCGAGGGTGACCGCGTCTTCCATCGCCATGCAGGCGCCCTGGGCCATGTACTGGGTGGTCGGGTGGGCGGCGTCGCCAAGCAGGGTCACGCGGCCGAAGGTCCATTGGCCGATCGGCTCGCGGTCGGCAGTGGCCCAGCGCTTCCAGCTCTTGGGCAGCTCAATCAGCTGGCGGGCCTTAGGGCAGATGCCCTGGAAGTAGCTCTGAACCTCCTCGGCGCTGCCTTCGGTGACGCCCCATTCCTCCTGCTGGCGGCTGTGGAAGGTGACCACCACGTTGTATTGCTCGCCACCGCGCAGCGGGTAGTGGACCAGGTGGCAGTTGGGGCCGACCCAGATGCTGGCGGCGTTCCACTGCAGGTCTTCCGGGAAGTCCTTCTTGTCCACAACCGCGCGGTACACCACGTGGCCGGTGACGCGGGCCGGATCGCCGACGAATTGCTCACGCACCACCGAGCGCACGCCGTCGGCGCCGATCAGCGCGATGCCGCGGTGGGCGTTGCCGTGCTGGTCGTACACCGTCACGCTGTCGGCATCCTGCTCGATGCGGCTGACGTGGGTGGAGGTCAGGAACTCGACGCGGCCGGTTTCCTGGGCGCCTTCGAGGAGGGACATGTGCACATCCACCCGATGGATCACCGCGTAGGGATTGCCGAAACGCTTGCGGAAGGCCTCGCCGGTGGGGATGCGGCCGACGACACTCTCGTCGAGGGCGTCGTGCATGACCATGTAGTCGGTATACACGGCGCGGCCGCGGGCCTTGTCGCCGACGCCGAGGGCGTCGAAGGCGTGGAAGGCGTTGGGGCCGAGCTGGATGCCGGCGCCGATCTCGCCGATCTGCGCGGCCTGTTCGAGCACCTTCACGGAGAAGCCCCGGCGGGTCAGGGCGAGGGCGGCGGCGAGGCCGCCGATGCCGCCACCGGCGATGATGACCGGCAGCGCGTTGGGGGTGGTGTTCATGGCGTCTCCTGATTTGATTTGATGTAGATCAAGTGTGGAAGATGCCAACTATTTTGAAAATGCAATTTATATAATAGGCTGATTTCCTTTATCGAATAGTTGTGGGATTGGATTCACGCTATACGCGCTCAAGCCACGTCTGGACGGCGCAGCAGCGGTTCGCCCATGCGGATCGGGCTGCCTTCGCCGATGCCCGCGCACAGGCTGAAGCCCTTCGGCGCGAAGACGATGATCGTCGAGCCGTGCTGGAACCAGCCCATCTCCTGGCCCTTGGCGAAGCGGGCGGTGGCGGGGATTTCGTTGGGACCGCGGTAGCGGATGTGCAGCAATACATCCAGCCAGTGCAGGCGGATGCTGGCGACGAGGATCGCCGCCACCGGTACCAGGGTCAGCGGGGCGCCGTCGGTGAGGCGGGTACGGATCACCGCCCGCTCGTTCTTGCAATACAGGCGCTCGACCCGCTTGAGGGCTGGCGGATTGACGTTCCACACGTCGCCGGAGATGTAGGTGACGTGCTCCACCTGCAGGTCCGCCGGGGAATGGAAGCGGTGGTACATGCTCGACTTGAGGCGCAGCGTCACGTAGTTGCCGTCCCGGTAGGTGTCCACCAGCGCCGGGTCGCCGAGCAGGTCGATGAGCGGGTAGGGCGCACCCTTGGCCTGCAGGGCGGTGACGCCGTCGAGCGAACCGCAGGCGCCGACGATGGCGTCGCAGGGACTGCTGAGCACCGCCGGGTCGGTGGCTATGGTCCGCGCGCCGTCCTTCAGCTCCCGCGTGAAGCAGTCGTGCATGCTGCGGAATTCCTGCTTCTTCGCTTCCGACAGGTCCAGGTCGGCGAAGGCTTTCCATATGGCGATGGATAAGCGGGCGACGAGGGGATGTTCGATCTTGCTGAACCAGCCGACGAAGCGGGTCAGCAGCGCACGCGGCAGGCGGTTGGTGAGCAGGAAGTTGAGGTCTTCCTGGTTCGTCAGGCGGGCGAGCAGGCTGGGGTTTTTCATGGTTTTGTAACTGGGGTCGGTTAAATCATTCATCTTTCAGTTGTGGAGTGCACTACGTGGAAGATGCATTGGTATTGGCTGGGTTCGGGGCGCTGGCACTGCCCGGTCTGGTTCTGAAGGCGAAGCGCCGGCTGGAGCTGTCGAAGGGCAAGCACCCGTCGCTGGCGGGGCACGCCAAGATGTCCCGCCGGGTGGCAAAGCTGCTGCCCTTCTACGAGTACGACGAGGCGGTGTTCTTCTGCAGCGACGACGCGCCGGCGGAGGTCGAAGCGAAGCGCCGGGAAGCCTTCTTCCGCCTCGCCGAGCTGTACCGCACGCGTTTCGCGGCCAGCGCGGCGATGAGCGCCGAGACCCAGGAAGGCGTGTCGGACATGCAGTTCACCGGCGCCTACCGGGTGCCCTTCCAGTACAGCCGGCTGGTGCGCCAGCACCTCAAGGGCGGTTCCTTCGTGAAGGCATCGAGCGGCGTGACGGTCACCGATCTGGACGGCAACGTCTTCTACGACCTGACCGGCTCCTACGGCGTCAATGTGTTCGGCTACGACTTCTACAAGGACTGCATGGCCCGCGGCGCGGCGCGCGTGGAAGCCCTCGGCCCGGTGCTCGGCGCCTACCATCCGCTGCTCGCCTACAACGTGCAGCGCCTGAAGGCGATCTCCGGGCTGGATGAGGTGTCCTTCCACATGTCGGGCACCGAGGCGGTGATGCAGGCGGTGCGGCTGGCCCGCTACCACACCGGCCGGACCCACCTGGTACGCTTCTGCGGCGCCTACCACGGCTGGTGGGGCGACGTGCAGCCGGGTGTCGGCAACCCGGTGGCGGCCAACCAGACTTACACCCTGAAGGACATGCACGAGGACGCGCTGCGCGTGCTGCGCCGGCGCAAGGACATCGCCTGCGTGCTGATCAACCCGCTGCAGGCTCTGCACCCCAACGGCGCGGCGCCGGGGGATTCGTCGCTGGTGGACAGCTCCCGCAAGGCGGGCTTCGACCGGGCGGCCTACACCGCGTGGCTGAAGCAGCTGCGCCAGGTGTGTACCGAGCGCGGCATCGTGCTGATTTTCGACGAGGTCTTCGTCGGCTTCCGGCTGGCGCCGGGCGGCGCGCAGGAATACTTCGGCGTACAGGCCGACATGGTCACCTACGGCAAGACCCTCGGGGGCGGCATGCCGATCGGCGTGGTGTGCGGCCGGCGCGAACTGATGAAGCGTTTCCGTGACGAGCGTCCGGCGGACATCTGCTTCGCCCGCGGCACCTTCAATTCCCATCCCTACGTGATGGGCGCGATGGCCGAATTCCTGGAGCGTATCGAGACGCCCGAGGTGCAGGCTCTCTACGCCGGCCTCGACGAGCGCTGGAACAGCCGCGCCGAACGCCTTAACCTGCGCCTCAAGGCCGAAGGCTTGCCGGTGCAGGTGGCCAACGTGTCGTCGATCTGGACCGTCTTCTACACCCGCCCGAGCCGCTACAACTGGATGTTGCAGTACTACCTGCGGGCCGAAGGCCTGGCGCTCAGCTGGGTCGGGACGGGCCGCTTCATCTTTAGCCTCAACTACACCGACGCGGACTTCGAGGCCGTTGCCGATCGTTTCGTCGCTGCCGCGCGGCAGATGGAGGCGGACGGCTGGTGGTGGAATGACGGCAGCCTGACCAACAAGGGCATCCGCCGGCGCATCCTGAAGGAGATGCTGAGCCATCGCTTTCTCGGGAAGTAGACGTGAAAACGCCGCTCCGCCCGCAGGGGCTGGAGCGGCGCCGGAAGGGCTTACGCCGCCTGGCGGGCGCGCAGGTCGCGCAGCAGGTACAGCGGTGCCTTGTGGTACAGCTTGATGTCGTGGTACGGGTCGGTGAGGATCTTGGTCAGCCACACCAGCCCGGTCTGCACGTCCTTCAGGAAGAACAGGTGGACGGTGCGGAACAGCAGGCCGCTGACGCCGAGGCCCAGCCACATCAGGCCCAGGTGGTCGATGAAGCCGCCGACATTGGTGTGGGCTTCGAACAGGCCGAACATCGTCGGGTTGAGCCACAGGGCGACCGGGATGAAGGCCCAGATCGCCAGCAGTACGACCTTGCGCTTGAGGTTGTAGCCGACCTTCACGGCTTCCTTGTAGTCGTTAGTGACCTGGTTTTCTTCGTCGTAGCCGAGGGGCTCGAAGAAGAAGTGGCCGGATTGGCGGGTGACCATGGAGATCAGCCAGCCGATCAGCGCCGCCTTCACCGGATCGACGAACACCAGCGAATACGCTACCAGGAAGCTCACCGCACTGATGAAGTGCAGGGTCTGGTTCATGCGGCTGTGGTGGTAGAAGCGATGATCGTCCCACCGCTGGATTTCAAGGGCGCGCAAAAAATTCTTCATGGACTCTCCTGGAGGGCGAACGACCCGGAATTGATTGGAATAGCTCGAAATGGGGTCTTCAAGGCAAGACTAAGAAGCGCGGGTTACGGGGCGGCTGCGGTTTTGTTAAGGAACGGTGATGCAGATTAACGATATGGCATGAAAATACGGCCGGCTGTCGATAGAATCCTCTGCGGTGCTCTGGGAGGCGCGTGGCGATGGAAACGGTAAAAGGGAGCAGGCGCGGCGGGACGATCGTGGCTACGCTGGTGCTGGCAGGGCTCGCACTGGCGGCGGGCAGCGGCGCATGGCGCCACGGGCTGCCCAAGCTGTTGCTGGTTGGGGGCTTGCTCGGCGTGCTGGTGATCGTCTGGCGGAGATGGCGTCGGAAGGTGAGGGAGCGTTTCCTGGACGCTTTCCGGTTTCCGGCCAGTCTCGGCCGCAAGCTCGGGCAGACCTATCCCCATCTCAGCACCGAGCAGGTAGACCTGGTCACCCGCGAGCTGCGCAGCTTCTTTCGCGCAGCCAATGCGGCCCAGGGGCGCATGGTGTCCATGCCGAGCCAGGCGGTGGACGTAGCCTGGCACGAGTTCATCCTGTTCACGCGGGGTTATCGGCAGTTCTGCGCCCGTGGGCTGGGGCGCTTCCTCGACCATACGCCGGCCGAGCATATGGTGACGCCGGTGTCGGCTCAGCAAGGCCTGCGACGCACCTGGCTGCATGCCTGCCGTTTCGAAGGCATCGATCCCAACAAGCCGGACCGGCTACCAATGCTCTTCGCGCTGGATGCGCTGCTGCAGATTCCAGATGGCTTCCACTATGTGCTTGATTGTTCCGGCGTGGAGAACGCGCTGGGCATCCCGGCCTATTGCGCCAGCGACATCGGATGCGGCGGTTCCTGCGCAGCGGATGGAATCGGAGATTGCGGCTCTGGGCACGGCGGTGGCCATGGACATGGCGACGGCTCCGCCGACGGTGGCTCTGGTGGGGATGGGGGAAGCGGTTGCAGCAGTTGTGGAGGAGGGGGCGGCGACTGACTGGGTCGGGCGCCGGTCGGCCTCCGTTTGATACTGGCTGGCGCAGCCTGGCGGATGAGCCAGGCTGCGCCGGATGGAGCAGATTACAGGAAGCGGTCCAGCAGCCGCTTGCTGTGGGCGTCCAGCCCGTAGCGGTCGCGGATCAGGAAGTGGATGCCGCGGCTGTCGGCAATTAGCAGGGCCGGCGGGGTGAGACGGCGGATGTCTTCCTCGCCTTTCAGCACCATGCTGGTCGGGCCACGGTCGGTCTCGATCTCCCAAGTGCTGGGGGTGGCAAAGCTGGACACGCTGTGGATACGCTGGATCACCGGCATGAACTCGCGGCTGGCCATCTCTTCCTCGAGCAGCTTGCGCGGCTGCTCGGGCAGATCGGCGAGGCGGTCGATCCAGGCGACTTCCTCGCCGTCGCCGTTGATCAGGCCGATGCTCTCGGCCGGGGCAGCGATCGGGAAGGCGCGTACCGGGGTGATCAGCTGGGCCTTGCCGGTTTCGTCGATGAAGACAAGCTGGCCGAAGGCATTGCGTTCCAGCGGGATGTTTGGCGTGGGCATGGCGTGATCTTCAGGCAGGGGTGTGGGCGCGGTGGAAGGGGACGCGGGGCTTTTCGGCGGCGAGGGCGCCATCGTCCAGTTTGCGCGTCTGGGCTTCGTAGAGGCGGAAGTAGGCGCCCTGTTTTTCCATCAGTGCTTCGTGGTTGCCGATCTCGACGATCTGGCCACGGTCGAGCACCACCAGCCGGTCGGCCTTGCGCAGCGTGGACAGGCGGTGGGCGATGGCGATAGTGGTGCGGCCGCGGATGAGGTTTTCCAGTGCGGCCTGGATTTCCATCTCGGTCTCGGTATCCACCGCCGAGGTGGCTTCGTCGAGGATCAGGATGCGCGGGTCGATCAGCAGCGCGCGGGCGATGGAGATGCGCTGGCGCTCGCCGCCGGACAAAGCCTGGCCGCGTTCGCCGACCAGGGAGTCGTAGCCTTGCGGCAGGCGCAGGATGAAGTCGTGGGCATGGGCGGCGCGGGCGGCGGTGATGATCTCTTCGCGGGTCGCGTCGGGTTTGCCATAGGCGATGTTCTCGGCGATGGTGCCGAAGAACAGGAAGGGCTCCTGCAGCACCAGACCGATGTTGCGGCGGTACTCGGCGACCGGCACCGAGCGGATGTCCATGCCTTCGATGCGGATGGCGCCGTCGGTCACGTCGTAGAAGCGGCAGATCAGGTTGACCAGCGTGCTCTTGCCGGAGCCTGAGTGCCCGACCAGGCCGATCATCTCGCCCGGCGCGATGTTGAGGTCCACGCCGCGCAGGATGGTACGGTTGCCGTAGCGGAAGCCGACCCGTTTGACCTCGATGGCGCCGGTGACCTTGGGCAGGTGCTGCGGATTCGCCGGGTCGGGCACGCTGGAAACGTGGTCGAGGATATCGAAGATGCGCTTGGCGCCGGCGGCGGCCTTCTGCGTTACCGAGACGATCCGGCTCATGGAGTCAAGGCGGGTGTAGAAGCGCGAGATATAGGCCAGGAAGGCGGCCAGCGTACCGACGGTGACGGATTTTCCTGATACCAGCCAGATGCCGAAGCCCCACACGATGAGCAGGCCGATTTCGGTCATCAACGTGACGGTGGGCGAGAACACCGACCACACCTTGTTCACCCGGTCATTGACCGCCAGGTTGCGGGCGTTGGCCTCGCGAAAGCGCGAGACTTCGCGCTTTTCCTGCGCGAAGGCCTTCACCACCCGGATGCCCGGAATGGTGTCCGCGAGCACGCTGGTGACTTCGGACCACACCCGGTCCACCTGTTCGAAACCGTAGCGCAGCTTGTCGCGCACGGTGTGGATCAGCCAGGCGATGAAGGGCAGCGGCACCAGGGTGACGAGGGCCAGCCACGGGTTGATCGACACCAGGATCACCGCGGTCATCGCGATCATCAGGCAGTCGGTGGCGAAGTCGAGCAGGTTCATCGACAGGAACAGGCAGATCCGGTCGGTCTCCGAGCCGATGCGGGCCATCAGGTCGCCGGTGCGCTTGCCGCCGAAGTATTCCAGCGACAGGCCCTGCAGGTGCTCGTAGGTGGTGGTGCGCAGGTCGGCGCCGATGCGCTCGCTGACCAGCGCGAGGATGTAGGTCTTGGCCCAGCCGAGGCCCCAGGCGAACAGCGCGGCGACCAGCAAGCCACCCAGCATCATCGTGACCCGGTGGGTATCGATGGGCTGTCCGTTCTGGAAGGGGATCAGCACCTCGTCCATCAGCGGCATGGTGAGGTAGGGCGGCACCAAGGTGGCGGCCGTCGATATCAGCGTAAGGATGAAGCCGGCCAGCAACTGGCTCTTGTAGGGTTGGGCGAAGCGCCACAGGCGGAACAGGGTCCAGGTGGACGGCGGGGTGTGGATCTCGCGGGCGCAGGTTGGGCACTCGTCGGTGCCCGGCGGCAGCGGCGCGTCGCAGGTCGGACAGGTGAGCGGTTCGGGTGGAGTCGGCTCACGGCCGGCCAGCACGCATTCGAGCTGGGCGTGGAAACGGTCGGCCAGGTTGCGGGCGGCCGGATCCTGGGCCAGCGTGAAGCGCCAGCCGGCCAGTTTGCCGTTGCCGTCCACCAGGTCGAGGCTGGCCACGCCGGCGTGGTCGCGGTGGCGCAGGGCCATGCCACTACGGAAGGTCCACACCTGCCAGTCCTTGGCCTGCAGGTCCCAGGCCAGCAGGCGGCGGTCGGTCAGGGCTACCAGGCCGCTGCGAAACTGCAGCGTGGCGTCGAGATCGAGATTGAGGCTGGCCAGAACCTTTTCACCGGCCTGCAGGGCCTTGTCGAGGAGGGGGCGCCAGCTGTCGGGCACGGCCGGTCCGAGGTAGTCGGAATAGGCGGAAGGAAGGACGGAGGACTCTGAATTCATCTCGGCGACGCGATTAGGCCCCAGAAGAGGGCCAGCGTAGGGCAAAATTGCGCCCGAAGTTTACTGACTCGTTACATGCGCGTATACCCGGCGGGTGGCCAGACGCATCGCCGACCCGTTAATTTTTCCTTCAGGTAATCCTGGCGGCTGCGTCTGCGTTAAGGGGAGATTGCGTTTCCGTTGCTGAGTGCCGTAAACAGGCCCGTTACTTCCGAAGTGTCCCGTCCATGACCAATAAAACGATCGAATTCCTCAATGTGCTCCACCTGCGGGGACCGAACATCTGGACCTATCGCTCAGTCCTCGAAGCCTGGGTCGACATCCACGACCTGGAAGACTGCCCGTCCAATGTGATCCCGGGTTTCTATGAGCGGCTGACGGCGATGCTGCCGACCCTCATCGAGCACCGTTGCAGCATCGGTGAGCGGGGCGGCTTCCTCAAGCGCCTGCGGGACGGGACCTGGCCGGGACACATCCTTGAGCACGTCACGCTCGAGTTGCAGAACCTTGCCGGCATGTCGGGTGGCTTCGGCAAGGCGCGCGAAACCTCGCTGCGCGGCGTTTACAAGGTGGTGATCCGCGCCTGGCAGAAGGACGTGTCGATGGCCGCCCTCAACATGGGCCACGACCTCCTGATGGCGGCCATCGAAGGCCGGCCCTACGATGTGGACGCCGCCGTGCTGCGCCTGCGCGACCTGGTAGACAAGCACATGCTCGGCCCGAGCACCCGCTGCATCGTCGAGGCCGCCGCCGACAAGCAGCGCCGCATCCCCTACATCCGCCTGCTGTCCGAGGGCAATCTCGTACAGCTCGGCTACGGTGCCCGCCAGCGCCGCATCTGGACTGCCGAGACCGACCGCACGCCAGCCATCGCCGAGAGCATCTCCCGCGAGAAGGACCTGACCAAGACGCTGCTGGAATCCTGCGGCGTGCCGGTGCCGGAAGGCCGCATCGTGACCAGCGTCGAGGACGCCATCGAGGCCGCCGAGGACATCGGCTTCCCGGTGGTGGTGAAGCCCAGCGACGGCAACCATGCCCGCGGCGTGTTCACCAACATCCGCACCCCGCAGGAAGTGGCGGACGTGTTCCCGTTGTCGGCCGCGGAAGGCTCCGAGGTGATGGTCGAGCGCTTCGTGAAGGGCGCCGAGCACCGCCTGCTGGTCGTCGGCGGCAAGATGGTCGCCGCCAACAAGGGCGACATGGTGTCGGTGATCGGCGACGGCGTGCACAGCATCGACGCACTGATCGAGACCCAGATCAACTCCGACCCGCGCCGTGGCGTCGAGCACGAGTTCCCGCTGTACCTGATCAAGCTGGAAAACTACCCGGCCGCCCAGATGGAAGTGGCGCGCCAGGGCTATACCGGCGCCTCGGTGCCGCCGGAAGGCCAGGAGGTGATGATCGTCCGCACCAGCAACATGGCCTTCGACGTGACCGACGAAGTGCATCCCGATACCGCCGAGCTGGCTTGCCTGGCAGCGCGCATCGTCGGCCTCGACATCGCCGGCGTGGACCTGGTCTGCGAGGACATCTCCAAGCCCCTGAGCGAGCAGCAGGGCGCCATCGTCGAAGTCAATGCCGGCCCGGGCCTGCTGATGCACATCAAGCCGGGTGTCGGCCAGCCGCGTCCGGTGGGTGAGGCGATCGTCGATCACCTGTTCGAGAAGGATGCTGACGCGCGCATTCCTATCGTCGGCGTCACCGGCAGTCGCGGCAAGACGCCGGTGGCCCGCCTGATCGCCCACCTGTCCCGCCTGTCCGGCCAGTACACCGGCCTGGCCTGCTCCGAGGGCGTGTTCCTCGACGGTCGCCAGGTGGAAACCGCCGAAGGCACCAACTGGGATGCCGCCGAGCGGGTGCTGATGAACCGCTCCGTCGAAACCGCGGTGTTCGAGAACGGCTGCCGAAGCATCCTCGGCGATGGCACCGTGTACGACCGCTGCTCGGTGGGCGTCGTCACCAACATCGATCCGGAGCTCCACTACGGCGAGTTCTACATCGACTCTCCGGAAAAGGTCTGGAACGTCTTCCGCACCCAGGTGGACCTGGTGCTGTCCAGCGGTGCGGCGGTGCTCAACGCCGAAGATCCGGCGGTCGTCGAGATGGCCTCCCTGTCCGACGGCGAGGTGATCTTCTATGCGGTCGATCCCAATGCCGAGGCCGTCGTGCAGGCCCGCAGCGAGGGCCGTCGCACGGTCTTCGTGAAGGACGGTGCCATCGTGCTGGCCACCGGCGAGCAGGAAGATCCGGTCGCCCGCCTGGCGAAGATCAAGCTGCTGGCCGATGGCGGCGGCGACGAACCGGGCGTGCTGTCCAACCTGCTGGCCGCGGTGGCGGGTGCCTGGGCGTTGGGCGTGTCGCCGGCGATGATCCGTGCCGGCGTCAAGCCCTACGATCCCAAAGCGCCGCTGCGCAACGACTGAGCCGCCACTGAACAATGATGAAGGGCTGCCCGACGTTGGTGGCCCCTGAGAAAAACGACAAGGACTGTTATCCATGGAAGTCTCACGCATCCGGGCTCTGCGCGGCCCCAATCTGTGGAGCCGGCACACCGCGATCGAAGCCATCGTGACCTGCACCGAAGCGGAGTGCGACATCGACTCCATTCCGGGTTACGAGACTCGGCTGCGCAACCTCTTCCCTGAAATGGGCTTCCTCGAGGCCGACGGCCACATGGGCGCCAGCTCCGTGGCTCAGGCGCTGGAACTCGCCGCCCTCGGCCTGCAGGCCTGCGCCGGTTGTCCGGTGACCTTCAGCCGCACCGCCAAGACCATCGAGAAGGGCGTCTTCCAGGTGGTGGTGGAGTACACCGAAGAAAAGGTCGGCCGTCTGGCCTTCGAACTGGCCACCGAGCTGTGCCGCGCCGCCGAGACCGACGGCCCCTTCGACCTGGCCGGCGCGCTGGCCCGCCTGCGCGAACTGGACGAGGACGTGCGCCTCGGGCCGTCCACCGGGTCCATCGTGCAGGCCGCCGTTGCCCGGGGCATTCCCTATCGCCGCCTCACTGAAGGCAGCCTCGTGCAGTTCGGCTGGGGCAGCAAGCAGCGCCGCATCCAGGCCGCCGAGACCGACCTGACCAGCGCCGTGGCCGAGGCTATCGCCCAGGACAAGGAACTCACCAAGAACCTGCTGCGCGCCGCCGGCGTGCCGGTGCCGCTGGGCCGCTCCGTGACCAGTGCGGAAGACGCCTGGCAGGCTGCCAAGGAACTCGGCGGCCTCGTCGTTGTGAAGCCCCGTGACGGCAACCAGGGCAAGGGCGTGGCGGTCAAGCTGCGCACCAAGGATGAGGTGATGAACGCCTTCCGCGTCGCCGAGGAGATCAGCGACGACGTGCTGGTGGAGCGCTACCTGCCGGGCCACGACTACCGCCTGCTGGTGGTCGGCGACAAGCTGATCGCCGCCGCCCGCCGCGAGCCGCCGCTGGTCATCGGCGATGGCCAGCGCACCATCCGCGAGCTGGTGGACCACGTGAACAGCGATCCGCGCCGTGGTGTCGGCCACGCTACCTCGTTGACCAAGATCCGCTTCGATGAGATCGCCGTTGCTACCCTCGCCAAGCAGGGCTACGAGGCCGGTTCCGTGCCGCCCAAGGGCAAGCGCGTGATCCTGCGTAACAACGCCAACCTGTCCACTGGCGGCACCGCCACCGACGTGACGGACGACGTGCACCCCGAAGTCGCCGAGCGGGCGATTGCCGCGGCCAAGAACATCGGCCTCGACATCTGCGGCGTGGACGTGGTCTGCGAGAGCGTGCTGGAGCCGCTGGAAGCCCAGAGCGGCGGCATCGTCGAAGCCAACGCGGCGCCCGGCCTGCGCATGCACCTGCAGCCGTCCTACGGCAAGGGCCGCCCGGTCGGCGAGGCCATCGTCGCCAACATGTTCAAGCCCGGTGAAGACGGCCGTATCCCGGTCATCGCGGTGGCTGGCACCAATGGCAAGACGACCACCGTGCGCCTGTCCGCCCACATCCTCGGCGTGGCCGGCAACCGGGTCGGCATGACCAACTCCGACGGCGTCTACGTCGGCAAGCGCCGCATCGACACCGGCGACTGCAGCGGCCCGCGCAGCGCCCGCAACATCCTGCTCCACCCTGACGTGGATGCTGCGGTGTTCGAGACCGCTCGTGGCGGTGTGCTGCGCGAAGGCCTGGCCTTCGACCGCTGCGACGTGGCGGTGGTGACCAACATCGGCATGGGCGACCACCTGGGCCTGTCCTACATCAGCACCGTCGAAGACCTGGCGGTGGTGAAGCGGGTCATCGTGCAGAACGTGAAGTCCAGCGGTACTGCGGTGCTCAACGCCGCCGACCCGATGGTCGTCAAGATGGCCAGTGCCTGCCCGGGCTCGGTGCTGTTCTTCGCCGCCGACCAGTACAACCACGTGCTGGTCACCCACCGAGTGCAGGGTCACCGGGTGGTCTTCGTGGACGACGACGCGATCGTCGCGGCCCAGGGTAGCGAGGAGTTCCGCGTGCCGCTGGCCGGCATCCCGATCACCCGCAACGGTGTTATCTCCTTCCAGGTCGAGAACGCCATGGCCGCCATCGCCGCCACGTGGGCGCTGGGCGTTCCGCCGGAGACCATCATCGCCGGCGCCGCGAGCTTCGTGAACGACGCCGCCAACGCGCCGGGCCGCTTCAACGTGTTCGACTACAAGGGCGCCACGCTGATCGCCGACTACGGCCATAACCCGGATGCCATCCTGGCGCTGGTGCAGGCCGTCGAGAGCATGCCTGCCAAGCGCCGCTCGGTGGTCATCAGCGGTGCCGGCGACCGTCGCGACGAGGATATCCGCGAGCAGACCCGCATCCTCGGCAAGGTCTTCGACGACGTGGTGCTGTACCAGGACGACTGCCAGCGCGGCCGTGCTGACGGCGAGGTGCTGGCGCTGCTGCAGGAGGGGCTGGTGGGCGCACCGCGCACCAAGAGCATCTGCGAGATCCGCGGCGAGTTCACGGCCATCGACAGCGCGCTGCAGAAGCTCGAATCCGGCGACCTGTGCCTGATCCTCATCGACCA
This sequence comes from Zoogloea sp. JDB1, assembly GCF_056724025.1. NCBI lineage: Bacteria > Pseudomonadati > Pseudomonadota > Betaproteobacteria > Rhodocyclales > Zoogloeaceae > Zoogloea > Zoogloea sp. JDB1. Next base: position 3,482,453 of record NZ_CM161496.1, read on the forward strand.
GGTGGAAGAGGCGCTGGAACACATCGCCAAGCGCATCGCAGAGACGAAGGCCTGATCGTCCCGGCCTGAATCCCTTCAGGCCACGCCTTCAGCGGAAGCCTTCTGCCAGCCGGCGGAAGGCTTCCGTCATTTCGTCAGTGCGTTCCGTGCTCCAGCCCAGCTCATCGGCGAGGATCGCCGCGACCGCTGGTGCAGCTTCGATGGCCGCCGTAGCGTCCACGAACAGCGCCCGATGGCGGCGGGCCAATACGTCCTCCACGTCGCGGGCCTGTTCCTCCCGGGCGGCGAAGCGGACTTCCGCTTCGCTGAGGGACAGCGCCGGGTGCAGCCGGTGTCCCGCGCCGGGCAGGGCGTCCACGGCGGTGCGGTCGGTGCCGAACACGTCGTCGGACGGCGCCGCCGGGCTGCCGTGAAGAATCAGGCTGCGTGTCCGGCAGGGGCGGGCCGGCAGGCCGGCGACGGCTGCGGCCTGGTCGATGATCTCCTCGCCCATGCGCCGGTAGGTCGTCCATTTGCCGCCGGCCACCGATACCAGCCCGCTCGGTGCGACCTGGATCACATGCTCCCGCGACAGGTTCGACGTGTTGCCGCTGCCGCCGATCAGCGGGCGCAGGCCGGCGAACTGGCTGCGGATATCGCTGCGTTGTGGCTTGCGGCGCAGATAGCGGGCCGCGGTGGCGAGGATGAAGTCCACCTCGCCGTCCAACGGCCGGGGTTCCAGCGGGATGTCCGGCCGCGGCGTGTCGGTGGTGCCGAGCAGCAGCTTGCCCTGCCAGGGGATGATGAACAGCACACGGCCGTCATCGGTGCGCGGCACCAACAGTGCCGCGTCGCCGGGCAGAAAATCCCGGTCGAGCACGATGTGTACGCCCTGACTGGGATTCAACTGGGCCGCGCTCGTCGGGTCGTCGAGGCGCCGGATGGCGTCAGCCCACACGCCGGCCGCATTGACGACGACCCGCGCCGATAGCGCGAAGGCTTCACCGCTTTCCGTGTCCTGCGCGGCGACGCCGACGACGTGCCCTCCCTCATGGCGCAGCCCTGTGACCGGCAGCCGGTTGAGCGCCAGCCCGCCCAGATCCAGCACCGTGCGCATCAACGTGATCGCCAGCCGGGCGTCGTCGAAGCGGGCGTCCATGTAGGCGATGCCGCCAACCAGCCCGTCTTCGCGCACGCCGGGCAGCGCGCGGCGGGTTTCCTCTACCGACAGCGGACGGCTGGCGCCGAGGCTGTGAGTGCCGGCCAGCCAGTCGTAGGCGGCCAAACCGACGCCGAGCTGCAGGCGGTCCCACTGGCGGTAGATGGGCACGACGAAGCGCTGGGGATGGACCAGATGCGGCGCGTTGGCGAGCAGGAGGGCCCGTTCGGACAGCGCCTCGTGGACCAGCCCGATGCGCCCCTGGGCCAGGTAGCGGACGCCACCGTGCACCAGCTTGGTGGACCGGGAGCTGGTGCCCCTGGCGAAATCGTGGGCCTCCAGCAGCAGCGTCGAATAGCCCCGCGACGCGGCATCGACTGCGCAGCCGAGGCCGGTGGCGCCGCCACCGATTACCAGCACGTCCCAGCGTGGTGTCTGGCGCAGGCGGTCGAGCAGAGCTTCGCGCATCATGCCGCGGCCCATCCGCGGGCGCGCTCCACGGCCCGGTGCCATTCGGCGAGGCGTGCGCTGCGCTCGTCCTGGCTGCAGGCCGGCTCGAAGACCTGCTCCGCCTGCCAGTGAGCGGACAGCTCTTCGGGGCTGTGCCACACGCCGACCGCCAGACCGGCGAGATAAGCCGCGCCGAGGGCGGTCGTCTCGGTCTGCCGTGGGCGGATCACTGGCACGCCGAGCAGGTCGGTCTGGATCTGCATCAGCAGGTCGTTGCGCGCCGCGCCGCCGTCCACCCGCAGCTCGGTCAGCGGGCCGGCGCCGTCGCGGTTCATGGCGTCCACCAGGTTGACCGTCTGCAGCGCGATGGCCTCCAGCGCGGCACGGGCGATGTGGGCCTTGCCGCTACCGCGGGTCAGGCCGACCAGCGTGCCGCGAGCGTAGCCGTCCCAGTAGGGGGCGCCGAGGCCGGCGAAGGCCGGCACCAGCACCACGCCGGCGGCGTCCGGCACCGAGGCGGCGAGAGCCTCGATGTCGGCCGCCCGCTGGATCAGCCCCAGCCCGTCGCGCAGCCACTGCACCACCGCGCCGCCGATGAACACGCTGCCTTCCAGCATGTAAGTGGTCTGTCCACCGATGCGCCAGCCGAGGGTGCTGAGCAGGCGATGGCTGGACTCGACCGGTTGCGCACCGGTGTTGAGCATCAGGAAGCAGCCCGTGCCATAGGTGTTTTTCGCCAAGCCGGGCTGCAGGCAGGCCTGGCCGAAGGTGGCGGCCTGCTGGTCGCCGGCCAGGCCGCCGATGGGAATCGCGCCGCCGAAAAGGGCGGGATCGGTTGTGCCCAACACGCCGCTGCTGTCCACGACTTCCGGCAACAGCGTGGCGGGAATGTCGAACAGGGCCAGCAATTCCTCGTCCCAACGCTGACGGTGGATGTCGAAGAGCATGGTGCGCGAGGCATTGCTCGGGTCGGTGACGTGCAGCCGGCCGCCTGTCAGTTGCCACACCAGCCAGCTGTCGATGGTGCCAAAGGCCAGCTCGTCGGCGGCGGCGCGGCGTCGCGCGTCCGGTACGTGGTCGAGCAGCCAGGCCAGCTTGGTGGCGGAGAAATAGGCATCCACCTCCAGGCCGGTCTTCGCGCGGATCAGCGCCGCATGTCCGTCTGCACGCAGGGCTTCGCAGGTGCCCACGGTGCGGCGGTCCTGCCAGACGATGGCTGGTGCGAGCGGCCGGCCGCTGGCCCGCTCCCACAGCACGGTGGTCTCGCGTTGGTTGGCGATGCCGATGGCCGCTACGTCGGCACCGGTCAGCCCGGCCTTGCTCAGGGCCTGGCGAGCACAGTCGAGCTGGGTCTGCCAGATCTCCAGCGGGTCGTGCTCGACCCAGCCCGGTTGTGGGTAGGACTGGCGGAATTCGAGCTGGGCGCTGCCGAGGGCCTGGCCCTGCGCGTCGAAGACGATGGCACGGCTACTGCTGGTGCCCTGGTCGAGGGCGAGGAGGCAAGACATGGCGCGGGCCTTTACAGGAGGCGGAGGCTCCAAATCTAGCCCACTCGGCGCCGAAGTTGAACGGACTTGTATGCCGATGGGCAGGTGCGCTCAGGGAGCGCAGCAGAAATGGGCGTCGTTCAGCCGGGTTTCCCCGTTCCAGCGATACGCCACCAGCGGACCGCCGTTGCCGGCCGAGTAATCGACGCAGGCGGCGTTCGGCGCGAGCACGTGGGGTTGCCCGGTCATCCAGTAATGGCCGAAGAACACCGGCCGCGGGTCCTGGTTGTCGATGCGGGCGTAAGCGGGGATCGGCGTGTCCGGCAACTGACTGCGCAGTTGCTCCTGCACGAGGGCAGCACGCCGGCAGGTGATGGCCTCCCGGTCCCACCAGCAGATGCGCATACGGTGGCGTGCGATGCCGTCCTTGTCTTGGTACGAGACGCCGTCCGGCAGCGCGATCTCCAGTCCTTTGGTGAGGATCTCGGCAGCACGGAACAGGCTGGGTTCGGGGGTATCCGTCACGGAGTCGTCGTCGGGCTCGCGGGTGGCGTCAGGAAGGGCTGTCTGCAGCAGACGGCCTTTCTCGACGTAGCCTGTGCTGTTCAGCCAGTCCATCAGCCCCTGGTGCCAGCAGGCGTGCACGACGCGGATGCCCGGTAGTTCCAGCCACAGGGGTAGGGTCCGGAACCACCCGATGAGCTCGGCGTGCAGGGCCGGGTCGTGCTCCACCTCGTCGAGGAAGCGCTGATGCTGGATGCGGTTCTTGTGTCCCCAGCGGGCGCTGTAATGGCGGCGCAGGTATTCGCCTGGATGCAGAGGGTCCGGCGTGTGCCAGGCGATGGCGTTGAGTTCGTGGTTGCCCATCACCGCCAGCGCCGCGCCGCTTTCCTCCATGCCGCGGGCGATGCGGACGGTGCGCAGCTGCTGCGGGCCGCGGTCGATGAAATCGCCGACGAACACGGCCGTGCGCGACGGGTGGCGCCACACGCCGTCGCGCACGTGGTAGCCCATGTGCTGCAGCAGGGCTTCGAGCTTGTCGGCCTGGCCGTGAATGTCGCCGATGACGTCGTACCCCACGGTGGCTCCTCGAACGTTGCGCTGGCTTCAGCAGCCGCTGCCGTCCGGACGGCGGCTGAAGCCGAAGCTGCCGCCACCAAGGCTGGGCGGTTGGATGCAGATCATCAGCGCCAGGGACTTGGCGGATTTCACGATGTCGGGCGGGAAGGCCGAGAAGGGGATTGCCCGCTCTACCACCGATTTCACGAAGGCGATCTCGTCCTGCTGGTCGCCGGCGTTGACGACCTTGAAGCTCTTCAGCGAGCCGTCCGGGTTCAGGCGCACCTCGATGGAGGCGTTGCGGATGCCGCGGGTGCGCGGGTCGTTCTTCACGAAGGCGGCGCTGCGGTTGAGCTTCTTGACCAGCGCGTCCATGTAGAACTCGAGGCTGAAGGGATCTACCGGCGGGCTGTTGGGGATGCGCTCGACCAGATCTTCCAGGCTGCTCGAACTGCGCCCGCGAGACTCGCGCATCTGCTCGCGGCCGATCTCGCGGGCCATCGCCATGGAGCGCTCGGCGAGGGTCGGCGGCGGTGGTGGCGGCTTCTTCGCGTCGCGGGCCAGATCGTTGAGGAAGTTGTCCATCTCCTCCTTCTGGGCCACGCTCCAGGTCGGTGCGGGTTCGGCGCTCCGGATGGCCGGTGCGTCCGACTTGCGGGCGGTCAGGATGCGGGGACGGTTCTCGGCCGCCTTGGTCTTCGGCTTTGGTGCCTTCTGCGTCTTGCGTGGCTCGGCTTCGGCGACCTTGACCGGCTGTTTCGGGCGCGGCCTGATCTCCGAACGGGGGGCCGGCGGCGGAGCGAGGCGGGCTTCCAGCCTGGGGCTGTCTTGTGTCTGCTCCGGAGGGTTCAGCTTGACCAGCAGCAGAAGGCCATGCACGAACAGAGACGTCGCGATCGCCAGCTGGAGGGCGCGCGAGGACCTGGATTGGGGCGAGTCGAACATTGGCCGGATTTTAGTCCGGCCAGCGGCAGGGCGGGCTGCTTTTTACACAAACCGCCCCGTTTGCAAGCCTGCTGTCAGGCACTGGTGCGGGCGCGCTCCCGGTCCACCTCCAGCCCGTAGCGCTTGAGCTTGAGATACAGCGTGCTCTTGGCGATATTGAGCTGGCGTGCGGCCCAGGTGAGGTTGCCGCCGGTGGCGGCGATAGCGCGGCGGATCAACTCCAGCTCGCCGTCGGCGATGCTGCAGATCCGCGAGCCACCGCTGGCGGCTGGCGCTGGAACCTCGATGTCCGACAACTCGGCGGGCAGGGCATCGGCGTCGATCTCCGGCCCGTCGCTCATCAGCACCATGCTCTCCACCGCATTGCGCAGTTCGCGCACGTTGCCGGGCCACGCATAGGCCTGCAGACGTTCCAGGACGCCGACGCCGAGCGGGCGTTCGGGCAGGCCGTGCTGGGCTGCGAAGCGGGCGAGGAACAGGTCCACCAGCAGCGGAATGTCCTCCCGCCGTTCGCGCAGCGGCGGCAGATGCAGGGTCGTGACGGCGATGCGGTAATAGAGGTCCATGCGGAAGCGGCCGGCGGCGACCTCCTCGCGCAGGTTGCGGTGGGTGGCGGCGACCAGGCGGAAGTTCACCTTGCGCGGGGCGTTTTCGCCGAGGCGGTGGATCTCGCCTTCTTCCAGCACCCGCAGCAGGTGGGGTTGCAGATCGACAGGCATCTCGCCGATTTCGTCGAGGAACAGCGTGCCGCCATCCGCCGCCTCGATCTTGCCCATCATGCCGCCCTTGCGCGCGCCGGTGAAGGCGCCTTCCGCATAGCCGAACAGCTCGCTGGCCAGCAGCTCCCGCGACAGTCCGCCGCAGTTGAGGGCCACGTAGGCGCCGCCGGCGCGCTGGCTGGCCTCGTGAATGCCGCGGGCAAATTCCTCCTTGCCGACGCCGGTCTCGCCGAGCAGCAGCACCGGCACCTTCGAGCGGGCCAGCTGGCGCGCCTTGTCGATGGCCGACAGCAGCGTCGGGTTGCGGCTGACCAGGGACGCGAAATTGCGCACCTTGGCCGGGCTGTCGGGCGGCGTACAGCTCGGCGCGGCCTGCTGGATGGAGGCCGGGCGGGTGCCGCGGGCGAGGGGCATGATCAGCAGCGTGCCGAGGCGCAGGCCGTGGCTCGTCACCGGCACCAGCCAGTCGTTGTTCATCCATTCGGGCAGCGGGCCGACTGGACCGTCGGCACCGAGAGCCATTTCCGGCAGGCGTGCTGGGGCAGACAGGTCCATGTCGCCACCCCGCGCAGCGACGGCGGTGGCGGTGTGCTCGTTGATCTTCACCGGCACGCCGCGCCGGTCGAAGAGGATCAGGCCGTCGGCGGCGCTGGAGCCCCAGCGGCCCATCGCCCCTTCCAGCAGGCGGCAGCGAAGCTCCATCTCCCGCGCGGCCAGGCGGCTCTCGATGCGGCTGGCGGTGGTGACGGCGAGGGCCAGGCTTTGGCGGTTATAGGTTTCGGACAGGCCGGAGACGTCGATCACGCCGACGATCTCGCCGCTCTGGGGATGGCGGATCACCGCTGCCGAACAGGTCCACAGCTTGATGCCGGCACAGAAGTGCTCGGCCGAATGGATCTGCACCGGCTGGCCGACGGCCAGCGCCGTGCCGATGGCGTTGGTGCCGCAGATGCGCTCGCTCCAGTTGACGCCGGGAATCAGGCGGATCGATTCGGCGGTATCCACCGTCGGCGTGTCGCCCTCCATCGTGAGGATGGTGCATTGGGTGTCGGCCAGCAGCATCATCGTGCCGCTCTCGGCGAGGAAGTCCCGCGCGTAGGCCATCACCGGTGCGCCGGCCTCCAGCAGTTCACTGTTGCTTTCCCGCAGCGCGTACAGCGCGTGTTCGGGCAGGGGATCGGGGGCGTAGCGGCGGTCCGGGTCTACGCGGGCGTCCTGGCAGCGTCGCCAGGAACGGTCCACCAGGGTCCGCAGGGTGTCGTTGCGGGCGGCGTCGCCGCTCAGGAAAGATTCCCAGGCGGCCATCACAGCGGCGTTGTTACGCGGATTGGAGAACACATGTCCCTCCGTGCGGTATTTTTCTCACGTCTTCCTCCTTTGGTTGCGTCCCGTTTGCGGCGGACCGCTATCGATGGATGCGGCCGTTTTAAGGGTGGGTTCTGCGCGCGGACGGGACGGGTGGCTTGGGTCTGTACTGTGCCTCCGATCTGGAATTGCCAATCAAGAAATGGAACTGCCGATCTGGAGATTAGCAAACGTGGTGCCATTTTCCGCAATTCGCTGCAGGCGAGGCTGGGCAAGGAGCGGGTGGCGGGGAGGGCAGGCGGTCGCCTGTCCGGGCGTCCGGTTTTCGTACGTTCGGCGCGGCGTCCGACTCATTTTCGGACGCTCGTCCGAGACGCGCCGGCCGACAGGCCGAGCGCATCGCAACAACAAAAAAGCGGGGCCAGCCGTCACGGCTGAGCCCCGCAAAGCGCTTGCAACCCGGCTTAAGCGCGTTCCGGCACCGGCAGGCCCATCCAGTCCTTGTAGAAGGCCTCAATGTCCGGCTCGAAGTCATGGATCACCGGGTACCACGGGGTCGGTGCTTCCACGTCGTGCATGGTGCCGCAGGTCGGGCAGTAGTACTCGCGATACACCTGCCACTGGGTATCCGGCGCCATCAGTTTGGGATAGACCTCGGTCATCGCCTCCTCGGTGTCGCGCACATAGATGGCGGCGTGGAGCTTCCAGTTCTCGCGGTAGTCGGCGAAGACGTGGCCGCAGTCGCACTGGGTGACCCATTCCTTGGTCTTGGCGGACTGAACGATGTAGAGGTGCGGGCCGAGGGGCAGGACGATCTTGTCCTTGAACCCGACCTTGGCCTGCAGGGCCGCGACGTACTGCTCGAAGCGGCTGTGGTCCTTGGGCATGGACAGCATGCGGAAGGTGGTTTCCCAGTCGAGCGTACCTTCGACGAGGTGGGCGACCTGCTCGTTGGTGTAAGTAGACATGTTCGGACTCCTTGATTCCGTGATTACTCTTCGACCTGGACGACGGTGGTGACGTCGGGCAGCAGGGACAGATCCATGCGGTGCTTGGATCCGTAGGACGGCACGCCCAGCTCCTCCTCGCGCACCAGCCAGTCGGCCGGCAGGTTCCAGAAGTCCTTGAACTGCTGGGTGAACTTCTCGGACAGCGCGAAGCTGGTGGCGAACATGTGCTGGACCTGGATGGAGGCGTGCTTGTTGAGGATGCGTTCGCGTTCCTCCTTCATCCATTCACGGGTCGGCAGCGCGCGGGCCAGGCGTTCCTTGCGGATCACGGCGCGGCGGGCCTGGGTCTTGGCAGCATCCACGGTGAACACGCCCTTGGCGTCCTGGGTGAACACCGCGCCATAAACCTTCTCGGCGTACTCGGGCAGCAGGAACTTCTGGTTGAGGTCGCCCTCGATGGCCTTCGGCTCGCGGTCGATGGGGTCGCCGAAGCCGGGGCCGCCGCGCAGGTAGTTGAGGTAGAGGTCGTGGTTGGCGTAGCAGTCCTCCGTGGTAATGCACTGCTTGTCGCGCTTGACCGTGGCGGTGGCGTCCAGGTGGCGCTCGTAGTCCGGGTTGGACGGATCGAGGTCGCCGCCCAGCGGCAGGCTGTCGCCGATGGCGATGCGGTTCTCCAGCCCGGTCTTGTGGGCCTCGAAACGGTAGCCGGTGGCCGACGGATAGCCGCCCATCAGGCCCCAGTCGCTGTTCATGAAGCCGTTGCCCATGAAGAACATGGTCCAGTCCTGGGCGTTCCACACCATGCGCAGGGTCTCGAAGCCGCAACCGCCGCGGTACTTGCCGTAGCCGCCGGAGTTGGCCTTGACGTTGCGACCCAGGTAGAGCAGCGGTTCGGCCATCTCCCAGATCTCGATGTCGCCCATGTCGCCTTCCGGGTTCCAGATCGCGGCGGCGTGGTTGAGGCCGTCCTTCACTGCGCAGGCGCCGGTGCCGCAGCTCGATGCTTCGAAGCTGTTCACCGCGTGGATCTCGCCGTCCTGGTTGATGCCGCCGCCCTGCAGCCAGTTGGAGGTGTTGGCGTTACCGGCGTTAACCTCTTCCAGATAGCCACGGCTGAAGTAGGACTGGCCGAGGCCGCGCCACAGGGCCGCCCAGCCGGACACCAGGAAGTGCCAGGCGTAAGCGTGGCCGGTGCGGCGGTCGTCCGGGTTGCACCAGGTGCCCTTGGGCAGGCGGAACTCGGTGGCGTAGTAGGCGCCGTCGTTGATGCGCTGGGTCGGCACCAGGGTCTGGCACATCATCACCCAGATGCCGGAGGTGAAGGCCACCTGGTGGGCATTAAAGGTATGCCAGCCCCAGCGGCTCGCGCCCTCGAAGTCGAGGCGCCACTTGCCGTCCGGTTTGATGGTCATCTCGCACGGCGAGTGCATGATGGAATCGAGCTTGGCGAAGGCGTTGGAGACCTGCACGTCCTCGTGCTTGTAGGGCACATCGACGAAGGACACCTTGCGGTACTTGCCGGGCAGGGTCATCGCCTTGATGCGGCTCATCAGGCCGCGGCGGCCTTCCTCGATGACTTCATAGGCGAACTTCTCGTAGGCCTCGATGCCGTCGGCGCGGATCACGTCCTCCACCAGCTCGCGGATCATGTGGCAGCCGGCGATACGGGTCTTCTCGTCGAGGATCCAGTACTTCGGTGTGCGCACCGAGCGCTGGGACTCATGCAGCCAGTCGCGCAGCGGCTCGTCGTTGATGCCGGTCTTGCGGCAGGTGATCATGTAGCCGTCGCCGAAACGCTGGGTCTGGCCGGTGGACATGGAGCCCGGCGTCACCGAGCCGGTGTCGATCACGTGGGTCACGCCGCCGACCCAGCCGATCAGCCGGCCTTCCCAGAAGATCGGCACGATGGTGGCGATGTCGCAGGGGTGCACATTGCCGATCGAGCAATCGTTGTTGGTGAACATGTCGCCGGGATTGATGCCGGGGTTGGCTTCCCAGTTGTTCTCGATCATGTACTTGATCGCCGCGCCCATCGTGCCGACGTGGATGATGATGCCGGTGGAAGTCAGCACGCAGTCGCCGACCGCGTTGTAGAGCGTGAAGCAGAGTTCGCCTTCCTGCTCGACGATGGGGCTGGCGGCAATCTTCTTGGCCGTTTCGCGGGCATGCACCAGGCCGCCGCGTAGCTTGGAGAACAGCTTCTCGTAGCCGATCGGGTCGCTGTCGCGGAACTCCAGCTTCTCGATACCGTTGTAGCAGCCGCTGGCCTGGGTGCGCTCGATGATGCCGTCGCGGAACTGTTTAAGGGTCTGGCCGTTCTTCAGCAGGTCGGCGAAGCCGAGCTCATTCTTGTTCATCATGTTCATGACGATGTCTCCTCAATGGTGTGTGTGGCCTAGCGGACTTCCTTGAGATGGAAAAGGCGGTGCTTGTCGATCGTGGTCGCGAAGCCGTCCGGCACGACAAAGGTCGTTGCATCGGACTCGATGATCGCGGGGCCCACGATGTGGTTGCCGGCCTTCAGGCTTTCCATCTTCCACAGCGCCGCATCGACCCAGCGCTTGTGGCGGTAGAAGGGGCGGGTGCCCAGGTAGGCGCTCTGCGGCGGGGTGGGGCCGGCGTCCTCGTCTTCCGGCAGCACCGGCTTCTGGGTCACCACGGTGCCGCGCAGGATCGCGCCGGTGATCGAGAAGCCCAGCTCCGGCGAGCGCGCCGAGCTGGCATACACACGGCCATAGGTGTTCTCGAAGGCATCGACGATCTGGTTCCAGTCGGCGGCGCTGGCAGCGGTAGCCACCGGCGAGACGATTTCCAGGTCGTTGAGCTGGCCCATGTACTGCATCTTGTAGCCGGGGATCAGCAGCACGTCCTCGGCCTTGTAGCCATTGAGCACGAACTCGTCGATGACCTTCAGCGCCAGTTCGGACCAGGCGTCCTGCAGCGTGCGGCAGGCCGCTTCCTTGTCCGCATCGGGAGCGAGCTGGGCGACGCCCAGGTCCACCGACTTGTCGTAGCGGTACTCGAAATCCGCGCAGGCGCAGCCGAAGGCCGAGAAGCCCGCCGCCCAGGCCGGCACCACCACGTCCTTGAAGCCGACGCCCTCGGTGTAGCCGTAGGTATGCACCGGACCGGCGCCACCGTAGGAGAAGCAGGTGAATTCGGCCGGGTTGTAGCCCTTGGCGCTGATGTTGGCGCGCAGGTACTCGGACAGGGTCAGATCGAGCAGCTCGATGACGCCGGCTGCCGCATCCTCGACGGAGAGGCCGAGCGGATCGGCGATCTGCGCCTTGATGTGGTCGCGGGCGCGCTGCACGTCGAGCTTGATCGCACCGCCCAGGAAGTTGTCCGGGTTGAGGTAGCCGAGCACCACGTGGCAGTCGGACACCGACACCGTATCCAGACCGCTCTCCGGCCAGCAGGTGCCAACCCGGTAGCCGGCGCTGTCCGGGCCGAGCTTGATCGACTTGCTGTAGGGGTCGAGGCGCACGAAGCTGCCGGCGCCGGCACCCACCGAATCCATCGCCACCAGCGGCAGGGACAGCACCAGGCGGGCCATGTCCGGGTCGGACTTGATCGCGAAGTTGCCCTTGGTGATCAGCGCCACGTCGAAGCTGGTGCCGCCGATGTCGGAGCAGGCGATGTTCTCGTCGCCCAGGTATTCGCCGAGCAGCTTGGAGCCGATCACGCCGCCAATCGGGCCGGAAACGATGGTGCGGGCCAGTTCCTTGGCCTTCCAGCTGATCGTGCCGCCGTGGGTGGCCATCACGCGCAGGTCGAACTTGGCGCCATGCTTCTTGAAGCGGTCGCTGACCTTCTTGAGCGTCTGGCGGGACGGCTCGGCACCGTAGGCCTCCAGGATGGTGGTGTTCATCCGGTGGCTTTCCTTGCGGGACGGGTAGTAATCCACCGACGCGAAGACCGGGATGTCCACCTTCAGCTTGGCCAGTTCCTCACGGGCAATGTCGCGGGCACGGGTCTCGCTGGATTCGTTCTTGTGGGACTGCAGCAGGCAGATCACGATGGCCTGCGCACCGGCGGCGATCAGCTCGCGGGTAGCCTGGCGGACTTCCTCCTCGCGCAGCGGGATGACGACCTTGCCCTGCACATCGGTGCGCTCGGTGACGCCGCGGGTGCGGGAGACCGGCACCAGCGGCTCGTCGTAGCGGTGGGTGTTGAGGTGGATGCGGTCTTCCAGCGCGTAGCCCAGATAGCTCTGCAGGGCGCGGCCCATGGAGTGGATCTGCTCGAAACCCTTGTTGCAGATCAGGCCCACGTCGAGGCCCTTGCGCATCAGGATGCGGTTGAGCATGGCCGTGCCGGAATAGACGCAGGTCGCCAGTTCCGGATAGACATCGTCCACCGTACGGTTCCAGTGGGCGAGGGCGTCTTCCGACGAGTTGAAGATGGCCAGCGATTCGTCGGCCGGATTGCTCTGCGCCTTGCCGACGACGAAACGTCCGTCGGCCCGAACGAAGAAGGTGTCGGTCATCGTGCCGCCGGCGTCGATGCCCATCACCTGAACCTGTGATTGTTGGACTTCCATTGTTGTCTCCATTTCTCCTTGGTTTGGACTGGTGCCGCATTCCGCTGCACCCCGGGGCGAGCCGCTGTCCCCGCAAGAGATAGGGCAACGCTTGTGCCAGGCCAGACAGAAAGGAGATAGAAGACTGAAAGTAAAGGAGTTTTAGATTCAGGCCGACTGCCGGAAGGGATGGGCTGGCGGATGAATCGGCGACCGGGAATCGGACGTTCGTGCAGGAGTCGGACGTCCGGCCCGCGGTCGTGGAAGGGGGATTACTGGCTGCACCACTCGCCGCGTTCGCCGCTGCCATCGCGGGACTGGCGCTCGGTGAGGCTCATCGTCGAGCGGACCTTGCCGGTGCCGGTGTCGAACAGCGCGTCGAAGCGCGCCGGCTCGTTCCACGCATCGCAATACCGCCATTCCCACACGCGCTCGTTGCGCGCGGGGTAAGTCACGGTCCAAGGGCGATAGGGAGGCCCGATCTCCCGCATCACCGCATCCTCGTCCATGCCCGGCTGGATGCGCGCGAAGTGCTGCATGTCGAGCACGTTCTCCACGCTGCGTACCCGGCCGTCCGTATCCGCAATGCCCATCCAGGTCTGCATCCCCATCGGCGACGTGGTGAAGGCCAGCCGCTCGCCGCCGCCGTCCGCCGGCCAGCGCTTGGCGGGCGGCCCGAAGCGCGTAACGAGTTCATCGACGGTCGCGACATTCGCCGGAAAGCGCGGGCCGGCGCAGGCGGAGAGCAGGGCGGCGAGAGGGGCGCCCAGTAGAACGGCAGGCAGGGAGTTCATGATCGGTGCGCGGTTGGAAGCGAAAAGGAACGTGCACTGTTTATGATGCCCGCGGCGGTCAGCATGTTCCCCGGTGCTGTTTGATGATGACTGCGTGCACATGAAACACGCCAGACCGCGCAGCATGTATGCCGACGTGAACATGAGAAGAGGCGCGGTCAACATTCGATGCTGCCGCCGTCGCATCGATCAAGGCGGACGCAACATGTCATGCAGCGCGCGGATATTTCGATATTGGGGCGGCGTGATTCGATGGTGCAGGCGTCACATGAAATGTGGCGCCCTTCCAGAAAGGGTGTGCACCGGGCAACATCGAATGGTGGCAGGGGAATACTCAATGTTCACGATGCAGGATCGAATGTTCACGCCGGAGTATTCGATGCAGCATCGGCAACATGATCCACTTGGGGTGATGGATGCTGATGCGATGCGGGTTCAAACTCCAGGCGTCGTTGGGATATTCAATCGTTTGGGGTAACGACGAGTTCTGGAGTTGAGAGGTCGTGTGGCCTGGATACTCGATGGCAGGATATCGGCCGGAGCGGCCAGCCACCTTGGCTGTCGGATTAGTCCGCTAAGCGCCTCAAAACTGCCGTATTGATATCGAGATTCGACTGGCAGCCTCCTGAAGCCGGAATGAATCAATCAGTTCCTTCGGAATGGTGGGCAGCTTCGCTGCCGGTTGCTCCTTGTCAACATGTTATGCCTCACACACAAAAATTCGGACAGGCTCGCTCCTTTTCAAGAAGCTACCATTTGGGCTTTGGAGACATCTAGCGAAAGCGGTCACTGGCGGGCAGACAATTCAATCTCCGCTTCCAGCTTAACTCTGCAGTTACATTTACTCGGCCGTTAGTAAGCGCCGATCCATTTGAAGTTCTAAGATCATGTCAATCGAAATTATCGGCCCCGAACGTTATGAGTTCCAGTACCACGTCACACTGGAGCTTGTGCTCCGATTCTGGGCCCACGATGTGCGTGCTGTCGTTGACAGCGGCGGTGAGGATTCGACGCTCCACGTCGTGCTTGATGGCAACCATGTAGAGCTGGAACTGCAGGTCAAAGGCGCCGAGCGTCACACCAAGGCTGTCGACGAAGCAGTGTTACGTGAGTACCTTGCGCACTTTCCAAGCCGACTTTCGACAGGCTGCTTGCTTGAAAGGCTTTTGAAACAGCCAAGCAAGTTGGTGCTTCTAGTCTGCGCTCAGCGTGCCATGGACTTTGCGTCACCTCTGACAGTTAGGCCGAACTGGCGCGGAGAGGCCCACCGGAAACCACCACTGTCCGCAGGTTCGGCGCGGTCGTTGTTGGCTCAAGTCGTTGCATCTACGCCCGTCAAAAACACGGAACTAGAACGCGACAGAGCAGCGGCTTTCTCCGCCCTCGGGCAGACGACCCCCGCGACCGAGCTCAATGATGCATTCAAGCGCTTGGTCTTGCAGGACAACGTAACGAAGGAAAACGTCATGGCTCGCCTGTTTGACCACTTACGCGACCTTGGGGTGCCAAATGACAGAGCGGAAGGCACGCTCCTTCAGATGCTGCAACGAGTGCGGGACAGCAAGGGGTCAGGGAAAGATGTGGTGCTAGCGCTCAAGGATGTACTGAATGCTGAGGTCGCTTCTTCGGTTCGGCCCAGCAACTATGTGCCTCGCGACGCTGAACAACTTTGGGTCGCAGAGCTTACAGCCCAACGCGCTCTGTTACTCTCGGGGTCGCCTCGCTGCGGCAAGACTGACGCTGCAAAGTGGGTCGCTGGCGCCTTGCAAGAGTTGGGTTTTGAAGTCTTGCGCACTAGCTTGGTTGACGAGGCCGAACGTATTCTCCTAGACAGACGTCGCGCCGAAGTTCTGGTCGTCTTGGACGACCCTCTTGGCTCCGACTTCGAAGCAAATTCGAAGGCCGGGCAGGCGCTGAAAAGCCTCGATTGGCTCATTCGAGGGCTTGAGCCAAATCGGCGCTTGGTAGTGGCGCAATCGCAAGAAGTACTTCTTGCTGCTAGAGCCACCGATTCTCTAGAGAAGGTGCAAACCGGAAACCTGCCCTGGCATGACTTGGGTGTATATCCGTCAGGATTTTTGCTACGGGTCTGGGACGTGCAGTCGCAGTGCAATCAGGTCTCGGATGAGGTGAAGGACGCAGTGGCGTCCGCCATTGCAAGCGGAGAGATTGACGTACCAGTCGGCGTATTGACGCATGTGGCGGCCTACCATCAACAGTTGCAGGGCGCAGACGTGGTACGTCAGGCACAAAGCTTGGCAAGCGAATCCGCTATCGAGTTCGCCATGACCCTGCGCTCCAGTGGAGCGCAGGAAGTGGTGCGTGCGTTGGCCATAGGCTCCACGGCAATAGAAACTTCCGCGGACAGTGAACTGGCATTCATCTTGGGAGAAGGGCTGGAGCTCAAGAGGCCGGTTCCGTACGAGTTCTTGAACTTATCACCTGACAGTCCTCTCCGGGCTCCTGTCGCAGCGCCGACCTATGCCGAAGAACCAACTTTGCCAGTGAGCGCAAGGCAGTGCCTCACCAATTTGGAGCTGCACCGCGTGCTCCGCCGCAAAAAGGCGAACCACTTCGAATTCTCCCATCCGTACTACCGTGCGGCTGCTCGTGCTGTCGTGAGACAGGCGGTATCGATGGAAAGGGACGATGTGCTCTCAGCGATAAGGAGAGGGCTCTTCGCGCCTTCGCCAAGTACGTCGGTCGCAACAGCCAGAAATCTCTGGTGGCTGCATCGTGACCTGGAAGAGTCTCTCGGTCTTGGCGAGTCCCTGGTCGATTTGGCGGAGGGTGGGCTTCATTGGCACTTTCCGACCACCCGAGATCTCTGCTACGAATTTCTGCTTGACGTCGTCAAATCTGAACCCGAGAGATACTTGGAGAGGCTTCAGTATTGGGTCAACTCTATTGGCCGTATCGAGCTCGAGGATGTCGTCTGGGATTGTGGTGAGCCATTCTTCCCGGTCGATAACGACCATACAAACCTGTCCTTCCTAAGAACGATACCCGCTGCAAATGAAGAACGCGTGCGCCAGACAGTAGCAAAACTTTGCGCGGGTAATGCGCTTCCAAACCCTGGGAGCGCGGTGGAAGCGCTGCGCTTCTTCAAGGCTCAACCGAGCCAGCTTGAACCCGACGTACTGCTTCGACTGCTGGGCTTCTCCGAAGGCCTAATTCGAGCAGAGGCGGCCTATACCTGGTTACTCGTCGAGCGGGCGGATGACGATGAGATTCTGGAGCGACTCCGACGCGATACGCATCCGTCCGTTGTGGGTCGAATGCTAGATGCGGTTACCAAGGGGTGGAACACCGTCGGTTCGGACCGAAAGGCGAAGCTGGCTGCACTGCTACGAGCGTCTAGCGCTGAACCTGAGACCGCTGCAATCGTAGTTTCACGACTGCTGGCCCACTTCTACGCAGACAATGACAGGGCCTGGAGCAGCGATAGGGTACTACAGCCATGGGCTCTCGTCGGCGAAGTTCTAGCCCCCGCTCTTAGAGTCTTTCCCAGCTCGTTTCGCATGGCAGGGGAGCGTCTGTACGACGTCTGCAATACGGCGCTTGCCTATTTATCCTCGTCGTCTTCTGAGGCTGTGGTCAATGCTTGGATCGACTGGCTGCATATTCGAATCGCCGCTGGGCACCTACCTGACGACTACATGCTTGGTCTGGTGACGGGCTTGCTCGATGCGCCGGCGTTATCTGCAGAGGACAGGCGAGCGACCATTGAGAGGCTGCTCGCAGTGCCAAGCACCGGCGCAGCCTTGGTCTTTGTGGCCAATCTTGTGGCGCGCTGGAATGACCTGCGTGAGGACGAACGCTCGATGGTCATGAAGCTTTTGGCCAATGGACGCGATGATGATGTATGGATGAAGGCTGCAGCACTCACACAAAACTGTGTTCCCACAGAAATTCAGGAGCTGCTTCTTGGTGCAACTGATGGGTTCCATATGCCGGCAGCCCAACTCATTGACCACATGCCCCCCGCGTTGCTGACTGCCTGTGTGCGCATGCATAGAGGAGCGCCGCAGCCTCTGTGGTACCTAGGCCATCACCACGACAACTCGCCAACTTGGAAGGGTGTTATTCGGCAATTGGCTCGAATGCCGAATCATCCTCTATTTGAAGATTGTCTCGACGAACTCTTCAGTCTCGAACGTAGGTACGGTGAAGAGGAGCTCAGTCAAGTGATTCGCGAGCTGGATGCATCTGGTCGTGAACGTGTGTTCAACCTCCTTTTAGGCTGGAAGACGGAGGTAGTTGGCGAGTGGCATCAGCGAGAGTTTGACCTCCTGCTCAAGCTGGCTCCCAGTGACGACTCCCGTGCTGAGATGATTAGCCGCATGGTGGAAAAGTCCGATCGAATCATCGAAACGATAGAGGACATCAACGAATGGTCGCACCGCTTGGATACCCGGGAGGCGCTCGAGAATGCCTTCAAGAACGACTTCGGGATTCGTCAAATGTGGAACGCATTAGCGAAACTCGATGTAAGGGCGACTACTGAGATTAGAATGGAAATTTCTAATCTTCTGACATCGATGGTCGAGGAGTTTCCTCCCAGACTTCCCTCCACTCATTGGGATGTGAATGGATACCTGAACGCGCTTGGTGTGGAGGGCGATTTCTTAGGAAGAGCTGCGAGTGTGCGCGAGAAGGCGATCGCAGACTTCCTGGAACTGCGTAGCTCGAAGGTGAGCCCTCCGGCTGTATGCTTGCCAGATTGGATTGGCCCCAGGTGAATCGCCTATGCTGTGATAGGCAACTACGAAAGTCCGTTTTTCGACGGAAACCTGCCGCGCGATCCGTCGCACGTCGATGGCGGCTATGGCCCAATGTTGCCGTTCAGCTTTGAGGAAAGTTGTTGTTCAACGTAGATGTGAGGGCAGGGCAATCGCACCTATTTTGCATAGTGAAACGCCCCTCTTAAAACGCAACAAATTCGTGACGTGACTGTTCACCGCGGCCCAAATTGTGTAGTTTCCTGCCTTTTTGGGCATCCGATGAAGATGAGAAACGTCATGCCGCTGACGCAGGTATTCGTCTCGATCTCCGACCCGCGCAGTGCGCGCCATACCCGCCACGACCTGGCCGAATTGCTGACGGTGGCGGTCTGTGCGGTGCTCTCGGGCGTGGACGACTTCGTCGACATCGAGTTGTGGGCCGAAGCCAAGCTCGACTGGTTGCGCGGGTTCATCGCGCTTGAGCACGGCATCCCGTCTCACGACACGATGGGGCGCGTGTTCGGCATGATTGCCCCCGACGAGTTCGAATCCGCCTTCCGACGCTGGGTCGGCATGGTGGTGCCCGCATTGGCCGAAGAGACGGTTGTCGCCATCGACGGCAAGACCAGCCGGCGCACGGGCAGCAAGACGAAAGCCGAGGCCGCTCCGCTGCATCTGGTTAGCGCGTTCGCCGCCGGCATGGGCGTTGTATTGGGCCAAATGGCCACCGACGAGAAGTCCAACGAGATCACCGCCATTCCGGAACTGCTCGCCAAGCTGGCACTCGAGGGCTGCGTGGTGACGATCGATGCGATGGGAACGCAGACAAAGATCGCGCGCACGATTCGCGAACGGGGCGCCCACTACGTGCTGTGCGTGAAGGAGAACCATCCGAATCTGTACGATTCGATCCTGTTCGCCGGCCTCGATCCCCGAGCCCCCCTGAGGCCCCATTCCACACACGAAACCACGACCTGAATCGCCCCGGGTTTCGCGGAGGCTCCTACTCTTGAGAAGATGGAGCCATGAAAAAGACAACGAAATACGCCCCGGAAGTACGTGAGCGTTCAGTGCGGATGGTGTTCGAGCAGCGCAGTGAGCACCCGTCGCAATGGGCAGCGATCCAGTCGATTGCAGCGAAGATCGGTTGCACGGCCCAGACACTGCACGCCTGGGTTCGGCAGCACGAGCGGGATACCGGACAGCGGGACGGGGTCAGCAGTGCCGAGACCGCACGGATCAAGGAACTGGAGCGGGAGGTTCGGGAGCTGAAACGGGCCAACGAGATCCTGCGCCTGGCTAGCGCATATTTCGCGCAGGCGGAGCTCGACCGCCGCAACAAGTGACCCACGACTTCATCGACATGCACCGGGAGCGTCTCGGGGTCGAGCCGATCTGCAAGGTCTTGCAGGTTGCCCCGTCGGCGTATCGACGCCGGGCGGCACGTCGGCGCAACCCTGATCTGCGTAGCGCCCGGGCGCTGCGCGACGAACGCTTGATCGGGGATATCCAGCGGGTCTGGCAGGCCAATCTGCGGGTGTATGGCGTGCGCAAGGTGTGGCGGCAGTTGCAGCGGGAAGGCATCGAGGTGGCTCGCTGCACCGTCGAACGTCTGATGCGGGCCGAGGGACTTGTCGGCGCCCGGCGTGGAAGCGCCGTCCGCACGACTCGCGCGGATCCCGCTGTGCCTTGTCCGCTGGACCGGGTCAATCGGCAGTTCGTGGCCGAGCGCCCGAATCAGCTCTGGGTCTCCGACTTCACGTATGTCTCGACCTGGCAGGGATTCGTGTACGTCGCCTTCGTCGTCGATGTGTTTGCCCGCTACATCGTCGGCTGGCGCGTCAGCCGCTCCATGCACACCGAGTTCGTGCTGGACGCACTGGAGCAAGCCTTATGGGCACGCCAGCCCCAGCGGGATGCCCTGATCCATCATTCGGATAGAGGGTCGCAATACGTGTCCATCCGCTACACCGAGCGACTCGCCGAGGCGGGCATCGAGACGTCGGTTGGCAGCAAGGGGGACAGCTACGATAACGCCTTGGCCGAGACGATCAACGGACTCTACAAAGCAGAGTTGATCCATCGCCGTGGCCCATGGAAAAGTGCTGAAGCGGTGGAACTGGCAACCCTCGAGTGGGTGGCCTGGTTCAACCATCATCGGCTGCTCGCCCCTATTGGCTACATGCCGCCGGCTGAAGCTGAGGCAAACTATCACCGCAGTCAAACCGCTCAGGCTGTCATGGCCTGACTTAAACCAAATGGCCTCCGCGAAACCCGGGGCGATTCAACCCAGGATCACGGGCGCATCGAAGTACGCCGATGCCGGGCCTATGAGGGCGTCGGCCGGCTCTACCAGAGCGACGCCTGGCAGGATCTGGCCAGCTTTGCGGTGCTCGAACGCGAGCGCACGGTCGGTGGCCACACCAGCACCGAGCGCCTCTTCTACATCAGCAGTCTGCCCGCCGATGCCGAGCGCATTGCACGGGCCGTGCGCAGTCACTGGGAGGTGGAGAATCGGCTTCACTGGTGTCTGGATGTGCAGTTCAACGAGGATCAGTCACGCGTACGCAGCGGCTACGCCGCCAACAACCTGGCCATCGTCCGCCACATCGTCATGAACCTGCTGCGACTCGATACGACGCGCAAGGCCAGCATCAAGTCCAAGCGCATGCTCGCAGCCACTGTCGATGCGTTTCGCGCCCAGTTGCTGGGGGTATGACGTTAAGGTGCGATTGCCCTGGATGTGAGGGGCCGCTGGAGTGCGAAGCGCGGAGGTTACCAACAAGCGTAGCCTGTTGGCTGTCCCGCTCGATTGACGGGGTGGGCGTCATACGTGCAGCCATCGCAACTGAATTTTCCCTTCTGAGCCACCGGCAACTTGAACTTGGAACGAAGCGGGGCGGTAATGAAGTGTGGCGCCTCCTATTGGCGGTGGCAGGAGCCCTGGCGCGAGCGTGTCAATTGAAGGAGGGGTGTGTCCTGGATAGAGGCTGAGGAATATGAACTGCCCTCTGAGACCAAACACGAACCCTCCAATCTGTCCGTCACGGTGAATTGGTACAACCGAAATCTCGCCGGCGCGGTGCTTATACTGAGTTGCAGGGAAAAGAAAATAGGCCCCCATTTTTGCGCAGAGGATCTCGTCTCCAAACGCTACTGCGAGAAGGTATGGGCTTGGCCATCCGGGCTTGGATTCACTCATGCCATAGCCTATGTGTAGGTTGCCACCAACGCTGAGGTTTACGGCGGTTTTTACTAGCCACCGCTCTAATAGAATACCATTCAAGAGAAACTCACTGCCGCCTGCCTCGAAGGCATCGATAGCTTGCTTAGCGGCAGCATCTGCGTCTGAAAGGTCATTGTTGTGCTTCTCGCATAGAAACCTTCTTTGAAGAGAGTTGATACCAACGCACTTCTCTTCGCCCATGCACCAATCGAAGCCAGACACGTGAACGGTCTGACCGTGAAACAGACTCTTCGAAAGCAGGTGTTCCTTCGACATGCCGCGATCACAGTCAGCACGATAGCGTGCCCAGCAGTGTGAATAGTCAGAGTTCATGACGCGCAACGCCTGAGGTAAGCGGCGGCGTAGCCGTCCACTTGAATGAAATGTTATATTCTCGCGCTTGCTGGATTTGGAGACTAGCGGTCGTATTTGAACTTGACGTTGTAATTTATGTGCAACCGAACATGATTTGAGCCGACGGAATCGACGAGCATATCAGTAATAGGCAGCCAGCCGGCCTCTTGCAAGAGTAACGTCTGGTTGGTAGGGACTGATCCGCAGCTACCGATGCTGTCAGCCGCACGGCTCTGGCTCCGTCAGAGCAAGGGTGCTTGGGCCATGGCGGACCCAATTCGTCAAAGATAGCTCTTCCTCCATGCTTAGATTGGTAGAGGAACACAGCGTTTCCGCACGCAGAGCAGACCATAGGAACCGTGTAGCTGTGGCGGGTATTTTCCGTCGAAAAGAGATCTGCGGTGACATGACTCTCTTTGGAGAGTTTGCTTGGCTGACAGAATTCGCACATGCAATACGGCGGATGATTATGACCTCGAGGAGACATTGGCTTTCTTCCGAGGCGTACAAGAGACCGCTACCGACCCAAAGCCGACGCTCTGGACTTGAGGAAGCGGACGTTCAAAGTTTGAAATCACCGGCCTACGCGGCTTTTCGCGCAGGTCCGGTGCATTGATTGGTTGGCGCTCTGGTTATGCTCACCGGAATTTTCCTAAGTACCTAGAAAACACCCAACCTTGGATAGCCACCTCGGTTTCGTCGTCAGACCAAGCGACTAGCGACCAATCCTTTCGCCGTTCAATCAGCATCACCACTTGACCGAACTGTAGGCGCCCAAGGGATGGCGATTGGGCTGATGGATTAGTGCGCACATCGAGGTATTTCCTCGACACTAGCCGGTATGCGTCCAATGCGCCAATGTCGCTGGTAAACGCAAGCACATGCTTTCGAATTTTCTTCGCGACTTCTCGTTTCTCTGCACCCAGGGATTCTTTGATGTAATAGTCCGTGATCGGGTTGATAATAGAAAATATTAGCGCAACGATTATTGGATAGATGAGCAGCGATAAAAACTTTTCGAGAGGAGGATTCTTTAAGGCGCGAATTTCTGCAACCAGCGTTGCAACCACAGTCTCAATTTGTTCGGACGATCGGTTGAACGTTCTATCGACAATCTCGTTTGCAATCTGCTGGACTTCAGAACAACTCAATGTGGTGGAATCTAGCGTAACCGTGTTATCAGCATTTACTGTGATACCGCCATCAACCGTGGCGTGAGCCAGGGGCCATTCTTGTTGTGATATTTTCTTAAGAATGTTTTCCAGGCCCAGTGCTTTGAGCCCGTCGCTTATCTCCCGCATTGAACTCTGGGTTGCTTTCATGGCCTCCTGATATTCCTTCAAGGGGTCTTGAAGTCGGAACGCCTTAATCGCTTCGCGAATCTCTTTCATCGGGTCATGAAGGTGAATGGCCTTCATAGCTTCCCGATACCCCTTCAACGGGTCTTGAATTTGGATCACCTTCATCGCTTCACGAATTTCTCGCATCGGGTCGTGAAGTTGAATGGCCTTGATGGCATCCCGATACTCCTTCAAAGGATCTTGTAAATGCAGCCCCTTTATTGTTTCGCGAATATCCTTCATTGGGTCAAGATGTTGAATAGCCTTTAAAGCTTCCCGATATTCCTTCAAGGGATCTTGAAGTTGGAGCGCCTTCATCGCTTCGCGAGCTTCTTTCATCGGGTCATGAAACTGCATGGCATCCATAGCTTCCCGATACACCTTCAATGAGTCGTGAAGCTGTAGTGCCTTCATTACCTCAGGCATTTCTCGTGAGTGGTCGTGAGTTTTCATCAATCGATAACTATGTAAAAGGGCGGAGGTGTTGCGTCTCGCATTGATCCTTCCCAAGTGTCAGGCGAATGCGAAAAGCATCATACCGTACGCCCAGATGCTAGGCAGTAGGTCTGCTCCTGGCTGACTCCTGCCGCCCATTGTTGGCCATGCAGGAACGTCCTCGCAGCGGAGCAGTTCACAATTTTCAGATCTGGCAGACAGCGCGAGGGTTTGACGATTTCGTCATTCATGCCATCAACACCGTCTCTTGACGCCCCCGCAACACGCAGCCGATACTCCCGCCCGTCGCTGAAACAACAGCGACCGGGTTTCGCAGCCCGGTACAGCAAGGCGGACAACAGCCGCGCCGCGGCTATTTTTTTGTCCGTACACCCTTGGTGCGTCCAAGCTCAATGGCGGGCCGGGTGGGGAGGCTTCGGCCTGCCGGTTCCTTGTTGCCGGTCTGCGAACCCCGCTTTGGCCCGCCCCCCGTTTCGCAGCGGATGGCGGATCAGTCCATCAACAAGGAGTCCGCACCATGGTCGTTTCCACCCTGGCGTGCGTCGGTTCGCACGCGTCCATTCGTAATGCCGTCGTAATTGTTCCGCTTCTTCCGCGCCGGGAACGGGGCGAGGGGAGGGCGCCGCGATGAATACGCCGCTCAGTTTCCCCGCGCCGGCGGGGTCGTTCTACCGGTTGGCCGAGGAGGCCAATGCGCTGGCCATCGTCGATCAGCTTTCCGCCCGTCAGGTGCAGTTGCTGTCCTTGCTGGCCATGACCTATGGCGATGCGGGGGATGCCTTCCGGCGCATGAATCCGACGCTACAGGACAATTACCTGTGGGCCTGCTCGATGCTGGCGCAGGAGATGCGGGATCTGTTCGAGGCGCTGAGGGCTGCTGAAAGAGGGGCTTGATCGGCAGGAAGGCGGCGCACATATCTCGTCGCCGCCTTCCTGATTGGTGCTTGAAGCCTGGATTTCCGACTTTTCGGCAGGGACAGGATGGTAGGTGTGTGGTTGTGTGACGATCAGTTTGCGCGAATAGCCGCGTTGCTGCCGATCAAGGCGATGATCGAGGAGAACCCATCCTTTGGTTGCCGGACCGTGGCGCATCTGCTGGGTCGGTACGGTCGGTACAGGTATGGAACATTTACCGATCCAGCACGGCGTCACTGACGTGCATTATTAACGACCCGGGCAGCCCGGCGGGGCACGGCAAGGAGCACAGCGTGTTCGGCGATGCGGGTTATCAAGGCGTCGAGAAACGCCCCGAGAACCAGAGCAAGACCGTTGAATGGCTGGTGGCGATGAAGCGCAGCGTGCGCAAGGCCCTGCCCGCCGATGCGTTGGGTCGGTTGCAGGAGCGCTTTGAGAAGCTCAAGGCGAGCATCCGGGCGAAGGTAGAGCATCCCTTCCATGTGATCAAGAACCTCTTCCGGCATCGCAAGACCCGCTATCGCGGGCTGGCAAAGAACGAGGCGCACCTGTTCTCGCTGTTTGGCTTCGCCAATCTGCTGCTCGCCCAAAGGCGCATGCCGGCGATGCATGCCCGAGGTGCGTCCTGAGCGGTGAAATCGGAGGCATGCTCCTCGAAAATCGGTCTTTTGATGCCTGGCGGTCAGCATGTTTGAATGGACTTGGCCGGAAACTCGCTCGGGAGAGGCTGGGCGGGGATTTGTTCAGCGTCTCCTTAAGCAAAGCTGCGTATATCCGTGCCAGTCAGTTCGGGGCTAGGCAGACCAGCTTGATGTCCTGTTGCAAAGCAACCAGCAGGGTTGTTTGCTTGAATTTCAATTCACCCAGCACAGGGTGGTTGAACTGACGTTCCCCACCCTCTCGATGCAACACATCGTGCTTTCGCCAATAAAAGACAAACAACTCGCTATCCCGGCACAACCGCTCCACTAGAGACTTCATGGCTGCATCACCCGGACGGCGATTGAAGTCAGCTCGAAACTCGGCGACGAGCCGCTGGGCTCGGATTTCCCAATCGGCGATAATTTTTCTTGCGACCGGGGAGAGAAACACATATCTGAGCAAACTCCGATCCTCTGATACCTGATCCAGCCAGCCGACAAACAGATCTGCTGCAGCCTGATTCCAGGCCATGGCAGTCCAGGTATGGTCAAGCAGATACGCTGGTGCAGACATTAATCCGGGCAACTCGACCAGTGAAGGCAAAAGGTCGTCAACGTTCTCATTTTTTAACTTCGGATCCTTTTCCCCGGCTAAATCAAAAAGCGATGCCCGCTCCGCCGCGGACAGTTGCAGTGCTTCGGCAAGGCGAGAAAGGGCAGTAACGGAGGCTTTTACTTCGCGGCCTTGCTCCAGCCAAGTGATCCAAGTGACGCCTAATCCAGCCGCATCGGCCAATTCCTCTCGTCTTAGTCCAGGCGTACGTCGGCGGCCTCCCGTTTTTGGCGGAGATAAACGTTCACGATGAGCTCGGATAAACGCACCGAGCATTTGCCGCTGATCTGCTTCGTTCATAGCGCTTTTTATACCAGGATAACTGCTCTACTTGTAATGGGATATTGTGGACCAGACAATGCTGTCTCGCCCTTTCATTTTCGGAGTCTCCATGAAAACCGATACTCATAACGCTGTTGTCATCGAGCAATACACCTCACGGGCCAATGCCTATCTCTCCAGCGCAGTGCATGCACAAGGGGATGACCTTGAACTCATGGCAAGCTTGATCGGGCAACGCCCGGATGCCGTCTCCTTGGACATGGGCTGTGGTGGCGGACATGTGGCTTTCCGAATGGCCGGCCTGGTCAATAAGGTTGTCGCCTACGATCTCTCGGACGCTATGTTGGCAACGGTCGCCGCAGAAGCGCAAAGGCGCGGTCTGAGCAACATCGTCACCAAGCAAGGCGCAGCCGAGGCGCTTTCGTGCCCTTCAGAGTCATTTGACGTCGTCGCAAGCCGCTATAGCGCGCATCATTGGCATGCATTTACCAAAGGCTTGGCCCAAATGATGAGGGTCATGAAGTCCGGAGGGATCGCGATCTTTATGGATGTCGTTACACCCGGTGTGCCCCTACTCGATACCTGGCTGCAGAGCATGGAACTTTTGCGAGATCCCTCGCATGTCCGCAATGCCTCTCTGGATGAATGGAAATCTTCGTTGGCATCCGTTGGTTTCCAAGTGGGTCAAGTGTCGAAATACAGGCTACGATTGGAATTCATGTCTTGGATAGAGCGGATGAATACTCCTGAAGCCCACGTTACCGCTATCAGATCTCTACAACGCCGTGCTTCCGCAGCGGTGACCGATTACTTCGAAATAGGGGGTGACGGTAGCTTCACCGTTGATACGGCACTTATCGTAGCCCACAAGGCCTAGGATCCAGCCGCGAATGTCCGCATTCGCGGCTTGCCAACGACTGTTCAGGGGGTGATAGCTCCAGTTCGCCGAATGTGAAGCTGTCGTTCGCGGTCGCCTCACGGACGAATGGCAGGTGACCGGCGCTTTGCGGCCTGACTACCGTCAGCAGTCCACCGACTGTAATGGCCGAGAGGCTGCCGTTGATGTGACAGGCTCTTCTTCGGCCTCTGATCAGGATCGGTCGGTTATCCGCCAGCTACTTGCCGTTAAGCCACTGATGACGGTCAATGTCAGCCTTCGATATCGACGTAGGACGGCATCCGACCCGAAGCGAAAAATGGCCAAACTTCGAAAGTGGACGTTCAACATCCAAGGCAGGCCTTGCGCGGTTCAGTGCCCAAGGGCCTGGGCTTACAGCCGCGCTCGGACTATCATGCCGTACTCATAGACCAGGGAGGGGCAAATGAGTATAGGCACGCCGATTGTCTTCACCGAAGGCATGGAAAAGCGAGTGTTCACGCCGCTATCCGGCATTTCGGTTAGGCGCGACGACCCCAACTCGTTCGATGAAAGCCTACTTCAGGAACTCATCGATGCGACCCCCAACGTGTTGCCGGTACGCGAATACCTGCCATCCACCACAAGCCTGTTTTCACTGGGCAGAGAAGTCTCCCTCGATCTGGGCGGCTTCCTCGGGCGTATCGACAATCTGCTGGTAACCAATGACGGTTATCTGGTCATTGTCGAAACCAAGCTCTACCGAAACCCCGAAGGCATCCGTGAGGTCATTGCCCAGACCCTCCAATACGGGATGGCCGTCGGCCAGATGCCCATCATGGAATTGGAAGGACGGATCAAACGCTGCCAATCTCCCTCACTTCGTCCAGACGAGAGCATCCGCGATTGCGTGTCTCGTCTTGCCGGCGAGCAAAGCCAGGCTGCCGTATTGTCTGATGACTTCGATGAAGCTCTCGAGCGCCATCTACGCCGAGGCGAAATCCTGCTGCTCATCGTTTCGGATGGGATTCATGTTGGGGTCGAGCGGGTAACGCACTGGCTCAACGAGCAGGGCAACAGTTCCCCTTTCAAATTCGGCCTGATTGAACTGAAGTTTTACACCCACGGCTCCCAGCGACTGGTGATTCCCCGCACGGTACTTAAGACCCGCGAAGTATCCCGGCATGTGGTGGTGGTCGATATTCGCCCCAACACCCCGGTCACAGCCAGCGCACAGGTGACTGACGAATACCAAGGTACATCCGGTGGGCGGGTACAGGAATCCAGAACGGTGAAGGCCGCAGCCCTCCCCATGACCAGGGGACAGTTGCTGAAACAAGTTTCCCCCGATGATCTACCTGTTGTCGCCGAACTGATCGAACAGATGGAGAGCCTTGGATTCGATCAGCGGGGTTCCGCCAGCTACCTCCAGTTCGGTTTCACCTACCCAACCGATGGTGGCGAGTTCCATCCCTTGGCTTATCTTGGCTCCGGAGCACTCTGGACTCAGTTGCTGAAGCCCCTGCGTGACCTCATCGGCGAGGAAGCCGTTCTGGAGTTCCACCGAGAAGCTAACCGATTCGGCACCTTCTACAAGCCGGAACAGATCGACAAACCCGAAAGCATGGGCAGCGCCGTGAAGTACCTCCTGTTTCATGGACAGGCCATTGGATACGCCGCGTTTCTTGATGCCTACCGCAGCAGGCTAATCGGGCTACTTCAGGGGACTTGAGGTGGCAAGGTGGCGCAGAACACCTCTTCGGCTCCCGCCTGCGTCATCCCCAGTTTTTCTACGGCCCGTCGAGCTGACATCAGGCACAAGGCCGAATCATCCACACCCGCCATGATTTCCTCATGCAACTTGCTATCCGACACCTTGCCGGACGTCCGAGGTGGCTGAACCGCTTGAGCCGCGCTGCCGTTCTCGGGTGGAATGAAGGCGACGCAGGCCGAGCAGCTCTGTTCTCCCCGCGGATGATCCTGGTAATGGAAGGCGATTTTGGAGGCCTTGCCGGCCAGGGTTGGCTTGGCGAGGAAGTAGATCGGGAGTGACAGCAGCAGGGCGGAGCCCTGTTTGAGCAGCGTACGGCGGCCGGGGCTCGTGTTTTTCATGTCCGTTTCTCCGCGTCAGAACATGAACCAGCCGAGCAGGAGCAGCGTGTTGTCCCTGGCATTGCGGCCGAATCCATCGTAGTTGTTGGCGGCGCCATTGAACTTGCGGTAGGCGGTGTATTGCAGCGTCAGGCGCATGTCCCGCCGGGGCAGGTAATTCAGTTCGCCGATCATTCCCGTGCTATCCGGGCTGCCCTTGGTGCTGCCGCCGATGGGCTCTCCGGTGTTGTAGACGTCCTGCACGGTGGGGTTGTTGTGCAGGGTGATGCCGTACAACAGATCTTGCCCGCCGGCCTCGAGCTGGTTGGCGTAGCGCAGATCCACGTTGTCGATGCCGCTGTGGTGGGCGACGCCGTCGTAGGACCACTGCGAGAACACGCCGAGGTGTTCGGCGAGTTTGTCCGACAGGAACAAGCTGGCTTGCTGCAGCACGATGTTGCCGTCCTTCCGGAACGCGTCGGGCGTATTGGCGTCGCGGTGGGCGGTGGATGTTCTCGATACCTGCAGCATGCCGGCTATTGGCAGCATGCGCTTCTCGCCAAGGGTATAGGCGTTCAGCTTGAACTGCCGGCCGGTCGGGGTCAGTTCCGGCCAGCTCACATGGCAGGTCATGCAGTCGAAGCCGGTCTGGCGGGCAAAGCTGGGAACCGCCCGGGCCGGGGCCGCAACGGTGCAGCAGAGCAGCGCAAGGAGCAGTGCGGCCAAGCCCCGGCAGCCAGCCAGCCAGCAGGGCGGTGTCTTGCTTTGACATGCGGCACCTCTGCGAAGAGTCGGCAGGCCCTACTTCACGTCGATCCGGCCGTAGGCACCGTGGGCTTCATCACCCGGCCCGGCGGTGAAGAAGAGGGTGTTTGTCGGTTGGTTGTTGAGTCCGTTCCCGAAGGCGATGGCCCACAGACCGTCGATCACGATGGGTTGTCCTTCAGCTTTGCCGAGCGTGCCCTGGAAATTGCCGGTGACGGGATCGAACGCATTGATCTTGCCGTCGCCGAAATTGCTCACCAGCAGGTCGCCGCTGAACCTGCCGAAGTTGGCCGGCGCCATCGCCATGCCCCACGGGGCGTTCAGGGCTCCGCCCGGCGACACCAGGCGCTTGATGAAGGTGCCGCCGCTGTCGTAGGCATCGATCAGGCCCAGTCCGGCGCCGCCGACTTCGTCGTGCGCAGCGCTGTCCTGGAGGGCGTAGGCAACATAGATGTTGCCGCCGATGGCCTGGATGCCGAAGGGCGCATAGCCGGCGGGCATGGCCGGGTCGGTGAAGCTCCCGGGCAGGGAGGCGGGATTGAAGCTGGCGTCGTAAACGTCGATGCGATTGTTGTGGAAGTCGGTCGCGTAGATGTAGTTGGCGCCTCCGAAGGCGGAGATCGCCAGCCCTTTGTACACCGTACTGCCGGCCCCCTTGTCGATGACCGTCACGGCGTGGGTGCGGTCAACGGCTGGTGACCATCCGGCGATGGTGCCGCCCTCTCCGGCGAAGATGAAGGCGCTGGCGCCGGACAGCCCGGCCTGGCTGATCATGAAGCCCTGCGTCGGGTTGAAGACGATGCCGGTCGGTGAGGCGGACCCGGTCTGTCCGGCGGGGATCGAAACCACCAGGGACTGCGGAACGCCGTTCCCGTCGTAGAGTGTCGAGGTCGATGTGCCGTTGTTGGCCACCCACGCGAAGCCGGTCGGGTTGAAGGCCAGGCCCCAGGCATTGACGAGGTTGGGATCGATCTGACGGGTGTTTGTGCTGCCATAGCCCGGTGTCGTGGCCATATCGACTACCAGGCTGGTTGCCGTATAGACGGTGCCCACGGGAGGCATGTGACCGCCGCCGCCACCGCACGCCAGCAGTCCGATAGTGGCCGCGACGGCCGTCACGAAGCCCTTGATCTCACGTTGTGCTTTCATGGTGTTTCCCCTCCAAGAAGTCAGGAGCGACTCCTGTGTCCGGTACATTCCCGGGAGGGGCTGAAGGGTTTCCGGTGATGACGAAAATATTCGTCCCGGCAAGGTTCGTCTCAGAACGCGTAAGACGTACTCAGCATGAACGTGTGCGATGTGCCTTGGTCCGCGTTGTCGTAGGCAGACCGTGGTGTGCGTTGCTGTACGGCGATCCATGCCAATTGCACGGTCCAGTCGCCGCTGTCGAGATTCAGCCCGATACGCAGATCGTTGCGTGAGCTTGGCGCGCTTGCGACCGTTCCAGTCAGCGCATGCAGATGCCCGGCATGGGTCGTGAGGTGCAGGTGTTCGGCGAGCGGGTAAGCGCTGTTGAGTTCGGCGTAGAGGGTGTGTTTCAACTCGCCGAAATAGCTGGGGGCGTAATACAGACGGGCGCTGAGCCTTCTCGACGAGAGACCGACGAAGCCTTCCGCGTAGTCGTAGCCGGTGGCGTGCCTGAAGTGTGTGTCGGCGATCCCGCACTCCCAGCTCAATCCCGGCTGCCAGCGCCTGGCATAACCGGTGTAGGCAGTGAACTGGGTTCCTGTGCCATCGCTGGGAAAGGCGACCTGGGAGGCAAACAGTCCGGCGTAGCCGCCCTCCTGGCCGTTGTAGTCCAGGGTCAATTGGGGCACGGGCCGGCCCCTGCTCAGGGAGACTCCGCGGAAGCGGTAGTCCGAAGCCAGCGTGGCACTGCCGCCGAGCTGCGCCATTGCGGCGGGCGCGAACAGCAGGGCCAGCACCGCCACGCTTCGGCGTGGCGGGGACATATGCGTCAGCGCTGCCCCGAAGGCGTCCGGTGGCGGACTCATGGGCTCATGGCAGGCTTGGCAATACCATCATGGTCGTACAGGCGCACAGGCAGCTCCCGGTGGTGCGGGCGACCGCCGCACAGGCGTCGATGGTACCCGCCTGGGCCAGTATCGCGCGAGCTGCAGGTTGGCCGGGCCGCAATTCCTCCAGCAAGGCAAGCAGGCCGGATACGTGGGCGGCTGCGAAGGATGCCCCGGATACGAACGTCCAGCGCGCACCGGGGGCCGTGCTGGGGATGTCCTGTCCCGGGGCACGCAAACAGTCCGTTCCGGTGGCGCCGACATGATCCGCGGCCACCGCAATAACGCCGTGATGGGAGGCCGGGAATCCACCATCCGGATGCAGCGGATCGATTGCGGCGACAACGGTGATGCCGCGCTCCAGCGCCAGATCCAGCAGGTGCGCAAGCAGACGGTCAGGCGGCCCGCTCAGGCTCAGGTTGATCACCTGGGCTTGGTGAGACAGTGCGAAATTGAGTGCCTTGCCGAGAGTAAAGCTGTTGCATACGGTCCGGGTAGGGGTTTGTTCCCAGCAGGCACGCAATGCCATCAGACGGGCGTCGGGGGCGACGCCCTCTATGCCGACACCGTTGCCGGCCCGTGCCGCGATGATTCCGGCTACGGCCGTGCCGTGGGTTTCCGCTGCATAAGCCCTTTCATCGACGAAATTTTCCTTGATGATGACCTGGCCCGCGAGGTCGGGATGTATATCATCGATGCCGCTGTCAATGACCGCCACCCGTACATCGCGTCCGGTCGTGCGTCGATGCAACTCGTCCAGGTGCCACAGTTGGGCGCCGGGTTGTGTTGGGAACAAGGGATCGTGTCTCTGTTGGGCCAGGTACACGCCCATCGGTTGTGCCCATTCCACGCGTGGATCCTGGGCCAGATGCAGGAGGGTCGGGCCGGGAGTGGCCATGGAGGGAAGCTCCATGACGTAGCAATCGATGCCCAGTTCCTCCATCGGCCAATCGGTTATCAGCTTCAGACCATAGGTGTCGGCCAGATCGCGGGCGATGCGGAGACGTGCCCGGTGTCCGCTGCGGTCCGCATAGGTGCCGCCATAGTTGGCGTCGGCGCGAAAGTGCGGTGGTGGCATGTGCAGCATGACCAGAATCTGACGTTCGCCGGCGATGTCCGCCTCCGGCCCGCCGGCCATACCAAGGGCCGGGGCCAAGCTCCACACCAGGCATAGCCATAGGCACAGCTTGACCATCATCGTACTCCGGCGAGCGGCTCGGCCAGGGTCACGGCGTGCTCCCGCCGCAGTGTCTTGACCGCGAGGGGGACGTCCGCCGCACTCAGCACATAGCCGCCCGAGAGGGTCGGCCCATTGACGATTCGCGTATTGCTACCACGCAGGATGCGCCGCAGCTCCGCTTCAGGGGTGGCTTCCCTGAAGGTGATGAGGAGCTTGCCGCTCGACGTCACGGGGGTACCCAGGGTTTGGTATGGCGCCGGAGCTTCGGAGGTTCGCCACAGTGCGACGGAGAGCAGCGCGATGGCGAGGCTTTGTGCGCCGAGGGCCCACGGCAGCCAGCTGCTGTGCAGGCTCAGCCACGCAAAGCGCTGGGGGGATGACCGGGAGTCGGGCCCAAGCCTGTCGCTCATGGCCGCGAACGCTCGCTCCACATCGGGCTCTGCGAAGCGTGATGGCTCACCCATCCGGAGTAGCTGGCGCTGCCAAGCGAGATCGGCCTGGCACTGCTGGCAGCCCTCGATATGCCGGCGGACCCGTGCCTGTTCTGCTGCGGACAGACCATCGACCAGCAGCCAGGGCAGCAGCTTTTCTACATTCCGGTGCTCGGAGGTTTCCAGTTCTATGATGTTTCCGTTCATGAGCCTGGCTCCAGTTGCTCCGCGAGGAGAGTCTTCAGCCGGCGACGGGCATGCAACATGCGCGACTTCACCGTATTGACAGGGCAATCCATGATCTCGGCGATCTCTTCGTAGCGCATGCCATGATAGTAGGCAAGATTGACCACTGTGCGCTGCTCAAGCGGGATCGCATCGAGCGCAACACCTACCAGTTGGCTCAACTCATGCCGATCGAGCATGGCTTCGGGTTGAAGACAGGCCTCCCCCGCATACAGATCCGGGTCGGCATCGATCGGTGCATCCCAGGTCTTGAGCGCTTTCAGTGCCTTGCGGTAAGCGATGGCAAAGATCCAGGTGGACACCTTGCAGCTTTGATCGAAGCTGTCGGCACGGCGCCATACGGTCCACATCGTGTCGTTGACGATCTCCTCCATGAGTAAGGTATTGCGCAATATCCGATCCAGGAAACGCGTCAGCCGGGGAAAATAGAGACGATAGAAGGCCTCGAACGTCTGTCGGTTTCCCTCGCGGATCCCCGCCAGCATTCGCAATTCGTTCGCGTTGTCCGAAAGACGTATCCGATTTTCGGTGTGCCCCCGGCTCGTGCCAGTTTCCAGCATCCCGATCGCTCCATTGACGACGGTGGATTCCCTCTGCGCCTGCTTTGGTTTACTGGAAGTGGAAGTTTTTTGGCTTTGGTATAGAACATCTACCGATCCAGCACAGCGTCACCGCCGTACGTGTAGCTTTCGCAAGAATCGGACGCTGCGGTACGTTATTAACGACCCGGGTAGCCCGGCGGGGGAGGCGGCGGGTAATAGCCGGGTTGTGGCGCAGAAGGCGGGGCGGAATAGCGCTGTTGCGGTGCCGCGGCCATCGGTACTTGATCGCCCTTTGCATACATGCACTGGATATAGGCATGGTCATAGCTGCGTTGGGTGCCGTAGGCTGAGCTCTGGGCCGCGCCGGAGCCGGCCGCGCTGCCAAGTAGCAATCCTGCGCCGGCGCCTGCCCCCGCTCCGTTGTGACCACCTATCGCCGCGCCGGCGAGCGCACCGACTGCAGTCCCGACCACTGCGCTTTTCACGCCCGCATCCGTGGCTGCCTGATTGGCATCGCGACCGCCGATCTGGTAACTCGCGTACTGGCGACACTCGGCATCGTCGGCCCGGAACTGATCGAAAGTCTTCCCGTTACCCGGGAGTGCCATGACGCTCGGCCCATTGGGCATCGTGACGCATCCGGCAAGCAATAGCAGCGGGAGGCCGATCGCAAGAGTGGCTTTGAATGTTTTCATGATGATCATCCTCTCTGGTCAAGGTTGTGCGGGAGGTTGAGGCTGAACCTGCTGCCAACCACCGGGGCAATCTTTGACGTAGGGATAATAGGCGTTGGCCGCCGCGCAGAAATACCAGACATTGGCCGCCGGAGCCGGCGCCGCTTGTTGCTGGATATACACCGGAGGAGCCGTGCGCTCGATGACGACCGGCGGTGAGTAGGGGGGATAGTAGTAGTAGGGGGGGTAATACGCCGGCGCATAAAGAGGGACACCGATCATTACACCCACGTGGGCATGGCCGCGGTCTGCCCAGGCCGGATTCGCGCTGGCGGCGCCAAGCACAACCAGTGCGGCAAGCAGTTTGAGAGTTTTCATTTGAAGCTACCCGCTAGCGTTGAAGAGCTAAACACCCCATCGGACGTGTGTCCGGCATGGGGCAACCGTAAAAAGGGATTCAGTTTTTGTCCTGGCCGATGCGGTAGGTCCCGCCAATGTTCCAGACGCTTGTTGCCCCACTGAGCCTGGTCTTGATGGGTGAAGGTGTGCGCTGGCCCCTGGGTTGCAGGGCTTTCATCGGCAAAGGAGACAGACGGCAACCCCGCAGAGACCAACATGCAGCCAACGGGAAGGGTCGAGAGAACTAATCTCGGGGCAGGCATGCCGGTCTCCTGTTGTTCGTTGGCTTGATTGAAATTCTAGGCCTGTGCCTCTACAGCATGCGCTTTACAATGATGAGTAATTGTAATTCCGTGGTTTCAGAACTCTCGTGGATTGAGGCCGAACGGTAGATTTACGCGCGCTCTTGGGATTAGAGGCCGCATCCATGCGCCGGAAAACAGCGCCGGCGTTGCCCCGTGTCATGGCGAGGATCAGAGATCCAAGGCAAGGCCTTGTGCGTGCTTCTTTATAACGCACAAATCTGTCTCTTCCGTTCTTATTGCACTCCCAGGAATATACAAAGCCATTTTTATTGGTTTGGTGCATCGCGACTCCTCCCTAGACTCGGGTCCTGACTCGATAAACAGGAGAATTCCATGTCCCCGACCCGTACCGTGCTGCGTCCTGTACTGGCCTTGCTGGCTGGCCTGATGGTCTTGCCGGCGGTGCCGGCCCTGGCCGATGCCACGCTTCTGAATGTTTCCTACGATGTGTCGAGGGAGCTTTACAAGGACATCAATCCGGCCTTCATCGCCCAGTGGCAGCGCACGGCGAAGGAGAAGCTGACGATCAACCAGTCCCACGGTGGTTCGAGCAAGCAGGTGCAGGCGGTTGCGTCGGGCCTGGAGGCGGACGTGGTGACGATGAACCAGACGCCGGACATCAACGTGCTGGCCAGGCAGGGCCTGGTTGCGGCCGATTGGCAGAAGGCCTTCCCGCACGGCGCGGCGCCTTACACGACGAACACCATTTTCCTGGTACGCAAGGGCAACCCGAAGGGCATCAAGGACTGGTCCGACCTGGTCCGTCCGGGCCTGCAGGTGATCGTGCCGAACCCCAAGACCTCCGGCAATGGCCGCTATACCTATCTGGCAGCGTGGGGCTATGCGCTGCAGAAGACCGGTAGCGACGCCGGGGCGCGGGACTTCGTGACCAAGCTGTTCGCCAATGTGCCGGTGCTGGACGGCGGTGGCCGCGGGGCGACGACGACCTTCACCCAGCGTGACATCGGCGACGTGCTGATCACCTTCGAGAACGAGGCGGTGCTGATCGATCAGGAAGTGGGCGGCGACAAGTTCGACGTGGTCTATCCGTCCCTGTCCATCGAGGCTGCCGCGCCGGTGGCGGTGGTGAGCAAGGTGGTGGACAAGCGCGGCACGCGCAAGCAGGCCACGGCTTATCTGAACTTCCTGTTCTCACCGGAAGGCCAGGAGATCATCGCGAAGCACCACTTCCGCCCGGTCGATCCGGCAATCCTGAAGAAGTATTCCAGCCGTTTCCCGGCTGTGAAGACCTTTACGGTGGAAGGCAAGCTGGGTGGCTGGGATGCGGTGCAGAAGACCCATTTCGCCGACGGTGGCGTGTATGACCAGATCGTGGTGAAACGCTGATGGCTGCGTCGAATTCGACCCGGGTGCTGCCGGGCTTCGGCCTCAGCCTCGGCTATACGCTGAGCTGGCTGTCGCTGATCGTGCTGATCCCGCTGGTGGCGGTCTTCCTGAAGGCCGGCTCCCTCGGTGCCGATCACTTCATCGCCGCGGTGTCGTCGCCGCGAGTGCTGGCGTCCTATCGCCTGACCTTCGGTGCGTCGCTGATCGCCGCGCTGATCAACACCGTCTTCGGCCTGATGCTGGCGTGGGCACTGGTGCGTTATTCCTTCCCCGGCAAGCGCCTGGTTGATGCGCTGGTGGATCTGCCGTTCGCACTGCCGACGGCGGTGGCCGGCATCGCGCTGACCGCGCTTTATGCCAAGAACGGCTGGGTCGGCAAGCTGCTGGAGCCGCTAGGCATCCAGGTGGCCTTCACACCGCTGGGCGTGCTGGTGGCGCTGATCTTCATTGGCCTGCCCTTCGTGGTGCGTACGGTGCAGCCGATCCTCGAGGATCTGGACACCGAGTACGAGGAGGCGGCGGTGAGCCTCGGTGCGAACCGTTGGCAGGCTTTCCGACACGTGGTCTTTCCGACCGTGCTGCCGGCGCTGATGACCGGCTTCGCGATGGCCTTTGCCCGTGCGGTGGGGGAATACGGCTCGGTGATCTTCATCGCCGGCAACATTCCGCTGGTGTCCGAGATCACGCCGCTGATGATCATTACCAAGCTTGAGCAATACGACTACGCCGGCGCCACCGCCATCGCCGTGGTCATGCTGCTGATTTCGTTCGTGCTGCTGCTGATCATCAACGGTCTGCAGGCATGGACTGCCAAACGTACCGGGAGGGAACGCTGATGTCCGGCGCTGCTGCTGTATTGCATGGGTCGGCGGATCACGCCGCCCGATTCGAGTCGAAGGCCGCCACGCGCGAGCCGGCGCTGGTGAAGTGGGGCATCCTGGCGGTGTCGCTGACCTTCTTCGGCATCTTCCTGCTGCTGCCGCTGATCACGGTGTTCGTGGAGGCGCTGCGCAAGGGTTGGGATGTGTACTTCGCCGCGCTGATCGAGCCCGATGCGTGGGCGGCGATCAAGCTGACGCTGACCGCGGCGGCGATCTCGGTGCCGCTCAACCTGGTGTTCGGCGTGGCCGCGGCCTGGTTGATCACCAAGTTCGAGTTCCGCGGCAAGCATCTGCTGATCACCCTGATCGACCTGCCGTTCTCGGTGTCGCCGGTGGTGTCGGGCCTGATCTACGTGCTGGTCTTCGGTGCACAAGGCTGGTTCGGGCCGTGGCTGTCGGAGCACGACATGAAGGTGGTCTTTGCGGTGCCGGGGATCGTGTTGGCTACGGTCTTCGTGACTTTCCCCTTCGTGGCCCGCGAGTTGATTCCGCTGATGGAAGCCCAGGGGCGCGACGAGGAAGAGGCCGCCGTGGTGCTCGGCGCGCGGGGCTGGCAGACCTTCTGGTACGTGACCCTGCCCAATGTGAAATGGGGCCTGCTGTATGGCGTGATCCTGTGTAACGCCCGCGCGATGGGTGAGTTCGGCGCAGTGAGCGTGGTGTCCGGCCACATCCGCGGTCAGACCAACACGATGCCGCTGCACGTGGAGATTCTTTACAACGAATACCAGTTTGCCGCCGCCTTTGCGGTGGCCTCCCTGTTGGCACTGCTGGCGCTCGTGACCCTGGTCATCAAGACCTGGGTGGAGCATCAGGCCGGCAAGTCGAGCCAGCAATCCGAGGAATGAGATCATGAGCATCCAGGTTCAGAACATCCGCAAGGAATTCGGCAGCTTCACTGCCCTCAACGACGTGTCGCTGGATTTTCCCACCGGCGAACTGGTGGCCCTGCTCGGCCCGTCCGGCTGCGGCAAGACAACGCTGCTGCGTATCATCGCCGGGCTTGAGTCGGCGGACAGCGGCAAGGTGCTGCTGGATGGTGCCGACGCCTCCGATACTCATGTGCGCGAGCGTCAGGTGGGCTTCGTGTTCCAGCATTACGCGCTGTTCCGCCACATGACGGTGTTCGACAACGTGGCTTTCGGCATGCGCATGAAGCCGCGTGGCCAGCGCCCGTCGGAAAGCGCGATCAAGGCCAAGGTGACCGAACTGCTGAAGCTGGTGCAGCTTGACTGGGTGGCGGACCGCTTCCCGTCGCAGCTGTCCGGCGGCCAGCGCCAGCGGATCGCGCTGGCCCGTGCGCTGGCGGTGGAACCGCGCGTGTTGCTGCTCGACGAGCCTTTCGGCGCGCTGGACGCCAAGGTGCGCAAGGAGCTGCGCCGCTGGCTGCGTCGCCTGCACGACGAGCTGCACATCACCTCCATCTTCGTGACCCACGACCAGGAAGAAGCGCTGGAAGTGGCCGACCGGGTGGTGCTGATGGACCACGGCAAAGTGGAGCAGGTGGGCACGCCGGAAGAGGTGTACCGCCATCCGGCGTCGCCCTTCGTGTATGGCTTCCTCGGTTCGGTGAACCTGTTCCACGGTCGCGTGGATGGCCAGAAGGTGCATGTGGGCGACGACGTGCTGGCGCCGGGCAAGGTGGATCTGGCCCACGGCTCCGAGGTGTTTGCCTTCGCCCGTCCGCACGAGTTGAACATCGTCGTCAATCCGCAGGAAGCCGGCGGCGTGGCGGCCAGGATCAGCCGCATTCTGGCCTTCGGCGTGACGGCCCGCGTGGAACTCGACGGGCTCAACGGTTCGACCGGCCAGCTGTTCGAAGTCGAAGTGACCCGCGACGAGGTGGAGCGCCTCGGCCTGGAGGAAGGGCAGACCGTGCGTCTGGTACCCTCGCGCCTGCGGGTTTTTGAACGCAATGCAGATAAAAATGGCGCCGAACAGGCGCCCAACTGGGTGATCTGATGAATTTCCAGCAACTGCGCATCATTCATGAAACGGTGCGCCGCAATTTCAACCTGACGGAGGTGGCCAATGCGCTGTTCACCTCCCAGTCGGGGGTGTCCAAGCACATCAAGGATCTGGAGGACGAACTGGGCCTCGAGCTGTTCATCCGCAAGGGCAAGCGCCTGCTCGGTCTGACCGAGCCGGGGCAGGAACTGGTCCATATCGTGGATCGCATGCTGATGGACGCCCGCAACATCAAGAGCATTGCCGACCAGTTCAGCAACAAGGACCACGGCCAGCTGACCATCGTCACCACCCATACCCAGGCGCGCTACGCGCTGCCTCGGGTGGTGACCCAGTTCAAGCAGGCTTTTCCGAAGGTGCATCTGGTGCTGCACCAGGCCAGCCCGACGGAAATCGTCACGATGCTGCAGGACGGCCGCGCCGACATCGGCATCGCCACCGAGTCGCTGGCCGGCGTGGCGGATTTCGTGTCCTTTCCGTACTACGGCTGGCATCACTCGGTGATCGTGCCGGTCGGCCACCCGCTGGAGTCTGTCGAGCCGCTGACGCTGGAGGCGGTGGCCGAGTACCCGGTCATCACCTATCACGAAGGCTTCACCGGCCGCGCGAAGATCGACGAGACCTTTGCCAAGGCTGGCCTGACGCCGGACGTGGTGATGTCTGCGCTGGACGCGGATGTGATCAAGGCCTACGTGGAGCTGGGGCTGGGCGTCGGCATCGTCGCGTCGATGGCCTACGACGGGCATCGGGACCAGGGCCTGAAGATGCTGCCGAGCAGCCATCTGTTCGAGGAGAACGTGACGCGCATCGCGGTACGCCGCGGCCACTTCCTGCGCGGCTTCGCGTACCGCTTCATCGAGCTGTGCTCGGAGGAGCTGACCGAGAGCGTGGTGCGTTCGGCCCTGCGGCCCGAGAAGGATGGCTACGCCGGCGAGTTCTGATTCCGGCTATTCCGATGGATTGCCGGTGCAAAGAAACAGCCCCGCTGCGTGCGGGGCTGTTTCGTTTCCGGGCTAAGGGCGTCCGCGTGTGCCGTGGCGCAGGCGGGCGAGGGCGCCCTGGCGGCCCCGGCGTACGAGGCTGATGTCGTCGATGCTGCCGAGGGGCAGGTCTTCGGCGGAGGCCTTCAGCGCGTGCAGCAGTTCGAGGCCGCGTGGCCACGGGCCGTGGCCGGAGTCCACGTTGATGTGACCGGCGGCGCCGATCTCCACCAGGTGGCTGCCCCAGCTGTCGGCCCAGTAGGCGGCGGAGGACAGGCGCACCCACGGATCGTTGGTGCTGGCGACGACGATGCTCGGAGCGCCAATGGCATCGCGGGGAATCCAGCGGCCCAGGCCTTCGTCCTCCGGATAGCTGTCCTCATCCCGCAGGCCGAAGGGCGTGAAGCGTTCGGGATCGGCAGGTGCGACGAGCAGCAGGCCGGCCACCCGGTTGAGGCGGTCGCTGGCTGCGACGACCGAGGCGAGGCAGCCGAAACTGTGGGCGACGAGCCAGACCGGGCCGGGGGAGGCGTCGATCTCGTCGCGGACGGTCTGTGCCCAGCGGGCCAGAACCGGGCTTTCCCAGTCGATGCCACGGACCCGGCGGGCGTCGGGAAGCTGGGTCTCCAGCCAGGTCTGCCAGTGGGCTGGGCCGCTGCCGTGAAAGCCGGGAACGATGAGGGTGGTGTGGTGCATGGGGCGCTTTCCGGTGCAGAACGGCGCGGGCGGAGCGGCTTGGAGACCACTTCGCCCGCATTCTGCTGCCTGTGTCACGTGTTTTATGGGATGGGGGCAGTCTAGGCAGCAGCGGCGGCAGACTGAACCAAGAAAAACGTGGAAGCTTATTCGGCGCGCAGGATTGCGCTTACAGCAACAGGAAGGCGCTGCCCGCCACCAGGGTCGGTAGCAGCGCGGCGAGGAGCAGTCCGCCAGCGTTGATCGACTCGTCGTCGAAACTGCCGCGCAGGATGGCGCTGCCTGCGGGGTTGGGGGCGTTGGCGATGATGGTGAGTCCGCCGCCGGTCACGGCGCCGCTGACCAGCGCGTACTTGAAGGTATCGCTGAGCCCTTCGACGAGGGAGCCCAGGTAGGTCAGTGCGGCGTTGTCGGTAACGGCGGTGAGGGCGGTCGCGCCGACGAAGACTGCGTCGCTGCTCATGCTCATCAGCAGTGGCTGCAGCCACCATTGCTGCTGTCCGCCAAGCACGACCAGACCGGCCAGGAAGAAGGCCACCAGCAGGCCTTCGCGCAGGATAAGGCGATCCTGATGGTGGGCGTAGGCATCGGCGATGCCCAGGAAGAAGAGGAACAGGCCGAGGAACACCGCCGGATGGTGAGCGGACACGACGATGCCGCACAGGAACAGCAGGTGCACCAGCGTCAGCGCCATCGGAACGCTCTGCGCGTCGGCTTCGCTGGCCGCGGGGCGAAGGACGGCCAGTTCCCGGCGGAAGGCCAGGGTGGCGCCGAGGGCGTTGATGCCAACGGCAAGCGCGGCCTTCCAGCCGAACTGGCTCAGCATGAAGTGGGTGTCCCAGCCCCACTTGCCGGCAACCATCAGCACCGGCGGGGCGGCAAAGGGCGTCAGCGTGCCGCCGATGGAAATGTTGACGAACAGCACGCCGAGGGTCGCGTACTTGAGGCGGGTGGACAGGCCGCGGCTGAAGAATTCGTCGCGCAGCATCAGCGCCGCCAGTGTCATGGCTGCGGGTTCGGTGATGAAGGAGCCGAGCAGCGGCACCAGCGCGAGCACCGTGAAGTAGCCGGCTGCTGGGCCGGGCAGCGGCACGGCGCGGGCCGTCAGGCGGACGAGTCCGCTGGCTGCATGCAGGATGGGGCGTGTGCCGGCGACGACCATGATCGCGAAGACGAACATCGGCTCGGTGAAATTGCGCGATTCGATGTAGGCAAGGGCCGGCTGCGCGCCGTCGATGGAGAGCATCGCCAGCATCAGGACCATCGCCCAGGAGCCGAACACCACTTCCACCTCGCCGAGCAGATGCCAGATGCCTGCGTGTGCGGGGCGCGTATGGGCCAGGTGCTCGAAGAAGCGGGTGGAGAAGGTATGCAGGATGGCGACCGCGAAGAGGGCCGCGCCGATGAGCTGGATGGCGCTGGGCGTCATAGGATCAAGGCAAGGTGTTGGAAGTCGTGCTCATGCAGAGCCCATGCCCATGCACTTGGTTCCCGCATCCGTCAGCGGCGTGCGCGGCCACGGGGCGGGGTGAAGGGCTTCGCGGCAGCCGGCTTGCTGTATTCCTTGAAGACGCGCTTGGCATCCTGCTCGGCGCGCAGCTGGGTGCAGATGGAGGGATCGTCGTCGTGGCCGCTGAAGTAGCCGTCGGCCTGGGCCTTCATGACCAGCTGGATGGCGGCCTGTTCGGTGAGCTTGTAGCGCTCGAAGAGGAGGGTGGCGACTTCGTCCAGGTGTTCTTCGTAGGTCATGGGAGGCAGGGCCGCCGGGCGGCAATCGGTTACGGGCCGCTATTTTAAAGCGCCCGGGCGATCCGTGTCCGATTGCCGCTGCAGGAGCGCAGCCGGGATAATCGGCGCGATCCGCCGACAGGCCGCTTCGACGGCCTGCCATTCCGATCCCGCAATCCGGGTATCCAAGTCCAACAGAGAGAAAACATCATGACCGACAATCCACTGATCCTGTCCGCCCTCTATCGTTACCCGGTCAAGTCCATGCGTGGCGAGCGTCTCGACGCCAGTCCGGTGAGCCCGATCGGCCTGCCTTTCGACCGTAACTGGATGATCGGTGATCCCAACGGGCGCCTGATGACCGGCCGGGAGTATCCCGAGCTGGTGTTGATCGACGCTGCACCAGCGGCGGACGGCGTCCGCCTGTCGGCGCCTGGGTACGG
This sequence comes from Zoogloea sp. JDB1, assembly GCF_056724025.1. Classification (NCBI taxonomy): domain Bacteria; kingdom Pseudomonadati; phylum Pseudomonadota; class Betaproteobacteria; order Rhodocyclales; family Zoogloeaceae; genus Zoogloea; species Zoogloea sp. JDB1. The sequence continues at coordinate 3,525,920 of NZ_CM161496.1, forward strand.
GCCGCTGTTCGTCCCCAATACGGCTTTCACGAAGCCGCATCCGGCGACGGTGTGGAGCGACACGTTTTCGGCATGGCACGGTGCGGACGAGGCCGACGACTGGATCTCGGCCTACGTGGGCGCGCGCCTGAAGTTCCTGTGGATCGGTGCCGAGACGTCCCGGCATTTAAGAAATGACGTAGACGTGCCGCTTTCATTTGCTGACGGCTTTCCGCTGCTGCTGGCCACTCAAGCCTCGCTGGACGATCTGTCCGCACGGGTCGGGCGTCCGCTTGAGATGGAGCGCTTCCGGCCAAACCTGGTGGTGACGGGGTGCGATGCCTTTGCGGAGGACGGCTGGACACGCCTCCGCATCGGCGGGGCGATGTTCCGCATCGCCAAGCCCTGCGAGCGCTGTGTGTTCACCACCGTCGATCCGCACACCGGGCGGAAGGGGCTGGACCAGGAACCCCTGCGTACGCTGGCTCAGTATCGGCGGACGCCGGCCGGGGTGATCTTCGGACAGAACGTGATCGCCGAGGGGCATGCCGACCTGCAGGTTGGCATGCCGGTCGAGATTCTCGAGTGACGGATGTCATGGAGAAAACTTGACAAGGGGGTGGGGAAACACCTATTCCGGAGAGCATGCCGGTGTCGCATAAATGCTTACAGAGTCGCGCCAGACCTTGATCTTGATCAAGGTGAGTGCATTTCATGTGTATCGAAATGTTCTGACAAAACGGGACGCACCGATAATTCGACGGTCGGAATTCAGAGGAAATCACGTGTTTGCCAATTTCAAGAACAAGCTGTGCGGCGCCCTGGCCTTACTGGTCATGCTGACTGCCACGGCATTTGCCGACGACCCCCCCCCAACGCCGGAAGAGCTGGCCAAGATCAAGACGGCCAATGCCGAGTGCCTGACCTGTCACTCGGAAGCAGGGCTCAAGAAGCCGCCCAAGGAAGGGCTGGATCTCAAGAAGCTGCGTAACTACCTCGTCGATCCGGATACCTTTACGGCATCCGATCACGGGCAGATGGCGTGCAGCAAATGTCATGGCGATGGCTACGACAAGCATCCCCACGACGCCAAGGCCAAGGAAGGTCTGAGCGAATGCCAGGATTGCCACGCCCGCAAGGCGATGCGCATCGAGCGCCAGTTCGACAAGTCGGTGCATGCCGAGCATCTCAGCGACAGCTTCACCTGTTCGACCTGCCACGATCCGCACGTGATGACGCTGGCTGCCAAGCTGCGCGACCCGCACAAGATCGTGGCCCAGGACAACAAGATCTGCCTGGACTGCCATGATTCCGACCTGGCCTTTGCCAAGATCGCACCGGAGAAGAAAAAGCGTCCGCCCATCGACGAGATCCACAGCTGGCTGCCCAACACCCGTCTGCACTGGCAGGCTGTGCGCTGCATCGAATGCCACACGCCGACGGAAGACAAGCTGTCCCTGTCCCACGAGATCCTGAACAAGGACAAGGCCGAGAAGAAGTGCGCCACCTGCCACAGCGCCAACACGTCGCTGAATGCGCGCCTCTACCGTCACCTGGCTAAAGAAGAGCAGAACAAGTATGGCTTCCTCAACAGCGTGATCCTCAGCAATTCGTATGTGGTGGGAGCGACCCGCAACCCATCCATCGACTGGATCGTGATCGGCCTGTTCGTCGCCACCGTCGTCGGCGTGATCGGCCACGGCCTGGTCCGCATCATCACCACCCGCATGCGCAGGAGCAAGAACCATGACTAATCGCGTTTTCATGCTGCCCCTGTGGATCCGCCTGTGGCACTGGAGCAATGCGCTGGCGATCATCGTGTTGGCGGTGACCGGGGTGAGCCTGCACTTTTCCAACCCCGACCTCCCGCTGGTGGAGTTCTCTCTGGCTGCCCGCATCCACAACGTGGCTGGTGTGTGCCTGGCCGGGCTGTACGTGGTCTTCGTGGTCGGCAATATCGTCACCGGCAACTGGTGGCAGTACGTGCCGAAGCCACCCGGCATCATCGGCCGCTGCCTCAAGCAGATGCAGTACTACGGTTCAGGCATCTTCAAGGGCGAGAAGGAGCCCTTCCCGCCGACCCCCGAGGTCAACTTCAACGCGCTGCAGGCGGTCACCTACTGGTCGATCATGTACCTGGTGCTGCCGGTGGTCATCGTTACCGGACTGATCTTCCTATACCCGCAGTTCGCCCCCGACCGCCTGTTCGGCCTCGACGGCCTGCTGCCGATCGCCCTGGTCCATTACCTCGGCGCCGCGGTGATCGTGCTGTTCGCGGTCAGCCACATCTACCTGGGCACCATGGGGCCCAAGGTTTCCAGCCTCTTCAAGATGATGATCAGCGGCTGGTACGAACACTGATTTCCCGTTCCAACTCAAGCAATAAACATCCTCAAGGAGAGTCGCACATGAAATCCAAACTGACTGCAGTGCTGATGTCCGGCCTTTGCGCATCCGGCCTGATGCTGTCCGCCCAAGCCTTCGCCTTCGATGCCGATGCCGCCCAGGCCCTGGCCAAGAAGGAAGGCTGTACCAAGTGCCACGCGGTAGACAAGAAGAAGGAGGCCAAGTCCCTGACCGAAATCTCCAAGTCCTTCAAGGGCAAACCGGATGCGGAAGCCAAGCTGCTGCATCACCTCACCTCCGGCGAGATGGTCAAGTTCGATGATGGCAAGGAAGAGGAACACAAGGTCCTCAAGACCAAGGACAAGGCCGAGATCAAGAATCTAACCGACTGGATCCTGTCCCTCGGCAAGTAAACCGTTCGGGTGGGATGCCCGACTTGCAGGGCATCCCGGACAACGCAGGTAGTACCAGGTAGTACCAGGGAGAAACAACATGAAATTTCTGCGACAGCTGATCGCCTCATGCATGGTGCTTGGGGCGTTGGCGGGCAGCACCGCCGTGCTGGCGGCCGATGCCCCGACGAGCGGCGGCAAGCCGCCCGCCAAGGATCTCGTGCTGAAGGGCGATGCCAAATGCACGTCCTGCCACGACGAGAGCGACGAACCCAAGCTGCTCCACATTGGCAAGACCAAGCACGGCAGTCTGGCCGACGGCCGTACGCCGAGCTGCACCAGCTGCCACGGTGACAGCGACAAGCACGTTAACAACCCCGAAAAACTGAAGGAACGCCCGGCCACCGACCGCAGCTTCGGCAAGTCCTCGAAGCTCAGCGCCGATGAGAAGAGCGCAGCCTGTATCACCTGCCACCAGGGCGGCAAGCACATCAACTGGAACACCAGCGCCCACGCCAACCGGGACGTCTCGTGTACCTCCTGCCACCAGGTCCATGCCGGCAAGGACAAGGTCCGCGACAAGCGCACCCAGGCGGAAGTCTGCTACACCTGCCACAAGCAGCAGCGCGCCGAGGCCAACAAACCGTCGCACCACCCGATCCCCGAAGGCAAGATGACCTGCTCAGACTGCCACAATGCGCACGGTTCCGCCGGTCCGAAGATGCTGGTGAAGGACTCCACCAACGCCACCTGCTACACCTGTCACGCCGAGAAGCGCGGCCCCTTCGTGCATAACCACCAGCCGGTCGTCGAGGATTGCGGCAACTGCCACAACCCGCACGGCACCACGGCGGACGCGATGCTCAAGGCACGCCAGCCCTTCCTGTGCCAGCAGTGCCACGGCGAATCCTCGCACCCGGGCAACATCCCGGGCGTGCGCAGCAACATGCCCAACGCGGTCAGCACCAATATCGGTCCGGGCATGGCCCAGGCACGCGGCTGCATGAATTGCCATACCAACATCCATGGCAGCAACAGCCCCAGCAATGCGACGTCCAGCGGCCCGTTCCGCTTCTTCCGCTGAGCGAGGAGGATGATCATGAGCAAGCATCTGAATTTCCGGCAGACTGCCATCGTCATGGCTTTGTCGGCGGTGTTTCCGGTCGCCAGCGTGTGGGCGGATGAAGTCGAGGAGCTGACCAGCCCCAACAAGACCGAGGCGGCGCTCAACCTGCCGTACTACAGCGCGGTGAACCCGCTGTACCGCCAGTACAGCGGCGTGAACAACGAAGGCTTCAACGGCAACGTGGACATCGACGTGGTGCGCCGCGACGAGGAAGCCAAGTGGTTCAAACTGAACGCCCGCAATCTCGGCCTGCGCACCCAAGAGCTGAGCATCCGCTACGAGAAGCAGGGCGACTGGTCACTGGGCCTTAGCTATGACCAGATCCCGCGCTACGCTCCTTATGACGTGACGACGGCGGTGCAGGGCGTCGGCCGCAACACCATCGTGCAGCCCAATATCGCCAGCACGGCGGTGTCCGCCAACAATCCGAACGCCTACGACGTCACCCTCAAGACCGAGCGCGACATCACCACGTTGACCGCCAGCAAGTTCGTTGCCGAGGGGCTCAAGCTGGGTTTTTCGTTCAAGAACGAGGACAAGACCGGTACGCGCATGGACGGCGTGCGCGGCGTGGCTGGCTCTGGAACGCCCAACCTGTACAGCGGCTTCCTGTTCTCGCCGGAGCCCATCGACCAGAACCACAAGCAGTTCGAGGCCACGGTCGATTACACCACCGAAAAGTACCAGCTCACCGGTGGTTATTACGGCAGCTTCCTGAGCACCAAATACAGTTCGCTGACCGTGGTGCCGGGCACCAACACGGCGTTGGTGGCGACGGGCCTGTCGCCGATCGCGCTGGCGCCGGACAACTCGGTGCAGCAGTTCTACGTGAATGGCGCCTACAACTTCACGAAGGACACGCGGGCGAGTCTGAAGGTGTCCTATTCCGAAGGCCGCCAGGACGACACCTTCCTGAGTGGGCAAGCCACGCTGCCGGGCATTGGCGCAAACCTGATGGGTGTGGTGCGGACCACCGAAGTCTTCTCGTCGATCACCTCGCGGATCAACAAGGACCTCAAGCTGCTGGCCTCCTGGCGCTACGAAGACCGGCAGGACAAGACGCCGATCCGTCTATTCGCCACCACGACGAGCGCCGGCGTGACGACCAATTACTACAACAACCCCGAGTCCCACGTGGCCAACTGGGGCAAGCTCGAAGCGGATTACCGGATCGGTGGCGGCTACAGCGTGACCGCCGGTTTCGATTATTACGACAAGAGCAGCCTCGAGTGGGAGCGCCACCGGGTTTCCGAAACCACGTCCCGGCTGGCCTTGCGCAAGACCATGAGCGAGACGGTGAATGGCACGCTGTCGCTGGCCCACTCCGAGCGCACGGGGTCGGACTGGCTCGGTGCCAGCGCGCCTCCTATCTATCCGGTGTACCTGGCCGACCGCAATCGCGACAAGGTCCGCGGCATGCTCGACTGGAGCGCGACCGAGAGCCTGAACCTGCAGCTTGCGTATGAAGCCTATTTCGACGACTACCGCAAGAGCACCTACGGCCTCGACAAGGGCAAGGGGCAGGTGCTGTCCCTGGACGGTACCTATGCAGTCAGTGACATCTGGAAGCTGAACGCCTGGTATTCAAAGCAACTGGGCGAGTCGTCCCAGAACATGCAGGGCGCGGCGTGTACGACGGGCAACAACAGCAACTGCACGGTCAATACCTTCCGCACCGGCACGCTCATTCAATGGGATGCGACGCTCAAGCAGAACTCTGACCAGTTCGGTCTGGGTGTGAATGGCAAGGTGAAGATGGTGGATGTTGGTGCCCAGTTCCTGTACTCCCAGGACACCAACAAGCAGTTGATCGGCAACCTGCCGGCTACCACCTGCACCAACGCAACCTGCACGACGACAGGGGTCGTGGCGTCGGGCATGGGTGTGCTGCCGGACACCAAGTACACGCAGAACACCCTCAAGCTGAACGCAACCTACCCGGTCAGCAAGCAAACCCGCGTGCGCCTGGACTACATCTACGACCTGCGCAAGATGGACGACTACACCTGGTCCCAGTGGGTGTATGCGGACGGCACCAAGGTTTTCGTGAAGCCGGATCAGGTCACGCAGATCATCGGCCTGTCGCTGCTGCATTCGTTCTAAGCGTTTCCTGAAGCGCCAAACAAAGAAGCCCCCGGCACACTGCCGGGGGCTTCTTCCTTTCGTGGGGCCAAATGGCTGGCGCCCTACGGGGCGTGCATGGATCAGCGGCTGATCGGCTTGTAGCGGATCCGCTTGGGCTTGGCGCCTTCCTCACCCAGGCGCTTGCGCTTGTCTTCCTCGTATTCCTGGTAGTTACCGGCGAAGAAGGTCCATTGGGAATCGCCTTCGGCAGCCAGGATGTGGGTACAGATCCGGTCGAGGAACCAGCGGTCGTGGGAGATGATCAGCGCGCAGCCGGCGAATTCCAGCAGCGCATCTTCCAGCGCCCGCAGGGTTTCCACGTCAAGGTCGTTGGACGGTTCATCGAGGAGCAGCACGTTGCCGCCGCTCATCAGCGTCTTGGCCAGGTGCAGACGGCCGCGCTCGCCGCCGGACAGGTTGCCGACGAGCTTCTGCTGGTCGCCGCCCTTGAAGTTGAAGCGGCCGATGTAGGCGCGGCTGGGCATCTCGAACTTGCCGATGGTCAGGATATCGGCGCCGCCGGCCAGTTCGTCGAAGACCGTCTTGCTGCCGTCCAGGCAGTCGCGGGACTGGTCCACGTAGGCGATCTTGACCGTGGGTCCGATCACCACGTCGCCGGAGTCGAGTTTGTCCTGGCCGGTGATCATCTTGAACAGCGTGGATTTACCGGCACCGTTGGGGCCGATGATGCCGACGATGGCGCCGGCCGGGATGCTGAAGTTCACCTTGTCCATCAGCAGCTTGTCGCCGAAGCCCTTGGACACGTCGGTGAATTCGATGACCTTGTCGCCGAGGCGCTCGCCGACCGGGATGAAGATTTCCTGGGTCTCGTTGCGCTTCTGGTATTCGACCGAGGACATTTCCTCATAGCGGGCGATACGGGCCTTGCTCTTGGCCTGGCGCGCCTTGGGGTTGGAGCGCACCCACTCCAGTTCCTGCTTCATGGCCTTGATGCGGGCGCCTTCCTGCTTGGCTTCCTGCTCCAGGCGGGCTTCCTTCTGCTCCAGCCAGCTGGAGTAGTTGCCCTTCCAGGGGATGCCGTGGCCGCGGTCGAGTTCAAGAATCCACTCGGCGGCGTTGTCGAGGAAGTAGCGGTCGTGGGTGACGGCCACCACGGTGCCCGGGAAGCGCACCAGGAACTGCTCCAGCCACTCGACGGATTCCGCGTCCAGGTGGTTGGTCGGTTCGTCCAGCAGCAGCATGTCGGGGCGTGACAGCAGCAGCTTGCACAGGGCTACGCGGCGCTTCTCACCGCCGGACAGGGGGCCGACCTTGGCGTCCCAGGGCGGCAGGCGCAGGGCGTCGGCGGCGATCTCGAGCTGGGTTTCCACGTCGGCGCCACTGGTGGCGATGATGTTCTCGTACCTGGCCTGCAGTTCGGCCAGCTTGTCGAAGTCGGCATCCGGCTCGGCGTAGGCGGCGTACACCTCTTCGAGCTTCTGCTTGGCTTCCATCACTTCGCCGAGGCCCGATTCCACTTCTTCACGGACGGTCTTGTCGGGGTCGAGCTGCGGCTCCTGGGGCAGGTAGCCGATGGACATGTTGGGCTGCCACTGGACTTCGCCGTCGTATTCCTTCTCGACGCCGGCCATGATCTTCAGCACGGTGGACTTGCCGGCGCCGTTGAGGCCGAGCAGGCCGATCTTGGCACCGGGGAAGAAGGACAGGGAGATGTCCTTGATGATCTGACGCTTGGGAGGGACGACCTTGCTGACGCGCAGCATGGACATGACGTATTGGGCCATCGGGGTACTTTCCGGAGATGCAAAAAATCGAAGCCGAGACTTTACCCGATGCAGGCGCGGGGCGCTGCCCTCAGGCGACGAATTGCAGCTTGGCGAGGTGGGCGTAGAGGCCGTCCAGGGCGATGAGTTCGGCGTGGCTGCCCTGCTGCACGATGCGGCCGTTGTCCATCACGACGATGCGGTCGGCCTTCTGCACGGTGGCGAGGCGGTGGGCGATGACGATGGTGGTGCGCTGGCGCATCAGGCCATCGAGGGCCGACTGGACCATGCGCTCGCTCTCCGCATCGAGCGCCGAGGTGGCCTCGTCGAGGAGCAGGATGGGGCGGTCGGCCAGGATCGCGCGGGCAATGGCGATGCGCTGGCGCTGTCCGCCGGACAGGCGCACGCCGCGCTCGCCGAGGTCGGTGCCATAGCCTTCGGGCAATTCGGCGATGAAGTCGTGAGCGAAGGCCGCCACGCAGGCGGTTTTCACGTCGACGAGGCTGGCGTCAGGGCGGGCGTAGCGCACGTTGTCCGTCACGCTCCCGGCGAAGATCACCGCGTCCTGGGAGACCAGCGCGATGCGCTGGCGCAGGGCCAGTGGGTCAGCGGTCGTGAGGTCGACGCCGTCGATGCTGATGTGACCCCGTTCCGGGTCGTAGAAACGCAGCAGAAGCTGAAAGACGGTGCTCTTGCCGGAACCGGACGGACCGACCAGCGCGACGGTCTCGCCCGGGCGCACCTGCAGGTCGAAGTCGTCGAGGGCCGGTGTGTCCGGCCGGGTGGGGTAATGGAAGCGCACGTCCTCCAGGGCGATGCGCCCTTCGGCAGGGCTGGGCAGCGCCATGGGAGTCTTGGGCGCCTGGATGGTCGGGATGGAGGAGAGGATCTCCATCAGCCTCTCGGTAGCACCGGCGGCCCGCTGCAAGTCGCCCCACACCTCGGACAGCGCACCGACGCTGCCGGCGACGATGGCCGCGTAGAACACGAACGCCGACAGTTCGCCGGCGCTGAGGCGGCCGGCCAGCACGTCGTGGCCACCGATCCACAGGATGAAGGCGATCGCGCCGAACACCAGCACCAGCACCGCCGCCACCAGGCGGGCGCGGTTGGCGATGCGCTGGCGGGCGGTGCCGAAGCTGGCTTCCACCAGCCGGCCGAAGTCGCGCCGGTCGGCGTCCTCGTGGCTGTAAGCCTGCACGATGCGGATCTCGTGGATGGTCTCGTCGATGCGGTTGCCGAGCTCGGCCACGCGGTCCTGACTTTCCCGCGCCAGGCGGCGCACGCGACGCCCGAACAGGATGATCGGCGTGACCACCAGCGGTACGCCGGCGAGGGTCAGCAGCGTGAGCTTGAGGCTGGTGGTGAACAGCATGACCAGCCCGCCGATCAGCAGCAGCGCGTTGCGTAGCGCGATGGACAGGCTGGAGCCGACGACGTTTTCGATCTGGGTGGTGTCCGACGTGAGGCGGGAGATCACTTCGCCGGTGCGCCCGGCCTCGAACCACGACGGCGGCAGACTCAATAGATGGTCGAAGACGCGTCGGCGCAGGTCGGCGGTGACCCGCTCGCCGAGCCACGAGACGTTGTAGAAGCGCAGGTAGGTGGCGGTGGCGAGCAGCGCGATGACGCCGAACATCGCCGCCAGGGTGCGGTCCAGCCAGGCCGGGTCGCCGGCCGAGAAGCCCTTGTCGATGACTGCCCGCAGTCCCTGGCCGACGGCGAGCATGGCGCCGGCGGCCACCACCAGGGCGATGGCGGCGATGACGACGCGGGAACGGTAGGGCGCAAGGAGCTGGAGCAGGGCGCGGGCGGGGTGGAGCGGCATGGGCTTGGGAGCGGGCATGGCGAAGTGAGGGCGAGAGGACCGACGGGATTGTAGGTGGCGGCATGATTGCCCGGTAAGCTAGGGCACTTCATTCACGGAAAATGTTCCTGCCATGTTGTCTGCTTCGCCTCTGACTGCCGGTGTCACCCTGTTGATTGTGTTGTTGATGTTCGGGACGGGTTTCGCCGTCGGCAAGGGGCGCCACAAGTACGGCATCCAGGCGCCGGCGGTGACCGGCCACCCGGTGTTCGAGCGACTGTACCGCGTGCAGATGAACACGCTCGAGTGGGCGGTGATGACGCTGCCGTGCCTGTGGATCTGCGCCGCCTATGTGAGTGATGCGCTGGCGGCGGGTCTCGGCGGCGTGTGGATCGTCGGGCGCATCTGGTACGCGGTGGGCTATGCGCGGGCGCCGGAGAAGCGGGCCGGAGGCTTTACCATCGGGGCGCTGGCCTTCGGCGCGCTGGGGCTGGCGGCCGGTGGTGGCGTGTTGCGGCATCTGATCGGTGCGTAAGTCGATGCGCGCTGCATTGGCTTTCTGGACCGGACTGGTACTGCCGGCTGCGGTAATGGCTGCACCGCCATTGCCCGCCGTTGGCGCGAAGGTGGACGAGGTCACGGTGTCGGGCATCTCGTCCGGCGGCTACATGGCGGTGCAGTTCCAGGTGGCCTGGTCGCGGCTCGTCAAGGGCGCTGGCATCCTGGCGGCGGGGCCGTATGACTGCGCGGAAGGGAGCATCCGGCGTGCGCTGATCAACTGCATGTCGCCGCAGGGTTGGGCGCCGCCGCCGACGCTTGCCGAGAGTCGCGGGCGCATGGAGGCCCGTGCCCACAGCGGTCTGATCGATCCACCGGCGGGGCTTGCCGACGACAAGGTGTGGGTGTTCAGTGGCGGCGGGGATCGGACTGTTGCCCGCCCGGTGGTCGATGCGCTGGTGGCCTTCTACCGCCAGTGGGTGCCGGCTGCGGCGCTACAGGTGGTGAGCCTGCCGAACGCGGGGCACGCGATGATCTCCGTCGCTGACGCCCATCCGAATGCCTGTGCGACGTCTGAGCCGCCTTACATCAACCGCTGTGGCGATTTCGACGCGCCCGGCGAGCTGCTGCGCAGCCTGCTGGGGCCGCTGCAGCCGCGCGTCCGGGCGGACGCCGCGGCGCTGCAGGCCTTCGACCAGCGTCCCTTCATCGACGGCCCCGCGGTCGATGCGGGGCTGGCCGAGCAAGGCTATGCCTATGTGCCGCGCAGTTGCCGGGCTGGCGGCTGTGCTGTGCATGTGGCTTTCCACGGTTGCCTGCAGGGCGAAGACCAGATCGGCCGGCGTTTCGTCGAGGGGGCCGGCTACAACGAGTGGGCCGAGGCGAACCGGCTGATCGTGCTGTATCCGCAGGTGGCGGCGCGTAGTGGCCTGGCCTCGGGTTCGTGGCGCTGGCTCTACAACCCGAAGGGGTGCTGGGACTGGTGGGGCTACGGATCGCCGGATTACGCCACGCAGAAGGGGCCGCAGATGATCGCGGTGCGGCGCATGCTCACCCGGCTGGCCGAACCGGCGGGGCGGTAAACGACAAAGTCCGGCCGGAGCCGGACTTTGCTGGGGTTGGGCGTGCTTGTTATTACTTTTCGACGAAGGCCCGTTCGATCACGTAGTCACCGGGGGCGCCGATGTGCTCGGAGATCTTGAAGCCAAGGCCGTCGAGCATCTTGCAGCAGTCGTCGAGCATGGCCGGGCTGCCGCAGATCATCGCGCGGTCCTGGGCCGGGTCGATGGTCGGCAGGCCGGTGTCTTCAAAGAGCTTGCCGGTGGTGATCACTTCGGTCACGCGGCCCTGGTTGCGGAACTCCTCGCGGGTCACGGTGGGGTAGTACACCAGCTTGCTGCGCACTTCCTCGCCGAAGAATTCGTTCTGCGGCAGTTCCTGCTCGATGAACTCGCTGTAGGCCAGCTCGGACACATAGCGCACGCCGTGCAGCAGGATGACCTTTTCGAAGCGCTCGTAGGTTTCCGGATCCTGGATCACGCTCATGAACGGGGCGAGGCCGGTGCCGGTGGAGAACAGGTAGAGGTTGCGGCCGGGCAGCAGATCGGACAGCACCAGGGTGCCGGTGGGCTTCTTGCTGATCACGATCGGGTCGCCCGGCTGGAGGTGTTGCAGGCGGGAGGTCAGCGGGCCGTTGGGGACCTTGATGCTGAAGAACTCCAGATGCTCCTCGTAGTTGGGGCTGGCGATGCTGTAGGCGCGGGTGAGCGGGCGACCTTCCACTTCCAGGCCGATCATCACGAACTGGCCGTTGTCGAAGCGCAGGCCGGCGTCACGGGTGACCTTGAAGCTGAACAGGGATTCGTTCCAGTGATGGACGGAAAGGACGGTCTGGGTGCTCAGTTTGCTCATGGCGGCGATGATGGATTGGATTGCGGTAGTGCAGCAATTTTAACCTGCCTGTAAGATCGGTAAAATGGATTGTATCTATATACATATTCTGTTTTGCAGATATGAAATACACCTTACGTCAGCTGGAGATCTTCGTCGCGGTGGCGCGCCAGGAAAGCGTGTCGCGGGCAGCGGACGAACTTGCCCTGTCCCAGTCGGCGGCGAGCACGGCACTCGGTGAATTCGAGCGCCAGTTCGACACCCAGCTGTTCGACCGCATCGGCAAGTCCCTGCGCCTCAACGAGCTGGGGCAGGTGCTGCTGCCCCACGCGGTGCAACTGCTCGAACATGCGGTGGAGATCGAATCCCTGCTGGCCCGGCAGACCGACTTCGGGCCCCTGCAGATCGGTGCAACGCTGACCGTCGGCAACTACCTGGCGACGCTGATCGCCGCCGATTTCCTGCGCCGCCACCCCAGCGCGCAAGTGAAGCTGAAGGTGCACAACTCGACGACCATCGTCGATCAGCTGCTTCATTACGAGCTTGATCTGGGGCTGATTGAGGGCACCTGCCGGCACGCCGACTTGCTGGTGGAACCGTGGGTGGAGGACGAACTGGTGGTCTTTTGCGCGCCTTCGCATCCGCTGGCGAAGGCGGGGCGGATCGGCGTCGACGAGCTGGCCGACCAGGACTGGATCCTGCGCGAGAGCGGTTCTGGGACGCGGGAGACCTTCGACCAGGCGCTGCGCCATTTCAATGGCGAGCTCAAGGTGCGCCTGGAGCTGGAGCACACCGAGGCGATCAAGCGGGCGGTGGAAAGTGGTGTGGGCATCGGCTGCATTTCCCGCTTGGCGCTGCGCGAGGCTTTCCGGCGCGGCAGCCTGGTACCGGTGGAGACGCCGGAACTGGACCTGCGCCGCCAGTTCCAGTTCGTCACCCACAAGCGCAAGTACGTGACCGCCGGTATGCGTGAGTTCATCGTCCTGTGTCGTCAGATGACGGCCGGCGCCGCGCGCAGCGACCTGATCGATCTGCCCTTCATCCCCTGATGACGGGTGCGTTGGAGGCGCGCCAGGCGCCGTGTGGCGAGTAGAATCACGGCTCCGTCACATTTCCGCCCAGATCGACTCCATGCCTTGCTCCGTCCGGTTCACTATCCAGGCCGCACAGCCGGCCGCCCATCTGTTCGACATCACCCTGCGCATCGAGCGCCCGGACCCGGCAGGGCAGGTTCTCAGCCTGCCAGCCTGGATTCCCGGCAGCTACATGATCCGCGAGTTCGCCAAAAACATCGTGAGCCTGAGCGCCAAGGCGGGCGCCCGCCATCTGGCGGTGGTCAAGCGGGACAAGCACACCTGGGTGTTACCGGCGGGGCTGGACGAACCGGTGACGGTGAACTACACGGTGTATGCGTGGGATCTATCGGTGCGCACCGCACACCTGGACCAGACCCACGGCTTCTTCAATGGCACCAGCGTCTTCCTGAAGGTGCATGGCTGCGAGGCGCAGCCCCACTTCGTGGACATCCGTCCGCCGCGGGGCCTGAAGGATGCGGGTTGGCGCGTGGCCACCAGCCTGCCGGAAGCGGCCGGGGAAGCCGGTGCGGCGGAGCGCTACGGTTTTGGCCTGTACCGGGCGGACAATTACGACGAGCTGATCGACCACCCGGTCGAGATGGGCACGTTTTCGCTCGCCGAATTCGACGCCTGCGGCGTGCCCCACGCGGTGGCCATCACCGGACGCCACGATTGCGATATGACGCGTCTGGTTGCCGATCTCAAGCCGATCTGCGAGGCGCAGATCAGGTTGTTCGGCGAGCCGGCGCCGATGGACCGTTACGTGTTTCTGACCATGGCGGTGGGCGACGGCTACGGCGGCCTTGAGCACCGGGCATCCACCGCGCTGCTGTGCAGCCGTAATGATCTCCCTTACGCCGGCATGGACGAGGCGACCGAGGGCTACCGGCAGTTCCTTGGCCTGTGCAGCCACGAGTACTTCCACACCTGGAACGTCAAGCGCATCAAGCCGGCGGCATTCGTGCCCTACGACCTGACGCAGGAAGGCTACACACGCCTGCTGTGGGCCTTCGAAGGCTTCACGTCCTACTACGACGACCTGATGCTGGTACGCAGCGGGCGAATCTCCGCCAAGGATTACCTGGCGCTGCTGTCGAAGACCGTCACGCAGGTGCACAAGGGCTGCGGCCGCCGCAAGCAGAGTGTGGCGGAGTCCTCCTTCGAGGCGTGGACCAAGTATTACCGCCAGGACGAGAACAGCCCCAACGCCATCGTCAGCTATTACACCAAGGGTTCGTTGGTGGCCTTGTTGCTTGACCTGCGTTTGCGCGCGGACAGCAAGGGCGCCCGCAGCCTGGACGACCTGATGCGCACCCTGTGGCAGCGCCACGGGCTCACCGGCGTCGGCGTCGAAGAGGAGGGCCTCTTCGCGCTGGCGGCAGAACTCGGCGGGCCGGCGCTGGGGCGCTGGCTGCGGGAACTGGTCGAAGGCACCGATGAGCTCCCGCTGGATGTCTGGCTCAAGCGGCTTGGCCTGACCCTGACGTGGGAGGTGCCGAACAGCAGTCCGGGCCTGGGCGTGCGCACCACGGCCGACGGCGATGCGGTCAAGCTGGCCAATGTCTACGACGGCGGTGCAGCCCAGGCGGCCGGCCTGTCGGCGGGGGATGTGCTGGTCGCGCTGGATGGCCTCCGCGTCACCAACGCCAACCTGGACAAGCTGCTGGCCCGCCGGCTGGCCGGCGAGACGATGCATGTGCATGCCTTCCGGCGCGACGAGCTGATGGCGTTCGAGGTGGAGCTTCAGGCCGTGCCGGCGGACACCGCCAAACTGGCCTTTGCGGAGCGCAGCTCGGGCCAGGCCAAGGCCTTGCGCGAGGCCTGGCTGACGGCCACAGTCTGAGCGCGCAGCGCGCTCCCTTCGTTCAGAGGCGCCGCGCCACGCGGTACAGGTAGGCGCTGAACAGCACGGCCGCGGCGATGTTGCTGAGCACCGTGGCCTGCCAGAAACCTGCCACGCCCTGGGGCGGCAGCATGTTGCCGATGCCGTAGAAGGCCAGACCGTAGCCGCCGGCCAGGCCGATCCCCCAGAAACACAGGGTGTGTACGAGCATCGGGCCGAAGGTGATCTTGTAGCCGCGCAGCGCATGGGCGGCCACCGTCTGGATGGCGTCGAAGAGCTGGTAGAGCCAGATGTAGATCAGTAGGGAAATGCCGAGTTGCTGAACCTGCGGGTCAGACGTGTAGGCGGCGAAGATCGGCTCGCGGGCGAGCCAGATGACGGTGGCGACCGCAGTGGACAGGCCCGCGCCCAGGATGACGCCGACCTTGGCCGCATGGCGTGCGCCGCGGCCGTCGCGGGCGCCGACGGCCTGGCCGACCAGCACGAGGGTGGCGATGGCGAGCGCCAGCGGGAGCATGTAAATCAATGCTCCCAGGTTGCCGACGATGCGGTGGCCGGCGACCACCGAGGCGCCCAGTTTGGCGACGAGCAGGGCGATCAGCGTGAAGGCGGTGATCTCCACGAAACTCGAGAAGCCCATCGGCAGGCCTAACCGTAGCAGATCCGAGAGTACCCGTGGATGCGGAGCCTGCCAGTGGGCAAAAAGCCGGTAGCGGGCATAGGCCGGCGATCGAGCCATGTGGAAGAGCGCGCTGACCAGCGCCAGCCAGCCGACGACCGCGCTGGAGACCGCACAGCCGGTGCCGCCCAGAGGAGGCATTCCGAGATGGCCGTTGACCAGCGCCCACGACAGCGGGATGTGCACCGTGGTGGTGACCAGGCTGATCACCATCAGCACCCGGCTGTGCCCCAGCGCATTGGTGAAGGCATAGAAGGTGCGGTAGAGCAGCACCGCCGGCAGGCCCCAGGCGATGGTGCCCAGGTAGGCACGGGCGCGGGCTTCGATCTCGGGGCTCATCTCGCTGAATTGCATCAGCCAGTCCGGCCGGGTGAGCAGCAGCACACCGGGAACGGCCAGCAGCAGGGCCAGCCAGAAGCCCTGCTGGAGGGTCGGGGCGATGTCCTGGTGGCGCGCCGCGCCGACGTGATGGGCGACGGTGGGGGAGACGGCCTGCAGGATGCCGACCAGCAGCATCACGATGGAGATGTAGATGCCGCTGCCGACCGCGACGGCGGCCAGATCGGTGGTGCCATAGTGGCCGCTCAGGACGGTGTCGCTGACCATCTGGGTCATGGACGACAACTGGGCGACGAGCACCGGCCAGGCGAGCTCGAGGATGCGCCGGGCGAGGGGGGATGAGGAGGGCGATTTCATGAGCCGCGTAGTCTAGCCCAGCCGTGTCGACGGCTCTCAGGCGAAATGGCCGTGGAGATACCAGTAATGGGGCGCGACGCCGTCCCGAAAAACCCAGGCCAGGCCGCCATCCTGACTGCGGGCGACGAAGTAGTCCCGGCGTACTGTGGCCTCGGGCCCATCCCACCAGCCGGATGCGATGCGTTCCGGACCGGCGAGGAGCGTCCACGGCGGCGGGGCCGGAATCGGTCGGGGCTCCGGCAGCAGCCATAAGGGGCGCGGCGAAGCCGGCAGCGGCGGCGGTTCTTGGCGGCCGCGGCTGCGGTCCGGCGACTGGGGTTCGACCCAGCGCCAGGCCTTCTCGGGGCGGTGGTCGGGATGGGAGGCGAGGCAGCGCACAGCCTGGTCGCCGAGACGGGCCCGCAGGGTGGCCAGCAACAGGCCCGCATCGCCCGGCTGGCCGTCATCGCCCTGGAAGAGTTCGCCGGCGGGCGGTGCCAGCGGACGGGGTTCGTCGGCGGTGAGGCGCAGGGCGTCGACGGCGGCCGGCAGGGGCAGGCGGTTCAGGTGCTCGCGGGCCAGCAGCTGGCAGCGCTGCATGTCCTGGGAGAGGGTGCCCAGCACGATTTCCAGCGGCGCTTCCGGCGCCTGGCTGTTGCGCTCGAATTCCAGGACCAGCGTAAAGCGTTCGATGCCGGCCTGGCGGGCGTCCAGCCAACCGGCCAGGCCGGCGAGCAGGCGGCGGGCGGCGAACAGCAGGGTGTCCACCTGATCGGACGGAGTCGGCAGCGGCAGGCGGGACGCATAGCGTTCGGGCGGAGAGAACCACGGACGCGGATCGGGGATGCGCCCGTAAGCCCGGTCGAGGGCGTCGGTGACCGCCTGGGCGTGGCGCCGGGCCAGACCGTGGCGCGGCAGGCGGCACACCTCTCCCAGGCTGGCATGGCCGGTACCGGTGAGCAGGTCCAGGCTGTCGGGGCTGACCGGCGTGCCGTCGGCGAGGGCGATCAGCGGCAGCGGATCGAGCCGCGCCGCCAGTGCTTTTCCGGCGTCATCCCCAGCGCCGAAACGGGCCAGCCAGCGGGCCGCCAGCGGTGTCTGTGCAACCGCCAGGCGGGCGTGGAAACCTAGTTCCTCGATGCCCTTGGTGATCTGCCGGCCCAGTGGAACGAGCCCACCGAACAGGCGCAGGCAGGTTTCCACCTCCAGCAGGATGGCGTGGGGCGGGTCGAGGCTGATGGCCGGGGTGAAACGTCCGGCCCAGGTGGCTATGTCGATCAGCGCCGCGTGCTCGAGGGCGGGCTGCCGGTTGACCAGGCACAGCTCCGGCGCTATGGCCAGTGCGCTGGCCCGCCCAAGCCCTGGCTCCACGCCGCGCGCCATTGCCGCCGGATCCGCGGCCACCACCCGCCGGCGAGGGTGGCCATCGAGGACCGCAAGCGGGGCGGCCTCACTGCGCCCCCGCGTGAAGACCTGGAGGGGCAGATCGGGGAGGTAAAGGGCGCACCAGAGCATGCTTGCCGGAGGGGGAGGAGGGCTGCTGCGGATCGATCGTTGCCGTCGAAGGATGTTCGAGGCCGCCGTCGGGCCGTGTGCCACCGCCTGGCCACGGGAGTTCGAGCGCCAGGGGGGCGGCCAGTTGCGGCCCGCGGCGCTTGAGGATGCGGATCCCGAGGCCGCCGCGGCAGGGGCTGAGGGCCAGCCGCAGGACGGCTGGCGAGGGTTGATGGGCCGCGCTTTCTGGGCGGAGCAGGATCAGCGGCGTGCCGCTTTCCTCGGCGGCCAGTTGCAGGCGGCGCAGGGCGCCCATGTCGGCGTCGGCCAGCCATAGCAGGACCACCTCGCAGCTGCGGGAGTCGAGGGCCTGGCGGGCCGCCCAGCGGGCGTGGGCCGGACTCTCGGGCTGGACGATGAGCAGGCGTTCGAGGGGAACCCCGGCCGCCGCCAGGGCCGGCGCATAGGGCAGGCCGGGCGGGGCGATGCAGGCCGCCCAGCGCCCTGCCGGCACGTTGGCGAGCAGGGGCAGCAACAGCCCCAGTTCACCGACGCCATTGCGGGGCAGCAGCAGTTCGCTCAGCGCGGCGAGGGGCCAGCCGCCACCGGGCAGGACTGCGTCGAGTGCGGCATGGCCGGTCGGCCGCCCCGGCAGGGCCGGCGTGGCCAGCCGGTCGCCGCGCCAGACAAGGTTGTCCAGGGATAGGGCGGGGGCGGCCATGGCGTGGTTCAGGCGATGCCGGTGGTCAGAAACTGTCGTTGCGGATCAGGCCGACGGCGATGCCTTCGATCTCCAGCTGGTCGTTGCGGGTGTCCACGACGATGGGTTCAAAGTCCGGATTGGCCGGCAGCAGCTCGACGATGGGGCCTTTGCGGGCCAGGCGCTTGACGGTGACTTCGTCCTCCACGCGGGCGACGACGATTTGCCCGTCCCGGACTTCGGTGGTGCGATGGACGGCCAGCAGGTCGCCGTCGAGGATGCCGGCGTCGCGCATGCTGAGGCCGCGCACCATCAGCAGGTAATCGGCGCGCGGGGAGAACAGGCCCGGATCCACCTGGTAGCGGCCTTGCACGTGCTCGGCGGCGAGAATGGGGCTGCCGGCGGCGACCCGCCCGATCAGTGGCAGGCCGAGGGCTTCCTTCAGGCGGATACCGCGGGCGCGGCCTTCTTCCAGGGAGATGACGCCCTTGGCGGCCAGGGCACGCAGATGGGTTTCCGCCGCGTTGGGGGAGCGGAAGCCGAAGGCGGTGCAGATCTCGGCCCGGGTCGGCGGACGCCCTTCCTGCTCCACGGTGTCGCGGATCAGCTGGAGGATTTCCTGTTGGCGGGGGGTGAGATTGTCGGACATTGAGGGCTCCTGTGAGTCTTGTGTAATTTTATACAGGTTGCGACGGATGGCAAGCCGGGCGTGCCTTTGCCAACCGGGAGCCGAGCCTCGGGAAGCGTGACAAACTGCGGGCTCCGGGCATAAATGACTTGAGCCTCCGCCCCCGGTGGACTATCCATTCAAGAGCATGCCTTCTCCTGATTGATGCAGGTGTGGCAAGCTGGCATCCGGAACACCAGCCAACAGATTTCGTAGACAAGGCACGCCACATAGATAGATTTCACCCCAACCCGCACGGGTTCGCGAGAGCCCAGCCCCCGGAGGAGAGATGCCCATGTTCGTCGGCCCGCAACACGCTTCGGGTAGAGTTCTCAGCGCTGCTCGGTTAGAATCCTCCGACTCGCCCGCGTCGCCTTCTGAAGGCTCGCCCGCTCCGCTCTTTTCCCTGCCCGATGCCGACATGGAGATGTTCGATCTGGCGTCGGTGCTGGGTTCCAGACACGTAGTCCTGTACTTCTATCCCCGTGACAACACCCCCGGCTGCACGCGCCAGGCCATCGATTTCAGTGACCACGATGCCGACTTCGAGCAGGAACACTGCATGGTGATCGGCATCAGTCCCGACGACTGCCTGACCCATGCCGATTTCCGCGACCAGCACGGCCTGTCGGTGGAATTGCTGTCCGACGAGGACGGCGAGGTCTGCCGGCTTTACGGTGTGTGGCTGTCGGCGGTGGTGGATGGGGTCGCCAAGCGCAGCGTGCGTCGCTCGACCTTCATCATCTCCAGTGACGGGGTGGTGCAGCATGTGCTGCACGATGTGAATCCGCGCGGCCATGCCGCCGAAGTCTTCCAGCTGATAAAGCAACTCAACTCAAGGAATGTAAATGGAAATCGCCAAGAACACGGTCGTCACGCTTGACTACAAGGTTACCGACCCGGATGGCAACGTGATCGACGACGGCCAGCATCCGCTGGTGTACCTGCATGGCGGTTACGACGGCATCTTCACCGTGATCGAGGAGGCCCTGCACGGCAAGAACGCCGGTGACAGCCTGAAGGTCAAGCTGCAGCCGGAAGACGCCTTTGGCGAATACGACGAAGAACTGGTGCTGGTGGAAGAGGCTAGCCTGTTCCCCGACAACATCGAGGTCGGCATGTCCTTCGAGCGTGTCGGCGAAGATGGCGAGGACGAAATGGTCTACCGCATCACCGACATCGCCGACGGCAAGGTCGTGGTGGATGGCAACCATCCCCTCGCCGGCACTGCGCTGGTCTTCGACATCACCGTCAAGAGCGTGCGTGCAGCCAGCGCCGAAGAAATCGGCCATGGCCATGTCCACGGTGATGGCGGCCATCACCACTGATGAGACGGGTGGTCGGCAGGTCGGTTTCATTCCGGCTCCGGCCAACCTGAACTCGCTGAACGGGCCGCTCTGCGGTCCGTTTTTTTTGGAATGAATGGATTGGACTCGGACAATCAGGCGCTGTTGCAGGTGAATGGCCTGCAGGTCGAACTGCGGAACGCCGGCAAGCGCGTCCGCCCGGTGGATGGCATCAGCTTCGAGGTGGCGGCGGGACGCACGCTGGCGCTGGTCGGCGAATCCGGCTGCGGCAAATCGATGACGGCGCTGGCCTGCATGCGGCTGTTGCCGAGCGGAGGCCGGATCTCGAACGGGAGCGTCAGGCTCGGCGGCGAAGTGTTGCAGAGCCTGCCCGAAGTGCGGATGCGCGACATCCGGGGCCGCCGGCTGGCGATGATCTTCCAGGAGCCGGCCACCAGTCTCAATCCTGTGATGACGGTCGGCGATCAGATCGGCGAGGTGCTGGTCCGCCACCGGGGCATGCACGGCAAGCCCGCCTGGGACGAGGCGGAGCGCCTGCTCGACGCGGTCGGCATTCCCGACGCGCGCCGACGTCTCGGCGAATACCCTTTCCAGCTGTCCGGTGGCATGAAGCAGCGCGTCATGATCGCCATTGCGCTGGCCGGCGACCCGGAGGTGCTGATCGCCGATGAGCCCACCACGGCGCTGGACGTGACCATCCAGGCCCAGGTGCTGGACCTGCTCGCCGACCTGCAGGCCCGACGCGGCATGGGCATGCTGCTGATCACCCATGACCTGGGCGTGGTGGCGCGCATGGCGCACCGGGTCGGCGTGATGTACGCCGGCGAACTGGTGGAGACCGGCGAGCGGGAGGACTTCTTCCGCGCGCCGCTGCATCCGTATTCCCGCAAACTCTTCGCGGCCCTGCCCACCCAGGCCCAGAGGGGCAAAGCGCTGGAAACCATCCGCGGTCAGGTGCCGCGCCTTGGTACCCATCGGCAGGGCTGCCGTTTTGCCGACCGCTGCCCCCAGGCACAAGACCTGTGCCGCCAGGTGGAGCCAGCCATGTACACCGTCGGCCACCAGACCGTGCGCTGCCATCTGTACGATCCGGCCGCGCCGATTGGCTGGCTGCCGGAGTCGCCGGCCGGCGTCGAATCCGCTGCCGCGGGCCCGGCCACAGTCGGCGGGGCGCTGGAGGTCGAAGGCCTGCAAGTCCATTTTCCGGTGCGCAAGGGCTTGTTCCGCCGGGTCGTCGGCTACGTGAAGGCCGTGGACGGGGTGTCGTTGAAAGTACCGGCCGGGGAAACCCTGGCCCTCGTCGGCGAGTCGGGCTGCGGCAAGACCACCGCGGGCAAGGCGCTGCTCAGCCTGCTGCCGGCCACCGGAGGCTCGGCCCGCTATGGCGGCCACGAACTGCTCGAACTCAGCCCCCGTGAGTGGCAGCCCCTGCGGCGGGATCTGCAGATGATCTTCCAGGACCCCTTCAGCTCCCTCAATCCGCGCATGCGGATCGGCGAGATCCTGGAGGAGGGGATGGTGGCCCTCAAGGTGGAAAAGACCGCCGAAGCGCGCGCGGCCAGGATCGACGCCCTGCTCAAGCGGGTGGGCCTGGACCCGGCGATGCGTGATCGTTTTCCCCACGAATTCTCGGGCGGGCAGCGCCAGCGCATCGCCATTGCCCGCGCGCTGGCCGTATCGCCGAAGCTGATCGTCTGCGACGAACCGACCAGCGCCCTCGATGTGTCGGTGCAGGCGCAGATCCTCAACCTGCTGCGGGAGCTGCAGGCCGAATACGGCCTGTCCTACCTGTTCATCACCCACAACCTGGCCGTCGTGGATTATCTCGCTCACCATGTGGCGGTGATGTACCTGGGGCGGATCGTCGAGCAGGGGAGTGTGGAGGAAGTGCTGAGAGCGCCCAGCCACCCCTATACGCGCATGCTGCTGGCGGCAGTGCTGCGGGTCGATGGCCGCGAGGTGGGGGTGGTGCCCGTAGCCGGGGAGAACCATGGGGATCTGCCGTCTCCGCTGGCCCCGCCCACCGGCTGCCATTTCCATCCCCGCTGCAGCCAGGCCATGGACGTGTGTCGTCAGGCCTATCCCGGGGAGACCCGGCAGTCACCGACCCGTGTCGTACGCTGTCATTTGTACTGAAAAGAGGGACTGAGCAGCCTCCGAACCTGTCCCGACCATCCGGAAGCTCCTCGCGAGGAGCCCGGCGAATGTCCTGCCCTGTCCGGGAAGCTCTCGCGAGCCCCTCCGGGACAGACCACCCCTATCCCGCCGATACTCCTGCCCTATCCGAAAGCTGCTCGCGAGGCCCACCGGGATAGAGACCGACCATCCCGGAGCTCCTCGCGAGCAGCCCGGAGACAGACCCGTCCTATCCCTCGTACTCAATCGAGGGTCTCCGACATAGGACGGACTACCCCGGTCGGGGTCGCGAGTACCTCCGGGAGGGTCGCGAGTACTTCGGAGGAGGTCGCGAGTACCTCCGAGGGGGGCGCGGGCCCATGCGGCGGGGAGACGAGTGAAGGCAAGCATGCCCGACGTGCAGGTCTTCGCCGCGCGATGGGCGCAAAGACGAGGAAGCGATCAATCCGGCTGGCCCGCGGCTTCGATAGGATGGTGTGGCCCGTCGGATTCATGCGCCGGAAGACATCGCCCGCATCGCCATAGGTCATGGCCAGCAAGGACAGCAACTGCACTTGGCGGGCGGAAAGCTGATTGCCAGATTTGAAAATTGTGAACTGCTCCGCTGCGAGGACGTTCATGCATGGCCAACAATGGGCGGCAGGAGTCGGCCAGCAGCGGAGGGTTGCGTCCCGATCCAGATAGCAGCCATTAGGGCAAGGAAGTAGGCTGTTGCTTTTTCTGCTGTGTTAATTTGCGTTCAGCATAGTCTGAAATTTTGAAAAATAACTTGCCGGCCGTGTTATCCGGCAGAACTGTCGCCAGAAAAAATTGGGTGTCATCATCCACGCAGCTCATCTTCCCGCCGCTGTTTGCAATATACAAAGGAGTCCACAAGTGAAATACAAAGGTAGCTGTCACTGCGGTCAAGTAGCCTTCGAGGTCGAGGGTGAACTTACGCAGGTTATAGAGTGCAACTGTTCAATTTGTTCAAAGAAGGGCGCGCTTCAGTGGGGCGTTTCACCGACAAGTTTTCACCTGCTCACGTCTTCGGAAAAGGTAGCCACCTACACATTCGGCGGGCAAACCATTAAGCATCGCTTCTGCCCAACGTGCGGGATTCATACGTTTGCCGAAGGTGTTCTCTCGGGCAGGTCAATGGTCATGGTCAACGCCCGTTGCCTTGAAGATGTCGAGTTGTCGTCGCTTCCCGTTAAGCACTTCGACGGTCGCTCGCTGTAGTCCGTCATGATGCCCACCCCTGCAATCCACCGGTCTTGCGCATAAAACCGCGCAAGACCGGTGATCTTGAACGTTAGCCGTCTCACCACGCGCAATGCATTTGCCATGCCCACCGTCCACCTAATTGAAGGCCCAGTCGGTTCTGGAAAGTCCACTTTCGCTGCTGTGCTGGCATCGCGTACTAACGGCGTCCACATTGCGCTTGACGAGTGGTTTGCAAACCTATTTAGTCCTGACCGTCCCTCTGGAGACTTTGTGCCTTGGTACATTGAGCGGAAAGAGAGGCTAGTTGATCTTATCTGGTGCCACAGTCAGCGGCTTCTCGCGTCGGAGAAGGATGTCATTCTTGAACTCGGACTTATTCAGCATGCGCCGCGTGTTGAGTTTTGCCGCAAAGTACAAGACTTAGGCTATGTCCCGCTCATTTACGTGCTGGACGCACCAATTGATGTCCGGCGCGAACGAGTACGCCTGAGAAATACTGAAAAGGGCGCAACGTTTTCGATGGTAGTACCAGATCACGTATTCGAGATGGCGAGTAGCCTTTGGGAGGTGCCTGATGAAATCGAATGTGAAGAGTTTGAGGTTCAATTCGTTGAACCTCTTCAGCTTACCCCAACCGACGGCTAACCCGGCGGTGCAGGGGACGCTGCGCGATAAGGCCGCGCAGCGTCCCTGACCTTGAACGTTATGCCGAAATGGTCTCAGTCTGCTTTCGACTCCTTATTCTTGCTGCAGCAACAGCTCTATGCGCGTGCTCCCGGGCTCCCGAGATGGCCGTGCTTTCGCGTGCCACCTCGCCCGACGGCACATGCACTGCCGAGGTCCGCGAGGTGGTCTATGGCCCTCACTTTGGCGGCGAGTCCCCTGCCATCGAAGTCTGGGTCGTTCGCAACGGCCGTTCCGCGCGCGTCCTGCAATTGCCCGAGGAAGGAAGCGAGGTTGTCCCGAGATGGGTTGGTTCTGCTCAGTTGGTGCTCCGGGTCAAAGGCCCCGGCGTCACGACGGACGTGAAGGCGTCGTCTCTTGGCGTTCTCATCGCGCTGGAGAGAACTTGAGCCGCCACCTGCCTAACAGTGCTCTAAGGACTTCCCCGTCAAGCACGATTTTCCAATGACTGGCCGCCAGGCCGGTTTTTCTTTCCTGCCTACCGCTTTTCCTTCCCTGGCACTGCACGCACTCGACGGATCGGACAGACAGACTGCCTCTCTCTAATCGGCCTTGATCGGGTCTCGCCCGGGGCCATGCGACTAACCGCACCAGCAGGCCTCAATCGTTCGTCGGCGGGATCAGGGAAACAGGGATATGAATCGCCCCGGGTTTCGCGGAGGCCATTTGGTTTAAGTCAGGCCATGACAGCCTGAGCGGTTTGACTGCGGTGATAGTTTGCCTCAGCTTCAGCCGGCGGCATGTAGCCAATAGGGGCGAGCAGCCGATGATGGTTGAACCAGGCCACCCACTCGAGGGTTGCCAGTTCCACCGCTTCAGCACTTTTCCATGGGCCACGGCGATGGATCAACTCTGCTTTGTAGAGTCCGTTGATCGTCTCGGCCAAGGCGTTATCGTAGCTGTCCCCCTTGCTGCCAACCGACGTCTCGATGCCCGCCTCGGCGAGTCGCTCGGTGTAGCGGATGGACACGTATTGCGACCCTCTATCCGAATGATGGATCAGGGCATCCCGCTGGGGCTGGCGTGCCCATAAGGCTTGCTCCAGTGCGTCCAGCACGAACTCGGTGTGCATGGAGCGGCTGACGCGCCAGCCGACGATGTAGCGGGCAAACACATCGACGACGAAGGCGACGTACACGAATCCCTGCCAGGTCGAGACATACGTGAAGTCGGAGACCCAGAGCTGATTCGGGCGCTCGGCCACGAACTGCCGATTGACCCGGTCCAGCGGACAAGGCACAGCGGGATCCGCGCGAGTCGTGCGGACGGCGCTTCCACGCCGGGCGCCGACAAGTCCCTCGGCCCGCATCAGACGTTCGACGGTGCAGCGAGCCACCTCGATGCCTTCCCGCTGCAACTGCCGCCACACCTTGCGCACGCCATACACCCGCAGATTGGCCTGCCAGACCCGCTGGATATCCCCGATCAAGCGTTCGTCGCGCAGCGCCCGGGCGCTACGCAGATCAGGGTTGCGCCGACGTGCCGCCCGGCGTCGATACGCCGACGGGGCAACCTGCAAGACCTTGCAGATCGGCTCGACCCCGAGACGCTCCCGGTGCATGTCGATGAAGTCGTGGGTCACTTGTTGCGGCGGTCGAGCTCCGCCTGCGCGAAATATGCGCTAGCCAGGCGCAGGATCTCGTTGGCCCGTTTCAGCTCCCGAACCTCCCGCTCCAGTTCCTTGATCCGTGCGGTCTCGGCACTGCTGACCCCGTCCCGCTGTCCGGTATCCCGCTCGTGCTGCCGAACCCAGGCGTGCAGTGTCTGGGCCGTGCAACCGATCTTCGCTGCAATCGACTGGATCGCTGCCCATTGCGACGGGTGCTCACTGCGCTGCTCGAACACCATCCGCACTGAACGCTCACGTACTTCCGGGGCGTATTTCGTTGTCTTTTTCATGGCTCCATCTTCTCAAGAGTAGGAGCCTCCGCGAAACCCGGGGCGATTCAATCAGCCGTTTCTCTTTTTGATCCGCCATCAGGTTAGCCAGGCTCTCTGCTGGTCGGTCTGACCTGTTCGTCTATCGCTGATGTGCAGTTGCCATTGCTCGGTGACTCAGCCCCGTTGCCAGGCCTGTGGGTTGTAGGACTCGCCCTTCGCCAGCACCGCCCACAGTTGCCGGGCGTGCTTGTTGGCGATGGCGACCAAGGTCTTGTGGTAGCCGATCCGTCCGTTGAGCACGACGATCCACTGTTGCAGACGAGTCAGCTTTTCAGGAGATTCACGCCGCTGCTTTCGAAGCGTCGCCGCCAAGACGCTACGCGCACCTTGCACAAGCAGAGTGCGCAAGTAGTCGTCCCCTCGCCGCGTGATCCGACCAAGCTTCGTCTTGCCCCCGCTGCCCGACTGACTGGGCGCGAGGCCGAGCCACACTCAGCATCAGCTCTGTCGTTCTTGACCGACTGGCGCTTGCGATAGGGGCGGACGAACTCGGCAGCCATCAGGCGCGGAGCCAAGCCCAGACGCTGCGCCGTGCGGCCCCAATGGTGGGCGCTGCCACACGCTTCCATACCGATCACTGTGCCCGTCGGCAGCGTGCTGAGCCACGTCAGAAAGCCCGATCGGTTGAACTCCAGCCGTTCCACGATCCGACCGGTGCAGTCTGCCACGCAGGCCACGAAGACGTTCTTTGCCAGATCCACACCAACAGTCGTAGTATCCATTTTGACTTCCCTCCTCGCCGTAAAGAATGAACTTCAGCAATTCAATCTTGGCACCGAGATGCTGGGTGGCAAGCCCACCGGGCGGGTGGGGGAAGTCCTTTTGTAGTCGTCCAAGCCGACGCCGCTTCGCGGCGCGGCTTAACTCAGGCGTCGGGCCGCTTTAACCTACAGAGGGAACTGATCTATGGGCGCGAAGACTTGGATGCTCGTACTTGCAGACTCGAATGCACGTGAAGCACTCGCTGCCGAGCCTTCTTTGGACCGGGAGGCAACCCAGAAGCTGGCCGATACTCTCTTCCCTGGCGAGAAGCTCGAACCAATTGGGGATGGCGATCTTTCCTACACATGTCCGCCAGACAATGAAGTGCATATAGGCTGCTTTCAGGGAGTATCGGTGGTCGCAGCGAAAGAATTCGGCATCGATTACCCCTCAAAGCTGCCCCAGAGGTTCATCGCTGCTGGTGGCAACGGAACAGTCACGCTTCACGCTATGCACAGCGTGGTTGATTGGTTTGCGTACGCGACGTGGGCAAACGGAAAGCTAGTGCGTTCCCTGAGCCTGTCCCCGGATAGCGGCATCATGGAGGACATCGGACTGCGCTGGCATTTTGAAAAGCCGTACTGGTCTGGAGAGCATCCCGCTGTTGATAGTGAAGAAGAAAAAGACAGTTACCCGTTTCCGTTTCACCCTCTGGAACTCGGGGAGGCAACTTTGAAGGAGCAGTTCGGCTATCAGCTTGAGGGCTATATCGATTCCTCCCTGCTTGAGCCTGAGTCAATTCCTTTGGTTCGCTACAAGCGTTCCCGCTCGCCGTGGTGGAAGTTTTGGTGACGAGGCCCAACCCATCAATCGAGCTGACCTCGCGCGAAAAGCCGCGCGAGGCCGCTCATTTCAGACGTGTGCGCCGGGCATGGCGCGTTACTTCGTCGGTGTAAGTCCGATGGCCAGGTTTTCGCAGAGCCGAAGGCAAGGAGAAGGGCAAGGGCGTCGTCGCGAGGCGGGGTCTGAAGGAAGCTCAATCCGAAACTGTGGGGCGATGAACAAAAACCGGATATGAGGCGTGATGTACCTGGGGCGAGCGGGCACGTGACCGCGAAGCCCTCCATCTGCGGTTGGGGTACATTTTGTAAATCCGGCGTCTATGCAGTGAAGGTAACGTGTCTTACCCCGGGAGACCTCCCCGGTGCTTCAGAAGATCGAAGCTGGGCGGCTGGTAACGGCCGCTGAATACCGTGGAGGAGTCAGCAGAGGGCATAGTAGGCGGGCTGCCCCTGCCGAAGGCCCGAACGATGAGAGAGAAAGGACCACGGTGAAGAGTGACGGGATTGCATCTGACCACCTGCCTCGGCAGGCTGCGGCGCTGCCGCAGGATGAACTCGTCGCTGGATTACCGGGACGCCCGGACTCGATTCCATCCCAAGCGTTGCTGGCCCAAGTGTTGGAGCGGGCCAACCTGCAACGCGCTTTGAAGCAAGTGCGCCAGAATAAGGGCGCGCCGGGCATCGACGGCATGACTGTTGATGAACTGCCGGAGTACCTGAAACAGCACTGGCTGGAAATTCG
Source organism: Zoogloea sp. JDB1 (assembly GCF_056724025.1). NCBI lineage: Bacteria > Pseudomonadati > Pseudomonadota > Betaproteobacteria > Rhodocyclales > Zoogloeaceae > Zoogloea > Zoogloea sp. JDB1. The sequence continues at coordinate 3,554,500 of NZ_CM161496.1, forward strand.
AGTGCAACTGGAGGCGGGGCAGTATCGACCGCAACCGGTCAAGCGCGTGGAAATCCCCAAGCCGGACGGGAAGATGCGCAAACTGGGCATCCCTACCGTGCTGGACCGTTTCATACAGCAAGCCATTGCCCAAGTGATCTCGGCGCAATGGGAACCGCACTTCCACCCCAACAGCTACGGCTTCCGACCGGGGCGCTCAGCCCATGAGGCAGTACGTCATGTGCAGGCGTGCATCCGGGCGGGCTATGGCTGGGTGGTGGATATGGACCTGGAAGCCTTCTTTGACCGGGTCAATCAGGATCGGCTCATGGTGCGGCTGAAAAGCCGTTGCCCGGACGCCGATCTGCTACGCCTGATCAACCGCTTCCTCAAGGCCGGCGTGAGTGTGGAGGGCAAACTCGAACCCACTCATACGGGCGTGCCGCAAGGCGGTCCTCTGTCGCCGGTCTTGGCCAACGTGGTGCTGGATGAACTGGATTGGGAGCTGGACCGACGCGGCCACTGGTTTGCCCGATATGCTGACGATGCCAATATTCTGGTGAAGAGTCAGCGGTCGGGAGAGCGGGTGATGGCGAGCGTGGCACGCTATGTCAGTGACTCACTGCGGCTCACAGTGAATCCGCTGAAAAGCGCGGTGGATCGGCCCATAAACCGCAAGTTTTTGGGCTTCACGGTCAGCCGCAACGGTGCCAAGCTGAAGGTGGCGGACAAGCCGCTAGAGAAGCTCAAGGACCGGGTGCGGGAACTGACCCGCCGTACAAGAGGCACCAGTTTGAAAGTGATCGTGGCAGAGCTGAGAGAAACCCTGCTTGGCTGGAAAGCATACTTCGGCATCGCCGAGGTGTTGAGCCCTCTACGCGACGTGGACAAATGGGTACGGCGCAAGTTGCGCTGCTACATCTGGAAGCAATGGGGATCGGCCGGCTACCGGGAACTACGCAAGCGCGGGGTCTCCGTGCGCGAAGCGTGGAACACCAGCAAGTCGGCCCATGGCCCGTGGCGGTTATCGAAGACACCGGCATTGACCGTTGCACTGCCACTGCGCTTCTTCGAATCACTGGGACTACCGAGCCTTGCGCCCCGGTAGGAATTCAACTCATCGAACCGCCGGATACGTGACCCGTACGTCCGGTGGTGTGGGAGGGAGGAGCCGCGAGGCTTCTTCCTATCCCGATTGGGCGTCATTAGTCGCACTTCGCGGGAGTGTCTATAGGTGAGTCCTATCGTGTGTCCACAGCACGGCCCATCGCCGTCATGCCTCATTTGTAAGCATCTTCGAGAGCAATCCGGGTTGGGCTATTACGCTATCGAAGCAACCGACACAGAACCTGCGCAAGCGTGGTGCGAGGAATGCGACCGTCTATTGGCAAAGGAACGCGGCTGGACAGCTCTCGCAGATCAATGCGCCGACTGGCAACTCTTCTGTAGCTCTTGCTACGAGAATCGGTTGCGGGCAAATCATCTGCTCAGTTGGGTTGAGGGTACCTCACCAGATGACTGAGAGCATGACGCCCAACCTCTCGGCCAACCGGACCGCCTGCAAGCTGCGCTTGCGGGTTCCCTCCGTCCTTCGGGCTCCGGCGGCCGGTTACCGTGAACGTTATGCATCTTGAGGCAGTGCAGTGACGGAAGATGAATCTCTGGAGCGAGCGATACACGAGGACGTGGCGCTGTGCCCGTACGACCCTGAGTGGCCGTTTCTTTTCCTCGCTGAGCGTGAACGCCTCTTCTCGCTGTTTCCGTTGCTACTTCTCGATATCCAGCACTTTGGAAGCACCGCCATCCCAGGCATGTCCGCCAAGCCAATCATCGACATTCTGGCCGGCGTTGAATCAATGGCTGTGGCGGAGTCACTTGTCGAACCGCTCCTCAGGTCAAGCTACACCACATCGGCAGAGTTCAACGCAACGCTCACAGACCGGCGCTGGTTCATGCGCTGGGCCAACGGGCGGCGTACGCATCACCTTCACGTTGTCGTCCTCGGTGGTACCGAATGGCGCCAACGTTTGCACTTCCGCGATGTATTGCGCTCCGATCCAGAAATCTCAAATCGCTACTCACTTCTCAAGACTGAGCTTGCAGTTCAGCACAGAACAGATAGAGAGGCCTATACGCGTGCAAAAACGGAATTCGTACTTTCGGTGGTGCGAGACGCATAACATGGCGCTCAACCTAGCTCCCTTTGGTCGCTGGACGCTGCGCGATAAAGTCGCGCAGCGCCGGTTAGCTAATGAAATGGACTCCCCCACCCCGTAGCGTGACACTGAGGCCCAAGTAGCCATGGGGCTGAGATCACCAGGAGGAAGTGCCATGAAACAGCTTGTCCGCATCGGTCTCGACATTGCCAAATCCGTCTTCCAGCTCCACGGTGTCGATAGCCACGGCAAACCGGTCTGCAAAAAGACCTTATCCCGCGGCGAAGTCCTGACCTTCTTCGTCAGCCCCTACCGCAAGAGCGGCAAGAACGACGCCAACGATGCCGAAGCGATCTGCGAAGCCGTGGGCCGGCCCAACATGCTGAACGGGCGGCAGTTTGCCGCCTGGTTGGGGCTCACGCCCCGGCAAAGCTCCAGCGGCGGCAAGACCCGGCTTGGCGCCATCAGCAAGCGAGGGGATGTGGTGCTGCGGACCTTGCTGATTCACGGCACGAGATCAACCTTGCGCCTGACGGCCGGCAAGGAGGACAGGAAAAGCCGCTGGGCCGAGGCCCTGAAATCGAGAGCATGCAACAATGTGGCTGCTGTTGCCTTGGCGGCCAGGAATGCCCGGATCATCTGGGCGATGCTTGCTCGGGGAACCGAGTACCGAGTGGCCGCCTGAACCATACAGGCTGTCGATCTTCAACCGCAGTACCAGTGATTTCCCACCGTAGGTTTGCGAGCGAAAGTGTTGATGGGATGACGGATCGAACCGACACGGAAAGAGCCTGATAACGTTGTTGGCCGCGCCAGACCGTTTAACTAATAAGGCTTCCGTAGTGCGTATGTCATCAGGGCCGGCGCCGACGGGTGCCATAGTAGGCCGGATAGATTCCTGCAGGCTTGTCCATCAAACCAACAGCACATTCATCTTGCAAAATCGGGGGAGTCCATAGATAGATACAACGTTATGCGTGAAGAGGTCCGCGCTCTAGCTGCGCTAGGTCGCTTGCCAGCCGAGGAGGGCGTCGCCCTCGAATTGATTGAACGATACGAGATTGCTTTCAAGGCCATCTCGCGCCCTGTCAGTGATGAGGAAGCGCGGGCGCTCCTGGAAATTTTCGGCCCGGATGATTGCTTTGGGCTTGCTTGGTCTTTGCTCCATCTGGTCGAGACGGCACCTGGATGGCCATTGCGAGACGCAATTGGTCGCGCGGGTCCGCTGTGGGGAGAGGAGCTACGTATGCGCTGTATTCGTGCAGGAGTCTGGTGAGGTCGCCAAAGACAGCGCATAACCTACCATTGGAGCGGATCGTCTTTGGCGTCCGCTCACTTTCACGTTGAGAGGGCCATGGACGCCTGGGAGTTTGATGCACCGAAAGACTACTTGGCGATTTCGCTGCGCGAGATTGCTGAAGGTCGTTCGCCTATTCTCCATGTGAGTCACAACCTGAATGATGGCGCGTGGCAGTTTCTCGGCTGGGACACTCCTAAAATTGAAGATGCTGTCCGAGTCTGCCTAGAGTCTGTTGACAATTACTGTTCTGCAAATGCCGATGGCGTGTGCTTGTCAATTCGCCGTGCACATTCAATGACTTGCCGAGGGGCTGTTCACTGCGGGCAAGTTGTGGTCATATCCTGACTTTTCGGCAGAGTCAGGATGGTACGTGTGTGGTTGCGTGACGATCAGTTTGAGCGGATAGCCGCGTTGCTGCCAGGCAAGGCCAGCGATCCAGGGCGCACGGCGGCAGATAACCGGCTGTTTGTTGAGGCGGTGTTATGGATTGCTCGGACAGGCAGTCCGTGGCGCGATCTGCCCCCGCAGTTCGGCCCCTGGAATAGTGTCTATCAGCGCTTTGCGCGCTGGTCGCGCAGCGGCGTGTGGCATCGTGTTTTCGCCCAGCTGGCCCAGGATGCGGATTTTGAAGAGGTCTTCATCGACAGCACGATTGTGCGTGCCCACCAGCATGCAGCCGGCGCACTCAAAAAAAAGGCGATCAAGCGCTCGGGCGATCCCGCGGCGGATTGAGTACAAAGATTCACGCCCTGGTGGAGGGGCTCGGATCGCTCGCCCGCTTCTGTTTAACCGGCGGCGAAGCCGGCGACAGCCCACAGGCTCTGCCCCTGCTGGGGGGGCTACAGCCCGCGTCGCTCAGTGCGGACAAGGCCTACGACACCGATGCCATCCTCCGGCATCTCGCCGATCAAGGCATCGAGGCCGTCATCCCGCCGCGCAGCCATCGCCGTGTCCAACGCCATTTCGATCGTCATCAATACAAGAATCGCAACTTGATCGAGCGCTTTTTCTGCCGCATCAAGCAATTTCGCCGCGTCGCCACACGTTACGACAAACTCGCCGAACGCTTCGCCTCTTTCGTCGCAATCACTGCCGCCGTCATATGGCTGGCATGATTGTCAACAGACTCTAGAGGATATCGTCGCACTTGATGGCTCGGTGCGGGAGCTCGCGGCTTTGCCGTTCGGTTGGCATGCGTGGCGTCGCACAGCTGTCGAGCCGTGGATAAAAGAGCCCAATCCAAATGCTGAAAAATCAAATGCATAAGGGCGCTATTGGTTCCAACAGTGCAGTCAGCTGGACTGCTTCCACGCGGCGCGTCCTGGCTGGCTGCAACATACAACCGGTTGCCCCGGTTTCCTTCAGTCGTGCCGCTACTGGGCATTCCACTGCTTGGAAGATATGCCGGAATCCAGTCATGGATCTCCGGCTCTCTTGCCAGGGCTGGTGCATCTCCTTTTGAGGCGGACATCGCCAAGCTTTGGTGGGCGCGAGTTGCTGGCACCCGATATGCATTCCTGAGGCACCCGGCGGGCGCCGGTCTTCAATGATGCTTTTTGTCCTTGCCGGCGCTGTCCTTCGCGTCCTTGGACTTGCTGCCACCGTCCTTCTTGTCTGCCTTGTGGCCACCTTCCGCCTTGCTGTCAGCGGGCTTGTCCTTCCCGGCGGCTTTTTCCTTGCCTTGGGATTTTTCGTGGGTGGCTGGCTTCTCCTTGGCGGAGGGCTTGTCCTTGCCGGAGTCCTTTTCCTTTGCAGACGAAGCGGATTTGTCTTTTGCGGAGGATTTTTCGGAGGCGGGCTTTTCGTCCTGCTTGTCGGCGTCCTTGTTCTTCCCGTGCTTGCCGTGCGGGGCTTCCTTCTCCTGTTCCCTGTCCTTGGCGGGCGTGGCTTCGGCCCTGCCATGGGCGAACGGTTTGATCGGCGATCCGCCGACCGGCACCTTGCGTTCGATCACTGTCGCCCTGCCGTTGCGGCCGCGTATGACGGTGCGCTGGACGATGAAGCTGGGGGGCTCGACGGCACCGGCCTGGGGCTTGGTCGGCAGCATGTTGGCGAGGGTGATGCGCTCGCCGTCGCTTTCTGACGGTACGATCAGCGTGTAGCCGGTGCCGATGCGTGCCCGCGGTGACAGGCCATTGACCTGGCGCAGGCGGCTGGCGGAGATGCCCAGCCGGTCGGCGACGCCTTCGAGGGCTTCGCCTTCCTGCAGTTCGTAGGTCTTCCAGCTGGCGCTGGCCGGGTCGTGCTTTTCGAGGTTGCTGAGGAAGACGTTGACCTTGTTGGCGGGGATGATCAGCGACTGGGTGCCGTTGGTCGGCAGCACCGGGCGCTTGTAGCCGGGGTTGAGGGCGAGGATTTCCTCCACCGGCGTCTCGGCCAGGCGGGCTGCCGTCGCCAGGTCGAGGGGGACGCGGCTCTCGACGGTGGCGAAATAGGGCCGGTTGGGAATCGACGGCAGGGTGATGCCGAACAGCTCCGGCTGGGCCACGATGTTTTTCAGCGCCTGCAGCTTGGGCACGTAGTAGCGCGTTTCGCCCGGCATGTTGAGGTACTGGTACTCGGTCGGCTGGCCGGCAGCCCGGTTCTTGGCCACCGCCCGGCCCACCGCGCCTTCACCCCAGTTGTAGGAGGCGAGGGCCAGCTGCCAGTCGCCGTGCATCTCGTAGATGTACTGGAGGTAGTCCAGCGCGGCGTTGGTGGAGGCGATCACGTCGCGCCGCTCGTCCACCCACCAGTTCTGTTCCAGCCGGTAGGTCTTGCCGGTGGACGGCACGAACTGCCACAGGCCAGAGGCCTGGGCGGAGGACAGGGCCATCGGGTTGAAGGCGCTCTCCACCATCGGCAGCAGGGCCAGCTCGGTGGGCATGCCGCGGCGCTCCAGCTCCTCGACGATGTAGTAGAGGTAGCGCTGGCCGCGGCTGAAGATCTGGCGCAGGGCGGCGGGGCGGTTGATGTAGTAGATCTGCCGGTCGGTCACCAGGTCGGTGTTTAGGTCCGGCATCGAGAAGCCGCGGCGGATGCGTTCCCACAGGTCGTCGGGTTCCACCGTCAGATCGATGGTCGGCACCTTGACATGCTGGTCCCGGATCTCGAAGGTTTGCGTCGTTGGCGACGCGCCGTTCGCATCGAGCAGCAGCGACGGGGCCTGGGCCAGTTGCTGCGGCGCCTGGCCGTTGTCGGCGGCAAGCGAGGGCGCAACCCAGGCTAGAGAAAGGAGCAGCGCGATAACTCTTGGGGACATCAGGATTCGTCGCGCAAAAAACAAAGGCGGGATTCTAGCTGTCGGTGCGTAAGGGGGTCAAACCGCGCGCCGCGCCATTCCGCAACAAATCCTTGCGCACTGTAGGGTTGGGGGAACGCCATTACCAGCCCATTTAGGGCACAATCCGCCTGCAGGGAGCCGTGCCCGGCTCCTTTTCGACTTGATTCCCAACTTATAGTCCGAGAGCGTTCAGTGAAAGCGTTGTTGATCGAGGATACCCTGACCAGTGCGACGCTGGTGTCCCATCAACTGCGCAAGATCGGGATCGAGCCCATCGTCGCGCGCAATGGCGAGAAGGGCATCGAGATGTTCAAGCAGGAACGTCCGGACCTCGTTCTGCTCGATATCATCATGCCGGGCATGGACGGTTTCGAGGTGGCGCGGCGTATCCGCCAGCTGGAGCAAGCCGGCGAATGGACGCCGATCCTGTTCCTTACCGCCCGTACCAGCGACGAAGACCTGGAAAAGGGGATTGCCGTCGGCGGTGACGACTACCTGATCAAGCCGGTGTCGGAAACCGTGCTGGCGGCCAAGGTGCGGGCCATGCAGCGCATCGCCCAGATGCGTTATTCGCTGTTGGTACTGACCCGCAAGCTGGACGAGGCTAACCAGGAGCTCACCCGGCTGTCGTCCCTCGATGGCCTGACCGCCATTCCGAACCGCCGCCAGTTCGACGACACGCTGCAGTCCGAATGGCGCCGTGCCTGTCGGCAGGGGCGTCCGCTGGCGCTGCTGTTCTGCGACGTGGATTTTTTCAAGCAGTTCAATGACAGCTACGGGCATCAGGTGGGCGACGAATGTCTGAAGGCGGTGGCTCGCATGCTGAAAGGCAGCCTGCGCCGCCCGGCCGACCTGGTGGCGCGTTATGGCGGCGAGGAGTTTGCGGTGATCCTGCCGGACACCGACATTGCCGGTGCGCTGCAGGTTGCAGAAGCCATGCGGTCTTCGGTGGAGGGCCTGGCCATCACTCACCGCTATTCCCGTGCGAACAAGGTGGTGACCATCAGCATCGGCGCCGCGTCCGTGGTGCCCGGGCGCGGCGATATCAACTCGGCGATGCTGGTCAAGGCTGCCGACGACGCGCTTTACCAGGCCAAGCAGAGCGGGCGGAATCGTATCGCCGCGGCGGCGGCCGTCACACTACCGTAGGCTGACGCCTAAAAGCGGTTTTTCCATTCCCGGATGGCCGCGAATACCTCGACCGGCGTCGTGAGGGCGTGTCCGGCCTGGGCTTCGGCCTGGCGGATCACCGCCGGCGCGTCGCTGCGCAGGAAGGGGTTGGTGTCGAGCTCGCCAGCCAGCAGGAAAGGAACCGTCGGCTGATCCGCCGCGCGCAGCGCCTCACTCGCGGCGATGCGTGCGGCGACGGCCGTATTGCCCGGCTCGACGGCTGCTGCAAAAGCCAGGTTCGACAGCGTGTACTCGTGCGTGCAATAGACCCGCGTGTCGCCCGGCAAGGCGGCCAGCTTGCCGAGGGAGGCGTACATCTGGGCCGGCGTGCCTTCGAAGAGCCGTCCGCAGCCCGCGGCGAAGAGCGTGTCGCCGCAGAGCAGGGCGCCTTCACCGTAATAGCCCACGTGGCCAGCGGTGTGACCCGGAATGTCCAGCACCTTGAAGGACGCACCGATGCCCGGTAGGCGGACTTCACCGCCTTCTGCCACCGGATGGCTGATGCCGGCGATGTTCTCCCGCGCCGGCCCATATACGGGTACCGGCGAAGCGGCGAGCAGCGCCGGCAGGCCGCCGACGTGGTCGGAATGGTGGTGGGTGACGAGGATGGCTTCGAGGCTCAGGCCTTCGTCAGCCAGGTAGCGGAGCACCGGCTCGGCGTCGCCCGGGTCCACGACGACGGCGTGACTCTCGGTGCGAAGGACCCAGATATAGTTATCGCGGAACGCGGGAAGAGGGATAATCTGCATCCGGTTATTGTAGTCGCTCCAGGTTCGCATCCGATAATGTCCCCTCCCGAATCCTTCCCCGGGCTGCACGCGTGGCTTGAGACCCCGCTGGGACGCTACGTGATGGCGTGGGAGAAGGCGCGTTTCGACATGCTGGTGGCGGACATCTTCGGCTACCACGCGGTGCAACTGGGTCTGCCGGAGTTCGATCTGCTGCAGGCCAACCGGATGCCTTTCCGTTTCCGCGCCGGGGCGGGCGAGGTGCAGGTGGAGCTCGATTATGCGGCGCTGCCCTTTGCCGCGGGCAGCCTGGATCTGGTCGTGCTCCCGCATGTATTGGAGTTCGCCGCCAACCCGCACCAGGTGCTGCGGGAGGTGGAGCGGGTGCTGGTGCCGGAGGGGCATGTGGTGATCGCCGGTTTCAATCCACTCAGCCTGTTCGGCATGAAGCGGCTGCTGGTCAGGGAAACCTGTGCCTATCCGTGGCACGGGCAGTACCTGTCCTTGCGGCGCATCAAGGACTGGCTGGCCTTGCTCAGTTTCGAGGCCAATTGCCAGGCCTCGGGCTGCTTCGTGCCGGCGATGGAGCAGGAGAAATGGATTGAGCGCCTGGCCTTCATGGATGGTGCAGGCGACCGCTGGTGGCCGATTGGTGGCGGGGTGTACATCATCCACGCCATCAAGCGGGTGCAGGGCATGCGGCTGATCATGCCAAAGTGGGAGCGCAAGGCAGCATCGCGTGCGCTGGCGCCCCTCATTCAGAAAGCGGGCCCTCGTCGGGAGGGCTCGCAGAAAACCCTGGTCGAGAAAGATTTTGGACGAGATTGATATTTATACGGACGGCGCCTGTTCGGGCAATCCGGGCCCGGGCGGCTGGGGCGCGATCCTGCGCGCCGGCCCCCACGAGAAGGAACTGTGGGGCGGCGAGCCCGCCACCACCAACAACCGGATGGAGCTGCTGGCGGTGATCCGCGCTTTGCAGGCGCTCAAGCGCCCGGTTGCGGCCAAGATCTATACGGATTCCCAGTACGTGCAGAAGGGCATTTCCGAGTGGATCCACGGCTGGAAGGCGCGGGGCTGGAAGACCGCCTCCAAGGAGCCGGTCAAGAACGAAGACCTGTGGCGCGCCCTCGACAGCGAGGCGTCCCGCCACCAGCTGCGCTGGCTGTGGGTCAAGGGCCATGCCGGCCATCCGGAGAACGAGCGGGCCGATGCCCTCGCGCGGCGCGGTGTGGAGGCCGTGCGCAAGACAGGAAAGACAGTGGATACAGGAGCAGCAGCATGAGGCAGATCGTTCTCGATACGGAAACCACCGGCCTGGACTGGAAGAACGGCGACCGGGTGATCGAAATCGGTTGCGTGGAGCTGATCGACCGTAAGCTGACCGGCCGCCACTATCACGTGTTCATCAACCCGCAGCGGGAGATCGATGCGGGGGCGATCGCGGTGCACGGCATCACCAACGAATTCCTGGTGGACAAGCCGCTGTTCAAGGACATCGTTGCCGAGTTCGAGGAATTCGTCGCAGATGGCGAGCTGGTCATCCACAACGCGTCCTTCGACGTGGGCTTCCTGAACCATGAGCTGAGCCTGCTGCGCCGGCCCCTGCTTACGGCGATCTGCCCGAGCGTGATCGACACCCTCAAACTGGCGAAGGAGCAGAACCCCGGCAAGAAGGCGTCGCTGAACGCACTGTGCAGCCTCTACGAGATCGACAACACGCACCGGACGCTGCACGGCGCCTTGCTCGATGCGGAGCTGCTCGCCGACGTGTACCTGGCCATGACCCGTGGACAGGAAAGTCTGATCATGATGCTCGACGAGCCGGCTGCCCAGACGGACGACGGAGATGCCGGCGGGCCCATCGAGCGCCCGCCGCTGCAGGTGCTGCGGGCAACGCCGGAAGAGCTTGAAGGCCACGACAAGGTGCTCGGCGAGATCGCCAAGGCCAACAAGGGCAAGTGTCTGTGGTTGCCGCCGGCGCCGGCTGAGGCGCCCGCGGCCTGAAACTCGAGGAGATGTCGGGTTACCCCAGGTTTCTTCGCCCCCGTGGGAGGCGGTCTGGGCGCAGCCCAGCCCTGAGGGCGCTCAGTGCTGGTTCAGCGCGGCCAGCACCGCATCCGCCAGCGCCAGGCAGCTCGTGAGGCCTGGCGATTCGATGCCGAACAGCTCGACGAGGCCGGGCGCGCCGAGTTCCCGCGGGCCGAGCAGCATGAAATCGGCGGCGGCCTCCTCGGGGCCGTGGATCTTCGGTCGCACGCCGGCATAGGCGGGCTGTAGCGCGCCATCCGGCAGGGCCGGCCAGTAGCGGCGCACGGCAGGGTAGAAGGATTCCGCACGGGTCGATGTCACGCCGTAGTCCGGCGCATCGATCCATTCCACGTCGGGGCCGAAGCGGGCCTGGCCACCCAGGTCCAGCGTCAGGTGCACGCCCAGCCCGGCGGCTTCCGGGATTGGGTAGATCAGGTGGCGGAACGGGGCCTTGCCTTGCAGCATGAAGTAATTGCCCTTGGCGAAGTGAGCCTTCGGCAGGCGGGCTGCTGCCAGACCATCAAAACGGCGGGCGAGCGGTACCGCGCCCAGGCCGGCGGCATTGACGACGCCGCGGGCCTGCAGCTTCATCCCCGCATTGCCGCCCACCTCAAGCACAAAGCCATCCCCGTTGCGCTCGCCGCGCAGCACCGGGCTGTGGGTGGCGAGCGTGGCGCCGGCCGCTTCCGCGTCGCCGAGCAGGGACAGCATCAATGCGTGGCTGTCGATGATGCCGGTGTCTGGCGACAGCAGCGCGCCGACGCAGCGCAGTTGCGGTTCGAGCGCGATGGCCTCGTCGGCGTGCAGCCGGCGCAGGCCCGTCACGCCGTTGGCCGCGGCACGGCTCGCAATGGCGTCCAGTTGCGGCAACTGGGCGTCGTCCGTCGCCACCAGCAGCTTGCCGGTGCGGCGGTGGGGAATGGGGCGCTCGGCGCAGTAGGCGTACAAGGCCTGGCGGCCCGCTACGCACAGGCGCGCGCGCCAGGAGTTCGTCGGGTAATAGAGCCCGGCATGGATCACCTCGCTGGAGCGGCTTGAGATGCCGCTGCCGAAACGTTCCGTGGCTTCGAGGATCAGCACTTCACGTCCAGCCTGGGCGAGGGCGCGGGCACAGGCCAGGCCGACGACCCCAGCGCCGATCACCACGCAGTCCACGCGCTCCATCAGAAGGCGATCCGGCCATCCGGCAATTGACCCGATTTCTCCAGCCGTTTGAGGCTCGGCTTGAGGTCGAGGCCGCTGGCGGCCTTGAGCTGCGCGGCGCGTTCGAGGAGTGCGGCCAGCGTGGTGTCCACCGGATTGCCGCCGCGGGCGAAGGCCACCACGTTGCCGCTGGGGCAGGGCGGCAGCGCGAACACGCGCCCGTCGAAGGCCTCGCCCAGGCGCTTGAGCTGCGTCTTGAAACCGCGGATCTGCCCGAACAGGTTGACGCTCAACAGGCCGTTAGGCGACAGCCGCGCCTTGCAGGCCTCGTAAAAGGCCTGGCTGGCAAGTTCGCCGGCGCGGGCATTGCGATCGAAGCCATCCACTACGATCAGGTCCCATTGGCTGTCATCGTTGGCGACAAAATGCGCGCCGTCGCCGAGCATCACTTGCAAGCGCTCGTCCTCGGGCGGCAGGCGGAAATACTGGCTGGCCACCGCGTGGACTTCCGGTGCGATCTCGACGACGGTCGTGCGGGCCTGGGGCAGGTGGCGATGGATGAACTTGGCGATGGAGCCGGCACCGAGGCCGATCAGCAGCACCCGTTCCGGCCAGGGCTCGGCCCTCAGCAGCAGGCCAGCCATCATCTCGCGGGTGTATTCGAGTTCGAGTGCGTCCGGTTTGCGGATGCGCATGGCGCCCTGCACCCACACCGAGCCGAAATGCAGGTAGCGGACGCCGGATTCTTCGCTGATATCGATGGGTACGGTCATGACGATTTGTTTGTTGCGCTGCGGTAAGATGGGCTTGAAATCATTGCGGAGCCTTACACCATGGCCACCTTCGAAAACCACGACGCGGAACTTCTGTCCATCGACCTGGAAATCGCCCGCCTGGCCCAGCTGTGCGACATCAGCCTGCTGGAGCCCGGCATCGCCGAGGCCGTGCTACGCGGCGACCAGAGCCTGTGCCCGTCGGAGAACCCGGTTGCCTGGGGCAAGCTTCGCGGCTTGTTGGTGCTGCATTATCACGTGGTCAGCGAAGTCGCGGCGACCGATGGCGTCGACGCGGCGGCCGACAGTGTACGGCGGGCGCTGGAACTGGTCATGGGGCGCATGAATCCGCAGCAGCGCTAACGCATTTCAGTTGGCGTTGTCTGCCCGGGCCGGGCTGTAAGGGAGCACGGTATAGCGGAACAAGGGCAGCCGCCCCGGCTCCACGTCCACCTTCACCCAGCCCATGAAGGGGGAACCGAACGTTTCCAGGCGGGTGAAGTTCTGTACCACTTCCCCGCTGGCCGGATCGCGCAGAGGTTTGTCGATGCGCTGGAAGTGCGTGTCGCCGTGCACCAGCAGGACCTCGCCGGCAAAGTGCTTCGTCTCGGCGAGGATCTGCTCCAGCTGCGCCCGGTAGCCCTTGTTGGGCTTGCCCTGGCTGAACTCTTCGATATCCGGGTTGGCCTGCATCGCCAGCATGACGCCTTCGAGGCCCCGGCTGCGGGCCAGCGCAAAGCCGTCGGCAATCCAGGCTTTCAGTGCCGCGCTGCGTTGCATGTATTCATCGCTGGGCTGGTTGCCGCGACCGTAATTGTTGTCGCTGCCGGGCACATTGAGGGACAGGAACAATACGGGGCCGATCTGCCAGCGCAGGTTCTCGCGGTAAGCCGCATGCTCGGGCACGCTGGCCTGGGACTCCACTTTCATCCGGTTATGTCCCAGCGTCCGGCCCGGTTCGGCAAAGAACATCCGGCGCAGCGTGGCGAGCCGCTCCAGCGGGTCGTAACCGCCGTTGCTGCTGCGGTGGCAGTCGGTCCATTCGTTGTCGCCGAAGGCGAAGACGAGCGGATGGAAGCTGGTCTGGAACAGCTGCAACCGGTCTTCGAACAAGGCGTCGTCGCAGCGCTCGCCGCCGTTCTTGATGTCGCCGTCGTGGAGCACGAACTTGAGCGGCTCGGCATTCATCTCGGCGATCAGGCCGGGCAGGGCGAGGCGCTCGAAGCGGTTGTACGGCGTATCGCCGAACAGGCCGAAGCTGAACGGCTCGGCGGCGGACGCCGATAGCGCAAACAGCGCGGCAGAGCCGGCGAAGGCGAGGCGGGCGAGGATCTTCATGCGGTCAGGCGTTTGAGTTCGTAGAGGGCTTCGAGGGCTTCCCGTGGCGACAGGGCGTCCGGGTCGATGCCCGCCAGCGCGCCGAGTACCGGGTGGCCGGTGGTTTCGGGCTCTTCCGGCGGCAGGCTGGCGAACAGGTCGGCTTGCGGGCCGGCGCTGATCTCGCGGTTCTCCAGCGCCCGCAGGCGGCGCTTGGCGTCGCGCACCACGGCCGCTGGAATGCCCGCCAGCGCGGCCACCTCGATCCCGTAGCTCTGGCTGGCAGGGCCTTCCTCCAGCGCGTGCAGGAAGACGATGCCATGGTTGTGCTCGACGGCGTCCAGGTGCACGTTGGCGCACTCCGGGTAATCCTGGGCCAGGCGGGTGAGCTCGAAATAGTGGGTGGCGAACAGCGTCCAGCAGCGGTTCTTGTCGAGCAGGTGGCGGGCGATGGCCACTGCCAGCGCGACGCCGTCAAAGGTGGAGGTGCCGCGGCCGATCTCGTCCATAAGCACCAGGCTCTGGTCGGTGGCGCCGTGCAGGATGGCGGCCGCCTCTGTCATCTCGACCATGAAGGTGGAACGGCCGGAAGCCAGGTCGTCCGAGGCGCCGATGCGTGTGAAGATCGCATCGACCGGGCCGATGCGCGCCGTGCTTGCCGGCACGAAGCAGCCTACGTGGGCGAGTAGAACGATCAGCGCGACCTGGCGCATGGTGGTCGATTTACCGCCCATATTGGGACCGGTGATCAGCAGCATGCGGCGGGTCGGGTCGAGGCGGGTGTCGTTGGCGATGAAGTTCTCCACCTGCCGTTCGACCACCGGATGGCGGCCGCCGACGATCTCGATGCCCGGCTGCTCGCTGAACGCCGGCATCGCATAGTTGTAGCGCGCCGCCGCTTCGGCAAAGGCCGACAGGCCGTCGAGCAGCGCGCAGGCGCGGGCGATGCGCTGGAAGCGCGGAATGTCGCCGGCGAGCTGGTCCAGCACGCCTTCGTACAACAGCTTCTCGCGGGCGAGGGCGCGCTCCTGGGCCGACAAGGCCTTGTCCTCGAAGGCCTTCAGTTCCGGCGTGATGAAGCGCTCGGCGTTTTTCAGGGTCTGGCGGCGGCGGTAGTCTTCCGGCAGCTCGCCTTTGGCGGCGTTGGCCGCGGAGATCTCGATATAGAAGCCATGGACCCGGTTGAACTCGACCTTCAGGTTGGCGATGCTGGTGCGCTCGCGCTCGCGGGCTTCCAGTTCCAGCAGGAAGGCGCCGCAGTTGGTCTGGATGCCGCGCAGCTCATCCAGGTCCGAATCGAAGCCTGCGGCGATAACGCCGCCGTCGCGTAGCACGGTGGACGGCTCAGGCGCGATCGCGCGGCTCAGCAGGTCGAGGGCTGCGTCCGGCGTGGCCAGTTCGTCGAGCATGTGCCCGAGCAGCGGTGCCTGCGGTGTGCCGAGGGCCGCGCGCAGCTCGGCCAGGCGGCCGAGGCTGTCGCGCAGCGCCGACAGATCCCGCGGACGGGCGCTGCGCAGCGCAACGCGGGCGGTGATCCGCTCCACGTCCGACACGCCGCGCAGGATGCGGCGCACCGGTTCCACCGGGCCTTCGCCCAGCTCACCCACCGCCACGTGGCGGTGGGCAGCGGCCGAGCGATCACGTAGCGGGTGGTGCAGCGCGTGGCGCAGCCAGCGGGAACCCATGCTGGTCGCGCAGGTGTCGAGCAGCGACAGCAGCGTTGGCGCAGCTTCGCCGCGCAGGGTTTCGGTGAGCTCGAGGTTGCGCCGCGTGGCGGCGTCCAGACGCAGGTAAGCGCTGTCCCGCTCGGCGACAAGGGCTGTGATGTGGGCCAGGGCCTGGCGCTGGGTGGCACGGGCGTAGTCGAACAGCGCCGCGGCGGCGGCGAGGGCCACCGGCATCTCGTCGGCGCCGAAGCCGGCCAGATCGCGGGTGCCGAAGTGGGCGGTGAGCAGGCGGCGGGCGGTTTCGGCATCAAACTGCCAGTCGGCCAGGCGGCGCAGGCTGGGGGCCAGGTGCTCCAGCAGCGGCAGACGCAGGCCATCGGGGATCAGCACTTCGGCCGGGCGCAGGCGCTCGAACTGGGCGGCCAGTTGCGGCGCATCGCATTCGAGCACGCGGAAATCCCCGTTGGCGAGGTTGAGCCAGGCCAGGCCCAGCACGCCCCGGTGCAGGTTGATGGCGAGCAGCGGCGCATCGGCCTTGTCGTCGAGAAGCGCCGCGTCGGTGAGGGTGCCCGGCGTGACGATGCGCGACACCGCGCGCTCCATCGGCCCCTTGGTGGCGCCCGGGTCGCCGACCTGTTCGGCAATGACCACCGACTCGCCCATCTTCACCAGCCGTGCCAGATATTGCTCGACCGCATGATGCGGCACGCCGGCCATCTTGATCGGCTGCCCGGCGGAGCTGCCGCGGGTGGTCAGCGTGATGTCCATCAGCCGCGCTGCTTTCTCGGCGTCCTCGAAGAACAGCTCGTAGAAATCGCCCATCCGGTAGAAGAGAAGGGTGTTGGGGTGCTCGTACTTGATGCGTAAGTACTGCTGCATCATTGGAGTATGGCCCTGCAGGAGCTCTTCGAGCGACTTCTGGTTGCCCATTTGTTCTTTTGTAATCAATCTATTGCCCAACTCTTCTAAAACTTGCCCGGCCTGCGGGCGAAGGAAAATCGTGCCGATTGCGCCGTTCGGCGTAACTTTTGGCGTAACCCGATAGTCTACCGGGGCAGGCGGTGCTGATCCACGGCGGCATTGCATCTTTTCCACATACGGGCAGGAGGTGCGGCGGATGCCCAGGTTTCCGGATGACTGTGGCAAGGGTGGCCGGGCGCGGATGCTGGCGGACATCGCAGACGAACTGGCGGCCACCCGTTGGGAGACGGGGCTGGATGCGCTGGCCCCGCGCGTTCTGGCCGCCTTGGCGACGGTGCCACGGGAAGCCTTCGTGCCGGAGGACGTGCGCTACCTGGCTTTTCGTAACGGACCGGTGGGTATCGGCCACAGCCAGACGATCTCGCAGCCCTTCATCGTGGCGTTGATGACCGAACTGCTCGCGCCGCGTGCTGGGCAGACGATCCTGGAGGTCGGCACCGGCTCTGGTTACCAGACCGCTGTGCTGGCCGAATTGGCAGGGCAGGTGTTCAGCGTGGAGATCATCGCGGCGCTGGCGCAGGAGGCGGGGCCTCGCCTCGCCGGCCTTGGCTACGCCAACGTGGAGGTCCGCCATGGCGATGGCTATGACGGTTGGCCTGAGCACGCACCTTACGACGGGATCATCGTCACCGCGGCGGCGCCGACCGTGCCGCCGCCTCTGGTCGAGCAACTCAAGCCCGGTGCGCGGTTGGTCATTCCGGTGGGCTTGAACCATGCCTTCCAGACGTTGAAACTCATCGAGAAACACGTGGATGGCGGCATCTCCAGCCGCAACGTGCTGACCGTCACTTTCGTACCGCTGACCCGGGATCTGCGGGACGACTGAGTCATCATGCACGTCCGCTTCCATTTTCTCGGTGTGCTGAATGACTTTCTGCCGAGGCCGCGGCGGGGGCGCCCGCTGGATGTCGAGTTCGTTCCGACTGCGACGCTCAAGCATGCCGTCGAGGTGCTTGGCGTGCCGCATACGGAAATCGGCATGGCGCGGGTGGGTGGGAAGCCAGCCGCGCTGGAAAACAGGCTGGAGGAGGGCGCGGAAGTCCGGTTGTATCCGGCTGATGCCTCGACGATGCCGCCAGGCGAGCTACGCTTCATCGCCGATGCCCACCTCGGCGCACTGGCCCACCGCCTGCGCATGGCGGGCTTCGATACCCTGTTCCGCAACGATTACGCCGACCCCGAAATCGCGGCTATCGCCAAGGATGAACAGCGCATCGTGCTGACCCGCGACCGGGCGCTGTTGATGCACAAGGCGATCGCCCGCGGCTGCTATGTGCATGCGCTCGAGCCGGATGCGCAGTTCCGCGAGTTGGCTACCCGGCTGCCGTTGGCACCGGCCTGCCGGCCGTTTTCCCGTTGCCTGGAATGCAATGCGCCGCTGCATCCGGTGCGGAAAGCCGATGTGCTGTCGCAACTGCCCGAATCGGTTCGCCTGAAGCACGAACGCTTCACCCGCTGCGAGGGCTGCGGGCGGGTGTTCTGGGAGGGGTTCCACTGGCGGCGCATGCGCGGCCTGCTGAGCGCCGTAGTCGATCGCGCAGGCGACAACGTTCAGGCAGGGCGTCCTGGCGCCTCAGACGCTATAATTCGCGATTACTCGTTTTCATCCAACGGAACCGCTGTGCACAAGAAAATCCTGATCCTCGATTTCGGCTCCCAGGTCACCCAGCTCATCGCCCGCCGCGTGCGCGAACAGCAGGTGTACTGCGAAATCCACCCGTACGACGTGTCGGACGACTTCATCCGTAACTTCGCGCCCCAGGGGATCATCCTGTCCGGCGGACCGAACTCGGTCTACGAGGCCACGGAATGGAAGGCGCCTCAGGCTGTCTTCGAGATCGGTGTGCCGGTTTTCGGCATCTGCTACGGCATGCAGACCATGGCTAGCCAGCTCGGCGGCAAGGTCGAGAGCTCCGGCAAGCGCGAGTTCGGCTACGCCGAGATCCGTGCCCGTGGCCATTCCGAGCTGTTCCGCGGCATTCAGGATCGGACCAACGACGAAGGCCATGGCCTGCTGGACGTGTGGATGAGCCATGGCGACAAGGTCACCGAGCTGCCGCCGGGCTTCAAGGTCATCGCCTCCAACGAATCCACGCCGCTGGCCGCGATGGCCGACGAAGTGCGCAAGTTCTACGCCGTACAGTTCCACCCGGAAGTCACGCACACCATCAAGGGCAAGGACATGATTGCCCGCTTCGTGCACGAGATCTGCGGCTGTGAGCACGACTGGAACATGCCGGACTACGTGAACGAAGCCATCGAGAAGGTCCGCGCCCAGGTCGGCACCGACGAGGTGATCCTCGGCCTGTCCGGCGGCGTCGACTCCTCCGTGGTTGCCGCGCTGCTGCACAAGGCCATCGGTGACCAGCTCACCTGCGTGTTCGTGGACAACGGCCTGCTGCGCCTCAATGAAGGCGAGATGGTCATGCAGATGTTCGCCCGCAACCTGGGCGTCAAGGTCATCCACGTGGACGCCACCGAGCAGTTCATGGGCCACCTGAAGGGCGTCTCTGATCCCGAAGCCAAGCGCAAGATTATCGGCCACGAGTTCGTCGAAGTCTTCCAGGCCGAAGCCGCCAAGCTGCCCAGCGCCAAGTGGCTGGCCCAGGGCACCATCTACCCGGACGTGATCGAATCCGCCGGCGCCAAGACCGGCAAGGCCCACGCCATCAAGAGCCACCACAACGTCGGCGGCCTGCCGGAAACCCTCAACCTCAAGCTGCTCGAACCGCTGCGCGAACTGTTCAAGGACGAAGTCCGCGAACTGGGCATCGCCCTCGGCCTTCCACATGAAATGGTCTACCGCCACCCGTTCCCCGGCCCCGGCCTGGGCGTGCGCATCCTCGGCGAGGTGAAGAAGGATTACGCCGACCTGCTGCGCCGCGCCGACGCGATCTTCATCGACGAACTGCGCGCCGCCGACTGGTACGACAAGACCAGCCAGGCCTTCGCCGTCTTCCTGCCGGTGAAGAGCGTCGGCGTGATGGGCGACGGCCGCACCTACGAGTACGTCGTCGCGCTGCGCGCCGTGCAGACCCAGGATTTCATGACCGCCCACTGGGCCGAACTGCCCCACAGCCTGCTCGGCAAGGTCAGCAACCGCATCATCAACGAAGTCCGCGGCATCAACCGCGTGGTGTACGACATCAGCGGCAAGCCGCCTGCAACTATCGAGTGGGAGTGATCCCAATGTTGCCGACGGCTGTCGGCAGTCGTGAGTAGCTTAGTAAGAACCCCGGCATTTGCTGGGGTTTTTGCTTTCAGGGACCACTGCATGGTCGCCAGGCACCCCAAGCCCCGACTATTGGGTGAGCGTCTTCTGGCGCCGGCGGATGTGTATCGGGTCGTGTCGCGCCGGACGTGGATTCGGCGCAAGTCCGAGGGGGGCCTCACGAGCACCGAGTTCGATGGGCTGTACCGGATGCTCCGCTGGCAGAGTTGGTGTTTGGCGATGCCCGGCGTGCCAGCGACTGGTGGCATTCCCCGAGAATGCGCCTCGATGACGCGACGCCGATGGATTTCGCGACCGACTCCCTCGGTTTCGAGGCCATCGAAAACTGGCTTCACGAGATTGACCAGGGGTATTTCGCTTGATCCTGTGGCGGATCAGCAATTACGCCGATCTGTCGGGGGTAAGGGGCCTCGTCCATCACGGGCGTTGGTCCCCTTCATCCAGCGGCCCTGGATTGCAGGATCATTTCGGCCGCTCGCTATCCTTTTGACGAACGGCTGTTGTCGAAGTGGCTTAAGCGGTTCCCATTTGCGGCGCACCGCCCACTCTTGATCCAGCCCAATATTTGCGTCGATCTGACGGTGGTAGACTACCCACCTCGGGCTTGATACTTGAATACGATGAGTTCATATCCGATCGACGTGATCAATCAGGCGTTGCATGCCCACGACCCCGATTGCGCTTACTGGCTGGAGCGCATCAATGCCTTGTTGAGGGATCCGGCCAACGGTCTGCACCGCAAGGCGCTGGAGCATACGCGGGATTATCTCGAGGATGCTTCCGGACTGGCTGATGGAGCCTGCGGCCGTCCCCCCAGCGACGACTGCCAATAGCCTCAACGGCTGGAGGGTGCCGGCCATGGACAAGGATGTCGAGCGTTACTACCGGAACTGGCGTGACGAACAGGACGGCGCCGCCCTGTATGCCGGACTGGCCGGTGCCGAAACCGATCCTGTACGCCAGGACCTGTTCCACCAGTTGTCCCAAGCCGAACTGAGCCACGCGGCCCACTGGCGTGGCAAGCTTGATGAAGCAGGTATCGGCGTCGAAGCCCATGCGCCGGGGCTGCGCACGCGAATGCTGGTGTGGCTGGCCCGGCGCTTCGGGCCGCACTTCGTGTTGCCGGCCCTGGCCACGGCGGAGTTCGCCGATCGCGACAAGTATGCCGGCCAGCCGGATGCGGAGGCCTTGTCCGGTGAGGAGCGTTCTCACGCGGCGATCATCGAGGCAGTCAATCGGCGGGGCGGGCATGTCGGCGCCGATATTGCGCGGGCCGAGCGTTGGCATGGCCGTGGTTCGGGCAACGAGTTGCGTGCGGCTGTGCTCGGCGCCAATGACGGCCTGGTCTCCAGCCTGTGCCTGGTGATGGGGGTTGCCGGTGCGGGGGCGTCGCCCAATACCATCCTGCTGACCGGTCTGGCCGGCCTCATCGCAGGGGCGGTCTCGATGGCGCTGGGGGAGTGGCTGTCGGTGACGAATGCCCGCGAATTCGCGTCTGCCCGCGTCGCTCAGGAGCGCCAGGAACTGGAGGAAAACCCGGAGGCCGAGCGCAAGGAACTGGCGTTGATCTTCCAGGCGAAGGGCCTGGCCCGTGCGGACGCCCAGCGGGTGGCCCACGACATGATGCGCGATCGAGATACGGCCCTCGATACGTTGGTGCGAGAGGAACTCGGCATCGATCCCGCCGAGATGGGCGGCAATCCGTGGAGCGCCGCGGCGGTGTCCTTCGCGTTGTTTGCGACCGGTGCGATCTTCCCCGTGCTGCCGTATTTCTTTACCGGCGGTTCGCCGGGCTTGGCCTGGAGCCTGTCCCTCAGCACGGCAGGACTGGGCGGGATAGGGCTGGCGACGTCCCTGTTCAGCGGGCGTGGCGCCGTGTATTCGGTGGTGCGGCAGATCCTGATCGGCGCGGCAGCGGCCGGCGTGACTTACGGCAGCGGTGCTTTGATCGGCGTGTCCATCGGCTGAAAGGCGCGTCTTGTCTTGCGTTCGGATGAACGGAGGTTCATGCTGAACGCGAAAGGAGGCGGTCAAAAATGCGTATCAGCTTCTTTGGTGCGGCCGGTGAAGTGACCGGCTCGTGCACCTTGGTGGAAACCGGCGACGTACGTTTCCTTGTCGATTGCGGCATGTTCCAGGGCGGTGGCGAAGCTCGGCTGAAGAATCAGCGCGCGCTGGATTTCGGCTTTGATGTCCGCAAGATCGACTTCGTGCTGTTGACCCATGCCCATATCGACCACTCCGGGCTATTGCCGCGCCTGGCCGTGCTGGGCTTCCGCGGACCGATCTACGCGACACCGGCGACCATAGACCTGCTCGAAGTGTTGCTGCTCGACAGCGCCCATATCCAGGAAAAGGAATCCGAGTGGCAGCTGCGTCACCAGCGACGCAGCGGCAAGAACGGGCGGGGCGTGCATCCGCCGCTGTATACGGTGGCTCAGGCCCAGACGACGCTGCCGCTTCTGCGGCCGGCGGCTTACGGCAAGCCCATCCGGCCGGCCGAAAGCGTGCAGGTGTGTTTCCACGATGCGGGCCATATTCTCGGTTCGGCCTGGCTGGAAGTGACGGTTGGAGGAGAAGGTAAGCCGCGCAAGCTGGTGTTCTCGGGCGATCTGGGCATGCGCGACCGGCCGGTCTTGAATGACCCGGAGCCCGTCGTGCCGGCCGCCGATGTGCTGCTCATCGAATCGACCTACGGTGATCGCCTGCACCGGCCCCTGCAGGAAACGGAAGACGAGATCGTTGCTGCCTTCGGCAGGACCCACGCCTGCCATGGCAACCTGATCATCCCGTCTTTTGCCGTCGGGCGTACCCAGGAGATCATCTACATTCTGGCGGATCTGGTACGCCGGGAACGGTTGCCGCCACAAAAGGTGTATGTGGATTCGCCGATGGCCAACGAGGCCACCCGCATTACGCTGGCCCATCCCGCGTTGCTCGACGATGAGACCCACGAGCTGACCGCCTGGCTGCGGGAGCACCCGGACAGAATGAAGGTGGAGTTCATCGCGGACGTCGAGGCGTCCCGCGCCCTCAACGAAGTCCGCAGCGGTGCGGTGATCATCTCTGCCAGCGGCATGTGCGAGGCAGGTCGTATCAAGTACCACCTGCGCGAGAACCTGCCGCGCAGCGAGTGCAGTGTGCTGATCGCCGGCTTCCAGGCCGCGGGAACCCTGGGGCGACGATTGGTGGACGGAGCACGGCTGGTACATATCTTTGGCGAAGCGGTGCCTGTGCGGGCGCGCATCTACACCGTGGGTGGTCTCTCGGCCCATGCGGACCAGGCCGGGCTCATCGACTGGCTCAAAGGCTTCCATGCGCCGCCGCGCCACACCTTCGTGGTTCATGGCGAAGCCGATGCGGCAGCCCACTTTGCCGAGGCGATCGGGGTACGGCTGGGGTGGCGCGATGTACATGTGGCGCAGCAAGGGGAAAGCGTGAACCTGTGAGTGGAGGAGAGTGCGGTGCCATCGCTCGTCTTCTTGCCCAGGATCAAAGTCAGGAGGAAATAGCTGAGTAAACTGCTCAACAATATGTGTGAGGAGCAGTGATGGCAAAGAAATTTCCGCTGCACCCGGCCCATCCGGAGCGCATCTGCTGGGGCTGCGACAAGTACTGCCCGGCGGATTCCTTGGCCTGCGGCAACGGATCGGGGCGTACCCTGCACCCGGCCGAGATGCTCGGTGACGACTGGTATTGCCATGGGGACTGGGGGTTCGGCCTGTCCGACGACGACGCCTCCGTCAAGAAGGCTGACTAGCAAACGCGTCCCCGCTTCCTTGCTATATGTGCAGCGTCGTTTCGCCTGTGTGGGAGATCGTCGCTGGGGATGGCCTCAGGGCTATTCGGTGAGGGCCTGCAGTAGATCGAGCGCGGGTTTGAAACGCAGGCCTTCCACCGCTGTCGCGATGGGGTCGATCGCGGCAGCGCCGAAACGCGCCACCAATCCGGCATGCAGGGCTTCGAACTCGCCGAGTGCAGCGAAGTCGTTGCTCCGGAGGGCGGCCATCAGGTGGGACAGGGTTTCGTCAGTAATCGGTGCGACGTTGTCAGCGGCTGCCGTCGCGGGGGACGATGACAGCCAGGGCTTGGCTGCGCGGAATAGCTGCGTCAGGGCTGCGTCAAGCTGAAGCAGGTCGGCCTCGCCAGCCGCTGCATCGCCGCCTTCGTAAACGGTTTCGAGCCGCGCGGCGAACTTCGCGACCGCCATGGCCGACAGATTGCCAGCACCGCCGCGCAGCTTGTGCATGCGCTGCCGTGCCGTATCGAGATCATGGTGCGCGAGCATCGTGCGGATTTCGTCGACGACATTGGAGAACTCGTCGCGCAGTCGCGTCAATGCAGACAGGAACAGCGCGCGGTCCCCGAGCAGGCGTCGGCTGACCGAAGCGGTATCGATGCCGTCGATGTCCGGGAATGCGTCTGTCACTCCCCGTTGTGCTTGGGGCACAGCGGCTGAGCCGGCCCTGATTGCATGACTCGCCCAGCGATGGGCGGTGGCGACCAGAGTGTCGAGTTCGAAGGGCTTGGTGAGAAAGTCGTTCATGCCAGCGTGCATGGCGCGCTCCCGCTGACTCGGCAAGGCGCCGGCAGTCAGTGCGATGATGGGAATTGTGGCCAGTGCGGGCACGGACCGGATCGCCTGCGTCGCGTCGATGCCGTTCAGCTCGGGCATCTGCACGTCCATGAGGACCAGATCGAAGGCATCCGGTGCTGCCGTGAGCTTGGCGATGGCAGCCCGGCCGCTTTCCGCCACCATGCAATTGGCACCTTCCAGTTCGAGCAGACGGCGTGCGATGTCCAGGTTCACGGGGCTGTCGTCCACGACCAGGACCCGCAGGCCGGCGAGCCGGGGGCCTTCGTGGTCGGCGAGCTTGGTCGGCAGTTCCTGAACCGCAGTGCCGTCCACTTCGAAGGGCACTGTGAACCAGAACTCACTCCCTTCGCCCAGTTGGCTGTCCACTCCGATGTGCCCACCCATCAGGCCTACCAGCTTCTGGCAGATGGCCAGCCCCAGGCCCGTACCGCCGTAGCGACGCTGGGTCGATTCATCGGCCTGCACGAAGGCGTCGAAGACCCGATCCCGTTGCTCGGGGGCAAGGCCGATGCCGGTATCGCGAACCGCGAATCGCAGGGTGATCCAGCCCGCCTCCTCGGTGAGCGCCTGTACGGACACCGCCACGTGGCCTGCCGACGTGAATTTGAGCGCATTACCGGTAAGGTTGTAGAGCACCTGGCTGACCCGCTGGGCGTCGCCGATCAGTGTGGAGGCGACTTCCGGCAGGGGCGCCCACTCCAACGCAATGCCCTTGGCGGCCGCCACCGGTGAGAGCACGTCCACCAGGTTGCTGACCACATTGTGGAGGACGAAGGGGCTGTGCTCCAGCTCGAAGTGACCGGCTTCGATCTTCGACAGATCGAGCACATCGTTGATCTGCTCCAGCAGTCCACGTCCGGCGGTGCGCAGATTGCGGACCAGATGGCGTTGGTCGTCGTTGAGGATGCCGCGCTCAAGGATCTGCACGGTACCCAGAATGGCATTGAGCGGCGTGCGGATCTCGTGGCTCATGGTGGCCAGAAAGGCGCTCTTGGCGGCGCTGGCTTGCTCGGCTGTCTCCTTGGCGGCCTGCAGCTCCCGCTGGCGCTCGAACAGCTCCGCGGTGCGCGCCTCGACCTCCCGTGCCAGATCCTGGTTGTAGTTGATCAGGCGTTGCCGGCTGGCCTCCAGTGCCGTTTCGGCGGCCCTGCGGGCCGTGATGTCCTCGATGGCGCCGGTCACATAGCTGACGGCGCCGTTGGCGTCGAGGACAGTGGATGCGGTGATGTGTACCCAGGCGATCTGTCCATCCTTGCGGATGAAGCGCTTCTCTGCGTCGTAGAGATGTCCGCCAGCCAGCAGGCGGGCGATCCGTTCGCGGTCTGCCGGCAGGTCGCCTGGATGGGTGATGTCCATGGGCCCCATGCCGTTGAGCAGTTCATCCCGGCTGTAGCCGGTAATCTGGCAATAGCGTTCGTTCACATCCAGATAGCGGCCACGGGCGTCGAGCTGGCCGGCTCCGACCGCCATGTTCTCGAAGAAACTGCGGAATCGCGCTTCGCTCTCCCGCAACTCCTCTTCATGCTGTCTCCGTTCCGTGACGTCGAGTACGACACCGCTGATGCGAAGCGGGGCGTGCCCCAGTTCCTCTCGCGATGCGTGGCCGAAAGCCGCCAGCCAGTGCAGCGAACCGTCGGGCCACACGACGCGGTACTCGCAGCGGTAGACCGTGCCGTTCGAGATGGCGTCGCCCAGGGCTGCTTGCATGATCTCCCGGTCCCCGGGATGAATGCGGCGGACGAAATCTTCCAGCGGTATGCTGCTGCGGGGCTCGATGCCGAACAGCTCCAGACAGCGAGCTGAAGCGACCACCATGTTGGTCTCTATTTCCAGGCTCCAGGTGCCGAGGTCGGCGCCGGCAATAGCCAGCGTCAGTGCGTTATCCCGTTCGACGACCAGTTCTTCAAGCTGCGCGCGGTGTTCGCGCAGCGCAGCCTGGCTGGCCTGTCGGCGGGTGTTCTCGCGCCATAGCATCAAAAAAATGGCGAGTAGGGTGAAGATGCCGAAGATGCCCCCTCGGACCAGGGTCGTGAGGGCATGGCCGGCGGTCTGCTCCTTGGTTTCCTGGCGTTGCCGGAGCAGGCGTTTTTCTTCGTCCAGGATGTCGCTGACAGCCAGCCGGATGTCGTCCATGTGGCCTTCGCGCCAGAAATCCCGGAGAGATGCCTGGCCGGCTTCGGTACCCAGTTTCTGGCGCTGGGCGATGGTGAGGTCCATGCCCGCCAGCTTTTCTGTGAGCGGGATTTCCAGTTCCTGCAGCCGCCGTTGCTGGGCTGGATTGTCGGCGGTGAGGCGCCGCACCTCGTTGAGGTGAGCGCGCAGGTCGGCAAGCGCGGCCCGGTGTGCCGTCAGGAAATGCTCGTCGCCGATGCCTGTATATCCTCGCTCGGCCGATTCTGCGGCGAGCAGGCTGGCCATGAACTGCTCCACCTCTAACATAACCTGCCAGGTGTGGTTTTCAAGGCGGTCGGCTTCGTCAACGCTGCGCAGGCGGTCGGTGACGATCCCGCCGACGATCAACAGTGCTGCAATGGCAGTGGCTACCGCAATCCGCGACAGCCAGCCGAAGCCGCCGGAGGGAAGGCGGTGAAGAACGATGCCGAGGGCCAGCAGCACGGAGCCAAGCGCCGTGTGTCCTGCCATGTTGCTGTACGGCCCGAGGCGATAGAAGGATTCGACATCGAAGAGATAGCCGAACACCGTCGTCAGTCCGAGGAAGCCCGCCAGCCCGGCGGCGTAGCGGCACAGGCGGTCGCCCAGCGGACTGCGGCTGGCCGCCAGGGCCAGGCCGCTCAGGGTGAGGCACATCGCCGATGCGGCAGACATCCGTCCTGACGTTTCACCGGTACCGCGACGGAAATCGATGAGCAGGTTGTCCAGCCCCAGGTCGAGCGTGAAGATCTCCTGGGCACCCAGGGCCAGCCCGAGCAGTGCCAACACGAGACCCATTCCGCGGGCGAGCTGCTGCGTGCCGGGGCGGGTAACGCAGAACAGGGCGACCCCAGCCAATATGAAACCCGCTGCGGTGTTGGCCTTCATCGATGCCAGCCCGGGGCTCAGCGAGCGCACTGTGGGGATATCCGCATACCAACCGGCGAGAACCACGATGCCGAGGAGTGTGACGCATCCGGCAAGAATGCGGATGACGCGTGCGAGCCGGCGTGCGTCGACTGGCTCGACGAAACCGGTCAGTGATGCGTGTTGGCTTGCAGTCTGTTGCATCGGCTCGCCCTGACGGAAGAGAACCTTATCTGGCGTACCGCCTTCCGGTTGATCCTCAGACGGCGGAGCGTTCAGCCGTATCGACCCGTTTCACGGAGGGCGACAGCAACACCTTGTCCACTCGGTTACGGTCCATGTCCATGACCTCGAAACGCCAGCCGGCGGCTTCGAAATGATCGGTTGGTGCAGGCACCCGGCCCAGCGCGTACATCAGGAAGCCTCCCAGCGTGTGGAAGGAACGTTCTTCCTCGCCCGGCAGATCGTCGGCGATGTCGAGCCCGGATTTCAGGCGCTCGATGCCCACGTCGCCGTCCACCAGCCAGGAACCGTCTTCCCGTTGCAGCATATCCCTGTCCTCCGGCGCGTCCGGCACCGACAGTTCGCCTACGATTGCAGCCAGCACGTCGGTGAGGGTAACCAGGCCCTGCACGTCGCCGTATTCGTCAATGATGAGTGCAAATTGCAGTTTTGCCCGCCGGAAACTCTCGAGCAACTGGGTCGTGGTGACCGATTCGGGCACGAACAGCGGCGGATGCAGCACGGATTCCACATCCGCCACCGAAATCCCATGGCCTGGCAACGCCTTCTTCAGCAGATCTCCGGTCTGCAGTACGCCGACTACGTGCTCCAGGCCACCGCGACACACCACCAGGCGGGAGAACTCGGTATCGACGATGCTCTGGCGGATCGCGACTTCGTCTTCCTCCAGGTCGATGAGCGACATGTCCCGGCGCGGCGTCATGATCGACGAGATGCGCTGTTCGTCCAGCCGGAGCACGTTGGAGACGATCTCCTGCTCGCTTTCGTGAAAGACCCCGGCTTCGGCGCCTTGTTCCATCAACACCTTGATTTCATCGTCGGTGACCGGTGGCTCCTCCTTGCGGCGGGCGCCGACGATGCGCAGGATGGCCGAACAGGAGCCGGACAAGATCACCACCAGCGGGTGGGTGAGGCGGGCCAACAGCATCATCGGGCGGGCGATGAGTGACGCGATGCCTTCCGGCGCCAGCAGGGCCAGGCGCTTGGGTACCAGTTCGCCGACAACGACGGAGAAATAGGTTAAGCCGATCACCGTGATGGTCAGCGCGATCCCCTTGGCGTAAGGGGCGAGGAGGGGGGCGCCAGCGAGCATTTCGGCCAGCGGATCGGCAACCGCGGCTTCGCCAATCGCACCGTTGAGAATGCCGACCAGCGTGATGCCGACCTGGATGGCGGACAGGAAGCTGGACGGCTCTTGGTGCAGGGCCAGCGCGGCCTGGGCCCCCAGGCTGCCGTCGTCGGCAAGGTTTTGCAGTCGCGCCTTGCGGGACGAGAGCACGGCGATTTCGGACATGGCGAAAACGCCGTTGAGAAGAATGAGCAGCAGGACGAGGACTAAATCCATCAGGTAAGCCGCCCTGCGGGATTGCAGGCAGCTTGTGTGTTGGGACGGCCTGCATTCTAGCGGGATGGCCCGCGGTTTGGGCCGTCCTGGTGCTGAGTGCGCAGGCGGGCAGGCGCCGCGCGTGACTGAATTCTCTGTAACCTACGCATCGTTGGATGCATGGCACGGACCAAGGCTGCAAGAAGGATGAAGATACTGATCGTCGAAGACGAGGCGAAGACCGGGAACTACCTCCGGCAAGGGCTGGCCGAGGCGGGTTTTTCCGTCGATCTCGTGCGGGATGGCATGGACGGCGTGCATGCCGGCCTGACCGAGGACTATGACCTGATCGTGCTGGATGTGATGCTGCCCGGCCTCGACGGCTGGCACGTGCTGCAGACCCTGCGTCGGGCCGGCAAGGAGATGCCGGTGCTGTTCCTGACCGCGCGGGACAGCGTGGACGACCGGGTCAAGGGCCTCGAACTTGGCGCCGACGACTACCTGGTCAAGCCCTTCGCCTTTTCCGAATTGCTGGCCCGCGTGCGGACGTTGTTGCGGCGGGGTGTCCGCAGCAAGGAGGCCGATGTGCTGCAGGTGGCCGATCTGGAGCTGGACTTGCTGCGCCGCCGGGTTTCCCGTGCCGGTCGGCGCATCGATCTGACCGCCAAGGAGTTTATGCTGCTCGAACTGCTGCTGCGCCGCCGCGGCGAGGTCCTGCCCCGTTCCCTGATCGCTTCCCAGGTGTGGGACATGAACTTCGACAGCGACACCAATGTGATCGAGGTGGCTGTGCGCCGCCTGCGCGCCAAGATCGATGACGATTTCGAACCCAAGCTGATCCGCACCGTGCGCGGTATGGGTTATGTACTGGAAGAACAGGAGGCGCAGTGATCCGCCGCCATTCCCTGACCTTCCGCCTGACACTGCTGTTTGCACTGGCGTCCACCGCGGTGCTGCTGGTGCTGGGTTTCATCGTCAAGGCTTCCGTCGAGCAGCATTTCCAGGAGCAGGACATGACGCTGCTGGAAGGCAAGCTGGAGTTGATCCGCCATGCGCTGGAGAGGGTACATAGCCCGGACGACCTGGATACGTTGGTGCAGCAGATGGACGATGCGCTGATTGGCCACCATGGGCTGGCGGTGGCACTGACCGGTACCGACGGTCGCACCCTCTTTGCAACCCGCGACAGCCCCTTCCCGCAAGCGCTGCTGGAACGGGTCGGCAAGCCGGATGCCGGCCGCCCTTTTGTGTGGGAGACGGCGGACGGGGTGCCGTTCCGCGGTATCGTCAGTACGTTGCCCAGCTGTATCGAAGGCGCACCGCCGGCAGTCGTCGCTGTGGCTACGGATATTTCCCATCACCGTCATTTCATGGATGGCTTCCTGCACAGCCTGTGGCTGGTGGTTCTTGGTGGCAGCGTTGCTACGGGGCTGCTCGGCTGGGTTGTAGCCCGCCGTGGCTTGGCGCCGCTGCGGGGAATGGGCGCGCTCGCAGCCCAGGTCAGTGCCCGCAGCCTGGACCGGAGACTGTCGGCGGAGGCGGTGCCCGTCGAACTGGCGGAGCTGGCCCGTTCCCTCAATGCCATGCTGGGTCGGCTGGAGGAGTCCTTCCTGCGTCTGTCGGATTTCTCTTCCGACCTGGCCCACGAGCTGCGCACGCCGGTCAGCAACCTGATGACCCAGACTCAGGTAGCCCTGAGCCGGACGCGTACGGCCGATGAGTATCGCGAGGTGCTGGAATCCAACGCCGAGGAATTCGAACGCCTGTCGCGGATGATCGGCGACATGCTTTTCCTGGCCAAGGCGGACAACGGCCTGATAGTGCCGGCCTACGAGACCTTCGAGCTGGCCGACGAGGTTGCGGCGCTGTTCGAGTTCTATGGGCCGGTTGCCGATGAACGGCACGTGGTGCTGCGTCTGCAAGGGCGGGGCACGGCGGGCGGCGATCGTCTGATGCTGCGCCGGGCGGTCGGCAACCTGTTGTCCAACGCCTTGCGTCACACGCCTGAGGGCGGACGTGTCGATGTGAAGATCGACACTGCTCCGGACTGCATGACCCGCCTCTCAGTGGAGAACAGCGGCGAGCCGATTCCAGCCGAACACCTGCCGCGCCTGTTTGACCGCTTCTACCGTGTTCGACGCGTCCCGCCACCACGAGGGCGACGGAGCCGGCCTGGGCCTGGCGATCACCCGCTCCATCATCCAGGCCCATGGCGGAACGATCGGGGCTCGGAGTGTCCCTCGGGGAAATGTCTTCGAGTTCGTTCTCCCCCCGGATTGAGTGGAAGCAAGTGCCTGCCGGGGCCCTTTGCGTACCTTGAAAATTTTTTTGAAATCCTGTCATCCAGCTTGCTGACGTTTGCGTTAAGGGAGTACAGGTGAGCGATCACCGGATTTAACAGGAGAAGTCGATGGGCAGTTATTGCAACGAGTCCTACGCAGAGTTTCTGGATTCCCTCAAGGCCGCGGGCGTCGTGATCCGCAACGAAAGCGAAGTTCGCGAACGTCTGGCAGAGTCCCAGCGCTGGCGTAGTGCCTTCATGACCCTGGCCGCCAATGGTCGTACGATCGGTATCGAGTTTTCGGTGGACAACAACAGCGCACCGACGGCTGTTCAGCGCATCATGGCAGCACATGCTTTCCCGGCCGAAAAGGAAGCTGCGTTCCTCGCTCAGCTCACCGCCGACCGTTAAGCTGTAACGCACCATCCGCACCGCAATAGTCCCGCGGTGCACGGAAAAAGCCTCCTACCCGCGCAAAGCGGGCGGAGGTTTTTTATTGCCTGAAAATCTTGAGTCCAGACAAAAAGGGGGGCGATCTGTTCGCCCCCCTTTTTGCGGGATTGCTGCTTGTACCGACGTCTTCACTGTGCTCCGGGCTCGGTCACGAAGGCGATCTTGCCCAGTCCCAAGCGGCTGGCCGAGGACAACAGCTGGGCGACGTGGTCGTACTCGGCGCGCTTGTCCACCTGCAGATGAAGTTCTGGCTGCGGCTGACGGGTCGAAACGCCTTCGAGGCGGCTCTGCAACTCGTCGGCAGCGACGTTTTCCCCATTCCAGGACAGGCTGCCGTCCGCCTTGATGGACAGGTTGATCTTGTCCGGTTTCACGTCTTCCTGCTGGCTGCTGGCCTTGGGCAGGTCGAGCTTGACCGCGTGGTTGATCACCGGGACGGTGATGATGAAGATGATCAGCAGAACCAGCATTACGTCCACCAGCGGCGTCATGTTGATCTCCGACATCACCTCGCCATCGTCGTCGAACTGGTTGCTGAAACTCATTGCGCTTCCTTCCGGGTCGGCAGGGGATGGATGCTGGCCGGGTTCTTGCGGACCTTGCCGCCGGTCACCAGGAAGGCATGCAGGTCATGGGCGAAGTGCTTGAGGCGGGCCAGGATTTCCTTGTTGCCGCGCACCAGGGCGTTGTAGCCCAGCACGGCAGGAATCGCGACGGCCAGGCCACCGGCCGTCATCACCAAGGATTCACCCACCGGGCCGGCGACCTTGTCGAGGGTGGCTTGGCCGGCGGCGCCGATGCCCATCAGCGCGTGGTAGATGCCCCACACTGTGCCGAACAGGCCGATGAAGGGAGCCGTGGCGCCGACCGAGGCCAGGATGGACAGCCCGCCCTGCATGCGGCCGGTGGAATCGTCGATGGACTGACGCATGGTGCTGGTCAGCCAGTCGTTCAGGTTGAGCACGCCGTGCAGCTCGTTCTGATGCGTGACGTGATGGGCGACAGCTTCGGTGCTGCGGCTGGCCAGGTCGTGGAAGGGGTTCTCGGCGGAGTTCGGGGCCAGTGCGGCCATGCCGGCGTCCATGCTGGTGGCGTGCCAGAACTGTTTGGCGGCGGTGCTCATGCGTCGCAGGCTGATGAGGCTCCAAGCCTTGACGAGGATCACCGACCAGGAGGCCAGGGACATCAGCGCCAGGATGATGGCGACACCGTGGGAGACACTGTCACCCTGGGCCCAGATATGGCCGAAACTGAAAGTGGATTCGTTCATGGGGATTCCTTCTTAGGACGCGGGGTTGAGTGTGAAATCGATGGGCACCTTGACGGTGCCTGCAACCGTCTGGTCGCCCTGGCGGGCAGGCACGAAGCGCCAGCTGCGCAGGACGGTGTCGCGGGCGCTTTCGTCCAGGCGCGTGAAGCCGCTGCTCTTGAAGACGCTGACGTCGGTCGGGCGTCCGTCGGCGCCGACCTGGACCTTCAACAGCACCCGTCCTTCCTCGCCCATGCGGCGGGACAGGCGCGGGTATTCAGGCGCGGGATTCGAGAGATAGGCTGCATCGAAGCGCGGCGGCACGATCGCTACCGGCGCCTCCTTGGCCGGGGCCTGGACGGGCGGCGCCGGAGGAGCCGGCTGCGCAGCGGGCGCCGTGGCTTCGACGGCGTTGGTGGCGGTTGCGGCGGAGGTCAGCGTCGGTTTACTGGGTGCAACGGTCGGCGGGGCAGGGCGCTGCTTGGCAACGGGTTGCTGCGGGCGCGGCTGAGGTGGCGTCGGCTTCGGGGTGTCGGGGGACACGAGGCTGACCGTCATGTACGGCTGCGGCGGCGTGATCGGCGGGGTCGAGCTTTCGAACTGGTAGGCGAACAAGCCCAGCAGTGCCAGGTGCAGAACGACCGCGACGCCGGTGCCCACCATGCTGCGACGCACAGGCAGGGGATTGTCCTGGCGCGAGAGCATCAGGACGGGGGCGGGCAAGGTTTGTTGCGGGTGAGCCGCCAGGGGCATGGCTGCGTTCATGTCAGTCTCCAGTCGGGCTTGCTTCCTGGCTGGCTTGCGACATGCCTGGGGCAGGTAGCTGGCTGGCTGAGAGTTAACGCATTGGTGTACTTCGGATGATCGACGAAATCGCTCGACTCAGAGCCCGAAATGCAAATGCGAACGATTCCTATTATATGGATGCCAAATTCCACCGTCAACGCTTTGTCCATACGGTCTTTGCTGTCTTTTCCCGTGTCATCGGGAATTTTTCCCATGGCGCACAGGACTGCCCTTGCGTAACCTGCGCTCGATCATAAAAAGGGAGACAAGCCTCATCATGCAACACGTCCGTCGTCAGCCAGCTCCATTTGCTTCCGTGGTTCTCCGCCCCCGTCTTCATCCCCTGGCCCTTGCCGTTCTGGCTGCATTTGCTGCCAGTGCTCAGGCCAACGACGACACCGTCGCACCGACCGTCGTAGTGATCGGCCAAACTCCGCTTCCGGGGTTGGAACTGCCGCTCGCCAAGATCGCTGCGCCGGTACAGACCGCCACGGACAAGGACATCGAGAAGCGACGTGCCCTCGATGTGGCTCAGTTCATGAATCGCCAACTCAGTGGCGTGCATGTCAACGAGGTGCAGGGCAATCCCTTTCAGATGGACGTCAACTACAGGGGCTATACCGCGTCGCCGCTGCTCGGAACACCGCAGGGCCTGTCGGTCTATCTCGATGGGGTGCGTATCAATCAGCCCTTCGGGGACGTGGTCAGCTGGGATCTGATCCCAAAGGCGGCAATTGCCTCGATGAACATGATGCCGGGCTCCAACCCGTTGTTCGGCCTCAATACCCTGGGCGGCGCGCTGGCCATCCAGACCAAGGAAGGGCGCACCCATCCCGGTACTTCGGTGCAGGTGACTGCGGGCTCCTACGGCCGTCGCTCGGTTGAGTTCGAACATGGCGGCTTCAACGACAAGGGGCTCGAGTGGTATGTCACAGCCAACCAGTTCCACGAGAACGGTTGGCGTACCAATTCGCCGTCCGACGTCCGCCAGGCGTTCGGCAAGTTCGGCTGGCAGAGCGCCAGGACTGACCTGGATCTGACCGTTTCCTACGCCGACAACCGCCTTACCGGCAACGGCCTGCAGGAGACCCGCTTCCTCGACCAGGATTACAGCAGCGTATATACCCAGCCGGACATCACCAAGAACCGCTCCCTGTTCTTGAACCTGACCGGCAAGCACAGCCTTGACGACACGACACTGCTGTCGGGCAATGTGTATTACCGCAAGATCAACACGTCCACCTACAACGGGGATCTCAACGAAGGCGCGCTGGATCAGTCGATCTACCAGCCCAGCGCATCGGAACGCGCCACGCTGGCCGCCGCCGGCTACTCCGGTTTCCCCACCAGCGGTGCCAACGCCGGCAACACGCCGTTCCCGTACTGGCGTTGCATCGCCAACGCGCTGGTCAATGAAGAACCCAACGAGAAATGCACGGGGCTCATCAACCGGACCCGCAGCGATCAGGAAAACCTGGGTTTCTCGGGGCAGGCCTCCTTCTCGTCCGATGTCCTTGGGCGCCGCAACCTGTTCATCGCCGGTGCCGGCT
This sequence comes from Zoogloea sp. JDB1, assembly GCF_056724025.1. NCBI lineage: Bacteria > Pseudomonadati > Pseudomonadota > Betaproteobacteria > Rhodocyclales > Zoogloeaceae > Zoogloea > Zoogloea sp. JDB1. The sequence continues at coordinate 3,589,740 of NZ_CM161496.1, forward strand.
ATGATCAGAGCAACGTGAGCTTCCAGCAGGGCGCCCAGTTCGGTTATGTGAATGCGGACCGTACGATCACGCCGGTCAATGCCTTTGCCGATGGTACGCAGAACTCCGAGGACGCCTTCGACTCCCGCGTGAGCCTGAACGGCCACACCCGCACCTGGAGCCTGTTCGCCACCGACACCCTGTCCATCAACGACTACTGGCACGCGACGGTTTCCGGCCGCTACAACCGGACGACGGTGAAGAACCGGGACAATCTAAATCCCGGTGGTGGTGCCGATTCCCTGGATGGCAATCATGTCTTCGACCGTTTCAATCCTGCGGTGGGGCTGAGCTTTACACCGTCCCGCGCATGGAACGCCTATGCAGGCTACAGCGAGGGCAGCCGCACGCCCACCGCAATCGAACTGGGCTGCGCCAACCCGGACAATCCCTGCAAGCTGCCCAACGCCATGGCGGGCGATCCTCCCCTCAAGCAGGTCGTGACGAAGACCTGGGATGTGGGCATGCGCGGCCAGATTGGCTCTGCGAGCCGCTGGAACGTCGGCCTGTTCCGCTCCGACAACCGCGACGACATCCTGTTCGTCGCCGATCAGCAGGCGGGTTACGGCTACTTCAAGAACTTCGGGCAGACCCGACGGCAGGGCGTGGAGGCCGGCGGCAGCACCCGCATCGGGTCGCTCAGCCTGGCGCTCAACTACACCTACCTGGATGCCACCTATCGCACCGCGGAGACCGTCGGTGCCGCCGGCAACAGCACCAACAGTGCCGGCCCGGGCCTCGAAGGCACTGTGGACATCAAGCCGGGTGACCGCATTCCGCTGATTCCGAAGCACATGGTCAAGGCATCGGTCGATTACGAGTTTGGCGAGGCGCTGTCGCTGGGTATGGACCTGATCGGCGTGTCGGGCTCCTATGCACGCGGCAACGAGAACAATCAACACCAGCCGGATGGGGTTTATTACCTGGGTAGCGGCAAGTCCGGCGGCTACGCGGTCACCAACCTCACCGCCAACTACAAGGTGAATCGCCAGGTGCAGCTGTTCGGGCAGATCAACAATCTGTTCGACCGGGAATACAGCACTGCAGCCCAGCTCGGCGCCACGGGTTTTTCAAGTAGCGGCGGCATCGTTGCCCGGCCTTTCCCAGCGGTTGGCGGCGAGTATCCGCTAGTGAGCTCTACCTTCTTGGCTCCCGGTGCGCCCCGCACCCTGTGGGTCGGCATCCGCTACAGCCTGTAATCGTCAGTTCCGGTTGCGGCAGATGGGTCGTGAAGCGGCCTGTCTGCCGTTTTGCCATGGGTGCGGCGTGGTCTTGCACGTCGGCGCAGGGGAGGGCGCGGGACTCCGCGCTTCGACAAGCCCCCCAAAAGCTGGCAGGATTCGGCCGACTCATGCAGCTGCCGGCAATGCGCTCGTCCGACCGCAACTGCCGTGGCTGTGTCGTAAACCCGGCCGAACTTTCATTGCATGATCTTCGAAGCACCTCCTCTTACCGCCCGGCCCTGCAGGCAGGAAACGCCATGAGCGCACGCCTGCGCGTCGTACTCGCGGATGACCATTCCGTCGTCCGCACCGGCTACAGTCGTCTGCTGGAGCTGGAGCCGGACATGGAGGTCGTCGCCGATTTCGGCGATGCGGATGCTGTCTGCCAGTGGTTTGCCGACCACACGGCCGATGTGCTTGTCCTCGATCTGTCGATGCCCGGCCGCGGCGGCCTGGAAACGCTGGCACGGGTCAAGGCACGCCAGCCCGGGCTTCGGGTGCTGATCTTCTCGATGCATGACAGCGCCTCGATGGTCGGCCAAGCGCTGCGTGCCGGGGCGGACGGCTACCTCACCAAGAGCAGTGAGCCCGATGCGCTCATCGAAGCGGTGCGTCGGGTCTCGCGTGGTGAGCGGGCCCTGTCGCCGGAAATCGCCGACGCGCTATCGTCGGATGCTCAGCATGCTCCACATCTGGCCCTGTCGCCGCGGGAGTTCGAGATCTTCAGGTTGCTGGCCGCCGGACGTACGGTGGAAGAGATCGCGGCCCGGCTCTTCCTGAGCGCCAAGACGGTTGCCAATTACCAGACTGCCATCCGCCAGAAGACCGGGTTGAACACCGCGCTCGACATGTACCGCCACGCCGAGGCCCACAGATTGCTCGGCGACACGGAGTAAGACGGGAAGGGAAGAAGGTTTCAGGCGAAAGGGCCGCTGAGGCCGCCCCGCCTCGACATTAGTGGTGAATGTCTTCCAGGCTGGCGACGGAGTCGAACTCGCGCTGGTTGGCCTCGTGGCGGAGTTTCACGAGGTACATGGTTCCCGCCACGAACAGCCCGAAGGCCACAACGACGGTGCTGATCGAGAAGCCGGAATGGATCAGGAAGGCGTACAGCCCGGTCATCACCAGGATGGACAGGTTCTCGTTGAAGTTCTGCACGGCGATGGAGTGGCCGGCGCCCATCAGAATATGGCCGCGATGCTGCAGCAGGGCGTTCATCGGCACCACGAAGAAGCCCGATAGGGCGCCGATCAGAACCATCAGTGCCATGGCCAGGTTCATGTCGGTCACGAAGATCATCACATTGACGATGACCCCCATGATGATGCCTAGCGGGATCACGCGTACCGAGGCCTTCATCGTGATCATCTTGGCAGCCATCACGGCACCGATCGCCACGCCGACGGCTACGACACCCTGCAGCATCGAGGCCCGGGACAGGTCGAGGTGCAGCGCCTGTTCCGCCCACTTGATCACGATGAACTGCAGCGTGGCGCCGGCGCCCCAGAACAGCGTCGTGGTGGCCAGGGAGATCTGTCCCAGCTTGTCGCGCCACAGCAGCTTCAAACAATGATTGAAGTCATGCAGCAGATAGACGGGATTCTTGCGCAGCACCTTGTGATCAACGCCCGTGTCAGGCACCTTGAGGTTGAACAGTGCGGCGGTCAGGTAAAGTAGGCCAACGATGGTCAACGCCATCTCGGGGACGGTATCGATGCCGGTGTCCACATAGGGTAAGTCGATGCCCAGCAGCGTTTGGGCGATGGCAGGCTTGATCAGCATGCCGCCGACCAGGGTGCCGAGAATGATTGCACCGACCGTGAGCCCTTCAATCCAGCCGTTGGCAACCACCAGCAGTCTGTGGGGCAGGTACTCGGTGAGAATCCCGTATTTGGCCGGCGAATAAGCCGCTGCGCCCAGGCCGACGATGGCGTACGCAGCCAGCGGATGCAGCCCGAAGAACATCGACGCACAGCCGAGTATCTTGATGGTGTTGCTGATCAGCATCACCCTCCATTTGGGCATGGAGTCGGCGAAGGCGCCGACGAAGGCGGCCAGCAACACGTAGGACAGCGTGAAGAAAAGCTTGAGGAGCGGCTCGTATTCCTGCGGCGCTTGCATCTCCCGCAGAACGTAGATCGAGGCGATCAACAAAGCATTGTCGGCAAGCGCAGAGAAGAACTGCGCCGCCATGATCATGTAGAAACCGAAAGGCATCGCTGGGATACGAGAGCGCGGTGATTTATTTTTTGGACCGCGCTTTATACCACGAAGGTTGTGACCTCTTCTGGCGACTGGATCAATGTTGTGATCCAATAGGGTATACATAAACCGGATTTATGAGCCATGGCTGATCGTCGACTTCAGGTGTTCCACGCGGTTGCCCGCCACGGATCCTTCACCCGCGCTGCAGAAGCGCTGTTCATGACGCAACCGGCCGTCACTTTCCAGATCAAGCAGCTGGAAGAGCAGTTCAACACACGCCTGTTCGACCGCGGGCACGGCCGGGTGGTCCTGACCGCCGCGGGCGAACTGGTGATGGCCTACGCAGAGCGGATCCTCGGTCTCACCGAAGAGCTGGAATCGCGCGTGTCCGAGCTGACCGACGAGTTGTCGGGGGTGCTGCATTTGGGTACCAGCACCACCATAGCCGGTTACTGGCTGCCTTTTCTGCTCGAAGGCTTCAAGCGGCGCTATCCGCGGGTGATCCCCAGGGTGTCGGTGGGTAATTCCCAACTCATCGAATCCCGCGTGATGGACCGCAACCTTGACGTCGGCCTCATCGAGATCGTCACCGAACAGCCGACGCTCGATCGGCGCGGTGCCGGGCAGGACGAACTGCAGCTGATCGTCGCGCCGGATCACATGCTGGCGCGGGAACTCAGCGTGCGTGCCGAGCAGATCGCACCGCATCCGCTGATCCATCGGGAGCCGGGCAATGCCATAAGGGATCTGGTGGACCAGTTCTTCGCTACTGCCGGGATTCCCTATGAGGATCTCAACGTTGCGGCAGAACTCGGCAGCCTTTCGTCGGTCAAGCATCTGGTCGCCCAGGGCTTTGGCGTCGCCATTGCATCGAAGGCGGCGATCCAGAGTGCGGTGAAGGCCGGACGTCTGGTCGGCATTCCGCTTGAGCCCCGCCTGCACACGCCGCTGGAAGTGATCCTGCTGAAGGACAAATTCCGCTCCCGCCTGGTCAATACCTTTGCCGATTTCGTCACCGAGGAGATCGGCCGCCTCGCATCGTCAAGAAACAACTGAAAAACCACCATGCCCCGTCCGATACGTGCCTCGATCAACCTCGAGGCCTTGCGCCACAACTATCAGCTCGCAAAGAACCGTTCCGGTAACGCCAAGGCGTTCGCCGTCATCAAGGCCAACGCCTACGGTCATGGGCTAGCCAATGCGATGGCTGCATTCGGCGACATCGCCGACGGATTCGCTTTGCTGGATATCGAAGAGGCGCGCCGGCTAAGGGATGCGGGGCTGCAGCAGCCGATCGCGCTGTTGGAGGGGTTTTTCGAGCCGGCCGATCTGGCCGAGGTGGTGGCGCTGGGGCTGATCCCGGCGATCCACGGCGAGGCCCAGCTCAAGATGCTGGAGCGGGTCCGCCTGGACGCGCCGATCGATGTGCTGCTGAAGATCAATTCCGGCATGAACCGTCTAGGCTTCACCGCCGACAACTTTGCCGCGGCTCTGGCCCGGCTGCAGGCCTTGCCGTGCATCCGCTCCATCACGCCGATGACCCATTTCGCCCGCGCCGATGACGAGGTGGGTATCACCGGCCAGCTCGGCGTGTTCCGCGCCCTGACCGCCGGCCTCGACCTACCGGTGAGCCTGGCCAATTCGGCCGCGCTGCTGCGGTTTCCAGAGGCCGCCGGACAGATCACCCGCCCGGGCATCATCCTGTACGGCGGCTCGCCGATGCCGGATCAGCAGGCCGCCGAGGACATCGGCCTGCGTCCGGTGATGACGCTGAGCAGCGAGATCATAGGGACGCAGAGCATCCAGGCCGGGGACAAGGTCGGTTATGGCGGCACCTTCACGGCCGATGGGCCGATGCGCATCGGCACCGTCGCCTGCGGTTACGCGGACGGCTATCCGCGCCATGCGCCTAGCGGCACGCCGATCCTGGTCGGCGGGCGACGGACCCGCGTGCTCGGCCGCGTGTCGATGGACATGCTGGCCTGCGACCTGACCCATCTCGAGGAGGCTGGCGTCGGCACGCCGGTCACCCTGTGGGGCGAAGGCCTGGCGGCGGACGAGGTGGCCACGGCTGCCGGTACGATCAGCTACGAGTTGTTCTGCGCATTGGCGCCGCGCGTGCCGGTGCAGGTGAAGGGCCTGGGGCGCTGATGGCCAAGGTCAAGACGGTGCATGTGTGCACCGAGTGCGGCGGCAAGTCGCCGCGCTGGCAGGGGCAATGCCCGCACTGCAGTGCGTGGAACACGCTGGTCGAGTCTGTCGTCGAGCCGGAGGCCCCGGTCGCCAAGCGCTTCTCCGCGCTGGCCGGAGATTCCGGCAGGCTGCAGACGCTGGCTGACATCCAACCGAAGGAGTCAGCGCGGGTTCCGACCGGTATCGAGGAGTTCGACCGTGTGCTGGGCGGTGGCCTGGTGCCCGGCGGCGTGGTACTGATCGGCGGCGACCCCGGCATCGGCAAGTCCACCTTGTTGCTGCAGGCCCTGGCCTTGTTGTCGAGCCAACAGCGTGCCCTGTATGTGAGCGGTGAGGAGTCCGCAGAGCAGGTGGCGCTGCGCGCCGCCCGTTTGCAGCTCGATGCTCGTGGTCTGCAACTGCTGCCGGAGATCAATCTCGAAAGAATTCTAGGCAGTCTGCGGGACGTCAAGCCCGATGTGGCGGTGATCGACTCGATCCAGACCATCTACTCGGAGACTCTGGGCTCAGCGCCCGGCTCCGTCGCCCAGGTGCGTGAATGCGCGGCCCAACTGACCCGCTTTGCCAAGCAGGGCGGCAGTACCCTGATCATGGTCGGTCATGTGACAAAGGACGGCACGCTGGCCGGGCCGCGCGTGCTCGAGCACATCGTCGATACCGTGCTGTATTTCGAAGGCGATACCCACTCCAGCTTCCGCTTGGTGCGGGCCTTCAAGAACCGTTTCGGTGCGGTGAACGAACTGGGCGTCTTCGCCATGACCGAGAAGGGGTTGAAAGGTGTGTCCAACCCATCGGCAATCTTCCTGTCCCAGCACGGCCAGCAGGTGCCGGGCTCCTGCGTGCTGGTTACCCAGGAGGGCACGCGGCCGTTGCTGGTGGAGATCCAGGCACTGGTGGACAGCGCCCACAGCCCCAGTCCGCGGCGCCTGTCCGTCGGGCTGGAGCAGAACCGGCTGGCCATGCTGCTGGCGGTGCTCCACCGTCACGCCGGTGTGGTGTGCTTCGACCAGGACGTGTTCGTCAATGCGGTCGGTGGCGTCAAGATTACCGAGCCTGCGGCGGACCTGGCTGTGCTGCTGGCGATCGTCTCGTCGCTGACCAATCGGCCCCTGCCGGCGCAACTGGTGGTGTTTGGAGAGGTTGGTCTGGCCGGTGAGATCCGGCCGGCGCCACGGGGCCAGGAACGCCTGAAAGAGTCGGCGAAGCTTGGCTTCACGATGGCGCTGGTGCCCAAGGCCAACGCCCCAAAGCAGGACATCCCGGGCATGCAGGTGATCGCCGTGGACCGCATCGACGAGGCCCTTGAGCGCCTGAAGGAGCTTGCGGATGCCTGATGGGCCCGCCGCAGCCCCCGAAATCTGCTGAAAAGCGCGTAAAACCTTGAGATTCGTGCCACAGGCGGAAAAGAGCAGGGTAAGCTACCGCCCGCGGGTGTGTAGAGCGCTGCAGGCGCAATGCGTCACCTGTTGCAGCTCCTGTATCCACCCATTTCTTTCACTACAAAAGACGAGCTATGAACAAGACTGAACTGATCGATGCACTGGCTGGCAAGAGTGGTCTTACCAAGGCCGACGCTGGCCGCGCGGTGGACAGCCTCACCGAAATCATCACCGAAACCCTGGCCAAGGGTGAGAGCGTGACCCTCGTCGGTTTTGGCACCTTCGCCGTTGGCGAGCGCGCCGCCCGCGTGGGCCGCAACCCCCAAACCGGTGCCGAGATCCAGATCGCTGCTTCCAAGCAGCCGAAGTTCTCTGCCGGTTCGAAGCTGAAGGACGCGGTCAACAAGTAAGCCGTCCATCGCGTGCCCGGGCACGCAAGGCAGTACCCAAGTGGCGACTCCGATGGAGCCGCCACTTTGCGTTTCAGGGCGTAAAAAAGCACCACCCGCGGGCGGTGCTTTGCTATGGTCGGATGCGTGATCAGCGGGTCACGATAGGCGCAGCACCGGTGCGGTTGCGCATGGCAACCTGGGCGTTGCCGGAGAGGAGGTTGACTTCGTCAGCGACGATGCGTGCCGCCTCGTCGAGCAGCAAGTCCTTCACGTCTTTGCGCGCCTTCTCGGCCGCCAGATCGGCCGCCAGGCTGCGTTCGCCGGACTGCAGGCCATCGTCCCGCAGCGCGGCCAGCTTGCCCTTCAGGTCGCCTTTTTCACGCTGCTTGAGGCGGTTTTCCCGGACCTCCTTTTCCTTCCGGCGTTCGGTTTCGTTGAGCGAGATCGACTTGCTTTCCCGTTGCCGGCGGACGTCGGCAATATCGTCCAGCAGGCTCTGGAAATCCTTGTCGGCAGCGGTGCGCGCCTGGTAACGGGTCTGCAGCGCCGGGATCACGTCCTTCAGATTGCCGGCCGGCTTGAAGCTGGCGGCGTCGATCTGCACCCAGGGCAGGGCGTTGTCGTAGCTCGACTCCCCGTAGTTGTCCGTGTCGGAAGCGGATGGGAACCGGATGTCGGGCGTCACGCCCTTGAGCTGCGTCGTTCCGCCGTTGATGCGGAAGAACTGGGCGACGGTCATCTTCAGCTCACCGAACTTCGGCTTGCTGTTCTTGGCGATCTCGTCGAGGTTGACCAGCGTCTGCACCGTACCCTTACCGAAGCTCGGCTCGCCGATGATCGGTGCGCGGCCGTAGTCCTGCAGCGCGGCGGCGAAGATCTCGGAAGCCGACGCCGACGCTCGGTTGATCAGTACGGCCATCGGACCGTCCCAGGCCGTACCGGCATTCTCGTCGCTCTCTACGCCGATCTTGCCGTCCGTGCGGCGCTGCTGCACAACCGGCCCCTTGTCGATGAACAGACCAGTGAGCTCCACCGCCTCACGCAGGGAGCCACCGCCGTTGTTGCGCAGGTCGATCAGCAGGCCGTCCACCTTGTCCTTCTTGAGCTCATCGATCAGGCGCGCGACGTCGCGGCTGGCGCTGCGGTAGTCCTTGTCGCCCTTGCGGCGGCCTTCGAAGTCTTCATAAAAGGTCGGCAGCGTGATGACGCCGATGCGGCGGGCGTTGGCGCCATCGCCGGACTTGATCACGGTTTTCTTGGCGGCCTGCTCCTCCAGTTTGATCTTGTCCCGGATCAGCGAAACCAGCTTGTGCTTGCCGTCCTGACCGGCGTCGGCAGGCAGGATGTCCAGCGTGACCTTGGTGTCCTTGGTGCCGCGGATCAGCTTGACGACCTCGTCCACCCGCGACCCGACAACATCCGCCGGCGCACCCTCCGCCTGGCCAACCCCGACGATGCGGTCGCCGACGGCGAGTTTGCCGGAGCGGGCGGCCGGGCCGCCGGGCACCAGCTCGCGGATCGTGATGTAGTCGTCCCGTTCCTGCAGCACCGCGCCGATCCCCACCAGCGACAGGCGCATGGAGATGTCGAAATCGTCCGATGCGCTGCGCCCAAGGTAGTTGGTATGGGGTTCGATGGACATCGCGAAGGCGTTCATGAAGATCTGGAACACGTCGTCGCTCTTGTTCTTCGACGCGCGGGCCAGATAGTTGTCGTAACGCTTGATGAGGGTTTCGCGGATTGACTTGTCGTCCTTGCCGGCGAGCTTGAGGCGCAGCCAGTCGTTCTTGACCCGCTTGCGCCACAAGTCCTGCACCTCGGCCTCGTCCTTCGGCCAGGGCGCCTTGTCGCGCATGTAGGGGTAGCTCTCGTTGACGCTGAAATCGAAGTTCTGGTTGAGCAGCTCGCGAGCCTTTTTCAGGCGCTCGGCGGAGCGCTGTTCATAACGCTGGAAGATCGCGAAGGGGATGGCCAGGTTGCCGCGCTGGATCGCGTCGTCGAGCAGTGTTCGTGCATCGGTAAAGGAGTCAATGTCGGCCTGGGTGAAATACAGGCGTTCGGGATCCAGGGCCTTCAGATAGCGGTTGAAGATCTTCTCGGACAGCGCATCATCGAGGGGTTGCGCCTTGTAGTGATAACGCCCGAGCAACTGGGCGCTCAGATACGCGGTCTGGGCCTGCTCGGTGGTCGGGGCGAGGCGCTGCGCAGCCGGAGCCTCCAGGGCTGTCGCCGGCGCCGAAAGCAGGACCGGTGTGGCGAAGGCGAGGGCCAGCAAGGACCGGATCAGGCTGATTTTCACTGTATTACTCCAGGAATGCGGGTGTTGCGAAAGGGAACAAAGCTACATGCTTCCGTAAGCCCCGTCGACAGCAGAAATTGCGAGATGTTCGTAAAGTTAGGCCAAATTTGGCGAGAATCTGTGTCGCGTGAACTTCTGCGACGCCACGCACTCACTTCGAATGGGTATGCACCGAGGCCCTTAGGTATAAAGCCACTCATCTCCCTGGAGGAAAGTCCGATGAATCAGGAAAGCTTCTGGAGCAAGCGTTATCAGGACGCCGGCGACGATTATCTGTTCGGCACCGAACCCAACCGCTTTCTGGCCCGGCGGGCTGAGCGTCTGCAGGATGGCAGCCGGGCCTTGTCGGTTGCCGATGGGGAAGGGCGGAATTCGGTGTGGCTGGCTGAGCAGGGGCTGGATGTGACGGCCATCGAGATCTCCGCGGTCGCTGTTGAAAAGGCCCGCCGCCTGGCTGCCGGGAAGCAGCTGGACGTACGTTTCCTGCAGGCCGACATGCTTGCACCGGGGTGGTCGCCGGCCGAATTCCAGGCGCACTTCGACTGGGTCGTCGGTATTTTCATCCAGTTCGTCGGCCCCGAGTGGCGGGAGCGGCAGTTCGAAGTCATGAAACAGATGACCCGGCCCGGTGGGCGGATCCTGCTCCAGGGCTATACGCCGAAGCAGCTCGAATACGGTACGGGAGGGCCGTCGGCGGTGGAGAACCTCTACACCGAGGAAATTTTGCGGGAGGCCTTCAGTGGCTGGGAAGTCGAGGAGCTCGTCGAATATGAAGAGGAAATTACTGAAGGCAGCGGCCACAAGGGGCGTTCAGCGTTGATAGGTCTGATCGCGCGAAAGCCATCTGTAGCGGGCTGAGCGGAATCCCACCTGGGGTATTTCACTTTACAGTCGTGAAATACCCCAGGTGGATCGAGCTCTTGCCGGCAGTAGGCTGTGGGGCTCGGCCTGCCCTGCACCCGCGAGGCTGCGCCCAGGATCGCGGTCCGCGTAATAATGATGCTTCAAACCAGATCCAGAAGGATGACCATCATGAGTACAAATCTCACGCGCCGCCGCCTTCTCCAACTCGGCATCAGTGGCGTGACAGTCATTCCGTTGGCGATCCTGGTCCGGGATGCCGGTGCAGCCACCAATCAGACACTCCGCGTGCAATTCAAGTATCAGGACAGTCCGGTGGACGGCAAGAGCTGTACCTCGTGCCTGGAATTCGTGCCGGGTAGCTCCCCTACGGCACCGGGCCGCTGCAAGCTCATTCCCGGTGACGATGAGATCTCGCCGAACGGCTACTGCACGTTGTGGAACACGATGTAGGCCGGCACTGGGACGACGGTCCGTGTGGAAAGCCATACGAAGCTGGTCGGCATCAGTGCGTATCACCGTCTTCGGGCTTAACCTGCGGAGGGTGGGGAGCGCTGGCTATCTGAGCCAGAAGATCCAGTGTGCGCGTCTCGGCATCCTTCGCCCGGACCGATTCCCGTTCGAGTTGCCGCTCAAGCATGTCAATTCGAGCTGCATGGGCGCTACTGATCGCGGTGCGCTCCAGCAGGGAACTATTTAGCACTGTAACTTCGGCCCTTAGGGCGTTGATGTCGGAGTCTTTGGCACTGGCTGCGGCGGCCTGTTCACGTGCATGTGAGGCCTGAGCCGCCGCGCGCTCCTCCGCTTCGTCGGTCTTCTTCCGTTGGGCGACAAGGGTGCTTTCCAGTGCGGCGGCGCGCTGCCGCCATTCCTGCACCGCTGCAGCGTGATCCTGGCGCAGCTGGTCGGTCTGGCGCATCAGATGCTCCCGCTCGCCGGCGGCGCGTTCCCGCTCGATGCGCAGCTCGTCGATCAGGCGATTGCGTTCGGCGGTGGCCTGTACGCTGAGCTCCATGAGCTGCAGGCGGTGCTCGTCGCGCAGGTTTTCGAGTTGCCGATGATTCTCAGCGATCGTCGCCACCTGCTGCTCACGCTGGGCCAACAGGTCCGCAATCATTGCTTCGCGGGCCAGCTCGGCTTCTTTCAGGCTGTCGAGCTCGGTCTGCAGGCGTGCGGTTTCCGCGCGTTCGTCACGTAGCCTGTCCTGGGCTTCGGCGCTTTCCCGGCGCGCCTGATCCGTGGCCAGCTGAAGTTCTTCGGCCTGCTTGTCGAATCCGGCTTTCAGCGTTTGCTCGGCGGCGGCCGCGCCTTCCGCCGACAGGGCGAGCAGGGCGTCGAAGAGGCTCTTGGCCTTGAGCTGCAGGCTTTCCGGCCAGCTTCCGAAGAACGGATGTCGACTCAAGGCCGAGGCTTGTGCCTGAGCTTCCCGCCATTCGCGGATGTAGGCCGAGACGATGCGCGTTGCGCCTTTGCCCAGTTGCTCATGGACCTTCAGATAGGTCGGATTCTCTCCGGCGGCAGCGAGGTCATTGCACACCGCTTCAACCATCTCATAGCTCACGGCGCTGGCCATCGCTTCATTTCCTTTGCTTTTGCATGGGGCTTTCGGGTCGTCCACATTACGTGGGCATGGTTTCATATATTGCGCAATTGCGCAATGTTTAATCCGGCAAGATGCAAATAATGTCGAGTTCTGTAATTATCGTTACTATATGCACATGATCAGCCGTGATTGGCTGCGAGATGTTTGAAGAGTCGATAGGCCACGATGATGAGCAAGACCAGATCCTCCCAAGATAGCGAAGCAAGCTTCGAACTCGTGGTGCCAGACGTCGGTCTGCGCATGGGCGCCAGTTTCCTGGCGCCGAACATCACCAACTCCCTTGGCGTAAGCAACGACAGGGACGCCGTGCTGGTGTGGCTCAACACCCGCGCCAAGAATGCCCACACCCGCAAGGCCTATCTGCAGGAGCTTCGTCGTTTTGTCACTTTCCTGGCGTGCCTGCGTGGCGTCGCGCTGGCGCAGGCGACAGTGGCCGATCTGGAAGCTTTCCGTGCGTGGTTGGCGATGCCCTACCTGCCGGAACAAGGCTGGCCGGCGGGCTACTTGCCGTTCAGGACCGATGGAGCCGGCAAGCTGCTGGGTTTGTCCATCGGTAGCCGCCGCCGGGCCGATATCACGGTTCGCGGTCTGTACCGTTTCCTACATGAGGGCGGTTACCTGCTCACCAACCCCTTCCTGCAGCTCGGTAAGCTGACCGGAGAGGAGATTTCCTTTGAGGAGTTGTCGCGCCTTGGCATGTCGCCCCAGCAGTACGCGCGCAAGCTGCGCCAGGACGCGATACGGGAAGACAACCTGGCGGCCGACAAGGCCTTTTCCTTCGACCTGTGGCGGTGGTTGCGTGTATTCCTCGATGCGCCGGAAAACACCTGGAGGATTCCGTCCGCGGATGACGAGCTAGAGCAGGGGGCTGATGCGGTTGAGCCGTGGCCGCTGGAGCGCCGGGCCCGCCTGCGCTGCATCCTGCTGTTCAGTTATGCGGCCGCGAGCCGGCGCGCCGAGCTGGCCGAGGCCACGATGAGCGCCGTCGTCAAGAGTGGTTCGCGCTGGGTCTGGAAGGTCGTAGGCAAGGGACGCAGCGCCACCGATGGCCCTGATCGTGTGACGCTGGACGAGGATGCCGTCGCGGCCTTGCAGCATTACCGCCAGACGCGTGGCCTCGGCAGCTATCCAGATAGCAGTGAATACGGCATCCCGCTGATCGCCAAGCTGAGTCCCAAACGGGCCCGCCGGGTCGAGCTCAAGACGGGCGAGGGTGTCACTCCCGGCTATCTGAACTCGGAGCTACGCCGCTTCTTCAATTTTGCCGCCCCCTTTGCCGCCCAGGTCGAGCCTCACTGGGAGATCGACCTCCGGAGCGCAGCGTCCCATTGGTTGCGTCATACCCGCGGTAGTCATTTCGCGCTGGGACATGTGTCTTTGGCGAGGACCGCCGAGCAGCTCAGGCACAAGGACCCGCGCACCACCAGCCGCTACTACGTGCATATGAAGGACGAGGAGCGCGGCGAGGCGGTGGATGAAGTCACTAGGCTGCTGAACGGCGTTTAGCCAGTGTGGGCTCCCGTCATGGGCGGTGATGGCGGCGTCTTGTCGCTGCCCCATCGGAGTCGATGTCCGTGTCCGCCCGGAGACTTCACGATTGGCGACGGGGCGGGTAATGTTCGCCTCAATGAGCAATGAAGAGCACGCAATCATTGGACATGAAGACTTGAGTTGGCTGTTGCCGGGGGCCACCGTCGCGCACTTCGCCAGGGTACTCCTGTGGCTGCTTGTGGCCGCGGTGCTGACTGGCCCGCCATGCGCTTGGGCCGACGAGGTGCCGCTACGTTATTTCCCTGCAGGTCCGATTTATGAATATCGCTGGAAGCTCCTTGAATTGGCGTTGGCCCATGGGGTTCCGGCAGGCGCGCCGCGGGTCCGACTCGCCCCCTATCCGGAGGAGGTGACCCAGAACAGGGGAGTGGCCTTGCTGCAGTCCGGCGCGATCGACGTCGTCGCCCTTGGTACCAATGCCGAGCGGGAAGCTCAGATGCGCCCGGTCCGGATCGACATCCTGCGCGGCATTGTCGGTTACCGGCTGCTTGTCATCCGTGCGGTGGACCAAGCGCGCATTGCCGGTATGGACGACCGGGCATTGCGTGCGCAACTCATTTTCGGCCTCAACAGCCAGTGGGCCGATCTGCCCATCCTGCGGGCCAACGGTTTTACGGTCGTTACCTCGAGTCGTTACGAAAATCTCTTCGGCATGCTCGCAGCGGGGCGCTTCGATGCCTTCACGCGGGGGCTCAACGAAGCCGCTAGGGAACTGGGCGAGCGCCGGGCGAGATATCCCGGCCTTGCGGTCGAGAACACGCGGGCGCTGTATTTTCCTTTTCCGGTGTACTTCTGGGTCCGTAATGACAACCAGGCGCTGGCCGGGCGGATCGAACGGGGCCTGCGACTGGCTCTGGCCGATGGTTCCTTTCGCGCCCTGTTCGAGAGCTACCATGCTGCGGAGATCGCCCGGCTCGTCCACGAACGGCGCCATGTGATCCGCCTCGCCAATCCGATCCTGCCCAGTCCGGCTGACGAGCCGGACACGCGCTGGTGGTGGCGGGATGGCGGTGCCTCCCTGGCGGGGCGGTGAAGAATGGCGACACCTCAGACTCTTTCCAAGCGGCTGCTCCGCACCATGTTGCCGGGCTATCTGATCATCGCACTGACGATGACGGCGGCCCAACTGACGATCCAGTACGTGAACATCAGCCGCAGTGTTGACGATGACCTGATCTCCCTGGCGCGAACGGTAGAACCCGGTATAACCACTGCGGTGTGGGAGCTCGATGCTGTACAGCTTGCGTCCATCGCCAAGGGTGTGCGGCAGAACGCCATCGTCACCGGCGTCCGCGTCGACTCCGCGGAAGATCAACAATTGGTCGAGGACGGCGATGTGCCGAGACCGGGCGACTCGGCGGGCCGGGCCATACTGAAGCGTTACAAGAGCACAACGCTGCCACTGGTTTACCAGGCCAAGGGTGTGGCACCACGCAGGGTCGGGCAGCTCACCATGTACTCGAATCGGGATGTGGTTCTGGACCGGGTGGCGTATGGATTTGGAGTCGTGCTGCTCGACTCCGTGCTGTTCACTCTCGGTCTGTGGCTGATCTTTCAGTGGACAGTCCGCTTTCGCCTGTCGCAGGCGGTCACCCGCGTTGCCAAGGCAGTGAAAAGCTGGCGCTTTCGTCCGGACGACGCACCCGTGGACAACATCGACTATCCCTACCGGGACGAGCTGGGTGAGTTGGTGAGCGCCTTCAACGACAGTCGCCGGCGGCTCTTCGATTCCTTGCGTGAACTCGACGCCCTCAACCGTAACCTCGAGACGATGGTTGACGCGCGCACGGCCGAGCTTACGAAAGCCAAGGAAGACGCCGAAGCGGCGACCCGCACCAAGTCGGAATTCCTCTCCAACATGAGCCATGAGATCAGAACGCCGATGAATGCCGTCCTCGGCATGCTCTACCTTGCACAGCAGGCCGAGCTGACGCCGGACCTGCGCAGCAAGCTCGCCAAGGCGCAGGGAGCTGCCCGCTCCTTGCTCGGCATCATCAACGATGTTCTCGATTTCTCGAAGATCGAGGCAGGCAGGCTGGAGGTGGAGGAGGTCGAGTTCGCCCTCGATGACGTACTTGAGCAGGTCACCGACGCGATTGGCTACGAGGCGGCCCGCAAGGGCATCGAATTCCTTATCCGCTACGACCCGGCGATTCCCACCCGCCTGCTGGGAGATCCCCTCCGCTTGGGGCAGATCCTTCTCAACCTGTGTGGTAATGCGGTGAAATTCACGGAGCAGGGTGAAGTGGAGCTGGCCCTTCACGCGCTCAGTATCCGCAACGATGCGCTCAGCCTGCAGGTGTGCGTGCGCGACTCCGGCATTGGCATGTCGGAAGAGGCGCAAGCGCGTATGTTCGAGCAGTTTTCCCAGGCCGACCAATCCACCACGCGCCGTTTCGGCGGGACTGGCTTGGGCCTGGCCATCAGCCGGCGTCTGGTTGAATTGATGGATGGGCGAATCTGGGTCGAGGAGTCCCGCCCGGGCAAGGGCACTTCGATCTGCTTCACGGTGCATCTGCGGGTCCCGCCGCAAGCCGGAACCGCCGCGCGGGGGCTGGCCGAACGGGCCGGACCACTGTTGAAGGGCGTGCGTGTGCTGCTGGTCGAAGACAACCACGCCGCCCGGGAGATCCTCGGCGAAATGCTGCATTTCCTTCACGTGGAAGCCACTGCGGTCGGCACGGGGATCGAAGCGCTAGCCGCGCTGCGCAACCCTGGCGCCACGCCTTACGATCTGGTCCTCATGGACTGGCACCTGCCGGGCGTGCACGGCGACGAGGTCGCCCGGTTGATTGGCAGCGATCCGTCCATTGCGCAGCGTCCGAAGGTAGTCATGGTCACTTCCTACGGTCGCGACGACGTCATGCGTCTGGCCGAGCGGGCTGGGGTCGAAGGCTTCCTGGTCAAGCCGGTTTCCCCGTCCATGCTGCTCGATACGTTGCTTTCGGTTCTGGGACGAGTCCGCCTCCTGCCACCCGCATCGGAAGGCCTGCCGATGGAGACTGGCGGCGGGCATGGCGGAACGGCTCGTCTGGCTGGTGCACGGGTGCTGCTGGTGGAAGACAACGACATGAATCGGGACTTCGCGTCGGAGCTGCTGCGTAGCGAAGGGATCGAGGTGGATGAGGCGCACAATGGTCAGGAGGCCGTGTTCAAGGTCAGCGAGCACGACTACGACGCCGTGCTGATGGACATTCAGATGCCGGTCATGGACGGACTCGAAGCGGCCACGCGGATCCGCGCGCTCACCTCTAGTCCTGCCCGCCAGCGTGTAGCCGAGGTGCCCATCATCGCTATGACGGCACTGGCCATGGAGCAGGATGCAGCACGCTGCCTGGCTGCGGGCATGAACGACCATATCGCCAAGCCCATTGACCCGCAGCGGCTATTCGAGGTCCTGCTCGCCTTCGTGTCCCCGAAGCTGGCGCAGCGTGGTGCCCTCCGGGCCTCGGAGGCGGTGTCGATGGCGGCCGGAGCCTGCCCGCCGGATCTGCTGGCGCTCACGTGTTTCGATGCAGAAGGGGGGATCCGCCGCATCGGCGGACGGCCCGAAGCCTACCGGCGGCAATTGAAGCGTTTTCGAGAGCACTATAGCAACGCGATCAGCGAGTTGCGCCGTCTGCTCCGAGAACGAGGCACAGCGGCGGCGGAGGCCTATTGCCATGCATTGCGGGGCGTGACCGGCAATCTTGGCGCCGGCCCGCTGTATGCTCAGCTCATGCTCGTCGATGAAGCCCTCAGGAATGATGTCCTGCCCGACGAAGTGGTGCTGCTCCGGGCAGAAGCGCAGTTCGTCGAGGCCATCGGGGAAATCGATGCGCTGACGTCCGCCAACAGCCGACTGGCCCAGGGAGAAGCGCGGCGGCTGGCGCCCGACGCGCTGCAGGAATTGCTGAAGCGCTTGGGTGATGCGCTGGAGTACGATCTAGGGGCTGTGGACGGTTTGCTCGGCGAACTGCGGGCCAGGGTTGCAGATACGCCGCTGGCGGCCGATATCGATGCACTGGCCGCCGAGATCGATATCTTCGACCTCGATGCGGCGCGGCACCGACTGGGCGAACTGAAGGCCGACGAGCGGACACCGAAAAATGAGTCAGCAGACAAGCAATAACAGACCTGTGGAAGAGCGCCCGCGCGTGCTGATCGTGGATGATGTCCACGAGAATCTGCATATATTGGTCGGTATCCTGCGTGACGAGTACGCCATTTCCGCCGCGACCAGCGGGGACAAGGCCCTCGCACTGGCCCATCGGCATCCGCAGCCCGACCTGATTCTGCTCGATGTCCGGATGCCTGGTATGGACGGCTATGAGGCGCTCGCCCGGCTGAAAGCCGACCCCGCCACCATGGGAATTCCGGTGATCTTTGTGTCGGCCCTGTCGGATCCGGAGGACGAAACCCGTGGGCTGGCAATGGGCGCCGCTGATTTCGTCACCAAGCCGGTCAGCCCGGCCCTCCTCAAGGCGCGCATCCGCAGCCAGCTCGAATTGAAGCGCTACCGCATCCCGCAGCCACTGGTGAGCATCGCGCCCCACGATGGCGGCGACCGCCAGAAGGCGATCCTGATTGTGGACGACGTGCCCGAGCACATCCACGGGCTGCTCGAAGCTTTGAAGGACGAATACCGCATCCTCGTGGCCTGTAACGGGAGCCAGGCGCTCGAAATCATGCAAGGCACGTCGCCCCCGGACCTGATCCTGCTCGATGTGGTCATGCCCGACATGGACGGCTACGAGGTGTGCCGCCGCGTCAAGGCGACCGCGGTCGGCAGCCGTATTCCGGTCATCTTCGTGACGGTCGTTGATGAGACCCGCGACAAGGTGAGGGGCTTTGAACTGGGCGCCGCTGACTACATCACCAAGCCCTTCGACATCGACGAGGTGCGTGCGCGCATCCGCACCCATCTCGAGCTGGCGCGACTGCGGCACGTGCTTGAAGACGTGGTCAGCCAGCGCACGACCATGCTGCAGCTCAGCGAGGAACGCTACCGCCACCTGGCCCATCGAGACGCGCTAACTGGCCTGCCCAACCGGATGCTGTTCGCTGAACAACTGGCTCACGCCATTCTGTCAGCGGAGCGGAGCGCTACGCCCTTCGCGCTGCTCTTCATCGACCTGGACAACTTCACAAGCATCAATGAAAGCCTCGGCCACGGCGTCGGCGATCAGGTGCTGCTGGAAGTTGCCAACCGCCTGCGGGTACTCTTTCCCGACAACGATGCCATCGCCCGCATCGGTAGCGACGAATTCAACGTGGTGATGGACATGGCCGTCTGCCATTCGCCGGTGGACCTCACTGCCCAGCGCGTGATCGATGCCCTGGCCAGGCCGTTCCAGCTGAACGGTGACAGCGTATATGTGGGCGCCAGCCTCGGCATCGCCCTCTATCCCAGTGACGGCACCACCGCCGAAGCCCTGCAGAGCAACGCCGACGCCGCGCTGCACCAGGCCAAGGCTCAGGGCAGGGGAAGCCTACGCTTCTTCTCCCCCGAGATGACCAACCGTGCCCGCCAGCGCCTGACGCTGGAAGCCGAACTGCGCCGCGCCCTCGACAGGGGCGAATTCCGCTTGCACTACCAGCCGCAGATCGACCTCGCCGACAATCGCCTCATCGGCCTCGAAGCCCTGGTGCGCTGGGTCCATCCCGAGCGTGGCATCATCTCGCCCGCCGAATTCATTCCCCTCGCCGAAGAAAACGGCCTCATCGTCCGCCTCGGTGACTGGGTGTTGGATGAAGCCTGCCGGCAGATTCGTGCCTGGTGCGACGCCGGACACGCACCGCGCCGCACGGCAGTTAACGTCTCTGCGGTGCAACTGAGCCGCGGACGCCTCGTAGACTCCGTCAAGGGCGCGTTGCAGCGCAGCGGCATCGCCCCGCAGCAATTGGAGCTGGAAATCACCGAGAGCTTCGTGATGGCCAACGAAGACGAGGTTTTCCGCTCCCTCGCCGAGATCAAAGCCCTTGGCGTGCGCCTCTCAATCGACGATTTTGGTACCGGCTATTCGTCCCTCGCACGTCTGCAACGGCTGCAGGTCCATAAGCTCAAGATTGACATGTCCTTCGTGCGGGATATGACCACCAACAGCGGCAACGCTTCCATCGTCAAATCCATCATCGCCCTCGGCCATGGGCTGGGCCTCGAGGTCGTTGCCGAAGGCGTCGAGACCACAGCCCACGCCGACCGACTGCGCGCGCTACGTTGCGATGCCGCGCAAGGCTACTGGTTCAGTCGCCCCCTGGCCGCCGATGCCGTGCCTGGCTTCATGAACAGCCACAAGGACGCACATCCTATTCCCCAGCCGGAGGTCCCAGGCGCGTTGCTGATCGTAAACCGGGAGCCCAGCGTCCGGTCGGCCCTCAGGCGTGCTCTACGCCGGGAAAACCGTCACACGCTGACTGCGGCCAGCGGGGAGGCTGCGTTGGCGCTGCTCGCGGAACATCAGATTGGCGTACTGATCGCCGATCAGCGCACGCCGGGGACAGGCGGGGCAGACCTGCTGTCCCAAGTCAGGCAAGACTATCCTGAGGTAGTGTGCATTGCCCTTTCCACCGTCGAGGACGAGGACGTGGCCCGCGAGGCTGTCCTGCGTGGGGATATCTTCCGTTTTCTTGCCAAGCCCTGGTCGGATGCCGAGTTACTGCAGGTAGTGGGGGCAGGGCTGCAGCAATGTGCGGCGCGGAGCGCTGTGTCAAAGAAGTGCTGAACACACGCTTTAACGCATTCCTGTATCTGGCTAATGTGAACACGTCCTAACGCGCTCACCGTTCTGCGCCACCGTTGCGCTTGCGCAGCCCCTGTGGAGGCAGCCCGTAGCATCGGTGCGGACCGGGACGTGGGTGTGCGTCGGCGTATCGCCGATGCGTGGGTCGGCTTGCGGGCGCTCCGCATCTTCGCGCGTGGCGAGAAGGCCACCGGACCGGAGGCGCTGAGCTCAACATCATCGCCGAGCGTGGGTTGGGGATGCCCAAGGCTTAGAGAGACGCAGCCTCCTCGCTACGCCCATTTTGGGTGTTATGCTCATCTGCAAAAAAGAAACCTCCGGCAGCGCTGGAGGTTTCTTTTTTTTTGGTGAATCCCGACGCGTTTCAGGGGTGAATTGATGTTGTGCTGCAGCATCTTTTCTGGAGCCCAATGAGACCGAATTGGAATCCGATGTCAGGATTACGAAAGGTTAAATGAAAAAAACGATATCCGTTGTAAAGAAATTCTGACAGAATCGCGCCCGAAATTCTATCAGGCAGATTCGGGCAGGAACAACGTCATTATTTTGAAATGCTTATCGATAAAACCTGAATAGGCTGGCTTTCATGTTGCATGCGCCACATTGGTGCGGGCAATTTGTCACTTTTGGTGCGTAGTGGGGAGAGGCGTAAGCAGGCCAATCGTCGCCGAGGCTGGCTTCCACAGCACTCAGGGGCGTTTCAGGTTGTGAGCAAATAAGCATTTCATGATGGTCTTAATTTCATCCTTTCATTGCTCGGTATCTGCCGGCGGATGGCACGCATGTATGGCCTTCAATTGGCAAGGCGTGCGATCCATTTTGCCGTGGGCAGACATTATTGCGGGCCGGAGCGTCTGGCAGGGTGCGATTGCCTCTGTCGCCGGAGGCTTGCCCGGGTGAAAACATGGCGTGCTGATTGTGGCTTTTTGCACCCGGATTCTGAGCACTCGAAAACTGCCGCATTTACTCAGTAAATGCAAAATGCATATTCACATTTGTATTTGAACTCTGAAAGAGGAATTGAACATGCTCGGCGCACAGGACGATCGGCCGGATGGAGGGGAAACCGCATCTGAACCCTATTCGCTCACCGAATTGCAGCACGCCTATTGGGTGGGGGAGCAGGAGGCCTACCGGTTTCATACCGTACCTTTCCTGTATCTCTGCTACTTCAGTGCGGAACTCGATATCCCGCGGCTCGAGGCCGCTCTTGGCACCGTACTGCAGGCCACGCCGGAGCTGTCCATCGAATTCCTGCCGGATGCCAGCCAGCGCATGGTGGAGCCGCCGGCTGGCGCCATTTCCTTAACGGTGACCGATTGGCGGGATCGCCCGCCCATCAGCGCGCTTGAACTGCAGGAATTCAACAAGCGGCAGATGGAAGACAAGCTGGAACTGCTCGGCAAGCACGTCCAGCTGACGGCCTTTCTCGACCGCGTTGCGGAAGGTTATTACCTCAATTTCGCCTTCCGCCTGATTTCCTTCGATGCCTATTCGGTCCGTCTTTTCTTCGACGCGCTGGCCCGCGTCTACAACGGGATGGGGTTGCCGACGCATCCGCGGGCGCCGTTCCCGGAGTTCATCGAGAAGCGCCGCAACGTGAAGGAAAGCGCGGCCTTCGAGCGCTCCTTCAAATACTGGCAGGACCGCGTCGAGTCCCTGCGCCATGCGCCGGAACTGCCGGTGGTCGAGCACGAGCGCATGCCCGAGCGGTCGAGCTTCAAGCGCGTGCGTTTCCTGCTCGCGCCGGAGCGCGTCGCGCACATCAACGCGCAGGCGCGTCAACTGGGCGTCAGCCTGAGCGCCGTGTTCTGCACCGCCTACGCGGACGTCCTGCGCCTGTGGTCGCGCAATCCGTCTTTCGCCATCAACATGCTGATGAGCCACCGGCCGTCGAACGACCCGCGCTACCAGCGGGCCTACGGCAACTTCGGCAGCACGCTGCTGCTGGAAGCTGCGGACACCCGCGGCAGCTTTCTGGAGCGGGCCAAGGCGCTGCAGATGCAGCTGGCACGGGACATCCGTCATGCGCGGGTGGCCGGCGTGGACGTGATCCAGGCCATGGGCCGCGTCGGGGCAGGCCTGCCGGTGATGCCGGTGGTGTTCGCCAGCTCGCTGGGCCTCGACATGCCCGAAGACATCCTGCTGCCGAGCGCGGCGGGCTGGGCCAGCTGTGGGGGCGGGCTGCACACGCCGCAGGTGTGGCTCGACTGCCAGGTCTACATGTACGGCGACGAGCTCGTGATGAACTGGGACTACGTCGAGGGCCTGTTCCTGCCCGGCGTCGTCGAGGAGATGTTCGAGACCTTCCAGCGCCACGTCGAAGCGATCATGGCGGCGGACGTGCCGGAGGAGGCGATGCTGCTGCCGCAGCTGCCGGCGGCCGCATTGCAGGCCCGCGAGACGGCCAACCGTACCGACAAGTTGCTGCCGGGGGGGCGCCTGCAGGATTTCTTCGCCGAGGCCTGTACGCATCATGGCGACCGGCCGGCGATCATTGCCACCGACCGGACCGTCGCGTACAAGGACCTGTGGTGCTGGACCACGAACCTTGCGGCGCGGCTCCGTACAGTGGGCGTCGGCCCCAACGATCTGGTGGCGATCGTGTCACGGCGCAGCTGGCGTCAGGTGGCGGCGACGATGGCGGTGGTGCAGTCCGGCGGGGCCTATCTGCCGATAACCGCCGACCAGCCCGTGGCACGCAAGGAATGGCTGATTGCCCGTCCGGGCGTGAAGGTCGTGCTGATCGAGCGCGATCTGGCCGACGGCCTCAAGGTGCCGGCCGGCGTCACGGCGATGCTGCTCGACGAGGTGTTGCCGGATGTGGTGCCGGAAGCTGCCGCCATCGAGCCCGTGCAGTGCGAGCAGGATCTGGCCTACGTGATCTTCACATCGGGCTCGACCGGGCAGCCGAAGGGCGTCGCGATCGACCATCGGGGCGCCGTCAACACCATCCAGGACGTCATCGCGCGCTTCGGCCTTGGCTGTGAAGACCGCCTGATCGGCCTGTCCAGCTTCAACTTCGACCTGTCGGTGTACGACATCTTCGGCGGTCTCGGTGCCGGTGCGGCGCTGGTGCTGCCGCCCCACAGCGAGACGCCCGCACCGGACGAATGGGCGGCTGTCGTGCGTAATCATGGCGTAACCGTCTGGAACACCGTGCCGGCGTCCCTCGAGATGTTGATCGAGTTCCTCGGGCCGCTGGCCACGAGCGAGCTGCAGTCGCTGCGCCTGGTGATGCTGAGCGGCGACTGGATTCCGGTGACGCTGCCCGAGCGCTTGAAGCACACCGTGCCGGGCGCGACGCTGATCAGCCTGGGCGGCGCGACGGAAGCGTCGATCTGGTCCAACTACTTCCCGGTCGACGGCGTGCCAGCCAACTGGAAGAGCATTCCCTACGGCTGGCCACTGGCCAACCAGAGCTTCCACGTGCTGAACCGTGATCTGCAGCCGGCGCCGGACTGGGTACCGGGCGACCTGTACATCGGCGGCATCGGTCTGGCGCGGGAGTATTACGACGATCCGCTGCGTACCGCCGAGAGCTTCATCGTCCACCCGCAGACCGGCGAGCGCCTGTACCGCACCGGCGACGTGGGGCGCTACCACGAGGACGGCTGCCTGGAATTCCTCGGCCGCCTGGACGGCCAGGTGAAGATCCGCGGTTTCCGCATCGAACTGGAGGAAATCGACGCCACGTTGGTGCGCTGTCCGGGCATCCGGGCCGCGGCGACGGTGGTCGTCCGCAAGGGCAGCGACAGCCGCCTGGTGGCCTTCTATCAGCCGGCCGGTCCGCGTCTGCCGCTGGCCGACGAGATCCGCGCCCACCTGGCCGCGAGCCTGTCCCCGTACATGGTGCCGTCCCAGTTCATGGGGCTGGATGCGCTGCCGGTGACGCCCAACGGCAAGGTTGACCGCAAGGCACTGACGGCATTGGCTGAATCGCTGAGCCATGAAGCCGGCCCGCGGCGCATGCCTGAGAGCGAGACCGAGCGGTGCCTGGCGACGCTGTGGTGCCAGCTCCTGGGCGTCGAATCCATCGGTGCCGAAGAGGAGTTCTTCGATCTGGGCGGCACTTCGCTGCTGGCAGTCCGCCTGATCAACGCCATCACCGCCGAGTTCGGCCGCAGCCTGCCGCTGGTGTCCCTGCTTCGCCACGGCACCATCGCCGCGCAGGCCCTCATGCTCGACAAGGACGTGAATGCGCGCAGCGAGCAGCGCAGCGCGCTGGCCGTGCTGCGTGAGGGGGAGCAGGGCGTCCTGGCGGTCGTGCATCCGGTGGGCGGCAACATCCTGTGCTACCGGGAACTCTTCGACATGCTGCCGCCGGGAATGGCATTGCTCGGGCTGCAATCGCCGGGCAACGGCAGTAAGCGGGATCTGCCGGGCCTGGCTGCCAGTTACGTGGATGCCCTGGCGGCGTGGACCAAGGGCCGGCGCATCCACCTGCTCGGCTGGTCGATGGGTGGCGTGATCGCCCAGGAAATGGCCCGCCAGCTGGAGATAAGCGGAATGGCGCCGGCCAGCGTGACGATGATCGACAGCTGGATGGGCGCGCGCCAGGGCGGCGAACAGCGGCTCGAAGGCGAGCTGCTGCTGCGCAACTTCCTGCGCGACCTGATCGGCGGCGAACTGCCACGGGACTTCGACGCGCTGGCGGAGCTGTCCGAGGCGGACCGCCCGGCCTTCGTCGTCCATACCCTGCAGCGCACCGGTGGGGTGGCCGTCTCCGAAGACGAGTTCCGCGTACTGCTCGCCGAGTACCAGGCCAACTACAACGCGTTGGTCAATCATCAGGCGCAGGTCACCGCGACGCCGGTACGGCTGTACCGGGCCAGCCGCAGCATGGACTTCCCGCTGCTGGCGCCGTTCGCCGTTCCGGAAATGGCCAACCTGCAGGTGATCGACTGGGAAGGCGACCACTTCTCGGTGGTCGGCCGCGCCTCCCTGGAGCGGATCGTGGTGCAGTCTCTCGGCCTCGCCGACGACGCCCGCTGCGCACAGCCGGAGGACGGCGCTTTACTGCCGGCCGGCAAACGTGTCTCCGACTCGGACAACTCTCAAATGGAATCGACCCTTCAATGAGCGAACACTTCGACACCCTCGTCATCGGCGGCGGACAGGCCGGGCTGGCGACGAGCTACCACCTTTCCCTCCAGCAGCGTTCGCACCTGGTGCTCGAACGGGGCGACATCCCCGCGCCGGTGTGGCGTGATGACCGCTGGGACTCCTTCACGCTGGTGACCCCGAACTGGGACTTTCGCCTGCCCGGCGCACCCTATGCGGGTGAGGCGCCGGACGGCTTCATGCCCCGCGCGGACATCGTCGGCACCTTCAAGGACTACGTGGAGCGTTTCCAGCTGCCGCTGCGCTGCCGGACCGAGGTGACGGCGGTCGAGGCCGACCCGCTCGGCTTCCGCGTGAGCACCGGCGACGGTGTCAGCTACACCGCGCGCAACGTGGTGATGGCGACGGGCCTGTTCCAGTTTCCGCGCCGCCACGGCATGGCCGACAAGCTGTCGCCGTCGGTCGCGCAGATCCATTCCGGCCTGTACCGCAATCCGGACGCCCTCGCGCCGGGCGGCGTGCTGGTGGTCGGCAGCTCCCAGTCGGGCTGCCAGATCGCCGACGAGCTCAATCGCGCCGGCCGCAAGGTCTTCCTGTGCGTCGGGCCGCACACCCGGGCGCCGCGCCGTTATCGGGGCAAGGACATCTTCGAGTGGATGAAGCTGTCGGGCCTGGCCGACCAGACCGTGGACACCCTCAGCTCCCCGAAGTTGAAGTTCGCGCCGAACCCGATCATGGCCGGTCGGCCCGATGGCAGCATGAACCTGCACCAGTTCGCCAGGGCCGGCATCCGCCTGCTCGGCATGCTGCAGGACATGGATGGGACGGAGATCCGTCTGGCGCCTGACATGCACGACAACCTGGCCGTCGCCGACCGCTTCGAGGCCGGCCTGCTGCGCCAGATCGACCAGTTGGTTGCCATGCGCCAGCTCGACCTGCCGGAGGAAAGTCTGCCGGCCGGCGACGAGGGTTTCGCCCAATCTCAGCCGAACCGCATCGACCTCGCTGCGGAAGGCATCACCACGGTGATCTGGGCCACCGGCTACGGCTTCGATTTCGGCATGGTGCGCTTCCCGGTGTTCGATGAGGACGGTTATCCCGTGCAGAAGCGCGGCGTCACGGCGCAGGAGGGCCTGTATTTCATCGGTCTGCCGTGGCTGCACAACAAGCGTTCCGGCCTGCTGAGCGGGGTCGGCGAGGATGCCGCCTACGTGGCGGAGCACATCCGTGCCCGTGACCTGAACGGGGAGGCTGCGAGTGAGTGAGTCCGCCCCGGCTCCGGCCGTTCCGCCCGCGTCCGGCCCGACCCCGAAGTCGGCCAGGAAGGTCAAGCTGATCCTTCTCGTCCTGCTGCTCGCCGCACTGGCCGTCGCCGGCCGCATGTGGTGGCGCAGTACCTACTTCGAGGAGACCAACAACGCCTACGTGGACGGCCACATCAGCGCCATCGCGCCGCGGGTCGAAGGCGTGGTCACCAAGGTGAAGGTCACCGACAACCAGCTGGTGAAGGCCGGCGATGTGCTGGTCGAGCTCGATCCGGCCGACTTCTCGGTGCGCGCGGACAAGATCAAGGCGCAGCTCCAGGAAGTGGAGGGCGAACTGCTGAAGCTCGATGCGCAGATCGAGCAGGGCGAGGCCCATGCGCGTGCGCTGGATGCCCAGTCGGCCCGCAACCTGGCGCAGATCGCACGCTTCAAGCGCGACGCCGAGCGCCAGATCGCCCTGAACAACAAGGAGATCAAGGCTGTCACCGAAACGGAGCTGAACGCCGCCGTCGCGGCGCGGGACAGCGCCTACGCCGACGAGGCCGCCCAGAAGGAAGAGATCAAGGCCGCCAAGGCCGGCGTGCGGGCGCTCCAGTCCGGCCGCGAGGCGCTGCTGGCGCGCAAGAAGGCCCTGGAGGCGGAAGTCCGCAACGCCGGCCTGCAGCTCGGCTACGCCACCATCAAGGCGCCGGTCGACGGCCGCATCGGCAACAAGGCGGTCGAGGTGGGCGCCCACGTGGCGGTCGGGCAGCGTCTGTTCGTGATCATCCAGGATGGCGTGTGGATCAACGCCAACTTCAAGGAGACCCAGCTGCGCGACCTGGCGCCGGGCCAGAAGGTGAAAGTTGCCCTCGACAGCCTGCCGGGGCAGGACATCGAAGGCCGCGTGGACAGCTTTGCACCGGCCTCCGGCGCCAAGTTCGCGCTGTTGCCGCCGGATAACGCGACCGGTAACTTCACCAAGATCGTCCAGCGGGTGCCGGTCAAGGTCACCTTCGCGCCGGAGACGCCGAAGGCCCTGCTGGACAAGGTGGTGCCGGGCATGTCCGCGCAGATCGAGATCGACCTGCGCCAGGGGCAGCCCGGGGCGGGCGCCCGATGAGCACTGCGCAGGCGGCGGGGGCGGCCGAGGTTTCCGGCCGGACCTGGCTCGCCATCGGCGCGGCGATCCTCGGCGTCTTCATGGCGGTGCTGGATACGCAGATCACCAACGCGTCGCTGCCGGAAATCCTCGGCTCCCTGTCGGCGTCCATGGAGGAAGGGTCGTGGATGAGCACGACCTACCTGGCAGCGGAGGTCGTGGTGATCCCGCTGACCGGCTTTTTTCTGCGGGTCTTCGGCGCGCGCGCCTACATTCTGGTCAATACGGTCCTGTTCCTGGTGCTGTCCACCTTGTGCGGCTTCGCCTGGAACCTGGAGTCGATGATCGTCTTCCGGGCCCTGCAGGGTTTCTTCGGCGGGGCGCTGATCCCCACTGCGATGACCCTCGTCATCACCCGGCTGCCGCCCGGCAAGCGTCCAATAGCGCTGGCTTGGCTGATGCTGGCCAGTACGCTGGCCCCGACGCTGGGGCCGACCGTCGGCGGCATCCTCACGGAGAGCTACGGCTGGCCGTCGATCTTCTTCATCAACTGGGCTCCGGGTATCCTGATGTTCGCGGGCGTCGCCATCGGCCTCGATCCCCAGAAGCATCACCTCGACCTGCTGCGCAAGCTGGACTGGGCGGGTATCGGCGGCATGATCCTCGGCCTCGGCGCACTGATCGTGTTCCTGGAAGAGGGCAACCGCAAGGACTGGTTCGACTCCAACTTCATCCGCACCATGGCCTTCATGGCCTTCGGTGGCATCACGATGTGGATCGGCACCCAGCTGCTGCGGGCCGAGCCCTTCGTCAATGTGTGGCTGTTCGGGCGGCGCAACTTCACGGTGTCGTCGGTCGTTGGCGCGGTGGTGGGCATGGGGCTGTACGGCTCGACCTTCGTGCTGCCGCTGTTCCTGGCCCAGATCGCCGGCTACAACTCGCGGCAGATCGGCGAGGTCATCATGTGGATGGGCCTGCCGCAGATCCTGGTCACGCCCTTCGCCGCGGTGTTCGCCAAGAAGTTCGACAACCGGATCATCTGCTCCATTGGCCTGATGTTGTTCTCGGTGTCCTGTTTCATGAACTCGACGATGACGGCCAGCACCGGCTACGACCAGCTGGTCACGTCGCAGGTGTTCCGCGCCCTCGGGCAGCCGCTGATCATCATCACCCTGTCGAACATCGCCATTCATCGCATCGAGGCCCTCAATCTGTCCTCAGCGTCCAGCCTGTACAACATGAGCCGGGTGCTCGGCGGCGCAGTGGGCACGGCCATCCTGTCTACGGCGATCACGATGCGCGAGCATTTCCATTCTGAGCGGCTGGTCGATTCGGTCACGCTGTTCTCGACTTCCACGCGGGAATACCTCGCCGCCTTGACGAAAGTGCACTTCCAGGCCGGCGGCGACGCGGTGCACGCGAGCCATCAGGCACTGGCCAGCCTCAACGGGCTGGTGCAGCGGGAAGCCTATGTGATGGCCTTCAACGACAGCTTTTTCATCCTCGGTTGCGTCTTGCTGGCTTCGGTGGGCCTGGTCTGGCTGGCCGACCGCATCGTCGCACCGAAGGACAAATAGGAGTGCCCATGAACAAGACACGTCCGCTGATCATCGCGCTGATGTCCCTGCTGGGCGGCTGTGCCGCCCAAGGGAACTTCGCGCCGGCGCCCGAACCGGTGACGCCGCCGAGCTACCGCAACGCACCGGCCGAGGTTCCGAACACGCTGCAGGCCGACTGGTGGCGGATCTACCAGGACCCGGTGCTCAACCACCTGGTCGAGACCGTGCAGGCGCGCAACCCGTACACCGAGGTGGCCCTGCTGCGTGTCGCGGAGGCCCAGGCCGGCGTGCAGTCGGCATCCGCCGATCTCCTTCCCAACGTGGGTTTCGGCGCCAGCGCCGACAAGAGCCACACTTCCGTCAACACGCCGCTGGGCAAGCTGTTGGGCGGGCGCACCATCGCCGGCAAGACCTACAAGCTCGGCGTCAGCGCCTCCTGGCAGCTCGACCTGTGGGGTCGCGTCGCCCAGGCCGTCGAGGCGGCCAAGGCCCAGGCCGGTGCGGCCGAGGCCGTCAAGCGGCAGATCGCGCTGGTGCTGGCCAGCGAGGTGGCTGTGGCCTATTGGCAGTTCCGCGCGGCGGACGCTGACCACGCACTGCTCGCAAAGATCCGCGAAGAGCGGGCGGAGGCGGTCAGATTGGGCGCGCTGCGCCTGGAGGCCGGGCTGGGCACCGAACAGGACTGGCTGGATGCCAAGGTCGAGCTGGCCAAGGTCAAGGCCGAGATGAGCGAGGTCAACGTCAAGCGGGCGATGGCCGAGCAGGAACTGGCCACGCTGATGGTCGAGCCGGTCAAGGATTTCCGCGTGCCTTCCGACCCGGCCTACCGCTTGCCGGCGATTCCGCAGGTGGCGCCGGGGCTGCCGGCCGTCATCCTGGCGCGGCGGCCGGACCTGATGGAGTCGACGCAGAACATCCGCGCCTTGCTGGCCGTGGAGCGCATCGCCGAAACCGCCTTCTACCCGTCGATCAGCCTCACCAGCGCCTATGGTTTTGCGTCGTCCCAGTTGAAGAGTGCGGTCAATCACAGCTCCCGCGAGTTCTCCATCGGGCCGCTGGCGCTGTACCTGCCGCTGTTCGACGCCGGCCGCAACCAGGCCAATCTCGACGCGGCCCGGTCCCGCTACCGGCAGGCGGTGGATGTGCACCAGGTCAGCGTGCTGATCGCGCTGCGCGAGGTGGACGATGCGCTGGTGCAGGTTGAGGCGGCCAACGAGCAGATGCGCACTCTCGGCTTGTCGCTGGCGGCCAGCCAGCGGGCGTCGGCGGTGGCCAAGGCGCGCTTCGAGCACGGCCAGAACACCTACCAGAAGGTCGCGTCGGCGCGGGCCGGCGCGCTGGCCGTCGAGCGCAGCCTGGTGCGCAGCCAGACGGAAGGGCTGCTTGCCACGGTCCGCCTGGTCGCCGCATTGGGCGGAGGCTGGGAGGCTGCGGAAGGCGCGAAGCCAGCCAAGGACGTGGTGGCCCGTTCCGACTGATGTTCCCCTACATCGGCGGGATGCTTACCGATGCAAAATCCCGCCAGCCGTCTTGTCCTGCCGCGTGCCGCTGTTTTCTGTGGGCACACTGAACGAGTTCTCCAGCATCCGCAATTCGGGTTGGTGCAGAACCGCCAGGTGCTCCAGTACTTTCTCGCCCTCCGGCAGGAGATGAATTTCCACCTGACGCCGGTCCTCCTGATTGACGCGTCGCTGGATCAGGCCCAGTTTCTCGCAACGATCCAGCAGGGCCACAACGCCATGGTGTTTGGCCTGCAGCTTTTCGGCGAGCTCGCTCACGCTGGCCCAGTCCTTTTCGCGCATGGCCTTCACGTGCAGGAGCAGCTGATACTGAAGGGACGTCAGGCCTTCCGCGTGGCAGATATCTTCGCTGAATCGCAGAAAGCGCCTCAGTTGGTAACGGACATGGGATAGCCGCCGGTAGTCGTCCTGGGAGAGGGCGACGGGCAGGTCGGAGGGGCTGTCCGATGAGGGCGAATTCGTGGGATTGCGGGGATCGGAACGCGACATTCGTATCGTGTGCAGCTGAATGAATCCCCGGATTCTAAAACGTCACCGCCTACGATTTCACATGATCTGCAGTGCCCACCGGAGCCGGATCGTCTCCCAGGAGCCGCTGCAAATCCCCGCTCCACCAAAGATCACAACACCACGCGAGAAACGCCAGCAGCGCTGCGACCACCAGCCAGAGTCCGGCGTTGATCTGTTCGTCGGCCAGATAGACGGCACACAGACGGGTTGGCGCGTCCTGATAAAGCAGGCCGACCACGGCTGCCATCCAGCACCAGTTGCCAAGAAAGAAGGCCTGCACGATGCGACCTGCCCGCGGCCACGAGTATCGAAATGCGGCACCGGCGGCGAGCAGCGAGGCGAACTTGGCCGCCTCCGCCCAAGGCAGGAGGCGCGCCGCGTCGATGGCACGGGGAATCATCCAGAACGACGTTGCCAGCACGCTGAGTGATAGCCCGGCGAGGCCGTAGGCATTCCACGCGCGGAGCGGCGAGGCTTGCGCTGATCCTCGGCCGCCGGCCAGCAACCATCCTGCGGCGGTAATCAGCGGCAACTGGACAAGCATGTGCCGCGTCATATGGCTTTCAAGCCAGTCGCGCACGGTGGGTATCGCCAGGAACAGCAGCAGACCAAGGGCGATAAAGACACTAGGGCGGTTTTTCATGAGCCGGCCCCGGGACGCGCTTCCGTGGCGTTGGCAGCCCCAACTCTTGCCAGCGCCTCGGCTAGTGCTGCGGCCGGATTGGCAAGGTCCATGATCCGTACCAGGCGGCCACGCCGGTCCACCACGTGTATTGCCGCATTGTGCTCGAAGCCGCCCAGCCCATCGGGGATGACGACGATCCCGAAGTTGCCGAGCAGCTTTGGCAGATCCGCGGCGTTGGCGAGCACTGCGAATTGCCACACGGCGCTGTCGGCGCGCTGGTGGCGAGCATAGGCAGCAAGCCCGGCTGGCGTGTCGTGCTCGGGATCGAAGCTGATGCTGAGCAGGCGGATACGGTCCTGCAAGCCGCGCGCACGGATCTCGGTCTGCAGTTGCTGGAACTCGCTCCCGAGCGCGCGGCATACCGTTTCGCAGCGGGTGTAGACGAAGTCGAGAAGGGTCACGCGCTCCGGATCGCTCAGGGACACGGATCTGCCGTCCGTGCCCAGCACAGCCAGAACGGGCAGCTGAACCGGGGCCTCCGAAACTTCAAGCCGGCGCGCATCTTCGCTGGTGAAGGCGCGCAGCCCATCGGTTGTCAGCGCCAAGGCAGTGCCTCCGGCCAGCGCAACGCAAAGCACGGCAAGCAGGGTCCGCATCTTGTCCCGTCCCGACTTCCGGCTAGCGGAATTGCGCCAGCTCGTCGCCCCCGGTCCAGGGCTTGCTGCGCGCCTTGGTGGCGTCACGTTCGGTCGCAACCGTCGCCGGACTGATTGGACTGGCCGCATTGCCCCACTGTTTCCGGACGTAGCTCGTCACTGCAGCGATTTCGGCGTCGTTGAGCTTCTCGCCGAAATTCGGCATGGCGCCCTGATAGCTCGCACCTTTCACCGTGATCGGACCATCGATGCCATGCAGCAGGATTTGCACAATCAGGCGCTCCTTCCCCGTGGCCCATTCCGAGCCGGCCAGCGGAGGGAATACGCCAGGAATCCCCAGCCCGGTGGCCTGGTGACAGGCCGAGCACTGCGCTGCAAAGATCTGAGCGCCATCCACCGGCGCGCCAGGTGCGGCCGCTACGGTGGCGGAAAGGTCCGAGAGCGTGCGCCGGTCGCCGAATTGCGGCGGTGTGCGGGGATTCGCAGTCGCTATGTAATAGATGGCCCAGCCCAGCAAGATGGCGACCAAGCCCAGCAGGAGCACGGGAATTGGCGTCGACGACTCGTGGGGTTCGGGGTTTTCGCGCAAATGGGAGTCATGAATGGCCTGCCCACGCTTTGAATGTAAGGTCATGGCTCTGGATTCCTATTTCGCCTGTGCGGCGTCTGGAATGGGGTAGGTGTGGTCAAGCGACAGGAGGTACTTGGCCAGCGCGATGGCTTCCGGCTTGGCGACGATGACGCCCTTGGCCGGCGCGAACGCAGGGGGGAGCGTCACGACCTTGTCGCCCGCAGCGGCCTGGGCCTTCAATTCGAACAGATACGGGAAGCCCGGCATGATGCTGTTCGGGGTATAGGCCCGCGGCTGGTACAGGTGGCCGAGTTGCCAGTCGATGCTCGGCTGGCGGGCGCCGATGTTGAACAGATCGGGGCCTGTCCGCATGGTGCCCAGCAGGTGAGGCTTGTCGTAATAGTAGTCGCCCGGCACGGGGGCTCTGCCCCAGCCACGCTTGGCATCCGGCGCCTGGCTGGCATCGCGTGGTTGCTGGGAATGGCAGTACACGCAGCCTTCGCTGATGTATTGCTGACGCCCGCGAGCTTCTTCCGGGCTGTAATCCTTCAGCTTTTGGGGAGGCTGGACCGACTGCAACTGGAAATAGGGCAGCACGACCAGGGCGCTGGCGGAAACGGCGAGGGTGACCAGGGCGCCGGAGATGAGCTTGAATTCGTTTTCCATGATTCAGGCCGCAAAAGGATTGCCGAGAATGACCGAGCCGGTACGCTTGGGACCATAACGCAAGGCCATGGCTGCGAAATGGAAGGCGAAGACCAGATGGCCGGCCGTCATCAGCGTGCCGCCGACCGAACGCGCTTTCAGATAAGGCAGGGTCACCGTCACCGAATCCATGAACGGACGCGTGGCATCGACCATGGCGAGACCTTGCAGGATGCCGCCGATGGTCAGGCCGACGAAGTAGATCGCGAAGCCGACAACGACCAGCCAGAAATGCCATTCGATCAGACGCGGATACGGCCACTCCCAGGCCATGATGCGCGGCATCACGAAGTAGATCGCGCCGAACATCACCATCGTCACGAATCCGTAGAGACCCAGGTGGGCATGGGCAACGGTGAAGTGCGTGAAATGCGTAATGGTGTTGATGCTGCGCAGTGCTTCAAAAGAGCCCTGGATCGAACTGAGCGTGTACATCAGGCCCCCCAGCGCGATGAAGCGCAGCGTCGGGGAGTGGGGGATGGCGTCCAGAACGCCACGGAGCGTCAGGAATTGATTCGTCGTGAAGGCCAGCACCGGCACGATCATCATCACGCTCTGGACGATCGACAGCGTCACCATCCATTCCGGCACCGGACCGCCGATCAGGTGGTGGCCGCCGACCTGGCCGTAAAAGAAGGCCAGCGCCCAGAAGCCAAGCAGCGAAAGGTTGTAGGACTGGATGGGGCGGCCGAGCACCTTTGGCAGAAAGTAATAAGTGGTCGCCAAGGCCATCGGCGTATAGAAAAGCCCCAGCACGTTGTGGCCAAACCACCAGTTCATCGTGGCCTGTTCAACCCCGAAATGAAGCCCCGGAAACTTGGCGACGACGAACAGGATGGGGAACCAGAAAAGGGCCGCGCCCATGTACCAGATCGACACGTACAAGTGCTTCTCGGTGCGCCGGTGCAGGGTAAGGATCAATGGCAGCCCGATCATCGCGCCGCCGGCCACGATCAACAGACCCAATTGCCAGGGGATCTCGAGCCACTCCATGCCGTCGTTGATGCCATTGCCGATACAGACCAGGCCGGCGATCAAGGCCGCGTTCCACAACACGGCCCCGAGCATCGCATAGCGCCCTCCGGCCAGTTTCGTCTTGAGGAGGCGCGGCAACATCCAGATGGCGATACCGAAAGACGCCATGGGCGCCCAACCGTAGGCGACGACATTGAGGTGCAGCGTCCGGATTCGACCGAAGGTCAGCCACGGCGTGTTGGTCAGCCAGTCCGGGTTGTGCAGCTTGAGCGAGCTGGTCAGCCCGGCAAACGATGCCAGCACCAACCAGACGACAGCGCAGCACAGAAAGATGAAAGCCGGTTGGGCGCTCGTGCGGTCCGCTTCGAGCCGGGCACGGAGCGCCCCCTGATCCGGCTGTGTGTGATCGGCACCACCATGGGCAACCACGCGTTGCAGTGCCTGAGCACCAGCCCGCGTAGCGCCCGGATCTTCGATATGACCGATCTCGCCGGCAGCAAAGATCGTGCGGGCGCCTTTGGCGTTGCGTTCGAACAGTTTCCTGCGCAACGACCAGATGAAAACAAGCAATCCTGTAACTGACAGGATGAATGAAGAAAGCAAGATAGTGACGGTATCCATGGCTCTTCCGTTGGGGTTCGGGGGTGACGACTCGCGGAGCTTCGGCTCCTGCTGATAGTTATTTGCGTGCTGCCAGCGGTGAAGTGCCTCGCCTCAACGGCCCAGCATGAATAGAGGGATGCCTCCGCGCCGCGGATAATTAGATCACAACATGATATAAATACAACCGCGCCGGCCACGTGGGTAAGGTGTAACCCCGTGGCAGGCCCTGTCGGCTTGAAAGAGGATGCTGCGCGTGGCTACCAGCGCAGGATCGAATTGCCGATCATGGCGCCGATGCCGGCGGGAATGAGCGTCCCGAGCAGATACCAGAAGCCGATGAACGGCGCGCCCATTTCCGGGCAGTGCAGGCAATAGACCACCGCGGCGACAGACCCGGAAAGAAGGCCCGCGGCGAATCCGGCCAACCGCGGGCGGGTTGGTGCCAGGTCTTTCATGGTGTGCAGCACCGCGGCGAACACCGGCAGGGAGAGCAGGGCGATCAGCAGCGGGCAGGATTTCCAGGTGTCGCCAAAGAAGAGCTTCGAGCGCTCCACCGGCTCCGCGTCGACCAGCGTGAAGGCAGCGACGGCCCAGATTCCCAGGACCGGGAGACCGAGAGCGAGCGGCACCCGGTCGATCACCGCGCCCGGCCGCGACAGGCGGAGTGCAGCGAACAGGCTCCCAGCGGCAAGACTGGCAACAAAACCGACCTTGATCCAGAACATCGGCAACAGCAAGGCCTGCGCGAGATCGTGACGCACCTGAAGCAGCGCGAGCATCAACAGGCCGGCGCCCGCCGCGCCCCAGCCGATGGCAACTGCGTAGCGCTGCGTGGCGGCAGGTGTGTTAACCGCCCCGGCGCCGGTGGCCAGCATGGTGATCAGATCATCTGTCTTCATAATGCACCTCGAATCTTGGCGGCGAGCGCTTTCAAGCCGCGATGGACGCCGATCTTGACCGCCGATTCCGACATCCCGCTCAAATCGGCCGCCTCCTTGACCGACAGGCCTTCCAGTTTGGTGTGCACGATCGGCAGGCGGAGCCGGTCGGGCAGATCTTCCAGCAACTTGTTCAGATCCCGGCGCGCCTCGGCGGCGTCGGAATCGACCGTGCTGAACAGCTCCATATCCTCGTCCAGCGGATCGTTCAACATCTCGTGCGTCGCCCGCCGCCGGAGCAGATCGACCAGCTTGTAGCGGGCGATGGCCTGCACCCAGGCCGACAAGGGCTGATCCGCCTCGTAGGTATGGCGCAGGTTATGGATGGCCAGCAGGGACTCCTGCACCAGATCCTCAACCTCGTCCGGCAAACGGGCCAGGCGCCGTCGCAGAAAGGCGCGCAGATGCGCGCTCAATTCCGTCAAAAACATCTTGTAAGCGGCATCGTCGCCGGCAAGCCCCTGCGTCAGCAGGTCTCGCAGGCGATCTTCCTTCGAACGAAATCCCGCTTCCCTATTCATTCGTTGCATCGATGCCTTTGGTTACAGCCACCGGAAAAAATATTTGCGATGCGCTGACAGAAAAAAATTCTGCCTGAGCTTGTAACCATTTGCCACCCGCCACCGAACTAACGGGTACGCAACGCAATAAACGGTCACCCGTTGGAAAGGGGCACCATGGACAACGATACCGCTCTCATTCATCCGCGCTGGGTCCGCATTACCCATTGGATCAACGCGCTTGCAGTCATTACGCTGGCGACAAGCGGCTGGCGTATTTACGACGCCTCGCCGTTCTTCCCATTCGCCATTCCCCCGCAATTCACCCTGGGGGGCTGGTTGGGCGGCGCCATCCAGTGGCATTTCGCGGCCATGTGGGTGCTGGCCGGCAACGGCCTGATCTACCTGGCGAGCAACCTCGTCAGCGGGCGCCTGTGGCGCAAGTTCTTCCCCTGGTCGCCGCGCGCCTTCATCGCGGACATAGTGGCCGCCCTGAAAGGCAAGCTGTCGCACGCCGACCCGAGCCACTACAACATGGTGCAGCGAGCGGCCTATCTCTTCGTGATGGTCGATTCGGTGCTGCTCGTCCTGTCCGGGCTGGTGCTTTGGAAGTCCGTGCAGTTTCCGCTGCTGCGCACGCTGCTCGGCGGCTACGAAGCGGCGCGGCGGGAGCATTTTTTGGCCATGGCGGCGCTGGTGGCCTTCGTCGGTGTCCATCTGGTCATGGTGGCGCTGGTACCCCGTACGCTGCTGGCCATGATCCGTGGCCGCTAGGGAGTGAATGACATGCCCAAGAACGTTTCCCGCCTGCTCATTGCCAACGGAGAGCGGCTGCTCAAGGACGCCCTGAAGGACATGGGGCGCCATCTCGAACAACCGACCCGGCGTGCCTTCCTGCAACGCTCCCTGAGCCTGGGCGGGCTCTCTCTGCTCAGTGGCTGTTCGATTGTCGATGAGGAAAGCGTCGAAGCGGCACTGATGAAAGTGTCGCGCTTCAACGACAAGGCCCAGGCCTGGCTCTTCGACCCCAACCGGCTGGCGCCGACCTATCCGGATTCGATGATCACCCGGCCATTTCCCTTCAATGCCTACTACGACGAGGACGAGATCCGGGAAGTGGACGAACAGGCGTATCGCCTGGAGGTCACCGGCCTCGTCGCCGACAAGCACCCCTGGACGCTGGCCGAGCTGCGGGCCCTGCCTCAGACCGACCAGATCACCCGCCATATCTGCGTCGAAGGCTGGAGCGCCATCGGCAAATGGGGCGGCGTGCCGTTTGCCAGCTTCCTGCGCCGGATCGGGGCGGACCTCAGCGCCAAGTATGTCGGCTTCAAATGCGTCGACGACTACTACACCAGCATCGACATGCCGACCGCGCTGCACCCGCAAACGCTGCTGACCCTGACCTACGACGGCCAGCCGCTACCGCCGCGCTACGGCTTTCCGATGAAGCTGCGCATGCCGACCAAGCTCGGCTACAAGAACCCGAAATACATCCAGGCCATTTTTGTCACCAACACCTACCCCGGGGGCTATTGGGAAGACCAGGGGTACAACTGGTTCGGTGGCAGTTGAGCAATCCCGCTCGACTGCCCTGAAGACCCGGCATCTCTGCCGATCATTCATCACCTCAAGGAGTCCGCCATGAAAACGATTGTTTCCAGCATTTTCGCCGCATGTTTGATGCTCGCCGGCAGCACCGCTTTTGCCGACGACATGATGAAGAAGGACGCAATGGCCACCGACGGTATGGCCAAGGACGGCATGAAGAAGGAAATGAAGGCCAAGGATCACATGGCCAAGGACCACATGGCCAAAGATGGCATGAAGAAGGACGCCATGAAGAAAGACGGCATGGCCAAGGACGCCATGAGCAAGGACGCAATGGGCAAGGACGAAATGAAAAAGTAAGCGCAGAGGGTGGGGCCGGCCATCTGCCATCGTCAATTCAAATAGCCGACCCCGCCACAGAGCCACATGCCCGCAGCGGAAAGATCATATGAAGCTGCAGGCAACCACGAATCGGGAGCGAATCATGTTCTTCCAGTTCCGATCCAGAAAATTCGGCCTGCCCGCGCGCCTCGCCAGCGTGGCCCTCGCGGTGGTTGCGATTCCAGCCCATTCCGCATCGGCACCCGCCGGAGGCAAGCCGGACAGCGCAGCGCCCGCGCTGCAGACGGCCGTCTTTGCCGGCGGCTGCTTCTGGGGCGTCGATGCCGTATTCCGGCACGTCAAGGGCGTTACCAATGTGGAATCGGGTTACGCCGGCGGCGGTGCCGACAAGGCCCATTACGACGCGGTGAGCAGCGGCCGGACGGGGCACGCCGAAGCCGTGCGCGTTGTCTTCAATCCGGCGCTCGTTTCATACCAGCAACTGCTGCAGGTCTTCTTCGTGGTTGCCCACGATCCGACACAACTCAACCGCCAAGGGCCGGATGTCGGCAGCCAATACCGTTCGGCAATCTTCTTTGCCGACCCCGAGCAGCAAAAGGCGGCAAGCGATCAGATCCAAAAACTGACCGTCGATCACACCTTCGGCAAGCCAATAGTCACGCAAGTTGCCGCACTGCAGGCGTTCTATCCCGCCGAGCAATATCACCAGAACTACCTGGCCCTGCATTCCACCCAGCCCTACATCGTCATCAACGACCTGCCCAAGATCGAACAGCTCCGCAAGCGATTCCCGGCGCTGTATCAATAAAACCAGCATCATCTTTCCCATGTATGCTTGATGCAGACATGGCGAGCGACGTGACGCCCGCCAGGAATCCGGCGCACCGCGCCAGTCACACGCTCAGTGAAAGGAGCAACCATGGGTCTGTTCGATCAAGTCGTAGGGGCCGTCATGTCCGGCCAAACTGCCGACGGCGCCGCCAATCCGCTGCTCGCCGGCATCATGCAACTCGTCAATGACCCGCAGATCGGCGGTCTGGCCGGTCTGGTCCAGGCCTTCCAGAACGGCGGCCTCGGCGAAATCGCCAAGTCCTGGGTATCGACGGGCCAGAACCTGCCCATCTCCGCCGAACAGATTCAGAGCGTGCTCGGCAGCAGCGGCCTGCTGCAGAACCTCGCCAGCCAGTTCGGCCTCAACAGCGAACAGGTTTCCGGCCAGCTTGCCGAACTGCTCCCGCAGGTTGTGGACAAGCTCACCCCCAACGGCACCATTCCCGAAAGCAACGACCTGGTGGAGCAGGGCCTTGGCCTGCTGAAGGGCAAGCTCTTCGGCTGACGCCGGCCCAAGCTAGCAGGGACGCTCGTCCGCCGTCTTTGCGCGGGCGAGTGTCCGCAGTCTCCATGCCGTCACAAAGAGCCACAGCGTCAGCACGCCCGAGGCAAGTCGTTCATGGAGACCTGCATAGCCCGGTGTGGCCTCGTTTGCCGACATCAACATAAGAAACACCAGGCCGGCAAAGCCGGAAGCAAACGAGTAGGCACTCAGCGACCGCAGCCTTGTATCGCCGCGGAAGAGCAGGGTGCCCAGCAAAGCGGCGGCGGCGAGTGACAGGAAGGCGATCGTTGCCGACAGGCTATGCAGCCGCTGACTGAGAACTTCCGGTGAGGCGCAGCCGGGCTCACAGGGGAAGATTCCGGCACCGATGCGGCCGATACCGTCCAGCGCCGCCAGCACCGCAACGAGCAGGGCAAGGCGAGGGCGCTCGGTAATACGGGCCACCGTCGCAAAAAACGCCGCCGCATAGGCGACGATCAACACGCCGCTCCCAACAAAACCACCCAGGCGCATCAAAACGCTGGTCGAGCTGCCCCGTTCACCAAGTTCGCTGATGTACTGGCTCACATGATCGAAACCGGGACGCAGCTCTCCGGCGAGGACGATTGCAGCCGCCCACAACACGGGGCCGAGCAAGCCGCAGAACAGGCCGATGCCGGTCATCTGTCTGGTGGGGCCAGCGCTCTTCAATGTCGGTGTCTGCAGATCCATCATCGGCTCGCCGTTGCCTCAATGCATTATCCGATGGCAGGCACCTGTTGCACGTGCCTGCCATCAAACGACGCCCCTACACGCGCTCGCGTTCTCTCCGGTCATCCACACCGGCAAAGCCACGCCCCTCGACCATCCTCATCAAATCCCGCGCCTCGTCCGCGATCATCCCGCAGGCCCACAGGTAGTGCTCCTGGTACTCCGCATCCATGCGCCGGAACATCTCGCCGGCGTTGCTGCGCGTCATCGCAAGCATCGCCTGCAACTGCGCGAGGCGGGCGCTGAGCTGGTCGACGAGGGTGAGGGTGTCCACGTTGTCCGCCAGCACATAGAGCGGCGCAGCGGGGGCGGGGAAGTTCAAGGGGGTATTCATGCTGCCGCCCTCCGTGCGCCGTATATCGAACGGGAAGAGGGGCAAGCAGGGAAAACAGATGCAATCGGCACGCGCGGACGTGCACGCCTTTGGACTTGAATGGTCATGGTGTGAAACTCCTTAGCTGCAATGAAGTTTCCGCACACTCCCGTTCCAATGGGGCGGCGGAACCGTGCAGGGTTGGAACTACCGGGCTAAGGAACCGGCCAGCCTTGCGGCTGCCCTGCACGGCCCGCCATTGGACAGGCGCAACCATGCAGCCGAAGTAAAAAGCCGCGAAAAACGCGGCCCTATCGGCCTTAGCGTATCCGGGGTTCCAATCCCGGTCACCACTGTTTAGGTGACGGCGGCGAGTATCAGGCTTGCATCAAGAGTGCGTCAAGCGAGGGATTCCGCAATTCGGGTGGGCGGGGGAGGGGGACAACTAGTCGCTGGAAATGAACGCCGACACGCCCAACGAAACAACCTGATATCGAGTGCCTGCCTTTGGCCAGCTGAGGAACTCAGTGGGTCCGCGAAGCGGGTTCGGCTTGAATTGTTAGGCACCACTGCTGATATCTCCGAGAACCGGCTGAGACAGACGGAAGCTCTCAGGCGCGTCAGGGTGCCATGGGAAAACGCCTTGCTCGGATGGCCAGATGAGCTGATACAAGGAAAAATCATCGCCTTGATACAGCCAGCAGTTAGAAAGTGCGTACTCCTGCCGGTTGGCCCGACTAGTTTCAACGAAGACGCACGGGTAACCCTGAATAATCTCGTTGCTCGGTTTGGCGAGGTCTATAGGATCGCCGCTGGCTGCTCGCTCGGCGACCAGGCTGACCAGACCATGTGCCGCTTTCTGCGGTAGGCCTAGCAGGATGATCTCGGGGTGATTGTATGAAGATTGCAGGCCGACAGAGTAAGAAAAAGCCGGACTCTCGTCGTCTCCGAAGACATAAGTGAAGTGCCACCCGTACTGCTCAATGTTTCGGAGCACGGATTCTTCATAGGAATTGTTGGGCAGCGGAAATGTCATGGGTGATGCCTAACCTTGTTTTCTGGCGACAGTTCTGCCGCATAACATGGGGATGCCGGATAATACGGCGGGGAAAGCAGCAGCCGATAGCATATCGCCCTGCCTGAAAGGCCGTTATCTGGATCGGGCTGCCACTGGCTACTCATGGCTGACTACTGTCCCTCAAACAGGTAAGTTCCGACCCTTTGCGGACCTTTGCGGTGTCCCCTCCTCAATGGCGGGTAACAATGTGCAGCGGTCGGTCGTAGCGTACGGTCAGCTGCAATTCATCGGCCAAAGCGGAAACACGGCCATGGCAGCAAACCGTCCGCTTAAGATTCTGACCTGATAGC
Organism: Zoogloea sp. JDB1; assembly: GCF_056724025.1. Lineage (NCBI taxonomy): Bacteria > Pseudomonadati > Pseudomonadota > Betaproteobacteria > Rhodocyclales > Zoogloeaceae > Zoogloea > Zoogloea sp. JDB1. The sequence continues at coordinate 3,632,439 of NZ_CM161496.1, forward strand.
CGCGGGGCTGAGCGTTCAATAAGAAATTGAGACAGTCGGTCGGTGATTGATTGCGGAAAGCCAATGCCAGAGGCTGACGCTGTTGGTGATACGTGTCGATAAATTTTACGTTTGGCGACATTAAACTGAAGTTAAACAAAAATATGCATTATTTTTCAATGCTCTATATTTCGGGCACCAACTTTGCTGATGCGAATCCGTCCGAAGCGCTCCGTGAGTACTTGTCGGCAATTTTCTAGATATGAATCTTGGAGGTGATATGACTGCTCCGATGCGAATTATCCTTGCCGCCTTGGCAATGGCCCTTGGCATAGCAGGGACGGCGAATGCTTCACCCGCGACATACACTTTTACGGGAGACGCAAGCGGTAGCGTGACCGACAGTACTGGGGTGACTACAGCCTTCACCAATACGACGTTCACCGTCGTGCTCTCAGCTGACACGACTGCAATTGACATGACTGGCCCGCCTTTCTTCAGGCTTTTCAATGTTGGCGGCACCTTCACTGAAGGAGCATTCAGCGCGTCGTTCGTGCCAACGATCACAATTGTCTCCTCAGCCGATCCCTCGCTGGAACTCATCAACTTTTTCAACGCAACCGTTGATAATGGGCTTGGCTTACATAACGCTCTGCTCAATGGTTACGATCTCTCGACCTCGATTGGCCCTCTACCCGGCGATTTCTTGACGCCCACGTTCAACGGCGGCAGTTTCGCGTTGATTGGCGGCGGTAGCGTGCAATTCACCGATAACACCGCACTGACTTTCACAGCAAATGTTGCCAGTGCAAGTGTGCCCGAACCCGCTACACTCTCCCTTGTTGGCCTCTGCCTAGCTGGGATTGGCTTTGCAAGGCGCAATAGGGCAGGATGAGCGAGTCGCTCTGTATTGCACACAGAGAGAGCCACCGGCCAAGTGTCTGGGGAGTCATGGATTAGTACTATCGTCAGCAATCGCATTCCTGACGTAGTGCGGTAGCCCTAGAGTCTGTTGACAATTACTGTTCTGCAAAATGCCGATGGCGTGTGCTTGTCAATTCGCCGTGCACATTCAATGACTTGCCGAGGGGCTGTTCACTGCGGGCAAGTTGTGGTCATATCCTGACTTTTCGGCAGAGTCAGGATGGTACGTGTGTGGTTGCGTGACGATCAGTTTGAGCGGATAGCCGCGTTGCTGCCAGGCAAGGCCAGGGATCCAGGGCGCACGGCGGCAGATAACCGGCTGTTTGTTGAGGCGGTGTTATGGATTGCTCGGACAGGCAGTCCGTGGCGCGATCTGCCCCCGCAGTTCGGCCCCTGGAATAGTGTCTATCAGCGCTTTGCGCGCTGGTCGCGCAGCGGCGTGTGGCATCGTGTTTTCGCCCAGCTGGCCCAGGATGCGGATTTTGAAGAGGTCTTCATCGACAGCACGATTGTGCGTGCCCACCAGCATGCAGCCGGCGCACCCAAAAAAAAGCGATCAAGCGCTCGGGCGATCCCGCAGCGGATTGAGTACAAAGATTCACGCCCTGGTGGAGGGGCTCGGATCGCTCGCCCGCTTCTGTTTAACCGGCGGCGAAGCCGGCGACAGCCCACAGGCTCTGCCCCTGCTGGGGGGGCTACAGCCCGCGTCGCTCAGTGCGGACAAGGCCTACGACACCGGTGCCATCCTCCGGCATCTCGCCGATCAAGGCATCGAGGCCGTCATCCCGCCGCGCAGCCATCGCCGTGTCCAACGCCATTTCGATCGTCATCAATACAAGAATCGCAACTTGATCGAGCGCTTTTTCTGCCGCATCAAGCAATTTCGCCGCGTCGCCACACGTTACGACAAACTCGCCGAACGCTTCGCCTCTTTCGTCGCAATCACTGCCGCCGTCATATGGCTGGCATGATTATCAACAGACTCTAGGGGCAGCGCATGGCCGGGTTGTGCGCGTAGGCCATCTGGCAATTATTGAAGTGTAGCGGCCATTCAGATGGCGGCTTTGGGAAAGTGGCGAACGGCAGTAGTTGGCCGAATGCAGACAGACAGTATCCGTGAAATGGATTTCCTCCGTTGTCGGGTGCTGCTTATGCTTATGTCCCCCATGTGGTCCTGCTGGCCCAGAGAATTCCATCCCAATGTGGGCAATCGCTATGAATTTCGTCACTTCTGCATAGGCCAGACGTGAACTGATTCACGCGTGGGTCCGAAACACATTGCATGCAACGCCAGGTTCCTTCGGACAGACTCGCAACCAAGCCCACCACCGCCCCAAAGTTCTTCGTGCACCGGTGCACGAAGAACTTCACCCCGTGCACGAAGACCTCACAGCGGTGCACGCTCAACGTGCACGCGTGCACGATCAACTCTCACGTGTGTACGTTGATCTCTCACGCCCCAAAGTTCTTCTCACACGCGTGCACGTTGATCGCGCAGCCGTGCACGTTGATCGTGCACGCACCGTAGCTCTTCTTTGAGCCGCGTTACATCAACTTCGCACCGCCGCAGAACATCCCTAGTCCCATCGGACGATGGTTGCGCCGTCCATCCCTAATAGTCTGCATCCCGCAGGCTGGGCCGGGGTGGGGTGGGCTTGTGTCGCCCAGGGCGGGTGGGCGGTTCAGGGGACAGACAATGGCGTTTCGCTTGCAGGACAAGGTCGCTTTCGTGACGGGCGGTGGTACGGGTATTGGTGCGGCGACGGTGGTCCGTTTTGCGCAGGAGGGCGCGACGGTGGTGGTCTTCGGTCGGCGTCGTGAGCCGCTGGATGCGGTGGTGGCGTCTATCGTGGCGGCCGGTGGCAAGGCCGAGGCGGTGGTGGTGGACGTGAGCGACGAGGCGGGTTTTACCGGCGCGCTGGCAGATTGGCGCGCCATGGGCAGCCGGACGAGCTGGTCAGCGCGACCCTGTTCCGACTAGGGTTTAGGCGCAGATAGCCAGTGGAGCATGGCGGCGAACAGCGCGGCCGGTTCGACCGGTTTGGCCAGGTGGTCGTTCATGCCCGCCGCCAGGCAGCGCTGGCGGTCTTCGTCGAAGGCGTTGGCGGTCATGGCCAGGATGGGCGTCGCGGTGTGGGCGGGCTGGCGGCGGATCGCCGTGGTGGCGTCGAGGCCGTTCATGCGCGGCATCTGCATGTCCATCAGGATCAGTGCGTAGGCGTTGGCGCCGGCCATGGCCACGGCCTGTTCTCCGTCGGCCGCGAGGTCGACGCGCAGGCCGGCGTCCTCCAGCATCTCGCGGGCGACTTCCTGGGTGACCGGTTCGTCCTCCACCAGCAGCACGCGGGTGCCGGCGTAGTTGCTGCGGATCAGCGCTTCGGCGTCTTGTTTCTGCACGGGCGCGGCGGTGCTTTCGTCGGCCAGCGTGTCGAGAGGCAGTACCAGCCAGAAGGTGCTGCCGTCGCCCGGGCGGCTGTCGACGCCGAGCTGCCCGCCCATCAGGTGGGCAAGACGCCGGCTGATGGCCAGGCCGAGCCCGGTGCCGCCGTACTTGCGGGTCATCGAGCCGTCGGCCTGCTCGAAGGCATTGAAGAGGCGCTCTTGATCCTGCGGGGCGATGCCGATGCCGGTGTCGGTAACCGCGAAGCGCAGGCGGGCGTGGTGAGTTGCGTGTTCGATGCTGTGCACGCTGATCGTGACGGAGCCTTGCTCGGTGAACTTGATGGCGTTGCCGGTCAGGTTGAGGAGGATCTGGCCGATGCGCAGCGGGTCGCCTTGGCAGCATAGCGCGCCGAGCTCCGGCGCCAAGTCGATGCGCAGTTGCAGGCCCTTGTCTTCAGCCTGGCGGCCGATCAGTGCGATCAGGCTGTCCACCACGTCGCGCACGGTGAAGGGCATGTGCTCCAGTACCAGGCGGTCGGCTTCGATCTTCGACAGGTCGAGGATGTCGTTGATGACTTGCAGCAGATGCCGCGAGGCCTGGCCGATCTTGTCGAGGCGGTCGCGCAGGCGCGGGGTGGTGGCTTCGCGCAGGGCGAGGCTGGTCATGCCGAGGATGGCGTTCATCGGGGTGCGCAGCTCGTGGCTCATGTTGGCGAGGAACATGCTCTTGGCACGGCTGGCCGCTTCGGCGGCTTCCCGCTGGTCGCGGGTGCGCAGGGCCTCGATGCCGAAGCCGAGGTTGCGGGCCAGTTCTTCCAGCAACACCACTTCCTGCGGGTTGAATACGTCCCGGTCGGCGGCGTACAGGGTCAGCGCGCCGATGGTGGTGCGGGCGACGTTGAGGGGCAGGGCGATGCTGGAGCGAAAGCCGGCCCGGTTGCCGTAGTCGCGCCATGGGGTCATCCGCGGGTTGGTCTGAAAATGCTGGATGATCTGGGTGAGGCCGGTCCGCACGGCGGTACCGGTGGGCCCGCGCCCGATCGGGAGGGCTTCGTCCCACGACACGCGGATGTCCGCCAGGTATTCGGCGGCGTGTTCTCCGAACTGGGCCACCGGGCGCACCGAGCGCGCTTCGTCGTGCTCGCGGAAGCCGACCCACACCATCTGGTAGCCGCTGGTTTCGACGATCAGGCGGCATACGTCGGACAGCAGCTGCGCCTCGCTTTCGGCGGAGAACAGGGCCAGGTTGCAGTCGCTCAGCAGGCGGAGCGCGCGGTTCAGGCGGAGTTGCTCGCGGATCGAGTCGCCACGTTCCTGGTTGAGCTGGTGCAGGCCGTTCTGGGTGTCGGCCAGGCGGCTGAGGACGCTGCCTTGGGCGCCCTTCACGGGGGCGATGAGCTTGGGGGTGTCGCTTTTGCCGAGCTCCGCGATGGCGGCATAGACCTCGAGTACCGAGCCGCCCAGGATCTTCTTCTGGCGGCGATGGACGCTGTACGCGAGGGCGACGAGCAGCACCAGCATCAGCCCGAAGGCGGAACGGATCTGGAGGGCCTGATCCTGTGCGGCCTGCACGTCTTTCAGCGTGCGTTGGTCGAGCATTTTTTCGAATTCGCCTATCGGCGCCATGATGCCGGCCTTGGCCTGGTGGTAGGCGGTGTCGTGAAGCATCAGGATCGCCCGCTCCCGTCGGGCCGTGAGGTCGGGGCCGTCTGCCTCGATCAGGGCCATCGCTGCGATCTCGGTACGGGTCAGGGCGTCGGAGTTGATCTTGGCTTCCTGCAGCTTGGCGAATTCCTCGTCGGTGACGCCGGCGCGATGCATCAGGGTGAGCAGCGGCACCGCTTCGCCGCTGGGGCGAGGGCGACGGTCATCGGCCAGGACCAGGTCCCAGTAGATGTTCTTGTAGTCTATCGGGCGGGCGTGGCGACCGTCGCGGATGTCGAGGATTTCCTGATAGTGGGCCTTGTAGAGCGGGGCGCTGGTGACGATGTAGGTGCGTACCATCCGCGTCAGATCGTCGGAGGACTGGCGCAATTCTTCTGCGAGCTGGAAGGATTGCTGCCGCAGGTCACTGGCGCGGTCGACCTGCTTCTCGGCCCGCACATAAGCCATGAAGGTCATCACCATTACGACGAGCAGGCCGAGGGTCAGCCAGATGTGGCTGGAAAACCGGGGCAGGGTGCCTTGGGCTGGCGGCATACGGGCAAGAGCGTGCGCGATGAAACGGACTGGGCAGGAGACAGAGCCATTATCGCCGATATGGGTATGCGCTCACCCTCGGGAAGTGTGTCCTGCGACACGCCGGGCAGCAGGAACAACGCTTCTTGTATTTCCGTCAGCACCGGGGTGCGGCTTACCGACGCGGCTCCAGCCTGATCTGCCGGTAGGGCAGGTCGTCCGTCAGCGCGCCGTCGCGCAGCCAGTCCAGCGGGATGCGCCACAGGGAGTCGGCGAAGCGGGCGTTGAAGAAGGCGAAGTGGCCGATGGATTCGAGCCCGAGGGCCTCCGGCTCGATGCGCAGGTGGGTGGACGGGCTGCGCTCGTAGTAGCGGAGCAGCCGGTGAATGGCCGGTACGGTGCCGAACTCGTCGTCGCTGGTCAACAGGGCCAGCGTGGGTGCGGTGACGCGGGAAAAGGATTCGACCAGTTGTGTGCGCGCTTCGGCCGATAGCGCCTGCGGGCCGGAGCGGTAGATGTCCTCGAAGCGCGGATGGGGAGCGACCCAGTCGCGCACGACGCCCCGCGGCGTATCCTCCAGCCAGCCGAGCCGCTTGCCCGGAAAGTAGCCGAACAGGGCGGTCAGGGTCGGCATCACCACGTGCCAGCGCAGGTACATCGCCAGCCGTTTGTGCTCGGCGTAGTCCCGCCAGTAGGCAAATTGCGAGCCCATCGTGAAAACGCGCTCGATCAGGTGGTTGGACGGTGCCATGCCGACCAGGAAGCCGCCGACGCTGTGGGCCACGACGTGGATGGGATGTCCCGCGAAGCGCTGGCTGGCGAAGCGGAGTACGCCTTCGAAGTCCTTGCTGCCCCAGTCCAGCCAGCTGGCCTCGAAGCCGCGCATCCGATGCGGCCGCGAGCCGCCGATGCCGCGGTAGTCGTAGGTGATGACGTTGAATCCCCGGCCATGCAGAAAATCCGCAAAGCGGCTGTAGTAACGGCTATGGACGGAGGTGGCCGGGTTGATGACGACGACCGGCGCGGGGCCGTGGCCTTCGCTGGGGCTGCGCGCCCAGGCGTGGGCCTGGAGACGGAAGCCATCCACCGCGGGGATGGCCACCTTTTCGGGGGTGATGGGTGTTGCTTGCATGATTGGGGCAGGGGGTATCGGGATGGCCTTGAGCCTACGGCCGCCGATGCGTGGGTTCAACCGAGTTTTTTGTCAGCATGCATTCCTCTCCGGAATGCAGGACCGCCGCCCGTCGCGCTGGTCCTGCATCCGTCATTGCCAGCCGAAGCGCCGGCTGTAGAAGCTCTTCATGGCCTGGGTCAGCACCATGTAGCCGGCCAGGATCGCCGCCAGGATGGGGAAGTAGGACCACGGCAGGGCCTGCAGCTTGAAGTAGTGGGCGACCGGCCCCATCGGAATGAAGACACCGACGGCCATGATAAGGCCGGTGGCGATCATCAGCAGGCCGCCGGGACGGCTCTGCACGAAGGGGATCTTGCGGGTGCGGATCATGTGCACCACGAGGGTCTGGGTCATCAGCCCTTCGACGAACCAGCCGGACTGAAACAGGGTCTGGTGTTCCGGGGTGTTGGCGCCGAAGACGAACCACATGACCAGGTAGGTGGTGATGTCGAACACCGAGCTGACCGGCCCGAAGAACAGCATGAAGCGGCCGATGTCGGCCGGGTTCCAGCGCTGGGGATCGCGTACCAGCTCCTCGTCCACGTTGTCGAAGGGAATCGCCACCTGCGAGAAGTCGTAGAGCAGGTTCTGCACCAGCAGGTGCATCGGCAGCATCGGCAGGAAGGGGATGAAGGCGCTGGCCACGAGCACCGAGAAGACGTTGCCGAAGTTGGAGCTGGCCGTCATCTTGATGTACTTGAGCATGTTGGCGAAGGTCTTGCGCCCCTCGATGACACCTTTCTCCAGCACCATCAGGCTCTTTTCGAGCAGGATGATGTCGGCAGCTTCCTTGGCGATATCCACCGCGGTGTCCACCGAGATGCCGATGTCGGCGGTGCGCAGGGCCGGCGCGTCGTTGATGCCGTCGCCCATGAAGCCGACCACGTGGCCGTTGCCCTTGAGCACGCGGACGACCCGTTCCTTGTGGGCTGGTGTGAGCTTGGCGAAGATGTCGTGGATCTCTACGGCCTCGGCGAGCTGGGCGTCGTCCATCCGTTCCAGGTCGGAGCCGCGCAGCACCTGCTGGGTCGGCAGGCCGACCTCGCGGCAAATCTTGGCGGTGACCAGCTCGTTGTCACCGGTCAGCACCTTGACCTTCACGCCGTGGGCGAACAGGGCGTTGAGGGCCGGTTCGGTGGACTCCTTGGGTGGATCGAGGAAGGCCACGTAGCCGATCAGGGTCAGGCCGGCCTCGTCGGCGACGCCGTAGGACTCCGTGTGCGGGGGCAGCTCCCGCGCGGCGACGGCCACCACGCGCAGGCCGTCCTCGTTGAGGTCGGCGGTCACCTCGCGTACGCGGGTCAGCAGCTCGGGCGTCAGTGCCTCGTCGACCTCGCCGTGGCGGACCCGCTCACATACCGCCAGGATCTCCTCGACAGCGCCCTTGCAGATCAGCAGGTGATGATCTTCATGCTCGGCAACGACCACCGACATGCGGCGGCGCTGGAAGTCGAAGGGGATCTCGTCCACTTTGCGGAAGTTGCTGGCCGGGTTGAGCTCCCGGTGCACCTCGGTGTGTTCCAGCACCGCCACGTCGAGGAGGTTTTTGAGGCCGGTCTGGTAGTAGCTGTTGAGATAGGCCGCTTCGAGCACATCGTCCGACTCCTCGCCCCACACGTCGGTGTGGCGGGCCAGGAAGATCTTGTCCTGGGTCAGGGTGCCGGTCTTGTCGGTGCACAGCACGTCCATCGCGCCGAAGTTCTGGATCGCATCCAGGCGTTTGACGATGACCTTCTGGCGGGACAGGATCACCGCGCCCTTGGCGAGGGTCGAGGTGACGATCATCGGCAGCATTTCCGGGGTCAGGCCGACGGCGATGGACATGGCGAACAAGAAGGCCTCGGTCCAGTCGCCCTTGGTGAAGCCGTTGATGAACAGCACCAGCGGCGACATCACGAACATGAAGCGGATCAGCAGCCAGGCGACCTTGTTGACGCCGGCCTGGAACTGGGTCGGCGCGCGGTCGGTGGCGGTCACGCGCTGGGCGAGGGCGCCGAAATAGGTGCGTGCGCCGGTACCGACGACGACCGCGGTGGCCGAGCCGGACACCACGTTGGTGCCCATGAAGACGATGTTGTCCAGCTCAAGCGGATTGGTCGCCGACAGGTCGCGCAGGCGCGCGAACTTCTCCACCGGCAGGGATTCGCCGGTCATCGCGGCCTGGCTGACGAACAGATCCTTGGCTGACAGCACGCGGCAGTCGCCGGGAATCATGTCGCCGGCCGACAGGGCTACCAGGTCGCCGGGCACCAGTTGGGCGATCGGCACTTCCTCCCGGTGGGCCGGGTGGACGTGCAGCTGGATGTCGAAGTAGCGGCGGGCGTCCTCGGCGGCGTCCTCGCTGAGGTCGCGGCGGATCACCGTGGCGGTGTTGCTGACCATCGCCTTCAGCTTGTCGGCGGCGATGTTCGACTTGCGCTCCTGCCAGAACCGGATCGCCACCGACAGCACGACCATGGTGCCGATCACCAGGGTGGCTTTCATGTCCTCGGTGACGTAGGAAATGACTGCCAGCAGGGTCAGGAGCAGGTCGAAGGGCGTCCTGTAGCAGTGCCAAAGGTGCAGCCACCAGGGCAGCGGCTTTTCCTGCTCGACCTGGTTGAGGCCGACCTGTTCGCGGATCAGCTCGGCCTGGGCGGCGCTGAGGCCGTCCGGATGGCTGTCGAGCTGCTTGAGCAGCGCGTCCGGCGCGCTGCGGGCGGCCTCGGCCAGAGTCTGGGCGAGGGATGGCGGGACTTCGCGGCTGACCGTGGTGCGCGACAGGCTGTCGAGCAGCGCGAGACGACGGAAATGACGGCCGAAGCCGCGGCTGCGGACGAAGGCCGCAAAGAGTTCCTTGAGAAACGTGAGACGCATGGAAACCTCCCGCTCCGCGTACCTTCCTTCCGGGAACGCGGAATGGCTAGCCCGATCCGGCCGGGTCGGGTTTCTGTAACCACAGCAGAAGCTTGGCGTAGAACAGTTGCGGCACCACCGGCTTCGACAGGAAATCGTTCATGCCGGCGTCGAGACAGTTGGTCCGGTCTTCGCTGAAGGCATTGGCGGTCATCGCCAGGATGGGGACGTCCTGCCATCCTGGGATCCGGCGGATGCGGCGGGTTGCTGCAATACCGTCCATGCGGGGCATCTGCATATCCATCAGGATCAGGTCGTAGGCTTTCATTTCCGCCTTCTCGACAGCCTGCTGTCCGTCGTCCGCGGTCTCCACGACCAGTCCGGTCGTGGCGAGGAGATCGACGACCACCAGCCGGTTGATCGGCTCGTCCTCCACCAGTAGCACGGTCTTGCCTTTGCAGGCTTCGGCCAGCCGGGCCTCGACCTCGCCGGGAGCCAGCCGGGGCTGGGCGGCATCCGGCCGGGTGCTCTTCTCCAGCCGGGCGGTGAACCAGAAGGTGCTGCCGTCCCCGAGGCTGCTCGTCACGCCGACCTCGCCCCCCATCAACTCCGCCAGGTGTTTGGTGATGGCCAGGCCCAGACCGGTGCCTCCATATTGGCGTGTGGTCGAGCTGTCGGCCTGTTCGAAGGCGACGAAGAGGCGCGCGCAGGACTCCGGCGCAATACCCACCCCCGTGTCCTGAACGTCGAAACGCAGGAGCACCGATTCCCCATCTTCTTCGACCAGGCTGGTACGTATCGTGATGCTGCCGGCCGTCGTGAATTTGAGGGCGTTGTTGGCGTAATTGAGCAGCGCCTGGCTCAGCCGGGTCGGGTCTCCGAGCAGGTGCCTGGGGAGGCTCTCTGTGTCCAGCCTGAACCTCAGCCCCTTGGCCTGTACCCGTGGCGCGATGATGGACGCGATATTGCCCAGCAGGGCCTCGATCATGACGTCGGTTCTTTCCAGCGTCAGCTTGCCGGCCTCGATCTTGGACAGGTCGAGAATGTCGTTGATGACGCTCAGCAGATGATCCGCCGCGGCGTTGATCGTCTTCAGGCGGTTGCCCTGTTTCTCGGTGACGCCTTCCCGCATCAGCAGATGGCCCATGCCCAGGATGGCATTGAGCGGGGTGCGGATCTCATGGCTCATATTGGCCAGGAAGACACTCTTGGCCTGCGTCGCGGCGTTGGCGGAATCCCTTTCCTTCTGGGTGCGGAGGCTCTGGATGCCGAAGGCCAGATTGCGGCCGATTTCTTCGAGCAGATCCACCTCCTGCGCGGCAAAAGCGTTGGGGGCAGCGGAATAGAGAGCCAGAGCGCCGATGACTTTTTGCTGGCAGGTCAGCGGGAGCGCAATCACGGACTGGTAGCCGCGTTTCAGGACGGCCTCACGCCAGGGGGCCAGGGCCGGATTGACCTCGGCGTTCTGCACGACCTGTGTCAGCCCCGTGCGGATGGCAATGCCGGTGGGGCCCTGAAACGGGCTTTCGTCATCCCAGGAAATGTAGAGGCCGTCCAGGTAACCATTTTCATGACCGGACACGGCGACGGGCCGGACCGACTTGCCTTCGTCCTGTTCCGCGAATCCGACCCAGGCCATCATGTAGCCGCCGGTGGCGACCATCAGCTGGCAGATCGCGCCGAGCAGGGTCGGTTCGTCGGTGGTGTGGGCCAGCAGCAGGTTGCAGTCGCTCAGCAGGCGCAGGGAGCGATTGAGGCGCCGCTGCTCCCGTTCCGCCTGCTTGCGCTCGGTAATGTCACGCGACGATGCGTAGAGCAGTTCGACCCCGTCGATCAGCAGCGGCTGGGTACTCACTTCCACATCGACGCAGACACCGTCCTTGCGCCGGTACTCCATCTCGAAGGCCGTGGACGCGTGGCGAAGGAAGAGTTCATCGATCCGCTTTTGCACGTCGTCTTCGGCATGGGCATCCCATTGCGCGATGTTCATGCCGACCATTTCTTGCGGGGTGTATCCGAGCAGCCTGCAGAAAGAGTCGCTAGCCTCAAGCACGCAACCCTGGCGGTTCAGGATATGCACGCCGTCGCTGGCGTTCCTGAGCAGCACCCTGGCGCGCTGCCCTTCGCGCTGGGAATCGATGAGCATACGCTGGGAAAACAGCGTGAAGAAGGTCGTCACGCCGGCGAAGGCGAGCAGCGCAGCGAGCATCTGCCACACCTGCTGATGCCAGCCCTGCAGGTAATCGTCGTGGGCCATGCCGACGATCAGGTGGAAGGGGCCGGACGACATGCGCCGGTAGGTGATCAGGCGCTCGACCCCGTCGGCAGTCTCGTCCGTGTGGTAGGTGACGGGGCTTGTTCCGGACGCGATCGCCGCTATCAAAGACTTGTTGTAGATGGGCGCCCCGAGCCGTCCGATGGGCGCGTCGAGCACGGGATAGCGGGTGATCATGTCGTAGCGCGCATCGCGCAGCACGGCAAGCCCGTGGGCGCCATAGCCGATCTTGCTCAACTGCTCGTAGAAATACTGGACCGGGATGGCAATCGCCACCACGCCGGCAAAGCGGCCGTCCGGATAGTTGTAGCGCAACACTGCCGGGATCACCGGTATCCGCGAGACCCGTCCGATGACCGGATTGCCAATGAGAACCCCAGCATTCGGATTGTTGCGGAAGAGGGGGAAGAAATCCCGATCCACCCAGGAAACCTCCTTCGGCTTGACCTGGTCGCCCAGGACGACGTTGCCGGCTTCGTCACTAATGCGGATCTTCGCACCCGACGCTAGCCGGGCTTCCAGCCGTTTGAGAAAGCGGTTGATCTCCTGGAGCTCAAGCTTTCCGTGGGCACGCAAATCGTCTTCCAGCTTGTCCACCACGGAGCTCAGGCTGAGCCGGATGCCGCCGATGCTTACCGCCAGGCTCTCGTCCAGGGCCGTGGCGATGTTCTCGTTGATGATTTCGGCGCGCTTGTCGTACTGCTCTCGACTTTGATGGAGGACACCGGCTGTCACGAGGATGGCGACCGCATTCAGCGCCAGCCAGAAGGCCATGAGACTCCGTCCGACCCTCGAATTGCCACTGATCGGCAGGACACGTGACAACCCCGGCAAGGTCATGATTGTGTGCAGGCTCTCCAGCGCGTATGCGGCGAACTATACGCCAAAAAAAATCCGGCCGATCAATCGCTGCCGGCAGCCGGAAGTAGAGGTTTCTGAGTTTCTTGATCAGGCACATAAACTTCTGAAAATTACTGTTTTCAGAAGTTGCGAGATCGGCTAAACGGCGCCTTTCGCAGGCTCTACTTCGCCTGCAAGTTCTGATAACGACACGTCCAAAGCTCTCGCTATCTTGACCATGGAATAGCCCGGAACACGCCGACCCTGCTCGACATAACCGTACAGGGTCGGATACGGAACCCCCGAAAGTCTTGCCAGCTCAGGCAACGTGACACGCCGACGATAACAGAGTGTCCGGACGCGATGCCCGAATTGCCGTAACCACTCTGCCTCCAACTCCCAAGGCCGCATGACCACCCCAGTCCTGCAGCCTCATGGCCACAGCCACACCCATCACTTTCCCGCGCTGCTGGCGATCACCCGAGCACGAGCCCAGCGCGCATGGTTCGGCAGCACCCCGGCCCAGCCAATGACCCGCGTCACACCGTTTGACGATCTATCGGCCAAACGTGACATTTTCCCCATCATTCCAAGGACGACGGTTCTCGACTCGCCACTCTGTAAAACCAGATGGATCCTTCGTAACCCAAACGTAGTGATGAGTACGCCTCAACAGCCAAAAGCAAAACGAACGAACAAGCTTTTGCACATCAATCCCCATTAGAAAACCCAATCACACCAGCGCGGTATTCGTGGCGAAAATAGGGTATAGCGTTTGATTTAAAACGTATCAATTGAAACGTTATTATTGATACGTTTTTATTGAGACAGTTCGCGGTCAAACGCCATGACCGGAGGCCGAATATCCGCCGCAGCATACCGCACAGGAGCCCCAGGATCGGCGATACGAACCGTCCCGGCATCCACCACCGCCGAAAGTGCGCTTTTCGTTTCTGAAGCCTGCTGACGCTCCGAACCCTTTTTACCGTCCGGATCGAAATCAATGAAGAAGCCGTGCGCAACAATCTGCTTGCACAGCTCCGCCGGTACATCAATGCGCGTTGCCTGCTGACTCCAGCACCGGCAATCCCGCGCAGTCGCCACACACGCAGCCGGGATGGGCGCCGTCGTCGCTTCCGTCACCTTGTCGAATCGCGGCGCAGTATAGGGCAACCCCTGAATCCGCGGTTGATACGAGGCCACCATATCAACAGGCGGTCTAACCTGGCCACCCTCACCCGCAATGCCCTGCGCACCTGGCACACCCGGATTACCTGGCCCAAACGGATTTTTCTGAGTCATTTCCTCGTGCATCCGGGTATAGATCCGATAACCGATTAACGGACCGGCAATAAACGCAAAAACAAGAAAATAAGCCGCCTTCGGAATACGGTGCTTTTGCTTTAAATGCAGCGAAGAAGACTTGTAAAGAGAAAATACCTTTTTCGGTAACTTGTAACGACGAGACGCCGATAAATCACGCGCGGATTTACTTTCAACGTCACCACACTCGGACCACTCATAAAGAAACCGACCGAGAACCGTATCCCGAATATGGATATGTTGACCAACCAGCTTGCGAATATTGGCGTCAAGCAATCCTGGGTTTTGCGTAATCAGCCAGAAATCGACGCCGGTATGTCGGTGCGTTTCAAAAGCCGCGACATGCGGCGGCACCTTGGAGCCCACACCACGAGGACGATAAACGTTTTGCGCCTCATCAATGACAATGATCGAGTTCGCCGGGAAATTGAAAATAGGCCGCTTGACCGTATCATCTTCCGGCGTCGGTTCCTCGCGCGTCCATTCCTCAACCGGCGGCGTCGGCTGATGATCAACTTTCAACTCCGGAATGCCGGATATAAATAGAGGCCGATTACCCTGCTCTTCCAACAACATCGACACCGCAAGCGCAGTCTTGCCGGTGCCCGGAATACCCGTAATCAAGGTAATCACGATACCAGCTTCCCAAGATACGCAAACGACGCCATAGCGGCGCGATACGTAATTGCCGCAAGGATGACACCAAACGCCGTGGCAAAGCCCGTCATGGTCAATATATTGAGCATGTCCGCAGGGATCTGACCCCACATTGACGTTACTTGATCCTTCACCTGCCCCGCCAATTGACTGAGCGTTTCGAACGATACCCAGCCGATACCCAACGACGAGAGCACCCGCTTTGCAAATGCACCCAGGGAATGATCCAGCCAGTCAAACCAATTATCAAACATTTAGCCCCCCTTGCTGCGATAACCAAAGACGATAAATCCAGCAATGAGCCAACCCATTGCGATCACTACAGGCTTTATAACGCCCGCAAATTGACAGATCATCGAGAAATCAAAGGTTATTGACTTACCTAGCACCGTCGCTGTTTTAACAGCTGGACATGATGATCCGCCCGGCAAATCTGCATTCGAAAAATTCAATTGCACTTTCTTTTCGCCGACTGGATCAGACGTCGCCGGAGGATCTCCCGCCCGCATCGCTTTGCAATTCGCCTCAAATGTCGCCTTTGCCGTAGCGCATTGCACCGGATCACCGTCACACGCAGGCGCCGCAGTCCCCGAAGAGCACGCGCCGGAAAAAGATCCATCCTTGCACATCGGTGAGCTTGGATTTGATGCACAGAACGACGCATCGCCCTTCGTCCCCGTCCCAGAGCCCGAGGCAGACGGATCAGGCTTAGAGGTACTCTCCGACGTGGTACTCGTCGAAACTTGCGTGCCACTACTATTAAACGTCGTCGTCGTCGTGGTCGTCGTCGTTACGCAATTCGTGCCGTCACATTTGACGGTCTGATCGGATCGCACTTCCGTTTTCGTTCCATCCGCATTTGTCTTTGTAGTCGTCGTCGAGCCTTTCGCCTGCGTATTAGTAATCTCCGTGCAAACGACATTGCCATTTACATACCCAAAGCCCTTGCCCGATTTTACGCAATCGTACTCAGGCGTATTATTCGTTTTAGTAACACTGTCCTTGTCGCCTGCCGTGCAGGAAACGCCGGTATAACGGGGATTACCACGTCCGTACCAAGCGGCACCCGA
The DNA here is from genome assembly GCF_056724025.1 of Zoogloea sp. JDB1. Classification (NCBI taxonomy): domain Bacteria; kingdom Pseudomonadati; phylum Pseudomonadota; class Betaproteobacteria; order Rhodocyclales; family Zoogloeaceae; genus Zoogloea; species Zoogloea sp. JDB1. Next base: position 3,648,076 of record NZ_CM161496.1, read on the forward strand.
CGCCCCACCTTCAAGATTCTCCGTGCTCATTTGGCAACCGCTTTGACAAAACGTAAGCGGTATTTGACCTGCTTGAGTCGTCGCTCCGGAAAAAGCACCATCACCGCCAGCTAAATTCGACGCACTGTATTGACCATTGTTGTAATACATTCCCGACTTCGATTTACACGGATCAACCTTAATGCAATTAGCACCATCCCACGACGGCGACGAATCCGGACAATACGAAAAATACGCAGTAGAAAGACCGCCCACGTATGTACTTCCCGAATATGTCCAAAGAAATCTAGCAATTTCCTGACACGTCCCTCCATTTTGACTATCCGGACACGGACCAGACGTGTAATAACACGATTTAGAGATTGTATCGGTACTTTTCGCCTGCGCATCCATGCAAAGCTGAATCGCAGTTTTGCCATCCGAGGAATGCCTATCGCCAGCAAAAGACAACGACGACACAGCGAATAAAAAAAGACCTAGAACGCAAAAAAATAGGCGAATTCCACTCATTTGAGCAAAATCCAGATAGGCAACAAAATAGCCATAAATCCGGCGACAAAATACATATCGACCAGCATTACAGCAGCCTCCTCAAAACATTGACTGCCCACGCTGTAGCCATAGCGACAGCAATCATGCCGCCCATACTCAAACCATCTTGAAAATTCTGGGTTTTCTGTTCGGCAGTCAGCTCAACAAAGCCGGATACAGCAGTACATCCGACAATCTGATAACCCTGCGGAAGCGGCGCGGCATAGCTGGCCGCGTCAGTGGCAGTATCAAGGCAGGGAGATACGACAACGAAGCCCATAAGGCCTCCAACGTTAGCCCCGACCCCGAAGGGCCAGGGCATCTGGGGACAGGCCTTACAGCGCCCGACGCAGCAGCTTGAAGGCGAAGATGGCACCGATCGCGACGAGCACAAGGGCACCGATCGTGCCAACATCGCCCGGAATGGCGCTCAGCTTCGTGGTGACATCGGCGGGAATCTCCGCATGCGCCATACCAGCCAGCGCCAGCAGGCTACCGCCAGCAGCCGCACGGGCGGCATTGATCTTGGCCAATTGGTTTTGAAGATGCTTTTTCATTTCAGTTACTCCAGTGACCCAATAAAAGGAATAGACGGCGAACGGGTCAATTCGACGACCATTTTGTTATCGAAAATGCTCACGCAAAAAACGATAAGACCAAAGTGCAACCTCGCACCAAAAAATAAGAGCCCCTACATATGGAACATCATCGAGCCATAAAAGAAGCTCAATTTGCCACGGCACCATTTTCGAACAACCTCCTATCTAAATCCCAAAAAGAACCAATTGCGTAATCCTGATCGAGATTCCATTCGGCGGTTTCCGTAGCCTCCACAAAGTCATACAACCGGCCCGCTTCACCGAGCAAACGGGAATAGGTCAGATCCTCGCGGAGGAATTCCCCAGTGCTGCGGCACTGAATAACAAAAACCTGCACCAATTCCCGCGCCATGATCAGGCCTGCGTCTTCAAAGGCTTGATATCCACCAAGACTTGCTTGCCGGCACCCTTACCGTTCGTGACCATTTCGTAGGTCAATTCGGCTTCAAACGGGAAAAGCAGGTGCTTGATGCGCTGAAAATTGCCCGAGTCGCCCCAGGCGAAACCCTGGGTAGCGGAGCCCTTGGCGGAGCCAGAACGCTCGTCCAAACCTACTTCCACATAAATCGTGGTGGAGTCATACGCCTTGCCTTCAACGCTATCCTTGAAGAACTTGGCACCCGTCACACGGCCTTTGCTGGTGAATTGCATTGTCATATCTCCATCGTTTCAAGCCTGCTCATAATGTCCGTTTCAGACGGGCAGGCAGCCGTCGCGGACTGGTGGATCGCTTCAGGGGCGAAGCGGTAATCGGGGAGCTTTGCCCACTTGGGCAAACGGGATTCATCCTTGAGACGCGTGATCAGATTGAGCGCCTGTTCTTCCGGCGTGGCACCCTCCTCCAACTCCATAAGGACGTGGAGATCCGCGCCGCACTGGCGGGTAATCCAACGCTCTTTCCGTTCCTTGGAGACGACGGCAGTCTCGCGCACGGTGCGGATGCGGTCCTGCTGTTCGCTGATCCACGCGAACGCGGGATACGCCCCAGCGAGATACGCCCCCGGCGCGGTCAGCACATCGAAGGGAATGATCCGGTCCGCGGACTTGAATTCGACCTCGACCCGACACCACTTCGATTCCGGTGAACCGAGCTGTTTGCCCTTCTCATAAACGCGGCAGAACTTGCCCGAGGTGCGCACACCGATATAGGGGTATGACCGGGATGAAGGGAAAACATATACATATCCCCTGTAAGTCTTTGTTTTGTATGAGTGCAAATTTCAACGTCGGATCGTTGAGTATCTGCATGACCGCGGGAAAATACCTTAGACTGACATCCGTCCGATAACGACGGTGGAGTGTCAGGTGGCATCTCTTGAGAACACGGCGTACCCCCAGTTCCTGAGCTTCTACTCCCAAGATGATTTGGAGCAGTTTTTCCCGCTCCCCGAGGATGACATTCCTTGGCTACACGCCAAAGCACGGTCAGCTTCTGCAAGACTCAGTCTGGCAGTATTGCTCAAGTGCTTTCAGCATCTTTGGCACTTCCCTCCAGAAGAGTCCATCCCGCCTGAAGTCATCAATCACATCCGCAAACAGCTGAAACTCGGTGACTCGATCGCTTTCGATTACTCAGATGGAATGAGGCTGTCTCGTCGTCGAACGGCAATTCTTGAATATCTCAAGGTGCAGTCTTTCTATGCCGGCGGTGCGAACTCGATGGCTCGGACCGAACGCCTTGCTCTCGATGCTGCTGAGCTGCTAGATCAACGATCCGACATCATCAATGCCATGATCGAGGGGTTGATCATGGTGCGATACGAACTCCCGGCCTTCTCGACGCTGGAGGATCTGGCTGAGAGAGCCCATGTCGCGGTGCAGACGCGGATTTTCGAATCGGTTTCTGGGCGCATCGGCGACGCGCACCGTGAAAACCTAAAAGCGCTCCTGCAGACGGACAAGTTCGAGCAGCGCCAAAGTGAATACAACCGGCTCAAGAAATCAGCGAAACGCCCGACCCGCAAGCACTTGGAAACACTGGTTGATCACCTGGAGTGGCTGGAGTCGATCCCTGGGTTGGAGAGGGTCTTCGAGGGAATCCCGGACACCAAGGTGCGTTATTTTGCCGGACAGGCGATGGTCTACGATGTATCGGAACTGAAGGAGTGTGGCGAAGCCAAGCGTTACACGCTGATGGTTGCTCTGATCCACCGCATGCAGGTTCGCGCCCGGGATCAGCTGGCTGAAATGTTCCTTCGCCGCGTGGCCACCATCCACAAACGCGCGAAGGAAGAGTTGGAAAGGATACAGATCGACCAGCGAGGCCAGGTTGAGCGCCTTGTCGGAACATTGGACGGTGTGTTGTCGATTCTGGCGGACGAGCCAGACAATGCCGCTGCCGGCGCCCAAATTCGAGAGTATCTTGAGCCTGCGGGAGGCGTCGAACAGATTCGAGAGCGCTGTGCTCAGATACAGGCCAGTAGCGGCAATAATTATCTGCCGCTGATCTGGAAGCACTTCCGGCCTCATCGCTCGTTGCTCTTCAGGCTCGCACATCTTCTCGATATTCGTCCGAGCAGCCAAGATCGAACATTGATCGACGCGCTTGAAGTCATCAAGCTGTATCAGGACAAGCATCGCATTGACTGGATCGGGGACAGTGTTAACCTCTCGTTCGCTGCGGAGCGCTGGCGCAAGCTTCTGCGCACCGGTGATACGACCGGTGTCCATGCTGGAATCAGCCGTCGTCACCTGGAAATCTGCGTGTTCTCACACCTGGCAGAGGATTTGCGTGCGGGGGATCTCAGCATCGCCGGCTCCGAGGAGTTCGCGGATTACCGTGATCAGTTGATACCTTGGGAAGAATGCCAGGCACTCCTTCCCGCCTACTGCGAGAAAATCGGACTTCCGCTCAAGGCCGACGACTTTGTGAAGGGACTACGCGACGCACTCAGCAAGACAGCGCTGACGTTGGACGAGAGGTTTCCCGAATGCCATGGTGACGTGGTTCTGAATGCCTTCGGAGAGCCGGTGCTGCGTAAGACGACTGCCCGCGAAATCCCGCAATCCGCGGTGGCACTGCAGAATGCGTTGACGGAACGCATGCCCGCACGGCACATCCTTGACGTGCTGGGAAACATCGAGCAATGGGTGGGATTCACCCGACATTTCGGCCCGCTTTCCGGCAACATGGCCAAGATCAAGCAGCCTGCCGAACGCTATCTGCTGACTATCTTTGCCATGGGTTGCAACCTGGGTCCTAGTCAGGCCGCGAGGCATCTCAGCAACAACGGCATCACGCAGCACATGCTCTCGTTCGTTAATCGCCGCCACTTGTCGATCGAGAGCCTCGAAGCCGCGCAGCGCGAACTCAACGAGGTCTATCTTCGGCTGGATCTGCCCAAGATCTGGGGGGACGGCAAGACCGTTGCCGCCGACGGTACGCAATACGACTTTTTCGACGAGAATCTGCTGGCCGGATACCATTTTCGGTATCGCAAGATGGGCGCCGTTGCTTACCGCCACGTTGCCAACAACTACATTGCGGTGTTCCGGCACTTCATTGCACCCGGTGTCTGGGAGGCTATCTACGTCATCGAAGGGTTGCTCAAGGCGGGCCTGTCTGTCGAATCCGATACGGTGCATTCCGACACTCAGGGGCAGTCTTCGACGGTTTTCGCCTTTACCCATCTTCTGGGCATCAAGCTGATGCCCAGAATCCGGAACTGGAAGAATTTGACGCTCTACCGACCTGAAAAGGCCGCGAAATACGAACACATCAACCGCCTGTTCTCCGGTGTGGTGAACTGGGAGTTGATCGAGCGCCACTGGAAAGACCTGATGCAGGTTGCGCTTTCCATCTACGCGGGCCGGATCTCTTCCGCCACGCTGCTCCGTAAGCTGGGCTCCAGCAGTCGCAAGAACCGTCTTTTCTTCGCTGCCCAGGAGTTGGGGAATGTCGTTCGGACTATGTTCCTGTTGGAGTGGATCGGCAACCGGGAGATGCGTCAGGAGATCACGGCCAACACCAACAAGGTCGAGTCCTATAACGGCTTTGCAAAATGGGTCTCATTCGGTGGAGACGTCATCGCCGTCAATGAGCCGGACGAGCAGCAGAAGCGGTTGCGCTACAACGATCTCGTGGCTTCAGCGCTGATTCTCCATAACACTGTCGACATGATCCGGACACTTCAACGCATGAAGCGGGAGGGATGGAAGATTTCGGACGAGGAAGTGTCCTTCCTGAGTCCCTACCAGGTGGCGCACGTGAAGCGTTTCGGGGTTTACAGCCTCAAACTCAATCGCAAGCCCGAAGCCTGGATTGGCGATACCACGTTCAAAGAGGCCGCGGCCTCCGTCCAATATGCGCGGCAGGCAAAAACCAAGGTTGAATCAAAATGAAAATACCGCCTCCGAACTTTTTGACAACGCCGTACGGCGACGTGAACGCTGCCAAACTGGTCGATCTGCAAGACGGCTATGACACAACTGAGTTGCTGAGGCAGGTTGAACACTTGGAGCCGATCATGCGGCGCCTCAAACAGAGCAATGGGATTCGAGACGACATCCTGCGCCTTCACCGTATGGCCCACACGGTGATCAACGGTGCTCCGCTTAGTGAGCCCTATAAGGAGGATTTGTGGGAGGCGGCGGCTGCGCTGGTAGAAGAGCTTCAGTCGGTGGCCAGGGCGTGCTGCGACATTGCAGACGCGATTCAGCCCCTCGCGGATCTTGAACCCCACCTAGAGGATTGATCGGCATGGGTCTTCACCTACCTGCGCATGATGCTTCCGCGAGACTCCGCCCAGTTTCTGCAGAAATCCAGGCCTGCAGCATCGAATTCAGTCTGTAGCGATGCAGTGAGGCGTCGGCCGTCACAGTAGTCAGCATCGTTGGAACTGATGAAAAGGACTGAGGACGCGCCGGAGTTCTGGAGGTTTTCCCGGGCGATACGCAGTGCGAATTCGGTGATCACACAATCCGGCAAGCTGGATTTGCCCCGCTTCGCAGGCGCAACGCCTTTTAAGGAGCGCATGCCCGCACGTCGGACATCTTCGTCGGAGGTCGGGAGCTCTTGGGCGGCATTGATCAGGTCTCGCGCAAAGCTTACGCAATCCGCGATCCATTGGGCCGCGTCATGAGTCAAAGGGCTCGGCGTTCGGGCTAACAGAATGTCCAGTGTCTGGTGTGCATGGGAGAGATTCGACAGCGTCCGGGAAAGCTCTTGAACCGCGTCATCCTGGACCTTTGGTAGGTTCAGTTCGAACTCTTCGCGAACCAGCGAAGGGATGACGATACGGAATTCCTGAGCTTGAGCGCGTACCCTGCTGGAGACATCGACGAGTGCTCGTGCGCTCTCCGGGGAGAATTCGCGTCGGACTGGCGATCGAACGATATCCAGCAGGACACAGGTATCGAGAATGAAGACCCACGGCTGACGAACGTCCTCATCGCCGGTGCTCATGCGTTCTGCTCGGCAAATTTCAACAGGCCTCGTCCGAACTCATATTCGATGGCCAGATCACTTGCACGCTCGAAGGTCCAGCCGCCTTGCTCCATCAGCCATCGCTGCAGCATGTCCGTGTCCAGTTCGCATCGGTCTTGATGGCAGCGCAGAAGAAAAGCAAACCAGCGCTCCCTGTCCAGCGTGTGGGCCGAGCCTGTTCCATGGTTGGCCAGAATGCTGAAGCGCCGCAAGGCGTCCCCTGCCGCGGGGCTGACCCATGCCGTAAAGGGCTTCAAGTCGTCGGTGAGTTCGCATTTGAGCCCCAATGCCACAGCAGTAGGTTGTATCGCGCTCGTGGTCAGTTCAACCAGGACTGCGTTGTACTCCTGGACGGACAACTGACTTTTTTCGAGCGGGACGATGTTGACGACCTCCGCCTTCTCGCCGTCAGTCAGCATGGCGACCCCGGAAGCGGGTAGCCCTCCAGAACCATCCCTCTCGAAAACAAGCAGCGATCTATCGCCGAACATGCGGGTATTTTCCTGCTCCTTGGCCTTGTCGCGTAGCCAGTGCGCGGGCAAGTGCTCTTGGATCACATCTCCCAAGCGCTCAAGGGCCGGAGAAAGGCCGCGAACCGTCAGTTCCCGAAAAACGAGGAAGGAGCCCAAATCGTTATCCATGTGAATCAATCCCAGGTGGTGTTGGTCGCAGGTTCGTGAAAACTCGTTTCGAGTCCGCAGTGATTGTCATCCGCAAGCTGATACATCGTGTCGATCAACTCATAGATCGTTTCGTCAAGTGCCTCTCTGGATACAAGGGGAATCGCCAGTTCGTACTCGGAGCCCTCCGCGTTGAGACGGCGCATGTTCAAGGGTTCGAAGCAGTGCTGTTCAATGGCTTGGCGGGCCCGGTTCATGCCGCGCACAGACTCGCTCAGACGGATCAGCGTGAGTTTTACGCGGACAGTGGCAGTCTCGGACGCAAGGCGTGACTCCGCCGGCGCGGTTTTATCTTCAGCAGGCACCTCCCGCAAGATCAACCCCTTCTCGAATCGCGCCTGCAGCCCGGAATCCACTGCATCGATGTAACGCATGGCCGACTTGATGTCCTTCCAGCCGACATAGGCCATCAAGTCCTTCACGTCCCAACCGCTGGCCCGGGCCCACCCTGCAAAGCCTCGGCGCAGTGAGTGACTGCTGTAGTCTCCCGATTCCTCGATCCCCGCAGCAGCAAAGATCTCCCGCAGCAGCGGGATCAGGCTTCCCGGATGCAGTCCCGTCGGCGCGAGGCTTCCCCATCGCCCAATCTTCCGAAAAACCTCACCTTCGACGAGTCCCGCGGTTGCGATCCATGTCGAATATGCGGTCACGGGACAGAGTCTCGACAAGGCCGGACATTGGAAGCGCCGTCCCGCAAATTCCCTGTCTCCTTTGCTTCGCGGGAGATAGCAGGTCAAGCCTTCGCCCGGGACGACCTCGATGTATTCAATGCGCAGACTGGAAAGTTCGTCCGCTCTAAAGCCCCGCCAGAAACCAACGAGGACAAGTGCCCGATCGCGGGTATACCGGAGGAGCGCCCGTCGATCGTCAGATTCTTGAGCAAGGGCAATCCCTCGGTTAAGCCAATCGACAATATGCTGCAGACGGTCAAGTTCGAGGGGTTTGGCCTGCTTCTCCTGACTGGGATGGAGCGCACGGATGCCCTTGAGAACCTGGCGAATCAGGGGGGCTTTGGTCGGATCAACGAAACCGTGATCGGCATGCCACCGTGCCAGCGCTGCCAAACGCTGGCGCAGCGTGCTGGACGCAAGCTTGCTGCCGTAGTCGGCCAGATAGCGGGCAACTGAGTCAGTGGTGGCCGGCAAGAAGCCTCCCCATTCGACCTCGAAGTGTCGCAAGGCCGACTCGTAGCTCAGTCGGGTGTTTTCCCGCTGGGCAGCTTCAAGGTATTGGTCAAGGCGGTTCATGAAGCATCAAGGGTATGACAAAACCACCACAGGGGAAACAAGCCAAATCCCGTAAAAGGCTATGGGTGAATGAGCGGACTCGCAAGCCTGTCGGCCGCCGTTGAATGGGGCTGCCGGCAGGCTTGTGTGGATGAGCGCTCAGGGAAACATCAATTAGTCCCAGGTGAATCCTCGCCTTCAATGTCTTCATCTGAGCCGTGTGCCAAGCGATATAGCAGTGGCAGCACAAGCAGAGTAAGGATGGTCGATGAGAGGATGCCACCAATCACGACAGTGGCCAGGGGGCGCTGAACTTCCGCACCCGTCCCTGTTGCGATCGCCATCGGCACAAAACCCAGGGATGCCACCAGCGCCGTCATGAGAACGGGGCGCAGACGGGTCAAAGCCCCTTCGCGGATCGCGGGATCAAGCGCCTGGCCTTCCTCGCGCAGGCTGCGGATATAAGCAATCATCACCAGGCCATTCAGTACCGCAACGCCGCACAAGGCAATGAAGCCCACTGCCGCCGAGATGGAAAGGGGAATGTCACGTAGCCACAGGGCAATGATGCCTCCGGTCAGTGCGAACGGGATGCCCGAAAACACCAGGAGGCCATCCTTTATGTTGCCGAACATCGCAAAGAGCAACACAAAAACGAGAAGCAGCGCAACGGGCACGACGACTTGCAGGCGTGCCGTGGCGGACTGCAGGTTCTCAAAGGTGCCTCCCCACGTTGTCCAGTATCCTGCGGGTACCTTGATTTGTGAGAGACCCCGTTCGGCCTCCCCAACGAAGGAACCGATATCCCGACCTCGTACATTGGCACTCACCACGATTCGTCGTTTGCCGTTTTCCCGGCTCACCTGGTTGGGGCCGGGGGCCAGGTCCAGGGTGGCGATCTCGGCCAGTGGAATGAAATTCGCCCGGGTCTCTCCTGCGGCACCGCCGCGTGGCAATGGAATCGGGAGCCGCCTGATCGCCTCCAGATCACTCCTCAGGTTGTCGGGCAGCCGGACCTGGATGTCAAAACGACGATCGCCTTCGAAGACGGTCCCGGCTTCACGACCACCGACCGCAGTCGCCACAGCATCCTGCACATCCCCGACATTCAGCCCGTAGCGGGAACTCTTGTCCCTGTCGATTTGAACGGTCAACACTGGCAAGCCCGTGGTTTGCTCCACCTTCACTTCGGAGGCTCCATTGATTTTTTCCAGCATGGCGGCAATCTCCGTGGCCGTTCCATTCAGAACGTCCATGTCGTCGCCAAAGATCTTGATGGCCACATCACTTCGGACACCGGAGATCAACTCGTTAAAACGAAGCTGGATGGGTTGAGAGAACTCATAATTGTTTCCAGGCAAGGTGGCCACTTCGGCCTGAATGGCTTCCAGCAAGGTGTCACGCGCTCGCCTGGGCTCGGGCCAGTCCTTCTCGGGCTTGAGCATGATGTAGCCATCCGAGATGTTAGGCGGCATCGGGTCCGAAGCGATTTCGGCCGTCCCCGTCCGTGCAAAGACACGCTCGACCTCTGGGAATTTCTCTTTCAGTCGGCTCTCCAGCTGCCGCTGCATGGCTACCGACTGCGTCAGGCTGGTACCCGGGATGCGCAGGGCCTGGATGGCGAAATCACCTTCATTGAGATTCGGAATGAACTCGCTGCCCATCCGCATGGCGATCAGACCACTGAGCATCACTGTCACGAGGGCAAACGTGAGCACGACGGGCTTGGCGCTCATGGCCCACTGGAGTGCAGGTGCGTAGGCCTCCTTGGCCAAGTGCATCAGGCGGTTCTCCTTCTCGGACACCTTGTCACCGATGAAGAGAGCCACCGCGGCTGGGATGAAGGTCACCGACAGGATCATCGCGCCCAGGAGTGCAATGACGACGGTAAAGGCCATCGGATGGAACATCTTGCCCTCGACGCCGGTCAGGGCAAAGATCGGCAGGTAGACCACCATGATGATCAGTTGCCCAAAAAGCAATGCTCGACGCGACTCGCGCGAGGCTTTGAAAACCTCGTGGAAGCGCTCCGTCCGGTTCAGGGGACGGCCCAGGGATGCCCGCGCATGGGATAGCCGGCGGACACAGTTCTCGACGATCACCACGGCACCGTCGATGATGATGCCAAAATCGAGCGCGCCGAGACTCATCAGGTTGGCACTCACCTTGTTGGCCACCATGCCTGAGAACGTAAACAGCATCGCCAGAGGGATGATGCAGGCGGTGATAAGTGCGGCCCGGATGTTGCCGAGGAACAGGAACAGGATGGCGATGACGAGAATGGCGCCTTCCAGGAGGTTCTTTTTCACCGTGGCAATCGCCTTGTCCACCAGCGTGGTGCGGTCATAGACGGTGACTGCCTCCACCCCGGCAGGCAGGTTGCGGTTGATCTCCTCCATTTTCTTGACCACGGCCTGGGAAACTGTGCGGCTATTCTGGCCGATCAGCATGAAGACGGTGCCGAGCACCACCTCACGACCATTATCGGTGGCAGCCCCAGTGCGAAGCTCCCGGCCAATGCCTACCTCGGCCACGTCACGGATGCGGATCGGGAGACCCTGCGCGGTGCCGATGATGACGTTGCGAATGTCCTCTTCGGTCTTCACCTGCCCGGGCGCGCGAACCAGGTATTGCTCCCCTCGTTTTTCGATGTAGCCGGCCCCGACATTGCCATTGTTACGTTCCAGCGCGGTGACGATCTCTTGGAGCGTCATGCCGTAGGCCGCCAGGCGTTCCGGCAAGGGAGCGACCTGATATTCCTTGGCATAGCCGCCAATGGAATTGATTTCCGTCACGCCCGGCACATTGCGCAGTTGTGGCTTGATGATCCAATCCTGTATCTCCCGCAGGTCGATGGGGGTGTAGGGGCTGCCATCCGGTTTCCTGGCGTCTTCCTTTGCTTCCACCGTCCATAGGTAGATTTCGCCGAGCCCGGTCGATATCGGCCCCAGGGCTGGCGATATGCCGGCGGGCAGCTTGTCCCGCGCGCCTTGGATCCGTTCGTTCACCAGTTGTCGTGCGAAGTAGATGTCGGTCCCATCCTTGAAGATCACCGTCACCTGGGACAGACCGTAGCGAGACAAGGAGCGTGTCTGGACCAGGTTGGGCAGACCGGCCATCACCGTTTCGATGGGGTAGGTCACCCGCTGCTCCGTTTCAAGCGGGGAGTAGCCCGGGGCCAGGGTATTGATCTGGACCTGGACATTGGTGATGTCGGGCACGGCGTCGATGGGAAGCTTCTGGTAACTGAAGACCCCCAGCGCAGCCATCCCGAAAACCGCCAGAAGGATGAGCCAGCGCTGTTCAATGGAAAAGCGAATGATGCGTTCAAACATGATCGTTCACCTTTCCCTCAGTGCTCGTGTTCAGCCGAGCCTTTGCCGATTTCCGCCTTGAGCACGAAGCTGCCGGCAGTGGCATAGGGGGTGCCTGTCTTGAGTCCGGACAGGATTTCGGTGCGTGCTCCATCGCTACGCCCGATCTTGACGGGCTGCGTCACAAAACCATCATCGACTCGGACGAACATAACGCTCTTTCCGTCCATGCTTTGGATCGCTTCCGAAAGCACGGCGACCGGCACTTTGGTTTCGTTCGAGATCACTTCCACGTTGACGAAGAGGCCAGGACGCCAGCTTCCCTGGGGATTCGAGAGGAGCACCCGAGCCCGTGCCGTACGGGTTTGCTCACCGATGAGCGCGCCCACATAGGCCACGGTGCCGGTCGCCGTAGAGTCGAAGGACGAAGCCTTGATGGAGACCTTTTCTCCAACCCTGACCCGGGCCAGATCCTTGGCCGGCACACTGATTTCCGCCCAGACAGTGGTCAGATCGGAGACCGTGAACACTTGGCCGTCCTCCTTGACCGCCTCACCCAGGGCTATGTGCTTTTCAACGACCATTCCATCAAAGGGAGCACGCAGCACATAGCGGTTGAGGCCGCCATCCGCATCCACACTGGCACCGATGGCGGTGAGCTTCTGCTGCACGTTGGCAACGGCAATTTCGGCCTCACGCAACACCTGTTGTGCCTGCAGGTAGTCCTGCTCGGCGGAGATTTTTTGCTCCCACAGCTTCTGCTCCCGCTCATAGGCTGTTCTGGCAAAGCTCAACCGCTTCTGAGCCGCCATCAACTCGCTACGTTGTTCAGAAAGCGCCGGGCTTGCCAGTACGGCCAGCACTTGCCCTTTCTTGACGATCTGTCCCAGATTGGCCGACACACTCTGCACGACCCCGGCAACACGCGGAACGACGTGCGCTGTGCGATCCTCATTGAAGCGAATTTCCCCGGGGAGTTGCAGAGATGATCGAATCCGGGCTGGGCCGGCTTTGTCGATCTCAATTCCTGCGGTCTTGATCTGCTCGTCGCTGAGCTCGACCTTGCCTTCCTCTCGGTCCGGTGGAATCTCCGTCGCGGGCTTGTTATGGTGTTCCGCGTCATCATGTGCAGCATCGTTGGCGTGGGTGCCGTCTGCCTTGGCTGCCTGTCCGCTGTGCAGAATGAACCCTCCTGCTACTCCGCCAAAGGCGATGATCAGGGCTACGGCGATCAGGTGCTTTCGGCTGATCCGGGTCGTCATGTTCTTCAGATTCATCTTGGAATCCTCCTTGCGTTATTCAGAGATACGATCAGCCAGAAGGCGATCGATTTCGGCCGAGGCCCGATGGGTGTCGGTTACGGCGCGCAGGTATTGGTTACGTGCCTGGAATAGCGTCCGCTGGGCATCGAGGACATCGAGAAAGCTGAATTTGCCCAGCTCAAAACCCTTCGCTGCGTTCTCGTAGGCCAGTTGCGCCCCGGGCAGCACGTCGCGTTGTAGGGATTCGAGCTCAAGTCGGCTGTTGCTCAGCCGCTCACGGGCCTGCAGGACATCACCGGTAAGCCGGACCCGCAGGGCGGTATGTTCGTCCCGCGCCTTGTCTTCCCGCTTGAGGGCTTCGAGGAGGTTGCCGCGGTTGCTGTCGAAGACGGGAATTGGGATGGACACGCCCACGAGGAGTTGATCTCGACCAAGCTCCTCGGCACGTTTTACCCCGACGCTGATTGTTGGGTCAGGAATGCGCCGGGCACGCTCCAGCGCCGTGACAGAGGTGCGCCGCGTGATCTCGACTGAGGCCCGCTTTAGGACGGGTGATGCCTCGATACGCTGCTCGACCGTGTTGGAAGACGGTATTGGCGGAAGCGTGTCAACGTCACCTTCTGCACGTTCGAATCGCGGGATCGGATTGCCCCAGAGCCCTGTCAGCCGCTGACGGGCAACCCGCAGCTCACCTTGAGCCTGAGCCAGTTCGACCCGGACCCCGGCTTCCGCGACACGCGCCTTGGTCTCCTCGACGGGAGAGACTTTTCCGGCGATGACACGCTTGGAAACCGCAGCTGTGGCTCGCTCCGCGAGGGTGACGGTCTCTTTTGCGAGCCGGGTTCGCTCTTGTGCCGAAAGTACGTCAAAGAAAGTGCTGATGACCAAGGCACGGATCTCGGCACGGCGAGTGGCCAGTTCGATGTCAGCGAGGTCGCGGCCGCGCTCGGCGATCGCAATCCGGGCGCTCCGCTTGCCTGCGAGCTCAATGGGCTGGTTGAGCTGTACGGTTGTGGTGCGCGTCGTGGCGCGGGTGTCCTCCACAAGATACTCGATGGATGGATTGGGCCGTGCGCGTCCCTGGATCTCAGCGCCTTCGCTGGCTTCGCGTTCGCGAAGGGCTACGGTGATGTCAGGGTTGGCCCGAAGGGCCAGATCGAGCGCTACGGCAAGCGTCAGCGGACCACCGGCTTCGATGGGAAGTTGATTGAGGACGACAGTCTGGGAGGAAAGCGATGCCGGCGCCTGAGCCTGAGCATGGGCACCGAATGCGGTCGCAAAAAGGACCGCGAGCAGCGGAAAAGCGGTTCTGAATGGCACGGGGGTGCGCATTGAAATCTCCTTGTTGTGCAGTCGTCGGCAGAAACCGACAGGACGACGAAACAGATGAGATCCGGCGCGAGCGCAGCCTGACGGCGGGCTCTAAGTGGAACCTAAGTGGAAACTAAAGCAGGTCGCTGCGCCGAATCAGAGCGCAGCGATCCAGTTGGGCCGTTCGGGGCCTGGGGGAATGTGGGTGCGAAAGAAGGCTGGCGTTGATTCCGGTGTAGAGGGCACCGGACACCGAGGCAGGCAGAGTGTGTCCTGCCCGAGAATTTTGAGAGCGCTGTAGTGGCACAGCCCACAGTCTCCGTCGATGGAGACACCTTCGCCAGAATCAGATGGCTTGGAGGCCTCCGCCTTCGATGCTTTGTGCTCGTGACTATGATGTCCGAAATGGTGGGCTTTTTTGCCTGCCTCATGCTGGCAATAGGCGCCTACCGCTGACCAGCTAAGCTGGAGCGGCATGAATACAGCCAGAAGGACGGCAACCCAAAAACGCATCATCAGAAGTATACCGGAAGACGCTCCAACTCAAAGATGAGCCTTGGTGAGTTTATCGGCGGGATGCTGAAGGCGCAGTAGTCGCAGCCCGTTGCCGACGACAAGCAGGCTCGCCCCCATATCGGCGAACACCGCCATCCACATGGTCGCGCTGCCCAGCAAGGCCAGGACAAAAAAAGCCGTCTTGATTCCCAGCGCCAGAACGATGTTCTGCCAGAGCACCCGGTGTGTCGTGCGCGAGAGCCAAATGGCTTCAGGAATCCGGCGCAGATCATCGTTCATGATCACGACGTCGGCAGCTTCCAATGCGGTGTCCGTGCCAGCAGCCCCCATCGCTATACCGATATCGGCGCGCGCCAAGGCCGGCGCATCGTTGATCCCGTCACCGGTCATCGCCGTGGGGCCACGTTCTTTCTGCAAAGCCTCAATGGCATTGAGTTTGTCATCAGGCAACAGGTTGCCGCGTGCGTCGTCCACACCGGCCTGCATGGCGACCGCTTTGGCCGTCGCCTGGTTGTCGCCGGACAGCATGATCGACTTCACGCCCAAGGCGTGCAAAGCCGAGATGGCCTCCTGGGCGTGGGGTTTGATCGTGTCGGCGACGGCAAACATCGCCAGCACCCCCCGTTCGTTGGCCAGGAGTGTCATCGTGCGACCTTGCGCCTCGTGCGCAAAGAGTCGGGCCTCGACAGCGGGATTGCACAGCTTCCGCTCTTCGATCAAACGGTGGTTGCCGAGAATCAGGTCTTGGTCATCGATACGCCCTTGGACACCGCGCCCTGGCAACGCTGTGAAATGGTCGGTCGTGTTTGAGCTTGGCGCCAGTGCGCTTGAAATAGCTTTCGAGACGGGATGATCGGAGTGGGCGGCCAGGCTACCGGCCCACTCCAAAATCAGTTTTTCGGGCACGGTCGGGTCCACGATTTCGGTGGCAACCAGTTTCGGTTTGCCTTCGGTGATCGTCCCTGTCTTGTCGAGGGCGATGACTTTGAGCTTGCGCGCTTCTTCAAGGAAGACGCCGCCTTTGATCAAGATCCCCCGGCGCGCTGCAGCGGCGAGTCCGCTCACGACCGTGACGGGGGTTGCAATCACCAAGGCGCAGGGGCAAGCGATCACAAGGAGAACCAAGGCCTTGTAAAAGGATTGAGTCCAGCTCCATCCCAATAGCCATGGAGTGAGCAGCGCCACGGCCAGTGCGATCACGAAGACGGCCGGCGTGTAGACTGTCGCGAAACGATCGACAAAGCGCTGCATGGGCGCCTTGCTGCCTTGCGCCGTTTCAACCGCATGGATGATCCGGGCCAGCGTGGTATCGCTGGAGCGCGCCGTCACCTTGAATTCCAATAGCCCCGATTCGTTGATCGTGCCCGCAAAGACGGGGTCGCCGACGGTCTTGTCCACAGGCAGGCTCTCACCGGTGATGGGTGCCTGATTGACCGCGCTGTTCCCCGCCGTCACGACGCCATCCAGAGGGATACGGACCCCGGGCTTGACCCTGATGACGGTAGCGAGCGCGACATCGCGGGAGTCCTGCGCACGCCAGCTGCCATCGGGCTGCTTTGCCTCGGCGGTTTCGGGCGTAAGCGCGAGCAGGCCCTTGATCGCATTCCGTGCCCGATCGACCGACCTGGCTTCGATCAGTTCTGCAATGGCATACAGGGCCATCACCATGGCTGCCTCGGGCCATTGCCCAATGGCAAAGGCACCGGTCACCGCAACCGACATCAAGGCATTGATGTTCAGACGGCCCTGGGACAGGGCAGCCAGTCCCTTGCGATAGGTTGAAAACCCCGCCATCGCGATCGCCATGGCGGCCAAGCCCATCCCGGCAATCTCGGCCATAAGGTCGTTGGGCATTACATAGGCCAGGAGTTCTGCACTCAACGCCAGAGCGAGTGCCGTCGCGAGAAACGCGGTGCCGCGGAAAACGCCACCGTGCCCTATGCCCGCCGGCGCATCCGGCTCGACCGGAGATGAAGCAAAGCCTGCCTTGCGGATGGCGTCGATGATGCTCGGCAGCGCATCATCGGGCGCATCGATGCGCAGGGTGCGGGCCGATAAATCAAAGCGAAGCCCGCTGATCGCGCCGATAGGCTCGACCGCCCGGCGGATCTCGCTCTCTTCAGTGGGACAGTCCATTGCCGGAATGCGGAGCAGCAAACCGCCTTCTGTACTGTCGGCTTGTGGAGGCGTATTCGTGGAAGGCGCCTCAGGGGCGTGACACGTGCCGCTACACCCGCAGGATGAGGGCTGCGTCTCGGATCGCAGGCTGATGGGCAGGGGTTTCATGGTGATCTCCGGTTGCCGCCATTGAAAACCCTGTAGTAACTCCAGAGTCAAGCGGGTAAGGTGATGACCTTCCTCGATTCACTTTTGAGCCCACGCCGGGCTTCAGGCCTTGCAATGAAAATCGGTCAGCTCGCCCAGCAGACAGGTACGCCGGTGGACACCATTCGTTACTACGAGCGCGAAGGGTTGCTCCCGCGTGCTGCGCGGACGGAAGGCAACTATCGGATCTACGATGCCGTTCATCTCGAACGCCTCGCCTTCATTCGGCGATGTCGCTCCCTTGACATGACGCAGGACGAAATCCGGGTGCTCCTGCGTTTCAGGGACACTCCGTCGGAGAGTTGCGAAGACGTCAACGCGTTGCTCGATGCCCATATCGGCCACGTTGCCGAGCGGATACGGGAGTTGCAGCAGTTGGAAAAGCAGCTTCAGACGTTGCGCGAGTGTTGCCAGGAAGGCCGACAAGCGGCCGAGTGCGGGATCTTGAACGAGCTATCCCATGGAGGGGCAGAGCTCACCACGCCCGCCGCATCGGAGAGCCATCTCGCCGCCACGCATGCCGGTGGGCGACAGCATGTGCCCCCAAGACAGGGAGGCGGCGCGTGATGGTTGAAGGTGCCTTGCGCAACCCCAGGGCCATCATCTGCCGCGTCTCAGGCGTGAGGCGTCGTGAAGCGACGCGATTCGCGTTGGGAAGGATCGCGCATGAGAAAAGGAATTGCACGCATTCTCATTTGGACGCAGAATCAAAAAAAGACATTCAACGGTAAGACCCCTCATGCAAGCCCTGCGTCTCCTTTCAATCGTTCTGTTTTCTTTGGTTGCGACGGTCTCGATCGCCCAAGTTGCGCCTCAAGCGACGCAAGACAAGACCAAGCAGATCTGGCAGCTGCTGGATTACCTTGCCGTCGACTATGGCCGTTCCGTTAATGAGGGACAGGTCGCCAACGAAGCCGAATATGCCGAGATGCAGGAGTTCGCACAGGCCGCAGAACGACAGTTGGCCGAATTGCCAGCGGTGCCGGCCGCTCCGACCCTGGCGAGCGATGCAGCGGCGCTACGTGCGCTCATCGCACAAAAGGCTTCGGCCGCATCTGTGGGAGAACAGGCACGCAAATTGGCAGGCGGACTCATCGCGGCCTATCCGGTCTCGATGGCCCCCGGCAAGTTGCCCGATCTACAACGGGGCGCCACGCTCTATCAGAGCCAATGCGCGTCGTGCCACGGCGTCTCGGGGCATGCGGACGGCCCACTCGCTGCCAAGCTGAACCCACCTCCCATCGCGCTGGCCGACCACGAACGCGCCCGGGAGCGCAGTGTGTTTGCGCTTCAGCAGATCATCACGCGAGGTGTGGCGGGAACGTCCATGCCGGGATTCGTACAGCTCTCGGACGAAGACCGCTGGGCACTGGCCTACTTCGCCTCGACGCTGTCGTACTCCGAGGCCGATCAGCAGGCAGGGGCCAAATTGTGGGCCGCGCAACCTGCCCTCCGTGAGGCCGTGCCGACCCTGGCGACGCTGAGCCAGCATTCCGAGGCAGCGCTCGCCAAGACCGTCGGCGCCGATGCCGCTCGCCAGCTCACCGCCTACCTACGGAGCACGCCCCAGTTACTCGCAACGTCAAACACGGGCAGCATACAGATCGCGAAAGACAAGCTGAGGGAGAGCGTTGTCGCGCTGGACAACGGAAACGAACGCTTGGCCTCGCAGCTGGCATTGTCGGCCTATCTGGATGGCTTCGAGCCCGTCGAGCCGGCGCTGGCCGCCAAGAATCAAGCGCTTTTCCACGACATCGAAAAGACGATGGGGCTCTACCGCAATGCACTGACTGCCGGGCAGGTCGAGCGTGCCCACGACATTGCCCAGCAACTGCAAGCCCAGCTCGATGAAGCGCAGGAGGCCTTGGGGGGCACCAAAGACGCCCTCTCGACCTTCCTTGGCGCATTGACCATCCTGCTGCGGGAAGGCCTGGAAGCCTTGCTGGTGGTCGTCGCAATGATGGCATTCCTGAAAAAAGCGGATCGCACCGATGTGCTGCCCTACGTGCATGCGGGATGGATGACAGCGCTCACCGCCGGGGGCCTGACCTGGCTAGTGGCGACCTATGTCGTGGATGTGAGCGGCGCCAGCCGCGAGATGACGGAGGGGGTTTCCGCCGTGTTTGCCGCCGTTGTACTCCTGGCGGTGGGCATGTGGATGCACCAGAAGAGTCTTGCGGGTCGTTGGCAGACCTATGTGAAGGAAAAGCTGTCGTCCGCGCTGAGCAAGAAATCGGCGCTGATGCTGTTCGTGTTGTCCTTCGTCACCGTCTATCGTGAAGTCTTCGAAACAGTCCTCTTCTATGCAGCGCTCTGGACCCAGGACAATGGCGTCTATCTGCTGGCCGGCCTCGCCTCCGGCATCGTCATCCTGGCGGCGGTCGCAGCGGTACTCCTGCGTTCCGCGGCACGTCTGCCGATCAGCCAGTTCTTTGCCTTCAGTTCAGCCCTGGTCGGGGCGCTCGCCGTCGTTCTGATGGGCAAAGGTGTGGCCGCACTGCAAAAGGTCGGCGTCCTGCAGATCACGCCCCTCTCCATACCGCGCATTGATGTGCTGGGTGTTTACCCGTCGATCCAGACCGTTACCGCACAGGTCCTGATCCTGCTCATTATTGTGGCAAGCGTCGCCTACAATCTGAGGTCGCAACGGGCCGCCACGCAATCGTGATAACGTCGTTGTCCCCCGGCCTTTGGCGAGGACAGGACGGCGATGCTGACTCACTGGGAACTGGAACATTACCGACAGCTGTACCGCAATCAGATTGACCGACTTGTCGAGACCTTGACGGTGCGCCTCCTGCCGACCTTTGACTCCGTACACGCGGAAGTCGAGGCGCTTCAACAGGAGGCGTACCGAGCGAGCCGTGAGTGTGCCAACGATGGCAACTGGCTCGATCCGCAAATGGCTCATGAGGCTGCTTTCGAAGCGTCGTTAGCGCATTTCGACATCGTTCTCGATTTGCGCCAGGGGCTTCAGAACATGTTCGCGGTCAGTCTCTACCACCTGTTTGAGCAGCAAGTCCGGGCGTTCCACGTTCGAGTCCTACACCAAAAGCCGCTCAAGTTCGGGCCCGATGTGCTCAAAGCGTGGGACAAGACGCTCCCGGATCCGGTCCTGAGCATGGACCAGCGTTCTGGCCTGGATGAACTCCGTCTGCTGGCCAATACCGTCAAACACGGAGATGGCACGTCGGCTCAAGAACTCTATGCGGCTGCGCCCCATCTTTTTCTGGCTGATTGGGAGCAGGATGCGCTCGATGACCCGACGGTCATTGTCCATAAACCGGACATCGGGACGCCGCTCTTCGGGCAGGACCTTTTCGTTCGTCCGGGCGACATACATCGCTACCGGCAACTCCTCAACGGCGTATGGTCAACCTACTTGGAGGCGTTTCACGGGAGGGGGTAGCCTGTCAGTCGCAGCTGACGCGTGTAGAGGTCCTTGATGACGTACATGGGGGCCGTGGAGTCTCTAGTCCGCGATCACCTGACCCACGCAGCTCACGAAACGGAAAAATCGTACGCTAAGGTGCGCGACGGCTTTTGACCTAGCAGCAGTGCAAAGCCGCGATCAGTGGGCAGGAGACATTGCCGTGGTGCGCGTTGCACTCGCTCACCAACTTCGACAGCGCCACCTCCATTTGCTTGAGGTCTGCTAGGCGGGCACGTACATCAGCCAGGCGTAGAGCAGCCAATTCAGCCGCCTCGCCGCAATGCGTGCCGTCCTCCAGCCTCAGGAGTTGGCTGATTTCCTCCAGGCTGAACCCCAAGCGCTGGGCTGATTTCACAAACTTCACCCGCGCCACGTCCGTCTGCCCATAGCGGCGGATGCGTCCATACGGCCGCTCCGGCTCCGGCAGCAGGCCCTTGCGTTGATAGAAGCGGATCGTCTCCACATTGACCCCGCCTGCTTTGGCGAAGGCCCCGATGGTCAGGTTCTCCGAAGCGTTCTCCATGGCGCTTGACTCCGTAGTTGACTACGGAAATAACGTTACAACATCAAGCGAAATCCCGGAAGGAGAACCTGATGTTGGAACCCAAGAACGGCCGTGGCGCACTGGCGACCGGCGGCGTAGCGGCCGTCCTCGCCTCGACCTGCTGCCTCGGCCCGCTCGTGCTGGTCGCGCTCGGCTTCTCGGGTGCCTGGATCGGCAATCTGACCGTGCTGGAACCGTACCGACCGTTCTTCATCGGTGCGGCGCTCATCGCACTGTTTTCCGCCTGGCGCAGCATCTTCCGCCCGGTTCAGGCCTGCACGCCGGGTGAGGTGTGTGCCGTGCCGCGGGTGGCGAAGGCCTACAGGGCGATCTTCTGGATCGTGGCCACCTTGGTTTTGGTTGCCCTCGTTTTTCCCTATGTCCTGCCGCTGTTCTACTGAAAAAATATTGTCATGAAAAAACTCGCAATCCTGATCACCCTGGCCGCCACCCTGAGCCCCCCTGCCTGGGCTGCATCCCAAACCATCACCCTGTCTGTGCCCGGTATGACCTGCGCCGCGTGCCCAATCACGGTCAAGAAAGTACTTACCAAGGTGGACGGCGTGAAAAAGGCCGAAGTGCGCTACGAAAATCGGATAGCCATCGTCACCTTCGACGACGCAAAGACCAACGCCGAAGCCTTGACCAAGACCATGGCAAACGCGGGCTACCCCGCTACCGTCAAGCAGTGAGGACGCCATCATGGCCGAAACAATCGCCTTCCACATCGATGGCATGACGTGCACGTCGTGCGCCGAGCATATCCAGGAGGCTCTGGGGAACGTGCCCGGTGTGCGCTCGGCCTCAGTGTCCTATCCGCAAGGACGGGCCGAGATCGACATGGACGCGGACATGAGCTTGGACCCGTTGGTCGCGACCGTGACAGAGCTTGGCTACCGCGCACGGATTGCCGACTCGGCAGGCAAACTGACCGGCGGACTGTTGGACAAGGCGATGGGTTGGCTGGGCGGCGATACGAAGCGCGGTGGCAGCGAGCAGATGCTGCATGTCGCCGTGATCGGCAGCGGCGGTGCGGCGATGGCGGCGGCCTTGAAGGCCGTGGAACGTGGAGCGCGCGTTACGCTCATCGAACGCGGCACTATCGGTGGCACCTGCGTCAATGTCGGTTGTGTGCCCTCCAAGATCATGATCCGCGCCGCACACATTGCGCATCTGCGCCGCGAAAGCCCGTTCGATGAAGGTCTGCCTACCGCAGCGCCGATCGTGCTGCGCGAGCGGCTGCTGGCCCAGCAGCATGGCCGAGTAGAAGAACTGCGCCACGCCAAGTACGAGGGCATCCTGGCGAGCACCCCGGCCATCACCATGCTGCGTGGCGAAGCCCGTTTCAAGGACGTGCGTACGCTGATCGTAGCGACTGGTGACGGTGGCACGCACGAGGTGAGCTTCGAACGCTGCCTCATCGCTACCGGGGCCAACCCCGCGACCCCGCCAATCCCCGGCTTGAAGGACACGCCTTACTGGACCTCCACCGAGGCGCTGACAAGCGACCGCATTCCCGAGCGGCTGGTCGTAATTGGCTCGTCCGTGGTCGCGGTCGAGCTGGCGCAAGCCTTCGCCCGCCTGGGCAGCCAGGTCACGATCCTGGCGCGCAGCACGCTGTTCTTCCGTGAAGACCCGGCCATTGGCGAAGCCATTACGGCCACCTTCCGCGCCGAGGGCATCGAGGTTCTAGAGCACACCCAGGCGAGCAAGGTCGTCTATGCTGACGGGGAATTCATGCTCACCACCGGACACGGGGACGTGCGCGCCGACAAGCTGCTGATCGCCACCGGCCGCACACCGAACACCCGCAGCCTCAATCTCGATACGGCAGGCGTCGAGGTCAATGCGCAAGGGGCCATCGTCATCGACCGCGCCATGTGCACCAGCGCGCCGCACATCTACGCAGCCGGTGACTGCACCGCCCAGCCACAATTCGTCTATGTGGCAGCGGCGGCCGGCACACGCGCCGCGATCAACATGACCGGCGGCGACGCGGTGCTGGACCTAACAACGATGCCGGCGGTGGTATTCACCGATCCACAAGTAGCGACAGTGGGTTACAGCGAAGTGGAGGCACAGCGCGACGGCATTGAGACCGACAGCCGAACGCTCTCGCTCGACAATGTGCCAAGGGCGCTCGCAAACTTTGATACGCGCGGCTTCATCAAGCTGGTCGCCGAGGTCGGCACGGGGCGGCTGATCGGCGTACAGGCGGTAGCCCCAGAAGCGGGCGAGCTGATCCAGACGGCGGCGCTGGCGATCTGCCACCGGATGACCGTGCAGGCGCTGGCCGACCAGTTGTTTCCCTATCTGACCATGGTTGAGGGACTCAAGCTCGCGGCGCAGACCTTCAGTAAGGACGTGAAGCAACTGTCCTGTTGCGCCGGGTGAGAACTGGGGTGTTCGATGTGGATGCTCTGCCGCGGCTGTGTTTCGTGCCGGCGGCCTTCTCATGCGGGGATCCGCCTGGCCCCGCTGACGCGGTAGTGCCGGGCGCTGGACGCGCCGGATGCCCGCCCTATCGGACCGAAGGCAAATACCCAGTTGACGCGTTTGCAAACAATCTTAGCTGGATTCGGTGGTGGTCCCCC
Source organism: Zoogloea sp. JDB1 (assembly GCF_056724025.1). Classification (NCBI taxonomy): domain Bacteria; kingdom Pseudomonadati; phylum Pseudomonadota; class Betaproteobacteria; order Rhodocyclales; family Zoogloeaceae; genus Zoogloea; species Zoogloea sp. JDB1. Next base: position 3,671,836 of record NZ_CM161496.1, read on the forward strand.
GACATTGTCTGAACTAGACTTCATTAAGTGAAAATGAGTTGTGCTTTCATGTGTGGTGTGAAATGACCCGGCGACGCCGAAATTCTCGAGCCAATCAATCAGTGGAGGGCGATAGTCGCCACGCTGGAAAACCTTGCCGAGCGTTGTGTTGGCGCACTAATGCCATGGTCTCATCCGATCATCGCAGCACTTGCAGCAGGTTCCGTTTGGGAGGCGCAGACCTCGATCAAAGTGAGCCCGATGCCAACGGACGTCGTCAGCCTGACGCTGTGGCGTGTTAACCATGACCCGCCACTTCAAACAACTAATCTGTCATCTGTTGATTGGGGTATTTCTGTTCGCGCAAATGGCGGTTGCGTCGTATGCCTGTCCTCAGTCCTCTCCGGTTGGATTGAATCAAGTATCGGTATCCATCATGTCCTCGGACGACAACCCATCCATGGACATACCCGCCTGTTGTGACGGGATGGAGCGACCGGACATGGCTAATCCCAATCTTTGCACCGAACATGCCCATTTTGGTCAGCTGAATGATCAGACGCAGATCCCGACGCTGCCTGCAATTCTGCTGACCAGCCTCTATGTCGTTTCCACAGCATCCGAGCTGAATTTCCGGTTCCCGCCTGCCGCCTTAGCCAACTTCCTCGCTGAGTCGTTCCCACCGCACGCCATCTTGCACTGCTGCTTCCGCATTTAGGCCTCCCGACGACACTGTGCTGACGACCTGAGCGGTCGATACAGCACAACGGTTCTGCTCCCCCGTGCTTGTGACCTTTAGGCTCGCTCGCATGGGGATTCGCCCGAGCTGATTCGTTTCCATGTCTGGAGGCTCCGTGTTCGCCGACTCGCTCCGCGCTGTCCATTGGCTTCGTTTGTTTCGCTCTTGCACTGGCCTTAGGCACCGCGGTCCCCAGTACCGAGGCTCGACATATGCTGGATGTCGGCCAAGGCCCTGAGCTTGGCTCAGGCCTCCTCTTGCTGGCTCCGAACGCTGGTCATCCCCGCTGCCTCTGCGAGATGGCGATGGCTGCCGGCCTGTTCCAAGGTTTGGCGACATGATCACCGTGCCGCTCCGATCACTGTTCGTGATCTCGGCCGACCTGCGGCGGCGGTGTCACCTCAACCCTGAATCGGAAATGGAGGTGATTCAGATGTGGTAGATCGACCCAGAAAAGCAAATGCAATCAATCTAATCCATGCGAAGGAGAATGATCATGCGCAAGCTGTTGATACCCTTGTTACTGGCTGTCTCACTGTCCGCTTTGGCCGCCGGCGAGCGGGTCACGGCACAGACCATTGAGCTCAAGGATGGTGGCAAAGTCTTTGTGAAAAAGGACGGGACGATGGTTCATATCGACGCCGCCGGCAATCGCGTCAAGATGCGGAACGGTGTGACGATGGAAGCCAAGGACGGAGCCAAGTACGTGATGAAGAACGATGCCCTGTGGAAGACAATCACCGAAAAGGGAACGCTGAACCCGAAGTTCTGAGGTGGTGGCGGATGGTCTTCGGACCATTCGCTTCAACTCGCGTTCAGAGGCCCTTGAAGACGTCCCGGTGCATCTTGATCGTGGCGGCGGGAGCGCGCTTCTTAGTGTGGTTCTTGGCCATGTCTTCCGCCCACAGGCTGGTCTCGAAACCGAGCTTTTCGTAGAAGCAGAGAACTGCGTTGTCGTTGTCCGCATCGACGACGATCAATCGCGCAGCAGACAAGCCCGCCGTATTGAGAATGTCACCGAGGAGGAGTGCCATCAAGGCGCCGCCCACTCCCCTGCGTTGCAGATCCTGATGGACCGCAAGTCGCCCGATCTTGACGGCGGGAAAGGCAGCAAGTTCGATGTGCTCACCGAACCCCAATTCGAACTTCTCGGAGTCGTTGAGCTTGATCGCGTCGTTGGCGAGCGTGAAGTAGCCGACCGGACCTTCGAACTGCTGATGGAAGACCACGTTGGTGAAGCCCAGTCTGGCTTCATGCAAGGCCCGCGCCTGTGTGGTCAGGAACTCGTCCAGCCGGGGCTTTCCGCAGGTGAATGCCCCAAGGGTCGCGGGCTCAACCTCCGTGATCGGGAGGTAGCCATACCCCTCTTCAGGCAGCATCAGCCGGGGGCAGCGCGATCCGGTACTTGTCGAGGAAGTGGGCTTCTTTGGCGCGCCGAGCCGCAGCGGCCAGATGTACCGCGCGCTCCTGAACAGCCTGAGTCGGCCGGACAGACTCCACGGACACGACAAGCCGCTTCTTCGCCTTGAGGGACGAAGCGTGTTTCTTCATAAGAAGGCTGCGGGCGGAGTGTTTCATGGTAAGGGCACAGTACGTAAGAACGCCTTCCACGCGGCGGGAAGGCACTCGGATACTAGATCAAAAAAGAGAATGTATCCACTGGATATATCCGGCAGATAGCGCACTCCGCTCATGAAGCCACAGTGTGGTGGTTCAGTATGATGAGCCGCGGTCCCGGACAGTAATGTGCGGCAGGAAGGCCTCCTGCAGTACCTGACGTATTGAAGCGCAGGTCCGTCGGTCATCGTCCATGAGGTTCATGTAGAGCTCGGCGGTCAGTTCGATCAGGTAGGTGTGTTCCCGAAGATGGGCTTCCCGATCAGGGCTCGCACAGGCCTTGAGCCAGCGCTCCTCTAACGCGTAGCTGCGATACGCGCAGTCGATGAACTGGGCAAACAAGGCCGTGACCGTCTCGGCGTCTCCCGAATCCGTCGCCTGGAGCGTTTGCAGTCCGAGGGTCTTCAGGCGACGACTCGTCGCTTCAAGCAAAAGGTCGTTTGACGAAGAGAATTCATCTGAGCAGATCATGGCCGTGAGCCTGCAAACGGATCAGTCCGCGCTGTGGGGCGTGACGATCGATGTCGGTATCCACATCTCGAAAATGTTGCTGTCTTCCCCCGTCCGACCCTCGATGTCGCCTTGGTGCGCGCGGAGGATGGAACGGGTGATCGCAAGGCCCAGTCCGGCGCCATCGCCCGAATGGCGGCGCGATGCGTCCACACGGTAGAAGCGATCAAAGAGACGGGACAGGTGTTCTGTCGGGATAGGCTCCCCGGTGTTCTCGACGGCGAGGTGGACGGTTTCGGTGTCGGTGTTGTCGCATATGACGCTGACCGTTACGGTGATGTGCCCACCCGATGGCGTGTAGCGAAGCGCGTTGGATAGAAGGTTGCCGATGGCGCGTCGGAGCATCAGCCGGTCTCCGGTCACCCATCCTGAACCTTCTAGCTTGAGGGCCACGCCGTTCTCTTCGGCCAGGGCCCCGTAAAAATCGAACAGGGCCATGACCTCGTCCGCCAGATCAAAGGTTTCCTGACCTGGCACGATGAGACCATTTTCCGACTTGGCCAGGAACAGCATGTCCGAGATCATGCGCGAGAGGCGTTCGTACTCCTCGGCGTTGGATTCCAGCACTTCCCGGTACTCGCCTGATGTGCGGGTCTTCGAGAGTGCCACCTGGGTTTGCGTCATCAGGTTGCTGACTGGCGTGCGGAGTTCGTGGGCCAGATCGGACGAGAAGTCCGAGAGACGCGTGAAGGACTCCTCCAGCCGGGCCAGCATGTCGTTGAGGGATTCGGCCAACTCGGCCAGTTCGACCGGCACGGTGTCCACTGGCAGGCGCTGGTCAAGATGCTGGGCGCTCACTTCCGTTGCCCTCCGTCTCATCTCGCGCAGAGGTGCCAAGCCTCGGCGGGCGACGAACCAGCCGAGCAGACCGGTTGCGGCCGTGCCGCCCACGATGACGAGCCACAGTGTCCTCATGAACGAGTCCATGAAATTGCGGTGATGGGAGATATCTGTCGCCACTGCGACAACGGCCGGCGGCCACGACGGCACCCCGGTCGGCACCTCGGCCGCAATGCCCCGGAAAGGCATTTGTCCATCCACTTGCCAGACGTAGGGGTGATTGACCCCGGCCGTCTTGACACGATCCAGCAGCGGTTGAGGGAAAGGCGCGCCTTCGGTCGCAAACAGGGTGCGCCCATCCGGTCCCTTGAGTGCGACGACCAGGCCGTGATGTCCGATCAGTGAGTCATCCATCTGCTGGGGAATGGCCGCCAGGTCCGTGGGTGAGCGGACCTTCGCCATGGCATGGCGAATCAGTTCAAGTTTGCCGGTCAAGGCCTCCATGTCCTGTTCTTCGAAGTGGTGTTCGACGGACTGGGCCACGATCAACCCCAGAACCAGCAACACGGCCGTCGAGGCTGCCGCAAAAAGCAGGGTCAGGCGGAAGGTCAGGGACTTGCGGCGGACGCTCGTGCGCACTATTCGCTCTCCTGTTCTTCCAGCACATAGCCCATGCCCCGCACAGTGCGAATCAGCTTGGGCTCGAAGCCGTCGTCGATCTTGGCGCGAAGGCGGCGCACGGCCACTTCGATCACGTTGGTGTCGCTGTCAAAGTTCATGTCCCATACCTGCGATGCGATCAACGAGCGCGGGAGCACTTCGCCACGTCGTCGTAGCAACAGTTCAAGGAGGGCAAACTCCTTGGCGGTCAGATCAATCCGCCGACCTGCTCGGGTGACACGCCGACGCGGGAGATCCAGCTCGAGGTCGGCTGCTCGCAAGGCATCGACTTCCTTGTTCTTCACACCACGGCGTAGCAGTGTGCGCACCCGGGCCAGGAGCTCCGAGAAGGCGAAGGGCTTCACGAGGTAATCGTCAGCGCCCAGCTCCAGCCCCTTGACCCGGTCATCAACGCTGTCTTTGGCGGTCAGAAACAAGATCGGCATCTCCTTGCCAGCCTTGCGCAGGGCCTGCAGGACGCGCCAGCCATCGAGTCCCGGCAACATCACGTCGAGCACGATGAGATCGTAGGCTTCGTTCATTCCACAATGCAGTCCGTCCATGCCATCCCGGACCAAATCCACATTGAAGCCGGCCTCGACCAGCCCTTGCTTGAGGTAGTCCCCGGTTTTGGGTTCGTCCTCGACGATCAGTATTTTCATGGTCTTCCTCGCTTCCCGCTCATACGGCTGGCGCTAGTGTGGCGCAACGCACTTCCGTTTTTTCCAAGATTACAAAGATGTAATTCGTGGGTCAGTCTCCTGTCGGTTTTTGCGCCGCACACTGCTCGCCATGGGAACGCCAGATTCCCAAGCCCTCCTTTTGACCCCATGGAGAAGACCGATGCGATCCTTTCTGCTCGGGCTGTCTGCGCTTGCCTTGATGAAAAGCGCCTGGGCGGCCGCGCCGCCCTCGCTGGAGGCCCCCTCCAGTACATCCTCTTATGTGTCCTCCCTGTCGGATTACCACGCTTGGTCGGAACCGCCGGTCGGGCCGTGGCGCGCCGCCAATGAATCGGTCCAGCGCGGAATGGATGCACATGCAGCCCCCTCTACGCCTGACCAGCCCGCTGAGGCTCGTGAAGCCCGTGAGGCTTTGCAGAAAAAGGGCGATGCGGCGCCGACGACGCCGGCCATGCCGCCTGCCGGCCATCATCATTAGGAGGCCGCCATGCGCTCATACCTATCCGTACGCCCCCTGGGGCTGATCAAGACCCTGACCGTGCTGGTGCTCGGCACGCTGACCCTCAGCGGCTGTGCCAGCTTTTCTGAGGACGGAGGCTTCGGCACGGTCCGGGATACGACCCGTGCCCGAATCGGCGCCGATGCCCGCTGGGCCAGAGACGATGCGGACCGCAAGGAGGTCGATGCCCGCGTCGCCGAATTGCTGACCAAGCCGCTGACGGTGGAGGACGCGGTTCAGGTCGCCATCTATAACAACCGCGGGCTGCGCGCGTCGTTCTACGAGCTTGGCATCAGCGAAGCTGAAATGGTCCAGGCCGGGCGGCTGCCCAACCCCCATTTCTCCATGCTGCGTGCCAGTCGAGCCGAGAATGGTGTGCGCGAGTTCAAGATCGAACAGGTACTGACCTTCAACCTGTTTGCGCTGATCACGATGCCCATGGCTGTTGAGGTCGAGAAGCGGAATTTCGCCCAGACCCAGCGCATGACGGCGCTGGAGGTTGCCCGGGTGGCCTCGGAGACGCGCAAAGCCTACTTCGGTGCGATCGCCGCGGAGGAGTCGGTGCGTTACCTCCGGAAAGTCAGGCAAGCTGCAGAAGCGGGTGCCGGACTGGCTCGCAAGATGGCCGAGGTCGGTAATTTCAATCGCTTGCAGCAGGCGCGTGAGCAAGGCTTCTATGCCTCAGCCGCTCTCGATCTGGCTCGCGCAGAGCAAGCCCATATCGCGGCGCGGGAACGCTTGACCAAGCTGCTCGGTCTGCCGTCGCCACAGTCGATTCGGCTCCCCGAGCGCCTGCCGGATCTGCCCAAGGCACCCGACGAACTGCCGGCCGTTGAACAGACCGCGCTTGATCAGCGCCTGGATCTCCAGGCCGTCCGTCTCGAAACGGAAGCGCTGGCCAAGAACCTTGGCCTTACCCAGGCCACGCGCTTCATCAACGTGCTGGAGTTCGGTCCGGCGCGCGTCCTGGAGGGGACGCGGGACAGTGGCTACAAACGCGGCTACGAAGTGAGTTTCGAGCTCCCACTCTTCGATTTTGGCGGCAGCAAGGTCGCCAAGGCCGAAGCCATCTATGGGCAAGCAATCGAACGCGCGGCCGAGGCGGCAATCAATGCCCGTTCGGAAGTCCGCGAAGCCTACTCGGCGTACCGCAGCAGCTTCGATATCGCCAAGCACTACCGGGACGAAATCGTACCGCTCAACAAGCGGATCGCCGAAGAGAACCTGCTGCGCTACAACGGCATGCTGATCGGGGTGTTCGATCTGTTGGCCGACGCCCGTTCCCAGATCACCAGCGTGAACAGCTACATCGAGTCCTTGCGTGACTACTGGATCGCCCAAAGCGATCTGCAGATGGCCCTGATCGGTAAGCCGTCCCTGGCTCCTGCCGCACGCACCGCACCGGCCAGCACCGGCCGTCCGGATCACTGAACCGAAAGGACATCCGATGACATCACGTCGCGCATTTATCCAAAGTCTGGGGCTGACCGGAGGTGCCGTTGCCGCGGCTTCGGTGAGTCCGGTGGCCATGGCCGCCTTGCCGGAACTGATCACGAAGAATGATCCAAACACGGCACCGCCGCATCTTCCCCGCGGAGTCACTGGCGCAGGCCGGCCCTACAACCCGGTGGTTACCCTCAATGGTTGGACCCTGCCATGGCGCATGAACAAGGGGGTCAAGGAGTTTCACCTCGTAGCCGAACCGGTTGTGCGCGAGATCGCCCCCGGGATGAATGCCCACCTATGGGGTTACAACGGACAAAGCCCCGGCCCTACCATTGAAGTGGTCGAAGGCGATCGGGTCCGCATTTTCGTCACCAACCGCCTGCCCGAGCACACCACCATCCATTGGCACGGACAGCGCCTGCCCAATGGAATGGATGGTGTCGGCGGGCTCACCCAGCCTCAGATCCCGCCGGGCAAGACCTTCGTCTACGAGTTCGTGGCACGCCGCCCGGGTACCTTCATGTATCACCCCCACGCGGATGAGATGACCCAGATGGCGATGGGCATGATGGGCTTCTGGGTCACCCATCCGAAGGACCGCCATCCGCTCATCGATGACGTAGACCGGGACTTCTGTTTTCTCCTGAACGCCTACGACATCGATCCGGGCAGCTATACGCCCAAGGTGAACACGATGCTCGACTTCAACTTGTGGACCTTCAACAGCCGGGCCTTCCCGGGCATCGATTCCCTCAACGTGCGCCAGAACGATCGCGTGCGGATCCGCGTGGGCAACCTGACGATGACGAATCATCCGATTCACCTGCATGGCCATGAATTCACGGTGACCGGCACGGATGGTGGCCCGACCCCCAAGGGCGCCCGCTGGCCGGAAGTGACCACCGACATTGCTGTCGGGCAGATGCGCCAGGTCGAATTCATTGCCAGCGAACCGGGGGACTGGGCGTTCCATTGCCACAAGAGCCACCACACGATGAATGCGATGGGGCACGACGTGCCGACGATGATCGGCGTCGATCACCGGGAGGCCGCCAAGCAGATCACCGATCTCATCCCCGACTACATGGTGATGGGTGAGCGCGGCATGGCTGACATGGGGGAAATGGAAATGCCGCTGCCGGACAACACCCTTCCGATGATGACAGGCCAAGGCCCCTATGGCGCGGTGGAAATGGGCGGCATGTTCACCGTCCTGAAGGTCCGTGCCGAGCAGAAAGCCGGCGATTACGCCGACCCCAGCTGGTACAAGCAACCGCCCGGAACCCGCGCTTACGAATGGACGGGGCCCGCTGCCGAGCCTCCCCGTGCAAACACCCAGGGAGGGCAGTCCATGCCCGCGCAGGGTAAGCCGGCGGCAACCGACGTGCACGTCCGCAAGCCCGGTCCGCATACGGGGCACTGAATCCCATTCACCATAGCTCGAACTGAGGAGCCCCATCATGAACAAGACCCTGATCACCGTTGCGGCGCTGGCTGCCGTGGGCGCGGCCTCGGGCGCCGTCGCCCTTTACGCCGGCGCCATCAACATCGCGGCCGATGAGCCGCATCATCCGCTGACCTACCGTTTGCTGGAGTTCGCCCGGGAACGCTCCATCGCCGTTCGGGCAGGAGACATCAAACCGCCCATCGATCTGGTCAATCCCGAACGGGTCCGCCGCGGCTCCGGCAACTACGACGCGATGTGCGTGGGCTGCCACCTGTCTCCGGATGCGGACGATTCGGAAATCCGCAAGGGGCTGTATCCGACGCCGCCCAGGTTGGCTGAGAAGCCGGCTGCCGCGCTCGATCCGCAATTTGCCGAGGCGCGCCAGTTCTGGATCATCAAGCACGGAATCAAAGCCTCCGGGATGCCGGCCTGGTCCAAGGGCGGGATGGAAGATGAGGCGATCTGGGATCTGGTCGCGTTCGTTCAGAAGCTCCCCGGGCTGACCGCTGCCGATTATCGGACCCTGGTTGCTTCCAGCGAGGGGCACAGCCATGGTGGGCTCGATGGGCATCACGATGGGCACGCGCATGGCGACGACCCTGGTCATCATGATCACGACGGTCCTGACCACGCCGACCATGCTGACCCTCGCGCGGAAGCGCCGACATCGGCGCCGCCCACCGAGAAGAAGGGCCACACCCATCCGCCCGGCTTCAAGCATAACCACTGACGCCGCGCCAAGATTACCGAAATGTAATTTTTGGGACAGCTTCCCGTCGGGGAGCGCTTGCCAAAATGAGTCATCCCATCACCCAAGGAATCGCCATGAAACTGCAGACACTGATCGTGTCCTCCGTCCTGAGCTTGATGGCAGGCTCGGTACTGGCTGGAGCGCCGGTCGATGTGTACAAAAGTCCGTACTGCGGTTGCTGCGGGAAATGGGTAGAGCACCTGCGCGCCCGGGGCTTCGAGGTCAGGACGCACGATGTGACCGACGTTCCGGGGCAGCGCAAGAAGCTCGGCATGCCGGAAGCCTACGGCTCGTGCCATACGGCCAAAGTCGGCAACTACCTCATCGAAGGGCATGTCCCGGCTGCTGACGTCGAGCGCTTGCTGAAAGAGAAGCCGCAAGCCATTGGTCTTGCCGTGCCGTCGATGCCGCCGGGCTCCCCAGGGATGGAGAGCGACCGGCCAATGCCCTACGAGACGCTGCTCGTGCGTACCGATGGCTCAAGCCGCGTGTTTGCCCGCCACTGATCATTCAATTGCGTTCATCTGGATCAAATCATGAAAACGACCCTTGGAATCGTCTTTGCCGTCCTTGTCGGCACCGTCAGTCTGCCGGCCTTTGCGGACAACGAAACGCCCGACGCGGCGGCCCACAACCATGCGGGCCACGGTATGGCTGCATCTCAAATGACCGAAGGTCTGGTGAAGAAGGTCGATAAGTCGGCCGGCAAACTCACACTGTCCCACGGCCCGCTGCCGAACGGCATGCCGGGGATGACCATGGTGTTCCGCGTGAAGGATCCGGCCTGGCTGGATCAGGTGAAGGCCGGGGACACAATCCATTTCATGGCAGAGCAGATCAACGGCGCCATGACCGTCGTGCACTTGCAGCGCGACTAAGTTGCTTCGCGATGTCGGAAGCGCGGGGAAGCACCCGCCTTCCAGGCGTCACCGTCCAGGGAGTGGAACATGAGAATACGAGGCAGGCGGATGCGGTGGGCCGCCATCGCGTTGTTGGGCGCATTCAGTTGGGTAGCTCAGGCACAGGAGGCCCCAATCGGCGCCGACGTGGATTCGCTGCTGAACTATGCCCGCAGTCGCAACCCCGACTACGCGGCGATGCGGTTTGAAGCTGACGCCGCCACAGAGCGCATCGTGCCCGCCGGTGCGCTGCCCGACCCGAAGTTCCGTACCGAACTGCGCGACATCACGCGCATGGGCGAACAGAATCCGGCGCTGCTGCCGGCCCAGGTCGGCAGCACGCGCTACCTGCTGATGCAGGACGTGCCCTGGCTCGGCAAGCGGGATCTGAAGCGGGAGATCGCTGAACTCGATGCCCGCGGCGCCGAAGGGCGTGCCAGCGGCACCTGGGCGGAACTGGCCGCCCGCATCAAGACCGCCTATTCGCAGCTCCAGTACGTCTATCGCAACGAGCAGCTGACCCGCGAAATCCTCGACCTGATGGTCCGTCTCGAGAAGATCGCCCAGGTGCGCTACGCCGGCGGACTGGCCGCTCAACAGGACGTGATCCGTGCCCAGGTCGAACAGACCAGCATGAAAAATGAGTTGGTCGCCCTGCAGAACGAACGTCGGCAACTGCAGGCGCGCCTGAATGCCCTTCTTGCAAGGCCGACTTCCTCTCCCTTGGCGGCCCCGGAGCGCCTGCGGACACTGCCCGCGCCCGCTCAACTCGATCCGACGACCCTGGAAGAGCGGGCACGGACGAAGAACCCACAGATCTTTGCCGACGAAGCCCGCATTCGCTCGGCGGAGAAGAGTCGCGAACTCACTTACAAGAACCGCTACCCCGACTTCACGCTCGGTGTCTCGCCAATCCAGTACCAGGGCGCGGTGCGTGAATGGGAATTGATGGTGGAACTGAACCTGCCGCTACAGCAGGGCAGCCGCCGGGCCCAGGAGCGGGAGTCCGAGGCCATGCTGTCTGCCGCCAAGGCCCGCCGCGACGCGACCGCCAATCAGGTGCTGGGTGATCTGGCCGAGAACCTGTCCGGTTTCGATGCGGCTCGCCGGACCGAGAACCTGGCCTCAACGAGCCTCTTGCCGCAATCTGAACTCACTTTCAAGGCGGCCCTCGCCGGGTACGAGACCGGCAAGGTGGACTTCGCCACTTTGCTCGACGCCCAGCGGCAGATCCGGCAGGCCCGACAGTCCCAAATCAAGGCCCAGGCCGAAGCACAGATACGCCTTGCCGACATCGAACGCATTCTTGGAGAAGACCTATGAAAACAGGCGCAGGCATTGCGGTCGGCCTTGCTGTCACGTTGGCTGCCGGCGGCGGTTACTGGTTCGGGCAGCGCCCCATGGCGAGCCATGGGGCGCCGGCAGCCTCAGTCGCAGCGGTCCCCGCGGAGGGCGCGAAGAAGGAGCGCAAGCTGTTGTACTACCGCAATCCGATGGGCCTGCCGGATACCTCACCGACGCCCAAGAAGGACCCGATGGGAATGGACTACATCCCAGTCTATGAAGGCGAGGCGGACGAGACGCCCGCAGCAGCCAGATGGATCAAGATCAGTACCGAGAAAGTGCAAAAGCTTGGTGTGCGTACCGAGGTCGCCGAACTGCGTTCTCTGGACCGCACGGTACGGGCCGCTGGCCGCATTGAGATCGATGAACGACGCAGTTTCGCCATCGCCCCGAAGTTCGAGGGCTACGTCGAGCGTCTGCACGTGAACGTGACTGGCCAGCCGGTCGCCCAAGGCCAGCCGCTGTTCGAGGTCTACAGCCCGGAACTGGTGTCCGCCCAACGGGAATACGCCATCGCCGCCCAGGGTGTCGAAGCGCTCAAGGGGGCCGGCAGCGAAGCGCAGAGCGGCATGAAGCAGCTCGCCGAATCCAGCCTGCTGCGCCTGCGCAACTGGGACATTTCGGAGGAGCAGATCCGCGCCCTCGCCAAGTCGGGCGCGACCAAGCGCACGCTGACCTTCCGCTCGCCGGTGGCCGGTATCGTCACCGAGAAGAAGGCGCTGCAAGGCATGCGCTTCATGCCCGGCGACACCTTGTACCAGGTGGCCGATCTGTCGTCGGTATGGGTCATCGCCGACGTCTTCGAGCAGGACATTGGCCAGGTGCGTAGCGGCGCGCTGGCCAAGGTGCGCATCAACGCCTATCCGGACAAGATCTTCGAGGGCAAGGTGAGCTATGTCTATCCGACCTTGAATGCGGAAACGCGGACCGTGCCCGTCCGGGTCGAGCTCGCCAACCCGGGGCAACTCCTGAAACCCGCGATGTTTGCGCAGGTAGAAGTGCCGGTGGGGGGCAAGGGCCAGGTCGTGACCGTGCCGAATTCGGCGGTGATTGATAGCGGCACTCGCCAGATCGTCCTCGTCGCCCACGGCGAAGGGCGCTTCGAGCCGCGGGACGTGAAGCTGGGTGGGCGTAGCGAGAACCATATCGAAGTGATGGATGGCGTCAAGGCCGGCGAAAAGGTGGTCGTCGCCGCCAACTTCCTGATCGATGCGGAAAGCAACCTGAAAGCGGCGGTCGGTGGCTTTGGTCATTCGGGCCATGGTGGTGCACCGAAGTCCGGAAAGGACGGCGAGAAGCCTGCGGCGGCGCCCCAAGCGGCCGGGCACCGGGCTGAAGGCACGGTGGACAGTGTCGATGCCAAGGACGGGACGGTCAGCTTGAGTCACGGCCCGGTTGCCAGCCTCAAGTGGCCGGCGATGACCATGGAGTTCAAGGTGGCCAATCCGTCGCTGCTCCAGGCCTTGAAGCCGGGCGTTAAGGTGGAGGTTGAATTCGTCGAGCGCCAGCCCGGCGAATGGGTCATCACCTCGGCGGCCCCGGCCGGCAAGGCGGCCGCCTCGGCGCCGGCAGCCAATCCTCACGCCGGCCACTGACACGGGATCCATCATGTTGGCCAAAATCATCGACTGGTCGGGCCGGAACCGCTTCCTGGTTCTGCTCGCCACACTGTTCATTCTCGCGGCTGGGGTGTTTGCGGTGCTGCGTACGCCCATCGACGCGCTGCCCGACCTCTCCGACGTGCAGGTCATCGTCTACACCGAATACCCCGGCCAGGCGCCGCAGGTGGTCGAGGACCAGGTGACCTACCCGCTCACCACGGCCATGCTGTCGGTGCCCAAATCGAAGGTCGTGCGCGGCTTCTCGTTCTTCGGTGCGTCCTTCGTCTACATCATTTTCGAAGACGGCACCGACATCTACTGGGCCCGCTCGCGGGTCCTCGAATACCTCAACTTCGCCGCGGGCCGCATGCCCAAGGGCGTGACACCCCAGATCGGCCCGGACGCCACCGGCGTCGGCTGGGTCTATCAATACGCGCTGATCGCCAAGGAGAAGACCCTTGCCGAGCTGCGTACGATCCAGGACTGGTATCTGCGCTACCAGCTGGCCAAGGCCCACGGCGTCGCCGAGGTGGCCTCCATCGGCGGCTTCGTGCAAACCTACCAGGTCACCGTCGATCCGGTGAAGCTGCGCGCCTACGGCATTCCGCTGATGAAGGTCGCCCAGGTGATCCGCGACTCCAACCGGGACGTCGGCGGCCGCGTGGTGGAGATGGCCGAGACCGAGTACATGGTGCGCGGCAAGGGCTACCTGCGCGGCAAGGCGGACATTGAACGGCTGGTGGTGAAGGCTGACAAGGGCACGCCGGTGCTGGTCCGCGACATCGCCCGCGTCGAGCTGGCGCCGGACGAACGCCGCGGCCTCACCGAGCTGAACGGCGACGGCGAGGTGGTGGCCGGCATCGCCATGGCCCGCTACGGACAGAACGCGCTGGAGGTCATCCACAACCTGAAGGACAAGATCGCCGAGATCGGGCCCGGCCTGCCGGAAGGCGTGTCGGTGCAGACCGTCTATGACCGCTCCGAGCTGATCCACCGGGCCATCGAGACCCTGAAGGGCACGCTGATCGAGGAGTCGATCATCGTGGCGCTAGTCTGCGTGGTCTTCCTGCTCCATGTGCGCAGCGCGCTGGTGGCGATCCTGATGTTGCCGGTGGGCGTGCTGATGGCCTTCATCGCGATGCGCCTGCTGGGCATGAACTCCAACCTGATGAGCCTGGGTGGCATCGCCATTGCGATCGGCGCAATGATCGACGCCGCCATCGTGATGATCGAGAACGCCCACAAGCACCTGGAGCGCCTGCCGGACGGCCACACCACGGCCGAACGTTTCGAAGCCATGCTGGCCGCCTGCAAGGAGGTCGGCCCGGCGCTGTTCTTCTCGCTCTTGATCATCACCGTCTCCTTCCTGCCGGTGTTCACGCTGGAAGGCCAGGAAGGCCGCCTGTTCTCGCCGCTGGCCTACACCAAGACCTTCTCGATGGCCGGCGCCGCGTTCTTGTCCGTCACCTTGGTGCCGGTGCTGATGCTGCTGTTCATCCGCGGCAAGATCATGCCGGAGGCCAAGAACCCGGTGAACCGGGTGTTGATCTGGCTGTACCGGCCCATCATCGCAGCAGTGATGCGCTGGAAGAAGCTGACCATCGTACTGGCAATGCTCGCCTTGGGCGTGTCGATCTATCCGGCCTCGCGTCTTGGCTCGGAGTTCATGCCGACCTTGAACGAAGGCACCTTGCTCTACATGCCAGCCTCCCTGCCGGGCATGTCGATCACCAAGGCTGCCGAGCTGATGCAGACCCAGGACAAAATCATCAAGAGTTTCCCGGAAGTGGAGTCGGTGTTCGGCAAGGCCGGTCGCGCCAACACGGCGACCGATCCGGCGCCGACGGAGATGTTCGAGACCGTCATCAACCTCAAGCCCCAATCCGAATGGCGGCCGGGCATGACCACCGACAAGCTGATCTCAGAAATGGACAAGGCCCTGCAGTTCCCCGGCGTCGCCAATGCCTGGACGATGCCGATCAAGGCCCGCACCGACATGCTGTCCACCGGCATCCGCACGCCGATCGGCATCAAGGTCTTCGGCAAGGATCTCGCTGAAATGGAGAAACTGGCCAAAGAGATCGAGGCGGTCGTCAAAACGGTGCCGGGCACCACCAGCGCCTTCGCCGAGCGCATCACCGGCGGCTTCTACCTCAACATCGAGCCCGACCGGGAGCAACTGGCCCGCTACGGCCTGGCCGTCGGCGACCTGCAGGATGTGATCGGCAGCGCGCTGGGCGGCGAGATGGTGACCACCACCGTCGAAGGCCGCGAGCGCTTCGGCGTCACGGTGCGCTACCCGCGTGAGCTGCGTTCCGACCCGCAGCAGATCGCCCGCGAAGTGCTGGTGCCGACCATGGGGGGCACGATGGTGCCGCTGGGACAGTTGGCGAAGGTCATGGTGGCGAAAGGCACCCCGGGCATCCGCACCGAGAACGCCTTGTTGTCGGCCTATATCTTTGTGGACATCCGTGACCGGGACATCGGCGGTTACGTGGCGGATGCCAAGAAGGCCGTCGCCGCGCAAATCAAGTTCCCGCCGGGCTACTACGTGACCTGGAGCGGCCAGTTCGAGTTCATGGAGCGCGCGATCGAGAAGATGAAGATCGTCATCCCGATCACGCTGCTGACGATCTTCCTGCTGCTCTATCTGAACTTCCGGCGCATCACCGAAACCTTGATCGTCATGCTGTCGGTGCCTTTCGCGCTGGTCGGTGGCGTGTGGCTGATGTGGCTGCTCGGCTACAACCTGTCCGTCGCGGTGGCGGTCGGCTTCATCGCGTTGGCTGGCGTGGCGGCGGAGACCGGTGTGGTGATGCTGATCTACCTGGATCACGCCTGGGAAGCGCTCAAGGCCCGCTGCCGCGAGGAAGGCCGCGCACCCCACGTGGGCGACCTGTACGAGGCGGTGATGGAAGGCGCCGTCGAGCGCGTCCGCCCGAAGATGATGACGGTCGTCGCGATCATGGCCGGCCTCTTGCCGATCATGTGGGGCACTGGCACCGGCTCGGAAGTGATGAGCCGCATCGCCGCACCGATGGTCGGCGGGATGATTTCCTCCACCGTCCTGACCCTCGCCGTGATCCCGGCCATCTACGCGCTGGTCAAGCAATGGCGGCTGGGACGTGGGCTGGAGGGGTAGCCATAAACAAGGAGGCTCAGATGAACGCGCGCACGCAAACCCAACGGGACCCAGTGTGCGGCATGACGGTGAGTGATGGCGCTCACACCACGGTCTACCATGGGGTGACCTTCCATTTCTGCTCGGCCCAGTGCCTGGCGCACTTTCTGGAGGCACCGGCCTTATTCGCCGGTGCAGTCCGCGGGGAGGATATTCGGGCCATGCCCAAGCGCCGCCTGTTGCGCATCGCGACGGGTGCAGCCCTTGACGAGACCTGCCGCCGACTCCAGGCAATGATGGGGGTGAGCGCGATTCGGGCCGAGGCGGATCGGCTGCACATCGACTATGACCTGCGCCGGGTGTCCCTTTCCCAGATCGAAGCCGAAATACAGGCGGCGGGCATCGTCCTGAAAGGTGGCCTACACGCACTGCGCCGTAGCCTGTGGCGCTTCACCGAGCACAATGAACTGCAGAACGCGGCCCGCACCGGGCCCCAGGCTTGCTGCAACCGGCCGCCCACGCCGCGCTGAGTGTGTCCTTCACTTTAGGAGGCCGTGATGATCGACTCCCGTGAATCGTCTCAAACTGGAACGGATGCCCAGGCCCACGTTCATCACCGCCGCGGTCGATGGATGTGGTGGCTGTTTGCCGCGATGGCCCTGTTCTACCTGTTGGCGGAACACCGTGCCCATCTGTTCGGCGTTCTGCCCTATCTGCTGGTGCTGGCCTGTCCCCTGATGCACCGCTTCATGCATGGGCACCATGGCCACAGGCATGACCATGTGGCCGAAGACAAGGGAGATCACCATGAACAGCCATGACGGTGATTATGGATTGTGGGCGCTGGTCGTCATCAATTCGCTTTTCTTCATCCTGTTTGCCGCGAGCTACTTCAAGCCGAAGAGCAAACAGGACTGGCGCACGCTGGGCCTGTTTTCAGCGTTTGTCGTCGCGCTGTTTACCGAGATGTATGGTTTTCCGCTGACCATCTATCTGCTCTCGGGTTGGCTCGCGGAGCATTTTCCCGGGATCAACTGGCTCTCCCATGATGCGGGGCATCTGCCGGAAATGATTTTCGGGTGGAAGGCCAATCCCCACTTTGGTCCTTTCCACATCCTGTCCAGCCTCTTCATCATCGGCGGTTTTTGGCTACTCGCGGACGCCTGGCCGGTGCTCTACGAGGCGCAGAAAGCCGGGAGACTGGCCTCCACCGGTCCCTATGGCCGCATCCGTCATCCCCAGTACGCCGCCTTCATCCTGATCATGATCGGCTTCCTGTTTCAGTGGCCAACCTTGCTGACGCTGATTCTCTTTCCCGTCTTGCTCGTGACCTATGTCCGTCTTGCCAAGCGGGAGGAATCGCAGGCGCTGGAGACTTTCGGCGATGCGTATCGCGACTACATGCGCAGAACCCCCGGATGGTGGCCGGCTTTCAAGGAGCGTCGGTCCCCCAACTGAATTCGACGCACACACATAAGGAGCTGCCATGACCTCCGCCGCTTCCGGGCATCGTCACGACCATGCCCACTCTCATTCCCCCTCTGGTCCCCACGCTACGGGGCCGGAGACAGCGACAGATCCCGTCTGCGGAATGAAGGTCAAACCCGAGTCGGCCTTTCAGAGCGAATTTGCGGGCGCGACCTATCGGTTCTGCAGCAGTCACTGCAAATCCCAGTTCGATTCCGATCCACCGCGCTACGTCCAGCCGCAGGTTGCGGCGCCGAAGGCGGATCCCGAGGCGGAATACACTTGCCCGATGCACCCGGAAGTCCGCCAGATCGGTCCCGGCAACTGTCCGAAATGCGGCATGGCGCTCGAACCGGTGATGCCGGAACTGGCGGCTGAAGACGATACCGGCGAATACCGGGATTTCCGGCGCCGCTTCTGGTCGAGCCTGCCGCTCACCCTGGTCGTGGTCGTGCTGGCGATGGCGGGACATCAACTGACCGATCTATCGCCCGCCTTGCGCAGCAGCCTGGAGATGGCACTCAGCATTCCCGTCGTCCTGTGGGCCGGCTGGCCTTTCTTCGTGCGCGGTGCGCAGTCGATGCTCCATCGCAGTCCGAATATGTGGACGTTGATCAGCCTCGGCACCGGCGCGGCCTTTCTCTACAGTGTCGTCGCCACGCTGGCGCCTGGACTTTTCCCGGAGTCCTTCATGGTCCACGGTCGGATCGGCGTTTACTTCGAAGCGGCGGTCGTCATCATCTCGCTCACGCTGCTGGGGCAGATGCTGGAGCTGCGTGCCCGCTCGCAGACATCGGCGGCGATCAAGTCCCTGCTGGGCCTGGCTCCGAAGACCGCCAGACGCATCCGGGCCGATGGCAGCGAGGAGGACATTCCCCTCAACCACGTCCATGTGGGTGATCTGCTGAGAGTCCGACCGGGCGAGAAAGTCCCGGTGGATGGCGTGGTGGTCGAAGGCGGCAGTGCGGTTGATGAGTCGATGCTCACCGGTGAGCCGCTGCCGGTCAGCAAGCGCGTGGCGGACACGGTGATCGGTGCGACGCTGAACACCTCGGGCAGTCTCGTCATTCGCTCGGAGAAGGTCGGTGCCCAGACCATGCTGGCACAGATCGTCCAGATGGTGGCGCAGGCCCAGCGCTCCCGTGCGCCGATGCAGCGGCTGGCTGACAGTGTGGCCGGCTACTTCGTGCTGGCCGTCGTCACCATCGCCGTTGTCAGCTTCTTCGCCTGGGGGCTGCTCGGTGGTGAGCAAGGTTGGGTCTTCGGGCTCATCAGTGCGGTGTCGGTACTGATCATCGCGTGTCCTTGCGCCCTCGGTTTGGCGACGCCGATGTCGATCATGGTGGCCACGGGCAGAGCCGCCACCCAGGGCATCCTGTTCCGGGATGCGGCGGCCATCGAGCATCTGCGCCGGATCGACACGCTGATCGTCGACAAGACCGGCACGCTGACCGAAGGGCGTCCCGCCTTCGAGCGTGCCATCGCTTTGCAAGGCATGGGCGAGGACGAGATCCTTCGCCTTGCGGCCAGCCTCGACCAGGGCAGCGAGCACCCGCTGGCCGATGCCATCGTGCGAGCGGCCCGCGAGCGGGGACTGACTCTCGATAAGGTCGATGCGTTCGAGTCATCGAGCGGCATCGGCGTCCATGGCATCGTGGGAGGCCGGCGCCTGGCGCTTGGCAATGCGGCGTTGATGGCACAGGAGGGCGTGGCGCTCGACTCCACCGCCGAGCTCGACGCCCTTCGCCACAGCGGTGCCAGCGTGATCCATCTCGCCCGTGACGGGCTCCTTATTGGCCTGCTCGCCGTTTCCGACCCGATCAAGGCGAGCACGCCGGAAGCACTGACGAGCCTGCGGACAGCCGGCTTGCGGGTGGTGATGGCGACTGGCGACGGCTTCACCACCGCACGTTCGGTGGGGGAGCAGTTGGGGATCGAAGAAGTCTATGGAGAGGTCAAACCGGCCGACAAGCTCGCCCTGGTGGCAAGACTGCAGCAAGAAGGACATGTCGTGGCGATGGCCGGCGACGGTATCAACGACGCACCGGCCCTCGCCAAGGCGGATGTCGGCATCGCCATGGGGACCGGCACCGACGTGGCGATGAACAGCGCCCAGCTCACCCTCGTTAAAGGTGACCTGAGAGGCATTGCCCGGGCCCGTGCGCTGTCGGTGGCTACCGTCCGCAATATGCGGCAGAACCTGGCCTTCGCGTTTCTCTACAACGCCCTTGGCGTCCCGATCGCCGCGGGCGTGCTCTATCCAGCCTATGGGCTGGTGCTCTCGCCGATGATCGCGGCGCTGGCGATGAGTTTGTCGTCGGTCAGCGTAGTGGGGAATGCCTTGCGCCTCCGGAGCGCGGAAACAGGCCCGCAGTCTTCCTGACATTTCGAGGACAGCGATGTAATGCTTGGGTCACGCCAGCGTCAGCCGGCCAGTCGCATACTGATCCTGCACATTCATACGGAGGTGACATCATGAAACGCAGTCTTAGCATGACACTCGCGGGTGTCGCACTGGTCCTGTCACTGGGCGCCTGTTCTTCGACGCCGATCACGCCCCCTGTCGCGGAGCTGCCCGAGTTCATCTCGAACGCGTCCACGCCGGCGGATCATCAACGCATCGCCGATTACTTTGCGAAGAAGGCGGCGGGCTACGACGCCGAAGCGAAGCAACACGACAGGATGGCTGTCGCGTATTCGGGGCGTCCCAAGGGCGACGCCGGGCTGTGGGCCTCTCACTGCAGTGCCTTGAGGCTGAAGCTCAAGGAAGCGGCCCAGGAGGCCCGAGTGCTGGAAAAGGCACATCGCGACGCGGCGGCCAGTCTGAGCCAATGAGGGCATGGTGCCCCGGCGGGAGGTGCGGCGGGGTCATCGAAAGCGAGGGGGAAGACCATGCAAGAATCGAATGAAGACCTGCGGGAGCGCCTGCAGGCCCAGTTGGACCTAGCCGCGGGTTTGTGCCGGCTGGGTTTTACTTACGGCGAGCAAGTCGCCACGTTATCCACTGAGGCCGTGCAGAAGTGGGTGCGCCAGGCGGATCACGATGCCGAGGCGCTGATACACGGGGACTTCTCCGTATTCCCGGAAAAGGGTCGGATTGCCGTGGATCACTGGACGGCGCTGCTGTCCTGCACGCTGGAGTTTCAGAAAGCCGTTCTGGCGGCACTTCCAAAGCGCGAGTGAGCATGTGGCGGTCTGGCAACCTGACAAGAATGTAATCGTTGGGTCATGTCTCTGACGGCTAGAAAAGCACACACTGGGCATGTCGGACTCGCCCACCGGCTTCACGAATTTTTTGGATACCCACTTTTGGAGATGCTGTCATGAAACTCAATACCTTCCTTTCGACCGCCCTGATCGCCACCGTCGCAGCCCTGTCCTTTGGCGCGCAGGCCGCAGATGCCGACAAGGCGCCGGCCGAACAAACTGAAAAGCCTGCACCGAAGAAGGTGAAGCCCCATTCCCACATGACCGAGAAGACCGGCGTGCCGGCTCCGACCTCCGAAGCCACGGCTGACAAGCCGGCTCCGGCGAAGGATGCGAAGCGTCACAACCACCAGCGAGACGCTAAGTAAGTTAATCGTTCAGAGGCCCCTCTTTAGGGGCCTCGGTGTTTCCAAAATGAAATCGCACGTCCACGATGAACACGGGAGCCGGTGTTCGTGCCGCATCCTGGCCGAAGCGGTCGGCTGCAAGCCTGAAGCCATCGCCTTTTCGTTCTGCCAGGCGGTGTTGATGAAACGCTGGGTCGTGGAGTGCAACCATGGCTGCATGGACAAGGCGCCGGCACCAAAGCTCAGCAGTAAATGGCACGAGACCGGACCGATCGACCCGGTGAAGGCCATCCTGATCATGAACGAACAGGAGTAAACGGTCATGCCTCTCGTCACTGGCGTCGGGAGTTCTGGATCTGTTCCTGCCGTCGAGAATGGCGGACACAGTGCGCATGGGGCACCGATGAGCGGCGCACCCTCTTTTGCGTCCGCGCTATCCCAGGCATTGGGCCGCGGTACCGTTGGAGCGCCCCCTGCAGGTGCGTCCTTCCCTGTTGCCTCAAGCACGGCGGGGGCCAGTTCGGCTTCGCGCGACACACGGACGGCGCTGGGAACGGGTTTGCAATCCCGACACATTCCCTTGGCAGGTTCGGGGCATCCGAGCCACGACTTTCAACAAGTCGCGATGGGACTGCGAGCGTATCGGCAGCAGATCATCGCGTCGAATATCGCCAATGCCGACACGCCGGGTTACAAGGCCATCGACATCGATTTCCAGGAAGCGCTACGTATTGTCCAGGCATCGGAAACCGTACCTCCGGTTTCCTTGGTTACTACCTCGGCAGGGCATTTGCTTGGGCAAAGTGCCAATCCCCAGGCATCCATCCCGCTCAAATACCATGTGCCCAGCCAGGGCTCGATCGATGGGAACACGGTCGAGATGGATGTCGAGCGCGCCAAATTTGCGGAGAACACGATGATGCTACAGTTTGCAATGGACCGGGTGAGCGGGCACTTCAAGCACGAAATGGAAATGCTCCAGAACCTGAAGTGACACGCTGACGTGAGTACCCCTTTTCCGGAAACCCCCCGTCAGTTGCGCTGGATGCTGGCCATCCGGCTTGGGCTGGCCGCGTTCGTGGTGGCGCTCATCGCCGGCGGTGTTGCCTACTGGATTGGTACCTACCGCGCCGAGCGGGCGGCCTTGGAGCAAGCTACGCGAAGTGCCCGTCATTTCGCGACCCCCGCGATGCAGTTGATCGTCAGTTCCGGTCGGCCCGATGGTCACGACGGGCTGGAGCGTCTGCTCGACAAGAGCCGCTTTGTCGGCCTGCAGGTGTTCGACCGGGCTGGCCGTCAGGTCTATGAGAACTGGGGAACGAGCGCGCCCTCGCTGATCGACGTCCTCCGTACCCAGGCGCTGAAGCGCCCCGAACGCGATCAGATTCACCGGACCTGGCTCGACGTGAGTGCCGAACATCTGATTCACGTGGTTGTCCCGATCACTGACAGCAATGGCCGGCTTGCGGGCTATGTGCGAACGATCAGCCGGCTCGATGCGGAAACCGTCCAGGCCCAGCGGGATCAAGTTCGTACGGGAGCCCTCACTGCCGTCGGGGCCGTGCTGGCCACCGCATTCGTTCTGTACCCGCTGATGCTCGCCATGCTGCGACGCTCCATGGGACTGTCCCGTTCCCTGCTGGACTCGAACCTATCGCTGATCCGCTCCTTGGGTAATGCCGTGGCCAAGAAGGATTCTGGCACCGATGCCCATAACTATCGGGTCACGCTCTACGCGATCGGTCTGGCGGAGGCGCTGAAGGTGTCGGCGGAGGAAATCTCGCATCTGGTCGCCGGCGCCTTTCTGCACGATGTGGGCAAGATCGGCATTCCCGATCACATTCTCCTGAAGGGGGGCGTATTGACGCCCGCTGAACTCCAGATCATGCAGACGCATCCGGTCCTCGGTACGGAGATCGTCACCGGGAACCCCTGGTTGCAGGAGGCCGCGGTGATCATCCGGCACCACCATGAAAGGCTGGACGGCAAGGGATACCCGGACGGTTTGCGAGGTGACGAGATTCCGCTGATTGCTCGCATTTTTGCCGTCGTCGATGTGTTCGATGCGCTGACCTCCGAGCGTTCCTACAAATCCCCGATGGGGTTCGAGGAGGCGATGCAGATCATTGTCCGCGAATCGGGAAGTCATTTTGATCCGCGCATCGTTGGCACCTTCAAGGACATCTCGCCGGCGTTGTACACAACGATCACCGGTGCGGATAGGAAGGGGTTGCAACAGCGCCTGCATGAGGCGCTGTCACGCTATTTCAAGCTGGGTGTAGTGGCATCCGTTGCGTAACTTAAACGAGGGTAGGCTGACACCGGATGCTACGCCATCCCACGGTAGCCTGGTCGTCGCGAGATTTTGGATACACTGTTCAAATGCTTAGATCGGAACTGATGGCTCGACTGGTGTCACGAATGCCGCACGTCGAGTCGGATCGGGTTGAACAGTCGGTCCTTACGATCCTCCGTTCGATGGCCCAGTCGCTCACGGACGGCGGACGGATCGAGATCCGTGATTTTGGGAGCTTCGCCCCCCACCGGCGCGACGCCAGAAACGGGCGCAACCCGAAGACCGGAGACGCGGTGAACATCCCTCCCAAAGTGGTCGTACGATTCAAGGCCGGCAAAGCGCTACGCGAGCGGGTGTAAGAGGCCTTGGAAAAGATCAGGGTCAAGGGTGGGCCCGAGTCCCGTTGCACCTTCGGTTGGTGATACCCTGATTCACTATCCGTTTTGCCTGTCTTGTTCATGTCTGAGACCACCCACCTCTTGATTGACCGCTGGAAGCAAGATCCCAATGGAACGTACCAATCCTGGTTCTTGTGGCCAGAACGCCTGAAGAACTTCCGCTCGATCCGGCGTGGTATCGGCCAGGTCATCAAGGAGATGGACGACGGCTCATTCGGCAATGTCTATCGAGGTTCATCGCTCGAAACCGTCGTCGCCTCGATTGCCGAGCAGCGCCAGATCTTCAAGGGGGCCGATCATGCTTTCCTGTGGAAGCCCAAGCTGCGCATCCCGGACATCTACGAGGACAGGGACAATCAGCGTGCCTTTGGCCGTCTGCTGCATGTGTGCGACTGCTGTACCAAGGAGGCCGACGTGCTTCAGGCAATCCGCACGCTTGAAGCCAAGGGCATCAAGGGCCTTGGCCCCGCCGCGGCCAACCTGCTGTATTTCATCCATCCGACGATCGTCGTTCCGTTCAATACCGCCATCGTGAAGGGCTACAACGCCCTGACCGGTGCGGGGGTCAAGCTCGGGCGTTGGGATCACTATCTGGCGATGCGGCAAGGGCTTATCGAGTTCAACCAGCGTCACCGGGATCGCCTGTCCAATGACCTCGGCGCGGTGGCTGGGCTCATGTTCGATCTGGGCATGGAGCGCTATCCTTTACCGCCTGCGGCGGGGGATGCCAAGGCGACCGACGCCTGGGAAAAGGACCTGGCGGCCGTGCGGGAGGAAACGGCTGCCTTTGCCAAGCAACTGGACAAGAACCGGGTCTCCGACGAGGGGCACACGGAAGTGCAAGGGTGGCTGAGAGATCTCGGGCTGGCCTTGGGGTTCTCGGTGTGGATCGCCAGCAACGATCAGACGCGCCCGTATCGAGAGGGTCGCCTCGGGGATGGCTGTATCACGGTCTTGCCGCCGGCTTTGCAGAGCGAAGGCGCTGAGGCCGTGCGGCTCATCGATGTGATCTGGCTTGAACGGGATTCCGGTGCCGTCGTGGCGGCCTTCGAGGTGGAGCACACGACGTCGATCTATTCCGGCATCGTTCGGCTCCTGGATCTGGCGCTGTCAGGTGGAACGGCACAGCGTCTTCACCTGTTCCTCGTTGCGCCCGATGACCGGGAGGCTGATGTTCGGCAGCAGGTGCTGCGTCCCGCGTTTTCTCAGGTTCGGGAACTGAATATTCGCTATCTGCCGTATGGCGAGCTACGACAGCACCGGGAAGCCATTTCGCGTTTCGGGAGCGGAATCAAACCTGTGGAAGCCATCGCCCGTGCATTCTGACGGGCGCGGCTGAAGCTGAAGCGGCGGCACCAGGAGGACCGCCGCGTTATTCCTCTTATTTACCCTTGGTGGCCTCATAGAGGCCGTGGCCACCTACGCCTTCTTCGTGATTGTCCTTGTCGCGGTCGAGCGACTTCTCGGCCGCCCGCTTCTTGGCTTGGCTCTCCTTGGTGGCCGGGGCCATCTTCTTCACTTCGTGAAGGGCGTGCCCGCCGACGCCTTCCTCGTGATTGCCCTTGTCGCGGTCCAGGTTTTTCTGGCGCTCACGCTCCAGCTTGACGTCTGCGGCCGTGGACTTGTGCTTCTGGACCTCATTCAACATGTGGCCGTTGGCTTCTTCATGGTTGTCGATGCCCGGGTCGGCGTAGGCACTTGCGGCGGTGACCATCAGGGCAGCAAACAGGGTCGAAATCAGTTTCATGATGTATCTCCTTCGGTTCCGTTGTTATGAACTAACTGGCAGACACATCATGCGACTTCGACCCTTACCATTCCCGAACAGGTCGGTTACAATTCTGTCATCTTCTCGTCAGGCACTCTGCAGGTTTGACATCCTCGCCCGGGCTTCATTTCTTGCCCTTGGATTGAGACAACGCACTCCCCGCGGCGGATTTCGACTGGGCGCTGGTTCGACCATCGGTCAAAACCTTCGATGCGGCTTTCGCGGCTTGCGGCGAAGTCTGCTTCTTAGGTGCGTCTTTTTGTGAGAGGGCACTTCCCGCCGCCGTCTTGGAGTTGGCGCCCGTCAACTTGCTTTGCAGGGTCTTGGATGCCGCCGTCGCAGCCTTGTCACCTGTCGTCTTCGTGTTCGGCATTACGAATTCTCCTCATCATTCAAAGGTAAAGGAACGCGCCAGCAGCATACATGACCTCGGGATTTTCCTCCCGAGGTGAAGGCGAACTGTGCCG
The DNA here is from genome assembly GCF_056724025.1 of Zoogloea sp. JDB1. NCBI lineage: Bacteria > Pseudomonadati > Pseudomonadota > Betaproteobacteria > Rhodocyclales > Zoogloeaceae > Zoogloea > Zoogloea sp. JDB1. Next base: position 3,697,862 of record NZ_CM161496.1, read on the forward strand.
GGCTGTCGAGAACCCACGTCAAGCGGCTCCTCCCGTGATTCGGTGGCCGTGGCGATGGCGCTGGGCCGATGATGCGTCTGCGTCCGACGCGTCGTTGCCGGTGCCCGCCAAAGTTTCCAGGATCGGGCAGTCGGGGCGATCATTCCCCTGGCAGCAGTGAACCAGATGCTCCAATGCCGATTTCATTGCTTGAAGTTCCTGCAAGCGTTTGTCGAGCGTTTCGAGATGCACAGCGGCCAGCGCCTTGACCTGGCGACTTGGACGGTTGCGGTCCTGCCAGAGACTGAGCAGATCGCGGATCTCGTCGATCGAGAAGCCCAAGTCACGCGCGCGTCGGATGAACTGGAGGCTACGCACGTCGTTCTCCGTGTACTGCCGATATCCGGATTCCGTTCGCTGGGCCGGCGGAAGCAGTTGAACCCCTTCGTAGTGGCGGATCATCTTGGTCGAGATTCCGGAGGCCTTGGCGGCGTCACCGATGTTCATGATGCGTTTCCTTCCAGAGTTGTCGGCGTGCTCGGCAGCTGCGCTGCCGAAGCACCGCGCCAGCGCCGCAAGAGCAATGCGTTGGCGACGACGCTGACGCTGCTGAAGGCCATGGCGCCGCCTGCAACGACGGGATTCAACATGCCCAAGGCCGCCAACGGAATCCCCAGCGCATTGTAGGCAAAGGCCCAGAACAAGCCTTGCTTGATCTTTGAATAGGTTCGCCGGGATACATCGAAGGCGTCCGCCACCAGGCGCGGATCGCCACGCATGAGTGTGATTCCAGCGGCTTCCATCGCCACATCCGTGCCCGTGGACATACCGAGCCCGACGTCTGCAGCCACGAGGCTCGGCGCATCGTTCAGTCCGTCGCCCACCATGGCCACGACGTGGCCTTGCTCGCGCAAGGATTGCACGATGGAGGCCTTGTCCCCGGGCAACAACTCGGCCCGCACGTCGTCGATGCCCAGGGATCTGGCCACGGCTTGCGCACTACCCCGATTGTCCCCGGTGAGCATCACGGTCTTGATGCCCAGGGCCTGCAACCGTTCGATGGCGGCAAAGGACGCTTGCTTGATCGCATCGCCAAAAGCCAATACCCCCAGAGCTTCCCATCCATTGCCCTGGCCACGCAACAACCACGACACGGTCTGTCCTTCAGCCTCCAACTGCTGGGCCTGTGACTGAAGAAGGCCGGCATCGGCACCGCGTTCCGCCATCAGGCGGGCACTGCCGAGCGCAAACACATCGTTCCCGACAACACCCTGGATGCCTCGTCCTGGCAGGGCGGTCGCATCGCGGACTGCGGGAACAGCGACATTGCGCACACGGGCCGCCTCCAGAACGGCATGAGCAAGGGGATGTTCGCTGGTTTGCTGGAGGGCCGCCGCCAGCTTGAGCACGTCGGCCTCATCAAGGCCTTCGGCAGCGATGAGGGTCGTCAGGGACGGTTTGCCTTCGGTCAGGGTGCCGGTCTTGTCAAACGCAGCGGCCGTGACTGCATGGGCGACCTCAAGAGCGGAGGCGTCCTTGATCAGAATGCCATGTCGTGCGGCAACCCCTGTCCCTGCCATGATCGACGTGGGGGTTGCGAGCCCCAGGGCGCAGGGACAGGCAATCACCAGGACTGCGACCGCGTTGAGGATCGCCGTCTCCCAGCTGCCCGACACCAGCATCCAACCCGTGAAGGTTGCCGCGGCAATCAGCAGGACGACGGGCACGAAGACCGCGCTGACACGGTCCACGATCCGCTGAATGGGCGCTTTCGCGGCCTGGGCCGATTCGACCATCCGGATGATGCGCGCCAAGGTGGTTTCGGTGCCGATCGCAGTCGTGCGGACGCGCAGGAGGCCGGCACCATTCATGGCCCCCCCGGTGACCGTTTGGCCGGGTGACTTGGGCGCCGGGCGACTCTCGCCGGTGATCAGCGATTCATCGACTTCGCTCTGGCCTTCCAGCACCTCGCCGTCGACGGGAATCCGCTCGCCCGGGCGAACCACCACGACGTCCGACAGCGACAGTTGCTCGACCGGCGTATCGATCTCTTGACCATCGATCCAGACGCGGGCGATCGTCGGGCGAAGTGCATTCAGCGCACGGATCGCATCGGCGGTTTGCCGTTTGGCCCGGTGCTCCAGCCACTTGCCCAGCAACACCAGCGTGATGACCGCGGTGGAGGCTTCGAAGTAGAGGTGGGGCATCCCGGCGCCAGCCTGCTGGAGCAACATGTACACGGACAGACCGTAAGCCGCGGAGGTCCCGAGGGCCACCAGGAGATCCATGTTGCCGGCGCGGGCCTTCAGCGCCTTCCAGCCGGCAACGTAAAAGCGCCAACCAAGCCAGAACTGCACCGGTGTGGCCAAGGCGAGTTGCCACTCACCGCTGAGCATCCAGTGGTATCCCAAGGCTTGAAGCGCCATGGGCGCGACAAGAGGCAGCGTCAGCAGAGCGCTGATAAGGACCGGCCACCATTCGGGGCGCCGCTGAGGCGGCGGTGCAGATGGCTGAGCCTGCGCAACGGTGGATGCAGTGTAGCCGGCGGCCTCAACGGCGGCGGCAAGCGTGGCATAGGAAATGGAGGTGGCGCTCTCTATCCGGGCTTTCTCAGTGGCGAGATTGACGGTTGCGCTGAGCACGCCGGGCACTTTCAGGAGCGCTTTTTCGAGACGGGACACGCAGGAGGCGCAGCTCATGCCGCCGATCTGCAGTTCAGAAATACGTGTTTCCACCTCGTAGCCCGCAGCACGGACGGCCTCGGCGAGAACAGCAGGCTGGAGTGTCGCCGCGGTACTGACGATGGCCTCTTCAGTGGCGAGATTGACGCTGACTGCCTGGACGTTCGGCAGTTTAGCGAGTGCTTTTTCGATGCGCGTGGCGCACGTCGCACAGGTCATTCCTTTGACGCGGAGGTGATGCTGAACTGGGGAAGGTATCGAGAGGGATGCAGACATGTTTCGCTCCAAAACGAAGATGTGTCTGCATGGTGAAGTTTCCCACGGTGGGAAGGTCAAGGGTCGGCATCACCAGAATTTCTTGCGGCGACGCTTGACCTTACAACGGTGGAAAGGTCCAGAGTGCTTCGTACGAACCGTTTCTCAACCCTCAAAGGAGAACATCATGATCACCTTCCACATTCAAGACATGACCTGCGGTCACTGTGCCAGCACGATCACCAAGGCGGTGAAGGAGGCCGCGCCCGACGCCACCGTCACTATCGATCTCAAGCAGCATCGGGTCTCGATCGAGGCGGATTCGATGACTGCGGCCGAACTCCAGGAGGTGCTTGTCGAATCAGGTTATACGCCTGTTCAAATGGGCGCTGCCGCTGAGAGCTGACGGCCCGCACTGCTGGAACGACTAGACGCTTGAAGACTTACTCGCGATGAAGGTCCGCGGATCGTAAAACCAACGCCGGGTCTTCTTCGCGGTAACACCCTTTGCATCTGGATGGGCAGGATTGATGAGTATCACCGAATCCTCAGGCGCAATGGATGAGGGCAAAAGGATTACGGGCGAGCGCATGGACTGCAGCCAGTCATCCCCGAAATCCAAGCTCACTTTGCCCGGGGGCGCTGCGTCCCAGCCGACTGGCAGCGTAACTTCGGCATGCTCCTCGCGCCGGCCCCAGGCTTGGTCCGGGATCTCGATCTCAACGAGGTAACGATTGAGGGGCAGGCCCCCTGCACCTAAGTGGACCATCGTTTCCAGGCACGCAAGCGATACGGACGATGCGCAATAGAGCATCGGCAACCCTTTGCGATTCCAACGGCCGCCTACAATCTCCGCTCCGGCACCCGTCAGGTCATCTGCCGTATAGTCCGGCGTGTCGGTTGCAATCCGCCATGCGCGCATCAGGCAAAAACCCCAGCCTGGGACTGCACAAGCAGGCGGGAAACCAGTTCTTGTCCTTCTATCGTGTCCATGTAGTCCGCTGGTTTCGCCCCTCCCAGCGCAGGAATGGGCTGTTCAAGCCAATCGCCGACCCATCGGGCCGCATCAAAGCCTGTTGAATCCCCAGAGTCACCGACCATGACAGCGACTTGACCGATCAAGCGCTCCAGTCCCAGTACGCGTTCTGACTGATCAGTCGAAAGCATCTCGCCTTCACGTATTTTTCGCGCAATGGTGGCTCGCCGCAGGTCAAGGATACGAACAAGACGCTCCTTGGGGACAGACGTCACATCAACGATCAGGTCCACGTGGGTGGCCGGAACCTTTCCCCGAATCACCCCGACATACTCAGCTGTGGAGGCTTGGTAGAGATTCTTGGCATAAGCGAGCATGCCGGCGCGAACATGGGAGGTACCTGCAAGCTTCTTGATCACCCCACTTGGGGACTTCTTCGTGGTGCCGATCACCTTGACGCCAGTGGTCACGCCTCCTTTGGCTTGAGCCGTCTGAACCCTCTTGGGACGTGGTGTCTTCGCAATGAATTCCATGATCGCACCTGCTCATTTGAGCTTTCAGTATAGCTCAAATGAGACAACGCCCCGGGTTCGTCCGGGCTGGTAAAGCGTCAATGACGAAGATGCTGTATTGAACGCTCTGCATCCATCGGATCAGGGCCCCTTGTACGCCAGAAGCGAGTCCGTTTACCTCCCTGAAGGGCTTAACATTGAATAACACCCTATTATTGAATGTTAGATTTAACGTAAAAGTGAAAATTCAGTCGCCACTTTTAGTATGTACTATCATGATACGTAATACAGTACGAAATTAGAGGCAGACCATGGCCAGGGCAGGCATCTACAAATCCGAGGTGGTGCGAGCACGGGACAAGCTGATCGCCCTCGGCAAGCACCCGTCGATTGATGCCATTCGGGTAGAGCTGGGGAATACGGGGTCGCGGACCACCATCAGTCGCCACCTGAAGGAGATCGAGGAGGAGGAAGGTCCGGTCACGGGCAGCAAGGTGGCCGTCAGCGAATCCTTGCTGGATCTAGTGGGGAGACTGGCTGAACGCCTCCATGGAGAGGCAAATGCCAGAGTGTCCGAGACCGAGACACGGTACAGCAAACGCCTTCAAGATGCCCAAGCGCAATCAAAGGCCGCCTCTGATGAGGCGGAGTCCTTTCGCCAGCAACTGGAGGCGTGTCAGCTCGCGCTTGTGCGTGAGCGGGAGGCACACAAGGACACGCAAAAGGTGCTGCGCGATGAGACCTTGATCCGCACGCAGCTCGTTCAACAGGTGGCGGATCTTCAAGAGCGTCTGGCGGCCGAGGAAGAGCATCGGCAATCGCTGGAGGAGAAGCACCAAAATTCCCGTGAAGCCCTGGCGCATTTCAGGCAGTCAGTGAAAGAGCAGCGGGATCAGGAGTTACGCCAACATGAACAGCAGGTGGCCTACCTGCAGGGCGAGCTTCGCGCCCAGCAGGAGGCCAGCAACAAGAAGCAGCATGAGCTCATTCACGCTCACCAGGAATGCTCGCGCTTGGCGAGCGAATTGGCGGGATCAGGCACCAGCTTGCGTCAGGCAAAGGCAGAGAATCAGTCGCTCAAGAAGGAGCGGGATGAACTCATCTTTGCCCAGCAACGCCTGCATGAGGTCGAGCAGCAGGCTCTTGAGCGCGAAGCACGCATCGGCGAGCTCGTCGAACGAAATCAGGGCCTCGAAGCCAGTCGCACTGCGCTGGAAGAGCGTCTGCAGCAAATGAGTCTGGATCTGGCAACTTCCAAGGCTACCGCAGCGGCCCTGGAGGCGATCATTGAGCGCATTCAGGGAGATGTTGCCGAGCTGGTCACCGAGCGGCGCAAGAAAATGCAAGGGCCGCAAGCGCATGGCTCGTGACGCAAAGTGAGTGGATCAGTGCAGATGCGACCCGGCCTGGAAGATTTCACTGGCCGTCTTCCAGAGTCCGAGCCGATCGGGCCATCTATGCAGGCGCAGACTCGGCCGCATCACTTAAAGTGAATTCCCGACAAAGCTCGAATTCGGTGTTATCCCGATCATTTTGGATGGAGTAGTACCGGTTTCCATTTGCGACTTCGTATCGGTGAGACCAGGAGTTCGACGGATCTCTCCAAATCCGAACCAGTGGTTCCATCTTCCAGCGCCGTGTGCCATTCAAGTGCGGCGGGCTGACGAGTTGGACGTCGATAACGGTGACGTCATCTTTTCGTTGATCGAGAAACGACAGCAGATCGTGCGAGGGATGGGAGATCAGGATGATCTCCGGGAATTCGCCTTCCGGAGATTTGACCAAGCAATTCAAGTAGAACCATTCATCCAGCGTAGCCAAAGTGGCCGCTCTCCAGACATTCATTCCATCACCATAAAAATGGGAGGCAAATGGATGACGGGCGGCGTTATCGGTAAGAAACATCAGACTCTCTCATGGCAGCGAAGAGCCATCGCACCGGTTATACGGCTCGAATGGCTGGGCGAGGGGATTGGAGCAAACGAGGGGGAACCATCGAATGGAATGTAGATTATATTCCGTGGATTGATAATCCCGCCACCGGCATCGTTCGTCGGTGGTCAAATCTTTCGATGAACTTCGTGCCGACCTTGCCGCCGAGATCAAGCAATCTCGCAAGCGGCTTGGGCTGTCTCAAGAGGCGCTGGCCTTACAGGCCGAGGTGGATCGGACCTACGTCTCGCAACTGGAGCGCGGGGTTGCCAATCCCTCCCTGCTGATTCTTCATCGGATTTCTGTCGTACTGGGCGTGGACTTGTCGGTCAGTTTGAGCCGAACAAGTGATGCGTAACCCTTCCGCCACTGCACCAAATTCCCTCGTTCCCGTATTCATCAACTGCTAGGCATTGCGGGCATAGCAAAGTCCGTTACGACGGACCATCAGCTTACTGAGATCGGTGATCCTGCCTTGGCAGGAGTTGTGCGCGCCGCCAAAGTGAGGCTTGTGAGGTGGATGGGTGAGTCTGCGGCCTCGTGAACTATGCCGAATAAATCAAAAATGGTTATTTTTTAATCCTTTTAAAACATTGACTTCCAGGGGATATGTATATGTTTTCCCTTCATCCCGGTCATACCCCATATAGGCCGTCAGGCCCTTAGGGTCGCCGCCCTCGAGATCCTTTTTCTTCCAATTTCCCCGTCCATCCCACTCAGGATCGACCGGCGAGCGTGACAGCCGGAACAGGCCGTCGTCGTAATCGTGGAAGGCTTGGAGGGGCGTGTATTCGCCATCAAAGCAGTCGTGAGCTACATCGACCCGCGTCAGCTTGGGATTGATCGCCACGCCTTCAAGGAAGGCCCGCAGGCGGTATTCCCAGCCGGGTTTAGCTGCGGCGAGGCCGGAGCCGGAGATCGAGACGAGGAAGGAATGGCGTTGACCGCCATGGCCAACAAATCCGTAACCCTCTTCGCCCAGGGGATAGGAGCGCTTGTAGAAGTTCCGGCCCCGGTCATACTGGCCCGTAACACCAAATCCAAATATCTCGTGCAAGGCAAACGACATGGCCTTAACGACATCGGTATCCGTCAGGGTAGAGCCCGGCCAACCAACGTAGTGAGCCGTGTCTTCATGGACGGTGAAGTTCAGCCAGTCGATAAAGGCCTGCCCGCCGTCAGGGCCGGTGCGTTTCATGACCTGAAGCACCTTGTTCCCGACGAGCACCAGCTCGACCATGGGCACATGTTCCCCTCGTGTTACTGACGAGGGGGCAATCGTCCGCGCCCCCGCGTCAGCGTCCGCGCCTACGGCGCGACCGCTCGCCGCGTTACGCGCTTCCTCTTCGAGCCCGGCAATATCAGCAGCCGACAAGCGGGCCTTCGCTTCGGCTCGCAGGGTTTCCGTCACCGTGGGGAGGAACTGGGGGGTAGTGCGCTTTTTGCGGGTCATGCAAGAAACCCCGTGGCGCGGCACGCATACCAAAAAACGAATGCACCCATAGCCAAAAGCAGAATGTCGTCCATCACCGCACCCCGCCGAACAAATCAGATTGAGCACGACGACGGGCACGCATGCGGCGCATCCGTTCAGCAGCGGGAACTGCGCAACCCGTCACCGGACGGCCGCGTTTCTTAACGGGGGCGACAGGCGCAGCACTCTGCAATAAGGGTGCCCCTGCCCGCACGTCGGCGGTATCCGGCGCGGGGAGGCCGGGCAGGGACATTTGAGCTTTAAGTTCAAACTCAACGCGGTATTCACCACGGAATTCAGACTTGTCGTAACACTTGGCTTTCTTGAAGGACATCACACAGCCTCCTTCAATTGAGCACGCTTATCGAGCAGCAGACGACGGACAACAGCTTGCAAGACCTGCGCATCATCACCAGTCAATTCAAGCGACCCGTAACACGTCTCAAGCGTGACGCAAGACTCCATAGCCGGAACTACACGGCTCAGAGCCCAAGAGATTTGATGTTCATCCATGGCTTAAGACCCCGTAGCCATGGAACGAGCCAACTTCAACCCGAAAACCACACCGCTCAAAGTGCCGTAGAAAAGACACAGGAGCGGCATGCCAATGTCAGTAAAATCCCGAAGCTTCCAAAGAAAGGACTTCTGAGAATGCTTAAGAATCCGTTCGACCTCATATGCACAGCGGGCTACATGGCGGCGCTCGTCGCGAGTGCAATCGTTGCCCTCTTCGCCATCAACAGCCTGCTTGAACAAAGAGACATGAACGACGAGCGACGGCACGACATCATGCAAACGCTCTACCTCTTCACCATCACAGGCTTTGCTGCCCTGCTCTACTTCGCTTTTACGTAACTGGCTCATGGCTTCGACTCCCATCGAATAGTCACAAAATGTGACCAAGCGCAGAGTAGTCACCATTAGTGACCATTGTCAAGTCACCAATAGTGACTAAACTGTCCACATCCAGACAGGAGATAGCACCATGGATATATCGAAAGTAATAGACGAGGCGAAAGAAAAGCTTGGAACATCAAGCGATTACGCGTTCGCACAAAAATCAGGAATCCGCAAGGCGTATATCAGCATGTACCGAAAAGGACAGCGCACGCCCGGCCCTTATGAGTGCGGAAAGCTGGCCGAAATCCTAGACCGCGATCCATGGCAACTGATGGCAGAGATTGAAGCCAGCACGGAGAAAAACGACGAACGTCGCGCCTACTGGCAGAAAATTGCTGGACGCATGGCAGGGGCAACCATGGCCGGACTCTTAGTTTTTACCGCCCTACCACAAAGAGCCGAAGCAGCAGTTAATCCTTTGACATCCTACAAGTTACTGTTTTCAGAAGTTCAATCTTCAGGAAACTCAAGGCCCTGCTGTCGCAGCTGCTCTCGATCCCCTACCAGATCCGACACGGTTACGCCTAACACCTGAGCGTATCGAAACAGTGCAAAGGCCGGCATTCGCCGGCCTTCTCGTATGTACCGGGCCGTCAGCGTGAACTGAACGCCCGACAGATGGGAAAGCCGGTACAGCGTGACGCCCCGGGCCGACATTTCGGCCATCACGCGCCGGGCCAGCCCGGCGTACCAGTCCTCTTGAAGTTCCCAGGGTTTCGGTTTGGCAGCCATAGCAGCAAACCCTATCAAGCCCGCGTGCCGCGCTGCTGCGTGATAGTTCATTGCGTGCCGACCCTTTTCCTGTTCGGCAGCGCGCGGGCCGCTGGACGGCCCGGCGGCTGGCCGATCCCCTCGCAAGATCGACCCATGAAAAAACCCGGCGCGGGCCGGGTTTGATTTTCGTCACAGTTACGAAAATTCAGAGCAGTTTGACCAGGGCGGCGATCAGGGCCGCCTGCCCGAGCAGCAGGCCGGCAACCCACTTGATGATGTCCGCCTTCGCTTCCGCAATCGCGGTGTGCGTGTCGGCCCGCAGCGCCGTGACATCTTCCTTGGTTGCCAGGCTGCGCAGCTCGACCAGTTCGCCCAGGGCATCGCGCAAGGCTTCGGCCTCGGCTTTGGCGTGAGCCTCGGGCATGCCGGCATCCTTCAGGCGTTCCACGTACTTCAGGGTGTCAAAGGTGATCGCGCTCATGATGGCTAATTTTCGTCACTGTTACGGATTATGGACTATGTGAGAGAACAAGGTAAGGCAGGAGAGGCAAGGCGAAGGGGTTGAAGCAGAGGGAACAGGAAAGGCAAGGAAGAAAAGAGAGAGGAAAACAGCAAGGTCAAAAGCAGGAAAGGCAAAAACAATGACTGCAGGAAGGGTAGTGAAAACGAACAACGGACCCGAGAAACGGTAAAAAAACACGGCAAAACAAAGAGATACGGCGCCACGTCGCCGGCGCCCTTCTCCTCAAAATTACGACCTGCAGGAGAGGGCCGAGCCGATTTTGTTTTTCGTCACTGTGACGAATTATGAGCCATCCGCTTGCGGAGTTCAGCCACACACCGCTCAAAGAGGTTTTCTTGGCCTTTGGCGTGGACGCTGGCCAGGAGTTCGTACAGGCCAGTATTGGTCAGGCCGTCGAAATCGTCACCGATGGCCCAACCATTGCGGCGGCGCAGCTCCCGCATCCGTTCGGCCGAGGACTTGGCTTTGCCGGTCGAAGGACGGCCGCGACGCTTCGGAGTGTCGCCGATCAGATCCGCCGTTGCCTTGTCGTTCGCATCAATCATTTTCGTCACTGTTACGTTAATTCGATGAGGTTATTTTACGTCACAGTGACGATAAATCAAACTATGCATTTTGGGATACCGATAGGGAAGGGGCGCCCTACTCCACTCGACGCCAGCGCCCTGCCCTACACGGCGCCGGAGAGGACCAGGCGCCGGGCCTCGGCGAAAGCTTGATCGGCCGGCAGGCTGGCCAGGGCCGCAACCAAGGGCCGCTTGGGCTTCAGGGCCGGCTTGGCGGGCGCTTTGCGCCGCAGGAAGGCCACCAGGGAGGCCAGGAAGGACCGGGGAGGCTTCGGAGCCCAGTAGCCGGGCGGCAGCATGGAGTGGATCGCATGCGGGTAGTCAGAGCGGAACTGCTGATCCGTGTCATACGCATCAAACAAATGGTTGCCGCGGTACATCCACCGATCAGACAGCAGAGCATGCTGATCAATACCGTAACGCACATACGCAATGTGCAGACGCGGAGGCTTGAGGCCGAGAATCGGAATGCGGATGCGGTCAGCACGACGACAAATCACATGGTATTCGACCAAAGCCTCCTTGACCTGCTTATCGATCTGATTCGGATGTTGGGCAAGCAGGTACGTATCCCAGTGCAGCTTGCGAGAGTGCGCCAACCACTCCAACACGCCCAACCGATCCTTGTCCTGAAAAGTTCGACAGTTAAGCCAAGTCGCCAACTCATCAAGCACAAGAACGCCAAACCGACTCTCATCATAACGACCCTCATAAGCCGAGCCGATTACATCCAAGTCGGCACGCGTCGGCTTATCAGGGAGCCGAATGATACGAGCCGTACGATTGTCAGCAGGAAGCAACTTATCCAAGAACAAATCGAGATTGGTAGCAACAGGAGCACCACGCCGAATCGCATCCTGAATGCGAGCCACACACACCAGGCTCTTTCCGTTGCCCTTCTTCCCTGTAACAAGGTAATCAGCCATTTTTCGTCACAGTTACGATAATTAAGTGCTCTGCACGATGTAGCCAAGGTTTTTCATCGACCAGCGATAAAGCGCCACCGTCGTGTCACAAGACAAGATGGCGGCATAGCAGGCCGGCAAATTCGCCGGGCAGGCAACCCACATGCCAATCTGCGCGCCGGGCATATCCGGGATCTGCGTGGCGATACCATTGAGCAGCGCCGACATTGCACCGTAAAACGTAGCCGTCAAAGCCCCAAGCGTCGCCACCGCCGACAGTGCAATAGCCAGCTTCTTCCCGACAAACTGCGCCAACCAGCCGGCGAGCGATCCGAAAAGATTGGTCAGGAGAGTTGCAAGTAATGGCATGGCAAATCCTTAAACAATGTTCATAGCGTCGCGAGCAGAGCGCCAGATATAAAGGCCGGTCATCACATAAATGACATAGCTCCACAAGTCGCGGATATAGCCAAGCGGCTTGCAGATATCAATCGAGAATTTGTGCAAGGACGTGCCATATTGCAATGCAGAGCACGCACCCGCTGGAGGTTGATAAACCCACGTCACGCCCCAGCGCTGAGGACGCGTAACCTCCTCCATTTTTTGGCGCACTTCGTCATACGCCTCCAAAATTTTTTGCTTGGCGCTCTGATCGACAGCAGAAACATCGCTCGATACGCCCGTTTCATCGACCTTGACACCGCACGGAGGCTTTCCCGCTACGCCACATTCGGCGCCCTGCTGCTGCCCATCCTTGACGCCGCCAGTACCAAGACCTGAATTCGGATCAGGCTTGGTAGTAGTCTCAGAGGTAATAGACGTGCCCGTCGCTGAGCCCGAGCTGTTGTATTGCGTCGTGGTCGTGGTCGTGGTGGTCGTACAAACGCCCGATGCGCAAACAGTGCTGTCAGTCTTATTGACCGTCGTCCGAGTTCCATCGGCATTGGTCGTTTGTGTCGACTTGGTTTCGCTGGCCTTCGAGGATGTCTTGGCGACACACTTCACCACATCATTCACATAGCCATAACCCATGCCGCTAGAAACGCAATCGTATTCCGGTGTGTTCTTCGGAATCAGCGCAGGCGTGGTTTTAGGCGTCGCAGCCGCTTGGCCCGATTCACAACTTTGGCCGGAGAATTTGGCAGAAAACTGCCCATAGTAAGAGCCATCCACCGTCATGCCGGCCGATCCGACTTCCCTATCAACCGCCGCCTTGCAACCGCCAGAACAAAACGTCTGGCCGACATAATTGTCATCGGATCGCGTCGGAAATGACATCGAGAGCTTTTTGTTTGACCCGTCGCCGAAATCAAGCGAACCATCATCGACCGATTGACCAGATTTAGATTTGCACGGACCAGCAGTTACGCATTGAGCGCCGTCCCAAGTCGGCGTGGCATCAGGACAATACGAAAAATAAGCAGTCGATAAGCCCCCAACATATGTACTACCCGAATATGTCCAAAGAAATCGAGCGATTTCTTGGCACGTCCCACCGTTTTGATTATCGGGACACGGACCGGACGTGTAATAACACGCCTTTGAAATAGTGTCAGTGCTTTTTGACTGCGCATCCATGCAAAGCTGCATCGCAGTTTTGCCATCAGATGAATGCTTATCACCAGCAAAAGAAAACATCGATACCACAGACAACAAAAAGCCAGCAACAAGAAAAGCGAAAAGCCGTATATGCCTAGTCATTGCAATAAATCCAAGTCATCGATTGCGAACAACACGAACGCAATCATAGCCAGGGCGTAAAAAGCTGCGGCAATCCAAAACATACGTTTCCGGAAACAATACGGATACGTCACGTGAAGGACGGGAATCAGCATGGAGGCAATTGTCTGAATAGACACCGCGAGCGCAACGAAAAGAATCGCGAGGAGCAGAAAGAACGGAATCTGAAGTTCTGCGAACATTTTGAGATCCACCTAAAGACGCCGCTTTGGCCGGTGCAGGAACCGGCAGCGGCGCATTGTCTTCTTGAGCCGCCGCCGACTGGCTCAAGAAGAAAGCGGCCACGAGGGCCGCAATCCTGCATGACAAGGATGTCATGCGCACAGCATTACACCTTGGAGGCGCCGCGCTTGAAGAGGCTGATCAGCACGAAACCGACGGTGATCGCACCGACAACAGGCCACACCAGATCAATGAGCGACAACGCATCGGCCTTGAGATTGGTGAAGGCTTCCGTGGCCGCAGTCGGCAGTGCGGCGTGCGCCTGCACAGCGACCACCGAGGCGCCAGCGGCCACGGCTTGAGCGATACGACGACGGATAGAGCCCTTCTGGGCGACTTGGGTGGTTTGCATTTCATTTACTCCTAAGTGAGCCCTTACGGGCGGGTTATCGGCTGTCTGCTCCCGTCACGGCCGGCCCGGCGGGCCGTCCATTCCGGGATCACACAGCCTGGTCGGCAAGGCGCCGAAAAAGTCTGACCAAGTAGCCAGCGCAGAAGCCAACGGCCCAGGCGCCCAGGTACAGGCCTATCAGTTCGGGGGTGTCGGTGATGTCGGTCATGACCAGAGCCCCGAGAGGTAGCCGGCGGCGAACGCCAGCACCAGAAAACCAGCGTGGAGGTAGGCTTCCATCAGGCAACGGCCCTCAGTTCCGCCCAGGAACGAACCGGCTGAGCGATGCAGATTTCGCGGCGGCGGAACGGCAGGACGTTGCCGGCGCCGATGTCGGCGTCGGAGAGGCCAGCGGCACGCAACATGGCGATATGACGAAACCACGTAGTACGGGGGATCGACTCGCGAGCGAGTTCGTAACCAATGGCCTTGATCAGTGCCCAGGTGCGATGAGCGGCAAGAGCTTGTGACTTGGTCACCTGCACTTGAACACCATTCTTCGTGACCGTGACCTTTTCCAGTTCTTCCAAGAGCATGCCCATGTCCGTGACCTCCTGCTTTCCGATGAAGCGTTCGAAATACTGTTCGTGCTGTTTCTGCAGTTCTTCGGTGGTGAGATCCCACCAGTTACGACCCTCTTCGGCCAGCCGGCGGAACCAGCGGGCGCCGAGAGTCAGTTCCAAACGGGCAAGGCGGTCGGCCAGCTCGAGGAGATCGTCAGAAATCTCGGCTTTGCGATCCTTGACCAGCTTGCGGAGCTGATCGCCCTTGCCGTAGCCCTTGCCCTTGCGCAGGTCCGAGCCCTTGTTCCAATAGACGCTATCCCCTCCTCCGCTGGTCGCTTTGGCGCGGCCGGCATCGGCGGTAATGAGCTGCCGAAGGAACTGCTTCACCTCACGTTTGCTGGAGAGGGCGTAGTTCTCGGTGACATCGATCCGGCGGCATTCCCATTCGTGGGCTGGCGGCAAGATCGACGAGAGGCACTTGGAGGCAAAGCGCGTCAGGACGCCCGCGCACTCGCGGACCTCGGAAGAGCCAAACACGTTGTTGCCGTAGGTGATGAAGGCTGGTGAGGCGCCGATGGTCAAACGCATCTCACCATCGGCGCCGCCGGTAACGGTCCAGCACAGGCCCGGCGTATCGGAGCGCAGCGCATCGAGATCCAGAACCGGCTTTTCCCAGCGGATTTCGCCGTCAGGCGACACGCAGGTGATGCGGCCGAGGGCGGACAGCACACGATCCTGAATGGCGGGCGGCAGCTTCGCCAAGGGGTAACGGAGGGTCATCCAGTCGATCATTCAGACCCCCTCGGCCAGCTCGAAAGTGCCACCGATGGCACTAAGTCCGACCCCCGTCGAAAGCACGGAAAACTGATCAAGAGTCCCACCCATGGGACTAAGTCCGGGTGTTACAACGGACCCGGACTTTTTTTTCGTGCCTTCGAAGACCGGCCGAAAGGACCGAGCACACGGCGGCAGCGGATCGATACGGGCCTCCAGATCACCGCGACCGTTCAGGATCATCTGAACGAACTGGAAGCCGCGACGCACTCGCGTGGCCGCTTCCGTCCGGGCGTCGATGAACGACGAGAACGACGCATCCGCGAATGCGCCGCTCTTGGTCAGGGTGTAGAGGGTGAAGGACATCAGAAGAAAAAGCCGATCGCCAAGCCAGCAGCAATGACGATGAAACCTACAAGGAGCGTGCGAAGCGGAGAAAGCATGCGTTGAGCCTTGCGACGCGCACGCATCTGACGCATGCGTTCGACCGCAGAGAGAGAACGACCAGTGGAGGGGCGAGCCACGATTACTCTTCGACGGCGAACAGGCGGTTGTCGGCGGTC
Source organism: Zoogloea sp. JDB1 (assembly GCF_056724025.1). Lineage (NCBI taxonomy): Bacteria > Pseudomonadati > Pseudomonadota > Betaproteobacteria > Rhodocyclales > Zoogloeaceae > Zoogloea > Zoogloea sp. JDB1. Next base: position 3,713,475 of record NZ_CM161496.1, read on the forward strand.
TGGACTTTGGTGATTTCGCCCGTGTCCTTGTCGCGCGAATCATAGCTGCGGCGAAAACCGGCAATGCGGACGCGGACACGGATGTCTTCCTCGGCAGCACCGAGGCGGGACTTTGCGACAACCTCGACGGTGGACGGGGCAGTGAACGGGTCGGGCGCGGGAAGGACCAGGAGGTGAGAGAAGCCGATGGTGCCGGCTTTGCGAACCAGGGAAATGCGACCTTGGAGGACCGCTTCACCGAGGCCGAGGGGACGGCCTTTGGATTGCGTGCTATCGACGGGGGCTACGTTGGACATGAGATATGCTCCGGGGATGGTTGCTAGACGTGAAGAAGGTCAGAAAGCAAAAGCTGAAGTTTTCATGGCTGCAATCCACCAAAAACTTCCTGGAAACGAGCGAAAGCAACTGCGCCAAAGAAGAGGCCGAGGAAGAACATCCCAGATTGACTAAGAGTCCAATACACAGACTCCAACAGCTCAGAGGAGAGCCGTTTGTTATGCAGCCATATGACATGCTCAATTTCGCCGCACAAGTCACGAAGACCTTTGTTACGGGCCTCGTTCCTCTTCTGATCGCCGTGCTGGGCGTCAGCTTCGGGTTGAAAAAAACTCAGCTCGATGCAGGCGAACGGGCGAACGTCAGAAATATCCTGTTTTGGGCTGTCTTCATGGGTTGGGGGTACTACTGCGTCAAGAGCGCCTTGACGGGGTGACGGGGACGTGCGGTTTGCGTGGGACATGACGGGGGGCTCCGATAACTTCAAAATGAAGTGGATCGGATGTAACTTCAAATTGCAGCTACTTGTCAAGCTACAAAATGAAGCTAAAGTGAGCGGGAGCCGACCGGAGACGAGTCATGGATATATCGAAAGTACTAGACGAAGCAAAGCAAGCCCTAAACGTCGATACCGACTACAAGCTTGCAAAACACCTTGAAATATCAAACGGATACATCGCGCAATGGCGCAAAGGAACACGGATACCGGACGCATATGCTTGCGCCCGGCTTGCAGAGATACTGAAGAGAGACCCGTTCGAGCTGCTCGCCCAGGTGGAGGCGGCGACGGAGAAGAATGAAGGCCGGCGGGCCTACTGGACGAAGGTGGCAGCAAGGATGGCCACAACGAGCTTGGCGGTTTTTTTCGTGCTCGCCGTTCTACCCGAAACAAGTAAAGCGGCGCAAAATATCGTTAAAGATCAGGATGTTACTGTTTTCAGAAGTTTATGTGCCCCCTGGTTTAAAACCGGTATCTGCGCGCCTGTGCGCCAGCACTGTTGACATCTGCATGGCCTTTGCTGAAAAATCCTCCCCACTTTCCAACCACCCCTTTCAAAGGAGACATCAATGCCTGCTGCAGCCAACTTGAAGGAAACAACGCGCTGAGACCGTAGGCATTGTGCTGCCCGGAACTCGCGCAAGGCGAATCCGGGCTGGGAAGAAGCTAAACCCCTGGCCATTGCCGGGGGTTTTTGTTTTGGGCTTCCCTTTCCGTCCCGGATTCCATGAAGAGCGGCAAAGCCGCTGCAAGAAATTCAGGAATCACCATGGGCATACAAATTGAGTTGAACAAAAGTCGCGTGCCTGTCAAGGTCTGGACGCGCGATATTGACCCGGAAGCAATCCAGCAACTGCTGAACGTTGCTTCATTGCCGATCGTGCACGGCCATGTGGCCGCCATGCCGGACGTACATGCAGGTATCGGCGCCACCGTCGGTAGCGTCATTCCTACGCTACGCGCCATCATCCCTGCCGCAGTCGGCGTCGACATCGGCTGCGGCATGAACGCCGTACGTACTTCGCTGATCGCCAGTGAGCTTCCTGATAACCTGCGCGGCCTGCGGCTGGGCATCGAAAGCGCAGTACCGGTCGGTTTCAACCAGCACGCGGCCAGTCGTATGCGTGGAAGTGCGCTGCAACGCGTCGGACGGGTGCTGAACGACCGGCTGGATGTGGTCGTCGGCAAGCATCCGGGACTGATGAAGATGCAGCGCCGCTTCAACGAGACCTGGCTCTGCCAGATCGGCACGCTGGGTGGCGGCAATCACTTCATCGAGTTGTGCCTCGACGAGGCGGACCGGGTGTGGATCATGTTGCACTCAGGCTCGCGCGGCATAGGCAATGTGCTGGGGCGCTATTTCATCGCCGCGGCACAGAAGGACATGCGGCGGCATCAGATTCATCTGCCAGACCAGGACCTCGCCTATTTTTCCGAAGGCTCGGACCTGTTCGATGACTACGTCGAGGCCGTCGAATGGGCGCAGGACTACGCGCTGCTGAACCGTAACCGGATGATGGCGGCGATCATCGAGGCTCTGAAGCCGCTTTTGCCACCTTTCAGGCTTGAAGACGAAGCGATCAATTGCCACCACAACTACGTGGCGCGGGAGGAACACCTCGGGGAACGCCTTTTCATCACTCGCAAAGGCGCCATCTCAGCCCAGGCTGGAGAATTGGGCATCATCCCCGGCAGCATGGGGACAAGGTCCTACATCGTCCGTGGGCTGGGCAATACCGAGTCATTTTGCTCGTGCTCCCATGGTGCAGGCCGACGGATGAGCCGCAGTGCGGCCAAGCGCCGATTTAGTCGCTTCGACCTCGAGGCACAGACTGCTGGCGTCGAGTGTCGTAAGGACGGTGGCGTGGTCGATGAAATTCCCTCCGCCTACAAGGACATCGACCAGGTGATGGACAACCAGCGCGATTTGGTGGAGGTCGTCCATGGACTGAAACAGATTCTTTGCGTGAAAGGGTAAATGATGGCCACCAAGAAGACCCTCCTCGTTCTGCCCCGGACCAAGCCACGCAACCCCTTGCTGGTGCCGGGTCTGACACGCCGCGCCGGCGCACACGGCAAGACACGCAAGGCCGTTCGCCAGCAAATGCGACAGCGCACCCAGCAATCCATCGTTGCCCTATTGAACGGCGACAAGACGGAATTTGAAATCGACTGACCCTACCTGCTCCACCTCGGAGCGACCTACTTAAAGGAGAAAACCATGAAGCCACCGATTGCAATGGACCTGTTTCTGTTTTGCATCCCCCCGCGAGGTGCCGGACTTCCTTGCTGAAGACAGGGAGGTCCGGCACCTTCTGCGGCAGTATCCAGAGACGAGTTTTTTTGCTTAAGCCTGACAGGGTCAGTAGCCGGTGATTGGCCCGGTATCCTGACGATTACGCGTTTTGTTTCTTGAGCTGGCCGATTTCGGCCAGCGCTTCAGCCAGCAGGGTTTCTGCACGTTGGGCGCGTGCGGTTTCTGCAAGGCGGACTTCATCGATGACACGTGCCCTGGTTTCGGCGGCGGCTACCGCGGACTCCTTGCCGTGTGCGGCTTCGGTTGCAACCTTGAGCTGTGCCTGCAGGCGTTCGATCCGGCCTTCCGCGGCGGCCAGGGATGTTTCGATCTGGCGCGTCTTGGACAAGGCTTCGCGCAGCGCCGCCTTGGCTTCCTCGGTCTGCTCACGCAGCTTGCTTTCGCGCTCCTCCCGGTTGGCCAGTTGCTGGCGCATTGCCGTGATGTCGCCGAGCTTTTCCTGACGGACCTGATCGATCTGCTTGACCAGCAGTTCGCGCTCGAGTGCGCTGCGATCCTGTTCATCCTTCAAGGACGTGCTGTAACGATCACGATCGGTCTGCAACATTTTGGTCAGCCGCTCGGATTCCGCAGCAAACTTCTGCTCGCGAACCTCTGCCGCATCCTCGAGCTGCTTGATCCGGCCTTCCTGCACATCCTTCTGGCGCTGGGACTCCTGCACCTGCTGCCGCAGTTCCGCGATCGTTGCATCGCGGACGCGTTGTGCCTCGTTCAGGGCTTCGAGTTGTGCGGCTGCCTGCACCGCGGCGGCATCCTGTTGTTCGATCCGCTGCTCGGCGGCCAGCAGACGAACCCGGTAAGCATCCTGCTCCTGCTCCAGCGCCTGGCGCTGGGCTGCAAAGAGTTGCTCCGCGTGATTGAGTGCCAGGGACCAGATCCGGGACATGAAGCCGTCCGCTGAAGAAACCAGTTCATCCGGCATGCCTGGGACGCTGCGCTTCCGGAAGAAGGTCGCGCCCGTCTCACGACGCCATTGGTCGATATAGCGCTGAACAACCTCGCTGGATCCCTTGTTGCCAAGCTCGGCATAGACAAGGTTGAACGACGGGTTTTCGCCTTGGGCGAGCAATTGAAAGCAGATTTGCTCGACGGCTTCGAAGTTGACGCTGCTGCTGCGTGCCATGGACTGTTCCCCTCTGCACAAACACGACTGAATATAGAGATGGTCTGGAAGATAACATACGTTTAAATCCGGTTACCGTTATATTTATAACGGTATAGGTGTGCAAAATTAAAGTCCCATCTGGTACGCATTTCACTGCGACTGTTCGCCGCCGTACGCTGTCGTTTCCGTGCCCATACCCAGCTGCGGCGCGGGATGCGGCTGGCACTCATATTGCCAGGTCATGGAGGGCTTGGCCCGCCTCTTGCCTGCCCATGGGGTAAATCCTCATTCAGGTATGCCATGAATCAGACCACGCCTGCGCCCTCCTCCGGCTCCCCGCATCAAGTTCCCTGCAACGCTGACGGAGCTTCGGCTCGTATCTTCCGACTGGAGCCTTACCACTTCACCCGAAACTTCCCTCCGGATGTTCGCGACAGACTGAAGGACATCTTTGCCAACTGGTCCGACGACGCTTATACGGAGGCGCGCGTCCAGGAGATCATCGAGCAGGCGCCGGATTCGCTCGGAATCCGGATCGTGGCGTACCGCTTTTATTTCTATCGTCGCCGCTCGAGCGATGCAGCACAGTGGGCATTGGCCTGCCTCGACTGGTTGTCGGCGCGTCTGGAATTGCCCATCGACTGGCGTCATGTGACTCAGGACATGGCGGATTTCAGTGAATGGCATGCATTTCCGCGCCTGTGGTTGCAGTCGCTGACCGCGTATGCCTACAACCTTGCACGCCTGCAACGCATGGATGAGTCCCTGGCCGCGCTGGCGAAGGTCGAGGAACTGGACCCCAGCGGCCGCCTCGGTGCGGCCAGCCTGCGCGAAGTCTTCATCGCTCCCGATCCCAGCGCAGGCATGGTATTTCCGAAACCCTTCGAGGCATGATCGTCCGCAAGACCCGGCCCGGCAGCGCCGCAACGCTGATCCGGGCTCAGGCTAATGGCGCGGGCACGGCTGATCAAGGGCCTAGCGGAAATCCTTATGGTTCAGCTTGTATTTGCTCAGACGCAATCCGAGGATCCTGCGGGTCAGACCCAGCTGGATGGCGGCCTCCGTCGTATTGCCGTGACTGGCTTTCAGAGCATCCACGATCATCTCGTACTCGATCGCATTGAGTTTGGCGTCCAGGGAGCCGAGCACCGAAGACTCGGAAACTACCGGCGTCTGCAGCGAGGGCGGCAGGTTATAGCCGTGGATCACGCCGTCCTCAGCAAGGATGATCGCCCGCTCGACGACGTTTTCCAGTTCCCGCACGTTGCCCGGCCAGTGGTAACTCAGCAACATGTTGATTGCAGGTGTTGAAATGCGCTGGATGTCGACACCCATTTCACGGGAAAACTTGGATACGAAATGGTCGGCCAGGGCGACCACGTCGTTGCCCCGTTCGCGCAGCGGCGGAATGGTGATCGGGAAGACATTGAGCCGGTAATACAGGTCTTCGCGGAACGTACCCTTCGTGACCATCTCGACGAGATCCCGGTTGGTGGCCGCCAGGATCCGGATGTCCACGCTGATCGGCACATTGCCGCCGACCCGTTCGAAGGTCTTTTCCTGCAGGACCCGCAGCAGCTTGGCCTGCATCGGCAACGACAGTTCGCCGACTTCGTCGAGGAAGATCGTGCCGCCGTCGGCCTCTTCGAAGCGCCCTTTGCGCTGGCTCGCCGCGCCAGTGAACGAGCCTTTCTCGTGGCCGAACAGCTCGCTCTCGATGACGCTTTCGGGCAGCGCCGCGCAATTGAACTTGATGAAGGGGCCGGATGAGTTCGGGCTGTTGTAATGGATCGCGCTGGCCACCAGTTCCTTGCCGACGCCGCTTTCGCCGAGAATCAGGACCGTCGTCTTGGAACGCGTGATGCGCTCGATCATCCGGTAAACCTCTTCCATCGGCTTCGAATTGCCAATGATGTTGGCCGGCTTGAACTTCTCCTTAAGGGCGGTACGCAGCCGCTGGTTCTCGTCCTCCAGCGCCACCTTCTTGACGTTCTCGAGCAGGTACAACTCGACGGCCTGGGCCGTGGTGGCGGCCAGGATGGACAGAACTTCAACGTCCAGCTTCAGCAGCCGGCGGTTGTCGTAGATCCGCTCCGCGCTGATCGTGCCCATGACCTTCTTGCCACGCAGAATCGGCACGCACAGGAAGGACAGGCGGGTGTCGCCGATGTTGCTGCGGCTGCCGGTACGGTTCAGGAAATTCGGCTCGTCGCTGATCTTCGGCACCACGATGGGCTGGCCGGTCTCCACCACCCGGCCGGTGATGCCCTCCCCGAGGCGATAGATCCCCCTCGCCTCCTCCTCCTCCGTCAGGCCGAAACTCTCGTGGATGAATATCTTGCCGGAGTCCGTGTCGTAGAGGCTCACCATGCCGCGGATCACCTTCATGTGACGCTTCATCAACTGCAGCAGGATGTTGAGGATCTGCGAGAGATTGCCCGTCTCGGTGACGATCCGGCTGATCTCGTATAGCAGCGGCAGCAGGTCGGTACGGCATTCTCCGAGGTTGCATTCGCACAGATGGGGTAGCACGTCTCGGTCCGCAAAGTCCGAAATGCCGGGCGACGGCTTTGCGGTGCTGCCGGCCGGTTTCGCTTCGGACCCGATGCCGGATCCCTTTTCGACCACACGATCACTCATTTCCATGCTCCTTCACTGTCCATTCGTGAACAGGGCGAAAACGCCATCGCAGCACTCGGTGCTCCAGCGTTACGGGCTATCGGGCTACATCAAAATATAAACAAGTATATAGCGCTAGCTGCTCATCATTCATGGATAACCATTATTACGGTATGGCTATCTAGTCGATGGGGACAGGCACGATACGGACCGGTTCGTTCAGGGCCGCCATCAATTCGCGCCGGACGCCGCCCAGGGTCTGGCCGGCCAGCGTGCAGCTGACACAGGCTCCGGACAGGCGGACGCGGACGAACAGGCCGTCCACTGCAATCAGCTCTATGTCGCCGCCGTCTTTTTGCAGGCGGGGGCGAACGCTCTGGATGGTTTCGGCAATCAGCTTCAGGCGCGCTTCGTCACTGGAGGCTGTAGTAGGTGCATCCGTGGAAAATTCGGTAGTCATGGCAGCGGTGCCCGGAATGTGGTGCCTTCCGTGGCAGCAAGCCGCGTGCCGGAAGCGTGTTGGGGCGCCCATGAAGCATAGCGCCACAGCCTGAACGTGCCCTACTCCCGCCGCCGCCTGCCGTATCCGATGAGGATGGGGCACACGAAAGCGTACCGCGGCGTACGCGACCGATATTGCATCGCACAAGAAAGAACGGTCGCCCTCTTTGCGAATGGGGCATCGAGCGGCGTCGAAACGTCCCTTTCCGTTCATCTCGCCCGGAACGTACTTTCCCGAACCCCACCGGCATGCGCCCCGGACCCAGTCCGTTCTCCCGCCGTATCCTGCGTGCAGCAAGGCTTGCGAGCCTGTGGCCGCAGCGATCCTGGGCACATCACTGCAACAGGGCGCCAGGCAGGCTGCTCCCTTGGCATAGCGCTTGCCATTTCCTCCCCATACGGCAGCCGCACTGTGCTGTCTGCCAAGCCCAGTGGGAGTTCCACCATGACCAGTCTTGTTGTCGGATCCGCCTTCATCTCGCGCCTGTGTTCAGTGCTGTCCCCACGGCGCAAGCCCCTCCTTCCCTCCCGTGCCATGGCTGCCGATGGGGCCACGGTGGGTGGGCTGTGCCTGGAGCATGTCACCGTCCAGCGCGGGCAGAGATGCATCCTCACAGACGTTTCCATGCCGATCCGGGAAGGCGGTGTGACCGCTATTGTCGGCCCGTCCGGTGCAGGCAAAACGACCCTGCTCGGCGTGCTTAACGGCCTCATCCGGCCGACGGCCGGGCAGGTCGTGCTGAACGGAATGGGCTGCCTGTCGTCGCCGGAAACACTGCAGATCCACAGACGGCGGACTGCCACGGTGTTCCAGGAACACGCCCTGATCGATCGCATCAGCGCCCTCGATAACGTATTGCTCGGCCTGGCCGACCGCCGTCATCCCCTCAGCCCCCTGCCCTGGCCAGCCGAGCTTCAGGAACAGGCCGCCGCTGCTCTGCAGGAAGTCGGCCTGTTGCCCCACGCTCATGCTCGCGCGGCGAATCTCAGCGGCGGCGAGCGCCAGCGTGTCGGCATCGCCCGTGCCATGGTGCGGCAGCCGCGCCTGCTGCTCGGTGACGAACCCTTCTCGGCGCTGGACCCCGGGCTTGCAGCATCGCTCGGCAGCCTGCTCAAGGGATATGCACAGGCTTCGGGCGTCACCGTCGTGCTCGTCTTGCACCAGTTGGACATGGCCCGCCGCCTGGCCGATCGCATCGTCGGATTGCGGGATGGCCGGGTCTGCTTCGATGGCCCGGCGTCGGATTTCGACCTCGCCGTGCAGCAACGCCTCTTTGCATCCACACCTTCCCTTTCCGGAGAACCGATATGATCAAGCTCGCTCAAGGGGCGCGTCTTCTTTGCGCCTTCATCCTTCTTTGCATCGGCATTTCCGCCGGCGCCGCCGAAACCGCCGCACGGCCCGACAAGCTGGTGCTCGGCCTGCTGCCAGGCGAATCCGCGCCCACTGTGATGCGCCTGAACGAAGCCCTGCGGGCCCACCTCGAAAAACGCCTGGGCCTGCCTGTGGAGCTGATGGTCGGCGCGAGCTACGCCGCCACCGGCGAGGCCTTGCGCTTCGGGCGTATTGACATCGCCTATCTTGGGCCCGTCACCTACATCCTGCAAAGTCGGCGGGCCAAGCTGGAGCCGTTCGCCCGGCCCTCCCACCCGCAGGTTGGCCCGTCCTTCCAGGCCGTGATCATCGTCCCGCAGGACAGCCCCGCGCACGTGCTCGCCGACCTCAAGGGCAAGGACATCGCTTTCGGCGACCCAGCCTCGACCTCGGGCACATGGGTGCCGCGTTACCAGTTGCTGGACTCCGGTCTGGTGGCCGGGCGCGACTACACCTTGCGCGTTCTCGGTGCCCACGATGCAGTCGCACTGGCGGTGGCGAACAAGCAGGTTGCCGCCGGCGGCCTGTCCCTGCCGATCTATCAGCGCCTGTTGAAGGAAGGACGTATCGACGCTGGACGCGTGCGCATCCTGGCGGAGTCCCCGGCGATTCCCGAATACATGTGGACCTTCCGTGAGGGCCTCCCTCCTGCCCTGAAGGACGAGATTCGCCAGGCATTCCTTGACATGCACGACGGTGCGGCCCTGGCAGTGTTCCGGGCCGAGGCCTTCGTACCGGCCGCGGATGGCGATGTGGACAAAGTCCGCGGCTGGATCGAGGCGATCCGGAAGAGTTCTCCCGACGCTGTGCCCGCCGCCCGCTGACATCATGCAGCCCAATCGCCCAATTCCGCTTCGGGACGTCGATCCGGCCATCGAAGCCGTGCTGTGCTGCGGTCACCAGCAACACCGGCGCAGGCTGCTCCTTGCCAGCCTGCTGGCTTGCGCCGTCGTGCTACTGGCGGTGTTTGGTGGCGCCTTCGACCTGCCCCGTTATCGCGACACGCTGCCCACCATCGTCCAACTGCTGGGGGACGCTTGCCCGCCAGACTTCAGCCGCTGGCCCCGGTGGGGACGCCCCTTGCTGGATACCTTGAGCATGAGCGTCGTCGGCACCTGCTTCGGCCTGATCGTGGCCATCCCGCTGGGCGCGCTGGCGGCCCGCAACATTGCACCGAGCTGGCTGGGCAGCCCTGTGCGTCTGGCGCTTAACGCCATTCGCTCCATTCCGGGGTTGGTGTGGGGAATCATGTTCGTCGCCGCGGTGGGTTTCGGCCCGCTGCCCGGTATCCTGGCCCTCGCCAGCCACTCAACGGGCATGCTCGGCAAATTCTGCGCCGAAATCCTCGAGCACGTGGACGCCGCGCCGGGCAACGCGCTGCGTGCCCAGGGCGTTTCGCCGCTGGGTGTGCTGCGTTTCTCGGTGCTGCCGCAGATCCTGCCGCGTCTGGTGGATGTCACGTTGTACCGCTGGGAGCACAACCTCCGCGCTGCCACGACCCTGGGCGTCGTCGGTGCCGGCGGGATCGGGCTGGAGATCGTCACCGCCTTCCATCTCTTCGAATACCGGGAAGCCAGCGCGCTGATCCTGCTGTTGCTCGGCCTGGTTTCGGTGATCAATGTCCTTGGCGGCCGCCTGCGCCGCCATTTCGTCGACGGACTCGCACAGCCATGAGCACACCCCTGCGCTGTGGCCTGCTGCCAGGTGAGTCGCCCCCCGTCGTGCTGGCCCGCAATGCGCCGCTGCAAGCCTATCTGGAAGAGCAGCTGGCGATGCCGGTCGAGCTGATCGTCGGCGAGACCTATTCCGCCACCGGTGAGGCGCTACGCGCCGGGCGGCTCGACATCGCCTATCTGGGCCCCGTCACCTACATCCTGCAGAGCCGCAAGGCCGAGCTGGAGCCCTTCGCGCGGCCGACGCACGACGGCAGCACCGGCCCAACCTTCCAGGCCGTCATCGTCGTTCCCCATGCCAGCCCCGCCACCTGCCTCTACGACCTGCGGGGCAAGGAGATCGCGCTGGGCGACCTGGCTTCCACGTCCGGCAGCTGGGTGCCCCGCCACCTGCTGTTGGAGGCGGGGCTGGTCGCCGAGCGGGATTACCGCAGGCGGCACTTCGGCGGCCACGACCAGGTGGCCAGCGCCGTAGCGGAAATGCGCGTCCCGGCCGGTGGCATGAGCAAGGAGGTTTATACGCGGCTGCTCGGCGAGGGGTTCATCGCGCCGGACAGCCTGCGCGTGTTGGCCACATCCCGGCCGATCCCCGAATACATGTGGACCTTCCGCGCCGGGCTCGACCCTTATCTGAAGGAAGACCTGCGCCAGGCTTTCGTCCGTCTGCGCCTGCCCGCACCCTTACGTGCCTATCGCGCCGACGCCTTCATCCCGGCCGTGGATGCGGACGTGGACCGGGTACGCCAGTGGATGGAAGACATCCTGCAGGCACGCCTCGTCCCCGGCAGCGTACCGCAGGCCGCCTCCCCTTTCACCCATCCCTTCACCATCGCTTCACAACCGGAGATCCTTTCATGTCCGTAGATTCCGCCCTGTCCTATATCCGCCGCATGCGTTCCGACGCCGACTTCCGCGAGGCCGTGCAAGCCCTGTCCGAGGACGAGCCGGCCTCCTGGGCTTTTCTCAAGGAAAGCGGCTATGCCTTCTCGATGGAGGAGTTCCGCCTCGCCCAGGACGAGATCTACAAGGAGTACGGCATTACGCCGATGTAGCCTGCCGTCGCTGCGCCCAAGCCGGGGGCAGCAAAGAGAGAAGGGCCCGCTCCGGGAGGAACGGGCCCTTCTCATACGGGAGGTCGCTGGAAAACAGGCGGACGTCAGCGCGGCGGCGTGCCGAACAGGGTCACTTCCAGCTCCAGCACCGCCTTCACTACTTCGCCATGGCGTTCGTCGGCGGTCGAGGCATCGCCCAGGCCGGCACGTTCCATCCACACGCGCGCCTGTTCCAGGGTTTGCCGCGCCTCCCTTTCCGCCTGGGCCAGCAGCGTCATGCTGCCGAACTTGCGGGCGCCCTTCAGGCGATTGATTGCATTCTGCAGACCACGGGTCTTCATCGTCGTCTCCTCAGCAGGTTTCCGCGTATTTGGCCGGCGCCTCGACGCCCAGCGCGCGACGCATCCACAAGGGCGGACGCTCCAGCATGCGCTGCACGTATTCGACGACCTCGGTGATGTCCCGGCTGTTCTCCATCTTCACCGGATATACGCCCATGTTCTTGACCGTCACCGCGTGCAGATCGGACAAGCCCTTGCTGAACAAGATCGCGCAGCCGCGTACCGCCTCGATGCGGGCCGTCATGTGCTCCGCGCTGGCGCCGCCACTCGGGTCGCCCATCGAACAGCCCATGCCGCCGCCGGGCCCCTTGCTGCCATTGCCCTTGCCGGCAGCCGCGCCGCGGAACTGGATGCTGTCGACGAACTCGCCGCCCTGCAGGCCGACTTCGTAGATGACAAGCTGCCGCGCCGCGGCGAAGTTGGCATTGACCTGCAGCAGATCGTTGGTGGCGATGGCGATCCTGAGCAAACCGTTCTTTTCCATGATGCGCTCCTAGAAGTTGGGGACGATGTGGGATCGGGTCAGGTCATCGGCAGGCCGACGACGTTCACTTCGCGTCCGAAGCGGGCCCGGAAGCGCTCCGGCAGGTGCACGCCATCCGCAATGCGGGCGCGCCACAGGGATAGCCGGTTCAGGGCCAGCCGACCTTCCTTGAGCGCCTCCACGGGGATGATGTGCAGCACGTTGTCGAAGACGAGGTAGAAATCCACCGGGTAGCGCGCCGGGTCGGCAAAGCGCTTGCCGATCTCGATGCACAGCAGCTCCCCGTCGATGCGGAAGCCCGGGTTGTCGTTGTCGAAACGGAAATGCCGGTTCATCGGCAGGGTCTGGTTGAACTGGTAGAGGATGCGGTCCTCATCGTTGAAGCCCTTGATCTCCGCGACGATGTCGGTGAAGTACTGGGCCAGCATGGCCTCGACGTAGGCTTGCCCGTGGGGCTGGTTGAAGGAGTCGAGGTAGAACAGCACGAAGGATTCGAGCAGTTCCAGCCCCATCGTGGACAGGGTGATGAACTGGGCGCAGCGTCCATGCACGCAGCGGATGCGCACCAGGCCGTCGTCCAGTTCGATATGGCCGTCCGGCAAGACCCAGGCCAGGTGGCAGATGCGCAGGATGCGGTAGACCTCCGCCACGACCTTCTCCAGCGTGCCATGCCTGGGCAGGGCCTGGTATTTCCTCCAGCTGGGCAGGTCCTCGATGTCCGGATGGGCCGAGGTCAGCAGCCCTTCTAGCAGGGAAAAAGCCATTTCCGTGGCCAGCAGCCCCGGAAGCTGCGAGTGGCTGTCGGCCTCCGGGGTGCCGAAGGAGAGCTTCTTCTTCTTGCTGCAGAACTCCACCTGGCGATACTCGGGCAGGTGGTGGCGGCGGCCAAAACAGGCGGCGAAGTCCTTCGCCAGATCGTCGTGCGAGAGCATGGGGGCGTCTCCGCAGTGGGTTGAGGGCGGAAACGGGGCGTGGCCCCGTTCCGTTCCAGCCGGCTCCGCCTGCACGGAACCGGCGCCTGACAAGGCCGTGGCTGGATTACCAGGTGTTCAGGATCCATTCGCGATCCCTGGTGTACTCCATGTGCGCGAACATCGCGTTGGCGATGGACTCCGCCAGCTCCATCGCGCCCTTGTAGCCCACCGTGGGCTTGCGGTAGAGGCCCGCCCGGTCGAAGGTCGGGAAGCCGACCCGGACCATCGGGATGTTGGCGTCGATGGCGATGTAGCGGCCCTTCGAGTGCCCCATGATCAGGTCGAGCTTCACCTCGCCCTTGGCGATCTTCTTCTCCAGGTCCCACAGGTCGGCGTTATGGATGATCTCCATGTCAAAGTGGGCGGAGGCCTTGAGCTCGGCGATGCGCGGGTCCTTCTTGTACTTGCTGCCCTGGTCGTCGCCGATCAGCAGCAGCACCGGCTCCAGCTCCACTTCCATGCAGAACTGGGCGAGGCCCAGCACCAGGTCCGGGTGGCCGAAGATGGCGACCTTCTTGTTGGCGAAGAACATGTGGGCCAGGTCGGCCAGCGCATCGAGGGCGATGCCGCGCTCGCGTACCAGCGACTCGGGGATCTCCTTGCCGGTGATCTCGCTGATCTTGCGCAGCATGTCGTCGGTGTTCTTGATGCCGTAGGGCGTGTTCACCAGGTTGTGCGGCACCTCAAAGGCATCCTGCAGGTACTCGCTGGTGGTGGCACCTTCATAGCGGGCCAATGCCACGGTGGCGACCGCGTTGGCACTTTCCTGAATGTCCTCGACGGTGGTGCGACCGTGAGTGTCGATGACCTTGTTGGGCATCATCGGGGAGTCGAAATCCTCGGTATCCACCAGGATGTTGGCGTCGACGCCCATCTCCTTCATGTAGTACTTGAGGAGTGTGATGTCGCCCGGATTGACCCAGCCGGGGATCAGGTTGAGCTTGCCGTTCGGCGCACCCTTGGTCTTGGCGATAGTCTTCACCATCGACTTCAGGCACTCGGCATAGCCGCTCACATGGCTGCCCTTGAAGCTGGGCGTATGCACCGGCGCCAGGTAGATCTGGCGATCCGGGAACTCGGCCTTGAGAGCCCGGTTGCAGTTGTTGATGGTGCCTTCGATGTCGTCGCCGATCACTTCCGTCGAGCAGGTGGTGATGATCGGGATCACCCGCAGGTTCGGATAGCGCTTGGCCAGCACCATCACGCCCTCCTCCACCCGCTTGGTTCCGCCGAACACTGCCGACTCCTCGTGCAGCGAGGTGGAGGCGATGTCGAAGTTCTCCTTGAAATGCTGGGCGAACAGCAGGCGCACGAACATCGTGCAGCCCTGGCCGCCATGGACCAGCGGAATGCAGTCCTTGACGCCGATCCCGGCGAACTGGGCGCCGGCCGGCTGGCAGTCGTACATCGGGTTGATGATGCCGCCCCGGTCCTTCGGGACGAGTTTCACTTCGGCCGGCTTCACGGCGGCCGTATCACATGCACTCATGAGAATTCCCCTTGGCTGCGGGCAGGTGCCGAGGCCTCCGCCCGGTGGTGCCTCAATAAAGGTGGTGATTGAGTTCGCGGTTGGTGGAGCGGGCGATCGTGGTGTCGAGCAGGCGGGCCTTGAGGCTCTCCATCACCTGGGTGATCTCCTCTTCGCCGGCTTCGCGCACCCACGGATAGCGCTCCCGCAGGTCGTCGGCCATGATCCGGCCGTCGGCGTAGTGCAGACGCTCCATCGGGGTATCGCGCTTGGGCGGCTTGCCGGTGAGCAGGGCCGTGGCCTGATCGACGACGCCGTGGATGTTTTCGGTGCGGTCCCAGGTACGGGAGAAGAACTGCCACAGGCAGCGCTCCTCCGTGTAGCTGAAGACGTCCTCGAGCTTGTCTTCCAGCATCACGCAGCCTCCCGCATGATCACCGGCGTGCTCTGGGCCTTGTCGCGGATATCGACGGCGGCCAGGTGGCGCAGGGGGTTGTACACCGCGTTGTAGGTGTCGCGGGCCAGATTCACGAAACCCTCGAAGCCCATATAGGGGCCGTTGTGGTAGCCGTGGCCATTCACGTACGGGATGTGCAGCTTCTTGACCAGCTCGCCGACCCGCGGGCCGGTGAAGATCACGTCCGGTTTGACCAGGTCGATGATCTCGAAGAACTCCAGCTCGTTGCCATCGTCAATGTAATACGTGCCTTCGCGGCCGCGGGCGATGACCTTCTCGAAGTCCTCTTCATGGCCGAACTTGGACGACATGGCCACCACTTGGATGCCCAGGTCGTCCTCGACCGACTTGGTCCAGTGCCACAGGCGCGGGCCGCCGGTCCAGATCGCCATCTTCTTGCCCTGCAGGCGCTCCTTGTACCAGTCGAGCTTGGGCTTCCACTTGGCCTCCTCCTCGGCGATCAGCGCCTCGCCGCGCTCCTCGATGCCGAAGAAGGCGCAGATCTTGCGGATGCCCTCGGCCATGTAGCTGAAGCCCCAGGAGTCGATGTCCAGGCGCGGAATGCCGTAGCGCTTCTTGAGTTCGTTGGCGATGTAGCCCGACGAGCGGGCGCAATTCACCACGTTGAGCTTGGCCTGGTGCATGCAGCGCAGGTCGTCGTAGGTGCCGTTGCCGGTGAAGTGGGCGACCACCTGGATGCCGAGCTTGTCCCAGTAGGTCTGCAGCAGCTGGGTATCGCCCTGGATGTTGAAGTCGCCGATGAAGTTCATCGTGTATTCACTGGTGATTTCCTTCTCCAGCGTCTCGACCTTCTCATTGATCCAGCCGATATTGAGCACGTGGTGGCCCTTGGACTGGGACACGCCGGAGAAGCCCGGACATTCGACGGTGAAGATGTCCACATCCGGCCGCTCCTTCATGACCTTCTTGGCCACCGCCTTAATGTCGTCGCCGATCAGCGCCGTCGGGCAGGTGGTATAGACGATCATCCGCTTGATGTCCGGCATCTCGTCGAAGGCCTCGTTCATGCTCTGTTCGAGGCGCTTCTCGCCGCCGAACACGATGTGGCTTTCCTTCATGTCGGTGGACCACACGTACTTCATGTTGAAGTGGCCGTTGTCCGTCGGGTAGCGCTTGGTGTGCCAGGTGTCGTAGGCGCAGCCGAGCGGGCCGTGGATCATCTGGATGGTGTCCTTCAGCACACCGCCGATCACCAGCTTGGCGCCACAGAAGGCGCAGCCGCGCTCGGACAGGGTGCCGGGAATCGTCGCCGCGTTGGCAATAGGCAGGTATTCACGAGTGTCCTCGTCGGGCGCCTTGAGGTAAATGTGTTTCTGGCGCTCGGGAATGTCCTTGTCGCATTCGAGCAGGACCATGGGCATGGCATTTCTCCTTGCAATTGATTCCGGATTGACCGGAGTGGAAACGAAAAAGCTTTTCGATCAGGAAGGCAATTCCATTTAGCATCGAGCGTGCCACGTCATTCAAATAAATCCAGAAAAAAAGAATTTACAGGCAAATCAAGGTATTGAAGACCTTGTTCGTAAAACTCAATTTCGGCTCCATTTTTTCAAGGCTTTTAAATCCGTTCGCCCACGTACCAAGCACAATTTGGTGTTCGCGATTGTGCGCGCGGCTTTTTCGGATGAAATAAGAAACCCGTCGCGCCAATTCCGGCGGGACGGGTCGATATGAGCTATCGGGAAATTTCTATTGCAGGCTCGATCCGCAATGGATGGCCAGCGGGCGTGGCCGCTCGAGCCTTCCGGCTTTCACGAGCCAGGGCGGCGGCGTGCCCTGCAGGACCAACTGGATCTGATCCAGGGCCCAGGGCGCGTCCATCGGGCTCCCATAACCCAGCGGATGGACGCCGAGGTGCATGAGGCGCGCCGCATTGGATGTGCCCACGCCGACGGTCAGCAGCAGATGGCAATCGGCAATGCACTCCGCCCGCCATCGGTTCCCGTCGTCCGCGGCCTTGGCGGCCGCCGTTCCGCGCACGTCGATCAGCCGCCTTTCCGTCGCGCTCAACTGGAAGATCAGGAAACGCAGGCAGGCGTTGAAGAAGCCGTCCAGCTGCAGCCCCGAGTCGGACGCAATGGCGATGCGGATGGAGCCTGGCATGTCGCCATCCTCATAGCGCTGGATCGGCGGAATCGTGGTGTCGATGATGTTCACGGTCGCCCGGTCCGCCAGAAAGGCCAGCGCCTCCCGCAGCTGCGGCCGCGGCAGCTGCGGGAGGCGTCCGCCGGGTGCGGCCCGCAATTGCGCCACTGTCAGCGAGCGGAGCTTGCGGTCGGTCAGCGGAAACCCCAGTAGCGCGATCAGGGTTTGAACCGCGTCGGCCACCGGCACACCCGGTAACGCGCGGGCCGCCAGGCCGATGCGCAGCGCGAGCTCCGCCGAAAGTCTGGACGTCATACCGCGGCCTACAGCGGCGTAATGGCGCCGGACGCGCATTCGGCGAGGCAGGCCGGATCGCCATCGCATTCGGTGCAGGTTTCGGGGTTGATGGAATAGACGCCGCTCTTCTTCAGCACCGAGCGGGTCGGGCACACCGGCTTGCAGTCGCCGCACAGGCTGCAGGCATCCGGATCGATCATCATGGCCATGGCGAACTCCAGGCTGCGGTCCGGCGCGGCATTCGGGGGCAGTAGCCCCCGTGCCTGCCGGACAGGGTGGGCGGAACGGGCCTCAGGCGACGGCCAGTTCAGCGGCGGTCTTGCCGACGATGGACTCGTCTTCCTGCTCCATGATCCCGAACTCCATCAGCAGTTCTTCGAGGCCGTCCATTTCCAGCGGCGTCGGGATCACCAGCTTGGTGTTGTCGATCACCTTGCGGGCCAGCGCGCGGTACTCGTCGGCCTGCTTCGCGGTCGGGTCGTACTCGATGACGGTCATGCGGCGGATTTCGGCGTGCTGCACGACGTTGTCGCGCGGCACGAAGTGGATCATCTGGGTGCCCAGGCGCTCGGCCAGGGCCATGATCAGCTCGTCTTCACGGTCGGTCTTGCGGCTGTTGCAGATCAGTCCGCCCAGACGCACGCTGCCGGAGTTGGCGTACTTCACGATGCCCTTGGCGATGTTGTTGGCGGCGTACATGGCCATCATTTCGCCGGAGCAGACGATGTAGATTTCCTGAGCCTTGTTCTCGCGGATGGGCATGGCGAAGCCGCCACACACCACGTCGCCGAGCACGTCGTAGAACACGAAGTCCAGGTCTTCGTCGTAGGCGCCTTCTTCTTCCAGGAAGTTGATGGCGGTGATCACACCACGGCCGGCGCAGCCGACGCCGGGCTCCGGGCCACCGGATTCAACGCATTTCACATCGCCGAAGCCGGTCTGCAGCACGTCGTCGAGCTCCAGGTCCTCCACCGAGCCAGCCTCGGCGGCCAGGTGCATCACCGTCGTCTGGGCCTTGCTGTGGAGGATCAGGCGGGTGGAGTCGGCCTTCGGGTCGCAGCCGACGATCAGTACCCGCTTGCCGGCCTCTGCGAGCGCGGCGACCAGGTTCTGGGTGGTGGTGGATTTGCCGATACCGCCCTTGCCGTAAATGGCGCATTGACGCAGTTTCTTGCTCATTTCTATTACCCCTTTTGATTGAATGAAGACTGGCGCAAATTGCTCAGCAAGGGGCATGCCATTATTCTTTAATTGCTTTTTCCTTTTATTTTCGCGCCCTTCTGAATTGGAAATTCAATTTCCGGAAATAAAACCGTTCGTTTGAGTACAACGCCGTCCAACCGGTGTTCGCCTCTGTGCAAGCAGCGCAAAAAGCATCGGAGCCTGAAATGAAAAAGGCCGGATAAATGGACAACCCAAGAGTCCATTTATCCGGCAAGGCTCCGAGCGCTCCCCTGTTGCGGTGGATGGCACGCCCCCCGCGGGAAGACCGGTCAGGCTAAATCGTCCATTGAGGTGATCAGTTGATGAATGACTGTCGGGTTGAGGGCGGTTGACTCCACGTCCCACGTTCCGTCGGCAAGGCTGTCGAAGCACTCGGGTGATTTCTCCTGCCGTGCCACGGCGCGGTCCACCCAGGCCAGTCCGCCGTAATGCAGCGCAAAGCTGACCTCGTTCAGCAAGTCCATGATCTCGTGGCCGTTGTCCACGATGATCGGTTGCACGTCGAGGGCCATCAGGCGGCGTATCGACGATGCGCCGATGGATGCTGCATAGACCGCAGCGCAGCCCTTCAGGAAGTCCAGCTTGGCGATCACCTTGTCTTCCGGCGGTTTGTCCGGTGGGGGCAATATGTCCTCGGGCGCGGGGGCGTAGGGTTGCGACGGCAGGTGGGCCACCCCCTGCAGTTCCCGCGGTAGCCCCTTGTCCTTGTTGCTGCCCTTCATTTCCGCCTTGATGAACTCTCCGATGCCGACGAGGCTGGCCCGCCCGGGCTCCACGTCGAACAGGACGAGGCGATCCGCAGCACCGAAATGGAGATCGACCTTTTGCTGGTCCGTTGAGGCAAATGCAATGCGTAACATGGGATCTCCTTCAACCGAGAAGTGTTGATGCGCCGGACGCGGCGACCGGGACGTGTCCGTCCATTTCCGGAGGGCGCTCCTTTCCGTAGAAGGAGCGGTATGGCGCAATTTCCGGGCGTGCGGCACCGGCGAGATTGGCGAGGTCGAACAGCGCCTGGCGGCTCCCGTCGTAGCCGACCCATTTGCGAGCTGAGCCGCCGAAGATGTCGTACAGCGGGAAGCCGGCCCGGAGTAGCGGAATGCGCAGCCTCTCCGCGATGTCCGCGCCATGGGAGTTGGCGATCAGCACCTGGGCCTTGCCCGCCTGGGCCCGCGCTTCCAGGTCTTCCAGGTCGCCGACGACGACCGCTTCGATCGGCAGATCGACCAGCCCTTCCGCACGGCTCG
The DNA here is from genome assembly GCF_056724025.1 of Zoogloea sp. JDB1. Lineage (NCBI taxonomy): Bacteria > Pseudomonadati > Pseudomonadota > Betaproteobacteria > Rhodocyclales > Zoogloeaceae > Zoogloea > Zoogloea sp. JDB1. The sequence goes on from NZ_CM161496.1 coordinate 3,733,490, forward strand.
ACGCTACCGCGGCGACCACATGGATGCCGACGCCGGTCAGGAAGCGGGCCAGCATGCCCAGGTGGTCAGGGTCGGCGGCTACGCCAAGGCGCAGGGCGCCGAGCACGAAGTGGGTGTCGACCATCGCATCGAGCAGCTGCTCGCGCAGCCGGTCGATCCGGTCCGGGACGGAGCGCCCGGAAATGCCGGCCAGCGCCTCGGTGAAGGCATCGCATGCCGCCAGCCCCATCAGCCCTTCGAAGCGGTGATCCGGCACGCCGGTGCGGGCTTTCAGCCGATCCGCAGCGGTGAAGACCGACGGGCCGACGGCCAGCGTGGCGACGGACTTGCCCATTGTCGCCACATCGATGCGCGACACGCCGCCGCGCGACAGGGTCGAGAAGCCCGCCGGGTCGAAATGCCCATCCAGGCTGCCGCCCAGGTCCGGCAGCATCACCGGACGCAGGCCGAAAGCCTCGACCCAGGCCCGCACGGCTTCGGCGTCCCCCGGCGTCAGCATCGACGACAGCAACACGTTCACCTGCCGGGGCCGGTAGCCGGCTACCCGGCCCTCCGGCACCAGGTGCTCGATGACGGCCTCCAGCGCGCGCGCGTAGCCGCTCTCCAGGCTGCCGAGGGTGTCAGGCGTGTTGATCGGGATCACGCTGATGTCCATGAATTCCGGACTGCTGCGCTGGAACTCCTTGACCGTCCGCGCGATGTCGGCCCCCTGGGTTTCGGTCAGACCGGTGGTCATCAGGCCGATCACTTCCGGGTTGTTGAGTTCGGCCACCGTCCGCAGCGCTTCGACGACGCTGCTGTCAGCGCCCATCACCGTCACCACCTGGTCCATCGCGGTGGTCTGCAGTGCTACCGGTTCGCGGAAGTGGCGGGTGAAGAAAACCTTGCTGAAGGCGGTACAGCCCTGGGCGCCGTGCTGCAGCGGCACCGCCTGGTCCAGCCCCAGCACGGCCAGGGTGGCGCCCATCGGCTGACTGACCTTGAGCGGATTGACGGTCAGCGGCTTGTTCGAGATATGTACCATCGCCATGTCAGTCCCCTCAGGCGCAAGCCAGGGCCATGGCGGGCCGCCGGTGCCAGGCCGGCTTGCGGACGAGCTGGGCCCAGATCGGATTGTCGATTACGTCGGCGATGTGCTGCGCCAGTTCGACGAGGCCGTCGTAGCCGGCATAACCGAAATCCCGCTCATGGTTGATGTCGAGAAAAGGGATGCCGGATTTGAGCGCCGGATACAGGTAGCGGCCACCGGCGAAGAGGATGTCGACGCCGTACTCGCGGCAGGTCTCCATCAGCGTGCCCTGGTCGTTGTTGCCGATCATGCGGGCTTCGGGGCCCATCAGCGCACGGATGCGGGCGCGGTCTTCCTCGGTGGACTTCTCGGTGCCTGTCGCCACGACGTCCATGCCCAGGTCCTGCAAAGCCGACACGATGGACCAGGATTTGACGCCGCCGGAGAAGATCAGCGCCCGCCGTCCGGCCAGGCGATTGCGGAACGGCGCGAGGCGCTGGGCCACCCCACCCTCTTCCCGGCCGATCACGACCTCGGTGCGCACGCGGAAGTCCGCATCGCCAACCAGGCAGGCGAGATCCCGCAAAGCCTGGGAGGTGTCTTCCACACCGTAGAAGCTGCCTTCAAAGAACGGGGTGCCGTAGTCCTCCTGCAGCTTGCGCGCCACGTTGAGCATCGCCTTGGAGCAGACCACCATGTTGGCCTGCGCCCGGTGCATGGTCTGCACTTCATGGAAGCGCGCGTCGCCGGACAGCGTGCACAGGATGCGCAGGCCCAGTTCGTCGAACAGGGGCGCGACGCGCCAGAACTCGCCGGCGATGTTGTACTCGCCGATCAGATTGATGTCATGGGTCGGCAGGCCGTCCGGGCGCGGCCGGGCCGGTGCGGGCTCGCGGGTTCCGATCACGTGGCGATACAGCGTTTCGCCGGCAATCCGGTTGCCGAGGCTCTTGCTGCCGTAGAAGCCGGCACAGTCCACCGGGACGACCGGGATCTGCCAACGTTGGGCGGCGACCTTCGCCACTGCGGCCATGTCGTCGCCATGCAGGGCCGGCACGCAGGTCGTATAGACGAAGACCGCCGCGGGGCGATAACGCTCGACCGCCTGTCCGATGGCGTGGAACAGCTTCTTCTCGCCGCGACCCATCACCACGTCGATATCCGAGAGATCTGTGGTCATCCCCAGCCGATAGGTGTCCGGGCCTGACGAGCGTGTTCCGCGCGCATCCCACGAGCTGCCGGAACAGCCAATGGGGCCGTGGACGATGTGGGCCGCATCGGCGATCGGCAGCAGCGCGATCTGCGCGCCGTCGAAGGCGCACCCCCCCTGGGTCGCACCCGGTTTCGACTTGGCACAGCCGGTCTTGCCCTTGTTGTTGTGGGCGCAGGCGGGCTCGTCGAGCAGGGCCTGGATTTCATCTGCGTTCATGGTCGTATCCCTTCAGCCATTCGGCGCCGGTTGGTCGGTTTCAGTCGTGGTCCTTGAAATCAGGATTTGCTGCCCGCTGGGCAAGCTGGCGGGCATGCTCCTTTTCCTGCTCGGTCAGCAAGGAATCCCGCACCCGATTGAAAAAGGGGTTCAAATAGGCATCCAGCCAATTGAACAGCGGAGAGCGTTCCTTGATGGCGTTCTTCCTGAATCGCAAGCAGCGGTAGCACATTGGAGAGCGCGCGGGATGATCCTCGGCGCGGATCGCGTAAGCGAAGGCAAATGCCCGAATGCCGGTAGCCAGCACCTCTCGGAATGCGCGAAACCACCAGGCGCGCCGGTAACACAATTGCTCGAGGCGAATGGTGCAAATGCGGCACGAGGCGGTGCTTTGCACCTGAAATACGGGCAGTGCATCGGATGGCATTTCAAACTCCCGGGTGAACCGGCTTATTGCGATGAGCGCAATTCAGCAAGCTCCGGGCCACCTGATGGCCGTCAGCGAAAATGGGACTGAAATCGAAAAGCGAAATGCCGCCGATCCGCAGCAATAGGCGGATTGCGGCGTGAGGCGGGATGACTCTCGAAGGCGCGCAGCGGAAAGGGTGCTATGAATTCAGGTACATTCCGGAACGCTTCAAAGGACAGACGCACATCCGCGTTCCGCCCGGAAATACTCCCGGACTATTTCTTCCCGCCCCAGGGCAGGCGCTGCTTCTGTGCCTCGTCGTGCCAACGCTCTTCTTCCTCGTGGATGTAGCGCTGCGTTGTGCGGGCGTCCGTATGGCGGGCGTCCTTCTGCACGAAGCGCTCGTTGATGCCGCTGTCGAGTTTGGCGGTGATGCCAGTGTGGCGCCCCCAGTGGGCCGACGCGGCGCGCAGCTTTTCCTTCTTGTGCTCCGCCTCGGGCGGCAGCAGCTCCGCCGCGGCACTGAAGATCTGCTTGAGGACCTGGTTCAGGCGGCGGGCGGTGATCGGGCTGCCATCTTTCACCGACACCAGCAGCGGCGTGTTGTCGTCCCGCCGCGGCACCGCCGTGAGGCCCAGATGCTTGCGGTAGCGGATCAGCGCCTGCAGCATGTCATCGGCCACCGGCACCTTGGCCTTCTTGCCGCCCTTCCCCACCACGTGCCACCACCACAGCCCGCGTTCCTCGCGGAAGCTGTTCATGCGGTGGGATTCCAGTTCGCCAGCGCGGGGCGCCAGCATGTACAGGATGGCGGCGATGAAGCGGGCCCGCTCATATTCGTCACGGCCCCGTTCGACGTCCCGCGGCATTGCCTCGATGGCGGATGTCACCGCATCCCACATCTGCTGGTCGAGAAAACGTTCGACCTTCTCCATCTCCTCGGTCTGCGCGACGGCCCGCAGCGGACCGGTGACCTCGCCGGACATCTTGCGGCGGCGCTGGCGGATCAAGCCCAGCGGATTGCCCTGCAGGTAGCCCGCATCCACCAGGTAGGTCATCAGCGAATTGATGGCCGCCATCGCGGTGAGCACGGCGCTCTCGCTGAGCGGGCCGACGAAGGGGCGCCATTTCTCCGACATGCGGTTGACCTTGGCGCCGCACCACAGCGCGGACGGCTGCGGGTCGGCGAGGAAGTTCAGATAGCCCTCGAAATCCTGCCGGTTGAGGCTGGACAAGGGTCGCCCGCAATCCACCAGCGACCACAGCAGCAGCCGCTCGCACTCCCGTTGGTAGATCCGGTAGGTGCCCGGCGAACGATCGTACTCGGACAGGAAGCAGCGGATCGCGTCCGCATCCGTGGTGGCCTGGATCTGCAGGCGCGCCGGGTCGGCGCGGTTGGCACCGTCGTGGCCATCGAGCCCGGCGGGAACGGAGATCTCGTCCAACGGACGCAGCGGCACTACGGTGGTGTAGGTGATGGACATGGACAGTGATGTATCCGGCTGGATGCGAATCAGCTCGATGGACGGACGACATGAGACTACTGGACTTGCGTACAGTAGATTACTGTATATAATTACAGTTATCGAGAACGCGGAGCCCGGATCGAGCCGTCGATCAGCTTCATGTGCATCCGCGCATTCGCCCAGCCGGGCTTCAATATCGTGTTGAGGAGTCGATGATGGAAACCTTGATTTGCCGCATTCTGATGGTCACGGGTGTTCTGGTCGGTGTGCTTCTGGCCGGGGGCTACGGCATGCAGGCTGCCGTCCCTGCGCTGCTGGCGCTGGTTGGGGTCGGCGTGCTGCGTCAGGTGGCACCCTCCCTCCCCTGGCGCCTGGATCACGGCAGGCGTTACCGTTATCGCGTCAATTGATCTCGAGCTGCAGTTTGCCGGCCCGGGCTTTCCGTTCGGCCTGAATCAGTTCGACGATGTCCGTGTTGCGGTTCTTGCCTGCCCAACTTTCGGCGTTCTCGTTCTGGTCGTTCTTCCAGTCGATGTTTGCGTCAGCCTTCAACAGCGCGCGCACGACGTCCTCGTGTCCGTTGCGGGCGGCAAACATCAGCGGCGTCGACTGATTAGGTGCCAGAACATTGGGGTTGGCACCCTTTTCAAGCAGCAGATTGACGACGGCCAGGCGACCTTCGAAGGCGGCGTATAGCAAGGGATTCCAGCCCGGATGGTCGAAAGCGGCGCCGGCCTCCAGCAGTTGCTGTGCGATTCCGGTGAAACCGCGAAGGCTGGCCAGCATCAGCGCACTATCGCCGGCGCTGTTCCGCGCATCCAGCTTGATGCCGCGCTGCTTGAGCAGCTCGGCAACGACCTTGGGCTGCTCTTCACGCGTGGCGAGGATCAGCAGGGTGTTGCCGCTGGGATCGCTCGAATTCACGTCCATGCCCTGTCTCACTAGCTGCGCCACTTCGGCGGCATCGCCGAGTTTGGTGGCGTTGAAAAGGTCGTCCAGGGAGGCCGCGGCGGCCGGAACGCACAGTTGAACGCTGATCAGGCAGGCGCCCAGCAGGCGCATCGCACGAAGCTTGAAAACGGAGTTCATGACGGTTGTGCGTCCTTGAAGAGCCTGAAGAAATTACGGGTCGTCAGCTCGGCGATCTGTTCCAGGCTCTCGCCACGGGCCTTGGCCACCGCTTCCGCAACATGGCGGACATAGGCCGGCTGGTTGGTCTTGCCACGGTACGGCATCGGTGCCAGGTAGGGAGAGTCGGTTTCCACCAGCAGACGGTCGGCCGGCACGTAGCGGGCCACGTCCCGCAGGGCTTCGGCGTTCTTGAAACTGACGATGCCGGAGAAGGAAATATGGAAGCCCAGGTCGAGGGCCTGCTCGGCGACTTCGCGGGTTTCCGTGAAGCAGTGCATCACGCCACCGGCGGCGCCCGCGTCTTCCTCGCGCATCAGGCGGATCGTGTCGGCGGCGGAATCGCGGGTATGGATGATCAGCGGCTTGGCGCTGCGGCGGGCGGCGCGGATGTGGGTACGGAAGCGCACCCGCTGCCATTCCGGCGCGTCCTTGTGCCAGTAGTAATCGAGCCCGGTCTCGCCGATCGCCACCACCTTGGGATGGGTGGCCAGGGCCAGCAGGCGTTCTTCGTCCGGCTCTTCGCAGTCGGCGTTGTCGGGGTGCACGCCGACGGACGCGAACACATTGGCGTGGCGTTCCGCCAGGGCCAGAATGCCCGGCAGGGTTTCCAGCTTCACGCTGACGCACAGCGCGTGGGTCACGCCGTTGTCGGCCATGCGGGCCAGCACTCCGGCTTCGTCGTCGATCAGATCGGGGAAATCGATGTGGCAGTGGGAATCAACAAGCATTGCAGCGCAATCGGAAATGAAACGGGCGGATCAGATCGTATGAGTGGGACGCGACGAACCCAGGTGCCCGGCCAGAATCTGCTCGATCCGGTTGCGCAGCACCTGCCCGGCTTCGTCCTCGCTGAACTTGACTCCGATACCCTGGGTCTTGTTCCCCTGGGCACCGGCCGGAGTCTGCCAGATCACCGTGCCGGCCACCGGATGCTTGGTGGGATCGTCCATGATCTGCAGCAGCATGAAGATCTCGTCGCCGAGCTTGTATTCGCGGGCCGTGGGCACGAAGATCCCGCCGTTCTTGATGAACGGCATGTAGGCGGCATAGAGCGCCGACTTGGAGCTGATATTCAGGGACAGGACGCTGGGCCGGGCCTGGGCCGGCCGCCTAGCGGGTTCATTCATCGGCGCACCGTCGTCGCGGTCGCCTGGATACTCCGGGCGTACCGCAGAAGCATGTCTTCGAGAAAGAGTCGCGCGTTGAGCGGATGCTGAGCCACGCGGCGCGACTGGGTGATGTCATTGTAACAGCCGAGGGCCGTATCAACGGACAGCCTGTCCGCGATGGCCTGCAGTGCGCTCAGCCGGGTTGGGAAGAAACGCACCGGACCACCGAGGCGAAGGCTGACAAGGTCGGCGATCCAGCGCTGCAGCCAGCTCGTGAGGGTAGCCATGTCGAGCCCGCTGGACTGGGCATCCTTGCTCTTGAGCCAACTGTCCCACTCCCCGGCCAGACGCAGCGGCGCCTTGGCCGGCACCGCGCTCACATCGGCAACGAAACGCCGCAGTGCCGCCGCGCCACCGCCTTCCGCCAGTTCCGACGCGGCCAGCGGCATGCCGCCGGCAAAGGCGAGCAAGGCTTCTGCATCGGCAACCTGGCGCTCGGCCAGCCAGCGGGCGGCCGTGTCGGCCGGCGGGCGGGAGAAGGCCCAGGTCTGGCAGCGGCTGCGGATGGTCGGCAGCAAACGCTTTGGCGACGACGATACAAGCAGAAACTGCACGTTGGTGGTCGGCTCTTCCAGCAGCTTGAGCAGCGCATTGGCGGTGAACACATTCATCGCCTCTGCCGGATCGACGATGACGACCCGCTGGCTGCCCCGATGCCCGCCAGTGGTCAGTGTCTGCTGCAGATCGCGGATCTGTTCGATGACGATCTGGCGGCTGGCCGCCTTGCCGCCTTCCAGCTTCTCGGCGGCGCCTTCGCCGCGCTCCTCCTGGTCGGCTTCCGGTACCACGCGTATCAGGTCCGGGTGATTTCCGGCCTGACGCCACAGACAGTCGTCACAGATTCCGCAGGCGTAGCCATCCGGCCCGGGATTCGCACACAGCACGCGGGCTGCCAGCGCCTCGGCGAAGATCCGTTTGCCGCCACCGGCCGGGCCGGCGAACAGCAGCGCGTGGGGCATGCGTTCAGCCCGATCCAATGCCCGCTGCCACAGAGGCTTCTGCCATTCGAAGATCATTGGAAACAGTTCCGCAGGAGGATGTCCGCCACCTCGGCACGGATGGTTTCCGGGTCATTACCTGCATCCACCACCTTCACGCGCAGGGGGGCCGCAGCGGCGCGCTTGAGATAGGCGTCCCGCACACGGGCGAAGAAATCGGCCTGTTCCCGCTCGAAGCGGTCCGGTGCATTGCCGGTGCCGGCGAGACGCTGGGCGGCCACTTTCGGGTCGAGATCGAAGATCAGCGTGAGGTCCGGCTGCAGGTGCGGATGCACCCACTGCTCAAGGGCCGCGAAACGGCCCTCGTCCAGCCCGCGCCCACCGACCTGGTAGGCGTAAGTCGCATCGGTGAAGCGATCCGACACCACCCACTTGCCTTCCGCCAGGGCCGGTTCAATGCGCTGCGCCAGGTGTTCCCGGCGCGACGCGAACATCAGCAGTGCTTCCGTCTCCAGGTGCATCGGCTCGTGCAGCACGATCTCGCGCAACTTTTCGCCGAGCGGCGTGCCGCCCGGCTCGCGGGTCTGTACGACCTCGATGCCACGGGATTCGATCAATGCGACGGCCGCGGCGATCTGGCTGCTCTTGCCGGCACCGTCGATGCCTTCGAAAGTAATGAAGCGGGATTTCACGGGTTGCGTTTCCGGATGTACTGGGCCACGGCCCGGTTGTGTTCGTCGAGGGTGCGCGAGAAGGCGCTCGATCCGTCACCACGGGCGACAAAATACAGGTATTGAGTGCGCGCCGGGTGGAGCGCCGCCTGCAGCGCGGCAACGCCCGGCATTGCGATCGGCGTCGGCGGCAGGCCGGGCCGCGTGTAGGTGTTGTACGGCGTGTCGTTCTGCAGGTGTTGCTTGCGCAGGTTACCGTCGAAGTCCGAGCCGAGGCCGTAGATCACCGTCGGATCGGTCTGCAGCAGCATGCCGGCCTGCAGGCGGTTGAGGAAGACCGAGGCCACCAGCGGTCGATCCTTGGCCTGCCCAGTCTCTTTCTCGACGAGGGAGGCCATGATCAGCGCTTGATAGGGGTTCCTGTAGGGCAGCCCGCCAGCCCGCTGCTTCCACTCCCTCAGCAAGACCTTCTGCTGCTGCCGGTAGGCCCGGCGCAGGATGTCCAGGTCGCTGCTGCGCTTGGAAAACAGGTAGGTGTCGGGAAAGAACAGGCCTTCGGGATGAGTAGCGGCGGCGCCGATGCGCTCCAGGATCTCCGCGTCGGCAAGGCCCACGCTGTCGTGGCGCAGGTCGGGATGGCGATCCAGCGCAGCCCGGAACTGGCGGAAATTCCAGCCTTCGATCAGCGGCAGCTCCGCCTGCGTGACGTCCCCGCGGGTCAGCTTGTCGAGCAGCCCCAGCGGCGTGACGCCCGTCTCGACCTCGTAGCTTCCGGCCTTGATCCCGTTGGCCTGCCGGGTCATCCTGGAAAGGAGGATAAGGCCGAAAGGCTCCACATCGACGCCCGCGTCGACGAGCTGGCGAGCCACCTGCTTCATCGGCGAGCCAGGTTCGATGGTGAAATCAAGGGGACTTTGGCGCAAATGCACCGGTGCGTGTGCGAACCATGCCAATAGTCCGACGGCGCCGACAGCGCACAGCAGGACCAGGGTCAGCAAGCGAAAAAACAGGCGCTTCATCAGGGAACTTGGCGCGTCGGGAACGAACGAATGCAGTGAAGAAAGGAGGATGTCCTGGCAGATTCACGAGGGCTTGATTATTGCTTCGAAAGCGCTGGCACCCCGCGTGCGGCAGCGCCCATAATAGCGCAAACCGCTTTGAGACTCGTTTTTGCGACAGGACAAGACTGATGAACGCAACTTGGCAAAATTATCTGGGCGCGAAAGGCGCGAGTTTTTCCGACTTCTCCGTCAAGTTCCATGAAGACGAACGGCAGGATGTGATCCTCGCCGCCCAGGGTACCGTAGTGGTGCCGCTGCAGCACCTCGGCGCGATTCGCGCCAGTGGCGAAGACGCCAGCGTGCTGCTCCACAACCTCTTCTCCAACGACGTGAAGAAGCTCGGCCCCAACGAGGCCCAATTCACCAGCTTCAACAGCCCGAAGGGCCGCATGCTCGCCAACCTCCTGCTATGGCGGGAAGGCAGCGACTACCTGCTGACCCTGTCGGCGGACATCCACGCCGCGATCCTGAAGAAGCTGTCCATGTACATCCTGCGTTCCAAGGTGCGCCTGATGGACGACAGCGGTGACAGCGTGCTGATCGGCCTGGCCGGCCCGCAGGCGGGTGCGGCGCTCGAGGCCGCCGGACTGCACATCCCCGGTGCGCCGCGGGCCACCGCATCCGGCATCGCCACCGTCGTGCGCCTGGATGGGGCACGCTTCATCGTTTCCGCACCGCTGTCCGAAGCCTCCGGGCTGTGGGAAAAGTTTGTCGCGTCCGGTGCCGTGCCGGCGGGTTCCGCGGCGTGGCAGTGGATCGACATCTGCGAAGGCCTGCCGGTCGTCACACAGCCGATCCAGGAAGAGTTTGTCGCCCAGATGCTCAACTACGAGCTGATCGGCGGTGTGAGCTTCAACAAGGGCTGCTACCCGGGCCAGGAAATCGTCGCCCGCACTCATTACCTGGGCAAACTCAAGAAGCGCATGTTCCGCGTGCATGCGGACATCGCCGCGGCGCCGCTGGCCGGTACCGATGTGTATTCCCCCGAGTTCGGCGAGCAGTCCGCCGGCAAAGTGGTCAGCGCGGCGCCCGCGCCCGAGGGCGGTTACGACGTGCTGGTGGTGCTGCAGACATCGAGCGCCGAATCGACAGAAGTCCACCTGGGCTCGCCGGCCGGCTCCATCGTGCAGTTCCTTCCCCTGCCCTACGCCCTGCCCTGAGTCCCTTCCTTGGCCCTGTCCCATTACTACATCTACTACCCGGTACGGATCGGCACTGAAGCCGATCTGGCCCGGGTACTCCATCTGCTGCAGGCCGACATCCACCGGGAAACCGGTGTCGCCGGGCGCTTCCTGCGCAAGGCCGACGATCCCTGGACGTGGATGGAGATCTACGAGGACGTGGGCGCCCCGGCAGAGTTCGAGCGCAGCCTCGAACAGGCGGTCGAGCGCCAGGGCGTGGCCCGCTTCATCGCGGATGACGGCCGCCGTCACACTGAACGTTTCATCCCATGTGCCTGATCCTGCTGGCCTGGCAGGCACATCCGGACTTTCCGCTGGTGGTGGCTGCGAATCGGGACGAGTTCTTCACCCGCCCGGCTGCTGCCGCCGCCTGGTGGCCTGAACGCCCGTCGATCTTTGCCGGGCGCGATCTCGAAGCGGGCGGCACCTGGCTCGGTGTGACCCGTGACGGGCGTTTCGCCGGCCTGACGAATTTCCGCGATCCCCAACGCCAGCGTGACGGACGACCGTCCCGCGGCCATCTGGTCACGGATTTTCTCGCCAGCGCTGAAAGCACGGCCTCCACCCTCGAACGGCTGCGCCACGAGGGCCCGCAATACAACGCCTTCAACCTGCTGATGTCCGACGGTGAATCCCTCGGCATCTACGAGAGCGAAAGCGGTGCGGCGCACATCCTGCAACCCGGGCTTTATGCGCTGTCCAACCACCTGCTCGACACGCCCTGGCCAAAGGCCGTGGCCGGCAAGTCCCGGCTCGGCAAAGCTCTGTGCGCGCTGCCGAACACCGCGCCGCTGGAAGCGCTGCTGCGGGACGACCGCCCCGCCGCCGATGCCAGCCTGCCGCGTACCGGCGTAAGCCTGGCCTGGGAGCGCATGCTGTCGAGCGCCTTCATCCGCGCGCCCGGCTACGGCACCCGCTGCTCGACGCTGATCCGCCAGGATCGTCACGATGCAGTACAGGTCGTCGAGATCAGCTGGAACGACGTAGGCATCGAGACAGGCCGCATCGCCGAGACCTTCCGGATCGCACGGGTCTGAGCCCCGCGCCTATAATTCGCCCCTTGTTTCCGCTGCAGCACCGTTCCGCATGACTGCCTCACCCTCCTTCCGCGACCTCCTGCCCGCTTTCGACGTCCATGCCAAGGCCAAGCCCGGCCAGCGCCTGGACCTCCCGGCCTGTACCGGCTCCTCCGACGCGCTGGCGATCGCCCGTCTGGCGGGAGGTGGGCGGATGCTGGTGGTGGTGACGGCCAATCCGCTGGATGCCCAGCGCCTGTCCGACGAGATCGCCTGGCTGGCGCCCGGCCTGCGCACGCACTTGCTGCCGGACTGGGAAACGCTGCCCTACGACAGCTTCTCGCCGCACCAGGACCTGATCTCCGAGCGCCTGTCCACGCTCTACGCAATCAGCCGCGGCGAAGCCGACATCGCACTGGTGCCGGCCTCCACCGCGCTGTACCGATTGGCGCCGCCGGCCTTCCTCGCCGCCTACACCTTCTTCCTGACGCAGGGCGAGAAGCTCGACGTGGAGCGCCTGCGCATGCAGATGACGGTGGCTGGATACGCCCACGTCACCCAGGTCATGTCGCCCGGCGAATACAGCGTGCGCGGCGGCCTGGTGGACCTCTACCCGATGGGCGCCGCGCTGCCCTACCGCATCGATCTGTTCGACGAGGAAGTGGAGAGCATCAAGACCTTCGACCCGGACACCCAGCGCACGGTGTTCCCGGTGAAGGAAGTCCGCCTGCTGCCGGCCCGCGAGTTTCCGATGGACGAGACTGGCCGCACGCGTTTCCGCGGCCGCTTCCGCGAGGCCTTCGAGGGCGACCCTTCGCGCAGCCCGATCTACAAGGATGTCTCCCACGGCATTGCGCCGGCGGGCATCGAGTACTACCTGCCGCTGTTCTTCGACGAGACCGCGACGCTCTTCGACTACCTGCCCGGCAACGCGCCGGTGCTGCTCCACCGCAACGTGCCGGGTGCCATCGAGGCCTTCTGGAAGGACGCCCGCAGCCGCCACCAGCTGCTCGGTGGTGACAAGACCCGGCCGATCCTGCCACCGGACCAGTTGTTCCTGTCTGAAGAAGCCTTCTTCGTCGCTCTCAAGGAGCGCACCCGCCTGGCCATCCCGGAAACAGGCGGCGACGGCCCGACCCAGGCGTTGCCGGATGTGTCCGTGGAGCGCAAGGCCAGCGATCCGCTGCACCGCCTGAAGGCATTCACCAACGGTTTCCCGGGCCGCGTGCTGATCCTTGCCGAATCGGCCGGCCGCCAGCAGACCATCGCCGAGTTCTTCGCCGAGTACGGCCTGAAGCCAGCGGCGACGGCGGATTTCGACGCCTTCCTCGGCGGTGACACGGGTCTTGCCCTTGGCACCGGGCCCCTGGCGGCAGGCTTCATCCTGCCGGAAGCCAGGCTGGCGGTCGTCACAGAATCGGAGCTCTACGCCGCCACCGCCCGCACGCGCACCCGTCGTGACAGCCGCAAGGCGGCCACCGTCGAAGGCTGGCTACGCGACCTGTCCGAGTTGAAGGAAGGCGATCCGGTCGTCCACTCCAGCCACGGCATCGGCCGCTATATGGGCCTGGTGCACATGGACCTCGGCGAAGGGCAGACTGAGTTCCTGCACCTGGAATACGCCAACGGCGACAAGCTCTACGTACCGGTCGCCCAGCTGCATGTGATCACCCGCTACGCCGGTGCCGATCCGGAAGCGGTCAGTCTGCACACCCTCGGCTCCGGCCAGTGGGAGAAGGCCAAGAAGAAGGCCGCCCAGCAGGTCCGCGACACGGCCGCCGAGCTGCTCGCGCTGTACGCCCAGCGGGCGGCACGCAAGGGCCACAAGTTCGACTTCAAGCAGCACGACCTGGAGGCCTTCGCCGAAGGCTTCGGCTTCGAGGAGACACCGGACCAACTGGCCGCCATCGAGGCCGTCATCGCCGACATGAAGTCCGGGAAGCCGATGGATCGTCTTGTTTGCGGCGACGTGGGCTTTGGCAAGACCGAAGTCGCGCTGCGCGCCGCTTTCATCGCGGTGGCCGATGGCAAGCAGGTGGTTGTGCTGTGCCCGACAACACTGCTGGCCGAACAGCACTACCAGACCTTCGCCGACCGCTTCGCCGACTGGCCGATCCGGGTCGCCGAGCTGTCCCGTTTCAAGAGCGCCAAGGAACAGGCCGAGGCCATCAAGCAGCTCGGCGAGGGCAAGGTGGACATCCTCATCGGCACCCACCGGCTGCTGCAGAAGGACGTCACCTTCAAGCGCCTGGGCCTCGTCATCATCGACGAGGAACACCGTTTCGGCGTGCGCCAGAAGGAAGGCCTGAAGGCCCTGCGCAGCGAGGTGGACATCCTGACCCTCACCGCCACGCCGATCCCGCGTACGCTGGGCCTGGCGCTGGAAGGGCTGCGGGAATTCTCGGTGATCGCCACCGCGCCGCAGAAGCGCCTCGCCATCAAGACCTTCGTGCAACGCCACAGCAAGGGTATCGTCCGCGAGGCGGTGATCCGCGAATTCAAGCGCGGCGGGCAGGTGTACTTCCTGCACAACGAGGTCGAGACCATCGAGAACATGCGCGAATCCCTCGAGGAATTGCTACCCGAGGCGCGCATCGTGATCGGCCACGGCCAGCTGCCGGAGCGCGAGCTGGAGCGCGTGATGCGCGACTTCACGACGCAGAAGGCCAACCTGCTGCTGTGTACGACGATCATCGAGACCGGCATCAACATCCCGACCGCCAACACCATCATCATCAACCGGGCCGACCGCTTCGGCCTGGCCCAGCTGCACCAGCTGCGTGGCCGGGTCGGCCGCTCGCACCACCAGGCCTACGCCTACCTGCTCACCGACGCCCACGCCAAGCCGACCGCCCAGGCCCAAAAACGCCTGGAGGCGATCACCATGATGGAAGAGCTGGGTTCCGGCTTCTATCTGGCGATGCAGGATCTGGAGATCCGCGGCGCCGGCGAAGTGCTCGGCGAAAACCAGTCCGGCGAGATGCAGCAGGTCGGCGTCAGCCTGTACACCGAGATGCTCAAGCGTGCAGTGCGCGACCTGCAGCAAGGCAAGGAACCGGACCTGAGCCAGCCGCTGGAAGTGGTGTCGGAGATCAACCTGCATGCCCCCGCCCTGCTGCCCAACGACTACTGCAGCGACGTGCAGGAGCGGCTGACCCTCTACAAGCGTCTTGCCAACTGCGAGACGGAGGACGACCTGCAAGCCCTGCAGGAAGAACTCATCGACCGCTTCGGCGAGATGCCGCCGCAGGCCCACGCACTGCTCGAAACCCACCGCCTGCGCATGCTGGTCAAGCCTTTCGGCGTGGCCAAGCTGGACGCGTCCGAATCCCAGCTGTCGGTACAGTTCGAAGCCACCGCGCCGATCGATCCGACCAAGGTCATCCTGCTGATGCAGAAGGACCGCGGCATCCGCATGTCCGGCCCGGACAAGCTGGTACGCAAGCTGTCGATGCCGGACATCAAGGCACGGGTCAAGGCTGCCCGCGACCTGCTGGAGGCCGTGAAGGCCTGATTCGTCGCCGGGTCAGTCCTGATCGCGCTGGAGCATGGTAGTGAGCAGGTCGAGCAGCATGTCCGTCTCCAGCGGCTTGTCGCAGATGCCTGACACGCCGGCCTGCTCTACCGCGGCCAGGCGGCCGGCGTCCGATTCGCTGGTGACCATCAGGATCGGCACGGCTTGCTGCCAGCTGCGGGTTCGCACGTATTCGACGAGCTCCCGACCATCCATCTCCGGCATGTTGTAGTCGGTGACGATCAGGTCGACCATCGTGTCACCGAGCAGCACCACGGCCTCCCGCCCGTTATCCGCTTCGATGAAGTGCTGCAGACCCAGGTTGGACAGGATGCGCCGGATGAATTTGCGCGCATTGGGGCTGTCGTCCACCAGCAGTACGCGCACCTCCTCCAGGTCGACCTCGTTCTCCAGATCGCGTCGAGTGCCGAGCAGATCCATCGTGCGGCTGATCGCCCTGGCCAGCTGGGACGCATCGAAGGGCTTGGGCAGGATGCCGCACAGGCCGGCCTGCCGTACGGGGTCGAGGGCCTGCGGGCGGGTTTCGCTGGAAATCAGGATGAAGGCCACATCCTCAAGACGCGGATCGGTGCGCATCGCCGCCACCAGCTCGGTACCGGGCAGATCCGGCAGATAGAGGGCGCTGAGCACCACGTCCGGCCGCTCCACGCGCATCGCCTCCAGGGCTTCCGCGGAGCTGCCGACCGTGCGGACGCGAGTCAGTCCAATTTCCTCGCATTCCCGCTGGATGATCTTGGCCTGCAGGGTCGATGGCTCGACGAGCAGGAGCCGGGTGTTCTCGAATCGGGAAGCGGTGTTCGTCATTGTTTTTGTGCCTAACCAGTTTGGACGGCACTGTTAGCGAACAAAAATGAAAAAAATTGAGGTCGATCCGCTAAAAAATGGCGAAAACGGCGCTCATGGATCGATTGCCCCGGAGCGTGGACGGAGCGAAAGGCAAGAACAGAGGGCAAAAAAAAGCCGGCCAGGGGGGTGGCCGGACAAAAGCTGGGAGTCATCTACAGAACGACACCAGGATGGAGATGACTCATCAAGGTGTCGCGCCGTGAAGTTTAGCTATTCTGCATTTATATGCAAGTGAAATAATCACTTGAGAATGCCCCGGCAAGTCGCTAGAAGAACTCCAGTTCGCCACTTGACTCAACCTGCTGCTCTTCATGCCGCTCGACGCGGAAATCCAGTGTCTCGTTGCTTGCCACCTGCACGCACAGGGTCAGCCTGAAGCGGGCGGTGTCGTTGATCGTGGCCGTCAGCGCCATGATCTCGGTCGGCTGCAGGATCGCCACGTGATCCACACAGGCGCTTTCCAGGAAGAAGGGCGTCGACATGCCTGCATGAAAACGTGCCGACAGCCCGCGATTGACCGCGCCGCACACCATGTTCACAAATTCCGCGTAGGCATCGAACAGCACATTTTCGTCCAGCGTCCGCTCATCGAGACCCGCCAGCCCGGCCAGGTGGCTCCTCATCCCGCCGTCCCGCTCGAACTCGAACAGCGCAACGATCCTGAACAGGTAGGACGAAATGTTGAGCACCACCAGATCGGCGCTGGAGCCGCTCCCCGCCTCATCCCGGCCGGCGTGCGGATGGATCTCGCAGCGGTCCGACGCAGCATTCACGCTGTGCTCGCGAATGGCCTTGTCGAACAGCCATTCGATGGACTCCCGCGCATCCCGGCTAATCATGCGCCCCGTCCTGCCCGGCGACGATCCGGGCGATGCGGTCCGTGGTTGCGCCGAGCCCGAACAGCGCCGTGCGGATCATGTTGCCGCTGGCCTGCATGTCCTGGAAGGTAGTCGTAGTGATCAGGTCGTTCTTGTCCAGGTTGGTCTTGTAGTCCTGGGCCAGGCGTGTGGAGGTCAGCGCCAGGTCGCGCACGCCGTCGGCGACAACCGAGAAGCCCCGGCCCTGCTCGCCGGCGCGGGCCGCCTCGATGGACGCATTGAGGGCGAGCATCACCACGCTCTTGTTGATGTTCTGAAACTGCTCGTTCTGCTTCTTCAGCTCCTGGTTGTTGCGCAGGATGGCTTGCATCTCGCCGTGCCAGCGCTCCAGGCTGCGGATCATGCCCTGCAGGGACGCCACGTTCCCCTGCCAGGCGCCCTGCTCTGTGGCCAGCGCACTACGTTGCTCGGCCAGCTTCTGCTGGTGCGCCGCCTCCAGCGCCGCGAGGGCAGCGGCGCTCGCCGCCTCGGCCTCCTCGCGACTACGGGCGAGCGCCGCCTGGTGGCTGCCCTGCTGGGCTGCGAGGTGCTGCTCCAGCGCATCGATGCGCGCCTGCAGCGAGGCCCGCGTCGCTTCCGCCTCGGCCGGCGGGATGCGCGGCCCGAGCTCGTCGATGAGCCGGTCCCGCTCGGCCAGGGCCGAACGATGGCTCCTGCGGACCTGCGTCCATTTCGACCACCACACGGAGGTGGCGAGGCTGCCGCCGAGCAGCGCGACCAGGAAGGCGTTCAATCCCGTTTCCATCGATGTTTCCGCGTTCCCGCGCGCCTCAGCCGACCAGCTTCTTCAGCGAGCCGACCACCGCCGGGCCATTGAAGGGCTTGACGATCCAGCCCTTGACGCCGGCTGCCTTGCCGCGCTCCTTCATCGTCGGGCTGTTTTCGGTGGTCAGCATGATGATGTTGACGCTGGCGTTGCGCTGCTCGCTGCGGATCTTCTCGGCCATCGTCAGGCCGTCCATGTTGGGCATGTTCACGTCGCTGACGACCAGCTTGATGCCCGGGTCCGCCTTCAGCTTGTCCAGCCCGTCACGGCCATCCACCGCCGCGCTGACCGTCAGGCCGTTGGCCTTCAGGAAATCGCAGACTTCGTTACGGACCGTGCTGGAATCATCGACAACCAAAACCTGTGCCATGGGAAATACTCCTCAAAATTGAAAAACGGACGTTCAGAACAGTTCGAGTTCGCCGGATTCGACCAGCGCCTCGACGGACGGATTTTCGTGAAAGGCTTCCGGCGACCAGCTCAGGTTGAACACGAAGCGTTGGTACACCGGCACCGCCACATCCCCGCGGCCCTGCGGACGCAAGGTGTACTTGAAGCACAGCTGGGGATCCTCCGAGCCGAAGGAGATGTAGTTGCGGTGATGATTGATGATGATCGGCACCTGGGTCTGGCCGTGGAGCCCTGTGTCGGTCGTCCCCACATAGCGGTTCTTGAACGAACCCCAGATCAGGTTGGTGGCCTCGCCGAGCACGTTGTTGAGCTCGCGGAACCCCATCGGCTCGCGCTCTGCGCAGTCCTCGCCCAGCAGGCGCAGCAAGGCGCTCTCCGAGGCCTGCAGCATCATGTAGCCGCGACACCAGTTGCTCTCGATGGCGATCATCGTGAACACTTCGCCGTGGATGATCCGGTCCTTCACCAGGTAGGGGGTTTCCATGTCCACGTCGCAGCCGTGGAACAGGCTTTCCAGCGAAGCCCGCGTCATCTCCGCAATGCCGCGCACCAGATCGTTGGGATAGACCCGGCTGAAGATCGACGCATCGAGGGAGGCGCGCAGGTGTTGCAGGTCCTGCAGCGTGTAGGCGCAGCGGAACATCGCCGCGTCCCGCTCGGTCAGGCCGGCCACGCTGGCCGTCGCGTCGCGGCGCAGAAAAATCGGCAGTTCGGGGCGCAATGCGTGGATCTCCCGGGCCAGGCCCAGTCCTTCGCCAGCCGGGCCGCCGTAGTTCTCGTAAAGCATGATGCCGCCCAGGTCCACGTTGGAACGCAGGATGCCCATCACGCTGCCGGCGTCGCCATGCGGCCGGATGCCGAGCAGGCCGGCGTCACCGCAGAAAGCCTTGAGGCCGTCGAAATGCCCGACCGCGTCGTCGAGGATCAGCACCTTGCTGACGATCAGTTTGTCGCTGTTCATATCCATGCTCGTCCCCTCAAACCGCTGCCTGCAGAGCCTTGTCGGCCGCCGGAAGCTCCGCGTCGCGGGCGTCCGGCCCGATGTCCACACGTACTGCAAAGCTGTCGGGCAGGCTCACGACGATCTGGAACTGGCGGAAATCGGCGCCTTCGGCATCGTCCAGGAACATGATTTCGATGCGCCCGTGCTCGCGCTTCACGAAGTCGAGCACTGCGTCCATGCCGACGCCGCGGCCGGACACCTCGGTCACGTGGCTGGCCGTCGAGAAACCCGCCTGGAAGATCAGCCGGGCCGTCGTCACGTCGTCGAGCTGCGCATCCTCGCCGATCAGGCCCTTGTTGACCGCGATGCGGCGGATGCGCGCCAGCGCCAGGCCGCGCCCGTCGTCGCGCAGCGCCAGCTGGAACTGCCCGTCACGCACGCTCGCATCGAGGGAAATCAAGCCGGCCAGCGGCTTGCCGGCGGCAATGCGCTCGTCCACCGTTTCAAGGCCGTGATCCACCGCGTTGCGGATCAGGTGCATGAAGACGTTCTTCAGCAGGCTGCCGGCCTGGCTGCGCACCACGTAGCCGTTGTCGTCGATGGAAACCATCGGCACCACCTTGCCGAGTTCCCGGGCCAGCGACGGCAGGGAATCGAAGATGCCGGACAGCACGTGGCTGATGGATTCGGTGCCGAGCAGGCGCAGCACGCGATGCACCTCGTCACGGGCGGCGACCAGTTCCCGCATGTTGCCGGTGTTCACCGTTTCCAGGCGCTGCAAGGTGTGCTGGATCTGCTCCCGGTCCACCATCAGGTAGCGCTCGACGCCGCCACGACGGCCCGGCCCCTTGCGGCCCAGACTGACCTCATTGATGCGGGCGTAACGTTCCACCTCGGCGCGCACGCCGTTCAGCTCTTCGAGCAGCTGTTCCTGGTCCCAGGCGATGGCCGGGCGCGTACCCCGCAGAGCCTCGTAGGTCTGTTCCGCCTCGTGCACCAGGTTGGTCAGGTGCAGCAGGCCGTAGGTCCGGGCGTTGCCCTTGATGGTGTGCATGTTGCGGAACAGGCGGTCGACGGTGCCGGTCTGCGCCTCGTCGCGCTGGCGGATCAAGGCTTCGTTCTCGTCCACGAACCTGAGGGCGCCGGCGATGAACTCATGGAACTTCTCCTGGCTGACCGCCAGGATCTCGCCGATGATCTCCAGCTCGCGCTTCTGCTCGTTGGCCTCGGCGGCCAGCTTGCGCAGCTCGGTCACATCGCGCACGCACAGCAGCAGGCGCACGGTGTTGCCGTCCGCATCGGTGATCGGTGACCAGTTGAGGTCGAGGATCTTCACCTTCCCGTCGGCCAGGGTCTTCTCGATCTCGCCGGGCAGCAGGTGGGCGTTGAACTCGAAATTCATCGCGTCCTCGCCGATGCAGGCGCCGCCGACGGCCTCGATCTGCGACAGCAGATCGGAACCCAGGTTGGTACCGGAAAACACCAGCTCCATCATGTCGCGCCCGGCGATGTCCTGCGTCTCGAAGATGCTCTCGAGGTAAGCCGAATACTCCGGATGCACGCGGTTGCCGTCGGCAATGGTCAGGATGCCCTGGGGCATGTTCTGCAGCATGGTCTGGATGTCGGCAGTCTTCTGGCGCAGCTGCGCCGAGCTTTCCTCGATCTTGGCGAGCATCGTGTTGAAGGCAACGATGGAGCGGCCGATCTCGTCCTCCCGCTCGACCGGCAGGCGGCGGCTGAAGTCCTGGCTCGTCGCGATCTCGGTCATCATCGACTGCATGCGGCCGATCGGCCGCACCACCTGGCGGTACAGCATGCCGCCGACCGCCGCGAGGATCGCCAGCGCAGTCAGCGCCGCCGCCGAAATGCCGGTCACGGTCTGCGCCAGGCTGTCGTTGAGGGCGGTGATGGCGCCGTCCTTGCTGCGGTTCTTCTCGATGCGCAGGGTTTCGACGACCGACTGGATCTCGCGCTGGTACTCGCCCACTGCACCGAACAGGGCGGCCTCGGCCATCTCCTTCTGGCCGGACAGCTTGAAGCGGGTCGCGTCGTCGATGGCCGCAAAATAGTTGTCCAGGCTTTCCCTCGCCTGTACGACGAGGCCCCGCTGGGTGTCGCTGGTGGCTTGTGCGCCCTGCTGTTCGATGGCCTCCTTGAGGGCCGCCTTGTCGGTCTTCAGTTTGTCCTCGGTCTGCAGCGCCAGCTTGGCGTCCGGCGCGGAGACCAGCTCCATCGTCGTCAGCTGGACGTCCTTCAGGTGGGCGACCAGGTCGGCCGACGCCAGTGCACTGGGCACGATGCCCTCGGTGACGATGCGCACTTCGGAAGCGTTCCAGCGGGACTGCAAGGCGGCATAACCGCCGATGGACAGCATCGCCGTCAGGCTCAGGACGACCAGCAGGATGATGCGATGTCGGATATTCATGCTTGGTATCAATAGGAATGGACAAAGCCGCGTCGCCCCTTCCATCGCACCCGGAACCGAACGGCCGGCACCGCGAAACAGAAAGAAACGATCTGCGGGAGCGCCGGAGTATGTATATCTTTAGTTATATTCTTGTGACGGTCGCGGCTTTGGTTGCGCATGGCCCTTCGGCGACGTCGAACAAGCGTTCGACTTTTCTCGATGTCGCTCCACGGCCAGCCCGGCTACCATTCCCTGCAAATCGAATCCGGCGCCCCGCCGTTTCGCACCTTGAGGAATGCCATGTCCGCGACACCCGCCCCGTCCGACCACCGCCTCGCAGCGATCCATGCCGCGGTGGAAACCCATCGCACCCGGCCCGGCGCCCTGTTGCCGATGCTGCACGCGATACAGGACGCCCTCGGCTGGGTACCGCCCGAGGCGATCCCCGTCATCGCCACCGCACTCAACCAGAGCCGCGCCGAGATCCACGGCGTCATCAGCTTCTATCACCACTTCCGCACGACGCCGCCCGGACGCCACGTGGTCCAGGTGTGCCGTGCCGAGTCCTGCCAGGCCAAAGGTGGCGTGGCGCTGGAAGAGCACGCGAAGCGCAGCCTCGGCATCGACTGGCACCAGACCACGCCGGACGGCGCCATCAGCCTCGAACCGGTCTACTGCCTCGGCAACTGCGCCTGTTCGCCAGCCATCCGCATCGGTGACGAGATCCTCGGCCGGGTCAGCTGTGCCCGCTTCGACCGCGTCGTCGAGGGGCTGCGCGAGGAGGTGCCGGCATGAGCATCCGCATCTTCGTTCCCATCGATTCCGGCGCGCAGTCGGTCGGTGCCGAGGACGTGGCCCAGGCCATCGCCGCAGAAGCCGCCGCCCGCGGCATCGACATCGAACTCGTGCGCAACGGCTCCCGTGGCATGTACTGGCTGGAGCCCCTCGTCGAGGTGGACGCCCACGCCGGTCGCCTGGCCTTCGGCCCGGTGACGGCGGAGGACGTACCGGCCCTGTTCGACGCCGGTTTCCACGAAGGCGGCATGCATCGCCTGGGCCACGGCCTGACCGAGCACATTCCCTTCCTGGCCGGCCAGGAGCGCCTGACCTTCCGCCGTGTCGGCATCACCGATCCGCTGTCCCTTGCCGACTACGAAGCCCACGGTGGCTTCGAGGGCCTGCTGAAGGCGGTCGGCCTGGACGGTGCCGCCATCGTCAAGGAAGTCACCGACTCCGGCCTGCGCGGGCGCGGTGGCGCGGCCTTCCCGACCGGCATCAAGTGGAACACCGTGCTGCACGCCGCCGGGCCGGACAAATACGTGGTGTGCAACGCCGACGAAGGCGACTCCGGCACCTTCTCCGACCGCATGCTGATGGAAGGCGACCCCTACTGCCTCATCGAGGGCATGACCATCGCCGGCCTGGCGGTGGGCGCGCGGCACGGCTACATCTACCTGCGCTCCGAATACCCCCACGCCTTCCACGCCCTGCAGCAGGCCATCGCCAAAGCCCGCGAAGCGGGCTGGCTGGGCAACGACGTGGCCGGCTCGGGCCGCAGCTTCGAGCTTGAAGTCCGCCTCGGCGCCGGCGCCTACGTGTGCGGCGAAGAAACCGCGATGCTCGAGAGCCTGGAGGGCAAGCGCGGCATCGTGCGCTTCAAGCCGCCGCTGCCGGCCATCCAGGGCCTGTTCGGCAAGCCGACGGTGATCAACAACGTGATGAGCCTCGCCGCGGTACCGCTGATCCTCGCCCGCGGTGCCGCCTTCTACCGGGACTACGGCATGGGCCGCTCCCACGGCACGCTGCCCTTTCAGCTGGCCGGCAACCTGCGCCACCCCGGCCTGGTGGAGAAGGCTTTCGGTATCACCCTGCGCGAGCTGCTGCTCGACTACGGCGGCGGTTCCGCCAGCGGCCGGCCCATCCGCGCCGTGCAGGTCGGCGGCCCGCTGGGCGCCTACGTACCGGAGTCACAATTCGATGCCCCCCTCGACTACGAGACCTATGCGGCGATGGGCGCGATGATCGGCCACGGCGGGCTGGTCGCCTTCGACGACACAGCCGACATGGCCAGGCTGGCGCGCTACGCGATGGAGTTCTGCGCAACCGAATCCTGCGGGAAATGCACGCCGTGCCGCATCGGCTCGACGCGCGGCGTGGAGGTCATCGACCGCATCATCGCCGGCGAGGCGCGGGACGCCAACCTGGCCCTCCTCGACAGCCTGTGCGACACCATGCTGAACGGCTCCCTGTGCGCGCTGGGTGGCATGGCCCCCTACCCCGTCAAATCCGCCCTCACCCATTTCCCGCAGGATTTCGGCATCGCGCCGGTCACTGCCGAATAAGGAACGTCCCATGTCCCTGCCCCGCGACACCGATTTCGGCACCCCGGCCCGCGAATCCGACACCCCGGTCAGCCTGCTCATCGACGGCCAGCCAGTCTGCGTGCCCGCCGGCACCAGCATCATGCGCGCCGCCGGCCAGTCCGGCTGTTCGATCCCCAAGCTGTGCGCCACCGACAGCCTGGAACCCTTCGGCTCCTGCCGCCTGTGCCTGGTGGAGGTGGAAGGCCGCAAGGGCTTCCCGGCCTCGTGCACGACGCCGGTGGAAGCCGGCATGGTCGTGCGCACCCAGACCCCCAAACTGGCCGAGCTGCGCCGTAACGTGATGGAGCTGTATATCTCCGACCACCCGCTCGACTGCCTGACCTGCTCCGCCAACGGCAACTGCGAGCTGCAGGACATGGCCGGCGTCGTCGGCCTGCGCGAGGTGCGCTATGGCTTCAAGGGCGAGAACCACTTCAGCGAACCCTGCAAGGACGAGTCCAACCCCTACTTCAGCTACGACCCGGCCAAGTGCATCGTCTGCAACCGCTGCGTACGGGCCTGCGAGGAAACCCAGGGGACCTTCGCGCTGACGATCTCCGGTCGGGGCTTCGACTCCCGCGTGTCGCCGGGCCAGGACCAGGCCTTCATGGACTCCGAATGCGTGTCCTGCGGTGCCTGCGTGAATGCCTGCCCGACCGCCACGCTGATGGAGAAATCGGTAATCCAGCTCGGCCAAGCCGAGCGCAGCGTCACCACCACCTGCGCCTATTGCGGCGTCGGCTGCTCCTTCAAGGCCGAGGTCAAGGGCAACCAGGTAGTGCGCATGGTCCCGGCCAAGGACGGCGGCGCCAACCAGGGCCACGCCTGTGTGAAGGGCCGCTTCGCCTGGGGCTACGCCACCCACGCCGACCGCATTACCACGCCGATGATCCGGCCGAGCATCGACGCACCCTGGCAGAAGGTCAGCTGGGACGAGGCGCTGGCCTACGCCGCCGGCGAGTTCAAACGCATCCAGGCCAAGTACGGCCGCGGCGCGGTGGGCGGCATCACTTCCAGCCGCTGTACCAACGAAGAGACCTACCTGGTGCAGAAGCTGGTGCGTACCGCCTTCGGTAACAACAACGTGGACACCTGCGCCCGCGTCTGCCACTCGCCGACCGGCTACGGCCTCAAGCAAACCCTGGGCGAGTCCGCCGGCACTCAGGATTTCGCGTCGGTACTGAAGGCCGACGTGGTGATGGTGATCGGCGCCAACCCCACCGACGGCCACCCGGTGTTCGGCTCCCTGCTCAAGAAACGCATCCGCCAGGGCGCACAGCTGATCGTCGTCGATCCACGCGCCATCGACCTGGTGCGCGCGCCCCACGTGGCCGCCGTCCATCACCTCAAGCTGCGCCCCGGCACCAACGTGGCGATGGTCAATGCGTTGGCCCACACCATCGTCACCGAAGGCCTGGTGGACGACGCCTACGTGGCCGAGCGCTGCGAACAGGAAGCCTTCGAAGCCTGGCGTGAGTTCGTGTCCCTGGCGGAGAACTCCCCGGAAGCGGCCGAGCCCGTCACCGGCGTGCCGGCCGCGGACATCCGTGCCGCCGCCCGCCTGTATGCCCAGGCCGGCAATGGGGCGATCTACTACGGCCTCGGCGTCACCGAGCACAGCCAGGGCTCGACCACCGTGATGGGCATCGCCAACCTGGCCATGGCCACCGGCAACGTCGGCAGGCCCGGTGTCGGCGTCAATCCGCTGCGCGGCCAGAACAACGTGCAGGGCAGCTGCGACATGGGCTCCTTCCCCCACGAGCTGCCCGGCTACCGCCATGTGTCGGACGCCACCACCCGCGCCCTCTTCGAGGACGCCTGGCAGGTGCGCATCGATCCGGAGCCTGGCCTGCGCATTCCCAACATGTTCAACGCGGCGCTGGATGGCAGCTTCAAGGGCATGTACATCCAGGGCGAGGACATCGTGCAGTCCGACCCCAACACCCAGCACGTGGAAGCCGCCATGGCGCAGATGGAGTGCGTGGTGGTGCAGGATCTGTTCCTCAATGAAACCGCCAAGTGGGCGCACGTCTTCCTGCCCGGCTCCAGCTTCCTCGAGAAGGACGGCACCTTCACCAATGCCGAGCGGCGCATCTCCCGCGTGCGCAAAGTGATGCCACCGCTGGCCGGCAAGGCAGATTGGGAAACCACGCTGGCGCTGTCCGCCGCGTTGGGCTACCCGATGCACTACGCCCAGCCGTCGGAGATCATGGACGAGATCGCCCGCCTGACGCCCAGCTTCCACGGCGTCAGTTATGAACTGCTGGAGCAAAAGGGCAGCATCCAGTGGCCGTGCAACGAGGCTGCGCCCGACGGCACGCCGACCATGCACGTCGGTGGCTTCGTCCGCGGCAAGGGGCGCTTCATGCTGACCGCCTTCGTGCCGACCACCGAGAAGGTCACCCGGCGCTTCCCGCTGATCCTCACCACCGGCCGCATCCTCAGCCAGTACAACGTGGGCGCCCAGACCCGCCGCACCGCCAACGTGGCCTGGCACGACGAGGACCGGCTGGAGATCCATCCGGTGGACGCGGAAGACCGGGGCATCCGCGACGGCGACTGGGTCGGCATCGCCAGCCGGGCCGGTGAGACGGTGTTGCGCGCGACCATCACCGAGCGCATGCAGCCGGGCGTGGTCTACACCACCTTCCACTTCCCCGAATCCGGCGCCAACGTGATCACCACCGACAACTCGGACTGGGCCACCAACTGCCCGGAATACAAGGTCACTGCCGTCCAGGTCAGCCTGTGCACGCAGCCGTCCGACTGGCAGCAGCGCTTCGCCCGCCGCCGCGATGAGCAGCTCGAACTGCTGCGCGGCGCCACCTCCACCACCAGCTGACGCACGGGGCGGCGTTTTTCCTGCCCCAAAAAACACGAGGCCCGCTGAATCCTTCCCTCTTGGGGAGAGTTCAGCGGGCCTCGCCACGCCACCGGCCGGAACACGCTGTCCGGCCGGTTCAGTTCAGGACTGAAGCGGCAGGACGCGAATTACTTGTCCTTGTGGTTGAAGTCCACGCGACGGTTCTCGGCGTAGCACTTCTCTTCGTGACAGTCGGCACGGGGCTTCTCGGAACCGAAGCTGACGGCTTCCAGGCGGGAGTCGGACACGCCCATCGTGACTAGCGCCTTGCGCACGGCTTCGGCACGCTTCTGGCCGAGGGCCAGGTTGTACTCGCGGCTACCGCGTTCGTCGGCGTTGCCTTCGATGCTGATCGCGTCGCTGGCGTGGGCGTTGGTGAACGCAGCCTGGTTCTTGAGCACGTCGGCGTACTTGGCTTCGACGTTGAACTTGTCGAAGGCGAAGTAAACGCTCTGCTTGGCCAGCGCGGCACGCTCTTCGGCGATCTTGCGGGCTTCGAGTTCTGCAGCGGACATGCCGGCGGCGGGGATCGGAGCGGTCGCGGCCTTGGGCGCCTCAACCGGTTGCTCGGTGGTAGCGGCGGTCTTCGGCGCGTTCGACGAGCAGGCGGCCAGCACGGCGGCACACAGCACGGTCAACAGGGCGGACTTTTTCATGAACTACGGGCTCCTCTGGGGTAGGTGGGTTTCAAGGTCGCTGAATATAGTGAGGCCGCGGTGCTTGCGCAAGTTGGGGCACGCACTTATAGGGATCAGCCGCAGCAAAAGTGATGCTTTTACGCACGATATGGACCATATTCAATAGATGCGGCAAGATCGGCGCCCCGTCCATGATTGCCCGACAATTCCTTCATGAGCCTGACAGTCTCGCCCGTCCTGCGTCTCTGGTTGTTGTCCCTTCTTGCTATCGCCAGCCTGATCGGCTGCCAGGCCATTGCAGCAACGCCAGACGATGTCGTATCGGTGCCGCCGGAAAGCATAGACAAACCTCATCCACAATTACGGCATTCCGGTTGGTCGAACATCGTGGCTACGCTCGAAGAGCGTGCACGCGCCCTGAACATCCAGATCCGTAGCAGCGAGAGCCCCGACAGCATCGACTTGTTCCTGGACACCCGGAGCGCCTTCCTCGACGATGGACGGGAGCTCTCGCCGGAATTCACGGCCCTGCTGGTGGAAATCGTCAGCCT
Organism: Zoogloea sp. JDB1; assembly: GCF_056724025.1. Taxonomy (NCBI): domain Bacteria; kingdom Pseudomonadati; phylum Pseudomonadota; class Betaproteobacteria; order Rhodocyclales; family Zoogloeaceae; genus Zoogloea; species Zoogloea sp. JDB1. The sequence continues at coordinate 3,761,171 of NZ_CM161496.1, forward strand.
GCTGCAGGCCATACCGGCGGCCCAGATCCGTATCGCCGGCTTCGGCGATTTTCCGGCCACCCGCTACAACCCTGTCACGCTTGGCTTGCGGGTTCGTCGCCTGCGAAGCGTACTGGCCAATGAAGGTTTTCCCGTCCGTCAGATCCGCGCCCTGGTCAAGGATCATCAGACCTTCACCGGCCCGGATTTTCTCGCCGGTCTGACACGGACCGGACGCATCATCGAACTTCGGATTTCTCCCCGTTGAGAGGCTTGCCCTCCAGCCGCAGGATACCCAACGCCTTGAGGATGTACTTCTCGTAGATCGGCTCGGATGTACCCGCCTTCACCTTGTGCAGGAAGTACTTTTCGAAGGCGACCTTGGCCAGATGGACCCACTTGCCCTTGCGGAACCAGTTGACGTTGCGCGGCGGCAACTGCGGCAAGGCGACGAAGGCCGCGCCACTGTCGCCCATGTCCGCAAGGCAGATCGCGTTCCACGTGCCCTTGGCCTTCGCCTCCTTCCCTTCCAGGTCGGCGGCGATGTTGTCCACGATGGCGGTGACCATCGTCTCGATCATGTAGCCGGTCTTCGGCGCACCGGTTGCCACTGGGGTCACCTCCACCGGCGGAATGGCCACGCACACGCCCGCCGCGAAGATGTTGCGGTACCCCCGGCTGCGCTGATTCGAGGATGAAGGCGAACTCGTAGGCCGGGCCGAAGCAGCTGGCGCCGGGCATCGCGCCGACGATCACCGGGCCGGGGTTGTGCAGGAAGTCCTGGTAAGCCGCATGGGCTCGCTCGGCGTGGTCGGTCGTGCAGATCGAGTGCGTATGCCCGTCCGTCGGCCCGGCGCCGGGCACTTCCTCGAAGGCCAGCCGGGGGCCGGTCGTCAGCACGAGGTAGTCGTATTCGAGCGTGCTGCCATCGACGAGTTGCAGCGTGTTCTTCTCGGGCTGTACGGCGGTGACAGCCTGCGCGACGAACGCGATGCCCTTCTTCTCCAGATGCGGACGCAGCGGCACGGTGATTGCGTCCCGCGTGCGTGTGCCCACCGCGACCCACGGGTTGGAAGGAACGAACTGGAAGTAATCGCCCGCGTTGACGAGCGTCACTTCATGCCCCTTGCCCAGCCGGGCTTTCAGTTCATAAGCCGCGGGTACACCACCGATGCCCGCACCGACGACAACGATCCTGGCCATGTGTCTCCTCCTTTATGGATGGGTTATAATTCAAATATTAGTATTTTCTAATATTAAACCCAAACCTAAAGCGAAAACCACGTTCACGCACTTCAGGCGCGAACGCCAGTCACGTAGACCTTTGCGAGGAAACCATGAAATCAGCCCACGACCTGGTCGCCGCCGCCAAGCAGCGGATCACGGAAATCGAGATGAGCAAGGCCGACGCCGCCATCCGCGACGCCAACATCCTGCTGGATGTGCGCGAGCCCGAAGAATATGCCGCCGGCCACATCCCCGGCGCCATCAACATTCCGCGCGGCATGCTGGAATTCCGCATGAGCGCAGCGCCGGAGCTCACCGCCCGCGACCTGCAGATCATGCTGTACTGCAAGACCGGCGGACGCGCTGCACTGGCCGCCGCCACGCTGCTCGACATGGGCTACCTGAAGGTCGAGTCGCTCGCAGGAGGCTTCGATTCCTGGGCCGCCGCCGGTTATCCGGTCGCGCGTCCCCAATTGCCGGACTTCGAATAAACGATGCAGCAGCCCAGCCATCCGGGCCGCTTTCTTCAGCTGGCCGCCGAGCAGCCGCGCCGGGCCAGCGAGACCTTCGAACCGCAGGTCCGGCCGATCTCGCCGCAGATCCACCAGGCGGTATCCACCAGCGCATCCAGCTGGATGCCGGTCTCGATGCCCAGGCCGTCGAGCATGTACACCACATCCTCGGTCGCCACGTTGCCGGACGCGCCGACCGCGTACGGGCAGCCGCCAAGGCCGGCAATCGAGGTGTCAAAGGTCGCCACGCCGGCCTCCAGCGACGCGTAGATGTTGGCCAGCGACTGCCCATAGGTGTCGTGGTAGTGGCCGGCCAGCTTGTCCACCGGTACCCGCCGGGCCACCGCGTCGAGCATGCGCCGCGTCTTGCCCGGCGTGCCGGTGCCGATGGTGTCGCCGAGGCTGACTTCGTAGCAGCCCATTTCATAGAGCCGCGCCGCCACGTCGGCCACCGCCTCCGGTGCGACTTCACCCTCGTAGGGGCAACCCAGCACGCAGGACACGTAGCCGCGCACCCGCACTTCAGCGGCGCGGGCCGCCTCCAGCACCGGCACGAAGCGCTCCAGCGACTCGGCAACCGAACAGTTGATGTTCTTGCGGCTGAAGGATTCGGACGCCGCGGCGAACACCGCGACCTCCTTCACCCCTGCCGCCAGCGCTGCCTCGAAGCCCTTCAGGTTGGGCGTCAGCACCGGGTAATCGACGCCGGGCAGGCGCACGATGCGCGCCATCACTTCGGCGTTGTCGCCCATCTGCGGCACCCACTTGGGCGACACGAAGGCGGTCGCCTCGATGGCCTTCAGGCCGGCCGCGCCAAGGCGGGCGATCAGCTCGACCTTGGTGTCGGTACTGACAAGCTTCTTCTCGTTCTGCAGGCCGTCGCGGGGGCCGACTTCGACGATGCGTACGCGCTGGGGCAGGTTCATGGTTTCCTTTCTTCCATCAGGCTGTCGCGGCCTCATCGAGGCCGAGGGTCTGCTTCATTTTCTCGCGGATCTGGAATTTCTGGATCTTTCCGGTCACCGTCATCGGAAAACTGTCCACGAAGCAGATGTAGCGCGGAATCTTGTAATGGGCGATCTGCCCCTGGCAGAAGGCGCGCACCTCATCTTCCGTCAGGCGCTCGCCTTCCCGCACGATGATCCACGCGCACAGCTCCTCGCCGTACTTCTTGTCCGGCACGCCGACCACCTGCACGTCCAGCACCTTCGGGTGGCGGTACAGGAACTCCTCGATCTCGCGCGGATAGATGTTCTCGCCGCCGCGGATCACCATGTCCTTGCTGCGCCCGACGATGTTGCAGAAGCCCTCCTCGTCCAGCGTCGCGATGTCGCCGGTGTGCATCCAGCCGGCCTTGTCGATGGCCTCCGCGCTCTTCACCTCGTCGCCCCAGTAACCGAGCATCACCGAGTAGCCGCGGGTGCACAGTTCGCCGGGCGTGCCGCGCGGCACGATGCGGCCGTCGCTGTCGACGATCTTCACCTCGCAATGGGGCTGCACTCGGCCGACGGTAGACACGCGCCGCTCGATGCTGTCGTCGGTGGCGCTCTGGAAGCTGACCGGCGAGGTTTCGGTCATGCCGTAGGCGATGGTCACCTGGCTCATGTGCATCTTGTCGATGACCCGCTTCATCACCTCGATGGGGCACGGGCTGCCAGCCATGATGCCGGTGCGCAAGCTGGACAGGTCGAAGCCCGCAAACTCCGGGTGGTCGAGCTGGGCGATGAACATCGTCGGCACACCGTAGCTGGCGGTGCATTTCTCCTCCGCCAGCGTCTGCAACACCGCCAGCGGCTCGAAGGCCTCGGACGGATAGACCATCGTCGCGCCGTGGGTCAGACAGCCCAGGTTGCCCATCACCATGCCGAAGCAGTGGTACAGAGGCACCGGAATGCACACCCGGTCGCCCGGCTGCAGGCGGATCGCCTCGCCGACGAAATAGCCGTTGTTGAGGATGTTGTGGTGGGACAGCGTGGCGCCCTTCGGATTGCCGGTCGTCCCGGATGTGAACTGGATGTTGATCGGGTCGTCGAACTGCAGGCGCTCGCCGAGTTCTTCCAGCTCCGCCAGTTCGTCGCGGCTCGGCGGTGTGCACAGGCTGTCGAAGTCGAGCATGCCCGGCGTGTGCCCGGAGCCCAGGCGGATGACGATCTCCAGGCTGGGCAGCTTGTGGGCGCGCAGCAGGCCCGGTTCGCAATGGCCCAGCTCTGGCGCCAGGTCGGCCAGCATCTCCAGGTAGTCGCTGCTCTTGAAGGACGGCGACAGGATCAGCGCGCGGCAGCCGACCTTGTTCAGCGCGTATTCCAGCTCGCTGCGCCGGTAGGCCGGGTTGATGTTCACCAGCACCAGGCCGGCCTTGGCGGTGGCGAACTGGGTCAGGGCCCATTCCATGTTGTTCTGGGACCAGATTCCGATCCGCTCGCCTGGCTGCAGGCCCAGGCGGCGCAGGCCGCAGGCCAGCGCATCGACCTTGAGGCGCAGCGCCGCATAACTGAGGCGCACGTTCTGGTGGCGCACCACCAGCGCCTCCCGCTCCGCGTGCTGTGCGCAGGCGGCGTCGAAATGGTGGCCAATCGTCTGGCCGATCAGGGGTTTGTTCGATGCTCCGTGGACGTAGCTCAGCGCGTTCATGGGTCTCCTCACATCTTGGTTGTGGATTGCTGCGGTCCGCTCCCGTCTGTGCGGGCTGGCGGATTGAAACCGTTAGGGGCGCAGGAACGCGCCCCAGGGAATGACACCCAGCGGGCGGGGGCGAACGACGTCGCCCCGCGCCGGATTGCCTTACTCGGCAGCCGCCTCGAACTCCACCAGCTCGGCGCCGTCGCCCACCTGGTCGCCGACGGCAAAGTGGAAAGCCTTGACGAGGCCGGCGGACGGCGCGGTGATGGTGTGCTCCATCTTCATCGCCTCGAGGATCAGCAGCGGCGCGCCCTTGGCCACCGTGGCGCCGGCTTCGGCCAGCAGCGCGATGACCTTGCCGGGCATTGGCGCAAGCAAGCCGCCTTCCGCGCCGCCACCCTCGCCGCTGTGATGCAGCGGGTCCACCGCGGCGAACTGCCAGGCGTGGCCGTGCCCGAAGACATGACGCCGCTCGCCGGCCACCACCACCGTCGCGGTGGTACGCAGGCCGTCGAACTCGGCCCGCAGCAGGCCGCGTGGGTTGAGGCTGCCGCTCACCGTGCTGGTCGCCTCGTCCAGCGTCACGTCGAAGCGGTCGCCATGGGCCGCCACGCGCAGGGTCTTCTGCACCTCGCCAAAACGGAACACCAGATTGCGTGCCGCCGACGCGTTCATGCGCCAGCCGTCACGCTGGTGCCACGGCGAGGCCGGTTCCGGGTGCCGCGCCGCCATCGCCGCGGCGCGCTGCCGTTCGCGCAGCAACTCGGCCAGCGCCACGGCCAGCCAGGCTTCGCGGGTAGGCTGCTGCTGGTCCGGGAAGAGGTAATCCTTCTCTCGCTCGATCAGGCCGGTGTCCAGATCCGCGTTGGCGAAGGCCGGGCAGGCCGTCAGGCGGGACAGGAACTCGATGTTGTTGGCGACGCCGACCACGCGGTACTCGGCCAGCGCCTGCAGCATGCGCGCCAGGGCCCGGTCGCGGTTCACATCCCAGACGATCAGCTTGGCGATCATCGGATCGTAGAAGGGCGAGATCTCGTCCCCCTCCTCCACGCCGGTATCCACTCGCACATGCATGCCCTCCTCCGGCGGCGCCAGATGCAGCAGCTTGCCGGTGGAGGGCAGGAAGCCCTTGGCCGGATCTTCCGCGTAGATGCGCGCCTCCAGCGCGTGGCCGTTGATCGCCAGCTGCTCCTGGGCCAGCGGCAGCGGCTCGCCGGACGCCACGCGGAGCTGCCATTCGACCAGATCGAGGCCGGTGATCATCTCGGTCACCGGATGCTCCACCTGCAGGCGGGTGTTCATCTCCATGAAGTAGAAGGTGCCGTCCTTCACGAAATTCTCACTCGCGATGAATTCCACCGTGCCGGCGCCCACGTAGCCGACCGCCCGCGCCGCATCCACGGCGGCCTTACCCATCGCGGCGCGGCGCTCCGGGGGCATGCCCGGCGCCGGCGCTTCTTCGAGCACCTTCTGGTGGCGGCGCTGCACGGAACAATCCCGCTCGAACAGGTAGACGTAATTGCCGAGGGTGTCGCCAAAAACCTGGATCTCGATGTGGCGCGGCCGGGTCAGGTATTTCTCGACCAGCACATGGTCGCTGCCGAAACTGGACGCCGCCTCGCGCTTGCAAGACGCCAGCGCGTCGAGGAAGTCCTCGCTGCGCTCCACCAGCCGCATGCCCTTGCCGCCGCCGCCGGCCGCCGCCTTGATCAGCACCGGGTAGCCGATGGCGTCCGCCTGCACGTTGAGGAAACCCGGCTCCTGGTGGTCGCCGTGGTAGCCGGGGGTCAGCGGCACCTGAGCCTTTTCCATCAGCTTCTTGGCTTCCGACTTGGAACCCATTGCACGGATGGCCGACACCGGCGGCCCGATGAAGACGATGCCGGCCTGCTCGCAGGCATGGCAGAAGTCCTCGTTCTCCGACAGGAAACCGTAGCCCGGATGGATCGCCTGGGCGCCGGTCTGCTTCGCCGCCTCGATGATCCGCTCGATCACCAGGTAGCTCTCCCGCGCCGCTGCCGGCCCGATCAGCACCGCCTCGTCGGCCAGGCGCACATGGCGCGCGCCGGCATCCGCCTCGGAATACACCGCCACCGTCTTGATGCCGAGCCGCCGCGCCGTCTTGATGACGCGGCAGGCGATTTCTCCTCTGTTGGCGATGAGGATCTTGTTGAACATGCTGTCTCCCTTCTTATTGTGTGTCCGCGATCCACGCCGCCGGCCGCTTTTCCAAAAAGGCGGCGAGGCCTTCGCGGGCTTCGGGCGTGGCGCGCAGGCTGGCGATGCGGCGGGCGGTGTCTTCGACCAGTTCGTCATCGACAGGCTTGTCGGCCACCGCGCGGATCAACTCCTTGGCGGCGCCCTGGGACAGCGGGCCGCCCTGCAGCAGCGCGGTGACGATCTCGCTGACCTTGGCATCCAGCCCATCGGTCGGCACCGCCTCGTGGGCGAGGCCCAATTCATAAGCCCGTGTCGCAGAGATGCGCTCGGCGCTCTGGAAATAGCGATAGGCCTGACGCGCGCCGATGGCGCGGAGCACATAGGGGCTGATGGCCGACGGGATGATCCCGAACTTCACTTCGGACGTGGCGAACACCGCGCCCTCGCCGGCCACGCAGATGTCGCAGGCCGCCGCCAGCCCCATGCCGCCGCCGAGGGCCGCGCCATGCACGCGGGCCAGTGTGGGTTTGCGCAGCTCGGCCAGCACTCGCAGCATGCCGGCCAGCTTGCGGGCGTCGGCGAGGTTCTCGTCGACGGTCGCCGCGCCGGCGCGCTTCATCCAGTTGAGGTCGGCCCCCGCCGAGAAGCTCTTGCCGCGCCCGGCGAGTACCACCACGCGCACGCTGCCGTCCGCGTCGAGGGCCTGGCAAGCGGCGGTGAGCTCAAAGATGAGCTGCTCGTTGAAGGCGTTGTGCACCTCCGAGCGATTCATCCAGATCGTCGCGACAGGGCCGTCGCGGAGGATTTCCAGCGTCTCGTACATGCGGCTCCCCTTACATCCGGAACAGGCCGAAGCGGGTCGGCTGGATCGGCGCGTTGAGGCTGGCCGACAGGGACAGGCCGAGCACGCGGCGGGTCTGGGCCGGATCGACGACGCCGTCGTCCCACAGGCGGGCGGTGGCGTAGTACGGATGGCCCTGGTCCTCGTATTGCTGGCGGATCGGTGACTTGAAGGCCTCCTCCTCGTCGCGGCTCCAGCTGCCGCCCTTGGCCTCGATGCCCTCGCGGCGCACGGTGGACAGCACGCTGGCCGCCTGCTCGCCGCCCATCACCGAGATGCGGCTGTTGGGCCACATCCACAGGAAGCGCGGGCTGTAGGCGCGGCCGCACATGCCGTAGTTGCCGGCGCCGAAGCTGCCGCCGATCAGCACCGTCAGCTTGGGCACCTGCGCCGTGGCCACGGCGGTGACCATCTTGGCACCGTCCTTGGCGATGCCGCCGTTTTCGTACTTGCGGCCGACCATGAAGCCGGTGATGTTCTGCAGGAAGACCAGCGGCACGCCGCGCTGGGCGCACAGCTCGATGAAATGGGCGCCCTTCTGCGCCGACTCGCCGAACAGGATGCCGTTGTTGGCGACGATGCCCACCGGCATGCCGTACAGGTGCGCGAAGCCGGTGACCAGCGTGGTGCCGTAGCGGGCCTTGAACTCGTCGAAGCGCGAGCCATCGACGATGCGGGCGATCACCTCGCGCACGTCGTAGGGCTTGCGGGTGTCGGTGGGGATGATCCCGTAGATTTCGGCCGGGTCGTAGAGCGGCTCTTCCGCGTCGGCGAGCTTGAGGTCGGTCGGCTTGGTCCGGTTGAGGGTGCCGACGATGCGCCGGGCGATGTGCAGCGCGTGGGCGTCGTTCTCGGCCAAGTGGTCGGCCACGCCGGAGATGCGCGTATGCACGTCGCCGCCGCCCAGGTCCTCGGCCGTCACCACCTCGCCGGTGGCCGCCTTCACCAGCGGCGGGCCGCCGAGGAAGATGGTGCCCTGGTTCTTGACGATGATGGTCTCGTCGCTCATCGCCGGCACATAGGCGCCGCCGGCGGTGCATGAGCCCATCACCACCGCGATCTGCGGGATGCCCTCGGCGGACATGTTGGCCTGGTTGAAGAAGATCCGCCCGAAGTGGTCCCGGTCCGGAAACACTTCATCCTGCTTGGGCAGGAAGGCGCCGCCGGAATCCACCAGGTACAGGCACGGCAGCTTGTTCTGCTGGGCGATCTCCTGGGCCCGCAGGTGCTTTTTCACCGTCATCGGGTAATAGGTGCCGCCCTTCACGGTGGCGTCGTTGGCGACGATCATGCACTCCACGCCGCTGACCCGCCCGATGCCGGCGATCACCCCGGCCGAGGGCGCATCGCCGCCGTACATGTCGTAGGCGGCCAGCTGGCCGATCTCCAGAAAGGCCGTGCCCGGATCGAGCAGATGATCCACCCGGTCGCGGGGCAGCAGCTTGCCGCGGGCCACGTGCTTGGCGCGGGCCGCTTCGCCGCCGCCGAGGGACACCTGGGCCGCCTTCTCGCGCAGGTCGGCGACGATGCGCCCCATGGCTTCCACGTTGGCCTGGAATTCCGGCGAGCGGGTGTTGATGCTGGATTTGATGACGGTCATCGCTGCTACTCCGCTCAGGCCGTTTCGGCGAACAGTTCGCGGCCGATCAGCATGCGGCGGATCTCGCTGGTGCCGGCGCCGATCTCGTACAGCTTGGCGTCGCGCCACAGGCGGCCGGTGGCGTATTCGTTGGTGTAGCCGACGCCGCCGAGGGTCTGGATCGCCTCGCCGGCCATCCACGTGGCCTTTTCGGCGGAATACAGGATCGCGCCGGCCGCGTCCTTGCGCAGCGTGCGGGCGTGGTCGGCCTTGTCGCAGGCCTGGCCCACCGCATACACATAGGCGCGGGTCGCCATCCAGGTGGAGTACATGTCGGCCAGCTTGCCCTGCATCAGCTGGAACTCGCCGATGCTCTGGCCGAACTGCTTGCGGTCGTGGAGGTAGGGCACCACTTCGTCCATACAGGCCGCCATGATCCCCAGCGGGCCGCCGCACAGCACTGCGCGCTCGTAGTCGAGGCCGCTCATCAGCACCTTGGCGCCGTTGCCCACGCCGCCGAGCACGTTTTCCTCGGGCACTTCCACGTCGTCGAAGAACAGCGGAAAAGTGTTGGAGCCACGCATGCCCAGCTTGTCCAGGTGGGTACCGTGGCTGAAGCCTTTCATGCCCTTCTCGACGATGAAGGCGGTCATGCCCTTGGCGCCGGCTTCGATATCGGTCTTGGCATACACCACCAGCGTGTCGGCGTCGCCGCCGTTGGTGATCCACATCTTGGAACCGTTGAGGACGAAGCGGTCGCCCTTCCTGTCGGCGCGCAGCTTCATGCTCACCACGTCGGAACCGGCGTTCGGCTCGCTCATCGCCAGTGCGCCCACATGGTCGCCGGAGATCAGCTTGGGCAGGTATTTCTGCTTCTGGGCTTCGCTGCCGTTGCGGCGGATCTGGTTGATGCACAGGTTGGAGTGCGCCCCGTAAGACAGGCCCACCGACGCCGACGCGCGGGACACCTCTTCCAGCGCGATGATGTGGGCCAGGTAGCCCATATTGGTGCCGCCGTATTCCTCCGGCGCCGTCATGCCGTGCAAGCCCAGGTCGCCGAGCTTCTTCCACAGATCCGCCGGAAAGAGGTTGTCCCGGTCCACGTCCGCGGCGCGCGGGGCGATCTCCTTGGCCGCAAAGGCCTGCACGGTGTCGCGCAGGGCCTCGATGGTTTCGCCGAGATGGAAGTTGAGGCTGGGGATGTTCATGGGCGGGTCTCCTCCACTGATCGTTGTCTGGCGGCACGACGCGCACTTACAGCGCCCATGCCGAATGCTCGCCAGCGTACGCCCGAACGCGGTGCCGCAGGCGCCATCGAGGTTGCAAATCGTGCCACCGGCAATGAGAATCCGCCCATGCCCGCCAAGATCGCCCTGCCCGCCTCCCTCAACAGCGGCCGCGCCGCCACGCCGATTGCCTTCATCCGCGCCATCGTGCTCGCCTACCACCGCTACGGCCGCGACCCGGCCGGCGCACTGGCCCGCGCGGAGATCGATCCGCGCCTGCTCGACGACCCCGCCGCCCGCGTCACCGCCGCCCAGATGGAGGTCATTTCCGGCCACGCCATGCAGGAACTCGACGACGAAGCGCTGGGCTGGTTCTCCCGCCGCCTGCCGTGGGGCAGCTACGGCATGCTGTGCCGCGCGTCGATTACCTCGCCCGACCTGGGCGTCGCCCTCAAGCGCTGGTGCCGCCACCACCGCCTGCTCACCGACGACATCGCGCTGGAACTGGAGATAACACCCACCTCCGCCCGCCTGAGCATCACCCCCCAGCGCGACCTCGGCCCCATGCACGAGTTCTGCCTCGTCACCCTGCTGCGCTACGTGCTCGGCTACGCCTGCTGGGCCATCGACTCACGCATCCCGCTGCAGGAAAGCACCTTCCCCTTCCCCGCCCCGCCCCACGCGGACGCCTATGAACTGCTATTCCCCGGCCCGGTGCGCTTCGACGCACAACAAGCCTCCATCCGCTTCGAACCCCGCTACCTGGCCCTGCCCATCCGCCGCGACGAACAAGCCCTGCGCGACATGCTCCACCGCGCCCTGCCCCTGACCGTGCTGCAATACCGCCGCGACCGCCTCCTCGTCCAGGGCGTCCGCCAGTTCCTGCAAAGCCCCGGCAACCGCAGCGCCACCGCCGACCAAGTCGCCGGCCACCTGCACATCTCCGTCCGCACCCTGCACCGCCAACTCCAGGACGAAGGCGCCTCCCTGCAACAACTCAAGGACGAAACCCGCCGCGACCAAGCCATCGAGCTCCTCGATCGCAGCTCGCGGTCGATCAAACAGATCTCGGCGCTCGTCGGGTTCAGCAATGAGAAGAGCTTCTCCCGCGCTTTCAAGGGGTGGACTGGGCTTTCACCGCAGGCGTTTCGGGGGCGGGGGAAGCGGGGCCAGGATTTCGTTGAGCCGGGTGGGCTTTTGGCTTGATGAGCTTCCCTCCGAGGGGAGCTGGCTTAACTCGGAAGGTAACTTTTAATGCCCGAAGGGAAGTGGGTTCAGGTTTGGGGGAAGCTGGCTTAAGTCGCGGCTTCGCTGGTTCAAGTCTGAGGGGAGTGAGTTCAAGTCGGCGGAGAAAAAGTTCGGGTCCGCGGGGCGAGCGGTTAAATCAGAGCCCCGGAAGTTCAAATCTGGGCGGCGAATCTTCAAGTCGGAGGGGCGTGGGCTGAGTCTAGTCTGCGGAAAGATGGCGAAAACGCCAAACCAGCCTGTCTTTCCTGCCAAATTTGAGAAATGTGAACTGTTCCGTAGCAGCCCCACCGACTGCCGTGCAATATTTCTGCTCGTCACTACGCCATAACTGCGTTGGGGTGAAAGCAGTCCGCGGGTAAGAGTGATCAACCTTTTCGGGACTGCTGTATGCTTTAGGAATATTTATTGCGGCGCAAATGAGAGCCCTGCAACACGGCTGCCGACATGTCGATACCATACAAAGCTGAGACGCACGTCTTTCACATAGCCATAAAGCCCCTTCTTATGTGCGTTTTCAGCTAAGAAAGGAGATTGTCGGCATGTCTGAGGATAAACAAGGGATTGCGGAACTTACCATTATGGTAAATAATCAAACGCACAAACAGACACATCAGCATGCCGCTACATAACCTCAACTTAGCAAAGAACTTAGTTGCGCAAGGTGAATACGAGTTGGTGACACATAAGGCACGTAATGATTCCAAAAATCTTGGGTGGAACAGCAGGCACCACGCTGCGATTTTTAATCTGCTTGATGTAAATCGTCATTACACAAAATCCCCAAAGAAACAACAATCAGACTGGGGCTGCCTGGACTGTGATCAGTACAGTATAAAAATTGTTGAACTAGAGAGAGATGATGACCACGACCCTTCTTTGCCAGACAAACCGCTAATAAGGGAAGCTCGCACACATGAAGCGAGTATTGAGTGCTTTGTGAAATTCGCAATTGATACAGAGAACCCAAATGTCGCAATCATCTCACTCCACCTATAGAGATATAGTATGAGTAAAATCTGCCGTAAGTGCAAAACAGGCACGATGATTGAAAAAGAGACTGCCCAAGACTTAACTGTCAAAGGCGTATCACTGCATGTTGCCGGACTTCGGCACTTCGAGTGCGAAGCATGTGCTGCTCAGGTTGAGACTCCACATCAAATTGACTATAACGCTGAACTTATACGTTTGGCGTTGGCAAAGAAACGTGCCGAAATGCGTGACCCAAAGCTTCTAACCGGCCGCGAAATTAAAGATTTACGGCTGAAATGGGGTTTCACACAAAAACAAGCATCAAAAATCTTTGGCGGCGGGCCAACAGCTTTTGCCAAATACGAAGCAGACGACGTCGTACAGAGTGTAGCTATGGATAATCTATTGAGGGTCGCAGTTGCGATCCCTGAGGCTGCCCGTTGGTTAGCTATCAGAGCTAATGAAATTATTGAGCCTATACATTCAGCTGACAATAAACTGGAGAACCTAACGGAGTTGGCACGCCATATTTTCCAAACAGCCATAAGAAAGCCTCTGCCTACAGGGATGTTTGCTGTTGATCCTGGAGTGAAGCTAGGGATGTTCGCAATGAAAGATAACAATCCATCTTCATCTTCCAATGATAAGGAATTTGCCGATGCAGCCTAGTCCAATTCAGCTAAAAGACATATCGTACATTGGATTCAAAGTATGGGCGAGGTCATTAAGCGAGGATGAACAGATATCGATAGACAAGTTCGACTTCAATGGCGTTATGATCGGAGAGTCGATTGAATTTGCGGCACTAGGCGATCAAGACGAACCAGAAAGCTACGCCGTAAAACTAAAGATTGCAATCAGCAACAACGAAGGGAAAAAAGCCCCATATGATGTAGATGTTGAGGTTGCTGGACTCTTCTCAATCAGCAAAGATGTCCTCATGGCTGACCGTGAAGATTTCATCGTTGTTAATGGGTGTGCAATTCTTTATGGCGCGATCCGCGATCTGGTTCTCAACCTCACTTCTCGGTCAGGGAACGGTCCGTTGTTGTTGCCAACCGTAAACTTCTTGGATCATCGAAAACGGAATAGAGAATCAAAATCCCAGTAGGGATTGGTAAAGACCGGCCCCCGAACCCCGGAGGTTTTTGATTCACAGAGAGAACTATGATCACACTTGGATCAAGCTCGGGTATTGTGCGCGTAGCTTGAAGAAGGCAACTCAAACTCCGGTGCGCGTCAAGATAGTTGTCGCCTGATTCATGCAGCCATTTGCTATTTATTCCCCATGGCGACGACCGTCTCTCGCTCTAGATTGAGGGGCCCCGCGGTGATGCGAGGTCTCTTTGCTCTCAGCCCAGAAGGCGGCACGCTGTTGAGTGTGAACAGGTCTTGGTGTCACGGGATGTAAACTGAGTATGCGGAAGAGGCAATCACAGGTGAGTGCGACTGTTCTGGGGCGAAGGCTCGCCCCAGAACGATATGGCCTGAGCTTACGTTGAGAGCCCCTGATGGCCTTTGTCTTCAGATTCCGGGCGCCCCCTTGCTTCGAGACAACCCAAAACGCCGAACAGCTCCTGCGCTTCCATGGCCATCATGCCGCAGGCCCACATGAAGCTGTCCTGCCATTGATCGTTCATCAGCCGGAACGCCTTGCCTTGCTCGCCTCGTGTCATGGCCAGCAGGGCCGTCAGTTGGGCGAGCCGGGCGCTGAGTTGATCGGTGACGGTCAGCGCATTGACATTCGAATGGAGGCTGTAGAGCCGATCGCTGGCGGTGAAGGTCAGGTTCGGGCTCATAGCCAGGCCTCCCTTCCCAGTTTGAATGTACGGACGAGATGAGACATGGTGAATCTCCGATGTAGCGGTATGTAACTCCGCTCCTCAGCCGCCAAGCTGGGGGGCGGAACCGTGCAGGTTGGCGGACCGGTACATCGAAACCGGCAGGGTTTCCCCTCCCGCACGGCCCGCCCATAGGGACGATGCCATGCTCCGGACACAAAAAAACCGCACGGGGCGGTCGTCCGTCGATGTAATCCGGGCCGCCAAGCCCGGCCGCTGTTGTTTGCAGCAGCCCCGGCATGATGCGCCGCGAGGCTCCATGACGCAAGATCGGTAGTCAGCACATTCCTTTCCGCGACGTCGGTGGCCGACTGGAAAGCCATGTCCAGGTACGCTTTCTGCATCAATGCTGGTGTATTTCTCCTGCACAGCAGGAGGCCGGCAAGCGATTCCGCCAACCGGCAATTCTTACCGACACGGAGGCAGAAAATGGACATTCGGGCCGTGGGTCAGCCGATCACCGCGTCTCAGCGCCACAGCTACGCCGAGGCGCCCGACAACAGTTTCTACCAGACCTTCCAGTCGGCCTTTGCGGCCGCCAGCGCGGTTGCCGACGGGGCTGCGGCTGGGCCGGAGGCGGCGGGTGGCCAGGCGGGCCCCACGTCGTCCGAGGCCCTGGAGGCCATCCTCGGGCGGACCCACACGGAGCTGTCCGCGCTGCGTGGCGTGGGCGCCGACAGCCAGGCCGTCTACGCCAAGGTGCTGGACAAGGCCTACGCCAGCGGCGCGATGAGCAACGCCCGCCAGTTCCTGAGCAGCCTGTCTGCCGGGGAGCTGGAGGCCGTCCGCAGGAACCACTGCCTGGCCGAGCCCATCGACGTGGCGGCGATCAGCGAGGAAGGCGCCCGCAACCTGCTCCTGCCGGAGGGCTATTGTGTGGATCTCAATGGCGATGGCCTCGACGAGGTCGGGGCGGGCCTGATCGCCCACTTCCCGCCCAACGACGCCCCCGCGGCGGTTCGGGAAGCGTGGTTTCAAGCCACGGCCGCCATGCCCGATGGCGAGGCGATGACCTATGGCCTGATGATGCACGACGCCGTGTACGGCCTGCACATCGACGGCCAGAACACGCCCTCCCCCTACAAGGCCGACGACACGGACAGCTACCGCCAGATCGTCAGCAACTTCCTGGCCGCGCTGGAGGCCCAGCGGGGAATGATCTCCAGCGAGCAGTACGCGCGGGACAAGGATTTCTTTACGCGGCTGGGGGCGTTGCTGAAATGACTAGCAAGGTCCACGCGTAGAACGCCTTCAGAAAGTCTGCACTTTCCTCCAGTCAGGTCTGCACAGACAGTCAAGCTCGCCTGAGTCTCAGTCTCCAAACTCCTCCGTACAAATTTTCATAAAAGACGTACGGAGGAGTACCAATGGAGTCAAAGCAAACGCCCCACCGACTGGGAGGTTGGTTGGGTGCGCTGTGTCTGCTGATCCCGGCCAGCCTTGCCCTGGCGGGCAACCCTGCAAATGTCGACAACCGGCGGCTCGTTGCTGCCGACAAGGAGCCCGGCAACTGGATGAGCCACGGGCGAACTTACGACGAGCAGCGTTTCTCACCGCTGAAGAAGATCTCCGAGACAAATGTCGGCAAGCTCGGCCTCGCGTGGACCTACAAGCTGGATGTGGACCGCGGCATCGAAGCCACGCCGATTGTGGTCGATGGCGTCATGTACACCACCGGGGCCAAGAGCATGGTGTATGCACTCGACGCCACTACCGGCAAGCTGCTGTGGAAGTATGACCCGCAGGTGCACGGCATCCGCCTCTCGGAAGGTTGCTGTGACGTGGTCAACCGGGGGGTTGCGGTATGGCAGGGCAAGGTTTTCCTCGGGGCCTTCGACGGCCGCCTGATTGCCCTCGATGCCCGGAACGGTCGCAAGCTGTGGGAGACGGATACGGTTCTCGACCACGGTCGTAGCTACACCATTACCGGTGCGCCGCGGGTCGTGAAGGGCAAGGTGTTGATCAGCAACGGCGGCGCCGAATTTGGCGTGCGCGGCTACATTTCTGCCTACGATGCCGACACCGGCAAGCTCGCGTGGCGCTTCTATACCGTACCCGGCGACCCGGCCAAACCCGCCGAGAACAAAGCCATGGAGATGGCACGGGCCACCTGGTTCGGCACCGAATACTGGAAGCAAGGCGGTGGTGGCACGGTTTGGGACGCCACGGCCTACGATCCCGAGCTGGACCTGCTCTACGTCGGGACCGGCAACGCTTCCTGGTGGAACCGCAAGGCGCGCTCGGATGGCAAGGGTGACAACCTGTTTGTGTCGTCCATCGTTGCCCTGCGCCCGTCCACGGGCGAGTACGTCTGGCATTACCAGGTGACGCCCGGCGACATGTGGGACTACACCGCGACTCAGCACATCATCCTGGCCGATCTGCCCATCGACGGGAAGACCCGCAAGGTGCTGATGCAGGCACCCAAGAACGGCTTCTTCTACGTGCTCGATCGCCAGACCGGCGAACTGCTGTCCGCGGAAAAATATGCACCGGCCACCTGGGCAACCCACGTGGACATGAAGACCGGCCGCCCTGTGGTGGACGAGAAGGCCTCCAACTATCTGGACGGACCAAAAATCGTCAGCCCGGCCTTTATCGGTGCCCACAACTGGCAGCCGATGTCCTTCAACCCCCAAACCGGCTTGGTGTACATCCCGGTCCAGGAAACCGCGGCCATGCTGTCGGCCACCACGCCGGTCAGCCGCAGCCCCCACAAGTCCGTTGTGAATCTGGGTATCGACGTGCCCGATCTGCCCGAGGACCCGGCGATCGTCAAACAGATCTCCGACAGCTACAAGGGCAAGCTGGTGGCTTGGGATCCGGTGCGCCAGAAGGCTGCATGGAGCCAGGACTACCGCACCATCTACAACGGCGGCACCCTCAGCACCGCAGGCAACCTGGTCTTCCAGGGAACCGCCGATGGCCGGGTAGTCGCTTACGCTGCCGACTCGGGTAAAAAGCTGTGGGAATCGCCCGCCAACACCGGAGTGATGGCAGGCCCCATTACCTACGAGGTGAAGGGTGAGCAGTACGTAAGCTTCATGGCCGGCTGGGGCGGCACCTTTCCGTTGATTCTCGGGCCTCTGTCACAGGCCGCGAAGGTGAAGCCGGAATCGCGCGTGCTCACTTACAAGCTCGGTGGTACTTCCAGCTTGCCGGCACCACGTAACGAGCCCCAAGCCTTGCCTGAACCGCCCGCTGTCACCGCCGGAGCGGACGACCTGAAGGCCGGTCGTAACCTGTTCAACGGCTATTGCGGGGGGTGTCACGGACTCAATGCCGTGTCTGGTGGTGTGATCCCCGATTTGCGCTACCTCGACGCGAAGAAGCACAGCCAGTTCGAGGACATCGTGCTGCGGGGCCAGCGCGTCACGAAGGGGATGCCGCCGTTCGCGAGCGTGCTGTCGACGGATGACGCCGAGCGCATCCACCAGTATCTGATCAAGCGTGCCCACGACCTGAACAAGGAAATCGGCCCCTCGGCCCAGCGCTGAGCGGCTGCCATTGCCGGAGGCGATGGGAGTCGCCGCCGGCTATTCATGGCCCTCAAGGCCCATAAGACCCAAAAAAATGGAGACAAACATGAACACCATCCTACATCGTTGATCCTCAGATCATCGTGCCCGTCGGCCGCCAAAAGGTGGGCCTCGCCGACAAAGAAACCTCCGGCTTGGGCGACGTGATCTTTGGCGGCACGCTATGGACTATTGCTGACATGCAGAACGGCGAGCACCTGGGTTGGTCGGTGTTCTTCACTGCGCCGACCGGCAGTGACAAGAATCAGGGCTTCGCACTCAGCAATAATCGGTGGGCTACCGATTTCCAGGTTGGTTACGTCAAGCGCTTTGCGCCCAAGTGGTCACTCGATGCAATTGGCGAAGTCGAGTTCTATCAGCACGAACGGGACTCCGGCGCCAAGCGCGATCCGCTCTACCAGGTGCACACCCACCTGCGCTACCACATATCCGACGCAACCCACCTTGGGGTGTCCTATCGCCACAATTGGGGCGCCAAGGATTCTCTGAATGGCGTGGCCCAGACCGATAGCCGCAACAATGGAAACCTCACACTGACCGCCGCGACCTTCATTGCCCCCAACGTGGCAGGCCATGGTCCAGTACAGCCACGACACTCAAGTCCAGGATGGCCCGCTGACTCGTGGAATCCAGACCCGTCTCGTAAAGATCTTCTGAAACCAATCCCCCACCCAGGACAAGGCTCCGATTCCGGTTGAGTCAAAACTGCCCGTTTGCGTCAAAGCATGCGGGCAACCGGAGTCATATGGCGGAATCCTCAGAGTTCGAGCCGCCGCTCGCTCATCCACTTGACGATGGCTGCGCGGGTGAGCTCGTAGCCGGCGTCCTCGACCCACAGCTTCCTGGTGACGAACGATACCCTCGGCACCCTCTCCTGCGTTGCAGCGCTCTCCGTGGAAAGCGGGCCTTCACGCTACTGGCTTGTTGGTGGCACCGGCCAGCCATACAATGACACATGAATTAAAAGAGAAATCCACTTCATGCTTGGCCATGCCATGCCGCTCACCAATTGACGCAAGCCGCGCACACCTCACGCAACCTCCCCCATAGGACCACCACCCCATGCTTTCTTCCTCCGTCGGCTTTCGCCTGCCCCGGATCCTAGCGGCCCTATGCCTGACGCTCCTGGCCGCTTGTGCCAGCCCCCCGCAAAAGCAGCACACCGGCAGCGCCGAGGCGGACATGCTCGACACCTCCAACACCCCTCTCGTGCGCCTCGGCAAGGGAAGCCCTCCGCTCGTACTGCAAGCCGGGCTGGGCGACAGCAAACGCACCTGGAAGAAAGTCCTGCCGGCCCTCGCCAGTGAGCATCTGGTCGTCGCCATCGACCGCCCCGGACGCAATGGCCTGGCTGATGCGGAAACGCCGCGCGATCCGTGCAGCATTGCCCGCGAGCAGCATGATTTGCTGAAGAACGCCGGGATCGCCCCTCCCTACCTCCTCGTCGGCCATTCCCTGGGCGGCTTGTACCAGTTCGTCTACGCCAAACTCTACCCGGATGAAGTCGCCGGCCTCGTTCTCGTCAACCCTACCCCGCCCCACCATTGGGAACGGATTCAGCAGGAGGCACCTACCGCTGCCGTAATGCTGAAGGGATTGCGTGCGGTGGCATTCAGCCGCACCGACCGGGCCGAGTTCGACGACCAGGAGAGTTGCCTGGCCAGCCTGGACCTGCGAACGCCCCTGAACAAACCCGCCAAGGTGCTGCTTGCCGGGCGCCTCCGCCCCGAGGAAAAGGGGGATTTCGAAAAGATGCTCAAGCGCTCACGCCAGGACTGGATTCGGCTCACCGGGGTGCCGGAGCTCGATATGATCTGGGACTCCGGGCATTTCATCCAGAAGGACAGCCCTGAAGAGGTGGTCAGCGCGGTACGGCAAGTTACCGATCTGGTCCGTCGCCCTCAGTAGTGCCGAAGGAGAAATCGAAATGCCCCCGCCGAAGCCCACCCGACTCCCGCCCAAAGGCAAACAGCTGCTCTCCGCCCTCCTGCTCGCAAGCCTGAGCGCCTGTAGCGTAATCAGCCCCAGCGCCCGTCTGGAGGAGCAGCACCAGGAAATTCTACCGGGCAAGACAACCAAGCAGGAACTGCGCAGCCGCCTGGGCGACCCCAGTGAAACAATCCAGGAAGAGAGGGCCAATGTGTGGGTCTACAGCGGCAAGCTGGAAGTGCCCTTCCTGATCGGGATGATTCCGATTGTCGGCGACGTGCTTGAAGCCGTGGAGGCGGCACACAACCTGCGCACCCATTACGAGTTGATTGTTCAGTTCGACTCCCGCGACGTGGTCAAAAAATACAAGCTACGGGAAATGGACTAAGCCCCCGACGGAGTCGGTGGATTAGACATATTCGAGCCTTCTCCTCATCCAGCCTGGGGCACGACCTGCCGGGGATGGCGCGCCATCTTGATCGGGAGTTCCCGCGCGACCGACCGGGCAACCTTTGATCATTCGCCGGTAGCCGGCGCCACGCGGGCCGCTGAGTTCAGCGTTGGCGAGCGGCGTGATGACGATGCCGGGGCTGATGGTGTTGATGCGCGTGCCGCGTTGCCCCCACTTCACCGCCCCGGCCATCCTGGCACGGCGGCAGGATTGCAAGGAATTCCAGTTTCGAGCAAGGCGCTAACTCAACGGCCTGACGAGGACACAGCCGAACCCTTCAGCAGCCGCCCGTCAAAAGGATAACGAGCGGCTGAGACAACTTGGCAGCCCGCCATCACCGGTTGGAGATGGTTGAGCAGGATACTTTGTGCGCGCCCCATAGCTGAGACGATTCGGCAGCCCGCCATCTCTGGATGGAGGGGGTTGAGCAGGATATTGTGTGCGCGCCCCACCACGGTCGAAGGAACACGAAGCAGCAGGGATGTTCCGTTGGCCAGCCAGGCATCTCCGCAACGGCGCGTTGTGATGAGGTCTGCCTGCCAACCGTCGGTAAGCGGAGCGCCGTCAGGCAGGGTCACGTGGGTGATCGACACACCGTCCGGGACTTCTATTTCAAGCAACTGGTACTGGGCCGGGAGTTCGCCGGGATGGGCGGCTTCCACGTGGACCAGCACATCCAAGAGTGCCGCTGACGCACTTTCGGCGAGATAGATGACTGGTCGCCCCCGGTTGTGCCAGCGGCCGTGATGGACGAGCCCTCCGACGCCGGAGAGGTTGACGTAATTGCTGATCCGCCACAGGATCAAGCGAAATACCCTTGGTCGATCTCGTGAAGCCAGTTCTCGACGGCTTCGAAGCCCAGGACGTCGCTTGCAAAATCCATCGGTGCCATGCCGTCGAGGCGCTTTTTCGGGGTATGAAGCCAGTCATGGGCGCGTTGGGCATCCCCAAAAACCAGCTCTGCCAACAATTGCAGGCGGAGCATCCGGTACAGTCCATCGAACTCGCTGTTGGTGAGCAAGCCTTCGTTCTTGCGCCGGATCCAGGTTCTGCGAGGGACGATCCGATAAACGTCGGCCGGCGCCAGGAGGTGTTCGCCCACCAGCGTGCGCAACAACATCCCGCCGAGCTGCTTGCGATCCGTTCGGGCGAGACTCATCTCATCGACAGCCGTGGGCATGCCGAGCGCACCTCCCAGGCGGCTCGCCAGACGGTCCTGCAGGGATGAATTCATGTCGCTTCCATGTGAGCCACGATGGAAACGATGGTGCGCCAGATGGCGCAAAGATTCAACGATTGCGCCCAAGGGCGGCGCTGGAAGGACTGGGCATGGCACCCATGCCTTCAGCACTCTGCTTCTGTGTGTCCCTCGCCTTACTGCAGGAAAGCCGGCCGCGCATATCCCTGGAAATGCTTGTCCAGCGCCGCCCGGTACTCCGGCGCGCGGAAGGCCGCGGCCAGGTCCTTCGCCCACGGCTTGTCCTTGTCTTCGGCCTTCACCGCGACCACGTTGAGGTAGTGGTCCGGGGTCTTCTCCAGCACGACCGCTTCGGTGAGCTTGAGGCCGGAGGAGATGGCGAAGTTGCCGTTGATCACCACGAAGTCGGCGTCGTCCAGCGTGCGCGGCAGCTGGGCGGCTTCGATGGGGGTCAGCACCAGTTTGTGGGGGTTCTCGGCCACGTCCTTCTCGGTGGCCTTCAGGGGATCGACGCCCTGCTTCACCTTGATGAGCTTGTTCTGTTCAAGGAAGACCAGCGCGCGGGCCAGGTTGCTGGGGTCGTTGGGCAGCGTGATGCGGTCGCCGCTCTTCAGATCGGCCAGGCTCTTGCGCTTCTTGGAGTACAGCCCGAGCGGCGCGATGGGGGCCTTGGTGATGTCCACCAGATTCAGGCCCTTGTCCGCCGAGAATTTCTTGAGGTAGATGATGTGCTGGAACAGGTTGGCGTCCAGGGAACCCTGGGCCAGCGCGAGGTTGGGCTGCACGTAGTCGTTGAATTCGACGAGCTTGACGGTGTAGCCCTTCTTTTCGAGAACGGGCTTGATGCCGAGCTTGAGCTGGTCGAAGTTGGAGCCGGCGGTGGCGCCGAGGGTCAGGGTCTTCTTTTCCTGGGCGTGGGCGGCGCCATGGCCGAGACCCAGGCTGGCGGCGACGCCCAGGACTGCCGCGATGCGCAGCGCCCGCAGGCCGAACTGACGACGAGAGGAATGCATGCTGTGTTCTCCTGTTTTTGCTTGGATTGAATGCTTGATGGGTCAGCGCTTGTCCACGCGCCGGGCCAGCCATTGGCCGAGAAACTGGATGCTCTGCACAAGGGCTACCAGCAGGACGATGGTGATCAGCATCACGTCGGTCTGGAAGCGGTAGTAGCCGTAGCGGATCGCCAGGTCGCCGATGCCGCCACCGCCCACCACGCCGGCCACCGCCGAGTAGGACAGGAAGCTCACCGCCAGCACGGTGACGGCCAGCACCAGGCCGGAACGGGCTTCCACCAGCAGCACGTGACGCACGATCTGCAGCGGCGAGGCGCCCATCGCCTCGGCGGCTTCGATGACGCCGCGCGGCACGTCGCGCAGGGTCTGCTCGATGAGGCGCGCGAAATAGAAGATCGCAGCGATGGACAGGGGCACGCTGGCGGCCAGCGGGCCGATGGAGGTGCCGGCCACGACCCGGGTGAAGGGCGAGATCGCCACCAGCAGGATGATGAAGGGGAAGGAACGCACCACGTTGATGACGCCGTTGGCCAGCAGGTTGAAGGCCCGGTAACGCTCCAGCGCTTGGCCCCGGCTGGTGAGGAACACCAGCAGGCCAAGGGCGCCGCCCAGCACGAGGGCTGCCGACAGGCAGATGCCCATCATCAGCAGGGTTTCGCCGGTGGCCTTGAGGATCTCCGGCAGCAGTTCTTCGAGGGTCTCAAGCATGGGCGCTCTCCTGGGCGAGATGATGGGGCGCGGGCTCAATCGGCGCGGACGAAGCACCGCCCGCCGCGCCGCCGAACTCCGCCAGCCAGCCGCCCAGGCGGGAGTCTTCCGGGATGCGTCCGTCGGCGATGTCGAGCTGCTCGACGATCTGGCCGGCCTCCATCACCGATACCCGATGGCACAGGCGGCGGATGACTTCCATCTCGTGGCTGACCAGCAGGATCGTGACGCCGAAGCGCCGGTTGGCGTCGGCCAGCACGCCGAGCAGGTCCAGCGTCGTCCGTGGGTCGAGGGCTGAAGTTGGTTCGTCGGCGAGCAGCACGTGGGGTTCTGGCGCCAGCGCACGGGCAATGGCCACGCGCTGCTTTTGTCCGCCCGAGAGGCGGCCCGGATGCACGTCGGCCTTGGCGGCGAGGCCGACGAAATCGAGGCAGGCCGCGACGCGTTCGCGGATGCGCGCCGCCGGCTCGCCGGACAGGCGCATCGGCAGCGCGACGTTCTCGGCCACCGTGAGGTTATGCAGCAGGTTGAAGTGCTGGAAGATCATGCCGATGCGGTGGCGCGCGTGGCGCAGCGCCGGTGCGGACAGGCGGGTCAGGTCCTGGCCGTGCACGATCACCTGGCCCGCGTCGGGCCGTTCGAGGAGATTGACCAGGCGCAGCAGCGTGGACTTGCCGGCACCCGAGAAGCCGATGATCCCGTGGATCTCGCCGGCTGGCACCGCCAGGCTGGTCGGCTGGACGCCGACGTTCTGTCCGCCCGGATCGGTGAAGCGGCGGGAGACGCCGCGCAATTCGATGGCCGGCGTTGGACTATTGGTTCGGGACATGGGCTTATGCAAAATGAAGCGATGGGGCGACTCTAGCGCCGCCCTGCCCGCTCCCGAACCAAGTAATCCTGCTGAGCTTTACAGCGCCGCCGTGGATAGCTTTCCACGCTCGGCGGACTCTTGCTTACTGCTTGCGATGCGCGCAGCGGGCACAGCTCAGGTCGTCGAGCCGCTCACGCACTTCGGTGGCGGAGTGCCGGCAGAACACCATGGGAATGCCCAGGTCTTCCGCCTGCTTGCGCACATTGCGCATCAGCATGTGATTGGCCCGGTCGCACATGAAGACCACCAGACCGGTGCGGCGCGACAGCTGGCGCCGGTTCTCCGAGGCCTTGCGGCCGGTCCAATGGTCGATCTGCTTGATGCCGAACTGGTCGGCCACCCGCAGGATTTCACTGCGGATACCTTCGATACGGTCCGCTCCCACGATCACTGCCTGCATATCGGCGACTCCTTCAAAGCGTGCCGCAGCACGAATGACGTGAGTGTGTCGCGGCCCCGCAGCGCACCAAACCAAATTCTTTCGATATGCATTGCAGGCGGACGGGGCATAAGCGCTATTCCATCCCCAAAGCTAAGCTATTGAATATTTTGAATTCATGCTTATTCATGAAGGCCAAAAAATGCTGCCGTCCGGGCAGCCGGTGAGCATCACTGTTGAAATCCAAACAGCACCTGCGCCGCGCTCGGGAAGATTCTTGTTAGCAATCAAGGGCGTCGAGTGCTGGCATTGCCCTTGCGATAGGTGATCCAAGGCCGCAGCCCTGCCATCGCAGGCCGGCCGGATCGTCCAAATCAAGCAACGGAGAACTCAGAAAAATGGCCATTCGTCCGCTCTACGACCGCGTCATCGTCAAGCGCCTCGACCCGGAGCGCACCACCGCCAGCGGCATCGTCATCCCCGACAGCGCCGGTGAAAAGCCCGATCAGGGTGAAGTGCTGGCCGTCGGCAACGGCAAGCTGCTCGCCAGCGGCGAGCTGCGTCCGCTGGCCGTCAAGGTCGGCGACCGCGTGCTGTTCGGCAAGTACGCCGGCCAGGCCGTCAAGATCGACGGCAGCGACGCCCTCGTGCTGCGCGAGGAAGACGTCATCGCCATCATCGAAGGCTGATTCCCCAGCCCCGCACCCGACAACACCACAAGACATTAAGAATCAGGAGCTCTCCACTCATGGCATCCAAGAAAGTCCTCTTCGGCGACGACGCCCGTGCCCGCATCGTCGTCGGCGTCAACATCCTGGCCGACGCGGTCAAGGTCACCCTCGGCCCGAAAGGCCGCAACGTGGTCCTGGAGCGTGCCTTTGGCGCCCCGACGGTGACCAAGGACGGCGTGTCCGTGGCCAAGGAAATCGAGCTGAAGGACAAGTACGAGAACATCGGCGCCCAGCTGGTGAAGGAAGTCGCCTCCAAGACCTCCGACAACGCCGGCGACGGCACCACCACCGCCACCGTGCTGGCCCAGGCCATCGTGCGTGAAGGCTTCAAATACGTGGCCGCCGGCTACAACCCCACCGATCTCAAGCGCGGCATCGACAAGGCCGTCGTCGCCATCGTCGCCGAGATCAAGAACATCGCCCGCCCGACCACCACCAGCAAGGAAATCGCTCAGGTCGGCGCCATCTCCGCCAACTCCGACGCCGACATCGGCCAGATCATCGCCGACGCCATCGATCGTGTCGGCAAGTCCGGCGTGATCACCGTGGAGGACGGCAAGTCCCTGGCCAATGAGCTGGACGTGGTGGAAGGTCTGCAGTTCGACCGCGGCTACCTGTCGCCCTACTTCATCAACAACCCGGACAAGCAGATCGCCGCGCTGGACGATCCGTTCATCCTGCTGTTCGACAAGAAGATCTCCAACATCCGCGACCTGCTGCCGGTGCTGGAGCAAGTGGCCAAGGCCGGCCGCCCGCTGCTGATCATCGCCGAGGACGTGGAAGGCGAAGCCCTGGCGACGCTGGTGGTCAACACCATCCGCGGCATACTGAAGGTTGTCGCCGTCAAGGCGCCGGGCTTCGGCGACCGCCGCAAGGCCATCCTGGAAGACATCGCCATCCTGACCGGCGGTCGCGTGATCGCCGAGGAAGTCGGCCTGACGCTGGACAAGGCCACGCTGGACGATCTCGGCCAGGCCAAGCGCATCGAAGTCGGCAAGGAAAACACCACCGTGGTGGATGGCCTCGGCAGCGCCGATGCGATCAAGGCCCGCGTGGGCATCATCGACGCGCAGATCGCCGAAGCCACCTCCGACTACGACAAGGAGAAGCTGCAGGAGCGCAAGGCCAAGCTGGCCGGCGGCGTGGCGGTGATCAAGGTCGGCGCGGCCACCGAAGTCGAACTGAAGGAAAAGAAGGCCCGCGTGGAAGACGCGCTGCACGCCACCCGTGCGGCGGTGGAAGAAGGCGTGGTGCCCGGCGGCGGCGTCGCGCTGCTGCGTGCCCGCAAGGCCATCTCCGAACTCAAGGGCGACAACCACGACCAGGATGCGGGCATCAAGATCGTGCTGCGCGCCGTCGAGGAACCCCTGCGCCAGATCGTCGCCAACGCCGGCGACGAGGCCTCGGTGGTGGTCAACAAGGTCATCGAGGGCGACGGCAACTTCGGCTACAACGCCGGCAACGGCACCTACGGCGATCTGGTCGAGCAAGGCGTGCTCGACCCGGCCAAGGTCACCCGCTCCGCGCTGCAGAACGCCGCGTCCGTGGCGGCACTGATCCTCACCACCGACGCCATCGTGGCGGAACTGCCGGACGACAAGCCGGCCGTGCCTCCCGGCCACCATCCGGAAGGCTTCGGCGGCGGCTTCTGATCACCTGATCACCTCACGGCAGCCCCCCTGCTTGTGACGGCCGGCCCTTCGGGGCCGGCTTTTTTGTGGCCATCAGCCGCTGGGCAAGCCAGCCCGCTCTGCCCGCTCGTGGCGCCAGGCTGCGGGTACGTCAGCGGATTGCATCGGGATTCCGCCAGCACGTGCAAGCCAATCAGCAGATAGAGCACGTAGACGAAGCCAAAGGCCCAGCGCCAGCCCACCGTATCGGTGAGCACCCCAGCGATCTGTCCGCCGATGAAGCGGGCCAGGGTGTGCTGGCGCTCCGCATAGGGAACCTTGTCGCCAATCCAGGCCATCGAGAGCGGAATGATGCCCGCCGCAGCCCCCCCGGGGAATGCGGTCATGAAGAGTGTTCTTCTTATCTGGAAGCGAGCGCCAGCCACACGACGGCGAGACAGTAGGCTTGCAGGCAATAGCGCATGTTGCCGCGCGCCAGGGTGCCGGCCGGGACGCCGAAGCGCCCCTGGATGGCGATGTGGATGCCGGACATCGAGCCCGCGGCAAGTCCAATGGCCCACGACTCGACGAAGACCAGGGCAAGCAGGTCGGGTTCCGGGTGAAGCGGTGCCAGCCAGGACGCCATGATGGTGATCGAGATCACCACGTGGATACCGAGAATGGACAGCAGGATCATCAGGGCCAGGATGATCGCCGCCTCGAAGGTGCCGAACACGCTGAAAGGCATCCACACGCCGCCGAGGCTGATCAGCGACTGCAAGCCGCTGGCAAAGACCCCGGCCGCCAGAAACAGGATGAGCTCGCCGGACATGCCGGGCAGGCGGTCCCTGGCATGGCGGTAGATCGACCGTGCGGCGGCCCCGGGGCCCTTTTCAACGGAGGTCACCGCGCAGACGATCGCCAGCGCAGACAGGCTGACGATGGACAGCGCCGCCCACTGCGGAAGCAGCCAATGCCCGGCCGCAACCAGCACGGAGAGCAAGGCCGGCACACGCAGCGCCCGCAGATGCATGGGGTAGCCGACGAAGGTCGCGCTGCTGTTGCCCAGCGCTCTTTCGATATCGCGCACTGCCAGCACCAGCAGCACGGCAGCGAGCGCCGCGCCGATGCCGGCCAGCCGCATTGGATTGGCGCCCGGCGCATTGGTCAACGCAACCGCGGTGGCCGCAAAGAAGGGCGACCACAGGGCCGCCGCCAGAAAGGCCCGCCCAAGGATCATGGCCTGCTCGGGACGGAGCTTGCCCGCCGCCCTGATCCGCTCGGCCATGATGAAGACCGCCGACAGGTTGATGACCGCCCCCAGCAGATGCACGCCAAGGGCCGTGCGCCACAAGGCCTTTCGCCCCTGCGGCAGCGTCTCGCGGGCATCTTCCGCCGTATTGAGCAACTGCAGGAAGCTGACCGCTCCGAGCATGCCCAGCAGCGCCGTATTCTGCGTCAGCACACTGAGCCACGCCGGACGCTGGCCATGGAACAGACTCACCCCGAAGGCCAGCAGCCCGCAACCCGCCAGCAACACGGCCTGGCGTTTCTGCGCTGCGGGCAGGCGTGGCCACAGGAGCGCCGCGGCCAGCCAGGCGCTGGCGCCGGCCCACCCGCTTGGTGGCCCGTGGCCCGTCCCCGTCAATGCCGCCAGCACGATCATCACGGCCAGCAAGGCCGAGGCCAAGGGCTGGCGCTTGAGCAGCGTGTGCTGTGTATCCGATTCACGCATCGTCTTGAATTAATACCGGCAAGCCTCCCACCCGCGGGAGCCAGGCTGCCGCGGGCGGACCACTCTGCATGCCTTAACTGGCGTGGGAGATCAAATTGCCCAGTCCGCCCGGAGCGGGTGTGCCGACCGCGCCGGTCAGACCCTTGCCCAGCTCCCGGTCGGCGGCCGCCGGGTCGAGCAGGCGCACCGCCACGCCGACGGCCAGGATGTCGATCATCAGCAGGTGCAGGATGCGCGACACCATCGAGATGTAGCTGGTGCCGTCCTCGGCGTGGTCCACCGCCAGCGCCACGGTGGCTTTGGCGGCCAGCGGCGAATTGCTGGTGGTGATGGCGATGACGCTGGCGCCGGCAGCCAGCGCCAGGTCCACTGCCTGCAGGATGTCGGCCATCGCGCCGGAGCGGGACACCGCCACCACCACGTCGTCCTTGCCGAGCAGCTCCGCCGCCATCATCTGCAGGCGCGAGTCGGAATAGGCCACCGTCGGAATGCGGAAGCGGAAGAACTTGTGCTGGCCATCGATGGCCACCACCGCCGAGTTGCCCATGCCGTAGAACTCGATGCGCCGCGCCTTCTGCAGCAGTGCGATGGCCTTCTCGACGGCCTCCGGGTCGAGGCTGTCGCGGAAGCGCAGGATCGCCGACACCGTGTTGTCGAGCACCTTCACCGACAGGTCCGGCGCGGAGTCGCCAAGCCGCACCTGGCTGTGGCGCACCGGCACCGTGCCGCTGATCCCCGAGGCCAGCTTGCGCTTGAACTCGGCCAGGCCCTGGGCGCCCAGCGAGCGGCAGAAGCGGATCACCGTCGGCTGGCTGACCTCGGAATGGCGGGCGATCTCGACGATGGGCTCGTTGAGGAACATGCGCGGCTGGCTCAGCAGGAACTGGGCGACGCGCTGCTCCGCCGGGCTCAGGCTGGCCTTGGCGCGGCGGATGTTGCCAAGCATCGGGCTCTCCGATTCGCCGCGCTGCAGATGGGCGCCGAGGATCGCCGCCACGCCGAGGAAGGCCGGGTTGGCGGCGGTGATCACATAGGTCGGGATCTGCGCCAGGTAGTCGGCGAAACGGCCCTTGCTCTCGAAACGCTGGCGGAAGGCCGAGCGGTCGAACACCTCGCCCAAGCGCGGCACGATGCCCGCGCCGATGTAGATGCCGCCGACCGCACCGAGTGTTACCGCCACGTCGGCGGCCACCGTGCCGAGCATTGCGCAGAAGCACTCCACCGCCTCGGCGCACAGGCCGGTGTCGCCGTTCAGCACCGCCTGCACGATGTCCGGCGCGCTGCGGCCGGGCGCCTCGACGCCATTGCGTGCGGCCAGCGCCCGGTGGATCAGCTCCAGGCCGGGGCCGGACACCAGGCGCTCGGCGGAGACGTGGGGCAGTTCCTTCCACGCATACTGCAGGATGAACACTTCCCGCTCGTCCGCCGGCGCAAAGCTCACGTGGCCGCCTTCCGAGCCCAGCGTGATCCAGCGGTCCTCGGCGGGGATCAAGCCGGAAACGCCCAGCCCGGTGCCAGGGCCGATCAGGCCGATCACCGCGTTCTGGCGCGCCTCGCCACCGCCGACCTGGCGCCGCTGCGGGTTGCCGAGATACGGCAGGGACATGGCCAGCGCGGTGAAGTCGTTGACCACCAGCAGGGTGTCCAGGTCCAGGCCACGGCGCGCGTCCTCGATGGAGAACTGCCAGTCCCGGTTGGTCATCTTCACGAAATCGCCATCGATGGGGTTGGCGATGGCCACCGCCGCATGGCGCGGCCGCGGCCCGCGCAGGCCAGCGAAATAGGCCTGCACCACCGCCACGAAACCGGCATGGTCGGCACAGGTCAGCACCGCCAGCTGTTCCAGCCGGCCCGGCGCGGTTTCCAGCGCGAAGCGCGCATTGGTCGCCCCCACGTCGGCGAGCAGACGCGGGCCGCTGTCGTACAGCACCCCACTCGCTTCATTGCCCTGCATGTCCCAGCCGGCGGCCATTGCTCCTCCCACGTCCTTCTCCTGTTCGCTGATGCCCTTCAAATCTGCCCGCAAGCATAACCCAAGCGGAAGCCGATGCTGCCCACGCGGTTTTTTGCGGCGAGCTTTTCACAAAACCGTATACTTATGCACAAAACCGCAAATAGAATTGCGGGTATTCCCCACTTTGTTTGGACCCCATGCTCCCCGCCGCCCGTCACCGCGCCCTCCTCCAGCACCTGGCCAACAGCGGCCAGGCCGGCATCCTCGAACTCGCCACCGCCCTCGATGTGTCCGACGACACCATCCGCCGCGACCTGAAACACCTGGAAGCCCAGGGCCTGCTGACCCGCAGCCACGGCGGCGCAGTGCTGGCCGACATGCACGCCCTACCCCGCACGGCCCGTGACGCGGTGCTACCCGAAGAGAAGGAAGCCCTCGGCCGCGCCGTCGCCAACGCAATTCCGCCAGACGCGTCCCTGATGCTCGACGCCGGCTCGACGCTGCTGGCCGTCGCGCGGGCGCTGCGTGGGCCACATCTCGTCGTGACCCACTCGCTGGATGTCGCCCAGGCGCTGAGCACCCGGCCCGAGATTCGCTTGGTGCTGGCCGGTGGCGAATGGGATGCGCGCCAACGCCTGTTCCGCGGAGCAGCCACGGTGGACACCGTGCGCCGCTACCGCGTCGACCTCGCCATCCTCGGCGCCTGCGCGCTGCATTCACGCCACGGGCTGACCGCCACCGAGGCCGGCGACGCCGAGGTCAAGCGCGCGATGCTCGCCTGTAGCAGCAGCCACTGGCTGGCCACCGACCACCTCAAGTTCGACACCCTCGCGCCCCATGCGGTCGCCCCGCTGGACGATTTCGCGCGCTTGTTCTGCGACCAGCCTTTTTTTGCCGACTCATCTGCCAACTTACCCGCCGGCCTCACGCAAACCGCCCTCGACAGCACCGGAGAGCAAACCCGATGACGACACCCGCCCAACCTGTTCCGGTCGCCCTGATCGGCTACGGCAACGCCGGCAAGACCTTCCACGCCCCGCTGATCGCCGCCACGCCAGGCCTGCGCCTCGCCTGCATCGCCTCCAGCCAGGGCCAGGCCGTCTCCGCCGACTGGCCGGACGCCCGCGTCGTGGCCGATCCGCTGGCCGCCATCCACTCGCCGGATATCGAGCTGGTGGTCATCGCCAGCCCCAACGACACCCACGCAACTCTCGCCGCCGCGGCGCTGGCCGCCGGCAAGCACCTGGTCGTGGACAAGCCCTTCACCGTCGAGCTGGCCGAAGCCCGCGAGCTGATCCGCCTCGCCGAACAGCATGGCCGGCTGCTGTCGGTTTTCCATAACCGCCGCTGGGACGCGGACTTTCTGGCCCTGCGTGCGCTGCTCGCCGATGGCCGTCTCGGCCGGCCTACCCAGCTGGAATCCCGCTTCGAGCGTTTCCGCCCGGAAGTGCGCGCCCGCTGGCGTGAGCAGGCGGTGGCCGGAGGCGGCGTGTGGTACGACCTGGGGCCGCACCTTGTCGACCAGGCCCTGCAGCTCTTCGGCCTGCCGGACAGCGTGTCGGCCCGCTTCGCCATCCAGCGGGATGGCGCCGAGACAGACGACTGGGCCCAGGTGGATCTGGACTACGGCCGCCTGCAGGTCACGTTGCGTGCCTCGATGCTGGTGGCCGGCGGCATGCCGCGCTTCGCCGTCCACGGCACCGCCGGCAGCTGGGTCAAATACGGACTGGACTGCCAGGAAGACCAGCTCAAGGCCGGCATGCGTCCCGGTGCGCCGGACTGGGGGCTCGATCCACAAGCGCCCGCCCTGTATGCCGCCGACGGCTCGACCACCACGCCGCCGCTGCCCCGCGGCGACTACCCGGCCTACTACGCAGGCATCCATGCGGCGCTGCGGGAAGGCGCGCCCAACCCGGTGCCGGCCCACGAAGCCCTGGCTGTGATGGCCGTCATCGACGCCGCCCGGCGTAGCGCCCGCAGCGGCCAGCGCACCGACCTGGAGCTGACCGACAAGGAGCGCAGCGCATGGAACTGAAGGACGAGATCACCCGCGTCGCCACCCAGGAAACCGCCCTGCGCCTACCCCGCTTCGACGAGGACTTCGCCTGGCGGCTCGGCTCGCGCCTGCGCGGCATGGCCGTGGAACGCCGGCTGGCCGTTGCCATCGAGATCCGCCGCTGCGGCCAGCTGCTGTTCCATGCGGCACTGCCGGGCACGACGCCGGACAACGGCGACTGGATCCGCCGCAAGGGCAATGTGGTGACGCGCTTCCTGCGCAGCTCCTACGCCGTCGGCCTGAGCCTGCAGGAGAAAGGCGGCGACCTGACGAGCCGCTACGGCCTGCCGGCCGCCGACTATGCAAGCCACGGCGGCGCCTTTCCACTCTGCGTGGAAGGCGCCGGCGTCATTGGTTTCGTGGCAGTTTCAGGACTCCCCCAGCGCCTCGACCACGAGCTGGTGGTCGAGGCGCTGAGTGCCGAACTGGGCCTGGCGTATTCGCCACCGCCCGCCTGAACCGAAGCGCAGGCAGGCGGCAGCTCAGGCGATGCGCTGCTCGCTGGCCGGGTCGAAGAACACCGACTTGGACAGATCGAACATCAGCTCCATCGACTCGCCCGGCTGCCGGGCGTGGGCCGGATGCACGCGGCACACTACGTCCTTGCCATTGATCGGCACCAGCACCATGGTGTCCGGCCCGGTCGGCTCGGTCAGGCGGATCGGCATCTCGGCGGTCTGGAACTGGGGCAAGCCGAGGCGGGATTCGCTCTTGTGGGTGATCTGCTCCGGGCGGATGCCGAACAGGACTTCCCTGCCCTCCCAGGCCTTCAGCTTGCCGTCGGCCGCCGGCACTGGGAAGACATGGGTGTGCTGGCCGCTTTCCAGCTTCACGCCGTAGCCGCTGCCCACCGCCTCGACCTTGGCCGGGATGAAGTTCATCGACGGCGAGCCCATGAAGCCGGCCACGAACAGGTTGGCCGGGTTGTCGTAGATCTCCCGCGGGGTGCCGAACTGCTGCACCTCGCCGGCCTTCATCACGGCGATCTTGTCGCCGAGGGTCATCGCCTCGATCTGGTCGTGGGTCACGTAGACGATGCTGGTGCCCATGCGCTGGTGCAGCAGCTTGATCTCGGTACGCATCTCGACGCGCAGCTTGGCATCCAGGTTGGACAGCGGCTCGTCGAACAGGAACAGGGACGGCTCGCGGGAGATCGCCCGGCCCATCGCCACCCGCTGGCGCTGGCCGCCGGACAGCTGGGACGGCTTGCGGTCGAGCAGATGGCCGATCTGCAGCGTGTTGGCGACGCGCTCGACGATGCGCGCCTGCTCGGCGGCCGGCACCTTGCGGATCTGCAGGCCGAAGGAGATGTTCTCGCGCACCGTCATGTTGGGATACAGCGCATAGGACTGGAAGACCATCGCGATGTCCCGGTCCTTCGGACTGAGGTTATTGACGACCCGGTCGCCGATACGGATCTCGCCGGAGGTCACGCTATCCAGGCCGGCGATCATCGACAGCAGCGTCGATTTGCCGCAGCCGGACGGGCCGACCAGGATCAGGAATTCGCCCTTCTCGATTTCCAGGTCGATGCCCTTCAGGATCTCGTTGCCGTGATAGGACTTGCGCACGTTGCGGATGGATAAAGCGCCCATTTTCGTCTCACTCCTGTATTTGTCTTGTCAGCCCTTGACCGCACCGGCGGTCAGGCCACGCACGAAGTACTTGCCGGCAACGATGTACACCAGCAGGGTCGGCAGCGCCGCGATGATGGCGGCGGCCATGTCCACGTTGTATTCCTTCACCCCGGTCGAGGTATTCACCAGGTTGTTCAGCGCCACGGTGATCGGCTGGCGGTCGCCGGACGAGAACACCACGCCGAACAGGAAGTCGTTCCACACCTGGGTGAATTGCCAGATCACGCTGACCACGATGATCGGCACCGACAGCGGCAGGATGATGCTGAAGAAGATGCGCAGGAAGCCGGCGCCGTCGATCTTGGCCGCCTTCACCAGCTCGTCCGGGATCGTCACGTAGTAGTTGCGGAAGAAAAGCGTCGTGAAGGCCGCGCCATACACCACATGCACGAAGACCAGGCCGACCGTCGAGTTGGCGATACCCAGCGCGCCGAGGGTCTGGGCCATCGGCAGCAGCACCACCTGAAAGGGGATGAAGCAGCCGATCATCAGCATCCCGAACACCAGGTCGCTGCCGCGGAAGCGGTACATCGTCAGCGCGTAGCCGTTGAAGGCGCCGATCATCGTCGAGATCACCACCGCCGGCACCACGAAGGACACCGAGTTCCAGAAGAAGCCCTTGAGGCCTTCGCACTGCACGCCGGTGCAGGCCGAATCCCAGGCCTTCACCCAGGCGTCGGTACGGAACTCGCCGGGCAGCGACAACAGGTTGCCGGCGCGGATCTCGTCGAGGCTTTTCAGCGAAGTCGACAACATCACGAACAGCGGCATCAGGTAGTACAGGCAGACCAGCGCCAGCAGCCCGTAGATGATGAAGCGGCCGAGCTTCGAGGCGCCCGCGGTGTGAGCAACAGACATGTCAGCCATGGCGGGACCTCCGCATTTCCGAATACATGAAGGGGACGATGACGGCCACCACGATCATCAGCATCATCATCGCGCTGGCGGCGCCGAGGCCGATCTGGTTGCGCGTGAAGGCGAAGGAGTACATGAAGGTCGCCGGCAGGTCGCTGGAGAAGCCCGGCCCGCCGTTGGTCAGGGCCATCACCAGGTCGAAGCTCTTGACCGCGATGTGGGCCAGGATCATGAAGCTGGAGAAGAACACCGGCCGCAGGCTGGGGATGATGATGCGGCGGTAGATGGTCGGCATCGAGGCACCATCCACCTGGGCCGCCTTGATGATCGAATCGTCGATGCCACGCAGACCGGCCAGGAACAGCGCCATCACGAAGCCCGAGGACTGCCACACGGCGGCGACGATCACGGTGTAGATGGACCATTCCGGATCGATCAGCCAGTCGAAGCGGAAGTTGGTGAAGCCCCAGTCATGCACCAGCTTCTCGATGCCGAACTCCGGGTTGAGGATCCACTTCCAGGCCGTGCCGGTGACGATGAAGGACAGCGCCATCGGGTACAGGTAGACCGAGCGGATGAAGCCCTCTGCGCGGATCTTCTGGTCCAGCAGCACCGCCAGCAGCAGGCCCACGGCCAGGCAGATGACGATGAAGCCGCCGCCGAACACGGCCAGGTTGGACAGGGCCTGCCACCAGCGCTCGTTGTCGAACAGGGCTTCGTACTGGGCCAGCCCGGCGAACTCATAGTTCGGCAGCAGGCGCGAGGGGGTCAGGGAGAGCACCGCGGTCCACAGGATGTAGCCGTAGACGAAGACCAGGGAGCACACGAAGGTAGGCGCCACCACCAGCTTAGGCAGCCACGCATCCAGGGTGTCGCACCATCGGCAGCGCCGGGCAGGCCGGGCCGCCGGAGCGGTGGTTGAAGAAAGCACCGTCGCGTTCATTTGTCGTCCTCCATCCCGTCCGCGGCGCTGCCGCGGCGGGATCTGTTATCACGGGCCCGGCTCATGCGCGGCCAGGCCGTTCTTGCTGCGCTGTTACCGGACCTTCGCGGCCAGGGCCAGCTTGTCGGCGGCGGCCTTGGGCGTCAGCGTGTGGCTGTTGAAGAACTGGGTCACCACGTCCTGGATCGCGCCGGCGGTCGCCGCCGGCACCGCCATCTGGTGGGCGATGCTCGGCACCAGCCCGCCGCTCTTGGCGCTGGCGGTGAAGTCGGCGGCGGACTGCTTGGCGCAGTCGTCGAACTTGGCGAGGTCCATGCCCTGGCGGGCCGGGATCGAACCCTTGTTGAGGTTGAAGACTTCCTGGAACTCGGGACTCATCACCGCGGTGGCGAGGTCCTGCTGGCCCTTCTTGGCGTCGGCCGACTTCTGCGTGAACATCACCAGGCTGTCGATGTTGAAGGTGAAGCCGTTGGCGGTGCCCGGCGCCGGCAGGCATACGTAGTCCTTGCCGGGCTTCTTGCCGGCAGCACTGAACTCGCCCTTGGCCCAGTCGCCCATGAACTGCATCGCCGCCTTGCCGTTGATGACCATCGCGGTGGCCAGGTTCCAGTCCCGGTTGGCGGCGTCCTTGTCGATGTACTTGCGCACCATCTGCAGGGTTTCCAACGCCTTGATCATCGTCGGCCCCTTCAGCGAGGCCTGGTCCAGGTCCACCAGCGCCTTCTTGTAGAAGGCCGGGCCGCCGACGCCCATCACCACCGATTCGAACAGCGTGAAGTCCTGCCAGGGCTGGCCGCCGTGGGCCACCGGGACGAAGCCGGCCTTCTGCAGCTTTTCCGCAGCAGCGGGAAATTCGTCCCAGGTCTTGGGAATCGCCACGCCGGCCTTCTTGAAGACCTCCGGATTCGCCCACATCCAGTTCACCCGGTGCACATTCACCGGCACCGCCACGTAGTTGCCCTTGTACTTCATCACGTTGGCCACCACCGGCGGCAGCAGGCCGTCCCAGTTGCCGGCCTTGGCCACGTCGTTCATGTTGGCCAGCACGCCTTCGGCGCCCCACTCCTGGATGCTTGGCCCCTTGATCTGCGCGGCGGTCGGCGGGTTGCCGGACACCACGCGGGACTTCAGCACCGTCATGGCGTTCTCGCCGCCGCCACCGGCCACCGCGAAGTCCTTCCATTTGTGGCCCTTGGCCTCGAGCATCTTTTTCAGCTCGGCCACCGAGCGGGCTTCGCCGCCGGCGGTCCACCAGTGCAGCACTTCCACGTCGGCGGCCTGGGCACCGGCCGCGGCCAGCAGAGAGGTAGACAACAGCGCTGCGTGCAGGGTCTTGGTCAGGGTCTTCATCGCTCTTCCTCCTCGGGAAGCAGATTCATTCTTGAGTATGGCCCGGTGGGCCGTGGCGACAAGCTGCGCCACGGCGGCCGGGATTTTCGCGATCACATCACAAAACGGTGTCCGGATCTGCCGGGGATAACACGGAGGGCGCACTAGGGAGAGGGGAAGACACCCTCCGCGCCACCCCCGGCGAGCCGGACCCGATCACCACCAGGCTTCGGCCTGGATGCCGAAAGTGCTACCGTTGGTGGAAGAACCGAACACACCCGTCGCCGACAGCGTATCCCCGGCCGGCGCAGCGGCCTGGGCGGCGTCGTTCCACCTGGCGTAGGTGTAAAAAGCCCGCAACGCAGGGCGGGAGAAAAACTGGCGCCCCGCCGAAATCTGCGGTGCGATGGTGATCTTGTTGAGCACGCGGCGGTCGCCGCCGTCCGGCTTCACTTCGTCGTGGCCGAAATCCACCGCCAGGCTCCACTTGTCGTTGAAGTGGTACTGGGGACGGGCGCCGTAGGAAATCCACTTCTGCTTGCCGATCTGGTCTTCGTAGACAAAGGTGCCCATGCCGGTCCAGTTGGTGCCTTCCGGCTGCACCATCAGCTGCTCGACGACGCGCCAGGCCTTGTCGCTGCTGCTCGCGCCGAAGGCCGGCGCACCCGGCGACAGGTTGGCCACCACGCCGCGGCCGTACTGCAGCGCGATCCGGTTGAAGCCGCCGAGGACGTTGTTCTGGGTGTGCATCAGGTTGTAGAGCTGGCCGTTGGCGTTGCTGATGCCGGCCGCCTTGGCGGCGTCGGAGTTGTCGGCAAAGCGGAAATCGACGCCGACGGTCAGCTCGCCGCCCGGATTGACCTGAATGCCGCCGAGCCGGAAGTCATGGCCGCTGATTGCCGAGGTGCTGTTCACATCCACCAGGCGGGTCTTGGTCAGGCCGTCGTTCGGGTCCAGGTAGAACTCGGTCTTCGTACCGGTCTTCACGCCACCGCTGTTGCGGCGGTAGGCGTAGCTCAGCTTGCCGACGCCCACATCCACGTTCTCGATACCGCCGCCGTTGCCGCTGTTGTTCCAGAAATAGAAGTCGGTGATGTGTACATCGTTACGCTGATAGAAGCGCTTACCGGCCCACAGGCGGGCGTTGGCAAAGGCACCGCTGCCGATCTTGTCGGCCTCGGCCCAGGCTTCCGCCCAGCTGGTGGTGGTGCTGGCCGAGTCCAGGTCCTGCGGCGCATTGATGGCCAGGCGGGTATGCACGCGAAAGGTCGTGTCGCTGTTCGGCATCTGGTACAGCTGGGCGCCCAGCGCTAGTTCGCCGTAGGTCTCGCATTCGTTGCCGAGACGGTACTTGGATGCGGCACCGGCAAGCTTGAAGCAGGCCTGCTGCCCGCCTTTGGACGTTCCACCCGTGCCGGCGCGAAAGTAGCCGTTGAAATCGATCGGTACCCCCCCATCCGCCGTCGCGCTGCCGCTGAGGGCCGCCAGCACGCCGGCTGCCAGCAGGGACGGGTTGATCATTTTCTGCTTCATGTCTCCTCCAGTTTTCTCACTTGGTTTTCAAACGCTGTTGGTTACATCCACCCCAGGCTGCCCCAACTTCAGGCCACCGGCCGGAACCCCTCTTTTCCGACCACCTGCGAGATGAATGTAGTTTTGTTTAACTGGATTCGAGTGTAGTTAAGCTACAAATAAAACACAAGCGAGATCAAACAAAATCTTTGCACAGCCCCGCCACTGCACATCAAAACCCCATAATTCAAGCGCTTTTGAATTGCCATCCTGCAACGATTACCTCAATACAAAGGCTGTTTGCGACTACAAAATTGCGGCAACAAATTTATCTACGAATAAAATATTCTTGCTTTTAAGTACTTTTACTACATACTAGATAAAACAACGCGACGCTCTCTTGCATCGCAAGCACACGAAGGAACGGAGATGCGGGATATCAAGGAACTTGACCTGGTGCTCTTTGGCGGCACCGGTGACCTGGTGATGCGCAAGCTGCTACCGGCGCTGTATCACCTGCAGAAGGACGGCCTGCTGCCCGGCGGCGCCCGGATCATCGCGGTGGCGCGGGAAACGCTCGACACTGCGGGCTATCTGGATACCGCCACGCGCACCTGCGAGCCCTATCTGGGCCAGGATTTCGATGCGGCGGAATGGGCCCGTTTCTGCGAGCGCATTGACTACCTGGCCATCGACGCGCTCGAGCCGGCCAGCTACGCCGCCCTCGCCGAGCGCCTGGGCGAAGCGGCGTCCCGCGAGCGGGTGTACTACCTGTCCACCTCCCCCAACCTGTTCGCTGCCACTTGCCGCAACCTGGCCGGAGCCGGGCTGATCCACGGGCGCAGCCGGGTGGTGCTCGAAAAGCCTCTCGGCCACGACCTCGCCTCGTCGCGCCAGATCAACGACGAGGTCGGCCGCTACTTCGGCGAAGACCAGATCTACCGGATCGACCATTACCTGGGTAAGGAGCCGGTGCAGAACCTGCTGGCGCTGCGCTTCGGCAACGCGCTGTTCGAGCCCCTGTGGCGACGCGAATGGGTGCGCGACGTGCAGATCACCGTCGCCGAGCAGCTCGGTGTGGAATCCCGCGGCGACTTCTACGACAAGGCCGGCGCGATGCGCGACATGGTGCAGAACCACCTGCTGCAGCTCTTGTGCATCGTTGCCATGGAACCGCCGGCTTCCATCGCTGCCGACGCGGTGCGCGACGAGAAGCTGAAGATCCTGCGCGCGCTGCGCCCGATCACCGGCCCGGCGGTGGCCACCCGCACCGTGCGCGGCCAGTACCGCGCCGGCGCCAGCGGCGGCCAGCCGGTGCCCGGCTACCTACAGGAACAAGGCATTCCGCCGGACAGCCGCACCGAGACCTTCGTCGCCATCAAGGCCGAGCTGGACACCTGGCGCTGGGCCGGTGTGCCCTTCTACCTGCGCACCGGCAAGCGCATGCAGGAGAAGGTCGCCGAGATCGTCATCAACTTCCGCGCCGTGCCCCACTCCATCTTCGGCGCGCCGGCCGACACCGCCCACACCAACCGGATGGTGATCCAGATGCAGCCCGAGGAGACCGTACAGCTGCACCTGTTCGCCAAACAGCCGGGCGACGTGATCCAGCTGCGGCCGGTGCATCTCAACCTGGATTTCGCCGAGACCTTTCGCACACGCCGGCTGGAAGCCTACGAGCGCCTGCTGATGGACGTGATGCGCGGCAACCTGACCCTGTTCGTGCGCCGCGACGAACAGGAAGCCGCCTGGTCCTGGGTCGAGCCGATCATGGACGCCTGGCGCGACGGAGGCGAAGCACCCAAGTCCTACACCGCCGGCACCTGGGGCCCGGCCGCGGCGAGCGCCCTGCTCGGCCGCGACGGCTTCAACTGGCACGAAGAACTGTAAGCCCGGAGCCCGACACCATGACGACTCCCGCTCCCGACCTGATCGGCGACATCGGCGGTACCAATGCGCGCTTCGCACTGGTCCGTACGCCCGGCGCCCCGTTCAGCGACGTGCTGACCCTGCCCTGCGCCGATCACCAGACACCCGCCGCGGCGATCCGCCACTACATGGCGCAGGTCGGTGTCGACCGCCTGCAGCGCGCCGCCATCGGCATCGCCAACCCGGTGACGGGCGACCAAGTGAGCATGACCAACCACCACTGGTCCTTCTCCATCGAAGCCCTGCGCGCCGCCCTCGACCTGCAGCTGCTGCACGTCCTCAACGACTTCACGGTGCTGGCCCTGGCCCTGCCAACGCTGGCGGCGGACGAGCTGGAGCAGATCGGCGAAGGCACGCCGGACCTCCACGCCCCGCGGGCGCTGATCGGCGCCGGCACCGGCCTCGGCATCTCCGGCCTGGTGCCCAGCGGCGATGACTTCATTCCCCTCAACGGCGAGGGCGGCCACGTCACGCTCGCCGCCACCGACAGCCGCGAGGCCGAGATCGTGGCTCTGCTCGGGCAGCGCTTTCCCCACGTGTCGGCCGAGCGGGTGTTGTCCGGCCCCGGCCTCGAAGCGCTCTACGAGGCGGTGACGCGCCGCCACGGCGCCACCACCGAAGCGCTCAGCGCCGCCGCCATCAGCACCCGCGGCCTCGACGGTAGCTGCGCCTATTGCGCCGAGAGCCTGGAGATCTTCTGCGCGATGCTCGGCACCGTCGCCGCCAACCTGGCCCTGGTGCTCGGCGCCCGCGGCGGGGTGTACATAGGGGGCGGCATCGTCCCCAAACTGGGCAGTTACTTCGCCCGCTCGCCGTTCCGCGCGCGCTTCGAGCAGAAGGGGCGCTTCAGCGACTACCTGGCCCAGATCCCCACCTACGTGATCCGCGCGCCCTACCCCGGCCTCGCCGGTGCGGCCCGCGCGCTGGAGCGCGACGCGCCCGGCTTCGTCGCCAAGGCGCCCT
The DNA here is from genome assembly GCF_056724025.1 of Zoogloea sp. JDB1. Lineage (NCBI taxonomy): Bacteria > Pseudomonadati > Pseudomonadota > Betaproteobacteria > Rhodocyclales > Zoogloeaceae > Zoogloea > Zoogloea sp. JDB1. The sequence continues at coordinate 3,802,714 of NZ_CM161496.1, forward strand.
GAGCACAGGCCGCGCAGCTCTGGACGGGCTGCGCGGCCCAAGCAAGCCCTGACAGCCAGACACCCGATCCGGCCGATTAATTAAACCAGCCTGATTTATGAATCAGCGGGACGAGGAGACCACCATGCACCATCCCCGCGCCGGCCGCGGCCGCAACTCGATCCGCCTGCGGCGCTACAACGAACGCCTGCTGCTGCAGGCCCTGCGCCGCGGTGGTCAGGCCTCGAAGGCCGACCTGGCCCGCGCCACCGGCCTCACCAGCACGGCGGTCGGCACCATCATCCAGGCCCTCGAGGACGCCGATCTCATCGAATTCACCGGGCGCCGTGCGGAAGGCCAGCGCGGCCAGCCGGCCTCGCTGATCCGCCTCAACCCGAAGGGCGCCTTCGCCGTCGGCGTGCGCCTCGACCGGAACAGCGTCGAGACCGCCCTGCTCGACTTCGCCGGCCGCATCCTGGCCCGCCGCGTCCATCACCGGGTGCTGCCGCCGCCGCAGGAGGCCCTGGCCATCGTCGCCGCCGACGTGGATGCCGTGCTGGCCACCCTCAGCGACGGCGAACGGCGCCGCCTCACCGGCATCGGCGTCGCCCAGCCCTACAACCTGGGCGCCTGGCTGCGCGAGCTGGACATGCCCCAGCCCCATTTCCACGACTGGGACGACTACGACTTCGCCTACGAACTGGGCGAAACCAGCGGCCTGCCGGTGTTCAGCGAGAACGACGGCAACGCTGCCGCCATCGCCGAGCTGTTCCACGGCTGCGGCCAGGAGCACGACGACTTCCTGTACGTCTTCCTCGGCCCGGTCATCGGCTGCGGCATCGCGCTGGACGGTGACTGCCTGCGAGGCGTCGGCGGTAACGCCGGCGACATCGCGGTGATGCCCGTCCCGCCCGGCCGCCTGGCCTCCAGCCCGCGCCCGGCCGGCGCCTGGGATCTGTTGCTGTCCCGCGCCTCGCTGCATGCGCTGGCCCGCCACCTGCGCCACTGGGGAGCCGCCGCCGAATCCCTCGATGACCTGGCCGAATGCGTGCGGCAGCAGCACCCGGCCGTCGAGGAATGGCTGGACGACTGCGTCGATGCGCTGGCTCCGGTGCTGCGCGCCAGCCTGTGCCTGCTCGACCTGCCGGCGGTGGTGGTGGATGCCGACATCGACGCCGGCCTGGTGGATGCGCTGATCCAGCGCCTGCGCCGCGCCCTCGCCGCCAACGCCCCGGAAGCCCGCAGCGTGCCCGAGCTGCTGCGCGGCAGCTTCGGCTCCGACGCCGGCGCCATCGGCGCCGCCAGCCTGCCCCTGTTCTTCAACTTCTCCCCGCGCACCGAAATCCTGCGCCGGGACGCCCACCGTTCGGAGGAGATGCCCCATGAGCAATGACGCCAGCCCCATCCTCGAGATGCGGCATATCTCGAAGACCTTCCCCGGGGTCAAGGCCCTCAAGGACGTGCAGTTGTCGATCCGCGCCGGCGAAATTCACTCGCTGATGGGCGAGAACGGCGCCGGCAAATCCACGCTGATGAAGATCCTGTCCGGCGCCTACGTGCCCGACGCCGGCGCCGAGATCCTGGTCGATGGCAAGGCCGTGAGCATCGAGGGCCCGCTTTCCGCCAAAGCTCTCGGCATCGCGGTGATCTACCAGGAGCTGAGCCTGTGCCCCAACCTCAGCGTCGCCGAGAACATCTACCTGGGCCGCGAGCTGCGCCGCCACGGGCTGGTGGACCGCAAGGCGATGCAGGCTGCCTGCGCCGGCATCCTGCGCCGCCTCGGGGCGAGCTTCGGTCCGGCCACCGAAGTGGCCAGCCTGTCCATCGCCGAACGCCAGCTGGTGGAGATTGCCCGCGCGCTGCACGCCGAGGCGCGCATCCTGGTGATGGACGAGCCGACCACGCCGCTGTCCTCGCGGGAGACCGACCGCCTGTTCACGCTGATCCGTCAGTTGCGCGCCGACGGCCTGGCGATCATCTACATCAGCCACCGCATGTCGGAGATCTACGACCTGTCGGACCGGGTCTCGGTGCTGCGCGACGGCACTTACGTCGGCACCCTGGAACGTGCAGCCCTATCCGCCGAGAGCCTGGTGCAGATGATGGTCGGGCGCGATCTGTCCGGCTTCTACACCAAGGAGCATGCCCCCTACGACCCGGGCCGTGTGGTGCTGGCGGCCCGCCACGTGGGCGACGGCAAGCGGGTGCACGACTGCAGCTTCGACGTGCATGCCGGCGAAGTCCTCGGCATCGCCGGGCTGGTGGGCGCCGGCCGCACCGAGCTGGCCCGCATGGTCTTCGGTGCCGACCCGCGCAGCAGCGGGGAGATCCACATCGACGGGGTGCCGGTGGACGTCCGCACGCCCCTTGACGCGATCCGCGCCGGCCTGGTGTACCTCACCGAGGACCGCAAGGCCCAGGGCCTGTTCCTCGACATGAGCGTGCGCGACAACATCAACGTGTGCGCCTGCAGCCTCGACGCCCGCCCCGGCGGCCTGCTCGACCGAGTCAGGGGCAAGGCCCGCGCGGCGGCGGCCATCGCCTCGCTGGGCATCCGCGTCGGCGACGCGCGCCGCAACGTCGGCGCCCTGTCCGGCGGCAACCAGCAGAAGGTGCTGCTGTCGCGCCTGCTGGAGATCAAGCCCCGCGTGCTGATCCTCGACGAGCCGACCCGCGGTGTGGACATCGGCGCCAAGTCGGAGATCTACCGGATCATCAACGAGCTCGCCCGGAGCGGCGTGGCCATCGTCGTCATCTCCAGCGAGCTGCCCGAGATCGTCGGCACCGCCGACCGGGTACTGGTGATGCGCGAGGGCGAGCTGGTCGCCGAGCTGGGCGGCCACTCCGGCGAACCCATCGAGCAAGCCACCATCATCGAATACGCCACCGGCGCCCGCCAGACCCTGCTGGCCGCTGCCTGAGCCTCGAACACATCACAACAAATCCACCTCGACCGAGGAGACATCCATGAACACCCAAGTCAGCGGCGTTGTCGCCAACCTCCCGCAAACCCCGGCTCCGTCCGCCACGGAGCGCCTGCGCCAGCTGATGCGCAGCGTCGGCATGCTGCCGGTGCTGATCCTGCTGTGCATCGGCTTCGGCACCCTGGCCGACGGTTTCTTCAGCCTGCAGAACGCCTCCATCGTCGCCCAGCAGGCCTCCATCAACGTGGTCCTCGCCGCCGGCATGACCTTCGTGATCCTCACCGGCGGCATCGACCTGTCGGTGGGCTCCATCCTCGCCGCCGCGGCGGTGGTCACCATGCTGGCCTCCAACCTCCCCGGCGCCGGCATGCTCGGCGTGGCGGCAGGCCTGCTGGCCGGCCTGGCCTGCGGGCTGGTGAATGGGAGCCTGATCGCCTTCGTGCGCCTGCCGCCCTTCATCGTCACCCTCGGCGCGCTGACCGCCATGCGCGGCGTGGCCCGCCTGCTCGGTGACGACAAGACCATCTTCAACCCCGACCTGCCCTTCGCCTTCATCGGCAACGGCGCGGTACTGGGCGTGCCCTGGCTGGTGATCATCGCCGCGGCCGTGGTGCTGCTGTCCTGGTTCATCCTGCGCCGCACCGTGCTGGGCGTGCAGATCTACTCGGTCGGCGGCAATCCGGAAGCGGCGCGCCTGTCCGGCATCAAGGTGTGGAAGGTGCTGCTCTTCGTGTATGCCATGTCCGGCCTGCTGTCCGGCCTCGGCGCGGTGATGACCTCGGCCCGCCTGTTCGCCGCTAACGGCCTGCAGCTCGGCCAGTCCTACGAGCTCGACGCCATTGCCGCGGTGATCCTTGGCGGCACCAGCTTTGTCGGCGGCGTCGGCTCCATCGTCGGCACCCTGATCGGTGCGCTGATCATCGCGGTGCTCTCCAATGGCCTCGTGCTGCTCGGTGTGTCCGACATCTGGCAGTACATCGTGAAAGGCCTGGTGATCATCGGCGCCGTCACCCTCGACCGCTATCGCCAGTCCGGCGCTCGCACCTGATCCATCCCCACTACGCCCCGCCGGGATGCCGGCACCGCGCGGGGATTTCGACAAAGCCGGCACGGAGACACGCATCATGTTCAAGTCCAAGACCCTCGCCACCGCCCTGATCCTCGCCCTCGCCGCCGGCAGCGCCGCCGCGAAGGAGATCAAGTCGGTGGGGATCACCCTCGGCTCCCTCGGCAACCCCTTCTTCGTGACCATCGCGAAGGGTGCCGAAGCCCGCGCCAAACAGCTCAACCCCAACGCCAAGGTCACCACCCTGTCGGCCGACTACGACCTCAACAAACAATTCACGCAGATCGACAACTTCATCGCCGCCGGCGTGGACATGATCCTGCTCAACGCGGCCGACCCGAAGGCCATCGAGCCGGCGGTGAAGAAGGCCCAGAAGGCCGGCATCGTGGTGGTGGCGGTGGACGTGGCTGCCGCCGGCGCCGACGCGACAGTGCAGACCGACAACGTGCAGGCCGGCCGCATCGCCTGCGAGTACATCGTCCAGAAGCTCGGCGGCAAGGGCAACGTGATCATCCAGAACGGCCCGCAGGTATCCGCCGTGGTGGACCGGGTGAACGGCTGCAAGGGCGTGTTCGCCAAGACGGCCGGCATCAAGGTGTTGTCCGACGATCAGGACGGCAAGGGCTCCCGCGAAGGCGGCATGAACGTGATGCAGGGCCACCTGACCCGCTTCCCGAAGATCGACGCGGTGTTCACCATCAACGACCCACAGGCCATCGGCACCGACCTGGCAGCCCGCCAGTTCAAGCGCAACAACCTGGTGATCACCTCGGTGGACGGCGCGCCCGACATCGAGGGCGCCCTCAAGGGCAACACCCAGGTGGAGGCCTCCGCCAGCCAGGACCCGTGGGCGATGGCTCAGAAGGCGGTGGACATCGCCCAGGACATCGTCAACGGCAAGCGTCCGGCCACCCCGACCGTGCTGATGCCGTCCACGCTGGTGACCCGCGCCAACATCGCCACCTACAAGGGCTGGTCGTCCCCGCGCTGAGCCTCGTCCGTCCCGTCCACCGCCGGCGCGGTGCCCTTCCGGGGCCGCGCCGCCCAGTCCGGAGTGCCACCATGTTCCTCGTCTGCGGCGAAGCCCTCTTCGACGTCTTCATCAACGGCAACGCTGCCGCCGGCTCCGATGTTCTCAAGCTGGAAGCCCACCCCGGCGGCTCGCCCTTCAACGTGGCCATCGGCCTGGCCCGCCTCGGCCAGCCGGTGTCCTTCCTGGCCGGCGTGTCCCGCGACATGCTCGGCGAGCGCCTCGTCGCCAAGCTGCGCGCCGAGGGCGTCGACACCGCCACCGTGCAGCGCCTGGCGGCGCCTACCACCCTCGGCTTGGTCGGCCTCGACGACCAGGGTGTGCCGGCCTACGCCTTCTACGGCGACGGCGCGGCCGACCGGCGCCTCGACATCGCCGCGCTGCCGAGCCTCGACCCCGCGATCCGCGCGATCCACCTGGGTTCCTACGCGACGGTCGTCGAGCCCACCGCCGGCGCACTGGAAACCCTGGTCCGGCGCGAATGCGGGCAGCGCCTGATCGCCTACGATCCCAATGTGCGTCTCAACGTGGAGCCGTCCCTGGCCCGCTGGCATGCCCGCGTGGACACCTTGTCCACCCTCGCCCACCTGATCAAGATCAGCGACGAGGACGTGCGCCTGCTCTACGACGACCTGCCGCCCGAAGCCTTCGCCCGCCGCATGCTGGCCCGCGGCGCTCGGCTGGTGGTGGTGACCCGCGGTGCCGACGGCGCCATCGCCTGGAACGGCCAGGCCAGCGCCCAGGTGCCCGGCGTGCCGGTGGACCTGCAGGACACGGTCGGCGCCGGCGATACCTTCCAGGCGGCGATGCTCACCTGGCTGGCCGACGTCGGGCGACTGTCGCCTGACGCGTTGGAAGCCCTCGGCGCCGACGACATCGCCGCGATGCTCGGCTACGCGGCACGGGCTGCCGCGCTGACCTGCTCGCGGCGCGGGGCCGACTTGCCCCGCAAGGCGGAAGTCGGCCCGGCCTGCATCGCCGCCTGAGAGCGTGAAAGGCCACCCGGATCGAGGCGGCCTTTCACGGCGATGCGTGGCGACGTGGCTCAGTCGGCTTTGGTCAGCGTGCCCGTCGGCGGCTGGTAGTCCGGCACCTTGTTGCGGATGGCCGGTTGGGCTTTCAGGTAGGCAAACACCGCGCGCAGGTCCTGATCGGAAAGTTTGGCCAGTGCCGGCCACGGCATCGGCGGCATGATCGGCCGGGCCCCGCTCACGTGCTTGCCGCTGCGCAGGTTCTGAATGAACTGCTTTTCGGTCCAGGCACCGATGCCGGTCTCCTTGTCCGGGGTCAGGTTGGCCGAATAGGTGGTGCCCCAGGGCCCGACGAAGGCCGTCATGGTCGCCGCGCCGGCCCAGTTCCAGGCGGCGGCGAGTTGCGGTGGCGGCGGCAGGAGCAGCTCCTCCGGATGGCCCGACAGGCCGCGGGCCATGTCTTTCTCCGGCCCATTGGGGCCCATCTTGAAGGGCGTGTGGCAATCCGTGCAGCCGCCTATGCTGACGAGGGCCGCACCGCGTTTGACTAGGCCGCTGTCTCCCGCAAAGCTCGGGGACGCCAGCATGCCGCAGGCAATGGCGAGAATGGCAAGGGTGGCGTTGTTCTTGGTGTCGGGGCACATGATGGAAACTCCTGTCGGGTTTGGGGGAATTGATCAGACACGCTGTCGGCCGCACAGGCGGACCGCAGCAGAGGCAATGGCATCCGCCTGGGGCACGAAGGCCTGCTCGAGCGGATAACTGGACGCCACCGGGGCGTCGGGACCGCCGAGGCGCACGATGGGCGCCTTCAACGCGGCAAATGCCTGCTCGGCCACCAGCGCGGCGACTTCCGCCCCGACGCCGCACAGCTTGTTGGCTTCATGCACGACCACCAGCCGGCCGGTCTTGCTGACCGAAGCCAGGATCGCCTCCTCGTCCAGCGGCTTGAGGCTGCGCAGGTCGATGACCTCCGCCGAGATGCCCTGCCCCGCCAGCGCCTCGGCGGCCTGCAGGCAATGCAGCACGGTCTTGCCGTAGGACACCAGGCTTACGTCGGCCCCCTCGCGGGCCACCGTGGCCTTTCCGAGCGGAACGACGACGTCGCCGGCCGGCACCTCGCCGGGCACGTAGAGCAAGCCGATATCGAGGAAGAACATCACCGGATTGTCGTCGCGGATGGCCGCCTTCAAGAGGCCCTTGGCGTCCGCCGGATTGCTCGGCATCACCACCTTGAGGCCGGGGCTGTGCACGAACCACGCCTCGACGTTGTGGTTGTGCTGGGCCCCTACGCCCCAGCCGGCGCCGGTCTGTGCCAGCGCAACGAGGGGGAAGGAGAACTGCCCGCCAGACATGAAACGCAGCTTGCCGGCGCTGTTCACGATCTCGTCCATCGCGTAGCACATGAAGGGCGCAAACAGCAGGTCGATGACTGGGCGCAGGCCGGTGCCCGCAGCGCCCACCGCCGTGCCGGCGATGATGCCCTCGGCCAGCGGCGTGTTGCGTACCCGCAGCGCGCCGAACTCCTGCACGAGGTCGTGACGCTTGGTGGCGATGCCTTCGCCGAAGGCGATGACGGTCTGGTCGCGGCGCATTTCCTCGGTGAGGGCGGCGCCGACGGCATCAAGCAAAGTCAGGGTGGTCACGGAAATTCCTCAGGCGTAGACGAAGCGGGTCAGCGCCTCGGTGGAAGGGAAAGGCGACGCATCGGCGAAGGCCTGGGCAGCGGCGATGCGGGTCGCCACCTTGTCGGTCAGCGCGTCGGCCTGGGTGGCGCTGAACTGGCCGTCGGCGATCAGCCGTTCGCGGCACAATTTGATCGGGTCGCGGGCGACCCATGCTTCCCGTTCAGCCGGGTCCACGTAGGCCTGATCGTCCGGCTCGAAGTGGCCGCGAGTGCGGTAGGTATAGGTTTCCAGCAAGTAGGGCCGGCCGCTCTCGCGCACCTGGGCTGCCGCCTCCTGCGCTGCCGCCAGCACCGCGGCTACGTCGTTGCCGTCTACGCTGCGGGACGGAATGCCATAGGACGCGCCCCAGTCCGACACGTGGTCCTTACACATCGCCTCGCGGCGGTGCACGAAGGCTTGCCAGTGGTTGTTCTCGCAGATGTAGAGCACCGGCAGGTTCCACAGGGCCGCCAGGTTGATGGATTCGTGGAAGCTGCCCTCGCAGGCGGCGCCGTCGCCGAAGAAGCAGGCCACGATGCCGGGCCGGCCGAGCATCTTCTGGGACAGGGCCACGCCCGGCGCCAGGGACAGCTCCGCGCCGACGATGGTGGAGGTGAGCACCACGCCCAGTTCCTTGACCGAGATGTGCAGCGAGCCGCTGTGGCCACCGCAATAGCCGCCGCTACGCCCCATCACCTCGGCCAGCATGCGGCCGGGGTCGGCGCCGCGGGCCAGCAGATGGCCCGAACTGCGGTGGTTGGTGAGGATCAGGTCTTCCGGCGTCAGCGCATTGACGACGCCTACCGCGGCGGCCTCCTGGCCCACCGAGGTGCAGGTGCCCGGCACCTTGCCGGCCTGGCTACCGGCGACGATCGCTTCTTCGTAGGCGCGCACCAGCATCATCTGCTCGAGAAGCCGGTGTGCATCGGGGGTTTGGGTTGCCATGACGTCTCCCGTCGTTGATCGATGGAGTCAGTCTAGGTCGCCCGAAACCCCTTGCAAATCGGGTGAAAGCTGCTTACGGATCTTTTAAGAAACGCTGAATGAATATTTAAGAAGACCTGTGCCAAGTGGCTCTGTAGTGGCCACGAATGTTGGGGGCACATCACTCGACGCTCTTCTCACTACCTGGGAAGCTGTTCCTGGATGAGAGAAATTTAAAATCAACGAAAAATATAAATTTGTTAAATACAACAAATTTCACATTAATAATAATTACCTTTTGATAAAGTACTTCAATTGCACATCCGCCCCGATGGTTCCTCTGGAGTGATCATGAAACTGACGCAACGCCTTATGGCCGCCTTGGGCACAGCCCTGTTCACGCTGATTCTCGTCGGCTTCCTGGGGATCTGGCAGTTGCGGCAGGCCAATGCCCGCTTCGATTACGTTCAGGTCAATACCTTTCCGAGTGTGCACACCCTGCTCGAAGCGCGCAGCAGCCTCACGGCCAGCCGCTTTGGCACCTACCAACTGGCGCTCGCCGTCGATAGTGCACATCGCGAGGAAATTGCCCGGGAGGTCCAGGCCGCCGATCAGAAGCTCGATGCCCAGTTGCAGAAATACGGTCGCGAGTTGATCTCGGACGAAACAGACAAGCAATTGCTGGACAAGGCGCTTCAGGCAATTGCCGACTACCGCTCGACCAGGGAAGAGTATTACCGCAAGCTCAGCGCCAACGACATGGCCGATGTTCGGGATTTCTTGCGCGGAACGCTCCGTGAGAAAGCACGGGCCGCCGGCGATGCGCTCCAAAAGGACATGGAATACAACTATGAGCTCGCCAACAAACTGAACCGCGAGAACACAGCCGATGCCGCGACTGCCCAGTGGATGACCTCTGGCTCCCTTGTTGCTGCCTGCCTGATTGTCATCATCATGGCGTATTTCCTGATCATTTCGTTCCGGACGAGTCTCGCCGGCATGCGCGACACCATTGTTCATGTGAACGACAGCCAGGATTTCACGGTCCGTGCTCCCGTGCTGCGCATGGACGAGATCGGTGAAACCGCAACAGCCTTCAACCAATTGCTCTCCAAACTCCAGGACAATTTCCGCAGCCTCGCGGAAGGTGCAAGGTCGGTCGCCGATGCAAGCCGTGAAATGGCAGTTGCATCCGATCAGGTCGCAAATGCGGCAGGCACCCAGAGCGAAGCCTCCTCCGCCATCGCCGCAACCGTCGAGGAAATGACGGTCAGCGTCAATCACGTAGGCGACCGCGCCAACGAGGCCCACTCCCTGGCCGATCAATCCGGCAACATGGCCAAGACCGGCTCAACGACCATCGATAGAACCATCGGTGATATCCGCAGCATTTCCGCCTCGGTCAGTGCCGCAGCGACTTCTCTGCGCGAACTGGGCTCACAGGGAGAACGGGTTGGCTCGGTCGTGCAGGTCATCAAGGACGTCGCCGACCAGACCAACCTGCTGGCCCTGAATGCGGCAATCGAAGCAGCCCGGGCAGGCGAACAGGGGCGCGGCTTCGCGGTGGTGGCTGACGAAGTGCGCAAACTGGCCGAACGTACGTCCAGTTCGACGCAGGAGATCTCCTCCACCATCGAGGCCATGCGCCGACACTCCGAACAGGCCGCACGAGAAATGGAAGCAGCGGAAACGCTCGTGGTGCAGAGCGTTTCCCGCGCCGACGACGCGGACAAGGCGATCAAGGAAATCGGTACGGCGGCCAGCGACACCGCCCACGTCGTATCCGAGATTTCGGACGCAATCCGCGAGCAAGGTGCAGCCAGCAACAACATCGCCGTGCAGATCGAGCGCATCGCACAGATGGCCGAAGAGGCCGCTGCCGCAGCGGAGCAATCGTCCGTCACAGCCCGCAGCCTGGACGAACAGGCCCAACGTCAGATCGCCACACTACAGCTGTACAAGGTCTGAAATCCTGGCGGATTGGACACCATCCGGGCACGACATCAACCTGATCGCCCGGGCGCCTTGGCCCAAACCATACAAATCTCATATCGACAGAGTTTTTCAACAAGGCATAGAATGCGCGGCTTCGTTGAATTCACTTCGAATTTCAGCGATCCCATGCAGCAGGTGCCCGGAATGCCATGGCATTCCGGGTTAAACGGGAACAAGGTGCGTAGTTTTTCTGCAAAGCCTTGGCTGCCCCCGCAACGGTAAGCAAGTTCAGGTACATCCCGGTCGTCCTCCCCGATGGCCAGCCACTGATCTCCTACGTGACGTCGAACACGGCGTGCGCGAAGAGTTTGGGAAGGCGATGCACTCGACATCGGTCCGATGTCACTTGCGAGCCCGGAGACCGGCCTGTTGCTCGATGTCCCTGGATCAGACCGGGGGCGCTTGCAACAGACCGTCTGCGGGGTGCAGAGGGCGGCAAAAGCACACTGCCTCTGGCACTGCCTGTCGTCTTCGCTGTGCGGACGGTCCACCAGGACGTTCGACCTCATGCCAGACGCGCAACGCAAGTTCCACCCTCCCTCGCCCCGCAGCTTCTCCCGTCGCGCCGCCATCTTCATGATGAAGCAGCGCATGCGGCCCCTGATGCTGGCCGTCCTTTCCACGTGCTCCTTCCCTGCTTTCGCAGCCGGTATTCCCACGCTGCAGGAAGTCACCGTCAACAGCAGTAGCAGGGATTTGATAGGAGTAGCCGATTCCGCGAGCGAAGGCACCGTCACCGCGAAGCAACTGGCGAACCGGCCGCTGCTTCGCCCTGCCGAAGTGATGGAGGTCGTGCCAGGCATGATCGTCACCCAGCACTCCGGCGACGGGAAGGCCAACCAGTACTTCCTGCGCGGCTTCAACCTCGACCACGGCAGCGACTTCTCGACCCACGTCATGGGCATGCCCATCAACATGGTCAGCCACGCGCACGGCCAGGGCTACATGGATCTCAATTTCCTGATTCCCGAGCTGGTCAGTACCGTGAAGTACAAAAAGGGCGTCTACGGCGCGGAGGACGGTGATTTCGCCACCAGCGGCAGTGCCCGCATCGACTACCAGCGGAAGCTGGCTGCCCCCTTCATCGACCTGACCGTCGGCCAGCACAACTACAGCCGCCTGCTCACTGCGGGCAGCACGGAGTTCAACGGCTTCAACCTGCTGGCGGGGATCGAGGTGGCCGGAAACGATGGCCCCTGGGATCAACCGGAAAACCTCGAGAAACAGAACGCCGTCTTCCGGCTGTCGTCGGGAACCGCCGCCAACGGCTTCGCCCTGACGGCCATGCTCTACAAGGCCGACTGGACCGCATCCGAACACGTGCCCGCGAGAGCCATCGCCAGTGGCGAAATCGGCCGCTACGGCACCCTGCTTCCCAACGACGGCGGACACACGCATCGCTACAGCCTGTCCGGCGAATGGGCGCTCACCGGCGAGAACAGCGCCACCCGTGCCAACGCCTACGTGATCGATTACGGGCTGAATCTGTTCTCCGCGCCCTCCGGCTATATCAGCGGCCTCGCCGGCGACCAGCATGAACAAGCTGACCAGCGCGTCGTCTGGGGGGGCGATCTCCGCCGCACCTGGTTCCTCAGCCCCGCGCTGCGGGATACCGAGCTCACCGCCGGCGTCCAGCTGCGCCAGGACCGCATCAGCAAGGTCGGCCTCTACAACACGGTCAATCGCCAGCGCACCGACACCGTTCGCGAAGACAGGATCACTGAAACAGCGTCGGGCGTCTTCATTGACGCCAGGACGCAATGGCTACCCTGGTTCCGCACCAACATTGGCGCCCGCTACGACGCTATCCGTGCCGAATCCACCGCACTGGGCGGTGCCAACAACATGACGAACGGCGGCGACGCCTCCGCCAGCCAGGCCAGCCCGAAACTGGGCGCGGTCTTTGGGCCCTTCAATCTGGTGGGTCCAACCGAGTTCTACGCCAACTGGGGGCACGGATTTCATAGCAACGATGCGCGTGGAGCCACCGCCAGGGTGAATCCCCAGGACGGCAGCGCTATCGACGCAGTTCCCCTGATCGTCAAGGCGAAAGGCAGCGAGCTCGGCGTGCGCATGGTGCCGCTGCCCGGCTGGAACAGCAGCCTGTCGGTGTGGCAGATGGACCTGGCGTCGGAACTCGTCTTCATCGGCGACGAAGGGGTCACCGAGCCCAAGGGCGCATCGAAGCGCAGCGGTATCGAATGGTCCAACTACTTCACCCCGTTCTCCGGCGTCATTGTCGATGCCGATCTGGCGCTTTCCAGGGCCCGGTTCAGGAACGAAACCAATGGCGGACGGCGTGTCCCCAACGCCATTCCGTTGGCCGCCTCGCTCGGCGTGACCTACGACGATGGCGGCACCTGGTTCGGTGGGGTCCGCATGCGCTATCTGGGCTCCTATGATCTGGAAGAAACCGGCGCCGAGAAGTCCGAGGCCTTCTGGATGACCAACCTCAAGTTCGGCTACCGCTTCAACAAGCAATGGCAGGCAACGCTCGATGTGTTGAACCTTCTCAACAAGAAGGCCAATGACATCGAATACTGGGGCGGCGCATGCACGCGCAGCGAAGCGCTCGCCGGCACCGGCGGTTGCGGTACCGGATCGGCTATCGACGGACGCCTGGTACACCCTCTGGAGCCGCGTACGGTTCGACTCGGCGTGCGCATCAGCTTCTGATTCGTGACGCCAGAAGGGCCCGAAACAAGGCGCTGGGCCCTTCCCCTCTGAAATCAAAGCCTTCGCACACGTCCAATCGCCCCTCAGGCGGCTGCGCGCAAGGTTCTGGCGGCTGCCACCATGTGGGTCAGCGCCGGAATCACTTCGGCCCACTGGCGGGTCTTCAGGCCGCAATCCGGATTCACCCACAGCCGTTCCGCCGGAATGCACTCGGCGGCTTTCTTCATCAATTCGACGATATGCGCCTCGGTCGGGATGTTCGGCGAATGGATGTCGTAGACGCCGGGGCCGATCTCGTTCGGGTACTGGAAATCGTCGAAGGCGTCGAGCAGCTCCATGTCCGAGCGGGAGGTCTCGATGGTGATCACGTCGGCGTCCATGTCGGCGATGGACGCGATGATGTCGTTGAATTCCGAGTAGCACATGTGGGTGTGGATCTGCGTTTCGTCGCGCACGCCGTTGGCGGCGATGCGGAAGGATTCGACCGCCCAGTCCAGGTAGTCCTTCCACTGGGCCTTGCGTAGCGGCAGGCCTTCGCGCAGCGCCGCTTCGTCGATCTGGATCACCCGGATGCCGGCCTTTTCCAGGTCCAGGACTTCCTGGCGGATCGCCAGCGCGAGCTGTTTGCACGATAGTGCGCGGGACTGGTCATCGCGCACGAAAGACCAGTTCAGGATGGTCACTGGTCCGGTGAGCATGCCCTTCATTGGCTTCGCGGTGAGGGATTGCGCGTAGGTGATCCACTCCACGGTCATCGGCTGCGGACGGCTGATATCGCCGAAGAGAATCGGCGGCTTGACGCAGCGGGAACCGTAGGACTGGACCCAACCGAACTGGCTGAAAGCATAGCCGTCGAGCTGCTCGCCGAAATATTCCACCATGTCGTTGCGCTCGGCTTCGCCGTGCACCAGCACGTCCAGGCCGAGAGTCTCCTGCTCACGGACGCTGCGTGCGATTTCGGCCTGCATCGCCGTCTTGTAACCGGCGGCGTCGAGACGGCCGGCCTTGAAATCACTGCGCGCCTGGCGAATCTCCATGGTCTGCGGAAAGGAGCCGATGGTGGTAGTCGGGAAGACCGGCAGCTTCAGCCATTCGGCTTGCTTGGGCGCACGCCTGGCGTAGCGGCTTTCGCGCAGACCCAGGTGAGCATCGATGCGGGCCACCGCGGCCTGCACCGCGGGTTGGGTGACCCGCGGCGATGCCCGCCGGGCCGACAGCGCGGCCTTGTTGGCAGCCAGCGCATCCCGGACGGCTTCCCGCCCCTCGCGCAGCGCGGTGCCCAACACCTTCAGCTCGTCGAGCTTCTGCTGCGCAAAGGCCAGCCAGGACTTCACCTCGGCATCCAGCCGCTCCTCGCTGGCGAGGTCCACCGGCACATGCAGCAGGGAGCAGGACGGCGCGATCCACAGGCGCTCGCCGAGACGCCGGGCCAGCGGCTCCAGCCAGTCGAGCACCGCCGTCAGATCTGTCTTCCATATGTTGCGGCCGTTGATCACACCAAGGGACAACACCTTGCTGGACGGCAGCAGGTTGAGGATGGGACCCACGTCGTCCCGGCCATTGATCGCGTCGATGTGCAGACCCGCAACCGGCAGGTTGGCAGCGAGGTACTGGTTCTCCTGCAACTGGCCGAAGTAGGTGGCCAGCAACAGCTTGACCCGACTGCCCTTGAGCTCGTGGTACGCCGTGTTGAAGGCGTGCCGCCAGTCGGCGTCGAGTTCGGTGACCAGCAGCGGCTCGTCGATTTGGACCCACTCCACGCCCTGCTCCGCCAGCGTGTCGAGCAGGCGGGCATACGCGGGCAGCAGGCGCGGCAGCAACACCAACTTGTCGGAATCGTCCTTGGCCTTGCCGATGGCAAGATAAGTCAGCGGACCAATGATGACCGGTTTGGCTTTCACGCCCTGGGCCTGCGCTTCGACGAGTTCGCCGAGCAGGCGGGACGCATCGAGCCGGAACTCTGTGTCGGCGGTGAATTCCGGGACGATGTAGTGGTAGTTGGTGTCGAACCACTTGGTCATCTCACCGGCCGCCACACCGCCGCAGCACCCGGCGTGGGCCTCGGCAGTCCGGGCGGAGCGGCCGCGGGCCACGCGAAAATAATTGTCCAGCGCATCGCCATGGAAATCGCGCACCCGCTCGGGCAGATTGCCGAGCGCGAAGCTCATGTCCAGCACCTGGTCGTAGAACGAGAAATCGCCGACCGGCGCCAGATCGAGCCCCGCCTGCAGGTTCCAGTGGTGCTGACGCAGATCGGCGCCCAGCTTTTTCAGCTCGTCCAGGGACGACTCATCCCTCCAGTAGGACTCCAGTGCGAATTTCAGCTCACGCCGGGCGCCGATGCGCGGAAAGCCGAGGTTGTGGATGATGGTCATGGGCAACTCCAGAATTCAGTAGAGCGCCGATGGTATGGACTACATATCATGAAGTAAAATGGTCTTATTTCAACATTCAATGAATTTTGTTCACGTAATATGCTGGAGAGAATTCACCTGGCCATCGTTGCGGAAGTCGAGAGGCGCGGCTCGCTAACGGCCGCTGCCGACGTGCTGTGCGTCACCCAGTCGGCCCTCAGCCACAGCATCAAGAAACTTGAACAGCAGCTTGGTACCGACATCTGGTTGCGGGAAGGCCGCAGCCTGCGCCTCACGCAGGCCGGCCAGTATCTGCTGGCCGTGGCGAACCGGGTGTTGCCGCAGCTCACTCTGGCCGAAGAGCGCCTGCAACAGTTCGCCCAGGGGGAACGTGGCACCCTGCGCATTGGAATGGAATGCCATCCCTGCTACCAGTGGTTGCTCAAGGTCGTCTCGCCCTACCTGGCCGGCTGGCCCGATGTGGATGTGGATGTGAAGCAGAAATTCCAGTTCGGCGGCATCGGAGCGCTGTTCGGCTACGAGATCGACCTGCTCGTCACGCCCGATCCACTCTTCAAGCCGGGGCTACGCTTCGAACCGGTCTTCGACTACGAGCAAGTGCTGGTGGTGGCCCGCCATCACCCGTTGGCACAGGTCCCCTACGCCACGCCCGAAGACATGACGCAGGAAACCCTCATCACCTACCCGGTCGCCCCCGACCGGCTGGACATCTACACCGAGTTCCTGCAGCCGGCCGGCATGGCCCCCAAGCGCCACAAGACCATCGAGACCACCGACATCATGTTGCAGATGGTGGCCAGCCAGCGCGGCGTAGCCGCCCTGCCCCGCTGGCTGGTGCAGGAATATGCCGGCAAGTTCGACGTCGTCCCGGTACGCCTGGGGCAAACCGGAATCGCCAAACAGATCTTCCTGGGCGCGCGCGAAACGGACCTCGACATTGACTACCTGAAGGCCTTTATCAAGCTGGCGCGTGAGTCGGCGGAAACTCTTGGGACCACGTCAACCTAGCTCACGGCATCTCGGGCAGATCGCACCGATTTCTACCTCCTGGCTCTCCAGCTGATGTCCAACTGCCGCAAGGCTGGCAGTAAGAGCACGAATCACACTTTCGTCCTGCAATTCGGTCACTCCGTTACAGCGCGGGCAGACAAGGAACAGGCCCGGCATCCGTTCTTGATGGCACAGCTGGCTGCAGGCCACGAAGAGGTTCATCCGCCCGATTTTGTGGGCGAGTCCTTGATCAATCAGGAAATCCAGTGCGCGATAGACGGTTGGTGGTGAAGCGCCAGGTTTGTCAGCCTTCATCCGCTCCAGAAGATCGTACGCCTTGAGCCCTCGCGGATGGCTGTGAAGCATGGCCAGCACCATCCGGCGGATCGGCGTCAGGCTGACACCCCGAGCTCGACAATGGGCTTCGGCGCCGTCCAGGAAATCTGTCTCATCGGCGGGCGCTTCAATGGGAACGTAAGTGGTATTCATCTGGCCTGCTTGGCTCCATGAATGCAATGTTATAACATTGCATTCATGGTTCATATTTGAGTGGATCTAGATGTTAACCCGACTCGCCCGACTCGCGAGCCCTCGGCATCCGCGACGAAATTTCATGAGAAAAACGACCTTTGCGCTGACCCAGTTCATCCTGATCGGCCCAACCCCGGCCCAATCGCAAGCTGATGCAAACCTACCCGTCCTGGAAACGGTAGTTGTCCGTGGCGAGAAGGCCGCCCACCCTGCGGCTCTCGATTTCTCTAGTACCAGCCTGCCAACTCAGGTCACGGTGATCGACCGCTCTGAAATTGAGCGCACCAATGTGGGCCCGGATGCCGGGGACCTGCTTCGTCGGGTGCCGGGCATCCAGGCTCACAACCTGGGCCAGGGGAGCATCGGCACGGCTATCAAGATGCGTGGCTTCCTCACGGCGAGCCATGGCGCCGATGTGGCGGTTTATGTCGACGGTGTTCCCCAGAACATTCCATCGTCGGTAATAAACCACGGCATGAACGATCTCGGCTGGTTGGCCCCCGAGATGATCGAACGCATAGAGGTCATCAAGGGGCCCTTCTCTGCTCTCTATGGAGACCAGAACCGGGCCGGCGCAATCAACATCGTGACGCGAAGCCGGGCTCAAAGCAGCATGGGCATCGACGTCGCCAGCTACGGCGCCACGCGTGCCACCGCGGTCATCAATGGCGCGCAACAGTCCAGCGATATGCTTCTCGTCGCTGATCTCTACCGAACCGACGGCTACCGTGACAACTCGGATGAAACCCGCGGCACCCTCTTTATCAAGGGAAGCCAAACCATCGCCGGACAGAACCTGAGCCTCCGTTTCGTCCATCACAAGGCTGACTGGAGTGCGCCTGGTTTCCTCAATCTGAACAAACTTGTCAGCGGCGCGATTCGCCCAACTGACCGGGATACGTCCACTCCGGCTCTCGATGGCGATGCGGAACGCAGCAGCCTGGTCTTCAACCTGGCGCCCCGATATGGTGATGAAGGACTTTCCGCAACCCTGTATGCCGAAGACTATCAACGTCGGCGCAGCGTGGGCGCCAATACGACGGACATCAACATGCAGGAGGATGACCGCCGCATTCTTGGCGGCAGGATCCTAAACAACCTCCGCATCGGAGATCGGGCCAACCTGGCCTTGGGCGCAGAGCTACGCCAGGACCGGGGCGATGGCATCGTCCGCCGCTGGAGCGTCAGCCAGGCGACCCAGGATTACCTGACCAACCAGAATCTCGACCTACTGACCTACGGCCTTTTTGTCCAGGGCCAGTACAAACCCTGGCGAACACTCAAACTGCTCGGCGGGCTGCGCTGGGATGGCTTCGATTATTCGATCCGCAACCGCAAGCTGCCTGCAGCTTCAACAGAGTATTCCGGCTCTGTCACCACTCCGCGGGTCGGTATTGTATGGACGGTGTGCGAAGGCATGGAGCTCTTCGCCAACACGGGAGAAGGCTTCCGCTCTCCAAGCCAGGCAGAACTGAGCCCCAGTGGATCCTTTGGCCCCTTGGGTGCTTCTGGAGGGGTCGCCAATACAGGCTTGAATGCCCCCAAGGTCCGCTCCCGCGATGCGGGGATCAATGCCCTCTTGGGTGACGGCTGGCAACTCACCGGCGCCGTTTACCACACGACCAACGAAGATGAGATCAGCCAGATCGCTCCAGGTATTTTCGCCTCCGTCGGGAATACCACCCGTGACGGCTGGGAACTGGAAGCGCGCTGGCTGGGCGATGACGCATTCAGCTGGTACGGCAGCTTCGGCAAGCTCATCAAGGCCCGCATCAATAGTGCGACGCCGGGCACCGCAGACCGTCTCTCCCTACCGGGAAACACCGTCAAGACCGGTGTTGCCTACACTCGTCCTGCTGGTGCAAGCCGCCTGCTGTTCAATGCCGACGTCGCGTACATTTCGGCGACCCCATACTTTGAAGGTACTCCCCTAAGCCTGTCTCACGCTAAGCAGTACATTCGCTATGACCTGCGGGCCAGTCTGGAACACGGCGTTAACCGCTACACCACTTACGCCGTCCTTCAGCCCCTCAAGTACAGCAGCGAATCGATCATCGGTTCGGCAGGCGGCCAGCTCCTGGACCCACGCCCTCAAGTCATCGTCGGTGCCGCTTGGCAACGGCGTTTCTGAGCGTAGCCAAGGAGACACGAGTTCATGCTTGAGGCCCGCAGCCTGACAAAACTCTATGGCACCCACAAAGCCCTGGATCATTTGGAGCTCATTGTTAAGGAAGGTGAGGTGTTCTGCCTTCTGGGCGCCAACGGCGCCGGCAAAACGACCACCATCAATTTGTTTCTCGACTTCATCCAGCCGTCCAGCGGTCAGGCCATGGTCGGCGGAAAGAATGCCCGGGAGCCGGAGAGCAAGCATTTACTGGCCTACATTCCCGAGACCGTGATGCTCTACTCCAGCCTGACCGGCATCGAGAATCTGGACTATTTCAGTCGCCTGGCTATCGGGCGAAAGCACAGCAAGGAGGACCTGAGCTGCCTTCTGATCCGCGCTGGCTTGCCCGCCGAAGCAGCGACAAAGCCAGTCAGCAGCTATTCGAAGGGAATGCGCCAGAAAGTCGGGATTGCCATTGCCATGGCCAAGGGCGCGCGCGCCCTTCTGCTCGACGAACCCACCAGTGGTCTCGACCCTCAAGCCGCTAACGAATTCGCCACGCTCATGGAGGCTCAGCGTGCGCTTGGCGCCGCCGTCCTGATGACGACCCATGACCTGTTCCTGGCCAAGCAGGTTGGGACGCGAGTCGGCATTATGCGCCAAGGCCGGCTTCTCTCTTGTTTCGCTACGGCTGGCGTGGACCACGTGGAGTTGGAACGGATGTACCTGGATACCATTGGCGGCGGGATGAAGCCGTGATGGAAGGTGCAAACAGGGGCGCCATCAGCGACATTCTCGTCATTGCTCGCAAGGAAGGTCTGGAGCTATCCCGTGATCGACGCCTGCGCTGGCTGTTTGCCTGCCTGCTGGCGCTCATTCTCGGTGCCCTCGTTCAGGGCTGGCAGACAAGCGAGGCTGAGAGCCGGGAGCGAGTCTCGGCCCAGCATGCGAATTATCAGCAGTGGCTGGAGCAGGGAACACGTAATCCCCATAGTGCCGCCCATTACGGTGTTCACGCATTCAAACCCGTCAATCCCCTAGCCTTCATCGATCCCGGTGTGGGCGCGTTTGTTGGTATTTCCGTCTGGCTGGAGGCTCACAAGCAGAACGAATTCCAGTTCCGCCCTGCCCGGGACCGTAGCAGCCTGTATCGCTTCGGTGAACTGACTCCGGCCCTGCTACTTCAGACCCTCGCCCCTCTACTCCTGATCCTGGTGGGCTTTGCAGGTTTTGCCGCCGAACGGGAGAACGGCACCCTCCGGCAGCTTCTCAGCCTCGGCGTCTCGCGCCAACGGCTGCTGGCTGCCAAGGCCTTGGCACTCGTCGGACTGTTGGGTGCAATGGTCGTGCCCATTGCCGTAGCAGCGGCGCTTCTTTCGATAGGGGCGGAGGATGCACTTCGGCGGCTGCTCGCCCTTGCCGGTGCCTACTTCCTTTACTTGGGAGGCTTCGTTTTCTTAACGCTTGGAGTCTCTGCGCTCGCTCGCAGCGCCCGCCAGGCTCTACTTGTGCTGCTGGCCTTCTGGCTGCTGAACTGCTTCGTGCTGCCCCGGGCCACGACCGATCTGGCGCGTCACCTGGCCCCTGCTCCCAGTGGCGCGGCTTTCATCCAAGCGCTCACCGACGCCCGGCGAGCCACGTTCGGTCACGATGAAAGCCACCCTGCATTCATCGCCTTCCGTGAGAAGGTGCTGCGGAACTACAAAGTCAGTCGCACGGCGGATCTCCCGGTGGATTTTCGTGGTCTTGCCCTACGGGAAGATGACCACGCCGGCTACCGTATCCACGACGAACATTTCGGACGCCTCTGGGCCATTTACAACACTCAGGATAGCCTGCGCCAGATCTTCGGCTGGCTGTTTCCAGGATCGTCCATCCAGGCTGTGTCAGCAGGTTTCGCAGGTACCGACACCCAGAATCATGTCCACTTTGCCCGCGCAGCCGAAGCCCACAGGCGCGTGATCCAGGAGACCATGAGTGAGAACCTGATCCAGCATCGCCGCCATGACGATCCGGACTACAGCGCCGATCGACGGCTCTGGGCCCGCATTCCCCCCTTCGTCTACACCCCGCCGACGCTGGGCGAGCGCCTTACCTGGCAAACCGGCAACCTGGGCCGCCTAGGTCTGTGGCTCGGCGGCTGCATCGCATTTTCCCTCTGGGCAGTCCACCGTCTGCGCCCCTGAATACCCAAGCTCATGAACCTGAACGCCCCCTTTCTCGTCTGCCTGGGTCATGAATTGCGTCTTCTGCGCATCGAAAGTCTGTCTGCACTGATCGGTTTTATCCTGGCTGCCGCGTTCGCATACGCTGCCTGGAACGGTACCGGCTGGGCCCAGCGTCAGCAGGAGGCCGTGGCCACCGCCCAAACCGCGCACGAAACCCGCGTTCACGACAAGCTGACGCAATTAAACGCCATGGAAGCAGGCACTTACCGCCCGCCTTCCGCCTTTCTCAATCCGGCCAATCCCCTGTGGATTGGACTGCGCCATGCCAGCACCCCGGCCGCCCTGCCGGCCACAGCCTTGCAAGCAGCAGCGGTCGGCCAAAGCGATCTCTTCCCGCCTTATCTCAATGTATCGGCTGACACACGGGACACGTGGAGCCTGCAGGAAGATGTGGAGAATCCCACTAACCTGCTCGCTGGCGCCTTCGATCCAACCTTCGTTGCGGTTGTCCTGCTTCCCTTGATCCTGATCGCTTTGTCCTACGATCTTCTGTCATCCGAGCGGGAACGCGGGACGCTGGCTCTTCTCCTGACTCAACCGGTCTCCCTGACGACCCTGCTCGCCGCCAAGGTGACAGCACGCGCAGTGGTAGTTCTCAGTGGGGCCAGCTTGTTCGGTGCCCTACCCCTGGCTCTGGTCAGCTCAAACCCGCTTTCGACAGACTTCCTCCTGCGCATTGGACTGTGGACCTCCCTGGTCTGGGCCTACGGCCTGTTCTGGCTTGCCCTGTGTGCAACCGTCAGCAGCTGGGGAGGCTCCTCAGCCGCCGGTGCGCTAACCCTCTGCGGTCTGTGGCTCCTGTTCCAGCTGATCATTCCAACTCTTGCCAGTGCCCTTGCCCAGACTTCCCTGCCTGCCCCCTCACGGTCGGCCATGGTCAGCGAGATTCGGGCTGCTCAGGATCAGGCCCGGCAACGCGGCGACGCATCCCTCGCCCATTACCTTTGGGAGCATGGAGAAGAGCGTCCTGACACACCGGTCTTGCACGGCCATGACCTGGACGACGCCCGTCGTCGGATCGTCATCCTCCTCGACAGCAACACGGAGGTCGAGCGCATCCTCAATGAACAGGAAAGACGCAGGCAGGCGCAGCTGAGCCTGATCGCCTGGCTCCGCTTTCTCTCTCCTCCGGTACTGATGCAGGACGGCCTCAGCGAAGTGGCAGGCACCGGAGAGATCCGCCTTCGTCACTTCCACGCTCAGGCCGAGCACTTCGGCGCCCGTTGGCGCGAGCACTTCCTGACCCGAGCCCTGCGCAATGAGGCACTTTCCAGTGCTGACTACGCCCGCTTCCCGGCTTTCGAATACCAGGAACTGCCAACAGCCAGACTCATAGGAGAAATCACCTTGATCCTCTCAGGGTTGATCATGCCGGCGGCTCTGCTCGGCCTCCTCGCACGCCGCCGCCTCAAGAAACCAGTAGCCCACGAACAGTTGTTGTTTGTGTCACACACCTGAAATGCAGGAAATCGCCCAATGAGCCCGCTCACCCACATCCTTCTCGCCTGCCTGGCCGGCGGACTGCTAAGCATGGCGGCCGCAGCCCTCCTCACCTTCGGGCTCTCCCACCGCTGGCTGATACGGATGGTCAGCTTTTCGACCGGAATTCTGCTCGCCACGGCCCTGCTCGATCTGCTGCCCGAAGCCTCGGATACCGGCCTGTCGCCCCACATTCTGTTTGCACTCGTTCTCGCCGGACTGATCGGCTTCTTCCTCCTTGAAAAGGCCGCCCTATGGCGTCACAACCATGACGATACGGCGGAAACTCGGCCCCTGACCCGCACAGTGCCGATCATCCTTGTCGGGGACGGCGTTCACAACTTCACCGACGGTCTCGTTCTGGCGGCCACCTTCATGGTGGATATCCATCTGGGCTGGGCAACTGCACTGGCCATCATCGTGCACGAAATTCCCCAGGAAACAGGCGATTTCGTCCTCCTCCTCTCCGCCGGCTGGAGCAGGACGAAAGCCTTTATCTGGAACGGCCTCTCCAGTCTTACTTCCGTGCTGGGTGGCATCGCCGGCTACTTCTGGCTGACCAACGCCCAAGCCTGGTTGCCCCACATCCTGGCTGTTACAGCAGCCAGCTTCATCTACTTGGCCGTGTCCGACCTGATGCCCTGGCTACGCCACGAGAAAGGCGACTTTGTCTGGCACACCGGTTTCATGGCCGCCGGCATCGCCCTCGTCCCGACCGGCATGGCCATTTTCCACTGAGCACCCGCAGAGCCCCTTCCCATGAATGCACGCCCCGATCTCCTCGCTCCCATATCTCACACTGTCATCGCGAGCAGCCCCGCCGCACTCATCGACATTTTCCAACCGGACGTGCAACTCGCTGTCTGGCAGCGCCCCATCGATCAAGCCATCGCCGGCTACCTTGGGACAAACCGGCTGCACCTTGGCCGTGGCTTGCGTAGCAGTCTGACTGCGGATAAATGCCCTGACCTCGTCGACCTGCCCGCCAGCCCAGGGCGCGACGCCCTCGCAGAGGACATGGGACGCCTGGCTGAACTCCTCAGGGATCTCCTCGACTGCCCACGGATCGGCCTCCGCCTCGAAGTGATCGACAAGGCTATGTGCCCACGCTTTCACGTGGACCGGGTCGGTATCCGCCTGCTATGCACCTACCGGGGCCCCGGCACGGAATGGATTGCGGACACTGGCTCTGACCGCACCAAGCTCGGCAGCGGCGCCAGTGGCTGGCCCGACGAAGTTTCGAGCCTGATCGGCGCAGACACACGCATCGAGTCTGTAGCCAGCTTCTCCGTCGCACTACTGAAGGGCAGTTTGTGGCAGGGCAACGGTGGACGCGGCGTCATCCATCGCTCGCCCGCCATACCGGTCGATGCCCTGCCGCGGGTCGTACTTGCCCTCGACGGAATGTGGTGAGGGTCTTGGACGCCATCATCCGCATCCGCGACTTGAGTTTTACCTGGCCGGGGAGCCGGAGGCCCTGCCTCTCACAATTGGCTCTCGACGTGAATCGTGGCGAGCGGCTGTTCGTACACGGAGAGAGCGGCGCCGGCAAAAGCACCCTGTTGAATCTGATCGGCGGCGTCATGCTGCCCGAAAGAGGCTATATCGATGTCCTGGGCCGCCCCCTCGGGAAATTGTCGTCCAGCAACCGCGACCGCTTCAGGGTCGACCATACAGGCTTCATCTTCCAGCAGTTCAACCTGATCCCCTACCTGTCGGTTCTCGACAATGTGCTGCTGCCCTGCCGTTTCTCCACCGAGCGGGCTCGACGGACTGGTGGCTCCGCATCTGCTGAAGCCCGGCGTCTCCTGGCCGCCCTCGATCTGGACCCGCGGCTCGCCCATCGCCCTGCAGCCAGTCTGTCGGTCGGCCAGCAGCAGCGGGTATCGGCCGCACGTGCCCTGATCGGCCGGCCGGAGCTGATTCTCGCCGACGAACCGACCTCGGCGTTGGACCCCCGTCGGCAAGCCGTCTTCATCGAACTCCTGATGGGTGAGGTCACCGCGAACGGCGGGACCCTCGTTTTCGTCAGTCACGATCAGCGTCTGGCCCCCCTATTCGACCGCTGCATCGAACTGCTCGCGCCATGAAGATACTCCTCCCGCTTGCGCTCGCCAGTGCCTGGAATCGCCGCCTGAGCCTGGCCCTGTCGGTGTTCTCCATCGCGCTCGCCGTCACGCTGCTGATCGCCGTCACCCGGATCCGTGATGCAGCTCAGACCAGCTTCGCGCAGGCCGCGGCGGGCGTAGACCTGGTGGTCGGACCGCGAGGCAGCCCCGTGCAATTGTTGCTCCACGCCGTCTTCCACCTGGGCGAGGCCACCCACACAATGCGTTGGCAGAGCTACAGGACGCTGGCCGCGGACCCGCAGGTCGCATGGAGCATTCCGCTGGCGCTCGGTGACTCTCATCGGGGCTTCCCCGTGCTGGGCACAACACCGGAGTACTTCCGGCACCTTCGCTACGGGCAGCAACAGCCCCTGGGCTTCTTCAGCGGACAGCCCTTCAGCGGACTTTTCGAAGCAGTCGTCGGCGCAGAGGTTGCGGATCGTCTCGGCTACCGGCTGGGAGACCTGATCACCCTCCGCCACGGTTCCGCTCACCTCGACGAGCTTGAAGACCGCCACCCGCACGGGGCCGAGCATGCGGACAAGCCCTTTCGCATCAGCGGCATCCTCCTCCCCACTGCTACGCCAGTCGACCGGACGATTCATGTGAGTCTGGCGTCGCTGGAGGCCATCCATCTCAACTGGCAAGGCGGCCTGCCTTTGCCGGGCCTAAATATTCCACCCCAACTCGCCACCAAGTTCGACCTCACCCCCAAGACCCTTGATGCAGTGCTGATCGGGCTGCACCAACGCACCGACGCATTCCGGACCCAACGGCAGATCGCGGATTTCACGGGCGAACCCTTGATGGCCATTCTGCCCGGCCTGGCCATGGATGAACTCTGGCAACTCCTCGGCAGCGTCGAACGCAGCCTGCACGGCCTTGCCTGGCTGATCGTGGGCGTCGGCCTGGCCGGCATGGCCGCAGTCATCCTCGCCAGCCTCGGCGAACGGCGACGCGAACTGGCAATCCTCCGCTCGGTTGGAGCTGGTCCTGGGCATATCGTCGCGCTCGTGATGCTGGAGGGGGGTACGCTCACGGCTGTCGGCCTGCTGACGGGCCTTGGCCTCGTGGAAGGTGCCGGCTATCTGTTCGCACCCTTGGGCAATGCCCGCCTGGGCCTCGACCTATCGACAAACGCGTTTTCTGCGGAAGAGCTCCGGCTTATCGCCGGCATCTTCGCAACAGGTTTGCTGACCAGCCTGCTGCCGGGTTGGCGTGCCAGCCGGATGTCCCTGGCCGACGGTCTGGTTCCCCGCCTTTAAGACGAGCCCATGCACCATCCACTCATCGCGATCCTCCTGGTGCTGCTTCTTGCCCACGGTGACTGTGCCCGGGCGATCGAACCAAGTGCCGGATTCCAGGTGGGAGACCGCCTGCGCAGCACCGCTGCCGCCGGAGAAGTGGGCTACCGGGACATCACCTGGGATGAACTCCTGCCAAAAAACTGGAATCCGATGGCAGCCTTCAAGGGTATCGACTTCTCCAAGCTTCGAGACAATGATCCGCGCGCCACCGCCGCGCTCGAGAAGATCAAGGAAGCCTGGAACGACGCGCCCGTCGAGAAAGCCCTCAATGGCCAGCGCATTCGCCTGCCCGGCTTCGCGATTCCCCTGGAACGCAACGGAGAGTTGACCCGCGAATACCTTCTGGTGCCTTACTTTGGGGCTTGCATCCACGTGCCGCCGCCGCCCTCCAACCAGATGATCCACGTAATCGCCCGCAAACCTGTGCGCGGGCTCAACACAATGGACCCCGTCTGGGTCAGCGGCACGCTGCAAATCCACCGTGCCGATACGGGCATGGGTATGGCTGGCTACCGTCTGAGCAGCGAAATAACGATGCCATACAAAGGGACTCGACCCGCTGCTCGATAGTAGCCCGCGTCTAGGGGGAAACCATGGCTCGATGAGCTTCAGGAGTGCGGACAGCTCCAGGGGACTGTATTCCGTCACCGTGCAGTTGTTGGTCCGTCGATGTGCCACCGTGACGAGTCCATCTCTTGCCAGTACCTTGAGCGCTTCTTTGGGCGTAAAGGAGGGAGGTCTGCCTCCTATACGCTTCAGTCAGGCAGTGCGGCCGGGTACGGACAAGCGTCCCAAGAGCAAGCCGGCCATCAGGCGTAGCGTTTTTCGAGGGCATCCCACTCCGGCTTGCCCACCAGGCGCTGGCGCTCGGCGAAGGGCGTCACCAGCCCGCTGGACTCCTTGACCTCCTTCTCGTCACGCAGCACGGTCAGCGCCTTCTGCATGCCCATCAGCGCACCCTGCAGCGCCGCGTTGGCGTAGAGCACGATGCCGAAGCCCAACTGGCCCAGCTCGTCGGCATTGAAGATCGGGGTCTTGCCGCCGATGACCATGTTCATCAACTGGGGCGTAGCCAGGCGCTGCGGCAGGGCGCGGATTTCCTCGGCGGTAGTCACGGCCTCGACGAACAGGATGTCGGCGCCGGCCTCGGCGAACTTCTGCGCCCGCTCGACGGCCGCCTCGAAGCCCTGTACGGCGGCGGCATCGGTGCGGGCCATGATCAGGAAGTCCGGATCACGGCGGGCATCCGCCGCAGCCTTGATCTTGGCGACGGCCTCTTCGGTGGAGATGACGTCCTTACCGGCGAAATGCCCGCAGCGCTTGGGCGCCACCTGATCTTCGAGCTGGATGCAGTCGGCACCGGCGCGTTCGAGCGTGCGCACCGTGTGATAAACGTTGAGGGCATTGCCGAAGCCGGTGTCGGCATCGACCAGCAGCGGCACCTCGACCGCGTCGCGGATCCGCGCGGTGTGCTCGGCGATCTCGGAGAGACCCATGAAGCCCTGGTCAGGCATGCCGAACCACATGTTGGTGACACCGGCGCCGGTGACGTAGATGGCCTCGAAGCCGAGGTCGGCGATGACCCTCGCGGACAGCGCATTGAAGGCGCCGGGAACGATGACGCCGCGTCTGGCGGCGACCAGTGCTTTCAGTTTCTTGCGGGTGGACATGTCGAGTTCCTTGCTCAGAATGCATCGCCGGGCACGCGTACCCAGCCTTCCATCAGAATGCGGGCGCTGCGGCTCATGACTGCCTTGGTGACTGTCCATTGACCATCGACCAGTCGAGCCTCGGCGCCGACGCGCAGCGTGCCAGACGGGTGGCCGAAGCGGACGGCGTTGCGCTCACCGCCACCCGCCGCCAGATTGACCAGCGTGCCGGGAATCGCCGCCGCCGTGCCGATGGCTACCGCCGCGGTGCCCATCATCGCGTGGTGCAGCTTGCCCATCGACAGCGCCCGCACCAGCAGATCCACGTCGCCAGCCTTGACCGGTTTGCCGGATGCGGAGATGTAGTCCTTGGGAGGCGCCACAAAGGCGATCTTCGGGGTGTGCTGGCGCGTGGCGGCTTCCTCGGGGCGCGCGATGAGGCCCATCCGCAAGGCACCAGCAATGCGGATGGCTTCGAATCGGGCCAATGCCGCAAGGTCGGAATTGATCGCTTCGCGCAGTTCGGCACCGGTGTAGCCGATCTCCGCAGCATTGACGAAGACGGTCGGGATGCCGGCCGAAATCAGCGTTGCCTTGAGGGTGCCGACGCCCGGCACCTCCAGTTCGTCCACCAGGTTTCCGGTCGGGAACATCGCGCCGTCACCATCGTCGGATGGGTCCAGGAACTCCAGCACGATCCCGGCGGCCGGGAAGGTCACCCCGTCGAGTTCGAAGTCGCCGGTCTCCTGCACCTGGCCGTTGTTGACCGGGACATGGACGACGATGGTCTTCTGAATGTTGGCCTGCCAGATGCGCACGGCGCAGATACCGCTCTGCGGCAGACGCGAAGCATCCAAGTAACCCGCGTGGATCGCGAAGGCGCCGGCGGCGGTCGTCAGATTGCCGCAGTTGCCGCTCCAGTCCACGAAGTCCTTGTCGATGGCGACCTGGCCGTAAAGGTAGTCCACGTCGTGGTCCGGCTGCGTGCTCCGGGAAAGGATCACGCACTTGCTGGTGCTGGACGTGGCACCACCCATGCCGTCGATATGGGCAGCGTAGGGGTCGGGGCTACCGATGACGCGCTGGAACAACCGGTCGCGCGCCGCGCCGGGCACGCGGCAGCGCTCTGGCAGGTCTTCCAGGCGGAAGAACACACCCTTGCTGGTGCCGCCACGCATGTAGGTGGCGGGGATGCGGACTTGCAGAGCCGAGGTCATCAGCGATTCTCCTTTTCCGATGCCAGGAAGTCCTGGGCAAAACGTTGCAATACGCCGCCCGCTTCGTAGATCGACACGTCCTCGGCGGTATCCAGGCGGCAGGTGACCGGCACTTCGAGCGTCTCGCCGTTCCGGCGATGGATCACCAGCGTCAGCGTGCAACGGGGCGCACGTTCGCCGACCACGTCATAGGTCTCGGTGCCGTCGAGGGCCAGCGTGAGGCGCGTGGTGCCCAGCTGAAATTCCAGCGGCAGCACGCCCATGCCGACCAGGTTGGTGCGGTGGATACGCTCGAAGCCTTCGGCGACGATAGCTTCGACGCCGGCCAGACGCACGCCCTTGGCAGCCCAGTCGCGGGACGAGCCCTGGCCGTAGTCGGCGCCGGCGACAATGATCAGCGGCTGCAGGCGCAGCATGTAGGTCTCGATGGCCTCCCACATGCGCATCACCTGCCCTTCCGGCTCCACCCGCGCCAGTGAGCCCGGCCGCACGCTGCCATCGGCATTGCGCACCATCTCGTTGCGCAGCGTCGGATTGGCAAAAGTGGCGCGCTGGGCGGTCACGTGATCGCCCCGGTGGGTGGCGTAGGAGTTGAAGTCTTCCTCCGGCAGGCCCATCTTCGCAAGGTATTCGCCTGCCGCGGAGTCCGGCAGGATGGCGTTCGATGGCGACAGGTGGTCGGTTGTGATGTTGTCGGGCAACAAGGCCAGCGGACGCATGCCGGTCAGCGTGCGCTCGTCGGCCAGCACGCCTTCCCAGTACGGCGGACGGCGGATGTAGGTGGACTTCGGGCGCCAGTCGTAGAGCGGGCTGATCTTTTCTCCTGCCTCACAATGGACGGCGAACATCGGCTCGTAGATCTGGCGGAACTGCTCCGGCTTGACGCTGGCAGCGACGAGGGCGTCGATTTCTTCGTCGGACGGCCACAGATCCTTCAGGCGGATCTCCCGGCCATCGACGACGGCCAGCACATCCTGCTCGATGTCAAAGCGCACGGTGCCGGCCAGCGCGTAGGCGACGACGAGCGGCGGGGAAGCAAGGAAGGCCTGCCTGGCGTAGGGATGGATGCGTCCATCGAAATTGCGGTTGCCGGACAGCACGGCGGTCACATACAGGTCGCGGTCAATGATCTCCTGCTGGATCTTCGGATCGAGGGCGCCAGACATGCCGTTGCAGGTGGTGCAGGCGTAGGCGACGATGCCGAAACCGAGCTGCTCCAGCTCCGGCAGCAGGCCGGCCTCTTCCAGGTACAGCCTGGCGACCTTGGAGCCCGGTGCGAAGGAGGTCTTGACCCATGGCTTGCGGACAAGGCCCAGCGCATTGGCCTTCTTTGCCAGCAGCCCAGCCGCGACCACGTTGCGCGGATTGGACGTGTTGGTGCAACTGGTGATGGCCGCGATGATCACCGCACCGTCTGGCAGCAGGCCTTGCGCCTCTTTGGCCTTCGCGGCGGCCAATTTGTCGGCGTCGGCGATGCCACGCTCGTGCAGGGCCGATGTCGGCAGGCGTTTGTGCGGGTTGGACGGGCCGGCCATGTTGCGCACGACGGTGGACAGGTCGAAGACCAGCACGCGCTCGTATTCGGCGGTCGCCAGCGACTCGGCCCACAACCCAGTGGTCCGGGCGTAGTGCTCCACCAGCGCCACCTGCTCCGGCGCACGGCCGGTGAGCTTCAGGTAGTCGATGGTCTGCGGGTCGATGTAGAACATCGCCGCAGTCGCCCCATATTCCGGACACATGTTGGAGATGGTCGCACGGTCGCCGATGGACAGGCTGTCCGCGCCCTCGCCAAAGAACTCCACCCAGGCGCCGACGACCCGCTCCCTGCGCAGGAACTCGGTCAGCGCCAGCACGATGTCGGTGGCGGTGATGCCCGGCTGGCGCCGGCCGGTGAGCTTGACGCCGACGATGTCCGGCAGGCGCATCATCGAGGCGCGGCCGAGCATCACAGTTTCGGCCTCCAGGCCGCCGACGCCGATGGCGATGACGCCCAGCGCATCCACGTGCGGCGTGTGGCTGTCGGTGCCGACACAGGTGTCGGGGAAGGCGACTCCGCGGCCGTTTTCGTCATTTCTGACTTGGATGACCGGCGACATCTTCTCCAGGTTGATCTGATGCATGATGCCGTTGCCCGCCGGGATCACATCCACGTTCTCGAAGGCACGTCGGGTCCATTCGATGAAGTGGAAGCGGTCCTCGTTGCGCCGGTCCTCGATGGCGCGGTTCTTCGCGAAGGCGTCGGGGTCGAAACCGGCGTATTCCACGGCCAGCGAATGGTCGACGATGAGCTGCGTCGGCACCACCGGGTTCACCTTGGCGGGGTCACCACCCTGGTCGGCAATCGCGTCGCGCAGGCCGGCCAGATCCACCAGCGCGGTCTGGCCGAGGATGTCGTGGCAGACCACGCGGGCCGGATACCACGGGAAATCGAGGTCACGCCGGCGCTCGACAATCTGTGTCAGCGCGTCGGTGAGCAGCGCCGGATCACAGCGGCGCACCAGTTGCTCGGCCAGCACACGGGACACATAAGGCAGGCCTGCATAGGCGCCCGGCCGAATGGCATCGACCGCGGCCCGGGTGTCGAAGTAATCGACACTGCTACCCGGAAGAGGCTTGCGGAATTGGCTGTTCATGTTCACCTGCCCGTTACTGACGCTGTTCGATGGATACGAACATGCGGTCTTCCGGCCCGACATAGTTGGCGCTCGGGCGGATGATCTTGTTGTCGATGCGCTGCTCGATGATGTGTGCGGCCCAGCCGGAAGTGCGGGCAATCACGAAAAGCGGTGTGAACATCGCGGTGGGCACGCCCATCATGTGGTAGCTGACGGCGCTGAACCAGTCCAGGTTGGGAAACATCTGCTTCACATCCCACATCACTGCCTCCAGACGGGCCGCGATGTCGAACATTTTGGTGGAGCCGGCATCGACGGAAAGCTGGTGGGCGACGCCCTTGATGACCTGATTACGCGGGTCGGACACGGTATAGACCGGGTGGCCGAAGCCGATGACGACCTCCTTTGCCTCGACGCGGCGGCGGATGTCCGCCTCGGCCTCGTCCGGATTGTCGTAGCGCTTCTGGATCTCGAAGGCAACCTCGTTGGCTCCGCCATGCTTGGGCCCACGCAGCGCACCGATGGCGCCGGTGATGGCCGAGTACATGTCCGAGCCCGTCCCGGCGATGACGCGGCCGGTGAAGGTAGAGGCGTTGAATTCGTGCTCGGCGTAGAGGATCAGCGAGGTGTGCATTGCACGCTCCCACAGGGCCGATGGCTTGCGCCCGTGCAGCAGATGCAGGAAGTGGGCGCCGATGGAGTCGTCGTCAGTGTCCACGTCGATGCGTTTGCCGTTGGTGGACCAGTGGTACCAGTAGAGCAGCATCGAACCGAGGGACGCCATCAGGCGGTCGGCGATATCGCGGGCGCCGGGGATGTTGTGATCATCCTTTTCGGGCAGCGCACAGCCGAGCGCCGACACGCCTGTCCGCATGACATCCATCGGATGCGCCGAAGCCGGCAGGCATTCCAACGCCTCCTTCACGTTGGTCGGCAGGCCGCGCATGGACTTCAGCCGGGCCTTGTAGGCCTTGAGTTCGGCGGTCGTCGGCAGCTTGCCGTGCACCAGCAGGTGGGCCACCTCTTCGAATTCGCAGCGCTCCGCGATATCGAGGATGTCGTAACCGCGATAGTGCAGATCATTGCCGCTTTTGCCAACGGTGCACAGGGCCGTATTGCCGGCCGTCACGCCCGAGAGGGCAACCGACTTCTTGGGCTTGAAAGTGGATTCTTGCGTAGCGTTCATCCGAGTCTCCATTGCATTTGTGTTCACTGAATTCCAGAAAGCGCGTCTGGCGCCTCCCCCTCCACCAGAATGGCCCGAGGACGACCCGCGTCATCCACTGCCACCATTTCGAAGCGCCCGCGCAAAGCTGGAATTCGCTCGCCCCCCGGCAGGGTCTCGGCCACGCCTTCCACCTCCACGCTCATGGAGCTTCTCCCCACGCGCACAACCCGCCCGGTCAGTTCGAGCATCTGCCCCAGGCGAACCGGGGTATGAAACTCGACCCGTTCGGATGCGGCCATCACCACCGATCGCCGGGCAAAGCGCGTTGCGGTGACGAAGGCCGCCTTGCCGAGAATCCCCAACGCATTGCCACCGTAGAGGGTGCCGTAGTGGTTGGCTTGCTCAGGAAAGACCATTTCCACGAAGGTGGTGACCCAGCACCTGCCTTCCGGGATCTCGCCGGATTTTTCGTTCAGAGGATTCATACTGGCTTGCGTTCGACATAAGGTATTCGCAATATACGCACCTCAAGAAAGCTGTGAACCACTGAAAAAGTGAAGGATTGCGAATGAAATTCTGTACGTTTGCGAATCTTGAGAAGATTCATCGTGAGGCAACGAGCACGTATCGCCAGAGGAATTCAATATGAAGAAGACCTTCATGGGCATCCGCCTGCGACGCTTCCGGGAAGAGCGCAGCCTGACCCAGGTGGCGCTGGCGCGGGCGCTGGAGTTGTCCCCGAGCTACCTGAACCAGCTGGAACAGAACCAGCGCCCCCTCAGCGTGCCGGTGCTGCTCAAGTTGAATGCAGTCTTCGGCGTCGATGTGCAGCAGTTCTCCGAGGACGACGAAGCCCGCCTCATTGCGGATCTGCGCGAGGTGTTCCTGTCGGCTCCGGGAGACAGCCCGGTATCGACCGCGGAGATCCGCGAACTGGCCGCGAACATGCCAGCAGTGGCACGCACGCTGATTGCCCTGGAGCGCAGCCTGCGCGACCAGAGGGAGCGTGCAGAGGTGCTGGCCGCCCGCCTGGGTGATGACCGCAGCGGCATGGCAAGCCCGGCCCCCATGCCTTACGAGGAAGTGCGGGATTTCTTCTATGCGCGCCACAACCACATCGACGAACTCGACCGGTTGGCGGAGGCGATCTTCGAGTCCTGCGGCGATGGCTCGGATCTGGCCACCGGGCTGGCCCGGCGCCTTGAAGACATCCACGGCGTCCGGATCGCTTTCGACAGGGAGGATGCCGGCGTGCAGCGCAGCTACGATCCTGCCGCGCGGCTACTGCGTCTGTCCTCGCGCCTGGAACGGGGTCAGCAGGCCTTCCAGCTGGCCACCCAGCTCGCCTTTCTGGAAGCTGGCGACATCATCGACGGCATGGCCGCCTCGGGGCGCTTTGCGCTGGACGAATCGCGGGCCCTCGCGCGCATCGGGCTGGCCAGTTATTTCGCCGGCGCGCTGGTCCTGCCTTATGGCCGCTTTCTGGAGACGGCCGAAGCCCTGCACTACGACATCGGCCTGCTGGAGCAGCGCTTCGGTGTCGGCTTCGAGACGGTCTGCCACCGCCTGTCCACGCTGCAGCGGCCGGCCGCCCGTGGCGTGCCCTTCTTCTTCATCCGCGTCGACCGGGCCGGCAACATCTCCAAACGGCAGTCGGCCACCGACTTCCATTTCTCGCGCATCGGCGGCACCTGCCCCTTGTGGAACGTCTATGAAGCCTTCACGGTGCCCGGCCGCATCCTGACCCAGCTGGCCGCCATGCCCGACGGGCGCCGCTATCTGTGGATCGCCCGCAGCGTGGCGCGGGAAGCCGGCGCCTACGGCGCACCGGGCAAGACTTTCTCCATCGGCCTGGGCTGCGACCTGCGCCACGCCGACCGGCTGGTCTATTCCCGCGGCCTGGACCTCAGCAATCCGGACGTCGCAACGCCCATCGGCGCCGGTTGCAAGGTCTGCGAACGGCAGGACTGCCCGCAACGGGCCTTCCCGCCGATGGGTCGCAGCCTGTCCATCGATGCTGACCGACGCTACTTCGAACCCTACCGACATGGGGCGCGGGAGCATGCCGGGGCGGGCATGCCGGATTAGGTGTCAGTCTGTCACCAGTTCCAGCGGCCGATCCACCGTCAGCGCATAGCGCCCGCGCCCGCTCTTGGCCAGGTGGATGCCGGCGCTCCGCTCGTCCAGGCGCCGCTGCAGCAGCACCAGGCGCGCCTCCAGGTTGTCGCTGACGCCGGGCAGGCGGATGCGCGGGTCCACCCGCAGCCCCTTGTTGGTGAACTCCGTGCGGCCGCGCTCGACGAAATCCTGCAGCAAGGCCCACAGGATGGCCCCCGCCACGCCCTTGATGAGATAGTCATCATCGAGGAACACGCTGTCGTTGGCCCCGTAGTGGCGGACCAGCAGTGGCGGACCGGCCGGGACTGGCGGCGCAGCGTCGTATTCCTTCACCTCCTCCTCCACCTCCTCGGCTTGCTGGTGGTGCAGGATCGCCTGCCCGAGTTGGGCGGCGAAGGCCACCAGCGCATCCTCGTCGTCGTAGCCGAAGTGCAGGTCGGCAACGCTCTCCACGTACAGCACGCCGAGCACCCGCTCGCAGGCCAGGATGGGCACGGCCATCTGACTGCGAGCCTCCGGCAGCCCCGGCAGCGGAATCGCCGTCTCCAGCGTGTCCGCATAGCCTTCCGCGGCAATGCTGTCGCGCACCGTACGCCCGTAGGTGTACTCACTGGTCATGAAACCGATGCGGATCGGTGAGCGTTCCCGCGCGCTGATGCCGATCAGCCCGACGCCCATCGGGATCTCCGAGCCCACTCCGGACTCCGGATAACCCCGGCTGGCCAGCGTGTACAGCCGCCCGCGCCCCTCGTCGTGCATCAGCAACATCACGTGGCCGATGCCGAATTCCGACTGCAGACTGTCGAGGGCGGTCTCCAGCAGGCATTGCAGGTTGGCGCTGCCGGCCAGCTTCTGGGCGGCCCGGCGCAGCGCGGTGAGGTAATTGACCGGCGGTGGTGGCGGCGCCACCGTCGGCCCGACCGCCTGCTCGATGGACAGCACCCGGTAGATGTCAGAACCGAGCAGCTTGAACACCCCGCTCATGCCCGTGTGGGCGGCGATGCCGGCCAGCTTGGCCTTCATCTGCTCGAACAGCGGGCCAGCGGTTTCGGTGCGCAGAAACTGCAGCTCCGCCCGGTACTGGGCCCCCGTGAGGTGGCTGGTCAGCAGCAGGCGTACCGGCGAGCCGGCCAGCACGTTCTGCCGGGTGCGGTTGAAAAACTGATAGGACAGCGCGACATGCTCGTTGTCGATGAACTCCACCTGGGACAGATAGGCCAGGTTCGGCATGCCCTCGGCGTCGCAGGTGCCGATGTGGCCGGGGATGATCCCCTCCAGGCATTCGCGGATGGTTTCCAGGCGCACGTTCATGGTCATAGAACGACCCACCGGTCACTGCGTGACCACCTCCCCATTGAAGGATGAGCGCCTCCTTCGGGTGGCCGGGCGCAGGCGCTCATACAGCGCCTCCAACCGGTTCGCCGGCCTTCGGCCCGGGCGTCTGGGAAAACACCGCCGAAGCCGAGAAGACCACCGTCACCAGATCATCCACCGTGCAGGAAAACACCGTGCGCACTACCTGCTCCGCCATGCCGAGGGGTACGACCTCCAGTACGAACTCGTCGATATGGTGATTCACGATCGCCATATCGGCCGGATCGAAGGGCTGCACGACGGCGTCGGCGCCCTTCAGCTGGAAGGTGCGGTTGCTGCTCGGCAGGCTGAACACGCAGGCCACCTTCCCGGTGGCAGCGATGTTGTCGAGCAGCTCCAGGGACTGGGAGCGCTTGACGAAGACCGCCATCCTGCGTCCCCCATCGAGCACCTTGCAGCCCATGCCGCGGCTCATGCAAGCCAGCCGTACCGCATTGCACGCGGCCAGGCTGATGCTGACGCCGGTCTGCAGGAAAGCCTGGGTATCACAGTCGAGCATCGGTCATCGTGGAGGAATAAATGTCACCGCCACTATAGGCAGGCATTACCCAGAATGACATGAAGGAATACCAGCACCCGTGAGGAGCGTGCCGCAGAAGCGCCCGCTGCAAATGTGCGGCGCACAAAAGCCGCGGCCGGTGCGGCGGCCTTGCACCTCAGGCCTTCAGCGACGCCCTCACCCGCCCGATCAGTTCCCGCGTGGATGCGTCGTGGCTGCCCAGGCTGTCGCCGCGCAGCTCGGCGACGATGTCCACCGCCAGCCGCTTGCCCAGCTCCACGCCCCACTGGTCGAAGGAGTTGATGTTCCAGATCACCCCCTGCACGAAGACCTTGTGCTCATAAAGCGCAATCAACGCACCGAGGGAGTGCGGCGACAGGTCGGGCAGCAGCAGCGTATTACTCGGCCGGTTGCCGGGGAAGACCTTATGCGGCACCAGCTCCTCCAACTCGTCGCCGGCCATGCCGGCAGCGCTGAGCTCGGCGCGCACCTCGTCGGCACTTTTCCCGCGCATCAGCGCCTCACTCTGGGCCAGGCAGTTGGCGAGCAGCAGCAGCTGGTGGTCGTCGAGGGCATGGTCGGCCTTCAGCGGCGCGATGAAATCCACCGGTATCACATCCGTGCCCTGGTGCAGCAGCTGGAAGAAGGCGTGCTGGCCATTGGTGCCCACCTCGCCCCAGATCACCGGGCCGGTGGCGCCGGACACCGGGCGGCCGTCGCGGGTCACCGACTTGCCGTTGCTCTCCATGTCCAGCTGCTGCAGGTAGGCCGGAAAGCGGTTGAGGCGGTGCGCATAGGGCGCGATGCAATGGCTGCCAGCGTTGAAGAACTGCCTGTACCACACCCCCAGCATGCCGAGGATCACCGGCATGCTGCGCTCCAGCGGCGCCGACGCGAAGTGCTCGTCCATCTCCCGCGCCCCGTCCAGCAGTGCGGCGAAGGCCAGCATGCCGATGTACAGCGCGATGGACAGGCCCACCGCCGACCACAGGGAATAGCGCCCGCCGACCCAGTCCCAGAAGCCGAACATGTGCTCCGGGTCGATACCGAACTCGGCCACCCGGCGGGCATCCGTGGACACCGCCACGAAGTGCCGCGCGATGTCTTCCTGCTCGCCGCCATTCTCCAGGAACCAGCTCCGCGCGCTGGTGGCGTTGCGCAGGGTTTCCTGGGTCGTGAAGGTCTTGGACACCACGACGAACAGTGTCGTCTCCGGATTGACGCGGTTCAGCACATCGGCCAGCGGCGCTCCATCCACGTTGGACACGAAATGCATCGACAGACGCTGGTGGCCGATCGGCCGCAGGGCTTCGCAGACCATCTGCGGGCCGAGGTCGGAGCCGCCGATGCCGATGTTCACGATGTCGGTGATCGGCTGGCCGCGGTAACCCTTCCAGCTGCCGCCGCGCACCCGGTCGGTGAAGCGGCGCATCTGATCGAGCACGTTGCGCACGCCGGGCACCACGTTCTCGCCACCGACCAGAATGGTCTCGTCGCTGCGGGCGCGCAGCGCCCGGTGCAGTACCGCCCGGTGCTCGGTGATGTTCACCGGCGCACCGGAGAACATCTCGTCGCGGGCCTCCTCCAGCCCGCGGGCGCGAGCCAGGGCCATCAGCGCCTCCATCGTGGCGGCGGTGACGCGGTTCTTCGAGTAGTCGAGGAACACCCCGGCGGCCTCGACGGAGAAGCGCGCGGCCCGCGCCGGATCGTCGGCGAACAGGCGGCGCAGGTGGGCGCTCTGGAGTTCTTCCCGGTGGGCCTGCAGGGCAAGCCATTCCCGGCTGGTGGTCAGCGTGTTCATGTCGGCCTCAATATCCTCGAATGCGTTTGTCGCGAAGGGTCTGCTTGGTTCTTTCCAGGCGCTTCACCAGTTCCGGCCCGGCCACCAGGGCCACGCCGACGGCGAGCACGTCGATGATCGCCAGGTGGGCGATGCGCGAAGTCATCGGCGAATAGACATCCGGGTCCTCCGGCACGTCGGCGGCCAGGGTCACGCTGGCGGCGCGGGCCAGCGGCGACCCGCTGGCGGTGATCGCCACCACCTCGGCACCGGCGTCGCGGGCCAGCTCCACGCTGCGGATCAGGTCCGTCGTGCGCCCGCTGGCGGAGATCGCCACCACCGCATCGCCGGCCCGCAGTAGCGTCGCCGCCATGCCCTGGATGTGCGGATCGCCATAGGCCACGCTGGGCGTGCCGTAGCGGAAGAACTTGTGCTGCGCGTCCTGGGCCACGATGCCCGAATTGCCGATGCCGTAGAACTCGATGCGGCGGGCCTCGGCCAGGATGTCCACCGCCCGCGCCACGCGCGCCGGGTCCAGGTGGTTACGCACGTTGAGCAAAGCGCCGATGCTGCGGTCGAAGACCTTGAGCACCGCCTGGTTGAGGCTGTCTTCCGGCCCCACGTCGCGGTGCACGAAGGGGGTGCCGCTGGCCATGCTCTGGGCCAGGCGCAGCTTGAATTCCTTGAAGCCGGAGAAGCCCAGCGCGTTGGCGAAGCGCGCCACCGTCGGCTGGCTCACGCCGACCCGGTAGGCCAGCTCGGCGATGGAGATGTTGAGCACCTCGCTGGGCTGCTCCAGCACGAAGTCGGCCACCGCGCTCTCGGACTTGCGCAACTCGCCTTTCATCGCGCCGATGCGCGTCAGCAGCGAGGCGCCGCCCGCCGGCTCGGCGAGGGCTTCGCGGCGGTCGTTCTCAGGGGAATCCATGGACGCCATACTTGTTTTCACCTTGTCTTCACTCTCGGATCAGGCGCAGAAGAACAGCTCCGGCACCACCTTGCGCTGCTGCAGCACCGCGGCAATGGGCAGCAGCAGCGGATCGCCCTGGATCGCCGCGCGCTCCAGCACCTCCCGCTTCTTCGCGCCGCCGGCCTGCACGAACAGGCGCTGCGTATCGAGCAGCCCAGCCAGCGTCAGCGTGATGCGCGCATGGGGCGCCACCGGCGGATGGATGCAGGCCAACCTGGCAGTACCCGCCATGTCCAGTGCCTCGGCCAGGCCCGCCGCATCCGGGAACAGGCTGGCCGTGTGGCCGTCCTCGCCCATCCCCAGCACCACCGCGTCGAAGGGTTGCGGCAATTCTGCGCGCAGCGCCAGCGCCGCCGCCACACCGGCTTCGGGCGACGGAGCCAACGTCTTCAGCGGCACGAAACGCGCCGCCGCGGCACGCCCCTGCAACAGGTGGCGGCGCACCAGCGCCTCGTTGCTGTCGGCGCTGTCCGGCGCCACCCAGCGTTCGTCCACCAGCGTCACCACGGCCCGCGACCAGTCCAGCGTCTCCGCCGACAAGGCTTCAAGGAAGGGAATCGGGCTGCGCCCGCCGGACACAGCCAGCGACGCGGACCCGCGCCGGGCCAGTCCGCTGCGCAGCGCGTCGGCCACCGCCGCGGCCAGCGCGCAGGCCATCGCCACATCGGCATCGAACAGGCTCTGGCGGACAAAGCCCGGCAAGGCCAGCGGTGAAATCGTCTCGTTCATTGCATGAATACCCAGGAGGAAGCCGATCATGGCTATAAATGTACTTTTGTTACACAGCATTAAAGCGGTAGCTTTGTAGAAAGTCAACACGAAAAACTACACGCCAAAAATTTTCAACCGCCTCAATATCTACTGTTTTTATTGGTATTTATACAAAATTTCAGCAAGCCCACCGATGTAGACAAACAAAAATCTCAAAAGCTTTCTTGTATTTCTTTTTGGAGTAATGCTACATTTATTTCAACAAACTACACAGAACAGGCCTCAACAGGCCAAGGAGACATGATGAACATCCATCCCGTCCTCGCCCGCGTCACCGAGCGCATCCAGCAGCGCAGCACCGCCACCCGCCAGGCCTACCTGGAACGCACCCGCAATGCCCGCCAATCCGGCACGGTGCGTGGCCATGCCTCGTGCACCAACCTCGCCCACGCCTTTGCCGCCGCGCCGACCAACGACAAGCTGGTGCTGCGCGAGATCCGCCAACCCAACCTGGCCATCGTCTCCGCCTATAACGACATGCTGTCCGCCCACCAGCCGCTGGAGCGCTTTCCGGCGCTGATCAAGGAAGCGGCACGGGCGGCCGGCGCGGTAGCCCAGTTCGCCGGCGGCGTGCCGGCCATGTGCGACGGCGTCACCCAGGGCCAGCCGGGCATGGAGCTGTCCCTGTTCTCCCGCGACGTGATCGCCATGGCCACCGCCGTGGCCCTGTCCCACAACGTCTTCGACGGCGGCCTGTACCTGGGCGTGTGCGACAAGATCGTGCCGGGCCTGGTCATCGGTGCGCTGCAGTTCGGCCACCTGCCGGCCGTCTTCGTGCCCGCCGGGCCGATGACGAGCGGCCTGTCCAACGACGAGAAGGCCAAGATCCGCCAGCTCCACGCCCAGGGCAAACTCGACCGCGAAGCGCTGCTCGAAGCCGAGATGAAGGCCTACCACGGCCCCGGCACCTGCACCTTCTACGGCACCGCCAACAGCAACCAGATGCTGATGGAAGTGCTTGGCCTGCACCTGCCCGGCACTGCCTTCGTCACCCCCAACACGCCGCTGCGCGATGCGCTGACCCGCGCCGCCGCCGAACGTGCCGCCCGCATCACCACCGCCGGCCCCGAGTACACGCCGAT
This sequence comes from Zoogloea sp. JDB1, assembly GCF_056724025.1. Lineage (NCBI taxonomy): Bacteria > Pseudomonadati > Pseudomonadota > Betaproteobacteria > Rhodocyclales > Zoogloeaceae > Zoogloea > Zoogloea sp. JDB1. The sequence goes on from NZ_CM161496.1 coordinate 3,844,314, forward strand.
GGCCGAGGTGGTGGACGAGAAGGCCATCGCCAACGCCATCGTCGGCCTTCTCGCCACCGGCGGCTCCACCAACCACACCATCCACCTGGTGGCCATGGCCTGGGCGGCCGGCATCCTCATCGACTGGGACGACTTCAACGCCCTGTCCGACGTGGTGCCCCTGCTGGCGCGCATCTACCCCAACGGCAGCGCCGACGTGAATCACTTCCACGCCGCCGGCGGCATGGGCTTCCTGATCCGCGAACTGCTTGGCCTCGGCCTGCTCCACGAGGACGTGAAGACCGTCGCCGGCCAGGGCCTGGCCCACTACACCCGCGAGCCCTTCCTCGACGGCGACCGGCTGGTATGGCGCGACGCCCCGGCCCGCAGCCTCGATACCGACGTGCTGCGCAGCGGCGGCGAACCTTTCAGCGCCGACGGCGGCCTGAAGCTCCTCACCGGCAACCTGGGCCGCGCAGTGATCAAGGTGTCGGCCGTCAAACCCGCCAATCGCATCGTCGAGGCGCCGGCCATCATCTTCGGCAGCCAGGACGACATGCTCGCCGCCTTCTCGCGCGGCGAACTGCACCGGGACTTCGTCGCCGTGGTGCGTTTCCAGGGCCCCCGGGCCAATGGCATGCCCGAGCTGCACAAGCTCACGCCCGCCCTCGGCGTGCTGCAGGATGAAGGCTTCAAGGTGGCGCTGGTCACCGACGGTCGCATGTCCGGCGCATCCGGCAAGGTGCCGGCTGCCATCCACGTCACGCCGGAATGCGTGGCCGGCGGCCCCCTCGGCCGCGTGCGCGACGGTGACCTGATCCGCCTCGACGCCGAAGCCGGCGTGCTGGAAGCCCTCGTCAGCCCCGTCGAATGGGATGCCCGCGTGGGCGCCGGCGCCGACCTGTCCGCCAACCAGCACGGCATCGGCCGTGACCTGTTCGTGAATGCCCGCGCCCACGCCACCGGCGCCGAGCAAGGCTGCATCACCTTCGCCCCCTACCCCAACGCCGCCGCCTGAGCCGGCCCCGCAGAGAGAACCATCATGCAGACCCGAGAAATCCTCGCCGCCAGCCCGGTCATGCCGGTCATCGTCATCGACGAACTGGCCTCCGCCGTCCCCCTCGCCCGCGCCCTCGTCGCCGGCGGCATCCGGGTGCTGGAAGTCACGCTGCGCACCGCCGCAGCGCTGGACAGCATTCGCGCCATCGTCGCCGAGGTGCCGGAAGCCCTGGTCGGCGTCGGCACCATCGTCAGCCCCGCCGATCTCGACGCGGCCCGCGCTGCCGGTGCCCGCTTCGGCGTCAGCCCCGGCGCCAATGCTGAGCTGCTGGCCGCCGCGCGGGACAGCGACCTGCCCTTCCTGCCCGGCGTGATGACCCCCTCCGACGTCATCGCCGCCATCGCCGCCGGCTTCGACACCCTCAAGCTGTTCCCGGCCAAACAGGCCGGCGGCGTCGGCATGCTCAAGGCCCTCGGCGGTCCCTTCCCGCAACTGCGCTTCTGCCCCACCGGCGGCATCGATCTGGCCAGCGCGCCGGAATTCCTCGCCCTGCCCAACGTGGCCTGCGTCGGCGGCTCCTGGCTGACGCCTGTCGACAAGGTCAAGGCCGGCGACTGGGCCGCCATCACCCATCTGGCCGCCGAAGCCGCCGCGCTGCGCCGCCCGGCCCACGCCGCCTGAGCCCACGGCCATGCCGCGCTACCGCATCGTCCACGCCCATTTCGACGGCCTGCCCACGGTCGTGCTGGAAGACAGCCAGGCCGGCACCCGCGCCGTGCTGTGCACCACCGGCGCCACGCTGCTGAGCTGGCAGCAGGCCACGGCGGACGGCCCGCTCGAACTGATCGACGGCTACGCCAGCGCCGCCGAGCTGCACAGCCAGGCCGGCGTACGCAGCGGCATCATGGCCCCGTTCAGCAACCGCGTCGCCGATGCCCGCTATCGCTTCGACGGCGCCCTCCACGACCTGCTGCCCGGCGTGCCGGACGCCGAGCGGCTGATCTACCACGGCTTCCTGCGCAACCTCGAACTGCCCATCGTCGAAGCCTGGGCCGACAACGACGCGGCCAGCGTGGAGTTCACCTGCAGCGCAATCCGGCCCGGCGCCTTTGCCGGCTACCCCTTCGCCCTCGACCTGCGCATCCTGTTTTCCCTGTCCGAGCAGGGCATTGCACTGGAGCTGGAAGCCCACAACGTCGGCGACGTGGCAGCCCCCTACAGCTGTGGCTGGCACCCCTACTTCCGCCTCGGCGACGAGGGCATCGAGCACCTCAAGCTGCACCTGCCGGCCCGCCACGGCATCGCCACCGACGCTGCGTTGATCCCGCTCGTCAACGCCGCCGCCTACCAGCCCCTGCGTGCGCTGCCGGCCCTCGACTTCCGCCTGCCCTGGGCCATCGGCCACACCGTCATCGACGGCTGCGTCGCCGACCCCATCGCCGACGCCCACGGCATCGTACTCACACGCCTGCGCGACCCGCTCAACAGGCGCGCGGTGGAGATCTGGCAGCACGGCGGACTGGTGCACCTGTTCACCGGCGACACCCTGGCCCGCGACGCGCGCCGTTCCGTCGCCGTCGAGCCGGTGTCGGCGATGACCGACGCCTTCAACCGCCCGGACTGCGCCGCTGCGCTCCGCCTGCCACCCGGCGGCAGCCACCGCTTCCGCTGCGGCGCCCGCTTCGAGCAGGGCTGAGACGCAACCCACACTTATAAATACCAGGAGACAAGCGTGCCCCACCGCAACACCAAGATCATCGCCACCCTCGGGCCGGCCAGCGCCGACGAGGCGAGCATCCGTGCCCTCGCCGACGCCGGCGCCGACGTGTTCCGCCTCAATTTCAGCCACGGCAGCCACGACAACCACCGGGCCGTGCACGCCGCGATCCGCCGCGTCGAAGCCGCCCTCGGCCGCCCGCTCGGCATCCTGATGGATCTGCAGGGGCCCAAGCTGCGCCTCGGCACCTTTGCCAGCGGCAAACCGCGCCTTGCCCGCGGCGACCTCATCCGCTTCGACCTCGACATCACGCCGGGCGACGCCCATCGCGTGTGCATTCCCCACCCGGAGATCATCGCCGCCGTGCGCCCCGGCGACACCCTGCTGATCGACGACGGCAAGATGCGCTTCCGCGTCATCGAGAAAGCCGGCGACGCAGTTACCGCCGAAGCCCTCACCGACGGCCTGCTGTCCGACCGCAAGGGCGTCAACGTGCCATCGGTGGCCCTGCCCCTGTCGGCGATGACCGCCAAGGACCAGGCCGACCTGGCCTTCGGCCTCGAACTGGGTGTCGACTGGGTGGCCCTGTCCTTCGTGCAGCGCCCCGAAGACCTCCATGAAGCCCGCGCCATCATCGGCAAGCGCGCCTGGCTGATGGCCAAAATCGAGAAGCCCGCCGCGCTGGCCCATCTCGACGCCATCATCGCCGCCGCCGACGGGGTGATGGTGGCGCGTGGCGACCTCGGCGTGGAACTGCCGCCGGAGGAAGTGCCCGGCCTGCAGAAGCGCATCGTGCGGTGCTGCCGGGAAGCCGGCAAACCGGTGGTGGTGGCGACGCAGATGCTTGAATCGATGATCGAGGCGCCCGCGCCGACCCGCGCCGAAGCCTCCGACGTGGCCACCGCCGTGTATGACGGGGTGGACTGCGTGATGCTGTCCGCCGAGTCCGCCTCCGGCAAATACCCGCGGGAAGCCGTCGAGATGATGACCCGCATCATCGCCTGCACCGAGGCCGACCCGCTGCAGCGCCAGCTGATGGACGCCGTGCATGGCCGGCTGGAGCACAGCAGCACCGACGCCATCGGCGCCGCCATGCGCACCGTGGCCGGCGTACTGCCGCTGGGCGCGACGGTGGCCTACACCTCGTCCGGCGCCACCACCCTGCGCCTCGCCAACCAGCGCCCGCGCGCACCGATCCTCTCGCTGACGCCCGACGAGCGCGTTGCGCGCCGCCTGGCCTTGGTGTGGGGCGTGCGCTCGCGCCTGTCCCGCCGCGTTGCACCGACCACCACCGACCACGACGCCGCGATGCTCGCCGAAGCCGCCGAGGCCTGCCGCGACGAAGGCCTCACCACGCCGAGCGACGCCTTTGTGCTGGCCGCCGGCGTGCCCTTCGGCACTCCCGGCTCGACCAATCTGCTGCGCGTGGTGCTGCCCGGCAGCGCCCAGCAAACCCAATCCCTATAAGACGACAGCCCACCAAAGGAAACGACCATGACCCACTCCGACGCCCGCGGCAATCTCAAGGAAAGCCTGCTCGCCCTCTTCCCCGAGGAACACCAGATCGCCGAGGACTGCCGCATCCTCTCCCCGCTGCACCAGCGCAGCATCCTCCTCGACGGCGAAATGCACGTGTGGAAGGGCGAGACCCGCCCGGTGCACTCCCCCATGTGCGTGCGCGGCGCCGACGGCAGCCTGACCCACGTGGAGCTGGGCAGCTACCCGATGACCGGCACCGCCGAGGCCGACGCCGCGCTGGCCGCCGCCGAGCGCGCCTACGACCACGGGCGCGGCCAGTGGCCCACCATGTCGGTGGCCGAGCGCATCGCCTGCGTGCAGAACTTCACCAACCAGATCATCGCCCGCCGCCGCGAGATCGTTAACCTGATCATGTGGGAGATCGGCAAGAGCCTGGCCGATTCGGAGAAGGAGTTCGACCGCACCATCGACTACATCAAGGCCACCATCGCCGAGCTCAAACAGCTCGACAACGGTAACTCCCGCTTCCAGATCGTGGACGGCACCATCGCCCAGATCCGCCGCTCGCCGCTGGGCATCGTGCTGTGCATGGGGCCCTACAACTACCCGATGAACGAGACCTTCACCACCCTGATCCCGGCGCTGATCATGGGCAACGTGGTGGTCTTCAAGCCGCCGCGCTTTGGCGTGCTGCTCTACTACCCGATGCTGGAGGCCTTCCGCAGCGCCTTCCCGCGCGGCGTCATCAACATCGTGTACGGCCAGGGCAACGTGGTGGTGCCGCATGTAATGGCCTCCGGCAAGGTCAATGTGCTGGCCCTCATCGGCACCAGCAAGGTCGCCGACCAGCTCAAGAAGGCCCACCCCAAGTCCAACCGCCTGCGCGCCGTGCTGGGCCTGGAGGCCAAGAACGCGGCCATCATCCTGCCCGACGCCGACGTGGAGCTGACCGTCAAGGAATGCATCGCCGGCACGCTGTCCTTCAACGGCCAGCGCTGCACCGCCATCAAGATGATCCTGGTGCACCAGGCCATCGCCGAGCGCTTCCTGCGCCGCTTCTGCGAGGAGATCGGCAAACTCAAGATCGGCATGCCTTGGGAAAAGGGCGTCACCCTCACCCCGCTGCCCGAGATGAACAAGGTCGCCTACATGAACGACTGCATCGCCGACGCCGTCGGCCAGGGCGCCCGCGTGCTCAACGAAGGCGGCGGCACCTCGGTGGAGACCCTGTTCTACCCGGCGGTGGTGTACCCGGTGAAGGAAGGCATGAAGCTCTACCGCGAGGAACAGTTCGGCCCACTGATCCCAGTGGCGCCCTTCGAGGACATCGAGACCGCGCTGGAATACGTGATCAGCTCCGACCACGGCCAGCAGGTGTCCATCTTCGGCACCGACCCAGACCAGATCGCCAGCCTGGTGGACCCGCTGGTGAACCAGGTGTGCCGCGTCAACATCAACTGCCAGTGCCAGCGCAGCCCGGACATCTTCCCCTTCACCGGCCGCAAGGACTCCGCCGAGGGCACCCTGTCGGTGCACGACGCGCTGCGCGCCTTCTCCATCCGCACCATGGTCGCCGCCAAGCAGACCGAGGCCACCAAGACGCTGCTGGACGCCATTGTGCTCGGCCACAAGTCGAACTTCCTCAACACCCACTTCATCCTCTGAGCCGCAGGAGCCCATCACCGTGAGCAAGATCATCGACCTCATCGGCCGCGAAATCATCGACTCCCGCGGCAACCCCACCGTCGAATGCGACGTGATCCTCGACTGCGGCGCGGTCGGCCGCGCGGCGGTGCCGTCCGGCGCGTCCACCGGCAGTCGCGAGGCCATCGAGCTGCGCGACAAGGACCCGGCCCGCTACGGCGGCAAGGGCACCCGCCAGGCCGTCGCCCACCTGGACGGAGAGATCCGCCGCGCGCTGGTGGGCCTGCCGGCCAGTGAACAGGTGCGCATCGACCAGACCCTGATCGCCCTCGACGGTACCGACAACAAGTCGCGCCTGGGCGCCAACGCCCTGCTTGCCGCATCGATGGCTACCGCCCACGCGGCAGCCGCCGCCACCGGCCTGCCGCTGTACCGCTACCTGGGCGGGGCCGGCCCCATGCTGCTGCCGGTGCCGATGATCAACGTCATCAACGGCGGCGCCCACGCCAACAACAGCCTCGACCTGCAGGAGTTCATGATCGTCCCCACCGGCGCGCCCACCTTCTCGGAGGCGGTGCGCTACGGCGCCGAGATCTTCCACAGCCTCAAGCGGGTGATCGGCGAGCGCGGCATGAGCACCGCCGTTGGCGACGAAGGGGGCTTCGCCCCGTCGGTGGCCAGCAACGAGGCGGCACTGGAGCTGATCCTCGAAGCCATCGAGAAAGCCGGCTTCGTCGCCGGCAAGGACATCCACCTGGGCCTCGACTGCGCCGCCTCCGAGTTCTACCGGGACGGTCGCTACCAGCTGGCCGGCGAAGGCCGCAGCCTGAGCTCCGACGAGCTGGTGGACATGCTCGCCGGCTGGTGCGCCAAGTACCCGATCATCACCATCGAGGACGGCATGGCCGAGAACGACTGGGACGGCTGGGCCAGCCTCACCCGCGCCCTTGGCGACAAGGTGCAACTGGTGGGCGACGACCTTTTCGTTACCAACACCGCCATCCTGCGCGAAGGCATCCGCAAGGGCATCGCCAACTCCATCCTGATCAAGGTGAACCAGATCGGCACCCTCACCGAGACCATCGCCGCCATCGACCTGGCCCGCCGCCACGGCTATACGTCCATCGCCTCCCACCGCTCCGGCGAGACCGGCGACACCACCATCGCCGACCTGGCGGTGGGCCTGTCCACCGGGCAGATCAAGACTGGCTCCATGAGCCGCTCCGACCGGGTGGAGAAGTACAACCAGCTGCTGCGCATCGAACAGCAGCTCGGCAGCGCCGCCCGCTACCCCGGCCGCGACGCCTTTCCCCTCGCCGACCACTGACCGGGGCCCACTGATGAACGCCATCGATCCCCTCAAGACGGCGGAGGACCGGCTGCGCCGCGACATCCGCCAGCTCGGCCAGCTGCTCGGCGACACCGTGCGCGCCCAGCACGGCGAGGCCGCCTTCGACCTCATCGAGCGCATCCGCCGCCTGTCCACGGGTTTTCACCGGCTGGACGACGAAGCCCTGCGCCAGGAGCTGGCCGCCACGCTGGACGGTCTCAGCCCCGAAGAGACCACCCAGGTGGTGCGCGCCTTCAGCTACTTCTCGCAACTGGTGAACATCGCCGAGGACCAGGACCAGCTGCGCCGCCGCCGGGCCGCCCAGCTGGCCGGTGAGGCGCCCGCGCCGGGCAGCATGGCCGTCGCGCTGGAGCACGCCTTCGCCGCCGGCCTTGGCACCGACGCCCTGCGCGACTTCTTCCAGTCCGCCCAGGTCTCGCCGGTGCTCACCGCCCACCCGACCGAAGTGCAGCGCAAGAGCATCCTCAACTGCCAGCAGGCCATCGCCCGCCTGCTCGACGAGCGCGACCGCCTGCAGCTCACGCCGGACGAGGCCGAGGCCAACGAAGACGCCCTGCGCCGCGCCGTGCTCACCCTGTGGCAGACGCGCATGCTGCGCTTCAACAAGCTGTCGGTGATGGACGAGGTGAGTAACGGTCTCTCGTACTTCGACGCCACCTTCCTGACGGAGCTGCCGCGCCTCTACGCCCGCCTGGAAGACCGCCTGGCCCGCGCCGACGGCAGCGACGACGCGGCGGACGCCGCCGAGCTGCCAAGCTTCCTGAAAGTGGGCAGCTGGATCGGCGGCGACCGGGACGGCAACCCCTTCGTCACCGCCGAGGTGCTGGAGGAAGCCCTCGCCACCCAGGCCCGCCGCCTGTTCGGCTGGTATCGGGAAGAGGTGTCCACCCTCGCCTCGCAGCTGTCCGTTGCCGAACTGCTGGCCGGCGCGTCGGACGCGCTGCTGGCCCTCGCCGCCGCCTCGCCGGACCGCTCACCCCACCGCATGGACGAGCCCTACCGGCGCGCCCTGTCCGGCATCCTGGCGCGCATCGCCGCCACCGAGGCGTACCTGCTGAACCAGCCGGCCGATGGCGAGGCCGCAGCCTACGCCAGCCCCGCTGCGCTGGCCGCCGACCTGCGTACCGTCCGCGATTCCCTGTGCGCCCACGGTTGCGCGCCGCTGGCCCATGGCCGCCTGCGACGCCTGCGCCGGGCGGTGGACGTGTTCGGCTTCCATCTCGCCCCCATCGACCTGCGCCAGAACTCCGACGTGCATGAACGCGTCGTCGCCGAGCTGCTGGAAGCCGCCCATCCGGGCACCAGCTACCTGCGCCTGCACGAGGGCGCCCGCATCGAGTTGCTGCTCGCCGAGATCGCCTCGCCGCGCCCGCTGGCTTCGCCCTACCGCAGCCACTCCGCCGAGACCGAAGGCGAGCTGGCGATCTTCCGCGCCGCCCGCCAGGCCCATCTGCGCTACGGCCCGGCGGCGGTGCCCAACTGCATCATCTCCAAGACCGACGGCGTGTCGGACATGCTGGAGCTGGCCCTGCTGCTGAAGGAGTGCGGCCTGCTCCACCCCGAAGACGGGCGGCTGGACGTGAACATCATCCCGCTGTTCGAGACCATCGCCGACCTGCAGCACAGCGGCCCGGTGATGGACCGCCTGCTGTCCCTGCATCCCTACCGGCGCCTGCTGGCCTCCCGCGACGACACCCAGGAGGTGATGCTCGGCTACTCCGACAGCAACAAGGACGGCGGCTTCCTCACCTCCGGCTGGGAACTCTTCAAAGCCGAGACCGAGCTGGTTTCCATGTTCGCCCGCCGCCACGTGCGCCTGCGCCTGTTCCACGGCCGCGGCGGCTCCGTCGGGCGCGGCGGCGGCCCCAGCTACCAGGCCATCCTCGCCCAACCGAAGGGCGCAGTGCAGGGCCAGATCCGCCTCACCGAACAGGGCGAGGTGGTCGCCGCCAAGTACGGCCGCCCGGAAGCCGGCCTCGCCAACCTGGAAGTGCTGGTCGCCGCCACGCTGGAAGCGAGCCTGCCCGGCGGCGGTGGCGACGCCCCGCGGGCCGACTTCATCGACGCGATGGACGCTCTCTCCGCTGCCGCCTTCGCCGCCTACCGGGCGCTGGTGTACGAGACCGACGGCTTCGAGCGTTACTTCCGCGAATCCACCGTGCTGGCCGAGATCGCCGACCTCAACATCGGCAGCCGCCCGGCGTCGCGCAAGCCGTCCACCGCCATCGAAGACCTGCGCGCCATCCCGTGGGTATTCAGCTGGGCCCAGTGCCGGCTGATGCTGCCCGGCTGGTTCGGCTTCGGCAGTGCGGGGGGCGCCTACGTCGCTACCCACGGCGACGCCGGCCTCGCGCGCCTGCAGGCCATGCACAAGGACTGGCCCTTCTTCGCCAGCCTGCTCGGCAACATGGAGATGGTCCTCGCCAAGAGCGACATTGCCATCGCCGGCCGCTACGCCAGCTTGGTGGAAGACCCGGCCCTCGCCGCCGCCATCTTCCCGCGCATCCAGGCCGAACACGCGGCCACCGTGGACGCCGTGCTGCGCATCACCGGCCAGCAGGAACTCCTCGACGCCAGCCCGCAGCTCAAGGACGCGCTGCGCAACCGCTTCCCCTACCTGGACCCACTCAACCACGTGCAGGTGGAACTGCTGCGGCGCTACCGCCATGGAGATGAAGACGAACGCATCCGCCGCGCCATCCGGCTGTCGATCAACGGCATCGCCGCCGGCCTGCGCAACTCGGGGTGAGTCATGAGCGTTTATGACTACAAGGACCTCATCGGCTACACCGCCGCCGTCCTCACCACCATCGCCTTCGTGCCCCAGGTGCTGCACACCTGGCGCACCCGCTCGGTGGACGACGTCTCCTTCGGCATGTACCTCACCTTCACCACCGGCATCGGCCTGTGGCTGACCTACGGCATCCTCGAGAACTCCTGGCCCTTGATCCTCGCCAACACGCCCACCTTCGCACTGGCCCTGAGCATCCTGGCGATGAAGGTCCGCTACGGCGGGCGGCGCATGGACCCAAGCTGACGCCGTAGTCCCTTTTTCCCTCCCTCGTTACCCCGATCCGCGCGAGCAGATCGGGGCTTTTTTGCGGCACGCTCTAGCGGACACGCCCGCGACGGCGCATCAGGCCGGGCTCAAGGCATCCCGCAGCGCCTCCGTATCCTCGTAGAAGTGGTAAAGCGTCAGGCGCCCGTCCTGCACCTTGCAGATCAGCGCCCAGTCGCTGGCGAAGTCCTTGCCGGTCTGGCGGCTCTTGTGGCGCAGCGTGCCGTACAGCGCAGCATGTTCTCCTGCGGAGAAGCTCGACTCGACATTGAATTCGCCGGGTTCCAGCAGCTCGACGAAACCGCCGAAAAAGCCCTTGGCGCCCTCCGTACCGACAAAGGTGCCATGCAGGGGGTTGTGCGGATTGGCTTGCGGCCGGGTCGAGATGAAGCGCGCCTCAGGGTCGACCAGGGCCAGCGCTTCGTCCATGCGGCCGGTGAAGATGTGACCGAGGAAGTCTTGAACAATTGCGAGTGTAGTCATAAGGGTGTTTCCAGTCAGGGTTGAGGTTTGGGATGAATCAAAAACCGGACAGCACCAGCTTGCCGACGCTGCGGCCGCTTTCCAGTTGCCTATGGGCGGCACGCAGGGTGGCAGCATCGATGGGGCCGAGCACTTGCGAGGCGGTGGACACCAGCCGGCCGCCGTCGACCAACGCCGCCACGCTGTCGAGAATCACGCCCTGCCTTGCCCGGTCGCCGGTCGAGAACAGGGAGCGTGTGAACATGAACTCCCACAGAAAACTGACGCTCTTGCGCATCAGCAGATTCAAGTCCGGGCTCGCCGCAAACGGCGCGATGCAGCACAGCTTGCCCTGCGGGGCGATGAGTTCGGCCAGGGCCGGATAGTGGCGGTCGGGATCGTTGAGCAGCAGGATCAGGTCCGGTGCGGCCAGCCCCAGCGCCTTGAATTGCGCACCCATGTCACTGAAGTGGTCGATGACCGCATGCGCCCCCAATTCCTCGCACCAGGCACGTGACTCGGGCCGCGAGGCAGTGGCCACCACCGTAAGGCCGGGTACCAGTCGCGCGAGCTGGATCGCAATCGATCCCACACCGCCGGCGCCGCCGACAATCAGCAGCGTGCGCTTCCTGGCCGGGGCCAGGAGTGACAAGCCCATGCGGTCGATCGGGGCTTCCCAGGCAGTCAGGGCGGTCAGCGGCAAGGCGGCGGCGCGCTCCGGGGACAGGGATTGCGGGCGGTGCCCGACGATTGCGGCATCGACAACATGCAGTTCGCTGTTGGCGCCCGGCCGGCTCAGGTCGCCGGCGTAATACACCGCATCGCCCATGGCAAAGCCGGACACGTCCGCGCCGAGGCCCACGACCTCGCCCGCCACATCCCATCCCAGCACCTCGAAGCGCCCGTCGTCCTGCTTGCGGCGCCGTTGCCGGTAGTCGGCCGGATTGACCGATACCGCCTGCACCCGCACCAGCAGATCGCCAGCGCCCGGCGACGGCTCCGGGATATCCCGCTCGATCAGGGATTCCGGGTCTTCAATGGGTAAGGCCTTCAACACGCCCACGGATTTCATCGCTGCACCTTTCATCTCGCCGCATCCACTGGAATCCCGATCTCTCGGAATATCCAACTAAAACGTTGGAGTTGATTCTAGTATGATTTTGGCAAGAGGTACAACCAAGAGAACAAGAACGATGGCCTGGGATATCGAAGGTACGAAGCGCAAGATTCTTGATGCGGCGATGGGCGAATTCGCCCTGCGCGGCCCGGACGGCACCACCGTCGAACGGATTGCCAAGGTGGCCGGCGTGAACAAGGAGCGCATCTACAACTACTTCGGCGACAAGCGCGAACTCTTTTCCGCGGTGCTGCGCAGCGAGCTCGCCAAAGTTGCCCTGGCCGTGCCGCTGGAGTCTTTTGCCACAGAAGACGTCGGGGACTACGCCGGGCGTGCCTACGACTACCACTGCGAGCATCCCGAACTGAGCCGGCTGCTGCGCTGGGAAGGCCTGACCTTCGACGGCGAGGTGCCGGACGAAGCACAGCGGCGCGAGTACTACGGTTACAAGATCAAGGCCGTCGCCGACAGCCAGCGGCAAGGCACCGTCACCCGTACCATCGAGGCAGACCATCTGGTTTTTCTGGTGCTGGCGCTGGCCGGCTGGTGGTCAGCCGTGCCGCAGGTTGCGCGCATGCTGACGGGACAGGACGGACCGCAGGAACACGCCCGGCGACGGGCATCGGTCGTCGAGGCGGCTCGACGCCTGGCCGCTGCGCCCTAGCGCAGACGGCCACGTTGCCCTTGTCGGTGAACCCGATCGGGCGCTTCTTCAATCGGGTAGGTTGGCGGCTGGGCGGGACAGCCAGCGCAGGATCGTCTCATAGAGAGCTTCGGGCACCACGGGCTTCGCGACGAAGTCGTTCATGCCCGCATCGAAGCAGCTTTGCCGGTCCTCCTCGAAGGCATTCGCCGTCATGGCCAGAATGGGGGTATCCACGTTGAGCGACTCGCTCCTGATCAGCTTGGTCGCATCGAGGCCATTGAGGTTGGGCATCTGCATGTCCATCATGATCAACGCGTAGCGCTGCTGCCTGGCCATGGCCACCGCCACCCGTCCATCCTCCGCCAGATCGACGTCCAGTCCGGCATCTTCGAGCAGACTCCGCGACACCTCCTGATTGACCGGCTCGTCTTCCACCACCAACACCTTTGCGCCGCCATGCACATCGAGCAAACGTTGTTCGGCAGGCGGCAACGCGGCAAGGGCCGGCGCACCCAGCGCGTCAGCGCAGCCCTTTTTCAGGCTCACCGTAAACCAGAAGTCGCTGCCCTGGCCCACCTCGCTCTCGACACCGATCTCCCCGTCCATCATGTGCACGAGCCGTTTGCTGATCGCCAGGCCCAGGCCCGTGCCCCCGTATCGGCGGGTGATCGACGTGTCCGCCTGCTCGAAGGCGGTGAACAACTTCTCCTGGTTCTCCGCAGCAATCCCGATGCCGGTGTCGACGACATCCCAGCGCAGGAGGAGGCTGTCGGAATCGTCGGCAACGACCCGGCAGCACAAGCTAATGGAGCCCTCCGCCGTGAACTTGACCGCATTGCCAGCCAGGTTGAGGAGGATCTGCTCCAGGCGCATCGGGTCGCCGATCACGGCAAGATTCCAGCAGCAAGGCCGCCTCGGAGCGCTTGCGCACCAGCAGGTTCTGGATCCGCGCCTTCAGCTCCAGCGGAAGGATGGGCTTGGCCACATAATCGTCGATGCCGAGATGGAACAGTTCGATCCGCCGGGCCGCATTATCGAATGCCGTGGTAGCAAGGATCAGAATGTTCCCCAGCGGCGCCGGCTGCCGCCGAATCCGGTTGATGAAGCGCGACCCCGTCATGTGCCCGCCGAGCACGATGTCGCAGATCAGGATGTCGTAATGCTGCTGGTGGATGGCGTTCCAGGCGTCGTCGGCGGAATCGAAGGCATCGACCTCCATCCCCCATTCCCGCATCTGGGCGCACAGGTGCAGCTGCTGGTCGTGCGCATCCTCGACATACAGCGCACGACACGGCATCTGCCCATGCACTTTCAGGAAACGGCGCAGAAAGGTGACCAGTTCCTCCACATCCTGTTTTCTGAACAGCTCGGTGGCGCCGGCTCGACTCGCCGCCACGGCCAGCCCCGATGAAGGGCTGGCCGTGAGGATCACAATGGGCTCGTAAGGCGCCACATGCGGGGCGCGCAGCTTGCGGGACAGCTCGGTGCCCTCCCCGTCGGCCAGCTGCCACGCCACCACGAAGCAATGGAAATACGCATTCGAAACGGCATCCATGGCCTCGGCAATGCTCCTGACCAGCACGATCCGCACGCTCTCGTCGGCCAAGGCGTTCTCGAGGATATCCCGGTACAAATGTCCACTGTCGACCAACAGGATGTTGATTGCCATATATGCCGTGCGTAAGCGCAGTGCCCTAAATGGGTATCAAGGATATACTCTATTCCCCATCGCCGTGCGGGCGGTGGGCAGAAGCAGGGACGGCCCTGCTTGCTCGCACTTCATCGGGGACGGCCCCATTCCCTGGGGAAATACTGATGAACTGGATCGCACTCTTCGTCGCCGGCCTGCTTGAAGTGATATGGGCCATTGGCCTCAAATACACCGAAGGCTTCACCCGCCTGTGGCCCTCCGTCGGCACCGCGCTGGCCTTTCTCATGAGCCTCGGCCTGCTCGGCTGGGCGATGCGGGATCTTCCTGTCGGCACCGCCTACGCGGTATGGGTCGGCATCGGGGCGGTGGGCACCGCCATCGTCGGCATGGCCTTGCTGGGCGAACCGGCCTCCCTCCCGCGCATCCTGAGCCTCGGTCTCGTCGTGGCCGGTATCGTCGGCCTCAAGCTGTCGTCCCCGGCCTGACATCAAGCTCCGCCAGGGAGCACAAAGCCACCACTGAACTCTCTGGCAAAAAAGCGATCAGTGTCCCGCAGGAAACACGTGAGTTGAGACCTCCCCTCAACCCGACCGAGGTTTCCGCACGCTGCAGCTTGATAACAGATCATAAATAGAGGAGTCCCTGCATGTTGAAGTTGAAAGGTGCGTTCGGCCTGCTGGCCGCGGGCGTGCTCGTAGCAATGAGTCCGCTCGCCATGGCCCACGGCGATGTCACGCCCCACCCCATCGATACCTCGTCACTGAAGCAGCTCGGCACCACCTGGGCCGACGCCAACCCCTACCGGGGCGACAAGCTTGCGGTGTCCGTCGGCGCCGAAGGCTATATGCACAACTGCGCAGGCTGCCACGGCCTCAACGCCGTCGCCGGCGGCGTCGCCCCCGACCTGCTCAAGCTCGACGCGGACTGCCTGGACATGGACTCCAAGGAACAACAGGAAGCCTGTCTGAAGGACACCGACGCCTACTTCAAGGAAGTCACCCTGTCCGGCAAGAAGAACGGCGAAGGCCGCTACACCATGCCTGCCTACAGCGCCGTCTTCTCCCAGGAAGCCGTCTGGGCCCTCAAGGCCTACGTGGATTCCCGCACCCACGAGGAACTGCACAAGTAAGCCCACCGCAACACCCCTCGCCCCGGCACGGCCACCCCGGCCGGGGCGAACCCTTGCGACGGACGGTGCACGAAGCCCTCCCACCCCGCAAGTGCTTCATCCCATCCCCAAGGCCTTGATCAGCCCAACCTGGTCAAGGCCTTTTCACTTCCGAAGAAGACCTTGCACGCGTGCGAGATCTACGTGCACGCGTGCACATTGAGGTAACAGCCGTGCACGAAGACCTTGCAGCCGTGCACGTTGAACATTGGCGCGTGCACGTTGAGCGTGCACGGCTGTGAGGTCTTCGTGCACGGGGTGAAGTTGATGTTTCGGGCGCCAAAGTTCTTCGTGCACGCGTGAGAGTTCTTCGTGCACCGGTGCACGAAGAACTTTGGGGTGGTGAAGGTGAATGTTGGGCGGTGTGAGATGAAATTTAGGTGGGCGGAGCTCTTCGTTGCGAGACGACGTTTGTAGTGGTCCCGCCAGACGCCGTGTGACAAACATGCGTGCGATGACGTCTACCTCATCAAGCGAACTTGGCGCAAGTGACGAAATTCATAGCGCTTACCCATATTGGGTTAAATAATTCCGAAAACAACTATTTGAATTCAAATTGCAGGCTAACAAAGTCGACTCACTGCTTTCGGTGAGTTGCAGCTCTACAAGTCAATCTTCGGCCCCGCAGTAGCCATACTCATGAGGAATCGTCGTGGAAGTCTACAAAGTGTACGTCCATACCAAGGACGACCCGCACGTATCTGAAATGGTTGTAGCTGCCTCGTCAAAGAAGGAGGCTGAGGAGCGTGCCCTTGCACACGTGAAGAAGAGCAACCCATATAAGGGTTATCGAGCGCCCGAGGAGTCAAAGGATCTTTCCAAGGTGCTTTATGTCAAGAAGGCCGGAACCAGTGGATGCCTCGTTATTCACCGGGTGCCCCTTGAAGTATTCAAGCGTGTAAGAGGGGTTGCGTAGTATTGCGTCCGCTTACGGAAGCTTGAACAAGGGCTGAACACCGGGCATCGCAAAGCTGTTTCTTGCCCCCAGCGATAAACCTGGCCGATAGCTTTCGGCCAGAAGTGAACTACCGACAAACCGCGTCGACCGTCTGCTCAGGACTGGGATCGGACGATCACAGTGGGTACGCCGGATACTTCCATACGGGCCCCACTCAATTAATACAGTTTTAGGGAGACGCTGAACAAATCCCCGCCCAGCCTCTCCCGAGCGAGTTTCCGGCCAAGTCCATTCAAACATGCTGACCGCCAGGCATCAAAAGACCGATTTTCGAGGAGCATGCCTCCGATTTCACCGCTCAGGACGCACCTCGGGCATGCATCGCCGGCATGCGCCTTTGGGCGAGCAGCAGATTGGCGAAGCCAAACAGCGAGAAGAGTTGCGCCTCGTTCTTCGCCAGCCCGCGGTAGCGGGTCTTGCGATGCCGGAAGAGGTTCTTGATCACGTGGAAGGGATGCTCCACCTTCGCCCGGATGCTCGCCTTGAGCTTCTCGAAGCGCTCCTGCAACCGACCCAACGCATCGGCGGGCAGGGCCTTGCGCACGCTGCGCTTCATCGCCACCAGCCATTCAACGGTCTTGCCCTGGTTCTCGGGGCGTTTCTCGACGCCTTGGTAACCCGCATCACCGAACACGGTGTGCTCCTTGCCGTGCAGCAGGGCATGGGCCTGGCTGATGTCGCTGGTGTTGGCGGCTGTCGTGACCAGCGTATGCACCAGTCCCGACTGTGCATCGACGCCGATGTGAGCCTTCATGCCGAAGTGCCAGTTGTTCCCCTTCTTTGTCTGGTGCATCTCCGGGTCGCGCGCCTTCGCTTTGTTCTTCGTCGATGGCGGGGCCGCGATCAGCGTGGCATCGACAATCGTTCCTTCACGCAGGATCAGGCCTTGTTCGGCCAGATGGGCATTGATGGCCTCGAAGATCTTGCGCGTGAGCCCGTGGGTTTCGAGCAGCCGTCTGAACTTCAGCAGCGTCGTTGCGTCCGGCGCCGACTCCCGCGACAGATCAATCCCCACGAAGCCCCGGATCGCCTGGCTGTCGTAGAGCGCATCCTCCATCCCCTCGTCGGAGAGCCCGAAGCACTGCTGGGCCACATACATGCGCAGCATCCGCGCCTGGCCAATCGGAGGGCGCCCACGGCCTTCACCCTTCGGATAGAACGGCTCGATCTCGGCCTCCAGCGCCGCCCAAGGCGTCACCGTGTTGATCCCGGCAAGAAAGCGATCGCGCCGCGTCAGCTTCTTCTTCGCGGCGTACTCCAGGTCAGAAAAGCTCGATTGCATCGATCAAGGTCTCGTAAAGGGAAGGCACTGCGGGATTATCTCGCGTGTGCTCGTGTGCCGGGGGGCGGGGAATAAATCAGTGGCTCCTTAGGTCTGACAGCAAGCCGGAGAGCACAGGTCAATTTCGTCTTCTGTACTCTCGGCAGATAAGGGAGAAGACAGTGACGATACTGCAAGAAATCCATGCGTGGTCCAAGGACATCGCTGCATGGCAACAAGACGCTATTGCAAGGCTATATGCCGAGCGAACACTCAGCTCGGCCGACCTAGACGACCTCTATGCCCTGGCCAGGGCAGAGGTAGGCATCCCAGATCCAGAAGGACGCGTGCCCAAAAAACTACAGGATGCCCAAGTGGCACCGCCGGCTAATTCAACTCGAGTCGTTCTGCTGGCAGCGATCAAGGAACTTGCTAATGTCAATGCGCTGGCAAATGGGGCGCGCCTACCCATTGCACGAACCGGGGTGACGGCCATCTACGGTGAGAACGGCGTCGGGAAGTCGGGCTACTCGCGAGTGTTCAAAAAGGCCTGTCGGGCGCGTGATCGGCGGGAACCCATTCTACCTAATGCGAACCTGGGGGCGGGAAAGAGTGGACCGGCCCAGGCGACGTTTGAGGTGGAGCTCAACGGCATTGCGACTGATCTACCATGGAAGGACGGCATCGAGCCACCTGAACCTCTATCGGATATCGCGATCTTCGATACGCACTGTGCTCGTGCCTATATCGACAACCAAGGTGATTTCGCATACTCCCCCTACGGACTGGACATCCTAGAAGGACTGGTTGGGGCATGTAACAAGCTCAAGGCTCGGGCTACAGCAGACAAAGCTGCGAATGCCCCGAGCAACGCTGCTTATGTGGTCCTCGCAGGGGAGCAAACGGACGTCGCCAAAAAACTACTCGGAATCCCAGCCAAGACCAAGGCCGAAGACATCGAGAGGTTGGCCACTCTCAGCGAAGTTGAGTTGGAGCGGCTTGCGCTGCTGAACAAGACCTTAGCCGAAGCCGATCCCAAGCAGAAGGCCTCGGCACTGCGTCAGAAAGCCAGTCGCCTCACTTCGCTAGTGACGCGGATAACCACCGCGATCGACATCATGAGCGAAGAAAAGGTCGCTTCGCTTCGGGAACTGATCGGCAAATCGAATGCGGCCAAGGCGGCAGCAGAACTCGCCGCAACCGAGTTCAAAGCGACGCCTGACCAACTGGCCGGTACCGGTTCCGAGGAGTGGAAGGTACTCTTCCAGGCCGCAAGGGCTTTTGCCGAGATCAGCCACGCAGACCATCAATTCCCAGAGCTTCCCGTAGATGCAGCATGCCCTCTTTGTCAGAACCCCCTCGGGCAAGAGGGGGCGACGCGGCTGCTGCGATTCGATGCCTTTATCAAAGCGGCCGCGGAGAAAGCTGCGAAGGATGCACGCGAGGCCGCAACCATCCCATTTAGGATCATTCAGCAGGCGAATGTGGACCTGATGTTCCGCGACGACTTGGCCGAGGAAGTGACTGAGCTTGCTCCGGAAGTCTCGGTTGCCTGCACAGCCTTTCAGGCGTCCCTTAGGACACGCCAACCAGAGGTCCTCCAGGCAGCTGGAGGTAAACTGACCTGGGATGAGATTACAAAGCTGTCCGATGACCCGCAGCCCGGTCTAGCCGAGATTATCAGTCGCCTGCAGGAACAAGCTAGAGCACTCGATGCCACTACTGATGAGAAGCTTAAGGAGGCCATGGTCTCCGAGCGGGCGGAACTCGACGCTCGCCGTAAACTGGCCGAAGTTAAGGACTCCGTGCTTGAGGCAATGACCAAACACGAACTCTGCCGCAAGCTGCAAGCATGCATCGCTAGTATGGAGACGCGGGGCATTTCCAGGAAGTCGACGGAGCTTTCGCGCACGGCGGCCACCAACGAGTTAGCCGATGCCCTCAATGCTGAACTCAAGCTCCTTAAGGTCCATCACCTCAACGTCGTGATGAAACCCGAGTCGCCGGGCGGAAAGACCCAGTTCAAGCTGACGCTGCAGTTGCCAGGCGGTGGTATGCCAACGGCCATTCTCAGCGAAGGTGAGCAGCGGGCCATAGCCATCGCGTCCTTCATGGCCGAGATCCGACTTGGCCAGGGGCGCGGCGGCATCGTGCTTGATGACCCAGTATCGTCGTTAGATCATCGGCGCCGCTGGGAAGTCGCTGAACGGCTGGCGAAGGAATCGCTAACCCGACAGGTAATCGTCTTCACTCACGACATTTACTTCCTCCTTATCTTGGAGCAAAAGGCCAAAGAGGTCGGCGCACCGCTGACCAAGAACTACATCCGTAGGACAGCAGAAGGCTACGGCGTTCATTCCGAGGATCTACCCTTTGATGTGCTCGGCACAAAGGACCGCCTGAGTCGCCTGCGACAGATGCAGGTCGATGTGCGCAAAGCGGCGAAGGATGGCAATGAAGACCTTCAGCGCCAGCTGACGGTCAAGTGCTATGGCCTGCTCCGACTTGCATGGGAGCGCTGCATAGAGGAGGTCCTACTCAACGGAGCAGTGCAGCGCTTCGGCGAGGGCGTTTCGACTCAACGCCTCAAAGGGGTGACGGTCACTGACGACGACTATCGTGAAATCGACGCTGGCATGACCAAATCTTCGAAGTTCGAGCACGACACCGCAGCAGCCGTCGGCAGGCTTCCCATACCAGACCCCGATGAACTCAGTGACGACATCGAGCGCTTGGCGAAGTGGCGCGAGACACTCAATAAGCGAGTGGAAGGCATTGCCAAAGGCACTGCCAGTCGGTCAGCCCTCTTTGCTGCCTGATTTTCCATTCCAATCAGTCATTCAAAGACAGTTACCTAGTGATAGCAGCCTCCTCTTGACCCCACCAACCTCCCCCGCCCATACTCCCGCCGTCGCCTAAACAGTGGCGACCGGGTTTGGAAGCCCGACCAATCCAGGCGGATACCGGCCGCAATGCGGCCGTTTTTATTCGTCACGCCCTTGGTGCGCCCAGATTTCACGATCAATGGCGGGCCGGGTGGGGAGGCTTCGGCCTGCCGGTCCCCTGGATTCCGGTCTTCCAACCCTGCTTTGGCCCGCCCCCCGTTTGGAAGCGGAGGGTGGAACAGTCCATTCAATCCAGGAGCATCCATCATGGCCGTTCAAGCCCTAGCGTGCGCGTTTCCGCGCGCGTCTGCTTCACTTCCCTACCCTTCGCCCGCGTCGCGCTGCGCTTGCCACTCCGCATGGAGGGCTGCGCGATGAACATGCCGATGCAGTTTCCCTCGTCGTCCGACACGCTTTACGAGTTGACCGACAGTGCGAATGCGATGGCCCTTACCGATCAGCTCACGGCGCGCCTTGCGCAGTTGCATGCGATGTTGTCGGCAACCCATGGCAACGCCGGCGACACGTTCCGCCACCTCTGCCATGAGCATCAGGAGCACTACATGTGGGCCTGCTACATGCTGGCGGGCGAGACGCGGGAGTTGATGACGGCGCTGGTGGAAAGGCAACGGGCGGCGTCAGCGTAATTGGCGCACGCTGTTCGAAGGCCAGGCCGGCCCCGAGCCACGCAGCAAACTGGCGTCCGTTCCTGAACATCGATGCGTCGCCCACGCTGGCGGTCACGGCGTCAGCCGTGATGAGTTGTCCGTCGGCAGCGTGCTGAGCCACGTCAGAAAGCCCGCCCGGTTGAACTCCCGCCGCTCCACGATCCGACCGGTGCAGTCTGCCACGCAGGCCACGAAGACGTTCTTTGCCAGATCCACACCAACCGTCGTAGTATCCATTTTGACTTCCCTCCTCGCCGTTTCAGATTGAGCTTAAGCAATTCAATCTTGGCACTTGGATGCCGGGTGGCAAGCCCACCAGGTGGGTGGGGGAAGTCCTTTTGTAGTCAGTTAACTGGACAGTCAAAAAGCTACGCTTTTTGACTGTCCAGTTACTTAGTTCGTTAGGCACTACAAATCTTCCGGAGCTACTATGTCACGCCCATTTCTCGGCCGATCAGCCATCGTAGATATCATCAAAGATAAAGAGCGCACGAATGCCATTCAAAAGCGTGAAGGACTGACGAATCATCCGGTGCGCTTTACGGTATGTGGTTGCCCAGATCCGAACTGTGGTGGCTGGCATACCATTGAAATGGATCGCACCGTTCCATCGTCGGATGAGTGCGAGGCACTTATCAAAGCGGACAACGTCGCACGCAAGTCCAAGAAGCCTCACAAAGGTAAGGGACCGACAAGTGCCTAACATGGGTCGCTCCCTTCGGTCGCTGGACGCTGCGCGATAAAGCCGCGCAGCGCGGGTTAGCTAATAAAATGGACTCCCCCACCCCGAGCGTGACACTGAGGCCCAAGTAGCCTTGGGGCTGAGATCACCAGGAGGAAGTGCCATGAAACAGATTGTCCGCATCGGTCTCGACATTGCCAAATCCGTCTTCCAGCTCCACGGTGTCGATAGCCACGGCAAACCGGTCTGCAAAAAGACCTTATCCCGCGGCGAAGTCCTGGCCTTCTTCGTCAGCCCCTACCGCAAGAGCGGCAAGAACGACGCCAACGATGCCGAAGCGATCTGCGAAGCCGTAGGCCGAGGCCCTGAAATCGAGAGCATGCAACAATGTGGCTGCTGTTGCCTTGGCGGCCAGGAATGCCCGGATCATCTGGACGATGCTGGCTCGGGGAACCGAGTACCGAGTGGCCGCCTGAACCATACAGGCTGTCGATCTTCAACCGCAGTACCAGTGATTTCCCACCGTAGGTTTGCGAGCGAAAGTGTTGATGGGATGACGGATCAAACCGACACGGAAAGAGCCTGATAACGTTGTTGGCCGCGCAAGGCCGTTTAACTAATGAGGCTTCCGTGGTGCGTATGTCATCAGGGCCGGCGCCGACGGGTGCCATAGTAGGCCGGATAGATTCCTGCAGGCTTGTCCATCAAACCAACAGCACATTCATCTTGCAAAATCGGGGGAGTCCATAGATAAAACGTTAGCCATTGTCCTAAGGAGCATGCATGTTTCAAGAAATTACGGTTGAACGTCTTTCAGTCAAAAGCATCTTCAAACTAGTCGCGCTTGGGTTACTGCTTTCGATTGTTCCGTTTTGTGCCCTCATGGGGCTTTTTGCACTGTTCGGCGCAAACACCGTTACCTGGAACAACGAGCATATTCACGGCATTTCGGCTCTCATTGCTGGCCCGTTCATGGGCATCTTTATTTCGCTCGTCTTCACCCTGTTCTTCGGAGCATTCATGTCTTTTGGTTTATGGGTGTTGTCAAAGTTCAGGCCCATTACTGTGGTGGTCAAGCAAAACGCTGGCGATTCACATCCACTTTGAGGGTGAGAGTTACTATGTTCTCAGTGGTTACAACGTTGAGTTCTACAAACGTGTCGCTGCCTAACCCGCTCCAAGGGACGCCCGAGAAGCTGCGCTTCTCGGTTCCCTCCGGCCTTCGGCCTCCGGTCGCCCCTGAGCTAGCACGTTGGGCCTCAGCATGTTAGCGATGCGCAGATGGATATTTCTGATTGCGATCTCGCTGGTTGCCTGCGCAGAAACCAGGCCACCTTTGGCTCCCGCAGAACCAAGGCTCATACAACCAACTGAGATCGCAGCTATCGCAAATGCTTTGCCTAGCTACACGAAGTTCAGCATTTCTGGATTAGCGTTTCTCGATACACGTCTATTCGTTTCGACCAATATAGGCCTTCTTGAGGTTCAAGCTCTTCACGCCAAGCATCTGTACGTCTGGTATGAAAAATTCAACGTCACATCGGGCCCGTGGAGCGATCAATTACGAGGGGCTGTTTGGGCTTATCGAAACGAGGATGGCTTTTTTGTCCGTCTCGACAGAGACGGATGGCATCGGGTGGCCCTACCAAAACCGCCGGAACGCTACTACACCCGTGACGATTTTTTGGAAGGGTTTAGGGCCGTTGGAGATGCCACAGAATTTCGGCTAGTCGGCGCAGGTCATGTCTGGGAGTTGAGCAATGCGGATGAATGGTCAATCTACCCCTCACCACCTGCTGAAAAATACAGCAGAACTGTAGGATTCGCTGAGATAGAGGGCCGCTATCTCTATGTAGTCAGACAGGGTTTTTGTCACCTCGAGCCCTGCAACTATGCAGCGTATTGGCGCGAATCGGAAAAATGGCTAGCACCAATACCTTTTTCCTCCGGGAGGGTCAAGCAAGTTGTGAGTACATCCAATGGAGCTTTTGTTCGGACTGCCGGCGGGGAATTGCTTCGCATCGCGAACAACACTGTGACCGTCCAAAATGCACCGGGCCTATGCGAGGCGATATCGCGCGCTTCAAGCGGCAAGTTGCTTGCTAGTTTTCGTGGGGTAGGCGTTTTCGTCTTGGAGGGGTCATGGGTAAAGCTGTTCGATCCACCGTATCCATCATCGGAAGGTGAGCATTGGGCTTATCTAGCGGAAAGCAACGGCACGGTTGCCCTGGCGACGACATCGATCTCACACTTCAAGTCCGGAACGGATCATGAGCGGTACTACACCGGAACAGATGCCCTGTGGATGTCCCAAAGCGGTCGGCTGGTTCGTGTCGAACTACGGCAGTGAGGCCCAACCCGTCCATCGAGCCGACCCACAAAAAGCTGCGCTTTTTACGGTCGGCTCATGTCCAACGTTAGCCAAATGCAAACGACACTCGACTCCCGTCACGAACTCGAGCTCCTGACACTCACCTACAACGGGCGCGAGCTTTCTGCGGAGGTCTCCGAACTGATTGTTGGGCAAAGGTGGTCGTGTATCACGGGGGCCAAAAAGCTATGTGGTCACCTTTCTGAATCCGGTTGCGCATGCGATCACCGAAGAATTTCCAGCCATCGTGGGAAACTGGCTTCAGGGCACCGACATAGGTTTCCTGCGGCGCGTCGAGAGCACCGCGCTTCGAACTGCGATGGGCCTGGCTTTAGAGCAGTTTGCGAGCCAGTACGCATTCGCGCTCGTTACAGCTCATGAAGTGCTTGCAGTCTTTTGCGAAGAAGAGCCGTCAATTGTGGCCCGCCATGGCTAACAGGGCCGGACACGCAAACTGCTACGCAGTTTGCGTTCCCTCCGCTGGCGCTCCGGTGCCTGTTACTTCTAACGTTGGGCCTCTCAGTCGAGAGATCGTCCTGGCTGGACCAAGGCTTCGAGGTTACGAAGGAAGTCACCGATTACGCTTCAACAACGGCGCAGTAATCCGACGTACCGTCGAGCAGGACAATTTTCCCTGTGAGTCAGCGTGCGCTGAAGTCTGGATCACCTACTAAGTGATTTCCTAGAGGTACGCCGTACGGAGTGAATACAGTTGGCCTGCCTTCCGTGTGCTGAACGATGATGCTACTTTTGCGATTGACACTCATGACTCGTTACATTCACTTTTGCCGTAGCTGTAGCCACATTTGCATATTCATGCGGGTCGCCTCTGGATCTAAAGGAGCCTCGGTCCATCAAGTTGCTACTCATTTTTTGTTGCGGCTACGCATCGCAATTCTTCTTGTTTTGTCTGTCAGTATACCAACGGCCGTCCGTGCGGCGACTGAAGAGCCCACAATGCCAAACACGAAAACCATGTGGGCCATCCAAAGCCATAAGACTGCCCTTCTCACGACGCCGCGGGACGCTGCTATTCACCCCCGTGCGGTCACGATCCTTCCCGACGGCGGGGCCATCGTCGCGGGCGCTATAAGCGCGACCAAGCAAGGGTGGGCCAGTCGCGTCAATGCTTCGGGTTCCGCCGTTTGGACCTTCACCGCCGAAATCCCACCGGAGGATCGGAAGGCATTTGAGGGAGACCTCGTCATCGGCCCGACGTTTTACTCTGCTGCGGTAAATTCCACCGGCGACACATTCTTATGCGGAGACGTGCCTCGGGCCGTTGATTCGGGCAGGCCGACCGCCTATATCGCTCAACTTGATCGAGCGGGGCAGCTTATTCGTGAGCTGTTTCCCGAGCCCGCAGGGGCGCCGATGCTGCGATATGAGATCGCGAAATGTTTTCCGTCGGGGACCAGCATTGTCGCAATCGCGCAGGGTGTGCGCATGGACATCAGCAAAGGCCTGCCGGCGCATATGTACTCGTCGGTTTGGGTGATCTGGCTCGATAGCAAGGGCGCAATCGAACGGCAGGCATTGGTGCCGGCCTCTGATGCAAATCTTTCGGCTGCAGTTGACAGTTTCTCGATCGCACCAACTGTAAAGGGAATGCTGCTGGCCCTGACGGACAACGTGCAGACAGAGTTCGTGTCCCTGGACACCCAAGGGCACGAACTTGCGCGCAAGCTGGTTCAAGGTCGCTTCATGCTTGTTTCGGACGCGCAAGACGCGTCTATTGTCGAAGCATTCGGGGCTACGGCCGACTCCATTTCTCTGTTGCGCCTGGATCCTGCGCTCAATGTCACGCAAACAGTGCGTGCTTCGAGTTCCCGCCGCATCGCATCACGGGCCGTAATACGGGCTCCGGGCGGAGGATTGTTCGTATTTGGTTCATCCGTTCATAGCTTCGGGGAGCGATACCGATCCCTCGCATTAGAGATCAGTGAATCACTGACTTCGCAACAGGAACTTCCACTCGCCACTGGCGATTTTTTCGATGCTGGATCAGTCTGGGCGGCAGCGATTGCCGGGACGAGTACGGCCACACCGCTACTCGTGCTCGCACGACCGCACGTTCCATCCGCAATGACGTCACCGAACCGCGGGGCGGTCGTGGATTTCATTCAACTCAGGAAGAAATAGAAGATAACAGGAAGTTTGACGAATTTCACGGCAGCCCAACTCGCCAAGGCGGCATATCCCAACAACGCCATGCTACTTTTCCTGTCTTGCTATTTTGCCTTATGCGTAGTTCCTGCATCTAAACAGTACCTTGCAAAACATGCAATCCGGCATTCCGATTTTATGCGGCAGAACTATCGCCCCAAAACAAAGTTAGGCTTCCTTATGCATGCTGACCTTGATTCACTACCTCCTCTAACACCGCGCCAAGCATACATGGCGATGTATGAGTTTTTGCGCACCGAGTTCAGGCTTACCGCTCCTACACACACCGTACATCTGGGTGGTCTCCTGGCGGAATTGCAGCCGACGCGCGATGGTTCAAGTGAGGATCCTGGTGGTGTCGAAACATTTTGCGAGGCAATTCAAAAGGTATTATCCAGTGATTACAAGTCCGCTTGGTCTGAATCTGAAAATCGGGCCTGACTATTTAATCAACCGGACGGCTTCCCCGCTACGCGCTCCAGCCGCCTGTATTATGCCTTACGTGTAGCCCCCCATATCAAGCAGTAACTTGCACAAGACGTTATCCGGGATTGCGCTATTTTCTTCAAAAGCTATCGTCAAGGAAATTTAGCCATCATGTCTGATCGTACCCCCCTCAACGAATGCGAAGAGCAAGCCAGAAAGGCGCTTGTCGAGTTGGCGTCTGCCATGCTGTGCGGCCGCGTGTCATTTCTCGAGGGCGCGGTGCAGTTGCTTCATTTGAAATCCGTCATCGGTGGAACAGCAGACGACGCCCAGGAACTCGATGCGTTTGTCGCCATTGTGTCTGAAACGGATCACTTGCCACTCAAGGCACAGCAGAACCTCTGGAGCACCGAGGCGCTCTCTGCACTGCAGCCGGAGTTTGAGCGCACTGAGAAATGGGCTGCCGAATTCGGCTCGGCGGCATGTCGTAGTCTCATTGAACGCTTCAGAAGCCGGCCCCAAGTAATGGATAAGTTCGATGTCAGGGACGCAAATGACTGCATATGATCAAGAGGACTTCTTTGAGATCGAGCGATTGCACCGTGCTGCCGCAGAGGGGGACATTCAAGAGATGCAGCGCCTGGTCGAATGCGGCTATTCGTTAGAGTTCTTCGATGACCTCGGTCGGGCCCCACTCCACTACGCCGTCGAAGGACGGCATTACAAGGCCGTGGAATGGCTAATCACAGCTGGCGCCAATGTGAACTCCAACGATGAGGAACACATAGGCGAGACACCTCTCTGCTACGCAGTTCAATCAGCTTATCCAGAGCTGGTCGAACTCCTGCTCCGCAATGGCGCAGATCCAGACATCACAGGCTGGATGGCTAACACTGCGCGAATCAGAGCCGCCAAGAGGAAGGATGATGAAGGCAAGGAGATCAGCGCGCTGCTGGAGCGTTACAGGCCATCAACGCCTGATACAAAAGATCGGTAATCCCACAGGAGCTGAACTTTGAGCGTCAGCTTTCGTATGGCGCAATCATTTCCTCAGAGTCGGCAACAGCCTCCCCTTGACCCCGCCACTTTCCCCCGCCCATACTCCCGCCGTCGCCTGGATTAAGATTTGCCGCGCAAAGAACATCACTCGGATACTGGCCAATAGCCTTCAGCGATATCCCTGCTTAACGCGAAAAAAGGCAAGAAATTGATCCATCACTTTAGTGACACCGTCAGATTAACGGCCCTCCCCGTTAACAAACAAGCTCAGTAAAGTTCCGTCCTCCCTAAACTCCAGGATTATTTCCTGCCGCAGCAGCGTATCCTCATGCGCATACCTGATTCGGCTATTCCCCCGGGGATGGGTCGGGGTCTTAAATATCCTGCCGCTCGGTGGTGGAAAATAGGGATGATCCTCCCATCCTTCTCCAAGGACGGCCACGACGTTGTCGAAAGAGAGTTGCTCGTAAGACTGCCGACACATTAGGTCGGCCATAAATCGGCCACGCCCGGTTGGGTTAATGCGAATAGAAAAGTCCGCATCGATTACGGCTTGTGCCGTCGCGTCAAAGAAATCCTCCACATAAATTATCCTCCACGGTATCGAAGGGCCTGGAGGGCTCCGTAAGATTTTGCTGCCCCCGAACCATGCTTTCAGCTGCTCATCTGAAGCCGTCTGCATTTCCAGAAGGGCATCCTGGTCGACGGCCACCTTCATGTTTCGTACTAGCTCAATCAGGGTTGTCGGTGCCTGAATCACGGTTATCTCCTTGCTGTGGCCGGCTGAGGATCGACTCAGCTGCTCATCGGTTGTGCCTGGGGTCCAAGGGATACGGCTAGGACTGGGGGTTGCCGGATCGCTCACTGGGTTCTGCATTAACCTGATAATGGCCCTCCCCTCGAACCATCAAGCCCAGCAAAGTTCCGTCCTCGCTGAACTCGACGATTACTTCCTGACGCAGCAGCGCATCCTCATGCGTATACCTGATTCGGCTATTCCCCTGGGGATGGGTCGGAGTCTTAAATATCCTTCCGCTCGGTGGGGGAAAGTGGGGATGGTCCTCCCATCCTTCTCCAAGGACGGCCACGACGTTGTCGAAAGAGAGTTGCTCGTACGACTGATGACAATCTAGGTCGGCCATGAATTGGCCGCGCCCGGTCAGATTGATGCGAATAAAGAAGCTCACATCGGCTACAGATTGTTCTGCAACATCAAAGAAATCCTCCACATAAATTGTCCTCCACGGTATCGAAGGGTCAGGAGGATCCCGTGAAATTTTGCTGCCACCAAACCATGCTTTCAGCTGCTCGTCTGAAGCCGTATGCATTTCCAGAAGGGCATCCTGGTCGACGGCCACCTTCATGTTTCGTACTAGCTCGATCAGGGTTGTCGGCGCTTGAATCACGGTTATCTCCTTGCTGTGGCCGGCGGGTAAATCGCCACGGGTTTCGTGGAGGCCACTTGGTTTTAGTCAGACCATCGCAGCCTGACCGTTTTGACTGTTGATGACAAGGGGATCAGCGCGCTGCTGGAGCGTTACAGGCCATCAACGCCTGATACAAGAGATCCGCAATCCCACAGGAACTGAACGTTGAGCGTCAGCTTTCGTATGGCGCAATCATTTCCTCAGAGTCGGCAACAGTCCCCTTGACCCCGCCAACGTCCCCCGCCCATACTCCCGCCGTCGCCTAAACAGTGGCGACCGGGTTTGACAGCTCGACGAATCCAGGCGGATATCCGGCCGCAATGCGGCCGTTTTTATTCGTCACGCCCTTGGTGCGCCCAGATTTCACGATCAATGGCGGGCCGGGTGGGGAGGCTTCGGCCTGCCGGTTCCCTGGATTCCGGTCTGTCAACCCTGCTTTGGCCCGCCCCCCGATTGACAGCGGGTGGTGGAACAGTCCTTCCAATCCAGGAGCATCCATCATGGCCGTTCAAGCTCTGGCGTGCGCGTTTCCGCTCGCGTCTGCTTCACTCCCCTGCCTTTCGCCCGCGTCGCGCTGCGCTTGCCACTCCGCATGGAGGGCTGCGCGATGAATACGCCGATGCAGTTTCCCTCGTCGTCCGACACGCTTTACGAGTTGACCGACAGTGCGAATGCGATGGCCCTTACCGATCAGCTCACGGCGCGCCTTGCGCAGTTGCATGCGATGTTGTCGGCAACCCATGGCAATGCCGGCGACACGTTCCGCCACCTCTGCCATGAGCATCAGGAGCATTACATGTGGGCCTGCTACATGCTGGCGGGCGAGACGCGGGAGTTGATGACGGCGCTGGTGGAAAGGCAGCGGGCGGCGTCAGCGTAATTGGCGCACGCTGTTCGAAGGCCAGGCCGGCCGCGCAGGAACCAGACTCCATGCGGCCGGTCTATGAGCAAACGCCAATGGACCAAAGGGCGTTTCGCCCACTGCATCTACTTTTTTGCCGATGAATACACCCACTGACGTTTTGCACGCCTACGTTTCAGCCATCCTCGACAAGCCAAGCCCGCTTGTTGTTTCCGGGACTACGGTCGAGAGATCGTCCTGGCTGGATCAAGGCTTCGAGGTTACAAAGGAAGTCACCGATTACGCTTTCAACAACGGCGCAGTAATCCGACGTACCGTCGAGCAGGACAATTTTCCCTGTGAGTCAGCGTGCGCTGAAGTCTGGATCACCTATGAAGTGATTTCCAGTGGGGATGTGGCACTCGGCATCAGCCCACTGCGCAAGACGTTTGAGAATGCCTGCCGTGAGTCGTTCTGGCTGGCGTATCACTCGGCCTAGAGCCTGTTCGTGGAGTCGGTGCCTATATCGCGCGAACCGGATGCCCGCGGCGGGATATGGCGCCGGCCGTCGGCGGCTTAGTTGATCGCCAGAAAATGCCGTACCACCGGCACCTGCTCTCCCCGATGGAAGCGCAGCACTTCTTCCTGCAGGTCTGCAGCCGCCTTTGATACCCGGCGGTGTTGCCGCAGGTGTTCCGCCCAGGATTCGACCATGAACCATTCGAGGATCAGGCTGGGGTCGGCGGCGTCTTCGGTGATGCCCCAGTCGTAGGCGCCGTCGCGGCGGCGGTCGGCGGAGAGGCCCGTGAGGGCGTCGAGGAAGGCTTGACGCTCGCTTGCGTCGATCCTGTATTCGATGAGGATCAGCACGGGGCCGCGGTCGTACTCCACCGGTGCGGCGGTGAGGGGTTCGGGCCAGTGGTTGGCGGGCACCAGGTCTGCGTCGCCCTTGGGCAGTTTGAGTCGGTGGAATGCGAGGCCGGTGACCGCCAATCCGCCTGCGCCGGCAATCAGGGTCATGGGTACGCCGATCAGCGTGGCGATGCCGCCCCAGGCGAGGCTGCCGGCGGTCATCGCGCCGTTGAAGACGGTGAGGTAGACGGCCAGGGAGCGGCCCCGCACCCAGTTGGGCAGGATGGCCTGGGCGATGCTGCTGAGGGTGGTGAGCGCGGCGATCCACGCGGCGCCGAGGGCAAGCAGCGCAATGAGCGCGGCCCATTGGGCGGGGGCGAACGACAGGAAGACCATCACCGCGGCGGTGACGATGGCCGACATCAGCACGATGCCGTCCGGGCTGAGGCGTGCGCGCAGTTTCGGCATGAGAATGGCGCCGCCGATGGCTCCGAGGCCGACGGAGCCGAGCAGCACGCCGTAGAAGCCGGCACCGCCGCCGAGCAGCTTTCTGGCCACCAGGGGCAGCAGCGCCCACACCGAACTGGCGAGCAGGAAGAAGACGAAGGCGCGGATCAGCACCACGTGCAGTTCACGATGGGCACGGGCGTAGCGCAGGCCGGCGCGGAAGGCGCCCGGAAAGCGCTCGGACAAGGCGTCGTCGGCCTTTTCCGGGCGTCGCCACCACAGCAGCGCGGCGATCACGAAGACGTAGCTGATCACGTCGGCGCCATAGGTGACCGCGGCGCCCAACCTTGCGAGGATCAGGCCGCCCAGCGCGGGGCCGACGGCCCGCGCGATGTTGATGCCGAGGGAGTTGAGGGCGACGGCGCTCTTGAGGTCTTTCTTGTCGACCAGCTCGGGGACAATGGCTTGCCAGGTGGGGCCCATCAAGGCGGCGCCGATGCCGCCCAGAAAGGTGAGCGCGATCAGCGAGCTGACGGTTTGCTGGCCGAAGGCGGACAGCAGCATCAGGCAGATGCTGACGGTGGCGAGCAGCCCCTGGATGGCGATGAGGAATTTGCGCCGGTCGAGGATATCCGACAGCACGCCGGCGGGGATTGCCAGCAGGAAGACGGGCAAGGTTGCCGCGGCCTGCACCATGGCCACGGCGGCCGGAGACACGGACAGGTCGGTCATCAGCCAGGCGCTGGCCACGTCGCGGATGAAGCTGCCGGTGTTGCCGATCACCGTGGCCACCCACAGCACGGCGAAGAGTTGTTGGCGGAGGGGTGCGAAGCTGCCGGCCGGGGCTGTGGTGGTCTGCGCTGTCATGAGGCCTGTCTTTTCTTCATAGGTTTACACCGCCCAGCAGGAGCAGCCCAGGGCACCGAAGAAGCCTTTCAGGTCTGCCACCGGCACCTTCGATCCCCATGCATTGGCGTGCGCGTGGCCATGCAGGCCGCAGGCGCTGCTGCATCCGCAGGCCGCGATGGCCTGGCGATGCAGGGAATGCCGCCCTGCCCCATCCGGCTCGCCCCAGGCTGCGTAGCCCTTGAAGGTGCGCACCGGCGACCATTCGGGCATGGCGGGAGGCACGGGGTTGTCGTCCTCCGGGGCGAAGTCGCCCGCGCCATAGACGACGCGGCCGCCCACCATGGTGAGCTCGGAGGTGAGGAAGGAGATTTCATCCTCGGCGCAGCTGAAGAAATCCTTGTCGGGCACGATCAGGTCGGCGAACTGGCCCGCCGCGATGCGGCCGCGCCGGCCTTCCTCGTTGGAAAACCAGGCCACCTTCTCGGTCCACATGCGCAGCGCCGTCTCCCGGTCCAGGCAGTTGTGGCGCGGGTAGATCTTCAGGCCGCCGACGGTCTTGCCAGTGATCATCCAGGCCAGGGACACCCACGGATTGTAGGAGGCGACGCGGGTGGCGTCGGTGCCGGCCGAGACCTTCACGCCCTTGGCCAGCATGCGGGCGATGGGGGGCGTGGCTTCGGCCGCGGCGGGGCCGTAGCGTTCGACGAAATATTCACCCTGGTAGGCCATGCGGTGCTGCACGGCGATGCCTCCGCCCAGGGCGGCGATGCGGTCGATGGATTCGTCCGAGATGGTTTCGGCGTGGTCGAAGAACCAGTTCAGGCCCTTGAGGGGAATGT
The DNA here is from genome assembly GCF_056724025.1 of Zoogloea sp. JDB1. Lineage (NCBI taxonomy): Bacteria > Pseudomonadati > Pseudomonadota > Betaproteobacteria > Rhodocyclales > Zoogloeaceae > Zoogloea > Zoogloea sp. JDB1. The sequence goes on from NZ_CM161496.1 coordinate 3,877,257, forward strand.
CCTTGTCCACCTTCTCGAACACGTCGAGGGCGCGGGAGATGGTTTCGTCGTAGGTGGCGTGCAGGCGCCAGGGCCAGCGGTTGTGGGCGAGGATGCGCACCACCTCCTCCAGCTCCCCTTCCATCTCTTGCGGCATGTCCGGGCGGGGCTGACGGAAGTCTTCAAAGTCGGCCGCGGAAAACACCAGCATCTCGCCGGCGCCGTTGTGGCGGAAGTAATCGGTGCCCTGCTTGTACTTGACGCTGGCCGTCCAGTTGAGGAAATCCTCCTTCTCCTGCTTGGGCTTCTGGGTGAACAGGTTGTAGGCCAGGCGCACCGTCATCTGGCCTTCGTCGGCCAGCTTCTGGATCACCGCGTAGTCGTCCGGATAGTTCTGGAAGCCGCCGCCGGCGTCGATGACGCCGGTGACGCCCAGCCGGTTGAGCTCGCGCATGAAATGCCGCGTCGAATTGAGCTGGTAGTCGAAGGGGAGCTTGGGGCCCTTGGCCAGGGTGGCGTAGAGGATGGCGGCGTTGGGCTTGGCGAGCAGCAGGCCCGTCGGGTTGCCGCTGGCGTCGCGGGTGATCTCGCCGCCGGGGGGCTCCGGCGTGTCCTTCGTGTAGCCGACGGCGCGCAGCGCGGCCGCGTTGAGCAGCGCACGGTCGTAGAGATGCAGCAGGAAGACCGGCGTATCGGGCGCGATGGTGTTGATCTCATCGATGCTCGGCAGGCGTTTCTCGATGAACTGGTGCTCGGTGAAGCCGCCCACCACGCGCACCCACTGCGGCGCGGGCGTGATCGCCACTTGCCGCCGCAGCATGTCCATGGCGTCGGCCAGGGAGCGCACGCCGTCCCAGCGCAGCTCCATGTTGTAGTTGAGGCCACCACGGACGACGTGGGTGTGGTTGTCGATCAGGCCAGGCAGCACGCTGCGCCCCTTGAGGTCGATGACCCGCGTGCTGGAGTCCGCGAAGGGCTGGATTTCCGCTTCGTCACCCACCGCCAGGAACTTGCCGTCCTTGATGGCGACGGCGCTGGCAGTGGGCTTGCTGGTGTCCAGCGTGGTGAAGCGGCCATTGCGCAGGATGACGTCGGCCGTCGCAGGTGCTGTCATGATCGTTTCTCCTCGGGCGCCTTGGTCTGTTGCATGGCCTGGCGTCCTGGTAGCTGGCCGAACACATGGTCCGTGGCTTGCGATCTGTCGCAAGCGGCCGTGAAGGCCGAACCGCTCAAGAGCTGTTTGCCGACCGGCACGAGCTGCTCGCCGATGAGCATCCCGAGCAGCCCGACGATGGCGACGACCGGTGGCGCTGGTGAGCGCACGTTCAACAGGCTGTAGATCACGCCCACCAGCACACCGACCGCCAATGAAATCAGATAGGGTTTCATTGGCGTTACCTCTGTCAGCCCTCGTGGGCGCCGAACATCGTCTTGGCGTAGGTGATCCCCAGGCCGTAGCCGCCGCCGAGCTTTTTGGCGATGCCGGTGGTCAGCTCGTAGGTGTCCGTGCGGGCCCAGTCGCGCTGGAGTTCGAGCAGGTATTGCAGCGCCGTCATCGGGCGGGCGCCGGCTTGCACCATGCGTTGTACCGCGCGTTCGTGCGCTTCGACGGAAACGTCCCCACAGGCATCGGTGATCACATAGACCTCGAAGCCCTGCGACAGAGCCGACAAGGTCGGGCCGACGATGCAGACGCTGGTCCACAAGCCGCCGAAGACGATACGCCCCTTACCGATCTTGTTGACCTGGGTGATCACGGCGGCGTCTTCCCAGGTGTTCATCGAGGTGCGATCCAGCAGGGCCTGGCCCGGGAAGGGCGCGGTCACCTCCTCGAACATCGGCCCGGAGAAGCTCTTTTCGGCGACGGTCGTCAGGATGGTCAACACGCCGAAGCCGGCCGCTGCACTGGCCACCAGGCCGGCGTTGTTGCGCAGCGAGGGAATGTCGATGGAGTGCGTGGCGAAGGCCATCTGCGACTGGTAGTCGATGAGGATCAGGGTATGGTCGGTCGGGGTCAGCAGCAGCGGGCTGGGCGTGGGGGTGGCGGCGATGGTCATGTTGGCGGGCTCCTCTGTATTTCGTGCAACGAACGGGGTTGGGGATGGCGTGTAAAGCGCCGGGGCAGTCGAAGCGCTGCCTTGATGGAGGCACTATAGACAAGGTCCAACCCATTTAGAATGAGACGAACGGCATGGCATCCATTCCATTTTTGAGGTCATGCAAGACCTCATCCGCCCCGACGAAGGAATAAGGTCGCATGAAAAAGTTACCGGATCTGGAGGCATGGGCCCTTTTCGCCAAGGTTGCGGAAACGGGGTCCTTCGCCCGCACCGCCGCCGAGTTCGATCTTTCCCAGGCCACGGTATCGAAAGCCATACTCCGCCTGGAAAAGCGCATGGGAACGGTCCTCTTCCATCGGAACTCCCGGCGCCTGTCCCTGACGGAAAGCGGCGATGCCGCGCTGGAACGGGCGACGCGCATCCTGTCGGAGGGACAGGCGATCGAAGCCGAAGTCACGGAACAATCCATCAGCCTGCGCGGGCCGATCCGGATCACGGTGCCGATGTCCTTCGGGCTGTCGTACCTGGCGCCAATCCTTCCGGAGTTCATGGCGCGGCTGCCCGACGTCAGTTTCGACTTTCACTTCGGCGACGAAATCGTCGATCTGGTCGCCAACCGCTTCGACCTTGGGGTGCGCATCTCGACGATGGCGGATTCGAGCCTGCTGGCCCGCCGCCTCTACGCGGTAAAGATCCTGCTGGTCGGCGCCCCGGCTTATTTCGAGCGTTACGGCAAACCCGATCATCCGCGTGAGCTCGCACAGCACCGGGGGCTGATGTACTCGAACTCGCGCACCGGCGGATGCTGGCGTTTCCATCATGACCAACAGGGCGAATTCACCCAGGCCATGCCGGCGCCGTTATGCGCGAACAACGCGGAAGCCATGATGCCCGCCCTGAAGGCCGGCCTCGGGCTGGCACTGCAGCCGGAGTTCCTGGTATGGGATGAGTTGCAGTCGGGGCAACTGGAAACGGTCATGTGCGACTGGAAGGTCGATCCTATCGCGCTGCACATCGTCACCCCGCCAGGGCGCAGCCGGCCTGCCCGGGTTCAGGCCTTCATCGATTTCCTGTCGGAGCGGCTATCGGCGGCGCCCTGGCTACGGGAGATCGCGTGTAATGAGGCTTAGCCTCAGCCCGCCCTTGAAGTGGTGGATGTACCGATGCCGCTATCGGTACACGGGATGGCGGCGGCACAGCGCCAGCACCTGCTCCCTCACTCGGTGGCGCACCTCCGGCAACGCTGTACCGCTGTTCTCCAGCGCGTCCAGCACGTCGCACAGCCACCCCGCCACGTGTTCGCATTCGGCCACACCGAACCCGCGCGTGGTCACGGCGGGTGTGCCGATACGCAGCCCCGAGGTGACAAAGGGCGAGCGTTGATCGTTGGGCACCGAGTTCTTGTTGGTGGTGATCCAGGCTTCGGCCAGCGCGGCGTCTGCGTCCTTGCCGGAATAGGGCTTGGCGGAGAGGTCGATGAGCATCAAGTGGTTGTCGGTGCCGCCGGAGACGATCTTGTAGCCCCGCTGCTGGAGGACCGCCGCCATCGCACGGGCGTTGCTCACCACCTGACGCTGGTAGGTCTTGAACTCGGGACGCAGCGCCTCCTTGAAGGCCACGGCTTTGGCGGCGATCACGTGCATCAGCGGGCCGCCTTGAATGCCCGGAAACACCGCTGAATCGAGCTGTTTGTAAAACGCGTCACCCTGCCCCTTGGCGAGGATGATGCCGCCGCGCGGGCCGCGCAGGGTCTTGTGGGTGGTGCTGGTGACCACATGGGCGTGGGGCAGCGGGTCGGGGTATTCGCCAGCCGCGACCAGGCCGGCAACGTGAGCCATGTCCACCCAGAATACGGCGCCCACCTTGTCGGCGATGGCGCGCATCCGCGCCCAGTCCTTGTGCCGCGAATAGGCCGAGAAGCCGCCGATCAGCATTTTCGGACGGGCTTCCAGTGCAATGCGCTCCATCTCGTCGTAGTCGATCAGCCCTGTCCCGGCATCGAGCCCGTAAGGAACGATGCGGTAGTGGCGGCCGGAGAAATTGGATGGATTGCCGTGGGTCAGGTGGCCGCCCTGCGCCAGGTTCATGCCCATCACGGTGTCGCCGGGGCGAGTCAGAGCCAGGAACACGGCCGCGTTGGCCTGGGCGCCGGCATGGGGCTGAACATTGGCGTAGTCGCAGTCGAACAGCGTCTTGAGACGTTCGATGGCCAGGCGCTCGGCCACGTCCACATTCTCACAGCCACTGTAGTAGCGCTTGCCCGGGTAGCCCTCGGCGTATTTGTTGGCGAAGACGGAGTTCTGGATGGCCATCACCTGCGGGCTGGCGTAGTTCTCGGAGGCGATGAGCTCGATGTGGTCTTCCTGGCGACGTTCTTCGCGCCGGATGGCTTCGGCCAGTTCGGGGTCGAAGTCGGTCAGGGGCAGTGATGAGTCGTACATGGGCGTGTGTCCTTTGTGTCTGGAATTCAGGGTTTTGAGGGTGCGTTCTTTGATCGCGGATCAGCGTGGGCGTCATACCGCCGGTTCGACCGGCGCGGCGGATTTCAATGTGCTCGGCGCATTCCCCTCAGTCGTGGCCAGCAGGCGCGTAAGGCGACCGACGATGGCGTCGATCTGGGCTTCGTCACAGACCAGCGGCGGCAGCAATCTGATGACCTTGTCGCGGGTCACGGTGATGAGCAAACGCTGCTCGGCCAGGGCACGCCCAACCAGTTCCTTGCATGGCCTGTCCAGTTCGATGCCCACCATCAGGCCCTGCCCGCGGATCGCGACGACGTGCGGGTGCGTGGCGAGCGCTTTCTGCAGCCCGTTCAGCAGACGCCCACCCAGCGCAGCAGCACGCTCCGGCAGCCTGTCGCGGGCCATGATGTCGAGAACGGTGCATGCCACCCGACAGGCCAGGGGATTGCCGCCGAAAGTGGAGCCGTGCTGGCCGGGCGAGAACAGGTCGGCCGCCGCCCCACGCGCCAGGCAGGCGCCGATGGGAAAGCCGTTTCCCAACGCCTTCGCCAGCGTCATCACATCGGGCGCGATGTTCGCGTGCAGATGCCCGAACCAGGCTCCGGTGCGGCCCAGGCCTGTCTGGATCTCATCGAGCATCAGCAGCCAGCCGTGCTGGTCGCACAAGGCACGCAGTTCGCGCAGGTAGTCGGCGCTGGCGACATGAATGCCGCCTTCGCCCTGCACTGCCTCGACCAGCACCGCCACGATGTCGGGCGAATGCCCGGCCATTCGGTGCACCGCGTCGATGTCGTCATAGGGCACCCGCAAGAAACCAGGCAGCAGCGGCTCGAAGCCGTGTTGCTTGGCGGGATTGCCCGACGCGGAGAGCGTGGCGATGCTGCGGCCGTGAAAACCGTTCTCCATGACGAGGATCTTGGGTTCCGCGATCTGTCTGCGCTGGCCATGCAGTCTTGCCAGCTTGAGCGCGGCTTCGTTGGCCTCGGCGCCCGAATTGCAGAAGAAGCTCTTCTGCATTCCCGTCAGCGCGCACAAACGCTCGCCCAGCCGTTCCTGCCAGTCGATGCGGAAAACATTGGACGTATGCAACAGCAGCGCCGCCTGCTCGGCAATCACGGCCGCGATCTCCGGGTGGGCGTTGCCCAGACTGGTGACCGCGACACCGGCAATGGCGTCCAGGTACTCCACGCCGCGCTCGTCCCAGAGCTGCGCGCCGCGCCCACGTACGAAGGAAACCGGTTGGCGGGCATAGGCCCGCATCAGGTGGGATGGGGTAGTTTGCATTTAAGACTCCTCAAGTTTGGGTTCGCCGGGCCAGTAGTGGCCGTCGGGCATGGCGCGCGCACCGAAGATGGCTTGTCCGACACGTACCACGGTGGCGCCTTCCTCGATGGCGATCTCGAAGTCACCGGACATGCCCATCGACAGTTCATCCAGCCCGATTCCGGCAGGTGCGCATTGGCGCAGCCGGTCGCGCAGAGCACGCAGTCGTACGAAACACTGGCGCACCCGCTCGGCTTCGCTGGAAAACAGCGCCAGCGTCATCAGCCCACGCACGCGCAGCGCGCTGAATACCGGCAGCGCCTGGAGAAAGGCCTGAACCTCCTCGGGGGGCAGGCCGTATTTGCTCGCCTCGCCAGAGGTGTTGACCTGCACGAACACGTCGAGCCCCCGCCCTTCAATCTGCAAGCGGCGATCCAGCGCTTCCGCGACGTGCAGGCTGTCCAGTGCCTGGAACTCGGAGGCGAAACGCGCCACCAGCCTGGCCTTGTTGGTCTGCAGGTGGCCGATGACGGACCAGTGCAGGTCGGTCAGGTCCTGCATGGTTTCCCATTTGCGGCAGGCCTCCTGGGGCTTGTTCTCTCCCAGCGTCCTGCAACCCGCCGCGTACGCGAGACGCAGGCTGGGCTCGGGCTTGGTCTTGCTCACAGGCAACAGGCGCACGGATGCGGGATCGCGGCCGGCGCGGCGGCATGCGGCTTTGATCCGCGTGTGCACCGCGGCCAGATTGCGTTGAAAGTCCTCGACCGAACGGGCCTCGGGATAGCGGCCATGCAGGTCGTGACGGGTTTGCGTTGTGGATGACATCAGTTGGGCCCCGTGCCGGAGGCGCCGAAGGCAACGGCAGACTGCGGCGCACTCTGCGGCAAGCGACCGTTGAGCGTCGCGTAGGCCACGAGCCCGATCACTAGGCCCCAGAACGCACCACCAATGCCCAGCAGGGTGACGTTGGCGGCGGCCGCCAGAAAGGTGATCAGCGAGGCTTCGCGGGTCCGGGCCTCACTCAGCGCGCTGGCGAGGCTGCCACCGATGGTGCCCAGGAGCGCCAGACCGGCCAGCGTGGTGATGAAGGTGCTCGGGAAAGCCATGAAAACTGCAGCCAGGGTGACGCCGAACACACCCACCAGGATGTAGAACACCCCGGCAGCAATGCCGGCAATCCAGCGCCTGGACGGATCTTCGTGCGCTTCGCGGCCCGTGCAGATGGCCGCTGTGATGGCCGCGATATTGAAGGCGTGCGAACCGAAAGGCGCCATCAACAGCGAACCCAGCCCGGTGATGGTGACGATGGGGTTGGCGCTGGTTCGGAAGCCATCGTTGCGCAGCACCAGCATGCCGGGCATGTATTGGCCGGTCAGCGTGATCAGGAACAAGGGCAGCGCCACACTCAGCAAGGCGTTGAGTGAAAACATGGGCATGGTGAAGATCGGCGCCGCCAGTTTCAGGGTCAGCCTCGACAGATCGACGCGATCTTGCTGCAGCAGGAAGACCAGCCCCAGTACCAGGATGCCGACCACCGCGTAGCGTGGGCAGAGTCGTTTGAGCGCCACATAAGTGACGATCAACAAGCCGGCCAGCAGAGGATCGACGCTCATGCCGCCGAAGGCCTTGATGCCGAACTGGAGCAGGATGCCCGCCAGCAGACCGGCGGCAACGCCCGACGGAATCAGGCGGATGACCCGCTCGAACCAGCCCGACAGCCCCAGCACCACGAAGGCGGCGGCCGATATCAGGTAGGCGCCGACCGCTTCTGCGTAGGACGTCGTCGCCAGTGCCGTGACCAGAAATGCCGCAGCCGGCGTGGACCATGCGGTGATGATGGGCTCGCGGGATGTCCAGCTCAGAATGATCCCGGTCACGCCCACGCCGATGGAAATCGACCACACCCAGGAAGCCGTCAGTTCGGGGCCGAGACCAGCCACCTTGGCAGCCTGGAAGACCAGGATGAAGGTACCGCCATAGTTGACGATGACCGAGATCAGGCCGGCCACAATGGGATGGGCAAGATCGTTCCAACGAACGGATGAAGGCAAGAGGACGGATGACATGGCCTGACGGACCCCCGATCAAAGGGTTAAGTGAGTTGTGAAACGTGTTTATAGATTTAAAATGGATGGATATTCCCCTCCAATTTCTTGAAGAGATACCGGCCAATTGTTCAGGCATGCGCAACTCGAATCCGTCAAGGCATGGATCGGCGATCCAGCGCACGGCGCCCTGCCCTTGCATGTGCGCATTCAGCGCGCCATTCGTCAGCTCATCCTGGATGGCGCCCTCGATGTCGGCAAACCATTGCCCGCGTCGCGTGCCTTGGCAAAGTCCCTGGGTGTTTCGCGCGATACGGTCGAGTTGTCCTACGGCCAGTTGCATGCGGAAGGCTTCATCGAACGGCGCGTGGGAAGCGGCAGCTTCGTGTCGGAGCGGGCCCAGCGTTTGCCGGAACGCGGCACGCTCCTGCCAAAGGGTGAGGAGCGCAAGGCGGCACTGCGTCTCAGCTCGCGTGGCAATGCCATGTTTCAGGGCGGCGGCGTGCGAGACTTTCTGGCGCCGCGCCCATTCGCGCCCGGTGTGCCAGAGACACGCAGCTTTCCGCTGCAAATCTGGGAACGTCTGCATCGGCAGGTGCTGAAGGAATACGGCGCTCTGGCGTTGCTGCACAGCCCTCCACAGGGCATGGAACCCCTACGGAAGGCCATCGCCGATTACATCAATCTTGAACGCGGTGCCCAGGCCACGGCCGAGCGTGTGCTGGTGCTGACCAGTTCGCAGCAGGCCCTGACCTTATGCGCGAACGTGCTGCTCGATGCGGGCGACCGGATCTTTATCGAAGACCCTGTTTATCACGGTGCCCGCAAGGCGTTCGATACCGCCGGACTGGAGTGCGTGCCCGTACCGCTGGATACCGATGGCCTGCGGGTGGAACACCTGAGTGAGGCGGCCAGGGCGATATTCCTGACGCCATCGCACCAGTTCCCCACCGGAGCTGCGCTGGCACTGGATCGGCGCTTGGCGATCATCGAATGGGCCAGACAACACCAGAGCTGGATCATCGAAGACGACTATGACAGCGAGTTCCACTACGAGGGCAAACCCACCGCCTGCGTGCAGGGGCTTGACCCATACGAGCGGACGATCTACATCGGCACCTTCACTAAATCTCTTTTCCCGGGCTTGCGCATCGGCTACATGGTGCTGCCGCCACCGTTGGTGGCGCCCATGGCCGTGGCCCGCACGCTGCTGGACGGACACAGCGCACCGATTCCGCAGCTGACGCTGGCGCGTTTCATCGAAGGCGGCCACTTTGGGGCCCATGTACGCACCATGCGCGCCGTCTATGCCGAACGGCGCAACGTGCTGGCGCGGCTGGTTCGCCAGCATCTGGCTGATTTCGTGGAACCCAGGATTCCTGCCGGGGGCATGCAGATGCCTTGCGTGTTCATCCGTGACATCCCTGAGCACGAAGCGGTCGAATCCGCACGTAGGGAGGGCATCGACTTGTTGGGTCTGACGGCACTGCATGCTTCGAGCCGGCACCATGCGGGCTTTCTCATGGGGTTTGCTGCCCATGCCCCTTACGAACTGGAGATTGCCGTCAAGAAGCTGGCCAATATACTTCGTGCGCTGTGTTGCTGAGCGACATGAAGGCCACCCACCGGCTCCCGGTGAGTGGCTGGAGCCCGGAATCAGGCGAAGCAGGCGTCTTCGAGCAACAGGTCTTCGAAGAAGGCGCCGTAGGCTGCGCTCGGGTGGCGGATGTGGATCTCCAGGACCCACAGCAGTCCGGACGGGGTGAAGTCCACCTCCGCCAGCGGGCCTTCATGGATCGCCGCATGGGGGAAGTCGGCCAGGCGGTGTCCTGACAGATCCATGTTCAGTACCCACCCGCGGGCTTCCGCGCACGCCATGGCGTAAGCGTAGAGGGCCCGTCCGGTGGCGCCTTCGTCCCGCCACTTGCGACGTACTTCATGGAAGATGGCGCGGGCGTCGTCGGCGCAGCGTTGTTTGTCGGGATCGGTTCCAGTGACGAAGCTATCGCCGCCGTCGCCCTCCCAGTCCTTCCAGACGGGGCCGATATCGATGAAGAAGATATCGTCTTCACCCAGCACAACGCCCGGATCGGAGGCCGCCCCGAAGGTCTTGGTGGAGTTGCTGCCGAAGCGGACGTACACGTCGTGCCAGCCGCGCACCATTCCTTCCGCCGCCAGGATGTCACGCGCCATCTCGACGGCGTCTTCTTCAACCATGCCCGGCTTGACAGCTGCCGCTATGGTCTGGATGGCGGCCCGGGTCTTGTCCCGGACGGCCAGCAGACGTTCCGGGTCGTAGGCCGATCCGACGGCTTCCAGGCGGGATTGATCTTGGGTACTCATGGGGTTCCTTTCATCAGGATGGGGTAAAAAAAGGGTCAGTCGCAGTCCAGCTGGATGCCGTCGAGGTCCGCGCTCATGGCGAGCTGGCAGGCGAGACGGTGTCCGGGCAGGCTGTCGAGGGCATGGAGAAGCCGGGTCTCCTTGCGTGTCGGCGGCACAAGCCGTTCGCGCCAGGGAGAGCTAACCCGCACGCGGCACGTCCCGCAGGCGCCCTGCCCACCGCAGACACCGGCGAGCAGACCGGCCTGGGCCAGCGCCGGCATCAGTGGGCTTCCAGCGGTGACCGCCAGCGGGTGCGCTTCGTCGTTGCGGTGCGCATGAACCGTCAGCGCCGGACGCCCGGAGGCTGATACCGTGGGCGCGGTGGCGGGCACGAAGGCATCGGCCAGGAAGCGGGATGGCGCCAGCTCGTGCTCATCGACCAGCAACGCGCGGGCACTGGCCACCATCAGCGGCGATCCGCAGGCGTACACCGTGGCCTGGGCCAGGGATGGGCACTCGGCGGCGATGGCGTCCTGCACGAAGCCGCGCTGGCCCTGCCATGTCTCCGCGGGCTCCGCGAGGACGGGAACGAAACGGAAGCGGGCATGCTGCCGGGCCAGAGCGTCGAAGTGCGCTCGAAGGTATAAGTCGTCCACCCGGCGACCACCCCAGTAAAGGGTGATCGGCTGCTGCACGTCGGTGGCCAGGGCTTGCTCCAGCAGGGCCTTGAGGGGGGCGATGCCGGTTCCCGTGCCGAGCATGAAGACGGGTGCATGAGCGGGGCCGGAGGTCTGCCAGACGCACTCTCCATAAGGGCCGCCGAGCGTCACCAGGCTGCCGGTGCGATCGCCGCCGCTGAGCCAGGTGGAGAAGTGCCCGCCGCTCAGGAGGCGGATATGCAATTCGATGCGTCCGTCGGCCCGGCACGCACTGGCGGGGGAGTAGCTGCGCTGAACGCCATCGGGCAGACGGACGCTGACAAACTGCCCTTCCCGATAGAAAAACGGAGTGCCGTCGGCGGTGTCCAGCACGGCGCACCTGACGTCGGTCGAAAGTGGGACGATCTCCGCGAGGCGGAAGACCCGCTCGCCGGAGGGAAGGAAGACAGTCATTGCAGGGGCTCCAGATCAAACGATGAGGCGCATGCTAGGCTTGCCATGGACCCTCAAAAACATCCAGTTTTGAAAACTCTACTGGTCCAGGATCCCCCCTCCCATCCGTCACTCCGAGGTTTGTCCGGCAATCATGTTGCGTCCCTGGAAGCTGAGTCTGTCCGTCCGTCGCCGGGAGGGTCTGCCCGTTCATGTGCAGATTGCCCAGTACTTCATCGATGAAATCTGCCGCGGCCGTCTCGCCCCCGGAGCGTCCCTGCCCGGCAGTCGTGCCTTGGCCGAGGAACTGGGCATCAACCGCAAGACGGCGCAGCTGGCCTATGAGGAGCTGATTGCTCAGGGCTGGTTGCGCTCCGAAGGACGTCAGGCGACCTTCGTGGCACTGGAGTTACCGCACAGGCCGGCCATGGATTCAGCGCTGAAGTCAGACGAGACGCCAGCGCCTGGCTATGCGCTGTACGGAGAGCGCCATGAAGCCGCGCCGCAGGAGAGCGGCGGCGTGTCGTTCTCCGATGGCGTACCGGATACCCGGTTGATCCCTTTCGAAGTCCTCGGTCGTGCCTACCGGCGGGCCTTGATTGCGGCCGCACGCGCCAATCGCCTGGCCTATGGAGACCCCCGCGGCGAACCGGCATTGCGCCAGGAACTGGCGGCGATGCTGAGTGCCGAGCGGGGCTTGCAGGTAGGCCTGGACAACATCTGTGTCGTGCGCGGCAGCCAGGTGGGGATCTATCTGGCTGCCCGCCTGCTTGCCCGCAGCGGCGACCACGTGGCGGTGGATGCCTTGAGCTATCCGCCGGCCCGTGAGGCCTTTCGTGCGGCGGGCGCCCAGGTCCATGGGGTGGAGATGGATGCCTTCGGGATGCAACCGGAGGCCCTCGAACGCCTGTGCCGGCAGCAGCGCATCCGCGCCATCTACATCACCCCCCACCACCAGTTTCCAACCACGGTGCTGATGCCGGCCGAGCGGCGCATGCATATCCTGGCCCTGGCCGAACAGTTCGGCTTTGCCGTCGTCGAGGACGATTACGATCACGAGTTCCATTTCGCCCGGCGCCCGATGTTTCCGATGGCCAGCGGCGACCGCACCGGACGGGTGATCTATGTCGGCTCCCTGTCCAAGGTGCTGGCGCCCGGTTTGCGCGTGGGCTACGTCGTCGGCTCCCGGGAGGTGGTGGACCGCTGTGCCAATGAAATCCAGTGGATCGACCGCCAGGGGAATGCCGTGACCGAGCTCGCCGTTGCAGACCTGATGCACAGCGGCGAACTGCGAAGACATATTCGCCGTGCGTTGAGGGTCTATCAGGAACGCCGGCGGGTATTCGCGGAGTATGCATCGGAGCTCAAGCCATGGGCAGATTTCTGCCTGCCGGACGGTGGCCTGGCGCTCTGGCTGCGATTGGCCCCGATGCTTGACGGGGACCTGCTCCTGAGCAAGGCCCACGAGGAAGGCGTCTCCATCGCGTCCAGCCGGCCATTCGCGATTGATGGGCGGGCTGTGCCAGGACTGCGTCTGGGCTTCGGCAACCTGACGCCCAAGGCAATGGAGATGGGCGTGCGCGGTCTTGGACGTGCGTTCGCCAGGACGGCGAATAGCCGGCGCTGACGCACATGGGGGCCTTTGCCCCCGTCGCCTAGACGAACTCGTTCACGTTGGTGCCAAGGGAGCCGCTTGTCGCCTCCGCTGGAGACTGGGTGGCCGTCGTTTTACTCGTGCCTTCGGACTCCTGCTTCTTCTGGGCCTGAAGCTGAGCGATACGCGCCTCCAGCTGGGCGACTTGCTGCTGCAGCAGCTTGATCTTCTCAGCGCTCTTGCCGGAGGTGTCCTTCTGCGCGGTCTCCAGCTGCTTCTGCAACGTTTGAAGTTGCTTTTGCAGCGCCGCAATCTGTGCATCGCCACTACCACTGGTACGACTGCTGGAGCTGGAACCGGACAGGGCCGATGTGCTGGACGATATAGCAATGGATGCCATTTCAGGGCCTCATCATGTATGTTTTTCCATTTGTGTTATCGGCATAAAGCAAAGCGCATTTGAGGGGACTTGAGGTAAAAGCATGTAAAGACCAATGCCATGCATGGGCTGCTGAGGCAGCGCCGCCGGCGGGGTAATACGGGACTCACTTCTTGAGAAACGGCGCAACAACATCCATCGGCAGCGGAAAGACAATGGTGGTGTTCTTGTCGGCGCCGATCACGGTGAGCGTTTCGAGGTAGCGCAGCTGGATGGCCTGCGGTTCCTGGGCCAGGATCTTCGCCGCCTGGAACAGCTTTTCCGAGGCTTGCAGTTCGCCTTCGGCGTGGATCACCTTTGCACGCCTCTCGCGTTCTGCCTCGGCCTGCCGGGCGATGGCACGGATCATGGATTCGGTGAGGTCCACCTGCTTGATCTCGACATTGGAAACCTTGATGCCCCAGGTGTCGGTCTGCGTGTCGAGCGCTTGCTGGATGTCGAGGTTCAGTCGCTCGCGCTCGGACAGCATGTCGTCCAGCAGGTGCTTGCCCAGCACCGAACGCAACATGGTCTGCGCCAGCTGACTGGTGGCGTTCATGAAATCGACAACCTGGATGATGGCCTTTTGCGGGTCCACCACGCGGAAATAGACGACGGCGCTGACCTTGACCGATACGTTGTCCTTCGAGATGACGTCCTGCGTAGGCACTTCCAGCACGACGGTGCGCAGATCGACCCGCACGACCTGTTGAATGCCGGGAATGACGATCACCAGCCCTGGCCCCTTGACCTGCTGAAAGCGGCCCAGGATGAAGACGACGCCCCGCTCGTACTCGCGGAAGATGCGGATGGCCGAGCCAAGGAAGAGAATTGCAGCCAGAATAAGAAGCGGCGTAAAGAGTCCGACGCCGAGTGCATCCCAGAGCATTTGGAGCCTCCTGTTCTTGAGGACGGCGAACGTCGGACGCGGTTGCATCACATGACGTTACGTCAATTGATCAGATACTGATAAAAATGAAATGCCTTCCATTCATCAAGATTAGGCCACTCCGCACCTGAGCGATACGATCGTGAGGGAGATCACGGGAGCCCTGACCAGGAAACTACCAAATATTCAGCATTTCCCTTAACTTGGATCAATGTAGCTCTATTTGGTGCGTTATATTTTTTTGAATGGCTGATTCCAAAACGGAAAAAAGCGAAATGCTTGAACTCCGTCCCTGACCTCAAAGGCAGGTCCTCCGGAAATCGGCAAGCTTCAGCCATGAAGTTGCCGCACATTGAAAAAAGGGGACGAAAACGTCTCGGTCCAGTTTCGAATCCAAAGTAGCACTCGCATTTGTTGCGGCAATGCTGGTCGTGATCGCATTGGCTACCGCTACGTGGAAAATCGCCGACGATGCCGCGAAGGCGGCGGGGATGGTGGCACGCAGTGAGGAAGTCCTTCACGATCTGGCCCGCGTCAGAGGCTATTCGCTACAGATCGAGCTGACGACGCAGGGCTTCCGCTTGAGCGGGGACCCGGCCCTTCTCGTGGAACGGGACGACGCGATAACTGCGCGGGAGGCCAGCCTCGCAAGCATCCGGCAACTGACGGTCGAGAGCGTGGCGCAGCAGCAGCGCTGGATGGAATTGCGCAGGGTGCTCGATCAGCGGCTGGCCATCGCGCGGCAGGTGGAGTTGCTGCGCAAGACGCAAGGACAAGACGCGGCCAACGTCTTTGTGGCCAACGCCCCACTTCGCACGACGCGAGCCCTCACCTATCAGTTGTTGTCGGAAATGGACGCGAATGCACGCCATCATCTGGCGCAGCGCGAAGCCACCCACGCCCAGGCACGCCAGACCCTGGTGGCTGCGGGAACACTGGTTTCGACGATGCTGGCCGGCCTCCTGACCGGGACTTACCTGTTGATCCGCCGCCAGTTGCGCGCCACGGAGGCCGGCCAGCAGGCGTTGGCCGACAGCGAGGAAAGCCTTCGCACGACGCTGCATTCGATTGGCGACGCCGTGCTGGCAACCGATGCCGATGGACGGATCACGCGCATGAATCCGGTGGCCGAAAGGCTTACCGGCTGGTCGCTGGAGGACGCCAAAGGGCGTGTGGTGGAGACGGTCTTCCGCATCATCAACGAGGAAACCCGCGAACCTGCGCCAGTCCCCGTGGCGACGGTGCTCGCCACGGGCGAGATCCAGGGGCTGGCCAACCACACTGCGCTGATCGCCCTCGACGGCACCGAATGCCCGATTGCCGACAGTGCAGCCCCGATTCGCGGCACTCATGGACAGCTTTGCGGGGTCGTGCTGGTGTTTCGGGATGTCAGCGCGGAGCGCGACGCGGAGCGGATCATCCGTGAGCAGAATGCCCTGCTCGCGGCCGATGTGCGTCGGCGCACCGAGCAATGGCGCGAGAGCGAGAGCCATTTGCGCAGCGTGATCAGTGCTGTCCCCGCTCTCATTGCTTATGTGGACGCCGGACAGCGGTATGTCTATGTCAATGACCACTACCGCCAGCGCTTCGCTCCGGATCGGGAAGACATCA
This sequence comes from Zoogloea sp. JDB1, assembly GCF_056724025.1. Taxonomy (NCBI): domain Bacteria; kingdom Pseudomonadati; phylum Pseudomonadota; class Betaproteobacteria; order Rhodocyclales; family Zoogloeaceae; genus Zoogloea; species Zoogloea sp. JDB1. Next base: position 3,892,994 of record NZ_CM161496.1, read on the forward strand.
CGGGTTGCACGGTACGGGAGATTCTCGGCGAAGACCGTTACGCCGTGGCCTGCCCCCTGATCGACAAGGTTCTGGCCGGGGAGCCCCAATCCTACGACTGGCAACCTTTTGCAGGCATCTGGCAGACCATCCAGTACGTCCCGCGGTTTCAAGCCGATGGCAGGGTCGCCGGCTACTATGTGCTCGGAACGGACATTACCGAACGCAAACGCTCTGAAGAGCGGATCCAGTCCCTCAACACCGAGCTCGGACTACGCGTACGGGAACTGGAGCACGTCGGCCGCGCCCTGCGCACCTTGAGCGCCGGCAACCGCGCGATGTTGCGGGCCTCAGAAGAGCAGAGGCTGCTCGATAGCATGTGCCGGGCCATCGTCACCGAGGGCGGCTACGGAATCGCCGTAGTGTGGTTCAAGGGCGAAAGCCCCGGCCAGGTGCTACGCCCCATGGCGGAGTGCGGCTATCCGGGCGGGATGGCGGCACTCGATGCGCTCGGCCTCAATCTATCGGACGCGGCGCAAGGACAGGGGGTTACGTCAACGGCCATCCGCAATGGCCTGGTGGGGCTCGTTCGCAACATGCAGACCGACCCGAACCATGCCGTCTGGCGGGACCGGCTTTTCGGTGCGACATCCGGCCTGGCCTGCCCCCTGCGTGTGGACGGCGAGATCATTGGCGCCCTCTCCATCTACGATCCAGAGCCCGATACCTTTGGGGAGGATGAGATCAGGCTGCTCACCGAGTCTGCCGACGATCTGGCCTTTGGCATTTCGACCCTGCGTGCACGGACCGAACAGGAGGGTGTGCGGGCGGCGATGCATCATCTGATGCGCCACGACGCGCTCACCGGGCTCCCGAATGCCATCGAATTCACTGAAGCCCTCGCGGCGGCGATCGACCGCCCCGCTTCGCCTGAACCCTTTGCAGTCCTCCAGCTCAATGTCGAGCGGCTCGGGGAAATCAACGACGCACTCGGCTCCAGCCGCGGGGATGAGATTCTGCAGGCCTTCGGACAGAGACTGCGCGAGAGCGTGCCGCCTGCTGCGCTGGTGGCACGCCTGCGCGGCGACGAATTCGCCATTCTGACGCCCGCCAAGAACGGCATGGCCGCGATGGCTTTGGCCGATACACTGGAGGCCAGCCTGTCCAGCCCCTTCCCCATCGCCGACATCGAGCTGGACGTGTCGGCCAAGATCGGCATCGCCCTGTACCCGGAGCACGGAACAACGGCCCAGGATCTACTGCGCCGAATGGGCAAGGCCCTTTATCAAGCAAAGGCCAGAGGGCTGGACCGGTGCATCTTCGAGGCGGCCCAACAACAGGATCAGACGGGACGGCTGCACATGGCCGGCGAGCTTCGTCGGGCCATCGGCAGCGGGGAGTTGCGCCTCTTCCTGCAGCCCAAGGTGGTCTTTTCCTCCGGGCGGGTCTGTGGTGCAGAAGCGCTGGTGCGTTGGCAACATCCCCGCCTTGGGTTGGTCCCCCCTGGCGTATTCATTGGCCTGGCCGAGCAGACGGGGCTGATCAAACCCCTGACTGAGTGGGTGATCCTTGCGGCACTCGATTTGTTGCATGGCTGGCAAGCGCAGGGACACGCCCTGCCCATTGCCATCAATCTTTCTGCACGGAATTTCCGCGACGACCAGCTGTTCAGCAAGTGCCGCGGCTGGCTGGCGGAACGTGGCGTAGCGCGCGGCTTGCTCGAGGCGGAGATCACCGAAAGTACCGTGATGGAAGATGCCGAGTATGCATTACGTGTCTTGCACGACCTGCGTAACGAAGGCATCCCGCTTTATGTGGATGATTTTGGCACGGGGTACTCATCGCTGAGCTACATGCAGAAGCTCCCGGTCGACTTCATCAAGATCGACCAGTCCTTCGTGGCAAGCATGCCGGGCAACCGGGATTCCGCCGCAATCGTGCGCTCCACCATCGATCTGGTCCATGACCTCGGCTGCGAGACCGTTGCCGAAGGTGTGGAAACCCGGGAGCACTGGGACATGCTGGCAGCACTCGGCTGCGATATCGCCCAGGGCTATTTCATCGCCAGGCCCATGCCGGCGGAAGAGTTTCCGCGGTGGGTGAAAGAGTACCGGGCCCCGCCTCCCGTTGTTCCGGATCGATCTGCTGAGTGAGCGGAAGCATGGTCAGCGCAGCTTCAGGACGCCGTTGAGGCGGACGAATCTGGCGGTCGGCGACTTCCGCAACTCGCTGCTGTCCGCCCTGGCGACGGAGGACACGCTGGCCGGCGTCGCCTCTGGCCTGACGCCGGAGATGGCGGCAGCGGTGTCGAAGATCATGCGCATTCAGGATCTCATCCTGGTGGCCAGGAAGTGCCACGTCGTCACCGCCGTCGGCTTGCCCGGCAAGCGGTACACACGCCTGCAGCCCAACCACCCGACGGATGACCCGGCGGGCGTGTCGGCGAGCGTCGTGGACATGCTGCTGACGCTGCTTGCACTGGCTGACGTCTGCACGCATATCCGCACAATTCAATCATCCCCGCAAAATTGATTGACGAAAGTTGGCGGAGGCAGTTCATGACGGGTGATAGCCTTGCCGGCATCGAAATCACCCGAGCCGATCATGAAAAATCCGCGGGCTGCCGAACCCGTCCGGGAGCGCCTGGTCAAGGCCGCGCTGGACTGCTTTCTCGCCGACGACTACCACCGCGTCAGCACCCGGCGCATCGCAGAGCAAGCCGGCGCCAACGTGTCGATGATCCGTTACTACTTCGGCAGCAAGGAGGGCCTCTACGAGGAGATGATCCGCGAGACCCTCGGCCCGCTGCTGGACGTCCTCGACGGGCCGATGCTCGCCTCGACCGATGGCTTCCGGGACTTCCTGAACCTGTATTACCAGACCATCTCGGCGCACCCGGAATTTCCGAAGCTGATCCTCAAGGTGCTGGCCCTCCATCAAGGACCGGGCCGCCGCTTCATCCAGCAACTGCTCGAACGCGGACGCACCCGCGGCGCGCGCAAGGTGGAGGATCTGAAGAGCCACGGCCAGATCGCGCCGGGCATCGATCCCGACATCCTGCGCCTGTCCTTCGTCAGCCTGGCCATGACGCCGATGCTGCTCAAGGACATCTTCGAGGAGCAGATGGAACGGCCCATGGACGCAGCCTTCCTGAGCCACCTCGCCGACTTCAACGGCCGTCTGTTCGCCGCCGGCCTGGCCCCGGCCGGTGCCGACACCACAGGAGACGAAGCATGAGCTTCCAGATGAACGCAGGCGCGGTGCGCCGCTTTGCCAGGGCCATGAAGTTCGGTGCCTGGCTCCAGGCCATCCCCAACAAGCTGACGCCCGCCCCTTTCCGGCTGGTGCAGATGGGCAGTGCCTTCTGGCAGTCGCGGGCGCTGTTCGTCGCGGCACAGCTGGATGTGGCCACCTTTCTGGGCGCGCAAACCTTGAGTGCCCGGGAGCTTGCCGACCAGATCGGCACCGACGGCGATGCCCTCGGGCGCCTGCTGCGCTTGCTGGCGGCCATGGGTGTCTTCGAAGAAATGGCGCCGATGGTCTTCCGAAACAACACGCTCTCCAACTGCCTCCGTCGCGACGATGCCCGCAGCGTGCGCGCGATGATCCTGATGCACAACTCGGAGACCATGAGCCGCCCCTGGTTCGAGCAACTTGAAGCTGGCATTCGCAGCGGCACGCCGCCGTTCCGGCTGAGCCACGGGGAAGACCTTTTCGACTACCTGGATCACCACGCGGACTTCGACCGGTCTTTCGCGGCAGCCATGGACAGCGTCGAAGCCCTGGCCGGCGATGGCTTCGCCACCGACATGGACTGGAGCCGCTTCGAGCGCCTCATCGATGTCGGCGGTGCCCGCGGCAGCAAGGCCCTCGCGATCATGAGGCGCCATCCCAAGCTGTCGGCACTGGTCGTGGATCGCCGTCAGGTCGTGGAGGAAGCCAAAAGCTACTGGGCGCAACATCGCACCGACGGCGTCGAACGCCTGCGCTTCCAGGCCGGCGACCTGTTCAGCACGCTACCCACGGCAAACGGCCCGCGGGATATCTACTTGCTCTCCGCCGTCCTCCACGGTTTCGGCGACGAGGCGTGCATCCAAGCCTTCGGCAACCTCCGCAAGGCCATCGGGAGCAGCGGCGCCCGTGTCGCGGTGCTGGAAATGATCATGCCGGACAGCAAGGCCGATCTTGCCAGGGCATCCTTCGACATGCAGATGTTCGTCGGCTCGCGCGGGCGGGAACGTACGCTGGCGGAATGGAAAGCCCTCATCCACAGCGCCGGCATGGCGCTCGAGGAGGTCATCGGCCTCCGCTCCCTCGGCAGCATCCTGCTCCTGAATGCCGGCGAACCTTAACTACGCGTCCCAGACCGGAGCCAGGCCCTCTGGATCGACCAGACGGCTTCCCCGGTCGAGAGCGTCGATGGCCGCGAGCGCATCCGCCGGCAGGTGCAGATGGGTGGCCCGCAGGTTGCCGGCCAGATTCTCCAGCTTCGTCGACGAGGGTATGACCGCGTAACCCTTGGCCAGCGCCCAGGCCAGCACCACCTGGGCCGCGGTGCTACTGAGGCGCTCGGCTATTCCCTGCACCACCGGGTCTTCCAGCACCTTGCCGTAGCCGAGGGTCATGTAGGACGTAATCTGGATGCCGGCCTCAGCGAGGAAGGCGGTCAGCGCACGGTTCTGCAGATGCGGGCTCAGTTCGATCTGGTTGGTGGCGAGCTCGCCGGGGCCGAGAATCTCGATGGCCCGCCGGGTCAGCGCGATGTTGAAGTTGGACACGCCGATCTGTCGGGTAAGCCCAAGCTCCTTCGCCTCGGCCAGCGCCGTCAGGTATTCCTCCGGCGGCACCGGATTTCCCGGCGCCGGCCAGTGGATCAGCGTCAGGTCCACGGCGTCGGTGCGCAGTTTGTCGAGGCTCTCGCGCAGGCTGGGCAGCAGCTTGTGGCGGGCGTAGTTGTCGGTCCAGATCTTGGTGGTCAGGAACAGCGCGTCGCGGGGCACGCCGGATTGGGCGATGGCCTGGCCGACCTCGGCCTCGTTGGCATAGATCTGCGCGGTGTCGATCGCACGGTAGCCGAGTTCGAGTGCCTGCGTGACGGAGTCGATGACGATCTGGCCCTGCAGGCGAAAGGTGCCGAGGCCGAAGGCGGGAATACGCATGGAAGTTCCTTTCATGGTGCGAACTGGGATCAGATTCGGTCAGACGGCGGCTTGCGGCGACACGCCGTCGAGCCGGTCGAGGGAGCCTGACCAAGTGGTCAGGCCGAGGGCGACGAGCACGATCAGCGCGCCGATCCACGGGGTGGCCATGATTCCGAGCTGGGCGACGATGTGGCCGCCGGCCCAGGCACCGAACGCAATGCCGACGTTGAAGGCGGCGATGTTCAGCCCGGAGGCCACATCGACGGCATGGGGCGTCGCCCGCTCCGCCTGTTGCACCACGTAGAGCTGCAGCCCAGCGACATTGCCGAAGGCGACTGCGCCCCACAGCAGCACGGTGAGCACGACCAGCCACTTCGATGCGGCAGTGACGGCGAGCAGCAGCAGGACTCCGACCAGCCCGGCGAAGATGATCTGCAGCGCGCGTACCGGGCCCTTGCGGTCGGCCAGCTTGCCGCCCCAGACGTTGCCGACTGCTACCGACAGGCCGTAGATGAGCATCAGCACGCCCGTCGCCGAAGCCTGGAAGCCGCTGATCTGTTCGAGCATTGGCGCCAGGTAGGTGAAGGCGGTGAACGAGCCGCCGTAGCCAAGCGCGGTCATCGCATAGACGAGCAGCAGGCGCGGCTTGCCGAGCACCGCGAACTGGCTGAGCAGCGACGCGGGCGCCGAGCGTGCGATGTCGCCGGGCACCAGCAGCAAGCTGCCGACAAAGGCGACGACCCCGAGCCCGGAGACCGCAAGGAAGGTCGCTTGCCAGCCGAAGGTCTGGCCGATGAAGGTGCCAAGCGGCACGCCGGTGACGAGGGCGACGGTCAGGCCGGAGAACATCTGCGCAATCGCCGTGGCGGCCTTCTCCTTGGGGACCAGGCCGGTGGCGATGGTCGAGCCGATGGAGAAGAAGACGCCGTGCGCCAGCCCGGTGAGTACGCGGGCAATGATCAGCGCCTCGTAACCGGGCGCCCGCCAGGCCACCAGGTTGCCGATGGTGAACAGGGCCATCAGGCCGAGCAGCAGCATCTTGCGGGGCACGCGGCCGGTCAGCGCGGTCAGCACCGGCGCACCGACGGCGACGCCGAGCGCATACAGACTGACCAGCAGGCCGGCGGACGGGAGCGACACGTCGAGGCTCGCGGCGATGGTCGGGATCAGGCCGACGATGACGAATTCGGTGGTGCCGATGGCAAAGGCGCTCAGCGTGAGCGCCCAGAGGGCAAGGGGCATGGCGGACTCCTGAAGCAATTTCGGGTTGGGGAGCCCGCATTGTCTTTGCTTGCCAAGCCGGGAAAAATGCGTCAGAAAGCCAATATCTTTTGACTTTGAATCAACAATGCTCGCAACCGAGACCCTGCAAGCCTTCGTCGCCGTCATCGAGGAAGGCTCCTTCTCCGCCGCCGCCGAACGCCTGAAGCTGACGCCCTCCGGCATCAGCCGCAGCATCGGCAAGCTCGAGAAGCAGCTCGGCGTGCGCCTGATCACCCGCACGACACGCCGGCTCGACCTTACCGACGAGGGCCGCTGGTTCCTCGACAGCGCGCGCGACATCCTCGGCCGCCTGGAGGCCACGGCACTGACGCTGCAATCGGCCGCCGAGCACCCTTCCGGGCTGCTGCGCATCAATGCCGCCACGCCGGTGTTCAACCACGTGCTGGCGCCGCTGCTGCCCGAGTTCTGCCGCCGCTATCCGCGCATCCGGCTCGAACTGACGTCCGGCGAAACCATCGTCGATCTGATCGAACAGCGCGCCGACGTGGCGCTGCGTGTCGGCCAGTTGCAGGATTCGACGCTCAACGCCCGGCTGCTGCTGGAGAGCCGTTTGCGCCTTGTGGCGGCGCCCGATTACCTGGCACGCCGTGGCCGGCTGCAGCATGTGGACGAACTGGCGACGCACACGCTGCTCGGTTTCACCCAACCCTCGTCGCTGAATCTGTGGCCATTGCAACACGCCGGCGCCGACGGCTACCCGATCGAACCGACCATCGCCGCCTCCAACGGCGAGACGCTGGCCTTCCTGGCGCGCACCGGCAACGGCATTGCCTGCCTGTCCGATTTTCTGGTCCGCGACGATCTCAGCGCGGGCAGCCTCGTCGAGGTTCTGCCCGACGCCGTACTGCCATGGAAACAACCCGTCTGGGCGGTGTTCTACCGCCAGGGTTTCCTGGCGGCACGGGTCGCGCATTTCGTGGATTATCTGGCTGCGCAGCTGCGCGGGCACGCCCGCTAGCGTGATCTGCAACCGCACGGAACCCGGAAGGGATTTCAGATCGGCGTGGAGAATTGCACCCAGAACGAATTCCCCTTGGGCCCGTTCTCCACATCCACTTCGTGCAATGCCTTGAAGACAATGCCGCTCGCCTTATCGAAAGCGTAGAAGACCTGCGGACCGAGCCCAAGCTTCTTCAACCGGTTTCCGCCGGCAACAGTGCCGGCCTCGGCGCGGTCGTCGGAGAACTGGTAGGTGTGGTAGCCGGCCAGGGACAGCTGCAGTTGCGGCATGGACGCCGGCCGATAGCCGACGCTGAAATCCGTGTTCAGCACATTGCCGGAATGATAGCCGGTCGCCTTGTTGCGTTCATTGAAGGACAGCGTGGGCGACAGGGAAAGCTCCCACGCCGGCGTAATGAACCACGTGAGGCCGAATTCCTGCACGCAGGATCGGTAATTGCTGGTGGTATTCGCCAGGCCATTACGGTCGAAATTGCCGAGCGGGACGAATCCGCTGAAACCGGTCAGCAGATGCAGCGACGGCGAAGGGGAATAGGTCAGATATAGCGGCGTGAGATAAACCTGGTTGAATCCGGTGGCGTCGTCCTGCATGCCGCCGATTTGCAATTTGGTGTAATCCGCCGATGGAATCATGCCACTGCTGAAACGCACGCCGCTGTCGGTCTGGTAATCCCAGGTATGGACGAAGCGGAAGGCCTGCGCGTATTGCGTCAGCTTGAAGCCGGGAAGGATCGACTTTCCGCCGCCATCCACGAAACGGTTCGCGCTATAGCGCACCGTATAGCTGTAGAACTGCGTATTGCCGGGGGGCGGCAGCAGCGCGGGAAGAATGGTATTGACGCCGAGGGGCCAGTTCGTCGCGCCGTTTTCAGTGGCGGCCGCGTCGCGCGAACCGATGCTCAATCCCAGCGCCAGCGCGGCGCTGCAAAGCGTGAGGTGCTTTTTCATTCTGTTGTCTCCGTTTTTTTGGGGGCGTACGGGGCCACGGCAAACGCCTGAAGCTGGCGCGTGCCGCCCTGCCCTGCTCTGTCGATGGGGCTGCTTTTACGAGTGCGCCAGCGTGCTGGCGAGGACGCGGTCGATTTCGTCGGCGATCAGGCGGATGGCCTCGGCACTGGCCGGCAGCACGTTGATCATGGTGGCGAAGATATGCATCTGCCCCGCAAAGCGGCGGTGGGTCACCGGCACGCCGGCCGCCACCAGCTTCGCCGCGTAAGCATCGGCATCGCTATTGAGCACATCCATTTCCGCCCCGATGATCAGCGTGGGGGGAAGCTTGGAGACGTCCGCTTCATGGAGCGGCGAAGCATCCGGCTGATTACGCAGGGTCGTATCGGGCAGGTAATGGCTCCAGAACCAGGCCATGTCTTCCCGCGATAGCAACAACTGGAAATCGGGGTTGAGATGGCTGTCGGTATCGAGCCGGGCCTGGGTCACGGGATACAGCAACACCTGCATCGCAAGCTCGGGGCCCTGCCCCCGCGCGGCACGATTGGCGAGCACCGCGGCGAGATTGCCGCCGGCGCTGTCACCCGACACGATGAGCGGCAGGGATGCCTGGCCAAACAGCCGGCTACGGGCTTCGGCAATCCAGTTCAATGCGGCCTGGCAGTCATCCAGCGCAGCAGGAAACGGATGCTCCGGCGCAAGACGGTATTCGACGAGCACGACGGCGCAGCGCGACTGCGCCGCAAGCGTGCGCCCGAAGGCATCGTAATCGTCGATGGACAGCGTCACCCAGCCGCCGCCGTGGCAATGGAGAATCACACCGCAGATGTCGTCGGACGGAATCAGCACGCGCACTCTGCAATGGCAGCCCGGTAGCGGCAGCATTTCCTCCACGACCCTGTGCATTGACGGCCCACTGCCATAGGCGGGCCGGAAGCCGGCCAGGAAGCGCCTGGCCTCGTCCGGACTCATCTGGTGAAACGGCTTGGCACCCATTTCTATTAGTTGTTGCAGAAGCTGTATCGATGCGTGATCGAGTGGCATTGTTCTTGTCTCCTTTGGTGATGTGCAAAGCACCCATGCCCATCAGCAACGGCCATGCCACTGGACCCCAATGAAAGCAAAAAGCTATATTGATCATGCAATAACGGGATTTGATGCAATGTATCGAGAAAGGGCTTCCCTTGCGCCACCACGGTGTGGGTTTTGAGAATTTGATGAAGTCGATTCATGAATTGATGAAGCGGGCCTCGGCAGAAAGGCGTGATCAGTGAGCAAGAGTGGTAGCCCCCAGTACCCATCGGATGCCGACCTGTTGTCCCAGGTCCGTTTCGACCCGCCCCACGGCAAAGTGTGGTTCAACGAACAGCGCATGCTCCTGTTTCACGCATCGGGCATGGGCCTTCTGCGCAAGGAGCTCATCGAAACGCTGGGCCTGGAACGGGCGCGCGGGCTGCTGATGCGTTTCGGCTTCCACGCCGGCTTCAAGGATGCAGCGCTCGCCCGCAAGCTGCGGCCGGAGATCACCACAGCCGATGCCTTCCTGGTCGGACCGCAACTGGCCTGCATCAAGGGGCTGGTGCAGGTCGAACCACTGGAACTGTCTTTCGACCTGTCCTCCGGGGCCTTCATCGGCCGCTTCGAATGGACGGAATCCTACGAGGCCGAGGCCCATCAGCTGCAGTTCGGGCTGGCGGCAGAACCAGTGTGCTGGACCTTGATCGGCTACTCCAGCGGCTTCACCAGCTATTACATGGGCCGCAAGATCCTCTTCAAGGAGGAGACCTGCGCGGGCTGTGGCGCTGCCCACTGCCGCATCATCGGCAAGCCCGCGGAGGAATGGGACGACCGCGCGGAGCTGGAGAAATTCTATGAACCCGATTCGGTGGCGGAGGAGCTGCTCGCCCTGCGCACCCAGGTTTCCGAGCTGCAGGAAACGGTCCGTGCGGCGCGCTCCTCGCCAACCGACTCGGTCAGCTTCATCGGGCGTTCGACTGGCTTCCTGAAAGCAAAGGATCTCATCGAGCGAGGTGCGAAAAGCCGCGCGTCGGTCCTGCTGCTTGGCGAAACCGGCGTCGGCAAGGAGGTGTTCGCCCGCAGCCTGCACGCACTGTCGGATCGGTCTGCACAGCCCTTCGTGGCGGTGAACTGCGCGTCGATTCCGTCGGACCTCATCGCGTCGGAGCTCTTTGGCGTCGAACGGGGTGCGTTCACCGGGGCCAACGTCAGCCGCGAGGGTAAGTTCGAACGCGCGGATGGCGGCACGATCTTCCTCGACGAAGTGGTGGAGCTGACCCCCGGCGCCCAGGCCGCCTTGTTGCGGGTGCTGCAGGAGGGCGAACTGGAACGGGTCGGCGGTACCTTCGTGCGCAAGATCGACGTGCGGGTCGTCGCGGCCACCAACGAAGACCTGCAGGAGGCCGTGAAAAAGGGGAGATTCCGCGCCGATCTATTCTATCGGCTCAATGTATATCCGGTGTCGATCCCGCCGCTGCGGGAGCGTGCAGAAGACATTCCCTTGCTGGCCCGGCACTTCCTCGGCAAGTTCCACGCGCTGTACAAGAAGACCACGCTGGGCATTTCGGACCGGGCCCTGCGGGCACTGAAGAATTACGCCTGGCCCGGCAACATCCGGGAACTCGAGAACATGATCGAGCGCGGCGTGATCCTGACCGACCATAACCGCAGCATCGACATCGACTCCCTGTTCGCCTCCCCGCCCGATGAAGATGCCGGCCATACCCTTGTTTCGCAGACCGGGGCTCTCAAGCTGGACAGCAAACGCCCCCCTGCACGATCGCTCTACGACGAGCTGAGCGTCAGACTGCTGAACGAAGGCTTTTCCATCTCCGATTTCGAGTCCGCGATCACCCGTAACGCCATGGCCCTGGCCAACGACAATGTAACGCAAGCGGCCCGCCTGATCGGCATGACCCGGGCCCAGCTCGCCTATCGACTGGAAAAAATCAAAGGGGAATAGAAAGCGCAAGCGGGCTCGCCCGCCCCACACACCAATCCTCCAGCCGTCGCGCCCCCGGAAATACAGCATTTGTTCTGTGCGTCCCGGGCGCGCGTCACGTCCAGCTCCCACAACAAATTTCTCCCTGATTGGCGATTTCAGAATTTCATGAAATCGCTTGATGATTTTATGAATCGACACACAGTCAGATCGTCGATCCTTATTCATCCATTTTTATTCAAGCCCCTGTTTTGTCTTGCCTATTTTTCTTTGGCACAGGCTTTGCTGATTAGCCTTGCGAGCATCTGATGCCCCCGCTGCAGGCAGTGGATCGGAATTCAGGCATTCCCCCCTTTCCGCTCCGGCAATTCCGATCGCCTGCATAAATACATATCGACAAGACAGGAGACAAAACCATGACGCAAGCCCTCCCTGAAAACCGGGCCCCTTCCTTTGCCGACGCGGTTGTCGTAGGCGCCGGCTTCGCCGGGCTTTACATGCTGCATCTGCTCAGGGACACCCTGAAGCTGAAGGCGCGGGTATTCGAAAGTGCAGATGGTGTTGGAGGGACCTGGTATTGGAATCGTTACCCGGGCGCGCGTTGCGACATCCCCAGCCACCACTATTCCTTCTCGTTTTCTCCAGAGCTCGAGCAGGAATGGACGTGGTCCGAGAAATACGCCGCCCAGCCAGAAATTCTCGAGTATCTGGAATTCGTGGCGCGGAAATTCGACCTGAACAAGGACATCACATTCAATACCCGCGTGAAGTCCGCGCATTTCGACGACGGGAAGCAGCGCTGGATCGTCACGACGGATAGCGGCGAAACCGTGATTGCGCGCTTCTTCATTCCCGCCGTCGGGACCTTGTCGGACGCGAACATCCCCCAATTCAAGGGCCACGGCAGCTTCGAGGGGCAGATGCTGTTCACCGGCAAATGGCCCAGGGAGGGCGTCAATTTTGCAGGCAAGCGCGTCGGCATCATCGGGACCGGTGCCACCGCCATGCAGGCCATCCCGGTGATCGCCGAACAGGCCGCGCATCTGACCGTTTTCCAGCGCACGCCCAATTACGGCACGCCGCTGCGTAATGAACCGATGAATCCCGTGGTGGACCGTGAAGTCAAACAGCGCTATCGCACGCTCCGTCAGCAGGCCTGGGACTCCTTCGCCGGCGTGCCCTTCGAGCGCCTGAAGCCCTCGGCAGTCGCCGACAGCCCCGAGGCGCGGCGCCAGCAGTACGAGGCCTGCTGGGAAGACGGCGGCTTCAGCCTGTGGATCGGCTGCTACGGTGACACTCTGTTCGACCCGACGGCCAACAGATACGCCGCCGACTTCGTACGTGAAAAGATCCGCTCGCGGGTCAAGGATCCGGCGGTAGCCGAGCTGCTCTGCCCGCCCGAGAGCCAGGCCTACGGCACCAAGCGCCAGCCCTGCGAAACCAATTACTTCGAGACCTACAACCGGGACAACGTGCAGCTGATCGACATCCGGAAGAACGTCATCGAGGAGATTCTCCCCACCGGACTCCGGACCGCCGACGCCGAATACCAGTTCGACATCCTGATCTACGCCACCGGCTTCGATGCCTTCACCGGTGCGATGTTCAAGATGGATATCCGCGGCGAAGGCGGCAAGTCCCTGAAGGATTACTGGTCGGCGGGCCCTCGCACCCTGTACGGCCTCGGCGCCCACGGCTTCCCCAACATGTTCTTCATCACCGGCCCGCAAAGCCCGTCGGTGCTGTTCAACATGCCGCTGGGCATCGAGATGCACTGCGAGTGGATCGCCAGCTGCATCACCTACATGGACCAGCACGGCTACACGGCGATCAGCGCGAACACGGCGGAAGAAGATCGCTGGATCCGGCACACCAAGGAACTGGCGGATGCGACCCTGCTGCCCGAAGCCACCTCTTGGTACCTGGGTGCCAACATCCCTGGCAAGCCGCGCGTGTTCATGGTGTATCTGGGCGGCGGCAAGCACTACAAGGAGGTGATCAGCCGCAGTGCCGCGGAAGGCTATGCGGGCTTCACGCTGAAACCAGCGCGCTGATCCCCCTTCGGCCGCCGCCAAACCTTCAGTCAGTTTTTGACTCAGGGCTCCGGTCGTAGCGGCCGTTTTTCGCCCTTTCCATGCAATGCATAATGAAGCCACGCATCCATGCCGGCCGCTGCCACGTCTGGATTGGCGGCCAGGTACAACTCGGGGTCGAATGCCAGATGTCCCCTCTTCGACTCCTCGATGAAGTTCTCGGGAAGCTCTCGACCAACATAGCGGCTGGCCATGACTTCACCCCGGGAAATATCGGTGGGACGCCGGAAATATACATGCCCGTAAAAGGGATCCGACCATAGGGGCGTGTAATACGCGCAGTCTTCAAACAGGTAATGGGTAACCTGAGACCAGCGGGTCAGATCCTTGTTCAACTGAATGCTGCCACCATGCATAAGGTTGGCACACCAGATCAGGGCCTGTCCCTTCTTGCAGACAAAAGTCTCGGGCCTGGCGTGATTGGCCTCGATGAGCGCCCGCCACATCTCCTCGTAGATACCCTGTCCAGGTCTTTGCGGCATCTCGCTGACGCATTGGCCGATATGCTCGTTGGTGTAGATCGGCCATTTATGGCTGCCAGGGTAATACTCGAGAGGACCGTTCTCCGTCGTAATATCCTCCAGCGCGACCCACACGCCGCACATGAAACGCTCTGGGTTGCTACTGAAATGGACCGCATCGGTATGAACATGCTGCTGACTGCCAACCGGAAAATTCAGCGTCTGGAAAGGCCATGCCCGCCGTCCGTACAAGAGGCTCAGCAAATCCATCACCTTTGCATTGGATGCCAGGCGGCGGACGTTCTGGTTGGTCTTCCATGCATCCATGATGCGCAAACTCACGCCATCCCGATGCCCATGGGAGTGCCACATTTCCCAGTCGAACTGATCGTGCAGGTCCGCCTTGATCGACTCCGCGATTCCATCGAACTCCGGCTCGGGGAAATCGATGACAGCGTAGCCCTTCATGAAGAGATCGACAGCGATCTGCCGGGTCGGTGCATCCAACTCCAGTTGCTCGATGATTCTGGCGAAAAAAGGTGATTCTATGTGCGGGACACCGGGCAACAGCCTGGTGTAGTCAATTGACTTGGCGCTGGCGTTCATTCTCGGCTCGGCGTCTTTTCTGGTGGCTTGCTTGCGATAGTAGCAAAGTTCGCCAAACCAGCCCGCGCCCTCAAGATCGATCCGGTGTACTTGAAGCAACCGGGTCTAATCTGGACGCGGGCTCAGGAAACCCCGCATCACCCGTGTCAGGCGCGGCATCACGACCCAGGTCATGGTCACGACGATAAGCCCGGTGAGCAAGGCAACCTTGGGCAGGAAGGGCAGATACGGGCGCACCAGCGGCTCGATCAGCCACAGAACCAGGGATACCGTCGGGAAGATGCCCATCCACGTCACCAGCGCCATACGGGCCCGCGGCGGATGCATCGTGGCGGGCACGACGGCCGGCGTGAACCAGGCCTCCAGCCCCGAAAGGCGACGGTACTCCGGATCGGTGTCGGCCAGCTTGGCCATCCGGGCCAGCAGATCCGAGCGTGCCATGCTGGCGTCCCAGTTGGCGAGCGCCTCTTCCGACGAGAAGCGGACGATGACCTGATGCTCGCCGTCCGGCGCATCGGCCGGGATCAGTTCCGCACCCAGAAAGCCCTGGCAGGCCTGCATCTGCTGGAACATCTCGCCGACAAGAGCTTCATACGCGGCCTCATTTCCCGCGCGGATGTGGCGGCGGGCGATGCGGATAACGGGGTTCGCAGTACCTGGCTGGGTCTTGGTGGCGCTGTTTTCCATGATCTTCCTCACAATGTTTGATGGCTTTGCGCTGCTTGATTGGAGTATGGCGATCATCGATATATAGTTGAAATCGATTGTTGATATTCGACCAATCCAGCAGTCGGATACCCCATCATGGATCTACGCCAGATCGATCTGAACCTACTCGTCTCCCTCGATGCGCTTCTGGCTGAATGCAACGTAACCCGCGCCGCGCGGCGCCTGCATATCAGCCAGCCAGCGCTGTCAGCCCAATTGGCCCGCCTGCGTCATATCTTCGACGACCCGCTTTTGCTGCCTGCCGAGGCCGGCCGCGGCATGACGCCGACGGCCCGAGCCTTGGCCCTGGGGCCAGTCCTTCATTCCGTGCTGAAGGATCTGGAGTCGGTCGTGCAATATCGGCCGAGCTTCGACCCGCTCACGGACGAACGCACGTTCCAGATCGCAGCCAACGATACCGCGATGGTCGTGCTGGGGTTGCCGCTGATCGAGAAGCTCGCGTCCTGCGCCGGGTCCGGCGTACGCGTCGCCTTCCGTAACCCCGACGCCAGCCTGATCGCGGCGCAGATGGAAGGCGGTGACGTCGACCTGCTCATTGCGTCTGAGCGCCTCTTGCCCGTATCGATGAAAGTCAGGCCGCTACTTCACGGCTCCTTCGTGATGGCCCAGCGCAAGGGCCATCCACGCGGCACGGCGCCCCTCGATATGGACGCCTACTGCTGCTTGCAGCATGTTCTGGTGACAGAGTTCGGTGGGCACTTCAGCGGCTACATCGACGAGACGCTGGCAGAAAGCGGACGCCACCGCCGGGTGGTGGTATCCGTCGAGAAATTCATGCTGGTGCCGGAAATCCTGCGCAACTCGGATTACGCATGCACACTGCCATCGATGCTGAAAAGCCGCTTCGCCAGCGTACTCGACATGTTCGACCTGCCCTTCGACGACCGGGGCTTCGGCCTTCGACTGGCCTGGCACCCCCGCAACCACGCCGACCCGGCAGTGGCCTGGTTGCGCGACACAATCACGCGTTTGCTGGATGAGACCGGCTAGTTCAGCTTTCGCGCGGCAGCACCGTCAACACCCGCACGATGAAGGCATGGAACTCCTTCATGTAGTTGCTCAGGAATTGCTCCGTCGACGGGTCCGTCACCTGCCCATCTTCGGTGATGAGGCCCGGTTTGAACTGGAGATAGGCTTCGACAGTATTCATCAGAGGTGCGTTGCAGAAGCACAGCACGCCGCGCAGGCTCTGCTGCGCCACCGCGGTGCCAATGGCGCCGGGTGAAGTACCGATGACCGCTGCGGGCTTGCGGGCGAAGGAGTTGTTGCCCCACGGACGGCTTGCCCAGTCGATTGCGTTCTTGAGACCGCCGGGAATGGAGCGGTTGAATTCTGGCGTGACAAAGAGAATCGCGTCGGAATCGGTGATTGCTTTCTTGAAGCCGCAGGCGACCGGCGGAAAATCCGCGTCGTAGTCCTGGCTGTAAAGCGGTAGGTCGCGGATCGGGATTTCAGTCAGCTCCAGTTCCGGCGGAGCCAGCCGCACCAGCGCCTTGGCCAGCATTCGATTGATCGAAGTGCTCGACAGACTGCCGACGAAATAGCCGACCTTGTACGTGCCGGTGCTCATGGGGATCTCCTTGCAGCGTAGAACAGGTTCATGTTCTGCCTGCAGCCGATGAGGCTAGGCGCGGGCGGGAGCGTCGGCAACGTTATTACATCCTGTCCGACATAGATCACCATAGGCGCCACACGCCGCGTTGGCAACGCTCAGTCCGGCAGGAGAAGAGTGCAAAAAAAACCCAGGCTCATTGAGGCCTGGGCTTAATTCCACACCAAAGGAGGAGGGGTGGAGGAGACGTGTTGAGAATACTGCGACTACGTTTTCAGGTGTTTTGATTGTTCTTATGCATCTATAAAATTTTATTCTTTCATGATTTTTTCATGGGATGAAAACCCATACTCGAAAACGGGGCGCCCCTGAGGTGGGTCGTATTCCACTTCTTCACAAGCGGGGGGTTGATTTTTTGAGACGATCAGTCTAATTTAACCCCATGGACCTTCAGCCCCCCGCCTCCACCGCCACTCCGCGCCGCCGAGGCCGTCCACCAAAGAGCGCCAACGGCTTCAGTGAAACCCGCGAGGCACTGCTGCGCGCTGGCGTAGAGGTGCTCACCGAAAGGGGCTTTTCCGCCACCGGCATTGACCAGATCCTCTCCCGTGTGGGCGTGCCGAAGGGATCCTTCTACCATTTCTTCAACAGCAAGGAAGCCTTCGGCGCCGCGCTGATCGAGCGTTACGCCGGCTACTTCGCCCGCAAGCTCGACCGCTTCCTGCTCGACGAAAGCCAGCCGCCACTGCTACGCCTGCGCAATTTCGTCGCCGATGCCGCCGACGGCATGGCGCGCTTCGAATTCCGCCGTGGCTGCCTGGTCGGCAATCTGGGCCAGGAAACCGCCAGCCTGCCGGACGCCCTGCGCCTGCAGCTCTCGGCAGCTTTTGCCGACTGGGAAAACCGTGTGGCCACATGCCTGGAAGTGGCGCGGGCAGGTGGCGCGATCGCCGCCGACGCCGATTGCCAACGCCTGGCGAACTGCTTCTGGATCGGCTGGGAGGGCGCAGTGCTACGCGCCAAGCTGGAAGCATCAAGCAGGCCGCTGGAAGTCTTCGCCGATTTTTTCTTCGCTGGGCTGCCCCGGTGAGTTTTTTTGTCTATTACTAGACGATCAGTCTAATTTAAACGGAGGGTGAGCATGTTCAAGGGAATCCTGATCGAAAAGGACGAGGCCGGTTACCGCACCACGCTGCGCGACATCGACGAAGCCGGTCTGCCTGACGGCGACGTGACCGTGCGGGTCCAATATTCCACGCTCAACTACAAGGACGCGCTGGCGATCACAGGCAAGAGCCCTGTGGTGCGGCGCTTTCCGATGGTGCCGGGCATCGACCTGGTTGGCACCGTCGAGGAGAGCCTCCATCCGGGTTACCGTGCCGGTGACCTCGTAGTGCTCAACGGTTGGGGCGTGGGTGAAGTGCATTGGGGCGGTCTCGCCGAGAAGGCTCGCCTCAACGGCGACTGGCTGGTTCCGCTGCCGGCCAGCTTCACGCCGAGCCAGGCAATGGCCATCGGGACCGCGGGTTATACCGCGATGCTGTGTGTGATGGCCCTGGAGCGCAACGGTGTGACACCGGACCAGGGCGACATCCTGGTCACCGGCGCCGGTGGCGGCGTCGGCAGCGTCGCGGTCGCGCTGCTGTCCAAACTGGGCTACCGGGTCATCGCCACCACCGGCCGCATGGAGGAAGAGCCTTACCTGCGCCAGCTCGGCGCCGCCGAAGTCCTGTCCCGCGACGAGTTCAGCGCGCCCGGCAAGCCCCTCGCCAAGGAACGCTGGGCCGGTGCGGTGGATGTGGTCGGCTCCCATGTGCTTGCCAATGTCTGCGCCAGCATGAAGTACGGCGGCACCGTCGCCGCCTGTGGCCTGGCCGGCGGCATGGATCTGCCAGCCAGCGTCGCGCCTTTCATCCTGCGCGGCGTGACCCTGGCCGGCGTCGACAGCGTGATGTGCCCCCGGCCGCGCCGCCTCGAGGCCTGGCAGCGCCTCGGCCGCGATCTGGACATCGACAAGCTGGGCCTGATCGCCCATGAGATCGGCCTGAGCGAAGCCATCGAACTGGCTCCGGCGATCCTCGCCGGCAAGTTGCGCGGTCGTGTCATCGTCGATATCAGGCGCTGATTCAGCTTGGCGCAGCACATCCCGATCCGAGTAAACAGGTTGCCTGCCGTGGTGAGGCAGCCTGTCCAATCGATCGGGCTACGCGAACAGCTCATCCCCTACTTCTGCAATCGCCGCGTCACCGCTCATCACGGTCTCGGCAAAAGCCGCGGCCTGGGGCAGCAACTGGTCCGCGTAGAAGCGGGCCGTGGCGAGCTTGTTGCGGTAGAAAACCGGATCGCCGTTACCGCTGGCCAAATGGCCGGCGGCGGCCAGCGCGGCCTTGCCCATCATCCAGCCGCCGCAGACCGTGACAGCCAGGTGCAGGTAGGGCACGGCGGCGGTCAGTACACCGCCAAGGCCGTGTTTGGCGTTGCCGGCCAGCCACTCGGTGGCAATCGTCCATGCCTTCAACGCATTGCCGAGCTTGTGGCCGATGGCCTGCAGTTCCTGCTGCCCGGAGGCGCCTAGCGCCTTGGCAGTGGTGTGGATTTCGCCGAACACCGCTTTGACGGTAGCCCCCTGGTCTCGCATCAGTTTGCGGAACAGCAGGTCGTTGGCCTGGATGCCGGTAGTGCCTTCGTAGATCGTCGTGATGCGCGAGTCGCGCCAGTGTTGGGCGGCGCCGGTCTCCTCGATGAAACCCATGCCACCGTGGATCTGCACGCCGAGCGAAGTCACCTCGATCCCCATTTCGGTGCCGCCGCCCTTGACGATGGGGATCATCAGCTCGGCCAGGTAAAGACTCCGCTTGCGCTGCTCGGCATCCGGGTGCTTGTGGGCCAGGTCGAGCAGGCCGGCGGTGTAATAGGTCAGCGCGCGGCAGGCTTCGACGCGGGCCCTCATCAGCATCAACATGCGGCGGACGTCCGGGTGCTTGTCGATGCTCACCAAGGCTTCACCGGTCAGCGCATCGCGGCCCTGCTTGCGGTCACGGGCGTAGGCCAGCGCTTGCTGGTAGGCACGCTCGCCGAGGGCGATGCCCTGCAGGCCGACACCGAGGCGAGCCTGGTTCATCATGATGAACATGTACTCGAGGCCCCGGTTGGCTTCGCCGAGCAGGTAGCCGACCGCGCCGTCCTTGTCGCCGAAGGCCATCACGCAGGTCGGGCTGGCATGGATGCCAAGCTTGTGCTCGATCGACACGCAATGGGCGTCGTTGCGTGGGCCCAGCGCCCCGTCGGCATTCACCAGGAACTTGGGCACCAGGAACATCGAGATGCCCTTCACGCCGGCCGGGGCGTCCGGCAGGCGGGCGAGAACGAGATGCACGATGTTCTCGGTCATGTCGTGGTCGCCGTAGGTGATGAAGATCTTCTGTCCGAAGACCCGGTAACTACCGTCGGCCTGCGGCTCGGCGCGGGAGCGGATCAGGGCCAGATCGGAGCCGGCCTGGGGCTCAGTCAAGTTCATCGTGCCGGTCCATTCGCCGGACACCATCTTTTCCAGGTAGGTCGCTTTCAGTTCATCGCTGGCGCAGGTCAGCAGGGCTTCGACAGCGCCAGTGGTCAGCAGCGGGCCGAGGGAAAAGGCCATGTTCGCCGAGCAGATCATCTCCTTGACGGCGATACCGAGCAGGTCGGGCAGGCCCTGGCCGCCGAACTCGGCAGGCAACGTAATGCCGTTCCAGCCGGCGTCGCGATACTGCTGGTAGGCCGCTTTCCAGCCTACCGGCGTAGTCACGCCGTTGGCGCCGAGGGTGCAGCCCTGCCTGTCACCGATGGGGTTGAGCGGTGCCAGCACCTCGCCGGCAAACTTTGCAGCTTCGTCGAGAATGGCGTCGGCCAGGTCCGGCGTCGCCTCCTCACAACCGGGCAAATTGGTGATCTCGTTGAAAGCGGTCAGTTCGTCCATGACGAAACGCATGTCCTTGATCGGGGCGCGGTAATCACTCATTTCGTTCTCCTTGGTCAATCGTTCGTTTTAGTTTGAAGGCGTAATCGGTTCAGCCCTGTGCCGCCATACGGCGGCCAGGAACAAGACATGAAATGCGTGGGGCTTGCTCAATCCCGACCGCCACGCCGACCCGCTCCGGACCGGCTCAGCAAATCGGGCGACGGGTCAGAAGGACTTGCCCAACAGGTCAGCCCTGGCAGTCAGGTACTCGTGCTTCATCCGGGCGATGACATCCGCTGCCGGCAGCACGTCGTCGATGGTGCCGACGCCCTGCCCTGCGCCCCAGATGTCGCGCCAGGCCTTGGCGTCGTTGTCCTTGCCGAAGCTCATGGCGCTCTTGTCGCGGACCGGCAGATCTTCCGGGTTGAGTCCAGCGGCGAGGATGCTCTTCTTGAGATAGTTGCCGTGCACACCGGTGAAGTACGGCGTGTAGACCACATCCTGGGCCGTGGACTCGAGCAGTGCCTGTTTGTAGGCGTCGGCGGCGTTGGCCTCCTCCGTCGCGATGAAGCGCGAGCCGATGTAGGCGAAGTCGGCCCCCAAGGCCTGCGCGGCGAGGATGCTGGCACCATTGGTGATGGCGCCGGACAGCGCGATCGGGCCGTCGTAGAACTTGCGGATCTCGCCGACCAGCGCGAAGGGACTCAGGATGCCGGCGTGACCGCCCGCACCGGCGCAGACCAGGATCAAGCCGTCCACACCGGCCTCCAGCGCCTTTTCCGCGTGGCGCACGCTGATCACGTCATGAAAGACCAGGCCGCCGTAGGCATGCACCTGCGGCACGATAAGGGTCGGTGCCGACAGGCTGGTGATGATCAGTGGCACCTCGTGCTTCACGCACAGGGCCATGTCGTGCTCCAGCCGCGTGTTCGACGGATGGATGATCTGGTTCACCGCGAAGGGCGCGGCCGCCGGGCTCTCCTCCAGCGTGGCGCGGATGCGCGTCAGCCAGTCGTCGAGCAGTTCCTGCGGGCGCGCGTTCAGCGCCGGAAAGGAACCGATGACGCCGCTGAGGCACTGGGCGATGACCAGATCGGGGTTGGATACGATGAACATCGGCGCGCAGATCACCGGCAGCGCGAGATTCTTGTTCAACGAAGCGGGAATCGACATTCAGGCAGCCTCCTTCAATGCGCGACGCAGGATCTTGCCGACGTTGGTGCGCGGCAGGTCATCGCGAAACTCCACATGTTTGGGTACTTTGTAGCCGGTCAGCACGGTGCGGCAGTGCTCGATCAGCGCTTTTTCGGTCAATGCCGGGTCCTTGCGGACAACGAATATCTTCACCGCCTCGCCGGAATGCTCATCGGCGACACCGATTGCCGCCACGTCACCAACGCCAGGATGCATCGCCACCGCCTCTTCGACCTCGTTGGGGTACACGTTGAAGCCCGACACCAAGATCATGTCCTTCTTGCGGTCCACCAGGAAGACGAAGCCCTGCTTGTCCACATAGCCCATGTCTCCGGTGCGCAGGAAACCATCCGGATGAAAGGCGTTGGCGGTTTCTTCCGGGCGCTGCCAGTAGCCTTTCATCACCTGCGGGCCGCGAATGCAGATCTCCCCGATCTGGGTAATGGGCACCTCGCTCCCCGCTTCATCGCGGATCGAGATCTCGGTGGACGAGATCGGCAGGCCGATCGCCCCATTGAAGGCGTCCATGTCGAGGGGGTTGATGGTCGCCGCCGGCGAGGTCTCGGTCAGCCCGTAGGCCTGCAGTAGCGGCGTGCCGGTGGTCTGACGCCAGCGCTCGGCCACCGGCGCCTGCACCGCCATGCCGCCGCCGAGGGTGACGCGCATCGTGGAGAAGTCGAGCTTCACGAAGTCGGGGTTGTTGAGCAGCGCGTTGAACAGCGTATTGACGCCGGTGAACACCGTCACCGGGTACTTCGACCACTCCTTCACGAAGCCCGGAATGTCTCGGGGGTTGGCGATCAGCAGGTTCGTTGCGCCGATCATCAGGAAAGTCAGGCAGTTCGCCGTCAGCGCAAAGACATGGTACAGCGGCAAGGCGGTGACGATGATCTCCTGCCCTTCGCGCACCGCCGGGCGGATCCAGTTGTAGGCCTGAGTGACGTTCGATGCGATGTTGGCGTGGGTCAGCATCGCCCCCTTCGAGATGCCCGTCGTGCCGCCGGTGTATTGCAGGAAGGCCAGATCCTGCTGGCCGAGCGGCACCGGCTTGAAGCGCTGGCGCTGCCCCACAGCGAGGGCAGTGCTGAAGTCGATCGCCGTCGGGATGGACCAGGCCGGCACCATCTTCTTGACGCGGCGGACGACCAGATTGACCAGTGCTCCCTTCAACGTGCCCAGCATCTCGCCCATCGGCGTCACGATGACGTGGCGCAGCGCAGTCGTTCGGGGCAGTACCTGCTCCAGCGTGTGGGCGAAATTCTCAACGATGACGATGGCCGCCGCACCGGAGTCCTTGAGCTGATGCTCCAGTTCCCGCGGGGTGTACAGCGGATTGCAATTGACCACCACGCAGCCGGCCCGCAGGGTGCCGAACAGGGCCACCGGGTATTGCAGCAGGTTCGGCATCATCAGCGCGACGCGGTCGCCCTTCTGCAGTCCCCGCGACTGCAGCCAGCCGGCGAAGGCGCGGGAAGCCTCGTCGAGCTGGCGGTAAGTCATCTCCTTGCCCATGCTGATGTAGGCGACTTTGTCCGCGTAGGTCTTGCACGCCTGCCCCAGCAAGGCCACCAGCGACGGAATGTGTTCGATATCGATGTCCGCCGGGATACCCGCCGGATAGCTTTGCAGCCAGATTCTGTCCATGTCTGTCTCCTCGGCTGGCCGGTCAGTTGCCGAGCAGCGCTTTCTTGAGCCCGGCATCCGCCGGCTTGTCGCCGAGCCAGACCTTCAGCAAGGCCTTGGCGAACGCGCCGCCGGCAACCTTGCCACGGGATTCGCCGTTGACGCTCAAGGCCACGCCATCGCCACTGAAATCGAGGGCCACGCTGTCGCCCTCGTGCACCTTGCCGAGGCTGCGCATCAGGCTGCCGAACTGTTCGGACTGAGGCTTCACGGCCTCCAGCTCGGCGGGCGTATTGTTGTGGGCCAACCCTTCCTCCAGCGCCGAATGCAGCGTATCGGCGCTGATGTCGCGCAGCAGGCGCAGGCTCATGCGGCGCGGCGTGGTGGCGTCGATCAGTGCAGCGGCCGTGCCGCTCTTCTGCGGCACATACAGCGCACCGACATAGAGCTTGATGAACAGCTTGCTGCGCAGGCCAGCACCGTTCAGCACCAGCTCGCTGTTGCCGACGCGGGCCCGCTCGTCGATCTTGACGCCGGCCACTTCCGCAGCGTGCAGCCCGGGCGAGGCCAACAAGGCCGCCAGCAAGGCCGCCCCGGCGAAACGATGAAATTGACTCATTGCTCTCCTCCAGCGGATTTCTTCCGGTAGAAATTTTTCTCGGCGATATAGACGGTGCGCTCGACCACCGTATGCACGACGCCGTGGGCGTCCTTCAACTCGACCTGGAAAGTCCTCTCCAGCTCCGGCTGCTGTGCCAGCGCGGCTCGGATGTCGGCCAGATCTTCCGGGCTCAGCACGAAGTCGGCGTACAGCGTCGTGTAGCCCGGCTTGCGGTAACGGATGCTCGCCGCCTTGTCCCACACAATGTAGCCCTCGCCCAGCGCCACCATCAGCATCATCGGGTGCGCCCCATCGGTGATGGCGAACAGCGAGCCTCCGTACAGCGAACCGACGATGTTGCGGGTCTTCCACGACAGAGGCAGCGCGATGCGGATATGGCGCAGGTCCCGCGCCACATGTACGACCCGTCCGCCCGTGCCGCGGAAGGCCGGGTGCAGATTGAAGCCCAGGCGCACCATACGGGCACGCCACGCGGGCGGAAGTTTGGCGAGCCAGCTGGGCTTCATGCTCTGTTCTTCTTGTGGTCGATCGTCAATGTGGATGGAACGGAGGAAAGCCCTGCCAAGTGTGGTGGAGCGTATCCCCTCAGACGCGCTCGAAGATGCCGGCGGCGCCCATACCGGTGCCGATGCACATTGTCACCATGCCGTAGCGGCCACCTGTACGCCGCAGGCCGTGCACCACCGTGGCGGTACGGATCGCACCGGTGGCCCCGAGGGGATGGCCGAGGGCGATGGCGCCGCCGAGCGGGTTGACCTTGGCCGGATCGAGGCCAAGCTCCTGCATCACCGCCAGCGACTGGGCGGCGAAAGCTTCGTTCAGCTCGATCCAGTCCAGCTCGTCCTGGCGGATACCGGCCTGGGCCAGCGCCTTCGGAATCGCCGCCACCGGACCGATGCCCATGATGTCCGGCGCCACGCCGGCAACGGCATAGCCGGCGAAGCGGGCCAGTGGCGTCAGATTGTGTTCCCGCAGGATCTTCTCCGACACCAGCATCACTGCCCCGGCGCCATCCGACATCTGCGACGAATTGCCAGCGGTAACCGAGCCACACACGTTGAACACCGGCTTCAATTTGCCAAGCCTCTCCAGCGAGGCATCCTGGCGCGGCCCTTCGTCCACCTCGACGGTACGCTGGCGGGCGCGGATCTGGCCGCTGCTCAGATCGGGAACGTGTTCTGTGAAGCTGTAAGGCCTCGTCTCGGCGTTGAAATGGCCGGCCAGGATCGCCGCGCAGGCTTTCTGATTGGAGGCCAGTGCGAACTGGTCCTGTGCCTCGCGGCCGACCTTCCATTGCTGGGCGACCTTCTCGGCGGTGAGGCCCATACCGTAGGCGATGCCCAGGTTCTCCTCATGGGCGAAGATCGCCGGGTTCATCGACATCTTGTTGCCCATCATCTGCGGCATCACGCTCATCGACTCGGTGCCGGCGGCAATCATCACGTCGGCGAGGCCGAGGCGGATCTGGTTGGCCGCGTCGGCCACCGCCTGCACGCCGGACGAGCAGAAGCGGTTGATCGTCAGCCCCGGCACACTGGTCGGCAGCCCGGCCAGCAGCAGGCCGATGCGGGCGACGTTCATGCCCTGCTCCGCCTCCGGCATCGCGCAGCCGACGATGACATCGCCGATCAGTGCCGGATCGACGCCCGGCACCTGGGCCACGACGGATTTGAGGACCGCGGCCAGCATGTCGTCCGGACGGACATTGCGGAACGCGCCGTTGCGCTTGGCCACCGGCAGACGGGTTGCGGCGACGATGTAGGCGTCTTGAATCTGTTTGCTCATGGTTTTGTCTCCTTGGCCCGATCAGTTGCGCAGCGGCTTGCCGGTTTCCAGCATGTGCTGGATACGGGCCTGCGTGAGGGGATCCTTCAGCAGCTCGACGAACAGGCGACGCTCGACGGTGAGCAGCCATTCCTCGTCCACTAGGCTGCCGGTTTCCACCTCGCCGCCGCACAAGGCGGTGGCGGCGGCCTTGGCGACCTTATAGTCGTGGGCGGAGATCATGCCGCCCTCCTTCATGTTCACCAGCATCATCTCGAAGGTGGCGATGCCGTTCTTGCCGGCGACCGGGATGCCGCGCGCTAGCGGCGGTGGCGCATGGCCGGCATCGGCCAGCGCGCGGGCCTCGCGGATGGCCACCCACAGCAGTTCGTGGGGGTTGAACAGGATCGTGTCCGACGGCCGGGCGAAGCCGTAATCGATGGCTTCCTGCGCGCTCTTCGCTACCTTCGCCATCGCGATAGTCTGGAACACCGGCTGCAGAAAGTTAAATACCTCCGTCGGCGTCACCGACTGGGCGGCCAGGTCGGCGGCGCGCAGCGCGAACTCCTTGCAGCCGCCGCCTGCCGGGATCAGGCCGACGCCAGCCTCCACCAGACCCACATAGCTTTCCAGCGCCAGCACGCGCTTGCCCGCATGCATCACGAACTCGCAGCCACCGCCGAGCGCCATGCCCTGCACCGCGGCAACGACTGGGACCTGGGCGTATTTCAACGCCTGCGAGGCGCGCTGGAATTTCTCGACGGTCGCTTCGAGCACGTCGAAGCGACCGGCGCCGATGGCTTCCGCCACCTGCTGCAGGTTGGCACCAACGGCAAACGGCGCCTCGTGCCAGACGACAAGACCGTCGAGGGTGCGTTCCGCCTGGCGCACCGCAGCGATAATGCCATCCAGCACCTCGTTGCCGATGGTGTGCATCTTCGGCTTGATCGACACGATGCCGATGCCGGCATCGACCGCCGGTAGGCGCCACAGGCGCACGCCGTCGTTCTCGTACAGGGTCTCGCCGGACTGCTCCGGCGACGCCGCGCTTTCGCCGAGCACGCGCTCGGGGAAGAGCTGACGCCGATAGACCGGCAGGTCGGAACGTGGCACGTAGGCATTCCGGCGGGC
This sequence comes from Zoogloea sp. JDB1, assembly GCF_056724025.1. Taxonomy (NCBI): domain Bacteria; kingdom Pseudomonadati; phylum Pseudomonadota; class Betaproteobacteria; order Rhodocyclales; family Zoogloeaceae; genus Zoogloea; species Zoogloea sp. JDB1. The sequence continues at coordinate 3,919,980 of NZ_CM161496.1, forward strand.
CGACCAGGAACCCTCCGGCGTATGCACGCCACTGCGGCCGGCTTCCAGCGCCCAGGCCGGCAGTGGCGCGTTGCTCATAGCCTTGCCGGCGGCGATTTCGGCTGCCACGGCCTCGGCGGTGGCCGCCCAGCCAGCAGCCTGCCAGGTTTCGAACGGCCCTTGCGCCCAGCCGAAGCCCCAGCGCATGGCCAGGTCGAGGTCGCGAGCATTGTCGGCGACGTTTTCAAGCTGCACGGCGGCGTAATGGAAGATGTCGCGGAAGATCGCCCACAGGAATTGTGCATGCGGATGCGGCGACGCCCGCAGCACGGCGAATTTCTCGGCGGGGTTCCGGAGCTTGAGGATCACGGCGACCTCCTCGGCGATCTCACCGGACGACAGCCGATAGCCCTGCTCGGCCAAGTCAAGCACCTGGATCTCCTTGCCCTGCTTGCGGAAAATGCCGCAGCGGGTCTTCTGTCCCAGCGCGCCCTGCTCGATCAGCCGCGTCAGCCAGGGCGGCGTCGTGAAGTGCGCATGCCAGGGATCGTCGGGCAACGTGTCCTGCATCGTCTTGATGACGTGGGCCAGCGTGTCCAGACCGACCACGTCGGCGGTCCGGTAGGTGGCACTCTTCGGCCGGCCGATCTTGGGGCCGGTCAGCGCATCCACCTCGTCGAAGCCGAGGCCGAAAGCCTGGGTGTGGTGCATCACCGCCAGGATGGAGAAGACGCCGATGCGGTTGGCGATGAAGTTCGGTGTGTCCAGCGCGCGGATCACACCTTTGCCGAGGCGGGACGTGAGCCAGGTTTCCAGCGCATCAAGCAGCGCGGCATCGGTGTGCTGCGTGGCGATGAGCTCCACCAGATGCATGTAGCGCGGCGGGTTGAAGAAGTGCACGCCGCAGAAGCGGGAACGCAGCGCTTCCGGCAGGCCTTGTTCCAGCACATTCATCGACAAGCCGGAGGTGTTCGACGCAATCACCGCGTCCAAGGCCAGGAAGGGACTGATCTTCGCGTAGAGGTCGTGTTTCCAGTCCATGCGCTCGGCGATGGCCTCGATGACCAGGTCGCAGTCGGCGAGCAGCGGTAGGTGCTCCTCGTAGTTGGCGGCGTCGATGTAGCGCAGCGTGTCCTTGCTCGCCAGCGGCGCCGGGTCGAGCTTCTTGAGGCCGTCGAGGGCTTTCCTTACGACCGCGCTTTTGTCGCCGTCCTTGGAAGGGAGGTCGAACAGCACGACGGGCACATCGGCATTGGCGAGGTAGGCGGCGATCTGCGCACCCATCACGCCGGCGCCGAGAACCGCCGCCTTTCTTACGATCAACTTGTTCAAGGGCTGTCTCCTTTGGTGATCAGAATTATGCATTAAGGGTAATATAAATCGTCATCGTGGATCAGAAGCCGTAGTTCAGCTGGATGGAAAGCAGATCGACACTGTTTTCAAATTTGCCGCGCACGGTCTGCAGCGTCACCGTCTCGGCGGTGTTCGTGACCGCCCGCGCCGTGTGGGTGTCCTTGAGAAACAGGTGGGCGTAGCCGAAGTCGAGGCTGGTCTTGGGCGCAACAGTCCACTTGGCACCGAAGGCCAACCAGATGCGGTCTGCGTCGGGTACGGTCATCGTGCGGCTTGCGTCGTCCGGAATTGGATTCTTGTCGTACGCGGTGCCGGCACGCAGCTTCCAGTCCTGGTTGTACTGCCAGGTGGCGCCGACGCCAACTCGCCAAGTGTCCTTGAAGTTATAGCGGAGCGGTGCCGTGGCCGATGCGCCGCTGGCAGCCACCTTGGGCGCAAGGGCCTGCAGACTGCTCCAGCCGGTCCAGGTGTAATCGCCCAGCAGGGTCCAGCGCTCGTCAAGTTTGTGGTGCAGCGCGACGGACAAGGTGTCCGGCGTTTCGATGGAGGCGGTGATCGACCGATCGATCAGGCCGGTGACGGTCTGCGTGCCGTCGAGGTCGACCTTGACCTTGGAGCGGTAGCTCACGCCCAGCCGGGTTGCCGGATCGAACTGGTACATCAGGCCGGCGTTGTAGCCCCAGGCCCGACCGTCCCCTTTCAGCCGCCCGACCGGTGCACCGACATAGGGTGTCGCCTGCGTGAATTCGATCTTGCTGTCGACGTAATCGACGCCGAAGCCGAGGGACAGTTGCTCATTGACCCGGTAGGCGACGGAGGGATTGACGTTGATGTGGCGAATGCGGGTCTTCTGACCGGAGAAACGTCCGGCGAAGGTGCTGTCGTATTCCGTCTCGTCGGCGAAGGTCGGCCCTATCCCGAGGCCCAGCCGCCAGTCGGGCGACAAGGCATAGGCGTAGTAGATCGCCGGCACCAGGTGCGCACCGCCGCCGTTGCCGCCCGAATCGCCGACTGCATGGAAGGCGCCGGTGGGGGCACCGGTCAGTGGATTGATGACCGGCATCGGCGTGGTTCCCTCATTCGTGAAACGCGTGCTGCGGTTGATCACCGTCGTCACCGCGCTGAAGTTGTGGGTGCCCGACAGCAGCGTCATTCCGGCCGGATTGAAATAGATCGTGCTGGCATCCTCCGCAACTGCGGCTTGGCCGGCATAGGCCGTCCCAAGGCCCGAGCCGTTCTGCTCCATGAGCTGGAAGCCGGCGGCCGTTGCTGCACCGGAAAATGCCAGCCCTGTCAGGAGGCAGGGGATCAGGCGGGGCTGCACCATGTTTCGCATCGAGTCGTCTCCTTCTGTACTTTTGTAATAAGCAAGAACATCGAAACCAAATTGCGCAAACGTTCGTTTTAATTTCATGGCAAAAAAACAGCCTTGCGACCTCAAGGCTTTTCCAGCCAACTGTAGTTCAAACGTTCGTTTAATAATAAGGATGCTACTTCGAGCCGGCAAGTCTTTTTTGTGTGCCTGCACAGACAAGGGTGTCAGGGAAAGGATGGTGGGCCGCCCTTCTCAAAGGCGTTCGCCCGCTCCGCTGCAGGTCCCAGCTGCACAAAACATCACGCCGGGACCCAGGCTCAGTCAATCCGCAACGCCCCCAAACTGCGGCAACGGCGCCCGCAGGCCACCGAGCAGGAAGGACATCAGGCGCGGCAGCAGCCTGTCGAAGCGGTCCATCTCAGCCTCGTCCTCGATCTGCCAGTCCGTCACGACGCGCAACGCGTCGATGCCGGCGATCGCGAACGAGGTGGCGCCGAGCATGAAGTGGAAGCGCCAGACGATCTCGGCCTTGGGCACATCCGGCAGCGCCTTGAACAGCGCTTCCTTGTAGCGCTCGACGACGGTCCGGTATTCGCGGGCGAGAAAGGTATGGATGAACTCGGTGGGCTCGGTGAGGGTTCGCCCGAGCAGGCGCAGGAAAGTCATGCCGCCGCGGGCCTCGTTGTCGGCCAGGCGCAGCAGCGTCCCGAAAAAACCATCCACGATCTGCGACGGCTTCAACGGCTTGCCCGCCGATTCCCGCTCCAGCGCGTCGAGGATGCGCATGCGCTCATCGTTGAGCCAGTCGAGCCGCCGGCGGAAGACCTCCTGCATCAGGGACTCCTTGGAGCCGAAGTGGTAATTCACCGCTGCCAGGTTGACGCCTGCCCCGCTGGTGATCTGGCGCATCGACGTCCCTTCGTAGCCGTTCGCCATGAAGAGGCGCTCGGCCGCATCGAGAATTCGTTCGCGGGTGTCCGCATTGGGGGTTTCGACAGCTTTCGGTGCAGCCACTTCTGATACTCCGTCCTCGTACAGTCGTTTGAACATAAAGTGATCCTTACGTGGATGCAAGCACCGGAGTCAGCGCCACGAACAGCAAGCAGGTGTCCCCCCGCACATCCATCGGCCGTAACGCCTGCATCCCCATGGAGGATCAGGTGCGCTCACCCAGCGATACCCCCAGAACCAAGACCTACTATTGGTTGATCCATAAATCACCTCAATCACTAAATAGCCGATCAACGCATTGACATCCCCACCAGCCGCCGCCTACACTCCGCCCCGTCATTGGTTCCCCGCAAGGGGATGAAAAGGGAAGCCGGTGCGAGACCACGGTCTCAATGCCGGCACTGCCCCCGCAACTGTAATCGGCGAGTTTCGTGCCCCCACAGCCACTGGATGCGCTCCGGGAAGGCCGGCACGACACGCGGACCCGAGAGTCAGGAGACCTGCCATGGCCCAATCCTTTTTGCGCTTTTGGGGCGGGGTGTCCCTGAAACGAGGAGTCTTGCCGCCGTTGCGTAGTGGGCCGCCCTGCCGGATTCCCGCCATCGTGCAAAGGCAGCGCCCTCGGCTCTCCGCCCCCCGGACACGGAGAACCCGCTTTGCAGACCGCCATCCTGAAATCCCCGCCGAGCCACGCCGGCAGCCATGAATCCGCCGTCGCCGCGCTGCAGGTCATCCGCCGCAACGGGGCCGTCGTCGCCTTCAACGCCGACAAGATCGCCGTGGCCATGACCAAGGCCTTCCTCGCCGTGGAAGGCAACGCCAGCGCCGCCTCGTCCCGCGTCCGCGAGATCGTCGGCCGCCTCACCGACACCGTGCTGCGCGCCCTCACCCGCCGCCTGCCGGACGGCGGCACGGTGTCCATCGAGGACATCCAGGATCAGGTCGAACTGGCCCTGATGCGCTCCGGCGAGCACGACGTGGCCCGCGCCTATGTGCTGTACCGGGAGCGCCGGTCGGCGGAACGGGCCTCCGTGCCGGTCGACGCCGCCACCGCGACTGTCCTCCACGTGCTGGACGGCGAGCGCCGCATCCCCCTCGACACCGCCCGCCTGCTGGCCAACTGCCGGGCAGCCTGCGCCGGCCTGGGCGATGGCGTCAGCCCCCAGACCATCCTCGATCACGCCCTCCGCAACCTCTACGACGGGGTGCCCCTCGCCGACGTGGACCAGGCCCTGATCCTCTCCGCCCGCGGGCTGATCGAGCGCGAACCCGGCTACAACCAGGCCACCGCGCGCCTGCTGCTGGTCAGCCTGGCGCGGGAGGTGCTGGGCCACGGCGTGCAACTGGATGCGTTGGCCGGGCTGTACGCCGAGCAGCTGCCGGAATTCGTCGGCCGCGGGATCGCCGCCGGGCTGCTCGACCCGCGCCTGGCCGACTTCGACCTGGCCCGCCTCACCGCCGCCCTGCGCCCAGAACGCGACCTGCAGTTCGGCTACCTGGGCCTGCAGACCCTCTACGACCGCTATTTCCTGCACGAGGACGGCCGCCGCATCGAGCTGCCGCAAATCTTCTTCATGCGCGTCGCGATGGGCCTCGCCCTCAATGAGATCGACCGGGAGGCCCGTGCCATCGAGTTCTACGGGCTGATCTCGAGCTTCGACTTCATGTGCTCGACGCCGACCCTGTTCAACAGCGGCACGCGCCACTCCCAGCTGTCCTCCTGCTACCTCACCACGGTCTCGGACGATCTGGAGGGCATCTACCAGGCCGTCAAGGAGAACGCGCTGCTGCAGAAATACGCCGGCGGCCTCGGCAACGACTGGACTCCTGTGCGCGCCCTCGGCAGCCGCATCAAAGGCACCAACGGCCACAGCCAGGGCGTCATTCCCTTCCTCAAGGTGGTCAACGACACCGCCGTCGCCGTAAACCAGGGCGGCAAGCGCAAGGGCGCGGTGTGCGCCTACCTGGAGACCTGGCACCTGGACATCGAGGAGTTCCTCGACCTGCGCAAGAACACCGGCGACGAGCGGCGGCGCACCCACGACATGAACACCGCCAACTGGGTCCCCGACCTGTTCATGCAGCGCGTCATGGACAACGCCGAGTGGACCCTGTTCTCCCCGTCTGACGTGCCCGACCTGCACGAGCGCTACGGCAAGGACTTCGAAGCCGCCTACGTCGCCTACGAGGCCCGTGCCGACGCCGGCGAGCTGCGCCTCTTCAAGCGCCTGCCGGCCGTCCAGCTGTGGCGCAAGATGCTCACCATGCTGTTCGAGACCGGCCACCCGTGGATCACCTTCAAGGACGCCTGCAACCTGCGCTCGCCGCAACAACACGTGGGCGTCGTACACAGCTCCAACCTGTGCACCGAGATCACCCTCAACACGTCCGACAGCGAAACCGCGGTGTGCAACCTCGGCTCCGTCAATCTGCCCGCCCACCTGAAGAACGGCCAGCTCGACACCGACAAGCTGGCCCGCACCATCGGCACCGCGCTGCGCATGCTCGACAACGTGGTGGACATCAACTTCTACGCCACCCCCAAGGCCCGCCGCGCCAACCTGCAGCACCGGCCGGTGGGGCTCGGCATCATGGGCTTTGCCGACTGTCTGTACGCCCTCGGCCTGCCTTACGCCTCCGCCGAAGCGGTGGAGTTCGCCGACCGCAGCATGGAGGCCGTGTGCTACCAGGCCTACTGGGCCTCCACCGAACTGGCCCGCGAACGGGGCCGCTACGCCAGCTTCGACGGCAGCCTGTGGGACAAGGGCATCCTGCCGCTGGACAGCCTCGACCTGCTCGCCGAAGCCCGTGCCGGCCACCTGGAAGTGAACCGGGACAGCCGCCTGGACTGGACCGCCCTGCGCGAGCGCATCGCCCGCCACGGCATGCGCAACTCCAACTGCGTCGCCATCGCCCCGACCGCCACCATCTCCAACATCGTCGGCGTGTCGGCCAGCATCGAGCCGACCTACCAGAACCTCTACGTCAAATCCAACCTGTCCGGCGAATTCACCGTCGTCAACGAAGCGCTGGTGCGCGACCTCAAGGCCCTCGACCTGTGGGACGAAGTGATGGTCGCCGACCTCAAGTACTTCGACGGCTCGCTGGCCCGTATAGACCGGGTGCCGGACGAACTCAAGGCCCGCTACGCCACCGCCTTCGAGATCGACCCCACGTGGCTGATCGAAGCGGCGGCCCGCCGCCAGAAGTGGATCGACCAGGCCCAGTCTCTCAACCTTTACCTCGCCACCCCGTCGGGCCGCAAGCTGGACGAGACCTACAAGCTCGCCTGGCTGCGCGGCCTCAAGACCACCTATTACCTGCGCACGCTGGGCGCCAGCCAGATGGAAAAAGCCGGCGAACGGGAGCACACCGCGCCCGCCAGCGAAGACACCCCGCGCTTCTGCGCCATCGACAACCCGGAATGCGAGTCCTGCCAATGAACGCCCCCTTCAACGACTGGGACGCCCCCATGCGCCCGGCTGGCGCGCCGCAGTCCGCCGCGCTGGCACCGGTGAATGCCGCCGACAAGCGCATCGTCGGCGGCCACACCGACATCAACCAGCTCGCGCCCTTCAAGTATCCGTGGGCCTGGGAGTTCTTCCTCAAGGCCAACCGCAACCACTGGACGCCGCTGGAAATCTCCATGGCCCAGGACGTGCACGACTACCACCACAAGCTCACGTCCGCCGAGCGCCACGTCTTCGAGAACGTACTGGCCTACCTCACCACCTCCGACATCCTCGCCATGCGCAACATCGGCCTGGCGGTGATGGAGAAGATGAGCGCCCCCGAGCTGCAGATCTACCAGGCCCGCCAGGTGTACGAGGAAGCCCTGCACACCTGGACCTACCAGCACTGCATCGAATCCATCGGCCTCGACCAGCAGGAGATCTACAACCGCTACCGGGTCGTGCCGGCCATCCACGGCAAGATCGCCCTCGCCAACCGGCGCCTGGAACGGGTGATGCGCCCGGACTTCGACCTCGCCGAGCGGGACAACCTGCACGAGTTCGCACTGTCCTACTTCTTCTTCGCGGCGATCTTCGAAGGCTGCTGGTTCTACAACGGCTTCTCGCCGATCTTCGCACTGCAGCGCCGCGGCCTCATGAAGGGCGCCGCCGAACAGCTCCAGTACATCATGCGCGACGAGGTGCTGCACTGCGCCTTCGGCATCCGCGTGGTGCGCGAACTGCTCAAGGAAGAACAGCTCACCCTCGACCCGGCAGCCCTGCGCACCCTGTGGGACGAAGCCGAAGCCGCCGAGCGCGCCTACGCCGACTACATCCTGCGGGAGCCCATCCTTGGCTACAACGCGGACCTGCACACCGCCCAGTTCCGCTTCATGGCCAACCGCCGCGCCCGCCAGGTCGGCCTCGCCGAACCCTTCCCCGGCGCCGAAAGCGTGCTGCCGTGGCTCGATGAGCAAGCCAACCTGCGCAAGGAGAAGAACTTCTTCGAGACCCGCGTCACGGAGTATCAGACGGGCGGTGCGCTAGCCTGGGATTGAACCCCGGCCCCTGGCCGGGCCACTCCGCCCACTCCATCCGCCCGGCCAGACCGCTTCCGGAACCGTCCCGACTATCCGGACGCTCCTCACGAGGAGCCCGGCGGATGTCCCGACCCTCCGAAAGCCCCTCGCTAGGAGCCCGGCGAATGTCCCGCCCTGTCCGCGAATCTCTCGCGAGTCCCTCCGGGACAGACCGCCCCTATCCCGCCGATACTCCCACCCTATCCGGGAGCTGCTCGCGAGGCCCACCGGGACAGGGACCGCCTGTCCGGGCGCTCCTCGCGAGTACCCCGGAGACAGACCCACCCTATCCTCCGCACCCGATCGAGGACTTCCGATACAGGACGGACGCCCTCGGCGGGGGGCGCGAGTACCGCCGGGGTACTCGCGACTATCCCGGAGGGGGTCGCGACTATCCCGGAGGGGGTCGTGACCATCCCGGAGGTACTCGCGAGTCCCTGCGCCGGGACGGCGATCACCTCGGGGGCACGCTCACGCCGCTTCGCGGCTCGCGGCTTTCACGGCCTCGATGTCCCGATAGCCGGCCGCCGGGTGATTGTCGGGAAGGGTGGGGCCTGCGCCGAACAGCTTCTCGCGCAAGGTGCCCGGCTTGTACGCCGTGGGGTAGACGCCGCGGCGCTGCAGTTCCGGCACAAGATATTCGACGACGTCCTCGAAGGTCTCGTGGGACAACGCATAGGCCAGGTTGAAACCATCCACGTCGGTCTCCTCGACCCATTGCTGGAGGGTGTCCGCTACGGTGGCCGGCGAACCGACGAAGACCGGCCCCAGGCCGCCGATGCCGGCCCAGCGGGCCAGTTCGTCGATGGTCCATTCCTTGTCACCCTTGGCCAGGTGCTCGACCACCGACACGATGGCGTTGGTCTCCACTGCGCGCACCGGGTCCTGCGGCGCGTACTTCCCGAAGTCGATGCCGCTCCAGCCCGACAGCAGCACCAGCGCCCCATCGTAGGACACGTGCTGTTTGTATTCCTCGAACTTGGCCCAGGCCTTCTCGTCGGTCTCGTCGACGATCACCGTCACCAGTGCATAGACCAGCACCTTGGACGGGTCGCGGCCGGCCGCGGCGGCCTGGTGACGGATGTCCGCCACGTACTGCTGCAGCGTGGACCGCGCCGGGGTGGACACGAACACGCACTCAGCGTGGTTCGCCGCAAAGGCCTTGCCGGCCCCCGATGCACCGGCCTGGAAGAGCACCGGAGTACGCTGGGGTGACGGCTCGCACAGGTGGTAGCCGGGCACGTCGAAATAGCGCCCTTTGTGGCCGATCTCATGGACCTTGTCCGGGTCGATGAAGACGCGGCTGGCCTTGTCACGCAGCACCGCCCCGTCCTCCCAGCTGCCTTCGAGCAGCTTGTAGAGCACCTCGACATACTCCGCGGCCACCTCGTAGCGATTGTCGTGGCGCCGCAGACCGCCCTCCCCCACGTTGCGCGCGCCGCTTTCCAGGTAGGACGTGACGATGTTCCAGCCGACCCGCCCCTTGGTGTGATGGTCCGCGGTGGCCAGACGGCGGGCGAAGGTGTAGGGATGTTCGAAGGACGTGGACGCGGTGATGCCGATGCCCAGGTGCTCGGTGACCATCGCGATCGGCGCCGCCAGTTGCAGCGGATCGCTGACCGGGATCTGCACCCCCTGGTGGAGGGCATGGTAGTTGTCACCCTTGTACACGTCGTAGTAACCCACCACGTCGGCGATGAACACCGCATCGAAGAAGCCGCGCTCAAGAATCTTGGCCAGGTCGGTCCAGTACTCCAGGTCCTTGTACTGCCACGAGCGGTCGCGGGGATGCGTCCACAACCCCGGCGACTGGTGGCCGACGCAATTCATTTCAAAGGCGTTGAAGCGGATGGTCTTGCTCATTTGATGATATCCAAGTGGGTGATCGGGAAGGGCCAGGGGCCGGGCGGAAGGCACCGATGTGCCGCGGGATGCCGATATTCCGCAGAAAACATGCCACCCGCGGGAACCTCCTGCCGCCGCGTTTTTCCGGGCATATGCGACGCGGCCGTGCTGAGGGGGCAGCGTGCTTGCTGCTCGGGCGCTGCCCCAGCAGCAAGCTGGCTAACCGCCCAGATAGTGGTTGTGGATGTCCTCCCGCGCGGCAAGTACCGCGGCGGGCCCCTCATCGGCCACCCGTCCGTTTTCCAGGACGTAGCCGTAATGGGCGTGGCGCAGGGCGACGTTGATGTTCTGCTCGGCGATCAGGAAACCGATACCTTCGCGGGTGTTCAGCTGGCTGACGATCTCGAAGATCTCTTCGACGACCATCGGCGCAAGGCCCATCGACGGCTCGTCGAGCAGTACGAGGCGCGGCTGCGTCATCAGCGCACGTCCCACCGCCAGCATCTGCTGCTCGCCGCCGGAGCTGAGCCCGGCAGCGGTGCGGCGCTTGGCCTTGAGGCGCGGGAACCAGGCGTAGATACGCTCCAGCGCGGCCTCCATCTCGCGCCGCCGCAACCCGCGCAGGAATCCGCCGCTCCGCAGGTTTTCCTCGACGCTGAGTTGCGGAAAGACATGTCGCCCTTCGAGCACATGGACAATGCCCTCGCGGGCCAGCAGATGGGGCGCGACGCCGGCCACCGGCCGCCCCAGGAAGCGGATCTGGCCGCGGCTGACGCGGGCGCGGTCGGCCTGGACGAGGCCGGAGACGGCCTTCAAGGTCGTGCTTTTGCCGGCCCCGTTGGCGCCGAGCAGGGCGACCACCGCACCGTGGCCGACGGTCAGCGACACGTCGGCCACGGCGAGGATGGCGCCGTCGTACACGACCTCGATGTCAGCGACCTCCAGCAAGGCCTCGGGCGGAGCGCTGGGGACTGGTTGACTCATGGAAAGGCTCCACGCTGGGGTGAAAAGCGAGGCCCTGCGGGCCCCGGGGTGGACTCAGGACTCCTTGCTGCAGTCGCGCGGCTTGATGTTCTTCTCCTTCGCGTAGGCAGCCGCCTTGGCGTCGATCAGCGTGCGCAGCGTCTTGCGGTCGGCCTGCACCCAGTCGGTCACCAGCACCCACTTTTTGCCATCCCACTGCTGGACGCGCGCGGCGCCGCCGCCCTCGTGCTCGTTGCACGACAGCTTGAGTTTCTGCAGCAGGCCGACGAAACCAATCTCCTTCAGGCGCGCGTCGGTCACGTCGAGGTGCTCGAAGGCCCAGCGCCCTTCCTCGCCGTTGAGCGGACGGTTGCCGAATTTCTTGTGACCTGCACGCAGCGCCTCGACGGCCATCGCAGCGTTGATGAGGCCGATGTTGTAGTACACGCTGCCGAAGAACTTGGGATCCTTCAGGTCGCTCTTGCCGGCGTCGAGGATGGATTTCTTCAGACGCTTGTGGATCTCAAAGTCCGCTCCGCCGGGGAAGGGCGCGATGGCCTGGTAGCCCTTGGCCGCCGGCCCGGCCGGCAGTACGTCGGCCTCGGACCCGGCCCACACGTCGCCGATGAGACGGTCCACCGGAATGCCGAAGCGCGCCGCCGTCTTGATGCCCACCGGCGTCGACACACCCCAGGTCCGCAGGAAGACCCAATCCGGCTTGATCTGGCGGACCTGGCGCCATTGGGCGGATTGCTCATTGCCCGGATCGGCGACCGGGATCTGGATGTTCTCGAAGCCGTATTTCTTGGCGAGCAGGGCCATCGGCGCCTGGGTTTCGCGGCCGTAGGCGGAATCGTGGAAGACGGTGACGATCTTCTTGCCCTTCAGCTTGTCGAAACCGCCCTCCTTCTGCGCAATGTAGTTGATACCCACGGAGGCCTGGCTGTAATAGTTGAGCAGCAGCGGGAAGGCGTACGGGAAGACGCCGCCGTCGGTGGATTCGGTGCGCCCGCCAGCGGGGTCTACCAGGGGGATCTTGTCCGCCACGCCCTTGTCCATCAGGGCATATGAGGCCGGCGTGCTGTGGGTGAAGAAGAAAGCCGTGGGCGCGCCGTTGTCGCCCTTCTTGTAGCGCTCGTAGCACTCGACGATGCGGTCGGTGCTCCATTCGGTCTCGCACTCCTTCCAGACCAGCTTGACGCCATCGACACCGCCTTCGACTTCGTTCACATAGCGCAGGTAGTCGATCACCCCCGCCCACCAGGGAATGCCGCTCGATGCATAGGGCCCGACCCGGTAGGTGGGCAGCGGGATGAACTGTTCGTTCGCAGCGGCGCTGGCAGCATTGGCGCCGAGGACGGAGGCCGCCAGCGTGGCAGCGATGAGGGTGCGTTTCAGGATGTTGGACATCGTCGTTTCTCTGTTGCAGGAAATGGATCGGTTGTGTGGGGATGGACGGCCGGATCAGGACTCGCGGGCGCAATTGCGCGGCGTGAGGCCCTTCTCCCTGGCATACGCCGCCGACTTGGCGTCGATCAGCGGGCGCAGGGTCTTGCGGTCGGACGACACCCAGTCGGTGATGAGCTTCCAGCTCTTGCCGTCCCACTGCTGGACGCGTACCGAGCCGCCGCCCTCGTGGTCGGAGCACGACAGCTGCAGGCGCTGCATCAGGCCCAGGAAGCCGATCTCCTTCAGGCGCGCGTCATCGAGATTGAGGTGTTCGAGGCCCCAGCGGCCCTCGTCGCCGGTGAGTGGCCGATTGCCGAATTTCTTCTGGCCGGCGCGGATCGCCTCCACGGCAATGGCCGCGTTCACGAGGCCGGAGTTGTAGTACACGCTGCCGAAGCTCTTCGGGTCCTTCAGGTCGCTCCTGCCCTTGTCGAGGATGTGGGTCTTGATGCGTTTGTGGATGTCGAAGTCCGCGCCGCCGGGGTAAGGCGTCAGCGCCAGGTAACCCTTGCCGGCATCGCCCGCCGGCAGCACGTCCTCGTTGGAGCTGGCCCAGATGTCGCCGATGATGCGGTCCGCCGGAAAACCGAAGCGTGCCGCCGTCTTGATCGCCACCGGCGTCAACACGCCCCAGGTGCGCAGGAAGACCCAGTCCGGCTTGGCCTGGCGCACCTGGCGCCACTGGGCGGATTGCTCGTTGCCCGGATCGGCCACCGGGATCTGGATGTTCTCGAAGCCGTACTTCTCGGCCAGCAGCTTGAGCGGCCCCTGGGTTTCACGACCGTAGGCGGAGTCGTGATAGACCGTGGCGATCCTCTTGCCCTTCAGCCTGGCGAAGCCGCCCTCGCGCTGGGCGATGTAGTTGATGACCGCCGAGGCCTCGCTGTAAAAGGTCAGCATCACCGGAAAGTTATGCGGAAACACCGCACCGTCGGTGGCCTCGGTACGGCCGTAGCCGAGAGTGATGAGGGGAATCCGGTCGGCGGCGGCCTTGTCTGACAGCGCGTAGGCGGCAGGTGCGCCGTTGGGGTGGTAGATCGCCACTGGTGCGCCGTTCAGGCCCTTTTTGAAACGCTCGTAGCACTCGATGCCCTTTTCGGCCGTCCATTCGGTCTCGCATTCCTGCCAGACCAGCTTGACGCCGTTGATACCGCCCTCCACCTCGTTGATGTAGCGCAGGTAGTCGATCATCCCGGCCCAGACCGGAATGCCGCTGGAGGCGTAGGCGCCGACACGATAGGTGGCGAGGGGGAAGAACTGCTCGTTGGGCGCGGCGTCGGCGTGGCCGCAGAAGGCCACGGCGAATGCGGCCACAGCGGCCACACGCCGGAGGGAAATGGTCATGATCGAGTGCTCTCTATCGGGTTTGGAAGAAGTTCGGAAGCGGATCGCGCTCAGAAGCGCAGCGGCCACACCGCCAGACGTTCGCGCAGGCCGGCCAGCAGGCGTATCAGCCCTTCCGGCTCCTTGACCAGGAAGGCGATGATCAGGGCGCCGAAGATGATCTTCTGAAGATTCTGGATCTGGCCGGGATCGACGTTGCCGCCCAGCAAGGCCTGCCCGGCCTGGCTCAGGAGGATCGGCAGCAGGCTGATGAAGGCCGCGCCGATGAAGTTGCCGGCGACGCTGCCCATGCCGCCGATGATGATGATGAACAGGATCTGGAACGACCGGTTGATGTCGAAACTGCTCGCGCTGGCCGTGCCCAGGTAGGCGAAGGCCCACAGCGCGCCGGCGATGCCCAGGTAGAAGGAACTCACGGCGAAGGCCAGGCGCTTGTGACGGTCCACGTCGATGCCGATCACCGCCGCGGCGGTGTCCATGTCGCGGATCGCCATCCAGTTGCGGCCCACGCGGCTGCCCGCCAGATTGCAGGCGATCCACGTCAGCAACGTCACCGCCGACAAGGTCAGCAGGTAGCGCCCGACCGGGCCGGAGATGTCGTGGCCGAACAGCTCCAGGCGCGGCGCCGCGATGGTGCCGGACGAGGCCTGGTTATAAAACCACGGGAACTTGGTGAATACCCACTCCAGGAAGAACTGCGCCGCCAGCGTCGTCGCCATCAGGTAGAAACCCTTGATGCGGTTGCTCGGAATACCGAACACGAAGCCCACCGCCGCCGCAACGGCTCCCCCTGCCAGCAGGGCCACCGGCAGCGGAAGTACCGGCACGCGCAGGAGAAAGGCATAGGTCGCGAAGGCCCCGACGGCCATGAAGCCTGCCGAGCCGACCGAGGTCTGGCCGGCGTAGCCGGTCAGCAGGTTGAGGCCCAGCCCGGCCAGGGACAGCACCAGGAAGGGGATCAGGATGGCGTTGAGCCAGTAGTCGCCAGCCAGCCATGGCAGGCCGACGAACGCCACGACGAGGAGCACAGCCGCTCCCCACGGGAAGGCGCGCGGGACCAGCGCCAGCGGCGCATGCTCGAAGGGCACGGGAAGCTGATGGGAGAGGTTCGACATGTTCTCAGACTCGTTCAATGGCCCGCTCGCCGAACAGGCCGGCGGGACGCACATACAGGAAAGCCAGGGCAAGGAAGTAGGCGAACCACGACGTGATGCCGCCGCCCACGAGGGGGCCGACATAGACCTCGGCAAGGTTTTCGGCGGCGCCGACGATGAGCCCGCCGACGATGGCCCCGCCGATTGACGTGAAGCCACCGATGATCAGCACCGGCAGTGCCTTCAGGACCACCAGCGAGAGGGAGAACTGCACGCCCTGGCGGGCGCCCCACAGCAGGCCGGCGACCAACCCGACCACGCCGGCCACGGCCCACACGATCTGCCAGATGCGGTTGAGGTTGATGCCGATCGACAGGGCCGCACGGGTATCGTCGGCCACTGCGCGCAGCGACACGCCAACCCGCGTCTTGTTGAAGAGCAATGCCAGCACGAGGACCAGCACCGCGGCGGTCGCCGCCGCGAAGAGGTCGAACTGGCTGAGCATCACGTCGCCCACGAACACCGGCACATCATCGATGCCCAGATCGAGGGCGCGCACCTCGGCGCCCATCAGACCTTGGGAGAACCCTTCAATGATGAAACTGAGACCCAGCGTGGCCATGAACAGGGTGATCTGCGAGCGTGCCACCAGCGGACGCAGCACCGCCCACTCGATAGCAAGGGCCAGCAGACCCATCACTACCACGGTGGCCGCCACGGCGGCGGCAAACGGCAGGCCGGCCTCCTGCAGGCTGACGCAGGTCAGTGCGGCGAACAGCAGCATGGCGCCCTGCGCGAAATTGAAGACACCGCTGGCCTTGTAGATCAGCACGAAGCCGATCGCCACCAGCGAATACATGGTGCCGGCGAGCAGGCCGCCAAACAGGGTTTCCAGGAAAAAATTCATCGCCCGTGCCTCCTCATTGCACGCTGCCGAGATAGGCCGCGATCACCTCGGGATTGGCCTTGACCTCGGCTGGCGTGCCGTCGCCGACCTTGCGTCCGTAGTCGAGCACCACCACATGGTTCGACAGGCTCATCACCACGCCGATGTCGTGCTCGATCAGGACCACCGTCGTACCGAGGCCACGATTGACCTCGGCGACGAAGCGGCTCATCTCGCGCTTCTCGTCCGCGTTCATGCCGGCCATCGGCTCGTCGAGCAACAGCAGGCTCGGCCCGGCGATCAGCGCCCGCCCCAGTTCGACCCGCTTCTGCAGGCCGTAGGCCAGGTTGCCGACGGGGGTATCACGATGGGCCTGGAGTTCCAGGAACTCCAGCGTCCGCTCGGCCAGCTCGCGATGCGCGCGGGCCTCCCGCCGTGCCGGCGGCAAGCTCAGCGCTTGCGCGAAGAAACCGGCGCGGGCGTGTCGCGACAGCCCGCTCAGCACGTTGTCGATGACGCTCATGCGCTTGAACAACGCGTTGTTCTGGAAGGTACGGCCGATGCCGCGGCGGGCCGCTTCCAGCGGGGTGATGCGGCGATAATGGACGCCCTCGAAGATCACCTCGCCAGCGTCTGGCCGGTATACCCCGTTCAAGACGTTGAGCAGCGAGCTCTTGCCTGCGCCATTGGGGCCGATCAGCGCACAGATTTCACCGCGCGGCACGGAGAAGGACAGACCCGAGATCGCCTTGACGCCCTTGAACGACAGGGCGATGTCACGCACCTCGAGGATCTGGCCGGAAGGGATGGGCACGCTCATCGGCCGTTCTCCCGCAAGGGGCGCAGCCAAGCTGAATCGACCGCCGCAGGGGCCACCGCGCGCAGCCGGTGCAGGCCGACGATGCGCTGTACCCGCCTGTACATATGACGATGCAGCGCGCTCCGCCCGACACCGTGGCGGGCCCACTCCCATACCCGGCGGCGCAGACTGCCGGGTGCCGCGACGCGATTCTCCAGTTCGACATGCAGCGCACGGGCACGGGACGATGACAGCAGCAGCGTTGTCGGCGCGATATCGCGACGATCCCGCGTGGCCGACGCCAGCCCTTCCGGGAAAGCCAGCACCTCGCCGTGGGTCACCAGCCGTTCACACAGCAGTTCGAGCCCCTCGGCCCACTCGGTGCCCTCCTCCGCCCACACCGGCGCGGCGGCACGGAGGTGGCGCCAGGCGAGCCGGCTCTGCGCCGGCAACGGTGGTCCAGCGTAGAGATCGGCGACGCCTTCGACAACGACACCCGTGCAGCGCCATGTCGGCCGCTGCGATACGTACAGGCACGGTACTCGGGCGCCACCTTCAATGGCCTCCCGCACGCGCACTGCACTGTCGCGCTCGGCCACAAACAGATGTGCCTCCCCCAGTGCACTCAACACCTCGGCGAGCGCGGGACCGGCCAGTGCCCGAGCTAAGGGCACAACCTGCCCACCGGCTTCCCGGGCCGCCAGAGCCAGCAACAACAGCGTCGGCTCGTAGGCCCCCACCACCGCAAGGCGTGCGCCCGGACCGAAGCCCCGGCGCAGCAAGGCCCCGTGCAGCTGCGTCACCTCGCGACGAACATCCGCCCAGCGCCATCCCTTCCACTGCCCTCGGCGCTTGTGTACCAATGCCAGCTCTCCGGGCCGCGCCGCGGCCCAGTGGTCAAGATGGCCAAGCAGATCAACAGCCCGTAGCACCGAAGGCACCGGGGCGGACTCTCGCGCGTTCATGAAGGTCCTCCCGGCTTGCTCAGAAGTTATGACGGATGCCGGCCGCAGCACTGCGCTGGTAGCCGTTGCCCGGGTTGTAGCCGGCGCCCACCGAGCTGATGAAGCCGGCGTCGCGTCCGGCGGCGTTGTTATTGACGCTGGAATAGGTGGTGTACAGCGCGGTGCGCTTGGACAGTGCGTACTCGTAACCCACGGCCCACTGGTCGGCCTTGGCGTCACTACCACCGCCGGCCAGTTCGGAGCTGCGGCGGACGTAAGAGGTAAGCACGGTGCCGTGGCTGCCGATCGGGACGGTGGCGCCAACCAGCCACTGGCGGCTGTTCTTGCTGGCCAGCGCGCCTGCGTCGGGGCTGAAATCGGCGGAGCCCGCACGACGCACGCCATATAGCGCGGCCAGCTTGGCCCCCCCCAGGTCGAGGGTCCCGCCAGCTTCATAGACGCGCACCTTTTTGCCGTCATACGAAACCGCCACCGGAGTGCCGCTCTCGTCGAGCCCCGATGTACGCGAGTTCAGCTGCTGCAGGTGTACGCCGAGGAGGAGCGGCCCGTTCCGGTACTGGGGTACCACCGACAGCCCCCGCACGTCGCCCACTGCCCCGCTGCCGCGGTTGGCGATGGATTCCTGTCCATAGCCGTTCGGGGTATACGCCGCCGACACGGAAAAGCCTTGCCAGTCCGGCGTGAAATAGGTGAGCTGGTTGTCCCAGCGGTATTCGGTCAGATAGACGTTGTTGTACTGGCCGACCGTGACGCTGGCGAATGGATCGACCTCCGAGGTCAGCAAGTAACCGGGCGTATATTGGCGCCCAAGCGCAACGCGCCCGAACTTGCCGCCTAGCGCCACGAAAGCCTGGCGGCTGAAGCCGCCGCCGCCGGTCAATTCCCCGGTTCCCGCATCGACCGCGGCCTCGAGCACGAAACTCGCCTTGAGCCCGTTGCCGATGTCCTCGGAGCCCTGGAAGCCCAGGCGGCTCGGCACGCTGGTGCCGGAATCGATGCGTGACTGGCTGCCGACCGTCGGATCGATGTTCTTGCCGCTCCATCGATAGCCCATATCCACAGTCCCAAAAATGGTGACATTGTCCAGGGCCAGCGCGGAGGTGCTGAAAACAGTGAGCAGCAGGGCAGCAATAGTGGTGTTTCTCATTTTTTTCCTATCGGGGTTTATTTATATTTACTACACCCTCCATTAGCAGAAGGCATGCCAATAAAATTAGCCAGAAAACCCCGAAGAATTAATTATAAAAAGGACCTTCTTGCTCACCAGGAGGCATGCACTGCTATTTCCATGCCTCCACGCCAGCATTTAACTAATGCCAATATTGTTTTTCAAAATCAGGGGAACAGACTCGGATTGAAAACAAAAAGGCCGCGCACTTTCAATGCGCGGCCAATTAAAAATAGAGCATTTTCAATTTGAAGATCTATTCTCGGGTTCGCCTGCTGTGATAGTGCTTGGCGTCGCGGAAGCTGCGCCGGCCTGCCATGTTCATGCCCAGATAAAAGGAGCGGATGTCGTCCCGCGCGGCCAGATCGGCCGACGGTCCATCACTGACGACATGCCCGCTCTCCATCACATAGGCGTGATCCGAGTAACGCAGGGCAATGGCGGCGTTTTGCTCGGCGAGCAGGAAACTGACGCCCTCCTCCCGGTTGAGGCGCCGGACGATTTCGAAGATCTCGGTGACGATCTGCGGAGCCAGCCCCATAGAAGGCTCATCCAGCAGCACCAGGCGGGGCCGGCCGATCAATGCCCGCCCGATGGCCACCATCTGCTGCTCGCCGCCGGAGAGATAACCCGCCAGACTCCGTCTGCGCTCCTTGAGGCGCGGAAAGTAACGATAGATCCGCTCGACGCCTTCCTGCAGATCGGCGCGGGACGGCGCGTGGGCAAAGGCTCCGACGCGGAGATTCTCCTCCACGTCCAGATGGGGAAAGCAATGGCGTCCTTCGAGCACCTGCACCAACCCGCATTCGACCAGGGCCGATGGGTCGGACTGCAGCACGTCGCGCCCGGCGAAGTCGATCCGTCCGCCGACCACCTCGCCCCGCTCGGCACCGATCAGGCCCGAAATGGCCTTGAGGGTCGTGGTCTTGCCGGCACCGTTGGCACCCAACAAGGCGACGATGCCGCCAGCGGGTACGCTCAGGCTCACGCCGCGGGCGCCGAGGATCACCTTGTCGTAGATCACGTGGATGTCCTCCACGCTGAGAATTGGGGAGTTCGTCATGGCCATGTCCAGTCGGTCAGCGTACCGCCGCGGGCACCGATCCCGGCGCAGCGGCGGTGCGGCACGATCAGCTTTCCTTCGCGCAATTACGCGGCGTGATGCCCTTTTCCTTGGCGTAGGCGGCGGCCGACTTCTCGATGATCGGGCGCAGCAGCGCACGGTCGGCCTGCACCCAGTCGCTGATCACCTTCCAGCGGGTACCGTCCCACTGCTGGAAGCGCACGGCGCCGCCCCCTTCGTGGTCTGCGCACGACAGCTTGAGGTTCTGCACCAGCCCGACCGCGCCGAGCTCCTGCAGGCGCTTGTTGTCGATATTGAGGTGCTCGAAGCCCCAGCGGACTTCCTCGCCGCTGAGCGGACGCTTACCGAACTTGGCCTGCGCGATGCGTACGGCCTCGACGTTCAGGATGCCGTTCACCACCCCGAGGTTGTAATACACGTTGCCGAAGCGCTTCGGATCCTGCAGGTTGCCCTTGCCGGCCTTCACCACCTGCTTGTCGATGTCCTTGAGGACCGGAAAGTCGGTGCCGGCCGGATGGGTGGTGATGGAGATGAAACCCTTGGCGGCGTCGCCAGCCGGCGCCGCATCGTCCTCCGAATTGCTCCAGATGTTGCCGATCACGTGGTCCGCCGGAAAGCCGGTCTTCGCGGCCGTCTTCAAGGCCACCGGGTTCATCACCCCCCAGCCGCGCAGGATCACCCATTCGGGCTTGATGCGGCGGATGTTGAGCCACTGGGACTGCTGCTCCGTGCCCGGATGGGGCACTTCGATGTGGGTCACGCTGAAACCATACTTCCTGGCCAGGATGTCGAGGATGGGAATGGTCTCCTTGCCATAGGGCGAGCCGTGGTAGAGCGTGACGATCTTCTTGCCCTTCAGCTTGTCGAGGCCTCCTGCCCGCTGGCCGATGTAGTTCACGATCGCCGACACCTCGCTGTAGGGATTCAGCTGCAGCGGGAAGACGTAGGGGAACACGCTGCCGTCGGTGGAGTCGGTACGCCCGTGATTGATGGTGATCAGCGGAATCTTGTCGGCGGTCGAGCGCTCCAGCGTGGCATAGGCGATACCAACGCTGAGGGGATTGGTCGCGGCGGCAGGCGCACCGTTGAGGCCCTTCTTCAGGCGCTCATAGCATTCGACCCCCTTCTCGACGACGTACTCCGTCTCGCACTCGGACCAGGTCAGCTTGACGCCATTGACCCCGCCGTCGCGGGCGTTGATCAGCTGCATGTAGTCGATGAAACCACCGAAGAAGCCGGTGCCGCCGGCCGCATAGGGGCCGACCCGGTAGCTCTGCAGCGGAAAATACTGCTCGTTGGCGGCCGTGGCAGCACCGCTGGCCAGCGCAAGGCCCAGGCTCAAGGCGGCCGCCAGGCGGCGAGGGGAAAAACGGGATGCAATCATTGAACAGACTCCAGTGGAAATGGTGGGAGCGCCGAAGCACTCCCGTGACTCGCCCCGGTGCGGCTGGCCAGGCCGCTCCG
Organism: Zoogloea sp. JDB1; assembly: GCF_056724025.1. Taxonomy (NCBI): domain Bacteria; kingdom Pseudomonadati; phylum Pseudomonadota; class Betaproteobacteria; order Rhodocyclales; family Zoogloeaceae; genus Zoogloea; species Zoogloea sp. JDB1. Next base: position 3,941,170 of record NZ_CM161496.1, read on the forward strand.
TAACGTGGGTTTCAGCTAAAAGGGAAAAAAGCGGTTCGCGTTCAGTCGCGCAGGGGCCACACCCGGGCGCGGGCCCGCCAACCCCGCCACAGACTGGCCAGCCCTTCGGGCTCGCGGACCAGGAACAGGATGATCAACACGCCGAACAGGATCTTCTGCAGGTTCTCGGTATCGCCGGGATCGATGACGCCCGCCAGCAGCGAGCCCCCCAAGTTGCTCAGCAACAGCGGCAGCAGCACGATGAACGCGGCCCCCAGGAAGTTGCCGAGAATGCTGCCCAGCCCGCCGATGATGACGATGAACAGGACCTGGAACGAGCGGTTGAGGTCGAACCCGTGGGGCTCCACCGTTCCCAGGTAGGCGAAGGCCCACAGGGAGCCCGCCACGCCGCAATAGAAGGCACCGATCGCGAAGGCCAGCAGCTTGCTGCGGGCCACCGGAATGCCGATCACTGCGGCCGCCGTGTCCATGTCGCGCACGGCCATCCAGCTGCGCCCCAGATCGGAACGCACGATGCGCGCAGCCACGACGAACAGCACCGTGACCAGCCCCAGCGTCAGCAGGTAGCGCCCCGCCGGAGACGACAGATCCACGCCGAGGACGGACAGCGGCGGCGCGGTGATCACGCCGGACGGGTTGAAGTTGGAAAACCAGCCGAACTTGGTCAGCGCCCACTCCACCAGGAACTGGGCCGCCAACGTCGACACGATCAGGTAGAAGCCCTTGATGCGCAGGCTCGGCAGGCCGAACACTACGCCGGCGACGGCCGCCACGAGGCCACCGAGGATGAAGCTGGCCAGGAAGGGCAAGCCTTCCACCCGCAGCTGAAAGTTGTAGGCGGCAAAGGCCCCCACCGCCATGAAGGCCGCGGTGCCAAGGGACAGCTGCCCCGCGTAGCCGGTCAGCAGATTGAGCCCCAGCCCCGCGAGGGACAGCACCAGAAACGGGATCAGGATGGCGCTCAACCAGTAATCGCTGGCCCACAGAGGAACCGCCACGTAAGCAACGGCCAGCAGTACGCCGATCCCCAGGCGCGCCTGGCGCAGACGGAACACCCTGCGGTCGTCCGCGTAACGGGTGCTGAACTGGCCGGTTTCGGATAACAGCAGCATGATCAGACCCTCTCGATGGCCCGTTCGCCGAACAGCCCCGCCGGACGAACCAGCAGGAACAGCAGCGCGAGCACATAAGGAAACCAGTTCTCCAGGCCGTCACCGATCAACGGCCCCACATAGACCTCGGCCAGCTTCTCGCTCGCGCCGACGATCAGGCCACCGGCAATCGCCCCCCCTATCGACGAGAAACCGCCGATGATGAGGACCGGCAAGGCTTTCAGCACCACCAGCGAGAGGGAGAACTGGACCCCCAGGCGGGCGCCCCACAGCAGCCCGGCGATGAGGCTGACAAAGCCCGCCACCGCCCACACCACACCCCAGATCCTTTGCAGGCGGACACCTACCGCCAGCGCCGCCAGCGGGTCGTCGGCCACCGCACGCAGCGACAGGCCGATGCGGGTCCGGCTGAACAGCAGCGACAAGGCCAGCACCAGCGCCGCCGCCGTGCCCGCCGCGAAGAGGTCGAAACTGCTGAGCAGCACATCGCCGAACTCCAGGGGCTCATCCTTGATGCCGAGGTCGAGGCCGTGCACCTGGGCACCCCACAGGAGCTGGGCCAACCCCTCGATGATGAAGCTGACCCCCAGGGTGGCCATGAACAGGGTGATCGGCGGCCGGTTCACCAGATGCCGCAGGACGCCGCGCTCGATGGCCCAGGCCAGCGCCAGCATGGATGCCAGCGTTACCGCAAAGGCGCTCCAGAATGAGAGCCCCCGCTCCAACAGGCTGACGAAGGTCAGCGCCGCAAACAGCACCATCGAGCCCTGGGCGAAATTGAAGACGCCCGAGGCCTTGAAGATCAGCACGAAGCCGATCGCCACCATCGAATACATGACGCCGGCGAGGAGCCCGCCGATCAGCACTTCCAGGAAAAAATCCATGTCGTCCTGCCTTTTCATCTAGTGAGCGCTGCCGATGTAGGCGGCGATCACATCCGGGTTGTCGCGCACTTCGGCGGGGGCGCCGTCGGCGATCTTGCGGCCGTAGTCGAGCACCACCACATGGTCGGAGATGTCCATCACCACGCCCAGGTCATGCTCGATGAGCACCACCGTCGTACCGAAGTCCCGATTGATGTCGAGGATGAAGCAGCTCATGTCCATCTTCTCCTCCAGGTTCATGCCCGCCATAGGCTCGTCGAGCAACAGCAGGCGCGGCTCCGCCGCCAGTGCCCGGGCCAGTTCGACGCGTTTCTGCAAGCCGTAGGGCAGCTTGCCGACCGGCGTGTCGCGGTAGGCCTGGATGTGCAGGAAGGCCAGGATCTCCTCGGCCTTGCGGCGATGTCCGTCGGCCTCGTCGCGCGCCACGCGCAGCCCCAGCACCTGCCGGAACCAGCCGGCCCGAACATGCAGGTTCCGGCCGGTGAGAACGTTGTCGAGCACGCTCATGCCCTTGAACAAGGCTACGTTCTGGAAGGTCCGCGCAATCCCGCTCCGCGCCGCCCGGCGCGGTGTGATGCGCGCCGATGCCACTCCGTCGTACACCACCCGTCCCTGCTGGGGGCGATACACCCCGTTGATCACGTTGAGCAGGGAGCTCTTTCCCGCTCCGTTCGGCCCGATCAGCGAGCAGATCTCGCCTGAGCGGACCGCAAAGGAGATGTCGGTGACCGCCTTCACGCCACCGAAGGACAACGAAATGCCTTCCACGGCCAGCAGCGGCGCTTCAGCGCCAGGTACCAGAGGACGGGCCGCCGCGCTCACGTCGCCCCCCAGACGGTCAGCTCGAAAGCAACCCGGGGCGACGACGCACCCTCCTCCCGCCCGGCCGGCGCGAGGTCCGGCCAAGGCTGGAGTTCGATACCGAGGCGGCGGAAGAACTCGACAGTGGCGTCGTCCGCCGGCGGACCGATCAGGAGCGCCGTGCGCACCCGAGCCAGGCCGGCCACCTCGCGCAGTGGCGACAGGACCAGCAGGCGCACCAGCCCGCCGCCGCCGGCCGGCGACAAGGCACGCGACAGCCAGTTACCCCAGCGGCCTCCTTGCGCCGGCAACCGCGCCTCTATCCGGGCGCGCAGCCGGGCGTAGGTGTGTGCGGCGCCGACCACCAGGGTCGGCCCGATCTCCCGCCGATCCCGGTCTCGGCTCTCCAGACCTTCGGCCACATTGATTGAAAACCCGCCGACCAACCAGGGGGCGAGCAGATGGCGCACCACGCCGGCTGGAGCGAAACGGCGGCCGGCGAAAGCCGTGTCCTTCTCGCTCAAGCTGGCGGCACGCAGCAAGCCAGCAGCACCGGCCACCAGTTCATCGTGGGGCACTACCTCCACATCGTCGCCATCCCAGGAGCCGGCCCCTGCGTAGCGTATGGCGACACCGCCAGCACTGGCCGACACGGGAGGAACACGCCGCTCCGCTCCGCTGGCAAGCCAGCCCGGATAGGCAGCCAGTGCAGCCTGACTATAGGCGTGCAGCCCGCGTCCGTCCGCGAATATCAGCCGTACGCCGTCGAAACCCGCCGCCAGCAAACGGTCCACCTGTTCCTGATCCTCACCGTGGGCCACCTTCGGCGCCAACGTTCGCAGCATGCCTGCCAGTGCGTCCGCCTCCGCTTCAACCGGCAAGGGCGCCGCGACGCCCCCCAGCCACTGGGCCGCCAGCATCAGGACCACGGCTTCGGCGCAAGGATGGCCGAGCAAGGCCAGCACATCACCCGCGCCGAACCCATCGGCCTCCAGAGCCGCCGCCGCCCGCCCGATTTCATCGGCGAGCGCCGACCACGTACGTTCATGCCAGATTCCGAGCCGTTTCTGGCGCAGCGCAACGGTACTTGCCCTGCGCTGGGCCTGTTCGAGCAGCCATCCCGGCAAGGTCGCCGGGGCGTCCCCGCTCCTGTCCGCATTTGTGCTGGAGATTTGCATTGCGCCAATTCCTGATTCAATTCACTTTCGACACGAATTTCAATTCGCGCCACTGCCTATTTCCATTCCGCTCAATCCGGAATTGATTCCGGATTGAGATACATGGCTAATAAGCAGTTTCCGTTCCAGGAAAACAGCTAGATTGAGATCGATAAATCACCACCATTTCTGGCCCGCTGATGGAAATCGGATCATCCATGCTGATAAGGTGCTTCCTGAAAAGCAGCCTGAATGGGAACCAGGAATTAACGAAGCAAGAAATTAAAAAGCCCCTTGCGGGGCCGATATTCACTGGAGACCTTCATTCACTCGAAAGGCAGGTCATGTCCCATCCGGGTTCTCTTGGTACGCAGATAGCGGACATTGTCCTTCGTGCTCGGTGGAACCACGGGAATGACCCTATGGACCGGAATCCCGGCACGCACAAGTTCGTCCCGCTTCTTCGGATTATTGCTGAGCAGATGCACCGAGCGCACCCGCAGATCCCGCAGGATATCGGCCGCACAGGTAAAACTGCGCGCATCCACCGGCAAACCCAGCGCCACATTCGCGTCGACGGTATCGAGCCCCTCGTCCTGCAAGGCGTAGGCGCGCACCTTGTGACCGAGACCGATGCCACGCCCTTCGTGTCCGCGCAGATAGATCAGCACCCCGCGGCGCCCAGCGGCAATGCGGGCGAGGGACATGTCGAGCTGTGGGCCGCAATCGCAGCGCAGGGAGCCGAACGCATCGCCCGTCAGGCATTCCGAATGCAGGCGGACCGGAACCCCGTCCTGCTCCGCCACTTCGCCCCACACGAGGACCGCATGCTCCACGCCGTCGATGGCCGAACGATAGGCATGCAGGATGAACTCTCCATGGCGGGTGGGCAGCCGCGACGACGCCACATGGGTGACGCGCGGCCCAGTCTCCTCAGCCATTCCGTCCAGATCCTCCGCATGAATCAGCGGAACTCCATAGGCAATGGCGAAGGCCTCCACCTCGCCCCCCTGGAGATAGCGCCCCCGGTCGTCGAACAGGGAACAGATCAACGCCGCATCGGAGAGCCCGGCACGGCGGGCCAGACAGGAGACGACCGGGTCGCTGTCCGGCCAGCTGAGGGTGCCCGCGCCGCTCATGGCGACGAACGGATCGCCGAAGTCCACCGCGATGCGCTCGGCGTCGGCGGGATTGCCGGCCAGCGCATGGAGCACGGGCAACAGGCCGGCCACGGCATACGCCGGCCCCGTGCGCCCGTCGGAGAGTCCCTTAAGGCGATCGACGAGGGCCGCACCATCGGGATCATCGATGCTCGACAGGAACAGCCGGATACCGTGCTGCTGGCGATCGGGCAGCAGCACGCTGACTACGCCGCGGGTGTGGCGACGCAGGAAAGACAGCGTGTCCTCACCCACGTTCTCCAGCGCGGCGACGAGGCACGCCCCGCCTCCCCTCTGAGGGGAAGGCGCCAGGATCACCACCTCCCCGCGCCGAAAAGCTGCCAGCGCGGCCGAGGGGTCGTGCGAACCGTGCCTGCGGGATTTCATCTTGCTATCCATCGGGAACCCCCGTGTTGTTCGATGCTCCGGACGCGACAAGCCCTCGGCCGCCGCATCCGGCCTATTTCAGGGCCGAGATGGCTCCGATCTTGATCAGGCGCGCACGGATGACGTTGCGGCTGACCCCCAGCAGGCGTGCGGCCTGCACCTGATTGCAGTGGCAGTACTGGTAGGCCGCACGCATCACCACCTCCTCGATCTTGTCGAACAGGTCTTCATGGCACTCCTCGAAGAGCGCCAGCAAGGCCTTTTCCAGTTGATCGACCGCCTGGTCCGCTGCCACCTCGGCCACCGGCTCGACATCCCGGTCGAGCTTGAGCGTGGACAGGTACAGGTCCTCCGGCCGCAACACCGCATTCTTGGCGATCAGCAGACCGTGGTGGATGACGTTCTCGAGCTCGCGGATGTTGCCCGGCCAGTCGTGCTGACACAGCTTCTGCTCGGTGTCCGCACGGATCGTCACCTCGCCGTAGCCGAGCCGGCGCCGGTATTGATTGACGAAGTGGCGGGCCAGCGGAAGGATGTCGCCGGGGCGCTCGCGCAGCGGATGCAACTCCAGATGCACGACCCGCAGACGATAGAACAGATCCTCCCGGAAATGCCCCGCCTTGACCGCCTCCTCCAGCCTGACGTTGGTTGCCGCAATGAGGCGCACATTGATCGGCACCGGCCTGCGCGCGCCCAGACGGACAACCTCACGCTCCTGCAAAACCCGCAGCAGCTTGACCTGGATGCTCAGTGGCAGGTCACCGATCTCGTCCAGGAACAGGGTGCCTTCGTTGGCGGCTTCGAACCAGCCGGCCTTCGACGAGAAGGCCCCGGTGAAGGCTCCCTTCTCATGTCCGAACAGCTCGCTTTCCACCAGGGTTTCCGAAAACGCACCGCAATTGACTGCGACGAACGGGCCATTGCGGCGGGCGCTCAGCGCATGGACATGCCGCGCGATGAGCTCCTTGCCGGTTCCCGTGTCACCGATGATCAGGACATTGGCCTCACTGGGCGCGACGAGTTCAATGCGCTCCAGCAATGCCTTGGATTTCGGATCCTCGAAGACCTGGGCGGTGGCGCGGATGGACTTGGACAGGACCTCCGGATTCGGCATGGTCAGCAAGCGGCTATCCACACGCCCCTCGCGCCCGCCCTCGAACGACACCAGCTCGGGATGATCGCCCATCCGGGCCATGCGCTCGGAATAGGAAGGAATATCGTCGTTCACGAGTAAAACGTCGGCTTCGGGTATTGCTGCTTCAACGCCCATTCACCGAGCTCCAGGAGTTTGTAATCGATGGGATCGTGCATGGTGTGGGTGCGCAGATTGCGCCAGTAGCGATCCAGCCCCAGCCCGGCGTGGGTGGCGCGGGCACCGGTCACCTCGAACATGCGGGTGCACAGATCCAGCCCGGTACGGGTAGCCAGTACTTTGGCGGAGGCGATCGCCAGCGCGATCTCACCCCGCTCCCCGTCTGTCAGACGGTCGCCCTTCTGCCAGCCCGCATCCAGCATGTCCGCGGCGCGCTCGGCCATCACCCGCACGGCATCGAGGCTTGCCCAGAATTCACCGTAGTGATGCAGGACGTACGGGTCGTCCTCGAAGCGTTCAGCCGGCGAACGGTGCCACGGGCGAGCCTCGTTGAGGCTGTACTTGCGGGCGTCCGCGTAGGCGCCCTCGGCGATGCCGGCGTAGATATTGGTCAGGATCAGCTGGGCGATCAGCGGGCGCAGGCACGCGAACGGCGTACTGAGCGGCCCCGGGTCGGCGAGCACCTCCTTCTCCTCGATGCGGACCCGCTCGAAATTGACGCTGCCGCTGTCGGTCTGGCGCTGACCGAAGTTGTCCCAGTCCTGGATCACGTTCACGCCACTGCGTGCTGTGGGAATTGCCGCGATGATCAGCTTGCGTGCTTCCTCCTGCTCGTAGGCCGAGACGATCAGCATCTCGGAGTCGAAGGCCCCCGAGCAAAAGCTCTTCTTGCCGGAAAACTCGTACCAGCCATCCAGGCGCCGGCTGATCGTGCGCCGATCCAGCGGATTCAGCGCATTGCCCCAGAACCAGTTGTGGCGCGCGGTCTGCTCGAACCAGGCGCCCCATTGGTCCGGCTTGGAAAACAGCCGAACCGTCGCCAGCATCAGGTGCTGAAACGCAAAGACGTGGCCGATCGAACTGTCCGCCCGGGACAGGACCCGGATCACGTCCATGGTCTGGCGCCAATTCGCACCGAGACCGCCGTATTCGATGGGGATCGACATCGCCAGGAGCCCGCTGCCGCGCAGCGCATCGCGCTCTGCCTTGGGCGTTCCCCCCAGGCTATCCCGCTCCGGGGCGGTGATGGCGAATTGCTCGGCAAGTCGCTCGGCGATCCTGATGGGCGTATCCAGCGCGATGATCTCGCTGGCCTCGCCACGGGGATCAGTCAACACAGAGGTCAAATCGGAAACTCCGGGATTCAGAACACCGGGAATGCTTCGCAGGAAGCGTGCCACGGGGTTTTCCGCGGCGCCCCGCTGAAATTGCTGTCAAACCAGCACCCGAACTGCACACCAGGCAGCAGAGCGGCGGCAGCCGTGCCCAGAAATCAGCACAAGCACTGCCGACGCCGCCGGACCCGGACAATCCGAGCTGATTTCGGCCGCCACTCTCATCAACTGCTTCCACAGCAGCACAAGATCCGCACGAGTGCTCCCCTTCACGCATCCCCGGCACGGAAAACCTCCATTCCGCCGCCCGGATGAATGGCACGTTCCCTGCTGTTCTGCCCGTGCCAACCACTGGGGATTCCGTATCCCCCGCCTTCCATCGATCACGAGAGAACAGAAAGAAACCATGCACACCCTGCTCGAAGCACCGGAGACGAAAGCCCTCCGGGCGTCCACCAGCGACCGCCTGGCCGTTGCCCGCACCCTGGCCGAAGAGTTCGCGCGTACCGCAGTCCACCGGGATCTGGCGGGCGGCACCCCCAAGGAAGAGCGGGATGCGATCAGGCGCAGCGGCTTGCTGGGCCTGATCGTCCCGGTCGAATACGGCGGTCACGGCGCCACCTGGGCCGAAACCCTGCAGATCGTCCGGGAGATCGCCCGCGTCGACAGCTCGGTCGCTCACGTCTTCGCCTTCCAGCACCTCCTGCTGGCGACCGTACGCCTGTTCGGCAGCCCCTCCCAGTGGCGCCCGCTGTTCGAGAAGACCGTCCGCCACGACTGGTTCTGGGGCAACGCACTGAATCCCCTGGATACCCGCACGGTCTGTACACCTCGCGACGGCAAACTCGAGTTCAACGGCCAGAAGAGTTTCTGCTCTGGTGCACTCGACTCCGACATGCTGATCGCATCGGCCATCGATGAGGCCACCGGCAAGCTGCTGATCGCCGCACTACCGACCGACCGCGAGGGCATCCAACTCTTTCCGGACTGGGACAACATGGGCCAACGCCAGACTGACAGTGGCAGCGCCCGCTTCGAACGGGTCCGCATCGAACACCACGAGGTGCTGGCCGCGCCAGGTCCGCTGAGCTCACCGTTCGCCTGTCTACGTCCATTGATCGCCCAACTGATCCTGTCCAACATCTACCTCGGCATCGCCGAGGGCGCCCTGGCTGAGGCCCGGAGCTACACCAGCGGGCAAAGCCGTGCCTGGCCGGCGGCGCAAGTCGCCGCCGCCACCGAGGACCCCTATGTACTGGGCACCTACGGCGAGTTCTGGGTGGGTCTCGAAGGTGCCCGCCTGCTCACCGAACGGGCCGCCCATTCCCTGGACGCCGCCTGGATCCGCGACCTCGACCTGAGTGAGACGGAACGCGGTGAAGTGGCAGTCAACGTGGCCGCGGCCAAGGTGGCGACCACTCGCGTCGGACTGGATCTGACCAGCCGCATGTTCGAGGTGACCGGTGCCCGCTCGACCACCGCTGCACTGCGTTTCGACCGCTTCTGGCGCAATCTGCGCACCCACACCCTGCACGATCCGGTGGCCTACAAGGTCCGTGAGCTCGGCGACTGGAGCCTCAACGGCAAGTACCCCACGCCTTCCTTCTACTCCTGAGCCGTTCCTCCAGATCATCATGAATGCAACAACGACCACACCCGCTTTTGATTCCGTCGAAGATGCCGTCTCGGCGATCCGCAGGGGCGAATTCGTCATCGTCGTAGACGACGCAGATCGCGAGAACGAAGGCGATCTGATCATCGCAGCTGAAAAGATCACGCCTGAAAAAATGGCGTTTCTGGTCCGCTACAGCAGCGGCGTCGTCTGTATCGCACTCCCTGGCGCCCGCCTGGACCAGCTTGCCCTCCCCCTGATGGTGAGGGAGAACACCGACCCTCACCGCACGGCCTTCACCGTGACCGTCGATTACCGGCACGGCACCACCACCGGCATCTCGGCGAGCGATCGGGCCGCAACGCTGCGCGCCCTCGCCGACCCGGGCACGATGCCGACCGACCTCGCCCGTCCCGGGCACATCTTTCCCCTCCGCGTACGCGAAGGCGGTGTGCTCGCCCGCCCGGGACACACCGAAGCCGCCCATGATCTGGTCACGCTGGCGGGCCTGCGGCCGGGTGGCGTGCTGTGCGAGATCGTGCGGGACGATGGCCACATGGCCCGCCGCCCGGATCTGCTGCGCTTTGCCCGCCAGCATGATCTGCGGATCATCTCCATTGCCCAGCTGATCGCCCATCAGCACCGCAACACGGGTCTCCAGCAGTTCAGACACGATCATTCGCCAGCCCGCCTTGCGCTTGAAGCCGCCGCCTGATCCCAAGCGCACCAGCCCCGTATCTCAACGGCCACCCTCATCAGGTGGCCGTTGCTGTTTTGGAGCCATCGCTCCTTTCCCTCCCCCACAGGCTCAGCCGCCTCCGTATCGACTTTGCGCTGCCACCCGTTCCAACTTCAGGAATAGCGTCCCTGGCAGCACGGGGTGCTCATGAAGTGCTTCTCCAGCAGCATTTCCAAATCCGGAAATAAGCTTTTCATGCTTTCCTATTCCGGATGTCTGCAGAGACGAAGGATTTTCGTGACCAAAAGATGAAAAAAGAACCGATCAAATCCATTTTCACAGCCTCATTCACCGCAAATCTCATTAATACCCAGCTTTATTTCATCTGGCATGGATGCTGCTATTTCCCTTCCACACCGCAAATAGCGGACGAACCATCCAATCACACGAATTTAATACTGGAGAAATTTCATGAGCACCAAGCCGAAGATCGTCGCCGTATCCGGCGGACTGTACAAGCCGTCACGGACACGCGTCCTGGTGGACGAGATCGTCAATGGACTCGTCCACCGCCAGCCGGCGGACGTTCGCATCATTGACCTGTCCGCTATCGCTGCAGAACTGGGCGCAGTCGTCACCCCCACCGATCTTCCGCGCCACATCCTGGATGACATCCACGCGATCGAACAGGCGGACCTGCTGGTCGTCGCCAGCCCCGTATACCGGGCCTCTTTCACTGGTCTTTTCAAGCACTTGTTTGACTTCGTCCATCACGAGGCGCTGATCGACGTACCGGTCCTGCTTGCCGCCACCGGCGGCAGCGAACGCCACGCACTGGTCATCGACCATCAGCTGCGGCCGCTGTTCAGCTTCTTCCAGGCGCACACCCTGCCCATCGGCGTCTATGGCTCGGAGGCCGATTTCCACAATTACCGCGTCACCAGCGAAAGCCTCCAGGCCCGCATCGATCTGGCCGTCACCCGCGCCCTGCCCTTCCTGAAAAAACGCCGCCAGCCCCAGCCGGACCTTGCGGCCGCCTGAATCCAGCCATTTCACCCTTTTGCCATCCAGGAGATAGTTTCATGAGCCAATCGAATACGCCGATCAAATTCGCCTACTGGGTTCCCAATGTCAGCGGGGGCCTCGTCGTCAGCAAGATCGAACAGCGCACCAGCTGGGATATCGATTACAACCGCCGCCTCGCGCAAATCGCCGAAGACGCCGGTTTCGAATACGCCCTTTCGCAAATCCGCTTCACCGCAGGATATGGCGCCGAATACCAGCACGAATCGGTGGCCATTTCCCACGCCCTGCTGGCAGCGACGACGAAGCTCCGGGTCATTGCCGCCATCCTGCCCGGCCCCTGGCATCCCGCCGTGCTGGCCAAGCAGATTGCGACCATCGACCACCTGACCAAGGGGCGCATTGCGGTCAATATCGTCAGCGGCTGGTTCAAGGGCGAATTCACCGCGATCGGCGAGCCGTGGCTGGAGCACGACGAGCGCTATCGCCGCTCCGAGGAGTTCATCCAGGCCCTCAAGGGCATCTGGACACAGGACGACTTCACGCTGAAGGGCGACTTCTACCGCTTCCACAACTACAGCCTCAAGCCGAAGCCCCTCCAGCAGCCCCACCCCGAGATCTTCCAGGGCGGCAGTTCCCGCGCCGCACGCGACATGGCCGCCCGTGTCTCCGACTGGTACTTCACCAACGGCAACACGGTCGAGGGCATCAAGGCCCAGGTGGACGACATCCGCGCCAAGGCGGCGGCCAACAACCACAAGGTGAAGGTCGGCGTGAATGCCTTCGTCGTCGTCCGCGACACCGAGGAAGAGGCCCGTGCCGTCGTCCAGGAGATCATCGACAAGGCCGATCCGGTTGCCGTGCGCGCCTTCGGCGACGCCGTGACCCAGGCCGGCAAGGCCAGCCCCGAGGGCGAAGGCAACTGGGCCAAGTCCACCTTCGAAGACCTCGTTCAATACAACGACGGCTTCAAGACCAATCTCATCGGCACCCCGCGCCAGGTGGCCGAACGCATCGTCGCCCTCAAGGCGGTGGGCGTGGATCTCGTGCTGACCGGCTTCCTGCACTTCCAGGAAGAAGTTGAGTACTTCGGCAAACACGTGCTGCCGCTGGTCCGCGAGCTCGAGGCACAGCGGGAAACCGAACTGGCTGCTGCCTGACGACCGGCCCCGCAGAGCAAGGAAGATCCCCATGAGCGACACCCGAAACGACAATCCGCTGTCCACCGGCACGGACTACGAGACCCTGGCGTCCCGTTTTCGCCCGATTTTCGCGCGCATCGCCGAAGGCGCGCTGGAGCGGGAGCGCCAGCGCCAACTGCCCTACGAACCCATCGAATGGCTCAAGAAGGCGGGCTTCGGGGCGGTCCGCGTGCCTAAGGAATTCGGCGGCGGCGGCGCCTCCCTGCCCCAACTGGTCCGCCTGCTGATCGAACTGGCCGAAGCGGACTCCAACCTGCCGCAGGCCCTGCGCGGTCACTTCGCGTTCGTCGAGGACCGCCTCAACGCCGCACCGTCGCCGCAACGTTCCCTGTGGTTCCAGCGTTTCGTCGAAGGCGACATCGTCGGCAACGCGTGGACCGAGGTCGGCACCGTCAAACTCGGCGAAGTGATCACCCGGGTTTCGCCTGACGGCGGCAAGTGGCGCCTCAACGGCGAGAAGTACTACAGCACCGGCAGCATCTTCGCCGACTGGATCGACGTGTACGCCAAGCGGACGGACAACGACGGCGACGTGATCGCCGCGGTCAGCACGCACCAGGCCGGCATCACCCAGAAGGACGACTGGGACGGGTTCGGCCAGCGCACCACTGGCAGCGGCACCTCCCGCTTCGAGAACGCGCTGGTCGAAGCGGAAAACGTCATCGACTTCGCAACCCGCTTCAAGTACCAGACTGCGCTTTATCAGCTCGTGCTGCTGGCGGTCCAGGCCGGCATCGGACGCGCCGTTGAACGCGATGCAGCCCAAGCGGTGAGGGACCGGCATCGCGTGTTCAGCACCGGCAACGCCCCGCAGGTTGCCCAGGACGTACAGGTGCAGCAGGTGATCGGGCAGATCTCAGCGCTGGTCTATGCCGCCGAGGCTGCCGCAGTCAGGGCCGCCGAGCCGGCCCAGCGGGCCTACGAGGCACGCTTCGGCGGCGATGACGAGCGCGAGAAGGCCGCCAACATCGACGCGGAGATCGAGTCCGCCAAGGCCCAGATCATCGTCTCCGAGCTGATCATCCGCGCCTCCAGCGATCTCTTCAATGCGCTGGGGGCGTCCTCAGCGAGCGAGACCCGCGCCCTCGACCGGCACTGGCGCAATGCACGTACCGTCGCCACCCACAACCCGCTGATCTACAAGGCGCGCATCGTCGGCGACTGGAGCATCAACGGTACCGAGCCGCCGTACATCTGGCAGATCGGCAGCGGCAAGTAAGCCTCAGGGCGGGTGCCCTTGCCGGCCCCGCCCGTCCCGCATTCGACTACAGGATCCCCCATGAGCATTTCAAACACCGCCATCGCTGAACGCCCGCGTGTCAACTCGCCCCTTCCTTTCAGCCCCCGGCCTCGCCCGACCCAAGCCGCCCACGTGATCCGCGACGACGCGGAGGCCATCGCCGTAGCCCGTCAGCTGGCACGGGAATTCGCCCGGGAAGCCGCCCTGCGCGACCGTGAAGGCTTCCTGCCCATCAGTGAGATCGACACCTACTCCCAATCGGGCCTGTGGGGCATCACGGTCCCCAAGGCCTACGGCGGCGCCGGCGTGTCCTACGCCACCGTGGCCGAGGTCATCGAGATCATCGCCGCAGCGGACTCCAGCATCGCCCAGATCACCCAGAACCACCTGGTGCTGGTCGCCCATATCGGCCTGGATGCAAGTGAAGAACAGAAGCGCGAACTCTTCGGGCTGGCCCTGCAGGGCTACCGTTTCGGCAATGCCTTCTCGGAACTGAACAGCCGCAACGTGGCGACCTTCGAAACCAAGGTGCTCGACAAGGGCGATCACGTGATCGTCCATGGTCAGAAGTTCTATACCACCGGCGCACTGCTCGCCCATATCGTTCCCATCGTCGCCGTCGATGATGGCGGCAAGGGCTACCTGGTCTTTGCCGACCGGGATGCACCGGGCCTGACGGTGATCAACGACTGGTCCAGCTTCGGTCAGCGCACCACCGCATCGGGCTCGGTGAAGATCGAGCAGGTGAGCGTGCCGAAGTCCCGCGTCGTACCGATCCTGGCCTTCGACACCCCCACCGCGGCAGGCGCCATCTCGCAGATCATCCAGGCTGCGATCGATGCCGGCATCGCCCGCGGCACTCTCGACGACACCATCAGTTTCGTGCGCGAAAAGAGCCGTCCGTGGATCGACAGCGGGAAGGAGACCGCTGCCGAAGATCCGCTGACCATCTCGGCCGTCGGCCAGTTGGCAATTCGCCTCCACGCTGCCGAAGCCCTGCTTGAGCGGGCCGGACGTCGCATCGATGCCGCCCTGGCTGAACCAAGCGAAGAGAGCGTTAACGAGGCCACCCTCGCCACCGCGGAATCCAAGGTACTGACGACGGAGATCGCCCTCGAAGCCAGCAACCGCCTCTTCGAACTGGCCGGCACCCGCGCCACGCTGGCCGCCCACGGCCTCGACAGGCACTGGCGCAACGCCCGCGTCCATACCCTGCACGACCCCGTGCGCTGGAAGTACTTTCATATCGGCAACTACCACCTGAACGGCATCAATCCTCCGCGCCACCCGTGGAACTGATCCGGTGCTCACGGGGAACGTGGGCGATAGCGCCGCGTTCCCACCATTCCATCGTCAACCTGCCATGAGCCCAACGCCCGTCCGCCAACCCTCCGTCAGCCCCGAAACTGCCGCCGCCCAAGCACTCGGCCAGCCTGCACTGCCCTTCCAGGAGGTGGTCGGCCCCATCCACATGGCGACCACCTACGCCAGGGATGCAGACGGCCAGTTGAGCGGCGGCCGGCTGTATGCCCGCGACGCATCGCCTGCTTACGATCAGGCCGAAGCCCTGTTGTGCCAGTTGGAAAACGGCCACGACGCGCGGCTGTTCGCCTCCGGCATGGCCGCGAGCACCGCGGTGCTGCAGATCCTGAAGCCGGGCGACAAACTCGTCGTGCCCCGCAACATGTATTGGGCGCTGCGCAACTGGGCACGGCGTTTTGCGGCGCAATGGAACATTGTTCTGGCCGAATACGAGAACAGCAGCCTGAGCAGCCTCCAGGAGGCACTCTCCGGCCCGACCCCGCGTCTGCTGTGGATCGAGTCGCCGGCCAACCCGACCTGGGAAGTCACCGACATCGAGGCCGCCAGCGCACTGGGACGTGCCCACGGCGCGCGGGTGGCAGTGGACTCCACGGTGGCGACGCCGGTGCATACCTGCCCGCTGGATCTGGGTGCCGACTTCGTGGTCCATTCGGCAACCAAGTACCTGAACGGCCACTCCGATGTGGTCGCCGGCGCAGTGGTCGCCCGCGCCGACTCGGACGACTGGCAGACGATCTGCCAGTACCGTGGCCAGGCAGGCGCGATACTCGGCCCCTTCGAAGCCTGGCTGCTGCTGCGCGGCATGCGGACCCTGTTTCCGCGCGTACGGACCGCGAGCCGCTCCGCACTTCACATCGCAAACCGCCTCGCAGAGCACCCGGCCGTGATCGAAGTCCGCTATCCCGGCCTGCCACGCGATCCGAACCACCCGATCGCCGCACGCCAGATGCGTGACGGCTTCGGCGGCATGCTGTCCTTCCGCGTCAAGGGCGGGGCCATCGGCGCCCGACGTGTGGCCGGCTCGCTACGCCTCTTCAAGGAGGCCACTTCCCTCGGCGCGGTGGAAAGCCTGGTCGAGCACCGTGCGCCCGTCGAAGGCCCCGACAGCCTGTGCCCCGACGACCTGTTGCGCCTGTCCATCGGGATAGAGGCCGTAGACGACCTGATCGCCGACCTGCAGCAAGCCCTCGCCGGGATACCGGCATGACGCAACGACGCTCGATATCAACCCTATTAGGACCATCATGAGTCTCGACATCTTCTGGTTCTTGCCCACTTCGGGTGACACCCGTTATCTGGGCAAATCCAATACCGGTCGCCCGGTCACTCAGGAATACCTGCAGCAGATCGCCGTCGCTGCCGACAACCTGGGCTATGACGGGATCCTGATCCCCACCGGCAGTGGCTGCCTCGACCCGTGGGTGACCGCATCCAGCATTGCCGGCTCAACCCGGCGCCTGAAGCTGCTGGTCGCCCTGCGTACGGCCCTCACCAGGCCGACCGCCGCTGCGCGCATGGCCGCCACCCTCGACCAGGCCACCCACGGTCGTCTGCTTCTCAACGTGGTGGCAGGCGGCGACTCGACGGAGCTGGCCGGCGACGGCATCTTCCTCGACCACGACGCACGCTATGCCGAAGCCTCCGAGTTCCTGGCGATCTGGCGGCGGCTGCTGCAAGGGGAAACCGTCGATTTCCATGGCGCGCACCACCGTGTGGAAGGCGCCCGGAATTTCTTCGAGGCGGTCCAGCGTCCCTATCCGCCCCTGTATTTCGGCGGCTCGTCGCCGGCCGCCCACGAGCTGGCCGCCGAGCACATCGACACCTACCTGACCTGGGGCGAACCGCCGGCCGCCGTCGCAGAAAAGATCGCCGACGTCCGCGCCAAAGCGGCCAGACATGGCCGGACCGTCAGCTTCGGCGTGCGCCTGCACGTGATCGTGCGGGAAACCAACGACGAAGCCTGGGCCGCCGCGGAGCGCCTGATCAGCCGCCTCGACGACGAGACGATCGCCAAATCCCAGGCCCGCTACGCGGCGATGGACTCGGTCGGCCAGCAACGCATGGCCGCCCTGCACGGCGGCCGCCGCGACAAGCTGGAAGTGAGCCCCAACCTGTGGGCCGGCGTCGGCCTGGTGCGCGGTGGCGCCGGCACCGCGCTGGTCGGCGATCCGCAGACCGTGGCCACCCGCCTGAAGGAATACGCCGACCTCGGCGTGAGCAGCTTCGTGCTGTCCGGCTACCCGCACCTGGAAGAAGCCTATCGCTTCGCCGAACTGGTCTTCCCGCTGCTGCCGGGCAAGAAGCCGGTCACCATCCAGGACCACGTGATGACCGGCGGCCCCTTCGATGCCCGGACCGTCAATTCCAACAACACCCAAAAGGTAACCGCATGACCCGTGTCATCGACCTGCGCTGTCGCCCCGCCTACCTGCACGACTTTTTCGGCGCAACACCGGGGAGCGCCGCCAATGAAACCGCCCGCTGGCTGAACCGCCGCGTCGGCACCCGGGGCGACGACGAACATTACGCCCGTTCCCGCACGCCCGAAGGCTTCCTCGCCGAAATGCGGGATGCCGGCCTCAGCAAGGCCGTGGTCGTCGGCCGCCACACGCCTGGGCAACACTTGCCGATCGATCTGATCCACCAGATCACCAATGGACACGACGAACTGCTCGGCATCGCCGGTGTGGATCCACAGTTGCAAGGCCACACCGCCGTGGACGAAGCCGAACGGGCGATCCGCGACCTCGGGTTGGCTGGCATCGACATCGAACCCGGCTTCGGCGAACCGGCCCGCCACGCCGACGACCCGGTTTACTTCCCGATCTACGAGCTGTGCGCCCACCTCAAGGTGCCGATCTTCCTGATGAGCGGCCCGACCACGCCGGACCCGCGCTTCAACGATCCGGCGGCCCTTGCCCGCGTGGCCCAAGCCTTCCCAAGCCTGCCCATCGTCTGCTACCACGGCTATTGGCCGAACGTGCAGCAGGCGCTGGGCGTCGCTTTCCGCTACGAGAACATCCACCTCGTACCGGACATGTATCTCTTCGTCGCCGGCAGCCAGGCTTACGTAGATGCAGCCAACGGCTTCCTTGGCGATCAGCTGCTGTTCGGATCGTCCTATCCCTTCCGGCCCATCCGGCAGAGCATCGACGACTTCCAGCAACTGGGCTTCAAGGAATCGTTGCTGGACAAACTCCTGTACGGCAACGCCGCCCGCCTGTTCGCCATCGACTGACGCTCAGGCTCCCTGGGCTCGACAACTGCACCGCCTCCGCAGCTGTCGGGCTCGCCGTCCGCTACAGACCGAGCAAGCGCGCGGCGTTGTCGTGGAGCAGCTTGGGCAGCACCTCTTCGCGCCAACCAAGGGCCAGAAAGTCGTCCACGGTCTGCCGCATCGCGCGGAACGGATAGGAGGTCGCAAACAGGAACTGGTCCTGCAGTACCCCGTTGGCGGCTTCCACATAACGCCGGCCACCGGGTGCGAACAGATACATGTCCGGCACCAGATAGACGTTCTCGTAGCGGAAGGCCACGCCGACAATCTCATCGGCGCGTGGATAGAAGCCGTGATAGCAGACGATGGGCAATTGCGGGAAAGCCCGGGCGACACGCCCCACCGCGGCCGGATCATTGAAGTCCAGATCCGGCGTGGTCGGGCCGCTCATCAGGCACACCGGCACGCCGAGGCTCTGGCACGCCTCATACAAGGGGAAATACAGGCGGTCGTCCGGCAGCAGGGCCGGGGCACCGAAGCCGGGCTCGATATTGACGGCCTTCTGGCCGAGGATGTTCACCGCCCGCTCTACCTCCCGGATGGCCGCCTCGACGCCCGTGGTTTGCGGGTCCACCGACGCCAGGCCGATCAGCTCGGGATGAGGCGCGGTCAATTCATGGATGCGGTCGTTGGAGATCCGGAGCCCCGGCGTATCCCGCGCGACCACCACCGCGCGGTGAATCCCGCTTTCGCGGACCTCCGCCACGTAACCGTCCACCGTGAGGGAGCGGACGAAATGGTCATCCTGCGTCGAGCCCGTGCGACGATTCAGCCATTTTGCCGATTCGAAACTGGCCGTACCCGGCGTGGCGCCATAAAAATCGTCCAGCAGGGCCGGACGACTACGGAAATCAATGATCTTCTGGGTCATGGTTCGATAGTTAAGCAGACGAGCATACGCATCGGCCGGCACGCTTTCGAACAGGCAAGGGCCTGTCCCACGCGAGGCTGAATGCGCTGATACAGGGTTGCGTCGACGAGCCGGTACTCACCAGCGGCGTCGACGAGCGATACGTGAGCGTGTGTGCTTCAGGCTGCGCGGGCGTTCTCCGGCGTGGCGGCAGGCCGCCGGCTGATGCCTTCGAACGGTCCGCCGGTCACCGCCTCCGCGGCCTGTGCCAGATGGGCCTTGCCCGGCAACAGCGGGAAAACGAGTTCGGCGAAGCGATAGGCCTCTTCCAGATGCGGATAGCCCGACAGCACGAAGCTCTCGATCCCGAGATCCGCATATTCGAGCAGGCGCGCCGCTACGGTCTGCGGATCGCCCACCAGGGCCGTACCGGCGCCACCGCGCACCAGCCCGACGCCGGCCCACAGGTTGGGGCTCACCTCGAGCTTGTCCCGGTTGCCGCCGTGCAGGGCCGTCATCCGCTGCTGGCCGACGGAGTCATAGGCCGCGTAGTCCTTCAGGCTGGCCGCGATGGTCTCGTCGTCCACATGGCTGATCAGCTGCTCTGCCGCCGCCCAGGCCTCCTCGTTGGTTTCACGCACGATCACGTGCAAACGCACACCGAACTTGACCGTCCGGCCGTGCTTGGCCGCCTTGGCGCGGACGTCGGCGATCTTCTCGGCCACCGCCGCAGGCGGTTCGCCCCAGCTCAGGTAGGCATCGACATGCTTGCCGGCCAGCTCGTGGGCGGCCGGCGAGGAGCCGCCGAAATACACGGGCGGAGTGGGTTTCTGGATCGGCAGGAATTTCTGGCGGGCGTTCTCGACCTTGTGGTACTTGCCTTCGAAATCCACGGTTTCGCCCGACAGCAGTTTGCGCCAGATGGTGAGGAATTCATCGGCCTCCTCGTAGCGCTGGTCGTGATCGAGAAAGATGCCGTCGCCGGCCAGCTCGGCTGCGTTGCCGCCGGCAACCACGTTGATCATCAGACGGCCATTGGTCGCCCGATCCAGGCTGGCGGCAATCCGGGCGGTGGTGGTCGGCAGGGCCGCAGCGGTCCGCACGGCGACCAGGAATTTCAGGCGCTCGGTCAGTGGCGCCAGCGTGGCTGCCGTGATCCACGGATCTTCGCAGCCGCTGCCGACCGGAATCAGGATGCCGTCGTAGCCGAGGTTGTCGGCCGCGACCGCCACCTGCTGCAGATATTTGTGGGTCACCGGGCGGGCACCCTTTGTCGTGCCCAGATAGCGTGTGTCGCCGCCCGAAGGCAGGAACCAGAGAAAGTCGAGGCTCAAGGTCGTACTCCAGGAAATAGGTCGTTGTCGGTGCTGCGCAGTGCCGCCAAGTTATCCGCAGCCCTATTTCCGGGGAACCAATTTATTTTAATTAGCTTAGTCAGAACCGGATATAACAGGTTCTGACACGTCACAACTAAATCTAATAAGCTAATTCGGAAAAATTGGTTCGGATGCAATGAGGCCGTCCCGATAATGGATGAAAGCCGAATCGCCATTGCCGGTGATTCTTCAATTGATTCATTTCGAGGACCGCCCGATGAACCGTTTCAAATCCGCCCGTCGTCACGCTCTGGGTCTCCTTCTGGGCCTGGGCCTGCTGCCCGCCTTCCATGGCGCACAAGCCGCCGAACCCGAGGTGCTGCGTCTCGGCTACCAGAAATACGGCACCCTTGTGCTGCTCAAGGCCCAGGGCTCCCTGGAAAAGCGCCTGGCCCCGCTGGGCGTTTCCGTGAAATGGGTCGAGTTCCCCTCCGGGCCGGCCCTGCTCGAAGCCCTGAATGTCGGCGCCATCGATTTCGGCCAGGCCGGAGAAACACCGCCTATCTTTGCGCAAGCTGCCGGCGCCAATCTCGTCTATGTGGGTAACGAGCCTCCCGAACCCGCCGGCGAAGCCATCGTGGTGACGAAGGATTCCCCGCTCAAGACCGTCGCCGAACTGAAGGGCAAGAAAATTGCGCTCAACAAGGGCTCCAATGTCCATTACCTGCTGGTCAGGGTGCTGGAAAAAGCCGGGCTGCAATACAAGGACGTGGAAACCATCTTTCTGCCCCCGGCCGATGCCCGTGCCGCCTTCGAGCGCGGCAGTGTCGATGCGTGGGTGATCTGGGACCCCTTCCTCGCCGCCGCCGAAAAGCAGATCGGTGCGCGGGTACTGGCCGACGGCAAGGGTGCGGTGAACAACCACGCCTTCTTCCTGGCTTCCCGCCCCTATGCCGAAAAGCACGGCCCGATCCTCACCGCGCTGCTGGACGAACTGGCCAAGAGCGACCAGTGGGCCAGCCAGAACCGCAAGGAAGTCGCCCGCCAGATCGCCCCCCTGCTCGGCCTGGACGTGGCCACCACCGAACTCGCCGTCAATCGCCAGAACTTCGGCGTCAAGCCGATCAGCGACACGGTCGCCGCCGAACAGCAGCGCATTGCCGATACCTTCCATCAGCTGAAGCTGATTCCCAAGCCCGTCCTGGTGAAGGACGCACTGCTGCCCAAGCGCTGAGGCGCACGCCCGCGGACCGACGATCATGAGCACGCACACCGAAAGCCGGCTCTTCAGCCGCGCCGCGCCCTGGCTTCTGCCCGTCCTGCTGCTCGCCGCCTGGCAGACGGCGAGCAGCCAGGGCTGGCTATCCACCCGCATCCTGCCCGCACCGTGGGATGTGTTGAAGGCCTTCGTCACGCTGTCGGAGTCGGGGGAGCTGTGGAACCACATGCGGATCAGCACCTTGCGGGCCCTGTCCGGATTTGCGCTGGGCGGCGGCCTGGGCTTGCTGCTCGGGCTGCTCACCGGCAGCCTGCGTAGCGCCGAAACGCTGCTCGACTCCACATTGCAGATGATCCGCAACATTCCGCCGCTGGCATTGATCCCGCTGGTGATCCTGTGGTTCGGCATCGACGAGGCTGCCAAGCTGTTCCTGGTTTCCCTGGGCGTGTTCTTCCCGATCTACACCAACACCTTCCACGGCATCCACTCGGTGGACAAGGGGCTCATCGAGATGGGGCGCAGCTACGGTCTGTCCCGCTGGCAGCTGTATCGGGAAGTCATCCTGCCCGGCGCCCTCCCGTCGATCCTGGTCGGCGTGCGCTTTTCCCTCGGCTTCATGTGGGTGATCCTGATCGTCGCCGAAACCATCTCGGCCCAGTCCGGTATCGGCTACATGACCATGAATGCCCGCGAGTTCCTGCAGACCGACGTGGTGCTGGTCGGCATCCTGCTATACGCCCTGCTCGGCAAGCTCGCCGACATGCTCGCCCGCGGACTGGAACGCACCAGCCTGCGCTGGCATCCCCGCTATCAGACCCAACACTGAATGAGCGCCATGACCTATCAAGCCCCAACCCTTCCCGCCCTGAAGGCAGTCGCCCCGCAAGGCGGACAGTCCGTCACCATCCGCGGCCTGGAAAAGACCTATGGCGAGCGCAAGGTGTTGCAGCGCCTCGATCTGGGTATCGAGGCCGGCGAGTTCGTGGCCATCGTCGGCCGCAGCGGCTGCGGCAAGAGCACGCTGCTGCGCATCCTCTCCGGCCTGGAATCGCCCACCGCCGGCAGCGTAAGCCTGGACGACGACAAGGCCAATGCCCATGGCGACGTGCGCTTCATGTTCCAGGAGCCCCGGCTGCTGCCGTGGAAATCCGTCATCGCCAACGTGGCCCTCGGGCTCGACAGGCATGCCCGCCCCCAGGCGGAAGAGGCCCTGCGCCACGTCGGCCTTGGAGAACGTGCCGGCGACTGGCCGTCCTCCTTGTCCGGCGGCCAGAAACAGCGGGTGGCGCTGGCCCGCGCCCTGGTCCATGAACCCTCGCTGCTCCTGCTCGACGAGCCCCTCGGGGCCCTCGACGCATTGACGCGCATCGAGATGCAACGCCTCATCGAATCCCTGTGGCAACGCCAGCGCTTTACCGCCGTGCTGGTCACCCACGACGTGGCCGAAGCCGTGGCGCTGGCCGACCGGGTCATCCTGCTCGAGGACGGCCGGGTCGCCCTGGACGAACGGATCGACCTGCCACGCCCGCGCCACCGGGGCGACCCGGCCTTCGCGGCACAGGAGGAAAGGATCCTCGAGCGGGTACTCGGTTCGGAGACGTTTCAACAGGATGCCACCAGCGGCCGCGAAAGCGCGGCCGAGGCCCCCAAACGCCACCTGAGCAGGGTTGCCTGATGAACGGATCCGCACTGAATCCCCGCACACCGCTCGCGCCGCCCGTCCCCCTCTACGAGCAGGTTCGCGAAAGCGTCCGCGGCAACATCCTCAACGGCACGCTGCAGCACCACGCCCGCATTCCGTCCGAAAAGGAGCTGATGACCCTCTTCGGCGTAAGCCGGATCACCGTCCGCCAGGCCCTGGGCGACCTGGAACGGGACGGCATGATCTTCCGCATTCCCGGCAAGGGCTCCTACGTCGCCAAGCCCGAGGAGAAGGCGACCCAGGAATTGGCCCGCCTGCAGGGCTTCGCCGAAGCCATGGCGGAACAAGGCTACTCCGCGCGCAACCGGGTCGTGGGCCTGACCAACCTACCGGCCGACGCACGCATTGCCGATCGCCTGCGCATCCCCGTCGGCGCCCCCGTCACCGAGATCCGCCGCGTGCGCTATCTGGACGACAAGCCGATCTCCTTCGACATCACCTACGTCAAGGAAGAGCTCGGCCGCAGCTTGGCCCGTGAGGACCTCGCCGGCCGGGACCTGTTCCTGATTCTGGAAAAGGACTACGGCCTCCCCCTCGGCCATGCGGAGCAGTCCATCCAGGCGCTGGTCGCCGACGACACGCTGGCGGCCTATCTGGACGTACAAACCGGTTCGCCGGTCCTCCACATCGAGCGGCTGGCGTTCACGCGGGACGGAACGCCTGTCGAATTCGACTATGTGTATTACCGCGGCGACGCCTTCCGCTACCGGCTCCGCATCGACCGGGAACGGCGCTAGATCAGGCGCAGCCCCGCCGGCAAGGCCTCGCCGAAGCTGAGGCGGCTTTCGGCCTCGTCCAGCCGGACGACTTCCCGCAGCATCGTGATCCAGCCCTGCGGTGCGCGGATCGCGGTGAGGCGGCGGATCACCTCTTCGCGCAGCTCATCGGGCAGATCCCGACTGCGGTCGCCGGTCAGGCGGGCGATCTGCGCGGCCGCAAAACCGGCCTGCGGCAGCGCCTTCCAGTCGAGGGCCAGCACGGCCGCCAGCCACTCGGCGCCAATCTCGGGGGGGACCACCTGGTGCGCGCTGCCGTACAGCGACGCGCGAGCGCCGACGCGGCCGAGCGCCCAGCACGCCTGCGCCCTTTCGGCCGGACGCTGCAGACGCTCCATGAGCCACTTGCCGACCTCGATGCGGTGCATCACCGGCACCCCCTCCAGCACCGCCGCCAGACGCACCATATCCTCATAGCTGGCCTGCAGCGGCGCACGGGCACGCCCCTCGGCGGCGGGCTCCAGATGGCCGGCCAGCACCTCCAGCACCTGCAATTGCGCAGCCTCGGGCAGTCCGCCCGCCACGCGGCGCCACAGAGTCCACCAGGCGCTCCAGTTGCGGCCCTCGTTCACGTACTGGATACCCTCGCCGAACAGCGCCCACAGCCGCTCGATACGCCACTCGTCGAGGGCCGCGCCGAGCCCCGGGCGCAGGCAGTAGCCCGCCAGGTTCAGCCACACCCGCTCGTGCTCCGCAGAACGGCGCCGGCGCCGGGCACGCTCGACGAGGGCGTCGAAGAGAGGGCGCAGCAGCGCCGTGTCCCATTCATCCCGCGGGCCGAGCAACCGTTCGAGGCGGATACGCAGCTGGCGCCCCCCTCTCGGGTCGGCATCCTTGCCCTGGCTACCGAAGACCGCGTCGATGAGCGCGATGGCCTCGGCGAGACCTGGAGCAGCCGGCGGAGGGACTTCGGTGGCCTCGCCGCGCAACGCAAAGTCCAGCTTCCAGCGTGGGCGGTCCTCGCCGGTGCCGACACAGTTCATCTCCAGAGTGCCAACCTCTGTCATCGTGGCGGCCAGGCTCACGACCACGCTGCTCTGGCGACTGCCCTGCGACGCGGGCAGCAGCGCGGCAACGGGGGGCAGGTGAATGAAATCCGCCTGGTCCGGATCGACCAGATCGCCGGCCTGCCAGGGACTGTCGCCGCTGGTGGAGACAAGGTGGAAACGCACCGGCCGGCCCAGTTGCAGCGCAAAACGGCGGTCCGGCAATACAACTTCGCGGCCGGATTCCGTACCCCGCGGCAGCACGCAGATCGCGCTCCGCCGCCCGTCCTCCTCCAGCACCAGGAAATAGCTGCGTGCCGAACCGCCACCGATGGCCGGTCCCAGGCCGGTGCGCGCCTCTCGCACCAGAGCGAAGGCGACGGCACCGCGCGCCACTGCCACATCGGGGGCGTCGTTGTGCAGTACACGCGGCGCACTGCCGCGCCAGGCGGTGAGCACGTCCACCAGCCGTCGGCTCAGCGCGTCCGCGCGGAACACGCCACCATTGAGCAATACGGTATCCGGCACCGGGAGCTCACCAGCGGGCAGCGCATCCGGCCCCAGGGCCGCTCGTGCCGCACTCGCATGGCGCTGCAGGAAGGCCGCGAGATGACGGGTGATCGCCGGATCGGCTGGATATGGCAGGCCGAATTCGACGATCGCCGCCCGGCGCCGCTGCGGCGTTTCGTCGGAGCCGCCGACGGGCAGAAAGCCATCGACGACCAGCGCCTCGACCTCCGCGCGGGTCAGCACGACGGAGCGCGCTGCGCCGATCAGCCGGGAGCCCTCGCCGAGCAGGGTCACACTGAGTTGCTCCGGCCCGTCGGCCGCCAGCAATTGTTCCTTGGCTGTCCGGCAGCGCTGCACCAGCTGCGCAAAGCGCGCCGCCGACAGGCGCTCGGTGCCTCCCAGGCGACGCTCGGCAAGATGAGCGAGGGCCAGGTCCATGTTGTCGCCGCCGAGCATCAGATGGTCGCCGACGCCGATGCGGGTCAGCCGCGGCACGCCGCCCTCCCCGCTCTGCCCAACCTCCACCTGGACCAGGGTGAGGTCGGTAGTGCCGCCGCCTACGTCGCAGACCAGCACCAGGCGCGACCCGGCGAGTTCACTGGCGAGTTGCTCCCGGTGACGGAACAACCAGTCATGAAAGGCTGCCTGGGGCTCTTCGACAAGCCGTAGCTGCGGCAGGCCGGCCAGCCGCGCGGCCTCAACGGTAAAGGCGCGGGCACCTTCGTCGAAGGATGCCGGCACCGTGAGCACGATGTCCTGGGCCGCCAGCGGGGCATCCGGAAAACGCGCATCCCAGGCGGCGCGCACATGGGCGAGATAGCTGGCGCTGGCGGCCACCGGGGACACACGCGGCACATCATCGCCGGCCCCCCACGGCAGGATGGGCGCACTGCGGTCGACGCCCGCGTGGGACAGCCAGCTCTTGGCACTGGCCACCAGGCGCCCCGGCACCTGGGCGCCCAGATCGCGGGCATAACTGCCGATGATCGCCGGCAGGCCCTCATCCCCGTCCGGCGCCACCTGCCATGGCAGGCTCAGCGAAGCCGTATCCAGCTCGCCGGGCGCCGGGTGGTAGCGCAGCGAGGGCAGCAGCGGCCGGGCCGCAACCTCGCCGCGGCCGACGAACTGCTCGATGGCCAGCAACTCGATGCGGGTCTCGCCCGGCGCCGCGTAGGCAACGACCGTATTGCTGGTACCGAGGTCGATACCGACGGTGTAGCGGCTCACGGCCTCCCGCTCAGACGCCACCTTCACCGCGCACGTCGAACTGCACTTTCCAGCGCTCATGGCCACCGACTGGCAACGCCTCGAGCTCCAGCGTGCCGGTTTCGGTGATGCGGGCATGCAGTTTCACCCGCACGACCTCGCCGGGCACGCGGCCTTCGGCGGGCAGCGTGGCCTCGATCTCCTCCAGCTCCTGCAATTCGTCCGCTGCCCAAAAGTCCAGCGTGCTGCCGACCTGGTCCTGGCGTCGCACGGAGGAACCGAAGAAGCGGAAGCGCACCGGCTCGCCGACGACCAGGCCGAACTCCTGCTCCGGCAGCGCCGCGTCGGTGCCCTCCTCCATGCCGAAGGGGGCCAGGCACAAGGCCTGTACCGGCGGCTCCATGCCGGGGATTGCCGGCATCGCCGACTCCACCGCCACGTAATAGGCCCGCGCCGTGCCGCCGCGGATACGCACGCCACGCCCGCGCCGGACATAGCCGTAATAGGCGGCACCGCGCGCCACGGCCAGATCGAGGTCGGCCCCGCCGAGCAGGCGGGCGGGCGCCGCGCCTTCCGCAGCCAGCCAGCCGTTGAGGATGTCCAGCACGCGGTCGGCGATGAGCCCGGACTTGAGCACACCACCATTGAAGAGCACCGCGGTCGGGTGCAGGAAGCTCGCGTTGGCCGTCGGCGCATCGGCGAAACCTTCCAGCTCGGCCGTCGCGTCGAGCTGGCGGCCGAGGAAGGCGGCCAGATGGCGCGTGATCGCCGCATCCTGCGCATAGGGCAGGCCCAGCTGGGTCAGCGCGCCACGGGCCCGCGTCTGCGGCCGGTCGGTGGCCGCAACCTGCGGGAAGAAGCCGTTGATCAGGCTGGCCGTCAGTTCGTCACGGGTGAGCTCGGTGCGGATCGAACCGCCAATCAGCCTCGAACCGCGGCTCGGCACGACGATGGGCACGCTTGCCACCGTGGAGTCGGACAGCAGCGTCTCCTTTGCCCCGCGGCAGGCATGAGCCAGCGCCCGCGTCTGCCAGGGGTCGAGCTGGGAGCCCTGGGCGGCAAGCTTGCGTGCGACGCCGTAGGCCAGCGCCAGGTCCATGTTGTCGCCGCCGAGCAGGATGTGCTCGCCCACCGCCACCCGGTGCAGTTCCAGGTTGCCTTCGTGCTCCAGCACGGCGATCAGCGACAGGTCGGTGGTGCCACCGCCCACGTCCACCACCAGGATCAGGTCGCCCTTGCGCACTTCCTTGCGCCATTGCCCGCCGCTCTTCTGAATCCAGCTGTAGAGCGCGGCCTGCGGCTCCTCGAGGAGCGTCATCGGGCCATAGCCTGCTGCCTGCGCCGCCTCGGCAGTGAGCTCGCGGGCCGCCGGGTCGAAAGACGCCGGGATCGTGACAGTCACATCCTGCTCGGCGAAGGGCGCCTCCGGATGGGCCAGGTTCCAGGCGTCGCGCAGATGGGACAGGTAGCGGATCGAGGCGGTGAGCGGCGAAATGCGCGGCACGTCGGCGGAGGCCTCGGCCGGCAGGATCGCCGCCCGGCGGTCCACGCCCGCGTGGCACAGCCAGCTCTTCGCGCTCGACACCAGACGGATCGGCGTGGCGGCGCCGCGGCTGCGCGCAAACTCACCAACCGCGAAGTCCTGGCTGCGCGACCACGGCAGATGGAGATCGCCGTCGGCGAGTTCGTCGGCGTGGGGCAGATAGAGGAAGGACGGCAGCAGCGGGCGTTCATCCACCGTGCCCGGACCGCTGAGCTGCGGAATCGCCAGCACCTGCTGCACGGCCTTCTCGCCGTCACTGGCCTCAATGTCCACGTAGGACAGCGCACAGTGGGTCGTGCCCAGATCGATGCCGATCGTGTAGCGGGCGCTCACAGCTCCACCTCTGCCTGGGCGATGATGGACGTATCGTGGCCGTCGGCCAGGCTGGGCAGGCGGCTCTCGGTGACCCGCCAGCCCCGGTGGCTGAGGCTGCCGGTGAAGGGAGGACGGCCCGCGACATTGCCGGTCAGGCGCACCGCAGCGGCATCGAAGCCTTCGGCCAGCGTGATGCGGCTGCCCTCGCTCTCCTTGCGCACCGGCTCGACCCGGAAGTGCTCGTTCAACACCTTGCGGCAGCCTTCATGCACGACCCGCGCGGCGGCACCGATATCGGCATCGGAATACGCGGCGATATCCTCCTGCACAAAGTCGATGAGGCGCGCATCCCGCTGCAGCAGGCCCAGGAGCTGCTGTGCCGCCTCGTGAGGGGCACGTTGCAGCACCGCGGGGGCCACCGGCGCGGCGGGCGCAACCGGAGCTACGGGAGCAACAGGCGCCGGCTGCGGGGCATGACCATGGCCATCCCGCAGGCCGACGATCCGTGCGGCGAATTCGGGATCGGTCAGTATCGACAGGAAGCTGCCGCAGGCCAGCGCGATGCGACGCGGGAAGGAAAGCGGGGTTTGAGACATGGGAGCACCAGACGGTTGATTTTGTCGCGTCGCAATATAACTCACTCGGGGCCGACGAACGATTCTTCCTCAGCGCCTGGCGCTTCCGCCCCGGTTTGGCTAGCTTTACAGCAGCACCATGCTTTGGCCGTGGTGCGTCCGCAAGGAGTCCGGCATGTCACCCACACGTCCCTCCCCGACCGTCGTCGCGGTGCGCCCCGACAGCGAAGTCCTCACCAGCCAGCGGCTACCCTATTTTGTAGGTATTTCCGGCGCCACGGCCGGCAGTGGCGGCCTGTCCATGCATCTGGTGGTGATTCCGCCGGGCGGCATGTCGGCGCCCCACCTGCACCGCGGCCACGAGACGGCGATCTACGTCCTCGCCGGGCGCGTCGAGACACGCTACGGCCCAGGGCTGCGCGACAGCGTGATCAGCTGCGCCGGCGACTTCCTGTTCATTCCGCCGGACGTGCCCCATCAGGCCATCAACCTCAGCAAGGATGAACCGGCCCGCGCAATCGTCGCCCGCAACGATCCGGCCGAGCAGGACAAGGTCGAGCCTTACGACCCGGCAGAAGCGGCCCCGGCAGAAGCGCCTTGATGGGCCACGGCGAGGGGCCTCAGCCGATCGTCGTAATCCGCGAGGCTCGGAAACTGTAGCGGCACGTCGCTTTCAATTGAGCAGAGGCGGGCCTTCCAGTCGTCCATGATCCCGTTGCGCGCCTCGTCGCTGATGTAGGGAATATGCCAGCCGACGAAGGGCGGCAGCACCTGCAGCCCCGCGTAGCCCAGCGTGCCCTGCAGCAGATGGCGCAGCATGCCGTCCAGCGGGCCGTGGATGCCTTCTGCCCCGAACATGTGTTCCTGGCCGCCCAGCGTGAGGCCGACGAGGGCACGGCGGCCGACCAGCCCGCCGCGGTCGTACACACGCTTGCCGCCATAGACCTGGCCCGACACGAAGACCCGGTCGATCCAGCCCTTCAGCATGGCCGGCGTCGAGAACCAGAAGACCGGGAAGACCAGCACCAGCAAGTCGCACCACAGCAGCTTGTCAAGCTCGGCCTGAATGTCCGCGCTGAGGGTGCCGTTGCCGGCGCCGTGGCGTTGTTCGAGGGCATAGACGCAGTACTCCGGGTTGGCGCGCGCGCCAAAGTCCGCCGCCGAGGCCACCGGCTGGAAGCCCATCGCGTACAGGTCTGACACCTGCACCTCGTGGCCCTGGCGCTGGAATTCCTTGACGGCCGTCGACTTCATCGCCGTGCAGAAGGACTTCGGCTCGGGGTGGGCGTGAACGATGAACACTTTCATGAACGGGCTCCGTTTCTGATCGGTCGGTGGTGATGAATGCGGACGCAGTTTAGAAACCGGACCCCAGTGTGTAGAGTGGCGAAACTGACTATTTCTGTGCGACATCCGCCACTCCATGATCCGTGCCGCCATCCTTGCCTTCGACCAATGCCACGCCTCCAGCGTCGGCGGCTTTGCCGACATCCTGCAGGTCGCCAACGCCCATCTGGTACGCCGGCAAGGCGCGGCAGCGGAACAGTTCGCATGGCAGTTCGTGTCGATTTCGGATCAGCCGGTCGTGGCGAGCAATGGGTTGCCACTGGCAACCCGCAGGCTGGAGCCCGGTGAGCACTACGACCTCGTCTTAGTGCCCAGCCTGCACTACGGCGGGCGGCAGGCCTTTGAGCAGATCCTCGCCGCCCAGGCCGATACCTGCGCCTGGCTGGTCGGCCAGTGGCAGGCCGGCGCATGGATCGCCGCCAACTGCACCGGCACCTTCGTCCTGGCTCAGACCGGCCTGCTCGACGGCAAGGCCGCAACCACCACCTGGTGGCTGGAGCAGCAATTCCGTGCCCGCTACCCGCAGGTGGACCTGCACCTGCGCTCGGTGCTGACCGAAACGGAGCGGCTGATCTGTGCTGGTGCCTCGGCCTCCTACCTGCTTCAGGCCATCCGCGTCATCGAGCGTTTCGTCGGGCCGGCCATTGCTTCGCAGGTGGCCCGCAGCATGCTGATCGACGTCAGCCAGACCAGCCAGGTGCCCTACCTGCCGCTACTGGCCGAACGGCCCCACGCCGATTCGCTGGTGGAGCGTGCGCAGCAGTGGCTGCAGCGCCACATGACGCAGGAACTCCGCATTTCGGCGCTTGCCGCTGCACTGGCGGTCAGCGACCGCACGCTGATCCGGCGCTTCAAGGCCGCCCTGCAGCAAACGCCGTTGGCCTACCTGCAGGATCTCCGCCTCGAAGCCGCCCGCGCCCTGCTCGAAACCGGCGACCTGAGCGTGGACCTCATCGCCGGCGAAGTCGGCTACACCGATACCAGTTCGTTCTCGCGCCTGTTCCGGCAACGCATCGGCATGAGCCCCGGCGCCTACCGCAACCGTTTCCAGATCAACGCAGCACCGTGATGGCTGGCCGCAGCGGAGCCCACGCAACCGAACACGGTTCGTGCTGCCAGGTGTGCGATAGGGCGCATTCCCCGACGGTGTGCAGATACTCATATCGGTGATACTGGTTTCCCGTTTGCCCAGCCGATCCATCGCCCACGCCACCATCCGTATGCCGTCAGCCCAAGGCGCCCTGCCCAGGTTTTCCAGCCACATCTGGCTGACGCTCGGCCTGTTCGTCGTGATGGTGATGACCTTCCTGGTCTACGTGCGCGCCGAGAAGCAGATCGATCACGCCAACGAACTGCGCCACCAGTCCTCTCTGCTCGCCGAGGAACTGCGCCAGTCGTCCGACGACCTGACGCGCATGGTGCGGACCTACATCGTCACCGGCGATCCCCTGTTCAAGGCCCACTACCAGGAGATCCTCGACATCCGCAACGGCCGCCGCGCCCGCCCGGTGGACTACCAGCACATCTATTGGGACCTGGCCCTCGCCGACGACTACCGCCCGCGCCCCGCCGCTGCCGCTGCTGACACTGATGCAGCGGGCCGGCTTCACCGCGGACGAATTCGCCAAGCTGCGCGAAGCCAAGGCCAATTCCGACGCGCTGACGCGTACCGAGTTCGCCGCCATGGCCCTCGTCGAGGCCCGTAGCCCGGACTTCGCGGCCCGGCGCGCAGAGGCCATCCTCATGCTGCACGACGCCGCCTACCACCGCGCCAAGGCCGACATCATGGCGCCCATCGGCGAATTCGAAGCCGTGATGGACCGGCGCACGCTGGACGACGTGCACGCTGCCGAGGCCATCCACATTCGTTCCGCCTTCGGGCTGATGTTCGCGCTGCTCGTCGCGCTGGCCTACAGCGTCCACCGCCGCCAGAAGAAGATCCTGGGCGGATCGGTGCTCGACATCTATGCCGCCATCGCCGACCTTGGCCGGAACGACCAGTCCACCGCCATTCCCCACGTGGAAGGGACGGAAGGCAGCGTTCTCGACCGACTCGCCGACACCCAGGACCGCCTGCTCCAGCTCAGCGCGGAGCACTCCGATTCGGTTCGCGAACAACTGCGCCTCAACCGGGCCCTGCGCCTGCTGAGCGATTGCAACCAGGCCGATCACGCGACGACCCCGATCCTGGCCATGACCGCCAACGCCTTCAACGAAGACCGCCAGCGCTGCCTCGAAGCCGGCATGAACGACCACCTCGGCAAACCCGTCGAACCCACCGCCCTGTTCGCCACGGTACTCCGCTGGCTGTCGACGCCGCGGCGTTGAGGCGGCGAGCCCTGCCCTTCAGCGGCGGACATCAGGATGCCCAGCGCGGAGAAGCACCTGTAGCCCTTCGCGGGCCGCACCACCCCCACCGAATAGAACCCGTTCCCCTGCGATTTGAACCTTTCCTCGCCGGACTTGAACTTCAGCTCCGCGGCATTGAACTCGAGATGCATGGACTTGAACTGTCGGAGCCGCGATTTGAACTCGCGGCCCTCGGATCTGAACCTTCGGGGCTGGGACATGAACATTCGATGCCCAGAGTTGAACCGGTTCAAGTCCGGGCTGAACTGGTTCAACTCCGAAATGAACCGGTTTGACGCAAAGATGAACTCACGATGCTCGGAACATCGTGAGTTCAGATGCGGGAAGCGAGAAATGGACCGAGACGTCCAGCCATGTCAATTATGACGGCTGCAGATCAGTTCTCCTGGCAGGATGCCGCATGATGAAATCATTCGTCAGCTCGACCAGCCACCGAATCAACAAAATTTCATCATCATTTTTATAAAGTTATTTGGTATATTCGCCTGCCAGATAGCAAGCGTATGTACGATGAGACCGATTCATAGGAAACAGGTCGGCTGCCATCAGCCTGAAAGGCTGGCTGAATACCAGATGTGCCCCCCGCAGAGATGAACCATCGGCCCTGCTGGAAAGGTTGAGGAGAACCCGTGAAGCTCTTTTTATTTCTGCTCGCGCTGATTATTTCTACGGGCTTGCCGACATACGCTGCAGCGGAGCAGCCGGCTCAGTATGTGACGCAAATCCTGGAGCCCACCGGCGGCAAGATACTGCGTCCGGTCGACTGGTTCTACTCGGAGCATCATGAGGGAGCCAGCTATACCTGGACCATCTCAAAGGAAGATTCGCGCACCGGTGGGCCATATACGACCGGCGTAAAAATTCAGGCATTCATGGGTGTGAAAGCCATTACCGGCAAGAGCGCCAAAGAATTTATCCTCAACTTTGCGGACGCAAAAAAGAAATCCGTCGAGAAGATTGTCTCAACGTGTGGCGAGAGTATTCAGGGGCTACTTACCCGGATCTGCCTGGAAACCGTAGAGGGACCATACCGGGTCATGTACTCCATGTTCTGGGGTAACGACAACCTGGATCTCGCAATCGTCTCGATATCCGGCACCACCAGAGCACTTTGGGAGACTTATTCGCCAGTCTTCCAGGAAATGTCTGCGATTGAACTGATCGACATGAAACGGTTCAAGCAATCCAATGCGCCGCAAAACCCACTCGATGCAGTATCGGTTTACCTGATTCCCCTCGACGACTTCCCGGAGGACCTTGCCTCGTTGCTGGCCAAGCGGCTTCAACAAGACTTCAATATCCGCGTCAAGGCCTCCCTCCAACTACCCCCGCTCAATCTGACCACGCTACCCGGTACCAATCAATACGTTCTGGAAGATATCCTGTCACTGGGAGCCTCTGCGTCTGCCTCGCTTCCGGAAGCATCGCCAAGCACCTATCGAATATTCCTGACCCTCCGGGATATCAATTCGCGATCGGCGAATTTCCGCTTTCAGTTTTCGGCCCACAACAAGGGCTTGAACAGTTCGGTTATTTCATTGGCACGGCTCCTTGACTACAACAAGGATCAGGCCATGCTTACAGAGCGCGCGTCGACCCGATTATTGAAAATGACGAAACGCGCCATCGGCGAGATGCGATTCGGGTGGCCACGCTCAACCGATCGATCCGACCTCATGTACTCGCCGATCATGAGTCTTGACGATCTCGACAGGCTTGGGCTTGAACACAAGACCGGATCAACTACCGACAAGGCTCTGGCTGTGGAGAGCTACCGAATGCTTGGCGTCACGATGCTGCAGCCCGATCTCGTTCTATCCCAGCGCATATCGGACCCGAAAGTATTGGCAGACTACATTTCCCTGCTCAGCAATACGCTTGGGGAAAACGTGAAATCGCATTCCCCGGCCTCCCCTGCCGGCGGGCACATCGTCGTCGGAATTCGGCCTGGGAAGAAGTCGAAAGTCTGGCTTGCCCTGGAACCCTCTTTGCCAAGGCCTCTTGCGAACAAACTCATCACTGCCGCGCAGTTGCTTCCCCCACCGCAGGTCAAGGGCGGCACCGTTGTGCTCGGCATCAAGGCGAGTTTCTGGGGGGGAGCGGCAGAAGGGATCCAGCCTTATCCTGCTCAGTGGCGCACAATTGCGAAAAAATCCTCGCAGCCTATTGAAGCTGGGAGGCTTGCCGACCTGGCCTGGGGAACGGCCAACGACACCAGATCTCACCATTAGCAGGTTGATGCGGCCCCTGGGGAACGACCGATCCTCCGCCTGTCGTAGCCGTATCCCCTGAAGCCCAGGCACAGCCATGCATCAGTCCAAGCATCGTCGAGCTCGTTTGAGCGCCGTCAGGCCGCAACCTTAGGGAAGGAAAACCGGATCGCGCGGCGGCCAAGCGGGCTTTCGAGGCGATGATGCAGATGGGCACGATCGACATCGCGGCGATCGAGGCGGCACGGCACGGCTGGACCTCCTCCTTGCCGCAACGGGCACCCGGCAGCCCCCGCCTCGACGGCTATCGGGTTGCCGAACGCACGCACTCCATGATCCACGCACAGTGAATCCCGTGGAACCAGACGTAATCCGCGCACGCAAAAGCACCAATCCAAGACGCGGCAACGACGAGCAGATCGCAGCGCCCGCTCTTCCACCAATTGAGGGAATGGCGGCAACACAGCCACGGCACACCGAGGGGGTTGGGCCAATCGGCCAACAGGTGCATCAACCCGCCGATGGCAAAGCCCAGGCCCAGCGGCGCCGGCGTGCTTTTGCCGAGTTGCTCATAGGAATAGAAAAGGAGCGCGATCCAGGCCAGGCCCCAATGCGTCAGGGTCCGGTGGGTGATCCATAAACGGCGCGACCTAGACCACCAGGCCACTTCCAGCCAGTCGGGTGCGGTGCTGCCGATAAAGCCCATCAAAAAGCTCAACGCGCTCCACATCTGATATGGGCCACCCGCGCCGGCGTGGGCGACCACCGCAGCCGCGATTACCGCTGCGGCCCAACCTGTGGCGTGATGCGCTTTGTTTGAAGCCATTGCTCGACGACGTGCATTTCCCGCAAGGGAAAATTGGGGGGTCGTATAGTGGCAGAGTATTGAATAAAAATACAGTTCTGAGCAGTATCGGCATCTTATTGACTGGCAGCCATGCCGGCGCCCAGCGCGTCAGGGAGCGAGCCTTGCGCAAGCAGCCTCGCTCCCCTATAAGAAATGCATGAGCGTCCTTGGGGAGGTTGCCATGAACTCGTGCAAGGTGCGGCGTTGGATCCCGGCAACTCTGTGCAAGGCCATCTTGTGCTTGGCCATCGGTGTGGCCGGCATATCTGCAGCACAGGCGCAACAGCAGACGCCGCCAAAGGCGGCGGAGCTACGGATGTATAAGCCCATCGATGCCAGCAAATTGACGGTCGAGAAGCATGAGGCTTTCAAGGCCAATGTGTTCAGGGGCGTCAGCTTGTCGCCCGAGCAACAGATGACCGTGATCGGGAATCTGGGAAGCCTGGGGTGCACCCCGACGAAAATCATGCAGCAAACCTTGCCGACGCCGCCGGGTCTGACCACCGGGGACGCGTGCCGGAGCAACTATGCCGGTACGCCGCAAGAATTGCGGGCATTGCGCAAGGTGCTCACAGAGCTGATCCGCAGGAACAACGCCGCCGACCTTGCCCCTTTCGAGGCGGGCATTCCGAAGGACTGCCCTTACAAGGAGCTGTATTACTACCTGGACCTGCTGGCCCAGGTCACGGGAGGGGCGTGAGCATGTCGGTGGCGATACGAATGCTCGCTGGTGCATGCTTGTGCTCGGTACTGGTCGGCAACCCGACGACCACCTTGGGGGCGGTCATCGACATCAGTGGTACTGCAAAGAAATACGCGGTCGGGGCTCAGGAAACGAGCACACCGACAATGCCCCAAACCCTGGTGGAACTGGACCAGAAGGACCAGGCGGCCCACATCCAATGGCAACGGGACTACGAGAGGCGCGGCTGGGAATGGCATCTGTTCTCCACGCAACTCCTGTTCTGCATCGTGATGGGTATCGTCGCTTTCGGACTGTGGATCACCTACCTGCAGTTCAAGCGCGACTACACGGGCCGAGCGCATGCCAAAAAGGCGAAAGCTGCCAATGCACAGGCTGGGCAGGCGCCGGCCGCCGAATCCACCAGCGAAGAATCTGCCCCACCCACAACAACGAATTCGACCCTCAAGATCGGGCCCGCAGGCATGGAGATGACGTCGCAGATCGTAGGCCTGCTGGTGCTGGCGCTGTCGGTGGCTTTCTTTTACTTCTATGTAAAAGAGGTCTATCCCATGCGCGAGATCGAACGCGACAAGGTGACGCCTTCCGCATCCACCACCGCGGAACAGTAGAGGACATCGACGAGTCCCTGAATCCCTCCAACACAAGCTCACGCCCTTCCCTCACAATCTCCCGCTTTCAATCTCAAGCGGTAGTCATGCAAGTCATCATCGTAGGCGCCGGCAAGCTGGCGAAGGAGCTGCTCGGCTCGCTGGAGCTGGACACGCGCTACCAGGTCGTTTCGTGGGAAGAACGGGCTTCGGGCGATGGGCAGGCCATCGTGGTCCATGCGGGGTCGGGGCGGGAGTTGGCGGAGGTGAGTGCGTTCTGTGCAGACACGGGGTCGCCGCTGATCGAGCTGTCCACCGGGTCGGACGTCGAGGGCGGCGAGTTCGGGTTTCCGGTGGTGTTGTGCCCCAACACGAACATCCTGATGCTCAAGTTCATGGCGATGCTGGAGGCGTCGGGGCCGCTGTTCCACGGCTACAAGATCGAGCTGGTGGAATCCCACCAGGCATCGAAGACGTCGGTGCCGGGCACGGCGGTGAGCATGGCCCATGCGCTCGGACTGGCGCCGGAGGCGATCCAGTCCGTCCGCAAGCCGTCGGTACAGCACGACACGCTGCACATCCCCGAGAACCAACTCGCCCGCCATGCCTTCCACCGCATCCGCATCGAGGATGGCGCGTGCAGCGTGCAGATGGAGACACGCGTCTATGGGGATACGCCTTACGCCAGCGGCGTGGCGCGCATCGTCGAGGCGGTGCATGCGCATCGGCTGGAGAACCGGGTTTATCCGGTGATGGAGTTCATCACCAAGGGCTGGCTATAGGTGCTTACGGGGATCGCATCACGGCGTTGGGGACGCCGGCCGAAGCGACGTGTGTCGCCAAATCAGGTACCTGGATGCAGAAGAAGTTTGCCCGGTCATTCCACGCCCGCACGGTTCTACCGTCCCTGTTGAAGCATGGAGTATTCGGGTCCAGGCTGAGGCAGTGCAGCACTTCATAGCGACAGCCCATCTTGGGATGAGACGCTCCCTGACAACGCGGGATGCATACGGACGCCTGCGATGAAAAAAGGGGAGCACGATGTGGAAAGCACTGCTGGCCATCACTGCCGCGCTGATCATAGCGGGTTGCGACGACTCCACACCATCAAACCCGACCCACACTGCAACGGCAGCGCCCCAGAAGATGAGGGTTGCCTACACCTACCAACCGCAAAGCACGTTGATCCATGTGGCGGCCGCACGGCGCTATTTCGCTGAAGAGGATCTGGATGTGCAGTTGCAGCAGCATACCCATGGCAAGGCGGCACTGCAGTCGGTTCTGGATGGACAAGCCGACATTGCTACCGTGGCGGAAACGCCGGTGATGTTCAGCATCCTCAGCGGCTCCAGGATCTTCATCCTTGCCAATATCGAGTCGAGCACCCTCAACAACGCCATCGTCGCCAACATGGACGCCGGCATCAAGACGGCGGAAGACCTGAAGGGAAAGCGCATCGGCTACACCGCCGGCACCACCTCCGAATTTTTCCTCGATTCGATGCTCACCGCCAAAGGTCTGGGCAAAGGCGACATACGGGCCGTGGCGCTGAAGCCCGATGAAATGCAACAGGCGATGCTGAACCGGCAAGTCGATGCGGTTTCGACGTGGAACTATCCCCTCACCCAGATCAAGCATCAGTTGGGCACCAGCGGCGTGGTGTTCTATGACCGACAGATCTACACCGAGACTTTCAATATCGCGGCCAAGCAGGACTTCGTAGGCCAGCACGCCGAAGCAGTCAAACGCTTCCTCCGCGCGCTGATCAAGGCAGAGGAGTTTGTCGAGAAATACCCGGCGGACGCGCAGAACATCGTCGCCGCAGCGGCAAAGATCGACACGCAGCTGGTTCGGGAGGTCTGGGACGCCTTCAATTACAAGGTCGTCCTCGACCAGACGCTGCTGCTGACCTTGGAAGATGAAACCCGCTGGGCGCTGAAGAACAAGCTCACCGAACAATCGGACATGCCGGACTATGCGAGCTACGTCTATCTGGACGGACTCCTGGCAGTGAAGCCGGATGCAGTTTTCATCCACAAGTAGGGTCCCATGAGCGTTTCTGCCAAATTAAGGATCCTCTCTGCCCTTGCTGCCGTGGCGCTGCTGGCATTAGGCGGAATTCTTGTTGGTGCATTTCGTGAGTTCAATTTCGCCAAAAGCAATGCGAGGCTGGCCAATGCGCTCAGCGACAACTATTTCCAGCGGGCCACGTTTCGAGACCAGTATTTCCTGTTCCGCGAGGATCACCTGCGGGCCTCATGGGAAAAGAAGAAACGGATCGCCGACGCATTGCTGGACGAGGCTACCGACAAGTTTACGCGGGACAAGGAGAAGCGGCTCCTGGCTCAGTTGCGCAGGAATGCAGACGACGCAACGCAGCTGTTCCATCGGATCGTGCAGAACACGGATGCCATGAAAGCCCCGGGTGCCAACACGCTCATCCTCGATGAGTTCGACAGGCGGCTGTACAGCCAGCTGTTGATGAAGGCCAACGGTCAGCAGAATGCAGCGCTGGCCCTGCAGAACGCGACTGACGAGCGCGTCGAAGCGACCTACCGACGCTTGTCCATCACGGTGATTCTGTTTGCCTTCACGCTCGGCATCGGCTCCATCCTGATCACCCTTTATCTGAGCAAACTATTGCGGGAACGCCTGCTGCCCTTGCACGACGGCGCGCAGAAGATCGCCGACGGGAACCTGGAATACCGGAT
This sequence comes from Zoogloea sp. JDB1, assembly GCF_056724025.1. NCBI lineage: Bacteria > Pseudomonadati > Pseudomonadota > Betaproteobacteria > Rhodocyclales > Zoogloeaceae > Zoogloea > Zoogloea sp. JDB1. The sequence continues at coordinate 3,981,230 of NZ_CM161496.1, forward strand.
CGAGGATAGCGGCAGCGATGAGTTTTCCAATCTGGCCCGGTCGTTCAACGGCATGGCCATCAAGATCGGGGCGATGCAGCTGGACCTCGCCAACCGCGCCGAAGCGGCTGAGGCCGCCAATCGTTCCAAGAGCGCCTTTCTCGCCAACATGAGTCATGAGCTGCGGACCCCCATGAACGGCATCATGGGCATGATCGAGCTTGCGACGCACCGCGCCACCGATCCGAAACAGCTCGGCTGGCTCAACAACAGCAAGACATCGGCCAGACACCTGCTGTCGATCATCAACGACATTCTCGATTTCTCGAAGATCGAGGCCGGCAAGCTCACGCTGTCGGAAGACGAGCTGGATGTCCGCGTCCTGCCCTTCAATGTCTGCTCAATGGTCGCCGAGGCGGCCGACGCCAAAGGACTCCAACTCAAGACTGACGTGGCGAGCCTGCCGGCCCGATTGCTGGGTGACTCGACTCGCCTGACTCAGGCGCTGCTCAACCTGGTCGGCAATGCCGTCAAGTTCACCAGAACGGGTTCCGTCACCGTACGCACCCTCCAGGAACACGAGGACGGCGACAGCGTCGTGCTCCGTTTCGAAGTCATCGATACGGGTATCGGCATCTCCCGGGAGACGATGAGTCGATTGTTTACTCCGTTTGAGCAGGCTGACGCATCCACAGTCCGCAGTTTTGGCGGCACGGGCCTCGGTCTGGCGATCACCCGGCGGCTGGCCCAACTGATGGGCGGAGACGCTGGCGTGGAGAGCGTTGTGGATGAAGGCAGCACCTTCTGGCTTACCGTGCGCCTGCGGAAGACGGACGGCGACAGCCCCATATCCGTAGCGACTTCGGAGGCTGCGATGGCCAAGCAGTTGCGGGAGCTCCATGCCGGCACGCGGATATTGGTGGTCGAGGATAACGAAGTGAACCAGATGGTCGCCCAAGCGATGCTCGAAGAGATCGGCCTGGTGTGCGACTTTGCTGACGATGGCGAGATTGCCGTGGCGAAGATTCGCGATGCCCAGCCAGGAACATACGCTTTGGTACTGATGGACATGCAAATGCCCAGGATGGATGGGGTAAGCGCAACAAAGTTCATCCGCCAGCTCGAGGGCGGAAGGGAAATCCCCATCGTCGCCATGACCGCCAATGCATTCAGCGATGATGAGGCGCGGTGCATGGCGGCCGGAATGAATGATTTCGTATCAAAGCCCGTAGCCCCGGACAAGCTCTACGGCGCGCTGCTGAAATGGCTGGCGGTAGTTCCCAGCTGCCGGAGAGCTGGGTCTATCCGGTGAAGGCGTTCATCACGAAGGGCTGATTGTGAGTGCTGCCCTGCCCGCCCTGCAGAGCCGGCTGGATCAAGGGCCCGGAGTCCCGCGACCCAGCCGGAGAAGGCTCAATACGCGTTATCGATCGGCGTCCGCAGCAGCGGCATCGCCGGTAAAGAACGACTCATTCTTGCGGGACACCACCTTGTAGGTTTCGTCCTGGAACAGCCCCTGCACCGTGCTCATCGTCCCTGCCTGGAGGTTGTAGATGGTCACCGGCTTGGCCAGCACCGCCGGCACGGCAGGCACGAAGAAGGTGGGAACGACAGAGGTTCGCCACAGCTTGCCCTCCGAGTCATAGCCGTCCATCAGCACCAGCAGCCAGGTATCCTCGTCGAAGTAGTACTTGCGCTTGGGTACCGCGTGGCGCTTGCCGGAGACGACGGTGGCCTCCACTTCCCAGACGCGGTGCAGCTCCCACCGGAGCTTGTTCGAGTTCAGATGGAATTTGTCGAAGGCTTCGGATTCCTTTGCCGTGACGAGTTCGTTGTTGTTGTACGGGATATACATCTCCCGCTTGCCTACGAGCTTCCACTCGAAACGGTCCGGGTGCCCCATGAAGCCCATGACCTCGTCGAAGTAATTGGCACCCGACGAGACGAAGTCCGGCGTGTCGTAGGCCACTGTAGGCGCCCGGCGGACGCGACGTTGCCCGACGAGATACTGCCAGGCCTGACGCGGGAGCTTGGCGTTGATGCTGTCGCGCAGAACCAGGGATTCACCCGCCTTGAACGGGGGCGCGGTGGTGTTGAAGCGCTGCAGGAAATACTCCCCTGTCCAGTTCTTTGCCGAGCCGTCCTTGTAGTAATAGGGATGCTGGAAGAAGTTATCGGTGCGCGTGGCCATCGTCCGCGCACCGTTCGAGGTCCCGACGATGTTCTTTGAGCCGAATTCGACAGACTCGGGTTCGATGCGGAGGATATAGTTCCAGATCACCTCGATACCGGTCTTGGGAATCGGGAACGGAATGCCGCCGAAGCAGCCTTCCACCGACATCCCTGCGTCTATCGTCTTGCAGCCGGTGGCGTTCCTGGCCGTTCCATCGTAGACGTACTGCGGCGCGACGGCCGTCCGGTGGGTGGGGAAGACATTGACGTGATAACTGTCCGGGTATTTCTTCAGCAGCGCCATGGTGCCTTCGGAAAGCTTGCCCGCGTATTGAGCCATGTTCGATGCAGAGATCTGTACAGCGGGCTTTTCTCCCGGAAACAGATTGACCGGAATGTCGCCGACCCGGGGGCCACTGACCTTGCTGCTCCCGCCGCCGCTCCAGGCAGGGATGCTGCCGTCCTTGTTGCCGGCCTTTTCGCCGCCAAGGGGCGTCAGCGTCGTCTTGAGCTGGGCCGCCTCATCCGCCGAAACGGAGGCGACGGCCAGTTGAAACGGGAACAGTGCGCTGGCTACGGCCAGACAAATCATTGTTTTGCTCTTCATGTTGGGATTCCTCTTTTGGCGGGGATGGGATCAGAAGCTGCGCTGAACCGACAGCGACACGAAATCGCGATCACCATGAAAGTTCTGATAGGAATTGAGGCCGGTCGCCGTGGCGACGGAACCCGCGGAGCCCACGTAATGGGTGTAGTTGAGCCCCAGCTGCCAAGCCTTCTGGTAGACCGCCTTGGCCCCGATGCTCACGCTGCCGCCATGCTCTGCCGGGAACAGCACGCCGTTGACCGACGAGCGCCCCCACAGGCCGTAACTCACGCCAACCGGCAATTGCAGATCCGTCTCAGGCAAGACCTGGAAATACTCCGGCGTGAAGACGAGCTGCAGCGCCCCCGCATCCCGCGTTGCATTGGGGTCGAGCGCCTCGGGGTTGTCGGTGACACGCAGCCGGCGATTGAAGGCGAACTCGCCGATAAAGGACGCGCCGTCCCACAAGGCATTGGCACCCAGCACACTGATTGCCGACAGATTCAGATGCAGTGTGTCGCCTTTCGGGAAACGGGCATTCCGGTCGCCATCTGCAGCGGGATCGTTGATCGGAAAGACAAAGCTGCCCGCTGCAACCAGCGGCATATTGGTCCGGTACGACATTTCCCCCGCCACATTGGTCTCGCCGACGAGGGTGCTGAAGCTCCCACCCACCGTGCGGATGTTCCGCCCATAGACCATGACGTAATCCTGCGGCACGACGCCGCCGGCCCCGGCATTGAAGCGGGCATAGAACTGGGGCAGCTTCTCGTGGAAGGTCGCCGCGTAAAGCCCGAACTCGCTGTCGCCGGCCTTGAAGCGAAGCTGCATGCCCCCCTGCCCCGAATTGCCGGGCTCGATGTCCTTTCCGCGCCTGGCAGGCCCGTAGGGGGTGTAGAGGATTTCTCCACCATCATCCACAAAGTCGGCAAAGCTGAAATAGCTGCCTGCCGCCGGCAGACGCGACTTGCGCCATTCGGGCTGGACGTAGGCGCCAAAGATCACGTCGGGCGTGATCTGGAGCTGCACCGAGACCTGGCCAACGGGCCGGGCCACCTCCTTGAACTGGGAGTTCGGCACGGACAGCGCACGGGCGAGATCCAGCGGCGTCTGGGCACCGGCGATGCCGTTGTTGCCGAAGAAAAGGCTCTCCCCATAAAGCTGTGTGAAACGCCCGGCCTTGACGTTGAGGTTCATCTCCCCCAGCGATTTCTTCGTATAGACGAAGGCGTCCAGCAGTTCGGCGTTGCGTCCCTGGGCAATACGAGTGTGCTTGTTGAATTCGTCGTAGGGCCCGGTCTGGTTCAGGCCGGGGGCATCGGCGGCGCTACGGTCGTTGTGGTGTTGATAGACATCGTCGTACCACCCCGCCGCGCTGATCCGGAAACCGCTGTCGCGCTTATAGCGCACCCCCAGTTCGGAGAGGATATCGACCCGGTTCGAGATGAGCCCCCGCCCGAAATTGCGGTCACCGTCATTCGTATTGACCTGCGGCGTCAATCCGGCGGTACCCGCCGGCGCAACGCTCGAATTGACGCTACGCACGCGCCAGGCCGTGCTGTATTTGAATGTGTTATCCCAAGAAATGGCGAGGTCCGGGGAGTCCGTTTCGATATTGAAGGACAATGCCGGAGCGGACAGGGCCATGCCCGCGGAGGCACAGGCGACCGCCCTTGCCATGAGCTTCATTCGCATGATCACCTTCCCCGCTTAGGCGTGCTCAAGGGCTTGGGAGCTGGACGCGCCCCCTTCGAGAGACGCGACCTCATCGGCGATCACGCTGCGCAAGATCCGGCGGGCCCGTACCGCCCCCACGTCGCTGGTGAGCAGAACCGGGTTCAGGCTCATCAGATCAGCGTTGCCGATCGCCACGTACTGCGCATCGACATAGGGACCGTCCTCGTCCACGAAGGCGTCGTGCATGCCCTTGACCTTGGCGGCGTTGTACTCGGCGTCCTCGACGAGGTGGTTTCTCCGGGTCGCAAAGAAGTAGTGGGTCGTGCCGTCCGTTTCGGGGGTCGTGGTGTGCAGGTCGTACTGCCCCACGCAATGCTCGAGATCCAGGGCCCCGTCGTCCTGGGTGGCGCCGATCTGCAACTGGACCGTGGACGGCGCCATGAATATCACTTCGACAAAATGCCGCGCTTCGGCCATAGGCTCCGGCAGGAACTGGTTCAGGATGAAGATCGGCGGGGTCTGCTTCCATTCCCAGCGGGTCGAAACCGTGCTGTTCGTCTCCCTGATCTGTGGCACCTGGGGCGTCAGTTGCCCGCGGGTCGAGATGATCTCCCCGTGCAGGTGATCGACGTGGCTTAGATCCATTACGTTATCTGTGATCAGCTCGTAATAGGTCTTCCGGTGCATGTAGGTGTAACCCACACCGTTGGGATGCCCTTCGGTCAGCGGGCCGACGTCCGGCAGTTTCGATTCGTCGGCGGGCTCGTCGCCCATCCAGATCCAGATGAAGCCGTAACGCTCGCTCAGCGGAAAGGTGCGGACACGCGCCGCACGGGGGATATGGCCGTTGCCATGGGGGTTGCGATTGCAGGCACCGCTGCAATCGAACTTCAGGCCGTGGTACTTGCAGACCACGTCATCACCGCTGCGCACCCCCATGCTGAGCGGCACGAAGCGGTGGGGGCAGCGATCCAGCAGCGCCACCGGGCTTCCGCCCTGCGTGCGGTAGATCAGCACAGGCGTATTCAGGAGCTTGCGGGCAAACAGGTCTTCCGGCCCCACCTCCGATGACAGGGCCGCTACATACCACGCGTTCTTGAGATACGTGACGCTTCGTGTTGTCTCCATTTTTTTCTCCAGGTGTGAATCCCGGGCGACAGGCCCGGTAATGACATGTGGCGATGAGGCCGCCACGTTTACAAATCGATGAGCAGGCTCGGCGTGTGCGCGCGCGAGCAGCACGGGGTGAAGCAGCGATTGCCGTCCCGTTCGGCCGCGCTGAGGAAGACGTCCCGATGGTCCGGCACGCCATCCAGAACCGGCAGGACGCAGGACCCGCAGATACCCTGCTCGCAGGACAGGGGAACGTCGACGCCGTGATCGAGCAGCGCCTGCGCGGCCGTCGTCTGCGCGCCGACTCGGACCGTGATGCCACGGCGGGCCAGGATGAGCTCGAACTCGCCGCTGCCCGTCAGCGGCGCGGCGGATGCCGAGAAATGTTCGAAATGGACCCGGGCATCGCCCCAGCCCGCCTGATTGGCCGCATCGCGGACGTGGCGGATGAAGCCCTCCGGACCACAGACATACAGATGCGCAGCGTCGTCACGTCCGGAGAGAATCTGGCGGGCCTCGAAGCGGATTTGATCCGGCTCGCTGTCGTAATAAAAGCCGACCAGTCTGGACCAGGGGGACTGCGCCAGGAAGTCCCGGTACGCGGCACGCTCGGGGCTGCGGGCGCAATAGTGGAGCTCGAAGTCGCGGCCCTGGCGGTGTAGTTCGTCCGCCATCGCCAGGATCGGAGTAATGCCGATGCCGCCCGCAAATAGAATGGAGGTGGACGCCGGAACCAGCGGAAACAGATTGCGCGGGTGGCTGATGCCCAGCGTATCGCCGGGCTTGATGTCCCGGTGCACACACGCCGATCCGCCCCGCCCTGCCGGATCGCGAAGAATGGCCACTTCATAGCTGCCGGAGCCGGCATCGGCCCTGCATAAGGAATATTGACGGACCATGCCGTTGGGCAGCGTGATGTCGATGTGCGCCCCCGCCGAGTAGGAAGGCAGCGGCCCGCCATCGACGGGTGCCAGGACAAGACTCAGAACATCTACTGCGGCTTCGCGCGTTTCGAGCACGCGTACAGCGAGCATGGGTTGAGGACTCAACACAGCTGGGGTCTCCTTTGGGATGAAAGTACGTGGGCCACTTCGGGCTCTTGCCTCTCACTTCGCAAACCCCATGCCACAGCATGAAAATCACTTCAGCTTATTGATTAATAAATATTTTTACTTTTATGTCGATGCGGCGCTAAAATTTAATTTTCTGAAAACAAAAATATCTAATTTCGTAAAACAGAAATTACCTGTTTTCGGAATATCGGAGACTCCGCTACATGCCCCATCGAGCAGCTGCCCACCTGCGCTTCATTCCCCACGAGATCGATGACAAGGAGATCTCCAGGCACGTCAAGTTCGACCCGGACAGCGGCCAGATTCTGGTGCTGGATCAGCGCATGCTGCTGATCCACGGCTTCACCCTGGCGGCCTTGCGGCGGGAATTGATGGAGCGCCTCGGTGGCGAGAGCACCCGCGAGCTGTTCACCCGCCTGGGCTACCAGCAAGGCGCAGAGGACGCCCGCCGCCTCCACGCGGCCGAGGACGGGCAGATGGAAAGGACCCTCGCCTACGGCACCCGCTTGCGCGAGATGGAAGGCTTCGTGCGGAACCAGGCCGTCGATCGGGTCCAGTTCAACCAGGAAACCGGGGATTTCTGGAGTGACTACTACTGGGAGTCATCCTGGGAGGCCGAGATACACCGCGCCCAGTTCGGCATCAGCGGCGCACCTGCGTGCTGGATGATGGTCGGCTACGCCACCGGTTTTACAACGGCGCTGATGGGGCGCCCTATCCTGTGGCGCGAGGTTGAGTGCGTGGCGATGGGACACGCCCGCTGCCGGGTCGTGGGTCAGCCCCTGGAGGAATGCGAAGACGCGGAATCCCACCTGAGCTTCCTGCAGGTCGAACACTTCATCTCCACCCCCAGGCGGCGTAGCGCAAAACCTGTTTCCCCAAACCCGCAGAAGGACACCCCTCAGCAACTGCCCGACCTGATCGGTGCGTCGCACAGCTTCAACGAGGTGGCCTACCTGATCAAACGCGTCGCCCCGACCGACGCCACCGTCCTGCTGACGGGCGAGAGCGGCGTCGGCAAGGAGCGCTTCTCCAAGGCTCTGCACGTCCTCGGCCCAAGAGCGGAGAACCCCTTCATCTCCATCAACTGTGCAGCGATTCCCCAGGAACTGGTGGAGGCCGAATTGTTCGGTGTGGAAAAAGGCGCCTTCACCGGCGCCACCGTGTCACGCCCGGGGCGCTTCGAGCGGGCGAGCGGCGGAACGCTGTTTCTCGACGAGATCAGCAGCCTGCCCCTGCATGCGCAGGGAAAACTGCTGCGCGTGATTCAGGAAGGAGAACTCGAACGGGTCGGCGACACCCAGGTCCGCCGGATCGATGTGCGCATCATCGCCGCCACCAACCGCGATCTGCGTAGCGAAGTAGAGGCAGGCCGATTCCGCGAAGACCTCTTTTTCCGGCTGAACGTATTCCCGGTCAAGATTCCCCCTCTGAGGGAACGCCGTGAGGACATTCCGCTGCTGGTGGACACCTTCGTCAAACGCTATTCGGTCAGGTTTGGCAAAACCATCGCCGGCCTCACCCAAAGCGCCGGCGAAAAGCTGTGGGCCTACCACTGGCCGGGCAACATCCGGGAACTGGAGAACATCATCGAGCGCGCGGTTATCCTCGCGGAGAACAACGGGAGCATCGACGTGGAGCATCTCTTCTCCGGCGGCGAGCAGGTGCCCGAGACCGCCCCGCCCCCCTTTCCTTCGGCAAGCGTCACGCTTCCACAAGCCGGCCCTGGAGCATCCCTTTCGGTCCATCAGGCCATCGAACGGATTCTGGACGCGAACATGGCACTTGAAGAAATCGAATCCCTGACGATCGCCGAGGCGCTGCGCCGTACCGACGGAAACCTGTCCGCAGCGGCTCGCCTGCTCAAACTACGGCGTGGCCAGCTGCAGTACCGGGTGGATAAGAGGGCTGGCGAAGGGTGAAGATTCAGCCGTGCTCAGCCAGGAATCATCCCGGCGCACACATCCTGAGTGTGGGTAACGGAAGCAGGTGCGGCTTTGCTGCGCGGCGCGGTAGCCGCCCTGGTCAGCATGAGATCTCCCGCGGTGAATGCGCGTTCGACCAGCGTTGCCAGATGCAGCGAGAAATCCTGAACGCTGGTCTTGCCCTTGACGTGCAGCAGCAGTTGCGTGACCCCGTCCGTTGTCAGGCCCGCGACGACACCTTCGGCATTGATGCGGTAGCTCACGGAGATGCAGCGCGGCCCGGGGATGAGGACTTCGACGCAGGCCACGCCGTCTCGCTCCCCCACCGGGAAATGGAATGCCACGGACTTTGCCTGAAAGACGTATCCCGATGCGGGCGTAATGGCCCCCCCACGCACATAAGCCGGCAATTCCCTGGCCCCAGCGCGACACCGGCAAGAAACCACCACGGGCGCAGGCGTCGGCAACTGGCGCACGGCACGCTGCGCGGCTTCGAACGCATCGTATGCGTGCGCCAAGCGGGCGGGCCGATCAAGACGCGGAGCGGAAACAGAGAAGACTTGCAGGGTGAGTACCTTTTTTTGCGTTTGATTTGTGAGCCTAACTCAGAAACATTTCAGCAAGATGTTCGCAGCTATGCCGCTAGGCTTGCCTGACGGTGTCGTAAAGGCAGTCAGGCAATGCTCATCGCACAAAGTTCCAAGCCTGGATTCCGACATTCCGCTGCTTGCCCGCGTGCCTCCGTCTTCATCATCTGCCAGCGCCAGAACCTGAACCTCCGCGCGAAATCGTCGGGCGGCCCGTTCCCCGACGTCGACCGCCTCCGGGGGCAGTGTTCTGGCCAGGTGGTCTGCATCGTCGCGCCCCGATGCAACGGCGTACATGAACTGAGCGGCCAGCTGTGCGGCGTCGGGGGGCAGCCTGGGGCCTACAGCGATGGCGTCATCCCATTCGCCACGCCGCAGGGCTGCACGCAACCACGCCGGCGTGAGCGGCAGGCCTTGCTGCAGCTCTCCTTGGGCTTCTTCCATCGCGCCCTGCTCATAGAGGGCGATGACACAGGCCGTCTCGCCCTCGTTAAGAGAAGGCAGCGATTGCATAACCGGTTGGCTGCCCCCACAGGAAACCCAGGCAACCGGCCCATCCGGGAAATCCGGCGCGAGGGGAAGCTGGAGCGAGGCACGCAGATTCAACAGCACCGGGACCGCCAAATACTCGGTCGACTGGATCTGCGTCAATGAGCGGGTCTGAAGCGTAGCGGCGGACAACGAAGGTACCCCCAACACGGTGTTTTTGTTGGGGTCAGATGTTGTGCCGATTGGAAGCCGACGAAAATGGAGCAATTACTTGACTTTGCCAAATTCAGCAAAATCCAAACAGAGGCAGGACCAAGGCGGAAGGCCGTGCAGCGCCTTCCGCCGGAGACGCACGTGTGCGACGACATGCACGATCGGGATGATCAACTCCGGATACGGAAACGCCCAACCAGGCCAACCAGATTCGTCGCCTGTTGACGCAGCACGACCGACGCCCGGGAGCAGGTTTCGGCATCACCGCTGTTGCGATTGGTTACGCTATCGATCTCACCGAGACCGATCGACACTTCGGAAAAGCCAGAAGCCTGTTCCTGCGAGGCTCGCGAGATTTCGGACAGCAGGTTGGAAACCTCTGTCGTCGCGTTGACGATCTCACCCAGCGCAGTGGCCGTCGTATCGGCGATGGCCGCGCCACGACGAGTCTTTTCGGCAGAGCCGGAAATCAGGCTGGACGCGCGCTTGGCCGCCTCCGCGCTACGCGTCGCCAGGTTGCGTACCTCGTCGGCGACAACCGCAAAACCGCGCCCGTGTTCTCCGGCGCGGGCGGCTTCGATGGCGGCATTCAGCGCCAGCAGATTGGTCTGCGTCGTGATCTCGTCGATGACGCGGATGATCTCGTTGATGCTGACGCCGGCCTGTTCGATCTCGCCCATTGCCGCGATCATTTCGCCCATGTGCGTGCTGGCAGTCACCGCCGAAGATTGCGCAGCCTTGGAAAGGCTGTCCGCCTGGCCCGCATTGTCGGCGTTGTCCCGCGTTGTGGAGGTCAACTGCTGCATCGCGGCCCCTATCTCAGTCACCGATGACGCGGACCGGGCGGCGCCCGTCGACAGTTCATTGCTGAGATTCGAAACCTGCTCGGCATTGGCGGTGATCTCCCGCGCCCCGTTCTGCAATTGCCCGACGACATCGTTCAGGTTGTCCAGCATCCGCTGCAAGGCCATGCCCAACTGGTCCCGGTCGGAAGCAAGGTCGATCCGGAGATTCAGATCGCCCTGAGAGATTCGTTCGGCGATATCGGCCCGGGCCTGCAAACGTGCTGCCATGTCATTGAGGGCCACGCCCAGACGGCCGACTTCGTCGTCGGAGCGACTCTCGACGCGGCTGGAAAAATCCCCCTGGCGAATAGTGTTGGCCAGTTGTTCGGCCTCACGAACAGGGCGGGCCAGAGAGGCGGCAGCGAACCACAGGAAAGTCGTGCCCCCCACCGCCGCCAGCAGGCCAACCAGCACCTGCCACCCCGTATACGCCCGGGCTTGGGCCGCGAGGTTGTTGTCCAGCGCATAGGCTTCCGCCAGCACCACGTCCTTGCTGACCCGGATCAACACCGCCCACGGCTTGCCGGTACGCCCGAGCTGGATCGGCGCCATCGCCGTGATCAGACCCGTGCTCTCATCGAGGCGCGCATCCGCTTTGCCCGTCTTGATATCGTCCAGCACGGCCGCGATGTCCTTGCCAGGCAGCAACTCCTGCAAGGGCTTGCCGATCATCTCGGGCTTTTCGCTGTCGGCAACGATCAGGCCCATGTTGCTGACAATCAGCACTTCGCCTTTGCCGCTGAACAGCCCACGATCCGCCTGCTGGGACAACTCCTGGACGAAGTTCAGGTTGTAGTCGGTTCCGGCCACACCAACGAACTTGCCATTGACCATGATCGGCACCGACAACGTGGTCAGCCAGACCTGGGTACCCTGGACGATATAGGGAAAGGGATCGAGCACGCTTTCCGTATTGGTGTCCCGCGGGCCGATATACCAGCCTCCTTTCAGGACACCGTTCGGATGCTTGTCCATGGTGTCGTATTCGACCAATGGCTGAACGGCGATATTCCCTTTGGCGTCCCGATTCCAATAGGGCGTGAAACGCCCGGTCCTTTCATTATTACCAGCCTGGCCGGTACGGAACTGCTCATCGTGGCCGTCCAGCGCATTCGGCTCCCAGCAAGAGTATGTGCCGTTGAAATCGGGATTGTTCTTCAGCACGTTCAACAGCACGGCGTTGATCTGATTACGCCCCAGGCTCAAACCGTTTTCTTTTTTTCCCAATTCGAAGACATGGGCCATGGTCCGCGCCGCATCCAGCGCCACGTCGAATTTAGCCTGAATGATACCGGCCTGGGTTCCGGCAACCCCTTTCAGACTGGCAAGCGTGTTCTCCTTTACCAGACCGCTGACCCGTTCGCTGACCAGTTGCTGGGTGTCACTTGACGAATACACGCCGAAGCCAACCGTGGATATCACCGAAACGACCAGACACGCTCCGGCAACCGCAGAAATACGATGCTGAATCGATTTGAACTTGATGGCCATACTTTCCCCTTTGATGCTCCCCTGTACAACGCCATTTCGAAAGTGTCATGGATTTCAGCGGAGCTGCTCCATAACCAGACATTTCTTATGCTCTCGAGCTATTTCGAATAGCTTCAGGCTTATTGTGCAAAGTTGATGCCATGTCAGGCCGGCCATTTGGCAGCGTCAATGGCGGTGTCCCTGATGGTGCGCATCGGGAAAATGGGCGTGGTCATGGACCATTGGTTCATGGCGATGCCGATGGGTATGCCGAGTACCAGGGGGAACCGGCGTATCGTGCACGTGTTGATGGTGGGCATCGTGGATGTGTTCGTGGGAATGTTCCATCGCCTCGTGGGCGTGGATGTGTTCATGCCTTTCGGTCAGATGCAGCCAGATACCGAGCGCCATCAGGGCGCCGGCAGCAAGGAGCGGCAGAGTAACTGGCTCCCCACCCAGTACGGCAAGGACAGCCCCAAAAAACGGGGCGACGGAGAAATACGCGCCAGCCCGGGCGACCCCCAGATGACGCATGCCGATAACGAAAAGAACGAGGCTGATGCCGTAAGCCAGCAACCCCACCACCAAGGCTGCTGAAACTGACCACAGATCCGGCATTCTTGCGCCCAACAATAGCCCCAACCCCAGGTTGACGCTGCCCGCCACGGAGCCCTTGACGGCGGCAATCCAGGTCGCGTCGGCCAGTGCCACCTTGCGCGTCAGATTGTTGTCGACGGCCCAGCACAGGCAGGCTCCAAGAACGGCCAGCGCAGGTAAGGCTCCCGAAAATCGCGCATCACCCGGCCAACTCAGAATGATGGCACCGCCGGCAATCGCAAGCATGCCGAGGGCGATGCGCCGGTCGAAGTTCTCCTTAAAGACCACCCAGGCGAGCAGAGCGGTCAGCACGCCTTCGGCATTGAGCAGCAGCGCGGCCCCCGATGCCGGCATGCCGGTCAGCCCATACATCAGCAGGACCGGCCCGATGCCCCCTCCGGTCAGCACCGCGGCGGCAAACCAGCCGGCTTCCGTCTGCTGGAGTCCGACAGGCTGTGCATGGATCACCAGGCGGTACAAGCTCAAACCGACTCCCGAGCCCAAGTACAACAGCCCCGCAAGCATCCAGGGGCTGGCAGCCTGAAGCAGCCACTTGGCAATGGGTGCGCTGGCGCCAAACAGCAATGCCGCGACGAGTGCGGCAGCAACGCCCGGACTGAAGCGAGAACTCATAGAGGTGGGAACGAACGTAATGGGCAGATTGTGACACGCACTCAAAGCTCGAACATTATGTGTCCCCAAGAACGAATTTGTAGAAATTTCTACAAAAACGTAGAGTTCGATAATGAGCGTATGGATCGCACTCATCACCAGCCTGCCCACCGGAAACGCCACCGCCCGCATGCGGGCCTGGCGCAACCTAAAGGCATCGGGTGCCGCCGTCCTGCGGGATGGGGTCTATCTGATGCCGGAACGCGAGGATTGCCGGGACGCGCTGGACACCGTCGCGACGGATATTCGAGCGGCAGAAGGAACTGCGCTGCTCGTTCGCCTTGAAGAGCCCGACGACGGCAACTTCATCGCCTTGTTCGACCGCAGCACCGACTTCGCCGCACTGCTTGGAGACATCGCGGCTGCACGAAACGGCCTGAGTCCGGACATGGCGAACGACGCCCTGAAGCAGGCCCGCAAGCTGCGCAAGACTTTCGGCAACCTGGCGGCCATCGACTTCTTCCCCGGCGAAGCCCAGAAGCAGGCCGATGAAGCCCTGCAAGAGCTCGAACGACGGGCGGCCTGGGCCCTGTCTCCGGACGAGCCGCATGCTGCCGAGCACCCCATCACCCGCTTGAACATTCAGGACTACCAAGGCCGTCTGTGGGCGACACGCCAGCGGCCATGGGTCGACAGATTGGCCAGCGCCTGGCTGATCCTCCGTTTCATCGACCCGCAGGCCACCATCCTGTGGCTGCCGTCGCCCGGCGACTGCCCGGCCGATGCGCTGGGATTCGACTTCGACGGCGCCACTTTCACCCATGTGGGCGCCCGGGTGAGCTTCGAGGTCCTGCTCGTCAGCTTCGGCCTCGAAACCCCTGCCCTGCTACGCCTCGGCGCCCTGGTGCATTTCCTGGACATCGGCGGCGTGCAGCCACCCGAGGCAGCTGGCATCGAAAGCGCCCTGGCCGGCCTGCGCGACAACATCCGCGATGACGATCAACTCCTCGGGCTCGCCGGCCACCTCTTTGACGGTCTCCTGGCCTCCTTCGAAAAAGATCCGAAACCATGAACACACCCCCGGCAGCCAAACCCGCATCCTTCGACGGAGCACCCACCCAGGTCAGCTTCTGGCAGGCCTTCCTGTTCTGGCTGAAGCTCGGCTTCATCAGCTTCGGCGGCCCTGCGGGGCAGATTGCCATCATGCACCAGGAACTGGTGGAGCGCCGGCGCTGGATTTCGGAACGACGCTTCCTGCATGCGCTCAATTACTGCATGGTGCTCCCCGGCCCGGAAGCGCAGCAGTTGGCCACCTACATCGGCTGGCTGATGCACAGAACCTGGGGCGGCATCGTGGCCGGCTCACTTTTTGTACTGCCATCCCTGTTCATTCTCATCGGCCTGTCGTGGGTATATATCGCCTTCGGCGAGATACCGCTGGTGGCCGGCCTGTTCTACGGCATCAAACCGGCAGTCACCGCCATCGTCATGCAGGCGGCGCACCGCATCGGCTCCCGCGCCCTCAAGAACAAAGTGCTGTGGGCCATTGCCGCCGCGTCGTTTGCGGCCATCTTCGCGCTCAACGTGCCCTTCCCCGCCATCGTGGCCGCGGCGGCAGCGGTCGGCTACTTCGGCGGCCGCATCGCGCCCGACAAATTCACGACCGGCGGCGCACACGGCAAGACCGACAAATCCTTCGGCCAGGCACTCATCGACGACGACACGCCGACGCCCGAGCATGCACGTTTCAGCTGGAGGAAGCTGGCGAACGTCGCCATGGTGGGCAGCCTGTTATGGCTGCTGCCGATGGGCCTGCTCACGGCCACCTACGGCTGGAGCCATACGCTGACGCAGATGGGCTGGTTCTTCACCAAGGCCGCCATGCTGACCTTCGGCGGCGCCTACGCCGTGCTGCCTTACGTGTTTCAGGGCGCCGTCGGCCACTACGGCTGGCTGACGGCGCCACAGATGATCGACGGGCTCGCCCTCGGCGAGACGACACCGGGGCCGCTGATCATGGTCGTCACTTTCGTCGGCTTCGTCGGTGGCTACATGAAGGCGGTGTTCGGCCCGAACAGCCTGTTTCTGGCCGGTGCCATCGCTGCCACGCTGGTCACCTGGTTCACCTTCCTGCCGTCCTTCGCGTTCATCCTGATGGGCGGGCCCTTCATCGAAACAACCCACAACGACCTTAAATTCACGGCGCCGCTGACGGCGATCACCGCCGCGGTGGTGGGCGTCATCCTCAACCTGGCGCTGTTCTTCGGCTACCACGTGCTGTGGCCGAAAGGTTTCGAAGGCGAGTTCGAGTGGATGTCGGCACTCGTCGCCCTCGGGGCCACCATCGCGCTGTTCCGCTTCAAGGCGAACGTGATTCATGTCATTGCCGGGTGCGCGCTCATCGGCCTCCTGCTGAAAACGCTGCTGTGAGCTTGAGGCCTGGATGGCACGGCACTCAGGTCAGATCGAAACGATCCAGGTTCATTACCTTGTTCCAGGCCGCCACAAAGTCACGCACGAACTTGCCCTGTGCGTCACTCTGGGCGTACACCTCGGTCAGCGCCCGCAGCTGTGAGTTGGAGCCGAAGACCAGGTCGACGCGCGTGCCTGTCCATTTGACTTCACCGGTCTTGCGGTCACGGCCCTCGAAGGTGTCGACAGCTTCGGACGCCGGCCTCCACTCGGTGCCCATGTCCACCAGATTGACGAAGAAATCGTTCGTCAGCAGCCCTTCCCGCGCGGTGAAGACGCCATGTCTGGCGCCGCCCACGTTGGCGCCGAGCACGCGCAGGCCGCCGACCAGCACGGTCATTTCCGGCGCGCTGAGTTTCAGCAACTGGGCTTTGTCCACCAGCAAGGTTTCCGACGGCACACGGAAGGCCTGCTTCTGATAGTTGCGGAAACCATCGGCCTGCGGCTCCAGTACCGCAAAGGACTCTGCATCGGTCTGTTCCGCCAGCGCGTCGCCGCGGCCTGGAGTGAACGGCACCTCGATGGAATGCCCAGCAGCCTTGGCAGCGCTCTCGACGGCCGCACAACCGCCCAGCACGATCAGGTCGGCAAGGGAGACCCTCTTGCCGCCGCCCTGCGCACCGTTGAAGCCCTGCTGGATTTCCTCCAGCGTCGCCAGCACCTGGGCGAGCTTCGCCGGTTCATTCACTTCCCAATCCTTCTGTGGGGCTAGGCGGATGCGGGCGCCGTTGGCGCCACCGCGCTTATCGGAGCCACGGAAGGTGGATGCGGAGGCCCAGGCCGTGGACACAAGCTCGGAAATGGACAAGCCCGATGCCAGTACCTTCGCCTTCAGAGCGGCGATATCGGCCGCATCGACGAGCGGGTGACCGACTGCCGGGAGCGGGTCCTGCCAGATCAGGTCTTCGGCGGGCACTTCCGGACCAAGGTAGCGCACCTTCGGCCCCATGTCGCGGTGCGTGAGCTTGAACCAGGCGCGCGCAAAGGCCTCGGCAAAAGCCTGCGGGTCCTTGTGGTAGCGGCGGGCAATCGGCTCGTAGATCGGGTCGAAGCGTAGGGACAAGTCGGCGGTGGTCATCATCGGCCGGTGCTTGATCGACGGGTCGTGGGCATCCGGGATCAGATCCTCATCCTTGACGTCCTTGGCCAGCCATTGCGAGGCACCCGCCGGACTCTTGACGAGTTCCCACTCATAGCCGAACAGCGTATCGAAATAACCGTTGTCCCAGGTGGTGGGATTGGGCTTCCAGGCGCCCTCGATGCCACTGGTAGTCGTGTTGATGCCCTTGCCGCTGCCAAGGCTGTTCTTCCAGCCAAGGCCCATCTGTTCGAGCGGCGCGCCTTCCGGCTCGGGCCCAACGAGTTTCGGATCGCCGGCACCGTGGGCCTTGCCGAAGGTATGACCGCCCGCCACCAGCGCAACGGTCTCCTCATCGTTCATGGCCATGCGGGCGAAGGTCTCGCGCACGTCGCGGCCGGAGGCGACCGGGTCAGGATTGCCGTTGGGGCCTTCCGGATTCACATAGATGAGACCCATCTGGACCGCGGCCAGCGGGTTGGCGAGATCGCGCTCGCCACTGTAGCGCTTGTCGCCCAGCCATTCGGTCTCCGGCCCCCAGTAGATATCCTCTTCCGGCTGCCAGACGTCCACACGGCCTCCGCCAAAGCCGAAGGTCTTGAAGCCCATGGACTCGAGCGCCACGTTGCCGGCCAGGATGATCAGATCGGCCCACGACAGCGCGTTGCCGTATTTCTGCTTGACCGGCCACAGCAGGCGGCGGGCCTTGTCCAGATTGCCATTGTCCGGCCAGCTATTGACCGGCGCGAAGCGCTGATTGCCGGTGCCACCACCGCCCCGCCCGTCGGCAGTACGGTAGGTGCCGGCGCTGTGCCAGGCCATGCGAATGAACAGCCCGCCGTAGTGGCCCCAGTCCGCCGGCCACCAGTCCTGCGAGTCGGTCATCAGCGCGGTCAGGTCCTGCTTGACCGCATTAAGGTCGAGTTTGCCGAAGGCTTCGGCGTAGTTGAAGCCCGGGTCCATCGGGTTCGAGGCCGGGGCGTGCTGATGCAGGATGCCCAGGTTGAGTTGCTTCGGCCACCAATCCCGGTTGGAACGCACTCCTGCGGTCGCCGGGGCGCCGTGCATGCCGGAAAACGGGCACTTTTGTTGTTCGCTCATGATTGTCTCCTCCTCGTCGAAACATTCAAAGGACTTGCAGAACGACAAACACGTTCCGCTTGATGGACAGCTTAGCAGCGGCCCATGGAGATACCATTTGCTTTGCCTTATCCCGGCGATATCCTGCGCCTATCCTCGCAGTGAAGGCCGCGAAAGCGTGATCCGGCGCGCCTCAGCAGCACTCCGCGCCGGTTTCGGGGTGGATGCTCTTGCCCTCGGGGTCGCCATACAGGCGCTGGATATCGTCAATGCTCGACAGACAGGCCAGGAAACTGCGCACCACGTCGGGATCGAAGTGAGTGCCGCTACTGGCCACAATGTGGCCGATGGCCTCCTCCTTGGACCAAGCCTGCTTGTAGGGGCGCTTCGAGATCAAGGCATCGTAAACGTCGCAAATTGCCGCAATGCGCCCCTCCAGCGGAATCTCGCTGCCGCGCAGGCCAATGGGATAGCCAGATCCATCCCACTTCTCGTGGTGCGTCAGTGCAATCCGCCGCGCCATCCCGATCACCTCGGCAGGATGCTCCGGGATGATGTCGCCACCGATCTCCGGGTGCTGGCGCATTACGTCCATCTCGTCGGAGGTCAGCCGGCCCGGCTTCAGCAGGATGCTGTCGGGGACGCCGATCTTGCCCACGTCGTGCAGCGGGCTCGCCACGCGCAGCATCTCGGCCCAACGTTCATCCTTGCCATAAGACAGCGCAACAGCCTCGCACATCCGGCTCATGCGGACGATATGCTCGCCGGTTTCATTGTCTCGGTATTCACCCGCGCGGGCGAGGCTCATGTTCAATTGGTGAGCCATCTCCTCCACGTGGGAGAGCATGGTGTCGTAATAGACGTAGGTGGCGAGCCCCATATCCATGAAAACCACATTGGTCACCGCGTTCATGTAACGCAGGCGCGTCTCGCGGCTGTCGGGTATCGCAGCCTGAACGATACCGGTCAGCTCGCTGAGCACGATGGCGTAGGCACCCATGTAGAGCCGCAGGTCCACGCCAAGCTGATGGTGGGTGCGGCCGATGCGCCGGGCCGCCGATAGATAATCGTCGTCGAAATTACCGGCGAAGACATGCTTTAGCCAGTGATCCTTCTGGCTGCGCCGCGCCCTGACGAGCGTATCCTCATTGCCGAAAGCCCGCGCCGACACACTGCTGGCTTTCAGCCTCGCATACAGCACATCCAGGATTTGATCGATATTGGCCTCGATGAGCGGGAGAAATTCCTTGAGGGTATCCAGCACATCCCCGTCGATCGACAGGAATTCGCACCACTGATCCAGCTTCATTTGCATCGATTAA
The DNA here is from genome assembly GCF_056724025.1 of Zoogloea sp. JDB1. Lineage (NCBI taxonomy): Bacteria > Pseudomonadati > Pseudomonadota > Betaproteobacteria > Rhodocyclales > Zoogloeaceae > Zoogloea > Zoogloea sp. JDB1. The sequence continues at coordinate 4,000,520 of NZ_CM161496.1, forward strand.
GCCCACGCAGACCCGCTTATCCAAAAAACGAAAAAATGAAAATTTTATATCGTCAGGGACAGATTCTAATCGCCGTCAGAACACCGGTCGGTTGATAAAAATCAAACGGTGAGGACCCCAAATCCACTACCAAGCCCCATTCCGTTAAATAATTCTCGCTGTGCTTTTCTCCCCAGCAAAATGCACAGAGAGAAGATCCGCGCCAGACAATGCTCGCAGGCTCATCATTATGACAAGAAAAACTGTCTGGCAACGCCCGGCATGCAGAAAGACTCACCTATTGTGAATACGCTCCCCCAATAGCCATGGATGCGGCCTCCCCAACAGCAAATCAGCAAGCACCGAAATGCGCAAACCATGGCCCGCCCAGGTGGATCTCCATGCTAATCTCGCACCGGCTGAAGTAAGGTAAGCGCATGCTCGCGCCCCGACCGAAAACCACATCAAGGCGTGAGAGGCCAGGAAGTACCATGGGTGAAAAGGTTCGTATTGCGATCGTCGATGACAATTCTCCGCAACGCTTCATTCTGAGCAAACTGTTGGGCAATGACTACGCGGTCGAGACCTTCGAAAACGGCGATGCCTTTCTCGCCAGCACTGACGCTTTTGCGGTCGTGCTGCTCGACATCGGCATGCCCGGCCTGGACGGCTACGATACCTGCAGGGCGTTGCGCAAACGGCACGGCAGCGACGCAACGACCGTCATCTTCGTATCCGCCCACGACACCGCGGACGACCGGATTGCAGCCTACGAGGCCGGCGGCGACGATTACATACTGAAGCCGGTTGCGGCCCATGAGTTGCGCCACAAGCTGCACAACATCGTCGCCGGCCAGAAAGCGATCCATGCCCTCGCCCGCCAATCGAGCACCGCAAAAGTCCTGTTCCAGAAAGCCTTCAGCAGGGTCGGAGATCTGAGCACCGTGGTGGACGCCCTGCGCAAGCTCGCAACACTGGGTAGCCATGAAGCCGTTGCCGAGTTGTTCATCCGTATTCTCGGGGCTTGGGATCTGAACGGCGCAGTACGAGTGATCGGCCACGACGGCCCGCTGGATCGCACGACCGATGGCCCGCTGTCACCGCTGGCGGCCTCCGTGCTCGCCACCCGGCGCGACTCGGAACACCTCTTTGAGTTCGGCAGCCGTGCGCTCGTCACCTACCCGCACATCGCCATCCTGATTCATAACCTGCCGACCGACGAGCCTGAACGACGATCAGGCCTGTGCGAACATCTATCTACACTGGCGGAATGCGCCGATCTGCGCCTTCATGACATCGAGGCCCTGAATGGTCAGCCCCTCGAGGCGAACGATGGTCTCCCAAAACTGGCTGAATTCGGCCGTATATTCACGCAGATCGCAGAGCAAAGTCGCGACAATCTGTCCCAAGGGCAGCACCTGCTTGTCGAACCACTGGAAAATCTCGAACGCGCGCTGGACGGCATGAGCCTGACGGACATCCAGCGAGCCTATCTGGACGATTTGTTCCGGGCCGCCCAGGATGATTTTCATCGATATTTCGATCGGGCCACCGACATCGACCTGGAATTCCGGGAAGTCGTGGGGCGCCTGCTGAAGCAGGCAGGCAACAGGGGCTGACCGGCACCTCGAAGGCCGAAAATCGCAGCGGGCGTGGCATCGCACTACTGACCGCAGCCACCAAAATATAGAAAGAACATCCTCCCGTGACACCCGGCAGGGAAACCCTTATCCCATAGCGGGTATATTCATCATGCTCCGGGCGAGCAGGGACAAGCCGGGCTCGCTTGCGCATTCCCAGTAAGGCATATCCCGAATTGTGTCCCATTGCACTACCTCCCAGCATTCACCGGGAATACTATTGGCAGAAAGAAAAGCCGGTCGATTTTTCTCGGATGAATCCAGGAGCCCAGAATCAGTTCCATTTATTTCATTTCGAAAGACCCCGAGAGCATTGGTGAAATAGACAGGCGCTATCTTCTCATCCAGTTCCTGTCCATTTTTCTGCCGGTAGCGCTGATCGTCATCGGGGGCGCCTGGCTGTTGGGACGCTCTTCGGAGCAGGCCGCGGTCACGCCGATCCTTGCCCACGAACAAGAGCATGTATCGGCCGCCCGCCGTCGCCTGGAGGACGACCTCGCTTTTCCCCTGGACCATATCCGCAGTCTGGTGACGGAGACCTCGGTCCGCAATGCCTACCTGTCCCCGTCCAGAGAGACACTCGCAGCAATGCAGGAAGCTTTCATCACGCTGCTGTCGCGCAACCCGGGCTACAGCTCCGTTCGCTGGATTGACCAGGACGGCCAGGAGCGGGTTCGCGTCGACTGGAACGGCGTCGACGGAAGACCCCTGCCGCGAACCCAGCTCCAGAACAAGCGCGACCGCTACTTCTTCAAGGACATCATGGGGATGCGGGACAACCTGGTCTACATCTCCCCCCTCGACCTGTTGATGGAAGGCGCTCACATCGTCGAGCCCTACACACCGACGCTCAGGGTCGGGCAGCGCGTGTTCGACGAGCACGGTAAGGTCCGTGGCTTCCTGCTGATCAATCTTGCCGCACGTAACAACATCGAGACGTTCATCAAGAGCGCAGCTCCGCTCGCCTCCCGCTTGCAGTTGCTCAATAAGGAGGCTATTGGCTGCGAAGCACCGATCCAACGGAGGAATGGGGCTTCGTGCTGAAGCACCCCCACACCTTCGGCACTCGCTATCCCGAGGCCTGGCAGGCCGTCACTGCCGCAGACAAAGGGCAGCAACGCATCGCGGACGATATCTGGACGTGGTCCACCATCGAATTGTCGAAAAGCTACAAGGGCCGCGTCGAAACCCGCAATATCTGGACAGTGATCAGCCGCCTGCCGGACGAGAGCCTCGCTCAGGTGCGCTGGAACGTCTGGTCGCAAATCTCGGTCGGCACCCTCCTCCTCCTGACCCTGTTTGCAGCCGGATGTCGCAGACTGGTCATCTCGAACACCCAGCGTAACGCACTTCACAACGCCGAGCAGATCACCCGTGAAGAAGCCCGGGCCACCCAACTGCTCTACCAGGCTCAGCAGAACTTCCAGGTCGTCTTCGAAGCCAACTCCAACGGCCTCGCGGTGGTGGATGCAAACGGCAGGATCGTCATGGCCAACCGGGAGTTGAGCCGGATATTCGGCTATGCCCATGAGGAATTGATCGGACACCCTCTCAGTCTCCTGATACCGGATGAAAGCCGCGACGTGCATGCATCCTTTCTTGCCGCCTATTTTCGCCACCCGTTCAACCGCAAGATGGGCAAGGGCGATGCCCTTTACGGCAAGCGCAAGAATGCCAGCCTGTTTCCCATTGAAGTCGGTCTGAGTCACTTTCGCGACAACAACCAGGATTTCGCGCTGGCCAATGTGGCCGACTTCACCGAACGCAACCGCGCGGAAGAACTCGAGAAATTCCGCGGTAGCGCACTACAGCTCTTTGTCGAGGGGGCTCCGCTGGAGCAGATCCTTAATGCAATGGTGCTCGGCATCGAGAAGATCGATCCGACCGCCCTGTGCAGCATCCTGCTGATCGGCCCGGGCGGCGGACAGATGCTGCACGCTGCCGTATCCAATCTGCCCACGTTCTACATTAAGACCATTGACGGCATGCCCATCGCCCCCGGTGAAGGCGCCTGCGGCACAGCGGCCCATTCAGGCCAGCGGGTGGTCGTCGAAGATATCCAGACCCACCCGTTCTGGGGCAAATACCGGGTCGTTGCCGCCCAGGCCGGGCTCGCCTCATGCTGGTCGGAACCCATCAAGGATTCGAACCACCAGGTGCTTGGTACGCTGGCCATTTACCACCGTACACAGTCCCTACCGACCGATAACGACATCAAGCTTATCAGCCATGTCGCTACACTGGTTTCCCTGGCGATCGAACGTAAATACGCCGAACTGACGTTGGCCAACTACCGGGACCACCTGGAGAATCTGGTCGAGGAGCGCTCCCGCACCATAAAGAAGCTCAACCAGCAGCTCGAAAGACGGGTTGAGGAAGCCGAGGACGCCAATCGGGCGAAAAGCACCTTCCTCGCCAATATGTCCCATGAGATACGCACCCCGCTGAACGTGATCATCGGCTTCTCTCAACTGCTCAAGAAGCCCATGGCGGGAACCACACACGCAGTCCGGCTCGACGAGATCATCTCTGCGGGGCATCACCTGCTGGCAATCATCAACGACATCCTAGACCTGTCCAAGATCGACGCGGAACAGATACGCCTTCAGAGCCTACCGTTCCGCGTCCCGACGGTCATTGATCACGTCCACAGCATGCTCACCATGCAGGCGGAGGAGAAAGGCCTCAAGCTGTGCATGGAAGTCGGCGATCGCCTGAACGACACTGTCGTCATCGGCGACGCCATGCGGCTTGGACAGATCCTCATCAACTTCATCAACAATGCCATCAAGTTCAGCGACCGGGGAAATATCGTCATTCGCACCCGGCTTGGAGCGCTTCACGATGACATGGTTGAAGTGAGTTTCGAGGTGGAGGACGAGGGTATCGGCATTTCCGATGAACAGCAGACACGCCTCTTCCAGGCCTTCAGCCAGGCAGACGCATCCACATCACGCAAGTACGGTGGAACCGGGCTGGGACTGGTCATCTCGCGCAAGCTCGCGATGCTGATGGGAGGCGACGCGGGAGTGCGCAGCCAGCCCGGCGTGGGCAGCACATTCTGGTTTACGGTCCGGCTATCCCTCGGAGCCCCGGACATGTTGCTCCAGAGCTCCGGGCCGGAGGCGAACGATGCGCCAATACGCACCAACGCACGGGTTCTCCTCGTGGAAGACAACGAACTCAACCAGGATGTGGCCCAGGAAATCCTCGCCGAGTCCGGACTCACTGCTGACATCGCCAACCATGGCGCGGAAGCAGTTGAAATGGTCCGGCTCAAAGCCTACGACCTCATCCTGATGGACATGCAGATGCCCGTCATGGACGGACTGGAGGCCACCCGGCGTATTCGGGCACTGCCGGGTTACGAGACCATCCCGATCATCGCGATGACGGCCAACGCCTTCGAAGAAGACCGCAATCGCTGCAAGGACGCTGGCATGAGCGACTTCGTCTCCAAGCCCGTCGAACCTCCCTTACTTTACCGAACCCTGCTCCACTGGCTGGGCACCGACACCACCATGTCCTCTTCTCCAGACTCCCCTCGCGCAGTAACACCCGCTGAACCCCCTGCCTCGCCCGCTGCAACCAACGAGCCGTCGGCTACCCAGGGACTGGCCGTCATTGCCGTCGAGCGTGGCGCCTTGATGTGGGGAAGCACGGAAAAACACCACCGCTTCCTGCAGAAATTCGTCGACCAGTTCGGCGACTTTGCAACGCGCCTGGACGCGGCGGCAAGCGACACCGACCGGGCCGCGCTCGTACACAAGCTCAGGGGGGCGGCCGCCAACATCGGCCTGGAATGGCTGGCGGATACGGCCCGCACCCTCGAACTGCAGCTCAAGCAGGGGCAGGATTGCGGCGCGACTCTCGAAGCGTTCAGGGAGGCACTGTCCGCGACGCTGGCGCGCATCACGGCCACAGGGGCCGGTGACGAGGCCGCGCCGAGTCATCCACAGTCGACGCCTGCCGTCCTGCAGCCCCTCTTCGAACAAATACGCGTGGCGCTGCAGAGGGACACGCCGGACGATGTGGAACCCCTCCTCGTGCAACTCAAGGCTCAAGTCCCCGAGGAGCCATTGAAGGCACTCACCGACGCTGTGTCCCGCTACGACTTCCGCGGCGCCGAACGAGCACTTTCCGCACTGGCCCAGGCTTGTGGCCTAATCGACGGAGGCCGGTAATGGCAGTCGGCCCGATCCTCGTCGTCGACGACGAACCCCTGAACCTGGACGCCATTCGCGAGGCCCTCAAGGCCAGCTATCGGCTGGTGTTCGCCACCAGCGGCAGCGACGCGCTTATCGCCGCCCGCCGGCACACGCCGTCCCTGATCCTGCTCGACATCCAGATGCCTGGCATGGACGGCTACGAGGTCTGTCAACAACTGAAGGCAGATCCTCAGACCGCTGCCATCCCGATCGTCTTCGTGACCAGCCTGTCGGAAACCCCGGACGAAACGTACGGCTTCCAGGTCGGCGCGGTGGACTACCTCACCAAGCCCATCCACCCGGCGATCGTCCAGGCGCGTGTCGCAAACCAGCTCAACCTGGTGCGAGCCTCCGAACTCGAACAGAGCCATCGGGACGCCATCAGCATGCTCGGCGAAGCCGGGCACTTTAACGATACCGACACCGGCCTGCACATCTGGCGGATGGCGGCCTACGCCCGCGCCATCGCCGCGGCCGCGGGCTGGAGCGATGAGGCCTGCGCGCTGCTGGAACTCGCCGCCCCGATGCACGACACCGGCAAGATCGGCATCCCCGGAACTGTGCTGCGCAAACCCGGCAAACTCGATGCGGATGAATGGGTCGTCATGCGCACCCACACCACCATCGGTCACGAGATCCTCAGCAAGAGCAAGGCACCGGTTTTTCAACTGGCGGCCGAGCTCGCCCTGCGCCACCACGAGAAATGGGACGGCAGCGGCTACCCGGATGGTCTCGCCGGCAGCGCCATTCCCGAATCGGCGCGCATCGTCGCGCTGGCGGACGTTTTCGATGCGCTGACGATGAAACGGCCATACAAGGATGCCTGGCCCGTGGAACGCGTGATAAGGTTCGTCGAAGAAAACTCGGGAACCCATTTCGAGCCACGCCTGATAGAGATATTTACCGCAATCCTCCCGCAGCTTCTGCAAATCAAGGAGACCTGGGACGCACGGGAGAACGCCACGGAAACGCAAACATGAGTGAGGACCTGTTCGACACCGACAGCACACCCCGGGCGCGGGTGATGATCGTCGACGACGACGAAATTTCCGCCAGCCTGCTCGAGAGCCTGCTGGAGGACGAATTCGAGACCTGTACCCTGTCATCAGGTGAAGCCTGCCTCGACCATGTGATCCGCTTCGGCCCCGATGTGGTGTTACTTGATATCCAGATGGACGGCATCGACGGCTACGAGACCTGCCGGCGCCTGCATGCGCTGGAAGAATGGTCCTCCGCCACCGAACAGCCGGTGGTCATCTTCTTCTCCGGCCACGACACCCTGGAGGAACGTCTCAAAGCCTATGAATCGGGTGGCGACGACTTCATCGCCAAGCCGCCGGCGCCGGAGGAGGTATTGAGCAAGGTCCGCGCACTGGTCACGCTGGTGGCCGAGCGCAAGCGCGTGCAGTCCGAAAAGGATTCCATGCAGAAGATGGCCATGTCCTTTCTCACCAATCTGGGTGAGAGCGGCGTGGCGCTGCATTTCCTGCGCAGCGGCCTGGCCTGCACGAATATGGCCGACCTGGCGCGCCTGACGATTGCCGCCCTGCGCGACTACGACCTGGATGCCAACGTGCAACTCGGCGCCCCTGGACGGGCCAAGACTTTCGTCCCGTCAGGGACCGCGACACCGCTGGAGGAATCGGTATTCGAGCAGGTTCGCAAGATGGAACGCATCTTCCAGTTCCGCCGCAAGATCGTCATCAACTACCCGTACGTCTCCATCCTCGTCAATAACTTCCCGATTGAGGACGAAGAGCGCTGCGGGCGCCTGCGCGACCATCTGGCGATCATCGCCGAAGGCTGCGAGGCGAGCATGTTGGCACTTCTGCGCGATACCGAGATACGAACCCGGACGGCCCTGCTGCAGGACACTGCCGCCGGCGTGGAGCACGCCATCGTCACCCTGCGCGAGCAGTACCGGGCCTTGCAGGCGGAAACCCGCCTGAGCCTGCATGACCTCAACCAGTTCTTCGCCAAGGAACTGATGTACCTCGGCCTGTCGGACGTCCAGGAAGAGCAGATGCTGGCCATTCTGTCCCGTGGGATCGAGCAGACGATGACGGCCTTCGACAAGGGGCTGGATTTCGACTCCCAGTTGGGCAGCCTGCTGGCCAACATCCGCGGGGGCGATTCCGCCTCGGACCCGTCCCCCCTTTGAAACTGAGCCCTGCGGACGATCCGTCCGCAGGGCTTGGCCCGCCTTAGAACACGTGGTTCACACCGAGCATATAGCCGCTCGGGTCGTAGCCCGGCTTGGCCACCGTGCCGACCAGGTTGCCGCCGTCCGTCAGGCTGTAGCTGGCGTTGGTCTTGTTGAGCACCTTGCCCCAGGTGCCGTACAGCGTCGTGCTGTCCTGCAGCTTGTACGCGTAGGCAAGCCCCAGCAGGTTGGCGTCGCGGTTCTTGATCGACTTGTCGTCGAGCTGGCTGTAGCTCACGAAGGCCTTGCCACGCCACACCGGGATGCCGGCACTGACGCTCCAGCCTTCGGCCTTCGACAGCGTGGCCGTCACGTTCTCGTAGTTGCCGCCACTGATCCGGCCGGCCACATAGTTGCCATACAACGTGGCGAAGCCCAGGTTGTAGCTGCCGCCGACCTGCCAGCCGCGGCGCTTCGCCAAGCCGGTTTCCTGCGGGCCGGTCGCCGGGGCGACGTAGCTGGCGTTGTCTACGTTCCACGCCGTCACCGTGGCGTTGAGCGGGCCGCCGCTGTAGTACAGGGCCAGGTCGCCGCCGCGGCCGGCCTTGTCGGTGGTCACCGTCGTCGAACCGGCAGCGACCGGCGTCACCATGTTCACGTTGTTCTCGCTACCGCTGCTCAGCGTCAGTTGGCCGGAGAAGCCGGCGACCTTCGGCGAGGCATAGACGAGGGAATTGTTGAGGCGCGTCGGCATGCCGCCGATCACCGGCAGCAAGCCAGCGGAGGAGCCGAAGAAACCGGCGCCCATTGCCGCCGACATCACCGAGGAGGTGTAGGAACCAGCGTACTGGCGGCCCGCCGTCACGGAGCCAAAGCGGGTCGAGAGGCCAGCGTAGATCTGCCGCGAGAAGATCTGGCTGCCGTTGCTGGTCTGCCCGCCGCTGGACACCGCGGTGTTGTTGATGCCCGGCGTGATCGCGCCGGTGCCGACCGAGCCGGTGTCGAACAGCAGGCCGGCTTCCATCAGGTACACCGCCTTGATCTCGTCGCCGAGTTCCTTCTCACCCTTGAAGCCGATCCGCGAGGAGGACATGCCGCCGGAGCCGATGGTGGACTTCTGGCCGAAGCCGCTGTTCACCGTGGACGCGCTGACATCCGCCACGCCGTAGATCGTCAGCGTGCCGGACGGGCCGGTCGGCACACCCATCTGCAGGCCGGCACCGCGGGCCGGGCCGCCGGTCTGGATTTCGGTCTTCTTCTGCTCCTCCTGGTTCTTCATCAGCTGCTGGATCAGCTCGCGCTGTTCGGCCAGCTCGCGCTTGAGCGCGTCGATCTCGCTCTCGGCAAAGGCCGGCGCGGCGGCGCCAGTGCCAAAGGCGGCCAGCAAGAGCAGGCTCAGCGGGCGACGGAGGGTAGCGGGCGTGTTGTTCTGCATGGTCAGTCTCTTCCTTGGTCCGGTGATTAGCCGGGATGGGTTGGCCCCTCTGTGGGGGCTGCATGTCGAGCCGGCAGCAATCGCTACCGGCCCGGTGTTGCTCAGTGACGCGTGCTCGCTCAGGCCCGCATCTGCAGCGGCTGGGCGTTGCGGAAGGCCTCCAGGCGTTCGGCCTGCAGGGCCTTGGCGGCGGCCACGTTCTTCTCCTTCACGTGGCCGTAGCCGCGGATCTCGTCGGGCACGCTGGCCAGGTCCACCGCCGCCGCGTGATTGGCGGCGTCGAGCCGGGCGAGGATGTCGTCGAGCAGCACGATGTAGTCCTCAACGGCCTGACGTTCCTCGCGGCGCTCGGCGCTCTTGCCAAAGATGTCCAGAGCGCCGCCGCGCAGGCTCTTGAAGCGGGACAGCAGGCGGAAGGCCTTCTGCATCCAGGGGCCGTAGACCTTCTTCTGCAGCTCGCCGGTCTTCGGGTCGCGGTCGGCCAGGAGCGGCGGCGCCAGGTGGTACTTCAGCGTGTAGCCGTGCTTGAACTGGGCGTCGAGCTGGGCCAGGAAGGCCGGATCGCTGTGCAGGCGGGCCACCTCGTACTCGTCCTTGTAGGCCATCAGCTTGTAGAGGTAGCGGGCGGCCGCCTCGGCGAGCGCGGTCTGGCCCGGCAGCAGGCGCGATTCGGCACCGCGCACCTTCTTCACCACATCGGCGTAGCGCTTGGCGTAGGCCTCGTCCTGGTAGGCGATCAGCTCGGGGATGCGCACTTCGAGCAGGCGCTTGAGCTCGCCCTGGGCGCCCACCGTGTCGAGGATGACGCGGGCCGTCGGCGTCAGGGCCGGGACGGCACGCAGGGCGATCACCGGGGCATTGCCGCGGGCCACCTCGGCCTCGACGAAGGCCCGATCCACCACCGCCATGCGGCCCCACTTGAAGGCAGCAAGGCTCGTCTCCACGCCGACGCCGGACTGGCGGATCGCCGTTTCGATGGACTCCGCGGCCAGCGGCAGCGTGCCGGCCTGATAGGCCACGCCGACCATGAACAGGTTGGTCGCCATGCTGTCGCCGAACAGGCCCTCGGCCAGCGCCTGCCCGTCGAGGAAGACGTTGTCGGCCTTACGGGTGACGCGGTTCAGACCCGCGGTCAGCCCGGTCACCGCCGGGAAATGCACGTGGCGGTCGGAGACCATGTGGCCGGTCGGCGTCTCGGTGGTGGACACGATGGCGATCGTGCGCTCCGGGTGGCACTTGTCCAGATTCTTCGGATCCGTCGCGTTGAGGATGTCGAAACCCAGGTAAAGATCGGCGCTGCCGTCGGAGATCTTGTTGGCGCCGGCAAAGGGCTGCGCGCTGACCTTGATGTCCGAGATCACCGCCCCGCCCTTCTGGGCCAGGCCGGTCTGGTCGAGGCCGACCACGTGCTTGCCTTCCATCCGTGCGGCGTTGGCGAGGGTCGCCACGACGGTCACTGAGCCGGTGCCGCCGATGCCCATCACATGCACGCCGAAGTCGCCGGTGATCTTGAACTCGGGCTGCGGAAGCTCCCGCTCCAGGGCCGGGATGCGGCCCTTCTTCTTTTTCTTCGGCGCGTCGCCAGCGGCCGGCTCGGGGTTCGGCGTGACCGTCACGAAGGACGGGCAGAAGCCCTTCACGCAGGAGAAATCCTTGTTGCAGGACGACTGGTGGATGCGTGTCTTGCGGCCGAACTCCGTCTCGACCGGCTCCACGCTCATGCAGTTGGACTTCTCACCGCAGTCGCCGCAGCCTTCGCAAACGCGCTCGTTGATGATGGTGACTTCCGCCGGCTCGGCAGCCTTGCCGCGGCTGCGGGCACGGCGCAGCTCGGCGGCGCATTCCTGGTCGTGCAGCAGCACGGTGGTGCCCGGCGTGGCGGCCAGCTCGCGCTGGGCCTCGTCGAGGCGGTCGCGATGCCACACTTCGGTGTGGCCGGGCAGCTGGATGCCGGAGTAATTGGCTGGCTCATCGGTGGTCACGATCACCCGGCGCACGCCATTGGCGAGCAGGTCGGAGACCATCGCCACGACCGGGTGGGCGCCCATGATCTCCTGGCCGCCGGTCATCGAGGTGTGCGCATTGACCAGCAGCTTGAAGGTGATGTTCACACCGGTGGACGCCGCGTACCGGATCGCGAGGCTGCCGGAGTGGGCGTAGGTACCGTCGCCCATGTTCTGGAAGATGTGCTCGGTGCCGGTGAAGGGCGCCATGCCGATCCACTGGGCGCCTTCGCCGCCCATGTGGGTGCCCATCACCACGTTGCGGTCCATCCACATGGCCATGGTGTGGCAGCCGATGCCGGCCGACACGATGCTGCCTTCCGGCGCCACCGTGGAGCTGTTGTGCGGGCAGCCGGAGCAGTACCAGGCGGTACGGTTCATGGTCGGCAGCTTGTTACGCGCATGGATCTCGTCGAGGCGCTTGATCCAGGCTTCTGCCGATTCGATGCGCGCCTTGCGGGACAGGCGCTTGAGCAGCGCGCGGGCGATCACGTCGGACTCGAACTCGCCGTAGTGCGGCAGCAGCTCCTGGCCCTCGTCGTCGAACTTGCCGACGATGCGCGGCGCGTTGGCGCGGCCGTAGAGCACTTCCTTGGCGAACATCTCGAGGAAGGGACGCTTCTCCTCGATGACGAAGATCTCTTCCAGACCCTCGGCGAACTCGCGCACGATGGTCGGTTCCATCGGGAACAGCATGCCCATCTTGAGGATGCGGATGCCGTAGCGGCGCAGGGCCTCGTCGTCCAGGCCCATCTCGAGGAAGGCCTGGCGCACGTCGTTGTAGGTCTTGCCGGCGGTGACGATGCCGAGCCAGGCGTCCTTGTTGTCGAAGACGATGTTGTTGAGCTTGTTGGCGCGAGCGTAGCGGCGTGCCACTTCGAGGCGACGGGTGTACAGGGACTGCTCCATCTCCAGCGCCTCGACACGCACGTTCATCCCCAGGTTCATGTTGGGGAAGAACGGCTTGCCGTCGAAGTTGAGATCGGGCGTCACGAAGTCGAGGCGCGCCGGGTCCACGTTGGCCGTGCCGCTGCCGTCCGCCACGTTGGTGACGATCTTCATGCCGATCCACAGGCCGGACAGGCGGGACATGTTGTAGCCGTGCAGACCCAGGTCGAGGATCTCCTGCACGTTGCCGGGGAACAGGGACGGGATGCCCACGTGGTAGAGCATCGGCTCCGACTGGCTGCACAGGGACGAGCTCTTGCAGCTCGGGTCGTCGCCGGCAATCGCCAGCACGCCGCCGTTCTTGCCGATGCCGGTGTAGTTGGCGTGCTTCAGCGCGTCGCCGCTGCGGTCCACGCCGGGCGCCTTGCCGTACCACATGCCGGTGACGCCATCGAACTTGGGCTTGCCGACGGTGTGCATCATCTGCGTGCCCCACACGGCGGTGGCGGCCAGATCCTCGTTGAGACCGTCGACGAAATGAATGTGGTTGTCGAGGAGCAGCTTCTGCTGCTTGATCAGCGCGGCGTCGAGCATGCCGACCGGCGAACCCCGGTAGCCCGAGATGAACATGCCGGTCTTGAGGCCGCGGCGGGCGTCGGTGCGCACCTGGTCCAGGCTGAGGCGCACCAGCGCGTCGATGCCGCCCAGGTGGATCGTCCCCTCTTCGCGGGTGAAGATGTTCGAAAGGTCTTGCTTGGATGACATGGAAAAGTCCTCTTCCGGTCGCGCCGCCCTCCTCTCTCCATTTCTGCAGGCCGAACGGAAGCCGGCCTCGCTCGCAAGGAGCGTCGCCAGCCGCCGGCATGGGCCGGAATTCAGGAATGGAGGATCAGGTGCAGCGATTTGCTGCCCGGCGGACTCCACGCCGCCGGGCACTGCGGCACTGCTTTAGACGAAGCGCATCGAGACGGAGCCGAGATCCTGGAAGCGCACGTTCACGTGGTCGCCCGGATTCACCGTAATGGCTTCGGTGACGCCGCCGGTCATGATGAAGGTGCCGGCCGGGATCTCCTGGCCGCGGGCGCCCAGGTGGTTGGCGAGCATCGCCACGGCGGTCAGCGGGTGGCCCAGCACTGCGGCGCCGGCGGCCATCGCCTTGATCTCGCCGTTGATCTCCATCACCACGCCGAGGGTGCGCAGGTCGAGGCCTTCCAGGTCGCGCATGGTGTTACCGACCACGAAGCGGGACGACGAGGTGTTGTCGGCGATAACGCTCTTCAGGTCGAACTTGAAGTCGCGGTAGCGGGAGTCGATGACTTCCACCGCCGGCAGCACGAAGTCCACCGCCGCCATCACGGCGCCCACGTGGCAACCGGGGCCCTTCAGCTGGGCCTTGGTGACGATGCAGATCTCGGCCTCGACCTTCGGGTGGATCAGCTCGGCGTGCTTGATGTCGCCGCCGTCCGGGCGGGCCATGTAGTCGGCGACGAAGCCGAACACCGGCACGTCGACACCCATCTGCTTCATCTTGGCGAAGGACGTCAGGCCGCACTTGAGGCCGGCGACCTTGTTGCCGCGGGCTTCCTTGCGGCGGCGGATCTCGTCCTGGATCGCGTAGGCGTCGTCCCAGTCCATATCCGGATGGTCGTCGGTGATTTTGGTGACGTCGCGGGCCTGCAGCTCGGCGCTTTCCAGGTGCTCGGCGAGGGAGAGGATGGTGGCGTGATCGAGTTTCATGGGGGTGTGCTTTCGGAAATCAGATGAAACGGACCGACGTGCCGCCCAGGCCGCCGACGCTGCAGGTAAGGCTGTCGCCGGCCTTGACCGGAACGAGCGGGGATTGGGAGCCGGACAGGATCACCTCGCCGGCCTTCAGCGCGATGCCCAGGCGGCCGAGGGTGTTGGCCAGCCACACCACGGCATTGACCGGCGAGCCCTGCACGGCGGCGCCGGTGGAGGTGCTGATGATCTCGCCGTTCTTCTCGAGGACCATGCCGGCCAGCGCCAGGTCCAGGTCGCGCGGGCTCTTGCGCACGCCACCGAGCACCAGTACGCCGCAGGAGGCGTTGTCGGCGACGGTGTCCTGGATCTTGATCTTCCAGTCGCGGATGCGGGAATCGACGATCTCAAAGCACGGCACCACACATTCAGTGGCGCGCAGCACGTCGGCCGCGGTAACTCCAGGACCCTGCAGGTCGCGCTTGAGGATGAAGGCCACTTCGGCCTCGGCCTTGGGGGCGATCATGGAATCCACCGGGATCGCCTCGCCCTCGTTGTAGATCATGCCGGAGGTCATCTGACCGAAGTCCGGCTGGTCAACCTTGAGCATGTCCATCACCACCTTGCTGGTGACGCCGATCTTCTTGCCGATGATGGTCTCGCCGGCGTCCAGACGGCGCTGGATCATGCGCAGCTGGATCTGGTAGGCGTCTTCGATGGTGATCTCGGGTTCGCGGTCGGTCAGCGGGTCCACCGCGGTGCGGGTGATCAGTGCGTTGTAGAGCTCGTCACCGTATTGCTCGATCTTGTTCTGGTTCATGGAAGGCTTCCGTCAGTCTGTTGGGTATGGGTGCCGGCCCCGGAGGGAGGGGGCCAGGGCCGGCGGGCGCACCATGGGGGCAGTGCGCCGTGGGAGCGGAGTCTGGTCAGTACTTGATCATCACGTTGCGCAGCTCGGTGTAGAACTCCAGCGAGTGCAGGCCGCCTTCACGGCCGATGCCGGACTGCTTGGAGCCGCCGAAAGGCGTGCGCAGGTCGCGCAGGAACCAGCTGTTGATCCAGCACAGGCCAACTTCGATCTGCGTGGCCAGGCGGCTGGCGCGGCTGATGTCCTGGGTGTAGATGGAGGTCGCGAGGCCGTACTTGGTGTCGTTGGCCATGCGCACCGCTTCTTCTTCGGTGTCGAAGGGCTGGATGTGGCAGCACGGTCCGAAGATCTCCTCACGCACGACGGAGGCGGTTTCCGGCAGGCCGGTCCAGATGGTCGGCTCGACCCAGCAGCCGTCCTTCAGCTCGTCCGGCATCAGCGGCACGCCGCCGCCGGTGACGATGGTGGCGCCTTCGGCCTTGGCCTTCTCGTAGTAGGACAGCACCTTCTTCTGGTGCACCTTGCTGACCAGCGGGCCGATCTTGGTGTCCGCGTCGAAGGGAAGGCCCGGCTTCATCGCCTCGGCCTTGGCCTTCAGCGCATTCACGAACTTGTCGAAGATCGGGCGCTCGACATACACGCGCTCGGTGCCCAGGCAGACCTGGCCGCAGTTCTCGAAGACCGAGCGGGTGACGGTGTTCACCGCGTTCTCGAAATCGCAGTCGGCGAACACCACGGCGGCATTCTTGCCGCCCAGTTCCAGCGACACCGGGCGGATGCCGTCGGCGCCGGCCTTCATGATGGCGGTGCCGGTCTTGGTCTCGCCGGTGAAGGTGATGCCGTTCACGTCCGGGTGGGCAGTCAGCAGCGCGCCGGCGGAATCCACGCCGTAGCCATTGACCACGTTGTACACACCGGCGGGCACGCCGACCTTGTTCATCACCTCGCCCAGCAGGGTCGCGGTGGCGGGGGTGACTTCGGAAGGCTTGACGACCACGGTGTTGCCGCAGGCCAGCGCCGGGCCGACCTTCCAGGTCATCAGCAGCAGCGGCAGGTTCCACGGGCTGATCACCGCGATTACGCCGCGCGGCGTGCGCACGCCGTAGCTGCGGGCGGTCTTTCCGTCGGGGGTGCGCATCTCGAAGGACTCGGTGGAGACGTTCTTGATGGTGTCGGTGAAGATCTGGAAGTTGGCCGCGCCACGGGGAATGTCGATGTGGGACGCCAGATGGGCCGGCTTGCCGGTGTCGGCGATCTCGGCCTGCAGGAAGTCATCGAAGCGGTTGTTGATCTCGGCGACGATGCCATCGAGCATCTTGCAGCGCTCGACCACCGACAGCTTGCCCCAGGGGCCGTGCAACGCGGCCTTCGCGGCGGCCACGGCGGCATCCACTTCGGCCTTGCCGGCCTCATGGACCAGGCCGATCAGGGAGTTGTCCACCGGGTTGCGGTTTTCGTAGGTCTTGCCGCTGACGTTGGTGACGTACTCGCCGTTGATGAAGTTCTTGAATTCTTTCATGTCTTTCTCACTGTCTGAGGTCTCGTAGGCCCGGCTGGTCACGGCACCTGGGCGGGCACGGCCCGACGGGAGCTGGACACTTCTTCCGGATAGATCGCTCGGCGGGGGCGCTGTTCTCTGCCTCGGTCGATCGATTGAGTCTAGTTTAGCGAGATTTTATTGAAATCTCGATATTTTTTTATTCTGTTGTTATCCCATGACGACTCCCTCGCGGGCGCCGCCATGGGTAGTGCGCAGATCAGGTGAACACGCTCAGGAAAGCCTCGTTGAGCTTGCGGTCGTGATAGAAGATCGCAGGCCCGAGGGTTTCGTCGTACCAGGTGATGGCCGGCTTGTCCGGGTAGGCAATGTAGCCGCCGGAGAACACCTCGTTGCGGTTGCCGGAGGGATCGAAGAAGTAGATCGTCTCGCCGCGGGTGATGCCGTGGCGGGTCGGCCCGATGTCGATCGAAGTGTGCGTACGGGACAGCACGTCACCGGCGTGGAGCACCTTTTCCCAGCTGCCCAGCTCGAAGGACACGTGGTGCAGCTTGCCCTTCACCGGCTGGCGGATGAAGGCCACGTCGTGGGCCTTGTTGGCGCAGGTCAGGAAAGTGCCGATCATGAAGTCCGGCTGGTTCTTCAGCACCACCTTCTCGGTGATGTAGAAACCGAGCACCTCGGTGAACACCTTCACCGTGCCGTCCAGGTCGTCGCCGTACAGCAAGCAGTGGTCGAAGCGCGACGGGGAGATGCCGACCAGGCCGTCGGGCCACGGGTTCGGGTTGATGTTGGGGCCGTCGGTGCCGCAGTTGTTGCCGATCTGCTCTTTTTCGGCGAACAGCTCCATCACGTGGCCGGTGGGCACCGTGAAGCGGAAGCGCTTGCCGGTCTTGGGATGCTCGCCCGCCTCAATCCAGCCGAGGTCGGAGCACAGGCCGCAGGCTTCCAGGTCGGCGGCCAGCTTGTGGAGGGTGGCGACGGAGTCCACCTTCCAGCCCATGTAGTCCATGCCCGCGTTGTCCGCCTCGCGCAGCACGATGCTGTGGTGGTCGTGCTCGTCCCAGGCCTTGAGGAACACGCGGCCCTGGGCATCGCGCTCCACTTCGATCAGCCCCAGCACGTCCTTGTAGTGCTTGAGCGCGGGTTCCAGCTCCAGCACACGCAGGGAAATGTGGCCGGGGCGCAATACGCCGGTGATTGCCATTTGATTTGTCTCCTGGTTGGGTTGTGGGTTCGGCCCTGCTCCGCTCAGTGGTGGGCGGATGCGGAACGACCGTGGTTGATCATGGAAACGGCCAGCGTGGCGATCACCGCGGGGACCGCGATGGCCATGAAGTTGTGCTGCAGCGGGAGGGACATGCCGACCAGGGTGCCGATGACGATCGGCGCCAGGATCGCGCCGCTGCGGCCAACGCCGGACGCCCAGCCGATGCCGGTGGAGCGCACCGCCATCGGGTAGTACTGGCCGACATAGGCGTAGGTGAGGATCTGCGTGCCGATGGTGGAGGCGCCGGCCAGGCCGACCAGCAGGTACAGCACTTCGGTCGGGACCTTGTAGCCGAGCAGCGTGATGGACACTGCCGCCAGGGCGTAGAAACCGACCAGCACGTGCTTGATGTGGAAGCGGTCGGCCAGCCAGCCGCCGCCGATGGCCCCGATCATCGCGCCGAAGTTGAGCACCAGCACGAAGGTCAGCGCCGAACCGAGGCTGTAGCCGGCGCCGGCCATCAGCTTGGCGAGCCAGGAGCTGAGGGCATACACCATGAACAGGCACATGAAGAAGGCCACCCAGAACATCGTGGTGCTGAAGCCGCGGCCATCCTGGAAGAGCTTGCCGATCGGCGCACCGTGGGCGTGGTGGGCATGGGGCAGCACGAACTCGTCACCGGCGGCCGGCACGTAGGACGGCTCGATGCGCGGCAGGATGCGCTTCACCTCTTCGGCACGGCCATGCTTGACCAGAAAGGCCATCGACTCCGGCAGGGACTTGAGGATCAGCGGGATCAGCAGCACCGGCAGGCCGGCGGCGATGAACACCGATTGCCAGCCGTAGCTCTCGATCAGCCCCTTGCCGAGCAGCGCCGCCAGCATGCCGCCCACCGAGTAGCCGCTGAACATCAGCGTCACCAGCGTGCTGCGCATCTTGCGCGGCGAGTACTCGGTCATCTGGGCGACCACGTTGGGCATCACTCCGCCGATACCCAGCCCCGCCAGGAAGCGGGTGATGCTGAAGCTGACGGGGTCGCTGGCGAAACCTGCCGCGGCAGTAAACACGCTGAACAACAGCATGCAGATCGCGATGGCCCAGCGGCGGCCGATCTTGTCGGCGATGGTGCCGAGGAAGATCGCGCCGAACATCATGCCGAACAGCGCCGAGCTGACCATGAAGCCGGCGTTGGTCGGGGAAACGCCCATCTCCTTCATGATCGACGGCAGCGCGATGCCGGCCACCGCCAGGTCGTAACCGTCGAAGATGATGATGAGGGCGCACCAGAACAGCACGAGGCCATGAAAGCCGCCAAAACGTGCGTGATCGGTGAGCTTGTGTACGTCGATCTGTGCCATGTTGTCTCGCTTATTTAGTTGTTATGAAAAATGGGGAGGGACGAAGCTGCCGGCGTCAGCCGAGGTCGCCACCACCGACCGGCACGACCAGACCGGTGATGTAGGAGGACTCGTCGGAAGCCAGGAAGAGGATCGGGGCCACCTGCTCGTCGATCGTGCCGTAGCGGTGCATCAGGCTCGAATCGATGGTCTGGTCGATGACGCCCTGGTACCAGCGCTGCTCCTGCTCGGTCGGCTGGGCCTGGTTGCGCGGGATGCGGCGCGGCGGTGCCTCGGTGCCGCCGGGGGCGGTGGCGTTGATGCGGATGCCGTCCTTGGTGTGCTCCATGGCGATGGAGGCGGTCAGCGCATTGACGCCGCCCTTGGCTGCGGAATACGGCACGCGATGCACGCCACGGGTGGCGATGGACGACACATTGACGATGACGCCCTTCTTCTGCGCCAGCATCGGCGGCAGCACGGCACGGCAGCACCACAGGGTCGGGAACAGGGAGCGGCGGATCTCCGCCTCGATCTGCGCCTCTTCGTAATGCTCGAAGGGCTTGGCCCAGATCGTGCCGCCGACGTTGTTGATCAGCACATCGACGCGCCCGAAGCGGGTCAGCGCCTCGGCCACCACTGACTCGGCGCCGGCGAAGGTTTCCAGATCGGCCTGGAAGGCAGCAGCCTTGCCGCCGGCCTGGGTAATCTCGGCGACGACCTCGTCCACCAGCGGCGAGCGATCCACCGCCAGCACTGCACCACCTTCGGCAGCCACATTCAGGGCCACGCCGCGGCCGATGCCCTGGGCCGCGCCGGTTACGATGACGACTTTGTCGGTAAAGCGATCGGCCCGGCTCATGCTGCTGCTCCTTCGCTGGAGGCGGAGAACTTCTCGAAGTAGAAGTTGGCCGGGGTCACAGCGGCACTCGTCATCCATTTACGTACGCCTTCGACCATCGGAGGGGGGCCGCAGACGTACACATCGACATTGCCGTCGTTCAGATTGGCAGGCGTCAGGTGATCGGTGACGTAGCCCAGGCGCGGATGGCCGCTGACCGAGTCCACCACACAGGTGACGTAGTCGAAATTGGGCATCGCCGCCTTCAGAGCCTCGAGCGTGTCCAGTTCGACGAGGTCGTCGTTGGTATTGACGCCATAGGCCAGCAGAATAGGCTGGCTGGTCGGGTTGTCCTGCAGCCAGCGCAGCATGGACAGGAAGGGCGCCAGGCCGGTGCCGCCGGCGAGCATCAGGATCGGACGCTGCGCCGGGCGCAGGTAGAAGCTGCCGTAGGGGCCGGTGAAGGTCATCGCGTCGCCGGTATTGGCCTTGCTGCGCATGAAAGTGCTCATCAAGCCGTTCGGGACGTCGCGGATCAGGAAGGACAGCGCGTTGCTGTTAGGCGCGGAGCTGAAGGAATAGGCACGGGTTTCCTGGGTGCCCGGCACGTTCAGATTGACGTATTGGCCTGGCAGGAAGGACAGCGGCTTGTCGGCCTGCAGCGCGAACGACACAGTGGTCGCGGAGTCGCGGTCGATCTTCGACAGCTTGCCGCCGTGGGTAGCCACCTCGGTCTTGCAGGCGGCGGACGAGGCCGGCACGCGGATCACGCAGTCGGATTCCGGGCGCATCTGGCAGGTCAGGATGAAGCCCTGCGCAGCCTCGTCGTCGGTCAGGGCGTCCTCGATGTACACGCCCTGGGTGTAGCGGCCACTTTCGCAGTGGCACTTGCAGGTGCCGCAGGCGCCGTCGCGGCAATCCAGCGGAATGTTGATCTTGGCCCGGTAGGCGGCATCCGCCACCAGCTCGTCGGCTTCGCAGGGAATGATGCGGGTAACCCCGTCTTCGAACTGCAGCGCAATGTTGTAGGTCATGGTGAGCGCCCCTCTGTCGTGGAGTAAAACAAGGGCCCGCCCTCCGGCGGGCCCGGTACATCAGATGTGGTAGATGTCCAGCACGTGGTGGATGTGGTCGTTCTTGAGGACCACGTACTTGCGCTTGATCAGCGGCTTCGGACCAGTCACGTCGAGGGTGTATTCGGACGTACCGAAGTAGGTGTCGACGATCTGGTAGCGGTAGCTATGGGTGGTCCAGTTGAAGCGCAGCCTGATCGTGCTGTCGTCCTGCGAGAGGATCTCCAGGTTGTTGATCGCGTGGCCGGTGCGGGTGTCCGGAATGGTCGCGCTCGAGCGTTCGGTCTCGATGCGGAACACACGGTCTTCCAGGCCCTGCTTGTTGGCGTAGTAGATCAGCGAGACTTCGTTCTGCGGATTGGTGGTCAGCGTGCCGTCGTCATCCCAGGACGGCATCCAGAAATCCACGTCATCGGCGTAAAAGGCCAGCCAGTCGTTCCAGCGGCGTTCGTCGAGGGCACGGGCTTCCTGGTACAGGTAGGTTTGAATGGCTTCGTAGGACAGCATCACTTGTCTCCGTTGTTTTCTTCAGCGTGGATGGCTTTCTTCATGGCTTCGACCCAGTACTTGTGCTGCACGGTGTACAGGCCTTCGTCTTCGGTCTTGACGCCGGACAGTTCCGGCTTGAGGCCGATCGCCTTGGCGTTGTCGTCGGCGCCCTCGACCCAGTGCACCGAACCGCGGGTCATGTCGTTCCACTTCACGGCGCGGGCGTTGAAGCCCTGCTGGCAGGAGCGGAACTCTTCCAGGTCGTCCGGGGTGGCCATGCCGGTGGCGTTGAAGAAGTCCTCGTACTGGCGCAGGCGGCGGGCACGGGCTTCGGGCGCTTCGCCCTTGGGGGCGATGCAGTAGATGGTGGCTTCGGTCTTATCGACGGAGATCGGGCGCAGCACGCGGATCTGCGAGCTGAACTGGTCCATCAGGTACACGTTGGGATACAGGCACAGGTTGCGGGACTTGCTGAGCATCCAGTCGGCCTTGGCTTCGCCGAACTTCTCGACCCACTCATCGCGCTTGGCCCACAGCGGGCGGTCTTCCGGGTTGGCCCAGTTGGTCCACAACACCAGGTGGCCATGTTTGAAGGAATAGGAACCGCCGCCCTTGCGCGCCCAACCGCCGGCGCTCATGGCCTTGATGGTGTCGACCTTGCCGTCGGTGGTACGGCGCCCTTGCGTGGCGGCGTAGTTCCAGTGGGTGGCGGTAACGTGGTAGCCATCGGCGCCGTTTTCGGCCTGCAGCTTCCAGTTGGCGTCGAAGACGTAGGAGCCGGAACCACGCAGCACTTCAATGCCTTCCGGTGCCTGATCCACGATCATGTCGATGATCTTGGCCGCTTCGCCCAGGTGCTCGACCAGCGGCTTGACGTCCGGGTTGATGCTGCCGAACAGGAAGCCACGGTAGTTCTCAAAAGCGCCCAGCTTGACGAGGTCGTGGCTGCCGTTGCAGTTGAAGCTCTCGGGATAGCCGGCGTCCGGGGTCTGGTCCTTCACCTTCAGCAGCTTGCCGGCGTTGTTGAAGGTCCAGCCATGGAACGGGCAGGTGAAGCTCGACTTGTTACCCTTCTTGTGACGGGCCAGTTGGGCGCCGCGGTGCGTGCAGGTGTTGAGCAGCGCGTTCAGATTGCCGGTCTTGTCGCGGGTCAGCACCACCGGCTGACGGCCGACGTAGACGGTCATGTAGTCATTGACGTTGGCGATCTGGCTCTCGTGGGCGAGATAGACCCAGTTGCCCTCGAAGACGTACTTCATCTCGAGCTCGAACCATTCCTCATCGGTGAAGGCAGAGCGATCCAGGCGGTAGATGTGATTGACGGGATCTTCTTCAAGCAAGGCATCGAGCTTGTCGAGACGGGTCTGGGTGTCGTGGCGGATCTGGGTCACGCTGGTCTCCTATTCGCGGTCTGAATCAAAAATCGCCCACGGGCGCTGGTGCAAAACGATTTCTTCGGGCCGAGCCCTGCCCTGCCGCCGACCTGGCAGGTCAACACGCACGAGGGGCAAAAAAGGGCTGCGGTAAAGGCGCCGCCAGATGGCGGCCGGGGGGCGACCGCCTAGGGCGGATCGCGGGGGGAAAGCATCTGCGGCATGGTTCTCGTCTCCATTCGTGGCCTGCTTGTCTGCAAGGCTCTGTCCTGTTCGCCGGACTCCGGATTTGCTCAATTCGTTGGTCGATCGAGCATTCCGTTGAATCAGGCCTTACGGGAGACTTGATAGCGAAAGACGTGCCAGATCCTGAGTCGAGTCATTTGACATAATCCGTGCAACCCAGATCTGGCGCGGGATTTATGTCAATTCTCGAGATTTTTTGGGGAGGCACAGGTATGCTTCGCCAGGCATCGAAGCACCTCAGTAAATGAATCAAATGCTTTAATCCACCCATTAATAATGCACTGCACAATGAATCAATGCATTCACGCCCCTGTCGGCGGCGGGGTCATTCAGAGTTGTTCCCCACCCGCCAACCGGCGTATCTTCGGTATTGCTGACATCGAATCGGCTTCAGGCACGCCACGTGCTACTACCCGCGGCTCTGATTCAGACCTATAAGCATTGAGGAGGGAGACACAATGCACGCCAGAACCCGCAATGCCCGGGAGGTTCGTCCGTGAAATCGGCCAGCCGTCCCCCCGTGATTCCGCAAGGCCATCTGCCGGTCGTGCCGCCCGAACAGGTGGACACCGACAAGCCGCACTTCCCCGAGGTCAACGACCTGATGGGGCGCCTGCACTTCTCCACCAGCGACGGCCGCATCTGGCTGGACGACCAGCGCATGCTGCTGGTCCACGCCAAGGCGCTGGGCATGCTGCGCCGGGACATGATCGAACTGCTGGGCCTCGACGTGGCCCGCGGCTTCATGACCCGCATGGGCTACTACGCCGGCGTCGCCGACGCGCAGCTGGCCCGCAAGGTGCGCCCCAAGACCTCGATCCATGACATGTTCGTGGTCGGCCCGCAGATGCACTGCCTGGAAGGCATCGG
The DNA here is from genome assembly GCF_056724025.1 of Zoogloea sp. JDB1. Lineage (NCBI taxonomy): Bacteria > Pseudomonadati > Pseudomonadota > Betaproteobacteria > Rhodocyclales > Zoogloeaceae > Zoogloea > Zoogloea sp. JDB1. The sequence goes on from NZ_CM161496.1 coordinate 4,024,340, forward strand.
TGTGTCGGAAGCGGTGCGCATCGAGTGCGACGTGGAGCGCGGCATCCATTACGGTGAGTTCATCTGGACCAGCCCCGTCGAGGACGAGGAGCACATCCGCCACTTCTCCATCGGCACCGAACCGGCCTGCTGGATGCAGATCGGCTACGCGTCGGGCTTCTCGTCCGAGTTCATGGGTCGCCAGGTGCTCTACCGGGAAGTGGAATGCCAGTCGATGGGCCATCCGGTATGCCGCATCATCGGCAAGCTGGTGGAGGAATGGGGCCCCGAAGCCGCCGAAGACCTGCGCTACATGATGCCGGAGACACTGCAGTTGGGCGTACCGCCGAATGTGGTGCGGCCGGCCTGCTCCATTGGCCAGCCCGGTGCGGAACAGATACCGACCGACATGCCGGTGGGTATGTCTCCGAGCTTCAACTCGGTGATGCACCTGGTCCGCCGCGTCGCGCCAACCCAGGCCACCGTGCTGTTCCTCGGCGAGAGCGGCGTTGGCAAGGAAGTCTTCTCGCGCACCCTGCACCGCCTCAGCTCCCGCGCTGACAAGCCCTTCGTTGCGGTTAACTGTGCGGCGATCCCGGAACAGCTGATCGAATCCGAACTGTTCGGTGTCGAGCGCGGCGCCTACACTGGTGCGCTGCAGAGCCGCCTGGGCCGCTTCGAGCGGGCCGACGGCGGCACTCTGTTCCTCGATGAGATCGGCACCCTCAGCGCCAGTGCCCAGGGCAAGCTGCTGCGCGCCCTGCAGGAAGGCGAGATCGAACGCCTCGGCGACTCCCAGACCCGCAAGGTAGACGTGCGCGTCATCGCCGCAACCAACGTGGACCTGCGCGACGAGGTGAAGGCCGGGCGCTTCCGCGAGGATCTGTTCTTTCGCCTCAATGTCTTCCCGGTGCGCATCACACCGCTGCGCGAGCGCCGCGAGGACATCCCGCTGCTGATGACGCACTTCCTGTCCAAGTTCAACGCCCGCCACAGCCGCCGCCTGACCGGGTTCACGCAGCGGGCGGTGGACGCCATGCTGTCCTACAACTGGCCGGGCAACATCCGCGAGATGGAGAACGTCATCGAGCGCGGCGTGATCCTCGCCCCGGAGGGCGGCGCCATCGACGCCCCCCACCTGTTCACCAGCGGCGAGCGCTTCACCGAGCAGCGCTTCACGATCAACAAGGACGGCAAGCTGGTGGCCATGGACCCGTCAGTGTTCATCACCGAGCTGACCCAGGACCGGGAAGTCGAGCGGGTCAGCCGGCGCGTCAGCAACCTGTTGCTCGACGACCACGACGACTGCGACAAGGTGTCGCTGGACGAGATCGAAACCCTGCTCCTCAAGCGTGCCATCGAGCGGGCCCAGGGTAACGTGGCCGCCGCCGCGCGCCTGCTCGGCATCACCCGGCCGCAGATGGTCTATCGGCTGAAGAGTCGCGGCATCATCAACGAAGGCGAGTAATCCCACCTGCGGCGCGCTCCGCCCGGGAGGCGCCGCTGCAAGCCTGCTGCCGGGCCCTACTCGACTCGGGTCAGCACATGCAGGATCTCACGCTGGGCTGGCCCCAGCACCTCAGCCAGGCTCACCGTATCGAGGGACTTGAAGAAGGCCTCCAGCGCGACGTCGAACACCCCCTTCAAGCGGCAGCGCGAGGTCAACAGGCAGCGGCTGCCTTCGGTGAAACATTCCACCAGCGCCAGATCCACCTCCATCTTGCGCACCACTTCGCCAATCCTGATCTCTGCCGGCGACCGGGCGAGGCGTAGCCCACCGCCCTTGCCGCGGATCCCGTCGACAAAGCCGTTGCGGATCAGCTGATTGACGACCTTCATCAGGTGACTGCGGGAGATTTCGAAGCGCTCGGAGATCTCCTGGATCGTCGGCAAGCGATGCTCGTTGGACGCCAGGAAAATCAGAACGCGCAGGGCGTAATCGGTGTGCTGGGTGATGTGCATGGCCGGCGATCAACTCTGAAACACGCCCGTTCCGGGCATCGATTGCTCGGATTATAGGGGATTCCCTTAAAGATTCATTTTCGTTGACTCTTTTAAAGATGCATTTTAGAGTCAACTTAAATCCTGCACCCAACAACCACGGAGAGACCCGATGAAGCCCCAGCGCAACACGTCCCCGGAACACCCGACACTGGAGCAGGCCTGCGCCGTGATGCGGCGCGCCTACAAGCTCGGCTGGATCAGCACCCGCGACGGCAACATCTCGGTGGCGATGACCGACGGGCGCGGCTTTCTCATGTCGGCCAGCGGTGTCATCAAACACGCGCTGGTGCCGACCCAGTTCGTCTTCATCCCGGCCGACGGCGTATCGGCGGTCGATGCCTATCCCCGTCCGTCCGGCGAACTGGAACTCCATCGCCGCCTGCAGATGTTGCTCGGTGGCCGCAAGCTGACTGTGCTCCACCTGCACCCGACCCACATCGTCGCTGCGCTGTACGCCGGCCACCGCCTCACTGAGTTGTCGGCCGGCTTCCCCGAAGTCACCCGCTATACCCGCGTCGGCCCTGACGTGCCGGCCTTGGCCGCCACCAGCGTGGAACTGGCCGAAGCCTGCGAAGCCGCATTCCAGCCTGCACTGGGCCCGGCGCCGCATATCGTCGGCCTTGATCGCCATGGCGTCGTAGCCGTCGGCCGGACCCCGTGGGAGGCCTTCGAGCACGTGGAACGACTGGAGCACATCTGCCGTATCGCGCTGACCGCCGGCCAGCCGGCCACGGCCATCCATGCCGAGCAGACCCACGCTTACTGATTTCCCTTAACGGGGGCGAACCCCATCGCCCCCTGCAGTTCGACAAAACAATCCCAACAGAGAGGATCCCTTCCCCATGCTGTCCACCACCGCCCGCCCGCTCATCGAGGCGACCGTCCCCGTTCTGTTGGCCAACGGCGAAGCGATCACGCGCCATTTTTATGCTCGCATGTTCAGCCACCACCCGGAGCTGAAGAACCTCTTCAACATGGGTAACCAGGCCAGCGGCAACCAGGCCCAGGCGCTGGCTGGCGCCGTGTATGCATTTGCGAAGCACATGGACAAGCCGGAAATCATCGGCCCCGTGCTCGACCGGATCGCCCACAAGCACGTCAGCCTGGGCATCACGCCGGCGCAGTACACCATCGTCGGCCGCCACCTCATGGCCTCCCTCGGCGAAGTGCTCGGCGCCGCAATCACCCCGGAAATCGCCGCCGCCTGGGACGAGGTCTACTGGCTGATGGCCACCGAGCTGGTAGCCCGCGAAGCCCGCCTGTACCAAGAACGCGACTGGCAGGCCGGTCAGACATGGCCAGTGATGGACGTCGCCCACAAGGAAGTCACCAGTGCCGATACCGTGGCCCTGACGCTGAAGCCCCGCGACGGCGTGGCACTACCGGACTTCGTGCCCGGCCAGTACCTGAGCGTGGCATTGCCGATTCCCGAAGCCGGGCTGACCCAGGTGCGCCAGTACAGCCTGTCCGACGCGCCTGGCAAAGATGGTTGGCGGATCACCGTCAAGCGCGTCGCCGAGGGTGACACCGCCCCGGCCGGCGCGGTATCGAGCCGCATCCACAGCACGATCGAGGTCGGCGACCAGATCCGCGTCGGCCCGCCGGCTGGCGATTTCCGCCTACATGATGACACCCGTCCGGTCGCTCTGATCAGCGCTGGCGTCGGCATCACGCCCATGGTCTCGATGCTGCGCCACCTGTCCGCAACGCAGCCCGAGCGGTCGGTGCTGTTCGCCTACGCCACTGCGGCTGCCGACCGCTATCCCCATCGCGACGAGGTGGAAGCCTGCGTCGACACGCTGGAAGATGCCCGCTACCACCTGTGGCTGGAAGATGCCGGTTCCGACCAACACGCCCAACCCGGCCGCATGAATCTGGAGTCGATTGATCTGCCCGCCGACGGCGACTTCTACCTGTGCGGTCCGCTGCCCTTCATGCAGGAGCAGCGCCGCCAGTTGCTCGGTCAGGGAGTGTCCCGCGAGCGGATCCACTACGAAGTCTTCGGACCCGACCTGTTCGCCGAACTGCAGTAAGTCCCCATGTGACGGGTCCGGCCAGCGCGTGCCGGACCCACCGCAGGCTCAGGACGCCTGGCGCGCCGGCCATTCCAGCCGGTGCAGCACCAGGTAGGCGAAGGAGCCGATGACCACGCCCCAGAAGGCGGAGCCGAGGCCCAGAAAGCTCATCCCCGACGCGGTTGCCAGGAAGGTGATGATCGACGCCTCCCGATGGTCCGCCTCGTTGATCGCGCCCATGATGTTGGCGGTGATCGCGCCGATCAGCGCCAGGCCGGCCAGCATTGCGACGAACTCCTTCGGCAGCACCGCGAACAGGGACACGATGGTCGCACCGCAGCAACCGCCGATCAGGTAGAACACCCCGTTGGAAATCCCCGCTACGTAGCGCTTGGCCGGATCGTCGTGGGCGTCCTTGCCGGTGCACAGCGCCGCGGTGATCGCCGCAATGACGATGGTGATGCCGCCGAAGAAGGCCACGATCAGGGATGCGATGCTGGTGACCGCCAGGATCGGCCGCGCTGGCGTCGAATAGCCCGAACTGCGCAGAATCGCCATGCCCGGCAGGAACTGTCCGGTGATGCTGACCAGCACCAGCGGCAAGGCCAGGCTCAGCGTCGAACTCCCGCTCCACTCCGGCCGAATGAAGGTCGGCGTGGCGAAACTCAGCTGCACCTTGCTCAGATCCGCCCCGCCGATGGCCACGGCCAGCGCGACGCCGAGTAGCAGCACCAACACCATGCAGTAGCGCGGCAGCAGGCGCTTGAGGATCACGTAGGAGGCCACCATGCTGAAGGTCAGCAGTGGCATCGAGCCGGCCGACTTGAACGCGTTGCTGCCGAACTGGAACAGGATGCCGGCCATCATGCCGGCGGCGATGCCCTTCGGCACGTGCTTCAGCAGCCGGTCGAAATAGCCTGTGATACCAATCACGAAGATCACCGCCGCGGCGCTGATGTAGGCGCCCACCGCCTCGTTGAGGGACAGGCCGGGGAACAGCGTCACCAGCAACGCCGTGCCCGGCGCCGACCACGCGGTGACGACCGGCACCTTCAGCGCCCAGCTCAGGAAGATCCCCGACAGCGCGGCGCCGATGGACACTGCCCACACCCACGAGGAAATCATCTCCGGCGACACATGGGCGGACTGGGCGGCCTGGAAGAAGATGATCATCGGCCCCGAATAGGAGATCAGCACCGCCAGGAAGCCCGCCGTGACGGACGAGACCGACCAGTCCTTGCTCAGCATGCTTTTCTCTGCGTCTTGGGAAGATTGATCCACGTCGGCGTCGCCGCCGCGCCAGCCCCGCAACACGCGTTCAGTCATGGCCGGCCACCCCGCGCGGCCGGTACTGGGCTTCGAGACGGGCCACTTCCTCCGCCGTCAGCTCAAGCGAGATGCCGGCCAGCGCGTCCTGCAGGTGATGGGGCTTGGATGCGCCGATGATGGGCGCCGTGATGCCGGCCCGGCTCGCTACCCAGGCAATCGCCACCTGCGCGGCAGGCACGCCGCGCTCCTGTGCGACCGCCTCCACTGCCGCGACGATGGAGTCCTCGGTGACCTGCTGGTCGTACCAGGCGTGGGCCAGGTTGTCGGTATTCGCTCGCGTGGTCTGCGTCTTGCGCGAGCCGGCCAGCAGGCCACGGGCCAGCGGCGACCAAGGCGTGACGGCGATACCCTCCTCCCGGCACAGGGGCAGCATCTCGCGCTCCTCTTCCCGGTAGATCAGGTTGTAGTGGTTCTGCATCGACACGAAGCGGGCCAGGCCGTGGCGCTCCTGGAAACTGAGCATCTTCATGAACTGCCACGCATACATGGACGAGGCACCGATGTAGCGCGCCTTGCCGGCCCGGACGATGTCGTCCAGGGCCTGCAGCGTCTCCTCGACGGGTGTCTCCGGATCGAAACGATGGACGATGTAGAGGTCCACGTAGTCAGTTCCGAGCCGCTTCAGGGACGCATCAATGCTGGCCATGATGTGCTTGCGCGACAGGCCGCGGTCATTCGGCCGCTGGCTCATCGGGTAGAAGACCTTGGTGGCGATCACCATGTCGTCCCGCGACGCGAAATCCCGCAGCGCGCGTCCGAGGATCTCCTCGCTGGCGCCGAGGGAATACATGTCGGCGGTGTCGAAGAAGTTGATGCCCGCGTCGAGCGCCTGGCGGATGAAGCCGCGGCCGGCCTCCTCATCGAGCACCCATTCGCGCCAGCTCGACTTGCCGTAAGTCATGCAGCCCAGGCACAGGGGCGACACCTTGAGGCCGGTGGAGCCGAATCGTACGTAATCCATGCCATGTCTCCTGTTGATGCAATGCGGATCTTGAGGAGGATTATGAGTATTGGCGATGGATTGATAAATGTGCAGTAAACGGCAACACTATTTGCTTTAAACAAACAATCAACCCGCCGTGGACCACCTGCAAGCCATGCGGCTGTACACCCGCATCGTCGAACTGGGTAGTTTCAGTCGCGCCTCGGAACAACTCGACCTGCCGCGGGCATCCGCCACGCAGATCATCAAGCAACTCGAAGCCCACCTCGGTACGCGCCTCTTGCTGCGCACGACCCGTCAGGTCCGCCCGACCCTCGACGGCGACGCCTATTACCAGCGCTGCGTGGCGATACTGGCCGACATCGACGACATGGAAGCCTCCTTCTCCCAAGCCGCCCGCGACCCGCGCGGCCGCCTGAAGGTGGACATGTCCGGCTCCCTGTGCAGATTGGTGCTGATGCCCTCGCTGCCAGAGTTCTGCGCCCGTTATCCGCTGATCAGCCTGGAGATCAGCGTCAGCGACCGGCAGATCGACCTGGTACGGGAAGGGGTGGACTGCGTGCTGCGCATCGGCGAACTGCGCGACTCGAACCTGGTCGCCCGGCCGCTCGGGCGCCTCGAACAGCTCAGCTGCGCCAGCGCCGACTACCTCGCCCGCCATGGCACACCGCGCACGCTGGACGATCTCGAGGCCCACCGAATGGTGGACTACCTGTCCGCCTCGTCCGGCAAGTCCATCCCGCTGGAGTTCACCGAAGGCGCAGCTGTCGTGACCCGCAGCCTGCCTTCCACGGTAGCCGTCAATAACGGCGACGCCTACGTGGCAGCCTGCGAGGCCGGCTTCGGCATCGTCCAGATGCCCCATTACCACGTAACCCGCCAACTTGCTGCCGGTACGTTGGTGGAAGTTCTCCCCAATCATCCTCCACCGTCCCTTCCATTGACCGTCCTTTACCCGCAGAACCGCCAGTTGTCTCCCCGAGTCCGTGTTTTCATCGAGTGGCTGCAGAGTTTGTTTGCAGTGCAGCGAACACGCGCCCCTCAATGATCGTGAAGTTTGTTACGGCTCGTTACATGTATATATTGCGCCGCAACATCAATTTCATTAGTATGAAACCTGTCTCCTCCACCCTCCTCCTTTGGTGTGGATTTAAGCCCGAGCAACCTCCCCGGTTTCTCGGGCTTCTTTTCGTCTGGAGTCAAATATTTTCGCAGCGAACAAAAATCTCTAGACGACTGGTCTAATCCGATCTAGGATTCACCTCCATGAAGCAGCCTTACGCCGATACCCGCCAGCACATCCTCGACACCGCCAGCCATCTGATCGCGGCGAAGGGCTTTTCCTGCGTGGGTCTCAACGAGGTGCTGCAGTCGGCGGAGGTACCGAAGGGCTCCTTCTACCACTACTTCAAGTCCAAAGAGCAGTTCGGCCAAGCTCTGCTGGAAGACTTCTTCACCCGCTACCTGAGCTTCATCGACACCCTGTTCGCCAACTCCGAACTCCCGGCTCGCGAGCGCCTGCTGAGCTACTGGCAGCAATGGCGGGACACCCAGTGCGAGGGCTGCGACGAGCAGAAGTGCATGGTGGTCAAGCTCAGCGCGGAGGTCGCCGACCTGTCCGAGGCCATGCGCCTCACCCTGCGCGACGGCACCGAGCGCATCATCAGCCGCCTGGCGGACTGCATCGCTGCCGGCTCAGCCGATGGCTCCCTGCCTACCCTCGACCCGCTCGATACTGCACGTACGCTGTACCAACTGTGGCTAGGCGCCAGCCTGCTGGCCAAGCTGCATCGCACCGAATGCCCCCTCGAACACGCGATGGGCGCGACAAGAAAGATCCTGTCCCTTTGAACCTTTGTGCAGGTTGCCACTCCGAGACATCATTTACCTAAAAACTAGACGACTGGTCTATTCATACAAAAGGAATATCCATGCTGAACTTCGATTACTTCAATCCGACCCGCATCGTGTTTGGCGAAGGCAGCATTGCCCGCCTTGATGAACTGGTCCCCTCTGACGCCCGCGTGCTGGTGCTGTACGGCGGTGGCAGCGCCGAGCGCAACGGCACCCTGGCCGAGGTGGAAAGCGCCCTGCCCGGCCGTATCGTCAAGCGTTTTGGCGGCATCGAGCCCAATCCGGCCTACGAAACACTGATGGAAGCCGTCGCGCTGATCCGCGCCGAAAAGCTGGATTTCCTGCTGGCCGTCGGCGGCGGCTCGGTGATCGACGGCACCAAGTTCGTCGCCGCCGCCGTCAATTACAGCGCCAGCGACGACCCTTGGCATATCCTCGAAACCTTCGGCGCCCACATCGCAAATGCCTTGCCGATGGGCGCCGTACTGACGCTGCCCGCCACTGGCTCCGAGATGAACAACTTCTCGGTGGTCAGCCGCAAGTCCCTGCACGCCAAACTCCCCTTCGCCAGTCCCCACGTATTCCCGCAGTTCTCGGTCCTCGATCCGGTCAAGACCTACACACTGCCGGCCCGCCAGATCGCCAACGGTGCGGTGGACGCCTTCGTGCACGTGGTCGAGCAGTACCTGACCTACCCAGCCAACGCACCAGTGCAGGACCGCTACGCCGAAGGCCTGCTGCAGACCCTCATCGAAGTCGGCCCCCAGGCCCTGGCCACGCCGCAGGATTACGACGTCCGTGCCAACCTGATGTGGGCCGCCACCCAGGCCCTCAACGGCCTGATCGGTGCCGGCGTGCCGCAGGACTGGGCGACCCACATGATCGGCCACGAGATCACCGCCATGTTCGGCCTCGACCACGCCCAGACCCTCGCCGCCGTTCTGCCGGCCATGCTCGAGCTGCGCCGCGAGGCCAAGCGCGACAAGCTGCTGCAATACGCCGCCCGCGTGTGGAACATTCATTCCGGCGGAGCCGATGAGCGCATCGATACGGCCATCGCCCAGACCCGCGCCTTCTTCGAATCCCTCGGCGTGAAGACCCGCCTTGGCGACTACGGCATCGGCGCCGACGCCGTGCCGCGCCTCGTCGCGCAACTGGAAGCCCATGGCATGACTGCTCTCGGCGAACGCCAGGACGTGGACCTGGCCCTCAGCCGCCGCGTGCTCGAAGCCGCCCTCTGATTCCCCCTCCGACGCCCCCTCAAGCAAGCCCCTCAACGACAAGGAACCCGACCATGACGACCCTTTTCGACCCCATCCGCATCGGCGACATCGAACTCGCCAATCGCATCGTGATGGCACCGCTGACCCGCAATCGCGCCACCGGTGGCGTGCCCAACGAGCTGATGGTGGAGTACTACCGCCAGCGCGCCAGCGCCGGCCTGATCGTCACCGAAGCCAGCCCGATCAGCCCGATGGCCCACGGCTACCTCGACACCCCGGGCATCTACACGCCGGAACAGGTCGCCGGCTGGCGCAAGGTGACCGATGCGGTGCACGCCGCCGGCGGCCGCATCGTGATCCAGCTGTGGCACGTGGGCCGCATCTCCCACACCTCCCTGCTGCCCGACGGCGCCGCGCCGGTGTCTTCCACCGTCCGCCGCGCCGAAACCGTGACCTTCACCCGCGAGGGCTTCGTGCCGGTGTCCACGCCCCGCGCGCTACGCGACGACGAGCTGCCGGGCATCGTCGCCGACTACCGCCACGCCGCCCACTGCGCCGTCGAAGCCGGCTTCGACGGCGTCGAGATCCATGCCGCCAACACCTACCTGCTCGACCAGTTCCTGCGCGACAGCGTAAACGACCGCAGCGGCCCCTACGGCGGCAGCATCCCCAACCGGGCGCGCCTGCTGCTCGAAGTGGTCGACGCGATCAGCGCGGAGATCGGCGCCGCCCGCACCGGCATCCGCCTCAGCCCGCTGATGACCTTCGGCGGCAGCTCGCCGGTGGACAGCAACCCGCAAGCCCTCTACGACTACCTGGTCGCCGAACTGGCGCCGAAGGGCCTGGCCTTCCTGCACATCATCGAGGGCGAAACCGGCGGCGCGCGCGCGCCCGAAGGCGCCCCGGCCTTCGACTACGCCGCCCTGCGCCGCGCCTTCGGCGGCCCGTGGATGGTCAATAACGGCTTCACGCGCAGCAGCGCCTTCGAGGCCGTTGCCAACGGCGACGCCGACCTGATCGCCTACGGCAAAGCCTTCATCAGCAACCCCGACCTGGTCCGCCGCCTGAAGGAAGACGCGCCGCTGAACGAGCTGCGCGCGGACAAGCTGTATGGAGGCGGCGCCGAGGGCTACACGGACTATCCCACGCTGACCAGCTGATCTGTCGCTCCCACGACTTCGCCGGTCTCACCGCTCTGGTTGAGGCCGGCGATGTCATTGGCGGATCCCCGATCTCTTCCAATGGAGCGCTTGCGGGACATGCTGGCCATGCTGCCGGCAGCGTAGCGCCTAGTAGGCGCTTGCCCCTTAATCCTTCAGGCTGCTGAGCAGCTTGGCCTGATCCCTGAAGCCCCCTTGCACCTGGTTCAGGGAGAATTCCAGCCGCAGCACGTTCTCGGCGAACTTGGCGCGCTCCGTATCCATCTCGACGGTGTTGCCGTCCACCGCGCCCTGACCGGGCACCTGGTATTTGAGGGCCAGCGCCTGGGCCATGCGTTCGGTGCGGCCGGGCAGATGCCCCCCGGTGGTGGAGGTCATCTTGAGCTGTGCTACCGGCGGCGTCAGCGCCGCTTGCAGCGCATCGTGCAGGTCCACGTCGCGGGCCTTGAAGTTGGGTGTGTCGGCGTTGGCGATGTTGGAAGCAATCACCTGCTGGCGCTCCGACAAGACGTTGAGCACCCGCTCGTCGTAATCGTCGTCGGTACTGCCCGGCGGCGGCAAAGCCATGTGGTGGGAATCCGTGCGCAGGCCATTCACCGTGGTCCGCTTGATGTTCTGGGACACCAGTTCGGAAAACGAAGAACCCGGCTCGCTGCTGCCCGCCATCTCCTTGCCGGTGATGGGCGTGGCATTGGGCTGCAGCAGGCTCAGCGACGCGGCAGGATTGGTCAGCGTGCTCATAGCGTCACCTTAACACTGCCGCCCCCAATCCAATCTGTGGTGCTGAAGGCTTTTTCACCCCCAATCCTGCACCTGTGTGCGCCGTCGGTGGTCGAAAGCAAGGCTTCCGACCACCGGCTTTCACAATACAAGTACTTCCTTTAGCCTCAGAACACGTGGTTCACACCGAGCATGTAGCCGTTGGGGTCGTAGCCCGGCTTGGCCACGGTGCCGACCAGGTTGCCGCCATCGGTCAGGCTGTAGCTGGCGTTGGCCTTGTTGAGCACCTTGCCCCAGGTGCCGTACAGCGTCGTGCTGTCCTGCAGCTTGTACGCGTAGGCAAGCCCCAGCAGGTTGGCGTCGCGGTTCTTGATCGACTTGTCGTCGAGCTGGCTGTAGCTCACGAAGGCCTTGCCGCGCCACATCGGGATGCCGGCGCTGACGCTCCAGCCTTCGGCTTTGGAGAGGGTCGCCGTCACGTTCTCGTAATTGCCGCCGCTGATGCGGCCATACACGTAGTTGCCGTACAGGGTCGCAAAGCCCAGGTTGTAACTACCGCCCACCTGCCAACCGCGCCGCTTGGCGAGGCCGGTTTCCTGCGGGCCGCTGGCCGGGGCGACGTAGCTGCCGTTATCGAGGTTCCAGGCGGTAAAGGTCGCATTCACCGGGCCACCCGCGTAGTACAGCGCCAAGTCACCGCCGCGGCCGGCCTTGTCGGTGGTGACCGTCGTTGCGCCCGCCGCCGTCGGGGTCACCATGTTCACGTTGTTCTCGCTGCCGCTGCTCAGGGTCAGCTGGCCGGAGAAACCGGCGACCTTCGGCGAGGCATACACCAGCGAGTTGTTGAGCCGCGTCGGCATGCCACCGATCACCGGCAAGAAGCCAGCAGACGAGCCGAAGAAACCCGCCCCCATCGCCGCCGACATCACCGATGAGGTGTAGGAGCCGGCGTACTGGCGACCAGCGGTGACGGTGCCGAAGCGGGTCGAGAGGCCGGCGTAGATCTGCCGCGAGAATATCTGGCTGCCGTTGCTGGTTTGCCCGCCGCTGGACACCGCGGTGTTGTTGATGCCCGGCGTGATGGCGCCGGTGCCAACGGAACCGGTGTCGAACAAAATCCCCGCTTCCATCAGGTAGACCGCCTTCACCTCGTCGCCCAGCTCCTTCTCGCCCTTGAAGCCCAGGCGGGAAGACGTCATGCCGCCGGAGCCGATCGTCGATTTCTGGCCATAACCGCTATTCACCGTGGACGCGCTGACATCCGCCACGCCGTAGATCGTCAAAGTGCCGGACGGGCCGGTCGGCACGCCCATCTGCAGGCCGGCACCGCGGGCCGGGCCACCGGTCTGGATCTCGGTCTTTTTCTGTTCTTCCTGGTTCTTCATCAGCTGCTGGATCAGCTGGCGTTGTTCGGCCAGCTCGCGCCTGAGCGCGTCGATTTCGCTTTCGGCGAAGGCCGGCGCGGCGGCGCCGGAGCCGAATGCGACCAGCAAGAGCAGACTCAGCGGACGGCGGGCGATGGAACGCGGGGCGATGGATGATTGCTTCATGGGTACTCCTCCCTTTTTATGGATCGATGTCCGTGCTTCTTATGGCTTTGGTGCCCGTCCAGACGGACGGGTGAGCTGTGTCGGCTGGGTGACGATGGCGTTTTCAGGGCGCAGCAGTCCTCCTCTCCCTTAGCGGAGAAAAATGGGGTTCAACGGGATTGAAGCGGGCGCGGCTGGCTGGCTGGTCCGGGCTGGCGACGGGAACGGCAGGCCGGCCCCGCCGCCGGATCAGGCCCTCAGCGCTCGTCGAAACTCACCAGCAGATGCTCGCTGGTGACGCGGGACTGGCAGGTGAGCACGAAGCCGGCCGCCACCTCGGCGGGGTCGAGGGTGAAGTTCTTGTCCATCGTCACCTGCCCCTCCACCACCTTAGCCCGGCAGGTGCAGCACACGCCGGCCTTGCAGGAGAAGGGCAGATCGAGGCCGGCGTGCAGGGCCACGTCGAGCACGTGTTCGTCGGGGCTGATCATCAGCTCGTGGCGCTTGCCGTCGAGCACCACCGCCAGCGGAATGGTCCGCTCTGCGGCGCAAACCTCGGCGGTCTTGCTGCGCGTCCCCACCGGATGGGCGCCCGGCGGCAGGCCGACGGTGAAGCGCTCGGTACGCACCCGGTCAGAGGGAACGCCGGCCTCGACCAGGGCCGTCTCGGTGGTGGAGATCATCTCGTCCGGCCCGCAGATGAAGACTTCGTCCATCGACGCCACAGGCAGCAGCGCGGCGATGATGGCGCGCACCTTGTCGCCGTCGATGCGCCCCTGCAGCAGGTCCACCTCCTGGGCCTGGCGGGACAGCACGTGAATCAGCGTGAGGCGGTCCCGGTAGCGGTCCTTGAGATCCTGCAGGGCCTCGTTGAACATCACCGAGGACATGCGCCGGTTGCCATACACCAGCGTGAACTTGCTGTCCGGCTGCTCTTCCAGCGTGGACGCGGCGATGGACAGGATCGGCGTGATGCCCGAGCCGGCGGCGAAGCCCACCCGGTGGATGGCGCGCTTCTTCTTCACCGTGAAGCGGCCATCCGGCGGCATCACCTGGAGGGTGTCACCGGCCTTCAGCGCCTGGGCCGCCCAGTTGGAGAACAGCCCGCCCTCCACCGGCCGGATACCTACCTCCAGCTCGCCGCGGCGGGCCAGCCGGCTGCGCGGGCTGCTGATGGAATAGTTGCGGCGCACGTCCTGCCCGTCGATGGTGGCGCGCAGGGTAAGGAACTGGCCCGGCTCGAAGGCGAAGTCGTCCTTGGCGTCGTCGGGGATGGCGAAGGTGATCGCCACCGCGCCGGCCGCCTCGGGGCTGACGCGCTTGACGGCGAGATCGTGGAAACGGAGTGCTGTCATGATGTTTTAAGCTCCGGAAGCCTGGCTAGGTCGGGCCCGTGAAGAAATCGTGGCGAGCAGGCCTGAGCTTGCGATGAGGCGCAGCGCCGTACGTGATGCACAGCGCGCACCGGAGTCGCAGGATCGGGACGCGCAGCAGATTCATTCATGGGCGTCAGTAGGGCTTGAAGTAATCAAAGGGCTCCTGGCAGTCGAGGCACTTGTAGAGCGCCTTGCAGGCCGTGGAGCCGAACTGGGACGAGACGACGGTGTGGGTCGAGCCGCAGTGCGGGCAGGCTACCGGTTCCGGCGGCGGGCGCCGGCGCACGAACTGCACGACGCTCTCCGCCGGCCGCGTACCACTTGGCGGGGCGATGCCGTAGGCGCGCAGCTTTTCCTTCGCCGCGTCGCTCATCCAGTCGGTGGTCCATGCCGGGGCCAGGCGGGTGACGACCCGGGCCGGGATGCCAGCCTTCTCCAGGCAGGCCCTCACGTCGTCCTCGATCTGCCCCATCGCCGGGCAGCCGGTGTAGGTGGGCGTGATGACCACCTCGACGCCGTCCGCCGTTGCCGTCACGTCCCGCAGGATGCCCAGCTCGCGCAGGGACACCACCGGGATCTCCGGGTCGGTCAGCGGGTCCAGCGTCGCCCAGGTCTGCTCCACCAGCGTGCTCATCGCCCTGCCCTCACCAGGTGGCGCCCGGATGGGCGCGGGCCAGGCCCTGCATCTCGCCGAGCAGGTAGCCCAGGTGCTCCGAGTGGCGGCCCAGCTTGCCTTCCGGCACGTAGCCGCGCACGGTCGGACGGCTCAGCGTGGCTTCCGCCAGGGTCTCGTCCACCAGCGCATTCCAGTCCGCCCGCAGGCTGGCCACATCCACACCGACACCGCTGGCGACGGCTTCCGTCTCCGCCGGACTCGGCAGCCAGAACTCCTCCGTGTAGCGGAACAGGTGGTCCACCGCCGCCTGGGCACGGGCGTGGGATTCGTCAGTGCCGTCGCCGAGGCGCAGCACCCAGTCGGCGGCATGGTGCAGGTGGTAGCGGGCCTCCTTCAGCGACTTGGCGGCGATGGCGGCCAGATCGGCATCGGCGGAGCGCGTCAGGGCATCCCACACCAGCACCATCAGCGCACCGTAGAAGAAGTTGCGCACGATGGTGACGGCGTAGTCCCGGTCCGACGCGGCGTAGCCGACCAACGGCCCATGGTGGGGCAGCTCCAGCAGCGTGTAGTTGCGGAAGCCGGTCTCGTCGCGGAAGTACGCCAGGCTGTCTTCGCTGGCACCGCCGCCCATCCGCGCGGCGGCCAGCTGGTACAGCAGGCGTGCCTGTCCGATGTGGTCCAGGCTCACGTTGGCCAGCGCGATGTCCTCTTCGAGGATCGGCCCGTGGCCGCACCATTCGGCGTTGCGCTGGCCGAGCACCACGGCGTTGTCCGCCAGGTGCAACAGGTAGTCGACAGGCGCGTTCATCACATGTGCCCCACTTCGTCCGGGATCGCGTAGAAGGTCGGATGGCGGTAGATCTTGTCGGCGGCCGGGTCGAACAGTTCGCCCTTGTCGTCCGGGTTGCTGGCGGTGATCGCCGCGGACGGCACCACCCAGATGCTCACGCCCTCCTGGCGGCGGGTATAGACGTCGCGGGCCATGTGCAGCGCCTGGGCCGCGTCGGCCGCGTGCAGGCTGCCGCAGTGCTTGTGTTCGAGGCCCTGCTTGCTGCGGACGAAGACTTCCCACAGGGGCCATTCCTTGAGTGCCGGGGTGTTCATGCTGCCTCCTTGTTCGTGCGTTCCTGTTGTTTGCGGGCGTGGGCCAGGGCGGCGTCGCGCACCCACTGCCCGTCCCGATGGGCCTTCACACGGGTCGCCAGGCGTTCCCGGTTGCAGGGGCCGTCGCCCTCCACGGTGGCCCAGAATTCGGCCCAGTCGATCTGGCCATAGTCGTAGTGCTGGCGGTCCTCGTTCCACTTGAGGTCCGGGTCCGGCAGCGTGACGCCGAGCACCTCGGCCTGAGGCACGGTGGCATCCACGAACTTCTGGCGCAGTTCGTCGTTGCCGATACGCTTGATGCCCCAGCGCTGGCCTTGGGCGCTGTGGGGGCTGTCGGCGTCCGGCGGCCCGAACATCGCCAGGCACTTCCACCACCAGCGGTTCACCGCGTCCTGCACCATCGCCTTCTGGGCGTCTGTGCCCTTCATCATCACCAGCAGCGCTTCGTAGCCCTGGCGCTGGTGGAAGGATTCCTCCTTGCACACGCGCACCATGGCTCGTGCGTAAGGGCCGTAGGAGCAGCGGCACAGGGGGATCTGGTTCATGATCGCGGCGCCGTCCACCAGCCAGCCGATCACCCCCACGTCGGCCCAGCTGAGGGTCGGGTAGTTGAAGATCGAGCTGTACTTGGCCTTGCCGCTGTGCAGCGCGTCGAGCATCTGGTCGCGGCTGGTGCCCAGCGTCTCCGCGGCTGAGTAGAGGTACAGCCCGTGGCCGCCCTCGTCCTGCACCTTGGCGATCAGGATGGCCTTGCGCTTGAGGCTGGGGGCGCGGGAAATCCAGTTGCCTTCCGGCAGCATGCCGACGATCTCGCTGTGGGCGTGCTGGCTGATCTGGCGCACCAGGGTCTTGCGGTAGGCCTCGGGCATCCAGTCCTGGGGCTCGATGCGGCCGTCGGCGTCGATGCGCGCCTCGAAGGCGGCGTCCTGCGCGTCGGGGGTCCGCGAGACGCCCGCCGGTTTGGTGGCGGCGTCGGGTATGTCCATTGCCTGGGTATACATCTGTTCTCTCCTTTACACGGGCCGGTCGGCGCGAGGCTCGCCGGCCCTGGTCTTCAGGGCTTGTCGGGTCCGGCCATCCAGGCCGGGGGACGCTTCTGCAGGAAGGCCGCGAAGCCTTCCCGCGCCTCTTCGGTCGTGCGCTGGCGGGCGATGCGTTGCGCAGTCTCCTCGGCCGTCGCTGCGTCGAGGGGGCGGCCGGCGACTGCCGCAATCAGGGCCTTGGCGGCCCCTTGCGCCAGCGGCCCGCCGGCCAGTAGCGCATCCACCAGGCGGCCGACCGCATCGTCGAGCCGCTCGGTGGGGACCACCTCGTGCACCAGGCCGATGGCCTTGGCCTCGGCGGCCGCAATCCGCTCGGCGGTCTGGAAGTAACGCAGCGTCTGGCGCGGGCCGATGGCCCGCAGCACGTAAGGGCTGATGACCGCCGGGATGATTCCGAACTTCACCTCCGACGTGGAAAACACCGCGTCGTCGGCCGCCACCGCCATGTCGCAGGCCGCCGCCAGGCCAGTGCCGCCGCCCAGCGCCGCGCCCTGCACGCGGGCGATGGTCGGCTTGGACAGCCCGGCCAGCGCCTGCAGCATGGCGGCGAAGCGGCGCGCATCGGCAAGGTTGTCGGCTTCGCCGCGGGTGGCGGCACGCTGCATCCAGTTGAGGTCGGCCCCGGCCGAGAAATGGCGTCCGCGGCCGGCCAGCACCACCACGCGGACGCCAGCATCGGCGTCCAGCTCGACGCAGGCCGCGGCGAGTTCATCGATCAACTGCTCGTCGAAGGCGTTGAACACCTCCGGGCGATTCATCCACAGCGTCGCCAGCGAGCCCCGGCGCTCGATCTGGAGATGCGTGTAAGTGGCGCTCATGACGTGGCCCTCCTTCGTCATCGCTCAGTTGCTCAGCGTCCAGTCGCCGTTGCGCACTTCGAGCATGCGGAACGAGGACAGATCCAGGCCCATGTGGTCACTGGCGGACATGCTGACCTTGCCGCTGGTGCCCACGTAGCCGCGGGTTGCCTCGAGGGCGTCGCGGACCTTGGCCTTATCGGTGGCGCCGGCCCGCTTGATGGCCTCGACGGCGAGCATCAGGCCGTCGTAGGCATAGCCGCCGAAGGTGGACACGTCCTGCTTGTAGCGATCCCGGAAGGCCTTGTCGTAGGCCACGACCACCGGCTTCTGCGGATCGCTGGCGGGCAGCTTGTCCGGCACCAGCTGGGCCGGCGACGGCAGGCGGACGCCCTCCGCGGCCGGGCCGGCGAGCTTCAGAAACTCGTCCGAGGCCACGCCGTGGGACTGGTACAGCGGCAGCGCGATACCGAGCTGACGGTAGTTGCGGGTCACGATGGCCGGCCCCTGACCGAGGCCGAACACGAAGATCGCCTGCACGCCGGGGGCCGCCTTGAGCTTGGTGAGCTGCGGACTCATGTCCGTATCCTTGGGCCCGTAGGTCTCGCTGGCCACCAGGCTGATGCCATACCTGGCGACCACCAGCTCGGCCTCCTTCTTGCCGGATTGGCCGAAGCCGCTGGTCTCGGAGAGCAGCGCAACCCGCGCGATGCCGCGCTTCTTCATGTCCTCGAAGACCTTCTCGGCGGCCATGCGGTCGGTGTGCGGGGTCTTGAAGACGAACTTCTTCACCGGCTCGACGATGACGACCGCGCCGGCCAGGGAGATGAAGGGCGTGCCGGACTTCTCGGCCAGCGGCACCATCGCCATCGTCGCGCCGGTGGTGGTGCCGCCAATCAGCAGGTCCACCTTGTCGTCGTCCAGCAGGCGCTTGGCGAAGCCGTTGGCCTTGTTGGCGTCGCTGCCGTCGTCGTAATGGACCAGTTGCAGCGGCCTGCCGAGCACGCCGCCCTTCCTGTTGATGTCCTCCACATAGAGCTGCAACGTCTTCAGCTCCGGGTCGCCGAGGAAGGCGGCAGGGCCGGTGACCGACAGCACGGAGCCGATGCGGATCGGCTCGGCGGCCTGGGCCGCCAGGCTCGCCAGTGCCACCACCGCGCCGGCGGCGAATTTCCTGAAGATCTTATTCATGGGGTGTCTCCTCCTTCTCCTGCTTATGGTTGTCAGATGCGTTCGATGACCATCGCGATGCCCTGCCCGACCCCGATGCACATGGTGCACAGGGCGTAGCGGCCGCCGCGGCGCTGCAGTTCGTAGAGGGCGGCGGTCACCAGGCGGGCGCCGCTCATGCCCAGCGGGTGGCCCATCGCGATGGCGCCGCCGTTGGGATTGACCCGCGCCTCGTCGTCCGCCAGCCCCAGCTCGCGCAGCACCGCCAGGGACTGGGCGGCGAAGGCTTCGTTGAGTTCGATGAGGTCCATCTGGTCGAGGCGCAGGCCGGTCTGGGCCAGCACCTTGCGCACCGCCGGCACCGGCCCGATGCCCATGACCCGCGGCGCCACGCCGGCGGTGGCCATGCCGACCACCCGCGCCCGCGGCGTCAGACCGTGGCGGGCCGCCGCCGCGCCGGACGCCAGCAGCAGCGCGCAGGCGCCGTCATTGACGCCGGACGCGTTGCCGGCGGTGACGCTCAGCTCGGGGCCATTGACCCCCTTCAGACGGGCTAGAGACTCCAGCGTGGTGTCGGGGCGCGGATGCTCGTCGGCGGCGAACAACAGCGGCTCGCCCTTCCTGCGCGGGATCTCCACCGGCACCAGCTCGTCGGCAAAGCGCCCCGCCTCGTGGGCGGCGGCCCAGCGCTGCTGGGAGCGCAGCGCGAAGGCGTCCTGGTCGGCGCGGGAGATGACGAAATCGGCCGCCACGTTATCGGCGGTCTGCGGCATCGAGTCGGTGCCGTACAGCCGCTGCATCAGCGGATTGACGAAGCGCCAGCCGATGGTGGTGTCGTGGATCGCGGCCTGACGGGAGAAGGCCGCATCGGCCTTGCCCATCACGAAGGGCGCGCGGGACATGCTCTCGACGCCGCCGGCGATCATCAGCGCGGCTTCGCCGGCCTTGATCGAGCGCGCCGCCAGGCCGACCGCATCGAGGCCGGAGCCGCACAGGCGGTTGACCGTCGTACCTGGCACGTCGATGGGCAGCCCGGCCAGCAGGCCGGACATGCGCGCCACGTTGCGGTTGTCCTCGCCGGCCTGGTTGGCGCAGCCGTAGATGATGTCGTCCACCGCCGCCCAGTCCACACCGGGGTTGCGGCGCATCAGGGCCTTGAGGGGCACGGCGCCCAGGTCGTCGGGCCGCACGGCCGCCAGGGTGCCGCCGTAGCGGCCGATAGGGGTGCGGATCGCGTCGCAGATGAAGGCTTCGTTCATGTTGTCGGTCTCCTTCACTGCAGCTTTGGGCGCTGGTCGATAACGCGGCGGGCCTTGCCGGTCTGGGTGCGCGGAATAGTGTCGAAGTCCATCACGTGCACGCGGGTCGAGATGCCGATGATGGTCTTGATGTGGTGGGCCACACTGCGGCTGATCTCCTCGATGGCGCCGCGGCCGACCTTGCCGGTCAGCTCCCGCTGCAGCTCGCAGCGCACCTCCACGTTGTCCAGGTGGCCGTCGCGGGTCAGCACGATCTGGTAATTGCCGGTCAGGCGCGGCTCGCGCAGGATCTGCTCCTCGATCTGGGTCGGGAAGACATTCACGCCGCGCACGATCAGCATGTCGTCGGAACGCCCGACGATCTTGTCCATGCGCCGGAAGGAGCGCGAGGTCGGCTTGAGCAGGCGGGTCAGGTCGCGGGTGCGGTAGCGGATGACCGGGAAACCCTCCTTGGTCAGCGAGGTGAACACCAGTTCACCCTGCTCCCCGTCCGGCAGTACCTCGCCGGTTTCCGGGTCGATGATCTCCGGATAGAAATGGTCCTCCCAAATCACCGGGCCGTCCTTGCTCTCGATGCATTCGCAGGCCACGCCGGGGCCCATGACCTCGGTCAGGCCGTAGATGTCCACCGCGTCGAGCCCCAGCTTGCGCTCGATCTCGGCGCGCATGCCCTGCCCCCACGGCTCGGCGCCGAAGATGCCGACCTTGAGGGAGATCTCCTCCGGCGGGATGCCCAGGCGCTCGAACTCCTCGGCGATCACCAGCGAATAGGACGGGGTGACCATGATGATGTCCGGCCGGAAATCGAGGATCTGCTGGACCTGCTTTTCGGTCTGGCCACCGGACATCGGCACCACGGTGCAGCCGAGGCGCTCGACGCCGTAGTGCGCGCCGAGGCCACCGGTGAACATCCCGTAGCCGTAGGCCACATGGACCATGTCGCCGGGCCGGCCGCCGGCCGCGCGGATGGAGCGGGCGACCAGGTTGGCCCAGTTGTTCAGGTCGTTCCCGGTGTAGCCGACCACCACCGGCTTGCCGGTGGTGCCGCTGGAGGCGTGCAGGCGGCGGATCTGCTTGACCGGCACCGCGAACAGCCCGAAGGGGTAGTTGTCGCGCAGGTCCGACTTGGTCATGAAGGGGAAGCGGCCGAGGTCGGCCAGGGACTTCAGGTCGTCCGGGTGGACGCCCTTCTCGATGCATTTGCGGCGGTACGGCTCCACGTTGTCGTAGGTGTGGCGCACGGACCACTTGAGGCGCTCCAGCTGGAGCGCGGCGATCTCGTCGCGGCTGGCGGTCTCGATCGGGTCGAGCTCGCCGGGTTGGGGCAACTTGGCGGTCACGGGGTGTCTCTCCTCATCCTTTGTTGTCGATCACGTCGCCGGAAATCCGGTAGCTCTTGCCCCGGAACAGGGCGAGGGTCCGGCCCTCGCCGTCGCGCACGGTGACGTCGTAGACGCCGGTGCGGCCGGAGGCAGACTGTTCGACGGCCTCAGCCTGCAGCGTGTCGCCTTCCCGCCCAGGGGCGAGGAAGTCGATATGACACGCGGAGGCGACCGTATTTTTGTTGTAACTGTTGCAGGCGTAGGCGAAAGCGCTGTCGGCCAACGTGAAGATCAGACCGCCGTGGCAGATGCGGTGGCCGTTGAGCATGTCCTCGCGCACCGGCATGGAGATCCGTGCGTAGCCGGGGCGGATCGCCTCGATGCGCATGCCGAGGGCCTGGGTGGCCCGGTCGCGGGACCACATGCTGTCGGCGACGGCCTCGGCCAACGCCTGGGCATCGTCGGAGGTGCGTTCAGTCATGGATCTTCCTTCCGGCCAGCACCCGCTGCTGGATCAGCGGCGAGACCCGGTAGCGGTCTTCGCCGTAGAACTGGGCCAGATTGGCGAGCACTGCGCAGATTGCCGGCAGGCCGGCCAGATCGGCCCAGGCCAGCGGGCCACGGGGATAATTGACGCCGAGACGCATCGCCGCATCGGCGCCGGCCGCGTCGCAGACGCCCTGGTTCACCGCGTCCGCCGCTTCGTTGGCGAGCATTGCGACCGTCCGCATCACCGCCAGCCCCGGCACGTCGCCGAGGCGCGAGACGACGAAGCCCGCCGCCTGCAGCAGGCCTATGGCCGCCCCCAGCGCCGGCGCCCAGCAATTGACCGCAGCGCCGACCGCAATGCGCGTCGCGTTGCGGTAGTCCAGCGCGAGGTCGATCAGCACCAGGTTGGAGATACCGGTTTCCGCCGCCCGCCGGGTCGCGGTGCGGCCGTCGGTGACGAAGACCACCGCCTCGCCGACCGCCGCAATACGCTCGTCGCCAGCCGCGCCCCAGGTGTAGCCGACACCGCGCTCGTGGAGGCGGTCGGCCAGCGCCAGCGCCGCCGGGGATTCTCCGTACAGGGTGATCGCGCCCGGCACGGTCTGGGCGACGGCCTCCTTCGGCTGCGGCCGTTCGGCGCCGTCCCGGTAGTCGTAGAAGCCACGGCCCGTCTTGCGCCCGAGGAAGCCGGCATCCACCAGCTCCTGCTGGATCAGCGATGGCGTGAAGCGCGGGTCGTTATAGAAGGCCGACCACACGGAGCGGGTCACCGCGAAGTTCACGTCGTGGCCGATCAAGTCCATCAGCTCGAAGGGCCCCATGCGGAAGCCGCCGGCGTCCCGCAACAGCGCGTCGAGGGTGGCGCAGTCGGCGCCGCCTTCGCCGAGGATGCGCAGCGCTTCGGCGTAGTACGGCCGGGCGACCCGGTTGACGATGAAACCGGGCGTCGAGCGGGCGTGCACCGGCGTCTTGCCCCAGGCCGCGGCGGTGGCGAACAGGGTTTCGGCGACGGCCGCATCGGTGGCCAGGCCGGAGACGATCTCCACCAGCGCCATCAGCGGCGCCGGGTTGAAGAAATGCAGGCCGGCCAGGCGCTCCGGCCGCTGCAGCGCCGAACCGATGGCGGTCACCGAGATGGACGAGGTGTTGGTGCCGAACAGGCAGTCCGCCGCCACGATGTCTTCCAGGCTGCGGAACAGGCCCTGCTTGGCGCCCAGGTCCTCGACGATGGCCTCGATCACCAGCGCGGCGTCAGCCAGTTCAGCCACGGCTTCTACGGCGATCAGGCGCGCGCCGGCGGCGCCGGCCGCCTCCACGCTGAGGCGGCCCTTGTCGGCGAGCCGTGCGAACTGGGCGCAGATCGCCGACACGGCCTGGGCCGCTGCGCCGGGCCGCTTGTCCACCAGCTTGACGACATGCCCGGCAGCGGCGGCCACCTGGGCGATGCCGGCGCCCATCGCACCGGAACCGACCACGGCGACGACGGCAGAGGGGTTCAAGGCAGCGCTCACGCTCATTCCCCCGTGAACTTCGGCGTGCGCTTTTCCATGAAGGCGGCCACACCCTCGGCGTAGTCCGCGCTCCAGCCCAGTTCGCGCATGAAGCCGCCCTCGAAGGAGAGCTGCTGTTCCAGCGTATGGCCGGGCGCCGCGTGCAGGGCCTGGCGGGTGCGCACCAGCGCCTTGGTGGGCATCGCGGCGAGCTGGGCGGCAAGGCCGTCCACGCGGGCGGCGAACTCCGCGTCGTCGTAGGCGGCCCAGATCAGCCCCCAGTCGGCGGCCTTGTCGGCCGGCAGCTTCTCGGCCAGCAGCGCCAGTCCCATCGCCCGCGCCATACCGACTCGCTGGGGCAGGAACCAGGTGCCGCCGGTGTCGGGCACCAGACCGATCTTGCTGAAGGCCTGCAGGAAGGACGCCGAGCGGGCCGCCACCACCAGGTCGCAGGCCAGCGCCACGCTGGCGCCGGCGCCGGCGGCGATGCCATTCACCGCGGCGATGGTCGGCACACGCAGGTTCTGCAGGCGCAGCACCAGCGGCTTGTAATTGCGCTCGACGACATTGCCGATGTCGGGCATCGCCCCGTCGGCTGTCCTGGCCATGTCCGGGTCGGCCAGATCCTGGCCGGCGCAGAAGGCACGCCCCGCGCCGCTGAGGACCAGCACGCGCACGGCCTTGTCGGCCTGCAGCGCGTCGAGGGCATGCCGCAACTCGGCGTGCATCTCGCCGGTGAAGCTGTTGAGCTTGTCCGGCCGGTTGAGGGTCAGGCGAGCAACGCCCTCCTCCACCGTGTAGAGGATGTTCCGGTATTCCATGTCGGGGCTCCTTCAGGCGTGGTAGCGGCGCTGCACCACGCGGAAGCGGTTGGCGACGAAGGCCGAGTCGGCGTAGGCCGCGTTGGCCGCCGGGTTGCCGCCGGTGCCGTGGTAGTCGGAGAAGGCCGCCGACTGATTGACGAACACGCCGCCGCTCAGGTTGATGGACAGGGCGACCTTGCTGCGCCAGGTGGCTTTGGTCATCGCGTCGAGCACCGCCTGACGCGTCGAATAGACGCCGACCGTCAGCGCGCCGTGGGTGGCGACGACCCGCTCGGACAGCGCGATGGCCGCCGCCGTGTCGGCCGTCTTGACGATGAAGCTGATCGGCCCGAAGCGCTCTTCCATATAGCGCCGCTCGTCGGCCGCGTCGCAGGCCAGCAGCACCGGCGTGCGCACGCGGGCGGCCGGGAAGTCCGGGTTCTCCAGCGTCTTCGAGGCCAGCACGACCTGCCCCAGCTCGCCGCTGTCGGCCAGCGCGATGCGTTCGAGGGTGTCGGAGGACTGGATCGCGCCGAGCACCGCGTGGGCGACTTCCGGCTTGGACAGGAAGCGCTCGACGGCGCGGGCCAGGTCTGCACACACCTCGTCGTAAGTCTTGTGGCCTTCGTCGGTGTCGATGCCGCCAGCCGGGACGAAGATCGCCTGGGAGGTGGTGCACATCTGCCCTGAGTACAGGGACAGCGTGAAAGCCAGGTTGCCGAGCGTCGCCTTATAGGCGTCCGTCGAGTCGATGACGATGTTGTTCACACCGGCCAGCTCCGCATACACCTGGGCCTGGCGGCAGTTGTCGATGAGCCATTGGCCGAACACGTTGCTGCCGGTGAAATCCACCGACTTGATCGCAGGATGGGTCGCCAGCGCCTGGGTAGTGGCGCGCTTGTCGGTGACGCACAGGCTGACCAGGTCGGGGTCGAGGCCGTTCTCGGCCAGCACGGCGCGGATCGCGCGCACGGTGATGGCGGCGGGCAGGATCGCGTTGCTGTGCGGCTTGACGATCACCCCGTTGCCGGTAGCCAGCGCGGCGAACAGGCCCGGATAAGTATTCCAGGTCGGGAAGGTGCCGCAGCCGATCACCAGCGCCACGCCACGCCCGACGATCTCGAAGTGCTTCTTCATCACCAGCGGCGGGTTCTTGCCTTGGGGCTTTTCCCAATGGGCCTCGGCCGGGACGAAGCTCTGCTCGCGCCAGGCGTAGGCGAGCGCTTCGAGGCCGCGGTCCTGCGCATGGGGCGCGCCGGCCTGGAAGGCCATCATCCAGCCCTGCCCGGTGGTCTGCATCACCGCGTGGGCGATCTCGAAGCTCTGCTTGTTGAGGCGGTCGAGAATCTCCAGACAGATGCCGGTCCGGCCCTCGGCGCCGACCGCCTGCCATTCGGTCATGGCGGCCTGTGCGGCCTCGATCAGCGCTTCCGGCGTGCACACCGGGTAAGTCGTGCCCAGGTCGATACCGTAGGGTGAGGTCTCGCCGCCGTGCCAGCCGGTCTGGCCGGGCTGCCCC
Organism: Zoogloea sp. JDB1; assembly: GCF_056724025.1. Taxonomy (NCBI): domain Bacteria; kingdom Pseudomonadati; phylum Pseudomonadota; class Betaproteobacteria; order Rhodocyclales; family Zoogloeaceae; genus Zoogloea; species Zoogloea sp. JDB1. The sequence goes on from NZ_CM161496.1 coordinate 4,050,087, forward strand.
AGCTCGAAGCACTGCCCCTTGTGGGCCTCGAACGCGCGGCGGCCGTCTTCAGGCGCGGTTTCGCCGTACAGCTTGGGACTGGGCATTTCCGGGTAGGCCGACCAATAGCCCCGGGTGGCGATGGCTGCCAGGGCGCCATCGAGCGTACTGCGATGCTTCTCGAAGAGGGGGTGCGTCATCTTGTGTCTCCGTCGGGTTTGTTCTCCTGATCTAAACGTTACAAATTGAACTGATATAAGTCAATGCTAGGTATCGAATTTTTCTGCTAGAAAGATTCTGAGTTACGTTAAACAGAACTGGTTTCTCTGTTTATTTTTCTTTTATAACATATATTTAGCGAATTTCTTCGACAATCAAAGCCGGCATCTCGTGCAACAAAGCGATTCAATCCGTGCTCATCTTGAGATTTATTTGATACATTTTTATTGACCAAAATTATTTTTATGTATCACCATTAACCCCGCACACCGGATGGTCTTGCCGACCGGGCGCAAACACACCAATCAAACAGGAGGAGCACGATGAGCAATCACAAGGAACGGTTCGCCGACAAGATGGAATTTCCACCGGCCACCCCGCAGCCCAACGTCTATCCGCTGTCATGGCACAGCCATACGAAGAAGTTGCAGGAAGTATGGAAAGCCTCGCTGCGCGAGAACTGGGACCCGGAAAAGCTGCCGTGGGACACGCTGGATCTGGACAGCTACAGCTGGGAGGAGCGCGAAGCCATCGCCTACTGGTGGAGCCTGCTGTCGGTGTTCGACGCCTCCGCACCGCCGGTTTTTGCCGAGGCATTGGTCAAGACCTACGAGGTCCATGAGGAAGACCCGGTGCGCAAGTGCTTCTTCTCGGTGACCCGCGACGAGCAGAACCACGAAATCATGTGCGGGCTGGCGATCACCCGCCTGCTCGGCCACCCGGACCCGCTCACCTACACGCCGAAGACCGAACTCGGCAAACGCCTGCAGAAGAACGTGCACTGGCTGTATTTCAACGGCAGCCGCTACTGGAGCGGCTACAAGCAGGCGGTTCCCAAGTACGACCTCGCCGTGCTGTTCAGCTCATTCCTGATGGGCGAGATCGCCGCCGCCACCATCTTCAAACAGATGTACGAGAACTCCCGCGAGGCGGTGTTCAAAGAGGGCTTCCGCAACATCGGCCGCGACGAAGGCCGCCACATGGCGATCTGCATGGCGGTGATGGAGCGCGACTACCCCGGCCTGGCCCCCGAGACGCGGGCCGTCGTCACCAAGCAGATCCGCGCCGGCTACCTGTTCCTGTCCGCAGTGCTGTTCGAGCCGCCGATGGAGTTCTGGGACCTGCCCGCCGACTTCATCGCCAACCAGCGGGAGGCGGAGGAAGTGGCCCGCGCCGCCGGCTTCGGCATCCCCACCTATGAGGCCAAGCTGCAGAACTGGAAGAGCGCCATGCTCAACCTGAAGGGCGTGCTCGACCGCTACGACATCCCCTTCCCCGCCATTCCCGAGGTCGGGATCTCCGGGCAGGAGATCAGCGACATCGAGATGGAAGACATCATCCCGGTGTTCTGACGGAGAGGCCGCCATGTCCCGCATCATCATGCAAGCATCCGGCCGCTCGGTGGACTGCGCCTACGGCGACACCGTGCTGATGGCCCTCGAAAAGGCCGGCTACGCGCTGCCCAACAACTGCCGCGCCGGCGCCTGTGGCGAATGCAAGGTCAAGGTCGTATCCGGCCAGTTCGATCAGGGCATGGTCCTGGACATGGCCCTCTCCGCCGACGAGCGTCGGCAGGGCTACGGCCTGATGTGCATGGCCAAGCCCCTGTCCGACGAGTTGGCCATCGACTGGGGCAGCGAAGACGCCCGCCCCAAGCTGTTCCCGCCGCGGGAAGATGCGCTTTTCGTTGTCACCGACAAGCACTTGGTCGCTGAACGGGTTGTCGAGCTGCGCCTGCGCCCGGTGGGGCAGCCGATCCGCTACTGGCCCGGCCAGTATGTGACCCTTGGCAACCCGCGCGCCGGCATCCCGGCCCGCGCCTATTCCATCGCCGGCGCGCCGCGTCCGGACGGGGAGATCGTGCTGCAGGTCGCCCGCGCCGACGGTGGCCTGACCAGCGCGTGGGTTCACGACACGCTGGCGGTCGGCGACAGCGTCAAGCTGTCCGGCGCCCACGGTACCTTCATCGGCGATCCGGGCGTGGACACGCCGGTGCTGTGCCTCGCCGCCGGCACCGGCCTCGCGCCGATCCTGGCCCTCACCGAGGCAGCGCTGCGGCGCGGCTTCCGCCGTCCGGTCACGATTCTGTGCTCGGCGCGCACTGAAGCCGACCTGTACGGCCGCGGGCTGATGGTCTGGTGGCGCACCAAGCACCGCAATTTCGATTACGCCTTCACGCTCACCCGCGAAAAACGCGCCGACTACCTGCACGGCCGCATCGACACGGTGCTGCCTGCACGTTTTCCGGACCTGTCGCGGCATACGGTCTTCGCCGCCGGCAGCCCAGCCTTCGTGGACAGCTGTGTCTCTACTGCACGCGCGCTGGGCGCAGCGCCGGAGCGGATCCACAGCGAAGGTTTCTTCGCGCAACAACAGGCGATGGAAGTAGACCTGGCCCCGCTGCTCGCTCTCTGAGTTCCGCGGCCCGGTCTTGCCCGGCGGGCCGCGCTACCCAGACCGGGAGGGAGTCGCTACACTCCCGGGCTTCGCCGCCGATCCACCGCTCCGTCCCGTGCTCCCCCCGATCCAGCAACGCCTCGAAGATTTTCGCCAGCAGGGCCGCGTGCAGGCTGGCTCCCTGATCATCTCCGTATTCGGCGATGCGGTTCTGCCACGGGGTGGCCGCATCTGGCTGGGCAGCCTGATCCGCCTGCTCGAACCCATCGAGCTCAACGAGCGGCTGATCCGCACCTCGGTGTTCCGGCTCGCCAAGGAAGAATGGCTGCGCACCGAACCTTCAGGCCGGCGCACCGACTACCTGCTGACGCCGTCCGGGCAGCGGCGCTTCGAAGAAGCCTCGCGCCACATCTACGCCTCCAACGCGCCTCTGTGGGACCGCCGCTGGCGTCTGATCCTGACGGTCGGCGAACTGACACCGAAGGAGCGCGACCATCTGCGCCGCGCGCTGTTCTGGCAGGGCTTCGGGGCCCTCGGTGGAGATTGCTTCGTGCACCCCGGCGCGGACCTGCCCACCGCCTTCGACGCGCTGATCGCCGAAGGACTGGGCGATGTGCTCGGCAAGCTCAAGCCACTGGTGGCGGCCGACGCCCAGCTCGGCGGCTCGGCCAACGATCACGAGATGGTGCACGGTGCCTGGAACCTGCAGGAGCTGGCCGACATGTACGCCGGCTTCGCCGCCCGCTACCAGCCGGTGCTCGGCCAGCTGCGGGACGGTCAGGACGCGGTGGACGACGAAAGCGCCTTCCTGCTGCGCGTGCTGCTGATCCACGACTACCGGCGCCTGCTGCTGCGCGACCCGGAGCTGCCCGACGTTCTGCTGCCCACCGGCTGGCCGGGGCAACAGGCGCGCATGCTGTGCCGGGAGATCTACCGCCGCCTGCTGACGCCGTCCGAGCGCCACCTGGACCGGCACTTTCAGCTGGCCGACGGCCACACGCCGGAAGCCTCGCCGGCCCTGCTCGAACGCTTCCGCCAGGCCGACCCACTGGCCTGAGCTAACCCCTGGGTGCGCAGCCCGCCCACGGCTGGATCTTGCTCTTGTCATGCAACTCCCCGGCGCGTCTAATACGCGGCTTTTTCATTGGAAGGGCCGCAAACAATGTACTCCTCCACCTTCATCTTCGCGGCGAAGCCTTTCGACGCGGAATTCCACCGTCTCGACGATGCCATCGCCAGCGCCGCCCGGACGATTCCGGGCTACCTCGGCGAGACCACCTGGGAAAATCCGCAAACCGGCCTCGTCTCCAATGTGTACTACTGGGACAGCCTGGAGGCCCTGCAATCCCTGGTCACCCACCCCCTTCACCTGGAAGCCAAAGAGAAGCAGGCACGCTGGCTCGACGGCTACCAGGTCATCGTCTCCCAGGTTCTGCGCACCTATGGAGACGGCCGCCTGGGCGGATTGCCCGGGCCTTTCTGACGGGCCCGTTCACTATTCCTTCTGCCGCAGGGCCACCAGCGGCACCACGTCTGGGATGTGGATGCGCGGGCGGTCCGGCTCGACGGCTGTCAGCGGCGTGGTCTCCACCAGCGTTGCCAGGCAGCGGCGGGTCAGGTCCTGGTAGGTGGCGGTGCCTTCACCCTTCCAGCGGATCTCTTCTTCAGTCAGCGCCCGCACGACCTTGGCCGGCATACCGGCCACCAGCATCCGCGGCGGGATCTCCATGCCGGCCTTGACGAAGGCCGAAGCTGCGACGATGGCCTCTTCACCGATCACCGCGTTGTCCATGATCACCGCGTTCATGCCCACCAGCGCATTGCGCCCGACCCGGCAGCCGTGCAGCACCGCGCCGTGGCCAATGTGGCCGTCCTCCTCAACCACCGTGTCGGTGCCGGGAAAGCCGTGCATCACGCAGGTGTCCTGCAGATTGGCGCCGCGCTCCAGGATCAGCCGGCCAAAATCGCCGCGCAGGCTGGCACAGGGCCCCACGTAGCAGCCGGGGCCGACGATCACGTCGCCGATCAGCACGGCGGAAGGATGCACATAGGCGCTCGGATCGACCACCGGCACGATGCCGTCGATGGCGTAGACTTTCAAGGAATTCACTGCTGTTCTCCTTTTGCGGTTGTTGTGTTACATCTTCATCGATATTTTCGTATTTTTGTAATTATTTCGGCGAACGAACGATGAGCGAAGACCTGGAAGGAAAACACGGCGTGCAGTCCCTTGAGGTGGGCATGAGCATCCTCAGAGCCATGACCACCGGCAAACGCTCAATGATGCTGAAGGACATCGCGGCCGCCGCCGGCATGCCGCCGTCCAAGGCCCACCGCTACCTGGTCAGCCTGATCCGCAGCGGTCTCGTCGAGCAGGACCCGCAGACTTCCCGCTACGACCTCGGCCCCTTCGCGCTGAGTCTCGGACTCGTCGCCCTCGACCGTATCGACCGCATCCGCCTGGGCCTCAACGCAATCACCGACCTGCGCGACGCGGTCAACGAGACCACCGCCCTCGCGGTATGGAGCGACAACGGGCCGGTGGTGGTGCGCTGGGAACGGCCGCGCCGGCCGATCACCGTCAATGTGGTCACCGGCACCACCCTCGGCCTGCTCAGCTCCGCGGTCGGCCAGGTCTTCTGCGCGTGGCTGCCGGAGCGCCAGATCGCGCCACTGATCCAGCGGGAGATTGAAGCCGGCCGCAGCCTGGCCGGCATCGTCAGTATGGACGACGCGCGCCAGCTTCTCGCGGACGTCCGCGCCCGCGGCCTGGCGGTGATCTCCGGCAACTACATCCTGCGCGGCGTCGAGGCCGTCGCGGCGCCGGTCTTCAATTTCAAGAACGAGATTACGCTGGCCATCGTGCTGGTCGCTGTCGAAGGCTCGATGGACCTCGCCGAGCACAGCCCCACCCTCGCTGCGCTACGCGACGCCGCCCACGCCCTGTCCCAGCGCCTCGGCGCCACTTCCTGAACGCTCCCGGGGCCGGGCTACGCCCAGCCCGACCTGCCACAACGGGCAGGAAAGCCCGGGTCGTCCCGGCCTTGCCTTGATGCACCCTCCCTCGGAAACCCGCCTGCCGCCTCGTCGGCAGCTCTTTCGCTCGCCCATTCGAAAATTAGATACATAAATTTTCGTTGACGTTGTTTTTTGTATCACTTCTAATAAACAGAACAAATTACAAAATACAGAACACCGTCAGTGTCCACGCTGGCGCCATCCAATGAGGAGACCCCGATGAACACCCCACCCGCCGCCCACCGACCGGAAGGAGCGAGATGATGCTTGCCCAGTTCCTGCAGTTCCTCTTCTCCGGTATCACCGTCGGTGCCACCTACGCGCTGGCGGCCCTCGGCTTCACGCTGATCTACAACGCCAGCAACGTCATCAACTTCGCCCAGGGCGAATTCATCATGCTGGGCGGCATGCTCGCGGTGTTCTTCGCCCAGTCCGGCCTGCCGCTGCCGGCGGCGATGCTGCTGGCGATCCTGGTGCCGGCCGGCGTCGGCGTGCTGATCGAGAAGCTGGCCATCGAGCCGGTGAAAGGCGCCGAGACGGTGAGCCTGATCATCATCACCATCGGCGCCTCGCTGGTGATCCGCGGGCTGGCGGCGGTCGGCTTCGGCAAGGGCACCTTCAGCCTGCCGGCCTTCTCCGGCGAGACGCCCATCGACGTGCTCGGCGCCACGCTGATGCCCCAGAGCCTGTGGGTCCTGGGCGTCACTGCCGTAGCGGTCGGCGCGCTGTGGTACTTCTTCAACTACAGCCTGGCCGGCAAGGCCATGCTGGCCACCGCCTGCAACCGCGTGGCGGCGCAGCTGGTCGGCATCGACACCAACGGCGTGCTGTTCCTCAGCTTCGCGCTGTCAGCGGGCCTGGGCGCCCTCGGCGGCATCCTCATCGCCCCGCTGACCCTCACCGCCTACGACGTGGGCGTGATGCTGGGCCTCAAGGGCTTCGTCGCGGCGGTGCTGGGCGGCCTCGGAAACGGCCTCGGCGCGGTGGTCGGCGGCCTGCTGGTCGGCCTCATCGAGGCCCTTGGCGCCGGCTACATCTCGTCGGCCTACAAGGACGCGATCCCCTTCGTGCTGATCCTCCTGATCCTTTTCTTCATGCCCCGCGGCCTGTTCGGCGCGCGCCTTACCGAACGGGTGTAAGCCATGCGAACCACTGCCTACTTCGGCCTGCACATCGTCATCGCGATCCTCGCGCTGCTGCCCTTCGTGCTGCCCAACAGCTTCTATCTCGACCTGGCGATTCGCATGGCGATCAACGCGGTGATCGTCCTCGGCCTCAACCTGCTGATCGGCTTCGCCGGGCAGATCAGCCTCGGCCATGCCGGCTTCCTCGGTATCGGGGCCTACGCGTCGGCGGTGCTGCCGACCCATTTCGGCCTGCACCCGCTCCTCGCGATGGGCGCCGGCGCCGCGCTGGCCGGCCTGCTCGCCACGCTGGTGGCGCGCCCGATCTTCCGCCTGAAGGGCAACTACCTGGCGATGGCGACCCTCGGCCTGGGCATCATCCTCAACATCGCCCTGCGCAACGAGGCGGCGTGGACCGGCGGCCCCGACGGCATACCGGTGCCGGCCCTCGGCCTGGCCGGCTTCGAGCTGAGCAGCGACCGCCAGTGGTACTGGCTCGTCGCGGCGCTGCTGGCGGTCAGCGTATGGGCCTCCCTCAACCTCATCGACTCCCCCTTCGGCCGCGCGCTGCGCGCCCTGCACGGCTCCGAGGTGGCGGCCCGTGTAGTGGGCGTGGATGTGGCCCGCTACAAGCTCGCCATCTTCGTGATGTCGGCGGTCTTCGCCAGCCTGATGGGCAGCGTGACGGCCCATTACGTGGGCTTCGTGACGCCCGGCCTGGCCGACTTCTTCCACTCCATCGAGCTGGTGACGATGGTCGTCATCGGCGGCATGGCCTCGGTATATGGCTCCCTCATCGGCGCCGTGCTGCTCACTGCGCTGCCCCAGGCACTAACGGCCTTCGAGGGATGGGAGACGGTGGTGTTCGGCGCGATCCTGATGCTGTGCATGATCTTCCTGCCCCGCGGCCTGGTCCCGACCCTGGCCGCCCGTTTCGGGAGGGCCGCCTGATGCCGCTGCTCGAAGTCTCCGGCCTGTCCATCCACTTCGGCGGCGTGAAGGCCGTGCAGGACGTCAGCTTCAGCATCGACGCCGGCGTGGTGTACGCGGTCATCGGCCCCAACGGCGCCGGCAAGACCACCCTGTTCAACCTGATCACCGGCGTCTACCGACCGACCCACGGCGACATCCGCCTGGACGGCGAGACCATCGCCGGCCGCTCGCCGGAAGCCCTGGCCCGGCGCGGCGTGGCGCGCACCTTCCAGAACCTGCAGGTGTGCATGAACATGAGCGCCCTCGAAAACGTGATGGTCGGCGCCCACCTGCGCCTCGACCGCAACCTGCTCAAGGCCGCGCTGCGCTTTCCCGGCCTCGCCCGGCGGGACACCGAGCTGCGCGACGAAGCCGCCGAACTGATGCGCTTCGTCGGCCTGGCCGACTACCTGTCGGCCCGCGCCGACGCCATGCCCTACGGCGCCCTCAAGCGCCTGGAGATCGCCCGCGCGCTGGCCATGCGGCCGCGCCTGCTGTTCCTCGACGAACCGGCCGCCGGTCTCAACCCCAGCGAAACCCTGGAGGTGGACGCGCTGGTGCGGCGCATCGCCGACGCCGGCGTGACCGTCGTACTGGTCGAGCACGACATGAAGATGGTCATGAACCTGTCCGACCGCATCCTGGTGCTCGACTACGGCCGCCGGCTGGCCGAAGGCAGCGCCGAGGAAGTCCGCCGCAACCCGGACGTGATCGCCGCCTACCTGGGCGCCCACGCCTGAGCCCCCGGAGCCTCACCAATGGAAACCACTCTTTTCAGCCCCGCCGACCTTATGGCCACCTCCCATCCCGCGCCTGTCCCATCAGACCGCCATGCCGCCGGCGGCACCGCGCCACTGCTGCGTGTCGAGGGGCTGACCAGCGCCTACGGCCGCATCCAGGCCCTGAAGGGCATCAGCGTGGAGCTGCGGCGCGGCGAAACCGTGGCCCTGGTCGGCGCCAACGGCGCTGGCAAGACCACCTTCCTGCGCTGCCTGTCCGGCGTGCAGCCAATCAGCGGTGGCCACATCCTCTTCGACGGCGAGGATATCTCGACACTGCGGGCCGACAAGCGCATGCGCCGCGGTATCTGCCAGTCGCCGGAGGGGCGCCAGGTCTTCGGCCCACTGTCCATCGAGGACAACCTGCGCCTCGGCGCCTACACCCAGCCGCGCCAGCAGGTGGCCGGCGACCTGGAGCGGGTCTATGGACTCTTCCCGGTGCTCGCCGAGAAGCGCCGCCTGCCCGCCGGCACCCTGTCCGGCGGGCAGCAGCAGATGCTGGCCATCGGCCGCGCGCTGATGGGCCGCCCGCGCCTGCTGCTGCTCGACGAACCCTCCATGGGCCTCGCGCCGCTGCTGGTGGAAGAGGTCTTCGCCGTGGTCAAGGCCCTCAAGGCCGAAGGCATGAGCATTGTGCTGGCCGAACAGAACGCCTTCGCCGCCCTCGCCCTGGCCGACCGGGGCTATGTGCTGGAAACCGGCAGCGTCGCGCTGAAAGGCAGCGGTGCCGAGCTGATCGGCAACGAGCAGGTACGCAGCGCCTACCTGGGGATGTGAGCAGGCTCCGGGTATCGAGCAGCTTGCTCTCTCGGAAGGCTTGCCCGGTAAGGCAAGCTCGCCCCATGGGGTGAGATCATTTGCCCCACAGGGAGGCTGAAGCAGCCCCGGCACTGCCGGCAACGGTCCCGCCCGCAGCGCCGTTCAGGCTTTAGAACACGTGGTTCACACCGAGCATATAGCCGCTCGGGTCGTAGCCCGGCTTGGCCACCGTGCCGACCAGGTTGCCGCCGTCCGTCAGGCTGTAGCTGGCGTTGGTCTTGTTGAGCACCTTGCCCCAGGTGCCGTACAGCGTCGTGCTGTCCTGCAGCTTGTACGCGTAGGCAAGCCCCAGCAGGTTGGCGTCGCGGTTCTTGATCGACTTGTCGTCGAGCTGGCTGTAGCTCACGAAGGCCTTGCCACGCCACACCGGGATGCCGGCACTGACGCTCCAGCCTTCGGCCTTCGACAGCGTGGCCGTCACGTTCTCGTAGTTGCCGCCACTGATCCGGCCGGCCACATAGTTGCCATACAACGTGGCGAAGCCCAGGTTGTAGCTGCCGCCGACCTGCCAGCCGCGGCGCTTCGCCAAGCCGGTTTCCTGCGGGCCGGTCGCCGGGGCGACGTAGCTGGCGTTGTCTACGTTCCACGCCGTCACCGTGGCGTTGAGCGGGCCGCCGCTGTAGTACAGGGCCAGGTCGCCGCCGCGGCCGGCCTTGTCGGTGGTCACCGTCGTCGAACCGGCAGCGACCGGCGTCACCATGTTCACGTTGTTCTCGCTACCGCTGCTCAGCGTCAGCTGGCCGGAGAAACCGGCGACCTTCGGCGAGGCATACACCAGCGAGTTGTTGAGCCGCGTCGGCATGCCGCCAATGATCGGCAACAGGCCAGCCGACGAGCCGAAGAAACCGGCGCCCATCGCCGCCGACATCACCGACGAGGTGTAGGAGCCGGCGTACTGGCGGCCAGCCGTCACGGTACCGAAACGGGTCGAGAGCCCGGCGTAGATCTGGCGCGAGAATATCTGGCTGCCGTTGCTGGTTTGCCCGCCGCTGGACACCGCGGTGTTGTTGATGCCCGGCGTGATTGCGCCGGTCCCGACGGAACCGGTATCGAAGAGGATGCCCGCCTCCATCAGGTAGACGGCCTTGAGGTCGTCGCCGAGTTCCTTCTCCCCCTTGAAACCCAGGCGGGACGAGGTCATGCCGCCCGAGCCGAAGGTGCTCTTCTGGCCGTAGCCGCTGTTGACGGTAGACGCGCTGACGTCTGCGACGCCGTAGATCGTCAGCGTACCCGACGGGCCGGTCGGCACACCCATCTGCAGGCCGGCACCGCGGGCCGGGCCGCCGGTCTGGATTTCGGTCTTCTTCTGTTCCTGCTGGTTTTTCAGCAGCTGCTGGATCAGCTCGCGCTGGTCGGCCAGCTCGCGCTTGAGCGCGTCGATTTCAGTTTCGGCGAAGGCCGGCGAGACGGCAAACAGGCTGGCGATCAGGCAGGCCAGGCCGCTACGGCGCAAATTTCTGGAAGTCGTGGTCACAGGTGCTCCTCCATCATGTGGATGTTTGTTATGGGTGCTACGGGAAAAATGGGAGGCCCGGCGCCAAAGGCCGGGCGCGCCGTTCAACGGTCCTGGAAGACCGGTTTGCGCTTCTCGGCGAAGGCCGCCATGCCTTCCTTCTGGTCGGCCAGCGCGAAGGTGGCGTGCAGGGTGCGGCGCTCGAAGAGCAGGCCTTCGTTGAGCGGGCTCTCGAAGGCGCGACTGACCGCCTCCTTCATCATCATCAGCACCGGCAGGGAATAGCCGGCGATCACGCGGGCGGTCTCCAGCGCCTCGTCGAGCAGGCGCTCAGTGGGAATCACGCGGGACACCAGGCCGCAGCGCTCGGCCTCCTGGGCGTCCATCATGCGGCCGCTCAGGCACAGGTCCATCGCCTTGGCCTTGCCCACTGCCCGCGGCAGGCGCTGGGTGCCGCCAGCCCCCGGAATGGTGCCGATCTTGATCTCCGGCAGAGCGAAACGCGCGGTTTCGGCCGCCAGCACGATGTCGCACATCATCGCCAGCTCGCAGCCGCCGCCCAGGGCCAGCCCCGACACCGCAGCGATGACCGGCTTGCGGAAGGTCTTGAGGCGCTCCCAGTTACGGGTGATGAAATTGCCCTTGTAGGCGTCCATGTAGTCCATCGCGCGGATCGCCGTGATGTCGGCGCCGGCCGCGAAGGCCTTCTCGGAGCCGGTCAGCACGACGCAGCGGATGTCCTCGTTGGCCTCGAAGAGGTCCAGCGCCGCGCCGAGGGCGTCCATCACCTCGTCGTTCAGCGCGTTGTAAACCTGTGGCCGGCACAGGCGGATCAGGCCGACCTTGCCGAGCACCTCGGCCAGAATGACGTCACTCATGGGGTTCTCCGGTCCGGGTCAGTCGGCGTCGCCAAAGGCCTTGGCGGTGTTTCTGAGCTTGAATTTCTGCAGCTTGCCGCTGGGCGTGCGCGGCAGGTCCTCGACGATCTCGAGACGCTCGGGGAAGTACTGTTTCGCCATCTGCTGGCGCGTGAGATAGGCCGTCATCTCGGCAAAGTCGAAGTGCGCGCCGGGCTTCACCGACACGAAGGCGCACACCCGCTCGCCGAGGCGTTTGTCCGGATAGCCGACGATGGCCACCGCGGCAATCGCCGGGTGCTTGTAGAGCAGGTTCTCGATCTCAACGACGGGAATGTTTTCGCCACCGCGGATCACCACGTCCTTGGTGCGCCCGGTGATGCGGATGTAGCCATCCGCGTCGATAGTCGCCACGTCGCCGGTGTCGAACCAGCCGTCGGCGGACACGCTGTTGAGCTGCGGCCGCTTCAGGTAGCCGCCGAACAGGGACGCGCCGCGCACCAGCAGCGAGCCGCTCTCGCCGGCTGGCAGCGACAGCCCGTTGGCATCCACCACCTTGAGTTCCATGCCCGGCAACGGGCGGCCGTCGGAGATACCGGACATTTCCAGCGCCCGCGCCGGCTCGGTGACGGTCACCGCGCCGTTCTCGGTCATGCCCCACGCGGAGCACAGGCGCATGCCGAGCAGCGCCTGGGCGCGCTCGATCAGCACCGGCGGAATCGGCGCGCCGGCGCAGCAGAACTTGTTGAAGGCCTGCGTGGTGGTGTCGCCCGCGTCCACCGCATTGCACAGGTCGGCGACGAAGGGGGTGGACGCCATGCTGAAGGTCACGCCCTCGTCGCGGACGATCTGCAGCGCCCGCCGGGCATCCCAGATGTCCTGCAGCACGGTGGTCGAGTTGAGGATGATCGGCAGCATCGCCAGGTAGCCGTAGCCGGTCAGGTGGGCCATCGGCGAGGCGCCCAGCACGATGTCGTCGGGCCCCAGCTCCATGCGCTCGATGTAGGCGTGCAGGTTGGAGAACAGGGTGTTGGAGGTGTGCATCACGCCCTTCGGCTCGCCGGTAGTGCCGGAGGTGTACATCAGCAGCAGCACGTCGTCCGGCGCGAGGCCGGGGCCTTGCAGCGGCGGCGTGTCGTCGCACAGCAGGAGCGCGTCGAAGCTATCGGGCCCATCGCCGCCAACCACCACGAGCTGCCGGCTACCGGTGAGGCCACGGGCCATCGCCTCGTAGTCGAAGCCGCGGAACAGCTTGGGCACGACGAAGACCTTGGACTCGCCGAAGCCGAGCATGAAGTTCAGCTCGTGCTGGCGGAAGATCGGCATCAGCGGATTGGCCACCGCGCCGATGCGCACGCAGGCCAGGGACAGGGCGATGAACTCCCAGCAGTTGGGCAGCTGGAAACTCACCACGTCCTGCCGCCCGACGCCCAGCCGGACCAGACCGCGGGCGATGCGGTCGACGCGTGCGTCGAGCTCCCGGTAGCTGAGCCGCTGCGGCGCCTCCCGTTCCGCCGCGTAGGCCACCACCGCCGCCTTGTCCGGGCAGTCCCGCAGCGCGCGCTGCAGATACACGTCCACGGTCTCGTCCCGCCACAGCCCGGCGGCCTTCATCGGCTCCATCCTGGGAGCCAGCAGTACTGGGTCGAACTTCATTTCCGCTCTCCCCGGCCCGCCTGCGGCCTCCCGTGCTGCGCCACGACGACGGCGCTTGGCGCGCCCTTGATCCTCTCCTGCATGTCTCGCTCCTTGAGTGGTGTGTCGCTGTTGTGATCTTGTTGGAACTGTCTGCTGCGCGATGGCGTGCAACGTATCGATACGGCAGATTTAAGTCAACATATTTACTTTTTACAAGATTAAACGACGACTGTTGTTTCGTGCGACGCACAAAGAACGACCTTAAAAAGGCCATATATATGGGATTAAGTCCGTTTTGCTATCGCACATTAATTTTCAATTCGAGAATTTAATCGTCTATTTGTGTAAATATATTGACAGATTGAGCGATGGATTTTTAGAATCCGCCCAGACCCAACAACAAAGGAGACGGAGAAGATGGACTTCAGCCTCAGCGAAGAACAGAAGGCGCTGGTCGAGTCGGCCAGCCGGTTCGCCCGCAATCGCCTGGCGCCCGACTACCGGGCGCGGGAAAAAGCCGAATGTGTCGAGCGGGAGCTCGTCGTGGAAATGGGCGAACTGGGCTTTCTCGGCCCCGAGCTACCGGAACAGTTCGGCGGGCTCGGCGTGGATTGCGTGACCAGCGGCCTACTGCTGGAGCAGATCGCCTACGGCGACTTCAACGTGTCCTACGTCAATCTGCTCACGTCCCTGTGCGGGCAGATCGTCTCCGCCCACGCCAGGCCGGAAGTGGCGAAGGAATGGATGGATCTGGTCGTCACCGGGAAGAAGCTCATCGCCATCGCCCTCACCGAGCCGAGCGCCGGTTCCGACGCCGCCCGCCTCAAGCTGAAGGCGGTGCGCGACGGCAAGGACTTCATCCTCAGCGGCGAGAAGACCTCGATCTCGATGGCCACCCAGGCCGACGTGGCGGTGGTCTTCGCCCGCACCGGCAGCGAGGCCGACAAGGCGCGCGGGATCAGCGCCTTCCTGGTGCCGATGGACCTGCCCGGCGTGTCCCGCACCACCTTCGACGACATCGGCACCCGCCCGGTCGGGCGCGGCTCCATCTTCTTCGACGGCGTGCGCGTGTCGGAAGACATGATGCTCGGCGACGAAGGCCAGGGCTTCATCCAGGTGATGCAGGGTTTCGACTACAGCCGCGCGCTGATCGGCCTGCAGTGCATGGGCGTGGCTCGCGCCTCGCTGGACGAGGCCTGGCGCTACAGCCAGGAACGGGAAGCCTTCGGCAAGCCGATCGGCGAATTCCAGGGGGTCAGTTTCCCGCTGGCCGAGGCGGAAACCTATTACGAAGCCTGCCGCAACCTGTGCCTGCGCACCCTGTGGCTGAAGGACCAGCACCTGCCCCACACCGCCGAAGCGGCGATGTGCAAATGGTGGGCGCCGAAGCTGGCCTGCGAAATCATCCACCAGTGCCTGCTGACCCACGGCCACGGCGGCTACGGCGCCGACTACCACTTCGGCCAGCGCTACCGGGACGTACTCGGCCTGCAGATCGGCGACGGCACCGCGAACATCATGAAGATGATCATCGCGCGCCAGAAGACCGCCCAGTACGCGATGTGAGCGCCCTCGGGCTTAAAGCTGCGACATGTTGCGCTGCAGGAGGTTGATGTAATGGATGAACGCCAGCCGGTCGTCGAAGGAGAAGCCCTTCAAGGCTTCGTCGTAAAAGCTGTGAATGGGATCGGCGAGGGACTTCCACAGCTCGTTGCCCTTCGCACTGAGACGCACCTTGCGCTCGCGCCGGTCTTCGGCGCCGGTGATGCGCTCGATGAGACCGTCCCGTTCGAGGCGGTTGAGCAGGCCGGTGAGGTTCTGGCGACTCACCAGCAGGTAGCGGGACAGCTCATTGACGCTCATCCCTTCGGCCGCCTGCGGACGCGACAGCGCACCCAGCACCGACCACTGCTGGGTCGTCACGCCGAAGTCCTCGAGGGCTTGCGTGCCCTTCGTATGCAGCGTGTTGGCAGCCTGAAAAAGCCGGAAAAACAGGCGGTTGTTGATCTCAATGCCGGCGAGGCTCTTTTCGGTGGTGAGGTCGGTCATCAATGCAGGACGTTGCGGTGGATGCCGCATTGAAGCGCAAAGCAGGACGCAAACGCAACGGGGGCAGCCCCGAAACACAAACACCCAAGACACACACAAAGGAGAACAGCATGCGAGGCATCAAAGGGAAAGTCACCATCGTCACCGGCGGCGCGGGCGGCATCGGCGCCGCGATCTGCCGGCGCTTCGCGGAAGAAGGCGCGTTGGTGGCGATATTCGACATCAACAAGGACGCCGCTGAAACGGTGGTCGCCGACATCCGCGCCAAGGGCGGCAGCGCGGCCGCCTTCGGGGTGGACCTGACCAGCCAGGAATCGGTGGTCGCCGCGGTCAAGGCCGCCGAACAGCAGCTGGGCCCGACCCACATCCTGGTGAACAACGCCGGCTGGGACCACGCCGCCCCCTTCCTGAAGACCGACAAGGCCCTGTGGGACAAGATCGTCGCCGTCAATCTGTACGGCCCGCTCTACATGCACCACGCGGTACTGCCCGGCATGTACGAGCGCGGTGCCGGCAAGGTGGTGAACGTGGCCTCCGACGCGGCCCGCGTCGGCTCCTCCGGCGAAGCGGTGTACGCCTACTGCAAGGGCGGCCTGCTGTCCTACTCCAAGACCATGGCCCGCGAGCTGGCCCGCAAGCAGATCAACGTCAACGTGGTGTGCCCCGGCCCCACCGACACCGCGCTGTTCCGCGACTTCGCCGGCGAAGGCGAACAAGGCGAGAAGCTCAAGGGCGCGCTGGCCAAGGCCATCCCCTTCGGCCGCCTCGGCCAGCCGGAAGACCTGCCCGGCGCGGTGCTGTTCCTCGCCAGCGACGATGCGTCCTTCATCACCGGCCAAGTCATCAGCGTGTCCGGCGGCCTCACGATGGCGGGTTGAGCGCGCCCCAAACCCCACAAAGATACTCAAGGAGACACAACATGGAATACCGCGACATCCTCTACACCAAGGCTGACGGCATTGCGACGATCACCATCAACCGCCCGAAGCAGTTCAACGCCTTCACCGCCAACACCTGCGAGGAGATGATCAACGCCTTCAAGGATGCCGACTACGACCGCAGCATCGGCGTGGTGGTCCTCACCGGCGCCGGCGAAAAGGCCTTCTGCACCGGCGGCGACCAGGGCACCCAGGACGGCGGCTACGGCGGTCGCGGCACCATCGGCCTGCCCATCGAGGAAGTGCAGAGCGCCATCCGCGACTGCAACAAGCCGGTCATCGCCCGCGTCAATGGCTACGCCATCGGCGGCGGCAACGTGCTGGTCACCATCTGCGACCTGGCCATCGCCTCCGACAACGCCCAGCTCGGCCAGGCCGGCCCGCGCGTCGGCTCCGTCGATCCCGGCTTCGGCACCGCCCTGCTCGCCCGCGTCGTCGGCGAGAAGAAGGCCCGCGAAATCTGGTACCTGTGCCGCCGCTACACCGCCCAGGAAGCCCTGCAGATGGGCCTGGTCAACGCCGTGGTGCCCCAGGACCAGCTCGACGCGGAAGTGAAGAAGTGGTGCGACGAGATCGTCGAGAAGAGCCCGACCGCCATCGCTCTGGCCAAGAAGTCCTTCAACGTGGATACCGAAATGATCCGCGGCATGGGCGGCCTGGCCATGCACGCCCTCAAGCTGTACTACGAGACCCCGGAGTCCGCCGAAGGCGGCAACGCCTTCCGCGAGAAGCGCAAGCCCGAGTTCCGCAAGTACGTGCGCTGAGTTTCGTGCGCGGGGGCGCCGTCCGCCCCCGCCGCGAGCGCGCCCCCCAGCTCCCAACCGGACACGCATCATGATCAGAGACCAGGAAACCCTCAATCTGCTGCTCGACACCATTTCCCGCTTCGTGCGGGAACGGTTGATCCCCCACGAGGCCATCGTCGCCGACACCGACCGGATTCCCGATGAACTGATCCAGGAGATGCGCGAACTGGGCCTGTTCGGCCTGTCCATCCCCGAGGAACACGGCGGCATGGGCCTGACAATGGAAGAAGAAGTGCTCGCCACCTTCGAGATCGGCTACACCTCGCCATGCTTCCGCTCGCTGTTCGCCACCAACAACGGCATTGGCGGCCAGGGCATCATCATCGACGGCAGCGACGCCCAGAAGGCCCATTACCTGCCCCGGCTCGCCACCGGGGAGATCATCGGCTCCTTCGCGCTGACCGAGCCCGACAGCGGCTCCGACGCCGCCAGCCTGCGTACCACCGCCGTCCGCGACGGCGACTTCTACGTGCTCAACGGCACCAAGCGCTACATCACCAATGCCCCCGAAGCCGGCATCTTCACGGTGATGGCCCGCACCGACTCCGCCAAAAAGGGCGCCGACGGCATCTCCGCCTTCATCGTCGAAGCGGGCACGCCGGGCCTGTCCCTCGGTCCAATCGACAGGAAGATGGGCCAGAAAGGCGCCCACATCTGCGACGTGATCTTCGAGGACTGCCGCATCCCGGCCGCCAACCTGATCGGCGGCAAGGAAGGCGTCGGCTTCAAGACCGCCATGAAGGTTCTCGACAAGGGCCGCATCAACATCGCCGCGGTATCGGTCGGCGTCGCCCGCCGCATGCTCGACGACGCGCTGCGCTACGCCTGCGAGCGCAAGCAGTTCGGCAAGCCGATCGCCGAATTCCAGCTGGTCCAGGCCATGCTGGCCGACAGCAAGGCCGAGCTCTATGCCGCCCAGTGCATGGTGGTGGACGCCGCCCGCCGCCGCGACCAGGGCCTCGACGTGGGCACCGAAGCGGCCTGCGCCAAGATGTTCGCCTCCGAGATGTGCGGCCGCGTCGCCGACCGGGCGGTGCAGGTCTTCGGCGGTGCCGGCTACCTGGCCGAGTACGGCATCGAGCGCTTCTACCGGGACGTGCGCCTGTTCCGCATCTTCGAAGGCACGACGCAGATCCAGCAGCTGGTGATCGCCCGCAACATGATCCGCGAACACACCTGAGACGTGCCGGCAGCGCCCCGCCCCTTTATCCTTCACGAATAATTCGCTAAATACACAAACTCGAAACGCCGCACACAAGGAAGAGACGATGATGAATTTCAAATGGGACGACCCGCTGCTCCTCGACCTCCAGCTCACCGAAGACGAGCGCATGATCCGCGACACCGCCCAAG
Source organism: Zoogloea sp. JDB1 (assembly GCF_056724025.1). Lineage (NCBI taxonomy): Bacteria > Pseudomonadati > Pseudomonadota > Betaproteobacteria > Rhodocyclales > Zoogloeaceae > Zoogloea > Zoogloea sp. JDB1. Next base: position 4,068,488 of record NZ_CM161496.1, read on the forward strand.
CCTATTGCCAGGACAAGCTGGCCCCGCGCGTCCTCGAGGCCTTCCGCAACGAGCACACTGACCTGGCGATCTTCCGCGAGATGGGCGAACTGGGCCTGCTCGGCCCGACGATTCCCGAGGAATACGGCGGCGCCGGCCTCAATTACGTGAGCTACGGCCTGATCGCCCGCGAGGTGGAACGGGTGGATTCCGGCTACCGCTCGATGATGAGCGTGCAGTCATCGCTGGTGATGGTGCCGATCAACGAGTTCGGCAACGAAGCCACCAAGCGCAAGTACCTGCCCAAGCTCGCCACCGGCGAGTGGATCGGCTGCTTCGGCCTCACCGAACCCAACCACGGCTCCGACCCCGGCTCCATGATCACCCGTGCCCGCAAGGTGGATGGCGGCTACAGCCTCACCGGCAGCAAGATGTGGATCACCAACAGCCCGGTGGCCGACGTGTTCGTGGTGTGGGCCAAGGACGACGAAGGCAAAATCCGCGGCTTCGTGCTCGAAAAGGGCTGGAAGGGCCTGTCCGCCCCGGCCATCCACGGCAAGGTCGGCCTGCGCGCGTCGATCACCGGCGAGATCGTCATGGACGAGGTGTTCTGCCCCGAGGAAAACGCATTCCCCGAAGTGCGTGGTCTCAAGGGCCCCTTCACCTGCCTCAACTCGGCCCGCTACGGCATCGCCTGGGGCGCCCTCGGCGCGGCGGAAGACTGCTGGCACCGGGCCCGCCAATACACGCTGGACCGCAAGCAGTTCGGCCGCCCGCTGGCCGCCAACCAGCTGATCCAGAAGAAGCTGGCCGACATGCAGACCGAGATCACCCTCGGCCTGCAGGGTTGCCTGCGCCTGGGCCGCATGAAGGACGAGCACATCGACGCGGTGGAGATCACTTCCATCATGAAGCGCAACTCCTGCGGCAAGGCGCTGGACATCGCCCGCCAGGCCCGCGACATGATGGGCGGCAACGGCATCTCCGACGAGTTCGGCGTGGCCCGCCACCTGGTGAACCTGGAAGTGGTGAACACCTACGAGGGCACCCATGACATCCACGCGCTGATCCTCGGCCGCGCCATCACCGGCATCGCCGCCTTCGCCAACTGACCGGCGCGCCGGCTCACACCGTCTCCACTTGGCCCGCGTCGGCTGACGGCAGGGTGCTGCCCCGCACCCTGCCCCTTTTTTGGAGTTGCCATGTCCTTCGACACCGAAACCTGCTTCGACCGGGTGGCCGAGGCCCGCAAGTCGATCCGTGCCTTCCTGCCCACGCCCGTGGCACGGGAGACCATCGAGGCGATCCTCAAGGTTGCGGCCCGTGCGCCGTCCGGCAACAACATCCAGCCCTGGCGCCTCCACGTCGTCACCGGCGGCCTGCGCCAGCAGCTGGTGGATGAGGTTTGCGCCGCCTTCGATGCGGCCGATGCCAGCCACCAGGCCGAGTATCACTACTACCCGACCCAGTTTTCCGAACCCCACCAGAGCCGCCGCCGCAAGCTCGGCGGCGACCTGTACCGCCTGCTGGACATTCCCCGCGGCGACAAGGCGCGCATGCACGCGCAGACGCGGCGCAACTTCACGTTCTTCGACGCACCGGTCGGCCTGATCCTGACCATCGACCGCCGCCTTGCCCAGGGCAGCTGGATCGACTGCGGCATGCTGCTGCAGAACATCCTCCTCGCCGCCACCGCCCGCGGCCTCGCCACCTGCGCCCAGGCAGCGTGGATCGACTACCACCGCATCATCGGCCGGCTGCTGGAGTTCGATGAGAACGAACAACTCGTCTGCGGCATCGCGCTGGGCTACGCCGATCCCGACGCCCCTGAGAACGGGCTGGAAAGCGAGCGGGCGCCGCTGGAGGAATTCGTGCGCTTCCACAGCTGAAGCTGCGGCAGCACATCAACTGCCCTCCGAATATCTCCCTCCCCGTCGTCGTTGAAGGTCGACGGAACCTTTGCCGGTGAGCCCTCGACAGCTCACCGGCCTTCTTTTTTCATGCAGTGGACTGCGCCTGCGCTCGTTCCTACTCCGCATCCGGCTGGGCGGCCGGCGCGGCGCGCTGGAAGGCATCCAGCGCCATACACTGTTCCACAATGCGCATCACCCTCGGCACATGGTCCAGCCGGCAGGCGAAGCGCCGGGCATTGAAGACCTGAGGCACCAGGCAGCAATCGGCAAGAGTCGGCGCATCGCCGTGGCAGAAGGCGCCGGTGCGTGGATCGTCGAGCAGGCTCTCCACGATGGCCAGCCCCTTCTCGACCCAGTGGCGATACCAGGCGTTCCTGCCCTGCTCTTCCATGCCGAGTTCATCCCGAAGGTAGTTGAGGACGCCCAGGTTATTGAGCGGGTGAATCTCGCAGGCGATGGTCTGCGCGATGGCACGGATACGCGCCCGCTCAAACGCGCAGCCCGGCAACAAGGGCGGCGTCGGGTGAAGCTCGTCCAGGTACTCGATGACCGCCAGGGATTGCGTGACGACGCGGCCATCGTCGACCAGCGCCGGCAGCAGGCCCGCCGGATTCACGGCCAGGTAGGCGTCGCTGCGCTGCTCGCCCCTGACCAGATGCACCGGCACGCTGTCGTAATCCAGCCCCTTGAGATTCAGTGCGATCCGCACCCGGTAGGACGCGGAGCTGCGGAAATAGCTGTAGAGCTGTCGCATGGCGCTCTCCTCCTCAACTCACAGCCGGCAGCACCCGGCCCGTGAGCTCGCCGAAACCGATACGCGCGGCGCCCGGTTTCTCGCACCAGGCACGCATGACGACCGTGTCGCCATCCTCGAGGAAGGTGCGCGCTTCGCCGTTGGGAAGCACGACCGGCCGCTTGCCGCCGCCTGTCAGCTCAAGCAACGAGCCCGCTTCCTCAAGCGTCGGCCCCGACTGCGTGCCGCTGCCCAGCAGGTCGCCGGGCCGCAGGTTGCAGCCGTTGACCGTATGGTGGGCGACCATCTGAGCGAGGGTCCAATAGGCGTGCCGGAAGCTGGTCCGCGACAGGGGCCCGGGCGGCGCACCCGCGTCATGCATCCGGGTCGTCTCGAGCAGCACCTGGAGCTGGATGTCGAAGGCGCCGCTTGCCCGGTTTGCCGCCGACTCCAGATAAGGCAGCGGCTGGGGATCTTCATCCGGCCGTTGCCAAGGCACGCGATACGGCGCCAGCGCTTCCAGCGTAACGACCCACGGTGAGATCGTCGTCGCAAAACTCTTCGACAGGAAAGGGCCCAGCGGTTGGTATTCCCAGGCCTGCAGGTCGCGCGCCGACCAGTCGTTGAGCAGGCACAGGCCGAAGACGTGTTCGTCGGCCGCATCGAGCGGAATGGGTTGCCCGATCTCGTTGCCGCAGCCTATGAAGACCCCGAGTTCCAACTCGTAGTCCAGACGCTGGCTCGGCCCGAAGCGCGGGGTGTCAGCCCCTGCAGGCAGCGTCTGGCCGAGGGGACGGGCGAAAGCCTGCCCGGACACCCCGATAGATGAACTGCGCCCGTGGTAACCGATGGGCACCCACTTATAGTTGGGCAGCAGCGGGTTGTCGGGACGGAACAGCCGGCCGACGCGGGTTGCGTGGTGGATCGACGTGTAGAAATCGGTGTAGTCGCCGATGGTCGCCGGTAGCGTGTATTCGGCTTCGGCCTGTGGTATCAGGCAGTCCCGCAGTACCGGCTCGGCCTCCGAGCCGGCGCGCAGAAGGCGGGAAAGCGCCAGGCGCAGCGCGGACCATTTGGCCGCGCCCAAGGCCATCAAGGGGTTGAGGCTCTCGCCGGTACAGGCCCTGGCCGCTTCGGCCGCCTCGCCGGCAAAGACGCCGCGGGCTCCGGCAGCCGCCAGATCGAAAAGCAGGTCGCCGATGGCCACACCAATGCGCCACGCCTCCGCTGTGCCACTCCGTCGATACGCCGCAAAGGGCAGGTTCTGGATCGGAAAGTCGCCGTTGGCAGCATTCGCCGATGTCACCCAGCTCTGCAGCGCCGGATCATGGGTTTCATTCAGCAGGCTCATGGTCTGGATTCCCGGTGGCGATCAGCTCTCGGTCGCACCGGCCCCGCCACCGGCGTGCAGCCACGCCGCATGCTCAGGCGCCCGCTTCGTCACCGCCCACTCGTCCAGCATGGCCTGCTTCACGTCGTCCAGCTTCTGCAGCATCTCGGGCGTCGCGGTATTGGCCGCCAGCTCCAGGCGATGGCCATTGGGGTCGAAGAAGTAGATGGACTTGAAGAGGGTGTGGTCGATGGGGCCCAGCACGTCGATGCCATCAGCTTCCAGCCTGGCCTTGGTGGCCAGCAGGGTGTCCACCGAATCAACTTCCATCGCCAGATGCTGGACCCAGGCCGGGGTGTTGGGGTCGCGCCCCATCGGCGGCTGGGCCGGCAGTTCGAAGAAGGCCAGGATGCTGCCCTGGCCCGCGTCCAGGAAGACGTGCATGTAGGGGTCGGGCTGCTTGGTGGACGGCACTTCGTTCTCCGCGATGGCCAGTACGAACTTCATGCCCAGGTGCTTTCCGTACCATTCGACGGTCTGCTTGGCATCGATGCAGCGGTAGGCCGCATGGTGAATCCGCTTGATCAGCATTTCATCTACTCCGCAGTCAGTGCGCCACGCCGGAGCTGGTCGCGCTCCAGGGATTCGAACAAGGCCTTGAAGTTGCCTTCGCCGAAGCCTTCGTCGTGCTTGCGCTGGATGAACTCGAAGAACACCGGCCCGAGCAGCGTCTCGGAAAAGATCTGCAGCAGCAGGCGCGTCTCGCCGCCGGATGTGGAGCCGTCGAGCAGGATGCCCCGCGCCTGCAGTTCGGGCACCGGCTCGCCGTGGCCGGGCAAACGTTCCTCCAGCATCGCGTAGTAGATGTCGTTGGGCGCGCTCATCAACGGAATTCCCGCCATCTGCAGTGCATCGACGCTGGCGATGAGGTCGTCGGTGAGGAGCGCCACGTGCTGGATGCCCTCGCCGTTGAACTTCATCAGGAACTCCTCGATCTGGCCAGCGCCCTTGCCCGCCTCCTCGTTGAGGGGAATGCGGATCAGACCATCCGGCGCTGTCATGGCGCGGGACGTAAGGCCGGTGTATTCCCCCTTGATATCGAAGTAGCGGATCTCGCGGAAGTTGAAGAGCTTCTGATAGAAACCGGCCCAGAAGGCCATGCGACCGCGGTAGACGTTATGGGTGAGGTGATCGATATGGGTGAAGCCGTGGCCCTGCGGATGGCGCTCTACTCCGGGCAGGAATTCGAAATCGATGTCGTAGATGGACTTGCCGTCGTCAAAGCGATCGATCAGGTACAGCGGCGCGCCGCCGATACCCTTGATGGCCGGCAGGCGCAGCTCCATCGGCCCGGTGGGAATGTCGATTGGCTGGGCGCCCAGCTCAAGCGCCCGCGCATAAGCCCGATGGGAATCCCGCACGCGGAAGGCCAGCCCGCAGGCCGAGGGGCCGTGCTCGGCGGCGAAATAGCTGGCGATGCTGCCAGGCTCGCGATTGACGATGAGATTGATGTCCCCTTGGCGATACAGCACCACGTCTTTGGAGCGATGCCGCGCGACGAGGGTGAAGCCCATCTTTTCGAACAGGGGCTCGAGCACATTGGGCGTTGGCGACGCGAACTCGACGAATTCAAAGCCCATCAAGCCCATCGGGTTGTCGAACAGATCCGGCATGAGCGCCTCCTTCCCGGTTGCGGGCAAGCCCGGAACGACCGTTCCGGCCTGCCCTTCACGCTCTAGACATCGGCCTTCCGCATAAGCTCCCCGATTTTCTCAATGCCCCTGGCGGGCACCCAACAAGGGAATGAAGCTCAGCACCTGGGCAAGCAGCAGCAACCCGAAGGCGAGCTGCATCGCCAGCGCCGCCTCGAAGCCGCCGGCACGCAGGCTGTCGAACAGGCCGCCCAGGCCCCACTGCACCGCAAAGGCGCCGGCGAACGCCAGCAGGTTGATGCTCGCCGTCGCCCGCCCGGACAACTGCAAGGGAAACAGGCCAGCCACCACACCGTACATCTGCGCGCTGGTCGCCGCGACCGCGCCAAGCGTCGCCCACAAGGCCAGCGTCGGCCCGATGCGCGCGATGATCAGCGCCTCCACCACCATCGTCAGAAACAGCCCGACCTGCATCAGGCGCAGCGGCGTGACGCCCTGGTGCGCCAAGCGGGCCATCAGCGCGCCAATGGAAAGCTGCCCGACCAGCATGCCGATGTTGAGCCAGAACAGGTGGTCGGCGGCATGGGCACGGGTGTAGCCATTGGCGTGCATCAGGTAGGGCACCGCCCACAGCCCCTGCAGCGCCATGAAACCACCGGTGAAGAAGGCCGACTGCCCGGCGTAGCGCCAGAAGGCCGGCGTCTTCAGCACGCGGATCACCCCTTTCAGCGCTAGCTGCAGCCCACCGCCCGCATGGGCCGGCTGTTCCGGCACGCGGAAGAAGATCACCACCGCCCCCACGGCCGCCAGTGCCGCCACTGCCCAGAAGGCACCGCGCCAGCCGATGTAGGGCAGCACGGCGTGCAACGGCACCGACACCGTCACCGCGCCGAGGGCGCCGCTGGACATGATGAAGCCGGTCATCGAAGCCAACCGCTCCCGCGGGAACCACTGCATGAAGGCCTTCAATCCCCCCATCAGGCAGGCGGACACGCCGAGGCCGATCAGGCCGCGCCCGCTGGCCAGTGTCGGCAGATCCTGCCCGGTGGCGAACACCGCCGCCCCCAGCGCGGTAAGCAGCAGCAGGCCCGCCTCGACGCGGCGCGGCCCGTAGCGGTCAAGGGCGATGCCGACCGGGATCTGGGCCAGCCCGAAGGACAGGAAGTAGGTGCTGGTCAGCAGGCCCAGGTCCGCCGCGCTGAGGTTCAGCTCCCGCGTCAGGTCCGGCGAGATCACCGCGTTGACGGTGCGCATCATGTAGGACAGGAAATAGCCCAACGCAAAGGGCAGGAAGACCCGCCCGATCAGGAAGGCCCGCGACGGCGCCGGCAGTTCGCATGCGGCTTCGGCCGTCATAGTCGCGCTCCGATCCGGGCGACACGCGGGCCGGCACAGGGCCGCCGCTTTGCATTCTGCAGCGCCATGTTCAGGCCCGCCCCAGGTCGGCTTTCACCTTGTTCGCCAGCGCCACCAGGCGTGGGCCGATGTCCGCCTCCAGCCGCTCCCGTGGCAGCAGGAAGGCCGGGCCACCGCAGTTAAAGGCCATCGCCCGCTCCCCTTCCACGCCGAGCAGCGGCACGCCCACCGCATGCACGTCCTTCTGCCATTCGCCGGCCGACACACAGAAACCCCGCTCCTCGTAGGAACGGAAGGCCTCCTCGATGCCCGTCTTGACGCGCGGCCAGTTCTCCTCGTCCTTCTGGCGGATGTGGTCCATCAGGTAATCCCGCTCGGACTGCGGCAGGCCGCACAGCAGCGCGCGTCCCATCGCGGTGGTGGCCAGCGGAATGCGCGAGCCCACGTCGAGGCGCAAGGTGACGTTGGCCGTGCTACGGCAGGTCTCGATGTACACCATGTTGAGGCGGTCCCGCGCGCCGATGGACACCGAGGCCTGGGAATACTCGGCCAGTTCCTCCATCGCCGGCCGGGCGATCTGCCGCACGTCCAGGTTGGACAGCAGGGCGTAGCCCAGGGACAGCACGCCGGAGGCCAGCTGGTAGGTGCCGCGGCGCTCCGAATAGGCCAGGTAACCGAGCTTGGTCAGCGTGTGGGTCAGGCGCGATACGGTGGCCTTCGGAATCCCCGCCCGGCGCGCCAGCTCCGCGTTGGTCAGATAAGGCTCGCCGGGCCGGAAGCAGCGCAGCAGCTCCAGCCCCCGCGCCAGAGCATTCACGAACTGGCGGTCCTTGCTCTCTTCGTCGTCGTCGAACTTCTGGGTGTCGTCCATCGCCTTCTGCCGGCTCACAAGAATGAACCCGAGATTCGCACAGCGGAACACTGACGTCAATTTTTTGGAACACGGGTTCGCACAGCAGAACAAACCCCGTTTACAGCCCCTTCGAAACTCGCTAAGGTTTGCTCATGTTCCATTTTTAAATACACGGTTCCGCACAGCGGAACACATATAAATCGGGGATTCGCATGAACGAAGTTGTCGTCGAACGCCCGGCGCCCCATGTGGCCGTGATCCGCATGAACCGCCCGGAAGCCCGCAACGCCCTCAACCAGGCCGTCCGCAGCGGCCTGGCCGAGCACTTCGCAGCCCTCGGCGCCGATCCGGACGTCCGCGCCATCGTCCTCACCGGCGGCGACACCGTCTTCGCCGCCGGCGCCGACCTGCGCGACCTGGCCGACCGGGGCGCCATCGAGATCCTGCTGCGCAACAACCACCTGCTGTGGCAGGCCGTCGCCGACTGCCCGAAACCGGTGATCGCCGCCGTCAACGGCCTCGCCTGGGGCGGCGGCTGCGAGCTGGCGATGCACGCCGACCTGATCGTTGCCGGCGAAAGCGCCTCCTTCTGTCAGCCCGAAGTGAAGGTCGGCGTGATGCCCGGCGCCGGCGGCACCCAGCGCCTGAGCCGCGCGGTCGGCAAGTTCAAGGCCATGAAGATGGTGCTGACCGGCCTGCCGGTATCGGCCCGCGAAGCCGACGCGATGGGCCTCGTCAGCGAGGTGGTGGCGGATGCCGACGTGCAGACCCGCGCGCTGGAACTGGCCGCGCTGATCGCCCGCCGCCCGCCACTGGCCGTCACGCAGATCAAGGAAGTGCTGATCGCCGGCGCCGACGCCGCCCTCGACACCGGCCTGATGCTCGAACGCAAGGCCTTCCAGCTGCTCTTCGCCAGCCGCGACCAGAAGGAAGGCATGCACGCCTTCCTCGACAAGCGCGAACCGCAATTCACGGGGGAATGAGCCCATGAACACCACTACCGAAACCCTCGTGATCGGCATCGTCGGCACCGGCCTGATGGGCCGCGGCATCGCCCAGATCGCCGCCCAGGCCGGCATCACCGTCCGCCTGTTCGACAACCGCGCCGACGCCGCCACCGAAGCCCGCGAGGCCATCGCCGCGACCCTCGGCAAGCTGGCCGACAAGGGCAAGCTCGACGCCGCCGCGCTGGACGCCGCCATCGGCCGCCTGCACGTGGCCGACTCCCTCGCCGGGCTGGCCGGCTGCGGGGTCGTCGTCGAAGCCATCGTCGAGAACCTCGACGCCAAGCGCACGCTGTTCCGCCAGCTTGAAGATGTCGTCGGCGACGACTGCCTGCTCGCCACCAACACCTCGTCCCTGTCGGTGACCGCGATCGCCAGCGCCTGCCGATTACCCGGCCGGGTCGGTGGCTTCCATTTCTTCAGCCCGGTGCCGCTGATGAAGGTGGTCGAGGTGATCGATTCCGAACTCGGCGAAGCCTGGGTCGGCGACACCCTCACTGCCCTCGCCCGGCGCGTCGGCCACCGCCCGATCCGCACCCGCGACACGCCGGGTTTCGTGGTCAACCACGCCGGCCGCGCCTACGGCACCGAAGCCTTGCGTATCCTCGGCGAAGGCATCGCCGAGCCGGCCGCCATCGACCGCATCCTGCGTGCCGCCGGCTTCCGCATGGGGCCTTTCGAGCTGTTCGACATGATCGGGCTGGACGTCTCCCAACCGGTGATGGAGTCCATCTACGACCAGTATTACCAGGAGCCGCGCTACCGCCCGTCGCCGATCACCCGCCAGCGCCTCGCCGCCGGCCTGCTCGGGCGCAAGAGCGGCCGCGGCTTCTACGCCTACGAGGACGGCAAGGCCGTCGTGCCGCCGCTCCCCGCCGCTCCCACTGCCGGCAGCACGCCGATCTGGGTCAGCGCCGGCCCCCCCCTGCTGCGCGAACAAGTGGTGGCAGTTCTGCGTGCGGGCGGCGGCGTCATCGACGCAGGAGAACGGCCGGCAGCCAGCTCGGCCTGCATTGTGATGCCGTTGGGCTGCGATGCGACCACGGCGGCGCTCGACGAACAGCTCGACCCCCGCCGCAGCATCGCCCTCGATCCGATCCTGATCGACCGCCAGCTCACGCTGATGACCACGCCGATCACCGAGCCGGCCAGCCGCGACGCCGTATGGGGCGCCCTCGGCGGTGCCGGCCTGCCGCTGACGGTGATCCACGACAGCGCCGGCTTCGTCGCCCAGCGGGTGCTCGCGATGATCGTCAACATCGGCTGCGACATCGCCCAGCAACGCATCGCCGCGCCGGCCGACATCGACGACGCGGTGACCCTCGGCCTCGGCTACCCGAAAGGCCCGCTGGCCCTCGGCGACAGCCTCGGTGCCGACACCGTGCTGCGCATCCTCGACGGCCTGCACGACTTCTACCGGGACCCCCGCTACCGCCCCAGCCCGTGGCTGCTCCGCCGGGCCCGCCTCGGCGTGTCCCTGCTGACGCCCGAAGTCTGACCCCTGCTCCACCATTCAAGAACATCAAGGACGACAACCATGCTCGACGCCTACATCTACGCCGGTCTGCGCTCCCCGATCACCCGCCACGCCGGCAAGCTCGCCAACGTGCGCCCCGACGACCTCGCCGCCACAGTGATCCGCGAGCTGCTGGCCCGCAGCAGCTTCAAGCCCGAGGACATCGAGGACGTGGTGCTCGGCTGCACCTGCCAGTCCGGCGAAGACGGCCGCAATGTCGGCCGTCACGCGGCGCTGCTCGCCGGACTGCCCGCCAGCGTGCCCGGCCAGGCGGTCAACCGCCTGTGCGGCAGCGGCCTCGCCGCAGTGCTCGACACCGCCCGCGCAGTGAGCTGCGGCGAAGGCCAGCTCTACGTGGCAGGCGGCGTGGAGAGCATGACCCGCGCCCCCTTCGTCGTCGCCAAGTCGGAGTCCGCCTTTGGCCGCGACTTCAAGGTCTTCGACACCACCATCGGCGCCCGCTTCCCCAACCCGAAGCTGATCGAGGCCTACGGCAACGACTCCATGCCCGAAACGGCGGACAACCTGGCCACAGAGTTCGGCATCGGCCGCGAGGAATCCGACCGCTTCGCCGCCGCCTCCCAGGCCAGATATGCCGCCGCCAAAGCCGACCGCTTCTACGAAGGCGAGATCCTGCCGATCGCCGTGCCGACCGGCCGCAAATCGCCGCCGGCAATGGTCTTCGAGGACGAGCATCCCCGTCCCGAGAGCACCTACGACAGCCTGTCCGGCCTAAAGCCGCTGTTCGCCGGCGGCGTGGTGACGGCCGGCAACGCTTCCGGCATCAACGATGGCGCCGCCGCGCTGCTGGTCGGCAACGCGGCCATTGGCGACAAGGCCGGCGTCCGCCCGCTGGCGCGCATCCTGGCAGGCGCAGTCAGCGGCGTGGCGCCGCGCATCATGGGCATCGGCCCGGCCCAGGCGATCCCGAAGGCACTGGAACGCGCCGGCCTGCACCTCGCCGACGTGGATCTCATCGAGATCAACGAAGCCTTCGCCACCCAGGTGCTGGCCTGCCTCAAACTGCTCGGCCTGTCCGCCGACGACCCGCGGGTCAATCCCAACGGCGGCGCCATCGCCATCGGCCACCCCCTCGGCGCCTCCGGAGCGCGCCTGGCCTACAGCGCCGCGCGGGAACTGCACCGGCGTGGCGGGCGCTACGCGGTGGTCAGCCTGTGCATCGGCGTCGGGCAAGGCATCGCGGTGGTGCTGGAGCGGGTCTGAGGCCAGCACCGGGGTCGGTTGCGGCCGAACCCGGAACTCAAGCTCCGGCCCCCCGTGCGTCGAAGGACGGCACGGGGGCTGCACGGACCAAGCTCAGTGATTGTCGCCCGGCGGCGTTTCGGCGGAGGAGTCCCGGGCGCGGAGGCTCCGCGCCTTCCGATAGGCGGGCAACTCGCCAAGCTTCATCCCGGTCGGTGGCGGCCGGTGCTTGCCCTGTCCCACGCGCTGGGATCGGTAGATGCCCGTGTGCCCCGAGAAGAGATAGCTCACCACGCAGGCAATTGCAGCGAACACGCCAATCTCCGAACCGAAGATCTCCATGGCCATCAGCGTCGAGGCGATCGGCGTATTGGCGGCGCCCGCAAAGACCGCGACGAAGCCGATGCCAGCCAGCAGCGCGAAGGGCATGTCGAGCAAGGGCGCCAGCGCATTGCCGAGCGTCGCGCCGATGTAGAACAGCGGCGTCACCTCGCCCCCCTTGAAGCCGCTGCCCAGCGACGCGACCGTGAAGCCCAGCTTGGCGATGAAATCGAGCGGCGACAGGGGATGCTGGAAGGCCTCGACGATCACCGGGATGCCGAGGCCAAGATAACGCTCCGCGCTCAACCACCAGGCGACCGCGGCGATGAGCGCACCGCCGATCAGCGGCCGCAGCGGCGCATAGGCAATGCGCGCCTTCATCCAGCCACCCAGAACGTGGGTCGAATCGGCGAACAGCTTGCCGGCCAGGCCGAAGACCACGCCGGCCAGGATCATCGCCACCAAGCCCCAGGCCGAGAAGGCCGGGATATGGGGAATGACGTAGTGAGTATGCTGGATCCCCCACAGCAGGCCCACCTGCTCGGCGACGATGGCCGACACCACGCAGGCCAGGATCGCGTCGTAATGCAGGCGGCCGATGGCCAGCACCTCCAGCCCGAAGATGGCGCCGGCGAGCGGCGTGCCGAACACCGACGAAAAGCCAGCGCTGATGCCGGCCATCAGGATGATGCGCCGGTCCTCGTGCCGCAGCCGGAACAGCTGCGTGAGCTGATCGGCGAGCGCGCCGCCCATCTGCACCGCAGTCCCTTCCCGCCCCACCGAGGCGCCGAACAGGTGGGACACTACGGTTCCTCCCAGCACCAGCGGCGCCATGCGGAACGGGATGACCTTCTTTGGATCGTGGATCTCGTCGATCAGCAGGTTGTTGCCTGCCTCGACACGCTGCCCGAAACGCAGGTAGAGCCAGCCCACCGCGAAGCCGGCCAGGGGCAGGAAGCCGATCAGCCACGGGTAGCGGATGCGCGTGGCGGTGGCCCATTCCAGCGCGTACAGGAAGAAGGCCGACGCCGTGCCGGCCAGGGCGGCGACGGCGCTGGCCAGCAGGATCCACTTCCCGAGATAGGGAATCAGATCGATCTGTTCGAGTTGCTTGAGTCGTTTCATGCTTGTCCGAGTACGAGTTGGGGAGCTGGACAAGCGAACAGGCGTAAAAAATGCCTGCACCGCCCGGCTTGACCAGGAATCGATGCAGGCATCATCAGCCCCGAGGGCGGTTAAGGAGGAATGCCATCTCCACTGGCCGGATTCTAACCGAGGCACAGGCGGATCCGGAAGAGGCATGAAACATGACGCTACCGCTCACGCCCGGGGCCCTCAAAGCAGAAACCTGAGGGATCAGCCGGCGTACCCGAGCACGGCAAAGAAATGGCAGGTCGTCCCAGCCATCACGAACATATGCCAGATGAAGTGGCCGAACTTGAGGCGAGCGTCGGTCAGGTAGAAGGCCACTCCGCCCGTATAGGCCAGGCCTCCGGCGACCAGCCACGCCAGCCCAGTCTGGGAGACTCTCTCGATCAGTGGCACGGCAGCAATCACCACTAGCCAGCCCATAACCAGGTAGAGCCCCGTAGACAGGTAAGGGTTTGACAGGCGATCGAAGGCCTTCAGCACCAGACCGACAGCCGCCAGTCCCCAAACCAGGCCAAGGAGGGTCCAGCCCCAGGCTCCGTCGAGAACACCCAGGGCAAAGGGTGTGTAGCTTCCGGCAATGAACAAGTAGATCGCACCATGATCCAGCTTGGCCAAACGGCGCTTCGTCCTGTCCTTGTGGGCCGGGATCGCGTGGTAGAGCATTGAGCTGAAGTACAGCATCACCATGGTGACTGCGAAAACACAGGCACCAAATATGTTCGCGGCCCTTCCCTGCTGCGCACTGGCGGCAATCAGATCCGGCGCTGCAGTCAAAGCCAGGATGAAGCCCAGCCCATGGCTGATGCTGTTGGCAGCCTCCTCGGCGGCCGATTGGGGGCGATCACGCATCTTGCCTCTCCCTTGAAGATGAAGCGGCAGCACGCATACCGGCATGGGCGGTTGAGCGGCTGGATGGCAACTTCATCACTATGCGGCGGTTAGCCATGGCCCTCTGTGCGCTGACGCACTCAAATGCACCCAAGGTGCGCTGCCATACAGACATGAAATGGTTGCAGGGCAATGCTCGCTGCAGTCGATCACCCCAGGAAAACATATTCCCGATGAAACATGTTCCCACCACCGAGATTCCCTTGCCAGGCGGCAATCTCGACCGCCTCGCCCACGCTCAGCTCGCCCATCTGACAGGTGGTATCTCGCCCGCAGCACTGGTCATGGCCTTCGAAGACTGGCTCATGCACCTCTCACACAATCCAGCAGAACAGGCCAAGCTCGCCCAGGAGCTTGTCAATGCCTTCATGCAGCTTCCCAACCGTTTGCAGCAGTCCCCCCGCCCACCCGGCACTCTGGGTCTTGATCCATTCCTGCCTGATCGCCGTTTCACCCACCCTGGCTGGCAGACCTGGCCGTTCAATGTGTTGAGCCAGTCCTTCCTGCTCACTGAAGAGTGGTGGAAAAAGGCAACGACCGGCGTGCGCGGCGTATCACCTCATCATGAGAACGTCGTCAACTTCACCGTCAGGCAACTGCTGGACATACTGTCGCCGGCCAATTTCCTGTGGACCAATCCGGAAGTGCTGGAGCGCACCGCTCGAACCGGTGGCGCCAATCTGGTCCAGGGCCTGCGCAATCTTATGGCTGATATACAGCGCCAACAGTCGAAGTCCGGACCACCGGGGGCACAGGCCTCCCGGGTTGGGCGCGAGGTGGCGGTCACACCAGGCCAGGTGATCTTCCGGAACAGCCTGATCGAGCTCATCCAGTATGCCCCTTCCGTTCCGCAAGTGCGGCCCGAGCCGATCCTGATCGTTCCGTCATGGATCATGAAGTACTACATACTCGATCTCTCTCCAGGCAACTCCTTGATCCGTTATTTGGTGGGCCAGGGGTATACGGTGTTCACCATTTCGTGGGCCAATCCTGGCCCCGAAGGTCGTGACCTGGGCATGGATGACTACCTGCACCTGGGGGTGATGGATGCGCTCGATGCGATCACCGCGGTGGTGCCAGGACAAGGGGTCCATGCCACGGGCTATTGCCTGGGCGGCACCCTTCTGGCAATTGCTGCAGCCGCCATGGGACGCGACGGCGACGAGCGCCTGGCCTCGGTGTCGATGCTGGCGGCACAGACCGACTTCACGGAGCCGGGAGAGATGGCTTTGTTCATAGACAACAGCCAGGTCAGCTTCCTGGAAGACATCATGTGGGACCAGGGATACCTGGACACCACTCAGATGGCCGGCGCCTTCCAGCTGCTCAATTCCCGTGATCTCGTGTGGTCGCGACTGCTGAAGGACTACCTGTTGGGCGATCGCCATCCGATGAACGACCTCATGGCGTGGAACGCCGACGGAACCCGCCTGCCCTACCGCATGCACACCGAGTACCTGCGACGCCTGTTCCTCAACAACGATCTGGCCAGCGGCCGCTACCCGGTGGGCACGCAACCTGTGGCGCTGACGGACTTCACCTGTCCGATCTTCTGCGTTGCCACCCTGCGGGACCACGTCGCGCCATGGCGTTCGGTGCACAAACTGCACTTGCTCGCCGACGTCCCCATCACCTTTCTACTCAGTTCAGGTGGTCACAACGTGGGCATCGTCAATCCGCCCGGCGTCCCCGGTCGCAGCTACCAGATTCTCACCCGCCCCCGCGATGGCCGCTATTTCAACCCTGACGCATGGCTCATGGCAGCCCCCACCCACGAGGGCTCCTGGTGGCCGGAATGGATCACATGGCTCAATGCCCATTCAGGCCAGCCCGCCGCACCGCCGTCGATGGGCAACACTGCTGCCGGCCTGTCCTCCTTATGCGCCGCACCCGGCACATATGTTCGGCAAGTTTGATCAGGACTACTCGCCCTGCGGCGGACTCGACTGATCCGTACGGCTCGCTTCGAACAGGAACCATGTACGTCTTTCCGCCTCGTCGATCCACACTTCAATCAGGCTGGCCGTCGCGATATCCCGGTGCTCGACACATAAATCATGCACTTCACGAAAATGTGCAACAAGCATGACGTTGTCCGTGCAGAGTTCGGCCAGCATCTCGAGAGGCTCCACGTACTCGGCATCATTGTCCGAAACCCGCTGCAGGCGGGAAATGTGTCCGATCGATCGCAGCGTATTGCCCCCCAGCTTGCGGGTCCGTTCGGCGATCGGATCGGTCATCGCGTAGAGCTGGTCTGCCTGTTCGTCCAACAAGAGGTGGTAGTCCCGGAAATGAGGACCACTCATGTGCCAGTGGAAATTCTTGGTCTTCAGGTAAATGCTGAACACGTCCGCGAGGATCGCATTCATGGCCCCGGCAATTTCCCGGGTGGCCTTGCCTTTCAGATCGGTGGGCGTTGCGAGCACGACATGAGGTCTTTCCATGAGGGTCTCGGTCTTGATGTCATCGCGCTTGCTCATGCTTTCGTCCTTATCAATGGCGATCCTGTGACCGCAATACCTGCACGGTTCAGTCCTTGCCGTCTCGAATGATGGCGACGCGCTGCCGGCCTACATCATCTCGGCCCGGCGCATGGATGACCTGAACCGCATCCGGAGATGAAGCGAACTGCACCGGATCCATGACCGTCCCCTCCGGCATTGGCTGCACCAAGACATCGTCAACCGAGTGCCTGACGTGATAATCAGGCCTGGCCCGGAGGAATGTCCTGCGGGGTGCCACGGGGTCAAGCTCCTCGCACGGCGGGGTGCATATCGAGATTTCACTCGGTATGCGCTGTTCGATAGACTGGGTCATATGCACCTCTGGCTTAATTCCGTGACCTGCGGTAGTACAGGTCATACGGTGAGGGAACAATGCCCGTGATCCTGTGACATGTCGGTACGCCATCGCACTAACGAGAATGTAAAATTCCCCTTCACGCGGACCGGCACGACAAGAGCCTGCGGGCAGGCAGAAGCGAAGGGGCGAATGGTAGGGCAATGGAAGCCGGTGTGTTCAGCCTTGCCGCAGGCAAGATGTTGCTCGTGCGTCTGCACACGTAGTGCTTATGCGGGCCTTGCGTACTAGACCGAGTACATGGCTTTGCCGTAGTAGGCGTGGATATCCTCAGCCCATGCCGGGTTGGCCATGTCGGGCCATTTGTCTTTGTCGAATCCCGGAGCACGCTCAAGTCGCTCTTTCTCCACGTCAAGCACGAAACGCTTGTTCATGGTGTCAAGGGTCAGGGCCTCCCAAGGTATGGCAAAGAGCTTGTCACCAATGCCAATGAACCCTCCGAAGGAAAGCACCGCATAGGCAATTCGCCCCGTCCGCATATCCAGCATGATCTCCTTCACTTCACCCAGCATCTCGGCCTTGCGGCTATACACATCGTTACCGATCAGCGTGTCGGCTCCCATCAGCGCCGGCCCGGGCCCCTTCCCCGCGTCGTCCCCGATTCCGCCGCTGATATTGGCCTTGTAGATGCCGTAGTGGTCGCGCTCTTCATAGTTCATAACAACCTCCTGATCATTCGCTTGGGGAAGATAGTCAGAACGTCATGCCAAGCCGATGGCGCTCCCGGAACCACGATAGACACCCTGCAAGGCGTCGTCTGTTGGTTAGGGCACACCCGAGACCGGCGGCTCAGGGGGTCTCGGTGCTCTCGGTAGGCACGCCATCACGACCTCGGAATGAGGCTTCCAGGGTTGCTCTGACCCGCTCCCTGTCAACGTCGTTATGGGTGTGGACCACCAGGACTGTATTGCCAGCCTGGATGGCATCGGTCACCAATTCAGAAAAACGCCCCTCCTTGCGGTTAGCCCCGACAGCGGCACCGACAATGCCGCCGATGCCCGCAAACCAGCCGAGCATCGCAAGTGGGGCAACGACCGGGGCGGCAACAAACAGGGTCATGCTGGAGAACACGATGGCGAGGGCGCCAAGGGCGCCAATTCCCGTACCCATCACAGTACCGATGCTGCCATCGACCACCATGTCCTTTAGCACATCGTCGCTGAGCTCTCCTGCTACCGGACTCGGGGCTTCATGAACGATCCGGATATCCACAGCAGGAACTCCCTGCTCCTCAAGCAACTGGCGCACACCCTCAGACTCCTCCCGACTTGGATAAACGGCGGAAAATACATGAGACACCCGTTCAGCAGGGTGCTCGGCAGTACCTTGAGAGGAGGCGCGAGTCATACCCGATTCAATCAGATCACTCATGAGAAACTCCTTGTGAGTATTGGTGAATAGCTGGCGCAGGCGCTACCCGGAGGCCCGGGCAATCAAAGCGGGGAAGGACGCCTTCGGGACCGACCACAACAACCCGTCGGATTTACCAATACCTTCCCAAAGAAATTGTCTTACCGGTGCCGGAAGCTTTCAGTGTGCTGGGGTACATAACCGAAAGAAAGTCCGCCGATGTGCGGACCCGAGATAGTGGCCCCCCCAGCAGGGTTGTCCCGAAACGCCCAGAGATTGCTGCAGGTCTTGACGGGAATATTGCGCCGGATGAGCAGTTCAGCTGCGAGATTGTGGGCACCGCGGCGGCTGCAGGCACAGGCATGGTCAGCGCCACCTTGCACGCCCAGACCCAGTGCCCATGCCTATCGGATGCCCTCAACGAACCAGCTGTTCCAATCCAGCCTTGCCCACCGGTTCTTCGGCCAGCCAAGGAATCAACGCACAGCGGCTTGCCAGCTCGTCGCCCACCCGCCGTACGAAGGGCACTTCGTAGCGACCACGCTGGCACAGCAGCGGGTCGGCGGTGCCACTGGCCAGTAGGGACTGGTTGATGACCCAGGCGTAGGGTGTAATGCCGGCCCGGGCCAGGTCGCCCTGCAGGCGCTCGGCCTCATGCACGGGCGTGGCTTCGGGCAGCGTCACGATCAACACATGGGTGTAGGCGGGGTCACGCAACCGTGGCAGCAACTGGCGTACCGACTCCGGCATGTCGCCCTGGGTGCGCATGACCTCCCGGTGATAGGCCTCGGCAGCGTCGAGCAGCAGGATGGTGTGGCCGGTCGGTGCGGTATCCAGCACCACGAAGCCGTCTTTTCCTTCATCCACGGTGCGCGCAAAGGCGCGGAAGACCGCGATCTCCTCGGTGCACGGCGAACGCAGGTCTTCCTCCAGCATCGCCAGGCCACCGGCGTCGAGACTCTTGCCGGCCTTGGCGAGGACTTCCGCGGTGTAGTCGGCGACTTCCCGGCGTGGGTCGATGCGCGTGACGGACAGACCGGGGATGGCCCCGTCCAGCGTGGCCGCCACGTGGGCCGCCGGGTCGGTGGTGGACAGCACGACCTTGCCGCCCCGCTGCGCGAGCGCCACCGCAATCGCCGCCGCGACCGAGGTCTTGCCAACGCCGCCCTTGCCCATCGTCATCACCACGCCGTGGCCGGAACAGGCCATCTCGTCCACCAGGCCGGCAAGGCCCGGCGGCAGCGCGGTGGCCGGCATGTCGTTCGAGGTGGCGTGCGCTGCCGTTTCGGGATGCGCCATCACGCGCAGCGCGTCGAGGCCGACCGTGCCCTTGGGCAGGAACGGAATCGTGCAGCCGGGCAATGCCGCCAATGTTGCAGGCATGCCGGCGAGCGCATCGGCGGCACGTCGCGACATGGCCGTCGCGATGGCGTCGTCCGACTGGCCGACCGCGAAGAGCCCGTTGATGGCCAGCATCTGGTTGCGGATGCCCAGCTCCGCCAGTTCGCCCCGCGTGCGCTCGGCTTCCCGCAGCGAGGCGGCTTCCGCGCGGCTGACCAGGATCACCGTGGTTTCCGCCGCATTCGACAGCCGTGCCACCGTTGCCGCATACAAGGCTTTCTGCTTTTCGAGTCCGGCCAGCGGGCCGAGGCAGGATGCGCCACCGGTGGACGACGAGATGAACTCATCCCAGGCTGACGGCAGGGTCAGCAGGCGCAGCGTGTGGCCGGTCGGAGCGGTGTCGAAGATGACGTGCTCGAAGTCGGCCGTCGCCGCCGGATCGCCGAGCAGCTTGGAGAACTCGTCGAAGGCGGCGATCTCCACCGTGCACGCGCCGGAGAACTGCTCCTCCATGCTCTGGATGGCCGCCGCCGGCAGGATGCCGCGGTAAGGCGCGACCATCCGCTCCCGATAGGCGTGGGCGGCTGCTTCCGGGTCGATGTTGAGGGCACACAGCCCCGGCGCACCGGGAATGCCCGTCGGCACCTGGCCCAGCTGCACGCCGAGCACCTCGTCCAGATTGGACGCCGGGTCGGTGCTCACGATCAGCACCCGCTTGCCGGCCTCGGCCAGGGCCAGGCCGGTGGCGCAGGACAGGGACGTCTTGCCGACGCCCCCCTTGCCGGTAAAGAACAGGTAACGCGTATCGGTGCGTGGGAGGGCCATGATTTGTCTCCTCCGGTCAGCAGCAGCCTGACTTCGGGTCGCAGCAGCCCCCGGCCGCACTGATCTTGATGCGCGGCTTCTCCTCCGTCTTCAGCACGATGCCAAGCTTCTGCACCAGTTGCTGACGGGACGGATACATGCCGGTGGACACGATGTGACCATCCACCGTGACGATGGGCAGGCGTTCCATCCCAGCTTCCATCTCCTTGAGCACCGCGGGGTTGGCGGCGAAGGCCTGGGGTTCCTGACCAAGGTTATGGCGGGCGACCGTCACACCGTGTTCCTCCACCCACTTCAGGTCCGCGGCGAACTGGGCCAGCACCGGGTCCACATCCACACCGCACACGCCGGTCGAACAGCACATGGCTGGATCGAACACTTCAAGCTTTTTCATGATGGTCTCCTCGGAAAATTCAGCGGGCCTCGTACCAGCCCTTCGATGCATTGACGACTTTCACCACCAGCAGCATCACCGGCACTTCGATCAGCACCCCGACCACGGTGGCCAACGCCGCGCCCGACTCGAAGCCGAACAGGCTGATGGCCGCCGCGACGGCGAGCTCGAAAAAGTTGGACGCGCCGATCAGCGCCGACGGACAGGCCACATTATGCTTCTCTCCCACAGCGCGGTTGAGCCAGTAGGCCAGCGCCGAGTTGAAGAAAACCTGGATGAGGATGGGCACCGCCAGCAGCGCGATGACCAGCGGCTGCTCCAGGATGGCCTTGCCCTGGAAGGCGAACAGCAGCACCAGCGTGGCGAGCAGCGCCGAGATGGACCACGGCCCGATCTTCGCCATCGCCGCGTCGAAGGAGGCCTGCCCCTTCGCCAGCAAGGCCTTGCGCCACAGCTGGGCCAGCGCCACCGGAATCACGATGTAGAGCACCACCGAGGTGAGCAGGGTCGCCCACGGCACGGTGATCGCCGAGATACCGAGCAGCAGGCCGACCAGCGGCGCGAAGGCGAACACCATGATCGTGTCGTTCAGCGCAACCTGCGACAGGGTGAACAGCGGATCGCCGTCCGACAGCTTGCTCCACACGAAGACCATCGCGGTGCACGGCGCCGCGGCCAGCAGGATGAGGCCGGCCACGTAGCTGTCGAGCTGGTCTGCCGGCAGCATCGGGGCAAACAGGTTGCGCACGAACAGCCAGCCCAGCAAGGCCATCGAGAACGGCTTGACCAGCCAGTTCACGAACAGGGTCACGCCAATGCCGCGCACGTGCTGCTTCACTTCGTGCAGCGCACCGAAATCCACCTTTACGAGCATCGGGATGATCATCACCCAGATCAGCAGGCCCACCGGCAGATTCACCTGGGCGACCTCCAGACGGCCGATGGTCTGGAAGACGCCCGGTGCGAACTGGCCGAGCGCGATGCCAGCGACGATGCACAGGAAGACCCACACCGTCAGGTAGCGCTCGAAGAAACCCATCGGCGCGCCGGCGGCGACCTTGGCGGTCATTTCACATTGGGCCGACATGCTTACAGCTCCAGCGCGGTGCGAACGACGGGAACCAACTGCTCACGGATCTCGTCGCGCACCCGGACGAAGCTCTCCAGCGGCTCGCCATGAGGGTCGTGGAAAGGCATGTGCATGCGCGGCACCGGGCGCGGGAAGATCGGACAGCTCTCCTTGGCGTTGTCGCAGACGGTCACCACCAGGTCGATGGGCTCATCCATCACCGCGTCGATGGTCTTCGGATGGAGACCTTCGGTGGGCAGGCCGGCGGCCTTCAATGCGGCAATGGCGCCATCGGCTACCTTGGGCTGCGGCAGGGTGCCGGCGGACAGCGCGCGGACCTGGCCGGCCAGTTCGTGATTGAGGATGGCCTCGGCCATCTGGGAGCGACAGGAGTTGCCTGTGCATAGCACCAGCACGGTCTTCAGTTGGGACATGGTCGTATCTCGGAATGGTCGGGCTTATTCGCCGGTCTTGCGAAGGTCGCCAATGGTGTTCAATTCGTTCTGCAGGGACAGCGCATCGAGCTTGCCGATGGGCAGGCTCGCGAACAGCGCGATGCGGCGATTGAGCAAGCGGAAGGCCATCGACACCGCATGGCGCTTGGCCGCCTCGTCCCCCTCGGCCATGGCCGGATCTTCGATGCCCCAGTGGGCCGTCATCGGCTGGCCCGGCCACACCGGGCAGACCTCACCGGCGGCGTTGTCGCAAACGGTGAAGACGAAATCGAGCTTCGGCGCATCGGCCGTTGCGAACTCGTCCCAGCGCTTGCTGCGCAAGCCCTCGGTGGGCAGGCCTTGCTGCCTGAGCAGGTCGAGCACGTACGGATTCACAGCACCATTAGGATGGCTGCCGGCGCTGTAGGCCTTGAAGCGGCCATTGCCGACATGATTGAGAATCGCCTCGGCCAGGATGCTGCGCGCGGAGTTGCCGGTGCAGAGAAACAGGACGTTCAGGGCACGTTCGGTCACGATGATTCCTTTTCGCAAGAAGAGGTGCTGTCGCCGAGCTTCCTGCGCTTCGCAATGGTGTCGCAGGCGGAGGTTTTGGGCAGGCAGGCCTCGCCCTGACAGCAGTTGCTGGTCAGGAAGGCAATGAGCTCGTCCATCGTCGCGTACTCGGCCGCGTAGCGGATGAAGCGGCTCTCCTTCTGTCCCCGGATAAGCCCCACCCGGGTGAGATGGGACAGGTGAAAGGACAGGGTCGGAGCGGGCAGGCCTAGTTTTTCTCCAATCGCGCTGGGGAACAGCCCCTCCGTGCCCGCTTCCACCAGCAAACGGAAGATGCTCAGACGGGACTCGTGGCCCAAGGCAGCGAGAAGCTCGGCGGCGTTAAGTGTTTCCATATTTCAAATATTATAGAAATATCGAAGCAAGAGTGTGAAGGTTTCATTGCAAGACTCGCGATAGCGATCAAGCCATGTGCGCCTTTGCCAGGCGCTTTGTCACGATTTGGTCATCGCCCAGTTCCAAATGTGAAATGTGCACTCCGTACTGTGCGTGTTTTTTCAAGAAATACGATAAAAATGCCGGAGACACTCATCTCAACCAAGCCATCCCCGTCGACACAGGACCTGACCACGCCTGACGACGCGCCCCGCTCCCCGGGCCGCCAGTTGCTGGAAGATGTCCAGGCGCACCAGCTTCAACTCCGTGCCCTACTTGCAGTCACGCTGGACGAACAGGGCTGCATGTTCCGGATCCAGTCGAAAGAAATGCGCGACAGCTTCCTGCTGGCCTGCTCAGTGATGGGCGATGAGGTCCGCCAACTCGCGCAGGTACTGCATACGCGCCTGCAGGCCAGTCATACGACCTGACCCACCTGCAGTTGCATCAGCACGAGCGGAACGAATGACAGCCGCAGCACGAAGATGGTGACCGGCCAGCGTCACCACCGAAGCGGCCGAGCGGGCTCTGCCGGACATCCGGGCCGGCTTCGATCAAAGCAACACCAAATCCGAGGTCGGCCCTGTAGTCGTCATGGCCGCCTCCTCCCACCAGCTGCTTGAAATCCGG
The DNA here is from genome assembly GCF_056724025.1 of Zoogloea sp. JDB1. Lineage (NCBI taxonomy): Bacteria > Pseudomonadati > Pseudomonadota > Betaproteobacteria > Rhodocyclales > Zoogloeaceae > Zoogloea > Zoogloea sp. JDB1. The sequence goes on from NZ_CM161496.1 coordinate 4,092,238, forward strand.
TAACGATGCCGTACTCGCTGGTCGGGAATGAAATCCGTGACCAATGGTCGGTTGACTTGAACTCAAAAAATACGCGTGCATTTTTCAATCCATCTCGCTTGCGAGGTGGTTCAGCCTGACCGTGGAGTGGTGGGCCGTACGAAACCCAGTCATTCACTTCGGAGGGGAGGCCGAAGATCTCGATCACCTTTTCTATGGTGAAGCGTTCATCGACAGCTCGAACCGAGGCCGTGATGTTGAAACGCGGTGAATCTAGCTCAGGGAACCTGAGGAATAGATAGCCTGACCGCAAGCCGGTGTATTGCGTGCGCAGAGGCGAAGCGAGTACCGCATCCTCGAATGCAAGGTCCAGGTCTGGGGGCGGTTTCGGCAATGATGTGAATGCGTAGCTGCCAAAGACGCAAGCCAGAGCTTCGGGACTAAAGGATTCGGGTTGGAGAAAGCTTCCCGCTTTCAGCGCTGTCGCGAGGTGCTGGAGCATCTGGGAGGCCGTTGTGGGGATGCCGTGCTCTTTCGACATGCCGCATCCGGACACCCGCTCGATACGGCTTGGTTCGCCGGTTTGAGAACATGCCGGACTTGACAACAGTCCGACGACCAATGCGCTGGCGACTGCCGTCAGCTTGCCAACTGCGGTTCTATGCACGTTTTCTCCTTGCGATCACGCAGTACGCCCCCGCCTGGGCTCACGCTGAATACCCCTACTTGCGAACTGGTTTTTGATCGGCATCCCACAACCCCCTATTTGTTCCGCCAAATCAATGCCCTGGGGTGCTTTGCGGGGAAAACCCCTTGATTTCCCCCGCTAAAAACACTACTAAATGTAGTATAAAATTTCTTTTAATCGCACTGTTGACTTTTATAAGCACATGATTTTAAACAACTAAAATATTTTGCCGATTTTACGCCTTGGAGTAAGCTATGCGCCGCTTCAGATCATTACCAATAAGCCATCCAAGAGCCATGACCGCCACCACAAAAAACGCCAAAGCCCAGCCCGCATCTGCCGCCACGCTCGAATCGCAGGATATCTCCGGCGAAGTTCTGCTCGAGAAATACGCCAAAGGTAACGAGCAGAGTGTTGGCGACGTGCGCGCTCGTGTCGCCCGTGCGCTGGCCTCCATCGAGGTCGAAGAAAAGCGCGCCTTTTGGGAAGCCAAGTTCCTCGAAGCGCAGGAACGGGGCTTCGTGCCTGCCGGCCGCATCAACTCCGCCGCCGGCACCAACCTCGCTGCCACGCTGATCAACTGCTTCGTGCAGCCGGTCGGCGACTCAATCACCGAATCCGTGGATGGCCGCTGCGGCATCTACACCGCCCTCGCCCAGTCCGCCGAGACCATGCGTCGCGGTGGCGGCGTCGGCTACGACTTCTCCTCCATCCGTCCGAAGGGCGCGATGGTGCGCGGCACCCAGTCCAACGCCTCCGGCCCCGTCTCCTACATGCGCGTCTTCGACCGCTCCTGCGAGACCGTCGAATCCGCCGGTTCCCGCCGCGGCGCCCAGATGGGCGTGCTGCGCTGCGACCACCCGGACATCGAGGAATTCATCCACGCCAAGGACCATGGCGACCTGACCAACTTCAACGTGTCCATCGCCGTGACCGATCTGTTCATGCAGGCCGTGGAAACCGATGGCGACGTGGAGCTGGCCCACAAGGCCGAACCGTCCAACGACATCAAGGACGCCGGCGGCTACAAGCGCGAAGATGGCCTGTGGGTGTACCGCAAGGTGCGCGCTCGCGACCTGTGGGATCAGGTCATGCGCTCCACCTACGATCACGCGGAGCCGGGCATCCTGTTCCTCGATCGCATGAACAAGGACAACAACCTTTACTACTGCGAGACCATCGAGGCCACCAACCCCTGCGCCGAACAGCCCCTGCCCTCCTACGGCTGCTGCTGCCTGGGCTCGATCAACCTGACCCTGTACGTGAAGGACGCCTTCAGCGAGAAGGCCAGCTTCGACTTCGCCGGCTTCGCCAAGACCGTCGAAACCTCCATCCGCATGCTCGACAACGTACTCGAAGCGACCCACTGGCCGCTGGAGCAGCAGCACGCCGAAGCCCAGTCCAAGCGCCGCGTCGGCCTTGGCTTCACCGGCCTCGGCAACGCGCTGGCCATGCTGCGCCTGCGCTACGACACAGACGCCGCCCGCGAGATGGCCACCAAGATCTCCGAATTCATGCGCGACCAAGCCTACCTGGCCTCCGTCGAGCTGGCCAAGGAGCGCGGCGCCTTCCCGCTGTTCAATGCCGACATGTACCTGTCCGGCGGCAACTTCGCATCGCGCCTGCCCAACGAGGTGAAAGACAAGATCCGCAAACACGGCCTGCGCAACTCCCACCTGCTGTCCATCGCCCCCACCGGCACGATCAGCCTGGCCTTCGCCGACAACGCGTCCAATGGCATCGAACCGCCGTTCTCCTACACCTACACCCGCAAGAAGCGGATGGCCGACGGCACCTTCAAGGAATACGCGGTCGAGGACTACGCATGGCGCCTGTACAAGCACCAGGGCGGTGACGTTTCCAAGCTGCCCGAGTACTTCGTGACCGCGCTGGAGATCTCCGCCAAGGCCCACAAGGACATGGTCGCGGCCGTCGCCCCGTACATCGACACCTCCATCTCCAAGACGGTGAACGTCCCCGAGGACTACCCCTACGCGGAGTTCGAGAACCTCTACCTGGAGGCCTGGAAGTCCGGCCTGAAGGGTCTGGCCACCTACCGGCCCAACAGCGTGCTGGGCTCCGTGCTGTCCGTTACGCCGAGCACCGAGCAGAAGCAGCCCCACGATCTGGAAATCTCCGACGACACCAACCGCCGCCTGTCCATCAAGAACCTGCCGGCACCGGTGCTGTCCTCCCTGCGCTGGCCGGGCCGCCCGGACCTGCCGGACGGCAACTCCGCCTGGACCTACATGCTCAACACGCCGCAGGGCAACTTCGCGCTGTTCGTCGGCCACATGGACCCGGTCGAAGACAGCGCGTCCAAGGGCGCCTTCCCGTTCGAAGTATGGGTCAACGGTGCCGACCAGCCCCGTGGCCTGGGCGCCGTCGCCAAGACCCTGTCGATGGACATGCGCGCCAACGACCGCGGCTGGCTCAAGCTCAAGCTCGAAGCCCTGGCCAAGACCGTCGGCGAAAAGTCCTTCGAAATGCGCTTCCCGCCCCATGGCGAACAGAAGCTGATGCCGGGCGTCGTGTCCGCCTTCGCCCAGGTGGTGCGCTACCGCTGCGAAAAGCTGGAAGCCCTCGACGGCGAGCTGCCGACTCCGGTGCTCGACAGTGTGTTCTCCCTGCAGGAACCCAAGACCGGCACCGACGGCACGCTGTCCTGGACCGTCGACATCCAGAACCCGGCCACCGGCGAAGACTTCGTGCTCGGCCTGAAGGAAATCACCCTGCCGGACGGCGTCACCCGCCCCTACTCCATGTGGCTGTCGGGCAACTACCCGCGCGCCCTGGACGGCCTGTCCCGCATCCTGTCCCTCGACATGCGCGTGATGGACCCGGCCTGGATCGGCATGAAGCTGCGCAAGCTGATCGACTACCCGGAACCCCTGGGCGACTTCATGGCCTTCGTGCCCGGCACCCGCCGCCAGCAAAACTGGCCGTCCACCGTGGCCTACCTGGCTGCGCTGATCATCCACCGCTACGCGATGCTGGGCGTGCTCGACGAAGCCGGCTACCCGACCCGCGAGATGGGCATCCTCGAGTCACCCCGCGACGACAACGAGCCCAAGCTGATGCAGGGCGCCCTGTGCAACGAGTGCGGCAACCACTCGGTGATCCGCAAGGACGGCTGCGACTTCTGCACCGCCTGCGGCGCGGTGGGCACCTGCGGCTAAGGTGTGCGTTACGCCATAAGTTGAAAGTCTGCAGCGAAGCCGACTAATTCAGCGGAACATCCTGACTCAGGAAGTTCCGCTTTTCTCTTTTTTGGCGGGCAAAGGGGCTCATTCACATATCTGATGAGCGCCCAACAGACCACGGGCAATAATCGATACCCGATGTAAGCTTGGGAGAACAAGGCATCATGAAGCCGATACTGTTGATAGCGTTCGTCGCGACCTGCACCTTGCTAAGCGGCTGCATCATCGCAGACCCCTACTATGGAGGCCCCGGCCGGGAGGGGCGCGGTGGCTACGGGCACCCGCATGGTGATCGCCGGGATGATGACGGCGGACGCTACGGGAATGACCGTGGCCGTGACCACGACGACGGCCGCGACCGCGATAGAGACCGGGAGCGGGATTACCGTCGAGACTGAACGCCGACTCCGTCCCCAGGAGGGAGTGGCTCGGACAACGGACACAAGACGGACGAACTTCCTGCGTCAACGCAGTGGATTTCGAAACGTTAAGGCATTGGGGCAAACGGCCTCTTACGCAAGGGAGTCAAACGCATGAACAAGATTATCGCGGGTTTCGTAGCTGGTCTGTTTTCTGTTGGCATGGCTTACGCTGAAGCTCCCGCTCAACCGGCCGCAGCAGCCGCTGCAGCACCTGCCGCCTCGGGCTGTGAAGCCAAGGCCGTGAGCAAAGCTGGCAAGCCCCTCGCCGGCGCAGCCAAAGCTGCATTCATGAAGAAGTGCGAGGGCGGCGCAACGACGGCCAAGGCCCCCTCATCCTGTGCGGACAAGGCGGTCGGCAAGAATGGGAAGCCCCTGGCTGGTGCGGCCAAAACCGCATTCATGAAGAAGTGCGAAGCTGACGCCAAGTAAGCCGGCAATAGTCGGCCTGCCAGGACATATATCCGGTCAATGCAGGACACGCCGCTTCCGGCGTGACCTTGACCGGTTGAAGCAGTGAAGCAAGGCCCATCTCCCCCGGGATGGGCCTTTGTCATGCCATCAGTCGGTCGCCGTTGCGGGCGTCATCGCCACGCCGCCTTCCTGCGCCTCCCCGGCGTGCACCAACCGATACAGCAGCGGCAGCACCAGCAGCGTCAGCGCCGTTGAAGACAGGATGCCCCCGATGACCACGGTGGCGAGGGGGCGCTGGACTTCCGCACCGGTGCCAGTGGCGAGGGCCATCGGGATGAAGCCCAGGGACGCCACCAGCGCCGTCATCAGCACGGGACGCAGACGGGTCAGCGCGCCGTCGTGGATTGCCGCATCCAGCGAACGCCCTTCCTCGCGCAAGTTCCGGATGAAGGCGATCATCACCAGGCCGTTGAGCACCGCCACGCCGGACAGGGCGATGAAGCCGACGGCCGCCGAGATCGACAGCGGAATGTCGCGCAGCCACAGTGCCGCGACTCCGCCCGTCAACGCAAACGGGATCCCCGAGAACACCAGCAAGCCGTCCTTCACGTTGCCGAACATCACGAACAGCAGGATGAACACCAGCAGCAACGCCACCGGCACGACGATCTTCAGGCGCCGCGACGCCGACTCCAGTTGCTCGAAGGTGCCGCCCCAGGCCCTCCAGTAGCCGACCGGGATCGGTACCTCCTCCAGCCGCAACTGTGCCTCGGCGACGAAGGAGCCGATGTCGCGTCCGCGCACGTTGGCGCTGACCACCACGCGGCGCTTGCCGTTCTCGCGGCTGATCTGGTTGGGGCCCGGCGCCAGATCGAGGCTCGCCACCTCGCCGAGCGGGATGTAGCTCGTCCGCCCTTCCCCGCTTCCGCGCGGCAGCGCAATCGGCAGACGCTTGAGTGCTTCCGGATCGGACCTCAGCGCATCGGGCAGGCGCACCACGATGTCGAAGCGGCGGTCGCCCTCGAACAGGGTACCCGCCTCCTGGCCGCCGATCGCCGTGGAGACCGCGTCCTGCACGTCGCCGACGTTCAAGCCGTAGCGCGCCGTCTTGTCGCGGTCGATGTTGACGGTCAGCACCGGCAGGCCGGTGGTCTGCTCCACCTTCACCTCGGACGCGCCGGGGATCTCCTCCAGCAGCGCGGCGATCCTCCCCGCCGTCTCGTTCAGCACGTCCATGTCGTCACCGAAGACTTTGATCGCCACGTCGCTGCGCACACCCGAGATCAGCTCATTGAAGCGCAGCTGGATGGGCTGGGAGAACTCGTAGCTGCTCCCCGGCATTTCGGCAGCGACCTTCTGGATCGCCGCCAGCAACGCCTCCCGGCTCCGCCTCGGCTCGGGCCACTGGGACTCGGGCTTGAGCATGATGTAGCCGTCGGAGATGTTCGGCGGCATCGGATCGGAGGCGATCTCCGCCGTGCCGGTGCGCGCGAAGACCCGCTCGACCTCCGGGAACTCGGCCTTCAGCCGCGCCTCCAGCCGCTGCTGCATGTCGACGGACTGGGACAGGCTGGTGCCGGGAATGCGCAGCGCCTGGATCGCCAAGTCCCCTTCGTTAAGGCTGGGCACGAACTCGCTGCCCATGCGCATCACCAGCAGGCCGGACAGCACGATGGTCACCGCGGTCACCGTCAGCACCACCGGCGTGTTGGCCATCACCCGCGCCAGCACCGGCTCGTAGGCCTGCCGCGCGGCGCGCATCAGCCGGTTGTCCTTCTCGGCCACCCGGTCGCCGATGAACAGCGCGACCGCCGCCGGGATGAAGGTCACGGACAGGATCATCGCGCCGATCAACGCCGTGACCACGGTGAAGGCCATCGGATGGAACATCTTTCCCTCGACGCCGGCGAGGGCGGAGATCGGCAGGTAGACCACCATGATGATCAGCTGGCCGAAAAGCAGCGCCCGCCGCGCCTCCTTCGAAGCCGCGAAGACCTCGTGGAGGCGCTCCGTCCGGCGCAACGGCCGGCCGAGGCGCGCCTGCGCATGGGCCAGCCGCCGCACGCAGTTCTCGACGATGACCACCGCGCCGTCGATGATGATCCCGAAATCGAGAGCGCCGAGACTCATCAGGTTGGCGCTGATCCGGTAGCCAACCATGCCCGAGAAGGTGAACAGCATCGACAGCGGGATGACCATCGCAGTGATCAGCGCCGCGCGGATGTTGCCGAGGAAGAGGAACAGGATGGCGATCACCAGGATCGCGCCTTCCAGCAGATTCTGCTTTACCGTGGCGATAGCCTTGTCCACCAGCACCGTACGATCGTACACCGTCACCGCGTGGATGCCCGGCGGCAGGTTGCGGTTGATCTCCGCCATCTTCTGGTCTACCGCGCGGGAGACGGCGCGGCTGTTCTCGCCGATCAGCATGAAGACCGTGCCGAGCACCACCTCGCGGCCGTTGTCGGTCGCCGCCCCAGTGCGCAGTTCGCGGCCGATGGCCACCTCGGCCACGTCGCGGATGCGGATCGGCACCCCCTGCACGTTGCCGAGGATCACGTTGCGGATGTCCCCGACACTGCGCAGCTGGCCGGGCGCGCGGACCAGGTACTGCTCGCCGCGCTTCTCGATGTAGCCGGCGCCGGCATTGCCGTTGTTGCGGTCGAGCGCCGTGACCAGGTCCTGCAGCGTGAGGCCGTAGGAGGCGAGCTTCTCCGGGCTCGGCGCCACCTGATACTCCTTCGCAAAACCGCCGATGGAGTTGATTTCGGTGACGCCTGCCACGTGGCGCAACTGCGGCTTGATGATCCAGTCCTGAATCTCGCGCAGGTCGGTCGGCGTGTAGGCCGTGCCATCCGGCTTGCGGGCGCCCTCCCCGGCCTCCACGGTCCACAGGTAAATTTCCCCCAGCCCCGTCGAGATCGGCCCCATGGCCGGCGTGACGCCTGCCGGCAGCTTCTCCCTGGCCTCCTGGATACGCTGGTTGACCAGCTGCCGCGCGAAGTGGATGTCGGTGCCGTCCTTGAAGATGACCGTCAGCTGCGACAGGCCGTAGCGCGACAGGGAGCGGGTCTGCTCCAGGCCGGGCAGGCCGGCCATCACGGTCTCGACCGGGTAGGTCACCCGCTGCTCGACCTCCAGCGGCGAATAGCCCGGCGCCGCGGTATTGACCTGGACCTGGACGTTGGTGATGTCCGGCACAGCGTCGATGGGCAGGCGCTGGTAGTTGTAGACACCCAGCGCGGCCATGCCCAGGACGGCCAGCAGGACAAGCCAGCGGTGCTCGATGGCGAGGCGGATGATGCGTTCAAACATGGCGTCCTCCTCCCGTCAGTGCGCGTGCTCGGCGCTGCCCTTGCCGAGCTCCGACTTGAGCACGAAGCTGCCTGACGCCGCGTAGGGCGTGCCGGCCTTGAGCCCGCCGATCACCTCGACCCGCTTGCCGTCGGTACGCCCCAGCATCACCGGCTGGACGCGGAAGCCGTCCGCCGTGCGCACGAACACCACCGGTTTGTCGGCTATGGTCTGAACCGCCTCCGCAAGCACGCTCACCGGCACGTCGGCTTCCCCCGACACGACCTCCACATTGACGAACAGCCCCGGCCGCCAGGCCATCTTCGGGTTGTCCAGCGTCACCCGCGCCTTGGCCGTGCGGGTGTCCTGGCCGAGCAGCGCACCGACGTAGGAAATGCGCCCCTCCGCGCGGGAGTCGAGGGCCGTCGCACGCACGATCACCTTCTCGCCGACCCGGACCACGTCCAGGTCTTTGGCCGACACCACGATTTCCGCCCACACGGAGGACAGATCCGACAGCGTGAAGATGCTGGCGTCTTCCTTCACCGCCTCGCCGAGGGCAATGTGCTTTTCCACCACCATCCCGTCGAAGGGCGCGCGGATCTCGTAGCGATTGAGGCTCCCCGCCCCGGCCGCCGGCGCGCCGAGGGCCACCAGCTTCTGCTGGGCATTGGCCACCGCGATCTCGGCCTCGCGCAGCGCCTGCTGGGCGACCAGGTAATCCTGCTCCGCGGAGATCTTCTGCTCCCACAGCTGCTTCTCCCGGAGGTAGGTGGACTTCGCCAGGCCGAGGCGCTTCTGTGCGGTGAGGAGTTCGCTGCGCAGCTCCGACAAGCCAGTGCTGGCGATCACCGCCAGCACCTGCCCACGACGGACGAGTTGGCCAAGGTTGGCGGGCACGCTGTCCACCACGCCGGCCAGCCGCGGCACCACGTGGGCCGTGCGGTCTTCGTTGAAGCGGATCTCGCCGGGCAACTGGCGAGTGCTGCGGATCCGCGCCGGCCCGGCCTGCTCGATGCCGACGCCGGCCGCCTCGATCTGCGCCGTACTCAGGGGGAGCGCTTCCTCGTGCGGCTTGGCTTTGTCATCGTCGGCGTGATGCTCGGCATCACCGTGCCCACCAGGATGAGCGTGGTCGTCGCCGGCCTTTTCACCGTGATGTTCCTTGTCGTCATGACTACGGGTATCGGCATGCGCCCCAGGCTCGCCTGTGGGTATTGCCGGACTACCGGCGAGAATCCATCCGCCGGCTGCGATCCCGCTGAAAAGGATTGCCGCGATGGTGATGGCCTGCTTGCGGGTGATGGTCGATGAACTTGGTTTGAGAGGGTTGTTCACGGTGGACTCCTACGGATGGTCGGCCATCACGGACGACGGTGTAGTGATGGCGCCCAGGACACGCTCTAGTTCGGCAGCGGTGCGATGGGCATCGGAGAGACTTTTCAGGTACTGGGCGCGGGCCTGGAAGAAGGTGCGCTGGGCGTCGAGCACTTCCAGGAAGCTGAACTTGCCGAGCTCGAAGCCCCTGGTTGCAGCGTCGTAGGCGCTACGGGCGCCGGGCACGATCTCCTGCTGCAGCGTCCGGGCCTCGACCAGCAGCGCCTTCAAGCGCTCCTGGTTCTGCGCCGCGTCGGCGCCGAGGCGGAGTTCGGCGGCGCGCAGCTCATCCCGCGCCTTGTCGGTCCGCCGCAGCGCCTCGAGCAGGTTGCCCTGGTTGCGGTCGAAGACCGGAAACGGAATCGACAGGCCGACCACGGCCTGGGTGCGGCCAAGCTCCTCGACCCGCTTGGCGCCAATGCTGACTGTGACGTCGGGGATGCGCTTCGTCCGCTCCAGCTCGGCCAGGGCGGCAAGACGCTCGACCTCGAGGCGCGAGCGCAGCAGCATCGGCGCCGCGTCGAGACGGCGGGCCAGCGCGTCGTCCGGCAACAGCGCGGGCAGGATGTCCATGCGGCCTTCCGCCTGCGTAAAGCGGGGCTGGGCGCTGCCCCAGGTGATCGCCAGCCGCTTGCGGGCCACGCTCAGGTCGGCCTGGGTCTGGTTCAGCTCGACCCGCGCTGACGCTTCGGCAACCCGCGCCTTGGTCTCCTCCACCGGTGACACCTTGCCGGCCGCCACCCGCCGGGACGCGGCCTGCGTCGCGCGCCGGGCCAGCGCGAGGAGATCCTCGGCCTGCTGGAGGCGCTCCTGCGCCATCAGCACCTCGAAGAAGGCGCTGATGGTCGTCGCCCGCACGTCCAGGCGGCGAACAGCCAGATCGGCGGTGGCAACGTCGCGCCCGCGCTCGGCAGAAGCGATCCGCGCGGCGCGCTTGCCGCCCAGCTCCAGCAGCTGGCCGATCTGCACCGTGGTGCTGCGGGTCGCACGATTCTGGGTGTCCTCGACGGATGTCGAGATGTCGGGATTGGGTCGCAGCCCGGCCTGAATGACCGCACCCTCGACGGCACGCAGCTCATTGGCGGCCGCGGACAGTTCGGGGTTCGCCGCCATCGCGAGGTCGAGCGCCATCGCAAGGCTCAAGGGGCCGGTCGGCTCGACAGGATTGGCGCCAGGGCTGGCAATGACAGTGGCCGCTTCGGCAGGCCGGTCGACGTCGGCGTGAGCCGTGCCCGCAAGCACGGCAAGCACGCAGCTCACCGCCAGGGTGATTCGTGTATTGGAATGCATCCGATTCTCCAGTGATGAAAGACACGTGGGGAAATCGGCGGGACACCATCCGGCCGGACGGCGCGCGGCGAAAGCCGCAAGGGGAAACTACGGAAAGGAAGGCCCGCTCCCGCCGATCAGGCGGAAACGGTCCAGTTGGGGCGTTCCGGCAGGTCGCCGGGCGGCGACGCCAATGGATGTGGCGCCCACGGCGGACTCACGACACCCGCCTCGGCGGGAATGGGCTCGAACAGCCCAAGCAATGCGGATGCACAGCCCGCATGGCAGAACGCACAGTCCTCGTCGATACCGGACGGTGCGCTCTTCGAATCCTTGAAGCCACCATCGCCTTGATGCTTGTGCTGGTGGTGGCCGAAATGCTGCGACGGCCCGGACTCGTGCTGGCAATAGGCCGCCGCCACCGACCAAGTGAACTGGAGTGGCAGGAAAACCAGCAGGAAGACGGCGAACCAACGACGCATGGGGGCGGATGGTAGCAGAGGGGGCGCCCGACATGACGAACAAACGCGCTCTGCGCGCCGGAATGTCGTTGAAGTACATCCCGATCGATGCATCGTGGGGCTCTCCTTCTCATCGATCATGACGAAACTCACGCCAGATCACGCTCTCGCCCGATTGCCGTGATAAGCGGCACAGTTCGAGGTGTGCCAGGTGGATAAGCTGCACTCCATCCTGAATCCCGCCGATATGTCCGCGATGCGCTTCTCCTCCTTCAGCAAGCTCTGCTCCGTCCTGACCCTGTCCGCGCTGTCCCTGGCTGCCCAGCAGGCCAACGCCAGCCTGATCACGATGGATACGCGCTATTCGACCAGCTCCGCACTACCGACCGCCGACGACTATCGCACCACCATCGACCAGTTGGCCGCTGCAGCCCCCACCACAGGCTACGGCAGCACCACGCTCGCCTCGTTCGACAACGTGTCGAATCAAAGCGTGTTCGGTGGATCGAGCAGCGACATCGCCTTCCGCTACAACGTCATCTTCAGCTCGGCGAACAGCGGTGCGTGGAATTTCCGCATCGGCCCCGACTTCGGCAATGGCGGCGCCGTCTTCCTCGACGGCACGTTGATGGGCTTCAAGACCAACGACATGTGGTGGAGCGGCTCCTACGCGTCGACCACCCAGGATTTCGAGTTCCTCGCCAACCTGAGTTCCGGCGACCATCTGCTGCAGATCTACGGCCTCGAAAACTGCTGCGACGGCAACCAGCAAGCCCAGTACCTGACGCCTGGCGGCACGGCTTACACGTCCTTCAGCAGCACCGACGGCCACAACCCGAATGCCGTACCGGAGCCGGGCAGCCTGCCGCTGATCCTGGGTGCCGGCCTGGCTCTGGCCGGCTGGCAGCGTCGCTTCCGGCAGCAGCAAGCCTCCACCAAATAAGCCCATGCGCCCAACGGGGCGCAAGGCTTCGTAATCCAACGCAAGAGAGCCCGCATCCGACGGGCTCTCTTGCCGTTTACGGGATGACTGTAGCGGGCACTCATCCGGACGCCCTGGGCGTGCCCTCTGCCGGATTGGCCGCCAGCGAAGCGGCTATCTCCCGCGTCACCTGCATCACCGTCCGGGTAGCGAGCGTCAGCTCCCCGTGGGGCGACATGGCCAGCGCCAGGTATCGGGGCACATCCGGCTCCACCAGCCTGGCCGCCTGCAGGCGGCAGTGCTTCATGGCCGCGGCAATGGCGTAAGGCCCCAGCAGCGCATACGCACTGCCATCCGCCGCGATCTGGGTCTGCAGGCTGAGGCTGTCCGCCTCGGCAACCACGTTCAGGCTTACGCCGTGCTGCACACTCAACTGGTCGAACTGGTCGCGCCAGCTGTTGGGCCGGCAGAACATCACCAGCGGCAGGCCATCCAGCACAGAGAAGGCCACCGTCGAGCCCGCCGTCAGGGGATCGCCGGCCGCACTGACTAGGTAGGTCTGCGCTTCCGACAGGTAGATGTCGCCATTCCTGGCCAGCGGACTGTGGCGGAACAGGATCGCCAGATCCACGTTGCCGTTCTCCAGCCAGGTTTCCAGCTGGGCGCCCTGCCCCTCGCGCACGCTCAGCTGGATCAGCGGATAACGCTCCCGCAGCCGGTAATACAGCGTGCTCACCAGCGGGTGCGCAGTGGATGGAAGGATGCCGATGCGCACCGTGCCGATCGGCTTGCCGGCGGTGGTGCGGATGTCGTTGGAGAGCTGCTCGGTGCTGGTCACCCAGGTGCGCACCTTGGGCAGGATGCGCTGCCCCAATTCGGTCAGCACCACGCCGCGGCCAGTGCGCTGGAACAGGCGTCCGCCGCATTCTTCCTCCAACTCGCCGATCTGCCGGCTCACATGGGGCTGGCTGGTCCGGTAGGCCACCGCCACCTTGCTGAGGCTACCCAGCTCCACCGCGTCGAGAAACAGCTTCCACGCCGAATAGTCCATTTCCGCCCCCGCCAAAATCCATGTCTAATCAGTATAGCTGAAATACAAGAATTGCCTCTTCCGGCATATCAGACCCCTTCCTATACTGCATCCATGCTCGATGACCGACACGGCAAGAGCTTAACAAGTCGTTGAATAAACTGCGCTTTATGGCTAATTGATGGCATCCCGAAAATGCTTTCCGGATTCATCCAAAGCATATGGGCCACGGCCGGCGCAACCGATCGACGACCACTCCACCTATCAAAGAGGAAATACATCATGACCCTGGATCTTCGTGGCCTCGTTCCCGCCCCCGTCACCCCCTTCACCCGCGATGGCGCCGTCGATCACGACGCCATCCAGCGCCTCGGCTCCTGGCTCGGCGGCATTGACGGCGTCAAGGGCCTGGTGGTGCTCGGCCATGCCGGCGAAGGCACCTTCCTGTCCCAGGACGAACAGGCGGCCGTCATCGAGAGCTTCGTGAAATCCACCAACGGCCGCCTGCCGGTGATCGCCGGCATCACGCTGGAAGGCACCGCCGTCGCCGCCGAGGAAGCCAAACGCGCCGTCAAGGCCGGGGCCGCCGCCGGCCTGGTCTACCCATCCCACGGTTGGCTACGCTTCGGCTACCAGAAGGGCGCGCCGCAGGACCGCTACCGCGCCATTTACGAAGAGAGCGGCCTGCCGCTGATCCTCTTCCAGTACCCGGACGCCACCAAGGCCACCTACGACCTGCAGACCCTGCTGGACATCTCCGCCCAGCCCGGCGTCTTCGCGATGAAGAACGGCGTCCGCAACATGCGCCGCTGGGACGTGGAAATCCCCATCATCCGCCGCGAACGCCCGGAGCTGCAGATCCTCACCTGCCACGACGAGTACCTGCTGCACACCATGTTCGACGTGGATGGCGCGCTGGTCGGCTACGGCAACATCGCGCCGGAACTGCTGATCGAGCTGATCAAGGCCGGCAAGGCCAAGGACTACCCGAAGGCCCGCGCGATCCACGATCAGCTGCTGCCGGTCACCCGCAACGTTTATCACCGCGGTTCCCACATGGAAGGCACTGTCGCGCTGAAGCACGCGCTGGTCGCCCGCGGCATCCTGGAGCACGCCACCGTACGCTCCCCGCTGCTGCCGCTGGCCGAAGGCGCCGATGTGGAAATCGCCAACGCGATGCGTGCCGCCGGCATCGTGCGCTGATCCCGGCAGGGATCACAGGCGACGCAGGCCAGCGTCGCCGGGCGGTCGGCAGAGCCGGCCGACTGCCCATCAGGCCAAAGTGTTACCGTAGCCGCCCCCTGGAAAATCCAATCTCCGGGGGCGAGCGCCGAGCACCTATATAAAAAAGAGACTGGAGACAAAATGGACACCAAAGTGGCCGCTTTGGGGGCGGGCATCGCTCCTCCGGCGGATCAGCACCTTGCCGCCAATCAGCAAGGGCGCGCGGCGCAACTGCTCTTCCGCATCGAGAACGTGCCCTTCTGCCGCTGGCACACCAAGGCCCGCGTCATCATGGGCAGTGCGACCTTCTTCGATGCCTTCGACGCGCTCTCGCTGGCCTTCGTGATGCCGGTACTGGTCGGCCTGTGGCACCTCGGCCCGACCGAGATCGGGGTGCTGATCGCGGCCGGCTACCTCGGGCAGGTGATCGGTGCGCTGCTCTTCGGCTGGCTCGCCGAGCGCCGTGGCCGCGTCCCGAGCGCCACCCTGGCGGTCGGCATCATGTCGGTGATGAGCGTCGCCAGCGCCTTCACCGGCAACTTCCAGATGCTCTTCCTCGCCCGCTTCGTCCAGGGCATCGGCGTCGGCGGCGAAGTGCCGGTCGCCGCGGCCTACATCAACGAGCTGTCCCAGGCCCATGGGCGCGGCCGCTTCTTCATCCTCTACGAACTGATCTTTCCGCTGGGCCTCCTCGGCGCCGCGCAGATCGGCGCCTTCGTCGTGCCCCGCTTCGGCTGGGAATACATGTTCCTGATCGGCGGCATCCCCGGCATCCTGATCGCCACACTGATCCTGCGCCTGGCCGAATCGCCGCGCTGGCTGATCGCCAAGGGCCGCCTCGACGAGGCCGAATGCATCATCGAACAGCTGGAAGCCGCCACCCCCAAGCGGAATCTCGACCCGGCACACGACCGCATCGAAGTCGACGCCCGCCTGGCCAACCTGCAGGCCGGCCTGCAGAACCCGCGCAAGGCTTCGTGGAAGGAACTCTTCTCACCGATCTATCGCGGCCGCACGCTGATCGTGTGGGTGTTGTGGGCCAGCAGCTACTTCGTCGCCAACGGCATCAACAACTGGCTGCCCAGCCTCTACAAGACGGTCTATCACCTGCCGCTGCAGGAATCCCTGCACATGGCCTCCATCAGTAACGTGCTGAGCACCTGCGCCGTGCTGGCCTGCGCCTTCCTGATCGACCGGGTCGGCCGCCGCCGCTGGGCGATGGGTTGCTTCGTGTTGAGCGGCGCGCTGCTGGCCACGCTGGGCATCATGGGCGCCGACGATCCCCGCTCGGTGATGCTGCTGGCCTCCTCGGCCTATGCGGTGATGGGCACCACGACGGTCATGCTCTACCTCTACACCCCCGAGATCTACCCTACCCGCATGCGGGCCATCGGCACCGGCCTGGCCACCTCGTGGCTGCGCGCCGCCTCCGCCGCGGCTCCGGCCATCGTCGGCGTGGTGCTGAGCGGACAAGGCGTCGCCGCGGTCTTCCTGATGTTCGCCCTGACCACCGTCGTCGGCCTGATCGCCGCCACCCGCATGATTGAAACCACCAATCGTGCGCTGGAGGAAATCTCTCCTTAAGCCTCCGCGTAAGGACCGCATCGACATCGCGATACATGCGGCCCGCAAGGGTCGCAGGGACGGTATCGCCCTGAAAAAGACAACGACCACCCCGCCGCCACAACGGGGAACACGATCACAGGATTGGATTGGGGACACCATGCAATTCACAACATCCATCGACAGGCGCGCCCGCGCAGTACTCGCCGCCGGCCTTTGCGGCGGCTGCCTGCCGCTTGCCGCCCTGGCCGACGACGACTCCCACGAACTGGAACTCAAGGTTCACGGTGTTTACTGGGCCGACAAGGGGCTGGCCTATCCGAGCGCCAAGACGCCCAAACCACAGCCCGCCGCCTACGAACAGAGCGCACTGGGGCTGGAGCTCAACTACCGCTCGCCCTACTTCCTGGGTGGCGTGGCCGGCTTCGACGCGTCGGTATACAGCGTCAACCGGCTTGGCGACAGCGGCGTGCCGACGACCCAGTTGGTCGAGGTCGGCAACAACGGCCGCCTGGAAAACGGCTACCAGTCTCTCGGCCAGGCCCTGCTCAAGCTCAAGCTCGGCGACAAGGCCGTCGTCAAGCTCGGCCGCCAGTTCCAGGACAGCCTGCTGCTGAAGAGCACCACCAACCGCGCGGTGCCCGACACCTACTCCGGCGTCAGCGCCACGCTGCTGCCGACCGACGGGCTGAAGGTCTACGGCGCCTTGTACGACCAGTACCGCAGCCGTACCACCGGCGAGTTCGTGCATTTCAGGACCGAGGCGAGCGGCCGCAACCGCATCGACTACATCGCCGTCCTCGGCGGCAATTACGTGCGCGGGCCGCTGGAGCTGACCGCCGAATACCTGAACGCCAGGTCCTACCTGGCCAAGAGCGCGCTGATCGCCGCCTACACGATTCCCCTCGGCACCGACCGGGTGAAGCTGTCCGGCGGCTATCTCACGTCCCGCGATTCCGGCTCCCTGTTCGTCTGCGGCGCCGAGAAGGACATGGACTGCGCCGGTAGCGGCCGCATCTCCAACCGGGGCAGCGGCGCCTACCTGGATGCAGCATGGACGATCCGCGACTTCACCATCGGCGGCGCGCTGACCAAGATCAGCGGCTTCTGGATAGAAGACAACTACGCCGTCGATGCGGACCGGACCGGGGCGCTGACCCAGGACCCGGGCACCAATCCCTTCCCGACCCAGGCCGTCGTCGGCCCGGACTTCACGAACCGGGACGAAACCGCCGCCCAGATCCGCGTCGCCTACGACTGGAAAGCCCTGATCCCCGGCTTGAAGACTGCCTACCGCTACGTCCGTGGCACCGGCGCCCGCAGCAGCAATCTGGTCAATGGAGTGGACGGCCGTGAACAATACCGGGAGTTCGACGCCCGCTACGCGCTGCCCTTCGTGAAGAACGTCAGCCTGCGCTACATGTTCATGACCTACGACTCCCAGGCCGACGGGCGCACTACGAGCCAGACCCTCAACGGGCTGACCCGCCAGGACTGGCGCCAGCACCGCTTCTACATCGACTACACATACCGCTTCTGAAGCGGCAGCACTCAGCGAATCCCTGTGCAGTAGCTTGCTCCCCGCCCACCGGCGGGGATTTTTTTGCACGGCAAACGCAGCCGGAAAAATCACCGCTCCACCGCGGCGCCCCCTCGGCACCGGCCACGCTGGACAAGGTCCAGGGTGAATCCTCACTGGCCCTGCGGATACCACAGCACCGCCTGGCGCTGACCGTCCTTTGTCGAACTACCTGCTGCCACCGCTCGCCCGCAGCTATCCACCGCCACCGAAGCGCCCCGCTCATCGCCGGCTGTTCCCCACTGCCAGGCGCGCAGCACTGTGCCGTCGTTGCGAACCTTCAGCAGGAAGAGATCGCTCGCCCCCGCCGGTGCCTTGTCGCCCAGGAAGGAACCCGTCGTCTCGCCGAACAGGAAGAGA
Organism: Zoogloea sp. JDB1; assembly: GCF_056724025.1. Classification (NCBI taxonomy): domain Bacteria; kingdom Pseudomonadati; phylum Pseudomonadota; class Betaproteobacteria; order Rhodocyclales; family Zoogloeaceae; genus Zoogloea; species Zoogloea sp. JDB1. The sequence goes on from NZ_CM161496.1 coordinate 4,110,020, forward strand.
TTGCCCTGGCTGTCGAGCTTCGCATCGGTGAGCCACTCGGCGCCGTTGGTGCCCAGTTGGGCGCTGGTGATCACCGCGCCGTCCAGCGGATTGATGCGTGCCACGAAGACGTCCGTATTGCCGATACTGACACCGCCGCGGAAGGAGCCCATCACGGTGCCGAGCATCAGCACGCTGCCGTCGGACAGGGGCTTGAGGAAAGCCACGTTGTCCACGCCGGATGTCGTGTAGCGGGCCGTCCATACCGTCGTTCCGTTGGCGTCCAGCTTGCGCACGAAGGCGCCGCGGTTGCTGCCGCTGGTCACCACGCCGCCGATGAATGTCGAGCCATCCGGCGCGACCGCGAGACTCGACGCGTAGTCCTGCTCGTCGCTGTTCGAGCGGTGACTCCAGACCGTCGCAATGGACGAGGCGTCACCAGGCCGGCCGGCCCGCAGTCGGTAAGCAAAAGAATCGGCCCATGCCGCCACGTAATTGGTGGGAATGTAATCGTCGTTGTAGCCGCCGATGTAGAGATCGCTGTCGGACGTGGCCACCAGGCGCCGCGGATGCTGCGGGAACTCGTCCCCGAACTGGGTCACCCCCCAGCCGCCCGACGGACTGCGGGCATCGGTGCTGGCCACGAAGGCGTCGAACTGGCCGCGGTTGGCCGCTCCGGCGAGAACGCCCGTGGTACGGCCCACTGCATACAGGGTGCCCGACGCGGTCAGCGCCAGCGCCTCTACCGTATCCGCGCCCGGCGAATCGAAGCGCGAGCCGCTATCGAACTGGAGATCGCCGGTATTCGACAGCATGCGGACCATGCCACGGGCGTTGCCGGCCGGCTCCAGCGAGGTCTGGCCGATCACGCCGCGGTCGTAGCCGGCGAGCCAGATCCGGTTGCTGCCATCGACCAGCACATCGTTCCATTCGCTGGCGCCGGCATCCGCCGGATGCAATGTCGCCTCGGCGGGCAGCGCGACACAGACCTGGGGGTTCCCGCCGGGCGGCGTGGCGGCACCACCGCCTCCACCTCCGCAGGCGTTCAGGAGGGAGAGGAGCGCGGCGGTCAGGGCCGAGCGGCGGAGTTTCATGTTTGACTGGACCAATTTGAGCCTTCCTTGCGATCTGGGGGAAATCACCAAGGGCGAAGTATTTGGCGGCGGGAACTTGCGGTCTATGACCCACTTAACACCAATGACATACCCGCAAAGTCTTCATGGATATGTCGAAGAGCATTGCCGGCAGGCGAAGCCCGGCGGATTTTTACAAGTCCTTTATCCCGCAGCGCCCCCTTTTTCGAAGCTTTTGATACCGCCCTCCCTAGCATGACGGTGTCGATTCCTTCGATCCGAAAGGGGAACTCATGGATCTCATCTATCTCGCTGCCATCGCCGCCTTCCTGGCCCTGATGGTCGGCATGGCGGTCGGCTGCGACCGCCTGGGAGGCCGCAAATGAACGGCCTTTACATCATTGGCGGCCTCGTCGCCATCGCGCTGCTGATCTATCTCATCGCAGCGCTGCTCAAACCGGAGGACTTCTCATGACCTCCCATGCCTGGCTCCTGCTGGGGCTTTTCCTCGTTGTCCTGCTGCTGGCGGCCAAGCCCCTCGGCATCTACATCGCAAACGCGATGGAGGGCCGCCTGCGCGTCGGGCGCCCCCTCGAAAACTTCGTCTTCCGCCTGTGCGGCGTCCGTGCCGACGAGGAAACCGGCTGGCTGCGCTACGCGCTGGCCCTCCTCGTCTTCAATGCGCTGGGCGTCGTCGCCGTATATGGGCTGCAACGCCTGCAGGCCGTCCTGCCGCTGAATCCCCAGCAGATGGCCGCGGTGACACCGGATTCCGCTTTCAACACCGCGGTGAGCTTCGTCACCAACACCAACTGGCAGGGCTACGGCGGCGAGTCGACGATGGGCTATCTGGTCCAGATGCTCGGCCTCGGCGTGCAGAACTTCCTGTCCGCAGCCACCGGCATCGCCGTCGTCTTCGCGCTGATCCGCGGCATCGCCCGCCACAGCGCCACCACGGTGGGCAACGCGTGGGTCGACCTGACCCGCGCCACGGTCTGGGTGCTGCTGCCGCTGTCCGTGCTGATGGCGCTCTTCCTCGCCGGCCAGGGCGTGATCCAGAACTTCTCGCCCTATCAGGATGTGACGACGGCCGAGACCACCCATTACGACGCGCCCCGCCTCGACGCCTCCGGCCAGCCCTTGAAGGACGACAAGGGCAACGCGCTGACCGATCCCGCCGAAACCCGCGTGCAGACTCTGCCGATGGGGCCGGTCGCCTCCCAGGAAGCGATCAAGATGCTCGGCACCAACGGCGGCGGATTTTTCAACGCCAACTCGGCCCACCCCTACGAGAACCCCACGCCGCTGACCGACTTCGTGCAGATGCTGGCGATCTTCCTGATTCCCGCCGCCCTGTGCATCAGCTTCGGGCGCGTGGTCGGCGACAGTCGCCAGGGCTGGGCCGTACTGGCCGCAATGACGCTGATGTTCGTGCTGGCAGCATGGGCCGCCATGAGCTTCGAGCAGCAGGGCAACCCGCAACTGGCCGCCCTGGGCGTCGATCAGTCGGCCAGCACGCTGCAGGCCGGCGGCAACATGGAAGGCAAGGAAGCCCGCTTCGGCATCGCCGACTCGGCGCTCTTCGCGACCATCACCACCGCCGCCAGCTGCGGCGCGGTGAACGCCATGCACGACTCCTTCACCCCCCTCGGCGGGCTGGTCCCGCTGATCAACATGCAGCTCGGCGAGGTGGTCTTCGGCGGCGTCGGCACAGGGCTCTACGGCATGCTGGTATTCGCCATCCTGGCCGTCTTCATCGCTGGCCTGATGATCGGCCGCACGCCGGAATACCTGGGCAAGAAGATCGAAGCCTACGAGATGAAGATGAGCTCCATCGCCATCCTCGTCACGCCCCTCCTCGTCCTCCTCGGCACCGCGGTGGCGGTGATGGCGGAAGCCGGCCGTGCCGGCATCGCCAACCCCGGCGCCCATGGCTTCTCGGAAATCCTCTATGCACTGACGTCCGCCGCCAACAACAACGGCAGCGCCTTTGCCGGGCTGTCCGCCAACACGCCCTTCTATAACGTGCTGCTGGCCATTGCCATGTGGTTCGGCCGCTTCGGTGTGATCGTGCCGGTACTCGCAATGGCCGGCTCCCTCGCCGCGAAGAAGCGCATCCCCACCGGCGCCGGCACCATGCCGACCCACGGCCCGCTGTTCGTCACCCTGCTGATCGGCACCGTGCTGCTGGTCGGCCTGCTCAACTATGTACCGGCGCTGGCGCTCGGCCCCATCGTCGAGCACCTGATGCTGTGGCTCGGTGCCTGAGCCAAGGAGAAGACCAACATGAGCAAGAAGACCTTCACCCTGTTCGACCCCGCCCTGGCCCTGCCGGCCGTCGGCGAAGCCTTCCGCAAACTGAACCCGGCCGTGCAGTGGCACAACCCGGTGATGTTCGTGGTGTACGTGGGCAGCATCCTGACCACCCTGCTCGCCGCCCAGGCCCTCGTCGGTGACGGCGAAGCGCCCGCCGGCTTCATCGTCGCCGTGGCCCTGTGGCTGTGGTTCACCGTGCTGTTCGCCAATTTCGCAGAAGCGCTGGCCGAAGGCCGCAGCAAGGCCCAGGCCGCGTCCCTGCGCGGGCTCAAGAAGGAAATCTGGGCCAAGAAGCTGATCGAACCCCACTACGGCGGCAAATGGCAGCTCGTCCAGGGCACCGACTTGCGCAAGGGCGACGTGGTCGTCGTCGAGGCCGGCGGCCTGGGCCATTCAGTGATTCCCGCCGATGGCGAGGTGATCGAGGGCGTGGCCTCGGTGGACGAATCGGCCATCACTGGCGAATCCGCGCCGGTGATCCGCGAGTCCGGCGGCGACTTCTCGGCCGTGACCGGCGGCACCCGGGTGCTGTCCGACTGGATCGTGATGCGGGTCACCGCCAACCCCGGCGAGACCTTCGTGGACCGCATGATCGCGATGGTCGAGGGCGCCAAGCGCCAGAAGACCCCCAACGAGATCGCCCTGACCATCCTGCTGGTGGCGCTGACCATCGTCTTCCTCGGCGTCACCGTGACCCTGCTGCCTTTCTCCCTGTTCAGCGTGGACGTGTCCGGCGCCGGCCGTCCGGTCGGCATCACGGTTCTCGTCGCCCTGCTGGTGTGCCTGATCCCGACCACCATCGCCGGTCTGCTGTCGGCCATTGGCGTGGCCGGCATGAGCCGCATGATGCAGGCCAACGTGATCGCCACGTCCGGTCGGGCGGTGGAAGCTGCAGGCGACGTGGATGTGCTGCTGATGGACAAGACCGGCACCATCACCCTCGGCAACCGCCAGGCTTCCGCCTTCCTGCCCGCCGAAGGCGTGGGCGAGGCCGAACTGGCGGACGCCGCCCAGCTCGCCTCCCTTGCGGACGAGACGCCGGAAGGGCGCAGCATCGTGGTGCTTGCCAAGCAGAAGTTCAACCTGCGGGAACGGGACATCCACGCCCTCGACGCGCACTTTGTCCACTTCTCGGCGCAGACCCGCATGAGCGGCGTAGATCTGGGCAACAAGCAGATCCGCAAAGGCGCCGCCGATGCGATCCGCCGCCACGTGGAAGGCCTGGGCGGCCACTTCCCGACCACCGTCGCCGCCCGCGTTGACGAAGTGGCGCGCCGTGGCAGCACGCCGCTGGTGGTCTCCGACGGCAAGCAGGTGCTCGGCGTCATCGAGCTGAAGGACATCGTCAAGGGCGGCATCAAGGAACGCTTCGCCGAGCTGCGCCGGATGGGCATCAAGACCGTGATGGTGACCGGCGACAACCGGGTCACCGCCGCGGCGATCGCCGCCGAAGCCGGCGTGGACGACTTCCTCGCCGAAGCCACGCCGGAAGCCAAGCTGGCCCTGATCCGCCAGTACCAGGCCGAGGGGCGCCTGGTGGCGATGACCGGCGACGGCACCAACGACGCCCCGGCCCTCGCCCAGGCCGACGTGGCCGTGGCCATGAACACCGGCACCCAGGCCGCCAAGGAGGCCGGCAACATGGTCGACCTGGACTCCAACCCGACCAAGCTCATCGAGGTGGTCGAGACCGGCAAGCAGATGCTGATGACCCGCGGCTCGCTGACCACCTTCAGCATCGCCAACGACATCGCCAAGTACTTCGCGATCATCCCGGCGGCCTTCGTCGGCACCTACCCGCAACTGGCCGCCCTCAACGTGATGGGCCTCGCCAGCCCGGCCTCGGCGATCCTGTCGGCGGTGATCTTCAACGCGCTGATCATCGTCTTCCTGATTCCTCTGGCCCTGAAAGGCGTGCCCTACCGCCCCCTCGGCGCCGCCACGCTGCTGCGCCGCAATCTGGCCGTTTATGGCCTCGGCGGCATCCTGGTGCCCTTCGTCGGCATCAAGCTGATCGACGTCCTGCTGGCCGCCAGCGGCCTGGCCTGAACCGGAGAAGAACCATGAAATCCCTGCTGCGCCCCGCCATCAGCCTGTTCGTGCTGCTCAGTGCGCTGACCGGCATCGCCTACCCCCTCGCGGTGACCGGTGTCGCCCGCGTCGCCTTCCCCGAGCAGGCCGCCGGCAGCCTGATCCTGCAGGACGGCAAACCGGTCGGCTCACGCCTGATCGGCCAGAACTTCAGCGACCCGGCCCACTTCTGGGGCCGCCCTTCGGCCACCGCACCCCAGCCCTACAACGCCGCCGCCTCGTCGGGCTCCAACCAGGGCCCCTTGAACCCGGCACTGGCCGACGCGGTGAAGGCCCGCATCGCCGCGCTGCGGGCCGCCGATCCGGCCAACCAGGCACCGATTCCGGCCGATCTGGTCACCGCCTCGGCCAGCGGCCTCGACCCCCACATCAGCCCAGCCGCCGCCGTCTGGCAGGCGGGCCGTGTCGCCAAGGCCCGCGGACTGCCCGAAACGGAAGTCGCGAAGCTCATCGACGCCCACACGGCAGGCCGCCAGTGGGGCGTCTTCGGCGAACCCCGTGTGAACGTACTGGAACTCAACCTCGCCCTCGACGCGCACAAGAACTGACAAGAAAGCCATGACCATGTCACTGCAAGCCAAGACCCTCGCGACTGCCGCCTACCTCTTGCTCGCCGCTGCCGGCCCTGTTGCCGCCCAAGCGGAAGCGGACGGCACCGCAAGTGCCACCGCCCCGCTCACCGCCAACATCGGGCTCGTCTCCAGCTACCGTTTCCGCGGCCTCGATCAGACCTTCGGACACCCAGCGGTCCAGGGCGGCTTCGACTATACCCACCCGTCCGGTTTCTATGCCGGCAACTGGAACTCCAACGTCAGCAGCGGCGCCGGCTATCCCGAAGGCAGCGTCGAGATGGATTTCTACGGCGGCTACAAGACCACCCTCGGTGACTTCGGGGTGGACGTGGGCGGCCTGTATTACTACTACCCCGGCTCACGTCTCGACCATGCCTACGCCGGTGTGAATCAACGGCGCCCCGTCAGCACGGCCAGCGGAAACGTGGATAACGGGGAAATCTACGTGGCCGGCAACTGGCAGTTCCTCACGCTGAAGTATTCCCACGCCCTCACCGACTACTTCGCCATGCCCGGCACCCGCGGCACGGGCTACCTGGACCTGGCGGCATCTTACGATCTGGGCCAGGGCTACGTGCTCGGCGCCCACGTCGGACGCCTTTTCATGCACGGTTTTACATACGCGAACGCGGACGGATCGCGCTATGACGGCAGCTACACCGACTGGCGGCTTGGCATTACCAAGGACATCTCCGGCTGGATCGTCGGCGCCGCCTACGTCGGCAGCAGCGCCGAAGGACGCTGCAGCAAGGGCGAGTTCTATTGCTTCAGCAGCAGCATGGCCAGCGACGGCTCGGCCGGCGGTTCGCGCAGCCGCGATGCCGGCCGCGGCATCGCGATGCTGTCCGTGACCCGCAGCTTCTGAGCAGACGGAGGAACGGACGATCATGCTCTCCCTCTCCGACATCCTGCTCCCGGAAGACATCCTGCTCGATCTGGACGTCACCAGTCCAGCCACGCTGTTCGACGCCATCGGCCAGAACATGCAGCGCTGGCACGGCCTGCCGCGCGTGTCGGTGGCCGAGGTTCTCGGCCTGCGCGAAACACTGGGCTGCACCGCGCTTGGCCAGGGCGTGGCGATTCCCCACGGCCGTCTGGCCGGGCTGCGCCAGACCCATGCCGCCTACGCTCGCCCCCGACGACCGCTCCCATTCAGTGCGCCGGACGGCAAGCCGGTGACGGATTTCATCGTCCTGCTGGTGCCGGAACGGGCCACCGAAGAGCATTTGGGCATTCTTGCCGGTGTCTCCAGTCTGTTCACCGACCCGCGTTTCCGGGAGGCCCTGCATGCCTGCTCCGACCCACATGAAATCCGGGCTCTGTTCCGCGCCTGGCAAGCCGCCGCGGCCTGAACCCTCCACTTTCTCGACGCCCGACACCCTGAAACACTTCTGGTCGAATTGCTGACCCCATTCATCGGCGGCGCCCTCTTATTGCCCGACGCGGCGGCCGATGTTCTTTCCCAGAGCGCGCATTACCTGGCCCCTGCAACAGAAGGAGACGAGAATGAACGTCAATCCCGCTAAGCTGTGCATTGGCGTCGTCGTGAGACATCGCGATTATGCTGTCGCCGCATACGGCACCGACCACAGTGCCGAGAGCATCGACTTTCCAGACTCGCCGCTGGGGCGGGCGGCATTGCGCGTCTTCCTGGCCGGGCAGGAATGTCCGCTATGCCTGGCCATCGCTGGAGACGGCGCCATCAGTGTCGCGCTGGCGATCAGTCCGGCAGCGCACTGCGATGTCTACATACTCGACGCGTCCCCCGAAGCCCATCCCGGACGCCTGGCCTCCTACGCCTCAAGGGCCCTGTGAGCCATGCCTGTGCATGTCTGCCCCGTCTGCGGCGCCCGCCACGTGGTATCGAGCGTGCTGCACCAGCTCGCCTACCGACGCAGCCTGACCTGCTCACCAAGCTGCAAGGCGACATTCGGCCAGCGGGTGCGGCGACGCATCCTGGCGGAAATGGCTGAAAGCGCGGAGCGCCGGCGCGTGTCTGACCACCATCCCGACAGCGAGGACTAGCGTGTTGTTCGTCGAACGGCAGAGAATCGCGATCTCGCGCCCCGGCGCGCCGTTCGTACGAACAAGACCTATAAAAGGAGACGCGATGCTGTCGCAACCGGACCACATGGTCCGCCATTTCCGGGACGTGCTCGTCTGGCCGGTGCAGATCAAGCCGGGCTTCACGGGGGAGAACGTAACCCGCATCCACGAACGGATCACCGGCAGCGGCCACTGGACGCCGGTGGACGACGAATTCACCACCGATCCGGCCGATTTCCAGGAGCGTCATTACAAGGAGTTCGTGGCCTTCCTGCCCTACGTCCAGCGCTTCCTGTACGGAGACGGGCGCTCGGCGACCGGCGACGGTCCCCCCAGCCGCGCAGCGCCGATGGCGGTGTACCGTCGTACCGACGTGACCGGGCTGAAGGTGACCCTACGGCCGGGCGACGCGCCCATCTCGCTACGCATCGCCCATGTGGACCTCTACCTCTTCCTCGATCTCGACGTGGCGGTGCTCAACGTGGAAGTAGCCGCCGACGACCTGCCGCTGGCCACCGCGCTGGAATTGCTGTACCGCTTCGGGCGCGCCTACCCGACCGGCTGGGACGCCAACGGCCAGGGCGTGCACAACGTCCACCGCACCGAGCTCCTCGACCGGGACGGCCGCGTGCTCGCCACCTCCGATTCAGAGAAACGGGAACGCTACTTGCGCTTCGTCTGCGAACACCGCACGCCCTGCGTGGGCGCCCTGTGGGCCTGGCTGCTGCGCCCACTGGTGCAGGATGCCGAGCGCGGTGACGGCGACCTGAGCTACCGGCTGCTAGAGTACTACCGCATGCCGATGATGGCCTACCTGGCCCTCGACGAGCCGCGCAGCCTGAGCCGGGAGGACTTCATCCGCATCGGCTTCGTCGCCAACCTGCCGTCCCGCGACCCAGTGCCGGCCAAAGACCCGGCGGTGATCCGCTTCGAGCGCCTGCACTGCGAGGACCGCTTCTGGACCAACTCCGACGACGGCCCCAACAGCCGCTTCATCTGCACCGGCAACGCGCTGGTGCTGGTGGGCGAAGCCGGCTCCGACTACTTCCGCGATCCCGAGCACGGTTTCCTGGCGCGCTTTCGCCACCAGTACTTCCTGGTCTTCCTGATCGCCCACTTCCATCGTGCGGCTCTGCTGTCCTTTTCCGACGGCCTGGCCGGCGCTGTCAATGAGCTGGACATCCGCGACAACGAATCCGTACGCCGCTTCAAGCGCCGCATCCGCCAATCCTTCGAGGCTTTCCTGCGCTTCACCCACCGCTACTGGTTCCATGAAGTTTCCGAGCAGGGGCTTGTACAGGCCCTGTTCCAGCGCACCACGCGCCTGCTGCGCAACGACGAGCTGTTCGGCCACGTAAAGGACCAGATGCGCGAGATGAGCGCCTACCTCGACAGCGACAGCCAGCGCCGCCAGTCCGGCACCGTGCTGCGCCTGACCGTGGTGACCATCTTCGGTCTGATCGCCACCGTGGTCACCGGCTACTTCGGCATGAACCTGTTCAACTTCCCCGAGGTGCCGGGCACCTACAAAATGGTCCAGCTGGGGCTGGTGAGCGCCAGCACGCTGACCCTGGTGCTGTTCGCGGTGGCCCGCTCCAAGCGTTTGTCTGACTTCCTGGAAGCGCTGTCCGACGAGCGCCTTCCCCGCCAGGCCAAATGGACCGCCCTCGGCCGCGTCTTCAATCGAACGGAACCCTAGCCATGCCTGCCCCCGATGCCACCACCAACCGCCCGGACCCGGACGCCCTGCTGGCCCGCCTGCAGGCCGACGAGGCCCGCGCCCGGCGGGGCCGCCTGAAGATATTCTTCGGCGCCAGCGCCGGGGTCGGCAAGACCTACGCGATGCTGGCCGCCGCACGCCAGCAGCTCATCCAGGACGTCGACGTGGTGATCGGCGTCGTCGAGACCCATGGACGCATGGAAACCGAGGCGATGGCCGACGGCATCGCCCGCATTCCGCCTCGCCAGATTCCCTACCGGGAGCGGGTGCTGCCCGAGTTCGATCTGGACCGGGCGCTGGAGCGCAAGCCCGGCCTGATCCTGGTGGATGAACTGGCCCACGCCAACGTGGCCGGCTCCCGCCATCCCAAGCGCTGGCAGGACGTGGAGGAGCTGCTGGCGGCCGGTATCGACGTGTATTCGACGGTGAACGTCCAGCACCTGGAAAGCCTCAACGACGTGGTCAGCGGCATCACTGGAATCCGCGTATGGGAGACAGTGCCGGACCGGATCTTCGACGAGGCCGACGAGGTCGTGCTGGTGGACCTGCCACCGGACGAACTGCTGCAGCGCCTGCGGGAAGGCAAGGTGTATCTGCCCAACCAGGCGGAACGGGCGATCCGCAACTTCTTCCGCAAGGGCAACCTGCTGGCGCTGCGCGAACTGGCCCTGCGCCGCACCGCCGACCGGGTGGACGAGGACGTCCAGCAGTACCGCCGCGACAAGTTCGTATCGCCGGTCTGGCAGACCCAGGACGCCCTGCTCGCCTGCATCGGTCCGGAAGCTGGCAGCGAGAAGATCGTGCGCAGCGCAGCCCGCCTCGCCGGGCGCCTCGAAGCCCCATGGCATGCGGTATACATCGAGACGCCAGAGCGCCAGCGCCTGCCCGACGCCACCCGTGACCGGACACTGAAAACCCTGAGACTGGCCCAGGACCTGGGTGCCACCACGGCCACCCTCGCCGGTGCCCAAGTGGAAACGGAAGCCGTGCGCTATGCCCGCACCCACAACCTCTCCCGCCTGATGGTCGGCCAGGGCGCGCCACGACGCTGGCGCTTCTGGGAGCACGGCATCGCCGAGCGCATCGGCCGCCTTGCCCCGGACCTGGACGTGATCCAGGTGGCCCGTGCCGGGCACACGCCTCCAGAGACCGGGCGCCCCGCCGCAGAAGGGGGCGCGGAAACTACCGTCGCCTGGCGTGCCTACGCACTGAGTGCCGCAACCTGCGGCCTCGCCGGCCTCATCGCGATGCCGCTCCATGCCCTGGTGGACCTGGCCAACATCGTGATGGTCTTCCTTCTGGCGGTGGTGCTGGTCGCCGTCCGCCTCGGGCGCGGACCGGCCGTGCTGGCGTCTTTCCTGAGCGTGGCGATCTTCGACTTCTTCTTCGTCCCGCCGCGCCTGTCCTTCGCGGTCAGCGACGTCCAGTACCTGATGACCTTCGCCGTGATGCTGGTGGTCGGCCTGGTAATCGGCCAGCTCACCGCCGGCTACAAGCATCAGGCCCACGTGGCCGGCAGCCGCGAGAACCGCATGCGGGCCCTCTACGAGATGTCCCGCGACCTGTCCGGCGCGCTGCTGCCGGAACAAATCGCCGAGATCGGCGAGCGCTTCCTGGTGGCCGAAATGAACGCCCGCGCCGCCTTCCTCCTCGCCGACGAAGAAGACCGCCTGGCGGCGCCTATGTTCGCGTCGGCCGGCCTGCCGGAGATCGACCCCGGCGTCGCCCAGTGGGCCTTCGACCATGCGGAAGCGGCCGGCCAAGGCACCGACACATTGCCCGCCAGCCCTTTGCTCTACCTGCCCCTCAAGGCACCGATGCGCCTGCGTGGCGTGTTGGCCCTTGAACTACGCGATCCGGGCCGCCTTCTGGAGCCCGAGCAGCGTCGCCTGCTGGACACCTTCGCGTCCCTCATCGCCATCGCGCTGGAGCGTGTTCATTATGTGGATGTCGCCCAACACACCACCGTTCAGATGGAATCCGAAAGGTTGCGCAACTCCCTGCTGTCGGCCATCTCCCACGACCTGCGCACCCCACTCAGCGTGCTGATCGGCCTGGCCGACTCCATGTTCCTGACCCAGCCGCCGCCCACCGCAGCCCAGGCCGACATCTCCCGCCAGCTGCGCGAGCAGGCGCTACGCATCAACGCCCAAGTGGACAACCTCCTCGACATGGCCCGCCTGCAGGCCGGCCGCATCCAGCTCAACCGCCAGTGGCAACCACTCGAGGAAGTCGTCGGCAGCGCCGTCAAGACCCTGCGTCCGATCCTCGCCGGGCACCAAGTCCGGGTCGACCTGGACAATGATCTGCCCCTTGTGGAAGTGGACTCCGTACTCATGCAACGGGTGTTCTGCAACCTGCTCGAGAACGCCGCCAAATACACGCCGGCCGGCAGCCAGATCTGGATCCGTGCCCACAAGACGGCGCAACAGACGGAAATCCGCGTCGAAGACGACGGCCCCGGCCTGCCCGCCGGGCGCGAGGAAAGCCTCTTCAAGAAATTCGAACGCGGCGAACAGGAAGGCAGCACGCCGGGTGTCGGCCTCGGCCTGGCGATCTGCCGGGCCATCGTCGATGCCCACGGCGGCAGCATGTACGCTCGCCCGGGCAGCCAGGGCGGCGCCTGCTTCGTGATCACACTACCCGCCGGCACGCCGCCGATCCTCGTCGAGGACGAGGACGACTGCGCCCAATGAGGCATCGAAAGGAAGACCGCCATGCCCGAACCGAGCCCCCGCGTCATCGTCGTCGAAGACGAAGCCCAGCTGCGCCGCTTCGTGCGCCTGGCCCTGGAAACCGAAGGCTGCGAAGTCCATGAGGCCGACGGCGTCAAGCGCGGCCTCATCGAAGCCGGCACCCGCAAGCCGGACCTGCTGATCCTCGACCTGGGCCTGCCGGACGGGGACGGCATCGAGCTGATCCGCGAACTGCGCACCTGGTCAGAGATACCGATCGTCGTACTGTCGGCCCGGACCGCCGAGACCGAGAAGGTCGCCGCCCTCGACGCCGGTGCCGACGACTACCTGACCAAGCCCTTCGGCGCCGCCGAACTGCTGGCCCGCGTACGCGCCCATCTGCGGCGACGCTACAAGTCTGGCAGCACCGGGCAGAGCCAGGTGAGCTTCGGAAGGGTCAAGGTCGACCTGGGCAAGCGCCTCGTCGAGAAGAACGGCGTTCCGGTGCACCTGACCCCGATCGAGTTCCGCCTGCTCGCCTACGTGGTGTCCAACCCGGACTGCGTGCTGACCCACAGGCAACTGCTGAAAGCCGTATGGGGCCCGTCCCATACGGAGGACGCCCACTATGTACGAGTCTATATGGGACATCTGCGCAAGAAGATCGAAGACGACCCCACCGACCCGGACCACATCGTCACCGAACCGGGAGTCGGTTATCGCTTCGTCGTGGAGGCTCCTGCCCGCGATACTTAGCCTGCCGACAGACCGCCAAGCACATGGCCAGTAGTGAAATGGACGATGCCGTTTATTTATACCCGGATTTTATTTACAACTTATTTTAACCCGGGTAATATTAAAAGCGGATCAACTCATCTTGCCCAGCCATGTCCTCATCAAGCCCCACGACCTACACCACCTTCAACGGCCCGCGACGCATCGCCGGTGGCAGCCTTCAGGACAACGCCCTGGCAGCGAAGCGGGCGCTTGAAGCCGCCACGAGCGGCGCCGTGCTTACCTTCGATGACAGCACCGGCCGCCTGGTGGATATCGACTTCCGCGGCAGCGACGCCGACATGCTGGCCCGCCTGACGCAGAGCACCACCCCCGCCGTGACCGAGGCCGAACCGGCCACCGAAACCCGTAGCCGCGGCCGGCCGCGGCTGGGCGTCGTCGCCCGCGAGGTGACGCTGCTGCCCCGTCACTGGGACTGGCTCACGTCCCAGCCTGGCGGTGCGTCGGTCACCTTGCGCAAGCTGGTGGACGAGGCGCGCCGGGCCAGCGCCGGACAGGACGGCCGCCGCCAGGCCCAGGAGCGCGCCTACCACTTCATGTCCGCGCTGGCCGGCGACCTGCCCGGTTTCGAGGAAGCGTCCCGGGCCCTGTTCGCGGATGACCAGCCGGCCTTCCTGCAACGCACCGACGCCTGGCCCGCGGATCTGCGCGACCACGCCCGCCGCCTGGCCTTTGGCGAGGCGGCCTGAACACGGCCGACAAGCCCGTCGACCATCGCGATGGCCGGATGACATATCCGGCCGTGTTTCGACCATTCAAGGAACATCGGCGGGCGAACGTGCTCCAACGCGGAGCCACGCGCTGGAACCCTCTCCGCCACGCGGCTCCGCATGATCACCGCCCCGCAGCCCAGGGCGATCCGTTCCTCAAAACAACCAACAAGACACGCCAGGAATCCTTCATGACACAACAGACCACCCTTGCCCCGACCATCAGCCTCGCCAACGGCGTTGCCATGCCTTTGCTCGGCCTCGGCACCTGGCCGATGAACGACCAGGAAGCCGCCCACACCGTTGCCGAAGCCATCGGCCTGGGCTACCGCCTGATCGACACGGCGGAGAACTACGGCAACGAGACCGGCGTAGGAGAAGGCATCCGCCGCTCGGGCGTGCCCCGCGATGAGCTCTTCCTGACCACCAAGTTCAACCGCCAGTGGCACAGCGTTGCCGGTGCGCGGGAAGCCTGCGAGGCCAGCCTGAAACGGCTGGGCGTCGACTACATCGACCTGCTGCTGATCCACTGGCCCAACCCGGACCAGGAGCGCTACGTGGACGCCTTCCATGGTCTGGTCAAGCTGCTGGAGGCCGGCATGGTCCGCGCCATCGGCACGTCCAACTTCAAGCCTGGCCACCTGCAGCGCCTCTTCGACGCCGGCCTGGTACCCCACCACAACCAGATCCAGCTCGACCCCTATCACCACCGCGACGACCTGCTGGCCATCCATAAGGAACGCGGCATCACCACCGGCGCCTGGCGCCCTCTCGGTTGCGGCAATACGATGCTCGCCGACCCCGTGATCACGGCCATCGCCGAAGCCCACGGCCGCAGCACCGCGCAGATCGTCCTTCGCTGGATCGTCCAGCAGGGCATCGTGACGACGCCCAAGTCCGCCAATCCGACCCGGCTGGCCCAGAACCTCGCGCTGTTCGATTTCACGCTATCGGGCGCCGAGATGGCCGCCCTCGATACCCTGGACCGTCCCGACCCGACAATGCTGAACGCCGACGTCTTCGGGCACTGAAACCCGGGGGCTGCGGCCTCCGCGCTGCCCAGGAACACCCCTGTGCCCGGTCACTGGGCGCAGCAGCCGGAAAGCTGCTAATATATGAAACAGCTACAAATCATATATTAGAGATCCGCACCATGGGCATCGTCAAAATTTCCGAGCAGATGCACGAGAACCTGCGCCTGACGAGCGGCGCGCTGAGCCGCTCCATCAACGCGCAGGCCGAGCACTGGCTCCGTGTCGGCATGCTGGCCGAACTGAACCCCAACCTGCACTACGGCGAGATCTGCCAGTTGCTGATCCAGGCCGAGCAACAAACTGCCGACGCAAACGGCTTGTCCGCCGAAACGGGAGTCGCCGCATGAGAGCCCTGAAACAAGTCCCCATCCGCACCAAGGAAGAAATCGCGCTGGCCCGGCACGCCGGCGGTCTGGCTGCCGACGTGTTGCGGATGATCGGCGAATACGTCAAACCCGGCGTCAGCACCGACGAACTCGATCAGCGCTGCCACGACTACATCGTCAATGAGCTCAAGGCCATCCCGGCCAACGTCGGCTACCACGGCTACCCGAAGACGGTCTGCGCGTCGGTCAACCACGTGATCTGCCACGGCATCCCGTCGGACAAGAAGCTGAAGAACGGCGACATCGTCAACATCGACGTGGCTGTGATCAAGGACGGCTGGTTCGGCGACACCAGCCGCATGTACTACGTCGGCGAGCCCGGCATCCTCGCGCGGCGGCTGGTCCGCACCACCTACGAGGCGATGGTGGCCGGCATCCACCAGGTGCGCCCCGGCGCCACGCTGGGCGACGTCGGCCACGCGATCCAGAGCGTCGCCCACCGGGAAGGCTTCAGCGTCGTACGTGAGTACTGCGGCCACGGCATCGGCGACATCTATCACGACGAGCCGCAGGTGCTGCACTACGGCCGTCCGGGCGAGGGCCTGCGCCTGGAACCTGGCATGGTGTTCACCATCGAGCCGATGATCAACGCCGGCCGCGCCGCCACCCGCCAGTTGCCGGACGGCTGGACGGTCGTCACCAAGGACCGCTCCCTGTCGGCCCAGTGGGAACACATGGTGGCCGTCACCGATACGGGCTTTGAAGTGCTGACCCCGTGGCCGGATGGTTACGGGGACTACCCGGCGATCCTGCCGCCGGCCTGAGCACGTAGACAAGCGCGCAGAAAAAGGCCGGAGCTTATGGCTCCGGCCTTGATCGGTCTGCTCAAACGGCCGCCGGAAGCCCGGCGGCCGTTTCATCTTCAGGCGACAGAACTGCGGATCAGGTGATCGAAGGCGCTGAGAGAGGCCTTGGCGCCTTCGCCCATCGCGATGACGATCTGCTTGTACGGCACCGTGGTGCAGTCGCCGGCCGCAAATACGCCCGGCACCGAGGTCTGGCCCTTGGCATCGACGACGATCTCGCCGCGGTCCGACAGCTCGACCGTGCCCTTCAGCCAGTCGGTGTTCGGGAGCAAGCCGATCTGCACGAAGATGCCTTCGAGCTCCACCTGTTTCTCCTCGCCGCTGACGCGGTCCTTGAAGCGGATGCCGTTCACCTTCTGGCCGTCGCCCGTCACTTCGGTGGTCAGCGCCTGGGTGATCACCGTCACGTTGGGCAGGCTGTTGAGCTTGGTCTGCAGCACCGCGTCGGCACGCAACTGGTCGGCGAACTCGAGCAGGGTCACGTGGGAAACGATCCCGGCCAGGTCGATGGCCGCCTCGACACCGGAGTTGCCGCCGCCGATCACCGCCACGCGCTTGCCCTTGAACAGCGGGCCGTCGCAGTGCGGGCAGAAGCACACACCCTTGGCCTTGTACTCCTTCTCGCCGGGCACGTTCATCTCGCGCCAGCGGGCGCCGGTGGACAGGATCACCGTCTTGCCCTTCAGGGACGCGCCGTTCTCGAGCTGCACCTCAACCACCTTGCCCGGAATCAGCCTGGTGGCGCGCTGCAGGTTCATCACGTCCACCTCGTACTGCTTCACGTGCTGCTCAAGGGCGGCGGCGAGTTTGGGCCCTTCGGTCTCCTTCACGGAGATGAAGTTCTCGATGCCGAGGGTATCCATCACCTGGCCGCCGAAGCGCTCCGCCACCACGCCGGTGCGGATGCCCTTGCGCGCCGCATAGATCGCCGCCGCCGCGCCAGCCGGGCCACCGCCGATCACCAAGACGTCGAAGGCCTCCTTCGCCGCGATTTCCTCAGCCGCACGGGCCGCCGCGCCAGTGTCGAGCTTGGCGACGATCTCCTCGATGGTCATGCGGCCCTGGCCGAATTCCTGGCCATTCAGGAAGACCGTCGGCACGGCCATGATGCGGCGCTCGTTCACCAGGTCCTGGAACAGTGCGCCGTCGATCATCGTGCTGGTCACGCCCGGGTTGAGCACGGCCATCAGGTTGAGGGCCTGCACCACGTCAGGGCAGTTGTGGCAGGACAGGGAGATGAAGGTCTCGAAGTCGAAGCGGCCCGGCAAGGCCTTGATCTGCTCGATCACCGCCGCCTCCACCTTGGGCGGATGGCCGCCGGTCTGCAGCAGCGCAAGGATCAGGGACGTGAACTCGTGTCCCATCGGGATGCCGGCAAAGTGGATGCGCGGTGCCTCGCCCGGCACCGTCACACCGAAGGACGGACGCAGCGCGTGGGTGCCGTCTTCCCGCAGCGTGACCTTGTCCGAGAGTTCCGCGATATCGACGAGCAGACCGCGCAGTTCCTGCGCCTTGGCGCTGTCATCGAGGGAGGCGACCACCTCGATCGGGCGCTGGAGCTTCTCGAGATAGGCCTTGAGCTGGTTCTTGATATTGGCGTCGAGCATGGTCGTGTCCTTTTATGTGAGCTTCGTCCAGGCCCCCATGCCTGAACGGTGGATGGCACATCATATCGATGGCCACTGAATTGCTCCAATTGATTGATGAAATCAATCCGATACTGGTTATCTATCGACTTGAATGCACTCCCCGACACCTGCCTCTCCAGCTGCCCAAGCCTCAATATTTCTGAGCCCCGTTGTTGAAAACCATCATTTTACGAGGGCCCGCGCAAGCCCTAGGATACGGCCACCTGGCATCCAGACGCCCGACACACAAGGATATCGATCCCCTTCCCGCGAGCAGCCCTATGTCGATCCACGGTAGCCACCTCCATTCGCAGCACAGATCCGGCTCAAGCGACACGGCCCCGTCCCGCCTCATCGTCCGGAGCTTCCAGAACGGGCTGCAGCTCCAAACCACCTCAGCTGCTGCCGTGAGCTCACTGCCCTCCCCTTAGGAGAACGCCATGCCTCCCATCCGTGTCGCCGCCCTGACGGCGCTGGCCATGCTTGCCTTTGCCGCCAACTCCCTGCTGTGCCGGCTCGCGCTGCGCGACAGCCACATCGACGCGGCGAGCTTCACGGCGCTACGCATCGGCTCGGGCGCGCTGGTCCTGTGGCTGCTGCTGCGCCTGCGTGGCGGTGGGAAAGGCGCCACCCACGGCAGCTGGCCTTCCGCGCTGGCCCTGTTCGTGTACGCCGCCGGCTTCTCCTTCGCCTATCTCAGCCTGTCTGCCGCCACCGGCGCCCTTTTACTGTTCGGTGCCGTGCAGGCAACGATGATCGGCTACGGCCTGTGGCATAAAGAGCACCTCAAGCGAGTGCAGACCGTCGGCCTGGTACTCGCAGCAGCCGGGCTCGTCGCGCTGGTCCTGCCGGGCCTGTCGGCACCGCCGCTGGTGGGTTCGCTGCTGATGACGCTGGCTGGCGTCGCCTGGGGCATCTATTCCCTGCGCGGCCGTGGCGGCAGCGACCCGGCCGCCAGCACCGCCGGCAACTTCGCGCGGGCCGCACCGATGGCGCTGGGGCTGAGCCTGGTCACGCTGCCCCAGGCGCAGACGGACAGCGCTGGCATCGCCTACGCCCTCGCCTCGGGCGGGCTGGCCTCCGGCATCGGCTACGTGATCTGGTACATGGCGATGCCCCAGCTGCGCGCCGCCAGTGCAGCAAGTGTGCAGCTCAGCGTACCGGTGATCGCCGCGTTGGGCGGCGTGCTGTTCCTTGGCGAGGCGATCACGCCGCGTCTGGTGTATTCGTCCATCGCCATCCTCGGCGGCATTGCGCTGGTCATCAGTGGGCGGCGGCGCTGAACGTCAATACCGCGGCTCCGCTTCGGGCGATAATCGCGGCGACAACACCAACATAGTCCGCGCGGAGCCTCGGAGGGAGGCCGTCATGAACTTCATCACCCCCGCAATTACAGCCAGCCTGCTTTCCGCAGCGCTTGGCTGCTCAGGTATTGCAGCAGCGGCGCCCGCTGCTGCGCCTGCCAGCGATGTACCGACCTCGGTCGCTACCGTCGGCGTCCCCGATTTCTCGCAGATCACCCGGCGCTACGGCCCGGCGGTGGTCAACATCAGCATCAGCGGCATGCGCCAGGTGTCCGTCAGTCCTGATTCGGCGGACTCCCCCGGCGACGACAACGGCGATTCGGTCCAGCAGTTCCTGCGCCGCTTCCAGCAGGAGTTCGGCGGGGCTGGCGCCAGTATGCAGATTCCGGTGCGCGGCCAGGGCTCGGGCTTCATCCTCAGCGAGGACGGGCTGATCCTCACCAACGCCCACGTGATCGCCAACGCCAGCGACGTGGTCGTCAAGCTCACCGACCGGCGCGAATTCCACGCCCGCGTGATCGGCAGCGACCGCAAGACCGACATCGCGGTGCTGAAGATCGACGCCCGCCACCTACCCACCGTCAGCATCGGCAATCCGGCCGATCTGCAGGTGGGCGAATGGGTCCTCGCCATCGGCTCGCCCTACGGCTTCGAGAACAGTGTCAGCGCCGGCGTGGTGAGCGCCAAGGGGCGCTCCCTGCCGGACGGCAGCGGCGTGCCCTTCATCCAGACCGATGCGGCAGTGAACCCAGGCAATTCCGGGGGTCCGCTGTTCAACGCCCGCGGCGAAGTGGTCGGCATCAACTCGCAGATCTACAGCCGCACCGGCGGTTTCCAGGGGCTGAGCTTCGCGATTCCCATCGACCTGGCGCTAAAGATCCAGAAACAGATCGCCGCCACCGGCCACGCCTCCCATGGTTTGCTGGGGGTGACCGTGCAGGAGGTGAACCAGTCCCTGGCAGACGCCTTCCGCCTGCCGGCACCGGCAGGCGCCATCATCCTCGACATCATGCCCGGCAGCCCCGGCGCCAAGGCCGGGCTGCTGCCCAGCGACGTGATCCTCGGCGTGGACGACACACCGATCACAGCAGCCGGCGACGTGCAGACCCTGGTCACCATGGCCCAGCCCGGCCAGCGCCTGCAGTTCGAAGTGTGGCGCGACGGCAAGGCCCATCGCCTGCCGGTGGTCCTTGGCGAGGCCGGCAAGGCAACGGCCAGCCCGCAGCCTGTGCCGGCGCCGGACACCAACACCTTGCACCAGTTCGGTCTGCAGCTGCGCCCATTGCAGGCTGTCGAACACCTGGCCATCGGCTCGGCGACGGGGTTGTTGGTGGAGTCAGCCTCCGGTCCGTCCCGGGCCGCCGGTATGCAGGCCGGCGACGTGGTGCTGTCCATCAACGGCAAGCCGGTCAGCACCTTGGATCAGGCCCGCGCCATCGTCAAGACGCTCACCGGCACCGTGGCACTGCTGGTACAGCGCGGTGGCGAGCGGCAATACGTGACTGTCACCCCGAACACGACGGCCAAGTAAGAAGGACTCATGGCGAGGGCGCGCCTTCCGCGGGCGCCCTCGCCTTTCCGGATTACAGCGCCGGCTGCATGCGCTGCCAGCTGAAGGGGCCGAAGCTGGTCGCCGTCGCGGCGGCCTTGCTGTCGTAGTTCGGGTCGATGCTCAGCTTGAGCCACTCCAGTGGCGTCGTGCTGCCATGCACTACGATGCGATGGAAGTTCGGCACGTTGTAGCCGTTCGGCTGGTTGGCATAGGCATCGTCGGAGCAGGCGACAGCCGCCGCGCCGGAGCTCGGCTCGACGAGGCACGCCGCGCCCTGCGCCAACGGGTTGTCCGAGCGATACACGTGGGAATCCCCGTTGAGCAGCAGCACCGGCTTTCCGAAGGCCTTGGCGCGGGTGGCGATCAGGTCGATGAACTGCTTGTACTGGGCGATGTGGCTGGCGGACTTGCCGTCCGCGTCCCACATGTCAGCCTGCAGCTGGATGACCACCGCGGTGGAATTGTCGCTCACCGCCCGATTGAAGGCGGTATCCAGCC
Organism: Zoogloea sp. JDB1; assembly: GCF_056724025.1. NCBI lineage: Bacteria > Pseudomonadati > Pseudomonadota > Betaproteobacteria > Rhodocyclales > Zoogloeaceae > Zoogloea > Zoogloea sp. JDB1. The sequence goes on from NZ_CM161496.1 coordinate 4,131,205, forward strand.
AGCGCTTGTTGGCGGCGGAGCGGTTGGCCACTTCCTGGGCCTGGGCCGGGCTCATGGACGGTGCGCCATACCAGGGATCGGTATCGTTGTTGGAGCCGCCCGGCATGTTGACGGTCACGAACAGCACGCCGGCCTTCTCGAACCACACGTTCTCCACGTAGCTGCTGTCGGTCGGGAAATTGGCGTCGTATTCAAGGGCCTGGGAATGCACGTCCATCGAGCCGCCAAGGGTCTTGCCCGGCTTGGCGAAGAAGATCGAGCGGACCAGGTCCAGGTTGGCGAGCGGATCGCCGCCGGCGTAGCTCAACAGATTGCCACCGGCGTCCACCTTGTAGTCGATCTGGCCGGTGGTCGCGTTGTAGGCGCCGCCCCCCTCCTTGGCCTTGTGGCAGTCGGTCCACTCGTTGTCGCCCGGCGTATAGACCAGCGGGTTCTTCAGGGCCTTCCAATTGGTGGCAATGTTGAGGTCGTAAGCCTGGGTGCAGTACTGGGAGCCGGAGTGAATGTCGCCGACGTGCAGCACCAGCGACACATCGGTGTCGCCATCCAGCGCCTTGAGAAAGGCGGGCAGCGCAGTGGTCTGCGACGTATCCGTCGCCGTCGCGCCGTAAGGCACATCTCCGATCACCGCCACGGTGATCTTGCCCGGCGCATCGCTGCCGCCGCTGCCACCACACCCATACATCGCCAACGCCACCGCCGAACACATGATCGGCCCTACGAATTTCCGCATGATTGTTCTTTCCTGTTCTTGTCGAGTGCCGCCGCCCCCAAACGGGCCGGGGGGAGCGTTGCAAGGTCGCCCCGGCCGCGATGCTGCGACAAACAGATGACAGGACAATGAACCAGAATGGGGAATACGAGCGTCAGCGGCCTCACCTCCAGCACCCGCACGGTATGGCTCAGCGCCGACTGGGACACACAGCGCCGGGCCGCCGCACCCTCACACGCGGTAACCTTCTTCCCGCAGCACCTGACGCACCGCGGGCCGCTCCAGCATGCGCAGATAGTGCTCGCGGCAGTTCGGCGGCAGGTTCATCTTCAGCTTGTCGGCCCAGAACTCCGTGTAGAACAGCGCCGCATCGGCAATCGAGAAGCTGTCGGCGACGAACTCCCGCCCGGCCAGCTCGGCGTCCATCACCGCGAAACCCCGCTCGACGATCTCGCAGCCACGGGCGCGCACCACATCGTGGTCTACCGGGTTAGGGGTGAAGTTGGGCGTCGTGAAGATCCGCGTGAAGCCCTGGCCGTGGATCGTGCCGACCACGTAGTCCATCACCTCCAGCACCCTCACCTCCCCGTCCGCCCCCTCAGGCAGCAGGTTCTTCTTGGGGTACTGACGCGCCAGCCACCAGGCGATCGCCTGGAACTCGGTGATCGGCCTGCCGTCCTTGCGGACCAGCGTCGGGATGGTGGACTTGGGATTGATCGCCACGTAGTCGGGCTCCAGGTGCCCGCCGGCTGGCAGATTGACGATATAGACCTCGAAGACGGCCCCCACTTCTTCGAGCAGGATATGGATGCCGGTCGAACACGAGCCGGGCGTCATGTAGAACTTCATGGACAGAATTCCTCGAGCGGTGGCGCCGTGCCCAGCGTGCGCGGAACACGGCAGAGGCGAGCCTGAAGCAAGAGGGGGGCCACCATCGACCTTCCCCGAGGAAAAAGCCAATCCAGCCCAACGGCTATGTGGGAAAGCCGCCTGGCGCCTGTCGCCATGTCGGATTCATGACAAGAAGATCGCGTACCCCGACGAGGACCGCCGTGGCTACAGCACGGCCTCCAGCCTGCTGGTCGTCCATGAAGGGCGCCGCCGGCCGCTGCTCCCAAGGAAAGGACGAACGGTCGCGGCCAGACCTTCACCGTTCACCGGCGCGTCCACCAGCACGACCGCCTCCGGCAACTGTATGCGGGCCTCGTCCCGGGCGCTGTCCGACGCCACCGACACCACAACCAGCATCGGCTGCTTGCGTGCCCGGCCGAGCAGCGCGTGGGCCATGCGGGCGGCGTCCAGCCCGCCGACACGCCAATCCACGAAGAAGACGTCCGGCGCCATCTCGCCGACCCGAAGCAACCCGTCGTAGGGGCAGTCCGTGGATGTCACCAGGCATTCCGGCAGCAGCTTGCCGAGCAGGCCTTGCAGTGCCTGGCGCTCTTTATCGTCGTCCATGACGAGCAGCATGCCGAACGGCACGGGGGTATGGATGCCGGCGCAGCGCTGCTCAAGCAGCAGCCGGTCGACGGATTCAACCAGGATTCGCCGGTGTCCCCCCGGCGTTTTCCAGGCTTGCAGGCGCCCCTCCTCCACCCAAAGCTGGGCCGTGCGCACACTGATACCAAGAAGATTGGCCGCATCGCGGGTCGAACAGGTCTGGCTCGGAATCGTCTCGGCAATCATTACGCGTCACGTGTCTCATCGGGCATTTGATGGGCGTATTCTAAACGCGTTTTATTAATTTTGTCGATTTAATTGTTTTTTTGCAAAATTTACCAAATACGTCTCATGTGAAAATATTGCACACCTTCTCACGGCGTCCCGGTGTCGAGCAACTTCAGCGCAAAGCCCGTCAACTCCTGATCGGAGCGCGCCCAGGCCTCGCCGTCGAACGGCGTGATCCGGTCGCCATTACGCTTGATGATGCGCCTGCCGTCCGCGCTGAAACGGGCATCCCGCACCCGGTCGGTCTCGCCTTCCAGCGTGCTGAGGGGCGTCTTGCCGCCGTTCCAGGCCCAGACCCGCGCTGCGCCGTCGGCCCCGGTACTCACCAGCAAGGTACCGTCCGGGCTGATGTCCACGCTCATCACCGGCCCGGCATGGGCTGGAATGCCGCTGTGGTCGGCACGCAGCGCCCGCACCTCGTAGCGGCGCAGCCGCCCGTCGGAACCGCCGCTGGCCAGGCGGCGACCGTCCTGGTCGAAGGCCAGCGCAAAGATCGGCCCATCCGCATCGTCGCTCTGGAACAGAACCTGGCCATCGGCGCTGCGTATCAGGCGCAGGCGGCCGTCGGTCAGCCCGAGCGCCAGCAGCGACTCATCCCGGCTGAAGACCGCTGAACGCACGCTCTCGCCCTTGCCCAGCAGGTCACGCAACTGCTCGGGCAGTGAGGTTTCGAACAGCTGCCCACTGGCCAGGCGGAAACTGTATTTGCCGGCGCTGCTGAGAATCAGCCCGTTGCCCGCCGGGGTCAGGAAGTCCAGGCTCTGCAGGCGCCACAGGCGCACAGCCCCGTCGGCACCGGCACTCGCCAGATGCTGGCCATCCGGGGCAAACACCGCAGCACGCACCCCCTGGCTGTGGCCACGGAACTCCCGCGCCCGGAACTCGAAGGGCTCATCCCACACGCGCACAGTGTCGTCCACACCGAAGGACATCAGCCGCATGCCGTCGGTACTGAAGGCGACGCCCAGTGCCCCACCGGCATGGATGCCGTTGAGATGTAGCGGCGGTTTGGGCGGTGGCGCCTCGCCCTCCCCCAGCGTCCACAGGTAGATCTGCCCGTCCGAGCCTGCCACTGCCAGACGCCTGCCGTCCGGACTGTGACGGGCCGCCGTCGGCAACACTGGCGGCTGGCCGGCCGGCACCGGGATCTCCAGCGGGCGGCCGATCACGTGTCCGCGAGTGGTCCACCGGTAGATCTCGCCGTTCGCCACGGCGACCGCCACCTCCCGGCCGTCGCCCGAAAAGCTTGCCGACAGGACCTCGTCCGGATGGGTCAGCGTCGCCAGCAAGGCACCGCTGGCCGCGTTCCACAGGCGGGCCGTGTTGTCGTTGTTGCCAAAGGACAGCACCCGCCCCCCGCCTTCATCGAACACCGCCGACCCCACATTACCGAAGTGCCCGGACAGACGCGTCATCGCGCAGGGCTCGGCCACCGGCATCAGCAGCAATTCCGCCCCGCCCTTGCCGTCTTCGCGAATGCCGACTGCCCGCGTGCCGTCCCGGCTGAGATCGGCATCCACCCATGGGGAACCGCCGTCGCCGCCGCAGTGCATGAGGTCGCGGCCGGCCTCATCCCACACTCTCAGCACGCCGTCCCGCCCGGCGGACAGGAAGCGCCGTCCATCGGCGCTCGCCGCCACCGCCACCACCGGCCCGCCGTGCTTCACCCGCGCCGCCACGGCCAGCGTACGGCGGTTCACCAGGTGCGCTTCCCCATCGTCACCGGCACTCAACACCCAGCGGCCGTCACGGCTGAACACCACGCCGTTGGCCGCCCCCTGGTGGGGCAGCAGCGCTGGGCTCTGCAGGAAGTTGGCGACGGCCAGGCGCAACGTACTGCGCACATTGCGGTCGTCCACGCGGCGCGCCAGATCCAGGGCCGCCGCCAGTGTCTGGCGGCTATCCACGTCTATCCTGTCGGTCAGCTCGGCAGCTTCCCGCCGGGCATCACCGCGGCGCAGCTCCTGGCGCCACAGCCAGGCATTGACGCCGAAGCCCAGCACCAGCACGCAGGCCGCCAACCCTCCCAAGAACCGGCGGCGGCGCAGGAAGTAGCGGTCCACCCACGGCCGGATGATGTCGATGAAGGCATCGTGCTGCAGCTCGTAGCTCACACCACCACTGCCCTCACGGGTCCGCACGATGCGATGCCGCTCCAGCACGCCGAGCACACGCCGGACCCGCGCCGCCCGCACCCGCGCCTGGGCCTGCAGGGCTTCCACTGGATAGGCGATCTTCACGCCGCTGCGCGGCGCCAGCGCCTTGAGGACCTTGGCCGCGTCGTGGAACAGGAAGAAACCGAAGTTGCCGACCACCTCTTCCAGGTAGACCGAGATGATGCCGCCCCGCCCGCCGAGGGCGCGATAATCCTGCAGGCGCAGGCCGTGTCCCCCCGCCGCCCGCGCCACCAGCCACAGGCGGCGGCAGATCAACTGCAGGATCGGCAGCTCGATGCCGCCGTCGAACAACCGCCGTCCGGCGCGGGAGCCGTCACCAGGCATCAGGTCGTCGAGCAGCTGGCTCACCAGCAGCTCGTCGCAGGTGCCGCCGCACTTCAGCGCCGGCGCGCGGATCGCCTCGGCCGCCTGCTCCCGGTTCAGGTGCTCCAGGTGGAAGGTAGAGGCGAACAGGGCCAGCACGTGGTCGCGCAGGCAGGCATCCACGCTGGCCAGGAACTCCTCGCGGAAGGACAGCACCACCCGCACATCGAGGGACGCCCTGAGCAGCGCACCGATGGCCGCCGGCAGCTGCCCCAGTTCGCCCGCATGGCGCTGCAGGTATTCCTCGAACTGGTCGAGGATCAGCACCAGCGTGCGCCCATCGGCCTGCAGGCGTGCCCTGGCGGCCTCCGTCAACTGGGCGGCACCCAGCGTGCGGTCGACCGTCGCAATCGCCTCGGCCACCGTCGCACAGGGATCGGCGCCACACCAGCGGTCCACATAGACCACCTGGGCCTCCTCGGCGGCCAGTTCGGGGATCACCAGCGCGCGCAGCAGCGAAGTCTTGCCGACCCCGGACGGCGCATAGAGCAGCGTCAACGGGTGGGAGAACAGCTTGTTGATGAGCAGCTGGGCGTCCCGCTCGCGGCCGAAGAAGCGGTCCCGCTCGGCCTCGGTATAGGGTTTCAGTCCGACGTAGGGCTCGATGCCGTCGTCGGAAACTGCAGCATGTGGCCCGCGGGACATGGCGCCGTCTCCTACTTGAACTGGCCGAGGGTCTGCACGAAGGCATCGCAGTCGGACTGCAAGCGATCCTCGGCCGCCACCAGTTGGGCCCAGAAGCGCTCCTCTATCGGCGACACCGCGGTGCGCACCGCGTAGCGCCGCCGCGGCCGCACCTGCCCTTCGTTGCTGAAGATGTGCCCGACAAGGCGGTAATGCCACACGTCCAGGTTGTAGCCGAGGAACAGCAGCGCGCTCTTCTGCAGGCGCCGCGAGAAGGCGCTCGGCGGCTTGGTGTGCTCGTTCTCGAGGCGGCCGAGGAAGGTCACGTGGTCGCTCTCGGTGATCACCACCGTGTCGATGCCCGAGCGCGGATCGGCCAGCGCGTTGGCGAACGGGGAACCGACGATCTTGTAGATGATGCGGTCGCCGTGCTCGCCCAGGTCGGACAACAGCCAGTTGTCGGCCAGCTTCACCTCCACACCCGGCGCCTGCCCACCGCGGCGGATCACCAGCAGACGGCCATCCAGCTCGTCGTCCTCGGCGCTGAGGATGTGGGTCACCACCGTGAAGGGCACGCCGGACTGTTCCAGCAGGTTCTCGAAAACCCAGTCATAGCTTGCCGACACGATGATCCACGGGCTCGTCATCGCCGCCAGGAAGCGGTGCGTGCCGGTCAGCACCAGGTTCTGGCTCTGCTCCTGCAGCAGCGCGGTGAGGCGCTTGAGGAAAGCGCCGCGCTCGCCGCCGAAGACCAGCAGCAAGTATTCGGCGGCGGTGGCAAGCGGATAGCGCTCGTCGATGCGCATGCCCGCCTCCAGCCCGGCAGTCTGGATCAGCGCGCTGACCAGCCGGAAGGAACTCAAGGGCCCGCTGCCGAACACCCCGTCGCCCACCAATGGCACCAACCGCCCCTCGTCCAGGCAGCCGCGGATGGCCAGAAAGAACTCCCGGTTGCCACGCAGCGCGGTAGCGGTCGGCGCCGCGGCGGTGCGCCGGGCGATCTCGCCGCGGCTCGAGTTGGTGTTGAAGCCCTTGCTGATCGCTTTCAGGTCGGGTGCCTCGGCGTCGATGCGGGCCTGCACGTAGCGGCAGATCTCGTCCGCGGTGAGAATGCTGTCGCCGTCGTCCGCGTCGAAGGTCGTCACCCCCTGCACAAACCAGCGCACCATGCGCGACACCGCGCTGCCTTTCTCGGCCACGTCCCGGTCCGTCACCGTGCAGCCGGACAGCAGGTACTTGCCCTGTCCCTGGCCCAGGTTGGCCACCAGGATGGAGGGGATGTCCACCTGACCGCTGGCCTCCGGCGTCAGGCTGAAAATGCAGTCGAGCATGATCACCAGCTGGCCGGCGGCGCTCTCGTTGAGGGCACGCTTGGCGATCCACTCCATCGAGATCGCCGTCGCATCCAGGTAGTCGAGCTCCGAATCGTTGGGGCACAGGTAGAGGTCGCCGCGCGCCGACAGCTTGGCGTGGCCGCAGTAGTAGAACAGCACCGTGTCGTTGGGCAGCGCGTCCTTGAAGACCTTCTGCAGGCTCTTCATCAGCGCGGTCTTTTCCGGGTTGAGCAGACACTCGATCTCGAAGTGCGCATCCTCCTTGCCGAGCACGTCGCGCAGCGCATCCACGTTGGCCGACGCGGTGGCCGGCACCGGGAAGCCCGTCGCGTGGGCGTAGGCATCCACACCGACCAGCAAGGCGGAACGGGCGCCGCGCACGCGCTTCTCGATGGGTACCACGAAGTTGTCGCGCAGCAGCGTATCGGCCGGGTCCCCCGCCCAAGTGCGCAGGTCCAGCCATTGGGATTCCGTGAAGCCGAGGGGCACCCCGTCCCCGTCCAGGCAGACCTGCAGCAGCGCACGCCGCTGGGCCGCCCGGCTCGCCTCGGAACGCACGAAGTCGCTGGCCCTCGCCGCGTCGGTCCACAGCACGACAACACAGCGAGCACCGTCGATCTGCTCTTCCAGCTCGCTGCGCCAGGTGCTTGCCGCATCCAGGTCGGCGTCCCACCATACCGAGAAATGCTCGGACAGCACCTTGGCCAGAGCCTCGACCCGTGCCCTGTCGGGATGCGCGTAGCTCAGGAAGATGTCGGCCATGGTCCGCCCCTAGCGCGCCACGCCGGGCACCGCGCCCCACGGGGTGTAGCAGGCGCAGGCCGCCCCGACCGGCATGCCGACCGTCATCGGACAAGGCCCGGCATTGGTGGCGCAGACGGTGGCCATCGGCCGGCGCTGCTGCATCGGAGGCATGGGGCGCAGCGGTGGCTGGGGCAGCGCCTGTTGCTGCTGTGGCGGCACGCCGCACAGGCGGTCGATCTCCAGCGGCGCCACGCCCTCGTTGCGCAACTGGATGCGCTCCCGCGTCGTGCAGTACGCATCGGCCATGCCGGGCAACAGCACCCCGCCGACGAAAGTCATAAGCAAAACGAGCAGATCCCGATGCTTCATGGCGATCACGGCCCCAAACTCGATGCGTCAATTCTTTTTATATGGCGCGCGGGAGCGGAAGTCCAAGGAATACTGCGCTTGGCAGCGCGGCACCCTGCCACCGCAGGGCCCGCAAAGTCGCATCCGGGGAGCCGGGCCTGTCACCGTGACCCGGCGCGGAGCGGGCGGACGAGCTGCGCCGAAGCCGCTCGCCGCCCCAGGCTGCGACGCCGTCAGCGCAGCAGATCCGCGTTGAAAGCGTACGAGAAGCCCAGCGCCACCGCGTTGGCGGAGCTGTGGCCGCCGAGGGTCTGGTTGGCGCCGTTGTCGCCGCGGGAGCGGGCATTGTCGAACAGCGCGTAGAGCTTGGCGTTCTTGTACAGCAGCCAGGTGGCGCCGACGCCGAGGGTGTCCACGCGGGGCTTGTTGCCGTCCGCAATGTCGTAATGCTTGATGTAGTAGGAAAGCAACAGATCCAGCCGCGGATTCGGCGAATAGATCGCACCGACGCTCTTCACCGACGCGTCGGCCGCTGAATACGTGACGTTGGTGTTGGTGGTGTCCTTCACGGTGACGGCCGGCAGGCTGGTGTGGCCCATCGCGGCGCGCAGACTGAGGTCGCCGAAGCGGTAGGCGACTCCGAAGTTGCCGAGGCGGTAGCGGGCGTCCTGATTGGTGAGCAGGTCCACCGGATGCCATTCGGTGTAGGAGCCGCCGACGCTCAGCTTGCCGATATCGTAGGTGGCTCCCAGCGCCGCCTTGGTCCCCATCGAGCCGCTGCCGGCGATGGCGCCGGGGCTGTAACCGGCAATAAGGCGGGCGCCGCCGATGACCGGGCTGGTGTACTTGATCATCGCGTTGTCGCGTGAGTCCAGGTTGTTGGCGACGCCGGCCGAATACTTGCCAGTGGCAGTATTGAGCAGGCCCTGGCCGTAGATCGCGTTACCCAGGCCCCACGCGCCGTAGGCCGAAGACATGAAGAAGTTGGTGAAATTGGACGCTTCGACCTTCACCACCGCGTCCACCGCCACGGTCTGCTGGCGGCCGAGGGTCAGCGTGCCGTAGCGCCCGGCCAGGCCGGCATAGGCCGCCCGGTTGAAGACAACGCCGCTGCCGCTGCCGGCGTTGTAGGCCGATGGGGCGATCTGGCCGCTGGCCGACACCAGGTTGGCGCCGGTGGAGGTCAGCAGCTCAGTGTCCAGTTTGAACAGCGCCGTCAGCCCCTCGTTGAGCTCGGTGGAGCCGGTGAACGCCAGGTTGCTGGTGGCCAGCCCGGCATTGAAGAACTTGGTGGTCTGCCCCTGCGAAGCCGCGTTACCCGGCGCCACGTTGCCCTGACTGCCGAGGGCGGCATCGAGGGTGCCGGACACGCTGAAGCGGAAGCGGCCCGGGCCGCTGGGGGCCTCTCCGCCGCTCGCTACGGCGGCCGGCGCCGGGGCTGCCTTCTGCTCGGCGAGCTGGGTCTGCAAGGCCTGCAACTGCTTGGCCAGGAGGTCTATCTGGGCCTGCAGCTCCTGCTCGCCGGCCGTGGCGTTACCACTACTGCAGGCTGCGGCGACGCCCAGTGCCAGGCAGGTCCGGCGGAAGTGTTCGATCTTGTATTTGTGCATTCTTGTCTCCTCCTTGTGTCGTGTGGATGAAAGGCGGGGGCCGGCTCCGTACCGGCGAAAAGTCGCGAACAAACGCCCCCCTCGCCCGGTCAGGGGCGATGCGGAAATGGATGAGCTTGATTCAGGCCGGCACCGCGAACGGGTGCCGGTTGGGATGCCGCCGGGCATGCCGGCGGCAGTGACAGGCGCTGCGGCTTACTTCAGCTTGCAGCTGCCGTTGGGCGCGGGCACCAGGGCCGTCTCGTAGCGCTTTTCGATGACCGGGCGCGGCTGGCCATCGACGACCTTGACCTGGCCGATGTAGCTCGGCAGCACCAGTTGATTGTCCTCGGCGCGCATGCTGACCTTGCCGTACACGCTGTCGTAGCTCAGCCCACGCAGCGCGGCGGCCACCTCGGCCGGCTTGACGCTGCCGGCCTTGCGCACGCCCTCGAAAATAGCCTGGACGCCGTTGTAGGCCTGGCCTTCGTTCTCGGTGGGCACGCGCTTGTACTTGGCCTTCCAGGCCGCCACGAAGGCCTGGTTGGCCGGCGTGTCGATCTCGGCGCCGTAGCCGATGTTGCCCCACACACCCTTGGTGGCGTCACCGGTGGCCTTGACCACGAAGTCCATGATCGCGGCGTGGCCGATGATGCGCTTGCTGGTCAGCCCGAACTCCTTGGCCTGCTTGGTGAAGGCGATCAGGTCGCGGCCGGCCAGCGCCACCCAGATGCCGTCCACGTTGGGGGCATCCTTGATCTGCGCGATGTAGGGAGCGAAGTCCTTGGTGCCGAGGGGCGGAAACAGGCTGACCGGGACGCTCTTGCCGAGGGACTTGGCTTGCTTGGCGAAGAACTCCGCCGAGTCGCGGCCCCAGGCGTAATCCGCGGCGATGACCGCGAAGTTCTTCTCCTTCACGCCCTTCATCCACTCGGTGAACATCGCCATGTCCATCGCGTCGGAATGGTTGGTGCGGAACATGCGCGGCTTGCAAGCCTCGCCGGTAAGCCGGTCGCCCTTGCTGGCGACAACCACGTACAGCGCGTTCCAGCGCTCCAGGTTCTGGGAGATGGCCTGGGAGATGGACGTGGGAATGGCGCCGATCAGCAGGTTGTTGCCGTCCCGTGCCAGTTTTTCGGCCACGCGGCGGCCGGCCTCCGGTGTGCTTTCGTCGTCGGCGACCTGGACGGCGACCTGCCGCCCGTCCACGCCGCCCTTGCGGTTGGCCTCTTCCGCCGCGAACTGGATGCCGCGCAGCACCTCCTCGCCCTGCTGGGCGAACACGCCGGACACCGAGCTGACCGCGCCGATGCGCAGCGGCTCCTTGTCCACCGCGGCGTGGGCGCCGAGGGGCGCGAGCGCGCCGATGGCGAGGGCGAGGGCGAGGGCGATGCAGGTCTTGCCGAACAGGTTGATGCTCTTCTTCATGGGTGTCTCCTCTGTTGTTGTGCTGGATGTAGTGCGAGGAATACGTGGCCGCTCAGGCGACGACGTGTTCCTTGAGTTCGTGCATCACCGCGGCGTTCACCGGCCCCTGGCCGATCACCGCGCCCTTGGCCATCGCGTAGTAGCGATGGGCCACCCGCTCCACCAGGCTGAGGTTCTGCTCGATGAGCAGCAGCGCGGTACCCAGGTCGGCCACCTGGTTGAAGATGGTCGCCAGCTGGTCGACGATCACCGGCGCGAGGCCTTCGGTTGGCTCGTCGAGGATCACCAGCGACGGGTTCGACATCAGCGCCCGGCCGATCGCCAGCATCTGCTGCTGGCCGCCGGACAGCGCGGTACCCGGCGTATGGGCCCGCTCGCGCAGGATCGGGAACAACTCGTAGATGCGCGGCACGGTCCAGTGCCCCTTGCGCCCGGCGGCGGTGCCGAGGATCAGGTTTTCCTCGACGCTCAGGTTGGCGACGATGCCGCGCCCCTGGGGCACCACCGCCACGCCGAGGCCGGCCGCCACGTAGGGGCGCGGCTTCTTTACGCCGCTGCCGCCGACGGCGATGCTGCCGCCGCGCAGGCTGGCCACCCCGAGCAGGGTGTTCACGCAGGTGGTCTTGCCGACGCCGTTGCGGCCGATCAGCGCGACGCGCTCGCCGGCGGCAATCTCCAGGCTCATGTCGTGCAGGATGTGGGCGGCGCCGTAGAAGGCGTTCACCCGTTCGAACTTCAGCAGCGTGCTCATGCGGCGCTCCCCAGGTAGGCTTCCCGCACACGGGGATGGGCGCGCACCTCGGCCGGCGCGCCGCTGGCGATGACGCGGCCGAGTTCCATCACCGTGACGGCGTTGGAAATGCCGAACACCACGTCCATGTCGTGTTCGACCAGGAGGATCGAGACTTCCCGGCGCCCGGTGAGCACCTTGAGGTGGTGCGCCAGGTCTTCCGACTCCTGCGCCGACAGGCCGGCCATCGGCTCGTCGAGGAGCAGCAGCGAGGGCTGGCCGACCAGCGCCAGGGCCAGGTCGAGGCGGCGTTGCTCGCCGTAGCCGAGGTCGCTGGCGGTCACCTGGGCCATGTCGAGCAGGTCGAGCTGACGCAGCACTTCGCGGGCATCGGCCTCCGGCTTGTCGGCGCCGATCTTCCACGAGGCCAGTTCCACCTGCGCGCCGACCTTCATGCCGTGGAAGATGCTGGTGCGCTGGAAGGAGCGCGACAGGCCGCGGCGGCGGCGCTCCAGGGCGCCGAGGGCGGTGACGTCCTCGCCGCGCAGGCGGACCCGACCGCGGGTCGGCGGGCGCCGCCCGGTGATGGCGTCGATGATGGTGGACTTGCCGGCGCCGTTGGGGCCGATCAGGCCGCGCACCTCGCCGGGCGGGATGCTGATCGACACCCCATCCACCGCCTTGACGCCACCGTAGTGAACCGCCACATCTTCGACTTCGAGGGAAAGCGTTTTCATGTCCGTTCCTTCAACTTGTGGATGACGGCCGCTGCGGCCGGGCGCGCGACGGCCTTGCGCCGGAACAGGCGGGCCAGCGCGCCGCTGATGCCCTGGGGCGCGAAGACGATGACGACGATCAACGCCACGCCGAAGATAGCCAGCCAGTGCTGGGCGAAGTCGCCCACCAGGTCGCGGCTGAGGAAGAACGCGATGGCGCCGAGGGCCGGGCCCCACAGGTAGCGGTAGCCACCGATGATGACCATCATCAGGGCCGTGCCGGAGACGCTCCAGTGCATGCTTTCGGGGGAGATGAAGGCGGTCTGGAAGGCGGACATCAGGCCGGCCAGTGCCGTCACGGTGCCCGACAGGGTGAACACCAGCACCCGTGGCAGCAGGGTCCGGATACCGATGAAGCGGGCCCGCTCCTCGTTGTCGCGGATCGCCTCGGTGGTGGCGCCGAAGCGGCTCGCCATCAGCGCGGCGACGATACCGATGCTCAGCACCAGGCCACTCCACGCGAAATAGAACATCGCGTCCTGGCGGGTCAGCAGCGAGATGTCGAGGCCGAACAGGGTGTCGGGCCACGGGATGTTGATGCCATCCGCCCCACCGGTGAGGCTCCGCGAGCGGGACGCCACCTGGTAGAACATCTGCCCGAGGGCCAGGGTCAGCATGCCGAAGGCGATGCCCGGCACCCGCACCACCACGAAGCCGATCAGGAAGGCGAACAGCGCGATCCCGAAGAAGGCCGCGACCAGCGCCATCTCGGCTGACATCAGCTGGCGCTCCAGCAGGATCGCCACCACGTAGCCGCCCAGCCCGTAGAAGGCCGCGTGGCCGAAGCTGACCATGCCGTTCTGGCGCAGCAGGATGCCGACACCGAGGGCGAAGATCGCGAAGATGGTGGCCTGGGTGAGCAGGGACAACACGGTTTCCGACGTGACGGTGAGTGCCACGACGGCTCCGGCGGCCAGCGCCGCGGCAACCCCGCCGGCGATGCGCCCGTTGGTGAGTTCGCGGTAGCTCATACGCGGTTCCCGGCAAAACCCGCCGGCCTCCACAGCAGGACGCCCATCATCAGCACATAGGGCAGCACCGTGGCGAACTCGGGCAGATAGACCGCGCCGACAGCCTGCACCTGGCCGAGGATCAAGGCCGCGGCGAAAGCACCCGACAAACTGCCGAGGCCGCCGGTGACCACTACCACGAAGGAGTCGATGATCACGTCGCTGCTCATCGACGGCGACAGGGACAGGAAGGGTGCGGCGATGATGCCGGCCAGCCCGGCCAGCGCGGTGCCGACGGCCACCACCAGGCCGCTGAGGCGATCCACGTTGACGCCCTGCATGGAGGTGATGGTCGGCTCGGTACTGGCGGCACGCACGAACAGACCCATCTTCGAGTAGCGCAACCACAGCGTGAGCGCGCCGGCGACGACCAGGCCGAAGAAGATCACCGCGATGCGGTAGGCCGGCACCGACATGCCGAAGAGGTCCACCGAGGCGTTCAGCAGGTCGGGCGCCGGCACCGACAGATTACTCTTGCCCCACACCGTCTGGACGAAGTCCTCGATGACCAGCAGCAGGCCGAAGGTAACCAGGATGACGGTGAGCGGGTCGCGGTCCTGCAGCGGGCGGAAGGCGAAGCGGTCGAGGGCCAGGCCGAGCAGGCCCATCAGCAGCGGCACCGCCACCTGGGCGACCCAGAAGTTGGTATGGGACGCCACCGTGTAGCCCAGGTAGGCGCCGAGCATGTACAGGGAGCCGTGGGCGAAATTCACCACCCGGCGCAACCCGTAGATGAGGGCCAGGCCCGAGGACATTACGACGAGTAACGCCCCATAGACCAGCCCGTTGAAGATGTTGATGCTTAACACGTGTCTCTCCTCCGTGGGATTGATGATTTTTTGCTCCGGGTGGCAGGTGTGCCGGGCACAACAGGCCCCGCCCCGTCCCCGGCATGTTGCGGACGCGGTGTTCTCCTCCTTGGGTTGGAATGAGGATCGGCTCAGGGGCCGAGGGCGTTCTCGGGAGCACCGAAGGCCAGCCAGCCGCCATCGGCGTGCAGCGTGGCACCGGTGACATAGCTGGCCCGCGGCGAGGCGAGGAAGGCGATGACCTCGGCGATCTCCTCCGGGCGCGCCATCCGCCCCAGAGGCGTACGGGCCTCGATGGCCGCCGTATCGAAGGCGCCGCGGCGTTCGAGATCGTCGATCAGCGCGGTACGCACGTAGCCAGGGGCGACCGCATTGACTCTGACCCCACGGCGGGCCCATTCGCAGGCCATCGAGCGGGTCATCGCGGCGACGCCTGCCTTGGCCGCGCCGTAGGCGTTGCGCCCCGGAATGCCAGCCACGGCGGCGATTGAAGCGAGGTTGACGATCGCGCCGCCGCCCTGCTCCACCATCGCCTTGGCCGCGGCACGGCTGAACAGGAAGCTGCCGCGCAGGTTGATGCCGAGCACCCGGTCAAACCCCTCGACGCTCTGCACCAGCGTCGGCACGGTCTGATCGCCGACACCGGCGTTGTTCACCAGCACGTCCACTCGGCCGAAGTGTCCGACAACGGCCTGCAGCACTGCCTCCACGTCGGCCTCGACGGAGACGTCCGCCCGGTAGCCCCGGTGCGCGTTGCCCAGCTCGCCCGCCCGTTGCCGCACGAGGTCCTCCCGCAGATCCACCAGCGCCACCCGGCAGCCGTCGGCGGCCAGCGCCCGCGCGGTGGCCCAGCCGATGCCGTCGGCCGCGCCGGTGACGATGGCGACCCGTTGCAGATCGGTGGCCATGGCTCAGCGCCCCTGCATGGTGGTCAGCGCGGCCCGGCGGATCAGCCGGGTTTCCTGGGCGACGATCAAGTCGGCCGAAGCCGCCAGGTAGGCCGGGAAATCCGGATGGGTGTCCCGCGCCCGGCTGCGGCGCTCGTAGTCCGCCAGGTCCGCATAGGCCCACAGGTGCACGAACTGGTTCTGCGGCCCGACCAGGCTGGTATACGCGCCGACCGGGTTACCGAGGGTCTCAAGCAGGATCGGCATGGCGAGCCGGTCGAAGACCTCCAGGAACTCGTTCATCTTGCGCAGCCTGATGGTGTAGATGCGATGGTCGATGAGCGGCAGCGCGGCCGGATCGAAATGCAGGTTCATGCAGCCCTCCCGGCCTGGTCGGCGATGTGGTTGGCAGTGATGAAGCCGAAGGTCATATTCGGCCCATGGGTGATGCCGGCGCCCGGGTAGTTGCCGCCCATGATGCTGGCCCGGTCGTTGCCGACCGCGTACAGCCCGGCGATGGGCGCGCCATCGCCGCGCAACACCTCGCCGACCACGCTGGTCTTGATGCCGTCGAAGGTGCCCAGGTCGCCCATCAGCACCTTGACGGCAAAGAACGGCCCCTGGCGGATCGGCGCCACGCAGGGATTGGGCTTGTTGTCCGGATCGGCCAGGTAGCGGTTGAAGGCCGTGCTGCCGCGCCCGAAAGCGGGGTCCTCGCCGCGTTCAGCGCCGACGTTGTAGTCGCGCACGGTGGCCTCGAGGCCAGCCGGGTCGATGCCGGCATTGCGCGCCAGTTCGGCCAGCGTGTCGCCCTTGATCAGGTAACCGTTTTTGATGAAACGGCCGATGGGCATCGGCGCCGGCTTGACGAAGCCGAGGCCGTACTTGCCGAGGGTCGGCTTGTCGCAGATCAGCCACATGGCCGTTTCGGACTGCCCGGCGCAGGCGCGGATCAGCGCCGCGCCGACGTCGTGGTAGGACTCGGACTCGTTGGTGAAGCGCTTGCCATTGGCCAGCACGCCGACGATGCCCGGCTTGTAGCGATCCAGCAGGTGCGGGAAGACGCCATATTCGCCATTGCCGTAGGGCACGCGGGAAACCGGCATCCACGCCGAGGTGTCCTTGAAGCGGATGTCCACCGCGGCGCCCGCCGCCTCGGCCATGTTCACGCCGTCGCCGGTGTTTCCGCGCGGCGTCGGCGACAGGTGCTCACCGCCGCACGCCAGGTGCGGATAGGCCTTGGCGATGCGCTTGACGTCGTGCGGGAAGCCGCCACAGGCCAGCACCACGCCTTGCCGCGCGGTGATGCGCCGCTCGCCGCCGGCACCGCCGATCAGCACACCGACGGCCCGCTCCTTGTCCATCAGGATCTGCCGCGCCGGCGAGTCGGTGAGGATCGGGATATTCAGGTCGAGGGCCGACTTGGCCAGCCGCGCCGCCAGCGCATTGCCGCTGGTGACGTTGATGGCGCGGCGGTACAGGGCCAGTTCCTTCATGTGGTTGGCGAGGCGTTTCGCCACGTACACGAAGGACGTGAACGACTTGGTGGCCTGGAAGAAGTGCTTCAGGTCGGCGTTCGACGAGTTGAACATCATCCCCATGAAGGTGATGGTCTTCAGCGGCAGCTTGAGGCGCTCCATGTCCTTGCCGAGGCCGCGGATGTCGAAGGGCGCGGCGAGGATGGAGCGGCCGATATCGACGCCGCCCTTCACCTTCGGGTGATAGTCCGGGTACAGCGTCGGCACGAACTGCATCGCGGTCTCGCGCTCGAAGAACTCGACCATCTGCGGGCCATTGGCGAGGAAGGCGTCGACGGCGGCTTCGTCGTAGTACTGGCCGGTTTCGGCCATCAGGTAGGTCTTGACCGCCTCGCGGGTGTCGCGGGGGTTCTGCTTGCGCCCGTGGGGCCCGAGGGGGATCCACAGCACCCCGCCGGACAGGGCCGTGGTGCCGCCGAAAACGGGCTCCTTCTCGATGACGATGACGTCGAGGCCGCGCTTGCGGGCGGTGATCGCGGTGGCCAGGCCGGCGGCGCCGGAACCGACGACCAGCAGGTCGCAGTCGAGATGTGCGTTCATGCGTCTCTCCTCAGGCGGTCTGGTTGTAGCCGGGGCGCGGCACCATGTCCATCAGCATCGAGGACATGCCGCCATCCACCACCAGCTCGGCGCCGTTGATGTAGGCCGCCCGCGGGCTGGCCAGGTAGAGCACCGCGTCGGCGATGTCCTGCGGCTCGCCGATGCGCCGGCTGGCGGTGACCGCCGCGCGCTTCTGCTCGAAACCGGGCTCCTCGTAGAAACGGGCCGACAGCGGGGTGCGGATCATGCCGGGGCACACCACGTTACTGCGCACGCCGCGCTCGCCCCACTCCACCGCCATCTGGCGCGACAGCAGCAGCACGCCGGCCTTGCTGGCGCTGTAGGCGCCGCTGCGGGTCTGTGGAAAGTGGGCGGCGATGGACGCCACATGGACCACGCTGCCGCCGCCCTGCTCCGCCATCTGCGCCGCAAAGCTGCGGGCACACAGCAGGTAGCCGGTGAGATTGACCGCCAGCACGCGGTTCCAGTCTTCCAGCGACACCGCATCCAGCCCCCCGGCTGAGAGCACGCCGGCGTTGTTGATGAGCACGTCGCACGGACCGAGGGACTCGGCCACCGCCGCCGCCGCCATCGCCACCGCTTCGGCGCTGGACGTGTCGCAGCCCAGGCCGACGGCTTCCGCACCGGCCGCAACGAGACTTTCGGCGACGCCGCGGCAGCCTTCCGCATCCCGGTCGAGCAGTGCGACCTTCGCACCGGCTTCGGCGAGGCTGCGGGCGATGGCCGCACCGATGCCGCTCGCGGCGCCCGTCACGACACAGACTTTTCGATCCAGCCCAAGCCAGTTTGAATTGTGCACCTGCATCATTTCGTGCACTCCCGGCCGGGCATTTCGGAGTGCGACATGTCACTCTTCGGAACGCAACCGGCCTCGACCGGAAGGCCGCAATCAATCATTAATACATTGATTACATTTGAATTTGAGGGTAAACCGGGTTTTGCTATCATCACTCCACCTTATGATTTAATAAATTTTCTTGGTTGGCTGAGTATCGAGGCAAACACCTCCCCGTTGATTCACATTTCCGGCAGAAAACAGGACAAATCGTGCACACCCCAACACGCCGCACTGCGATTCCCAACTACGCCCTGTACGGCGACCAAGCTCAACCGGGCTGGTACGACTCTTACGATTTCGAGTGGATTCCGCAGCGCTCGCGCCCTTACAACTGGCAGATCCAGCCGCACACCCATGACGGCTTCCTGCAGATCCTGTACATGCAGAAGGGACACGGAGAGGTGCTGCTGAACAACACCAAGTGGCAGATGATCGCGCCCTGCCTGGTGGTGGTGCCGGCGCGCACAGTGCATGGCTTCCACTACTCGGCCGATACCGACGGCCCGGTGATCACGGCAGCCCAGAAGCCGCTGGAATCCCTCGCCGGCATGCTGATGCCCGAACTGATCCAGACCATCCGCAGCCCGGCGGTGATCCCACACGCGGAATCGAGCCGCTACGCCGATGGCCTGCTGCCGCTCTTTCTCGCTGCCGAGCGGGAGTTCCATACCCATGCCCAGGGCCACTCCGCCGCCGGCATGTCCCTTCTGACAGCACTGCTGGTACAGATATCCCGCCTGAGCAGTGTCCTCGAACCGGCGCCGGTGGCTGCCCAATCTCGCAAGGCCGCCCAGGTAGAAAAGTTCCGGACCCTGGTAGACCAGAAGTTCCGCAGCCATCAACCGGTATCGGCCTACGCCAGCGCGATGGGCATGACATCTGGCCAGTTGTCGCGTATATGCCGCGAACTGCTCGGTATCTCGGCACTGGACGTGATCAATGCGCGCCTGATCCACGAAGCCCAGCGTGACCTCGTTTACACCCCCAACAGCGTCAAGCAACTGGCGGCCTCCCTGGGCTTCAACGACGAAGCCTATTTCGGCCGCTTCTTCCGCAAACACACAAACATGAGCCCACGGTCCTTCCGCCAACAGGTCCTGCAGCAAATGCGCCAGCAGGATGGGGGTGAGCCGGAAGGAGGGGACGAGTTAGATTGATGTATTCATCGCCTCAACGATGTCTTGGACATCAAGGGTGTTCCGTCCCAGTCGGTTGATAGCGACAACCGCAACGCCGTCTACCGAGGACACGCTGCATGTAGTCTCAAAAGTAAGGTTTTGATCCAAATCAGACGGCACGATGCTGGATCTGCTACAAGCTCTAACGCCAAGTCCCCACAATTCTCTCTGGCAATGGTCACCGATCGCGTCTCCATCCATCGCCGCTAGCGCTGGTTACCGGCAATCGATGAGGGCAATTCAGTTTGACTGAAGTCAAACACCGTCCACGCTGCGCCCTGAAGCCATCGAACCTGCTCTCAAGACGGGCATTGAGGCGCCGATGAAAAACCATCGGTTCATCAAAAAATAGAAAGAAAACTATGAATGCAATTCGCAATGGGTTCGGATCAAGCATTGCGGGCAAGCTCAATGCAGCCCTCACGATCATCATCTCAATCGTCTTCGTTGTCGCAGGTGTCTTACTGACATTCTGGCTCGGCGACAGCCTGGAGCAACGGGGTATCAGGGAACTGCGGCTGACGAACCAGCAGATTACCGACATGATGGGAGCCTATGCCAGCTCCCTTGAGGAGAGCGCCAACCTGTTGGGCGCCTCATTTGCAGCCAGCCTGCCCAAAAGGATGAGTGTTGATTCAATGCATCCTGTCACCTCAGGCGACAAAGCTCTACCGGCCCTCAAGGGAGGGGATGTTGTCTTCAACAACAACTTCTCTCAGGTAGATGAGTTCTCCCGCGTCACAGGCGGTGTAGCAACCCTCTTCGTTCGTGAAGGCGATAACTTCTTCCGTGTGGCCACTTCGGTAAAGAACAAGGAGGGAGAGCGTGTCACGGGCTCCGCTCTGGATGTGAAGCATCCGGCTTACCGACTGCTACTTGACGGCAAGCCTTACGTGGGCAAAGCAACGCTGTTCGGCAAGGACTACATGACGCGCTACCTGCCCATCAACGACGAAGCAGGCAAAGTGATTGGAATCGCTTTTGTGGGCCTGGATCTCACCGAGAGCATCAAGGCCCTCAAGGAAAAGGTGCGGTCAGTGAAAGTGGGCGAAACAGGCTACGCCTTTGTGCTGGACGCCTCGGTCGTACCGGGTATGGCAGTGATTCACCCCGCCGCCGAAGGAAAGAACCTGATGGACGTGAAGGACAAGTACGGAGTGCCTGTCGCCCGTACCCTCATAGAAAAAGGCAACGGTGTCACCCGCTACTGGTGGCAGAACGCAGGAGAGAAGGAGGCGCGAGAAAAGCTCGTTGTGGTCCAGCCCTTCGAAAAATGGGGCTGGTTGGTCGCCACCAGTGCCTATTCGGATGAGTTTGTCTCTGAGGTGCGAGCACTTCAGATTCAGATCGCGATCGCCGCAATCGTCGTGACGGTGATCTTGGTGGCGACGATGATGATCGCCACACGACGCTGGATCACCCACCCGCTGCGCAGTGCCCTTGCCGTGACTCAGCGTGTGGCCGATGGCGATCTGACCCAACACATCCAGGCTGACTCCTCGGATGAAGTGGGCGAGTTGCTCCGCTCCGTTGATGGTATGAGCACTCACCTCCGAGGCATGATCGCAGAAATTGATGCTGGCATCCGCGGGCTGGCCGAAAGTGCTCACAAACTATCGACCGCCTCCGATGCAGTTGCTGCCAGCTCAGGGACACAGAGCCAGTCAGCCACATTAATGGCCAGCGCCGTGGAACAGATGACAGCGAGCATTCAGCAGGTGGCCGAACATGCGCAATCCTGTCGAGGGCTGGCAGAAAACTCGGGGACAGTTTCTGACTCCGGTAGCGAGGTTATCAATCAGGCCATTTCGAGCATGTCCATGATCGCTGATACGGTCAAGAAATCCGCCGGGGCGGTGCTTCATCTGGGTAATGAATCCAAAGAAATCTCGCAGATCGTGAACGTAATCAGGGAAATAGCGGATCAGACCAATCTGCTGGCCTTGAATGCTGCCATCGAAGCAGCACGAGCAGGCGAGGCCGGCCGTGGGTTCGCGGTTGTGGCAGATGAGGTGCGCAAGCTCGCGGAAAGGACCAGCCTGTCGACAACCGAGATCACCCGGATGGTTGACGATATCCAGGCCGGCGCGGAAAAGGCCGTTGAAAGCATGACCAGGGGTGAAGGACAGGTTCAGGAAGGTGTTTCCCTCGCAGCCGAAGCCGGTGGCCGCATTGCGGATATCAAGACCGGAGCAACACAGGTGAGCGATGCAGTGATTGGGATTTCGGACGCGCTGCGCGAACAAAGTGCGGCCAACCGGGAGATTGCCAGAAACGTGGAAACCATTGCGGAGCAAGCTGTGCAGAACCATGTTCAGGCCCGCTCCACCTCCGATGCAGCGCGTGAAATGGAGGCGCTGACAACGCAAATCCGTGCAAGCATTTCCCGATTCAAGACTTGAGCATCCAAGCTGCCAGACGTTGTACCGGTACCAGTCACGTCGGCACTCTTCCAGTTCAACGCGTAACGGTCCGAGATGGTGCGGCGCTGGTTCTCACAGGTTTGATCGTCGGTAGAGACTCGGGCGTAGGCACCAACTTAGACCAACCCATCACCGCCGCCCGTCGGTCCGGACCACTGGCCCCCACAATGCGTGCGATTGGGGGGGCTCCTGATACCGGATGATACGCCCGGAAAACAAATCAAATCTATGGTCAGCCCGATTTTTGCAAGGCAGATGTGCATGACCTATAGTGGGCTTGCTTAAATCTATCCGGGGTCGTGGTAGGCAGCTTGTCTGCCCGCCCCATGATGAGAGCCGCGCCTGGCAAAAAGCCCGCAACCGCGGGCCTTTTCGTGTGTTTCTGATGCTGCTTGATACGGCGTGAACCAGTTGTCTGGCCCCCCGACAGGAATGTGATTTGAATGTTTTGATACTGATTTTTATAATATTTTCTAGATATAAAAACAAATATACCGACAAAAATACCGTCACTTCTGCTCCGTGCCAGCAAAATCCCGCCTCCTGCTCGGCTGGCGGATCTGCCTAGTCCCTCCCCCTGTAAAGCCTTTCCGAGCTATCGCGCAAGTCCACACTGGCTCCAGAAAGCACGACGCCAGCGAGTGCCCAGCGTTGCTTGAAAAACGAGACGTAAACCCGCCTTCATCCTTTCGCTGCACGTTCAATGCGTCCTTTTAGATCTTCCGGCGCGTAGAAGACAAAGGATTGCCCCTGCTTGAACTTATCGAGAAAGCCCAAGGCCTCTAGCTCAAGCAGGTCGGTTCGAGCCGTCTGATAAACCACACCGTGAAACTGCTGATGAGCGCTGACTCGATAGGCCTCGCCGGGATTACGAAGGGCGTGGGTGAGGAGCGTGACCTGCCGGTGGTTGAGTCGTCCGCGAAGAGCCGGGGATCCGGCCAGCAGGCGTTGGGCATCTTTCTGTTCGTTCGTCTTGCGGGCAAGGTAGGCATACAGCGCCTCAATGGACTTACGAATCGTGCCGAGCTGGTGAAGGATGAAGTAAGTGGTGTCCCCTCCATCGGTTTCCGTATGCAGGTAGGCGGTAACGTACTGAGACGGCGCCTGGCGCAGAAACTGGGAGATGGAGAGAAACTCCATCAGCCAGTAGCCGCTTCGAGCCATGGCCCAGTAGAACAGCGCTCGGGCGGTACGACCATTTCCATCCGCAAAAGGGTGGTCGTAGCCGATCATGAAGTGCAGCAGGATGGCTCTCACGACGGGATGTACGAAAGGGGCGCTTCCTTCGTCCGCGTTCGCAAAGGCACACAGGCGCTCCAGGCGTGAAGGCAGTTCAGCCCAGTGCGGGGGATCGTGCAACACTGTGCCTGTCCGGTTATCCACCACCTTCACGTCGTCGCTTTGCCGCAGGCGCCCGGCATCGGCAGGGTCATCCAGCGTGTCTGCAGTCAGCATCCGGTGAAGTTCCAGGATGCGTTCCGGCGTGATCGCTTGATCCCGCAGGCTGCGGATGTGCTCCATCGCAGCGTAGTTGTTAAAGATCATGGCCTCGCTGCGGTCCTTCGGACGACGCCCTTCCAGCAGCATGGCTTCCGCCACCCGCCGGGTGGTCGAAGCTCCCTCAAGCTGGCTGGACGTGATCGCTTCTTCGATCAGGGAGTGCAGCAGGTAGCGTTCGCGGTTCTCATGGATCGGGGCACTGGCCGGCGCCTGAATCTGGCCCGCTGCGTCCCGGTCGATGTGGTGCAAATGGATCTGCACTGCCTCCGGCACGGCAAACCTGAACGACTGCCCCTGACGGTCCAGCAGCGGCAATGGCTTGAGGAGAGGAGTTCGTGCCAGCCAGATCGACAGCCACCATTCCTCCAGGGAAAAGCCTTCTGGCGGGTGCCGGTGCCGAAGCTCATCCCAGTGCAGGTAGCGCCCTGAAGTGGTGGCTTCCTGCAGTTCGATCAGCTGAGCAAGCTTACTGGGTTGAAGCTTTGCCAGAAAACCAGTCGGGTCTGGAGGCGGAAGGGGAATCTTCATGCAGCTACTAATTTATGTATGTTTTAGTAGCTTCTAGTGTATGCGAGGTCCATTGCTTCAGCTAGCAATGAATTACTAATTAATACCTAAATTAGTAGGTTTTGTAAGGTGCTCCATTCTGTTGAAGAGCACTGGATTGTGATTCCAGGTGTCAGAGACACATAAAAAAACAAACAAAATCAGCCGAGTAGCTTTGTCAGCGCAATTCCCGCCACAGTGTTTACTGCTGGGTGCTCAATGATCTTACGCAAAAGTGATCTTGTCTCGGCCTTCTGCTCATCTGTCGCCTGCGAGGCATCTATGGCCTTCGCAAGCTCAGTAATGTGATGTGCAATGTTCTGAGAGTTGTGATCACCGACAATGACACCGGAAGACCCAGTGATAGTCACGTTGTTCTGCACGAATTCCACCTTTAATTGCGAAGCCTGTTCACCTTCAACGACATCAATCCCGAAAGCGTTGATGCTGCCGAATCCGTCGATAATCTTTCCTGAAGTCTCCCGAGCGTGACTGACCCGTGCCTGCCAGTCCAAGAGTCTGTACTGGCCCAGTTGATCAGCCACCGCCAACAGGTCTTCCCGGGGTATCGGAGGAGTAAAGTCCTCCGACTGCGGTGAATATCGCCCGCCGCGTTTGGTCTTCTCGTAAAACTTCGCGAGCACCATCCCTCGCAGTTGTGTGTCTTTCATTAAAAAGCCCCTTAAAAATATGCACTTCTCATTATAAAGTAGGCCGCGCGGATTGTCGGCAATACGCCTCTCCTCAGCGCGTGGCTAGTTCCTGCACTCCGTTCAACTGGTGCGATCTCCACCCGCCAAGGGAGAACTTGGCGGCCGTTCTCACATGCATGCTGGTACGCAGCGTGCGCCGCTGACGCCTATCGGCAATCGCATCTCTACCTCAGACATGGGGGTTGATCGGCCTCGAATGTAGCGCCGCGTTGTAGCAAGGTCCGTGTGTGCAAGGGCAGTCTTGATCTGTTCGTCGGTATACCCCGCCCGAGACGCATCCGTCGCCGCTTTGGCCCGGATGTCCTTCAGCGTTACCCCCTTAACGCCCGCCCGTTCACAGGCGCGCTCAAACAAGCTGCCGATGCCGTGTGCGGTGTAGGGCTGGCCATGTTCCGTATGGAGCACGTACATGGACCTTGTCTTGCGGATGCGCGTGAGCTTGGCGAGCACAGCCTTCACGTCCGTACCGATAGGCACCAGCACTTTGGCTGCGGATGACTTCTCCGTCTTTGTCGGCTTGAACAGAATCCCGTCCTCCTTCACGTCGGACCACTTCAACAGGCGGATCTCCGTTCCCCGCTGATACATGAGGTAAAGCAGGTCCATGTAGCACTGGACCATCTCCCCGGTGCGGGTCGGGCGGCCGTCGCGCCCCACCACGCAGGCGTTGCGGATCGCGACGTATTCCGCGTCTGTGATATAGACGTCCCGCTGTGGCGGCGCCTCTACCGTCACCTCCCGTGACGGGTTGGTATTCATCAGCCCCTTGCGACAACACCAGGCAAAGAACTTGGACAGGTGGCCTCGATAGGCCTGGGCGCTGCGACGACCTTCCCATTGGTTGACAAATGTGGCCACGATGGCGGGTGTGATTTCCGACAGATTAGCCTTGCGGAAAGCCTCCTCGACGACACCCAGCGCCGACATGAGCGCTTTGCCTCCTGTCTCCCAGACCTTCGCCCGTGCCGGGTCGGAGGGCATGTCCTTGGCCCGCCTCTCGCCGATGCTGGTTTTCCACTTGCGAAACCAGATCAGAAAGTCGCCGTCGTCCGGTTCCTCTGTGCGTCTATTGATCAACGCGTCACGTAGCGTACAGGCCTTGATTTCGCCGTCCTCGACGCGGCAGAGCACGTGCCATTTAGTGGCTTTCCCCGTGGTGAGACTCACCAACGGAACGGGAGAGAAGTACTGGTATTTGCCTCTCCGGATGTAGATGCGTAACCCGGCCAGTGTCCGTGAGGTAGCGTGATGGTGGCTCATACCCGTGTGCCGTCCCTCATGATCAGCACAGGCTTACGACTGGCCGGCGCGTCCGGCGTGCCAACAAGTACGCCGAGCTGCTTTTTCACCAAGGCTTCATAGGCGGCTTGGGTGATGATTGGGCCCCGCTCGTCGCAAGGCACGACCGTGCCAAGGTAGTCCTTGAACCACTGCGTCTGGCCTTTGCGCTGCTTACGGCCCGTGATTTCGAAGAGCTGCTGTTGAGATAAACGCATGCGATTACTCCTTCATGGTGGAGACGTTCAGCCCCCTGATTCCAGCGGATAGCCCCCTAGGGCGTACTGTCAAAACTGCCAAAAGCCCCTTAAGACAGTTTTGACAGTTCGATCCAAGGCGTACATGCCCGAAAATTCAAGTCCGTTCAGTGGGGTAGCCCTGCCGGGCATGACTTCGGATTGACGACATACAGCGTTTTCAGCCGGCCGCGGGTCGGCTCCTGCCACTCCTCCAGGTGCCCCAGCTCCACCAGCAGCCCGAGCCCTTCCGCCACGCGCTTGGGGTCCGACAAGCCCGACCAGCAGGCCCGCTGAATGTCCCGCGTGCCAAACCCCTCCCGCGCCAGATCCCCCTTCCTGATCCGCTCCAGTATCCGCCGAGCCGTGTCCGCCTCACTGCCCTGGGCGACCCCGTAACACCGCCGGGCGTGCGTTTCCAGATACACCGCCCAATGCAGCGCCCGGAGCGTCGAGGCAAGGCCCACCGGGCCGCTGTGCCCGTCCCCGAGGTGGAAGGTCAGCGCCAGCGCCGGGACCAGCTTGCGGTACTTGGCGAGGTGAGATTCCAGCGCGGGGTACAGCTCGCCCGAGCGCAGGGCGGCTTCGAAGCCGGTGCGCCAGTCGGTGAAGGCTTCGAGGGCTTCCGGATCGAAGCGCAGGAAGGGCGGGCTGTCCTCGCCTTCCTGCTCGGCGCCGCGGGCCAGGGCATCGAGGCTGTCCAGTTCGTCGAACACGGCGAAGGCCATGTCCTTCGCGGGGCCGTCGGGGTAGCGGTCCACGTTCTGCCAGGTGCCGCCGGTCTCCGGCCACACCAGCAAGCCAAAGCGGGCCAGCATGCCGTCGTCGGAGGCCCCGCCGCGCAGCGTGGCGCGCAGGTATTCCCCGAGGGGGCCGGGCTGGGCACCGCCGATCACGCCCAGGCACACCGCCGGCACGCGTCGATGGCCGCGGCCGATGCGGTCGAAGGTCCAGCCGTCCTTACCGTTCCAGCCAGTCATGAGGAAGGCGCGCAGCTCGGCGGCGTCTTCCCGATCCAGGCCGGCAAGCCAACCGGGCAGCTCGTCGCGAACCACCAGCAGGCCGCGCGGGTTCTCGATGAGCTTCTCGGCGAGGGCTTCCACGGTGGCCGATGCCACCGTGTAGCGGCGCAGGACGGGGGCTTCGTCCGCATCGGGCGTGAGGAAGCTGGCCACGTCCACCAGGGCGTTGGGGTCCTTGCGGAGTGCCCGTGTCGCTTCCGACTTCCGGGCTTCTGCCCGCGCCTTGGCGATTTCGGCTTCGGCGCGCCACTGCCCTTGGGCTTGCGTCCATGCCTCCAGCGCCCGCGCTTCGAGACGCACGATGGGCGCCAGGGCCGCCATCATCGCCGGGCTCTTCATCATGCCGGGGCGCCCGACGATGCAGCCCCACAGGTTGGGAAACTCCTGCCAGTCGCTGCGGGCCTGGGGACGGATGGCGCAGCGCCGGCCGATCAGGTTGCCGGCCGCAGCCACCATCGGCACGGCAACGAAGTCCGGCGGGCACTGCATGCGGTCGGCCACGTCCTGCACCCACGGGCGTAGCCGATCCGGCAGCAGCGCGTAGTCGAACGGGGCGACCGGCGCGAGGCCTTCCGGCAGCGGTAGCGGATCGGGCCAGGAGGCCACCGGCCAGGTGCGGGGATCGCCGAGCGCCGGGGCCAGCGCGGCCCGCTCGTCCAGGCGGGCCAGCTCGTAGGGGGGCGGCGCCTTCATGGCTGTACCTCCTGCCCGTGGGCCTCGCTGACGATGAACTCCGCCGCTGGCGTGCCGCCCGGCCGCAGCAGGATCAAGCGCTTCGGACGGGCCGACACCAGCTCGGCCAGCAGGTGGCGCAGGCGTGCCCCATCCGGGGCCGGTGGCGGCACCACCAGCACGGACAGAGCCGCCAGGTAACGCCAATCGAGGCGGGACGGATGGAAGCCGGGCGGGCAGCAGATCGCCGGCCCCAGACCGGTGACCGGCCCCGCTGTCCAGTGGTCGAGGAAGACCACCACCTGGCGCTGGCTGGGCACCAGATCTCGCGCACGGGCGTCGGCCAGGTCGCGGGCATAGGCCGGCAGGCGTCGGCCTGGGGAGCAGCGCCAGGCGGTGCGCGGGTCAGTGTGCGGTGCCGTCATGGCCGGTCTCCTGACGATACCTGTTCTGTACCGCGGCTATCCAGCTTCGAATGCCTTTCGAGCACGGTAAAGGCGTGTGCTTCGAAGAGCGCAGCACAATCGGCTACAGACGCCCGATCAAAGTCGGTTGAGCTTCTGAGGATGGCGATGATGCTGGCCAGCCCCGAATACTCGGCCACCAGGTCGTTGTACTTCTCGACGATGCTCATTGCACTGCCTTGCATGCAAGGATCACTTGCCCGGCCCTTCTTGTGGCCTGCAGCTGGCTGGCTGAAGGCAAGCGGCCGAGCAAGATTGAGGGCGGAGTATAGGGAGCTCATAGCAGCCCCTTTTCCATGAAACTCAGCGGGCGGGCGGCACCCGCAACGATGAAGTGATCGAGCACTTTCACGTCGATAAGCTCGAGCGCACTGGACAGGCCGCGTGTCAGATTGATATCGGCCTTGCTGGGGGCGGCCTTTCCCGACGGATGGTTGTGCGCCAGGATGACTGCTGCAGCAGACAGTTCCAGCGCACGGCGAACCACTTCGCGTGGATAGACGGCCGTTTCCGTCAGCGTTCCGACGAACATCGGTTCGAAGGAAATGACTTGGTGCTGTGCACTGAGGAAGAGCACACAGAACACCTCCCGCGCCTCTTCAGCCAGTTCTAACTGCAGGAAGTCACGAACTTCACCAGAGAAACCCAAAGCAAATATTGCTTTGCCAAGTCGCCTTTCCAGTACCTTGCGAGCGCGGGCCAGCAGGCGCTCTTCCTTGTCGAGTTCGCTCAGTTGCGGACGCGTACGTGTGATGGGGGATGCGTAGTGGGCAATAACCTCTGTCACCTTGATACGCGGATTCCGCGGCGCGACAGGTGGTGCAACCGTGGCGCGTTGGATGTTCATGCTCAGCCCGTCGGGAGCATTCGGCGTAGCTGGGGCTTTGACTGTGCGGGGGCTCATGCTCCGGCCCTCCTGGCAAACGTCAGGCGGAAGGCCACGGCCGGGCCGGCGAGGCGGCGCAGGGTGCGGTAGAGGGTGAAGCGGGTTCGGGCGCTCATTTGCAAGCCTCCCGCAGTTCGTCGAGGGCCAGCTCGAAGGCGCTGACACGTCCCTCGTAGAAGGCTTTCCCCTGTCCTTCCTCCTTCTTGGCCTGCTGCTGGCTGTCGCGGAGTTGGGCCTCCAGGACGGCGATGGTGCTGCAGAGGTCTGAGGCAGGAGCGGGCCTAGCCCTCAACGCGGCTTCAACGATGGCCTTGGCCATCTCGATCAAATAGCTCGCGCCGTGGATCTGCATGCTGCCCACGTCTTGGGCTACCTGCTCAACGATGCTCAGGGCCGAAGCCAGGAAGCATGATGCGAGGTCAAGGGCATCGTCCAGGGCCACGTCGGGCTGAACGGAAAACAGGGTGTCCCCATTGGGGTTGCAGGAGAAAAACGGATGTTTTGCTGTGATGCGGCTAGAGTCTGTTGACAATCATGCCAGCCATATGACGGCGGCAGTGATTGCGACGAAAGAGGCGAAGCGTTCGGCGAGTTTGTCGTAACGTGTGGCGACGCGGCGAAATTGCTTGATGCGGCAGAAAAAGCGCTCGATCAAGTTGCGATTCTTGTATTGATGACGATCGAAATGGCGTTGGACACGGCGATGGCTGCGCGGCGGGATGACGGCCTCGATGCCTTGATCGGCGAGATGCCGGAGGATGGCATCGGTGTCGTAGGCCTTGTCCGCACTGAGCGACGCGGGCTGTAGCCCCCCCCAGCAGGGGCAGAACCTGTGGGCTGTCGCCGGCTTCGCCGCCGGTTAAACAGAAGCGGGCGAGCGATCCGAGCCCCTCCACCAGGGCGTGAATCTTTGTACTCAATCCGCCGCGGGATCGCCCGAGCGCTTGATCGCCTTTTTTTTGGGTGCGCCGGCTGCATGCTGATGGGCACGCACAATCGTGCTGTCGATGAAGACCTCTTCAAAATCCGCATCCTGGGCCAGCTGGGCGAAAACACGA
This sequence comes from Zoogloea sp. JDB1, assembly GCF_056724025.1. Lineage (NCBI taxonomy): Bacteria > Pseudomonadati > Pseudomonadota > Betaproteobacteria > Rhodocyclales > Zoogloeaceae > Zoogloea > Zoogloea sp. JDB1. The sequence continues at coordinate 4,161,377 of NZ_CM161496.1, forward strand.
TGCCACACGCCGCTGCGCGACCAGCGCGCAAAGCGCTGATAGACACTATTCCAGGGGCCGAACTGCGGGGGCAGATCGCGCCACGGACTGCCTGTCCGAGCAATCCATAACACCGCCTCAACAAACAGCCGGTTATCTGCCGCCGTGCGCCCTGGATCGCTGGCCTTGCCTGGCAGCAACGCGGCTATCCGCTCAAACTGATCGTCACGCAACCACACACGTACCATCCTGACTCTGCCGAAAAGTCAGGATATGACCACAACTTGCCCGCAGTGAACAGCCCCTCGGCAAGTCATTGAATGTGCACGGCGAATTGACAAGCACACGCCATCGGCATTTGCAGAACAGTAATTGTCAACAGACTCTAGGCGCGGCGTGCTGCTCAGTTGATCTTCAGGTCATGCTGCGGCACTTCCGTGCAAAGGGATGACCTTGGCGCCACTCTTTGCCGCATCCAGCCAATCGGCCCACTGCTGCATCATCTTCCGGCGCTCGGCTAGGTATTCCGCCTGGTGCGAATAGGCGCCGAAGACTTCCTTCCGCTCCCGGTGTGCCAGCTGCCGGTCGATGACTTCCGGTCGCCAGCCCATTTCAAGTAGTGCGCCGGTTGCGGTGGTCCGGAAGCCGGCGCCCGTCACTTCGTCGCCGGCGTATCCCATGGCCCGCAAGGCGCTGTTGATGGTGCCGTCGCTCATGGGGCGCTTCGGGTCGTTGCGGTTTGGGAAAACCAGATCCCGGTGGCCCGTGATGTTCTGCATCTCCCGCAGTACGGCTACCGCCTGGGTGGAAAGAGAGACGGTGTGCTCTTCCTTCATCTTCATGCCCACCAGCCCGCGGGAGCGGTCCCGCTCGGCCGGGACGATCCAGGTGCCGGCATCGAGGTCGATCTCTGCCCAGTGAGCCCCGCGTAGCTCGCCGGGCCGAAGGAAGGTGAGCGCAAGCAGCGTAATGGCGTGCTTCACCATGGCCGTGATACCGGCAGCATCGAGGCGGATGAAGAACTCGTGCATCCCCGTTGAGTGCAGCGCTGGCCGGTGTTTCGTCGATGCCGTCTTCAAAGCCTTGTGCAGACCGTTGACCGGGTTGTTCTCCACCCGCCCGGTGGCAATGGCGTAGAGAAAGATATCGCTGGCCCGCTGGCGGACACGCTTGAGGGTTTCCAGGACGCCGCGGGCTTCGATCTTTTTTAGCGTGGCCAGCATTTCGGCGGCGCTGATTTCGGCAATCGGGCGACGGCCGAGGCTGGGGAAGAGGTCTTGCTCCAGGGACGTGAGCACCTTGGCCGCGTAGGTCTCCACCCATTCGCCTTTCTGCTTCTCGTGCCATTCACGGGCAACGACTTCGAAGGACGAGTCGGCCGCCACCTTGCGGGCGATCTTCTCGGTACGGCGGGCTTCGCTGGGGTCGGTGCCGGCGTCCAGCAGGCGGCGGGCTTCGTCGCGTTTCTGTCGGGCGAGCTTCAGCGGGGTCTCCGGATAGACGCCCAGCGCCAACGTCTTCCGCTTGCCCGCAAAACGGTAGTCCATGCGCCAATACTTGGCACCAGCGGTGGAAATCAGCAGGTACAGGCCCTTCTCATCGCTGAGTTTCAGGGACTTTTCGCCTGCTTTAGCCTGCTTGCACTGGGTATCGTTGAGCATCGCACCTCCCGATTTGACGGTACACAACCTCCATCGCGGTGACGGTATCGAGAAGTACCGACGTGTGTACCGTCAAAATCCGTGCGATGGAACGCAACCGCCTGATACAGGATGATACGCCCGGAAAACAAAAAAGCCCGCAACGGCGGGCCTTTTCGTGTGTTTCTGATGCTGCTTGATACTGCGTGAACCAGTTATCTGGTCCCCCCGACAGGAATCGAACCTGTATCTGGCGCTTAGGAGGCGCCCGTTCTATCCATTGAACTACGGAGAGCGAGGGCGGCATTCTAGCTTGCTGTAGAGCAATACGCCATGCCCACGGGAGCCTGTCGACAAATCAGGCGCCGCCGTCAGTTTCTCGCGTAGGAGAGATGAAACTCCTCGATGCCGTCGAAATGCCGCAACTCCGCAGACAATGCGGCAATCGACATTGCTGAATCCTTGTTGAGGGCCACGGCCACGTAACGCCACTCTTCACAGTCGTTGGAGCGGTGGATCTGGATGGAACCGGCTGCCAATTCATAGCCGCGTGCCTGGGCGATGGAAGACAGTGCCGCCTCGTTGGGATGAAATCCCGCACGAAAACGCAGCACGATGGACACCGCGTGGCGGGAAGGCAGCCATTTTTCCAACCTCGACGCCCACATCATCAACGCGGCGGAGAGCAGCGTCAGCAGGATTGCCGCCGAATAGAAACCGACCCCAACCAGCACGCCGATTGCCGATGAGGACCAGATCGACGCAGCGGTGGTCAGGCCGCTGATGTTGAGGCCTTCCTTCATGATCACGCCGGCGCCAAGGAAACCGACGCCGGACACGATGCCCTGGATGACCCGCGTGGGATCGGGCGGCGCATGACCGATCAGCTCCGTCAGCGCGCTTCCACCGTACCAGGACCCCGGATAGCCGACGATCACCGTGAGAGCGCAGGATGCCATGCAGACCAGTCCATAGGTCCGCATGCCGGCAGCGCGGCCGTGGTAGCTACGCTCGTAGCCCACCAGCAGACCTAGCAGCAGCGCTCCAAGCAAGTTGGAGAAGACGATGAGGTTGACCGCAATCTCTTTCGCCGACCAGTAATGCGCGAACAGATCGACCACGCTCGGCGATGCAGCGTTCATGCCCGCTCGGACGTGAGCAAATGCCCCAACTTACGACGCTTTGTGGACAGGTAGCGCTGGTTCCAGCAGTTATTGCCAACCTCCAGCGGAACACGCTCGACAACCTCGATCCCGACATCGGTCAGTGCGGCGACCTTGCGCGGATTGTTGGTCATCAAGCGCAGGGCGCCAACACCAAGATGCGCCAGCATGGGCTTGCACAGCTCATAGCTGCGCATGTCGGCTGGAAAACCAAGGGCGGTATTGGCCTCGACGGTATCGGCCCCGCCATCCTGCAACTGATAGGCGCGGATCTTGTTGATCAGGCCGATGCCACGGCCTTCCTGGCGGAGATACATGAGCACGCCCCTGCCCGCCTTGGCGATCCGCCGCAGCGCTTCTTCAAGCTGGGCGCCGCAATCGCAGCGCTGGCTGAACAGCGCGTCGCCGGTCAGGCATTCCGAATGGACGCGGGCCAGCACGGGCTCGCCGTTGGCAATGTCGCCCAGGGTCAGGGCAACGTGCTCCTTGTCGGTCCGCTCATCGACGAAACCGTGGAGTTGGAACTTGGCCCACTGCGTGGGTAATTCGCAGGAGCCGACATACGAGAGTTGGGGGGCGATTTCACTCATTCTGGAACGGATCTTGAAACACAGAGGTTGATTCGGCGTACCGATACCCCGCACTGTAACCCCACTCGACGATTTGAAACAGAAGTGTGACGGCAAACCAGTTTTGCAAGGCGCACAACAATGGCGAGCCCGTGATGACGCCGGGTCGCACAGGACCCACGAATGAACAAGGCTTTGACCATCCTTGCAGCGCTGACCCGCGCGGGTATGGCAGCTGACGCCGTTGACGTTACGGCCGACAATCTGCCCCCTCGCTGACCTATCGGCCTAGTCCAAGAGCGGGATGATGGGAGATGAAGCATTCAGTACGGGAAGAATAAAAGCCATCCCATTCGCCCGGCTTCAAGCATCAACGCTGATCCGCTCAAGATTACAGAAATGTAACGTTCAGGACAGCTTCCCGTCGGTGAAGGCTTGTCAGAATGAGCCATCCCTTCAGTTCATCTGGATCAGGCCATCATGAAAACGTCCTTTGGAATCATCTTCGCGGCCCTTCTTTCCGCAGCAACCCTACCGGCCCTCGCGGCCAACGACAAGCCTCAAACGGCCGACGCCCACAACCACGGCGGCCACGCCGCCATGGCCCCGGCGACGCTGACCGAAGGCCTGGTGAAGAAGGTGGACAAGGCCGCCGGGCGCGTGACCCTGTCCCACGGCCCGCTACCGAACGGCATGCCGGCGATGACGATGATGTTCCGCGTGAAAGACCCCGCCTGGCTCGACCAGCTGAAGGCCGGCGACCAGATCCTCTTCGCGGCGGATCAGGTGAACGGCGCGATGACCGTAGTGGAGTTGAAGCGCAAATGAACGTGCAGTCCGGCATCGCCCGATTGCGAGCCACGCCGGACCTGCCCCAGGGATGTTCAGGGAGAAAACAATGAGAACGCGAATGCCATGTCGCGCCAGAAACCTTCTTGCCGTGCTGTTGTGTGCCATCGGCGTGAGCACCCAAGCGCAGGAAGCGCTGATCGGCGCCGATGTGGAGTCCCTGCTCGCCTACGCCCGCGAGCGGAATCCGGACTACGCGGCCATGCGCCATGAGGCCGACGCCGCGGCTGAGCGGGTGATTCCGGCCGGCGCCCTGCCCGACCCGAAATTCCGCACCGAGCTGCGCGACATCACCCGCATGGGTGACCAGAATCCGGCCCTGCTGCCGGCCCAGGTCGGCAGCACGCGCTACCTGCTGATGCAGGACATGCCCTGGCTGGGCAAACGCGACCTCAAGCGGGAGATTGCCGAGCTCGATGCCCGCGGCGCCAGCGGACGGGCCAGCGGCACCTGGGCCGAGCTATCCGCCCGCATCAAGACTGCCTACTCCCAACTCCAGTACGTTTACCGCAACGAGCAGCTGACCCGCGAGATCCTCGACCTGATGGTGCGCCTCGAGAAGATCGCCCAAGTGCGCTACGCCGGTGGCCTGGCCGCCCAGCAGGACGTGATCCGTGCCCAGGTCGAACAGACCGGCATGAAAAGTGAGTTGATCGCGCTGCAGAACGAACACCGGCAACTGCACGCACGGCTCAATGCGCTGCTGGCTCGACCCAGCGCTGCGCCGCTGGCGCAGCCCCAACGTCTGCGCCAGCTGCCAGCAGCCGCTCGGCTCGATCCAGCGACGCTCGAAGAACGCGTGCGGGCGCACAACCCGCAGATCTTTGCCGACGAAGCGCGCATCCGCTCGGCCGAGAAGAACCGCGAACTCACTTACAAGAACCGTTACCCGGACTTCACGCTGGGCATCTCGCCGATCCAGTACCAGGGCGCCGTGCGGGAATGGGAGCTGATGGTCGAGCTGAACCTGCCGCTGCAGCAGGGCTCCCGCCGCGCCCAGGAGAGGGAGTCGGAAGCCATGCTGTCCGCCGCTCAGGCCCGCCGTGACGCAACCGCCAACCAAGTGCTCGGCGAGCTGACGGAGAATCTCTCGGGGCTCGAGTCTGCTCGCCAGACCGAGGCCCTGACCACCACCAGCCTGCTGCCGCAAGCTGAGCTCAGCTTCAAGGCCGCCCTCGCCGGCTACGAGAACGGCAAGGTGGATTTCGCCACGCTGCTCGACGCCCAGCGACAGATCAAGCAGGCCCGCCAGAGCAGCATCAAGGCCCAGGCCGAAGCACAGATGCGCCTTGCAGAAATCGAACGCATTCTCGGAGAAGACCTATGAAAGCTGGCGCAGGCATTGCCGTCGGCCTCGCCGTCGCCCTCGCTGCCGGTGGCGGCTACTGGCTCGGGCAACACCCCTCGGCCGGCACTCAACAGGCCAACAGCCCGGTCGCAGCAGCACCGACGGACGGAGCGAAGAAAGAACGCAAGCTGCTGTACTACCGCAACCCGATGGGTCTGCCGGATACGTCGCCGACGCCCAAGAAGGACCCGATGGGGATGGACTACATCCCGGTCTATGAAGGCGAAGCGGACGACGCGCCGACCGCCGCCGGGACAGTGAAGATCAGCACCGACAAGGTCCAGAAACTCGGCGTACGTACCGAGGCCGCCGAACTGCGCAGCCTTGACCGCACGGTGCGCGCCGCCGGTCGCGTGGAGATCGACGAACGGCGCAGCTTCGCGATCTCGCCCAAGTTCGAAGGCTACGTCGAGCACCTGCACGTGAACGTGACCGGCCAGCCGGTCGCCAAGGGGCAGCCACTGTTCGAGGTCTACAGCCCGGAGCTGGTGTCCGCCCAGCGCGAATACGCCATTGCCGCCCAGGGCGTCGAAGCCCTCAAGGACGCGGGCAGCGAGGCCCGGAGCGGCATGAAGCAGCTGGCCGAATCCAGCCTGCTGCGTCTGCGCAACTGGGACATTTCCGACGAACAGATCCGGGCGCTAGCCAAGTCGGGCGCAACCAAGCGCACGCTCACCTTCCGCTCGCCGGTGGCCGGCATCGTCACCGAAAAGAAAGCCCTGCAAGGCATGCGCTTCATGCCGGGCGAAGCCCTGTACCAGGTCGCCGACCTGTCGTCGGTGTGGGTGGTCGCCGACGTGTTCGAGCAGGACATCGGGCAAGTCCGCAGCGGCAGCGTGGCCAAGGTGCGCATCAATGCCTATCCGGACAAGGTCTTCGAGGGCAAGGTGAGCTATGTCTATCCGACCCTCAACGCCGAGACCCGGACCGTGCCCGTCCGCGTGGAACTCGCCAATCCCGGCCTACTGTTGAAGCCGGCGATGTTCGCGCAGCTGGAGCTGCCGGTCGGCGGCCGGCAGCAGGTCGTGACCGTACCGAACTCGGCGGTCATCGACAGTGGCACGCGTCAGATCGTCATCGTCGCTCACGGTGAAGGCCGTTTCGAGCCGCGGGAGGTGAAGCTGGGCGGGCGTAGCGAGCACCACATCGAAGTGCTCCAAGGCATCAAGGCCGGCGAACAGGTCGTCGTCGCCGCCAACTTCCTGATCGACGCCGAGAGCAACCTGAAAGCGGCCCTGGACGGCTTCGGCCATGCCGACCACGGAGCCAAGCCGGCCGCCACCCCGACCAGCGTCGGCCACCACACGGAAGGCACGGTGGACGGTCTCGATCTCAAGGAGAACACCGTCACCCTCAGCCATGATCCAGTGCCCAGCCTCAAGTGGCCGGCGATGACTATGGACTTCAAGCTGGCCAATCCGGCACTACAGCAGGCGCTCAAGCCCGGCGCACGGGTCAGCTTCGAGTTCGTCGAACGCCAGCCGGGGGAATGGGTGATCACGGCGGTCAAGCCGGCCGGCGCGGCCCCAGCCACAGCCAAGGCTCACGCCGGACACTGACAGGACGCTGCCCAATGCTCGCCAAGCTCATCGACTGGTCGGGGCGCAACCGCTTCCTGATCCTGCTCGCCACGCTGCTCATCGTGCTCGCCGGCGTCTTCGCGGTGCTGCGCACGCCCATCGACGCCCTGCCCGACCTCTCCGACGTGCAGGTCATCGTCTATACCGAATACCCCGGCCAGGCCCCGCAGGTGGTCGAGGACCAGGTCACCTACCCGCTCACCACGGCCATGCTGTCGGTGCCCAAGTCGAAGGTCGTGCGCGGCTTCTCCTTCTTCGGCGCGTCCTTCGTCTACGTGATCTTCGAGGACGGCACCGACATCTACTGGGCCCGCTCGCGGGTCCTCGAATACCTCAACTTCGCCGCTGGCCGCATGCCCAAGGGCGTGACACCGCAGATCGGGCCGGACGCCACCGGCGTCGGCTGGGTTTATCAGTACGCACTGATCGCCAAGGAGAAGACCCTCGCCGAGCTGCGCACAATCCAGGACTGGTATCTGCGCTACCAACTAGCCAAGGCTCACGGCGTCGCCGAGGTGGCCTCCATCGGCGGCTTCGTGCAGACCTACCAGGTCACTGTCGATCCCGTGAAGCTGCGCGCCTATGGCATTCCGCTGATGAAGATCGCCCAGGTTATCCGCGACTCCAACCGGGACGTGGGCGGCCGCGTGGTGGAGATGGCCGAGACCGAGTACATGGTGCGCGGCAAGGGCTATTTGCGCGGCAAGGACGATATCGGCGCGCTGGTGGTCAAGGCCGAGGGCGGCACGCCGGTGCTGGTTCGCGACATCGCCCGCGTTGAGTTGGCGCCGGACGAACGCCGCGGCCTCACAGAGCTGAACGGCGACGGCGAAGTGGTGGCCGGCATCGCGATGGCCCGCTACGGCCAGAACGCGCTGGAGGTCATCCACAACCTGAAGGACAAGATCGCCGAGATCGGGCCCGGCCTTCCGGAGGGCGTGTCGGTGCAGACGCTCTACGACCGCTCCGAGCTGATCCACCGGGCCATCGAAACCCTCAAGAGCACGCTGATCGAGGAGTCGCTGATCGTCGCGCTGGTCTGCGTGGTCTTCCTGCTCCACGTACGCAGCGCGCTGGTGGCGATCCTGATGCTGCCGGTGGGCGTGCTGATGGCTTTCATCGCGATGCGCCTGTTGGGCATGAACTCCAACCTGATGAGCCTGGGCGGCATCGCCATTGCAATCGGCGCGATGATCGACGCCGCCATCGTGATGATCGAGAACGCCCACAAGCACCTGGAGCGCCTGCCGGAAGGCCACACCACCAACGAGCGCTTCGAGGCGATGCTGGCCGCCTGCAAGGAGGTCGGCCCGGCGCTGTTCTTCTCGCTACTGATCATCACCGTCTCCTTCCTACCGGTGTTCACGCTGGAAGGCCAGGAAGGCCGCCTGTTCTCGCCGCTGGCCTACACCAAGACCTTCTCGATGGCCGCTGCGGCGCTACTGTCGGTGACTTTGGTGCCGGTGCTGATGCTGCTGTTCATCCGCGGCAGGATCATGCCGGAGGCGAAGAACCCGGTGAACCGGACGCTGATCTGGCTATATCGGCCGATCATCGCCGCCGTGATGCGCTGGAAGAAGCTGACCATCGCGCTGGCCGTGCTCGCGCTGGTCGTGTCGGTCTATCCGGCGTCCCGCCTGGGCTCCGAGTTCATGCCCACGCTGAACGAGGGCACCCTCCTCTACATGCCCACCTCCCTGCCCGGCATGTCGATGACCAAGGCCGCCGAGCTGATGCAGACCCAGGACAAGATCATCAAGAGCTTCCCGGAGGTAGAGTCGGTGTTCGGCAAGGCCGGCCGCGCCAACACCGCCACCGATCCGGCACCACCCGAGATGTTCGAAACCGTCATCAACCTCAAGCCCCAGTCCGAATGGCGGCCGGGCATGAGCACGGACAAGCTGATCGCCGAGCTCGACAAGGCCCTGCAGTTCCCCGGCGTCGCCAATGCCTGGACGATGCCGATCAAGGCGCGCACCGACATGTTGTCCACGGGCATCCGCACGCCGATCGGCATCAAGGTCTTCGGCAAGGATCTGGGTGAAATGGAGAAGCTCGCCAAGCAGATCGAGGCCGTCGTGAAGACCGTGCCGGGCACCACCAGCGCCTTCGCCGAGCGCATCACCGGCGGGTTCTACCTGGACGTCGAACCGGACCGGGAACAACTGGCCCGCTACGGCCTGGCCGTCGGCGATCTGCAGGACGTCATCGCCAGCGCGCTCGGCGGCGAGATGGTCACCACCACCGTCGAGGGCCGCGAGCGTTTCGGCGTCACCGTGCGCTATCCGCGCGAACTGCGTTCCGATCCCCAGCAGATCGCGAGCCAGGTGCTGGTGCCGACGATGGGCGGCGCGATGGTGCCGCTCGGGCAGCTTGCCCGTGTTGGCATCGCCAAGGGCACGCCGGGCATCCGCACCGAGAACGCGCTGCTGTCCGCCTACATCTACGTGGACATTCGCGACCGGGACATCGGCGGCTACGTGGCCGACGCCAAGAAGGCCGTCGCCGATCAGGTCAAGTTTCCGCCGGGCTATTACGTGAGCTGGAGCGGGCAATTCGAGTACATGGAGCGGGCTGTCGAGAAGATGAAGATCGTCATCCCGATCACGCTGCTGACCATCTTCCTACTGCTCTACCTCAACTTCCGGCGCATCACCGAGACCCTGATCGTCATGCTGTCGGTGCCCTTCGCGCTGGTCGGCGGCGTGTGGCTGATGTGGCTGCTCGGCTACAACCTGTCCGTCGCGGTGGCCGTCGGCTTCATCGCGCTGGCCGGCGTGGCGGCGGAAACCGGCGTGGTGATGCTGATCTACCTGGACCACGCCTGGGAAGGGCTCAAGGCGCGCTGTCGCGAGGAGGGCCGGGCACCCCACGTCGGCGACCTGTACGAAGCGGTGATGGAAGGCGCCGTCGAGCGTGTCCGCCCGAAGATGATGACGGTCGTGGCGATCATGGCCGGTCTGTTGCCGATCATGTGGAGCACCGGTACAGGCTCCGAGGTGATGAGCCGCATTGCCGCACCGATGGTCGGCGGCATGCTCTCCTCCACCGTCCTGACCCTCGCCGTGATTCCGGCCATCTACGCGCTGGTCAAGCAATGGCGGTTGGCACGGGGACTCGAGACCTGAAGGGCGGCGGCCTGAAGCCTTCACGCTTCGGGCCGCCGTTGGAAACACAGTGGAAAAAAACGGCAAAAAGCAAAAGACCTCGAGCGACGGCAAGCCACCCGAGGTCTTTTTTTGCCAAGCACCTGCATCAACCCGACGGACTGATGCAGGAAATGGACAAGCCAATCAGTGCTTCACCACCCCACCGTTGTCCGGGGTTTCCGCCGGAGCGGCAACTGCCACCTCGGCAGCCGGCACATCCGGCAGCGGCTCGGGCTTGCGCTCAAGTGCGTGCTCGAGCACTTGGTCGATCCACTTCACCGGGATGATTTCCAGCGCGTTCTTCACGTTGTCCGGAATGTCGGTGAGGTCCTTGACGTTCTCCTCGGGGATCAGCGCCGTACGGATACCACCGCGAACGGCAGCCAGCAGCTTTTCCTTCAGGCCGCCGATGGGCAGGACTTCGCCACGCAGCGTGATTTCGCCAGTCATCGCCACATCACAACGCACCGGAATGCCGGTCAGCACGGACACCAGACCGGTGCTGATGGCGATACCCGCCGACGGACCGTCCTTCGGAATCGCGCCTTCCGGCAGGTGGATGTGGATGTCGGACTTCTGATAGAAATCCTCCTGGATGCCCAGGGACTTGGAGCGCCGACGCACAACCGACAACGCCGCCTGGATAGACTCCTGCATGACCTCGCCGAGCTTGCCGGTGGTCATGATCTTGCCCTTGCCCGGCAGTGCCACCGCTTCGACGGTCAGCAGTTCGCCACCCACTTCGGTCCAGGCGAGACCGGTAACCTGGCCAACCTGGTTCTCCTTCTCGGCAACGCCGTAGGAGTACTTGCGCACGCCCAGGTACTTGTCGAGGGTCTTGGCATTGACGATCACCTTGGCCTTGCGCTTGCCGAGGACCAGCGCCTTTACGACCTTGCGGCAGACCTTGGACACTTCGCGCTCGAGACCGCGCACACCTGCCTCGCGGGTGTAGAAGCGGACGATGTCGCGGATCGCGTCTTCGGTGACCGACAGTTCCTCGCGCTTGATCCCGTTGTTCTTCATCTGCTTCGGAACAAGGTAGCGCTGGGCGATGTTCACCTTCTCGTCTTCGGTGTAGCCGGACAGACGGATCACCTCCATCCGGTCGAGCAGCGGCGCCGGGATGTTGAGGGTGTTGGCGGTGGCCACGAACATCACGTCCGACAGGTCGTACTCCACTTCGATGTAGTGGTCCACGAAGGTCGAGTTCTGTTCCGGATCGAGCACTTCCAGCAGCGCCGAGGACGGGTCGCCACGGAAATCCTGGCCCATCTTGTCCACTTCGTCGAGCAGGAACAGCGGGTTGCGCACCGCAACCTTGGACATGTTCTGCAGGATCTTGCCCGGCATGGAGCCGATATAGGTCCGGCGGTGGCCACGGATCTCGGCCTCGTCACGGACGCCGCCAAGGCTCATACGCACGAACTTGCGGTTGGTCGCACGGGCCACCGACTGGCCAAGGGAGGTCTTGCCGACGCCCGGGGGGCCGACGAGGCACAGGATCGGCGCCTTCAGCTTGTCGACACGTTGCTGCACGGCAAGATATTCCAGGATGCGTTCCTTGACCTTCTCAAGGCCGTAGTGCTCGGTATCGAGAACCTTCTCGGCCTCGGCCAGATCCTTGCTGATACGCGACTTCTTCTTCCACGGCAGGCCAACGAGGGTCTCGATGTAGTTGCGGACCACAGTCGCCTCGGCGGACATCGGCGACATCAGGCGCAGCTTCTTGAGTTCGGCCTGGGCCTTGGCGGTGGCTTCCTTGGTCATGCCGGAAGCCTTGATCTTCTTCTCCATCTCCTCGAGATCGGCGCCGTCCTCGCCCTCGCCGAGCTCCTTCTGGATGGCCTTGACCTGTTCGTTGAGGTAGTACTCGCGCTGGCTCTTCTCCATCTGGCGCTTGACGCGGCCACGGATGCGCTTTTCGACCTGGAGGATGTCCAGCTCGGTCTCGAGCTGGTTGAGGAGACGTTCGAGACGCTGACCGGCATCGAACATCTCGAGGATTTCCTGCTTCTGCTCGAGCTTCAGCGGCAGATGCGCGGCGATGGTGTCGGCGAGCCGACCCGGCTCCTCGATGCCCGACAGGGAGCTGAGGATTTCCGGCGGAATCTTCTTGTTGAGCTTAACGTACTGGTCGAACTGGCTGATGATCGCCCGGCGCATCGCCTCGACTTCATTGTTCGGCACATCGGCCAGCGGCATCGGCTGGGCCTTGGCAACAAACAGGGTGCGCAGGTCTTCGACGGATACCACGCGGGCACGCTGCACGCCTTCCACCAGCACCTTCACGGTACCGTCGGGCAGCTTGAGCATCTGCAGGATGTTGGCGATACAACCGAGATCGTAGAGGTCTTCCGCCGACGGCTCGTCCTTCGCAGCGGACTTCTGAGCCACCAGCAGGATGCTCTTGCCGGCCTCCATGGCGTTCTCGAGCGCCTTGATGGATTTTGGGCGCCCCACGAACAGCGGGATCACCATGTGGGGAAACACCACTACGTCGCGCAGCGGCAGCAGCGGGAGTTCGATCTGTTCTTCGGGGAGGTCAAGCGTGCTCGACATGATTATTCCTTTAAAGGCACTAAGGCCCCATATGGGGCCCTAGCGACATCAATTCAAGCAGTCCTGCGAAAAACTTCTGCTTGATGTCAGTTGGAGCCGGAGACCTTGGGTTGATCGGCGTACATCAGGATCGGTTTGGCGCTGCCATCGATCATGCCTTCGTCGATCACGACCTTGGAAACATTTTCCATGGAAGGCAGTTCGTACATCGTGTCCAGCAGCGTGGCTTCGAGAATCGAGCGCAGGCCGCGGGCACCCGTCTTACGCTTCAGCGCCTTGCGGGCAATCGCCTGCAGGGCAGCTGGACGCACTTCGAGTTCGACGCCTTCCATCGAAAAGAGTTTCTGATACTGCTTGATCAGCGCGTTCTTCGGTTCGATGAGGATCTGGATCAGCGCATCTTCGTCCAGCTCCTGCAGTGTCGCGACCACCGGCAGACGACCGATCAGTTCGGGGATGAGACCGAACTTGATCAGATCGCCGGGTTCCACTTCACGCAGGGACTCGGACAGATCCTTGTTCTCGCTGCTCTTCACTTCCGCGCCGAAACCGATGCCGACCTTCTCGGTACGGTTGCGGATCACCTTGTCGAGGCCGTCGAAGGCTCCGCCGCAGACGAACAGGATGTTGGTGGTATCCACCTGCACGAAATCCTGGTTCGGATGCTTGCGGCCGCCCTGCGGCGGAACCGACGCGATGGTGCCTTCGATGAGCTTCAGCAGGGCCTGCTGCACGCCTTCACCGGACACGTCGCGGGTGATCGACGGGTTGTCGGATTTGCGCGAGATCTTGTCGATCTCGTCGATGTAGACGATGCCCTGCTGGGCCTTGTCCACTTCGTAGTCGCATTTCTGAAGCAGCTTCTGGATGATGTTCTCGACGTCCTCACCGACATAACCGGCTTCGGTGAGAGTCGTCGCATCCGCCATCACGAAGGGCACATTGAGAAGGCGTGCCAGGGTCTGGGCGAGCAGGGTCTTGCCGGAGCCCGTCGGGCCGACCAGCAGGATGTTGCTCTTCGACAGCTCGACTTCGTCATGGGTCTTCGACAGGTGGCGCAGCCGCTTGTAGTGGTTGTACACCGCCACGGAGAGGATGCGCTTCGCCGAAGCCTGGCCGATCACATACTGGTCGAGGATCGCGCTGATCTCCTTCGGAGACGGCAACTCACCCTTGACACCCTTGGCACCCCCGGTGTCTGCAGTAATCTCATCGCGAATGATGTCGTTGCAGAGCTCGATGCACTCATCGCAGATGAACACGGACGGACCCGCGATCAGCTTGCGGACCTCGTGTTGGCTCTTGCCGCAGAACGAGCAATACAAGAGCTTTTCACCGCTTGTTTTCTTGTCCGCCATTACTGCCCTTTCTCTCTGTACTTGAAGCTAGAAGACCATCAAACCACGTCGTTGCGGCTGGTCAGGACTTTGTCCACCAGGCCGTAGCGGACGGCTTCTTCCGAAGACATGAAATTGTCCCGGTCGGTATCGCGTTCGATCTGCTCGACGGCCTGGCCGGTGTGCTTGGCCAGCATGTCGTTGAGCTTGGCACGCAGGGACAGGATTTCGCGGGCATGGATCTCGATGTCCGACGCCTGCCCCTGGAAACCGCCCAACGGCTGGTGAATCATGATCCGCGAGTTGGGCAGCGAGAAACGCTTGCCCTTCTCGCCAGCCGCCAGCAGGAAGGCACCCATGCTCGCAGCCTGCCCGATGCACAGCGTGCTGACATTGGGCTTGATGAACTGCATGGTGTCGTAGATCGCCATCCCTGCAGTGACCGAACCGCCGGGGGAATTGATGTAGAAGAAGATGTCCTTGTCCGGGTTTTCCGACTCAAGGAACAACAGCTGGGCAACGATCAGGTTGGCCGTTACATCATTGACCGGACCAACCAGAAACACCACCCGCTCCTTGAGAAGACGCGAGTAGATGTCGTACGAGCGCTCGCCGCGACCGCTCTGTTCGACAACCATCGGGATCAGGCCGAGGCCGACCGGGTCCCAGTCAGTACGAGAATTCGGGGGTGTAAAGGGATTCATTTGCCGTTGCCTTCCGCGGAATTAAGCCGCATTACCCATCAAGTCGTCAAAAGAAGTGGCGACATCGGTCGTCTTGGCATTGCTGACGACCCATTCGACCACATTGTCCTCGATCACCAGAGCCTCGGCCTGGGCCAGGCGCTGGGGCTGCGAGTAGTACCAGCTCACGACCTCAGTCGGGTCTTCGTAGCTTGCTGCAAAATCTTCGATCACGGCACGGATCTGCTCGGGCTTGGCGTGCAATTCCTTGCTCTTGACCAGCTCGGACATGATCAGGCCCAGCTTGACGCGACGCACGGCCTGCTCGGCGAACCAGGCGGGCTCGATCGGCAGATCCTTGGTCTTCATGCCGCGGGCTTCGAAATCCTTCTTGGCATTTTCAGCCAGTTGCTGGGACTCCTGCTCGACCAGCGCCTTCGGCACTTCGATCGGGTGGGTGTCGATCAGCACGTTCATCACACGCTCCTTGAGCTTGGCCTGCACGCGGCGCTTCACTTCGCGCTCGAGGTTGGCCTTCACTTCTTCGCGCATCTTGGTCACATCACCGTCGACGATGCCCAGGGTCTTGGCGAATTCGGCATCGACTTCGGGCAACTGGGGCTCTTCGACCTTCTTCAGCGCGACTTCGAACTGCACGGTCTGACCAGCCAGATGGGCAGCGTGGTAATCGGCCGGGAAGGTCATGTCGAAAGTTTTGCTCTCGCCGACGTTCAGACCCAGTACAGCGGTTTCGAAATCCTTGAGCATCTGGCCGCCGCCGATCACGAACGGGAAATCGGTCGCCTTACCGCCGTCGAACTCCACACCGTCCTTGCGGCCAGTGAAGTCCACCGTCACGCGGTCGCCGTCCTGGGCAACACGCTCGACGGGCACGAAAGTGGTGCGCTGCTTGCGCAGCACGTCCAGAGTCTTGTCCACTTCGGCGTCGCCGACCGCCAGTTGGGGACGTTCGACTTCCTGGCCGCTCACGTCACTGATCACGACTTCCGGGTAGACCTCGAAAACGGCGCTGAATTCCAGCACGTCGGTCGCGGTGGACTCCTTCGGCTCGATGCTCGGATAGCCGGCCACGCGCAGGCTCTGGGCGCGGATCTGTTCGCCAAGGGCCTTTTCGACGGCAGCGCCGATGGCCTCGGAGCGGGCCTGCGGGCCATAGGACTGGGCGACCAGACGGTACGGCACCTTGCCCGGACGGAAGCCCGGCATCTTGACGGTACGAGCCATCTGCTTCAGACGCGCCTCGACATCCTTGTCGATTTCGGACAGCGGGACGGACATGTCGATACGGCGCTCGAGCGCGCTCACGGTAACCTGGTTGCTCATGAAAAGATAATTCCCTGATCGTTCTTGACAAAAACGCTCCGCAAGCAGGACAGGCAACACTTAGCAAAACATGTGCCGCTTATCTCTTCCTGCCGGACAGAGTCGTCGGAAAAACCTTTAGTCTAACACAGGCCTTTGCTCCATCCGCAGCCCCCGCGCCAGTGCTTGGCTTTAGGGCGACAGATGTGAAAAACTGCCCCACGCAATGCGGAACTCCATTTATCTTTCTGCTATCACATGGAATGAAATGGCCGTGTCCGTCAGCCTCCACGGCAAGTGCGACTAGCTTCACGAGGTGCTCAAGTATCTGCGTCATCAACCGTATGTCCCGTACATACATGGCGACCCCGGCGCCCCGGTCCGGGTCCGTGCCCCAGGAGACCTTAGATGAGTATCTTTACCAGCTTCCAGGCCCGCTTCGAGTCCGCCAAGGAAGAGGAAATGTCGGTCCAGGAATACCTGGAACTGTGCAAATCCGAACCCGTGGCCTACGCGACGTCCGCCGAGCGCATGCTGCAGGCCATCGGCCAACCGGAGCTCGTCGACACCCGGCTCGATCCACGCCTGTCGCGCATCTTTTCCAACAAGATGATCAAGATCTATCCCGCCTTCCGTGACTTCTACGGAATGGAGGAATCGATAGAGAACATCGTGTCGTATTTCCGACATGCGGCGCAGGGACTGGAGGAAAAGAAACAGATCCTCTACCTCCTCGGCCCCGTCGGCGGTGGCAAGAGCTCCCTGGCCGAGAAGCTGAAGAGCCTGGTGGAAAAGATCCCGTTTTACGCAATCAAGGGTTCGCCGGTGCACGAATCGCCGCTGGGCCTGTTCAGCTCGGTCGAGGATGGGGCGATCCTGGAGGACGACTACGGGATTCCGCGCCGCTACCTCAACACCATCATGAGCCCGTGGGCGGTCAAGCGCCTGCACGAGTTCAACGGCGACATCACCAAGTTCCGCGTCGTCAAGCTGCGTCCCTCGGTGCTGCGCCAGATCGCGGTTGCCAAGACCGAACCGGGCGACGAGAACAACCAGGACATCTCGTCCCTCGTCGGCAAGATCGACATCCGCAAGCTTGAGCAGTACTCCCAGGACGATCCGGACGCCTACTCCTACTCCGGCGGCCTGTGCCTGGCCAACCGGGGCCTGCTCGAATTCGTCGAAATGTTCAAGGCGCCGATCAAGGTGCTGCACCCGCTGCTTACCGCGACCCAGGAAGGCAACTACAAGGGCACCGAAGGCTTCGGCGCAATCCCCTTCGATGGCATCGTGATGGCCCACTCCAACGAGTCCGAGTGGATGGCCTTCCGCAACAACCGCAACAACGAGGCCTTCCTCGACCGCATCTACACCGTGAAGGTGCCGTACTGCCTGCGGATTTCCGACGAGATCCGCATCTACGACAAGCTGCTGGCCCACAGCTCCCTGTCCAACGCCCCCTGCGCCCCGGACACCCTCAAGATGATGGCCCAGTTCGCGGTGCTGTCGCGGCTCAAGGAACCCGAGAACTCGAGCATCTTCTCCAAGATGCGTGTCTACGACGGCGAGAACCTGAAGGACACCGATCCCAAGGCCAAGAGCTACCAGGAATACCGCGACTACGCGGGCGTGGACGAAGGCATGAACGGCCTGTCCACCCGCTTCGCGTTCAAGGTGCTGTCCAAGGTCTTCAACTTCGACCACCGGGAAGTGGCGGCCAATCCGGTACACCTGATGTACGTGCTGGAACAGCAGATCGCCCAGGAACAGTACCCGCCGGAGAACGAAGCCCGCTACCTGGCCTTCATCAAGGAGTTCCTTGCCCCCCGCTACGCCGAGTTCATCGGCAAGGAGATCCAGACCGCCTACCTGGAGAGCTACAGCGAGTACGGCCAGAACATCTTCGACCGCTACGTCACCTACGCCGACTTCTGGATCCAGGATCAGGAATACCGGGACCAGAACACCGGCGAGATCCTCGACCGCAACGCGCTCAACGACGAGCTCGAGAAGATCGAGAAACCGGCAGGCATCAGCAACCCGAAGGACTTCCGCAACGAGGTAGTCAACTTCGTGCTGCGGGCGCGTGCCAAGAACAGCGGCAAGAACCCCAGTTGGACCAGCTACGAGAAGCTGCGCGCCGTCATCGAAAAGAAGATGTTCTCCAACACCGAGGACCTGCTGCCAGTCATCAGCTTCAATGCCAAGGCCAGCGGGGACGAACAGAAGAAGCACCAGAACTTCGTCAATCGCATGATCGAAAAGGGCTACACCGAGAAGCAGGTACGCTTGCTGTGCGAATGGTATTTGCGCGTCCGCAAGTCGTCTTGATCGTCCGCTCGTCGGCGCCCAACCGGGCGGCCGACGGTGAACGCCAACAATTCGGGAGGCTCGAATGGTTCGTATCATCGACCGCCGGTTCGACAGCAAAAACAAGAGTGCTGTAAACCGGCAGCGATTCATGCGCCGCTTCAAGAACCAGATCCGCGAAGCTGTGGCCGACGCAATATCCGGCCGCTCCATCAAGGATCTGGACAACGGCGAGAGTGTCACCATTCCGTCAAAGGACCTGTCTGAGCCACAATTCCATCATGGCCGCGGCGGCATCTGGGAAAACGTCTTCACCGGCAACGACCAGTTCTCATCGGGCGACCAGATCAACCGGCCGCAAGGTGGTGGCGGAGGCGGAACCGGCAAGGGCAAGGCCAGCAAGGACGGCGAAGGCGAGGATGATTTCGTCTTCAATCTGTCGCGCGAGGAATTTCTCGACGTCTTTTTCGACGACCTGGCCTTGCCCAACCTAGTCAAGACCCAGCTTGCCCGCATCCATGAGTACAAGAGCCAGCGCGCCGGCTTCACCAACGACGGCACGCCGGCCAACATCAACGTGGTCCGCTCCCTGCGCGGTGCCCTGGGTCGCCGGCTGGCCCTTGGCTCTCCCTATCGCGGCCAGTTGCGGGAGCTTCAACAGCAACTCGACGAACTGCTCGAGACACGCCCGGAGGATGATCTGGAAGTCCTCAAGCTGAAGGAGGAGATCGGTATCCTGCGCGCCAAGATCGAGGCCATCCCCTTCATCGACACCTTCGACCTGCGCTACAACAACCGGATCAAGGTGCCCAAGCCGACCACCCAGGCCGTGATGTTCTGCATCATGGACGTGTCCGGCTCGATGGACGAGGACAAGAAGGCCACGGCCAAGCGCTTCTTCATGCTGCTCTACCTGTTCCTGACGCGCACCTACGAGCACATCGAAGTGGTGTTCATCCGCCACCACACGATCGCCAAGGAAGTGAACGAGGAAGACTTCTTCCACTCCCGGGAGTCCGGCGGCACAGTCGTCTCCAGCGCGCTCGAGATGATGAAGGACATCCTGCACGCCCGTTACCTGAACGGAGCCTGGAATGTGTACGGCGCCCAGGCCTCGGACGGCGACAACTGGGAGAACGACTCGCCGCACTGTCGCGAACTGCTCGCCGACACCATCCTGCCCTTCGTCCAGTATTTCGCCTACATCGAGATCACCCCGGGTGAGCCGCAGAACCTGTGGCGGGAATACGAAAAACTGATCGGCACCCACGCCAACTTCGCCATGCAGCACATCGAGGGCCTGCCGGACATCTATCCGGTGTTCCGGGAACTTTTCAAGAAGAAACTCGTATGAGCGCGAAAAGACAAAAACGGAAACAGCCCCTGCCCGCCCCCGGCGAATGGACATTCGAACTGATCGAGGCCTACCACGCCGAGATCGACCGTGTGGCCAGGAACTATGGGCTGGACACCTATCCCACCCAGATCGAGCTGATCACTTCCGAGCAGATGATGGACGCCTACTCGTCGGTAGGCATGCCGGTCAATTACCACCACTGGTCCTTCGGCAAGAGCTTCCTGCAGACGGAGAAGAGCTACCGGCGCGGGCAGATGGGACTGGCCTACGAGATCGTCATCAACTCCAACCCCTGCATCGCGTATCTCATGGAAGAAAACACCATGACGATGCAGGCGCTGGTGATCGCCCACGCGGCCTACGGCCACAACAGCTTCTTCAAGGGCAACTACCTTTTCAAGCAGTGGACCAATGCCGACGCGATCATCGACTACCTGATCTTTGCCCGCAATTACCTCACCGAGTGTGAGGAGCGCTACGGCGAGGAGGAGGTCGAACTGCTGCTCGACTCCTGCCACGCGCTGATGAACGTCGGGGTCGACCGCTACAAGCGCCCCGAAAAGCTGTCCCTCAATAAGGAACTGACCCGCCAGCGGGAACGCGCCGAATACCTGCAGAGCCAGGTCAACGACCTGTGGCGGACGCTACCAACGGCCCACGTCAAAACCCAAGCCGTGGAGGAAAGGCGCTTTCCCTCGGAACCCCAGGAGAACCTGCTCTATTTCATAGAGAAGAACGCACCGCTCCTCGAACCCTGGCAGCGCGAAGTGGTGCGCATCGTCCGCAAGGTTGGACAATACTTCTTCCCGCAGCGCCAGACCCAGGTCATGAACGAAGGTTGGGCCACCTACTGGCATTACACCCTCATCAACACGCTGTACGACGAGGGCCTGCTCGCCGACAACTTCATGCTGGAGTTCCTGCACTCCCACACCAACGTCGTTTATCAACCCAGCTACAACGAACCCTGGTATCACGGCCTCAACCCTTACGCGCTGGGCTTTGCGATGTGGCAGGACATCCGCCGGATCTGCGAAAACCCCACCGACGAGGACCACTACTGGTTTCCGGACATCGCCGGCAGCGACTGGCGGGAGACCTTCGACTTCGCGATGCGCAACTTCAAGGACGAGAGCTTCATCGCCCAGTTCCTGTCGCCCAAGGTCATGCGTGATTTCCGCCTGTTCGCTATCCTGGACGACGACAAGGAGTCCAAGCTCAAAGTGTCCGCGATCCACGACGAGGAAGGTTATCGCCGGGTCCGGGAGATTCTGTCCGACAACTACAACCTGGGCAGCCGCGAACCCAACCTGCAGGTCTGGAATGTGGACCTGCGCGGCGACCGCTCACTGACGTTGCGCCACCAGGCCTATCAACGCCGCCCACTCAGTGGCGACGCGGACGAAGTACTGAAACACGTCGCCCGCCTATGGGGCTTCGCAGTGCGCATGGAAGTCGCCCGCGAAGACGGCTCGGTGGAAGTCCTGCACGAGTGCCGCCAGGAAAGGCGCAAGACCGACACCTAAGGCTGGAACGCCCCGGGCACGGCTGGCAAGCCATCCGGCAGTGCCCGGCGCTGGGCAGGATGCACGTACTCTCTACGGGGAACGAGAGGAACACCTTCCAAGCTACCGGGGTCCACCGGCCCAGGGCCGTCCTCCAGTTGGAAGCCGTACGTACCAGGAGCCAGAAAAGAATCGGTATCTGCCCTGGAGATCAGTCGATTCCCGAACTCGGCGGGGAAGATGGCATCGCGCCACGGCAACTGCCCCTCTTGAATACGGCTGCCCGCCTCTCTCAATTGATTTTCGACACACTTCAATCCATTGCAAGTACGGACCAACAAGTTGTTGAAGGTCCTCACCGCGACACGCTCGGGTGTCCACACCTTCAGGAACTCTCCCCCAGCCGGCAGTCCATCCACCAAGGTATTGCTGGAGAGAACGACGCTATTCCGCTCATACGGCAGACCTTCGGCTCCGAGGGCAATCATGCGTTTATTTTCGGTGGCCGCCGACTGCTGAATCAGGTTGCCGATCACTATCGCCACGCCACCATTGGGAAACTCCAGTTCATAGCTCGCTCGCCCTCCGTTCTCGTCGGTCAGCCGGTTGTATTCGATCAGACTGAAACGTGCCCGGCTCTTTAGCAGATGGCCGATCAATCCGTGATGAAAGTAGCTGCCACGGACCTCCAGCCGAGCGATACGCCCTGCGTAAAGCAAGTGACTCAAACGGGGCGTCGCCAGGACACCATGGGAAAACTCCGAGTCCTCGACGATCAGTACCAGGGAATCCCGGTTGGCCGTCAGAATGCCCATTTCGTTATCATCGAACAGGCAGTTACGCACCGTCAGCCGCCCCTGCTCGTGGCGGATACCCGAGCCGTTGAGGTCCGGCACCCGCGCGCCCCTGAAGACGATGTTCTCGATAAGCACATCGGTACCACGAACAACCCAGATACCCTTACCCTCGGCGCTCCGTCCAGCCGCTGCCAGAACCGGGCGACCACCGACACCGCGAATCGTCAGCCGCGCCTGGGGCCACACAGCTACCGCTGCGTCCCCACCGTAGTTCGCCGCAACGATTTCCACAATGTCGCCATCTCTGGCCACTCGCGCGGCCTCGGCGATACTGTGGATGGACTCATTGGGCCCTACCCGCAACGTTGCCGCCCACCCCACTCCACCGACAAGCCACAGCATCGCAGCCAGCACCAACCTCTGCATCACATTCATCGGCGCACTCCCGTCCCGACCCTCAATTGGCCTCCGCCGATTAGAATAGCGAAATGTCCGCCGTAAACTTTCACCAAATCCTCGGCGTTGCCCCTGACGCGACCGCTGCAGAGATCAAGCGCGCCTACAAACGCCTCGCCATGCGCTGGCATCCAGACCGCAATCCAGCGCCTGAAGCCCACGAGGAGTTCCGGCGCGTCCGGGAAGCATTCGAGCGCCTGACGCGCCCAGCGGAGCCCGAGATCGAAGCCGGAGCCGACCACGCTGACGACACGCCCGCTGATCCTGCGCCCGCCAAAGGCGAAGATCGCCGAATGGAAGTCGCCGTTGACCTGCTCGAAGCGGCCCGCGGGGGAACGATCTCGATCACCCTCGACGGCCGTGTCGACTGCGACGACTGTGACGGCAGCGGCCAACGCAACTACGGCCGCACCACCATGTGCTCCCATTGTCACGGCAGCGGCCGGGTGCGCGGCAAGACGGGGCTCAAGCCCTGCCCCTACTGCCACGGCAAGGGCTTTACCACCGATCACCGCTGCCCGAGTTGTGATGGACGGGGCTGGCACCCAGCCGAACGCCAGCTCGCGGTCAGCCTGCCCCCGGCAATGCTTCCAGGCGACGAACTACGCATTGCCGGACAAGGCGGAGCGGCTCCCGAAGGCGGCACGCCGGGCGACCTCTACCTGACAATTCGGGCACATCCCCACGCCCTGTTCCGCCTCGACCGGCACGACATCCACGTCACGGTGCCGGTCAGCATCTTCCGGCTCCTCGCTGGTGGCACCATCGAAGCGCCTGACCTCGACGGCCTACGGGAAGTCCTGCTGCCGGAGATGGCTGGCAAACAGCCGATCCGCGTTCCCCAGGCCGGCTTTCCCGGCCGGGGCCGCAGGCATGCCGGCGACCTCGTGATACACCTCGCCCCCCAATACCCTTGCTTCCTGAGCAAGGAACAAAAAGCCATGCTCGAAATGGCAGAACAGGTTCTTCAGCACCAACTCGAATCCCAGAGCCCTGCGCTCGCCCAGTGGAAAGAGATGCTGAAAAACCATCGCTGACTCATCGCCCCAACCCGAATACCTTTCATGCCTCAGAAACACCCGGAACTCCTCGCGCCGGCCGGCTCGCTGGCCATGCTCGACACCGCCTTCGCATTTGGCGCCGACGCCATTTACGCCGGTCAACCGCGCTACTCCCTGCGCGTGCGCAACAACGACTTCGGCGACCTGCCGGTCCTCGCCGACGGCATCCAGCGCGCCCGCACGCTCGGCAAGCGCTTCTACGTGGTTGCCAACATCTACCCCCACGGCGCCAAGATCAAGACCTTCATCAAGGACATCGCACCGGTCATCGCCCTCAAGCCCGACGCCCTGATCATGTCAGATCCCGGCCTGATCCTGATGGTCCGTGAAAACTTCCCAGACATGCCGATCCACCTGTCGGTTCAGGCCAACACCGTCAATGCCGCCGCCGTGCGCTTCTGGAAGATGGCTGGCATCTCCCGGGTGATCCTGTCCCGCGAACTATCCCTGGACGAGATCGCCAGCATCCGCCAGGACTGTCCCGACACCGAACTGGAGGTCTTCATTCACGGTGCACTGTGCATCGCCTACTCCGGACGCTGCCTGCTGTCGGGCTACTTCAACCATCGGGACCCCAACCAGGGCACCTGCACCAACTCCTGCCGCTGGGACTTCAAGACCCACGAAGCCAAGAGCTGCGGCGCCGGCGATGTCCATCTGCTGGAGGAGCCCCATAAGCGTCCCGGGGAGTACATGCCCATCGAAGAAGACGAACACGGCACCTACATCCTGAACTCCAAGGACTTGCGCGCCATCGAACACGTCCAGCGTCTCACCGAGATCGGCATCGACTCCTTCAAGATCGAGGGCCGCACGAAAAGCCCCTACTACGTTGCACGCACCTGCCAGGCCTATCGCCAGGCTATCGACGACGCCGTCGCCGGCCGCAGCCTCGACCCGGCCTTGCTCGGCCAGCTCGAGGGACTCGCCAACCGCGGCTACACTGACGGCTTCTACCAACGCCACACGCCCCACGAAACCCAGAACTACCTGCGCGGCCACTCGGAGTCGAACCGCAGCATTTACGTCGGCGACGTCATCGGCTACGACAGCGAGCGAGGTCTCGCCGAGGTCGCATCCAAGAACGCCTTCGCAGTCGGCGACCGCCTGGAGCTGATCCACCCGAATGGCAATCGGGAAGTCGGCGTCACCCGCCTCCTGACTGCCAATGGCACCGAGATCCAGCGCGTGCCGGGCAGCGACCACCGGGCTTGGCTACCGCTCCCACCGGACAGTGTCGGCGCTTTCGTCGCCCGCTTTCTGTAAGCCCTCGGCAATCTTGCACAAGACACTGAAATAGTTCAGAATGGTCGGCTTCCGGGTGGCCAAATTCACCACCCACGTACTACACAAAGGACCCGCGATGAAAGCCGATACCCATCCTAACTACACCGAAGTGCAAGTGACCTGCTCCTGCGGCCACGTCTTCATGACCCGTTCCACCATGGGCAAGCCCCAATACCACGTGGAAGTCTGCTCCGCCTGCCATCCGTTCTACACTGGCAAGCAGAAGATCGTTGACACCGCTGGCCGTGTCGAGCGCTTCCGTCAGAAGTACGGTTCCGTTCAGCGCCTGGGCTAATTACCGCGTTTCATAGGTAACTCCCGAAAAAAGGCAGCTGCGGCTGCCTTTTTTTATTGCCTGCAACAAAACCGATCTGCCCGCCCCCATGTCCGACGCCAGCTCACGCTTTTCCCTGCCAACCCCACTGCAAGGATGGTCGTTGCTTGCTCTCCTTGCCATTTACCTGCTGGTTGGCACGACGGGACACCTGCCCTGGCGAGGTGACGACCTCACGCACCTCGGCCCCATCCACGCCATCCTTAGCCGCGGCAACTGGCTCCTGCCGGAGATCGCCGGCGAGATCTACCGGGAAAATCCACCGCTGTACTACTGGCTTGGCGCAGGGCTCGCCAAACTGTTTGGCGGCATACTTCCAGTCCATGACGCTGCACGGCTCGCCAGCAGCGTATTCACGGCAACCACCTTGTACTGGACAGGCCTCGCCGCCCGCCGCATGTACGGCACCAACAGTTTCGCCCCCGCCATCCTGCTTGGACTCGGAGCCCTCGGACTCGTCGTGCATGCCCACGAGACCCAGCCCATCCTGGCCCAGCTCGCCGGCATGACCCTGTGCTACGCGGGCCTGGCTGAACAGACCGAGCGCCCCTGGCGTGCCGCACTCCAGACGGGCGCCGGCAGTGGCATCGCCTTCCTGGCAGGCGGCCTCTCCGGCCTGGTACTCACGACACCGCTGATCCTCCTCAGCCCCGCACTATGCCCTTCCCATCGATGCCGCAATGGCATTCTAGGCACGCTGCTGAGCCTCGGGATCACGGCAACACTCGCAGGCATCTGGCTGGGCGCCGTGGCAATCAACTACCCGGCTGAAATCCCCCTCTGGTGGCGTGACGAATATGCCAGTATCCGCCCCCATCTGGCCAACCTGACCGCTTTCAACAAACTGATCCAGCTACTCGGTTGGTTCTCCTGGCCCCTGTGGCCAATCGCCGGATGGGCTGTGTGGCGCAACCGCCAACAGTTGCGACTGGGCCGCCCTCAATTGACGCTGCCGATACTGGCAAGCATCCTGGCAATCCTGTTCACGGCACTGACCGGCAGCATTCGCCCGGCCAACATGCTGCCCATTTTGCCGCCACTCTGCTTGCTGGCCGCATTTGGCGTAGAGAGCCTCCGACGCGGAGCCGCCAATGCGTTCGACTGGTTTGGCGTCATGACCTTCAGCTTCTTCGGCCTGCTGGTATGGCTGGGATGGAGCGCCCTGCACTTTGGCTGGCCTCCGGGGCTGGCGCGTCAGGTGGCGCGGATTGCGCCCGACTTCCCCGAGGAGTCCATCATCGGCGGCGCTGCAGTTGGCTTCATTCTGAGCGCAGCCCTGCTTGCCTTGCCGATTGTGACCCGTCGCGGCCCGATGCGCGGTGCGACCAATTGGGCGCTAGGGCTGACACTGCTCTGGTGCCTGGCTGTGACCCTCTGGCAACCGTGGTTCGCTTACACCAAGAACTATCAGCCCGTGGCGAACGAACTCGCCAAGGCGCTTGATGGACGCAGCTACAACTGCATCAAGCGCGCCGGCATCGGGGACACTCAACGGGCAGCCCTGGACTACTTCTCGGGTATCCGGACGGTCTCTTACCGAAGCCAGGAACAGTGCGATCTCCTGCTCACCTACGCTACGGCAAACAGCTCGCCGAACATCGCCAAAGATGAGTGGAATCCCATCTGGCAACGCCGCCTAGGAGGTGGGCGCAAGACGGAGATATTCAAGCTCTACCAACGTAACTGAAGCCTGCGGCGTGACTCGCGCCGTGCGCGTCACGCCAATCCGGCAAACGACGAGACACTCACCTGGCGGCACAAAGACGGGGAGTTGGAATAGCACAGCCGCCATTACCCGCCGAGACGGCGCAAGCAACTCACCAGAGGGCTGGCCTTCCAGAAATTACTTCGAGGGAGGCGTCTGAACGAAGATCTCGTCCGACTTGGTCAAACCCAATTCAAAGCGGGCACGCTCTTCCACCGCCTCATAACCGGATTTCAGATCGCGCACTTCAGCCTCGAGGCCGGTATTGCGCTGCTCCAGCTTGCGATTGCCCTCCCGCTGGGCGGCAAGCTGTTGCTCGACCTCCCAGACACGCAGCCAGCCGCCCTTGCCAATCCACAAGGGATACTGCAGGACAACTACCAGAAGAACGAGAACAATGGCTGGCCAGCGCATGGGAGACAAGCCCGGCTGCGTTGCACAGCCGGGCAAGAGAAGGATGATTAACGGGAACGCAGGTTGTAGAACGCGGAGAGACCCGGGTAGAAGGCGGTCTCACCGAGATCTTCCTCGATGCGCAGCAGCTGGTTGTATTTGGAGATACGGTCGGAACGGGACAGGGAGCCGGTCTTGATCTGCATCGCGTTGAGGCCAACGGCGATATCGGCGATCGTGGAGTCCTCGGTCTCGCCGGAACGGTGGGAGATCACCGCGGTGTAGCCAGCACGCTTGGCCATCTCGACCGCAGCGAAGGTCTCGGTCAGCGTGCCGATCTGGTTGATCTTGATGAGGATCGAGTTGGCGATGCCCTTGTCGATGCCTTCCTTCAGGATGCGGGTGTTGGTGACGAAAAGGTCGTCGCCGACGATCTGAACGCGCTTGCCCAGACGATCGGTGAGGGTCTTCCAGCCGGCCCAGTCACCTTCGGCCATGCCGTCTTCAATGGAGATGATCGGGAACTTATCAGCCAGTGTGGCGAGGTAATCGGTGAAGCCTTCGGCGCTGAGGGACAGACCTTCACCCACGAGCTCGTACTTGCCGTTCTTGTAGAACTCGGACGCGGCACAGTCGAGGGCCAGGACGATGTCGCGGCCCGGCTCGTAGCCGGCGTTGGACGTGGCTTCGAGGATCAGGTTGAGGGCTTCTTCGGTACCGGAGACATTGGGGGCAAAACCGCCTTCATCACCAACGGTGGTCGGGTAGCCCTTCTTGTCGGTGATCTTCTTCAGGTGATGGAAGATCTCCGCGCCGGCACGCAGGGCTTCGCGGAAGCTCTTGGCACCAACCGGCATGATCATGCATTCCTGGATGTCCAGGGAGTTGTTGGCGTGAGCGCCGCCGTTGATGACGTTCATCATCGGCACCGGCAGAGACATGCCACCGGAGCCGCCGAAGTAGCGGTACAGGGGCAGGCCAGCCTCTTCTGCAGCGGCCTTGGCCACGGCCATGGAGACAGCCAGCAGTGCATTGGCGCCCAGACGGGACTTGTTGTCGGTGCCGTCGAGGTCGATCAGGGTCTTGTCGATGAAGGCCTGCTCTTCAGCATCAAGGCCGATGAGCGCTTCGGAGATTTCCGTGTTGACGTTTTCGACCGCCTGCAGCACGCCCTTGCCCAGATAGCGATCGGCATCTCCATCGCGCAGCTCGATCGCTTCGCGGGAACCGGTAGAGGCGCCAGACGGAACAGCCGCACGCCCCAGCACGCCGGACTCCAGCAGCACATCGGCTTCTACGGTGGGATTGCCGCGGGAGTCGAGAACTTCACGGGCAATGACATCAACAATGGCGCTCATTAACTTCCTCTCTTATTTACTTTGAATTACTGAATTGAAACCGGTGGCAATGATACCGTCCCGAGCCGGAAAACCGGAAATGACAAAGCAATAATTGCGCTATCAGGCGCGCAGCTCCTCGAAGCCCTGCCCCTTGACGAGCGCGTCGATGCCCTTCAGGGTCGCCAGCAGCGCCTTCATCTTGGGCAGCGGCCAGGCATTCGGGCCATCGGAAAACGCCTTGGCGGGGTCAGGATGGGTTTCCATGAAAAGGCCAGAGATACCAACCGCCACCGCAGCCCGCGCCAGCACCGGCACGAATTCGCGCTGCCCGCCGGAGACGGTGCCCTGCCCGCCGGGCAGTTGCACCGAATGGGTCGCATCGAACACCACCGGACAGCCCGTCTCGCGCATGATCGCCAGCGAGCGCATGTCGGACACCAGATTGTTGTAGCCGAAGGACGCACCACGCTCACAGACCATGATGGTGTCCGCCCCACCATTGGCCTCACGTGCCTTATCGACGACGTTCTTCATGTCGCCAGGCGCCAGGAACTGGCCCTTCTTGATGTTCACCGGCTTGCCGGACGCCGCCACGGCGTGGATAAAATCTGTCTGGCGGCACAGGAAGGCCGGCGTCTGCAACACATCGACGGCGGCGGCCACGTCGGCAACTTCATGTTCGGCATGCACATCGGTGAGCACAGGCACGCCGACCTTCTCGCGAACTTCGGCCAGGATCGCCAAGCCCTTTTCCATCCCCAGCCCCCGGTATGACTTGCCGGAGCTGCGGTTGGCCTTGTCGTAGCTGGACTTGTAGATGAATGGAATTGCCAGTTCGGCACAAACCTCCTTCAACTGGGCCGCCGTTTCCAGTGCCATCTCGCGGGACTCGATGACACAGGGGCCGGCGATCAGGAAGAAGGGTTTGTCGAGACCAACATCGAAGCCGCAGAGTTTCATGTGGCGTCCTTT
The DNA here is from genome assembly GCF_056724025.1 of Zoogloea sp. JDB1. NCBI lineage: Bacteria > Pseudomonadati > Pseudomonadota > Betaproteobacteria > Rhodocyclales > Zoogloeaceae > Zoogloea > Zoogloea sp. JDB1. Next base: position 4,191,076 of record NZ_CM161496.1, read on the forward strand.
CAGGCAGCGCTCTGATGAGCCAGCGCAGCCTTCACGAAGGCGGTGAACAGCGGGTGGCCGTTACGCGGGTTGGAGGTGAACTCCGGATGGAACTGACAACCGACGAACCACGGATGCACATCTGAAGGCAATTCGATCATCTCGCACAAATCGGTGCCCGGCGCACGGCCGGCAACGCGCAGGCCCTGCTCTTCAAGCTTGGCGAGCAGTGTGTTGTTGACCTCGTAGCGATGACGGTGACGCTCGGTGACATCGGCATTGCCGTAGATCTCGCGAGCCAGGGAGCCTTCGACAAGATTGCAGACCTGACCGCCCAGGCGCATGGTGCCGCCGAGATCGGAATCCTCGCCACGCTTCTCCACCTTGCCGGATGCGTCCAGCCATTCGGTGATCAGGCCGATGACCGGGTAATCGGTGTGCTTGTCGAACTCCGTACTGTGGGCGCCGTTCATGCCGGCCACGTCACGGGCAAACTCGACGACCGCCAGCTGCATGCCGAGACAGATGCCCAGGTAGGGAACCTTGTTCTCGCGGGCGTAGCGGATCGCGGCGATCTTGCCTTCGGTGCCACGCCGGCCGAAGCCGCCCGGCACGAGGATGGCGTCCATGCTCTTGAGCACGCCACAGCCGTCCTTTTCGATGTCCTCGGAGTCGATGTAATGGATGTTCACCTTGCTGAGGGTATGCATCCCCGCATGGTTGAGCGCCTCGATCAACGACTTGTAGGACTCGGTCAGGTCCACGTACTTGCCCACGAAGGCGACATCGATGCTGTGCTGCGGGTTCTTCAGCGCGTGGATCAGGCGCTCCCACACCGACAGGTCGGCCGCACGGGCCAGGATGCCCAGCTTGTGGCAGACGATCTCGTCGAGCATCTGGTCGTGCAGCATGCCCGGAATGCTGTAGATCGAATCAGCGTCGAGGCACTCGATGACCGCTTCCGGCATCACGTTGCAGAACAGCGCGATCTTGCGGCGCTCGTCGGCCGGCACCGGACGGTCGGCACGGCACAGCAGGATGTCGGGCTGAATGCCGATCTCACGCAGTTCCTTGACGGAGTGCTGGGTCGGCTTGGTCTTCAGCTCGCCGGCCGTCGGGATATAGGGGAGCAGCGTGAGATGGATGAAACAGGTGCCCTGGCGGCCCTCCTCGATGCCCATCTGACGGATGGCTTCGAGGAACGGCAGGGATTCAATGTCGCCGACGGTACCGCCCACTTCGACGATCGCCACGTCGGCACCCTCGGCGCCACGCTTGACGTAGGTCTTGATCTCGTCGGTGATATGGGGGATGACCTGTACGGTCTTGCCGAGATATTCGCCGCGCCGTTCCTTCTTGATTACCGCCTCGTAGATCTGGCCGGTGGTGAAGTTGTTGCGCTTGCTCATCTTGGCGCTGGTGAAGCGCTCGTAGTGGCCCAGATCCAGATCGGTTTCGGCGCCGTCTTCGGTCACGAAGACTTCACCGTGCTGGAAGGGGCTCATCGTGCCCGGGTCAACGTTGATGTAGGGGTCGAGCTTGAGGTGTGTAACCTTGATGCCCCGGGACTCGAGAATCGCCCCAAGAGAGGCGGCGGCGATGCCTTTGCCCAGAGAGGACACGACACCACCGGTAACAAAGACGTATTTGGTCATGACACGGGGGGACTACTGGAAAGGGGAATGATAGCCGATCAGGCCCCTTCTCTTCAATCGGTACCACCGCCCCGCGCCCGGAAACAGGGGGCATAAAGACGTCCGGCGCCCCCTGTTTCCGCCTTGATTTCGCCCCAATCGCTCCTCAATTATCCCGGATGAAATCCTGATTGATCTCCCGGAACTGGGCCGTCGCGCTTCGCTTCAGCCATTCGAAAGCCACCATTTCCCGGCTCACGATCTCCACCCCGTGGGCACGCATGCGCGCCAGCGCCAGTTCCTTGTCTGGCGGCTTGCGGGACCCCACTGCGTCGGCCACGACGAAGACCTCCTTGCCCTGCCAGCGCAGTTCGAGCACCGTCTGCTGGACACAGACATGGGCCTCGGTGCCGACGACGATCACCTGCCGTCGCGCCTCAACCTCCGTCCCGGCGAGACAGCCGTCCGAAACACACGAGAAATGGGTTTTGTCGACGAAATGCGCCCCGTCGAGCACGGCCTTCAAGGGCACTGCCGTAAACCCCAGGCCCGCCGGATATTGCTCCGAAACCACCACCGGCACCCGCAGGCGACGCGCCACACCGGCCAGCCAGATGCAATTGGCGAGGATGGCTTCGCCGTCGTGAATCGCCGGGAGCAGCCGCTCCTGCACATCTACAACCAACAGTACCGATTTGTCCGCGGTCATCAGCATCGCGTCCTCCTCAGGACTGCAGTTCCGGACGATTCCGGAACTGCTCAAGCGCAGCCGGATTGGCCAGGGCTTCGACATTCTTCACCGGGCGGTCATGCACAACCGCCCGCACGGCCAGTTCGACGATCTTGCCGCTCTTGGTGCGCGGAATGTCCTCGACCCGCACAATCCTGGCCGGCACGTGGCGCGGCGTCGTGTTGTCACGGATCGTGCGGCGGATGCGGTCGATCAGCCCATCATCCAGCTCCAGCCCTTCCCGCAGCTTGACGAAGAGCACCACCCGCACGTCGGTCGGATTCTCCAGCGGCCAGTCCTGGCCGATCACCAACGCCTCGACCACTTCGTCGAGCTTCTCGACCTGGCGATAGATCTCCGCCGTACCGATACGCACCCCACCCGGATTGAGGGTGGCATCGGAACGCCCGTAGATGACCAAGCCGTCATGGGCGGTGATCTCGGAATAGTCCCCGTGGCACCACACATTGTCGAAACGCTCGAAGTACGCCGCCTTGTACTTGGCGCCATCCTGGTCGTTCCAGAAGCCCACGGGCATCACCGGGAAAGGTCGGACGCACACCAGTTCGCCCTTCTCGCCACGCACCGGATGGCCGCCGTCGTCGAATACATCCACCGCCATGCCGAGCCCCTTGCACTGGATCTCACCGGGCCACACCGGCAACGCCGGATTCCCGAGAACGAAACAGGAAACGATGTCCGTTCCGCCCGAGATGGAGGACAGACACAGATCTGCCTTGATATCCCGGTACACGTACTCGAAGCCCTCCGGCACCAGAGGACTCCCCGTCGAGAACATTGCCCGCAGGCGGCCCAGGTCGTGGGTTTCCCGCGGCTTGAGGCCGGCCTTGGCAATCCCGTCGATGAACTTCGCCGAGGTGCCGAAATGGGTCATCCCTTCGGCCTGGGCATAGTCGAAGAGAATTGCGCCATTGCCGATCATCGGCGAACCGTCGTACAGCAGTAGGGTTGCGCCAGACGCCAGCCCCGACACCAGCCAGTTCCACATCATCCAGCCACAGGTGGTGAAGTAAAACAGCCTATCGCCGGGCTTCACGTCACCGTGCAGGCGATGCTCCTTGATGTGCTGCAGCAAGACCCCGCCCGCGCAATGGACGATGCACTTGGGAACACCGGTCGTACCCGAGGAATACATGACGAACAACGGGTGCGCAAAGGGCAGGCGTGCAAACGCGATCTCGGTCACCGCCTGAAATGGCTTCACGAAATCCGGCAACAGCCGGGCGTGATGAACATGAGAGATGTCGTGTCTGGCGTGCACGTAAGGCACCACCACCACCCGCCTCACCGACGGTAGGCCTTCGGTGATCGCCGCCAGGCGATCCAGGCAATCCACCACTTTCCCGTTGTAGTAGTAGCCATCAACGGCAATCAACACCTTGGGCTCGATCTGGCCAAAGCGGTCCAACACCCCCTGCACGCCAAAATCCGGCGATGCCGACGAGAAGATCGCGCCGATGCTCGCCGCAGCCAGCATGGCCACCAGGGTTTCCGGCAGATTCGGCATCCATGCCGCGACACGATCCCCTTCAACTACCCCCATTTCCCGCAGCGCCGCGGCAAAACGGGCCACCTGGCGATACAGGTCGGCATGGGTCAGGCGGTTCTTGACCTTGTCTTCGCCCCAGAACACCAGCGCATCGCTCTCATCACGACTGCGCAGCAGGTTCTCGGCGAAGTTGAGGCGCGCCTCAGGAAACCAGCGCGCACCGGGCATCCGCCCCCCCTCTTCCAGCACCACCGTGCTCTTCTCACCGCGCAACTCGCCAAGCTCCCAGACGGAAGTCCAGAATTCTTCGGGCTCGTCGATCGACCAGGCGTGCAAAGCGGCGTAATCGGGGAGTTTTCGTCCCCAGCGCTGCTCGGCGGATTTTGCAAAGACGGTAATGTTGGCAGCGGCGACCCGCGCGGCATCCGGCGCCCACAGCGGGCGATCAGCCGACGTATAGCTCATGATGTCTCTCCTCGTTTTTCTTATGCAGGCCAGATCTGCGTCCAGCCCGTCACGGAACATGCCCGGATCAGCTTACCTTGGCGCGCAGCGCATCCGGAATCGGCACCGACTTGCCAGTACGCGGATCCATCCACACCACCTTGGCGGCGCCCTCCGCATACAACCTGTCCTCGCCCTCGACATATAATTCGTACCAGGTCATCACGCTACTCCGACCTGGCTCGCCAGCGTAGAGGCGCACGACGACGGTTGCCGGATAATTCACCGGCACCAGGAAGGTACAACTGGCATTGATGATGACCGCGCCGGCTTCGGCCTCCGGGCTCACCGCGTAGCCTTCCCCCTCCAGCCATTCGACCCGGGCCTGCTCGAAGTAGCGGAAATAGACGGTGTTGTTCACGTGACCGTAGTAATCCATATCACCCCAGCGCACCGGGATTCGGGTCGTCAGCAACAGCTTGCGCGAAGGGGCTTCTGCGGGGATGTCGGTACTCATGGCTCTTCTGTCTCCGGTTGATTGATTATGGGCTCTAGTGATCCGGGCAGCCAAACCAAGCGGCTCACCGAAATCAGCCGGGTCAATGTAACATACGGCACCGTATGCTGCGAAAGCCCTGTATTTGCTCATTCCGGGATTGCCCGGCGTCTGGCGGGCGAGTTACGCTTCGCGGTTTGCGGTTACACACCACAACAAATCGAACAGCTCTCAGGAGGAGGCAGCAATGGAACGTGATTCCATGGAATTCGACGTGCTGATCGTAGGCGGTGGCCCGGCGGGCTTGTCGGCGGCGATCAGGCTCAAACAACTGGCCGCTGAACGGGGCCAGGACTTTTCGGTGTGCCTGATCGAGAAGGCGGCCGAGATCGGCGCGCACATTCTCTCCGGCGCCGTCATCGATCCGCGCGCCTTGAATGAACTCTTCCCCGACTGGAAGGCGATGGGCGCACCGCTCAACACGCAGGTCTCGGAAGACCGGGTGATCTTCCTGTCGGAGACTGGCGGGCGCCAGCTCCCCAACGGCCTGCTGCCGGATGCCTTCCACAACGAAGGCAACTACATCGTGCGCCTGGGCAACCTGGCCAAGTGGCTCGGCGAGCAGGCCGAAGCGCTGGGGGTCGAGGTCTATCCGGGCTTTGCCGGCGCCGAGCTGCTGTTCGACGACAAGGGCGCGGTGGCCGGCGTGATCACCGGCGACATGGGCATGCTCAAGGACGGCAGCCAGGGGCCCAACTTCCAGCCCGGCATGGAGCTGCGCGCCAAGTACACCTTCTTCGCCGAAGGCTGCCGCGGCCACTTGGGCAAGCAGCTCGAAGCGAAGTACGGGCTACGCGACGGCATCGATCCGCAGACCTACGGCATCGGTCTCAAGGAGCTTTGGGAGATCCCCGCCGGCCAGCATCTGCCGGGCCTCGTCGTGCATACGGCCGGCTGGCCGATGGACACGGCCACCTACGGCGGCGGCTTCTGCTATCACCTTGAGGACAACCTGGTGTCGGTCGGCTACGTGGTCGGCCTCAACTACACCAATCCGTATCTATCGCCCTTCGAGGAATTCCAGCGCTACAAGACGCATCCGGAAATCCGCCAATTCCTCGAAGGCGGCAAGCGCCTTGCCTACGGTGCGCGGGCGATTGCTGCCGGCGGCCTGCAGAGCCAGCCCAAGCTGGTCTTCCCGGGCGGAGCGCTGATCGGTGACGATGCAGGCTTCCTCAACGCGGCACGCATCAAGGGCAGCCATGCGGCGATGAAGTCCGGCATGCTGGCCGCCGAAGCGGCCTTCGAGGCCCTCGCCGCCGGCCGCGCCCAGGACGAACTGAGCGCCTTCCCGAAGAGCTTCAAGGCCAGCTGGCTGCACGCCGAGCTGCACAAGACCCGCAACTTCAAGCCCTACATGAAGAAGGGCCTGTGGCTCGGCTCCTTCCTGTTCGGCGCAGAGCAGAAGCTCTTCGGCGGCAATGTGCCCTGGACGCTGCACAACCACGCGGACCACACGACGCTGCGCCCGGCAGCCGAGTGCCAGCCGATCGCCTATCCCAAGCCGGACGGCAAGCTGAGCTTCGACCGCCTCTCGTCGGTGTTCCTGTCCAACACCAACCACGAGGAAGACGAGCCCTGCCACCTGCAGCTCAAGGACGCCTCTGTGCCGATCGCCATCAACCTAGCCAAGTACGACGCCCCCGAGCAGCGTTACTGCCCGGCCGGCGTATATGAGATCGTGCGCAGCGAGGAGGGCGACAACCCCCACCTGCAGATCAACGCCCAGAACTGCGTCCACTGCAAGACCTGCGACATCAAGGATCCCACCCAGAACATCAACTGGGTCGTCCCGCAGGGCGGCGAAGGGCCCATCTATCAGGGGATGTAAGCCTCCGGCGACTCCTTCGCAAAAACAAGAACGGCCGGTGTTTCGCACCGGCCGTTCTTGTTTTTGCTACGAGAGCTAATCGTATTCGCTCCCACCAATCAGTCGCTTACCCCACCCACTTGCGGGCGTTGCGGAACATCCGCAGCCACGGAGAATCCTCGCCGAGGCCGGCCGGATGCCAGCTCATCTGCACGGTCCGGGCAGTGCGCTCCGGGTGCGGCATCATGATCGTGAAGCGGCCATCCGGCGTGGTCAAGCCGGTAATGCCGGCCGGTGAACCATTCGGATTGAACGGATAACGCTCGGCGATAGCGCCATTGTTGTCCACGTAGCGCAGCGCAACCTTGGCATTGTCCTGGGCGTCGATGCCGGCGAACACCGCCCGACCTTCGCCGTGGGACACGACGATGGGCATGCGGCTGCCAGCCATGCCGGCCAGCAGGATGGACGGACTGTCCTGCACTTCCACCATCACGAAGCGAGCTTCGAACTGCTCGCTGCGGTTGCGTTGGAAGCGCGGCCAGGTCTCGGCACCCGGGACGATCTCGGCCAAGTTGGACATCATCTGGCAGCCGTTGCAGACCCCCAGCGCAAACGTGTCGTCACGCGTGAAGAAAGTTTCGAACTGCTCGCGCAGCACCGGGTTGAACAGGATGGACTTGGCCCAGCCCTGCCCCGCGCCCAGCACGTCGCCGTAGGAGAAGCCGCCACAGGCCGCCAACCCCTTGAAGTCGGACAGATGTACACGGCCAGCCTGCAGGTCGGACATGTGCACATCGAAGGGCGCAAAACCGGCACGCTCGAAAGCCGCCGCCATCTCGGCCTGGGAGTTCACGCCCTGCTCGCGCAGGATCGCGATCTTCGGCCGGGCGCCAGTGGCGATGAACGGCGCAGCGATGTCCTCCGCCGGATCGTAGCTCAGGAAGACGGACAGGCCGGGGTTGGAGGCATCCGCGAGGGCATCGAATTCTTCCTTCGCGCATTCTGCATCGTCACGCAGACGGGCGATCTGGTAGCTGGTCTCGGACCAGGTCTGCAGCAGTTCGGCACGCGGCGCATTGAAGACCAGCTTGGCGTTGCGCCAGAAGCGCAGCTCGTCGCGGTCATTGGGCTCGCCGACGAAGTGATAGCTGAGGCTGGCCGTACGCAGGGCCTCGGTCAGGCGGCTGCGGTCGTCGCGGCGGATCTGGACGACCGCCCCCAGTTCCTCGGCGAACAGGGCCTTGAACAGCATGTCGTTGAAGCGGCCCTTCAAGGAATCCGGCCGCTTGTCGAGGCCATCCACGTCGTTCATGAACTGGTCGTAGGCCACCGTGTCGAGCATCACCGACAGGCCGCACTTGGACGCGAAGGCCATTTCGCACAAGGTGGCAAACAGGCCGCCGTCGGCGCGGTCGTGGTAGGCCAGGATCAGGTCATCCTTGCGCCACTGCTGGATCAACTCGAAGAAAGTCTTCAACTGCGCCGCATCCACGTCCGGCGCATGCTCGGCCACTGAGTTGTAGGCCTGGGCCAGCACGGAGCCGCCGAGACGGTTCTGATTGTTGCCCAGATCGATCAGCAACAGTTCGGTTTCCACGCCTTCCGGGAACTGCAGTTGCGGGGTCAGCGTGCGGCGCACGTCCTGCACCGGAGCGAAACCGGTGACGATCAGCGACAGCGGCGACACGACCTGCTTGTCCTCGCCCTCCTCGTTCCAGGCAGTACGCATGGACAGGGAGTCCTTGCCCACCGGAATCGCCAGACCAGCCTGTTGGCAGAACTGGGACACGGCCTCGACGGTCTTGTACAGCTTGACGTCTTCACCGCGGTGGCCGGCCGCGGCCATCCAGTTGGCGGACAGTTTCACATCACCCAGCGAACGGATGTCCGCCGCAGCGATGTTGGTGATCGCCTCACCGATGGCCATGCGGCCGGAGGCCGGCGCATCAAGGGTCGCCACCGGCGTACGCTCGCCCATCGCGAAAGCTTCGCCGAGGTAGCCGTGGTAGCTCATGGTGGTCACCGCCACGTCGGCGACGGGGATCTGCCACGGGCCGACCATCTGATCACGGGCGGTCATGCCACCGACGGAACGGTCGCCGATGGTGATCAGAAAGTTCTTACCGGCCACCGCCGGCATGCGCAGCACACGCCGGCAAGCATCAGCCAGATCGATGTCCGTCACATCGAAGGGCGGCACGAAGACCTGGCGGCTGGAGACGTTGCGGGTCATCTTCGGCGGCTTGCCGAGAAGAACCTGCATCTCCATATCCACCGGCTTATTCTCGAAGTGACGGTCGGAGACTACCAGATGGCCGTCGTCGGACGCGGCGCCCACCACTGCGAACGGACAGCGCTCGCGTTCGCAGATCGCCTTGAAGACATCAAGGCTTTCCGGGGCGATCGCCAGCACGTAGCGCTCCTGGGATTCGTTGGACCAGATTTCGCGCGGGCTCATGCCCGGCTCTTCGATGTGCACCTCGCGCAGCTCGAAGCGTGCGCCCAGCTCGGCGGAATCCGCCAGTTCGGGGAAGGCGTTGGAGAGACCGCCCGCACCCACGTCGTGGATTGACAGGATCGGGTTGGCCGCGCCCTTCTGCCAGCAGGCGTCGATGACTTCCTGGCAACGGCGTTGGATTTCCGGATTGCCGCGCTGCACGGACGCGAAATCCAGGTCGGCCGTGTTGGTGCCGGTCGCCATCGACGAGGCGGCGCCGCCGCCGAGACCGATGAGCATGCCCGGGCCCCCAAGCTGGATCAGCAGCGTGCCGGGACCGAACTTGATCTTGAAAGACTGCTGGTCCTGGATACAGCCCAGGCCGCCGGCGATCATGATCGGCTTGTGGTAGCCACGCACCTCGTCCTGCACGCTCTGCTGGAAGGTGCGGAAATAGCCGGTCAGGTTGGGACGGCCGAATTCGTTGTTGAACGCGGCGCCGCCCAGGGGGCCTTCGATCATGATGTCCAGCGCCGAGGCGATGCGCTCAGGCTTGCCGTAGGCCTGCTCCCAGGGCTGCTCGAAGCCGGGGATCTCCAGATTCGACACCGAAAAGCCGGTCAGGCCCGCCTTGGGCTTGGAGCCACGGCCGGTCGCGCCCTCGTCGCGGATCTCTCCGCCGGAGCCGGTGGAGGCGCCAGGGAACGGAGAGATCGCCGTCGGGTGGTTATGGGTCTCGACCTTGGCCAGGATATGGGTCAGCTCGTCGTTGTACTTCCAGGCACCAGTCTCGTCCGGGTAGAGTTTGGCAATGGTGGCGCCCTCGATCACCGACGCGTTGTCGGAATAGGCGACGACGGTACCTTCCGGATGCGCCTTGTGGGTCTCGCGGATCATGCCGAACAGCGTCTTGTCCATCGGACGGCCATCGATGACCCAGTCGGCGTTGAAGATCTTGTGGCGGCAGTGCTCCGAGTTCGCCTGGGCGAACATCATCAGTTCGACGTCGGTCGGGTTGCGGCCCATCCGCGTGAAATTCTCGACCAGGTAGTCGATCTCGTCTTCCGACAGGGCCAGGCCCAGCTCGCTGTTGGCGACGACCAGCGCATCGCGGCCGTTCTCGATGATCGCCACGGTCGTCAGCGGCTGCGGCTTGTAATGGTGGAACAGCGCATGGGCCGCATCCACGTTGTCGAGCACGGACTCCGTCATGCGGTCGTGGATGGCCGGCAGCACCGCGTCACGATCGGCAGACGACAGTCCTCCACGCAGATCAAAACTGTAGGCGGCGCCCCGCTCGATACGGACGATCTTGTCGAAACCACACTGGCAAGCGATATCGGTCGCCTTCGAGGACCAAGGCGAAATCGTACCGAGACGCGGAGTTACCAGCACCGGGCTGCCAGCTGGGGTTTCCCCCTCCGGATGGGCGCCAAGCAGATCGACCAGCCGTGCCAGCTCGTCAGCGGCAAGCGGTGCACTGACTTCCACGAAGTACCAGTGTTCGACGGCCAGCCCCTTCAGGCGGGGCAGCGCGCTCTTGACCGATTCGGTCAGGCGGGCAAGACGGGAGCGGGAGACGGCGGGCGCACCGCGCAGCTTGAGAATTTCGGACATGGCAAGGATGGGCGCGAAGTTGAAACCGGCCCGACTGCGGACAAAAATGCCGCGCCGGACACGAAAAGGTCACAGATTATACCCGAGCCCTCTCGAGGCTCCGACCATCCTTCGCACAGGATTCCCCTACCCGCACCGCCAGCCCCCCCAGGGCCCCGTCGGCACGGAGACCGGAGTCGATAAAATTAGTTGCAAATTACAAATGTGAAAATTCATCGCAGATAGGACGTTTGCGTGTAAAAATTCACGTTTTGAAGCCTACGGGCAGTGACCATGCCTTCTCACCGCGCCTCCCATCAGCCCCTGTCTCCACGCCTGTTCTGGGTCATCGCGGCTGGATTCGTGCTGTTCGAAAGCACGCTACTCGGGCTCGCTTATCAATACACCCGCAACCAGCATCGGCTAACCGAGCAGTTAGCCCTCGTTCATCAGGGCAGCGCCGTCGCCTGGCAGATGGTTTCATCGCCTTCAAGTGACGCAGCTTCGAAATCCCGGCAGCTCTGGCTCGACTCCATGCTGCGCGCGCTGGAGAGCGGCGGCAACGTTGTCAGCCTGGAGAACACACTGGCGCAACTTCCTCCCCTGGACAGCCCCAACGCCCGGTTGGCCGCCTCAAGGATCCAGACCCATTGGGACGAGTTCACCCGGCTCAACAGACAAGCGCCCGACAACGTCGCGGCACGCGGTGAACTCGCGGCCATGGCCGCCCCCTTCCATGAACTCTCGAACATCCTGAGTCTGGAGCGCAACGAAGCCTCTCAGACAGCCGCGGTAATGGGCCTGATCGCGGTCGCCGCGGGCATCCTGACCTTCATCACCGCCGGTTCGCTGATGTTGCACCAGATCCTGCGCTTCGCCCGCTCGGGGCAGATGCTGCGCTCGATGATGAACCAGATCGGCGCGGGGGTCTGTATCCTGAGCAGCGGCGGCCGCATTGCCGACGCCAACCGTGCCGCGTGCCGCATGCTCGGCCGCCCGCGCAAGATGCTGCGCGGCAAGCGCCTGGAGGAAATCCTCACCCTCAACGACGGCGTGTGGACCGGCGATCGGCCGGACGGCCTGCCGATCGCCGTCGAGCGCATTCCGGGGCAGATCGACAGCCACAAAGGGCCGCTCAACATCGTCACGCTGCTGGACGTCACCGCCCGCCACCTGACGACGGAATGCCTCCTGCGCCTGGCACACCACGACCCGCTGACCGGCCTTCCCAACCGAGCCTATCTTGAAAAGCGCTTCAAGGACGAACTCGCGGACATCCAGAGCGACATGCTGCTAGGCGTCGCGGTGCTCGACCTGGACGGCTTCAAGCCAGTGAACGACACCTACGGCCACGCCATCGGGGACAGCCTGCTGGTCCAGATCGCCCAGCGCCTGAGTTCCGCGCTGCGGATCAGCGACATGCTTGCACGCACGGGCGGCGACGAGTTCGTCGTGCTGTTCCCAGATGTGGGCGGCCGGGAAAGCCTCGCGCAGCTTGGAGAACGCCTGCTGAGCGTGTTCAACGACCCCTTCCTGATTACTGGCCATCGCATCGCGATGGGCTGCAGCATCGGACTATCCATCGCACCGGACGACGGCACCGACCAGGACAGCCTGCTGCGGGCCGCCGACGCGGCCATGTACCAGGCAAAGCATGCCGGCAAGCGGCGAGTCCGCCTCACCGCAGTGAAGGGCGCCGGGGCTACCCTGCCCGCCGGCCCAAGAAGCAGGGCGATCGGGTAAAATGCCGGGTTTTGCTGAGCCCCCGGTCCCTTGCATTACGACGAGTCCGTCCCCGACGCAATCCCCGCACCAGGCGCCGCCCTGCCACGCAGCTGGCTGATCGCGCCTGCGGCCGCGCTTGCGGTGCTCGCGCTAGCCTGCGTCGTCGCCGGCAACCAATCGCTCTTCATCACGCTCAATTCTGCCGCCAGCGGCGTTTCACCGTCCCTGTGGTCCGCGCTGTCATTGACGGGCTCCGTACTCGGCATGCTGGCCCTGCTGGCCCCGACCCTGAAGACGCGCCCTCGCTGGCTGGCCTCAGCGCTGCTAGCCAGCCCACTGGCCCTGGTTTTCAGTGAAGGCGGCAAACGCATTTTCGACATCATGCGTCCGGCCGGCGTGCTTGAATCCGGCAGTTTCAACCTCATCGGTCAGAAACTGTATGTGTACTCCTTTCCGTCCGGCCATGCGACCACCGCCTTCGTCGTGGCGGCGGCGCTGATCTTTGCGTGGCCCGAGGCCAGCACCCGCATGCGCCTCGCCATTCTTGCCACGGCCGCATTGATCGCCTTTTCCCGCGTTGCAATGGGGGCACACTGGCCGCTGGATGTGCTCGTCGGTGCGTGCGGCGGCTGGCTGATTGGCGCCCTGGGCTGCGTCCTTTCGGCGCACTGGCGCTTCTGGGAGCACCGCAGTGGCGTACGTGCGATGGCCGCCATCGCCCTCGGCAGCAGCCTCGCACTCCTGTTCATCGACCTGGGCTATCCGGCTGTGCACCTGTATCAGATCGGTCTTGCCGCCTGGGGCATCGGTGGCGCAGCCTCGGCCCTCGGCAACGACACGGAGACCCGTTCATGAACGCCAAGCGCCTTATCGCAATTGCCGTATCCATTGGTCTACTGGCCTGGTTGATGGCCGACGGCCGCTGGCGTGGCCTCGGCGACGTGTTCGCGCGCCTCGACATGCCCACACTGATGCTGTGCGCAGGTGGCTTTGGGTTGTCCTATGTCCTTCGCGCGCTGCGGGTGTTCGACGAGTTCCGCGCTCAGGCCGCTGGACGCTTCGGCACCTGCCTGCGCATCGTGCTGATCCACAACGCGATGATCAACGTGGTGCCGTTCCGCGGCGGTGAAGCAGCCTTCCCGCTGTTGCTGCGGCAGAACTTCGGCATCGCTCTGCCCCGCGCCATCGCTTCCCTGTTCTGGTTCCGCCTGCAGGACGCATTCGTCGTGATGGCCCTCGCCGCCTTCGTGTGGCCGGGACTTCCGGTCGCGCTCAAGGCTGCCTGCATCCTCGGCGTAATAACGCTGGCCTGGTGGCTGCCGCGCTGGGCGCGGGCGCCTCACGACTGGGCCAATGGCAAGGCCTTCACCGCCAAGTTGGCCAAGGTGCGCGACGCCTTCGCCGAGAGCACCCGCCACGCCCGCTACGGCTGGGTGTGGACCATCGCCAACTGGACAGTCAAGCTCGCCGCCCAGGCGGCCCTGCTGGCTGCGCTGCTGCCGGCAGCCATCGACGTGGGCGCGGCCGGCGCCCTTGGCGCCGAACTCGCCGCGATCCTGCCTGTGCAAGGCGTGGCCGGCTTCGGCACCTATGAGGCCGGCGCCGCCGCGGCGCTGCTGCCGAGCGGCATCCCTCTCACAGGCGGACTGCAGGTGGCGCTGGCGCTGCACCTCTTCGTCATCGCCTGCTCCGTCACCTCAGGCGCCATCGCCTGGCTCTTCCCGGCCGCAAAGACACCGGAAGCCGCCGCAGCGCCCCGCTCCGACTTACAATCCGCCTCGTCAGCCAACGACGGGGTGAATACCCGATCTGTAAACGAATAAATACTATGACCGCAGCCTCCCAGCTCTCTCCGCTCCCGCCCGCCCAGCCGCAGATCCCGGCCAACCTGCCGCCGCACCGGCTGTCGGTCGTCGTCCCCCTCTACAACGAGGAAGACAACGTGGCGCCGCTGCTCGAGCGCATCCACCTGGCCCTCGGCCCCTATCCCTACCCGTGGGAAGTGGTGATCGTCGATGACGGCAGCTCGGATCGCACCGTGGACAACCTGGAAGCGGCCGCCAAGCATTACGGCCCGCACGTGCGCATCGTCGCGCTGATGCGCAACTTCAAGCAGACCGCGGCGATGCAGGCAGGCCTCGACGCCGCCCGCGGCGACGTGATCGTCACGATGGACGGCGACCTGCAGAACGACCCCATCGACATCCCGCGCATGGTCGGCCGCCTGCTCAACGAGGATCTCGACCTCGTCGCCGGCTGGCGCAAGAACCGCAAGGACGGCATGGTCCTGCGCAAGATCCCGTCGAAGATCGCCAACCGCCTGATCGCCAAGATCACCGGCGTGCACCTGCAGGACTACGGCTGCTCGCTGAAGGCCTTCCGTGCCAGCGCGATCAAGAACGTCCGCCTGTACGGCGAAATGCACCGCTTCATCCCGGCCTGGCTGGCCACCGTGACCACGCCGCGCAAGATCGCCCAGGAAGAGGTCACCCACCACGCGCGCATGTTCGGCCAGTCCAAGTACGGCATCTCGCGGACCTTCCGGGTCATCCTCGACCTGATCTTCGTGTACTTCTTCATGCGCTTCCGCACCCGTCCGGGCCACTTCTTCGGCGGCATCGGCCTGGGCCTGGGCGCGCTGGGCATGGTGATCCTGAGCTACCTGGGTCTACTCAAGCTGTTCACCGGCGCCTCCATCGGCACCCGTCCGCTGCTGTTCGGCGGCTTCTTCCTGGTCATCGCAGGCGTGCAGATGGTCACCTCCGGCGTGCTCGCCGAACTGCTCACCCGCGTCTATTTCGAATCCGGCCAGAGCCAGGCCTATGTAGCGCGGGAAAACGCCGCCCTGCAGGACGACCAAGGTTGGCGTTCGGCCGGCGCCCAGTAAGCGACCATGTCGTCGGCCCTTCACACCGCCGGCGGGCGGCTCGCCGGCACGCCCGTCGGCCGCCTGATCCTGCTGCTGCCTCTGATCGCCTTCCTGCTGCGCCTCGGCGGCGCACCGCTGTTCGATGTGGATGAAGGTGCCTTTTCCGAGGCGACGCGGGAGATGTTCGAACGCCACGACTTCCTGTTCACCTACCTGAACGGCAGTCCACGCTTCGACAAGCCGATCTTCATCTACTGGCTGCAGTCGGTCGGCTACCTGATCTTCGGCGCCAGCGAATGGGCTTTCCGGCTGCCTTCGGCGCTCGCCGCCATCGTGTGGAGCTACGCCACCTATTTCTTCGCCCGCCGACGTGTAGGCGAAGACGCGGCGCTTATTGCGCTGGCCGTCGCCTGCACGGCCCTCGGCCCCTTCGCCATCGGCCGCGCCGCCACGGCCGACGGCCTGCTCAACTGCCTGCTCGCGCTGACCCTGTTCGACGTCTGGCGCCACCTCGAAAGCGGCCAGCGCGCTCCGCTGCTGCGGGCCTTCCTGTGGATGGGCCTGGGCGCCCTGACCAAAGGGCCGGTGGCGCTGATCGTCCCCGGCACAGTCAGCTTCCTGTACTGCGCCAGCCGCGGCGAATGGCTGCGCTGGGCGCGGATGGTCTTCAACCCGCTCGGCTGGCTGATCCTGATAGCCCTCGTCACGCCCTGGTACGCCTACGCGCTGCACCGCCACGGCCAGGACTTCATCGACGGCTTCATCATGAAACACAACGTGCAGCGCTTCTCCGGATCGCTGGAGGGCCATGGCGGCAGCGCCTTCTATTACGTGATCGCGGTGCCGCTGCTGCTGCTGCCGTGGAGCGGTCTGTTCGTCGTCGCCCTCGGCAAGCTCAAGGCCGGACTCGGCGACCCGCTGCAGCGCTTCCTGTGGCTGTGGTTCGGCTTCGTCGTCGCTTTCTTCTCCCTGTCCGGCACCAAGCTGCCCCACTACGTGCTGTACGGCTGCACGCCGCTGTTCATCCTGATCGGCCTGCATGCCGGCACGGCGCGACGGGCCTGGCTGCATCTGCTGGCACCTGGCCTGCTGCTGGCACTGCTGCCGGCGCTTCCTGCGATCTTCGACAAGCTGTCCGCCGGCAAACTGGGTGACGGTTACTACCGGGCCCAGCTCAGCCGGGCACTGGAGGTTGGAGACACCGTCTACCTGGGCCTGACGGCCACCGCCTTCGTCCTGTGGCTGCTCTATGTGCTGTTCTCCAAAACCTCGCTGGCGCAGCGTCTCGCCGTGACAGCCGCACTCCAGGTCGTGCTGCTGGCCGGACTGGTCGTGCCCTTTGCCGGCGAACTGGCCCAGGGACCGGTGAAAGCCGCCGGACTGAAGGCCCACGAGCTGGAGGGCGACGTGATGTTCTGGAACTTCAGCACCGCCCCGAGCTTCAGCGTCTATCGCCAGGCCGTCACCCTCAAGGGCGATCCTCAGCCCGGCCAAGTCGCGCTGACGCGCATCGACCGCCTGCCGCCTGACGTGCCGGTGGACGTCCTGTTCCGCCAAGGCGGCGTAGCCCTCGTCAAGGTGAAGCCATGAGCGAGCGCAGCTATGTCGGCCCGCTGGCGCTCATCGCCGCAGTCCTGACCGTCTACCGTATCTGGGTGATCGGCCACCTGGGCATCGACCTGTACGTGGACGAGGCCTATTACTGGGGCTGGTCGCAGAACCTGGACTGGGGCTATTTCTCCAAGCCGCCGGTGATCGCCGCGCTGATCGCCGGCAGCACAGCCGTGTTCGGCAACGGCCTGATTGCCATCAAGCTGCCGTCCCTGCTGCTCTACCCTGCGACTGCCTTTGCGCTGTACGCTCTGGGCAGCCGGATGTACTCGCCGAAGGTGGGTTTCTGGGCTGGCCTGTCCTTCATGTCCATGCCGCTGGTGGCGGCACTGGGCCTTTTCGTGTCCACCGACGCCCCGCTGCTGCTGTGCTGGACCCTTGCTCTGCTGTTCCTGCTGCGCGCGCTGGACAAAGGCCGCTGGGGTACCTGGCTGGCCTGCGGCGCAGTGATCGGCATCGGCCTGATGTCCAAGTACACGATGGCGGCCTTCCTGCCGTCGGCGCTGCTGCTGATCGCGCTGGACCCGAAACAGCGCCACTGGCTGCTCCGCCCGCAGCCCTGGCTGGCCGTGCTGCTGGCGGTGGCGATCCTGTCGCCCAACCTGTACTGGAACTGGACTCACGACTTCCCCACCTTCCGCCATACCGCGGAGATCACCCGCGTCGGCGGCCACGGGGAGCGCGGCTGGCATCCGGGCCAGCTCGGTGAATTCATAGGCGCCCAGTGGTTGTCCTTCGGTCCGCTGCTCGGCGTGCTGCTGGGCATCGCACTGTTCCGCGGGCGCAGCCTGTGGCGCGATGCTTCCCACCGCACGCTGCTGGTCTTCATTGTGCCGCTGCTGCTGCTCGTCAGCTTGCAGGCCCTGACCGGCCGCGCCAACGGCAACTGGGCCGCGCCGATCTTCGTCGGCGCCTGCCTGCTGGTGCCGGCGGTCTTTCTGCAGCGCGGCCGGCGCTGGCTGATCGCCGGCGTGGCGGCAAACCTTGTCGCCGCGATGCTGGCCTATCACTGGCCGGACATCGCCCGCGCCACCGGCACCGCACTGACTGCCAAGAACGACCCCTACAAGCGCGCGCGGGGCTGGATCCACCTGGCCGACGGCGTCGCGCCGCTGCTGGCAAACCACCCCGGCAGCATCCTCGTCGGCGAAGACCGGGAGCTGATCGCCCATCTGGTGTACCGCCTGCACCCGGCCGAATACGCGGCCTGGAATCCCGACCACCTGCCCATCGACCACTACGAGCTCACCACCACGCTGAAGGGCAAGGAAGGGCGCGACATCCTGTACGTCGGCCGCAAGCCGGAAATCCCGGACATCGCAGCCCACTTCGGCGGCAGCGAACTTCTCGGCAAGGTCGTCGTGCCGGTCCACAAGGATTTCAAGCGCGAGGTCTACGTCTTCCTGCTGAAGGACTTCAAGGGCTACTGAGCGCTACTGCCCCGCACCGGGCTCCACGCCCGGCAGCGCGGCCAGCGGCTCGTCGAGTTGGGCCGCCTCGATCTTCTGGAAGTGGGCGCTGATCTTGCGCGACGATGTCTGCACGTCCGCCACGTCCTCATTGGCCTGGCGGATGTGGGTGGCCAGCTTCTGCATACGCTCGTCGAAGCGGTTGAAGTCCTTCGCCAGCTTGCCGAGGGCGTCCTTGATGACGTGGATCTGCTTGCGCGTCTCCACGTCCTTCAGCACTGCCCGCGCAGTGTTGAGCACCGCCATCAGCGTCGTCGGCGAGACGATCCACACCCGGCGCTGCATCGCGTAGGCCACCACTTCCGGGTGGTAGGCATGAATCTCGGCGAACACCGCCTCCGCCGGCACGAACATCACCGCCCCGTCCGACGTAACCTCCGGCTGGATGTACTTGTCGGCAATCGCATCCACGTGCTTCTTCACGTCGTTGCGGAAAGCCGTCTGGGCCGTACGCCGCTCCAGGTCACCCGCCTCACCGGCAAACATACGGTGGTAGTTTTCCAGCGGAAACTTCGAATCCACCACCACCATCCCGGTGGGCTCAGGCAGGCGCAGCACGCAGTCGGCCCGTGTGCCATTCGGCAGAACGTACTGAAAATCGAAGGATTCCGGCGGCAAGGCGTTGCGCACAAGGGCTTCGAGCTGGACTTCTCCAAAGGCGCCGCGGGAGCGCTTGTCGCCGAGCAACTCCTGCAGGCTGACCACGTTGGTGGTCAGGTCACCGATCTTCTTCTGTGCTTCGTCGATAGTCGCCAGCCGCGCCATCACATTGGTGAAGGTCTCGTTGGTCTTGCGGAAACCCTCGTCTAGGCGCTGGTTCACGTGGCCGCTGATTGCCTCCAGGCTCTCGCCGACAGTACGGTTCATCGCCTCGATGCTGTGGGTCAGCTGCTGGGACGCGCCACTCAGGCCGCGCTGCAGCAGCTCCCGATCCGCGCGAGCGTGCTCGGACAAGGTCTTGAGGGTCTCGGCCATCATCTCCGTGCGCAGCTTCTCCTGCCCACTGGCCACTGCAGACGCCAGTTCGGACAGACGCAGTGCCATCTCTTCCTTCTGCGTACCGAGCTGGGCCACCAGGGCCAGATGGAGCTGCTGGAGCGAATGGCGGGACGCAGCCTGCTCCGCGTCGAGGCGGTCGCGCAGGCGGTCCACTTCGCCTGCCAGCATGTCGATCACGCGGTCGCCCCCGGCCGTCGACGTGGCCTGCAGCTCCCTGACGAACTGCAACTGCTGGTGGCCGAACAGACCTTCCAGGCGGCTATCGAGATGGGCGATCAGCTGCCCGGCGACTTCGTCCTGGGCCCCGTTGAGACGGGTGATCCGCAGGGCCAGCCAGGCGACGACGGACAGGACGGCGAGGAGGAGTACAAACAGTAGCGGCAGCAAGGCAGGAGCGGATTCTGAAGTCATGGCCGGAAGTATACCCGGCCATTCCAGCGTCCTCCCGTCAGCTCAGCGCCCGCAGGCTTGCCAGCGGCGGCTGGGACAGCAGATGCCGCGTGCCGACCCAGCCAGCCAGCGTCACCACCGCGCAGCCGGCAATACCGCCGGCCAGCAGCGGCAGCAGGCTCGGCGCATAGGGCAGCTTGAAGACGAAATGCCCCAGTGCCCAACCGATGCCGGTTGCCCCGGCGCCCGCCAGCACGCCGGCCACCAGCCCGAGCACGGCAAACTCAGCGAGCAGCGCCGCCCGCAGCTGCCCGTTGCGGGCCCCCAGCGTGCGCAGAATGGCCAGCTCCTTCTCCCGCTCGTCGTGGGTGGACTGCAGCGCGCCGAACAGCACAACCACGCCCGCCACCACCGCAAAGCCGAAGACGAACTGCACCGCCGCGATCAGCTGATCGACCATCGCCTGGATCTGGCCGATCACCGCCGCCACGTCGATCACCGTCAGGTTCGGGAAGGCCGCCACCAGGCGGTTCGCGAACTCCAGCTGCCCCGGCGGCAGGTAGAAGCTGGTGATGTAGCTGGCCGGCTGCTGCTCCAGCATGCCCGGCGCGGCGATCACGAAGAAATTCACCCGCATCGAATCCCAGTCCAGCTTGCGCAGGCTGGTGATGCGCGCCTCGCGGCGCACGCCGCCGATCTCGAAGGTCAGCAGATCGCCCATCGCCAGACCGAGGGTCTGGGCCAGCCCCTGCTCAACGGAGAACTGCGGCACACGCTCGTCCCCATGCCAGCGCCCCTCGACGACGCTGTTGCCGGACGGCAGGCGCGAATCGAAGGACAGGTTGAAGTCCCGGTCCACCAGCCGCTTGGCCCGGTCGTCGGCGTAGTCGTCGGGCCCGACCGGGCGGCCATTCACCGCCATCAGGCGCCCGCGGATCATCGGCTGCAACAAGGGCTCAACGCGGCCGTTGTCCTTGAAGAACTGGCGCAGGGCCGGCAGCTGTTCGGGCTGGATGTTGATCACGAAACGATTGGGCGCGTCCACCGGCGTGGTCTGTTTCCAGCTCGACAACAGGTCGCCGCGCACCAGCGTCAGCAGCAACAGGGCCGTCAGCCCCATGCCGAGGGCGAGGGCCTGCACGAGGCTGGCCACCGGCCGCCGCCGCAGGGAAGCCAGGCCGTAACGCCAGCCGCTGCTCGCCACACCACGCACGCGTCCGAGCCCCCCGATCACCGCCCACGCCACGCCGCCATACACCGCGAAGGCCAGTGCGAAACCGCCGACCACCCAGGCGCCGAGCAGCCAGTCCCGTGCGATGCCGACCAGCAGGCCGGCCAACACCAGCGCACCGAGGGCCCAGGCCAGGCCTTCCCGCGCGGCGATGCCGTCCCATTCGCGCCGCAGCACGCGCAGCGTCGGCACCCGCCCAAGCCTGATCAGCGGCGGCAGCGCGAAGCCCAGCAGCAACAGCTGCGACACCGCAAAGCCATGCAGCACCGGCAGCCAGCCCGGCGCCGGCAACGGGAAGCCGACCAGGCTGCCGAGCAGCTCGTTGAGCGCGAACTGCACCGCGAAACCCAGCCCACAGCCGGCCACGCCCGCCGCCAGGCCGAGCAGCGCGAACTCGCCGAGAAACAGGGACAGGAGGCGCACTTGCGTCGCACCGACGCAGCGCATTACCGCGCAACCGTCCAGGTGCCGCTCGACGAAGCGCCGGGTGGACAAGCCCACCGCCACCGCAGCCAGCACCACCGCCAGCATCGCCGCGAAACGCAGAAAACGCTCGGCACGGTCCAGCGTGGTCCTCACCTCGGGCCGCGCGTTCTCCACGTTCTCCAGCGTCTCGCCGCGCCTCAGGCGGGCCCGCGCCCAGGTCTCGAAGGCCTTCACCGGCGCGACCTCCCCGGCTACATGCAGCCGGTAGAAGATCCGGCTGCCCGGCTGGACCAGGCCGCTCGCCGACAGGTCAGCCGCATTCATCACCAGGCGCGGCAACAGGCTGAAGAAATTGGCGCCCCGGTCGGACTCGAAGGACAGCACGGCGCTCATCTTCAGGCGGATCGCCCCCAGTCCGATCATGTCGCCTGGTTTCGCGGAGATGGCACTGGCCAGCCGTTCGTCCAGCCACAACTCTCCGGCGGCGGGAATGCCCGGCGCCGCCCGGTCGGGCTGATTGAGCCCCGGCGCGATGCGCATGGTCCCGCGCAGCGGATGCCCATCCTCGACAGCCTTGACGCCCGCCAGCTGGGCGCCCTCCCCCAGGCTGGCCATGCTGGTGAAGGTGCTGGAGACCACCGTCTTGAGGCCGCGCCGGGTCGCCTCGGCACGGTAGGCAGGATCGAGGGCATGGTCGGACACCAGCACCAGATCCCCACCGAGCAGCTGGTTGGCCTCCCGGGCCAGAGCCTGGGCGACGCGGTCGGTGAAGAAGCCGACGCTGGTAAGGCTGGCCACGGCGATGATCAGCGCCGCCAGCAGCAGCCCCAGTTCGCCGGCGCGCAGGTCGCGCCGGAGCATGCGGAATGACAGGAAGAAGGTATTCATGTGGCTTGAGGCAGGGAAGCGGCAAAAAAATTCCGGCCGGGCGAAAAACCAGGGCCGGAATTCTTCGGATTATCCGCGTGGGTCGATGACAGCCCTCCGCTCAACCCACTTACGCGTCGGACAGCCAGCGCTGCACCAGGCGGACCCAGTAGGCAACGCCGTAGGGAATCGCCTCGTCGTTGAAATCGTAATGGGGATTGTGAAGCGTGCAACCGCCTTCACCGGGCCCGTTGCCAAGCCACACGTAGCAACCGGGCTTCTCCTGCAGGAAGTAGGCGAAATCCTCGGCCCCCATGCTGGGCTTGGGATCCACCGTCACGTTGGCATCGCCGCAGATCTCCTTCGCCACCGCCGCGCAGAACTCAGCCTCCGGCACCGAATTGATCGTCGCCGGGTAGCCGCGCCGGTACTCGAAGCGGATGTCGGCACCAAAGGCTGCGGCGACGCCGGTGCACACTCGCTGCATCGCCTCCTCGACGCGGGCCTCCACCTCGGGCCGGAAGGCCCGCACGGTGCCACATAGCTGCGCCACTTCGGGAATCACGTTGTAGGCGTCGCCGGCATGAAACTGGGTCAGCGACAGCACGGCCGAATCCTGGGGGTCGACGTTGCGCGACACCACCGACTGCAGCGCCTGCACCAGCGCCGCGCCGGTGAGCACCGGGTCGATGCCCTGGTGCGGCATCGCCGCGTGGGCGCCCTGCCCGCGGATCTCGATGTCGAAGCGGTCGGCACAGGCCATCACCGGCCCGCGATGCACGGCAATCTGCCCGACCGGCAGGCCCGGCCAGTTGTGCAGACCGAACACCGCCTCCATCGGGAAACGTTCGAAGAGACCGTCGGCAATCATCGCCGGCGCCCCGCCCTCGCCCTCCTCGGCTGGCTGGAACAGGAAATAGACCGTCCCGTCGAAGTCGGGATTGCGGGTCAGGTAGGCGGCCGCACCCAGCAGCACGGCGGTATGCCCGTCGTGCCCGCACGCATGCATGCGGCCCGGATGGCGGGATTGATGCGTGAAGTCGTTCTTCTCCTGGATCGGCAGCGCGTCCATGTCAGCCCGCAGGCCGATGGCCCGCTGGCTGTTACCGGCCCGCAGCACACCGACCACGCCGGTCTTTCCGATGCCCCTGTGTGTCTCGATGCCCAGCGCCTCCAGGCGCTCGGCGACCAGGGCTGCGGTGCGATGCTCCTCGAAGGCCAGCTCAGGATGGGCGTGGATGTCGCGGCGGAGCGCCGTGATCTCCGGATGGAGTGCCCCCAAATTCTCTAGAAGGTGCATGATGCGTCCCGATGTCCGGCCCAAAGGCCGTGGATCAATCAATGATAGCAGCGGGCTTTGCCCCCGCTCCACCACTCGCCCCCCACCCCAGCGATGAAACTGTTCTACGCCGACCACTTCGTGCTGCCCCTTCCCGAAGGCCACCGCTTCCCGATGGAAAAATACGCCCGCCTGCGGGCGCGCCTGCTCGCCGGCGGTTTGTTCGATGCCGACGACTTCCACGTGCCGGCGGCCGCCAACGACACCGAGATCCTGCGCGCCCACGATGCCCGCTACCTGCAAAGCGTGGCCCGCGGCATGCTGGACAAGGAGGCCCAGCGGCGCATCGGCTTTCCGTGGTCCGAGGCGATGGTCGAACGCTCGCGCCGTTCCGCCGGCGCCACGCTGGCCGCCTGCAGGACCGCCCTCGCAGAGGGCTGCGCCGCCAATCTGGCCGGCGGTACCCACCACGCCTTCCGCGACCGGGGCGAAGGCTTCTGCGTCTTCAACGATGCCGCCATCGCGGCGCTGGCCATGCGCGCCGAGGGCCGTGTCGAGCGGGTCGCCATCGTCGACTGCGACGTGCACCAGGGCAACGGCACCGCGGCGATCCTCGCCAAGCAGCCGGACTGTTTCACCTTCAGCATCCACGGCGCCCTCAACTATCCGTTCGACAAGGAACGCAGCGACCTGGACGTGGACATGCCCGATGGCAGCGGCGATGAAGCCTATCTCGACGCCCTGCGGCCCGCGCTGGCCGAGGTGTTCCGGCGCGCCGACCCGCAGCTGGTCATCTACCTGGCCGGCGCCGACCCTTTCGAGGACGACCGCTTCGGCCGCCTCAGGCTCAGCAAGGCCGGCCTCGCCGCCCGCGACGAGCTGGTGCTCGGCGAATGCCGACGCCGCAGCCTGCCGGTGGCCATCGCGATGGCCGGCGGCTACGCCCGCCAGATCGATGACACCGTGGACATCCACGTCGCCACGGTGAGCACCGCTGCGCACATCTTCCGTGCACGTAAAACAGCATCGCTATAATCGAGAAAACCCCAGCGAGGATTCCCCATGCGTTTCGAAGGCTCCGACAACTACGTCGCCACCCCCGACCTGATGCTGGCCGTCAATGCGGCGATCCGCCTGCAGCGCCCGCTGCTGATCAAGGGCGAGCCCGGCACCGGCAAGACCATGCTCGCCGAAGAGGTCGCCGCCGCCCTCGGCATGCCACTGATGCAGTGGCACATCAAGTCCACCACCAAGGCCCAGCAAGGCCTCTACGAATACGACGCTGTGTCCCGCCTGCGCGACTCCCAGCTCGGTGACGACAAGGTGAAGGACATCGGCAACTACATCGTCAAGGGCACCCTGTGGCAGGCCTTCGAGGCCGACGAACCGACCGTGGTGCTGATTGACGAGATCGACAAGGCCGACATCGAATTCCCCAACGACCTGCTGCGCGAACTCGACCGCATGGAGTTCCATGTCTATGAGACCCGCGAGACGGTCAAAGCACGCCACCGCCCCATCGTCTTCATCACCTCCAACAACGAGAAGGAGCTGCCGGATGCCTTCCTGCGCCGCTGCTTCTTCCACTACATCAAGTTCCCCGACCGGGACACGATGCAGCAGATCGTCAACGTGCACTTCCCCGGCATCAAGCAGGCCCTGCTGAAGGAAGCCCTGGAGGTCTTCTTCGGCCTGCGCGACGTGCCAGGCCTGAAGAAGAAGCCGTCCACATCCGAGCTGATCGACTGGCTCAAGCTGCTGGTGGCCGAAGAGATTCCGGTGGAAGCCCTGCGCTCGCCCGACCAGAAGGCCGCCATCCCGCCGCTGCACGGCGCCCTGCTGAAGAACGAGCAGGACATGCACCTCTTCGAGCGCCTGGTCTACATGGCCCAGCGCAACCGCTGAGCCGGATGCTGCCATGCTCATCGACTTCTTCCTGCACCTCAAAAACCGCAAGCTACCGGTGACGACCAAGGAATTCCTGACCCTGCTCGAAGCCCTCGAAGCCGGCCTGGGCGGGCACCGCATGGAAGACTTCTACTTTCTGGCCCGCGCCAGCCTGGTCAAGGACGAGAGCCAGTACGACCGCTTCGACCAAGCCTTCAGCGAGTACTTCAAGGGCATCGAGACCATCCCCGGCCTGGAAGTGGACCTGCCCGAGGAATGGCTGAAGGCCATGGCGACCAAGCACCTCAGCCCCGAAGAG
This sequence comes from Zoogloea sp. JDB1, assembly GCF_056724025.1. Classification (NCBI taxonomy): domain Bacteria; kingdom Pseudomonadati; phylum Pseudomonadota; class Betaproteobacteria; order Rhodocyclales; family Zoogloeaceae; genus Zoogloea; species Zoogloea sp. JDB1. The sequence continues at coordinate 4,216,847 of NZ_CM161496.1, forward strand.
AAGGCCAGGCTCGAGAAGCTCGGCTGGGACAAGCTGATGGAGGAATTCAAGAAGCGCCTGCAGGAACAGAAGGGGCGCCACCAGGGCGGCTCGAAATGGGTCGGTACCGGCGGCACCTCACCCTTTGGCAACAGCGGCTACAACCCGGAAGGCATCCGCGTCGGCGGCGAATCGGCCGGCAACCGCACGGCCATCAAGGTGTGGGAGCAGCGGGAATACCGCAACCTGGACGACACCGTCGAACTGGGCACCCGCAACATCAAGGTGGCGCTACGCCGCCTGCGCCGCTTCGCCCGCCTCGGCGCGCCGGACGAACTGGACCTGGACGGCACCATCGCCGCCACCGCCCGCAACGCCGGCTACCTGGATCTGCTGATGCGCCCCGAGCGCCACAACGCGGTAAAGGTACTGATCTTCTTCGACGTGGGCGGCTCGATGGACGACCACGTGAAGGTCTGCGAGGAGCTGTTCTCGGCCTGCCGCACCGAGTTCAAGCACCTGGAGTACTTCTACTTCCACAACTGCGTGTACGACCATGTGTGGCGGGACAGCCGTCGACGCCACTCGGAACGCACGCCGACCCTCGACGTGCTCCACAAATACGGCCCGGAATACAAGCTGATCTTCGTCGGCGACGCGACGATGAGCCCTTACGAGATCCTGCAGCCAGGCGGCTCCATCGAATACAGCAACCCGGAACCCGGCGCGACCTGGCTGCGCCGCCTCGCCGATGCCTATCCCGCGGTCGCCTGGCTCAACCCGGAGCCGGAGCGCATGTGGGACTATCGGCAAACCATCGGCATCGTGCGCCAGCTGCTGGGAGAGCGCATGTTCCCCCTCACGCTGGATGGTCTGACGCGAGCCATCACCCATCTGTCGCGGAAGCAATAGACACCACTTCCGCGTATGCCAGGACCAAGCCGGTGTCACGGCGCCCGGTAGTTGTCCTGGGTCAGCAGGTCGATGCCGCAGGGTAGTTGCTCGATCCAGTCGAGGAAGCGATTGACCATCACCTTGCCCTCGAATCGGCAACCATGCTGCGGCACGATCATCTCCACGTCCAGCTGGCGAACCATGTTCACCCAGAAGCGGCAGATCTTGTTGGAGATCATGTAGCGGCGATGGAAGCCGGCCATGGTAATCACATGGTCGTCGAAATCCCGCACCGGCTCGGCGGCCTGATGGTGGTCGACGAGCGAGGCGCCCATATCTCCCGAGAACAGGATCTTGGCCACTGGATCGTAGAACTGGAAGTTGCCTTCCGAATGCATGAAGTGGGCAGGCACCGCCTTGATCTTGCTCTCGCCGAGCGGGATGTTCATGCCTTCGTCGGGGATGCCGAGGATCCGCGCCGAGTAATCCTTGCCGGTGGTGAAGTGCGGTACAAAACGCGTCCACAGACGGGAGATCATCACCTTGCAATGGGTAGACACCATCCACTTGTTGAGGGAAGCGATGATGTCCGGGTCGGCGTGGGTAGCGAAGATGTAGTCCAGCCCCCGCGACGGAAAGAAGCGTTGCATGGACATCAGCAGGCCGTTGTAGGTCATGTTGCCGCCCGGGTCGATCAGCGCACCGTGCTCACCATCGACAATGAGGAACTGGTTGCACTGCACCGCATGGTCGGCTTCCTCGTCCACCAGATCGTAAAAGGCCAGACAGGCATGCTTGCCATTATTGAAGAGTTCGACTGCCATGGGGTGCATTCCGCGTATCAGAAAGATCGATACTTTATCCGAGTCGCCACATGGCGAAAACGTGACAGCAACTTACATTGACCGTCGTCAAAGAAACTTCTCGTCATTCGCACGGCATTGAGGTAGTTTTAGCACTTTCGGATAGTCCAGTCTCCGTCGTGAAACAAGTCATACCCCTACTTTGCGCGACTGTCATCCTGCTCGCACCGGTCGACTACGCGTGGTCCCTCGATACCGGCTTCGCCAGCCGGGCCCCGTCGTCCACCTTGAACAATCAGCAGAACAGCAGCTCGCTGATGGCCCGCAAGAAGCTGCTGGCCATGCGCAAGGGTCCTGGCGCCCAGGCCGGCTTCGGTGGCGTAAATGTGATGAACCGCGAGGGTGTCCGCCCGGAGGACCTGCGTCCCCCATCCGCCACGATGTGCGCCATGCAGGGCATCTCCGGGCATGCCAAGCCCAGCGCCATCTCACGCCAGGAAGCGTCCGGACGGGTCGTTCTGTCCACCGATCCCTCCAGCCTGAACGGGCAGAGTGCCGACATCTACAGCACCTGCGATTCGGCCGGCAAGCGCACCCGTGCCGGCCTCCGACCTGGCAGCGGATCGCTGCTCGTCGACTCGACAGGAGGGCGGATTGACAATACGGCAACGGCCCGCCTGCCCAACGCCAAGACGAAAAGCATCTACGACGCCAGGACCAACATGCTAGTCAGCACCAAGGCAACAAAGGATCGCACTGCCGGTTTCGCCAACCAGCCCGCCAAGTCCACGTCCCTGTTCGACCCGGTCACCGGCGGCATTAAGCCCCCCAAGGTCATGAGCGCGTACAGCGTCTATCAACAGACGCCCTGACAGACAGTATTGGCCCGTCAGCGCCTGACGGGCCAATACCAGCTCGGCACACCCTTGCGCCCCCCTCCCGCCCCCTGACGGCGGCGGCTGCGCAGGTGGCCGTCCACCGCGGCAATCCACGGCGCCAGATGCATGTCGGCGAGTTCGAGATCGACGAACAGCTCGGGCAGCCGGTAGGCGAACCAGCGATAGGCCGCCAGCAGACGCACGGTGGTTTCCGCCTCCTCCAGCGAGGCACGCCGCGGCGACTGGGGCAAGAAATCCAGCGCAATCGTCTTGCCCTTGTTGGCACCGTAAGCCCAGTCACGCCACACGCCGTCGATCGTCTCGTTCTGCGATGCCATCGGCGCCATCGAGAACACGTGCTTCTGATGCAGGCTGAGGTTTTTCATGCGGTCCAGCTGGGCCGCACGGGCCAGTTGCTCCTCCGGGATGTGCGGCGTGAAGAAACCGTCGCCACAGTCTGCATGGAGCAGGAACAGGGACAACAGCGCCTCCAGCCGGCGGTCGCCCGACATTTCGGCGATCTGTTCCAGGTAGGCTGAACCCGCCGTGATCTGGAAGCCCCTCACCTCCAACGGCTCCTGCTGGGCCTTCATGAGGCTGCTCACCACCCGGTGTTCTGCCGGGGTGAGACCCGCCACGACACCCTCCTCGTCATGATGACCGAAGCGCCCGGCGCGACCACCGATCTGCTGAAGCAGGGACGGCGACAGGGTTCCCCGCGACGTGCCATCGTACTTTTGCACGGCGGTGAACACGACGCGCCGGATGGGCAGATTGAGCCCCATGCCGATGGCGTCTGTGGCGACGAGGATATCCGCATCCCCGCCGGCGAAACGGTGCGCCTCCCGCTCCCGCACCTCCGGCGACAGCGCGCCATAGATGCAGGCCACCGATTTTCCGAGGGCCATCAGATCATCGCGCAGATTGAGGGCGTCCCGCCGCGAGAAGACGATGAAGGCGTCACCAGGCTTGGCACGCCGCAGCGCAGCCACCGGATCGTTGCCCAGCGCCTGCCCCACCACCAGCGGATGCTTGCGCTGCTTGCGCCGGACCTCCAGCGGCAGGCCCAGGCGGGCGGCCAGCGCCGTGATGGCCGGCTCCGCCGACAAGGCCCCGACCAGCCACACCTCGCGGGCATTGGCACCGACCACCGCCTGGGTCCACGCCCAGCCGCGATCCGGGTCGTCAAGCATCTGGATCTCGTCGATGACCGCCACCTCCACGGCCGTGGAGGCATCCAGCATCTCGATGGTGGATGCCGTCACGCGGCTGCCCTCGACGATGCGGTGCTCCTCGCCAGTGATCAGGGACGCGCCAACACCGAACTCCTCGTTCAGGCGGGTGAAGGCTTCCAGCGCCAGCAGACGCAGCGGCCCCAGATATACGCCGGACGTGGCTGTCGCCAGGCGCTCGAAGGCGTCGTGGGTTTTGCCAGAATTGGTGGGGCCCAGCACTGCCACCAGCCGGCGCGTGCGCCGGCCAGCCTGGAACGTGGCCGGATAATCGGACAGCTTCAGCGTCCGCCCGATCTGTTCCGCCAGATCGTGGTGGCGTTGCTTGGCGCGCAGATCGTTGAGGGACTGAGCCAGGCCCTTGCCAACCGTGGAAAGATCCAGATCGCCGCCGGACCACAGCTCCTTCAGCTTGCGCAGATTGGCTTGCAGCCCTTCCGCCGCACAGGCATCCAGATAGGCACCGATTTCGATGATCGCTGCTTCGAGCGCGTACTCCAGTTCCGCACCGACTTCCTTGAGCATGGCCTGTTCGAGCGCGTCCCGCACGTCGCCCGGCCGGCGTCGCCAATGGCTTGCCTGGCCCAGGCAGCTCTCGGGCAGATGACCAAAGACCCGGAACGCGTCACCCCGGATACGTATGGTCCGGCCCACGGCCAGCCACACCCGGTTACCGCTAAAGGTGCGGGAGAAGCGCAGGGCTTCCGACTGGCTGGCGGGTGCATGCATAAGAATCCTCTCAACGACGCCATCGGTGCATCCGATGGGCAAAACAACGGGGGGCGCACATCTTATTCGACCGCTCCTTCCCCGGCACGCCCAAATCCACGACCAAGGGGGAAATGTTCCACGGTCCGCCTGCCCGCCCCTGGGTCTGCGCGCTGGAGTAAATCCGCCACTCACGGTAGTGTTGCGCGTTTCCGGCCTCCGCCGGGCATCTTCTTTTACAGGGTAGGCATGTCTTGATGAGCGGTTTGCCACAGCCCCCGCGCCGGAGGCGCCGCGGGACGTCCCTGCCGGCATGGGCCCGGCGCATGCTCGCGCTGTCCTGCGCGGCGCTCACTGCCTGTGCCACCGACCACTTCGATCCGCAGCCCCTGTCTGCTGCCGCGATCGCCGATACTCATGCAGCCCGCGCGCTGAACTCAGCCGACCTGCAGCGCTACCTTTCGCAGCACGGCACAGCCCAGCCGCCGGAGCGCTGGGGGCTGGAGACGTTGACACTGGCGGCCTTCTATTACAACCCGGAACTGGAGGCCGCCCGCGCGCACCTGGCAACGGTGGAGGCCGGCCGTCTCACCGCCGCGCAACGCCCGAACCCAACCCTGCAACTGCCGCTGCAGGGCACGCTCAATCCCCAGGCCGGCACATCCCCCTGGACCCTCGGTTTCGCCCTCGACATTCCCATCGAGACCGGCGGCCGTCGCACTTACCGCATCAATCAGGCGTCGCAACTCAGCGATGCGGCACGCTTCAGTTTCGCGGCCTCTGCGTGGAGCGTACGCAGCCGCCTGCGTTCCGCGCTGCTGAACTTGTGGCACGCGGAAGCCCGCGAGACCCTGCTGCAGCAACAGGCGCTGATCGATCAGGACATCGCAGAACGCTTCGAGCGGCGGCGTGTACTGGGCGACGTTTCTCCCTGGGAAGCCAGTCAGCAACAGCTTGCGCTGATGCGAACCCAGGGCGAACAACTGGCCGCCCGGCGCCAGGCCGACAACGCCCGCGCCGCCGTGGCCACCACCCTGGGCGTTAGCCTGCCTGCGCTCGGCGCGGCAGCGCTGGACCTGTCGGCCTTCGAGCAACCACTCCCGCCCCTGCCCGCTCGCACACCGCAAAGGCACGCGCTGCTGAATCGTGCCGACGTGGCCGCCGCGCTGGCCCAGTTCGAAGCCAGCCAGTCCGCGCTGCAGGTGGAAATTGCCCGCCAGTATCCCAACATCACCCTGGGCCCTGGCTACACCTTTGACCAGAGCGCCCGCCGCCCCGGCTTCACTTTCGGTGGCCTGGAACTACCGCTCTTCAACCGCAACGAGGGGCCCATCGCCGAAGCAAGAGGACGGCGCCGGGAGGCCGAAGCGCGCATCCATCTACTGGAAAGCCAGGCCCTGGTGGAGACTGACGCCGCGATGACCGAATGCCTCGGTGCGCAGGAGAGCCTTCAACAACGGGAAGCCCAGCTCGCCGAACAGACACGCCAGCTTTCGCGCCTGCGCAAGGCCTTCGCCGCCGGCCAGGAGGACCGTCTGGCCGTGGCGCTGGCCGAGCAGCTACAGTTGTCAGCCCGCCAGTCCGCACTCGACGCCCGCCTGCAACTGCAAAGCGCGGTGGGGCGCCTGGAAGACGCCCTGCAACAGCCGCTCGCGACGGCAGCGGACAACAATCACAATCTGAAGTGATGATGCCCAACAAGACCCTCAGACGCACCTCGCTGGTACTCATACCTCTATTGGTGGTGGGACTCAGCGTGGCTGGTTTCCTGCAATCCCGTGCGGAAGAAGGCCGCGAGGCCGAACAGGAGAGCACAGCCGTCCCCTCACGCGTCGCGGTGGAAGATGGCTTCACCGTGCTGACCCTCGACAAGGTCATGCAGGCACACAATGACATCCGAACCGCCGTGCTCGCCCCCGGCGGCACGGGTAGCGGCGCTAGGTTCTACGGCACGGTGGTCGATCTGCAGCCTCTCACCGAACTGGCCAGCCGCCGCGATGCCGCCGCGGCAGATCTGGTGGCGACCAACGCCGCCCTCGGGGCCGCCCGCGCAGAACAGGCCCGCGTCGAAGCCCTATACCAGGACGGCGGCACCGCCTCGCTCAAGGCGCTTGAGACCGCCCGCACCACCGTCACGGCAGCAGACGCCAGATCACACGCGTCCCGGGCAACCCTCGGCAACGTCGAAAGCGCACTGCGCAACCAGTTCGGCACGGTCATCGCTGGTTGGGCCGGCCGCCAGGGAGGCCGCGCGCTCGCGCCCCTGCTGACACGGCGCGAAGCCCTGCTGCGTCTCGTGCCGCCGACGGCCGAGGCGCCGCCGGTGGTCATCATCACCAGCGATGGCATGCCGCCCCTCGAGGCGCGGCATATATCGACCTCTCCACTAGCCGATACTGCCTTCCACGGCCAGGCGCATTTCTATCGCACGACGGCCGACCTGCCCGCCGGCCTGCGCCTGAGCGCCCATGCGCCAGGCGCCGGCGGCGTGCGCATTCCAGGCGACGCCATCGTCTGGTACGGCGGACAGCCATGGGCCTACGTGCGGATTTCCGAGTCTCGTTTCGCGCGACGCCCGGTCGACGCCGGCCAGCCCCGGGACGGCGACTTCATCGTGACGCACATGTTTACTGCCGGTGAGCAGGTCGTCGTACGCGGCGCGCAGCTACTACTGTCCGAGGAGTCGCGGCCGGCGACGGCCGGACAAACGGACAACGACTGACGCCCTCGCCCGTGATGCTGACCGTCCTCATCGATTCCGCCGTCCGCCTGCGTGGCGTGATGGTCGCCCTGGCCTGCCTGCTGCTCGGTTACGGCATCTATGCCCTGAGCCAGTCGCGGCTCGACGTCTTCCCCGAGTTCACACCACCGCTGGTCACCGTGCAGACGGAAGCGCCGGGCCTGTCGGCCGAGCAAGTGGAGCAACTGGTCACCCAGCGCGTCGAGAATGTCCTCGGCGGTGCCAAAGGCCTCGCCTCCATGCGCTCCCAGTCGATCCAGGGCGTCTCCGTCATCACGCTCACCTTCAGCGACTCAACGGATATCTGGCGTGCCCGCCAGCTGGTCAGCGAACAGCTGGCGGCGCTGGCCGGCGAGCTACCGGCGGGTGTGCGCAGCCCGCGGATGACAGCGCTGAGCTCCGCCACCACCCAGGTGCTGGGCATCGGCCTGACGTCCGGCTCCAGATCGCTGATGGAATTGCGCAGCTTTGCCGAGTGGACGCTGAAGCCGCGCCTGCTGGGCCGCCCCGGCGTCTCCGACGTGGGCATCTACGGCGGTGATGTGAAGCAGTACCAGGTTCAGGTGGTGCCGGAGAAACTCGTGCGCCTCGGACTGTCGCTGCAGGATGTGGTGGCTGCCGCGCAGCGCGCGACCGGCGTGCGCGGCGCCGGCGTACTGGACACCGCCAACCAGCGCATCGTCCTCACCACTGAGGCGCAGGCCACCTCGGCGGCGCAGCTGGGCCAGGTTTTGCTGCGGACGCAGAGCGGCAGTGTCGTCCGCCTGGCGGATGTGGCGACGGTCGCAATCGGCAGCGAAGTGCCATTCAGCGGCGCCAACGTACAGGGCCGGCCCGGCGTGATCCTGATGGTCAGCAACCAGTACGGTGCCGACACCGTGTCGGTGACCCGTGAGCTCGACGGGGCGCTGGACAGCCTGCGCCCCGTGCTGGCAGCCCAGGACATCGAACTGCATGCGGACCTGTTCCGGCCCGCCAATTTCATCGTGGCGGCGACGGACCATCTGCGCACGGCTCTGCTGCTCGGTGCCGGCATGGTGGTGCTGGTGCTGTTCCTCTTCCTGTTCAATGCGCGCACTGCCTTCATCTCGGCGACGGCCATTCCCCTGTCGCTGCTGGCGGCCATCGTCGTTCTCCACCACATGGGCGTGGCGCTCAACACCATGACTTTGGGCGGCCTCGCCCTGGCACTGGGCGAGGTTGTGGACGACGCGATCATCGACGTGGAGAACATCTACCGGCGCCTGCGCGAGAACCGGCGCCTGGGCTACCCGCTCACCGCGCGGCAGGTGGTCGTGCGGGCGTCCACCGAGGTGCGCGGCGCGGTGATCTACGCCACCTTCACCGTCGCCGCGGTCTTCCTGCCGGTCCTGAGCCTGACCGGCGTGGCCGGCCGCCTGTTCGCCCCTCTGGCTCTCGCCTACCTGCTGGCCATCCTGTCGTCCCTCGTCGTGGCACTGACGCTGACGCCGGCCCTGTGCTACCTGCTGCTGGCGGCCCGGGACGAAGACGTGGAGGAGCCCCGCCTCTATGTCTGGCTCAAGGCGCATTACGCCCGGCTGCTCATGCATGTCGAGGCGCACTGGCGTACCGTCGTACTCGCCCTGGCCGGCCTGGCGGTGATGGCGCTGGCGACCCTGCCCTTCCTGCGCATGGAGTTCCTGCCGGAATTGCGCGAGGGCCACGTCATCGTGCATATGCGCGCCACGCCCGGCACGTCGCTGCAGGAAGCCCTGCGCATCGGGGCCCAGGTCAGCAAGGCCCTGCTCGAGGTGCCCAACATCCGCAGCGTCGCCCAGCGCGCTGGCCGCACAGCCCGCGGCGTGGATGTGCTGGGCCCGCAGTACAGCGAGTTCGAGGTGGACCTGGCGCCTGGGCTGGACGCAAAGGCCCAGGAGGCGACCCAGGCACGCATGCGGGAGATCCTGGCCCAGTTCGCCGGCCTCAGCTTCACCTCCGAGACCTTCCTCACCGAGCGCATCCAGGAAACCCTGTCCGGCTACACGGCACCCATCATCCTTAACGTTTTCGGCGCGGACCTGGATGTGCTGGATGGCCTGGCCCGGCAGGCCCAGGCCATCCTCGCCGCCGTTCCGGGCGCAAGCGGAGTGACGCAGCAATCACCACCGATGCTGCCCCAGCTGTCGGTTCGCCTGCGCCAGGACCAGCTCGCCCGCTGGGGCTTCGCGCCCCTGGACGTGCTGGAAGCCATCCAGACCGCCTACCAGGGCACCGACGTGGCCCAGGTGTACGAGGGCAACGCAGTCAGCAACGTCACCGTCGTGCTGGCCGCGGCGGCCCGACGCAACCCGGCCGGCGTCGGCGATCTGCCGCTGCGCAACGCGGCGGGAATGACCGTTCCGCTGCGCCGGCTGGCCGACATCCGCGAAACGGAAGGGCGTTACCTGATCCTCCACAGCGGTGGCCAGCGCCTGCAGACGGTCACCGCCCAGGTCGCCGGGCGCACCGTGGAGGAAGTCGTCGCCGACGCCCGGCAGCGCCTGAGCACCCACCTGAAGCTGCCGCGGGGCTACTTCTTCGCCTTTACCGGCGAAGCCCAGGCGCAGGCCCAGGCACGACAGGACCTGCTGGTCGACTTCGGAGTGGCCGCAGTCGTCATTGGCATTCTGGTCTACCTGGCCTTGAGGAGTACGCGCAGCATGCTGCTGGTGATGACCAACCTGCCCTTTGCGCTGGTCGGCGGCCTGGTGCTGGCCTTCGCCACCGGCGGCCTGCTCTCCCTCGGCTCCCTGGTGGGCTTCGTGACGCTGTTCGGCATCACCCTGCGCAACGCCATCATGCTCATCTCCCACTACCAATACCTGGTGCGGGAGGAAGGTCACGCGTGGAATCTGCAAACCGCACTGCTCGGCGCCACCGAACGCCTCGCGCCGATCCTGATGACCGCCTTGGTCACCGGCCTCGGCCTCCTGCCTCTGGCTCTGCAGAGCGGCGAGCCGGGCAACGAAGTTGAGGGACCGATGGCCATCATCATCCTGGGCGGCATCGTCACCTCGACTCTGCTCAATCTGCTGGTGCTGCCAACCCTGGCCTTGCGGTTCGGACGATTCGAGACAGGCGGCGCTCATCGACAGTAGCCGGATTTTCAACTTGAAGCGGACCGTGTGACTCTTCCTAAAAGAACGTTGTCCAGCCACCGTGGAGAAACACAAGAGTCGATCCGCAAGCCGCCATGCTTGAGACTCGAATGCAGAAAAGCAAAAAGCCCTGATTGCTCAGGGCTTTTTGCTTGAAACTGGTCTTGGCGGAGAGTGAGTCCCCCTAAAACCTATTCAAAGAAGCCCAAAGAAATCCAGAACTACAATCTAACTCTTTGTTTTATTGTAAATCACAATCCAAAACCGTCCAAGCCATACCAACAGAAATCAACCCCTCGTGGCATACTGGATGGCATACTAGCCAAGGAGCTTCCCATGGCCACAATCACCGATACCAAAGCCCGAAACATCAAACCCGACGATCCGGCGATCCCTCACGGGAGTATCACCGGCCTCGCTCTACACCCATCGAAAACGAAGGGGCACGGCAAGTGGGTGCTGCGCTACGTCAGCCCCATAAATGGCAAGCGCAGGAACGCTGGCCTGGGCTCCTATCCAGAAGTCAGCATCGCCGAAGCCGGCAAGCGTGCGTCGGCCATGCGGATTGAACTCGCGGACGGAAAAGACCCCCTGGAAGAGAAGGCCAAAATCGAAGAGAAGCCCAAGATCCCTACCTTCAAAGAAGCCGCAGAGATACTCCACCAAGATCTGCTCCCCGGCTGGAAAAACCCCAAGCATGGCCAGCAATGGATCAACACTCTAACCGAGTACGTCTTCCCAAAGCTTGGCGCGAAGTTTCTCCATGAACTTCAACCCGGTGATGTGGCCGACGTCTTGAGGCCGATCTGGCTCACGAAGGCGGAAACGGCCAGTCGGGTGAAGCAGCGCATCCACGCCGTGATGGCCTGGGGCTGGGCGCATGGTCATTGCCAGTCGAACCCTGTCGACGTTGTTGGGCACCTTCTTGCGCAGCAACCCGGCAAAGCCATTCGTACCAAGCATCACCCTGCGATGCCTTGGCGAGACATTCCGGAGTTCGTTCAAACACACCTGAAACCGGGAAAACGTCCTGATGTGACTCGGACATTGCTGGAGTTTCTGATCCTGACGGCCTCCCGATCTGGCGAAGTACGCGGCATGACCTGGGCTGAGGTCGATCGAAAGAATGCGATCTGGACAGTTCCTGGGGAACGGATGAAGGCGAAGGTTCCTCATCGAGTCCCCCTTTCGCCTCGTGCACTGGACATTCTGGAGGGACAAGAAGGTCAACACGAAACCCTGGTTTTTCCGTCACCCCGGGACCAGGTCGAACTCTCCGACATGGCCATCACTTCCCTACTCCGCCGATTGAAGGCTCAGAGCGACACGCCGGGACGGATTGCCACAGCGCACGGCTTTCGATCCAGTTTTCGCGACTGGTGCAGTGAGAAAGGGTACTCCCGTGACCTAGCCGAGCGGTCACTGGCTCACACGATCAAGGACAAGGTTGAGGCTGCATATCACCGCACCGATCTGCTCGAACAACGCAGAGAACTCATGAACACCTGGGCGACCTATATTTCCGGCGCTCCTTCTCTTGCAGCCGTTTTCGCATCTCATCGCCCCATCCAAAAGTGAAGGATCTGAAAGTAGCGGTCATGGTGGACGAGTCGGGAGAACCGAAGTGCTTTGACGCGGACCGATGAGTGATTGATTGCCATGAAGCGATTTATCGAAGGACTGAGCCGAACGCAGGGTAGCCCCTTACCAAACCTGCGCGATGTGCTCACCCGACTACCCCCATGCACAAGACGAACCGGATCTCGGAGCTCACGTCCGGATAGGCCACTTGAAGGGACAAGCTCGACAGCACCTGTTGATCGGTGAGGCTCACTGCCGGATAGACAGATCATGCCAGCCCGCCGCCATAAGCGGCGGGACCGGCCGGCGCCATGGATCATGTACCCGCCATCTGCACCAAGAGCAGCCGCCCCCCGGCCTCGGCGGAAAGAAGAATCTGCGCGCCGTCTTCCAGCAACACCTTCCCGCCAACCGGCACGTCCTTCCGTGCCCGAACGTCGCGCATCTGCTGCATGCGCTCGTTAACCAGGAACCATTCGCCGTTGTGTTTGACGAAGTAGCCCACCCGCTTGGAGTCCTCGGCCGATAGCTTCTCGTTGGGAAAAACCAATCGCGATTCGTGCCAGCGAAACAGGGATTGGCCATCGTAGACCATGATCCGGTGGTTGTCGGGCATGAACTTGCCTTTGGCGTGGGACGAATACAGGTTCAGGACCGGCAGCCTGCCTTTGTGTTGCGTACCGCAGAAAGGGCATTTGGGGGCCACTTTGTTATCAAAGGGATACCACGCTTGCTCGCACTTTGGGTTCTCGCAGCGCTGCAGCAAATCGACCGTCTTCACCAGAGCGGTCTCCCACTCGTCAGCCGTGGGACGCTTGGCAGGATCTTTTAAGCCCTGGATAAAGGCGCGTTCGAATAGCTCGCTCAGGTAGGGGCCGGTGATCGTATAGGGCAGCTTGTCAGTGTCCTTCCACGGCAACTCGGAAGCGCTGGCATTGCTCGCCTTCAGCCGATTGGATAGATCCGTGGGATGCTCAATGAAGAGAGCCTTTTCCCCCATCATCAGATCCTCGTCGCGCTGGGAGTCGCTCGCGTCGTGCACTTTGTCGCCACGCAAGGGGTGGCGATAGAGCAAGTACATGTAGATTAGGACAGCTAGGGCGTGCAGGTCTGTCATCCGCGAGGGGAGTTTCCGATCCGCGTGATTCTTCTCGAGATGGGCCGTTCTTACCACCTCGGGGGCTATGAAGTCCGGTGTCCCGATCACCGCCGGCGGGTGCTTTCCTGGCACCACCAGACCGTCGATGTCGATGAGGCAAGCCTGCCCGCTCACCGGGTCCAGTAGCACATTGTTGTAGCCCAAGTCTGAGTGGGATATTCCGGCCATGTGCATGCGGCGCACGGCGCGGGCCAACTGCACGCACACCCGGATGTAGCGCATCCAGTCGCCCAGCTCACGCGGATCGAGGAACTTTGCCCGATGATTCGGCGTGGCGAACCATTTGCCGATCTTCTCTTTCTTGCGGATGCCAAGCATGTCGTTGTTGCGCGACCCATGCTCAAAGAAGAAACAATCCCTGTAGAAGGGCACCACAACCCCGAGCCGCCCCTCATGCTCGACCACAGAAGTGGGCCAGCAGTAGAGATTCTTTAGGTAGTCCCCGCCCTCCTGATTGAAGATCTTTTCACGGTAGCGCCCAGTGATCTCCAGCAGGCGGTCGCGGCTATCGGGGGTGGCCTTCTCACGGAAGAAGGCCACCACATAGCGGCCGTCCGGGCTGAACATTACATCCTTTACCCCGCCCTGCGCCTTCACTTCATCCACGAACTTCACTGTACTGCCGTCGCTTGCGGTCAGCGTTACTACTTTACTCATCGTCAGCCTTAATAAATGACGGCGATCGTGCGATCGTCATGGTTGCCAGGTGACCAGAAATCGAGCCAGCGGAGGAGGCGATCTTCCGGTGCTTCCCCAACAGGTCCGTTGAGGACAACAGGACTCAACTCGCCCCACAGCGCATCCCACTCGGCCAACTCGCCCAAACGGGCCTCGGTTTCGAACTTCGGATCGGAGACTCCATCGGTCATCAGGATGAAGGCCGTGAAGTCCTCGACCAGCGCAAAGGCCGTGCGCTTGAGAAGGCCGGCTTGGGAGACCTCGTTCTGATCGAGAAACCGGGTCTGGCCGGAGAACTCCCCCGAATCGACCACACCGAGAAGCTGGACCTCCTGGCCGGTGCGATAGACCGCCACGGCGCCATCGCCCACCCAATACGAAGCGCACAGCCATTGATTCTGGACCTTACACGCCACACCGATCAGGAGCGTGGTTGAGAGGTCCTTGACCGCCTCGATGGCGCCGTTTGAGGCCGCAGTCTCATCAAGGATGGCCTTCATCGCGCGGTGCGCCGCGTAGCCCACGGTGGAGTAAAGCGCGTGATGCAGCACAGTGCACAACTGGTCCTTATAGGCGGGCATAGCGGAGGCAAGCTGCTCGGCGGCCAAGAGCACCTTCGCCCCGGCGTCCCCTGAAAGCACATCGCGCAAGTACGCCTCGGCCGTCTGCACCACGATCTTGGAACCGAGTCGGGAGAGCTTCGCACTACCTGCGCCATCGGCGACGACGGCGATGTGCCAATCGCCTTCGGCAATTCGGTGGACCGCAAAGTCGTCATCGCAACAGGTGCCCACATGAGCATGGGAGCGCCCCCGCGTACGGGCCGCGACGATTTTCCTGTGCGGCCCATCTACAAAGGCTGTCGCGCTGTCGGGCTTCCAATGCGGCCCCATTCGGTCGGAGGGAAGATTCTTCCACAGGGATCGTGGGTCCGCATTCACGTAGAACTTGAACGCATCTGTTCGCAAGCAATTAACTGGATCACCCTCGCATCGATACACCACCTTTACTGAGAATTCGCCGTTCTCAGCGGGCGTGCCATGCACAAGATGAGTTCCCCGATCATAGGTCAGCGCCAATGGCGCTGGAAAACTCACGTTCTGAATATGAATGACAGCAGATGAAGGCTCATAAATAAGCGTATGCTCATAAGTTTCATTCTGCTTGGCATTGGGGAGGCGGAAAATTAGCCCGACAATCGGAGGAAGTGCAGTAGGCCGCTCAGGACTTGGGATGGGAGCAGTCACGGATGTAGGCTCAGGAGGAGGAGTAAAGGTGGGTGCGGGAACAATAAAAGAATCTTCAACTAATGACGGTGGAGGTAAATCGCCGACCTTGGCTGGCAAAGGCACACGACTTTCATCCTTACGGAACGGGGGAAGATCGTACCTCACGCAGTTTGCGTCAAGATAACGCCTCCATTCACTCTGGATATCTGACTCGAAGCGCTTGAACAAGCAATGGATTGTCTGCTCGTCGATAAACCGGGATAGAAGATCGAAATGTTCGTTGCGGCGGATATTCAACACTCGCTGGGTATAAGCTTTTCGGGCTTCGCTCATCGTCAGCCTCGGGCTCTAGTCACATCAAAGCTACCTTCATCGAAACCGATCTCGATTTCTCGATTGCAGCCAGGGCAAGTTGCAGTGTCCGTCTCGTTAAAGCAAAAAATTTGGCCGCAACCACACATCACGAAAGCGAATCGTGCGCCGCAATGCGGACAACCAGGCGCACCAATCAGAGCATCGGTGCTGACCGTCTGCTCGAAAACACGATCATCAGAAAGCTCACCAAAGTCTTTCTCCGCAGGATAGACACCGGCAAGGTTGTAGCGCACCGGCCCGCCCTTCCCTTTCAGCCGCTCGTACTTCATGAGGTAAGGCAGTCGGGTCTTCTGGCACTTGCCGTTAAGGATCACGAAATCTTCATCGACTGCTGCGGCCTTGGTGACCGAATCGACCAGCTTCATCACTTCGTTGTCCATCTTGGCCAGATTGACCTTTTGCGGCTCGCCGGCGCCCACGCTGCGGCTTTGCGCGCTCACGCTGGCGCTGATCCACGTGACGAATTTTTTGAAGCCTTCCTCGCTGGCATCTTCCATCCGCATCACGTTCGGCGTAAGCACGGACAGCTCCTCCAATGCGGCGTAAGGTCCGATACCAATGGCGACCAGGTTTGCCCGTTTGGCATAACGCGCCTTCCAGCGCGAGAACGCGACCGTCGTGTCGTCGGTGCTCTTGCCGTCCGTCAGTAAGAACACCATCGGCTTCCAGTCCCCTTTGACCTCTGACGTGGAGGCTTTCACGCTCCGGTCGATCTCGTTCATCACATGCCCCAGGGCGGCGCCGATGGAGGTTCCCGAGCCAAGAGGGAGGCGGGGCGGGTAGAAGGAGATCAGTTCGACCAGGGGCGTGAGCGTCTTGGGCTTGCCGGCGAAGGCGATCACCGACAGATAGGCGGTCTCCAGTGCGTAGGGGTCGGTACGCAGGCTCTTCACCAGCCGCTCCAGCCCCTCCTGCATCGCACGCAGGTTGTCGCCGGCCATGCTCTCGGACACATCGACAACGAGAAAAACGGGTAAGCGGCGCATGGGTCTTCCTTATAGGACGATGTTCAGTTCAGGCGGCGGAGGCGGAAGTTCTACCGCGCTGGTCGCACCACGGCTCTGGCTGCTCTGCGCGAAGGTCGCGGACACCCACTGGAAGAACTGGCTGAAGGAGGCCGCGTCCATCGTGTCCAGGCTCACCACCGTATCGGTGAGGCGCTTCAACTGAACCGGGTCCGCCTTCGGCCCGGCCGCGCACGCGACGATCTTGGCAAAACCGCAGGCCTGAATGCGCGGAATGATCTCGCTGTAGGCCAGGGTGTCCGTAGGCTTGCCGTCCGTGAGGATCACCAGAATCGGCCGCCAATCGCCCTTCTCAGTCGTACTGGACTTACGCACGTCCTGCTGCACACGCTCATAGATGTGTTCCAGCGCGGCCCCCAGGAGCGTCGCACCCGAACGCGGGCAGGTAATCTCGGGCAAGAAAACCTGATCGAGCGGCGTGGGCAACAGAACTTCTTTGATATCCGAGTCAAAGGTCACAATGGACAGGTGCACGCTCTCCAGCGCGTAGGGGTTGCTGCGAAGCGAAGTCAGCAGGGCTTGCAGCCCGGCGTTCACCGCTACGATGGGCTCCCCGTTCATCGAACCGGATGTGTCGATGCATAGATAGGTCAGCAGTCGTCTGGTCATCGTGGCCTCACATGTAGGGCGCGAGGACTTCAACGAAGCTGTCCGCCTCGTGCGGCGTGCCGATGGCGCCGAACTTCCATCCGCTGCCTTCGCGCCGCACTTCCGCAAAGGTCAGGCTCCGGCAGTTAGAGTACGACGCATCTCCGCTGATGTCGAAGCGACACATTTCCGTCCCCTTGGCGTTGACCGCACGGATGAAGGCGTTTTGCACGTTGCCGAAGGACTGCTTGTTCTTCTTGCCCTCGTAGATCTGCACCACGAAGAGGATGCGCTGGTAGCACTGAGGGATCTCATCGAGCTTCACCACGATCTGCTCGTCGTCGCCGTCGCCGTCGCCGGTGCGGTTGTCTCCGGTGAGCCAGATCGCGCCAGAGGGGTGTTTGAGCGAGTTGTAGAAAACCACATCACCCTTGATCAGCGAGTTGTCTTTCCCGAGGCTCTCCACCCTGTCGTTTCCGTTCAGGAGAAAGGCGATCGCATCGAGGTCATAGTCGGGCGCCTTGGCCCCGAAGAGCCCGGCCAGTCCGCCGCGCTTCTGCTCGACCACATCCCAGCCAAGGCCGATGGTGACCCGCGACAGATCGAATCCGCCGTCTTTGCGCAGGCTCACGCCCTCCCCCTTTTTTAGACTCACTCCCATGCTGTGCTCTCCTTACAGTGCGACGTTGATTTCAGGCGGCGGCGGGGGTAGTTCGTCCAGGCCACCAACATCCTTCTTTGTGAGGTCGATCTTCTGGCTCGAAACCGAGATCGAGGACGAAACCCACTTGAAGAACGCCTTGATCGAGTTGGCGTCAGCCGTATCGAGGCGCACGACCTGCTCGGTGATGCGCTTGAGCACGTTGGTATCTGCGCCCGGGCCGGCGGCGCAGGCGATGAAGGAGCCGATCCGAACGGTAGACAGGGCCTTGATCCCGACATCAAGGTCGTCGGTCGGCGCCCCGTCGCTCAACATGAAACAGACTGGTTTCCAGTCCCCCTTGGCCTCCGCGGAACCCTTCTGGACTTCCGCCTCGATGCGCCCGGCCAGGAGCTTGAGGGCCGCCCCCATCGCGGTGGTGCCCCCAGCCTGAATGTCAGGCACTTGGAACTGCACCAACTCGGTGAGCGGACTGACCTGCTGGGCGGTACTACCGAAGGTGATCACCGACAGGAACGCCGTCTCCAGCGCATAGGGGTCCTGGCGCAGGCTCGATACAAGCGTCTGGACACCGGCACGCACCGATTCGATAGCCTCCCCATGCATCGAACCGGATACATCAAGGAGTAAGTAGACAGGTAGGCGGCGCATTCAATTTCTCCGAAAAGTTAAAACAACCAGCGTTTTAGCGCAGTGCAAACAAAACAACACGCATAAGCAAGACGGCATAGATTGCGGCGAGGGCATCATCGAACATTACGCCGAACCCGTTTTTAAGTTTGGCGTCGGCAATTCGAATGGGCCAGGGCTTCAGAATATCGAAGAAGCGGAAGGCCACGAAGGCGGCAACCCATGTCGTCCACGTATGCGGAACGCACATCAGCACCGCCGCAAAGGCCACGATCTCGTCCCAAACGATGCCCCCATGATCGACCACGCCGAGCGCTCTGCCCGCCTCGTCGCAGACCCTACAACCGACAGCGAAAGCCAGTGCCAGCGCGCTTATTGCCATCCATAGGGGCATCCAAAGAAGGGGCAGTACCAGCAGACAGCCCCCCAAGGTGCCGAAAGTTCCGGGCGCTTTTGGTGCCAGCCCGAGTCCCCAGCCTAGCGCGCAGAAGCGCCCCGGCGAGGAAACCAGAAATTTGAAAGTCGGCTGCACCTACCTCTCCTGCTTTGTGATTGGATAAAGTCGGTCTGTATCGTCCGACAAAACAATGCAGATATGCTTTTGCATAAGTGCAATATTGCACATTTATAGAATGAAATATTTCACAAATTACAATGCGCTATTCAATTCCACTACCAGAAACCACTTGTAATATACACCCGGACGCTTTATATAGTCATCAAACCAATTGGGATTGACCGACTGCTACACCGCTGCGCTTACGATTATCGCAATCACAATAAATGCAAGATTGCACTTTTTACGGAGGACTCTCATGAGCCATTTCGGCTTCCCGTTGGAAACCATCGTCATTTTTTTCGCGGTCATCGGCCTGTCGGTCTACCTCGACCTCTTCGCCCACCGGCAATCAAAGGAGATCACCGTCGCGGATGCGGCGAAGTGGTCGGCCTTCTGGATCACCCTCGCGCTCGCCTTCTACGGCTACCTGTGGGTGCGCTTCAGCAAGGAATGGGCGGACATGTACCTCTCAGGCTACGTGCTGGAGAAAAGCCTTTCGGTGGACAACCTGATGGTGTTCATGGCGATCTTCGCCTCCTTCGGAATAAAGGACATCCTCCAGCACCGCATCCTCTACTGGGGGATCATCGGGGCGCTGCTCCTGCGAGCCATCTTCGTGGCTATCGGCACAGGGCTGTTCCTCGCGAGCCCCTGGATCGGCTTCGCCTTTGCGGCCTTCGTGCTTTGGAGCGCGGTCAAGATGCTCCAGTCCGGCGGAGATGATGGGGATGAAATCGAGGACTACTCGAGCCATTGGAGCGTGCGCCTGACCGGCAAGCTCATGCCGATCTACACCAAGCTGCACATGGAGCGCTTCTTCATCCGCCACGATGAAGCGCTCGCCAAGGGCCTGCTCGCCTCCGTGACGCGCAACGGCGCTCTCTACGCCACCCCCGCCTTCCTGTGCCTCATGACCATCGAGACCTCGGATATCGCCTTCGCCTTTGACTCGGTTCCCGCGGTGATCTCGGTGACGCAGGAGCCGCTGCTGGTCTATGCCGCGATGATCTTCGCGATCCTCGGCCTGCGTAGCCTCTACTTCGTGCTCGCAGCACTGACCAGGTACCTCGTTCATCTGGAAAAGGCGGTCATCGCGCTGCTCTTCTTCATCGGCATCAAGATGGCCCTCCAGTCGTGGAACCATGTCATCTCCGACACCGGCATCCACATTTCGGCCGGAATCAGCCTCGGCGTCGTGTTGGCCACCCTCGCGGTAGGCGTGATCGCCTCCCTGCTCTTCCCCGGCAAGGACGAAGAGCCGGCCGGAGAAAGCCCCGAAAGCAAGAACGCCTAATCCCGGCAACCCTCACAAGAAAGGACGGCAGCAATGCCCATTTCGCTTCGCAAGGGCGAGAACGTCTCACTCTCCAAAACCGACCCTTCGCTCAAGCACGTCCTCATCGGCCTGGGCTGGGAAGCCCGTGCCAGCGACGGCGCCGACTTCGACCTCGACGCCAGCCTCTTCATGGTTGGGGCCAACGGCAAGGTCAAGGGCGACGCGTGGTTCGTCTTCTACAACCAGCTGCGCTCGCCCTGCGGGTCGGTCGAGCACACCGGCGACAACCTCACCGGCGAAGGCGAAGGCGACGACGAGGCGATCAAGGTCGCGCTCGATCAAGTGCCCGCTGACATTGAACAGCTCGTGGTCGCGGTGACCATCCACGACGCCGAGGAACGCAAGCAGAACTTCGGCCAAGTCCATGACGCCTTCGTGCGGTTGGTCAATTCCGACAACGATCAGGAAATCCTGCGCTTCGACCTCTCCGAAGACTACTCGACGGAGACCGCGATGGTCTTTGGCGAACTGTACCGGCGCAACGGCGAATGGAAGTTCCGCGCGGTCGGCCAGGGCTACTCCGGTGGGCTCTACACCCTGTGCATGCAGTACGGGGTAAGCGTCAACTAACCCCCATCTCCTCTACCAACACCCGCTTTCAACCGAGAAGGAGCAACACATGGCTATCAGCCTGCAAAAAGGTGGCAACGTCAATCTGAGCAAGGAAGCCCCGCACATGACCAAGATGCTCGTCGGCCTGGGCTGGGATGCCCGTGCGACCGATGGTGCACCGTTCGACCTCGACGCCAGCGCCTTTCTGCTGACTTCTGCCGGCAAGGTCCGCAATGACGCGGATTTCATCTTCTACAACCAGAAGAAATCCACTGATGGCTCGGTCGAGCACACCGGCGACAACCTCACTGGCTCCGGCGATGGCGACGACGAACAGATCATCGTGGACCTGTCCAAGGTGCCCGCCGACATCGAGAAAATCGCCGTGTGCGTGACCATCCACGAAGCCGATTCCCGTCGCCAGAACTTCGGCATGGTCTCGTCGGCCTACGTGCGCTGCATGAACGCGGACGGCAATGCGGAAGTCGCCAAGTACGACCTGTCCGAAGACGCCTCGGTGGAGACCGCGATGATCTTCGGTGAGATCTACCGCAACAGCGGCGACTGGAAGTTCAAGGCCATCGGCCAGGGCTTCCAGGGCGGCCTCGGCCCTCTGGCCCGCAACTTCGGTGTGAACGCCTAACGCGGCGTCTCACCCCACAGGCGCAGCACCTCCGCTGCGCCTGTTTCACCGCACACAACACCGAATTTTTGGCGGGCTTTCGTGCCAGCCGGGGACTGCTCATGCATACGCTCTCGCGCGGCCAGCGCGCAAAACTCTCCGACCTCGCCCTGGACAATCGGATTGCCCTGGAACTCGATCTATCGGGCGCTGGCGGCCTCACCATCGACACCGCCTGCTTCGGCTTGGATGCGGCGCGCAAGCTCGTGGCTGAGCGCTACATGACCTTCTTCAACCAGCCGCGCACCCCCTGTGGCGCGGTCGAGCAAGTCCAGCCCACCATCTTCCGGCTGCAACTGTCCCGGCTCCCCGAGTCGGTCCACGCCCTCAGCTTCACCCTCGCTCTCGATGGCGCCAGTAGCACGATGCACCAGCTCGGCAAGTGTTCGGCCCGTCTGACCGATCCGAGCGGCACCAAGGCGGTATTCGACTTCGACGGGAGCCTCTTCTCCAACGAACGGGCCATCATGCTGTGCGAGATCTACCGCAAGGATCACGTGTGGAGGATCAACCTCGTCGCGCAAGGCTTCGACGGTGGGCTCGATGCCGTAGTCAAGCACTTCGGTGGTGACGTGGCCCAGCCTGTCGCTGCCCCAGCCCACCCTTCTGGCAAGGTTTCCCTCGCCAAAGTGGAACAGGAAGCCCCCAAACTCGTCTCGCTGGTAAAGCAGGCCAAGGTATCTCTCGAGAAGGCCGGGCTTGGCGAACACCGGGCACGGGTGTGCCTGTGCCTCGATATTTCCGGCTCAATGCACCGGCTCTACACGACCGGCATTGTGCAGGCGTTCGCGGAACGCATCCTGGCGCTAGCCTGCCGCTTCGATGACGACGGCGAGATCGACGTCTTCCTGTTCGGGCAGAACGTCCACCACCCCGAGGCCATGACCCTGGCCAATCACCACCAGTACATCGGTTCGATCCACGCGCAGTATGGGCTGGAGGGCGACACGCGCTACGGCAAGGCCATGGAAGCAATCCGGGCCTTCTACTTCGGCGGAGTGCCCGCCAGCAGCCCGGACGGACTCAAGCGAGCCGAAACCCCTGTCTATGTGATGTTCGTCACAGACGGCAGCACTAGCGACCATCCGAAGACCGAGCGCCAACTGAAGGACTCCAGCCGCGAACCGATCTTCTGGCAGTTCATGGGCATCGGAAAGGGCCGGAAATCTAAGAGCCGTTTCCTCGCGGCCTTCGAGGATTCCGATTTCCCCTTCCTCGAAAAGCTCGATGATCTGCCCGGCCGCTATCTGGATAACGCCAACTTTTTCGCCGTCGCCAGTCCTGATGAGCATTCCGACGAAGCCCTCTACGACCTGCTGATGGACGAATACCCGCAGTGGGTCAATGCAGCACGCCAACGCGGACTCTTCGCTTAACCACACATCGGACGCCATGCCTACTTTCACTGTCACCGGGGACATTGACCCCTTCCTCCACGTCTCCCTTCGCCGGGGAGAGTCTATCTATTGCGAGAGCAATGCGATGGTGATGATGGAAGACTCGCTCGATCTGACCGGGCGCATGCAGGGCGGGCTTCTCCAGGCCTTCATGCGTCGGATGGCCAACGGCGAGAGTTTCTTCCAGCAGCAGATCTATGCTGCCCGCGGCGATGGCGACTGCCTACTCTCTCCCGAACTGCCTGGGGGCATGCAGATCCTCGACGTGGGCGCGACCCAATACAACGTCTCGGACGGCGCCTACGTTGCCGCCACCGATGGCGTGCAGCTCGTCGCCCGCTCGCAAGGTATCGGCAACGCCCTTTTCGGCCAGACCGGGGGCTTTTTCATCGGCGCCTCGTCCGGGCACGGCCAGATGGTCGTCTCTGGCTTCGGCTCAATCTTCACTCTCGACGTCACCCCCGGCAAAAGCATGACGATCGACAACGGCCACGTCGTCGCCTGGGACAGCAGCCTGCGCTACGAACTGTCCGCATCCACCAGCCAAAGTGGCGGTCTCCTGGGCAACCTCGTCAATAGCGTCACCAGCGGCGAGGGGCTGGTTCTGAAGTTCTCAGGCAGCGGCAAGGTCGTCATCTGCTCACGCAACCGCGACAGCTACATCGAATACCTCAAGGCCAAGCTTGGCCGTCAGTCCTGAACAACCACCGCAAGGAGCAAGAAATGGGTTTTCTCGATTCCCTCAAGCGCAGCGCCCAAGACCTCACCAAGTCGATGACGGACGAACTGACCAAGTTCCGTTCCAAGGATCTGATGCACGCCATCGTCGCCGGGGGCGCGATGATCGCCTACGCCGATGGCGAAGTCTCGGCCTCCGAGAAGCAAAAGCTCATGGGCTACGTGCATACCTCCGATCAGCTCAAGGTCTTTGAGTCGGACAAGGTGATTGCCGCCTTCAACGACACCCTGGGCAAGTTCGAATTCGACACCCAAATTGGCGCCGGCGAGGCCCTGAAGAAGATCGCCCCCTTCAAGGGCAAGCCCGAAGCCCAACTGATCGTGCGCGTCTGTATGGCCATCGCCAACGCGGACGGCAAGTTCGAGGCGAGCGAACGCAAGGCGCTTGAGCAGATCTGCGGTTGCCTTGCATTGGATGCAAACACATTCTTGTCCTGATCGAAAGAGCGGCGTCGAGTATGTCCAGCTCAAGGCCATCGAAAAGTGGGATGGGAAACTCCCCCCAGTTGCCGGCCAGAGCACTCCCTTCATGAACCTTGGATCGATCTCCAAGTAAGGCACATCACCAACTCATACGACAAGGAGCTTTAACAATGTCCGTCAATCTGCAAAAAGGTCAGAAGATCAGTCTCGAAAAAGAAGCCGGAACCGCCCTCACCTCCGTCGTGATGGGACTCGGCTGGGATGCCGTCAAGAAAAAGGGGTTCTTCAGCTTCGGTGGTGGCGACCAGGAGATCGACCTCGATGCCTCCTGCCTGATGTTCGATGAACAGCGCAACCTACTCGACGTGATTTGGTTCCGCCAACTCAAGAGTCGCGATGGCAGCATCAAGCACACCGGAGACAACCGCACCGGCGCGGGCGAAGGTGACGACGAACAGATCATCGTTAATCTGTCCATGGTGCCGGCCAACGTGAAGTCGCTCGTTTTCACGGTGAATTCCTTTACCGGGCAGGACTTTTCGCAGGTGGAAAACGCCTTCTGCCGCCTGTTCGACCAGACCACCAACAATGAAATCGCCAAGTACAACCTGAGCGTCCAGGGCAACCATAACGCGCAGATCATGGCCAAGGTCTATCGCCACAACGGCGAGTGGAAGATGCACGCGATCGGCGAGAACGGCAACGGGCGCACCTTCCAAGACCTGATGCCGCAAATCCTGCCTCACGTTTGAGCGAAAGGACCGTCGCATGAACGTGTGGTTCAACAAGACCTTTTCATCGCTACACGCCGCCCTGCGGATGATCCGTTCGACGGATGCAGGGCGCGAGTTTTCACTTCTGGTCACGTCGACCAACATTCATGCGGCGGCGGGCCGACAGGCCGACCGCTTTGAGATTGAACCGTCCGAGTTCTCCGAGAACGGCTATATTGCGTGGTGCGTCAATTTCTGTCAGGCCCATGATGTAGACGTCTTCGTCCCGGGCAAGTCGGCAACCGCCATAGCCGAAGCCCATGAACGCTTTGAGGCCGTGGGCACCCGTGTCCTGAGTGCTGCATCGGCGTCGACCCTTCATCTGCTGCACAACAAGACCGCGTTCTACCAGAACGTACACACCGAGGCGGCGCCCGCCCCCGACTGGCACGCCGTCCACAATCTGCTCGAGTTCGACGCCGCCTATGCAGCGGTGAAGGCACGCGATGGCGTCGTATGCATCAAGCCCGCGCAATCGGTCTATGGGATCGGTTTTCGCAAGATCGTCGAGGACCGCTCGGCGTTCGATCTGTTCATCGGCGGAGACGCCTATAAGATCGACCTTGCTTCGTTGCGGACAATGCTCGCGCAGCGGGAGGACCTACCCGAGCTGCTGGTGATGGAATACCTTCCTGGGCACGAGTTCAGCGTCGACTGTCTGGCCGACCAAGGCACACTCAAGGTCGCCGTCGCCCGGCGCAAACCGCTGCATGGAGAGACTGGACAGGTGATCGATCCACGCGAGGACATTCAGCAGGCGTGCTCCCAAATCGCGCGCCAGTTCAACCTCAACGGCTTCATCAACATCCAGTTCCGTGAGGGCCTGCGGGGGCTTCGCGTGCTGGAGGTCAATCCGCGCATGTCCGGGGGCATCGGGATGGCCTGCCTGTCCGGGATCAATCTGCCCTTGCTGGGCCTCGCCGGCTTCGTCCACGGCTACGACAGCATCAAGTTCCCCCGCGTGCATACCGGCGTACGTGTAGCCGAAGCCAACATCGCGGAGGCCATCGCATGAGCGAGCTGAGTGCGCAGCTTCCTGCAGGGCGCATCACCGTGAGCATTGAAGAGAGCGCCTTACCTCCCGATACGCTCTTCACATTTGCCGCCCGGGACAACCCCAAGCGGGCCTTCCTCTTCCTCTCTCATGTGCTTGGCAAACACCTTCCGGTCACGCCCGACATCATGGAGTGCATCCATGACCGTCTTGCCCGAACCATCCCCGCCCTGCCGGCCCCGGTCGTATTCATCGGGATGGCAGAAACGGCCACCTGTCTTGGTCAGGGGGTGTTCGAAGCCTGGACGCGGGCACACCCCGGAACCCCGGCGCTGTACCTGCATTCGACCCGCTACCGGGTGGCCGGTGGAGAAGCAGTCGGGTTTGATGAGCGGCACAGCCATGCGCCCCGGCAGTGGTTCTACCTCCCGGCCGGCGAGCAGGAGGTGATAGCGTTTCGCGCCGCCCGCTCCCTAGTACTGATCGATGACGAGATCAGCACCGGGGCAACCTTTGCCAATCTCGCCAAAGCGTGCGCCCGCCATGCGCCCTACCTTCAGCACACCCACCTTTGCACCATCACAGACTTTTCCGGTGAAGCACGAAGCGAGATCCCGGCGCAGTTCTCTACTCCGCTCACCATCGGCGCCATCCTGCGCGGCAAGTGGTCCTTCGCCGCGTCTGCCGCCCCGGTAGGCGGACAGGCGATCGCCAACGCTCAGGCGCACGTTGCGCCCCTGCTGGCCGACCAAGGCTTTGGTCGGATGGGCACGCGCCAACCGATCCAGCTTTGCGGTGAGGACGTGGCCGCCCTCGCGGCCCCCATTGCCCCCGACGAGCGCGTTCTGGTGCTCGGGACGGGCGAATTCATGCACGCCCCTTTCCTCCTGGCCCGCGCCCTAGCCAGGTGCACCGGCGCAAATGTCAACAGCCATGCCACCACCCGCTCCCCGATCTTGCAATGGGGGCCTATCGAAAAGTCGCTTTGCTTCGAGGACAACTACGGCGAGGGCGTGCGCAACTACCTCTACAACTTTGCGCGCAGCGACTACGACCACGTTTTCCTTTGCCACGAAGCCGGGGCGAGCCACCACCTGCCCCCCCTTGCATCGCTGCTCAACGCATCGCTGCTGTCCTTTCATGCCGGAGGTCGAATTGAGCGATCCGCTGAAGCTGCTATTCACTGATCTGGACGACACCCTTTTCCAGAGCCACCGCAAGCGCACACCCTATGAATCGTGCAAGCCCCTCGCCTTCCTGCGCGGCGGTGCGGCGATCAGCTACGCCAACACCAAAGAGCAAGCCTTCCTTGACTGGTTCCTGCGCGATGCGATCGTGATCCCGGTAACCGCCCGAAACGCCGACGCGTTCTCGCGGGTCGATCTCCCCTTTCCCGCCGAGGCGATCATCAACTACGGCGGCGTGATCCTCGATACGCAGGGCAAGCCGGATGAAGCATGGCTGGAAAAGAGCGCCCGGCAGGCCGACCAGTCCGCGCCCAGCCTCAAGCGCTGGGCCGAGGTGCTGCGCTGCGAATGCGAGCGCCGCAACCTGGATGTATCGGTGCGTGTCATCGAAGACTTCGGCATCGGCTTCTATGTGGTCGCCAAGTCCCGCACGCACGATCTAGCAGTCATCGACAGCCTTGCCGAGTATTGCCAGCATCGGCTCGTCACCCAGAGCAAAAACGGGCTCGAAGAAATCCGCATCCATCACAACGGCAACAACCTGGCCTTGCTGCCGATGTGGCTGGACAAGTGGCCAGCGGTCGCCCGCTTGCAGGAGCGCTATCGGCAGGCCTACCCCCTGGTCGTCACTTTCGGCGCTGGGGACAGTCTGGTGGATATCCCCTTTATGCAGGCCTGCGACTACCTCATCACCCCGAACGGGAGCCAGATCGCCCGCCAACGCCTTGGAGGTGCACGATGATGTTCCACGGAAGCTACCGCCCCTCCGATGTGGAGTTCCTGTTGAAGCCGATCTCGGTCCAACTGGTTCATGACCTGTTCGAGAAGGAAAAGCTGATCCAATCGGGGCAACGCCACTATAGCGAGATGCTCACGCCCGAGAAGCTCCCTTCCAAACAATACCGGGCACTCTTCTACCGCGCCCATGAGCAGAACCGGGAGCGGATGGCCCATGACTGCATGGTGCTCGCCAAGCTGATCCTCCTGCGCACAACCGAGCACCCGACCATCGTTTCCCTCGCCCGCGCCGGCACCCCCGTGGGGACCATCCTCACGCACCTGTTGCGCAACCTGACCGGAAAGGACGTTCGCCACTACTCAGTCTCAATCATCCGTGACCGCGGCATCGACGCCAACGCTCTCGACGCCATCATTGCGCGTGGCGCACGCCCCGAGTCCATCGTGTTCATCGACGGCTGGACCGGTAAGGGCGTCATCACGGAAGAGTTGATCAAGGCGGTGGACGCCTACAACGCCTCGCACAACACACGGATCAAGCCGGACCTCTACGTGCTATCGGATCTCGCCGGCAAGGCACACTGTGCGGCCACTGCTGCGGACTACCTGATCCCCTCGTCCATCCTCAACGCCACGATCTCGGGCCTCGTCTCCCGCTCGATCCTCAACGAGCAGATCGGGCCGAGGGACTTTCACGGCTGTGTGTATTTCGATGAATTCAAAGACCACGACCTCTCGACGTGGTTCGTGGATGAAATCGTGGGCATCGCCCGGACCCTAAAAGATGCCGACCTAAAGCTCCCGAGCGTAACGCGTAAGCCCCGCCACACGGCACAGGCCGAGGCATTTCTGCGCAACGAGATGAAGCGCTATGGGATCACCGACCGCAACCTCATCAAGCCCGGCATTGGCGAAGCGACGCGAGTACTGCTGCGCCGCCACCCCAAGCTTCTGGTGGTGCGCGACGCGCGGGCCGAGGACGTTGCGCATCTGGTGGCCCTTGCCAAAGAGAAGAGCGTGCCTATCCACGTTCGGCCGGGGCTCCCCCTCAAAGCCTTGTCCATCATCAGGAGAGCTCTCGATGCTTGAAGCGACCCAACTCGGCGCAGCACTCTACGTGCCCGCGACCCACCCCGAACTCAAGGCAATTGCCGCCGGCGACAGGCTGCGTGAGGTGAGGACAGTCATCTTCTGCACTGAGGACGCGGTAGCAGAACACGACCTTCCCGGCGCCCTCGACAACCTCGCCGCAGCCCTACCATTGCTCTCGGACAACGGCAGACGGGCGGTGTTCGTGCGGGTCCGCAACTCTGAACTTACGGCTAACGTCTTGGCCCTGCCGGGCATCGAACGGACGGCGGGACTGGTCCTGCCTAAGATCCACGCGGAGAGTCTGGAACGCTACCTTGGGGCGCTCGATACGCCCAGCGGGCGCTCGCTCGCGCTGATGCCGACTATCGAGACCCGCGAAGCTTTCAGCGATCAGGACATGCATGCCCTTCTGCAAGTGCTGGAGCGCGAAGACGTGCGCTCGCGCATTGCGGCCCTGCGTATCGGCGGCAACGACCTGCTGGCCCTACTGCGCATGCGCCGGCCGCGTGGACGAACCATCTATGACACCCCCATCGGACAGGTAATCTCGCGGCTGGCGACCATCTTCATCCCCTCAGGCTTCGCCCTGACCGCTCCGGTGTTCGAGCACATCGATGATGTGGCGACGCTCAAGCGCGAGATCGCGCAGGACCTCAACCACGGCCTCATCGGCAAGACGGCGATCCACCCCACACAAGTGCATCTCATCGAGGACTGCTACAAGGTTGATGAACGCGACCTCGACGCTGCACTACGCATCCTCGATCCGGCCGCCCCCGGCGTCTTCAAGCTTCATCAATCAATGTGCGAACCGGCAACGCACCGGCCCTGGGCGCGCTCCATCATCCACGCAGCCGAGCGCTTCGGTCGGGCCAACGCCGCATAGGAAGAACCATGGGAAATTGCAGCTATTGCGGTCGCCCGGCCGGGATGCTTCGGAGCCAGCATCAGGAGTGCGAAGAGCAGCACCAGCGGGCCGAACAGTGCGTCATCCAGGGGGCGCTCCAATGCGTCACGTCTAGGTTGGACATTGCACGCTTCGCCACCGACAAGAACCTGTACTTCGCCAGCAGAGCCAAGTCTTTCCGCGTCCCTTTCACCAAAATCGTGATCTTCGCTCAGTTCTCTAATGGCATCGGGATCATGCGTGACACGGCCTCGGCCAAGCCGCAGATTTTCGTGACTAGAGATAGCTGGTGCTCCTGTAACCTGATCACGATGCTCGCCCAGCAATGACCGAGATGGACCCCTATCACCACAACCGGGAACTGGTTGGCCTCGTTAAGGCGAGCGGGCTGACGATCATCGAAGTGCTCCACCGTTTCAACGCCCGGCAGGCCCGTCCGCTCGCCAAGAGAACCCTGCAAACCTACCTGGCTGGGGAAAACGCCAAGACCCGCGTCCCTTGCCCGGAAGCGGTGCTGCGACGCATGCAAGCAGTGCTCAAGCGGGTACTGTCTGTGCAGCACTGAAATGGTTTTCGTTTGTGATGAAGGCTGGTTGCCCGCAGAGGATTCTCCACAACTATTTGCCACCTTGGAGGTCGCGGTAGTGACGGAGATTACTCCACGTCCCCCGCACAGATCCGTACATGCGGCACTACCGCATACGGCTCCTGCCTTGAGTCATGATGCAAAGCGTTGATGCGGGTACGGATGGAGCCCCCGTGCCTGCGGGAGGTAGCGCTCGACCAGTCGCCCGAACTGGACCCAAGGCATTCGTCCACGCAGCCCTCGCCGTCGGAGCGCGTGAGCCTGATCCAGTCGGCGCGTCTGCATGGGCATGAGCCCTTTGCCTATCTGAAGGATGTCCTCACCCGCCTACCAACGCAGCCGCAGAGCCGGATCGTGGCGTCGCTGCCGCATCGGTGAAAGCCCGATTCAGTCTGAAGCTCGGGCAAGAGGGGATAACCTGGGGCTTACAACAAGCCAACCACCGAGAAATTCTCGGCACAAGCCCTTGACCTGAACCGTCACCACAACAAAAAAATGAATTACTCAACAAATCTAGAAGTATTTTTTCATATACAAATTTTTCTACCAAATCCCAAAAAGATTCGCAATATAAAAAATGGGGAATCAACTCGCAGAATCAATACATTCATACGTATTTCACGTTTTATGTGATATGCTTTTTTTGTTCAAAGGCAAACTGCAGGCAACTGTAGGACGCAAAGCCACGGGCCCTGATTTTCCTCAGGGCAGCCGGGTTGCCCCCCAGTTCTCTCAGATCGTCATAGTTGGTTGCGCTTTTCCTTTGAGAAACATTACGGTTTCGTAGATCAATATGGAAAAGAAAGACAACGGCACACCTCTTAATACTTTCATTTCTATCATTTCGACCAGCCTGAATTCCGCTGACCGAAATGAATCGATCACGCACGTGTGCCCTACCTTTTAACGCACCGCATCGCGTTTTCTTTTCGTCCATTAATTGGAACAACGCATTCTCATCAACCAACGACAGTCGTTCAGAACAATTGGAAAACAAACGTCATGCAAACTCTTAACGCGAACCTCACCCGGAAGATTGCTGTTCCCACGATCGCAACGCTGATGCTTTTGTCGTCAGTAGCGCATGCCCAGGAATCGGCCAACAACGACCTGGATGCCTGTGTAAAACAAGAGCAGATCGCACTGACCGCCAAGGGCGCAGGTCTCGGTGCAGCCGCTGGTCTGGGAACGGCCCTCTTTTCCAAGAACAAGAAGGATGCTCTCAAGAACGCCGCCATCGGTGCAGTCGTCGGAGGAGCCGCCGGTTTTGCGACGGCATACTTCACGGCCATCGACACGTGCTACAAGAAGAATCCCAGCTGGATCCCCGAATCCAAGATTGAACGGACCAAGTCCTACGCCCAGGTCAAGAAGGACACCAAGTACAAGTCCAGCGAAGGCATCAAGGCACAGGCCACCAAGCTGGAAATGCCCACCAGCGTGCAGGCCGGCACGACCCTGGATATCGCCAGCACCTTCATCGTGCTGACACCCAACGGCGCGGAAACCCCCGTCACCCTGGAGCGCAAACTGTTCGCCATCGTTGATGGCCAGGAAACACCGCTGACCTTTACCGGCAAGGGATCGGAAGAACGCACCGTCGAACCCGGCGAGCACAAAGACACGGCCCACCTGCCGATTCCTTCGGATGCCAAGGCGGGAACCCAGTACCGCTTCGAATTCAGCGTGAGCGCGGGCGGCAAACCCGCCTCCACCCTCAAGGAAACCGTGACCGTCAAGTAAGGCCACGCCGAGGCGCCGCGGGCAGCCACGCCGGCTGCCCACGCCTGCATCCAACCCGCCCGACGCTCAACATGCCCTTCAAGTCATTCCATCGCATCCTGATTTTGCTGGCCCCGCTGCTGCTGAGTGCCTGTGCGGCCAACCAGCTTGCCGGATTTGAAAACGCCTACCAGGGCTATAGCGTTCCCGAAAGCTTCGTCGAACGGATTCGTGGCGAATTTAAGAAGAACGGCTTGCCAAACGCCCAGGTTGTTCGGGACAACGTCGGGCGCATTCGCCTGACCGGCAACTATCGGGACGAAGACGAAGTGGATCGCGCCTTCGTGATCGTGCAGTCGATCGTCGGGCTGAAGTCCACCTCGCCGTTCTATCCGGAAAACATCCAGGAGAAGCGCTGGGAAGCCGATGCGCGCCGTGCGCTGGCCCAGTTCGCCAAGAACAACCGCAATGCCAGCGCCAAGGGCGTCAAACGTGCCTTCATCGTCGGCATCAACACCTTTCGCGACAAACAGTTGCGGGAAATCCTGGGCGAAGACGATGCACGACGCGTAAAGACCGAAGCCGAAAGAGCGGGCTACCAGACCACCGCACTCTTCGGCCCGCAGGCGACCAAGGCCAATATCGAAACCGCCATCGAGCGCCTCAAGCAACAACTCTCGCCTAACGACAGCCTGCTGATCTACGTTTCCAGCCACGGCGACCAACCGATCCCATCGGGGCGGATAAAAGACGCCCGCAAGATGTCCATCGTTGCCTACGACAGCGGAGACCCTAACTTTTCCGGCAACAACGAGACGGCTTACAGGCTCAAGGTGCACGACACCTCGGTGCCAGACACGAAAGTGCAGGAACTGGCCCAGCTGCCGACGCGGCAAACCCGCGTCATTATCGATACCTGCTACAGCGGCGATATCCTGAAGGACATCCCGAACGAATCCCGGGCCTACATCCTGAAGACCAACAACGGTTTTCCCGAACGCGCCGGCATTTCCATAGCCGCTTGGAGCGGCGAAGCCTACAGCTCGAAAGGCATTTTCCTGGCCAACGACGGCGCCTCTCCGTCGCCGAAGACCCCGGAACGCAAGCCGGCCTCGACAGGCCAGGCGTATGACATCAACCGTTACACCATCATCACCGCCACCAGCGATGGCCAGGAGTCCTGGGGCCCGTCGGCGGGCGGCAGCTTCGACAGCCCGGTCACACCGGGCAAGAAGCTCCACGGCTCCTTCTTCACCCAGGCCTTCTTCGATTACCTGGAACAGTACGGCGGTCATCTGGAACCCGCCTTCAGCGCGGCCAGGCAGTTCACCTATGAAAAAGTGGCCCGGATTCCGCCACCGCCCAAATGGAACGGTCCCGTACCGATCCAGCAACTGCCACGTCTCAACCCCCCCCTTCCGGTAGGGGATGTCAGCAGCATCTATGACTAAGTGCTCGACTTTGCGAGCCAGCGGACCAATAACCTTTCTTTTTTCGGAGAGTCCAGCACCATGCGATCTTCCCATCGTGCCCTGTTCCTGATGTTGCTGGCCGGCAGCGCCTGCGCTCAGGAGAGCTATAGCGCCAAATCCCTCTTTTTCGGCGAAGACGACTCCGTCGTTGCCGTGTCCACTGACTCGAAAAACAAGGACAAGGCGTCGCTTGCCAACACTCAGGACAGCGCCAAGAAAACCACCACGAACGTGGCCTACAAGAAACCGACCACGCCGCAGAATATTGGCGCTAGCTACTTCATCCGCCTGAAAAATCCGGATGGCACGACCCGTGACGTGCTGTCCAGCCATAAGTTCAAGAGTGGGGAACGCTTCCAGCTTGGGGTCAAGGTCAATCGCCCCTCTTATGTTGCCATCTTCAACGAAGACCCCAGCGGCAACGTCAAGCAAATCTATCCCCAACCTGGCCACGACAACTTCGTGAATGCCATGGGCGTGGTCTTTCTACCCGCTCAGGGCGCGTTCGAGTTCGATCGGGAACCCGGCATCGAACAACTGCTGGTTCATGTTTCCAAGACCCAAATTCAGGCCGGAATGCCCGAGCGCATCAAGAAGATGCGTCCGGACGTCGTCACCCGCCTTCCCGATGCGGCTCCGCTCATCGCGGGGGCAAGCTGCGCACAGCCTGCCACGCCAGACAAGAGCCCACAGCCCTCAGACGGCCGCGACTATGCATCCAAGGGCATCAATTTCACCGATGCTAGCGCTTGCACCGACAACGCTTCAAAGGGTGACTCCTATGCCTCCAAGGGCATTGCCTTCACCGACGACGATACAAGCGGCGGTGCTGGCGGCACGCAGACGGCATCGTATGTCGTCAAAAAAGCCACGGCCCCCGACACCAGCCTGTACTTGAAGATCAAGCTGGTTCACCAATAAGCAGACCGGGTACGGGTCCGACTCTGCGGGCCCCACTCACCGCCTTGATT
Source organism: Zoogloea sp. JDB1 (assembly GCF_056724025.1). Lineage (NCBI taxonomy): Bacteria > Pseudomonadati > Pseudomonadota > Betaproteobacteria > Rhodocyclales > Zoogloeaceae > Zoogloea > Zoogloea sp. JDB1. The sequence goes on from NZ_CM161496.1 coordinate 4,251,234, forward strand.
CCACAGGAAAGAAACCCATGAGCAACAACCACCTGATCGTCGGCCTTGGTGGCACCGGGGGTAAAGTCATCCGCCATCTGCGCAAGACCATTGAGCGCAGCAGGGATGCCCAGGGCAAGAGCCCATCGGAAGCACGCTTCGAATTCCTTTACATCGACACGTCCGAAGACGAACTCCAAAAGAAGGACGAATGGAAGGTTCTCGGCAAGGAAATCGATCTGGCCCGCAGCCAATACATCATCAACAAGGCCAGCGGTGTCCGCCCGGTACTCGACGACCCGGACTCCTTTCCCGGCTTGAAAGACTGGATCGAGCCGCGCAGCGTATTCGATGTTTTCATGGCAACCACTGCAGGGGCTGCCCAGCGACGCAAGCTCGGTCGATTGGTGTTCGCCCAAAACGCAGCCAGCTTCGTGAAGACCTTTGAGGACCGCCTTTCCGTACTCGAGGCGGGTAGCGGAACCACCGGCGCAGTAATCCACATCGTGTGCGGGCTGGCCGGTGGTACTGGCAGCGGCTCTGTCGTGGATGCCGTCGCCCAGATTCGCCACAAGTGCCCGGATGCAAACCGCTACAACATCCTCATCTACGCGATGTTGCCCGAGAAGAACTCCAAGCGCGTCAAGGATGTGGCCGGTTTCTCCCCTTACTACGCGAATGGTTACGCCGCACTGTCGGAACTCAACGCGCTTGCGGTCGGCAAATACAAACCGACCCATCTGCTCGACGGCTCGCGCCTCGAACATGAGATCTATTTCAACGGCTGCTACCTAATCAACAACATCAACGAGCACAACGTACCGTTTGAAGTGGAATCGGAAGTGCCGCGGATCGTCGGTGAGTTCATCTTCCAGAAGACGATGAACAAGGAATGGGAAGGCCTCGGGCGCGCGGAAAAGGGCGAGAACGATATCAAGAACTTCGAGAGCGAAGAAGATATCGGCAAAGCCCGGGCCAAGCTCTTCCTGTCCTTCGGCATCAAGCGGGTGGTGGTCCCCGAACAGGAAATCAAGGAGTTCCTCGCCTACGGCTTTGCCGAACAGGCCACCCGCCAACTGATGTACAACAACTTCCGGCAGGGTGAAGGCTATGCCGACGAAGCGGTGGAAAAGGATTGGGGTTTCGAGGCCCGCAAGCCCGACACCCAGCAATCCCTGCTTCTCACCGACGCCCACCTGACTCTAGAGACCGGCATTCTTGAAGACGACGCCAAGAACGCGTCGTGGAAGCCTCCTCGCGAATACTGGAAGCAGATCGTCAGCTCGCAGGTGCCCGACATCAAGGCCGACAAGACGGTCGAGGAGACCAACTGGATCCACGTGCTGAATAGCCGGCTTGCCAAGGTCTTCGACGACACCTATCGCACCATGGGTGGCGTGCGTAAGTTCTACGAGGTCAAGGGCAACGCGCGCCTCGAGATGGCTCGTCACATTGGCCGCCACATCGAAAAAGATCTGTTTGCCCGCTGGAAGGCCGGTAACGCCTCGCTGATCCAACTGCGTCAATTCACCGACGGCTTGATTGCAATGCTCAATGAACGGCTGGAGCTGCTGTCTGAACGTGTCGCAAAAAACCCCACGGAGTTGGCCGCTATCCAGCAGCGCATCGCCGAGATGTCGGCCCAGTTCAATAAGGTCGGATTCCTTGGCAAACACCTCACCGACAAACGCGGCGCCCTTTTTTCGGACATCAGCAGCCTGCTGCAGGATCTGTACACGCTGAACACCACCCATCAAGGCCTGAAGTTCGCATGCAGCCTGATTCCCTTCGTCAAGGAACAGCTGACCGGACTGCGCGGCACTATCGACGGCCTGCACCAGCACTTGGCCGCAGCTACCGAAAAGGTGAATCAGGAACGGGCTGCACGCCTTGGAAACGCGGACTCCGTCTATCAGAAACGCATCTTCGACCAGAGTGCCATCGGCAACGTCATGAAGGCCCTGATTGTCGACGAGGCTGCCCAGGCTGCGCGTACCCAGCGGGTCCGCCAGTCCCTCATCGAGTTGGCTGGCACCGATGTAGACGGTTTCGATCAACTCTTGCAGGGCGTTTCGCTGGGCAGCGTGATCTCGACCCTATCCCAAGAATCGGCCCGCATCGTCGAGATGGCCCACGCCGAGATCGCCAAGACCCTCCCTCCGGTCCTGCACGTAAACATTGTTGAGCGGCTGCAAAAAAAATACGACGCCAACCCCAGCGGCCTCAAGGAATTCGTCTCCGGACTCTACGAGGAAGCCGGTGCCATGCTGGTATTCAACAAGACCGAGGTAGATCGCATCGTTGCCAATAACGCGGGGGGTAGCCAAGGCCGCACCCAGACCATCGGCGTATTCCTACCCGAGTGCGAGAACCAGAAGGACTTCCGCAGTACCTTGTCCACGCTGTTCGAGGAGCAAAAGGATCCTGCCTCCGACACCAAGGTGACGGTCGGCAAGCTATCCAATCAGATCGTGATCATGAAGATTGCCTCTCTGATGCCGGCGCGCTTCGTCGAGTCCTTGGGTGAGCTCAAGCGTCACTACGACGGTCTCCTCGGCGACTCCAAGGAAGCCGTACTGCTCCACGGCGAGGGCGATGGCAAGAAACTACCTCCTCTCTTTGCCCGCTCAGCTTCCGAACTCAAGGCCCAGGCCAAGCGCAAGCCCTATGTCCTCATCGCCCACCTGCTTGGCATGGTGAAGGAACGTCAAAACAAGACCAGTGGCCTGATGGAATGGGTATTCACCCATATCGCCAACGGCCTCCCAAAGGTCCAGGTGCTGCAGGGCAAGACATGGCATGACGTACTTGAGGGCGATCACCCCGCTGAAATCCAGACAGCCATCGAAAAGGAAGTCGGGAAACGCATCGACGCAGAATACAAGCACATCGACAAAAAGATCGAATTGCGCGATGCCTATCGGCAGATGGTGCTCACCTGCTTCACCGATGCGGGTGAAGACGACCAGGATCCGGCATTCCTGGCCCTCAGTGCAATGCAGACCCCTCTCCTCGAAATCGTTGGCGCGCCGGCCGAAAGCGACTAACACAGCAGCTCTCGACCGACGCCCAATAGCATCGGTCGAGCCACGCATGAATTCGATACTGTCATACCAAAGAGAACCAATATGCCGAAATATAAATGTATAAGCCTTGGTGACTGCGACAAGGCTAACTCGCTCGAAATCTTCGAACGCGCCCCTGGCGAAGATCTGAAATGCCCGGCCTGCGGCACCCCGCTGCAAATCGTTGAGGCACCCAACGGTGGCGGTGGCGGCGGAATCAAACCGCCACTAATCGTCGCAGCAGTCGCCGCCGTGGCTGCGCTGGCTGGCGGCGGATATTACTTCACGACGGGTCATAACAAGACGCCAGAAGTAGCATCTCCCACTCAGGAGGCCTCGGTGCAGCCCCCTGTCGCAAACCCGGTCCCCAGTGCCGTCGCAGCGACAACAAATTCGGCCGTGACGCCGGGTATCGCGCCCTCCGAAGCCGAAACCAAGGCCCTGCGTCAGGAAAGCCAGGACAAACTCACTTCCGGCGACGCCGCCAGCGCAGAACAAGCCAGCAATAAGGCCGCGTCCAATGAAATGCTCAAGCTGGCCATCGCCAAGATGACCCAAGGCAAGCTTGAGGATGCCGAGAAGGATCTCGTCGCGGCCCGCGAACGTGACCCCAAGCAGCCGCTGGTTTCTTACAACCTAGCGGTGTTGCGCCTCAAGCAACATCGCCCTGATGATGCATTGAAGGAATTTGAAGCCAGTTTCATGGCCGGCTTCAGCCATTTCGACCAGATGGATCAGGATCCCGATCTAGACGGCCTACGCAAAGACCCCCGATTCACTGCGCTTGTCGCTCAATACCGCGCACAATCCAAATGACCCATCGCATTTCCGGACTCATCCCACGCTTCGCCCTGAGCATTTTCATAGCCATTCTTCTGGGAGCATGCAGCGCTGAATCCGACAGCGAGCGCATCCTGGGTCATTGGCGTGCCGAACGTGTTCAACTACAGGGCATCAGTGTGCCGATGGGGCCGGAATTCGTGGTGAATCGCAATGAACTACGATCAATGGATGGAGATATCACCATCCCCATCTCATCGATCAACCCCAGCGGTGATACCGTCACTCTTGAGGCCCCCCTGGGCTTAGGCCTGTCCTTCCGCTTCGAGAACACCAACCGGATATCCTTTGACATGCCGCTAGTCGGCAAAATCTATTACCAACGTGTCGCAGCTGTCGGGCCGGCCCTCGCAGCTCCTGACACTCCAATAGAAAAACCGGCGGTCATTATCCCGCCAGCAGCCCCGAACGCTCCCGTCAGCCTATCGACGAACCAACCCAGCGGATTTTCCAGTTCGCAGCCCATAGTCTCCCAGCCGATTCAATCCCCCCCAGCAGATCAATCGGCAAGTTCGGTGGATTTGATCCGTGAGGCCGAGCGCAAGCTGGCAGCGGACAAGCTGAGCGAGGCTGAGGCTTTGCTGATCCAGGCCCGCAAACAGTACGGCAATGATCCGATGGTGGATTACAACTTTGCCATTTTGCACATGCGCCACGGCGACCCGGACAGTTCCGTACGCAGCCTGCGAGACGCCTTCTTACACGGATTTCGGGGATTTCAATTACTGGATGCATCTCCAGACCTGGCCCCCCTCGGTAACGACCCCCGCTATATGGCACTACTCACGCGCTATCGCTGAATGACAGCCCCTTCCTTGTCAAAGATCCATTTCGCACAATCAAAAACTAACTCGACCGAAAAGGTCTCCATTTCAGCATAGAAGCGCGCCCATTCAGAAAACAGTGCAGCCCCTCAACCGTCACCGATCAATGTGCCGAAGATAGGCGGTCACTGCTACTCGTCACGCCATGCATGCCGCACTATCGTACGTTGCTGGCGAATCCCATCCTGCAACGCATTCCCCGCTTGCACCGCGGCCCCTTGCCTTACCCGTCATAGATAAAATGCATACTCGCTTCAATACACTCCTAGTTGCTGCGGCTCTATCCATCCTGGTATCTCCCACCTTCTCAGCGTCAAATGACCCAGGCTTCAAAGCGTGTCCTCAATTCTTTCCTGGGGCAATTCCCAAGGTTCCCAACGCCGACCGACTGATCGCTCGTGAACTTTGCTTCGATGCCTTTGCTGTACTGCACTCTGGGGTGAGCAAAACGCCCATCTACTCCGTAGAAAAACTCACAGCAGATCAACTTCAGGACGCAAAAGATGAGGTTCGGACCAACAGGTTCTTTGCTGACGCTCGCCTCCGCTCCACCGAACGAGCGACCCTGGAAGACTACAAGGGGTCCGGCTACGACCGTGGCCACATGGCTCCCGCCGGTGACATGCCCACAGCCCAAGCGATGGCTCAATCATTCTCGCTCGCGAACATGATCCCGCAAGCACCAGAAAACAACCGAGGGGTTTGGGCTAAAGCGGTCGAGAAGGCAACTCGCCAGTACGTCATGCGGGCCGGCGGGCCAGTTTACGTGTTCACAGGGCCTGCTTTCGATCAGCAGCCCCAAAAGATCGGTCCTGGGCAAGTCTGGGTCCCGGCACATCTCTATAAACTTGTGTATGACCCGCAGGCCAATCGCGCTTGGGCTTACTGGATCGAGAATCGGGACGATGCTCGCGGCAGTAAGCCGATTTCGTATGAGGAGCTTGTGAAACGCACCGGAATCGAATTACTACCCGGGGCTCAACCTAAAGGCTAGGAAAATATGTCGAAGGCATGCCTGTATATCTTTCGTCTAATTGACTCAAGGCAATTCCGTTCATAGCATTCGGGGATACTCCCCAAAAGGAAGAAAATTATGAAAAAATTCCTGAAGTCGTTCGCTGCCGTCGCGGCAGGCTTTGCAGCCCAGTCCGCCTCAGCCGCCATCCCAAACACTCCGCTTGAACCGAGCAAGAGCCTCGATACCGCATCATCGGCCAGTGCTCAAGGTTCCGAAACAATCGCGGTCCGCACCGATGCTGGTGATGTCTTCAACTTTGTGATGAAACGTTCCGCTGTGACCGGTCAGATGATGGCCTACCATCATTCGCACTCATCACACGCTTCTCACGCCTCCCACAGTTCGCACTACTCCAGCCGTTACTAACTCCAACGGGTAGGCCGAACCGCTGAAGCCGGTCTGCGGGCCGTTTTTTTTTGGACTTCCCTTCCGTGGCTCTACGTCTAGCATTAAACGAAACCGTCTATTCCATTGAAGCTGTCCAGAAGGCGGCCTACCGCTTCATTGATCGGCTGACGATCCTGATCTCGAAGGATGGTGACCAGATTGTGTGCGAGATCAATCAAATTGAGGGCCGGCATCAGGACCTCCAGGCCGTCGTAGACGACTTCAAGCGCGAGCTTCTGGACCAACAACTGCGTGCGCAGATTAAGGCTGAAACCGAGCCCGTGCGAAACCTGATCCTGGCGCTTGCGTTCTCACGGTCTGGACTTCAGGCATGAGCAGGTTTGAACCACTTCAGTACTTTCTTCCCGATCCTGGTCGTTATGAACTACTCCCGTTCCGCTTCGAGTGGATTAATGAACAGGAGGCCGTCATCACCAACGCTGTCGGAGAGTTCTTGTTTATCGACCGTGATCAACTCAATCTACTTGTCAAGCATCAACTCCCTCCTTCAAGTCCAACCTATGGTGAGCTTCGGTCCCGCCAGTTCATCCGCGAACCTGAAGATGTAGCGAGCCTTGAACTTCTCGCAATCAAAACTCGTACGCGTTACGAGCATTTGCGCAACTTCACCAACTTGCACCTTTTCGTCGTGACGCTCCGATGCGATCACAGTTGCCAGTATTGCCAGGTCTCCCGGCAGTCGCAGGACAAAGCGGCCTTTGACATGTCGGTCGAAACCGCTAACCAAGCGCTTGAGTTGGTTTTCAGATCCCCCAATCCAGCGATCAAGATCGAATTTCAAGGGGGCGAACCACTCCTCAATTTCGACCTGATCCGTCATGTGGTCGAGACTGCCGAAGAACGAAACCGCGCGGAAAACCGTAGTCTACAATTCGTCATCGCGACGACTCTTTCTCTCGCGACGGATGAAATTCTAAGTTACTGCCGGGACCACAAGATCTACCTTTCATCGTCACTGGACGGCCCTGAGGATCTCCACAACAAGAATCGTCCTCGGCCCGGTCGCGACAGCTACGCCAAGTTTGTCTCAGGCCTGCGCCGCGCACGGGACATCGTGGGTTACGACTCGGTATCGGCCCTAATGACTACGTCGCCAGCCAGCATGAACCGTGTGAAGGACATCATCGACGAGTACTTAAGGCATGACTTTGACGGCATATTCCTCCGGCACCTCTCGCCCTACGGTTTTGCCGTCAAAACTCGCACCTACCAAGCCTACAACGCCGATCGTTGGCTGGAGTTCTACCGCGAGGGGATGGAGTACATTCTGGAGCTCAACAGGAGGGGAACGCCCTTCGTCGAGCAGTATTCGGTCATCCTTCTGACGAAGATGCTGACCGCGAACGACCCTGGTTTCGTAGACCTGATGAACCCCTCTGGCGCCGGAATCGCCGCAGTCGTCTTCAACTACGACGGAGATGTCTACGCTTCGGATGAGAGTCGGATGCTCCACGAGATGGGTGACTCCACATTCCGGATCGGTAATGTTCACCAAAACACTTACGAGGAGATTTTCACGGCTGATGGGCTTCTGACCGCCCTAGAGGACTCCTTCACGCTATCCGCGCCTATGTGCTCAGATTGTGCCTTCGAGCCGTGGTGCGGGGCAGATCCAGTCTTCCACCACGCAATGTTCGGCGACGCTCTCGGCCGAAAGCCAGAATCAGAATTCTGTAAGCGCACGATGGGCGTAATCCGATACCTTCTGGACAAGATGCGCTCCGACAAGGACGCCAAGGCCATCTTCATGAAGTGGGTAAGCCGATGCTGACGCTCGCCGGCAAAGTGATTGAACTCAGGCAACAGCCTGCCACCACTCAGCGGGTTTTGAGCCTCAGCACCAACCCAAACCTCCCCCCGCCACTCAGGGGTAGAAAAGCGTTTCTCCAGACGACTGCAGCCCCGTTGCCGGAAGGTTTTCAGCACTATCTGACATACGGCGAGCCGCCTTCAGAGTTGCCGGGTGGGGCGGATTGCACGGTGCTTGGGCCGGAGTTCGACTATCTCGACGATGGAGACGTTATCGCGCTGGGAAACGGGCGACTCCGCTCTCTGTTCCGGGCCTCGTCGAAACACAACAGCTTGCTGCTGACTGAGCAGTGCAACAACTATTGTCTGATGTGTTCCCAGCCGCCCAAGCGCATCGATGATCGGTGGCTTCTCGACGAGGCACTGGAGGCTGTTCGTCTGATGCCCAAGGAAACCACATCCCTGGGCATCACAGGTGGTGAGCCGACTCTCTTCGGTGATGGGTTCATTAGTCTGCTGCGTCACATCAAGAACTGGTTACCCCAGGCCTCACTGCATGTGCTCTCGAACGGGCGCAAATTCGCCGACGGTGCTTTTGCTCGGGCCTATGCGGCGGTCGAGCATCCGGACCTAATGATCGGTGTCCCCGTGTACTCAGACGATCCGGCCCTCCATGACTACGTTGTGCAGGCGCGTGGTGCTTACGATGAGACAATTCGGGGCATCCTGAACCTCAAACGCTACGAGCAGAAAGTTGAACTCCGGGTCGTCCTCCATAAGCAAACCTACGCGGGCCTCCCGCGGCTGGCCGAGTTCATCGCTCGGAACTTGCTCTTTGTCGACCACGTAGCCCTAATGGGGCTCGAAATGACGGGCTTCACCCGCGCAAACATCGATGCCCTTTGGATCGATCCGATTGACTACCGGGATCAACTCCGTGACGCGGTGGGGATCCTGCATAGCTACGGTATCCCGGTATCGGTATACAACCAACCGCTCTGCCTAGTGGCCGAGAATGTTGAGCCTTACTACGTCAAATCGATATCTGATTGGAAGAATGAGTTTGCACCTGAATGCGCGCCGTGCATACGAAAGAATGAATGCGGCGGATTGTTCTCGTCGGGAGTCCAGCACGGCTACAGTAAATTCTTAACACCTTTTGGATAGCGGCCGACCTTGTTGAACAATTGGGCTACGGGCGTGATTGCTGCAGCCCCAGACGGATTTCCGCCACAGCCACCGTTACCGGGCGCCTGGATCAGCGTAATCGTCAATATTGCGCTGACGATCGTACAGGTGCTTGCCGGCCTCCTCTCCGGCTCTCAAGGCCTGATTGCCGACGGCGTGCACTCCCTGTCCGATCTGATTGCTGACTTCGTCGTTCTGCTGGCAGTGCACCACAGCAAGAAGGAGCCTGACGCGGATCACCACTACGGACATCAGCGTTACGAGAATGCCGCCTCCCTGGTTCTGGGCGGCCTGCTACTCGCGGTCGGCGTCGGGATGGTGCTGTCGGCGGTACATAAACTGCAGACGCCCGAGTCTATTCCCACCGTGCATCTGCTTGCGCTTTGGGTGGCACTCGCCGCACTGATCGCCAAGGAGCTGCTGTTCCGTTACATGCTGAGCGTTGCCAAGCGCGTGCGTTCAAGCATGCTAGTCGCCAACGCCTGGCACGCCCGCTCCGACGCAGCCTCATCCCTGGTGGTGGGGATCGGCATCGCCGGCAATCTGCTGGGTTTTGCGCTGCTTGATCCGATCGCCGCCCTGGTAGTCGGATGCATGGTCAGCAAGATGGGATGGAGCTTCATGTGGGATGCCTTGCATGACCTTACGGACCGGGCCGCCGACGAAGAGCAAATTGCCGCGATCTCAACGGAGCTTCTGGCCGCCCCCGGCGTTCTGGGGTTCCATGAACTGAGAACACGCAAGACGGGCGACATGATCCTGGCCGACGTCCATCTGGAAATCAACGGGAACCTCACCGTTACAGAAGGGCATGATATTGCCAAGCAAGCTCGTATCAACGTGATGGCCAAACACCCGGTGTTATACCTACTTGTTCACGTTGACCCTGTCATTTCGAGCTCTACGCTCTGTTACGCGACGTCACCACAGCACTCGACTGCGACGCCGCCTCAACCTGTGGGGAAATGAAGCGAGAAGCACGTACCGCCCGCAGGCAGATTGCGGACCGTGATGTGCCCCCCGTGGAGGTTCATTATCTCGCGGGAAATGGATAGCCCGAGACCGGTTCCGCCAGCGCCGGTCTGCGTCCGGCTCGACAGGTTAAAGCTTTCGAAAATGCTCTCCAGTTCATCGTCGGGAATTCCCGGCCCCTGATCGACGACATCGAGCCGATAACTCTCGGGCTGCTCCGTGGTTTCTCTGTGCTCGATAACCAGACTGAGCACAATTTCCGAGTTCAGCGGCGAGAACTTGAGGGCATTCCCCAAGATATTTGCGAGCACCTGACCGATGCGCTGGGCATCGGCGCGAAGCGGCAGCGGGACATCTGGTCGGTCCAGACGGACCACGATATTGCGGTGGTTCGCCGTATCAGCAAAAGAGTCACGGACCGTGGCGATCAAATCGCCGAGATCTGCATGCCCGATATCGAGCACGATGCGCCCTGTATCGAGGCGCGACAGGTTCAGCAAATCATCCACGAGCTGGGAAAGCTTGACCGTACTTTCATGGATGCGAGCGAAATAGCTGCCGAGCTTGTGCCGATCGGCATCGGAATGCCGCTGGAAGCCCAACTGGGCAAAGGCCATGATGGCGTGCAGCGGCGTGCGCAACTCGTGGGACATCCGCATCAGGAAATCGCTCTTGGCCCGGTTGGCGCGCTCGGCCTCCTGCTTGGCCAATCGCAAGTCGCGGGTGCGCTCCTCGACCATCGTGAACAGCCGGTCGCGATGTTGTCGCAATTCGGCGGCGGCGCGGCGTTCATGCTGGCTCAAGGCAGCCAGCACGTCGCTGGTGAATCCCACGCCCTGCAATTCGCCCTCACAGACAACAACGAAACTCTCCGGCTGCACCCCCGGCTTTTCGCCGACCAGTCGGTCGGCAATCTCCTGGATCGGGGCCGCGGCATCGATAACCATCGGGGCATCGTCCATGACCTTGGTACAGCGTTTCTTGCCATAGACCTCCCAGTGGAAGCGGCCGGCAATCTGCACCATGAAGCTCTGCCGATTGATCAGCCCGATCAGCATCCCATCAGCGAGGACAGGGAGGCACTGAATGTGCGGATGAGCTTCGAAGATCTCGAAAACTTCAACGTTGCGGGTCGCCGAATCAATGAAGAGGACCGTGTGGCACAGGTCTGCAGCGGTACGCGCCATCGAGCCCGCTGCCTGGACAAGGGATGCTTTGCCAGAAAAAGTGCTTCTATAAGCCGCGGATGCACAACGCGAAGGAGCTGCGAGATATGGAGCCGCCTAGCCGGTGAAGGATTCGAACTCGACGACACTTCGGGTCATCATCACCGGCAGCCGGGCCTCCCTCAGGCGGGCCAGCAGCAGGCCAGCCTGGTCGGCATCCATGAGCAGCTCGACGACGACGGTCTTGTCCATCAGGGACTCCATGAGGTCGTCGTCGTGATGCCCGTCGGTACGGAAGCCGGCGATAGCGCGAAAAGCGCTGCCGTTCAGCACGCCCAGTTCGGCGGACTGCTCAAGCAGCCACTCGTAAGCCAGCTTCTTGTCGTGCCGGTGGTTTTCGTGGATGTAGAAACGCAGGCAGTGGCGTTGCATGGGCACGGACTGGACTCCCGCCGAATTGGGAGTGGGGTCGTCCTGCCGGCATTCACATGGCAGGACCGGCATTTGCGGCGGGCTATAGGGCTTGAGCAGACTGAGGATCCACATGCACCCAAAGCTAACCTGGTTTGGCTACGGGAATTTTACAGAGTGGCCGCTTCCCAGTTGTTTCAACTTACGAAAATGGCCGCAACCTCACCCCTCTAGGGTCTGCGTAAGCGACTGGCGTCAGTAGCCTCGAATTCCTTGCGTGAGCCCTCTAACAAGTACCGAAAAAGCAGCACTTTCCTATCGCGCTGCATGCCTAGAAACTCCAGCAACTCGACCAGCCAACCGCTGAATTAGGGTTGGCTGTCTTGTTGCTAAAACATTAGCCTGCGCGATTGGCCTGAGTATTATCAGAGCCACAACGCGGACATGTCGCCGCATCCGCCTGACGGTCATTTTCATGACCAGCTTCCCACTCGTGCCCACAATCTTCACAAACATGGTTGTATTGACGCATACGTCTCTCCTTTTAAAAGCAAAAAATCTGAGCCCTACTTCACTTCCTTCGGATAGTTGGGCCCGACAACAATGCAACGCTTCATTTTTTGATTGGCCCAGATTTGGATCGAGCCGCTAAAAGTCACCTTCTTGCCATCCAACGGCATCAAGCGCTCTTCGTCTTTGTCGTCATACTTGACGCAAACAGCTTCTTTGCCAGATTGGATCCAATACTGCATTGTCGCGTACATCAACGTTCCACTTACGGTACCGTTTTCGGTTGCGATCAGCTTAGGCGCACCTCCAGCTTGAGCAGACATACCTGCAACAGCAAGGGCCGTTGCGACAATAAAACGACGAATCACCTTCATTTCACCCTCGAAAAGTAATCAGACATTTGAATTCTTCCACCTTCGCAAAGATGTAGGAATGCTGGGTTAGACAACCTCACCAAACGGCCCTACTTCTTATGCTTATTCAGTTCTTTTTCTTGAGCAGAGATAACGGCAGGCAAGACCTCACCAAATGCAAACTTTGTTACGTTGAACAAACCTTTGCCAACGATTTTTAAGCCAGCGATGCTCTTATCAGCGGCACTCGCACCATATCTGAGCTCATCGAGCTCGCCTGAAACGCTGAGATACTTTTTTTCACCATCTTCTTCGCTCATCACGCCTCCTATTTTCCGAAAAAATCAGCCCGACAATCAACTGAGCTTATCAAGCTCGCGCTTGATTTCTTTCTCTTTCTTGTCGGCTTCACGAATTTTGGCAAGCAAAGACTCATGCTCCTTTTTCAGCCGAGTCTTTTCCTCTAAGCCGTAGGAGTTATCGATATCGCGCCGCAGTGCTGTTTCCTTATCGACGAGCCTGTCGTACTCCTGCATAGCGGCTACATGCTTTCTAGCCAAATCGTCTCGCGTGCTGCTCATGCTTCACTTCTCCAATAGCCAACACCCTGTCATTCAAGCTACCAACCACACCTAACGGCAACCCTGCTCGCTTGCAAGTACGACCAGCAATGCAGTCTGCACAGCACGACGCAAACCGTCCTTGGGGAAAGGACAGGCAAGCAGCATGTACCCACGTCATGTCGAGCATCGCATATCGATTGGTATTTTTCAACAACCAAATGGTTGTCTTTGTTTGGCGCCGTTCTCGCAGACTTTCGGAATGGCACGCAACCCAGACAATCAGGCCTTCGCGGCACGACTGAAGCAGGCGCTCAAACGGGGACCCAGGAAGATCGAATCCCCCTCTGAACTCGCGCTGCAGTTCAACTTAAGCCATCCAGGTAGTCAGATCACAAACCAGGCCGCTCAGAAATGGCTCGCGGGGCTCAGCAAGCCCGCCCCTGACAAGATCAGTACCTTGGCCACGATGCTGAACGTATCCGCGCAATGGTTGCGCTATGGCATCCCAGAAGCTCAGCCCACCGCCAACGCAGGCGGGAGCATCACCGCAGCAGATCTACGTCTGGAGACGCTTACCCCTAGCGATCTGAAACTTCTTCAGCGCTACCGCTCGTTGTCTGAGCACCAAAAGAACCTAATCGCTGAGCTTATAGAACAGTTGGCCCTAGATCGCGAAATGTGGATTACGAAAGGAAGCCAATAACTACGCACGGCCCTCACTTGGCAATCTTGAGAGCTCTTTGCGAGCCAAAACGAAGGACTCTCCGAAAGGAGTTTTCTATTACTAAAAAAACAATCAATCAACAAAGCGTGAGCGGCTCACTCTCCTCGCCAGACCAGACAGAAAATGTCAAACGGATTCGATTTCAACTGCTATATAGAAGATAAAGTAGACTACGAAAACACTCGCGAACCCCGCAAAAGCATCCTTAACAAGGAAATTATCGAAGAAAGCTTTCTCTTCTCGAAAGAAACGCTTCAAGAGGAGATCAATCGGATAAAAGATAGAATTCTTGAAGAATACGCAGAAGAAATTTCCGCCACCGACATCGCGGGACTCACGAGCACTCACGACAGCATCTCACGCGAAACCGCCACTCAAACTCTCTACAATCTTGTTGTAAATGGCAAATACACCTCACTATTAGAAATAATTTCAAATGCATCGTGGTGCATTGAAAGAGCGCAAGACGCGCTAAACGATGGCAAAACAAAGGACGCTCAAGAATTTACAGCATACGCATCTCAACTCTTAGAGTCGCCTCTCCCTGACGAAGCGTCCCCCAAAATCGTCAAGGCAAACCCATTTCTACAACGATGTGCCGAGGCGTTATTTATTCTTGAGTACACGGCCGAGACTTTTTTTAAGCTGCGCGCGCCATCCGAAGACTACATAGCCCTGTACAACGCGGCTCTGGAGAGATACCGCAAGGACACGAATGGCGACCTTTACTCCGACATTCATTCCGACGGCTTTTCTGCGCCACCACTGGAAAGAACTTTTCCTATAAAAAGGGGACTTTCCAACCTCCTATTCATTAGGTTTCTAATTATAGATTACTTAAACCTCAAGCAGCCCCATGAGGTTACGTACAACCTATTATTAGTCCCCATTTTTATTCGCCAAACATTCATTGCACCACCTAACGACGGCTCACCTCAGGCAAGAGGGAGAAGAGGTGCCATAGCAAGGATAGAGACCTTGAATGCGATCAAGGCGGAGCTCAAGGCAAGAGTCCTTGGCGTCATGCAAGCGCCTGAACATGCAGCTCACTGGAAATCCAAGGAAAACGCCTGTGAGTTTTTGGCGAAACACCTACTTCCAAGTCAGAGCGAAAAGGCCCAGGACAAGCTTTCCGGTCAAATCAATCGTTTATTCAAGTCTGACGAAGATATCAAAAAACTCTACAAGTCACTGAACGAAAACCTGAAATCCACACAAAAGCGCAAGTAGGCATTCCTCGGCAAGAGCACTTACAAAGCCACCTCTTCCGGCATGGTTGATTCCGCACGCTTTGAATCGCCCCGGGTTTCGCGGAGGCCATTTGGTTTAAGTCAGGCCATGACAGCCTGAGCGGTTTGACTGCGGTGATAGTTTGCCTCAGCTTCAGCCGGCGGCATGTAGCCAATAGGGGCGAGCAGCCGATGATGGTTGAACCAGGCCACCCACTCGAGGGTTGCCAGTTCCACCGCTTCAGCACTTTTCCATGGGCCACGGCGATGGATCAACTCTGCTTTGTAGAGTCCGTTGATCGTCTCGGCCAAGGCGTTATCGTAGCTGTCCCCCTTGCTGCCAACCGACGTCTCGATGCCCGCCTCGGCGAGTCGCTCGGTGTAGCGGATGGACACGTATTGCGACCCTCTATCCGAATGATGGATCAGGGCATCCCGCTGGGGCTGGCGTGCCCATAAGGCTTGCTCCAGTGCGTCCAGCACGAACTCGGTGTGCATGGAGCGGCTGACGCGCCAGCCGACGATGTAGCGGGCAAACACATCGACGACGAAGGCGACGTACACGAATCCCTGCCAGGTCGAGACATACGTGAAGTCGGAGACCCAGAGCTGATTCGGGCGCTCGGCCACGAACTGCCGATTGACCCGGTCCAGCGGACAAGGCACAGCGGGATCCGCGCGAGTCGTGCGGACGGCGCTTCCACGCCGGGCGCCGACAAGTCCCTCGGCCCGCATCAGACGTTCGACGGTGCAGCGAGCCACCTCGATGCCTTCCCGCTGCAACTGCCGCCACACCTTGCGCACGCCATACACCCGCAGATTGGCCTGCCAGACCCGCTGGATATCCCCGATCAAGCGTTCGTCGCGCAGCGCCCGGGCGCTACGCAGATCAGGGTTGCGCCGACGTGCCGCCCGGCGTCGATACGCCGACGGGGCAACCTGCAAGACCTTGCAGATCGGCTCGACCCCGAGACGCTCCCGGTGCATGTCGATGAAGTCGTGGGTCACTTGTTGCGGCGGTCGAGCTCCGCCTGCGCGAAATATGCGCTAGCCAGGCGCAGGATCTCGTTGGCCCGTTTCAGCTCCCGAACCTCCCGCTCCAGTTCCTTGATCCGTGCGGTCTCGGCACTGCTGACCCCGTCCCGCTGTCCGGTATCCCGCTCGTGCTGCCGAACCCAGGCGTGCAGTGTCTGGGCCGTGCAACCGATCTTCGCTGCAATCGACTGGATCGCTGCCCATTGCGACGGGTGCTCACTGCGCTGCTCGAACACCATCCGCACTGAACGCTCACGTACTTCCGGGGCGTATTTCGTTGTCTTTTTCATGGCTCCATCTTCTCAAGAGTAGGAGCCTCCGCGAAACCCGGGGCGATTCACTTCTCTTTAAGCCTTGGCATCCCTCCCCGGTTGTAAGAGCGACGTCCATCAGGCATCACAAGCTTCAGGATAACGTCGACCTTCGTCAGATAGATGGCTACCTTATCCTTCAGAATCGCCCTGGGCTCGATGTCGCCTCTATTAATTCGTCCAATTCCGCAAGCCTTATAGGCCCCTTTATTGGCATTACAGTTCCAGTACACGCCCTTGCCGTTGGTGATCACCTTTTTCCAGTACTCACCGATCTCCATCGCGATCGTGACGTCCTGCTGACGCTTTGAACCATCAAAAAGCAGGAGCAGGTGATAGTGGAACCCTTTATCGAGGCCATACTCGAGCTTCCAAGCGTATCCCACCATATTTTTAAAAATCCGGTTGCAGCGCCGATTATTAAAGAGGCGCTCCCGGCAGGTAATCGCTTCCTCAAACGTAACGGGACTCTTCAATCCACTTGGCCAACGATGATCCTTGCCGAAACCGAGATCAAGTCGAATCACAATAAGTCTGGAGTGCTTTTCAAACAGCCTATCTATGTATCGACATAGACCCAGATAGTTTTCGTTCGGTACTCTCCGGAAGAGACTCACACGGCTCTTGAACGCCCGGCTATGAAGCCGAGTACGAATACGTTTCACGCAAACGCTCAATGCACGACACCATGCTTCGAGTGCACCAGGCTCACTCGCTTTCACCGACTGGGCCAAATCATCCAGCCTGGCTGCCTTCACGCACTCCTCGAAGAGCTCAAAATGCGGAGTGAACGCATGCTGCTCGAAATGACGCTTGATCTCCCCGATGTCGTAATTCAGCGCTGCAATGAACCGCTCCCCCAGAGGAAACTTTTTCAAGTAGAGCCCTCCCCTCTTTCTCTCCTCCAACGCAAACAGAGCATGTTCTGACGCTCCGATATCTTTCATCAGGCGTTCTATCTGGGACAACTCCGTCATCAAATCATACTCGACAGTCAAAGCTACCTTTGTCTCGCCTTGACTCTCGAAATACGTAACAGTGCTTTCGATCAGAGCACGTTCAATTTCATTGCGTTCTTCCTCTTGGTCTATCTCCGTCTTTTTCGCCATTCATCTTTCCTTCCCTGACAGGCAATCCATTCATTTTAAGACTCTTCTCACGCCTCCTTTCATGTGAACGAGCTCATATTCTCTCTTATTTATTTTCACTCCTTTCTCTTCATTAGTTTCGATTATATAAATACCAACACTTCTACTCTTTGCAAATCCCCATTTCGATGCGGAAATAAGTTAAACACCCCCTCTACCTTCAGACCATTTATAAAAAACACTTATACAAAGTTAACGTAGCTAATAGCCAATTCAGCCCATACGTTTTCTCAGCCTGGCCATTACTCTCGCTGACTGACGCTCGCGAGAATCCAGGCGTCGATTTCGGATTCGAGCCATCCCACGGCCTGCAGGCCGATTTTGAAAGGCCGTGGAAATGTCCGGTCGTATCGAGGTGAGTTTGGGTTCAAGCGGTCATACACCGTTGACCGAGCCAGTCCTGTTCGCGACACAACGGTCTTCAACCTCACCACCTTCGGCCTCGTTTCAGCGCTCGGAATCATGCCGTCCTCCTCAAGTTTGATCACGGGTGCAGGGTAGGAGGAACTGCGTCAGACGTGAATTCGCGTTGGCCAGTATTTTTTTACTGGCCAAACGCTCTTGACAGAAAAGAAAAACAAAGGCAAGGAAGTTTATGCACAGATTCATTGGGTGTAATTGGGTGTAGCGGGAGGCACAGAATGCGTCGTGCCCATGGCAAGGCAGGCGTCAGAGCGCGCAACAAGGCAGGCTCCCCTCCCGCGCAAGACTTCGCCGACACGACATCGAGCCATGTAGAGCGGCACGCGGCGCCGAACCGACGCTGACAGATGGGGCATAAGACAGGTTGACTCTCCCGCCCCCGCCCCATAAGCCAATCTCTCCCCGCCCCCCTCTACCGACGGCACTGCGTCAGCACGTTTCCCACATCGGATGCCTCCGAAGGTCCACAGGAGAAGTGGCGTCCCAGTGCCCGCTCAGCCACACCGGTATTAAAAGTTGGCTCTTTTAAATGAAAAGTTAGCTCTCCAGATGTCTGCCGAGCGGGGGTCGAATCCCCACTCGGTGGCTAACCCAGGCGCCACGTACTACTCAAATAATGGTGTGCATGCAGTAAATTTTTACCAAGGCACCGCCATGAGTGCCTTCCTTCCCCAGTGGCTCAGGGATGCCTGGCAGCCCGATTCAAATTAATTTCAGTCACATATCACTCCAGTGAGCTAGCGGAGATACCAACGATCAAGCCCTCTCGGACGCCTCACCTGACAGGGGTGCCGGGACGGGTTGTATGCCGCACTGCCGGTCTCTCATCTGCTCATTCCTTCCTGCCCGAGCCCCTCCCGGCTCGGGCTTTTTTCATTCCGGAGATGATCATGCCTTCTGTGACTGAATCGCCGATCCCTGCCTCGCCACTCTTCGATCTCGGCGAAATCTGCTGTACCCCTGGCGCCCAAGCCTTGCTCAAGGCGCACAACCTGCACCCCATCCGCTTCATTGCCCGCCATCTGCACGGGGACTGGGGTGATCTCGATGCGGAGGATGTGGCGGCCAATCAGCAAGCATTGATCAACCACACCCGACCGCTGTCCGCCTATCCCTTGCCGAATGGCGAGCGCCTGTGGGTGATCACCGAAGCCGACCGGCGCATCACGACGCTGCTGCGTCCCGATGAGTACTGAACGCCCCCTGGTTGCACTGCCTTTCTTCTTCTCACCGTTTCTTCAAGGAGTTCGTCATGTCTATTCACTGTCCTCATTGCCAATCCTCCCGTATCGCCCCCCGAGATCGGGCCAAGAAAGCCGGCAGCGTCATCGGCACAGCCAGTGGTGCTGCCACGGGTGCGGCTGGTGCGCTGAGCGGTGCCGAGATCGGTGGCACGGTTGGCGCCGTCGGTGGGCCTGTCGGCATCGCCCTAGGCGGGCTTTTTGGCGCGCTACTCGGCGGCTTGATCGGCGGCGCCACGGGCGGGATTGCCGGCGCCCGGGTCGGGGAGGCTGTCGATGAGCACGTGCTGGATAACTATCAGTGCCTCGACTGCGGCCACACCTTCAGCCAGCGGCGCTAGTTCGCCTTCGCTTCACCTTCCTGGCGCTTCCCCTCCGCACAGCACTTCGGCTGTTGCTCCCCTTTGTCCTGACGTGCCCTGGCGGGCTTTGCCCCGCGGCCTGATCACGTCCCCAGCTTTTGAAAGGCATCACCATGGCTCACCTTATCGAAAACATGGCCTACGTCGGCGAGGCTCCCTGGCATCAACTCGGCAATGCCCTGCCGCCCCAGCAACCACTGGAGGTGTGGGCTGACAAAGCCGGCATGAACTGGCAGATCCTCGAAACACCGGTCTGCTACCTGGCCGAGAAGGCCGGCAGCCTCGGCTCGATCAAAACCTTCGCCGATCAGAAGGTGCTGTACCGCAGCGACACGCATCAGCCGCTGTCGGTGGTCAGTGACCGCTATCAGGTCGTCCAGCCCCGGGAGGTGCTGGAGTTCTATCGGGATCTGGTGGAGATCTCGGGGTATGAACTGGAAACAGCCGGCGTACTCAAGGAAGGCCGGAAGTTCTGGGCCTTGGCCCGGACCGGCAAGGAGACGGTCCTCAAGGGCAACGATCTCGTGATGGGCTATCTGCTCCTCGCTACCTCCTGCGACGGCACCCTCGCCACGACAGCGACGCCAACGACCGTGCGGGTCGTCTGCAACAACACGCTGACCGTGGCGCTGAACGGTGCGAGCGCCGCGATCAAGGTGCCCCATCGCACCAGCTTCGATGCCCAGGCAGTCAAACAGCAGTTGGGCGTCGCGGTCTCCCAGTGGGATGCCTTTATGTACCGCATGAAGACCTTGTCCGAACGGAAGGTGAAGAGCCATGAGGCGATGAACTACTTCCTGCGGGTGCTGTGCAACAGCGACTCGATTCAGGACTCGGGTCGGGGTCTCGTCAACGAGCGGGCGCTCAAGAAGGTCCAGGCCATGTATGGCGGCGATGGTCACGGCGCGGAGCTGGATGCCGCCAAAGGCACGGCCTGGGGTTTGCTCAATGCGGTCACCGAGTTTGTCGATCACGAACGACGGGCGCGCAATGACGCCTATCGCCTCGACAGCGCGTGGTTCGGTCAGGGCGCGGTGCTCAAACAGCGTGCGCTCGATGAAGCCCTGGCCTTGGCGGCCTGAATCCGGCTCGGTTTCGTTTCTCCTCCCCAGTTTTCGCCCTATCTCCCCTCCCCGCCCGGTGTGTGCCGGCCGGGGATTTCTTTCGTCTTCGTTTTAGTGAAAGGAGCCGTCATGACGGCCGTTGCCCCTTCGCTTGAGGTTCGCCCCGTGAAAAAGGCGCTCAAGCTCGTCAAGACCCGGGAGCTGTCCCGGGAGGCCTGGCTGGATGTGCGCAAGCGCGGGATCGGCAGTTCAGATGCCGCTGCCGCGGTGGGACTCAGTCCCTACAAATCGCCGCTGGAGCTCTGGCTCGAGAAAACCGGCCGGGATGCCGCTCTCCCCAAGGCTGATCCCCACGACGAAGCCTCCCCGATGTACTGGGGAACCCTGCTGGAACCCATCGTCGCCACCCACTACAGCCGGCGCACCGGCCACAAGGTGCGGAGGGTAAATGCAGTCCTGCAGCATCCCGACGCCCCATGGATGCTCGCCAACATCGACCGGGAGGTGATTGGCGCGCCAGAGGTGCAGATCCTGGAGTGCAAGACCGCCGGTATTCACGGCTCCTTCCACTGGAAGGACGGGGTGCCGGAGTACGTGCAGTTGCAGGTGATGCACCAGCTCGCGGTGACCAGCAAGCAGGCTGCGGATGTGGCAGTGCTGCTCGGTGGCCAGGAGCTACAGATCCATCGCATCGAGCGGGACGGGGAGCTGATCGACAAACTGATCACACTGGAGGCAGCGTTCTGGCGTTACGTGGAGACGGACACCCCGCCCCCGGCGGATGGGTCTGAGTCGGCAGAGCGTGCCTTGCGCTGCCTGTACCCGTTCGATTCGGGTCGCATCCTGGACTTTTCCGAGGATCGGCCGATGTCGGCGCTGTTCTCCGACCTGGTGAATGTACGGCTGAGTCTCGCCCGGGACGCCGACGTGGAGTCGCAACTGAAGCAACAGATCCAGGAGCGCATGGGCGATGCGACACGGGCGCTCTTCGAGACGGGGGAAGTAAGCTGGAAGCGGAGCAAAGACAGCAGCGTGCTCGATGTCTCCGCCCTCACCCGCGACTACCCGGAACTCAGCGGACAGTACGTCAAAACCAAGCCCGGTGTTCGGCGCTTCGTCGTCACCGCCTGACGGGACGGCATAGCGGCCATGCCCACAGGCATGGCCGTCACAGAGGAATTTCGGCCTGATGGCCCACACGGAAAGGAACAATGATGATCAAGGGACTGGCATTGACGCCACCGGTGATCGGCCGGATCACGATCGGCAAGGTGGTGGAGAAAGGCGGCAAGCGGCTACCGGAGAAGGATGACGAGTTCACGCTCACCAGCCAGGTGCAGGCACGGGACGGGTGGATTCATCATCCGCTGGACGAGAGCCTGCGGGCCAGCGCGGGAACAGCCAAGTTGCGGGCGATTCCGGTGCGGTTGCTGTTCGATGAGGTGGATCTCAACCTGCGGGCGAACTACAGCCTGTTCGACCGGGCGAGCGGACGGCCGGTGTGTGTCGGGAATGGGGAGACCTGCAAGCGGGCGACCGCCAGCGGCATTCAGGGCCTGCCCTGCCCGACGCCGCAGGGCTGTGAGTTCGGCCAGGGAATCTGCAAGCCCTACGGGCGCCTCAATGTGCGGATCGGGGAGGACGATGAGTTGGGGAGCTTCGTGTTCCGGACGACAGGCTTCAACAGCATCCGAACCTTGGCCGCACGGCTCACCTACTTCTTTGCGTTGTCGGGCGGGATGTTGTCGTGCCTGCCGCTGGAGTTGCGGCTGCGGGGGAAGTCCACGACGCAGTCGCATCGAGCACCGATCTACTACGTGGATCTGACGGTGCGGTCAGGGATGACGCTGGCGGAAGCCTTGGCCGAAGGGAAAGCGGAGCGGGCACGACGCAGGGAAGCGGGGTTTGATCAGGCGGCGCTGGATCTGGCGGCGCGGGTGGGGTTTGCGAATGGGGCGTTCGAGGAACTCGACGAGGACGGAACGGCGGTGGTCGAAGAGTTCTATCCGGAAATCGGCGCAGCCGGTTCGGAGGCTAGCGCGGACACAGTTCCGGCGGACATGCCGGTCAATCCCTTGCGGAATCGACTGGATCGTCGCTTGAACGAAGGACGGCATTCCGCCCAAGGTCGCGTAGGGAGCAATTAACCTTCTGTGCCCTCGCCGCATGGGTTACCAACCGGTCACCGGGGCGGCTGGGGTGCCGTTACCGACTGGCGTGGCTCCACGGCGCCAGACGCCTCTTCGCGTGGAGCATCGCTGACCAGCACCCCATTCAGCGAATACCAGTTCGGGATGCCCAGTTGGCGGTTGCGTTGCTGGGCCTCTCGCACCGCCGCGTTTCCAATCCGGATCAACTCGGCCGACCAGTGTTCATGCGGTGCTGTCTTCATCGTCGCCCTGCTACAAGAAAGACTGAAAGATCGTCGTAGATCACCCTGCGATCCTACTCGGCCTCAGTGCTCACGGTTCGCTCCAACTACGGGCTGCCACCCCTGATTTTTTTTGTTGCCGTTGAGCTTGCTGGCTATAGGAGCGATCAGTTCAGCAAAACGAAGCAACGTGGCAGGTGCCGACCGAGCCGGGACACCGAACCCACCGCTTCGCGAGGTCAGGTCGTCAGATTACACCGGAGCGAGCCTGCTCCCTAAGCGGGTATGAGCGCAGGAGTCAGAACTTTATCCAGCCCTGTCCAACGATGATCAACCGAAGCCAGCCTGCCATGGCATACCAGATGGCACACCACCGAACGACAAAAACAAAAAAGCCCTTGAAAATCAAGGGCTTTTCTGAGTTTCTTGGCGGAGAGTGAGGGATTCGAACCCTCGATGCAAGTTTTAGCTCGCATGCTCCCTTAGCAGGGGAGTGCCTTCGACCTCTCGGCCAACTCTCCCGTCAAGAGCTGCGCATTGTAGACATGCTGCAGCTCTTTGTCAAATCAAGATTACGCTTGATCGAGGCCGAAAGCGCGGTGCAGCACGCGGACAGCCAGTTCGAGGTACTTTTCGTCGATGACGACGGAAATCTTGATCTCGGAGGTGGAGATCATCTGAATGTTGATGCCTTCCTCGGCCAGCGTGCGGAACATGCGCGACGCGACGCCCGGGTGGGAGCGCATGCCGACGCCGACGATGGACACCTTGGCCATCGTGCGGTCGCCTTGGATCTCACGAGCGCCGATGTGGCCCTGGACCTGCTCGAGGATCTTGTTGGTCTTATCGAAATCACCACGGCTGACAGTGAAGGAGAAATCGGTGGTGCCGTCATGGCCGACATTCTGGATGATCATGTCCACATCGACATTGGCATCCGCCACCGGGCCGAGGATCTGGTAGGCGATGCCCGGCTTGTCCGGCACGCCCTGCACGGTGATCTTGGCTTCGTCGCGATTGAAAGCAATGCCGGAGATGATCGGCTGTTCCATGTTCTTGTCTTCCTCAACGGTAATCAGGGTGCCCTCACCTTCCTCCTGGAAGCTGGAGAGAACACGAAGCTTCACTTTGTACTTGCCGGCAAATTCCACGGAGCGGATCTGCAGCACCTTGGAACCCAGGCTGGCCATTTCCAGCATCTCTTCGAAGGTGATGGTGTCCAGCTTGCGGGCTTCCGGCACGACGCGCGGGTCGGTGGTGTACACGCCGTCCACGTCGGTGTAGATCTGGCATTCATCGGCCTGAATAGCCGCCGCCAGCGCAACGCCGGTGGTGTCGGAACCGCCACGACCCAGCGTAGTAATGTTGCCGGCTTCGTCCACACCCTGGAAACCCGCCACGACCACGACAGCACCGGCATCCAGATCGCGGCGGATGTTGTCGCCGTCGATGTCAAGAATGCGCGCCTTGGTGTAGGAGTCGTCGGTCAGGATGCGCACCTGGCCGCCGGTGTAGCTACGTGCCTTGATGCCCAGTTCTTCGAGCGCCATGCACAGCAGGCCGATGGTGACCTGCTCGCCGGTGGAGATCACCACGTCGAGCTCGCGGGGGCTGGGATTCGTGCTGACCTCCTTGGCCAGCGCGATCAGGCGATTGGTCTCGCCGCTCATCGCGGACAGGACGATCACCAGCTGGTGTCCCTGGGCTTGGAACTTCGCGACCCGCTTGGCCACGTTCTTGATCCGCTCGGGGTTGCCGACGGAAGTGCCGCCATATTTCTGAACTATGAGCGCCATCTTGACTTCTAAGAAGATGAGGATATGGGAAACCCGTGATCTTAACGGATATCGCTGCGACGTGCAGCCCCACTGATTTTTCCGTAACGATGTGTGCCATGTCACGAAAAATTGCTGTGGAAAACCCTAGTCCATGCAAATATGGCGTTGTATGTGTTGCGAGTAGTGATCTATACTTTCCGACATATAACGAAAGTTATATCAGACAGCAGCTAGTCTGTTGTAAAGACTGACAGAGTGAACAACCCCTTGAGGATGGCAAAATGAAGACCACTGAAAAAGTTGATGTGCGCGAAATCCGCCGTAAGCTCGGTTTGAACCAGTCCCAGTTCTGGTCCAAGATCGGCGTTACCCAAAGCGGCGGCTCCCGCTACGAAAGCGGCCGCAACATTCCGCGCCCCGTACAAGCCCTGCTTCGCCTGGTTCATATCGAACAGGTGGACATCAGCAAGATCAAGAAGGATGACGTCGAAGTGGTGGAATACCTGAAGTCCACCAACCCTGAGCTGTTCAAGACGCTGAAGAAGGAAGCCCGCGCCAAGAAGAAAGAGCGCGTCGCTCACTGAGCAGGTACGAGCCTCAAGGGCTGACTGTCACGGCCAGCCCTTTCTGCCTCAGCCTGCCGGCGATCGATTCGAGTTCGTCGGCACTGAGCTGCTGAAGGTGAATTGCCTCAGGCTGAAAGGACTGACGGGCAAGGCCATATAGCAACACTCCCTTCAGGGAAGCCAAGCCCGCCTGCTCCAGCACCTCCATATAGCTGTCTACAAATTCCGCGGAAGGCACCTTGCCATCCCAGCGGAACATGCAAGTCTGCGCCCATGTCGGGCATAACGACGCACACAGTGCCAGCCTCCGTGCATGCGATTCAGGTCGAATGCTGACGCCGTTGATGCGCGCAATATCAGCCTGCGTGCCCGCATCCAGCTTGAACCACACCTCCCCGCCCGCCTCTGCGAGCAGGCGAAGCCCTGCCTGAACATCGGGCTTGTCCACCTGGCTGCCATTGGTGATCAGGCGTATCGGCACATGCGCCAGCCCGGCTTCGTTGCGGATGCGTACGACCTGCCTGACAATATTCGAGAAGGTCGCACAGCTCGTCGGCTCCCCATTGCCCGAGAACGCGATGTCGCGAATCACGCGTGCGTCCTCCGGCACGTGCTCGGCCATGAACTGGCCGTGAACCAATTCATTAAGGAAACCCGTCAGCTCACGCGCCAGCAGCGCTTCGTCGATCTCGGGCGCCGCACCGCGCACCAGACCGGGAACCTGGCAATAGGCGCAGTGCCAGTTGCAGGCACTGTTTGGATTCAGATTGATACCCACCGACACGCCCCGCGCCCGCCGGGACACGACCGGATAGACGTAGGTCATGTCGATGTAGCTGCGGTTGTGATCCGTCACGGTCAGCATCTGCTGCCTGGTGTTCATGGCACTATCCGGCTCCAAAAACGAGGCGCGTATAATACGGGACCTTTTTTGTTTACCCGGTGCTCCCCATGCGTATCACGCGCCGCCTGGAATTCGACGCGGGCCACCGCATCCCCGACCACGCCAGCCAATGCCGTCACCTGCACGGCCATCGTTATGGACTGGAGATCACCCTCTCCGGCGACATCATCCAGGCCGCCGGCACCCCGGTTAACGGCATGGTGATGGACTTTGCCGACGTGAAGGCCATCGCCAAGCAATACGTGGTGGACGTTTGGGATCACGCCTTCCTGGCCTATCGCCACGACACTGCAGTGGTGGACTTCCTGCAGAGCATGCCCGGCCACAAGACCGTCATTCTCGACGTGGTGCCGACTGCCGAGAACCTGGCCGCAGAAGCCTTCCGCATTCTCGATCCGCTCTATCGGGACAGTTACGGCAACCACCTGCGCCTCGAGCGCGTGCGCCTGTTCGAAACGCCCAACTGCTGGGCCGACGCACTGCGCTCAGAGTAAGCCCAGGCATGGCGGCGCCAGGCAGCGCCGCCATGCCCGACTCCGGCTAGACGATCCGCACCGCCAGGCTGCCGACGCCTTCCACGCCCGCCTCGATGAGGTCACCAGCCACGACCGGGCCAACGCCTTCCGGCGTGCCTGTAAAAATCAGATCGCCCGGCTCCAGCCGGAAATACGTGGACAGATTGGAGATGATCTCCGCCATCGACCAGATCATGTCCGACACATCACCGCGCTGACGGGACTCGCCGTTCACGTTCAGCCACACCTCGCCCTTGCCGGGATGGCCCACAACGGACGCGGGCACCAGCGGAGAAACGGGCGCCGCCTGGTCGAAAGCCTTGCCAAGCTCCCACGGACGCCCCTTGTCACGCAGCGCAAACTGCAGATCGCGGCGCGTCATGTCGAGACCGCTTCCGTAGCCCCACACGTGGGACAAGGCCTCGTCCACGGGAATATCAACCCCACCCTTGCCGATCGCCACGACGAGTTCGATCTCATGATGGAGGTTTGTCGTCGCCTGCGGATAAGGCAGCTCGAACGTTGTCCCCTGCGCCACAGGCACCACCGCGTCTGCCGGCTTGCAAAAGAAGAACGGCGGCTCCCGCGTCGGGTCCGAGCCCATTTCACGGGCATGGGCGGCGTAGTTGCGCCCGACGCAATACACCCGGCGCACCGGGAAAAAGGCATCCTTGCCAACCACCGGCACAGCCACCACGGGCGGCGGAACAATTACGAAATCCATCCAGTCAATCCTTTCCATGTGTTCATGTTGTCCGCATCGGATCACGATGCCGGACCGTATTCGGGGGCGCGGTAACCGGTTACCACCCGCAGCCCGTATTCCATCGCCACACTTCCTGCACCACACCCACAACCGAGGAGACTGGCATGCCCAAGAAAATCCTGATGATCTGCGGCGACTTCTGTGAAGACTACGAAACCATGGTGCCGTTCCAGGCCCTGCTCGCCGTCGGCCACACCGTGCACGCCGTATGCCCCGACAAGAAGGCGGGCGACACTATCGCCACCGCCATTCACGACTTCGAAGGCGACCAGACCTACACCGAGAAACGGGGCCATAATTTTGCCCTGAACGCGACCTTTGCCGACATTCGCGCCGAAGATTACGACGCGCTGGTGGTGCCGGGCGGGCGCGGGCCAGAATACCTGCGCATGTATCCGGCCGTAGTCGAAGCGGTCCGCCACTTCTTCACCGCCAACAAACCGGTTGCCGCCATCTGCCACGGCGCCCAGTTGCTGGCCGGCGCCCGCGTGCTCGAAGGTCGAACCTGTTCCGCCTACCCGGCCTGCCGGGCTGAAGTCGAACTGGCCGGCGGCACCTATGCCGACATCCCGGTGGACCAGGCCGTCACCGACGGCAACCTGGTCTCGGCTCCGGCCTGGCCGGCCCATCCGGCCTGGATCGCCCAGTTCCTGACGGTACTCGGCACGCGGATCAGCCACTGAGCCATCCCCTTCGGCACGACGCCCCCACCCGGCCTAGAATGGCCTGGCGGGGGTGTTCCCGTTAACGGAGTCATCGCAGCATGTGCCAGATCTTCATCAACGCCGACCCCGACCTGTACGCCGGCCGCAGCCGCTCGATCCGCCTGCACGGCGTCGCCACCAGCCTGCGCCTGGAAAACCTGTTCTGGAACGTACTGGAAGAGATCGGCGAACGGGACGGCCTCAGCGTTCCGCAACTGGTCGGCAAGCTGTACGACGAACTCATCGCAAGCGGCCGGCTCGACGAGCACGCGAACTTCAGCTCCTTCCTGCGTGTCTCCTGCATGCGTTACCTGCAGCTGCAGCTCAGCGGACGCATCCCCACCGACGCCGGCGTGCCGATGCGCGCGCTGGACGCCGACTGGGTCCTGGCTGACGAACGGCGGCCTTCCGCCTGAAAGAACCGCGAGATGATCGACCTTTATTACTGGACCACGCCCAACGGCCACAAAATCACCCTTTTCCTGGAAGAGAGTGGCCTGCCTTACCGGATCCATCCGGTCAACATCGGCAAGGGAGAGCAATTCCAGCCGGACTTCCTGCACATCGCCCCCAACAACCGCATTCCCGCCATCGTCGACACCACGCCGGCGGATGGCGGCGCGCAGATCTCCATCTTCGAGTCCGGCGCCATCCTGCTGTACCTGGCCGAAAAGACCGGCCAGTTCCTGTCGTCCGACACCCGCACCCGCATCACCACGCTGCAATGGCTGTTCTGGCAGATGGGCGGCCTCGGGCCGATGGCCGGGCAGAACCACCACTTCGTGCAGTACGCCCCACAGCCGATTCCCTACGCCATCGAACGCTACGTCAAGGAAACCGCCCGCCTCTACGCCGTCCTCGACAAGCAACTGCAAGGCCGCGACTTCATCGCCGGCACCAACTATTCGATCGCCGACATGGCCTGCTATCCGTGGATTGTCCCGCACGAACGCCAGGGCCAGCGCCTGGAGGATTTTCCCAACCTGCAGCGCTGGTTCGAGGCCATCCAGCAGCGCCCGGCCACCATCCGCGCCTACGCGCTCGCCGAAGGCATCAACAAGGCACCGACGGTGGACGACGAATCGAGGAAGATTCTTTTCGGTCAGGATGCTAAAACCGTAAACAAAGCGTGATGGGGCGACGGCACGGCCGGGTGCGCTTCCGGTAAAATCGCGGTTTCCTCTGAAGCCGCTTCTTTTTTCCGGGCCCAAGACCGCTTCACCCATCACCCGGCCCGCGTCCCGCTCCCATGACCGCTTCCATCGAACGCTTCGACCAGCTCGACCTCCAGGCCCCGATTCTCGAGGCCCTGGCCGAGATCGGCTACGAAACCCCCTCCCCCATCCAGGCGGCCTGCATCCCGCATCTGCTCGCCGGCCATGACATCCTCGGCGAGGCCCAGACCGGCACCGGCAAGACGGCCGCCTTCGCGCTGCCCGCCCTCGACCGTGTCGACATCAACAAGCGCAGCCCGCAAGTGCTGGTGCTCGCCCCCACCCGCGAATTGGCCATCCAGGTGGCCGAAGCCTTCCAGCGCTACGCCAGCAAGATGCCGGGCTTCCACGTGCTGCCGATCTACGGCGGCCAGAGCATGGTCGTCCAGCTCCGCCAGTTGCAGCGCGGCGCCCACGTGGTGGTTGGCACGCCCGGCCGAGTGATGGACCACATCGAGCGCAAGAGCCTTAACCTCGATGGCCTGACCACACTGGTCCTCGACGAAGCCGACGAAATGCTGCGCATGGGCTTCATCGACGACGTGGAGTGGATCCTCGAACACATCCCCGCCGAGCGTCAGACCGCCCTGTTCTCGGCCACGATGCCGGACGCTATCCGCCGGGTTGCCCACCGCTACCTGCGCGAGCCGAAGGAAGTGAAGATCAAGGCGGCCACCGCCACCGTTTCCACGATCCGCCAGCGCTTCCTGCAGATCGCCGGCGCCCATAAGCTCGACGCGCTGACCCGCATCCTTGAAGTCGAGGACGACTTCGACGCCGCCATCGTCTTCGTGCGTACCAAGACCGCCACCGTCGAACTGGCCGAAAAGCTGGAAGCCCGTGGTTATGCCGCCGCCTGCCTCAATGGCGACATGACCCAGCAGCTGCGCGAGCGGGTCATCGAACAGCTCAAGAACGAGACCCTCGACATCGTCGTCGCCACCGACGTGGCCGCCCGCGGCATCGACGTGCCACGTGTCAGCCACGTCATCAACTACGACATTCCCTACGACACCGAAGCCTACGTGCACCGCATCGGCCGTACCGGCCGTGCCGGCCGTGCCGGCAACGCGATCCTCTTCGTCGCCCCGCGGGAAAACCACCTGCTGCGCCAGATCGAGCGCGCCACCCGTCAGCCGATCGAGCTGCTCAAGCTGCCGAGCCGCGAAGCCGTCGCCGACAAGCGCGTCGCAGCCTTCCGGCAACAGGTTTCCGAAGTGCTGGAATCCGAAGACCTGAACTTCTTCCTCGACGTGATCGCCGGCATGGAAGAGAAGCACGACGCCAGCATCCACGAGATCGCCGCCGCGCTGGCCTTCCTGGCCCAGAAGGACCGTCCGCTGCAGATGCCCGACACCGGCCGGCCCGACATCGCCCAGCTCGCCGCCGGCAAGCCCGAGCCCCGCGCACCGCGCGACGCCCGCGAGCCGCGCGAGAACCGCGGCCAGATCCTCGAGCGCCGCCGCGATTTCGCCGAAGGCCGCCTGGCCCGTTACCGCATCGATGTGGGCCGCGAACACATGGCATCGCCGAAGGACATCGTCGGCGCCATCGCCAACGAAGCCGGCATCGAAAGCCGCTTCATCGGCCAGATCAATCTCTTCGAGGACTACAGCACGGTCGAACTGCCGGCCGATCTGCCCAACGAGGTCGTCCAGATTCTGCGCCGCGCACGAGTCCGTCAGCAGCCGCTAAACCTCCGCCTGGCCAGCCCCGAAGAAGCCAGCCGCGAACGTGGCCGCCCGGGCCCCGGTGGCCGTGGAGCACCACCGAAGAAGCCCTTCCGCAAGGAAGGCTTCAACCGTGACGGCGGCAACTTCAATCGCGAAGGTGGCGGTTTCAAGCCGCGCAAGCCGAAACCCTGATGCAATCCATCAGCATTTTCACCACCTGATCGATCACGGACGCCGCCACCACTCCGAACGCTTTGACAGGCTGGCATCCGTTGCATTCGCCCCACACTTCCACAAAGCCCCCTTCGTGAAGCAGCTAAGCGTCTGATAAAATGTAAAGTTACCGTCATCACCTGGTAACAATTACACATGTTCGGACGCCTGCTGCCCCAAGAGGGGCGCTTTTTTGAACTCTTCAACAGCCACGCGGAACAGATCGTCCGCGGCGGTGAAGCCCTTGTCGCGCTGATGCAGGATCTGGACGGCGCGGAACAACACATCGCCAACATCGAGGCGATCGAGCAAGCCGCAGACAAGATCACCCACGAAACCATCGCCCAGCTCCACAAGAGCTTCATCACGCCGCTGGACCGCGACGAGATCCACGGCCTCATCAATGCGATGGACGACATTCTCGACACTGTCCAGGACGTCGCCGAGTGCACCACGCTCTACCATATCCAGCGCATCACCCCGGAAGCCCTGCAACTGGCCAATGTCAGTCTGTCCTGTTGCACGCGGGTCAAGATTGTCGTCGGCCTGATCGCCAACATGGACAACGCCAGCGCGATCCTGCAGACCTGTCAGGAAATCGACCGCCTCGAAACCGACGCCGACCGCATCATGCGCGGCGCCATGTCCAAGCTCTTCCGTGACGAGCGCGACGCGCTTCAGGTCATGAAGCTCAAGGCCATCTACGAGCAGCTCGAATCCATCACCGATCGCTGCGAGGACGTCGCCAAGATCGTCGAAGGCATCGTGCTCGAAAACGCCTGAGCGCATCCATGGAACACGTACAGATCGGCCTGTGGGTCATTGCCGGGCTCGTGGTCGTCGCCCTGCTTTTCGACTTCATGAATGGCTTTCACGACGCTGCGAACGCCATCGCCACCGTCGTTTCCACCGGCGTGCTCAAGCCCCATCAGGCCGTGGCCTGGGCCGCCACCTTCAACTTCATCGCCTTGTTCGTCTTCCAGCTGAAGGTGGCCAGCACCGTCGGCAAGGGCATCATCGAGCCCTCGGCGGTGGACCACTACCTGATCTTCGGGGCCCTCGTCGGCGCCATCGCCTGGAACATCGTCACCTGGTACTACGGCATTCCGTCGAGTTCCTCCCACGCCCTCATCGGCGGCATCGTCGGCGCAGCGATTGCCAAGGCCGGCAACACCGGCACGCTGATCGGTGCAGGCATCTGGAAAACGGTCGCCTTCATCATCCTCTCGCCACTGTTCGGTTACGTGCTTGGCTCGCTGATCCTCGTCATCGTTGCCTGGGTGTGCCGCAACAAGACCCAGCGCCGGGTGGACAAATGGTTCCGGCGGCTGCAACTCCTGTCGGCAGGCCTGTACAGCCTCGGACACGGCGGTAACGACGCACAGAAGACAGTCGGCATCATCTGGATGCTGCTGATCGCCGCCGGCGTGACCGCCCAGGGTGATCCGGTCCCGATGTGGGTCGTCGTGCTGTGCTACATGGCCATCGGCCTCGGCACCCTGTTCGGCGGCTGGCGCATCGTCAAGACCATGGGGCAGCGCATCACCAAGCTCAAGCCGGTGGGTGGTTTCTGTGCCGAAACAGGCGGTGCAATCACCCTGTTCATTGCCACTGCACTGGGCGTCCCGGTCTCCACGACCCACACCATCACCGGCGCCATCGTCGGCGTTGGCTCGGTGCGCCGCACAGCAGCCGTGCGCTGGGGGATTGCCGGCAGCATCGTCTGGGCCTGGATCCTGACCATTCCCTGCTCGGCGATCATTGCCGCCGGCGGCTACTGGCTCGGTCGCGGCCTGCTGTAAGCAACGCAACTTGACGTCCGCGAGGAGAAGTCCGATCCTCGCGGCCTCAATCCGCCTGGCCCCGTTCAGTTCATGCCCGCTCCCACCCTGAAGCAGCAAAAGACCTTTGCCGTCGTCCGCATCGTCGGCGGCTTCGCCGCTGCCACCGTCCTCGGCTATTCCTTCATCACCAACGTACTGGCCGGCCAACCCGCCGAAGGCCCGGTTCTGCTGACTGGCGTCATGGCGTTGCTGGGCCTCGGCTACGCGGCCTACTACACCCGCAGCCTGGGGCGCATCGCCGAAGCGGAAAAGCAGCACGATCAATCGTGATCCGCTCGCCAGCCCTGCTGGGAGGGCTGCTGACCAGCCTCGCCCTGCTCGCCGGCTGCGCCACCGGCAACGCCCCCGTCGAATCCCGTCCCTCTCCCCGGCTTCCTCCACCGGTAGAGCCCACCCTGCCCGCACGCCCTTTGCCAACGCCGGACGCCCCCCGCCCGACCCCGCAAGCCGTGCCGGCAGCACCGCCAGTAGCGCCTCCGATAGCACAGAAGCCGCCTCCGATCGCTGCCCCTGTCGCCTACCTTGGTGAACGTGAAGGGCGAGCGCTGGTGGCCCGCTTCATTCCGCCGGGAGCCAAGGATCGCGACGGCTGGGCGGCCGACATCTTCACAGCCTTTTCGACACTACGCGTTCCCCCTACGCCGGATAACATCTGCGCCGCCATCGCCGTCATCGAACAGGAGTCCAGCTTCCAGGCCGATCCCGCAGTGCCCGGCCTGTCACAGATCGTGTGGAAGGAGATCGACAGCCGGCGGGAACGCCTGCACCTGCCCAAATTGCTGGTGGACACCGCCTTCCTGAAGACATCTCCAGACGGACGCAGCTACAAGGCACGGGTCGATGCGCTGCGCACAGAGAAGCAGATGAACGCCCTCTTCGAGGACATGATCTCCGAGTTGCCCAATGGCAAGTCCCTGCTCGGCGGCTACAACCCGGTACGCACCGGCGGCCCGATGCAGGTCAGTGTGGCCTTCGCCGAGGAGCAGATCAGGGAAAAGCCTTACCCCTACCCACGGCCGGGCAGCGTGCGCTCCGAAGTGTTCACGCGCCGGGGCGGCGTCTATTTCGGCGTCGCGATCCTGCTCGACTATCCGGCGCCCTACAACAAGCTCCTGTACCGCTTCGCGGACTTCAATGCGGGGCGCTACAGCAGCCGCAACGTCGCGTTCCAGAACGCCGTGGTCCGCCTCAGCAGCCAGCCTATGGCGCTGGACGGTGACCTGCTGCGCTACGTGGATGGCACCCCATCATCGGAGCCGAGCACCACGCTGACTGCATTGCACTCCATTGCGGGACGCCTCGGCATGTCCCGCACGGACATTGCGCGCGACCTGCGCCTCGAGAAGATCTGGCAGTTCGCACAGACACCGCTCTACACCAAGGTCTTTGCCCTCGCCGAGGCCGCGGGCGCCCGCCTGCCGCGGGAGATGCTGCCGCAGATCGACCTCAAGAGCCCGAAGATTCAGCGCAAGCTGACCACCGCTTGGTTCGCCGAACGCGTGGACGGCCGCCATCGCACTTGTCTGGGACGCAATCTTTCGGCGCTGCCCTGAGCGCACGTCACTCAAACCTTCCTTGATCCGGCCCATACGGAAAAGTACGGGCCGGCTTTACAATCGAGTACAGCCTGGGCCACGGGAGCGTGGTCTAATCTGGACTAAAACGATTACCAAGGGAGAAAAGTCAATGAGTTTCCAGGAGCAATACGCAGCCAAGCGAACCACCGCCGCAGAAGCAATCCGTCACGTTCACAATGGCGACACCGTCATCGTGCCGACCGCCGTTGCAGAGCCGCCCGCGCTGCTCGGCGCCCTGTCCGAACACCGTCGCGACTTCCGCGATGTGAAGGTGTCGCAGATCCTGTCGGTACGCAAGTTCGGCTACCTCGATCCGAGCACTGCCGAGCACGTCCGCCATGTGGCCTATTTCTTCAGCGGTGCCACCCGCCCTGGCTTCCGCGAAGGTGTCGTGGACTTCACACCCAGCTACTTCTCCGAAATGCCGCAGCTGATCGATCGCGGCCTGATGCCGGCGGAAGTCGTGTTCACGCAGGTCTCGCCGATGGACCAGCACGGCTATTTCTCGCTGGGCATCGCCGCCGACTACACGATGGCTGCGATCCGCAAGGCGCGGGTAGTGATCGTCGAAGTAAATCCGAACGTGCCCTATACCTTCGGCAACTGCCATATCCACATTTCCCAGATCACCGCCCTCGTCGAAAACGAGGAGCCCATCCTCGAAGTCGGCCTGCCGACCATCGGACCGGTGCAGGAAGCCATCGGCAAGTACGTGGCGGATCTCATCGACGACGGCTCCACTCTGCAGATCGGCTATGGCGGCATTCCCGACGCGGTGGTGATGCAGCTGACCCACAAGCACGATCTGGGCATCCACACCGAGATGATCGGTGACGGCATCCTGACCCTCATCGAAGCCGGCGCAGTCACCAATCGCCGCAAGAACTACCTGCCCAACAAGATGGTCGCGACCTTCGCGCTCGGCTCAAAGAAGCTCTATAGCTGGATGGACCGCAACCCGATGTTCGAGATGCATCCGGTGGACTTCACCAACGATCCCTACCTGGCCGGCCAGAACAATAATCTCGTCGCCATCAACGCAACGCTGGAAATCGACTTCCTTGGCCAGTGCGGCTCCGAGAGCCTGGGCCCGATCCCCTACTCCGGCACCGGCGGCCAATCCGACTTCGTCCGAGCAGCCAACCGCTCGAACGGCGGCAAAGCCTTCATCGTGCTGCCGTCCACCGCCAAGGACGGCGCAATTTCCCGCATCGTGCCGACCCTCACGCCGGGCACCCATGTATCCACCAGCAAGAACGACATCAACTACGTGGTCACCGAATACGGCGTCGCCCAGCTCCGCGGCAAGACCGCCAAGCAGCGGGCCCAGGCCCTGATCGGTATCTCACACCCGGACTTCCGTGAAGAACTGACCGCCGCTGCCCGGAAGATGCATCTGCTGTAAACAAGAAATGCCGTTCCGGCCTTGGGCGGGAACGGCATTTGCCGCAAACTCTCAGGGCTGCAAGCGCTGGCCGCATCACGCGACCGGCCGTTGCAGCCCTATGCATTCGTGCTCAGGGAATCTCGTACTCCAGTTCAAACTTGGCTCCGTCATCCAGGCCCAGCACTTCAACCAGATAAGGCATCACCTTCTTCAGCGTTTCCGGCAGCGTCCACGGCGGATTGATGATGAACAGGCCGCTGCCGTGCATGCCGAAGCCGTCTTCC
This sequence comes from Zoogloea sp. JDB1, assembly GCF_056724025.1. NCBI lineage: Bacteria > Pseudomonadati > Pseudomonadota > Betaproteobacteria > Rhodocyclales > Zoogloeaceae > Zoogloea > Zoogloea sp. JDB1. The sequence goes on from NZ_CM161496.1 coordinate 4,287,613, forward strand.
GACGGTTTCTGAACATCCAGGCTCACGTTCAACCAGCTGGTGATCGGCAGGCGCTTGAGCCTGTCGGCCAGTTCCCGTGACTGCATCGACTGCAGCTTCGGGTACCACACCACGTAGGTGCCGGTCGCAAAGCGACGCAGGCTCTCCTTCAGCATCGAAATCACCGTCCGGTAGTCGGTCTTCACCTCGTACGGCGGATCGATCAGGACCAGCGCGCGGCGGCTCGGCGGCGGCAGGAAGGCGTTGATGCCGGTGAAGCCGTCCTGCTCGAGGATCAGCGCCTTGCTCCCAGAGCTCTCGAAAGTCTGCTGCAACAATCGGTTATCGGCCGGATGCAGTTCGAACAGCCGCATGCGGTCATCCGGCCGCAGGATCGCCGCAGCACAGCACGGGGAGCCGGGGTACAGACGCAGACGGCCGTCCGTGTTCAGATCACGCACGACCTTCAGGTATTCCCGCAGCTCCTTCGGCACATCTTTGCGGCCGAGGAGGCGCGCAACACCCTCTTCATATTCCGCATTCTTGCGTGCAAACGCCTCCTCAAGGGAATAGCAGCCGGCACCGGCATGGGTGTCGATGTACCAGTAAGGCTTGTCCTTCTGGTTGAAGTACTCCAGCAACTGGACGAGCACGAAGTGCTTGAGCACGTCGGCGTGGTTGCCTGCGTGGAAGGCATGGCGGTAACTCAGCATGGCGGATGCACCCGGCAACGGGAACGAAAGATCAGGGGCGCGATGTTAACACCTCGCCCGCCCTGCCGCCTCTCCAACGATCACTCCGGCGCGTCGTATTTGCGGCGCGAACCCCGGAAACGCTCGACCGGATATTTGACGGCGTTCTTGACCAGCTTGGCACGGGCTGCAGCGTCCAGATCGATGCCGGCCCGATCCGCGATCAGCAGTAAGTACAGCAGCACGTCCGCACATTCGTCCTCCAGCGCCTCCCGGCCCTGCAGATCGAGCGGCAATGCGGCAATCTCGTCGTCGGTCTTCCATTGCGCCAACTCCAGCAACTCGCCGGCCTCCAGGTTGAGGGACACGATCAGATTGCGCAGGGAATGAAACTGGGACCAATCCCGTTCATCCCGAAACGCCAACACCAGCCGTGTCAGTTCATCCAGCTCCGTCATTCCCATCCTTCCATCAGGAAAACACCAAGGCAGCACTGCGGTGACCGACATTTTTCAAGGCCGGACAGACATTTTTGGCAATTTTCCAACGCATTTCCGCAAGAATGCTAAGCCCTTATTTCGGCTCGGGAAATGTATCAAAATGCTACGTTTTCCCCTTGCGCTGGACCGTCACCCTGTTATTATGGCGCGCTCTTCGGCCGGCCATTCGGCGGCACGGCCGAAACTCAACTAAAACAGGAAAACACATGCCGATTTACCGCCTCGGAGAGCGCGCTCCACAACTGGAGGAGGGGGTCTGGATCGCGGACAACGCCACCGTCATCGGTGACGTGCATCTCGGCCCCAATGTCAACGTGTGGTTCGGCGCGATTCTGCGCGGCGACAACGACCCGATCAGCGTCGGCGAAAACACCAACATCCAGGATGGTGCCGTTCTTCACACCGACGACGGTGTGCCGCTCGATATCGCGCGCGACGTCACTATTGGCCACAAGGCCATGCTCCACGGTTGTACGGTCGGAGAAGGCACGTTGATCGGCATCAATGCGGTCGTCCTCAACCGGGCCGTGATCGGCAAACACTGTCTGATCGGTGCCAATTCGCTGATCCCGGAGGGCAAGGTCATACCCGATCGGTCGCTGGTCTGCGGCTCGCCCGGACGGATCATTCGCGAACTTACCGACCATGAAATCGGGCGCCTCAAGGCGAGCGCCGACGGCTACGTGAAAAACGCGCTCCGATACCAGGCCGAGCTGTTCGAACTCAAAGACGAGTGAATCTGGGCAGCGAGCCCATGATTTGCTCAGAACAACGTGAGCATGACCGGCTGGTGGTCTGACGCTGCAGTGGCCTGATTGACGGCTACCGAGTCGATCTTGTCCACCAGATCGGTGCTGACGAAGAAGAAGTCGCAGCAATAGGGCCGATCCGGCCACTCCGCCCCGTTGAGGCCGACTGAGCACAAATGCGGGATGTCGCCGTAGCAGGCGGGCCATGCGTCAGCCCATTCAGGGCCCGCTTGGCCCTTCAGCGTCATGCGGTAATACGCCTGGCTACCTGGTTCACAATTGAAGTCACCGCAGATGATGGCCGACAGCGGGCGTGGCCAACTGCGGAACGGGGAATCCTCATCGGCCGCCTCACCCTGCGGCTGCCCGGCCACGCTTTCCCGCACCTCACGGATCTCGGCCTGCAACTCGCGCAGTGCGTCGATCTGCGCTGAACGCTGCACCGCGGAGTAATACTCCAGATGCGTGTTCAAGACCCGGATCGGCCCCGCTGGCCCGGATACAACAACTTCCAGGCATACCCGCGGCATGCTCGGCACACCGGCATTCGGCGGGCGTGGCAGACTGTGGCGAAACACCTGCCCCACGGGCAAGCGGGACAAGGTCAAGTTACCGAAAAGGTTACGGCCTCCAGCGCCGTCCGGCACATCCACGCCGGCGGCGAAATGCGCGCTGTAACCCGGAAATGCGGCAGCCAGCACTGCAACCTGATCCACTGGCGTCTGCCCCTGCAGGGCCGCGAAGCCCACGGCCACCTCTTGCAGACACAGCACGTCAAACTCACCCAGCATGCGGATCGCCGCAATACTGCGGACAAGGTCCACCTCGCCATCGGCGCCCCGTCCCCACTGAATGTTCCAGCTCAGTAACTTCATATCTACAAAAATTCTTTTAAATACAATGATATTTTTTCAATGAGCAGGTATGGGGTGCACACAAGGGTGCACGTTTTATCTCATCAAGCCCTTGCACCTGCGTATCGCTCATCTTCAGGAGCCACTCACTTGTTCGACTACGCCTAGGAAGACCTGGCGCACGCCTTATCAGTGCGGACATCACCCACTGCTCAGCTCAAGGAAAAAGTCTATAGGGAAAGGAAAATGTCGAGGCGGCACCACTTCACGGCACATGAACAGTCACGTAACTGATCGTGACTGCATCCTCTCAGTAACGAGGAGGATGTCACATGAAATCAGACGCAGAACGTCAAGCCACGTACCAAGCTCGGCTTCGGAATAATGGAAAGGCTCGCCTACATTGCTGGATTGCAGCCGACACCCGGACCATCCTTCGAGAGATCGCACAAGAGCACGGTCGTTCCATTGGCGATGTGATCGATCTCGGCATGCTTCTGGCGCGGCGACACCTTAAAGCCCCTGCTCAACCTATGCGGTGTAGTCGGGCGGTCATCATCAAAGCCAGTCCGCCGCCAGCACCTCTCTGCGCCTCGCCAAGCGTCAGCGCACACGAACCAAGTACGCCGCCTGACGTTGCATCGCCACTCGGGAATGTGACCGATCGTACAGATGTCCGCATCCGAACCGCCGCTTTCATTGCGGAGTCGTGAGCATGGTGCCAGTCGAATATCGGACTCTCATTCTTGGCCAACAGCATTTCGATTGCACAGTCCTAAGAGCCACGTTGTCCACCGCATCGTGTGCAGACAGATTCACCAGGGCGAACCGGGCCCGGGATGCCATTGAGGGAAGGTACGCGGCGTGCAAGCGTTGCCCAGTGGGTGCCGCTCATGCCCGGCTCCACGCTGAGCCCGAAGTCGAGCCTGTGCAACCCGCACCGCTGGATGAAAAGGCCTGCGTGCGATGCGGTCGAACCGATTTGCGTCTGATCGTGTCGACGCAGCTCTGCGTCTCCTGCTCGAATCGCGACGCCGAAAATCGGCGGGGCCGTAACGCCAGGGGCAATCCGCTGCGGGACTATCGCCCCCCAACGCTCCGGCGTGTTGGAATTATCGACGACAATGGTCGGCGGACCTGGCGCCTGTTCGATGGAGTTGATGAACACGAGGCCATTGCTCGTGCAATCCGCGCCGGCTACCGCGTTCACGGCGATCAGCCCGGAAACACCCGATGGAACACGGAGCGCGGCGCATTCGAGTACCACGACGCCGCCGGCCGGGTCTTGCTCCAGACTGAGATAGACGGCCACCTCGAATACATCGCCGTGGACTTCCTTCGCGCCGGGGAGGAGCCCGCCCCCGTCGTTGCCGCGGCGAGCCTCATCCATCCCGACGCGGCAACATCCTGGCTAGAGCTGAGCAGGGATACGGGCAAACTCGCCAAGGATTGGCGGTATTGTGAGTTCGCCTGCTCAGGGTGTGGCGGCCAAGGACTCATTCAGGCTCGGCAGCGTGGCGGTATGACGGAAACGCGCTGCACGGCGTGCGGGTGCTGAGTCCCCAAACACGTCAGCAGCCCAAGATGGCCCGCCGAACCTCCGCCGGCAGTGGCTTGCCTTCGTGCACCATGCGCTCGGCGTCGAGCGCTGCGTGGCCCGAAAGCCGACCACGGGACACTGCATCGGACAAGCCGCCCAACAACTCGCGGTCGTCCGGAATGTGCTTCTGGCGCGAAGCCACAGTGGCGGCCTTCGAGCTTTTGGAAGCACGCTTGGCCACCGGTAGCGTAACCGCTTTGGCCACGATCAGCCTTGGCTCATTCGCCCTCTGCGCCATGCGGCCCAAAGCACTAAAAATTTCGTCGTCTGTCACCGCGTAAGGCTTGCCCGTACGCCAATCGATATTCGGATCATCAAACACGGATTACTCCTTCGCCCTCAAGGCCGTAGTAGAAAGAGCCTGGGCATCAGAGCAATTTGGACGCCCAGGCAAATGGTCGCGCGGAGCAAACACGCGACCGGAGCAAACTATTCATGTGCGCCCTCGGCCGGATGCATCATGACGGCGCAGAACTGCAGCAGCCCGGCGAGAACGGCGTCGTCGGTTCGAGCCACATCGAACGCCCGCTCCAGAAGATCGCCTCCGCGCTTCTCCAAGAGCCTCGCGAGACGGTCGGCAACAGGCACCCTCGGGTTGCCATGCGGATTACCCGCGTTCCCGATAACGAACCTGCCGCGAGTATCTCGCCCGGATCTGTTCAATACGCTTGCGCTCATCGCTCTCCCCCTTGCGTCGGCGGGCTCCTGAGGGTGTCCGCGTACTATCTCAAAGCGCCCCGCGGAATCCGGGGACCAGTTGCCCGGTCACGGCGCGGCGCATCTCAGGCGAGGCTTGATATTCACCCCAAGGCGAGCCCCGGCCGGCAGCCCTGCCGAGTTCGACCATAGTTCGCCAGGCGTCCACGAAAATGGCCTCGGCGCGCAGGACATGCTCGCGGGCTGCAGAAAACGCGGCTTGCTTGCGATGGTGTTCGAGCTGCACTTCTGCATGGCTCAAAGATGCGCGCGCCGCCGGGCGCCGGTCTTCGCTGGCAGCGGCAGACTTGGCCTCGTTGTGCAGCGTTTCGAGGGACTCAATGTCGGCGGCGAGCAATCCCAGTTCAGCCGCATCGCCATCTCGCTCGTCACCGGATAAGCGGCGACGCTTGACCTCTTCGACGACTCGCTTCTTTTCGTTCAGCCGAGACAGGAGGCCCGCCGCCTTCTCCCCATAGGGCCGGTAATCGGCTTCAGCCCGCTCCAAGGCGACACGGCAGCGTGAAACCGCGCGTGCAGCAGCGTCGATTGCCGGATCGGAAGCGACAAGCTGCGTCGGTTGCCCAGTAAGTTTAGCGAGGCCTGACACTTCGACGCTGGCGGTAACGGCTGCTTGCGTCTTCTCTACAAGTTCGGCGGCGGCAAGCTCAACGGCTACCGCTTCATCACGGTCGGCCGCCGCGCGCTGCTCCATGGCTGTACGTTCAGCGTCAGCAATCGATTGCTCCAAGCGAGCCACGTCGGCGCGGATGCTCATCGTGTCCTTTCCGGCGCTGAGAGCAGCAATCAGTGCTGTGCGGGCAGCCGAGAGTTGGGTGTTGATGATCTCAAGCGTGTTCATTTTTTAGAATTCCGTACTCAAAGTTCGATCGCGGGCATGCTGGCCAGCACGTTGTCGAAGTCGTCGACGAGGCCACTCGCGGTTACGCGATCGCGGTACAACCGGAACAGGTGCAGACAAAGGTCTCGCCAATAAGCAAATTTCTGCGACTTCACGCGCAGGGCCTCAGGCACGGACACGCCGTTGAGGTGGCGCGATGCTGCGTCGTTGAGATCCAGAAATCCGTTCAACGACGCAATGATGTCCATGTGAGACAGCAAGACGCTGTACTGCTCGTTGACCGTATTCCGGGCTACGCGCTCCGCGTTGGTCAATTGGTCGAGCTTTGCGTACTCGACTTGAATCTGATCCTTCAGGCTCTGGCCCACTTTCGGCTGCTCCAGTTATGATGTTGGCGTCAGACGGCAAGCCGTCAGGACACCGACAGTCTCCGGTCACGACGTCCGGAGCGGATAGGCGGGAGAAGGTGGAGGTCACGATGGCAAACGGGATTGTGGACAAGCCGATCAGCAAGCGAGCCCCGGTACACGCTTGCCAGGCAGAGCTTCTTGCTTTGTTGGCAAGGGAGTTGATGGACGCTTACGCCCAGAGGCCACAAATAGGGCTCCCTGACTGGTTCCAGCTACCGGAGTACCGGCGCTTTGTCCTCGGAGCCTACGCAGCCGGCTTCGTTTGTACCGACTTAGCTCCGATGAAAGAATTTGAAGTTATCTCCACGCATCCGCGGGATTATCTGGCCCCCGCCGGGTTCGCCAGACTGCGACATTGGATTCACACCTTGCTACGGGCGGAACGCTGGGCAGATGGCCTCTCGTCGCCAATCCGCGAGGCTATCGTAAGCGGGGCGCTTGAGGTCGTTTCCGAGCGTCTAGCAAATGATGGAAGCCTAAAACACCAGGAAGAACTTGTGGACGAGGCTGACTAAGAATTTTCGTTATTGGAGCAACCATGAAAATCTTCAGAAAAACATTTACGGCCATAGTGTTGGTCTCAATATCATTGCCGTCAGCAGCCTATACAGTCGATACCAGCAGGTATTTTGCGTACCTGGAAAAACCTGGGCGTGTCCACAATGGCGTCAGGGTTCCTACTAAGTTGATGCTCCTTTCAAAGCAAAAATGCTCTGCTAAAGGCGCCCCAAACACGGCAATGCTCGGTGCCATTGTCTATTTAGACAGAGGCGGATTTGTGGGAGAAACACCGGCATGTTGGTACCAAGAAGCGTGGCGCGGAGATGACGTTGTTGTTTTGTGCACGACTCTTGGAAATGAGATGGATAGTGGAGCAGCTTCTTGTCAGTTTGTCTCGCCATCTCGCTTCATGAATGTCAGCTCATTGCCGAACTCTGCTGATTTTGCGATGACGGTAGAACCAACTGGCAAAGCTAAGGAACTTGTCGACCGCTTCGTTGCTTCAAACACGAAATGCCGAAGTAGTCCTGATGCTTCTCAAGCCTGCGACCAGCGCGAGGCAACCATGAGAGAACTGCGTAATCTCGGCTGGTGCTGGGGGCCCGAGGATGCCCCCGGCTACGAGAAGCGCTGGATTAAGTGCAAGTAGGGAGCTTGGTTAAGCGATTACTGGGTCAGGCTCCGTCGGCTAGCAAACCAACTTCGCTAGGCTGATCGAGCACTTGGCCAGCTTCGCCGTCTCGGCAATCGAGTTGCCAGCAACTCGCAGGACACGGATCAGTTCATGCTTGTCGCCATCAGCCTTGCGGCCGGTCTATGCCCCCTTCTTTTTGGCCACCTCAATCCCCTGTGCCTGCCACTCGCACTGCGTCTCATAGTTGGGCAGCGCCAGCTTGAGCTGCATGTCCTGCACGGCCTCAAGCACCACCTTGGCAACGCCCGCCGCCGCCAGTTCGGACAGATCGACCACTCTTGGCACCGCCCAGCGGGCGCCGCTGGCCTCAAGGACCGCGCACCGGTCGCACCATGATCGCAGCAGCGCTGGCAGGATGGCCGCCTCTGCAGCGCGGGTGAGCTCGCCGTATTGCCCGCACGCTGGCGCCGCCGTAGGGGCTGCAGTGCAGGCGGCGGATCGGTGACGGGTGAGACAGGCGCGCCAGGCGGTAGGTCGCGCAATCAGCGATCGATAAGCGCCAGCGCCTCAGCGTACCGGCGGAACTCAGGATCGCCGCAACCATGGCTTTCCAGCACAGCCAGTGCGAGCGCCAAGGCATTTCCCTTCAGCTTCGCAAAGTGCGCCTCAAGGTCCATCTGCCAGCGCTCGGGGTTATGCAGATGACGCACCAGGTCTGCGACGTGCTTCGCGCGCAGGATCTCTGACCTTCGGGTCACGAAAACGGACTTCGCCATGGACTGGCTCCGGGTGGTTGATCGTCAACGCAGTGTAGACTCCGATCACTCAGCCCCGCTCGATGACCAAAGTTACGCTGGCCTGCCCCTCGCCGGCATCCAGCCCCCAAGCGCGCGCCTCGCCCCTCTGCACGAGGTCAAGCGCACGGCCGACGTCGACGGCCATCTTCGCCTTCGCTGCGTCTCGGCCACGCACAGCCTCTGCCACCAGGCCGCGAACAATGCCCCACTCTTGGCGGTGTTTTGTAAGGATTGCGGCACGCTGATCGACGGCGGACTCGGTACGCAGCGCAGCAGTCACTGCTTGGCGCTCATCCTCACTGGCCTGCGGACCAAGATCGGTGACAGCAGTCTTGATCTTGTCGGCGACCGCACGCGCCTGGGCAGTGATCTCCGGGCCTGTCAGCTTCGACCAGCCACCATCAGCAGCGGCCCAGCGCTTCACGGTACGGCCTGACACACCCAGTTCTGCCCCGATCTGATCGAAGGTCGACGGCGTTGCTTCGTACATTTCTCGCGCTGCAGCGCGGATCGCGGCGGGGTCCGGCTGGGCGGCTTGGGTGCTCTCGGTCATGGTGGTGACAGGGTAGTGTCACGCGCGCCAGGTCGGTGACAGCCAGCAGGCCGAGGCCCATCCAGCAAGTGACGGGTGTGACACCGAGCAGCAGGAGGGCGTGCCAAGAGGTGACTGGCACTTGCCGACCTGAATGATCGAAATGATCCTTTTCACCCCTTTTCATAAAACTTTCCTTGTCTTCGTTTCTAGGGGACTTTTCCAAAACAGCGAAAAAGGATCATAAGGATCATTCTTTGCCCAAGAAAAAGGCCGGGAGACCCGGCCTGACTGGAGTTTCACCTTTAAAGCTTCGGTTTGAGCGCGATCCCTTGGAACTCTGGACCGCTGGCCTTCCGCTCGCTGACAAGACCTCGTTCGCGTAACCGCCGTCCGAGTGCAATTGCCGAGCACGGGCGCAAGCCGTTTGCTTCGGCCCACTCGCAGTAGTCCCCGTACAGCAATTTGCTGGGGCACTTGCACCCGGCGGCGGCAGAGCCAGAATCGACGCGTTCAGCCAGCCACTGCCCGACCAGATCCTGCTCTTCGCGGTAATCCTTCGTCTGAGCAGCGACAACACTTGGCACGTCCGCGAGCCCTCGGCGCTGCCACTGAAGGCAGCCGTCCAGCATCCAGGCAAGGATATGCGGCGCTTCCGCCTTGAGCTTGTCCAGCAGGGCCGGGTCTCGATCATCGGGCCCAAAGGTTCGGCTGAATGGCACCAGACGGATGCGGCGCCAAATGCCGTTGTCGGTTCCGCGAATCACTGGCCGGTGGTTGCCGAGCATAAGCAGCTTAAATGCCGGTGCGAACTGCACAGGACGGCCGTACAGCGGTCTGGCGCTGATAGTGTCACCGGCAACCAGTGACTTCACTAGCGACTCGGCAAGCGCCTGCCCATCCTCGGTTTCCGAACTCATCGCGAGGCGGCAGCCGATCAGGTCGGCTAGGTCTGGGGTTGCGCCCCCGGCTTGGCGCTTGGACTCGCACAGCGTTTCAACCGGCACGCTTCGCCCATAGTCGCCGAGTACGTGACGCAAGGTTTCCGCGAAGATGCTTTTCCCGTTGGCTCCGTGCCCAAAACAGAAGAGCATGATCTGCTCCCGGGTGCTGCCGGAAAGCAGGTAGCCGCACCAGCGGTGCAGCCAGTCAATCAGCGCGTAGTCACCGCCGAAAACTTGGTCGAGGAACTGAAGCCAGCGCGCAGCCTTTTCCGCTTCTCCAATCCCGGCAACGCGCAAGGATTTTGTGACGAGATCGGATGGTTCCGCCGGCCGGACGTTGCCTGTCGTCAGGTCGATCACTTCTCGTGCGTTGTTCAGCCCGGCAAGCATTGGGTCGCTGTCGACCACAGCCAACGGTAGGCGCACTTCACTACGATCGGAAAGCAGGCGCACCGCGGCATCTACCACCTTCGCGGTTTGGCTCTTACGAGCCCATTTCGCGAAGTGCTCGGCGTCCATGAAGTCGAACGCCGCCCCCTCATTGTAGATCCGATTCGGCAGATCGGCCGCAGTCGCCCGAACGGCCGCCCCATCAATATCCCATTGCCAGGCACCGTCACGCCACACCAACCACGCCTTCGCTTCAGGGACAAAGCGCAGGCGCTCCCCGTGCATGTCCAGCAGGCGGAGCGCGTTACCTATCTCGGAGAGGGGGCGGGTGCATTCCGTGCCGTCGCGCACATCGGCGGCGACAAGTGCGGGTGGGGTGAAGGCAACAGGAACCGTTCCTAGTGCTTGCGTCTCAGTGCCCACGTCCGCCACCTTGTCATCGGCCGGCTGCACGGCGAGGGGCGAAATCGCTTCCGGCACAGTCACATGTTGAGCGAAAAAGTCAGCCATCGGCAGTGCCGCTGACTTGGTGTGTAGCAGTAGATTGAAACCGTCTGGCAATGGATCAGCAAGGTCCCAGCCATCAGGAACGCCGACCGGCGGCACAATGAACTTGACCGAGTTGGCTACTCCATTCAGCTTACCGGCGATCTCAACCATGCAGACCGTTCCAGGCTGCTCAATGAACGGCATGAGCTGGCCGGCCTTCGGGTGAGTGTCAACGTAGGGCTTCTGGTCAGCATCCGGCCACAGGCCGACATTGCGGCCGGCGAGAGGCGTCCAGTCAACATGCTTCACCGCCTTACCGCCACCTGGCCAGGACACTGTGACCAGCTTGTCGCGAGTGATTCCAAGCCCCTCGAATAACGCCTGTCCGGCCTCGCATGCTTTCTCTCCTTCGATTACGATAACCTGCGCCTTCGGGTGCGCCGTCACCTTTTCCAGCCCATATAGCGGCCGAGGCTTGGCGAAGGAAAGCCACTTCCAGCGCATCTCCCCGGTGTGCGTGTTGATGGCGTAGCTCTGGGGGATCAGATCCTTCCCACTGCCCGGGAGCTCGAACCGGCAAACGTAGCCGAGCAGGTTGCCGTCTGCATCCCGGTAGGCCCAGCGCCTACTAGCATTGAGCGCTTCCCAGCCATCACCATTTCGGCGATGAAAGACGCTGGGCGGCTCGCCGGCACTCGCCGGCACCGGCGTGATGGGCTTCCATACTTCTTCCGCCGGCGTCCGATCGACCTGGCGCTTGTGAGGCTCTGCGCCGCTGGCGCGATGATTGCCGACGATGCTCTGCACCGCCTCGTGGAAAGGAATGCCCTCGTGCTCCATGACGAAGTCGATTGCATCGCCGTGGGCGCCGCAGCCGAAGCAGTGGAAAATCCCCTTCGCCTCGCTGACAGTGAAGGATGGCGATTTTTCGGAGTGGAATGGGCAGCGCGCCAGGTGGTCTTTCCCGGCCTTCTTCAGATCGACGTATTTCGAGATCGTGCCGACGATGTCGGCTTTGGCCAGCTCGATAGAGGCGTCAGGAATCCGCCCGTGCTGAATAGTGGCGAGGCTCATGCTGCCACCTCAAACCGAGCCAGTCGCTCCCCCATGTAACCCAGTTCAGCGACCAATTCCAGGAGGGTCAGTCGCTTCTGGTTTTTTGGCCCCCCCTCTGGCTGCCAAAGAAAACACTGCCCGTCCGGCGAGATCAGAATTTGCGGCGCTTCTCGATCATGGGGGCGGGCCTTGCCATCGATCGAGCAGAGCTTGACTCGCTGCCAACCTGGCTCAACTTGGCTTGCCGGTCAACCAAGTCCGTCCTCATAGCACACCGTGACTCGCTCCGCGATCAGAAACACCCCTTGATTAGCGAGGAGTGCATCGACACCGTTGAATTTAGCGAGGTGAACGACGTACTCCGCCCAGGTATTCGTCCAACGCTCGCCTGCGATCTCATCGCGATGAAGACTGCGGAAGCCCAGCGGCGTGCGTTCAGCCACGTACAGCGCGGCGTCGACGATAGCCAGCACGGCTTGACCAAAAAAAATCGGCTTGATATTGTTCATCCTGAAGTCCTCAACGATTTCACCTTCGCCCGCCAGAGCGAAACCATCATCGAATGCCGGCCTGCCAGCCGGCATTTGTCTTTCTGTCACTTGACGCATACGGCCTCCCGCGTTTGCAGCATCGAAAGCAGCACGGATTCCGGCCAGCCGACCACCCTTGTGGATACCTTGAGCGCCCGCTGGAGATCACCACGGCGGACCATGTTGTCCAGCGTTGTGGTGCTGACACCAAGCCTTGACGCCATTTCGGCGCGTCTCACCAGACGTTCGTTTTTCGCGTTCATTTGAGCTCCTTTGCTCGTTGGGATAACGGGGCAAATCGTGCCATCACGACCAACCGAAGCGTCTTGGTTTGGGCGAGCGCCGGCCCCTCAGACGGGCGATCCGGCAATGTGCGTGCGGGGTCACCACGGCCAAGGTGGTCACTGATCGTTTTCTGGGAGAGAGCAACCTCAGGCGCTGAGGTTTGCGAGGGCTTGCCGGAGAGCCCCAACCTGCCACGCGGTGGTGCCAGCAGTGAGCTTCACAGGCTGAGGCAGCTTCCCGGATTTGGCGTATCGCCAAACCGAAGCCGCTGAGCAGTCAAGCAGGCCTTGAACTACAGGTAGCCTGACGAAGGCGGAATTGGGGAGTTGATCGAATCGTGCAAGGGCGGTGGGAATTCGCCCGTCAGAGGGTGTATTGCGAGGACGACCACGCCGACGTGGCTCCGGCTCTCCATCGTCAGCCTCTCCCTCTTCGTCACCTGCAGTGGAATCCGGTGCGCCAACAGAGGGGCCACCTGCGGCCGTGTCATCTCCGACAGCAGCACCTACTCCGCCAACATTCTCGCCAAGGACGGCAAGCGAGGCGCCGCGGATGTAGCTTCCCCGGCGCGGCTCAAGAGCTTTAAGCGCAAGCTCGAAGTAACCACCATGCCCACAATCGCTCAGAAGTAGCGTTTTCATTTTTCGTATCACCCTACACAAGTCCGTATCCGGACGACGCAAAATGACTGTATCACGGCACCAAACAATTGAAAATACTACGTTTTTTTATAACAGCAGGCATATACATGCCTTGCAAGCTGATCATCTAACTTCAATCGCCCCAGCAATTTCAGGACTTTTTCAGTGTCGCGGCAAACTCGACAATGGCGTCGGGCGCAGGTTTTGGGCGCAAAGTTGCATGGGCAGCCTGTTATGAATTTTTCAGGACAAACCTAGCGGACTTATCAATTCAGCAGATGACCCCCACTACTGCGCGAGTACAATCTTTCGTTCATGCAGCGGGATCACGTCTGCGCCGCCGGCTTCAAGCTGCATCAGCAAGGCCGCCCACTTTTCCAGAGCATTTTTCCGCTCTGAAAAGTAGTCCCCTTTGTCATACACAGCAAGAATTCCGCCAAGGGCGTGATTCAGGCACTTCTCAGCAACATGCGGCAAGACACCGAGTTCCGAAAGCTGGGTACGAGCAGTACGGCGCAGGTCGTGGACGGTGAAATGCTCGACCCCCGGCATGTTGGGTTTCAACTTGCTTAGTGCTTCGTTAAGTGTCGAATCGCTTACATGTTGGAGATTGCGACTATCCCGCCGACGCGCAGGGAATACGTATTCAGAGCCACACGCAAGCACCTGAGCTGCGCGCAGACATTCGAGCGCCATGGATGGCAACGGAATCGCCATGTCCGCGTCTGTCTTGGTGCGATCTTTCGGGAGGTGCCAAACGGCAGTAGCTTCATCGAACTCGCTCCACCTTGCCCGGAGCAGCTCGTTCTTCCGCACACACAGGAGCAACAAGAGCTTCACTGCAAGCTGATTCGCCAACCCAAAGGATTCGGTCTTGCGCATGGCGTCAAACAACACGACCAGTTCCGACCTGGACAGAACACGCTCACGGGCCCTCTCCTTACCTCCTGCATCCCCAACATCGAACGGTGCAGCGGGGTTGAAGTCGCACAATTGACGCTTTACGGCGAAATTGAAGATCCGCTTTGACCAACGCAATGCCTCATTCGTAATTGAAGGGGCACCGCGCTTCTTGACCTTACGCAGCATTTGATCGATGTCGGACGGCTTGACTGCGCCGACCTCAAGCTTTCCGATGTGAGGCGTAACGTCATTGGCGATGCGCTGACGGACGACTTCAGGACGCTTCCACTTGCCGTCTATCTGACTCCCCAGATAGTCCTCAATCAACATCGCAACCGTGACTTTGCGCTTCTCTGCCTCGATGGCCGCCAGAGCATCGGCCTTGCGCTCCTGCTTCTCAGCAGCAACATCGTGTCCGAGCTTCACCCGAGCAGCAAGCAAGCCTGCCTCCTTTCTCGCCTTTGCGAGAGGCAGACTCTTGTACGCCCCCATGATGAGCTGACGCTGCTTACCTGCCAACCGGTACCGGAACAACCAGATCGGCGACGCATCCGTCTCGCGGAACCTCAGGTACAGCCCATCGCCATCGCCCCTCTGCTCGAAGTGCTCATCAGATCTGATCCAGCTCTTGATTCCGATGTCTGTCAGCTTTCCCATGGCGCCCTCTCTTCTATCGGGGTGCACATGAGGGTGCACACAAAATCCGTGATGAGATGCTACACGCTGAGACAGCTCTAAACAACAAAACCCAGTTCTGGCGCGGCTTTCGGAGTAAGTCTGCAATTGGTAGATTCAGGCTGAAACACTACTGAATGTTCCAGCTCAATACCTTCATCGAAAGACCTGTTCTCCATGATTTCCGACCCGCAACCAGCACATATCCCGAATCGGTTTTCGCAGAATAGCAAAGCTGTCGTCGCACCTCCCTCCATATCCTCGCGGCTCCGTGCTCAAATCCCGCAAAGCGTTCAGGTGGCTGATCAAAACGGGATTTTTGTCACGCTCGGAACCGCCCCGAAAATTGGCCCCACACCTAAAGTGAGACCGACAGATGCCGTTAAGCTTTTGGACTTCGCCTATTCCATCGAACCTATGAGCACCCCCCAGGAACTAGTTGCCTGCGTCGAGAAGCTTGCGAGCCTGCCCGCGATCTACCACCGCATCCGGGATATCCTCGACGACCCCGACAGCTCGGTCCAGCAACTGGCTGAAACGGTATCCAGCGATCCGGCCATCACTGCCCGGGTGCTGCGTATCGTTAACAGCGCCTTGTACGGATTCCCAGGCAAGATCGAGACAGTGGTCCGAGCGGTCAACCTGATGGGCATGCAGCAGATTCACGACCTCATCCTGAGTACTGCCGTCATCTCCGCCTTATCGTCGATCCAGCCGCCGCAGCTACCCTTGATGCGCTTCTGGAAAGGCTGCGTGTTCCGCGGTCTGGCCGCCCGTTCTGCTGCTCAACGGCTCGGCGTCGGCGATCCGGAACGCCTGTTCATCGAAGGCCTGCTCGCGGATATTGGCCATCTGGTGATGTATCAGGCCGTCCCCGACCTCTGCCGGACAGCGCTTGAGAAGGCGCAGAGCAGCGGCCTTCCTCTCCACGAGACGGAGCAGTCCATCATCGGTTGCAACCATGCCGAAGTCGGCGCGGCGCTGGCCTCAGCCTGGAGCCTGCCTCCCAGCTTCGCGACCGTCATCGGAGCGCAGTTGATGCCGGCCCTCGGTGGCTCGCACTCCACCGAAGCTGCGCTGCTGCATGTGGCGAACCAGATCCAGGCAACCGACGAGTTCGACGAGCCTGACCAGATCGCACTCGGTCTGCTGGACCCCGTCGCCATTGCGCGGCTGGACATAGATGCATCACAACTCGCCGCGGTCCGGGCTCAGGCCCGGAGCGAATCACCGGCGGTTATCGCCCTCTTCTTCCCGACTCAGCCCTGAGCCCACTTCAGACCGGCCTGAAAGCGGTTTCGAGGGCGTCGCCGACCCTGACCTGCCCTCGCAATACAAGGGTTGTGGTCGGTTTCGTGCGCCCGTAGCGACGGCCAGCCGGCGGCGACTATCGTGCTCTGCGTCAGCGCTGTCAGAACTCCGCGTGGACGCGCACCGCGAAGAAGTTGGCCGGCCCCCGGTCGGCGTTGTAGCCCGGATTCCACATGCGCTGGGCGTCTGCCGTCACGTAGAGGCTCTTCCACACGTTGAAGCTGTAGTACGCCTCGACGATCTGTTCCGGCTGGTAGTTGAGGCCACCATCGCCGAGGAAGAAGGACAGGCCTCCTGCCTCCAGGTAGCGACGGCGATCCAGGGACAGGGCGTTGCGGGCATAGCCGACCCCGACCGTATCCGCTGCACGCCCCCAACGGTTGCCCTTCAAGGACAAGCCGGTGCCGATCGAGCTGTCGGTTTCGGTGAACGCGAAGGTCTCGCTGCGCCCATCGGCCTTCATCGCACGCAGGAAGAAACCCAGGTCGGCGGAGATCGCCTGCTCCAGGTTAACGCCCAGGCCGAACTTGATCTGATCGCCATGGCGCACGGCCAGGATCGCCTGCGGGTCCGCATCCGGATTGGCGCGCAGATATGCCAGCGCATCGTCGAAACGGGCCAGCCGGGCCCGGTTGCGCCAGGCCAGCACGCGCAGCTTGCCGGGCTGCCCGTACAGCGTATGGGCGCGCTCCACCTCGATCTGGTCGCCATAATGCTTGCCGATACGCGAATCGATGGGAAGCATGTTGGGTTCCTGCGGCCCGGTCATCCGGCCGATGCGCACCGCCCAGTCATCCTGGTACCACTCGAGCGTGTAACCCCAGCCGAAACCCCGCGCGTCGGCAGCATAATCGTAGGCCAGTGGCGCCATGAACGCCGCGTTCATGAAATGGACACGGGGATCCTTGGCATAGACGTTGTCGTCGAACACATCGAGCAACGAGAAATTACCGACCGTCAGCACCACGCGGTTCTTGTCCACGAAGCCCGCCATCTGGTTCAGGTCGGCGTCCTGATGCTCCTGCTCGCCGCCCAGCCCCCAGGTCTGGCGCAGGAACAGGCGTTGACGGTAGGACTTCGGACGGGAGCCGGCGGTCCGCGTCAATTCTCCGTTGGTGAAGGCTGCTGTCCCCTCAAGATTGGAAAACGGCCGCCCCTGAGTTTCCTCACCGTTGAAGTACAGCTCGCCGCCGGTCCATGGACGGAAGCCCAGAAAGGCGGTGGCGGTCGCCGTGTAGCTCTTGTCGTGGTCGGCTGTCAGACTGTTGCGGCCGCTATAGTCGGCATTGAAGGCCGGCTTGTTCTGCCACACGTAGGTCGTCTGAAAACGGGCGGTCCACGCCTCGGTGTCGGCGGATTCGGCGTAGGCCTGGGCAGGCAACACGCTGGCGAGAACCGCAGCAGCCATGACGGCCAAAGGCCAGTGAGCCCCACGCTTGGGGGTGGCAAACAGTTGAAAAGACATGGGGCAAGGTCCGGCAAGCACGTGAAGCCGGGCAGAACCCGGCGCTGTGGAATGAAGGGTCGGCGGATTGTATGACTGTAATGTTACGGTTCATGGAGCCGGCACAAAGGGCCGGCTCCAGCGGAATTCAGTCCATCAGATGACCAAGAATGGGGTTGAGCATGGCCGCGCCGAGGCATTTGCTGCGCTCGCCACTCCAGCCGCTCAGGCCGTCCGGCAGGTTCGCGTTGTCCTTGAATGGCATCTCCAGGGTCAGGGACACGCAGCCGAAACGGTGGGCCACCCATTTCGAGGCCAGGCTCAGCAACTCGTCCTTGAAACGCCCGCTGAGATAGCCGTGCTCGGTCTGAAAGTCCGGGCTCGCCGCCTGGAAACGCTCGACGAAGCGCGCCTGGCGGGCCTTCTGCTCATCCGAGAACCCCGGCACCTCCTCGGCGGTGGAGAAGAACACATAGGGCAGCGCTTCGTCCCCATGGATGTCGAGGAACAGTTCGACGCCGCTCGCCTCCATCGCCTGGCGCACCAGCAGCACCTCAGGGCTGCGCTCGGCACTCGGCTCGCGCCACTCCCGGTTGAGGTTGGCCCCGGCCGCGTTGGTGCGCAGGTTGCCCCGGATCGCCCCATCCGGATTCATGTTCGGCACGATGTATAGCACCGCATGTTCGCGAATGCGGCGTGCAACCGGATCTGCTGCGTCGAGCAGACGCTCCAGCAGGCCTTCGACGAACCACTCGGCCATGCTCTCGCCCGGATGTTGACGCGCGATGATCCACAGCGGCCGCTTGCCCGGCGCAGCACGGCCGGCGGTGACCAGGTCCAGGTCGCGCCCATCCACCGTCGCCCCCAGGTTGCTCACCGACGCAAACGGCGACATCTCGACCCGCCCCAGAAGGTCCAGATGACGCTCGTGCGAGTACGGCTCGAAGTAGGCGTAGTAGACGCTGTTGCGCTCCGGCGTGTGCTCGACGATCAGTTGCCCGTTCTCATAGCGGGTCGAGCTGATGCGGAACCAGTGGCGGCGGTCGTAGGACGCCACGCAGCGGTACTCCGGCCAACCGTCCGGGTAGGCGGCGTCAGCGGCGTTCTCGAAGACCATCCGCACACCCTGCCCAGCCGCGCCGTGCAGGCGGAAATGGAACCACTGGCGGAAGGCCCCTTCGCCAGTCACCCCCTGGTCGGCGCGCAGGCGCAGGCGGATATCGTCGGGACGCTCCACGGACCGCACCTCGATGGCGCCGGAGTCGAAGTTGCTGCTGATTCTGAGGGTCATGGCGGGATCAGGTCAGGAATTGGGTCACCGCGTACAGGGCCAGGCCGATGAGGCCACCGACGAAGGTGCCGTTGAGACGGATGAACTGCAGGTCGCGGCCTACGCTGACTTCGATCTCGCGCACGAGATCCTCGTCATTCCAGGCCCGCACGGTGCTAGCGATATGGCCGGCCAGGCCCGTGCGCAGCTCCGGAGCCAGGCTTTCCACGGTCTTCTCCAGGTGCTCGTTCAGGGAGTCCCGCAGCGCCTCGTTGGCCGCCAGGCTGGTGCCGAGCGCCCCCGCTGCCGACGCGATGCGCTGGCGGATCATCGAGTCCGCGCTGGCCATGTCACGCCCCAGCCAGGCACGCAGCTCACCCCACAACTCCTGCAGATACGTACCCACTGCCGGATGGGCGAGGAACTCCCGCTTCATCTGGTCCACCTGGGCCCGGAAGGTCTCGTCGCTCTTGAGGCGCTCGACGTAACGGGTCACCACTTCGTCAAAGGCCGCCCGGCGCGGATGCTCGGGATTGGTGGCGATATCATCGAGCAGGCCATGCACGCCGGCGACGATTCCCGTCGCCACCTTGTCGCCGAGTTCAGTCGGATCGATACCGACGAAGCCGAGGGTGGCGACCACCTTCGGATATTCCCGCGCCGCCACATCCAGGATCATGCCGGCGAAACTGTGGCGCACGCCCGGCTCGTCCAGCCACTGGGCCAGCTTGTGGATGCTCTCGTCGAGCAGGGCCTGGTGGCGCCCGCCCTGGGTCAGCGCATCGAGAATGCCGCCCATGCTGTCGGCCATATCCAGGCTGCCCGCCCGCCGCCGCAGTGCATGCAGCGCCAGCCGCCGGACGCGCGGATCGTCCATAAAGTCCAGCGACTCGGCCACCACCACCACCAGTCGCTCGGCGAAGATGGTCGCGTTCTTCGGGTCCTTCAGCCAGCCGGCCAGCCGCTCGGCAGGATTGGCGCTACGCAGACGGGCCACAAGCGACGCGGTATCGAGGAACTTGTCGCGGATGAACTCAGCGATGTTGTCAGCCAGGCGCGCCTTGTTGCGCGGCAGGATCGCCGTATGTGGAATGGGCAGTCCGAGCGGATGACGGAACAAGGCCACCACCGCAAACCAGTCCGCCAGCGCGCCAATGGTTGCCGCCTCGGCGAACGCCGCCACCCACGGCCAGCCCTGATGCCGGGCCAGTACGAACAAGGCTGCGACGGCGATCAGCGCCGCCACAGCCACACCCTTCATCCGCGCCAGTTGCGCGATTTTCTGCGGATTCGCCACAGCTGCCTCCGTCAGTCCTGGCGCCGCCGGAAGACCCAGCGGTCGGCGTCGGAAGCCTCGGCGGCGAAGGCATAGCCATCGAGGTCGAAGTCCTTCAACTGCTCCACCTCCTCGACCCGGTGGGTAACCGCATACCGGGCCATCAGGCCGCGGGCGCGCTTGGCGTAGAAGCTGATGATCTTGTAGCGCCCGCCCTTCCAGTCCTCGAAGCCGATGTTGAGCAGGCGCCCCTTCAGCTGGGCCGGCTTGACCGACTTGAAATACTCTTCAGAGGCCAGATTGACCAGCACCGGCTCATGCCCCACCGCCTCGTCCCGCGCCAGCAGGCGGTTGAGCGCCTCAGTCTGAGTCATGCCCCAGAAGGCGTACAGATCCTTGCCGCGCCCATTCTTGAAGCGGGTGCCCATCTCCAGACGATAGGGCTGCATCAGGTCCAACGGTTTCAGCAGTCCGTAGAGACCCGACAATATGCGCAGATGCGCTTGGGCATAATCCAGGTCGGCCTCGTCGAGGCTGCGCGCATCGAGCCCATCGTAGACGTCACCATTGAAGGCCAGCACTGCCGGTTTTGCATTGGCCGGCGTGAAAGGCTGCGACCACTCGGCGTAGCGGGCCACATTGAGCGCCGCCAGCTGGTCGGACAGATCCATCAGCTTGGCTACCTCCGCATGGGAGAGCTCACGGAGGCCGGTAATCAACTCGGCCGCGTCATCAAGGTAATCGGGTTCGGTGAAGCGCGGAGTGGTGGGCGGCGTCTCGTAGTCGAGCGCCTTGGCGGGGGACAGCACGAAAATCATGGGGGCGACCCGGATTCTGAAATGCCGCGATTCTACTGCCTGCGGGCCTCATTTCGGGCGCGACATCCGCTGTGGCGCGGCCTGCCGATCCGACGCTCAGGGCAAGGGCTCCAGATGCGTCGTGACTTCAATGCCAGGCAAGGCCTTGCCGAGTTCCGCCTCGATCTCGTCGAGCAGCGCATGCCCCTGCCGGACGCTCCACTCTCCCGGCACCAGCACCACCACCTGCAGGAAGGACGAAGCCCCGGCACGGCGCGTACGCAGGCCCTGGAAAGCCACGCCTCGGCAGTGAAAGGATTCGAGCACGCCAGTGGCGCGCTCCACCGCGGCGCGATCCATACTGCGATCCATCAGCCCGTCCACAGACTCCCTGAGCAGGTGCCAGGCTTCCAGCGTGATGTGCAGGCCGACGGCGATGGCGATCAGCGGATCGAGCATCAGCCAGCCGGTCAGCGCGACCAGCGCGACGCCGGCGATCACACCGACGGACGTCCAAACGTCGGTCATCAGGTGACGGGAATCCGCCCGTAGAGCGATCGAGTCGAAACGCTCGCCAGCCCGGCCGAGGATGCGCGCCACGACGAAATTGATGAAGGTCGCCGCAGCCGACCAGGCCAGCCCCCAGCCGGCCGACTCGAGCGGAGCGGGGTAAATCAGGCGCTCCACGCCGGCCCAGATGATCGCCACCGCAGCACCGAGGATCAGGATGCCCTCGAAGCCGCTGGAGAAATACTCCGCCTTGCCGTGCCCGAAGGGATGGCGCCGGTCCGGGGGATCCCGTGTGACGAGGATCATCCACAGCGCGAAGGTGGCGCCCGCCAGATTGACGAAGGATTCCAGTGCGTCGGACAGCAGGCCCACCGAGCCGGTCAGCCACCAGGCCAGCGTCTTCAGACCAATCGTCGCCACCGCTGCGGCGATCGACAACCATGCGAAGTGATGCCTCTCGAGACCGCCGTTGTCGATCACGCGTCAGCCACGCTCCACGTCGGTGACGCCCTTGACCTCCCGGATCAGCGTGACGGCCCGCTGGATCTGGTGCACGCCCTGCACCTCCAGCGTGAAGCGCATGCGCGCCGCGCCCTTCCGGCTGAGAGTATTCACGGCGATCACGTTGAGCTTTTCCCGTGACAACACTTCAGATATGTCGCGCAGCAGCCCCTGCCGGTCCATCGCGTGGACCAGCACGTCCACCGGGAAGACTGCCGCCTCCTTGGAGACATTGGCCGCCTCACCCCACTGGGCGCTGATCAGGCGCTCGGGATGCTGGCGCACCAGTTCCTGGAAATCCCGGCACTCGACGCGGTGAATGGACACGCCACGCCCGCGGGTCACATAACCCTGGATCGCGTCCGGCGGCGCCGGCTTGCAGCAGCGTCCGAGGGACGTCATCAGCTTGCCGACCCCGACGATCAGGATGGTGTCGCTGGCATCGCCGGAATGGCTCTGGCCGATGATCACTTCCGGCGTTTCCGGCAGGACCTCCAGGGAATCGGCACCGCGCAGCGCCACCTGGATCGCCCGCGGCCCGACCTCGCCCCGGCCAGCGGCGATGAACAGCGCCTCCGGATTCTTGAAGCCCAGCCGCGTGGCCAGATCCTCGAGATTGACCTGCCCGTGCCCTTCCCGTTGAATCTCCTTGGTCAGCACGCTGCGGCCTCGGACCAGCAGTTCCTCTTCCTCCAGGGCACTGAAGTACTGCTTGATCTTCTGGCGCGCCCGCGGCGTGGCCACGTAGTTCTGCTGCAGATTGAGCCAGTCGCGGGACGGTCCGCCCTCCTTGGTGGACATGATCTCCACCGTCTGGCCGTTTTCCAGCGGCGTGTTGAGGGTGACCAGTTGGCCGTTGACCTTGGCGCCGCGGCAACGGTGGCCAAGGTCGGTATGCACGCGGTAAGCGAAATCGATCGGCGTCGCCCCGCGCGGCAAGTCGATCACCCGCCCCTGCGGCGTCAGCGCGTAGATCGTGTCGTCCAGCGAGGCCCGCTTGAACTGCTCCAGCCAGTCCGCCGAATCGGTCACCTCGTCGCGCCACGACAACAGGCTGCGCAGCAAGGCGATCTTCTCATCGTACTCACCGGTCAACGCGCCGGAGCCTTCCTTGTAGCGCCAGTGGGCGGCCACGCCGAGCTCAGCATGGTTGTGCATCGCGTGGGTACGGATCTGCACCTCCAGCGCGCGCCCGTCGCCGGCATACACAGCGGTATGCAGCGACTGGTAGTTATTGCCCTTGGGCATCGAGATGTAGTCGTCGAACTCCTTGGGGATCGGCGTCCAGATCTGGTGCACGATGCCCAGCACCGCGTAGCAGTCCTTCACCTCGTCCACCAGCACACGCAATGCGCGCACGTCGTAGATCTGCGAGAAGTCCAGGCGCTTGGCGCGCATCTTGTTGTAGATGCTGTAGATATGCTTGGGCCGGCCGTACACCTCGGCCTTGACGCCGATGGCCTCCACCTCGCTCTTCAGCCGGGCGACCGCATCGACGATGAATTGCTCGCGCTCCACGCGGCGCTCGTCGAGCATGCGCGCGATGCGCTTGTAGGTTTCCGGCTCCAGGAAGCGAAAGGACAAGTCTTCCAGTTCCCACTTGAGCTGCCAGATACCCAGCCGGTTGGCCAGCGGTGCGTAGATGTCGAGGCTCTCGCGGGCGATGGATTCGCGGATCTTGCCCGGGTGGTCGGTGAAGTAGCGCAGCGTCTGCGTGCGCGACGACACCCGCAACAACACCACGCGGATATCCTCCACCATCGCCAGCAGCATCTTGCGCAGCACCTCGCTCTGGGCGCGGATCTCGGGAGCACTGGCGGTGGACGTCATGCGCGTGATGACGCGCAGCCCGTTGAGCTTGCGCAGGCCATCCACCAGCCTCGCAACGCTCTCCCCGAAGCGGGCGGCAATCTGTTCGCCCGAATGGTCAAGCACGTCGCCGAGCGCGAAGCACAGCGCCGCCGTACGGGTATCCGCGTCGAGACGCAGGGAGGCGACGATCAGCGCGGAGCCGAGGGCGTGCTGCCAGATGGGTTCGTTGGTGCCGAGAGTACGCTCCCCATAGAGCGGCTGGACCCACTCAAGGGCAAGGCCCACGCGAGCAGCATC
This sequence comes from Zoogloea sp. JDB1, assembly GCF_056724025.1. Classification (NCBI taxonomy): domain Bacteria; kingdom Pseudomonadati; phylum Pseudomonadota; class Betaproteobacteria; order Rhodocyclales; family Zoogloeaceae; genus Zoogloea; species Zoogloea sp. JDB1. The sequence goes on from NZ_CM161496.1 coordinate 4,311,550, forward strand.
ATCCGGGCCGAGTCCCTCGCACAATAATTCGACCGCGGAGAACGCGGACACGGATTGAGATATCGAATGTGTAACGGCAACCATGCCGACATTATCCTATAGGCTGACGACGCAAAGCTTGATCTTCATCGTATTCGGGTGACCGACGACACGCCGGTACGGCCTTGCCACGACACCGGCCCCTTCGACAGACATCGACCCGCCATGTTCTCCGCCTTCCGCCGCTGGCGCCGCCAGCGCGCCGCCGACCGCATGCAGGTGGCTCCCGCGCAATGGGAGCGCATCGAGCAGACCCTGCCCTTCCTCGATTTCCTGCCTGCCCCAGACCGCCCGCGCCTGCGCCGCCTAGCCCTCGAATTCCTGGCCGACAAGCAGATCCACGGCGCCGAGGGCATGAACGTCACCGACGACATGCTGCTGTCCATCGCGCTACAGGCCTGCCTGCCGATCCTCCATATCGGCCTCGACGCCTACGCCGACTGGGTCGGCGTCGTGGTCTATCCGGGCGACTTCATCATCCCGCGCAGCGTCGTGGACGAAGACGGCATCGTCCATGAATACGACGACGAGGTGCTCGGCGAAGCCTGGGAAGGCGGACCCGTGCTGCTCTCCTGGTTCGACAGCGAAGCGCAGCCCGCGGGCATCAACGTGGTGATCCACGAATTCGCCCACAAACTGGACATGGGCAATGGCGAAGTGGACGGCTACCCGGCCCTGCCCGTCGGCATGTCCGCCACCAACTGGGCGGCCGCTTTTCAGCCCGCTTTCGATGACTTCTGCAGGCGCGTGGACGGTGGCGAAGACACCCTGCTGGACCCCTACGGCGCCGAGCATCCGGCCGAGTTTTTCGCCGTCATGAGCGAGGCCTTCTTCGAGACGCCGGGGCTCCTGAAATCCGAATACCCCGCTGTTTACGCGCAACTTTCCATGTTCTACCGGCAGAACCCGGCGGCCCGCGAAACGCCATCGCAATAAAACCGACAGCATTCCTGAAACAAAACTTTGAAGTCCCCGACTCCGCTGTCTACAGTGGGTAGGCCGCCTCGGCATTCCTTACCAAGTGTGGAGAGCAATTCATGGCTATTACCTGGATTCTGGTCGCCAATGCGAGTCTTGCCCGCCTGTATGCCAACCTTGGACCCAAGCAGGGCCTGCAGCTCGTGAAGGAAATCGCCCACCCCGCCAGCCGCATGAAGAATTCCGACCTGTCATCCGACCGCGCTGGACAGATGCAGGCCTCCATCAGCGGACATGGCTCCCGGGAACAGCAGACGCCCCCAAAAGAGAACGCCGCCCGCAGTTTTGCCCAGAAGCTCGCCAAAGAACTCTATCTCGGTCGCAGCCGCAACCTGTTCGGACGCGCCATCGTCATAGCACCACCGTCATTCATGGGCATGCTCAATTCCGTTCTCGACCGACCGACGGCCCAATTGATCACCGACCGCTTCGAGAAGGATTACACCAAGACGCCAGAACCGGCACTCCGCGATCATCTGGAGGGCTGCCTGTTCGTCTGAACCACCTTCGAGTTGTACCGCTCCTCTGACCTCCCAGCGCGCCCATTCGGGTTAGCGCACTTTCAGGCGGCCGCGATACCCATCGTTGCCGCCTGATTTCTGTCCACGCGGGATGATCCGCTCAGTCCAGCGCCCACGCGGCAACCCGCTGATAGTCCGCACCATGCGGTGCAAGGCAGGACTCCATCAGCGCCCACTCGGCAAGCTCCCACTCCAGCGGCTCGAAAACCGCCGGCACATAAGGCGTGTGCGCTTTGCGCAGCAGGGTCATATGCGGCACGAAGGGCGGCCCACTGGCAGGCAGGCCGATTGCCGCCACTTCCCGGCGGATGTCAGCCGCCAATTGCAGCAAGGCCGGCGGCGGCACCGCACATCCCGCCCACAGGATATGGTTGTGGGCCCAGTGGCCGACCATATCCAGCCGCATGCGGAAGCGCGGCACGCGGATCTGCCCCAGCACATTCAGGAGCGCCGGCAGGCGATCCTCCGCCACCGCCCCGATGAAGGCCAGCGTGAGATGCAGGGTCTCCCGCCGCATGATCCGCCCACCGCATTCCCGGCGGGCCTCGCCCGCCAGTTGATGCAGGCGCTCGGCCAGTGCCAGCTCGGGCCACAGGGCCAGGAAGAGCCGGCGGCTTTGTTCAGCCATCCACGCGGGCCAGCAGCGCCACCGCCTGAGCGGCGATACCTTCACCACGGCCAGTGAAGCCGAGCTTCTCGGTGGTCTTGCCCTTGACGTTGATGACGGCGGGCTCGACGCCCAGGTCTGCTGCGATGTTGGCGATCATCGCCGGCACGTGGGGCAGGATTTTCGGCGCACGGGCGATCACCGTCGCATCCACGTTGATGGTCTGCCAGCCGGCCGCCCGCGCGGCGGCGGCGGCCTCACGCAGCAGCACGCGGGAGTCCGCCCCTTCGAAGCGCGGATCGGTGTCGGGAAAATGCCGGCCGATATCGCCCAGGCCGGCCGCACCAAGGATCGCGTCGGTGATCGTGTGCAGCAGCACGTCGGCGTCGGAATGGCCGAGCAGGCCACGGGCGAACGGAATCGTCACGCCGCCGATGATCAGCGGACGGCCGGGAACCAAGGCATGGACATCGAAGCCCTGCCCGATGCGAAACGGAACATTCATCTCTATGACTCCCGGTGTTGCAGGATCCACTCGGCCAGATGCAGGTCGAGGGGGAAGGTCACCTTCAGGTTGGTCGGATCGCCGCGCACCAGGCGCGGCTTGAGTCCCATCGCCTCGATGGCGCTGGCTTCGTCTGTGACGTGACGGGCATTTTCCAGCGCACGCTTGAGCATCACATAACGGAACATCTGCGGCGTCTGAGCCTGCCACAGCCCATCCCGCGGCACGGTGGCGGCAATGCGGTGCAGGCTGTCCTCCCGCTTCAGCGTGTCAGCCACCGGCACCGCCAGGATGCCGCCCACCTCGTCATGGATCAGCTCGCGCACCAGATTCTCGATATGCCAGGGCGCCAGGCAAGGCCGCGCCGCGTCATGGACGAGAACCCAGTCGGATTCGGACGTATCATCGGCAATAGCGCGCAGGCCGTTAAGCACGCTGTCCGCCCGGGATGCCCCGCCACAGAACAGGGGCACCAAGCGGTCGCCGAAGGGGCTCCAGTCATGACGGTCCCATTCCTGATCACCCACCGAAAGGACTACATAGACCCGATCGATCACCGGCGATGCGCACAGCACCGCCAGGGTGTGTCGGATCAGAGGCTCGCCGAGCAGGGAAAGATATTGTTTGGGCTGTTCGCCGCCCATCCGGCTGCCGCTTCCGGCCGCCGGCACCATCGCAAAACAACGGGTCGTAGGATTTCGCATCGCGCGATTCTACTCAATGTCGCCCACGATCCTGCCGCTGATTAAGCCATACGCCTTTTCGGAGAACCCATCATGCTGTTCTCACAACCCTTCGACACCCGCGAACTGGAAGCACTGGCCCTCGCCACTGCGATCGGCCTGCTGATGGGCCTGGAACGGGAACGCCGCCCGTCGGCCCTTGCCGGCGTACGCACCTTCGGCCTCACCGGGCTGCTCGGCGCACTGGCCGGGCTCCTCACCGAACAGCTATCCGAGCCTGCACTTCTGGTCGGCGGCTTCGTGCTGGTCGCCGCCACGATCATCGCCGCCAACTACCGCCAGCCCGAACCCAACGACCCCGGCACCACCTCCGTCGTGGCCTTGCTGGTCTGCTACTGCCTGGGCGCACTGGTCTGGCTGGGGCACGGGCGACTGGCGGTCATGGCGGCTGTCGGCTCGACGATGCTGCTCTACTTCAAATCCGAACTGCGCGGCGTCGCCGCCCGCCTGACCAGCCAGGACTGGCGCTCGATCCTGCAGTTCTCGGTGCTGTCGCTGATCGTGCTACCGATCCTGCCGGACCGGGGCTTCGGCCCCTACGAGGCGATCAACCCCCATCAGGTATGGCTGATGATCGTGCTGATCTCAGGCGTCAGCCTCACCGGCTACGCCGCACTGCGCCTGGTGGGCGCCCGTTACGGCGCACCGCTGCTCGGCCTGCTCGGCGGTCTCGTCTCCAGCACTGCCACGACAATGGTCTTCTCCCGCCATGCACGGGAGAACCCGGCCATGGCGCCGACGGCCAAGCTGGTCATCCTGCTCGCCAACCTGATCATGGTCGTGCGGGTTCTGGCGATCGCCGGGGCGCTGTCGCCGGACATCACCCCGCTGCTGCTGACCGGTTGCGTGCTGGCGGTGCTCGTCGGCAGCGTTGTCATCGCCTTCGACTGGCACAAGCTGGTCAGCAAGGACAGCCTGCCGGTGCCGGAAACCCGCAACCCGACCGAACTGCGCGCAGCCATGGGCTTCGGCCTGCTGTACGCGATCGTGCTGCTATGCGCCGCCTGGCTATCGGACATCGCCGGCCAGGGCGGCCTCTACCTGCTGGCCTTCGCCTCGGGCCTGACCGATGTGGACGCCATCACCCTGTCGACGCTGCGTCTACTCAATCTGGGCAAACTCGAATTGATGCCATCTGCGATCGCCATCCTGCTGGCGATGCTCGCCAATCTGGCCTTCAAGTCGGGGCTGGCCTTTGCCCTCGGCGGTCAGGCCCTCGGCCGGCGCGTCGTCGGTGGCATGCTGGTCGTCGGCGCCGGGCTGGGCGCCGGGATCGGTTGGTTGCTCCACACCTCCCTATAATGGAATCGGACAAGCCTGTCGCATTGAAGGAAATCATGGCTCACGCATCCCAACGTCTGCCGGCGGTCGCCGGCATGTTCTACCCAGCGGATCCCCACAGCCTGCATGCGCAGGTCGCGGGTTTCCTGTCGTCGTCGATCCCCGCCGAAGTCGTCGAAGCCCCGAAGGCGCTGGTCGTCCCCCACGCCGGTTACATCTACTCCGGTGCAGTGGCGGCGAGCGCCTACAGCGAACTCGTGCAGCGCCGCGACGTGATCCGCCGCGTGCTGATCCTCTGCCCGACGCACCGCGTGGCGGTACGCGGCATGGCCATCCCGGCGGCCCAGACCTTCCTCACGCCGCTGGGTGCCGTGTCGGTGGACCGGGAAGCCTGGCTGCAGGCCCGGGAGCTGCCCGGCGTGGTCGTGGATGACCGCCCCCACGCGGACGAGCACGCGATTGAAGTCCAGCTGCCCTTCCTGCAGAGCACACTGGATCATTTCGAGATCCTGCCCATCGCCGTCGGCGACATCGAACCACAGCGGGTGGCGAGCCTGCTGGAAACTCTGTGGGGCGGCCCGGAAACCCTGATCGTCATCAGCTCCGACCTGTCCCACTACCACCCTTACCGCCAGGCCCAGCTGCGCGACAAGGCCACCATCGCCCAGATCCGCCAACTCGACGCCCGCCTGGAAAGTGAACAGGCCTGCGGCGCCGACGCCATCAACGGCCTGCTCCTCGCCGCCTTCCGCCACCACCTGACGCCCCACGTGCTCGACCTGCGCAACTCGGGCGACACCGCCGGCGACCGTGACCACGTGGTCGGCTACGCATCGATCGCCTTCTCCGAGGACCGCCAGCATGCCCACCACTGACACCCTCGGCCCGGTGCTGCTGGCCCAGGCTCGCAAGGCGATTGCCGACGCCCTTGGGCAGTCCGCCCCGCCGCCGCCCGAGCACCCGCAACTGAAGGAACGGGGCGCCAGCTTCGTCACTCTGACGATTGATGGAGAGTTGCGCGGCTGTATCGGCAGCCTCAACGCCCACCGCGCCCTTGGCGAGGACGTACGTGAGAATGCAGTGGCCGCCGCGCTGCGTGATCCACGCTTTCCACCGCTGTCAGCAGCGGAATTCGAGCGGGTCAGCATCGAGGTTTCCCTGCTCAGCGAACCGGACTTCATGGAGTTCCGTGACGAAGCGGACGCCCTTGCACAGTTGGTACCTGGCCGCGACGGCGTGATCTTTTTCAACGGCTGCCAGAAAGCCACTTTCCTTCCCCAGGTGTGGGATCAACTGCCCGATCCCCCCGACTTCATGGCGGCGCTCAAGCGCAAAGCCCGCCTGCCAGCCGACTTCTGGGGCCCCAACGTGATGCTGGCCCGCTACGAGGTCCGCAAATGGCACGAGGGCAGCGAAACGGAGTAGATCATGTCCGACCATCCGGCCCGTTACTGGCACCCCATCGACGGTGGCCGCATCCAGTGCGACCTGTGCCCACGGGACTGCCGCCTACACGAAGGCCAGCGCGGCGCCTGCTTCGTGCGCCAGATGGTGCACGGCAAGATGGTGCTGACCACCTACGGACGCAGTTCCGGCTTCTGCATCGACCCCATCGAGAAGAAGCCACTGAATCACTTCTACCCGGGCTCCAGCGTGTTCTCCTTCGGCACCGCTGGGTGCAACCTGGCCTGCAAGTTCTGCCAGAACTGGGATATTTCCAAGAGCCGCGACATGGACCGGCTGATGGACGCCGCGTCGCCGGACGACATCGCCCTTGCCGCGGCCAGCCACGGCTGCCGCAGTGTGGCCTTCACCTACAACGATCCTGTGATCTTCGCCGAATACGCGATGGACACCGCCGAGGCCTGCCACGCCCGCGGCCTGGCCACCGTCGCCGTGACGGCCGGCTACATCAGCCCAGATGCCCGCCGCGACTTCTACGCGGTAATGGACGCGGCCAACGTGGACCTGAAGGGCTTCACCGAAGACTTCTATGTGCATCAGACCGGCGCCCATCTTGCACCCGTGCTCGACACCCTGCTCTACCTGCACCACGAGACGCAAGTTTGGGTGGAGATCACGACACTGCTGATCCCCGGTCTCAACGACAGCGACGAGGAAATCACCGCCCTGTCGAAATGGGTCGCCGCAGAACTCGGCCCGGACGTACCCCTGCACTTCACCGCCTTCCACCCGGACTACAAGCTGGACCAGCTTCCACCGACGCCGCCGACCACCCTCCGGCGCGCCCGCCAGATAGCCCGGGATGCCGGCCTGCACTACGTCTACACCGGCAATGTGTATGATCCGGAAGGCGGGGCCACCTACTGTCCGGGCTGCGGGCAGGCCGTCATCGAGCGGGACTGGTACGCAATCCTGGCCTACCGGCTCGACGCGCAGGGCGCCTGCACGGCCTGCGGACACCGACTGGCCGGCCGTTTTGGCGAATTCCACGGTGCTTTCGGCCCGCGCCGTGTCCCAGTGCACATTCACGCCCAATAGGGCGTGCCGCGCCCTTGCCGGGCGCCCGGCAGCGTGCCATCGTTGAGCGAAAAACCCGCGCTGCGCCGCCATGATGAAACTGCGTCAAACCCCGCTGAGCATCGCTGCCGGTCCTATCTGGCTCGAAGCCCTGCTCGCCCATTCCCCGGATGCCGAGGGGCTGGTCCTCATCGCCCAGAACTCGGTCGGCAATCACCGCGAGTCCCGTGAAGCCCATTTCGCCAAACGCCTGCAGGAGGCCGGCTTTGCCACGTTGATCTTCGACCTGCTGACCCATTACGAGGAAACCCGCGACCCGGACACCCGCTACAACGCGCCGCTCCTCGGCCAGCGCATCAACCTGATCTTCGAGTGGCTACGCCACCAGCCGCCGCTCGCCACGCTCTCTGTCGGCCTGGTCGCCAGCGGTACGGGCAGCGCCGCCGCGGTACGCGCGGTATCGAAGGAGCCCATGGTCGTCGATGCGCTGGTTCTGCGCGGTGGCCGCCCCGGCCTTGCCGGCATTTCACCACTGCGTCAGATCGTCTGCCCGACACGTTTCGTGGTTGGGGAAAAAGACACGGGCTTGCCGGCCTTACGCCAAGCGTTCGATCTGCTCAGCTGTACCAAGGACTGGCACGCCCTGGCCGGCACCGACGAGGATTTCCGCCAGCCCGGCGCACTGGATGACGCTGCGACGAAGGCCGCGGACTGGTTCCACCATCACCTCATCCAACAGCCCGCCAGGGTAGACACCCACAAGCCCGAAGCCGGTTAGCGCTGGCGCACCATGGCCTGGTGTGGCAGGCCCGCCTCCTCGTAAACATCACCCTCTGGCACGAAGCCGAAACGGGCATAAAAACCCAGCGCGTGGGTCTGCGCGCTGAGCACCAGCCGGCGCATGCCACGCCGCTCGGCCTCGTCGATCAAAGCCTGCAGAAGGACCGCGCCCACACCGTGCCCGCGCCAGTCGGCAAGCACCGCCATACGCCCGATGTGGCCGTCGGGCAGCAAGCGTCCGGTGCCCACCGGCTCGTCGCCAATCAAAGCCAGCGCATGGCAGGACACGGCATCGAATTCGTCGAGCTCCATGTCCGCCGGCACCTTCTGCTCGTCCACGAAAACCCGAAAGCGGATCGGCGTCGCCTGGGCAGCAAACTCGGGCCACTCGCCGAGCTGGACAGTGATGACAGGCCGGGTATTCATTCTTGGATGTCCACCGGCGTGCCAGCCGGAACCAGGTCGAACAGTTCCGCCACATCGCAATTGCGCATGCGCACGCAGCCGATGGACAAGGGCACACCCATCGGCTCGGTATCCGGTGTGCCGTGGATGTAGATGTAGCGCTGCATCGAATCCACCGTGCCGAGACGGTTCCGCCCCGGCTCCAGCCCCGATAGCCACAGGATCCGGGTGAGGATCCAGTCCCGCTCCGGCGTCGCTGCCGCCAGTTCGGGCGACCAGACCTCGCCGGTCGGGCGACGGCCGCGAAAGGCCGCTCCGAGCGGTGCTCCGGCGCCTATGCGCGCGCGGATCACATGGCGCCCGCGCGGCGTGCGGTAGCTGCCCTTCTCCTCACCGGCGCCGTTCTTCGCGGTAGATACCGAATAGCGACGGATGCACGCCCCGTCGTCACCGAACAGGGACAGCGTCTGGCTGGAAATATCAACACGAATCCGCATGGGCTCACCCTGCCACGACACGCTTGCGCCGGGCCGCAAAAAAACTCGACAACAGGCCACCGCACTCCTCCGCCAGCACGCCGCCCTCGATCGCAGCGTGATGGTTTAGGCGTGCCTCCGCGAACAGATCGATTACGCTGCCGGCAACCCCGGTCTTCGGATCCCGCGCCCCGAAAACCACCCGACCGATCCGCGCATGCATGATGGCACCGGCACACATGGCGCAGGGTTCAAGCGTGACGTACAGCGTGCAGCCCGGCAGACGGTAGTTGCCGAGACGCGCGGCAGCATCCCGCAGGGCCATCACCTCGGCATGGGAGGTGGGGTCGTGACGGAGGATGGGTTGATTAAAGCCACGCCCGACCACCTGTCCGTCGGGGCCGACGATCAACGCGCCGACTGGGACTTCGCCGCAACGGCCGGCATCCTCAGCCAGTTCGATCGCCATGCGCATAAAAGCGCTGTCCTGCTCGGGAAGGATGAGAGGCATGTTCAAGAAATCAAGGATTCAATCGGACCTAAAGCCGGGATTTTAAAACAGCATCGTGGAAAGCCTCAGCAAAACCGCACATCGCCCCCGTTTGGGAAGCTCGCTATGACGGAAGGCCATTGGGAAACCGCTTTCCTCGCGCTCTTCCATGTCTTGATGAGCGATCTGGTGGTTTTCGGTAACCTGTCGGGGACGCTGCAGCCCTGGGCCATTGCAGGAACAAGCCTGTTGTTGTTCTTCGCAGCCCGCCGATACCTGACACAACAGGCGGAGGTGGCCGCACCCACCGTTGCGGCGAGACCGGCCATCGCGGCAGACATGCATGTCGAAGCCCACCTCGCCGATGCGCTCACCCAGCGCGCGCCCCGTGAATACCTGGCCAAGCCCCTGCGCTACGTCACGCTCATGAGCCTGGTCACCGACAAATAACCGGCTGGCCCGAGGAAGAAGCACGCAGACGGCCTATATCCGAATCCTGCCCCTCATCCGCGCGGCAAACGACACAAGCACCGAATACCCGGCCCGGCGGGTCATGCGTGAAGGCGGCAAGGTGACGCTCCCTCAAGGCACCTTGCTCGTCGACCGCCGCGGCCGGCAACGCCCCATCGCCGACAGCGGCGCGCCCACAAGGCGCCGGTCGGTGTCGGTACGGATCTCACCGAACGCAAATTCGCCGAGCCTGCAGTCAAGCGCTTCAACACCAGACTGGAACGAGACGTCGCGGAACGGACCTCCGAACTGAGCACCGTACTGGCCGAACTCGAATCCTTCAGCTACTCGGTATCCCACGATTTGTGCCCCCCACTGCAGGCGATCGAGGGATACAGCATCACCATCGGCACCGACTATGCGGACAGACTCGCCACCGTCGCACGCAGCACCCACGGCATGGCGGCAAGGTGCGAGCCGAGGGAGAAACAGGCCACGGAGACGCTATCTATTTCGCCCTCGACACAGGCTCTTCGCCGGACTGAAGGCGTGCCAAGTACCTGACAGCCCCGGCCACTCAGGTCAATGAAATTCGCCCTTTGGTCGAGCTCCCATCAACATGGCCACGATCCTGTTCGGCAAGCTCTCTATCTCTGCGTTATATACCTTGACCGCTTCGACGTACCGGAACTCAGCGGTATCGATACGCCCACCGGCCTCTTCCATCTGCGCCTGAAGGTCACGGAAATTGGCATCGGCCTTTAGGGCGGGGTAGTTTTCGGACACGACCAGCAATCTGCCGACGGCCCGCGACAATTCCAGATTGCCCTTGGCAAAGTTAATCAGCACATCCTGGTCTTCCAGGGATTCAGGTGTCGCAGGCATGTGCTCAACCGTTGCATCGCGTGCTTTTGACACACGGTTCAGTGTCTCCCGCTCGTTGGGGGCCTGGGTCTGCACCGCCTGAATCAGGTTCGGCACCTGATCCAGGCGTCGCCGGCTGATCGCTATGAGCTCGGAGGCCGTCGCCAGCACTTGCTCGTCGCCGGCCTGAATCTGGTGATATCCGCAACCGCTCATCAGAGTTGCCGCCAGCAGCAGAAATACAGCCCGTCGGGTCTGCATCAAGAACACCTTCTGAAAATGCTGCGAGTGGCGCCATTATGCCTACCCTCGCACACAGCCCGGACACCGATTGTTAAATCGGTCGCGCTACTTCGTCGGCCGCCTTCAAACCGAGCATGGTCCGCCGTGCAAAGCACAGATCCTCCCAGGCCTTTGCCTTGTCAGGGAGGTTCCGCAGCAGATAAGCTGGGTGATAAGTCACGATCACCGGTATGGAGCCGTAGGAGAACAGTTTGCCGCGCGCCGCGCCGATCTTGATTTCCTGGTTGAGCAGCGCCTGCGCCGCTGGACGGCCGAGGGCCACGATCAGGCGCGGGCGGATCAGTTCGATCTGGCGTTGCAGATATGGGAAACACGCCGACAGCTCTGCGGTATCCGGCGTCCGGTTATGGGGCGGCCGGCATTTCACCGCATTGCCGATGTAGACGTCCTCCCCCCGCTTGAGGTCGATCGAAGCGAGCATGTTGTCGAGCAGGCGCCCTGCCTGGCCAACGAAAGGCTCGCCACGCTCATCCTCTTCAGCCCCCGGCCCTTCACCGACAAACAACCAGTCCGCCTTCCGGTCACCGACGCCAGGCACAGCCTGCTTGCGTTGAACGGCACAAGCCGCAGGCATCGCAACTGCGGATGCGTGCCTCCAGTTCGTCCCAGTCCAGATCGCCGACACGCACGGGTGCTGCTGGCGTATCAGCTGGCGGCCTGCGCTCCTGCTCTGGCGCCTTCATCGCGGCAGACAGCATGCTGCGGAGGGGCTGGGGCTGGGTCGGCATCATGGCAGGCAGACTCTCCAGCACGGCAGGCTGCAACACTGGCGCCGTGCCGGCTTCCTCGTGCTCATCGGACGCACTGCGGAGTCGCCACAGGGGTGCCAACCCCATCTCCCGCAAGATGCCGTTTCTGCGCAAGTTCATCGCTGCGCGCTCACAGGCGGGACCTCATCACCAACGCATCCTCACGCCCAGACGCAGCCGGGTAATAACCCTTGCGGCGACCGATGGTTTCGAAGCCGGCACGTTGATAGAGGGCCAGCGCCGCAGTATTGGATGGACGCACCTCGAGGAACATCTGACGGGCGCCGTCCTGACGGGCCACATCGCCGAGATGCTCCAGCAAGCGACGCCCCAACCCCTGGCGCTGACGCTCGGCCTGGACGCTGATGTTGAGGATATGAGCTTCGTCGAGCACCATCATCAGCACCGCATAACCTACGCGTTCCACCCCGTCGCGCATAGTCCAGCAGCTGTAACCGGAACGCATGGAGTCGGAGAAATTACCGACCGTCCAGGGATAGGGATACAGGCGCGCATCCAGCATCGCGACCCATTCCAGGTCGGAATCCTGCATCGGCGCGAAATTCAGTCCAACAAGCGTCACGCCCGCCCTCCGCTGGCGAGACGCTCGGCGGTGGTCATGGCCACCTTGTCGCGCACATACAAGGGGGCCGCCAGGGCCGGATCGATCGCCTCCCCTTTGGCAAAGCGCACCGCGGCCAGGCACGCCACGCTGGCAGCCCTAGGGATCGGCGACGGGTCGAAGCCGGTGAGGCGCTCACCAAGGGCAGGAACGAGTGCTGCTTCGTATGCGCCGAAAGCGGAGCCGAAACCGAACCAATTCCCCTCCGCCGGCAACGCCACCGTAGCGGGAACCGCGCAGGCCGGCGCGGTCTGTTCGACCAGCACACCATCGATACGCCGATAGGCGGCAAAGTAAACCTCGGACATCCGCGCATCCGCGGCAACGAAAATAGCCGTTTGATCACACTGATCCGCCAAGGCCTCCAGGGTGCACACCGGCACCACCGGCTTTCCGGCTCCGAGTGCCAGTCCCTGCGCCACACCACAAGCCAGTCGCAAACCCGTGAACGCGCCCGGCCCCACGCCAAAGGCGATCGCATCGAGATCCGCCAAGCCGACGGCGGCTTCCTTCAGGAGTTCGCGCACTTCGGGAAGAATGGTCTCCGAATGGCCGGGACGGCCGGCCACGGGACGTTCGATAAGGCGTTCTCCGTCGAGCAGTGCGACGGAGCCATATTCGGTGGAAGTTTCGATGGCGAGGATCTTCATAGGAGGCGCATTCTACCGCCCTCCGCCCCCGGAAGCAGTGTTGAAGACGCTGGCCGTTGCTCTCGGTCAGTCCGGACGACGATGCCGGTCGCCGTAGACATCCCGGCCCGCATCGTGAACATCGCGGCGCAACTGGCGTCGCTCCTCGGGAGACCAGCGGCGGGGATTACGATTCTCGTCAACGTCCTGACGCCGTATAGGCTCCGCAGAAAAGGCCGGCATTTCCCGCCCCTGCCGGTCTTGCGGAGCCGCATACTGGCGCAGGAAAGGTCCCAGACGCTCGTTACCCTGGGCTGCGGCGGCCCCCGTGGCCAGCAGCCCCACCAGCAACAACCCCAGCGTCAGGCGCGAGCCTCGGCCAGACTTGTTCTGCAAAGTGGTTTCATTGCACATGGCGCTTATCCTAACCCGGCCGCAATCATTCAGGCATCTCCGGGAAGCGGGCCGATTTGATTCTGGCAGGCCAGGCCACCCGAGGTGCGACGCTTTGTAAGGGAATGTTAGGTCTGTGACTCCACTTACGTTTCTTTACCCACGTCTTTCGTTGTCCCGCTAGCCGACCTGCACACGAGCGGCTAGCATTCAACCCATGGAAAAAGAGAGCTTTCGCATCCTCGTCGTCGACGACGACCTTCGCCTGCGCGACCTACTGAAACGTTACCTTGGCGAACAGGGCTTCAACGTCAAGACCGTTGCCGACGCAGCGCAGATGGACCGCGCGCTGCTGCGCGAACACTTCGATCTGATGGTGCTCGACCTCATGCTCCCGGGAGAGGACGGCCTGTCCATCTGTCGGCGCCTGCGCGGCACCAACAACGGCATTCCGATCGTGATGCTCACCGCCAAGGGCGATGATGTGGACCGCATCGTCGGCCTGGAAATGGGTGCCGACGACTATCTGCCCAAGCCCTTCAACCCGCGCGAGCTGGTGGCCCGTATCAACGCTGTGCTGCGCCGCCAGCCGCAGACGCCCCCCGGCGCACCGGCTGCCGACGACGAGGACGTGCGTTTCGGCCAGATCGTCGTTCAGCTCGGCACCCGCATGCTGATCCGCAACGGCGAGGAAACGCTACTCACTACCGGTGAATTCGCGCTGCTCAAGGTGCTTTTGCAGCATCCCCGCCAGCCCCTCTCGCGGGATCGCCTGATGGAACTGGCTCGCGGCCGCGAGTACGACGTTTTCGACCGCTCCATCGACGTGCAGATCTCCCGCCTACGCAAGCTCATCGAGGAAGACCCCGGCAAACCCCGCTACATCCAGACCGTATGGGGTTTCGGCTACGTCTTCGTGCCGGACGGCAACAAGCATTCCCAGTGAGACAGGGAGCGCACGCTCCTGCCCGTCCGTCGCACCATGGCACCAACCCGCTACCGCGCCCTGCTCCACGCCGCCCCCCGCACGCTGCTGTGGCGCATCTTCCTGGTGGTGGCGGCACTGATGCTGGCCTCCGTTGCGGTGTGGTCGGCGATCTTCAGCCACTTTGACCAGGCCAGCCGAGCGCGCCAGACCGCCCAGACGGTCATCAGCATCATCAACCTGACCCGTACCGCCCTCCTCAACGCCGACCCGGCGCGGCGCAAAGACCTGCTGCTTGATCTGGCGACCCTGGAAGGCATCCGCATCTACCCCGCAGAAGCCCAGGACAAGGTGCAGCCACTGGAGGACACAGCGATCATGCGGATGGTCATCACCGACGTCCGTAAACAACTCGGCGTGGAAACCCGCTTTGCGTCCGCCTGGGAAGGTCTGACGGGATTCTGGGTCAGCTTCAGGCTGGACGACGACCCACCATCCGAAAGCATGGAGTTCTGGGTCATGCTGCCCAGCGAACGGATCATCCGCCCCCACGCACTAGAGTGGATGTGGTGGGGCGCCGCAGCCCTATGCCTCGCCACGCTGGGGGCCTACATGATCGTCTCGCGCCTCAGCCTGCCTCTCAAGGCCATGGCGACCGCGGCACGTACCGTCGGCCGTGGCGAGGTTCCACCGCAACTCAGCGAAAGCGGCCCTACCGAGTTGTCAGATCTGGCCCACGCTTTCAACCAGATGTCCCATGACCTGCAACAACTCGATGCAGACCGGGCCCTCATCCTGGCCGGCGTGTCCCACGATCTGCGTACGCCGCTGGCACGTCTGCGCCTGGGCATCGAAATGTGCGGCGCCGATCCGGCCGACATCGACGCGATGGTCTCCGACATTGAGGACATGGACCGCATCATCGGCCAGTTCCTGGAGTTCTCGAAACTGGACGGCGGTGAAACATTGACGATGCTCGATCTCTCCGAACTGGCTGCCGAACTGGTCACTTTGTATGCCCGCCGCGGCTACACGCTGGAACTCCGCAGCATCGGGCACGTCACCGCAGCAGCGCGGCCACAGGCCCTGCGGCGTGCAATAACGAACCTGATCGAGAACGCACTGCGCTATGCAGGTGCGCCCCCCGAATTGGAAATCGGCTCAGACCAGGGCCGGCCGACGATCCGCGTGCTCGATCGTGGTCCGGGCATTCCGGAAGCCGATATCGAACGCGTCAAACGCCCATTCACCCGCCTCGAATCCGCCCGTAGCAACACCAAGGGATCGGGGCTCGGCTTGGCTATCGTCGACCGCATCGTCCGGGGCCAGAACGGTGAATTCCGCCTGACGCCTCGACAGGGCGGCGGGCTGACGGCGAGCATTCATCTGCGAGCCACAACAAAAGCCTGAGTTGAAGCTAGAATCGATGCTATCCCGTTCTGTTGGCGCCACACCCATGATCCTGTTCCGCCAGTTCTTCGATCCGAGCAGTTGCACGCTCAGCTATCTCCTGGCCGACCCAGTGACCGGCGATGCGGTCATCATCGACTCGGTCAAGGAGCATGTCGGGGCCTACATCAGTTTTCTGCAGGAGCAGGAACTCCAGCTGGTCTGGATTATGGAAACCCATGTGCATGCAGACCATATCACCGGCTCGGCCGGTCTGCGGGAAGTAAGCGGCGCCCGCAGCATCATCAGCACCAGTGGTGGCGTTGGCTGCGCCGATCGCACGGTTGGCGACGGCGACACCATCGTCTTCGGCAACGAAGTCATCCGCGTCATTCCCACACCGGGGCATACGCCGGGCTGTGTCACCTACCACTGGCGCGACCGGCTTTTCACGGGTGATGCCTTGATGATCGGCGGCTGCGGCCGCACCGACTTTCAGGGTGGCGACGCAGGCCAGTTGTACGACAGCATCACAGAACGTCTGTTCACCTTCCCGGAAGAAACCCTGATCTATCCCGGCCACGATTACCGAGGCGCACGGGTATCCAGTGTCGGCCAGGAAAAAGGCTGCAATCCGCGTCTGGCCGGACGCAACCGACAAGAATTCATTGATCTGATGGCCAGTCTCGGTCTTCCCCCGCCACGCATGATGGATGAAGCCTTACCTGCCAACCTGCGTTGCGGGCATCCTGGAGAGCTGGACATCCATGGCGCTTGAACCTCTGACCCCCTACACCGAACTCGGCGGCGAAGAAACCATCCGCCGCCTCGTCCATCGGTTCTACGAACTCATGGACACCCTGCCTGAAGCATGGGATGTCCGCCAGATGCACCCTGAGGATCTGTCCGGTTCAGAAGAAAAACTCTTCAAGTACCTCACTGGCTGGCTCGGCGGACCGCCGCTCTACGAGCAGGAATTCGGCCACCCCCGCCTGCGCGCGCGCCACCTGCCCTTTGCAATCGCCAGCCGGGAACGTGATCAGTGGCTGATGTGCATGGAAACCGCTTTCGACGAATGCCTCCCCCAAGGTCCGTTGAGAGATAAGTTATGGGCTGCCATCCTCGGACTCGCCGATCACATGCGCAACCGCGTCGACATCGGCTGACAGACAAGCTACTGACAGCCTTCCCCGCCTTGCTTCCCTGATTTCCGAACTGATGAAATTTCTTTTCGACCTGTTTCCGATCATCCTCTTCTTCATTGCCTACAAGTTTGCCGGCATCTTTGCTGCTACGGCAGTCGCTATCGCCGCCACCGTGGCGCAGATAGGATGGGTTTGGTTCCGCCACCGCAAAGTGGACACCATGTTGTGGGTCAGTCTCGTGATCGTCACCCTCTTCGGAGGCGCCACACTGTTCTTCCAGAACCCGACCTTCATCAAGTGGAAGCCGACCGTGCTGTACTGGTTCTTTGCCGGCTCCCTACTGTTCTCCGCACAATTTCTTGGCAAGAACCTGATCCGCGGCCTGCTCGAGGCCCAGATGAAACTGCCCGACCCGCTGTGGGGCCGGCTCAACCTGGCCTGGGCCGCATTCTTTGGTGTGATGGGCGTCGTCAATCTGTTCGTCGCCTACAACTTTTCCGAAGACACCTGGGTCAACTTCAAGCTTTTCGGCGGCATGGGCCTGATGCTCGTGTTCGTGCTGGCCCAGGGAATGCTGCTGTCCCGTTACATCGAAGAGGAACCCAAATAATGTTGTATGCCCTGATCGGCGAAGACGCCCCCAACTCCCTCGACAAGCGCATGGCTGTGCGCGCCGAGCATCTGGCACGCCTTCAGGCCCTGCAGGCGGAAGGCCGCCTCGTGCTGGCCGGCCCCTGTCCGGCGGTTGATTCCCCCGACCCCGGCCCAGCCGGCTTCACCGGCAGCGTGATTGTCGCCGAATTCCCCTCGCTGGCCGACGCTGAAGTCTGGGCCGCTACCGACCCCTACGCCACGACCGGCGTCTTCGTGCGATGCACCGTCAAGCCCTTCAAGAAGGTCCTGCCATGAGCGTCATGGACGAGATCCGCCAACGCCTTGCCGTGCTGGCGCCCTCCGCCATCGAGCTGATCGATGACAGCCATCTGCACGCCGGCCATGCGGGTGCGCGTTCCGGCGGCGGGCACTACCGCCTCGCCATCGTGTCAGCAGCTTTCAGTGGCAAAAACACGGTTGCCCGCCACCGCCTGATTTACGACACACTCGGCGACCTGATGCGCCGGGAAATCCATGCCTTGGCCATACAGGCCAGGACGCCCGACGAAAGTTGAATTTCAACCCGCTCCACCAGCAAGGAAAACTGATGAAGATCATCCCGAGCCGCCTGGCTCTGTCCCTCATCGCAGCCACCATCGCGATTCCCGCCTTTGCCCAAAACGTGGCAACGGTCAACGGCACGGCCATTCCCCAGGCACGCGCCGACGTGATGATCTCCGAGCAGAAGTCCCAGGGTGCGCCCGACTCCGAGCAACTGCGCAACGCCGTCAAGGAAGAGCTCGTCCGCCGCGAAGTGCTCGCCCAGGAAGCCCGCAAAAAGGGTTTCGAGAAGTCCGCAGCCGTACAAGCGCAGGTCGAACTGGCCCGCCAGGCCGTGCTGATTCGCGCCTACCTGCAAGACTTCGTGAAGAGTCATCCGGTCACCGATGGCGAAGTGAAGGCCGAATACGACAAGATCAAGTCCCAGCTGGGCGACAAGGAATACAAGGCACGCCACATCCTCGTCGAGAAGGAAGACGAGGCCAAGGCCATCATCGCCAAGCTCGAAAAGGGTGAAAAATTCGAGGATCTGGCCAAACAGTCCAAGGACCCCGGCTCCAAGGACAAGGGCGGCGATCTTGGTTGGGCCAACCCCGCTGGCTTCGTCAAGCCCTTCTCCGACGCCCTGACCAAACTTGAAAAGGGTAAATTCACCACCACCCCGGTGAAGACGAATTTTGGTTATCACGTCATCAAGCTGGAAGATAGCCGCGCGCTGAAGGCGCCGACCTTCGATGAAGTGAAGGGACAGATCAAGCAACGCCTCGAGCAACAACGCGTGGAGCACCACATTGCCGAACTGCGCAGCAAGGCGACGATCAAGTAATACCCACCATGCTGACACCAAAAAGCCGACGGTTTCCCGTCGGCTTTTTGTTTGTATTTCGTCCTGACGCCCCGGCTTGCCGTAAGCAACTGGCCCGGATGCCCTCCGCCAAGGATGGCAACACCCGGGCCAGGCCGGAAACGTTGATCAGGCGCCGAAGGGATGGCGCTTCAGGATCGTCTCGTCACGCTCGGGACCGGTGGAGATCACATCGATGGAGATTTCGCAGATCTCCTCAATGCGGTGCAGATAGGCGCGCGCTTCAGGCGGCAGCGCATCCCAGGTGCGCGCACCGAAGGTCGTGCCGCTCCAGCCCGGCAGCGTCTCGAGGATGGGCTCGCAACGAACCACCTCTTCGGCGCCCATCGGCAGTAGATCCACGCGCTTGCCGTCGAGCATGTAGCCGGTGCACAGCTTGAGTTCCGTCAGGCCGTCCAGCACGTCCAGCTTGGTGATGCACAGGCCGGAAACGCCGTTGATGATGATGGAACGCTTCAGCGCAGCCAGATCCAGCCAGCCGCAACGGCGCTTGCGCCCGGTCACGGTACCGAATTCACGGCCCACGGTGGACATCTGGTAACCCGGCGTGCCGGTGGTCTCGAAGTCCAGTTCGGTCGGGAACGGACCGCCGCCGACACGCGTACAGTAGGCCTTGGTGATGCCCAGCACGTAGTGCAGACGGCCAGGGCCAACGCCGCTGCCCGCCGCCGCCTGCCCCGCCACACAGTTGCTGGAGGTCACGAAGGGATAGGTGCCATGGTCGATGTCCAGCAGCGTGCCCTGCGCACCTTCGAACAGCAGGTTGCCGCCGGACTTGTTGATCGCGTAGAGGTCAGCGGACACGTCGGTAACCATCGGGCGGATCTCTTCTGCATCGGCCAAAGCCTGGTCGTAAACGGTCTGAAAATCCACCGGGTCGGCGCCCAGATACTGGGTCAGCACGAAATTGTGATAGTCCAGGTTTTCCTTCAGCTTCTCGGCGAAGCGCTCCGGATGGAACAGGTCGTATACGCGCAACGCGCGGCGGGCGACCTTGTCTTCGTAGGTCGGGCCGATGCCCTTGCCCGTGGTGCCGATCTTGTCACCAGCGCTCTTCTTCGCTTCGCGGGCACGATCCAGCGCCGAGTGGTAACCGAGGATGATCGGGCAGCCCGGGCTGATCTTAAGACGCTCACGCACCTTGATGCCGCCCGCTTCCAGACCACGCACCTCAGCCAGCAGGTGGTGGATATCCAGCACCACGCCATTCCCGATGAAGCACTGCACACCTTCACGCACGATGCCGGACGGCACGAGGTTCAGCTTGTACTCGGTGGTGCCGACGACCAGCGTGTGACCGGCATTGTGGCCGCCCTGGAAACGGACAACCCCCTGGGCCTGATCGGTCAGCCAGTCGACGATCTTGCCCTTGCCTTCGTCACCCCACTGGGTGCCAACAACCACAACGTTCTTTGCCATCTCTTTACTCTCCCTGAAGCGGTTCAACCTGCCAGGCACCGCCCCGCAGAACCAGACGCCGGTCACACCCGGCCTCGCGCCACGTGCCGTCATGGCCGGGCAATTCAATCACTACGCTTTCACCGTTGTCGCGCAAGGCAGCGATGGCCGCCTGCAGCTGCGGGTTCCGCCCGCCCGGAGCCAGAACAGCCCCCGGCAACACGGGGTCGGCAACCTGCGCCGCAAGCTCGCGCAAATCCAGGCTGAAACCGGTAGCCGGACGACCACGGCCAAAAGCGCGGCCGACACTGTCGTAACGCCCGCCGAGGGCAAGCGCGACAGGCGACTTACCGCCGTAAGCCGCGAAGACCACTCCGCTGTGGTAATGGTAGCCACGGAGATCGGCCAGATCGAAACTGATGGGCAGACCTTCCAACTCATCGGCCAGCCACTGGAGATCGCTCAGCGCCGCGTCGATCTCAGTGTCGGCCGGCAGGATTTCGCGGGCACGCGCGAGCACTTCGGCGCCCCCATACAGAGTCGGCAGGGCCAGCAAGGCTTCGCGGACATCGTCGGCGACACCACTCAGCAGATCGCGCAAACCCGGCAGATCCTTAGCCTGCAGGCAATCGAACAACGGCTCTTCCCGCTCCGCACCGATACCGGCCTTGGTCACCAACGCCTTGAAAAGGCCCACATGACCGAGATCGATGCGCGACGTACCCACACTGGCAGCCTGCAGCGCTTCGGCAAGCAGACGGATCACTTCCGCGTCAGCTTCAAGACCGGTGTGGCCGTAGATCTCGGCACCCAGCTGGAGCGGCTCACGGGTCGCCGTCAGCGACGACGGCACCGCGTGCGCGACACTGCCGCAATAAGACAGACGGGCAACGCCCTTCCGGTTTAGCAGGTGCGCATCGATGCGCGCGACCTGAGGCGTAATGTCGGCCCGCACCCCCATCGTACGACCAGAAAGCTGGTCAACGAGCTTGAGGGTCTTCAGCTGAAGGTCCTGACCAGCACCGGTCAACAGGGATTCCAGATATTCGAGCAGGGGTGGAGCAACGAGCTGATAGCCATTGAGACGGAAGGCGTCGAGCAGACGACGGCGCAGATCTTCCAACTTGGCCGCTTCGGCGGGCAAAGCGTCCTGGATATATTCGGGTAGAACCCAACGCAACATGGGGTAGCGCCTTACGAAAAAACGAATAGAACAACGAGGCCCAGCAGCATCGAGCCGAGGCCGACAAAACGGATCTGCCCGTCCGCCATGCGGACCAGACGGGCGAAAGTCTCCCTCCACAGGGCTGGCGCGACAAAGGGCACAACGCCTTCAAGCACCAGCATCAGCGCGAAGGCGAGGATGAGGGAACGCCCCATTATTATTACTTCTTGCTCTTCCCGGGCTCGCTGCTGGCAGCAGCGGCCCGCCCACCTGGACTCTTGAGATACTTGAAGAACTCGGAGTTCGGTTCGACGACCACCACATCCGACTTGCTCTTGAAGCTGTTCCGGTAAGCCTCGAGGCTGCGGTAGAAGGCAAAGAACTCGGGACTCTGACCAAAAGCCTGCGCATAGATCGCGGAAGCCTTGGCATCACCCTCACCCTTGACCTTCTGCGCATCGCGGTAGGCTTCGGCGATGATCACTTCCCGTTGCTTGTCCGCGTCGGCCTTGATTTTCTCCGCCTCGGCGCCACCTTGGGAACGCAGTTCGTTAGCCACCCGCTTCCGCTCCGCCTCCATGCGACGATAAACAGACTCGGAAACCTCTACCGGCAAGTCTACGCGCTTGAGGCGGACATCGACGATCTGCACGCCGATCTTGCGGGCATCGAGGTCGGCCTTCACGCGCATCTCGTCCATGATCTTCTCCCTCTCACCGGAAACGACCTCATGCACAGTGCGCTTGCCGAACTCTTCGCGCAGACCGGCGTTAACCGTCTGTTCGAGGCGCGTGCGGGCCCGCGTCTCATCGCCACCAACCGAAACATAGTAGAGCTTCGGGTCGACAATGCGCCACTTCACGAATAGGTCAACCAGGACGTTCTTCTTTTCCGACGTGATAAAACGCTCTGGCTCGGAGGTATCCATCGTCAGGATGCGCTTGTCAAAATAGCGGACGTTCTGGATCAGGGGGATCTTGAAATGCAGGCCCGGCTCGCTGATCTGCCCCTTCACCTCGCCGAGTTGGAAGACCAACGCATGTTGGCGTTGATCGACCGTAAACAAGGACATGGACAACACGGCCACACCGAACAGGGCCGCACCGAAAATCAATGGCAGTCGTTCACGCATCAGCGCTCTCCCCGCTCACGGTTACGAGTAGCCTCACGGGTGCGGGACTCTCCCAACAAAGCATCGGCACGCGGGGGAGCAATATTGCTCTCGGTCGTCGGTGAGGACACTGGACGACTGCTCTGCACCGGCTCGGCCGCCGGCGTAGCCGCCGGCACTGTCGTCTGCTGGATCAGCTTGTCCAGCGGCAAATACAGCAGATTCCCACTGCTGCGGGCATCCACCATGACCTTGGAGGTGTTGGAGAAGATCTGCTGCATGGTATCGATGTACATGCGTTGACGCGTGACTTCTGGCGCCTTCGCATATTCGGTGTAAACCTGCTTGAAGCGCGACGCATCACCTTCGGCTTGGGCTACGACCCGCCCCTTGTAGGCGTCCGCCTCCTCGATGAGACGGGAGGCGGCACCACGGGCACGCGGAATCACGTCGTTGGCATAGGCCTGACCTTCGTTCTTCTGGCGCTCGCGATCCTGGCCGGCCTTCACCGCATCGTCGAAGGCCGCTTGGACCTGCTCCGGCGGCTGGGCATTCTGCATCGTCACTTTGCTGACCTGGATACCGGTCGAATAGCGATCGAGGATGTCCTGAGTCAGCTTCTGGGCGCTGGCGGCAACCTGTTCGCGGCCTTCATAGAGCACGAAATCCATCTTGCTCTTGCCGACGATCTCGCGCACCGCGGTCTCCGCGGCCTGGATCACCGAATCATCGGAGTTTCGGTTGTTAAACAGATACTGCTGCGGATCCTTCAGAATGTACTGCACCGCGAACTGGATGTTCACGATGTTCTCATCGTCCGTCAGCATCAGGGCTTCCTTGAGCACCTTGTTACGCTCAGAACCGCGGTAGCCGATCTCGACCGTGCGCACACCGGTCAGGTTGACCAGTTCATGGGTCTGGATAGGGTAAGGCAGGCGCCAGCGCAGGCCTGGCTCCGTGGCTTCCTGGAAGCGGCCGAATTGCAGCACGATACCGCGCTGGCTCGCATCGACAATGTAGAAGCCGCTGGCCAGCCACACAACGACTGCAAAAGCCGCGATCAGGCCGATGCCACCGCCGAACTGACGCATGTTGAAATCGGGATTGCGATTGCCCCCGTCTCCGCCCGATCCACTGCCACGGCCGGAGTCACGCCCGAACATGCCGGACAGGCGCCTGTTAAAGTCGCGCCAGAGTTCCTCCAGATCGGGAGGTCCCTGGTTTCCATCGCCACCGCCGCGGTTGTCGCCGCCGCGGTTACCCCATTTGGGATCGTTGAGAGACATGAGAATGCCTGTGATCACGGTAAAAATCCGCTCCGGGAAGGTGATGGGAAGGATTCTTCAGATTGAACCCTGAGTTTCCGACGTGGCAGCCAATGACGCCTTGTGAGCAAGTGCGATATCGGACAGCACCTGCCTCAGCAAATCGAGCCCCTCACCCGTCCTGGCGCTAAGCAAAACGCGCGAGATATTACCACACGCATCCCGCTGGACCTCCGGACTGGCCAGAGTCGCGTCGATCTTGTTCCAGATCTGGATCTGGGGGAGGCTACCGGCACCGATTTCCTCAAGCACCGCATTGACCGCCGCAATCTGCCCTTCCCTGTCCTCACTCGAGGAATCCACAACGTGCAGCAGAACGTCAGCTGCGACTGTTTCCTCGAGCGTGGCGTGGAAAGCCGCGACGAGGGAATGGGGAAGATCGCGAATGAATCCGACCGTGTCCGAGAGCACTATGTTCCCAGCATCCCCAAGAAAAAGTCGTCGTGACGTGGTGTCCAGCGTGGCGAACAGCTGATCTGCCGCGTAAGCACCAGCCTTGGTCAGCGCATTGAACAGTGTGGACTTGCCTGCGTTGGTATATCCCACCAGAGACACGGTCAGCACGTCACGGCGCTCTCGCGCACGGCGACGCACACCCCGTTGACGCTCCAGCTGGGTCAGGCGGGACTTAAGCAACTTCACGCGCTCACCGAGCAGGCGGCGGTCGGTTTCAAGCTGCTTCTCGCCGGGCCCGCGCAGGCCGATACCGCCCTTCTGACGCTCCAGGTGAGTCCACCCCCTGACCAGCCGCGTGGAAAGGTGCTGCAACTGGGCCAGTTCGACCTGCAGCTTGCCCTCGTGGCTCTTGGCACGTAACGCAAAGATGTCGAGAATCAATGCCGATCGATCGATGACGCGGCGCTCCAGCACGCGCTCGAGATTGCGCTGCTGTGCCGCCGAAATGTCATGATTGAAAATGACGATGTCGGCGTCGTTGAGCTGCGCGGCCATCCGGATCTCTTCGGCTTTGCCCTTGCCGATGTAGAGCGCCGGATCAGGAGCCTGTCTACGGCACTGGACGATACCGACCACGCAGGCGCCGGCACTGCCGGCCAACAGGCCGATTTCGGACAAGCGCTCCTCAATACTGCCCTGACCGAAATCGACCTGTATCAGGAGCGCGCGGGTTCCCGCGGAAGGTCGGTCAAACACACGGAAACCCGGATCGGAGTAGGCCGCACGGCGGCCGGAAGGTCACGGAACTCAGCTCGCTGCCTCGTTCTGTTCCTGCTGGATGTTGACGGGACGGGCCGGCACGACGGTGGAAATGGCGTGCTTATAGACCATCTGGGTCACCGTGTTCTTCAGGAGAACAACGTATTGGTCGAAAGACTCGACCTGCCCCTGCAGCTTGATACCGTTCACGAGATAGATCGAAACGGGGACGTGTTCACGACGCAGGGCGTTGAGAAATGGATCTTGCAGGAGTTGCCCCTTATTGCTCATGTCATAACCTCTATGGTTTTAGTTTGGAATAATTATAGAGCCTTTTGCTGCACCGCCGCATCAGGCAGGCATCGGCTCGCAGGTGTGGAGAACAGGTTACTCAGTCTTTATTCGCGTAGGGGTTGTGCGATGACTTGAATTGTATCCGCAATGGCGTCCCCTGCAATTTGAACGCTTCCTGGAAAGTCCGCTCCAGGTAGCGGATGTAAGACGCCGACACGTCATCCAGGGCACTGCCGTGAATCACGATCACCGGGGGATTCATGCCACCTTGGTGCGCATAGCGCATCTTCGGACGGAACCCGCCGTGCCTTGGCGGCTGTTGGCGCAGCACGGCGTCGAGCAACAGACGCGTCAGTTTGGGCGTGGACAACTTGGTCATCGCCGCCTCGTAGGCGCCATCGACGCACTTGAGCATCGGCACGATGCCTTGCCCCTTCAAAGCCGAGACATACAGGAAACGCGCAAACCCAAGGAAGGGCAGCTTGCGGGCGATATCTTCCTTGACCCGCTGACGACGGTAGTCGTCGATGGCATCCCATTTGTTGACGGCGACCACCAGCGCACGGCCGGCTTCGACGACAAAACCGCCGATATGGGCATCCTGCTCGGAAATCTCCTGACTGGCGTCGAGTACAAGCACCACCACATTGGACTGCTCAACAGCCTGCAGGGTCTTGATGACCGAGAACTTCTCGACAGCCTCGAAAACCTTGCCGCGCTTGCGCAGGCCTGCCGTGTCGATGAGGGTGTACTTCCGGCCATTGCGCTCGAACGGCACCTCGATCGCATCCCGCGTGGTGCCGGGCATGTCAAAGGCGATGACACGCTCTTCGCCGATCAACGTATTGACCAGTGTGGACTTACCCACATTAGGACGACCGACGATGGCTACGCGCGGCCCTTTACTGGCCTCCTCGTCATCCTCCGTATCCACCGGGAAGTTCTCAAGGATCAGTTCCATCAGCGCATTGACGTTGTCGCCATGGGCCGAGGAAATGCACAGAGGGTCACCGAGGCCGAGCGCATGGAATTCAGCCGATACCATCGAGCGGTTCATGCCCTCCGCCTTGTTGACGACCAGAAAGGTCGGGCGGCCGGCCCGGCGCAGCCGGGTGGCGATCTGCTCGTCGTGGGGCGTCAGGCCGGCACGGGCATCCACCATGAACAGCAACGCATCGGCTTCGGCAATGGCCTGCTCCGCCTGCTTGGCCATTTCGTGGACGATGCCTTCCTTCGCCACCGGATCGAAACCCGCGGTATCGACAACAAGGAACTCCCGTTCAGCAGCACGGCCGAGGCCGTAGCGACGGTCACGGGTCAGGCCCGGAAAATCCGCCACCAGCGCATCGCGGGTCTTGGTCAGGCGGTTGAACAAGGTCAACTTACCCACATTGGGGCGTCCAACCAGGACAAGGGTGGGTTTCACGCTTCAGCGACTCCGTTATTGCACGCCGAGGGCGTAGATTGTGCCATTCTGGGTTTGCACCACGACCTCGCCACCCGCACGCTGCAGATCGGCGGCAATGGCGCTGGACACGATTCGGGCACGACCGACCAGCGCTCCGTCCTCACGGCGCAGCAGGTGGACATCACCGAAACCATCGCCGACGATCACATATGCACCGACAACACGCGGCCGCCCCGGAGAACGCCCGACAAGTTGGTCCTGCTTCCAGGCACTTGCGCCATTGGTGACGTCGAGGGCATGCACCGCGCCCTTTTCGTCGGTCACGAAGACATGGCGGTCATCAAGTTCGAGACCACGGGAACTGGACAGGTCGCGCGTCCACAGCGTGGAGCCATTGGACATGTCAAAGCAGGCGACCCGCCCCTGATAAGCCACCGCGCAAGTCGCACGGGCACTCATCACCGGCAGGCTGGTGATGTCCGCCACGCGCTCAAGCTCCGTGGCCCCGCGCGGAATGGCGACGGTACCTTCCCACATCAGGGAGCCGTTGGCCACGTTCACCGCAGCCAGCTTGCCGCCGGGGAAGCCCGCCAGGATCAGCTTGTCATCCAACACCACGCCAGCCGAACTACGCAAGGCCAGCGCCGGAGTTGCCCGCAGGTACACCCAGCGCTGCTTGCCGGTGCTTGGCTCGAGGCCGAACAAGCGGCTGTCGGCACTCCGTACGACGACGATACTGTCCGAAACAGCAGGCGCTGCAAGCACCTCGGCATTGACCTTCGCTTTCCAGCGGACTTGGCCGGTGGCACCATCCAATGCGATCACGTCGCCCTTCGGCGAGGCAACCAGAACAAGCTGCCCGTCGCTGCCAACCCCGCCCGACACAGTGACGCCCACGTCGGTTTTCCAGGCGGTCTTCCCGCCCTGGAGCTTCACGACCTTGCCGTCACGCCCGGCGGCAAATACCACATCGCCGGACAACGCGGGTTGCAGCACGAAGGGCCCTGAATCGCCGACGCTCGCCCGCCAGACCTCGGCAGTACGAACCGGATTGCTCAGGGGCTTGAGCGCCGGCAGCTTGCCGTCACCCGATGCAAAGGGGTTCCATGTGGAGCATGCGGCCAGACTCAGGGACGCCAGAACCGCGACAAAACCCGGACGAAGCCTGTTCATTGAGCACCCCCGAGCGCATCCAGCTTGGCCTGGGCAATCTCGCGCAGGGTCGCAGCCTCAACCTTGGACGCCGCGCCAAGCGCGTCCACCGCAGCCTTGTAGGCGGTGCGAGCCTCCGCCGGCTTTCCTTGGGCGACCAGGATGTCTCCCTTCAGATCGGCATATCGGGCGGCCAGGTTTTCGTCGGGCACGGAACTCAGCTGAGCCAAGGCTTCGTCGTATGCCTTGTCATCCAGCAAAACGGTAGCAAGGCGCAGCTTCGCCAAGCCCCGCAGCGC
The DNA here is from genome assembly GCF_056724025.1 of Zoogloea sp. JDB1. Lineage (NCBI taxonomy): Bacteria > Pseudomonadati > Pseudomonadota > Betaproteobacteria > Rhodocyclales > Zoogloeaceae > Zoogloea > Zoogloea sp. JDB1. The sequence goes on from NZ_CM161496.1 coordinate 4,339,652, forward strand.
AGGGTCGTTGGCCTTTTCGGCAGCCCAGGACAGTGGCACCCGAGCGTTCTTCAGATCGCCCGCCTCCACCTGAGCCTTGGCGGACAACAGGGCCGCAAGGTCGGCGTAGGCCGTACCGCTGTACTTCTCGATCAGCGTGCCAGCGGCCTCACGGGCCTTCTGGGCATTGTGTTCGGCAGCCGCCTGTTGGACAGCCTCGTACAGCGTAGCTGCTTCCGCACTCTGCTTGCCGACGTACCAGTTCCAGCCCTGCCAAATCACCGATGCCAGCGCGGCGACGATCGCCAGCGCCGTCACGAACTTGCCGTATTGTTCCCACCAGCCCTTAATCTGGGAAAGCTGTTCTTGTTCTTCGAGGTCAAATGCTGCCATCGTCTTCTTCCGATTCGATTAGGCGATCCGCCAGGGTTTCGGGGAGCACTTCCATGGGAACACGAAGCTGTTCGCCACCGTCGCGCAAGGGCTTGAGACTGACTTCACCAACCGCGGCCTCGTCATCGCCGATCACTACGGCAAATGGCGCACCGGACGCATCGGCCCGTTTCATCTGGGACTTGAAGCTGCCGCCACCGCAATGCTGGGTCACGGAGAAACCGGTGCCACGCAGCATCTCGGAAACCCGGAAAGCGGCGCGCTGGGCCGCCTCGCCGGCGTGGACGAGGTAGACGTCGGGCACGACGCGCTCTGCCTGGCCGCCACTCTCCTGCCACAAGGCGAGCAGACGCTCGACACCCATAGCAAAACCCGCCGCCGGCGCCGGCTTGCCGCCCAGCTGGGCGACGAGACCATCGTAACGGCCACCCGCGCAGATAGTGCCCTGGGCACCGAGCCGGGTCGTGACCCACTCGAAAACGGTGCGGTTGTAGTAGTCCAGCCCCCGCACCAGCCGATGGTTGATGCGATAAGGCAGCCCGGCATCCTTCAGCACGGCCTGGACGCCCTCGAAGTGCTTGATCGACTCCTCGCCGAGGAAATCGGCCAGCTTGGGCGCGCCTTCCACGATGTCCTGCAGATCCGGATTCTTGGTGTCGAGGATACGGAGCGGATTGGTGTACAGACGGCGCTTGCCGTCTTCATCCAGCCGGGCCTGGTGCTGTTCCAGGTAGATGATCAGTGCCGCCCGGTGGGCCGCCCGCTCCTCGCTGCTACCGAGTGAGTTGATCTCCAGCTTGACATCGTCGAGACCAAGGTCGTCCCACAGCCGCGCGCACATCAGGATGTGCTCCGCGTCGATATCCGGTCCCTCGAAGCCCAGCGCCTCGACACCGACCTGGTGGAACTGGCGATAGCGCCCCTTCTGGGGACGCTCGTGGCGGAACATCGGACCGTGGTAATACAGTCGGCGCGGCTGGCTGAACAGCAGATTGTGCTGGATCGCCGCCCTCACGCAGGACGCAGTGCCTTCCGGTCGCAGGGTGAGATGCTCGCCATTGAGGGCGTCTTCGAAGGAATACATTTCCTTCTCGACGATGTCCGTGACCTCGCCGATGGCCCGCTTGAACAGCGGGGTCGGCTCGACCAGCGGCATGCGGATCGGGCGATAGCCGTAGCTATGCAGCCAGTTGCGGACGATTTCTTCGAATTGTTCCCAGATTTCTGCTTCGTCGGGCAGGATGTCGTTCATCCCGCGCACGGCCTGGAGGGTCTTGCTCATGATTCCTTTTGTTTTTCTGTAACGCGCGGATCAGGCCGCGGCGCCCTTGCGGGGATAAGTGCGGGCCACATAGTGCTCGATGATGGCCTTGAATTCATTGGCGATGTTGTCGCCCCGGAGGGTAAGGGTCTTCACCCCGTCCTCGAACACCGGCGCCGCCGGCGACTCGCCGGTGCCCGGCAGGGAAATGCCGATATTCGCATGCTTGCTCTCACCCGGGCCATTCACGATACAGCCCATTACCGCCAGACTCATGTTCTCGACGCCATCGTACTGATCGCGCCAGATCGGCATGTTGTCGCGCACGAAGGACTGCACATCGGACGCCAGTTCCTGGAACAGGGTGCTGGTGGTGCGGCCGCAACCCGGACAGGCGGTGACCATCGGGGTGAAGGCGCGCAGGCCCATCGTCTGCAGGATCTCCTGCGCGACGATAACTTCCTGGGTCCGGCTACCATTGGGCTCTGGTGTCAGGGACACCCGGATCGTGTCGCCGATGCCTTCCTGCAGCAGCACGGCCAGGGCAGCCGTCGATGCCACGATGCCCTTCGAGCCCATGCCGGCTTCCGTCAAGCCCAGGTGCAGCGGGTAATCGCACTTGGCAGCCATGTCGCGGTAAACGGCGATCAGGTCCTGCACGCTGCTGACCTTGGCGGACAGGATGATTTTGTTGCCGGCCAGCCCGTACTCCTCGGCCTTCGCTGCGGACTCCAGCGCCGACGTGACCAGTGCCTCGCGCATCACCGCACCGGCGTCCCGCGGCACGGCACGCTTGGCGTTCTCATCCATGATGCGCGCCAGCACGGACTGGTCGAGGCTGCCCCAGTTGACGCCGATCCGCACCGGCTTGTCGTACTTGCAGGCCATTTCGACGATGGATGCGAACTGGGTATCGCGCTTGGCGCCCTGCCCCACGTTGCCCGGATTGATGCGCAGCTTGTCGAGCGCTTCCGCGCAGGCCGGATTGTCGGCCAGCAGCTTGTGGCCGTTGTAGTGGAAATCACCGACCAGCGGAACGTCGAGGTTCATGGCCAGCAACTTCTCGCGGATCTTCGGCACGGCCTTGGCTGCTTCGTCGTTATTGACGGTGATCCGGACGAGCTCGGAACCGGCACGCGCCAGTTGGGCCACCTGCATCGTGGTCGCGAAATCGTCGGCGGTGTCCGTATTGGTCATCGACTGCACGACGACGGGTGCCCCAGAGCCAATCGACACATGGCCGACGCGAACCTGGCGGGTCTGACGACGGGCGCAAGCGCGCCCTGAAAGTAGTAGATCCATAAATGCGCCTGATTATTCGAGCTTGAGACGAGCCACCGTCACCTTGGTGTCGTGAGTCAGATCCACGGGCGCACCATTGCGCTGCAACTTGACATAACGGGCATTGCCCACCACCAGGGAAAACGGAGCATTGCCGCTCACTTCACGGCGTACGCCGGCCTTGCCCAATTGGGACAACAGAATCTTGCCGTTTCGATCCTTCACCTCGACCCACGCATCCTGAGAAAACTCGAAAACGAGCTGATCGGCTCCACTCTCCCCAGCCGGCTTGACTGGCTTGGCCGGCGTAGCTTCCACAGCTTTCTCAGCCGGGGGCTGCGACGGGGTGGTGGGGGTTGGAACCACGACTGCTGGGGCCTGAGCAACAGGTGCTACAACCGGCGCAACACCTTCGCGGGACTCTGCGCCAGGAGGCGGCACGACCTGAGACGTGGCGGTTTCGGAGGGCTGGACGGGCGCGGGAGGCACCACAGCCGGCAGCGCATTCTGCGCCTGAGGTGCCGGCGCCCCCTGCTCCCCTTCCGTGGTCACGGACGGCACCTGCACCGTCACGTCATCCACCGCCTTCTTCTGCGTATCGAAATACCAACCGGCTACAACCACGCCAAACAGGCCCGCAGCTGCCAGTACACCAGGCAGAATGGATTTCCGGAAGCGACCACGCCCCACCTGCGGGATGTCTCCGTGGGCGTTCGAAGCGGGCGTCAGCTCCACTGACGCCCCATCGCCGGGTCGATCCACATGGGCCAACAGGGGCGCCACATCCAGCTTCAACAGGCGTGCGTAATTGCGCAGGAAGCCCCGGGTGAAGGCGGGGCCGGGCAGATCGTCAAAACGCCCAGCCTCCAGCGCATCAACTTGCCGAACGTTGAGTTTCAGCGCATTCGCCACTTCGGCGAGGCTGAAACCTTGCGCCTCGCGAGCAAGACGCAAGGTTTCTCCCACGGAGATGTCAGTCACAACCGGTGCTGCCGAAGACGGAAGTGCATGAGGATCTGTCACTGGTACTGCCCTTGCAAGAAAGCCTGATACTCTGGCGACTCCGGGAAACGGCGCCGCAACTGCTGGACGAAGCCCGCCTCGGCAGTCCTGTTCCCCAGCCGGCGTTCGATGCGGATCGCCAGCCACAGACTCTCCGCAGTCGGCTCTCCCCCCTGATTCAACACAGCAAGGTAATGCTTCGACGCCTCATAAGCTCCGCGCCGGTATGTAATTTCGGCCAGATGAAACAAGGCCTGCATGTTGCCGTTATCCGCCTCCAGCGCGCGTTGAAACAGCTGCTCGGCGGCGGCATCATTCTTCAGCCGGAGCTGACACAGGCCAGCGTTGGCATACGCCCGGGTTGGCGTCTGGTAGTACGGGTTGCGTGCTGCCCTGGTGAGCAACTCCAGCCCTGAAGTCTCATTGCCAGTGGAACACAGGAACCAGCCATAGCTGTTCATGATCTCCGGGTCACCGGGGGCCAGCCGCATCGCGTACTCGAAGTTGCTCGCTGCGATCTGGTTCTCCTGAAGGAACATGTGCACCATGCCCATCAACTGGAAGGCCGGCGCATAACCCGAATCGTAGTTGGTTGCGGCTCGCGCTTCGTCAAGTGCGACACCATACCGGCCAACCTGAAAATAAGCCTGCCCCAGCTCGACGTGGATCTTGGCCTTGCGCCGGGCATCCGTAGTCGCCGGCTGATCGATCACCGGGCGCTCGAGCTTGTCCGTTTCAGCAGACGGCAAGGGTGCGACGCACCCGCTGAGCAAGAGCGTCAACAATCCCAACGCACACCAGCTACGCATCAGGAGCGCACCTCCACGACCGGTACAACTCGGGTGGCCGTCCGGCGCGTCTTGTCCTTGACCTGCCCGGCCAGTTGCCCACAGGCCGCATCCACGTCATCGCCACGGGTCTTGCGGGTGGTCGTCACGATGCCCGCATTGATGAGGATCTCGGCAAATTGTTTGATCCGCGGCGCAGGGGAACGATCAAAACCCGAGTTAGGGAACGGATTGAAAGGAATCAGGTTGAACTTGCACGGCACATCGCGGGTCAGCGCGATTAATTCCCTGGCATGGGCATCGGAATCATTTACGCCATCGAGCATGACATACTCGAAGGTGATGAAGTCCCGTGGCGCCTTTTCCAGGTAGCGTCGACAGGCGGCCATCAGTTCGCGCAGCGGGTACTTCTGGTTGATCGGCACCAACCTGTCGCGCAGTGCATCATTGGACGCATGCAGCGACACCGCCAGCGCGGTCGGGCAGGCGTCGCGCAGTCGATCCATGGCCGGCACGATGCCGGAGGTGGACACGGTGACACGCCGCCGGGAAAGTCCGTAGGCATTGTCGTCGAGCATCAGCTTGAGCGCCGAGACGACATTGTCGAAATTGGCGAGGGGCTCGCCCATACCCATCATCACGACGTTGCTGATGACCCGCTCGCCGTCGCCGTTGGCGCCCAGCATGCGGTTGGCCAGCCACAACTGGCCGATGATCTCGGCGGCCGTGAGATTGCGGTTGAAGCCCTGTTTACCGGTCGAGCAGAACGCGCAGTCGAGGGCACATCCTGCCTGCGACGAGATGCACAGGGTCCCGCGGTTGGTCTCGGGAATGAATACCGTTTCCACCGCATTGCTGTTGCCCACGTCGAGCAGCCACTTGCGCGTACCGTCCGTTGAAACGCTGTCGCGCACCGGCACGGGGGGCATGACGCAGGCCGTCGCTGCGAGCTTGGCCCGCAGCGACTTGGCGACGTCGGTCATCTGCTCGAAGTCGGTTTCTCCGAAACGATGGACCCAACGGAGCACCTGCTTGGCGCGAAACGGCTTCTCACCCTGCTGGACGAACCATTCGGTGAGGGCTTCGGCATCGAAATCGAGAAGATTGACCACGTGTATTTCCATCCAGACCAGCGGGACGGACGAGTTCCGCCCCGCTGGTAGAGATCATCAACGGCTGTAAACGTTCATGCCCGGGAAGAAGAAGGCGACTTCCACGGCAGCGGTTTCAGGAGCGTCGGAGCCATGCACAGCGTTGGCATCGATGGACTCGGCAAAGTCGGCGCGGATGGTGCCGGGAGCAGCCTTCTTCGGGTCGGTGGCACCCATCAACTCACGGTTCTTGGCGATGGCGTCCTCACCTTCCAGGGCCTGGATCATCACGGGGCCGGAGGTCATGAAGGAGACCAGATCCTTGAAGAAGGGGCGCTCTTTGTGAACAGCGTAGAACTCGCCGGCTTCACGCTCGGACAGATAGGCCAGCTTGGCGGCAACGATCTTGAGGCCGGCGGCTTCGAAACGGGCGTAGATCTGGCCGATCACGTTCTTGGCGACGGCATCGGGCTTGATGATGGAGAGGGTGCGTTCAATAGCCATGTTGCTAGCTCCAGTGAGACAAAGGATGGTCGAAAAACCGAAAGCTTGGAATTTTAGCAGGTTGGTGCGTCAATTCGGCTTTTTTCGGCTCACAGAGCAGAACAGGAGCGAAAGGGAAGACGGCGCGGAGCGGCAGACAGGCCGGGGGGCGAAAAAAAAGGGTGCGCATCGCGCACCCCCAACCCCAACAGAGAGACTTCAGCCTGGACCATGATCCAGGAGGCGCCCGGTATTACTTGTTGTTTGCGCCTTGAACTTGGGACGAAGTATGAAAGAACTCTGCAGAAGCAGTCTTGACCTGCGTCAAAAACCCTTCACATGGAGGGGTGACTTGAACCGTAAAATCATGCCCCTTCCTTGTCCTTGTCGACAGACCCACGCGGCGCCGGCTGCGGCGTATCGTCGTCACTGACAACCCGGTAACCCGGCCCCTCGAGATCGTCGAACTGACCGCTGCGAACGGACCACCAGAAGATCATCCCGATCAGGAAGACGAGCAGCACGGACATAGGAATCAGCAGGTACAGGCTTTCCATGGCACAAAGGCTTTCAGTTGGCCTTTCGCCGTTGAAGGCGAAGGGCATTCAAGACGACGAACAAGGAACTGGCGGACATGCCGATGCCAGCCATCCAGGGTGTCACAAGGCCGGACATGGCCAGTGGTACCGCAGTGAAATTGTAGGCGAAGGACCACCACAGGTTCTGCCGGATGATGCGCAGCGCCCGCCGCGAGAGCCCGACGCCGTCTGCCAGCGCGCCCAGGCGCGCGCCGAGCAGCACGATGTCCGCCTGGTTGCGGGCCAGGTCCGTGCCGCCGCCCATGGCGATCGACACCTGGGCCTGGGCCAGTACCGGCGCGTCGTTCACGCCGTCGCCAACCATTGCCACCACCACACCGCCGTGCTGCAGCCGGGCCAGTTCGGCATGCTTGTCCTCCGGCGTCATGCCGCCCACCGCGCGGGAAACACCCAGGCGCGTGCCGAGTTCGACAACCGTGGCCGGCGTGTCTCCGCTGAAGATCGACAGGTCGACCCCCTTGCCGCGCAGGGCCTCGAAGGTGGCAGGGCAATCCTCCCGCAGTCCATCACTGAGCGCAAAGCCCGCAATCCAGCCGGTCGATGAACCCAGGGCCACTACGGTTCGGCCCGAACGCTCGTCCTCCAGCAAGGCCGCCGGAATCGGTGTACCCGTCAGTTCGGCCACGAAGCCTGGGCGGCCGATCCGATGGACCACGCCGGCAAGCTCGCCGGCCACCCCCTGTCCGGTCCTGGCCTCGATGGCCGCAACAGCTGCGCCCGGAGCCGTCGCAGCCGCCAGCCGGATGGCCGTCGCCACAGCATGCTCCGAGCCCTGCTCCAGCCCCGCCGCCACGGCCAGTGCTTCTTGTTCGGACAGCCCGCCGAGCAGACGTACCTGCTCGACCCGCATCGCCCCATAAGTCAGGGTGCCCGTCTTGTCGAAGACGAAATGCTGCGCCTTTGCCAGTGCCTCGACCGCGTGGCCACGTGTCACCAGCACCCCCATGCGCGCCAACGCGTCGGTCGCTACCGTCAGTGCCACCGGGGTGGCCAGGGACAGCGCGCACGGGCAGCTGACCACCAGCACCGACACGAAGACCCACAGCGCCCGATCCGGATCGAACCACCACCAGCCGGCCGCGGTGAGCGTCGCCAGGACCAGCAACACGATGATGAACCAGGCCGCCACCTGGTCGGCCTGCTGCACCACCCGCGGCTTCTCGGCCGATGCGCGTTCCATCAGCTGGCGGATCGCCGCCAGGCGGGTATGTTCGCCGGTGTGGGTGACGCGCACGCACAGCGGACTGGTGACGTTGATGCTGCCCCCCGTCACCTCATTGCCGGGCACCTTGGGCACCGGCCTGCTCTCACCGGTCAGCAGCGCCTCATTAGCTTCGCTGCGCCCCTCGACGACGACGCCGTCCGCCGGCACCGCTTCGCCTGGCTTGACGCGGATCACATCCCCCGTCAACAGCTGGGATACCGGAACCTTCTCACCATCCGGAGACGGGTAGACCGGCAGGCGCTCGGCGAAGGCCGGCAAGGCCTTGCCCATCTCCTCGACGCCGCGCACCGCCTTCTGGCGCGCCAGCATTTCCACGTAGCGGCCGCACAGCAGGAAGAAGACGAACATCGTCACCGAATCGAAATACACCTCACCCTTGCCGGTCACCGTCGCCCAGCAACTGGCCAGGAAGGCCGCCCCTACCCCCAGCGCAACCGGCACATCCATGCCCAGCCGGCGCAGGCGGATGTCGCGGATCGCGTGGCTGAAGAACGGCGCGGCGGAATACAGCACGACGGGCGCGGTCAGGATCAGGCTCGCCCAGCGCATCAGCTGCTCGATGTCTGCGGTCATGTCGCCCGGATCGGCGATGTACACCGGGAAGGCATACATCATGACCTGCATCATGCCGAAGCCGGCCACGAACAAGCGCCACAGGGCGGAGCGGCGCTCCCTCTGGGAAATCTGCTCGGAGCGCGCCGCATCATAGGGATAGGCGCGGTAGCCGATCGCGTGAATGGCCGCCAGAATATCGGACAGCTTGATGCGCCGCTCATCCCAGCGCACGCGTGCACGGCGCGTCGCATAGTTGATATCCACCGCCGTCACGCCGGGCTGGTGAGCCACGTGCTGCTCGTTCAGCCAGATGCAGGCTGCGCAGGTGATGCCTTCGAGGATCAGCGCCGCCTCGCGCTCGTGCTCGCCGATGGGCTTGACGAAGCCCTGCTGGAAATCCGGGTGGTCGAACAGCCCAAGGTCCTTCAGCTCGTCGGGCATCGCCTCGCGGGCCTGCTCGGGCATCGCGTCACGGCGCTTGTAGTAATCGACGAGGCCGCTGCTGACGATGGACTCGGCCACCGCCTGGCAGCCGGTACAGCACATGTGGTGCTGAACGCCCTCTATATCGACGGGGAGATCTACATCTGCGGGAATGGGGAGCCCGCAGTGGTAGCAATCATGCTCGGGCAAAACAGGGGAAGGGGACGACAACGAAGGCCTCGCACAGGACTCGCCGGCGACCGGACAGTGGCCACCAGGAAACACGCCTTTTAACACAAAGCAGCCCCCCGCGGCGAACCGCCCCTCCCCGAACGGCAGCTGGGCAGGCTACAGCCGCGACGGATCGAAACCGGTTTCCCGGTAGATCGAGCGGATCAGGTCGCTGCCGATGCGGGCCTCCATCTTCTGATGGACCGGCAGCATGGCTTTCTTGAAGGCCAGGCGCTCTTCCTTGTTGGGCACATAGACCTGCACCTTGCCGCTCTTCCTGATCGCCTCCAGCGCCTTGTCGTTCTCTTCCTTGGCGATCCGGTTGGCGTAGACCGTCGCTTCCCGCATCGCCTGCTCGAGCTGGCCCCGTACATCGGCGGGCAGGCCGTCCCAGAAGCGCTTGTTGGCGATGACCGCATAGCCGAGGTAGCCGTGATTGGTTACCGTCAGGTACTTCTGCACCTCGTGCATCTTCTGGGTGTAGGTATTCGAATGGGGATTCTCGGTACCGTCGACAACGCCGGTCTTCAGACCCTGGTACACCTCCGAGAAAGCCATCACCTGCGGCAGGCCGCCAACGGCGCGGATCTCTTCTTCCAGCACCTTCGACGACTGGATGCGCAGCTTCTTGCCGCGCAGGTCGGCCGGCGTCCGGATCGGTGTGTTCGCGGAGAAGGACTTGAAGCCGTTGTCCCAGTACGCCAGGCCAACGATGCCCTTCGATTCAAGCTTCTTCAGGATGCTCGCTCCCACCGGCCCCTGGGTCACCCGGTGCAGGTCGGCATAGTCGTCGAAGATGTAGGGCAGGTCGAAGACCTCAAACTCCTTCACCCCCAGCGGGCCGAACTTGGCCAGGGACGGCGCCAGCATCTGAACAACGCCCAGCTGCAGGGCTTCGAGTTCTTCCTTATCCTTGTACAGCGTGCTGTTCGGATAGACCTCCACCTTGACCTTGCCGCGGGTCAGCTCTTCCGCACGCTTCTTGAAATACTCGGAGGCCTTGCCCTTTGGGGTGTCCGCCGCCACCACGTGGCTGAACTTGATCACAATGGGCGCCTGGGCGGTGGCCATCGCGCACATCCCCATGGCGAGCAGGCCGAACAGCAGGCTAAGCAAACGCATTCGAATCTCCATCATCGGCAGTCGAGGCGGCATGGTACATGAGCCGCAATTCCGGCAGACTGCATTGCCGCAATGTTGAAGACAGCACCAACAGACTCAATTGTGGTCATCCGCAGTGTGGAAACATCGAATGGCTCAAAACCGCCAGTCCGGCGATAACCAGAAATCCTCCCGTTCGTGATTCTCAACCCCTTGCCCCCGTCGAATTCAGCCCCTCCTCCGCCGAGCTGGTACTGGAGCCTGCCTTATGCCGCCGTGGCCCTGTTCATTGCCACGATGGCGGCATTGCTGTGGCTGACCCACCGCCAGGACGCCGAAGAACAGCGCGCCACGCTGATCAACGACGTGCTGTGGATGGAGCAGAACCTGTCCTTCCAGTTCGAGCGCAATGACGCGCAGCTGACCCAGCTCGGCCCCGCTTTGCTCACCAACGGCCGGCCGAATGCCACCGCGGAGGCCCGCATCAAACAGGCTCTCGACCCGGAAAGCGGCCTGATCCGCGTGCTGTGGCTGGATTCCAACGGACACATCAAGGGCTCCGAGCCCCCCTATACCGACAGCCATTTGGTGGGTGAAGCATCGGGCACCTTTCCGTCCTCATCCGCTTATCGCCTGGCCCGCTCCCTCGGCCGGCCGGTGTATAGCGACGCGTACGCCGTCCTCGACAATCAAATCCAGTTCGAGGCCCATGTCCCAATTTTCGACGGCGGCCGCTACCTGGGCTCAGTGGTCGGTGTCTATTCGCTCAACAACATGCTCGGCCACCAGATTCCTTGGTGGTTCTCCGAACGCTACCGGGTGTCCATCAGCAACAACCTGGGCACCGAAATCGCCGCTAAATCCAAGGTCTCCCCTCTGTCCAGCCTCAACTACGAGATTCCGTTCGAGCCGCCCGGCCATGGACTGACGGTCAACGTTACCGCCTACAAGAGCGAGGTGCGCTGGATTCCGTTGCTGCTGATGGGCTCCCTCGGCGTACTCGGCGCTGCCATCGTGTGGAGCCTGTGGCAACTGCGCCGCCACATGAAACGCCGCCAGCAGGCGGAGCTGGCCCTCAGCGCCGAACACGCCTTCCGCAAGGCAATGGAGGACTCCCTCAACACTGGCATGCGTGCCCGCGATCTGAGTGGCAAGATCACCTACGTGAATCCGGCCTTCTGCCGCATGGTCGGCTGGAACGCCGATGAGCTTGTTGGCCTGATGCCCCCGATGCCTTACTGGGCTCCGGAAGCCTTGGAACGCACCCGCGCCGTGCACGAACTGGTGCTGGGCGGCAATGCGCCGCCCCAGGGCATGGAGATTCGCCTGATGCGCCGCAACGGCGAACGCTTCGACGCCCTGCTCATTGAAGCACCGCTGATCGACTCCAACGGCAAGCACATCGGCTGGATGGGCTCTGTGGTGGATGTCACCGAACAGAAGCGCGCCCAGGAACTCGCCCGCCAGCAGCAAGAGCGCCTGCAGGCCACCGCCCGCCTCGTCACCATGGGCGAGATGGCCTCGACCCTCGCCCACGAACTCAACCAACCGCTGGCCGCGATCTCCAGCTACAACACCGGCTGCCTGAACATGCTCGGCAACGGCGACCTGCCGAAGAAAGAGCTGACGACCATCCTCGAAAAGATCGGCAAGCAGGCCCAGCGGGCCGGGCAGATCATCCGGCGGGTGCATACCTTCGTGCGGCGCAGCGAGCCCAAGTTCGAACCGGTGGACGTGAACACTATCCTGCGGGAAGCCGTCGGGCTGGTGGAGCCCGACGCCGACCGGCGCGGCGTCCTCATCGAGCTGGAACTGGAGGACAACCTGCCCTGCGTCGAAGCGGACCCGGTGATGATCGAACAGGTTGCCGTCAACCTGATCCGCAACGGCATGGACGCGATGGCGGACAATCCGCGCGAAACCCGCCGCCTGCTGATCCGGACCCAGCGCCAGAACGGCACGCTGGTCTGCGATGTGACCGACCGGGGCGCCGGCATCCCGCCGGAGGTCGCCGAAAAGCTGTTCGCCCCGTTCTTCACGACCAAGGCCGAGGGCATGGGCATCGGGCTCAACATCTGCCGCTCGATCGCCGAACTCCACCGGGGCCGCCTGAACTTCGAGAAGAACCCAGGCGGTGGTACGATTTTCCACTTCTCCCTGCCGATCCCGTCATGAGCACGCCCCTCGCCCACATTGTCGACGACGACGAAGCCATCCGCGACGCCCTCACCTGGTTGTTCCGGACCCGTGAAGTGGCCAGTGCCGAATGGAGCTCCGCCGAGGAATTCCTGGCCGCCTGGCAGCCGGACTGGCGCGGCTGCATCGTGCTGGACATCCGCATGCGGGAAATGAGCGGCCTGGAGTGTTTCGACGTACTGCAAGAGCAGGGCAATACCCTGCCGGTCATCTTCCTGACCGGCCACGGCGACGTACCGATGGCGGTCGGTGCACTGAAGAAAGGTGCTTTCGATTTCCTCGAGAAGCCGTTCGAAGACAACGCGCTGGTGGACGTGGTCATCCGCGCGCTGGCCAAGGAGGCCAAACGCCAGGCCAGCCAGGCGAGCCAGGCTTCGGTTGCAAACCATCTGGCCCTGCTTACCCCGCGGGAGCAGGAAGTCATGAATCTCGTCTTGGCCGGCAAGTTCAACAAGGTCATTGCCGACGAATTGAACATCTCGATGCGCACCGTCGAAGTGCACCGGGCGCGCGTTTTCGAAAAGATGGGGGTGCGATCCGCCGTCGAGCTGGCCCAATTGCTGGCGCCGAGCCGTGAAAAAGGGTCCGGCAGCTCAGGGGAACACTGACCAGCGCGGCAGAATGCCCGCCGCCCCCGGCGGACAAGCAAATTCAGCAGCGACGCCAACCCCGGCGATCCACGCCAGGCGCTCACCTACCCACAACATCGGAACCGAGTCCCGCAGCCAGGGGGGAATGCCTGCTTCCTGCCAAAGGTTTTTCAGGCTCCGGGAAGGTCCGCCCGCACTAAGACGCATTCGCGCGCCCGTCGTCCTGCACCCGACCCGGCACGACCCCGCCATCACCAGATCAAGCGCCAGCCCCTGCCCGGACACGGCACTGAAATCCAGTACGCCGCCAGCCCACGGCAAGGCGGCTTCGCCACACCACGGGCGGAAGTCGGCCACTTCCGTCGGTACGGACGCCGCCTCCAGCCACCAGCGCTGCCGATAGACGCATACCGCGATGCCACCCAACAGGATTCTCGAACCGGACGCAGCGGCCCCCTCCCGGAACTGTCGCTCCGCGTCCCGCAGCCGCGCCTCGTCAGGCATTGGCGTACCCGCCTTGACCAGCAGGCGGCGCAGCAGATTGCGCAAACGGGCTGAGGACAAGTCCAGCGCAGGTGTTCGCAGCATCTGCATGCATCCCGGAATGCGCAGCTTCTCGACGTCGCTGGCTGCCAGTTCTTCCAGCAGCCCTTCCGCCTCACCGGCCAGCCGCCCCAAGCGGGCGAGATTGGCCGACGCGCCGGCGAAACGTCCATTCAGTTGCGGCAGGATTTCCTTGCGCAGGAAATTGCGGGAAAACGCCGTATCGGTGTTGCTGGGATCATCCACCCAGCGCAGGCCATGCCGCTCCGCATACGCATGCAGCGCAGAGCGTGGAACGTCCAGCAGCGGGCGCCAGATTCGGCCACCCGCACCGACATGGACGAAATCGCTCATGCCCGCCAGGCCCTTGACGCCGCTACCGCGCAACGCCCGGAAAAGAACGGTCTCGGCCTGGTCATCCCGGTGGTGGGCCAGGGCCAGCACACCGCCGCCCAGGCCATCCAGCAGCGCAGCCCGGCGCACTTCCCGCGCGGCCGCCTCCAGCCCGCCCGAATGCGCCCGATCCACCTGGACCTCACGAACCGCCAGCGGCACCGAAAGGGGTGCGCACAGCTCGGCGCAGATGTCGCCCCACACTTCGGAGCCCGCCACCAAGCCGTGGCGGACATGGACGGCGCTCACCTCGATCCCGAGCTCACCCTGCAAACCGGCAAGCACATGCGTCAGCACGGAAGAGTCGAGGCCACCGCTCAACCCGACCCGAACCGGGCCGGGTACGAGGGAGAGTTGCCGCCAGCTCGCGGCAACCCGGGCTGCAAGCTCAGTCGACGGCAATTTCCTTGAACTTGCCGTAACTCATCAGGCGCTCGAAACGGCGCTCGAGCAGCTCCGACGGCGACAGCTCGGACACCTGGCGCAGCGCGTCCTGCAGCGCCCGCTTGAGGTTCTGCGCCATCGCCCGATGGTCGCGGTGAGCGCCGCCCACCGGCTCGTTCACCACCTTGTCGATGAGCCCCAAGGACTTGAGGCGCGATGCGGTGATGCCCATCGTCTCGGCCGCATCCGGCGCACGATCGGCGCTCTTCCACAGGATGGACGCACAACCTTCCGGCGAGATGACCGAATAGGTGGAGTACTGCAGCATCAGCAACTGATCACCGACCGCAATGGCCAGCGCGCCGCCCGAGCCGCCTTCGCCGATGATCGTGCAGATCAGCGGAACCTTGAGTTCCGCCATCACCAGCAGGTTGTGGCCGATGGCTTCCGACTGGCCGCGCTCCTCCGCGTCGATGCCGGGATAGGCGCCCGGCGTGTCAACGAAGGTGAACACCGGCAGACCGAACTTCTCGGCCAGCTTCATCAGGCGCATCGCCTTGCGATAACCCTCGGGGCGCGGCATGCCGAAGTTGCGGAACAGTTTTTCCTTGGTGTCGCGGCCCTTCTGATGGCCGATCACCATGCAGGACTGGCCGTTGAAACGGGCCAGGCCGCCAACGATCGCCTTATCGTCGGCAAAGCTGCGATCACCGTGCAGTTCTTCAAAATCGGTGAAGATGTGCTGCACGTAGTCAAACGTATATGGACGCTGGGGATGGCGCGCCACCAGCGCGCTCTGCCAAGGCGTCAGCTTGGCGTAGATATCCTTGGTCAGGCCGTGGTTCTTCTGCTCCAGGCGGGCGATCTCCTCGGAGATATCCACCGCCGAATCGTCCTGCACAAAGCGTAGTTCTTCGATCTTCGCCTCAAGCTCTGCAATAGGCTGCTCAAAATCTAGGAACGTTGTTTTCATCCGGTCGAACTCATAGAAATTTTTGCCATTTTACCCTATCGCCCCCCCAGGCGGGCGCCAGCCCCTGCTGCAGCCCTGTTTTTGCTACAAAAATCGCATTGCTGCACAGCGCAATAAGCCGCTAACATCGCCCCCTCTTCTGTCCGCCCATCCCCCAAAAATGGCTTCGATGAACCTTCTCCGCGCTCTCGTCACGGTCAGCGGAATGACCCTGCTGTCGCGGATCCTGGGTTTCGTGCGCGATTTCGTGCAGGCCCGCGCCTTTGGCGCAGGCATAGAGATGGATGCTTTCGTCGTCGCCTTCCGTCTGCCCAACCTACTGCGCCGCATGTTCGCAGAAGGCGCCTTCTCCCAGGCCTTCGTGCCCATCCTGGCGGAATACAAAAACAAGCGCGGCCCAGACGAAACCCATCGACTGATCAATCACGTGGCCAGCGCGCTGGGCCTCGTCGTACTGATCGTCTCGATCCTGGGTGCGCTGGCCTCACCGGCCATCATCTACGCCACCGCCCCCGGCTTCTCGGAAAACGTGGAGAAGTTCGAGCTGACCGTCCAGCTCACCCGCATCACCTTCCCCTACATCTTCTTCATGTCGCTGGTGGCCCTTGCCGGCGGCGTACTCAATACCTGGAGCCGCTTCGCGATCCCGGCCTTCACGCCGGTGCTGCTGAACCTGTCCTTCATCTTCATGGCGCTGTTCGCCGCCCCCTACTTCCACCCACCGATCCTGGTGCTCGGCTGGGCCGTCTTCATCGGCGGACTCGCCCAGGTCGTGTTGCAGCTGCGCCCACTGGCCAAAATCGGCATGCTGCCGCGCTTCTCACTGGACTTTTCCGACCCCGGCGTACGACGCATCCTCAAGCTGATGGCACCGGCGATCCTTGGCGTGTCGGTCAGCCAGATCTCGCTGCTGATCAACACGGTCTTCGCGTCCTTCCTGCCGAGCGGCAGCGTGTCCTGGCTGTATTACGCAGACCGCCTGATGGAATTCCCGTCCGGCATGCTCGGCGTGGCGCTGGGCACCATCCTGCTGCCCAGCCTGTCGAAGATGCATGCCGACGAAAAGCCGGCCGAATTCTCCGCACTGCTGGACTGGGGCCTGCGCCTGACCCTGCTGCTGACACTCCCCGCGGCTGTCGGCCTCGCATTGCTGGCCGTACCGCTGATCAGCACGCTGTTCCACCATGGAGCCTTCAGTGCCAACGACGTCCTGCAGACGCGGACCGCACTGGTCGCCTACAGCCTCGGGCTGACCGGGCTGATCCTCGTCAAGGTACTCGCCCCCGCCTTCTATTCCCGCCAGGACGTCCGCACGCCGGTGCGTATCGGCGTCATGTCGCTGATCATCACCCAGTTGATGAACCTGATCTTCATTGGCCCCTTCCAGCATGCCGGCCTGGCCCTGTCCATCGGTCTGGCCTCCTGCTTCAACGCCACTCTGCTTTACCGCGGCCTGCGCGCCCGCGAAATCTATAGCCCCCAGCCGGGCTGGGGTGCCTTCGGCGCCAAACTGTCCATCGCGTTGTTGGTCCTCGCTACCGGCATCTACTTCACCGCCGGACCCGACAGCCTGTGGCTGCATGCCAGCAGCCTCGAGCGGGTTATCCGCCTATCGGCGCTGATCTGCGGCGGTATCTCCGTGTATTTCGCCGTCCTGTTCGCCCTCGGCTTCCGGCTGACCGATTTCCGTCGGCGCAGCGCGACCTGAGTACGAACCTGGCTACAATCGTCCACACCATTCCGGGAGCCGAACGAAGATGAAGATACACAGCGACAGTTTTACCGATGGCAGCATGATTCCGGGCCAGTTCGCCTTCTGCGTGCCCGCAACGGAAGGGCACGTCAGCCTCAGCACCAACCGCAATCCACATCTCGCCTGGAGCGATGCGCCCACCGGCACCCGCTCCTTCGTGCTGATCTGCCATGACCCGGATGTCCCGAGCTGCGGCGACGATGTGAATCAGGAAGGGCGCTCCGTACCAGCCGACCTGCCCCGCGTGGACTTCTTCCACTGGGCCCTGATCGACCTGCCGGTCTCAGTCACCCACATTGCCGAAGGCGCGCACTCCAGCGCCGTCACACCCAACGGCAAGCCCGGTCCGGACCTGCCCGACGGCAGCCGCCATGGCGTCAACGACTACACCGGCTGGTTCGCCAGCGACGAGCAGATGAAGGGCAACTACTTCGGCTACGACGGCCCCTGCCCGCCGTGGAACGACTCCATCCGGCACCACTACGTCTTCACGGTGTACGCGCTGGACATTCCGCACCTGCCCGTCGAAGGCATCTTCAGCGGACAACAGGTGCGTGACGCCATCGCCGGGCACATCCTCGACCAGGCCAGCCTCACCGGCACCTACAGCCTCAACCCCGCAATCCCGGCCTGATCCACCCGTGCGGCCTCCCATCGAGGGGGGCGCCGCCCCGGGCCGGGCCGGATCAAACCTCGTAAGCAGGTAGACTCGCCGCCATCAAGGGCAGATTCAGGTGCAAGTGCAGGTAATCGGGCAAGCCGTTCCTGAACGGCGGCCAGTCCTCACCGGCAATCAACGGGCTGCACCAGGTCTTGAACGCCTCGGTCACGCCGAAGCCGTCCACCGCGATAAACTCCGGCGGCAGGGTACGCTCCAGATTGGCCACCTGCTCGAAGGGCTGCAGATTGGTCCGCCAGCGATAGGGCCGGTCCAGCACCCGATCGATACCGACAACACCCCGCTCGCCGGCCAGCGCCCGCCGTACAGCCGCCTTGCCAACGGCAAAAGCCTGGGCCGTATCCGTACGCGACGCCAGGTGTCGCGCAGAGCGTTGCAGATAATCGGCCAGCGCGTAATGCACCTTGTAACCAAGGCAGGAATGGATGCGCTCCGCCACCACTTCCCCAGCCCCGCCCAACTGGACGTAGCCCTTCTGATTGCGATCGAGCATGGCCAGGATCTGTCCGTCCGGGCCACGAATACCCTCAGCCACGACGATCGCGCAGGCACCGATGCGCTCGACGATCTCCTTCACTCGAGCCAGGAAGGCTGCTTCATCGAAGGGCACCTCGGGCAGCAGAATCAGATGCGGCGCCGCATCCTCCTCTTCCGCCGCCAGCGCGCAGGCCCCTGCCAACCAACCGGCGTTGCGCCCCATGACCTCCAGCACGAAGGCGCGCCCAGCGCCGGTCGTCATCGCGGCGAGATCGAGTCCGACTTCCCGGATCGAAGTTGCCAGATACTTGGCCGCCGAACCGTACCCCGGACAACAGTCGGTCAACACGATGTCGTTATCGACCGTCTTCGGCACCCCTACCACGGTCAGGGGATAGCCGCGCAGGTCTGCCGCAACCTGGATCTGGCGGCAGGTTTCCATCGACCCGTTGCCGCCGTTGTAGAGAAAGAAAGCGACATCATGGGCCGCCAGCACATCGAACAAGCGGTCGTACTGGGCCGGATTGCGCTCCAGCACATCCAGGTCGAATCGGCAGGACCCGAAAGCACCGCCCGGCGTCGCGCGCAGGCGGGCCAGGTCGGCATCGGACAAGGCCGCCGTGTCCAACAAGGTTTCCCGCAACACGCCCAGGATGCCGTTGCGGGCGGCCAACACACGGCCAACCGCATTGCCGGCCTGGCGTGCGGTCGCAATCACACCGGCCGCCGATGCATTGATGACCGCAGTCACGCCGCCCGATTGCGCATAGAGCAGATTCTTCGCCATCCAGGTCCCTTCCCCCAAACTACACCGCCAAAAAACAAAGGCCGGCTTGAAGCCGGCCCTTTGCGAGTGCGAACTGGGCGCTTACTTCAGCGCTTCGAAGGCACGCTCGCGGATTTCCTCGACCTTGCCGAGGCCGCCGATCTTGCGGTACTGGGGCGCGTTCGCGTCACCCTTGGCCGCCCAATCGGAATAATAGGCGACCAGCGGCTTGGTCTGGGCGTGGTACACGTCGAGACGCTTCTTGACGGTTTCTTCCTTGTCGTCGTCGCGCTGAATCAGCGGCTCGCCGGTCTCGTCGTCCTTGCCTTCCACCTTGGGCGGGTTGAACTTGACGTGATAGGTACGGCCGGACGCCACGTGCACGCGGCGACCGGACATGCGGCCGATGATTTCTTCATCGGGCACGTCGATCTCGAGCACGAAATCGATGGGCACGCCGGCAGCCTTCATGGCTTCGGCCTGCGGAATGGTGCGAGGGAAGCCGTCGAACATGTAGCCGGACTGGCAGTCGGCTTCCTTCAGGCGGTCCTTCACCAGACCGATGATGATGTCGTCGGACACGAGACCGCCGGCATCCATGACCTTCTTGGCTTCAATGCCCAGCGGGGTGCCGGCCTTGACGGCCGCACGCAGCATGTCGCCGGTGGAAATCTGCGGAATGCCGAACTTTTCCTTGATGTAATTGGCTTGGGTACCCTTGCCGGCGCCCGGCGGTCCCAACAGAATCAGACGCATGTCTTTCCCTCCTCTGGTTATTGTCGATACGACATGGGATTGCGAAACTATCGCGAAACTTCCGCAAGGTCAAACGCCTGGCGGACACGTTCAAGATCTTCGGCGGTATCCACTCCGGCGGGCGGAGCCTGGTCCAACACCATGACCCGGATGAGGAAACCGTGGGCCATTGCCCGCAGTTGTTCGAGGGCTTCCCACTGCTCCAGCGGAGACGGAGTCAGGGTGGAATAGCGCTTCAGGAAGCTGGCCCGATAGGCATACAGGCCGATGTGGCGATAGGCCGGCAAACCGACAGGCAGCACGCCGCGCGCTTCCGCAAAGGCATCCCGCGCCCAGGGAATCGGCGCCCGGGAAAAATAGAGCGCACGGTTCCGCGCATCGAGCACAACCTTCACCACGTTCGGATTGAAGAATTCTTCCGCCGAACCCAACGGATGGCAGGCGGTGGCGATGGCGGCCTCGGTGTCACCGGCCAAGCACTCGGCGACACGGCCGATCAGCCCCGCCGGAATCAGCGGCTCGTCACCCTGTACATTGACGACGATATCATCGTCACCCCACCCCAGTTGCGTTGCCACCTCGGCAAGGCGATCGGTGCCCGACGGATGCCAGGCATCGGTGATGACGACCTTGCCGCCAGCCTGTTCGACCACCGCAGCGATGCCTTCATGATCGGTGGCCACCCACACTTCATCGGCACCCGCTTCCAGAGCACGATCGAGGACACGCAAGACCATCGGCTTGCCGGCAATGTCGAGCAGCGGCTTGCCCGGCAGCCGGCTGCTCGCGTAGCGGGCGGGAATAACGATACGAAAACCCATGTCAGCGGGACTGGGCGATTTCTTCGTCGGTCAGCGGCCGCGCTTCTTCCTCCAGCATCACCGGGATGCCATCGCGAATCGGGTAAGCCAGGCGGGCGCTGATGCTCCACAACTCTTGCTTGTCCTTGTGGAAGTCGAGCGGACCTTTGGTAATCGGGCACACCAGGATTTCAAGCAGTCGGGGGTCCATCGAGCTTCTCCACAATCAGTTCCGCCGCGCCCGGCGCAACTTGCGCGCGGACCGGCCACACCCAGCTGTCGGCCGGGGCGAAAGGCGCGCATTTTACCGCATCCTTCTCGGTCATCAGAAGCACATCGCCATCGGAAATTCCGAGATCGGCCGCAGTGAACACGTGATGGTCGGGAAATGGGCGCCGCAGGATGCTCAAGCCCAGCCCTTCGAGCTGGCTGAAGAAGCGCTCCGGCCGTCCGATGCCTGCCATCGCATGGATCCGGCGGCCACGGAAGGCGGCCGCCTCGCAACGCTCTTCACGCCGCCCGAGCCGCTCGAACAGCGAACCGGCCAGCCCGAACTGGAACACCGGCACCGGGCGGACCTTTGCGGACAAGCCTTCCGACAAGGCGCCGTGGGCCAGCACCAGCCCGGCTTCGCGCACTCGCCCCAGGCCTTCCCGTAGAGGCCCGGCCGGCAGACGCAGGCAATTTCCGAGTGTGGCTTCGTCCACCACCACCACTTCCAGATCCCGTGCCAGACGGTAATGCTGGAGGCCATCGTCGGCAATCAGCACATTTACATCCGGATGAGCCTGAAGCAAGGCCTGCCCTGCCGCCGGGCGATCACGCCCGACAAAGACTGGACATCCCGAACGGGACGCCATCATCACTGGCTCGTCGCCGAAACGGGCTGGATCGCCATCGATAGGCACCGCGGCCACGCCTTCGACCGTCCCGCCGTAACCACGGCTGACAATGCCCGGCTTGAAACCCCGGCTGCGCAAGAGCTCCACCAGCCACAGCACGACGGGTGTCTTGCCGCTCCCGCCGACGGCCACATTGCCGACGACGACGACCCGCACCGGCAAGCGGACCGACTTCAGGACGCCCAACGCAAAGAGCCGGCGACGCAGGCCGGCCAGCAATGCAAACAGCAGGGAAAGAGGAAAGAGGCTCCATGCGAGCGCCCCTCGGCTCTGCCAGAATCCGGGGGCGCTACGAGGCATGGATTACCGCAGACTCAGCGCTGAGCAGCCTGAGTGGCGAAGGAAATGTGAATCAGCCCGGCCTGCTGCGCCGCCTGCATCACATCGATGACGCGCTGGTGGACCGCCTTCGCATCCGCGTTGATGATGACCACCGGATCCTTGGCATTGACAGGCGCCACGGCACGCAGCGCGGCGGCAATGGCGGCTACGTCGGTGCCACTGACTGGACGCTTGTTGACAACCACCTCACCGCCGGCGGTGACGGCCACGTTGATCTCAACCGGCTTGTCGTCGCTGACCTGGGCATCCGCGGTGGGCAGGTTGATCTCCAGCCCGGCAAAACGCGAATAGGTCGTGGTGAGCATCAGAAAGATGATGATCACCAGCAGCACATCAATCATCGGAATCAGGTTGATTTCCGGCTCCTCGCGGGAGCGGCCACGACTGAAGTTCATGGCCGGTGCCTCAGCGACGCTCGCCGTGGATCAGTTCGACGAGACGGATGGCCTGCTGCTCCATCTCGATCACCAGGCCATCGACGGTGGCGCGGAAATGGCGCCAGAAGATCATGCTCGGAATCGCGATAACCAGGCCGAACCCGGTGTTGTAGAGCGCGATGGAGATACCGTGGGCCAGTTGCTGGGGATTGGAGCCGCCGGGAGCCTGGGAGCCGAAGATCTCGATCATGCCGACGACCGTGCCGAACAGGCCCATCAACGGGCTGATCGATGCGATGGTGCCAAGGGTGGTCAGGAAACGCTCCAGATCGTGGGTTACCGCGCGACCGGTCTCCTCGATGGACTCCTTCATCACATCACGCGGGCTGCGCACGTTGCGCAGACCTGCGGCCAGAACACGCCCCAGAGGGGAGCTGAGCGCCACGCGGTTCAGCATCTCCGGCGTCACGCCGCTCTGACGCATTTCGGCGACGACTTTGTCCACCAGGCCATCGGGCAGGATTTTGCTGCGACGCAGCGTGATGAGCCGCTCAATGATCAAGGCCACGGCCACGATCGAAGCAAACAACAAGGGCCAGATCGGCCAGCCGGCAGCTTGAAGAATGGCGAACACGCGAACGCTCCTGAGAATCGGACGAAGCCCATGACTCTAACCTGCCCCAGGTTGCAGAGCAACACATGGAGCGTGTCAGACAATCCACAAATTCTGTGGATAACTTTGTGGATTGATGCCAAGGGCGGGCGCTAAACCCGTAGTTTGTAAGGGTTTTTAGTGGTCGGGTCAAAAATGAGGCGACATACACATATGTTATAAATCAATCACTTACAAGTTTATCGGCAAGTCAAGGGCCTGAACTGGATTTTTTTGCCCCGCCATGGGCGGGATGTGGATTCCGTTAGAATCCGCCCCCATGAACACCCCGCAAACCAGCACCAAAGTCAACTCCGGCGAAGTCGTTTCCGTGTCCTGGCTCAACCGCGCGGCCCGCGAAGCGCTGGAAGGCAGCTTCCCGCTACTGTGGGTCGCCGGCGAGGTTTCGACCCTCACCCGCGCCGCCTCCGGGCATGTGTACTTCACCCTCAAGGACGACCAAACACAGGTGCGTTGCACCATGTGGCGCAACCGCGCGCAGTTGCTCGGCTTCCGCCTGGAGCACGGCATGCGCGTCGAAGTACGGGCCCTGGTGACGCTGTTCGAAGCCCGCGGGGATTACCAGCTGAATGTCGAATCCATTCGCCAGGCCGGCATCGGTAATCTCTATGAGGCCTTCCTGCGTCTGAAAGCACGCCTGGAGGCGGAAGGTTTGTTCGACCTGGCGGGCAAGCGTCCGCTGCCACGCTTTCCGCAAGGTATTGCAGTCGTCACGTCTCCCCAGGCCGCCGCGTGGCGCGACGTGACGGCCGCACTGGCGCGCCGGGCGCCACACGTTCGGCTCAGCCTGTATCCAAGTCTGGTCCAGGGGGCCGACGCGCCCGCCCAGATCGTCGCAGCCATCCGCCAGGCCGGCCTCCGCGCCCGGCAGGACGGCAACGACGTGCTTTTGCTGGTACGCGGCGGCGGCAGCCTGGAAGACCTCGCGGCCTTCAACGACGAAAGCGTCGCCCGGGCCGTTCGCGCGTGCCCCTTGCCGGTGGTGGTCGGCGTCGGCCACGAGACCGACGTGAGCATTGCAGACTTCGCCGCCGACCTGCGTGCGGCCACGCCGACCGCGGCAGCCGAGCTGGTCAGCGCCGGCTATGTGGAAGCACGGGATGGACTGGAACAATTGGCGCACCGCCTCAAGCGGGCGATGGAGCGGCGCATGGAGAACGCCGCCCAGCGCCTCGACCGGGCCGCCGCGCGCCTGATCCACCCCCGCCAGCGCCTGTACGCCAGCCGGCTGCAGCTGGAAAATCTGCAGCAACGCCTGCAGGCCCGCATCACCCGGCAGATTGCGGCCCAACGGACGCGGGTCACCACACTAGAACTGCGCCTGGCCGCCCGCAGGCCCGATCTGGCCAGCCGGCAACAGAAGCTGAACATGCTAGAGCAAGGACTGCAGCGCGCCATGCACAAGTTGCTAGCCGACCGACGAATGCAACTCAACACCCTGAACCAACACCTTGCCCACCTCGATCCCCGCGGCGTCCTGTCCCGCGGCTACAGCATCACGCGGGACGCCTCGGGGCAGATCGTTCGCTCCGTCAAGGGGCTGGTACCAGGAGATCGCATCAGCGTCGAACTCCACGACGGCGTCGTAGATGCAAAGGTAGACAAGCATTCCGGCTAGTTGCGGTGCAAAATAGCGGATGGAACCGGCGACCGGATGAGGTACGCCGAGGCCGATTGTGCAGAGAATCCAATCCCGACTAGAATAGTCGGACAATTTCCTACACCCCGGAGAAACAAATGGCTCATACCCTGCCCGAACTGCCCTACGCCAAGAACGCCCTGGTGCCCCACATTTCCGAAGAAACCTTCGAATACCACTACGGCAAGCACCACCAAGCCTATGTGACCAACCTGAACAACCTCATCCCGGGCACCGAGTACGAAAACCTGTCCGTCGAAGAGACCTTCCTGAAGGCCCCTGCCGGCGGCATCTACAACAACGCAGCCCAGGTCTGGAACCACACCTTCTTCTGGAGCTCCCTTAAGCCGAACGGCGGCGGCGCTCCGGCTGGCGCGCTGGCTGACGCCATCAACGCCAAGTGGGGCTCCTTCGACGAGTTCAAGAAGGCCTTCCAGGCTTCCGCCGTCGGCAACTTCGGTTCCGGCTGGACCTGGCTGGTCAAGAAGGCCGACGGCTCCGTCAACATCGTCAACACCGGCGCCGCCGGCAACCCGCTGAAGAGCGGCGAAGGCAAGCCCCTGCTGACCATCGACGTGTGGGAACACGCCTACTACATCGATTACCGCAATGCCCGTCCCAAGTTCGTGGAAACCTTCCTGAACAGCTTGGCCAACTGGGACTTCGCTGCCGCCAACTTCGCCTGATCGCGAAGCGGCTGCAGCCACCGGGAGCCTGGTGACCTGATAGGTCGCCGCTCCCGGAACAGCCCCGACACCGGCTCACGCCGTGTCGGGGCTGTTCTTTTTGAGCACGTATTGAAGCGTGGAAGTGTGGCTTGTTGAGATAACTGAATTTATATACAGTTATTTCATGCCCCAACAGGATCCTCCCGCTTTTGCAGAGCTCTGTGCCCGCTCCAACTTCAGCTTCCAGACCGGCGCCTCCCACCCGGAGGAGCTTGTCGAACAGGCCGCGGCCCTCGGCTATACCGCGCTGGCGCTGGCCGACGAATGCTCCATGGCCGGCGTCGTGCGGGCTTACGCTGCCTGGCAGGCGCGCAAGGAACGGCTGCAGCTGATCGTCGGCACCCGCATCCAGCTCGAGGACGGCCCGCAGCTCGTGCTGCTCGCCGAGAACCGGCAGGGTTACGGCCAGCTGTGCCGCCTCATCAGTCACGGCCGGCTAGCAATGGAGAAGGGGCAGTACCAGCTGCACCGGCACGATCTGAACGGCGACTTCGGCCACTGCCTGGCCCTGCTGATTCCGCCGGACGCCGTCTCCACCACACTCACGGACGAAGCCGGCTGGCTGGCCGCCCTTTTCCCTGGCAGGGCCTGGATCGCCGCCCTCCTCCCGATGGGCGCCGACGACCGCCGCCGACAGGCGTGGATCAGCGCATCAGCACACGCCGCCGGCATCCCGGTCGCCAGCACCTGCGCACCTCTGATGCACCACCCGTCGCGCCAGCCCGTGGCCGATGTGTTGAGTGCACTGCGCCATCATTGCAGCCTCGACGAGGCCGGCTACCGGCTAGTCGCCAATGCCGAACTCCACCTGCAGAGCCGCCAGCGCCTCGCCCACCGCCACCCACCGGAGTGGCTGGCCGAGACGCTGCGTATCGCCGCCCGCTGCGAATGCCCACTTGGCGAACTCGGTTACGAATATCCAGAAGAAATCGTGCCTGCCGGCACAACGGCAGGCTCCCATCTACGCACCTTGGTGAACGCCGGCTTGCAGCGCCGCTACCCGCCTGCCGCGCACGGTCGGGATCGGGTTCCGGCCGACATCCGCGCCCAGGCCGACAAGGAGCTCGCGCTGATCATCGATCTCAAATACGAGGCCTTCTTCCTTACCGTTGAGGACATCGTCCGCTTCGCCCGTAGCAAGAAGATCCTGTGTCAGGGCCGCGGTTCGGCGGCCAACTCGGTGGTGTGCTACGCGCTGGGCATCACCGCGGTCACGCCGGAGGACGGGCATCTGCTCTTCGAGCGCTTCGTGTCGAAGGAGCGCCGGGAACCGCCCGACATCGACGTGGACTTCGAACACGACCGGCGCGAGGAGATCATCCAGTACATCTACGAAAAATATGGCCGGGACCGGGCCGCCCTGACCGCCACTGTAATCCGCTACCGTCCCCGCAGCGCCCTCCGTGATGCGGGCCGTGCCCTCGGCTTTGATCTCGGCCAACTGGAACAGCTCAGCCGCCGCCTGGCCTGGTGGGACGGCAGCCAGGTAGCTCCGGAGCGCCTGCGCGAAGCCGGCCTCGATCCGGACGCACCGCGTACTCAACGGCTGCTCGAACTCGCCAATACGCTCGTCGGCTTTCCCCGTCACCTGTCCCAGCACGTGGGGGGCTTCGTGATTTCCCGCGGACCGCTTGCCGAACTGGTCCCGGTCGAAAACGCCGCCATGACCGAACGCACAGTCATTCAGTGGGACAAGGACGACCTGGAAACCCTCGGGCTGCTGAAAGTGGACGTGCTGGCCCTCGGCATGCTGTCGGCGATCCGCCGCAGCCTGGACCTCATCTCCCGCTGGCGCGGCCGCCCCTTCACGGTGGCCGACATCCCGCGGGAGCAGGCCCCCGTCTACGACATGCTGTGCGAAGCCGACGCCATGGGCGTCTTCCAAGTGGAGTCCCGGGCCCAGCTGAGCATGCTGCCCCGCCTGAGGCCCCGTACCTACTACGACCTGGTCGTCGAGGTGGCCATCGTCCGCCCGGGGCCAATCCAGGGCGGCATGGTCCATCCCTACCTGCAGGCGCGGGAAAAGGTCGCCCGCCAGGAGCCCATCGACTATCCGCGGGAGGAGATCGAACCGGTTCTGTCCCGTACCTACGGTGTGCCGATCTTCCAGGAACAGGTCATGCAGCTGGCGATGGTCGCCGCCGGCTTCAGCCCCGGCGACGCCGACCAACTGCGTCGTTCCATGGGCGCCTGGGGACGCCAGGGCGACCTGCAGCACTACCAGGAGCGCCTGACGGCCGGCATGCTTGATCGCGATTACCCACGGGAATTCGCCGAGGCGCTGTGCCGGCAGATCCAGGGCTTTGGCAGCTATGGCTTCCCGGAATCCCACGCGGCCAGCTTCGCACTACTGGTCTATGTTTCCGCCTGGCTCAAACGGTTTGAGCCAGCAGCCTTCCTGTGCGGCCTCCTCAACAGCCAGCCGATGGGCTTCTACGGGCCGTCCCAGCTGATCCAGGATGCCCGTCGCCACCATGTCGAAGTCCGGCCGGCCGATGTCGGCGCCAGCGAGTGGGAGTGCACGCAGGAAGCCTCCAGCAGTGCCCCGGACATCCCCGCCGCCCGCCTCGGTCTGCGCCTCGTCAAGGGCTTCAATGCCGCCGCCGCAGAACGCATCGTCGCCACCAGGCAGGACGGTGCCTTTCTGTCGGTGGACGACCTCACGCGCCGGGCCGGACTCGATCCCGAAGAGCTCCGCGCGTTGGCATCCGCCGGCGCCCTCGCCAGCCTGGCCGGCCACCGGCGCCAGGCCTGGTGGGCCGCCAGCGGCGCCCAGGCAGCTCCCGGCCTGCTCCACCAGGTGCCGCTGGCCGACGACAGCCTCGCCCTGCCCGCCCCCAGCGAAACCCAGGATCTGATCGCCGACTATGCGCGCCTGGGTTTCAGCCTGGGGCGGCATCCACTGCTCTTCCTGCGCCCCCGCTTACGGGCCGAACGCTTCCTGACCGCGACAGAGATTTCCAACTGCCCGGACCGCAAGCTGGCCCGGGCAATTGGCATCGTCACCTGCCGCCAGCGTCCGGGCACGGCCAAGGGCACGATGTTCGTCACCCTCGAAGACGAAACCGGCTGGATCAACGTCATCGTCCGGCCCGAACTCCTTGAGGCCGAAAGACGCATCCTGCTGGGCACCAGCCTGCTTGGCGTCTATGGACAGATCGCCCGCCAGGGCAAGGTGGTGCACCTGCACGCCAAAAGGGTCGTAGACCGCTCTGCGCTGCTTGGACAGTTGGCCCCCAAGAGCCGGGACTTTCATTGAATCCCATCGCCTTTTCGCGGTCTCATTCAAACGAAGATTCCACCTCGCCCGGAGTGCCCATGCGTTTCCGCCCCCTGTCCGTAGTGACATTTCTCGTACCCTGCATGCTCCTCCTGACGGGCTGCGCGACCAGCACCATCAAGTCCAGCTGGCGGGACACCAGCGTGCCCGCCGTCACTCCACGCAAGATTGCCGTCTTCGTCTCCGTGAAGGACGACGAAAACCTGCGCATGATGGCCGAGAACCGGATCGTCCAGCGCATGCCCAGGAGCCTGCAGGCCACTGCCGGACATCTGCTCGATCTCGAACCCCGGCCCGAGACCGACAGCGTTCGTCGACACCTGATCGAAGGCGGATTCGACAGCGCCCTCATCGCCCGCCTGGTGTCCGTGGACAAGACACAGACCGTCGTTCCCCCGCAGACCCAGTTCGGACCCGACCCCTTCTTCTGGCGGATGGGGCCTTACTATCGGCCCTACTACAACCCCTTCTTCACCTACTACCCTTACACCCACGAAACCCCGGGCTACACCGTCGACACCACCCGCGTCGTCGTCGAGACCCTGCTGTACCGCCTGCCGGATGCCAAGCCGGTATGGTCGGCAGTCAGCGAATCCATCAATCCGGAATCGTCCATCCGCCTCGTGGACGAACTGATCGACCTGCTCGGCAAGCGCCTCAGGGACGAAGGGCTGCTACCGCCAGACTGAGAGCGAGCCACTTTTTTCTTCCTGAGCAGCACAAAACACCCCTATTCAGGTCAGGGGCATTGACCATTTCGGGTTCCAGCCTTAACATAGGATTCATTCTCATTTGCGAATGAATCCTGTTTTACATTCGCAAACGCAAGCCAGCCAAGCGATTAGACCCGCCCAGCCAGCCAGCGAAGAGGACACAGCCTGCCCGGCCATCAGGCCGCCCAGGTCACTGCCGACGCCGACTGACTGGAGCCCTTCGATGCACCGCCTCGCCCGGATTACCCTATCCCTATCCATGACCCTGCTGCTTGTGGCCTGTGGTGGAGGCGGAGGAGGAAGCAGCGGGGGAAGCGGCACAGACACCGCAACGAGCAACCTGTCCGCAGCCGCCCAACTCGGCGAAAAGCTGTTCAACGACCCGATCCTGTCGAGCACCGGCGCCATGTCCTGCGCCACCTGCCACGTCAAGGCCAACCACTACGCTGCCACCGACAGCCGCTCGGTGCCCGCCGGTGCGGATGCCGGCCACGAAGCCGGGCGTCAGGCCCCGTCGCTCAAGTACCTCAAATTCAATACGGCCTTCTACTTCGCCAAGGACGGCACACCGACCGGTGGCTTCACCTGGGACGGCCGCGCCAACACCCTAGGCGATCAGGCTTCGGGCCCCCTCCTCAACCCGAACGAGATGGCCAACACCAGCGCCGACGACGTGGTCGCCAAACTCAAGCGCTCCACCAATGCCGCGGAATTCATGAAGGTCTTTGGCAGCGACATCTTCAGCCGCCCCGCCGACGCCTTCGCCCGCCTGCAATACGCGCTCCAGCAGTACCAGCTGGAAGACGCCGATTTCGCCCCGTTCAGCAGCAAGTTCGACCTGTGGCTCGCCGGCAAGGCCCAGCTCACCGACGCGGAGATGCGCGGCTGGGCCCTATTCAACGACCCGAACAAGGGCAACTGCACAGCCTGCCACGTCGGCACCTCTGCGGACGGCCATCCCCCGCTGTTCACCGACTTCACCTATGACACGCTCGGCGTGCCGCGCAACATGGACATCAACGCCAACGCCGATGCCAGCTACTACGACCTCGGCCTGTGCGGCCCGGTGCGCACCGATCTGTCCGCCCGCACCGACCTGTGCGGCGCCTTCCGGGTGCCAACCCTGCGCAACATCGCCAAGACCGGCCCTTACTTCCACAACGGCGCCATCAAGACCCTCACCGACGCGGTTCGCTTCTACGTCCGTCGCGACACCAACCCCGAGGAGTGGTACCCCACCGACACCAGTGGCACGGTGCAGAAGTTCAACGACCTACCCGCTGCCTACCGCAAGAACGTGAATACCGTCGAGGTGCCGTACAACCGGAAGCCCGGCGACTCCCCTGCCCTCACCGAGAGCGAGATTGCCGACCTGGTGACCTTCCTGAACACCCTGACCGACGGCTACGCTCCCTGAGCCCATACCGACTTCCACATTGACGCCTGCTTGCTGATTCCGGAGAAACGATGATGAAGAGCACCCCGATCTGTCTGGCCCTCGCGGCCCTGTTTGCCACCGGCAGCGCTCATGCCGCAACCGACACCGAGCTGATGGCCAGGCTCGAACGCCTCGCGGCCGAACTCGAAGCCGTCAAGGCTGAGCTGAAGACCGTCAAGGCCCAGGCAACGGCCAACCAGGCTCCAGTTGCAGCCGCCACCGCCTCTGCGGCTCCGGTTCCAGTTGCCGTCCCGAGCCCCGCCGCGGCACCTGCGCAGGCCTACCAGGCGCCCCTGGCCGTCAGCAGCTCCAGCGGCCAGACCAGCTTCTTCGGTTACGGCGAAGTCAATTACAACCGCCCCTTCCGCGATCAGAGCAACACCCAGATGGACGTCCGTCGCGCTGTGCTCGGCGTGACTCACCAGGCTTCCGAGCGCACCCGCATCGTCGCCGAATTCGAGTTCGAGCACGCCATCGCCTCCTCCTCCGATCAAGGCGAGGCCGAAGTCGAACAGCTCTATGTCGAGCACCGTCTCAATGACAACGTCGGCCTGAAGGGCGGCCTGTTCCTGATCCCCCTCGGCTTCATGAACCTCAGCCACGAGCCGACCTCCTACTACGGCGTGGAACGCAACTTCGTCGAAACGGCCATCATCCCAACCACCTGGCGCGAGGTCGGCATGTCCGCCTTCGGCGTGACCGATGCCGGACTGCGCTGGGACGTCGGCCTCACCAGCGGCTTCGACCTCAACAAGTGGGACGGCACCAGCACCGAGGGCAAGGAGTCGCCCCTCGGGGCCCTGCACCAGGAAGGCCAGCTCGCCAAGGCCAACAACCTGTCGGCCTACGGCGCCGTCAGCTGGCGCGGCACCCCCGGCCTGGACGTGGGCGCCGGCGTATTCTCGGGCAAGGTCTCCCACAAGAACACCGCTGCGGACAGCACCAAGGCCGGCCTCTACGCTCCCGATGCCCGCGTGACCCTGTGGGACGCCCACGCGCGCTGGACGCCCGGCAAGTGGGATCTGTCCGCCCTGTACGCCCGCGGCACCATCACCGACACCAGCGAGTTCAACCTGCAATTCGCCGGCGGCACCCTGGTGCCCAAGTCCTTCTACGGCTGGTACACCCAGGCTGCCTACAAACTGTGGGAAGGCGGCGAATACCGTCTGAGCCCTTTCGCGCGCTACGAGGTGTTCAACACGGCAGCCAACTACGCGGCCATGCCGGCGGGCCTGGAGACCGACTCCCAGCGTGACGAGAAGGTCGTGACCCTCGGCGCCAACCTGCGTGTCGGCGACAACGTGGTGCTGAAGGCCGACGTGCAGCGCTTCCAGCTGGAGCGCACCCGCGATCGCCTGAACCTGGGCATCGGCTATCAGTTCTGATCCGGAGACGAACGCGGTATCCTCCCACCCTGCCCGGCGGCTCTCCCCGACCCGCCGGGTTTTGTGCTTTCAACGAAGGAACAATGATGAGCAAGTCCTGTGACAGCTGGAGCACGGTCTCCCTCGTCAGCCTGGCCAGCGCCGGCCTGAGCGCCCTCTGCCCCCCCGCCGTCGAGGCGGCCCAGTACATGAGCGTCGAGCAGGCCGAAAAGGCGGCCTTTCCCGACGCCGACCGTTTCGATGCGCGTACGCTGCGCCTGACGCCCGAACAACTCCACAGCCTCGACGCCGTGGCCAGCGTGCGCCAGCGCGGGGAAGTCCGGCAGATCGATGCCTGGGCGGGCAACAAGCTGCTCGGCACGCTCTACGTGGACGATGTGCTGGGCAAGGTCGAATGGGTCACCTACGCGGTGGCGATCGGTGCCGATGGCGCCGTCCGTTCCCTGGAGATTCTCGAGTACCGCGAGACCCACGGCTACGAGGTCCGCATGCCGAGCTGGCGCAAGCAGTTCGCCGGTCGCCGCCTGGAGACACCCTTCCATTTCGGTGACGACATCAAGAACATCAGCGGCGCCACCCTGTCCTGCTCCCACCTTACCGCTGGTGTTCAGCGCCTTCTGGCATTGCACGCCCAGCTCGCCAAATCTCGATGAGCACCTGCACCTTGCGACGGATCCGTCCGTGGCTGGGGACTTATGTACATATCGACGTAACGGCGGCGAATGACCGCGTCGCCGAAACGGCGCTGCACGCTGCATTCGAGGAAATCGCGGCCGTTCACCAGGCAATGAGCTTCCACTCGCCGGACAGCGACGTATCTCGGCTGAACCGGGAAGCCCATCTGCACCCCGTGGCCGTGAGCGCCGGCACCCAGGCCGTGCTCCTTGCAGCCCGCCGCTTCGCACAGCTGTCCAGCGGTCTCTTCGACCCGACGATCGCCCCGGCACTGGTGCAGCGCGGGATGCTGCCCAGCCCCGCGGCACCCGATGCCGACAAGGAAGCGGGCTGGGAAGACATCGAGATCGACGAAGGCGGCAGCGTGCGCTTCCGGCGCCCCCTATGGATCGACTTGGGCGGCATCGCCAAGGGCTACGCCGTGGACCGGGCGATCGACGCCCTGGAACGCCTCAGCGTGCAAAATGCCTGCGTGAATGCCGGTGGCGACCTCCGCCATTTCAGCCGCCAGGGACAACGCCATCCGCTGGCGGTCCGGCATCCGGACGATGCATCCCGGTCCGTTCCTCTCGGCCACATTGCAAACAAGGCGGTTGCCAGTTCGGGCAACTTCCTTCTCGGGTGCCGCGGCGGTCAAATGGACGCGTCGCCCATTGTTCATCCCTGCCACGGCGTTGCACAATCCCGCCCGCGCAGTGTGACGGTGATTGCCGGTACCTGCTGTGAGGCCGACGCGCTGACCAAGATCGTCAGCCTGCTTGGCCGGGCTGCCAGCCCCCTGCTGGCCGAACTCGGCGCCAGCGCCGCCATCATCGAGGCACCGGATACCCTCCAGGCCAGCCCCGGCTTCTGGTCGGCGCTGGGCCATGGCGCCCCCTTAGGACGACAGCCTCTTCATGCATGAACATCCGCACTCACGGCCCCGCAAATCCGTCCGCCCCGGGCGCCGACAACGCCATGCCGTCCACCTGAGCACCATGCTGCTGCTTGGGAGCGGCATCGCCTGGATGCTGGCCCACTACCTGCTGCCGTTGCCGGAAGATGCCGCCCGCCATCCCGTTGAACCCTGGGCGATGCGCGTACATGGCGCCGCAGCCATGCTCGGACTGGCCGTGCTGGGCAGCATCTGGACGACCCACGTACAGCCCGCTTGGCACCGGGGCACCCATCGACTATCGGGTGGCAGCCTGTTCCTGCTGTGGGCCGTCCTTATTCTTAGTGGCTACGGCTTGTACTACCTTGCCGATGAATCGCAACGAGCGACAAGCAGCTGGATCCATATGAGTAGCGGAATGCTTCTGCCCTTCGGCCTGCTGCTGCACATCATTCAAGCCGTCAGGGCACGCAAGCGCCCGGTTTGAGCAGCTCCAGCTCAACTTCCATCAGCCGCGGCCTGCTCGTGCCGACGGTAGTGCACGACGGCGGGCGTGACAAGCGCAACCCCCAACACCACAACGAGGATTAAAGGCCATAGGACGGGGGTATTCCACTCCGCACGCTTTCGCTCCCTGGCCTCCACATCAATACGCTGGTACTTCAGCGTATTGCGGATGATTTTTCCGGGCTTCCGGTTGTAGACCCAGCCGTGCTGCAGCGTGTAGGCCTTTTCGTAAAAGCCCCAGACCCAGGGCGCGTCATGCTGCAGGATGGCCAGCATGCGCTCGATGATGGCGGTGCGCTCAGGGCCGTCCGGCATTGCCTTCATGCGATCGAACAGACGATCGTATTCTGGGTTCTCGTAATTCGACGCATTCTCCCCCTGGCTCTTGACCTTACCCTGGGCACCATGGAGCAGGAACAGGAAGTTCTCCGGATCGGGATAATCAGCGTTCCACCCCCAATAGAAGAGTTGGGCGTTGCCCTTGCGGATCTTGTCCTGGAAGCGGTTGTAATCGGTCGCCCTGACCACCAGTTGGATATCCAGTTTCTCCAGTTGCTTGGAGAGCCAGTCGACGGAGGACTTGTCTCCCAGGCCGGTACCGGTGGTGTCGAGGTTGATCACCAGCGGTTCGCCAGTCTTCTCATCCCGCCCACCCGGATACCCCGCCTCGACAAGCAGGCGGCGAGCCTCATCCACAGACTTGCGGCTGGGTTTGCCATCGACCCAGTCATAGACATACGGGTTGATCCCGGCCTTGCCCTCCCGATACCCCGAAATGCCCGGTGGAATCGGATGCATGGCTGGCAAGCCACGTCCATTCAGGAATACGGAGATGAACTCCTCTTGGTCGATGGCGATCGACAGGGCTAGCCGAAGCTTGCGGGCCCGTTCGCCATTGCCGCCCACAACCGGGTCGAGCATGTTGAAGCCCATGTACATCACGCTCGGTGCCACCGATGTATTGAGCTTGATGCCCTTGGCCGCCATCTCGTCGGACAAGGTCACATCGCCTTGCCCCCCCATCTGTACCGCCTGATCGAAGTTGTCCGACGAGACGCCGGATGCATCGTAGTAGCCCTGCAGGAATTTGTTCCAGTACGGGATGCTCTCTTTCTCCCGAGTAAACACCACCTTATCGACGAACGGCATCACCTTGCCACAGTCGGCGAGCAAGCCCGCCTCTCGATCCCCCCGCTCTCCATCGCAGGGATAGGTCTCCCCATGGAAATTCGGATTTCGAGCCAACACCATGCGCGCATTGGGATTGTTCTCCAACAACATGTAAGGCCCGGTTCCAACCGGCCACCAATCCAGCGTCAGATTACGTTCCGCCATACCAGGCTGGGAGAAGAATCGATCGGCTTCATATGGAAGCGGTGCAAAGAAACTCATGGCCAGCCAGTAAGGAAACTGAGGGTATGTTCCCTTGATGCTGATCCGATAGGTGTAACGATCAACCACCTCGATGCCGCTCAAAGGGTAGCGGCGCAGATCGATCCATCCCCCTGGCGGAGAAATCCGACCCGCCTTCTCATCGGCCAGCAGACGCGCCTGCAGATCCTTCAGACCAATAATGTAATCGCTCATCAACTCGAGCACTGGTGAATGCAGGCGAGGGTGAGCCAGACGCTTGATCTGATACACGAAATCATCAGCGGTCAGCTCACGCGTACCTGTCTCCGGAAAATCACCGAGCCCACGCTTCTCTGCAAGGTCCTGTTCCCGCAGCCGCCAATAAACAGGCTCGCCCTTCGCGTCCACTGCAAAAGCCGGGTGAGGCTGGTAGCGAATCCCAGGCCGGATGTGAATCTCGTACTCGCTGCGCGCAATCCTGGCCGGATCGCTGCCCTTTGGCAAAAGATGTCCCTCCACATCGTATTCGCGAAGCACCGGCATCTGTGCGGCAGCCATCGGCTCCAACTGGAAGGGGCGCTTCAAATAGTGGTACTGCAGCGGCGGCTCGTAGATCTGGCTCAGGAAAATCGCCTCGTCTTCACTGTAGGACTGCACTGGGTCCAGATGCTTGGGACGCTGCGTGAACGCCGTGTAGAGGATGTTCTGCCCTCGCTCCGCCGCAGGGTACGGGTCGTTCCATACCTGGCCACAACCCACACTCACGAGAGCGAATAAGACCAGACAGAAATGAGAAATTGTCGTACGCATGGCACTAAGTCTAACGGATACCCCCTCGGTCCGCGGCAACGCACGTGCGGGAAGCATCCGTTATAATCGAGAGGTTATTCACTGGAGACACCTTACATGGGCTTTCTCGCCGGCAAACGCATTCTCATCACCGGATTGCTGTCCAACCGCTCGATTTCCTACGGGATCGCCAAAGCCATGCACCGGGAAGGTGCCGAACTTGCGTTTACCTATCAGAACGAACGCTTCGTCGAACGGGTTTCCAAGATGGCTGCCGAGTTTGGCAGCTCAATGGTTTATCCCTGCGATGTGCAGAACGACGACGAAATTGCCAAGTTGTTCGCCGACCTCGGCGCGCAATGGGACGGCCTGGACGGCCTCGTTCACTCCATCGCCTTCGCACCCAGTGAAGCCCTAGAGGGAGATTTCTTGGACAACGCCAGCCGCGAGGCCTTCCGGATCTCCCAGGAAGTCAGCGCCTACAGCTTTCCGGCACTGGCCAAGGCCGCCCGACCGTTGATGAAAGGACGCAATGGGTCGCTGCTCACCCTGTCCTATCTGGGCGCAGTACGCACCATGCCCAACTACAACATCATGGGTCTGGCCAAAGCCAGCCTCGAGGCAGCAGTTCGCTACATGGCCGTAAGCCTCGGACCTGAAGGTACGCGCGTCAATGCCATTTCCGCAGGCCCGATCAAGACGCTTGCAGCCTCCGGTATCGGTAGTTTCGGAAAGCTGCTGGCCTTCAATGAACGCAACGCGCCGCTGCGCCGCAACGTGACCATCGAAGAAGTTGGCAACGTCGCCGCATTCCTGTGCTCGGACTTGGCAAGCGGCGTCACCGGGGAAATCATGTACGTGGATGGTGGCTTCAACACCACGGCTTTGGGGAATCCAGACCAAGGCTGATCGCCACCGGTAGAAACAAAAAAGCCCTTGTTAAACAAGGGCTTTTTTTATTTCTACCGCACGGACATCCGATTACTTCTCTTTCGCCGGCTCCAGCGCTGCCATGTTGATCTTCACGTCATAACGCTTGCGCAGGGCAGCAACGTACGCAGAGAAGTCCTGCTCAGCCAGGATCCGCGAATATTGCTGACGCAAGGCATCAAGACGCGGGTCACTCTCAGCCAAGGTTGGGCGACTGACCTTCTCGATGCGGAAGATGGTATATCCAGCCCCCGGCACCTGAGCTCCAACGTAACTCGGGAGCTTGTCTACCGGAGCACGGAACACCGCTCTTACAGCATCCGGCGGCAAGTCCTGAGCGCCCCGCAGCAAAGCGTGGGACGCCCCCCACGCCAGTTCAAGCGAGTCGCCCTTAACGAGTTTGGCAAGCTTGGCAGCACCATCTGCCTCCGCCAGCTTGCTGGCCTCCTCGTTGATGAGCACCTTGGCGATATCGGCCTTCACCTCTTCAAACGGGCGAATGGACGACGGCTTGAACTCCAGTACCCGGGCAGCCACCATGGCTCCGCTGCCAACATCAACGGCTTCCGTGTTGCGCTTGTTCTTGATGCTATCTTCGGAAAAGAGTGCCGCGGCAAGCTTAGGATTATCAAACGGCGGCGCCACCTTGCCTTCCCGCGCGAACCAGTCGGTAGTACGGATCTGCAGCTTGAACTTCTCGGCTGCCGGCTTGAGACTATCCGCCTGCTCATAGACCGTATTGCTGAACCCATCGACCAACTCGGCAAACTTCTTCGCAGCCTCCGTGCGCTTGAGCTCCGTCGCGATCTCGCTTTTGACCTCGTCAAAGGCGCGCAACTTCTCTGCCTTCACGCCAGTCAGCCGAATGATGTGAAAACCGAAATCCGACTGCACGACACCCGACACATCGCCTTCCTTGGCCAGCGCAAAAACCGCCTCCTCAAGGGGCTTGAGCATTGCACCGCGGGCGAAATAGCCGAGATCTCCACCCTTATCCGCCGACCCCGGATCCTGGGAATTCTCCTTGGCCAGCTTCGCAAACTCTACGGGGCTCGCCTTGACCTGCTTGAGCAACCCTTCCGCTTTGTCTTTGGCTGCCTTCAAGGCGGCTTGGCCAGCTGCTTTATCGGCCTTAATCAGAATGTGACTCGCACGACGCTCCTCGCTTTGACGGAAACGCTCGGGATGGGCGTCATACTCTTTACGGAGATCTGCATCACTGGGAAGCAACTGGGAGGCCAGTTCGTCCTGATTGAGAACAAGGTACTCAGCCCGGACTTGGGC
Source organism: Zoogloea sp. JDB1 (assembly GCF_056724025.1). NCBI lineage: Bacteria > Pseudomonadati > Pseudomonadota > Betaproteobacteria > Rhodocyclales > Zoogloeaceae > Zoogloea > Zoogloea sp. JDB1. The sequence continues at coordinate 4,378,263 of NZ_CM161496.1, forward strand.
CGGCACTTCAAAACGCTTCCGGTTCGCTTCGTAGAACTTACGCTCGGCATCCTCGGGGAGCTTAACTGATGCTGCATAATCTGCAGCCCCCAGTCGCACCTCGCTAATCTGACGCTCCTCCTGCTGAACAGAGTAGACACCCTCAGCAGACTTGTGCGACACGAGGACACCTTCGGCCACGACACCGATCACCTGTTGCAAGGCCAGATCCTGACGCAAACGCGCCTCAAACACAGCCTGCGTCATCCCCTGTGCCTTCAGCACAGCCTCATAGCGAGGCAGGGAAAACTGCCCGTTATCCTGAAAGGCGGCAATCGATGTAATAGTGTCACGAACACGTTGATCCGATACCATCACATGCTTCTTGGCCAAATCAAGCGCCAGCAGACGCTGATTCACCAGGTTATCCAGTACGGCACGACGCGCCTCCGCCGTCTCCATCATCGCCGGATTGAAATTAGCCCCCAGAGCCGCACGCATGCGCTCCTGCTGCTCATGAAGCGCCTGCTGGAACTCAGCCTGGCCGATGGCTGAGCCCCCAACGGTTGCAAGCTCGCCACCACCGCTCATGTTGCGAACATAGGAATCCACCCCCCAAAAAGCGAAGGGCAACGTAATTAGGAGCAGAAAAACCTGAACGATCTTCTTGTTGTTGCGTACAGCATCAAACATGCGGGGTCCTTAGTTACTACGCTTATTGGCAAGCGACTCTCGGCTGGAGAATACAAAAAAGGCGAACCTCAGTTCGCCCTTTTTCTCGCCTTACATTCGTGTGATCGCCGTTTGAGCGAATACGGCAGGGAACGAGGAGCATGCCAGCCCAACGTTCAATCAAACCGTAGCCACTGCATGACTGGCCGAGTCTACATGCAGGAATCGTAGGGGACAAGGCCCAATGAATGGTGAAGACAAAAAAGAAAAAGGCCACTTATCGTGACCTTTTTTCATATGAAAACCTTGATTTTGTTGGCGGAGTGGACGGGACTCGAACCCGCGACCCCCGGCGTGACAGGCCGGTATTCTAACCAACTGAACTACCACTCCATTTCGATTCCAGCCATCAAGTGACTGGTGGGTGCTGACGGGGTCGAACCGCCGACATTCGCCTTGTAAGGGCGACGCTCTACCAACTGAGCTAAGCACCCGGACATCGAAGACTTCTCGAAATCAAGAGGGAGTCATTGTAGTGCATCTTTCAATGCTTTACCAGGCCTAAATTTAGGAATTCTTGCCGATCCAATCTTGATCGCGGCACCTGTCCGCGGATTTCTGCCACTTCGTGCGGCACGCTCCCCTACGTGGAAGGTCCCAAAACCCACCAGGGTTACCGTCCCACCCTTTTTCAAGGTTTGCTTGACTGCACCAATAGCAGCATCCAACGCTCGCCCCGCAGCAGCTTTCGAAATGTCGGCACCAACAGCGATTTGGTCGATCAGTTCGGATTTGTTCATACAAGCCCCCTCGTTATCAGACAAACAAACAGGAAACCCCGACGACAAATGCTGGCGCAATATTGCGAGACCGCGGATGCGCACAGAGATTGATTCTATATAGCGCGCTAAAAATCAGGATGTCAAGACAAGAGCCATGAAGACACCATCAGTAATGCTCAGCTCCCATCTCGGAAATACAAAAGACCGCGCAAGCGCGGTCTTTTGCATACATACGTTGCTCTGCAATGCATGCCCTTCTAGGGGCATGCCGCACATCAATCGATATGTTTAAGCTGCAGCAACAGCACCCATCGCCTTGATGGAGGCGGACAGGCGGCTCTTGTGACGAGCGGCCTTGTTCTTGTGGATGATTTTCTTGTCAGCGATGCTGTCGATGGTACGCTGGGAAACCACAAAAACTTGCTGAGCCACTTGCTTGTCACCAGCCACGACTGCCTTGCGAACAGCCTTAATAGCGGTGCGCAGACGCGAACGCAGGCTCATGTTGAGGGCGCGGGCCTTGACTGCTTGACGGGCGCGCTTACGGGCTTGTGCCGAGTTGGCCATCTTTGAGTAATCCTAAAATAAATGCATTAAAGGCGGGATTCTAATGGCAAGCGTGTTCTTCTTGCAAGGCCTTTCGAACCTTTCCCAAAACGAAAATGCCCCGCACGTTCCCGTGCGGGGCATTAAAACTACCTGAAAACTCAGATGCGCTCGAAGATCGTTGCGATACCCTGCCCGCCGCCGATACACATGGTCACCAGCGCATAACGGCCGCCGATGCGCTCAAGTTCGTACAGAGCCTTGGTCGCGATGAAGGCGCCGGAGCACCCAACCGGGTGGCCCAGGGCGATCGCCCCACCGTTCGGGTTCGTCTTCGCCGGGTCCAGACCAAGAACCTTCGAGACCGCCAGAGCTTGCGCGGCGAACGCTTCGTTCGACTCGATGACATCCATCTGGTCTAGGGACAGGCCAGCCTTCTTGAGTGCAAGACGCGAGGCCGGGATCGGACCTTCGCCCATGACGTCGTTCGGCACGCCAGCAACCGCGTAGGACACGAGGCGTGCGATCGGCTTGTAACCCGCATTGACCGCCGTGGAACCATCAGCCAGCACAAAGAACGCAGCACCGTCGTTGATGCCGGACGCGTTGCCGGCAGTCACCGTACCGTCCTTCTTGAACGCCGGCTTCATCTTGGCCAGGGACTCCATCGTCGTCCCACGCTTGACATGCTCGTCGGTATCGAAGACGACCTCGCCCTTACGGGTTTGCTTGACGATCGGGACGATCTGCGACTTGAAGCGACCTTCATCGATCGCCAGCGCAGCGCGGCGCTGGGACTCGACGGCAAACGCGTCCTGCTCTTCACGGCTGATACCGTGCTTGGCAGCCAGGTTCTCGGCGGTGATACCCATGTGGCCAACGCCAAACGGATCGGTCAGGACCGCGACCATGCTGTCGATAGCCTTGGTGTCGCCCATGCGTGCGCCCGAACGCAGCGCCGGCATCAGGTAGGCAGCCTTGGACATGACCTCGACGCCGCCACCAACGCCATAATCAGCATCGCCGAGCAGGATGTTCTGAGCAGTAGTGACGATCCCCTGCAGACCCGATGAACACAGACGGCCAACCTGCATCGCGACCGACTCCATCGGCAAGCCTGCCTGAATGGAAGCCACTCGAGGCACGTAAGCGTAACGGGAATCAGTAGGCATGCAGTTGCCCACGGTGACATAGTTGATCAACTGAGGATCCACGCCCGATCGGACAACCGACTCCTTCATCACGATGCCGGCCAAATCGCTCGAATCGAATTCTGCCAGCGCACCCCCAAAGGCACCAATAGCAGAACGTACTGCACTCAAAACCACCACTTCACGATTAGCCATGTGAACTCCTCCTCAGAATTGCTACGGTTAATTACCAACCCATCCGGCAACACCCAACAGCGCCAACACAAGACACAGCAGCACCAGCGTACGCCAGATCAGGCCGATAGTACTTTGCATAAAATCGGCGTCAGCTTCATCTCCGACACCCATTTCCGGACGCTCCAACACGTCTCCGGACTCGTGTACCGGCATCCCCAGACGTACCCCCAGAGCCCCTCCACCACTTGCGAGAAGGATGCCGGAAGTCTTGTCTTTCCACTGCGAAGCCTGGGCCCGCCAACAATACACACCATCCTCGAAATCGCCGACGATCGAGAAAGCGATCGCGGTCAGCCGCACCGGCAGCCAGTCAAGAATAGCGAAAATTTTGCGCGAGAAGTCTCCGAAGTCACCAAATTCGTCCGATTGCTCCCGGCTTCCCCACGCCTCATGGAAGAAATGCGCAAGTCGATAAAAGACAGCGCCGCTGGGGCCCGGCATCAAGATGAACCAGAAGGCTACCGCAAAAACATTACGGTGCGACGCAACCAGCGCTTCTTCGATTGCCAACCTTGCCACTTCGCTGGAGCTCGCACCATCATGACTACGCCCCCGCCACTCGGTGATCAGCCGCCTTGCCTGAGGAAGTTCCCCCATGCGCAGCGCCAACTGAATATCAGTAAAAAAATGGCTGACCTGACGGAACCCCATCGTCAGGTAAAGCACCAGCACATTGAAGGCAAAAGCCAATACAGGATGCACATGCCAAAGGATGAAATACATCAATGCCGAACTGAAGCAGGCGATAGTAATCGCCACCCACCACGCAACAGCGCCATGGCGTGCCTCACCGTCGTTGAAACGATCCTCGAGAAAACGGGCAAAAACGCCTAGGGGGGCCTTTACGAAACGCTCCACGGGGAGCGGACGAAGTTGCTCCAGGAGCAAGGCGGCAATCAGCGAAAACAGGGTCATGCGGCGGGGGGCTTTGATGGGCCCTCATGGTTCAAGCCTATAAGATATGGGCCACGATACCACCAAACTGACACAACACAAACGGAGAGGCTCATCTGAACAGGAAACGGTAAAGACTGACGAGCATTCCCGCAGTAGCCCCCCAAATGAAGTAGTCACCATAGGGCATCGCATAATATTCACGGCGAACACCGCGCACTTCGGTCGAATGCAGGCGATGATTTGTGTCATCCAGCAAGAATGCTAGCGGGACCTCGAAGGCCTCGGCAACTTCAAAGGCATCCAGCGCCAGATCCAGCGGAGGACTCACGAGCCCCACCACCGGCGTAACGTCGAAGCCCGTCCCGGTCCGGTACTGAGGCAGGCATCCAAGCAATTCCACCTTTTCGCGAACAAGGCCGATTTCTTCCTCAGTTTCCCGCAGAGCCGTATCGACCGGCGATGTATCGTGCGCCTCGACACGGCCACCGGGAAAGCTGACCTGGCCAGGATGGTGGTGAAGGTGATCAGCGCGACGCGTCAGCAAGACCGTCGGCTCCCGTTCGCGCAGGATGATGGGAACCAGCACCGCCGCCGGCGTCATCACGCCCCCCGCACCACTCTCCTCCACCGACACATCCTGCACGGCCCCTTCTGCAAAACAGGCACGCAGCCACTCGACCGAAGCAATTTTCGACAAATCGGGAGCCATCATCACAGAAACCGTCATCAATAACGTTGCCGCAACTGGAGACTGGGACCATCGTGCCGCATCTCCATGCGACTGAGGAAACTCATGCCAAGCAGCGCAAAGGGCATATCCGTCCCTTGCACGATACCGTCCACGTTGCGCAGGACGACATCGCCGACACGCACCGAATCCAGCTTGACCTTCCAGGCCTGCGCAACACCGTTGGCAGTCTGCATCATGACGGGTTCAGCCCTGCTGACATCGATGCCCGCCCTCGACGCATCCCCGCGCCCCAAGGATACATAGGTTGCACCCGTATCAACCACAAAACGGATTGCAGAACCATTGACAGAGCCCGGCACATGAAACTGTCCCCGGCTGTCCGCCTGAACAGTCACTGCAGCACGCCGTCCATCGCCACCAAGGTTCAAGGCCTGCTGCCCGACGATCAGTCGCTGGCGATGTCCATCCACCTCTACCACGGCACCATCGGCATCCACCGCGATGACCCTGACGCCCTCCTGCGTCGTGGCCCCGACAGACAGCGCACGGGGGCTCCCACCATTGACAACCACCAGGACCTTACCGGGGAAAACACCGGCCAATGCAACTTCCGTGGCGTCCGCTGGGATCGCTAGGCAGATCAAGAACACGCCGCTACACTGCAGCCAACGATCAATCAAGAGCGTCTTCATGAAACCAGTAGCAATCATTCGACATAGCAGAACGGAGGGACCAGGTCATTTTGCCACATTCCTGGATCGCCACTCCGTCCCATGGCAACTGTTCCGCATTGATGCTGGTGATGTTGCGCCAACACCGTCACTTACGGATGAATTCTCCGGCCTCTGTCTGATGGGTGGCCCTATGAGCGTGAATGATGATCTGCCGTGGATTCCACCACTGCTCGCATTCATCCGGAGCATGATCGACGCCGACCTCCCAGTGATTGGACACTGCCTGGGGGGACAATTGATCAGCAAGGCTCTGGGCGGGATTGTTACCCGCAATCCGGTCAAGGAGATCGGCTGGGGCCTCGTGAACGCCGTCGCCGGACCACAGGCATCCAGCTGGCTGGGTGACATGCAGCAGTTCGAGAGCTTCCACTGGCACGGGGAAACATTCTCGATCCCACCAGGCGGAACACGCATCCTTGCAAGCGCAGCCTGTCCCAACCAAGCTTACGTGGTGAGAGAAAAACACCTGGGCATGCAGTGCCACGTGGAGATGACCGCCGAGATGATTCACGACTGGTGCCAGAGCGGTGCAGAGGAGATCGCCGCCAGCCTTTCCCCTGCGACGGTTCAGACACCTGAGCAGATGGCTGAAAACCTTGACCACCGCCTGGCAACCTTGAACCGAGCTGCCGAGCAGTTGTATTCACGGTGGATCCAGGGGCTCAAGACAGGCACCTGAGGCAGCTCAGGCAAATAAAAACCGGCCGTAGGGCCGGTTTTTACTCATGGCGTCTCACACAAACGTATCGACCGTTCGCCCCACCGTAGCAGCAGGGTCTGCAGCCGCAGCAGGCTTGGGAAGCGCCTCCAGCAGTTGCGTCGCACTCTGCTGTTGCATGTCGAGAGCCTTGCGCAGCATGAGGATGGAGGTCGCATCCTGCGCCTGCACCTGTGACGTAGACGCCAGTGCGGAGATGCTCATCGCTCAGTCCCGGAAGTTACCGTACTGCAGAGGATAATCCGTCACATCCTTACGGACCAGGGTAATACACTCCTGCAGGACGTCCCGCTTCGCCCCGCTGACACGGACAGCCTCGCCCTGAATACTGGCCTGGACCTTGAGCTTGCTGTCCTTGAGCAGCTTGACGATCTTCTTGGATTGCTCCTGCTCGATACCGACCCGAACGGTGAGCTCCTGCTTGACCTTGTTGCCGCCGACCTTCTGAATGTCACCGTGCTTGAGGCAGCGCACGTCAATCTTCTTGGCCGTCATCTCGGGCAACAGGATCGCCAGCATCTGCTCCAACTGGAAATTACTGTCACCGTGCAGAACCAGGAGCTTCTCCTGCTGCTCTACGCGGGCGTCCGTGCCCTTGAAGTCGTAGCGGCCGGAGATCTTGCGATTCGCCCCTTCGACAGCGTTCTTCAGGGCAACCATGTCGACCTCGGACGTGATGTCGAAAGATGGCATGGACGCCTCCCTATCAGCCGAAGTAACAGACGTAGTGATAGGGCTCGCCGCTCACTTCGATGTCAAAGCTGGAATTGCCCGGCACATTGAAGCTCTCACCTGCCGCGGAGACCTTCCATTCGGTCTCGCCCTTGAGGCGATAGCGACAGGAACCGGCCACCGTCTCCATCACCTCCGGCTCGCCGGTGTTGAAGGTCAGGCTGGCAGGCAGGATCACGCCGACAGTCTTCTTGCTGCCATCGGCAAAGATGACCGTGTGGCTGACGCACTTGCCGTCAAAATAAACATTTGCCTTCTTGACGACGGCAACTCCATCGAACTGAGCGGACTGAGTCATATCTCTACCTTCACAAATTTATTCAATGCCTAACAGCTTCTGGATGATGCCCTTGGCCATGAAGCCGATGAAACCCACACCCAGCCCCACGAACATCCAGATCGCGCCGTATTTTCCCGCCTTCGACTCCCAGGCAAGATGGCCGATGATGAAAATCATGTAGGCAATCAAGCCGCCCACACACACCTTGAGGGAAATATCCTCAAACTGAGTTACGGTCAGACCGAATATCAGTGGGGCATTAGGGTCCATTTCTTTCGATCAGCCCCGCTTCGCCTTGGCGTTCGCAGCGATCCGCATGCGTAGTGCGTTGAGACGGATGAAGCCGTGAGCATCCTTCTGGTTGTAGGCCCCCTGATCATCCTCGAAGGTTGCGATCGTCGGGTCAAACAGGGAGTCAGTCTTGGAGTCGCGGGCGACAACGATCACATTGCCCTTGTAGAGCTTGATACGAACCCAGCCATTGACGGTCTGCTGGGTGTGGTCGATCAACGCCTGCATGGCCTGACGCTCGGGACTCCACCAATAGCCGGTGTAGATCAGACTGGCGTAGCGGGCCAGCAGATCGTCCTTCAGGTGGGCGACCTCACGATCCAGCGTGATGGACTCGATGGCGCGATGGGCACGCAGCAGAATGGTCCCGCCCGGGGTTTCGTAGCAACCACGGGACTTCATGCCCACGTAGCGGTTCTCGACCAAATCCAGACGGCCGATGCCATGCTTGCCGCCCAGCTCATTAAGCTTGGCAAGCAGTTCATGCGCCTTCATGCGGGTGCCGTTAATGGCAACCAGATCACCCTTCTCGAATTCGAGATCCACATACTCGGCAGCGTCGGGAGCAGCCTCCGGCGACACCGTCCAGCGCCACATGGACTCCTCGGCCTCGGCGGCCGGATTCTCCAGGTGGCGGCCTTCGAAAGAGATGTGCAACAGGTTGGCATCCATGGAGTACGGGGAGCCGCCCTGCTTGTGCTTCATCTCGATGGGGATCCCGTTCTTCTCGGCATAGGCCAACAGCTTCTCGCGGGACAGCAGATCCCATTCGCGCCACGGTGCGATGACCTTCACGTTCGGCATCAGGGCGTAATAACCCAACTCGAAACGCACCTGGTCGTTACCCTTGCCGGTGGCGCCGTGGGAAACCGCATCAGCCCCGGTCTGGCGGGCGATCTCGATCTGGCGCTTGGCGATGAGCGGACGCGCGATCGAGGTGCCGAGCAGGTATTCGCCTTCGTAGATCGCATTGCAGCGGAACATCGGGAACACGAAGTCGCGCACGAACTCTTCGCGTAGATCGTCTATGAAGATGTTCTCGGGCTTGATGCCAAACTGCAGCGCTTTGGCGCGCGCGGGCTCAAGCTCTTCACCCTGACCAAGATCGGCCGTGAAGGTGACCACTTCGCACTGGTAGGTGTCCTGCAGCCACTTGAGGATTACCGATGTATCCAGCCCGCCCGAGTAGGCAAGCACAACCTTCTTTACGTCGCTCATGTCCCGCTTTCCGAATATGAGTAATTGAGTCTTAACCGCTTCCGACCGCGCTACGCGCAGTCACCCTCGATCTTTCCGATCAGGAGGTATTCCATCAAGGCCTTCTGTACATGCAGGCGATTTTCCGCCTCGTCCCAGACGACGGACTGGGGTCCGTCGATGACCTCTGCGGACACTTCTTCGCCACGATGAGCCGGCAGGCAGTGCATGAACAGGGCGCCAGGATTAGCCACCTTCATCATGTCCTCATCCACCTGCCAGTCAGCGAAGTCGCGCATCCGCTCTTCGTTCTCTGCCTCGAAACCCATGCTCGTCCACACGTCCGTGGTCACCAGGTCGGCACCGCGGCAGGCGTCCATCGGGTCGTCGAAGTGCGCATAGTGATCCGTGCCATACAAACCAGCCCGCTCCGGTTCGACTTCATACCCCGGCGGCGTGGACACACGGACATGGAAATCCAGCACTTCGGCCGCCTGCAACCAGGTGTTGCAGACGTTGTTCGAATCCCCGACCCAGGCCACCGTCTTACCCTTGATCGAACCACGATGCTCGATGAAGGTGTAGATGTCTGCCAGGATCTGGCAGGGATGGTATTCGTTGGTGAGCCCGTTAATCACCGGCACCCGCGAATACTCCGCAAAACGCTCGATGATGGACTGCTCGAAGGTACGGATCATAACGATATCGCTCATGCGCGAAATCACCTGCGCCGCATCCTCCACCGGCTCACCGCGCCCCAACTGGGAATCCCGCGTGTTCAGGTAGATCGCCGATCCGCCGAGCTGCTGCATCCCAGCCTCAAAGGACAGTCGCGTCCGCGTGCTAGCTTTTTCGAAGATCATCACCAGCGTTCTGTCAAACAGCGGATGATGAGGCTCGTAACGCTTGAAACGCTCCTTGATCCAGCGAGTGCGGGAAAAAAGATAGTCGTATTCGGCGCGGGAAAAGTCGTTGAACTGTAAGTAATGTCTCGGTGCGTTCATGGCACTCGTTCTTCGTTATTGTGCTGCTAGAAATCCCTTGATGAGCGGCGCCAACCCCTCCACCAACGTCGCGGCCTCCCGTTCGCTGAAATTCAACGACGGTAACAGACGCACAACCTTGTCGGCGGTGACATTGATCAGATAACCCGCTTCAAGAGCCTGCCCCACGAGTGCGCTGCAGGGACGATCGAGCTCGATACCGATCATGAGACCGGCCCCCCGGATTTCAAGTACGCCGGGAACACCCTTGAGAGCCTCACTGAAGGCGTCACAAATATGACGCCCAACCCGCTCAGCATTTCCAAGCAGATCGTCTTCGTCGATAACAGATAAAGTGGTCAGCGCCGCAGCACACGCCAGCGGATTTCCACCAAATGTGGACCCGTGATTACCGGGCTGAAAAACACTCGCGGCGCGTCCGGAAGCCAAGCACGCGCCGACCGGAACGCCAGAGCCAAGCCCCTTTGCAAGGGACATCACATCCGGCTTCACACTTGCATTCTGATGACCGAACCACTTGCCGGTCCGCCCGACGCCGCATTGCACCTCGTCAAACATCAGCAACAGCCCACGCTCATCGCACAGCGTGCGCAAGGCCTTCAAATAATCATGCTGAGCGACATGAATACCACCTTCACCCTGAACGGGCTCAAGCAGAATTGCCACCACGTCAGTCCGGCCTTCGAGGCTCCGCTCCACTGCGGCCAGATCATCAAAGGGAACCCGCAAGAACCCCTCTACCAGCGGCTCGAAACCGACCTGCACCTTCTTGTTGCCTGTGGCGGACAGCGTAGCAAGCGTACGGCCATGGAAGGAATGCTCCATGACGATGATCACGGGCTCAGCAACACCGTGCTTGTACCCATAAAGCCGAGCCAGCTTTATGGCTGCCTCATTGGCCTCACAGCCAGAATTGCAAAAGAACACCTCGTCCATGCCCGACAGCTCGGCCAACTTGTCGGACAACGCCTCCTGTAAAGGGATCACGTACAGATTCGAGGTGTGAATGACACGAGACGCCTGCTCGGCGATGGCCTTAACCAACCGGGGGTGGTTGTGCCCCAGAGTCAACACGGCGATTCCGGACAGAGCATCGAGATAACGTTTGCCGGATAGATCAAACAACCAAGACCCCTCCCCGTGGCTGAATGCCACCGGAAGCCGTCCGTACGTGTTCATCAGGTGAGACATGAAGCAACCTTGTCGATGTTCGCCACTCATTGACGCAGACAACCGCGTCGGAGCCAGAAAGGCGAAACGGCGACTTTCGCCGCCGTCGAATAAAGAAAACCGCTCAAGGATTCTAAGTGATATCCGTCTTGTTGTACAGGAACACGGCCGCAGCCTATCGGCGCCCCACCAACATTTGGCACGTGCCTCAGCAAACCGGCCGACTAACGCTCATCGAGACAGCTCATCTGCCACGGGAGGCGCAACCTCCTCTTCAACCGAACCAGACTCCGTCGATACAGCAGACTTCCGTGGCAAGGCCTGCCACTTTCCAACCTTTTCCAGCTTTTGCCTCAACCCCGGCAACTGATAGCCCATGCCATACGCTGCGTGCGCCGCTGTCAATGCCTCATCATACCGCCCAAGGGCAAACCACCCGAGGCCAAGGTTGTATTGTGCATTGGGATTATCCGGCGGCACTGACGCCTGAGCCGCTGTAAGCTGCGCGTCGGCACCTTTCTTATCTCCAGCCTCTGTCAGCCATACACCATAGAGCAGATGAACCACCCCGTCATTCGGAGCAAACCTGAGTGCCAAATCGAAGTAGCACTCTATCGAACGCTCCATTCCAAGCGGCTTATGAGTCCTATCCCTCTTTGCCAACCTAACGAGCGCTGCGAGGGCTCGGTGGTGATTTGGAAAATGGCTTAATACGTAGGCCAAATCCGGGCCGACAGTCGCGGCAGTCACCCCTCGCACCAGAGCCTCCACCTGTGGCGAGAAATGGTACTTCTCCACGACATGCAACACATCATTAGCCGGAGGCGTCCGATAATCGAATGGACCGGTCATCGGGGGCTCCAAAGGTAAACAGCCCCAGTTGTCTTCTGCAAAGGCTACCCCAGGAAACACACCGAGCACCGCCAAGCCTACCGCCAAGGTCAAACAGCTTCCGAGCCTAGTCTTTCTCATACGCCCCCACATTTCAATAAGCCCCTGGTTCAACCCGCATCACATCAAATCGCCCCCATGACTGGCGGAGTAAGTTGCTGTGCATTGACATGCAGAAAATTCTGGGCCAATCGAAGCGAAAAACGTGTCGGGGTACGCTCCCACGGCGTAAAGCGAGGCAATTCAAATCGATCGCTTTCCTTACCGATAGAGCCCCTCGACGTGGTAAAGGCCGCCTCGTAACCCGCGCGTCTAATAATCCGCACGTCCCGCGCCAAGTAATCCACCCCTGGCTTTCCGTTAGGGTAAGCAAAGAAACGCGGCGGCTCCCCCAAAATCTGCGTCAGATGCGCCCGATTCAACACGACTTCGTTTTCTGCAGCCTGATCATCGAGAACAGCCAAGATAGGGTGATTCATCGTATGGCCGCCAATTTCCATCCCCCCATCTCGCAGAGCGCGCAGTTGCTCCGATGACATCATCAGATCAACGGGTCTATCAACCTGGGTTTCCGAGATCAATCTCACCAATGCCTCTTCACGCGCCTGCAAGGACAGATATTTGACCTTGAGCAAGACTTCGTTCGTTACGCTCCTCCGCCGAGGTAGATCGGCGATGTTTACCCTCCCCAGACCAAGCCATTCCAGATCGATCTCGTCCAGCTGCGTGCGCCTCAGGGACTCAATGACCAGATCATTGAACATTACGCCACCATCCAGATAGCCGCTGGCAATAAAAAATGCCGCCTCCAGGCCATGTTTGCGCAAAATCGGGTATGCAACAGTGAAGTTATCCGCATAGCCGTCATCAAAGGTAATAACCAATGCCCGCGGGGGCAACCGCCCATCCCGCCACAAGGCAATCGCCTCTCCTAACGGCAACACATTAAAACGCCTGACCAAGATGCTCAAAAGCTCATCAAATTTCTCGGCGTAGACTTCCGATGGATAAAATGGATCCTGCACCGGAAAGACCCGATGAAAGATCAATGCGCTGAGCCGGGTAGCTTGCCCACGAAACAAAGACGCGACACCATCGCAGACAAGGGGTAAGACGGAAATGGACACTCAGCTAGACCTCTTCAGCAAAACATCGGCATTAGCGAAATATGGTTGAAACATCACGCCTGACTTTCCCTGCCAGCCATGGTGAATACAAGCAGACCGTAAAACGGAACCACCACTCCACTCATCGTCTAACGCTTGACGTGACTCACAACATACCGGCTCTTTCCCGATTTCTCAGGTGGAATCTCGGGCACTTCTGAGATATCCACTTGCACAGCCCCTCCTAACCTAGCGGCGAAGTCACGACGGATACGCTGACGCTCAGGTTCCCTGAAACGCTCGTCGACGACCACCAGAACTTCCGTTCGTTCAATGCTGTGCTGAACGATCTTGAAACGCTGAACCCCAGGCAAGTCACGTACAGTGTAGATCAGAGCCAGGGCATGGATGACTGTCCCGTCAGCTGCGACCACAAAATCAGTGGTGCGCCCCTGGACTTGGGACAACACCGGCAATCGCACTCCGCAGCCACACACTTGACTGCCCATCACGGCCACATCGCCGGTGCGATAGCGAACAAAAGGAAAACCCCGCGTGGCCGTGTGGGTAACCACAATCTCACCAGCCGTGCCAGCTTCGACCGGACGCCCCTCTGAATCAATGATCTCCACAATAATGTCTTCGGCCGACAGATGAAGACTGCCATGCGAACACTGATGAGCGATAAAACCCGCATCGCGTGAGCCATACCCGTTTGCCACCGGGCAGCCGAACACTTCAGTGATGGACTTCTTCTGGTGATCGTAGAGCATCTCGGAAGTGACAAAAGCCACCTTGATCCCCAGATCATTCATTGGAATTCCCCATGACCGAGCCTTCTCGGCAATATGGGCGAAGGCCGACGGATAGCCGAAAAGCATGCGCGGCCGCAACGAACGAATGGTCGCCAGCATGTCGCGAACCTTGTCATCCGACATTTCAAATGCCGGTAGCAGCGTAGTCCGCAAGATACGGTCCCGCACAGCCCTCACGCGATCCTGGGCCCCCAACTCGATGGGGGACCCCCACAACACGACCTCTGGATCGCCGATATCCACTCCCCACCACCGGGTAGCCCGCCACTTGGCGGCAATATCATGGCTCTTGCGCTCTTTACCTACGTAGAAAATCAGCGGCTCTCCGCTGGATCCCCCGGTGTTAAAACGCATCAGACCGGTCGCATCGTCGGCGTGTAGAATTTCGGCATTCTCGCGAATCACCGGCTTGGTCATGAACGGCAGCCGCTTCAGATCCTCGACACCACGGCACGCAGCTGGATCGAAGCGCAGTTCCTTGAATTGCTGCCGAAAGTAAGGAACATGGGTTCCGATATCGATCAGAAAACTACGAAGACGCTGTGCCTGAATCGCCAGTATCTGCTCCAGCGGCAGATACTGGCTCCTTTCCAACTCATGCAGAGATTGCACCGAAGTATGGGACTTCAGTTTTTCATGAAGCGGGAAGATCACTCCCGAACACAAACGTGTGTACAAACCCATTTCCATCATTCCTTGGCAAGCATGGCTTCGTGGTAGGCCGCAAGCCACTTTTCACGGATCACAGGCCATGCGTACTGTTCGACTTCTTCACGAGCAGCAGCGGCCAGCCGCTGTGCCTTCTCTCCATCAAGCAAGAGCTCCAGCATTGCTTCGGCCATACGCTCAGGTGAACGAGCGGGAATCAGCAACGCTGTGCGCCCATGTTCGGCAATAAAAGGCACCCCACCAACATCCGTCGACACCACAGGGACGCCACTTGCGAAAGCCTCCAGAATGGATATCGGCATATTGTCGACCGTACTGGGATTCAACATCAAATCCGCAGAAGCATATAGGATTGGGATTTTCTCATTGTCAATACGACCAGCAAAAGTCACAGCAGCCGAGATTCCTAAATCACGAGCCATGCCCTCTAGGCGCCTCCTCTCCGGACCACTCCCAGCAATGGTCAAAGTCGCCCCAGGAATGCGCTCCAATACTTGAGCAAACGCCATCAAAACTGTTGGAATGTCATAGATCGGCTCGAGATTACGCGTCACTACAATGTGAGGACTCTGAAGCCCGAGAGCACGCCGCACCGCAAAGCGCTGCAGATTGATGATGTTGGGCACAATGCGGGACTCGAAGCCGAAGCGCCGGAAACATCCTTCGAGAAAAGCTGAAGGCACCACCAGCGCACTGGCACTACGCAACGTACGATGAACAAAGCGTGGTGCCGCAGCAAAGAACGACTCAGCCTCTCCCCCTCGATAATTAACGACTACGGAGGCCCCTCGTAAGTTCGCAATCCAGATAGCCGGCGCCGCGAACAGATGCCAGGACCATCCCGAATTGGCCAGCACATGCATTACGTCACTACGTCCCGCAGCCCGCCACAAGGCAAATAAATACGGCAGCAAACGCGCTCCAGCCCTTAACACAGGAATTCGCCCAATCCAGGCTGGCCTATAAGGCGCATTAGTACGCACCAATTCCACTTGGGCCCCCTCCCCTTCCATCAGCCCAAGCAACTGCTTGCACTGATTCGCCATGCCACCGGAAGGCGGCGGAAGCGGACCCACTATGGTCAGACGCAGCCCCGAATATCGATCACCATCCATGACTGTAATTCACACTCAGCATCTTCAAAGGGGGAGTAGCAACGACATCCCATAGAAATACGGCCCAACCAGCCGCAACGGGTCTAGCGCTGACACTGATTAAAACGCGTGACACATCGCTCAATGACATCATCAAGACGCTCCATCGCACGTGACCAGGTGTGTCGAGCAAGCACTCTGTCACGGCCCGCGTGGCTCAAGCGTTGGCGCTCGCCCGGACTTGAGAGAATCTGAAGGATCGCCGAGACATACTCTGAAGGCGTATCGGCCACCAAGAAATGGACATCCTTTTCCGCATCCACCCCCCCGGCGGCGATGGAGCTGGTCACCACCGGCACCCCCATGGCCATGGCCTCCAAGATCTTGTTCTGCGTACCACGAGCTATATTGAGCGGAGCAACGGTCAGCGCTGAGCGCCACACAAACGGCCGTACATCAGGCACAGACCCCGTCACCGTGACCCCAGGCAAGTCCCCAAGCTTGCGCACCCCTGCCGAGGGCTCGGCCCCGACGATGAATAGCTGAAGCTTGGAACGCTTTGCCTGCAGCAGAGGAAGGGTGTTCTGGCAGAAAGTGCGCATACACTCTTCGTTCGGGTAGTAATCCATCCGCCCAATGAAACTGATGATGTTCTCATCGTACTCGTCCTTGGACGGAAAAAAGAAATCGGTATCCACACCATTTGGAAACCAGTCCGACAGCACTCCAGTATTGAAGCTGTCAAGGGTTCGCTGCTCAGCAACGGTTGCGACCGTCCCGAGGTCGAACTTGCGGGCGATTCGCTTCTCTGCGTTGAGAATCTTGCGACCCTCTAACCAGTACCCGGCGGACACCGGAAAGGGTCTGTAACGCACATACTCCAACCACTTCTGGGAATCCATGTCGCAGTAGTCGAGCAATTTAGGAATGTGGCTCACGTTCTCTACATAGCGTGCGACAGACGAGCAATGAACAATGATCAGATCCCACGACTTCTCTTCAAGAAGCCTATCAATACGACGCTGCAAATCGGACGAATAGAAATAGGCTTCCGAGGCGGAGCCTGGCGTGAATAGACTGCTCACCATGCGCAATACCTGCACGGGGCTTTTCACGACGACCATGTCGAATCCGTCGCAGAAGGGAGCGATCCCCTTCCCCTCCTTCACCTCGTCCTCGGAACGAGCCAAGGAACAGACTGTCACGCTATGCCCCTGTTCCGACAAATGGCGGATCATGTGGAAGGCCCGGACTTTTGCCCCGCCAACAGGGGGATACGGGAAACGATGGCAAATGAAGAGGATATTCATGCGTGGTAGTACTTGACGGCGACGAGTCTATTCAGACCCTCAGTGCGACAGGGAACGTCCGTGAGCTGCTAACGCACGGTCGTAGACATCCACATAGCGCTCAACACTTCCCTTCCAAGTTCGCTCGACCTCGACAAAATAACGAGCCTGGGTACGAATCCTCGGCCACACGTCGCGCTTGCACAATATTTCTTCGATCGATGCTGCCAGAGCCTGTTCATCGCCTGCCTTGAACAGGAAACCGGTCTCACCATGACGCACCAGTTCCTTGTGCCCACCTACGTCAGATGCCACAAACATTCGCCCCTGAGCCATCGCCTCAAGGGGCTTCAGCGGCGTCACCAACTCCGTCAAGCGAATGGGAATGCGCGGATAGGCAAGCACGTCGATCAGATCGTAGTAGTTCTGGACGTCCGCATGAGGCACACGCCCCGTGAATACAACCCTATCAGCGATACCAAGAGCCGCCACCTGGGCTTTCAGGTTGGCGTCCTGAGGCCCTCCGCCCACTAGCAACACACGTAAATTGGGTCGTTGTGCAAGCAATCTGGCCGCAGCGGACACCAGCAAGTCCAGGCCCTCATAACCATAAAAGGAGCCGACAAACCCTACAACGATCATGCCTTCCAGCCCCAACTGCTGACGCAGCGCAAGATCCGCATCACCACGCAACTGGAAGGAATCAACGTCAACGGCATTGGGAATCACGGTAATCTTATCCGGAGCGATACCCCGCGCCGAGATATCCTTGCGTAGCCCTTCACAAATGGTGGTCACTTGGTCAGCTCGCCGCAATGCGTAGGTTTCCAACGCACGGGTCAGCCGATAACGCAGGCTACCCTCGGACGTCGTGCCATGATCTACCGCAGCATCCTCCCAGAAAGCACGCACTTCGTAGACCACAGGAATCCCATGCTTCTTCCCCACTCGCAGGGCTGGCAGCGCATTCAACACTGGAGAATGGGCATGCAGGATGTCCGGGCGGATTTCACGCACCAACTCGTCGAGACGCCGGGCGGTCAGACGCATCTGGCTGAGCAGCCCCTCGTTCCCTTGGTTCGGTGTACGGTGGAATACCCAACCTCCTGCCACTTCCGATCCACCTTCGCTGAGCCCCTGCTTGGGCGTAGTCAGATGAAAGGTCTCCCAGCCGCGCAGACCTTGTTGCTTGAGGATGGAAGCAGTGCGAAAAGTGTAGCCACTGTGCAGCGGCAAGGAATGGTCCAGGATATGAAGAATACGGGTCATGCCGCCGCCCCTTCTTTACCGACCAAAGGCGTGGCGCTCCTCATGCTGTTGCGAACAAAAGCTTCGAACATCAAGATGGTCCAGATCGTCGAACTGTAATCACGAGCACCTGATTGGTGGGCGTCAACCACGTGGCGGAGATATTTGTCGTTGAAGAGGCCCGTATTTCGCAGCACATCGCCGAACAGGGCGCTCTCCACCCTTTCCTTGAGCGGACCACGGAACCACCGAGCCAATGGCACGGCAAAACCCATCTTCGGACGGTAGAGCACGTCATTTGGCAACATCGGCTCCATGGCCTTCTTGAACAGGAACTTCCCTTCCTGCCCCTTGATCTTCAGATGGGTAGGCAGACTGGCGAGCCACTCCACGAGCGGGTGATCCATCAACGGCTCCCGCACCTCAAGCGAATGAGCCATGCTGGCCCGGTCGACCTTGGTGTTGATGTCGCCAACCAGATATGTCTTGATATCCAGATACTGCACCAGGGCCAGCGCATCGTCGGTACCGGCGTTGGCCGCATGTCGCCGGAACACTTCGACGGCGTTATAGCCGGCAAGTTGGTTGCGGAAAGTCTGAGAGAAAAGCTGACGACGCATGTCATCACGCAGAATGGAGACCGAATGGAAATACGCCTGAACTGAATCCCGCGCCAATGCCTGAAAAGTGGTCTTCGCACGAAACACCCGAGGAGCCCAGTCAGCCTTGGGGTACAGACGGCCCAGTAGGCCAAAAACCGGCTTGCGCACCGAATGGGGCAGACCACCTCGCATTTTCTCTTCCATCATGTGGAAGCGATAACGCCGGTACCCCCCCATGTTCTCGTCCCCCCCATCTCCGGAAAGGGCAACCGTCACGTGTTTGCGTGCCAGTTGGCAGACCCGGTAGGTTGGAATCGCCGAACTGTCGGCATAGGGCTCGTCATAGAGGGCGGCCAGCGTATCGATCAGATCGAAATCATCTGACTTCACGGTTTCCAGACGATGGTTGGTGTGGTAGCGGTCAGCCACCATCTGTGCAAACGCCGACTCGTTAAAGGCCGGATCGTCGAATCCGATCGAACAGGTATTCACAGGTTCGCTGGAAATCCCGGCCATCGTCGCAACAACGGCACTGGAGTCGACACCACCGGAAAGAAATGCACCCAACGGCACTTCGGAAATCATGCGCAAGCGCACTGACTCCCGGAGACGATCAGTCAGTTCGGCGGCAGCATCCGGGAGACTCAGGTGATTGTCGAGCGTAAAGCGTACATCCCAGTATGGCTTAGCTTCAGGAATCGTTTGCCCATGGCGAACAGTCAGGGAGAAGCCCGGGTCGAGCTTGCGCGCGCCCTTGAAGATAGTTCTCGGCTCCGCCACATAACCAAGCGCAAAGTACTCTTCTACGGCTAGCGGATCCATGGTTCTGTCAAGCCCTGGATGCTGCATCAGAACCTTCAACTCAGAACCGAACAACAGCGTGCCATCGGTCAGCACTGCGTAATACATAGGCTTGACGCCCATCCGATCCCGGGCCATGAAGAAGGTCTGACGGTTTCGATCCCAGAGTGCAAATGCAAACATGCCGCGGAATCTCTTGACGCATTCCTCACCCCAAGCCTCCCAGGCATGGACGATGACCTCCGTATCGCTACGAGTATGGAAGCGATGCCCCAACGCCGTCAGTTCGGGAATCAACTCCTGGAAATTGTAGATCTCCCCATTAAAGACTACGACAACCGAACCGTCTTCATTGAACAGCGGCTGCTGACCGGTCGAGATGTCAATGATGGACAGACGTCGATGAGCAAAAGCAATACCCGGCTCGAAGTGATACCCCCCCTCGTCAGGCCCCCGGTGCTGCTGAATGTCGTTCATGCGCTGAATGAGATCTCGCGCAAACGTCTGCTTGCCTCTCGTATCGAAGAGCCCGGCTATACCGCACATAGTTCTCTTACCTGTTGTCCATCAAGCCGGTACAAGACCGCATCTCAATGCCTATTGAATGGTTCCGCCGGGGCGGCATTCTACCCTCAGTCACAATGATATTTGAAAATGCGGAGAGCATTCTCGACTCAAATTGCCAAAACAATGCCCATGCTTCATTTCGGCGCATCAAGTGCGACCAAGGCATCGATCAGACTCCTGCCATTGTCACGTCGAAACGCTTCCAACTGCTCGTCCGCCCCTCTTCCATCAGAAGCACTTGCCCAGACGGCTACATAAGCTGACGTATCAGGCCGCCCTTCCAGCTTTATCAGTGCAAGCAAAGCCTTAGCTACGTAGTCATTCGTCACCAAACGACCATCGATCCAATATCCCGACAACACCGTGATTGATCTACCCCGCCCGGCCAACACCGAGTGCAACCAGGAACCACTCCCCCAATCCGGCCCTCGCATCTCAGCCACCCGGCTCCAGTTCTCGTCCGAGGGCTGCAGCAACTGGTTCGAGGTATTCACCAGTTCCCTGCCATTTCCCTGCTGTGCATAGACAGCGACATAGACGGAGACCCGGTTCTGGCCATCCGTAAAATGCCGCAACACTTGCCGTTGAAATCCCTGAAATGACGGCTTGAAATCAACCGACGGACCTGCCGCAACTTCCTCCCATCCACCCGTCAAACGCAGGACGTGAGTATCAGGCAACGACTGAAGCGGTGTAGCACCGGGATGCTCCAGCACGTCGAGGAGCAGCGGCCAGACGGCTACCGCAACGGCGAGCGGAGCTACACGTAGCGCCAACGCAGAGCCCCCCAACTTCTCCGTACTGAGGGACTGAGAGTCCGCCGGCACTGCGACTCCAGGCGCAAGATCCTCGCGCCAGCGCCCTCCAATCCAGAACATCAACATGATCACAATGCCGAAGAACAACCATCCATAAAGGATATGATCAACCCCAGTGGCTATAGCGTTGTCACTCAAGTAGCCAAGCATCACTATCATGTACGCGCGCAGCCAATTGGCCACGATGGGTACGACAACCGCGCAGGCGACAAAAAGCAGCCGTCTCTGCAAGCTTCGATAACTGAGGTACGCATAAAGCGTCCCCACCATGAGGGACGCTATCAGGTAGCGCACGCCACTACAGGCTTCAACTACTGACCAGCGTCCATTAGGCACCACGAAATGCAGCCCCTCCTGATAGACGGGAACGCCAGACATCCGCACCGCTGCGACCGTAAATAGCGCGGTGTACTTCATCATGGTCGGAAGCAGGAACTCCCCGATCGGCACACCAAAGAAAAGAAACAGGATCGGGAAAGCCAGTACCCGCGCCAGATCCAGGCCAAGAACCCCAATCAGACTGAAAATGAGCAGCAAGGCCAACGCAACATGAGTCACGGAGGCGACACTGGAGAGTTCCCCCAAAAGCCACATCGTCCCTGCAACTACAATAAACAGCGACATGGCCCAGCACGGGCGCACGCTCTTCCCAACCAGTCGATCACCACTCCGCCAGACCAGCCAAGCAAATATTGGCAAGACAAGCAGTCCATGTGCAAAAGTCTCCGAGCGCCACCAGATATTGAGAATCTCTGCCGCTGTGTCGTGATACCACACGATGACCCACGCGAACACGGCGCCCAGTGCAATGAGAACCTGCCGAACCGAAGTGTTCATCAGGCTTCTCCCCAACGCACCCGCTGGACAGAAAACTTCATGAAATCCATATCCCTAACCCAGATTGCGGACCAAAACGGGCCCCAACCAATTAGCCACCCCAAGGGGAAGGCGCTTCCATAGCGCGATAAAGGCTCGATACTTGGGATTCATGGGATTATTCTGTGGAACAGAGTCCCGCTTGAAAAGGCGGTACTCGTAGGACAGTGGCACGGGCTCAAACCCCCAGTTTTTCTTGAAGTGATAGGGCCCCGTTCCAACCTTGCTACGCCCATAGTCAAAAATACGGCATCCGCGCAAAGCAGCGTGACGCATCAACTCCCAATACTTGAAATCATTAGCGGCCAGATCGCGCGCAGCAACATCGTCTCCGGCGTAGTAAGGCAGAATCTCGTCACGAAAATAGAAGGTAAGCACGGAAGAGAGCGGTTTTCCATCATCGGTGGTCACTGTCATGATGTCGCAATCCTTACCGAAAACCTGTAGCAAGGCCTCAAAGAACTTCTTGGGCAACGCCGGAGTACCGTGCCTCAGCACATTATCGGAATACAGGGCAAAAAAACGATCTGCAGAATCGTCAACAGCGCTACGCAGCCCGTTCTTGATTCCCTTGCGCACCATGGCTCTCTGCTTGCGCGGAATGGCCTGCATGTTCGCCTCATCGTCTGCCTGAATTTCCTTGCGGAAAGTCACATACAAATCCTGCCTGGGCCACTCAGAATGACGTTCATGGAGATTCCTATACTCCAGATGCTGGACGCCAACCTTTTGCGCCAGTTCCTCGGCAGCAGCCTCCAGGGCGTACACTGCCTCCGCGTCATTGCCCGCCACCCCCCCATAGACAGCGAAAGGCAACGATGTGAGTGCATGACCAAATAAAGCGCTCTTTACTTCGACCAAAGGAAGGACGGCAACAATTTCTCTACCGCGCTCTGCCAACCAATAGTGTGTTCGATGCCGGAAAATCCTCTGCATCAGATCCCGCCATTCGATTCTATGGAAGAAAGTCGCATCGGGACTGGCAAACACAAATTCGTTCCAGCGCGCTGCATCGCTATCCACAAAGGGACGGACAATCACATCAGACATTGCAGAACCTTAAACAGTAGGCTTGGCCAGCGGGAGAAACACTTCATCCATCCGCCCCCAAGCAAAATCCCGCAAGAGACGCTGCAGACGTGCTTCAGTACGCGAGAGGTTAACGTAATGCCGGAAACGGGTCTTGGCACTCGCCTGCGACACGACTGGCTGCCCAGGGTCAATCTCCCATGGATGGAAATAAAAGATTGCCGGTTTGCCGTCAGTTTCATTCACTTTCCGAATTCCCCAGGAGGAAACGGAATAAGGCAGAAGCCGAAAATAGCCCCCACCACCTACCGGCCAGTTACGCCCAAAACCACGCACAGTACTGATCGGGATCTCGATGAGCCCTCTGCCAACCACATAAGGGAAGCGAGGCGCATCTGGCACTCCGTAATGATCGTGCTTCACGGGATAGACGCTTGAACTATAACTATATCCCGCCTCTTCAATGCAGGCATGCGCCCATGGATTAGACTGACCGATGGAAAAACTCGGAGCGCGATAACCGCTTACCTGGCAATTCGCGATATCCTCCAACACCACCTTAGCTAACTTGATATCTGCTAGGAAGGCCTCGGGAGTCTGCGCACTGGCCCTCTCGTGGCCATATCCATGACTCGCCAGTTCATGGCCCTCCGCTGTAATCTGACGAATTAGCTTCGGGTAGCGTTCGGCGATCCAGCCCAATGTAAAGAAAGTCGCTCTAGCGCCTTCCTCCTGCAGGAGTTCCAGAATCCGCTGAACGTTCCGCTCCACTCGGCAGGGAGTATTGTCCCAAACATCCTTTGGAAAATGCGGAGCCAAGGCTGACACCTGAAAATAATCTTCAACATCGATGGTCAACGCGTTTCGAACAGAACGTTCGCTGAAACTCTTCATTGTGAGCCTGTATCACTTTCCGGCCCGGAAGCCTCCCGTGCAGTTCCGATCAACTGAGAAAGCGCATTCAATGTTACCGACAAGGTCCGCTCCAATAGCGCGATACGCTCCTCGATACGCGCGGCGTCATAACCCGGACCAATCTCTGCCAACGCCCGCGCGGCCTGAGGATTAGCCAGGATTGCCTGCAGATCCACACCGGCAGTCATAAATCCCGCCACCTGTCGTGAGAAATCAACCGAACCGGAGCCACTCTCGGGAACTACCTGTTCTTCACGCATCTCGGCCACTGTCTGCTCGACGATTTCACCTGAGATTCGCCGCTCCTCCCCAAGAAAAGCGGCCAGCATAATCCTGTCACACAGCGCATTGATACGACGTGGTATTCCCCCGCTATACTTGAAAATCCCTGCCATTGCCTCCGCATCGAAAGCAGGATTTCCCTTCCAACCGACACAAGTCAGCCGGTGTTCTACGTACGCCTGCGTCTCCTGCAAATCAAGGGGCCCCAGATGATAGGAGGCAATGACCCGCTGGCGAAGCTGGATCATTTCCGGACTCTGCATGATCTTTCGGAACTCAGGCTGTCCGACCAAGAAACTTTGCAACAATGCGTGGTCTTCCAACTGGAAATTGGAGAGCATGCGCAGTTCTTCCACCGCTCGCGGCGTGAGATTCTGCGCCTCATCCACAATCAACAGTGCACGCTTTCCCTTCGCTGTCGTGGAAACCAGAAAAGACTCGATCGCCAGCAGCAGTTCGCTCTTGGAGAGGTTTCTGCTCGGAATACCGAAAGAAGCGGCAACCAGCCGAAGGATGTCGTCCGCATCGATCTGAGTACTTACAAGGTTCGCCGCAATAATCTTGCCCGGATTCAGCTTTTCCAACAGGCTCCGCACCAAAAGGGTCTTACCCGCCCCAACTTCACCCGTTATGACTATAAAACCCTCATTTTGATGAAGCCCATATTCCAGATAGGCCATTGCCCGGCGGTGACCACGACTGCCGTAAAAGAAACTTGGATCGGGATTAAGTTGAAAGGGCTTTCCCTTGAGACCGAAATGGGCTTCGTACATATACAGAATCAGAACGTAATAAAGACGGAGCCAACAGCGGCATTCTCACTATAGTTACTGGCGCCCTCACCCCGAACATTCCGAAGAGTCAGAATACCATTTGCCCTTCTGCCCAATCTGGAAACGAGGTCCGTAGATACACGGCGCATACGCACAGTTGGATCAAGCCCCACATTAGTTGTGTCACGAGAACTATTGGTGACGGCCAGACTCGCATTAGCAGACATATCCGCCGTCAACTTGTGACTGAGCACGACTGACGCACTGTTCTCCCTGATACGACTTGCATTTTGAAAATCGCCGCCAACTGCGGAAAAAGACTGCTCGGAAAAGCTATTTCTTTCTGAATGAAAAGCAGAAAAAAACAAGGTATTACGTATCCCGAGAAGACTCATCTCAATACCCAAACGTCGATCCAGGAACAGTCCATTCGATAACACGGCCTGACTGATACCGATGTTTTGTGGCAGGCCCTGGGCCGTAATGAACTGACGAACAAACGCATCGCGCTCTACAACATTTGGATGGCTGCTTTGCATCAAGGACATCAGGAGATCATAAGTGCTAATGGCCGAAAACGCCGCCAGTGACTGGCTCGTCGAGTTGACATCCTTCGAATACACGAGCTTAGCTGTATACCTCGGACCGCGATGTTCGGCAGAAATCTGAAATCCGGGACCAAAAAAACGATCCTCCCAAAGCACCGACAACTTGGTTACTGGACTTGGCGTCCAGTCGGCTCCTGCACCGTATATGCTGGAACGTTTCGTATCAGCGGTGAGAATATTATTACCTTCAACACCCCCGATAAGCCTTAATTGAAGCTGCGGCGTCGTTTTCAATTGACCAGTGAAACGGACGATCTGCTGCTTCAAGTCCCGCGCCCCTGACGTGGACATGACACTATCCGACCCAGCCAGCGACCAGCCAATATTTCCAAACGCCGCTGGATCACCGACATTGAAAGAGAGCGCGTTGTTCCTGCTTGACTTGAACCCACCCCCCGAGCTCGTAGTCTCACCAAGCAAGTACCGAATTTCGGCACTTCCTGCATCTCCAAAGCGCTCCATAAAGGTTGGCGCCACCGAGAAATTACGAACCTCACCAATATTGCTGGTCCCTGTGACCGAATCGGCAGCTTGAGGGGCAAATACAGATAAGGTCTCCCGGGTGACAGATGCATTCAAATCAATGAAGCCATGCTGCCTCCATGCCTCTACACGACCGGCGCCGCGCATTGTCAGATAGCTTTGATTGCGACTCGGATCTTCGCCGTAAAAGGTTCCATTAAACGCCGCCTGCAAATTGCCCTGTATGGCACCGGTTCCGGAACTGACGCTCACCGTCGGACTGACTTGCGTGATGAAATCCGAACGGGCCTCCGATCTCTTGGACAACATGACGTTGTCAGTGAAAGTCTCGGTCAATGCAACGGAGGGGACAACACTCAACGGGGAGCGCGACATATCTGAATCGGCGCCTCTTGCGCCAATGGCCACGGGAAGCTGTTGCGCATGCGCCAGCCCACCGACGGAACCAGCCAGAACTGTCAGACAACACGGAAAGATTGACAACTTGCGCATCGATTGACGACGAAATCTCACGTCTTATCCTTCGACCCATGTCCATAACCATAACCATAGCCATAGCCGTAGCCGTAGCCGTAGCCATAGGAATCACTCCCGGCATGCTGTGTTTTATTCAACAACATCAAACGTACCGGGCAAGCATCGATCGTCGCCAATGCCTGCGTAACTGCAGCTCGAGTTGTCTTGTGTGCTTCAACCACCATGACGATCTGCCCCATATGGGTGGCAAGTACCCGGGACTCCGTAGTCACCAACAGCGGCGGAGAATCAAAAACAATAATTCGATCTGAGTAACGCTCCGCCAGCTCCGCCAAAAGGCTAATCATCGCATCGCTAGCCAGAAACTCGGTTGCCCGAGGATGAGGCGTCCCTGCAGGCAGGAGGCTCAATTTTTCAATATTGGTCCTGAGCAAAACGTCACCAAGTTTGACATCACTCGACGTCATTACGTCCATCAACCCCTTTCGAGGCGGCAAACCGAGTACGTTCAGAACTGACGGCCTTGACACATCCGCGTCGATCAGCAACACGGTATGATCGAGCTCCATCGCCATGCTGATCGCAAGATTGATCGAACTGAAGCTCTTGCCCTCGCCCGGCAGCGAGCTGGTCACCATGATCAAATTCGCATTCTTGACTTCTGCAGCCCCTTTGCCCTGCACGTTTCGCAACAGAGGACGTTTGATGATCCGGAATTCGTCGCCAATCAACGAGCGCGGCGCATTCGGAGTCACGATTCCGAGCGAAGTCAATCGGTCGAGATCGATTTCTACATAACGGTCACTCGCACTGTTAGTGCTGGTTGCCGGAGCGGAATCTGCTGACTGGGGCGTTGTATTCGGCATCTCCTCCGACGGAGCAGCCAGTACAGCCGGAGCCGGCTCTGCTCCCGCCTCATTCAGGATCTCGGTTTGAGGTACATCGCTCGCACCGGCTTTTTGCAGCTGCTCAAGCCGTTCAACAGCCTTCTCGATAATGCTCATGTTTTACCTCAACCCATCCTGGTCAATATCAGGGAGACGGTCATCGCACCAAACAGGCAGACAAGTCCCCCTACTGCACACAGGAATGCGATCTTTCCACGGCGCTGCTTGCGCAAGAATTCAGAATCGGCCAGCCTGCTCACCGATCCAAGCACTGCTAATCCAGTTACCTCCCGCAGAGCGGAACTGTCAGCAAAAGTCGGGCGAATCTGACTCATCAGGAAAGTCACTACGGCCCCCAGCAATAAAGCAGCTCCACCGCCGGCTGGCATCAACAGCAAGCGATTGGGCGCCGTTGGTTTGCTCGGAACAGTAGGTGGATCAATCAGACGAAAATCAGCCACGCCAGACGTTGCCCCCATTTCCACCGCCATCGCAGCCGACTCACGCCGGGCAACCAAAGCATCGTAATTGCGCTTATTGATGTCGTAGTCCCGGTTGAGCTGAGTGAATTCAGCCTCAAGTTGCGGCAACATCCGGGAGGATGCCGTCAACGCCTGAACCCGGCTCTCATATTCCGCCACCCGAGCCTTGAGCGAAGCAACATTGGCTTCTGCCTCTGCCAGCGACATCTTCAGTTGCTGGTACACAGGATTCGCATTTACGGAAGGCACGTGTGCCCCGCCGCTTGTCGCCGCCGCTTTACGACGCGCCTGAACCTCGCTGGCCTTTTGGGCCTCCAGGCTTTCAATCATCTTACGGGCGCCAATAACGTCAGGATGCTGCTCCGTATAGCGCTGAAGCAGGGAGTCCAGATTTTTCTTCAATACTTCGATACGCCCGTCCAACTCCGGAACGGATATGGAGGATAAGGTTGAGCTGGATGGATTTTCCGGCAAAAAGACGGGCTCTTCACCGGTAATCTGGCGCTTCAGGGCATCTCTTGAATTCTCTGCTTCACGCAACGCCAGCCGCGCCTGATTGAGCTGCTCGTTAACTTCACTCATTCTCCCGAAATAGTCACGCCCACCACCGCCTACGCTGTTCAGATTTCGTAGCTTATATTCCTTCAGACGGTTTTCCGCCTCTTCGAGCTTCTGCTCATAGCTCTTGATTTGCTCTTCAATAAATTTCCGAGCTGTGTCGGAATCCCTCCGCTTATCACCCAGACCAGATTCAACAAACATGGAAACGAGCGATTGCACCACACGCTTGGCACGCTCCGCATCGGTATCGGTGTAAGCCAGCGTATATAGGTTATCCTGGCCCGCGATGCGGATCTCCAAGGACTTCGTAACCTTTGCTATCAGATTCTCACGCTCCTCCTTGCTCTTCACAGCCAGATCAAGGTCGGCCATGCGGATTAATTTCTCCACATTGGGACGACTGATCAGCGTCCGGCTTAGGATAACGATTTGCTGGTCGATGTTAGGCTGCACTGCCAAACCGGACATCAGCGGCTTGAGGATGGATTGCGTATCAACGTATACGCGGGCCGATGACTCGTAGCGATCAGGCAGCATGTAGACCGTTGCAGCCGCAATGGGGCCAACGATCCAAGCCACGGCCAACCCCCACCAGCGGTATAGCCACATACTGCGCAGGACGCTCGACAACTGTCGGAGAATGTCTTCCATTAGGAATTTCCGAAAACTGCCCCGGTATATCCCAGGGCGACATCAAGAGAAGAATCAGAACCAGCTTTGAGGAATGATCAACACGTCGCCCGGCTTCATTTCCACATTGGCTGATACATCGCCACGCTTGATGAGATCTTTCAGACGAACCGTGTACTGTTTGTTACCCTCAGTGGTTCGCAGCAATGTCGCATGATTGCCGTCCGCAAAGTCGGTGATACCGCCGACCGCTATCATCACATCCAGCAAGGACATTTGCTGGCGGTATGGCAGAGTCTGAGGTTTGGTGGCTTCGCCTAGTACGCGGATCTGCTCGGAGTATGGGCCGACAAAATTCCCCACGATCACAGTGACAACAGGATCACGGATGTACTTCGCCAACGCCTTCTCGATCTCTCGGGCCAACGCCGTCGAATCCCGACCGGAAGCGGGTAGATCTTCAACCAGCGGAGTGGTGATCTTGCCATCGGGGCGAACGGGAACCGACATCGACAACTCGGGGTTACGCCACACGACGATGTTCAACGAATCACCAGGGCCAATCAGGTAATTGTAGTCACTCGTTGCTGCCGTCGCCGGTGCAGGCGGGTAGGTTGTGGCACACCCCACCAAACCCGCGGCGACACAAGTCAGCACAGTCATCGTGAAAACACGTTTCATAAGGTCCATCCCCTTAGTTCGGCCAACCCACAGCCGTCGAATGATAACAATCGGATATTACGGCAGCCTGCTGAGCGCCCCCGGAGAAAAACATCACGCCAACGGGAAAAGGCCCAGGAGTCAAGGCGCCAACCATCCCAAAGACATTAATTCAAGCAAACGTCCTACGAAACGACCGAGCATTTCAAAAATACCAGCGCGCTTCGGTGTAAACCCGATCCTGATGATCATATCGGCCAAACACTCCCTGCGGTTTGCCACCGAAAACATCAGCGCCAAACGTAAGCCTCCAACTCTTGGATGCCGACCAAGTCACCTTCGGACGGAACATGTAATCCGTGCGATTGAGCATGGAAACCAATAATGCCTCAGCCTCCCACGCCCTGTTGAGCTTGGTGTTGAGCAGCACGCTGACCCCATCCTCAGTACGTTCGAGCCCAGTGAACGGATCGTGATTGAGCATGCGACGGGCGAAATACTGGAGATTCACCCGCCCATCATTGAACGCTGGGATGTCAACGCCTACAACATAATCGACCGTATTTTGAGCCGTGAGACCAAACGGAGCCGCCGGATTGTAGCTATTGAATTTCCGCCCTCTAGTCTGGACGACTTCGCTCTTCAGCACAAAATCGCCAAAGTCCTTGGCCAGGGTTCCACCGGCCTGGCTGATACGCTCATGGCGGGGCTCGAACTCGTTCGCTCCAACCATGTAGAAGGTTTGTGCCACATCTTCACTACGATAGTAGAAGCCCGACAGATCCCAGCCGCCAACCAGACGGGACAGCCGCCCCCCCCAGTTGGTGTTGCCCATCGATGAATCCGGCTTTACCTCGCCACGAACATTCACCCCTTTCGGCAAGGGATAGAATTCGGCACCGGGCTTACCGATCTTGTCGTAACTGGGTACAGGAATCCAGATCAGCTCTGCATGCGTATCCCCAAAATAGTATTCAGCGCGGGCCGCCCACTGGGGAATCCGGAGTTGTTCGAAGTCCGGCAGGTAGAAGGTCCGTAAATCACGCGCAGAGACGACATCAGCGAAGAACAAACCGACCATTTCCCCCCACACAATTTGCTGACGGCCAATCCGGAAATCCACATCACCGGCGGAAAAGTCTACGAAGGTTTCCCGGAAATTGAACTCGTATTGCTGGTCCCGCCTGACCGCATCCGGATAGAAACCAGAGTCGATCCCGAAAACCGCATCCGCATCGGCCCGGCCGGAGATCTTCCATTTGAAAACATCTCCTCCCCCCTGTGCCGTCAGCTCGGCACGCCCCCGCGCCATCGACCAGTGCTCCGGCTTCGCATACGTTCGCGCCAGATCGAACTGTAGATGGCCACTCGTCTGAACCGGCTTGGAGTCCTCAAGCTCATCGACACCGAGATCCGGCTCCGCCGCAAGTGCATACCCTCCAGCAAACAGCCAAGCCAACGCCAGCCCGAAGCCGCCAAGTTTCAAAGTGAAGCGCATCACTTTCCCCTTGTTCTCTCGTCTCAAATGAATCAAATATCAGGGTCGTCACCAGGCGTGCGACGGTCCTGCACGAAGATCCACGCGCCGTCCCGCTTCAAGCCGAGCGCCGTGATTTTCCCGTCCTCCATGCGCACCAGACGGTCAGCTCGATTCATCACCCGCTTGTCGTGGGTCGAGAAGACAAATGTCGTGCCCGAATTCTGGTTGATGTCACGCATCAAATTGAGGATGCTTTCCCCGGTTCTACGGTCTAGGTTGGCGGTGGGCTCATCCGCCAGCACGACCCGCGAGTTCGTAACCAGTGCCCGCGCAATCGCCACACGCTGACGCTGCCCGCCAGACAACTGATTGGGCCGATGACGGGCATACTTGCTGAGACCCACCATCGAGAGGTAACGGGCAACCCGCTCCTGTCGTTCTTCCTTCGAGACCTCCGACATCTGCAACAAGGGGTACTCGACATTCTCCTCGGCGGAAAGAACTGGCAGCAGGTTAAAGGTCTGAAAAATAAAGCCGATGGTTCTGGCCCGGACTCCAGCAAGTTCGTCGGGAGTCTGGCCGGAGACATCCTTACCTTCGATTTCCACCGAACCTTTGCTTGGCGTATCGATACATCCCATGATATTCAGAAGCGTGGACTTCCCGCTGCCCGAAGGACCTGCAATCGCCATGAACACACCAGGCTCAACGGTCAGCGACACCCCCTCTAGAGCGGTAACCTCCTGCTCACCGAGTTGATATACCTTGCTTACGTTGTCAACACGAATAATTGGCATCGGTGCGCGAGTCTATGTTGTTTGCTTTTCAAGGATAACATTATGAGCCTTAAATTTTGCCTTCCTCGCGCGCTAGCGCGCTTTGCAAGCCTCGCGCTTGCGGCTTCAGCCCTTGTTGGCAGCGGAATATCCCATGCTGATGACACAGATCTCGCCCGCAGCGTCGTTGCCAAGGCGGATGAGGTACGCTTCCCCCGCGACGGCTTCCAGGTCGTAATCGACATCAACTCCAGCAGCCCTGGAGAACAGGCGGAAGAGCGGAAGTACCGGATCCTATCGAAAGGCAACGAAAACACCATCGTCCAGACCCTGGAGCCTGCCAGCGACAAGGGCCAGGCCATGCTGATGCGCGGGCGCGATCTCTGGGTCTTCATGCCGAACGTCTCTCAACCGGTGCGACTATCCCTGGCCCAACGCTTGACCGGCCAGGTTGCGAACGGGGACTTGGCTCGTGCCAACTTCGCGGGCGACTACGAGCCCAAGCTACTGAGGACCGACACCATTGACGGAGAGAAGATGTACGTGTTCGAACTCACCGCCGTCGACCGGGGCGTCACGTATGCAAAAGTCTTGTACTGGGTACGCCAAAACAACAACTGGCCCCATCGGGCGGAGTTCTACTCCCTATCCGACCGCCTGCTGAAGGTTTGTCGCTACGAAAAGTTCCAGTCCCTGGGCGGACGCGTGCGCCCCACCCAGCTGACCATGGAGGATGCGCTCAAGAAGGGGGATGTCTCGGTGCTGCGCTACACGCAGATGGCACCAAAGGATCTGCCTGACCGGGTGTTCACCAAACAATACATGGACAAGCTCAACCGAGTGGACTGAACTCAGGCCAGATTGTCGGACAGGCCCGATGGGTAATCCGACAATTCATCCAGCACTTGCTCCACAGCCGTTTCCAGCGCCTCCAAGGACAGCGGCTGTGACGCCAACGCCCATCGGCGGAAAACACCGCTCACACGGGCATCGACCCCCTCACAATCCACGCCGAGAAGCTTGACACCAACCGGCACGCGGCGAGCCAGCCGTGCCAGCAAGGTCTGCTCCTCAAGGCCAGAAAGGGCCAAGGGCAAGGCCTCCACATCACTCCACCCCATCCTGCCGAAACCCGCAATGAAGCGAACTTTGATCGGCTCCAGCCGGTAGAACCGGAAATCCCCAAGCGCGAGATAACCCGCAGACTCGGGGCTGTAGCGAAGAAAGCGGCTACGTTCTGCCTCATCCAACTCCAACATCTCCAGCCGCCCGAGCAGGGTCATGCG
Source organism: Zoogloea sp. JDB1 (assembly GCF_056724025.1). Taxonomy (NCBI): domain Bacteria; kingdom Pseudomonadati; phylum Pseudomonadota; class Betaproteobacteria; order Rhodocyclales; family Zoogloeaceae; genus Zoogloea; species Zoogloea sp. JDB1. The sequence goes on from NZ_CM161496.1 coordinate 4,411,449, forward strand.
CGCCTGCTGAAGCGGCCCTCCCCCGCCATCCGCAACCAGCAGGCTGACTCGCGGATCGGATAGCACGTTGCGCGTATGCTCAGCCAAACCACTCAGCAGGAAGAGCGGACGACACTCCCCATCCAAAACATAGGGGAGCAAGGTCACATAGGGATAGCCCGGCTCGGCTACCGAGTGGGAACCGAGAGCCCCACTGCTGCACTGCCGCAGTAGACGCCGGGCCTCCTGATAGCCGATCTTCATGCTCAGGCCACGATACGCTGACGGCGCGCCTCGAACAAGCAGAGGCCGCTGGCGACGGACACGTTCAGGCTCTCGACGGTGCCGTACATCGGAATGCTCACCAGTTCGTCGCAGGTGTCCCGGGTCAGGCGCCGCAGGCCGTCCCCTTCTGCGCCGAGAACCCAGGCGATGGAACCCTTTTGGTCCACGGTGTGGATGGATTTCTCGGCCTCGCCGGCCGCCCCCAGCACCCAGACGCCAGCCTCCTGCATCTCTCTCAAGGCTCTCGCCAGATTGGTGACAGTGATGTAGGGCACCGTGTCGGCGGCGCCGCTGGCCACTTTCACGGCAGTGGCGTTGAGGCCGACGGCCTTGTCCTTCGGTGCTATGACCGCATGGGCCCCCGCGGCATCGGCAACCCGCAGGCAGGCGCCGAGATTGTGGGGGTCCTGGATTCCATCGAGCACCAGCAGCAGCGCCGGCTCGGTCAGGCCATCGAGCACATCGGGCAGCTTGAGCTCCTTGCGGCGGGAGTCGATACGGGCCACAACCCCTTGGTGTCGCCGGGTACCCACCATTTTGTCGAGGCGCTCGCCTTCCGACGGGATGACCCGCGTGCCAAGCTGCTGGGCATGGCGCAACAGATCCCGCGCGCGGGCGTCGCTGCGCTGCGCGTCGGTAAAGATTTCGAAAATACCCTCGGGGTCATGGCGGAGTTTGGCCAGCACCGCATGAAAACCGTAGATAAGGCGGGAATTGGACTGATCAGACACGAACTTTCGCTTTCTTCTTGGCGCCGCCGACTGCGCTCTTGCGCGGCTTGGCGGCCTTGGTCGTCTTGGCAGACTTGCTTGCCTTGGTCTTGCGGGGCTTTGGCGGAGCGGACTCCGCCTTGCGGCTCCCGGTTTTCTTCTTCGCAGCGACGGGCACAGGTGACTCCGCAGACGAGGGAGCGGCATCCTCGACGATCCGCCGACGCGGCGCGGCCGGCGCTTCCGCGGCTGCAGCCCGCTCCTTCTCCGTCTTGCCGCCCCTCTCGGTCGCCCGCTGCGGCCCCTGGATCAGACGGAAGTCGATCTTGCTCGCCTCCATATTGACCCGCACCAACTGCACACGCACCCGGTCCGACAGCCGATACCGTTCGCCGGTCCGCTCTCCAACCAGCGCATGCTGCGCATCGTCAAAATGGAAGTAGTCACTCCCCAGATCGGAGATATGCACGAGACCTTCGACAAAAACATCGTCGAGGGCAACGAAGAGGCCGAAAGGTACCACCGCCGATACGCTACCGTCGAACTCCTCGCCGATGCGGTCCTGCATGTAGTAGCACTTGAGCCAGTTTTCGACATCCCGGTCCGCTTCGTCCGCGCGCCTTTCGGTCATCGAACAATGCAGACCGATCTCGTCCCAGACGCCGCTCTCCTGGGCCGGCGTGTATTGCTCACCCGCCAGTACCGCCTTGATCGCCCGGTGAACAAGCAAGTCCGGATAGCGGCGGATCGGCGACGTGAAATGGGTGTAGGCTTCGTAGGCAAGCCCGAAGTGCCCCACATTATCCGGGCTGTACACGGCCTGACGCAGGGAGCGCAGCATCACCGTCTGCAGCAACTGCAGATCCGGACGATCCTGGATCTTTTCGAGCAGTTTGGCGTAATCCGACGCACGGGGCTCCTCGCCGCCACCCAGCTGCAGACCGAACTCACCCAGGAAATCCCGCAACTTCGCCAGCTTTTCCGGCGTCGGCCCTTCGTGCACCCGGTACAGGGCCGGATGCTCATGGGTGCTCAGGAATTCCGACGCACAAACGTTAGCGGCCAGCATGCACTCTTCAATCAGGCGGTGCGCATCGTTACGACTCTCCGGCACGATCTTCTCGATCTTGCCGTTGTCGTCGAAGATCATCCGGGTTTCCTGGGTCTCGAAGTCAATCGCACCTCGCTTGGCCCTCGCCTTCAACAGCACGCGGAACAGCTTGTCCAGGTTCTGCAGGTGGGGCAGCAGTTCGCCGACGCTGTCGATCGCCGCCGCATCCTGCTCGTACAGCGCTGCAGCAACCTGATTGTAGGTCAGACGTGCTTTTGAGAACATCACGGCCGGGTAAAAGCGATACTGCTTGATCGCCCCGGTCTGGGAGATCGCCATGTCGCACACCATACACAGGCGCTCCACCTGCGGATTGAGCGAACAGAGGCCATTGGACAACTTCTCCGGCAGCATCGGGATCACCCGCCGCGGGAAGTAGACGGAATTGCCACGCTCGTAGGCCTCGCCATCCAAGGCCGAACCCACCTTCACATAGTGGGACACGTCGGCAATCGCCACGACGAGGCGGAAACCACGCCCCTGCTTCTCGCAGTAGACGGCATCGTCGAAGTCCCGCGCCGTCTCCCCGTCGATGGTCACCAAGGGCAACGCCGTGAGGTCTTCCCTGCCCTTCCAGTCCATCTTGCGAACCTTGTCTGGCAGGCGTCGGGTCTGCTCCTTGGCCTCCTTGGAGAACTCGAAGGGCAGCTCGTGCTTGCGCAGTGCGATCTCGATCTCCATGCCCGGATCGGCGTAATTGCCGAGCACCTCGACCACCTGACCAATCGGCTGCGCATGACGGGTCGGCTGCTGGATCAGCTCGACGACGACGACCTGCCCTGCCGTCACCTTCTTCTTGCCACCTGGCGCCAGCAGCACTTCCTGTGCGATGCGCCGGTTCTCTGGCACCACCCGGACCACACCATGCTCGACCAGCACCCGGCCGACGATGCGCGTATTGGCACGCTCCAGCACCTCAACGATCTTCCCCTCAGGCCGCCCGCGCCGATCGACGCCAGCCAGACGGACCATCACCCGGTCGCCATGGAGAACTTCGCGCATCTCGTTAGGACTGAGGAAGACATCCGGCCCTTCCTCGTCGGTCACGACAAAACCGTAGCCATCCGGATGCCCCTGCACGGTGCCGCGAATCAGATCGGCCTTGGACGGCAGCAGATAGTCGCTACGCCGGTTGCGCATGACCTGACCATCCCGCTCCATCGCAAACATGCGGCGCTCGAAGAATTCGAGTTCAACCGGCAGGATGTCCAGCGCGGTGGCCAGATCCGGAAACGCCAGCGGCACACCATGTTCGGCGAGCGTCTGCATGATGAATTCCCGACTCGGCAGTGGGAAGTCGTACTTCTCGCACTCGCGCTCGAAGAAAGGATCGCTGCGACGCAGCTTGCTCAGTTTTCTTGTGTTTTTTGATTTAAATATTGACACGGATAATTTTTACTCTATAATTCTCGGCTCGTTGCCCAGATGGCGAAATTGGTAGACGCGCTAGTTTCAGGTACTAGTGCCGCGAGGCGTGGAGGTTCGAGTCCTCTTCTGGGCACCAAAAATACAAAAGCCGGTCCATGTGACTGGCTTTTTGTTTGTTTGTTCAACGCACAATGCATTGGAACAGGCTGAAAGCGGGCTCGTCTCGTTTCTCACTGCAGGAAAGTTCTCTTGAATAGCTTGCATCGGGATCAACTTGTTCTATAATAGCGCTTTCGTTGCCCAGATGGCGAAATTGGTAGACGCGCTAGTTTCAGGTACTAGTGCCGCGAGGCGTGGAGGTTCGAGTCCTCTTCTGGGCACCAAAATTCAAAAAGCCGGTCGTTTGACCGGTTTCTATTTTGCAGGATTCGTCGAAGTATCAATTTGACGAATTCAGGCGAGAAAAGTTCAAAAAGAACTTGCAATAAAGAAAATACCACCTATAATGGTGGTCTTCGCTGCCCAGATGGCGAAATTGGTAGACGCGCTAGTTTCAGGTACTAGTGCCGCGAGGCGTGGAGGTTCGAGTCCTCTTCTGGGCACCAAAATTCAAAAAGCCGGTCGTTTGACCGGCTTTTTTGTTATTAGCTCTCCCTTCCATCCATTGGCAAAGCAGCGCACACTGACACAGCTGACTGTCGCATGCGCGCCGCACGGGAGAGCAATGATGAGCAGGACTTCTGCCGAGCGCCAGGAGGGTATCTGGCGTCTCCTGTATCGCTATCTCTGGCCTTTCCCCTACTTCCGGGACGTAAGTCGCGGCACGCTGCTCGAACGACAACAGAACTACCGCTACAACCGGCGCATGGGCATTCACCACCTACCCGGCTTTGTCGCCAAATGGGTGTGCCTGACGCTGTTCTTCTTCGTCCTCGGTGTTCTTTGTGAGCAATTGCTTGAAGTCGTCCTCCCTGCGGCCTGCTGCTACGTAACAGGAACCTGGACGCTGACTATCGTCGTACAGCTCTTGGTTGCCTGGTTATGGCTATGGCGCTTTCCCGAATTGAGCCGATGAGCCACCCAATCATTCGGCCGGATGCATACAAGCTTCGATCACTTCACGCTGATATCCCTTTTTGGGTTGTGGAAATATCCCCGTTGGAGTTAGGCTCTGCCGCCGCCAAAGAGCCCATCATCGCTCGCGGCACGAGCTGCGGAGCCTGAACAGCCACACCGCAAAATCCAACCCTTCAAAACGATGTCCGTCCGACATGAGCGCCGGGCACTGGGAAAGCATGGCCGACAATCCGCGTAGCAATGAAATGCTAGGCTGGCTCAGGAACCAGCATGCACCTGCCACATATTTGCTGCTCTTCGTCGTTGGTGTCGGTGGCATCCTTCTCTCGGTCCTCCTTGGCCGCCTGGATTCAGAGCGCCAAGCGAGCGATGCCCGTGCCAGGGCAACCGGCGAACTGGCCCGCATCAGCGCCATGCTCGAAGGGCAGGTCCGCAGTACCTTCGGAACGGCCGAAGGCATTTCGCACATGCTGAGCATCGACGGCGACATTTCCGATGCACATTTCTACGGCATGGCCAGGATGGCCATCGCTTCCGCATCGCACATCCGCAGCATCGCCCTCGTTCCCGACGACGTGATCCAAAGGATTTATCCCCGGGCAAACAACGAAAAGGCTCTGGGAACAAACCTCAGAACGATTCCGGAACAATACGCCGCGATACAGCGTGCCCGGAACAGCCGTCACGCGCTGCTTGCCGGCCCCCTCAATCTCATCCAGGGTGGGGTAGGACTGATCTACCGGCAACCCATCTTCACCCATCCCCTCCGCGCGGCGCCTCGTTACTGGGGCACGATGTCGATCGTCACGGATCTGGAAAACCTCATCCGGGCCAGCGGAATTTCCAACGACGCCTCGCTTCGCCTGCTGCTGCGTGGCAAGGATGGCCTGGGCAGCGACGGCGAGGTGATCTGGGGCGACACAGCCGTTCTGTCCGAACACCCCGTCAGCCTGACCGTCATGGTCCCCGGCGGCACCTGGCAACTTTCCGCCATCCCGCGCAATGGTTGGCCCAGCCATGCACCGGCTGAATCCCCACTGTTCCTGATCTCGATCGCCAACACGGCCCTGGTGCTTTTTTTCATCGCCCAGTTGATGCGGCGCAACACCCTGATCAGGCAAAGGAACCTCCGCCTGTCCCAGGAAATCGCCGAGCGCGAGGAAGCCGAATCCTCGCTTGCACAAAGCGAGGTCCGCTTCCGTACCTTGTTCGAGCATTCCCCTGACGCAACGTGGGTCATTGATGGCAACGGCCGCTTCATCGAAAGCAACGACGCCGCACTGGCGCTTTTCGGCTTTTCCGACCGCGCTCAGTTCCAGGGCATAACCCCGGTGGAACTCTCTCCAGAACGGCAAGCCGATGGCAGCAGCTCTCCCGAAAAGGTGCGGGAGATCCTCGACATCACGCTCCGGGCTGGGCAGCACCGCTTCGAGTGGCTCCACCGCCGTAGCGATGGGCATTGCTTCCCAGCGGAGGTGACGCTGTGCGTGATCCCGCTCAGCGACGGCCCCATGATCTACGCGGTGGCCCGGGATATTTCCGAGCGCAAGGCGACCGAGGAGGCGCTGGGTTTGCAGCAAGCCCTGCTGCAAACCGTTGTCGATCACGCGCCGTCATTAATCTACGTCTTCGACAAGGACGGCAATCTCCAATGGTCGAACCGCTGTTTCGAGACGGCCATGGGGGCCTCACTGGACACAATGAGAGGCATGCCGCGGGAACATTTCCAGCCGGCCGACCTCGCCCGATTGCAGCGGACTAACGATCTGGCCGTACTGGCAGAGGGCCAGGCCATGCGCTTCGAGGAACAACTGGACGACCACGGGCAACAACGCACCTATCTGACGACCAAGTGCCCACTCCCTGGCGCCGATGGGCAGCCCCAGGCGATCCTGGCGATCTCCACGGACATCACGGAGATAAAGCAGACCACAGAGCAACTGCGCCTGGCCGGCGTCGTCATCGCCAATACCGCCGACGCGGTAATGATCACCGACGCCCAAAGCACCATTCTGTCGGTCAACCGTGCGTTCACCGATATCACCGGCTACAGCGCCGAAGAGGCCATCGGCCAGACGCCCCGTCTGTTGCGCTCCGACCACCAGCCGCCTGAGTTCTATCGGGCCATGTGGGAGACCCTCCGCGACACAGGGGGCTGGCGCGGCGAAATCTGGAACCGCCGCAAGAATGGCGCACTCTACCCCGAGTGGCTCACTATCAATGCAGTCAACGACGACGCCGGACATCACGTGAACTACGTCGCCGTCTTCTCTGATATCTCGGCGATCAAGCATTCCCAGGCCGAACTGGAGCGCCTGGCCCACTACGATCCGCTGACCGACCTGCCCAATCGAACCCTGTTCCACCACCAGCTTCAGCACGACCTGGACCGCGCGGTCCGCTACGAGCGCCAACTCGCCGTACTGATCCTGGATCTGGACGGCTTCAAGACCGTGAACGACAGCCTGGGCCACCCCGTGGGCGATTGTCTGCTGCAGCAGGCCGCAGAGCGCTTCAAGCGCTGCCTGCGGGTCGAGGATACCGTTTCCCGTTTTGGTGGCGATGAATTCGCGGTGATCCTCGGCGATCTCGGACAGGACACCGACGCCGTCGCCGTCGTCAAGAAGATCCTTCAGGCCCTGCAGGAACCCTTCGACCTGGACGGCCACGCAGCCCTAGTTACCGCCAGCATAGGGATCGCGATTGCACCCACCGATGGCCGCACGCCGGAAGAGCTGGTCCGCAATGCCGATACCGCCATGTATGGCGCCAAGGAAGGTGGCCGCAACAGTTACCGTTTCTACCAAGCAGAGATGACCCGCCGGGCTCAGGATCGCCTGACCCGCGAGCGCGCACTGCGACGCGCACTGGAGGAAAAGGAATTCGAACTCTGGTATCAGCCCAAACTCAACCTGGAAAGCGGCCGCATCAGCGGGGCGGAGGCCCTACTGCGCTGGCGGGATCCTGAGCGGGGCATGGTGCCCCCGGCCGAGTTCATTCCGCTGGCAGAACGCACCGCACTGATCATCCCGATCGGCGAACTGGTGCTCGACACCGTTTGTGCTCAGATCAGGCTGTGGCGGAAGACCGGACTGGAGACCGGGCGCATCGCCATCAACGTCGCCGCCCTGCAGATCGAACGCAGCGACTACGTGGATACGCTGGCCAGTGCGCTGGCCCGCCACGGACTTCCGCCCGAGGTGCTTGAAGTGGAAGTCACCGAGAGCCTGATCATGGAGAACCCGGAGCATGCCCGCCAGGTGATCCACGCCATCCAGGATCTGGGCGTGACGACGGCCGTCGATGATTTCGGCACAGGCTACTCCTCCCTCGCCTATCTGAAGGTGCTGCCGATCAACAACCTGAAGGTGGACCGGGCCTTCGTCTCCGATCTACCCCACGACGAAAACGACGTGGCAATCACCCGCGCCATCGTCGGCCTGGGCCAGACCCTGGGCTTCGAAATCACCGCCGAGGGCATCGAGACCGTCGAGCAACTCGAGTTTCTGCGCAGCATCGGCTGCAACCACGGCCAGGGCTATCTGTTCGGCAAGCCCATGCCCGCCGCGGAATTCGAAGACTGGATCATCCGCGGCCAGCACGGTGAGGGCATTTAAGCAGCAGCCAACTCAAGGGCCCCGTGCGTCGCCAGCCAGCTCGGAAAACGTTCCGCTTCGATCGGCCTGGAAAACAAATAGCCCTGCCCCTCGTGGCAGCGCATCTGCTGCAACACAGCCACCTCGGCCAACTTCTCGATCCCCTCGGCAACGATCGCCAGCGACAGGCTGTTTGCCAAAGCCACGATGGCCCGGGCGATCGACTCATTGACAGGGGTGCTATCGATGTCGCGCACAAAGGATTGGTCGATCTTCAGGCGATCGATAGGGAAGCGGCGCAGGTAGCTGAGGCTCGAAAAGCCGGTACCGAAATCGTCGATGGCCAGGCGAACGCCGAGCGCCTTGATCTCATTGAGGGTACGCAGCATCTCCTCGACATCCTTCATCAACACGCTCTCGGTCAGTTCGAGCTCAAGCAAGCCGGGTTCGATGGCGAACTCGGCGAGCAGCGCCTTCAGGAAGCTCACAAAGCCCTTCTGGCGGAGCTGCAAGGCCGAAATGTTGACCGCCACCGGCAACGGTTCCACCCCCTGTGCCCGCCAAGCATTCAGTTGAGCCAGCGCCTGCCTGACCACCCATTCACCAAGCTGAATGATGAGCCCGCTCTCCTCGGCCACCGGGATGAACTGCATCGGCGGAATCAACCCGCGTAGCGGATGACGCCAACGCACCAGCGCCTCCACCCCGCGAACCTTGCCGCTCGCCAAATCGACCTGAGGCTGGAAGAACAACACCAGCTCATCCCGCTCGACGGCGGTGCGTAACTCGGTTTCGAGCGACATGCTGGCCGGGTTGTAGGTATGCATCTCCGGAGAATACGAACAGAAACCGTTGCGGCCGGCTGACTTTGCCTCATACATGGCCGCATCGGCCTTGCTCAGGATGTTATGGATCTGGTCATCGTCGTGCGGATAGATCGCACTGCCGATGCTGACCGTGGCCACCAGGGAATGGCCGAGCATCTCGATCGGCTCCCGCATCGACGCCACGATCCGGTCTGCCACCAGTTCGGCCTGCCCGGGGTTCGACAAGTTCTCCATCAATACCACGAACTCGTCTCCGGCCAGTCGGGCCACGGTATCCACCTGACGGGCAGAAGCCTTCAGGCGCGCAACGATGCGACGCAAAACCTCGTCACCGGCACTATGACCAAGGGAGTCGTTGATCTGCTTGAAGCGGTCCACGTCGATGAACAACAGGGCTACCAGACTTCCCTTGCGGTCGGCCTCCAGACAGGCCTGCTCCAGACGATCGGCCAGCAGCGCCCGATTGGGAATCCCGGTCAGGGCATCATAATGGGCCAGGTAATACAGTTCGGCCTGCTTGCGCTGGGTGATGGTGTCGAGCAGATCGTGGCCGTTGGCGATCCCCATGTAGCGCCCCTGCCGACTGACCACGAAGCCCGTCACCATGTGCTGCATGCCGGCATCGATAATCATCCGCGCCGCATCCTCCACGGTGCTGCCTTCATCTACGATCAGCGGCGGTGTACTGTCGTACTGCTCATAGGCAAGCAATTCGACAATGTTACGGCGACCGAACAATTCCCTAATGTAAGGACGCCCGAAAAACTCCACGAAGGACTTACGATCCAGCAGCGCCACTGGGCGCGCCTGCTCATCCACGACAGGCAGGGCATACAAGCCCGCATCCACGAAGAAACGATCGAGGGCACATTGGCACGACGCACTTACGGACAGGGCATCCATCGCTCGTACCAGTTGGCGCACGGTCGTCGGCTGCTGCAACTGGCCGTTGAAGACATACGCCGCGCGACGTGGCAAGAATGTGGAAGACGCTGGTGTAGGGCTCATAAATTGCGAAGCCGGCCCTGAAGGCACATCCGCCAACCCGGACCGGCTCACCGAAAACACGGGAAACCCAGATACTGCGCATCAAATATTACAGAGCGACGACACTCGCCGCGTATCTGCCCATTACTCGGCCGATGAACTCATGCCATTCAATTGAAAGGATTTTTTCGAAAATCGAGACAAATGCAATAGGAACAAAACAAAAAAGCAAAGGCCGCCCCACCAGGGAGCGGCCTCGCGAACCGAATTGGACGAATCTAGTTCCGAAACGTCAGAACTGCGCCTCGTCCAGAGCCAGCGCGGCAGCCGCACCATTGACCACCGCGTAGGCCAGGCCCGGAGCCTGGGACAGCACGTGATCCGCGTAGAACCGTGCAGTTGTGATCTTGCCCTGATAGAACGCCGCGTCGCCCGCCCCTTCCGCCACCCGGCGGGCCGACACCAGTGCGGCACGCGCCAGTTGCCAGCCACCGGCCACAATACCGAACAGCTTCAGGAACGGGACCGAGCCCACCGACGCCGCCTTGATGTCATTGCCAAAAGTCGCCACGATGTAGTCGACGGCCTCCTCCACAGCACCGATGCCGGCCGCAAGGGATTTGCGGATCGCTGCGAACTCTTCGCCCGCAGCTTCCGCCAGCTGGGCCTCGACCTTGCGCATCTCAGCCACCACGCCCTTGGCCGTCAGCCCGCTCTCGCGAGCGATCTTGCGACCGATCAGGTCGTTGGCCTGGATCGCAGTCGTGCCCTCGTAGATCGCCGTGATGCGGGCATCGCGGAAATGCTGGGCCGCCCCGGTCTCCTCGATGAAGCCCATGCCGCCATGCACCTGCACGCCAGTGGAGGTAATCTCGATTGCGCTCTCGGTGAGCCAGCCCTTCACCACCGGAATCATCAGATCCACGAAAGCCTGGTTCTGGGCCCGCACGGCCGCATCGGCGTGGTGGTGGGCATGGTCGGTCGCGGCACCGACCACATAGGCCAGCGCGCGCTGGGCTTCAATTTGCGACTTCATGCTGAGCAGCATGCGGCGCACATCCGCGTGATGGATGATGCTGACCTTCGGGCCGCCGCGCACTCCAGCCTCGGTGCCTTGGACACGGTCCTTGGCATAGGCCAGAGCCTGCTGGTAGGCCCGCTCGGACAGCGCCAGGCCTTCCATGCCGACGGCAAAGCGTGCCTCGTTCATCATGATGAACATGTACTCCAGGCCACGGTTGGCCTCGCCGATCAGCGTGCCGATGGCGCCGCCCTTGTCGCCGAAAGCCAGCACTGCCGTCGGGCTGGCATGGATACCGAGCTTGTGTTCGATGGACACGCAATGCACGTCGTTGCGCTCGCCCGGCGTTCCGTCGGCATTCAGCAGGAACTTCGGCACGACGAACAGCGAGATGCCCTTCACCCCTTCCGGTGCGTCCGGCAAGCGGGCCAGCACCAGGTGGATGATGTTGTCGGTCATGTCGTGCTCACCGTAGGTGATGAAGATCTTCTGACCGAAAATCTTGTAGGTACCATCGCCCTGCGGTACCGCACGGGTACGCACCGCCGCGAGATCAGAGCCGGCCTGCGGCTCGGTGAGGTTCATGGTGCCGGTCCATTCACCGCTCACCATTTTGGGCAGGTAGGCCGCCTTCTGCTCGTCGGTCCCGCACAGCTTGATCGCCTCGATGGCGCCGGTGGTCAGCATCGGGCACAGAGAGAAGGCCATGTTGGCCGACTTCCACATCTCCATCACCGCGGTAGACACCAGCTTCGGCAGGCCCTGGCCGCCGAACTCCGGCTCACAGGCCAGCGCCGTCCAGCCGGACTCCGCAAACTGCGTATAAGCGTCTTTCCAGCCTGCAGCAGTGCGTACCTCTCCGTTGTCCCACTGGGCACCTTCCTGGTCGCCACTCCAGTTGAGGGGCGCAAGCACCCCGCTGGCAAACTTGTTGGCTTCCTCGAGGATCGCATCCACCACATCGGCGGTCGCCTCCTCGCAGCCCGGCAGGGCCGACACGGCGTCGAGGCCGGCCAGTTCCTTCATGACGAACTGCATGTCACGGATCGGTGCGTTGTAGCTGCTCATCGTTCTTTTCTCCACACGGTGTTGTTATTTGGTTTCTGGTGGCCGCGAAGCCGGGGCACTGCTATTTGTTCATCAGATAGAGACGATCATCGAAACTGGCGACCCACTCCGGGCGATAGATGACCATCAGCGTCAACGCCATGCCCGACAGCCAGGCTTCCGCAAAGCCCAGCAGCAGGAAGAACGGCAGATATTCGGACAGGAGTTTGTCGGCCGAATAGGCACCGGCCGAGAACAGCATCAGGGACGCGATCAAGCCCTGGATCAGAACGATCACCATCGCGCCAATGAAAGCGTTGACGAAGATATATACGAAGAAGTGCTTGGGCAGCCACCGTTCCACAAGACGGAAATACAGGGAGCCCAGTGCCACCGGCACAATGCCCATGGCCAGGAAATTGATGGGGACGGCGGTCCACTCTACGCTGCCGTTCAGCGTGACGCCGGTCAGAGCAAGGGCCAGTACGACAAGAGCCAGCTGCGGCCCAAAGATCAGCGTCGTAGCCATCGCCCCGAGGATGTGGAGGTTGAGACCGGGATACACGCCGGCATTCAGGCTCCACAGCAGAGTGAGAATGACGGCGGCGCCCGCCAGGGCATTCAGCTGATGCCCGTCGAGCATGCGCCGCCACGGGGCGGTCCGGATCACCCACGCTCCGACCCCCAGTCCGCAAAGACAGGCAAAGATGTGCCAGCCTGCAGAGAAGAGGTCAGGAGCGAAGTTCATTCAGCCAGCCCCGGCTCCGGGCGTCCTCAGACGGCGGAGGTCAGTTGCGGCACCGCCTCGAAGAGGTCGGCGACGAGGCCGTAGTCGGCCACTTGGAAGATCGGCGCTTCCGGATCCTTGTTGATCGCGACGATCACCTTGGAATCCTTCATGCCGGCCAGGTGCTGGATAGCGCCGGAGATGCCGACGGCCAGGTAGAGCTGCGGCGCCACGATCTTGCCGGTCTGGCCGACCTGGTAATCATTGGGCACGAAGCCGGCATCGACGGCCGCGCGGGACGCGCCAAGGGCGGCGCCAAGCTTGTCAGCCAGCGGCTCGAGCAGCTTGTGGTAGTTTTCGCCGCTGCCCACGCCACGACCACCGGAGACGATGATCTTGGCAGCGCCCAGTTCCGGACGGGCAGACTTGGTCAGCTCACGACCGACCAGCTTGGACAGGCCCAAGTCGGCAGCCGCAGCCACGTTCTCGACGGCAGCCGCACCGCCCTCGCCCGCAGCCTCGAAGGCGGTGGTACGCACGGTGATGACCTTGACCGGATCAACCGACTTGACGGTGGCCAGCGCATTGCCGGCGTAGATCGGACGCACGAAGGTGTCGGCGGACTCGATAGCGACGATCTCGGAGATCTGGGCCACGTCGAGCAGCGCGGCGACGCGCGGCAGCACGTTCTTGCCGAAGGTGGTGGCGGGCGCCAACACGTGAGTGATGGCACCGGCGGACGCCTGTACCGTAGCGACGACCTGGGCAGCCAGGTTCTCGGCGGCCTGATCGGCAAAAGCAGCGGAATCCGCTACCAGCACCTTGGCCACGCCAGCCACTTTGGCAGCCGCTTCGACGACAGCCACGGAGGCAGAGCCCGCTACCAGCACTGCGACGTCGCCGCCCAGTTTGGCGGCAGCGGATACGGTGTTGAGGGTTGCGCCCTTCAGGGACGCATTGTCGTGCTCGGCAACAACCAGAATCGTCATTACAGCACCTTCGCTTCGTTCTTGAGTTTCTCGACCAGCTGAGCCACATCAGCCACCATCACGCCGGCACTGCGCTTCGGCGGCTCGGCAACCTTCAGGGTCGCCAGGCGGGGGGTCACATCGACGCCCAGGTCAGCCGGCTTGACGGTTTCCAGCGGCTTCTTCTTGGCCTTCATGATATTCGGCAGCGTCGCATAACGCGGCTCGTTCAGTCGCAGGTCGGTAGTGACCACGGCGGGCAGAGAGATCTCGAGGGTCTCCAGGCCGCCGTCGATTTCACGGGTCACGCTCGCCTTGCCGTCACCCACCGTCACCTTGGACGCGAAGGTGGCCTGCGGCCAGCCCTTCAGCGCAGACAGCATCTGACCGGTCTGGTTGGCATCGTCGTCGATAGCCTGCTTGCCGCAGATCACCAACTGGGGTTGCTCCTTGTCGCACAGCGCCTTCAGCAGCTTGGCCACGGCCAGCGGCTGCAACTCGACATCGGTCTCGACGAGGATGCCGCGGTCGGCACCGATAGCCATCGCGGTACGCAGGGTTTCCTGGCAGGCACCCACGCCGCAGGAGACAGCCACCACCTCGGTCGCCACACCGGCTTCCTTCAGGCGTACTGCTTCTTCGACCGCGATTTCATCGAACGGGTTCATGGACATCTTGACATTGGCGATGTCCACACCGGATCCATCGCTCTTCACGCGTACCTTGACGTTGTAATCGACCACGCGTTTAACTGGAACCAGAATCTTCAATGCTGCGCTCCTTCCATTTGTAGAGGTTCTCCACCATATTCTGGATCTACCGCAGGCATCGACGATTCGACCTCCTGCCGGCAAACCTGTTCTCCGACCGCTGCTTACGCCGACAATCCGGTGCTGACACGGAGACGGACCAGCAAAGCCGCGAGCTTCTCACAGGCATCTTGCTTTGTCACTTTCCGTACGGTAGCGTATGGGAACTACACCCGTCAATGCTACACCGTATGGAAAAACCGCCCCGCCTTCAGCTCGACCGTGACTCATGGATCCAATCCGCCCTCGACACACTTGCCGACGAAGGTGTCACCGGCGTCCGCGTCGAAGTGCTGGCCAAGCGCCTGCATGTAACCAAAGGCAGCTTCTACTGGCACTTCAAGGACCGCCAGGACCTACTCTCCGGTGTGCTCGAGACCTGGAAGGACGGACGCATCCGTGACATCGTCAAGCAGACCCGGCCCATCGCCGGCGACGAGGAGGCGCAGATCTTCCACGTCATTGATGTGTATAGCGCCAGCCGCAACCGCAAGGGCATCCTCATCGAACTGGCGATGCGCGAATGGGCGCGCCGCGATACGGCTGCCGCATTGATCGTCGAGGAAGTGGACGCCTGGCGCCTGCGCTGCGCCCGCGAACTATTTCTGGCCGCTGGCATGCCGATGCATGAGGCGTCAACCCGCAGCATGCTGCTCTACGCTTACGTCTTCGGTATCTCGATGATGAACTGCGAGAAATTCGACGGGGACATTGCCCGTATGAAGGACGACATCCGCCAGCTCATCGCCTGCAACCGTCCTACGACCCCGACGCCACAGTCCTGAATCCTGGCAGCTCCGCCAGGCCGGGAATCGCGTCGACCGCATTATCCCCCGTTGCGGCGATCACGGCATCCATGTCGATACCGCGCAACGTCGCCAGTTCCTGCGCGAAACGCGCCAGGTTGGCCGGATCGTTGCGCCCGCCGGTGCACCACGCGGGCGGAATGTCCGGCGCGTCGGTCTCCAGCACGATGGAAGAAAGCGGTAGGCTCGCCGCCAACTCGCGGATGCGCCGCGACCCAGAGTAAGTCATCGCCCCGCCGAAACCGAGCTTGAAACCCAGCTTGATGAAAATCTCGGCCTGCTGCCGACTACCGTTGAAAGCATGGGCGATGCCGCCGCTCACCCGGATCTGGCGCAGGCATTTGAGGATAGCGTCCTGCGCGCGCCGGACATGCAGCACCACAGGCAGGTCGAATTCCCGCGCCAGCTTGAGCTGGGCAATGAAGAACGCTGTCTGGCGCGGCAGGTCGCCGTCCGGGATGAAGCCGTCCAGGCCAATCTCGCCGACCGCCACCGCCCCGCCCCGTGCCAGGCCATCGCGCAGCAGCTCCAGATCCGACTCCTGCGCACGGGCCACGTACATCGGATGAATCCCCAGCGCGTAGCGGCATTCCGGCAGCCGGCCGGCCAGGTCGACGACCTTCGCGAAGTTGGCCGCCTCGACGGCCGGCACCAGCAGACCGCTCACCCCTGCCGCCCGGGCCGCGTCGAAAACGGCAGCGCGGTCCGCGTCAAACTCCGCGGCATCCAGGTGGCAATGGGTGTCGATCAGCACGGGCAAGCTGCGCCTACCTACCGGTCCACACCGGCTTGCGCTTGGCCATGAAGGCGTCGATGCCTTCGGCGGCGTCCTCGCTCATCATGTTGCAGGCCATCACCTCGGCCGCCTGCTGGTAGGCGGCGTCGAGCCCCATCTCGAGCTGCGAGTAGAACATCTGCTTGCCCATCGAGATGGCCACCGGCGACTTGGCGCAGATCGACGCGGTGAGCTTCGCCACCTCCTCGTTCAGCGACTCGATGGGCACCACGCGATTGACCAGCCCGCGGCGTTTCGCCTCGGCGGCATCGATGAAGTCACCGGTCACCAGCATCTCGAAGGCTTCCTTGCGCCCCATGTTGCGGGACAGACCCACACTCGGCGTCGCACAGAACAGCCCGACATTGATGCCGGACACCGCAAAGCGCGCCACGTCTGACGCCACAGCCAGATCGCACATGGACACCAGCTGGCAGCCGGCGGCGGTAGCGATGCCATGCACTCGGGCGATCACCGGCTGGGGCATGGTCACGATCTGCATCATGACCTTGCCGCACAGGCGGAACAGGGCCTGCTGGAAGGACTTGGTGTAATTGCCACGCATCTCCTTCAGATCATGCCCGGCACAGAAGGCCTTGCCCGCTCCGGCCAGCACGACGACGCGCACCGAGGCATCGGCCGCAATGCCGGTGAGTTCCGCCAGCAGCGCCTCCAGCATCGGCTGCGACAAAGCGTTGAACTGACCCGGCCGGTTCAGCGTCAGCGTTGTCACACCATTGGCGTCGTCACGCAGCAGCAAGGGGTCGGTAAGGTTTTCGGCTACAGCATTCATGGGTTCTCCTCCTTGGTCCTCAGTTGTACCTAAGCGCCGGCACGTTCCTGCCGGTCGGCTTTCAGGCTGAACAGCGGGCGTGGACGCCACCACCAGGGCGCGCCCCGCCTTCCTTGTCGATCGCTTCCAGCCAGTCGATCAGCTCGCGGTTGAGCTGCAACACGCCTTCCCGCAGGGCGATGACGCCGCCGACGGCATCCAGTGTCGGCGCCGGGCGGGTGACCGCAAAACCGCGGGTCGCGATGAGCTGATCCGTACGCGGCGCCAGCAAGGCCGCACGCGCCTCGATGAGGCCACGGCTATGCCCTCCCTCATCGAAGACCTGGATGAACTCATCCAGATCTACCCGCAGCCGGCAGCCGCTGGAGGAAACGGCGGTTTCGCTCGTCTTCATCGAGCGCTTGACCGCGAGCTCCACGAGCTGGCCGGGCTGGGCGACCCAGCGGCTTTCCAGATAGAACTGGCGCCGGGTCGGCTGCGCGTAGGCAAGGCGATACTGCATGGTCGTCGAGGCAAGCCACGGCGCTGGCACCACCTCGGCGCTGCGGATCGGAAAACCAAGGGGGCGCAGTGTGGCCGAATCGAGCGGACCGAAATCATGCATCGAGTAGTTGGGCGCCGCCTTCGGCAGGCTGCCACACGCGGCCACGGTGAGCACCAGAAGGAGTACGGGCACCAGGAGCCGGAAGTGGAAATGCTCACGCATCAATAGTGGAGACAGAAAGCGCATCGTTGGTCGCCCCGAACTTACCGAACCGCAGGCCGATTATGAAACCCGGCTTCGCCGGGCCCCGGCGCAGGCTTGCCACGCCCCAACAGCAGGAGCTGCGGCGAGTTGTCGAGTTCGTCGAGCAGGTCGGACAACTGCCGCGACGTAGTGGTGAGTTCCTGCAGCAACACGTTCAAGCGCGGCAACGTGCTGGTCGCAAAACCCTCGCCAGCCGCACCAACGACGCCGTCCACCCGGTCGGCCACGGTCTGCAATCTCAGCAGTAGCGCGCGGCCGTCGCTGGCCATCGGCGCGGCGTCGGCACTCAGGCGTTCTAGATTGGCCAGGGAACGGTCGATGCGCGCAAGGTTGTCCTTGCTGAAGACCTGCCGCACCGCCGCAAGGGCCTTGGGCGCTTCCTGCAGGGTCTGGTCGAGCCCCTTGCTCGACGACTCCAGATTGGCCAGCGTCTTCTCGATGTGGGCCAGATTGTCCTGGCGGGTCAGCACCGCCAGACGATCGACAATTTCCTGCACGCGCCTGAGGGTCTGCACCGAGGCGTCGGCGACCTCCTCCATCAGACCTGGAGCCAGGCGGATGCGCGGCGGCCCGCCGTCTTCGCCCACCAACGGCTCGGGCTTGTCGCCGGCATCGTCAAGGGCGATGTAGGCCAGCCCGGTCACCCCTTGGTTGGCCATGCGCGCCCGCGTGCCGCGGGTGATCGGCAGATCGGTGCGAATCCGCACCTTGACCAGCAGATCCTTCGGATTGGCCGGATCGAGGGCGATGTCCACCACCTTGCCGGCGACAATACCGCGGTAGCGGACGGTAGACTGGGGGTTCAGGCCATTGACGCTGCCCGACGTCACCAGCACGACGTCACGGGTGCTCTCCCGCTTGTCCGAGAACCACCACAGGGAAAGAACGATCGCCCCGCTCAGCAGGATCACGAACAGCCCCGCGGCGATGGCGTGAGCCCGGCTCTCCATCAGCCCATTCCCCTCCCACGCGCCAGCGCAGCACGGGAACGTTCACCGTGGAAAAAACGTTCGATGAAGGGGTCTTGCACGTTCATTATCTCGTCAAGCGGGCCGAAGGCCAGTATACGCCCCTCCGCGAGCACCGCCACGCGGGTCGCCAATGCTGCCAGCGTATCCAGGTCATGAGTCACCAACACCACGGTAAGGCCGAGTGCTCGATGCAGGGCCCGGATGAGCCGCACGAAACCACTGCTGAGGTCTGGATCGAGGCCCGCTGTCGGCTCGTCGAGCAGCAATAACTCGGGTTCCAGGGCCAGGGCCCGCGCCAACGCAACCCGCTTGACCATGCCGCCCGACAGCTCGGCGGGCATGCGTAGCGCCACATCGGCATCCAGCTCGACCATCGCCAGCTTGAGTTGCACCAGATCCCGCAGCATCGCGTCGTCGGCGATGCCGATCTCCCGCAGCGGAAAGGCCACGTTGGCAAACACGCTAAGCGCCGAAAACAGCGCACCATGCTGAAACAGCATGCCGAAACGGCGGCGGCGTTCCAGCTGCTCGGCACGGGAGCCAGCGAACAATGGCTCGCCGAACAAGCTAACAGCACCAGCATTCGGCCGAAGCAAGCCGACCATCTGGCGCAGCAACGTGGTCTTGCCGCTACCCGAACCACCAACGAGAGCCACCACCTCTCCGGCCGGTACAACAAGATCGATGCCGCGATGGACCCAGGCTTGCCCAAAGCGGGTTTCAAGCCCCCGAACCTGAATGGGACAGTCGCTCATCGCGGCAGACCGATGGAACGGGTTGCAATCGCAAATACTGCGTCCACCAGGATGACGACGGTGATTGACGTGACAACCGAGGCCGTGGTGTTGGCCGATAGACTCTCTGTATTCGGCTTAACACGCAGCCCGAAATAACAAGCCACGAGCGCAATCAGCAGTCCGAACACGGCACCTTTGCCCAAGCCGATGACCAGATTTGCCACCGGCACCGCCCGCGGCAAGGCATTCACGAAATAGTCGAAACTCAGGTCCAACTGTAGATTGGCCGACACCATGCCGCCGAACAAGGCCACCGCCGAGCCCCACAGGGTCAGCGGTGCCATCGCCAGCGTCAGCGCCACCACCTTCGGCAGCACCAGCCTCACATAGGGCGAAATCCCCATCGCCGCCAGCGCGTCGATCTCCTCGGTGACGCGCATCACGCCGATCTGCGCTGTCATCGCCGAACCCGAGCGCCCCGCAACGAGCACGGCCACCAGCACCGGACCGAGCTCCCGGATAATGCCGAGCCCCAGGATATTGACGATGAACACATCTGCCCCGAAGGCACGCAACTGCAGCGCCGACAAATAAGACAGCACGACCCCGATCAGAAAGCCCACCAGCGCCGTGACCGGCATGGCCCTGACCCCGACCTTGTAGAAATTGGCGGAGGTTTCCAGCACCGGCCAGTGCCCGCGCGTGTGCAGCAGATGGGCGAAATCAATGACGAGCTGGCCAATCAGCGCCACGAAACCGACCGCATTGCGGAGCATCTTGAAGAAGATGCGACCAACACCTTCCGTGCCGTCGAAGAAACGATAACCCCGCTCGACCGGCAGGCAGCTGTCACCCAGCTCGGCTAGGCGCGCAAAGACCGCCTCCAATCTGTCCGGCAACACGAGCCCTGGCGGGCGCTGCCGCCCCCAACGTCGCCACAGCAGCAACGCTCCGAAGCTGTCGAGGCGCGATACGGCCTCCAGATCCCAGGCGCAGTCAGCCGTGGCCTGTTCGAGCTGACGTTCCAACGCATCGAGATCCGGCTGCAGCAGGCGCAGCGTCCAGTCCCCCGACAACACAGCCCGTGGCGCCCCACCTTCGCGCTCGAGGCGGATCAGGGGAAGCAGACGGGGCTCCGGGCTCATCGACCGACGCCTAGGCGCCAGCCGGACTGCGGGCCGCGGCCCGCTCCACGCGCACTTTCAGAGGCAAACCAATGGTCTGCCACTGACGCTCCTCCTCGTCCAGCGCCGCCGCGGTCAGCGGCAGGTTGCGCAGCCATTCGGCATCCGCCACCACCACGTGCCCACGCCCCTCGCGCTTGAGGCGTAGCGGCGGCACGCCACGGCCATCGCGGGCGCGATGGACAACCGCCGCCAGGCGCAGGCACAGGATCAGGCGCCACTCAGGGCTGTCCGGATCAAGCGCGCCGATGCGCGCCAGCTTACCGCGATGGGCCAGAACCACGCGCGCCAGGCGCCCCTGGTCCATGCGCGAGAAGCCCGGCATGTCGGCATTTCCTAGAATGTAGGCGCTGTGCTTGTGATAGCTCGAATGGGCGACGGACACCCCGATCTCATGCAGCCGTGCCGCCCACTCGAGGAAGCGCCGATCCACGTTCTCCTCGTCGCTGGAAGTCGGATCGAGCTGCGACAGGAAGGCCAGCGCCGTCTCCGTCACCTGACGGGCATGAGCCATGTCCACGCCATAGCGTTCCATGAAGGCCGAGACTGTCGCGTCGCGCAGGTCATGGTGGTGGTAACGACCAAGCAGATCGTAGAGAACGCCAAGGCGCAGCGCGCCTTCCGAGAAGGTCATCCGCTCCAGGCCGAACTCCTGGAAGATCGCCCACATGATCGCCAGGCCGCCGGGCAGCACCGGCAGGCGATCGGGACGCAGCCCTTCCAGTTGCAGGTTGTCCAGGTGCCCCGCCTTCAACATCAGAGTGCGCAGACGATCCAGGCCACTACGGGTGATGCCTCCATCGGAGAGCCCATTGAGCTCCAGGATGTCCACAAGTGCCTTGGCCGAGCCGCTGGAACCGACCGCCTCTTCCCAGCCGACCTCGCGGTAGGCATGCGTGATGGTCTGGATCTCCCTCTGGGCCGCCAGTTCGGCTTCGCGCATGCCGCGCTTGTCGATGCGGCCATCGGGGAAATAACGCAGGGAATAGCTCACACAGCCCATGTAGAGGGATTCGAGTTTGATCGGCTGGAAGCTCCTGCCGATCACGAACTCCGTGGAGCCGCCGCCGATATCCACCACCAGTTGCTGCTTATGGGGATTGGGTAGCGTGTGCGCGACCCCCACGTAGATCAGACGCGCCTCCTCCCGCCCGGCAATTACCTCGATCGGAAACCCCAGTGCCGCCTCGGCCTGAACCAGGAAATGCGGTGCATTCTTGGCCACCCGCAGCGTGTTGGTCGCCACCGCCCGCACGGAGTCCGGCGGATAGTCACGGATACGTTCGTTGAAGCAACGCAGCGCGCTGATGCCGCGGAACTGGGACGCAGCATCCAGCATCCGGTCGGGCGACAGGCCGGCCGCGAGTCGGACGGCCTCCTTGATGCCATCGAGGGGGTAGATCTGGTCGTTGACGATCCGCCCGACCTGCAGACGGAAACTGTTGGAACCCAGATCGATGGCGGCAATCAATTCACGATTCATGAAACACGCACAGATGGCGCCAGACGGCGCGAAAGCTCGAAATTCTAGCACCGTGCGGCACGACGCCCCGCATCAATCCTGCCTCGGCGGCCATCGTCATCTATATGCAACAAAAATGTCACATACTCCGGGCCTAATCAGAAGATCAAGAGGAGAGCCCATGCACCGTGCCAACAATATCCGCCATTTCAACTCGGATCACTTCATCAACCGCGAACTCTCCCTGCTCCAGTTTCAGCGCCGCGTCCTCGCCCAGGCCGCCGACCCCGCAGTACCGCTGCTCGAGCGCCTTCGCTTCCTGTGCATCGTGTCCAGCAACCTGGACGAATTCTTCGAGGTGCGGGTCGCCGGCGTGAAGGAGCAACTGCGTCTCGGCAGTCACGCCATAACCACTGACGGCTTGAGCCCATCCGCGCTGCACAGCCTGATCAGCGCTAAGGTGCACAGCATCATCGCCGAGCAGTATGCACTGCTCAACGACACCATCCTGCCGGCCCTCGCCACCGAAGGCATCGTCTTCCTGCGCCGCAGCGTCTGGACCGACGCCCAGCACCTGTGGGCGCGGGATTATTTCATGCGTGAGGTGATGCCGGTGCTGACACCGATCGGCCTGGACCCGGCCCACCCCTTCCCGCGGGTACTCAACAAGAGCCTCAACTTCGCCGTCGAGCTGGAAGGCCGCGACGCCTTCGGCCGCAGCTCCGGCTCCGCCATCGTACAGGCGCCCCGCGCCCTGCCCCGCGTGATCCGCCTGCCGAAGGAGCTGACCGGCGTCGACTACGGTTTCGTCTTCCTGTCCTCCCTGCTGCACGCCCACGTCGGCGAGCTCTTCGAAGGCATGAACGTGCTCGGCTGCTACCAGTTCCGGGTCACCCGCAACTCCGACATGTTCGTGGACGAGGAAGAGGTCAAGGACTTGCGCGCCAGCCTCAAGGGCGAACTGCAGCAGCGCCACTTCGGCGACGCGGTGCGCCTGGAGATCGCCGACAACTGCTCAGGAGCCATGGCCAACTTCCTGATGAAGCAGTTTGCCCTCAGCCCTGCCGATGTCTATCGGGTTCCCGGCATGGTCAACCCGGTGCGCCTGAATCAGGTGCCCGACTGGGTCGAGCGCCCCGACCTCAAGTACCGTCCTTTCCTGCCGACGCGACCGAAGGGCCTCGACAAGCAGGAGAACATTTTCGCGGCGATGCGTCGTCAGGACATCCTGCTGCACCACCCATTCCAGAGCTTCGAACCGGTCATCGAACTGCTGAAGGCCGCGGCCGACGACGCCGACGTGGTCGCAGTGAAGATGACCGTCTATCGCACCGGCACCGATTCCGTGCTGATGGAGCACCTCGTCCGCGCCGCCCAGAAGGGCAAGGAAGTCACCGTAGTGCTGGAACTGATGGCCCGCTTCGACGAAGAAGCCAACATCAGCTGGGCAGCCCGCCTCGAAGAGGTCGGCGCCCACGTGGTGTACGGCGTGTTCGGCTACAAGACCCACGCCAAGCTCCTGCTGCTGGTGCGCCGCGAAGACGGCAAGCTGAAGCGCTATGCCCACTTGGGCACCGGCAATTACCATCCGCGCACGACCCGCTTCTACACCGACTTCGGCCTGCTCACCGCCAACGACGAGATCGGCGCCGACGTCGCCGAGGTTTTCAAGCAGCTCACCGGGCTCGGCCAGGCGGGCAAACTCAAACACCTGTGGCAGGCCCCGTTCACGCTGCAGCCCAACGTGGTTGCGGCCATCCGCGAAGAAGCCGAGATCGCGCGGGCGGGCCGCAAGGGCCGCATCGTCGTCAAGGTCAATGCGCTGCTCGAACCGGAAACCATCGAAGCGCTCTACGAAGCCTCCAGCGCGGGCGTCGAGATCGACATCATCGCCCGCAGCGTCTGCGCCCTGAAGCCCGGTGTGCCGGGTCTATCCGAGCACATCCGGGTGCGCTCCATCGTCGGCCGTTTCCTGGAGCACCATCGGATCTTCTATTTCCGCGCCGATGGTGCCGACAAACTCTACATGTCGAGCGCAGACTGGATGGAACGCAACTTCTTCAAGCGCATCGAAGTCGCGTTCCCGATCCTCGATCCGAAAGTCAAGCGGCGGGTCATCAAGGAAGGCCTGCGCCCTTACCTGGGCGATAACTGCCAGGCGTGGGAAATGGATAGCGACAACGTCTATCGGAAGAAGAATCCCCGCACGACCCGCCGCGCGGCGCAGGAAATCCTGCTGAAGGAACTGGCCGGCGTTCCAATCGCCTGATCCGGCTCGTTGCAAACACTCCCGCATTCCCGTCGATAACGGAATGCGGGAGGAGCATGGCGGCTGGCGTGTTGTAAAATCGCGAATTCAATCCATTTCTCGATGGCCAACTCCATGTTCCTCCCCCGACGCCGACTGCTCCTCACTGCAACTCTCAGTGCTGCCGTTCTTTCCGCCTGTGGTGGCGGTGGCAGTTCTTCGTCCGCTCCGACTAATGTCACGGCGGTGGCAGGTGATCAACAAATCTTCATCACCTGGGACCAAGCTTCCGGGGTGGAGTACTGGCTGTGGTTCAACACCGGAACGACAACCGTCAATCCGGGGGACAAGACAGCCAGCTTCAAGCTCAGCGTGGGTTCCCCTTATCTGCTGAACATGGACGACCGCTCGGCAGCGCTCGTCAATGGAACAATTTACGCCCTCACACTCAACGGCCGCACCAACGGCGGCCCTGGCGGCCCAGGCTCGACGCCCGTCACTGCGACTCCCCGCCTTAGCGGCGATAACTGGCCGGCTGGCGCAACCCTCGGCAGCAAGACACTGCGCGGTATCGCCTTCGGGCGTGCAATCGGCAGTTCGAGCAACAATTCCTACGTGGCGGTGGGCGATGGCGGCAGCATCTACAACACGCCGGACACCGATGCCGACCGGATCTATCGCTCCACGTCCAAGCTCAACTGGATCACCCCGACCGGTACCGGCGTGTCGTCCTCCATCGACCTGAAAGCAGTTGTCTACGCCAGCGGTCTGGGCAACTACTATGCTGTCGGCACCGGTGGGAACGTCGTCTACAGTTCCGACATCAACAACTGGACGACCCTCGGCAGTTCCACCACGGGCACGGCGAACACCTTCAACGCCATCGCCACCAACGGCTCCACGCTGGTGGCCGTCGGCGACAATGGCACGATCCGTTTATCGACCAACGGCACGTCGTGGAGCACGCCGACGTCCATCAGCCAGGACATCAGCGGTATCACCCTGCGCGGCGTCACATACAACAACGGCATCTGGGTAGCCGTCGGCAGCAACGGCAAGGTACTCACCGCTACAGATGTAAACACCTGGACGGTCAGCACCCAATCGGGCGACCTGACCTCGGTGTCCTCCGGTAGCCAGACCGTCGACAGCACCACCACCTACTACTACATCGCGGTGGGTGCCGATGGTACGGTGCTCACCAGCACCGATGGCGCGTTGTGGACGAGCGCATCTCTGGGCGCCACCCTGTACACCGCCTCCGTTGGCTCTCGCTTGGTAGCTCTTGGCGCCAATGGCGCCGTCTACACGCGTGAGCTCGATGGCACGGGCGGCTGGACCCAGCGCACCAGCGGAACTCCGGGCGCAACCATGTACGGTGCGATACGTGCCCAGAACATCTATACCGCCGTGGGCTCCGGTGGTTCCACCATCTACTCGTATTAAGACTACGCAGTCCACGCAATCGACCGGTGTCGCGAAGGCACCGGGCACCCGAGTGGAGCCGCCAACCCTGGCCGCTCCACTTTTCACTTCCGTCGCAGCAGAAACCACCATGTCGTCCAACACCCGCAACAGCGAGCTCCTCGCCCGCTCCCTGTCCGCCGTCTGGCATCCGTGCACCCAGATGAAGCACCATGAGCAACTGCCGCTGATTCCCATCAAGCGCGGCGAAGGCGCCTGGCTGTACGACATGGATGGCAAACGCTACCTGGACGGCATCAGCTCCTGGTGGGTCAACCTGTTCGGCCATGCCAATCCACGCATCGGCGCTGCCCTCAAGGCCCAGCTCGACACCCTTGAACACGTACTGCTGGCCGGCTTCACCCATGAACCGGTGGTCGAACTGTCGGAATGTCTGGCGGCGCTCACCAGCCATCAGCTCGGGCACGCCTTCTACGCATCGGACGGCGCCTCGGCGACCGAGATCGCCCTCAAGATGAGCGTCCATTACTGGCGCAACACCGGCTGCCCCGCCAAGAACCGCTTCGTCAGCCTGGCCGGCAGCTACCACGGCGAAACCGTCGGCGCGCTGGCCGTCACCGACGTGGCGATCTTCCGCGACGCCTACGCCCCGCTGGTACGCGGTGGCACCTGCGTGCCGACGCCCGACGCACGCCTCGCCGAAACCGGTGAAACGGCCGCCGACGTGGCCCGCCGCGCCGCCGCCGCGCTGGAAGCCCACCTGGCCGAGCACGCCGACGAGACCGCCGCGCTGATCGTCGAGCCGCTGGTCCAGGGCGCTTCCGGCATGGTCATGTACGACCCGGAATACCTGCGCTTGGCCCGCGCCCTGTGCGACCGCTACCAGGTGCATCTGGTGGCCGACGAGATCGCCGTCGGCTGCGGGCGCAGCGGCAGCTTCTTCGCCTGCGAGCAGGCCGGCATCTGGCCGGACTTCCTGCTGCTGTCGAAGGGCATCTCCGGCGGCTACCTGCCCCTGTCCATCGTCCTCACCACCAGCTCCGTCTTCGACGCCTTCTACGACGACGACACGGCCCGCGGCTTCCTGCACTCCCACTCCTACACCGGCAACCCGCTGGCCTGCCGCGCGGCGCTGGCGACCCTCGACATCTTCGCGCAAGACGACGTGATCGCCGCCAACCGCGCCAAGGCCCAGCGTATCGGCGATGCCTTCCAGAGCGCAGTCGGCGGCCACCCGGCCGTCCGCCATCTGCGCCAGCAAGGCATGATCCTGGCGTTCGACGTGGCCGATGCGCCGACCGGCTTTTCCCGCCGCTTCTTCGCCGAAGCCCTGCAGCGGGAACTTCTGCTGCGCCCGATCGGTAATACGGTTTACACCATGCCCCCCTACATCCTCGGCGACGACGAGATCGACTTCCTCGCCAGCCGCTGCGCTGCCGCCCTGGAGGCCAGCCTTGCCTGAGTATCCCGATCCGCTCGAAGAACTAGACGCCGGTCTCGCCGAACTCGACGCCGCCGGCCTGCGCCGCCGTCGGCGCATCGTCACCACCCCCTGTCGCCCGGACACCCGCCTCGCCGACCGGGAGGATGCGGTCACCGCCTTCTGCTCCAACGACTACCTGGGCCTGGCCGCCGAGCCCGCGCTGGCCGATGCGGCGCGCCTGGGCATCGAGCGCTGGGGCGTCGGCTCCGGCGCATCCCACCTGGTCAGCGGCCACTATGCCTCCCATGAGGCGCTGGAAACCCGCCTCGCCGCCTTCGTCGGCATGGAGGAAGCGCTGTATTTCTCCACCGGCTACATGGCCAACATCGGCGTCATGCCAGCCCTGGTCGGCCGTGGCGACGCAATCTTCGCCGACAAGGTCAACCACGCCTCGCTGGTGGACGGCGCGCTGCTGTCCCGCGCCGAGCTGATCCGCTACCCTCACTGCGACGTCCCCGCATTGGCGGCCCGGCTGCAGGCCTCCACGGCACCACGCAAACTGATTGTCACGGACGGCGTGTTCAGCATGGACGGCGACATCGCGCCACTGCGCGACTTGCTCGCGCTGGCGGAGGCGCACAAGACCTGGCTGCTGGTGGACGACGCTCACGGCTTCGGCGTGCTGGGCCCCCAGGGCCGCGGCTGCCTCGCGCACTTCGGCCTGAGCTCACCGCGCCTGATCTACATGGGCACCCTTGGCAAAGCCGCCGGCGTCTCCGGTGCCTTCGTTGCCGGACAATGCAATGTCATCGACTGGCTGCTCAACAAGACGCGCAGCTACATCTTCACCACTGGCGCCCCGCCGCTGCTCGCCGACGCGCTGCTGACGGCCGTCGATCTGATCGAACATGGCGACGCCCGCCGCGCCCACCTGCAGGCCCTGATCGCCCGTTTCAAAGCCGGGCTGACGCTGAAGCGCTGGCAACTGCTACCGTCCGACACGCCGATTCAGCCCGTCGTCATCGGCGACAACCACGAGACGCTGGCCGTTTCCCGCGCCCTCGATGCGGAAGGCCTGTGGGTGCCGGCGATCCGCCCGCCGACGGTGCCGAAGGGTGCCGCACGCCTGCGCATCGTGCTGTCGGCCGCCCACAGCAAAGCGCAGGTGGACCACCTGGTGGCGACGCTCCTGCGGCTGGAAGGAGCCTCAACATGAGCCGCGACCTCGTCCTGCTGCACGGCTGGGGCCTCTCTGCAGCGGTCTGGAAGCCCCTGACTGAGGCGCTTTCCAGCACCTTCACACTGCATACCCCCGACTTGCCTGGACATGGCAGCGCAGCGCCCGTAGGACCACATCTCGACGATTGGACAGACGCCCTGCTTCCCCATATACCTGAAAGAGCCGTTATCGTCGGATGGTCCCTCGGCGCCCAGCTCGCACTGTATCTCGCCCGACAGAACCCGGAACGCGTAGCCAGGCTGGTGCTGATCGGCGCCTCGCCGCGCTTCATTCAAGCTGACGATTGGCCAGCCGCACTGCCGGGCACGACGCTAACCAGCTTCCGCCAAGAGTTCGACGCCACACCGGACGCCACGCAGCGCCGCTTCGTGGCGCTGCAGAGCCTCGGCGACAACGCCCGCAAGGTGGTTGCTGCGGCGCTGGGCAACAGCCTCACGACGGCCGACTACACCCACAAGTCCGCGCTCGCCGAAGGCCTGTGCCTGCTCTCCGAAACCGACCTTCGCTCCATCGTCCCGACAATCCACCAGCCGGTCCGCCTGCTGCACGGTAGCGGAGACAAGTTGATGCCGGTGGCCGCCGCGGAATGGCTGGCCGACACGCTGCCCGATGCGCGCCTGACAGTGTTCGGCCAGTGCGGCCATGCCCCCTTCCTGTCGCGCCCGGAGGAGTGCGCGACGCTGATCGAGGGCTTCACCCTTGACTGACGCCCCCGCCCCAAAGAACGCAGTCCGTGCCGCCTTCGACAAGGCCGCCGACGCCTACGACGCGGTCGCCGCCGTCCAGCGCAGTGCCTGCGACCGCCTGTTCGCGCTGGCCGCCGCACAACCCCTGCAACCCGGCTGCATCGTCGATGCGGGCTGCGGCACTGGCTATGCCCTTCCGGGCCTCAAGCAGCGTTTCCCGGCAGCCCGGTTGATTGCACTGGATTTCGCCACCTCGATGTTGCGGCGCCATCCCGCCGGGCTGGCTGACCCGCTGTGCGCGGACATGGAACGCCTGCCGCTGGCCGATGCCAGCGTTGACCTGCTGTGGTCCAGCTACGCGTTGCAGTGGTGCCATCCGCGTAAGGTCTTCCCGGAGCTGGCACGCAGCCTGCGTCCCGGCGGCCAGCTGTGGATCGCCACCCTCGGCCCCGGCACCCTCGGCGAACTGCGCGACGCCTTCCGTCACGTGGATCAGCACGAACATGTGCTGCGTTTCCAGCCACCGGAAGTCATCGACGACGCCGTCGAGGACGCCGGCCTGCAGATCGTCGCCAGCGAACGCGACACCCTCTACGCCTGGGCACCCGACCTGCGCCGCCTGCTGCGCGACATCAAGACCCTCGGGGCCCATCAGACCGGCGCACCACGCCGCCAAGCCACCCTCGGCAAGGCCGCTTGGGGCCGCCTCAGTACCGCCTACGAGGCCTACCGGACCCCCGCCGGCCTGCCGGCGTCCTACGATACCTACTGGTTGATTGCAGAAAAGAAATGAGCGCCTACTTCATTGCCGGCACCGATACCGAAATCGGCAAGACCTTCGCCACCTGCGCCCTCCTCCACGCCGCCCGCGCGCTCGGCCTGCGCGCTGTCGGCATGAAGCCGATCGCCGCCGGCGCGGAGATGGTCGATGGTGAATTCCTCAACGAAGATGCGGCCCGCCTGCGCGCCGCGGGCAGTTTCGATCCTGGCCTGGCGCTGCTCAACCCCTACTGCCTGGCCAGCCCGATCGCACCGCACATCGCGGCGGCAGAAGAAGGCGTGAGCATTGATCCGGCCAGAATCGACACGGCCTTCCAGGCACTCCGTACTCAGGCCGAGCTGGTGCTGGTGGAAGGCGTCGGCGGTTTCCGCGTGCCGCTGGGCGACGATTTCGACACCGCCGACTGGGCCCAGCACCTGGGCCTGCCAGTGATCCTGGTGGTGGGCATGAAGCTCGGCTGCATCAGCCACGCCCTGCTCACCGCCGAGGCGATCCAGGCGCGCGGTCTGCGGCTCGCCGGCTGGATCGCCAATCAGGTGGATCCGGCGATGCTGCGCTTCGAACAGAACCTGGAAGCTCTGACCCTCCGCCTGCCGGCACCGCTACTGGGCGTGCTGCCGTTCCGCGCCGACCATGACGCCGCGGCGGCAGCCAGCGCCGCCGGTCTCAAGTTACCCGACTGAGTACCTGGTTGAACGCCGCTGGCGCAGTTGCTCGAACAGACACACGCCGGCCGCCACCCCCACGTTGAGGGACTCCATGCCGCCCGGCATCGGGATCAGCACGCGACGGGTGGCTAGCGCCGCCACTTCGGCAGACAGCCCCTGCCCCTCCGAACCGAACAGCCAGGCCACCGGACCGCGCAGGTCCAGATCATAAAGCTCTGTGGCGTCCCGCAGATCCGCGGCCAGGACGGCACCGGGAAAGGCTTCCAGAGCGGCCGCAGCATCCACACCTTCACGGATTTGCAATCCGAAGTGCGCCCCCATCGCTGCACGCAGCACGCGGGGCGACCAGGCCTGGGCACAGCCGGGGGTGAGGAGTACGTCTTTCACCGCAACCGCTGCCGCAGTGCGCAGGATGGTGCCGAGATTGCCGGGGTCCTGAACCCCGTCGAGCAGCACGCAGCTATCGACGATCGGGCGCCCTTCCTCCGCAGCCGGAACGGCGACCACCGCGATCACGCCGCTAGGCGTATCCACCGGGCTGATGTGGGCAAAAAGGCGATCCGGCACCTCGATCTGCCGCTCGGACGGGCAGCGCGCCAGCAGCGCTTCGATCTCCGCCTGCCGGCGCCCGCTCTCGCTGACGACGATCTGCAACACATCGACGCCGCGCTCCAGTGCAACGCCGAGCAGATGTGCGCCATCGAGCAACGTCCGCCCTTCCTTGCGCCGGTCCCGCGCCGACGTCGCCAGCGCGTGCAGGTGCTTGATGGTCGGGTTGTCCCGCGAGCTGATCTGCTTCACGAGAAGGCCAGACCGACCGTGGCAAGGGCGACGGCCAGCGTCCCCAGCACGAGGTTGACAACCACCCGCTGGCGGATCGCGTTGAGCGCCTGCGCCCCCTGGGCCCAGCTCTCCGCGGTCACGGCCGCCTTGAGCGCCTGCCAGGGACCGAACCAGATGCTCGCAAAGATCGCCATCATCAGCGCGCCGACGCCGGCCATCATGTGCCAGGAACGCGGCGCCTGGGCGAAGCCCACCTCCAGCAACATCGCGAAGCCGGACAGGACGATGGCAGCAATGGCGCCCCAGACGATCGGGAAGAAGCGCCCGAAGACCCCATGCCACAGGCTCAGGCGCTGGGCGGGTGGCAGTTGCATGGCTGATGGCCGCAGACAGAAATGGGCGAAGGCCATGCCGCCAACCCAGACGATCACGCCGGCAAGATGTACGAGCAGCAGCAGATGGTGGTGTTTCATCGCAGATCGTCCTCGGTCCACAGGGGCGGGTTGGAGATTACGTCGCGCACCGGCGCAAAGCTCTGGCGATAGATTTCGCAGGCGCCATGGGCACGTAGCGCAGCCAGATGGGCCGCGGTCGGGTAGCCTTTATGGCCGGCTAAGCCGTATTGGGGGTAGCGCTTGTCGAGTTCGACTAGCAGCTCATCACGCACGGTCTTGGCCAGGATGGATGCGGCGGAAATCTCGGCCACCAGCGCATCGCCCTTGACGATGGCCTCGCACGGCAGATCCAGTTGCGGGCAGCGGTTACCGTCCACGAGTACCCTGTCAGGCCGCCGCGACAACCCCACTACGGCACGCTGCATCGCCAGCATGCTGGCGTGCAGGATGTTGATGCGGTCGATCTCGGCAACGCTGGCTTCCGCCACGCACCAGGCTAGCGCCTTCTCGCGGATCTCCACGGCCAGGCGTTGGCGGCGCTTTTCGCTGAGCTTCTTCGAGTCGGCCAGGCCCTCGATCGGCTTCGCCGGATCGAGAATCACCGCGGCCGCCACCACTGGCCCGCACAGGGGGCCGCGTCCAGCCTCATCGACGCCGCACAGGAGCATCTTCAACGTCCTTTCAGGTAGGGCAGGATCGCCGCCGCGGCCTTGTCCGCCGTGTCCTGGCGCAACTGCAGATGCATGTCTGTAAAGGTCTGCTCGAGTTCGGCGATGCGCGCCTTGTCAGACAACCAGCCGTCCAGGGCGTCGGCCAGCGCCTGAGGCGTGGCGGCGTCCTGCAACACTTCGGGCACCACTTCGCGTCCAGCCAGCACGTTGGGCAGGCCTACCCACGGCAGGTAGGCCATGCGCTTCATGAGGCGGAAGGACCATTTTCCGATCTTGTAGGTAATCACCATCGGCCGCTTGAGCAGCGCCGCCTCCAGCGTCGCCGTGCCGCTCGCCACCAGCACCACGTCAGCGGCGATCATCGCCTCCACCGAGTGGCCGAACAGGATACGGATCGGCAGATCCATGTGGGCATGGCGCCGCAAGGCATCCTCGAACAGAACCCGGGTCTCGCGGGTTGCCAGCGGCACCAGGAAACGTGCATCCGGATGACGGGCATACAGCAACGCCGCGGTGGCGATATAGGTGTCCGCCAGATTTCGCACCTCCGACTGGCGGCTGCCCGGCAGAAACGCAAACACAGGCCCGCCGGGCGAGATCTGCAGCATCTCCCGCGTGCCCTCACGGTCGGGCACTAGCGGAAAGACGTCGGCCAGCGGATGGCCCACATAGCTGACCGGCACACCGGCCGTACGGTAGATCTCGGGCTCGAACGGGAACAGGCACAGCATGTGACTGACCGCCCGCGCGATGCCCTTCAGGCGCCCGCGCCGCCAGGCCCAGATGGACGGGCCGACGAAATGGATCGCCGGGATGCCCTTGTCCTTCAGGCGCTTCTCGAGCCACAGGCTGAAGTCGGGTGCATCCACGCCGATGAAGGCTGCCGGCGGATTCTTCACCAGCATGTCCCGCAACTCACGGCGGATGCCCGACAGCTCCCGGTAGTTCTTGAGAGCGTCCACATAGCCGTGGACCGACAGCTTCTCAGCGGGCCACAAAGCCTGGAAACCCACCGCCTGCATTTTGGGACCACCGATGCCGAAGAACTCGGCATCGGGAAGATGGCGCTTGAGCGCCTTGATCAGGTGACTGGCCAGGAGGTCGCTGGAGGCCTCACCCGCCACCATGGCAATCCGCACTGGCATGGATCAGCGAACGATGCCACGCCCGGACTCGGCGATGAAATCGGAAAACTCCTGCAGTTCGGGGGCCTGTGCGGCAGCCTCGGCAATCTGGCGACGCGCTTCGTCGAGGGTCAGGCCGTTGCGATAAAGCGTCTTGTAGGCACGCTTGATGGCCGTGATGCCTTCGCTCGAATAGCCCCGGCGCTTGAGCCCCTCGCTGTTGATGCCGTGCGGCGCAGCCGGATTGCCGGACACCGTCACGAAGGGCGGCAGATCCTGCAGCAGCACTGTACCGACACCGCAGAAGCTGTGGGCGCCGACGCGCACGAACTGGTGCACGCCGGTGAAACCACCCAGGATCGCCCAGTCTCCCACCGACACATGGCCAGCCAGCGTCGCGTTGTTGGCGAAGATGGTGTTGTTGCCGACGACACAATCGTGGGCAACATGCACGTAGGCCATGATCCAGTTGTCGTTGCCGACGCGGGTCAGGCCGCCGTCCTGCACGGTACCGGTGCTGAAGCTGCAGAATTCACGGATCGTATTGCGGTCGCCGATCTCCAGCCGGGTCGGCTCGTTGGCGTACTTCTTGTCCTGGGGCTCGGAGCCGATCGAACAGAATTGGAAGATCCGGTTGTCGCGACCAACGCGGGTGTGCCCCTCGATCACCACGTGGGGACCGATGTGGGTCCCCTCCGCGATCTCGACGTATTCACCGATGATCGAGTACGGCCCGACCTGCACTCCTTCGGCAAGGCGTGCGCCCGGATGAACGATGGCAGTCGGGTGGATCGTCATCGCTTGATCGCACACATGAAGTCGGCTTCGGTGGCCAGCTCGCCGGCCACCTTGGCGGTGCCCTTGAACTTCCAGATGTTGCGCATCACGCGCACGATCTCGGCTTCCAGCACGAGTTGATCGCCCGGCACCACCGGACGCTTGAAGCGCACGTTGTCCACGGAAGCGAAATACACCATCGCGTTCTCGTCCGGCACCGTACCATCGGTCTTGAAGGCCAGCACCGCGGCCGCCTGGGCCAGCGCCTCGATGATCAGCACGCCCGGCATCACCGGGTTGTGCGGAAAATGGCCCGTAAAGAAAGGCTCATTGACAGTCACGTTCTTCAGGCCCACGACGCGCTTGCCTACTTCCAGCTCGGTGATGCGATCCACCAGCAGGAAGGGATAGCGGTGCGGGATGTAACGCTTGATTTCGTTGATGTCGATGATTTCGCTCATGATTTCTTTTCCATTTCGGCGAGCTTTTTCTCCAGCTCGCGCACCCGCTCCGCCATCGCATCGAGGCGACGCAGGTGGGCAAAATTCCGGACCCAATCAGCATGCGGCTGCAGCGGGATCATGGCCGTATACACGCCGGCCTTGTCGAGGGTCTTGGTTACATTGGTGTCGGCAGAGATCACCACATCGTCGGCCACTTCCAGGTGGCCCGAGAAACCAGCTTTGCCGCCCACCATCACCCGTTTGCCCACGCGCGTGCTGCCCGCCAGGCCGGCCATCGCCGCCATGATGGTGTCGTCCCCCACATGGCAGTTATGGGCCACGTGAATGAGGTT
This sequence comes from Zoogloea sp. JDB1, assembly GCF_056724025.1. Classification (NCBI taxonomy): domain Bacteria; kingdom Pseudomonadati; phylum Pseudomonadota; class Betaproteobacteria; order Rhodocyclales; family Zoogloeaceae; genus Zoogloea; species Zoogloea sp. JDB1. The sequence goes on from NZ_CM161496.1 coordinate 4,446,454, forward strand.
GTCCAGCTTTACGCCGCTGCCGACAATGGTGTCGTCCAGCGCACCGCGGTCGATCGTCGTGTTGGCGCCGATTTCCACATCGTCGCCCAGCACCACGCGGCCGATCTGGGGAATCTTGACCCAGTGCTTGTCCGCATCCCGCGCAAAGCCCAGGCCATCTGCGCCGATCACCGCTCCGGCGTGCAGGATGGCCCGCGCACCAATGACGCAGTTGTCGTAGATCTTGACGCCGGGATGCAGCAGAGAACCCGCGCCGACGTGCACACCGTCGGCGATCAGGCAACCGGCTCCGATCACACAACCTTCGCCGATCACGCAGCTCTCGCCGATCACCGCATTGGGACCGACGGATACGGAAGCCGGCAGCGCGGATGCAACGACCGCACTGGCATGTATCCCTGCCGGCGCTTGCTTGGGCGGATTGAAGAGCTGCGCGACGCGCGCGAAGTACAGATACGGATCAGTCGTCAGGATGCGCGGGCGATCGGTCAGCCCGGCCGCCTTCGGCGACAGGATGAATGCGGAGGCCTTGCTCGTTGCCAGCGATGCCCCGAGCTTGGGGTTGGACAGGAAGGCCAGTTCACCTTCCCGGGCCGCTTCGATCGACGCGATCTGCCGAACAACAACGCCCGGGTCGCCGACGAGTTCGCCGCCGAGCCGGCTTACCAGCTCGCCAAGGGAGAATTCCATTGACTGCGGCTTACTTCGCTGCTTCGCTCAGCGCCTTGATCACCTTGTCGGTGATGTCGATGCGCGGGCTGGCGTATACCGCTTCCTGGAAGATGATGTCGTACTTCTCGGCCTCGGCAATCTGCTTGATCGTCTTGTTGGCACGATCCAGCACGCCAGCGAGTTCCTCGTTGCGACGCTGGTTGAGATCCTCACGGAACTCGCGCTGCTTGCGCTGGAAATCCCGGTTGAGCTCGTTGAACTCGCGCTCCTTGTTGCGGCGCTCGCCCTCGGCCATCGTCACACCGTTCTTCTCGAGACCTTCCTGCATGCCCTGGAGTTGCTTGGCCATGCGCTGCAGATCCTGGTCACGCTTCTCGAATTCCTTTTCCAGCTTCTGCTGGGCCTTCTTGGCAGGCGTCGCTTCCTTCATCACGCGGTCGGAATTGACGAAACCGACTCTCACCTCGGCCGCAGCCGTCTGCGCGAAAGCAGCTAGCAAGACTGCCGCCACTGCGGACAAACCAATACCTTTCACTCAAACCTCCATCTGCTTGCCACTCGGCAACAATCAGAACACCGTACCCAGCTGGAACTGGAATTTCTGCGTCTTGTCGCCTTCTTTTTTCTTCAACGCATCACCCAGGCTGAACTTCAAGGGGCCCACCGGAGAACTCCAGGAGAACGCCAAGCCCGCACTGTAACGCAAATCCGAAGCCTGCACCTTTTCGTCGGCCCCCCAGACGTTGCCCACGTCCGCAAACAACGACAGACGCATGGACTTGTCCTTGCCGGAACCCGGCATAGGGAAGTAATACTCGGCATTACCGATGACACGGCGGTTACCGCCCAGCGCACGCACATAACCCGACGAATCCGTATAGTGCGGACCCAGCGTGCTCTGCTGATAACCACGCACCGAACCGATACCGCCGGCGTAGAAGTTCTTGTAGAACGGTAGTTCCTTGCCGTCGTAACCATGCGCGTAGCCGACATCGCCGTTCAGCATCAATGCGTAGCCACCACCAAACGGGATCCAGTACTGATGCTGGTAGTTGGCGCGGATGTAGCGCATGTCGAGCGCGGGAGTCGCAATCTCCACAGAGGCGCGCTGATAGACGCCGGAGGTCGGATACACGAAGCTGTCACGCCGGTCGCGGGACCAGCCGATCGTCGCCAGCAGGCTCTTGGCCGTGTCACCGAAGGTGTTCACGAAACCGACGTAGGGCGACGGACTGGTGTCGTAGACCTTGATCGAGGTCTGATCGACTGCCAGGCCGAAGTTGATCCGGTCATCCTCCGCAATCGGATAGCCGAAGCGGATGCCTGCACCGATGGACGAACTCTTGTAGGTCGCCACCGACAGCGAGGTCGGATCCACGTTGCGCTGGTAGAGATCCCAGCCAATGCTGACGCCGTCGATCGTCCAGTAGGGATTGGTGAAAGACAGCGCAATGGTCTTGTTGATGCGGCCAGTATTCATCTGCAGCGTCATCGCATTACCCGTACCGAACAGGTTCTGCTGGGAAATCGACGCGGACAGGATGACCTTTTCGGAACTGGAGAAACCAGCACCGAGCATCAGGTTGCCGGTCGCCCGCTCCTTGACCGTGAAATTGGCATCCACCTGATCGGTCAACCCGGGGACCGCCGGGGTTTCGATTGTCACCTCATCGAAATAGCCAAGACGATCCAGTCTTACCTTGGAGCGGTTCAGCGCCTCGCCGTCATACCACGCGCCCTCCATCTGGCGCATTTCACGCCGGATCACCTCATCGCGGGTCCGTGCATTGCCCGCAAAATTGATCTTGCGCACATACACCCGCCGACCCGGATCAACGAAAACCGTGAACGCGACCGTACGCTTGGTCTTGTCCACCTCGGGCGCCGCATTCACATTAGCAAACGCGTAGCCCGCATTGCCGAGCCTGTCGGTAATCGCCTTGGTGGTCGCAGTAACGTTGTCACGCACAAAGGTATCGCCAGCCTTCAGCTTGACAAGCTTCTGCAGCTCAGCCTCGGGCACCACCATGTTCCCCGCTAGTTTGACGTCGGAAACGGTGTACTTCTCACCTTCAGTCACACTCAAGGTGATGTAGATGTCCTTCTTGTCCGGCGTGATGGACACCTGCGTCGAATCGACGGTGAAATCCAGGTAACCACGGTTCAGGTAATAGGAACGCAGCGTTTCGATATCGGCGGACAGCTTTTGCTTCGAGTACTGATCGCTCTTCGAATACCAAGTCATCCAGCCCGGCGTCGTCAAGGAGAACAGCTCCAACAGCTCCTTCTCCTTGAAAACCTGGTTGCCGATGACGCTGATCTGGCGGATCTTGGCGGCGTCACCTTCGACCACATTGAAGTTCACACCGACTCGGTTTCGCTCCAGCGGCGTGACAGTCGTCGTGATCTGTACGCCGTAAAGCCCCTTGGAAAGGTATTGACGCTTCAACTCCTGCTCGGCACGCTCAAGAACAGCACGGTCGAAAATGCGCGACTCCGCAAGGCCGACTTCCTTGAGGCCCTTCTTCAGCGCATCCTTGTCGAACTCCTTGATGCCGACGAAATCGACCTGGGCGATGGCGGGACGCTCATCAAGGACGACAACGATGACATCGTTATCCACCTCGATCCTGACATCCTTGAAGAAACCCGTGGCGAACAGAGCCTTGATGGCCTGGGAAGCCTTATCGTCCGAGAAACGCTCACCGACCTTGACAGGCAGGTAACTGAAAACAGTCCCGGCTTCGGTCCGCTGAATCCCTTCAACACGAATATCTTTGACAACGAATGGCTCGAAGGCCAAGGCGGGCGATGCCACGAAAAGTGCGGCGATCAGCCCGGGAAGAAGCTTGGAATTCATCCGATTTCAGCTAGCAACAAGGCGGTTGATGTCGTTGTAGAAGGCAAAAGCCATTAGCGCCGCCAGCAGAGCCATTCCAATCTGCTGACCGATTTCCATAACCCGCTCGGAAACCGGGCCGCCCTTGATGATCTCGATCACATAATACAACAAGTGCCCACCATCGAGCACCGGAACGGGCAGCAGGTTCAGGACGCCGAGACTGATGCTGATCAGGGCCAGAAACTTGATGTAATGAGCCCAGCCCATCTTCGCCGACTGACCGGCAAAGTCGGCAATCGTCACCGGACCACTCAGATTTTTGACGGAAACGTCGCCGACGATCATGCGTCCCAGCATCGAAACGCTCAACGCAGCGGTATCCCAAGTCTGGGCCACCCCCTTGACGAACGCATCGATAAAATCGTACTGGACGATAGTGAACATAAGATCGCGGCGGATATCCGCATCAGCCACCGCGACGCCGATCCTTCCGATGGCCCGCCCTCTTTCCTCCACCGAGCTGGACACGACCTTCAAGACCAGGGACGCATTGTCGCGCAGCACTTCGAATTCCAGCTCGGCACCCGGTGCATCACGGACCGTCTCGACCAGATCACCCCAGCCACCGATCCGCTTGTCACCGATGCGGAGAACTCGGTCTCCGCTTTTCAGACCAGCCCGCTCGGCAGCGCCACCCGCGCTCAGGGCTCCGAGCACCGCTGGCACATTCGGCCGATAGAGGCTGAGCCCGAGCTGGACGCTGATGTCCTGCTCTCCCTGATCCACATGGACACCGGCCATGTCGAGCGGACGAAAAGCGATTTCGTCCTTGAAATTGATCGTCTCTACTGTAACGGCGCGCCGCTCGAAGGCGTGCTGCAACAACTGCCAGCGGAGCTCCTGCCAAGTTGCCACCGGATGGCCGTCTACCGTGCGCACCAGCTCACCATCCGTGAAACCGGCACGCTCCGCGGCACTGGCAGCAGCCGGCACCCCGAGGCGGGGCCGCAGCTCTTCCACGCCGCTAGAATACAGCCCCCAGTACAAGGCGATCGCCAGCACGAGATTGGCCAGCGGCCCGGCCGCGACGATGGCGATGCGGCGCCAGACAGTTTGCCGGTTGAAAGCCCGGTGCGACTCTTCGTCTGCGACCGGCGCCTCGCGCTCATCGAGCATCTTGACGTAACCACCCAGCGGGAACGCCGACAGCGCCCACTCGGTACGATCCCGCCCACCGCGCCAGACCAGCAGGGGTTTGCCGAAACCGAGAGAGAAGCGCAACACCTTCACGCCGCACAAGCGGGCAACGATGTAGTGCCCGAACTCATGCACGACGATCAGAATACCCAGCGCCAGCGCAAAGGGGATGAGGTAGTCCAGCAGATTCATGGCTGTCAGCGGGCTACCTGCACGACGAAACGGGCGGCACACTCACGGGCCCGGCGATCCGCCTCGAGAACCACGTCCAGGGATTCGGCCGCCTGGGACTCAATGGCATCGAGAGTCGCAGCAATGATGCCAGCAATCCGATCGAAACTCAGCCGGCCGTCGAGGAAGCTTGCCACGGCGACCTCGTTGGCTGCATTCAATACCGCTGGCGCGATGCCTCCCTCACGAAGCACCCGATATGCATGCCCTAGACACGGGAAGCGCTGAAAATCCGGCCGTTGAAAGTCGAGACGCCCGATCTCGAACAGATCCAGCGGCTTCACACCGGCGTCGATACGCTCTGGATAAGCCATTGCATGGGCAATAGGCGTGCGCATGTCCGGATTGCCGAGCTGGGCCAGCACCGAACCATCGGCATAGGCTACCAGCGAATGGATGACGCTCTGGGGATGAATCACGACTTCAATATGGTCGGCCGACGCGCCAAACAGCCAGTAGGCTTCGATGACCTCCAGCCCCTTGTTCATCATCGTCGCCGAATCGACGGAAATTTTGCGTCCCATCACCCAGTTCGGATGGGCGCACGCCATTTCAGGCGTCACTGCAGCCAACTCCTCGATAGGCTTATTGAGGAAGGGCCCACCAGACGCCGTCAGCAGGATGCGGGTTACGCCACTGCCATCCAGGCCGCGCTCGAACCCTGCGGGAAGCCCCTGGAAGATCGCATTGTGCTCACTGTCGATGGGCAGCAGGCTGGCCCCGCCCGCAGCGACCTCCTGCATGAACAGCGCCCCGGACATGACCAAGGCTTCCTTGTTGGCTAGCAGGATCCGCTTTCCGCTACGCGCCGCAGCGAGGGCGGGCGGCAAGCCCGCCGCGCCGACAATGGCCGCCATGACCATGTCGACCTCGGGTGCCGATGCGACCTCGACCAGCGCCTCGCTGCCGGACAGCACTTCGGTGCAGCAACCTTCGCGCTCCAGCATGGCCTGCAGGCGCAGCGCATCATCGGCACTTGCCATGACCGCGTAGGCCGGACGATGCTCTAGACACTGGGCCAGCAGCTTGTCCACCTGCCGATGCGCCGTCAATGCAAAAACGCTGTAACGATCCGGGTGACGCGAAACCACGTCGAGCGTGCTGACGCCGATGGAGCCCGTCGCCCCCAGCACGGTAATGAGCTTTTTCCCTTGAATCATGATCTTTATCGTGCCATCCAGAGGGCAATCAGCGCGACGACCGGCAATGTGGAAGTCAGACTGTCGATCCGGTCGAGGACTCCTCCATGGCCAGGCAACAAGGTCCCGCTATCCTTCACGCCGGCTTGACGCTTGACGAGGGACTCGAACAGATCGCCAATGATGCTGAGCGCCGTGAAGCCAACCAGCAGAAGGGCGACTGGTAACAACCCAAGCCCTTTGACGGAGCCCCAATAGGAAATGCAGGCAAGGCCATACAGCGTCACTGCGGCCACTGCTCCATAGGCGCCTTCCCAGCTCTTGCCGGGACTGATGGAAGGCGCCAGCTTACGCTTGCCAAAGGTACGCCCGACGAAATAGGCGGAGATGTCGGCTATCCATACCGCGGCCATGACCCCGAGCAGCAGCCATGGGCTGAGCAGTCGGAGATGCGCAATAGCGAGACTGGGCGGCACCAGCAACACGCAACCGATCAAGGGCGCCGCCGCGCTATCCGGCAAACGCCATTTGGCCCATAGCCAGAACGGAACGCACAGCAGCCAGAAGAGTGCCCCAACCGCATAGATCGGCTCCAGCGCAAACGGCGCAACCGTCGCCTCAAGATGCAGGCCCGCGACAAGTCCCATCGCAAGGCACAGCCCCCCCAGCAACAACGCGTACAGGCGCTTCCGCGAGGTAGAAAACCCAAGCATGGAAGCCCACTCTGTTGCCGCGAGCGCGCAGATCAGGGATGAAAAGACAAGCCAACCGACAGCGGGAAGCAGAAATAGAGCCGACAGCAAGCCCACCAGCAGGACGAGCGCGGTAATAACCCGCGCTTTAAGCATGACCAGGAACGGAAGAGTCTGGCCCGCCGGACACAACCTGCTCACTGGTGCGCCCAAAACGGCGCTCCCGCTGCTGATAGGACAGAATCGCCTCGTCCAGCGCGGCCTCCCCGAATTCGGGCCAGAGCTTGTCGGTGAAATAGAGTTCCGAATAAGCCAACTGCCACAGCATGAAGTTGCTGATGCGCTGCTCACCACCGGTACGAATGAAGAGGTCCGGCTCAGGACAGAAGCTCAAGGCCAGATGCGGTGCAAGATCGTCTTCCGAGAACCCGCTCGTTACACCGGGAGAAGAAGCCAGCATCTTCTCGACGGCTTGCAAAACGTCCCAACGCCCACCATAGTTGGCGCAGATGGTCAGATGCATGCCCGTATTGGCCGCCGTGAGGGCTTCCGAATCACGGATCAGATCCACCAGCGGCTTGTCGAATCCGGCCAGATCGCCGACGACACGCAGACGCATGTTGTTGCGGTGAATACGCTCGATCTCCAGCTTGAGCGACTTCATGAACAACTGCATCAGGAACGAAACCTCGTCCTTGGGACGACGCCAGTTTTCCGAACTGAACGCAAAGACCGTCAGATATTCGACCCCGCGATCCAGACAGGTCCGGATGACTTCCCGCAGTGCATCGACACCCTTCGCATGGCCAGCGACGCGAGGCATCAGGCGCTTTCGCGCCCAACGCCCATTGCCGTCCATGATGATGGCGATATGCCGCGGAATTTTCGCCGCCTCGGGTACACCCCGCGTGGAGCTGAGAAAGGGCAATCGCACCATGATCCGTCCGTCTGAGGGAGAGCGGAAAAAATCCGACCGAGAAGGTCAGATCTGCATCAGTTCTTGTTCTTTCTGAGCGAGCAGCTTGTCGATTTCGACGATCGCCTTGTCGGTCAGTTTTTGAACATCATCCTGAGTACGACGCTCGTCGTCCTCAGAAATCGTCTTCGCCTTAACAGCATCCTTCAGCGATGCATTGGCATCACGACGCAGATTGCGCACGGCAACCTTGGCACCTTCACCTTCGTGCTTGACGACCTTGATCAGCTCCTTGCGACGCTCTTCGGTCAGAGGCGGCATCGGCACACGGATGACCTCACCCTGCGATGCCGGATTCAGGCCGAGATCCGAATCGCGGATTGCCTTCTCGATCTTGCCAACCATGGGCTTTTCCCAAGGTTGGACACCGATCGTGCGGGCATCGATCAGCGTGATGTTGGCAACCTGATTGATCGGCACGGGATTGCCATAATATTCGACGATCACATGATCCAGAATCCCTGCATGCGCACGACCGGTACGCACTTTGGCGAGATCCTGCTTGAGCGCATCGATGGACTTCTGCATCTTGAGCTCGGTCGTTTTCTTCAGCTCTGGAATCATCACTCTTTCCTCAGCAGTAAACCAGCGTGCCTTCGTCCTCACCGAGAACGATGCGCTTCAACGCACCAGTCTTGAAAAGGCTGAAGACATTGATCGGCAGACGCTGGTCACGGCACAGCGCGAACGCCGTCGCATCCATCACCGCCAGATTGCGTGCGATGGCTTCATCGAACGAAATCTTGTGAAAGCGGGTCGCGGAAGGATCCTTCTTGGGATCAGCCGTGTAGATTCCATCAACTTTGGTAGCCTTGAGGACGATATCCGCTCCGATTTCGGAACCACGCAGTGCAGCCGCCGTATCGGTCGTAAAGAAAGGATTGCCTGTGCCGGCACCAAAGATGACCACCCGCCCCTCTTCGAGGTAACGGATTGCCTTTCCGCGAATATACGGCTCGACCACCTGGTCGATACGCAGCGCGGACTGAACTCGGGCATTGACCCCGGCGGCGCGGAACGCGTCACCGAGGGCCATTGCGTTCATGACGGTGGCCAGCATCCCCATGTAGTCGGCGGTCGCGCGATCCATACCGGTCGCGGCTCCCGCCATTCCACGGAAGATGTTCCCGCCGCCAATCACAACCCCTACCTCGACACCGATGCGTGTAACTTCCACCACATCACCGACGATCCGGGCCACCACCTCCTGGTTGATGCCATAGGCATCATCACCCATTAGGGCCTCACCGGAAAGCTTGAGGAGAATGCGCTTGTAAGCGGGCTGGCTCATCGTCCTGTCACCTTTCTTACTTCTGGGCAGCGGCAGCAGCCTGGGCGGCCACTTCAGCAGCAAAGTCGGTAACCTTCTTCTCGATGCCTTCACCCACGATGTACAGGGTGAAGCTGGCGACGGAAGCGCCCTTCGCCTTCAGCAGCTGAGCGATGGTCTGCTTGCCGTCCTCGGCCTTCACGAAGACCTGATCCAGCAGCGTGACGTCCTTCAGGAACTTCTGCACGGTGCCTTCGGCAATCTTCTCGAGCATGGCTTCCGGCTTGCCGGCTTCACGGGCCTTCTCGATGGCAATACGACGCTCGACGTCCAGCAACTCGGCGGGCACGCCGGAAGCATCCAGGGACTTCGGCTTGGAAGCGGCGATATGCATGGCGATATCCTTCGCCAGCGCTTCGTCACCACCAACGAGGTCGATCAGCACACCGATCTTGGAGCCGCCGTGGATGTAGCTGGCCACAGCGCCCTTGGCGTCGATTCGGGAGAAACGACGGATGGACATGTTCTCGCCGATCTTGCCGACCAGAGCCTTGCGAACTTCCTCGACGGACTGACCGCCCAGATCCAGGGCAGACAGCGCATCAACGTCAGCCGGATTCTTGGTGGCAACCAGCTCAGCCAGGCTCTTCGCGAGACCCAGGAAGTCGTCGTTCTTGGCGACGAAGTCGGTCTCACAATTCACTTCAACGATGGCGCCGAGCTTCGCGTCACCAGAGATGTACACACCGACGATACCTTCAGCGGTTACGCGGGCGGCAGCCTTGGAGGCCTTGTTGCCCAGCTTTACGCGCAGGATTTCCTCGGCCTTGGCCATGTCGCCAGCAGCTTCGGAGAGGGCCTTCTTGCACTCCATCATCGGCGCGTCAGTCTTCTCGCGCAGTTCCTTGACCATGCTTGCGGTGATTTCCGCCATGCTTGCTCCTAATAACTATTTGATCGGATTCGACGGAAATCAGGCTTGCTCTTCAGCGCCGTCTTCCACTTCGACGAACTCGTCGGAACCGGCAGCCACGATTTCCTGGATCACGTGGTTCTTGCCTTCCAGAACCGCATCGGCAACGCCGCGGGCGTACAGACGGATCGCGCGGGAGGAGTCATCGTTACCCGGGATCACGAAGTCAACGCCTTCGGGAGTGTGATTGGTATCGACAACAGCCACGACCGGAATACCCAGCTTGTTGGCTTCGGTGATCGCGATCTTGTGGTAGCCGACGTCAATAACGAACAGCGCATCCGGCAGGCCGCCCAGATCCTTGATGCCGCCGAGGCTCTTCTGCAACTTTTCCAGTTCGCGCGAGGCCAGCAAGGCTTCCTTCTTGGACAGACGCTCGACAGAGCCGTCTTCGACCATAGCTTCCATGTCCTTCAGGCGCTTGATGGAAACCTTGACGGTCTTGAAGTTGGTCAGCATGCCGCCGAGCCAGCGCTCATCGACGTAAGGCATGCCGGCACGGCGGGCCTCTTCGGCGACGATTTCACGCGCCTGGCGCTTGGTGCCGACGAACAGAATGTTGCCGCGATTGGCTGCCAGTTTGCGCACGAAATCCATAGCCTCGTTGTACTTGACGAGGGTCTTCTCGAGGTTGACGATATGGATCTTGTTGCGCTGACCGAAGATGAAGGGGGCCATCTTCGGGTTCCAGAAACGGGTTTGGTGACCAAAGTGAACGCCCGCTTCGAGCATTTGACGCATGGTGACAGACATTTTCTACTCCAATACTGAGGTTTAACCGCCGCCCGACCTGCCGTGCAGCCTTTCTGCAAAACGGCTCCGCTTTGAATCCATAACAAGGATTCACAAACCCCAAAGGGTCAGGCGTGTGAATTTTGCCCAACGTCAGGTTAGACAAGCCTCCAAGTATATCAGCATTTGTAGAGCCCTCTCAAGACCGCCCCTGCAGAGCTTCGCACTTCCAGGACAATCCTTGCATTGCCCACGAATTCGGCTTGAGCTAGCCTAATAGGCCTGAAACCCAACAAAATCATGCCTCCATGAGCGTCTCCATAAAAACGCCCGAAGAAATCGAAAAGATGCGCATCGCGGGCCGACTAGGCTCAGAAGTCCTGGACTACATCACGCCCTTCATCAAGCCCGGCATCACCACCGCCGAACTCGACAAGCTGTGCCATGACTACATGGTAGATGTACAAGGTTGCATTCCTGCACCACTGAATTACTGTCCGCCCGGCTACCAGCCATACCCCAAGTCGATCTGCACGTCGATCAACCACCAGGTCTGCCACGGCGTTCCAAGCGACAAAGCTCTCAAGAAGGGGGACATCGTCAATCTGGACATCACCGTCATCAAGGACGGCTATCACGGCGACACCAGCCGCATGTTCGTCGTTGGCGACGCGGGTATCCTTGCAAAGCGGCTATGCCATATTACATACGAATGCCTGTGGCTCGGCATCGCGCAAGTGAAGCCTGGTGCCCATCTCGGGGATATTGGTCACGCGATCCAGGCGCACGCGGAGAAGAATGGTTTTTCGGTGGTGCGCGAGTTCTGCGGGCATGGCATCGGCGCCAATTTCCATGAAGATCCCCAGGTGCTCCATTACGGCAAGCCCGGAACGGGCCTGGAACTTACGCCCGGCATGGTCTTCACCATCGAGCCAATGATCAACGCCGGCAAGGCCGCCATCTCCGAGCTCCCCGATGGGTGGACCATCGTCACCCGCGATCGCAGTCTGTCGGCTCAATGGGAACACATGCTGCTCGTCACCGAGACAGGCGTCGAGGTCCTGACCCTGTCGGCGGGCTCACCCGCCCGCCCGGACATCGTCGCTCACCTCCTGCCCTGAGCATCCGCCAGAACATGCCCGAAACCACCTCCATCATTCCACTCGACGTCACCAGGGAACTCATCGCCCGCTACAAGGGCCGCCTGAAGGCCGGCAGCGAGACCCTGCGCGCAGCCTACGAGGCCAGGCCGCTGACCGACCCCATTCTCAAGGGTCGCTCACATCTGGTGGATGGCGTATTGCTGGACCTTTGGAAGGACTTCGGCCTGCCTACATCAGCAACCCTGGTCGCCGTGGGCGGTTACGGACGTGATGAGCTCTTCCCGTGCTCGGACGTCGATCTGCTGTTTCTGCTCGACGGCCAGCCGGACGAGGATCTGCAGGAACGCCTGACTCAGATGATCGGCCTACTGTGGGACGTCGGCCTGGACATCGGCCACAGCGTGCGAACCGAAGCGGAGTGCCTGGAGGAAGCCGCCCTTGACGTGACGGTGATGACCAACCTTCTGGAGGCCAGGTTCCTGTGCGGCAACCGCCCCCTTTATGCTCAGTTCGAGCAGCACCTGCGGGAACGGCTCAACCCGGGCCAGTTCTTCAAAGCCAAGCGCCTTGAGCAGGAACAGCGCTACACGCGCCACAACGAAACACCCTACTCTCTGGAACCCAACTGCAAGGAAAGTCCCGGCGGCCTGCGCGACTTGCAGCTGATTGGCTGGGTCAGCCGCGCAGCGGGCTTTGGCACCCACTGGCGCGATCTCGCGAAGCACAGCCTGATCACCGACGAGGAGGCCACCGAACTGCGCGAGGTGGAGCGCTTCCTGCAGCACACACGGATCCGCCTGCACCACATCACGGGCCGCCGGGAGGACCGACTGCTGTTCGACCACCAGGACAAGCTCGCCCGCCAGTTCGGCTACGAATCAAACGACGTGCGCCGGGCCTCCGAAGTCTTCATGCAGGAGTACTACCGGACAGCCAAGAAGGTCACCCAGCTCAACACCATCCTGCTGCTGAACTTCGGCGTCGAATTCTTCCCCAACCGCTACCCGGCGGCCATCAACATCAACGAACGCTTCCAGTGCGTGCGCGAGCTTCTGGATGTGCGGGACGAAGGCGTCTTCGACCGCCACCCGAGCGCCCTGCTCGAATGCTTCCTGCTGCTCGAACAGCGCTCGGAGCTGAAGGGCATGACAGCCCGCACGCTGCGCGCCCTGTGGCGCGGACGCAAGCTGATCAATGTAGAGTTCCGCCAGAACCCCGCCAACAAGGCGTTGTTCCTGCGCCTGCTGCAGCAGAAGCGCGGCGTCGTACATGAACTGCGGCGCATGAACCAGTACGGCATCCTGAGCTTCTACCTGCCAGCCTGGCGACGCATTGTCGGCCAGATGCAGCACGACTTGTTCCACGTTTACACAGTGGACCAGCACATCCTGCAGGTGCTGCGCAACGTCCGCCGATTCGTGGTGGCCGAACACGCCCACGAATACCCGCTGCTGACGCGCCTGTGCACCAGCTTCGAGAAACCGTGGCTGATCTACATTGCGGCGCTCTTCCATGACATCGCCAAGGGCCGCGGCGGAGACCACTCCAAGCTCGGAATGAAGGATGCCCGGGACTTCTGCGAATCCCACGGCCTCGAGGCGGCAGATACCAACTTGGTGGAATGGCTCGTCGAACACCACCTGTCCATGTCCAACGTCGCGCAGAAGCAGGATCTGTCCGACCTGGATGTCATCCGGCGCTTCGCAGCGCTAGTCAAGAGCGAACGCAACCTGACCGCGCTGTACATCCTGACCCACGCCGACATCCGCGGCACCAGCCCCAAGGTCTGGAACGGCTGGAAGGGCAAGTTGCTTGAAGACCTGTTCTTCACTACGCAGCGCTTGCTCCGCGGCGCCACGCCGCAGCAGGCCCTGGGCACGCCAATCCGCCAGGACGACGCCCGCAACCTGCTGCGCTACTACGGCCTGCGCCCCGGCACCGAAGACGCCCTATGGGATCAGCTCGACACGGTTTACTTCCTGCGCCACGATCCAGAGGAAATCGCCTGGCACGCACGCATGCTGTACTACCGGGTGGAAGCCGGCGAGCCGGTCGTCAAGGCCCGCCTCAGCCACGTGGGTGAAGGCCTGCAGGTCATGGTCTATATGCAGGACCAGCGCGATCTGTTCATGCGCCTATGCGGCTTCTTCGCGCGCCTCGGCTTCACCATCGCCGACGCCAAGATCCACACCACCCGCCACGGCTACGCACTCGACAGCTTCGTGCTGCTCGACCCCGGCCAGGAGGAAGTGCACTACCGCGACCTGATCAACCTGCTGGAACACGACCTCACCGAGCGCCTGCGCACCAACGCGCCGGTGGATCAGCCCGCCAATGGCCGCCTGTCGCGGGAAGTCAAGCACTTCCCGATCACGCCGGAAGTCAGCATCCGGCCGGACGAGCGCGGCCAGCACTTCATCATGTCGGTCACCGCGGCAGACCGTCCCGGACTGCTGTTCGGCGTCGCCGAGACGCTGACCCACTACGGCATCAACCTGCACACCGCAAAGATCGCAACGCTCGGCGAACGCGTCGAGGATACCTTCCTGATCAGCGGCCCCGGCCTGACCCAAGACGCCCAGGTGCTGAAGATCGAATCGGACCTGCTGGAAAAACTGGCCGTCTGACCGATGCGCGGCCGGCGCTCAGTCGTCGGCCGCCACCGAGCCATCTGGAAACAACACATCGGTAAAGCCGAAGCGGGAGAAGTCGCGCACCCGCGCCGGATACAGCACGCCGTCCAGGTGATCGCATTCGTGCTGCACCACGCGAGCGTGGAAGCCCGTCGCCAGCCGATCGATCGGCACCCCGTACTCGTCGAACCCGGTATAGCGCAGCTGCGTCCAGCGCGGCACCCAGCCCCGCAAGCCGGGCACGGACAGACAGCCTTCCCAGCCCCCCTCCTCGCTTCCATTCAGCGGAATCAGGGTCGGGTTGATCAGCACCGTATCCGGCACGGCCGAGGCATCCGGATAACGCGGACTGGGACCGCCGCCGAAAATCACGACGCGCAGATCGACGCCGATCTGCGGCGCGGCGATGCCCGCTCCGTTCAGGTGCCGCATCGTGTCGCGCAGATCGGCAATCAGCGCCACCAGTTCGGAGGTACCGAAGGCCTCGACAGGCCTGGACACCTTCAGCAGACGCGGATCACCCATGCGCAGAACGTCGCGGATCATGCTTCGCAGATGTGGTCGAGAACGCGCCGCACGCGGCCCATGGCTTCGCGCAGCACCACGTCGATGCTATCGAAGCAGATGCCGCTGGCGCTGCTGGCACGGCCGGCGGCGAAATTGGCCACCACATTGATCGCCGCATAGGGAATGCCAAGCTCACGAGCCAGCGCCGCCTCGGGCATGCCGGTCATGCCTACCAGATCGGCACCGTCGCGCTCCAGCCGGTTGATCTCGGCCGCGGTTTCGAGACGCGGCCCCTGGGTGGCGGCATAAACAGCGCCATCAATGAGGGTTTCCCCCGCCAGCGCACCGGCGGCAAGGATCCGCTGGCGCAGCGCCGCGTCGTACGGCTCGGTGAAATCAATATGCACGACAGGCTCTTCAGAGCTGTCGTGGAAGGTGCTCTTGCGCCCCCAGGTGTAGTCGATGATCTGGTCGGGGACAATCAAGGTGCCCGGGCACAGGTCAGCCCGGATGCCACCGACCGAGGCCACCGAGATGATTGCGTCAGCCTTGGCCTGATGAAGCGCCCACAGGTTGGCCTGATAGTTCACCCGATGGGGCGGAATGGTGTGGCCGTAGCCGTGACGGGCTAGGAATACCACCGGACGATTGCACAAACGCCCAAATGTCAGCGCTCCGGAAGGCTCACCATAGGGCGTGCGAACCACCTCCCTGCGGATCAGATCCAGGCTCGCCAGTTGGGTCAATCCACTACCGCCAATAATCGCCAGCATGCCGGCCGCTCCTCAAAATCCGTGTTGGCCGCGCATCTTAGCACGCCCCCAGACCGGGTCTGTCGATGCTGCATCGCGCAAGACATGCTAAAATACCGCTTTATTCAAGCACTTCCGGTGTCCAACCCCATGTCCCGCTCCATCCGCAACATCGCCATCATTGCCCACGTTGACCACGGCAAGACCACCCTCGTCGACCAACTCCTGCGCCAGTCCGGCACTTTCCGTGACAACCAGCAGGTCAACGAACGAGTGATGGACAGCAACGACATCGAAAAGGAACGGGGCATCACCATCCTGTCGAAAAACTGTGCGATCCAGTATGGCGACACCCACATCAACATCGTCGACACCCCGGGACACGCCGACTTCGGTGGTGAAGTGGAGCGTGTGCTGTCCATGGTCGACAGTGTTCTGCTGCTCGTTGACTCGGTCGAAGGCCCGATGCCCCAGACCCGCTTCGTGACCCGCAAGGCACTCGCCCTGGGTCTCAAGCCCATCGTCGTCATTAACAAGATCGACCGTCCGGGCGCTCGCCCCGACTGGGTCATCAACCACACCTTCGACCTGTTCGACAAGCTCGGTGCTACCGACGAGCAGCTCGACTTCCCGATCATCTACGCCTCCGGCCTCAACGGCTTCGCGATGGAAAACCTCGAAGACGAGCGCAAGGACATGCGCCCGCTGTTCGAAGCCATCCTCAAGCACGTGCCGGCCCCCGAAGTGGATGCCGACGGCCCGCTGCAGATGCAGATCTGCTCCCTCGACTACTCCACCTACATGGGCCAGATCGGCATCGGCCGCATCAAGCGCGGCCGCATCAAGCCCAACCAAGAACTCGTCGTTATGTACGGCGAAGAGAACCGCGGCAAGGGCAAGGTTTCCCAGATCCTGACCTTCAAGGGCCTGGAACGCTCCCCCGCCGAGGTGGCCGAAGCCGGCGACATCGTGCTGGTGGCGGGCATCCAGCAGGTCAACATCGGTGTGACCTTGTGCGACCCGGACTGTCTGGAAGGCATGACCCCGATCGCTGTGGACGAGCCCACCCTGACCATGAACTTCATGGTCAACAGCTCCCCGCTGGCCGGCCGTGAAGGCAAGTTCGTCACCAGCCGCCAGATCCGCGAGCGTCTTGAGAAGGAACTCCTCAAGAACGTCGCACTGCGCGTGAACTTCACCAACGACTCCGACACCTTCGAAGTGTCCGGCCGCGGCGAACTACACCTCACCATCCTCCTCGAAAACATGCGCCGTGAAGGCTATGAAATGGCCGTCGGTCGTCCGCGTGTGGTCTTCAAGGAGATCGACGGCGTCAAGTGCGAACCGTACGAAATGCTCACGGTGGACGTGGAGGAGGAACACCAGGGCGGCGTGATGGAAGAACTCGGTCGCCGCCGTGGCGAACTGCAGGACATGGCGCCGGACGGCAAGGGCCGCGTGCGCCTCGAGTACCGCATCCCGGCCCGCGGCCTGATTGGCTTCCAGGGCGAGTTCCTGACCATGACCCGTGGCACCGGCCTGGCCAGCCACGTGTTCGACGACTACAGCCCGATGGCCGGCGCCATGGCCGAGCGACGCAACGGCGTGCTGATCTCCCAGAACGACGGCGAAGCCGTGGCCTACGCCCTGTGGAACCTGCAGGATCGCGGCCGCATGTTCGTGAGCCCGGGCGACGCCCTGTACGAAGGCATGATCATCGGCATCCACACCCGCGACAACGACCTCGTGGTGAACCCGATCAAGGGCAAGCAGCTCACCAACGTCCGCGCCTCCGGCACCGACGAAGCAGTCCGTCTGATCAACCCGATCCAGCTGACCCTCGAATCCGCCATCGAATTCATCGCCGATGACGAAATCGTGGAAATCACGCCGAAGTCCATCCGCCTGCGCAAGCGCTTCCTGAAGGAACACGAGCGCAAGCGTGCTGCCCGCGACGACGCTTAATTACGCCTCGACTGCCGGCGCCATGCCGGCAGCGCAATAAAAAGCGCAACTCGCCATGAGTTGCGCTTTTTTTATCCCGTCGATCCGATGCCGGATCAGCGGATCACACTTGCCGCGAAGCCAGGAAAGCCGCGAACTCCGTGCCCACTTCCGCATGACGCAGACCGAGCTCGACCGTTGCCTGCAGATAGCCCAGCTTGGAACCACAATCGTAGCGAACGCCCTTGAACTGGTAAGCCAGCACCGCCTCCTCCTGCAGCAAGGACGCGATGGCATCGGTCAGTTGCAGTTCGCCACCAGCGCCCGGCTTGAGCTGGCGCAGATGCTCGAAGATCCGCCCGGTCAGGATGTAGCGGCCGATCACCGCCTGCGTGGACGGCGCCTCTTCAGGCTTCGGCTTCTCGACGATGCCAGTCACGCGCTGCAACTCACCGCTATCCCTCTCAGTACTCACGATGCCGTACTGCCGGGTCTGGTCTGGTGCCACGTTCATTACCCCGAGCACGGAGCAGCGATGGTAGTTGAAGACATCGGTCATTTGCTTCAACACCGGCGCCTGGCCCTGAGAGTCGAGCAGGTCGTCGGCCAATAGCACCGCGAAGGGCTCGTCACCAACCACCGGTGCGGCGCACAGCACCGCGTGGCCAAGCCCGAGCGCCTCTGCCTGGCGGATGTAGATGCAATTGACATGGGACGGCACGGTATCCCGCACGATCTTCAGCAGCTCGGTCTTGCCACGCATCTCCAGCTCGGTCTCGAGCTCGTAGGCCTTGTCGAAATGATCCTCGATGGCCCGCTTGGAGCGCCCAGTGATGAACACCAGGTCGGTCACCCCGGCCGCCACGGCTTCTTCCACCGCGTACTGGATCAGCGGCTTGTCCACGATCGGCATCATTTCCTTCGGACTGGCCTTGGTCGCCGGCAGGAAGCGGCTACCCAGACCCGCGACGGGAAACACCGCCTTCGTCACTTTCTTCATCATCCTTCCCCGAATAATTGGCCCTGGTCGCCGGGCCGTCCCGGTTCGACCGATGCAAGCAGGGCGCACAACGCGTCCTCGTCCAGGATTATGACGCCAAGTTGTTGCGCCTTTTCGAGCTTGCTGCCCGCCTCGGCCCCGGCCACCACGTAGCTGGTCTTCTTGGAGACCGAGCCGCTGACCTTGCCGCCTGCAGCCTCGATCATCGCGGCGGCCTCGTCGCGTCGCAGGCTCGGCAGCGTGCCGGTCAGCACGAAGGTCTTGCCAGCCAAACCGCCTTCGGTCGGACGACTGGGCGCCGGCGCACTCTCCGGCCAGCGCATCTCCCGGCGTAGCGCGGCGATGACCTCCCGGTTGTGCGCTTCGGCAAAGAACTCGGCGATGCTGCGCGCCACCACCGGCCCCACGTCCGGCAACGCCAGCAGCGCTGCCTCGTCGGTGCCCAGCAGGGCTTCGAGTCCGCCGAAATGGCGGGCCAGATCCTTGGCAGTCGTTTCGCCGACATTACGGATGCCCAGCGCGAAGATGAAGCGCGCTAGCGTGGTCTCGCGGCTGGTATCGATGGCCTGCACCAGGTTGGCGGCGGACTTCTCACCCATCCGCTCCAGTCCCGCCAGCACCTCGGCATTGACCCTGCTGACGTCGTAGAGGTCCGCCGGCGTCTTGACGATGCCGGCCTCGACCAGCTGATTAACGATCTGCTCGCCAAGCCCATCGATATCCACCGCCCGCCGGCCCGCAAAGTGCAACAGCGCCTGCTTGCACTGGGCCGGGCAGAACAGGCCCCCGGTACACCGTGCCACCGCCTCATCTTCGCCACGAACGACGTGGGAACCGCATTCCGGGCAGGTTGGGTAGGACTTGAGGAGGTCGAAGCGCTCCAGCTCACCTTCGCGCCGCTCAACGATCGGGCCGACGACTTCCGGGATCACATCGCCAGCGCGGCGTACGATGACCCAATCGCCGAGGCGCACATCCTTGCGGTCAATCTCACCCTGGTTGTGCAGCGTCGCGTTGGTAACCGTCACCCCGCCGACGAATACCGGCTCCAGCCGCGCCACCGGCGTCAACGCGCCGGTCCGCCCCACCTGCACATCGATGCCGATGAGGCGCGTCGCCACTTCCTGGGCCGGATACTTGTGCGCCACCGCCCAGCGCGGCTCGCGGGATACAAAGCCCAGCTCCAGCTGGCGGGCGATGCTGTCCACCTTGTAAACCACGCCGTCGATGTCAAACGGCAGGCGCTCGCGCTGCGCCGCCATCTCGGTGTGGAACCGGGCCAGCGCCTCCGGCCCCTCGGCACGGGTACGGTGCTCGCAGACCGGCAGGCCGAAAGCCGCCAGCGCATCAAGCACACCGCTGTGGGTGTCAGGCTGCGCCCAGCCCTGCACGTCGCCGAGGCCATAGGCGAAGAAGGACAGCGGCCGCTGCGCCGTAATGTTCGGGTCGAGCTGGCGCAGGCTGCCCGCCGCCGCGTTGCGCGGATTGACGAAGACCTTCTGCCCCGCCGCTTCCTGGCGGGCATTGAAGCGTTCGAATTCATCGCGGCGCATGTAGATCTCGCCACGCACCTCCAGCACCGGCGGCACCTCACCCTTGAGACGCAGCGGAATCTGGCGGACGGTGCGCACGTTGCGCGTCACATCCTCGCCGGTGCTGCCGTCGCCGCGCGTGGCCGCCTGGACCAGCACGCCGTCTTCATAACGCAGGCTGATTGCGAGACCGTCGAACTTGAGTTCCGCCGCATAGACGACCGGCGGTGCCTGCTCGTCGAGGCCCAGCGCCCGGCGCACCCGCTGGTCGAAATTGACTGCGCCCTGGTCGGTGGTGTCGGTCTCGGTGCGGATCGACAGCATCGGCACCACATGGGCCACCGAGGCCAGCTCGGACGATGGCTGACCGCCGACGCGCTGAGTCGGCGAATCCGGCGTCAGTAATTCGGGGTTGGCTGCTTCCAGTTCCTGCAGCTCACGGAACAGGCGGTCATACTCGGCGTCCGGCACAGTCGGCGCATCGAGCACGTAGTAGGCATGTTCATGGCGTTCCAGTTCGGCGCGCAGCACAGCCGCCCGGGCACGGGTTTCCTGACTGACAGTCATCCGCACCCCGCTCAGGAAAACAGGCGCTGTGCCAACGGCGAGCCCGGCGCAATGTCACATTCGGCCATCTGCCCCTGGAACTGCTCGATCTGGGTTCGGATCAGGCCAATGGCCTTGTCGCCGAAGGGATTGCTGTTATCGTCCACGACGGCCCCGTTGAGCGCCTCGGCCAATTGCTGGGCAAAGCCCATCATGCGCTCGAAGACCCGCACGCCATCGGCGACCCGCGGCACGTCCAGGGTCAGCGTAACGCCCTTGGTATTCAGGCCGCGCATTTCCTCCGCCGCAAACAGCACCGGCTCCAGGTTTCCGAGCACAAACTGGCTGTTGCCCAGTTCGTCACGGGCATGGAAGCAGCCGTCGCCGAGCAGTTCCAGGCCGGCGGCCTCCGCCAGGCCACGCAGCTTGGTGCCCGCAAAAGCTTGGTTGCGGGCAACCACGTTGACGCCGATCTGGATGTCCACGCCTGCGCAGAAACGGTCCAGCTCGGCCGCTCGTGACAGCGCCTCATTGCGGGCGGGCAGCGATGGGATGGCCATGAAGATGTCGCACATGTGCTGCAAGCTGTCGGACAGGTGGGCCAGATCGCCCTCACTCGCCGGGCCGCGGCGGTCCACCAGTTGCAGCGCCGCACAGACCCAGTGATAGGTGCCGGCACTATGGGCCGTCACCTGCTCCCAGCGGTTGGAGGTGTCGGAAAAACCGAACCAGCGTACCGGCTTGGCGATATCACCGCACTGCTGCGTCGCGGCCTGCCACAGGCGGACGGCGACCAGCGGCTCTATGGATTCAATACGGATCACCCAGTCGGCCCGCTCGTCCACCTCGGGCGGCAGCAGCGGCGGCACCCGCCGCGCGCTGGCGTCCTTGACGGACTGGGCGCTCGGCACCACACGCGCCTGCTGCTCGGCACTGATCACCGGCTCGATCCGCTCGGCGCCCGCCCCCGTCGGCAACTCGCTGAGCACGGGCTCCTGCACGCTCGCGGTGACCTGCTCCGTCTGCTTGCGGTGCTTGCGTTCCTGCCACTTGTTGAACGCGAAGATGCCGATCACCACGGCACCGCCGGCACCGACCAGACCCATCTGCAATTCGTTGATTGCCATCGATTTCCCTTGTATTCCGGACTACGCCGGGGCCGTTTCGGCCAGACGCAGCGCTTCCTCGATATCCACTTCCACCACCCGCGATACACCTTGCTCCTGCATCGTGACACCCACCAGCTGCTGCGCGATTTCCATCGTGATCTTGCTGTGACTGATGAACACGAACTGGGTTTGCGACGACATGCGCTTGACCATCTGGCAGTAACGCTCGGTGTTCGAGTCGTCGAGTGGCGCGTCGACCTCATCCAGCATACAGAACGGCGCCGGATTGAGCTGGAACATGGAGAACACCAGCGCAATCGCCGTCAAGGCCTTTTCGCCGCCCGAAAGCAGCTGGATGGAACTGTTCTTCTTGCCCGGCGGCTGGGCGACGATCGTGATCCCCGCATCGAGGATCTCGTCGCCCGTCAGCACCAGGCGAGCCTCCCCCCCACCGAACAACATGGGGAACAGGCTGCCGAAATGGCGATTGACCGTATTGTACGTCTCTTGGAGTTGCTCCCGTGTTTCCCGGTCGATACGGCGGATAGCATCCTCCAAGGTTTCGATCGCGCCGAGCAAGTCCTCAGTCTGCATGTCGAGGTAATTCTTGCGCTCTGCCGCGGCTTTCAGTTCGTCCAGCGCGGCCAGATTGACCGGCCCGAGCTCGGTGATTTCCCGCCCCAGACGGGCCACTTCCCGCTGCAGCGAGGTCTCCTTCAGGTCCGGCACCAGCAACGGCAGCAGCGCGGCTTCGTCGGCCTGGGCTTCCTCCAGGCGCGCAGCGTGCTGGGCTTCAGCCATCTCCGCGGCCTGCACACGCAGGCGCAGGTCGGCGACGCGTTCGCGCTGGGGCGCAGCCCCATGCTCGGTGCGCTGGCGTTCCTCCTCCAGTGCCCGCAGGCGTCCGTTGGCGTCCTCGAGAATGTTGCGGCTCTCCGCTAGCGCGGACTCCCGTGCCGAGCGCAGTCCCACGGCCTCCTGCAGGGCCGCGGCCACCGAGACTTCGTCGATCTCCATCAGCGTCTCGCGACGCTCCGCCAGCTCGTCAGCAATGCGTTCGAGCTGCTCGGCGGCCAGCGCCCGGTTGCGGGCGATGTCTTCGAGCTTGCTGGCGCACTCCCGCTCGGAATGGCGGGCTTCCTGCAGCTCCCGCGACAGCGCCTGCTCCAGCGCGCGAGTCTCCCGCAGCGAACGTTCCCGCTCCTGCCGCACGGCCTCCGCTGCATCCAGGCGGCCCCGCTGCAGCTCGGCCATTTCCCGGCTGCGCTCCAGCTCGGTCTCGGCCCGCATCAGGCGGTCCCGCTCGGCCTGCTCGCCGTGGGCGATTTCGCCGAGGTCGCGGTCGATCTGGCCACAGCGCTCTTCGTAGCGCAGGTGCGCCTGGTTGAGCTTGAGCACCTCAACCTGCTCGGCATGCACGCGCGCCTGCAAGGCCTGCGCCTCGCGCCGCAGCTGGGTCAGGGAGTCCTGCAGGCGGGTCGCATGCTCTTCCGCTTCGCCGACGCCGGCGTGGGCCATCGATGCCTGTTCCTGGGCGGAATCGACTTCCGCCGCCAGCTGATCGATCTCCCGCTGGCGTTCGATCACCCCATGGGTGCGGGAGTCCGGAGCGTAATGACTGAGGACGCAAGCATCCAGCTGATGCCCTTCCTTGGTCAGCAGCCGCAGGCCAGGCAGCAACTCGGCACGCCGGCTCAGCCAAGGGCCGAGATCATCCACCACGAAGACCTGCGCGAGCCAGCTGGCGAGCAGGGGCAACAACTCGTCGTCGGCCTGCACGAGGGACAGCAACGGGCGGGCGCCATCCGGCGCATTGCCGGGAGCAACGGGTTCCGGCACCGCATCGGCGAGCAGGAAGGCAACCGCGCCCGGCACCCGGTCGGCCAGCGCGGCCAGCGCGGCGCGGCCGTCGGACGCCGGCAAAGCCGCCAGGCGCTCGCGCAATACCGCCTCCAGCGCCAGCTCCCAGCCGGCTTCGACACGGATTCGCTGCCACAAGGGCTTGAGCGCCTCCAGGCCATGGCGTTTCAGCCAGTCGCCCAGCTGGCCCTGGGCCTGCACCTTGTTCTGCAATTGAACCAGGGCTTCGCGCCTCGCCCGCAATTCGGTCGCCCGGCGCTGGGCTTGGCGCTCCGCCTCCAGCGCCTGTTTGAGGGCCTGCTGGGCGGCGGGCAGGCCGGCCTGCAGGTCGGCAATTTCGCCTTGGTGGCGGGCCAGAGTGTCCTCGGCCTCCTCCAACGCAGCTTCCTTTTCGGCAACGGCGCGCAGATCGGGGGCCTGGACGGAGGCCTGCTCCTGCTGCAGGCGCGCCCGGCGCTGGGTCAGGGTTTCGAGGGTCCGTTCGCTACTGACCCGGTGCGCCTCTTCGACACGGATCTGCTGCTCGGCCTGGTTCAGTTCACGCCGCACGGCCGCAGCCGTGGTATCGGCGGTGCGCTGGGCCTCCTCGGCCTCCGGCAGACGCTCTTCGACTTCCGCGTGCCGCGCCTCGGCCTGTTCGGCGCGCAGGCTGGCGTTTTCGAGCAGGCTCTGCCAACGTTCAGCATCTGCGCCCAGGTTCTCTTGCTGGCTGCGCCACTGGGCATCGTCCCGCTCCAACTGGGCCAGGCGGCTTTCCAGCAGGCGCCGGCTGTCGCGCAGGCGCGCCAGTTCGCCTTCGAGGCGGGTCAGTTCGGAGCTCACCGTGAACAGCGCGCTCTGGGCCAGCTGCACGCCTTCGTTGGCGGACATCTGCCTGTCCCGCGCCGCCTCCAGCTGGGCCTCCAGCTCCTGCAGGCGGGTCGAGTCCGCCTCGATACGGCGGGTGGCGTCGGCCAGCTCTTCACTCAGACGAGCCCGTTCGGCGCGCGCCTCGTTGCGCTTGAGGAGCCACAGCAGGTTCTGGCGTTCCGACAGGCTGGTATTCAGCCGGTGGTATTTCTCGGCCACCGCGGCCTGGGCTTCCAGGCGGCCGAGCTGCTGGCCGAGCTCGTTGCGGATGTCGTCCAGGCGCGCCAGGTTGTCCCGCGCGTCGGTCAGGCGGCCTTCGGTCTCCTTGCGGCGTTCCCGGTACTTGGTGACGCCGGCGGCCTCCTCGAGAAAGCCGCGCACCTCTTCCGGGCGGGCCTCGATGATGCGCGAGATCATCCCCTGCTCGATGATCGCGTAGGCCCGCGGCCCCAGGCCAGTGCCCAGGAACAGGTCGATCACGTCCTTGCGGCGGACCTGCACGCCGTTGATGAAATAGGTGGATTCGCCGCTGCGGTCGAGGACCCGCTTCACCGCCACTTCCGCATAGGGCTTCCACTGGCCGGCGGCGCGCCCCTCCGCGTTGTCGAAGACCAGCTCGACGCTGGCCCGCGACACCGGCTTGCGGGTCGTCGAGCCGTTGAAGATGACGTCCTGCATCGAGCCACCGCGTAGCGCCGAGGCGCGCGACTCGCCCAGCACCCAGCGCACCGCGTCGATGATGTTCGACTTGCCGCAACCGTTCGGCCCGACGACACCGACCAGGTTGCCCGGGGTGAGCACGGTCGTCGGGTCGACGAAGGTCTTGAAGCCGGCAAGCTTGAGTTTGGCGAGGCGCACGGGATTCCAGAAAACAAGGGGCAGGAGGCGGGAGCGCCGTTGATGCTGCAGTGCCGCATTGGCGGCCGCCGCTATAATACCACCGGCCCAAAACGAGGCCACAGGGCAGACCGCTCTCCCCCGCGCCGCGCCGACAGCGGCCAAGCCGGGCCCCGCGCCGGCGCAATGAATGCCCGTCGAGGGCCAAAACACAGGACATCCGCCGAAAGTGAATCCGCATCTCCAGGAACTCCACCCTTATCCCTTCGAAAAGCTTCGGGCCCTGTTGGACGGCATCGTGCCGCCGGCCGAGTATTCGCCGATCCGCCTGTCCATTGGCGAACCGCAGCACGCCACGCCGGCCTTCATCCGCGACACGCTGATCGACAACCTCGGCGGCCTGGCCAACTACCCCACCACCCAGGGCTCCGAACAGCTGCGCCAGTCCATCGCCGGCTGGCTGGAGCGCCGCTATGGCCTGCCCTCCGTGAATGCCGGCACCCAGGTGCTGCCGGTCAATGGCTCCCGCGAGGCACTGTTCGCCTTCGCCCAGTGCGTCGTCGACGGCTCCAAGCCCGGTGCCCTGGTGGTCTGCCCGAACCCGTTCTATCAGATCTACGAAGGCGCGGCCTACCTCGCCGGCGCCCAGCCCTACTTCATCAACAACCTGCCGGACGACAACTTCGGGTCGAACTTCGACGCCATCCCCGAAGCCGACTGGCAGCGCATCCAGCTCGTTTACGTCTGCTCGCCCGGCAACCCGACCGGCCGTGTGCTGTCGCTGGACGAGTGGAAGCGCCTGTTCGAGCTGTCCGACCGCTACAACTTCGTGATCGCCGCCGACGAGTGCTACTCGGAGATCTATTTCGACGACGACAACCTGCCGATCGGCGGCCTCGAAGCCGCGCATCGCCTCGGCCGCAGCGACTTCCGCAACGTGGTGATGTTCTCCAGCCTGTCCAAGCGCTCCAACGTGCCGGGCATGCGCTCCGGCTTCGTAGCCGGCGATGCGGCCATCCTCAAGCGCTTCCTGCTGTACCGCACCTACCACGGCTGCGCGATGAGCCCGTCCGTGCAGGCGGCCTCCGCTGCAGCCTGGAACGACGAAGCCCACGTGGCCGAGAACCGCCGCCAGTACCGCGAGAAATTCGACCGCATCACCCCGCTGATTGCCGCCCATCTGGAGGTCGAACGCCCCGACGCGGGCTTCTACCTGTGGTCACGGGTGGACAAGCTGGGTCTCAGCGATACCGAATTCGCCCGCCGCCTGCAGGCCGAATATAATGTAACGGTTCTGCCCGGCAGCTATCTGGCGCGCGAAGCCCACGGCGTCAATCCTGGCGCTGGGTTTGTCCGTATCGCGCTGGTGGCCGAACTGGCAGAGTGTGTCGAGGCGGCCACCCGAGTCGCCACTTTCGCCCAACGACTTTCGAACAATTCATGACTGCATCCATTCACATCATGCCCAATCACGAAAACCCCTTCGCCACCCTCATCGAGGAACTGTGGGAGCGCCGCGCCGACCTGTCGGCCACCAGCGCCACCAAGGAGCAGATCGAGGTCATCGAGCACGTGATCGAAGAGCTGGACCAGGGCAAGCTGCGCGTCGCCGAAAAGATCAACGGCGAGTGGGTCACCCACCAGTGGATCAAGAAGGCCGTGCTGCTGTACTTCCGCACCCATGACAACAAGATCATGCAGGGCGGCGACACCCGCTACTTCGACAAGGTGCCGACCAAGTTCGACAACTACGACGCCCACGACTTCACCGCTGGCGGCTTCCGCGTCGTGCCGAACGCCGTGGCGCGCAAGGGCAGCTTCATCGGCAAGGGTGTCGTGCTGATGCCCTCCTACGTGAACATCGGCGCCTACGTCGGCGAAGGCACCATGGTCGACACCTGGGCCACCGTCGGCTCCTGTGCCCAGATCGGCAAGAACGTGCACCTGTCCGGCGGCGTCGGCATCGGTGGCGTACTCGAGCCCCTGCAGGCCAACCCGACCATCATTGGCGACAACTGCTTCATCGGCGCCCGCTCTGAGGTCGTCGAAGGTGTCATCGTGGAAGACAACTGCGTCATCTCCATGGGCGTGTATATCAGCCAGAGCACCAAGATCTACGACCGCGCCACCGGCGAAATCACCTATGGCCGCGTCCCCGCCGGCTCCGTGGTGGTCAGCGGCAACCTGCCCTCCGCCGATGGCAAGTACAGCCTGTACTGCGCGGTGATCGTCAAGAAGGTGGATGCCCAGACCCGCGCCAAGACCAGCATCAACGAACTGCTGCGCGACTGACCTTTTCCCCCTTCACGGGCCGCCCTTGATGGGCGGCCCTGTTCATTTCCGGGCCGCCCGATGATCATCGACAAGCTCTTCGCCCTGATGGCCGAAAAGAAGGCCTCGGACATCTTCATTACCGTCGGCACCCCGATTCATATCAAGATTGACGGCAACACGCTGCCGATCAATCAGCAGTCGATGGATCCGACGATGATCCACCGCATGGCCTACGAAATGATGTCGCCCGAGCAGATCGAGCGCTTCGAGAAGTACAAGGAGATGAACCTCTCCTTCGGCCGGCGGGACATGGGCAACTTCCGCATCAACATCTTCTGGCAGCGCAACAGCATCGCCATCGTCGTCCGCTACATCCTCGGTGACATTCCGCGCCTGGACAGCCTGGGCCTCCCGCCGGTGTTGTCCGAAGTGATCATGGAAAAGCGCGGCCTCGTACTGGTGGTCGGCGCCACCGGCTCCGGCAAGTCGACGACCATCGCGTCGATGATCGACTACCGCAACGAGAACCGCTCCGGTCACATCCTGACCATCGAAGACCCGATCGAATACCTGTTCAAGCACAAGATGTCGCTGGTTAACCAGCGCGAGATCGGCAGCGACACGCTGGACTGGCAGAATGCACTGCGTAGCGCGATGCGCCAAGCTCCCGACTGCATCCTGATCGGCGAAATCCGCGACCGGGAGACCATGCAGGCTGCCCTCGCCTACGCCCAGACCGGCCACCTGTGCCTGGCCACGCTGCACGCCAACAACGCCTACCACGCACTCAACCGCATCTTCAGCTTCTTCCCACTGGACGCCCGCACGCTGCTCTCCCTCGACCTCGCTGCGACGCTGCGCTGCATCATCTCCCAGCGCCTCGTCAGACGTCCCGACGGCGGCCGCATTCCAACGGTGGAGATCCTGCTGCACTCCCGCCAGGTGGCCGAACTGATCGAACGCGGCGAGATCTCGGCGATCCGCGAAGCCATGGAGCAGAGCCTGGCGCAAGGCTCCCGCACCTTCGAGCAGGATCTTTTCCGCCTCTACAAGGAAAAGTACATCACCCTTGAAGAGGCCCTGGCCAACGCCGACTCGCCCACCAATCTGTCGTGGCTGATCAACAATGCGCAGATCGGCCCCACCGGCACCAGCGACAAGAACAAGGCCAAGCCGCCCTCCACCATCGACTTCGAGCAGACCGAGCCCGACGGCTCCTCCTTCCGGGAGTTCACCCTCGAACTCAACAATGACGACTGACAACAAGACATGAACGCCCCCCAGACCACGGACCTGCCGACCCAGGCCCTGACCCGCGAACTCATCGCCCGCCCGTCCGTCACCCCGCAGGATTCTGGCTGCCTCGAACTCATCGCTGCCCGCCTCGCCCCACTTGGCTTCGTCTGCGAACGCATCGACGGCGGCGGCGTCAGCAACCTGTGGGCGCGCCGCGGCACACAGAGCCCACTGGTGGTCTTTGCCGGCCACACGGACGTCGTCCCCACCGGCCCTCTGGCCGAATGGCACTCCGATCCCTTCGTGCCCACCGAACGCGACGGCTTCCTGTACGGCCGCGGCGCCGCCGACATGAAGTCGTCCCTGGCCGCCTTCGTGACCGCCATCGAGGCCTTCGTCGCCGCCCATCCCGACCACGCCGGCTCGATTGCCCTGCTACTGACCTCCGACGAGGAAGGTGATGCCACCCATGGCACCACGTTGGTCGTCGAGACCCTCAAGGCCCGCGGTGAGAAGCTCGATTACTGCATCGTCGGGGAGCCGACCTCCGTCGATACACTGGGCGACACGATCAAGAACGGCCGCCGCGGCAGCCTGTCCGGCAAGCTGACCGTGAAGGGCGTGCAGGGCCACATCGCCTACCCGCACCTGGCCAAGAACCCCATCCACCTGGCCGCGCCGGCCCTCGCCGAACTCGCGTCCGTCACCTGGGACGAAGGCAACGAATACTTCCCGCCCACGTCCTGGCAGATGTCCAACATCAAGGCCGGCACCGGCGCCACCAACGTGATTCCCGGCGCGCTGGAAGTGCTGTTCAACTTCCGCTTCGCCACCGTACATACCGCTGACGACCTGAAGGCCAAGGTCCATGCAATCCTCGACCGCCACGGCCTCGACTACGACCTGGCCTGGACCCTCGGTGGTAAGCCCTTCCTGACGCCCCGCGGCAGTCTGGTGACGGCCCTGTCCGGCGCGATCCGCGACACCGTCGGCCTGGAAACCGAACTGTCTACCACCGGCGGCACCTCCGACGGCCGTTTCATCGCCGACATCTGCCCACAAGTCGTCGAATTCGGCCCGGTGAACGCCACCATCCACAAGCTCAACGAGTGCATCGCGGTAGACGCCATCGAGCCCCTGTCCGCGATCTACCGCCGCACCCTCGAAAACCTGCTGACTGCATCGGAACCGGCATGACCCACAACGACGAACACGAGCACGCGCATGACCACGATCACGATCACGAGGACGAGCATGAACACGAGCATGGCCCGCTGGCCGAGCTCGTTACCGTGCGCGACTGGATTCGTTACGGGGTCACCCGCTTCAACCGGGCCGGCTGCTTCTACGGCCACGGCCTGCAGGACGCCTACGACGAAGCCGTCTATTTGATCCTGCACACCCTCGCGCTACCCCTCGACCGCCTCGACCCTTTCCTCGATGCCTGCATCCCCAGCGACGAGCGGGTGGAAATTTTCGAGGTCATCGAGAAGCGTGCCAGCGAGCGTCTGCCTGCGGCCTACATCACCGGCGAAGCCTGGCTCGGGGATTTCCGCTTCAAGGTGGATCCGCGGGTCATCATCCCCCGCTCCTACTTTGCCGCGCTGCTGCATGAGGGCTTCAGCCCGTGGATCAGCGATCCGGAAGCCGTCACCTCGGCGATGGACATGTGCACCGGCTCCGGCTGCCTGGCCATCCTGATGGCGCATGCCTTCCCCAACGCCGAGATCGTCGCCGTAGACATCTCCCAGGACGCCCTCGATGTCGCCGCCGAGAACATCGCCGCCTATGGTCTTGAAGACCGCATCAAGCTGGTGCTGTCGGACGGCTTTGCGGCGGTTCCCGGACAGAAGTTCGACTTCATCCTCAGCAACCCGCCCTACGTCACGCAGGAATCCATGGACAACCTGCCGGCCGAATACCTGCACGAACCCGGCCTGGCGCTCGGCTCCGGCGAGGACGGCCTTGACCTGGTCCGCAAGCTACTGGCCGACGCGCACCGCTTCCTGACGCCGGATGGCCTGCTGGCCATCGAAGTCGGTCACAACCGGCACATCGTCGACGAAGCCTTCCCCAGCCTCGCCCCGACCTGGGTATCCGCCCCGGGCGGCGACGACAAGATTTTTGTCCTCGAAGCCGGTCAACTATCGTAAAAGTGGTTTTCAGCGAGAAATCGGTCAACCTCTTCCTGCTCCTGCCGTACTTATGATCATGCGCGGGGCTGGCCCCTTCCGGATCCAGTCCCCCTAACGGAAAGACAAACGCAAGAACATAAGGCAGGATCAAGGAGTCCCTATGGCGACCGATCGCCCGATTCTTCTCGTCGAGGACAATCCTGACGACGAGGCCCTGACGCTGAGGGCATTCAGCAAGAACAAGATCAGCAACCAGGTGGTGGTCGCCAGGGATGGGGTCGAAGCACTGGATTACCTGTTCTGCACGGGGCTACACGCGGCGCGTGACCCGCTGGTGATGCCGGCTTTCGTGCTTCTCGACCTCAAGCTGCCGCGCATCGACGGCCTTGAAGTTCTGCGCCGCATCCGCGCGGACGAGCGCACCGTACTCCTGCCGGTGGTCGTACTGACCACCTCGAAGGAACATCAGGACATCTCCGAAGCCTACCGCCTCGGCGCCAACAGCTACATTCGCAAACCGGTGGATTTCGAGCGCTTTCTGCAGGCCGTCGGGCAACTTGGCCTGTACTGGCTGTCGCTCAACGAACCATCGGAACCAACGACACCTTAGGCGCCCGGCCCTGCACTAACCCAGCAGCGCCTCGATGTCCGGCATAAGATCGGCAGGCGGCGTCGTCGGCGCATAGCGCCTGAACGGCATGCCCGCCTTGTCTACGAGAAACTTGGTGAAATTCCACTTGATCAGCTGGGTGCCAAGCACGCCGGGCAGCGCAGTGGTCAGAAAGCGGAACAGCGGATGGGCTGCAGCGCCATTGACATCTACTTTCTCGCTCAAGGGGAAGCCGACGCCATAGTTGCGCTCGCAGAACTGCGCGATGTCCGGCGCCTCACCGGGTTCCTGGCCCCCGAACTGGTTGCACGGAAAACCAAGTACCACCAGCCCGCGCCCGGCGTAGGTTTCATGCAGCTTTTGCAGGCCTGCATATTGAGGGGTAAATCCACAGCGGCTGGCGGTGTTGACGACCAGCACCACTTTGCCGGCGAAATCCGCCAGCGGAATCGACACCGTACCATCCAGGCTCCGGAATTCGAAGCCGTGGATGGTAGCCGGTGCCGCGGGAGTCATTCGGTCTCCTCAATCCAGGCCTGCTGGATCGCCTCCAGCACACGCTCGCCGCAGTGCTTTGGGTCGTCATTGAATTCGGGCAAGGCCATGATCCAGCGCATCAGGTCCACGAAATTGATCCGCGTCGGATCGGTGTCGGGATGCGTATCGGCAAGCTGGATGGCGATTTCCTGCACATCGGTCCATTTCATCAGTGCTTCCCCTCCCGCGCCATGTTGATGGAGTACTTCGGGATTTCCACCGTCAGCGGGGTTTCCCCGACGATAGCCTGGCAGGACAGGCGGGAGGTCGGCTCCAGGCCCCAAGCCTTGTCCAGCAAATCCTCCTCCAGCTCCTCGGCGGCTTCCAGACTGTTGAAGCCGTCGCGTACGACCACGTGACAGGTCGTACAAGCACAGGATTTCTCACAAGCATGTTCGATTTCGATGCCATTGGCGAGCAGGCTGTCGCAAATGCTCTGGCCGGGTTCAGCCTCGATGACAGCCCCTTCCGGGCAGAGTTCCACATGGGGCAGCACAATCAATGTCGTCATGATTCTTGTCCGTCCGGATTCGTTCAGATCCGGATCTCGTCAATCTTGTGGCCCGCCAGCGCACCGCGGATGCTCTTGTCCATGCGGCGCGAGGCGAACTCGTTGGAAGCGCGGTTGAAAACCTCCAGCTGGATCTTGATGGCGCGTGCGTCCTGGCCTTCCGCTGCGCGGCGCAAGGCCGCAATGGCAGCATCCAGCTCCGCCCGCTCGGCCTCGTTGAGCAATTCGCCGTCGGCTTGCAGCGCCTTTTCGGTCGCCTCGATCACGCGCTCGGCTTCGACCTGCTGTTCCTTCAGCGCACGCACTTCCATGTCGTTCTGGGCGTGCTCGAAACCGGCCTTCAGCATCTCGGCGATCTCGTCATCGGCAAGGCCATAGGACGGCTTCACCTCGACGCGCGCCTCGACGCCGGTGGTCTGCTCCCTTGCGGAAACGGACAGCAGGCCGTCGGCGTCCACCTGGAAGGTCACGCGGATGCGCGCCGCACCGGCCACCATCGGCGGGATGCCGCGCAGCTCGAAGCGGGCCAGGGAGCGGCAGTCGGACACCAGTTCGCGCTCACCCTGCACCACGTGGAAAGCCATCGCACTCTGGCCATCCTTGAAGGTGGTGAAGTCCTGCGCCCGGGCGGTGGGAATCGTCGAATTGCGCGGAATGATCTTCTCGACCAGCCCGCCCATCGTCTCGATGCCGAGGGACAGGGGGATCACGTCAAGCAGCAGCCATTCGTCTTCGGTCGCCCGGTTGCCGGCCAGCACATTGGCCTGCATCGCGGCACCGACGGCGACGACGGTATCCGGATCGAGGTTGGTAAGCGGGGTTTGCCTGAAGAGCTCGCCGACTGCCCGCTGCACGTGGGGCATGCGCGTCGCGCCACCAACCATCACCACACCCTTCACGTCCTCCGGCGACAGGTTGGCGTCCCGCAGGGCTTTCTTGACCGGCTTGAGGGTTTTACTGACCAGGTTGGCGGTGATCTCGGCGAAGACCTGGCGTTCAATGACCAGGTCTACTTCGTCGCCATTTTCGAGCGAGGTACGGATCGGCACGGACTCGTCGAGGGTCAAGCGCTCCTTGACCTCCCGCGCCTTCATCAGCAGGCGGCGGGAATCCCGGTCGGACGGCAGCGAGATGCCGGCGTTGTCGAGGATCCAGCAGAACAGGCGATGATCGAAGTCGTCGCCGCCCAAGGCTGCGTCGCCGCTGGTCGCCACCACCTCGAAGACCCCGCGCGACAGGCGCAGGATGGAAATATCAAAGGTACCGCCGCCGAGGTCATAGACCGCGTAGATGCCTTCCGACGCGTTCTCGAGGCCGTAGGCGATCGCCGCTGCAGTCGGTTCGTTGAGCAGGCGCAGCACGTTGAGGCCGGCAACCCGCGCCGCGTCCTTGGTCGCCTGACGTTGGGCGTCGTCGAAATAGGCCGGCACCGTGATCACCGCGCCGGTCAGTTCGCCACCGAGACTATGCTCGGCGCGCTGGCGCAGGTTTTTCAGGATTTCAGCGGAGACCTCGACCGGGCTCTTGACGCCCTGGACAGTACGCAGGCGCACCATTCCCTCGGCGTCCACGAAGTCGTAGGGCATCGTCTCCACATGGGCGACGTCCTTCAGACCGCGGCCCATGAAACGCTTCACGGACACGATGGTGTTGCGCGGGTCGATCGCCTGGGCGGCCTGGGCCGAGCGGCCGATGTCCACCTGCCCGCCCGGCAGGTAACGCACGACGGACGGCAGCAGCATCTTACCGTTCTCGTCCTGCAGACATTGGGGCACGCCGTTGCGCACCGTGGCCACCAGCGAATTGGTCGTGCCCAGGTCGATGCCCACTGCCAGCCGATGCTGGTGAGGGGCCGTGGACATGCCCGGTTCGGAAATTTGCAGCAGAGCCATCAGGATTCCAGCGCCGTCAAGGCGTCATTGATTTCGTGTTGCAGCTTCTCGAGGAACTTGAGGCGGCGCACCGTATCGGCCGCGGCCTCCAGATCACCGGCGGTGTCGAACTCGGCTTGCAGCTGTTCGACCAACCCCTTCGTGTCATGCCGGATGCGCCGGGCGAGATCGTCCAGCACATCCTCGTCGGCCGCCTCGCGGGCTTCTTCCAGCGCCTCGCGCCACTCCATCTGCTCCATCAGGAACTCGGCGGACATGGCGGTATTGGTCTCGAAGGCCGGATCGACGCCCTTCAGCTCAAGCAGGTACTGGCCACGGGCAAGCGGGCTCTTGAGGGTCCGGAAGGCTTCGTTGGCCCGCGTCGCCCATTGCATGGACAGGCGCTTTTCGGCGTCCGACAGATGGGCGAAACGATCCGGATGGACCCGGCCCTGCATCTCGAGGTAAGCCTGCTCGAGACGATCCAGGTCAACGGCGAAGCGCGGCTCAAGGCCGAACAGCTCGAAGAAATCCTGCTTCATGTCGAGCATGTCAGCCCTCCCCCGCGCCCTGAGAGTGAAACGTTTCGTGGAACGACGTCATCCTAGACCGAGAAGCTCTCGCCGCAACCGCACTCGCCCTTGACGTTCGGGTTGTTAAACTTGAAACCTTCGTTCAAGCCCTCGCGCACGAAGTCGAGCTCGGTGCCATCCATGTAGGGCAGGCTCTTCGGATCGATCAGCACCTTCAGGCCGTGGCTCTCGAAGACGACGTCCTCCGGCAGCACCTCATCGGCGAATTCCAGCTTGTAGGCCATCCCGGAACACCCCGACGTACGCACGCCCAGGCGAATGCCGACGCCCTTGCCGCGCTTGGCGATGAAGTTGCCGATGTGCTTTGCAGCCTTGTCGGAGAGGGTTACTGCCATGATCACGTTTCCTTTCAGCCGTTGTGCTTCTTCTTGTAATCCTCGACCGCCGCCTTGATGGCGTCCTCAGCCAGGATCGAGCAGTGGATCTTCACCGGCGGCAGGGCCAGTTCCTCGGCGATGGCGGTGTTCTTGATTTCCAGCGCCTGATCGAGGGTCTTGCCCTTCACCCATTCGGTGACGAGGGAACTGGAAGCAATAGCCGAGCCACAACCGTAGGTCTTGAACTTGGCGTCTTCGATCACGCCGTCCTTGCCAACCTTGATCTGCAGCTTCATCACGTCGCCGCAGGCCGGTGCACCGACCATGCCAGTACCGACGTCTTCGTCTTCCTTGCCGAACGCACCGACGTTACGGGGGTTCTCGTAGTGATCCAGAACTTTTTCGCTGTATGCCATTTTCGCTCTCCTGTCAGTGCGCAGCCCACTGCACGGTATCCAGATCGATGCCTTCCTTGAACATGTCCCACAGGGGCGACAGTTCGCGGAGCTTGCCGATCTTGTGCTGCAGCAGATCAATTGTGTAGTCGATTTCCTCGACCGTCGTGAAGCGGCCGATGGTGAAACGGATGGAACTGTGGGCCAGTTCGTCATTGCGGCCAAGGGCACGCAACACGTAGGACGGCTCCAGGCTGGCCGACGTGCAGGCCGAACCGCTGGACACGGCGATGTCCTTGATCGCCATGATCAGCGACTCGCCTTCAACGTAGGCGAAGCTGATGTTCAGATTGTGCGGCACGCGATGCGCCATGTCGCCGTTCACGAAGGTTTCCTCGATGGCGGACAGGCCTTCCAGCAGACGGTCGCGCAGCGCGCCGATGCGCTTGTTCTCTTCCACCATTTCCAAGCGGGCCAGGCGGAAGGCTTCGCCCATGCCGACGATCTGGTGCGTCGCCAACGTGCCGGAACGCAGGCCGCGCTCATGGCCTCCGCCGTGCATCTGGGCTTCCAGGCGCACACGCGGCTTGCGACGCACGTACAGGGCGCCGATGCCCTTCGGGCCGTAGGTCTTGTGGGCGCTGAAGGACATCAGATCCACCTTCAGCTTGGACAGGTCGATGTCGACCTTGCCGGTGGCCTGAGCCGCATCCACATGGAAGACGATGCCCTTGTCGCGGCAGATCTCGCCGATCTCGGCGATCGGCTGGACCACGCCGATTTCGTTGTTCACGAACATCACCGACACGACGACGGTGTCCGGGCGGATGGCCGCCTTCAGGACGTCCAAGTCGATCAGGCCGTTTTCCTGCACGTCCAGGTAGGTCGCCTCGAAGCCCTGGCGCTCCAGTTCGCGCACGGTGTCGAGAACCGCCTTGTGCTCGGTCTTGACGGTGATGATGTGCTTGCCCTTGCCGGAGTAGAAGTGCGCGGCACCCTTGATCGCCAGGTTGTTGGATTCGGTGGCGCCGGAGGTCCAGATGATCTCCTTCGGATCGGCGTTCACCAGCGCCGCGACTTCCTCGCGAGCTTCCTCGACGGCCTTCTCGGCTGTCCAGCCGAAGGCGTGGCTACGGGATGCCGGGTTGCCGAACAGCTCCGTGAGGTAGGGAATCATCTTCTCCGCCACGCGGGGATCCACCGGCGTCGTTGCCGAGTAGTCGAGGTAGATCGGAAACTTGAGCATCTTCATCTTCTCCGTGCTGCAAAAATTTAATTGTTCCAGTCACTTAGACCGCCATGGCGGCAAGCGTTCGGAGGTTTTCGAGGTTCTCGTGAAGCGCCCCCAGAAAACCATCCACATCCTGTTCCGTACTGCCGTCGCCGAGGCTGACGCGTACCGCCGAGCGGGCCAGCCCAGCCTCGACGCCCATCGCCACCAGCGTGTGCGAAGGCTCGGGATTGGCGCTGGAACACGCGGAGCCGCTGGCCACCGCATACCCCGCCCGATCGAGCTTGCCGACCAGGGTCTCGCCATCCACTCCTGCCATCGCGAAAAAGCTGGTGTTAGCCAGGCGTTCGGCTCCCGCCGAAAAAATCTTCGCCCCGACGGCAACCAGACCACGCTCCAGGCGTTGCTGCAGCCTGGCCTGGCGTTCCGTGCGATCACGGCGCAAGGCCACTGCGCGCTCACAGGCGGCTCCGAAGCCCACGATGGCCATCACATTCTCGGTACCGGAACGCAGATTCCGTTCCTGGCCACCACCGGCGATCAACGGGGCGAGTTCGACCCGCTTGTCGACGATCAGCGCACCCGCGCCGATCGGCCCGTAGATCTTGTGTGCCGACAGAGTAAGACCGTGCACGCCGAGCGCCCGGAAATCCACATCGATCTTGCCCAGAGCCTGCACCGCATCGCAGTGCATCCAGCCACCGCGGGCGCGGACTTGCGCCGCCAGCGCAGGCACGTCCTGGATCACGCCGGTCTCGTTGTTGGCCAGCATCACCGACACCAGCTTCGGTTTGTCGGCAAGCAGACGTTGGAAATCCGACATGTCGAGGCGCCCTGCCCCATCCACGGCGATCTCTTCGCAGCGCCAGCCCGCGCGCTGCAGTTGCCGCGCCGGCTCCCGCACGCAGGGATGCTCGATGGCACTGATCGCCACCAGACCCGGCTTGAGGTTGGCCGCCGCGCCCTTGATGAAGAAGTTGTTGGCCTCTGAGCCGCCGCTCGTGAAGACGACCTCGGTCGGGTGGGCATTGACCGCCGCCGCCACCTGGGCGCGAGCTTCATCGATGGCCTTGCGTGCCGCGCGGCCGTATTCGTGGCGGCTCGACCCGTTGCCAAAGCGCTCACCGAACCACGGCGACATCGCTTCCCTGACCTGCGGGTCGAGGGGCGTCGTCGCGTTGTGATCCAGGTATACGGGGGCGAACACGGGCCGTCCTTGTCACTCAGGCGGTGAGTTGCAGTTTGTCGGTGGACTTGCCGGCCGCCGGCGTGCGCTCGTCGTGGAGTACTGCCACCTGTGCACACTTCTGCCGCTGCTGCTCGACGAGACTGGCCAGCGTCACCGAATGGAGGTACTCGTACATTCGGCGATTGAGGTTGGTCCACAACTCGTGGGTCATGCAGCGCTGCTCGTCCTGGCAGTTTTCCTTGCCACCACAGGAGGTTGCATCCAGCGGCTCATCCACCGCCGCGATGATGTCCGCCACGGTGATGGAGGCCATATCCCGCGCCAGCGCGTAGCCGCCACCGGGCCCGCGCACGCTGCTGACCAGTTCGAAACGGCGCAGCTTGCCGAACAGTTGCTCGAGATAGGAAAGGGAGATCTTTTGGCGATCGGCGATCCCGGCCAGCGTCACCGGGCCGTCCGCGCAACGCAGCGCGAGATCGATCATTGCCGTGACAGCAAAACGACCTTTGGTTGTGAGTCTCATATCGGCTCCCGGGGCTGGTGAAAGAATAGTTGAATATTTCGGTCAACAATACCAAACCCGACAAATTCAATCAACTATTTTCCCGCCCTCATCAGGCAGTCAGTCGACCATCTTTCCCAGTCCCTTCGGATCGAAGGCGTCTTCCGCCCTGGCCGTGCCTTCCACGCAGATTCCTGCGTCAACAAGCTTCTCCACCAGAACACGGATCCGCCGATCCGTCTCGACCGCATGATCGAGCAGGCCATGCAGCGCCTTGGAAACCGGGTCATCAAGATCTTTCGTCACGCCATAGGCGGTAAAGCCGATCTGCTCCGCCTTGGCCTCACGCTCCCGATTCGATTTGTCATCCGCAGCGACGATACGCGCCGGATTGCCGACCGCCGTCGCGCCGGCGGGGACCGGCTTGACGACCACCGCATTGGAACCCACCTTGGCCCCGTCGCCAACCTCAAAGCCACCCAACACCTTGGCACCGGCACCAATGACGACACCACAACCAAGCGTCGGATGCCGCTTTGTACCGCGATAAAGCGAGGTCCCTCCCAGGGTGACCCCCTGATAGATCGTACAGCCGTCGCCAATCACAGCGGTCTCGCCGATGACGACGCCCATACCATGGTCGATGAAGACCCGACGCCCGATGGTTGCCCCTGGATGAATTTCGACGCCAGTCAGCATCCGGGCCACATGGCTGGTGAAGCGCCCGACCCAATAAAAACCACGCGACCACGCCGCGTGGGCAAAACGATGCAGCCACAAGGCGTGCATCCCGGGATAGCAGGTCAGCACTTCCCACTTGGAGCGTGCGGCTGGATCGTGTTCGAGAACATTGGCCAGATCTTCACGCAGACGACGGAACATGAAAGGGGACCCCCTGAACTGAAGTGCACTGACACAGGCCCGCCTGCAGGCCGAAACCCGCGGCAGGCCCTGTTTATTTCCGACTATTTTAGTCTACTTTTTTTCGAAGGCGCTCAACATTCCGCGCAGAATGTTGATCTCGTCCTTTTCGAGACGAATCCGCCCGTACAGGCGACGCAGACGCGGCCACAAGCGCTTCGAACTTTCCGGATTGAAGAAGCCGCTTGCGGTGATTGCCCGATCCAAATGGGCATAAAAGCCCTCGATCTGCTCATGGGTCGCCGGTTCGAACTCGGTTGCAGGCGCCCGCCCTGGGTTGACCGCGGCCATGCGCAGTTCGTAGCACAGCAACTGCACGGCAGCGCCCAGATTGAGGGACGAATAGGTCTCACTGACCGGGATCTTCACCGGCATGTGGCACAAGGCGACATCCTCGTTGGACAACCCTTTGGTCTCGTTGCCGAAGACCAGCGCCACGTCGCCACTGCCTGCCAGCTGGATCACGTCCGCCGCCGCCTCCCGCGCCCACTTCATCGGCACGGCAAGCTCGCGCCGACGCGCGGTGAGAGCGGCCGCGAAGACTGTGCCTTCCAGCGCCTCCGCCAGCGTCTCCACGACTCGCGCGGATTCGAGGATATCGTCGGCCCCCGCCGCACGGGCAGTGGCGACCGGATCCGGAAAAGACTGGGGACTGACCAGCACCAGCTGCGACAGACCCATGGTTTTCATGGCCCGAGCAGCGGCGCCGATATTGCCGGGGTGACTGGTGCGGGTGAGGACAACACGCACGCGCTCAAGCGCGCCATCGTTGTTCATATTAAAATAAGCGGTTTTCCGAATTAGAGTCAACCGGTGGGCATCCGATGCCCGTGCCGGCAGAGCTCGCCAGACACCATGCATCCCACACTGAACATTGCCATTAAGGCCGCGCGCCGCGCTGCCACCGTCATCAACCGGGCTTCTCTCGATGTGGACCTGCTCCGTGTCGAGGTCAAGAGCCCCAACGATTTTGTGACGGAAGTGGATCGCGCCGCAGAAGAAGCCATCATTCAGGTTCTCCGCGAGGCCTATCCGAGCCACAGCATTCTAGCAGAAGAGTCCGGCGAGACCGGCCCGGAGGCCGAAACCGAGTACCAGTGGATCATCGATCCCCTCGACGGCACCACTAACTTCATCCACGGCTTCCCCCAGTACGCGATCTCCATCGCCCTGGCCCGCCGCGGCATCGTGGAACAGGCAGTCGTCTTCGATCCCAACCGCAACGAGCTGTTCACCGCCTCCAAGGGGGCCGGCGCCTTCTTGAACGACCGCCGCATCCGCGTCTCCAAGCGGGTCAAACTGCAGGACGCGCTGCTCGGCACCGGCTTCCCCTATCGCCAGTTCACGCACGCCGACACCTACCTGGCGATCTTCAAGGAACTCACGCAGAAGACCGCTGGCCTGCGCCGCCCGGGCGCCGCGGCCCTCGACCTGGCCTACGTCGCTGCCGGCCGCCTCGACGGTTTCTGGGAATTCGGCCTCTCGCCGTGGGACACCGCTGCCGGCAGCCTGCTGATCAGCGAAGCGGGCGGCCTGATCAGTGATCTGTCCGGTGAAGCCGACTACCTCAATACCGGCAATGTGGTCGCCGGCACGCCAAAGATCTTCCCTGCCCTGCTGCAGATCATCCAGGGCCACTGCGGCGACAAGCTCAGCGCCTGAACCCCACGATGACGCTGGCGCCTGTTCTCCGCACGCTGTGCATGAGCATGCTGCTGGCGTGCTGCCCGGCATGGGCCGCCAGCAAGATCCTGGTATGGGGCGACAGCCTTTCCGCGGGCTACGGCCTGCGGCCGCAGGAAGCCTGGCCGGTGCTGCTTGAGCAGAAGATCGGCATGGCCAAATTGCCTTACGAAGTAGTAAATGGCAGCATCAGCGGCGAAACCACGGCAGGCGGCCTCAGCCGTCTGCCGACCGCCCTGCAGACCCACAAGCCCGCCATCGTGATCATCGAGCTCGGCGCCAACGACGGGCTGCGCGGCCTACCGGTCAAGGCCATGAGTGCCAACCTGCAGGGCATGATCGATGCCAGCCGCCAGGCCGGCGCCAAGATCCTGCTGATCGGCATGCGCATGCCGCCCAATTACGGTCCGAGCTACACCAGTGCGTTTGAGGGAACCTATCGGGACCTGGCCAAGGCCAACCGGACCCGCCTCGTTCCTTTCCTGATGCAGGGTTTTGCCGACCGCCCGGACCACTTCCAGCAGGACGGCATCCATCCAATTGCCGCCGCCCAGCCGCTGATCGTCGATACGGTCTGGCAGGAACTCCGCCCCCTGCTCCGCTAAGAAAGCCTCAGCTAAGTCGCCGCCGCCGGCAAGCGCAACGACGGCGCATGCCCCTTCACCGCACAAATCCGCTGGATGACCGCCGGCTTCGGCTCATTCACCTCCCCCTGCTCGTAAGCGAGAACAGTGCATGAGCCCGAAACGCGCTCGAAGAGTTCATGGGAGCGCAGCAAGAAATCCGGATTGCTCGGCTTGCCAAAGCGCTCATTGCCAATCATGAAGGTCTCGTAGATCAGGACCCCGCCATGGGCCAGCGCGGTCAGCAACAAGGGCAGGCGCGGCCGATAGAGATAATTGGTGACCACGATCGCATCGAACTGGCGCCCCTCATAAGGCCAGGGCCCCTCTTCCAGATCGACGTCCCGTGTAATGACATGAGGCACAGCCGCCAGCAACTCCAGCGCCACCGCATCCCGATCCACCGCCTCGACCCGGAATCCCCGCCCTGCCAGCCAGCGCGCGTGACGACCGCCGCCACAGGCAAGATCGAGAACCTCCCCCCCGCAGTAATCAAAGGTGCGAAACGCGTCACCCACGGTGACGGCGTCAATACAGACATCTGATGACGCATCATTTTCCAGACTCCAAGCCGACACGCAATCTGCGGCCCTCACTCACCAAGCAGTTATCACAAGCACTCAGGACAGCTCGCTCCCGCCAGAGCCACCCCCCTGCACCCGATTCTAAGCCGACGACCGGCCTTATCCGCAAGGCCGCGCAACTTGCGCTACCCAAAATGAAGAAGGGCGCTTACGCGCCCCTCTTCCCATTACAAGTCAGTCCGCGTTATTACTGCGGAGCCTGCTCGTTCAGGAGTGCCTTCATGGACAGGCGCACGCGACCCTTTTCGTCGGTCTCGAGCACCTTCACGCGCACGACCTGACCTTCCTTGAGGTAGTCGGACACGGCATTGACGCGCTCGTTGGCGATCTGGGAAACGTGCAGCAGACCATCGCGGCCCGGCAGGATGTTGATGATCGCGCCGAAATCGAGAATACGGACCACCGGACCTTCGTAGACCTTGCCCACTTCGACTTCAGCGGTGATCTCTTCGATGCGCTTCTTGGCTTCCTGGGCGCCCTCGGCGCTGACGGAGGAAATCGTCACGTTGCCGTCGTCGGTGATCTCGATGACGGTGCCGGTTTCTTCCTGCAGGCCACGGATCACCGCACCACCCTTGCCGATCACGTCACGGATCTTCTCGGGGTTGATCTTCAGCGTGATCATGCGCGGCGCGAAGGTGGACACTTCGCCACGGGCTTCGCCCAGCGAGGTCTTCATCAGGCCGAGGATGTGCATGCGGCCTTCCTTGGCCTGGGCCAGCGCGACCTGCATGATCTCCTTGGTGATGCCGAGGATCTTGATGTCCATCTGTAGTGCGGTCACCCCCTTCTCGGTACCCGCCACCTTGAAGTCCATGTCGCCGAGGTGATCTTCGTCACCGAGGATGTCGGTCAGCACGGCGAACCGACCGCCGTCCTTGATCAGACCCATAGCGATGCCGGCCACCGGCGCGGTCAGCGGCACACCGGCGTCCATCATGGCCAGGGAACCACCGCAGACGGACGCCATGGAGCTGGAGCCGTTGGATTCGGTGATCTCGGACACCACACGAACGGTGTAGCTGAACTCTTCCTTGCCCGGCAGCACCGCAGCCAGCGCTCGTTTGGCCAGACGGCCGTGGCCGATTTCGCGACGCTTCGGGGAGCCGAAACGACCACACTCACCGGTAGAGAACGGCGGGAAGTTGTAGTGCAGCATGAAACGCTCGCGGTACTCGCCGGCCACCGCGTCGATGATCTGTTCGTCGCGGCCGGTGCCGAGAGTGGTGACCACCAGCGCCTGGGTTTCACCACGGGTGAACAGCGCGGAGCCGTGGGTACGCGGCAGAACGCCGACGCGGATGTCGATCGGGCGAACGGTGCGCGTGTCGCGACCATCGATACGCGGCTCGCCGCTGAGGATGCGGCCACGGACGACCTTGGCTTCCAGATCGAAGATGATGTTGTTGACGGTATTCGCGTCGAACTCCACGCCTTCTGCGGTCAGCGCGGCGTGCACTTCGGCACCGATAGCGGACAGCTGCGCGGAACGGGCCTGCTTCGCGGTGATGCGGAAGGCTTCCTCGATCTTGGCGCCGGCGATCTCCGTCACGCGGGCGATCAGCGTCTCGTTCTTGGCGGGCGCCTGCCAATCCCATTCGGGCTTGCCGGCCACATCGACCAGTTCGTTGATCGCGTTGATGGCAGCCTGCATCTGGGTGTGGCCGAACACCACACCACCCAGCATCACATCTTCCGGCAGCTCCAGAGCTTCGGATTCGACCATCAGCACAGCGCTCTCGGTACCGGCAACAACCAGATTCATCTGGCTGGTTTCCAGTTGGGAAGCGGTCGGGTTGAGGATGTACTCGCCGTTTAGGTAGCCGACGCGACACGCGCCGATCGGGCCTGCAAACGGGATGCCTGCAATCGCCAGCGCTGCGGAGGCGGCGATCATCGCCGGGATGTCCGCATCCACTTCGGGATTCAGGGACACGACCTGGGCAATGACCTGCACTTCATTGTAGAAACCATCCGGGAAGAGCGGACGGATCGGACGGTCGATCAGGCGGGAGGTCAGCGTCTCCTTCTCGGTCGGACGGCCTTCACGCTTGAAGAAGCCACCGGGGATACGGCCCGCAGAGTAGAACTTCTCGACGTAGTCGACAGTAAGAGGGAAGAAATCCTGGCCCGGCTTGGCGTTCTTGGCCGCCACTACGGTCGCCAGCACGACGGTGTCGTCCATATTGACGAGAACCGCACCATGGGCCTGGCGGGCGATCTCG
This sequence comes from Zoogloea sp. JDB1, assembly GCF_056724025.1. Classification (NCBI taxonomy): domain Bacteria; kingdom Pseudomonadati; phylum Pseudomonadota; class Betaproteobacteria; order Rhodocyclales; family Zoogloeaceae; genus Zoogloea; species Zoogloea sp. JDB1. The sequence continues at coordinate 4,491,287 of NZ_CM161496.1, forward strand.
CCGGTCTCCAGGATCACGGTATGGGAGCCGTAGGTGAAACTCTTCTTGATTGCGGTAGGCAAAGGAGGTCCTTTCATTCAATCGGCAGGCGGCAAACCACAACCGCACAGATAGCCGAGGTCACGCGCCGTTCTCTCTGGCGCACAGATGTGACAAAGCCGGCGAAGCCACTCGGACTTACACCGGCTGTGCCCATGATCAAACCTGCGCAAAATGCGCCAGGAATGTCACGTTCAGTAACGAAGCTACGTCTATCCGCTTACTTGCGCAGACCAAGGCGGGCGATCAGCTCACGATAGCTGTCGACGTTCTTGCGCTTCAGGTAGTCGAGGAGCTTGCGACGCTGGCTCACCATCATCAGCAGGCCGCGGCGGGAATGGTGATCCTTGACGTTAACCTTGAAGTGGCCGGTCAGATCGTTGATGCGGGCGGTAAGCAGAGCGACTTGCACTTCCGGAGAACCGGTGTCGCCCTTGGCGCGCGCGTAGTCGCCAACGATTTGCGCTTTTTGTTCAGTGGAGATTGCCATTGTTTAACTCGGTTAGATTTAGCCTTGCGAAGCGCGCGATTATATCGAACGCCAGCGGGATTACTCAAGAAATTTCATTGGGTGCCTGTTGACATCAGACGGGTTGGCACCAACACACCGCCTTCGGTGAGCGTTCCCACACCGAGAAAACGCTCGTCATGATAAACACGCAACAGCACGCCTGCAGCCCCCTCTTCTACCGTGACCGACTGGCCATGGGTGAAGCTGCGCATGCGGGCCTCGTCCAGGAGCTGAACCCCCATGTGCGACAACAAGGCGTCGACCGGCGCCAGGCGGGCATCCCGCTCTTCCAGCGAGAGCACCTCGAAATCGGCCAGCGGCGTCGCCACATCCAGCGTGAAGGGGCCGATATACGTGCGGCGCAACGCCGTCAGATGCGCGCCACAGCCCAGCAAGGCGCCGAGATCGGAGGCCAGCGTACGCACATAGGTTCCCTTGCTGCACGCCACCCGGACACGCAGACTGTCGCCTTCACGCTCCAGGCACTCGAAGCGATGGATCGTCACCCGGCGGGGCTCGCGCGGGATCTCGATGCCAGCACGTGCATACTCGTACAAGGCCTTGCCATGGTGCTTGAGCGCCGAATACATCGGCGGCACCTGCTCGATCTCACCGCGCAGACGCTCCATAGCCGCTTCAATGTCAGCGTCGGACACCTGCACCTCCGCGCGGGCGAGCACTTCGCCCTCCGCGTCGGCCGTGGTGGTAGTGACGCCGAGCAACACCGTCGCGTCGTAGCCCTTGTCGGCGTCGAGCAGGGTCTGGGAAAACTTCGTCGCCTCGCCGAAGGTCAGCGGCAACAAGCCGCTTGCCATCGGGTCAAGCGTGCCTGTATGGCCAGCCTTGGCGGCGTTCAGCAGCCACCGGGCCTTCTGCAGCGCATGGTTGGACGTCATGCCGACGGGCTTGTCGAGAAACAGCACGCCATCGACGACACGCCGCTGGATGCGGCGCTGGGGAGCTTTAGTCAAACAGGAAATTCCAGAAAAAGCGGCAGCGCATGAGCGCTGCCGGCAGTATCAGGCCGCAGTGTCGGGCTTGCTGTCTTCTTTCGGCTCGCCACCTTCATCGGCGGCGAACTGGCGATCGGCCTCGACAGCCTTATCGATCAAGGCCGAAATCCGGTTGCCGGTTTCGACGGAAGGATCGTAATGGAAGTGCAGCTCGGGCAGCGTATGGATACGCACCCGACGCCCCAACTCGCGACGCAGGAAGCTGCTGGCACGACGCAGCCCCTTCAGGATTTCTTCGAGCCCTTCCTGCCCTTTCATCGAGGTGAAGAACACCTTGGCGTGGGCATAGTCGGGGGTGATCTCCACGTCGGTCAGCGTAATGAAACCGACGCGGGGATCCTTCACTTCCAGGCGGATCAGCTCGGCCAGTTCGCGGCGGATCTGCTCCGCCACGCGCTGGCCACGGGAAAACTCCTTCGGCATGGCTTACAGCGTCCGGGCGATTTCCTGGATCTCGAAGATCTCGAGCTGGTCGCCTTCCTGAAGATCGTTGAAATTGCGAACCTGCAGGCCGCACTCGTAGCCGAACTTGACTTCCTTGACGTCGTCCTTGAAACGCTTGAGCGATTCGAGTTCGCCGCTGTGGATGACCACGTGGTTGCGCAGCACGCGAACCAGCGAGTTGCGCTTGACCAGACCTTCCAGCACGTAACAACCGGCGATGGTGCCGACCTTGGAGATCGTGAAGACCTGACGGACCTCAACCATACCCAGGACCTGCTCGCGCTTTTCGGGGGCCAGCATGCCGGACAACGCGCTCTTAACCTCATCGACGGCGTCGTAGATGATGTTGTAGTAGCGCAGATCCACGCCGAAGGTCTCAGCCAGCTTGCGGGCATTGGCATCGGCACGGATATTGAAGCCGATGATCACCGCACCGGAAGCCTGGGCCAGGTTGACGTCGGATTCGCTGATCGCGCCGACACCACCGTGGATGACCTGCACGCGAACCTCGTCGGTGGACAGCTTGACCAGCGAGTGGGCCAGCGCTTCCTGGGAACCTTGCACGTCGGCCTTGATGATCAACGGCAGGGTCTTCACCTCGCCCTCGCCCATCTGTTCGAACATGCTCTCCAGCTTGGCAGCCTGCTGCTTGGCCAGCTTCACGTCGCGGAACTTGCCTTGACGGAACAGGGCGATTTCACGCGCCTTGCGCTCGTCGGCCAGCGCCACAACCTCGTCACCTGCCCCCGGAACCTCGGACAGACCGAGAATCTCGACCGGGATGGACGGACCGGCCTCTTCGATGGGCTTGCCGTTTTCGTCGAGCATGGCACGGACGCGACCGAAGGTAGCGCCAGCCAGCAGTACGTCACCACGACGTAGGGTGCCGGACTGGACCAGCAGCGTGGCCACCGGGCCGCGGCCCTTGTCGAGACGAGCTTCGATGATCAGGCCCTTGGCCATGGACTCCTGCGGAGCCGTCAGCTCAAGCACTTCGGCCTGCAGCAGGATGGCTTCGAGCAGGTCGTCGATGCCCTGACCGGTCTTGGCCGAGACTTCGACGAACATGGTGTCGCCGCCGTAGGCTTCCGGCACCACGCCCTCGGCAATCAGTTCCTGGCGCACGCGCTCAGGGTTGGCGCCCGGCTTGTCGATCTTGTTGACCGCCACGATCAGAGGCACTTCCGCAGCCTTCGCATGGTGGATGGCTTCCTTCGTCTGCGGCATCACGCCATCGTCCGCCGCCACAACCAGCACCACCAAGTCGGTGGCCTTGGCACCACGGGCACGCATCGCCGTAAAGGCCTCGTGACCCGGGGTATCCAGGAAGGTCACCATGCCACGCTCAGTTTCCACATGGTAGGCGCCAATGTGCTGGGTAATGCCGCCCGCTTCGCCGGCAGCCACCTTGGCACGACGAATGTAGTCGAGCAGCGAGGTCTTGCCGTGGTCGACGTGGCCCATGACGGTCACCACCGGAGCACGCGGCTCCAGCACGACATCCTTGTGCTCGGCGCTTTCTTCCAGGAAGGCGTCCGGATCGTCCAGCTTGGCCGCCATCGCCTTGTGGCCCATTTCCTCGACGATGATCATCGCCGTGTCCTGGTCCAGCACCTGGTTGATGGTGACCATCGTGCCCATCTTCATCAGGGCCTTGATGACCTCGGTAGCCTTGACCGCCATCTTGTGGGCAAGGTCGGCAACAGAGATGGTCTCCGGAACGTGCACTTCACGCACGATGGGCTCGGTCGGGGCAACGAAACTCTGGGTGTCCTGTTGACGGCCGCCATTGCGGCCACCGCTGCGACCACCGCCACGCCAGCCGCCGGCACCACCTGTGGTATCGCCACGAGTTTTGATGCCTGCGCCACGACGCTTGGAGTCTCCAACCGCCTCCTTGGCAACCACTTTCTTGCCGTCCTTGCTGCGCGCCCCCTTGTCGTCCGCCTTGGCAGGCTTGTGGAGGGTGCCGGACTTGGATGCAGCCTCACCTTCGGCCTTGGCCTTTTCAGCCGCCGCCTGACGCTGCTTCTCTTCTTCGGCACGCTGCAGCATCGCAGCGCGAGCACGCGCCTCGCGCTCCTGCTTTTCCTTCAGATCGGCCGCCTGACGGGCAGCCAACTCGGCACTCCGTTGAGCTTCGCGCTCACGGGCGGCTTTTTCTTCGGGCGACAGGATCGAACCGACGACTACGCGGCGCACCGGGCGCTGCTGCGCTGCATCCTTGGCAGGCGCAGCAGCGACAGCTTCACGCACCTCCGGCGCGGGGGCGGCAACAGCCTCCTTGGCCTCGACCACGGGCTCCGGCGCCACGACTTCGATAACGGGCTCGGGCTCAGGCTCGGGAACCGGTTCGGGTTCGGGCTCAGGCTCCGGAGCGACCTCGACGACGGGTTCCGGCTCCTGCACGGGCTCGGGGGCCGGGGTCGGCTCCACTTCCATCTCTTCGACGAGCATTTCGACCTCAGGAACGACAACCGTTGCGTCAGCGTCAGCCAGTTCGGCCGCCGATGCGGTTGCAGTCTCGGGCACCAGCGTTTCATCGCGCTTCACGAAGACGCGCTTCTTGCGCACTTCGACCTGCACGGTACGCGCACGCCCGGTGGAGTCGGTCGCCTTGATCTCGCTGGTCTGCTTGCGGGTCAGGGTGATCTTCGCCTTGGACGCGGAGTCGCCGTGGGCGCGACGGAGAAAGTCGAGAAGACGATTCTTGTCCTGCTCGGAGAGCAGATCGGTTTCCTTCGCCTTGTCTACGCCAGCCTTCTGCAACTGCTCGAGCAACACGGAGGCCGGCATCTTAAGTTCGCCGGCAAATTGTGTAACGGTTGTCTGTCCCATCTTGATGAACCTCCGGGTATTACTCGAACCAGTGCGCGCGCGCCTTGGTAATCAGATTCTTCGCCCGCTCTTCGTCCAGCCCCGACATTTCCATCAGTTCATCCACTGCCAGATCGGCCAACTCATCACGGGTATGCACACCGCCCTGGGCCAGCTTGGCTGCCAGGGGCTTGTCCATCCCCTCCAGCGCCAGCATGTCCTCAGCGACGGACTCCAACTGCTCTTCGGTCACGATGGCTTCGGTCAGGAGCACATTACGGGCGCGGTTGCGCAGCTCATTGACCGTGTCTTCGTCGAACGACTCGATTTCCAGCATCTCGGCCAGCGGCACGTAAGCGATTTCCTCGAGGGACGAGAAACCCTCGTCGATCAGGATGTCAGCCACCTCTTCGTCCACGTCCAGCTTGGAAATGAACAACTGGCGAACCGTGCTGTGCTCGGCCTCGGACTTCCGCTCGGACTCGGCTTCGGTCATCAGATTGATGGTCCAACCGGTCAGCTCGGAAGCCAGCTTAACGTTCTGGCCGTTGCGCCCGATGGCGATGGCAAGGTTGTTTTCATCAACAACCACATCCATCGCATGAGCTTCCTCATCCACGACGATGGAAGACACTTCCGCGGGCTGCAGCGCTCCGACAACGAACTGGGCAGCCTCAGGCGACCACAGTACGATGTCAATGTTTTCGCCGCCAATCTCGTTACGGACCGCCGTCACGCGCGAACCGCGCAGGCCGACACAGGTACCGATCGGGTCGATGCGGGGATCGTTGGACTTTACGCCAATCTTGGCGCGAAGGCCGGGGTCACGGGCACAGGCCTTGATCTCGAGCAAACCGTCGTCGATCTCCGGCACTTCGAGTTCGAACAAACGGATCACGAACTCGGGCGCAGTGCGTGACAGAATCAGTTGCGGGCCGCGGGCACCACGGTCGATGCGCAGCAGATAAGCCTTGACACGATCGCCGACACGCAGATTTTCTTTCGGGATCATTTGATCGCGAGGCAGGACTGCCTCCAAACGACCGACCTCGATGATCGCGTTTCCACGTTCCATGCGCTTGATGGCACCGGAAATGATGAATTCCTTGCGCTCCAGGAAATCACTGAGGATCTGCTCGCGTTCAGCGTCACGCACCTTCTGCAGGATGACCTGCTTGGCAGCCTGCGCACCGATACGACCAAAGTCGATGGGCTCCAGCGCCTCTTCCACAAAATCGCCAACCTGGATGTCCGGGTATTCTTCACGGGCGTCGATCAGCCCCATCTGGGCTTCATCATTGTCCACTTCTTCGTCGGGCAACACCTGCCAGCGACGGAAAGACTCGTAATCGCCGGTTTCCCGGTCGATGGACACACGCACGTCGGCTTCGTCGTGAATACGCTTCTTGGTCGCCTGAGCGAGCGCGGATTCCAGCGCAGAGAAAACGATCTCCTTCGAAACGTTCTTCTCGCGGGCCAGCGCATCAACCAACAGCAAAATTTCGCGGCTCATACCTGCTAACCTCCAAATCCCTCAAAACCTGGGTACCAGGCGGGCCTTTTCAATTTCTTCAAACGGGATCTCCATCAACCCCTTTTCCGTCTCGATGACGACGACGCCATCCTTCAGACTTTGCAACACGCCGGTAAAATTGCGCTGATTGGCGATCGGCATGCTCAACCGCAGCTGCACATCCTGCCCGGCAAAACGTTCGAAATCGGCAGGCTTCTTGAGAGCCCGATCCAACCCGGGGGAGGAGACTTCGAGACGGTCGTAATCGACGTTCTCGACCTCGAAGACCCGGGTCAGCTGATTGCTCACGGTGGCGCAATCGTCCACCGTAATACCGTTCGGCGAATCAATGAACACCCGCATCAGGCGCCCACGGGGCGAGGTTTCGAAGTCGACCAGCTCATAGCCAAGGCCTTCCGCGGTCTGTTCGATAAGTTTCAGCAACTCCATTTCCTAGCCCACAAATGAAAAATGGGCGAAACGCCCATCCCTGTTTAAATTCGACCGGATGTCGGTTCTTTCGAACCGGTAAAACAAAAGAATTATACCAGCCCGCCGAAGCGGGCGCAATTTCAACCCTTCGTCAACGGGGAGATGCCGTCTGACGACGGGGCTGGCGAGCCGGCCGCCGCCCCTTGCCACTGGCGTCTACGGGCTTCGGCAACCCTGCCAGCGCGCACACATCCTCCACTGACATGTCCTCCCACATGCCGCGCTTGAGCCGCGACGGCAGCAGCACCGGCCCGTAACGGACGCGCATCAGACGGCTGACGGTCAGACCAAGGGCTTCGAACATCCGCCGCACTTCGCGGTTGCGACCTTCGGACAGTGTCACCCGGTACCAGTGGTTGACGCCTTCACCACCGGCATCCAGCAGCGTGTTGAACTTGGCGGGACCATCCTCCAGTTCGATCCCCTGCAGAAGCGCGTTGCGCTGCGCTTCATCGAGTTCGCCGAGGATACGCACTGCATACTCCCGATCCAGCTCATAACGGGGATGCATCAGTTTGTTGGCGAGATCGCCGTCGTTCACGAAGAGCAGCAGGCCGGAGGTATTGAAGTCCAGCCGACCGACCGCGATCCAGCGCCCCTTGCGCAGCACCGGCAGGTGATCGAACACCGTCGGACGACCTTCGGGATCGTCCCGGGAGACGATCTCCCCCTCGGGCTTGTGATATAGCACCACTCGCGGGATCCGCGGCGCAAAGCGCAGCGGCATGAGCTTGCCGTTGATGCGCACCCGGTCGCCGGGACCGACCTTCTGCCCCACGTCAGCAGGTTCGCCGTTCACGGAGATACGACCGGCAACGATCCACTCTTCGATCTCGCGACGCGAACCAATACCCGCGGCAGCCAGCACCTTGTGCAACCGCTGCGGCTCGGTGTAGGTGGTGTCCTGGGGCCTGCGCCGGTGCTCGCCCTCAGCGGGCGGCAGCAATTCGTTACTGGCCAGCGGATAGACCGCATCCGAAGCCCCGGGTGCACTACGACGCCCCCGCCAGTTGCCACGGCCACCACCCATGTCGCTCACGCCAATGGCCGAGGCATTGCTCTTCGGCTGACGCCCGCCGTCCTGGTCGTGCTCGGGCCGCCCGCGGCGCGCACCTTCGCCTACGGACTGGCCGCGCCCGCGACGTCCGCCTGCGGGGCCTCCGTCCGCCGTTCCACCCGGGCGACCGCCTGCGGCTGCCGGCTTTCCGGTCTTGGGCCTAAACGGCCGGTTCTTGGGTTTTTGGGAGGTCGACAAGATCCATGATCCTTTCGATTTCAGTCAACGGAGGCAACTCGGTCAGACTACGCAAACCAAGGTCCTCCAGGAATTTTCTGGTCGTGGCGTACAGACCGGGCCGCCCTGGCGTATCCCGGTATCCCACCACGTCCACCCACCCTCGGGATTCGAGGGTCTTCAATACACTGCTCGACACCATCACACCGCGGATATCTTCGATATCGCCGCGAGTCACCGGCTGCCGGTAGGCGATGATCGCCAGGGTTTCCAGCACCGCCCGCGAATACTTGGGCGGTCGCTCCTGCTTGAGCCGGTCGAGATACACCTGATACTCCAGGCGAGTCTGGAAACGCCAGCCACCGGCCGTCTGAACGAGTTCAACGCCCCTGCCCTGCCAATCTTCCGTCAGCTCGGCCAGCACACGACGAATCGTGTCCGCCCCCGGATCAGGCTCGAACAGCTGCCTCAACTCACTCACCCGCAAGGGCGACGTCGCTGCCAGCAAGGCCGCTTCGAGCACCAGCTTGAATTGCTCAGGCGTCTGCACGCTCACTATAGGCACGCTTCACGTAGATCGGCGCAAAGGCCTCGTTCTGAGTCACCACAACTAGGCGCTCCTTCACCAGCTCAAGGGTCGCCAGAAAACTGACCACCAGTCCGGCAACGCCCAGCTCGGGATCGAACAGGGATTCAAATACTACAAATGCGTCGTCCTGCAACTTGCGCAGGATCAAGGTCATGTGCTCGCGCACCGACAGCTCTTCACGTTGGATCGTGTGATTCCGACGAAGACGACTCTGCCTGGCGATCTTGAGCCAGGCTAGTTGCAGATCGTGCAGGCTCACTTCAGGCAGACGCTCGACGACCTTCTCGGCCACGAACACGCCAACCCACTCGAAATCCCGCTCAACCCGCGGCATGGCATCCAAGCGCACGGCCGCCATCTTGACCTGCTCGTATTCGAGCAGCCGGCGCACCAACTCCGCCCGCGGATCGAGCTCCTCCGCCTCGCCAGCCCGCGGCGGCCGCGGCAACAGCATCCGCGACTTGATCTCCAGCAGCGTCGCCGCCATCAGCAGATAATCCGCCGCTAACTCCAGATTGTGCTGGCGCATCGCCTCCACGTACTCCAGATACTGCGCTGTCAGCGGCACCATCGGAATATCGAGGACGTTGATGTTGGCCTTGCGGATCAGGTACAGCAGCAGATCGAGCGGCCCCTCGAACGCTTCGAGGATGACCTCCAGCGCGTCGGGCGGAATGTACAGGTCTTTGGGCAAGGCGAAGATCGGCTGACCGTACATCCGACCTATCACCCCATCCAGCGGGGCCGCGGCAGGCGCCGGATCCAGCGGAGCGCTCAGATCCCCGCCCATGCCGTGCACCTTAGCACGCGGGGAACAGCACCCCCAAGCCGCCCTTTATTGCGCATCCGCAACACCATCAGCTATAACTCAAACCCATCGAGTCACGCACTTCCCGCATGGTCTCCTGGGCCAGCTTGCGGGCCTTGTCGCAACCGTCGGCAACGATGCTGCGCACTAGCGAAGGATCGTCCAGGTACGGCTGGGCACGCTCGCGCATCACGTCCTGCGCCTTCAGCACCGCGTCGATGACCGGCTGCTTGCACTCGATGCAGCCGATGCCGGCGCTTGTACACCCCTGAGTCACCCAATTACGTGTCGTGTCATCGGAGTAGATGACGTGGAACTGCCACACCGGGCACTTCTCCGGATTACCCGCATCGGTGCGCCGCACACGGGCCGGATCGGTCTGCATCGTGCGGATCTTCTTCGACACGGACTCCGCCTCTTCCCGCAGGAAGATCGTGTTGCCGTAGGACTTGGACATCTTCTGGCCGTCAAGGCCGGGCATGCGCGAAGCCTCGGTGAGCAGCGCATCAGGCTCGACGAGGATCACCTTGCCGCTGCCTTCCAGGTAACCGTACAGACGCTCCCGGTCGCCCAACGACAGGTTCTGGGTTTCCTCCAGCAGAGCCTTGCCGAGAGCCAGCCCCTCCTCGTCGCCGTTCTGCTGGAAGCGGGTGCGGAATTCCTCGTACAGCTTGGCGCGCTTGGAGCCCAGCTTCTTGACCGCCTCCTTGGCCTTCTCCTCGAAGCCGGGCTCGCGCCCGTACATGTGGTTGAAGCGCCGCGCCAATTCACGCGTGAACTCCACATGGGGCAGCTGATCCTCGCCAACCGGCACCTTGTCGGCACGGTAGATCAGGATGTCGGCGCTCATCAGCAGCGGATAGCCGAGGAAACCGTAGGTGGACAAATCCTTGTGCACCAGCTTTTCCTGCTGATCTTTATAGGTCGGCACCCGCTCCAGCCAGCCCAGCGGCGTCATCATCGACATGAGCAGATGCAACTCGGCGTGCTCGGGCACGCGGGACTGGATGAAAATCGTCGCCTGGGACGGATCGACACCGGCCGCCAGCCAGTCGACGATCATGTCCCACACGCTATTTTCAATACCGCGCGGGTTGTCGTAGTCGGTGGTCAGCGCGTGCCAGTCGGCCGCGAAGAACAGACAGGGATACTCCGCCTGCAGCTTGACCCAGTTTTTTAGTACACCGTGATAGTGGCCGAGGTGGAGCCGCCCGGTGGGGCGCATGCCGGAGAGGACGCGTTCAGCGAACATGGGATGTCAGAGTCCAAAAACGATTGCGATGGCAAAACGGAACAAGGCCACCAGCGGTCCGAGAATGTCGCCCAGAATGCCGGTGAACAGCAACAACAGCAGGATCGGAAAGCCATAGGGCTCGATCTGCGCAAACTTGTAGGCCTGCCGCGCAGGCAGCAGGCTCACGACTATACGGCCGCCGTCGAGCGGCGGCAGCGGCACGAGATTTAGGAACATCAGCACCGCGTTGATCTGAATACCGGCATCGGCCATCTTCGCCATCGGCAACGCATACATATTGTCCGGCGACGCCACTGCGAGCCGGAACAGCAGCGCCCAGCCGAGGGCCATAACCAGATTGGCAAGCGGTCCAGCCACCGCGACCCACAGCATGTCCGCCTTCGGATTGCGCAGCCGCCCGAAATTCACCGGCACCGGCTTGGCCCAGCCGAACAGCATCGGCGAACCGCCCGCCAGCGTACTCACCGCCACGATCAGCCCGGGCACCAGCACCGTGCCTACCGGATCGATGTGACGCAGAGGATTGAGGCTGATCCGCCCGGCTTGCTCCGCCGTCACGTCGCCGAAATGACGCGCCGCGTAGCCGTGGGCAGCCTCATGCAGCGTGATGGCGAAGAGAACGGGCAAGGCCCAGATGGTCAAGGTGGTGATCAGTTCTTGCATGGCAGGCGCTACCGAAGGCCGGCGATTCTAACAGAGCCGCGGGCCATCCCCTTCGCCTCGCGCTCGATGCGGCCGGGCAGCGTGCCCCGCAAGCCGCTCACAGACCGAAGGGCTCGAGACTGCCCCGCCCTTCACGCACCAGTTCAGGCACGCCGCTGGTCAGGTCAATGACCGTCGTCGCCTCGCCGCGACAGGCACCCGCCTCGATCACCAGATCGACATCCTTCTCGAGCCGGTCGCGGATCTCCTCGGCATCGGTCAGGGGATGCTCCTCGTCCGGCAGCAGCAAGGTTGAACTCAGCATCGGCTCACCCAGCTCGGCGAGCAGTGCCGACACCACCGGATGGTCGGGAATGCGGATACCGATGGTCTTGCGCTTGGGATGGAGAACCCGCCGCGGCAGCTCCTTGGTGCCTTCCAGGATGAAGGTGTAAGGTCCCGGCGTGACGGCCTTAAGCAAGCGGTACTGGCTGTTGTCGACACGGGCGTAAGTAGCGATTTCCGACAGGTCGCGGCACAGCAGCGTGAACTGGTGACGTTCGTCCACGTCACGGATGCGCCGGATGCGCGCCAGCAACGGGCTATCACCGGTGCGCCCACCGAGGGCGTAGGCGGAATCGGTGGGGAAGGCGATGAGACCGCCGTCGCGCATGATCTGGGCAGCCTGCTTGATGAGCCGCTGCTGGGGTTGTTCAGGATGAACGGAAAAGAACTGGGCCATGATTCAGTTAGACAATGGTATTCACACCAGGCGCGTCCACACCGGCGTAAGGTCAGGGGGAAGCGGAGGCGCCTTCCCCAAGTCAATGGGACTGTCTTCCGGGCCGTGAAAGTCGGAAGCCCGCGACGCCAGCAATCCGAACTTGCGGGCCAGGCGTGCAAAAGCCAGCACCTGCCCACCATCGTGAGCGCCGCAGGACACCTCGACGGCGTCGCCGCCGCGGTCGCGGAAGGTTTCCAGCAGGATGTCCATCTCGGCGTGGCTCAGGCGATAACGGCCCGGATGGGCGATCACCGCGACGCCCCCCGCGCCCTTGATCCAGCCGAGGGCATCCTCCAGCGTCGCCCAGACGTGCTCCACGTAGCCCGGCTTGCCTCGGGCTAGGTAGTGCAGGAAGACGTCATGAACATTCTTCGCACATCCTTTTTCAACAAGAAATCGCGCAAAGTGGGCACGACTGAGCAAGGCCGGGTTGCCGGCATAGGCCAGCGCGCCTTCCAGTGCTCCGGGGATACCGATCCGCTCGAGTTCTGCAGCAATGCGCACAGCGCGGCCATCCCTCCCGCCGCGTACTTGGGCGAGGCCGGCAACGAGAGCAGGATTGGTCCGGTCTATGCCCAGCCCCACCATGTGCACCGTCTGGTCCAGCCAGGACACCGAGATCTCCACGCCGGGCACGAAGCGCAGACCAACCTCATCGGCTGCCGCTACCGCCTCGTCAAGGCCGAGCAGTTCGTCATGATCGGTGAGAGCCAGCAGATCCACGCCGTTGGCCTTCGCGCGGCGAACGACCTCCGCCGGCACCAAGGTTCCGTCGGACGCGGTGGAATGGCAGTGCAGATCGGCATTCAACGCATTCATGGCTTATTCGACAACAAAAAGGTCTCTATGATCCGCGCAACGATTTCCGGCTGATCATGGTGCAGATTGTGGCCGGAGTCGGAAACCTCGACCTCCTGAAAATTACGGAAACACGCCTTCCCTTCCGCATGGGCCTCGTCGCTGACACCAAGCCGCCGACGTAGAGCCGGATCGGCCGGTTCGACCCACAAGGTCGGTGCCGTCACCCTGCGCCAGCACGCAAGCGCCTCCGCTCTCCTATAGGAGATCGGATTGACCCGGCGATGGGCGGGATCACCTGCCATTCGGATAGCATCGTCACCATTGGGCTCGCCAAGGTGCCTGACAAGGAAGGCAGCCTTGTCAGGCGTGAGTCGCGGATTGTCCGCCTGTAGTCTGGCCGCCAGCGTATTCCGGTCGGGATAACCCCGGAAAGTCGAGTCGGCTTCGAGCTGCAACAACCATTTCTCTAGTCGTCCCGGCGCATCGACCGGCCGGCTGTCTGCCAAGCCGAAGGCATCGAGGGCAACAAGCTTTGCAACGCGGCTGGGCCGAACCCCGGCGTACTGGCAGGCGACATTGCCGCCCAGACTATGACCGACCAGATTTACTGACTCATCCGAAGCAACAATACGCAGAATCGCGTCTAGGTCGGCTAGGTAATCCGGATACCAATAGGCATCGGAGCCAGCCCATTCCGTCTGGCCAAAGCCGCGCCAGTCGGGCGCAATCACGTGCCAGTCAGCCTGTAAAGCATCGACGATGAACTGGAAAGACGCAGAAACATCCATCCATCCATGCAGCATGAACAGCTTGGGAGCGCCTTCACGCCCCCACTCGCGCAGGTGGTAGCGCAGGCCGCGAATGCCGACGAAACGGCTTCTGGAAGGGATCATCTTTAATAGTGTATCAGACCCTTGTCGCGCCTCGCCCTCGATGGTAAGGTGCGCGCCGTCGTGTGGGAGAGCGTTCGCAGGCCTATTACCGCGAACCGCCGAAGGCGCAACCCCCGGAACCGCTCAGGCAAAAGGACCGCCGACGAATCAAGAATCTGGAGAGCGATGCCCTCCTGCCCAGCGTGCAGGCCGCATCCACCGAAGGGGCACGCAGAAGGTCTAGACCGCTGCAATCTCTCAGGTACAAAGGACAGATGGGGCCGAAGCGAATTCACGTCGCATCGGCCCCTTTGCCTTTCTACACTGGAACGATTGTCACGGAGAGCCCCATGGCCCAACAAACCCCGCTTTACGCCTCCCATATTGCCGCCGGCGCCCGCATGGTCGATTTTGCCGGCTGGGACATGCCGGTCAATTATGGCTCGCAGATCGAGGAGCACCACGCGGTGCGCCGCGATGCCGGCATGTTCGACGTCTCCCACATGCTCGCCCTTGACCTGGAGGGAGCCGACGCCAAGGCTTTCCTGCGCGGCCTGATTGCCAACGATGTAGCCAAGCTCGCCGAACCCGGCAAGGCCCTCTACTCGTGCATGCTCAACGAACAGGGCGGCGTCATCGACGACCTGATCGTCTACTTCTTGACCGACACCCGCTACCGAATCGTCGTCAATGCCGGCACCGCCGACAAGGACGTGGCTTGGATGGAGCAGCGCCTGGCTGCGACCAGCACGCAGGCCACCCTCGCCGTGCGCCGCGACCTGGCGATGATCGCCGTGCAGGGCCCCAACGCCCGAGCCAAGACCTGGGCCGCCCTCCCCGGCGCCGAGGCCGCGTCCGCCGGCCTGAAGGTGTTCCAGGCCGCCCAGTTCGGCGACATCTTCGTCGCCCGCACCGGCTACACCGGCGAGGACGGTTTCGAGCTGACCCTGCCGGTCGACAAGGCCGTTTCTACCTGGAATGCCCTCGTTGCCGCCGGCGTCAAGCCCTGTGGCCTCGGCGCCCGTGACACCCTGCGCCTGGAGGCCGGCATGGCCCTCTACGGCAACGACATGGACGACACGGTCTCCCCGCTGGATGCCGGCCTGACCTGGACGGTGGACTTCAAGGACGAAAGCCGCGACTTTGTCGGCAAGGCCGCCCTCGTCGCCAACGGCACCGGCAAACAGACCCTCGGCCTGATCCTCGAAGACAAAGGTGTGCTGCGCTCCCACCAGAAGGTGATCACCGCTCAGGGCGAAGGCGAAACTACCAGCGGCACTTTCTCGCCAACACTGGAAAAATCCATCGCGCTGGCCCGCCTGCCCCTTGGCGTAGCCGCCGGCGACGCCGTCGAAGTCGAGATCCGCGGCAAGCGCCTCAAGGCCCGCGTGGTAAAAGCCCCCTTTGCCCGCAACGGCAAGGCGCTGGCCTGACGGCAGCACGGCATCGAACACCATTCCCTTCATCGACTTGAACAAGGACATACCATGAACACCCCCGCGAACCTGCGCTACACCGCCTCCCACGAATGGGTCCGCATCGAAGCGGACGGCACCCTGACCGTCGGCGTCACCGACCACGCCCAGGAAGCCCTCGGCGACGTGGTTTTCCTCGAGCTCCCGGAAGCCGGCCGCGTCGTCGCCAAGGAAGAGGCCGTTGCCGTGATCGAATCCGTCAAGGCCGCCTCCGACATCTACGCGCCTGTCGCCGGCGAAATCCTCGAAGCCAATCAGGCCGCCGTGGACGCCCCCGAATCCGTCAATGCCGACGCCTACGCCGCCTGGCTGTTCAAGATCAAGCCGGCCAACGCAACCGACGTGGACGGCCTGCTGGACGCCACCGGCTACGAAGCCGCCATCGGCTGATCACCCCTTCGCGGGCGCGCCCGGTCGGCGCGCCCCACCCTGCTGTTGCTGTAACCCAACCCGAGTTTCTCCCATGTCGAAGACCCTTCTCTCCGCCCCGCTCGCCACGCTCGAACAGGGCGACGACTTCATTCGCCGTCATCTGGGCCCCTGTGCCAACGAACTGCCGGCCATGCTCGCCGCCATCGGCGTCGACTCCCTGGACACCCTGGTCGCCCAAACCGTGCCCGCCGGCATCCGCCTGCCCTCCCCGCTGGCCCTCGGCGAACCGACGCCGGAACACGTTGCCCTCGCCCAGCTCAAGGCCATCGCCGGCAAGAACGTGCTGAAGAAGTCCCTCATCGGCATGGGCTATTACGACACCATCACGCCGAAGGTCATCCTCCGCAACGTGATGGAAAACCCGGGCTGGTACACCGCCTACACGCCCTACCAGGCCGAGATCGCCCAGGGCCGCTTGGAAGCGCTGCTGAACTTCCAGCAGATGGTCATCGACCTCACCGGCCTGGAACTCGCCAACGCCTCGCTGCTCGACGAAGCCACCGCGGCTGCCGAAGCCATGGCGATGGCCCGCCGTATCTCCAAGGTGAAGAGCCAGGCCTTCTTCGTGGATGAAGGCGTCTTCCCGCAGACCCTCGACGTGGTGCGCACCCGTGCCGCCTATTTCGGCTTCGAGCTGATCGTCGGCCCGGTGGCTGATGCGGCCCGCCACGAAGTCTTCGGCGCCCTGTTGCAATACCCCAACGAGCGCGGCGAAGTTGCCGACATCTCCGGCGCCATCGCTGGCCTCAAGGCCAAGGGTGCCGTCGTAGCCGTCGCCTCCGACCTGCTCGCGCTGGTGCTCCTCAAGTCGCCTGGCGAGCTGGGTGCCGACATCGCCCTCGGCTCTGCCCAGCGCTTCGGCGTGCCCCTCGGCTTCGGTGGCCCCCACGCCGCTTTCTTCGCCACCCGCCAGGCCCATGTGCGCTCCATGCCGGGCCGCATCATCGGCGTCTCGAAGGACGTCCGCGGCAAGACCGCCCTGCGCATGACGCTGCAGACCCGCGAGCAGCATATCCGCCGCGAGAAGGCCAACTCCAACATCTGTACGTCCCAGGTGCTGCTGGCCAACATGGCCGGCATGTATGCGGTCTACCACGGTCCGGAAGGCCTGCGCACCATTGCCGCCCGCGTCCACCGCCTGGCCGCCGTGCTCGCCGAGGGCCTCCGCCAGGCCGGCTTCGAGCTGGCCGCAGAACGCTTCTTCGACACCCTGCAGGTGGCCACGGACGAACGCAGCGTCACAATCTACGCAGCCGCCCAAGCCGCCGGCTACAACCTGCGCCACGTGGACGGCAAGGGACTCGGCATCTCCATCGACGAGAAGACCACCCTTGCCGACATTGCCGCGCTGCTCGAAGCCTTTGGCGCCAAGGCCGACGTGGCGGCGCTGGACGCCCAGGTCGCCAGCCGTGGCGGCAACCTGCCGGAAGCCCTGCTGCGCAACGACGCCATCCTGTCCCACCCAGTGTTCAACACCCACCACACCGAGCACGAGATGCTGCGCTACCTGAAGCGCCTGCAGAACCGTGACCTGGCCCTTGACCACTCGATGATCTCCCTGGGCTCGTGCACGATGAAGCTCAACGCCACCAGCGAGATGATCCCGGTCACCTGGCCCGAGTTCGCCGACATCCATCCCTTCGCCCCGGCCGAGCAGACCACCGGCTACCTGGAGATGATCGACGGCCTCGCCGCCCAACTGCGCGAGATCACCGGCTTCGACGCGATCTGCATGCAGCCCAACTCTGGCGCCCAGGGCGAATACGCAGGTCTGGTGGCGATCCGCCGCTACCACGCATCTCGCGGCGAGCAGCACCGCAATGTATGCCTGATCCCCAAGTCGGCCCACGGCACCAACCCGGCCACCGCGCAGATGTGCGGCATGGACGTGGTCGTCGTCAATTGCGACGACAACGGCAACGTGGACCTGACCGACCTGCAGGCCAAGGCCGCCCAGCACGCCGACAAGCTGGCCGCGCTGATGATCACCTACCCCTCCACCCACGGTGTCTTCGAGGAAGACATCCGCGAGATCTGCGCCAGCGTGCACCAATACGGCGGCCAGGTTTACATGGATGGCGCCAACCTCAACGCCCAGGTCGGCCTCACCTCCCCCGCCTCCATCGGCGCCGACGTGAGCCACATGAACCTGCACAAGACCTTCTGCATCCCCCACGGCGGCGGCGGACCGGGCATGGGTCCGATCGGCCTGAAGGCACATCTGGCACCGTTCATGGCCGACCATGCAGTCGCTCCGACCGGCACCGAGGACCGCCCCAATGCCGGCCAGGGTGCCGTTTCCGCCGCCCAATTTGGCTCCGCTAGCATCCTGCCTATCTCCTGGATGTACATCACGATGATGGGCGGCCGTGGCCTCAAGCGCGCCACCAAGGTGGCGATCCTCAACGCCAACTACGTGGCCAGCCAACTCAGCACCCACTACCCGGTGCTGTATACCGGCAGCCAGGGCCGCGTTGCCCACGAGTGTATCCTCGACATCCGCCCGATCAAGGCCGCCACTGGCATCAGCGAAGTGGACATCGCCAAGCGCCTGATGGACTACGGCTTCCACGCGCCGACCATGTCCTTCCCAGTGGCCGGCACGATCATGGTCGAGCCCACCGAATCCGAGGACAAGGGCGAACTGGACCGCTTCATCGCCGCCATGGTGAGCATCCGCGCCGAGATTCGCGCCATCGAGGAAGGCCGCGTACCGGGCGACAACAATCCACTGAAGAACGCGCCCCACACCCAGGCCGACTTCTTCGGCGACTGGGACCGCCCATACTCCCGCCAAGAAGCCGCCTTCCCGCTGGCCTGGGTTGGCGACAACAAGTTCTGGCCGAGCGTGAACCGTATCGACGACGTTTACGGCGACCGCAACCTGTTCTGCTCCTGTGTGCCGATGGACGAACTGGCCTGAAACTAGCCTAACGCTGGCCGGAAAATGAAAAGCCCGGGATGGAGAGACATCCCGGGCTTTTTTGCACCTTGCACGACGACCAAGCTCAGGGCTGCTGCAGCAAGGCCTTGATGAAGGACGCCGGAATCGCATAGGAGATCGCCGATGGATTGGTGATTGCAGCCTCCTTGCTGCCTTTCACGAACACGGTGTTCACGATCCCCAAGACTTCACCGGTCGCCGGACTGTAGACCGGACTGCCGCTGTTGCCCGGGTAGGAAACGGCGTCCAGCTGGAACACGGAATAGCTCCCGACAGCCAACCGACGCACTGTCTGGGCCTCTAACTGACGGGCGCTCGGCAAAGGCTGCCCGACAGGCGTGATTGCGGAAATAATGCCCTTATGGGTGACCGGCACGATGCCGATCGTCGCTCCTAGCGGAAAACCCGTGAGTGCGATGTCCTGACCATCGCGTACGGCATCGGAATTACCAAGACGTAGCGCTGGCATCGGAGGCCCATCAAAGCGCAGCACCGACACATCGTGGTCACGATCAATCGCTTCGCGACGAACAGGCCTGACCGAAGCCCGCCCCGTACCGGGCAAAGCAATGACCAATTGCTCCTTGGTTTCCGAGTTCTCGACCACGGCCCCCTCTACGTGGGCGTTCGTCACAACCTGGTTGCCATTTCCTGCGACGAAGCCGGTACCCACGAAGCGGAACTGCGGGCTGCGAGTCGGTTCGAATGTACCCACAGCAACAACCGACTTCTTAACAAGGGCAACGGTATCGGCTAGATCCGCCAATGCGTCGACGGATACGCCTCCCAACCCACACAGTACGGCAGCAAGCGCCACTGATGGCGCAGTCGAACGAGCCTGCATCCACACGCTCATCACCGCCCCACGACCTTGAGCGCCTGCAACACGGGAGATGCATCGGCAACCCGGGCGTCAAAAGGGTGCTCGGTACGCGGGAAGAACTCCAGGATGCGCTTCACGTAGTTCTGGGTCTCCTTGAACGGCGGCACCCCACGATAACGGTCAACCGCGCCTTCGCCGGCGTTATAGCCCGCCACCGCCAGCGCGACATTGCCGCGATAATAGGCCAGTAACCAGCGCAGATAGGCCAGCCCGCCCTTGATGTTCTGGACGGGGTCAAAGGTGTCCTTCACGTTGAAACGGCTCGCAGTCTCGGGAATCAGCTGCATCACTCCCATCGCGTTCTTCGGTGACGTGGCATTGGGGTCGAAATTGGACTCAGTCGTCGCGATGGCCAACGCCAAGCGCGGCTCGATGGAAAAGCGTGGGGCCAGCGTCGTGACGAGTTCGACCACTTTCTTCTTCTGCTCAGGGAGGGACGCCAGGTACTTCTGGGTGTCCCAAGTATCCCTGGCTACGAATCCCCGCCCGCCATCCCGTGAGGTCAGGCAAT
The DNA here is from genome assembly GCF_056724025.1 of Zoogloea sp. JDB1. Lineage (NCBI taxonomy): Bacteria > Pseudomonadati > Pseudomonadota > Betaproteobacteria > Rhodocyclales > Zoogloeaceae > Zoogloea > Zoogloea sp. JDB1. The sequence continues at coordinate 4,511,346 of NZ_CM161496.1, forward strand.
CCGGAACTGCACCGGTGTAGTCACCGACCAGTCGGCGTGCCTTCTCGGCGCCGGCGTGGCCCTTGAAGAGCGCCATCTCGAACAAGGTTGCCGCATAGCGATCATCCCGTTCCACACCACGACCGTTGGCATACATCCAGCCGAGGCTGTACATCGCCTCGGCATTGCCCATCCGGACGGCCTCGCAATACAGCTCTACGGCCTGCTCCGGATCACGCGGGACCCCCTCACCGTGCTCGTAGGCCAAGGCTTGTTCGACGATACTCGCAGAGTCGGCATCCTGCTCGGCTGCATGCCCCATGCCCGAGATCCCCAGGGCCATGCCAAGGAATACGACCAAGGATCTTTTCCAGCCATGCATCACTTCCGACTCCAAACCCAGCCCTTTAGAGCCGCCAGACCGTCACACCAGCGGCTTCGAGCTCAGCCTGATCATAGAAGCTCTTGACGTCGGCAAACACACCGTTCGGCTCGAGCTTCTCGCAAAGACGACCCACACCCAGTTCAGAGTATTCCGTGTGTGCGACTGCTGCAACGATAGCCTTGGCACGCGGCAGTTCATCCCAGGCGATCAGACTCACACCGTACTCGTGTTCGGCCTCCACGGACTCCGCGACGGGATCGTACACCAGCACGTTGCAGCCATAGCTCTGCAGTTCATGGATCACGTCGATAACCTTGCTGTTACGCAGGTCCGGACAGTTCTCCTTGAAAGTCAGGCCCAGCACGATGACGTTCGCCCCCTTGATGCTGTGGCCAGCACCGATCATCTGCTTCACGGTCTGTTCGGCCACGTACTTGCCCATGCTGTCGTTGATGCGCCGGCCAGCCAGGATGACCTGCGGATGGTATCCAAGCATGTCAGCCTTATGCGTCAGGTAATAGGGATCGACACCGATGCAGTGACCACCAACCAGACCCGGACGGAAAGGCAGGAAATTCCACTTAGTACCAGCCGCCTTCAAGACCTCAAGGGTATCGATGCCGATCTTGTGGAAAATCACCGACAACTCGTTCATCAGTGCGATGTTGAGGTCACGCTGAGTGTTTTCGATTACCTTCGCGGCCTCGGCCACCTTTATGGAACTCGCGGGATAAACCCCCGCAGTAATCACCATGCCGTAGGTCTCGGCCACCTTCTTGAGCGTCTCCGGCGTATCACCCGACACCACCTTGACGATCTTGGTGACGGTGCGCTCCTTGTCACCCGGGTTGATCCGCTCGGGCGAATACCCGACGAAGAAGTCTTCCTTCCACTTGAGGCCGGAGAACTTCTCAAGGATCGGAATGCAGACCTCTTCGGTCGCGCCGGGATAGACGGTGGATTCGTACACGACGGTGGCACCACGCTTGAGGTTGCGACCGACGCTCTCGGACGACTTGACCAGCGGGGTGAAGTCCGGCTGATGTGCATCATCGACCGGCGTGGGAACCGCCACGATGATGAAGTCCGCCTCACCGATTACCTTGGGGTCGGTACTGCAGGTGAGATGAACAGCTGCCTTCAGGTCCTCGGTACTGACCTCACCCGTCGGATCGACAAACCGCCCATAAGCGGCAACCTTCTCGGCCGACAGATCAAAACCCACGGTTTTCATCTTCTTGCCAAACTCAACAGCCAGGGGCAAACCCACATAACCGAGGCCGATAACAGCAATGGTACTCATGATCACGTTCCTGAAATATTTATTGCCAGATGGTGAGAACCGTTACAACGAAGCTCGCAACTTGTCGATCTCGATACGGATTGCCGTCTTTTCCGGCGCATTCTTCAACGCAAGGTCGAGCTCCTTGCGAGCCCCTCCCGTATCGCCAGATTTGATCAGTGCCCGAGCGAGACTCAATCTCAACTGAGGTAGATTGGGCCCCAGGCTGACCGCTTTCTTCAAGGTCTCAACCCCTTTGCCAACATCTCCGTTTTCAAGCTGCAGCGTGCCATAGGTGTCGAGCACAACCGGGCTGTTGGGTGCCAAATTGACGGCCTGTTGTGCAACGCCAAGAGCACTCTTGTCTTTCAACTTGCCCAATGCCCACGCCATGTTGTTCAACAACATGGGGTTCTTCGGAGCAATCTCCAGCATCTGGCGATACTGCTGAACAGCCTGATCGTACTTCTGGGCGGCCAGATTGCTTTCCGCAATATAGCTGCGTAGCGTGAGATCCTTCGGATTAGCCTTGATCCAGTCCGAAGCCAGCTTGCTGGCTTCCTGGGACTGCCCCGCAGCAACCTTGGATCCATACAGCCGGACGGCCGCTTGAGCTGACTTGTCGCGCTGGAACGCCTCGCCATACGCCGCCACGGCTTCGTTCTTCCGGCCCAACGCGAACTGGACATCACCTTCAAGGACGAAACCCACCGCGGACTTGCTCTGTTGTTTCTGGACGTTCTTCGCGATATGCACGGCCTCCTCACCCCTCTTTGTATTGACAAGGATGGCAATTAGACGCTGCTGGACCTCGATGCTGTCGGGCTTGATCACAAGAGCTTTCCGCAAGGATTGCTCTGCACCCGTACTATCCTTCACCGACGATTGAAGATCGGCCAAGGACAGCAAGGCATTGGGCGAATTGGGCTGCTTATCCACGAGTTTGGAGAAGGTTGCGATAGCCTGCTGCAGCTCACCGGCTGCAACCTGCGATCGGCCAAGTAGCTCCAGAGCTATGGGATCTTCCGGAGCCGATGCAGCGGCCTCCTGGGCCAGTAGCAAGGCACGCTTGGCGTCCCCAAGCTGGACCAGCATGCGCACCAACGCAACACGGATCGGCAAGGAACTCGGCAGTTCAGCCAACCCCTTTTCCAATACGGCCTGCACTTCCTTGGTCGAGGCACCGGTCAGAGCCAGAAGCTCTCCGTACTGCATGTACGCCTCTGGAATCTTCTTGTTCTTGCTGAGGAAGTCCTCGTAGCGCTTGCGCGCAGCAGCCGGATTCTTCTCGCTGATATCCAGACGGGCCAAATTGCCAAGGGCCGGAAGGAAATCCGGCTTCAATTCCAGTGCCCGTTCAAAAGCTTTGCGCGCTCCGGCCACATCCTTGCTGGCCATGAACACGCCCCCCTTCATATTGAAGGTCACCGGATCGTTCGGCTTCTTCTTCTCCAGGCCCTTGACCGCATCCATCGCCTTGGCACTTTCACCGCGACGCAGATGAGCCATGATCAGCGCAATGTCCGCCTGGGAGTTATCGGCGTCCAGAGCCGACGCAGCCTCCAAATCCTGGAAGGCCCTCTCGGTTTCCCCCGCAGCAAGCCGGGAAACCCCGAGGCGGGTCCGATACTGGGCATTTTTCGGATCAGCCGCACTTGCACGGCGGAAATACTCTTCTGAGCGCGTGAAATCACCATTCATGGCATAGACCTGCCCTGCCAAGCTGAGAACGGCGATATCGTCGGAATGATCCTTCAACAGGGGCTGCAAGGCATCCAGAGCTTTTACCGGCTCTTGCAACCCAAGATGGGATGCGACGAGCAGACGTCGCGCAAGAGGCAAGTTTGGCGCCTTTTCGAGAACTTTGCTCAGGTTGTCCCGCGCCTGACCGAAGTCGCGCCGTTGCAGTTGCAGACTTGAGGCAAGCAATAGCGCCGGGGGGTAATTCGGCGCAACGCGCAGAACCTGCTGAACCCCTTCGTATGCCTCCTTACTCTTCCCGTTCCGCAGATCGATAAAGGCCTGGATATAGAGCGCCAGGGGATGATTCCCCACCGCTTTCTTCAAATCCTTGACCTTGCTCTGCGCAACATCGAGCTTATTGCTGCGCAGAAGCTGTGAAATCAGGCTTTGGTAGGCGGGCAGATCCGTCGGTCGAGCGGCAATAACTGCCTCAAACTCGGGAATGGACTCCTCGGGCCGATTCAAGCCTAGCAGAAGCTCCCCGCGCAATGCGTGCGCCTCCGGCAACTTGGGAGCGTCCTTGATGACCGCATCGACATCTGCCAGCGCGCCCTGCAGGTCGCGGCCACTCGCCTTCACTCTGGCCAGACCGACACGCGCCTGGGGATAGCTGGGAAACTCCTTGAGCGCCCCCTCGAAAGCCTGAACCGCCTCATCACGTTTGCCCTGGGTCATTTGTGCCAACCCGACGGTTGCCAGCAAAGATGCCCGCGCCTCAGCCTGGGACAGCTTCTGATCATGAAGTTCGGTCAGAACCCGCACGCCCTGGCCACTAAACAGAAGACTCTCGGCCAGAACCGGCACCACCTGATCAGGAGAAAATCCCAAATCCAGAGCCCGCTTGAGCTCCTTCTCGGCATCGGCGTAATTCCCCTGCTGGAAATGCACTTTACCCAACAGATAACGTGCCTCGGCAAGACTGGGATTCTTTTGCAGCGCGTTTTTTAACTGAATCGTCGCAGCGTTGGTGTCGTTCTTTGCCAGATACTCCTTGGCAGACGCCAGCATCGATTCGGGGTTCGCCCCGCAAGCAGTCAAAAGAAGGGCGCACAGGGCGCTGATGGCGGCGCTTCGCACCTTGGCACCATGCCTGAACGGGAAACGCATCTGCGGGGATCCTTGGGTCACGTTGAAATCTCTTTCTTCAAACCGAAGCGGTTCATCAAATCGTAAAGGGTTGGGCGACTGATACCCAGCACCTCGGCCGCGCGGGCCACATTGCCATTGACCCGGGCCATGACCCGGACCACCGCTCGACGTTCGGCCTCTTCGCGCACAACCCGCAGGTTCAGTGCCTCCAACTCCTCGTCCGCATTCTTGCCGAGTCCGACATCGTCGGCAGTAATGCAGTTCGCATCCGCCATGATAACCGCTCGCTTGATGGCATTTTCAAGCTCACGAATATTTCCGGGCCAACGATGCGACTCGATACTTTGAACCGCATCATCAGTGAGTGTCATCACACCTCGCCCATGTTCACCGGCAAAACGTTGCACGAAGGCATGAGCCAGCAAAACCGCATCCCCATCCCGATCCCGCAGCGCGGGGATGTCAACCACGATTTCAGCCAACCGGTAATACAAATCCTCCCGGAAGCGACCGGCCTGGATGAGCCCCTTTACGTCCTGATGCGTCGCACAGACGATTCTCACATCGACCGGAATCTCCTCACGACCGCCGATACGTTCGATGACCCGCTCCTGCAGAAAGCGTAACAACTTGGCCTGCAGAGGCATGGGTAAATCACCGATCTCATCAAGGAACAGAGTGCCCTTGTTAGCGACTTCGATCTTGCCAAGCGTTTGTTTCACCGCTCCGGTGAATGCACCCCTTTCGTAACCAAACAGCTCGCTCTCGAGCAGATTTTCGGGGATCGCGGCACAGTTGATGGCGACGAAACGCTCATTGCGACGCGGAGAAAGCTCATGCAAACCGCGAGCCAGCACCTCTTTACCGGTTCCACTTTCACCCAGCAACATTACCGTGACGTTTGCCGACGCAACCTTCTCGATCAGGCGGCACACCCGCAGCATACCGGGATCCCGCGTGATCACGCCCGCCAGTGCACTGCCCTGCTGAATCTTGAGCTTGCGGTTGTCCTGCTGCAGATCGTACAGGCGCAATGCCCGATCAAAAGTGAGAGACAGCAACTCGGGCTCGAAGGGCTTCGCAAAAAAGTCGTACGCACCCATTCCCACGGCACGAACTGCATTCTCCCGGTCGTGCTGGCCCGTCAGTACTACAACCTTGGTATCCGGCGCCAGCGCCAGAATCTCCCCCAGCAGCTTGAAACCCTCGGTCACGTCGTCGGGGGCCGGCGGCAGCCCAAGATCCATCGTCACGACGGCCGGCTCATGGCGCCGCAGTTGAACAATAGCCTCTTCTCGATCGGTGGCGACCACCGTTTCATACTGATCGAAAGCCCAACGCATCTGCTTTTGCAGCGCGGGATCGTCCTCGACGATCAACAAAGTCCTGCGTTTCTCGCTCATATGACTACTCAGCCAATGCTTCGTTACCGGCATTCTGGGGTTACGCCGCGAGCGGCAGGCGGATCTCGAATCTTGATCCCACCCCCACCTCGCTCTGCACCGTTAGGCTTCCCCCAAGTTCATTCACGTACTGCTGCGCCTCATAGGCTCCGACCCCCATGCCGCTGGCTTTGGTCGTCTGGAACGGCTTGAACAATTGTTCCCGAATGAAAGCGGCCGACATGCCTGACCCGCTATCCCGAACGGTAATGCAGGCAAACTTACCCTCCTGGGATAGCCCGACTGACACACTACCATGCTCGGGTGTCGCGTCCAGAGCATTTTGCACTATATGACCGAGTATTCGCTCAAGACGCTCAGCATGGGCCAAGACAGCTAGGTCCGGCAGGGCGCCGAGTAACCTGGGACTGGGTTTGAACAATCGCTTGGACTGCAGCACATGTTCGACCACCCCTCCGATCTGGACAGGACGACGCTGGTTGATCGGGGTCTTCTCCATCAACTGAGCCATCAACCCCCGCATGCGTGTTTCCACATGCTTCACCGTTTCCAGCATATCCGCCTGGAATTCCGGATTGTCCTTGTGACGCTCGGCATTACGCAACATCAGCGAGAGCTGGGCCACGAGATTCTTCAAATCATGGACAACGAAGGCGGACATACGGTTGAACGCATCGAACTTACGCGCCTCAATCAAGGCCTCGGCAGCCTGCATCCGTGCAATGTAGCCGGCGGCTTGCCGCCCCGCCATCTTGAGCAGATCAAGCACTTCCCAATTCACATCTACGGGCGTTCGAGGCGTCAGGAGAATCACGAATCCCACCAGCACGCCCGAGGAAATCAGCGGCACGATCAACCACATATCCGAGAGCTCCGACGCCCAAACCGGCATAGGCAAACCGGCTCCGGATGACAGCCCACTGCGCATTTCCTGCAGATTCACCACCCATTCCCGCTCCAGCAGGAACCGACAGAACTCGGAATCGGCCTGCTCGCGCACGCCATAATCCGGCATGTTGAGACGCGCCTGCTGGCCGTAGATGCCATTCAGATCGCAAAGCCAGACACCCCCTCCAGGACTTTCGACCAGATCTGCAAGCGCCTTGACCACGGACTCACCAAGACTCAACCCATCCCCCGCCACCGACAAGGCCTGAGTCACACTCAGCCACTCCTTTCGGTAGTCGTAGCGATATGCAAAGAAATGCTTGGCCAGCAGAACCCGCAGGCGAGCCCGGAATGCCCCCGAAACGATCAGCACACAGAGGAACAGAATGCCACTGAAGAGCAGCGCCAACTGAAGAGCCTCTCCCCACTCCCCGCCGAAATAACGCATGTAGTAACCAGCACCGGCGATCACCAACAAGTACAGACCAGAGCCGGCCAGCGCCGTCGAATGGAAAACCACGTGGCGAGATAAGGAAACACGCAGCGTCCAATCCGGATTGCGGGACGCCGAGACCGCCAGCAAAGGAATGGTCAGCGTATGAGCAAAGCCACGAACACTCCAGGTAACCGGATCAATGCGGCTGAACAGCAGCATATCCGCATACAGATACACATCGAAGGCAAACAGACTACCCAAGGCAAGCGTCAGCGGCTTGATGCCCCAACGATAGCGCTCAGGTACAGCACGATAGAAAAGCTCGAGCAGAACAAGCCCGAACACGGAGGACATCAATGATGTCGCAGCCCAAGTACGCATTGGCGTGCCATAAAGCGGCACTCCCAAGCTGAAACAGAAGACTCCGCCAGCAGCAAGGGCCACCACGGCCAATGCCCCTGGTGCAGGCCAGCGTGGCAACTCATCTATTTCGCTGTCGGCGGACGACTGGGACAGCAAAGCAACAAGAAAGCCGAACCAAGCGGCAAGGCGCAGTACATCAAAAAAATTAGCCAGCTGGAACAACCACCCCCAGCCTGAAACGGAGAATGCCCAGTTAGCCCCTGCCCACAGGGCTCCGCCCGCCGCTGCGGCAATCAACAAGGCTCCACGCCGTCCCTTCTTCCAGGCTACCGCCAGATACAGTCCGAATACCGCGTGGACGATGGCCGCGAACGCGTAACTCCAGACCGATACTTGGGACAGGACGGATTCCATCAGTTCTCAACAAAAAGGCATGTGCCCCCGCTTGGCGGGAGCACAGCATGTCATTCCGTCAGGGGTGAAAACAACGCGATAGAACGATCAATGCGCTCCGTCACCCGTCAAAACCACTCGAACAGTTTCAAACAACACTACGGTGTCCAGAAACAGCGTGTGGTTTTTCACGTAGTAGAGATCGTACTGCAGTTTGTTGATCGCATCATCGACAGACGAACCGTACTGGTAACGAACCTGGGCCCAGCCTGTCACACCCGGCTTGACACAATGACGAACTGCGTAGAACGGGATGTCCTTGGTCAGTTGGTCCACGAAGAAGGGACGTTCGGGGCGCGGCCCGACCAAGCTCATATCTCCCCTCAACACATTGAACAGCTGTGGCAGCTCGTCGATACGCACCTTCCGAATGAAGCGACCGACGCGTGTGACCCGGTCGTCGTTGGCCGCGGCCCAGCGCGGCTTGCCATCCCGCTCGGCATCCCGACGCATACTGCGGAACTTGGTGACTTTGAACAGCCGACCGCCAAGACCGACACGTTCCTGGCGATAGAGCACCGGGGCTCCATCCTCAATCACGATAGCCAGCGCAGCCAGTACCATGACCGGCGCGGCAAGGAGGAGCAGGCCAAGAGAAGCCACGATATCGAAGATCCGCTTCACCAGCGTACGCCCCCAGCCCTGACGGAAGCCTTCCCCATAAATCAGCCAGCTGGCTCGCAGGGAGTCGATTCGCACCTGACCTCGCACCCGCTCGAAAAAGCTGGACAGATCCAGAACCTTGATGCCGGCCATTTTGCAATCGAGCAATTCGCGGAGCGGAATCACCCCCCCCCGACGCTCCTTGAGCGCAACGATGATCTCATTGACGCGCAGCTCATTGGCCGCAGCCAGAAGACTGCCATCGAAATGGACGATCCGCTTCGGGTCGACCCTCACTTCATCATTGCTGCCTGCCGGGTAGAACCCCACTACCTGCAGGCTGGCATTGGCGGGATGCGTCAGTGCGTGCTCGACTGCGACGGCATCCGCCCCCGTCCCGATAACCATGATTCTCTTGACCAAAACCCCTGCCCCTGCACGTCGAACTGCAACTCCCCGCACGGCGACCACCAACCCCAACAGGGCAATGACATTAAGCTCTATCGCATCATGGGCGAAAACCCCCCACGGCAACACTCGAAACACACCATACGCCACCGGAACGCTCAGCACGATGGAAATGACCACCCGCATCACGGTTTCACGCCATTCGCCACTGAAACTAACGCGATAGAGACCGAGGGCCCCATTAAGCATCATCATCACCGCAGCAAACATCAGCGCGGATGGCACGACGGAGAACAGGAGCGCACCATCCACCTTGTCCTGAACCAGGAACACGACAATCACCGCGACAAACAGCAACAGCGCATCGAACAACAACTGCAGCACAGTGTTGGAAGGTACGTAATGATTGAAGAGTTTCAGCATTCCGAGCTCCGGCCGATCTTGCAATACGGCCGCCCATGCAAATTAGATGAAGCCATCAAACGCAGACGCACTCACACCCCAGAAAAAAGCAGCACATTATCTATGAAGACGGCGTGAAGGTCATGCCGATTGTGCACTGCAAATTTGCCAAATGCGTGAAACCTTGCGCTTCAGCACGATAGCCCCAGACGCTCGAAACACCCGTGATGCCCGTCACGGGGAGAAGTACTTTTCGACGAATTCGATGCCCACAACGGGCTCAAACGAGAGCCAGAATTATATGAAAGGCATTCTTAGAATTGAATCAATTTCTTGATTTTATTAAAAATAAAAAAAATTATCACTTATTTCATTTTTAAAGCAACAGATCCAGACGACTCCTAAAAAATGACATTCGTATAAACTCAAAAATTATCAAAGCTCAATTTGGGTACCAAATTCAACCACCCGATTGGCCGGGATGCAGAAAAAATCGGCGGCACTGTGCGCGTTTCTGAACAGCAGGATGAACAGCCGCTCCCGCCACAGGCCGAGAGAGGCCCCAGTCCTGGGGATCAGCGTCTCCCGCCCCAGGAAGAACGAAGATTCCATCAGCTCAAAGGCGAAGCCCTGGTCCTCGCATATGGCCAGCGCGGCAGGGATGTCCGGATCGTCCTTGAAACCATAGCGGACGAAAACCCGGTAAAAGCCGAAATCCAGCTCCTCCACCCTGACCCGGTCGGCAACCTGCACATAGGGAATATCCTCGGTCACCACGTTTACCAACACGACCCGCGCGTGCAATACCTTGTTATGCAGCAGGTTGTGCAGCAGCGCACGGGGCACCCCGTCGGGCGCCGTGGTCATGAATACGCCAGTTCCCGGAACGCGCAGCGGGGGATCATGGAACATGGACTGGATAAACAGGTCGAGCGGCATCGTGTCCTGCCGCATGCGCTCCGATAGCAGCGCACGCCCGCGCTTCCAGGTCATCAGCAACGTATGGACCGCCAGCCCCATCGCCAGCGGGAACCAGCCTCCATCAAATATCTTGACGCTGTTGGCGGCAAAGAAGCCGAAATCGACTGTGAAGAACAAGGCCAGGAAGGCCACTGCCGGCGCCCAACGCCACCGCCACAAGGCGCGCACCACTACGAAGGCGAGCACCGTGTCGATCATCATCGTCAGCGTCACTGCGATGCCGTAGGCCGAGGCCAATGCGCTCGATGAGCGGAAGCCGATCACCAGCGCGACCACCGCCGCCAGCAACAACCAGTTCACATTGGGCACATAGATCTGCCCCATCTCCTTGTCGGAGGTGTGGATCACGTGGATCCGTGGTGAATAGCCCAGTTGCACGGCCTGCTTGGTCAGCGAAAAGGCCCCCGAGATCACGGCCTGGGAGGCAATGATGGTGGCTAGTGTCGACAAACCGACCATCGGCAGCAGCAAGGGCTGTGGCACCAGGAGGTAGAAGGGATTGGATACCGCCGCGGGATTGTCGAGGATCAGGGCGCCCTGCCCCAGGTAATTGAGATACAGGGCCGGAAACACGTAGCCGAACCACGCGACCTTGATCGGGCGCCGGCCGAAGTGCCCCATGTCTGCATATAAGGCTTCGCCACCGGTGATCGCCAGCACCACCGCGCCCAGCGCGAGGAAGCCCAGCCAATGGTTATTGGCAAAAAAACTCACCGCGTAGGCGGGATTGATGGCGCGCAGCACATCGGGGTGGCGGGTGACGTTCATCGCCCCGAGCACACCGAGGGTCGTGAACCAGAACAGCATCACCGGGCCGAACACTGCACCGACCCGGGCGGTTCCCTTGCTCTGGATGACGAACAGGCCGGTCAGCACGAGCAGCGAGATCGGCAGCACATAGGGTTTGAAGGCCGGCGTCACAACCTCCAGCCCCTCCACCGCCGACAGCACCGAGATGGCCGGCGTGATCACCCCGTCGCCGTAGAACAAGGCGGCACCGAACAATCCCAGGCCGGCCATCGCGGCGCCCAGGCGTGGCGACTTGCTGGTGCGCAGGGCGAGGGACGTCAGGGCCATGATGCCGCCTTCGCCCCGGTTGTCGGCCCGCATGATGTAGACCACGTACTTGAGAGACACGACGATGGTCAGCGCCCAGAACACCAGGGACAGGATGCCCAGCACGTTGTCCGGGGTAACCGGCACGGCGTGAGGGCCATTGAAGACTTCCTTCATCGTGTACAAGGGGCTGGTGCCTATATCGCCGAATACCACCCCCATCGCCGCCAGAGCGACCGGCAGGACCTGCATACGGGACTGCTTCTCTTGCCCGGAGGCAAGCACTGTACTCATACGGCTCTCCTGAGACATCTCCGACGGATCCACCGATCCGCCCCTGGAACTCACTGCCGACTGCGGATTGCCACAATCGGGCGCCCCAGGGGGCCGGTCATCGGAGACGTCCCGCCACGCTTGGGGCCGAGATACTACCGCATTGCAACAGGAGCCGGAGACAGAACCTCCGGAGACGACGACTCATGCCAACGGCAGTTCAAAACAGACGGCGACGTCCGCGGGCGGCGCGGTATAGGGCGCGGACGTCACCAGCAGATCGGCACCGGCCGCCACGAAGGCCGCCGCATTCTCCGCCTTCACCCCCCCGGCGGCGGCAAGCAGCGGCGCTCCGCGTCCGTTGGAGACGCGTTCATGCACCCATTGCCGACACTCCGCCACCTGCTCGACGGAGAACTTCTCGAGTTGCAGCACATCAGCCCCCGCTCGGGCCCATTCAGCAGCCTCCTCAACACCACCGACCTCGACGACGATCTTCTTTTCCGGCTCCCGGGCTCGCAAGCGGGCCACAGTCTGCGCCGGCGTCTCGCTCAGGAACAGGCGATGCTCGGCAAACACCAGCAAGGATTCGGACAAACCCATACGGTGGATCGTCGCCCCACCGGCACGCACGGCCTTCACCGACATGGCTTTCGCACCCGGCACATTCTTCCGGGTGCAGGCCACCGCGACTCGTCGCCCCCCCGCCTCCGCCGCTTTGACAATGGCCGCGGCCGCCGTTGCCAGTCCGCTGGCCCACTCCATCAGAACCTGTCCGGTTTTCCACGCGGCGTGCAGGGAATCGGCTCCCCCTTCGGCCTCAAGCAGCAGACGACCGGCCTCCACGTGAGTCCCCGACGGCACCCATAGACGCGCCCGCGCCCCGACCAGCTCAAAAAGGCGTGTCGCCTCCTCCGATCCACATACCGTCATGGCGCCCCGCGCGCGAAAGGCCACCCGCCCTTCTCGCCCGCCGATACCCAGCGACGCCGTGGTCAGATCACCGCAGGACACATCGTCGGCCAGCAACGCAAGAAGGGTCGCGTCCGCCAAATTGAACGAAGACATCATCAAGGCTCCCGAAATCGATCACAGAAACAAATTGAGGACGGCCGATGATACTCGCCAGCCGCATTAATGCAGCGGCTGCGGAGTACACCACAGCAGCCCGACAGTAGTGCTCCACCAGGAAAATCCGGCAACGCTACAATGACGCCGACTTGCCGCACGGAACCCGGGTTCGCACAGAACAGCCCTTGACCGCCATCGGCTTTCGACACCAGCAACCTGATACCGCAGACAGCCAATGCCTTTCTCCCAGCGGATACAGCAACTCGCCGGAATTGCCGTCGCCTATGCGCTGTGCGGCCTGATCGCACTCCATATAGCGATCCCGCCCGGCTACGTCGCACCGCTCTACCCCCCCGCAGGGATCGCCCTGGCCGCCATGCTCATCAAGGGCCGACGCATCTGGCCGGCCATCTTTCTCGGTGCAGCCATCACCAACGTGGAGGCGGTCACACGTGCGGGACTCGGGGGGATCAACTGGATCATGCCCCTGTGCGTCGGCGCCGGCGCAGTTCTACAGGCCTTCGCCGGCGTGGCGCTGATCCGGCGCTGGGTCGGCTTTCCCAATTCTCTCGACAGCGCCGGCTCCATCCTGCGCTTCTTCTTCGTCGCCGCCCCGCTCAGTTGCCTGATCAGTGCCAGCATCGGCGTCGGAGCCCTGTCCCTGCTCGGCTCGGTCCCGGAACACGATGCCATCTTCAGCTGGTGGAACTGGTGGGCCGGCGACGCCATCGGCATTCTTATCGCATGCCCGCTGATCTTCGCCTTCTGGGGGCAGCCGCAGGGGGACTGGGCACCTCGCCGCCTGGGTCTCGTGATTCCCATGGGCACCGCACTGATCCTGCTGGTCGGTCTGGAAATCCAGATCGGCCAATGGGAGCGTCAGCGCCTTCAATCCCGTTTCGAAAGTGACGCCCACTTCATCTCCAATCTGCTGACCAGCCGCCTGGCCAACTATCAGTCGGTCCTGCAATCCGCCGAACGGGTGATGGTCGCCGCACCGGATCTGGATGACGAGGGCTTCCAGCAGTTCGCCGCCTCATGGCTGACCCGCCTCGGCGGCATCCAGGCCATCGGCTGGATTCCCCGCGTTCAGGGCTCCCAACGCACAGCTTTCGAACAGGCGGCACGCAGTGCGACGGGCGTTAGCGACTTCCACATACTCGATCGCGGAGCTGCCAGCGAGCTGTACCCGGCCCGTGACCGCGCCGAGTATTACCCCGTCCGTTTTGTCGCCCCGCTGGAGTCCAACCGGCGCGTCTTCGGCGTCGATGTATCGACGATTCCGGCCAGCGCGGAAGCCATGCAGCGCACCAGTGCCGACGGCCAGGCTGCGGCCTCCAGGGCCTTCGAGCTCACCCAGGAGACGCAGGGCATGGCCGGCGTCGTGCTGTACCAACGGGCCAATCACCGCGGCCTGCCTCCGCCGGCCAGTCTAGACGGTTTCGTCTTCGTCGCCCTGCGCGTAGAAGAAAGCGTGGTCAGTGCCCTGCGCGGCCATGAGATCCCCGGCATCCAGTACTGCTTGACCGAAAATGTAGGCGGCCAGACGGTCGGCAACCATCTCGCCGGCCACCAATCCTGTCCGCTGGCGGGCGCTGTCGGCACCGACGGACTGACCCCCTGGATAGAGCCCATAGAGTTCGGCGGTCAGTCCTGGACTCTGACCCTCAGCACCGATCCGAGTTACTCCTTCCGCCAGCGGGGCTGGGAAGCCTGGACCCTTCTTGCCATCGGCCTGTTGAGCATCGGCACACTGGGCGCTTTCCTGCTGGCCACCACGGGCCGCGCCCGCCGCATTGAAGAGCTGGTGGATCGGCGCACCATCGAACTGGCCGACGCGGGCCGTCGCTTGATCGACCAACAGGCCATGCTTACCCACGCCGAGCGGATCGCCCACCTCGGCAGCTGGGAAGCCGACCCGGCGAACGACCGCAACCACTGGTCTGCCGAGCTGTACCGCATTCTCGGCGTACCGACCGACACCCCAAGTACCCTGCAGAACTTCCTGGCTGCCATCCACCCGGAGGACCGTCTGCGGTTGCAGAACACCCTCGACAGCGTTCAGCAAGGGCAGCCCGGCGCAAATCTGGACATGCGCCTGACAAGCCCGGGCAGGGACGGCCGCATCGTGCATGTCAGCATCGAAGCCACGCCGGCCAGCAATGGCATGCGTACCCTGCGCGGCACGGTGCAGGACGTTTCGGAAAGCCGGGCCGCGGAAGCTCACATCCATTATCTGGCCCACTACGACACCCTGACCGGCCTGCCCAACCGCAGCCTGTGGATCAACCGCGCCGAGCAGGCACTCGCTTTCGCCCGGCGCAACCATACCTGCGTCGGCGTGCTATTCCTCGATCTTGACAATTTCAAGAAGGTGAACGACACCCTCGGCCATCCGACCGGCGACCGCCTGCTGTCGGCCGCTGCCAAACGTCTGTCCCAATGCCTGCGCGATGAAGATGTGCTGGCCCGTCTGGGTGGCGACGAATTCGTCGTGCTGCTCCCCCAGCTGTCCCGCTCGGAAGATGCCGCCACCGTCGCCCGCAAGCTGATTGACAGCCTGCTCACGCCCTTCGACATCGACGGCCAGGATCTCACCGTCAGCACCAGCATCGGCATCGCCCTGGCGCCCGACAACGGCACCCATGTGGACGTGCTGCTGAAGCATGCCGACACCGCCATGTACGACGCCAAGAACGAGGGACGCAACGATTTCCGCTTCTTCACGTCCGAGATGAACAGCCGTGCCTACGCGCGCCTGATGCTGGAGAACGCACTGCGACGCGCCATTGAACGCAACGAACTGGTCCTCGAATACCAGCCCCAGTGGGAGATGCCCGGCAAACGGCTGATCGGCGTCGAAGCCCTGGTGCGCTGGGACAGCCCCGATCGCGGCCGGGTCCTGCCGGGCGAGTTCATTCCCCTCGCCGAGGAAACCGGCCTGATCCACGCCATCAGTGACTGGGTCCTGCACGAGGCCGCCCGCCAGCAGGCCGCTTGGCGCGATGCGGGCCTGCCGGCGCTGACCGTCGCCATCAACATCTCGGCCCTGCAGTTCCGCCGCCCAGGCTTCATCGACCGACTCCAGCATGCGCTGACCCACTGGAACATTCCGCCCAGCAGCATCGAGCTGGAGATCACGGAAAGCGCGCTGATGCAGCCCAGCTGCGAAACGGAGCAGCAGTTCGCCACGCTGCGCAAGCTGGGCGTCGGTCTGGCGCTGGACGACTTCGGCACCGGCTATTCGAGCTTGTCCTATCTCAAGCGCTTGCCGCTGACGCGCCTGAAGATCGATCGCTCTTTCGTGCAGGACCTGCCCGGCGACCCGGAAGACGCCGCGATCGCTACTGCCACGCTGTCGATCGCCCGCGATCTGGGCCTCGACGTGGTCGCCGAAGGCGTGGAGACCGAAGCCCAATGCGACTTCCTGCTGGAACGCCAGTGCCGCGTGATGCAGGGCTACCTGCTCGCCCGACCGCAACCCGCCGTGAACATCACCCGCCTGCTGCGCAGCGAGGCCGAACGCGGCGCGGTCCCGGCCTGAACGCCCACACTAGCCATCGCCGGCTCCGCCGCTGCGGATCCGCGCCATCGCCACGGACGCCGCCGCGGTGCGGTTCTCGACACCCAGCTTGGCGAAGACGTGCTCCAGATGCTTGTTGACGGTGCGTGGGCTGGAACCGAGGATCTCGCCGATGTCTGGGCTTGTCTTCCCCTTGATCACCCAATAGAGCACCTCAGCCTCGCGGTTGGTCAGGCGGAAGGCCCCCATCAACGCGTCGAGCACCGCCGCATCGGACTCCTCGCGCAGGCTCACCAGCCACTCGTCGTCGCCGGTCCGGTCGTGCAGCGTGAAGATCAGCCGGCGCGCGCCTTGGTTCAAAGACAGCGGCGGAAACTCCCGGCCCTCGCCACGGGCACGGCCGGAGGACTGTACCCAGGCCATCACCGACGGCGGCGCCTGGTCCTCGAGGCCTTCCACGCCCTCGAAATAGGTCTGCATCAACTTTCTGGCCAGCGGCGTCTGCCACACCACCCGACCGCTCTCCGGGCGGATGGCCAACGTCGCCTGGCCGAAGGCGTCCAGCGCACTGCGCGCCTGCTTCATGAGCCGGGCGCTCTGCATGTGGGCGGCGATGCGGGCCAGCACCTCCTGCGGGCGGATCGGCTTGGTCACGTAGTCCGCACCGCCGGCGGCAAAAGCCGCCACCACGTGCTCGGTCTCCGTCAGCCCGGTCATGAAGACGATGGGGATATGGCGTGTCGTGAAGTCGGCCTTCAAGCGCCGCGCCACCTCGAAGCCATCCATGCCCGGCATCATCGCGTCGAGCAGGATCACGTCGGGCAGGCTCTGGCGCGCCCGCTGCAGTGCCGTCTCGCCGTTGGTGGCGACCAGCACCGTGTAGCCGGATTCGTCTAGGGCGTCGTGAAGCACCGAGAGGTTCTCCGGAATGTCGTCCACGATCAGCACGAGGTCGGAATTGAGCCGGTCGAAATCAGGCATGGCGGGCTTTTTCCAGCAGCGGTGGAATGGCGTCGAGGTGGAAGCCACGGGTCAGCTCGCGGACTTCGGCCACAAAGGGGGCATAGGCCGGATCGGCCGCTTCGATGTCGACCAGGCGGGCCAGGATGCCCTTCACGTAGCCGAGCTCAACCTGGTGGGCCAAAGGCTCCAGCAGCGCTGCCGGCGGTGCGATCCAGCCGACGGGCGGCGCGACGACGGGCTGTTCGTCCCCGGATTCCAGCCATTCGAGGCCTAGGCGCTGGCCGATCCAGTCCAACAGTTCGTTCACCTGCACCGGCTTGAGGATGAAATCGGCGGCACCGATACCCAGATCACTGTCGTCGCTGTGCAGGCCGCGCTCGTAGGCATTAGCCGAGATGATCGCCACCGGCGTCGCGGCCTGGGCCCCGGCGCGGAGGCGGCGCACCGTCTCCCAACCGTCCATGCCCGGCATCGCCAGGTCCATGAATACCAGGTCGGGGCGGAATTCTGGCAACAGGTTCAGGCATTCATGCCCGGACGCCGCCTGGGCCAGCACGAAGCCGAGAGGCTCCAGCAAGGTGATCAGGAACTCCCGGTCCACCCGCTCGTTGTCCACGATGAGGATGCGTCGCCGCTCGCCGCGGTAGCCCAGGCGGTTGCGTCGCGGCAGCTGACGCGTCGCCAGCTCGTCGCGGACCTGGGGCAGGAACAGGCGCACGCGGAAAGTGGTGCCAACGCCAAGTTCGCTGTTCACCGTCAGCTCGCCGCCCATCACGTCGGCGAACATGCGACTGATCGTCAGCCCCAGCCCTGCCCCGCTGGCGCCCTGGGCCGAGCTGCCGCGGGAAAAGGGCTCGAAGATGCGCTCGATCTCGGCCGCCGAGATGCCCGGCCCGGAATCCTCGACCTCGAAGGTCGCCATCTCCATGCGGTAGGCGAGGCGCAGACTAATGTGGCCGCTGGCGGTGAACTTCACCGCGTTGCCCAGCAGGTTGATGAGGATCTGGCGCAGGCGCTTCTCGTCGGCGCGCAGGAAGGCCGGCAGCTCACCCTTCGGCTCGAATCGGAACTCCAGCCCCTTGTTGCGCGCCTGCAACTCGAACATACCGACGATCTGCCCCACGAAGTCACGGAAATCCAGCGGTTTCACGTCCAGGGTCAGCTTGCCGCCCTCGATGCGCGCAATGTCCAGGGTGCCTTCGATCACCGACAGCAGGTGGTCGCCGCTGCGGCGGATCACGTTGATCGCCTGGCGCCGGTGCACCGGGATCGAATCGTCCCCGTCGAGAATCTGCGCATAGCCGAGGATGCTGTTCAGCGGCGTGCGCAGTTCATGGCTGATCGCGGTGATGTAGCGGCTCTTGGCCTGGTTGGCCAGGTCGGCGACCTGCTTGGCCTTCTGCAATTGTTCGTCGGTGCGCCGGTGGGAGTCGATCTCGCGCATCAGCAGATGGGTCTGGCGGTTCGACTCCTCCTGGGCCACCTGGCGGCTCTTGTGAGTCAACACCAGCCACCACACCACCAGCCCGGCCAGCAGCAACAGCGCCGCATAACCTTTCAGGAAAGCCAGCCGCAGGGCCGGCGCGAACTCCGGCGCGCTGGCGCCGAGCAGGCTGAGCCCGTGGTATTGCAGCAACCACATCAACAGCGCCAGCCCCGGCGCGATGACACCCATCAGCAGCAGGTAGTGGCCGAGCCCGGTCTCCAGGTAAGGCCACGCGGAGCGCGGCAGGAGGCGCCGCATCGCCGCCGACCACTGGGCCGAGAGGCGTGCTTCGGGCTTGCAGAGGTCATTGCAGCGGGCGTCCAGCGAACAGCACAGGGAGCAGATATCCCCCTGGTAGGCCGGGCAATGGGCCAGGTCGTCAGCCTCGTATTCGCGCTCGCAGATCGCACAGCAGCGGGCTCCGCCGGCCACGGACGGTGCCGGCCGCCGCGCGATGTAGTAGCGCCCGCCGGTGATCCAGGCGATCAGCGGCGCGGTGGCGAAGGCAACAACCAGCGCGATGAGCGCCGAAAAGGCAGCCGCATCCGGCCCGAAAACGCCCAGGTAGGCGGCCACCGACAGAACCGACGCGATGCCCATCGCACCGACGCCCACCGGATTGACGTCGTACAAGTGGGCGCGCTTGAACTCGATGCCCGGCGGCGACAGGCCCAGCGGCTTGTTGACGACCAGATCAGCGACCACCGCCATCATCCATGAGATAGCCACGTTGGCGTACAAGCCGAGCACCTTGCCGAGGGCCTGGAACACATCCAGTTCCATCAGCACCAGCGCGATCAACGTATTGAAGACCACCCACACCACCCGCCCCGGGTGGCTGTGGGTCAGCCGCGCAAAGAAGTTCGACCACGCCAGCGAGCCGGCGTAGGCGTTGGTGACGTTGATCTTGAGTTGGGACACGACAACGAACAGCGCCGTCGCCCCCACCGCCCAGTGCAGGCCCGGAAACACGTATTCGTAGGCGGCCAGGTACATCTGGTTGGGGTCCACCGCCCGATCCGCCGGCACCGAGTTACTGATCGCCAGATAGGCCAGCAGCGCGCCGCCAAGCATTTTGACCACCCCCAGCAGCACCCAGCCGGGCCCGCCGACCAGCACCCCAGCCCACCAACGCCCGCGGTTGGCCGGCGTCTTCTCGGGCATGAAGCGCAGGTAGTCGGCCTGTTCGCCCATCTGGGTCATCAGCGCGATGCCCACCGTCAGCGCGGCGCCAAAGGCCCGCATGTCGAAATCCGCCCCAGCGCCGTGCTCGCCGCCATAGGACATGATGCCGTGCAGCACGTCCGGGCGTTCACTGAAGACGAAGACGTAGGGCACCACCAGCATCAGGATCCACAGGGGCTGGGTCCAGCGCCTGCAGGCGGCTGATCGCCGTCACACCGTGGGTGACCAGCGGAATTACCACCACCGCGCACAGCAGATAGCCCCAGGCCGGCGGGATGTCGAAGGCCAGGTCCAGCGCGTAGGCCATGATCGCCGCTTCGAGGGCGAAGAAAATGAAGGTGAAGGACGCGTAGACCAGCGACGTCAGCGTCGAGCCGATGTAGCCGAAGCCGGCGCCACGGGTCAGCAGATCCATGTCCACGCCGTAGCGCGCCGCATAAACGCTGATCGGCAAGCCAGCCAGGAAGATGATCAGCCCGGCGGCGAGGATCGCCCACAGCGCGTTGCTGAAACCGTAATCCACCAACAACGTGGCGCCGACGGCCTCCAGTACCAGGAAGGAAGCCACGCCGAAGGCTGTGTTGGCGACCCGCCATTCCGACCAGCGCCGGAAGCTGCGCGGAGTGAAGCGCAGCGCATAATCCTCAATGGTTTCGCGGGCGACCCAGGCGTTGTAGTCGCGGCGGACTTTGACCACCCGCTGGACGGCATCCGGCTCCGCCGCGGCCGTCGATGCCTCGGCGTCCATCACTCCTTCATGCCCAGCCGCTCCAGGCGGTAGCGCAGGGAACGGAAGGTCACCCCCAAATAGCGGGCCGCCGCGGTACGATTGCCACCGGACTTCTCCAGCGCCTCCTCGATGGCATGGCGCTCCACCTGATCGAGGTAATCCTGCAGGTCGGTACCGGCCGGAGCCGCAGCGGCAGCCGGACTGCTCTCACCGATGTCAGCCGGATCGAGCAGGAGGTCGTCCGCCTCGATCATCTGCCCGCTGGACAGGGCCAGCGCCCGCTCGAGTATGTTCTCCAGTTCACGCACATTGCCTGGAAAGGAATAGTCGCAGAGCGCCTTCACCGCCCCGGCACTGAGCGTCGCCACCGGCAAGCCCGACGACTCGGCCAGACGTTCGAGGAGGATCTCCGCCAGGCGCGGGATGTCCTCGCTGCGCTCGCGCAGCGCCGGCATGCGCAGTTCGATGACGTTGAGGCGGTAGAACAGATCCTGACGGAAGCGCGAGGCCTCCACCATGGCCTTCAGATTCTGGTGGGTGGCGCTGAGGATGCGCACATCCACCGCCGTCTCGGCGGTATCGCCGAGACGGCGGAATTTCTTCTCCTGGATCGCCCGCAGCAGCTTGACCTGCATCGCCAGCGGTAGATCGCCGACCTCATCAAGGAACAGGGTGCCGCCGTGGGCGGCCTGGAAGAAGCCTTCCCGGTCCGTGTCGGCGCCGGTGAACGCGCCCTTCTTCGCCCCGAAGAACTCGCTCTCCATGAGGTTTTCCGGGATCGCACCGCAGTTTACCGCCACGAAGGGCGCCGCCGCACGGGGGCCCAGTTCGTGGATCATCCGGGCCGCGCGCTCCTTGCCACTGCCGGACTCGCCGGAGATGAAGACCGGCGCCTGGCTCCTGGCCAGTTTTTCGATCAGCGAGCGTACCTGCACCATCGCCGGCGAATCGCCGATCAGGCTGGAGTTGTCCTTCTGCCTAGCCTCACCGTCCTTGACCGATACCGAGAAGACGGATTTCACCAAGGCCCGCAGCTGGTCGATGGAAACCGGTTTGGCGAGGTAGTCGAAGGCACCGGCCTTGAGCGCCGTCACCGCGTTGTCCATGCTGCCGAAAGCGGTGATCACCGCCACGGGTAGATCGCGGATGTTTTCCGAGATGTAGCGCACCAGCTCCAGACCGTCGCCGTCGGGCAAGCGCATGTCGGTCAGGCACAGGCGATAGCGCTTCTCGCCGAGCAGGCGCCGGGCTTCCGCCAGGTTGGCAGCGCCATCGCTGACCAAGCCGAGGCGCAACAAGGTGAGTTCGAGCAGTTCTCGGATGTCGTCCTCATCGTCGACGATGAGGACATCCGGCCCGCCGGAGCGGGCCCGTCTTTCAGGCTGGATCATGGTTTCACGCGTCCAGTGATGCGGAAATGGGCGCCGGCGGGCGAAGTGCCAGGCTCGTCGCGGCACAATTCGAGCACCGCGCCGTTGGCCTCGGCCAGCTCCCGGGCGATATACAACCCCAGACCGGTCCCTTTCGAATGGGTAGTAAAAAAAGGCTCAAAGACCTGCGTCCGCAGCTCCTCAGGAATCCCCGGGCCATCGTCGGACACGTCCAGCGCCACGCGACCGTCATCGCAAGGCGATGCCGTGATTGTCACCGCAGCCGGCTGACCACTGCAATGGCGGCGCGCATTACCCACAAGATTCCACAGAATCTGGCGCAAGTGGGTGCGGTCCATCGCCATCTGCAGTTCCGGCCCGATCCGATTGACGACGAGCCCCGCTGCGTCGCTGGCGTTCGCCACCGCAAACTCCTCCAGGAACTCGTCCACGAAATCCCGCAGCGGCAGGGCTTCCGGCAGCGCCTCATCGCGCCGGCCGAGGGCCAGTACGTCGCCGACCAGGCGGTCGATACGCTGCGCGTTGTTGCCGATGATGCGGATCAGGCGGGCCTGCATGTCGCTGCGCTTCTCGTCGCGCAGCAGTTCTGCCGCCTGGTACACCGATGCCAGCGGATTACGGATCTCATGGGCGATGCTGGCGGTCAGGCGCCCCAGTGCCGCCAGCTTGACCTGCTGGATCTGGCGATGAGTGCGGTCATAATCCTCCAGGTAGATCAATGTCTCGCCGGCCTCCCCGGCAGGGAGCAGGCGGAGCAACAGCATCTTGCCTGTCAGTTCGGCACGGATGCGCCGTGCCGAATCATCCTTGTGCCCACCGCGCTGTAGCTCCCGCGCCAGGGCTGGCGCACAGACCGCCAGCACAGCCCCCTCCTGCAGTGCCGGACCGAGCAAGGCCGCGGCCTGGGGATTGTAATGGCGCACGGCGCCATCCTCGCCAACCACCAGCACACCGTCCTGCATGTCTTTGATGATCTGCCGATTCAGGCGTAGCTGGCTGGCCAGGTCTTCCCCCCGCTGGCGAGCCAGGTTCTCGTTGGCGATCGCCCGCAGGGCCAGCAGGCGCGCCACCTGGGCGATGGCGAAGAAACCGATGCAAGTCACCCCGACGGTGAAGAAGTCCGTCATAGGCCGGTCCGACAACAGGCGGGAGGTGTTCTCGAGCAGCACCGCCAGCGTCGCATAGGAAGCATAGAACAGCACCATGCGCCCCTGCCCGACCAGGCCGGCGCCGGCCAGCGCCACCAGGATCAGGATCGGCATGCCGCTGCGATAGCCACCGCTGGCCCACATGATCAGCGTCAGCAGCGTGATGTCCACCATCACCTGCACCGTCACCAGACGATTCATGCCGAGCAGACGGGCGGCGTCCGGGAAGCCGAGGATCAGCACCGCCGCCAGATAAGCGAAGGCGGCGCCGAAAAACAGGGTCGGGGAGTCACTGCCAAGTTGCAGCGCCCGCCCCGTCACAACGAAAATCCCGGCCAGCACCAAGCGGAACAGGTTGAGATAACGTAGCGGCTGGCTGCGGTCGTCGCCAGGCTGGAACTGGCTCGCCAGGGGAGCAGAACCGGCGCTCACGGGCGGGTGCCGAGGCGGCGGTGTTCCTCCGAGCAAAAGAAGTGGCCGTCGCTCGTCACACCTTCGCTCTCCGGCACATGCACGCCGCAATGGGCGCAGGCCACCATCTGCTCGATCTCACCCGCCGGGGGCTGGCTCGTCCCCTGCTCCGGCACGGAGTCGCGTCCCTCCTCACGTCGCGGGCCAGGCTGCAGTGCGCGACGGACGTAGAAAACAGCCAGCAGGAACAGGACGAACAGCAGGATATTGCGCAAGACGAGGGCCTCCGGGGATTTCCGGGGCAGTTTAGCAGAAGCGTCCGAGGCGCTCGAAAGCCGCCTCCAGCGTGTCGTCCCGCTTGGCGAAGCAGAAGCGGATCACTTGTTCGTCGCGGCCGTCGCCAAAAAAGGCCGACAGCGGGATCGCTGCGACGCCGACCTTACGGGTCAGCCATTCCACGAAGGTAGTGTCAGGCATGTCGGCGATCGCCGTGTAGCGGGCCGTCTGGAAATAGGTGCCGGCACAGGGCTGCAGCTCGAAGCGCGTGGCCGCCAGCCCGCGCCGGAAGAAATCGCGCTTTTCCTGGTAGAAGGCCGCCAGGCGCAGGTGGCGGTCGGCGTCGGCCATGTAGTCGGCCAACGCCAGCTGCACCGGCGTATTGACGGTGAACACGTTGAATTGATGCACCTTGCGGAATTCCGCCATCAGTTCCCGCGGTGCCAGCACGTAGCCCACCTTCCAGCCAGTCACATGGTAGGTCTTGCCAAAGCTGGAGACGATGAGGCTGCGCTCGGCCAGCTCGGGATAACGGGCTGCGCTCTCATGACGGGCGCCATCGAAGACGATGTGCTCGTACACCTCGTCGGCCACCACCACGATCCCGGTGCCGCGGGTGATCTCCGCCAGCCGCTGCAGGTCGGCAGCGGACCACACGGTGCCGGTCGGGTTGTGCGGCGTGTTGATCATGATCATCCGCGTGCGCGGCGTCACCAGCGCCAGCACCGCGTCCCAGTCGGGGCGGTAGTCCGGCGCGGCCAGGCGGGCGCGGCGCACCACGCCCCCCTGCAGCGCGATGGCCGGCACGTAGGAGTCGTAGACCGGCTCGAAGACGATCACCTCGTCCCCCGGATGGACCAGCGCCGCCACTGCGGTGAACAAGGCCTGGGTCGCGCCGGCCGTCACGGTGATCTCGTGTTCCGGATCGTAGGTCGCACCATACAGATCCTCCACCTTGGCGGCGATCGCAGTCCGCAGTGCCGGTGCGCCGGCCATCGGTGCGTACTGGTTGTAGCCGCTGCGCATCCAGTGGGCGACCCTCTCGAACAGTGTGTCTTCCGCGTTGAAATCGGGAAAGCCCTGGGACAAATTGATCGCCCCGCACTCCTGGGCCAGGCGGGACATCACGGTGAATACCGTCGTTCCCACTTCGGGCAGACGGGAAACAAGGGGGATGGGAAAGGACGGCATCGCAAATACACTCCGGATCAGGCACTCCGATTCTGGCAGATGGACTGCGGCAGAGCCAACCGGCGTCAGGCGCCGCTACAATCGGACCGCCATCCAACAAGGAACTACCGTGTCCGACACCTGCCCCACCCTGCGCCGCGACGGCGATCAGGTCGTGATTCTCGACCAGACCCGCCTGCCTTACCGGGAAGTCTTCCTCCGCCTCGACAGCCTGGCCGACGCCGCCACCGCGATCCGCGACATGCAGGTGCGCGGCGCCCCGCTGATCGGAGCCACCGCCGCCTTCGGCATTGCATTGGCCTTGCGCGGCGATGCCTCCGATGCCGCACTGCAGGCCGCCGACGCCTGCCTGCGCCAGACCCGCCCCACCGCCGTCAATCTGCACTGGGCGCTGGACCGTATGCTCGCGACGCTCACCCCGCTGCCGGCCAACGCGCGCAGTGCCACCGCCTGGGCCGAGGCCGAGGCGATCCGCGCCGGCGACGCCGCTGCCAATGCCGCAATCGGCCAGTACGGCCTCGAGCTGCTGCGCCAGCTGCCGGGTGCCGGCGAACGCCCACTGCAGCTGATGACCCACTGCAACGCAGGCTGGCTCGCCACCTGCGGCCACGGCACCGCCCTGGCACCGATTTATGCCGCTCACGCCGCCGGCCTGCCGGTCCACGTGTGGGTCAGCGAGACCCGGCCGCGCAACCAGGGTCTGCTGACCGCCTGGGAGCTGGCCCGCGCCGGCGTGCCGCACACGCTGATCGCCGACAACGCCGCTGGCTGGCTGATGGCGGAAGGGCGTGTGGATGGCGTGATCGTCGGCGCCGACCGCATCGCCGCCAACGGCGACACCGCCAACAAGGTCGGCACCTACCTCAAGGCCCTGGCCGCCGCAGCACATGAGGTCCCGTTCTACGTAGCCGCGCCACGCTCGACCATCGACTTCGGCTGCCCCGACGGCCGCCACATCCCGATCGAAGAGCGCAGCGCCGACGAAGTGCGTGCCATCAGCGGCCTGGCCGACGACGGCGAGGTGCACCGGGTGCGGCTGACACCGCCCCGCGCCGCGGCATGCAATCCGGCTTTCGACGTCACGCCCGCGCCATTGCTGGATGGCATAATCACCGATCTGGGCATATGCCCACCCGATGCGCTGGGCCCGCTGGCCCGCCGATGATCCGGTCCCCAGGGAGGCCTCTGATGAACGAAAACGTACTTCGCGAAGGCCTGCTCGCCACCGCCCGCAGCATGGCCGCCAGCGGACTCAACGCTGGCACCGCCGGCAATGCCAGCGTGCGCTGTGCGCGAGGCTTCCTGATCACCCCCAGCGGCCGCCCCTACGAAGACTGCAGCGGTGACGACATGGCCCTGGTGGCGATGGACGGCAGCTGGACCGGCCCCTACGCGCCGTCCAGTGAATGGCGCATCCACCGGGACATCTTCGCTGCACGGCCGGAAGCCGGCGCCGTGCTGCACGCCCACTCCCCCTTCGCCACTGCGCTGGCCTGTCACCGGCGCGACATCCCGGCCTTCCACTACATGATCGCCCGCTTTGGCGGCGACAGCATCCGCTGCGCACCGTACGCAACCTTCGGCACCCAGGACTTGTCGGCCTCCGCCATCGCCGCACTGGAGAACCGCAATGCCTGCCTTCTGGCCAACCACGGCATGCTGGTGTTCGGAGCCGACCTGCGCCACACGCTGGCCCTCGCCATCGAGTTCGAAACCCTCTGCGAGCAATACTGGCGGGCCTGCCAGCTTGGCACGCCAGTATTGCTGGGCCCGGGCGAAATGGCCGAGGTGATCACCAGATTCAAGAGCTACGGCCAGGCCAAGGCCACCAACGCCCCCGACGCCATCAATCCCCCGCCCTCAGACCTGGACTAATTGCCCGGCCGATGCCCCACCCGACCTCCCCGCGGCAAAGTCTTGCACGCAGTCTCCTGTGGCGCATGTCGGCCGTTTTCGTGGCCTGTCTGCTGTTATTCGGCGGCGCCTTCCACTACCTGGTCGTCGCTCCGGCCACCCAGACGCTGGCGCGCGTCCAGCTCGACCTGGCGACGCGCCAGATCCAGGCCGAAGTCGAACGACGCTTCCGGCACATGGAGATCGAACTACGCACCGCACGTTCGCTAGGGGAAGCCGGCCGCCTCGATTTCAACGACATCGAAGCCTTCAACACCGCCCTGCTACCGGTGCTGAATGGCGGCACCTTGATCACCGCCATCCACCTGGCCGCCGCCGACGGCCGGGAACTGAGCCTGAGGCGGGATGGGAAGGGCTGGACCAACCTCATCACGCCGCCCGTGGGCCAAGGCGGCGGTAGCCGCTGGTGGCACTGGACAAGTGCCGGCAAGCTGCAGCACGAACAAACCGGCGAAGAACGGGAGGATCCGCGCCGGTCCCCGTGGTTCGATACGGCTCTGCAGGCTCCCGCCAACGACCCGCTGGCCTGGTCGCCCCCCTACCGCAACACGCCCGACGGGGACGGCGGGATTGCCATCGCGACGCGCTGGAAAGACGCCGACGGCAAGGCTCGAGTCCTTGCCTTCGAGATCCAGCTCGCCGACGTGTCACTGCTGACCATGGACAGCCCGATCGGAGAACGGGGCGGCAGTGCGGTGCTCACCGCGGCCGGGGAAGTGGTCGGCGTACCGCGCTACCCGCGCTTCGCCAACCGGGCCGACCGGCACGGAGCCATCCTGCGCCCGGCCGCCGAGCTTAATGTGGACTTCCTTACCCACGGCTATGCCCGCTGGCTGGACAGCGAGCGGCAAAGCGAAAAGATCCTGCGCTTCGACAACGAACGGGAAAGCTGGCTGGCGGAATTCATCCCGGTTCAGCTGGGCAGCCAGCAGTGGTGGGTCGGCGGCTTTGCCCGTGAGGCCGACTTCATTCCCGCCCGCCTGCGCGACGTGGCACCGGCCCTCGCCTTGCTCATCGTGCTGGCAGCCCTCGCCGCGGCCCACCTGGCCCGGCGTGTGTCCCGACGCATCGAAGCGGACCTCGCCATCCTGGTCGAACGCAGCGAGCGCATCGGCCGCCTCGACCTGTCTCCCGGCGAACCCATCGACACACCGTGGCGGGAGATCGCCGAACTGGCCGAGTCCCACGAGAACATGCGCGTCCAGCTGCAACGAGCGGCGGACGAACTGCTCCAGGCACGCAGCCAGCTCGAAGAAAAGGTCGACGAACGCACCCACCAGCTGGAGGAGAAGACCCAGGCGGTGGCCAACCAGCTGCTGTTCATCGAGGTCCTCATCGATGCCCTGCCCAACCCCGTCTTCTACAAGGACCCCGATGGACGTTTCCTGGGCTGCAACCGGGCCTACGAGGACGCCTTCGGCACCACCCGCGCCTTCCTCCTTGGCAAGACGGTGCTCGAACTGCCCTACCTGCCGCCGACCGAACGCATAACCTTTCACGAGGAAGACCTGCAGATCATTGCGAACGCCGGCGCATCCCACACGGAGCGCAGCCTCCCCTTTGCCGACGGCCGCGAACACGACGTGCTCTACTGGGTTTCCGGCTTCCGCCTGGCCAACGGCGAACCCGGCGGACTGCTTGGCGTCATCGTGGACATCTCTGCCCAGAAAGCCGCCGAACGCAAGACCCGCAGTGCCGACGAGTGGAGCCGGCGCATGCTCGAGTCGAGCCCGATCGCAGTGGTCATCAACCGCCCCGACGGCACCCCGCTGTTCGCGAACACGCGGGCCTTGGTGCTGGCCGGCACCGACATGCAGACCTTCATGCAACGCTCCGTCACCGGTTGGTTCCGCGACCCATTGGTGGGCGAACGAGCCCTCGGCCGTCTGCGCGACGGGTGGCCGGTGCAGGACATGGAAGTCGAGTTCCAGAATATCGACGGCACGCCGTTCTGGACGCTGATGACCATGGAGCAGATCGAGATGAGGGGCGCACCGGCCCTGATCAGCTGGAGCTACGACATCACGGCTCGCAAGGCGGCCGAACAGGAGCTGCGCAAGCTTTCCCTGGCCGTCGAACAGAGCCCGTCGATGCTCGTCATCACCTTGCCAGGTGGAGCGATCCAATACGCCAATCCGCGCTTCCGCCAGGTCTGCGGCTTCAGTGCCGACGAGTTGCATGGCACCCAGCCCGATCTGCTCGACGCCCAAGGACTGCCCTTCGAGTTCCACGCCGAACAGTGGGACGCACTGCGCACCAATGGTATCTGGCGACGCGAATGCCAGCTCCGGCGGCGCAGCGGCGACCCCTTGTGGGTCGGCCTGTCGGTCAGCGGGCTGGCCGAGGACAACGGCGAGATTACGCACTGCATCTGGGTTTTCGAGGATCTCGCCCTTTACCGCCAGGCCGTGGTGACGCTACGCGAAGCCAAACGCCTGGCGGAAGAGGCAGCCGAGTCCAAAGCACGCTTCCTGGCCAACATGAGCCACGAGATCCGCACGCCGATGAACGCCATCATCGGCCTAGCCAGCCTGTGCCTGGGCACCGAACTGCCGCCGCGCCAGCACGACTATGTCACCAAGATCCACGCCGCCGGCACCTCGCTGCTGCACGTGGTCAATGACATCCTCGACTTCTCGAAGATCGAAGCCGGCAAGCTGAGCCTCGAACACATCACCTTTGCCCTCGACCAACTGCTCGACAACGTGCTCACCTTCGTCAGCCAGAAGGCCCGCGACAAATCCCTCGAACTGCTGCTGCAACTCGCGCCGGATGTTCCGCAGGACCTCGTCGGCGATCCACTGCGCCTCGGTCAGGTCCTGACCAACCTGCTCGGCAACGCCGTGAAGTTCACCGAAAAGGGCGAAGTGACGGTCCAGGTCGACGTAGCGGAGCAGGCCCTGCGCCATGTCGTGCTGCGCTTCGCCGTCCGCGACACCGGTATCGGCATGAGCGCAGAACAGCTCGGCCGTCTGTTCGAGGCCTTCGCCCAGGCAGACGACTCGATGACCCGCCGTTTTGGCGGTACCGGGCTGGGCCTGTCCATTTCCCGTCACCTGGTCGAGATGATGGGTGGGAAACTGGCCGTACGCAGCACTCCCGGCGAAGGTAGCTGCTTCAGCTTCGATCTCCGTTTCGAACTCGCCGAGCCCCGCGCACCGCGAGCCTTGCCGGGCGTCCTCGAGGGCCTGCGGGTCCTGGTGGTGGATGACCATCCGGTGGCCCGTACCGTGCTACTGGACCTGCTGCGCAACTTCCCCTTCCGCAGTGAAGCCGTATCCTCCGCGGCGGAGGCAGTGGCCGCGGTGCGCCGGGCCGACGGCGGCGATCGCTTCGGACTGGTGCTGATGGACCTGCGCATGCCCGAGCAGAACGGCATCGAAGCCACCCGCCGCATCAAGCAGGACCGCAGCCTCATTTCTCCGCCGACGGTGATCCTGTTGACCGCCTTCGGCGATGAGAATACATCGGCCGACGCTGCCGAGGCCGGCGCCGACGGTTACCTGCACAAACCCGCCACGGCCTCCACCCTCCTCGACGCGATCGTCGGCGCCTTCGGCACCGACGCGGCCCCGCCGGCCCGCGGCGAGCTTGCCAACTCGCCCAGCCTGGCCGGCCTGCGCGTCCTCGTGGTCGAGGACAACGACATCAACCAGCAGATCGCCTGCGGCATCCTGCATCGGCTCGGCGCCCAGGCCGACGTGGCCGATAACGGACGGATCGCCGTCGAAACCCTCGACGCCACGCCGGACGCCTTCGACGTCGTGCTGATGGACCTGCAGATGCCCGAAATGGACGGGCTCGAGGCCACCCGGCGGATCCGCCGTAATCCGCAGCTGGCCCGGCTGCCGGTGATCGCGATGACCGCCCATGCGATGGCCGACCAGCGCCAGCGCTGCCTCGAAGCCGGCATGAACGACCACGTGGCCAAACCCATCGTTCTCGAACACCTGGTCGAAGCCATCCTGCGCCACACCCGCGGTGGCTGCACCGCCCTCACCCCGCGGCCGCCGGCCACCGTCGGTCTGCCGCCACTCCCGGGCCTCAACGTGGCCGCAGCCCTGCGCCGGGTCGGCAACGACGCCACCGAATACCTTGCGCTGTTGCGCCATTTCACCCGCAGTCAGGCCGATTGCCCGCAGCGCATCGATACCGCCCTGTCCGCTGGCGACCTCGCCACCGCCGAACGCCTGGCCCACACCCTGCGCGGCACTGCCGCCAACCTAGGCGCCACAGCCTTGCAGGAGGCCGCGGCAACCGTCGAAAACGGCTTGCGCAAAGGCCAATCCACCGATACCGCGCGCAGCGCCCTGCATACAGAACTGAACGCGCTGCAAGCGCTGCTGATGGGAACCCTCCCGCCCGAAGAGGAAGCCGACGCGGGCGGGCACCTCAGCGACGAGGAGTTCGACGCCGCCCTACGGGAACTGGCCCATCTTCTCGACACCGCCGACGGCACGGCGCCGACCCGCTTCAAGCAGATCCGCGCCGACCTTGCCGCCCGCCTGGGCAACGAGGTCGCTGGAGAAATCGCTGGCGCTCTGCAGGCTTACGATTATGATCAGGCCTTGGCCTGCCTGTCCCCGCATACCCAGCCGAACGGCGCTTAGCACTCGCCCGGAGCCTCTCACAGATGCCCTCTACCGACCCTCGCAACCCGTTGATCCTCGTGGTCGATGACGCACCCGACTCCATCGAGCCCATCGTCCACTGCCTGCACCGCGCCGACTTCCGCACCCGCATCGCCACCAACGGCGCCCGCGCGTTGGCGCTGGCGGCCAGTACGCCGCAGCCCGACCTGATTTTGCTCGACGTGACGATGCCGGACATTGACGGCTACGAAGTATGCCGGCGCCTGATGGGGGACCCGCAGACCGCGAGCATTCCAGTGATCTTTCTGACAATCCGCAACGAGGAAGTGGACGAGCAGCTCGGCTTCGATGCAGGCGCGGTGGACTACATCACCAAACCGATCAGCCCGCCGCTGGTCCTCACCCGGATCCGCAATCACCTGACGCTGAAAGCGGCCAGCGACTTCCTGCGCGACCGCAATGCTTACCTGGAGCAGGAGGTCGTGCGCCGCACCCGCGAACTGGGACTGATGCAGGATGCCACCATTGTCGCGATGGCCTCCCTGGCCGAAACCCGCGACAACGAGACCGGCAACCACATCCGGCGCACACAGATGTACGTGCGCACCCTCGCCCGCCACCTGCAGCGCCACCCGCGCTTCGCCACCGAACTGAGCGACGAGAACATCGAGCTGATGTACAAGTCGGCACCGCTGCACGACATCGGCAAGGTCGGCATCCCCGACCGTATCCTCCTCAAGCCCGGCCGCCTGACTCCAGCCGAGTTTGAGATCATGAAGACCCACACCACCCTGGGCATGGAAGCCATCAGCAAGGCCGCGTCGCTGTTCGGCCTGTCAGCCAGCTACCTGCGCTACGCCAAGGAGATCGCCCATTCCCACCAGGAGAAATGGGATGGCAGTGGTTATCCCCAGGGCCTCGCCGGCGAACGCATTCCGTTGTCGGCCCGCCTGATGGCCGTTGCCGACGTCTACGACGCATTGATCAGCAAGCGCGTCTACAAGCCGGCCTTCACCCACGACGAAGCCAGCGAACTTCTCCTCCGCGGGCGCAACAACCACTTCGACCCGGACATCCTCGACGCCTTCATCGAGTTGCAGAACGAATTCCGCGCCATTGCGCAACGCTTCGCCGACGTGGAAGTGGACCACGAACACGAAGCCGAACGTCTGCGCATGGTCTTCGGCGAGGACTAGGATGGCCCGGGACTCAAGATTGGCCGGCTACGACCGTTAAGTCTGAGGGAGGATCCGCCGACAGAGATCCGTTCATCCTTCAGGAGACTCGATGACCCGCAGCACGACATCCGCTCAGGTTGTCGACGTGTTTCGCCGCTACGGGCTGGCCGTACTCGTCTTTACCCTGGTTCTTGCCTTCACGCTGAACAGTTACCACGCCACCATCCTCGAGGAGCGGGAGGCGGCGGGTATGCACTTTCAGCAACTGGCCCGGCAGCACATCGCCCAGTTGCGCGAACGGACGGAAGGCCTAGTCACCCTCAACGAGGTCCTGCGCCGCCACGTCGCCCAGACACCGCGGATCGATGAACGGGAGTTTGCGGACTTCGTCGCACCGCTGCGGGCCCACTATCCGGAAATCCGCCAGCTCGGTGTGCTCCACCTGAGCGGCGACAAAGCCCTGGTTAGCGTCTCCGTGAAGCCAGATGGCGAGGTGCCGTCCGACGCTGCCCTGCTCGCCCCATCCCGCCTTCCGGATGAACCCAGCCGCGCTGCCCTCCGCCAACTGATCGTTGACGCCGCCAACGGCGAGGACGGCGTTGCCACCCACCTGCACGCCCTACGTCAAGGCAAGGGCGACGGTGACGACACCCTATTGCTGCTCGCCCCCGTGAGACCTCTCGCGGCGCCCCGCCATGCCACCGCCCGGGAGCTGGTGTTCATCGAAGTCCCACTGAGCCGGCTGCTTAGGGAAATGCTCATCCCGGCGACCGGCGAAGGCCGCGCACCACTGGAGTTCGAACTCATTGATGCCGATGACGGCGCCCATCGCCTGTTCTCGACCCCGAACTACCGCCTGAGCGACCAATCCTACGCGGACGTCATTCAACTCTACGATCGCCGCTGGCTGCTGATCGCCGCACCCGACGCCGGAGGGCTGCTCCTGGACCCGGGACCGGATGCAGGTGCCCAGCTTTTTTCCGGCTTGTCCCTCGGCTTGTTGGCCGCGTTGATCCTTTACGTGCTGCAAACCCGCGCCGACGCGATCCGCAAGCAGGTCGCCGAAAAGACCCTCGCGCTCGCGGACGCCAACGAGGCCCTAGGCCAGTACATCAGTGCGCTGGCCGAAACCAACCGCCTGCTGGAGACCGAGGTCGAGAAGCACGCCCGCTCAGAAGCCCTGCTGCGGGAAACCACCTCGTTGCAACGGGCGATTCTGGACTGCGCCGAATACGCCATCGTCTACACCGACTCCAACGGCATCATCCGAGTTGTAAACCCTGCCGCCGAACGCCTGTTCGGCCATGCGGCTGAAGATCTGGTCGGGCTGGAAACGCCGCTGGTCTTCCATACCGCCGAAGACATCGCCCGCTGGACCCTCGCCCACCGCAACAACGGCTTTGCCGCGCTCGCCGAAGAAGCCAGCGCCAGCAACCACACGGAACCACGGGAGATCAACCTGCGCCGCCGGGACGGCAGCATCTTCCCCGCCAACATCGCCATCTCAGTGGTTCACGACAGCAAGAAGCAGATCCGCGGCTACCTGGGCATCATCGCCGACATCACCCAGCGACGGGCAGCCGAAAGCCGCATCCGCCACCTGGCGCACTACGACAATCTCACGTCGCTGCCCAACCGGACCCTGCTCAACGAGCACCTGGCCGAAGCGATAGGTCTGGCCTCCCAGCTACAGCGGGGCGTAGCCGTGCTGTTCACCGACCTCGATCGCTTCAAGTTCGTCAACGACACCCTCGGTCACCAGGCCGGCGACCAACTCCTGCTGCTGGTCGCCCAGCGCCTGCGTGCCTGCGTACGCGACGGCGATCTGGTGGCACGCACTGGCGGCGACGAATTCGTTGTCGTCCTCGGCGACCTGGAGGAAGGCTCCATGCCAGAGGACGTCGCCGAGCGCATTCTCACCAGCCTGGCCCGCCCCTTCGACCTATCAGGCCAGCAATGCACGGTGACCCCGAGCATCGGCATCGCCCTCTACCCGGGCGATGGCCTCGACGGACACGCGCTGATCAAGAACGCCGACGCCGCCATGTACTTGGCCAAGGAGCGCGGGCGCAACAACTACCAGTTCTTCGATCACAGCCTGTCAGCCCGCTACAGCGAGCGCCTCGAACTGGAGAACCGCCTGCGCCAGGCCGTCGACGCCGACCAGCTCGAACTGTTCTACCAGCCCCAGGTGGACACCCTCTCCGGCGAACTGATTGGCCTGGAGGCGCTGATCCGCTGGCGGCAACCAGACGGCACGATGGTGTCGCCGGACGTTTTCATCCCGATCGCCGAAGAGTGCGGTCTGATCGTGCCGATCGGCGCCTGGGTGCTCCACGAGGCCTGCCGGCAGAACCATGCCTGGCTGCAGGAAGGCATCTGTCGCGTACCCGTAGGCGTCAACCTGTCGGCGCGCCAGTTCGACGACGCGGACCTGCTCGACACCATCAAGGCTGCCCTGGCCGGCGCCCGCCTGCCACCAGCCTACCTCGACCTGGAACTGACCGAGAGCCTGGTGATGCGCAACCCGGAACATACCCGCAGCCTGCTGGCCGAATGCAAGAAGCTCGGCCTCCAGCTGTCAGTGGATGATTTCGGGACCGGCTATTCCAGCCTCGCCAATCTCAAGCGCTTCCCGATCGACCGTCTGAAAATCGACCGATCCTTCATCAAGGACATCGTCAGCGAACCGGACGACGCGGCCATCGCGCAGACCATCGTCGCGATGGCTCATACGCTGCGCCTGGAAGTGATTGCCGAAGGGGTTGAGACCGAAGCCCAGCTGGCCCTGCTGCGTCGCTGGCGCTGCGACGCCTACCAGGGCTACCTGTGCAGCAAACCGATCAGCGCCACCGAGATGACCACCATGCTGCGCGGCCTGCGCGCCTCACGGCTGGTCTCGTTGGCGCCGCTCTGATCAATACGGGTAACCGGCCATCCGGCCACCGACCACACTACCCAGCACCGCCCCGACCGCAGTGGCCGCCACCCGGCCACCGCCGCGGCCGATCTGGTTGCCGATCACCCCACCGGCCAGTGCGCCGACCGCCTGCCCGACCACCCGGTTGCCGTCGTAGCGCGGATAGGCGACGGCGGGCTGCGGCGGGTAGTAGGCCTCAGGCTGCGGCTGGGCGTAATACACCGGCCGGTCGCGATACACGATACGTTCCCGGTACACCACTTGCGGCGGAGCCTGATATACAGCCGGCGGCGCCTGATACACCACCTGCGGTTGCTCGTAGACCACGACGGGCCGGCCGCCGTGGCGGTAGCGATGATCACAGTGGTCGTCATCATCCCAACCACGGTCGGCCAGGGCGTTGGCGCTGAAGACGACAGCGGCGAGAGCCGCCGGGATCATGAGCTTTTTCATCGTTCTACTCCTGCTGGAATCGGGCGGCGCGATTGCCGCCCCTTGCAGGAAATAACGCGATGACCAGCCCGGCGTTGGCAGCCGGAGTGTAAGCCCATGTAGATTTGTAAGTAATGCTCAGAAGGTTTCCGACTGCCCCTTGTCCGGCGTGGGCTCGGTCTTCGGACCGCTGCCACCGCCGAAGATCTTGGGAAAGGCCACTTCCCCGCTCTTGTCGAAGTCGAAGCCGCCCAGGTTGCCGGTCACCAGGCGCCCGCGGATGCGGTAATCGACCTTGTCGCGACCTCGCCCCAATTCGCTGAACTGGCGCAGCAGCTTGTCCAGCCCAGTCGTGGCGGTCACATCCAGCACCGCCTCACCAAGCCGTGGCACCACCACCGGCTGATTGCTGACGCCGTGTGCAAAGGGCTGGCCATTGATATCCACATTGAAGTTGAGCCCTTCGATGGGAATCTCGGCATTGTTCGGGTTGGTGATGCGCAGGCTAACGATGAAGCGCTGTTCAAACAGGCCGGCGTCCAGCAGGCGGATGCCGGCCACCTTCACATCGGGCTTCGTCAGGCCCAGTGTCAGCCCGGCGCAGCCGCCCAGCACGGTTGCGCCCACTGCGGCGCCCAGCAACAGCGCAAAGCGTCGGCGTGAAATTGGCATCGTCACGATCATTCTCCCGCGGGTTCGAGCACTTTCAACAGGCTCGCCGTATCGTCCCGGCCACCGCCCAGCGCCATCAGCGCGTTGAGCTGCTGCCAGGTCTGGGCCGCCACCGGCAAGGGTGCGCCCAACTGGCGGGCCTCTTCCATCAGGATAGCGAAATCCTTGTGATGCAGCCGCGACTGGATACCGGCGACGAAGTCACGCCGGGCCATGCGCTCGCCCATCACGTCAAGCACCCGCGAGCCGGCCGAACCGCCCATCAGAGCCTCGCGCACGCGGGCCAGGTCCACACCGTGGGCGCCGGCCAGGCACATCGCCTCGGCACAGGCCTGGATCGCATTGACCATGATCATCTGGTTGCAAGCCTTGGCCACTTGGCCGGCGCCGGCCGGGCCGATGTGCACCACCGTCTTGCCCAAGCAGGCCAGCACGGGCCGCACGCGCTCCAGCACGTCCGCCTCGCCGCCAGCCATGATGGCCAGCGTCGCGTCCCGCGCACCGATCTCGCCGCCGGACACCGGCGCATCCAGCCAGCCGATTCCGCGCTCGGCATAGCGGGCCGCCACCTTGCGGGCCGTACCCGGCGCAATGGTGCTCATGTCTACGTGGATGCCACCCGGCGAGAAGCCTGCATTGAGACCGTCCGCACCGAGGGCCAGATGCTCGACGTCGGCGCTGGCCGTCACCACCGAGATCACCACCTCGCAGCGGCTCGCCAGTTCGGCCGGCGTCGCGCACACCTGAGCCCCGGCTTTCACCAGCGGCGCCGCCGACTCGGGCCGCCGTGCCCATACGGCCAACTCGTGGCCGGCCGCCAGCAGGTGGCCGGCCATCGGCCGGCCCATCACACCCAGTCCGACAAATCCGACCCGCACCGTCATTCTCCCGACAGGCTTTCCAGCAGCTTGAGGGCGGCGATGGAATCCTCCTCGCCCATCCCACTACCGACCAGCGCATTGAAGAGCTGAGCCGTGGCGGCGCTGCTCGGCAGCATCAGCCCGAGGCGGTGGGCTTCCTGCATGACGATGTTCATGTCTTTCTGGTGCATCCAGGCCTTGAAGCCCGGCTTGAAGTTGCGGTCGAGCATGCGCTGGCCATGGTTTTCCAGAATGCGGCTGTAGGCGAAGCCACCGAGCAGCGCCTCGCGCACGCGGCCGGCATCGACACCGCTCTTGCGAGCGAAGTTGAAGGCCTCGGCTACCGCCATCACGCCGACGCCGGTGAGGATCTGGTTACACGCCTTGGCCACCTGGCCGGCACCGGGCCCGCCGATCAGCGTGGCGGCCTTGCCCATGCAGGCGAACAGCGGCTTGACGGTCTCGAAGGATGCCTCGTCGCCGCCGACCATGATGGTGAGCCCCGCGTTGATCGCCCCAACCTCGCCGCCGGACACCGGCGCATCGAGCATCGTCACGCCCCGTTCGGCCAGCCGTGCCGCAATCGACTGGGCGGCAGCCGGCGCAATGGTGCTCATGTCCACGTAGATCAGCCCAGCTTTGGCGCCTTCGGCCACGCCACCGGTGCCAAGGGCCACCTGCTCCACGTCGGCGGCATCCGCCACCATCGAAAACACCACGTCACAGGTCGCAGCCACCGCCGCGCTGTCGGCGGCGCCCTTGGCGCCGGCTTCCAGCAGCGGCACCATGGATTCTGCGCGGCGCGCCCACACGGTCACGTCATAGCCGCCCTTGAGGAGGTTGAGCGCCATCGGGCGCCCCATGATGCCCAGACCGATGAAACCGACTTTCATTGCTTGCGTCCTCGCGACCGAAAAGGACGCAGCCTAGCCGCCACCGCCCGGTGATGCAATCGGGGAAACGCGCGCTTACGAACCGCCGTCGTAGCTCACACGGTAGATCGCGCCAGCCTGATCGTCGCTGATCAGCAGCGAACCGTCCGGCAACACCAGCACATCGGCGGGCCGCCCCCACACGTGCTCCTGACCACCGGCATCCACCTGCAGCCAGCCCTCGGCAAAGACATCCTGGCGCAGCACCTTGCCAGCCTGGTCCAGTTCCACACGCACGATGCGGTAGCCGGACTTGCGGCTGCGGTTCCACGAACCGTGCTCGGCGATGAAGAGGTTGTTGCGGTAGGCCGCCGGGAACATCCGGCCGGTGTAGAAACGCATGCCCAGCGCCGCCACGTGCGCCCCGAGCTTGGCAACCGGCGGCGTGAACTCCTTGCACGTGCGCTTCGTGCCGAACTCCGGGTCGGCGATGTCGCCCTGGTGGCAATAGGGATAGCCGAAATGCTCGCCGCTCTTCGTCACCCGGTTCAGCTCGTCGGACGGCAGCTCGTCGCCGAGCATGTCGCGGCCGTTGTCGGTGAACCACAGGTTGCCGTCCGCCGGGCTCCAGTCGAAGCCGACGGTGTTGCGCACACCCCGCGCCACCATCTCGGCACCGCTGCCGTCCGCGCGGATGCGCTGGATGTTGGCGTAGCGCCGCTCGTCCGGCTCGCAGATGTTGCACGGCGCGCCGACCGGCACGTAGAGCCAGCCATCCGGGCCAAACGCGATGAACTTCCATCCATGGTGCGTCTCGGTGGGAAAACGGGTGCTCAAGGCCCGCGGCACCGGCGGCTTGTCGAGGTGCCGGGCGACGCCGTCGAGGACCACAATGCGCGACACCGCCGACACGAACAGGCTGCCGTCCCGGTAGGCCACACCCACCGGCTGCTCCAGCCCGCTGGCCAGCGTGCGCACACGCGTCGCCCGCCCCTTGTCGACCTCCACCCCATAGACCTTGCCGGCCGTCCGACTGCCCACATAGACCACGCCACGCCCGTCGGCGAAGTCGCCAAGGCTCATCCCGCGGGCATTCGGCACCCGATCGGTGAGCACCTCCACGCGGAAACCCGGTGGCAGGCGCAGCATATCCACCTGCGGCGCGGCCAGCGCCGGAACGCACAAGCCCACGCTCAGCAGCAAGGCACCGCTACGCAGGTTTTTCCAGAAAACGGACTTCACACCCATCTCCTTTCGCTTTGCATCGGCCGCCAGCATGCCGTGGCCAGGCCGCCACGACCACCGGCCACAGCCCCCGCTTGACGTCGTCATTGTCTTCGGCCCAGTCGGCATCTATCTTGGATGCGGGGCGGCAACACAGCATAAGACCCCTTCATCGAGGAGAGTTCATCATGGCCGAACGCGCCCTTGCCCCTTACGCTGTCGGAGGAAGCTACCTGAGCATCGATGGGGCGATCTACCCGTTGGTGGATTACACCCTGCCCGAGATCAACTGGTCGGTGCATGAACCCGGCACCGGTGCGCCAACGTCGCGAACCGACATCCAGATCGGGGAGCCGGAGCTCGGCACGCTGATCCTGTCCATACAGCCTCAGTCCTTCCCGCTGCTGGCGAAGTGGGTGCTAGAACTGGCCGGCGGCGGCCATCACCTGCTCAATCTCGAGGTGCTGCGCACGGATCTCAACGGCACGATCCAGGAAGGCTTCCAGCTCGCCGGCTGCGTGCTCACCGAACTGCACTTTCCCCCCTGCTCCGCCACGCAGAAGGACCTTTACTTGGTCCGCGCGGTCCTTCAGCCCGAAAGGATTGCCGCGCTTCCGGCTGGCAGCCCGGTAAAACCGCCCGTCGGCATCAAGCAGCGCCCGTGGCTGGTGTCCACCTTTGAGCTGAGCGTCGATGGTCTGCCCACCAGCGCCATCCTGAAGATCGACGGCCTCGACCTGATCCGCGACGTCTTGGCCCGCAGGGTCGGAGAGCAGCGCGCCCCCCTAACCTACTACGGCGTCGCCCGCTGCTCGCCCCTGGTACTGACGATCGGCGGCCGGGACTACCCGGCGTGGCGCGACTTCGCGCTGAAGCAGCTCGGCAGTGGCACGCCAGCCAGTGCCCTAGGCGCCAGGCTGGCCTTCCTCGACACCAGCCTCAAGCAGGAACTGGGCAGCCTGAAGTTCTCACTGGCGGGCCTCGCCGGATTCCAGTTTGCCCGCGTGACCTCCCGCGGTGACGAGGCGGCAGGCCCTCAAGGAGTGGCCAGGCTGCCGGTCGGGGACATGGCGCTGGACATCCCGTAGGCCCCGTCCTCACCGCCCGACGCATCCCCGCATGCCAGCCGGACTGACGCTTCCGCTACACTTCTGCGCTCATCCATCGATACGCGTACTCTTCCCCATGTCCTACGCCCCATTCATCAAGGAGATCGGCCGCGGGCCGAAAGGCTCCAAACCGCTTACCATCGACCAGGCCGAATCCCTGTTCGGCGACATGCTCGACGGTCGCGTGCCCGACCTGGAAATGGGCGCCATCATCCTGTCGATGCGCATCAAGGCCGAGTCCACGGACGAATTGCTGGGCTTCCAGCGCGCCCTCGACGCCCGCACGGCCTGCATCCGCGTTCCGGCCGGTCCCCGCGTGGTGGTGCTTCCCACCTACAACGGTGCGCGCCGGCAAGCCAACCTGATGCCCTTGCTGGCCCTACTGCTGGCGCGGGATGGCGTGCCGGTGCTGATCCAGGGGCGCCACGACTTCGACAGCCGGATCAGCCCCTTCGAACTACTGGCGGGCCTCGACATCCATCCGGCGGCAAGCCTCGCAGAGGCGGAAGCCCAGCTCGCCGAAAAGCACCTGACCTGCCTTCCGCTGGAAACCCTGGCGCCGGGACTGGCGCCGCTGCTCGCCCTGCGCCCGCGTCTTGGCGTACGCAACAGCGGCCATACGCTGGCCAAGCTGCTCGATCCGGCGCCGGGCCACAGCGTGCGGGTCGCCTCAATGACCCACCCTGAGTACCTGGAACGCATCCACGAACACCTCGTCGCCACCGGCGGCGTGTCCATGCTGCTGCGCGGCACCGAAGGTGAAGCCTTTGCCAATCCGCGCCGCCGACCACGGCTGGAAGTCTTCGTGAATGGCGACGCGCAGGTCGCCTTCCCAGCCGAGGAAGGCGGCGCACCGCCGGTGGAAGGGCGCGCCGACGATCCGGAAGTCGCCGCCAACGCCGCACTGATCCGCGCCATGCTGGCCGGCGACGTGGCGATACCACAACCCATCCTCGATCAGGCCAGCGCGCTGAAGGAACTCAGCAGGGTTCCCCGCGCCACAGCCTGAGACCGCTCCCGCACAGGCTGTCATTGACCTTTCCCCGCCCCGTGCTTAAATCCAATGGCCATGCCAATGCAATGAACCGGGCCACGAGGCCCCGCATGGCCCAAACGACATGGGAGAGGGAGAAGGGATCATGAGCAAGAAAGCCTTGTGCATCGGCATCAACGACTACCCTGGCACACAGAACGACCTGAGCGGCTGCGTCAACGACGCCACCGACTGGGCTGCTGCACTCGCCGCACGCGGCTTCGCCGTCACCACGCTGCTCGATAGCCAGGCCACCAAGGCAGCAATGGTCGGCGCCATGACCGACCTGATCGGCGGCTCGGCCAAGGGCGACTCCATCATCATCACCTACTCCGGCCACGGCACCTGGGTGCCAGACCAGAACGGCGACGAGCCGGACGGCCGCGACGAGGGCCTGTGTCCGTGGGATATCGGCTCCGGCAACGTACTTCTGGACGACGAGATCGCACCGATCTTTACCCACCACGCCACCGGCGTGCGAGTGGTACTGATCTCGGACAGCTGCCATTCCGGCAGCGTGACCCGCGGCAACGCCCTTGATCTCGACCCGGGCCTCCCACGCGCGCGCTTCCTGCCGCCCGAGGCATGGATGAAGGCC
The DNA here is from genome assembly GCF_056724025.1 of Zoogloea sp. JDB1. NCBI lineage: Bacteria > Pseudomonadati > Pseudomonadota > Betaproteobacteria > Rhodocyclales > Zoogloeaceae > Zoogloea > Zoogloea sp. JDB1. The sequence goes on from NZ_CM161496.1 coordinate 4,553,869, forward strand.
GCCGACCTACCCGCCCCCCGCGTCGCCAAGCTGCCCACCTCGGGTGGCCTGTCGCGCAGCGGCGGCGACCTGCTGCTGGCCGGCTGCACCGACAGCCAGTTCAGCTGGGACACCAGCTTCAAGGGACGTCCGAACGGGGCCTTTACCTACTACGCACTGAAGGCTCTGGCTTCGCTGCCGGCCACTGCCAGCTACCAGGACTGGTTCAAGAAGATCACGCCGGGCTTCCTGCCGACCAACCAGCTGCCGCAGAACCCGCAGATCTTCGGCACCCGGACGGCCCGTTCCTGGAAGGTGTTCGCCTGACCTACGGCCTCCATCGGCCCTGAGCCACCGCGCCGCGCCCACTCCTGGTGCGCGACCGCGGTGAGCGCACCATTTCGACGCCGCATCGCCACTCTTTGGTGCGTGCGAATGGCGCTACGCAAGGAACACAGGGTCTTAGACGATTGGCACGACGCTTGCTGGACTCCGCTCACCAAAGGAGTCGTAATGGCAGAAACCAAATCCACCTGTTGTTACTGCGGCGTCGGCTGCGGTGTCGTAATCGAACATGAAGCCGGTCGCATCACCGGCGTCCGGGGCGACCCGGACCATCCGGCCAATTTCGGCCGGTTGTGCACCAAGGGTGCCACGCTGCACCTGACCGCCGCGCCCGACACCCAGGTCGCCCGCGCCCTGTATCCAGAGTTACGCACCGACCGCAGCAGCCCCCGCCAGCGCGCGAGCTGGGATACTGCGCTCGACGCGGCCGCCGGGCGTTTTGCGGCGATCATCGCCGAGCACGGCCCCGACGCCGTCGCGGTCTACGGTGCCGGCCAGTTGCTGACCGAGGACTACTACGTCTTCAACAAGCTGATGAAGGGACTCGTCGGCAGCAACAACCTGGACACGAACTCCCGCCTGTGCATGTCCAGCGCGGTGGCCGGCTACAAGCTGAGCCTGGGTGCTGACGCGCCGCCGTGCAGCTACGCGGACATCGCCCACACCAGCGCGCTGTTCATCACCGGCAGCAACACCGCCTTTGCGCATCCGATCGCCTTCCGCCGCATCGAGGACGCCCGCAAGGCCAACCCGGACATGAAGCTGGTCGTCATCGACCCGCGCCGCACCGACACAGCCGACGCCTCCGACCTGCACTTGGCCCTGCTGCCCGGCACCGACATCGCGCTGTACAACGCGATGCTTCACGTGATGCTGTGGGAGGGCTGGGTGAACCGGGACTACATCGACGCCCATACCGAAGGCTTCGACGCGCTGAAGAAGACCGTCCGCGAATACACGCCGGCAATGGCGGCCACGATCTGCGGGCTGGACAAGAAGCGCATCGAGGAGGCGGCACAGATCTTCGCTACCTCGAAGGCCACGATGTCCATGTACTGCCAGGGGCTCAACCAGTTCTCCTTCGGCACCCACAACAACTCGGCGCTGATCAACCTGCACTTGGCAAGCGGCCAGATCGGCCGCCCCGGCGCCGGCCCCTTCTCGCTGACCGGTCAGCCCAACGCGATGGGTGGCCGTGAAGTCGGCGGCCTGGCCAACCTCCTGTCCGCCCACCGGGATATGGCCAACCCCGAGCACCGCGCCGAAGTCGCCGCCCTGTGGGGCGTGGACAGCGTGCCCGACAAGCCAGGCAAGAGCGCCGTGGAACTGTTCCGTGCGCTGAAGTCGGGCGAGGTGAAGGCGGTATGGATCGCCTGTACGAACCCGGCCCAGTCCATGCCGGACCAGGTCCTGATCCACGAAGCCCTGCAGGCCGCCGAGTTCGTCGTCGTGCAGGAAGCCTTCAGCCACACCGAAACCTGTGCTTACGCCGACCTGCTGCTGCCCGCCACCACCTGGGGCGAGAAGGACGGAACCGTCACCAACTCGGAGCGGACCATCAGCCGCGTCCGACCCGCCGTGTCCGCGCCGGGTGAAGCCCGCCACGATTGGGCGATCGTGGTGGACTTCGCCCGGCGTCTGGGCGCCCGCCTCGGCAAGGGCGAGTTGGCCGCCCGCATGTTCCCGTATACCAAGCCGGAAGAAGTCTGGAACGAGCACCGGGAATCCACCCGTGGCCGCGACCTGGACATCACCGGCCTGAGCTATGCGACACTGGAAACCGTCGGCCCCCAGCAATGGCCCTTCCCCGAAGGTGCCAGCCAGGGCAAGGTCCGGCTCTACGAAGACGGCATCTTCCCAACCCCGTCCGGCAAAGCCCGCTTCGTCGTCACCGAGCACCGCATCACCGCCGAGTCGCCGAGCGCCCGCTACCCGCTGCACCTCAACACCGGCCGCCTGCGCGACCAGTGGCACGGCATGAGCCGCACGGGCCTGGTCGCCCGCCTGTACAGCCATGAACCCGAACCCATGCTGCACATGCACAAGGACGACATGGAGCGCCGCAGTCTTGCTACCGGCGATCTGGTCAAGGTAAAAAGCCGGCGCGGCGAAGTGGTGCTGAAGGTGCTCGAATCCGCCACGCTACGCCCTGGCCAGTGCTTCGTGCCGATGCACTGGGGCGGCAACACGATGGGCGGCCAGGGCGTCAATGTACTGCTGCCCGGCGATTTCGATCCCTACTCGAAGCAGCCCGAACTCAAGCACGCCGCCGTGCAGGTGGAGAAATACACCGCCGGTAAGACGCTGGTGGCGATGCGTCGCACTGAGGTAGGCGAGGATGGCCAACTCCACCCGAACCCGCTGACCGTCATGGAAGGCCTGCGCCGCTGGCTGCCCCACTTCCCCTACGCCAGCCTGACGCTGGCCGGACGCACAGCCCCTGTGGTGGTACTCAAGGCTCGTGGCGAAGAACTCGAGCCTGCACTGCTGGAAGCCCTGGACAAGGAACTGGCCCTCGACGATCCGACCAAGGTGCTGTCCTACCAGGACAGCCGCAAGGACATCGCAAAGCGCGCCCTCGTGGAAGGTGATTCGCTCACCGCGGTGCGTCTGGCCGGCGAAACCAAGGCTGCCGACTGGCTGGCCGACATGATGGTGCAGGGACACTCCGCTGCGGCAGTCCGCCAATGGCTGCTCGCACCGCTGACCCAGCCGCCAGCAGGTCAGGCCGCCCGCGGCAAGGTGATCTGCAACTGCTTCGACGTGGCCGAGGACGACATCCTGGCCGCCTTCCGGGCCGGTGAGTCCCTCGAGGTCCTGCAGACCCGCACCAAGTGCGGCACCAACTGCGGCTCCTGCGTGCCCGAACTGAAGCGTCTGCGTCAGAGCGTTTCGAACTGATGACGACAGGTCGGGCAAACACCTGACCTGTCGCTCACACCTCAGCGAATCCCTTGGCCACGAGCCAGTTCAAGGTCGCCTCTGATACGGCAGCCACGTCGCCAGGCCCCGACAGGGTGTGATCGGCATCCGGAAAGCGTTTCACATCCGCCCCCCTACGCGCCACCAACCTCTGCCACCCGGGACTGGCTGCCAGGACGTCATCGAACTCGCGCGCCACGTAGTCACGGCCACTCAGGAAAATGGCCAATGGTTCGTTTTCCCGTACTGCCAACCCATGCAGCATCCGCTCGGGCAGCGCCACATCACGATCCTTGGACTGTACCGGTCCCTCAGGCACAGCACCCCGTGCGGCCTTCGCGGTCGAAAAGAAGGAACGCACCGACTGCCCAATATTGACTCCGCCGCCCAGCAGCTTTTTCCAGAATGAAGGGTCAGTGAGTCTCTGCAGATAATAGTGCTTGAGAAACACCTTCGCCTCACCCACCTCGGTATGGACCCAAGGGTTCAGCAAGATGGATCCCGCGACACGCGGATCATTGGCGGCGGGATAAAAGCAGATCGCACTGGCACCGTCACACAGCCCCCATAACACGACCTGCCGTAAGCCGGGCTGGGTCTGGAGGAAGGCGCCGATTGCTGCCTCGATATCCTGGCTGACATTCTCGAAACTACGTTCCACACCACTGGAGTCGCCCATGCCACGATAGTCGAAACGCATGCATGGAACCCCCTGCGCCGATAGATGTCTTGCCAGCAAGACGAACTGCCGATGAGAACCGACCCGGTATTGAGGCCCACCCACCACGACAAGTACACCGACCGCGGCCTCCTTCTGAGGCGCAGAGACAATACCCATCAGAGATTCGCCAGCACATTCGAAAATGACGGGAACATCGCGCCAAACGCTCATGTGAACGTCTCCAGAGCGCGTACGGACGCATCGATCAGCGCCAAACTGGTTTCGATCTCCTGCGTCTGCCAAAAAGCGGTACCTGCCACTGATTCGGCTCTCGCCTGAATTCCAGCACTCTGCCAACGGTCGACGAGTATCCGCAACGCCGGCGTCACGTCCTCGCGGCCTTCGCTCCCCACTTCAAGTGCTACCACCTGCGCCGGGTAGGCATCCGGCAAGCCCAGGCTTGCCGTCTCCAGACCGTTAGCGACCGCAGGCGGTAAGGCATAGCCGGCCACCTGCACGGATTCGCCAGCCTTCAACGCGGACCTGGCCGCATCCATAGCGGATTTGGCATCGGCGTCGGCCATCATTTCAGCTGCTGCCTTGAGACGCAGAAACTGGGTCAGATGCTGGCGTCCGTTACCCACCGGTTGCCATAGCAACAGCGGAGCGGCAATTTCCGTGGAGCAAAGCAGATCGGCCAGGAGCAAAGCCCCAGTACGCATGCCCCACAACACGAGTCGTCCTGGCAGATTGGCCGCCGCCCATACCCAAGCATCGTGGCAATCCTGGACCCAAGCACGCCAAGAGGCCTCACCGAACTCCCCGCCGCTATCCCCACAACCGGTCAGATCGATCTGCAGCGTCAACCAGCCCTGCGAAGCAAAGGCCTCGACAGCGAGTGCCACCATTCGCCGGGATTTGTTCATCTCCTCGGCAAACGGGTGTACAAAAATCAGCGTACCAACCGGATCGGGAGCATGGGTCAGAAGACAGAACCGTCCATCGAGTAGGGGCCCCGGGAGATAAAAAGCCTCCCGCCGCGGCCTCAGCACGGTCATTCAGGCCAGCTTTCCATTCACAAAGGCAATGACGGAACCAACGGTCTCGAAGGTCGAACCATCGATCTCATCATCCTCGACGATGAAGCCGAACCGCTCTTCCAACATATTGATCACACCGACGACAGCCATCGAGTCCAGGTCCGGCAAAGCACCCAGCAGTGGGGTATCGACATCGAACTGGGCCGTGTTTCCCCCCAGGCTCAAGACTTCATCGAGAATCGACAGTACTTCCTTCTTCGTATCCAAAAGCTAACTCCAATCGGGTAAGCAAACACTAAAACAGCATCCGGAACACAAGGCCCGGCAACAGCAAGACTGATATCATTATATGCGAGCCGATCATCGTACGGACCGTGATATCGGTGGCAAGCTTAGCGCGCGCTCCTGCCTCCTCCGCTTCCACGCGTTCCACACACCGTCCTTGAACGCGAACAGCGTCAGTCCGGCCGTCGCCAGTCGTTCCCTCGCGAAACCAACCACATGCCTCTCAAGCGCATTCGCAATAACTTCATTCAACTGGGCACCTTGAATGGCAGCCTGTATCTCCTTGACTACGCATTACGCAAGCTCAGCGCCGGGCGCGCCTACATCAAACGCTACTACCTCGTCGCTCAGCCGGTACAAGACCGACCTGCCTGCCGCCCATCGACCAAGAATCCGGTCGTTTTTCTTGAGCCTGGCTCTCCACTGGCATCGTCATTCCCTCGTCCACCGGAGGTCATTGCCAAACGCATAAGTGATGGCGCGCATTGCTTCGTTGCCTTGTCCGGGGAAGAGTTTGCCGGATTCCTGTGGCTGGCCTTCAATGCCTATGACGAAGATGAGGTGCGTTGTCGCTACGAACTTGCCGACCCCCAGCATTGCGTCTGGGACTACGACGTTCATGTGGAACCGAAATATCGGATCGGTCGCACTTTTGCCCGGCTGTGGGACAGTGCGAATGCTCACCTGAGCAGACATGGCGTGAGTTGGAGCATCTCACGCATCTCGGCCTTCAATCCAGCGTCACTGGCCGCACATGGCCGCCTCGGCATTCGCACTCTCTTCAGTGCAAATTTCCTGTGTCTGGGGCCGATTCAAATCACCATCATCAGCGCAGCACCCTGGTTCCATGTGAGCCTGTCGCCGTCATCGCGCCCTTGCGTGCGGCTACAGGCGCCGAAATGCGCAAATGAACGTAGCTTGTCGCGGAATTAGCACATCCTCTCGGTTAAACTGCCGCAGCTTATCCACAATCAATTTTTCAGCCATTGCCACTCTTTGAGAGGCTGCCCTAAAGGCACCCTTTCAGGGAGCGAGACACGTGCCCATGCCTGATCGACGCGTACTGATGATCGCTTACCACTACCCCCCCGTGCGGGTCAGTAGCGGAATCCAGCGTACCCTGAAGTTCTCCCAATATCTTCGCGACCACGACTGGGAGCCAATGATCCTGACGGTTTCGCCTCGCGCCTACGAGGCTGTCGGCGATGATCAGATGAAAGAGATCCCACCGGGCCTCATCGTGGAACGCGCCTTCGGTCTCGACACGGCCCGCCACCTCTCGCTCAAGGGACGTTACTTCCGATGGATGGCGCAGCCAGACCGCTGGGTGAGTTGGTGGCCGGCGGGAGTGATCAAGGGCCTCAAGCTGATTCGCAAACATCGCCCCAAAGCAATCTTCTCGACCTTCCCCATCGCCACGGCTCACCTCATCGCGCTGACCCTCCATCGACTCTCCGGACTTCCACTCATTGTCGACTTTCGAGATGCAATGACGGAGCCGGGCTATCCTACCAATCCTGTCACATGGCGGACTCACAGGCGGCTGGAACAGGCGCTGATCAAGCACTGCACCCACGCGATATTCACTACTCCAGGCACACGAGATATGTATGCGGAGCGCTACCCGGACAAGCCGGCAAGCTGCTGGGCGGTCATCGAAAACGGATTTGACGAAGACAATTTTCGCGATGCAGAGACCGGACTCGACGCCAGCCGTATCGGCCTATCAGGACAAATGGTCCTCATTCACAGTGGTATTCTCTATCCAGAAGAACGAGATCCCAGACCGTTTTTTGCTGCGCTGAAGGAGATGAAGGATGCCGGAGAGGCATCCATGGAAACACTGCGCGTCATCCTGCGTGCTACTGGCAGCGACACGTACTACACCAAGCTCCTGTCAGACTATGGCATCGACGATCTCGTCTCGATTGAACCTTCAATCGCTTATCGGAGTGCCTTACAGGAAATGATGCGTGCGGATGGCTTGTTGCTGCTGCAAGGCGCAAGCTGCAACAAGCAGATCCCAGCCAAACTCTATGAGTATGCACGTGCTGGTCGGCCGATCATCGCACTGACAGACGCCGCCGGCAGTACCGCAGCACTGATGAAGAAGCTGGATGCACCCTGGATCACCGATATAGCGAACACGTCCGCTATTCGAAGCCTGCTGAGTGAGGCTCTGCACAAGTGGCATAACCAGCAATTGAATGGGGTTCAGCGCAGCTTGGCCGATACCTGCTCGCGCCGCTCCAGAACTGCGGAACTTGCGCGCCTGCTGGATGGCCTTCCCCAATAGCCAAGATTTTGTCATATGGTGTAATCCTGCACGCAATCCACAGGGGAAAGCTAGGATAGACTTCAACTGCTCCAATGCTTGATGGATCTGCCGCTCCAACGTGGCTTGACAATCGTTCTCTCAATCAATGCTCAACACCACCCTACTCCACGAATTGATCAGCGCCTCGGCCGAGCGAGCGCCCACTTCACCGGCTCTGACAGCAGGTACCACAACCCTGAGCTACGCCGATCTGGACACACAAGTGGGCGGATTTTCTTCTGGTCTGGCCGGCCTAGGGCTGGAACGCGGTGAAAGAATCGGCATTTTTCTGGAAAAGCGGATCGAAACAGTCGTCGCCAGCTTCGGCTCCGCCCGCGCCGGCTGCGCCTTCGTTCCGATCAACCCGATTCTCAAGGGCGAGCAGGTCATGCATATCCTGCGCGACTGCAACGCCCGTGTGCTGGTGACCTCTGCAGAGCGCTTGCCCCTGCTCGCGGATACGCTGTCCCACTGCCACGACCTGCGCCATGTCGTACTGATCACCACACCGGCAGCCACGCCCAGGCTCACGGGCGTGAACATCGTACATTGGGACGACCTCCTCTGCGCCTCCGGACAACCGGGACACCGGATCATCGACACCGATCTGCTGTCCATCCTGTATACGTCCGGCAGCACTGGACGCCCGAAAGGCGTTGTACTGTCCCACCGCAACATGGTGGCCGGAGCCAAGAGCGTGGCCAGCTATCTCGGTAACAATCCGGATGACACACTGCTGGCAGCCCTGCCCCTGTCCTTCGATGCAGGCTTTTCCCAGCTCACAACAGCCTTTCACACCGGCGCCAAAGTTGTGCTGCTGAACTACTTGCTGCCGCAGGACGTACTCAAGACTGTCGTTCGAGAGAGGGTCACCGGCCTTACTGCAGTCCCTCCGCTATACATTCAGCTCGCTCAGCTGAAATGGCCAGCCGAAGTTACAGACCATCTACGCTACTTCGCCAATACTGGCGGGCGCATGCCGCTCGAGACCCTCAGGTTGCTCCGCAGCCAGTTGCCCGAGACAAAACCATTCCTGATGTACGGTCTTACCGAAGCATTCCGCGCCACTTACCTGCCTCCTGAGCAGGCCGATATCCGGCCAGACTCCATCGGCAAGGCTATTCCCAACGCCGAAGTAATCGTACTGCGGGAAGACGGTTCGGAATGCAGCCCCAATGAGCCCGGTGAGTTGGTCCAACGTGGCGCCTTGGTTGCAATGGGCTACTGGAACGACCCGGACAAGACAGCCGAGCGCTTCAAGCCCCTTCCGAACACAGCTCCTGGCCGCCAGTCGGGCTTCGTCCTGCCGGAAATCGCCGTTTTCTCGGGCGACACCGTTCGCCGTGACGAGGAGGGCTATCTCTACTTCATCGGACGCCGCGACGAGATGATGAAGACCTCCGGCTATCGCGTCAGCCCTACCGAAGTCGAAGAGATCCTGTACAGCACCCAATTGGTCGGAGAATGTATCGCCTTCGGCGTACCACATCCAAGCCTCGGCCATTCCATCTGCGTCATCGCAAGCGGCAAGGACGGAGCTCCACTCGATAAAGCAGCCTTGCTCAGCGAATGCAAGCGGCGCATGCCGGCCTACATGATTCCCGCCGCAATTGAAGCGCACGAGGGTCCGCTGCCGCGCAATCCCAATGGCAAGATCGACCGCAAGGCACTTTCCACCGAATACGAAATGGCTCACAGGGTACAGCAATGAGTGATGCAAGCCGCGACAAGCCGGTCCATGTCACCATGGACCAATTCAAGTCCGCCGATGGCGAACTGCTGATCGGCGGCATTCCTCTCCGCCGCCTGGCTGAACGTGTCGGACAAACCCCGTTCTACGCCTACGACCGCAAGCTACTGACCGACCGTGTCGCCGAATTGCGTGCAGCCCTCCCATCTGGCATCAAGATTCATTTCGCGATGAAGGCCAACCCGATGCCCGCCGTGGTCGATCACATGGCCAGGCTGGTGGACGGGATCGACGTGGCCTCGGGACGCGAACTGAGGATCGCCCTCGACAGTGGCACCGATCCCCACGACATCAGCTTTGCAGGGCCGGGCAAGCGCCATGAAGAACTGCGCCAGGCGGTTGCTGCGGGGATACTGATCAACGTGGAATCCTTCCGTGAAGTGACCGAACTGGCCGCCATTCGACAAGAGAGCGGCTGGCCGGTGCGCGTAGCGGTGCGCGTGAATCCCGATTTCGAATTGAAGAGTTCAGGCATGAAGATGGGAGGCGGCCCCAAACAGTTCGGCGTCGACGCCGAACGCGTGCCCGACCTGCTCGCCGACATCGGTCGCGCCGGCCTTGCGTTCGAAGGCTTCCACCTCTTTGCGGGCTCCCAGAACTTGCGCCCCGACGCCATTGTTGAAGCCCAGCGCAAGTGCTTCGATCTGGCCCTTCGTCTCGCCGAGGCAGCCCCGGCACCGGTCAAGTTTTTGAACCTCGGCGGCGGCTTTGGCATCCCGTATTTCCCAGGCGAACAACGCCTGGATCTCACTACCATCGGTGCCAATCTCAGGGCCATCGAAGAGGAAGCAGCGGAAAAGCTGCCTGGCGCAGAGATCGTAATCGAACTGGGACGCTATCTGGTCGGTGAAGCAGGCGTCTATGTCTGCAAGATCGTAGACAGGAAGGACTCCCGCGGACATACATTCCTCGTCGCTGATGGCGGCTTGCATCATCACCTGTCAGCCTCAGGGAATTTCGGCCAGGTCATCCGCAAAAACTACCCTGTCACCATTGGCGATCGCCTGGACGAGCCCGCCAGTCAGAGCGTCTCTGTCGTCGGCCCTCTCTGCACACCACTCGATATTCTCGCCGACCGGATGCTCCTTCCCGATGCAAAACCCGGCAATCTCGTCGTTGTGTTCCAGTCGGGAGCCTACGGCGCCAGCGCAAGTCCTCAGACATTCCTCGACCATCCCCGCGTTGTCGAAATTCTGGTCTGAACAGACCGCATTCCCAATGAAAAATGGGCCATGCAATTTGCGTGGCCCATTTTTTTCACGACTCCAATTCAAACATCGGCTGTCCGACAGGACCGCCCGTCGCCATCAACCGAAATGGTCATCCGGCAACGACTCCAGCTGCAGATCGTTGTCCTTCGCGAAATTGCGCAGGAAGTTGTACGCCAGCGGCTCGATTTCGTGGATTTTCGCATCCACCAACACCGTCTTGTCTCCCCTCAAATTACACGCCGGCCTGACATATGGCGAATAAGTCATACGATTGTCCGCTCCGAATACGGACATTATTCCGCACAAACGATCCGCCCAATCACTAGGACGAAAGGTCCTGCCATCACTAGTGCGCCCAACAATAACGAAATTTTCGATTTTTTTAATCATGTGCGATGACTGAAATGATTTCGCCGAACTGCGGCCCGACCACAAGCACTCTCCTCGTCTCCCTTTCGATGAGAGGCCCCGAAAATTTCATTTTGAAACCTGATCCAATCCAGCTCCAACAAGTAAAAAGGACAACTGACTGAATGCTAGACGATCGCTCCAGGACATACAAACATGCCCATCCCCAAAAGCAAAACTGTGGACCGAGGCCCACAGTTTCATATGATCACTTTGTCCATCCGCGCACACCAGTATCTGACATCCGATGGGACGCGTCACGCCTGCCTCTAGGACTTCAACTCGCGCGACCACAGGTGGCGATAGACAAACCCTGGGTATGCAAAGACAGCAAACAGACACATCGTGATCGCGAAGAACTCCCAATGCTGGACATAGCGGGAGCCGTTCTCAGCCGCCTCTCTAGCGCCGAGAAGGGCACCCGCCAGAAAGTAATAGGCTACAAGCTCCAGCATCCGCAGAAGAATCGTCTTCTTCTTCGCCAAGCTGACTACGAAGAATAGCCGCTCACTGAAGAAAGGCAGGTTCGCGAGAGCGAACAACAGTACGAACTCTCCAAAATGCCTCACCTGCCGCCTGCCTTTCCAGTGACGTGATGACCGCGCTATGCCTCGAGCCCGCTTAGAGCGAACCCAGCAGCGAATAGGCACACAGAGACATCAATGCCTGCGGTGCCAAGCCCAACACAGCGATGGCGATGCCGTTCAAGGACAGCAGCGCACGCATGTCGGCCGGAGCTGAAATGGGCGTCGCATCCAGCGGCTCGTCGAAGAACATGATCTTCACGACGCGCAAGTAGTAGAACGCACCGATCAGCGACATCACCACTGCCAGGATCGCGACCCAGATATAACCAGCCGCCACGACGGCCTGCAGTACGGAGAACTTCGCAAAGAAACCGACGAAGAACGGGATACCCGCCATGGAGAACATCACCATGGCCATCACACCGGCAAACCAGGAATTACGCTTGTTCAGCCCCTTGAAATCGTCTAGCGCTTCGGCCTCGAAACCAGCACGTGACAGCAGCAGCAGCACACCGAACGACGCCAGACTCATCAGTACATAGGACACGACGTAGAACATCGCAGAGCTGTAGGCGTTGAGCGCGAAATGACGATCACCGCCAACCACACCGGACACCAGGCCCAGCAGCATGAAACCCATGTGGGAGATACCGGAATAACCCAGCATGCGCTTGAGGTTCGACTGGGCGATCGCCGCAAGATTGCCCAGCACGATCGACAGAACCGCCAGCACCATCAGCATCGACTGCCATTGCTCGGCAAACTCGAACAGCCCATTGACCAGCAGACGCATGGCCATCGCAAACGCCGCAAGCTTCGGGGCGGAGGCGATGAAGAGCGTGATAGACGTCGGAGCGCCTTGATAGACGTCCGGAATCCACATGTGGAACGGAACCACACCGAGCTTGAATGCCAGACCAGCGACAACGAAGACAAGGCCGAAAAGCAGCACTGTCTTGTTGCCAGCCTGCTGGTAGATGGCTTGGGCCACGCCAGAGATTTCCAGCGTGCCGGCAGCACCATACAGCATCGAGATTCCATACAGCAGCAGACCGGAAGCCAACGCGCCCAGGACGAAATACTTCATCGCCGCTTCCGTCGCACGAGCAGAGTCACGCTGCAGCGCGACCATTGCGTAAAGGGCCAGGGACAGCAGTTCCAGACCCAGGTAGATGGTCAGGAAATGGTTGGCGGTGATCATCACCATCATGCCCAGCGTCGCAAAGATCGCCAGCACGTAGTATTCGGTGGTCTCGATCTTGCGGTCGTTCATGTAGCTGCGCGAATACAACAGCGCGATAGCCACAGCGAAGTAAACGACGAGCTTGAGGAAATCGCCCATCAGATCATCCACGTACATGTTGCTGAACGTGAAGCTCACCTGCCCGTCCATCGTGAACAGCGTGATTGCCGCCGCGCCGATCAGCGTGAGCTGGCTCAAAGCGTAAGCCACGTTGCGCGGCTGCTTCGAGAACGTCCCCGCAAGGAGGATCACGAAGGACATTGCAACGACGAATAACTCAGCCGCTGCCGGGTAAAAATCAGGGATTACAAAGTTCATCTTAAGGCCACATTCCGCTGGTTTCGTATCCGTTACAGGCTCAAAGCTTGCTCACCGCAACATGCTTGAGCAGTTCATTGACCGACGCGTGCATGACTTCCGTTACCGGGAAAGGATAGATACCCATGGCCAGAACACACACGGCAAGGATCCCAAGGAAAACGAACTCGCGATTGTTGATGTCGGTCAGCTCGGCCACGTGATGGTTGGCCACTGCACCGAATACCACGCGCTTGTACATCCACAGCGTGTAGGCTGCACCGAGGATCAGCGTGGTAGCGGCGCCGAAACCGATCCAGAAATTGAACTTCACGGCGCCCAGCGCAACCATGAACTCCCCGACGAAACCAGACGTAGCCGGGAGCCCGGAGTTTGCCATCGCGAAAAGCATGAATAGTGCAGCGAACTTCGGCATCACATTCACCACACCACCGTAGTCCGAGATCTGACGGGAGTGCATGCGGTCGTACAGCACACCGATGGACGCGAACATCGCTGCAGACACGAAGCCGTGGGAAATCATCTGGACGATCGCCCCTTCAATACCCAGCGGGTTGAAGATGAAGAAGCCCAGGGTCACAAAACCCATGTGGGAGATGGACGAATAAGCAACCAGCTTCTTCATATCCGTCTGCACCAGCGCCACGAAACCGATGTAGATCACCGCAATCAGGGACAGGGTGATGATCAGCGGCGCGAAGGCATGGCTAGCATCGGGAGCGATCGGCAGGGCAAACCGCAGGAAACCGTATGCGCCCAGCTTCAGCGCGATGGCTGCCAGTACGATCGAGCCACCGGTAGGTGCCTCCACGTGGGCATCAGGCAACCAGGTATGAACCGGGAACATCGGAACCTTGACAGCGAAGGAGACAAGGAAGGCCAGGAAGATCAGACTCTGCACATCCATGCCGAGCTTGAGTTGATGCCAATCCAGAATGTTGAAACTACCGCCAGACTCCATGAACAAGTAGAGCAGCGCGATCAGCATCAGCAACGAGCCGGCAAGGGTATAGAGGAAGAACTTGATCGCGGCATACACCCGGTTAGCCCCACCCCACACACCGATGATGATGAACAACGGAATCAGCGAAGCCTCGAAGAAGACGTAGAACAGCACGCCGTCGAGCGCGGAGAAAATGCCGTTGATCAGGCCAGACATGATCAGGAAGGCCGCCATGTACTGGGCGACTTTCTCCTGGATCACCTCCCAGCCAGCCACCACGACGATCACGGTGATGAAGCTGTTGAGCAGAACGAAGAGCACCGAAATGCCATCGACGCCGAGCACGTAGTTAATGTTGAAGCGCGGAATCCACGGATAGGCTTCCACGAATTGCATGGAGCTCGTGGTGACATCGAAGCCCGTGTAGAGCGGTATGCTGACGGCCAGACCCGCTAGCGCGAAAAACAGCGCAACAAATCTCGCGACCGACGCATTACGGTCCGACCCCGAAGCGAGCGCTAGTAGGCCACCAACGATCGGAACCCAAATCGCAAGGCTGAGGAATGGAATACCCGTCATCTCTACTTTCCGTTCTATGCGCCCCGTGAGGGGCGCAAAAGTCCTAAATTATGTGAAGTGCTCTCAAGCCGTTTTCTATCGAGCGGATTAGCCCCGATTGACCCAGAAGGCCAGCAGCAGGAAAACACCAATAATCATCGAAAACGCATACTGATAGATGTGGCCGCTCTGGAAGAGGCGCGATAGCTGGGCGATCAGACCCACGGCCTTGGCGGTACCATTCACCGCGATGCCGTCGATGATGGTCTGGTCGCCGACCTTCCACAGCAGGCGGCCGATCAGTCGGGCACCCGCGGCAAAAACCGCTTCATTGATCTTGTCGAAGTAGTACTTGTTCTCCAGCAGGCGATGAATCGGACTAAAGACGCGGGCGATCACCGGCGGAACCGACGGAACGACCAGATACAGTAGGCCGGCGAGTGCAACGCCACTCATCGCCAGGATGAACGGCAGCGACGTGAAGCCATGCAGCGCCATTGCGGCCGAACCGTGGAACTCCTCGCCAAGTTCGGCCATGGCGTGGTGGTGCTCGGCGAAATGAATGACACCCTTGAAGAAATCGCCGAAGAGCATCTTGTCAATCGACAGGTAACCGATCAGCACCGACGGGATGGCCAACAGGACCAGCGGAACAGTGACAACCCACGGGGACTCATGCGGCTTCTGACCCGGAGCCAGACCGTGATGGTGCTCGTCGTGATGATCATCATCGTGACCATGCTCGTCATGAGCGTGCTCGTCCGCATGGGCATCATGGCCGTGCGCAGCTTCCTCATGGTGAGCCTTGCCGAAGCGCTCCTCGCCATGAAAGACCAGGAAATACATACGGAACGAGT
This sequence comes from Zoogloea sp. JDB1, assembly GCF_056724025.1. Classification (NCBI taxonomy): domain Bacteria; kingdom Pseudomonadati; phylum Pseudomonadota; class Betaproteobacteria; order Rhodocyclales; family Zoogloeaceae; genus Zoogloea; species Zoogloea sp. JDB1. Next base: position 4,569,233 of record NZ_CM161496.1, read on the forward strand.
AGAAGGCGGTAACGAAGACACCGGCGATCACGCAGAAGTAAGCATAGCCCGAACCGTACAACTCAGAGAGCTGCACTGCTTCAATGATCGTGTCCTTGGAATAGAAACCGGAGAAGAACGGGAAACCGATCAGCGCCAGAGAACCCAGCAGCGACGTGATCCACGTAACCGGCATGTACTTCCACAGGCCACCCATGTTGCGCATGTCCTGATCATGGTGCATGCCGATGATCACGGAACCGGCACCAAGGAACAGCAGGGCCTTGAAGAAGGCGTGAGTCATCAGGTGGAAGACCGCGGCGGAGTACGCCGATACGCCCAGCGCGACGGTCATGTAGCCCAGCTGAGACAGGGTCGAATAGGCAACAACACGCTTGATGTCGTGCTGCACGATGCCCAGGAAACCCATGAACAGAGCCGTAGTGGCACCGATGATCAGCACAAAGGACAGGGCCGTTTCGGACAGCTCGAACAACGGGGACATGCGGGCAACCATGAAGATACCTGCAGTCACCATCGTCGCCGCGTGAATCAGTGCGGAGATCGGCGTCGGGCCTTCCATCGAATCCGGCAGCCAGACGTGCAGGGGCACCTGTGCCGACTTGCCCATGGCGCCGATGAACAGGCCGATACAAATGGCAGTGATCAAGGGCCAGCCGGTTTCCGGAATGGTCATGCCGGCAAGCTCACCCGCCTTGGCGAAGACTTCCGTGTAGTTCAGGGTGCCGGCGAAAGCTGCGATTAGACCGATGCCCAGCAGGAAACCGAAGTCACCAACACGGTTGACCAGGAATGCCTTCAGGTTTGCAAAGATCGCCGTCGGGCGCGTATACCAGAAGCCGATCAGCAGGTAGGACACCAGGCCCACCGCTTCCCAACCGAAGAACAACTGCAGAAAGTTGTTCGACATGACCAGCATCAGCATCGAGAACGTGAACAGAGAGATGTAGCTGAAGAAGCGCTGGTAACCAGGGTCCTCAGACATGTAGCCGATAGTGTAGATGTGCACCATCAGCGACACGAAGGTCACCACCAGCATCATCATCGTGGTCAGGGAATCGATCATGAAGCCGACTTCAAGATCGAGACCACCACTGGAAGCCCAGTGGTACAGAGTTCCATTAAAGGTATTCCCCGCCTGGACGTCCTGGAAGATGATCACCGACAACGCGAAGGCAGCCGCGACGCCTGCGATGGTGACGGTGTGAGCCCCTCGCCTGCCGATGATCTTCCCGAATAGCCCCGCCATGATCGCGCCGAAGAGCGGCGCAAGCGGAACCAGCAGATATAGCTTTTGCATCCCAGTCATTCGAACGCTTCCTTATCCCTTGAGGCTATCCAGGTCATCAACGTGGATGGTCCGCAGGTTGCGGAACAACGCAACCAGAATTGCCAGACCAATGGCCGACTCCGCGGCCGCCACAGTCAAGATGAAGAACACAAAAATCTGGCCTGAAGCGTCCCCGAGATAATGCGAGAAGGCGACGAAGTTCAAATTAACGGCCAACAACATCAACTCGATCGCCATCAGCAGCACGATCAGGTTCTTACGATTCAAGAAGATGCCCACTACGCTTATCGCGAAGAGAATGGCACCCAATATCAGATAGTGAGACAACGAAAGCATTACTAGGCCCCCCTGACGATCGCCAGCAGAAATTATTCTTTTTCTGCACGCATCGACACGATGCGCACACGATCATCACGCTTGACAGCAACCTGCACCGCGGGATCGATGATCTTCACGTTCTTGCGCTTGCGCAGCGTCAGTGCTACGGCAGCCACCATCGCGACCAGCAACACGATCGATGCCAGTTCGAACGGATAAACGTACTCGGTATAGAGGAGACGGCCAAGTTCCTTGGTGTTGCTGTAACCCTGCTCCACCTCGGCGGGCTTGGGCATCGCATCGAGACCGAAGTAGCGGCCGCCGAGCACCATGACCATCTCGATCACCATCAACACACCGATCAGTGCGCCGACGGGCAGATAGCTCCAGAAGCCCTGCCGAATCCGTTCGAGATTGATGTCGAGCATCATCACGACGAACAGGAACAGCACCATCACCGCCCCGACATAAACCATCACCAGTGCAATCGCCAGAAACTCGGCGTGCAGCAACATCCAGATCCCGCCAGCGCTGAAGAATGCCAGCACCAGGAACAAGGCGGCGTGCACCGGGTTGCGTGCCGTGATGACCCGCAGCGAGGCGAGCACCATGACCGTCGAGAAGAAGTAAAAGACTACCGACTGAAAATCCATCTGCGTATTCCGATGTGTGTATCCGTATCCGCTTCCGCGTCTTTACCGGTACTTAGAATCGATCTCTCGATCCTTGGCGATCTGCGCCTCGTACCGATCCCCAACCGCGAGAAGCATCTGCTTGGTGTAATACAGATCACCCCGCTTTTCGCCGTGATATTCAAAAACACGGGTCTCAACGATGGCATCCACCGGACATGCCTCCTCGCAGAAACCGCAGAAGATGCACTTCGTCAGGTCGATGTCGTAGCGACTGGTACGACGGGAACCGTCGTCGCGCTGCTCGGACTCGATCGTGATGGCCATCGCCGGACAGATTGCCTCGCACAGTTTGCAGGCGATACAACGCTCTTCCCCATTGGGGTAACGACGCAAGGCATGCAAGCCACGGAAACGGGAGCTCTGGGGCGTCTTCTCGTCGGGAAACTGAACCGTGATCTTCCTGGCAAAGAGATGACGTCCGGTCAGTGCCAAGCCCTTAAGCAACTCCTTAAGGAATAGGCTCCCTACGTAATTCTTCATAGAACCCATATCGATCCCCTTACTTCCACAACGACAACGGCGACATGATCCACACCGCAACCACTACCACCCAGAAGAGCGTCAGCGGAATGAAGACCTTCCAACCCAGCCGCATGATGTGGTCATAGCGGAAGCGCGGGAACGTTGCGCGGAACCAAAGAAACAAGAACAGAATGAACGCGATCTTGATAGCGAGCCAGATAAAGCTATCCGGCAGGAAACTCACCGGCGACAGCCAACCACCCAGGAACAGGATGGAGGTCAGGGCAGAAACGAGGATCATGTTGGCGTATTCGCCAAGGAAGAACAGCGCAAAGGCCATCCCCGAGTACTCGACCATGTGACCCGCCACGATTTCCGATTCGCCTTCTACAACGTCGAAGGGCGCGCGGTTGGTTTCCGCGATACCGGAGATCAGATAGACGATAAACATCGGGAAGAGCGGCAACCAGTTCCAGCTCAGGAAGCCCAGACCCAGATCAGCACCCTGCCCCTTGCCCTGAGCCGCCACGATGTCCGACAGATTGAGACTGGAAGAGATCATCAGCACACAAACCAGTGCGAAACCCATTGCGATCTCATAGGAAACCATCTGGGCTGCGGCGCGCACACCGCCGAGGAAAGCGTACTTCGAGTTGGATGCCCAGCCGGCGATGATCACGCCGTACACTTCGATGGACGTCACAGCCAGCAGGAACAGCAGGCCAGCATCGACGTTACCGATGACCCAGCCATCACTGAAGGGCACCACCGCCCATGCTGCCAGCGCAGGACCGAGAGCCAGAACCGGCCCGACGATGAACAGACCCTTGTTGGCGCCGGAAGGAACAATGATTTCCTTCAGCAGCAGCTTCACGCCGTCGGCGATCGGCTGCAGCAAACCGCGCGGCCCCACGCGATTGGGGCCGATGCGGACCTGCATGTAACCGATGACCTTGCGCTCAGCCAGCGTCAGATAGGCAACACAAAGGAACAGCGGCGCGATGATGCCGATGATCTTCAGCAGTGACCACACCAGAGGCCACGCACCACCAAAAAAAGTCGCTACGGGTTCGATGATGGCTTCCATCACACACGCTCCACGCTAACTTCGCCATGCAGGCCACCCAGCGCCGAAGTGTCTGCGTGCCCACCAGCCAGACAAATGCTTCCTTCGACGACGCCATCATCTACCACGACCGGAACGGTCACGGCGCCAGTTGCGGACTTCACCTTCGCCGTGCCACCTGCCTCCAAGCCCAGCTTGGCGACCGTGGATGCACTGGCGCGCAGCGCTGGTGCCTGGCCGTCCCGGGTTTTCTGCAGCGGCGCGGACCGCCGTGTGATGGGATCTGCGGCATAAATCGGAATGTCCGCAACGCGTTCCACACCCTGCGCGGCAGCGCCAAGCGAGAAGGAATCAACAGTCAGCGCATTGTTCAAACGAGCGCGATCGACCTCCTGCGCGGCCCCGAGAACGATCTGACGTACATCCTCGACCTTGTCGAAACCGAAGCCATCGAGGCCCAACAATTCCCCGAGAACGCGCAGCACCTTCCAGCCCGGGCGTACCTCCCCAGCAGCTTTCACCACCGGGTAGAAGGCCTGGGCACGCCCTTCAGCATTCACGAAAATACCGGCCGTCTCGGTGAAAGGCGCGATCGGCAGAAGAACGTCGGCATAGGCCATTGCGCTCTCCGACTTGAAGGCCGACAAGGCGATGACCGTATCTGCCTTGCCCAGCGTGTCTACCGCAGCCTGTCCGGCCTGGGTATCCAGTTCGGCATCGAGACCGAACAGTACGTATGCTTTCAGCGGCGCCTTCAGCATTTCGGCGGCGTTCTTGCCGCCCTTCGCGGGCAGGCTGCCAGCCAGATAGCCGCCAACCGAGTTGGCAGCCTCGCCTAGAATACCGAATCGCCCCTTGCTGAGACGGGCGATTTCCTGGGCAATTGCTTCAATGCTGGCGGCGTCGGCATGCTGCTGCGCGTAGTTGCCGATCCAGACGGCCACTTGCTTGCCGGACGCAAGGCTATTGGCCACCGACAAAGCTGCCGCATCGGCCTCAACACCAGCGGCAGCAGATACGAACACCTCGGCCAGATCCTGACCGGTCTTCTGCGCTAGAGCCTTTGCCACACCGACTAGCGCACCGGCAACAGCCGACGGCTTGACCTGGATCTTGTTCTCGACCTTAAACTGCCAGTCGTCAATGACCGGATTCAGCACGCTGACCTTCAGGCCACGCTTCACGGCCTGACGCACGCGCTGGGCGACGAGCGGGTGATCCTTGCGGAAGAAGCTGCCGACAATGAACAGGCGATCAAGGCTGCCGATCTCCGCCACGTTCAAACCAAGCCAGGGCGCGCCGGCGCGACGCGCGTCAGCCGAGAAATCGGTCTGACGCAGACGGAAATCGATATTGTCGGAACCTAGCCCACGCACGAGGGCCTGGAGAAGATGCATTTCCTCGAGGGTGCTGTGCGGAGAGACAAGCGCACCGATAGCCTCGGCACCATGTTCGCTGCGGACAGACTTGAGGCCGTTGGCAACGTATTCAAGTGCCGACTGCCAGTCCGTCTCGATCCACTTGCCACCCTGCTTGATCTGCGGCCGGATCAGACGCTCTTCGCCGTTCAGCGCCTCGTAGGAGAAGCGATCCTTGTCGCTCAGCCAGCACTCGTTGAGAGCATCGTTCTCCAGCGGCAGCACCCGCTTCACGACATCATTCTTGACCTGTACGACCAGGTTGCTGCCGAGGGAATCGTGAGGGCTCACGGACTTCCGGCGGGACATTTCCCAGGCACGGGCGCCGAAGCGGAAAGGCTTGGAGGTCAGCGCGCCGACCGGGCACAGGTCGATGATGTTGCCCGACAGTTCGGAATCAATGGTCTTCTCGACAAACGGCATGATTTCGGCATGCTCGCCGCGGAAAGCCTGGCCAAGCTCCATGAGACCCGCGATCTCGGTCGTGAAGCGAACGCAACGAGTGCAGTTGATGCACCTGGTCATGTCCGTCGACACCAGCGGGCCGAGATCCTTGTTGCCGACCACGCGCTTCTCTTCCTCGTAACGGGACTGCACGCCGCCGTAACCGACGGAGAGATCCTGCAACTGACACTCACCGCCCTGGTCGCAAATCGGGCAATCCAGCGGGTGATTGATCAGCAGGAATTCCATCACGCCCTTCTGCGCCTTGACCGCCTGCTCGGAATGGGTCCAAACCTTCATCCCGTTGGTCACCGGCGTTGCGCACGCAGGCAACGGCTTCGGAGCCTTCTCCACCTGTACAAGGCACATGCGGCAGTTGGCCGCGATAGAGAGCTTCTTGTGGTAGCAGAAATGCGGCACATAGGCGCCGACCTGGGAGGCAGCCTCCATGACGGTGCTACCGTCAGGAACCTGCAACTGCTTTCCGTCAATTTCGATTTCTAGCATGTCGAGCCTACGCCACGTAAATCTTGCTGCCTTCGCGCTGTACGTCCTGCGGGACAAGGCATTTCTTATGTTCGATATGGAATGCGAACTCGTCGCCGAAGTGCTTGATGAAACTCTGCACCGGCATTGAGGCGGCATCGCCCAGAGCACAAATCGTCCGGCCCATGATGTTTGCCGTGACGCTATTCAGAAGGTCCAGATCGTCCGGACGGCCGAGCCCGTTCTCGATTCGATGAACGACCCGGTACAGCCAGCCCGTACCTTCCCGGCACGGCGTGCATTGGCCGCAGGACTCTTCGAAGTAGAAGTAGGACAACCGCTCGAGCGCCTTGACCATGCAAGTGCTCTCGTCCATCACGATCACTGCACCGGAACCGAGCATCGATCCCGCTTTGGAGATCGAGTCGTAGTCCATCGTGCAATCCATCATGACGGATGCCGGCAGCACCGGAGCCGACGAGCCGCCGGGAATAACCGCCTTGAGCTTGCGACCACCGCGAACCCCACCCGCCATCTCCAGCAGGTCGGCAAACGGCGTACCCAGCGGAATCTCGTAGTTGCCGGGCTTGTTCACATGCCCCGACACCGAGAAGAGCTTGGTGCCGCCATTGTTCGGCTTGCCGAGCGCCAGGAAGGCATCGCCACCCTCACGGATGATGTAGGGAATGGACGCAAAGGTCTCGGTGTTGTTGATCGTGGTCGGCTTGCCGTAAAGACCGAAGCTCGCCGGGAAAGGTGGCTTGAAGCGCGGCTGCCCCTTCTTGCCCTCGATCGACTCGAGCAAAGCGGTCTCTTCACCGCAGATGTAGGCGCCGTAGCCGTGGTGGGCAAACAGGTCGAAACTGAAATCCGAACCCAGGATATTCTTGCCCAGCAGGCCCGCCTCACGTGCTTCCTGCAGCGCTTCCTCGAAACGGCTGTAGACCTCGAAGATCTCACCGTGAATGTAGTTGTAGCCCCGCTCACAACCCATTGCATAACCGGCGATGATCATGCCTTCGATCACCGAATGGGGGTTGTAGCGAAGGATGTCGCGATCCTTAAAGGTACCGGGCTCGCCTTCGTCGGAATTACAGGCCAGATACTTCGCACCGGGGAAAGCCCGCGGCATGAAACTCCACTTCAGGCCTGTCGGGAAGCCCGCACCACCCCGGCCACGCAGAGATGACTTCTTGACTTCAGCGATGACGTCATCCGCGGAAATTTTCTCGGCGATGATCTTTCTCAGTGCCTCGTAACCGCCGCGCTTGATGTAATCGGCCAGACGCCAAGTACGGTCACCGTCGAGACCGGAAAGAATAATTCCTTGAGAACTCATTTTTTCAGATCTTCGAGCAGTTGATCGATTTTCTCTTCCGTCATCCAGCTGCACATGTGGTGATTGTTCACCAGCAAGACGGGCGCATCGCCACAAGCCCCCATGCACTCACCCTCCTTGAGAGTGAACTTGCCGTCGGACGTGGTCTCGTTGAAGTCGATACCGAGACGCTTCTTGATGTAGTCGGCCGCATGCACGCCACCGGAAAGCGCGCAGGGCAGGTTGGTGCATACAGTGATCTTCCGCGCACCGACCGGCGAGAGGTCGTACATGTTGTAAAAGCTGGCCACCTCATATACAGCGATCGCCGGCATTTCGAGATACTTGGCGACGAACTCGATGGTCTCGCTGGACAGCCAGCCTTTTTCTTCCTGCGCAATTCTGAGCGCTGACATAGAAGCGGACTGCTTTTGATCAGGAGGATACTTAGCGATCTCTCGATCAATTTTCTTCAGGGATTCCGGACTCAGCATTTTATGTGTCTACTGTCAGCAGAATTACGATATGACTTTGGCGACCACAGGCTTCAGGCAAGACCGATCAGCGGTCCACGTCACCAAACACGATGTCCATGGTGCCAATAATGGCCACCACGTCAGCAATCATGTGCCCGCGGGACATTTCATCCATTGCCGAAAGGTGTGCAAAACCCGGGGAGCGGAGCTTGAGGCGATATGGCTTGTTTGCGCCGTCGGACACCGCATAAACACCGAACTCACCCTTGGGATGCTCGACAGGCGCATACACTTCACCTGCCGGGACGTGCATACCTTCCGTGAACAGCTTGAAGTGATGGATCAACTCTTCCATGCTACCTTTCATGCGCTCTCTGGACGGCGGGGCCACCTTATGGTTACCTGAAATCACCGGACCGGGATTCTTGCGCAGCCAGTCGATACACTGCTTAACGATGCGGTTCGACTGACGCATTTCCTCGATGCGGCACAGATAGCGGTCGTAACAGTCGCCTTCAACGCCAACCGGGATATCAAAATCCAGCTGACCATAGACGTCGTACGGCTGCTTCTTACGGATATCCCACTCGATGCCAGAACCACGCAACATAACGCCAGAGAAGCCCAGCGCCAGCGCCTTTTCCGGAGACACGACACCGATGCCGACAGTACGTTGCTTCCAGATACGGTTATCAGTCAGCAGCGTCTCGTACTCATCGACATACTTCGGAAAGCGGCTAGTGAAGTCCTCCAGAAAATCGAGTAGGGAGCCCTGCCGATTCTCGTTCAGCTCAGCAACGGTCTTCGCGCTCTTCCACTTGGAGACTTCGTACTGCGGCATGCGATCAGGTAGATCGCGATAAACGCCACCAGGCCGGTAATAAGCAGCATGCATGCGAGCACCGGAAACGGCCTCGTAAGCATCCATCAGATCCTCGCGCTCACGGAAGGTGTACAGCACCATCGTCATGGCGCCGATATCCAGAGCATGCGTACCCACCGCGAGGAGGTGATTCAGGATCCGGGTGATCTCGTCAAACATCACGCGGATGTACTGAGCCCGAAGCGGCACTTCAAGCCCGAGCAGACGCTCGATCGCCATACAGTACGCGTGCTCATTACACATCATCGACACGTAGTCGAGACGATCCATATAAGGAACGGACTGCACCCACGTCCGCGTCTCGGCGAGCTTCTCGGTACCGCGGTGCAGCAGGCCGATATGGGGATCAGCGCGCTCGACAACTTCACCATCGAGCTCGAGAACCAGTCGGAGCACTCCGTGCGCAGACGGGTGCTGAGGACCGAAGTTGATTGTGTAATTGCGGATCTCAGCCATTTCCGACATTCCCATAATTCTCGTCACGTACAATACGTGGCGTATTTTCCCGCGGCTCGATCGTCACCGGCTGATAGATTACCCGACCGAGATCCTGGTCATAGCGCATTTCCACATAGCCGGTAACGGGGAAATCCTTGCGGAACGGATAACCGACAAAACCGTAATCGGTGAGAATGCGGCGCAAATCCGGATGGCCTGCAAAAGTGATGCCAAACAGATCGAACGCCTCCCGCTCGAACCAGTTCGCGCTCGGCCACAAGTTGACCAGTGACGAAAGAACCGGAAAGGAGTCATCTTCGGCAAAAGTACGCAGACGAAGGCGCTGATTCTTGCTGACGGAAAGAAGGTGAACCGAAACAGCAAAACGCCCACGAGCCCCGGCACCGGAATAGGAGGAATAGTCCAGCCCGGTCAGATCAACCAGTTGCTCAAAGCGAAACTCAGGTTCATCCCGAAGTGCCTGCGCAATATTGAAATAATCAGCAGCAGCCACAACCACCGTCACCTCATCCCGGGCAACGATGACTTCTTTCAGCTGCTCACCAAATCTGTCTGCCAGCGACTGGCTGAGGCGCTCAAGTTTCTCACTCATGATGTTCGACAATCAGCGAGCAATCGTGCAGTCGCGCTTGATCTTGTTCTGCAATTGAACAATTCCATAAAGCAGCGCTTCCGCGGTAGGAGGACACCCGGGCACATAGACATCGACCGGAACAATGCGATCACAACCACGGACCACAGAGTACGAATAGTGGTAATAGCCTCCGCCATTCGCACACGAACCCATGGAAATCACCCAGCGCGGCTCGGACATCTGGTCATAAACCTTGCGCAGGGCCGGCGCCATCTTGTTGCACAGGGTGCCCGCAACAATCATCAGGTCAGACTGACGCGGACTGGGGCGGAACACCACCCCGAAACGGTCAAGGTCATACCGGGAACATCCGGCGTGAATCATCTCCACCGCACAGCAAGCGAGACCGAAGGTCATCGGCCACAGAGAACCCGTGCGAGTCCAGTTGATTACCGTATCAAGCGAAGTGGTTACAAACCCTTCCTTGAAGACACCTTCGATACTCATAGACACCCTTCAAGCAACAATTACCGCCCAAGGCAACTGGACAATTTATTCCCAGTCGAGAGCACCCTTCTTCCAGACATAGACATAGCCGAGAAGCAGGATACCCAAGAAGACGATCATCTCGAAGAACCCGAAAAGCCGGATGCTTTCGCTGGCTGCAATTTCCCGCAGAATGGTCGCCCACGGAAAAAGAAATGCAATCTCGAGATCAAATAGAATGAAAAGGATAGCCAGAAGATAGTAACGCACATCAAACTTGATACGCGCATCTTCAAACGGCTCAAAGCCGCACTCAAAGGGAGAGAGCTTTTCCGCGTCAGGCTTACTGGGACCAAGGACCCGACCTGCGACGATGGGAATTAAACCAAAGACAGCCGCAAACAGGATGAAAACAAGAACTGGAAAATACCCTTCCAACATACCTGACCCCTCCCAACCGCAAGCAGTTATTAGCACACCTGCAAGCAAACGCCCGCATTTGCGGGCGACTAGCTTAATCCATGGTGCCGACGATGAGACTCGAACTCATACGGCTTTCGCCACTACCCCCTCAAGATAGCGTGTCTACCAATTTCACCACGTCGGCCTGTTTGTTTGACGCCCGAAATTATAAGGGCAATCACCCCTTGGCGCCAAGCATTACTTTGATTTATCGAGGAATGTCCTTGGACTTGGAATCCTGATTTTCACTCGCCGCAGGCGCCACGGGAGCTGCCGCAGGGGCAACACCATCCATGACACTCTTGACCGCCGGAGCTTTCTGCCCGGCGAGATAGCTCAAACTTAAGCTCGTAACAAAGAAGACAGCGGCGAGAATTGCCGTCGCGCGACTCAGAAAATTGGCAGAACCGGACGAACCAAAGAGACTGCCCGACGCACCGCTCCCAAATGCCGCCCCCATGTCAGCCCCCTTACCATGCTGCATAAGCACCAGACCGATCACACCAAGACCGGCCAGCACATGCACAACGAGCACAACTGAAAACACCATACCGCTCATCAAAATCTCCAACAAGAAAACCTATGCGGCCACCAAAGACGCCGCACGACAAATTCCCAAAAAGCCTGGAGCAACGAGAGACGCCCCACCGACAAGCGCCCCGTCAATATCCGGCTGCACGAACAACGAAGGGGCATTCTCCGCAGTGACGCTGCCACCATAAAGGATGCGCACCCCCTCCGCCGCAACTCCGGCCAAATCAAGGTGCGCTCGAATGAAGCGATGCATTGCCTGAGCCTGCTCAGGCAATGCGACCCGCCCCGTCCCAATCGCCCAAACAGGCTCATAAGCTACGGTCAACTTCGCCGCATCCTCCTGCCCAAGAGCCGAAACCACGCTATCAATCTGCTCACCAACTACCGCTTCGGCCTTGCCATCCTCACGCTGCCCAAGGGTTTCCCCCACGCACACGATGGGATTCAGACCTGCCTCGAGCGCAGCCCGGACCTTGATGGCCACAACCTCGTCAGTCTCCCCAAACAAGGAACGACGCTCAGAGTGCCCCACGATCACCCAGGCACACCCCAGATCAACCAGCATAGAGGCACTCACCTCACCGGTATAAGCCCCCGCATTGAACGAACTGATATTTTGCGCGCCCAGCGCAACCCAAGTACCTTCCAAGGCCTGCCCCACCTGCCCCAGATATGGGTACGACGGACACACAACAACCTCGACCGCCACATCCCGCCCCCCCTCCTTCAGAGCGGACAGCAGAACATCATTCTGGGCACGGCTGCCATTCATCTTCCAGTTGCCGACTACGAGCTTTTTCCTCACCATAGGCACCAGGCTAAATTTTTTGATTCTATCTTCCCGACATCAAAACGTCAAAAAGGCCGGCATGAGCCGGCCTCCGGAATGCCCCCACCAGGCCGGCGCGCGTCAAGCTAGTTGTCGCCTGATTCATGCAGCTCTTTGCTGTTTATTCCCCATGGCAACAACTACGTCTCGCTCGGGATTGAGAGTCACCACGGTGATGGGTGACCAGTCCCGGGTGTTGCCCGTCCAGCGCGCAGGATGGCGCGCTCGGGCCTGGGCATAGAGTGCGTGACGCGCCGCCAGGATCGCGTGATCCTCGCCCGCATGGCGCTGGGCCGGGCTCACGTAGCGGATGCCGCTGTGGCGATGCTCGACGTTGTACCACTGCACGAAACCGCTGGCCCAGGATCGGGCGGCTTCCAGATCCTCGAATCCCCTTGCCGGAAACTCGGGTCGGTACTTGGCCGTGCGGAACAGCGCTTCGGCGTAAGCATTGTCATCGCTGACCCGGGGCCGCGAGTAGGAAGGCTTGATACCCAGCCAGTGGAGCATCGCCAGCACCGTGGTGGCCTTGAGCGTCGCGCCGTTGTCGCCGTGCAGGATGGGCTTGTCCGCCAGGGCGGCGATCCCTTCAGCCAGCGCCGTGCGACGCACCAGATGGGCGGCATGTTCGGCGGCGTCGGTGCCGTGCACTTCCCAGCCGACGATCTTGCGGCTGTAGAGATCCAGGATCAGATACAGATGGAACCAGCGCCCGGCTACCGTGGCCGGCAGATAGGTCATGTCCCAGCACCACACCTGGCGCGGTGCGGTGGCGATGTGGGTGCTCGGTGGGCGAGAGGCTGCGGGGGCTTTGGCACGCCCCCGATGCGTCGTCTGGCCCGCTTCGCGCAGGAGGCGGTGGAAGGTCGATTCGCTGGCCAGATAGACGCCTTCGTCGGCCAGCATCGGAACGATGCGCGCTGGCGGCAGGTCGGCAAAGCGGGCGTCGTTGGCTACCTGCAAGAGCGCATGCCGCTCCGCCTCGGTGAGGGCGTGGGCAGGCCGGGGGCGCAGCGTTGCCGGTCTGAGGTCCCCGCGCACGAGGCCGTCCTCACGTTTCCAGCGCTGCAAGGTCCGCAGCGTGATGCCCGCCACCTTGCAGGCCGCGTCAAGACGCGCCCCGGCGTGCTGGGCGGCTTCAATGTTCCGGACCTTCATCCGGCGATCTTCCAGGCCGATCATGCGTCCTCGTCCCTGTCCTTCGGAAAGATCGCCTCGAGCTTTTTTGAAAGCACCAGCAGGGCTGCCGCCTCCGCCAGGGCCTTCTCCTTGCGGCGCAATTCCCGCTCGAGCTCCTTGATGCGACGCCGATCCTGCTTGGTCTGCAAGGGACTGGCACGGGCCTCCTCGGGTGTTGCCAAGGCTTGCGTGGCTGCCTGACGCCATTGGGCTAGATCCTGCGGATAAACCCCGTGCTCCCGGCACCAGGCATTCCGGGCCGTCTCATCGAGGGCCGCGGTGGTGAGCACCGCCTCGAACCGGGCCGCCGCTGTCCAGGCCCGCTCGCGAGCGGGCCTGGACAGCGCATCACTGCGCCAACGCTCCAGCGTCGCTACGCCCACGCCGATCTCACGCGCAACGGCCTCCACCGTCGCGCTCTCCGGCGGCAACAATCTCGCCACCGCCCTATCCTTGAATTCCTGTCCGTATCGCGCCACGTCGTTCTCTCATCATCGCCCCCGAATTTAGGATTCTATCGAGGCGACAACTATTCTGACGCGGGGGGAGGCAGCTCGATCAACCGAACCGACCCGTGATGTAGTCTTCGGTTTCCTTGCGCTTGGGCTTGATGAATATTTCGTCGGTCAGACCAAACTCCACCAGTTCACCCAAGTACATATAAGCCGTGTAGTCCGAGACACGGGCAGCCTGTTGCATGTTGTGCGTAACAATGGCGATCGTGTACTCGCTCTTTAGCTCATGCACCAACTCCTCGACCTTGGCAGTGGAGATCGGATCCAGCGCCGACGTCGGTTCATCGAGCAGAAGCACTTCCGGCTTGACGGCAACGCCACGCGCGATGCACAAACGCTGCTGCTGACCACCGGACAGGGACAGACCGCTCTGATTGAGCTTTCCCTTGACCTCATCCCACAGAGCCGCCTTGCGCAGCGCCCATTCGACACGGTTATCCATGTCAGCCCGCGACAGGCTTTCATAAAGACGGACGCCAAACGCGATGTTCTCGTAGATCGACATCGGGAAAGGGGTAGGTTTCTGGAAAACCATCCCGACCTTGGCACGCAGAGCATTTACGTCCTGCCCCTGATCAAGGACATTCTTTCCGTTCAGGAGAATCTCGCCGGTCGCCCGCTGGCCCGGATAAAGATCGTACATCCGATTCAGCGTACGCAGCAGTGTCAACTTGCCGCAGCCCGAGGGACCAATGAAAGCCGTGACCATGCCTTCGTTGATATCGAGATTGATGTGCTTCAGCCCCTGAAAGGAACCGTAGAAAAAGTCGAGATTGCGGATACGGATCTTCGGGGTCTGCTCCGACCCCACCACTTGAGACGTCTGTTCGCCCCGCAACTGCGAGAAGGACATGTCACGCTTAGTTACTGCAGAAGATTGCATGATGAATTTCCTAGATCTTTTTGCGGAACAGGGTGCGAACGACAATATTCAGGCACAGCACGCCGAAGGTAATAATGACCGCACCGCCCCAAGCGAGGGAATTCCAGTTCTCGTAAGGGCTCATTGCAAACTGGAAAATGACGACCGGCAGGTTGGCCATCGGACCATTGAGGTCAAGGCTCGTAAATTGGTTATTGAGGGCGGTAAACAACAACGGCGCCGTCTCACCACTCACCCGCGCAAGGGCCAGCAGGATACCGGTCAGCACCCCGGCCTTCGCCGCGCGTAAAACCACATGCAGGACCACTTTCCAACGCGGAGCCCCCAGTGCAGCAGCCGCTTCACGCAAGCTGGCTGGAACGAGATTCAGCATGTTCTCGGTCGTTCTCACCACAACCGGAATAGCGATCAAGGTCAAAGCAAGTGATCCCGCCCAGCCGGAAAAGTGCTGCACCTGAGCCACATAAACAGTGTAGATGAACACGCCGATAACAATCGAAGGCGCTGACAACAGGATGTCATTGATGAAGCGGGTTGCCGGTGCCAGCCACCCCTTTCGCCCATATTCGGACAAATAGACGCCGGCAAGAATGCCGATCGGGGTGGCAATGAAAGTGGCCGAGCCAACCATCATCGCACTACCGAGAATGGCATTGGAAAGCCCACCTTCGGAACCCGGCGCTGGAGTCGGCAGCGTGAACAAGCTCAAACTCAGTGCCCCCACACCCTTGTAGAGGAGCACGATCAGGATCCAGGCCAGGAAACCCATCCCGATGCCCATAGCCAACATCGACATCACCAACGCGAGCTGGTTGGTACGCTTGCGCTTGCGGTAAAGAGCAGACGAATCGATCATCAGGTTTTCTCCCCTTCCATCCGACCAAGGCGCATCAGCAGCAGCTTGGAGAGCGCGAGCACGACGAAGGTCACGAAGAACAAAATGAGGCCCAGCGCAATCAAGGATGCCACGTGCAAATCGGACGCCGCTTCGGCAAACTCATTAGCCAGGGTCGAGGCAATACTGTTACCCGCCTCGTACAGGGATGGGCTGATGCGGTGGGCATTGCCAATGACGAAGGTGACCGCCATGGTCTCACCAAGCGCACGCCCCAAACCCAGCATGACCCCACCGATGACGCCAACACGTGTATAGGGCAGCACAACATTCCAGACAACTTCCCACGTTGTCGCCCCCAAACCGTAGGCTGACTCCTTGAGAATTCCCGGCACCACCTCAAAAACATCGCGCATCACGGATGCAATGAAAGGGATGACCATCACTGCCAGAATCAGGCCGGCGGAAAGAACGCCAATACCGTTCTTGGGCCCTTGGAACAGGGTACCCAAGAAAGGAATATTACCCAGCGTCGCCGACAGGGCCGGTTGAACATAATCGGCAAACAGGGGCGCAAAGATAAACAGGCCCCACATGCCATAAATGATGCTTGGCACGGCGGCCAGCAGCTCAACGGCGATACCCAGCGGACTGCGCAACACAGGCGGGCACAACTCTGTCAAGAAGACCGCAATTCCAAAGCTGACGGGAATCGCGACCACGAGCGCAATAATCGACGTACTCAGCGTTCCATATACGGAAATGAGACCACCGAACTTGTCCGTAACCGGATTCCATTCAGCACTAAACGGAAAGCCAAAACCGAATTCCTTGATCGCCGGCCAGGCGCCATAAAGCAGGGAACCGAGAATCGCCACAAGGATCGCAAGGACGGAAAACGCGAAGAAACGCGTCGTCTGGTGAAACAGGGCGTCCTGAAAACGCTGGGCACGCATCCGGTCTTTTGGCGGTTCAGGTTGCTTCACACCGGAGACGGCGTCAGCAAGGCCAGGAGCGCCACCAGCCGTAGTACCGCCAGCGCCTAACACAGAGCTATGGGAAGACATTGCAGCTTACCGTTTCAATCTAGCAAACAAAACGGATGGATGAGCAACGACTCGGCCGCCCATCCATCCTGTCTAATTGGAACCGCTTACTTCCAGACCGGGTGACCCGAAGCGTCCTTCAGGCCTGAGCGCCACGCCGCATCAATCTGCTTGACGAGAGTGGCAGGCAAAGCCACGTAATCCAGATCCTCAGCCGTCTTTTGGCCGTTCTTGAATGCCCAATCGAAGAACTTGAGCACCTCGCCACCCTTCACCGCATCAGCCTGAACCTTGTGCATCAGCACGAAACTGGCACCGGTGATCGGCCAGCTGGTCTTGCCCGGCTGTTCGGTCAAAATCTCGCCGAACCCAGGAACCTTATTCCATTCTGCATAGGCAGCAGCAGCCTGGAAGGTCAGGTCGTCAGGCTGAACATACTCACCTGCCTTGTTCTTGAGCGAAAGGTGAATCATCTTGTTCTTCTTGGCGTAGGCGTATTCGACATAGCCGATACCGCCCTTAATACGCTGAACATAAGACGCCACGCCTTCGTTGCCTTTGCCACCCACACCTTCAGGCCACTGGACAGCAGTGCCCATACCGACCTTCTCTTTCCACTCCACGTTCACCTTGGAAAGATAATTGGTAAAAAGGAAGGTCGTGCCAGAACCATCCGCACGACGAACCACGGTAATATTTTCGTCGGGCAGCTTCACGCCCGTATTCAGCGCAACGATTGCCGGATCGTTCCATTTCTTGATCTTGCCGAGATAAATATCAGCAAGAACCGCACCGGTCATCTTCATGGCGCCAGGTGCAACCCCATCCAGATTCACGACGGGAACCACCCCGCCGATCACGGCGGGGAACTGCACAAGACCATCCTTTTCGAGCTCTTCCGCCTTTAGCGGCATGTCCGACGCACCGAAATCAACCGTCTTGGCCTTGATCTGCTTGATACCACCACCGGACCCGATGGACTGATAGTTCAGGCCGACATTTGTCTTAGCCTTGTAGATCTCAGCCCACTTGGAGTAAATGGGGTAGGGGAAGGTGGCGCCAGCACCGGTGATATCGGCGGCCTGGACGACAGCGGCACCCCCCAGAGCGACAACGAACGAACAGGCACGAACGAAACCTTGCATGAAATTCTCCATCGTAGAGACGAACTGCGAAACAGTCGGTTACACACTTAACCAACCAACCCAAGAGCCGCAAAATACGCTCTTGAGCCGGATTGAATTCTACGAGTTGAAAATTTCAAATTTGTGACATGTTGCGCTGCAGCACGTCACATTGCCGCAGCGCGCACCACTTCTGCCAACCCACTGGCGATGCGATCCACGATTGCCGCATCACTGCCCTCGACCATGACTCGCAGCAGCGGCTCGGTTCCCGAAGGCCGCAAGAGCACTCGACCTTGAGCACTGAGTTCCTTTATCGCAGCATCGACCGCAGTCTTGATCTCCATGCAGTCGGACCACACGAAGCCCTGCTTGATACGCACATTGACCAGCCTCTGCGGATAAAACACTAGGTCAGCACAAATTTCCTTCAGTGATACATCCTGCTGACGAAGCGCCGCAAGAACCTGCAGTCCGGCAATGATCCCGTCCCCAGTCGTATGCCTGTCCAGACAGATGATGTGCCCGGAGTTCTCCCCCCCAAGACGCCACCCCTTCTCATGCATAAGCTCAAGCACGTATCGGTCCCCGACCTTCGCACGAGCGAATGGCAGGCCCAGGCGACCGATGGCATGTTCGAAGCCCAAGTTGCTCATCAAGGTACCGACCACCCCCCCGCGGCCGCCTGCCAGGCACGCAGCCTTGGCAATAACGTACAAAAGCTTGTCTCCATCGTAGATATTGCCCTCTGCATCAGCCATCACGATGCGATCACCATCGCCATCGAGCGAGATACCGACATCAGCTCCGCTCTTCAGAACAGCGTCGCGAATGCTGGTCGGCACAGTGGCACCCACACCATCATTGATGTTCGTACCGTTGGGCTCGACGCCAACCAACACCGTTTCAGCCCCCAGTTCGTGGAAGACCTTCGGCGCCACCATATAGGCGGCACCATGGGCACAATCTACGGCGATCTTGAAGCCTCGCAGATCCAGTTCATTAGGAAAGGTGTTTTTGCAGAACTCAACATAACGCCCCCGGGCATCATCGATGCGACGCGCCTTACCCAAGGCGGCAGACGGCTCGCACCCCATGGGTTCGTCGAGACGGGCCTCAATTTCGAGCTCCACAGCATCCGGCAGCTTGGTACCCGCGGCACTGAAGAACTTGATCCCGTTGTCCTCGAAAGGATTGTGGGACGCGGAAATCACCACACCGACCTGCAGGCGCAGCGCACGCGTCAAGTAAGCGATCGCCGGGGTCGGCAGCGGTCCCGCCAGATAGACATCCACACCAGCCGCCGAAAAGCCCGCCTCCAAGGCCGACTCAAGCATGTAACCCGAAATACGCGTGTCCTTACCGATGATCACGGCGGGACGCTCTCCTTGGCGCAACTTCTCGTGTGCCACCAGCGTCTTGCCAGCAGCATAACCAAGCCGCAAACAGAAATCGGGCGTAATCGGCGGCTCTCCCACGCGACCACGCACGCCATCGGTTCCAAAATAACGTCGAGACATCTTTCCCCCAGTTCTGCGGTGCCACCCAGGCACGGATCTCGTCATTGCTCTCACCCGCCAACAGTGTCAGGCAAGCCTCTCCCACAGCCTCAATACATCGCGCGTCACCCCCACATCGTGGGTCCGCACGATTCGGGCACCATTCTGCACGGCAACCAAGGCTGCCGCTGCGCCGACAACCACCCTATCCCCTACCGGCCGACCACTGATCTCCCCAAGCATCGTCTTGCGGGACATACCTACGAGAACCGGCAAGCGTCCGCCACAAAAGCCAGTCATCCCCTTGAGCAAGGCAAGATTGTGATCGAGCGTCTTGCCGAAGCCAAAGCCTGGATCGAGCACAATACGCTCTTCACCCACCCCAGCACGCTGCAACACTTCAAGCCGTTGGACCAAGAACTGCTCCACGTCAACGAGGACATTGCCATAAGTCGGCGCAAGCTGCATTGTGCCCGGCTCTCCCTGCATGTGCATCACACATAGGGCTGCACTGCTGTCCCTTACAGCCTCGAGCGCACCTGGAACCCTGAACGCCGCGATATCATTGATCATATCCACGCCGACACGGATCGACTCGCGCATTACAACCGGCTTCACCGTATCCACGGATATCGGGATATTGAACGAAACTAACGCCTCCACCACAGGAATGACCCTGTCGAGCTCCTCCTGCTCGGAGACCGCTTGCGCCCCGGGACGCGATGACTCACCACCGACATCAAGGAGTTCCGCTCCATCGGCGATGGCCTGCTCGGCCGCCCTCAACGCAGCATCCCTGCTCAGGTAGCCTGGCCCCGAAAAGGAATCCGGCGTCACGTTGATGATCGCCATGATCCTGGGCTTGCTGAGATCTAACTGGAAGCGGCCACATGTGAGAACTGAAGACATAAGGTGATCTCTAAATAAAAGGGCCGGCTCACACAGGAGCCGGCCCGTAAATCAACACAGGAATCTAAAACTCAAGCCGCGGGTGCAGGAGCGGTCGGCGCAGCCCCCGTACTGTCGTCGCTTGGACGCTTGGGGATCTGGGATGAGGGCTTGGGCGGCCGCGGAGCCCGCCCGGCCATGATGTCATCGATCTGGTCCGCATCAATGGTTTCCATCTCCAGAAGCGCAGCCGTCATCGCCTCGGCTTTGTCCCGATTCTCCTCGATCAGGCGACGTGCCAAGGCGTACTGCTGATCCAGAATCCTTCTGATCTCCGCATCCACCTTCTGCAAGGTCGCCTCGGACATATTCTTGTGCGTCGTGACCGAGCGCCCTAGAAACACTTCACCCTCTTCCTCGCCATAAACCATCGGGCCGAGATTGTCCGACATTCCCCACTGGGTCACCATCCGGCGAGCAAGATCGGTCGCACGCTGAAAATCATTCGACGCACCTGTCGTCATCTGATTCATAAAGATCTCTTCAGCAATTCGACCACCAAAGAGAACGGCGATAGTCTGCAGCAAGCGCTCACGATCCTGACTGTAACGATCCTGCTCCGGCAACTGCATGGTGACACCAAGCGCGCGCCCCCGCGGAATGATCGTGACCTTGTGTACGGGATCGGTCTTGGTCAGACACTTCGCAACAATCGCATGCCCAGACTCATGGTAAGCAGTATTCCGGCGCTCCTCCTCTGGCATGACCATGGAGCGGCGCTCCGCCCCCATCATGATCTTGTCCTTCGCGCGCTCGAAATCATCCATGTCTACGAGGCGCTTGTTGCCGCGGGCAGCAAAGAGCGCAGCCTCATTGACCAGATTGGCAAGGTCAGCCCCTGCAAACCCCGGACAGCCGCGAGCAAGAATCAACGCGTCGACGTCGGGCGCAATGGGGACTTTACGCATATGGACCCGCAGAATCTGCTCCCGCCCCCGAATATCTGGCAAGGGAACCACAACCTGCCTGTCGAAACGGCCTGGACGCAACAGGGCCGGATCAAGAACGTCGGGGCGGTTGGTCGCAGCGATCACAATTACGCCCGAAACGCCTTCAAAGCCATCCATCTCGACCAACAACTGGTTCAGCGTTTGTTCACGTTCATCATTACCACCACCCAGGCCGGCACCACGTTGCCGACCCACCGCATCAATTTCGTCGATGAAGATGATGCAGGGAGCCTGCTTCTTGGCCTGCTCGAACATGTCACGCACGCGCGCAGCCCCAACGCCGACAAACATTTCCACAAAATCCGAACCGGAGATTGAGAAGAACGGAACCTTGGCCTCACCCGCGATCGCCTTCGCCAACAAGGTCTTACCAGTACCCGGAGAGCCAACCATCAACACCCCCTTGGGAATATGGCCCCCGAGCTTCTGGAACTTGGAGGGGTCACGAAGGAACTCAACCAGTTCGCCAACCTCCTCTTTAGCCTCGTCACAACCGGCCACATCGGCAAAAGTCACCGTGTTGGCAGTCTCATCAAGCATCTTGGCCTTGGATTTCCCAAACGAGAAGGCGCCACCACGCCCGCCCCCTTGCATCTGGCGCATGAAGAACACCCATACACCAATCAGCAAAATCATCGGAAACCAGGACACAAAGATATTCATGAGGAAAGACTGCTCCTCCTCAGGCTTCGACGCCGTGACCTTTACACCGTAACGCATCAGGTCGCCGACCATCCAGATGTCCTGCACTCCCGGCGTGTATACCGTGATCTGCCGCCCGTCTTGAGTCGTGGCTCGTACGGTGCGTCCATCCACAACCGCCTTCGAGATCTTGCCCTGCTTCGCGTCCTCCATGAACTGGGAGTACTCGACCGAATTCTGGGCCGCCTGACGATTGTTGAACTGGTTGAAGACCGTCATCAAAACGACGCCTATCACCAACCAGATCGCGAGATTCTTGAATAGATTGTTCAAAACGATTCCTTGAAAGCCCGACGGGGGCCACAGCTTAGTGGACTGATTCTATGTCTGATCGTTCGCCGGATCAAATGATCGTAGCCATAGTCTGACTCAATAACAGGGCCCGACCTAGGCCCGCAGTCCAAAGCCCAACAAGTACACCTCGGAACTACGCCCCCGGGATGCTTGGGGCTTGCGCACGACTACAGACTTGAAGACCCGCTCCATCTCCTTGCGAAACTCATCAAAGCCCTGCCCCTGAAACACTTTGACAAGGAACTTCCCACCCGGATTCAAGTGCTGATCCGCAAACTCAAGGGCCAATTCAGCCAGATGAATCGAGCGCGCCTGATCGCTGGAGGGGATACCTGAAATGTTCGGCGCGATATCCGACATCACGAGATCAACCCCCCGCCCATCCAGTTGCGCCTCAAACCGGGCCACAAATTCCTCGTCATGGAAATCACCCTGCATGAACTCGACACCATTGATGGGCTCGATCGGCAACAAATCCAACGCAAATACCCGCCCGTGCGCTCCCACCCGCCCAATAGCGACCTGGCTCCATGAACCCGGGGCCGCCCCCAGGTTGACCACAACCATACCGGTGCGGATCAGCTTATCCTTTTCGTCGATCTCCATGAGCTTGTACGCCGCCCGGGCGCGCCAGCCTTCAGCCTTGGCGCGCTGCACGAACGGATCATTTACATGCTCCGTCATCCACGATTTACTGGTCTTGGTACGCTTCATCGCGGTACAATTACGCCTTTTTTTCAATGAGTTGCAAAATGATTGAACTTTCGCCCGCGCAGCGCCGCGCGTTCCGCGCGCAAGCCCACCACCTTAACCCCGTGGTCAGTGTCGCCGGCAATGGCCTGACGCCTGCCGTGCTCAAGGAGATCGATCACGCCCTGCAGGCTCACGAACTGATCAAGGTCCGCATCTACGGTGACGACCGCAGTCTTCGGGAGTCCATTCTCACCAGCATCTGCACCGAACTCGGCGCCTCGGCCGTTCAACATATCGGCAAGACGCTGATCGTCTGGCGGGAAAAGCGCGAACAGGAAGTTACTCGGACTTCTTCCACCGATCGGCCGAAAAAGCCGCTGGCCAAGGCAAAGTCCGCCAAGGCGCTATCATCCCACCGGGGTATCGCCTCCTTGAAGAAGAAGGCTGGTGCCAAGAAGGATTACTGGTTCGCGGCTCCCGGCAAAGGGCCCCGACGCCAATCCGACGACGCCTGAACGACGTCGATCAACGCAACCCCTTGTCCTGCCAAGTGACCAATAGCAGTCCAAGCAGACTTTCCACCAGATAGACAACACTGGAAACGCCATGCCAAGCCACGAACCGGCTACGCAAGGCGCTTTCCATGACTTCGCGCGGCAAGGAATCTTCCTTCAGCTGCGCCAGGATCGGCTGGATTCCGAAATGGCCAGCCACCGTCAGCAGCAACATCAGAAAAATCACCCAGAAGACGCCGCTCTTGAAGACCGCGCCATTCTTGCGAAGTGCAAGGAACACCAACAGATAGCCGGCAGACACCAGGCCTAGCCAGGCAACGTAGGTGAACATTTCCCCTGCCAGGCGCCCGGCAAGCATGCGGTCGTCAAGCAACCGGAACAGCGTGGGCGCGGCAAGGTAGCCGATCGCCCACAGCGCCCCAACCCACAGAGTGATCAGGATGCTGTAGACGTATTCAGCAAATCGAGACATGGGCGCGAGGCTTACTCGTAACGGACGTCGATCAGCTCAAGCTCACGCACGCCACCGGGCGCCTGCACCTCGGCAACGTCACCTGCAAACTTGCCGATCAAGGCACGGGCGATAGGAGAGCTGATCGCAACCTTGCCCGCCTTGATGTCAGCCTCGTCGTCGCCGACGATCTGGTAAGTCACCGATTCGCCGTTATCCAGGTCCTCGAGCTCCACCGTGGCGCCGAAGACGCAGCGCCCATCCGCATCGAGCAGCTTGGGGTCGATGATCTGGGCGTTGGAGAGTTTCCCCTCCACCTCCCGGATACGCCCCTCGATGAAACCCTGGCGCTCCTTGGCCGCGTCATACTCGGCGTTTTCGGAAAGATCACCATGGGAACGCGCCTCGGCAATCGCCGCGATGACGTCCGGACGCTCGACGGTCTTCAGGCGGTGCAGCTCCTGACGCAACAGCTCTGCACCAGCAACGGTCAGCGGTACCTTGTTCATGCCTTCACCAACTCGCCATGGAGACCCTGCAGGGAATAGGCCTCGAGCCCCACCAGATGGCGCATGCCCATGCAGGCTGCACGCGCACCTTCGATCGTTGTGTAAACCGTGACCTTCGCCGCCAGCGCGCTGGTACGGATCGAACGGGAGTCTGTCACCGCTTGGCGCTTTTCCTCAACCGTGTTGATGACGAGGCTGATCTCGTTGTTCTTTATCATATCCACGATGTGCGGCCGGCCCTCGTTCACTTTGTTCACCGCGGACACGGGCAAGCCAGCAGTGGAAATCGCCGCGGCGGTACCGCGGGTGGCGACTACGGAGAAGCCCAGATCGATCAGCTCACGCGCAACCTCAACGGCCTTCGGACGGTCAGTGTGCTTGACGCTGATGAATGCCTTGCCCGAGGTGGGCAGGCGCACGCCGGCGCCGAGCTGGCTCTTCACGAAGGCTTCGGCAAACGTACGACCGACGCCCATGACCTCGCCGGTGGACTTCATCTCGGGCCCGAGGATCGTATCGACACCTGGGAACTTGACGAAGGGGAACACGGCCTCCTTCACGGAGTAGTACGGCGGCACGACTTCACCAGCAACGCCCTGATCGTCGAGGCTGCGGCCGGCCATGCAGCGCGCGGCGATCTTTGCCAGCGGCAGGCCACAAGCCTTGGAAACAAACGGAACGGTCCGAGATGCGCGGGGGTTCACTTCAAGCACGTAGACCACAGCGTCATCGCCCTCGCCCTGGATCGCGAACTGGACGTTCATCAGACCGCACACGTTCAGCGCACGGGCCATCGATTCCGTCTGGCGACGCAGTTCGTCCTGCAGCTTCTGCGACAGCGTGTAAGGCGGCAGGGAACAGGCGGAGTCACCCGAGTGGACGCCAGCCTGCTCAATGTGCTCCATGATGCCGCCGATCATGACGCGCTTACCATCGGACAAGGCATCCACGTCCACTTCGGTCGCGTCGTTCAAGAAGCGATCGAGCAGCACCGGGGAATCGTTGGAGACCTTGACAGCCTCACGCATGTAGCGCTCGAGATCCTTCTGCTCATGGACGATTTCCATCGCCCGACCGCCCAGCACGTAGGACGGGCGGACCACCAGCGGGTAGCCGATCTCGGCCGCCAGGCGCACGGCGTCTTCCGGCGTACGGGCGGTACGGTTGGGAGGCTGCTTCAAGCCCAGTTCGAACAGCAGCTTCTGGAAGCGCTCGCGGTCTTCGGCTGCATCGATCATGTCCGGGCTAGTGCCGATGATGGGCACGCCGTTGGCTTCGAGCTCGCGGGCACGCTTCAGCGGAGTCTGGCCGCCGAACTGAACGATCACGCCGACGGGCTTCTCGACGGCGACGATCTCGAGGATATCTTCGAGGGTCAGCGGCTCGAAGTACAGGCGATCCGAGGTGTCGTAGTCGGTGGATACGGTCTCCGGGTTGCAGTTGACCATGATGGTCTCGTAGCCGTCTTCGCGCATGGCCATCGCCGCGTGCACGCAGCAGTAGTCGAACTCGATGCCCTGGCCAATCCGGTTCGGACCACCACCCAGCACCATGATTTTCTTGTTGCCGGTCGGCAGCGCCTCGCACTCGTCCTCGTAGGAGGAGTACAGATAGGCGGTGGAGGTGGCGAATTCGGCAGCGCAGGTATCCACGCGCTTGAAGACCGGACGCACGCCGGCGGCATGGCGATGCAGGCGCACGGACGTTTCGTCCGTCGCCAACAGCTTGGCCAGGCGACGGTCGGCAAAACCTTTGCGCTTCAGCTCGCGCAGTTCAGCCGCGTTGATGCCCTTGAGGGAACGCCCCACCAGGGACTTCTCGGTCTTGATGAGGTCTTCGATCTGGATCAGGAACCACGGATCGATGCGGGTCAGCGCGTGCACCTGCTCGAGGGTCATGCCTTCACGGAAGGCCTGGCCCACGTACCAGATGCGTTGGGAGCCCGGCTCGCTGAGTTCGCGCTCCAGATCGTCCTGATCGGCTTCGACTTCGTCCAGGCCGTAGGCGCCGGTCTCAAGGCCACGCAGGGCTTTCTGAAAGGACTCCTGGAACGTCCGGCCCATAGCCATGACCTCGCCCACGGACTTCATCTGGGTGGTCAGGCGATCATTGGCCAGCGGGAACTTCTCGAAGGCGAAACGCGGGATCTTGGTGACCACGTAGTCGATGGACGGCTCGAAGGACGCCGGCGTCGCGCCGCCGGTGATGTCGTTCTTCAGTTCATCGAGGGTAAAGCCGACGGCGAGTTTGGCCGCCACCTTGGCAATCGGGAAACCGGTCGCTTTGGAAGCCAGCGCGGAGGAGCGGGACACGCGCGGGTTCATCTCGATGACGATCATGCGACCGTCCTTCGGATTGATCGCAAACTGCACGTTGGAGCCGCCGGTATCCACGCCGATTTCGCGCAGCACCGCGATGGAGGCGTTGCGAAGGATCTGGTATTCCTTGTCCGTCAGCGTCTGGGACGGCGCCACAGTGATGGAATCACCGGTGTGCACGCCCATCGGATCGAGGTTCTCGATGGAGCAAACGATGATGCAGTTGTCCGCCGTATCACGGACCACTTCCATCTCGTATTCCTTCCAGCCGATCAGCGACTCTTCGATCAGCAACTCGTTGGTCGGAGACGCTTCCAGGCCGCGCTTGCAGATTTCCGCAAACTCTTCCGGATTGTAGGCAATGCCACCGCCGGTGCCACCTAAGGTGAAGGATGGGCGGATGATAACCGGAAAGCCGATGTCGGCCTGCACCTGCAGGGCCTCGTCCATGCTGTGGGCAACGCCGGAACGCGCGGAGCCAAGACCAATCTTGGTCATGGCATCCTTGAACTTCATGCGATCCTCGGCCTTGTCGATGGCCTCTTCCTTCGCGCCGATCAGCTCGACACCAAACTTCTCGAGCACACCGTTGCGCGCAAGATCGAGCGCGCAGTTGAGCGCGGTCTGGCCGCCCATCGTGGGCAGCACGGCGTCCGGCCGTTCCTTCTCGATGATGCGCTCGACGACCTGCCAGGTGATCGGCTCAATGTAGGTGACGTCGGCTGTTTCCGGATCCGTCATGATCGTGGCCGGGTTGGAATTGACCAACACAACCTTGTAACCCTCTTCACGCAAGGCCTTGCAGGCCTGAGCGCCAGAGTAATCGAATTCACAGGCCTGGCCGATGATGATCGGGCCGGCGCCGATGATGAGAATGGTCTTGATGTCTGTACGTTTGGGCATGGTTCTTCAGAGACTGGAAAGCGGTTGATCGAGAACTGGTGCGTCGCGGCGCACCACCGTGACGATCGGCTTCAGCTCCTCGCCTCCATCAGCGCAATGAATCGGTCAAACAGGTAGGCCACGTCGTGCGGACCGGGGCTCGCCTCCGGGTGTCCCTGAAAGGAGAAGGCCGGCACATCGGTACGCGCCAAACCCTGCAGGCTGCCGTCGAACAGCGACACATGAGTCACCCGCACGTTGGCAGGCAGCGTTGCAACGTCGGCAGCGAAACCATGGTTTTG
This sequence comes from Zoogloea sp. JDB1, assembly GCF_056724025.1. NCBI lineage: Bacteria > Pseudomonadati > Pseudomonadota > Betaproteobacteria > Rhodocyclales > Zoogloeaceae > Zoogloea > Zoogloea sp. JDB1. The sequence goes on from NZ_CM161496.1 coordinate 4,597,079, forward strand.
GCTGGTGATCAGCACCTGGCCGGAATCGAGATCCTTCACCGGATGGTTCGCGCCGTGGTGGCCGAACTTCATCTTCATGGTCTTGGCCCCTGACGCCAGTGCGAGCAACTGGTGTCCCAAGCAGATGCCGAAGGTAGGAATACCCTTCGCGAGTACCTGCTGGATCGCCTCGATAGCGTAGCCGCAGGGCTCGGGATCGCCAGGCCCGTTGGACAGGAAGACACCATCGGGATTGAGGGCCAGCACGTCCGCGGCGGGAGTCTGGGCGGGCACTACCGTCAGGCGGCAGCCACGCTCGGCCAACATGCGCAGGATGTTGCGCTTGACGCCATAATCGTAGGCCACGACGTGAAAACGCGGGTTCTCCTGGGCCACGTAGCCGGCGTCCAGACGCCACTCCCCATCCGTCCAGGGATAAGACTCAGTGGCGGACACAACCTTGGCGAGATCCATGCCGGCGAGCCCCGGAAATGCCCGGGCCTGTGCGAGCGCGGCCTCCACGTTCAGTTCGGCAGCCGTTGCCGCCGTTACGATAGCGCCGCTCTGGGCCCCTTTCTCACGCAGGATGCGCGTGAGCTTGCGGGTATCGATACCGGCGATCGCGACGATGTTCTCGGCCTTGAGATAGGCATCCAGCGACTGCTCGCTACGCCAGTTGGACGCCACCAGCGGCAAATCTCGAATCACCAGACCGGAAGCAAAAACCTTGGTGGCTTCATTATCTTCCCGATTGATACCGGTGTTTCCGATGTGCGGATAGGTGAGCGTGACGATCTGGCTACAGTAGCTCGGGTCGGTAAGGATTTCCTGGTAGCCGGACATGGCGGTGTTGAACACCACCTCGCCGACCGTTGCACCAATGGCCCCGATGCCTTTGCCGTAGAACACCGTCCCGTCGGCAAGAACAAGAATGGCGGGCGGGAAAGCTGACACGGCGAACTCCTCGAAATCTTGTGATTGGACGACTTGCATGCGTAGCCGGGCTACACATGAAAAACGGGATCGCCCTGAAGGCCATCCCGTAAGAAACTTTCTAATTATAGCCTGAAGCCACCTCTCCCGGCAAACCCGACTGTAGGAATACAGACAAACTATGTCACCTTCCGCGCCCTACGCAGTACACCCGCAAGGTGGCCGAGCGCCTCAAGAAGTTCCGGCAACTCACGGCACACGGCAGCCCTGTCCTCACTCTTCCCCGCCACCTCCAGGCGTTGCGCGACAGCCACGACGAGTTCGGCGTTGAATACCCCCGCCGAACCCTTGATCGAATGGGCCAGATTACGGATCCCAGCAAAATCGTCGGCACGCTGAGCCTGCTCCAGCGCCTTGCGATTGCGCTCCAGATCATTGAAGAAAAGTGTGATCAGCTGCTGCAAGGCAGATTCATCCCCGTCGAGCAGTTCCAGCGTGGCAGCCAGGTCTGCCACATCGCTCCCACCCCCAAGATCGATACAGGGCTCACCCCCGTCTTCGTCTCGCTCTCCCCCGACGACGCGCCCGATCGCCGCAAAAAGCTCGGCCGGCTTGATGGGCTTAGCGATGTAATCATCCATCCCGGCCATTAGACAGCGATCACGATCACCCTGCATCGCATGTGCCGTCATGGCGATGATCGGCGTGAACTTCCAGTGACCGCCAGCCGCCCAACTGCGCCTGGCTTCTCGCGCCCTGATGGCCTGCGTCGCCTCGAACCCTCCCATGACCGGCATCTGAACATCCATCAGAATCAGGTCAAAGCGCCCCCTGTCGAAACAGTCGACAGCTTCCTGGCCGTTCGATGCCACGGTGATCGAGTGCCCCGCCTTCTCCAGCATCTTTACAGCTACGGTCTGATTGACCGGGTTATCCTCGACCAACAGGATACGGTACGCATGCCCAAGGCGCGCAACCGACAGCGGCGCCGCTATGGACTCAGCGACGAGGAAACGCTCTTCCTCCACTACGCCCCCCTGCAACGACAGGCGTAGGGCATCGACCAGATCAAGCTTGGAAAAAGGCTTAATCAGCCGGGCGCCGATCTTGAAATGCTCACACTTCGCCGAATCACCACGCTGCGCGTTGCCATCGAGCATCATGACCAGGCGATCAAGGCGCGGCCACCCCTTGATCAGCCTTTCGGCCAGCGCATAACCGCCCGGCGCCGGCATCGCTGCGTCCATCAGCAGCCAGTCATACGGCGCATTCCCTGCCTGAGCCGCCTGCAACTGAGCAAGGAGTGCCTCTCCATCCGCTACATCCCTGACATCCACCCCCAGGGACCTGAGCTGTAAACCAACACAACGGCGCAGCGCCTGATTTCCAGCAGCCACAAGGACGCGCCGCGCGCCAAAGACAGGCCCGTCGGCCAGCGGTTGCGCTGGCACGTTGACATGCACCGAGAAACTGAATACGCTACCTTGACCGGGCCCGCTCGACACGCTGATAGTGCCCCCCATCAGCTCTACGATCCGCTTGCTGATTGCCAAGCCCAGCCCTGTCCCGCCATACTTTCGCGTCGTCGACTCGTCAGCCTGGGAGAACGCGCCAAAAATCGCGGCATGCTTGTCCTCGGCGATACCGATCCCGGAGTCACGCACATCGACTTCGAGGAGCGCACCGCGATCTTCCAGCAGCCGGGCACGAACAACGACCTCAACCTCTCCCTTGTCAGTGAATTTGATCGCGTTCCCGACAAGATTGGTCAGCACCTGGCGCAGGCGGGTGGGATCCCCGATCAAGACAGCAGGAACCTCGGGCCCCACATAGTAGAAGCACTCGATCCCCTTCTGATACGCCCTCAGGGCGAGGGACTTCATGGTGTCGCCGAGCAGACCGGGCAAGGAGAACTCGACCTGCTCAAGATTCAGCCACCCAGCCTCGATCTTCGAAAAATCGAGCACGTCATTGATGATGTGCAACAGGGAGTCAGCCGAACTCTTGACCGTATTCAGATACTCGCGCTGCTCGTCATCGAGCCGCGTATCGAGCACCAACTCCGTCATACCGATGATGCCGTTCATCGGCGTGCGGATCTCATGGCTCATGTTGGCCAGAAAATCACTCTTGGCCCGATTTGCCGCCTCTGCCTGCTCCTTGGCGTGCAACAGCTCAAGCTCGGCGCTCTTAGCGCGGGTGATGTCCCGATATATCCCCATCATGCGGAGCCAGCGACCATCGCTGCCGCGACCACTCGCCCTACCCTTGACAAGAATCCACCGCCACGTGGAAGTTTTGTCGAGGATCCGGAACTGCGCTTCGAAGCAATCCAGCTCTCCACGCAGATGCGCCACCACTTGGTGATGCAGCAACTCCCGGTCGTCCTCATGCAACAGCGGCATCCAGGAGGAAAAATCGCTGGACAGTTCCGCGACACCATAACCCAGCATTTCCTGCCAGTGCGCATCCATGACCAGTGTGCCATCGAGAAGGTCCCAGTCCCACAGGCCTGCCTCGGTATTCTGCATGGCAAGCCCCAGACGCTCGCGCAGATCCTGCGCTTCCCGTTTTGCGACCTCCTGGGACAGAAGCAGCCCTTGCAGGGCCTCCAGGATTTCCCCTGCCGGTGCACACAGAACGTCATCCACCGGCTTGATGGCCCCCGCCGCAACACCGGCGGCTACAAAGGCCCTTAGCGCCTGCCCAAGCTCGGCATCAGCAAGAAAGGGGGTGATCGCTGGATCGGTCAAATCGGCGGCCTCACGACGACAAACGTATGGATGTGAGGGCACCCCCTCCCCAACCACTGTTGGACACCCTGCCATATCGGCAGGATGTCCCGCGGCTTGAACCGCGATTGGCCGATTTACTTCAAGCCAAGCACATCCTGCATGTCGAACAGCCCCGCCTTGCGCGCAGCGATGAAGCGCGCAGCGCGCAGGCTCCCCGACGCATAGGGCATGCGGCTGCCCGATTTGTGAGTGATCTCGATGCGCTCACCGATCCCCGCAAACAGCACGGTATGGTCGCCCACGATGTCCCCGCCACGCACGGTCGCAAAGCCGATGGTCTGCCCGTCGCGCTCCCCGGTCACGCCTTCGCGGCCATAAACGGCGCACGACTCGAGATCGCGCCCCAGCGCCGACGCAACTACCTCCCCCATACGCAACGCAGTCCCGGACGGTGCATCCACCTTGAGGCGATGATGCGCCTCGATGATCTCCACGTCGTAGCCTTCATTGAGAATCCGCGCGGCCACGTCCAACAGCTTGAAGACTGCATTCACCCCGACTGCCATGTTCGGCGCGAAGACTACAGGGATGTCTTGCGCCGCAGCACCAATCACGGCCTTTTCCTCAGCCGAGAAACCCGTCGTGCCAATCACCATGCCACAGCCCGCGACCCTGGCCAGTCCGAGGTGATGCAAAGTCCCCTCCGGCCGCGTGAAATCTATCAGGCAATCCGCCTGCGCCAGGCCAGCAGCCACATCGCTGGTGATAGCCACGCCGCACGGAGCACCGACCAGATCGCCGGCATCCTTGCCGATGAAGGTACTCTCGGAGCGCTCGAAGGCGGCAACCAGCACGGTCTCCGAATCCTTCAGGGTTGCCTCAATGAGCATCCGCCCCATTCGGCCGGAGGCGCCGGCAATCGCGATACGAACTTGAGTCATGAAAATTCCGGAATAAACGTATTAAGAGGCTCCGCCGGGCCCGCCTATCAGGGTTGCGAAGGCGCCTCGCCTGCGCGGACATCCCCTTCGAGGCGCACGAGTTTGCCGTCCTCGAAAATCACGGTCAGGCGGCGCTCCTGCAGACTGCCCTTGCCCGGCTGAAAACGGTAGACGTAGTCCCAGCGGTCCGAATGAAAGACATCGGTCACCAGCGGCGTCCCAAGCACGAAACGCACCTGATCCCGCGTCATTCCGGGCTTGAGCTGAGACACCATTTCCTGGGTCACGAAATTGCCCTGCCGGACATCGATTCTGTAGGGTTTGAAAAAGTCGCCGACGGTAGTGCAACCGGAAAGGGCAGCTACCAGCAGAACAGAAGAGAACAGTTTGCGCATGGCGTTTCTGGAAGGCGGGAATGGGAGTCGGCCGAAAGGCCGCATTCTCAAGGATGGTCTGAAACTATATCATACGGGGCCGGTCGGACTTTCGACCGCCGCATCCAAGTTTTCGGGGCTCCCATGTCCAGTAATTCGCAAAACCTAAAGAGTATCGGCCTCAAGGCCACCTTCCCGCGACTCAAGATCCTCGATCTGTTCCAGAAGGTGGAAAATCGCCATCTGACGGCCGAAGACGTCTATCGCCTGTTGATCGCCGAAGACATGGACATCGGACTGGCCACGGTTTATCGCGTGCTCACCCAGTTTGAACAGGCCGGCCTTCTCGAACGCCATTACTTCGAGTCCGGCAAGGCGGTCTTTGAACTCAATGAAGGGCACCACCACGACCATCTGGTGTGCCTGCAGTGCGGCAAGGTGGAGGAATTCTTCGATCCCGCCATCGAGGAAAGACAGAACCGGATTGCCGAAGAGCGCGGTTTCGCCGTTCGCGAACACGCGCTTTATCTGTACGCTGACTGCAAGAAGGACCCCTGCCCCAACCGCCCGGGCAGCGGCCCCATCACGAGTTCCTGAACGTCGCGGGCCTCAGCCGGCGCGCTGCAGGCCCAGCATCTCGGCTGCATGGTCGCGGGTTGTATCAGTGATATGTACGCCACCCAACATCCGGGCAATCTCCTCGACGCGCTCGGCAGGCGCCAGGCTCTTCACACGAGAAAGCGTCTGACCGTCGCGGGTTTCCTTCGCGATGGTCCACTGCCAGTCAGCCTGAGCCGCCACCTGGGGCAGATGGGTCACGCACAGCACTTGGCGATCACTCCCGATCTGCTTGAGCAGACGCCCCACGATCTCGGCCACCCGCCCGCCGATACCGACATCGACCTCGTCAAAGATCAGCGTCGGCGTAGCTGCATTGCGGCTCGCGATGACCTGAATCGCCAGACCGATCCGTGACAACTCCCCGCCAGACGCAACCTTGGCGAGGGGGCGCAGCGGCTGGCTGGCATTTGCGGTCACCAGGAACTCCACCGTCTCGAGCCCGCTGACACAGCCCTCCTCCACCGCCCGGACAGCAATCTCAAAGCGGGCACCGGCCATCGCCAGCGACTGCATTGCATCGGTCACCGCCTCCGACAGCGCCGCCGCCACGCCGCGGCGTACCACCGACAGGCGTTCGGCGGCCTCCATGAAGCGCGCTTTAGCAGCCGACTCCTCCCGGGCCAGCGCCTCCGGATCGGCTTCCCGCGTGAGGCGCTCCAGGCGCAGCACGCTATCAGCCTGCAGATCGGGCAAAACCTCGGGCGCCACCTTGTGCTTGCGCGCCATGCTGGTGATCGCGTGGATGCGCTGATCGATCTCTGCCAGACGCTCGGGATCCACGTCAAGCCGGTCCCGATAGCGACGCATCGCATGCAGAGCTTCGTCGAGCTGGATGCTGGCGCTCCCCAGCAGTTCCTGCACGTCGGCAAGCTGGCCATCGTGCTGCGCCATGTCTGCCACCCGCGCGAGCAGGTGATCGAGTTGTGACACTAGCGCGTAGTCACTGTCCGCCAGACCTTCCAGCACCTCCGTGCTGCCCGCGATCAACCCTGCAGCATGAGCCAGGCGGGTCTGCTCCTGGTTGAGCGTCGCCCACTCGTGGGGATCGAAGGCCAGCTCACGCAATTCGCTGACCTGCCAGGCCAGCAGTTCGCGCTCCCTCTCGGTACTCAAAGCCCCGTGCTCCGCCACCTCCCGCGCCCGTCGCAGGGCCGACCAGGCACGGTACAAATCGGCCACCTCGGATGCCTGCCCGGATAAGCCGCCATGGGCGTCCACCAGTTCCAGTTGGGCCTCCGCGCGCAACAGCGCATGGTGGGCGTGCTGGCCGTGAATGTCTGCCAACCACTCCCCGGCGGCCCGCATCTGGGCCAGCACAACGGGAACGCCGTTGAGCCACGTTTTGGAACGTCCGCCGCTGTCGATGACCCGACGCATCAGCACCGAGCCGTCACCGGAATCCAGCTCCTGTTCGACCAGCCAGTCCCGCAACGCGCCATCTTCCGGGAGATCGAACTCCGCCAGGATCTCCGCCTTGGCCTGCCCGGTCCGCACAACTCCGCTCTCGGCCTTGCCGCCCAGCACCAGCCCCAGGGCATCCAGCAGGATCGATTTACCCGCGCCGGTCTCGCCAGTCAATGCACCGAAACCGGCCTCGAACTCAAGTTCGAGTTGATCGACGATCACAAAGTCGCGAATGGAAAGATGACGCAGCATGAAGGCAGAAAGAAAAATTGAGCGGATCAGCCGTGGCGGGGCGCGGAACTCCAGTGCAGCTTCTCGCGCAGCATGGCGAAATAACTGTAGCCCACAGGATGCAGCAGACGCACCCGGTGGGGAGAACGGGTGATCTGCAGGGTGTCGCCCGCCCGCGTGTCGTAGCGCGTCTGTCCGTCGAAATGCACGCGGGAGTCGTGTGGCGGCAACAGCACGATCTCGATGCGACAGCGGTCCGGCAGCGTGATGGGACGCGCGGTCAGCGTATGGGGGCACATTGGCACCAGTGCAATGCCGTCTACGCTCGGATGCAGGATCGGGCCATTGGCTGACAGCGCGTAGGCCGTTGAGCCGGTCGGCGTCGAAATGATCATGCCGTCCGAACGCTGGGTATAGACGAACTCTCCGTCGATACGCAGATCGAACTCGATCATGCGCCCGAGATCGCCCTTATTGACCACCACATCATTGAGCGCCACCGTATGAAATACGCGCTTTCCATTGCGAAGCACTTCGGCGTCGAGCAGCACGCGGCTTTCTTCCGAATACCGCCCCTCGAGCACCTCACTGATCTTTTCCAGCGCGACTTCCCGTGAGATATCAGTCAGGAAGCCGAGCCGCCCCTGGTTGACGCCAACCAACGGCACTTCGTACTCGGCCAGCCGACATGCACTATTTAGAAGCGTACCATCGCCCCCAAGTACGACCGCGAGATCCGCCTGAACGCCGATCTCCTCATAGCTGGCGACGGAGAAACCCGCCGTCAGCCCGGTGGAACTGGCGGTCCCCTGCTCGATCAGCACCTGGAGCCCCAGGCCGCGCAAATGATTGGCCAGCCGAAGCACCGCTTCAGCCACCTCGGGGCTCTGATACTTGCCGATCAGCGCAATCGTCTTGAACTCGCAGGTCATGCACCGATTAAACCACATTATTCATGGACGCCGCAGGCGACCAAGACAAAACAGAATCAACCGGCACCATTCATGCTTCTCATGAGCGCGTCCCTTCCTTAGAATCCCAGCGTCTCTCCGAGCCCTCTGCCATGACCAGCCTCGATCAACGTTCGCAAATCCTCCTCAAGACCCTTGTGGAGCACTACATCGCCGAAGGCCAGCCGGTTGGCTCGCGTGCCCTGTCGCGCCATTCCGGCCTCAAGCTGTCCCCGGCAACGGTGCGCAACGTGATGTCGGACCTGGAAGAACTGGGCTTCATCACCAGCCCGCACACCTCGGCCGGCCGCGTACCCACCGCGCGCGGTTATCGTTTCTTCGTCGACAGCCTGCTCACGGTGCTGCCCATCGACTTGGGCCAGATGCGGGAGATCAAGGGGCAGATCCAGCCCGGCGAACCGCAGCGGGTCATCAACGCCGCCTCCCAGCTGCTGTCCGGCCTCACCCACTTTGCCGGCGTCGTGATCTCCCCGAAGCAGGACGCCATCAAGATCCGCCAGATCGAGTTCGTCAGCCTGTCGGAAACCCGTGTCCTGCTGATCCTCGTCACCACCGGTGGCGACGTGCAGAACCGCATCCTGTTCACCAAGCGCCACTACAGCCCGGCCGAGCTGGTCACCGCTGCAAACTACCTCAACCAGCACTTTGCCGGCCTGGCATTTCCCGAGATCCGCACGCGCATCCAGGACGAACTCAAGCAGCTCCGCTCCGACATGACCGACCTCATGAGCGCAGCCGTCGAGGCTGGCAGCGAAGCCCTCGAGGAAACCCAGAGCACCTACGTGATCTCCGGCGAAACCAACCTGCTCGATGCGGAAGACCTGTCCTCCAACATGGCCCGCCTGCGCGAACTCTTCAAGCTGTTCGAACAGAAGACCGGCCTCATGCAGCTGCTCGACATCTCCAATCGCGCCCAGGGAGTGCAAATCTTCATCGGTGGAGAGAGTGGACTGAGCCCCCTCGACGACTGCAGCGTCATCACCGCACCTTATGAAGTAGACGGGCAGTTGGTCGGCTCCGTCGGCGTCATCGGCCCGACCCGCATGGCGTACGAGCGGGTGATCCCGATCGTCGACGTCACCGCCCGCCTTCTAACCAGCGCCCTTTCGGGCCACAACTGACGAAAGCCGACATGCCCCGATACTGGCAGGAGCCAGCCCATACCCATGGCCAGATACCCCGCATCGGCATCCTGCTGGTCAATCTCGGCACCCCAGCCGCGGCAAGCGCCGACGCCCTCCGCCCCTATCTGAAGCAGTTCCTGTCCGACCCGCGGGTCGTCGAGATTCCACGCCTCATCTGGTGGCCTATCCTCAACGGCATCATCCTGCGTACCCGGCCTGCAAAATCCGCCGCCAAGTACGCCAGCGTGTGGACCGACGAAGGCTCGCCGCTCAAGGTCCACACCGAAAAGCAGGCGAAGTTGCTGGCCGGCTTCCTGACCCACGCGGGCCAGCCGAACCTGCAGGTGAGCTGGGCCATGCGTTACGGCCAGCCATCCATCCGCAAGCAGCTCGATGCACTGCGCAGCGCCGGCTGCAACCGCATCCTTGTCGTCCCGCTCTACCCTCAGTTCGCCGCCAGCACGACCGCGACGGTGATCGACGACGTGGCCGACTGCCTGCGCCATTGGCGCAACCTTCCGGAAATCCGCTACGTACGCAGCTTCGGTGACGATCCGGGCTACATTGCAGCCCTGGCCCAGTCAGTGCGCGACCACTGGAAGAAGGAGGGGCAGGCCGACAAGCTCGTTCTCAGCTTCCACGGCATTCCTCGCCGCTCGCTGGATCTGGGCGACCCCTATCACTGCGAGTGCCACAAGACCGCCCGCCTGCTGCGCGAGGCTCTGCAATTGCCGGAGGAGCGCGTCATCGTCAGCTTCCAGTCGCGCTTCGGCAAGGCCGAGTGGCTCACCCCATACACGCAGCCCACGCTGGAGCAGCTGGCGCGCAACAAGACATCCTCATCCGTGGATGTCATGTGCCCGGGTTTCGTGTCTGACTGCCTCGAGACACTCGAAGAAATCAACATGGAATGCAGGGAGGCCTTCCTCCACGCCGGCGGCCAGCGCTTCAGCTACATCCCCTGCCTGAACGAACGCCAGGACTGGATCGAAGCCTTGATGAAGCTGAGCCTCCGCCAGCTGGGTCACTGGCTCGACGAAGCGAGCCCGGACCGGGATGCGCTGGCCCGCCAGACGGAGCGCGCCCGCGCCATGGGCGCAGCATCATGACCACAATCGGCACGCCGGCCAGCCGCGGCAGAAACGGACAATCATGAAGCTCCTTTTACGCTGGGTGCTCAACGCGGTCGCGCTGATACTGATCCCGGAAGTGCTCACCCGCATCCATGTCGACAGCTATTCCGCCGCCTTGGTGAGTGCGCTCCTGCTGGGCTTTGTGAACGCAATCATCCGGCCGATCCTGATTATCGTGACCCTGCCGATCACGATCCTGACCCTCGGCTTGTTCACGCTGGTCATCAACGCCCTGATGTTCTGGTTCGTGTCCGGTCTGGTGCACGGCTTCGTCGTGCCAGATTTTCCGACGGCGTTCTTGGGCGCGTTGCTATACAGCCTGCTAACCTGGATGGTCAGCATGGCCCTGGGCGACAAGGATTAGCCGCAGAAGTCAGCGCGAAGTAGCAGAGCCCACGACCGCCGTACGGCGCCTGCTGAGTGGCTTGCGCCGCACAGCCCCGGGATCGAAGGCACCGACCAGTTTGCCAAGCGCCGCCGACCTGGCGTCCATGGCCATCTGGAAGGCGCCGTCTTCGCCGTACTTCTTGACGGAGAACTTGACTCGCTTGCGCTTCCCATCCGGCAAGGGCCACGACGCCACCCAGAACCAGCGCTGCTTTTCTTCAGGCAGATCGCGGGTTTCGGAGGCACAGTATCTGCACACTCCCACGACACCCGAACGGTTGTTCTTCTTGACGATGTTGGAGTATTCCTGCATCGACAGCGGTGGATGGGCGGCGATGATCTCGTCCCGATACGCTTTTGCAGCTACGAACGAACGCTGCCGCCCGCCTAAGACGCCGTCGCTGAAGTGCTTGCGATAGATCACGCCGCGCCGCTGGATCGTCACCAGCCAACCATGGGTACGACTGGTTTCGTTATCGACCCGACTGATCCCGTATGTGCTGCCCCGACCCACGCGCCACCTCCCTCCGCCTCGCACAGATGTTGCGATACAAGCTGGATTTCGGCCGAATTTAGTGGAACTTTAGATTTTCACAATATATCCACTCGTCACCACTTGAAACCCCGGATTGCTCCCCAATGTAAGCCGAACCCATCCGGAGCCCCGCCATGAGCGCCCCTTTGCTGATCGCCTGCCCCCATTGCAACGCACTCAACCGCATGCCCGCAATACGCTTACGAGACGCCGGACATTGCGGCAAATGCAAAGGCGCCCTTTTTACTGGGCACCCGATCCATCTGACAAGAAGCAATTTTTCTGCTCACGCAGAACACAGCGATATTCCTTTGCTAGTGGACTTCTGGGCTCCCTGGTGCGGACCATGTCGCAGCATGGCCCCTTCGTTTGAAGCTGCAGCAACAGGCCTTGAACCCCAGATCCGGCTCGGCAAGGTCGATACGGAGGAAGAACCCGGTCTGGCGGCACGCTTCGGCATCCGCAGCATCCCGACGCTGGTTCTCATGCAAAAAGGCAGGGAGCTTGCGCGACATTCCGGAGCCATTGGTCGTCAGGATATCCAGCATTGGGCCCACGCAAATCTCGGCAGCCCCGCTCCATGACTCCGGGTCAGTTATCGACCAACTGGAGTTCCATCCCGAAACCGCTCGCCGTGATGCGCTCTGCAGGCGGCCCATTCTGCGCCAGATCCCGCTGAGCCTGCCCCAGACGACGTGCGATGACGGTAACGAGCCTCGAACGGAATGCTTCCTGGCATTCATCCGTCGCCAGGGACAATGAAGCCGGATTCAACTCCAGATACACGGTGGACGTTGTCGTGACCACCGTATTCATGTGTTTGTGGTCCTGCTGGTCGAGATAGGCCAGCTCACCAAACACCTCGCCGTAGCCGTACTCGCTGACGCGATGCCCATCGACGGAAATCTCCACACGCCCGTCGATGACGATTCCGAAACGCTGGTCAGAATCTCCTTCCCGCATCAATAAAGTGTTCGAATCCACCTTGCGCCAGCGAGAAATCCGCAGAATCTCCCAGATTTCCACATCTTCGAACTCCACAAAAAACGGCATTTTTCGCAAAATTGAAAAGCGCGTCGTATCTTGCGGCAAACTGGTGTCGTCGAGGATCTTGTACCTGACGGCTGACAAGTCCTTGGCAAAGTCTGCGCCATTTTTGTAGCGGGAATACAGGTCCTTCTCAAGCGCCTTTCGGATGACGGTATCCAATTGCTCCGGCAAATCTGCGTTGATCTGCGAGACGAGCGGAGGCTCGGTATTCAGGATCTTGTAGATCAACTGGGCCGGATTCTTGGCACGGAACGGCAGGCGCCCCGTCAACATGTGGAAGAGCACGACCCCGAGCGAAAACAGGTCGGTCTTCTGATTCAGCGGGTAACCCTTAATCTGCTCCGGGCTCATGTAAGCCGGAGAGCCAACCCCCATGATGAAGGTCGAGTCGGACTCGCTCTTCTTGCTGATATTGAGGGCAAGCCCGAAATCCGTAATTTTGATGTTGTCCTGCTCGTCGATCAGGATATTGGCCGGCTTGATGTCCCGATGTACGATGCCCTGGCGATAGGCGTAATCCAGCGCCATGCAGCACTTGAAGATGATTCCGATCGTCCGGTGCTGCGGTAAAAGATTCTGAAAAGTGCAATACGGCTCCAGCGTCGTGCCCGGGAAGTACTCCATGACGATATAGGCGTAGTCCTTCTCGACCGCCGTATCGAAGATCTTGATGATGTTCGGGTGGTCCAGACGACGGGACACATCCATCTCCGCTCTCAACAGCTTGAGCAGCCGACGGTTCCACTTCGCCTCGTCCTTCGACTTGTCATCGAAACGGATCAGCTTGAGGGCAACCGGCTCCGGGTACTGGGGGTGCTCGGCCAGATAAACAGTTGCCGTAGCGCCACGACCCACCTCGCGGAGCAGCTTGTATTTACCGATCTTGCTGGGTTCTTGTTCCATACCTGTTTTACGCCCCAGAGCCTGGAAAGATGACCGGGACACGCCGGATTCATCGCAATTTTACACCCACAGTGGATACAAGGCGGCATCGATGAAAATTGCCCCTTGAAATCTTAACCTGCGCCCCCAAGTTACCGCGAGTCCCAAAAAGGAGCCCTACCCATGCAAGATCAAGACACCACGCCGAACGCAGAAGAAACGCGGACCCCGGAACTCGTGGAAAACGCCACCGGCACTGAGGCCGAGCACGTTTCCCAGCCCGCGGATGCGCCGAGTGTCGACTCCCTGCCAAACCTTACCGAACAACTCCGCCAGGCCGAACTGAAGGCTGCCGAACACCATGATGCGTGGTTGCGAGCCAAGGCCGAGACTGAAAACGTCCGCCGCCGGGCCCAGGACGACATCGCCAAGGCCGGCAAGTTTGCCGCCGACAAGTTCGCCCAGGCCATGCTACCGGTCAAGGACAGCCTCGAAGCCGCCCTCGCCACCGAGAACGCCACCCTCGAAAGCTTCAAGCAGGGCGTCGAGCTGACACTCAAACAGTTGGTCTCTGCCTTTCAGGGCGCCAATGTGGTTGAGGTCAATCCGGTTGGCGAGAAGTTCGACCCGAACAAGCATCAGGCGATCAGCGCCATCGAGGCCGACGGCGAACCCAACACGGTGATCAATGTGCTGCAGAAGGGTTACCTACTGCACGACCGCACTATCCGCCCGGCGCTCGTGGTCGTGTCGAAAGCCAAATCTGCCGCTTGAAAGCGGCGACGGCATCCCCATATCGGTAACAAGCCAGCGCTCCGCCCCCGTCAGAGCGCATGTCAAACAGAATTCGAACTGAAGGAAAACTCATGGGCAAGATCATCGGCATCGACCTCGGCACCACCAACAGCTGCGTTTCCGTGATGGAAGGCGGCAAGCCGAAGGTCATCGAGAACTCCGAAGGTGCACGCACCACCCCGTCCGTCGTCGCCTACGCCGACGACGGTGAAATCCTGTGCGGCGCCCCGGCCAAGCGCCAGGCCGTCACCAACGCCAAGAATACCCTCTACGCCATCAAGCGCCTGATCGGCCGCCGCTTCGAAGAAAAGGAAGTACAGAAGGACATCGACCTGATGCCCTTCACCATCGCCAAGGCCGACAACGGCGATGCCTGGGTTGAAGTGCGCGGCAAGAAGATCGCCCCGCCGCAGGTTTCCGCCGAAGTACTGCGCAAGATGAAGAAGACTGCCGAAGACTACCTCGGCGAAGAAGTCACCGAAGCGGTCATCACCGTACCGGCCTACTTCAACGACAGCCAGCGCCAGGCTACCAAGGATGCAGGCAAGATCGCCGGCCTCGAAGTCAAGCGCATCATCAACGAGCCGACCGCGGCCGCGCTGGCCTTCGGCATGGACAAGAAGCCGGGCGACTCCAAGATCGCCGTGTTCGACCTTGGCGGCGGCACCTTCGACATCTCCATCATCGAAATCGCCGACATCGACGGCGAGCACCAGTTCGAAGTGCTGGCCACCAACGGCGACACCTTCCTGGGCGGCGAAGACTTCGACCAGCGCATCATCGACTACATCGTCACCGAGTTCAAAAAGGAACAAGGCGTCGATCTCAAGAACGACGTGCTGGCCCTGCAGCGCCTGAAGGAGGCCGCCGAAAAGGCCAAGATCGAGCTGTCCTCCGGTCAGCAGACCGAAATCAACCTGCCCTACATCACTGCTGACGCCACCGGACCGAAGCACCTGGCACTGAAGATCACCCGCGCCAAGTTCGAATCTCTGGTCGAAGACCTGGTCGAGCGCACCATCGACCCCTGCCGCGTGGCCCTCAAGGACGCCGGCGTGAAGGTTTCCGACATCGACGACGTGATCCTGGTCGGTGGCCAGACCCGCATGCCTAAAGTCATCGACAAGGTGAAGGAGTTCTTCGGCAAGGATCCGCGCCGTGACGTGAACCCCGATGAAGCTGTCGCCGTCGGCGCGTCCATCCAGGGCGGCGTGTTGCAGGGCGAAGTGAAGGACGTGCTGCTGCTCGACGTCTCCCCGCTGTCCCTCGGCATCGAAACCCTGGGCGGCGTGATGACCAAGCTGATCCAGAAGAACACCACGATTCCCACCAAGGCCTCGCAAGTGTTCTCCACCGCCGACGACAACCAGTCCGCCGTGACCATCCACGTGCTGCAGGGCGAACGCGAAATGGCCAGCGGCAACAAGAGCCTCGGCCAATTCAACCTGTCCGATATCCCGCCGGCCCCGCGTGGCATGCCGCAGATCGAAGTCACCTTCGACATCGACGCCAACGGCATCCTGCACGTGTCCGCCAAGGACAAGGCCACCGGCAAGGAAAACAAGATCACCATCAAGGCCAACTCCGGCCTGTCGGATGACGAGATCCAGCAGATGGTCCGCGATGCCGAGGCCCACGCTGAAGAAGACAAGAAGGCTCACGAACTGGTCAACGCCCGCAACCAGCTCGACACCCTGGTCCACTCCGTGAAGAAGGCCCTGGCCGAGCACGGCGACAAGATCGGCGAAGACAAGGCCAAGATCGAAGCCGCCATCAAGGATGCCGAAGACGCCATCAAGACCGGCGACAAGGCCGCCATTGATGCCAAGAGCGAAGCCCTGGCCGCCGTCAGCCAGAAGCTCGGCGAGCACATCTACGCCCAGGCCCAGGCTGAAGCCGGTACCGCCGGCGCAGGTGCGAGTGCTGGCGCGGCCGGTGGCAACAGCTCCAAGGCCAACGATCCGGACGTTGTCGACGCCGAGTTCACCGAGGTGAAGGACAAGAAGTAAGCCTGTCCGGCATCACTGCCGAATCGACAGTTCCGGCCGAGCCATGCCGGCGCCCTGTGCGCCGCTCGGCTCGGCCTTTCCACAAGATAGCCAGAGCACCCAAAAATGGCGAAACGGGATTTATACGAGATCCTCGGCGTCAATCGCGACGCCTCCGAGGATGAACTGAAAAAGGCCTACCGCAAGCTGGCCATGAAGTACCACCCGGACCGCAACCCGGACAACAAGGAAGCCGAGGAGAAGTTCAAGGAGGTCAAGGAGGCCTACGAGATCCTCACTGACAGCAACAAGCGCGCGGCATATGACCGCTACGGCCATGCCGGAGTGGATCCATCCATGGGCAGCAGCGGTGGTGGTGGCCAGGGCTTCGAAGGCTTCGCCGACGCATTCGGCGACATCTTCGGCGACATCTTCGGTGGTGGCGGCGGACGCGGGCGTTCCAACGTCTATCGCGGCGCCGACCTGCGCTACAACCTGGAGATTTCCCTCGAGGAAGCCGCCCGCGGCGCCGAGAAAACCATCCGCATTCCCGCCCTCGAGGAATGCGACAGCTGCCATGGTAGCGGCGCCAAGCCGGGCACTCAGCCCAAAACCTGCCCCACCTGCGGCGGCGCCGGTCAGGTGCGCATCCAGCAGGGCTTCTTCTCGATCCAGCAGACCTGCCCGAAATGCCACGGCAGCGGCCGCATCATCCCCGAGCCCTGCACGTCCTGCGGCGGCGCCGGCCGGATCAAGCGCCAGAAGACCCTGGAAGTGAAGATCCCTGCGGGCATCGACGACGGCATGCGCCTACGCCATAGCGGCCATGGCGAACCCGGCGTCAACGGCGGTCCCGCTGGCGATCTCTACGTAGAGATCCACATCAAGCAACACCCCGTCTTCCAGCGGGATGGCGACGATCTCCATTGCGAGATGCCGATCAGCTTCACGACGGCTGCGCTGGGCGGCGAGATCGAGATTCCAACGCTTGACGGTGCAGCAGCCATCCGCATTCCGGCCGAAACCCAGAGCGCCAAGGTCTTCCGCCTGCGCGGCAAGGGCATCCGCAACGTACGCAGCCACGCCCCCGGCGACCTGATGGTGCACGTCATCGTGGAAACCCCCGTCAAACTGACTGATCGCCAGAAGGAACTGCTGCGGGAATTCGATGAGATCGCATCGTCCAACGCGGAGCGTCACAACCCGAAGGCAAAATCCTGGATGGACAAAGTGAAGGATTTCTTCGGCGCTTGATTATTGCCGCACTGCAGCACCCTGACACACGGGCCGACGTTGTTTCAACGTCGGCCCGTGTGCTTTCCGAAAGGCATTTTTTTTGTCCTATACTCGTGGCCGGCTCCGATTTGATTAACAAAAAATAATGACAATGATGCCCTTCCACACCATTAAGAAACTGATCACCTGTATTGGTGCCGGCTTGATGCTGGCGTCAGGCACACCAGCCCAGGCAGCCGATCCAGGCGTAGGAGACACCACCATCACGCTGGGCATGTCTGCCCCCTTCAGCGGTCCCAATGGCGCTTACGGCAAGGAAATGAAGGAGGGCGCCCTGGCCTATTTCGCACAGCTGAACGCCGCTGGCGGCATCAACGGCCGAAAGATAGAGCTGGTCGCCCTCGACGACGGCTACGAAACGGATAAGACCGTTGCCAATACCCGCAAGCTCATCAACGAGTACAAGGTTTTCGCACTGATGGCCTTCTATGGGTCGTCCCCGACCACGGAAGCCATGAAGGTGTTCAGCGAGGCCAAGGTGCCCCTGATCGGCACCATCAGCGGAGCCGGCAGCCTGCGCAGTCCGGTCAATCGCTACATGTTCCACCTGCGCGCCAGCTACGCCGACGAAACGGAGGCCATCGTTAATCACCTCGTCGGCCTGGGGATCACCAACATTGCGGTGTTCTACCAGAACGATGGATTCGGCAAGTCGGGGCTGGAAGGTGTGAGCGCTACGCTGGCCCACCACAAGCTGAAGCCGGTCGCCGTCGGCTCGATCGAACGCAACTCACTCGATGTCGGTCCCGCCGTCGCCCAGATCGCCAAGACGGACCCTCAGGCTGTCATCATGGCAACCCTTTACAAGCCCAGCGCCGAGTTCATCCGGCAAATGCGCAAGGCCGGGCAGATGCCCCAGTTCTCGACGCTGTCGCCCATCGGAGCCGATCTGCTGGTAAGCGAACTGGGCGCAAAGGATGCGCACGGCATTGGCATCTCCCAGGTCATGCCCTACCCCTGGAACGACACACAATCCATCGTCAAGGAGTATCAGAAGGCGCTACAAGCATCCGCCAAACACAGCAATTACAGCTACTACGGCATCGAAGGCTACATCAATGCCAAGGTGGTCGGCGAGGCGCTCAAAAAGGCGGGCAAGGAACCCAGTCGAGAGAAGATGGTATCGGTACTTGAAGGCGGCAGCATCGATGTCGGCGGCTATCGTGTCACCTACACACCGACCAATCACAACGGATCACGCTTTGTCAACCTCACCGTGCTGGGCCGCGACGGGCGCGTCCTGCACTGAACGACATAGGACGTGGCCTCTGAAACGGGAAGGCCCTAGGAACCTTGGCAGTTCCCAGGGCCTTTTCCATGTGGCGAGGACGCCCATAGTGGCGCAATACAGTCAGCAAGCAGTCAGGCACGCCGCCAGATCGTCCCCTGGGGCGTGTCTTCGAGGACGACGCCGTCGGCCAGCAGTTCAGCTCGTATCCGGTCAGCCTCGGCAAAGTCCTTTGCCTTCTTGGCAGCGATACGGGCGGCAATCTTATCCTCGATGGCAGCCCCCTCCCCTACATCGCCATCGACGCCAGCTTGCAGGAAGACCGTCGGGTCTTGCTCCAGCAAACCCAGCACGCTGCCCAGAGCTTTAAGTTCCGCGGCGGCATCAGCCGACCGGGATCGATTCACCTCGTTGGCCAGGTCGAACAACACCGACAAGGCTTCCGCAGTGTTGAAGTCATCGTCCATGGCCGACCTGAAGCGCGCTGCAGCCGGCGTGGCCCAATCGATCTCGATCGCGCCCACCGCCGGAACATTGCGCAGCGCCGTGTACAAGCGCGACAGAGCACTGCGGGCATCTTCCAGGTGAGCATCCGAGTAATTGAGCGGACTACGATAGTGGGCCCGCAGGATGAAGAAGCGCACCACTTCAGGCGCGTAATCCTTCAGCACATCGCGAATGGTGAAGAAATTGCCGAGACTCTTCGACATCTTCTCGTCGTCCACCCGGACGAACCCGTTGTGCATCCAGTAATTGACGAAGGAACATTGATGCGCGCCCTCGCTCTGGGCAATCTCGTTCTCATGATGGGGGAACTGCAGGTCAGCGCCACCGCCGTGGATATCGAAGTGATCACCCAGTAACTCGGAGCTCATCGCCGAGCACTCGATATGCCAGCCCGGGCGGCCAGGTCCCCATGGAGAATCCCACTTTACCTCCTCCGGCTCCTCCGCACGCGCATGCTTCCACAACACGAAATCGAGTGGATCGTGTTTGCCCCCCGCGACTTCAACGCGCTCGCCGGCGCGCAGTTCGTCGAGGGACTTGCCGGACAACTTGCCGTAGCCATCGAATTTGCGCACCGAATAGCACACATCCGCATTGGCGGCCTGATAGGCCAGGCCGTGGCGCTCCAGATCGCCGATCAGGCGCTGCATGGACGGTACAAACTCAGTGGCGCGCGGCTCATGGTCTGGACGCAATACACCCAGTGCATCCGCATCTTCATGCATCGCAGCGATGAAACGGTCCGTCAGGGCCCGGATGCTCTCTCCGTTATCCTGCGCACGCTTGATGATCTTGTCGTCGATATCCGTGATGTTGCGCACATAGGTCACGGCGTAACCGCTTGAACGCAACCAGCGCGCCACCATGTCGAACACCACCATCACGCGCGCATGCCCCAGATGGCAGTAGTCGTAAACCGTCATTCCGCAAACGTACATGCGGACCTTGCCAGGTTCGATGGGGCTGAACTGCTCCTTCTTGCGTGAAAGGGAGTTATGAAGTTTCAACATGGGGGAAATCGCTAGCCAGAAAGCCGATTGAAAATGAAAGCGGCATCACGCCGCCAATGGCAGGCAAACAGACCTTGCCAAAATCGAAAGGAGAAACCTTTGAGCCTGGGCCATGAGGGGGCTCATGGTCGGCAACTACGCTTCTTGGTAAAATGCCGCGCTTATAGCTGAATCGCTCCTGCCACAACGCCTGCGTACCTTACCCACGGGCCCTGATCATAACACATGTCAAAACGAGCCCTGGCCGCCGCCCTGTTCCTCCACATCCTGGTGTGCAGCTCGGTCAAGGCCGAATCCGTGCAAGACCTGCAGGGCCTACTCTCCCAAGGAAAATTCGGCCGTGTTGTCGAACGCACCGATGTGCTGCTGACAAGCAAGCCACGAGATGCGCAACTGCGTTTTCTGAGGGGAGTCGCCCTCGCCGAGCTCGACCGCAACGCCGATGCGATAGCCGTTTTCCAGAAGCTCACCGAAGACTATCCCGACCTGCCTGAGCCGTATAACAATCTGGCGGTCCTGCATGCCAAACAAAAGCAGTACGACAAGGCACGCCTTGCGCTGGAAGCGGCCATCCGGCTGCGTCCGGGCTATGCTACCGCCCACGAGAACCTCGGCGATGTCTACGCTGGGCTAGCTGGCCAAGCCTACGACAAAGCACAATCCCTGGATCCTTCCAACGCAGCGACTCGACACAGAATATCGATCATCCGCGAGATTACGAGTATCTCGCCCGCCAAAGCCGTCGCGCCCTCTCCTCTGGCCACGACACCTGCCACCTTGCCCGCTCGCCCCACCCCGACCATCACCGCTCCCAAGGACACCCAATGAAGAAAGCCCTCTTGGCCCTCGCACTCGCTGGCCATAGCCTGTTCGCCCTGGCCGCCAATCCTCAGGTCGAGATGAAAACCAGCGAAGGCACTATCGTGCTCGAGCTCTACCCGGAAAAGGCCCCCAAAACGGTGGCTAACTTCCTCGAGTACGTGAAAAGCGGCTTTTACGACGGACTGATCTTCCACCGCGTCATCGACGGCTTCATGATTCAGGGCGGCGGTATGAATACCCGCATGGAAGAAAAAGCCACCCGTGCGCCGATCCCGAATGAAGCCCGTAACGGCCTCAAGAACGACGCCGGCACCATCGCCATGGCCCGCACCCAGGACCCAAACTCCGCCACCGCGCAGTTCTTCATCAACCTCGAAGACAACCGCCCGTTGAACTACCCGTCGCCTGACGGCGCTGGCTACGCGGTCTTCGGCAAGGTCACCAACGGCATGGACGTCGTTCGCAAGATCGGCAAAGTGCCCACCGCCAATCGGGGCTTCCACCAGAATGTCCCGGCCACGCCTGTCACCATCCAGTCTGTCCGGCAACTGCCCGAGCAGGCTGGCAAGTAAACCTCACACAAACCAACAGGAGCACTCATGGCTGTCAAACTCAGCACCAACCACGGCGACATCATCCTCGAACTGGACGCCGAAAAGGCCCCCGAAACCGTCAAGAACTTCCTCGCCTACGTGGAAGCCGGCCACTACGACAACACGATCTTCCACCGCGTGATCAACGGTTTCATGATCCAGGGCGGCGGCTTTGAGCCGGGCATGAAGCAAAAGGCTACCCAGGCACCGATCAAGAACGAAGCCGACAACGGTCTGAAGAACGAGATCGGCACCATCGCCATGGCCCGCACGCAGGATCCGCACTCCGCCACGGCCCAGTTCTTCATCAACGTCGGTGACAACGACTTCCTCAACTACCGCTCCCCCGACATCCAGGGCTGGGGCTACTGTGTCTTTGGCCGCGTCACCGAGGGCCTCGACGTCGTCGAGAAGATCAAGGGTGTCAAGACCGGCTCCGCCGGCTTCCACCAGGACGTGCCGAAGGAAAACGTGGTCATCACCCGCGCCGAAGTCATCTAAGACTCCAGGGCGACCAGCATCATGCAAATCCATTTCATCTCCGATCTGCACCTGAGCGCTGATCGCCCTGAACTCACCGCCCTGTTCGAACATTACCTGACCGGCCCCGCCCAGGCAGCCGACAGCCTGTACATACTCGGTGATCTGTTCGAATACTGGGCCGGCGATGACGATCTGGACGATCCGCTCAACCACGGTGTTGCCGAAGCACTCGCCGTCTTTGCCGAAGGTGGCTGCAAGGTCCACTTCATGGCAGGCAACCGCGACTTTCTACTGGGCAGCGAATTCGCGACCCGCGCACGCCTGCATATCCTCGATGAGCCGACGCTGATCCAGCTGGGTGAACAGCGTACGTTGCTATGCCATGGCGACAGCCTGTGCACCGACGATCTCGCCTACCAAGCTTTCCGCAATCAGGTGCGCAACCCAGCCTGGCAAGCCCAGTTTCTTACACAGCCGCTGGCCGTCCGCAAACAGATCATCGCCGGCGTGCGCATGAAGAGCGAGACCGCCAAGTCCGAGAAGGACGCGGCGATCATGGACGTCAATGGCGATACGGTTGCGGCGCTACTGCGTGAACACGGCTTCCCGCTGCTGATTCACGGGCATACCCATAGACCAGCGGTCCACCAGATCGAAGTGGACGGACATCGCTGCGAACGCTGGGTGCTGGCTGACTGGAGAGTCGAGGCCGAACTGGCCTCTGGAGAAGTACTGACATGGGCAGACGGGAAACTCTCCCGCCAGCCCCTGTGAACAAACCGATAGACTTGCCTCAGCCGCGCGCTTAGATCAGCACCGGACCTAGCAGACTTTCACGCCCCTGGGCCCCACGTGCGTACAACGAGATGACCAAGGGTAGTGGGTGCTGGACTTGCATCCAGATCCCCCACCGGGTTTATTATCAGCTTTCGCTGCGGGAGATCAGGTTGAGGTCCATCTGGCCACCACCTTCTTCACCGGCTGGCTTGCCAGCAGCACAACTACGTTGGTTTTCGATACCGCTCAGGTACTCCTGGGTTACGTCGCCAGTTACGTAAGTGCCATCGAAACAGGAGGTTTCGAAGACGGAAACCGCCGGATTCAGCGCCTTCACCGCATCCTTTAGGTCTTCCAGATCCTGGTAGATCAGTGCATCGGCACCGATCTCCGCACAGATCTCCGCTTCGGTACGGTCGCTAGCGATCAACTCGGCCTTGGTCGGCATGTCGATGCCGTAAACGTTCGCATAACGCACCGGGGGCGCAGCGGAGGCCATGTACACCTTGGTCGCCCCGGCATCCCGCGCCATCTGCACGATCTCGCGGCTGGTGGTTCCGCGTACGATGGAATCGTCCACCAGCAGCACGGCCTTGCCCTTGAACTCCTGGTGAATGGTATTGAGCTTCTGGCGCACCGACTTCTTGCGGATCGCCTGCCCGGGCATGATGAAGGTACGGCCAATGTAGCGGTTCTTCACGAAGCCTTCGCGGTATGGCACGTTCAGGCGATGAGCCATTTCCATCGCCGACGGACGGCTGGAGTCGGGAATCGGGATGACCACATCGATCTTAAGATGCGGCAGGGTCTCGCGCAGCTTCTTGGCCAGGGAACTGCCCATGTTGATACGCGCATCGTAAACCGAGATGCCATCGATCAACGAGTCCGGACGGGCCAGATACACGAACTCGAACATACACGGCGCATGCACCGTGTGGGTCGCACACTGACGGCTATGGAAACGCCCTTCGGTATCGATGAGGATCGCCTCGCCCGGCGCCACGTCGCGCACCAGCTTGAAGCCCATCACGTCCAGCGCCACGCTCTCGGAAGCAATCAGCCACTCAACGCCGTTGGGCGTATCGTTACGGCCGATGACCAGCGGGCGGATCCCGTAGGGATCACGGAAAGCCAGCAGGCCGGTACCGGAGATCATAGCCACCGTGGCATAGGCGCCGCGGCAACGGCGATGCACACCGGCCACCGCGTCGAAAACAGTCTCCTCATCCAGGCGGAAGCTCTTGGCAGCCGCCTGCAGTTCGTGGGCCAGCACGTTGAGCAACACTTCCGAATCGGAGTTGGTGTTGATGTGCCGCAGATCGGACAGAAACATTTCCCGCTGCAGCTCTTCCGCATTTGTCAGGTTGCCGTTGTGGGCCAACAT
Source organism: Zoogloea sp. JDB1 (assembly GCF_056724025.1). Lineage (NCBI taxonomy): Bacteria > Pseudomonadati > Pseudomonadota > Betaproteobacteria > Rhodocyclales > Zoogloeaceae > Zoogloea > Zoogloea sp. JDB1. The sequence continues at coordinate 4,621,262 of NZ_CM161496.1, forward strand.
GATGCCGAAAGGCGAGTTCACGTAGAAAGGCTGGGCCTCTGCAGCAGCCGACGCCGAACCGGCAGTCGGATATCGAACATGGGCGATACCCATGTTGCCGGGCAGATCCCGCATGTTCCGGGTCCGGAACACGTCGCGCACGAGGCCCGACGCCTTGTGCATGTGAAACCGCCCGCCTTCCGCAGTGGCGATACCCGCTGCGTCCTGACCACGGTGTTGTAGCACCTGCAGGCCATCATAAAGGAGCTGATTGACGGGGGTTGTCGCTACTACGCCCAGAATGCCACACATTTCAAACCACCTATCGGTATCTAAGTCTCTTTGCCAGAAGCTCGGGGAGCCACGGTTTGGAAGCCAGCACAGCGGCTTCGAGGGGAGCAGAGAGGCTCGCCTCCTGCCACCACCTGCTTCCGGCGAAGCCGCCGAGGCCGACGAGCAACGCCACTGCAAACACAATCACGCCACCTCGGACCGCACCGAAGCATGCGCCAAGAAAACGATCCGCGAAACCCAGCCCTGCCGCCCTGACAAGTTCGCCCAGGGCCCAGCGCAGGATCGCCACAAGAATCAGTACGACCACAAAAATCGAAATAAACGCTGCCGGCACCTGCAGCACCGGCTCCTTTACCAGAACCGCCACGAAAGGCTGTACGCTGCCGGTTAGGGTCTTGGCCGCCATGAAGGCCAGCACCCACGCGCACAGCGCCACCAACTCCGAAATCAAGCCCCGCCAAAAACCCAAAACTGCCGACACGCCCACGACGGCCAGCAGGAAGTAATCAAACCCGTTCAAAGGAATTGCACGTCAAGGCTTGGACGCCACCGACGCCTGCACTCCAAGGATCTTGCTGATCCGGGCGGCCGCCTTGTCGGCAGCTGCCTTGTTGGGGAAAGGGCCGGCGCGGACCCTGATCTTGTCACCCAGCGGCTCCACGTATGAAGCGTAGCCCTCCGCCTTCAACTTGGCGCGCAGACTTGTCACGTTCGCCACCTCGCGATAGGCGCCGAGCGACACGACATGGGCCCCGCCCGCGCCCGTCTCCTTGAGAGCAGCACCGCTCAACAAGGCCTTGGCGCGCTCGGTGTCGGCGTGAGCCTTATCGGCCTCGGCCTTTTCTTTTTCCTTTTCCCGCTCCCTTTCCTTCTGCTTGGGATCGGACTTGGCTTCGAGCTTGGCCTCAGGCTTTTTTACATCGGGTTTGGGTTCCGCCTTCTTCGGCGGCTCTGGCTTGGGGTCCGGCTTTTTGGCAGGTTCGGGCTTGGCTTCCGCTTTTTTCAGCGGCTCGGGCCTTGGGTCCGCCTTGGCCGCCTCCTTCTTGAGCTTGGAGGGCGGCAGCAGTTCCTGCCCCGGCTTCAGCAGCGGCGGTGGCAAATCGCCGTCATCCTTGTGGTGCGCCCCGTCGTCCACCTCAGGCACAACCGCTTCTTCGACAACGGTTCCTGCCACAGGTTGGGACGGCGCAGGCGCCTTGCCAGTGATCACCCGCGACGTGAAATTGCTGCCCTCCTGGCTCGGAAGGCGGATCTGCACATCGGGCACCGTCTGCCGCGGCTCGTGATCCATCACCATCGGCAGGACGATTACGGCAGCCAGGGCCAGCGCGGCAGCCCCCACCAGGCGACGACGCGCGCGCTTCTTCAGGTCGATCTGGGAATCGTTATCGGCCATCTTGCAGCAATACCTATTTGGACGCCCCGGCAGTTGCCAGAACGTCGGCTACCGTGAGGAAGGAGCCAAAGACCACGATTCTATCACCCTCGGCAGCCTGACCACGTGCCGCTCGATAAGCTGCGCTCGGCGACTCGAACTCCGAGATATCAACACTCACCCCCGCTTCTCGCAGGATCGCGGCAAGGCGCTCCGCCTCCAGGCCCCGCGGACCGGGCAGCGTTGCCACCAGCCAGTGGTCCACGCGGTCGCGCAGCAAACGGATAACGCCCGGCACATCCTTGTCGGCCAGCATACCGATCACCGCCCAGGTTTCCGGGAAGAAGCCCATGCTGGCGAGGTTCTCGTTGAGCACCCCGGCAGCCTGAGGGTTATGGGCCACATCGAGAATCACCGACGGACGCCCCGGCAGCACCTGGAAGCGCCCGGGCAGATCCACCAGCATGAAGCCCTGGCGGATAGCCTGCATCGGCACAGGCAGGATGCCCCGCACCGACTCACACGCAGCCATCACGGCTGAGGCGTTAAGCAGTTGATTGGCACCCCGCAGTGCCGGATAGGCGATCCCGCCGCGGCGCGCTCCGCCCGCCAGCCAGAATGCCCACTGCTGCTGGTCACCGGAAAAACCGAAATCACGACCGCTGACAAGCAGTCGCGCACCAATAGCTTCAGCATGGGCCAGCAGGGATGCAGGCGGCAGCGGATCACTGCAGATCGCCGGCTTGCCGGCTCGGAATATGCCTGCTTTCTCGAAGCCGATCGTCTCCCGATCATTACCCAGGAACTCAATGTGATCCAGGGCCACGCTGGTAACGATGGCGCAGTCGGGCTCGAACACATTGACTGCGTCGAGCCGCCCGCCAAGGCCGACTTCGAGGATGATCGCATCGAGCCCGGCCCGGCAGAATGCAACCCAGGCCGCCAGCGTTCCGTGCTCGAAATAAGTCAGCGGCGTCTCACCACGTGCGCGCTCAACCTCGGCAAAAGCCTCGACCAGGGCTTGGTCGTCCACCTCGCGGCCATCGATACGCACACGCTCGTTGTAGCGCAGCAGATGGGGCGAGGTGTATAGACCCACGCGGTAGCCGGCCGCCAGCAGCACCGACTCCAGCAGCGCACAGGTAGAGCCCTTGCCATTGGTCCCACCGATGGTGAAGACCGGGCAGGTCTGGGGCAGGTTTAGCGCTTCGCGGACCTGGCGGACACGGTCCAGGCCAAGCTGGATGGCCTGGCCATGGCGTGCTTCCAGCAGGTCCAGCCAGCCTTCAAGTGTTTCGGGCAATTGCATGGATCAGGCAACACCGCCAACCGACGGCTGGCGCGTGAGAAGAGTGATGAGTTCGGGGAGTCGGTCGCGCAGTTCGCGCCGATCGATGATCATGTCCAGAGCGCCCTTCTCGAGCAGGAACTCGGAACGCTGGAAGCCCTCGGGCAGCGTTTCGCGTACCGTCTGTTCGATGACTCGCGGACCGGCAAAGCCGATCAGGGCTCCCGGCTCGCCGATCACCAGATCGCCCATGAAGGCAAAGCTGGCGGACACTCCGCCCATCGTCGGGTCGGTCAGCAAGGTGATAAAAGGCAGACGACGCTCGGCAAGGCGCGTAATGGAGGCCGTGGTCTTGGCCATCTGCATCAGGGAGAACAGACCCTCCTGCATCCGCGCACCACCAGTGGCCGTCGCACAGATGAAGGGCAGACGCTGCTCCTGGGCAGCTTTGACGCCGCGCACGAAACGTTCGCCGACCACTGAGCCCATGGAGCCACCGAGAAACTCGAACTCAAAACATGCCAGCACGACTGGCACGGTCTTGATCGCCCCCTGCACCACCACCAGAGCATCGGCTTCACCGGTATCCTCGTTCCCCGCGGCGAGCCGGTCCGGATAACGCTTGGAATCCTTAAACTTCAGCGGATCGACGGGCACCACTTCGGCGCCGATCTCGAAACGCCCTTCCGGATCGAGCAGGTAGTCGATGCGCTGACGCGCACGGATGCGTTGGTGATGCCCGCACTTTGGGCAGACGTTGAGGTTACTCTCCAGATCGGAACGATAGAGCACTGCTTCGCAGGATGGGCACTTGCTCCACAAGCCCTCGGGAATCGACTTGCGTGCAGACGGCACATCCCGCTTGATCTTGGGCGGCAGCAGCTTGGTCAGCCAACTCATTGCTGCTCCCCTGCGGCATCCATCGCTTCACGAATGCCGCGAATGAAGGCCTGCACGCGAGCCGGCGCCTCAGCGCGCTCGCTTTGCTCGATCTCCTCGATGATGCGGCTGCCGATCACCACCGCGTCGGCAAGGCCGGCAATGCGCGCCGCCGTCTCCGCATCACGGATACCGAAGCCGACGCCTACCGGCATGCCGACCTTTTCGCGAATGATGGGTATGCGACGGGCGACTTCATCGAGGTCGAGTGTGGCCGACCCGGTTACGCCCTTCAGGGAGACGTAATAGATGTAGCCGCTACCAGCAGCCTCCACATCAGCGAAGCGCTGTTCGGTGGAGGTCGGCGCCAGCAGGAAGATCGGGTCGAGGCCCACAGTGCGACAGGCTTCAGCGAAGCCTTGGCACTCCTCGGGCGGGTAATCCACCACCAGCACGCCATCGACACCGGCATCCGCGGCTGCGTGTGTGAAAGCCCCCATCCCCATGGCCTCGATCGGGTTGGCGTAGCCCATCAGCACGATCGGGGTTTCATCCCCCGTCGCACGGAAGGCGCGCACGATGTCGAACACCTTGCGCAGGCTCATGCCGGCGGCCAAGGCCCGTTCAGAGGCGCGCTGGATGGTCGGCCCATCCGCCATCGGGTCGGAAAACGGAACGCCGAGCTCGATGACATCAGCCCCGCCCGCAACCAGTGCCTGCATCAACGGCAGGGTCATCTCGGGTGCGGGATCTCCGGCGGTGATGAAGGGAATGAGCGCCTTGCGGCCTTCGCCTTCGAGCCGCTTGAAGGTTCGTTGAATTCTGGACATGAATGGGTACGAATGATCAACGGCCTTGCCGACTATGGCCGGCAAGGCCGTGAAGAGGTTAAAACTGGATGCCGGATTTCTCGGCGACGGTATGCATATCCTTGTCGCCCCGGCCGGAGAGGTTGACGAGCAGAACCTTGTCCTTCGGCAGCGTCGGCGCCAGTTTGGCCGCGTAGGCCAGGGCATGGGACGACTCCAGTGCCGGGATGATACCTTCGAAGCGACAGAGGTCGTGGAACGCCTTCAGCGCTTCCGCATCGGTGATACCCACATACTCGGCGCGCTCGATGTCCTTGAGCCAGGCATGCTCGGGACCGACGCCAGGGTAATCCAGACCGGCAGAAATAGAATGGGTCTCAATGATCTGGCCATCCTCGTTCTGCAGGAGATAGGTACGGTTGCCGTGCAGCACGCCGGGACGCCCTGCCGACAGGGAGGCCGCATGCATGCCCGTTTCGATGCCACTGCCAGCAGCTTCGACCCCCACCAGACGAACATTCTTGTGCTCGATATACGGGTAGAAGATCCCCATCGCATTGGAGCCGCCGCCCACGCACGCAATTACGTAATCGGGCTGGCGACCAGCCATCTCGGGCATCTGCTCGATGCACTCCTCGCCGATGATCTTCTGGAAGTCGCGCACCATCATCGGATAGGGATGCGGGCCCGCCACCGTACCGATGATGTAGAAGGTATTGCCGATGTTGGTGACCCAGTCACGCATGGCTTCGTTGAGCGCATCCTTGAGGGTCTTGGAGCCGCTCTCCACCGGCACCACCGTGGCACCCAGCAGCTTCATGCGATACACGTTGGCAGCCTGCCGTCGCACGTCTTCCGACCCCATGTACACGACGCACTCCATGCCATAGCGGGCCGCTACCGTGGCCGTAGCTACGCCGTGCTGCCCGGCACCGGTTTCGGCGATCACCCGCGGCTTGCCCATGCGGCGGGCCAGCATGGCCTGGCCGATGCAGTTATTCACCTTGTGGGCGCCGGTATGGTTGAGGTCTTCGCGCTTCAAGTAAATCTGCGCGCCACCGAGCAGTTCGGTCCAGCGCTTGGCATGGTAGATCGGGCTCGGGCGCCCGACGTAATGCTTCAGCTCGTAGGCGTACTCGGCCATGAAGGCCGGATCCTGCTGGGCTTCCTCGTAGGCCTGGCGCAGTTCGGTCAGTGCTGGAATAAGGGTTTCCGCGACGAACACGCCGCCATAAGGACCAAAATGGCCGCGCGCATCGGGTAGATCGTAAGGGGCATCAGCCATGTGCATGTCGAACTCCGGCAACAAATTCGGTGATCCTGGCAGCGTCCTTGACGCCCTTCGCGGCTTCCACGCCGCTCGACACATCCACGGCCCAAGGCTGGACGCGCCGCAGCGCCTCCTCCACGTTGCCCGCGTGCAGCCCACCGGACAGGATCAGCGGCACAGGCAGTCGGGAAGGAATAAGCGACCAGTCAAAAGTTTCACCCCCACCGCCATAGCCTTCGACGAAGGCATCAAGGAGCAAACCTTGGGCAGCAGGGTAGCAAGCCGCGTATTTTAGCAGATCAAGCCCGGGTCGCATCCGCGCCGCCTTGATGTAAGGCAGGCCGTAGCCGAGACACAGGGCCTCGCTCTCGTCACCGTGGAACTGCAGCACCTGCAGCGGCACCACAGCCCTGGCCGCCTCGACATAGCTGCGCTCAGCGTTGACGAACAGACCGACGACTGTGACGAAGGGTGGCACCAGCCGGGCCAGCTCGGCGGCCCGCTCGAAACCCACGAAGCGCGGACTGGGCGGATAGAAGACGAAACCGATGGCGTCAGCCCCGGCGTTCACTGCCGCGAGGACGTCCTCCTCCCGGGTCAGACCACAGATCTTGATACGCGTCCGATGCATGGCGCTCACGGTACAAGGAGTTGGGGAGGCGCGATGATACGCCCGCCACCCGGCAAGGGCCACCGCTCGGGATACTCGACCCCCGACAGGTACAAGCCGCCGGGTGCGAACGTCGGTGCAGCCTGGGTTCGGTCCCGCGCGGCGAGCACTTCCGCCATCCATTCGATGGACTTGCGTCCAAGCCCCACATAGACAAGCGAGCCCACGAGGTTACGGATCATGTGGTGCAAGAAGGCATTGGCATGGAAGTCGAACAGCACCACCTCGCCTTCGCGGTGGATACGTACCGAATGCATCTGCCGGACCGGCGATTTGGCTTGGCATTCGGCCGCCCTGAACGACGTAAAATCGTGGGTGCCGATCAGGCACTCCGCCGCCCGGACCATCCGCTCCACATCGAACTTGCCATGAATCCAGCCGACCCGCCCCTCCAGCAGACTGGGACGCACCCTCCGGTTGAGCAGCACGTAACGATAATGTCGGGACTCGGCACTGAACCGTGCGTGAAACTCCCCACCCACCTCCACTGCCCACAACACACCGACACTGGCCGGCAGATGGCTGTTGACACCGCGCACCCAGGCCTCAAGCGGGCGCTTGGCAACAGTATCGAAGTGGGCCACCTGCATGCTGCCATGCACGCCGGTATCCGTTCGCCCAGCACACACCACGGCAACCGGATGCTGGGCGATGACGGCCAGCGCCCGCTCCAGTACATCCTGAACCGTCCGTCCATGGGGCTGCGTCTGCCACCCCAGAAATGCATTCCCGGCGTACTCGACGCCTATCGCAATCCTCAATGGAGAGCTCCCAACAAGATCAACACCACCACACTCCCTGCAACAAGCCCATCCCACCAACGTAGAGGAAGCGTTCGAATACACAGGCTCTCCACGGCAAGCAACGTGTCGTCGTGAACGAGCAACGCACGCCACCCACCATTGGGAGGGCTTTCCACGTAACGAAAAACCAGCAACACCCGCACAGCAAGGCGCTCCACCGGCAATCCGAGCCTACCCAAGGGTCCCGCCAGCACCATCAAGCCGGTGACCAGTTCCTGATCCCGCGTCGATTCCAGCAGCACCGCCACCAGTAGCACCACGACAAGCAACTGCACGCAATGCATGGATGCCGCCGCGATACCCTCAAGCGTCGGGCCGGCGCTCCCCAGGAATGGGACAACCAGCTCGCCGGGAGTGAACAGCGCGAACAGCACCCACAACACCAGCAGCAACACACGCACGCGCTTGACGAGCCGCCACGCGCGATGCCGGGCAAATAAAAATGCCCCCACCAGAACAATAAGCCCGAGGCCCCATAACCAGGGACCTCGGGCCAGTTGCGCCAAGATTACCAGCGCAGCCCAGGCGACAAGACGTGTCGCCGGGTGCAGGGAAATCATCTTGCTCTCATCAAACGAACAGCAAAACCTCACGAAAGACGGGCAAGGATCTTACGGGCCTCATCCTTCTGCAGCGGAGCCCCTTCCCGCAAGACTTCCTCGACCAGCTCTCTCGCCCCATCCTTGTCGCCCATCTCCTCATAGGCACGCGCCAACTCCAGCTTGGTCGCCACCTCCTGCTGCAGCTCCAGATCAAGCGGCGGTTCGGTCGGGGGTCCAGCATCCGGAAGCTCCGCCACGGAGTCGAGATCCGAAGGCAGGTCGAGGTCAATTGAGTCCAAATTAACGACTGGATCGAAAGGACGCGTCGCCGTCATTTCCTTGTCATCCAGTTTCTCATCGAGTTCGAAATCAAAGTCCAGCAGGCTGCTATCGAAACTGGTTTTTTCCAGATCCATCGTAGAAGCCCCAGCCTCGTCGCGAAGCGGTTCGTCAGCGAGCGTGGCGGTAAGGTCCACATTGACCGTCGCGTCAGACGCGGGCTCAAGGTGATGCTCACCGAACTCCGAACTGATCTCGAAGTCGAGGTCACTGGGATCGGGCAAACTGTAGTCGTCGGTCACATGCTGAGGACGCGTCGACGTGGCCTCCAGACTCGCTGGCATACGGTCATTGTCCACCCGGGTCGTCTGCGGAACTGGCGCAGGTTCATTATCGAATCCCAGATCGAAATCCAGGGCACTGACCGTCGGGGAGTGGCCGCCCTTCGAAAGCTCTTCACCACCTGCGACATCGTCTGCATTGAGATCCAGATCAAAATCGAGCACCCCGACATCCGGCACCTCTGCACCTGGAGCTGGCGTAGATGCAACCCTGTCAATATCCTCAAGGCTGGCATATTGATTGAGTTCCCCCGGCAACGCCCAGGTGTCCTTCAACTGCGAAGGCGACTCTAGCGGATCTTCTCGCCCCATAACGGGCTCTGACTCACGCAATTCGGGCGTTCTGGCCTGGGCCTGCACCTGCATACCCCCCGTGGCAACCGGGGCAATCGCCTGCGCAACCGGAGGAGTCGCCACATTTACGTTTGCTGCCACGCCAGGCGTCGGGATGCGATATAGAGGGCTATCGGGGTCGACTTTGCGCCCAAGGGCAGCTGCCTTTTCCCAATCCTGCCCGTTCCCCCCCGTCAACGAATAGAGCTCCGTTGCGGTCGTCTCAAACTGCTTCAAGTTCTTCCGCTGGGCGTAAATCTCGAGCAGCTTCAGATGGACGCCAGTACGCCCCGGATCGGTCTTCAAGGCATCAAGCAGAATCTCCTCGGCCTGCGCATCCCGGCCATAAGCCATGTACACGTCGGCCTCAGCGACCGGATCGACCCCCTCATCGGTATCAATCGACGACAGACCCGACTGGCTGAAATCCGTCTGAATCTGGCTGCTGCTTCCGGTATCCACACTCTGTCCGCCCGAACTGCCGAAGACAGAATTGGAAGCCTCCCCGAATTCCGACAGCGCGGAAGTCGTGCTTGGAGCGGCCTGTGCCTTACGACGCTGGTAAACCTTGTACCCCCCCCCAGCCCAACAGCAGCGCCAAAATTCCTCCCCCCCCCAAGAGCAGGGAAAGATCTTCGGGCGGAGCAACCTGAGGCGGAGTGACTTCGGCAGGCTTCGGCGGAGGCGAGGCAGGTTGAGGAGCAGGCGGCGGCACCTGCTGAGCCGGCTTGGACTCAGGCTCGGGAACGGGCTCCGGCGCCTTCGCAACGGGCAGAGTGTCAACCGTAGCGCCCGCCGGGTTCGCCGGAGCAGCAACCGGCGGTTCAGCAGACGCTGCCGGGGCAGCCGGCTTCGCTTGCTCAGCCGTTTGCGCCAACCCCTGACTCTTCAACTCGACAAGCCGCTGAAGCTCCTTGATGCTCTTTTCAAGATCGGCGAGTCGATTGTTCGCCTCTTTCAGCGCCTTATCGCGGGAAACGATATCTTCTTCCAGAGCCTGTAGCCGAGCCCCTGATTTGTCTCCACCAAGCCCGCCAGCCCGTCCTTCATCGCTCTTTGAGACCTTCAACTGATCCGTCGAGCCGGCCGACACCGCCGCCCGGTCATCAATCTTGGCTCCAATCCGGCCGCCACTTCCCTGACGCGCCGGGGCTTCCTTCGCTGGCGCGTTGACGGCCTGCTCAGCCAGCTTCTGCCGATAGCGTCCAAAGTCGGAAGATTTGCCGACGATCTGGCTACGCTCGCCACCACCAGCCTGCCGAACAGTCTCTGCATCAGGGATGCGCAGGATCTTGCCGGCTTGCAGCCGATTCACATCATTGGCATCAAAGGCAGAACGGTTCCCTTGGAACAACGCGGCAAGCATCTGCTCCATAGAAACACCATCCGGTCGATTTTCAGCCGCAATCGCGTGAAGCGTATCTCCCGGCTTGACGAGATAGGTCTTGCCTGCACCGCCATTTTCCCGCACTGCACGCGTAGTCGACGCCGGATGGCGCACTGCGGCGGGAGCTTCTGCACGACGCGCACCGAAATCCGAACGAATCTCCGGAGCGGCCACTGGAGCCGCATGGCGCCCTGCCCCGGTATCGGGCGGATCCAAAAGGAATGTGTATTCGCGGATAAGTCGTCCAGCCGCCCAGTTCAACTCGACCAGCATATCGACGAACGGCTCGTTGATCGGCCGGTCGCTGGAGACCTTGACAACGGCACCACCAGTCCGCCGTTCGATGGTCATACGCAGACCATTGATTGACGGCGCGTAATCGACACCGGCCTGCCGGAAAGCCTCCGCTGACGCCAGACGCGCCGTCATGTTCTGGAGTTCTTCGGGGGTAGCTGCGACCTCCACCTCGGCCCGCAAGGGCTGCCCCAGCCCACTCAGGACGGTGATCCGCCCCAGACCTGCCGCGTTGGCACCGAGAGAGACTGCGCCGATTGACGCAGCGAGCAGGGTGAGCTTGAGCCGGCTATTCACAGAGTTCTTATGCACGAAGGCTGATCATCAGAATCAAGTTATTGATGAACATAACATCATGGGTTTGGAGTGGCAAGTTCAAGCCGTTTTTGAAGTTTCCACCTCAAGCCCGGCATGCATATTGCAAACTCAGCACACTACAGCCCTTTCCGTCTCGACAACCAAGCCGCTTGTCCAACACAGCATCCAACACAAAAAGAAAATGCCGTTCAGCTAGCGCGGAACGGCATTCAAACAACGGTACGGCGAGGTATCAGTCCTCGAGCAGGATGCGCAACATGCGCCGCAGCGGCTCCGCGGCACCCCACAGGAGCTGGTCACCAACGGTGAAGGCCGACAGGTACTCCCCGCCCATCGCCAGCTTGCGCAGGCGGCCGACAGGGACAGTCAAGGTGCCGGTCACAGCGGTCGGAGTCAGATCGCGCACAGACTCTTCACGCTTGTTCGGAACGACCTTGACCCAGTCATTGGCGCTAGCCAGCATGCCTTCGATCTCATCGATCGGGAGATCCTTCTTCAGCTTCAGCGTCAAAGCCTGGCTGTGGCAGCGCATCGCACCGATACGCACGCAAAGGCCGTCGATGGGCACAACCGGCGTCCCGAAACCTTCGCCACGGCCGAGGATCTTGTTGGTCTCGACGCCCCCCTTCCACTCTTCCTTGGACTGGCCGTTACCCAGATCCTTGTCGATCCACGGAATCAGGGAACCAGCCAGCGGCACGCCGAAGTTGGAAGCCGGGAAGGCGTCGTCACGCATCGTGCCGGCCACTTCGCGGTCGATGTCGAGGATCGCAGAGGCCGGATCATCCAGCAATTCCTTGACCGAACGATTCAGCTCGCCCATCTGGCTCAGCAGCTCACGCATGTTCTGCGCACCCGCGCCGGAGGCAGCCTGATAGGTCATGGAGGTCGCCCACTCGACGAGGTCACGTTGGAACAGGCCGCCCAGAGCCATCAGCATCAGGGACACGGTACAGTTGCCGCCGATCCAGTCGCGACCGCCCTTGACCAGGGAGTCCTTGATGACGTTCTGGTTCACCGGATCAAGAATGATCACTGCACGGGGATCCATGCGCAGGGACGACGCGGCATCGATCCAGTGACCATTCCAGCCCGCCTCGCGCAGCTTCGGATACACCTCGTTGGTATAATCACCGCCCTGGCAGGTGATGATGATGTCGAGCGCCTTCAGCTCATCAATGTTCTTCGCATCCTTCAGCGGGGGCGCTTCCTTGCCAAAACTCGGTGCCTTGCCGCCCGGGTTGGACGTGGTGAAGAACACTGGCTCGATCAACGCAAAGTCGTTTTCCTCACGCATGCGCTGCATGAGCACGGAACCGACCATCCCGCGCCAGCCAACCAGACCTACTCTTTTCATATTGATCCCCAATCAGGCTTGAATTGTCTTCTTGTGCTCAGAGGGACGCGATCACGGCGTCGCCCATCTCCTTGGTGCCCACGCGACGGGTGCCCGCCTCATAGATATCACCAGTGCGATAACCAGCAGCCAGCACCTTCTTCACGGCGGTTTCGATGCGGGCAGCGTGCGCTTCCAGGTTGAAGGTATAGCGCAGCATCATCGCCGCCGACAGAATGGTTGCCAGCGGGTTGGCCAGCCCCTTGCCGGCGATATCCGGGGCAGAACCATGACTTGGCTCATAGAGGCCTTTATTGTTGGCATCAAGGGAGGCCGACGGCAGCATGCCGATAGAGCCGGTCAGCATCGAGGCCTCATCCGACAGGATGTCGCCAAACATGTTGCCGGTCACCATCACGTCGAACTGCTTCGGTGCGCGCACGAGCTGCATCGCGGCGTTATCCACGAGCATGTGGGACAGCTCGACGTCAGGATAATCGGCTGACAGCTCAATCATCACGTCACGCCACAGCTGGGTGCACTCCAGGACGTTCATCTTGTCGACCGAGCACAGTTTCTTGCCGCGCTTGCGGGCGGCCTCGAAGGCCACCTTGCCGATACGGCGGATTTCGGACTCCGCATACACCATAGTATTGAAGCCCACGCGCTCGCCGTTTTCCTCGCGGATGCCGCGGGGCTGGCCAAAATAGATATCGCCGGTCAGTTCGCGGACGATCAGGATGTCCAGACCGGACACCACTTCAGGCTTCAGCGTGGAGGCGTTGGCCAGCTCCGGATAGAGGATAGCCGGACGCAGGTTGGCGAACAGGTTGAGCTCCTTGCGGATGGCCAGCAGGCCACGCTCGGGACGCTGCTCACGCGGCAGGGAGTCCCACTGCGGGCCGCCCACGGCGCCCAGCAGGATCGCGTCAGCTTCCTTGGCCAGCTTGCTGGTTGCCTCAGGGTACGGCGTGCCGGTGGCATCGACGGCACAGCCGCCGATCAGGGCCGTCGATGCCACAAAGTCGAAACCGTCGCCGCGCACCGCCTCAAGCACGCGCAGGGCCTGTTCCATAATTTCGGGACCGATGCCATCACCGGGCAAAACACAAATCTTGATCGTCATTTTCTAAATCGAATTCGTTACAGGGGCGCCAGGCGCCGATCAGGCAAACAGCCAGGGTTGGTCAATGCGCCGACGCGCTTCGAACTCCTGGATCTTGTCGGCGTGCCGCAGCGTGAGGCCGATATCATCCCATCCGTTGAGCAGGCACTCTCGGCGGAAGGCATCCACTTCGAAGGGGATGACCTTGCCGTCAGGGCGGGTGATCGTCCGGGCTTCCAGATCCACCATCAGGCGATAGCCGGCGGTCCCCTGACACTGGGCAAACAGCGCGTCCATTTCCGACGCCGCCAGTTTGATCGGCAGCAGGCCGTTCTTGAAGCAATTGTTGTAGAAGATGTCGGCGAAGCTCGGCGCAAGGATCACGCGGAAACCGAAATCCTCCAGCGCCCACGGTGCGTGCTCGCGTGAGCTGCCGCAGCCGAAGTTGTCACGGGCAAGCAGGATTTGCGCTCCTTGGTAACGCTGCTGATTGAGTACGAAGTCTGGATTCCTGGGACGCGTGGAACAATCCTGGCCAGGCTGGCCGACATCCAGGTAACGCCACTCGTCGAACAGGTTGGGACCGAAGCCGCTACGCTTGATCGACTTCAGGAACTGCTTCGGAATGATGGCATCGGTATCCACGTTGGCGCGATCCATCGGCGCCACGAGGCCATCGAGTTTACGGAAGGGATTCATTACTTGACCGCCTTCTGGATGGCTTCGCCACCCTTTTCAATATCCTTGCCAATGCCCTGAACGGTATTGCAGCCGCTCAGCAGCACGACGACCAATGCACCGAGCAATGCGGTGAATTTACGCATAGCGCAATCTCTCCGGACGCTCAGGCCAGTTCGCGAACATCAGCGAAATGCCCGGCGATCGCCGCAGCAGTCGCCATGGCGGGGCTCACCAGATGGGTACGACCACCGGCGCCCTGACGCCCTTCGAAGTTACGGTTGGACGTGGACGCACACCGCTCGCCCGGCTCCAGCCGATCCGCATTCATGGCCAGGCACATGGAGCACCCCGGCTCACGCCACTCGAAACCTGCGGCGATGAAGATCTTGTCAAGCCCTTCGGCCTCGGCCTGACGCTTGACAAGACCCGAGCCCGGCACCACCAGCACCTGCTTGACGTTATCGGCCTTGCGGCGACCGCGCGCGACATAAGCAGCGGCGCGCAGATCCTCGATGCGCGAATTGGTACAGGAGCCAATGAAAACTTTGTCGATGGCGATGTTCTTGATCGGCGTCCGCGGCGTGAGGCCCATGTACTGCAGCGCACGCTCCATGCCCTCACGCTTCACCGGATCCTTTTCGAGAACCGGGTCGGGCACGATTCCGTCGATCGGCGCGACCATCTCGGGCGAAGTACCCCAGGTCACCTGCGGCTTGATCTGCGCAGCATCGAGTGCAACGACTGCGTCGAAATGGGCGCCGTCATCAGAGTGCAGAGTGCGCCAGTACTCTACGGCGCGATCCCACACGTCGCCGCGTGGCGAGAACGGACGATCCTTCAGATAGGCGATGGTCTGCTCGTCCACCGCCACCAAGCCAGCGCGGGCCCCTGCTTCGATCGCCATGTTGCAGACGGTCATGCGGCCTTCCATCGTCAGGCTGCGGATCGCGCTGCCGCCGAACTCGATGGCATAGCCGGTACCGCCGGCGGTGCCGATACGACCGATGATGGCCAGGACCACATCCTTGGCGGTCACGCCCGCGCCAAGCATGCCGTCGACCCGCACGAGCATCGTCTTGGACTTCTTCTGCAGCAGGCACTGGGTGGCCATCACGTGTTCGACTTCGGACGTACCGATGCCATGGGCCAGACAGGCAAACGCGCCGTGAGTCGAAGTGTGCGAATCGCCGCACACGACGGTCATACCGGGCAGCGTCGCGCCATTCTCGGGTCCGATCACGTGCACGATGCCCTGGCGCTCGTCCTTGAACGGGAAGTAGGCCAGCGCGCCGACTTCACGGATGTTGCTGTCCAGGGTTTCAACCTGCTGACGGGACACCGGGTCCTGAATGCCCATTTCCCAGTGATCGGTCGGCGTGTTGTGGTCGGCCGTCGCAACGATGGAGTTCACGCGCCATGGCTTGCGCCCGGCCAGCTTGAGGCCTTCGAAGGCCTGCGGGCTGGTGACTTCATGAACCAGGTGACGGTCGATGTAGATCAACGCCGTGCCGTCATCCTCGACGTGCACCACGTGGCTCGACCACAATTTTTCGTAAAGCGTTTGCGCTTGCATGGGCGAAGTAGAGCTGAGGGCGGAAAAACTTTAATTATTTCACAGGCCTTGCGCGCTGAGTAGCTTGCTCGTAAAGGGGCATCACACGAGCGGCGTACTCCGTCAGGTCACGCTGGCGGGTTTCATTGGACGGGTGGGTCGATAGCCACTGGGGCTGGGTACCGTTGGAGACCTTGGCCATTTTCTGCCAGAGACTGATGGCAGCCCGCGGGTCATAACCTGCCCGCGCAGCCAGTTCAACACCCATACGGTCAGCCTCGGTCTCATGCTCGCGGCTGTTGGGCAGTTCGAAACTGAGCTTCGCCGCGCTGCCGATCAAGTCTGTTCCTCCCCGGCCCACGCCGAGAGCTGCGCCAAGCACATTGACGCCGATATTGGTCACCATCGCCTGAGAGGCCCGCTCCCGCGCGTGCTCACGTAACGCATGGGAAATTTCATGCCCCATGATCGCGGCAATCTCGTCATCGGTCAGATCCAGGCGCTCGAGGATTCCGCTGTAGAAGGCGATCTTTCCACCAGCCATGCACCACGCGTTGAGCTCTTTCGAGCTCAACACATTCACTTCCCACCTCCAACCGGGCGCATCGGGACGGAAAATCCCCGTCATCGGAATCAGGCGACGGGCCACCGCACGCACCCGCTCAACCTCGTCCCGATCCCGGTTCAGCGCATTTTTCTGAGCAGCCTCTGCGATAATCTTCTGGTAACTCTGGGCGGAAGCCTGCTCCATCTCCTTGGAAGAAACCATCATCATCTGCCGACGCTCTACGCCGACAGCACCGGACTGCGTCGTCTGCACGGACTGACAGGCCACCAGGCCGCTCACCGCCAGCAGCGCCGTGCCCAGCATGCGCCACCATTCGAACCCAGCTCTCATCCTGCTCCCGACATCCTGTTCAGTTGATTTCAGACAGTCTCGACGGCCAAACGATCCCGCCAGCCGCGACTAAGGGCTACCAGACCCATCAATGCGAATACCGAAGCGAGGGTATAAGTCCATCCGGCGCCGACGAGTTCCCACGTATAACCGCTGATCAGCCCCCCAAGCACCCCGCCGGCACCAAAGGAAATACTCCCATACAGAGCCTGCCCTCGCGCCTGGTGCTGCGCGCCAAACCAGCGATTGACGGCGGCAACGGCCGCTGCATGATAAGAGCCGAAGGTTGCGCCGTGCAGCAACTGTGCCAGCGCCAGCACGACCAAGGAATCAGCTCCCCAACCGATCATCACGAAACGGAAGACTGCAGCAGCAAAACTGAAGAGAAGCAAATTACGCAGGGAAAACGCTTTCAGCAATTGGGGCATACCCATGAAAACCAGGATCTCGGCCAGCACCCCAAGGGTCCACATCCAGCCGACGAAGGTCTTGCTGTATCCATGAGCAACGAGATGCAGCGAGTAGAAGACATACAAGGCTCCATGGGCGGCCGACATGAAAAAACAGGCCGTCAGCAGTGCCCTCACCTCTGGGCGACGGAGAATGCTCCCCAGAGAAGCGGGCGCCACCGTCTCCCGTGCCTTGCGGACTTCAGGGATCGCCAGGGCACACGCCAGGATGCCTGCAAGGATGGCCAGCGTCACCCACAACAAGTTCCTGATCGGCATTTCATCAAGCAGATAACCCAACCCGAGCACAGCCAGTACGAAACCGACGGACCCCCACACCCGGATGCTGCCATAGCGACTGGCCCTCCCTTCCAGATGCGCAAAGGTCAAGGTTTCCACCAGCGGTAAGGCGGCGCTCCAGAAGAAAGCCAGGAAGGCCATGCTCACAAAGAGCACCCCATATGCATTGCTGAGCAGAAAACCGGAGAAACCCAGCACGGATAGCACCGCCGACAGACGGACGATAGGCGCACGCGTGCCAAATCGATCGGCCAGCCACCCCCACAAGGTCGGCGCAAGCGTCCGCATGACCGACATCAGGGACATCAGCACTGCAATCTCGGCCGCCGAGCTACCGACCGACTGCAGATAAAGGCCAAAGTACGGTGAAAAAGCGCCGACAAAGGCAAAGTAGAAGAAGTAATAACCCGACAGGCGCCAGTAGGGAATCATCAGAGATATTGGGGGCAACCCCGGTCACTACCAAGAAAAAGAGCGCCCGAAAGCGCTCCTTCCATCTGCCAGAACCTCACCCGTGCAGGCAAGGAACTCCACGCCTGTCCTCCAGGCGCAAAGCTGAACGCGATCAAGCCTTCGGACGGGGAGACGGCACGGCCTGCTTGCCAGCCGGCGCCAGCCCGGCCACCTTTGGCGTGGAGCACTCCACATCGGCATTCTGGGCACGATGACGCAAGGCATGATCCATCAGCACGATCGCCAGCATGGCCTCTGCGATGGGCGTGGCGCGAATGCCGACGCACGGATCATGGCGACCGTGGGTATTCACTACAACTGGTTCCCCGGCCTTATTGATGGAGTGGCGATCAAGACGGGTACTGGACGTGGGCTTGATGGCCATGCTGACCAGGATGTCCTGCCCAGTAGATATCCCACCCAGCACACCACCGGCGTTGTTCGACAGGAAGCCTTCCGGCGACATTTCGTCCGAGTGCTGCGTCCCCAGTTGGGCGACGCTGGCAAAACCGGCACCGATCTCCACGCCCTTCACCGCGTTGATGCTCATCATCGCGTAAGCGATGTCGGCATCGAGACGATCAAACACGGGCTCGCCCCAGCCAACCGGCAGGCCGGTCGCTACGACATTGATCCGCGCACCGACAGAGTCTCCGGACTTGCGCAGATCATCCATGTAGCTTTCGAGTTGCGGAACGATGGCCTGATTCGGTGCAAAAAACGCGTTGCCATCCACCTCGTCCCACGACACGAAGGGAATGTCGACAGGGCCGAGCTGTGACATGTAGCCCTGAATCACCACGCCATAGCGCTCCTGCAGCCACTTGCGCGCAATCGCTCCAGCCGCCACGCGCACCGCGGTTTCGCGGGCCGACGAACGGCCGCCGCCGCGGTAATCGCGAATGCCGTACTTCTGCCAGTAAGCGTAGTCGGCATGCCCCGGACGAAAACTCTCCGCGATGTTGCCGTAGTCCTTGGAGCGCTGATCCTGGTTGCGAATCAGCAATGCGATGGGCGTACCGGTCGTAACACCCTCGAAGACCCCCGACAGGATCTCGACCTCGTCCGGCTCCCGGCGCTGGGTCACGTGCCGGGACGTACCCGGCTTGCGCCGATCCAGCTCGGCCTGGATGTCGGCCTCGCAGACCTTCAATCCCGGCGGACAGCCATCCACCACGCAGCCGATGGCGGGGCCATGGGATTCACCGAAGGAAGTGACGCTGAAGAGCGTGCCAAGGGTATTACCGGACATGGAAAGACTCGCGGAGACAGGAGATTGAAGACTAGGCAAGCAAGGCGGCGGAGTCTAGCACGCCACCGGCACGAGGCCGGTGGCGTGTGAAGAACGTGTTACTTGAAGAACTCGTCCAGACAGCCGAACACCGGGTGTTCGCCATCATGCTGCTTCACGTAGAGGACGTCCTCGAGCTTCTCGACTTGGCGAATCATCTTCTCGAGACGCTCATCCTCGAAAATCAACAGCCAGATGCGGCTAGTCTCGCCAGAGCCGACCGGCATGCACAGGATGCCTTCCACGTTGAAGGCCCGCCGGGCAAACAAACCACAGATGTGGCTCATCACCCCTGGGTGATTGGCCACACCCAACTCAAGAACAACCTTCTTGAAGCCCGTATGTTCGGGCACATCGGGAATGTACTCGGAAAGATTGGTGTTTTGTTCGGACATAGTGTTCTCTCCTGCGGGCTCAGCCGATCATCTCGGAGTTGGCGGCGCCCGGCGGCACCATGGGGTAAACGAATTCGTTCGGGTCGATGGTTGCGTGGATCAGGCAGGGTCCCGGCGTATTGAGCGCCTCGGCCAACACGGCACGGGGATTGGGCGCCGGATCCAGATCGACGGCACGCATGCCAAAACCCTCAGCGATCTTCAGGAAGTCGGTGGGACGCTCGTAGCGGGACGCCATGATGCGCTTGCCATAGAAAAGATTCTGCTGCTGATGCACCAACCCCAGGGACTGGTTGTTGAACAGCACGATCTTCACATTGGCGTTCTCCTGAGCCGCAGTCGCCATCTCCTGAATGTTCATCTTCAGGCTGCCATCACCGGAAAAGCAGACCACCGTACGCTCGGGCTCCGCCAAAGCCGCACCGATCGCAGCCGGGAAGCCGAAGCCCATGGTGCCGAGGCCGCCGGAGTTGAGCCACTGGCGGGCGCGGCGGAACGGATAGGCCTGCGCAACCCACATCTGGTGCTGGCCCACGTCGCTGGTGATGATGGCACTATCGTCCAGACAGCTGGCAACCGCATGGATGAGGCCATACGGCGAACGGGGATTATCCACACCGGGCATGGCCAGCGGGAAGCGCCCCTTCAGGCTCTCCACGTGGGACAACCAACGCTTGCGCAACTGGGGCTTCACGCGCGGCAGCAGTTCGGACAGCACCTGCCCCACATCACCGGCAATCGCCACATGCGCAGTCTTGACCTTGTGCAGCTCCGAACGATCGATGTCGATATGGATGATCTTGGCGTTCGGACAAAACTCGGCGGTCTTGCCGATAGCACGGTCATCGAAACGGGCGCCGACACAGATCAGCAGATCGGCCTCTTCGAGGACATAGTTGGTGTAACGCGCGCCATGCATGCCGAGCATCCCGACCGACAACGGATGATCCATCGGCATGGCGCCCAGCGCCATCAGCGTCATCGTGGTCGGCAGGGACGCCTGCTCCGCCAGCGTCACCGCGAGCTTCGACGCGCCGGAGTGGATCACACCACCGCCGAGGTAAAGCACGGGGCGCTCGGCCCCCTCGATCATCTTCGCAATCTCTTCGATCGCGCCGATGTCGAAGCTGGGCGCAGCATCGGGCACCACCACATCGGGATATTCCTCGAAGCTCACGATCTGGTTCTGCACATCCTTGGGCACATCCACCAGAACAGGGCCAGGCCGGTCGGACATCGCGATACGGAAGGCGGCCGGGATTGCAGTCAGCAACTCCTTAGCGGAACGAACCAGGAAATTGTGCTTGGTGATGGGAATCGTGAGCCCGTAGGTATCCACCTCCTGGAAGGCATCCGTACCGATCATCGACAAGGGTACTTGGCCGGTCAGCGCGATGATGGGGATGGAGTCCAACTTGGCATCAGCGATCGCCGTGATGAGGTTGGTCGCTCCTGGGCCGCTAGAGGCCAGACACACTTCCGGACGGCCGGATACGCGCGCCATACCCTGGGCGATGAAGCCCGCACCTTGCTCGTGACGACACAGCACGTGGTGAATCTTCTCGCTCTTGGAAAGCGCGTCATACATCGGCAGGGCTGCACCGCCAGGAACACCCGCGATAGTGCTGATACCCTGCCGTTCGAGCAGCTTCACGATCAGGTCTGCTCCAGTCATTTGCATCATCAAAAATCTCCTTGAGGCTTTGGGAGCCGTACAACGTTCCGGGCCGGGGGACAAAAAACAAAACCCCCGCCGGTTGCGCGCCGGCGGGGGTCTGAAAATTCTTTACTGATTACCTACGGACCCTTACGACGCGCGCACACCTACGCTTACTACGCGTACTACAACTACGTCGACAGGAAGGGAGCGGGCAATCAGGTTCATAAGGTCATATACAAGACTACTCTACAATTATTCTTCAGTTCCTGCCGCAAACACAAGCTCTTTTTTGTCAAATCACTTCGCCGCCTGTCCAGAGTCCCGCAGGACGCGGCGCAGGATCTTTCCCACGTTACTCTTGGGCAAGGACTCACGAAACTCCACGAATCGGGGTACCTTATACCCGGTCAATCCCGCACGACAGTGATCGATCAAGGCCCCTGCGGTCAATTTTGGATCTTTGCGCACAACGAAGATCTTGACCGCCTCGCCGGAGTGCTCATCAGGAACACCAAGCGCCGCGACCTCCAGCACACCAGGGTGACTTGCAACCACGTCTTCGACCTCATTTGGATAAACGTTGAAGCCCGACACAAGGATCATGTCCTTCTTGCGATCAACAATGCGAACGAAACCATCGGCATCAATGGTCGCCACATCGCCGGTTCGCAAAAAACCGTCATGCGTAAAAACCTTGGCCGTGTCCTCGGGGCGCTTGTAATAGCCCTTCATCACCTGCGGCCCCTTCACGCACAACTCCCCCGCCTCCCCTGATGCGACCTCCCTCCCGTCATCATCACGCAGACTAATGATCGTGGACGAGATCGGAAGTCCGATGGAGTGATTGAATTCGGGCAAATCGAGGGGGTTGATACAGACCGCAGGAGACGTTTCAGTCAAACCGTAAGCCTCGGCCAAAGGCTTGCCAGTCACTTTCCTCCAACGGTCTGCCACCCCCTGTTGAACAGCCATTCCACCGCCCAGCGCAATTTTCAATGAAGAGAAATCAAGATGGGAGAACCCAGGATCGTTCAGTAAGGCGTTGAACAAGGTATTGACCCCGGTGATCACCGTGAAGCGATGGCGCCCCAGTTCCACAACGAACCCCGGGATATCCCTCGGGTTTGTAATGAGTACGTTTGTTGCGCCGATCTTGAAGAAAGTCAGGCAGTTCGCGGTAAGTGAAAAAATGTGATAAAGCGGCAGAGCGGTGATGATGACCTCTGAAGCAATCTTCACATAAGGGCTTATCCACGCATGGGCCTGCTGCAAATTCGCAACGATATTTCCATGCGTTAGCATGGCACCCTTTGCAACGCCAGTCGTGCCTCCCGTGTACTGCAGATAAGCAAGGTCATCGTGACCAATAGCGACAGGCTTAAACTCGCAGCGGTGTCCCAGATCCAATGCCACGCGAAATCTCTTGCACCCTGGCAAATCCCACGCGGGAACCATTTTTCGCACATGGCGAATAACAAAGTTCACAAGTGCAGATTTCGGAAAGCCCAGCAGGTCACCCAACCCCGTCACAACGACATGACGCACAGCAGTGTGCTCGATCACATCCTGAAGGATGTGCGCAAAGTTCTCGACGATGACAATGGCCTCACACTCGGCATCACGCAGTTGATGCTCCAACTCTCGCGCCGTATATAAGGGATTGACGTTCACCACAGTACCGCCCGCACGCAAAATCCCAAACATAGCAACGGGGTACTGAAGGCAGTTCGGCATCATGAGCGCAACCCGAGCCCCCTTGCCGAGGCCCAACGTACCTTGCAGATAAGCCGCAAAGTCACGGGATTTCGCATCCAGCTCGGCGTAGCCCATGGCCTTACCCATGCAGACATACGCGACATGTGCGCCGAAAGCACGGACGCTCTTGTCAAATAAATCAACAAGGGAAGAAAATTCCGCCGGATCAATCTCCGCAGGTACACCATCGGGGTAGCTCTTCAGCCAGAGCTTATCCATGTGGTCTCCTCTGCCATTGGTCGCACTAGAGGGAAACCGGCAGACAAGGTATCGCCTTACCGCCGGCGCCAACCTTTACGAGCGCCTTAATCCATCATGCGAGGATCAGCTCCCAACATACCGCTTTTTTTGACGGCGCCCTTCTCGTGTGGCACACCTTGCAGTATCAGCCCCCCCCCGCCCTGCACGCCAACCGCAACATAGGCCTGCAGTGCAGTTATTACTTCAAATCACACCTGATCTTCCTCAGCAGGCCAGTTCCGAATGTAGTTCTTAAGCATCCGATTCTCAAAACTCTGCTCCTCAAGCACCGCCTTGGCCACATCGTGGAAAGAAACCACACCAAGAAGAACCGCATCGTCCATAACAGGAAGATAGCGCTGATGGTGCTCGACCATTTGTCGACGCAACTCATCCATTTCCATATTGGGCGCAGCTACGACTGGAGTTGTCAGCATTGCGTCTGCCACAGAAAGATCCTGCCATGCAGCACCCGCCTTCTGGGTGCCGAGCAAAACTTCCCTGAAGGTCAACAGACCAGCCATACGCCCTTTGTCAAACACAACCAAAGACCCGACATCCTGCTCCGTCATAATAGCAACCGCTTCGGAGAGCGCCTTGTTTGGTGCTATGGTGAAAAGGACCTTGCCTTTGATCGCGAGAATTTCACTGACCAGCATTTTTCCGTTCCTATGAGTGGCGCCGACGCGCCTAAAGATGATTATTTCATCCGATAGTATTCGATTGCGGAGGCAGCGAAAAGTCCCCAGATATCAGGGCCTTCCCTTATACGCGGCTCACACACCAGGAACTGTCTATTTTCGGCTCAGTCCTTCCGGCTTCAGCGCTCCAGGAATTTCAACTTATCCACCACGCCACGCCACTGGTCAGCGTCGGCCGGAGGATCCTTGCGCTCCACGATCGGCGTCCACTGAGCAGCCAATTCGGCGTTAAGAGCGATGAATCCCTGCTGGCCGGCAGGGACATCATCCTCAGCAAAAATAGCTTCAGCCGGGCACTCAGCCACGCACAATGTGCAGTCGATACACTCCTCCGGATCGATCACGAGGAAGTTCGGCCCCTCTCGAAAACAATCCACCGGACAAACATCAACACAGTCGGTGTACTTGCAACGGATGCAGTTTTCGGTAACAACATAAGTCATGGGGCGTACTCCTGTATGTCTTGGAGCTGGCGGCTCGCAGATGCGGTCACGAAAACCAGCTTCGTCGTAAATAGTTCAAGTACTGAAATATACCCCATTCGCCACTGCGGGAGCGCCCGGCGTACGCGCTCTCTGTCGTCTGGAGAGGTACGATCCAGCACATGGGACGCTAGCCACACTACTACCGCTACCATAATTTTTAGCCGAACAGGGGAGAAAAATGCTTTTCTTGCCGATCAAGATTCGCTAGCATCCCGCCAACCATCCTGTCTTGTTGCGTGGATTGGGCTGCATCGAACAACTCAATACCTCCTCCCTCGCAACGCCCCCCTGAATGCGTGAGGATCATGAGCGAACATATCCACTACGTCACAGATACAAACTTCGAAGCGGAAGTCCTCCAATCCACCAGCCCCGTGCTTGTGGATTACTGGGCAGAATGGTGCGGCCCATGCAAGATGATCGCTCCCATCCTCGACGAAGTGGCCCAAGAGTATGTTGGGAAGCTCAAGGTCGCGAAGCTGAACATTGATGAAAATCAGGAAACTCCGACCAAATATGGCATCCGGGGAATTCCTACGCTCATGCTCTTCAAGGGCGGCAACATCGAAGCAACCAAGGTTGGCGCACTGTCAAAGTCTCAACTGACTGCTTTCATTGACAGCAACCTGTAAATCGGGTTAAGTTAAGGAAATTCTTCGTAGCGGTCTGGACTGTCCTAAAAAGTGGCAGCACAGGCAGCTAGATGCAGTTCAGGTATCCTGCCCCTGCGCAAAATCGCGACAACTCTGTCGCGCTCCACGTCATTCACTTCTCTACCCCCTCACCGCCGCCCGCCATGCAACTCTCGGAGCTGAAGTCCCTCCATGTTGGTCAATTGCTTGAGATGGCAATCGCCAACGAAATTGAAGGTGCCAATCGCCTGCGCAAACAAGAACTTGTCTTTGCGCTACTCAAGAACCGTGCCAAGAAGGGCGAACCTATCTACGGTGATGGAGTCATGGAAGTCTTGCCCGATGGCTTTGGTTTTCTGCGATCGCCGGATACATCGTACTTGGCGGGGACCGACGACATCTATGTTTCTCCAAGCCAAATTCGGCGCTTCAATCTCCATACAGGAGATACAGTCGAAGGCGAAATTCGCACGCCGAAGGATGGCGAACGATACTTCGCACTGGTTAAGGTCAACAAAGTAAACTTTGAGCCTCCCGAGGCATCAAAGCACAAGATTCTTTTCGAGAATTTGACCCCCCTTCATCCTAACCAGTGCCTGAAACTGGAACGGGATATCCGTGGTGAAGAGAACATCACCTCTCGGGTGATTGACATGATCTCCCCTATCGGCAAAGGGCAGCGAGGACTCCTAGTCGCTCCCCCGAAGAGCGGCAAGACGGTGATGCTCCAACACATCGCTCACTCGATCACGTCAAATCACCCAGACGTCGTTGTAATCGTACTTCTCATTGATGAACGCCCTGAAGAAGTCACTGAAATGCAACGCTCAGTGAAGGGTGAAGTTGTTGCGTCAACCTTTGACGAACCCGCTATTCGGCATGTACAAGTGGCTGAAATGGTGATCGAAAAGGCGAAGCGCCTGGTAGAACACAAAAAGGACGTCGTTATTCTTCTTGACTCCCTGACGCGTTTGGCGCGAGCCTACAATACAGTCGTCCCTGCCTCTGGCAAGGTTTTGACTGGCGGCGTAGACGCAAACGCACTGCAAAAACCCAAACGCTTCTTCGGCGCAGCCCGGAATATCGAAGAGGGTGGCTCTTTGACAATTATCGCAACGGCTCTTATTGATACCGGCAGCCGAATGGATGATGTCATCTACGAGGAATTCAAAGGCACCGGCAATATGGAGATCCATCTGGATCGCCGGATGGCTGAAAAACGGGTTTATCCGGCAATTAACGTTAACCGCTCTGGCACCCGCCGAGAAGAACTTCTTCTCAAGGCCGACGTACTTCAGAAGGTCTGGGTGCTCCGCAAGTTGCTTTATGGGATGGACGACATTGATGCAATGGAATTCCTTCTCGATAAAATCAAGGCCACAAAAAATAACAATGAGTTCTTTGATGCAATGCGTCGCGGCTGATATATAAGCCCCAGAACCCATTCAGCAGAAGATAGAGGAAAGGCGCCGCCCCAAAGCGGCGTTTTTTTCGAATGAAGATTTCGACAGTTGGAATCGACCTGACCAAGAGCGTCGAACCGGTGATCGGACACCTGAAAGACGACTGCGGCCTACGGCGGAACTGGCTGAAGGGCTCCGAAGGGGATGTATTGCACCCGGTGCTGTGTGCGGCCGGCTACAATCTGCGCTGGTCAGAGTGAGCCACCTCGTCCTCTGCCCCATCCCATCTTCCGCCAGCCCCTTAGCTCGCTAAACATAGTGTCCACTAGCCAATAGAAGCGGACACTTACATGAACGTCACGAAGCCTCGCCGTATCCGTCGCACCCACTCCGAGGAGTTCAAGCAGTCCCTGATCAAAGCCTGCGGCGAACCCGGCGCGTCGGTCGCCGGGGTGGCGCTGGCCAACGGCATCAACGCCAATCAGCTGCGACGCTGGATGCGCGAGCGGAGCATCGAGCCGCCCGAGTTGTCCTGTGCTCCGCTCGACATGCGGGCCGGCATGGACACGATTCTCGCGCAGGTGGTACAGGTCTTCGGCGAAGCGCGCCCGCATCACGCCTACCTCTTCGCCAACCGACGGGGCACCCGCGGCGCGCGTCAAGCTAGTTGTCGCCTGATTCATGCAGCTCTTTGCTGTTTATTCCCCATGGCAACAACTACGTCTCGCTCGGGATTGAGAGTCACCACGGTGATGGGTGACCAGTCCCGGGTGTTGCCCGTCCAGCGCGCAGGATGGCGCGCTCGGGCCTGGGCATAGAGTGCGTGACGCGCCGCCAGGATCGCGTGATCCTCGCCCGCATGGCGCTGGGCCGGGCTCACGTAGCGGATGCCGCTGTGGCGATGCTCGACGTTGTACCACTGCACGAAACCGCTGGCCCAGGATCGGGCGGCTTCCAGATCCTCGAATCCCCTTGCCGGAAACTCGGGTCGGTACTTGGCCGTGCGGAACAGCGCTTCGGCGTAAGCATTGTCATCGCTGACCCGGGGCCGCGAGTAGGAAGGCTTGATACCCAGCCAGTGGAGCATCGCCAGCACCGTGGTGGCCTTGAGCGTCGCGCCGTTGTCGCCGTGCAGGATGGGCTTGTCCGCCAGGGCGGCGATCCCTTCAGCCAGCGCCGTGCGACGCACCAGATGGGCGGCATGTTCGGCGGCGTCGGTGCCGTGCACTTCCCAGCCGACGATCTTGCGGCTGTAGAGATCCAGGATCAGATACAGATGGAACCAGCGCCCGGCTACCGTGGCCGGCAGATAGGTCATGTCCCAGCACCACACCTGGCGCGGTGCGGTGGCGATGTGGGTGCTCGGTGGGCGAGAGGCTGCGGGGGCTTTGGCACGCCCCCGATGCGTCGTCTGGCCCGCTTCGCGCAGGAGGCGGTGGAAGGTCGATTCGCTGGCCAGATAGACGCCTTCGTCGGCCAGCATCGGAACGATGCGCGCTGGCGGCAGGTCGGCAAAGCGGGCGTCGTTGGCTACCTGCAAGAGCGCATGCCGCTCCGCCTCGGTGAGGGCGTGGGCAGGCCGGGGGCGCAGCGTTGCCGGTCTGAGGTCCCCGCGCACGAGGCCGTCCTCACGTTTCCAGCGCTGCAAGGTCCGCAGCGTGATGCCCGCCACCTTGCAGGCCGCGTCAAGACGCGCCCCGGCGTGCTGGGCGGCTTCAATGTTCCGGACCTTCATCCGGCGATCTTCCAGGCCGATCATGCGTCCTCGTCCCTGTCCTTCGGAAAGATCGCCTCGAGCTTTTTTGAAAGCACCAGCAGGGCTGCCGCCTCCGCCAGGGCCTTCTCCTTGCGGCGCAATTCCCGCTCGAGCTCCTTGATGCGACGCCGATCCTGCTTGGTCTGCAAGGGACTGGCACGGGCCTCCTCGGGTGTTGCCAAGGCTTGCGTGGCTGCCTGACGCCATTGGGCTAGATCCTGCGGATAAACCCCGTGCTCCCGGCACCAGGCATTCCGGGCCGTCTCATCGAGGGCCGCGGTGGTGAGCACCGCCTCGAACCGGGCCGCCGCTGTCCAGGCCCGCTCGCGAGCGGGCCTGGACAGCGCATCACTGCGCCAACGCTCCAGCGTCGCTACGCCCACGCCGATCTCACGCGCAACGGCCTCCACCGTCGCGCTCTCCGGCGGCAACAATCTCGCCACCGCCCTATCCTTGAATTCCTGTCCGTATCGCGCCACGTCGTTCTCTCATCATCGCCCCCGAATTTAGGATTCTATCGAGGCGACAACTATTCTGACGCGGGGGGCCCGGATGAAGGTGCTGATCCACGATGGCCAGGGGATCTGGCTCGCCTGTCGTCGGCTCAATCAGGGGCGCTTCCGCTGGGCGGAGGGAAAGGGTTCCCTAACCCTATCCCAGGCCCAGTTCGACGCCCTGGTGCTCGGTCTGCCCTGGCAGCAGCTCGGGGATGACGGCGTAATTCGGATGATTTGACGGTCCACCATCCGGAGTTGCCCCGATGGCTGTGGCGCTGCGCCGGCGGCATGATCTGCGCATGGCTCTCCCCACCAATCTCCACGAACTGGACGCCGACGCCCTGCGCAGCCTGCTCATCGCGCAGGATCGGGAGCTCACTTGGCGCCAGAGCAAGATCGACCAGCTCACGCACGAACTGGCGCTGCACAAGCGTTGGCGCTTCGGCGTAAAGACCGAGCGCCTGTCAGCGGAGCAGGCCCAACTGTTCGAGGAGACGGTCGAAGGGGACCTTACCGCGATGACCGAAGAGCTCGAGCAGCTCTCCGGCAAACCCTCTGCGGCCAAGGGCCAGGCCAAGCGCAAGCCGCTGCCGCCCGAACTGCCTCGCACCGAGATCCATCACGAACCGGACTCCACCTTCTGCACCTGTGGCTGCCCGATGTGAAACGCATCGGCGAGGACGTGGCGGAGAAGTTCGACTACCCCCCGGCACCTTCAGCGCCCTCCGCCACATCCGTGGCAAGTGGGTCTGCACCCACTGCGAGACACTCATCCAGGCCCCGGTGCCGGCCCATGTGATCGACAAAGGCATTCCCACCACCGGGCTGCTCGCCCAAGTGCTGGTGGCCAAGTATCAGGATCATCGTGTGCTACGAACGCAACCACCGTTGTTGAGGTGGAAGCGATGCTTTACCAAAGATGAGGGTAGGCCCCTCGAAGTCGGCTTGCAGGAGCAGGCTTCAAACCGCCACAAGCTGCGGGCGTTAAGAGCGCCCGTGGTGAGCGTTGCTGGAAACGGCGGAGCGAGACTCCGTCAGGTAGGGTTCAAGGAGACGAACGCAAGTGAACCGCTGATGACGTGTTTAGCGAGCTACGGGTCTGGCGGAAGATGGGATGGCCGGGGGCTTACGCTTACGGAGGAGATGTTTTTTCTTTGAGGGTGCTTTGTTTCGGAGCTTTAAAAACATAAAGCCCCCGCGCAGTAGTGCGCGGGGGCTTTGATGGGTAAGTCTGACGATGACCTACTTTCACGCACGGTTGTGCACTATCATCGGCGCGGTCTTGTTTCACGGTCCTGTTCGGGATGGGAAGGGGTGGTTCCAAGACGCTATGGTCGTCAGACTATAACTTGTACCGCTTGCCGCGTTTTCGCGGTCGAAGCGTCAAAGGGAAGAAGTGTTCTTTGGGGTATGTGACTGCGCTTTGCGCGGTGTTCGCCTTGCATTTTGCAAGGTTATAGGATCAAGCCTCACGGGCAATTAGTACTGGTTAGCTTAACGCATTACTGCGCTTCCACACCCAGCCTATCAACGTCGTGGTCTTCAACGACCCTTCAGGGGAATCGAGTTCCCAGGGATATCTCATCTTGAGGCGAGTTTCCCGCTTAGATGCTTTCAGCGGTTATCTCTTCCGGATTTAGCTACCCGGCGATGCGACTGGCGTCACAACCGGTACACCAGAGATCCGTCCACTCCGGTCCTCTCGTACTAGGAGCAGGCCCCCTCAAATATCCAGCGCCCACGGCAGATAGGGACCAAACTGTCTCACGACGTTTTAAACCCAGCTCACGTACCACTTTAAATGGCGAACAGCCATACCCTTGGGACCGGCTACAGCCCCAGGATGTGATGAGCCGACATCGAGGTGCCAAACTCCGCCGTCGATGTGAACTCTTGGGCGGAATCAGCCTGTTATCCCCAGAGTACCTTTTATCCGTTGAGCGATGGCCCTTCCATACAGAACCACCGGATCACTATGACCTGCTTTCGCACCTGCTCGACTTGTCGGTCTCGCAGTCAAGCCACCTTTTGCCATTGCACTATCAGTACGATGTCCGACCGTACCTAGGTGACCTTCGTACTCCTCCGTTACCTTTTGGGAGGAGACCGCCCCAGTCAAACTGCCTACCATGCACGGTCCCCGATCTGGATTCACAGACCTAGGTTAGAACCTCAACGACACCAGGGTGGTATTTCAAGGACGGCTCCTCTGGAACTAGCGTCCCAGTCTCATCGCCTCCCACCTATCCTACACAAGTCCCGTCAAAGTCCAATGCAAAGCTACAGTAAAGGTTCATGGGGTCTTTCCGTCTAGCCGCGGGGAGATTGCATCTTCACAAACACTTCAACTTCGCTGAGTCTCAGGAGGAGACAGTGTGGCCATCGTTACGCCATTCGTGCAGGTCGGAACTTACCCGACAAGGAATTTCGCTACCTTAGGACCGTTATAGTTACGGCCGCCGTTTACCGGGGCTTCGATCAAGAGCTTGCACCCCATCACTTAACCTTCCGGCACCGGGCAGGCGTCACACCCTATACGTCCACTTTCGTGTTTGCAGAGTGCTGTGTTTTTAATAAACAGTCGCAGCCACCGATTCTCTGCGGCCTCTTCGCCCTTCGGATGTACTCCTACAAGCTACCGAGGCATACCTTCTCCCGAAGTTACGGTATCAATTTGCCGAGTTCCTTCTCCTGAGTTCTCTCAAGCGCCTTAGTATCTTCTACCTGCCCACCTGTGTCGGTTTGCGGTACGGTCACTCTATGACTGAAGCTTAGAGGCTTTTCCTGGA
>NZ_CM161496.1:4657500-5175000 GCF_056724025.1 Zoogloea sp. JDB1
GGCGAGCGCTAATGGCCATCACAAAATTCTTCAATGAAATGGCTGCGGACGATGGGAGTGTCCGCAGTCATTACGCCGGCTACGCCAAGTGGCTGAACGAAACTCCGGCAGACCGCATTGAACGCAAGAGAGCGGAAGCGGACGCCCTCTTTCATCGTTACGGCATCACGTTTGCCGTGTACGGTGAGGAATCCGGTACGGAGCGCCTGATCCCGTTTGACATCATTCCTCGTATTATCCCAGCCAAGGAATGGAAAAGCCTGGAAGCAGGCCTGCGTCAACGTGTCAAAGCGCTGAACACCTTCATTCATGATATTTATCATGATCAGGAGATCCTGAAGGCCGGGCACATCCCCGCCGATCAGGTACTGAAGAATGCACAGTATCGCCCGGAGATGCAGGGTGTAAATGTCCCCTGCGACATCTATGCGCACATTGCGGGGGTCGATGTAGTCCGAGCCGGCGCAGGCGAATTTTACGTTCTCGAGGACAATCTACGTGTCCCCTCGGGTGTGTCGTACATGCTCGAAGACCGCCGCATGATGATGCGCCTCTTCCCTGAGCTCTTCGCCCGACATCGCGTAGCCCCGGTTGAGCATTATCCGGACATGCTGCTGCACACCTTGCGAAGCGTCGCGCCGGTCGGCGTTGCCGACCCGACGGTCGTCGTCATGACGCCCGGCGCATACAACAGTGCATATTTCGAACACGCCTTCCTCGCGCAGCAGATGGGCGTGGAATTGGTTGAAGGCCAGGATCTTTTCGTCGAAGACGATCAAGTCTTCATGCGTACAACGCAAGGCCCTCGCCGTGTTGACGTCATCTACCGTCGCGTCGACGACGACTTCCTCGACCCGCAGGCATTTCGCAAAGATTCGATGATTGGCGTCCCCGGGTTGCTGAAGGCCTACCGCGCCGGTCGCGTCACTCTGTCCAACGCCATCGGCACCGGCGTAGCGGACGATAAATCCATCTATCCGTACGTTCCAGAGATGATCCGCTTCTATCTCGGAGAAGAGCCCATCCTTAACAACGTACCTACATACATGTGCCGCAAGCCAGAAGACCTAGCCTACACCCTGGCCCACTTACCAGAGTTGGTAGTGAAAGAGGTTCACGGTGCGGGAGGCTACGGGATGCTCGTCGGCCCCGCATCCACCAAGGAGCAGATCGAGTCTTTCCGCAAGCATCTCGAAGCCAATCCTGACAAATACATCTCCCAGCCCACACTGGCCCTCTCGAATTGCCCAACCTTCGTGGAGAACGGCATCGCACCACGTCACCTGGACCTGCGCCCCTTCGTGCTCTCCGGCACGGAGATCCAAATGGTCCCCGGCGGCCTGACGCGGGTCGCGCTACGTGAAGGATCGCTAGTGGTGAACTCCTCGCAAGGCGGGGGCACCAAAGACACCTGGGTACTGGAGGCCTGAAAATGCTGAGCCGCACCGCTGACCACCTGTTCTGGATGGCGCGCTACATGGAGCGCGCCGAAAACACCGCCCGCATTCTGGACGTAACTTACCGGCTGTCACTGCTTCCCCAGAACGGGGAAGACGTAGAACCCATGTGGGCCGGCATGCTGAAAATCATGGAGCTTCAGGATACCTTCCTGGCCAAGCATCCGCGTCACACCACGGAGGCAGTGCTTGAATTCATGATCTTCGACAAGGACAACCCGGGCAGCATCTATCGCTGCCTGCGGGCAACCCGCGAAAATGCGCACGCAGTCCGCGGCACGCTGACCTCCGAGCTATGGGAAACATCCAACGCCACATGGCTGAAGATGCGCGACCTGACACCCACCAAGCTGTGGGAGAACGGCCCTGGCGCCTTCTTCGAATGGGTGAAGTATCGCTCCCATCTGTCACGTGGCGTCACCATTGGCACCATGCTGCAGGACGAAGCCCTACGATTCATACGTCTCGGAACCTTTCTCGAACGGGCGGACAATACTGCTCGCATCCTGGAGGTCAAGTACCTCAACCTGCTGCCCGGCACCGACGAGGACGCCACGCAGGCCAATGACTATTACCAGTGGAGCGCCCTACTCCAGTCCGTGTCGGCCTTCGAGGTGTATCGCAAGGTCTATCGCGATCAGATCACGCCGCTACGGGTTGCCGAGCTTCTGATCCTGCGCGCCGACATGCCTCGCTCTCTGGCGCGCAGCATGAAAGAGGTTTACTCGAATCTGACTCGCGTCTCGAATGCTCGCTCTGCAGAAACCGAAAGGCTGGCAGGAGAGTTGGAATCGCATCTGCGCTTTGGTCGTATCGAACGCATCTTCGAAGTAGGCTTCCGGAACTACCTTGAAGACTTCCGCGACCGTATCTTTGATCTCGGCTGCCGCATTTCCGAAGATTTTCTCATCCCTGCCCGCGCATGAAATGCAATTAGGGCTTGGCAAAGCCGGAATACATGTCTATAATGCGCAGCTTGTCGGGGCGTAGCGCAGCCTGGTAGCGCACTTGCATGGGGTGCAAGGGGTCGCGAGTTCGAATCCCGCCGCCCCGACCATTGATTCAACAAAAGGCCAATCCTTCAGGATTGGCTTTTTGCTTTCGGCGCCTTGCTCAAAGCGCCAAGCGTATCCTGGATCAAACAGACAGGCCGGGCTTCCCTTCATAAAGCGCCAAGTAGTTGCCCATCATCGCATCCATGCTGAAGTTGGCGAGGACGCGCTCCCGCCCGGCAGCCCCCATCGAACGCGCCCTCGCAGGATCATCAAAAAGCACAGCAAAAGCTGCCCCCATGGTTTGAGGATCGAGCGCAGGGACGAGTAGTCCCGTCTGCTGATTGACAACGAGTTCGGGATTGCCCCCCACTGCTGTAGCAACCACCGGCAAGCCCGACGCCATGGCCTCCAGCAAGGTGTTGGAGATCCCCTCCGCCTGGGACGGCAGCACGAACACATCGAGACCGCGCATGATTTCGGGAACGTCTGAACGCTCACCCGCCATCCATACCAGACCGTCGAGCCCCTCGCTTTGCACCAGTTCGGCAAGACTGCCGGCCAGCGGACCATCCCCGACGAGGATCAAGCGAGCACGCTTGGCCGCCTCCTCACTCATGCGCACGAACATCCCAAAGGCGCGGACCAACGTCGGCTGACCCTTCACGACCTGCTGACGCCCCACGGTTCCGAACACGACGAGATCTGGGTCATTGAAGGGCGAGCCAGAGATCTCTCGCCTCGTCGCGGCAGGCACGAAACGGTCTGCATTCACTCCATTGCAGATGCGCCTGATGCGGCCAGCCTCGATACCGACTCGCTCCACAAGGTAGGACTCGATTGTCCGCGACAAGGCGATGTAGCGGCTGACGAACGGAGAATAGAGCTTTCGCAGCAAGCGATACTTGCGATTCCGACCATCCGGATCGGAATTGTCCCAACCATGCTCCCCGTGCAGGCGTAGCGGGACACCGGCCAACCAGGCCGGCACCACCATCTCGAGGGCAGCCAGGTTACGTGTGTGGACCACAGCAGGCTTGAGCTGCCGAAGCATCCGGTAGATCTTCGGGTACAGCCGGAAGCCGTGACCTGCGCCTTTGTTGATCGACACGAATTCCACATCGCTGCGCTGGATGCGTTGGCAGAAGGATGGCGAACAATAGGCCAACGCGACAATCATGTGCCGAAAGCGCTCGACAGGCATCCGGTTGATCAGGTTTACGATACCGTTCTCAAGGCCACCTACATCGAAGCTGTAGACAATGTGAATTATCAGGGGGCGACTGTCGCTCATCTTTCCAGGCCAAGGAGACTTTCCGAATCAGTCGCGGACTATAGCAGGTCTCTCGATCGCCTATTCCGGACGGATTTCCTGAAAAGGCGCAATTTGCGCTCTTGGCTGTCGGTGGCCGCCCCCCTGACAACGACACCTCGACTATGATCAATGACAAGCCCTACGCCCCTTCATGCGACCGCAACCGCGACGCCATCCTCGACATACTTCAAGTACGCTTCGCCGGCTGCCGGCGAGTTCTGGAGGTTGGCTCGGGAACGGGGCAGCACGCGATTCACTTTGCCGCCGCGCAGCCTCAATGGATCTGGCAGACCAGCGACCGGGCCGAGAATCTGCCTGGTATCCAACAATGGCTAACAGAGGCGGATCTGCCCAACACACCGCCGCCGCTCGAGCTCGATGTGTGCGGCACATGGCCTAGCGCCAGCTTCGATGCTGTGTTCTCGGCCAACACCCTGCATATCATGAGCTGGAACAGCGTTCAGGCCTTCTTCCGAGCCCTACCCCAGGTGCTCACGCCGGATGCACGCCTAACCGTTTATGGCCCCTTCAACTACGGCGGACACTTCACCAGCATCAGCAATGCCGAATTCGACGCCAACCTGAAAGCCACACATCCCGAGCGGGGCATCCGGGACTTTGAGGCCGTCAATACCCTGGCGGCAGAAAGTGGCTTCGAACTGGTTGCCGACGAGACGATGCCCGCCAACAACCGCTGCCTGAGCTGGCAACGGCACTGAGACTCAAGTGCGATTCAGCCCCAGCAGCCCCATCGGCCCGTTCGACGTGTTCAGCACCACCGACGCGATCCCGCCGCCCTGCTGCTGCTGCACTCCGTAGATGGACAGATTTCCGGTATCAAAGGAAAACACGTCACCCGACAGCTTGACCAGCAACTTGCCCGCGCTCGGAAACCACGCGTACGCCATGTCATTCTGACTACCGGAACTCGCCGGCGAGCCCAACTCGGCAGGCCACCAGTTGGCCGACTGGGCGAAGCCCCAGTTACTGCCTGCCGGCACCGCTGCAGGCGGCGCCTCCCGATGCTGGGACAATTCACTGAGAAGAGATCCGACGCGCCACTTGAGCCCCTCATTGAACATATCGCCGATCATCATCATGCCGCCGCTCATCCACTGCCCCATTCCACCCAGTTCGGGGTGGCTGAACTGGGCCTGACTAAAGCCACCAGCCTGCAGGGCCGCATAGGCAGCACGGCCGGCATCTGCACTGAAACCGTGCCTAGCGGCAATCTCTTCGATGGTGCTCATGGAAATCTCCTTTTTGTAGAGTGTTCTGTACGTTCCTGCGACTCAGCTCAACGGCGCCAGGCGTGTACCGATCAGCACCGCGGAACCATCGTCGGTAGACAAGGCCTCAGGGCGCTTGCGTGGCAGCTCGAAGCCTCCCAGCGGGTCATGCACGGCCTCGATGGCAATCTTGGGCGACTCAGCCTGCACCGCCCCAAAGATCGTCGCAAAAGACACGTCAGCAGCATCGCGCCCGGTTCCGAAACGCATCAAGCCCATGGGGATCGCCGTGGCAGATGGGTCGAAGAGATACCAGCGGTCTCCCAGGTAGACTTCCACATAAGCATGGAAATCACTCGGCCCCAGCGCCGGATCAGCGCCGTAATCGATACCAGCCACAAAGCGTGCCGGAATATTCAGGGCCCGGCAAAGAGCGATCATCAGGTGGGCGAAATCCCGGCACACACCAACACGCTCTCCGAGCGTATCCAATGCGGACGTACTGGCATTGGTGGAGTTCGACTTGAAGGTCACATGCCGGCTGACCCATTCGCAGATCGCCCTCACCCGCCCGTAGCCCGGCGTCAGCATACCGAATTCACGCCCCGCCACATCGTACAGCCGGTCAGACTGGCAGTAGCGGCTGGGATAAAGATACGTCAGCACATCGGCAGGCAAGTGCGCCACCGGAATCTCAGGCACGTTCTCTGGCAAGGCGATGTGGTGCTGCAGGTCCACTGTAGCGCTATAGCGCAGGCGCAAACGCCCCGGTTCCGCCTTCAAACGCATGTAACGATTGCCGGTCGCTGCATCGGTATGGACCTGCGGCAGCAGGAACTGCCCAAGCTCCATCATCTCCGTCACAACCCGTTGGTAACGGGTATGAGCAGCGTGAATGTTGAAGATGAAATCACAGCTCGGCGGCGCGACCTCGTAATTCAGCTCGACAGAAAACTTGAGCCTGACCATAAGCGCCCTTGGAAACACAGCCTTGAACGCACAAACGCGGGTCATCCGGCGGGAGAAAAATGACCATCGCTGAGGGCACGACACGGCCACCAACGACAAGTCCGTATCCTACTCTGCGGCATCGCAACACGCCGGACTTTCTGCAGCACTGGAGCCGTGCCCCCAAGCACTCAGGAACGGTACAGATTCACCTCGTCCCGGGTCCCTAGTGCGATCTTACGGGCCTGTTCCTCATAATCTTCGCCACTCCCCGCGTACAGGATGGCCCGCGATGAGGAGATCATCAGTCCGGAGCCTGCAGCCGTCCGCCCAGCCTTGACGGTCGCCTCCACATCCCCCCCTTGCGCACCGATCCCCGGCACCAGCAGCGGCAGATCACCCACGATGCGCCGCACGTCAGCCAGTTCTTGCGGAAAAGTCGCCCCAACCACCAACGCGTTCTGGCCATGCAAGTTCCATTTGCCAGCCACCAGTTCGGCCACGTGCTGATAAAGTCTTGCACCACCTTCCACAGTCAGGTTCTGCAGATCCGATCCACCCGGATTCGATGTGCGGCACAGCACGATCAATCCGCGATCGGGATATTCGAGATAGGGCTCCACAGAATCGAAACCCATATACGGATTCACCGTCAGCGCATCCGCCTGATAACGCTCAAAAGCCTCCCGCGCATACTGCTGGGCCGTCGCACCGATATCGCCACGCTTCGCATCGAGCACCACCGGCACGGCCGGATGCTTCTCATGAATGTAAGCGATCAGATCCTGCAACTGATCCTCGGCACGGGCCGCGGCAAAGTACGCGATCTGCGGCTTGAACGCACAGGCCAGATCCGCCGTCGCATCGACAATCCCCTTGCAGAAGGCCAGCACAGCGTCAGAACGCCCTTGCAGATGGGCCGGAAAGCGCTTCACGTCCGGGTCGAGGCCGACACAAAGCAGGGAGTCGTGACGCTGCCAGGCGGCAGCCAGTTTGGAACGGAAATCCATGGGCGCGCGGGCTTGACAGCCCGAAAGAGTGAAATCTGAGACGCGATTTTACCAGCGCCACCCACTTTTGCCGCCAACCGCCCATATGCACCTCCGGACGCCCATGCTGCGCTACAGCATGCTCCACCCCTGTCACGAACTGCATCAGGGCTTCCGCAACGTCACAACAGTCTGTTCATTTATTGAACAGGACAGATGTCGCACTCCAAACCTGCCAGGCGTTCATTCGAAGAAAAAATACCGATAAACAACAATAACTTGAGAATTAAATCAGCTTATCTCAACCCATTGACGCCGGATCTGGCACAGCACTCGCACATGGATGGTTGCTCCGTCACGGCGTGTTTCCCCACGGAAACCCGACCTCGGGAGGAACGAAGTAGCGGCGCACCATAGCCCGCGCTTCGCTGGTGACATCAACGACAAAATTCCGGAGACAATCGTTATGAAGAAAACCCTTCTGGCCCAATCCGTCGCTCTCGCCTGCCTGGCCGCAGCCGCCGGCGGTGCCCAAGCCGTCAGCTTCACCCAGAATGACGTGACCGTCGATATCAACGGCACGATCAACGGCTTCTACGTGAATCGCGACTCGAAGACGGAAAACAAGGCCACGGGCGTCACCACCAAGAACCAGAACAGCGAGCTGACCAACGGTCTGCTGCCCGGCTGGATCAACTTCGTGGTCACCACCAAGGCCGGCGACCAGGACATCAAGGCCCACTTCAGCTTCGCCCCCGGTATCAACAACAACTCCACCGTCGTCGGCCTGCCGATCGGCAACAACGCGGGCGGCGCCGGCATCACCAATCCGTACAGCCAGATCGACACCCGGAACGTGTACTTCCAGTTCGGCAACAACGACTGGGGCACCCTCAAGTTCGGGCGTGACATTGGCCTGTTCGGCCAGAATATCATCCTGTCCGACATGACCCTGCTGGGCGTCGGCGGCACCTCCAATGCCGGTATCCCGTACAACACGACCTTCGGCATGATCGCCCACGGTTACATGTACACCGGCTTCCAGGCACAGATCACCTACAGCACGCCGAACTACAACGGCCTGCAAGCTTCTGCCGGCATCTTCCAGCCCAGCCGTTTTGCCGGCGACCAGACCAAGACCCCCGGCTTCCAGGCCAAGGTCGATTACGACTGGAAGGGCGCCGTACCGGGCAAGGTGTGGGGCGGCCTCGTCACCCAGAGCACCAGTTGCTCCAGCGGCGCCGTGTGCGACGGCGTAAGCAATCCCAAGAGCTTCACCGCCACCGGCTATGAAGCCGGTGTCAAGGCTAGCATCAACAACTTCGAAGCTGTGGCCTACGGCTTCAAGGGCAAGGGTCTCGGCCTGTCCACCATTGGCGCCCAGTTCCTTGGCGGCAGCGACGGCTTCGGCAACAAGACCGACTCCCAAGGCTACTTCCTGCAGGGCACCTATAAGCTGAACAAGACCAAGTTCGGCATCAACTGGGGCCAAAACAAGGACAAGGACGGTGCAACCACTGCCGTCTTCGGCGGTCCTGAGAACAAAAACAGCGCCTACACCCTGGGTGTCTACCACGGTCTGAACAAGTTCGTGACCCTGGTTGGCGAATTCAACCACGAGAAGATCACCAGCTCCGCCTTCGAGACCAAGAACAACACCATCTCCGCCGGCGCGATCCTGTTCTTCTAAGCCATTCCAGGCGACTCAGTTCCGGTGGGCACCGAAGAAGATGCCCACCAACCAACCTGTTGTGTTTCTCCCTCCTTCAGGCGCCCTTCGGGGCGCCATTTTTTTGCGGGAAAAACGCCGTAACCTCAGTCGTCGCGATCGCGGCCATGGCCTCGCCCATGACCGTTGCCACGCTCTCCGTCACCACGGTCCTGCCAACCACCACCGCGCTCGTCCCGCCGGTCCCAACGCTCCTCACGGTGCCCGTGGCGATCTTCATGATGTTCCCGCGGACGATACTCCGGCCCCGACCGGTAACGGGGTGCATAGACGTCGTTGTACCAACGGTCCTGCACAAAATAGACCGGATAACCACAGGCGTTGTAGCGCGCGCAGTGCTTGCTCCAGTTCTTCGCATGGCCGGGCGGCACACGCAGATACAGGGGCTCCCGCACCACGCCACGGGGGACCGGTTGGATCACCATCGGCTGCGCATACAGCAGGGCCGGACGCGGGTAGTTGCCGATGTCGAGGCGGCCATAGAAATTGGGATCGCCGATGCTGATGGATACACCCACATCGGCAGCCATCGCGCCTTGGGCCAATGCGCCCAACGCAGCTGCAACTAGAATTCGTTTCATTTGATGTCCTCCACCTCAACTTTATGGGAAACGCCGCACGCGGCCTGTAAGCGACTGTAAGCCAATACGACAAGACATCGTGCAGGAAAACCGCACGTTCGCAGCGCTTCGGCGTGTCCGACATGCATGGACGACACGGCACACACGGCAAGCCGCTGCTCCATAGGAGAACACGCTCTGCCCTCCCTGAATATCGCGACTGAATCATGATTTTCTTGAGGCGGCAGCCCCCTCAAACAGGTATCGTCGGCCAACTTCCGGCCACCTCCCGGACTCACAGAACATCGGAGACAAACAACAAATGCCCGCCCGCTTCTTCCCTCGTCCGCTTTACGCTGCCCTGATGTTAACCCTCGCCGCCGCCCATGCACCGGCCATGGCCGCCGATACCCCGGCCGTGATCCTCAACCCGGTCGTGGTCACCGGCAGCCGCGCCGAGGCCGCCAGTTTCGACCTGCCCGCCTCCATCGACGTACTGAACCGGCAGGAGATCACGTCGGGCCAGCCCCGCGTCAATGCATCCGAGGCCCTCGTCGCCGTCCCCGGCGTGGTCGCCAACAACCGCCAGAACTACGCCCAGGACCTGCAGATCTCGAGCCGTGGCTTCGGCGCCCGGGCCGCCTTCGGCGTGCGCGGCGTCAAGCTGATCGCCGACGGCATCCCCGCCAGCATGCCCGACGGACAAGGCCAGGCCGCCACCTTCAACCTGGATGTGGCCGAGCGCATGGAAGTGCTGCGCGGCCCCTTCTCGGCCATCTACGGCAACCACTCCGGCGGCGTGATCCAGCTGTTCACCATCGAGCCCCGCGACAATCCCAGCGTGGATGCCGGCTTTGCGGCCGGCAGCTACGGCACCCGGAAAGAGGACATCACCGCCCAGGGCAAGCTCGATGGCCTCGGCTACGTACTCAACACATCTCGCTTCAGCACCGACGGCTACCGTGACCACAGCGCCGCGACCCGCGAACAGGCCTTTGCAAAGATCACCGGCAAACCCGACGATGACAGCAAGCTGACCTTCACCATCAACGGCCTGTGGCAGCACAACACCCAGGATCCCCTTGGCCTCACCCTAGCCGAATACAAGAGCAATCCGCGGGGTGTCAACCCCGTCGCCACGCAGTACAACACCCGCAAGAGCATCGACCACCTGCAGGGCGGCGTTGCCTACGAACGCCGCTTCGGCACCGACCTGCTGCAGATCTCCGCCTACAGCGGCCAGCGCAGCGTAACCCAGTACCAGGCCATTCCGCCGTCCGCCCTCGCCGTCACCAAGGGCTCCGGCGGCGTGGTGGACTTCGACCGGACCTTCTACGGCTACGGTGCCCGCTGGATCGCCATCGGTCAGGCCCTTGGCGGCAAGGTCACCACCACCACCGGTTTCGAATACGACGTCAGCAAGGACATCCGGAGCGGCTTCGACAACCTCAACGGCACCAAGAGCACCCTGCGGCGCAAGGAAGCCGACAACGTCGAGAGCACCGGCGCCTACGTACAGAGCGAGTGGCAGCGCGGCCCGTGGAGCCTG
Source organism: Zoogloea sp. JDB1 (assembly GCF_056724025.1). Classification (NCBI taxonomy): domain Bacteria; kingdom Pseudomonadati; phylum Pseudomonadota; class Betaproteobacteria; order Rhodocyclales; family Zoogloeaceae; genus Zoogloea; species Zoogloea sp. JDB1. Next base: position 4,668,269 of record NZ_CM161496.1, read on the forward strand.
ACCGGCGGCCTGCGCTACAACACCGTCAAGTTCGACATCACCGACCAGTACCTGCTGAACGGCAACGACAGCGGCAGCCGCAACTACACCAAGACCACGCCGGTCCTGGGCGTGGTGTACAAGCTCAATCCGGCGATCAATCTCTACGCCAGCGCCGCCAAAGGTTTCGAAACGCCGACGCTCAACGAGATGTTCTATTCCAGCAATGGCGGCAGCTTCAATTTCGGCCTCAACCCGGCACGCAGCAATCACTATGAAGTCGGCGCCAAGGCCCTCATCGGCGAGAGCAGCCGCCTGAACGTCGCGTTGTTCCAGATCAGCACGGACGACGAACTGGTCGTCGACACCTCCACCGGGGGCCGGACCAGCTACAAGAGCGTCGGCAAGACCCTGCGCCAGGGCATCGAAGCCTCCTTCGATACCGCCTGGCGGCGTGACCTGAGCAGCCGCTTCGCGGTATCCCACATCCGGGCGATCTACGACGGCAGCTTCACCACCGGCACCGGCGCCAGTACGAAGACCATCAACGACGGCAACGCCATCCCCGGTATTCCGCGCAGCACCGTGTTCGGCGACCTGGCCTGGAAAGTCACGCCGGCCATCACCACGGCCGTCGAAGGCGTCTACCGCAGCAAGATCTACGTGGAGGACACCAACACCGCCACGCCGGCTTCCTCCTACGCCATCGCCAATCTACGGGTCACGGCAGAACAACGCCTGAACCACTGGCGCCTGAGCGAATTCGCCCGCCTGGACAACCTGTTCGACCGCAACTACGTCGGCTCGGTGATCGTCGGCGACACCAACAGCCGCTATTACGAGTCCGCCCCTGGCCGCAACTGGATGGCCGGCATCAACGCCCGCTACACTTGGTAAGGCACCTGCGGAGGCGAGTTCATCCTCCCCACGTAAATGCCAGCCCAGAATGAAAAATGGCCCCGGAATCCGGGGCCATTTTTCATGGAGCAGAACGCCTATCAGCCGGCTTCGACCGTCCGCGCGACCAGGGCCTTGATGGCCTCCGCATCCACATCCATCACCTCGACACGCTGCGGCAGCGCCTCGATGTTGTCCAGACCGGCCGGACGCGCGGGCTTGCGACCCAGGGCTTCTACGATGGTGTCCTCGAACTTGGCCGGCTGGGCGGTTTCCAGCACCAGGGTCGGCACGGACGGATCGCGCAGTTCGAGCGCGACCTTCAGGCCGTCGGCCGTGTGGGTGTCGATGACCGTACCGTAGTCCTTGTCGGCGCGGCGGATCGTCGCCAGGCGCTCGGCGTGGTTGCTGCTGCCGGAAGCGAAGGCGTACTGACCGATGGCGGCGAATTCAGGCGTACCGGACAGATCGAAGGCGCCGCCCGCATCCACCTTGCTCCACAGTTCGCGCACCGTGTCGCCGTTGCGACCGACCAGGTCGAAGACGAAGCGCTCGAAGTTGGAAGCCTTCGAGATGTCCATCGACGGGCTGGAGGTAGCGTGGGTCTCGGCGGTGCTGCGCGGGCGATAGACACCGGTGCGGAAGAACTCGTCGAGCACGTCGTTCTCGTTGGTGGCGAGGATCAGCTTGGCGACCGGCAAGCCCATCTGGCGGGCGATGTGGCCGGCACAGATGTTGCCGAAGTTGCCGGACGGCACCACGAAGGCGACCTGCTGGTCGTTGTTCTCGGTAGCCGCGAAGTAGCCCTTGAAGTAGTACACCACCTGCGCCGCGACGCGCGCCCAGTTGATCGAATTGACGGCGCCGATCTTGTACTTGGCCTTGTAGGCGTGATCGTTGGAGACCGCCTTCACCACGTCCTGGGCGTCGTCGAACATGCCGCGCACGGCGATGTTGTAGATGTTGTCGTCCTGCAGGGAATACATCTGGGCGCGCTGGAAAGCGCTCATGCGGCCGTGGGGCGACAGCATGAAGACGCGCACGCCATGCTTGCCGCGCATTGCGTATTCGGCAGCGGAGCCCGTGTCGCCGGAAGTGGCGCCGAGGATGTTGATCTGCTCGCCGCGCTTGTCGAGCACGTACTCGAACAGGTTGCCGAGCAGCTGCATGGCCATGTCCTTGAAGGCCAGGGTCGGGCCATTGGACAGTTCCAAGAGGCCCAGCTTGCCGGCCTCGAGCCAATGAACGGGAGTGATCTCGGCGGCCTTGGCGTCGTCACGCACGTAGCCATACACCTCGGCGGTATAGGTCTTGTCGCAGATCGCCTTCAGGTCGGCGGCAGGGATGTCATCGATGAAGCGCGACAGGATCGCAAAAGCCAGCTCGGCGTAGGACAGCTTGCGCCACGCATCCAGGTCGGCACGAGTCACCTGCGGGTAAGTCTCCGGCAGGTACAGGCCGCCGTCCGGCGCCAGGCCGCCAAGAAGAATGTCGCAGAAGGATTGGGGAGCAGACTGGCCGCGGGTGGAGATGTAGCGCATGGTTCTCGCCGAGTTGAAAACGAAAACCCAGGAAGATAGCACACCCACGGGTGCTTTCAGGTCCGCTGCACCAGGGCATGCACGAGGACACCTGCGAACAGCGCGATCCCCACCGCCAGCAGCACCGCCCCGGTTGCCACGCTGCCCAGCAACAGGCCACCACCGACCAGAAACAGCACGGCCCGCAAGCCGCCGAAGCGCACCAGTCGCCCCCGCATGGCCGTCCGCTTCGGGGTCAGCGGCCCAGGGTAGCGCCACACCGGCAACAGCTGGGACAGCGCCCCGGTCACCAACGGCAGCAGGAACAGCCCAAAGAAACCGACGATCGCCGGACGGGCAAGCATGCCGCCCATGCTGTGCAAGGCACCGGCACCGATGATCAGCAGCAGGCCGCAGGTCGCCCCGCTCAGCGCTACGGCTGCGCCATCACCGAGTAGCCGCGCCAGGCCATAGGTCCGCCACCATCCATACATTGTGTGGAGAAGTACGCCACCGATCACCAGCCCCCCTGCAACCGCCAGCAACGGGATGAACCCTGCGGCCGCACTGGCCGCCACACCGCCAAGCGCCCACGGCAGCTGGCGCCGCAGTCTCACCGCAGCCTGCGGGTCCGGTTGGCCGAGGGCGGTCGGCATCAGCACATGCAGGGTCCCGATGGCCGTCAGGCCGATGAAGCCCAGGGTGTTGAGGTGCAGGTGCGCCAGACGCAGCGCCGGATACGCCGCCGGCCACAGCAGGCCTACGAAGATCGCCACCAGTGCCACGGCGAGGCAACCCAGCGCCGCTTTGTACCAGGCCAGCCCCGGGTGCGGTCGCCCCAGCGCGGCCCGCCCGCGCCTCCACTGCCAGGCCATGAGGCCCAGGGCCGCCATGATGCCGATGCTCGCTGCCAGATGCAGGCTCCAGCCGGGCAACACACCGGCCAGGGCGGCCACCACCAGCGCGCCGGCCAGTTGCAGCGCCAGCGGCAGGAAATGAACGCTCTTTTCCGCAGCCCCGCTGCGCGTCAGCACGGGCACGAAATGCCCCATCGCGGCAAAGATCAGCGGCATTACCCCCAGCGCAAAGGCCGCGTGGGCGGCCGCGGCCGGAGAGGCCCCCGTCACCGCCAGCCCGATGGCCAGCCCGAACGCAACCACAACGCTCGCCCCCAGATAGATCAGCACTTTTTTCTCCAAACAATCACAGATCAAGGCCCATGCAAGAAGTCATCCCTAGGCTGCATGCCCACCGGCATGCCAGAACAAGAAAACAAGATTTACCCCCATGGAAACCATTCGTCTCGCCCTGATCCGTTTTTCCCGCCGTTATCTCTTCGCCGACGCAGCCCCTCTCTCCCGCACCGAACGCTGGCGTAGCGCTCTTGCTGCAATAGTTGGCGTTCTGATCTACGAAAGCGTGTTGTTTGTATTACCGGTGTCGGCCGATTCCAAGCGGCAGCTCGCGCCCCTCGGCGCCACATCGGTGATCCTGTTCACCTTACCCCACTCACCGCTGGCCCAGCCCTGGTCCGTAGCCGGTGGCCTGCTGCTGCCGGCACTGACCGGCCTCGCCTGCGGGCACTGGATCACCTCCCCATTTCTCGCCGGTGCGCTGGCGGTCGCGATCTCTGTATGGCTCATGGGTCAGCTGCGCTGCATCCACCCGCCCGGCGGTGCGATGGCGCTGGTAATGGTCGGCGCCGCTTCCCAGGGACTCGACGCGCTGACCAGCCTGGCTGCGGTCGGCTGGAACGTGATCGCCATGCTGCTGGCCACTACCACCGTCAATAACCTGATCCCTGGCCGGCGCTATCCGCTGTGCTCACCCGCGGTATCCACACCCAAGCAGCCGGAGCGCAGCCCCGCCGGCATCCGCCAGCCGGACCTGGCCGCGGCACTGGAAGAGATCGATGCCTACCTGGACATCAGCGAGGAAGACCTGACCCAAGTCTTCCAGCGGGCAGCCCGCCACGCATTCCACCGCCATGTATTGCTGACCTGCGGTGATGTGATGGGCCCGGCAACGCAGCGCGTGGATTTCGCCACCGAATTGAACGAGGCCTGGCGCCTGATGAGCAACCACGCCCTTTCAGTGCTGCCGGTGGTGGATCGGACCGAGCGGGTCATCGGCCTGCTGACGCTGAAGGACTTCCTGCTCCACGTGGAGCCGGACAACGGCCAGCGCATCGGTGACAACGTACGCCGCCTGCTGCGTCCGACGCCCGGCCCGCACACCGACAAGCCGGAGGTCGTCGGTCAGCTCATGCTGACGCCCCGCACCGGCCTGCGCACTGCCAGCCTTACCGACGGCATCGCCGTCGCCGCCGACATACTCGGCCAGCGTGGCCAAGGAGCGCTGCCGGTAGTGGACGCAGCGGGCAGGCTGGCCGGCCTGATCACCCCGACGACGATGACCGCCGTGCTGTTCCAGCACGAGGCCCTCGACTACGTGCGGGGCGACCAGACCTGAAGCCGCTCAACCGAGCTTGGCGAAGTCGATGACGATCGCGCCGGGCTCGCGCTGCTGGTAGGTGATGGACACCGTCTCGCCGTAGCGCTGCTGGAGCTGGCCAAGCAGCGGCAGCGGATCGTGGTCGTTGCAGAAGCGCATCGTCTCGCCCGGCACCAGCGCATCCAGTGCGCCAAAGATGGCCGCATGGCGGAAACGCTTGGCAATGCCGCGGGCGTCGAAGGGGTAGATGGCTTCGGGAGTGGTGTGGTTGCAGACGTGAATGGTTTGCATGCTGGCTCCAAGGTATCGATAAATCCGACTGAATCTGTCGGGTATCGTCAGTGTGCCGTCGCCCAAACCGGCTTTCCTTGATCTGCATCGGGTTTGCGCGCTCTGCTGCGAAGGCCGCACATTCAAGCGCCCGGGCGCCACCTCTGCAGGCAAAAAAAACCCGGCCGCAGATTGCCCGGCCGGGCTTTAGCGCGCGGGGGGTGCGCGCCGAGGTCAAAGGAGAATCGAACGCTTACTGACCCTTGCTGACGATGTAGTCGACAGCTGCCTTCATCTCTTCGTCGGACAGGGACGGATTGCCGCCCTTCGCCGGCATTGCACCCTTGTTTCCATTGAAGCCCTCGATGGCATGCTTGTACAGGACGTCTTTACCCTGCGCGATGCGCGGGCCCCAGTCAGCCTTGTCGCCCAGCTTGGGGGCACCGGCCACGCCGGTCTGGTGGCACATCACACAGGTCTTCTTGAACACATCGAGGCCCTTGCCGCCGTCGGCAGCCGCATCGGCAACCGGTGCCGGCGCGGCTGCCGGAGCAGTCGCGGCAGGCGCCTCAGCCTTCGGCGCCTCGGACTTGGGGGCTTCGGACTTGCCACAGGCTGCCAGCAGGGCAACGAGAAGCAGGGGGAGGAGTTTTGTTGTACGCATGACAGATCTCGGTAATCGGATGGGGATTGGGGGTTCCACGGAACACTCCAGGAACACGGCGCGATGCTAGCGCTCCGCCCCCGCCCGTCTCATTGACCCGCATCAATTGGCACCAGCCGATGCCAGCACCGGCTACTTTTCAGCCCTGTTCCCCCTCAAGCGCCGCTCGCCACGCCGCCGCCATGCCCGGATGAAACGGGTCGTGAGCACAAGCCTCGATCCACACCAGCCGGCTGCCGTCGATGCACGCGTGGATACGTTCAACATTGGACGGCGGACAAACCACGTCGTCACGGCCGTGGATCAGCCAGACCGGAAGGCCGGACAACCCCACGCAGGCGTCCAGGAAGTCCTCTTCATTTAGAAAGCAACCAGCCTTCAGATAATGGGCCTGAAGCCGGTACTTACCCATCAAACGGTCGAGCTCCTCCGTCGTCGGCGACGGAAGCTGCGTAGCCGGATCATTCACCGCCTGCTCATAACGAAGCCAGGCCAGCGCCGCCGCGCCGGCCGCCTCGCGGTCATCACCACCGAGACGCACCGCCAGTTCGGCCAGCAGATCCGACGCATCGCCCAGCGCCGCGGACAAGGCCCGCCAGGCCTCAAGCCGCAACGCTGCCAACCCCTCGAAGAACCAGCGCACATTGCCGTCGCCCGGCATGAAGGCGCTGCGCACCACCACGCCATCCACCACCTGCGGATGCGCCGCAGCGTAAGCCAGCGCCAGCGTCGCCCCCCAGGAGCCGCCGCTTACCCACCAGCGGGCAATGCCGAGATGGCGGCGCAGGCGCTCGATGTCGTCGATGAGATGCATCGTCGTGTTGGCGTGGATCTCGCCGAGCGGCAGCGAGCGCCCGCAGCCCCGCTGGTCGAAGAACACCGCGTGATGGCGCTGCGCATCGTAGAGCTCGCGCAGGCGCGGACTGCAGCCACTGCCCGGCCCGCCGTGGAGCACCACCACCGGCGCGCCGGCCGGGTTGCCCCAGGTCTCGTAATACAGCCGGTGGCCGTCGCCCACGTCGAGCAGTCCATTTGCCATCCCAACCTCGAAATCATGATTTTCGTGAGGCGCAAGTATGCCGCCCCCCGCAACAATGCTCTCCACGGATTCGCCTTCCGGCGGACCGTAACCATCAATCAAAAAATTGGAGACTCATCATGACCTGGACCACCCCCCAAGCTTGCGATCTGCGTTTCGGCTTCGAAATCACCATGTACATCGCCGCCAAGTGATGGCGCCCGGATAGACCCGTCAAAGGTCTGTCCTTCCATCTCGCGACAGCGAGTCGGCGTTGCGGCTCGGCCCCCCGGTTCCGCAACGCCCCACCCAGCCTCTGCGGTCACGTCCAAGCCATGAAAATCCGAGTTCTCGGCTCCGCCGCCGGCGGTGGCTTTCCCCAGTGGAACTGCAACTGTGCCAACTGCCGGGGTATACGTGCCGGCCAGGCTGGCCTGCAGCGCCGCACCCAATCGTCCATCGCAGTGAGCGCCGACGGCGCCAAGTGGACCCTCGTCAATGCCTCGCCGGACATCCTGCAGCAATTCCAGCAATTTGCCGGCACCTGGCCCAGCGAAGGCCTGCGCGGCTGCGGTATCGAATCGGTCGTCCTGGTGGACGCCCAGATCGACCACACCACCGGCCTCTACATGCTGCGCGAAAAGGGCAGCCCGTGGCCGATCTGGACCACCGACCCGGTGTTCGAGGATCTGACCCGCGGCAACCCCATCCTGCACCTGCTCGAACACTATTGCGGCGTGGACCGCCAGCCGGTTCCGCTCGACGGCCGCAGCTTCCACCCGCAGGGCTCCGCCAGCCTGGACTGGCGCGCCATGCCTCTGCTGTCTGCCGCGCCGCCCTACTCTCCGCACCGCGGCAACCCGGTGCCCGGCGACAACATCGGTCTCACCGTCATCGACCCGGCCAGCGGCAAGCGGGTGTTCTACGCGCCCGGCCTGGCCGAAGTGGACGACGCCGTCTTCGACGCGATGAGCAGCGCCGACTGCGTGATGGTGGACGGCACCTTCTGGACCGACGACGAGATGATCAGCCTGGGCCTGTCGAAAAAGCGCGCCCGCGACATCGGCCACCTGGCCCAGAGCGGCCCCGGCGGCATGATCGAACAGCTCGCCCGTCTGCCGCGCCACGTGCGCCGCGTCCTCATCCACATCAACAACACCAATCCGATCCTCGACGAAAGCTCGGCAGAACGCGCGGCCCTGACCGCCGCCGGCATCGAGGTGGCCTACGACGGCATGGAGATCGCACTGTGAGCCAAGACCCACTTCGCCCCTGGACGCCCGAAGAGTTCGAAGCGCAGCTGCGCGACAAGGGCGCCGCCTACCACATCCACCACCCCTTCAACGTCATGCTCAACACCGGCAAGGCCACGCGTGAGCAGATCCAGGGCTGGGTGGCCAACCGCTACTACTACCAGATCATCATCCCGCAGAAGGACGCCGCGGTGATGTCCAACTGTCCGGACCGGGACGTGCGCCGGGAGTGGATCCAGCGCATCCTCGACCACGACGGCCACGGCGACGACGCCGGCGGCATCGAAGCCTGGCTGCGCCTCGGCCAGGCGGTCGGCCTCAGCCGCGAGGAGATCGTGGACCAGCGCCACGTAATCCCCGCCGTGCGCTTCGCCTGCGACGCCTACCTCAACTTCTGCCGCCAGCGCCCGTGGCAGGAATCCGTGTGCTCCAGCCTCACCGAGCTGTTCGCCCCCACCATCCACAAGCAGCGCCTCGCCAACTGGCCCGAGCACTATCCGTGGATCGAATCCGACGGCCTGCAGTACTTCCGCAACCGGGTCACCCAGGCCCGCCGCGACGTGGAACAAGGCCTGGCAATCACCCTCGGCTACTTCGACACCCGCGCCGCCCAGCTCCGTGCGCTCGACATCCTCAAGTTCAAGCTCGACATCCTGTGGTCCATGAACGACGCGATGATGGTCAAGTACGGCCTGGAAGGCGGCCCCCGGTAACGCCAGACCGTGGGGTCGAATTCATTCGACCAGATCTCGTCGATGAGCCACCGCGGTCGAATGAATTCGACCCCACAGGACAGAAGAAGGCACACCTGCCATGACCACCGCTACCGCCCGCCCCGCCATCAACCGCCTGTTCCGCTTCCAGTGGGAGCCAGCCCAGCAGGCCCACGTACTGCTGTACCCGGAAGGGATGGTCAAGCTCAACCAGAGCGCCGGCGAGATCCTCAAACGCTGCGACGGCGAGCGCAGCGTGGCGGAGATCGTCGCCGACCTGGAAGCCGCGTTCAACGCCAGCAACCTGAGCGCCGACGTGGAAGCCTTCCTCAAGATGGCCGACGAACAGAACTGGATCACCTGGAAGGACGCATGATGGAACCCCTGCTCGTCCCCCGCCGCCCCGGCCCCCTGTGGCTGTTGGCCGAGGTCACCTACCGCTGCCCGCTGCACTGCGCCTTCTGCTACAACCCGGTGGACTTCGCGCAGACCGGGCCGGAGCTGGCGACGGAGGACTGGCTGAAGGTGATCCGCGAGGCGCGGGAGATGGGCGCCGCCCAGTTCGGCATCTCGGGCGGCGAACCGCTGCTCCGCGACGACATCGAGATCCTCGTCGGCGAAGCCCGCAAGCTGGGCTTCTACACCAACCTGATCACCTCCGGCGTGGGCCTCACCGAGGCGCGCCTGGCGGCCCTGAAGGAAGCCGGCCTGGACCACATCCAGCTGTCCTTCCAGGACGCCACCCGCGAAGCCAACGACCTCATCACCAACACCCGCACCTTCGAGCTGAAGCGCAAGGTGGCGGCGATGACCAAGGCCGCCGGCTACCCGACGGTGATCAACTGCGTGCTGCACCGGACCAACATCGATCACCTCGACCGCATCATCGAGATGGCTGTCGAGATCGGCGCCGAATACCTGGAACTGGCCAACACCCAGTATCACGGCTGGGCCTTCCTCAACCGGGAGGCGCTGATGCCCACCGCCGCCCAGCTGGCCGAAGCCGAGGCCGTCACCGAACGCTGGAAAGCGAAACTCGGCAAGAAGATGCGCATCCTCTTCGTGACGCCGGACTACCAGTCGAAGAAGCCCAAGAAATGCATGAACGGCTGGGGCGAAGTATTCCTGTCCGTCACCCCTGACGGCCTGGCCCTGCCCTGTCACACCGCCCGCATGCTGCCGGGCCTCGAGTTCCCCGACGTGCGCGAGCACGCGCTGGACTGGATCTGGCACGAGTCGCCGCTGTTCAACCGCTTCCGCGGCACCGCCTGGCTGCCGGAAACCTGCCAGAGCTGCGAAGACAAGGAGAAAGACCACGGCGGCTGCCGCTGCCAGGCCTTCATGCTGACTGGCAAGGCCGACGCCACCGACCCTGTGTGCCCCAAGTCACCGGACCACGCCCTCATCGACACCGTGCTGGCCAAGGCCGAGCAGGCCGCCACCGTCAAGCCGCTGATCTTCCGCGACCCGAAGAACTCCCGCACCCTCGATCGCGCGTTTTGATGCGTCCGGAAGCGGCTTTCCCGCGCGAGCACTGACAACCGTTTCCCAACGGCCCCGCCCCGGACTCATCCCGCGGGGCCGTGCCGCCGCCCCGGCCAAGCCGGGCCCCCATGTTAGAATCCCGCCGATTCCGGCCGCCGATTCATCATGCATTTCTCCCACCTTCGTCCTTCCCTGTTCGCCGTACTGGCTGCCTTCACCCTGGGCGCCTGCTCTACCCTGAAACCCGACGCACCGGCGGAAAAGAGTGCCCCGCCCAGGCACGAGGCAACGGAGGACGCCACCGGCAGCAAGCCGGCTCCGACTCCGGCACCGCGCCCGCGGCCACCGCGGAGCGACAAACCCAAGCAGGACAAGCCGGACCGGGCCGCCCCAAAGAGCGAAACCGCCGTGGAAGAAACCCCTGCACCGCCGGCCGCCGAAGCGCCCCTCAATGGCCCCCTGTGGCTGACCCTGTGCAAGCAGCGCCAGACCGAGGCCGGCATCATCCGCTGCGATGCAGACGAGCTGCTGGTTCGCCCGTCCGCTCAGGTCAAGATCTTCACGCGGGACCCGGCCGCCACCGGGCGTGGCATCCAGCTGCGCAAGGGCCTGCCCAGCAAGTACCGCTTCTTCGTCGTTCCATAGTCGTTTTCCGCCCCGGCGTCTCCCGCATCCGGCCGCAACACGCCTGCAACACGGCGCAGGTTGAATGGCGGCCACGGCGCCTCTCCGGCGCCGCCAATCGGGAGGATGCGCCACGGAACCGATCACCATCGACCTGCTGCAGCCCGACGACCATGCGGGCCGCGAAGCCACCGCCGCCGTACTGCTGGCGTCCTTCGACAATCCGCAGCGCTATGACCGGGCCCGCATCGCGGCCCAGCTGGTCTCCGCCGAAGCGCCGTTCTACCGCCACTTCTTCGTTGCCCGCCGCGGCGACGAGATCGTCGGCGCGGGCGGCATCAAAGCCGCCGACTGGGCCATCGACACCCACATCCTGTACATGTCGGCAGTAGCCGAGCACGTGCGCGGCCAGGGCATCGCCCGCGGGCTGATCGCGGCGCGCATCGCGTGGGTCATGGAGAACTTCCCCAGCGGGCGCCTGCTGGTATCCACCGCCCGCACGGGCCGCTTCAACCGGCTGGGCTTCCGCGTCGTCGGCAAACACGAATCCGACGGACGCCGCCTGATGATGATGGAGTTCAAACGCACCTGAGGTGGGTTCAAAAATGCATTTCGAATCTTGATTCCGGCCCCATGAGGGCTATTCTTCCCCGGAACAACCGCGTGCTCAGGCTCGACGGTCGCCGTCCGCAACGATAACAACCAGGGGGAGAAAAGCCATGCCAGGCACACTCAAACTGCGCGTCAACGGCAGGAGACAGGATAAGGAAGGCGAGGCGGGCCTGTGGCTGACCCGCCAGGGACGCACCGCCGATCTGTTCGCCGGCATCGAGGCCTCGGCCATCGAGATCGCCGGCAGCGCTCGTGGGGCCGGCGACGATCTCGTGCAGGAGATTCCCGACGGCGCACTGGTCGAAGTCGAACTGGAAGGCGGCCTGCGCTTCTGGACCTCCGCCGAAGACCTGCGCGCCCGCCTCGGCGATCCCCATGCCGGCGAAGCGCGCGGGCTCAATGACGACGAATCCTGGTCCCTGCCCACATCCCTCAGCCTGCCCGGCGCCCAGCGCGGCTTTGTCGGCCAGCTGGCGCTCAAGGCACTGCGCTGGCTCAACATCAAGCCCGACGATGCGCTGCGCAACACCATCGTCGACAAGGTCCAGAACCGGGCCATCCCGGTGGAAGGCGTGTTCCCGCTACGTGCCGACGGCACTCTCGGCCCGCGCCTCACCGCCCCCATCTCCGACGGCGGCCCGACCCTGCTGCTGCTGCACGGCACCGGGTCGAGCACAGCCGGCAGCTTCGGCCGCCTGTGGCAAGACCAGAAGGACCACTGGCAGGCCCTGCGCGAACACTACGGCGAGCGCATCTACGCCCTCGAACACTGGACGCTAACCCGCAGCCCCATCGAGAACGCCCTCGACGCCGCCCGCCTGCTGCCGAAGAAAGGCCGCATCAGCTTCCTGTCCCACTCCCGCGGCGGCCTGGTCGGCGAGCTGCTGTGCCTCGACCCGGACGGTTTCGATCTGGTCGAAGCCCAGCAGGCCCTCGGCCCGCGCGCTTCCGACGACGCCGATCAGCAGGCCGCGATCAAGTGCCACCGGGACGCCCTCGGCACGCTGATGGATGAACTGCGCAGCCGCCCGGAGCTCATCATCGAGCGCTTCGTGCGCGCCGCCTGCCCAGCCCGCGGCACCAGCCTGGCCGGCGACAAGCTGGACCAGTGGGGCTCGCTGATGGTGCTCGCCGCTATCGGCCTGGAGATGAAGGCCAGCGAGAGCCGGGGCTTCGGCGTGCCGGAACTGCTGCAGGCCGGTCTCGACATGGTCACCGAAACCGTCGCCTCGGTGCTGGCCAGCCGCCGCCGCGTGGATCAATTGCCCGGCCTGCAGGCCATGATGCCCGGCGCCCCGCTGCTCGGCGTCATCAACGCGGCGCCAGCCCGGGGCGAGCTCTACGTGATCGCCGGCGATGCCGCGCCGATGGAGGGCGACCGCCTCGCCGCGCTGCGCATCTGGCTTGCCGACCGCTTCTACGAGCGCGACCACGACCTAGTGGTGGACACCCGCTCGATGCTCGACGGTGCCATCCGCCCCACGCCGGCCAATGCCCCGCGCTGCCGCGTGCAGTTCCGCAGCGGCGGCGACGTCAATCACTTCCGCTATTTCCATAACGACGACAGCGCCGCCGCCGTGGTCGCCGCCCTCGTGCAGGCCCCCGATGCCGACAACCTGTTCCACGACTACCACGGGGAATGGCCGTTGCCCGACGTCACGGCCGAACAGGCCCGCGGCCTGTTCGGCCCCCGCGCGCAGCCCGACCCCGCCCAGCCCCGCGGCACCGTGGTGCTGGTGCCCGGCCTGTGCGGCAGCCAGCTGCTGGTGAACAAGAGCGAAGTGTGGGCCAGCATCCTGTCCCTGGCCGGCGGCGCCTTCCGCGACAAACTCGCCATCGACGGCGACGTGCAGCCCGGCCAACCCCTCGCCGACACCTACGTGCCCCTCGCCAACAGCCTGCGCCAGCGTGGCTACAAGGTGGACATGTACGGCTACGACTGGCGCAAGCCGCTAGCCACAGCGGTGGACGGACTGGCGCAGCGGATCGCGGACGCCATCGTGGCGACGGCGCCCGAACGCAAGCCCGTGCACATCGTCGTCCACTCCATGGGCGGCGTTCTGCTGCGCGCCACCTTCGCCGCCCATCCCGAGCTGTGGAACGCCTGGAACAACCACCCCGGCGATCCGCGGGCCCTGATGCTGGGCACGCCGAACCAAGGCTCCCATTCGATCACCCTGCTGCTCACCGGCCGCGACAGCTTCTTCCGCCAGCTGGCCTTGCTGGATTTCTGCCATTCCCAGGAGGAACTCCTCAAGACCGCCGGCCAGTTCCCCGGCGTCATGGAGTTGCTGCCCTGGGCCGCCAGCGGCGACGACCAACACATCCGTAACACCGACACCTGGAACGCCTTCAGGCAGGCCGACGCCAAAGCCAAGTGGCCGCTGCCGCCTGCCGACGTGCTGGGCCAGTCGGCGACGGTGTGGCAAACCCTCGACAAGTCCGACCCGCTGCTCTCCAGCCCGCGTCTGGTGTATGTGGCGGGCCTGGCCGACCAGACCCCCGAAAAGGCCGTCATCGACGCCGCCGGACTCTTCCAGATCCTCGCCACCCCCGAGGGCGACGGCCGCGTCCCCTGGTCCACCGGCATCCCCGACAGCTGCCGTAAGGGTGGCCGAGTGTATTACGTGCGCAGCGTGCACGGCGACATGCCGAAGGCCACGGAAGCATACGACGGCTACCTGGATCTGCTCGAAAAAGGCCGCAGCGACCGCCTGGCCACCCAGCCACCGGTCTCCCGCGGTATCGCGGCGCTGCAACCCTGGCGCACCGACGAAGCCGACGCGGTCCTCTACCCGAGCCGCGGCGAGCTGTTGGCCGCCGCCACTGGCGGCGCTATTCGCTCGGCCCGCAAGACGGCGCGGGGCGGCTACCGGACCGAAGTACGCACTCTCCACGGCGACCTGATGTACGCCGAGTCGGCCGTGCTGGTCGGCCACACCTGGGGAGCCAACGCCCTCGAATTCGCCGAAAAGCTGCTCGACCAGGCCCTCGGCGGACGCATGCAGAAGCGGCTCGACGCCGGTCTCCACGCCGGCGCCCTGGGCACCTTCTCGATCTATCGCAAACGCCCGGATGAACGCTTCGCCAAGGGTGCCATCGTCATCGGCATCGGGCGCATCGGCCAGCTGTCGGCCGGAGAACTCGCCCAATCGGTGGCCAAAGCGGTCGCCACCTACGCCACCGAAGAGCTGGAAGCCGAGGAGTTGAAGGCCCCCGCCGACAGGCAACAGCCCCTCAGCGTCGGCATCAGCGCCCTGCTGATCGGCGCCGGCATCGGTGAATTGAGCCTCGCCGACTCGGTGGCCGCCACGCTGCGCGGCCACCGGGACGCCCGCCTGCGCCTGGAACGGGCCGGCCTCGCCGGCAAACTGCGCCTGGACCGGCTGGACTTCGTCGAAGTCCTTGAAGACCGTGCCATCAACGCGCTACGCGCCGCCCAGGATTCGGTCAGCGTGGATCGCGCCCTGGCCCGCGCTTTCTTCGTGGATGCGGCAATCCTCCCCCACAAGGGCGGACTTCGGCGCGCCAGCAGCGCAGCGGACGAGGGCAGCTGGCAGCGCATTGCGATCAGCGCGGTGGGCAGCACCGACGACGGCGCGCCGCGCCTGATGTTCGACGTCTACGGCGAACTGGCCCGTGCAGAGCGCACCTACAACGCAGTGCCCTTCAAGGACATCGAACGCTTCACCCAGAGCCTGATCGGCACCACCACAGATCAGGAACAGGTCGGCCGGGCCCTGTTCGAACTCCTGATCCCGAACTGGTTGAAGGACCTGGCGCCCGACCGCCGGCGCGTCCAGCTCATCGTGGACAAGACTGCCGCCGCCTACCCGTGGGAACTGCTGCGCGACCGGGCCACCGAGCACGACAGCGACAGCGGTCAGCCCCTGTCGGTGCGCAGCGGCCTGATCCGCCAGCTGTCCACCGGCCAGTTCAGCCTCAACGTCCGGCGCAGCTGCGAGTTCAAGGCCCTGGTCGTCGGCAATCCGGAGCTCGGTGCCTGGCACCGTTTTCTGCCTTCGCTGACCGGGGCCGAGAAGGAAGCCCAGAGCGTGTGCGGCCTGTTCGACGACTCCGGCATCGAGACCAGCCTGCACATCCAGGACGAAGCCCGGCAGATCCTCCTCGACCTGTTCAGCAGCGAGTGGCGCATGCTGCACCTGTCGGGCCACGGCGTGTACCAGCAGGACATCCCCGCCACCGACGGACTCCCCGCCGTTGGCAAAGCCACCGGCATGGTGATCGGCGGCGGCGACCTGCTGACGCCCGCCCACATTGCGCAGATGCGCGCCGTTCCCGACTTCGTCTTCATCAACTGCTGCAGTCTCGGCCGCATCGAGGAGAGGGCGAGCGGCGCCCCGTCCTCCGCCCGCCCCGGCAGCCCCGGGCTGGCCGCCAACCTGGCCACCCAGCTCATCGAGATCGGCGTGCGCTGCGTCATCGCCGCCGGCTGGGAGGTACTGGACGACGCGGCCCAGCTGTTCGCCGAGACCTTCTACGAGCACTTCCTGGATGGCACCAACTTCGGCGATTCGGTGCTGGCCGCCCGCAGCGCCACCTTCGATGCCCACAGCAGCTCCAACACCTGGGGTGCCTATCAGTGCTACGGCGATCCAGGCTTCGTGCTGCCGCGCCCACAGCGCACCGCGGCCCCGAAAGCGAAGCCCGCCAACTATGACCACTACCTGGCCGCGTCCGAAGTCCTTTGCGAACTGGAGCGCCTCACACTACGCGCCAGCCACGCGCTGACCCTGGACAAGGATGCTGCAGCCTACGCCGAGCGCCATGCCAAGGCCCTGCAGGCCCTGTGCGAGCGCCAGGGCTGGATCAAGCAAGGCAAGGTCCTGGAGGCCTTCGGCGCTCTCAAAGGGGAATACAACCGCCACGACGAAGCCATCGACTTCTACCGGCGTGCCCTCGCAGCCACCGACGCCAGCACGTCGCGCAAAGCCGAGGAGCAACTCGCCAACATGCTGACCCGACGGGCGAGGGTCGTCGCCGAGGGGGGCAACACCGTCGATGCACTGGCCCTCCTCGACGAGGCGGCCGCCATCCTCGCGGTGGACAGCCGCTACCGTCCAGCCAGCGTCGAGCGCATCAACCTGCAGGGGGCTGTAGACAAACGGCGCATGGCCTGCCACCTGCAGACCGGCGATCAGAACGCGGCACTGAAGGCCCTCGGCAGCATGCTGGATGCCTACGGACGAGCCGCCATCCAGGCGCGTCAGGAAGGCGGCGACATCCGCTATCCGGCCCTCAACGCGGCCAATGCCTGCGCACTGCTCGGGCTGGCAGCCGGCTTTCCGGACGGCGAACCGACCGCCATGCGGGCTCTGCTCAAGTCGCTGCGCGATCAGGAAGCCCTGCCCACCAAGGACTTCTGGGACCGGGCTGGCCAGGCCGACCTGCAGCTGGCCGATGGCCTGCTCGAACTGGCCGCCGGCGGACGCAGCGGCGCCAAACGGCTCGGCGAGGCAAGGACACTCTATGCGGCGCTAGCCAGCAGCCATGCCACGCCGCGGGAGCGGGAGTCCGTCGCCTCCACCATCGACATCCTGCTGGAAGCACTGCAAAAACTGGATGCGGCAGCCGGACGGGAGCAGGCCAAGACCGACGCCATCACCGCGCTGGACGGCATCCGGACGGCTCTGGCCGCCTGAGGCTGAAATGGACAGGCGGCCGCCCCTGGGGTGGCCACCGGCTGCCTGTATAATCGCCGCCTTTCCGTCTTACCGCACCGCATCATGTCCGCCACCCAGGAAATCGCCCGCCGTCGCACCTTCGCGATCATTTCCCACCCCGACGCGGGTAAAACCACGCTGACCGAAAAGCTGCTCTGGTTCGGCGGCGCCATCCAGGTGGCCGGCGAAATCCGCGCCCGCAAGGCCGCGCGCCACGCCACCTCCGACTGGATGGAGCTGGAAAAGCAGCGCGGCATCTCGGTCACCTCGTCGGTAATGCAGTTCCCGTACCGCGAATGCGTCATCAACCTGCTCGACACCCCGGGCCACGAAGACTTCTCCGAAGACACCTACCGCACCCTCACCGCGGTGGACTCGGCGGTGATGGTCATCGACTCGGTGAACGGCGTCGAAGCCCAGACCATCAAGCTGCTCAACGTGTGCCGCCTGCGCGACACGCCCATCGTCACCTTCATCAACAAGCTCGACCGGGAAGGCCGCGAACCCATCGACCTGCTCGACGAGATCGAATCGGTGCTGGGCATGCAGTGCGCCCCGATGACCTGGCCGATCGGCATGGGCAAGCGCTTCCGCGGCGTGTATCACCTGTACAACGACACCATCCAGTTCTTCGACCCCAAGGCCGAAAAAGGCACCTCGGAAATCATCCAGGGCCTCGACAACCCGCGCCTCGACGAAGTGATCGGCGAGCAGGCCGACGAACTGCGCATGGACATCGAACTGGTGCGCGGCGCGTCGCACACCTTCGACCGCGAAGCCTACCTGGGCGGCAAGCAGTGCCCGGTGTTCTTCGGCTCGGCAGTGAACAACTTCGGCGTGCAGAGCCTGCTCGACGCCGTGGTGGATCTGTCCCCTGCCCCGCTGGCCCGCCCGGCCAAGACCCGCCAGGTGGCACCGGACGAGGAGAAGTTCTCCGGCTTCGTGTTCAAGATCCAGGCCAACATGGACCCGAAGCACCGCGACCGCATCGCCTTCATCCGCGTCTGCGCCGGCCGCTTCGAGCGCGGCGGCAAGCTCAAGCAGGTGTCCACCGGCAAGAGCCTGGCCATCAACAACGCCATCACCTTCATGGCGCAAGACCGCAACACCACCGACGAAGCCTGGGCCGGCGACATCATCGGCATTCCCAACCACGGCACCATCCACCTCGGCGACACCTTCACCGAAGGCGAAGACCTGCAGTTCACCGGCATCCCGAGCTTCGCGCCGGAATACTTCCGCCGCGCCCAGATCAAGAACCCGCTGAAGATGAAGCAACTGCAGAAGGGTCTCGAACAGCTCGCCCAGGAAGGCGCCACCCAGCTGTTCCGCCCGACCACCACCAACGAACTGATCCTCGGCGCCGTCGGCACCCTGCAGTTCGACGTGGTCGCCCACCGGCTGGAGTTCGAATACGGCGTGGACGTGATGTTCGAATCCTGCAGCTACGCCACCGCCCGCTGGCTGCGCGGCGCCGACGCCGACCTCAAGGCCCTCGCCGACAAATCTCCCGCCAACATGGCCCTGGACGGCAACGGCGACTACGTCTACCTCGCCCCCAACCGGGTCAACCTGCAAATGGCCCAGGAACGCTTCCCCAACATCAAGTTCCTGGAAACGCGGGAAATCTACTGATCGTCCCTCCGCCGCCGTCGGTCCAGACGGCGGCACACACCGCCAGCATCCCGTAGGGCCAGTTCATTCGCCCACACGCACATCCCACGACACACTCACAACGCCGCATCAAGCGGACTCACCACCCCGCGCCCGCCTTCTTGACCGCCCGCTGGACCCGCCGTTCATCCAGATGATGGCGGCGCACCGCCCCACTCCGGGGATCGCGCGAGAACCCCGCCACAGGAAATACGTACTGCCAGCCAGCGCCCTTGCAAAAGCCGTGCAGGAAGGATGACATCCGGGTCATCGATCGCACCAAGCAAGGCTGACGCTTCAGCGCGGGTCAACACCGACGGCAGGCGTCTGGGCTTCTTCGCACGCACCAGATCATCCAGCCAAGGCAACTCGATACCCAGCACCTCCCGATACAGAAAGAGCAAAGCCGACAACGCCTGGGTTTGCGTGGCGGCACTCACGTTGCGCTCCACGGCCAGTGCGCCCAGAAATGCCTCCACCTCTGCCTTGCCCATGTCCCGCGGGTGCCGCTTGTCATGAAAGAATATGTAGCGTTTAATCCATCCCAGATAAGCCTGCTCGGTTCTCAGGCTGTAGTGCTTGACCCGGATCCTCTCCCGAACCTGATCCAGCAAGCGGGGCGACGAGGGAGGCGCAGCAAGAAGGGTAGACGACATCATGGCGCAAAACTCCGCGAGCACTGTTTTTACATACAGCAACTTAGCACACCCCGGCGGCTTATGCGAGTGTCGTGTAAGACGCCAAGGACGTCAGATGTCGTCTACTTCACGTTAGGTGCCACATGAGTCTCGCTCCTACGAACCTTGTCCCCAGCAACACCAGAGCCCCATTCTTTGATGGGTGGCAAACCGATCAAGCAATCTATGCATGCTCGTGCACACATTGCAAAAAACCACTGAAAATTACGTTCAAAGAAATTCACGCTGGCGCATGGGGATGGAAAGAAAATTTCTCGAGTGAAGAAATTCAGGAAATTGAGAAGTTCTTTGATTTGTCCGAAAAATGCAAAGCACTAACCGGTGGTTGGCCTAGCGTCACAAAGGTCGTTTGCCCAGCTTGCGGCTCCAAGTTCATTTTCTATGCTGATTTTCACGAGTACAGAAATTCCGTGTTTCAAATCGTCGCCCAAGGTCTGGCAAAAAGTGGCACCTAACCATTCCGTCGAGAGGGACCGCCCACAAGCTGCGCTTGTGGGTTCCCTTCGCGGCTTCGCCGCTGCGGCGGCCCCTCACGTCAAACGTTGGGCGTCATGAATAACGTGCGCGAATTCCAAGTGTTTGCAGACTATCACCAGTTCTACCTTATGGACGCTGGCATCGCGCCGTTGATCCCAGAGAAAGTTACAGACCAAGACATGTTGCGGCGTCTGCGCACTGCGCCGCATATCGTCGTCTTTCATACCGAGTCTGCTGCTGAAATACCGGTAGAGATTGCATTTGTTGCCGAGCCTTTCGATGTGGAAGGAGAGTGGGAACATCAAGCCGAATTCAGTCTTTCGTTGCCTTCAGGAACGGCAGTTCTCTGTGGTTGCACGGAGTACGTGTCCGACTGTCCTCAGCTTTCTGTAGCGCCGTCCACCTACTCTGGGCGCGCCTATTTTTCTGGCTTGGCGGTCGGCAACGAGCATTGCCTCATCATGCTTTGGCCGTCTGCCGCCCAACCCGTCGCTCCAGGGGACGCGCCGACAAGCGGCACATCCCTGAGCTAGCACGTTGGGCGTCATGATGTCGCGATTGATCCACGGTAGCCCGCTAAACGCTTTCATTGGAACGCTTTTACTAGTGCTGGCCTATCACGTCCTTTTTATTGCAATTGCTTGGCTGTTTGTCCCCCCTCATGCACTTTGGTCATTTGGGGCACACATAGCATTCGTCTGGGTGCCTGTAGTCGTCGCTGGGCTATTTTTCTTTTGGTCCAGCCGCAGCTTTGTTCAGTCGCGCATCTGGCACACCGTTCAAATTGTCTTTGCATCTGTAATGGCTCCGGGAATATCAATTGCCATCCTTTCCTTCGTTTGGTTCGTTCTTCTTGGAAAACCCGAATGAGGTTTCCTCATCGCGTTACGCCCAACAATCCGCTCCACCGGACCGTCGGCCAGCTTCGCTGTCCGCCGTCCGGTGAGCTTCTACGTTAGGGAGCCACTGATTTATTCCCCGCCCCCCGGCACACGAGCACACGCGAGATAATCCCGCAGTGCCTTCCCTTTACGAGACCTTGATCGATGCAATCGAGCTTTTCTGACCTGGAGTACGCCGCGAAGAAGAAGCTGACGCGGCGCGATCGCTTTCTTGCCGGGATCAACACGGTGACGCCTTGGGCGGCGCTGGAGGCCGAGATCGAGCCGTTCTATCCGAAGGGTGAAGGCCGTGGGCGCCCTCCGATTGGCCAGGCGCGGATGCTGCGCATGTATGTGGCCCAGCAGTGCTTCGGGCTCTCCGACGAGGGGATGGAGGATGCGCTCTACGACAGCCAGGCGATCCGGGGCTTCGTGGGGATTGATCTGTCGCGGGAGTCGGCGCCGGACGCAACGACGCTGCTGAAGTTCAGACGGCTGCTCGAAACCCACGGGCTCACGCGCAAGATCTTCGAGGCCATCAATGCCCATCTGGCCGAACAAGGCCTGATCCTGCGTGAAGGAACGATTGTCGATGCCACGCTGATCGCGGCCCCGCCATCGACGAAGAACAAAGCGAAGGCGCGCGACCCGGAGATGCACCAGACAAAGAAGGGGAACAACTGGCACTTCGGCATGAAGGCTCACATCGGCGTCGATGCACAGTCGGGACTGGTGCATACGCTGGTCACGACAGCCGCCAACACCAGCGACATCAGCCAGGCCCATGCCCTGCTGCACGGCAAGGAGCACACCGTGTTCGGTGATGCGGGTTACCAAGGCGTCGAGAAACGCCCCGAGAACCAGGGCAAGACCGTTGAATGGCTGGTGGCGATGAAGCGCAGCGTGCGCAAGGCCCTGCCCGCCGATGCGTTGGGTCGGTTGCAGGAGCGCTTCGAGAAGCTCAAGGCGAGCATCCGGGCGAAGGTGGAGCATCCCTTCCACGTGATCAAGAACCTCTTCCGGCATCGCAAGACCCGCTACCGCGGGCTGGCGAAGAACGAGGCGCAACTCTTCTCGCTGTTTGGCTTCGCCAATCTGCTGCTCGCCCAAAGGCGCATGCCGGCGATGCATGCCCGAGGTGCGTCCTGAGCGGTGAAATCGGAGGCATGCTCCTCGAAAATCGGTCTTTTGATGCCTGGCGGTCAGCATGTTTGAATGGACTTGGCCGGAAACTCGCTCGGGAGAGGCTGGGCGGGGATTTGTTCAGCGTCTCCTTAGGCGTAAATACTCTCTTGGAACTGAAATGATCGTCCTTCGTCTTGTATATGGAATATTTCTCGGGATCATTGCTGCCACCCTAATGGGGATCGCCAATATGCTAGGCCTGTCGCAGGCGAGCCTACCGCGAGAAATCGCTATTCTTCTTGCGTGCCGGATGTACGCTCTCGGCAGTGGCATCGACGATGGCGCTGCGTCATTGATAAATGGCTGGGGCCCCTCGGCAATACACACTCTCCATCTAATGCGACAACAAGCCAGAATCCCTCGCCATCTGGCGCCCGCAGCATACGCTCTTGATTGTGAAGACAACACCATAGAAATCCTTCGAAACAAGTTCTCCCGCAGAGAAATAATTGAAGGGGTGGATTTCAATGCACATCAGGTTGTATTAATTATCGAGGGAGTAAAAGCGGGTACCACTGGGCGAATTGTGGGGCTCTACGACTTCCAAAGAGAGCCGTTATATCGGCTCGAAGTCAATGGGCAGGAAGAATACGCCTACCAATCCGAAATAAAAGCCGCGGATGCGTAGTTTAAATTTCGAAGTGCAACAAAACCATTGGCGCACTTCGCCTAACAATCCAGTCAACCGGACAGCCAAAAAGCTTCGCTTTTTGCCTGCCGGTTACTTAGTTCGTTAGGCACTCATGAACGCAGAGCGCCCAGACCGCGATTACTACCGCCGCCTTCGCAGAAGATCCGACAATTTCCGAGTCGATCTCGCGGCGAAGGTCTGGTGCGACTTGTGGCACACGCATTTTGATTGGAAGGGCTTCGGTGATCTTGGATGGGTGCATCGTCGGCGGCATCTCAACGCTTTGCTCAGAGCGCTCGCTCATGCTCGAACTGAATTGGCCGTCGCCTCTATTCCACATCAGCTATTTGCGCTTGTGCATCCTGGCAGTTCAGCTGATGACGCACTCTACGTTCACACGCCCAACCCTAATGGAACTGAGTTTCCTTGCGCCTTCTCCAGCGCCACGCCCATTTCTGAATTGCCGCCGTTGCTGGTCGGCCGCGTCGATCTGTCGAAGTATTCTGTTCTCCTACAACGGGACGGTGACGAACCATCCTATGTTATCCAACCCCGTGCCTAACCATCGCTTCGAGGGGACGGCCGAGAAGCTGCGCTTCTCGGTTCCCCGTCGCCTGCGGCGCCGGGCCGCCCCTCAAGCTGAACGTTAGCCGAATGGAAATCGAACACCTCCTCAAGCGCCGACAACTGAACGTCCAAGAGCAAAATCTCCTTGCCAAGCATTACATCAAGGAGACTGCCCTAGCTTTTCGTCGCAGCGAGAGTCGATTGCAATGGATAAAGGCAGTACTAAACCAACAAGGTTTAGATGCCACTGACGGCATCCTTGTTCAAGAGTCGTCCGTGCCGTGTGGCGGCAATGAACAAAGTTCTTACGCAAAGTGGGTTACGTCAAAAGGACAGTTCTTTGACATAGAAGCCACTACATCGATGGACACCTTCGCTCTCGTGTCAGTCGACGCACGTAAAGATGTAACTCAAAGGACCGTAGTGAGTGCCAATGAGCCTGGTACTGGCAAGAGTTTTGGCGCCATAGCTATTGAGGCTCTCAATGAGCTATCGTCACTCGGCTAACAATTCCGTCGAGAGGGACCGCCTGCAAGCTGAGCTTGCAGGTTCCCTTCGCGGCTTCGCCGCTACGGCGGCCCCTCACGTCAAACGTTGGGCGTCTCGCAAAATGACTTCTCATCCCAAATGGCATTCATTTCATAGCGACCTCTTTGTCATCGATCCGAAAGAGGACGAGGAAACCAATCCATTCTGTTACGGTAAATCATTAGCCGAGTGGATTCGCACGAAGTTTGAAGAACTGGGATATCAACCAGAGCCAGTCATAGCTGAAGACTGGGGGTGGTGTGTCATGCTATTGCGTCAGCCCTTCATGCTATGGGTCGGCTGCGGGTGTGACAGGTCAAAGTTCTATAGCAAAGTCACACCAGAGCAAAAGGAATCGTTCGTACCCGATGGAAGCAAAGTCACGTGGAGCTGCGTTGTCGGCAGCGATGCTCCAATTTGGACCTCATTTTTCTGGAAGAGGCTCATTGATCTAGCGGACACGAAATTGCAAGTGGATCTCGTCAATCTTCAGCTACAAGGAGTTCTCAGAAATGAACCCCGCATACAGTTCGCTTCAGAATAAGCCGCCCAACCCGGCGTTCCAGCGGACCGCCTTCGGTGTCCGCTGGAACGCCGGGTTGGGCGTCAGAGTAATCACGAGAGGAATACAAATTGAAAAATCTTGATTTGCAGTGTCGATGCGGTGAAGTCGGCCTTCGCGTTATTGGCGAGCCAGTAGTGCAACTTTATTGCCATTGCGATGACTGTCGTGCCGCGCATGGAGCAGCCTATGTTGCTTCAGTGATCTATCCAGCGGGGGCAGTTGAAATTACCAAGGGGACACCGACTCCCATCGTGGTGAAAACAACCAAGAGGTTTCGTTGCGTAGCCTGCGGCACACATTTGTTCTCCGAGATCGAGGCAGCCGGCCTCAGAAGCCTTAACGCTTTCTTGTTCCCAAAAGGCAAGTTTCAACCGCAGGCGCATGTCCAGTGTCAGCATGCGGTTCTGCCGGTGAAAGACGACCTGCCTCACTACAAGGGCTTTCCAGCAGCGGCCGGTGGTTCTGATGATTGCGTTGATTGGTAGTCTGACGCCCAACCCATCCATCGAGAGGGACCGCCTATCGGCGGCCCCTCATGTCAGACGTTGGGCTCACAATGCGCGCACGTAACATCGTCCTCGTCGGTCTCGCATTGGCTTTGGCCATTGGTATGTCATTCCGAGCCGCCTTTGTACATCACGATGCCCCATCCCTTGGCCCCCCAGTTCGTCTTGTTTCTGCCACGGGTTCTATCGATCCAACTGAAGGAATGAAGCCCTTCGTTCATACGTTTCTGCGCGACGACGAACTTCACTTAGTTGTTCGTTCTTGGTTTCACAACAATGGTTCCATTCCATCTCCCTACATCACGGTGGAGAAACGCGGGCAGGGAGTACTTCATATTGAGGTGGAGCAGCACTTTTCCATCTTTGCGTCAAAGTGCGAATTCTTTAGGCAGCTTGAAATCGTCATTCCGCCTGGGCGATGGAAACGGCTTGGGTCGCTTCAAGTGTTCAATGAAGACATTCACGAGAATGTCGGGGTGCTCCTCCCTCTTTCGGAGCCCAAGCTTCTTTCAGCGCTGCTTGACTCGTCGCGCAGGGAGGTTGCACTTGAGAGTCTGGCCGGCGTCAGCCGTGGCTGCTGAGCCCAACCACTCGATCCAGGGGACCACCCAACATCTGCGCTGTTGGGTTTCCTCCGCCCTGCGGGCTCCGGTGGCCCCTGATCTCAGACGTTGGGCCCCTCAGACATGAGCGCGTCGTTTCACTTCACGTACGAAAACGACTGGCGGACGGCACCGCTAGCATTCTGGGTGCATGTACCGGTCCCGGGAACCGCTGAAATGTGCGAGCCACCCGCTCCGAAACAGGTCCCCCACCATGGGTACCTCTTTCTTCATGTGGAGTTCGAAGAGTACTCACTTCTGTTCAGTGACCCGGCACAGCTTGACCACTTTATCGAAGTGCTCGCATCCAAACCACTCCCCACCTCGCGGCAGTTGTCCTCGCGTCGTGGTCTTCCTGTTGGCCCTAATGGCCATTGGCTAAGCCGCCTTCCGGCTAGGCTGAAGTCAACACGCAAGCGCGCCAAACTAGTCCACGCCTTGCAATCGGTCCGCGTAAAGCTTCCGAATCCATGGCCCAACAATTCGCTCCAGGGGACGCTGCGCGATGAAGCCGCGCAGCGTCCCTGAGCTTTGACGTTAGA
This sequence comes from Zoogloea sp. JDB1, assembly GCF_056724025.1. Lineage (NCBI taxonomy): Bacteria > Pseudomonadati > Pseudomonadota > Betaproteobacteria > Rhodocyclales > Zoogloeaceae > Zoogloea > Zoogloea sp. JDB1. The sequence goes on from NZ_CM161496.1 coordinate 4,694,277, forward strand.
TTTCTCCATGGCAAAGTGCGTTGTGCTTCACTCAACTATCGAGTATTCGGAAGCTCACAAGCCGGTGCTGCGTGAAATTATTCGCCTTGAGCCAGACCTCTTTGCAGCGCTTGGCGTTGATTGCAGCGAATGGGAAGAGGCGATGGACTGGTTGTGTATCGAGCTAGGCACCTCTGGAGAAAAACCCGGCGCCTTCTGCAACACTACTTCCCATCCTGGTGAAACGCTTTCTGAGGTCATTGCCTTTGCGGAGCAATGGTGCGATCTGAGAGGTTGGAGCCTCGATGTCCTGGTCACTGAAATCTAACACTGAAGTCGAGCGGGACAGCCAAAAGCTGCTCTTTTGGTTCCCTCCGCTTCGCTCCGGCTGCCCCTCACTTCCACGTTAGCCATTCCCGAAAAAGTATGCCCGTTGTCCTTCTAAAACTCATTGCTACCATTTACGCAATTTTGGTATTAATTGGTGGGCTTCTCGCGGCCGACGACAGCTCGGTCCTTGGTTACCCTCAGTTGCTGGTCTTCGGAACTATCGTTGCCTCTATTGCGTTAGCACAGGGCATCCTCTCCCTGGCATACAGGTGGTATCCGACGTGGGTTCGAAACTATTGGAAACCAACGTTTGCCTTTTGCGTAATCGACTTTGTTGTCGGAACACTTATGGATGCCGCCATGCCGAGTGACTACAATCTGTCAACTCACGGTGTAGCTTGGCTGCTCAATACGGCTGTTGTAGTGCTTTTCTTAGCCCCTGCGTTCTACTTGAATTTCAAACTTGCATTTCACCGCCATGGCTAACACTGCGGTCAAGGCCGCTCCCTCCGGTCGCTGGACGCTGCGCGATAAAGCGCCGCGCAGCGCCCCTTACCTAAAACGTTAGAGCGCTATGTGGCCAACCATCAATCGTCTCGTCACGGACAAAAAGCTACTTTGTCCGTTTTGTCGGTCACCGCTTGTATTCCGCGACGGTGAGTTGTTCTGCGAGCCAGGTGATTGCGGGTTCTCTAAGCACGTCACAGGTCTAATCGAAGGCGGTCTTGCTTCGGCCCGCCCTGTCGCTATGTGTGAAGAACGCCTACCGGCTTTCAATTATGGCTGTCCGAACTGCGGAAACCCATTGTCTTTCCCTGAAGGGTGCGCCACTTGCGAGTGCTGCGGCTTCAAATCTCCACGTGGTCTACATTTCAATCTAACCGAAAGGCATTCCCACCGTGAGGCACTCTAACCCATCTCTAAGGACTTCCCCGTCAAGTACCATTTTCCAATGACCGGCCGCCAGGCCGGTTTTCCTTTCCTGCCTACCTGCTTTTGTTTCCTGACGCCTGCACATACGCAACGGATCGGACAGACAGACTGCCTCTCTCTAATCGGCCTTGATCGGGTCTCGCCCCGGGGCCATGCGACTAACCGCACCAGCAGGCCTCAATCATTCGTCGGCGGGATCAGGGAAACAGGGATCAGCCGTTTCTCTCATTGATCCGCCATCAGGTTAGTCAGGCTCTCTGCTGGTCGGTCTGACCTGTTCGTCTATCGCTGATGTGCAGTTGCCATTGCTCGGTTGTGCTCAGCCCCGTTGCCAGGCCTGTGGGTTGTAGGACTCGCCCTTGGCCAGCACTGCCCACAGTTGCCGGGCGTGCTTGTTGGCGATGGCGACCAAGGTCTTGTGATAGCCGATCCGCCCGTTGAGCACGACGATCCACTGCTGCAGACGCGTCAGCTTTTCAGGAGATTCCCGCCGCTGCTTTCGGAGCGTCGCCGCCAAGACGCTACGCGCACCTTGCACAAGCAGGGTGCGCAAGTAGTCGTCCCCTCGCCGCGTGATCCGACCAAGCTTCGTCTTGCCCCCGCTGCCCGACTGACTGGGCGTGAGACCGAGCCACGCCGCAAACTGGCGTCCGTTCCTGAACATCGATGCGTCGCCCACGCTGGCGGTCACGGCGTCAGCCGTGATGAGTCCGACGCCGGGTAGATCCCGCGCCCGCTTCGCCAGCGGGTCGCTCGCCTGTTGGGTCGTGATCTGCCGGTCGCACTCGCCGATCCGGGCATCCAGCGCGTCGAGTTGGTCGCGCACGCTCTGGATCAATCCGCGCAGGGCTGGTGACAAGGTGGTGTCGAACTCCCGCCCTGCCAGAAGCGCACGCAAGTGCTTTGGGCCAGGATCGACGATCAACCCGAACTCGGCGAGCAACCCTCGGACACGGTTAAGGAGCGCGGTACGTTCTTCCACCCACCCCACGCGCAGACTGTGCCAGGCCAGGCGCTGCTGCTGGACCTCGGTTTTGACCGGGATGAAGCGCATGCCGGGCGACAGAAGGGCAACGAGGATGGCCTCAGCATCAGCCCTGTCGTTCTTGACCGACTGGCGCTTGCGATAGGGGCGGACGAACTCGGCAGCCATCAGGCGCGGTGCCAGGCCCAGACGCTGCGCCGTGCAGCCCCAATGGTGGGCGCTGCCACACGCTTCCATACCGATCACTGTGCCCGTCGGCAGCGTGCTGAGCCACGTCAGAAAGCCCGCCCGGTTGAACTCCCGCCGCTCCACGATCCGACCGGCGCAGTCTGCCACGCAGGCTACGAAGACGTTCTTTGCCAGATCCACACCAACCGTCGTAGTATCCATTTTGACTTCCCTCCTCGCCGTTTCAGATTGAGCTTAAGCAATTCAATCTTGGTACTTGGATGCCGGGTGGCAAGCCCACCGGGCGGGTGGGGGAAGTCCTTTTGTAGTCAGTCGAGCGGGACAGCCACAAGTTGCGCTTGTGGTTCCCTGCGCTTCGCTCCGGCTGCCCCTCACTTCCACGTTGGGCCTTATGAAAACCGCGCTCGCAACTCTGCTTTGTCTGTTCGTTTCAATTGCTCACGGACAGCAATCTCCCGCCATGTTTCCTACCGCTGCAAGTGCGTTCCTCGCACAAGAGTTGCCGAAAATGGAGGTTGCGGTTGCAGAAAAGGATCGCAGCTACTTTTTGGCGGCGAATCAACGCATGGAGGGCTTCCTTAATCAATGGGGGCTACAGTCACCCAGACCAGTTGCCCTTGAACAATTTCCTGCCTGCACTGACGCTGTGACTGATTTTCTTATTGCGGGCCTTTGCCGTATCTCGCCGCCCGGCTCTCTCTGTGAGCCCAGCACTTTTCTCCCACGAGTTGAAGCCAATATTGCCAAGTGCAACGAACTGGCAAGGCCCAACCCATCCATCAACCCGGACGCTGCACGATGAAGCCGCGCAGCGCCGGTTATGTCAAACGTTGGGCGTCGCTATAGCCATGAGTTGTGCATGCTCCAGTCTTCCTGATCTGTTCAAACTTGAGGCTTGCCCCGGCTTCGAGGAAACCACTGTCCGGCTCGCTACGGGGAACTGGGTTTGCCTCCATAAGTGCTCAACATGTGAGCAGCTTTGGCGCATTGACGAATGGGACAAGTACCAAGTCCAGTTTGTGGTTCGCATTCCGGCAGGTGCGGACTGGGAGCAGTTCGATGTTTCGGCCCTGCAAAAGAACTTCCTAGTTCAATCGCGGGGTGGGCTTACTGAAGAGCAGTGTATTTGGCATGGGTGCCAAGGAAAACGCGTCAAGGGTGTCGTGTATTGCATCGAGCATATCTATCAAACCGGGGCGAGAGAATGATGCCACGTCGCCCAACCCATCATTCCACCGGACCTGCGCGAAAAGCCGCGCAGGCCTGTGAATTCAAACGTGTGCGCCGGGCATGGCGCGTTACTTCGTCGGTGTAAGTCCGATGGCCAGGTTTTCGCAGAGCCGAAGGCAAGGAGAAGGGCAAGGGCGTCGTCGCGAGGCGGGGTCTGAAGGAAGCTCAATCCGAAACTGTGGGGCGATGAACAAAAACCGGATATGAGGCGTGATGTACCTGGGGCGAGCGGGCACGTGACCGCGAAGCCCTCCATCTGCGGTTGGGGTACATTTTGTAAATCCGGCGTCTATGCAGTGAAGGTAACGTGTCTTACCCCGGGAGACCTCCCCGGTGCTTCAGAAGATCGAAGCTGGGCGGCTGGTAACGGCCGCTGAATACCGTGGAGGAGTCAGCAGAGGGCATAGTAGGCGGGCTGCCCCTGCCGAAGGCCCGAACGATGAGAGAGAAAGGACCACGGTGAAGAGTGACGGGATTGCATCTGACCACCTGCCTCGGCAGGCTGCGGCGCTGCCGCAGGATGAACTCGTCGCTGGATTACCGGGACGCCCGGACTCGATTCCATCCCAAGCGTTGCTGGCCCAAGTGTTGGAGCGGGCCAACCTGCAACGCGCTTTGAAGCAAGTGCGCCAGAATAAGGGCGCGCCGGGCATCGACGGCATGACTGTTGATGAACTGCCGGAGTACCTGAAACAGCACTGGCTGGAAACTCGAGTGCAACTGGAGGCGGGGCAGTATCGACCGCAACCGGTCAAGCGCGTGGAAATCCCCAAGCCGGACGGGAAGATGCGCAAACTGGGCATCCCTACCGTGCTGGACCGTTTCATACAGCAAGCCATTGCCCAAGTGATCTCGGCGCAATGGGAACCGCACTTCCACCCCAACAGCTACGGCTTCCGACCGGGGCGCTCAGCCCATGAGGCAGTACGTCATGTGCAGGCGTGCATCCGGGCGGGCTATGGCTGGGTGGTGGATATGGACCTGGAAGCCTTCTTTGACCGGGTCAATCAGGATCGGCTCATGGTGCGGCTGAAAAGCCGTTGCCCGGACGCCGATCTGCTACGCCTGATCAACCGCTTCCTCAAGGCCGGCGTGAGTGTGGAGGGCAAACTCGAACCCACTCATACGGGCGTGCCGCAAGGCGGTCCTCTGTCGCCGGTCTTGGCCAACGTGGTGCTGGATGAACTGGATTGGGAGCTGGACCGACGCGGCCACTGGTTTGCCCGATATGCTGACGATGCCAATATTCTGGTGAAGAGTCAGCGGTCGGGAGAGCGGGTGATGGCGAGCGTGGCACGCTATGTCAGTGACTCACTGCGGCTCACAGTGAATCCGCTGAAAAGCGCGGTGGATCGGCCCATAAACCGCAAGTTTTTGGGCTTCACGGTCAGCCGCAACGGTGCCAAGCTGAAGGTGGCGGACAAGCCGCTAGAGAAGCTCAAGGACCGGGTGCGGGAACTGACCCGCCGTACAAGAGGCACCAGTTTGAAAGTGATCGTGGCAGAGCTGAGAGAAACCCTGCTTGGCTGGAAAGCATACTTCGGCATCGCCGAGGTGTTGAGCCCTCTACGCGACGTGGACAAATGGGTACGGCGCAAGTTGCGCTGCTACATCTGGAAGCAATGGGGATCGGCCGGCTACCGGGAACTACGCAAGCGCGGGGTCTCCGTGCGCGAAGCGTGGAACACCAGCAAGTCGGCCCATGGCCCGTGGCGGTTATCGAAGACACCGGCATTGACCGTTGCACTGCCACTGCGCTTCTTCGAATCACTGGGACTACCGAGCCTTGCGCCCCGGTAGGAATTCAACTCATCGAACCGCCGGATACGTGATCCGTACGTCCGGTGGTGTGGGAGGGAGGAGCCGCGAGGCTTCTTCCTATCCCGATTAGACCTCTCATCCGCAGACCATCGATGTTCGCCAAATCTCTTTACGTCCAGATCCGAGAAGATCACATCCAAGTGCGGAATATCGATGACCCGCGCTCCCTTCAAAAGAATGCGAGTTCTGCTTTCTCGCATCCACGAATGCTTGTCGGTAACTTCACTGCCGCACAGGAGTGTTTGAAGAAAGCGGTTTCAGAGGCACGCGGCTCTGGGTTTGCTTTAACGACTGCAGTCGTAATTCATCCTCTCGAAAGAATCGATGGCGGGCTAACCCAGATTGAAGAGCGCGTGTTTCACGAGCTGGCCATCGGTGCCGGTGCATCAAAGGTTGTCGTGTGGGTCGGTGCTCCGCTAAGTGACGCGGAAGTCGCTTCTAAACTCCGGGGCAAATAAAATGCTGGCATCTTTCTGTCCGAGGTCTAACCCTGCGGTCAAGCAGACCTGCCGAACACCCGCCTTGGCTCTTCCTCGGGCGCCCGTCGCGGCAGTCCGCTTACCTCCACGTTAGCCATGAGCAATCGCCGCCTTCACAACTTGCCGCCAAGGCGACAAATCGAACTATCGCGCCAATTTTCATGGCTTAGGGCAGTGCATGAAGACATACGTAGACCGGATGTGAAAGTCCTATCAATCACAGTATTCGACCATTGGCTTTCCCGCGAAGATGCCTGCAGGCTTCTGGAGAATGTTCCTCCACCTGAGCAGGCACGTCGCGAGGCACTGCATGCCAAGTTCTGCGAGCTTCTTGTAACGGGTACCTCTGTACTCTCGTTTGCTTTTCGTGGACGAGCGAGAGATCGTCTGGTGTTTCGTGAGTTCACCTCTCAAGCAGCTCTATCCAAATACTGCACGCCAAATGGTGGACGGACATTCGGGCATCGACACTTTCATGTTGCGCTACCCGATTTGAATTGCGTTTTCTACGAGGGATGGGACGACACACATCACTTCTTCTTTACTGATCCAACCGCTATGAGTCCTCTTCACAGGTGGGCGGAAGACAGTGAGCTGTACCTCCTTCCACATGCCTAACATCGCGGTCAACCTCGCTCCCTTCGGTCGCTGGACGCTGCGCGATAAATCCGCGCAGCGCCGGTCACCTCTACGTTAGCCCTCTACACCCCATGGCCTCTGCTATGAGATATTTTCTTACCCTGTTGATCGCAATCATTCCCCATGCCTACGCTTCAGATTGCCCGCAATCTGATTCCAGATGCAAGAAGGCTTCGCAACTTGTAGCGATTCTTGGCTACGAGGAAGCCATTAAAGCGTTCCGAGACTCTTGCCTCGACCAATCAAAGGCGCTCAGCCCGGATGTCATATCCAAGAGTGACAAGACTCTCTTCTATGGCGTCACCCCGGAATCTCCGAAATGGTCAAAGGTTCTGAGATCCTACGAAAATTACAGGGCTGAGTATTGTGGAGATGCAATCCGCCCTCTACTGCTGGATGCCTATCGTGATGCCTGGGCCACAAATCTCAACGACCAAGAGCTTTCTTCCGCCATCACCTACATGCGCTCGCCCGAGGGCCGTAGCTTTGCACGAGCCTTGCCGAACATATACAAATCTGTCACTCACCAAGCCTTACCGACCTTCAATGAAATGGGGCGGCAAGCCTACTTGCGCTATGCAAAACGTTTGCGTGCAATTGCCGATGAGTAGAGGGCTACCCCATCCTTCCACCGGACCTGCACAGAAAGCCGCGCAGGCCTGTGAATTCAGACGTTATACATAGTTCGCCATGCAGAACCGCCCATATATCCGACCCACCAAGTATTCCGTGTATTTCGCGCTCATCGCGTCCGTGCTCTGCTTCATCGCGGACTGCAAAATTGGGGGGGCCGAGCTAAATTTATTTTCAAGATCTGGGGCGCTAATCGCATTGGCCGGCGCCGTTCTTGAGTATCAGGTTGGTATCGGTTCGTATCTGAGAAACGTGTATGTACCTGGCAGCCAGATTTCAATGGGGCAGCTGGCGGAAGCATTCAACCTCTCTGACATAGAGAGAAATACACGTGCTTTCGCTCACGCGGTAGTTGCGGTGGGCACACTGATTTGGGGCTTTGGAGATTTGGCTTTCAAAGTGGTTTGCGTATGCCATGTATAACTATTCACTCCACCGGACCTGCGCGAAAAGCCGCGCAGTCCGGTGAATTCAAACGTTAGCCAGCACGAGGAGCATCAGCGGTGGCCGAATTTTCATTCAGAGGCGGGTCAAGAATCGGGTGGGTCAATGCCTCCTGGCCTTTGGCGAAGCTTTCTCTATCTCCTAACTGTCTTACCATTTCGGGTCTGGGGAACGTTGAGTTTGCACCGTCGCAGGTTGTTTCCTTCGAGCGCTATGGCTCCATTCCCTTGCTGGCCAGTGGCATCCGCATAAAACACAACCGTGCGGATTGTCCAGAAACAATAGTCTTCTGGTGCATGGGGAACCGAGAGAGGGTGTTTTCGGCAATCACGCAGAGTGGTTTTCATCCCACGGGAGAGGCAAGACCTCGCGTAGAGGGTTTTCCAATCCGCTGGAGTGTTGTCATCGCGTTCGTTGCCCTCTGGAACGTACTGTTCTTAGTTGATCAACCATTCGGGGCAAATCAACCTCACGCGCCTGGCCCGTATTCTCTAGTTGCATTGCTGTTGGTATTTGGGTTTGTCACCGCGCTACAGAAGTCAGTTCGCCTCCAGCAGGTCGTAATGCGAAGCGGCCACCAAGTTGGTGAAATCAAGTCGTTCTTGTTGCTTCTTCAGGTGGTCAGCGGTTTCCTGTCCTTGGGTTTCGGGGGCAGCTTGCTGCTACACGGCTATGCTGGCTAACCCATCATTCCACCGGACCTGTCGCGGCAAGCCGCGCCAAGCCGGTGAATTCAGACGTTAGACATATGCCCACCTACCGCTGGTCATGTCCCGCTTGTGGCACTTCGAACAATCCCGAAAACTCTCAGTGCTCGGCTTGTCAGTGTCCGACGCCATTCTCCGCAACAGATGTTGTTGAGCATCGCCGCAAGTTTATGGCTGGAGGATGCTCAATTGGCCCCGCTGCCGCAACAACCCTAGATGAAAAAGACGTCGCGGTGCTTAAGGCTTTGCTTTCTGTTCCATTGTTGCTGTTAGGTTGGTGGCCGTTTGGCCGTCAAAAAACGAGGGGGCGCCAATCAAATGAAAATGTCTAACCTTTCGGCCAAGAGGGACTGCCTTCCGGTAGGCTGCGCCTGCCTCCAGCCAGCCCCTTACCTAATGAAATGGACTCCCCCACCCCGTAGCGTGACACTGAGGCCCAAGTAGCCATGGGGCTGAGATCACCAGGAGGAAGTGCCATGAAACAGATTGTCCGCATCGGTCTCGACATTGCCAAATCCGTCTTCCAGCTCCACGGTGTAGATAGCCACGGCAAACCGGTCTGCAAAAAGACCTTATCCCGCGGCGAAGTCCTGACCTTCTTCATCAGCCTGCCGTCGTGTCTGATCGGAATCGAAGCTTGCGCCGGATCCCGCTACTGGGCTCGGGAACTGATCAAACTGGGGCACGATGCGCGGCTCATGGCGGCGCAATTCGTCAGCCCCTACCGCAAGAGCGGCAAGAACGACGCCAACGATGCCGAAGCGATCTGCAAAGCCGTGGGCCGGCCCAACATGCAGAACGGGCGGCAGTTTGCCGCCTGGTTGGGGCTCACGCCCCGGCAAAGCTCCAGCGGCGGCAAGACCCGGCTTGGCGCCATCAGCAAGCGAGGGGATGTGGTGCTGCGGACCTTGCTGGTTCACGGCACGAGATCGACCTTGCGCCTGACGGCCGGCAAGGAGGACAGGAAAAGCCGCTGGGCCGAGGTCCTGAAATCGAGAGCATGCAACAATGTGGCTGCTGTTGCCTTGGCGGCCAGGAATGCCCGGATCATCTGGGCGATGCTGGCTCGGGGAACCGAGTACCGAGTGGCCGCCTGAACCATACAGGCTGTCGATCTTCAACCGCAGTAGCAGTAATTTCCCACCGTAGGTTTGCGAGCGAAAGTGTTGATGGGATGACGGATCAAACCGACACGGAGAGAGCCTGATAACGTTGTTGGCCGCGCCAGGCCGTTTAATTAATGAGGCTTCCGTGGTGCGTATGTCATCAGGGCCGGCGCCGACGGGTGCCATAGTAGGCCGAATGGATTCCTGCAGGCTTGTCCATCAAACCAACAGCACATTCATCTTGCAAAATCGGGGGAGTCCATAGATCAAACGTTAGGCTTCACGAGACGCCATGACCTTTCATGAAACAATATTGGCGAGCGCCTTCGACAAGGGGTTTCTTGCACTGATCATCCTGATCACCGGATTCTTCCTAAATCGGATGCTCGAGTCTCACAAGATCAAGTTGGCTCGAGAATCCGAGTTCGTCAAGCTTCGTGTTCAGGCGATGAATGAATCATGGGCAGCAATCTATAGTTGGATGAACACCTGCGACGCGCGCGTCCAAGCCTTGCCTCCGATTGTGAACGACAGTGATGTATCGAGTCTTCGCACCGCGGCTATCGCTGAGACTGAGTTGCTTGTCTCAAAACTCACGTCCACGCGATTTCTTTGTGGTGAGCAGTTCACCCAGCACGCCATGGCGTTTTGCAACGCCCGTCTCCACTGGTACGTTCACTTCGACCCCAGACTTGCGAACGGCTCGACTCCACCGATACCTCCTTGGGAAGATATCAACCTGGTGCAGAAGAAGTACTTCGAAAGGCGGTCCGGGGGTGAAGCCTGACCCTTTCTAAGGACTTCCCCGTCAAGCACCATCCAATGACCGGCCGCCAGGCCGGTTTTCCTTTCCTGCCGACCTGCTTTTGTTCCCTGACGCCTGCACACACGACAGACCGCTTGTCATGAAACAAGACATGGCGTTTAATGCGCAGCGCATACATCGACACCATTTCCCCACACCATCCGATCGAGCAGGACATTCACACGGGCTTCATCGCAGCCCCATCCGCAGCGCCCTTCCGATCCCACCAATCCGAGAGGAAAGGCATGCCGTTCATTGGACTCGGGCTTCACATCCTCGCCCCCTTGTTCTTCAACGTTTCCGTCCTGCTCGCGCTGCTCGGGTCCGCCTACGCCCTGTCGCGTCTGCTGTGATTGCCCCCCCAAAACCCATCCTCCGTACCGACCTGCATGCCAACCATCATTTCCCATGCCGCCGTTCCGCTTGCCATCGGCTTCGGGCTCGGTCGGCACAGGATTCCGCCTCGCCTCCTTCTCGCCGGCGTACTGGCCGCGATCGCCCCGGATCTGGACGTCGTCGCCTTCAGGCTCGGCATTGCCTATGCCGATGCATTCGGGCATCGCGGAGCAAGCCACTCCTTGATGTTCGCGCTCCTGCTGGCCGCAGGCGCCTCCACTGCTGCGCCGCTACTGCGCACATCGAAACTCACGTCCTTTCTTTTCATCCTGACCGCCGCCGCATCGCATCCGCTCCTGGACATGCTCACCAACGGCGGCCTCGGCGTGGCGCTGTTCTGGCCCGTGTCGGATCATCGCTACTTCGCACCGTGGCAGGTCATCGAGGTCTCGCCCCTTTCCTTACGGCGCGTGTTCAGCACACAAGGGCTGGCGGTCATGCGCTCGGAGCTTGCCTGGGTATGGGTGCCCTGTGCGGTAGCGGCGGCGATCGGAATGCAGATCCGTCGTGGCGATCCGCCTGCCGCTCCGGGGGAGTCTTCCCTGAACGATAGGCGGCGGCGCTGAGGCCATTCAACATCGTGGGCATTCGAAACGGAGAGCTGGGAAACCTGTGGCCGCTCGCAATGCCGGCGTTTGCTGCGATGGCCTTGCCTGCCGTACTCGCAGCATGGCTTGCATCGCGCCGGAGCACTCTGTAAGGGAATTCCCCGCAAACCCTGCCGATTCGCCATTGGCATGCTCATTGCACTGGCTTCGAGCATCTGAAACCGGAGGCGCATCATGATCGTCCAATCCACCTCACGCCTTGGCTATGCGGCAGAAATGCTCCGGACGGCGTCGATCCGGCAGCCCCCGGTCGCCGCTTCGGCAAATCCTGCCGATACCGTCCGCATTTCCCAGGCGGCGCGGGATGCGCTTGCCGCCTCGGCTTCTTCTACCGCCAGCCATGACGATGAGGGCGTCGCAGCCCGGCTGGCGGAGATCAGGGCCCGGGGCCCGATCAACCGATCGCAGGAAGATCAGGAATACCTGTTCACCAACGACAAGCGGCTTGCCGCCATCGCCGCCCAGGGCAAATCGCCCGACGAGCTGTCCGCCGACGACCTCGATTACATGCAAAAAGCCACCGGGCTCGTCAATACGATGGCGAATCTCAGTCCGGCGGAAAAGGCGCTGTACGACAAGGCCGTTGCCAGCGGCAACAAGGCAGCCGCTGCAGGCATCGGCCAGATCGCCTTGACCCGGATGATGGGGCACACGGCGGGCGGCACCAGCGGCACGACCTACGATCCGCTCGACACGGCCATCACGGCGGCCAACATCGAGAAGTACTTCAGCCACAGCATCGTCGATCCAAGCGGCAAGGCCGCCTCGAATTTCCAGGCCTTGATCCAGTTCCTGCAGGTCAGTCCATCGGCATGACGCAAGAGCGTTGCGACGGCGATGCCCAGCCCATCGCCGAGCCGCTCCGCACACGCCATCCGCCCCTCCAGATCCCCCCGGAAGCCGATCCGACCCCCTCCGAACCCGTCCCGACCCTCCAAAAGCGCCTCGCGAGGAGCCCGGCGAGTGTGCTGCCCTATCCGCGAGTCCCTCGCGAGTACCTCCGGGACAGACCGCCCCTATCCCGCCGATACTCCCACCCTGTCCGAAAGCGCCTCGCGAGGAGCTCAAAGCTGCTCGCGAGGCCCGGCGGGATAGGGACCGACTGTCCGGGCGCTCCTCGCGAGGAGCCCGGAGACAGACCCACCCTATCCCTCGCACCCAATCGAGGGCTTCCGATACAGGACGGACCACCTCGGCGGGGGTCGCGAGTCCCTCCGGGATAGTCGCGAGTACCCCCGGGAGGGTCGCGAGTACCTCGGCGGGGGTCGCGAGCCCGTGCGACGGGGAGGCGATCAGCTCAAGGGCTCTGACTGGCGCCAGCTCCGGCATCGTCAGCAGCGACCAAGGAAACGCATCCGCATACCTAAAAAACGCCAACATCATGCTTGCCACATTGTGTGGCGCGCAGTAGATTCGGACGAGATCCGGCACTGAGCATCACGCCGACAATGACCAGCCTTCTGCTGCCACACGCTCAGTGAAACCTCAATCACATTGGGAAACTCTGATGTCGATCCTCAACATGTTGGGAATCAGGCCCTATTCAAAGTCAAACAACAAACAGGCTGAACTTTTCTCGATTAATTTCCGCAAGAAACTGGATAGAGGCGACTACTTTGAGGCTGAAATGATGCTCATGAAGGCATCTGATCAGAATCGGGAACGCATGATCTATGGCTTTGCCGCGTCGGAGAGTTCAGTGCAAATCTCCGCAGCATGGGCCACGAAACATCCCAACTCAGCATTTGCAAATATCGTGGTCGGCGCGAGCCTCATTGTGAGTGGATGGAAAATCAGGGGGGACAACTACGCCGAAGACGTGGACGATAATGCATGGGCCCCTTTCCTGAAAAAGCTGAGCAGCGCCGAAGAGCCTTTGCTGCGGGCGGCAAGACTTGACGCAAGCATTGCTGAACCCTACGCCTGGCTGATCCACTTCGGTCTTGGACAAGGCGCATCCAAGGAGGACCAATACCGGCTTTTCGTCGAAGCCACGTCCAGAGTGCCATTGCACTGGCCGGCGCATTATAAGTATTTCAATGTGGTCACCGAAAAATGGGGCGGGAGCCATGACGAAATGTTTGATTTCGTGCGCAGCAGCACAAGAAAAGCCCCTCGGGGAAATATGCTGCATTGCCTGATTCCCTCAGCCTACAACGATTTCGCCCTTTCCATCGTCTCGGAGCGTGGCGTCGACACGGCCCATCAGACATTACGGAAACCGCAATTCGCGGAAGAGGTGGCTGCAGCGCTTTATGCATGGCTGGATGCAACACCCGAAAACCTGCCGAGCAAACTCGAGAACGCCAGTGGCGGCTTTTCGAGCTATGGTTTGAATCAATTCGGCGTTGCGTTATATGTTTGTGGCGCCAGGAGAGAAGCGAAAACCGTCCTCGACGCCTTGCATGGCGAAATCGAATCCGTGCCATGGGCATGGATTGCAGACGGGGTGAAGGAGCGCCTCAATCCCGCCTTTGTCTATGATCGTGCAAGCAGGGAACTTGGAGCTGATCCCAGCCGATGAATACCAGCATGAACGGGGGCATATTCCCGGATCCGCACCTGACTAACCGGCGACCATGACGACACTCCTCCGGTTGCTGGTTGTCCTCACCTGCTACGCATGGTCCGGCTTCGGGATCTTCGGCGTGCTGTTTCTCATCAGGTCCAACGCGCCGTCGGCATTACTGCTTGTCTACGCCTGGGTAGCACATCTCGCGCTGTGTGGCCTCTGGGTGTTCCAGAAGCCGATCAATTGGCCGTTAGCCATCACAGGTACGCTGGCTGGCTGTGCCTGCTGCAGGCATAGCCCCTGCCGGCCTTCTCTTCGTATTTCCCTGCGTGCTGCTCGCCGCATACATCATGCTCTTCCATAAGATGCAGAGCACACCGCGGCAGGGCTGACCCGTGCAAAGACGGAAGCCGCTCCCCGAAGCCATCAGCCTGCCCGACCGTCTGCTCGCGGCGCTCCTCGCGCCCCTGTTCTTTAATGTTTCCGTCCTGGTCGTCATGCTCGTCGTCTTCCGGCTCAGCCACAGACTGCCCAAGCTCCTTCTCGCCGGAGCAGACATTCCGCGAGCCTCCTGATCATGATTCCGGCGCCAGCGCTGGCGGGCTTTCTGACGGGAACGGACAAGATGGTCAAGCTGCTGGGCCACTGCTTCTACACGCACCTCGAGAACGAACGGAACATCGTCGCCACCCTCTTCATCTGGCTGGTGCTGTTCGGGTCGGCCTACACCCTGTCGCGTCTGTTCTGATTGCCCAAGCCACCCGCATCCCCTCTCCCGACCTTCATGCCGACCATCATTTCTCACGCCGCCGTTCCGCTCGCCATCCGTATCGGGCTCGGTCGGCACAGGATTCCGCCCCGGCTCCTTCTCGCCGGCATAGTGGCCGCAATCGCCCCGGATCTGGACGTCGTCGCCTTCAGGCTCGGCATTGCCTATGCCGATGCGTTCGGGCATCGCGGTGCAAGCCATTCGTTGATGTTCGCGCTCCTTCTGGCGGCAGGTGCCTCAGTTGCTGCGCCGCTACTGCGCACATCGAGACTCATGTCCTTTCTTTTCGTCCTGGCCGCTGGCGCATCCCATCCACTTCTGGACATGCTCACCAACGGCGGCCTCGGCGTGGCGCTTTTCTGGCCGGTTTCGGATCTTCGGTACTTCGCACCATGGCAGGTCATCGAGGTTTCGCCCCTTTCCCTGCGACGCGTGTTCAGCGAACGCGGGCTGGCGCTCATGCACTCGGAACTCACCTGGGTGTGGCTGCCGTGTGCCGTGGCGGCAGTTGTCGGGATGCGGATCCGTCGTAGCGGTCCTTGAGATATGCGAAGGACTCGTGCCCACTCTAGTTGCTGTAGCCGCCTCGCACCAATGTGATGGGGGCTGCTTCCTCTGGTGCACTTTTTCGGTGATCGCGGCAGCAGGTCTCAATCGTCCGTCTGCAGGGCGGGAAGTCGTGCCTCCCGCCCCAAGCGAATGAAAACGGAAGCCTATGGCTTCGAGCCATCCTCTTCTGGCGACTTCATTCCATGTCGTCTTGCCTGGATCAGTTCCGTCAGTTCCCGCGCTTCATCCGCAATCATCCCGCAAGCCCACAGGTAGTGCTCCTGGTATTCCGCATTCATGCGCCGGAACGTTTCGCCGGCATTGCCGCGCGTCATGGCGAGCAAGGCCTGCAGTTATGCCAGCCGTGCGCTCTGTTGGTCGATGAGGGCCAGCGTGTCCGCGCTGCTCGCGATGACGTAGAGACTGCCTGCGGGGGCAGGGAAATTCATCGGTGTGCTCATGCCGTGGCCCTCCTGGCGAAGGTCAGGCAGAAAACCAACGCGGCCCCGGTCAAAAGACACAGGGCGGGATGCCGGTTTAGGGTATGGGTACGTGATGCCGGCGCGTGCAGACGTCTGCACGCCAAAGCGGGGGTTGCCATGGTGCGATGCTCCTTAGTTGCGGTTGTGCATCCGCTCCCAGCCGCCAAGCTGGGGGCGGAACCGTGCAGGTTGGCGGACCGGTACTAAGGAACCGGCAGGGTTTCCCCTCCCGCACGGCCCGCCCATAAGGGCGCAACCATGCTGCGGACAAAAAAACCGCTCAGGGCGGTTGTCCGCCTTAGTAATCCAGGCCGCCAAGCCTGTGTCACCACTGTTTAGGTGACGGCGCCGAGTATTGACCCGGCATCGTGGATGCGTCAAGCCTCTTGATCGGCAGAGAGAGGGCACTGTTCTGGCGCCAGCCCGCAGGCTCCCGGCCGGTGCGGACAGGATGGCCATGCGACTTGGGGAATGCCTCTACACGCCCCACACAGCACTTCCCATGTTGACCAACGCCGACCGCCTCTCTCCTTCGGTATAGTCCGATGTCGTGGGCAGCACCGCACCGGATACGTCGCCCCCAACGGATCGGCAGGGCGCGCCATCGATGCAGGTCGGCGCATGGCCTGCAACACCCGCCGATGAAAGGCCACGTCCTTGCGCGACGCGCGCCCCCGGACACCCGTCGTCAACATTGCCCGCATCGCCAGCAGAACGGACATGAGCCCCGAACAGACCGCCGCCGTCTTCGACCGCATCGCCCAGCACTGGGATTGCCCCGAGTTCAACCGCCGTAACGGCATCCGGCAACACGAGCGGGCGCTGCAGTTCGCGGCCCCCGGGGCTGCGGCCCTCGACATCGGTTGCGGCAGCAGCGGGCGCATCGTCGAACTGCTGCTTGCCCGTGGCCTAGCGGTCGAGGGCCTGGATTATTCGCAGGAGATGCTGCGGCGCGCACGGCTGCACCATCCCCGGGTGGTGTTCCACCACGCGGACATCTGCGAATGGGCGTTTCCGCGGCGCTACGACTTCATCTCGGCGTGGGACAGCATCTGGCACGTCCCACTGTCCCGGCAGCTCGACCTGCTGCGCAAGATCTGCCGCGGCCTGGCGCCGGGCGGCGTGCTGATCTTCACGACGGGCGGCATCGAGGAGGCGGGCGAAGTCACCAACCCGTGCTTCGGCCAGCCGCTCTACCACGCGGCGCCGGGAATCCCGGCGGTGCTGCGCACCCTGATGGAAGAGAACTGCAGGTGCCGGCATCTGGAATACGACGGCTACCCCGAGAATCACGTCTATCTCATCGCCCAGCGGGGCTGACGGAAAAAGAAAAACGGCACGGAGCCCCCAAGCACCCGTGCCGTTTTTCCATCCGTGGTGCCGCTTGCGCAGCGCCTCGGACTTCAACAATTACTTGTTGTTGTGCAGCTTGAAGACCCACACGGAACCGCCCTGTTCGAGGAAGTTCACGCGGCGGGCCACGTCGCCGCCCCACAGGGGAACCGCACCGCCCCAGCCGGAGACGACGGCCACGTACTGCTCGCCGCCTTCTTCCCAGGTGATCGGGGGGGCCACCACGCCGGAGCCGGTCTGGAAGGACCAGACTTCCTTACCGGTCTTGGCATCCAGCGCCTTCAGGTAGCCTTCCGGCGTACCGTAGAAGCTCAGGTTGCCGGCGGTGGTCAGCACGCCGCCCCACAGGGGAGCGAAGTTCTTGTTCTCCCAAACGATCTTGCCGGCGACCGGATCGACAGCGCGCAGCGCGCCGATGTAGTCGTCATGCAGGGCCTTGATGGTGAAGCCGGCGCCCAGGTAGGCCGCGCCACGCTTGTAGGAGACGGGCTCGTTCCAGATGTCCATGCCCCACTCGTTGGCCGGCACGTAGAACAGACCGGTCTTCGGGTTGTAGGCCATCTGCATCTGGTTCTTGCCGCCCAGGAAGGACGGGGCCGCGAACACGGTCTTGCCCTTCTTGCCGTCTTCGCTGGCGGCCGGGTTGCCCGGACGGTTGTCGTCGTTGTAGATCGGACGGCCGGTGGCCAGGTCGATGCCCTTGGCCCAGGTGATGTCATGCACGAACGGGAAGGCGTTGATCAGCTTGCCGTTGGTACGGTCGATGACGAAGAAGAAGCCGTTACGGTCGGCCTTGCCGCCGGCCTTGATGATCTTGCCGGTCTTCGGATCCTTGTAGTCGAAGGACACGAATTCGTTCACGCCGTCAAAGTCCCAGCCGTCATGCGGGGTGGTCTGGTAGTGCCAGACGATCTTGCCGGTATCCGGGTTGATGGCCACGGTGGCGGACGAGAACAGGTTGTCGCCGGGGCGCAGGTGGCTGTTCCACGGGGACGGGTTGCCGGTGCCCACGAAGATCAGGTTGGTGTCGGGGTCGTAGGTGGCACCGTTCCAGGTGGCGGCGCCGCCGGTCTTCCACAGGTCGCCGGTCCAGGTGGCGTTGAGGGTGCCGGAGATGCCGTTGTCGGTCTTCTCGCCATTCACCCACTTGTAGCCCATGTGGCCTTCGACGGTCGGGCGGGTCCAGATCAGCTTGCCGGTCTTGGCATCGCGAGCTTCCAGACGGCCTTCGACGCCGAATTCGCCACCGGACACGCCGGTCACGACCATGCCCTTGACGATCAGCGGCGCGGCGGAAGCGGAGTAGCCGGCGGCGTAGTCGTCGATCTTCTCCTTCCACACGACCTTGCCGGTGTCCTTGTTCAGGGCCACGAGCTGGGCGTCGAGGGTCGCGAAGATGACCAGGTTGTCGTACAGCGCGGCGCCGCGGTTGATCACGTCACAGCAGGGCATGATGCCTTCGGGCAGGCGGTGCTCGTACTTCCACAGCTTCTTGCCGGTCTTGGCGTCCAGCGCAAAGATACGGCTGTAGGAAGCGGTCACGTACATCTTGCCGTCGAAGACGAGGGGCTGGGATTCCTGGCCGCGCTGCTTCTCACCACCAAAGGAGAAGGACCAAACGGGCACCAGGTTCTTGACGGTCTTGGTGTTGATCTTGTCCAGGGTGCTGTAGCGCTGGCCTTGCTGACCGAGGCCGAAGTGGACGACGTCGCCGGTGGTCTTGGCATCGTTGGAGATGTCAGCATCGGTGACTTCCTTGGCCTGGACGGAACCTGCAACCATCAGTGCTGCCGCGATGAGGGACAGCGCAAACGGTTTTTTCATTGTTTTGCTCCTTTGGATCATTGAGTGTCTCCTTTGAGAAGGTGCTGAAGCACGATCCGGGACGGCCACCTCCCGGCCCAACCGAAACGTGCTGCAGGGCTAAAACCGCAAGACCTGTGCCATCCAGACCCGCCGTGTGCGCCGTTTTTTGCAGCCGGGAAAAATTCCCGATACAAAACGGGTAGTTGGCGCTGGGGAAAACCCACCGTCAAAACGCGACATCTGTCGCGCTGTCTCAGCTCACCGATACATCTGCTTCATTCCACACCAAGTGCTCCAAGTTGGGACAACCCGAAGCAGAACATGCTGCAGCGCATGAAAAGCAGCCCGATTCACGCTGGCGCACACGGAAATCTGTCCAGTCACCCACCGGGGTCATGCAGCTGGCCTGAAATGCAGCAGATCATCCCCACGGAATGAGGATAGGAGGCTGGACGCCCGCGCGAAACCCCGGATTTTGCTGGCACAGCTCTTGCAGCCCTCTCTCTACATATAGAGCGCGCCGACCCGAGTCAGGCCGCCGACAAGGAGACAGATTTGAGAATGCATCGCGTACATGGCGCAGCCGCCCTTCTACTGCTCGCCTGTAGCCTCACTTTTGGTACTGCCCACGCCGCTGGCGACCGGCAAACCGATCCCCTCGACTCGCCGCGCTGGGGCGACATGCGCAAGGAGTTCTTCCCGGCCAAGGCACGGGTAGTCTTCGACGGCCGCGTGAAGGTCAGCGCACCGCTGACCGCTGAAAACGCCCTCAACGTGCCGGTCAGTGTGGATGCCGGCGCCCTGCCCGACGCCACCGAGATCCTGGTCTTCGCCGACTTCAATCCGATCACCCGCATCGTCCGCTTCCGTCCGGAAGGCGCACACCCGGGCCTCGGCTTCCGCATCAAGCTGCAACAATCCACACCGGTCCGTGCGGCGGTCAAGACCCGCGACGGCGTGTGGCACGTGGGCGGCACCTGGGTGAACACCACCGGCGGCGGCTGCACCCTGCCCTCCGCGGGCAGCGGTTCGCCGGAATGGCAGAAGCGCCTCGGCGAAGTCAGCAGCCGCGTGTGGGACCGCAAGGAAGGCGGCGAACGGATCCGCCTGCGCATCATCCACCCCGAAGACACCGGCCTTGCCGCCGGCGTGCCGGCCTTCTACATCCAGGAACTGAAGCTCACCGACGAACAGGGCGCGCCCCTGCTGCAGATCGAGGGCTTCGAGCCGCTGGCCGAGAACCCCGTGTTCTCGGTGGACATCCCCGCCGCCCGGACCGCCGCCGGCTACCGCGTCAGCGGCCGTGACAACAACGGCAACGCCATCTCGGCCGTGATCGAAAAATGAGCATCCTGAGCCGCGCCTCCCGTTCCGCCATCGCCCTGTTCACCCTCGGCTGGGCCCTGCTGCTCGCCGCCGCCGACATGGACTACGGCCTGCAGCCGGTGTCCATCGCCGACGGCACCTGGGTCCTGGTCGGGCGCAGCGAGGACTTCAGTACCGCCAACGGCGGCAACATCGTCAATACCGGCTTCATCGTCACGCCGGCCGGCGTGCTGGTCATCGACAGCGGCCCGTCGCGGGCCTACGGTGAGCAACTCAAGCGCGCCATCGCCCGCATCACCGACAAGCCGGTGACGATGGTCGTCAACACCCACCACCACCCCGACCACTTCCTCGGCAACCAGGCCTTTGCGCCGGAAACCCTGGCCGCTCTGCCCGGCACCATCAATGGCATCCACATGGAAGGCGGCACCTTCAACGAGAACATGTACCGCCTCGCCGGCGACTGGATGGCCGGTACGGAGCCGGTCGCCCCAGCCAGGCAACTGACTGCCGGCCCCCTCGAACTGGGCGGCCATCACCTCGAACTGATCGCCCTCGACGGGCACACCGGCGCCGACCTGGCGATCTTCGACCGAAGCACCGGCGTGCTGTTCGCCGGCGATCTGGTCTTCAACGACCGTGCGCCCACCACGCCGCACGCCAACCTGGTGGCCTGGCAGAAAGCCCTCGACCGCCTGGAGAGCCTCGGCTTCAAGCAGATCGTCCCCGGCCACGGCCCGGTGGCCCAGGACGCCGCACCGATCCGCCAGACCCGCGCCTGGCTCGGCTGGCTGGACGGCAATCTGCGCCAGGCCGCCGAGGATGGCCTCGACATGACCGAAGTGCTGGCTCTCCCGCTGCCTGCTGAATTCCGTCGGCTGGCGGTGGTCGAAGCGGAGTACCGCCGCTCCGTGGGCCAGCTCTACCCGGCCTACGAGCAGCATGCCCTGGCTCGTTCCGGGAGAAACGCCCGATGAGCACGCTGCCTTTAGTGCCCGAAACCCCGTGGCCACGCCCAGCAGCACTGCCACGCCCGCTCAAGCTGGCCATCGGCCTGTCGGTCGGCCTGCATCTGGTGCTCCTGGCCCAACGGGGCTGGACGCCTGAACAGACTGCCGCCCTGCCGCGCCCGCTGCAGGTGATCCTGCGCGCGCCGCAGCCCGTACCGGAAGCCCCGCCGCCACCGCGGCCCGCCGTGGTCGTGCCTGTCGAGGCGCTCCCGGTACATCGGGCGCCCCCTTCGATCGCCGTCCAGGCGCCCAAGCCAACACCGATCCTGACCCGCCCGGCGCGCCCCGATGCACCGCCGGCGCCGGTGGTCCGCGCAACGGAGCCCGTCGCCCAGGCCAGCATGCCTGCACCGGCTGCGCCCCCGGTCGTCGCCGACAGCACGCCACGCACGCCCGCGCCTGCCACCTCGCCAGCGCCAGTGGCCGCCCGCGTGGATGCCGCACCCGCAATTGCTGCCGACGAGCCGCCCGATCCGGCGCTCCTCGAACGCTACGGGCGCAGCCTGTCGTCCCTGTTCGCCCGCCACCAGCAGTACCCTCGCCTGGCCGCCATGCGCGGCTGGGAGGGTGAGGTCCAGGTGCGTATCACCATTGCCCGCAAAGGCAACATCGTCGCCACCCAAGTCGTGCGCTCCAGCGGCTTCGAGGTGCTCGACCAGAACGCCGTGCAGCTGGTCACCACTGCCGGCACGCTGCCGCGCCCGCCGGAAGCGTTGCAGAACAAGGAAATCCAGATCGTCGTTCCGGTCCTGTTCAAGCTGGACAAGCCCACATGAACGCGCCTGCCTGTGCCCTGGCGTCCGAAGGGACCACCGACGCGACGCCCGCCAGCCCGCCCCGCCGCCTGTCCCTGCGCCTGCGCGTCAGTCTGGTGCTCACCGCGCTGGCCACGGCTTTCGTACTGACCGGCGCCGCCCTGTGGATCCGCGACGCCCGCGTCGCCATCGCCGAGGAGATCACCGCCGCCAACCGCGTCGCCAGCCAGTGGCTGACGGTTTCCGCGCAAGGCACCGCCGCCGGCGACCCGGCCTGGACCGAAGCCCGCCTGATCGCCCACCTCAACGCGGTCGGGCGCATCCGCGCCCATCAGCTGGAGGTCCGCGACGTCAGCGGCAAGCTGCTGTACCAGTCCCCCCCGTCCGCCTACAAGGCCGGCCGCGATGCGCCGGACTGGTTTTTCGACTGGCTGAAGCCCGAACTGCCGGCCCTCAAACTGCAGGCCGGCACGCTGACCCTGAGCCTGCAGCCGGACGCCTCCCGCTCGGTGCTCGACTTGTGGGACGACCTCACCGCCGCCGCCACCCGCGCACTGCTGGCTCTGGCCGGCCTGTTCGTCGGCTGCTGGTTCGCCATCGACCGCGCCCTCAAACCCCTCGGTACCGTGATGGCGGCCCTCGACCGGGCTGGGGACGGCAATTTCGACACGCGTCTGCCAGTGGACGCTCCGATCGAGCTGGCCCACCTGGCAGAAGCCTTCAACTCCATGGCCTTGCGCCTGGACCGGGCCGTGGCCGAGAACGTGCACCTGCATCACGAACAGGCCCTGGCACGGACCGTCACCGAAAGACTTGAGGCCGATCGCAAGGCCATCGCCCGTGAGCTCCACGACGAACTCGGCCAGAGCATCACCGCAGTGGCCGCGCTGGCTGGCGCCATCGTCCAGCGCAGTGACAACACGCCGGCCATCCGCCAGAGCGCCGAGGTGATCCGCGACGTCACCTCGCGCATGCAGGGCGACGTACGCGCCCTCCTCACCCGCCTGCGCCCACCGCGCAGCGGCCCGGAAGAGACCCTCGACGATGCGGTGCGTAGCTACCTCACCGCCTGGAGCCAGCGCCACAATGATGTCGAGCTCAGCACCGAGTTGTTCGCCGGCCCCAGCCCATTGCCCGACGAAGTAACACTGACCGCCCTGCGGATCGTGCAGGAATCGTGCACCAACATCATCCGCCACGCCCAGGCCAGCAAAGCCCGCATCCGCCTGTTGCGGGAGGGCGACGCGCTGACCGTCGAGGTCAGCGACAACGGGCGCGGCATCATGCCGGCCTCCGGCCAGGCCGGCTTCGGCCTCGCCGGCATGCGCGAGCGCGTCGCCGAGCTCGGCGGCAGCCTCGACATCTCCAGCCCGTCCGCAGGCGGCACGCGCATCCGCGCCCGTCTGCCGATCGGTCTGCCGGCAGACCGATCCGACAACCTTACCTCCTCCAGCCCGGAGCCCGACGCATCATGAACACCCAGCTCGATCGCCTCCGCATCATCCTCGCCGACGACCACGCCATCGTGCGCATGGGCTTCCGCCTGCTTCTCGAAGGCGCCGGCGCCCAGGTCATCGCCGAAGCCGACAGCGGCGAGGCCGCCCAGCAGCTGATGGCGAGCGAGGATCCGGACGTGCTGGTGATGGACCTGTCGATGCCGGGCTGCGGCGGCCTCGCCGCGCTGGAGCGGATCATGGCCAGAAAGCCCCAGGCCCGGGTGCTGATCGCCTCCGCCCATGCCGACGCGATCACTGCCGAGCGGGCCCTCAAGCTCGGCGCCGCCGGCTACCTGTGCAAGCGCAGCCCACCGGACGAGCTGCTGCGCGCGGTCGGCCTGATCGCCGCCGGCCAGCGCTACATCGACCCGGAGATCGCCAGCGCGCTGCGCCGTGCCGATCGCCCGGAACACCCGGCCGAGGCCCTCACCGACAAGGAATTCAATGTCTTCCTGCAGCTCGCCCAAGGCCGCTCGGTGGCCGAAGTGGCCAGCGACTTCCATCTCAGCCCCAACACCGTCGGCACCCACCTGTACCACATCAAGCAGAAGCTCGGCGTGCAGAACATGGCCGAACTGGCGATGGCCGCCGTGCGCTCCGGCCTGATCCAGGTATAGGCCCTTCCCTTTTTTCTTCCTCTTTCCTTTTCCCTCAACCAGCGAGACCTCCATGACCTACCGCAGCAAGCTCCTCGTCGCAGCCCTTGCCGTCGCCGCCGCCGCGCCGGCCCTCGCCGCCCGCCCCGAACTGAAGGTGAAGGAACAGATCGACATCGCCGCGCCGCCGGCCAAGGTCTGGGAAGTGATCAGCAACTTCGACAACCTGGGCTGGCACCCGGCCGTCGGCAGCACCAGCCTCGACAAGGGCAAGAACAACACCAAGGGCGCGGTGCGCACCGTCACCACCAAGGACGGCGCCAAGCTCGTCGAGGAGCTGGTCGCCTACAAGGCCGCCGCCCACAGCTACACCTACCGCATCATCGACTCCCCGCTGCCGGTCAGCGGCTACGTGTCAACGCTCACCATCAAGCCGGCCAAGGGCGGCAGCCACGTGGAGTGGTCGTCCACCTTCCGCCGCAAGGACGAGAAGCCGGCCGAAGGCGCCGACGACGCCGGCGCGCGCAAGGCCGTGAGCGGCATCTACACCAGCGGCCTCGACGCGCTCAAGAAGCAACTCGAAGCCCACTGAGCGCCGCCATGCCCACGGGGATCGCGCGCCACCTGTTCCGCCGCATCCTCGCGGGCCTGTTCACCCTCCTGCTCGCCGGGCTGGCCTTCCAGGTCGAAGCCGGCGAGTTGAACCAAGCCGACATTGCCCGCCGCTTTCCGCCACCGCTGCACGTGGGCGAGAGGCTGCGCGACATTCCAGCCTGGCCGATCACCTCGGAGCTGGAACCCGAGGCCGGCCCGGTGGCCTACGCCTTCGAATCCATCGACCTGGCGCCGATTCCCGGCTTCGAGGGCACGCCGCTGAACCTGCTGGTCAGCCTCGACCGCAAGGGCGGCTTCATGGACGTGGAGCTGATCCGCCAGCACGAACCGGTCTTCCTGTCCGGCCTCGGCGAAGGCCCCCTGCGC
The DNA here is from genome assembly GCF_056724025.1 of Zoogloea sp. JDB1. Taxonomy (NCBI): domain Bacteria; kingdom Pseudomonadati; phylum Pseudomonadota; class Betaproteobacteria; order Rhodocyclales; family Zoogloeaceae; genus Zoogloea; species Zoogloea sp. JDB1. Next base: position 4,719,196 of record NZ_CM161496.1, read on the forward strand.
GACTTCCTGCTCCAGTACCGCAACAAGAGCCTCAAGCAGGAGATCACCGTCTCCAGCCTGTACGGCAACACCCGCAGCGGCGCCGGCAGCAAGCGCGTGGTGCTGGACGGGGTCAGCAAGGCCACCGCCTCGGTACGCATCGTCAACCAGACCGTGCTTACTGCCGGATTGGCCGTGGCCCGCGCCCGCCTGGGCTTTGCCGCGCCGGCCGCCGACAAAGGGCCCGTCGCCGAAGTGCGCACGGACGTTTATGAACACCGCAGCTTTGCCGAACTGGTGAAATCCGGAGCCATCGGCCGCCTGCACCTCAGCAACGCCGACGTGGAAAAGCAGTTTGCCGGCAGCGACGGCGCCGGCGTGGATGCCGACGCCCTGGCCCGCCCGAACGACACCTTCACCGAGCTCTACGTCGCCTACCTCAACGCACCGACCATCGGCCGGGCGATCCTCGGCGACGCCGGCCACGCCGACCTGCTGCGCCGCCTGGAACCCGGCCAGCAGGCCTACTGGGTGGCCAGCGCCGGGCGCGACGCCTTCATCGACGACGGCTTCACCCGCGGCACCGTGCCGGCCCGGCTGGCCTTCAGCCAGGCCGGCGGCCCAGTGGAGCTGCGCGACCTGGACATTTCACCGCGCCCGCCGGCTGGCGCGCCGCCCCTCAACGCCGCGCTGGTGCTGCGCGTCCCGCCCATGTCCGGCATCGATCCGGCGGCGCCGGTGCGCTTCGAGCTGACCATCACCCGCGCCAAGGGCTCGATGCTGCCGATCCTCACCCAGCGCAGCGTAAATCTCGACTATCAGGCGCCGGAGGAACTGTTCTCCCGCCCGCCGGCGCCGCTGCCCGACTGGCTGATCGCCTGGAAGGATCGGGCGGTGGAGCTGGCCGTCATCGCCGCGGCGCTGATCCTGCTGTCCATCGTGCTCGCCCGGCCGCGCTGGATCTCTGTGTCGGCACGCCGGCTGAAGGTCTTCCGGCTGGCCTTCCTGGCCTTCACCCTCGGCTACATCGGCTGGTACGCCCAGGGCCAGCTGTCCATCGTGCAGATCACCGGGGCGATCAAGTCGGTGGCGGCTGGCGCCGGCCTCAAGAGCTTCCTGTACGACCCGGTGAGCCTGCTGCTGATCGCCTTCACCGCGATCAGCTTCGTGGTGTGGGGCCGCGGCACCTTCTGCGGCTGGCTGTGCCCCTTCGGCGCGCTGCAGGAGTTCGCCGCGCTGCTGGCCCGCGCGCTGCGGCTGCCCCGCCTGCGCCTGCCGGCCACCGTCGCCCGCGTCCTCGACCGCGGGCGCTACGCGATCCTCGCCGCGCTGGTGGCGGCAGCAGCCTTCGCCCCGCGGCTGGCCGAGACCGGCGTAGAAGTGGAACCCTTCAAGACCGCCATCACCGTCGGCTTCGACCGCTCCTGGCCCTTCGTCGCCTACGCGGTGCTGCTGCTCGTCCTCGGCGGGCTGTACTACAAGTTCTTCTGCCGCTACCTGTGCCCCCTCGGCGCGGCGATGACCCTCGGCGGCAAGCTGCGCCTGCTCGACTGGCTGCCGCGCCGCCGGGAATGCGGCCAGCCCTGCCAGACCTGCCGCCACCGCTGCGCCTACGACGCCATCGAGAAATCCGGCGCGATCCGCTACGACGACTGCTTCCAGTGCCTCGACTGCGTCGGTATCTACCACGACGAGAACCGCTGCGCGCCGATCATGCTTTACCGCAAGAAAGGCCTGTCGCCTTCCGGCGACGCACAACGCCGTTGAACACCCCGCGCGATGCGTTCCTTTGATCTAGGACGCATCGCCGCCGCCCCAGGAGCGCACAATGGCGACTCTGCTCCTGTCATGACGGTGCCCGGATGTTCCGCATAGCGCTGAAGATGCTCCTTGGTGATCGTGGCAAGTATTTCGGCATCATCACCGGCATCGCCCTCGCCTCCCTGCTGATGATTCAGCAGCCGGGCATCCTGATCTCGATTTTTTCCCGCACCTACAGTTTCATCTCCGACGTCGCGTTACCGGACATCTGGGTAATGGACCCGATGGTCAAGTACGTGGACGATTCCCAGCCCATGCTCGACACCCAGCTGTACCGGGTGCGAGGCGTCAAGGGTGTGGAATGGGCGGTGCCCCTCTACAAGGGCAATCAACGGGTCCGGCTGGGCGACGGCCAGCTCGTCAGTTCGAACCTGATCGGCCTGGATGACGCCACCCTCATTGGCGGACCGGCGGTCATGCTGAAGGGCCGGCTGGCCGACCTGCACCTGCCCGACGCGGTGATCGTCGACGAGGCCGGCGCCACCGGCCGTCTCGCCAAACCCGCCAGCCCCGGTAAAAAGGCTGAGCCCCTGCAGGTCGGCGACATCCTCGAGATCAACGACAAACGGGCGCGAGTCGTCGGCATCGCCCGCGCCGGTGCCACTTTCCAGTCCCAGCCGATCATCTACACGACCTACACGCGGGCCACCACCTATGCCCTGTCGGAGCGCAAGCTGCTCTCCTACATTCTCGTCAAGGCCAAGGCCGACGAACCGGTGGCAAACGTGACGGCGCGCATCCGCCACGACACAGGCATGGCTGCCCGCAGCGCCGACGAGTTCAAGGACATGACCTTCCAGTACATCCTCAACAACACGTCCATCCTCACCAACTTCGGCTTCGTGGTCGTCGTCGGCTTCATCGTCGGCGCTGCGGTGACCGGCCAGATCTTCTACAACTTCACTCTCGACAACCTGCGCTATTTCGCCGTCTTCAAGGCGATGGGCGCCACGGACCGCATACTGCGCCGGATGATCCTGCTGCAGGCGCTGCTGGTCGGTTTCGTCGGATTCGGGTTGGGGGCCGGCGCCACAGCCGTGTTTGCCGCCATCACCCGCGAACGCCCGGGACTGTCGATGACGCTGAACTGGCAACTTCTTCTCGGCAGCAGCATTGCCGTAGCGGTCATCGTGCTGTTCGCGGCACTCATCAGCGTGCGCAAGGTGCTCAAGCTGGAACCCGCGGTGGTATTCAAATGAACGGGCCTGCATCTGCCGTGCAATGCAAGGGTGTCGTCAAACGCTATGGCAGCGGGGAGGCCGAAGTGCTGGCCCTGCGCGGCATCGATCTGGAAGTACGGATGGGCGAGTTGTTGATGCTGGTCGGCCCGTCCGGCTGCGGCAAGACGACGCTGATCTCGGTCATCGCCGGCATCCTCGACCAGGACGACGGCGAATGCCTGCTGTTCGGCCAGGACATCACGCGCCTGCCGGCCAATGAGCGGACCCGCTACCGGGGCCAAAGGATCGGCTTCGTATTCCAGTCCTTCAACCTGATCCCCACCCTGACCGCCGCCGAGAACGTGGCGATCCCCTTGCTCATCAATGGTGTGCCCTTCGACAACGCCGTCGCGGAAGCCCGCTCCCGCCTGCGCGACGTGCAGCTGGAAGGACGGGAAGATGCGTTACCGACCCAGCTGTCGGGCGGCCAACAGCAGCGGGTAGCCATCGCCCGCGCCATCATCCATCGGCCACGCCTGGTGGTCTGCGACGAGCCCACCAGCGCGCTCGACGGAGAAACCGGACACAAGGTGATGCAGGTTCTCAAGAACGTGGCCGTCGGCAGCGACCGCGCGCTGGTGATCGTCACTCACGATGCACGCATTTACGAATTCGCCGACCGCATCGCACGCATGGAAGACGGCCGTATCGTCAGCGTCGAGCAGACAGACAGCGGCGCCACGGAGAATGCCCCATGAAACTCAAGAACCGTATCCTGCCCGGTCTGGCCGCCCTGGGCCTGATCGTCGCCATCATCGTGGCCGTCCAGGCCGAACGCAGGCCCCCGCCTGCCCAACCGGTCGCCCAACCGGCCCAGGCGCCGTTCAAGTCCTACATCGGCGGCGCCGGGCTCGTGGAAGCGAGCAGCAACAACATCGACATCGGCACCGGCGTAGCCGGCATCGTCCAACGAGTACTCGTCAAGGTCGGTGACCACGTGGCGGTCGGCACGCCGCTGTTCCAGATCGATGACCGGGATTTCCGGGCTGGGTTGCTCGTCAAGCAGGCCAACATCGTCAAGGCCCGGGCGGCGGTCGAAGAGGCCAAAGCGACCCTTGAGGATGCCCGCTCCCAGTACGCGCTGGTGAGCAGCGTCGGCGACCAGCGCGCGGTGAGCCTTGACGACGTGCAGAAACGCCGCAATGCCGAACTGCTGGCCAAGGCAAGGCTCGAAAGCGCACATGCGGCGGTCACGGCCGCCGAAGCGGATGCCAAATCCACTCAGATTGAAATTGAGCGCCTGACGGTGCGCGCGCCCATCGACGGGGAGATCATGCAGGTGAACATCCGCCCCGGCGAATTCGCACAGGCGGGTGTCCTCACCACCCCGCTCATCAAAATGGGCAATCTCGATCAGCTCTATGTCCGCGTCAATATCGACGAGAACGACGCCTGGCGCTTCAAGCCTCAGACCGCTGCAGCGGCCTCCCTGCGCGGCAATCGCGAACTGAAGACGCCGCTGAGCTTCGTTCGGGTCGAACCCTATGTGACGCCGAAGCAGTCGCTCACTGGCGCCAGCACTGAAAGGGTCGATACCCGGGTGCTGCAGGTCCTTTACAGCTTCCCGCGCAATGCGCTGCCGGCCTTCGTGGGCCAGCAGATGGACGTGTTCATCGAGACGCCGGAGATCCCCCCCGTAGCCCCCGCGGCGACGCAGGCCAGCGGAGTTACACGATGAGCTCCTATCGACACCGACGCCGGGGCATCGCCACGCCGCTGGTGCTTCTGCTTGCGGCGAGCCTGTGCGGCTGCAGCGCCGTCGGACCGGATTATGTGCAGCCTGATCTGGGCGCACCACAGCAATGGTCCGCTGCGCAGGAGCCTCCATCCCCAGCCCCCGGTTTGGCGCAGAACCGCTGGTGGCAAGCCTTCGGTGATCCCCTGCTGGATCGCCTGATCGACGAGGCCGACCGTGGCAGCCTTGATCTCGCTCAGGCCCAGGCCCGCGTACGACAGGCGCGGGCGGCCTGGCTGACGGCTGACGCCGCACGCCTTCCGAACGTCAATGCCAGTGCCTCGGTCAACCGCAGCGACAGCAGCAACAACACTGCGGCCGCGGCCCTCGCGTCCAACAAAGGACCGACCAGCGTGTATCTGGCGGGCTTCGATGCCAGTTGGGAAATCGACGTCTTCGGCGGACTCCGCCGGGCCGAGGAAAGCGCCCGGGCGAGCCTCGAAGCAAGTACTGCCAACCTGGATGCGACCCGTCTCAGCCTGCGCGGCGAGCTCGCCCGCAACTACATCGAGCTCCGGGCCAACCAAGCCCAGCTCGACATCGTCCGTGCCAACACCGAGAGCCAACGGCAAACCGTCGACGTCACCCGCGAACGCTATCGACTCGGCCTCACCAGCTATCTAGATGTCAGCCAGGCCGAGGCCCAACGCGCCGCCACCGAGGCCAACATCCCCGTACTGACCGCCGCTATTGCCCAGTCCATCCATCGCCTGGGAATCCTGGTCGGCCGGGAGCCGGCGGCACTGAAGGCCGAACTGAGCACCTCGGCCCCCCTGCCCACCGATACGGGCCTCAGCGCCGTGGGCCTGCCCGCCGAACTGCTGGCCCGTCGCCCCGACCTGCGGGCAGCGGAACGCAACCTGGCGGCCGCGTCGGCGGACATCGGCGTAGCCACCGCCAATCTGTACCCGAAATTCGATCTGACCCTGGGCCTCGGCCTGCAAAGCAACCAGGCGTCCCGCTTCGCCGAACAATCGAGCCGCTATTGGTCCATCGTGCCCGGCCTGGCGCTGCCGGTCTTCAACGGGGGGCGGACGCAAGCTCAGATCGCCAGCCGGCAAGCCATTTTCGACGAAGCCCTGGCCCGCTACCGGGCCGCGTACCACAGCGCGCTCGAAGACGTGGAGAACGCGCTGACCAACTACTATGCAGAAAGATTACGGCAAGTCACCCTCGCCGAAGCAGTCAACGCCAACCTGCAGGCCGTCAGTCTGGCCAGGGATCGCTATCGGCGCGGCCTCACGACCTTCCTTGATGTCCTCACGGCGGAAGGCACGTTGTTCAATGCACAACGCAACCTGAGCCAATCCCAGGCGAATCTGCTTACCGATCTGGTCGCACTGCACAAGGCTTTGGGCGGCGGATGGCGATCGGCGGCGGACCCGCAGGCCGACAATACCGGGCCGGGCAGCCTTGCATCCGGCTTGCAGGCGTATCCAGCACGTTGACGAGACTGCATGCCCTTCGGAATACTGCGTGGCTCAACACAAAACCGTTGTCTCTTGCGCTCGGACAGCACGACTCGCCTTGCCGCCCAGCCACACCAGCAGCCCATCAACAAGGAATCCCCATGAAGTTTTCCCGCACCCTCCTCCCCCTCACCCTGATCGCCGGCCTGCTGGCCCAGGCCCCCGCCTTCGCCGCCGAACCGGCCAAGGGAGCCGCCGGCAAGAACGTGGCCACGGTCAATGGCGTGGGCATTCCCCAGGGCGCCTACGACCTGCTGGCAGATCGTGCCAAATCCCAGGGCGCCACCGACGGCCCGCAACTCACCAACGAGATCCGCGGCCGCCTGATCCAGACCGAACTGCTCAACCAGGCCGCCAAGAAGAAGGGCCTCGACCGCAAGCCCGAGATCGCCCTGCAGCTGGAGCTGGCCCGCCACCAGATCATCGCCAACGCCTACGTGGCCGACTACATGCAGAGCCACCCGGTCACCGACGCCGCCGCCAAGGCCGAGTACGACCGCCTCGTGGCCCAGACCGGCAACAAGGAATTCAAGTCCCGCCACATCCTCGTGAAGGAAGAGAAGGAAGCCAAGGACATCATCGAGCGCCTCAAGATGGGTGAGAAGTTCGACAAGCTGGCCAGCCTGTCCACCGATCCGGGCACCAAGGACAAGGGCGGCGACCTCGGCTGGACCGTGCCGAGCAGCTTCGTCGAGCCGTTTGCCAAGGCTCTCGCCGGCCTGACCCCAGGCACCTACACCCAGACGCCGGTGCAGACCCCTTTCGGCTACCACGTGATCCAGCTCGACGAAATCCGTGATCTCAAGCTGCCCAGCTTCGAGGAAGCCAAGCCGCAGATCACCCAGCGCCTGCAGGCCCAGACGGTGGAACAGCACCTCCAGGAGCTGGCCAAGGCTGCCAAGATCAACTGATCAACCCATAGCCTTGTCAGCACAAAAACAAGGGGAGCCGTCTGGCTCCCCTTGTTTTTCCGGTAACACCGGCAATCAGCGCGAACCGGATCGCCCACAGGATCCCCACACGAAACGCAGCCTCAGCATCCCGACATCAACTCCGTCCCACCAGGAAGACACCCGCACAGATCAAGGCAACGCCGATCATGCGCAGCCCTCCCACCTGCTCCCCAAGCAGAATGCCTACCGCGGCGGTCCCGGCAAACCCCAGCCCGACGAGGGGATAAGCCTTGCTGACATCCCATTTCGACAACACCCCCAGCCAGACGATGGCCCCTAGCCCGTAGCACAGAAAGCCAGCCAGCACATAGCTGTTTGTGAAGATGGACGACAGGGCACGCAGCGTGTAGGGCTGCCCCATGGCTTCGCGAACACCTTCGCTGGACATGCCGGCCTTCAAGGAAAACTGGGCCGCAACCGAAAGCCCGATACTGACAATCGCAAGAATGAGCGTGTTCATGACAGGAAATCCAGAGGCATGAAACGGGCAAGTAACGTTACGGCAACCATGTACACCACGGCAATGCGGCTGCCGATGTCTTTCACGGCATAGATCACCGGATCTTCGTGCATCTCCCCTCGCGAAGTCTTGATCCACAAGCGGGCCAGCCAATAGATCAGGCCCATCGCGACCATCCACAGCATCTGCGGGGCTGCGTAATGCGACACGGTCTCCGGCGCACTTATGAAGAGCCCGAACACAACCACCGACGACAACGCAGCCCCCACTCCCAGCGGCCACAACACGCCGAGGTCACTCACCCGGTAATCGCGCCCTCGCACGACCTCCCCTCCCCGTTGTGCCAGCGATACCAGTTCGGCACAGCGCTTTATCAGGGCAAGGCTCAAAAACATGAACGCAGAGAAGGCCAGCAACCAGGAACTCGTCACCACACCGATGGCAACCGACCCTGCCAGGATGCGCAAGGTGTAAAGGATGGACAGCATCAGCACATCGACCAGTACATAGGCTTTCAACACCCAGCTATAGGCGCTGGTCAGCACGAGGTACAGAAGCAGCATCAGGAAGAACCCTCTCGACACCGCCAGCGCCATCATGCAGGCCATCACCAGGGCCAGGCCCGCCACCGTCACGCCGCGCAGGATCGGCAACGTGGCACTGGCAAAAGGGCGCTTGCACTTACGGGGATGTGCCCGGTCGTTATCCAGATCCCATAGGTCATTCACCATGTAAGTGGCCGAAGCTGCAAACGAGAACGACAGGAAGGCCAAGCCAATCGCCACCAGCTTGGAGACATCGAGAAACGAAAAGGCGGTCAGCAGGGGTACCAACAGCAGCAGGTTCTTGGTCCATTGGTGGACGCGCAACGCACGCAGCCAGATGGCGAGGCTCACCCGCTCCGCCGGGAATTCCCGCTCGATCGGGGTATCGCCCCTGACCTCGGCAGCCGTTTCTGGCGCCACTCCGACCAGGATGGCCGCTTCGGCGGATCTCCAGATGGGCAGGTCGGCCCGGCTGTCGCCGGCATAGACGAATGTCTCGCCGACGTTATCCCGGATTGCCTTCAGCTTGGCGCTGCCCTTCAGGTTGTGATCGCTGCGGCTCGCCAGTACCTGGTCGAACAAACCCAGATGCCTGGAAACCCCTTCGGCGATCGACTGATGCGCCGCCGTGGCCAGCACCAACGGACGCCCTTTCTCCTTCTCCTCGCGCAGATAGTCCAGCAAGGGTCCACGGTAGGGCAGGCTTTCCGGCGGGATGCTGACATGCATGGCAACCGCCTCCTTGAAGCCTGCCCTGCCCTTCAAAAGCCAGAAAGGCAAGCGCAGCAGATTGAGAGGCGATGTTCTAATCAGCCTGACGACGGACTCCACCAGTGTATCTGTCGGCGTCAGCGTGCCATCCAGATCCACTACCAGAGGGATACCTCTTGTCATTATTCATTCGCTCCATGGATATTCCATTCATCAAGTACTGCTAGGCAGTAGCGTCCGGCGAATTATACCGGCCCGGCCATGAAGGACTTCGTTACAAGCATGGAGTGCGCTCAGAGACCCATCGCCCCGCACGCCTTCATCCCCCACGCCAATCGCCGCGCCCTTCATGTGTAACGAACACGACAATCCCCTTGTCGCGTCGCCTATCCCACACCGTAACGTACGCCACAACACACAAAACAATCCTTAAATTTCAACACATTGCGAGATTGATCAGGCCTGGCACACGGGTTGCAACACTGAGTTGCGCTCACAACCCAATCACCCCCCCAGGAGAAAACCATGATCACCCTCACCCCCAATGCGTGTAAGGCTGTTTCCCGCTTCATTTCGACGGCTGCCGATCCGGTGGCGGGACTGCGCATCGTGGTGTCGGGCGGCGGTTGCGCCGGCCTGCAATACAACATGAAGCTGGAAAGCGAAAAGCAGGACGACGACAACGTGCTCGTCATCGATGGCCTCACCGTTCTGATCGACCCGTACTCCGCACCGCTGATCGAAGGCACCACCATCGACTTCGTCGATTCCCTGTCCGGCAGCGGCTTCAAGTTCGAAAACCCCAAGGCGGCCAAGTCCTGCGAATGCGGCCAGTCCTTCGCAGCCTGATCGAAGGAGACTGTCATGTGGGATTACACCGAAAAAGTCAAAGAGCACTTCTACAACCCGCGTAACACGGGTCCGCTGGAAGGTGCCAACGCCACCGGCGATGTCGGCTCCATCTCCTGCGGCGACGCGCTGCGCCTGATGCTCAAGGTCAACCCAGTCACCGAGATCATCCAGGACGCGCACTTCCAGACCTTCGGCTGCGGCTCCGCCATCGCCTCCTCCTCGGCGCTGACCGAGATGGTCAAGGGCAAGACCCTCGACGAAGCGAAGCAGATCAGCAACCAGGACATCGCCGACTTCCTCGACGGCCTGCCGCCGGAAAAGATGCACTGCTCCGTGATGGGCCGCGAAGCCCTGCACGCCGCCATCGCCAACTACCGTGGCGAAGAGTGGAGCGACGACCACGAGGAAGGCGCGCTGGTCTGCAAGTGCTTCGCCGTCGATAGCCAGATGATCGAAGACACCATCCGCGCCAACAAGCTCTCCACGGTGGAAGAAGTCACCAATTACACCAAGGCCGGCGGCGGCTGCTCTACCTGCCACGAGCCGATCGAGGAAATCCTCACCAAGGTGATGGCTGAACGGGGCGAGACCTTCGTGCCCGCCGGTGCCAAGAAGGCCAAGCCGGCCGTCGCCGAAGCAGCCCCCGCCAAGCTCGGTACCCTGGCCCGCATCCGCAAGATCGAGGAAGTCATCGCCGCCGTGCGCCCGACCCTGCTGGCCGACCGGGGCGACATCGAGCTGGTGGACATCGAAGGCAAGAACATCCTGGTGAACCTCGTCGGCGCCTGCTCCGGCTGCCAGATGGAAGCCGCCACGCTGGCCGGCATCCAGACCAAGATGATCGAAGCCCTCGGCGAGTTCGTCCGCGTCGTACCCGCCGCCAAGGCCCAGGCCCACGCCTGCGCGTCCCACGCTCACGGAGGCTAAGCAAAATGAGCACCCCCACCCCGATCTATCTCGACAACAACGCCACGACGGCCTGCGACCCGAAGGTCGTGGAAGCGATGCTGCCCTATTTCACGGAGCAGTTCGGCAACGCATCCAGCATGCACAGTTTCGGTAACAAGGTCGGTGTGGCGCTCAAGGCTGCCCGTACCAAGGTGCAGAAGCTGCTGGGCGCCGAATTCGATTCCGAGATCGTATTCACGTCCTGCGGCACCGAATCCGACAGCACGGCCATCCTGTCCGCCCTCAAGGCCCAGCCGGACCGCAAGGAAATCATCACCACCGTGGTGGAACACCCGGCCGTCCTCAGCCTGTGCGAGCAGCTGGAGAAGGAGGGCTACACCATCCACCGCCTGAAGGTGGACAACAAGGGCCGCCTGAACCTCGACGACTACGCCAAGGTGCTCAGCGACAAGGTCGCCGTGGTGTCGGTGATGTGGGCCAACAACGAGACCGGCACCTACTTCCCGGTGGTCGAGATGGCCGAGATGGCCAACGCGGCCGGCGTACTGTTCCACACCGACGCCGTGCAGGCGGTCGGCAAGATCGACATCAACCTGGCCGCCACCAAGATCGACATGCTGTCGGTGTCCGGCCACAAGCTGCACGCCCCCAAGGGCATCGGCGTGCTCTACGTGCGCCGCGCCGTGCGCTTCCGCCCGCTGCTGCGCGGCGGCCACCAGGAGCGCGGCCGTCGGGCCGGCACCGAGAACGCGCCGAGCATCATCGGCCTGGGCGTTGCCGCCGAGCTGGCGATGGAAGCCATGGAGCACGAACGCACCCACGTGAAGGCCCTGCGCGACAAGCTCGAGGCCGGCATCCTGGCCGTAGTGCCCCACGCCTTCGTCACCGGCAACCCGGAGAACCGACTGCCCAACACCGCCAACATCGCCTTCGAATACATCGAGGGCGAGGCGATCCTGATGCTGCTCAACAAGCAGGGCATCGCCGCCTCCAGCGGCTCGGCCTGCACCTCCGGCAGCCTGGAGCCGTCCCACGTGATGCGGGCGATGGGCATCCCCTACACCGCAGCCCACGGCACGGTGCGTTTCTCCCTCAGCCGCTACACGACCGAGGAAGAAATCGAGCGGGTCATCGCCGCGGTACCGCCGATCGTCGCCCAGCTGCGCAAGCTGTCGCCCTACTGGGGCGAGAACGGCCCGGTCGCTGATCCGGCAAAAGCCTTCGACCCCGCATATGCTTGATTTCATCCAGCCCTCCGCTCCCGCTGGCGCGCCGCGTGTCGTGATCAACGACACCACGCTGCGCGACGGCGAGCAATCCGCCGGGGTGGCTTTCACCCTGGCCGAGAAGCTCGCCATTGCCCGCGGCCTCAGCGACATCGGTGTGCCCGAACTCGAAATCGGCATCCCGGCGATGGGCGCCGTCGAGCGGGAGAGCATCCAGGCCTGCGCCCGCGCCGGCCTCGCCTCCCGTCTGGTGGTGTGGTGCCGGATGCGGCTGGATGATCTGGCAGCCTGCAGCGGCCTCGACGCCTGGATGGTGGATCTGTCCATCTCCGCTTCCGACCAGCAGATCCGCCACAAGCTGCGGCGCGACCGGGAGTGGGTGCTGGAGCAGATCGCCAGCCTGGTGCCGCGGGCCCGCGACATGGGCTTCGAAGTGCTGGTCGGCTGCGAGGATGCGTCCCGCGCCGACCCCGCATTCCTGCTGCAGATCGCCGAGGCCGCCCAACAGGCCGGCGCACGACGCCTGCGCTTTGCCGACACCCTCGGCGTAATGGAGCCCTTCGGCACCTTCGAACGCTTTGCAGACCTGCGCGCCAACTGCGACCTGGAGCTGGAGATGCACGCCCACGACGACCTGGGCCTGGCCACCGCCAACACCCTGGCCGCCGTGCGTGCCGGCGCCACGCATGTGAATACCACCGTCAATGGTCTCGGCGAGCGCGCCGGCAACGCCGCGCTGGAAGAGGTCGCCCTCAGTCTGGTCAAGCTCTACGGCTTCTCCACCGGGCTCGATCTGGCCGGCATCCAGGCCCTGTCCCACCAGGTCGCCCGCGCCGCCGGCAGGCCGGTGGGCTGGCAGAAGAGCGTGGTCGGCGAAGGGGTGTTCACCCATGAAGCCGGCATCCACGTGGATGGCCTGCTGAAGGACCCGGCCAACTACCAGGCCATCGACCCGGCCGAAGTCGGCCGCGAGCACCGCATGGTGCTCGGCAAGCACTCCGGCAGCGCTGGCGTGATCTCCGCCTACGCCCGCATGGGCGTGCCGATCCGCGACGACGAGGCCGCCGAGCTGCTGCCGCGCATCCGCGGCTTCGTCGAACGCACCAAGCGCACGCCCGGCCCGGCCGACCTGCGCCGCTTCATCGCCGAACTGCACTCCCTGTCGTCCGACCGTCCGCACCATGTCCGCACCCCTTCGTAAGGATCCGAACATGCCCCCCGCCGCCAACGTCTCCCTGCCCGCCGCTCCGGTCGCCAGCGAAGCGCCCCAGGGTCTTTTCTCGCTGCTGAAGGAAGACATCGACTCGGTGATGAGCCGCGACCCGGCTGCCCGCAGCCGCTGGGAAGTGCTGACCACCTACCCCGGCGTGCACGCCATCATGGCCTACCGTGTCGGCCACGCCCTGTGGAGCCGCGGCCTGCGTTATCCGGCCCGGGTCCTCCAGTTCTTTTCCCGGATGCTGACCAATGTGGATATCCACCCGGCCGCTTCAATCGGCCGCCGCCTCTTCATCGACCACGGCGCCGGGGTCGTCATCGGCGAAACAGCCGAAATCGGCCACGACGTCACGCTTTACCACGGGGTCACCCTCGGCGGCACCTCCTGGCGCAAAGGCAAACGTCACCCAACCCTCTCGAGCGGTGTCGTGGTTGGAGCCGGCGCCAAGATCCTCGGCCCGATCACCATCGGAGAACGGGTCCGCGTCGGCGCCAATTCAGTGGTTGTGAAGGATGTGCCGGCCGACCGCACGGTGGTCGGCATCCCCGGCCGCATCGTGCGCAGCGAAGGCCGCCGCGGCCCCGACGGGCTGGACCTGGACCACCACCTGGTGCCCGACCCCGTCGGCAAGGCACTGGCCTGTCTGCTCGACCGGGTCAAGGTGCTCGAATCGCGCATGGCCGCTGCCGGACTCGACCCGGAAGAGTGCGGCGAATGCTCCGACAACTGCGACTGCAGCTCGATGATCCAGTCCGCCAAGGAAGAACACTGAGGCCATCATGGATCTGCTCGACTTCGACGCCGGCCCGCTGTACTTCGACGACCCGATCGCCCCGGAGGTGACGGCGCTGATCAACGAGGCCTCCAACCTGTACCCGGAGCCGGAAACTGAGGCGCTGCTGCTGCGCGCCGAGGAACTGGCGCCGCGCCACCTGGAAGTCATCGTCGCGCTGTACCGCTACTACTTCTACCAGAACCGCCTGGACGCCGCCGACGTCATCGCCGACAAGGCGCTGGCGATCTCCGGCGAAGGCATCGGCTACCCCGCGGACTGGCGCGAACTGACCGTCGAGCAGGTCAAGAGCGGCCTCGAGAGTGCGGCCACCGCCGCCCGCTTCTGGTTGCTGTCCCTCAAGGCCAAGGCCGTGCTGGCCCTGCGCCAGCAGCGCATCGCCGACGCCCTGGCAATGCTCGGCAAGCTCGCCGACGTGGATGAGCGCGACCGCCTCGGCGTCCGCCCCCTCATCGAGGTCGCCCAGATCCGCGCCAGCGGCAACATCGTGGCCGTCGATTTCACGGCCCATTCAATCTGAATCCCAACCGTAGCCTAGGAGCCCATCATGAGTGACGTCGATCTCACCCTGGAAGAAGCCCTCGAAGACCTTTCGTCGGCCGAAGAGTTTCTCGACTACTTCGGCGTGGAGTACGACGCCAAGACGGTCCATGTGAACCGCCTGCACATCCTCCAGCGCTACCACAACTACATCAAGGCCCAGGGCCCCGCCCCTGCCGACGAAGCGCCGGCGCGTGAGTTCTACACCAAGTGGTTGACCCAGGCCTACCTGGACTTCGTGCAGTCCGACGCGCTGACCGAGCGTGTCTTCGTGGTTCTGCAGAAAGCTGCCGGCACCTCCTTCGTACCGCTGGAAAGCCTGACCAGTCCCAAGGTCTGACGCCATCCGTCCAGGAGAATAATCATGCTTCCCCGCTTCGAGTACGGCCAGACCGTCCGCGTCACGCGCAACGTGCGCAACGACGGCACTTTTCCGGGCAAGGACGTCGGCGACTTCCTGATCCGCCGCGGCTCGATGGGCATTGTCCGCGACGTGGGCAGCTATCTGCAGGACCAGCTCATCTACTCGGTGTACTTCCTGCAGGAAGACATGATCGTCGGCTGCCGGGAGGAAGAGCTCCTCGGCGAGGACGAACACTGGGTCGAGAGCAAGTTCGAAGTCCGCGAGAAGGTGCGCTGTGCGGTCACCCTCGCGGTCGGCGGCGAGATCCGCGCCGAACCCGGCACCAAGGGCGAGATCATGCGCGTGCTGCGCGACCTTCCCGGCGGCGTCCAGTACCACCTGCACGTGCCCGGCTGGGTGCTGCAGGTGCCGGAGAGTGCCCTCGAAACCCTGCCCCTTGAAGAGCAGGGCGGCGAGATCGACGCGGCAGAGGACGAGGAGGACGTGTCATGACCACGCTCGCCGCAGCCCCCGACTCCACCCTGCCCTACCTGGTCTTCAAGACTGCCCACGGCATCTATGAAAAGATGCCCGGCGAACTGTCCGAGCGGGAACTGCGCCATGTGCGCCAGGTGGCCAGGAAGCAGCTCGACATCGAGACCCTGGTGCTCACCGCACCGGAAGCCCAGGGTGTCGTCGTGCCCCAGCGCACGCTGGACGACGCGTTCCAGGAGATCCGCGGGCGCTACGAATCCGAGCAGGACTTTACCGACGCACTCGTGGCCCAGCAGCTCGACGAAGCCTTGCTGACCTCCGCGCTGCAACGGGAGCTGAAAGTGGAAGCGGTGCTCGACCGCGTCTCGGCCAAGTCCGCCAACGTGGCCGAGCTGGACGTGCAGATCTTCTACCACATGCACCGCGAGCAGTTCATGCGCACCGAGAGGCGCGGCGCCTCGCACATCCTCGTCACGATCAACCCGGACCTGCCGGAGAACGCCCCGGCGCTGGCCCTGAAGAAGATCGGCGAGATCCGCAAGCGCCTGCTGAAGGACCCGAAGCGCTTCGCCGAGCAGGCCCTGAAGCACTCGGAATGCCCGACCGCGATGAACGGCGGCACGATCGGCGACGTGGAGCGCGGCAAGCTCTACCCGGCACTGGACGCGGCGCTGTTCGCCGCCAAGGCGGTGGGAGAACTGTCGGAAGTCGTTGAATCCGAGCTGGGCTACCACATCGTCCGCTGCGACAGCATCCGCGCCGAGGGTGTGGCGCCCTACGCCGAAGTGGCGCCGCGCATCCGCCTGGTCATGGAACAGAACCGCCGCAAGCTGTGCCAGCACGGCTGGTTGAAGGAATTGCAGGAAGCTGCCGCAGCGAAAGCCAGGGAGGCCGAAGCCCTGCAGGAGCACTGAAAAGATTGTAGGAATCGGAGGGGATGAGTGGCGGCATTCATCTTCTCCAGGCTTGGAGCGCACTTTTGGGGACCCTCGGGTCCCCACTTTTTTTGTGGTGTTCCGCTCAGGCGGCTGGCAGCACGCGCACCACCCAGCCGACGAAGTCCCGTGCCATGTCCGGTGTGATCTCGTGTCCGGCCGGGTAGCGGTGGGATTCGAGTTGCACGCCGAGCTCGCCGAGCCACTGGTCGCTGCGTTCGGCCCAGGCCACCGGCAGCGTGTTGTCGACGCTGCCATGGGTGACCAGCGCCTGCAGGCCGGCCAGTTCGGTGGCCGGCGCCAGCAGTGGGGCAATCTCCGGCAGGATGCGCCCGGACAGGATGCCGAAGCCGGCGACGCTGTCCGGATGGGTCAACGCCAGGCTCGCCGACATGATGCCGCCCTGGCTGAAGCCGGCCACCACAGTACGGTCGGCCGGAATGCCGAGACGCGCCTGCAGGTCGGCGACGAAGACCGCCAGCTTGCCGCGGCTCACCTCCGCCGCCTCCGCGTCGATCATCGGGCCATTTGCGGTGAAGCTGACCTGGAAGGCGCAGAAGGCCGACGGGCCGAGGGCTATCGGCGAGCGGACCAGGGCTACCGCCAGCGATGGCGGCAGCACCGCCGCCAGGCCGGCCATGGAGACCTCGTTGCTGCCGACGCCGTGCAGCAGGAGCACCAGGCCCTGCGCCGGGCCGTCGGCCGGGCGCAGGCGGTAGGACAGGCTCAGGTCGTCGATCAGCGGCGGAAGGGTGAGAGCTGCGTTCATGCGTGTCGTTCCTGTTTGATGTTGTTGAGGGTTGTCTGCCGTTACGGCGCCAGATCGAAGACCAGCACTTCGGCATCGCGGCCGGCCGTCAGCACCACTTCAGCCTCATTGGCGAGCAATGCCGCATCGCCGGCCTCAAGACGCTGGCCATTGACGTTCAGCGCGCCGCGGATGAGGAACACGTAGGCCTTGCGGGCCGGGTCCAGCGTCAGCGCCGCCGCTTCGGCCCCGTCCAGCAGGCCGGCGTACAGCCGCGCGTCGGCATGGATCAGCACCGAGCCCTCGGCACCGTCGGGCGAAGCCACCAGGCGCAGGCGGCCGCGCTTCTCGGCGTCCGCAAAGGTCTTCTGCTCGTAGCCCGGCGCGATGCCCAGCTGGTTCGGCTCGATCCAGATCTGCAGGAAATGGGTCACCGAGTCCGTCGCGTGGTTGAACTCGCTGTGGCGCACGCCGCTGCCGGCGCTCATCCGCTGCACGTCGCCCGGCGGGATCACCGTGCCGTTGCCCATGCTGTCCTTGTGGGCCAGGGAGCCGGACATCACATAGCTGACGATCTCCATGTTCTGGTGGCCGTGGGTACCAAAGCCGGTGCCCGGCGCGATGCGGTCCTCGTTGATGACCAGCAGGTTGCCCCAGCCCACGTGGGCGGGGTCGTAGTAGCCGGCGAAGGAGAAGGAATGCTGGCTCTTCAGCCAGCCATGGTCGGCATGGCCACGATCTTGGGATTTGCGCAGGGTAAGCATGGAACACCTCCTTGGTTGATGGCTCCACTTTAGTCCCCTGCAAGCCTGTAACGACTCATGCCGTTTGATGTCATCATTCAAACCGTTTGAATGATGAGCCGAGTCACGCCCCAAAGCCGCCCGACGCCCCGGGACCTCCTGACCCCCGACGCGCTGGCCATGCTGCAAGCCATCGCCGATGCCGGCAGCTTCGCCGCGGCTGCCCGTGCCTGCGGCCTTGTACCGAGCGCCCTCACCTACCGAGTGCGACGCATTGAGGATGCGCTGGACGTGCTGCTGTTCGACCGCAGTTCGCGCCAAGCCAGGCTCACCGAGGCTGGAGCCGAACTGCTGCGCGAGGGCGGCCGGCTGCTGGCCGAAATCGACGCCATCGCCAACCGGGTGCGCCGCGTCGCCACCGGCTGGGAAGCCAGCTTCACGATCGCCGTCGACAGCATCATCAACCGCACGACGCTGTTCGAGCTGTGCCAGGACTTCCTCGCCCTCGATCCACCGACCCGCCTGCGCCTGCGCGACGAGACCCTGTCGGGCACGCTGGAGGCCCTCAGTTCAGGCCAGGCCGACCTGGCCCTCGGCGTGGTCACCGAGTCGCCAGTGGGGCCAGGCTTCCAGAGCCAACCGCTGGGCAACCAGCGCTTCATCTTCGTGGCGGCGCCCCATCATCCGCTGGCCCGCGAAACCGCCCCCCTCAGCGACGCGACGATCCATCGTCACCGGGCCGTGGCCGTCGCCGACTCCGCGCGCCACGGCGAAGGGCTGACCGTTGGCCTGCTCGGCGGCCAGGACGTGTTCACCGTGGCCAGCATGCCGGCCAAGCTGGAAGCCCAGCTACGCGGCCTCGGCGTCGGCTTCCTGCCCGAGTGCCTGGCCCGCCCTTATGTGGAAACCGGCCGCCTGGTGGCCCTGCGGGTGGAGCGGGACGAGCGCCGCATCCACGTGAACTACGCCTGGCGCAAGACTGCCGCCAACCGCATGGGCAAGGCCCTCGCCTGGTGGCTGGAACGCCTCGGCCAACCGCTGACCCGCCAGGCGCTGCTCGACGGTCCAGCCGCATCCCGTGCCGGAATCGCCAACTGAACGGCCCGGCAAAGGCCATACGACGGGCACCCAAAACAAAACGGGCCGGCCCATGGCCAGCCCGCTTGCTCAAGTCAGCTCAGCTTCCGCTCAGCGGGCCGGCACCATGATGTCCGCCTCACCTTCGAGAACGACCTTGCCGCGCACGGTGCACACCGTATCGAACTTGGCCTTGCGTTTCTCCGGAGTTAATTCCTTGATCGTGCAACGCACCGTGACGGTGTCGCCGATCTTCACCGGCGCCTTGAACTTCAGGCTCTGGGACAGGTAAATGCAGCCCGGCCCCGGCAGCTTCATGCCGAACACCGTGGAGATGAAACCGGCCGACAGCATGCCGTGGGCGATGCGGCCGCCGAACATGGTGGACGCAGCCAGTTCCTCATTCACGTGTACAGGGTTGAAGTCGCCGGTCACGCCCGCAAAGGCCAGGATGTCGGCCTCGGTGACAGTACGTGCATACACGGCACTCTGCCCGACGGACAGTTCCTCGTACTTGTAGCCGTAGTATTCCTCGAAGTTCTGCTTTTCTTCGCTCATCGACTGTTCCCTTCTGCGTGTTTTGATCTTGATTGTTGGGTTGAGAACCGTTGGAAAACCGCCGGCAGCCTGACTCCTCCTCAAGCCGCCCACGTGCCTCCAGCATACTCCAATCATGTTACGGAATCCGCACGCGATAAGGGCTGCCGACGACGTCAGGCGTCCTTCAGCAAGCCCTGACGCTCGATGAAGGCAATGACGTCGGCGAGGCCCTGGCCGGTCTTCAGATTGCTGAAGATGAAGGGGCGCTCGCCGCGCATCTTCCTGGCATCCCGGTCCATGACTTCCAGCGACGCACCGACCAGCGGCGCCAGGTCGATCTTGTTGATGACCAGCAGGTCGCTCTTGGTGATGCCCGGCCCGCCCTTGCGCGGGATCTTGTCGCCAGCGGACACGTCGATCACGTAGATCGTCAGGTCGGACAACTCCGGCGAAAAGGTCGCCGCCAGATTGTCGCCGCCGGACTCGACGAAGATCAGCTCCACATCGGGGAACAGGCGGATCAGGCGATCCACCGCCTCCAGGTTGATCGAGGCGTCCTCGCGGATCGCCGTATGCGGGCAACCGCCGGTTTCCACACCGATGATGCGCTCCGGCACCAAGGCCTCGTTGCGCACCAGGAACTGGGCGTCCTCGGCGGTGTAGATGTCGTTGGTCACCACGCACAGGTCGTACTTGTCGCGCAGGGCCTGGCACAGGGCCAGGGTCAGGGCGGTCTTGCCGGAGCCGACGGGGCCGCCGATACCGACGCGGAGGGGTTGGCCTTTCATGGAGCGTTTTCCTTCTTGTTCAGGTTCTGGATGTTCGATTCGGATTGCAGCCGGACTCACGCTGCGGCAGCCAGCGCCGCCCACTGGCGGGCCAGGGCCGGATCGTCGGCCAGGAGGACCGCCAGGTCGCGGGGGTCGGGCCAGTCCGGGTTGGAGAAATCGTGGCGGCAATGGTGCCGGCTCAGGCTCGGATGGGGCTGCAGCAGGTGCCCTCCGCTGGCGGCTTCGGCCGCCGCCGCAATGCCTTCGGCAATCAGCGCATCGATGAAATCGGGATCACGGTTGAGCTTGGACGCGTAGCCCAGGCGCACGCCGGCAAAGTCCTTGCGGGGTTGTTCGCCGAGACCGACGACGCTGACGGTGACCCGCTTGTAGTCGGCCAGATCCGATGGCAGCTTGCGCAAGCCGGAAAGCTGGGTGGCGATCTTGTTCACCACGTCGATGGAACGCAACTCCTGGCCGAGGGACAGGTTGCCGGACAGCTCGTTGCGCCGGTCAATCTGCTCGGAAGGCGTCACCGGACCGCAGGCACTCCCCTCGTACTGGTTGGGGTTGATCTGCACCACCCACAGCAGGTCGGGCTTGGCGTCCCGCGGGCGATTGACGAAAAAATCGCTGATCGGCGGGTTCTGCGAATACAGGCCGTCCCAGAAGAAGCGCGGCTCGCGGCCCGCCGGCTGGTCACAGCTGTCCACCTCCAGCGGCCCGGCGACGAAGAGTTCGGGAATGCAGGCACTGGCCAGCAGTTCATCGAGGCGGATGCCGGCACCCGGCCGCTCCGGAAAGGTCCGGAAGGCGCTCTGGGGATCATTCGGATAGCCGAGCACATCCACCGCACCGACGAAGAGATCCAGCCCCTGCCGTCCAAAGAAGCGCTCGGCGTCGGCCGGCAGCCCGACGGTGGCGCGCAGGTCGTCCTTCATGCGCGCCTGCACCAGCGCCGACAGGAAGGGCGACGGCGGCACGTTCACGTCCGGCAGCCAGTCCTGCAAGGACAGCGCGAACTGCACAGCCTTGTTGGTGAAGTACTCGCCCCACCACCAGGGCATCTTGCCAGTCGGATCGAGGCTGGCCTTGTTGAGGTTCCAGTAATGCAGCACCCGGCGCGCACCGTCGGCCCAGCTGTCGGCCTTGCTCCACGCCAGCGCCGCGGTGAGCGCTCCGCCCGAGGTGCCGGACAGGCCCAGCAGGCGGAACCAGCGGTTCTCCTGCCCTTCCTGACGGAAATGCTCAAAGGACAGGAACAGGTAGGCCAGCACGCCGGCCGTGAAGGCGGTGTGGGCACCGCCGCCCTGACAGGCGATGGCAAGACGGGGCACGTCGTCGGCGCGGGCAGTCACGATGCGGAGCTTTCAGGAACGGAACAGACGGGAATACTGCGTCTCGTGGCGGCAACTGGCAATCGCCAATCCCGGCTGGAAGTTGGACCAGGCCTCCGGCGGCCGCTGCAGCGCGTCGGCCACCCGCTCCGGCACCTGCGCCGCCAGGGACGACAACAGGCGCTGACCGGCGGCCTGGCCGAGGGGCACGGCCTTCACCGCCGCCATCACCATGTTCTCCAGCCAGGCCCAGGCATAGCCGCCCAGCGCATCGGCCGGCGGAACCTGCCAGGCCACCGCGACGGCGGCCCAGGCGGTCGGGAAAGCCGGTTCGTCCACCGCCTTCAGCCGCGCCACCCAGCCGGGCAGCTCGACGAAAGCCGGCAAATCGACCAGCAGGCGGACCAGCGAGTAGCCCATCTGCACAGTCTCGGCGCGCAGCTCGGAGGTCTCGCGGCTCGCCAGGCAGCGGGCGTTGAGCGCCGCCACCTGGCTGTCGTCGCCGGCCCACCAGGCGTCCAGCAGGCGGGCCAGCAGCGGCAGCTCGTAGCCGCCGAAGGCGCCGGCCAGCGCGTCGCCGATCCACTCGCCGACCTGGGCCTCGCTCTTCACCGCACCGCAATCGACGACCCATTCCAGGCCCTGCGAGTAGGTGTAGGCACCCACCGGCAGGGCCGGGCTGACCAGCTGCAGCAGGCGCATCAGCGGCAGGCTCACCGGTGGCCTCCGGCGTACGGGAAAACGCTCAGCGGCACAGCACGTCGTCCTTGATCGACGCGGCAACCGCAGCCACCTCGCCGATCAGCGCGTCGGACACGCCGAGGCCGGCCAACGTCGCTGCCAGGCTCTCGACCACCGCGTCGAAGTGGCTTTCGTTGAGGCCCAGCTTGTCCACCAGACCCTGGTGAGCGGCGCGCATGCCCTTGCCGTTGTAGGCCGGGCCGCCGCCGAAAGCGTAGGTCAGGAAGGCCTTCTGGTGAGACCGCTGGCGGGCCATGTCGGTGTTGCTGAAGAAATGGCTGATGCGCGCATCGGCCAGCACCTTGTCGTAGAAGATGTCGACAGCCGCATCGATCGCAGCCGCGCCGCCGAGGCGTTCGTAAAGCGTGGTCATCGGAAAAGACTCCTATCGTGGTTGAAGGATGCTTGGAGCGGCTCCCAACTCTGGGTCTTGTTATTTGTACTGGTGAATCTTCGCTTCCGTCGCCCCGCGCTCGGCGTGGTGATGGCCGTGGGCGTAGGCGCCGGCTTCGGGCTCGAAGGGCGCGGACAGGCTGCTCACCTCCGCACCGAGGCCGACCAGCATGGTCTTCAGCACGTGGTCGGTCTGGATGCGCAGCCAGCCGTCGCCGACCTGCACCGCCACGTGGCGGTTGCCCAGGTGGTAGGCCACACGGGCCAGCGCGGAGGCATCGGCGCAGTGGGCTTCAATGAGGTCTTCCGGTGCCGACACCACCTCGACGATGCGCCCGTCCTGGGCCTGCAGGCGGTCGCCGCCGCGCAGGATGGTGCCGCGGGGCAGGAACAGGCCGACCTCCTCGCCGTCCGCCAGGCGGGTGCGCAGGCGGCTCTTGGTGCGGGCGTCGAAGTCGAGTTGCAGGCGCGCCGTCGGGGCGGCGTCACCGGTGTAGAGGGTTTCGATCAGCAGCATGGTTCAGAACAGGAAGTAACGTTGGGCCATCGGCAGCACCGAGGCCGGTTCGCAGGTGAGCAGTTCGCCGGCGGCGCGGACCTCGTAGGTTTCCGGATCGACGGTGATGTCGCCCTGCCAGTTGTTATGGATCATCGACGCCTTGGTGACGCTGCGGATGCCGCGCACCGCCTCCAGCGGCTTGGCGAGGCCGAGGCCGTCGAGCGCGCCGTTGGCGAGGGACGCCTGGGACACGAAGGTCAGCGCCGTCTTGAGGCCGCCGCCGAAGGCGCCGAACATCGGGCGGTAATGCACCGGCTGCGGCGTCGGGATGGACGCGTTGGCGTCGCCCATGGCCGCCGCGGCGATCATGCCGCCCTTCAGGATCAGGCTCGGCTTGACGCCGAAGAAGGCCGGCTTCCAGATCACCAGGTCGGCCAGCTTGCCCGGCTCGATGGAGCCGACCACGTGGCCGATGCCGTGGGTGATGGCCGGGTTGATGGTGTATTTGGCGATGTAGCGCTTGGCGCGGAAGTTGTCGCTACGTGCCGTGTCCTCGGCCAGCGCGCCGCGCTGGACCTTCATCTTGTGCGCCGTCTGCCAGGTGCGGATGATCACCTCGCCAACCCGGCCCATGGCCTGGGAGTCGGACGAGAACATGGACAGCGCGCCGATGTCGTGCAGGATGTCCTCGGCGGCGATGGTCTCGCGGCGGATGCGGCTCTCGGCGAAGGCCACGTCCTCGGCAATCGCCGGGTCCAGGTGGTGGCACACCATCAGCATATCCAGATGCTCGTCGATGGTGTTGACGGTGTAGGGCCGGGTCGGGTTGGTGGAACTGGGCAGCACGTTGGACAGCCCGGCCAGCTTGACGATGTCCGGCGCATGGCCGCCGCCCGCCCCCTCGGTGTGGAAGGTGTGGATGCTGCGGCCCTTGAAAGCCGCTGCGGTGGTCTCGACGAAGCCGGATTCATTCAGCGTGTCGGTGTGGATCGCCACCTGGATATCCATTTCCTCGGCGACCGACAGGCAGTTGTCGATGGCCGCCGGCGTGGTGCCCCAGTCCTCGTGCAGTTTGAGGCCGATGACGCCGGCCTCCACCTGCTCGCGCAGCGGGTCGGGCAGGCTGACGTTGCCCTTACCGAGAAAACCGAGGTTCATCGGGAAGGCATCCGCCGCCTGCAGCATGCGCGCGATGTGCCACGGCCCCGGCGTGCAGGTGGTGGCATAGGTGCCGGTGGCCGGCCCGGTGCCGCCGCCGATCATCGTGGTGACGCCGCTCATCAGCGCCTCCTCGATCTGCTGCGGGCAGATGAAGTGGATGTGGGTGTCGATGCCGCCAGCGGTGACGATCATCCCCTCGCCGGCGATCACCTCGGTGGCGGCACCGACGGCGATCGTCACGCCGGGCTGGATGTCCGGGTTGCCGGCCTTGCCGATGGCGCTGATGCGCCCGTTCTTGAGGCCGATGTCGGCCTTGACGATGCCCCAGTGGTCGAGGATCAGCGCGTTGGTGATGACGGTGTCGGCCACTTCGGCGGCCAGGCGCTGGCCCTGGCCCATGCCGTCGCGGATCACCTTGCCGCCGCCGAACTTCACTTCCTCGCCGTAGATCGTGTAGTCCTTCTCCACCTCGATCCACAGCTCGGTGTCGGCCAGGCGCACCCGGTCGCCCACCGTCGGGCCGAACATTTCCGCGTAGGCGCGGCGCGAGATCTTTGCCATCTCAGAGCCCTCCCATGACTTGTGCGTTGAAGCCGAAGACCTTGCGGTCGCCAGCCAGCGCCACCAGCTCGACGGTACGCGTCTGGCCCGGCTCGAAGCGCACCGCGGTGCCGGCCGCAATATTGAGGCGGAAGCCCCGCGCGGCAGCGCGGTCGAAGTCCAGCGCCGCGTTGGTCTCTGCGAAGTGGTAGTGGGAGCCGACCTGGATCGGGCGGTCGCCGGTATTGGCGACCACGAGGCTCAGCGTGGCGCGGCCGACGTTGAGCTCCAGCTCGCCGGCTAGGGTGTCGATTTCACCGGGGATCATGCTCGCTCCTCAAACAATCGGCTGATGGACGGTGACCAGCTTGGTGCCGTCGGGAAAGGTGGCTTCCACCTGGATCTCGGGGATCAGCTCCGGCACGCCCTCCATCACGTCGGCGCGGGTGAGCAGCGTGGTGCCATAGTTCATCAGCTCGGCCACCGTGCGCCCGTCGCGGGCGCCTTCGAGGAGGGCGGCGCTGATATAGGCCACCGCCTCCGGGTAGTTGAGCTTGAGGCCGCGGGCCTTGCGCCGCTCGGCCAGCAGGCCGGCAGTGAAGATCAGCAGCTTGTCTTTTTCGCGGGGGGTCAGTTCCATCAAAGAGCCCTTTCTTGTTCGGTCGGCGCGGCCCGCTGGCCGGCGCCGGAAATGATAGTTGCAAGGCCTCTATCGCGGCCATTGCCGGAAACCGATATCAGGTATGCCAGATCCGCGGCACCTCTGCCTTGCGACCGACCAGCGCCGGGCGCAGCGCCGCCCACAGGGCCACGAACCAGGCCCGCGCCGGCTCGGCGGCCGGCCCCAGGTAACGCGCCACCAGCAGGCCCGGCAGGCGCGTCACGCCGCCCTCGCCCACCGTCGGCAGCACCGCCCGGCAGGCCTCCAGCAGCGCCGCGTCGATGCCCTCCGCCGCCACCAGCAGCGTGCCGGCGACCGGCTGGCCACGCAGGCCGACCGGCGAATCGAGCAGGCGCGAACCGCCTTCGATGACGCCCTGCTCGCTCCAGATCAGCCGCCCGTCCCGCTCGATGCGCGAGGCCAGGCGCAGGCTGCCGGCGGTCAGCCGCTCGCCGGACGCAGTGCGGCCGAGGCACAGCAGGTCCAGCCCGACGAACACCGCGTCGCCCTGCAGGCGGACCGTGGTCTCGGTGAAGCCGCGCACCCGGTCGAAAACGATGCTCTCCTGCGGCAGCCATTCCAGCACGCCGCCCGCCGCCACCGAAAAATCCAGTCGCTGGGTGGCCAGCGGCCCCTGGCTGCGATACCACTTGCCGGCGCCGGGCGTGGTGACCAGCGCATGGGCGCCCTCGCCCACCTTCACCTGCACCGTCAGCGCGTCGCCCCCGGCAATGCCGGCCGGCGGATGCAGCAGCAGCGCATGGCACACCGCCGGCCCTTCCGGGTAGAGCGCCTTCTGCACCCGCAACGGGCCTTCGTGCAGGCGGTGGGCCAGGACCGTGCGACCGTCGGGCGTGGCGTCGAAGCCCAGTTCAAGGCGCGCGCGCCAGCTCAGGTGGTGGCCGGCGTCGGGGCGCGATGGCGCTTTCGATTCGGCGGGAGGACAGGGAGCGAGCGACATGGGCGTCAGATTAGCAAACGGTATGCCGGAGAAGCGCATGAATACAGGGTTTCGGGGCGAATGCCGGGTTTATGGCGCGAAACCCGGCGCTTGCGGGGCGCGGACTATGCACCAAAATGGTTGGCGTGTGGGGTCGCAGGCTTAGTCTATGGGGCTCGATGTCCGTATGCGCACCAAACAGGGGCATTTGTGGTGCTTTGCTGTATGGGTTTGAAGGTTTTCTGGGCGGATTTCCGTTGTTTTGCTTTACGTTGGCCGGGTCTCGCCCCGGCGGGCGACATCCTTTCTTGTCACACGACAAGAAAGGATGCAAAGAAACGTGCCCCGCTGCCGCGCCCCCTGCGGGGGTGCCCGAGCTCCGGGCGTGCCGGGCGGGGTCTGTGCCACCCAAAGTGGCTATGGCAGGCAGCCCCCTTCAGGAAAGGCGCGGCGAACTGCCGTGCCGGAGGAAACTGGTTCAGTACAAAGTAAGCAAGCCTCCCTCGGACTTGAACCAGCTCAACTCCCGGCCGAACTCTTTCAGCGCCGAGGGCAGTGGTCTCACCGCCGGAGGAAGCTGGCTCATCTCGGACGGGAGCTGACCCAGTACAAAGGTAAGCGAGCCTCCCTCGGACTTGAACCAGCTCAGCCCCCAGCCGAACTCTTTCAGCGCAGAGGGCAGTGGTCTCACCACCGGAGGGAGCGGGTTCATCTCGGACGGGAGCTGGCTCAGTACAAAGGTAAGCAAGCCTCCCTTGGACTTGAACCAGCTCAGCTCCCAGCCGAACTCTTTCAGCTCCGAGGGCAGTGCTCTCACCGCCGGAGGAAGCGGGTTCATCTCGGACGGGAGCTCGCCCAGTACAAAGGCAAGTAAGCCTCCCTCGGACTTGAACCAGCTAAGCCCCAGCCTCAGCAAACGCTCGGAGCCTCCCCACAGCCCGTCCTGAACCGCCGAGCAGCACAGCGGCAGGCGGGGTAGTCCGGCGCGGCTGTCTGAGGAGGCGAAGCCGACGAGTTCCGCGCCGGCCGCCTGCTGCGAGCAGCGCAGGGAAGTCGGCCGCAACGCGGACGACCGGTGAAGCACGGGTCGCCTTCTTTGCCTTCTTTCTTGGCGACGCAAGAAAGAAGGTCGCCCGCCGGGGCGAGTCCCGGCCAATCCAAGGCTCAGCCACGGAAAGCCTCCCGGCAAGGGCAAATGGCTCCACCCGTGCTGGGCGAATGAATTCGCCCCCACAGAGGTGCGGCGTCGTCAAACCGACAACATCTCCCTCACCTTGTGAGCCTCCATTTCATCCCCCCGCCCCGCACTGATAATCTCCCCCCGCTCCATCAACAGATAGTGATCCGCCAACGACCGCGCGAAGTCGTAGTACTGCTCCACCAGCAGGATCGCCATCTCCCCCGTCCCGGCCAGCGCGCGGATCGCCCGTTCGATGTCCTTGATGATCGACGGCTGGATGCCCTCGGTGGGTTCGTCGAGGATCAGCAGCTTGGGCCCCGGAGCCAGCGCGCGGCCGATGGCGAGCTGTTGCTGCTGGCCGCCGGAAAGGTCGCCGCCGCGCCGCCGCATCATCTGCTTGAGCACCGGGAACATCTCGAAGATGCGGGTCGGCACCTCGGCGCTGGCGGGCCGGGTGGCGAGGCCCATCATGAGGTTCTCCTCCACCGTCAGGCGCGGGAAGATCTCGCGGCCCTGGGGCACGTAGCCGATGCCGGCGCGCACCCGGCCGTAGCTGGGCGCCTTGGTGATGTCGGCGCCGTCGAGGGCGATGCTGCCGGTGGCGGCGGGCACCAGGCCCATCAGGGTCTTGAGCAGCGTGGTCTTGCCCACCCCGTTGCGCCCGAGCAGGGTGGTGACCTTGCCCATCGGCACCTCGAAGCTGAGGTTGCGCAGGATGTGGGAGCCGCCGTAGTACTGGTTCAAGTTGGTGACGGTTAGCATGTTCAGCGCCCCAGATAGACTTCGATGACGCGGGGATCGGCCTGGACGGTGGCGAGGTCGCCCTCCGCCAGCACCGAGCCTTCGCACAGTACGGTGACCTTGCCGCCGAGGGCTTCGACGAAGGCCATGTCGTGTTCGACGACCACCAGCGAGTGCTTGCCCTTGAGGCTGACGAACAGCTCGGCGGTGCGCTCGGTCTCGTCGTCGGTCATGCCGGCGACGGGCTCGTCGAGGAGCAGCAGCTTGGGCTCCTGCACCAGCAGCATGCCGATCTCCAGCCACTGCTTCTGGCCGTGGGACAGCAGCCCGGCCATGCGGTCGGCCTGATCGATGAGGCGGATCAGGCGCAGGGTGTCGGCAATCTTGTCGAGGTCGTCGCCGAACAGGCGCGCGAAGAGGCTCTTCTTGACCCGCTTGTCGGTCTTGAGGGCCAGCTCCAGGTTCTCGAACACGGTGTGGTGCTCGAAGATGGTCGGCTTCTGGAACTTGCGGCCGATGCCGGCGTGGGCGATCTGCGGTTCGGTCAGACGGGTCAGGTCGATGGTCTGGCCGAAGAAGGCCTTGCCGGAATCGGGCCGGGTCTTGCCGGTGATGACGTCCATCATCGTGGTCTTGCCTGCCCCGTTGGGGCCGATGATGCAGCGCAGCTCGCCGGCGTCGATCTGCAGGGACAGCTGGTTGAGGGCGCGGAAGCCGTCGAAGCTGACCGTGATGTCGTCCAGGTAGAGCATGACCTTGTGGGACAGATCGAGCTCGCCGGGGGTCAGCACGTGGCTGGTGCTGGCTCCGCCGTCCCAGCCTTCCTTCTGGCCGTCGGCGGGGGCGTTGCGGGAGATGGAGGATTCGACACGCATCGTCAGGCTCCTTTAGCGGCGGTGCCGTTGGGGATCTTGGTTTCGGTGGCGGCCGGGCTGCGCGGGGCGGCAGATACCGCCGCAGCTTCGACGCGGGCCGCCGCCAGGGCGGCCTTTTCGGCACGGCGGGCCTTGATCTTGGCCCACAGGCCGGCCACGCCCTCGGGCAGGTAGAGGGTCACCAGGATGAACAGCAGGCCCAGGAAGAACAGCCAGTATTCGGGGAAGCTGGTGGTGAACCAGGTCTTCGACAGATTGACGATGCCGGCCCCGAAGATCGGCCCGACCAGCGTGCCGCGCCCGCCTACCGCGACCCAGATGGCGATCTCGATGGAGTTGGCGACGGACATTTCCGACGGGTTGATGATGCCCACCTGCGGCACGTAGAGCGCCCCGGCCAGGCCGCACAGCATGGCCGACACGGTCCAGATGAAGAGCTTGTAGTGCAGCGGGTTGTAGCCGATGAACATGACCCGGTTCTCGGCGTCGCGGATGGCGGTGAGGACGCGGCCGAACTTGGAGGCGATCAGCGCCTTGCCGATGATCAGCGTGCCGAGCAGCAGCGTCACCGACAGGCCGAACAGCACTACGCGGGTCTCCGGGGCGGTGATCGAATAGCCGAGGATGCGCTTGAAGTCGGTGAAGCCGTTGTTGCCGCCGAAGCCGGTCTCGTTGCGGAAGAAGAACAGCATCGCCGCGTAGGTCATGGCCTGGGTGATGATCGAGAAATACACCCCCTTGATGCGCGAGCGGAACGCGAAGTAGCCGAAGATCCAGGCGATCACGCCGGGCACCACCACCGCCAGCAGCAGGCACCACAGGAAGCTGTCGGTGCCCGACCAGTACCAGGGCAGTTCCTTCCAGTCGAGGAACACCATGAAGTCCGGGATGTCGGCGCCGTAGCTGCCGTCGCGGCCGATCTGGCGCATCAGGTACATGCCGAAGCTGTAGCCGCCCAGCGCGAAGAACAGCCCGTGGCCGAGGGACAGGATGCCGCCGAAGCCCCAGATCAGGTCCATCGCCACCGCCACCACGGCGTAACACAGGATCTTGCCGATCAGGGTGATGGCATAGGTGGAGATGTGCAGCGGATGGCCCTCGGGCAGCATCAGGTGGGCCAGGGGCACCAGCACCCAGGCCGCCACAAAGACCGCCGCTACTGCCAGCCAGCCCCGCGGACCGAGGCCGGCAACAAGTTTCACGCTAACAGGTGTGCGCATGGCTGTCCCCGCTCAGTCGACGAACCGGCCCTTGAGGGCAAACAGCCCCTGGGGTCGCTTCTGGATGAAGATGATGATGAAGACCAGCACCAGGATCTTGGCGATGACCGCCCCGGCCCAGCCTTCGAGGAACTTGGTGACCACGCCGAGGCCCAGCGCCGCCCACACCGCGCCGGCCAGCTGGCCGACGCCGCCGAGCACAACGACCATGAAGGAATCGACGATGTAGCCCTGGCCCATGTCCGGCCCGACGTTGGCGATCTGCGACAGGGCGACGCCGCCGAGGCCGGCGATGCCCGAGCCGATGCCGAAGGCCAGGGTGTCGATGCGCGCCGTCGGCACGCCGACGCAGCCGGCCATCGGACGGTTCTGCGTGACGGCGCGGACGAACATGCCCAGGCGGGTCTTGTTCATCAGCAGCCACACCACCAGCAGCACGAAGCCCGAGAAGGCCACGATGACCAGGCGGTTCCACGGCAGGGACAGGTTCTCGGCCAGCTGCACGCCGCCGGACATCCACGCCGGGTTGGCCACTTCCACGTTCTGCGCGCCGAACAGCAGGCGCGCCGCCTGGATCAGCACCAGGGACAGGCCCCAGGTGGCCAGCAGGGTTTCCAGCGGGCGGCCGTAGAGGTGACGGATCACCGTGCGCTCCATCAGCATGCCCACCGCCGCGGCGACGAAGAAGGCCACCGGCACCGCGGCGACCACGTAGTAATCGACGAAATCGGGAAAATGGCTGCGGAACAGGGCCTGCATGGCATAGGCGGAATAGGCGCCGACCATCAGCAGCTCGCCGTGGGCCATGTTGATGACGCCCATCACCCCGTAGGTGATGGCCAGACCCAGCGCCGCCAGCAGCAGGATGGAGCCGAGGGAGATGCCGGTGAAAATCTGCCCGGCGGTGTCGCTCCACACCAGGCGGCCGTCGATGGCCTTGATCGCGGTCTGGGCGGCCAGGCGGACCTTCTCGTCCGGCTCGGCGTAGCTGTCGCCCTGTTTCTCGATCAGCGGCAGCAGCAGCGCCTTCACCGCCGGGCTGGCCGACTGGCCGAGGGTCTGCACGGCCTGCAGGCGGGCCGCGGCGTCAGGGCTGCTGAGGCTGGCCTGGGCCTGCAGTTGCACCAGGATGGTCTTGATCTCGCCGTCCTGCTCCTGCTTCAGGGCCTTGTCGAACAAGGGCAGCAGCGCCGCACCGTCGCCCATGTCGGCCAGCAGGGCCTTGGCGGCGGCCAGGCGTTCGGTCTTGTCGGCGGACAGCAGGCGCAGCGCCGCGAGGGCGCCATCCACCTGCTGGCGCAGGCTGTTGTTGAGGCTGATGGAGTCCGGACTGGCGGCCGGCTTCAGCGACTTGCCGTTGGCGGCGTCCAGCACCTGGTCGCCGGCGACGATCACCAGCGTGTCGCCGGCCACCGCCACCGCGTCGTCGGACAAGGCCTTGAGCAGGCGCGCCGCGTCGGCATCGCCGACAGACGCCAGCGCCGCCACGGCGCCCTGTTTGGCGTCGAAGTCTTCCGACGCGAGGCCCTTCAGCACCTCGGGGGCCACGTCGGCGCGCACCGCGCCGGCGCCCAGGCCGAGGGCCAGGCTCAGGATGAATATCAGTCGTTTCATGCTTGCTCCCGAAATCGGAGTGCGAAATCGATGGGCCTAGGCCCGCCCCCGCGAGGGCGAAAAAATGGCCGGCTCCGGGCCCGGAGCCCACCGCCGGCCAACAACTACCCTCTTGAGAAGGTTGGAGATTTCTTACAGCTTCTGTTTGCTCTCATTGCCGGGGATGTACGGGCTCCACGGCTGGGCGCGGATCGGGCCCTTGGTCTTCCACACCACGTTGAACTGGCCGTCGGCCTTGATCTCGCCGATGAAGACCGGCTTATGCAGGTGATGGTTGGTCTCGTCCATCTTCAGCGTGAAGCCGGACGGGGCCTTGAAGGTCTGACCCGCCATCGCCGCGATGACCTTGTCGGTGTCGGTGGACTTGGCCTTCTCGACGGCCTGGGCCCACATGTGGATGCCGACGTAGGTGGCTTCCATCGGATCGTTGGTGACGACGGTGTCGGCCTTCGGCAGCTTGGCCTTCTTGGCCCAGTCGCGGTACATCTTGATGAACTTGTCGTTGTCGGGGTTCTTCACCGACATGAAGTAGTTCCACGCGGCCAGGTGGCCGACCAGCGGCTTGGCATCGACGCCGCGCAGTTCTTCCTCACCCACCGAGAAGGCCACCACCGGCACGTCCTTGGCCTTCAGGCCGGCGTTGCCCAGTTCCTTGTAGAAGGGCACGTTGGAGTCGCCGTTGATCGTCGAGATCACCGCGGTCTTCTTGCCCTCGCCGGCGAACTTCTTGATCTTGGCGATGATGGTCTGGTAGTCGGAATGGCCGAAGGGGGTGTACTCCTCCATGATGTCCGCATCTGCAACGCCCTTGCTGTGCAGGAAGGCGCGCAGGATCTTGTTGGTGGTGCGCGGATAGACGTAGTCGGTGCCGAGCAGCACGAAGCGCTTGGCGGAGCCGCCTTCCTTGCTCATCAGGTATTCCACCGCCGGAATGGCCTGCTGGTTGGGCGCCGCACCGGTGTAGAAGACATTCTTCTCGAGCTCTTCGCCCTCGTACTGGACCGGGTAGAACAGCAGGCCGTTGAGTTCCTTGTAAACCGGCAGCACCGACTTGCGGGACACCGAGGTCCAACAGCCGAAGGTCACCGCGACCTTGTCCTGGGACAGCAGCTGGCGGGCCTTCTCGGCGAACTTCGGCCAGTCGGAAGCCGGATCGACGACCACCGGCTCGAGCTTCTTGCCGAGCACGCCGCCCTTGGCGTTGATTTCCTCGATGGTCATCAGCGCGGTTTCCTTGAGGGCGGTCTCGGAGATTGCCATCGTGCCGGACAGGGAATGCAGGATGCCGACCTTGATGGTGTCGGCCGCGTAGGCGCTGGAAGCGATGCCGCCCATCGCGGCGATGGAGGCGGAGATGACGGCAGCCTTGAGGAAGGAACGACGGTTTTGCATCGATGACTCCTTGGTATCGGTTGGGTTTGGCTAATGCGGTGCAGCAATGGAACGCAGATTACGGAGCCCGTCCCATCCCCGGAATACGTCAGATTGCGTAGGTCCTGCGTAGTCCTCCGCCAAACTTGCAGAGGCGCACCGTTGCTGGCGCTGCAGCGAACGCCCTCCTATAACGGATGCATGGCCCCGACCAATCTCAAGGAGTCCTTCATGCCGCGCATCCTCGTCTTCTCCGGCAGCAGCCGCCGGGAATCCCTCAATCGCAAGCTGGCCAAGGTGGCCGCGCAAGCCCTGACCGACCTGGGTGGAGACGTCACACTGATCGAACTGGCCGACTACCCGCTGCCGATTTACAACGGCGACCTGGAAGCGGCCGAGGGCATCCCGCCCGCCGCGCGCAAGCTGAAGGCCTTGTTCAAGGAACACCACGCGCTGGTGATCGCCTCGCCGGAGAACAACTCATCGATGAGTTCCCTGCTCAAGAACACCCTCGACTGGATCTCCCGCGCCGATGGCGACGAGAGCGGCCTCGTGCCCTACCGGGACAAGATCGCCCTGCTGCTCGCCGCCTCCCCGGGCGCGCTGGGCGGCATGCGGGGACTGAAGCACCTGCGCGATTCGCTGGAAGGCCTCGGCGTGCTGGTGCTGCCGCAAACCCTGGCAGTCAGCCACGCCGACCAGGCCTTCGACGCCGACGGGCAACTGGACGAAGCCCGCAGCAAGACCCTCCGCAATCTGGCTGGCAAGCTGCTGATCGTCAGCGGCGCGCTGGAAGGCTGACGGCGGGCCCGCCCGGCTCGGCTAGAATCGGGGCAAGTCATTTCGCGTTGCCCTGCGCCGCACTGGCGCGGGCACACCATCACGCCATGTTCGCTCCGTCCCGCCCGATCTATCCCGTCGCAGCTATCCGCGCCATCGAGGCGCTGGCCATCCCCGGCGCCGAACCCCCGCTGATGGAGCGCGCCGGCGCGGCCGCCGCCATGCTGGCCGCGCGCCTCGCCACCGGCGCCGGGCCGGTGCTGGTCGCCTGCGGACCGGGCAACAACGGCGGTGACGGTTTCGTGATGGCCCGCGTGCTGCAGGGCGTCGGACGTCGAGTCGACGTCGCCTTCGCCGGCGACCCGGCCCACCTGCCCGCCGATGCCGCCGCCGCCCACGCCGCATGGCTGGCCGTCGGCGGCACAACCTGCGCCGAGCTGCCGCCGGCCCCGCCGGAAGGCTGGGCGCTGGTGGTGGACGCGCTGTTCGGCATCGGCTTGCAGCGCCCTCTCGCAGGCCGCTACGCCGACTGGATCGACACCCTCAACGCCCAAGCCTGCCCGCGCCTGGCGGTGGACATCCCGAGCGGGCTGGACGGCGACACCGGGCGCCGCCTGGGCCCCTGCTTTGCAGCCACCCATACGATCACCTTCATCGCCCTCAAGCCCGGCCTGCTGACGCTGGACGGCCCGGACCAGTGCGGCGAACTCTACCTCGCCACCATCGACGTGGACGCCGAAACCCTGGCCCCGGCGCCCGGCCGCGAGATCACGCCGGCATTGTTCGCAGCCCGCCTGCAGCCGCGCCTGAGCAACAGCCACAAGGGCAGCTACGGCGACGCGGCGCTCGTCGGCGGCGCGCCGGGCATGGTCGGCGCCGCCGTGCTGGCCGGGCGGGCCGCCGCCCACCTGGGCGCCGGCCGGGTGCTGCTCGGCCTGCTCGACCCGGCCGCGCTGGCGGTGGACATCCTGCGCCCGGAACTGATGTTCCGCGCCGCCGCCGAGCTGCTGGCCGATCCTGCCATCGGCGCCTTCGCGGTCGGCCCCGGCCTCGGCCAGTCGGATGCGGCCCGCGCCCTCGTGCACGACGCGGTGCTGCGCACCACGCCGCTGGTCCTCGATGCCGACGCCCTCAACCTGGTGGCCTGCGACAGCGAACTGCAACAGGCCGTCGCCCACCGCCGCGCGCCGACGCTGCTGACGCCCCACCCCGCCGAAGCCGCCCGCCTGCTGGCATGTACGACACCCGACGTGCAGGCCGACCGACTCGCCGCCACGGTCAGGCTGGCCGCGCAGCTCAATGCGTGGGTCGTGCTGAAAGGCTGCGGCAGCGTGGTCGCCAGCCCCGACTGCGCCTGGTGGATCAACACCACCGGCAACCCGGCGATGGCCACCGCCGGCATGGGCGACGTACTGAGCGGCATCCTCGCCGCGCTGCTGGCCCGCGGCTGGGACGCCCGCGACGCACTGCTGGCCGGCGTCCATCTGCACGGTCTGGCGGGCGATGCGTGCTGCGCCGAGCTGGGCCTCGACAGTGGCCTGCTGGCCGACGAAGTCGCGCCCGCCGCACGGCGCTGCTTCAACCGCTGGGTCCGCGGCGAAGCCTGAGGCACCATATCTTCACGCCCGCGCGAACACGCAGTTCTACATTCCGGCGGAACCTCGGCGCGGCGGCGTACACCAAAGCCGTTCGATCCATTTCCGCCAATCCACGCCCTAAGCCGTGACTCACCCTCCCCAACGCCCTCTGCTGGGCATTGTCCTGGCCCTGCTGGCCGTCGTGCTGTTCTCGACGCTCGACGTGTCCACCAAATACCTCAGCCAGCGTTTCCCGGTGCCGCTGCTGGTGTGGGCCCGCTACACCGTACACCTGCTGCTGATGGTGGTCTTCCTCGGCCCCCGGCTGCGCAGCCGCCTATTCGTCACCCGCCATCCGATGCAGCACGCGCTGCGCTCGGTGCTGCTGCTGATCACCAGCCTGGGCGGCGTCGCCGCCTTTCAACGCATGCCCTTGGCCGAAACCACGGCGATCATCTTCGCGTCGCCGGTGATCGTCGTACTGCTGGCCCGCCCGCTCCTCGGCGAGCGGATCGGTGCGCTGCGCTGGCTGGCCGTGCTGCTCGGCTTCGGCGGCGTGCTGATGGTCGCCCGGCCGGGCAGCGGCCTGGTGATGGACGGCGTGATCTACGCGCTGGTGTCGGCGGTTGCATATGCGCTGTATCAGTTGCTGACCCGCCGCATGGCCGCCACCGAGAGCCCGGTGACGCTGCTGTTCTACACGGCGCTGGTCGGCTGCGGCGCCATGAGCCTCGCCATCCCGTGGCTGGACCACGGCCCCGTACCGTCCTCCACCGATTACACCCTGATGGCGCTGGTGGGCCTGCTCGCCGGCAGCGGTCACTTCCTGCTCACCCGCGCCTTCCGCGAAGCCCCCGCCTCCCTGCTGTCGCCGATGCTGTACGGCCAGCTGCTATGGTCCATGCTGTTCGGCTGGTTGGTCTTCCAGCATCTGCCCGACG
This sequence comes from Zoogloea sp. JDB1, assembly GCF_056724025.1. Taxonomy (NCBI): domain Bacteria; kingdom Pseudomonadati; phylum Pseudomonadota; class Betaproteobacteria; order Rhodocyclales; family Zoogloeaceae; genus Zoogloea; species Zoogloea sp. JDB1. The sequence goes on from NZ_CM161496.1 coordinate 4,755,850, forward strand.
CCGTCGCGCTGGCCGGCATGCTGGTCATCGGCGCAGCCGGCGTGCTGATCGCCGTCGATAGCCAGCGCCAGCGTGGCACCTAGGCTTGTCCGAGCGGGAAACGTTTTCGTCTCCATCTGCTCTTGTATTGCGGTCGCTTCATTGCGCTCGAAGCAGGCAAGAACCCGGACATCCAGGTTTTTGCGAAGAAAATACAGAAAGTGCTTGACGACCCCAGGTGGCCTTCCTATAATGCGCTCCTCAACTCACCGGGCGGTTAACTCAGCGGTAGAGTGCCACCTTCACACGGTGGAAGCCACTGGTTCGATCCCAGTACCGCCCACCAGATTCAGTAAATCAGGCGCCTCCGGGCGCCTGATTTCGTTTACGCCTTCTGCGTGCCCGGCAAGCCGGAACCCCCGTCTCCAGCGCAGGGAATCGCCCCTCTCTTCCAGCACCATCACGCAGCGCACCGCGGCACTGATCTTGTGAAGATTCAGTTGGCGATGCACACTTGCATCACATCCGGAGCAAAGGACGGCGCCATGCGAACCACCGTCACCATCGACGACGAGCTGTACGAAAAAGCCCTGTCCGTGGCCGACCCCGACATGGACAAGGCCGATCTGTTTCGTGAAGCCATGAAGACCTTCGTGCGGGTCCAGGCCGCCAAGCGCCTGGCAGCACTGGGTGGGACGATGCCGGAGATGCAGGAAATCGCCCGCCGGCGCACCGACGCCGCCGATCGATGAGCGTCCTGATCGACACATCCGTCTGGGTCGACCACTTCCGCAACGGCAATGCAGCGCTGGCGGAGCGCTTCGGGATCTCTCACCGGCCGGATCTGCACTGACCGGGCACCACGGGTTCGATCCCAGTAACACCCACCGGACGCTGAAAATCGATCACCACCGGGTTACGGTGATCGGCGCACGAGCGCCAATATCCTCACAACGGGCAGGGACAAATCCGGCTCAAGGAGCGGGAAAGGTCGGATACTCCGGGCCATGCCCTGCCTCTTTTCTTCGCCTCCCCGGCGGACATCGCCTGCAGCCCGATTCGTCACCTGCATCCTGGGTCTGCTGGCCTTATGCCTGCTCCTTCACTGTCCGCCGAGCCTGGCTGACAGCGGGCGTACGCGCATCCAGTTCGGCACGGACCTACCCTATGGGGTCTTCGTGGACGAGGGGGGCAAGCGAAGCATCGAAGACATCGCCCAGATGCCCGACAGCATGTTCACACCGACACATGACGGGTTGGCCCTCAGCTATACACGCAACGCGGTGTGGTTGCGTTTCGAACGCCCGCCTGGAGATCAGGCCTGGTGGCTGGAGCTCCAACCCGCCGTGCTCGACTCCGTGCAACTCTACGAAAAGCACGCCGACGGCTGGCGGATGCGCGAGGCCGGCGACCGCCTGCCCTACCGGGAACGGGAACTCGCCCACCGTCTGTTCGCCTTCCGGCTCACGCCGGGCTCCGCACCTCACGCCCCGGTTTTCCTGCGCATCCAGACGACCAGCTCCCTGTATCTGATCGCCCATCTGCGCACACCCGAAGCCTTTATAGAGGATGCCGAAAGCGGCGGACTGTACTGGGGCCTGTACTTCGGTGCGCTGGTCATCGCACTGCTGTTCATGCTGGCGATGGTGGCCATCAACCGCAGCCGGCCCTACCTGGCACTGAGCGTCGCACTGCTGGTGAATGGCGTCTACGTGGCCAATTCCCAGGGCTTCCTGGCGGGCTCCCTGTGGCGGGAGCATCCCCAATGGGGCGACGCCAGCATCGGCATGATCGCGCCGCTGGCCATCGCCAGCATGCTATGGACGCTGCGTGAATTCGTGATCCGCATCAGCGCCCCGCGCTGGCTGGATCGCCTCTACATGCTGGCCACAGCCTATTGCGTACTGATCCCGCTGAGCCTGCTGATCGACCGCTACGGTCCGCTGGTCCGCCTGGCGCTGTTCCTCAACCTGGTAGCCGGTGTCGCGGCGCTGGCCCTGCAACTGCATCGCGTCCTGACCTCCCGCGGGCGCGCCGACGGCGTGCTGGCGCTGGCCCTGCTCCTCTACCTGGGCGCACTGCTGAGTGGCGTACTTCCACTCCTCGGCCTGCTGCCCGCCTCTTCGCTGCAGTTGCTGCTGCGCAACGGCCTGTTCATCCTGTTCGCGCTTCTGGCCGGCGCAGCCCTGCTGCAGGAGGTCCGCCACACCTACGGGAGCCTGCTGGCCGAGAAGACCCGCGCCCTCGAAACCGCCAGCCAGACCGAGAGGCAGCTCGAATCCTGCGTGGCCGAACGCACCCAGGCCCTCGCCGTGGCCAACGGCAAGCTCGCCGACCGACAGGCCTTGCTGCAACAGATCCTCGACACCTCCTTCGTAGCGATCTTCCTGGTGGACCGCCACGGACACATCGCGCTGGCCAACCGGCGCATGGCCGAGATGTTCCGGCGGCCGATGGAGAGCCTGGTGGGCAGCGACTACGCCGACCTGGTGCTGCCCGCCGAACGGGAGCCCGCCCGCCAGCGGGTCCGGGCCCTGCTCGCCAACGAGATCCCGGCGGTGGATGCCGACCGCCAGTACCAGCGCGCCGATGGCAGCGTGTTCTGGGGGCACCTCACCTGCCGCCCCTTCGACAGGGCCGCCGACGCCGGCGTGATCGGCGTCATCGCGGATATCAGCCAGCGCAAGGAAACCGAGGACCACGAACGGCTGCGCGGCCAGATCCTCGAGATGCTGGCCGGCGGCGCGGTGCTGCAGCAGATTCTGACCGTCATGGTCACCGGCGTCGAACGGCTGCACCCGGGCGTGCGCTGCGGCATCCAGTTGCTCGACGGCGAGGGCCGGCGCTTCCACAAAGGCATAGGCCCCAGTCTGCCGGACTTCTTCAACGCATCCTGCGACGGCCTGGAGATCGGCATTGGCGTCGGCTCCTGCGGTACCTCCGCCTTCACCGGCGAACGCGTCATCGTCGAAGACATAAGCTGCCATCCCTACTGGGCACCCTACCTGGACCTGGCGGCGCAGGCCGGACTGGGGGCCTGCTGGTCCCAGCCGATCCGCTCCTCGAACCACCGCATCCTCGGCACGCTGGCCATCTACCACCGCACGGCCCACTCCCCGAGCGGTGCCGACATCGCGCTGATCGAGCAGATGGCCCGCCTGGCCAGCATCGCCATCGAGAAGAGCCAGGCCGAGGCCCGCCTGCGGGAGAGCGAGGAGCGCTACCGCCTGCTCATCGACGCCAGCGCCGAAGGCATCTGCGTGGTGCAGGACGGCTTCATCCGCTTCTGCAATCCAGCCCTGTCCCGGCAACTGGGCTACAGCGAAAAGGAACTCCAGACCCGCCCCTTCGGGGACTTCGCCGTCACCGCCGACGAAGCCCGCATCTTCCGCCTCGACACCGGAGACAGCCCCGGCGACACGCCCGACGAGCGCCACTCGATCCGCATTCTTACCCGCCACCGGGGCGCGCGCTGGTTCGACGTGGGCCGGGCCGGCATCCACTGGAACGAGCAGGCCGCCACCCTCCATTTCTTCATCGACATCACCGAGCGCAAGGAGGCCGAGGACGCGCTGCGCGGGAGCCGGGTGTTCATGCAGGACATCCTCGACTCGGTCCCCAACGAGATCGCCGTGCTCGACCACGCCGGCATCATCGTGATGGTCAATGAAGCCTGGCGCAAGTTCTCCACGCAGAACAGCCGCCAGGGCGACCGCTGCGAACCCAACACCGGTGTCGGTACCAGCTACCTGGACGTGTGCAAGTGCGGCTCCGGGCCCTCCGCCGACCCTACCGCCGACATGGCCCACAACGGCATCCGTAGCGTACTCGACGGACGCCTGCCGACCTTCAGCCTGGAATACCCCTGCGACGGGCCCCAGCAGGAACGCTGGTTCACGATGACCGTCACGCCTCTCGGTGGCGGCCGCCGCGGCGCAGTCGTTGTGCATAGCGACATCTCGGAGCGCAAGCGCATCGAGGAGCAGATCCGCAAGCTCGCCTACTACGACAGCCTGACCCAGCTCGCCAACCGGCGTCTGCTCCACGACCGCCTGGCTCTCGCCCAGGCCACCAGCAAGCGCAACGGCGAATACGGCGCGCTGCTCCTCCTCGACCTGGACAATTTCAAGCCTCTCAACGACGAGTATGGGCACGCCGTCGGCGACCTGCTGCTGGTCGAGGTGGCACGCCGCCTAAGCCACAGCGTACGGGCCGTGGACACCGTGGCCCGCCTGGGCGGCGACGAGTTTGTCGTCGTCCTCGGCGGACTGGATGCCGACCAGGACGTGTCCCGTCTCGAAGCCCTGGCCATCGCCGAGAAGATCCGCCAGTCCCTGGCTCGCCCCTACCGGCTGGCGCTGCAGGACGGCGACGGCGCGGGCACCGTCGAACACCGCTGCTCGTCGAGCATCGGCGTGGCGCTGTTCCACGGCCTGAGCGTCAGCCAGAACGAGATCCTCAAGTCCGCCGACATCGCGATGTATCGCGCCAAGGTCTCAGGACGCAACACGGTCCACCTGTACGAATCCATTCCGCTGCCGGCCGAACGGCCGTCCGGCGGACCGGGCCAGACCGACTGAGGGCCCGGCCGGGCCGCTCAGCTCATCCCGTCCAGCAGCCCCGACACGCGCAGTACGCGCCGCTCCACGGCCCGCTCCAGCACCTTCGAGGCCGGCGCGTCGGCCAGCGTGAACCAGCGCCTGGCGCGGGTGATGCCGGTGTAGACCAGCTCGCGGGTCAGGATCGGGTTGAGCCCGTCCGGCAGCACCAGCGCCGCGTGGGTGAATTCCGAGCCCTGGGACTTGTGCACCGTCAGCGCATACACCGTCTCGACGGCCTGCAGGCGGCTCGGCAGCACCCACTTGACGCCCTGGTTGCCGTCGCCGCTGGGGAAGGCCACGCGCAACTGGCTGCCGCCGCCCTCCAGCGGCAATTCCAGCGTGATCCCGATGTCGCCGTTCATCAGGCCCAAACCGTAATCGTTGCGCGTCACCAGCACTGGCCGGCCGCCGTACCAGCCCTCCTCGGCCGGGATCAGTCCGGCCTCGTGCAACCAGCCGGCAATGCGCCGGTTGAGGCCCTCGACGCCCCACTGGCCGCGGCGCAGCGCGCACAAGAGCTGGAACTGGCCGTGGGCCGCGAGCACCTGCAGCGCCCAGGCATCCAGCACCGCCTGTGATGCGCCGGCAGGCGGACGCTGCTCCGCCATCTGGCGCAGGAAGTGCCGGTAGCCCCGGGGCCTCTCGCCATCGGCGGCGGCCGGCGCGCCGTTGTCACCGTCCGCCACCAGCCGGCGCAGCGCGACCTCGCCTTCGCCGCCGAGCGCGATGCGCGCCAGATCGGCGTAGCCCTGCGCGAACACGCCGGCGACGCGCTCCACCGCGCCGTCGTTCACCGCCGCCGCCAGCTGGCCGATACCGCTGTCGCCGCTGAAGCGGTGGCTGTGGCGCAGCATTGCCACGGCCTGGTCCAGCGGCGTGCCGGCAACGTCGATCAGTTCCGCGCCCATCGACTCGCCGGTGGCGGCTTCCAGCCAGGCGCGGCTGTCCGGCGTGTAATGCCCTTCGCGGGCGCGCCGGCACAGCTCGCCGAGCACCGCACCGGCCTCCACCGACGCCAGCTGGTCCTTGTCGCCGAGCAGGACCAGTCGCGCCGACGGCGGCAGCGCGGCGAGCACGGCGGCCATCATCTCCAGGTCCACCATCGACGCCTCATCCACCACCAGCACCTCGAGGGGCAGCGGATTGCCGGCGTGGTGGCGGAAATGGCGAGTGTCCGGCCGGCTGCCGAGCAGGCGGTGCAAGGTCGTCACCGCCACCGGGATCGCCGCCCGCACCTGCTCGCCGGCCGGCAGACCATCGAGCTTGAGCTTGGCCACCGCGCCGGCGATGGATTCGTTGAGGCGCGCCGCGGCCTTGCCGGTCGGCGCCGCCAGGCGGATGCGCAGCGGGTGCTCGGGCCGCTCGGCCAGCGCCAGCGCCTGCAGCACCGCCAGCAGGCGCACCACCGTCGTCGTCTTGCCGGTACCGGGGCCGCCGGTGACGATCGCGAAGGCGCTGCGCGCCGCCAGCGCGCAGGCCAGCTTCTGCCAGTCCGGCCCGGCCACGCCCGGCGCCGGCGGGAACAACACGTCCAGCGCCCCGCGCAGGGCATCCAGCGGCAAGTGCTGCTGACGCTCCGTCATGTCGGTCAGGCGCTGGCGGATGCCGTCCTGCACGTCCTGCTCGTACTGCCAGTAGCGGCGCAGATAGACGCGCTGGCCGACGCGCACGAGCGGCGTATTGCCGTCGCTCTCACCGCCGGGCCCGCCGCCAACCAGCAGCGGATACTCCAGCGCCGCCAGCCACTGCGCCACAGTCAGGCCGTCGAGCACGTCTGCGGGCAGCGGCGGCAGCTCCGCCCCGTCCGCCTCGCCGGCGCCTTCGGGCGGCAGGGACAGCGCGAAGCCCGGATCGTGCAGCGTGTCCCCCAGATCCAGGCAGGCGTGGCCGCGGCCGAGCTGGTGGCTGGCCAGCGCGGCCGCGAGGATCAACAGCGACGGCGCGGCCGGCGCTTCGCGCTGCAGGAAGTCGGCGAAGGCCGCGTCCAGCGTCCGCAGCCAGCCCTGCTCGGCCCAGCGGGAGAGCAGCGCCTTCATCGCGGCCGGATCGTCGTAGGTACGGAAAGTCATGCGGCCTCCTGGCGGCGGGCGCCGGCGAACAGCGCGTCGAGGGTTTCGATCAACTCCCGCGGCGGGCGCTCGGCGTGGATGCCCCGGCTGGCGGCGCGGCTACCGCGCAGGAACAGGTAGAGGGCGCCGCCCACATGGCGGTCGTAGTCGTAGTCCGGCAGGCGCAGCTTGAGCAGGCGATGCAGGGCCAGCAGGTAGAGCACGTACTGCAGCTCGTAGCGCTCGGCCAGCACCGCGTCGCGCATGGCCTCCGTCGTGTAGGCCGCGTCGTCGTCGCCGAGGCGGTTGGATTTGTAGTCCACCACGTAGTAGCGGCCGTCGTGCTCCACCAGCAGGTCGATGAAGCCCTTCAGCATGCCGTTGAGCTGGCCCTTGTCGAGCACCGGCCGCGCTGCGCCGCCGAGGGTGTGACTGCGCACCAGGGCGTCCAGCGCCGGCAGATCCACGTCATGCACGGCGATCCAGAACTCCATCTCGGCAACGCAATTGGCAAGGCCGGCCAGGGTCAGCGGCGGCGTAGCACCGTCGCCATCGACCAGCGGCAACTGCAGGTAAGCCAGCATCCACTCGGTGAGCGGATCGATCCAGCGTTCCCAGCCGCGCGCCACACAGCGACGGGCAACGGCGTCGCGCAACAGGGCCGGCGCCGCAGCGACGCGGGCGAAGCCCTGCTTGGCGGCCCATTCGAACAGATCGTGCAGGAAGGTGCCGACCGCCGCACCGCGCGGGAAATCGTGCAGTCCGCCCCCCGCGGTCTTGCCGGCCGCCGGCACCGGCGTATCGGCGCGGGCCGTGGCGGCCTCGTGGAAGACGTCTTCCGCCGGCGTATCCGGCCCCTGCCCGGCGCTGCTGTGCAGAGCCGAGTAGCTGGCGATCCACCAGCGCTCGCGCACCGCCCGCAGCGGCTGGCGGGCGGCGCCTTCGACGAGTGCCGTGTCGCGGGCTTGATAGCGCGCCTCGCTGGCTTCCGGCTCGTCGAGCAAGCGGATGCCGTCGGCGGCAGCCAGCTCGGCGAGGCCGCCCTCCAGATCGCCGTCGAGCAGATAGCCAAGGGCGCTGCGCTCCAGCCCGTCCAGCGCCGCGGTGCCGACCCAGGTGGCGTAGCGGGCGCGGGTCAGCGCCACGTAGAGCTTGCGCAGGTCTTCGCCAAGGCGCTCCCGGTCGGCCAGCGCCAGCTGCGCCGGATCATCGCCCTGCAGGGCCAAGTGCAGGTGGCCGGCGGCGTCGTGCCACTTGAGCGGCAGATCGGTGGACTTGGTGGCACGGAAGCTGCACGCGAAGGGCAGGAAGACCAACGGATATTCGAGGCCCTTGGACTTGTGGATGGTCACCACCTTCACCAGATCAGCGTCGCTTTCCAGGCGCACCTGGCGGGTGTCGCCGCCGACCTTGTCCTCGCGGCGCTGTTCGGCCAGGTGGCGGATCAGCGCATGCTCGCCGTCGAGCAACAGGCTGGCCTGCTGCAGGAGTTCGGCCAGGTGCAGCAGGTCGGTGAGGCTGCGCTCCCCCGCCCCGCCGCCGGCCAGCAGGCGGGCCGGCACACGGAAATCGTTGAGCAGGCGGCGCAGCATCGGCAGCACGCCCTGGCGCCGCCAGCATTCCCGGTAGGCGCGGAACTGGTCAATGCGTTCGTCCCAGGCGGTCTCGTCCCGGTTGAGGCCGTCCAGCTCGGTCCAGTCCAGGCCCAGCGTCGGCGTGGCCAGCGCGGCACGCAGCAGGCGGCCGTCGTCCGGCTCGGCGCAGGCGGACAGCCACAGCTGCAGCTCCACCGCCTCCGGGCGCCGGAACACCGACTCCTTCTCAGACAGGTACACGCTGCGTACGCCGCGCACGGCCAGCGCGTCGCGGATCGCCGTGGCCTCGCTGCCGCTGCTGACCAGCACCGCCATGTCGGCCGGGCGCAATCCACGCGCCTCGCCTTTGCCGAAGAAACCGGCCTGCCCCTGCTGGCCGAGCTTGAGCAGACGCACCATCTCGCTGGCGCAGACATCCGCCATCGCAGCCACGTAATCGGTCTTCGACAGCGCCTTGCCGTCCGCCTTCGGCGGCAGCCGCCACAGGTTCAAGGCTGGCAGTTCGGCACCTTCCGCCTGCAGCACGTCGTCGCGGCCATTGGCCTCGGCAGGCAGGAAGGGCACCGGGTTGCCGGCGTCGCTGCGGAACAGGAAGGCGCCGGCCCCGCCGTCGCGCTCTTCGGCCAGCACGAAGCAGCGGTTGGCGGCGGCCACCATCGCGTGGGTCGAGCGGAAGTTGCGCCGCAGCGTGTAATGCCGGCCGGCGGTGGCGGCGCGGGCCGCCAGATAGGTGTAGATGTCGGCGCCGCGGAAGGCATAGATGGCCTGCTTGGGGTCGCCGATGAGGATCAGCGCGGTGCTCTCGTCGTTGGCCGCGACGCGATAAACCGCGTCGAAGATGCGGTACTGCACCGCGTCGGTGTCCTGGAACTCGTCGATCAGCGCCACCGGGAACTGCTCGCGGATCACCTGGGCCAGGCGCGGACCGTTGGGGCCAATCAGCGCCGCGTCGAGGCGGGTCAGCAGGTCGTTGAAGCCCATCTTGGCGTGGCGGGCCTGTTCGGCGGCGAAGCGCTGGGCGACCCAGCCGGCGGCGTGGCGCAGCACGTCGTCGCGGGCGTCGGGCAGCGCGGCGAGCTGAGCCTGGAGGCTGGCGATGGCAGCCAACGCCGCATGCTCGGGCAGCGGCGCCTTGTCGACCTTCCATACCTCCGCCATGCCGTCGGGCGTCAGGCGCGTCCAGCCGGTGTTGAGCACCGGGCTGAGCTGGGCCGGATCGTCCCGCCAGGCGGCCAGCGCATCCAGCCAGGTGTCGTAGTTGTTCTTCTTGAGCTTCGTTCCGTTGATGTGCTTGGCGTCGCGGGCAGCGTCGAGCAACGCACGCAGCTCCTCCACCCAGTCGCTCCACGGCGCTTTCAGTAGTGCCAACTGGCGCTGCTTCTCCGCCTCGGCAACCGCCACGGACGCTGCAGGCGCCGCCGCTTCGCCCAGCAGGTCGGCGTGCAGCAGAAGCTGCTTCACTTCGCCCTGCAGCGCTTCGGGTGCCCCCCACCAGCCATTCACCGCGCGGGCCGCTTCCACGTCCAGCGGGTACATGAAGCTGCGCCAGTAGTCGCGCACCACCTCGGCCAGCAGCTCGTCCTGGTTGGTTTCGAGGGTCTGGGTGAACAGGCTGTCGCTGTCGAAGGCGTGCTCGCGCAGCATGCGGTTGCACCAGCCGTGGATGGTGGACACCGCCGCCTCGTCCATCCACTCGGCGGCCAGCTGCAGCTTGCGTGCGCAGCCGGGCCAGGCTTCCGGCGGATAGTCGGCGCGCAGGTCGTGGAGCAGATCCTTGCCGGGTTCAATGTCCGATACCACCTTGGCCGGATCGGCGAGGAAGTAGCCGGCTGCCTCGGCCAGGCGGGCGCGGATGCGGTCGCGCAGTTCCTTGGTGGCCGCATCGGTGAAGGTGACGACGAGGATCTCCGGCGGCGTCAACGGGCGCCCGAAGGCGGTGCCGTCGGCGCCGTGGCCGAGCACCAGGCGCACATACAGCGCGGCGATCGTGAAGGTCTTGCCGGTGCCGGCGCTGGCCTCGATGAGGCGGCTGCCGGACAGCGGAAAGCGCAGCGGCGCGAGGTCCGCGGGGGTCGAGGAAATCGGGCTCATGCTTGCTCTCCGTCGGCGGCGGCCTTGTCTTTCTTCTTCGCAAAGGTAGCGAGATAGAGCGGACGCAGCAGGCTGGTTGCCAGCCGCGCAAAGTCGCCGTCCTCCGCCAGTGCCGCAAAGCTGGGCCAGGCCCGTTGCAGGTAGGCGCTGGAACCCAGCTCGCCGTCGCTCTGGTAGCCGTCGCCCTCGTAGGCCGTGATCGCGTCCTTGCGGGCCTTGCCCATCGCTTCCGCATCCTCGCAGGGGGCGTGCTTCAACCACGCGAAAGCGGTCTTCACCGCCAGCGGCAGCGGGCGACTCTGTCCGTCCAGCCACGCCGCCAGCAGGTTCTCCAGGTGATGGGCGACGTCCTTCGGGTCCAGCGGCTCGAGCTCCACGCTGCCAGCCTTGCTGACCACCAGCGTGGTCAGCGGCCCGCCGGCCACATGGGCTGCCAGGTGGGCCACCCAGTGGCGGACCAGGTGGTGGCGCTGGTACTGGCCCTTCTTCACCACGTCGCTGCTCTCCAGCACCACGCGGCCGCGATTGCCGGCGGCATCGGTGCGGATGCCGGGCAGCCAATCCTCCATGCGCAGGCCGGTGGCCTTGCTCTCGTACCGCAGCTCCTCATCTTCGCCCGGCTCGTCCGGCCAGCGGTCCAATCCCTCTTCGTAGCGCTGGAACAAGTCGTCCATCGGCTTGGCCAAGTCGGCGGCCATCAACTCGGCAAAGGCCGCGGCGGGCAGTTCGCCGCGCCGGCGCAGGCGGGCCAGGCCGTCCTCCAGCGCTTGCGCCCGGTCCTCGTCGGCGTGCACGGCGGCGGCCTGCAGGCCGATCAGCTCGTTCCAAAGGCTCCAGCGCTGCAGGCCGTCCAGGTCGAAGGGCTCCTGGTCGTCGCTGGCCGGGTCGTCCATGTCGAAATCCACGTGCAGGCGCAGGCGAAAGAACTGCTTCACCGGATCGCGCAAGAAGCCGCCCAGGTCGGCCAGGCGCAGTGGCTCGTCGCGCTGCAGCGGCGGTAGTTCGCCGCCGGTCGCCGGCCGATCGTCGGCGATGCGCCATTCGTCGGCGTAGGTGAACAGCGGCCCGTGCTGCGGATCGGCCGGGAAGTAGTCCGGGCTGAAGGGCTGCAGGCGATGCTCGACGGTCAGCGCCTTGAGCAGCGCGTCCTTGTCGTCCGGCCCTGCCCCGGCCAGCTTCCAGCCGGCGGCCAGATGGTCGCGCAGCTGGCCGACCAGCACCGACGGCGGGCGCACGGTGTTGTCGTTGATGCTGCGCCCGACCCACGAGATCAGCAGGCGCTCCCGCGCCGACAGCAGGGCTTCGAGGAACAGGTAGCGGTCGTCCTCGCGGCGGGAGCGGTCGCCGGGGCGGTAGTCGCGCCCCATCAGGTCGAAGTCCATCGGCACGCGGGTGCGCGGGTAGTCGCCGTCGTTGAGGCCGAGCAGGCAGACCTGGCGGAAAGGGATCGCGCGCATCGGCATCAGCGTCGCGAAGGTCACCGAACCGGCGAAAAAGCGCTGCGACAGGCTGCCGTCGTCGAGTTGAGCCAGCCAGTGCTCGCCAACCACCGCCAGCGGCAGCGGATCGTCCAGGCGGGCCTGCTCGCAGGCCTGCTGCCAGGCCTCCAACGCGGCGTCGAGCTGCTGCAGCGTATAGGCATCGCCACTGTCCTCGGCGTCGAAGAAGTCGGCCAGCAGCTGGCGCAGGCGCTGGCACCAGTCGGGCACGGTGGCCGGGCTGGCGAGCACGCGCCAGCTCGCCTCCAGCCGGTCGAGCAGCGTGGCCAGCGGCCCCAGCAGCGCCGCGTCGAGGCCGCCGATCTCGTCGTAGGGCTCGATGTCCTGCCACGCGCCGCCGGTGCTGCCCACCGCGTAGCCGAGGAGCATGCGGCGCAGGCCGAACAGCCAGCTGTTGCCTTCCAGGGCGACCGGCAGTTCGAGGCTCTGGCGGTGCTCGGCGTGCAGCCCCCAGCGCACGCGGGCGCCGTGGATCCAGCGGTGCAACAGCGGCAGCTCGTCCTCGGCGATGCCGAAGCGGCGGCGCAGGGCTGGCACTTCCAGCAGGTCCAGCACGTCGCTGACTGCCACCCGCGAGGTGGGCAGCCCCAGCAGCTTGTCGATGGCATTGACCAGTGGGTCGTGCCGGCGCCGCCCCTGGTCGGCGATGCTGAACGGGATGAAGCGCGGGTCGCTGGCGTCCATCAGCCCGAACACCGCCTGGATGTGCGGCGCGTAGGCGTCGATGTCCGGCACCATCACGATCACGTCGCGCGGGCGCAGCGTGGCGTCGGCGTTGAAGGCGGCGAGCAGCTGGTCGTGGAGGATCTCCACCTCCCGCTGCGGACTGTGGGCGATGTGGAAACGGATCGAGTCGTCGTCCGGCGCCACCGCCGGCCAGCGGGTCTGCGTTTCGGCCAGCGGGCGCAGGTCGCGGACGTCGTCCTGCAGCTGGTTGAGCAGGCAGTCCTGCCCATGGGGCGCGAACAGGTCGATGCGCTGGCGGATGTCCACGAAGTGCTGCAGGTAGCCTTCGCGGGCACTGTCGCTGTCGTGCTCGTCGAGCAGGCCGATGAAGTCGCGCCCCTGCTTGCCCCACGCCGCCAGCAGCGGATGGGCGTGCAGGTGCAGGTTCTCCTCCGACACCTCGGCCGGCATACCGGCGCGGCGGCGCTGGCGCTGATGGGTGGCGCGCAGCAGGTCCTTGTCGGCGACGATGTCGGCCCAGAAGTGCTCGCAGGGGTTGTGCACGCACATCAGCACCTGGGTCCACCGGGCCAGTGCGGCCAGCACTTCGAGGGACTGACGCGGCATCGCCGAGATGCCGAAGATCATCACCCGGCGCGGCAGCCCGGCCGGCCGATCGGCCTCATCCGGCCAGGCCTCGACGCGGCGCAGGAAGGCCTCGTGCACCGCCGCCCGCCCCTGCCCGGCCAGCGCCCCGCCGTCACCAGCGGCCGCCACGTCATCGAGCAGCGCGCGCCACAGGCTGGCCTGCCAGCGCTGCTCGTCGGGCAGCGGCGGACGCTCGCCGTTAGCGCGGATCAGCACGTCCTCGCCGTCCGCCCAGGCGGCCAGCCAGTCGGCGCGGTACACCTGGTACTGGTCGAACAGGTCGGCCAGGCGCTCGGCGAGCTGGAAGCGCTTGCGCAGGTCGGCGTCGGAAGCCAGGAAGCGGCGCAGCGGCGCGTAGTCCGGCGCCGCCATCACGCCCGGCAGCAGGCGCATCAGGCGCCACACCAGCAGCGGCTTGTCGAAGGGCGAACTCTCCGGCACCGCATCGAAGCCCAGCACCGCCCGGTAGGCCTGCCACAGGAAGCGCGACGGCAGCGACATGTCCAGCGCCGCGGCGATGCCGCAACCGCCGCCGAACTCCCCGTCCGCGTCCTCGGCCAGCGCCAGGCGCAACCACTGGGCGATGCCGTTGCTATGCACCAGCAGGGTCTCGGTCTCCAGCGGCGCCAACGGGTAGCGCCGGCTCCACGTGACCAGCAGGTCGCGCAGAGCTTCGGGGTGATTGCCATGGACCAGCATCAGGCCGGTGGGCAGCGGATTGGCGGTCAAGTCAGTCTCCGGGGCAATGCAGGGATGGGCGCCGGCCGGCCTCAGGCCAGCATGTCGGCCCAGATGTTGTGGGCCCAGGCCAGCGCGTAGCGGCCTTCCTGCTCGCTGGCCTCGGCAGATACGCCGCCGGCGCCGGCCACCGGCAGCACGGTACGCTGGGCCGCGTCGTACTGGTGCACCGAGCTGACGTGGATCACGTGGCTCGCATCGACGAAGCTGTAGCAGGTGTTCATCACCACTGGCGTCGGGTTGGGCGCTTCGCCGGCGAGCAGGCGGAGGATCGCCGCCGCCGCCACCTTGGCGTGCTGGTTGGCCATGTGGCCGGACTTGGGCATCGTCGGCGCCGGGAAGATCGCGTCGCCGAGCACATGCACGCCGGGCGTGTTCACCGACTCGAAGGTCAGCCAGTCGATATCCACCCAGCGGCCGTTGATCAGCTTGAGGCCGGCCTGGGTGGCGATGGCGCCGGCGCGCTGCGGCGGCACCACGTTGAGCACGTCGGCCTGCACGTTCTCGAAGTCCAGCACCGCCCTGCGGCTGGCTGCGTCCACCTCGCGCAGCGCGCTGTTGGGGCGGTATTCGAGAATGCCCTGGTAGCGGGCGAAGGCCTGGGTGAACAGCGCCTTCTTGGAGATGATCTCGGCGTTGGCGTCGAGCACCAGCACCTTGGACTTCGGCTTGGCGCGGCGGAAGTAGTCGGCCACCACGCAGGCCCGCTCGTAAGGCCCCGGCGGGCAGCGATACGGCGCCAGCGGGATGGTCAGCGCATACACGCCGCCATCGGGCATGGTCTCCAGCTGCTGGCGCAGCGCGACGGTCTGGGCGCCGGCCTTCCAGGCGTGCAGGATGTGTTCGCGGGCGGTCTCGCTATCTAGCCCCGGCACCTGGTCGAACTGGAAGTCCACGCCCGGCGACAGCACCAGCCGGTCCCACGACAGCGTGCCACCGGTGGCCAGGCGCAACGTCCGCGCCGCCGGGTCGATGGCGGTCACTTCGTCCTTCATCACCTTCACGCCCCAGGTGTCGCGCAGGCCTTCGTAGCCTAGCGTGATGTCGGCCAGGGTTTTCACGCCGCCGAGCACCAGGTTGGAGAGCGGGCAGGAAATGAACTGTGGATCGCGCTCCACCAGCGTCACGTCCACCGACCCGCCGCTCCACATGCGCAAATACTTGGCGGCGGTCGCGCCGCCGTAACCACCACCGACGACCACCACGTGGGCGCGGGGCCCGGCCGCCAGCGCGCGGCCAGACAGGCCCTGCAGCAGCAACGCACTGCCGGCCAGCCCGGCAGACTTGAGGAAATCGCGTCGATTCAGCATGTCCGCCCCCTCACTTGCGGGCGGCGAAATACGCCGCGATCAGTTCGAGCTGGGCCTCGCTGTAACCCTTGGCGATCTGCGGCATGATCGTCGCCCGCTGCGTGCCGCTGCGGAACTCCTGCAGCTTCTGCATCAGCTGGGCTGCCGGCACGCCGGCCAGCACGGGCATCGTCGCGTCGGGCCGGGCGTGGCCGTCGGTGCCGTGGCAGCCGGTGCAGGTGGCGGCCAGATTGCGGGCCAGGTCGGGATCGGGGTTCGCGGCCTGCGCCGTGGCGGCCAGACCGAACAGCAGGCCGAGAACGGCGCAGCGGGGGAACAGCGTCATCGCTTCTCCTTGTCGAGGCGGCCGACGCTCGATGCGATCGGCAAGCCCGCCATTGTTCCCCGCCGGAGCGTCCCGCCGCAAGCCGCGGCGGGCTTCAGCCGGCCAGCGTCGCGTTGTCGTCCACCAGCATGTCGCGCACGGTGTAGTTCGGCCGGCGGTCCGGGTAGCGGCACTCGCCGGCCGGAATGCCGTCGCCGTTGCAGCCGCTCAACAGCGGACAGCGGGCGAACAGCTCCGCCGCCCAGTCGGCAAAGGCGCGCACCTTGGGCGACAGGTGGCGGTTCTGCGGATAGAGCACCGACATCGGCACCGGCGATGGCTTCCACTGGGGCAGGATCTCCTTCAGCGCGCCGCTCTCCAGGTGCGGCCAGGCCATGAAGCGGGCCGGCTGGATCAGCCCGAAATTCTTCAGCCCGCAGGTGATATAGGCGTCGGCGTCATTTACCGCGATGCGGCCTTCCAGGCGCAGCGGCACGCTGACCCCATCCACCAGGAAGTCCCAGTCGAAGTTGCGCCCACTGACGCTCGAAAAGTAATGCACCACCCGGTGTTGCTGCAGCTCCTCCAGGGTCGTCGGCTCGCCGTAACGTTCCAGGTATTCCGGCGAGCCGCAGGTGACGAAACTCAGGCTGCCAATACGGCGGGCCACCAGCGTGGAATCCACCAGCTCGCCGGCACGGATCACGCAATCGACGGCCTCCTGCACCAGGTCCACCGGACGGTCGCCCATGCCGATCACCAAGTCCACGTCCGGATAGAGGGAGTGGAACTCGCACAGGTTGGGAATCAGGATGTCCCGCCCGACGGGCCCCGCTACATCCACCCGCAGCCGCCCCTGGGGCCGCCGGGCGGCGTCCTGGAAGGCGGCCTCGGTCTCCTCCAGCTCGGCGAGGATGCGCGCGCAGCGCTCGTAGTAGGCCGCACCGTCGGCCGTGAGGCTGACGCTGCGGGTGGTGCGGTTGAGCAGGCGCACCTTCAGATGGTTCTCCAGCCCCTGGATGGTGTTGGTGACGGTGGCCCGCGGCAGGCTCAGGTTGTCCGCCGCACGCGTGAAGCTGTTGGCCTCGACAACCCCCATGAAGACCTTCATGGCCTGAAATCTGTCCATTTTCCCACTCCGGCTGGTGGCTCCGCGAAAGCAAGCCTCCAACAATTATTAGCCAACGTCGAACAGTGAAGTCAACTTTCGAGTATTTATCCAACACCTATCAACAACCACAATTCAGCCATCGCCCCTGTCCGTCCATTCCGGATCACTAAGTACATGATGGCTCGTTACGACATCGTTCTTCCCCCCGCCGCCGACGCCCTGCAGGTCGCCGATCTGCGCCTGCCGGGCTTTGCCGGACAGATCGACGCCCGCCTGTACCGGCCGGCCGATGTGGAGGGAAACCTGCCCGCCGTGCTGTATTTCCACGGCGGCGGCTTCGTCGCCGGCAATCTGGACGAAGCCGACCCCATCGCCCGCCGCCTGGCCGCGACGATCCCCGCCGCGGTGCTGTCGGTGGCCTACTCCCTGGCGCCGGCCCTGCCCTTCCCGGCCGCGCCGGAAGACGCCCACGCAGCCGCCCTGTGGCTGCACGCCCAGGCCGCCACCTTCGGCATCGATGCCACCCGCCTGGCCTGCGCCGGCCACGACGCCGGTGCCACGCTGGCCGCCGCCCTCACGCTGATGGCCCGCGACCGCCTCGGCCCCCCCCTCGTCGCCCAGGCCCTGGTCGGCCCGATGCTCGACCCCAGCCTGACCCGCCTGGACCATCGCGCCGGCTCCGCCGAGCCGCAGCCCAACACCTGCGCCCGCTGCTACAGCCAGTACCTGCCTCGGGTCGCCGAACGCCTCCACCCCTACGCCACGCCCCTCGAATCGCGCCGTCTGGCCGGCCTGCCGCCGGCCCTGATCGCCACCGGCGCCCACGACCGCCTGCGCTGCGAAGCCGAGCACTACGGCGCCGCGCTGATCAACGCCGGCGTACCGACCCAGGTCACCCGCTACGCCGCCGGCCATGCCGAACTGCCGGCCCACCCGGCGCTACTCGCCGATCTGGCGGCCTTCCTGCGCCACCACCTGTGGCCCGCCGCGAGTTTCAACCCCGATTTCCCGTCATTCCAATCCCTGAAAACAGAGAGGACATCATGAACGCGACCGCTCCCTCCCGTTCCCTTCCCCGCCGGCGTCTCGTCATCGCCGCCGCCCTCGCCGGCTTCGCGCTGGCAGGCGGCGGCATGGCCATCTATTCCGCGCACGCCGACTCCCCCGCACCGGCCGCCGCGCCACAGGCCGCCCAGGTGGACACCGCCCAGGTGGTCAACAAGGCCATCATCGACTGGCAGGACTTCTCCGGCCGGCTGGAGGCCGTGGACCGGGTCGAGATCCGCCCGCAGGTGTCGGGCATCCTGACCCAGGTGCATTTCCGCGACGGCAGCCTGGTTCGCAAGGGCGACGTGCTGTTCACCATCGACCCGCGCCCCTTCGCCGCCGAGGTGGAACGGGCGGAGGCCCAACTCGCCGCGGCCGAATCGAAGGTCGGCTACACCGCCTCCGATCTGGCCCGCGCGGAGCGCCTGATCGCCGACAACGCGGTGTCGCGCCGCGACCTGGAAGAAAAGCAGAACGCCGCCCGCGATGCCGGCGCCGGCGTGCAGGCCGCCCGCGCGGCGCTGCGCATCGCCCGCCTGAACCTGGAATACACGTCCATCAAGGCGCCCATCGACGGCCGCATGTCCCGCGCCGAGGTCACTGTCGGCAACCTGGTCAGCACCAACGGCAGCCCGGCCCTCACCACGCTGGTGTCGTCCACCCGCATCTACGCCGCCTTCGACGTGGACGAGCAGACCTTCCTGAAGTCGGTCAATCCGGCCCGCGACGCCAAGGGCACGGCACTGCCGGTGCACCTCGGCCTCGCCGACCAGGACGGCCACCCTTTCGAGGGGCGCATCCACTCGGTGGATAACCGCCTCGACACCACCTCCGGCACGATCCGCGTGCGAGCCATCTTCGACAACCCGGACGGCCGCCTGGTGCCGGGCCTCTACGCGCGCATCCGCCTCGGCGCCGGCACCCCGCGGGAGGCCGTGCTGATCGACGACCGCGCCATCGGCACCGACCAGGACAAGCGTTTCGTGCTGGTCGTGGACGCCACCAACAAGACCGCCTACCGGGAAGTGCGCCTCGGCAACCTGCACGACGGCCTGCGTATCGTCGAGGACGGCCTCAAGCCCGGCGAGCGCATCGTGGTGAACGGCCTGCAGCGGGTCCGCCCCGGCGACCCGGTGACGCCCCACCCGGTCGCCATGGAAGGCAGCGCGCCGCTGGCCGCCGCCACCATGCCCCACGCGACGAAGACGCGGATCTGAGCGATCCGCGGGAGACACCCATGAACATATCCAAGTTCTTCATCGACCGCCCGATCTTTGCCGGCGTGCTGTCGATCCTGATCCTGCTGGCCGGCGTGTTGGCGGCCTTCAAGCTGCCCATCGCCGAGTATCCCGAGGTGGTGCCGCCGTCGGTGGTGGTGCGCGCCCAGTTCCCGGGCGCCAACCCCAAGGTGATCGCCGAGACGGTGGCCGCCCCGCTGGAGGAGAGCATCAACGGCGTGGAAAACATGCTGTACATGCAGAGCCAGGCCAATAGCGACGGCAACCTGACCCTCACCGTCAACTTCCAGCTCGGCGTCGATCCGGACAAGGCCCAGCAGCTGGTGCAGAACCGCGTCTCGCAAGCCCTGCCGCGCCTGCCGGAGGACGTGCAGCGCCTCGGCGTGACCACCGCCAAGAGCACCCCGACGATCACCATGGTGGTGCACCTGACCTCGCCGGACGACCGCTACGACATGACCTACCTGCGCAACTACGCGGTCCTCAACGTAAAGGACCGCCTGGCGCGCATCCAGGGCGTGGGTGAAGTGGGCCTGTTCGGCTCCGGCAACTACGCCATGCGGGTGTGGCTCGACCCCGGCAAGGTGGCCGAGCGCGGCCTCACCGCCGCCGAGGTGGTGAAGGCCATCCGCGAGCAGAACGTGCAGGTGGCCGCCGGCGTCATCGGCGCGCCGCCCAACGACCGCCGCACGCCGCTTCAGCTCAACGTGAATGCCCAGGGCCGCCTGAAGGACGAGGCGGAGTTCGCGCAGATCATCCTCAAGACTGCCCCCGACGGCGGCGTCACCCGCCTCGGCGACGTGGCCCGCATCGAGCTGGCCGCCTCGGAATACGGCCTGCGCGCACTGCTCGACAACAAGCCGGCGGTGGCCATCCCGATCTTCCAGACGCCCGGCGCCAACGCCCTCGAGATCTCGTCCAAGGTGCGCGAGACGATGGCCGAACTGGCCAAGGACTTCCCGCCGTCGGTGCAGTACAGCATCGTCTATGACCCGACCCAGTTCGTGCGGGCCAGCATCAAGGCAGTGGTCACCACGCTGCTGGAGGCCATCGCGCTGGTGGTGCTGGTGGTGATCGTGTTCCTGCAGACCTGGCGCGCGTCGATCATCCCGCTGCTGGCGGTGCCGGTGTCCATCATCGGCACCTTCTCGCTGATGCTCGGCTTCGGCTACTCCATCAACGCCCTGTCCCTGTTCGGCATGGTGCTGGCCATCGGCATCGTGGTGGATGACGCCATCGTCGTGGTGGAGAACGTCGAGCGCAACATCGAGGCCGGCCTGACGCCGCGCGAGGCCACCTACCGGGCAATGCGCGAAGTGTCGGGGCCGATCATCGCCATCGCGCTGACCCTGGTCGCGGTGTTCGTGCCGCTGGCCTTCATGACCGGCCTCACCGGCCAGTTCTACAAGCAGTTCGCGATGACCATCGCGATCTCCACGGTGATCTCCGCCTTCAACTCCCTGACCCTGTCGCCGGCCCTAGCCGCGCTGCTGCTGAAGGGCCACGACGCCAAACCCGACTGGCTGACGGTGCAGATGCAGCGCTGGCTGGGCGGCTTCTTCGCCCGCTTCAACCGCGTCTTCCAGCGCGGCAGCGAGCGCTACGGCAACGGCGTGCGCGGCGTCATCGGCCACAAGGCCTCGGCAATGGGCGTCTATGGGCTGCTGCTGGCCCTAACGGTGGGCATCTCCTACATCGTGCCCGGCGGCTTCGTGCCGGCCCAGGACAAGCAATATCTGGTGGCCTTCGCACAGCTGCCGGCCGGCGCCTCCCTCGACCGCAGCGAGGCGGTGATCCGCCGCATGGGTGACATCGCCCTCAAGCAGCCCGGCGTGGAGAGCGCGGTGTCCTTCCCCGGCCTGTCCATCAACGGCTTCACCAACAGCGCCAGCGCCGGCATCGTCTTCGTGACCCTCAAGCCCTTCGCCGAGCGCAAGGGGGCGGAGCTGTCGGCAGGCGCCATCGCCGGCGCCCTCAACCAGCAGTTCGCGTCCATCCAGGAAGCCTTCACGGCCGTCTTCCCGCCCCCGCCGGTGATGGGCCTGGGCACCCTCGGCGGCTTCAAGATGCAGATCGAGGACCGCGGCAGCGTCGGCTACGCCGAACTGGACAAGGCCGCCAAGGCCTTCATGGCGGCGGCCAGCAAGGCGCCGGAGCTGGGCCCGATGTTCTCCAGCTACCAGATCAACGTGCCGCAGCTCGACGTGGACCTGGACCGCACCAAGGCCAAGCAGCAGGGCGTGGCGGTCACCGACGTGTTCGACACCCTGCAGATCTACCTGGGCTCCCTGTACGTGAACGACTTCAACCGCTTCGGCCGCGTGTACCAGGTGCGGGCCCAGGCGGACGCGGACTTCCGCGCCCAGCCGGAGGACATCGGCCGCCTGAAGACCCGCAATGCCAGCGGCGAGATGGTGCCCCTGGCCTCCCTGCTGCGGGTCACCCCCAGCTACGGGCCGGAGATGGTGGTGCGCTACAACGGCTTCACCGCCGCCGACATCAACGGCGGGCCGGCGCCCGGCTACTCCTCGGCCCAGGCCGAAGCGGCCGCCGAGCGCATCGCCGCCGAAACCCTGCCCCGCGGCGTGAAGTTCGAATGGACCGACCTCACCTACCAGAAGATCCTGGCCGGCAACGCCGGCATCTGGGTCTTCCCGATCAGCGTGCTGCTGGTCTTCCTGGTGCTGGCCGCCCAGTACGAGAGCCTGACCCTGCCGCTGGCGGTGATCCTGATCGTGCCGATGAGCATCCTCGCGGCCCTCACCGGCGTGTATCTGACCGGCGGCGACAACAACATCTTCACCCAGATCGGGCTGATGGTGCTGGTCGGGCTGGCCTGCAAGAACGCCATCCTGATCGTCGAGTTCGCCCGCGAACTGGAGCTGCAGGGCCACACCCCGCTGCAGGCCGCCATCGATGCCAGCCGCCTGCGTCTGCGGCCGATCCTGATGACCTCCATCGCCTTCATCATGGGCGTGGTGCCGCTGGTCACCTCCAGCGGTGCGGGTTCGGAAATGCGCCACGCGATGGGCATCGCGGTGTTCTTCGGCATGCTCGGCGTGACGCTGTTCGGGCTGTTCCTGACGCCGGTGTTCTACGTGCTGCTGCGCACCCTCGACAAGCGCCATCCCCTCCACTCGGCGGCCCATCACGAAGCGCTGCTGGTGCAACCGGCCGCCGCCCATGCCGGCCAGGAGTAAGACGATGAACCTGCACGCCCTTCCCCTGCCCCGCCGCGCCTTCGGCCTGCTCGCCAGCCTGCTGGTGCTGGCCGGCTGCTCGGTGGCACCGACCTACGACAAGCCGGCGCTGAACCTGCCCGCCGCCTACAAGGAGGCGCCCGCCGCCGATCCCAACTGGAAACCCGCCGAGCCGGCCGACACCGCCGCCCGCGGCGAGTGGTGGACGGTCTTCGGCGACGCCACGCTGGACCGCCTGGAGCGCGACGCGGTGGCCGCCAACCCGGACCTGGTGGCCGCCGCCGCCCGTCTGGGCCAGGCCCGCGCGCTGGAGCAGGCCGCCCACGCGGCGCGCCTGCCCCAGGTCGGCATCGGCTTCGGTCCGACCCGCCAGCGCCCGTCGCCGGCCTCCCAGGGCCTCGCCGCCGACGCCGACACGCGCACCAGCACCCTGTGGCGCGGCCAGGCCACCGTCGCCTACGAGGTGGACCTGTTCGGCCGCCTGTCCGGCGCCGAGGACGCCGCCCGCCTCGACGCCGAGCGCAGCGGCGCGCTGTTCAGCGCAACCCTGCTGGCCCTGCAGGCCGACGTGGCCCAGGCCTACTTCCTGATCCGCGAGCTGGACGCCGCGCAGGCCTTGTACGTGGATACCGTCAAGCTGCGCGCCGACACCGTACAGCTGCTGCAGCGCCGCTTCGACGAGGGCGATATCGCCGAGCTGGACCTGGCGCGGGCCCGCAGCGAACTCGCCGCGGCCCGCTCCGAATCCCTCGGCCTGGCCCGCCAGCGGGCGGTGGCCGAGCACGCGCTGGCGATCCTCCTCGGTAAGTCGCCCGCGGAGTTCAGCCTGCAGGCCATGCCGCTGCGCCGCCTCGCCATCGGCGTACCGGCCGGCCTGCCGTCGGCGCTGCTCGAACGGCGGCCGGACATCGCCGCCGCCGAACGGGCGATGGCCGCCGCCAACGCGCGCATCGGCGTCGCCAAGTCGGCCTGGTTCCCGCGCCTGCCCCTCACCGGCGCGGCCGGTTACGAGGCCGGTGGCGTCGGCGACCTGTTCAAGTACGCCAGCCGGACCTTCGTGCTCGGCCCCTTGGTCGGCACCGCACTGAGCCTGCCGATCTTCGACGGCGGCGCCCGCGAGGCCGGCGTCAAGCAGGCCGAATCGGCCTACGTGGAAGACGCCGCCCGCTACCGCCAGACGGTGCTGCAGGCCTTCCGCGAGGTGGAGGACAACCTGGCCCAGCTGCGCCTGCTTGGCGACCAGCACCGGGAGCAGGACGACGCCGTCGGCGCCGCCGCCCGGGCCGCCCGCCTGGCCCGCCTGCAATACCGGGAAGGGGCGGTGAGCTACCTCAACGTGATCGACGCGGAACGCAGCGTGCTGCAGCAGCAGCGCCTCGCCGTCGGGCTGGACGGGGAACGGGCGCGGGCCACCGTCAACCTGATCCGCGCCCTCGGCGGCGGCTGGACGCCCACGCCCGGTTGATCGAAAAATTGCAGCGTGCCTTGCCGCTGCTGCTTTGCACCAGGAGGCCGATGCCCTTTAAGCTACGGGGCATCGGCCTTCTCTCCCTCCCCGCCATGTCCCGACTTTCCG
Source organism: Zoogloea sp. JDB1 (assembly GCF_056724025.1). Classification (NCBI taxonomy): domain Bacteria; kingdom Pseudomonadati; phylum Pseudomonadota; class Betaproteobacteria; order Rhodocyclales; family Zoogloeaceae; genus Zoogloea; species Zoogloea sp. JDB1. The sequence continues at coordinate 4,779,501 of NZ_CM161496.1, forward strand.
CGTTTCGCGGGCGCCTGACCGGCGTCCTGGCCCTCTCCATCCTGTCCGCCCTCGGCGGCTTCGCCACGCCGGCCTTTGCCGGCAAGACCCTCGACGCCATCAAGGCCAAGGGCCAGCTCGCCTGCGGCGTCAGCACCGGCGTCATCGGCTTCTCGGCGGCCGACAGCCAGGGCCAGTGGAAGGGCCTCGACGTGGACGTCTGCAAGGCCCTCGCCGCCGCCGTGCTTGGCGACGCCCGCAAGGTGCGTTGGGTGCCCCTCAGCTCCCAGCAGCGCTTCACCGCGCTGCAGTCCGGCGAGGTGGATATCCTGTCCCGCAACACCACCTGGAGCCTGACCCGCGACGCCGGCCAGGGCCTGCACTTCGCGGGGGTCACCTACTACGACGGCCAGGGCTTCCTGGTCGCCAAAAAGACCAAGGTGACCAGCGCCAAGCAGCTGAAGAACGCCGAAGTCTGCGTGCAGTCCGGCACCACCACCGAGAAGAACCTGGCCGACTACGCCCGCGCCCAGGGCATCAAAGTCAAGCCGGTCGTCTTCGACAAGTTCGAGCCGTCCATCAAGGCCTTCTTCAGCGGCCGCTGCCAGGCCTACACCACCGATGCCTCGGCGCTGGCCTTCATCCGCGCCAAGGAAGCCCCCAACCCGGACGACTACCTGATCCTGCCGGAGATCATCTCCAAGGAGCCCCTCGGCCCGGCGGTGCGGCGCGGCGACGACGAGTGGTTCGCCGTCGTCAAATGGACCGTCAATGCGCTGATCGAGGCGGAGGAGCTGGGCATCACCCAGGCCAAGGTGGATAGCCTGAAGAGCTCCCCCGACCCGGCCGTGCAGCGCTTCCTCGGCGTCGGCGAAGACCTCGGCAAAAACCTTGGCCTCGACCGGGACTGGGCGGCGCGGGCGGTGAAGGCGGTCGGCAACTACGGCGAGATCTTCAACCGCAACGTCGGCCCGGATTCGCCCCTCAAGCTGCCCCGTGGCCTCAACGCCCAGTGGAACAAGGGCGGCATCCTGTACGCGCTGCCGCTGCGCTGATGGCCCAACGGCAGTCCGCCTCCCGCGCCGTGCAGGCGCTGCTGATCGTCGCGCTGCTGGCCCTGCTCGGCCTGCTGGTGGCGACGACCCGCGCCCACCTGGAGGAGCGCGGCATCCGCAGCGGCTTCGATTTCCTGTTCGAGCCGGCCGGCTTCTCCCTCGGCGAGAGCGTGCTGCCCTTCGAAGCCGGCGACACCACGCTGCGGGCCTTCGTCGCCGGCCTGCTCAACACCCTGCGCGTGGCCCTGCCCGGTGCCGCGCTGGCCCTGGGCCTGGGCATCCTGCTCGGCTTCGGGCGGCTGGCCGACAACCCGCTGGTGCGTGGCCTGGCCGGCGCCGCCGTCAACGCCATCCGCAACGTGCCGCTGCTGCTGCACCTGCTGGCCTGGTACTTCATCCTCACCGATCTTTTGCCGGCCGCCGACGCCCCGCTGCAGCTGGCGCCCGGCGTGTTCCTCAGCAAGTCCGGGCTGGCCCTGCCCTGGTGGGGCGAGAACGGCTTCGAGATCCCCGAGCTGGCCGGCTTCGGCATCGACGGCGGCGCCAGCCTGACCCCGGAATACCTGGCCCTGCTGTTCGGCCTGACCATCTACGGCGCCGCCTACATCGCCGAAACCCTGCGCGGCGCCGTACTCGCCCTGCCCGAGGGCCAGCGCAGCGCCGCCCTGGCCCTCGGCATGACGCCGCGCCAGGCCTTCCTGCTGGTGCTGCTGCCGCAAGCCTGGCGCGCCGCGCTGCCACCCACCACCAGCCAGCTCCTCAACCTGTTCAAGAACTCCTCGCTGGCGGTGGCCATCGGCTACCCGGACCTGATGGCGGTGGCCGGCACCAGCCTCAACCAGAGCGGCCGCGCCATCGAATGCCTGAGCATCGTGATCGCCGTCTACCTGCTGCTGTCCCTCCTCGGCGCCGCCGTCAGCCACCGGCTCGAACAGCGCAGCCTGCGCGGGGGGCCGGCGTGAACGCCCTCAGCACTCGCCCTCCCACCGGAAGGATGTCGCGCAACGACAGGAGGGCCATCCCATGAACTTCACCGCCCTGCGCCGCCGCTTCTTCGGCGATCCCCTCAACGCACTATTGAGCCTCGCCGTGCTGGCTGCCGCGCTGTTGTGGCTGCCGCCGCTGCTGCGCTGGGCCGTGACCAACGCCCGCCTCGCCCCGGACGCCGCCGCGTGCACCGCGCTGGAACACGGCGGCGCCTGCTGGGGCGTGGTCGTCGAGAAAGCCCGCTTCATCCTCCTCGGCCGCTACCCGGATGAAGAAGCCTGGCGCCCCATCCTCGCCGCCGGCCTGATCGGCACCGGCTGGCTGCTGACCGCCTTCCGCCCCCTGCCCGGCCGTACGCTGGCGGCCCTGCTGCTGGCCCCGCCGCTCGTCGCCTTGCCGCTCCTCGGCGGCGGCATGGCCGGCCTGACGCCGGTACCCACCGAACTGTGGGGTGGCCTGCCGCTGACCCTGCTGCTGACCGGCGCCGGCATGGCCGGCGCGCTGCCGCTGGGCATCGCCGTCGCCTACGGCCGCCGCTCACAGCTGCCGGTGCTGCGCGCCGTGCTCACCGCCTACGTCGAACTGGCCCGCGGCATCCCGCTGGTCGCCGCCCTCTTCGCCGCGTCCTTCCTGCTGCCGCTGTTCTTCCCCGAAGGCCTGGCGCTGGACATGCTATGGCGGGTGCTGATCGCCATCGTGCTGTTCGCGGCCGCCTATCTGTCCGAGATCATCCGCGGCGGCCTGCAGGCCATCCGCCCCGGCCAGCTCGACGCCGCCGCCGCCCTCGGCTTCGGCTACTGGCAGACCCAGCGCTGGATCGTCCTGCCGCAAGTCCTGCGCGCCGTCGCCCCGTCCATCGCCAACAGCGCCATCGCCCTGTTCAAGGACACCACACTGGTCACCGTGGTCAGCCTCTACGAACTCACCGGCTCCCTCAGCCTCGCCCTCTCCGGCGACCCGGAATGGCGGCCGTTCTACCTGGAGGCGTGGTTGTTCATTGCGGGGGTTTATTGGGTGGGGTGTTGGGTATTGGGGCGGGTTAGCCGGAGGCTGGGGGGCTGACACGGCGTTTCGGGCTTTTGGTGCCTTTACAAGGCGGCTTTCCGTTTTATTGGCTTGAATTGGCCGGGTCTCGCCCCGGCGGGCGACCTTCTTTCTTGTTCACCTTTCCCACCAACCCAAACGGGAAGGCGGCTTTTTGATGCAAATCTGACTGAACTTTCGGCACTAGGGCTACACACTCAGAAATAGCTTCAATCTAGATAGCACTCGACAGTCTAGTCGTTTCAGCAATTACATAAAGCTCATCTTCCTTAGTGACGAATCTGGAATGCATAGTAGCTAATCGAATAGGGTAAAGCCGCTGAAACGACTCACGTACGCTCTCGGTCCGCTTAAACCGTGACTGGAAGACCTCTTGCCAATGCTTTTTTTTGCAGATGATCTTTTCGTAATCGGTAAAGTCAGCGACTTCAATAAAGAGGCCTAAGATGACTCCGTTTGCCTCTGCTTTGGATCTCTTAAACTCCCACGCGTCAAGCAAGTCGGGCGGTAGCTGTTTCCTCGGCCAGTCCGAACCGTACTGGGCAGTCATGGCCTCATCGATAAACAAACGGAGCTTTCGTTCAAGTCGCTGCAAGAAATTATGGCAACGATTCGTGCGTTGATATGCAGCCTCCTCAACAGGGTCGTCCGAGGCAGCGGCTTCCACCCAGTCGATTCCATCAAATGGAATTTCACCGTGTAGTCCGACTAGATCGAGACTCTGCGAAAATGCCGCTTCAGGAAAATCCGTTAACGACTTATTGAATCCACGATCAATATAAAACTCAACTCGAGTGCTAGCGTCAACAGATACACTCTCGGGAAAGGTTATCTTATCCCGCCAATCGCCAAAGTCCGAACGCAATGCTACCGTCAAGCCAGGGTCGAACCCGGAAAAGGACTTTAACGCGGCGCCAATACTATAAAGCTCACGAAAACCCGTTACAGACTGAACCTCATGGAAATTACGTATCAATGGAATGTCTGTGACCTTGCTTAGGACTTGCAGCGCAAACAGGTCCCTCTCCTGCCGTTTTAAAAAGCTGCCAACGGCCCCAAGATTGGAGCAATCTTCAACCAGTAAGCGCGTTGCCTCACTTAGCTTCGGCAATCTGAACGTGTCGACTTGAAGTCGATCCACCTCCCTAAAAGCCGAAAATTGTCTTTCCCACTCATCGGAAATATGGGAGAGCTTAAGAAAAGAACTGCTTTCCGACATCAGCGCCGTGTGCCGTGCAACAGACTCCAACGCACCTGGCAATGAGGAGATTTTTTCAACCAATTGCCTCAACTTGGCGGTTGGCTCCAATAAACCGGCAAGCTCAATACTCTTCTGAGAAGCGGCCATTGCGCTCTCAATCGAGCTCAACTCCCAATATTTCTCTGCATCGGCGAGCGCTCCACTACGTTCCCTTTGGATGGCCGAGATCATGTTCTCTTGAACAGGAATCCCTCCAACGCGAGCGAGTTCGGCCATTGTTGGGTTGCTAACCTTAGTAATAGATGCCGCCCTCTCGATGCTCTGCATCAACTTTCTCTTTTCTTCTGACATTACCTTCCTTACAACCGTTTTGTCGCCAGTTCCTACGCCTCTCACTTTCGCAGATGACTCTGAGCGATTGTTTAGCAAAGTATATCTTCCAAACAATGCGTGCTGTGTGGAGGGCTGTGCTAGGGGGGTACTAGATCAATAAATTGTGTGCACACAATAAGCTATCAGCCCAATCCCGAAGCATGGAAAGAACGTGAAACTCTTGCCTCCCCTGCTCCTGCTGCTAACTCTCCTGGCAACCAAGTCCTATGCCGAAGCCCCCTTCCTGACCAAAGGCCAATCACTCAAATCCGCCAGAGCCGCAATCATCGCGAAAGGCTGAAAACCGGTACGTAACGCCCGCGAAAGGCTTACTACGGAAGAACAGCTCTACCGTGCCGGGTATCAGGAGGTTGTCGGCTGCGCGATGGATATCGGCCAATGCATCTTGCTGTACCAAGACGGGAAACGGCGGAGCTTGTCGCTATACGTTTCCGGAAAGGACATGAAGCGCATGACGGTAGCCGGCTGGGACAAGCGTTGTCAGTGACCGAGCAACAGACCTTTCCACCGTAGGGACAGGCCCACCGTGCGGTCGATCCCGGAACTGCGAAATCGGAAGGCAACTTTCCAGCTTTCGGTCTCCGAATCCGAAGATTCGGACTCAAGCACCGAAGCTTCGATCTCCATCACCGAAACTTCGACCCCAACCACCGAAGTTTCGGACTCGGAGATCGAAACTTCGGATGATTTCGTCGAAACTTCGGTCTCCGAGTCCGAACATCGCACCTCGCAATCCGAACTTTCGATGGCTGCATCCGAAAAACGGAAAGCAATCATCCAACATCGGACAATTGCTTTCCATTTTCGTGCAGCGAGCCGGTGCCCTCGCGCTACGCCACCCCGCGCGCCTGCAAGGCCTCGCCGAGCTCGCGCAGTTCCTCCGCCAGCATGGAGCAGGCCCACAGGTAGTTGTCCTGGTAGGACGGACTCAGGCGCCGGAAGGCGTCGGCCTGGGCGCCGCAGGTCATGGCCAGCAAGGCCTGCAGCTGGGCCTGCCGGGCCGACATCTGATCGATCAGCGTCAGCACGCTGACGTCGTCGGCCAGCCGATAGAGCGGCGAGGAAGAAGCGGGAAAGTGCATCTGCGTCGTCATGCGCAAGCCCTCCCGCCGGAAGTACGCGTGGAGAAACACAGGGATCGACGGGTATGCCGCCAAAGCGGAAAAGCGGACGGGTGCGGCCGCGCGCACGCCGGGGCGTGAATTGCCATGGAATGGAACTCCTTCGTTAATGGACTGTTCCACCCCTCGCTGTCAAACGGGGGGCGGGCCAAAGCAGGGTTGACAGACCGGAACGAAGGGACCGGCAGGCCGAAGCCTCCCCACCCGGCCCGCCATTGATCAAGGCGCACCACGGGCGTGACGGACAAAAAAAGCCGCGGCGCGGCTATCGGTCCGCCTTCGTTATCCGGGCTGTCAAACCCGGTCGCTGTTGTTTCAGCGACGCGGCGGAGTATCGGCCGGGCATCGGGGGAGCGTCAAGTTTCGGTCTGCGCTACAAGCGCTTCCCCAGGAATCCCTCCAGTGCCTTCAGCGTCGTCAGGCGGTCTTCGGCGTGGCTGAGATAGTGGTCGCCCTCGGGCAGGTAGATCACCTCATGGGCCTTTCCGGCTTTTTCCAGCGCACTGGCCATGCGTTCGGTCTGGCGGACGGGAACCGTGTAGTCCTTGCGGCCATGGATCAACAGTACCGGGACCTGGATGCGGCTGACGTTGCTGGCCGGGGAGGTCCGCTCCAGCTGATCGCTGTCAGAGCCGATGCGCGGCAGGTTCACGTCGCTGAACAGGAACTGCCAGTTGCTTTCGACCCAGTCCACCAGATCCGTCACCGGAGCTATGGCCACCGACGCCTTGTAGAGCCCCGGCTCCTTCACGGCCCCCATCAGGGCCGCATAGCCGCCGTAGCTGGCGCCGACGATGGCGATGCGCGCCGGATCGGCGAGCTTCTGCTCGACGAGCCACCGGGTGCCGTCGGTCACGTCATCCTGCATCGCCAATCCCCACTGCTGGAAGCCGGCTCTTTCAAAGGCCGGACCATAACCGCTGGAGCCCCGGAACTGGGGCTGTAGTACGCCATACCCGCGGCTCACCAGGAACTGGACCAGATAGTCGAAGCCCTCGCTGTCGTGGGCGGTCGGGCCGCCATGAGGCAGAACCACGAAGGGAATCGGCGGGTTGCCGACCTGATGGCCCGGTGGGAAGGTCAGGATGGCTGGAATCTCCAACCCGTCCCGCGCCTTGTAGTGAGTCACGCGGCTGCGGCCGAGTTGCTCGGGCGCCAGATCCGGGTAACTGTCGATAACGGGGATCAGTTCAGGCTGGGCGCCGGAGCGATCCAGCAGCCAGATATTTGCCGGCTCGTTGCCTTCGGCGATCCGGCACAGGGTGCGCTTGCCGTCGACGCTGCGGTCCAGGATGCGCAGGCGACTGCCGGGCATGGCCCGGCCGATCACCGCCGCATCCTTCGCGAAGTCCGGGTCCAGATAAACCGGCGTGCCATCCTGTCCGAGCTGGTAGCCGATGAAGCGGCCGTTATGGCTCAGCGGTTGCACCGCATTCGAACCGCTACCGGCGACCTTCCGGGAAAATGCTCCGGTCTCCGCATCGAGCACGTACAGGAAATCCGGCCCGCCCTCGTGGTTGGAAAGCACGTGGAGTTCATTGGCCTTGCCGGGCACGAAGCCGAGCACGCGGAATGTACGCCCGCCGTTCACCTCGTAGCTCTGGATCTGACGCCAGCTGCCGTCGGCGAGGCGGACCTGGTGTTCGGTCTGCTTGCCGCGCAGCCCGTGGGCGATGCGCACCTCCCCATCCTCGTCGGCCTGCCAGTCGATGACCGTGCCCCGTTGCCGGGCGATGGTTTTCAGGCGGCCGGTGTTGATGTCCACCTGCACGACTTCTGGATACTTGACCTGATTTTCCAGGCTGCCCACCTGCACCATACTTGTGGTCTGCCCCGGCTGGATCCCCGAGCGATCGATGGCGGGCAACGCCAGCAGGATGTGATCCGGGTCTTTGGGCAGAAAGCCGACGATACGGTCCTGCGTCTGGGGAATGAAGGTTCTGAACTGGGCCGCATCGACCAGATTGAGTCCGTTGCGTCCATCCGCGTCGATTGCGACCAGGCGGGTATCGCGCACCGGGCGACGCGCGTCACGCAGCGAGAACAGGCTCAGGCCCGCCAGCAGGCGGTGGTCGTTCTTCCAGACGAACCAGTCCGGTTCGAAATCATTGGTCGGCAGGACGCGGGTATTACCCTTGTGTTCCAGATCCCAAATGACCAGCGCATTGTGGCCCTTGTAGGGAGCGATCAGCGCCAGCAACTTGCCATCCGGTGAAAGACGGGCAGAACGGGCCCCGGGCAGGGCCGCATAGACATCGACGGCCGCCGGTTTGGGCGGGGAAGCAGACGTTTCCGCAGCGTGGACATGGGCCCCAAAAGGGATCGCGAGAAGTACCGTGGCCAGCACAAGGCGGCACATTTTGACTGGAGGCATAGGCCGGATCGAAGAAAAGGTAATCCACGCCGGGGCAGGCCCGATGCGGGAGTCCAGGTGGAACGACAGGGAGCACCATTTTTTCACACGTCATACTCGATCCCAACCGCTCGATAACGATTTGCTTATTCCAATGTGCTCGATCGGAAACGCCGGCCCGTCCCTGGGCCTGTCTGTTACCTGCAGCCGCCGATGCCCCCTCTGCTCGACTAGACAGCCGACCCAGCAACAGCCTCCCCCAATATCTCCGCCAACCTCCTAACCCCCGGCCCCGCGAAATCCGGATTCGCCACCACCAGATACATCTCCAGACACCGCACCTCCGCGCCCCCCAGCGGCAGGATCTTCAGTCGCCCATCAGCCAGCTCGGCAGCAATCCGAGGCTCCGGAAACCACGCGAAACCATGCCCGGCGCAGGCGGCGGCAATGGAGGTGGCGATGCTGCTGAAGGTCCAGCGCTGCTCCACTTCCAGGATCAGGCTGCGCTTGTCGCGGGTGGAACTGGTTTCGCGCACGTTGAGGCGGCGGTGGCCGCGCAGGTCCTGTTCGCCGAGGGGCCGCCCGAGTTGGTGCAGCGGGTGGTCGGGGTGCGCCGCGGCGACGATGCGCATGCGCATCAGCGGCCGCCCGAGGAAGCCCGGCGGCACGTGGGGGGTGATGGCGATGTCGGCCTGGCCGGTGAGCAGCGCTTCGCCGGTGCCGCCGAGCACCGACTCGATGACCTCGATGCGCGTGCGCGGGGCTTCCGCGCCGAAGCGGGCGAGGCAGTCGAGCAGCACGTCGGGCGGGAAGACGATCTCCACCGCCAGCCCGATTTCCGCCTCCCAGCCGGCCGACAGCTTGCGCGCCGCCTGTTCCAGGTCGCTGGCCTGCTCCACCAGGGCCAGCGCGCGCCGGTACAGCATCTGCCCGACCGGCGTCAGCACGGCCTTGCGCCCCTGGATCTCGAAGGCGCGCACGCCGAGCTGGGATTCGATCTTCTGCACCGCATAGGTGACCGCCGACTGGCTCTTGAACAGCACCTCGGCGGCCTGGGCGTAGCCGCCAGCCTCGACGACGGCGATCAGGGCCCGCCATTGATCCAGGGCGATGTGCGGTACGGGCGAGGACGGCGGAGTGGACGCAGCCATATCAATCAGCTCATTCGATAGATTTAAACGAAATCTTCGTCTTTTTTATCTTCTCGGTAAATCATTAAATACACACACCAACACATCACCCGGAGAGACCAAATGAGCACCCTTCTGAAGATCAACGCCAGCCTGTTCGCCGACCAAGGCCAGTCCAGCCAGCTTACCGAGCGCTTCGTGGCCGCCCGCGTCGCCGCCCACCCCGACACCCAGGTGGTGAGCCGCGACCTGGCCGCCAACCCGGTGCCCCACCTGGACGGAGCCCGTTTCAGCGCCTTCCTGGCCAAGCCGGAAGAACGCACGGCCGAGCAGCAGGCGGTGGTGGACTTCTCGGATGCGCTGGTCGCCGAACTGAAGGCCGCCGACGAGATCGTCATTGGCCTGCCGATGTACAACCTGGGCACGCCCTCGACGCTGAAGGCCTACTTCGACCACATCGCCCGCGCCGGCGTCACCTTCCGCTACACCGCCAACGGCCCGGAAGGTCTGGTCACCGGCAAGAAGGCCTACATCGTCGCGACCCGCGGCGGCCGCTACGCCGGCACCCCGTACGACGCCCAGACCGACTACATCAAGATCTTCCTGGGCTTCATCGGCATCACCGACGTGGAATTTGTCTACGCTGAAGGCCTGAACATGGGCGAAGAGAGCAAGGCCGAAGCCCTGGCCAGCGCCCACAAGGCGCTCGAAGCCCTGGCCGCCTGATAGCCCCAAACAGACGAGGGGCGGGCACGCCGCCCGGCGGCCGCCCGCACCCTCGCACGGCATCCCCAACCCCAACGGAGACCATCATGACCATCCGCAGCCTCGACAGGATCATTCCCTCCATCCCCGTCTCCGACGGGGCCGGCGTGAAGCTCCGGCGCAGCCTGGGCCAGAGCCCCTTCCTGCGCCTGGACCCGTTCCTGATGCTCGACGAGTTCGCGTCGGACAATCCGGACGACTACATCGCCGGCTTCCCGCCCCATCCGCACCGGGGCTTCGAGACGGTCACCTACATGCTGGCGGGGGATTTCGAGCACCAGGACCACCTGGGCCACAAGGGCCACCTGCGCGCCGGCGGCGCCCAGTGGATGACCGCCGGGCGCGGCATCATCCACTCGGAAATGCCGCTGCAGGAACAGGGCCGCCTGCACGGCTTCCAGTTCTGGATCAACCTGCCGGCCAAGGAAAAGATGAAGCCGGCCGCCTACCGGGACATTCAGCCGGAAGAGATTCCGACCGTGTCGGTGCCGGGCGGTGAAGTGAAGGTGGTGGCCGGTGCGCTGGATGGCGCCGACGGCGGCAGCATCGCCGGGCCGATCCAGGGGATCAGCACTGCGCCCTTGTTCCTCGACGTGCGCCTCAGTGCCGGCGAGCGCTTTGCCCAGGGTGTGGCGGACGGCCACACGGCCTTCCTCTACCCCTACGCCGGCAGCCTGTCGGTGGGTTCGGACGGTGCCGGCAAGGTCTTGCAGGCCCGCCAGGCCGGCGTGCTGTCGGCCGGCGAGCGTATCGAAGTCACTGCAGGGCCGGACGGCGCCAGCTTCCTGCTGCTGGCCGCCAAGCCCCTCGGCGAGCCGGTGGTGCAGTACGGCCCCTTCGTGATGAACACCCGCGAAGAGATCGAACAGGCCCTCGCCGACTACCAGGCCGGCGAGCTGGCCTGAGTATTTCCGGAAAGATCTGAGCCCGGCCGCCCGCTCGTCAAACAGCGACGCGGCCGAGGCGCCAGCCGATCACCGCCGCCACCAGCAGGCCGCCGCCCAGGCAGCCCGCCACACCGATCCAGCCGTCGAACTGCCAGGCCAGGCCGGACACCGTGCCGATCAGGCTGGCCCCGATGTAGTAGCAGCACAGGTAGAGCGCCGCCGCCAGGGCCCGCGCCGGCGCCGGACGGCGCCCGACCCAGCTGGCCGCCACCGAGTGGCCGGCGAAGAAGCCGAAGGTGAAGATCCCCACGCCGACCACCAGCACCGACAGCTGCGGCGCCACGCTCATCGCCAACCCGGCCAGCATCAGCGCCACCATCGCCCGCAAAGTCACCGCCCGCCCGAATCGATCCACCAGCCGCGCCCCCAGGTTGGACGCCACGATGCCCACCAGGTAGAGCAGGAAGACCATGCCGATCTGCGCCGGGCTCAGGGAGAACGGCGGCGCGACCAGGCGGAAGCCCAGATAGTTGTAGAGGCTGGTGAAGCAGCCCATCAGCAGGAAACCCATCGCGAACAGCAGGCGCAGGCCGCCGTCGGCGAAGGTCTTGCGCGCATTGCCGAGCACATCGGCGACGGCCACCTGGATCGGCTGGAAATGGCGGGACGGCGGCAGCAGGCGCCAGAACAGCAGCGTGGTCAGCACCGAAGATGCCGCCAGGCAGGCCAGCGCCACCCGCCAGTCCGCATGCTCGGCGATCAGCGCAGCGAGGAAGCGCCCGCACAGGCCGCCCAGCGCGTTGCCGGAGATATACAAGCCCATCGCCCGCGCCAGCGAGGTCGGCGCGAACTCTTCACTGAGGTAGGCCATCGCCACCGCCGGCAGGCCGGCCAACGTCATGCCCAGCAGCGCCCGCGACACCAGCAGGCTGTGGAAGTCGCCGGCAAAGGCGCCGACCAGCGTGAACACCGTGGACAGGGACAGCGCGCCGACCATCACCGGTTTGCGCCCGATGCGGTCGGCGAGTATCGCCGCCGGGATCAGCGCCGCCGCCAGCGCGATGGTCGCCGCCGACACCGCGCCGCTGGCCGCTGCGGGGCTCAGGCCGAAGCCGTGGGCCAGCAGCGGCATCAGCGGCTGCAGGTTGTAAAGCAGCGAGAAAGTGGCAAAGCCGCCGAGGAACAGGGCCAGGCAAGCGCGCCGGTATTCGGCGGTGCCGGCGTGCAGCTTGTCGGCGGCAACACTGCGTTCGGAGGTGGATTCCGCGCGGGGGCGGGACGGAATTTGCTGGGCGGGTAGCTCGCAGCAGGAGGCATCGGTTTGCATGAGGCCATGCTAGTCCCGCGCAAAACCACCAGTCCAATATATATTACCGACCTAACTAATACTTCCTGGATATATATGGAGCTGCGCCATCTGCGTTACTTCGTCGCCGTTGCCGAGGAGCTCAACTTCACCCGCGCTGCGGAACGCCTGCACATAGGCCAGCCGCCGCTGAGCCAGCAGATCCAGGCATTGGAAGAGATGCTCGGCGTGCAGCTCTTCGAGCGCACCAAGCGCCGCGTGGCGCTGACGCCGCCCGGCCAGCGCTTTCTGGAGCACGCCCGCCGCGTGCTGGAGCAAGCCGGGCGCGCGGTGGACGACGTGCGCCGGGTGGCCCGTGGCGAGGTGGGCGAGCTGAAGATCGGCTTCACCTCGTCCCTGCCCTTCACCGCCGTGTTGCCCAACCTGGTCCGCCGCTACCGGGAGCAGCGCCCGGACGTGACGCTCAACCTGCGCGAAATGTTCACCCCCGACCAGTACACGGCCATCGAGGCCGGCGAACTGGACCTGGGCTTCGTGCGCTACACCGGGCTGGAAACGCCGACCGGCCTCGACGTGCGGGAGATCCACCACGACCCCCTGCGCCTCGTCATCAACGCCGCCCATCCGCTGGCCAGCCGCCCGGTGCTGAGCCTCGCCGACCTGCACGCCGAGGGCTTCATCACCTACCCGATCACCGTCGGCACCGGCCTCACCATCCTGCTCCGCGAGCTGTGCCAGAAGGCCGGCTTCGAGCCGCGCATCGTGCAGATCGCCGGCGAGGCCACCACGCAGATCGGCCTCGTCGCCGCCGGCCTCGGCGTGGCGCTGCTGCCGGCCCCGCTGGAATGCGTGCGCATCGAGGGCGTGCGCTACCTCCCGGTCAGCGATGCCGGCGCCTACCTGTCGCTGGGTGTGGCAACGCGGAAAGGCGACCGCAATCCGCTGGTGGAACAATTCCTGTCCAACCTGTATTCGGACTGAAAAGTCGACAAATTTGACAGTGACTGCAAGCGGGCGCCCGAGGCAACCGCCTCCCCCACAATAACGCGACAAAAACAGCAAAAACTACAGACACATACAGAATTCAAGGTGATTTTGGCACGTATATGGCTTTATTCTGAACGCAAGAATCTCGTCACACGCATTACCTGCACGACAAATCCGAGTGGTCCAGTCGTCACGGATCCACCCAACGAGAGAGTCCCGAAACCATCCAGTGCCGGAGTCGCCGGAGGCGGCTGATGGGCCAATGGGCCAAATGCGACGATGGCATGAACAGGAGGACTCACCATGTCTCGTTGGCGTTCCGTCGCATTCATCCTTGCGGTTTTCAGCCATATGCCCGCCTGGGCTTATGTCGTGGCCAGCTTCGATACCGCGGGCATCACCGCAGTCTCCGGCCCCGTCCTACCCACGCAGGTCTACACCTTCGACTTCACCCTCAACTCGCTGGCATCCGCCGCGACCACGCCGCTCGTTACCGGCCCAAGCAGCTTTGGATACCTCAATGTCGTAAACGGCGACCAGTGGGTCATCCGTAACGAGCCCATTCCGCTCGTGCAATCATTGACCGAAGAATCGCAGCATTTCTGGTTCACCCAGAGCGGCACGGCATTCTCCAGCGTCAAGGCGATTTTCAACAGCGATCCCTTTGTGCCCCTCCTGCCCTCCTCGCTGCCCAGCGTCGACAGCCAGTGGTCGAACGTAGGACTGCTGCCTGCCAATACCACATACGGGAGTAACGACCTGCACGGCGAGGTCGGCGGTGGCACTCCAGTCGTCAGCCCGCCGCCCGCGGCCGTCCCCATCATCGAAGGCTACCTGCGCGGCGGGGTACCTGACATCAAGCAGCTCAATGAAGAGTGCGGCCCGACCTCCACGCTCAACTCCCTGCTGTGGCTGGCCAAGAAATACGGGTTTTCGGTCGACAAGCTGCCCAAGCTGGCGGACGGCTCCCTCGACCAGCAAACCCTCCTGAAGCAGATCGCCGCCGCAATGCAGAAACACAACACGGACGGGAGCACCGGCCTGCCCAATAACTGGAACCCGGAAACCCCGATCACCAACGGCGACCGGGGTTATCCCGGCTTGGATCGCGGCTCCTTCGAGGCCGGCCTGAACGACATCATCAAGGCCACCTTGCTGCCCGTGGTGGAGGAAGGCGGCGTCAATGATCCCAAGGCACAAGGCGCCTCAACCTTTGATTTCGTGAAGCAGGAACTGAAAAGAGGACAGGACGTGGAATTCCTGATCACCTGGCCCAGCGGTAATTCCCACTGGGTGACCGTCACGGGCTACGTCGATGCGGGAACGGACAACAAGACGCTCATCGTGCACGACCCCGGCGTGGCCAATGGTAATAACTACTGGAAGATCAAGGACGATGGTTCATTGACAGCTCCGGTCGGCACAGCCAACCGCGCCGTCGCCGAATCCGTAATCCCCGAACCTCCGATGCTCGCCCTGCTTTGCACGGCGCTGTGCGCCCTCTTCGGACTCCACGGACGTCAGCGGGCCTGAAGGATGAAGAATGCCCCGGAAAGCCGACGGCCTTCCGGGGCATCTGCTCTGTGGCACGAACGCAGGCTCAGCGCCCGATGCGTCCCTTGCCACGGGCCAGCCGGTGCAGCACCGCGACGAGGGCATCGACCTCTTCGCAGGTGTTGTAGAAGGCCAACGACGGCCGCACCGTGGCTTCCTGCCCGAAGCGGCGCAGGATGGGCTGGGCGCAGTGGTGGCCGGAGCGCACCGCGATGCCTTCCTCGTTGAGCGCGCGGCCGACCTCTTCGGGCCGGTAGCCGTCGAGCACCAGGGACAGCACCGAAGCCTTGTCCCGGGCGGTGCCGATCAGCTTGAGGCCGGGCACGGTGAGCACGCCGCGCGTCGCATAGACCAACAGGTCATGCTCGTAGCGGGCGATGTTGTCCATGCCGATCCGCTCCACGTAGTCGAGCGCCGCGCCGAGCCCCACCGCGTCGGCGATGTTGCCGGTGCCGGCCTCGAAGCGGGTCGGCGGCGCGTGGTAGATCGTCTTCTCGAAGGTCACGTCGGCAATCATGTTGCCGCCGCCCTGCCACGGGGGCATGTCTTCAAGGACGGCGCGCTTGCCATACACCGCGCCGATGCCGGTCGGCCCGAAGACCTTGTGGCCGGAGAACACGAAGAAGTCCGCGTCGATGTCCTGCACGTTGACCCGCATGTGCGACACCGACTGGGCGCCGTCCACCACCGCCACCGCGCCAGCACTGTGGGCGATCGCGACGATCTCCTTGACCGGCACGACGGTACCGAGGGCGTTGGAGACCTGGGTCACCGAGACGATCTTGGTACGGCTGGTGAGCAGCTTGCGGAACTCGTCGAGCAGCACCTGGCCCGTGTCATCCACCGGGATCACCTTCAGCTTCGCGCCCTTGGCGGCGGCGAGCTGCTGCCAGGGCACGATGTTGGCGTGGTGCTCCAGGTGGGAGACGATGATCTCGTCACCTTCGCCGACGTTCTTCCAGCCCCAGGTCTTGGCGATCAGGTTGATGCCTTCGGTCGCCCCGCGCACAAAGATGACCTCCTCCGTGGACGCCGCGCCGAGGAAGCGCGCCACCTTGCTGCGCGCACCTTCGTAGGCGTCCGTCGCCCGTGCCGCCAATTCATGCGCAGCCCGGTGGATGTTGGAGTTCTCGTGCTGGTAGAAGTAGGCCAGCCGGTCGATCACCGCTTGCGGCTTGTGGGTCGTAGCGGCGTTGTCGAACCAGATCAGCTGCTTGCCGTTCACCCGCTCCTGCAGGATCGGGAAATCGCGGCGCACCGCCTGCACGTCGAAGGCCGGATGGGCCGACGGCTGGGGCTTGGGCGCTTCCGCCTGGCGGCTGGGTTCCAGCCCCGTATCCAGGAAGTAGAAATGCCCGGGCGCGGTGGCCGTCGGCGCAGCGGCGGTACGCCGGTCGCCGGCGATCTCCGCCAGGATGGAATGCAGCTCGGCCTCGCCCGGCAGCCCGAAGGACTGGGGCACGACGCGATTCTCGGCGACCGGCAGCGCGCCCTGCGGTACCGATTGCACGGCGCTCGCCTCGCCCAGGAAGTAATAGGGCGTGGACGGCGCGAGCGGCGGCGGCGAAGCCGGCGGGCTGAAGGTCGGCAGCGCGGCCACGTAGGCTTCCGGTACGCCGAGGACGGGATTGCCGGCCTTGCCGGCGGCCGCGCCATGGTCCAGCGGCACCGACTCGGCGGCGACCGGCGCCACCGGCGCGGCGGCCGTCAGCTGCGGGCCGACATCGCCGAGGCGGATCTCCGGCGGCACCTCGGGCTGCGGCGCTCCGGCACCGAAGCCGCCGAGGCTGTTCGGCCCCGGCAGCCCGTTGGGCAGCGCGGCGAAGAACTCACCGGCCAGCCGGGCCAGCACGCTCTCGTCGGGCACGCCCGCCGGAGCGCTGCCGCCCAGGGCCGCCAGCCCCTCACTTGTAGGTGTCGGGATAGTCATGGTACTTGCCGATCTCCACGTCATCGAGGACAGCCAGTGCGTCGTCGGTCAGCACGGCCAGCGAGCAGTACAGCGAAATCAGGTAGGACGCGATGGCGTTGCGGTTGATGCCCATGAAGCGCACGGACAGGCCCGGGCTCTGTTCGCCGGCCAGGCCGGGCTGGAACAGGCCGACCACGCCCTGGCGCTTTTCGCCGGTGCGCAGCAGCAGGATCTTGGTCTTGCCGTCCTCGACCGGCACCTTGTCCGACGGCACCAGCGGGATGCCGCGCCAGGTCAGGAACTGGGAGCCGAACAGGCTGACGGTCGGGGGCGGCACGCCGCGGCGGGTGCATTCGCGGCCGAAGGCGGCGATGGCCAGCGGGTGGGCCAGGAAGAAGCCGGGCTCCTTCCACACCTTGGTGATCAGGTCGTCCAGGTCGTCCGGGGTCGGCGCGCCGGTCAGCGTGGAGATGCGCTGCTCGTCGGTGACGTTGGCCAGCAGGCCGTAGTCCGGGTTGTTGATCAGTTCGCTTTCCTGGCGTTCCTTGATGGTCTCGACGGTCAGGCGCAGCTGTTCCTTGATCTGGTCGTGGGGGCTGCTGTACAGGTCGGAGACGCGGGTGTGCACGTCGAGGATGGTGGTGACCGCGTTCAGGAAGTACTCGCGGGGCGCCTCGTCGTAATCCACGAAGGTCTGCGGCAGCTCGGACTCGTCGCGCTGGGAGCACGCCACGCGCACGTCACGGGGGTTCTTGACCTTGTTCAGGCGGTAGATACCGGCCTCAACCGGCAGCCACTGCAGCAGGTGCACCAGCCAGCGCGGGGAGATCGTGGACAGCTGAGGAACGGTTTTGGTGGCATTCGCCAACTGCCGGGCGGCGTTATCGCCAAGAGCAGTCGGGACATCGGTATGGTCGGCCATGGGAGCTCCTTATGAATTAAAAGTGGAATCGTTATGAAATATGGAGATAAGCGAGTGTCCTTTCCGGACTTCTTCGCTTCAACCGGCTATAGACGGCAAAGGCCCGGGCGGCGGGCCTTGGCGAGAGGCTCCAGGCATGCAACCGGCCAGAGAAGGCTCGGCCCTACTCCGCTGCCAAGCCCTCGAAACGGGCGATCAGCGCCGACGCGGGCAGACCGAGGGCATAGGCCAGCTTGCCGACGGTGAGCAGGGACGGCATGGCCTTGCCCCGCTCCAGGTCGCCGACGTAGGTACGGTTGAGATCGGCATATTCGGCGAGCTGCTCCTGGGACCAGTCGCGCTCCTCGCGCAGGCGGCGCACCAGGGCGCCAAAACGGTTGGCCAGGCCGGAAAGGCCGATGGATGTGAGCATGGGATGGGTCCTTGTATGAGTCGGTGCGGGCTCAGGGCTCCGGGGACGGCTCCCCTGTGGGTCGGACTTCACGGCGGATTCCACCGGCAGCCCGCCCCGCAGGAGAGCGGAGGCGGCTTCAGTCCTGGATCCACGGCAGACCACGCAGGCGCCAGCCGCCGAGCGTGCCGCGGCGCTGCTCGCCGTCCAGGTCGCCCTCGAAACCCTCGAGAATGTTGAAGGCATTGACGAAACCGGCCTTGGCGGCCGCTTCGGCGGCGGAGACGGAACGCTTGCCGCTGCGACAGAGGAAGACCACCAGCGCGTCCTTCTTGACCTTGGCTTCGAGCTCCTTCACGAAGCGCGGATTGCGGTTCATCGACGTGCCGGTCGCCCAGGCCACGTGGATGCCGGCCGGCACATGGCCGACGAACTTGCGTTCTTCGGCGGTGCGCACGTCCACCAGCACGGCGCGGCCGTCGGCGACGAGCTTCCAGGCATCGGTCGGCGTGAGGCCACCGGCATAGGTCAGGCCGTCCGCCAGGGCCTGCTGGCGGGCGTTTTCGAGAAGGGTTTCGGCGATGTCGGCACTGCCGCCGGAGGGTGCTGTCGCACTGTCCGCAGAAGCCGAATCGATGGAGGCA
Source organism: Zoogloea sp. JDB1 (assembly GCF_056724025.1). NCBI lineage: Bacteria > Pseudomonadati > Pseudomonadota > Betaproteobacteria > Rhodocyclales > Zoogloeaceae > Zoogloea > Zoogloea sp. JDB1. The sequence goes on from NZ_CM161496.1 coordinate 4,798,132, forward strand.
TCGAGCATGAGCGTTCTCCCGCAAGTGAATGGCCGGCACCCAATGTGGCCGGCTGACGGGAGAACATTAACGATCCGCTCCGGCGGAACGAACCAAGAAGATTTCAGAAGCCTTGCAGCTTGCGCCTCATATGCACTGCACGAAATCTGATAAGCAAACCGCCCGCGACGGGCGCGGGCGGTTTGGTCTTGCTAGCTTGTCGAACTGCGTTGGGGCTTATTCGGCCTCGAAGACGAACTGCTGGGTCGCCACAATCTCACCTTCGCTGGCCACGCATTTGTACTGCAGCATGGCGTTGCGCACCGCACCGTGGAGGATCTTCGGCCCGGACAGGATCGTCACCTCCTTCACCGCCCCACCGCGGATGACCGCCTGGGCCTTGACCACGCCGGTCACGCCTTCGGCGCCGCGGGGCACCTCGGGTCGCACCTGGGTCGGGCAGCTGGCGGCCATCTCGGCACGCACCGGCTTGGGTGCGGCCACCGGAGCCGGCGGCGCGGGCTGGGCCGGCGGCGCGATGACCGGCGGTTCGGCCGGCGGCGTCGGCGTCGCCGCGGCGATCACCGGTGCGGCGACCGGCGGTGCCACATCGGGCGGCGGCACATAGGCCGGCGGCGGCGGCGTGTTCGGCTTGACCGTCGGCTCCACCTTCACCACCTTGGGCGGCGGGGGCGGCGGAGGCAGCGTCACCTCCTGGATCACCGCCGCCTCCAGCGGCTTCTTGATGACCTTGACGACTTCCCGGGCCAGGCCCGACACCAGCGCATAGCCGAGAACGACGTGCAGGCCGACGACGATGATCAGCCCGGTTGCCTTGCGCTCCGGCGCCTTGGGCTGAAAACTGTAGTTGTTTGCGGTGATCGCGTTCATTCTATGAATTGCTCGCTGCCAATGACACCAATCTTGCTCAAACCGACCCGCTTGGTCGCCGCCAGGATGCCCGCCACCACTTCGTAGCGGGCATGCCGGTCCGGCCGCAGATGGACTTCAGGCTGGGTCGCCAGCGCGGCGACGTCCTTCATCTTCCGCTCCAGGTCGGCACCGTCGACCACCGGCACGCCCTGCCAATGCACGACGCTTTTCGCGTCCACATCGATCTTCACAACCTCCGGTTTCACGTCGCTGGGCGGCGGCGTACCGACCGGCAGGTTCAGATTGACCGCGTGCAGCTGGATCGGGATCGTGATGATCAGCATGATCAGGAGCACCAGCATCACGTCGATGAGCGGCGTGGTGTTGATGTCCACCATCACGTCGGCGTCGCTGCTGCTGCTCGAACCTACGTTCATACCCATGATTTCGCTCCCTTTCAGCCGCCGCGGGCCGGCGGTTCGGTGATGAAGGCCACCTTGGCGATACCGGCCCGCTGGCACGCGTACAGGATCTTGCCGACGCCTTCGTACTGGGCCGTCAGGTCGCCGCGGATCTGCACTTCGGGCTGCGGGCGAAGCGCGGAGACCTTCTTCAGATGTTCCACCAGCGCCCCGGTACTGGCGACCCTCGAATCCTGGATGTAGATGGCGTTGCTCTTGTCCACCGAGATGACCAGATTCTCGGGCTTGGACTCCCGGACCTCGACAGTTTCCTTTGGCAATTCGACCGCCACCGACGTGGTGGCGACCGGGATGGTGATGAGGAAGATGATCAACAGCACGAGCATCACGTCCACCAGCGGCGTGGTGTTGATCGCGGCGATCACGGCGTCGTCATCCCCCTCGGCGGGTGCTGCACTGATGGCCATGGCGTTGCGCTCCGGCGCTCAGGCCTTGCTGGCGGAAGCCAGGATGACCGAGTGCAGGTCGCTGCCGAAGGCGCGGACGTCGTCGAGCACGCTCTTGTTGCGGCGAACCAGCCAGTTGTAGCCGAGCACCGCCGGCACCGCGACCGCCAGGCCGATGGCGGTCATGATCAGCGCCTCGCCCACCGGGCCGGCCACCTTGTCGATGGACGCCTGGCCAGCCACGCCGATGGCGGTCAGCGCGTGGTAGATGCCCCACACCGTACCGAACAGACCGACGAACGGCGCGGTGGACCCGACCGTCGCCAGGAAGGCCAGGCCACCCTGCAGACGGCTCTGGATGCGTTCGATGGCGCGCTGGATGCTGAGCGTCACCCACTCGTTGAAGCCCACGTGCTGCAGCAGGCCGTCGTGCTTCTTGGTCGCCTCGATACCGGCCTCGGCGATGAAGCGGAACGGGCTGGAACCTTCCAGGTTCTCGGCGCCCTGCTGCACGGAACCGGCGCTCCAGAAATTGTCGGTGGTCTTCTTGGCCTGACGACCGATCTTGGCCTGCTCCAGCAGCTTGACGACGATGATGTACCAACTGCCGATACTCATGGACAGCAGGATCAGCAACACGGTCTTGGTAATCGCGTCGCTGCCTTTCCACAGGGCTTCGAGGCCGTAGGGGTTGTCGACGGACTCGGTGGCCGCCGGCTTGCCGGCGTGCAGGTCGGTGCCCACGGCTGCGGACGATGCGGCGGCGGGTGCCGCGGATTCGGCCGGGGCCACCGCGGCGCTCGGCTGGGCCAGCACCGAAGCGGAGAAGGAGGCACCCGAAGCGGCGATCATGACCGAAGCGATGACGGCCGAAATGCGGGAACGTCCCTTGGTTATCTCAAAATTGAACATACTAATTCTCCAAACTGATAAACAGGATCGGCAAGGCACCGAAATATCGATGAAAGAGGCAAAAAGGCCGCGGAACGGAATAAGCTAATTCGTCAATCGAATAATGGATTGCCGCCAGCGGAATCGAAAAAATGCCCTCGACGCTCATCTCGCACGCTCCATGCCAGAATTAAAAACACTTAAAAAACAAAACAATGCCAAACACGCCAAAAAGCCCGTCAATTCACTTGCTGATCGATCAGCACACTCACTGGTGCACAGCCAACAGTTGTGCTGACAAAGGCGCAGATATGTATTTCATAAATTCTTTGTTACTAATGGGGGAACTCCGTACCTACAATGAGCGCCAATAAAACCCCGGTCTTGACGAAAAATGAACCACGCCCCGCACATCATTACGTTTCCTGACCCGCGCTCGGTTTCCATGTCCATCCGCGCCAGCGCCGTCGTATTTGCCGACCCGCGCTCGCTGCAACTGCTGTCCCTGATCGACCGGGTGGCGCCGAGCAACGCCAATATCCTGATCATCGGGGAAACCGGCACCGGCAAGGAGTTGGTGGCGCGCCAGGTTCATCTTTCCAGCCTGCGGGCGGGGCAGCCTTTTCTGGCCATCAATTGCGGGGCCTTTTCGGAAACCCTTTTCGAAAGCGAATTGTTTGGCTTCGAAAAGGGCGCATTCACCGGGGCGATGACCTCCAAGGCCGGCTGGTTCGAAGCGGCCAATGGCGGCACGCTATTCCTCGACGAAATCGGCGATCTGCCGCTGCCGATGCAGGTCAAGCTGCTGCGCGTACTGCAGGAAGGCGAAGTGGTGCGCATCGGCGCGCGCAAGCCGGTCAAAGTGGATGTGCGCCTGATTGCGGCAACCAACGTGGACCTGGAAAAAGCGGTCGCTGAAGGCCGCTTTCGGGAGGACCTTTATTACCGCCTGAAAGTCGTTTCCCTCGACTTGCCAATTCTGCGCGAGCGCCCGCGCGACATTCTTCCGCTGGCCCGCCATTTCATCCACAAATACGCCACGCGCCTGGACATCACCGAACCGGGCATTTCCCCCCAGGCGGAACGGGCACTGCTCGAATACCAGTGGCCGGGCAATATCCGCGAACTGGAAAACGTCATCCACCGGGCGCTGCTGGTCTTCCATGGCCGCCAGATCGAGGTGGACGATCTGCACCTGCTCGGCCCGCAGATCGACCGCACGCCGCGTGATCAGCCAGCCACGCCGGCCGACCTCGAGGATTCGTTCACGCGCTATCTGAAGAATCTGTTCGAGGAAGGCAAGGAGGGCTTGTTCGACCATATCGTCGACCACACCATCAATACCGCCTACGAATGGGAACACCTCAACCAGGTCCGCACCGCGCGCTTGCTCGGCATATCCCGCAATGTGCTGCGCACCCATCTGAAGCGCATGCAATTGATCGATTGAAACGATGGCCGGCAAATCCTACGTTGACGCAAATTACCGTTTCATCGCCGCCTACCAGGAAATAAACGCCCGTATCGCCCAGCGCCAGCAGGCGCTGGCGCTTTACGTGACGCTGGTCGTCAGCATGCTGGCGGCCCTCGTCGCATTGAAGCCCGGCGTAATTGCCGGACATGTGCCGGTCGAATGGCTGATCCTCGGCTTCCCAGTAGCCTCCACCTGCCTGGCCTTTCTCAATTTCAAGGCCGAGCGGGCCATCACCAATCTGCGCCGATTCGTGTCGTCGCTGGAGCGGCTGGAGCGCGAGAATCACGGCCTGCCCAGCTACAACACCGATCCCCAATGGGCCGCCGGTGCCAACAAGGCGCGGCGCTTCCACGATTTCGCGGCCGCCGTGCTGGTGGCGGGCGGCAATGGCATCGGCCTGGCGGCGGGCCTCAGCATCTATCCGGAACGCCTCCGCGACAACACCCTGCTGCTCGGCTCGGCGCTCCTGATCAGCCTGCTGTCCCTGGTCGCCCTGCTGCTCAGCCCAAAATGGAGTTTCCGGCCGGACGAATAGGCCCGCGCCTGCTGGGCAGCCAACAGCCCCACAACAGCCATGCTGGCAAATCAACCCATTCCGGCCGGCCGGCCGGCCACCGCCATTTCCTGCCGCCTCAGCAGAATTCAGACAAAAACGCCGCCCGCCCCGGGATTTAAGGTGTTTGGCCGATCGAATCGAATGGGAAATAGTTTTTCTCGAATAGAGAAATAACAAAGGCACGAAACCTGCGATACCGCCAGCAAACGAATTGTCCTCCGGCCCTGCGAATTCCCCCGGTGCGATCGATTACGCACCGACATCCGATACCCGCCATGAAAAAGAAAGTCATCTGGACCTCGATCGCCGTCCTGCTCGCCGCCACGGCGGGCACGGCCACCTATTACCGTTCCGGTGAAGCCGCCGAAACCAAGAAAGCCGAGGCCGGCTCGCGCAGCGATGGCCCCCGTGGCGAAGGGCCGCGCGGCAAGGGCGGACGTAACCGGGATTTCGGCAACCGTCCGGTACCGGTGCAGACCGCCGCATCCCGCACCGGCGACATCGATGTCAATGTGAACGCCATCGGCACCGTCACCGCCCTCAACACCGTGACGATCAAGCCCCGCGTGGATGGCCAGTTGCAGAAGATCGCCTTCGGCGACGGCCAACAGGTCAAGGCCGGCGATCTGCTGGCGGAGATCGACCCACGCCCCTTCAAGGCCGCCCTCGACCAGGCCACCGGCCAGTTGCAGCGCGACGAAGCCCTGCTCGCCAACGCCCGGCTCGATCTGGAGCGCTACCGCGGCCTGCTCGCCAAGGACTCTATTGCCCGCCAACAGGTCGATGCCCAGGAAGCCCAGGTGCGTCAGCTGGAAGGCACCGTGTTGACCGACCGCGCGCTGGTGGACACCGCCCGCCTCAACCTCGGCTTCACCAAAGTCACCGCACCGGTGGCCGGCACCCTCGGCCTGCGCCAGGTGGATGCCGGCAACATGGTGCGGGCGGCCGACAGCGGCGGCGTGGTCATCCTGACCCAGACCCAGCCGATCACCGTGCTGTTCTCCATCCCCGCCGCCAATCTGCCGGCCGTGCAGGATCAGCTCAGGAAAGGCAGAAGCCTCGCGGTAGAGGCCTGGGACCGGGACGGCCGCAGCAAGCTGGCCGGCGGCCGCCTGGTCAGCACTGACAACCTGATCGACACCAGCACCGGCACCGTCAAGCTGAAAGCCCAGTTCGACAACAAGGACGGCGCCCTCTTCCCCAACCAGTTCGTCAGCGCCCGCCTGCGCGTGGACACCCGCCGCGACGCCGTGCTGGTGCCCTCGGCGGCCATCCTGAAGGGCAACCAGGGCAACTTCGTCTATGTGATCAACGAGCAGGACAAGACCGCCAGCATGCGCCCGGTGGTCACCGGCCCGGCCACCGCCGACACGGTGGCCATCGAGTCGGGCCTGACGGCCGGCGAGAAGATCGTCGTGGACGGGGTGGACCGCCTGCGCGACGGCGCCCCGGTGGAGCTGCCGTCCGCCGAAGCCCGCCAGGGCGGCGGACGCCATCGCGGCGAAGGCCGGAACGGTGACGATCACGGCGGCGACGGCGAGCGTCGCGGCGAACGCAAGAAGCCGGCATGAACCCGTCCCGCAGCTTCATCCTCCGCCCGGTCGCCACCTCGCTGCTGATGGTGGCGATCCTGCTGGTCGGCCTGATCGCCTACAAGATCCTGCCGGTGTCGGCGCTGCCCGAGGTGGAATACCCGACGATCCAGATCGTCACCCGCTATCCAGGCGCCAGCCCGGAGGTCACCACCTCGGCGATCACCGCCCCGCTGGAGCGTCAGTTCGGCCAGATGCCGGGCCTAAAGCGCATGTCGTCCACCAGCGGCGAGGGCATCTCGGTCATCACGCTGCAGTTCGACCTGTCCCTGGCGATGGACGTCGCCGAGCAACAGGTGCAGGCGTCCATCGCCAACGCGGACAACTTCCTGCCGCAGGACCTGCCGATGCCGCCGGTGTACAGCAAGGTCAATCCGGCCGACGCACCGATCCTGACCCTCGCGGTGAGCTCATCGAGCCTGCCGCTGGCCAAGCTGGCGGACCTGGTGGATACCCGCGTGGCGATGAAGATCTCCCAGCTGCCGGGTATCGGCCTCGTCACCATCGGCGGCGGACTGCGGCCGGCGGTGCGTGTGCAGGTCAATCCCCAGGCGCTGGCCTCGGCCGGCTTGAGCCTCGAAGACGTGCGCAGCGCCATCGCCAACGCCAACGTGAACATGGCCAAGGGCAGCTTCGACGGCCCGGTGCGCGCCACCACGCTGGACTCCAACGACCAGCTCAAGTCCGCCGACGACTACCGCAAGCTGACCATCGCCTGGAAGAACGGCGCACCGATCCGCCTGTCCGACGTGGCTGAGGCCATCGAGGGCGCCGAGAACACCCGCCTCGCCGCCTGGGCCGACCGCAGCCCGGCGGTCATCATCAACATCCAGCGCCAGCCCGGCGCCAACGTGATCGAGACCGCCGAGCGCGTGCGCGCGCTGCTGCCACAACTGGAGGCCGATCTGCCCACGTCGGTGGACCTGCGCCTGCTCACCGACCGCACCACGTCGATCCGCGCCTCGGTGCACGACGTGCAGTTCGAACTGGCCCTCGCAGTGGCACTGGTGGTTGGCGTGATCTACCTGTTCCTGCGCAGCCTGCCGGCCACCGTGATCCCGGCCGTCGCCGTGCCCCTGTCGCTGGTCGGCACCTTCGCGGTGATGTACGTCGCCGGCTTCAGCATCAACAACCTGACGCTGATGGCACTGACCATCGCCACCGGCTTCGTCGTGGACGACGCCATCGTGATGATCGAGAACATCAGCCGCCACGTGGAGGAAGGCGAAACGCCGCTGGAGGCGGCGCTGAAGGGGGCAAAGCAGATCGGCTTCACGATCATCTCGCTGACCGTCTCGCTGATCGCCGTGCTGATCCCGCTGATCTTCATGGCCGACGTGGTCGGCCGCCTGTTCCGCGAGTTCGCGATCACGCTGGCGGTGTCGATCCTGATCTCGGCGGTGGTATCGCTGACCCTCACACCGATGATGTCGGCGCGCCTGCTCAAGCCCGTCGGCCACCGCCACGACGACAACGGCGCCTTCTTCCAGGCCATCGTGGACCGCTACGCGCGCATGCTGCGCTGGGTGCTGGACCGCCAGGGCCTGACCCTGCTGGTGGCCTTCGGCACCCTCACGCTGACGGTGCTGCTGTACATCTTCATCCCCAAGGGCTTCTTCCCGGCCCAGGACACCGGGCTGATCCAGGCCATCTCCGACGCGCCGCAGGACATCTCCTTCTCCGCGATGGCCGAGCGCCAGCACGCGCTGGCGGACATCGTGCTGGAAGACCCGGCAGTGGACAACCTGTCGTCCTTCATCGGCGTGGATGGCACCAACACCACCCTCAACAGCGGGCGCATGCTGATCAAGCTGAAGCCCAAGGATGAGCGCAACGCCGATGTCGGCGAGGTGATCCGCCGCCTGCAGGAACGCCTGCAGGTACGCCGCCTCGATACCAGACTCTTTATGCAGCCTGTGCAGGACCTCTCCATCGAGGACCGTCTGTCGCGCACCCAGTACCAGTTCAGTCTGGAAAGCACCAACGAGGTCCAGCTCGCCCAGTGGTCCGAACGCCTGCTCGACACGCTGCGTGGCCTGCCCGAACTGGCCGACGTGGCCAGCGACCTGCAGAACCAGGGCACCCAGGCCTTCGTGGACATCGACCGGGACAGCGCCGGCCGCCTCGGCATCACCCCGGCGGCCATCGACAATGCGCTGTACAGCGCCTTCGGCCAGCGTCAGGTGTCCAACATCTTCACCCAGTCCGCCCTTTACCGGGTGGTGCTGGAGGTAGCGCCGGACTTCCAGCGCAGCCCGGCGGCGCTTGAGCACATCTACGTGCCGGCCGCCAACGGACGCACCGTGCCGCTGTCGTCGGTGGCGCGGATCAGCGAGCGCAAGACAGTGCTGGCAGTGAATCACGTCGGCCAGTTCCCGGCGGTGACCCTGTCCTTCAACCTGACGCCGGGCGTGGCGCTGGGCGACGCGGTCAAGGCGATCCACGCCGCCGAGACGGAACTGGGCCTGCCGCGCAACATCCGCAGCAGCTTCCAGGGCGCCGCGCTGGCCTTCCAGGCCTCGTTGGACAACACCCTGCTGCTGATCCTCGCTGCGGTGGTGACCATGTACATCGTGCTCGGCGTGCTCTATGAGAGCTACATCCACCCGGTCACCATCCTGTCCACGCTGCCGTCGGCCGGCGTCGGCGCGCTGCTGGCCCTGCTGGTGTCCGGCCACGAGCTGGGGATGATCGGCATCATCGGGATCATCCTGCTGATCGGCATCGTCAAGAAAAACGCCATCATGATGATCGACTTCGCGCTGGAGGCCGAGCGGGAGCGCGGCCTGGCGCCGCGGGAGGCGATCTACGAGGCCTGCCTGCTGCGCTTCCGGCCGATCCTGATGACCACCCTCGCCGCCCTGCTCGGCGCGCTGCCGCTGATGCTCGGCAACGGCGTCGGTTCAGAACTGCGCCAGCCGCTGGGCATCACGATGGTCGGCGGCTTGCTCGTCAGCCAGGTGCTGACGATCTTCACCACGCCGGTGATCTACCTGGCCTTCGACCGCCTGGCCCGGCGCGTCCGGGGCGCCAGTGAGCCGGCCGCGGCGGACCGTGCGGCATGAACATCGCGTCGATCTTCATCCGGCGCCCGGTCGCCACCTCCCTGCTCGGCCTGGCCATCGCGCTGGTCGGGCTGGTGGCCTACAAGCTGCTGCCGGTAGCCGCCCTGCCGCAGGTGGATTACCCGACCATCTCGGTGTCCGCCAGCCTGCCCGGCGCCAGCCCGGAGACCATGGCGGCCACCGTGGCGACGCCGCTGGAGCGGGCCTTCGGCACCATCGCCGGGGTCACCGAGCTGACCTCCAGCAGCACCCTCGGCAGCACCCGCATCACCGTCCAGATGGACCTGGACCAGGACGTGGAGAGCGCCGCCAAGAGCGTGCAGGCGGCCATCAACGCGACCCGCCCGCAACTGCCCAGCGGCATGGCCGGCAACCCCAGCTACCGCAAGATCAACCCGGCCGACGCGCCGGTGCTGATCCTGGCGATGACTTCCGATACCGTATCGCGGGCCGCAATGTACGACTTTGCCTCCACCGTGCTGGCCCAGCGGCTGGCCCAGGTGAAGGGCGTCGGTCAGGTCAACCTGGGCGGCGGCTCCCTGCCGGCGGTGCGCGTGGAGGTTGATCCGGCCACCCTCGCCTCCGCCGGCATCGGCGTGGAGAGCGTGCGCCAGGCCATCGACAACGCCAACGTCAATCGCCCCAAGGGCAGCCTCGAAAGCAACCAGCGCCACTGGCAGCTGGGTGCCAGCGACCAGGCCGTGAAGGCCGCCGACTACGTACCGACCATCGTGTCGTGGAAGAACGGCGCGGCGGTGCGCCTGCAGGACGTAGCCCGCGTGACGGACTCCGAGCAGGACACCCGCAACGCCGGCATCGCCGACGGCAAGCCGGCGGTGATCCTGCTCATCAACCGCCAGCCGGACGCCAACGTGATCGAGACCGTCGAGCGGGCGATGGACGTGCTGCCGATGCTGCGCGAGGAGCTGCCCCCCGGCGTGAAGCTCGACGTGGTGGCCGACCGCACCGTCACCATCCGCGCCTCCCTGCGCGAGGTGCAGCACACCCTGCTGCTGTCGGTGGCGCTGGTGATCATGGTGGTCTTCCTGTTCCTGCGTAACGTGCGCGCGGCCATCATCCCCAGCGTCGCGGTGCCGGTGTCCCTGCTCGGAACCTTCGCGGTGATGTACCTGGCCGGCTTCTCCCTCAACAACATCTCACTGATGGCGCTGGTGATCGTCACCGGCTTTGTCGTCGATGACGCAGTGGTGGTGCTGGAGAACGTCAGCCGCCACATCGAGGCCGGCATGCAGCCCTTCGACGCGGCCCTCAAGGGCGCCCGCGAGGTGGGCTTCACGGTGCTGTCCATGAGCCTGTCGCTGATCGCCGTGTTCCTGCCGATCCTGCTGATGGGCGGCATCGTCGGGCGCTTCTTCCGGGAGTTCGCGGTCACCTTGTCGGCGGCCATCCTGGTATCGCTGGTGGTGTCCCTGACCCTCACGCCGATGATGTGCGCACGCCTGCTACGTGCCCATCCCAAGCCCGCTCCCGACGCGCGCCCCGGCTTCGGCACGCGCCTGATGGACGGCGTGATCCGCGGCTACGGGCGCAGCCTGCGGGTGGTCCTCGACCACCCGTGGCTCACCCTCGGCGTGCTCGTCGGCACCGTGGTCTTCAACGTGTATCTGTACGGCGTGGTGCCGAAAGGCTTCTTCCCGCAGCAGGACACCGGCCGCATCATGGGCTTCATCGACGCCGATCAGCGCACCTCCTTCCAGTCCATGCACGGCAAGCTGGAGCACTTTGCCGACATCGTCGGGCGCGATCCGGCCGTCGCCAACGTGATCGGCTACGCCGGCGGCAGCGGCGGCCCGCGCGGTGGCGGCGGCATGATGTTCGTCACCCTCAAACCGCTGGCCGAACGCAAGGACAGCGCCGACGAGGTGATCGCCCGCCTGCGCGGCAAGCTCGCCCACGTACCCGGCGCCAGCCTGTTCCTCGTCGCCGCGCAGGACATCCGAATGGGTGGGCGGATGTCCAACGCCCAGTACGAATTCACGCTGCAGGCCGACTCCCTGCAGGAGCTGAAGACCTGGGAACCACGCATCCGCGACGCGATGCGCAAGCTGCCTCAGCTGGAAGACGTCAACTCCGACCGCCAGGACAAGGGCGAACAGACCTTCCTGAGCATCGACCGCGACGCCCTGGCCCGCCTCGGCCTCAACCAGCGCCTCGTCAATGCGACCCTCAACGACCTGTTCGGCCAGCGCCTGGTGTCCACCATCTACGGCCCGCTCAACCAGTACCGGGTGGTGCTGGAAGCGCCACCGGCCTACCTGCAGGGGCCGGCGGTGCTCAACGACCTGTTCTTCGTCAATCCGAACGGCGACCGCGTGCCACTGGCCGCCTTCGCCCGTTGGGAAGCCGGCCCCACCCCGCTGGCGGTCAACCACCAGGGCGCCAGCGTGGCGACGACGATCTCCTTCAACCTGCCCCTCGGCACCTCGCTATCCGAAGCCACCGATGCGGTGCGCCAGGAGATGGCCCGCATCGGTGTGCCGACCTCGGTGCACGGCAGCTTCCAGGGCAATGCCAAGGCCTTCCAGGCCTCGCTGCAGAGCCAGCCGCTGCTGATCCTGGCGGCCATCGTGGCGGTGTACCTGATCCTCGGCATCCTCTACGAGAGCCTGATCCATCCACTCACCATCCTGTCCACGCTACCGTCGGCCGGCGTCGGGGCGATCCTGGCGCTGCTGGCGTTCAAGACCGAGTTCGGCATCATCGCGCTGATCGGTGTGATCCTGCTGATCGGCATCGTCAAGAAGAACGCCATCATGATGGTGGACTTCGCCATCGACGCCGAACGCAGCCGCGGCCTGTCGCCGCGGGAGGCGATCTTCGAAGCCTGCCAGCTGCGCTTCCGGCCGATCATGATGACCACCCTGGCCGCCCTGTTCGGCGCGCTGCCGCTGGCCTTCGGCGTCGGCGACGGCGACGGCGCCGAGATGCGCCAGCCGCTGGGCATCACCATCGTCGGCGGGCTGATCCTCAGCCAGTTGCTGACCCTGTACACCACTCCCGTCGTGTTCCTGCAGCTCGACCGCCTGCGCCGCGCCGCCGGCCGCTGGCGCTCGGCCCGCCTGGCCACCGCCCGGCCCTGAGCGTCCCCTCTGCCTCCCATTCCAGCCATGCCTTTCTCCATGAAGCACAGCCTCCTCGTCCCCCTCAACCTGCTCGCCCTCGCCGGCTGCGCCGTCGGCCCCGACCACCACCGCCCGGAGGCCGCCGTGCCGGCCCAGTTCCGGGAGGCCGCCGGCTGGAAGCTGGCCGAACCCGACGCCGGCCAGCAGGCCGGCGAATGGTGGAAGCGCTTCGGCGACGCCCAGCTGGACACGCTGGTGGACGAAGCCGGCCGCGCCAACCAGAACATCCGCATCGCCGAGGCGCGCTATCGCCAGGCCACCGCCCTACTGGGTGCGGCCCAGGCCCAGTACTTTCCGACCCTCAACAGCGGCCTCGGCGTGACCCGCAGCCAGGGCGCCAGCGCGGCCAGCACCGGCGCCGTCAGCACGCCGGCCCGCAACACCAGCCGGTTGTCCCTCACGGCCAATTGGGAGGCCGACCTGTGGGGCCGCATCGCGCGGATCAACGAGGCCGGCGCCGCCACCGCCGCCGCCGCCGCCGCCGACCTGACCGGTGCGCAGCTCAGCGCCCAGGCCGCCGTCGTGCAGGCCTACCTGCAACTGCGCATCAACGACGCCCAGCACGCGCTGCTGGTGCGCACCGTCGAGGCCTACAAGCGCTCCGCCGAGATCACCCGCAACCGCTTCGACGCCGGCGTCGCCGCCCGCGCCGACGTGACCCAGGCCCAAGCCCAGCTGAAGACCGCCGAAGCCCAGCTGATCGACCTGAATGTGCAGCGCCGGCAGCTCGAACATGCCATCTCCGTCCTGGCCGGCCGGGCACCCGGCGAGCTGGTCCTGGCTCCGGCCAGCACCACGCCGACGCTGCCCGCCGTACCGGGCGTGCTGCCGTCCACGTTGCTCGAACGGCGCCCGGACATCGCTGCCGCTGAACGCCGCGTCGCCGCCGCCAATGCGCAGATCGGCGTCGCCCAGGCAGCCTTCTTCCCGACCCTGACTCTCGGTGCCAGCGGCGGCACCCAGAGCAGCGCACTGGAACGGGTGTTCTCGCTGCCCAACCATTTCTGGTCCCTCGGCCCCAACCTGGCCCTGACCCTGTTCGACGCCGGCGCCCGCGACGCCAGGAAGGCCCAGGCCGTCGCTGCGTGGGATGAGACCGTCGCCAATTACCGCCTGACCGTGCAGACCGCCTTCCAGGAGGTCGAGGACAACCTGGCCGCGCTGCAGACCCTCCAGGTCGAGGCCGCCGCCCAGGCCGAGGCCCTCGCCGCCGCCCGCGAAGCCCTCGAACTGGTCACCAACCAGTACCTGGCCGGCACCGTCAGCTACCTCAACGTCACCAGCGCCCAGACCGTCGCCCTCAACGCGGAACAGTCGCTGCTGTCCACGCAGGTCCGCCGCCTGACCGGTAGCGTGGCCCTCTTCAAGGCCGTCGGCGGAGGGCAACTATGATCCGCCCCCACCCCTGTACCCCGGGCCACGGCCCGACTTGAAAAACCGGATTCCTTCCCCCACATCCAGGAGCAAACATGAACCGACAACGCATCTGGGACCTTCCCATCCGTCTCTTCCACTGGTCGCTGGTGGCCAGCGTCGCCTTCGCCTACGTGTCCGGCAAGATCGGCGGCAACCTCATCGAATGGCACGGCCGTGCCGGCTACCTGATCGTCGGCCTGGTGATCTTCCGCATCGTGTGGGGCTTCGTCGGCTCCGCCACGGCACGCTTCGCCAGCTTCGTACGCGGCCCCGGCGCGATCCGCGCCTATCTGCGTGGCGATTGGCACGGCATCGGCCACAACCCGATCGGCGCCCTGTCGGTGCTCGGCCTGCTGGCCCTGGTCGGCGCCCAGGCAGCCACCGGACTGTTCACCAACGACGACATCGCCTTCCAGGGCCCCTTGGCCGACCTGGTCGGCAAGGACGCCTCCGACAGCTTCCATTCCTGGCACGCCTGGCTGCAGAACGGCCTCCTGGCGCTGATCGTGCTGCACGTGGGTGCCATCGCCTTCTACCTGCGGGTCAAGGGCGAAAACCTCGTCAAGCCGATGATCACCGGCTGGCAGGAGGTCGATGCGCACACCCCGGTCCCCAGCACTCACGCCAAGCGCGGCGGCGGTCTGGTAGCCTTCATCCTGTCGCTGCTGATCGCCGGTGGCGCCACCTACGCGGTAGCCGGCGGCCTTCTGCCGACTCCCGAACCGGCCCCGGCCCAACCTGCTGCCACATCAACCACTCCCGCCTGGTAATCGCCCCATGAAAATGCGCCTGATCGGAACCCTGCTGGCCCTGGCCTTCTGCGGAACGGCACTCGCCGACGCCCCTCAGCCGAGCCTCGCACCAACCTCCGAGCAGGCGCAGGCGGCCTACATCAGCTCGATGTTCCTGAGCCGCTACCACTACGCAGCCAAGCCCCTCGACGATGCGCTGTCGGAGAAAATCTTCGACGCCTATCTGAAGTCCCTCGACCCGGAGCGCGTGTTCTTCACCCAGGCCGACATCGACGGCTTCTCCGATCTGCGTACCCAGCTCGACGACGCGATCCTGCAGGGCGATCTGGAAGGCCCGTTCACGATCTTCCGCCGCTACCAGGAACGCTCTGCAGAGCGCCTCGCCTACGCCCGCGCACAGCTCGCCGGCGGCTTCGACTTCAACGTGGCCGAGAGCTACCCCTTCGACCGCAGCAAGGCGCCCTGGCCGAAGGACGACGCCGAGGCCCAGGACCTGTGGCGCAAGCGCGTCAAGAACGACTGGCTGCGCCTGCGCCTGGCCGGCAAGGAAGACAAGGCCATCCGCGAGACCCTCGAGAAACGCTACGACGGCTTCATCGCCCGCAGCAGCAAGAACAAGAGCGACGACGTCTTCCAGATCTTCATGAACGCCTACGCGGGTGCCATCGAGCCGCATACCAGCTACCTCGGCCGTGGCTCGGCGGACTCCTTCGACATCGCCATGCGCCTGTCGCTGGTGGGCATCGGTGCTGTGCTGCAGGAGCGCGACGACTACATCACGATCCGCGAACTCACCCCCGGCGGCCCGGCCGCCCGCTCGGGCAAGCTGACGGTCGGCGACCGCATCGTCGGCGTGGCCCAGGGCGAAGGCGCGCCGATGGCCGACCTGGTCGGCGCCCGCGTGGACGAAGCCGTCAAGCTGATCCGCGGCACCAAGGACACCCACGTGGTCCTCGACATCCTGCCCGCCAACAGCGGCCCGGACGGCCGCCACAAGACCATCGTGCTGGTCCGGGACAAGATCAAGCTCGAAGAGCAGGCCGCCAAGAAATCCATCTCCCGCGTGGACCTGAACGGCAGAAGCCTGCGCGTCGGTGTCATCACGCTGCCGGCCTTCTACGAGGACTTCGAAGGCCGCCGCCGCGGCGACAAGGACTATCGCAGCGCCAGCCGCGACGTGGCCCGCCTGATCGGCGAACTCAAAAAAGAGCACGTGGACGGCCTGATCCTCGACCTGCGCGACAACGGCGGCGGCTCCCTGCGCGAAGCCGTCGAGCTGACCGGCCTGTTCATCGACACCGGCCCGGTCGTGCAGCAGCGCAATTCGGAAGGCCAGATCGAGGTGGAAAGCGACGAGCGCGCCGGCGCCGCCTGGGATGGCCCGCTGGCGGTGATGATCAACCGCGGCTCCGCGTCGGCCTCGGAGATCCTCGCCGCAGCGCTGCAGGACTACGGCCGGGCACTCCTGATCGGCGAACCGAGTTTTGGCAAGGGCACCGTGCAGACCCTCATCGACCTGGACGAAGTCGCCAAGAGCAAGCAGCCCCAGCTGGGCGAGCTGAAGATGACCATCGCCCAGTTCTTCCGCATCAACGGGGGCACCACCCAGCTTAACGGCGTGACACCCGACATTCGCTTCCCATCGGCCTTCGAGGCCAAGGAGTTCGGCGAGACCGGCTTCGACAACGCGCTGCCTGCAATCCAGATCCCGCCCGCCAGCTACAAGCCGGCCTCCAATCTGCAGGCCATCCTGCCCGAACTGCAACAGCGCCACGACGCCCGCGCCAGCAAGGACAAGGATCTTCGCGAGCTGGCCGAGGACGTGGCCGAAGCCGTCAAGCTGCGCGACAAGCAGGAACTATCCCTGCAGGAAGCAGAACGCAAGCGCGAGAAGGAAACCAGCGAGGCCCGCCTGCGCCAGCGCGCCGGCGCCGAAGCCGCCGCCCACCTGGGCGACGACGGCCTGCAGGGAGACGAGCGCAGCCTGCGCGCCGAACTCGACTCCGAAAAAGCCCTCAAGGGCCGCAAGGATGTGCTGCTGCAGGAGGCCACCCGCATCGTCGGCGACGAGATCGAGCTCCTGGCCCCTCGCCGCCGTGTGGCCCAAGGCAGCGAAGCCCCCGCGCGACGCTGACACCTCGCGCCACGACAGGAACAGCTCTCCCGGCGACGATCGCGCGGAGAGCTGCCACTCCCGCGCGCTCCTCTACCGGTAGCAGATCCGAGAACGGCCCATGCCACACAGCAGCGCCATGGCCGAACGCCGACTTATTCAATCAGGGTAATCGTATAATGTGACGCCCTGTCACATCCCCTTCATGTACAACACGGTGAGCGCCCTACCGCCCGTGCATGACGGCAACACAAACGATGCGCCGACTTTTCCTCGCTGCCATACGTACCTACCAGCGTTACCTGTCTCCGTACAAAGGCTTCAGCTGTGCATACCGGGTGCTTACTGGACGCCGGAGCTGCTCGGAACTGGGGTTTCGCGCGATCCGGCGCCATGGGATTCGTGCCGGCCTGGCCATCCTGCGGCAACGCACCCATCTATGCGGCGTGGTGCACCGGCGGCAACCTCCCTTTCATGCATCGGCCTTCCATTCCCAGCGAGGCTTCTGCGATCCCGGCTGCGACCTGCCCTGCGAACTCCCCACCCTGGACTCATGCACATCCCATTGCGATGGCATCTCCTGCTGCGACTTCGCCAGTTGCGACTGGCCCACTCGCCGGCGCAAGGCGCGTGACAAAGAGCAATACGTGTACATCCCGCCATCGCGCACACTGCGTCACTAAACAAAGGCGCTGGCCGGAGCGCTTCTGCACCTTCCCGACGCGCTCATCCCAAAATGGGCAAATCACTCAGCCAAAGAATCAATTTATTACATTATCATCAACATCAATTTAAAAAATTCATCTGGCATATATCGCGAGACGGCCGCACTTAGCTGAACTGCCGACTTGGAGCCTGCCCTGGCCCCATCGAGCCCGGTGGATTGACAGCATTCGCCCCGCTCGACCGGGCCATCGACTGGAGCCACTCCGGAACATGAATCGCGTCTCCGCACTGCTCGCCCTCAAACTCTGCCTGACCGTTCCGGTCGCCCTGGGTTTGGGCTTGCCCTTCATCTCGCCGACCACCAGTGGCGGCGTCTTGCGGGAACTCGCGACCTTCGGCATTCCGGGCAGCGTCGCCATCGGCCTGCTGTTCCTGTCGCTGGTTTTCCTGTACTGCCAGGATCTCCACACCACCCTGTCTCTGATCCATCCACGCGCCCGCGCAGCCTCGCCACGCAGCGTGTGGCTGATGTTCCTCGTTCCCTACAGCTTCATCGAGGATTTCTTCATCGTCCTCAACGTAACCCGCTCCCTGCAACGCGAATCGAGCCAGAATGCGGTCTTCGGCCAATTCCGGAACTTCGGCATGTGGAGCGGCATCGGCTGGTGTTCCGCACAGCTCGTATCCCTGCTGCCCAACAACGTCGGCCTGATCGCAGGCCTCATTGCACTCCCCCTGTGGATCCTGCACTGGCGACGCATCCGCCAGGCCAACTCGCTCTTGAGCACCCATCGGGGTTTCCGACGCAGCGTTCGGGCTTCGTCCCCCCCTGCAGCGGTCTGCCCCCGTCACGGGCAATTCGTCGGCACCGCCAGCGCCTCGACCGGGCCGTCGCGGACGAAATCGGCTGGAGGCTTGAGACAATAGACGCGGCCAGATTCGGTGGTGATCCGCAGGATGCCGCGGCCGAGCCGCTCTTCACCGGCGGAGCGCTTGCGCAAGGTGCGCTCGAGTTCCGGCAGTGCGGCCCGCTCTGGCGCCGCTAGCGCGCCGCGTCCGGCGGAAGCCGTGGAACTGCCGATCACTCCGTCCTGGCGCCCCGCCAGCTCAGTCGCAACGGCGGCGGCGGCTCCCGCGTCCCGACGGCGTTGGGCAAGCTCAGCCCCAGGACAGCAAGGCCGTGCAGGAACGCTGCTAACAGAATGCACGGGGCCAGGCCCCTCACCGCGCTGGTGTCAGCGCCACAAGATGGCAAGGCGTTCCCAACCACGGTCACCCGCTCAGCTGGCGATGCGCGTACCACCGCCAACACCCGGCGGATCGAGCACGTAGGAAACCTGCGGGTAGCGCCGGTTGCCCAGGTCGAGCCAACCGGCGGAGCGTGGCCGGCCGCCGACGCGTTCGTAGAAGGCGCGGGCGTCGTCGTTACCAGCCAAGACCCACACGCCCAGTTCCTCCATCGCCTGCACGCCGAGGTCGCGCCACAGGGCTTCGAGCAGGCGCCGGCCGATGCCCCGCCCCTGCAGGCGTGGCGCTACATAGAGGGCGTACAGCTCGTGGCGCCAGCAGTCGGCCGGATCGCGGGCCGGGCCACCGCAGGCAAAGCCCAGCACCGTGCTGCCTTCGACGGCGACTCGCTGGCAGGCGCCGGGCCGGCTCATCAGGCGCAGCTGGCGCGCCGCCTGCTCGTCGGAACTGAGGCGGTCGAGGAAGCCGTCGGACACCAGGCCGCGGTAGTTGGTGCGCCAGGTACGCACCAGCAGGCGGGCCACGGCGTCCATGTCCGAGGCCCGTCCCTGGCGCACATGCACACCGGCGGTCATGAAGTTACTGGCGTGTGGCTGCATCCCAGTGCTCCAAGATGCGCCCATCCCTGACCCGGAACAGGTCGAACCAGGTGGACGTGTAGGTTTTGCCCGCCTCGCGGGGGTCCGGGTATTCACGCACGAAGCTCAGCAGAACCAGTTCCCCCTCGGCGACGATGCTGACGATGGGCGTGCGCACACGGGCTTCGATCGGCTTCGGCTTGGCGACCTTGCCGAAGAACTCGACAAAGCCGGCCCGCCCGGTCGGCACCCGCGGATTATGTTGGATGTAGGACTCGGCCAGATACTTGTCGGCCAGCTCCAAGTGTCCGCCCTCGAACACCTCGCGCCAGAAATCGTAGACCAGCCGCTTGTTGGCGGCCTTGCGCGGGTCGGCGCTGGCCAGCAGCGCGTCATGGTCGGGGTTGCCGGTGACTGGCTCCGACGCGGCCGCCTGGCCTACGCTGAGCAGGCCCATCAGGGCCAGGGCAATAAGATTGTTTTTCATTTAATCGTCATTTTACGGAATAACACCAGCTGCCTCACCACCCTAATTGCATCAGGATGCGGCGGCGGCCATGTGCGGCACCAGGAAAACGCAGCAACTTCCGCGCCTGCCTTCTCCGGCCCTGTCGGGCTGCATCTGCAGCAATGCCTTGCCAGCAACTGTTGAAATCCACGAAACCCCGTTGCCCGGCTGCTCCGCAAGCAGCACCCGACGGACACCACAAGGGCCGCGCCGCCTTCCCGCCGGGTTTTCACAGCACCGCCGGGGATAGGCGGCGCGCTTTTGTTTCACAAGGCATTTATCGCCGCCCGGCCGCCACACGTCGGCAACAGCACCCGCGGTGGCCCCGGAATTGCTGGATGTGCACAACAGCGAACAAGAGAACATCCGTGTCCCATTTCCCCCACCGCGCCCGCCGGTTGCCGGCTCCGGCCCTCGTCGCCCGGCTTGCCGGCGGCAGCCTGCCGGCCCACGCTCACCACGCCTTCGCCGCCGAATTCGATGCCGACCAGGCGCTCGAACTGAAGGGCATCGTCACCAAGACCAAGTGGGTCAATCCGCACAGCTGGCTGTACTTCGACGTCAAGAACCCCGATAGCACCGTGACCGACTGGGGTGTCGAGTTCGGTGCGCCCTTCACATTGGCCCAGAAGGGGCTCACCAAGGCCGAGTTGCCCCCCGGCACCGAAGTCCGCGTCAAAGGCTACAAGGCCAAGAACGGCGGGCCCTTCGGCTACTCGGTGTCCGTCGCGCTGGCCGACGGCCACAGCCTCCAGACCGGCGGCGCCCAGGACGTCCCCACCGCTCCCCGCTGAGGGCCACCTACCAGGGCCCGTCACCACCCCGATCACTCATGCCTTTGCCCCGTGGCGCCTTCCCCCGCATCGGCAGCCGGAACCTGATTGCGCTGGCCCTCGCCACCCTGCTCGGGGCTGGCACCCTGTCCGTCGCGTCGACGGTTGGCGCGTTCCTGCTCGACTGGACGCGCGGCCTGGACCCGGACACCGGCAGCCTGCTGCGGCCAGCGCTGATCGTGCTGGCCGGCGTCTTCCTGAGCCTCGGCGTGCTGCTGCGCCGACGCCGGACAGGCCGCCACAAACGCTGAAGGCGACCGCCCCTCGCCGCCCCCCGCTCCCCAACGCACCGTCTCCGAGCAGATGACCACAACCACCACCCGAGGGACTTCCTGGCTCGCCCTCTCGTGCGCCACGCTGGCCACGGCGCTGCTGCCCGCGCAGCAACAGCGCTGACCGCCCAGCTGGTGCGCCGCCAGCAGCCGGGCCACACTCCGACCCCCGCCGCAAATGTCCCACCGGCCGCTGGCGGAACACAAAAGCACCAACTTTCAGGGGCTTGGCTGCATCGGCCACAAGCGCCCGACACCCGTCGCATGCCCATCGCGAGCCGGCGCGATTGTTGCAGAACCAGGGCAGGACACCGCCCCGTGCGGATTCGACCCATACAGCCAACACCAAGGACCATGATGAAAGCCAAGCTCCTGCTCGCCGCGCTGATCGCCGCCGGCTCCCCCCTCGCCATCGCCCAGCAGGCCGCCCCTACCGCGGGCGCCCAGCAGCCCTATGTGGCCCCGCCCTGGACCTACAAGACCAAGCAGCTCAACCGCGCCGAGATCGACGCACTGCTGGCCAAGCCCGGCCAAGTGCTGGTCCTCGACGTGCGCCGCCCGGACGAACTGATCTCCAAGGGCAGCTTCCCGGTCTTCCTCAACATCCAGACCGCCGACGTCGAGAAGTACGCCGACTACATCCCCAAGGACCGCAGCATCATCACCGTCTCCAACCGCGCCCACCGGGCCGGCGACGTGGGCGACAAGCTGACCGCCCGCGGTTTCAAGATCGCCGGCGCGGCCGGCACGCTGGACTATGAAGACCAGGGCGGCAAGGTGGCCCACATCACCCCGCCGGCGCCCCGCCCCGCCACCACCGCGGCCAAGTAAGACCAGCCGATGAAGCCTGCCCCGCTTGCCGCCGTCCATTGCGGACGTTCTGGCGGCAAGCGGGGTCTGCCCGCGCACCCGGAGACCCCATGAAACCGCTCCACTGGTGCCTGACGGGCATCGTCGCCACCGCTGCCCACGCCGCGCCGCCGGAGCTCAGCCCGCAGCCCTGGCAGGGACAGGCCGCCAACCTTGCCTCCCAGCTGATCGGCCACTACCACTACACGCCGGTCGCCCTCGACGACATCCAGTCGGAGCGCATCTTCGCCCGCTACCTCAAGGCCCTCGACCCGGACCGGCTGTACATCCTGCAGGCCGACATCGACGGCTGGCAGGCCGTCCGCCTCCAGTTCGACGACGCCATCCTAGGCAAGGACCTGCGCGTCCCCTTCGCCATCTACAACCGCTACGCCCGGCGCGCCGACGAACGACTTGCCCACGCCCGCAAACTGCTGGCGGCCGGCTTCGACTTCAGCGCCGACGAGACCTACCCGCTGCACCGGGACAAAGCCGACTGGGCCCGCTCCACCAGCGAGCTGGACGAACTGTGGCGCAAGCGCGTCAAGAACGACTGGCTGCAGCTGCGCCTCGCCGGCCAGGACGACGACACCATTCGCCGCACGCTGGAGCGCCGCTACACGGGCTTCCAGCGCCGCCTCGAAAAGGCTCGCAGCGAAGACGCCTTCCAGCTCTTCATGGGCGCCTACACCGCCAGCGTCGATCCGCACACGGCCTACCTGGGCGCCCGCGCGGCCGACGACCTGGACATCTCAATGCGCCTGTCCCTGGTCGGCATCGGCGCGGTGCTGGAGGAAAAGGACGACTACGCGACGATCCGCGAACTCACCCCCGGCGGTCCTGCCGCCACCTCCGGCCGCCTGCACGTGGGCGACCGCATCGTCGGTGTCGGCGAAGGCGACCAGGGCCAGGTGGAGGACGTGCTGAGCTGGCACCTCGACGATATTGCCGCCCGGGTGCGCGGCAAAGCCGACACCGTAGTGCGCCTCGACATCCTGCCCGGCGGCGGCCAGGGCGGCCCGCTGCAGTCCGTCGCGCTGGTGCGCAAGAAGATCAGCCTCGACGACCAGGCCGCCAGCAAGACCATCGTCGACACCACCGAGGGCGGCCAGCCGCGGCGCATCGGCGTCATCACGCTGCCCGCCTTCTACCAGGATTTCGAAGCCCGCAACCGCGGCGAAGTGGGCTTCCGCAGTGCCACCCACGACGTCTCCCGCCTGCTCGCCGAGCTGCGCCGCGAGCAGGTGGACGGCCTGGTCATCGACCTGCGCGACAACGGCGGCGGCTCCCTCGACGAGGCCGTCGAACTCACCGGCCTGTTCATCGAGACTGGCCCGGTCGTGCAACAGCGCGATGCCCGCGGGCGCAACCAGGTCAGCGGCGACAACAACCCGGCCGTGGCCTGGAGTGGCCCCCTGGCGGTGCTGATCGATCGCAACTCGGCTTCCGCATCGGAGATCTTCGCCGCCGCGATCCAGGACTACCGGCGCGGCGTCATCGTCGGCGAGACCAGCTACGGCAAGGGCTCTGTGCAAACCCTGGTGACCCTCGACCGCATGGCCAGCGGTAGCCCCAACGGCGCCAGCGGCCTCGGCGAACTCAAATTCACCATCCAGCAGTTCTACCGCATCAACGGCAGCACCACCCAGCTGCGCGGCGTGAAACCCGACGTCGTACTGCCGGTGCTGCCCGCCCACGCCCAGCCCGGCGAGGCCAGCTTCGACAACGCGCTGCCCTTCCAGCGCATCCGTGCCGCCAACTACGACACCCTCGCCCCTCTCGACGACAGCCCCGCCGTACTGCAGCAGCGCCATGCCGCACGCGTCGCCGCCAGCCCCGAACTGCAGGCACAGCAGGCTGCGCTGAACGCTTTCGAAGCCCGCCAGGCGCGCACCGAAATCTCCCTGAAGGAAAGCACCCGCCGCGCCGAACTGGCCACCGAAGCGGCACCTCCCGCCCGTCCGGCCGGCCCCGACCTGTTGCAGGTGGAGGCGGCGCGGGTGCTGGCCGACCGCATCGAGCTGGCCCTCCGCCCCTGACGCACCCTGGCCAGGCTCACTTGAAGCGCCGCCAAAGGGTCAGCGACAGCAGGTTCTGGGTTGCCGACTCGGTCACCGGCGAGCGGGCCGCATCGCCCTGCAGGCGGGCCCGGATCCATTGACCGCTCAAGCGCCAGTCCGCATCGAGATGGTATTCGCCACTGATCGCCAGACTGGTGTCCTGCAGACCGGACTGCATCTGCCAGGGGCTGCGGTTGCTGCGCTGGGCAGCCCCTTCGTCAAGGCCGAAGTAACTCTGCCGGTAAGCCTGGTTGGCCCAGGTGCTGCCGAGGGTCAGGGCCAGCGTGCCGTCTGCGCCGAGCGGCGCCCCGACGGTAAGGCCCACTTCGCCCAGCAGACCGTCGCCTCTCACCCCCGAACCGTAACGGACGCTGCTCTGCACGAGCAGGAACTCATAGGGCGCGTAATTGAGAAAGGCGCCCTTCTCCAGGCGCGCACCGATATCCGCGGTGCCAGCCAGCCGCGGGCTGGCGCTGGCCTTGCGCTTCAGCTGAGCCCACAGGCGCGGCCCGAACTGCAGGTCGTCGCGCCTCGACAGATTCCAGCCGATGCCATTGTCGGTGGACACGAAGACGCCATTCGCAAAATACAAGTCCACACCGGGCAGCAGCACCGTATCGGTCTTCTTGCCACCCGGATACGCCTGAAACATCCACAGGGAAGGCCCTGCCGACAGGGTGTAGTCCTGCTCCGGCGGCCGGTCGATGAAGATCGTCCCACCGGCGGCAAGGCCCGCAGTACTCGCCAACGACGTCAGCACCAGGACCAGCGCCCGGCGGAGACGGGGAAAGCTCGCCGGCGGGGGCGTAGAATGGCGCCCGGATCTGGCCGGCAAACGGAATAGAGAATGGAAATACGTCAAAATTGGGTACAAGGGAGTTCCTACATTCTGGCCGCCGGCGGCATCCTGGCGGTCTTGAGTCTGCACCTGCTGCAAGCCCTGTTTGCCGGCATGCTGGTGTTCCTGCTGGTGCAGCTGACCCAGCCTCTGGTCGGCCGGGTGGTCGCCGGGTCGCGCGGCAAGCTGGTGGCGACCGCGGTACTGGCGATGCTGATTATCGCCGGCATGGTCGGGCTGGGCCTGTGGATCGCCTCGATGCTGCACGGCGGTGGCGGCCTCGACGCGATCTGGACCAAGATGGCCGAGGCCGTCGACAGCGCCAATGACGTGCTGCCGCCGTGGCTGCTCGGCAGTCTCCCCAGCAGCGGCCCCGAGTTGAAGGCCGAAGCGGCACACTGGCTGCGCGAGCATGCGCCGGAGCTCCGCCTGCTCGGCAAGGAAGCCGGCGTCGCCGCCGCGCACATCCTGATCGGCATGATCATCGGCGCGATGGTGGCGGTGCATGAGATCTCGGCACGCAACGAGCGTCGCCCCCTCGCCGCCGCCATGCACGAGCGTGTCGGCACCTTCTACAAGTCCTTTCGCCGGGTCTTCGTGGCCCAGGGCAAGATCGCCGCCATCAACGCCTTCTTCACCGGCCTCTACCTGCTGGCCATCCTGCCGGCGCTGGGCATCCACCTGCCCTTCGGCAAGACGATGGTGCTGATCACCGCCATCGTCGGCTTGCTGCCGGTGGTCGGCAACCTGATCTCCAACTCCATCATCGTGATGATCAGCTTCTCGGTGTCGCCCTATGCAGCGCTGCTGTCGCTGCTGTTCCTGGTCGTGCTGCACAAGGCGGAATACTTCCTCAACGCCCGCATCGTCGGCGGCGAGATCGACGCCCGGGCCTGGGAGATCCTGGTCGCGATGGTATTCATGGAGGCCTTGTTCGGCTTCGGCGGCGTGGCGCTGGCGCCGGTGGTGTACGCCTACATCAAGGCCGAGCTCACGGCCGCCCGGCTGATCTGAGGCGCGACGCCCGGGCGGCCACCGTAGCCTTCAAGCCGCCTTCAGCAACACCGACTGCTGATCGCGCAGCACGGAAACCAGCAGGTCGATCTGCTTGCGGGTATGGCCGGCATTCAGGATGACCCGCAAGCGCCCCTGGTTCTTCGGCACCGCCGGGAACTTGACGCTGTCCACATGCAGCCCGACGCTGCGCAGCAACTGGGACAGGTTGTCGGTCAACACCTCGTCGCCGATCAGCACCGGCACGATCGGCGTGGTCGTGGATACCAGCGTGTACGGCAAGCCCTGCATCGACTCGACGAAATAGCGCTTGTTGTCCCACAGGCGCTGACGGCGCTCCGGTTCGTCCTGGACGATGTCGATCGCCTCGCTGACCGCGAAAACCTGGTCCGGCGGCAGCGTGGACGTAAAGCCGTAAGCCGAGCAGGTCAGGCGCAACAGCTCCCCGATGTATTTGTCGGTAGCAATGAAGCCACCGATCGCGCCATAGGCCTTGCTGAGGGTACCCATGCAGATCAGGCGCGGATCGTTGATGCCGAAGTGTTCGGTGATGCCGCCGCCGTTGGCGCCGAGCACACCGGTGCCGTGGGCATCGTCCACGTACACCATCGCGTCGTAGCGGTCGGCAATGGACAGCAGCTCGGGCAGCGGCGCAATGTCGCCGTCCTGGCTGAAGACGCCGTCGGTGACGATGATCTTGGTCGTCGCCTCCGACGCCTTCAGCAAGGACTCCAGATGCTCCAGGTCGAGGTGCCGGAAGGTCAGGCGATCGGCCCCGGACAGACGGATACCCTCGCGGATGCTGACGTGGTTGTACTCGTCCGAGAAGAACGCGTAGCTGTGGCGGCCGCGGGTACGGAAACCATACATGCGCGCGAACTGCGCCGTCTTGACCAGTGAGGACAACACGCCGAGGTTGGTCAGGTAGCCAGTGGCGAACAGCAGGGCCGTATCCTTGCCCTTCATGTCGGCGAGCTTCTGCTCCAGCTGGTCGTAGATTTCGAGGTCGCCGCCGAGCAGACGCGATTCGCAGTTGCCGACACCGTAACGCTCCAGCCCTTCCCGGGCCTTGGCGATCATGCGCGGATGGGACGCCAGCCCGAGGTAGTTGTTGGTGCTGAAGGACACATGCTCGCTGCCGTCCATGCGGAAGGCCGGCGACGGCAGCGACTCGACGCGGGGAATGAGATGCACGGTGCCGCGCTGCTCAAGCCAGCGGGCGATATCCTGGAATTCTTTCATGAGTTCGGACCTGCACGGTGAAGACGGAGCGTCAGAACCCCAAAGGCTAGCGATTCAGACTGGCGCGAGTCTGGCAGTTAGCTGTCGACAGACTTGCGTCCATCCTCGGCCTGCTTGAGCCACTGCAACAGGCTTTCGAGCAGGCGGGCCGGCTCCACCGGCTTGGTAATGAAATCGTCCATGCCTGCCGCCAGACAGGCGCGGCGGTCATCCTCGAAGGCGTTGGCGGTCAGGGCGATGATGGGCGTCGCCGCATAGCCGGCCAGCGTCCGCATGTGTTCGGCGGCCTCGATACCGTTCATCACCGGCATCTGCATGTCCATCAGGATCAGGGCGTACGGCTGCCGCTGCGCCATGACGAGCGCCTCCGCGCCGTTGCCGGCCACATCGACAGCCAGCCCGGCTTCCTCGATGAGGGCCTTCACGACCTCCTGGTTGACCAGATCGTCCTCCGCCAGCAGCACCCGCGCACCTGCAAAACACTCGCGCAGACGGGCACCCGCCTCCGCCGTGACCCGGCCCCTGGGCCGGATGGCACGCTCATCCCCCTTCGGCAGGCGTACGGTGAACCAGAAGGTACTGCCCACGTCGATCTCGCTCATCACCCCCATGTCGCCGCCCATCATCCGGGCCAGCTGCCGGCTGATCGCCAGCCCCAGGCCCGAGCCGCCGTACTTGCGGGTCATCGAGCCGTCCACCTGCTCGAAGGTGGCGAACAGGCGCAGCTGATCCTCGGCGGCGATACCGATGCCGGAATCCCTCACCTCGAAGCGCAACAGCACGTCGGCGGCAGACTCGGCTGCCACCTGCGCGCTCACGCCGATCCGCCCGCCCGGCGTGAACTTGAGCGCATTGCCGACCAGGTTGACCAGGATCTGCCCCAGGCGCAGCGGATCGCCGCGCAGCGGCATCCGGGCCAGTTGCGGCGCCACATCGATGACCAGGGCCAGCCCCTTCTGCTCCGCCGCCCCTTCCATCAGCGTGCGCAGATTGTCGAGCACGCCCTGCAAGCGGAAATCGATGCGGTCGAGGCTCAGGCGATCGGCCTCGATCCGCGAAATGTCGAGGATGTCGTTGATCAGCGCCAGCAGGTGCTGCGACGCCTGCCGGGCCTTGCTGAGCTGCTCGATCTGGCGCGGATCAGTGGCCCGATGCAAGGCCATCGCCGTCATGCCCATAATGGCGTTCATCGGCGTACGCAGTTCGTGGCTCATCGTCGTCAGGAAGGTACTCTTGGCCCGGTTGGCCGCCTCGGCTGCTTCCTTGGCGACGGACAACGCCGCCGTGCGCTCCTCGACGAGCGACTCCAGGTGGTCGCGATACCGCTCCAGCTCATCCTCGATACGCCGCCTCTCGGTGACGTCCTCCTTGATCGCCAGATAATGGGTGATCTGCCCATCCTGCTCGCGGATCGGCACGATTGTCGTGTTCTCGATATAGACATCACCACTCTTGCGCCGGTTGATGAACTCGCCGCGCCACGGCCGGCCGGCATCCAGCGTCGCCCACAGTGCATCGTAGGTCGCCCGCGGGGTCTGGCCGGACTTCAGCAGCGCCGGGGTCTGACCAAGCACCTCTTCACGGCGGTAGCCGGAACTGCGCACAAAGGCCTCGTTCACGTACTCTATGCGGGTGTCCAGGTCGGTGATGACGACGCTCTCGATGCTCTGCTCGACCGCCATCGACAGCTGGCGGATCTGCTTCTCTGCCGCCTTGCGCGCCGAGATGTCGATGATCTCCCCGAGCACCCGCCCATCGGGCAGCAGCACGCCGTTGATCTCCACATCGATCAGGCGACCGTTCTTGTGCCGGACGACCGCTTCGAAGAACTCGTGGCTACCTTCCGCATTGCGGCGGAAGCGGATCATCACGCGCTCTACCTCGAAGGGCGGAAAGAGCTCCGCCACGTCCATCGACAGCCATTCCTGCTGGCTGTAGCCGAAGCACAGCTCGGCCGCCCGGCTGGCGAAAATGAAACGGGCCTGCTGGTTCGCCATCACGATCGCGTTGGGCGAGAAGGTCAGTGCAATGCGCAAGCTCTCCTCGCTCTCCCGCCGGGCGGCCTCGGCAGTGCGCCGCTCGGTAATGTCAATTCCCATCTTGAGGACCAGCGGCGTGCCGTCCGGCCCGACAATGGGGCGGTTATGGATCGCGTAAATGCGTTGATCGGGGCCGACCCACTCCCATTCCCCCCCCTCCTCTCTCACGTGGGGAACCTCACCGCGACCGAACAGCGCAGCACAGTTGTCCTCATGTCTCTCGCCAAAACGCTGCCGGTAGATGGCGTTGGCGAACACAACCTTGAAATCCGGAGTCCGCAGCACGACGAAGGCCGGCAGGGTTTCCAGAATGTCGTAGAGCCGCTGGCGCTCGCCACGGACGACGCCATCCGCCTTGTTGCGGGCCTGCAGCATGCGCTCGAACTGAACGGACAGATGGTGGATCTCTGCCGGCCCCTCCGGCTGCACGATCCTCCCCGTGCCCCCGTCGGCGGCGGCGTCCACCGCGGCCACCAGGCCCCGCAAGGCCGTCTGCAATTGCCCGCCGAAGCGCCGGGCCAGCAGCAGACTGGCGACCGTCATGGCCGCCACGATCAGCGCGCTCAAGGCCAGGTTCCTGAGCAGTTCCCGCTGCAGGATGCCAACAGGTACGGCGACGGCCACCGAATAGCCGGTCAGGGCCGAACGGCTGTATGCGCCGAAGACCTCCGTCCTCTCCAGGCTCATGCCGCGGACACGCCCCTCCGTCGGCCCCTGCAGGCGCTCCATCAGCGGGGGCGAAACCGGCTGGCCTGCGACATTCAAGCCACCACTGCTACGCGCCGCCATGTGACCGGTGGCGTCGTAGATCGACGCCAGCCAGCCCTCCGGCAACTGCTGGGCGTTGAGGATGCGTCCGAGACGCTCAGGGAAGAGGACCAGATTCAGGTCGAACAACACCTGCCCGTCGCGGATCACCGGCACGTCAAGAGTGATCAGGTGGCGCTTCGCCACCGTGCCGACGACCACGTCGGAAATGTAGGGGCTGCGGGTCCCGTAGATCCGGTGCACACGGACCATGTTCTTCGTCGTCGGCAACGGCTGCCCCTCGGGGATCAGGGTATTGAGGTACTGCTTGCCGCTCTCATCGGTGACCACCAGAGCATCCGCGAAGTCCGTCTCTGCCAGCAGCAGCATGGCCTGCTGGCGCAGCGCCGCGTAATCACGCCGGTCGAAGGCACTGCCCATCGCGAAGCCCTGCAGCACCTTCTGCTTGCCAAGGATCTGCTCATCCACCACCTGGCGCAGCGCCCGCGCCGTCTGCAGCGCGTTCTCCTGCAGATTGGCCTCCTCGCGCAGGTAGGAATCCACCATCAGCGCGACCAGCGCGACGATGCCCGGCAACAGGACAGCGAGAAACAGCCAGTGCAGCTTGACGGAGCGCATGGTTGCGGGGACGGCGGACCGTAGCGTGGATCTGCAGTGAAAGTTACCTCGATATGATCGCCCCGCCCAACACTTTTGCCGCGGTGCTGCACAAATTAGTGATCAGCGACAGATGGCGAAGCTCTTGCGCCTTCCTGGGCACACAAAGAAAAACGGGGCGGCCGCAGCCGCCCCGCCAGGGAATGTCCGGACCACTGCCGCCGGTCGGGCAAAAAAGGCCGGCCCGGACACCGCAGCAGAAGGTTCAGTCCTTCTTGCGGAAGTCGTCGTGGCAGCCCTTGCAGGTCTGGCCGAGCTTGCCGAAGGCCACCTTGACCGCGCCAGCGTCGCCGGTGGCGGCGACCTTGGCCAGTTCGTTGGCTTCGGTGATGAACTTCCTGGCGGCTTCGCCAGCCTTCGCCTGCTCGGTGAACAGTTCGGGCTTGACGGTGGTCTCGCGCCAGCCCTTGCCGGTTTCGGTGCCGGCCGGGTACAGGGCGCCGAGGCCAGAGTTGGCAATGGCGGCAATGGCGTTGGCGGCGCGGATCACCTCGTCCTTGTTGTAGGTGCCGTCGACGCTGGCCTTGATGCGGCCGTTGTTCCAGGCCAGCACCTGATACACGGACTGGCGCCACTTGATGACCTGCTCGGGCTTGGGCGCCTGCTGGGCGAAGGCCATGGAGGCCGCCGCGGTGGTGGTGACGATCAGGGCGGCAAGCAAGGGTTTGACGAACTTCTTCATTGTTTCTCCGTACGATCTCGGTGATGAGTGAGGTGATGGATCAGGCCTTCAGGTGCTGCTTGAAGAAGGCCACGGTGCGCGCCCACGCCAGCTTGGACGCGTTGGCGTCGAAGCGCGGCGTGGTGTTGTTGTTGAAGCCGTGCTGGGTGCCCGGGTAGATGTAGGCCTCGTACTTCACGCCGGCCGCCTTCAGGGCCGCCTCGTACTTGGGCCAGCCGGCATTGATGCGCTCGTCGTTCTCGGCGTAGTGGATCAGCAGCGGGGCCTTGATCCTGGCGGCCTCCTCGGGCGTCGGCTGGTTGCCGTAGAAAGGCACCGCGGCGGCCAGATCGGGGATGCGGGTGGCGAGAAAGTTGGCGATACCGCCGCCGTAGCAGAAGCCGGTCACACCGACCTTGCCGTTGCCCTGGGGCAGCTTCTTGAGGATCGCCGCGGCGGCCACGAAGTCTTCGCGGGTCTTGCTCTGGTCGAGCTTGGTGAACAGCTCGCGGGCCTTGTCCTCGTCGCCGGGGTAGCCGCCGAGGGGGAACAGCGCATCCGGCGCGAAGGCGATGAAGCCGTCGAGGGCCAGGCGGCGGGTAACGTCCTCGATGTGAGGGTTGAGGCCGCGGTTCTCGTGCACCACCAGCACTGTCGGCAGCTTGCCGCTGGCGTTGGCCGGCTGCACCAGGTAGCCGCGCAGCGTGCCATAGCCGGCCGGCGACGGGTATTCGACGTACTGGGCCTTGATGCGCGGATCGTTGCCCTGCACTTCCTGGGCCTCGGCGAACTTCGGGCTGAGGGCTTCGAGCAGGCCTTCGGCGGTCACGCCGGCCACCGCGAACTTGGCGGCGTTTTTCAGGAACTCCCGACGCGGGATGATGCCATGCACGTACTTATCGAACAGTTTGAGCACTTCGGGCTCGAAATCGGCAGCGGTCTTGCGGGTCATGGAAAGCTCCTTCAATCGGTAAAAGCGGGCTTACTTGGCGCGCCCGGCATAGCCGGCGGTCTGCACCGGAATACGGTACACCGCGCCACGGCCGACCACGTACAGCTGCTGCTTGCCGGGCCCGGCAAAGGCCAGGTTCTGCGGCGCCTTCGGCAACGCGATGATGCCGAGGGGCTCGCCCTTGTTGCTGAACACCTGCACGCCGGCGCTGCTGGCCACGTAGAGGCGCCCGTCCTTGTCCACCGCCAGGCCGTCGGCACCGCTGGACGGACCGTTGTCGGTCTGGCGGAAGCCTTCGAGCCTGGCGAACTGGCGCTTCGGGCCGAGCTTGCCGTTGGCGCCGATATCGTAGGCAAACACGTACTCGCCGGCGGTGTTGGCGACGTACAGCACCTTCTCGTCGGGGCTCAGCTGGATGCCGTTGGGGCGCTCGATGTCCTTGGCCAGGCGTTCGATGGCGAACTCGGGGCTGATGCGGTACACCGCCGGCGGCGAGATCTTGGACAAATCCGGCTTGGGATTGGCATTGGCGTTGGCGCCGGAATCGGTGAAATACACGTTGCCGGCCTTGTCCACCACCAGGTCGTTGGGGCGGCCGAAGGACAGGCCGCCGTCCACCTTCTCGGCCAGCGTACGGGCGTTGCCGGCGGGCAGGATCACGCCGACCTTGGGCTGCAGCGTCTGCACCGCCACCAGATCGCCATTGGCGGCGAAGGCCAGTGCATTGACGCCGTTGGTGTTGTCGAGGAAGACCGAGGTGGAACCATCCGGCGCGATGCGGATCACGCGGGCGTTCTGGTTCTCGGTGAACAGCACGCTGCCATCCGGCGCGGCGATCGGGCCTTCGGTGCCCTTGAAGCCGTCCTTGATGAGTTCGATCCGGGTGCCGGCGGCGACCACGCCGGAGATGGCCCGCGTCACGGCTTCCTGAGCGTGGGCGCCGGACAGGCTCAGCAGCGCACCGCCAAGGGCGGCCAGGGCGCGGAGGGAGGCTTTGATTTTCATGGCGGTCGGTATCGGGATGACTGGCGTTGAGGTGAGCGGCCTCGGCCGCGGGGGGGCAGGCCCTTCTCCTGCACGGGCCGTGCCAACCATGCCCTCCGACCACTGCAGGCGGCATCCATACAATTGATTTGTCGAAACAAATCGGATTTTCAGCAGGCAGCTGGCGGCGCTACCGGAAGCATCGACCGCGGGGCCCGCTGTTGCGCTGCACACAGATCACGCCACCGTCTGCTGCCAGCCTGCTGATTTCCCAACCTCCGCAGGCCACCTGCACCCGCCTTGTCAGGGCGCGGCGAGGCTCCGTTCGAGGCGCAACAGTTCCGCCTGATGCGCCGCCGCTTCAGGTCGGCCGAGGCGGCGCTCGATCTGCAGCTGGGTGCGCAGCAACGCCACGTCCTCCGGCAGACGCGCGCGGGCTGCCGCCAGCGTCGCCAGCGCCGCGTCGCCCTGCCCGGCTTCCAGCTGCGCGACCGCCAGCACCAGCGCGTAGCGACCGTTGTCCGGCGCCTGCGCCACGGCCCGTGCCAGTTCCGGCAACGCGGCGTCGCGGCGGCCCTGGCGGATCAAGGCGAGGCCGAGGGCATGGGCGGGTTCGGCGGCGGCCGGGGCGAGTTTGACGGCCTGGCGCAGCGTCGCCTCACCGTCCGCCTCGCGGCCGGTGGCGCGGTACAGGTCGGCCAGGTTCACCAGCGCGGGGACGAAGGCTCCATCCAGCCGCAGGGCCGTACGCAGGGCCTGCTCGGCCGACTGCGGCTGGCCTCGGGCGGCGTGAATCCGGGCCAGGTTGACGTGGCTCTCGGGGCGATCCGCCGCCAGTTCCTCGCTGGCGACCAGCTCTGCCAGCACGGCGCCCAGGCGTTCCCGGCGGGCCGGTGGCAGGCGTTCGGCCGGTACGCCGGCCAGCGTCCGCGCGGCCTCGGTACGCACCGCCCGCAGCGGATCATCGAGCAGCGCATCGCCGATGCGCCAGGCCTCGGGCAGCGTGAGCCCGGCCAGCGCCCGTGCCGCACCGAGGCGCAGCAGGCCTTCGTCGGCGCGGGCCGCACGGGCCACCACGTCCGCCGCCGCAGGGCTACCCACCAGACGCAGCAGCGCGCCGGCTTGCTGGATCGCCGGGTAATCGGCGGACAGCAACCCGGCCAGCGGCACGCCCGAACGGCGCCCCGCCAGCACGGCGACCGGCGGCGTGTCGGCGGCTTCCGGCCGGCCGCTCCAGCGCTCGACCGCGGCGGCGGCCCACGCCGGTTTCTGGTCCGTGTGGCAGGCGGTGCACGCGTCCGGCGTACCGAGGCGGGCGCTCTGGGCCGGGCGCGGCACCGCCAGGCGGTGGTCGCGGCGGACATGCACGCCCATGTAGGTCTTGGTCGGCATGTGGCAGTTCACGCACTGGGCGCCGGCCGAGCCTTCGCCGTGGCGGTGGTGGGCCGGCTGGTCGTAGCTGGACGGCAGGTGGCACTGCCCGCACGGGGCGTTGCCGTCGGCGCGCAGCTTGAGGCTGTGGCTGTCGTGGCAATGGCTGCAGGTCACGCCGGCCCGGTGCATGCGGCTCTGCACGAAGGAGCCGTATTCGAAGACCTCGTCGTCGATCTGCCCGTCCGGGTGGTAGAGGCCGGGCTCGACCAGCACCGGCCGGTAGTCGTCGAGGAAGGCCGCGCCGGGCTGGGGTTCCGCCGTCAGCTGCTGGCGCCGGGAATGGCAGCCGAAGCAGGCTTCGCCGGCCCGCTGGCCGGCCTTCGGGTCGCCATCGCTGCGAGCGATGGGGTGGGCGCCGTTGTAGCGGAAGACCAGCCGGCGCAGCTGCCGGGTCGACACCGTCAGGCCTGCATCGGCCACCACCGCCAGCTTGCCGCCGCGCGCCCAGGCCAGGTGCCCGGCGCCCGGCCCATGGCAGGCCTCGCAGCCGACAGCCATCTCGGCCCAACGCGTGCGATAGCTGTCGGATTTGAGATCGTAGTTTTTCACCAGCCCGGTGGAATGGCAGGATGCGCACATGAAGTTCCAGTTCTGCTCGCGGCCGCTCCAATGCACCGGTTCGCCGGGCTTGGGCGGCGCGTCCGGGTAGAGGTGATACCAGCGCTGGCCGCCCTCCTCCCGGCACCGTGCGTCCCACGCCACGCCGAGGGCCTGCAGGCGTCCGCCGGGCAGTGCGACGAGGTACTGCTGCAGCGGATGCACACCAAAGGTGTGGGTGACCTGGAAGTCCGCCTCGCGCCCGTCCGGCCCGGCGGTGCGCACGTAGAAGGCTTCGCCCCGGCGGAAGAAACGGGTGGTCTGGCCGCGGAGGGTGACGCTCAGGTCGCGGAAGTCACCGAGCACCGTGGCCGGGCTGGCGATCTGCATCGATTGGGCGTGATGGGACGCCTGCCAGCGCCGGGCCTCGTCGGCATGACAGCCGGCGCAGGCTGCGCTGCCCACATAGCGGACCGGCTCGCCGGCCGGGGCGAAGACTGGCAGGGCGAACACGCACAACAGGAAGACGATGCGCCACCACCCGCCGCAGGGCGTGCGATGGCGGCTGACGGGAGCTTTCAGCGCAATTCCACCTCGAGCTTGCCGAGGATGCCGGTGAAGGAGAACGGCACCTTATAGTCCGGACTCACCGGCGAGCCAAGATCGGCGCCGATGTCCAGGGATTCGTAGGGGCCGTAGACGATCTTGGCGATGCGCCCTTCGCCGACCTGCTCACCGTTCACGAACAAGCGCCCGACGCCAGGCACCGCCGCCGGCGGCTGGCCCTGTACCACGCTGGCCGGCGGCGGCGTCGCGCTGTCCGGCGTGAAGCTGAAGGCGACCTGCAGCTTGCCCTTCGGCAACGGGCGAGACGACACAATGTGGCCGCTGCGATGGCCGTGGGCGTTAGCCTCATAGACCAGCCGACCGTCCTTCACGAACAGGCTGAAGCCGCCCCAGCGGCCACCATCGGCAATCAGCACGCCGTCACCGCCGCGAGCCGGCAGCTCGATGTCCGCGGTGATGCGGTGGGCGCGCCGCGTCACGTCCGGCCCGACCCGCGACGGGATGCGGGTCACGTCGGCCCGATAGGTGAACAGGGTGCGGCCGGCGGCCGGGCTCGGACGGCCGACGCCGACCTCGGGCGTCAGCGGATAGACATCATTGCGCCAGGCCTCCTTGTCGAAGGTGGCCACCAGTTCGGCCAGCTTGTCCGGGTTACCGGCGGCCACATCGTGGGCCTGGCTGTAGTCCGCGTTCAGGTTGTAGAGCTGCCACTGACGCTGGCCGAAGGGCGCCTGGTTGAGCACCGCGTTGCCCCGCGGCGCCACGTTGCGACTGCCGGCCCACCAACCGTCCTTGTAGATGCCGCGGGAGCCGCCCATCTCGAAATACTGCAGCGTGCGTGGCGATTCGGCCTTGGCGTTGTCGAAGCTGTACACCAGGCTGCGCCCTTCCAGCGGCAGCTGCTGGATGCCCTCGACCTTGTCCGGAAACCTGATGCCGGCCAGCTCGTAGATCGTCGGCGCGATGTCGGTGACGTGGCTGAACTGGCCGCGCACCACGCCCTTCTCGCG
The DNA here is from genome assembly GCF_056724025.1 of Zoogloea sp. JDB1. Lineage (NCBI taxonomy): Bacteria > Pseudomonadati > Pseudomonadota > Betaproteobacteria > Rhodocyclales > Zoogloeaceae > Zoogloea > Zoogloea sp. JDB1. Next base: position 4,834,571 of record NZ_CM161496.1, read on the forward strand.
CAGGCCCTTGGGCCACGACACCACCAGCGGGTTGCGGGTGCCGCCCAGGTAGGACGGGATGCCCTTGCCGTACTGGAAGGGCGTGTTGTCGGCCCAGCCCCAGGCGGAACCGTAGAGGTTGTCGAAGCGTGCCGTGCCCAGCGCGTCGATGTCCTTCAGACGCTCGGCGAGAGGTGCCGGCTGCCCGTCGGGCCCGGTGGCGTCGCGGCCGAGCAGCGGCGAGCTGACCTCGGCGCCGTTGTCGCCGACGATGTAGAACACCACCGTGTTGTCGGCCTTGCCCTGCTCGCGGATCTCGGCCAGCAGCCGGCCGACCTGAAAGTCGGTGAACGCCAGGTAGGCGGCGGAGATTTCGGCCTCCCGCGCCAGCAGGCGGCGCTGCTCGGCGGGCAGGGAATCCCAGGCCGGCAGCTCTGGCGGGCGCGGCGTCAGCTCGGCATTGGCGGGGATCACGCCGAGCGTCTTCTGGCGGGCGAAGGTCTCCTCGCGCAGCTTGTCCCAGCCCTGATCGAACCTGCCCTTGTACTTGGCGATCCAGTCCTGCGGCACGTGGTGGGGCCAATGGGTGCCGCCGGGGGCGAACCACACGAAGAAGGGCTTGTCCGGATACACCGCATCATGGGTACGCAGCCAGCGGGTGGCCTCGTCGGCCAGGTCGGCGGTGAGGTGATAGCCCTGCTCCGGCGTGGCCTTCGGCTCCACCGGCGTGGTGTTGCGGTAAAGGCGCGGCTCCCATTGATTGTCGGCGCCGCCCATGAAACCGTAGAAGAACTCGAAGCCGAGGCTGGTCGGCCAGTGGTCGAAGGGACCGGCCGGCGTGATCTCCCACTGGGGCGTGTTGTGCCACTTGCCGAAGGCCGAGGTACTGTAGCCGTTCTGACGCAGCACTTCAGCCACCGACACCGTGTCCTTGGCCCACACCGAGTTGTAGCCGGGGAAGCCGGACGAGCTGTCGGCTACGGTGCCGAAGCCGACCTCGTGGTGGTTGCGCCCGGTGAGGAGCGCCGCACGGGTCGGCGAGCACAGGCTGGTGACATGGAACTGGTTGTAGCTGAGGCCGTTGCGGGCCAGGTCCTGCAGCGCCGGCGTGTCGGCAACACCGCCGAAGGTGGACGCCGCGCTGAAGCCCACGTCGTCGAGCAGCACGACCACCACGTTGGGCGCGCCCTTCGGCGCCTGCGCCTGCTTCGGCCAGGCCGGCACCGACTTGTCGCGGGAGGGGTCGATCTTGCCGGCGAAGGGCTCGGGCGGACGGGGCAGGACTTCCTGGGCGCCAGCACCGGTCGCTGCCAGGCCGAGGGCCAGCGCCGCCGAACGGCCCAGCCAGATGTAGATGCGTTTCTTCATTGTTGTTCCTGTGCGGTCTGCTTCTGTAGATGGCTGTCGGGTGGCGGATTCCGAGGGGTACCCCGCGAACACGCCAGCCGGACGCAAACCGCGATCGGGTGCACGGCCCGTGCCAGCGCGCCCGCAACGGAGCCCCAGCCACGCCACGCAGGGGCCGCGCGGCCATCAGTCACCACGCCCACCGCGCTCCCGCCCCCCCATGCTGCTGAAAACCCAACTTTCCGGTTGGCGGACTGCTGGCTTCTGCGCAAGCCCCACACCCCAGATCGGGCAGTCCCCCGCACGGACACAGGGTTTTTGCCCATGGCCCGGAATTTGCCCGATACAGAGGTTTGTTCCAGCCCGGCCCCGGCGCGCCTCCGCAACCCTGCCACGCGCAGCCGACCCCGAATTCCCGATGTGGATCGTCAATATCGCCCTGCGGCGCCCCTACACCTTCCTGGTCATGGCGCTGCTCATCCTGCTGTCCATGCCCTATGTGCTGAAGAAGATGTCCGTGGACATCTTCCCGGCCATCGACATCCCTGTCGTGGCCATGCTGTACAGCTACAACGGCCTGCCCGCGCCGGAGATCTATAGCCGCATCAGCCGCAACGCCGAGCGGGCCATGACCCAATCGGTGGACAACGTCGAGCACACCGAATCCCTGTCGGTGGCCGGCGCGTCGATCATCAAGGTTTTCTTCCAGCCCGGCACCGACATCGGCACCGCGCTGGCCCAGGTCCAGTCGGCGGCCAACTCGGCCTACCGCTCAATGCCGGTCGGCATCGCACCGCCGCAGGTGGTGCAGTACTCGGCCACCGATCTGCCGCTGCTGCAGGTCGGCGTGTCCAGCGCCACGGTGCCGGAGACCGAGGTGGGCGAGCTGACCAACGACGTGGTGCGCAACACCCTGCGCACCAAGAAGGGCGTCGAGCTGACCGCCCCCTTCGGCGCCCGCAACCGCCAGATCTCGGTGGACATCGACACCAATGCGCTGCTGGCCCGCGGGCTCACGCCGGCGGATGTCAGCGACGCGATCGGCAACCAGACCCTCACCTTGCCCACCGGCACCATCAAGATCGGCGAGCGGGAATACGACGTGGCCCTCAACGGCTCGGTGGCGACCCTCGCCAAGATCGGCGACATCCCGGTCAGGACCGTCGCCGGCAAGACCATCCACGTGCGCGACGTGGCCAGCGTGCGCGACGGCGCCGGCCCATTGCAGACCATCGTGCGCCACAACGGCGAGCGCGGCATCCTGACCTCGGTGTTCAAGGTCGGCGGCGTGTCCACGCTGGAGGTGGTGGACCAAGTGCGCGCGGAGATCCCGCGCATCCTCGACAAGCTGCCCGAAGACATGAAGCTGACGCTGATGTTCGACCAGTCCCTGTTCGTGCGGGCGGCCATCGGCAACGTGCTGCACGAGGCGCTGATCGCCGCCTCGCTGACCGCCGCGATGATCCTGCTGTTCCTCGGCAACTGGCGCAGCACCTGCATCATCGCGGTGTCCATCCCGCTGTCGATCTGCTGCTCGCTGATCGTCCTCTACCTGCTCGGCGAGAGCCTCAACCTGATGACCCTCGGCGGCCTGGCGCTAGCGGTAGGCATCCTGGTGGACGACGCCACCGTCGAGATCGAGAACATCGAGCGCCAGATGGGCCTCGGCAAGAACCCGCAGCAGGCCATCCTCGACGGCGCCCAGGAGATCGCCGTGCCGGCCTTCGTATCCACCCTGTGCATCTGCATCGTCTTCGTGCCGATGTTCTTCCTCACCGGCGTGGCCCGCTCGCTGTTCGTGCCACTGGCCGAGGCGGTGGTCTTCGCGATGCTGGCCTCCTACCTGCTGTCGCGGACCCTGGTGCCGACGCTGGTGATGTACATGATGGCCAGCCAGCACGGCGTCCATCGCCCGGCGCCGGCCGCCGGCTTCGCCGCGCAGTGCCACCGCCTCCACGTCGGCTTCGAGCGCGGCTTCAGCCGCCTGCGCGAGCACTACACGGTGCTGCTGGCCGCCCTGCTGCGCCAGCGCCGCCGCTTCGGCAGCGCCTTCGCCGGCCTTTGCCTGCTGTCCCTGGGCCTGGTGCCGCTGCTCGGCCAGGATCTCTTCCCAGCGGTGGACGCCGGTCAGCTGCGCCTGCACGTGCGCGCCCCGTCCGGCCTCCGCCTGGAGGAGATGCCCCATCTGGTGGACAAAATCGAAGCGACGATCCGCGAGACCATCCCGGCCGACGAGCTGGGCGACATCCTCGACATCGTCGGCGGCCCCTACTCGACGCGCAACACCTTGTTCGGCAACTCCGGCACCACCGAAACCGCCGATACCGAGATCATGGTGTCCCTCAAACCGGGCCACGCCCCGAGCAGCGACTACGCGACCCGCCTGCGGGCGCTGCTGCCCGAGCGTTTCCCCGGCGTGGAGTTCTTCTTCCAGCCCGCTGACCAGGTCAGCCAGACCCTCAACTTTGGCACGCCAGCCCCTATCGACATCCAGTTCATCGGCGGCAAGCCGGCCGACGTAATCCCACTGGCGGTGGAACTCAACAATCGCCTGCGCGCCATCCCTGGCATCGTCGATGCCCACGTCTATCAGCGCTGGAGCAAGCCGGCGCTGGCCCTGGACATGGACCGCGTGCGCCTGCAGCAGCTCGGCCTCGCCGCCAAGGACGTGGCCCAGAACGTGATGGTGTCCCTGTCCGGCAGCATGCAGGCGGCCCCCGCCTACTGGCTCAACCCGAGCAACAACAACCTGTACACCATCGGCGTGCGCACGCCGGAAACCGCCCTCGACAGCCTCGACAGCCTGCTGCGCACGCCGGTCGGTGCTGGTGAAGACGGCGCCCAGCTGCTCGGCAACGTGGTCGGCCTGTCCCGCCAGGCGCTGGCACCGATGCTCACCAGCTACAACACCAACCCGATTTTCAACGTGTATGCCAATGTGGAAGGGCGCGACCTGGGCAGCGTCAGCCGCGACATCGCGGTAGTCCTCGACGACATCCGCGCCAAGCTGCCGCGCGGCGTGGACCTAGTCATGCGCGGCCAGGTGGAGACCCTGCACGATTCCTTTATCGGCCTGGCCACCGGCCTGACGGTAGCCATCGTGCTGGTCTACCTGCTGCTGGTGGTGAACTTTCAGTCGTGGATCGACCCACTGATCATCGTCAGCGCGCTGCCGGCGGCGCTGGCCGGCATTGCCTGGCTGCTGTTCCTGTCCGGCACCACCCTCAGCGTGCCGGCGCTGACCGGCACCATCATGACTATGGGGGTCGCCACCGCCAACTCGATCCTGCTGGTGTCCTTCGCCCGCACGCGCCTCGCCGAAGGCGTGCCGCCGGTCAGCGCGGCACTGGAGGCCGCCTCCACCCGCCTGCGCCCGGTACTGATGACGGCCTTCGCGATGATCGTCGGCATGCTGCCGATGGCCCTCGGCCTCGGCGAAGGCGCCGAGCAAAACGCCCCGCTGGGCCGCGCGGTGATCGGCGGGCTGGCCTTCGCCACCGCCTCCACGCTGCTCTTCGTTCCCCTCGTCTTCGCCGCCGTCCATCTGCGGCTGGAGCGCCGCGGGCCCCGCCACCAGCTGGCCCCCGCCTGACCGAACCGGAATCGCCCCATGTCAGACCTCACCCCGCCCCCGCCCCTCGCCGCCCACACCGGCGGCAAGACCCTGCGCTATGCGCGCCGCACCGGCCTCTGCCTGATCGGCCTGCTGCTTGCCGGCGGCGCCCTGCGCTTCGCCTTCGAGCATCAGCAGGCCCGCGCCTTGGAGCAGCGCACCGCCGACAGCCTGCTGCGCACGGTGTCCACCATCGTCGCCCGCCCCGGCGACAGCCAGCGCAGCGTCGCGCTGCCGGCCACGCTGCAAGGCCGCAGCGAGATCAGCGTGATCGCCCGCAGCGGCGGCTACCTGGCGGCCTGGCACAAGACCATCGGCGAGCGCGTGAAGAAGGGCGAGCTACTCGCCACCATCGAGGCGCCGGAGCAGGACCAGGAACTGGAACAGGCCCGCGCCAGCCGCGAGCAGGTCAAGGCCCGCATGGATCTCACCCGCGATACGCTGAAACGCTGGGAACACCTGGCCAGCCTCGACAGCGTGGCCCGTCAGGACCTGGACGAGAAGCGCAGCGCCGCCGCCCAGGCCCGTGCCGACCTCGCCGCGGTGGAGGCCAACGTGCGCCGGCTCGAACAACTCAAGCAATTCCGCCGCATCGTCGCCCCCTTCGACGGCGTGGTGACGCGCCGCAGCGTGGAAGTCGGCGACCTGATCGCCGCCAATGGCAAGGAACTCTTCGCCCTCGCCCAGACCGACCCGCTGCGCCTGACCCTGTGGATCCCGCAGGTGTACGCCGGCGAGATAGCCCCCGGCCAGGAAGTGACGCTGCGCATCCCCGAGACGCCGGGCAGGAAATTCACCGCCAAAGTCGCCCACGCCGCCGGCGCCCTCGACCCGGTGACCCGCACGCGCCAGGTGGAACTCGAGCTGCCCAACCCCGACGGCAAGCTACTGCCCGGCACCTATGGCGAGGTGACCTTCAACCTGTCGAGCAGCGTCAAGGCGCTGCTGGTGCCCACCAACGTGCTGGTCACCGGTCAGGACGGCAACCGCGTGGTGACGGTCGGCCTGGACAACGCCGTCAGCTTCCGCAAGGTGAGCCTCGGTCGCGACCTCGGCAAGGAGATCGAGATCGTCGACGGCATCGAAGCCGGCGCGGTGCTGGTCAGCAGCCCGTCCGACCTACTCGCCGACGGCGAAACCGTACGCCCCAAGGCCCTGCCCGAAAAAGCCCGCAAGGGTAGCCCCGGCGACAAGCCGGCCACGCCGAAGACCGCCGCCACCACGCCCCCCGACTCCCACAAAACCACCCCGCCCGCCGCCAAGGGCTGATCCACACCGGAGAAAACCATGACCCGCAAGCTCGCCCTCGCCTTCACCACCACGGCCCTTGTCGCCACCCTGCCCGCCCACGCCGGCAAGATCGAGAATGGCAGCTGGACCCACGCCTGCGGCCCGCGCCCGGCCGAGGTCAGCCTCGACCTGAAGAACCCGGACGCCTTCAACAAGAGCGTCGGCGCGGTAAACACCTACCGCCAGACCCAGCGCGCCTGGCTCGACTGCCTGCAGAAGGAAGGCAACACCGACATCCAGGCCACCAGCCAGATCATCAGCCAGTTCATCAACGCCGAAGCCCAGGCTGCGAGGCAAATCAATGACAAGATCGCCACCGATGCCAAAGCGGCGGAGGCCAAGTTCGGGGATGGAAAGTAGGAAACGCCGCCCAAGGTGGTTAGACTCCCCGACCCAAGTGGACATATTGCACTGCGCGATCATTCCAACATCATCAATAATCGCGCCTTTGCAGGGAAAAACAGTGGGAGTGATTCATGATCGAAGTGAACTCGGCGACACGTAACACACAACCCTACGTCGACATCGGCACCATCGTCACCACCTGGGCCGACGGCAGCCAGACCCGCGGGACTTGCAGCATAGTCGGCAGCAACGACATCCTTACCGCTGGGCACTGCGTCTACAACCCCGACATGGGCGGCTACGCCAAGTCCTTCGATTTCTATTTCGGCGCCGACTACAACGCGGTCACCGGCGTCTACGAATCATGGATCGCCCACCCCAGCTATACCAAGTGGGAAGCCATCACCTGGCCTGACAACATCTATCAGGACGGCGACAACCAGACCATGCTGCAGAGCGAGTCCCAGTTCGACATCGCGCTGATCGGCATCGACCGCGCCATCGGCGACACGCTCGGCTGGCTGGGTCTCGACCCGAATCAGGACGGAACCGTCAACGCGTCGGCGATCGGCTATCCCGCCGGCTCGACGGGCATGATGCAGCAGGACGTCACCGTCACGAGCAACCCGTTCTACAGCGTCTACGATGCCCCGCAGGACGTCATGGGGGCCGGCAGCTCCGGCGGGCCGCTGCTGGTCGGCAAGTATGTGATCGGCGTCAAGAGCACCGCGAGATCGTGGGCGGACATCGGCAGCCCCATCTACGATCAACTCGTCGCCGCCATCTCGGACAACGATTATCTGTTCGGCCCGGCCGACACCACCGCACCGACCGTCAGCAACTTCAGCCCGGCGGATGCCAGCACCGGCGTGGCTATCAACAGCGACATCACGATCACCTTCAGCGAAACCGTCCAAGCCGGCTCCGGCGCCATCGCGCTGAAGACCGCAAGCGGCAGCATCGTGGAAACCTATGCGGTGGGCAGCAGTGGAAACCTGAGCTTCTCGGGCAGCACACTGACCATCAACCCCAGCACAGACCTGGCCTACGGCACACAGTACGTCCTGCAGATCGATGCAGGAGCCATCAAGGATCTGGCCGGCAACAGCTACGCCGGCACCAGCAGCTACGACTTCACGACCAAAGTAGGTAGTAGCACCATCAACGGCACACCCGGTAACGACTTCCTGCCCGGTAGCGCCAGCAATGATTCCCTGATGGGTGGCGATGGCAACGACCGGCTGGAAGGCATGGGCGGCAACGACACCCTCGATGGAGGTGCCGGCACCGACGCAGCGGTCTATGCATCTGTCCGCAGCAACTACACCATCACCAAGATCGGCACGACCTTCACGGTTCAGGACAAGACCGGTGCCGACGGCACCGACCTCCTCAGCAATATCGAGCGCATCCAGTTCTCCGACACGAGCGTTGCCCTGGACGCCGACGGCATCGGCGGCCAGGCTTACCGCATCTACAAGGCGGCATTCGCACGGACACCCGATGTGGCGGGCGTCGGCTACTGGATCGCACAGATGGACAAGGGTGTCCCTCTTGTGGAGGTCGCTACCGGCTTCATCAATTCGGCCGAATTCCACGGCATATACGGGACGAACCCATCGAATGCCGACTTCCTCACCCGGGTCTACACCAACGTGCTGGGACGGGCACCCGACCAGGCTGGGTACGACTGGTGGCTCAACCAGATGAACACTGTCCCGGCGGAGACTCAAGCCGTGGTGCTGGCACAGTTTTCCGAATCGAGTGAAAACGTGGATGCCGTCGTCCAGTTGATCGGCAACGGCTTCAACTACACGCCCTGGCTGAACTGAGCGGTTCTTCGAGGCCGCCCGGCAACCCGCTTAATCTCAAAAGCGCATAAGCTCAGGCGCCTTTCAGCTCATAAGCATCGGAAAATATAATGGTTCAGGCATAGCCCCGAGCTTCCTAAAGTACAGCTTTCCTTTATCGGACAGGCCGGTTCCGGCCGGCCCCACACATCATGGAAGCTGTACTGAACGCCCCCTCCGCCAGCGCACGCGCCCAAACCTTCGAGATCCGCCCCTTCGACGCGGCGGTCGGGGCCGAAGTCATCGGCCTCGACCTCACGCAGCCCGTCGGTGACGCGGACTTCCGCCGCATCCACCGCGCCCATCTTGAACACCATGTGCTGGTCTTCCGTGACCAGCACATCACGCCGGCCCAGCAGGTGGACTTCAGCCGCCGCTTCGGCCCGCTACAGATCCACGTGCTGCACCAGTTCGCGCTGCCCGACCACCCGGAAGTGCTGATCGTCTCCAACATCCGCGAGAACGGCCAGCCCATCGGCCTCGGCGACGCCGGCCATTTCTGGCACTCCGACATCTCCTACGTGGACAAGCCCAGCCTTGGCTCCTTCCTGCACGCCCAGGAACTGCCAGCCGAGGGCGGCGACACCCTGTTCGCCAACCAGCACAGCGCTTACGACGCGCTGCCCGCCGAGCTGCGCGAGGCCATCGCCCCGCTGCGCGCCGAGCACAGCTACCTGGCCAAGTACGAGGAGCTACGCAGCCGCAGCCCGTGGCGGCCCAAGCTGAGCCAGGAACAGATCGATCAGGTCAGGCCGGTGATCCATCCGGTGGTGCGCACCCACCCGGAAACCGGCCGCAAGGCACTGTTCGTCAGCGAGCACTTCACGACCCGCATCGTGGATGTCCCGGAGGACGAGAGCCGCCAGATCCTCGCCGAGCTGTTCGATCTCGGCACCCGCCCCGAGCACGTCTATCGCCACGCCTGGCAACCTCAGGACATGGTGTTCTGGGACAACCGCTCGGTGATGCACGTCGCCGCCGGTACGCCTGACCACCTGCGCCGCAAGCTGTACCGCACGACCATCGAAGGCGACGCGCCGTTCTGAACCCCGAAAAAACAGAGAGAGAGAGAGAACATGAAATCCCTGACCCGCAAGACCGCTGCCCTGCTCGGCGGCCTCGGCCTGCTGGCGGCCAGCTGGACCGCCCATGCCGAAGGACAGATCCGCGTCGCCCAGCAGTTCGGCATCTCCTACCTGATCCTCGACGTGGTCCATGACCAGAAGCTGATCGAGAAGCACGGCAAGGCCCTCGGCCTCGACATCAAGGTGGAATGGGCACAGATCTCCGGCGCCACCGCGATGAACGAAGCCCTGCTGTCCGGCAGCCTCGACATCGTGTCGGCCGGCCTGCCGCCGATGCTCGCCCTGTGGGACCGCAGCAAGGGCAAGCAGAACGTGAAGGCAGTGGCCGCCCTCGGCAGCCTGCCCAACTACCTGCTGAGCAGCAACCCGAACGTGAAGACCATCAAGGACTTCAGCGACAAGGACCGCATCGCCGTGCCCGCCGCCGGCACCAGCTTCCAGTCCCGCGTGCTGCAGATCGAGACTGCCAAGGTCTTCGGCAAGGACAACTTCAAGCGCTTCGACACCATCTCGGTGAGCCTGGCTCACCCGGACGCCACCGCCGCGCTGGTCGCCGGCGGCTCGGAGATCAACGCCCACTTCTCCAGCGCGCCGTTCTACTACCAGGCCCTGGAAGCCAACAAGAACGTGCACAAGGTGCTCAGCTCCTACGACGTGCTCGGCGGGCCGGCCACCTTCAACGTGCTGTACACCACGCAGAAGTTCCACGACGAGAACCCCAAGACCTACAAGGCCTTCTACGCCGCCCTCGACGAGGCCGCCAAGCTGGTCAAAGCCGACAAGGCCAAGGCCGCCGAGATCTTCATCCGCGTGCAGAAATCCAGGCTGGCGCCGGAGCTCGTGCGCAAGATCATCGACGATCCGGAGAACAGCTACACGATCCAGCCCCAGCGCAGCCTGGTGTATGCCGAGGAGCTCTACAAGCTGGGCGTCCTGAAGAACCGCGCCGCCTCCTGGAAGGACTACTTCTTCCCGGAAGCCTACGCGCAGCCGGGTAGCTGAGGTCCGCCATGTCCATCGTCACCCCCCTCAACGCCTTCCCGCCCGAGCCCCCCGCACCAGCGCTGCTGGCGGTGGACAAGCTCAGCCTGGAATACCGCACGCCGGGCCGCGTGGTCCGCGCCACCCACGAGGTCAGCTTCGACGTGCATGCCGGCGACCGCTTCGTGCTGCTCGGCGCCTCCGGCTGCGGCAAGTCCAGCCTGCTGAAGGCGGTGGCCGGCTTCCTGGCGCCCAGCGACGGCGAGATCCGCCTCGACGGACGCCCGATCAGCGGCCCCGGCCCGGACCGCATCGTCGTCTTCCAGGAATTCGACCAGCTGCCGCCGTGGAAGACCGTCAAGGACAACGTGATCTTCCCGCTGCGCGCCACCGGCACCCTGGGCCGCAAGGAGGCCGCCGAGCGAGCCCTGCACTACCTGGACAAGGTCGGCCTGGCGGCCTTCGCCGACGCCTACCCGCACACCCTGTCCGGCGGTATGAAGCAGCGCGTGGCCATCGCCCGCGCGCTGGCCATGCAGCCGCGGGTGCTGCTGATGGACGAGCCCTTCGCCGCCCTCGACGCGCTGACCCGCCGCAAGATGCAGGAAGAACTGCTGACCCTATGGGACGAAGTCCGCTTCACGTTGCTGTTCGTCACCCACTCCATCGAGGAGGCGCTGGTGGTCGGCAACCGCATCGGCCTGCTGTCGCCGCACCCCGGCCGCATGCGCGCCGAGATCAACAGCCACCACTACGGCCTGCACAGCCTCGGCGGCGCCGACTTCCAGGCCAGCGCCCAGCGCATCCACCGCCTGCTGTTCGACGAGGAGCCGACCGGCATCACCGCCGACGTGGCGCCCCACAACCTGAAGAGATTCGCATGACCGCCCTCCAAGCCCCGATCCGGCCGGAATACGAACGCCAGCTGGAACCCCTCACCCACGTCAGCCTGGAACGCCGGCTGCCGCTCGCCACGCGCCTGTGGGAACAGGCCTGGCTGCGCAAGAGCGTGCTCCTCGCGCTGCTGGCGCTGGCCTGGGAGATCGTCGCCCGGCAGCAGGACAATGAGCTGCTGCTGCCGACCTTTCTCGCTACCGCCAGCGCGCTGGTGGACGGCCTGATGTCCGGCGAACTGCTCGAACGCACCGCCCTGTCCCTCGAGGTGCTGCTGCAGGGCTACATCGGCGGCGTGCTGGCGGCCTTCGTGCTCACCGCGCTAGCGGTCAGCACGCGCCTCGGGCGCGACCTGCTGTCCACGCTGACGACCATGTTCAACCCGCTGCCGGCCATCGCGCTGCTGCCCATCGCGCTGCTATGGTTCGGCATCGGCCACGGCAGCCTGGTCTTCGTGCTGCTGCATTCGGTGCTGTGGCCGCTGGCCCTCAACACCTACGCCGGCTTCCAGGGCGTACCGCAGACCCTGCAGATGGCCGGCCGCAACTACGGCCTGCGCGGCGTCCGCTACGTGCTGCAGATCCTGGTACCGGCGGCGCTGCCGGCTATCCTGTCCGGCCTCAAGATCGGCTGGGCCTTTGCGTGGCGCACGCTGATCGCCGCCGAGCTGGTGTTCGGCGCCTCCTCCGGCAAGGGCGGCCTCGGCTGGTACATCTTCCAGAACCGCAACGAGCTGTTCACCGACCGGGTCTTCGCAGGGCTGGCGCTGGTGGTCATCATCGGCCTGATCGTCGAGAATCTCGGCTTCAACACCCTGGAACGGGTCACCGTGCGGCGCTGGGGCCTGCTACGCTAAAAGCGTCGCTCGTTTCCGGAATTCCCATGGCCAACGATCTCGCCCCCCTGCTGGCCGAACTCCGCCGCACCGCCGTCGAACGGGACAAGCGCGGCGGCCACGCCGCCGTAGAGAAGGCCCTGCTGCAAAATGCCGGCCTGCTGCGCCTGTCCATCCCGACCCAGCTGGGCGGAGACGAACGCCCGTGGCCGGAGATCTTCGCGCTGGTGCGCTGCATCGCCACGGTGGACAGCGCCCTCGCCCACCTGCTCGCCTTCCACCACCTGCAGATCGCCACGCTGCGCATCTACGGCAGCGCCGCCCAGCAGCGCCACTGGCTCGGCCGCACGCTTGCGGAAGACGGCTGGTGGGGCAACGCGGTGAATCCCCTCGACGCAGGCCTGACCGCCAGTGAGCACCCCGACGGCTATCTGCTCGACGGCCGCAAGGGCTTCTGCTCCGGTACCCGAGGCTCGCGTTTCATGACCCTCACCGCCCGCCATGCCGACGGCAGCAGCGTTCTGGGCGTCGTACAGACGGAGCAGCCTGGCATCGTCGTCCACGACGACTGGGACCCCATCGGCCAACGCCAGACCGACAGCGGCTCGGTGAGCTTCCGGCAAGTGCTGCTGCGGCACGCCGACGTGCTGCGCGCCCACGACGCAGTGCCGTCTGCCTTCCACACCCTGCGCAACAGCTTCGGCCAGTTGATCCTCGCCAACCTGTTCGTCGGCATCGCCATCGGCGCCCGCGATGAGGCACGGGACTTCGCCCGCACGCAGGCCCGCCCGTGGTTAGCCTCAGGCGTGCAGCACGCCACCGAAGATCCCTACACGCAGCAACGCTTCGGCGAGATCCACGTGCAGATCGCCGCCGCCGAGGCACTGGCCGACCGGGCCGCCGCCGCGATCCAGGCTGCCTTCGCGCGCGGCCCGGCACTGAGCGAACGCGAACGGGCCGAAACCGCTGTCGCCATCGCCGAAGCCAAGGTCATCGCCCACCGGGCCGGCCTGTTCGCCAGCCAGGAACTCTTCGAGGTGGTCGGCGCCCGCGGCACCCGCGCCAGCCTCGGCTATGACCGCTTCTGGCGCAACGTACGCACCCACACGCTGCACGACCCCATCGACTACAAGTTGGCGATGCTCGGCCGCTGGGCGCTCAACGGTGAATACCCGCCGCCGAATATGTACACTTGATGAACCAAGCCGCGACCGTCCGGTCCATAGGCGACATTACAACCCATGAGGACGGCATGAAAGATTTGCTCAAAAACAACCGCGGATTCCTGCTCTTCCTGATCTGCTTCGGCTTCTTCCGTACCGCCATCGCCGACTGGAACCCGATCCCGTCCGGCTCGATGCGCCCAACCCTGCTCGAAGGCGACGTGGTGCTGGTCAACCGCCTGGCCTACGACCTCAAGCTGCCCCTCACCGACATCCTGGTCGCCCACCTCGGCGACCCGGCCCGCGGCGACGTGGTGACCTTCAGCTCGCCCCGCGACGGCACGCGCCTGATCAAGCGCATCGTCGGCCTGCCCGGCGACACCGTGGCCATGCGCAACGGCGAACTGATCATCAACGGCGAGCCGCTGCGCTACGCCGTCGTCGGTGTCGCAGCCGAACCAGCGGGCAAGAACCACGAAATCGACGCCGTACGCGCCACCGAAACCCTTGCCGGCCGCGACCACGCCGTCCAGTTCCTGCCCAGCGTGCAGGCCCTGCGCGACTTCTCCCCGGTGACCGTGCCCGCCGACAGCTATCTGGTCCTCGGCGACAACCGGGACAACAGCGCCGACTCCCGCTTCATCGGCTTCATCCCCCGCCACCTGCTGATCGGCAAGGCCCACCACATCCTGGTGTCCGCCGACATCCTCGGCAACTGGATGCCACGCCTGGAGCGCATCGCGCAGGCACTGTAAGAGCGATTCCCCGCCGGGCAGTTGTTCAGTTGATCAGCAGCCCGGCTGATGAAACACCAGCAAGCCATCAGCATTTTCTGCGGAAATCCGGACACGCGCCGTCCTGGGCACCGGCAACCGGTGCCATGCAAACAGTGCCCGCTCCGGGCAGTTTTCTCCATACTCGTGGCCCCAGGTACGGTTGGCGCAGTCTTTGCCTGCATCCTCCCTCACCCCATCCAAACCCTCCAACGCATCCGCACGGCACAAGACAGGAGAAAGCGTGTTACGCAAATTCATCGGCGGCTTCCGCCGCGAATGGACGACGGTGCTGCTCGTCTATTTCTGCTACGGCGCCAGTTCCATCACCGGCATAGCCGAGCTCTTCTTCCAGAAGGAAGCCCTCAAGCTGTCCCCTGTCGAAGTCACCAGCATCGGCTTCTGGCTGATGCTGCCCTGGTCCATGAAGATGGTGGTCGGCGCAGCAGCCGACATCCACCCCTTCTTCGGCAGCCGCCGCACCCCCTGGCTGCTGGCCGGCTGCGTGGCCACCTTTGCCGGCTATGTGGCGCTGGCCACGGTAGTCGAGACCAAGAGCGGCTACCTGGCCGCGTCCCTGCTGACCGCCATCGGTTTCATGGTTCAGGACGTGATCGCCGACGCGCTGAGCGTTGAAGTGGTCGAGACCGAGGAAGAGCGCAACCAGATCCAGACCCTCGGCCGGGCGGCGCTGCTCGTCGGGGCGATCAGCGTCGGCTACCTGTCCGGCGTGCTGGCGGGGGCGATCGGCCCCCGCAAGGTCTATGCGCTGGCGTCCCTGCTGCCGCTGCTGGTGGTCGCCAGCCTGCCCTTCTCGCGCGTGCGCCGCGGCGCGGATGCTCCCGTCCTGGCGCGGCCGGCCCCAGTTCCCGACACCGACATCCTGGGCGGCGGCAATGCCCGGCTGGTGGTACTGATCGGGCTGGCCTACGCGGCCATCGGCGTCGGCCTGGAACTACTCGACGTGCCCTACGCCCAGGAAATCGTCCTGTTCGTCTCCCTGCTGCTGATCAGCATCGTGCTGTGGCGGGTCGGCATCTCCAGGGAAATCGCCATTGCCGCGGTCGTCATCTTCCTGTTCCGTGCCACGCCGGACGTGGGCCAGGGCTACAGCTACTGGGCCATCGACAAGCTCGGTTTCGACCAGCAATTCCTCGGCGCACTGGCCCAGGTCAGCTCCGTCCTGAGCCTCGTCGGCCTGCTCGCCTTCCGCAAGTACATCGTCAGCATGCCGGTCAGCTTCACGCTGGGCTGGGTGATGATCATCGGCACCGTCCTTTACCTGCCGAACATCGGGCTGTTCTACGGCGTCCATGAATGGCTGGGCCTGTCGGCCCGGACCTTCGCCTTCATCGACACCACCATCTCGGCACCGCTGGGCCAGCTGACCATGGTCCCGATGCTGATCCTCACCGCCCGCGCCGCGCCGAAGGGCGCCGAGGCCACCATGTTCGCAGTGATGGCGTCCCTGATGAACCTGGCCCTGTCGGCCAGCCAGTTGTTCACCGGCTACCTCAACGAGGCCTTCAAGATCACCCAGACAGACTTTTCCAATCTCGGCCTGCTGATGATCACGGTCACCGTGATCGGCCTTCTGCCGCTGCTTGCGCTCCCCCTTCTACGCGAGGTCGAGGGCGAGCCCCCTGACCTGGCACAAAAAATGCAAAGAGCATGATCCAACCATTCCCCACCAGACCGCCGCCAGTGCCGAACACGTCCTTCACCGGAGGGCCGATGCGCAAGTCAGGACCATGACTCGCAAGCGGCGGACAAAAAATCTGGCCAGAACCGAGAACCACGATGTCTTTCCTGCCGCGCCTTCTCATGCAGCTCCCGATCCTCATCGGGACACTCGTGGCCCAGCCTCCCGCAGCCACCGCCAAGGCATTCGGCTGGTATGTGGACCGGAACGGGGAGCTGGTCACCCTTCCCGCCGACAAACCGTCGCCATCGTCACCCACCACAGCCCCGCCCGAGCCCGCGACCGCCAGCACCGCGGCGGCCTCCCCGGCGCCGGCCGAGCCGGCAACGGAAACCACGCTGACGGCCGGCACGCTCGGGCTGATTGCCGGCATCCTGATCGGCGGCAGTGGCTACGCCTTCGGCCGATGCCGGCAACGCCGCTTCAAGCGGAGCCCATCGCCCCCCCATCCGGCTGACCCGGCGACCCGCGCCGCAGCACAGACGACCCGTCGCAGCCGCGGCAGCGTCAGACCTGCAGATACTGCGCAAACTTCTTGTCCTCGACGAGAATGTGGTCGATGAGCCAGTTGCGCAGATAGCGGGAAATCTCCTCTCCCAGACTCCGCGTGAAGTTGTTGCGCAGCTTGTTTCGCAGGGAGATGACCTCCTCCGCCATGCTGCGGCACTTTCGGTCTTTTTGCGCACTGCGCCTTGCCTCTTGCCGTCGGGCAGGGCAGCCTTGCCCCATCGACCATTTCCTTTTGCCAAATGCACATCCGCCGTTTCCCTGCAGGCACCCCAGCCAGATCAGAAAGGCGCCACTGATGTTGTGGCAAGCCATCGGCGCGGTGCGCGATCTGAAACGCGTGCATGACATCGCCAGCGTACTGATTCGCTACGGTTTCGGCGACATTGTCAGGCGCATCGGCATGGCGCACGCGCTGGAACGTGCCGGCAAGGCCTTGCGCTGGCGCGAGCCGGGGGAATTGGCCTACCTCGAACCCGCTTCGCGGGTCCGCCGAGCCCTGGAGGAACTGGGACCGACCTTCGTCAAACTTGGGCAGATCCTGGCGACGCGGGTGGATCTGTTCCCAGCCGACTGGATCACCGAGTTCAGCAAGCTTCAGGACTCCGCGCCTGCCCTGCCGTTCGCCGAACTACGGGCACAGTTGATGGAAGACCTGGGCGAGCCTCCCGAGGTGCTCTTTGCCGAACTGAACACCGAGCCGCTGGCCGCAGCCTCCCTGGCCCAGGTCCATCGGGCGCGCCTGAGCGACGGTACGGACGTGATCCTCAAAGTGCGACGTCCCGGCATCCGCCCGGTCATCGAGGCAGACTTGCACCTGCTGGAACGTCTAGCCGAGATCGTCGAAGCGGAAGCTGCAGACCTGCGCCGCTACCACCCTGGCGACATCGTCCGTCAGTTCACGCTGTCCTTGCGCCGCGAGCTGGATTTCGCCGCCGAATGTCGCAACGCGGAGCGGATTGCGGAGCAGTTCGCCGGACATCCGGAAATCGTCATTCCCCGCGTACACTGGCAATGGTGCGGGGAGCGACTGAACGTACAGGACTACGTGGATGGCATTTCCGGGCGGGATCTGGCCGCCACCGACGCGGCTGGGCTGGATCGCAAGCTGCTGGCCCGTCGCGGTGCGGAAGCGGTGCTCAAGATGCTGCTGGAAGACGGCTTCTTCCATGCCGACCCCCACCCCGGCAACGTGCTCTACCTGACCGGCAACCGCATCGCCTTCATCGACTTTGGCATGGTCGGGCGACTGACCGAAGAACGCCGCAGCCAGGTGGCGCGTCTGCTGCACGGGCTGGTCAGCCGCGACAGCGGCCTGGTCGCCGACGTGCTGCTCGACTGGAGCGACGATGACCGCTACGACCCGGAGTCCGATCTCCTCAATCTGCGCACCGAGATCGACACCTTCGTGGACCTTTACCACGGCGTACCGCTGCAACGCCTCGACATTGGCGCGATGCTGTCGGATCTGCTCGCCATCCTGCGCGAACACGGCCTGTCCCTGCCCGCCGATCTGGCCCTGATGATCAAGGCCTTCATCACCCTCGAAGGCATGGGCCGGCAACTCGATCCGAATTTCGACATCGCCGCCGAAGCCAGCCCCTTTCTGCGCCGAGTACTGCTGGCCCACGCGGCCCCAGCGGCTTTTGCCCGGCGCGGCTGGCGCGCCTTCGCGGATACGGTAGATCTGCTCGCCGGCCTGCCGCGGGATCTACGCCAGTTCCTTCGCGCCGCACGCCGGGGCAAACTCCAGGTCCAGGTCGAGGTGCTGCCGCTGCAACGCTTCGGCAGCCAGATCGACCGGGCTGCCAGCCGGCTCTCGCTGGCCATCGTGATCGCCGCGCTGATCGTCGGTTCGGCCATCGTGATGACCGTCGACAAGGCGCCCGCACTCCCCGGCCTGCCCTCCCTCGGCCTGCTCGGTTTCATTTCTGCCCTGATCGGCGGACTCTGGCTGTTACTCTCCATCTGGCGTAGCGGCGGTCCCCATCGATAACCCACTTTCCATGACAACAACAACGATAAGCTCACCCCAACTAACGCCGCGCCAGGACGCGTGGATCATCGCCCTGGTCGGCTTCGCCCACGGCGTCTCCCACTTCTTCCACCTGCTGCTGCCCCCATTATTTCCGTGGCTGATGCCGGAGTTCGGACTGGACTTCGTGCAGATCGGCAGCACGATGACGGTCTTTTTTGTCGTCTCCGGTGTTGGGCAGGCCCTGGCTGGCCTGGCGGTGGACCGTTTCGGCCCGCTGCGGGTGCTGTCGACCGGTATTGCGTGCTTCATCCTTGCCGGCTTCGGCCTGTCCCAGGCCCGCGGACTCGGAGATCTGATCGCCGTAGCCGCTCTGGCGGGGCTGGGCAACAGCGTGTTCCACCCCTGTGACTTCACGATCCTCAACCGCAACGTATCCTCCCAGCGCCTCGGGCACGCGTTTTCGATGCACGGCCTGTCGGGCAACCTGGGCTGGGCACTGGCGCCGGTCTTTCTGACCGGCATCGCGTCGGTAGCAGGCTGGCGCACCGCTGGCATGGGTGCCGGCCTGCTGGCGATTCCCGCACTCGCCCTGCTGCTGCTCGGGCGACATCATTTTGCAGTTGCTCCCCACGCGACAAGCGCGACCAGTCGCAAGGTAACCACGCTGGAGATCCTGAAAGTCGGCCCGGTGTGGCTGTGCTTCACCTTCTTCCTGCTGCTCACCACGGCCTTCGGCGCAATCCAGAACTTCGGTACGCCGCTGATGCAGGGAATGTACGGGATGCCGGTCAGCCAGGCAGCGGGGACCTTGTCGGCTTATCTGCTGGCTGGCGCAGCGGGCGTTCTGACAGGAGGCTTCCTGACCCGCCACGCTCGGCAAGGACAGATCATCACTGGCGCGCTCTGCACAGCCGCCCTGGCCGCTCTCCTGCTGGCCAGTGGCTGGCCGGGCGCCGCCATGGTCTTGCCCTTGATGGCGGCGATCGGCTTTCTGACCGGTCTGGCGGGGCCTTCACGGGATCTACTGGTGCGCAGTGCGGCGACGGCCCGTTTCGGCCAGGCTGCCTTCGGACGGGTGTACGGCTTCGTCTATTCAGGGCTGGACACAGGCTTGGCCCTGGCGCCACTGGTATTCGGGGGCTTCATGAACAAGGGCAATTTCGGGGCGGTCCTGATCGGTATCGCCATACTTCAGGCCGCGGCCGTGTTTACGGCCTTGAGCGTCGAGCGTCGCTAGCAACTCAAGTCAACGCCGCGTCCTCCTCCGATTCATCACTGAAGTTCCGGGCGATGGCGGCGAAATCCCCGGACACCCGGAGAAGAACATCTACGATGTCAGGATCGAAATGCTTGCCCCGCTCGAGCGCCATCATCTCGATCGCCCTCTCGTGGGGAAACGGCGGCTTATACACCCGCCGGGAGATCAAGGCATCGTAGACATCTGCAACCGCCATCAGGCGCGCCGATACCGGAATCGCGTCGCCGGCCAGCCCTTGCGGATAGCCACTGCCATCCCAGCGCTCGTGATGTCCATAGGCGATCTCAGCCGCATAGCGCAGGAAGGATGCGTCCGCGGTGCCCCCCAACGCCCGCTCGGCCTGCAGGATCGCATTGCGGCCGTATTCGCAGTGCTGCTTCATGACTTCCCATTCCTCGGGCGTCAGCTTGCCAGGCTTCAGCAGGATGGCGTCCGGCGTCGCCACCTTGCCCACATCGTGCAGCGGCGCCGATTTGAATAGTAGCTGGATCACCTCATCATCCAACTGGGTGCAGAAACGGGGGTGGTCCTGCAACTGCTCGGCAAGAATGCGGACGTAGTGCTGGGTGCGGCGGATATGGTTGCCGGTCTCGTTGTCCCGGGCTTCGGCGAGGGCACAGAAGGCGGTGATGGTCGCCGCCTGGGCGGCAATCACTTCCTGCTTGCTGGCGACGAGACGACTGCTTTGCTCGCTGATTTCAGCAGTACGCTCGGCAACCAGCAGTTCGAGATCCGCGTTGCGGCGCTGCAGCGCCTTGGTAGCCCGCGACAAGGCCAGATGGGTGCGGACCCGGGCCAGCACGACCGGCGGGGAAATTGGCTTGTGGATGAAGTCTTCCGCACCGAGGGAGAAACCCTGTTCCTCGTCTTCCGGACGGTCCAGGCCAGTCAGGAACATGACCGGGATGCCACGTGTAGACTCGGACGATTTGAGGCGGCGGCAGACCTCGAAACCATCCAGCCCGGGCATCATCACATCAAGCAGGATCAGATCGGCTCGCCCACCGGTCTCCAGATAGCCAAGCGCTTCACCGCCACTCGTGGCGGGATGAACGTCATAATGCGTCGACAGCACGTCCTCGAGAATCAACAGATTATCGGCCTGATCATCCACCACCAGCACGTGGGCACGCTGTTTCATTGCAAACTCCAGAACCATTTCGGACGACCTGTCTTCTTCCCCACGGATACAGGGGATTATTCCAGCATCTGTCGCCCACCGCTGCAAGCACCGCCTGAACCGTCATGGCCCTGATTTACAGTTTTCCACCAGTTGCCACCCCTCTGGCCCATACCTTGATCCTTGGCAGCATGCCTGGAGAGGCATCTCTTCGCGCCGGGCAATACTATGCACACCCTCGTAATCTATTCTGGCCCATCCTGGGCGAACTGGTAGGGGCCTATCCCGCCCTACCCTACGCCGCGCGACTGCGCCGCCTGGAATCTGCGGGCATTGCACTGTGGGATGTACTGCAGTGCTGTGAGCGGGAAGGCAGTCTCGACACGCGTATTGATGTCGGAACCATCGTCCCCAACGACTTCCCAGGGTTCCTGGCGGCGCATCCGCATATCACACGGATCTTCTTCAATGGTGCCATGGCGGAGACCAGCTTTCGACGCCACGTGTTGAAATCGCTGACGGCCCACCAACTGGCCTACGAACGCCTGCCGTCGACCAGTCCGGCCAACGCCGCATTCAGCTTCGCCAGGCGTCTGGAGGCCTGGCGAAGCGTGCTTGCTGCTTCTGAACCGCCGACTCAGTGCTCCAGCACGTAAGTCCCCGGGGCGTCGGCAAGTGCTGGATAGGCCTTGGTCTCCACGGGCCGTGCATCGACCAACTCGCCACACTGGGGCTTCAGCCAGGCCATCCAGTCTTCCCACCAACTACCGCTGCTCTCCTCGGCTTGTTCGTACCAACCTTCCGCCGTATCGGTACGCCGGGCCTGTCCAACCCAGAACTTGCGCTTGGGCGGCTTGACGGGTGGATTGACAATGCCGAGGATGTGCCCGGAGCTCGACAGGACAAAGCGCTTCACGCCGCCCACGTAATTCATCGCGCGGAAAGTCTGCTTCCACGGCGCAATATGGTCATCCTCCGCCGACACTGCATAGACGGGCTGGGTGATCGCCCCCAGATCAATGGGTTCTCCTGCAACCGTGAGGCTATCCTTGTCGATCAGGCGATTGTGCAGGTAGAGCTCCCGTAGATACCAGGCATGCATCGTGAAGGGCATGCGCGTGGTGTCCATGTTCCAGTACAGAACGTCGAAAGGCGGTGGCGTTTCACCATATAGCCAGCCATGCACGACGTAGTGCCAGATCAGGCTGTTGGAACGCAGCAAGCGGAATGCCGAAGCCATCTCGGCACCGTCCAGGTAGCCCTTGCGCTCCATGTTCTGGGTGATGAAGCGGATGCTGCCTTCGTCGATGAAGACTTCGATATCGCCCGGTTTGTGGAAATCGACCAATGTGGTAAGCAGCGTCCAGTGGGACACCGGCACATCTTCCGGCGCGAAATGGCGATTGGCCCAGGCCATGTAGGTACTCAATGCCGTACCGCCGATGCAGTAACCAACCGCATGTACCTTTGGCGCACCGGTCACCCCACGCGCCGTATCGATGAGGGCCTGCACACCTTCGAGCAGGTAATCGTCGAAGCTGACATCCCGCATCTCCGGCCCCGGATTCTTCCAACTGGTGATGAAAACATCGAAGCCCTGATCCAGCAGGTAGCGGACCATGCTTTTCCTGGGGTTCAGGTCCAGGATGTAGAACTTGTTGATCCACGGCGTAACGATCACGATGGGCGTCCTGTACACCTGCGCCTTTGTCGGCGTGTAATGCAGAACCTCCAGCAAGCGGTTGCGGAACACCACCTTGCCCGGCGTGGTCGCCAGGTTCTGGCCAACGGTAAAATCGCTGGGGTCGGTCATCCGGATGTTGCCGGCTTCCATGTCGTCGAGAAAGTTCCGGAAGCCCCGCGCCAGGCTCTCACCCTTGGTCTCCACGGCTAGCCGCATCGCCACCGGGTTCATCCAGAAGAAATTCGAGGGTGCCACGGCATTGAGCCATTTCCGCCACCAGAAGGCAGCCCGGCGGCGCTCCTTCTGCGACAGCCCCGGGGTGTCATACAGCATATCCTGGACATGGTGGGTCATGACCAGATACCACTCCTTCACCAGATCCCAGGTCGGGGATTCGGCCCAGACCGCGTCGGCGAAACGGTTGTCATCTTCATGGGGTCGGAGCGGATCTTCACTGGGCAGGCCAAGCAACTTGCGCCAGCTGTGCCATTGCAGGGCCCATAGGCTTCCTGAGACGCGAGTCACCGCCTCGGCCAGCTCCTGGGGATGGGCAAGCCACGCAAGCTGCGCATGCACCAAGGGAGCGGCCATGCCGAGCGGATCAATTGAAGACTCGACCGAATCATGCAGTCGCCTCAGCGACTTGCGCGCGAGATCAAGCGGTGGTGCGGGTTCACGGCGGGGCATGAGTCACAACTCCTTTCATGCGAAATCAATTGGATTCCGGCATCATGTACCGAATCGGCAAGTTCCTGTGCTGTTGAAATCGTGAGCCTGACTGGACAACGGACCGTTGATATTCGTCAAGCCGCCCCCGAACAGACTGCGCTTTATAATGGGACACCCAGTTCCCGACAGGATCGACACCATGTTCAAGAACATTCTGGTCCCAACCGATGGGTCCGAACTCTCCGACTCCACCGTGGCCAGGGCCATCAGCTTCGCCAAGGAAGCCGGGGCACGACTCACCTTCTTTTATGCACAGCCGGATTTTCCGATGCCTATCTATGGCGAAGGCGCCCTGATAGACCCGACCACCCCCGAACAGTTCAGTCGCGCCGCCGCTGCGGAAGCGGAAGCAATCCTGTCCCGCGCCCGCGCCCGCGCGGAAGATGCCGGCGTCGAATCGAGCGGCGACACCCTAGTCAGCGAGATTCCCTATGAAGCCATCATCGAAGCCACCGAGCGCAACGGGTGCGACCTTATATTCATGGCATCTCACGGCCGGCGCGGCCTGAGCGGCCTGCTGCTGGGCAGCGAAACCCAGAAGGTACTGACCCACAGCAAGGTCCCTGTGCTGGTTTATCGCTGAATTCCGAAGCACGGACAGCCGCAGCACGTATCAAAAGAAAGGGCCTCGCAGAAACCGCGAGGCCCTTTTACCTTGCAAGTACCAATAGTCCGGAGCACGGCAATCCGCCGAATCAGTCGGACTCCGTGTTGTTGATTTCCGCCGCCGTCTGCTGGAAAAACAGCGTACTGAGGCTGGATGCAGCACAAACGAGCCAAAAACCGAAGAAACCGATCGAGTATGTGGCGATAGCGGAAAAGTGCACCGGCTCACCCAACAGGTACAACTCCTGCGGATTGACCACGGTGAAGAAGATGATCTCGGCCACACCCGCAACCAAGAATGAGGGCCATAGAACCTGGATCAGTTTCAGCATGCTCAAGCTCCCAAAATAAATGCGGGCCCCAAGGGGCCCGCGTCAGTCAGCTAGGAATGAGAATGTCGTTCGTCTTCTGCGATGTGCCGCTGGGCAAAACGATACAGATACCCAGCCATCACAATGACGAACCCAATCGTGAACAAGCTCAGCAGACCGATGTCGCTACCGAACAATTCCTTCCAGGCCATGACTTCCTCCATGTCAATCAACAGGTTTCAGATCCGCTGAATCGATCCGGATCTCCGTCTCTGTGGGGAGGAATGCGGCCCCTGACAGCCTCCAGCTGCGGGACTCATCTTCTATCAACACCTTCCAGTGGGCGCTCACCAGTTCATTCTGGAGACGTCCGTGATAAGCACCGTCACTGCGTTCCATGACGAGCTGTTGGTCCAGACCACCACGGGTCGGATGGGCCAGCGTCACTATCAACTTGGCTGGCAACTCAACCCCCGGCTTGGCCTGGAGTGCCACCGACAGCCCATCCGCGGTGAATCGGACTTCGGCCTTCAAGCCCAGATTGGCCGCCGCATTCGCCCTTGCCAGCGTCTGATTGATCGCCAGACCTTGTTTATAGTAATCGTCTGCCACCATGCCGTCGAAGGACGTCACAGCCAGCCACATGGTTATGCTGCCACCGATGATTGCTGTCACCGGCATCAGCATCAACAACCAGGTCCAGTGCTCCTTGTACCAAGGAGTGGAAGAAACCTGATTCGGGGCCATTGCTCTTTGATTCATATCTCAACTTCTTTACTGCGGTATCAGGAACACCGACTTCTCCCGTACCGCCACAGTTTCATCGTCCAGCGCCTTCACCTCGATATACACGGTGTTGGAGCCGGGCTTGCCCGACTCGGGCGGCGCCGCCACTTCGATGGTGACCGACTTCAGCTCCGCCGCATCCAGCTCGATCGGCCCGGCCGGACTCAGCTTCACCCCGTCCAGACCGCTCGCCGACAGGGCAAAGCGCCGCGGCTTCTCGGTCATGTTCATCACCTGCAGATTGTACACGTTGGCAATCAGGCCGCCTTCGATCTCCCGGCTCAGCGTCGAGCGGTCCTTGATCACATCGACCCGCAGCGTCGAGCGCGTCGCCAGGCCCCACACGAAGGCCGTGCAGATCGCCACCAGCACCCCGGCGTAGATCAGGATCCGCGGGCGCATCACATGCCCGACGATCTCCTTCCTGCCCCAGTGCCGCTTCATCGCGTTCTCGGTGGTGTAGCGGATCAGCCCCTTGGGATAATTCATCTTGTCCATCACCTGATCGCAGGCGTCGATACACGCCGCGCAGCCGATGCACTCGTACTGCATGCCATTGCGGATGTCGATGCCGGTCGGGCAGACCTGCACGCAGATGCCGCAATCGACGCAGTCGCCCTTGCCCACCGTCTTCGGCTCGACACCCTTGCGCCGCGCGCCACGCGGTTCGCCCCGCTCGGGGTCGTAGGTGATCACCAGCGTGTCCGGGTCGAACATCACGCCCTGGAAGCGGGCATACGGGCACATGTACTTGCAGACCTGTTCGCGCATCACGCCGGCAAACAGGTAGGTGAAGCCGCCGTAGAAGAAGATCCAGAACAGCTCCCACGGGCCGAAGCTGAATGTCGCCGCCTCATTGAGCAGTTCGTGGATCGGCGTGAAGTAGCCGACCAGCGTGAAGCCCGTCCACAGCGCCAGCAGCCCCCAGGTGCCGAACTTGGCGCCCTTGATCGCCAGCTTGCGGGCGCTCAGCGGGGACTGGTCCAGCTTCATGCGTTGGGCGCGATTGCCTTCGATCTTCTCCTCGATCCACATGAAGATCTCGGTATAGACGGTCTGCGGGCACGAATAGCCGCACCACAGCCGCCCCGCCACCGCCGTGAAGAAGAACAGCGAATACGCGCTGATGATGAGCAGGATCGCCAGGAAGAACACGTCCTGCGGCCAGAAGATCCACCCAAAGATGTAGAACTTGCGCTGTACCACGTCCAGCAGCACGGCCTGCCGCTCGTTCCACGGCAGCCAGCACAGCCCATAGAACAGAATCTGCGTCGCCCACACCAGAATCCACCGCCAGGTGGCGAAACGGCCCGTCACCGCACGGGGGTAGACCTTCTGGCGGACCGCGTAGAGGGTGTCCTCGACTTCAGCGGCCTGCGGCGCGGTCGAAGGGCTGGTCTTCTTGGCAGTCTGGGGGTCTGGCTGGCTCATGATCGCAATATCAAAATATTCTTATATTTGAACACAAAAACACCCCGGGACCAGCCCGGGGAGTTCTTGATAGCGAGCAATGTCGCATCTCGCCAAAAGCTTATTTCTTCTCTTCGGCCGGAGCCGTGGCATTCTTGGAAAGGCTCAGCACATAGCCGGCGAGCAGATGCACCTTGTCCTCACCGAGGAAGTCCTTCCAGGCCGGCATGCGGTTGGTACGTCCATGGGTCACGGTCTCGATGATCGTGGCTTCGGACGAGCCATACAGCCAGGTCTTGTCGGTCAGGTTCGGAGCGCCGACTGCCGGGGTGCCCTTGCCTTCCGGACCATGACATGCGACGCAGTTCTGGGTGAAGATCTCCTTACCGCGCTGGGCGCGCAGGGAGTCATTGGCCAGACCGGACAGGGAACGCACGTAGTTGGCCACATCCTTGACACCGTCAGCACCAAGCGCCGGGCCGAACGGGGGCATCATGCCCTGACGGCCTTCCAGAATGGTGGTCTTGATGGTTTCCGGCTCACCGCCATACAGCCAGTCATTGTCGGTCAGGTTCGGGAAGCCCTTAGCACCCTTGGCATCAGCACCGTGACACTGGGCACAATAGGTCAGGAACATGCGATGGCCCATGGCGTTGGCTTCCTTGTCGGCAGCCACGGCATTGAGGTCCATGCCACGATACTTGGCGAAGATCGGGCCATACTTCTCGGCCGCAGCCTTCTGTTCCGCTTCCCACTGACCGGCCGAAGACCAACCCAGCTTGCCCTGATTGTTGCCGAAGCCCGGGTAGAGAGTCAGGTAGGTGATCGCGAAGATGATCGTGATCCAGAACATGTACATCCACCAACGCGGCAGCGGATTGTTGTACTCCTGCAAAGTCTCGTCCCACACGTGATCGTGCAGGCCGACCGGGCCCGAGGTCCGCTTGGTCGTGTTGGAAATCAGCACGAACACGCAGAACCCGATGCTCAGGAACACCAGCACCATCACCCAGGCGTTCCAGAAACCGCTAACGAAGTCAGCCATTTTTATTTCCTTCCTTGGTTTGCCGCCCCGAATCAGAGGGCGGCAAGTCGTCCTCGCCGAACGGCAGGAGCGCAGCCTCGTCGAATCCCTTTCGTGCACGACCGCTGTACGCCCACAGGCTGATACAGATGAAACATACAAAGCCCAAGACGGTTACGACCGTACGTGCGTCATTGATATCCACGATGTGCTCCTGCGTTCTCCGAATTGGATTACTGTTTTTCCGGAGCCGCGGGGGCCGGAGCGGCAACTGCCTCAGCCGGTGCAGGCGCAGCAGCCGCGACGGCCGGAGCAGCCGGCTTGCCGGCATTCAGCGCGGTGCCGAGACCTTGCAGGTAAGCAATCACGGCCTCCAACTCGGTCTTGCCTTCCAGCGCCTTGCGGGCACCCTGAATTTCCTCATCGGTGTAAGGAACGCCAACCTTGCGCAGCGCGTTCATCTTGGCCTCGATGTCATCGATCTTCGCCGGGCGGTCAAGCCACGGGAAGGCCGGCATGTTGGACTCGGGGACGACGTCGCGCGGGTTCAGCAGGTGGATGCGATGCCACTGATCGGAATAACGGCCACCAACGCGGTGCAGGTCGGGACCGGTACGCTTGGAGCCCCACTGGAAGGGGTGGTCGTACACATATTCACCGGCGACGGAGTAATGGCCATAACGCTCGGTTTCGGCACGGAACGGACGAATCATCTGCGAGTGGCAGTTGTAGCAGCCTTCGCGGATGTAGATGTCGCGGCCGACAAGGCGAACGGGGTCGTAGGGCTTGAGGCCTTCAACCGGCGTGGTGGTGGACTTCATGTGGAACAGCGGCACGATTTCCACGAGACCGCCGACACTGACTGTCAGCAGCGTGAAGACGATCAGCCAGCCAACCTTACGTTCGATAAAGTCGTGATTCGATTGAGCCATGATTATTCTTTCCTCCCGATCAGGCGTGAGCGCCGGCAGGTGCCAGCACCGGAGCTTCATAGGCCTTCTGACCGGCGATGGTCTTCACCATGTTGTAGAACATGATCAGCATGCCGGTCAGGAACAAGACACCGCCGAGAACGCGGATGGCCCAGAACGGGTAGCTGGCCTTCACAGCTTCAACGAAGGAATAAGTCAGGGTGCCGTCCGGGTTGGTGGCACGCCACATCAGGCCCTGCATGACACCGGAAATCCACATGGAGGCGATGTAAAGCACGATGCCGATAGTCGCGATCCAGAAGTGGGCGGTGATCAGCTTGGTGGAATACATTTCGGTCTTGCCGTACATGCGCGGGATCAGGTAGTACATGGCGCCGATGGACACCATCGCAACCCAGCCCAGTGCGCCGGAGTGCACGTGACCGACGGTCCAGTCGGTGTAGTGGGACAGGGCGTTGACCGTCTTGATCGACATCATCGGACCTTCAAAGGTAGACATACCGTAGAAGGACAGCGAGGTGATCAGGAACTTGAGGATCGGGTCGGTGCGCAGCTTATGCCAAGCGCCAGACAGGGTCATGATGCCGTTGATCATGCCGCCCCAGGACGGAGCCAGCAGAATCAGGGAGAAGACCATGCCGACGGACTGGGTCCAGTCGGGCAGCGCAGTGAAGTGCAGGTGGTGCGGGCCCGCCCACATGTAGGTGAAGATCAGTGCCCAGAAGTGCACCACCGACAGACGGTAGGAATACACAGGACGGCCAGCCTGCTTCGGCACGAAATAGTACATCATGCCCAGGAAGCCGGCGGTGAGGAAGAAGCCCACCGCGTTGTGACCATACCACCACTGGATCATCGCATCCTGAACACCGGCGTAGGCGGAGTAGGACTTGGTCAGGGTGACCGGGACTTCAGCGCTGTTGACCAGGTGCAGCAAGGCAACGGTCAGGATGAAGGCGCCATAGAACCAGTTCGCCACGTAGATATGCGTGGTCTTTCGAGTGGCGATGGTGCCGAAGAACACGACGGCGTAGGAAACCCACACGACCGTGATCAGGATGTCGATCGGCCACTCCAGTTCGGCATATTCCTTGCCGGAGGTGAAACCCAGCGGCAGCGAAATCGCTGCCAGCAGGATGACCAATTGCCAGCCCCAGAACGTAAAGGCTGCAAGGCCCGGGGCAAACAAGCGGGTGTGGCAAGTACGCTGCACACAGTAGTACGACGTTGCAAAGAGAGCACATCCACCAAACGCAAAGATCACCGCGTTGGTGTGGAGCGGGCGGAGCCGTCCAAAGTGCAGCCATTCGGCAACGTTCAATTCGGGCCACACGAGCTGTGCTGCGACGATAACGCCGACCAGCATGCCCACGATGCCCCATACCACCGTCATGATGGCGAACTGCCGCACGACTTTATAGTTGTAAGTCTGCGATTGCATGTGAGTCACCTCATCAAAAGAAAACAAAACCCCCCTGACTGCTCGACGGACGGACCGGCGGCAGGCTTCGCGGAAGGATACGCCGCGATAAGGGCGGCATTTTGACACAGATCAACTTTATTGCGCCGCAAGAAGACCTGGGCAAAGTGGCGGAGCAGGAATTCTTGGAAATAAGCCCCTACTCGTGAATCGGCTTTATGAAGAGATAAGGAAAGCCTTTAAGACCTTCACATCAATAGGGTTTTCTCTCGCGGATATTCCTGTCGGATTTACGACAATTGTAGGGATTCGCAACACAACCTCTCGCGACATATGGAAGAACCCCATTGTTTCATATGGAAAAAAACTGCAACTCAAGGTGGCACAAGATGTGCGCTTGCGTTCGCTGAACAGTAAGGCAGCGTTGCGGCAGTCCCTCCAGACTTCGGTGAGATCCGACTGACACGGCGCACTTCAAGTAAATAGCCGAGCCCTGGGCAGCCCTGCTTGCGGGAATCCGAATCCCGTAGGCACCCACCCGGCCAGGGCCCGAGCACATCAGGAGTTCCGAACCATGCAAGTCGGCGTTGCTTATTCCGAACCGTCCCAGCAGGTCTGGCTGACCATAGAAGTACCGGACGGCGCATCCGCCCGCGAAGCCATCGAAGCCTCCGGGATACTCAGGCAGTTCCCCCATATCGACCTCTCCAGCCAGAAAGTCGGCGTGTTCGGGAAGCTGGTCAAGCTGGAAGCCCCCCTGAAGGCGGGCGACCGGGTGGAGATTTACCGCGGGATCATCTGTGATCCTCAGACCGTGCCGCGTCGCCAGCTGGACGATGACGATGACGATTGAACACATTCACCGCCGCATGCCATGACAGGGCGCCGGGGCCATCGCTCCAGCATCCGTTCGCAGCACCGCCGGCCATCGGGCTATCAAGTGCCTCGGCACGCCCCCACAGGATTTGTCACCTCGCGCGCGCTCCTTCCACGCGCCCACTCCGGCTTGCTGCCTGCAGACCGGGGTTTCGAATGCGAGCCTTGTTCATATTCCCTCAAGCCACAGCCAGAAATAGAAGGAGCACGCCCATGAACGCGAACCCGAGCTGGACCGAGCGCACCAAGGCACTCGAAGCGTCCTTTGTCGAAGTCTGCACTCTTGTCCCAGTCTCAGCTGGCCCCGGAATCCTGGCCAAAGAGCTGGCCCGCCATATTCCGGAACTCCATTTCCGTCGAACCCTCTGCCGCGGCGGCTGGTATCGCCTCGGTGGCGTCCTTGCCGCAAACGGGGTACGCATCTCCGACGACCTAGAAAGCTGGGCGGAGATGACGCTCGCGGCCAGCGACGGAGATTTCGAAGCCCTGCGCGAGGAGTACGCGGGGAAGGAACTGATCGCGACCCGCCGCGTGGGACGCACGCACTACTTCGTCGCCGCCACTGGCGACAAGTCCACCGATTTCCTGCAGTTGGAGATCGAAGACCTGCAAGAGACCCAGGCCCATACACTGTTCGCACAGGTGCCCGCGCCGAGCGCCATCGATGAGCTTATCGATCCGGATCTCGGCCACCATAATGGGCAACCGGTCGGGCTCCCCTATTACACCTTCCGCCGGCTCACCCACATCGGCGATCTGCTGGCCCGACTGCGGCAGCAAACCCCCGACGCCCAGCCCATCCACCGCTTCAGCGACGACTGGAGTGAATCCAGCGCCGGCCACGCCACGGCCTTCAGCAACCAGTGGGTCATCGCGGTGCGCGAACATCTCGACCGCTTCCAGCAGAACGTCATCCGCGCCCAGCCGGTACCCGCCATCGACGGCGAGCCGCCGGTCTTCAGCGCACGGGAAGGCACCCGGGAACTGGCCCTTCACGACGCACTGGTATCCTTCGACCGGGCAGCCGGCTACCCCTTTGCCTGGTACTTCCACATGCTGACGACCAAGGCCGTGCCTCACTGGGTTGCACGCGTAGTGATGGAAGATGCCAACGCGGGCTTCGCGTACCTGCCCCGTCGCGACGAAGACGTCGTGCGCCGCTGGCTGCACTCGCCTTACGCACTGTAATAGGGCAAAGGGCTGGATACGGAATGGCATCAGCGGGAAACGCACCAGTATGGGGCAGGAGCCCTGTACAGAATCGGGCGGCACACCGGACAATGCACCGCACCAGCCCTCCACGACGCCTCCAGGCCATTGAATTTAAATAAGAAAAAAATCCGCACGAGATCGGACAGGGTGAGTACAGAAAACGAGGCCCACTCCTTGCTTAAGAGGCTCATCACCCACCATTAGTCCCAGTGCCAGGGACTACAAGTCAAATCCGCCCCTCACCGGGCGCTGTTCAGAGTCGAGGTTTCGCGATGTCAGAGGTCACCAACGGCCGCTCCCGTTCGGACGGGGATGCAAGCGGCCTGCCGCCGACAGCCGTGCGTGTAGAAGCACTCCGGGCGGCCCTCGCCAAGGCCCTCGAAAATGCGTCGAGCAATGATGACTTGGTCGGCGAGATCGCTGCCGCCCAAGCGTTTCCAAGCCGTATCTGGCTGTTCCTGGAGGCGGTCGAGCAAGCCCCGATCGCCATCTCGATCACAGACCCCCAGGCTCGCATCCTGTATGCCAATCCCGCCTTCGAAGGCGTTACCGGCTATGCCCCCAGTGAGGTATTGGGCCTCAACGAATCGATCCTGTCCTACAAGACCACCCCACGCTCCGTTTACGAAACGCTGTGGAAGTCCCTGCACGACAAGAAGACCTGGAACGGAACCCTCGTCAATCGGCGCAAGGATGGTTCCCGTTACATCGCGGAACTGACCATCACCCCCATCCTGGACTCCAAGGGGGAAACCGCCTACTGCCTCGGCATGCACCGGGACGTCACCGCGCTGCATGCCCTCAAGCAGAAGGTCCAGAACCAGAAAGCGCTGATCGAATCCGTCATCGACGTGGCACCGATCGCCATCGCACTGCTCGATGACCAGCAGCGGGTCGTACTGGACAACCACGAATACAAACAGCTGACCGATGATCTCGGCGTGACCGACCCCGCAAAGCAGGTCCTCGCGGAACTGCGCAATACGATCGGCCTGGCGTTCGAGCCGCCCAAGCTCGGCGGCCGCAACTTCGTTGACGAGGAAATCTGCGTACACCCGATCTCGGGCAAAGCCGCGCGCTGGTTCTCCTGCTCCGGCTCTTGGTTCGAACAACAGGATGCCAAGGCCGACTCCTTCTTCGATCCCCAGGCCCGCGCCTACCTGATGCTCCTCATCAAGGACATCACCGCCGCCAAGCGCCAGCGCGAGATGGAACGCATCGGCGCGATCCGCGCCACGATGGCCGAGGCTGAACTGGTACAGAGCCTGCGGGAGACCCTGTCCGGCGCCGTTTACCAACTGCGTGGCCCGCTGAACATGATCCGCGCCGCCGCCAACATGCTTGACCGCCGCGGCACACAAATCGACACGGCGATGCTGAAGAACGCCCTCAAGGAAGCGCTCACCGCCGGAGAGGCCGCGCTGGGCACCTTCGAAGCCTCGATGCCGGAAGCACCGCAGGAAGCCACTGCGCCGGTCAATCTCAACGACATCCTGCGCGATGTACTGATGCTGCTGACCGAGCGCCTGCTCGCCGCCGGCATCACTGTCGCGTGGCAGCCCACCTCACGGCTCAGCCACTTCCATGGCCGCGCCAACATGCTGCGCAGCATGTTCAAGGAGATCGTCGAGAACGCCATCGAGGCGATGAACGAGCGCGGCCGCAATGTCCGCGAACTCAAGGTCCGCACCGAAGAAAGGGACGGCCGGATCGTCGCCGTCATTGAAGACACCGGCCCCGGCATCTCGCAAGAGCTGCGGCACAAGGTGTACGAACCCTTTTTCACAACCAAACGCCCCCTCTCCCATTCCGTCGGAATGGGCCTGGCCATCGCCCAGGACGTGGTCACACGCCACGAAGGCACCATTGACATCGACCCGGACTACACCGGCGGATGCCGTTTCATCATCGGTTTCCCTCCATCGGGAAGCTGAGCCAATGCACGCCATTGAATGGACCCGACGCCCGTGAGCGAAAATCTGATCCAGGCCCCTGGCGCCCTCCTTGAGGCAGAGCTGGATACGCTATTCAGCGTCAGCCAGATCCTGTCCCGCTCCCTCGATTTGCAGGACACCCTCAAGGAAGTGCTCCAGGTCATCGGCGAAGGCTGCGGCCTGCGCCTGGGCCTCGTCGCCCTCCTCAGCGACGAAACCGGTAACGAACTCTTCATCAGCGCAGCCCACGGCCTCGACGTGGAAGCCGCCGGCCACATCCGCTATTCCCGCGGTGAAGGCATCCTCGGCTTGGTGCTGGAACGCGGTCGCAGCGTGATCCTCGACGAAGTCGCCCGCGAACGGCGCTTCCTCGACCGCCTCGGCGCCTACGCGCCCGACAAACCCTTCATCGCGGTACCAATCCGCATCGGCTCCGAACTTGTCGGCGTGCTGGCCAGCCAACCCGAGACCTCGGACGACGGCCTCCTCGACGAGCGCGCCCACTTCCAGGAGATGGTCGCCAACCTGATCGCCCAGAGCGTGCGACTGGCCCGCCAGGTCGCCAAGGAAAAGCGCGACCTGGTGGACGAGCGTGACGACCTGCGCCGGGCGGTACGCGGCCAGTACGGTTTCTCGTCCATCGTCGGGCGCTCCGAGCCAATGAAGCGGGTCTTCGACCAGCTCCGGCAGGTCGCCAAGTGGAACACCACGGTACTGATCCGCGGCGAGACCGGCACCGGTAAAGAGCTGATCGCCAGCGCCATCCACTACAACTCGCCACGCTCGGCCAGCCCCTTCGTCAAGCTCAACTGTGCGGCGCTGCCCGAAAACCTGCTTGAGTCCGAGCTCTTCGGTCACGAGAAAGGCGCCTTTACAGGTGCAGTTTCCCAGCGCAAGGGGCGTTTCGAGCAGGCCGACGGCGGCACCCTCTTCCTCGACGAAATCGGCGAAGTCTCGGCCGCCTTCCAGGCCAAGCTGTTGCGCATCCTGCAGGAAGGCGAACTCGAACGGGTCGGCGGCAGCCGCACGCTTAAAGTGGACGTCCGCGTCATCGCCGCTACTCACCGCGATCTGGAAATGGCCGTCGAGGAAGGCAAGTTCCGCGAAGACTTGTACTACCGCCTCAACGTGATGCCGATCTACGTGCCGCCGCTGCGCGACCGCATCGAGGACATTCCGGAGATCGCCAACTTCCTGGTCACCAAGATCGCCAAGCTGCAAGGCCGCGAACTGGGAATCACCGACAGCGCGCTACGCCTGCTGACCCAGCACATGTGGCCGGGCAACGTACGCGAACTGGAAAACTGTCTGGAGCGGGCCGCAGTCATGTGCGAAGGCTCGCACATCGACCGCGACCTCGTTCTGTTGTCCGGTATCGAGGAACGCCTGCAGCCGCCTCGTCCGCGCGCAGCCAGCGCCGCCGCCCCTGTTAGCAACGTGGATCTGGGCGACGAGAACATGGACGAGCGGGAGCGTGTCATCGCTGCGCTGGAGCAGGCTGGCTGGGTGCAGGCCAAGGCCGCGCGCCTGCTCGGCATGACCCCACGGCAAATCGCCTACCGCATCCAGACCCTCAACATCACGGTCAGGCAGATCTGACCACCACGCCGCTCAGTTGATGACCCGGGCCGACGGCACCAGCGGTTCGGGCCCAGGCTGGCTGAGCACGATCAGCGCCTCCCAGTTGTTCACCAACTGGGCAGCGCATCCCCTGAGAATGCCATCCAGGCGTTCGTCCGCGCTAACCACCCGCAGATGTGTGACGATTGACTGGGCCACCGCGGCACTGCGTTGAGCGGGGAAACTGCTCATCAGTGTGAGCAATGCGGCCAGAGCAAGGTCGGGGGACGTCTCATAAGCGGGCAAGCCGTCTTCCTCATTCTCGCCTTGGCAGTAGCACGGGATACTCATATCCGCACCGCGTAATATTCGACCACATGCTGGACTGCCACTGGGAAAGGCACCTCGCTGGCCTCCGGCAGACGGGTCACGACTGCCTGGAAAGCCTTGCCGTCGCTGCTCAGCCACTCGGGGTGCGTCAGGGCCGGCTGCTCGACGCACTCCAGCACCATCGGCATACGCCGTGCCTTGTCGGTGAGGACGATGGCGTCACCCGGCTTGATCCGGATCGACGGGATATTCA
This sequence comes from Zoogloea sp. JDB1, assembly GCF_056724025.1. Classification (NCBI taxonomy): domain Bacteria; kingdom Pseudomonadati; phylum Pseudomonadota; class Betaproteobacteria; order Rhodocyclales; family Zoogloeaceae; genus Zoogloea; species Zoogloea sp. JDB1. The sequence goes on from NZ_CM161496.1 coordinate 4,870,358, forward strand.
CCGGCAGACCGTTGAGCAGCACATGCTTATGGCGCACCAGTTGGCGGGCCGCCACCAGCGTCGGCGCAAAGCCAGCGCGGAACACGAAGTTGTCCAGACGACGCTCCAGCAGTTCGAGCAGCTTGTTGCCGGTGGGCGCCTTGGCGCGCTTGGCCTCCCGGAATAACCGCTGCAACTGGGCTTCGGTCAGCCCGTAGTTCATGCGCAGTTTCTGCTTCTCGATCAGCTTGAGACCATAATCCGACTTGCGCCGCGGACGCGCACCATGCTGGCCGGGCGGGTAATCCCGCTCGCCGATGGACTTGTGGGACAGGCCGGGCAATTCGCACCCGAGGGCGCGCATGACCTTCAAACGGGGACCGGTATAACGAGACATCGACAGATATTCCTTGGAAGAAAACGGGAGGGGTTCAAGCACCGAAGATCACAACGGCCCTGCCACCAACACCCCCGACAGCAGCAGTGCCAGCAAGCAGACGTTGAACAGCATCGATCGCATTTCCTGACTCCTGTCGCGGGGGACCGGAATCCATCTTAGATGGGCAATGAATAAATGTAAACGATAATGATTTGCATTTATTCATCAAGCCGGGTAGATTCACCACTCCGGCAGCCTGCCTGCCCCCTCGCCCCCACCCGCGTCAAGCCAGCCAGCCCGGGCCTTCCGCACGCCAGCTAGCCAGATGTTCTCGATATCTGGAGATCCGCCGTGCCCGGTACCCGTCCCTCTTCCCGCTTCAGGAAGTCCCCCCTTGCCCTCCTCATCGGCGCAGCGCTTGCCGGAAACGCCTGCCTTGCCGCCGCTGGCGACGAAAGCGCCACGCTCGGCGCCGTGATCGTCTCGGCCAACCGCACCGAGACCACCGCCGACAGCGTCCCCACCACCGTCACTGCGATCGGCGCGGAGGACATCGCCCGGCGCCTGCCCCACGACGAAGCCTCCCTGTTCGAGAACGAGCCGGACGTCGCCGTCGCCCGCGACCTGCGGCGCTTCGGCGCAAGCTCGGTCAACATCCGCGGTATCGAAGGCAACCGGGTCCTGCAGCAGGTGGACGGCGTTCGCCTGCCCGATTACTACAACGGCGGTGGCCCCTCCAACGCAACGACGTCCAGCTCCGACAGCCCTGAGTTCGATTTCCTCAAGCGCGTGGAAGTCCTGCGCGGCCCCGCCTCCAGCCTCTATGGCTCCGATGCCCTCGGCGGCGTGGTCAGCTACCTCACCCTCGCCCCCCGCGATATCCTCGGCGACCGCGACGTCGGCGTCCGCTACAAAGTCACCTGGCGCGGCGCCGACAACAGCCTGCAGAACACCACCTACTTCGCCGGCGGCAACGACACCATCGAAGCACTGCTGGCCCTCACCCGGCGCACCGGCAGCGAACTGGACAACCGGGGCGAGACCGGCGGCAGCAGCGCCGGCCGCGAGTTGCCCAATCCCCAGGACAACCGCTCCCGCGGCACCCTCGCCCGGCTTGTCGTCAAGCCGGCCACCGACCACCGCTTGCGCTTCACTTACGAGGACCGCTACCAGCACACCGATAGCGAACTACTGCGCCTGTCCACCTCCCTGCCCCGCGTCAGCGCCGCGGATGGCAGCGAGGATGCGCGCCGGGAGCGCTTCTCCATCGATTGGGAATGGAAGCCCACGGCCGGCCTGGTGGACCGCCTGCTCCTCTCTTCCTATCACCAGAGCGCCGCCAACCAGACCTACACGCTGCAGAAACGCAGCGCCACCACGAGCGGCTGCTCCGGCACGAGCGGCGGCAGCAACACCTGCCTGGTGGACATGAACTTCGACTTCCGCCAGCAAACGACCGGCGTGGGCCTGCAACTGGAAATGGGCCTGAACACCGGTGCCCTCGATCACTTCATCGTCGTCGGCACCGACTGGCGCCGCCACGAACTGGCCGAGATCCGCGACTACACGATTACCAACCAGACCACCGGCAGCGTCGGCAAGACGCTGGCCGGCGACACCTACCCCCTGCGCGACTTCGCCCCCGGCCAATCTGACAGCCTGGGCATCTTCGCACAGGACGAGATCAGCATCGGCCGCCTGAGCCTGACCCCCGGCCTGCGCCTCGACAGCGTCAAGCTCCGCCCCGATGCCACCAGCAAGACCATCGGCGCACAGAGCTTCTCGGCCAGCAGCCAGGATCACTCCGCCGCCTCGCCCAAACTTGCCGCCGTGTGGCGCCACAGTCCGGCGACGTCGTTCTACGGGCAGGTCGTGCGCGGCTTCCGGGCGCCCAACTACGAAGAGGTCAACGGCCTGTTCTACAACGCTGCCCAGAACTACGCGAGCCTTCCCAACCCGAACCTGAAGCCCGAAACCAGCACCGGCATGGAAATGGGCACCCGCTTCAAGCTGGCGGGCGGCGATGTGCAACTGGCCTTGTACAACAACAAGTACAGCAACTTCATCAGCAACGAACTGGTCTGTTCCACCCCGAGCGGGGCTAGCGCACCAGCCTGCCTGGGCAACTCGGTGCGCTCGGTGTACCAGTCGGTCAATCTGACCAGCGTCCGCATCCGCGGCGCGGAACTGCGTGGCCAGTGGGCCCTACCCCACGGCTTCCGCACCGCCGGCGCCATCGCCTGGGCCGACGGCGACGTGACCTCGGCTGGCCAGCCGCTCAACACCGTCGACCCCGCCCGTCTTTACCTCAACCTCGGCTGGGACGGCCATGCCGCCAGCCGCCCCCTGGCCGTGGATGCGCGCCTGCGCGCCGCCCGCAAGAAGGACCAGGTGGACCGCAGCGAGGTCGATTACTTCCGGACACCTGGCTACGCAGTGCTCGACCTCTCCGCCAGCCTGCAGCTCCATCACAACGCTAAGCTCAACGTCGCCCTCAACAACCTCTTCGACAAGAAGTACTGGCTGTGGAGCGACATCCGCCAGGTTGCCCTGACCAGCACCGACGCCGGCCCGGCCTTCTACACCCAGCCCGGCCGCAACCTGAGCGCCTCTCTCCAGGTGGATTTCTGAGCATGCGCGTCACCCACCGGCTGTTCTTGCGGCTCGGCCGCCTGCTCGCGCCCGTGCTCTGCCTCATCCTGCTCAGCGGTAGCGGTGAAGTGTTCGCCGGGCGCATCCTCGTCATCAGCACCTCGCCGGTCCAGCCGGGCAAGTTCCTCAAGCTGGCCGAAACAGCTAAAGCACATGACCTGCAACTGGAAGCCCGCTTCGCCGAGAAGCTGCCCGCCGACAGCGGGCCGGCGCTGTTCCGCGGCTACGACCTGGTGCTCTTCGACACGCCCCGGGAACATCTGCAGGCCTTCGTCGAGACCCGCCTGGCCGGAGCCCTCCCCGGCCTCACACAGCCCGTCCTGTGGCTGCACGAAGGCAATCCCCGCTGGCAGGGCCTGCCGGACGGGCTGGCCCGGCGCCTGCACACCTATTATGTAAATGGTGGCGCCCTCAACTTCGACGCCTTCCTGGCCACCCTCGCCGCGCATCTGGACGGCAAGCCGACCGGCGGCATCCGCGAGCCCATCGTCTTCCCCAAGAGCGGCATCTATCACCCGGACCATCCCGGCTTGGTCTTTGCCGAGCCCGTCGCCTACCTGCGCTGGAAGACCGGCAGCGCCACGCCCACCGCGCCGGTGATCGCCATCGCGCTGCACCAGCAGTACATCGCCGCCGAGCAGACAGCCTTCATCGACGATCTGATCCGCCGCATCGAACGCAGCGGCGCCGTGCCCCTGCCCTTCTACAGCCCGGCCATGGACCCGGACGCCGTGCGGCGCATGCTGCGCGTCGACGGGCGCACTGTTGCCAACGTGCTGATCAACACCCAGATCATGCTCAACCCGGACGGGAGACGCACTGAGTTCGCCGACCTGGGCATCCCCGTTGTGCAGGCCATGCCCTACCGCAAGGGCGACGAAGCCGCCTGGGCCGCCGATCCGCAAGGCGTGGCGCTGATGGACGTGCCCTTCTACCTGGCCCAGGCCGAATACGCCGGCGTCACCGACGTCCAGATCGCCGCCGCCACCCGCAAGTCCGACGACCAGATCGCCCCCATCGCCGGGCAGGCCGCCGCCGTCGTCGCCAAGGCCTTGCGGCTGGCCCGCCTGCAGCACACCACAAATGCCGACAAGCACGTCACGATCTTCTTCTGGAACTACCCGCCGGGCGAAAAGAACCTCTCCGCCTCGTTCATGAACCTGCCCCGCAGCCTGGTCGGCACGCTGGCCGCCCTGCGGACGCGGGGCTACAGCACCGAGACGCCGGGCGAAACCGAACTCACCCTATCCCTGCAACGCCTGCTCGCCCCCTACTACCAACCCGCCGGCGATCAGCGGGAACTGGAATCCCTACTGCGCGACGGCCTCGCCGAGCGCCTGCCGCTGGCAACCTACCTGCACTGGCTGGCCAGCTTGCCCGAAGCCGTGCAGAAACAGATGAAGGCGCGCTGGGGCGAGCCCGAACGCTCGTCAATGCTCGTCCGCCAGGACGGCCAGGCCTGGTTCGTCATTCCCCGCCTGAAGCTCGGCCACATCAATCTGCTACCCCAGCCGCCGCGCGGAGAGCGTGGAGAGGACAAGGAGAAGGCGCTCTACCACTCGTCCAGCGCCGCCCCGTCCCACTTCTACATGGCCGCCTACCTGTGGGCCCGCGAACAGGCCAAGAGCGATGCCTTCATCCACTACGGCACCCACGGCAGCCAGGAGTGGCTGCCCGGCAAGGAGCGCGGACTGGCCGTCAGCGATTTTCCGATGCTCGCCGTCGGCGACGTGCCGGTGCTGTATCCCTACATCGTGGACAACATCGGCGAAGCCACCCAGGCCAAGCGGCGCGGCCGCGCCACCATCATCAGCCACCAGACGCCGCCCTTCGCCCCCGCCGGCCTGCACGCCACGCTGACCCGCATCCACGACCTGCTTCACAGCTGGCTGGCCCAGGACGACGGCGCCGTGAAAGACAAGCTGCGCGCCGAGTTCCTGGCCGGGGTGCGCAAGGAACACATCGAGCGCGACCTGGGCTGGTCCGACGCCCGCATCGAGGCGCAATTTCCGGCCTTCCTCAACGAAGTGCACGACCACCTCCATGAACTGGCCCGCACGGCCCAACCCCTCGGCCTGCACACCTTCGGCCAGGGCGCCGGCGAGGACGCACGGCTGGCCACGGTGCTGATGATGGCCGGCAAGGACTTCTGGGAAGGTGTCGCCGGCCCCGGCGAAGAGGCCGACGAAATGCTGGTCGGCGACTACACGCGCCTCAAGGAATCGACGCCTTACCGACGGCTGAAGGAGATCGTGGCCGGCCAAGTCAATCTCGCAGCCCTTCCCCCCAAGGCACACGCCGCCGCAGAACGAACCCGCCAATGGTATGCCGCGCTGGATGCAGCCCCCGAGATGGCCGCCCTGCTCGCCGGCCTGGAAGGCCGCTACATCCCGACCAGCTACGGCGGCGACCCGATCAAGAACCCCGACGCCCTGCCCACCGGACGCAACCTGTACGGCTTCGACCCTTCCCGGGTGCCGACGCAAGCGGCCTGGGAGGCTGGCCGCGACGCCTTCGAGCAACTCCTCGCCACCCACAAGGCCAAGAGCGGCAAGCTCCCGCAGAAGCTCACCTTCACGCTGTGGTCGGTGGAAACCATGCGCCACTTCGGCCTGCTCGAAGCCCAGGCCCTGTGGGCCATGGGAGTGGAACCGGTATGGGACGCCGGTGGACGGGTCGAGGACGTCAGGCTCGTTCCGCGGCAAACGCTCGGCCGCCCGCGGGTGGACGTGGTGCTGTCTGCCACCGGGCTCTACCGGGATCACTTCCCCAACGTGATGCGCCTGCTCGCCAAGGCAGCCCGGCTCGCCGCCGAGGCCAGCGACGAGGCAGACAACCCGGTGGCCGCCAACACCCACCGCATCCAGGCCGAGCTACGTGCACGCGGCTGGGGCAAAGCCCAGGCCCTCAACGCCGCCCAGACCCGCATCTTCTCCTCCGAGTCCGGCCGCTACGGCACCGGACTGGACGACGCCGCGCTGGCCACCGACACCTGGAAGGGCAAGGCCGAAGGCGACCGCAAGCTGGCCCGCCTGTACCTGTCGCGCATGCAGTTCGCCTACGGCCCGGACGAAGCGAGCTGGGGCCAGCCCGGCGCCGGCGGCGAGAACCTCTACGCCGCCCACCTGAAAGGCACCGAAGGGGCCGTGCTGTCGCGCAGCTCCAATCTCTACGGCATGCTCACCACCGACGATCCCTTCCAGTACCTGGGCGGCATCGCCCTCGCCGTCCGCCATCTGGATGGCAAGGCGCCGGAGCTCTACATCTCCAACCTGCGCGGCCAGGGCGGCGGCAAGGTGGAAGGGGCCGCCGGCTTCCTGGCCAAGGAGCTGACCACCCGTAACTTCCACCCCGGCTACATCCAGGGCCTGATGAAGGAAGGTTACGCCGGCACCCTGCAGGTGCTCGACGGCATCAACAACTTTTCCGGCTGGCAGGCCGTAGCGCGGGAGATCGTGCGCGACGACCAGTGGCAGGAGTTCGTGGACGTCTATGTGCGCGACAAGCACCGCCTCGGCCTGCGCAAATGGTTCGAGCGCCACAACCCTCACGCCCTCGCCCAGAGCATCGAGCGCATGCTGGAGGCCGCCCGCCAGGGCTACTGGCAGGCTGACAAGGCCACCGTCGACGAGCTCAAGGCTCGCTACCGGGAGCTGGCCGAACGGCACCAGGTCCGCAGTGACAACGCTACCCTGCTCAGCTTCGCCGGGTTCGGCATGGCCCAGGCCCGCCCCACTGCCACGCCAACGTCCGGCTCCACGCGCGCCACGCCGGACGTACCACCGACACCGGCCGCACCGCCCCCCATCCAAGGCCTGCGTCTCGACAAGGTCGCCCCACCGGCGCCGCCAACGCCCAGCCGTGCCGCTACGGGCCTGCTCCTCGTCGCCCTGGCCACGCTGGGCGGCGCCCTGCGGGGTCGCCTCGCCCCCTCTTCCTGACCGCCAACACACCGATACCACCGACCATGAATCATCAACTCGAAAACACCATGTACGACGTGGCCCAGCTCTTCCTGCTGCCCACGCTGGTCCTGATCGCCCTGCTATTCCTGTTCGCCTTCTGGACCCTCGGGGAATTCGCCCGGCTGGCCTGGCAACGGCGAGGCGATGGCGGCCGCCCGCTGCTGAGCGCCTTCCGCGGCAACCCGACCCTCACCGAGGACGAACTCGACCTGCTCGCCCACACCCTCCTCGAAGCACCGCGGATCGCCAGCCGCGTCACACCCATGCTGGGGCTGGTCGCCACCATGATTCCCATGGGGCCGGCCCTCAAATCCCTATCCGACGGTGATCTGGCCCAGGTCTCCCATAACCTGACGGTGGCCTTCTCGGCGGTCATCCTGGCCCTCATCGCCGCCTCCATCACCTTCTGGGTCACCAACGTGCGCCGCCGCTGGCTGGCCGAAGAGATCGTGCGCATCGCGCGCCTGCGCCAGGAGGCGTGAACTATGGGACTCAAACTCCTGCACGAACCGGAAACCGAAGATCCCATCCTGTCGGTGGTCAACCTCATCGACATATTCCTGGTGGTCATCGCCGCGCTGCTCATCACCATCGCCAAGAATCCGCTGATGAATCCCTTCAGCCGGCAGGACGTCACGGTGATCAGCGATCCCGGCAAGCCGACCATGGAAGTCGTCATCAAGAAAGGCGAGAAGGTCGAGCGCTACAAGGCCAGCGGCGCCATCGGCAGCGGCGATGGCGAAAAGGCCGGGGTCGCCTACCGCATGAAGGACGGCTCCATCGTCTATGTTCCGGAAGGCGGCGACGCCCCTGCGCAACGCTGAGCACGGATAGGCGCACCCAGCGCGCCGCGAACTCCCGACCGCCGACTGGCGTCCACAGGCAGCCCGCAGACTTCGACGGCACAACCGAGCCCCTGAACCATGAAACTACGCCTGATCGCCCTCCTCGCCGGCATCGTCCTGTGTTGCGCCGCCCAGGCCAATGCCCCCGCCGGCGAGCGCATCGTCGATACCCGAACAGGGCAGACGCTCACCCAGCCCGAACTGCTCGCCCGTCTCCGCCAGGCGGATTTCCTGCTCCTCGGCGAGATCCACGACAGCCCGCCGCACCACCGCCTACGCGCCGAGCTGATTGCCGCCCTCGGCGCACGGAACGTGGCGGCCGAACACCTCGACAGGGGGCGGCGTCTCCGCGCCGGCCCCGTCGAACACCTCCAGGCCGACCTGGAGGCCGCCGGCTTCGACACCAAGGCCTGGCAGTGGCCGGTGCACGAACCGCTGTTCGGCGGGCTGGCGCGGGCCGGCATCGACGTCATCGGCGCCAATCTTTCCCGCGAACAGGCGCGTAACGTGGTGCGCAATGGTATCGCTGCCCTGCCGTCCGACCTCGCCGCCACGCTGGCGGCCGGCCCGCTGTCCGACGCCGCCACGCGGGCGCTCGACGCCGACCTGCTGGACAGCCACTGCGGCCAGTTGCCGGCTAGCCGGGTGCCCGGCATGCGCCTCGCCCAGCGCGCCCGTGACGGCGCCATGGCCACCGAACTGACGCACCTCGCCGAGCGTCCGGCCATCCTGGTCGCCGGCAACGGCCATGTGCGCAGCGACTATGGCGTTCCACAGTTGCTGGCCCGCCTCCGGCCCGACGCCCACATCGTCAGCGTCGCCTTCGAGGAGACCGGCGACGGCCCGAACACGAGCAGCACGCCCCGCCCCTATTCCTACATCTGGTACACCGCCCCCACGCCGAGAACCGATCCGTGCGCCGGCTTCCGCTCCGAGCCTTGATGCAAGTGGTTCTTCAACTCCGGAGGCAAATCAAACTTCATTCAATTTTTTTCGAACAATAACTACAGGCAATTCTGATTTTATTTAACTCGGACAGCCGCTATCCTTCATTGGTCGCTACCCCAATCACAGGAGACACGCATGAAATCCTTTGCCCTGATGGGCGCCGCCCTGGCCCTGGGCCTGACCCTCGTAACCGGTGATGCAGACGCCGCCAAGCGCTTTGGTGGCGGCAAGTCCTCGGGCATGCAGCGCCAGGAACTCAGTCAGCCCAAGTCCGCCAACGCCACGCCGGCAACCCCGGCCCAGGCGCCGGGCGCGGCCGCCGCTCCCCACGCCCAGCCGGCCGCCGCCGGCGCCGCCGCAGCTGCGGCCACGCCCAAGCGCTCGTGGATGGGCCCGCTGGCCGGTCTGGCCGCCGGTATCGGCCTGGCCGCCCTGGCCTCCCACTTCGGTTTCGGTGAAGAACTCGCCTCGATGATGACGATGGCCCTGATCGCCTTTGCCGCCATCGCGCTGATCGGCCTCTTCATGCGCCGCCGTGCGGCCTCCCAGCAGCCGGCGCTGGCCGGTGCGGGTGCGAACCCGATGCGATATTCCGGCGCGCCCCAGTCCTATGGCAGCACCAGCAGCGCGACGCCCGCTTTCGGTGGCGGCAGCGCGGCGCCGGCAACGCCTCTGTCCGCGACGCGTGCCGGCAACATCCCGGCCGATTTCGATGCTGAAGGCTTCGTGCGCCACGCCAAGGTGAACTTCATCCGCCTGCAGGCCGCCAACGATGCGCGCAACCTGGACGACGTGCGGGAATACACCACGCCGGAGATGTTCGCAGAGATCAAGATGGACTGGATGTCCGAGCCGGCCTCGACGCAGAAGACCGACGTGGTCTCCCTCAACGCCGAAGTCATCGATGTCGCCGAGGAAGCCGAGCGTTACATCGTCACCGTGCGCTTCACCGGCCTGCTGCGCGAGGATCCGAACGCGGCACCGGAAGGCATTGACGAGTTGTGGCACCTCACCAAACCGCGCAGCGGCAACGGCGGCTGGCTGCTCGCCGGCATCCAGCAGAACGGCTGATCCTTCTTCAAGCAGCAGTAGTACCAACCGGCCACTACCCTCGCCCTGCCCGCGGCCTTCCGGCCCGAGCAGGGTTTTTTTCAATCTGGCTCCGCCTGGGCCACGACACCGCCGCGGCCCATCGCCTCCAGTCCCGCCTTGGCCGCATCGGAGATGGCCAGCACACAGGGGTGGGTCAGGCGCCGCTCGACCGAGATCGCGTAGTACTCGATCCGCACCTCCTCCGCCCGCCCCAGCACCAACAGGTCGCCGGTGCCGAGAATTTCCTGCTCGATCGCCGTAGGCACCACGAAGGCCCCGACGCCGGCACGACCAAAGGCTGTCATCAGTGCAGTGTCGTCAAACTCGCCGACGATGCGCGGCCGAAGCCGCTTGCGATCCAGCCAGTCCTCGAACTTGCGGCGGATCGCCGAATCTTCGCCCGGCAGCAGTGTCGGCAGACTCCCCATGCAGGCAGGAAACTCGGGAAGTTGCTCGCCGAGCAGCGAACGCGCGGCGATGAAACTCAGACCCGACTCGCCGAGGCGATGGTTGTAGGCCCGCACATCGACGCTGGGAGGGATCGGTGAATCGGCGATCACCAGATCGAGCTTGTGCACCGCCAGTTCAGTCAGCAAGCGATCCAGCCGCCATTCCCGGCAGATGATGCGCACCGGGTCGGTCGGATCTACCGCCGGCCGCAGCAGGCGATAGGCGATCGACTTGGGCACCGCATCCGACACGCCAACCCGGAATTCCACCGGCCGTCCCTTGGGATAATGGCGCAAGGCCTGCTCCAGTTCGGCGCTCAGCGAAAACATCTCGTCGGCGTACTCCATCGCCATGCGCCCAGCTGGCGTCAGTTCCAGGCTCCGCCCGTCGCGGGTGAACAATTGGGTGTCCAGGCTGTCTTCCAGCAGGCGGATCTGGCCGCTGATGGTCTGCGGCGTGACATGCAGCGCCTCGCCAGCCTTGACCACGCCGCCGCTGCGCGCGGTCTTCCAGAAATAGAACAGATGCTTGAGATTCACGGCCCGTCACAGCTTTTGTAAAGATTCGAATATATCGAAACAAAGCTTCGATTAATACGTCTTTACCTGATTCATTGATGCCAATACAGTGAACCTTCCAAAACGCAAAGGAGATAAGAATGGAAGTCCAGATCAAGGCCAAGGGCCTGCCTGCTGCCAAGACCCTGCGTACCCATGCTGCTCAGCGCATCCAGGGCGCCCTTGGTCGCTTCGGCCATGTCGTCCAGTCCGTCAGCGTGCGTCTGTCCGACATCAACGGCCCCCATGGTGGTGGTGCCGACAAACTGTGCCGCATCGTCATCCAGATGAAGAACCGCTCCCTCGTGATGGAAGAGCTCGGCGACGACATGCGCCGTGTCATCGACCGCATCACTGAACGCGTGCAGTACAACGTCAGCCGGCAGATCGAGAAGCTCGCCGCCATCAATCGCAAGCTGGTGCCGGAACCCGCGCTGGTACCGGTCCGCGCCTGATGCCGGATTGCCCGTCAGCGCGAAAATTCGCGGCCTCCCGGCCGCGGTTTCGTACGTAGCTGTCGCATTCCTCACGCTACGGGCCGATGAACCTGTGACATTCGCGACAGGCAGGCCCCACAGAAACACAACAAACATTTAATTTCAAATACTTAGACAACAACTCCGAGCTGGTACGCGGCTTGCAATTCCACTCCCACAAACGAACCGAGTGGGGACCCCAACCATGGAACTGCCAGTGATCAGCAATACCGCCGAATCCGGCGGCGGCGGGTGTAGTTCGCATTCCTGCGGCTCGACCGCGGACCAGCTCAATCAGATCCCGGACGAAATCCTGCAGAAGGTGTTCAACCACCCCTGCTATTCGGAAGACGCCCACCACCATTTCGCACGGATGCACGTGGCCGTCGCCCCGGCCTGCAACATCCAGTGCCACTACTGCAACCGCAAGTACGACTGCGCCAACGAATCCCGTCCTGGCGTGGTGTCGGAACTCCTCACGCCCGACCAGGCCGCCAAGAAGACATTGGTCGTCGCCTCTGAGATCCCGCAGATGAGCGTTCTGGGCATCGCGGGGCCGGGAGACCCCTTGGCCAACCCCGAGCGTACCTTCGCGACCTTCCAGATGCTCAGCGAACACGCTCCGGACATCAAGCTGTGCGTATCGACCAATGGTCTGATGCTGCCGCAGTCGGTGGACGAGATCGCCAAACACAACATTGACCACGTAACGATCACCATCAACTGCGTCGATCCCGACGTGGGCGCCAAGATCTACCCGTGGATTTTCTGGAACAACAAGCGCATCAAGGGCCGCGAAGGCGCCGCAATCCTCATCGAGCAGCAGCAGAAGGGCCTTGAGGCGTGTATCGCCAAGGGCATTCTGGTCAAGGTGAATTCGGTGATGATCCCCGGCGTCAATGACGAGCACCTGAAGGAAGTCAGCCGCGTCGTGAAGTCCAAGGGTGCCTTCCTGCACAACGTCATGCCGCTGATCGCCGAGGCCGAGCATGGCACCTTCTACGGCCTGACCGGCCAGCGCGGCCCGACCCAGGACGAACTGCAGGCCCTGCAGGACGCCTGTGCCGGTGACATGAACATGATGCGCCACTGCCGCCAGTGCCGTGCCGACGCCGTCGGCCTGCTCGGCGAAGACCGGGGTGCAGAGTTCACGCTCGACAAGATCGCCGAGTACGAGCTCGACCTGGAAGGCGCAGCCGCCCGCCGTGCCGAAGTCCGCGACCGCATCGCTGCCGAACTGGAAGAGAAGCGAAACGCCAAGGCTGCCGCACCGGCACCGAAGCTGGTCGCCCTCGACATGAGCGGCCTTGCCACCAAGGAGGCCCTGCGGCCGGTCAAGATGGCCGTGGCCACCAGCGGCGGCGGGCTGATCAACCAGCACTTCGGGCATGCCAAGGAGTTCCTGGTCTACGAGGCCTCCGAGAAGGGCGTGCGCTTCCTCGGCCACCGCAAGACCGACCTCTACTGCAGCGGTGGCGACACCTGCGGCGACGCGGACACCACGCTGCAGCAGACCGTCAAGACGCTGGAAGGCTGCGAAGTGGTGCTGTGCTCGAAGATCGGCTACGAGCCCTGGGGCCTGCTGGAAGAAGCCGGCATTGCACCGAACGGCGAGCATGCCATGGAGGGCATCGAGGACGCGGTGATGGCCGTGTATGCCGAGATGGCCGCCGCAGGCAAGCTGGTCGCCCCCGTCGAAGCACCTGCCCAGTCTGCCGCCTGAGTCTCCAGTCCTGACCCAGGCATGCAGACCGCTCCCGGAGCGCCGTCCGCCAGAGCGGCACCCCGGGAGCCCCACCCAAGCCCAAAACAAGGAGCGCTGCGATGGCACTCGAAATCAACGACCTGTGCGTGAACTGCTGGGCCTGTGAGCCCCTTTGCCCCAACAAGGCGATCTACTCCGCTTCCCCGCACTTCGAGATCGACCCCGACAAGTGCACCGAATGCGCCGGCGACTTCGCGGACGCCCAATGCGCGGCGATCTGCCCCATCGAAGGTGCCATCGTCGATGAGCTGGGTGATGCCCTCAACCCGCCGGGTTCCCTGACCGGCATCCCGCTGCAACTGCTGATGGAAGCCGCCGGTGCGCTGGAAGGCACGGCAGCCAAGGTGAGCAGCAGCTGACGGGAGCCCGCCATGACGACCATCGAGTTCTTCGAAAAGCCCGGCTGTTCGACGAACACGAAGCAGGTGGCCAGCCTGCGGGCTGCGGGGTGCGAGGTCGCCCCCCGCAGCCTGCTCGCTCACCCGTGGACTGCCGACAGCCTGCTCGCCTTCCTCGCCCCGCACCCCTCGGCATCCTGGTTCAACCGGGCCGCCCCCAGGGTCAAATCGGGCGAAATCGTTCCCGAAGCCCTGTCCCGCGATGAAGCCCTTGCCGCACTACTGGCCGAACCGCTGCTGATCCGCCGCCCGTTGATCCGCATCGGCGACACCCACCTGCTCGGCTTCGAGCCGGCCGCCATCGCCGCCGGCCTGGGCCGCTCGCCCGACGGCTTCCTCGGAACGCCGCCCGGCGAAGGCTGCAGCCACAAGCCCAACACGCCGCCCTGCGGCAACGGAGGCCCCGGATGATCGCCGCTCCGGTTCGCCTACGCCGGCCCGGCGGCGATTTTGATGCCGTTCCGGTGGCAGAGGACGTGCACTGGATCGGCGCCCTCGACCCGACCCTACGCAGCTTCGACATCATCCTCAAGACCGCCAACGGCACCACCTACAACAGCTACTGCGTGCGCGGCAGCGAGGGCGTGGCGATCATCGACACGGTGAAGGCCGAATTCGCCGATGAATTCTTCTCCCGGCTCGAACAGGTGGCCCGCTACGACGAGATCACCACCATCGTCCTCAACCACCTGGAGCCCGACCACACCGGCGCACTGCCCGAATTGCTGCGGCGGGCCCCTCAGGCGCGCCTGTACATTTCCCACCGCGCTCCACTGATGCTCAAGGGGCTGCTCAAGTACGACGGCGAATCGCTGGACTTCACCACCGTCACCCAGGGCGACACGGTATCGCTCGGCGACCGTAGCCTGCGCTTCCTGCACACGCCCTTCCTGCACTGGCCCGATACCCAGTGCACCTATCTAGTCGAGGACGGCATCCTGTTCTCAGGCGACATCTTCGGCTGTCACTTCTGCGACCCACGCCTGTTCAACGACCACGTCGGCGACTTCCGTTTCTCCTTCGAGTACTACTACCAGCACATCATGCGCCCCTTCCGGGAGCACGTGCTGGCCGCCCTGCCCCTCGTCGAAGACCTGGAGCTGAACCTCATCTGCCCGGCCCACGGCCCCATCCACCGGGACGCCCCACGCGGCTACGTGAAGCGCTACCGCCAGCTCGCCGAAAGCCAGCTCGCCAACGAAGCCAGCCAGCGCGACAAGACACTGGTGATCTTCTACATCTCCGCCTATGGCAACACCGCTGTGATGGCCCAGGCCGTCAAGGACGGCGCCGAGACCGTGGACGGTGTACGGGTGTCCGTCTACGACCTGCAGGGCGGCGAAGTCACGCCCTTCGTGGACCTCATCGAGGAAGCCGACGGCCTCGCCATCGGCTCGCCGACGATCAACGGCGACGCCGTCAAACCGGTTTGGGACCTGCTCTCCTGCCTCACCCAGGTGCCCCTCAAGGGCAAGCTCGGTGCAGCCTTCGGCTCCTACGGCTGGAGCGGCGAAGCGGTCGGCATGCTCGAAGACCGCCTGCGCGGGCTCAAGCTGCGGGTGCCCTGCCCGGGCATCAAGCTCAAGCTCATCCCCACCGGCGAGGAACTCGCCGACTGCCACGCCTTCGGCCGCAACCTGGCCCTCCAGCTCACCGGCCAGGCCGGCTTCCGCGTCGTGGACATAGCCGAACTCACCTGACCCCCATCGATTCCGAAACCCCCCATTTCCCGGAGGACATCCCATGCCCAAGGCACAAGTACTGTTTGAAGACATCGGCGTCGCCGTCACCGTGCCCGCCGGCACCCGCCTCATCGAGGTTTCCGAAAAGGTCGGCGCCGGCATCACCTACGGTTGTCGCGAAGGTGAATGCGGCACCTGCATGATGAAGATCGTCAAAGGCATGGAGAACCTGGCCAATCCCTCCCTGCTCGAGACCAAGGTGCTGCAGGAGCAGATGGCCGGCCGCCAGAACCGCCTGGCCTGCCAGGCCCAGGTGCTGCAGGGCGAGGTCGTCGTCCGCCCGGGCTGAGGCCCCCAAGGAGCATCCCCACCAGCGACAGAGAGAATCGTTGTGGAACCCGCGGCCTCCGCCATACCGGCTCCGGCCGCATCACTCACGTAGGAGGAAAACCATGGCTCTCATCACCTTCACCAGCCCGATGCACAAGGACAAGACGGTCTACGCCGTGGCTGGCAGCCACAAGAAGACCGTCCTTGAACTGGCCAAGGAGAACCACGTCCCGATCGACTTCGGCTGTCAGAACGGCGAATGCGGCACCTGCCTGTGCAAGGTCACCAACATCACCAAGGGCGGCACTGTCCACGCCGGCCCGCTGACCAACAGCGAGCGCAAGACCCTGAAGGAACTCGGCAAGCTGTCCGCCGAGGAGGAAGCCAAGATGGACGTGGACGACTTCCCGACCCCGTGGCGCCTGGCCTGCCAGATGATCGTCCGCGACGAGGACGTCACCATCGAGTATCCCAGCGCCTGAACGTCGGCGGCCGATGATGCAGCGCTCCATGTCCGACTCGCATGCTGTAATGGAGCCATCGGCCGCTGACGTCGCCGCCGCCCGGGCCGAGGCCGCCTATCTGGGCCTCGCCTTGGGCGACGCATTGGGCGCCACCGTGGAGTTCATGACGCCACGGGAGATCCAGGCTCAGCATGGCTGCCACCGCACGATCCGCGGCGGCGGCTGGCTGAAGCTCAAGCCCGGCGCGGTCACCGACGACACCACCATGGCGCTGGCCCTCGGCGACGCGATCCTGGCCGCCAACGGCATCGACGCCCGCGCCATCGGCGAGTCCTTCGACGCGTGGATGCGCGCCAAGCCGGTGGACATCGGCAACACCGTTCGGCGTGGCATCATCGAATTCCGCCGCACCGGCCGCCTTGCAGCCCCGCCCAGCGAGCACGACGCAGGCAACGGCGCCTGCATGCGCGTGCTGCCAGTCGCTCTAGCCACCCTCGGTCAGCCGGAAAACGCGGTGCGCACCGCCTGCCGCGTACAGGCCCACCTGACCCACAACAATCCCCTCTCCGATGCCGGCACCGAGACCATCGTGCTGATGGTCCAGGACGCGCTGCACGGCGCCGACCGGGACGTGCTGATCCGCCACCGCCTGCAGCCGCTGGTCGCTGCCTTCCCGCTCTTCGACCCGGCCGGCAAGCGCGAGGAAAACCCCTCCGGTTTCATCAAGGACACGCTGCGTGCGGTCTTCCAGGCCCTGCTCGACACCGACAGCTTCGAGACCTGCCTGATCAACGTAGTCAACCGCGGTGGCGATGCCGACACCACCGGCGCCATCGCCGGCATGCTGGCCGGCGCCCTGTACGGCCCCAGCAGCCTGCCCGAACCCTGGCTGGCCGCCCTCGATCCCGACGCCCGCCGGGCCTGCGCGGTCCAGTCCCACGCTCTTCTCGCACAAGCTTGCAGCAACACCACCGGTCAACTGTAAAATCGCGGCCCGAAAGCCATCTGCGGGACCAACTACCCCGCCATGACCGCCATGCTGCGCATCTCCGAACTCCGCCTGCCCCTCGACCACCCGGAAGAGGCCCTGCCCGCCGCCATCGTCCAGCGCCTCGGCATTTCCGCCGACCAGCTCATCAGCTTCAAGGTCTTCAAGCGCAGCTACGACGCGCGTAAGAACGTGCGCCTGTGCTTCATCTACATCGTCGACCTGGAAGCGACGAACGAGCCCGCACTGCTGCAGAAGTTTGCCGACGACATCCACGTCAAACCGACGCCGGACACCGAATACCACTTCATCGGCAAGGCCCCGCCCAACTTCACGCACCGCCCGATCGTCATCGGCTTCGGCCCCTGCGGCATCTTCGCGGCACTGATCCTGGCCCAGATGGGCTTCAAGCCGATCGTGCTCGAACGCGGCAAAGCGGTGCGCGAGCGTACCCAGGACACCTGGGGCCTGTGGCGCAAGAACACCCTCAACCCGGAGTCGAACGTGCAGTTCGGCGAAGGCGGTGCCGGCACCTTCTCGGACGGCAAGCTGTACAGCCAGATCAAGGACCCCAAGCACTACGGCCGCAAGGTCCTCACTGAGTTCGTCAAGGCCGGCGCACCGGAGGAGATCCTCTACGTCTCCAAGCCCCACATCGGCACCTTCAGGCTGGTCGGTATGGTCGAAACCATGCGCGCCGAGATCACCGAGCTCGGCGGCGAGATCCGCTTCCAGCAGCGCGTCACCGATCTGATCGTCGAGGACGGCCAGGTGCGCGGCGTGCGCACCTCCACCGGCGACGAGCTGCGCAGCGACCACGTGGTGCTGGCCCTCGGCCACAGCGCCCGCGACACCTTCGAGATGCTGCACGCCAAGGGCGTCTTCATGGAAGCCAAGCCCTTCTCGGTGGGCTTCCGCATCGAGCATCCGCAATCACTGATCGACAAGGCCCGCCTCGGACCCCACGCCGGCCATCCGCTGCTCGGCGCCGCCGACTACAAGCTGGTGCATCACGCCTCCAACGGCCGCGCGGTATACAGCTTCTGTATGTGCCCGGGCGGCACGGTGGTGGCCGCCACGTCGGAACCGAACCGCGTCGTCACCAACGGCATGAGCCAGTATTCGCGCAACGAGCGCAACGCCAACGCGGGCATCGTGGTCAGCATCGATCCCGAGAAGGATTACCCCGGCGGCCCGCTGGCCGGCATCGAGTTCCAGCGCAAGCTGGAGAGCCATGCCTTCGTGCTCGGCGGCGGCACCTACGAAGCCCCAGCTCAGCTGGTCGGCGACTTCCTGCGCGGCAAGGCCTCCACCGCGCTGGGCGGCGTCGAGCCGTCCTACAAGCCGGGCGTGCTGCTCGGCGATCTGGCCACGGCGCTGCCCGACTACGCGATCACCGCGATGCGCGAGGCTATCCCGGCCTTCGACCGCCAGATCCGCGGCTTCAACATGTACGACGCGGTGCTCACCGGCGTCGAGACGCGCACCTCGTCACCGCTACGCATCACCCGCGGCGAGGATCTGCAGAGCCTTAACACCAAGGGCCTCTACCCGGCCGGCGAAGGTGCCGGCTACGCGGGCGGCATCCTGTCGGCCGGCGTGGACGGCATCCGGGTCGCGGAAGCCGTCGCCGCCAGCCTGCTCCAGCAGGGCTGAACCCGAACGTAGCGGCGGCCAACCGCTACTGCTGCGCGCGATGATCTCCAACCTGGTGGACAACGCCTTGCGCTACACGCCTGCCGGTGGCGTCATGACGGTGCAGGTGAATGTTCAGGCAGACGATGCCGGCGCGCCGCCGATGGCCCCGCCTGCGCGTGGAGGATGACAGCCCGGGTGCAGCCGACCGGCCGGGGCTGGCCGTCACCGTGCGCCTGCCCCTCACCGCCTCGGCGGACTCAGCGCACGACGAATGAACGGAAGCTGTTTTCCTTGCCGAGGACGAGCCGACCGAACTCGTCCAGCAGCTCAGGGCCGATGGCGTCCGCCGGCACGCGACAGGAGGCAAAGCCGAAGCGCTCCAGGTTGCGCGACTCGATGACTACCTGGCGGTTCTCGAAGTCGGCCCGCCACACCACCTGCACGCTGATCTCGTCGCTCACCGTGAAAGTGCCGAGCTCCAGCTCACGCTGGCGATTGCGCCGCTCGACGCATTCGAAACGCAACCCGAGGTCGAACAGCATCTGGCGCAGGCGTTCGACCGCATGGCCGGCACGCTCGATGATGCGCACACCGCCGCCCTTCAGCGTGTAGCCGAAGGTCACCCTCTCGATGCGGCCGCCATCGCTCTCGGCCTGAGTACGGAAATCTGCGAAACCCTCCAGCCAAGCCAGGTTGCGAAACGCATCGTCGGCATTCAGGAAAATGTAATTGCGCGCCACCTGGGGCTTGAGATAGTTGAGCTGGGTGCTCAGGTCGTGGAAATATTCGAAAGCCGCGCGCAAGCGCCGGTCCAGGCTGGTCTTGGCAGCGTCGACCCGTTCGAACGCATCTTCGACGGCCCGCTGGCGGGTCTCCACCTCACCGCGCAACTGGTCCAGCAGACCGCCGCTCCGCACCGTAGGCAGCGGCTCCTCGTCCTTTTGAACGGCAGCTGCCTGGCCCGCCAGGCGCACCGGCGGGAAGTCGTTGCCCGGGACCTCGTGATAGGTCTCCCTCGAACGGGGCAGGCCGGTGTAGCGGGAGTCGATCTCCTGCACGCGTTTGCGCGCTGCCTCAAGGTCAAAGGAATTGATGTCGGCGAGCAGGGCCTCGGCCTCCGCATCCAGGGCGTCGGCATTCGTGTCCTCGCATCGACTCCGGTCCCTGTCAGAACAAGCGTCAGGAAGAGAAGACGAGGCCATGCCGCGGCCGGGCGGGAAAAAGGGATCGGGTTGCACGGCAGTCAAGACACCACGGGATATTGATCCGCTGGAGGGACCGGGGTTATTACAGATGCAAGTATTCCGCTGCCTGCGGGCTGGGTCAATCCCGGAATGGTGCGGGATTACCCTCCAATCCCTGTGAAAAATTCCCAGTCCCGGAAATTCTATCCCCGAAACGGGCAAAACCCAGCATCGATCCCTGCCTGCCGCCAGGGAAGCTTGCGCGCGTAAAGAACATACAGTTAGACTCCGCGCCGTTACGGGTGCCGACCCCGCGTCTGCGGGAAAGGTGAAACGGGAAGTCCGGTGACGTCGGGAGCATGCTCTCCCCGACCATTCCGGCGCAGCCCCCGCTGCTGTAAGCCTGACGAATCTGCTCTACGCCACTGGGTTTTTCCCGGGAAGGTTGGCAGACGAGAATGAAGGCGAGCCAGAAGACCGGCCTGTGACGATTGGGTGTGGTACCGGCCCCGGGGTGTGGGCAGATCCGACCGATGGGCTTGCCCAGACCCGTTGCCGTCCTGTTCCCTCCGCTGTTTCCCGGAACCGTCGCCGCCACAGGTCCGCACCCGCCTGGTCTGTATGCGTTTGTTCTGCACATCCCCGTTGCCCTGCCGCACTTCGTTCAATCGACACGAAGGAAAGCAAACATGCACATCGAACCGGGGTACGTCGCCAGTGCCAAGATCGTCGCCGCCAACGCCGCCGCCGTGGCGCTGCTCGGCAGCCAGTCCGTCCACCTCCTCAAGCAACCGCAGCTGATCGTCCGCACGCTCATCGCCGGCGTCTTCTTCACGCTGTTCATGCAGGCCTTCCACCTGAAGGTTGGCCCGTCCGAGCTGCACTTCCTCGGCGCCATGCCGATCTACCTGTCCCTCGGCTTCGTACCGGCCTTGTTCGGCTTCGCCATTGGCCTGCTGGCCCAAGGGCTGATCTTCGAGCCGACCGACCTGGTGCACCTGGGCGTCAATACCCTGTCCCTCGCCGTGCCGCTGATGGTCGTGCATGCCACCTTCGGCCAGCGCCTCGCCAAGCTGGATGTACGCAGCATCCTCAAGCTCGACGCCGCCTTCTACAGCGGCGTGACGCTGATGGTCGGCTTCTGGCTCGCCATCGGTGAAGTCGCCACGCCCTTCTCCGCCTGGCTCGCCTTCGCTTCGTCCTACGCCGCCATCGTGATGGTCGAGCCGATCTTCACGCTGCTGGCCCTGCAGGCCATCGGCCGCCGCCAGGACAACCCGGTGGTGCGCTTCTGCTTCGCCGCGAAGGCTGCCTGATGGCCGGCAAGGTCTGGTTCGTGGGCGCCGGTCCGGGCGACCCGGAGCTGCTCACCGTGAAGGGCCGCCGCCTGCTCGAAGAAGCCGGCGCGATCCTCTTCGCCGGCTCGCTGGTCGATCAGGCGGCGACGCTGTTCGCGCCGCCCGGCTGCGAGATCCGCGACTCCAAGGACATGACGCTGGAAGAGATGAGCGCCTGGCTCCTCGACCAGACCGCCCGCCACGCCACCGTGGTGCGCCTGCAGACCGGCGACCCCGGCCTGTACGGAGCGCTGGTGGAGATGACCCGCCCGCTCACCGCCGCCGGTATCGAATGGTCGGTGGTCCCGGGCGTCTCGTCGGCCTTCGCCTCGGCGGCGGCGGCCGGCGAAACCCTCACGTTGCCGGAAGTGACGCAGACGGTGATCCTGACCCGCGTCGCCGGGCGTACGCCGATGCCGGCGGGCGAGGAACTGGAAGCCCTGGCCGCCCACAGGACGACCCTGTGCATTTTCCTGTCGATCACCCTGCTGCATGAGGTGCAGCGCGCGCTGCGCGCCGCCGGCTGGGCCGAGGACGCGCCGATCCTGGTGGTGCAGAAGGCCAGCTGGCCGGGCGAGGAAAAGATCGTCCGCGGCACCCTCGCCGACATCAAGAAACGCTGCCAGGCCGAGAAGATCGCCAGCCAGGCGATGATCATCGCCAGCCCCACGCTGGGCGCCGCCGACTGGCCGACCCTGGCCCGCTCCAAGCTCTACGACCCCGCCTTCGGCCACCGCTTCCGCAAGGCTTCGGCCGCTTCTGAAGAGACTTCCGCATGAACGACACCACCCTGCTCCTCGTCGGCCACGGCTCCCGCAACCGGGACGGCAACAAGGAAATCCTGCATTTCGCCGCCCAGTGGCGCGAACGCCACCCGGCCTGGCGCATCGAGGTGTGCTTCATCGAGCACGCCGACGTGCTGCTCGCCGAAGGCCTCGACCGCGCCGCCCGCGACAGCCGCCGCGTCGTGGTGCTGCCCTTCATCCTCAACGCCGCCGGCCACGTGAAGATGGAGCTGCCGGCCGCCATCGAGGAGGCCCGCGCCCGCCACACCGGCGTGGACTTCGGCTGCACCCGCCACCTGGGCATGGGCCGCGAGATCCTCGCCGTGCTGCAGGGCCAACTCGACCGCCTGATGAAATCCCTGGCGATGCCCGACCCGCAGACCACCGGCGTGGTCCTGCTCGGCCGCGGTTCGTCGGACGCCGGCGCCAACGGCGAACTGGCCCGCATGGCGCGCTGGCTCTTCGAAGACAACGACCACGAGATGGTGGACCTGGCCTTCACCGGCGTCACCTGGCCGCGCCTCGAGACCATCGTCCAGCGCCAGGTTCGCCTGGGCATGACTCAGATCTGCGTGGTGCCGGTGTACCTGTTCACCGGCGTGTTGATCGAGCGCATCCAGGCCCAGCTGGAACGCCTGCGCCAGCAGTACCCGCAGGTTGCCTTCGCGCTGGGCACCCACTTCGGTTTCGACAAGGGCATCTTCGATCTGCTCGACGCCCGCGTGGCCGGCGCCGAACTGCCGGAGGGTGGCCTGCTCGAATGCGACGGCTGCAAGTACCGCCAGGCGGCCGAGGCCGAACACCTGCACGACCACAGCCATACCCACACCGGCCACGCCGGCTGCGGTCATGACCACGGCCACGAGCACGGCCATGGCCACGACCACCCCCATGAACACGCCCACGCCTGAGCCCGCCATGAGCGCCAACACCGTCACCGAACAGCTCACCGCCGCCGGCCGCGCCATCGAGCACGACTCCTTTGCGATCATCGACCGGGAAGCCGGCCCCCACGCCTACAGCACCGAGCAATGGCCGCTGGTGCGGCGGATGATCCACGCCAACGCCGACTTCGAGTTCAACGGCCTCACCGCCTTCCACCCGCAGGCCATGCAGGCCGGGCTGGAGCGCATCCTGGCCGGCAACACGCCGGTCGTGGCCGACGTGGAGATGATCTGCGTCGGCTTGTCGAAACCGCGCCTCGCGCACTTCGGCATGACGACCCACCAGTTCATCTCCGACCCGGACGTGATCACCGCCGCCCAGGCCGAGGACACCACCCGCGCCGTGCAGGCCATGCGCAAGGCCCACCGGCTGGGCTTCCTCGACAGCGCCATCATCGGCATCGGCAACGCGCCCACCGCGCTAATCGAGATCGTCCGCCTGATCCGCGAGGAAGGCGTCCGCCCGGCGCTGGTCGTCGGCATGCCAGTCGGCTTCGTGTCGGCAGCCGAATCCAAGGACCTGCTGATGGAGCTGGGCGACGTGCCGTGGGTCGCCATTCGCGGCCGCAAGGGCGGCTCGACGCTGGTCGTCGCCGCCATCCACGCCATCCTGGGTCTGGCCGAAGAGCGCCAGCGCCAGGCCGCCTGAGGACGCCGATGGCTGCAGGTCACACGCTCTCCGAGAAGGTCCGCAAGGGCGATCCGAAACGGGATCGCGGCAACCGTACGGGCTTCTCCACCGGCGCCAACTCCGCCGCCGCCGCCGCCGCCGCGACCCTCGGGCTGGTGCAGGGCCGCGTACCCGAGGCGATTGAATGCGTGCTGCCCAACACCCAGCGGGTACGCTTTTCCATCACCGACGGCTGGACCGACGGCCTGCACGCGCGCGCGGTCAGCGTCAAGGACGCCGGCGACGATCCGGACGCCACCAATGGCGCCCACCTCACCGCCGAGGTCGAGCGCCTGCCCGGCGCCGCCGGCCAGATCGTGCTGCGCGGTGGGCCCGGCGTGGGCACCGTCACCAAACCCGGCCTCGGCCTCGACGTCGGCGGACCGGCGATCAACCCGGTGCCGCGGCGCAACATCACCGACAACGTGCGCGCCGCCGGCGCCCCGATCCTCGAAGCCGGCGACGGCATCGCGGTGACCATCTCGGTGCCCGGCGGCGAGGAGATGGCCAAGAAGACCCTCAATGCCCGCCTCGGCATCCTCGGCGGCATCTCCATCCTCGGCACCACCGGCATCGTGCGCCCCTACTCCACCGCGGCCTTCCGGGCCAGCGTGGTACAGGCGGTGGACGTGGCCGCCAACCAGGGCCAGACCAGCGTGGTGTTCACCACCGGCGGGCGCACCGAGAAATGCGCGATGCGCAGCTTTCCGGAGCTGGACGAAGCCTGCTTCGTCCAGATGGGCGACTTCGTCAAGGCGGCCTTCCAGACCGCCGTCAAGCAGGGCATGCAGCACATCATCGTCGGCGCGATGGTCGGCAAGCTCACCAAGATCGCCCAGGGCCTGTCCGTTACCCACGCCTGGCGCGAGGAGGTGGACCGGGAACTGATCGCCTCGGCCGCCGCAGAAGTCGGCGCCCCGCCCGATCTGGTCGAGGAAATCCGTGCCGCCGAAACGGCCCGCTTCGCCGCCGAGCGGCTGGCCGAGCTGAACCTCACCGTGGCCTTCCACCGGGCCCTCGCCGAGCGCGCCATCCGCAGCCTGCGCGAGCGCTACCCCGGCCCCCATCGCCTCACCGTGCTCGCCTGCAATTTCGAAGGCGTGCCCATCGTCACCGTCGAAGAACATGAACTCGCCTGAAGTCTGCCGCATCGTCGGCATCCTCGATGACGGCTGGTTCGGCCTGGGCGACCCGGCCCGCACCGTCCTCATCGAATCCGATCTCCTCATCGGCGCCCGCCGCACGCTGGATCTCGTGGCCCCCTACCTCCCTCCCAGGGTGGAACTGCGAGACATGGACGGCCAACTCGGCCGTGTCCCTGAATGGGTCCGTGCGGCGCGCGGCGCCGGCCACACCAGTGCCGTGCTGGCCACCGGCGACCCCCTGTGCCACGGCATCGCCAGCTTCCTGGCCAGCAAGCTCGGCAGCGAGGCCATTGCGGTGCACCCCGCCGTGTCCACGCTGCAGCTGGCCTTCGCCCGTTTCAAGAAGTGCTGGCAGGCCGCCGCCATCTCCTCGGTACATAGCCGCGACGCCGGCGAATGGCAGGTCGGCGCAACACCCGAGCACGGCCTCTACCCCCTCGTCCGCGCCGCCGCCCGGCACGCGCTGATCGGCGCCTTCACCGGCCCGGACAACAACCCGGCGCGCATCGCCCGGGCACTGATCGCCGCCGGCCACAAGGACGATTTCCGCCTGTCGGTCGCCGCCCGCCTGTGCCTGCCGGACGAAACGCTGTTTGCCGATCTGCCGCTGTCCGACGCCGCCGGCATGGACTTCCCCGATCCCAACATCGTCGTGCTGGAGCGCATCACGCCGCCCGACGGCCGCGCCACCTTCGGTTTCGACGACACCGACTTCGTGCAGCGCGCCCCCGAGAAAGGCCTCATCACCAAGCAGGAAGCCCGCGCCCTGTCCCTCGCCAAGCTGGGCCTGCGGCCCGACAGCCGGGTGTGGGACATCGGCGCCGGTTCCGGCTCGGTGGGCCTGGAGGCGGCCCGCCTGGCCCCCGACGGCCACGTGTGGGCCATCGAAAAGAACCCCGGCGATGCCGACAACGCCCGCGAGAACGCCCGCCGCCTGAAGGCCAGCAACTACACGCTGGCCGAGGGCAAGGCGCCGGCCGGGCTGGACCAATGGCCGGACCCGGATGCCGTCTTCATCGGCGGCTCCGGCGGCGAACTGGCCGAGCTGATCCGCCTGGTCCTCGCCCGCCTACGCCCCAATGGGCGCCTGGTGATGAACTTCGTGACGCTGGAAAACCTGGCCACCGCCACCGCCGCGCTCAGCGCCGCCGGTGCGACGTGGGACGTGGTCCAGCTGCAGGCCGCCCGCAGCCAGCCCATCCTCGACATGCACCGCCTCGCCGCGCAGAACCCGGTGTGGATCGTCTCGGCCACCCCGGCCGTGCCCCAACAGCAAGGAACCCCGCAATGACCGCTCCCCGCCTCGGGCGCCTGATCGGCGCCTCCCTCGGCCCCGGCGATCCCGAACTCATCACCCGCCGCGCCTGGGCCGCGCTGCAGTCCGGTGCGCGCTGGCTGTACCCGGTGAAGAAGGCCGAGGAATCCTCCTACGCGCTGGGCATCGTCGAGCGCGGCGGCCTGGCCGTGCCAGAAGATGCCGAAGCCCTGGTCTTCCCGATGACCCGCGATCCGGTGGCCCTCGCCAAGGCCTGGTCCCGTGCCGCCGTCCGCACCGTCGAGCTGCTGCGCGAGGGCCGCGACCTGGTCTTCCTCGTCGAGGGCGACGCCTCCACCTTCGCCACCTTCGGCCACCTGGCCCGCGTCGTGCGCGAGCTGGCGCCGGAGGTCGAGGTCGACACGATCCCCGGCGTCAGCTCCTTCGCCGCTGCCGCGGCCGGCACCGGCCTGTCCCTCGCCGAAGAGGACGAGACCTTCGCGGTGATCCCCGCCGCCTACGGCGTGCCGGTGGTCGAGCGGCTGCTCGACGAGTTCGACACGCTGGTGCTGCTGAAGGTCAAGCCGCTGCTCGACGAGATCCTCGACCTGCTGAGCCGCCGCGGCCTGCTCGCCACCAGCTGCTTCATCGAGAAGGTCGGCTCGCCGGACGAACGCATCGTCCACGACGTGGCCAGCCTGGCCGGGCAGAAGGTCAATTACCTGTCCCTGATGCTGGTGCAGAACCCCAAGCGGGTCCGCGGCGAACTGCGCCGCGGCTGCCGCAAGCACGCGCCGGCCGTGACGGCCTGAACGAGGCCCGGAAAACCAGGGCCAGCTGTTGGGGCAAATTCCTACGCCCCAACAGCTGGCCCATCCAAGCCCTCATCCCCAACACGCCCCCCGACGGAACCCCGAGCATGTCCCAGCACCTGCCCTTCCCCACCAACCGCATCGCGGTCGTCTCCATCACCCGCCACGGCATTGCGCTGGCCGGCCGCGTGGTCGCCGCGCTGCCCGGCGCGCGCCTGTTCGCCCCCGAGAAATTCGCCGCCGAGGCCGAAGCCGCCGCACCGGGCGCCGCCGCCTGCTACGCCGGCAAGACCGGCGAGCAGATCCCCATCCTGTTCTCCAATTTCGACGGCATCGTCGCCATCGTGTCCCTCGGCGCGATGGTGCGGCTGGTCGCGCCCTACCTGGTCAAGAAGGAATCCGACCCCGGCGTGGTGGTCATCGACGAAGCCGGCCGCTTCGTGATCCCGATGCTGTCCGGCCATCTGGGTGGCGCCAACGCGCTGGCCGGCACCATCGCCACCGCCCTCGACGCCACGCCGGTGCTCACCACCGCCTCCGACGCACGCCAGACCCTGGCCGTCGATCTGCTCGGCCGCGAACTGGGCTGGACCTTTGAAGCCAGTCACGACGAAGTCGTGCGGGCCAGCGCCGCGGTGGTCAACGACGAGCTGGTCGCCGTCGTGCAGGAAGCCGGCAGCCCCGACTGGTGGCGCAAGCACGCCAACGGCCGCAGCGGCCCGCTGCCCGGCAACCTCGTTCCCTTCTCGCGCCTGGAGGACGTGGAGCCCGAGCGCTTCGGCGCCGTGCTGTGGATCAGCCATCGGGACGAGCCGGCCGAACTGGCCCCGCGCCTCGCCGGCAAGCGGGTCATCTACCGTCCGCCGGTCGCGCCGTGAACCCGCGCCAGCCCGTCGCCCTCGGCATCGGCTGCGACCGCGGGACGCCGGCGGCAAGCCTGGCCTGGGTCGTCGTCGAGGCGCTGGCCCTGTGCGGCGCCACGCTGCAGGACGTGGCCGCCGTCGCCAGCATCGACCTGAAAGCCGACGAACCCGGACTACAGGCATTTGCCCACTGGCAGGGCTGGCACATCACCTTCTACCCGGCCGCCGCGCTGGCCGGCATCGAAGTCCCCAACCCGTCGGAAACCGTCCGCAAATACACCGGCACGCCGTCCGTCTCGGAGGCCGCCGCGCTGCTGGCGGCCGGTACCGACATGAGCCAGCTGCTCGTCGAAAAACACAAATACCGCGGCCCCGACGGCCGTAACGCCACCGTCTCCATCGCGAGGATTCCCCAATGAACGACATCGCCTCCGCCGCACGCCGCGGCAAGATCATGCTGGTCGGCCTCGGCCCGGGCAGCCACGAGCACCTCACCGCCCGCGCCCGCGCCGCCATCGCCGAAGCCGACACGGTGATCGGCTACGTCACCTACATCCGCCTGGTAGCCGACCTCGTCGAGGGCAAGGAAGTCATCAAGAAGTCGATGACCGAGGAGCTCGACCGGGCCATCGAGGCCCTCGACCGCGCCCGCCAGGGCAAGAAGGTGGCGCTGATCTCGTCCGGCGACGCCGGCGTGTACGGCATGGCCGGGCCGACCTTCGAGGTACTGTTCCAGGCCGGATGGACGCCGGATTCCGACATCGACGTGGAGATCATCCCCGGCGCATCGGCCATCAACACCTGCGCAGCGCTGGTCGGCGCGCCGCTGACCCACGACTTCTGCGCGATCTCCCTGTCCGACCTGCTGACCCCATGGCCGACCATCGCCCGCCGCCTGGAGGCAGTCGCCGCCTCCGACTTCGTGGTGGCACTCTACAACCCCAAGAGTGGACGCCGCACCCGCCAGATCGTCGAAGCCCGCCGCCTGTTCCTGCGCCACCGCCGGCCGGATACGCCGGTGGCCATCGTCAAGTCGGCCTACCGCCCCAAGCAACGCATCGAATTCACCACCCTCGAGAACATGACCGACTGCGACATCGGCATGCTGTCTACCGTGCTGATCGGCAATTCCAACACCTTCGTCAAGCACGGCCTGATGGTCACGCCGCGCGGCTACGCCAACAAGTACGACGTGGACAGCGGCAGCACCCGCGACGGCGAGAAGGCCGGCCGCTCCCTGTCCACCGGCCTCGACGGCTGGCTGGCGGCGATCCACGCCAGCGGCCTGTCCGCCGCCGAACTGGCACAGGAATACAGCCTGCCCGAGGACTACATCGCCGAGCTGCTGGCCGAACCTTTCGAGGCCGCCAGCGCTGCCCCCGCCGAGGAGGCCGAGGCGTGAGCGAACCCATCAAGCCGAAGATCGGCGGCTACCGCCGCCACCTGCTGGTATGCACCGGCCCGCGATGCACCGCCGACGGCCAGTCGCAGGCCCTGTTCGACAGCCTCGGCGCCAAGTTCAAGGCCGTCGGGCTGGACGGCGGCGAGCTGCGCGTCAAGCGCACCCGGGCGGCGTGCTTCGCCGCCTGCAAGGGCGGCCCGATCCTGTGCGTGCAGCCGGACGGCACCTGGTACTACGGCGTCACCGACGCGGTGATGGACCGCATCGTCAGCGAGCACCTGGTCGGCGGCGAGCCGGTGGCCGAGCACGTCTTCCACCAGGCCGGCGAGCCGGACTGACCGTTACGCAACGATGTCCGCGCGCCTCTCCCGCTACCTGCATCTTTTCCACCGCTGGCTCGGCATCAGTGCCGGCCTGCTGGTGCTGGGCTGGTTCGTCTCTGGCCTGGTGATGCTGTATTCGCCCTTTCCGCGCCTGACCACGGAAGAGCGGGTGCAGCAGCTGGAAACCCTGCACGGCGAGGCGCTGCGGATCAGCCCCGCCGAGGCGGCCGCCCAATGCCCCGGCACGCCGCGCGGCGCGCGTCTGGCCATGCTCGCCGGGCGTCCGGTCTACCACTTCAGCGGCGGCAAGACGGCCTGCAGCGTGTGGGCCGACGACGGCCGCTGGGTCGGCCCGGTATCGGCGGAGATGGCCCTTGAGACCGCCCGGCGCTTCCTGCCCAACGTACCGCTGGCGGAACCGGAATCCATCGAGCGCGACCAGTGGAGCGTCTACACGAGCTACAACGCCCACCGCCCGCTGTTCCGCATCGCCGCCGACGACGATGCCGGCACCGTGCTCTACGTATCGTCGAAGAACGGCGAGGTGCTGGCCGACACCCACCGCCGCGAGCGCCTGCTCGGCTGGCTCGGCAGCGTGCCTCACTGGATCTACTTCACCCCGCTGCGCGGCGACGACCTGAGCACCTGGCGCGTGCTGGTGCTGTGGCTGCCGCCAGTTGCGCTGCTGACCGCCGTCGCCGGCCTGGTGCTGGGCATCCAGCGCCTGCGGGTACGGCGACGCTACCCGCGCGGCCAGATCACGCCCTACCACGGCTGGAAACGCTGGCACCATCTGGCCGGGCTGGCCGTCGGCGGCTTCGCCGTCACCTGGCTGCTGTCCGGCTGGCTGTCCAACCATCCCTTCGGTCTGCTGGAGATGAGCAGCCCGCCACCGGGCAGCGCCCAGCGTCTGGCCGGCGGCCCCTTCCGCCCATCCTCCGACGTGGATCTGCTGCGCCGCCAGTTGGCCCAGGTGGCGGATGCCCGCGAGGCCGAGTGGTACCGCTTCGGCGGGCGGGAATACCTCGAAGTACGCACGCCGGCCGGCCCCCAGCGCTTCGACGACCAGGCCCGCGCCGCCGCGCCCGTCGCCGTGGCCACCCTCGCCGCCGCCGTCGCCGCCATCGAGGAGAAGTCGGTGGCCCGTGCCGAACTGATCGACCGCGAAGACCTCTACCACTACGGCCGCAACAGCCCCACGGTGCTGCCAGCAGTGCGCATCCGCCTGGCCGACGCCCAGGACACCACCTGGTACCTGGACCCGGCCACCGGCCGCATCCTGCAGCGCATCGACGATGCCAACCGCTGGCACCGCTGGGTCTTCAACGCCCTGCACCGCCTCGACTTCCCGCCCCTCGCCAGCCTGCCCGGGCTGCGCGAGGGGCTGATCACCTTGCTCTGCCTGCTCGGCGCCAGCCTGGCCGGCAGCGGCTGTGTCATCGGCTGGCGCCGGCTGTTCCGCCGGCGCCGCCGCTCCGCCTAGCCGCCTAGCCGCCTCGAAAGAGCCTCCATGAAAAGACGTTTCGCCCGCCCCTCTGGGGGGCGGCGTCTGCGCCGGCCCGCACATCGGCTTCCGAACCGGCGCAATTCATATGGCGCATCGCGAACCAACTTCCGGCATGGCATAACGGCTTTCATGGCATACCGAATCAAGTTCGCACATGCAAGATAAGACTTCGGCCCACTCCGAATCGTCTTACCCACAGGCCGATATTGAATCCGGGATTTCCGAATTCGACATTGCCAAGTGAAAATTCGATGTGATCGCGTCCACATTGAATGTTTCCCCCGATATGCCGATAAAGCTGGCATGTACAAGCATGCCGCCGTCGCGACATCGTCATCGCACCCTGTTCGTGACGCAACAGACTTGAACGCTTCAAGGCGATGGAGGATCCTTGATCTGTCGCCCGCCAATGGACGGCACATAACAACAACAGCACTACATGAGCTTTCGAGGAGCCGCGATGGGCACTGCCCTGGAGACGCTTCTCCACTACTTCGGACGCTTCGTCCTGCCCTGTCTGATCGCATTCGGCTCAGCCGGCCTGGCCCACGGCGAGGACGCACAGCAAGTCTTCCGCGTCGGCATCACTTCCTTCCGTGACAAGTCGGTCACGCTGCGGGAATGGGGGCCGACGATGGATTACCTGGCGGAGAAGATTCCCGGCAGCCGCTTCGTCGTCGTGCCGATGGGCCTGCAGGAATTCGAGGCCGCCCTCAGCCGCAACGAGATCGACTTCGTCATCACCAACCCTGAGCACTACATCGTGATGGAGGCGCGCCATGGCGTGTCCCGCGTCGCGACGCTGGTGAAGCGCGAGAATGGCCGCCTGGTCAACCAGTTCGGCGGCGTGGTGTTTGCGCGTAGCGACCGCCATGACATCCACGGTCTGGAGAACCTGAAGGGGAAACGGATCGCTTCGGTGGACCGCACGTCCTTCGCCGCCTACCTGCTGCAGTACGATCTGCTGAAGGAGCACGATGTGGACATCGACCGCGACTGCCAGGTGGATTTCCTCGGTTTTCCCCAGGACCTGAGCGTCACCGCGGTGCTGGAAGGACGCGCCGACGTCGGCTTCGTCCGCACCGGTGTGCTGGAGGCGATGGCCCGCGAAGGGCGGATCGACCTGGCACAGATCCAGATCCTGCATGCCGTGCCGAAAGACAACTTCCCCTTCCTGATCTCGACCGGGCTTTACCCTGAATGGCCTTTTGCTGCCGTGCCGCGGGTGCCGATCGACATCCGCAACCAGGTTGCCGCAGCGCTGCTGCTGATGCCGCCAGACACGCCGATGGCGCAGAGCGCACGCTATTACCGCTGGTCCACGCCGGTGGAGTATCTCAGCGTACAAAGCCTGATGCGGCGGCATCACATCTACCCCTTCGACAAGGTCGAGGCGATCACGCCGGCGCAGATCTTCCGGCGCTATACGCCCCATATCCTGCTGGTCGCACTGGCCGTTGTACTGCTGATGGCCACGCTGTACTTGCGCGCGCGCCGTCTGAACCGTGCATTGGTCCAATCCCGCCGGCAGCTCGACCACCTTGCCCATTACGACGCCCTCACCGGCCTGCCCAACCGCAATCTGCTCGACTACGATCTCGAAAGGGCCCTTAGCCAGGCACATCGTGGCGGACAGGAGTTTGCGCTATGCCTGATGGACCTGGACGGGTTCAAGCCGATCAATGACCGCTGGGGCCACAAGGTCGGCGACGAAGTGCTGCGGGAGATCGCCCAGCGCCTGCAGGGCAGCCTGCGTACCGGCGACCGGGTGGCCCGCTGGGGCGGCGATGAATTCGTTCTGCTGCTCAACGGGGTTGCCACCCGGCAGCAGCTGGCTGAGATCATCGAGCGCATCCTGCACGTGGTGGCCAGGCCGCTCGACAGTTGCAGCGGTGCCCACGTCTGCGCCAGCATCGGCGTCAGCCTGTACCCG
This sequence comes from Zoogloea sp. JDB1, assembly GCF_056724025.1. Taxonomy (NCBI): domain Bacteria; kingdom Pseudomonadati; phylum Pseudomonadota; class Betaproteobacteria; order Rhodocyclales; family Zoogloeaceae; genus Zoogloea; species Zoogloea sp. JDB1. The sequence continues at coordinate 4,903,126 of NZ_CM161496.1, forward strand.
CGAACGGCGAAGGACGCCGACGGCCTGCTGAAGGCCGCCGACGAGGCCATGTACAAGGCCAAGGGCGCCGGCGGTAACCGCTGGGCCGCCCAGGCATAGGCATGGGCGGCCCAGCGGCACTCAGACGCTGAACTGCTCGACCGAGGCCTTGAGCTGCTGGGCCAGGCTGGCCAGATCCTCGGCGGCAGCCGACACGTCCCGCACGATACCGGAGGTTTCCTCGGACATCTCCACCGTGCGCTGGACGTTGCCCGCAATCAGGTTGCTCGTCGCACTCTGCTCGTGCAACGCGGTCGAGATTTCCGCCACCGACGCCAGCACCTGTTCGATGCTGCCCTGGATCTGTCCCATCGCCGTATCGGCCTGGCCGGCCATCTGGACGCCTTCCTCGACACAGGCTAGACCGCCGTTCATGCCTTCGACGGCGGCCTGGGTGTCGCTCCAGATACGCTCGATCATCCCGGCGATTTCCTGGGTGGACAGCGCCGTCCGTTCGGACAGCTTGCGCACCTCGTCGGCCACCACCGCAAAGCCGCGCCCGTGCTCCCCGGCGCGGGCGGCTTCGATGGCGGCATTCAGCGCGAGCAGATTGGTCTGATCGGCAATCTCCTTGATGACGCTGACGATGCGCGAAATCTGGTTGGAGCTTTCACCGAGGGACGTGACGCGTTCCGACGAGCGCACCACCGCCCCGGAAATCTTCTGCATCTCCCCAACCATCTCCTGCACCGCCTGGGTCCCGCTGCGGGCCAGGGAGCCCGTCTCCGACGCATGGCGGTCCACCTCCGACGCATTGTCGGCGATGTTGCCGATACAGGCCGTCAGTTGCTCTACCGATGCCGCCGATGCGGCGGACGCGTCGTTCTGGCGTTCCGTCGCCTGCAGCATCGCGCTCGACGAGGCGGACAGGCGCTGGGCCGAGGTGGCGAGTTCAGCGGCGCTCCGCACGATGCGCCCGACGATCTCCCGCAGTCCGGCCTGCATCTGCCGGGTCGCAAAGAGCAGGCTGGAGTCATCCCCCGGCCGCGTGACGATCTCCTCCGACAGCTTGCCTTGGGCAATGTGCCGCACGACGTCTATGACGTAGCGTGGCTCACCGCCCAGTTGCCGGAGCAGGCGGCTGACAATCAGCCCGATGAGCAGGAACAGCACGAACTGCAGCAACGCCTGGCCGATCCACAGGCCGCGGTTGAGCGTTCGCAGGGCCGCCATGTCACTTTCGATATCGATGGTCACGCTGGCCCCGCCCAGCACGAAGCCCTCCTCCACACCGTGGCACTTGAGGCATTCGATGCTGCGGAAATTCTTCATCGCCACATAGGGAACGACGACACGCAACTGAGTGCCCCCCGACGGCGGGTGGAACAGACGGATTTCCTCTTTGCCGGATTGCAGTATCCGCTGGTCCAGTTCGTCCACCGGCAACTCCTGCGGTAGCGCCGGCGGAAACTCCTCGTCCAGTTGCTTGGCACGGAAGACACGCAGTTCGCGGATGAATTCAGACTTGCCGATCTTCTCGATATACAGCGTGCGACTCTTCTGATCGCTGATGACCTCGCTGTCACCAGCCTTGGTGATCATCAGCGTATTGAGGCCGTTGATGGCACCATCGGCAACCATCCGCGCCCGGTCGGCGGCGGCGGCCAGGGTCTGCCGCTCGAGGTGCTGCATGAGCCACAACTGCATCAGGACGAAAACCAGCACCAGCGCCCCCTGGATCAGAAGCTGGAGTCTGGCCCGAAGCCCGAGTTGCTGCCACCACGATGAAAGCCAATCCAAAATATCCCCCTGCAAGGCATTGCCCATTATGTCTATAAGGGGATTAGATCACATGGCATCCATCACAGCCATTTGCAGGCACCTGTCCGCCCTGCGAACAAAAGCAAAAACGCCCCGAAAGGGGCGTTTTTACTGGGTATCTGGCGGAAGCGGTGTCCGTCGCACTTTCATTCAATGCTCCTTTAAACTCCCTTACGCTCCCTTAAATTACAACTCAAGTAGTTGTTTTTCATTGATTTATCCATTCACCCTGTACACATACGTTCCCATACGCTACCATCCGTTCGTACTTTTTTTGTTGGGTTACATGTGGGGATGAGGGGTTATGCCAAAGATCGCTAAGGAACTGTCAGCCCTGGAGGTGTCACGCCTCAGAACCCCAGGAATGCACGCCGTTGGCGGCGTTCCGGGCTTACACATTCAAGTCAGCGACGGGGGAACACGCTCATGGATTCTTCGCCTCAGTGTTGGCGGAAAGCGGCGGGATGTGGGGTTGGGTGCGTTTCCAGCCGTCACCTTGGCCGATGCCCGCCGCAAAGCACGCGAGGCACGCGAACAGGCTGCTGTGGGGGTAGATCCTATTCGAGAGCGCCAGGCCGCAAAGGCAGCTCTGATTGCTTCACAAAAAGCTGAAATCACATTTAACCAAGCTGTCGAGCGGTTCCTACAGGCGAAAGAGGCTGATTGGAAAAACCCTAAACATCGCCAACAGTGGAGAAACACCCTCAAGGCATACGCATCCCCTGTTATCGGGGAACTGGCGGTTCAAGACGTGGAACTACAGCACGTAATGGCGATCCTCAGTCCGATTTGGAAAACTAAGGCGGAGACCGCTAGCCGATTGAGAGGGCGTCTTGAGGCCATACTGGACTGGGCGATTGCATCTCAATTCCGAAAAGGCGAAAACCCTGCACGCTGGCAAGGCCTCCTAGACAAACTGCTATCAGCATCTGGGAAAAGAGCAAGAACTAAGCACCATCCCGCAATCAAAATCAATGAGCTGCATGATTTTATTTTGCAGCTCCGAGATCGTCAGGGAACTGCTGCTGAGGCATTAGAATTCCTCATCTTAACCGCCGCGAGGTCTGGCGAGGTCCGTGGAGCCACATGGTCAGAAATTGATCTGAAAAACCGGATCTGGACAATTCCAGCCGACCGCATGAAAGCAGGACGGCAACACCGCGTTCCTTTATCAACCCGATCTGTTGAAATTCTGCAAAACCAACCGCAAGGGGAAGCTACTGAAGCGGTATTCAAACCGCCACGAGCTAAATTCTTCTGTGACATGAGCTTGCTTTCTGTAATGCGTCGCATGGGTCGAAAGGAAGTTCCCCACGGCTTTAGAAGCACATTTCGAGATTGGGCGGCAGAACGGACAAACTACCCCAGGGATGTTTGTGAAATGGCACTAGCCCACACCATTGAAAGTTCGGTTGAAGCGGCTTACAGGCGAGGGGATCTATTAGATAAACGATTTCCGCTCATGGATGACTGGGCTAGGTTTTGCGACACCAAGCCACAGGTGGGGGGATCGGTGGTGCCGATTGGGGTTAAGCGTAGCAATGTTGGTTAATCATTTGAACGGAGAGTTTATGTCTTGCAACACCTTGTTTGATTATGTTTCCTACATGACTGCCCTGGATGTGGTTGAAGTCTCGAAGGCGCTATGCATTCCCCCGGCCATGATTCAGGCTGTGATGTGGCGTGAGGAACAGGGGCTTCCTCCGATAGCGGGTCGGGCGGACTACGTTAGGGGGCTTCTCGAAGAAGCGGCTTTCGGGGTGTTCATGAATCAAAACCTCGATGTGTGGTTCAACGGCACCAATCACAAACGCAGACTCAAGCTTCGTGAAATTCATATCGACATGGCGGACGGGGGATGGGTACAGGCACTGGAAAACGATCTTGACGAGGAATTCAACCGGATCATGAAGGAATATGGGGGAGCCTCAAAGTATTTGACGGCCCTAATTGAAGAGGCGTGCGCCTTGGAAATCGACGAACAGAATGGAGGTATGGCGTGGTTCTGCGGCGGCGCAGAGCTGAATGGAACCGCGTGGTCTTGCCAATAGGCGGCAGCGCTTTTACTCTCGGGGCCGACAGATAACTCTGTCGGCCCTTTTTATTTTCAGGAGGCAAAGAATGTTGAATCTTAACGTCGGTCACTTGTTGCCGCGCCGTGCAGTAGAGGAACTAACGAGCCTAAGCAAGACTTCTATTTACCGATTAATGAAAACAGGGGAATTCCCGCCGAACGTAAAAGTCTCAGAAAATCGAGTTGCTTGGCGCGAGGGGGACGTCAAGCTGTGGATTGAAGCACGCCAACCCAATTGAATCACTTCCCTTCAATTTCGATTTATCAACCCGCAGTTACCACTTTATCAACCGGAGTTTAAAGCATGAAACGATTTACTAAACCGTGGGGATTCCCACACTCAAACGAAAGGAGTGCTTATGAAAAGCACGTTTGTAGCTCTATCGCCGGAGCTGTTGCTGTGCAGTGCGACGGGCAAAGACAACCTTGCTGACATTACCGGGGAGGATTTTGTTCGATTGCTTTCTGGCCCACGTATCGGACCAGACAAACCTCAACCCGTTACGGCAGAACTCTTGATAGCCGGAAAGATAATAGAGGGTTTGCGCAACTCAAGGGGAATAGAAAAAGCTTTGGAAATTGCACCTAATGAGGCGCACTTCCTACTAGGCGTAGCTTACCCGATGCGTATGGACTTGGAGGCTATAGAAGAAAAACTGCGGACGGCGCGTAGCGGCACCGTCCAGCGGAAAAAATCGACTTCGTAAGTAACAGGGAGCCCCGCCGTAGCGGGCGGGGCTCAGAAAGAGGATAGGACGGTTGTGGCAGATTTTCAACAAAAAAGTTCGATAGCGCCAGACATGGCGGCAATCCGGGCGGCTGGGCTGGATGGACTCGCAGAGCGGTGGTGCGTGTGGCGGTTTCAAGCTCGCAAGGGTGGCGGCAAACCCGGCAAAGTTCCCGTGAATGCGGACGGACGCACTCTTCGTGTGAATGAGCCTGAAAGCTGGCTCTCATTCGATGAAGCCTCTGCCGCGGAAGGGTTCGAGGGTGTGGGACTTCTCATGTCATCCGCCCGCGGAGTCGTCGGGCTGGACCTTGATGCTTGCCTAGAGGGCGGCGAGGTCATCCCCGAAAAGTCGGAAATTGTCGCGGAGTTCATGGCGCTCGACGGGTACATCGAAGTCAGCCCCAGCGGGTCGGGCTTGCGTCAGTTTTTGAAGGGGGCGCGCCTGGAGGATTTTGGAAACCGTGGCCGGGCGGGCACGGGACTAGAGATTTACGACTACGACGACGGGCGGTTTCTAACTATCACGGGACACCCCTACCCGCACGGTAGCGAACCAAGGCCGGTACGCCAGAATCAAGAGCCGCTGGAGGCGTTCATCACGCGGTGGTGCGACTCCCGCCAGGCCACAGTGGGGGCTGGGGGTCCGGGGGGCGAGGATCAGGGCCAGGGCCAGCCCCACACCTCAACTCGAACCGCTGACGAGGTGTTGAGGCTTCTTAGAACGCACAATCGGCGCGGACGTGTCATGCGACTGTTGAAGGGGGATCTTTCGGACCATGACGGCGATCACTCGGCGGCGGACTTGGATCTGATGCAGGAGGCCGCCTACTTCTGCCCCCGTCCCGAGGTCTTGGACGCAGTTATGCGCGGGTCGGGGCTGATGCGCGAAAAATGGGATGAAAAGCGCGGCAAGGCGACATACGGGGAGCGGACGATTCAAGCCGCTCTCAAAAAGCAAACGCGTAATTTTGATGACGATCAGGCCGCGAAGGCTCAAGACGCCCAGCGCACGGCAACAGAAGCGGGCCACCTCGAAGGCGGCGGCGACGATCTGCGGACCCGGCGCGGTTGGCGGTCGGATCTGCACTCACTGACTCAGCTACTCGTCCGGGACAAGCGGCTCAAAGACGCGATTTTTTTCGATGACTTCAGCGGCTGGCCGGTTGTGTCGCGTAACTTGCGTGAAGTGCTCGATGATCGTTCGGCGCCGACCACAGCGGGGCGCATTCAAGATGCCCACCTCGCGGCGGTATGCCGATGGTTTGGCAAGTCTTGGGAGCTGCGCGTGCAGGTCAAGGACATTGCGGCGGCGGTTGAGGGCTGGGCGCGTGCTCATCATCGGAACCCGGCAGTGGAGCGCCTCAACGAGCTGGGCGCGGGCTGGGATGGGGTCCGGCGCCTGGACGATTGGTTGATTCACTACTGCAATGCGCACGTGGAAACCGACGATGGGCTTGACGTTCGGAGGTATGTGGAAGCGGTCGGGTCGAGGTGGTTGATTAGCGTCGTCGCGCGGGCCATGCAGCCGGGGGCAAAGGTCGATTCAATGCTGATCCTCGAAGGTCGTCAGGGGGCGCGCAAGTCATCGGCGGCGCGGGTTTTAACGGAGGCTATCGGGCAAGACTACTTCCGCGAGGGTTTCAGTCTCGGCGGTGGAGGTAAAGACGACCTTATCGCACTCCGTGGGCGTCTGGTGATTGAGTGGGGCGAATTGTCTGGCATGGGAAAACGCGACCGGGAACACCTCAAAAACTTTCTGTCGCAACAAACCGATTCATACCGGGCAATTTACGGTGTTACCGAAACGGACTGGCCTAGAACGGCGGTTTTCGTTGGAACAACAAATGAGTCAAGTTATCTGGCCGACTCCACTGGAAACCGCCGGTTTTGGCCCGTCCGGGTCGGGCGGATTGATCTAGAGCGGCTGCACAAGGATGCGCCGCAGCTTTGGGCCGAAGCCGTCCGCCGGCACCAAGAGGGTGATCGGTGGTGGTTCGATGACGCGGACCCCGCTGACGTGGATCTGTTGAGGCTGGCGCAGGGCGAACAATCGCGCCGGGTCGGTGGCACGCTCTGGACCGAAGCCGCTCAGGATCTGGCCGACCAGTTGCTTATGGGTGCGCTGGACGAACGCGACGGCGGGAAGGCAGATGCGGTCGGATCGTTCGGCGTGCCGCAGGTGCGGGACTGGCTAGCGAGAGCGGCCGGGGTCGAGGTTACGGACTCCGTTTGGACTCGTGTGGCGGAGGGGTTGAAGTCTGCGGGCTGGGAATCCGTCAAATCCGGTGGGCGCATGCGCTGGAGGCTGTCATCGGAACGACGGGAACAGGGCGCGGCTGTTCTGGCGTGAGTTTGGGGAGGGGGTGGGGAGGGTTTAAACCCCTACCCTCCCCACGCCGCAAAGCCAAGCGGGGCGCGGGTTTCAGAGGTTTTTACCTCTCATTTCGTGGGGAGGGTCTGAAGGTGGCCCAAAAACCTTTGAAACCCAGTAGTGGCGCGGCTTTCGGGCGGGTGGGGAGGCCCCCCCCGTGGTTAGCTTCAAGAGAGATTGGTAGGGTTGGAGGCGTAGATAGCCGATACCACCCTACCAAACACCTTATAAAGAAAATTGGGTTTTGACCCTCCAGACCCTCCCCACCTGCCCGCAAACCCAGTAACGGCGCGGGTTTGCGGGATTGAAGGTACTTTTCTGGACCCTCCCCACCTTTTTCGCACGAAAACCGCCGCAAACCCAAGCGTGGCGCGGGTTTCAGGGTGGGGAGGGTATGTTCTGGAACCCTCCCCCCTACCCTCCCCAGACTGCACCATCCGAAAACACCCGGCAAACTGCAATGCACGCCGCTATGTCGTTGAAAGTCCAAGACCATTCAACGATGGCGGGGGAACTCAAGCGGAAGTTAGATGATAACAATTCTCATCTACCAAAGTTTCAAAAGTCTGGCGCGATGAAAACGTGGGCAGGTGTGGGCTAGGGCTTGCTCCCGGCCAGAAATGACTACCCCGTCAATGATAATGATTCTCATTTACATCAAGCATGGGCTAGGCTGTCGCCCTCCCCCTGATGCCAACCACTTTCGGGTTTGTGGGGCTGGATGTGGGGTAGAAAGCAAAAACGCCCCGAAAGGGGCGTCTTTACTGGGTATCTGGCGGAAGCGGTGAGATTCGAACTCACGATGGGTTTCCCCACGCCGGTTTTCAAGACCGGTGCATTCAACCACTCTGCCACGCTTCCAATGCATTGCCTGTGCGCATATGCAGGGCGCGCATTCTAACATGAGAGCCCGATTCGCCAAGCCGCATGAAATCGGGCCACGGTTGAAACTTCCTGGAGCCTTCGCTACTCTCAATCCGTGCAGGCTATCCTGCTAATGTCATTCGGAGGATTTACATGCAACTCGACACTTACGGTCAGCAAACGCAGGTCTTGTCGCAAGGCGCCAACCGCGTGCTGCGCAACACCTATCTGCTGCTCGCACTTTCCATGGTGCCGACCGTTGCCGGTGCGCTGATCGGCGTACAGATGCAGTTCTCGTTCCTGGCGGGCAGTCCACTGATGAGCTTCCTGCTCTTCATGGGCATCTCGTTCGCATTCTTCTACGGGATCGAGAAGAACAAGAACAGCGGTCTCGGCGTGGCCCTGCTGCTCGGCTTCACCTTCTTCATGGGCCTGATGCTGTCGCGCATCCTGCAGGTGGCGCTCGGCTTCTCCAACGGCGGCTCGATGATCGCTCTGGCCGGTGGCGGCACCGCGGCCATCTTCGCGACGATGGCCGGCATCGCCAGCGTCTCCAAGCGTGATTTCAGCAGCATGGGCAAGTTCCTGACCGTCGGTCTGGTGGTCGTGCTGATCGCGATGGTGGCCAACATCTTCCTGCAGATGCCGGTGCTGCATCTGGTCATTTCTGCGGTCGTGGTACTGCTGTTCTCGGGCTACATCCTGTACGACATCAGCGCCATCGTGCAGGGCGGCGAGACCAACTACGTGACGGCCACGCTGGCTGTGTATCTGGACATTTACAACGTATTCGTCAGCCTGCTGAACCTGATCATGTCCTTCACCGGCGAACGCGACTGAACGTCGTCGGTCCCGCAGGAATCAGCAAAAACCCCGCTTCGGCGGTAATGCCGTTCAGTTAACACTGAACGGCATTTTCTTTTCTTGCCAAGTTGTTGTACACAATAAACAAGGCTATGAACCTCGGACTGAATGCTATCGAGTCCGCTTCATGGTTTGTCAGAAGTTCTGCCGCTGGCCGGGATAGACCGGTTGACGGAGCATTTGCCGCAAACGTGGATCGAGGAGGCACTTGAAGCCACGGGCAGCGCGAGCATCCGCCGAAGACGCTTGCCCGCAGAGCAGGTGGTCTGGCTGGTGATCGCACTAGCGCTGTATCGACACCAAATCGATGCCCGAGGTGTTGGCGACGCTGGATCTGGCGCAGCCAGCTGCCTCAAGGAGTCGAGCAAGAAATCTGGGGCGCACTGATCGCTTGCAACCTGATGCGCCTGGAGATGGCCAAAGCGGCAATCGTGGCAAAGGTCGAGCCGACCGATCTGAGCTTCGTGCGCGCGCTGCATACTCTGTAACACGAGATGATTTGGGCCGTCGGCATGGCCCCGAGAAAGCTGCCTGCCCACCTGATACGACTGCGCACCCAGATGCAGTTTGCGGTCGTCGAAAAACGACAGGGGCGTCAAAGCCCCCGTGTCGTCAAAGCACGCCCGGCTCGTTACACCGTCCGGCTTCTGAAGAAAAGACCCTAACTGAACGGTATTACCGGCTTGCCGGGGGTTTTTGTTTGCAGTCTGGTCCTGAACGCTCAGTCCCGCTCGAACAATGCGATGGACTCCACGTGGGAAGTCTGCGGGAACATGTTGGCAATGCCCGCGCCCTTCAGCTTGTAGCCCTTCTCCTTGGTGAGCACCGCGGTGTCGCGGGCCAGCGTGGCCGGGTTGCAGGACACATAGACGATGCGTTTCGGCGCCCGTTCGCCGAGAGCCTTGACCACCGCGATGGCGCCCTCCCGCGGCGGGTCGATGAGCATCTTGTCCAGATGACCAAGGGCCGCGAGGCTGTCCTCGGTGGCCTCGAAGAGGTTGGCGGCGTAAAACTCGCAACGCTCCGCGAGGCCGTTCGCTGCGGCGTTCTCGCCGGCACGGCGGACCAGCGCCTCGCTGCCCTCCACACCAACCACGTGGGCGCCCAGCGCGGCGATCGGCAGGCTGAAGTTGCCGAGGCCGCAGAACAGATCGGCAATGCGTTCACCGGGCTGCGGATCGAGCAATTGCATCGAGCGCCGCATCAGCACGCGGTTGATCCACATATTGACCTGTGTGAAGTCAGTCGGCCGGAATGCCATCGACACGCCGAACTCCGGCAGCGTATAGGCCAGACCGGGTGCCTCGGCAGGATGCAGGCGATGGGCGGAGTCCGGCCCGCCGGGCTGCAGCCACACCTGCACCTGCTCGGCGTCGGAAAAGGCCTTCAGGCGTGCGGTATCGGCCTTGCTGAGCGGCACGATGTGGCGGAACACCAGCACCGTGAGCCCTTCGCCGACGGCGATCTCGATCTGCGGCAGCCGATCGGGCGCAGACAGGCCGGCCACCAGCTCACGCAGGCGCGGCACCATGTCCGAGACATGCGGCGGCAAAATCGCGCAGCTCTCCATCGGCGCCACATAGCTGCTGCGCCGCTCGTGGAAGCCGATCAGTACGCCGCCTTTGCTGGGCACATCGCGTACGGTGAGACGGGCGCGATAACGGTAGCCCCAATCCGGCCCGACGATGGGCGGGTATAGCACGTCGGGCTTGGCGCGGCCGATGTGCCACAGGGCATTCTCCAGCACGCGCTGCTTGGCGGCCACCTGGGCACCCGATTCCAGGTGCTGCATGCTGCAGCCACCGCAGACACCGAAATGCGGGCAGAGCGGTTCGACGCGCTGGGAGCTGGATTTCAGGACACGGTCCGCATCCGCCAGTTCGTAGTTAGGCTTGACCTTGTGGGATGTGAACGTCACCCGCTCCCCAGGCAGGGCACCTTCGATGAAGATCGTCTTTCCATCGAGATGGGTGACGCCGCGCCCCTCGTGGTCGAGGGATTCGATGACCGCTTCGCGCATGGCCGGGAGTCCAGAAATGAAGGGCGCCATTTTAGCGGCGGGGCCGGTCTTTGCAAGGCGAACGGCTATAATCGCGCGATGACGAATACACTTCTGGGCGGCCTGACGGCGGAGGAATTCCTCGCCGAATACTGGCAAAAAAAACCACTGCTGATCCGCCAGGCAGTTCCCGGCTTCACCGGTGTCGCGACCAAGGACGAACTCTTTGAACTGGCCCGCGACCCTGACGTGGAATCCCGCTACGTCACCCATGACAACAAATCCTGGGAGGTCATCCGCGGCCCACAGAAGGCCTCTGACCTGCGCCGCAAGAAGCACCCGTGGACGGTGCTGGTGCAGGGCCTCAATCTGTTCTGCCCGGATGGCGACGACCTGCTGCATCGTTTCGACTTCATTCCCCAGGCACGCCTGGACGACCTGATGGTCAGCTACGCGATCGATGGTGGCGGCGTCGGCCCGCATTTCGACAACTACGACGTGTTCCTGCTGCAGGGCATCGGCCAGCGCCGCTGGCTGATCAGCAACCAGGACGACCGCAGCCTCGTCGAGGATGCGCCGCTGAAGATCCTGCAGAACTTCCAGCCCGTCCACGACTGGGTGCTGGAATCCGGCGACATGCTCTATCTGCCGCCGCACTGGGCTCACAACGGCATTGCGATCGGGGAATGCACAACCTATTCGATCGGCTTCCGTTCACCCACATCCCAGGAACTCGCCCAGCAGTTCATGGGCCATCTGCAGGAAACGATTCAAATCGACGGTATCTACGCCGACCCGGATCTGAAGCTCCAAGCCCATTCGGCCGAGATCAGTGATGCGATGATCGACCGCGTGGCTGACACCCTCAAGCGCATCACCTGGACCCGCGAGGACGTACGTGACTTCCTCGGCGCCTATCTCACCGAGCCCAAACCCCACGTCTTCTTCGACTGTCCCGACGAGCCGCTGGAACATGAAGAATTCACCGCCGCTTGTCTGGCCGACGGCTATCGGCTTGATGCGCGCAGCCTGTTGCTGTTCTCCGACGGCCGCTTCTTCATGAACGGCGAACCGGTTCCCGTCGAAAAGGAAGACCTCGCAGTCCTGCAGAACCTAGCCGATCAGCGCCGGCTCGACTCCGTCGTCGGCTTGTCCGAGGAAGGCTTGGCACTGCTCTATGACTGGTACTGCTGCGGCTTCGCACACCCATCAAAATCGCTGATGGAATGAGGCAGACGTTTGATCAAAGCGCTTGACAATTGCTTATCCCTGTTGCGGCAACGCAACAATGTCTTTATTCAAGCACTTCGTCCGTGATAGCATTCGAAGCAGATCGGGTCCCCCACCTGATTGCTCCTACATTTAGGTTGTTGTACTTCATTTATCGATAAGGGAAATCAACAATGAAACAATCTCTCCTGGTTGCTGCTCTCGTTGCACTCGCTGTTTCCGCTTGCGGCAAGAAGGAAGAGCCGAAGCCCGTTGAAGCTCCGGCCCCCGCTCCCGCTGCTGCTCCCGCTCCGGAAGCCAAGCCCGCTGAAGCTGCTCCCGCCGCTGCTCCGGCTGCTGACGCTGCCAAGCCCGCTGATGCCGCCGCTGCTCCGGCTGCTGACGCTGCCAAGCCGGCTGACGCCGCTGCCGCTCCCGCCGAGAAGAAGTAATCAGGTTTTCTCCGGAAGCAAAAAAAGCCAACCTGCGGGTTGGCTTTTTTGTTGCCGTTTGCTGACCGTGTGCTGCTCAGGCGTTCCGTCATTGCAGATGTCACGCAAAAAAAAATGCCGGGGCATGCCCGGCATTTTTGTAACAACAAGCAACAAACAGTCTTACTTGAGCTGGTCGAACAACAGCCCCAGGATCTTTCGAGCTGAGTCGGACGTGTCCGTGCCGCCCTCGCGGGTCAGCACCTGCACCGACGAACCACCGTCGCTGTTCTTCACGTAGATGCGATACTGGTTGCCGGTCTGAATCGACTGTTTGGAATCGCTGCTGCGCCAGAAAGCCAGCTTGGACAGCAGGCCTTCGTCGCCCTTCTTCTTGACGTCGACTTCCGGATCCACGTAACGCACGTAGTAGATGCCCTGGGAGCGATCCCGGTCTTCCACAGTAAAGCCAACGCGGTCAAGGGCCAGCCCCACACGCCGCCATGCACGATCGAAGCCTTCCTGCACCTGCAGCACGGAAGCACCACCAGACGCGCTCTGCAATTTGGCCTTGTCGGCGACCGGCGCCGCAGCGATCTGCGCCTTGGCGCGCGTCTCGTCAGCGCCGAGACGGATCATCAGACGTTGCAGGAACTCAGCTTCCAGTTCGGGATCCGCCGGGCGCGGTTGCCAGATCGTGCGGTCCTTGGCTTCGTTCGGATAGATCTCCACCATGCCGCGATGGCTGATGTAGATCTCGACCGAGCCAGACTCGTTCCCGGTTTCGAGGCGGGTACGGAACTTGTCGCGCTCGGGCGTCGAGTACAGACCATCGATCACCTTGCCGAGTGTACGGCGAATGATGTCGCTATCGATCTTGGCACGATTCTCGGCCCAGTCGGTCTCCATCACGCCGATCTCGGGACGATCAACATTCAACAGAAAACCGTTTTCCTGCCAGAACTCACGGACTTGCGGCCACAGCTTCTCAGCCGTACCCGGCACAACCAACCAGCGCTGGCTGCCAGCGCGCTCAATGCGCATCTTGTCGATGGCTTGGGGAGCAACGACGTTCGCGGCCGGCTTGGCTGCCGTGGCCGCACTGCCGACCTGCTGCCCGCTACGTTCCGCGTTGTAGGCGGAGAACGTGGCAGAACCCTTGGGGTTCAAGTCCGGGACGGCATAGCGATCATCCGCAGCAGGCGTGGTGAGATCGGGCGGAACCTCCAGCGAAGGCAGCGTAGCGGCAGTCGCCGCACTCTTGTAATCGATTTTCTTCGATTCCAGCAAGGAACCGGAGCAACCGGTCAACGCAATCGTCGCTACAACGATTGCTGAACCGGAAGCCAGCTTTCGGCTTTGCATGCGTAACCCTCGGGATGGGAAATACAAACTCAAACTTCGAGGCCGGCCTGACGCATCGCGTCACGCACGCGCTCGTGAAACCCCTCGGACAAGCGCGTCAGTGGCAGGCGGATGCCGGACCCGATGAGACCCATCTGTTCGACAGCCCACTTGACCGGGATGGGGTTGGCTTCGCAGAACAGGTGGCGGTGCAGACCGACCAGCTTGGCGTTGATCTCACGGGCCTTCACGCCATCACCGGCAGAAGCGGCGACGCACAGCTCATGCATCAGGCGCGGCGCCACGTTGGCGGTGACCGAGATGGTGCCATGGCCGCCGAGCAGGATGAAGGCCAGTGCGGTCATATCGTCGCCCGTGTACAGCGCGAAATCCTTGGGGGCACGGGCGATCAGGTCGCAGGCGCGATCGATGTTGCCGGTGGCGTCCTTGATGCCGATGATGTTGGGGATCTCTGCCAGGCGCAGCGCGGTGTCGTTGGACATGTCCGCCACCGTGCGCCCAGGCACGTTGTAGAGAATCGTCGGCAGCGGGCTCGCCTCGGCGATGGCACGGAAGTGCTGGTACAGGCCTTCCTGCGTCGGGCGGTTGTAGTAGGGCACGACCGACAGACCGGCGATCGCACCGGCCTCACGCGCGAACTCGCTCAGCTCGATGGCTTCGCGGGTGGAGTTTGCGCCCGTGCCGGCGATGATGGGAATACGTCCAGCGGCGTGCTCGACGGCAACGCGGATCAGTTCGCAGTGCTCCTCGACGTCCACCGTGGGCGATTCGCCAGTAGTGCCGACGACGACGATGCCATCGGTGCCTTCCTTGACGTGGAAGTCGATGAGGCTGCGAAAACGGGAAATATCCAGGCTGCCATCTTCGAGCATCGGGGTAACGATGGCGACAATCGAACCGGTAATCATGAGCTAGTGCTGGAGAGGGAAAGTTGGGTATTGTACCCAATCACTTCGAGAAGCATAGACGGGTGCAAACAGCGGTTACCAAAAGGCAGCTACGACCGTGACGAAGTCACGCCAGCCATGAAACGAAAAACCCGCCGAAGCGGGTCTGCAATGAGCGACAGCGATCGGCTTACAGGTCTGCCAGACTCTTAACGTGGGCAACCACGCTGCGGGCCAGCGAGGACAGGGAGTATCCACCCTCCAGCAGGGACACGATGCGGCGCCCCGCGCATTCGGCCGCAACGGTCTTGAGTTGTTCGGTGACCCACACGTAGTCGGCCTCGACCAAGCCCATGGACCCCATGTCGTCCTCGTAATGCGCATCAAAGCCCGCCGAGATGAAGATCATCTCGGGTGCGTGGTTGCGCAGGGCCGGCATCCAGATGTTGGTGACGACTTCGCGGAACACGTCCCCCCGACTGCCCGCCTTCATCGGCACATTGACCATGTTCGGGGCCGGGTTGTCGGCACCGCTGTATGGGTAGAACGGGTGCTGAAAGATGCTGACCATCAGCACGCGGGGATCGTCCTTGAAAATGTCTTCCGTCCCGTTGCCGTGGTGCACATCGAAGTCCACGATTGCAACTCGCTTCAGGCCGTGCTCCTCAAGCGCATGCCGGGCAGCCACCGCCACGTTGTTGAAGAAGCAGAAGCCCATCGCCTTGCCGGCCTCGGCATGGTGGCCGGGTGGGCGGATTGCACAGAAGGCATTCTCTGCCTGGCCGGACAACACCAGATCGGTGGCGTAAACACCTGCGCCCGCAGACCTCAGCGCAGCCTTCATGGTGTTGGGGCACAGGGCGGTATCCGGATCCAGGTGACGGATGCCGTGCTCGGGCACGCTGGCGAGCAATTCCTCGACGTGCTCGCGGGGGTGCGCGCGGGAAAGCTGCTCTATCGTGGCCTGCGGCGCATCGTGGAAGGCCAGGTACATGTCGAGCCCCGCTGCGATCAGACGGTCGTTGATCGCACCGAGACGCTCCGGGGATTCCGGGTGATGTTCACCCATGTTATGCAACCAGCAATCCCGGTGCGTGATGAATGCGGTACTCGTCATAAACTCTCCCCTGCCTCTCACAGTGTTTTGTTATACGTCGCGAATGCTGGCACTCTCCGGCGCACGCCTTGTCCGGCGCGAACTCCACGACTTTGCGCCGGTCTGTGGAGCACGGCGCCGAGAGCGCTGTTGTGGAATCATTATCCCCTTAACTCCAGCCTGAAAAAAGCCCGCCCCATGCCGCATCAGATTGCCAATCGACTTGCCGAAGCCACATGCCGGGTCATTCTTGGCAAGGAACATGCCGTCCGTCTCGCCCTTGCCTGCCTCTTGGCCCGCGGCCACCTGTTGATCGAGGACATCCCGGGCGTCGGCAAGACGACCTTGGCCCATGTCCTCGCCCGCGTGCTGGGTCTGCAGTTCCAGCGCATCCAATTCACCAGCGACATGCTGCCTGCCGACATCGTCGGCGTGTCGGTCTTCGACCAGCGGGAAGGCGCCTTCCGCTTCCATCCGGGCCCAGTGTTCTCCCAATTGGTGCTGGCCGACGAGATCAACCGCGCAACACCAAAGGCCCAGAGCGCCCTGCTCGAAGCCATGGAGGAACGCCAGATCAGCGCTGAAGGCCGCACCTGGCCGCTGCCCGAGCCCTTCTTCGTCATCGCCACGCAGAATCCGGCCGAACAGATCGGTACCTTTCCGTTGCCGGAGAGCCAGCTCGATCGCTTCCTGATGCGCATCTCCATGGGCTATCCGGACCCCGTCGCGGAACGCGCGCTGCTTGCCGGGGAAGATCGTCGGGATATGCTGGCGCGCCTGCAACCCGAACTCCAGGCCGACGAACTGGCCGGCCTGTTTGCCGCCGTACGCCAGGTTCACGCCGCCCCCCGTCTGCTCGATTACGTGCAGGTGCTCCTTGCCCACAGCCGCCAGGGCTCGGGCTTTGCCATCGGATTGTCGCCCCGGGCCGGCCTGGCCCTGCTGGCGGCCGCCCGGGCGTGGGCCCTGCTGGCCGGACGTGATCATGTACAGCCCGAAGATGTGCAGGCCGTCCTGCCAGCTGTTGCCGGCCACCGCCTGCGCGCAGCCGACGATGCTCCGCTGATGCCGGACCAACTGGCACGTCGCCTGATCGAAGCGGTGCCGCTGCCCGGATGAAGCTCGCCCCCCTGTACACAGCCTTCCAGCGCTGGCTGTTCCGCGTCAGCACCCCGGAGGCACCGCCTATATTGTTGGGCCAACGGCGCATCTTCGTGCTGCCCACACGCTTCGGACTCGCTCTCGGCGGCACCCTCGCGGTGATGCTGCTGACGTCGATCAACTATTCCCTGAGCCTGGGCTATGCCCTGACTTTCCTGATCGGCGGCGTCGCCTGGATGAGCATCCACCACGCCTTCCGCAATCTGGTCGATCTGAGCGTTACCTCCGGCCGCGTCGAACCGGTTTTTTGCGGCGCCCCTGCACACTTCGGCGTCCTGCTGAACAACCCGACAACACGTCCCCGTGTAAGTCTGCAACTGAGACCAACACGCATCAAGCCTGCCACGACACCAGAACACTTCGATTTGCCAGCAGCCGGCCAGGCCCTGCAGCACGTCGCGATCGCCACTACGCGTCGCGGGTGGCTCCAACTCCCCCGCCTGACCCTGGAAACCCAGCATCCACTCGGCCTGATCCGCGCCTGGAGCCTATTCCAGCCCGACCTGCGCGGACTGGTCTATCCCACACCGGCCCCCCATGCCCCCGGCCTTCCTTACGGCCTGGACGACCTCCCCGGCGACAGCCCCCGCAGCCACGGACAGGACGACTTCGCCGGTCTGCGCCACCACCAGCTGGCCGACTCGCCACGCCACGTGGCCTGGAAAGCCGTGGCCCGGGGCGGCCCGTGGCGCACCAAGACTTTCGATGGCGGCGGACGCAGCACGATCTGGCTCGACTGGCAGGCCCTGCCCGCCGGCCTGGACATCGAGGCCCGCCTGTCCCGCCTGACTCGCTGGGTGATCGACGCCGAGCAGGCCGGCCTCGAATATGGTCTGCGGATTCCCGGTACGACGCTTCGTCCGGCCCACGGCGCGCCCCACAGGCACGCCTGCCTTGTCGCTCTGGCGCTATTTGGCCCAAACCATGACTGAAACCCGCCTGCGCCCCGACCAGGCCGGCTGGCTGATCGCCAGTGCAGCCATCAGCCTGGCACCCCATGTCGAGCACCTGCCACCCGCCCTGGCGAGCATCTGCTCGCTGCTGCTGGCATGGCGCGGCGTCATCGCTGCCGGCAAGGGCCGCTTGCCACACCGTTTCGTATTGCTGAGTCTGGGTACTGTGGTTGTGGGCCTGGTCTTGCTGGAGTACCGGCATCTGTTCGGCAAAGACCCCGGCATTACCTTCCTCGCGGGGCTACTGAGCCTCAAACTACTCGAAACCAACAGCCGTCGTGACGGCCGGGTCGTTCTACTGCTGTGCTTCTTCATGCAGACCGGCCAGTTCCTTTACCAACAGGGCATGCTCATCGCCGCCCTTGCCCTGCTCGGGACTACGACGGCCATCGGTAGTCTGCTGGCGCTGGAGGGGCCGCCCCTCGCACCACGGGTACGCCTCGCCGCCGCCGCGCGGCTGGCGCTGCAGGGCGTTCCGCTGATGCTGGTGCTGTTCGTCCTGTTTCCCCGCGTACAAGGCCCCCTATGGGGATTGCCGGCAGACGCCTACAACCGGGTCAGCGGACTGTCGGACAACATGACACCGGGTGACGTGGCACGCTTGAGCGAATCCAGCGAGATCGCCTTCAGAGCGTCTTTCGCCGGCGAACTGCCGCCACCCTCGGAACGCTACTGGCGTGGCCCTGTTCTCAGCCTCTTCGACGGCCACAGCTGGCGCGCCGGCCGAAACGACATGGCCTTGCGCCCGAGCTATGCTCCCCAGGGCGTCGCCTACCCTTACACACTGACGCTGGAAGCCCACAACCAACGCTGGCTGCTAGCCCTCGATTTCCCGGGCGATGCCGCCGGACTGCGCTACGGCACCGACTTCCAGCTGATGTCAACCGAACCTGTGCGCAGCCGGATCCGGCTCTCACTGGTGTCCTATCCCCACACTCCCGTTGGTCTCAACGCCACGCCTCGCGAACTGCGCGAAGCCATGGTACTGCCCGCCGGCAGCAACCCGCGCACCCAGGCGCTCGGCGCCCGCATCAGGCAGGAGGCCCGGGATGCCGGAGATATCCTCCAGCGGGTCATAACCGATTTCCGTCGGCGCAGCCTGAGCTACACCCTCGACCCACAACCGCTGGGCCGCGACGACGCGGACAACTTCCTGTTCGACACGAAACAGGGTTTCTGCGAACACTTTGCCTCCGCCTTCGTCATCACCATGCGCGCGGCGGGCATCCCGGCTCGGGTCGTCACCGGCTACCAGGGCGGTGAGATCAACCCGGTGGACGGTACGCTGGTGATCCGCCAATCCGACGCCCATGCCTGGGCTGAAGTCTGGCTGGCGGGACAGGGCTGGAAACGTATCGATCCGACCGCGGCCAGTGCCCCTCGCCGAATCGACGGCGGCCTTGCCGCAGCCCTGCCCGACGACGGCCACTTGCCGCTCCTGGCTCGCAGCGATCTCGCGTGGCTGCGGACACTGCGCAATCAGTTGGATGCCCTGGACAACCGCTGGAACCAATGGGTTCTCGGGTACAATCCGGCCCGCCAGAAAGCGCTGCTCTCCGGAATAGGCGTGGCCGATGCCGACTGGCAGACGATCACCGCGCTGATGGGGGGCGCCTGCGCCGTCGTCATGGCTCTGCTGACGGCATGGGCGCTGCGTCACCGCAACGCAGCGGATGCCCTGGACCGCAGCTGGTCGATGTTCTGCAAACGCCTCGCCGCTGTGGGCCTCCCGCGGGCCACTTGGGAAGGTCCGCAGGATTACGCCAGCAGGATCGCCGGCTTGCGGCCGGATCTCGCCGACACAGTGAATCGCATCGCAACTGAATACGCCCACCTGCGTTATGGCCGCACCGGTATCGGCCCCGCCGCCTTCCAACGCCTGCAGCACGTCATCAAGAATTTCCACCCCCGATGAAAAACGCTCTCCTCCACCGGCACCTACTGCTATCCATCCTGGCCGGCCTCCTCATGTCCTCCGTCCAGGCTTCGGAACGCTATGCCGACCGCCCTGAAGCCCAGCAATTCATCGCCGAGATGCAGCAACGCCATGGTTTCGATAAAGACGCGCTGACTTACATTTTCCGCCGTGCCCAGTATCTGCCGTCAGTGATCAAGGCCATCTCGCCGCCGAAGGATCCCGGCGTACGTTCCTGGCAGCGCTACCGGAGCCGTTTCATCGAGCCGGTGCGCATCAAGGCTGGCGTGGTCTTCTGGGATCGTTACCAGGACGCCATCAAGGCGGCGAGCGAAAAGTACGGCGTGCCGGAAGAGATCATCGTCGGCATCATCGGCGTGGAGACCATCTACGGCCGCAACACCGGCAACTATCAAGCGGTGTCGGCCCTGTCCACGCTGGCCTTCGACTACCCTCGGCGGGCCGAGCTGTTCCGCGGCGAACTGGAAAACCTGCTGCTGATGGCGCGCGAACAGCACCGCGACCCGCTCGACTACCAAGGCTCCTACGCCGGAGCGATTGGCCTGCCCCAGTTCCTGCCAAGCAGCGTGCGCAACTATGCGGTGGACTTCGACGGCGACGGCCAGATCGACCTGCTCAACAGCCCCAAGGACGCCATCGGCAGCGTCGCCCGCTACATGCAGATGCACGGCTGGGAGAGCGGCGCGCCGATCGCCATTCGCGCCAGCGTTGCGCCGGGCGCCGACCTCGCTGAACTGATCGCCAACGACGTGGATCCGACCTTTGGTCCGACCACTCTGGCCAGCCATGGCGTCAAGGCAGCCAGCGGCGAAATGCCCGCCAATAGGGCAGCCTTCGTCGAACTCGTCACTCCTGGCGAAAGCAGTGAATACTGGCTCGGCTACCAGAACTTCTACGTGATCACCCGCTACAATCGCAGCAGCTTCTACGCGATGTCAGTCTTCCAGCTCGGCGAAGCGGTCAAGGCAGCCCGCGACACAGCGCTCGCGAACAAGCGCTGACGCCCGGGACGACCATGGGGGCGAATGAGTGCGCCGCGCCCCCAGCTTTCATACTAGAGGAGTTCCAGCACCTTCTCCGGCGGCCGGCCGACCACGGCCCGCTCGCCGCGCACGACGATCGGCCGTTCGATGAGGATAGGATGCGCCGCCAGCGCATCCAGCCATTCGTCCTCGCTGAGCGAACGCCCCTTGTAGTCGGACTTGTAGATGTCCTCTCCAGTACGCACGATGCTCTCGGCCGGCACACCCAGCTTCCTGACCACTTCGGCCAACTCGGCCCGGCTCGGTGGGGTCTTGAGGTATTCGACGATTTCCAGCGCGACACCCTTTTCCTGCAGCAGGGAGCAGGCGGAACGGCTCTTGGAACAACGGGTGTTGTGATAGACGCGAACGGTTTCGCTCATGGGTTCAATCCTGACGGGAGATGGGTTAACAGAACGCCGCGGCGGCTGGCCGGCATTCCGCCCACCGCTCCGGACTAGAGAAGCACATCCTTCGAGACGCCCCGCCGCTTGATGATGCGGCGCAACTGGCCAAGCGCCTCAAGCTGGATCTGGCGCACCCGCTCGCGGGTCAACTCCAGGCTGTCGGCCAGTTCCTCCAGCGTCTGCACCTCACACTCGTCGATGCCGTAGCGGTGGCGAATCACCATGCGCTGCTTTTCGCTGAGCTGGCCGATCCATTCCCGCACGAGGGTCTCGACTTCGAGATCCTGGATCTGCACGTCCGGCGTCTCGGCATCGTCGTCCGCCAGCGATTCGCCGATGGACAGAGTCGGATCGATGTCCAGCGGCGCATCCAGCGAGGCTGTGTGCTCGTTGAGGGCCAGGATCGCCCGCACATCCTCCACCGGTCGCCCCAACTGCCGGGCAACGTCTTCGATCGTGGTATCGCCGTTGCTGGCCGCCTCAAGCTGACGTTGGCAACGCAACACCTGGTTGAGCTCCTTCACAACGTGCACCGGCAAGCGGATCGTGCGCGACTGGTTCATGATCGCCCGCTCGATGTTCTGGCGGATCCACCACGTCGCATAGGTGGAGAAGCGGAAGCCCCGCTCGGGATCGAACTTCTCGAGGGCGTGGATGAGGCCCAGATTGCCCTCCTCCACCAGATCGAGCAACGGGATGCCCCGGTTGAGATAATGCTTGGCGATATTGACGACCAGGCGCAGGTTGCGCTCGATCATCGTCTGCCGGGCGAGGAAGTCGCCCTGGCGGACCCGGCGCGACAGGGACAGCTCCTCGTCCGCGGTCAGCAGCGGATTGGCGCCGATTTCGTTGAGATACAGCTGGGTGACATCACCCAGGAATTCTGTGTCGGGGGACTGCGCCGGGACTTCGAGGAAGGCCTCAACCTCCGGGGGCAGGTCCTGCTCGGGACTTTCGAGTTCCTCAGGAACGGCCGGATCGTACATGGAGTCCTCTCTGAACCGTGGGGAGACACTCGGGGAGACAACATTTCATGCAGCGCCTCCTGCCAGTACTCACCCAAAGTTCGGCAAGGGTGATGCCCGGCGACTATAGTCATTCATATCAGCGCACCGTTCGACCCAGCCATCCCCTTGCGGTACTCAGCGAGAGGGCAGGAATTTGCCTGGATCGACCGGCTTGCCCTGCTTCCGGATCTCGAAGTGCAGTTTCGGGCGATCACTGTCGGTGTCACCCAGTTCAGCAATCTTCTGTCCTTTACTCACCGCCTGCCCTTCCTTGACCAGCAGATTCTGGTTGTGGGCGTATGCGCTCAGGAAGTTATTGTCATGCTTAACGATAACGAGTTTGCCGTAACCGCGCAAACCCGTGCCCGCATAAACGACGCGGCCGTTGGCTGCCGCAAGGACGGGGTCACCGGTCTTGCCGGCCAGATCAACCCCCTTGCTCGAGGTTTCGTTGAAACCGGCGATGACCTTGCCCGCGGTGGGCCAAGCCCAGTCTATTTTGCCATCGTCACTGCCTGTAGCCGGCGCCGGCGGCTTGGCCTGCTCAGGTTTTTTCTCTTCCTTGGGCTCGGGCTTGTGTTCCGACTTGACCACTGCCTCCGACTTCGCGGCTTCAGGCTTACCCACATCCGGTCGCGGTTCGATCTTGGCCACAACGATCGGCGCTTCCGGCTTCTGGGCCTGGGCCCAGGCCTGCTCGGAATACGGGACCTTGCCACCCTTTGGTTCCCGGCGCACGCCATCGCTGCTCACTGCAGCCACGGAGGCTCCTGCCCCGTTGGTGCCAACCGGACGCACGTCGACACCGGACAACGTCACCGGACGCGTCACGGCGCCGGACTCTGGCGGACGCACACGCAGTTCCTGCCCGACCTCAATGAGGTTGGCGTTCTCGAGCCCGTTCCAGGCAGCAATGTCCCGGTAGTTCTGGCCATTGTCGAGGGCGATGCGGATCAGAGTGTCACCCGGCTTGACGATGTAGTACCCCGGCCGTGCCACCCTGGGTTGCGGAGGCGCTGCCGGGGTTTCGGTCTTTTCCGGCAATGAGCCCGCTGGACGCGTGGTGCGTTCCGCAACCGGTGCAGGCGACTTGGTGGCGCACCCGGTCAGCAGCAGGGTGAGCAGGAGGCTACTGGTACAAACGCGGGACAACATCATTCGTTAAGCATCAATCATTCTGTGCCGGGCAGCAGGGGTACAAAGCGCACCGCGCTGAGGCGTGTTTCTCGGATGCCGCGAGCGCTACGCTCAATCAGCACCAGGACCTGCTCCGCCGCACCGACCGGAAGAATCAGGCGACCACCGTCGGCGAGTTGCTCGACGAGCGCTGGCGGCACCTTCGGCGCAGCCGCCGCAACGATGATCGTGTCGTAGGGTGCAGCTTCCTTCAGGCCCACGCTACCATCGGCATGTTTCAGGCGCAGGTTGGGTCGACGCAGGTGGCGCAGGTTGTTGCGTGCCCGGTCGAGCAGCGGCAGCAGGCGCTCCACAGAGTAGACCTCGGTTGCCAGATGGGACAACACCGCCGCCTGGTAGCCACACCCCGTTCCGACCTCCAGGGTCTTGCCGAGTTCGCGGCCGGCCATCAATAGTTCGATCATGCGCGCCACAACGAAGGGCTGCGAGATGGTCTGCTGCAGGCCGAGGGGTAGCGCCGTGTCCTCGTAGGCCCGCGATGCCAGCGCCTCTTCGACGAAGAGATGACGCGGCACGGCCATCATGGCGGTCAGGACACGCTCGTCGCGCACGCCTTGCTCCCTGATACGCTCGACCATGCGCGTCCGCGCCCTCAAGGCGGATTGCAACGCGGCGCGCAGCACTTCGCTGCTCATTTGCCCAGCCAGTCGCGCACGGTGGCGATCTGGCCCTGATGGGTCAGATCGATCTGCAGCGGCGTGACGGACACAAAGCCGTTGGCCACTGCGTGGAAATCGGTCCCTTCACCGGCGTCCTGAGCCGCGCCGACGGCACCGACCCAATAAACGGTTTCATTGCGCGGCGTCACCGACTTCACGGTGGGCTCGGCTTTGTGACGCTTGCCAAGGCGCGTGACCTGAATTCCCTTGATCTGCTCATAAGGCAGATCAGGTACGTTCACATTCAGCAAGGTTGGCACGCCGACGGGCTCGTGCAGGAAACGCTCGACCAGTTCGCGGGCCACCCGCGCCGCGCCGGAGAAATCCGAGGCCCCCTTGGCCACCAGGGAAATGGCAATCGATGGAACCCCTAGCAGGAAGCCTTCAGTTGCCGCCGCAACGGTTCCCGAATAGATCGTGTCATCACCCATGTTAGCGCCGTGGTTGATGCCTGACACGACCATGTCTGGCAGTTCGTCCAACATGCCGGTGACCGCCAGATGCACGCAGTCGGTAGGCGTACCATTGACGTAGTGGAAGCCACTGGCCGCCTTGCGCAGGGACAGGGGCCGATCGAGAGTCAAGGAATTGCTCGCGCCGCTGCGGTCCCGCTCCGGAGCAACCACGGTGACCTTCCCGACTTCAGACAGGGCAGCCGCGAGGGCGTGCAGGCCAGGAGCGAAATAACCGTCGTCGTTGCTCAACAGGATGCGCATTGGAATCCGGAATCAGGCTTTCAAAACAGGTGGGATGAAGGCTCGCCTGACGCTCTCCCGGAGGGCTGTACCCAGCCGGGCGCGACATGCAAGAACCTTGAACAGGCGGCGAGTTTAGCAGAGTCGGCTTCGCCGCTGCTAGGCGGAAACGCCCCAAGAGCCAACCATGGCACCCATGGCGGGGAAAGACGAATTTGTTTTCGCCGTCGTGGAATAAAGTGGGTATGGGCGCTGTTTAGACAGTACCCAGCCACCCCAAAAGGAGACAACGACCATGAACAAGCTCTTTCTCGCGATGAGTCTTTCCACCGCCCTCGGCGCCTGTGCCAGCATGCACGACGCGCCACCGGCACAGAGCAACTACGGCATGCTCACCAACGCCCAGGGCATGACCCTCTACGTCTTTGACAAGGACGCAGCCGGCAGCGGCAAAAGCGTCTGCAACGGCCCCTGCGCCACCAACTGGCCGCCGCTGCTCGCAGGCGAAAAAGACCAGGCCCGCGGCGACTGGAGCATGGTCAACCGTGACGACGGACGCCGCCAGTGGGCCTACAAGGGCCGCCCGCTGTACAACTGGAGCAAGGACCAGAAGCCCGGCGACACCAGCGGCGACGGATTCCTGAACAACCAGTGGCACGTCGCCCGCCCCTGAGGCGCCTTCGTCCCCGCGCCAATACCTGGTCCAATGCGCACCGAGCACGCCATCCTCGCCGAGATCCCGCGCCTGCGCCGCTATGCGCGGGCGCTGACCGGCAACGACGCGGATGCCGATGACCTGCTGCAGGACACCCTGGAACGGGCGCTGGGCAAATGGACACTGTGGCGCCCGGGCAATCTGCGGGCCTGGCTGCTGACCATGATGCACCACGTCTTCCTGAACCAGCTACGTACCCGGCCCCCCATCGTCGCGCTGGACGAGGACACACCCTCGATTCCGGTCCGCCCCCAGCAACAGGATGAACTGGATGTGCGCGACCTGGACCGCGCGCTGGCCCAACTGCCGCCCGACCAGCGGGAGGTCCTGCTGCTGGTCGGACTGGAAGAACTCAGTTACGCCGACACCGCCCGCATCCTCGGCATCCCCCAGGGAACCGTCATGTCGCGCCTGTCCCGCGCCCGCGAACGGCTGCGCGCCATCCTGGCCGGTGAGGACCGGCCCGTGCATCTGAAGGTCGTGAAATGAACAAGGAGCGCATCGGCAAGGAGCAACTGCACGCCTACGTGGACGGGCAGCTATCCGCTGCGGAGTCAGCGCAGATCTCCACCCACCTCGTCGACCACGCGGACGACCGGGTCAGCGTCGAAATCTGGCGCAACCAGAAGACGCTGCTGCATGCAGCCTACGATCGCCAGCTCGACGCGCCGATCCCCCACGCCATCGCCGCCCAGCTAAACTCCCGACCCAACAAACACTTCCGTCAGGCGGCCATTGCCGCGGCCTGGCTCGCAATGGGCATCGGGATCGGCTTCGTCGCCGACCACCAGTTCAGCCCTACACCGACCGCCCCCACGCTCGCACTGGCCAGCCTGCCGCAGAGGGCCGCCGTCGCCCATGCGGTATTCACCCCGGAAGTCCGCCACCCCGTGGAGGTCGGTGCCGATCAGGAGGCGCACCTGACGGCCTGGCTGTCGAAGCGCCTGGGCCATACGCTGCGCGCCCCCAAGCTGGCGGCAGAGGGCTTCCACCTGGTCGGCGGACGCCTGATCGCTGCGGACAGCGGCCCCGGCGCCCTGCTGATGTACGAGGATGGCGGCGGCCAGCGCCTGACCCTGTATGTCTGCGCCGACTATCAGGATAGCGGCGCCACCGCTTTCCGCTTCGCCCACCAGGATGGCGTCTCCACCTTCTACTGGATAGACGGTCGCCAGGCCTATGCCCTGTCCGGCAAGCTGCCGCGCGAGAACCTGCTGCCGATCGCCAACGCGGTTTATCGGCAACTCAACGGGGAAGGCTAGGTCGAAGACCTGGCTGACGGATCGGGCGAACGAATTCGCCTCCAAGCGGATCAGTCGGGAACACGTCACCCCGTTCGTCCATCCCTGTAATTTTCGCTGCCCTTCTCCGTCTACATCATCACGAATAGTCACAATGGACACGCTGCCATGCTGATCCGCCGCCCCACCGATATCCTGCCGTCCGAAATCACCGCCCCCGAGCTGTACCACGACCGGCGCCGTTTCCTGGCCCAGTCCACCGCCCTCGCACTAGCGGCGACCCTTCCAGTAGGCGTGGCCCGCGCCGCCGGCCAGAGCCTCGGCCCGCTGGCCAGGAGCCCCTACAGCGTCAGCGAGACGCCGACGTCCTACAAGGCCGTCACCACCTACAACAACTTCTACGAACTGGGCACCGACAAGACCGATCCGGCCGAGAACACCACCCGCCTCAGGCCGGCCCCCTGGACGCTGCGCGTCGAGGGCCTGGTGAACAAGCCACGCACCTTCAGCATCGAGGAGCTGCTGAAGCTCGCCCCGCTGGAGGAGCGCATCTACCGCATGCGCTGCGTGGAAGGCTGGTCGATGGTCATCCCGTGGGTCGGCTTTCCGCTGGCCAGCCTGCTCAAGCTGGTGGAGCCCCAGGGCAGCGCCAAGTACGTGGAGTTCGTCTCCCACTACGACAAGAGCACCATGACCCGTGGCGTGCTCGACTGGCCCTACAACGAGGGCCTGCGCATCGACGAGGCCCGCCATCCGCTGACCCTGCTGTCAGTCGGGTTGTATGGCGAGGTACTGCCGGTCCAGAATGGCGCGCCGATCCGCCTGGTAGTGCCCTGGAAGTACGGCTTCAAGGGTGCCAAGTCCCTGGTGACGCTGCGCCTCACCGAGAAACAGCCGATCACCGCCTGGATGAAAGCCGGACCGAGCGAGTACGGCTTCTACTCCAACGTGAATCCGGAAGTGGACCACCCGCGCTGGAGCCAGGCCACCGAGAGGCGCATCGGCGAGTTCTCCAAGCGCAAGACGCTGATGTTCAACGGCTATGCTGACCAAGTCGCATCAATGTACACCGGCATGGACCTGCGCCGCTTCTTCTGAACACAACAAGAAAACGACAATGACCCCGACCAACCAACAACTCGGCGCCATCAAGACGGTCCTGTTCGTCCTCTGCCTGCTGCCCGCCTTCCTGCAGTGGCGCGGGCTGGAGATGGACGCCCTGGGCGCTAACCCGATCGAGGCGCTGACCCGCGCCACAGGCGAGTGGACGCTGCGCTTCCTGCTGATCACGCTGACTGTGACGCCGCTGCGCAAGTACACCGGCTGGCACTGGCTGGTGCGCCTGCGCCGCATGCTCGGGCTGTTCGCCTTCGCCTACGGCGTGACCCACCTGCTCACCTACGTGTGGCTGGACCAGTTCTTCGACTGGCAGGCCATCGCCAAGGACATCCTCAAGCGCCCCTTCATCACCGTCGGCTTTGCCGCGCTGGTGCTGATGACGCCGCTGGCCGCCACGTCCTTCAACGCCGCCATCCGGCGCCTCGGCGGACGCCGCTGGCAAGCCCTGCACCGCGCAATCTACCCGATTGCGGTGCTCGGCTGCGTGCACTTCTGGTGGCTGGTGAAGAAGGACATCACCCAGCCGCTGATCTACGCCGCCATCACCGCCACCCTCCTCGGCCTGCGCGCCTGGTGGCGCGAACAGGAACGTCGCAAGCAGCTGGCCGGCGGCTACCTGCCTGCACACGGCCCCACGGGCAAGATCATCCGGATCTTCCAGTCCCACTGAGACGAACCCAGCCGCCCCCCTGCAAGCACGAAAAAACTCCAGCGCAGGCCTGCAGCAAATTCAGGCAAACATCACAAACCCAGACAGGATATTGGGCGATAATCCAGCGCGATCAAGCACACGTACCGTAGCTGGCATATCGCCCATCGAAAACGGGGGCCCGTAGAGCAATCTCTCCGGTTGAACCCCGCGGTGGAATCCCCCCAACGACCTCGTTCCGGTTTGCCCCCACTCAAGACTTCATGAGCGTCCGCCAAGCAGTACGATTCACGACCCTCGCTACCGTGGCGAGCTTCATCCTTTCGTTGATCAGCGTGGTCGTCGTATCGCGTATCCTCACTCCCGAGGAAATCGGCGTCTTCTCAGTGGCCGTGTCCGTCATTTCCTACACGCACATCCTGCGCGACTTCGGTGTGGGACAGTATTTCGTGCAGCTCAAGGAGATCACCCGCGATCACCTGCGAGCGGGCTTCACGGTGATGCTCCTGATCTCGTGGTCGATGGCCCTGATTCTATTTTCACTGCGCGTTCCCCTGGCCGCCTTCTTCAAGCACCACGGCCTGGAAACCGTCTTTGCAACGCTGGCCATCAATTTCCTCATCCTGCCTTTCGGCTCCCCCATCATGTCGATGCTCAAGCGGGAGATGCGCTTCGACCGACTGGCCATCATCAGCGTAGTGAATTCGGTAGTTCAGGTCGGGGTGACCGTAGGCACTGCCTTGGCCGGCGAAAGCTACATGAGCATGGCGTGGGGATCCATTGCGGGCAACGCCGCAAACGTCGTCCTGATGTCCTGCATGAAACCCGAAATAGCTCTGCTTACACCGACACGCCGGGGTCTCTCCACGGTGCTTTCATTCGGGAGCAAATCGAGTGCCGGTTCTCTGGTCGGTGAGCTGGGTGTCAGCGGCCCCGATCTGATTCTCGGCAAGACCCTCGGCTTCACCTCAGTCGCCATTTTCAGCCGTGCATCGAGCCTCAACAACATGTTGCTGGGCAAGGTCAACGACATCGTCCGACAGATCTTTCTTCCCGCGTTTGCCCAGGGCATTCGGGAGGGCAAGCGTCCGGCGGACATGTATGCCGACGCAATGCGCCTCATTACCGGCATCACCGTACCCTTGCTGAGTGCCCTGGCAATACTCGCACAGCCGATGATTCTCTTCTTCTTCGGTCAGCAGTGGCAGGACGCCGGGGCTCTGGCCTTATATCTCTGCCTCTATCAAATAGTCCGAGCCCCCACTGAATTTGCGTCCAATGCACTTATCGCCGGCGGTCATGCCAGCACGGTGCTCCGCAGCGAAGCCATCAGCCAAACCAGCATCCTGGCCATTCTGTGCCTATCAGTCCGGCTGGATCTGCACACCGTTGTTTGTCTGCTGCCGATTGCCTCGTGCATTCACTTCCTGTCCTTCGGATATGCCCTTCGCTCGCACTACGGCCTTTCACACCAAGCACTGATTGTCGCCGTTCTGCCCAGCTACAAATTGATTCCGGGAACTCTCGCCGCAACGGGCATCCTGGAGATTGCGATTCGCACCGGCTACTGGCAGCCCTCCGCTTTCCTGCATCTGGCAAGCGCGTCCTCGCTGATCGCCTGTGGTTACATCTGGACGCTGCGCCGGTCCGGCCATCCGGTCCGAGAAGAACTCGTGCGCCTGGTTCCCCCTCTCTCAAGGCTACTTGGGGAACCACAAACCGACGCCCGCTGACGCACCAGCGCGCTCCGAGGCAGTTCAGCCGGAACGAAGGGCCTCTCACGGGCCTTTCTTCCCGCCTCTTCAATACTTCACTTCGGGCGGATCGCCGATTTTGGACGGAAGGCTTTGACGACGGCGTCGTCTGTCTCGATGTAGGGGCCGCCGATCAGATCGATGCAGTAGGGCACGGCGGCGAAGATGCCATGCACCTTCTGTTGCCCATCGGCATCCTTGAGGCCTTCGAGGGTTTCGGCGATGGCCTTCGGCTGGCCCGGCAGGTTGATGATCAGGCTCTGGCCGCGGATCACCGCTACCTGGCGGGACAGGATCGCCGTCGGCACGAAGGCCAGGCTGACCTGGCGCATCTGCTCGCCGAAGCCCGGCATCACCTTGTGGGCGACGGCCAGCGTGGCTTCCGGGGTCACGTCGCGCAGTGCCGGCCCGGTACCACCTGTTGTCAGAACCAGCGCGCAACCGGCCTCGTCACACAGTTCGACCAGGGTCTTCTCGATGGACGGCTGGTCGTCCGGGATCAGGCGGGTCACCGCCTCCCACGGCGTGGTCAGCGCCTTGTCCAGCCAGTCCCGCAGCGCTGGGATGCCTTTGTCTTCATAGACGCCGCCCGAGGCCCGGTCACTGATGGACACCAGGCCGATCTTCACGCGCTCGCTCATTTCTCGTCTCCTGCCTCGTCGTCTTCATGATCATGATCGGAAGCCTCGCCGGCCGTCCCGTCCTCCAGCTCGCGCAGGACCCGGAACAACTCCCGGTAGGCGCGCGGCGGCTTGTTCTGTTCCTTCTCCTTGATCGCATTGCGACGCAGCACGCGGAGCTGCTGCAGATCGGCGCCCGGGTGAGCGACGGCGATGTCGTGGAGCGTCTTTTCGTCTTCGATCAGCTTGGTGCGCAGATTCTCGAGGCGATGCATCTTGGCCGTCTCGACCGCCGACACGCCCTTGAAGGCGTCCAGCGCGGCGCGGATCGGCGCCGGGTCCACATTGCGCATCAGCTTGCCGATGTATTGCAGCTGGCGCCGCTTGGCTTCGTGGGACGGGAAGCGCTGGTAGTCCTTCACCGCGTCGCGCAGGTCCTCGTCCATCGGCACCTTGGCCAGGCGCTCCTTGCCGAGGGCGACCAGTTCCTGGCCAAGATCCTGCAAGGCATGGCTGGCGCGCTTGAGCTCCGACTTGCTGGGGCCGGTGTCTTCTTCGTCTTGATGATATTTGTAGTGGGCCATCTGGGGGCAGGAAGTGCTCGGGAAGGGTAAGATTATAGCCTTTAGCCCCTCTTCAACCGGATCGCCATGGCCGACAACCGTTTCAGCTTCACCCAGGACCAGCTCAAGACCATTGCCGAAGACATCCTCAAGTTCGCCCGCAAGCGCGGCGCAACAGCCTGCGAGGTCGATGTCTCGGAGGGCTTCGGCCAGTCCGTCACGGTCCGCCGCGACGAGGTGGACACCATCGAATACAACCGGGACAAGGGTGTCGGCATCACCATCTACGACGGCCAGAAGCGCGGTTACGCCAGCACCTCCGACTTCTCGAAAGAGGCCCTCAAGTCCACCGTGGACGCCGCCGTCTCGATCGCCCGCTTCACGGCCCCCGACCCGGCCGCAGGCCTTCCCGACGAAGCTCTGCTGGCCAGGGAATTCCCCGATTTCGACCTCTACCACCCGTGGAAGCTGTCCACAGAGGACGCCATCGAGCTGGCCCGCAAGTGTGAGCGCGCGGCCTTCGCGGTGAGCCCGGAGATCCGCAACTCCGACGGCGCCAGCGTGTCGATGCAGGAGGCCCACTTCATCTCCGCCAACAGTCTCGGCTTCCTCGGCGGCTACGCAAGCTCCCGCCACTACCTGTCCTGCTCGGTGATCGCCGGCGAGGGCGACGACATGCAGCGGGACGACTGGTATTCCACCAAGCGCGATCCGTCCGAGCTGGCTGACGCCGACGAGATCGGCACCTTCGCCGCCCGCCGTTCGCTGGCGCGCCTCGGCGCCCGCCAGATCCCGACCTGTGAGGTGCCGGTGCTGTTCGAGGCCCCGCTGGCCGCCGGTCTGATCGGCGCCTTCGTGCACGCGGTGAGCGGCGGTGCGCTGTACCGCAAGTCGTCCTTCCTGCTGGACAGCCTGGGCAAACAGGTCTTCCCGTCCCACATCCAGATCTCCGAGCGCCCGCACCTGGCCAAGGCCTTCGCCAGCAGCCCCTTCGACGACGACGGCGTGGCCACGCAGGATCGCGAAATCATCATCGACGGCGTGCTGCAGGGCTACTTCCTCAGCACCTACTCGGCGCGCAAGCTGGGCATGCAGACCACCGGCAACGCAGGCGGCAGCCACAACCTGCTGGTCAAGCCCGGCCAGTACGACCTGGAGGGCCTCATCAAGCAGATGGACCGCGGCCTGCTCGTCACCGAACTGCTCGGTCACGGCGTCAATTACGTGACCGGCGACTACTCCCGCGGCGCAGCGGGCTTCTGGGTGGAGAACGGCAAGATCCAGTACCCGGTGCATGAGATCACCATCGCCGGCAACCTCAAGAACATGCTGATGGGCATCCAGGAAATCGGCTCCGACGTGCTGGTACGCGGCTCCAAGCACTGCGGCTCCATCCTGGTGGACCGCATGACCGTCGCCGGAGCCTGATCCACCGAGCAGCCCCGAACAAGGAGACGCGAGCATGGAAAGACGTTCCTTCCTGAAGCACGCCGGTGCCGGCATGGCCGGCGCCGCCATTGCGGCCCCGGCTTCCTCAGCCGAACTGCCGACCATCAAGTGGCGCCTCGCCTCCAGCTTTCCCAGGACCCTCGACACCATCTTCGGCGCCACCGAATCGGTGGCCAAACATGTGGCGGCGGCCACCGGCGGCAAGTTCCAGATCCAGCTCTTTGCCGCCAACGAGATCGTACCCGGCCCCGGCGTGCTCGACGCGGTCAAGGACGGCACCGTCGAGATCGGCCACACGGCGTCCTACTACTACGTTGGCAAGGACCCCACCTTCGCCTTCGACACCTGCCTGCCCTTCGGCCTCAACAGCCGCCAGCAAACCGCCTGGATGCTCAGCGGCGGCGGGCTGGAGCTGATGCGTGAGTTCTTCCGCGACTACAACATCCACCTGATCCCCTGCGGCAACACCGGCACCCAGATGGGCGGCTGGTTCCGCAAGGAGATCAAGACCCTCGACGACCTCAAGGGCCTCAAGTTCCGCATCAGCGGCATCACCGGCCAGGTGCTGGCCAAGCTCGGAGTGGTGCCGCAGCAGATCCCCGGCGGGGACATCTACCCTGCCCTCGAAAAAGGCACCATCGATGCCGCCGAGTGGGTCGGCCCCTATGACGACCTCAAGCTTGGCTTCAACCGGGTCGCCAAGTATTACTATTACCCGGGCTGGTGGGAAGGCGGACCGCAGCTCTCCATCTACGTGAACATGAAGCACTGGGCATCGCTACCCAAGGAATACCAGGCCATCCTCGAAGACGCCTGTCTGCGCGCCCATTCCGAGATGCAGGCCAGCTACGACGCCAAGAGCCCCAACGCCCTCAAGCAGCTGGTCGGTTCGGGCACCCAGCTGCGGCCCTTCCCCAACGAGGTGATGGCAGCGGCCTTCAAGACGGCGCTCGACCTCTACGATGAAATCGCCGCCAAGAACGCCAAGTTCCGCAGAATCTACGAGGTCTGGAAGAAATTCCGCGATGACCAGCTGCAGTGGTTCGCCGTGGCCGAAAACCGCTACGATAATTTCATGCAGGCAACCCGCGTTGCCACCCGGGCCCGCAACAACAAATAGGCAGACGATGGACTTGCCCCGCGGGGGGGCGAATGAATCCGTCCCCACTGCGGCTGCCCTCACAAGATCGGCTCCCACGTCACGAAGCCCGCACAGCCCCTCGCCTTATCTCACGATGTACCCTGTATCCCTGAAACAATCCCTTCGCTTGTCCGGAGGACTCCACCCATGATCGCCGCCTTTGCCCTTCTGCTGGTTTTCCAGCTCGCCGGTGAAGCCCTGCGCGTCGCATTGCACCTACCGGTTCCCGGCCCGGTAATCGGGATGGGGCTGTTGCTGGTCTATCTGATCGCCCGCCGTGGCCCGTCCGAATCCCTGCGGACCACCTCCGGCACGCTGCTACAGAACCTGTCGCTGATGTTCATCCCCGCCGGCACCGGCGTCATGCTTCATGGCGCCCGCCTGTTCGATGAAGCGGGGCCGATTCTCGTTGCGCTGGTCGCCAGCACCGTGCTGGGCCTGGCCGCTACTGGGCTGACGCTGCACTTCCTGACCCGCAAGAACAAGCAGGAGGGCCAGCGATGAACACCGAAAGCATGACCGAGATCTGGGTCTACCTGTCGGCTCAACCGCTGCTGTGGCTGACCCTGACGCTGGCCGTATATCTGCTGGCGCTAGCGCTGCACCGCAGGGCCAAGGGGCACCCGGTGGTCAACCCGGTGCTGGTGTCGGTGAGCATCCTGGTCATCCTGCTGCTGGTCACCGGCACGCCCTATCAACGCTACTTCGACGGCGCCCAGTTCGTGCATTTCCTGCTCGGCCCGACCACCGTCGCGCTGGCGGTGCCCCTCCACGCCCAGCTCAAGCGCCTGCTCGCGATGGGTGGGCCGCTGCTGATCGCGCTGGTCGTCGGCTCGCTGACCGCCGGCCTGTCGGCCTACGCCATCGGCGCCCTGCTGGGTGCCAGCACACCGACGGTGATCTCCCTGGCGCCCAAGTCCGTCACCACGCCGATTGCGATGGGCGTCGCCGAGCGCCTCGGCGGACTGGCCTCGCTGACCGCGGTATTCGTGATCCTGACCGGCATCTTCGGGGCGATCTTCGCTGACGGCATCCTGCGCCGCCTCGGCGTGAAGGACGACGCCAGCATCGGCTTCGCCCTCGGCCTGGCCTCCCACGGCATCGGCACCGCGCGGGCCTTCCAGCTCAGCGAGCAAACGGGTGCCTTCGCCGCACTCGCGATGGGCCTCAACGGCCTGTTCACGGCCATCACCCTCCCCTGGCTGCTGCCGCTGCTGACACCGCTGCTCAAGTAGCGCTGCGTGAACTAGGGTTGCCATCAATTTGCCCACGGCGTATGCGGCCCCGATAATCGGGGCCGTTGACATTTTTGCTGCACTGCATCCATGGACTTGCTGATCGATGTGATCCTGCGCGCCGGCCGCTCGGCGGTCGAGCTGTCGTTTTTCGTGCTGCTGCCGGTGATGATCGTCATGCTGTCCCTGATGCGTCTGCTGGAAGCCAAAGGCGTGCTCGACTGGGTCGTCGCCCGGCTGGCCCCGTTGCTGCGCCCCGTCGGCCTGACCGGCCTGGGCGTCTTCGCCGCGCTGCAGATCAACTTCGTCAGCTTCGCCGCCCCTGTTGCCACGCTCACCATGATGGACCAGCGCGGAGCCTCCAGCCGTCACCTGGCCGCCACGCTGGCGATGGTGATGGCGATGGCTCAGGCCAATGTCTCGATGCCGATGGCGGCGATGGGCCTGCATTTCGGCATCGTGCTCGGCTGGTCGCTGGTCGGCGGGCTGGCGGCCGCGGCGGCCACCTACTATGGCTTCGGGCGCGGGCTCAGCAACGCCGAACACACCGTCGATGAAACCCTGCACCACCCTGTTGCCGAAAGCGCCAAAGGCATCCTCGACGTGATCAACCGGGCCGGAGCGGAAGCCTTCAAGATCGCCGTCGGCTCGATCCCGATGCTGGTGCTGTCCCTCACCGTTGTCCTCGCCCTGCGCCGCCTGGGTGCGCTGGATGCCCTTACCGGCCTTCTGTCGCCGCTGCTGCTGGCAGTTGGCGCCGACCCGACGCTGATCCTGCCAACCCTCACCAAATACCTGGCCGGCGGCACCGCGATGATGGGTGTCATGGACGAGATGCTGCGTGCCGGCACGGCCAACGCCGCCACCCTCAACGGGGCCAGCGCCGGCCTGCTGATCCACCCGCTCGACGTCCCCGGCGTGGCAGTACTGATTTCCGCCGGACGGCGCGTTGCCGACGTTTGGAAGCCCGCCACCCTCGGCGCGCTGGTCGGCATCGCGGTGCGCATGGCAGGACACATGGTCGCCGGCTGAGTCCGTTGCCGTCGGCGTGCTGCGGTGCCACACTGGCAGACATCCCGAGGCCCCTCGACAAGGGAAGCGGGCCCGCCCATCCCCTGGAGAGCCCCATGTCAACTGCGTCGCATCTGCATTCCCCAGCCCCACGCCAATACAAGTATTACGAATTCGTGATGGCGGCCTTCGTCGCTGTCTATCTGTGCTCCAACCTGATCGGCCCGGCCAAGGCTGCGCAGGTCGTCGTCCCGGGCCTGGGGCCAGTGACCTTCGGCGCCGGGGTGCTGTTCTTCCCGATCTCCTACATCTTCGGCGACGTGCTCACCGAGGTATACGGCTACGCCCACGCCCGCCGCGTGATCTGGGCCGGCTTCGGCGCAATGGTCTTCGCCTCGGTGATGGCAGCAGTGGTGGTCGCTCTGCCGCCGGCCCCGACCTGGACCAATCAGCCAGCCTACGAGATCGCCTTCGGCTCCACCTGGCGCATCGTCGCCGCCTCGCTGACGGCCTTCTTCTGCGGCGAATTCGTCAATTCCTACGTGCTCGCCCGCATGAAGATCCGCAGCCGCGGCCGCCACCTGTGGCAGCGCACCATCGGCTCGACGATCTTCGGCGAGGGCGTGGACTCCCTGCTGTTCTATCCCCTCGCCTTCTGGAACTCCGGCCTGATCCCCAACGACCTGCTGCCGGGCATCATGCTCGCCCAGTTCATCACCAAGGTTGGCGTGGAGACGCTGTTCACCCCGCTCACCTACAAGATCGTCGCATTTCTGAAAGAAGCCGAGCGGGAGGATCACTACGATGTGGACACCGATTTCTCACCCTTTTCGATAAAGGTGTGACGGGTCTTGCGGCGGCGCGGCATTTCACTAGGCGAAATCGGCACACCTGAGATACCATTCCGCGTCCTTGAATCAGAGGCAGGAAATCCGTTGTCCACGCCAGAAACCGCGAAAAGCCCCATCCAGGTCATCGAGCGCATGATGAAGCTGCTCGACGTTCTCGCCGAGCACCCCGATCCGGTTGCGCTCAAGCAACTCGCTGCGGAAACCGGGCTTCATCCCTCTACAGCCCATCGCATCCTCGGCGCGATGAGCAGCAGCGGCTTCGTCGAACGCAGCGACGGCGGCGCCTACCGTCTGGGCATCCGCCTGCTCGAACTGGGCAGCCTGGTGAAGTCGCGCATCTCCCTGCGGGAAACCGCCATGGCCGCCATGGTGCGCCTGCACGGCACCACCGGCGAGAGCGTCAACCTCGGTATCCGAGCCGGCGACGAGATCGTCTATGTGGAGCGGACCTCCAGCGGCAAGTCTGCGGTGCGTGTCGTCCACATCGTCGGAGCCCGCGCCCCGCTGCACACCACCGCCACCGGCAAGCTGTTCCTCGTCGAGGACGGCCCCCAGAAGGTCAAGGAGTACGCCCGCCGCACCGGTCTGCCATCATCCACGCCAACCTCCATAACCACGCTGCAGGGCCTGGAGAAGGAGCTCGACAAGGTCCGCCGCCATGGTGTCGCCTATGACCTGGACGAGGTCGAAACCGGCGTGCGCTGCATCGCCGCCGGCATCCGTGACGACAGCGGCGACCTGATCGCAGGCCTGTCCCTGTCCACGCCGTCCGAGCGTTTCAACCCGGACTGGGCCCCGCTGATCCGCCAGACCGCCGACGAGATCTCCAGCGCCCTCGGCTACGTAGCTCCGGCGACACGCCAGACCTGAGCCAGATCACTACTCTGCGGACGGAAGCACCACGTATCCGGCAACAGGCTCAAGGGGAGTGCCCCGGCACCCAAAGCGGGGGGCAGAACCAACGATGTAAAAAGGCGCCTCCCGGCGCCTTTCTCTTATCCCCTCACAACAAGATCAGGTCGCCGGGCCGTGGCGACCGGCGGCAGCGAGCTTCTGCTGCATCGCGGCGCTCTCCAGCCAACGCTTGACCCGCTGCGCATCAGCGACGCGCGTGAAGCGGCCGAAGGAGTCCAGCAACACGATGATCATCGGCTTGTTGAGCATCCAGGCCTGCATCACCAGGCACTTGCCGGACTCGTTGATGTAACCGGTCTTGGACACACCGATCTGCCAACTCGGACTACCGACCAACGAGTTGGTGTTGTTGAACTGCCGTTGGCGGCCGTTGAGCGATACCACGTAGTTGGCGGTAGTGGTGAATTCACGGATCAGCGGATAACGGGAGGCGGCCGACACCATCTTGACCAGGTCGCGGGCGCTCGACACATTGGCGGAATTCAGCCCCGTGCTGTCGGAGAAGCGCGTGTCGTGCAAGCCCAGCGATGCGGCCTTGCGGTTCATGGCGGTGACGAAAGCCGGCAGGCCGCCTGGGTAATTCCGGCCGAGGGAAGCCGCAGCGCGGTTCTCGGAGGACATCAGCGCCAGGCGCAGCATGTCGTCCCGCTGCAGCTCGGTGCCCACCGGCACGTGGGAACTGCTGTTGCGCAGGGTGTCCACATCGTCCTGGGTAATCGTCAGCGTCTCATTGAGAGACAGACGGGCATCCAGCACGACCATCGCGGTCATCAACTTGGTGATGGACGCAATCGGCACCACGGTATCGGAGTTCTTTTCGAGCAGCACATTGCCGGTAGCCTGATCCGTCACCATGAAGGCGGCAGACTGGAGCAGCGGGTTGCCCTCATGGTCGATGTCATGGCTGGCGACAGCGGCGACCGCATGCTGAGCATGACGCGACGCATGTGCAACCTTGCGCCCCTGCGGTTTGTCCTCGGCCGCCCTGGCGACCTTGCTTCCCCTGGCCTTGCCTGACTTGGACGACTTGGCCACCTTCTCGGCCTTTTCAACCTTGGGTGCAGCCTTGGCGGTGTGGGCTTTCTTCGACGCCGCATGATGCGCCGCAGCGAACGCATCGCCGGGCACTGCGGTGTTGAGTGCAAAGACGCTCAGCAGGGTGAGTACAGTAGTACGGATCTTCATCGTCTTTCAAACTGGTTCATGGCAGGAAGAAACCCTTCTTCCCTATGAAAAATCTTCGCGACGGACAGGCCTCGCGGGTGGAATTCGGTGCGCTCCGGCGAATGCCCATTGAATGAGCACCGCAACATGGCCGGGCGGCACAAACGCAAACAACATACTTCTTATTCAAAATAAGGGGTTATTTTAAATTTTTGAAGTTTTTTGTGAATGATTTTTTTGCACATTTCGAGCAGACGACTCTCATTGGCGCGCATGGGCACCCACCGCTATCCATCGATCCTCAAAAAGCGGGCCAGTTCCGCACGCCGGCTGATCGCATCCCGATATCCGAGTTCCATCAAGGAGCGGGTGTAACCCTGCTCGAAAAGCAGGTACGAGAGCAGCACTGAGCCGTCTTTCCGCATTGCACCAATACTGCTCAGGACCATGCTCAACGCCCGTGGCAAAGTCTGGCGGTGCCGCGCGGCCAGGTAGTCGAGACGCTGGGACGGGGCGATCACCAGCGTTTCGATGGGGCGCAGCGGAATGCCCGCAACGGCGCGCTGGTCCGGCGTCAGCACCGAGAGGGTGGCATTGATGCGCTCCAGGCGCTCCAGGTCCATCGCCAGCCCATCCAGGAAGATGCTCGACATGGCATGGCCGGCCACCTGGGCCGGCGAAGGGTAGCAGTCGGTACGCTGCCGCGCCTCCTCCGAACGCCGCCCGCCAGCAATCACGAGGATACGCTGTGCGCCGAGATGGATGGCCGGACTGATCGGCGCGAGCTGGCGCATCGAGCCGTCACCGAAATACTCCCGGTTGATGCGCACCGCAGGGAAAACGAAGGGAATCGCGCTGGAGGCAAGCAGGTGATCCACCTCCAGCTCGGTGCGCATGCCGATGCGTTTCTCCCGGCGCCACGGCTGCAGATCGTCGCAGGCCTGGAAGAAGGCCAGGTTGTCTCCCGAGGTGTAACCCGACGCGCTGACCGAGACTGCCCGCAAATGACCCGCATCGATCGCCCGGCCGATGGCGGAAAAATCGAGCTGTGCCTCCAGCAGTTCGCGCAGCGGCGTGTTGTCGAGCAGGGAACGGGGCGACTGGCGCACCAACGCGCCAAACAGGATCGCTGAAGTCCAGCGCACCACCGACTGGGTGATTGCCGCCGTATCGGCCCTGTAGACATGATGGACGTGGAAATTGCGCCAGATATAGGCGAGCTTGCGCACCGCCTCGTTGAAATTGGCGGAAAAAACCGCCAGCGCCGCCGCATTGACGGCACCGGCGGATGTCCCGCACAGGATCGGGAATGGATTTTCGCGGCGCCGCCCCCAGACCTCCCGGATGGCGATCAGCGCACCGACCTGATAGGCCGCCCGCGCCCCGCCACCGGTCAGGACCAGCGCCGCCGTGCCCACCTCCGCCATCCCGCCCCCTCCGTGATCGATATCACGCAGTTTAACGGCCGCAGACGACGGAGGCATTAGAGCAAGATCAACGACCCGCTTCGACCACCGTCAGCGCAGTCATGTTGACGATCCGCCGCACTGTCGCCGTCGGGGTCAGGATGTGCACCGGCTTGGCCGAACCGAGCAAGATCGGGCCGATGGTCATGCCTTCGCCGGCGGCGGTCTTGAGCAGGTTGAAGGCGATGTTGGCGGCGTCTAGCGTCGGGAAGATCAACAGGTTGGCGTCCTCACTCATCTTGGCGTTGGGGAAGACCTGCTTGCGGATGTCCGCATCCAGCGCTGCGTCGCCATGCATCTCACCTTCCACCTCCAGGTC
The DNA here is from genome assembly GCF_056724025.1 of Zoogloea sp. JDB1. Classification (NCBI taxonomy): domain Bacteria; kingdom Pseudomonadati; phylum Pseudomonadota; class Betaproteobacteria; order Rhodocyclales; family Zoogloeaceae; genus Zoogloea; species Zoogloea sp. JDB1. Next base: position 4,944,065 of record NZ_CM161496.1, read on the forward strand.
GGGGTGCTCGTTGTGCAGCAGCACCAGCGCCTTGCGCATCTTCTCGGCGGTCGGCGAGTTGTCGGTGCCGAAGCTGGAATGGGACAGCAGCGCAATACGCGGCTGGATGCCGAAGCGACGCACCTCGTCGGCGGCCAGGCGGGTCATCTCGACGATCTGCTCGGGGGTCGGATCGTAGTTGACGTAGGTGTCGCACAGGAACACGGTCCGGTCCGGCAGCGCCAGCAGGTTCATCGTGTAGAAGTTGCGCACGCCCTTCTGGCGACCCAGCACCGTCTCGATGAACTTGAGGTGCAGGTGATGCATGCCATAGGTGCCGCAGATCATCCCGTCGGCGTAGCCGAAGTGCAGCAGCAGCGCGCCGATCAGCGTGGTGCGGCGGCGCACCTCGCGCTTGGCGTAATCCACCGACACGCCCTTGCGCTCCATCAGCGAGTGGTAGTGAGACCACAGCTGGTTGAAGCGCGGATCGGAGTCCGGGTTCACCATCTCGAAGTCCAATTCGGGCCGCAGACGCAGGCCGAAGCGCTCGATGTTGTGCAGCACGACCTCGGGACGGCCGATCAGCACCGGACGGCAGGTGCCCTCGTCCACCGCGGTCTGCACCGCGCGCAGCACGCGCTCCGCTTCGCCTTCCGCGAAGATGATGCGCTTCGGCGCCTGCTTGGCGGCCTGGAACACCGGCTTCATCACCAGGCCGGACTGCCACACGAAGTTGTTGAGTTGCTGACGATAGGCGTCGAAATCGGTGATCGGGCGCGTCGCCACGCCGGACTCGATGGCCGCGCGGGCCACTTCCGGAGCGATCTTGACGATCAGGCGCGGGTCGAAGGGCTTCGGAATGATGTACTCGGGACCGAAACCGGACAGTTTCTCGCCGTAGGCCGCCGCCACGATGTCGGAGGCCTCGGCACGGGCCAGCTCGGCGATGGCACGCACGGCAGCCAGCTTCATCTCGTCGGTGATCGTCGTCGCGCCGACATCCAGCGCGCCGCGGAAGATGAAGGGGAAGCACAGCACGTTGTTCACCTGGTTCGGGTAATCCGAACGGCCGGTGGCAATCAGCGCGTCGTCGCGGACCCTCTTGACCTCTTCCGGCAGGATCTCTGGCGTCGGATTGGCCAGCGCCATGATCATCGGGCGCGACGCCATCTTGGCGACCATCTCCGGCTTCAGCACACCGCCGGCGGAGAGGCCGAGGAACACATCGGCGCCCTCAATGATCTCGCCCAGCTTGCGCGCGTCGGTCTTCTTCGCGTAGCGGGCCTTGATCGGATCCATCAGCGTCGTACGGCCTTCGTACACCACGCCTTCAATGTCGCTCACCCAGATGTTCTCGACCGGCACACCGAGCATCACCAGCAGGTCCAGGCAAGCCAGCGCCGCCGCGCCGGCGCCGGAGGTAACCAGCTTGATCTTGGACAGGTCTTTGCCGAGCAGGTGCATGCCGTTGAGCAGCGCCGCGCCGACGACGATAGCGGTGCCGTGCTGGTCGTCGTGAAAGACCGGGATCTTCATCCGCTCGCGCAGCTTGCTCTCGATGTAGAAGCACTCCGGCGCCTTGATGTCTTCCAGGTTGATGCCACCGAAGGTCGGCTCCAGCGCCGCGATCATGTCGATCAGCTTGTCCGCATCGGGCTCATCGATTTCCAGGTCGAACACGTCGATGCCGGCGAACTTCTTGAACAGCACGCCCTTGCCTTCCATCACCGGCTTGGCGGCCAGCGGGCCGATGTTGCCGAGGCCCAGCACCGCAGTGCCGTTGGTGACGACGCCAATCAGGTTGCTGCGGGACGTCAGCGACGCGGCCTCGGCCGGATCCTCGACGATCGCATCGCAGGCCGCCGCCACGCCAGGCGAGTAGGCCAGCGACAAATCCTGCTGGTTGGTCAGCGCCTTGGTCGGCGCGATGGCGATCTTCCCCGGCTTGGGCAGACGGTGGTATTCAAGTGCGGCCAGACGAATTTGCTCATCCATTCAGGTATCCCTCTCCATTGTTGATGTGTGTGTTTGTGTACTGCCATCATCCGACCAAATTACCGTTACGGCAATTCGTGACTTCCACAGCACAAAATGCCATTCGAGTAGATTTCTCTACGCGACGAACCATGGCATAATGTAAGGCTAAGTCAGTCGGGTTAATCCCGATTGACACCAATAATACGCGCCGAGCCCTGGTGGCCCAACAAGACGCGATTGCCCAGCCGGAAGCCTCCCGAACCGGCAACTTGAAACAACGCATCCGTAACGTCCTGGAGAATCGTCAGATGTCTCAAAGCATTGCCGAAGCCGCCATCGCCGCCGCACCCGATTACGTCAAGCACGAAAAACTGAAGCAGTGGGTTGCCGAAATCGCCGCCCTCACCGAACCCGACCGCGTGGTGTGGTGTGACGGTTCCGAAGAAGAATACGACCGCCTGTGCGCCGAGATGGTCGAAGCCGGGATGCTGATCAAGCTGAACCCGGAAAAGCGCAAGAATTCCTACCTCGCCTGGTCCGATCCGTCCGACGTGGCTCGCGTCGAAGACCGCACCTTCATCTGCTCCGCCAACAAGGACGACGCCGGCCCCACCAACAACTGGGAAGACCCGGCCAAAATGCGCAAGACCCTGAACGAACTGTTCAAGGGCAGCATGCACGGTCGCACCCTGTACGTGGTTCCGTTCTCCATGGGCCCGCTCGGCTCTCCCATCGCCCACATCGGCGTGGAGATCTCCGACAGCCCCTACGTGGTCACCAACATGCGCACCATGACGCGCATGGGCAAGGCCGTTTTCGACGTGCTCGGCACCGATGGCGAGTTCGTGCCCTGCGTGCACAGCGTCGGCGCTCCGCTGGCCCACGGCGAAAAAGACTCCCGCTGGCCCTGCAACCCGACCGTCAAGTACATCGTCCATTACCCCGAGACCCGCGAGATCTGGTCCTACGGTTCCGGCTACGGCGGCAACGCCCTGCTCGGCAAGAAGTGCTTCGCGCTGCGCATTGCCTCCAACATGGCCCGCGACGAAGGCTGGCTGGCCGAACACATGCTGATCCTCGGCGTGGAAAGCCCCGAAGGCGAGAAGACCTACGTCGCCGCCGCCTTCCCGTCCGCCTGCGGCAAGACCAACTTCGCGATGCTGATCCCGCCCAAGTCCTTCGACGGCTGGAAGATCTCCACCGTCGGCGACGACATCGCCTGGATCAAGCCGCGCAAGGAAGCCGACGGCAGCACCCGCTTCTACGCGATCAACCCGGAAGCGGGCTTCTTCGGCGTCGCCCCCGGCACCTCCGAGAAGACCAACTACAACGCGCTGGCCACCCTGCGCGAGAACATCATCTTCACCAACGTCGCGCTGACCGACGACGGCGACGTATGGTGGGAAGGCATGACCAAGGAAGCCCCGGCTCACCTGGTCGACTGGCAAGGCAAGGACTGGACCCCGGAAATCGCCAAGGAAACCGGCCGTAAGGCTGCTCACCCGAACTCCCGCTTTACCGCTCCGGCCAGCCAGTGCCCGTCCATCGACCCGAAGTGGGAAGATCCCGCCGGCGTGCCCATCTCCGCCTTCATCTTCGGCGGCCGTCGCGCCACCACCGTGCCGCTGGTGTACCAGGCCTTCAACTGGAACTTCGGCGTCTACATGGCCGCCACCCTCGGCTCCGAAACCACCGCCGCGGCCTTCGGCGCCCAGGGCGTGGTGCGCCGCGACCCGTTCGCGATGCTGCCCTTCTGCGGCTACCACATGGGTGACTACTTCAACCACTGGCTGAAGATGGGCCACACCGTCGATCAGGCCCCGGGCATCTTCTGCGTCAACTGGTTCCGCATGAACGAGAAGGGCGAATTCATGTGGCCCGGCTTCGGCGAGAACATGCGCGTCCTGAAGTGGATCGTCGACCGCGTTCGCGGCCGCGTACACGCCACCGAGAACGCCCTCGGCTGGATGCCCCAGTACGAAGACATCGACTGGACCGGTTCCGACGTGACCAAGGCCGAGTTCGACGCGCTGGTCAAGATCGACGCCGACGCCTGGAAGACCGAGCTGGCCGGCCACCAGGAATGGTTCGACAAGCTGCAGGACCGCCTGCCCAAGCAGTTCACGCTCAAGCGCGAACTGTTCGAACTGGCCCTGTCGGTGTAAGTTCGCAGCAGCCAGCCGGCTGCTCAGGTAACGCAAAAAAGCGCCGAGCAATTGGCGCTTTTTTGTTGCCCCGCCCATTCACCAAGAACGACACCTATGACCCGCAGTGCCCGCCGCATGGCCGACATCCAGCCCTTCCACGTGATGGAGATCCTCAAGCGCGCGCACGAACTCGCCGCCAGCGGACGCGACATCATCCACCTGGAAGTCGGCGAGCCGGATTTCGCCAGCCCTCAACCCATCGTCGAAGCAGCCCAGCGCTTCCTGGCAGGCGGCCACGTGCATTACACGCCAGCCCTCGGCCTTACCGCACTACGGGAAGCCATCGCCCGCTTCTACCACGACCGTTTCGGCGCCGACGTCCCGCCCGAGCGCATCATCGTCACTCCCGGCGCCTCCGGCGCACTGATGCTGGCCCTCGCGGTGCTGACCGATCCGGGCGACGAATGGCTGCTGCCCGACCCCGGCTACCCGTCGAACCGCCACCTGGTGCGCAGCTTCGAGGGCATCCCACGCGCCCTGCCAGTGGACGCCAGCACCCGCTTCCAGCCCACACCCACTCAAGTCGAGGCCGCGTGGACCGCGCAGACCCGGGGCCTGATGGTCGCCAGCCCGGCCAACCCGACCGGCACACTGCTCGCGCTCGACGAAATCGTTGCACTGCAGGAAACCGTGAGCCAGCACAAGGGCGTGCTGATCGTCGACGAGATCTACCAGGGCCTCAACTACGGCGTGGATGCCTGCACCGCCCTCAGCCGCCTCGACGACGTCTTCGTGGTGAACAGCTTCTCGAAGTACTTCGGCATGACCGGCTGGCGCCTTGGCTGGCTTGTTGCCCCCGAGGCCTATGTGCGCGACATCGAGAAGCTAGCCCAGCACTTCTTCATCTCGCCCTCCACGCCAGCCCAGCACGCTGCGCTGGCCGCCTTCGAGCCAGCCACCATCGCCATCCTCGAAGAGCGCCGCCACGAGTTCGCCAAACGCCGCAACGCGCTGCTCCCCGCCCTGCGCGACATCGGCTTCCGCTTCGCCACCGAACCCCAGGGCGCCTTCTACCTGTACGCCGACATCTCCGGCATCGCCAAGGACAGCCAGTCGCTGGCACGCCTCCTCATCGAGGAAGCCGGTGTCGCCACGACGCCCGGCATCGACTTCGGCGACAACGGGCCGGAACTCCATCTGCGCATTGCGTACACGACGGGCGCAGGACGCCTGCTCGAAGCCGCGGAACGCATCGCCCGCGTCCTCTAGAAACGGATTCCCGCCCTCTCGGCAGGATCGGGGCCCCAGAAAACAGAAAACCCGCCTCTCGGCGGGTTTCTCTTCCCCAGACCCGGGCGCGCGTCAGGCGCCGACGAGCCTTCCTCCACTGCGGGCCACCTGGCTCAGCATGGCCTTCACGGCCATCACCTTGCTGGCGTAGGGGGCCGACGGATCGCCGACACCACCATACTGCTGCAGGGCCCGCTCAACGGAACCGGTACTCTGAATGTACTCCTTGAGCACCAGCGCGCCGACACGGATATTGGTTTCAGGGTCGAACAGCGCACTCTTGTCCGACTTCACATCCACCTTGTCGGGGTGGAACTTGGGGATCACCTGCATCAAGCCCTGCGCACCCAACGGGCTCTCGGCAAAGGGATTGAAGCGGGACTCGATAGCCATCACGGCCACCAGCAGCAGCGGGTCCACGCCCACGCTGCGCCCGGTCTGCTGAGCGGACGCCAGCAGCGGCTCAAGGGCCACTGCCGACACCTGATAGCGCTTGGCCACATAGGTCTTTACGCGCTGCAGATCAGGGCTGAGCTTGACCGGCGACACGCTTTCTGCCGCCTGGATGATGTCAGCCTCCGGCTCCGCAGCCGCTTCGGCAACAGCAGAGACAGGTACTTCGGTACTACCGGTCAAACTATCAAGGGACAAACCCTGCACACCGTGATTGGCAATCCGGGATGCCACGAACAGCGTGAGGACGAGACCCGCGACAAGAAGACCGCCGTGGGCGAAGTGAAGCATGAGTGAAGCCGCGTGACGTGCGAACTTCGCGATACGAGTTGCGAACATGGGCTCTCCTTTCTGTGGCCACAGTCCAGCAAACGCGCGCGCACAACCGCCCCCAGGACAGCAGGGACAGAAAATCCGTTTGTATCACCCGACAGCCCTCGAAAAAACAGGGCCGGGTTCAACTCGTCAGCCAACCAAACCGGCCGACGGCGCTCGAAGGACTAGGTCGCCAGGGGTTGATCCAAACACGCTGATGCAACCAGACAGCGTGCCAAAAAAAGTACCGAGCCAGACCTCGGACAGGTCAGTAACCGGGGGGAAGAAGGCCGGTTATGCGGCAGCTCAGGCACCGACTTGTAACAAGAGTTTTGCGCCAAAAAATGCAGACGAAACGCATTCTATTGATTCGACTGGGTTTTGTCAATCTAACCCGAGTTCACCCTGCGCAAACTAATCCACAAAGCATTATAAAAAATACCTTGCAGGCTGACGCCCCCGGACAGCGCCCACGGCAAATCAAGCATTGCCGGGCCACACGCTTGTACATGGCTAGACGCGGCGGTATGCACTGACAAAGGGAACATCTACGCCTGCCCGGCCCTCACCAAGCCTCCTGAGCCATAGCAAAAAACAACGTTCAACATTGCTTTCAGGCCTTAATTTTTTTTGCGGATGGCCACAAGTGATCTACACCTTGCATCCCGGCCTGACCGATCAAAATCAAGGCCAGTCTGAGTCACTCTGGGAGCGGGCGTCCACGCCGGATGAATGAAACTGGAAGCTAAGGCGTCTCCCGTAAGCTGGACATCACCTAATTCAAGCATCGACGCAAAAACGGATGTCGTCGACAACCGAGCATGGCGCCTGCTTTGGGCGAGTTCAACTTTATGCGGAAATGTCTGGGCGAACCGCTCGGAGTACCAAAACAAGGCGGGCACCCGGAAATCATGCTCGGTCTGATGACCGTGGCCGCTCTCGTCGCACTCACCGTCAAACAGATTCTCCCCATGATCGGCCACATAGAACAACGTGGCCGTGGCCCCCGTCCTCTCCAGTCGTGCGATGACTTCAGCAAGAAAATGGTCTGTGTAGCGAACCGAATTATCGTAGGCATTTCCCATCTCAATACGCTGGCTGCGGTCATGCAGGTCAGCGCGTGACAGATCATTAAGAGATGGTCGGAAATAATCGAAAGCGGCAGGGTAACGGTGGCTGTAGTTGAAATGGCTACCGAGCGTGTGCAGAACAATCAACTGCAAGGACTCACCGGAACCTAGAATCTCATCAAGAGGCGCGAGCAGATCACTATCCATTCCACCTCTCAACTTGTAATTGGCAAGATTATAGAAACGCGTGACGTCCGCTTCTGCTGCATGCAAAGCGATGGAGCTGTCATGGACGCCCAACGGGCTTTGGGTGGAAAGCCAATAGGTCTTGAAACCTGCTTCCCGGTACGCGGAGATCAGCGATCGCTCAGGAAAGAAGGCGCTTCGGTTCGTTGCAGGCTTGCGGGTCAGAATCACCGGTACAGCCATTCGTGTCCACGCCCAAGGTGATATGAAATCGCTGAAGCTCACCAGATTGGATTGGTGCATCAAGCGCGGCGTGGTTTCTCTTGGATAGCCATTGAGCTGCCAACGATCCGGCCTCCCTGTCTCGCCGATTACGAGCACGTGAATACGCCGCTCCTTTGCCGGACTGGCGAGGCTTGCACCAAAACGAAACCGTTCGATCCGGGCCTGATAACTTTGACGCGTACTTCGTTCGCGCCAATATGAATAGAAACGTAATGGCACTCCCAAAGGATATAGATTTGCCAGCCTTGTGAGTGACGGGCTAAGACCTGCTTCGCTTAGACTCTCGTTTGGATCTTCTCGCTCATTACCATGAATGGAAGCATCCATGGGATCAAAAACGATGGCAGCAACAGGCATAGCCAGCAAGCTGATGCTAATGAATACCGCCCAAGAACGGATACGCAACGGCCATTTCCAATCCTGCTCACGCGCCCGATTAATTACCACGAACAGAAGGGTTGCGACAGCCAGAAAACTGGCCCCAAAGAGAAACAACTTCGGCCCCAGATAGCCAAGCACCTCCTCCGGATTGGTCTCCGACAGGATTCCCAGCACATGGACATCACTCGGTTTACCGTAGTTCAGGATATAGAAGCACTCAAAGGGTGCCAGCAACACCCATGGAGCCAACATCACGCCCCCCAACCACAGACGACGCGGCAGGGTCAGCAACAGCACACAACTCGCCAACGCAATCAGCAGGGTGTCGATACGCCAATCAGACTGCATGGCGTCAACACCTCCTGCGGTGCACAACGTCAGGATGGTGGGACTCAAACTGAGCGTACAAATGGCAAAAAAGAAAGCCCGTTTGTTCAGCATGCGATCAGCTGGCAGGCCTTCCAGCCAAGGGGAAAGGCCATCGATCGATCCATTCCGCTTCATGCTCATCCTGCGGCTCGACCAGCTCGGCGGCGCGATGCGCACCCGCCGACTCCAGGGCGTCACGCAGCCGCTGCCAGGAAAAATGCGGACCAGGATCAGTCTTACGCCCCGGCGCAATATGTTGGTGCCCGGTAACCCCCTGAATAGGGAACCGTTGGCATAAATCGGCGATCACATCGGCCAACGCCGAGTACTGCACGACCTCAAAAGGAATTTCGTCGCCCCCTTCAAGCTCTATCCCGATCGAGAAATCGTTACAACGCGACATTCCCCGCCAACTGGACACGCCCGCATGCCATGCCCTGAGTTCGGGGGGGACGAACACAATCACCTCTCCCGTGCGACGAATGAAGTAGTGGGCGGACACCCTCAAATCCTTGATCGTCTCAAAAAAAGGGTGTTCGGCCTGATCAAGAGTGTTTGTAAAGAGTTGCTCGACACATCGACCGCCATGCCGTCCAGGGGGCAAGCTGATTGCGTGGATGACGATCAGCCTGACAAGCATTTTAGGACGGAGATCGTGATTAGGAGACAACACCACTTGCACAGAATAGGATAGCCAGAAAGAGCGTACACACGGAGAGCTATGGGTGAGACCTAGCCGAAACCGATGCACACTGCAGAAAAAAGCCCGAGAGAATTTTCTCTCGGGCCTGCATGGAGAAATAATCAGCCACTAACTAATCAAATAATTAACTAGCAGCTGCTGCCGTCTTGTTGTTCTTCAACAGAGCTTGCTTCACCGCTTCATTAGTCACGTCAGTAGTTACGGTCCACACGATAGTATTGGCATCAGTCGTGTTATCCGGCGTCAAGGTCACGGTCTGTCCATCAACACCTGTACCAATGCCGCTTTGGAAGGTAACAGTGATTTTGCCACCGGCAGCGACTGTTGCGGACTTGATTTCCTTGGTCGAAGTAAAAGTCTTGATGGGATCTACGCCATCCTTGCAATTCGAAGCAACACCGCCTTGCTCTTGGATACAAAGGGCAACTGCTGCCTTCAACCCATCAATCGAAGTCATCATATTTGACGCCTTCGCCTTCGCCGTGTAGTCCTGATACTGCGGAATCGCCACAGCAGCCAGAATGCCAATAATCGCCACGACGATCATCAGTTCGATCAGCGTAAAACCGCTTTGCTTTTTCATGATGTGATCTCCACTCGTTGAAATTTGGTTGGTGCGGGCTGTTGCCTCGTACGTGCTGATATAGGCAACCAGCGTGCCAAATTTTACCAATTTCAATTTTTTCATTTTGAAACAAGCCATTGCTAGTTTCCAAGCGGCCTGACCGGCTCCTGCCTCCCCAGGGAACCCATCTTTCATGTGACGCTTTTCGTCACCCCCTGCCAGAATTCGTCAGTCCTGGACGTGGCGAAGTACCAAAAGGGCAACGGGTTCAGCTCCAAGGGAACCCGTTCAGGTTCGAGTTGAACCGTTTCAAGTCCAACCTGAACCCACTCCCTTACAGGTAGGCCAGCGGCGTCCGGCCACCCCATCTCCCCTTGGCCACCCCAATGGCGTATTCATGCCCACGCCAAAATGGCATGGACACCTGCCATAGCACGAGCGAGGGAAACATCCCTGTGGCGAATTCCTCTGCCCCCAGACGGTCGAATCGGCGATGAGCGATTGAATTCTCCCCACAGACCTGAAAAGGAGAGACTCGATGGACGCCCCCAACGAGAAGTACCTTCCGGCACGCATCCTGTGGCTGCACCGCTGGAGCCCGCGGCTGCTGTCCTTCCGGATCAGCCGGGAGGCGGGTTTCCGCTTCGTGCCGGGGCAGTTCGCGCGCCTCGGCTTGCACCAGGCCAACGGGGTGCCGGTTTGGCGGGCGTACTCCATGGCGTCGGCAACCTGGGACGACCACCTGGAGTTCTACTCGATCATCGTGCCGGACGGCGCCTTTACGTCCCGCCTGGAGCAGTTGCAGGTCGGCGACGAGTTGATGATGGAGCGCCAGCCCTTCGGCTTCTTCACCACCAACCGTTTTGCCGATGGACGTGACCTGTGGATGCTCGGCACCGGTACGGGTCTGGCGCCTTACCTGGCGATCCTGCAGGATGAGAGCACCTGGACGCGCTTCGAACGCCTCATCCTGGTGCATTGCGCGCGCAATGCCGACGACCTCGCCTACCAAACGGAAATAGCCGCCCTGCAGGACCATCCCCTGTGGGCCGAGCATGGCCACAAGCTGATCTACCAGCCGGTCGCCACCCGCGACGACACCGTTGCCGGTGCGCTCCACGCGCGCATTCCGGCGCTGCTGCAGAGCGGCGAGCTGGAAGCGCACCTGGACATTCCGCTGACCCTGGCCGACTCCCGCATCATGATCTGCGGCAGCCCGAACATGGTCCACGACACTCACAAGGCCTTGCTCGGGCGGGGCTTTCGTCTCAGTAGACTGGCGGCGCCGGCACAGATTGCGGTGGAGAACGCCTGGTAAACAGCCGCCTCAAAAGCAGGCCGCACCAAGACGGTGAAAAGCCTCTTCCCCCAATCAGTCGGGAATCAAAAATCGAAAGATTTGCGCATTAATTTGGTGCGCACATTTCAAATTCGCACGATCATGGTGCCACGCCACACCATACCCTGATAGCAAGCCCTTAATTCATCAGGTTTTTTCACCAAAATTGAGCTGGCACAGCACCTGCTTGGTGCCTCGCTTCATTTTCGGAGCCCAAAATGGAGCAAATCAGTAACACCAGCAACGTTGTCTTCGTGCTGCTAGGCGCCATCATGGTGCTTGCCATGCACGCCGGCTTCGCCTTCCTGGAAGTCGGTACGGTACGCAAGAAGAACCAGGTCAATGCCCTGGTCAAGATCCTCACCGACTTCGGCGTGTCGGCCATCGCCTACTTCTTCATCGGCTATACCGTGGCCTACGGCGTCAACTTCTTCTCCAGCGCCGAAGTGCTGGCCCAGAAGAGCGGCTACGAGATGGTCAAGTTCTTCTTCCTGCTGACCTTCGCCGCCGCCATCCCGGCCATCATCTCCGGCGGCATTGCCGAGCGCGCCAAGTTCCATCCCCAGAGCGTGGCCACTTTCCTGCTGGTCGGCTTCGTCTATCCCTTCTTCGAGGGCATCGCGTGGAATGACAACTTCGGCATTCAGCCCTGGCTGGAAGCGGCTTTCGGGGCCAAGTTCCATGACTTCGCCGGCTCGGTGGTGGTGCACGCGGTCGGCGGCTGGATTGCGCTGCCCGCCGTGCTGCTGCTCGGCGCCCGCCGCGGCCGCTACACCAAGGACGGCAACGTGGCCGCCCACCCGCCTTCCAACATCCCCTTCCTGGCCCTTGGCGCGTGGATCCTCACCGTCGGCTGGTTCGGCTTCAACGTGATGTCCGCCCAGACCCTCGACAAGGTCAGCGGCCTGGTGGCCCTCAACTCCCTGATGGCGATGGTCGGCGGCACGCTGGCAGCAATGGTCCTCGGCAAGAACGACCCGGGCTTCATCCACAACGGCCCGCTGGCCGGCCTGGTGGCCGTGTGTGCCGGCTCCGACCTGATGCATCCGATCGGGGCGCTGGTCACCGGCCTGATCGCTGGCGTGCTGTTCGTTCAGCTGTTCACCATCACCCAGAACCGCTGGAAGATCGACGACGTGCTCGGCGTGTGGCCGCTGCACGGCCTGTGCGGCGCCTGGGGCGGCATCGCGGCGGGCATCTTCGGGGCCAAGGCGCTGGGCGGCATCGGCGGCATCAGCATCGTGTCGCAGCTGATCGGCACCGCCGGCGGCATCGTCGTCGCCGCAGCGGGCGGCACCATCGTCTATGGCGCGCTGAAGTCCATCGTCGGCATCCGCCTGGATGCAGAAGAAGAATTCGACGGCGCCGACCTGACTATCCACAAGATCACCGCCACGCCGGACCGGGAAACGCACTGGTAAACGGTAGTACAAATGTCACGAAAAGCCGGCCCTGCCGGCTTTTCTTTTTCATGGTCGCCGGCCGCCTTGCCTCTCCCCATCCCAGCACCGTAACCTCTGCCTGCTATCGACACCCTTGCCGGAAGCCCGGCCCAGGCGCATGCAGACACGTTCCCGCATCGACCGGCCCCTGCGGGCCGCCCGGCGCATCGCGCTGAGCCATTACGCGGCCAGCGGTCTGGTGGCGGCGCTCGGCATGCTGCTGATCTCGGGCAGCATGCACTTCTACTTCGGCGCCTTCGCCGCGGCAGCCGCGTCGGTGGGCGTGGCCATCGTGATTCCGCCGGACCAGCCTGCGCCCCAGCGCGGCAAGTTCTGGCAACTGCTGCCAGCGGCGCTGATCGGCCTGCCGCTATTCCTCGCCGTCCAAGCCCTGCACAACTCGCCGGTGCTGCTGGGCCTGCTGCTGGTACCGGCCAGCTTCATCGCCTTCCTCGCGGGCGCGTGGGGCAAGCGTGGGCTGCCGATCTCCATCTCGATCATGTTCGCCGTGGTCCTGTCGATGGCCGTGCCGGTGCACGAGGGCACCGGCAGCATCGCGACGACCGGCCTGTACTGCGCCATCGGCTGCGGGGGCTACCTGGTGTTCGCCAGCCTGGCCAACTCGGCCCTCAATGCCCGCTATCGGATCCAGATGCTGGCCGACGTGCTGTTTGCGCTGGCCGGACTGATGCGCTGCCAGGCACGGCAGTTCAGCGCCCTGACCCAAGCGTCCGATGCCGCCCCGCTGATCGGCGAGCTGCTGCGGCGCCAGGCCGCGCTGGCCGACCAACTGCAGGCGGCCCGCAACATCCTGCTCGAATCCCCACGCACTCCACGCCGCCAGCGTCTGGCCGGCATGCTGCTGCAGGTGCTTGAGATGCGCGACCACCTGCTGGCCAGCGAGCTGGACGTGGACACGCTACGCACGCACCCCGGCCACCCGCCGCTGCTCAACGCCCTCGGCGAGATCCTCTGCGCTCTGGCCGACGAACTGGACGGCCTCGCCGACGCCCTGCTCATCGGTCGCCCGCCCGAGCCCTTCGCCAGCCACCGGCCCCAACTCGCCCGCCTGGAACTGCCCAATGAAGAAAGCCAGGTCGACGGCAGCGCCCCGTCGACGGCAATGCTGGCTCGCGGCCTCAGCAACCGCCTCGGCCATATCAACGACGAAACCTTGCGCCTGATCTCCCTCGCCCGCGGCGAGGAACTGCCCGACCTGAGCCTGGTACGCACAGCCTGGCAAGCCTTCGTCAGCCCCACGACCTGGTCCTGGCACCCCCTCGCCGAGCTGTGGCACTGGAACGCACCGCCGCTGCGCCACGCGATCCGCGCCGCCCTTGCCATCGGCAGCGCCTACGCCCTGTCCCTCGCCGTGCCCTGGGGCACCCACGACTACTGGATCCTGCTGACGATCGTCGTTGTGCTGCGCGGCAGCCTGGCCCAGACCGTCGAACGCCGGAACCATCGCGTACTGGGCACGCTGCTCGGCTGCGTGCTGACCGGCGCATTGCTGGCAGCCCATCCACCGGTGCTCCTCTTGCTGCTGGTCGTCATGCTGGCCCAGGGCGTCGCCCATGCCTTCGCGGTCCGGCGCTACGTCGTCGCCGCAGTGGCCGCGACGGTCATGGGCCTGGTGCAGAGCCACATGCTGAACGCCGGCAGCGCCACCTTCGAAGTCATCGAGCGCATCGCCGACACGCTGGCTGGCGTCGCCATCGCCTGGGCCTTCGCCTACGTGCTACCCAGCTGGGAACGTGGCCGCATCCCGGCCCTCGTGACCCGCAGCCTCGCCGCCCAGGCCCACCACGCCCGCATCGCGCTGGGCCTGGGGCAGTTGCAGGCGGTGGACAACGAACCCGAACTGGCCTGGCGGCTGGCCCGCCGCGAAGCCTACGACAGCCTGTCGGCGCTGGTGCAAGCCACCCAGCAATCCCTCGCCGAGCCCCGCGCGGTACGGCCGCCGCTGGAAGCCCTGGGGCGCCTGCTGGCCCACAACTACCAGCTGCTCGCCCAGCTCACCGCGGTAAAGACGATGCTGATGTCACGCCGCGGCCGCCTCGACGCGGCACGCATCCAGCTTCCGCTGCAACAGGCCACCGTAGCCATCGACCGGGCCCTGACTGCACCCGAGGCAACATTGGCGCCAGCACCCTGCGCTGCAATGGAGAACCTCGCCCTGCCCGACCCTTTCGAGCAGGACCTGAGTCCTTGGTTGCTGCGCCGCCTCGGCCTGGCCAGCGAGCTCGCGGCGCAGGTCAGGGAGGATGCGGAGCAGGTATTGCACCCGACGCCGGCCGAACCCGGCGGCGGCATGCAGGAAAGCCCTGGGCAGACGGTTACGGGCAAGTAAATTCGCCTCCATGGGCGTTCAGCCAACGCCTTCCTGCTCGTTACGCGCCCCCTTTCCAGACCCCGAGCACGCAAAAAAATCCCGCCGAAGCGCAATGCTCGGCGGGATGCGAAAGACCGGCGGGTAGTTTGGGAGGGAGAGGTGCCCGCCGGGTGGGAAAAGTCAGTACAAGTTCAGTGCCGCAGGTCACTCTCCAGCCGCCCACGATGGGAAAAAAGAAAGCCGAGGCAGACGAACAACAGCACGCCCTCGATCCACAAGGCCGCCTGCACGCCCCACCAGGCAGCAAGCAGGCCGGCGGCCAGCCCGCCAATGGCGTCGAAGCCGAAGCGCGTCGCCATGAAGAAGGACACCACGCGGCCGCGCATGGTCTCCGGCGTGCTCGACTGCAGCAGCATGTTGATGCCGGCATTGCAGACGGTGATGCCGAAGCCCAGCAACACCAGCCCGGCAAAGGCCAGTGCCGGAAGGTGGCTGGCGCCGATCCCGACCAGCGCCACCGCGCTGATCGCCACCGCGGCGACCACGCCCTGGCTCAGCCGCGCCAACGAACGCACGCGGGTCAGCATGACGGTCCCCAGGAAGGCGCCACCGCCCGCCCCGCCCCACAGCCACCCGAGGGTCTTGGCATCGCCGAGGAACACGTCCTTGGCCAGGATCGGCAGCAGCGTCGCATAGCTCGATGCGGTCAGGTTCACCCCGATCACCACGCCGATCAGCACCCGCACATACCAGGTGTCCCACACATAGCACGCGCCCTCCTTGAAGACCCGCCCGACCGGACCGCGCACCGGCTCCGGCATCCGTCCATCGGCGCGTAGCACCGCAAAGATCAGCGCCATGAAGGACAGCGCGTTGAGGCCGAAACACACCGCCTCCGAACTCAACCCCAGTAGCAGCCCGGCTATCGGCGGCCCGAAGAAACGGCCGCCATTGACCAGCATCGAGTTGAGCGCCAGCGCATTGGGCAGATCCTCGCGGCTTTCCACGAAAGCATTGATCAGCGAATGGCGCAGCGGCGCATCAAAGCTGCCCAGCACGCCGAGCAGCAGGGACATCGCAACGATCAGCGTCGGCCCGATCCAGCCCAGCGCGGTCAGCACCGCCAGCGTCAGCGCCTGGGTGGCTAGCAGGGACTGCACGATGATCAGGCAGCGCCGCTTGTCCTGCTTGTCGATCCACGCGCCGGCCAGCGGCCCGATCAGCAGCTGCGGGGCCAGTGACGCAAAGGTGGTCACGCCGAGCAGCGCCGCCGATCCGGTCAGCCGGTACACCAGCCACACCAGCGCCACCTGCTGGATCCACGAGCCCAGCAGCGACACCGCCTGGCCAAAGAAGTACAGCCGGAAATTGGCCGACCGCAACGCACGTATCGACTCGGGAACCCTTCTCTCACTCACCCCTGCACACTCCGCAAACCGTCTGGCCCTCAGCTCCTCCTCGCCTGGGCCGACATGCGGACCGGCGCATTGGAAGCCCCGAAGCCGGCATAGCCGTCACGGCGCTGGACGATTTCGAAGAAAAAGCGGTCCACGAACATCTGGGTGTAGAAGTGGAAGAATTCCCCCTCCTCGTTGCGGTCGTAGAGAACCCCGAGGCGGCGCATGCGTTCGAGCTGCGCGTCGTCCAGCTCGAAACGGGCCGGCAGGTCTTCATAATAATTGTCGGGCACGTCAAGCAGGGCGATGCCGTGCTTCCTCAGGTACTCGGCGGTCGCAAAGATGTCATCGCTGGCCAGCGCGATGTGGTGCACGCCCCCGCCCTGCAGCGCCTCCATGCTGCGCCCGGTCACGGTGGCGCGGCTGTGGGACACGTTCAGCGCGATGCGCAGGGATTGGCTCGCATCGACCATCGCACAGCTGCGCACCAGCCCGTTGGGGTCAGCCAGCTCCATGCTTTCCTGCGGATGCAGGCCCAGCACCACGCGGTTGAACAACACGCCGGTATCGAACTGCTCGAAAGGGAAGCCCTCGGCCAGGTGATCCACCTTGTAGATGCCGGCCTTGCTGCGCCCCTGCCTGGCCGGATCGATGGCGAAATCGGTCTCCAGGAAGCCCTTGTCCTCCAGCGCCTGGGACACGAAGTAGATGATGCTGTCGTCCACCGCGCGCAGCGCCGGAATCAGCGCCTCGTTGGGGCCCACGCGACCGGCGTGGCTGGGCACGTGGAAGGCCACCCCGCGGTTCACTGCCCGCTGGCCGTCGTCGGTGGCCAGGCCCAGCGCGCAGATCGACGGCCCGCGGCGCTGGAAGTAGTCGCTGGCGAAGGAGCCCGGCTCGTTGTTGAGCACCAGGCGCACATCGCCCTGCTGGTAGAGCTCGACGTTCTTGGTGCGGTGGGTGCCGGAATGGTCGAAGCCCAGCCCCTGCAACGCCTTGCCGAGAGCCTTGCCGGACGCGTCGTCCACCGCGAACTCGATGAAGGACAGGCCGCGCAGCTTGGGCGGCGCCGGCGGGTTGAACAGCTCGATGCGCTCGGTCAGCGCGCGGGCGGCCGGATCACCGACGGCCTGGGCTTCCAGGCGGGCGCGGATCTGCTCCTCGAGGTAAAGCAGCGACGAAAACGCGTCGAGGGTCGTGCGACGGTTCGGCGCAGCACGGAACACATCGTTGAAGATCTCCAGCGACAGCGGCCCCGGATAGCCGGCTTTGAGCACATGCTCCATGAAGCCGACCAGGTCGAAGGTGCCCTGGCCCGGGAAACAGCGGTAATGGCGGCTCCACTGCAGCACGTCCATCACCATGCGCGGCGCGTCGGCCAGTTGCAGGAAGAACAGCTTGTCGGCCGGGATCTGCTCGATGCCGGCCGGATCGTCGCCACGCGACAGGGTATGGAAACTGTCCAGACAGATCCCCAGATGCGGGTGGTCGGCCTTCTTGACGATGTCCCAGGAATGGCCGTAGCGATTGACGTGATGGCCCCAGGCCAGTGCCTCGTAGGCGATGCGCAGTCCGCGCTCAGCGGCCTTCTCGGCCATCGCGTGGAGTTGCGAGGCCATCAGCTCGTCGTCGCAGATGGTGTTGGCCTGCACGTTGGAGCACACCAGCAGCATCGGCGCACCCAGCTCGACCATCAGGTCGAACTTGCGCTGGGCGCGGTCCAGGTTGCGCTTGAAGCGGGCGTCGTCCACGCCGTCCATGTCGCGGAAGGGCTGGTACAGGTCGATGCCCAGGCCCAGGTCGGCGCAGCGCTGGCGGATCTCGCGCGGCGACATGCGGCTGTAGATGAGGTCGTTCTCGAAGATCTCCACCGCGTCGAAACGCGCGCGGGCAATGGACTCCAGCTTCTCTTCGAGGGTTCCACTGATGCAGACAGTGGCAATGGCTCGGCGCATCAAGGGTCTCCGCCTGTTGTGCTTGTTTATGGACAGAATCTTAGGCAGGCCGCTTCGGGCGGGCCATTGCCCCAGGGGGCTTACGGCGCGACAATCGCGCACCCAACACCAACAATCGCGCGCTTTGCACCTGCCCCTTCAAACGGTCGGAGCCCGACAACGGAGACACGGAAATGGCCGAAGAAGAACTGGAACTCGACCGACGAGACTGGATTGCCGGCCTCGAAAAGGGCCTGCGGATCATCGAGGCGTTCAACGACGCCCACCCGCGTCTGACCCCGTCGACGGCCGCGCGACGCACCGGCATCACCCGCACCGCGGCACGACGCTACCTGCTGACGCTGCAGCATCTGGGCTACGTGGACAGCGACGGCACCCATTTCTGGCTGACGCCGCGCATCCTGCGCCTGGGCTGGTCCTATTTCGATTCCGCCAAGGTACCTCGGGCCGTACAGCCTTTCCTGCAGCGGATCAGCATCGAACTGGGCGGCTCGGCCTTCTTCGCGGTGCTCGACGAAGATGAAGTGGTCTTCGTCGCCCGCAACGGCGTGGGCCGCGTGCAGAGCTTGGGGTTCGTGCTGGGCGCTCGGATCGCCGCCAACCTGGCTTCGGCCGGCATCGTGCTATTGGCCTGCAAGCCGCCCGAAGAAGTGGAGCGCTGGCTGACGGGGCGCAAATTCATACCCTACACGCCGCACAGCTATACCAGCGTGGAAGACGTTCGCGCCGTCATCGACAAGGCGCGGACCAACGGCTACAGCATCCTGGAACAGCAACTGGAGCAGGACCGCCGCGGCATCGCGGTACCGGTGCGGACCCGTGCCGGCGTGGTCGTCGGCTCGATCAGCGTCAGCCTGCCGATCGGCAACGAGACCTCCCAGCAGGCGCTGACTCGCGCCCTGCCGGTATTGCGCGAAGCCGAACACGCCCTGCTGTCCCTGCTGTAAGCCCCCTCAGCGGATCGCCGACACCGCCGCGCGCAGGGCCAGCAGATAGCTGTCCACGCCGAAACCACAGATCTGCCCCTTCACGATGTCGGCAAACACCGACACGTGGCGGAAGGGTTCGCGGGCATGGATGTTGGACATGTGCAGCTCGACGATCGGACAGGTCAGGATCGCCAGCGCGTCGCGGATGCCGTAGCTGTAGTGGGTCCAGGCGCCGGCGTTGATCAGCACCGCGTCCACGCCGTCGGTGAAGGCCTGGTGAATGCGCAGGCACATGTCGCCTTCCTGGTTGGTCTGGTAGCTGTCCACCTCGACACCCAGTTCGCGGCCCAGCGCCTGCAGCTGGCCGTCGATCTCCTCCAGCGTGATGGTGCCGTACTGCACCGGGTCGCGCTTGCCGAACATGTTGTGGTTGATACCGTGCAGCATCAGGATCTTCTTCATTGTGCTCATCCTCCTCAGTACTTGATCTGCGCCACGGCGCGCAGCTCGTCCGGCGTGGCGGTACCGAAGCCGAAGAACTCCAGGTAGGCCGGGATCATCTCGAACAGCATGTCGGTGCCGACCTGGAACGGGCAGCCCCTGGCCTGGGCGGCGGCAAGCAGCGGCGTGATCGCCTGCTTCATCACCACTTCGCCGACGAAGGTGGTCGGCGCCACGCGGTCCATGTCGAAGGGCAGCGGATCGTCTTCCTTCATGCCCAGCGGCGTGGCGTTGACGATCAGGTCGAAGCCAGCCGGATCGTTCGAACCGGTGCTGACCTCGAGTTCAGGGTAGTGGGCGACGAGGCGCTCGGCGAGGCTCTTCGACGACGCTTCGAAGTTGTCGAACAAGGCCATCTCGGCGACGCCAGCGGCCGCCAGCGACGCGGCGATCGCGCAGCCCACACCGCCGTTGCCGGAGACCAGCACGCGCTTGCCCTTCAGCTCGAAGCCCTTGCGCAGCACGCCGCGCACGAAGCCGGCACCGTCGAACTGGTCGCCGAGCAGCGTGCCGTCGGGACGCAGCAGGATCGCGTTGCAGGCGCCGGCGATACGCGCGGTGGGGGTCACCTCATCCACCAGCGACATGGTGGTGACCTTGTGCGGCATGGTCACCAGCGCACCGCGCAGGTTGGTCATCTTGCGCAGGGACTGGATCGCCGCCGGGTAATCCTCAGGTTTGACGCCCATCGGCATCACCACCGCGTCGATACCCTTCGACTCGAACCATGGGTTGTAGATCATCGGAGCCTTGAAGGCTTCGGTCGGGTAGCCAAGGTGAGCGATGACGGTCGTTTTGCCACTGATCATGGGTGTCTCCTTTTTATCCGGGGGAAGGCGGCGACGTCCGTTGGCCCTCTCTGGGCGGAAAGCTGGCGGTACGTCGCGGCGTTGCGGCCAGGCCCGGGACATCCCGGGCGACGCAACATGGAGCGCAGCTTAGCGACGCGGACACACCGGCAGAATCCGCCAGATGCCGGTCTCGGGCGATTAACGCACAGAGCTGCGCGACAATCGCCCAGCTTGGATGCGGCGTCGCAGCCCCCCCTCAGCGCAGGGGAACCGTCAGTTCCCGAATCACGGCCGTGGTGTCCGGACGAACACCACGCCACCAGACGAAGGCCTCGGCCGCCTGTTCGACGAGCATCCCGACGCCGTCGGCCAACCGCCCCACGCCGGCCTGCGCTGCCAGCCTGAGAAAGGGCGTGAGGCCTTTGCCATACGCCAGCTCGTAGGCCAGCCCGGCCGGCGCGAACACCGTCGGCGGCACGGGCGGCAGCTCGCCACGCAGGCTCGCCGACGTCGCATTGACGACCAGATCGAAGACCTCGCCCGCAAGCTCGTCGTAGCCCACGGCCCGCAACGGCCCCTGCCCTGCCAGGCTGGCGACGAGAGCGATCGCTTTGTCACGACAGCGGTTGGCGATCACCAGCTCCCGTGGCCCGGCCGCCAGGAAAGGCAGCAAGGCCCCACGCACCGCGCCACCGGCGCCAAGCAGTAGCACCCGCTTGCCGGCCAGCTGAAGGCCCAGGTTGCGCTGGATGTCGTTCACCAGGCCGACGCCATCGAAGTTCTCGGCGAGAATCCGCCCGTCCTCGAACTTGAGGGCATTCACCGCGCCGGCCAGCCGGGCCCGCTCGCTCGGCACGTCCGCCAGCGCGAAGGCCTGCAGCTTGAAGGGGGCCGTCACGTTCATGCCGCGCCCGCCCGCCGCGCGGAAGGCCAGCACGTCGTCGGCGAAGGCGTCGAGGCGGCCCTCGATGGCGCAGTACTCAAGCACCTGCCCGGTGGCCTGCGCAAAGCTGCGGTGGATCAGCGGCGACTTGGTATGGCCGATGGGATTGCCGATGACGGCATAGCGGTCGATCATCACGCGGCCTCCCCAGCATCCAGCCCCATCACCGCCTCTTCGGCGCACAGCACGCCATCCCGGAACAAGGCATTGATCTCATCCTCTGCATAGCCCAGCCCGGCGGCGATCTGGCGGTTATGCTGGCCTAGCAGCGGCGCCGGCACGCTCTGGGTGGTATCGCAGCCGGAGAAGCGGTACGGCAGGCCGGGCAGCTGCACCTTGCCGAGCACCGGGTGGTCCTGTTCCACCAGCATCCTGCGGGCGAGCACCTGTGGGTCGGCCAGCACCTCGTCGATGCGCTGCACCTTGGCGCAGGGCACGTCGATGGCATCCAGCTGGGCGAGGCAGCCGGCCACGTTTCGGGCTGCCACCCAGGCCCGCACCACCGGCAGGATCTCCAGGCGGTGTTCGTTGCGGCCGGCAGCGCTGTGGAAGCGCGGATCAGCGGCCAGGCCAACCGGCCCGCCCTGCCCTTCGATCAGCCCGGCCAGGCGCTTCCAGGCCTCATCCACCTGGGCGGCGATGACCAGGTTGCCGTCGCGGGCGGCGAAGACCCCGTACAGCGTCGAGTTGGGCAGATCGTGGCCGCTCTGCTCCGGCACCTCCTGGCCGCCGGACAGGGTATAGGCCTGCACCGCGTATTCGTGCATCGACACCAGGCAGTCGTACAGGGCCAGATCGATGTGCTGGCCGCGGCCGGACTTCACCCGCCCGAGCAGCGCCGCGCATACGGCGGCGACGCCGGTGGTGCCGGTGTACATGTCGCCCAGCGCGATGCGCAGCAGCGGCGGCGCCTCGCCGGGCGTACCGACCATCTGCATGATGCCGCTCTTGGCCTCGGCGATGAGGCCGAAGCCAGCCCGGTGGGAGTCCGGCCCAGTGTGGCCATACGCGGACACCGAGCAGTACACCAGCCCCGGATTGCGCGCCGACAGTTCAGCGTAGCCCAGCCCCAGCTTGTCCAGCGCGCCCGGCCGGTAGTTCTCGACGAACACGTCGGCACCATCCACCAGCTTGTGAAGCAGCTCCAGGCCACGCGGGTCCTTCAGGTTGATGCACAAGCCCTGCTTGCCCATGTTCTGCTGCAGGAAGTAGCCACTCTGGCCGCCGACGAAATAGGCGTGCTGGCGCCCGGCGTCGCCGCCACCGGGACGCTCGACCTTGATCACCTCCGCACCCAGCGCGGCCAGACTGCGGGACAAGTGCGGACCAGCCAGGAAGTGGCTGTAGTCGATGACGCGGATCCCTTCGAGGGGAAGATTCTGGCTCATCACCGAACCTCCTCCTGCGCTGACTCCCAGCCCGGACGGCGCGGGATCATCAAGCGATGCTCGCCCTTCTGGACGACCTCGCCGCGCTGGTTGATCAGCTCGGACGGCAGGATCACGATGCCCCAGCCGGGTTTGCTGTTCGACAGGCGCGCCGCGCCGACGCGGAACTCCACATGCACGCTGTCGCCAAGCTTGATCGGCGCGACGAAGCCCCACTCCCAGCCGAGGGACATGCCCGGCACGAAGCGGTAGTCGGAGATCGTCTTCAGGCCGTCGGCGATGGACAGGCCGAACAGCCCGTGGGCCACGCGGGTGCCGAAGGGCGTAGTGCGGGCATAATCCTCGTCGGTATGCACCGGCGTGTGGTCACCGGTCAGGTCGGCGTAGGCCATCACGCGGGCCTCGGTGACTTCGTAGCTGGGGCTGATGCACGCGTCGCCAACACAGGCGTCGTCCCAGTAAAGCTCCTGGATTTCGTTGCTCATGAGGGTCTCCTCGGGGCGACTCGTCGGCGTCCCCGGGTTTGTCGGTATGGAACGGGAAAAGACGGCGGCGGATCAGGCGCGGGGCTGGACTGCCAGCGCCTGGCCGACGCTGCCCGGCGCGGCCTGGATCAGCTCGACGGCCAGGCCGTCGGGCAGGCGCAGCCAGTTGCGCCCCTGGGGCATCTCGCTGACGCCGAAGGCACGGGCCGCCGCCAGCGCCGCCTCCAGGTCGTCGCACATCACGCCGATGTGGCCGAGGCGGCCTTCGGGGCCGTCAAAGTCCGGGCGCGCCATGAACTGCATGCCACCGAGCGTCCAGTACTGGGCCGGCGCCTCGACGGGGCCCTGGACCTCGCGCAGGCCCATGCCGAGCACGTCGTGGAAGAAGCGGATGTGCCAGTGGATGTCGCGCACCCACACCGCCACGTGCTCCACGTAGGCCAGCGTCGCCCCGGCCGCCTTACGCAGCGCCGGCGGCTTGCCGGCGAGCGCCCGTTCGATGCCCTTGATGCAGCCCACCAGCGCCGCATTCACCGGTGTCGGCACGCCGTGGCGCTGGCCCCAGCGCAGCACCGAACCGTTGATGAAGTCGATCTCGGTCGGCGAGCCGGCCTCCAGGCTTTGCAGCATCGACGCCTTGAAGCTCGCCGGCAGGCCTTCGGCGGCCTTGTCCCAGGCCTGTTCCGGCGTGGTGAAACCGAGTTCGACGCCGGCCGCGCGGGCCACCGCGATGGCTTCGGCGACGGCGGCCAGCGCCGTGGCCTTCACCTCCGGCACCGCGTAAAGCTCGCCGTAGGGCAGCCGGCTGATGCCCGACAGGGCACCGGTGGCGACGTTGACCAGCAGCTTGTCCCACAGGGTGCCGACGATGTGGGTGCTCACCGTGGTAGCCAGGCCGGCGCGTTCGAACTCGGCAGCGATGGCCTGCACCCGCTCGCTCGGCGTACCGTCCAGCTCGCCGATGTAGGTGTGCTTGCCGGCCGTGCCGGCGATGATGCGCGCCGCGCCGAGCATCACGCCGCCGACGTAGGTCTTGCCGGCCAGCACCCGCTCCCGGCCGACCACCTCGGCGAGGATGTCTTCATGGCCAAGCCCGTTCTGCAGGGACAGCACCACCGTCTGCGGGCCGATCAGCGCCGTGGCTCCGGTGATCGCGGCACGGGTGTCGAAGGATTTGACGAGGACCACCACCAGGTCCACCGGTCCGACGTCGGCGGCACAGGTGGCCGCCTTCACCGCCACCTGGCGCTCACCGTCGGCGCCCACCACGGTCAGGCCGCTGGCGTTCATCACGTCCACGTCGGCCTGGGAACGCTTGATGAGCCACACGTCGGACCCTGCTTCGGTCAGGGCGGCCCCGATGGTGCAACCCAGTGCCCCGGCGCCCAGAATGCAGATCTTCACGCTTCCTCCTTGTTTGTTGAGCTGTGCTGGACGGCACGATAGGCCGCACCCCAGCTAGCGACAATGCAATGGAGGAAATGTGTATATTGCGAAATGCAATGAGTGAAACGCCCGCCGACCTGCCCGATCCGAAGCTGCTGCAGCTCTTCGACGTGCTGTACTCCACCCGCAGCGTGACCCGCTCGGCCGACCAGCTCGGCCTGGCGCAGCCCACCGTGAGCATCTGGCTGCGCCATCTGCGGGAGCGCTTCCGAGATCCACTGTTCGTCCGCACCCCATCGGGCATGCAGCCGACGCCTGCGGCCGACGCGCTGATCGGCCCGGCGCGGGCGGTACTCGACTCCCTGCGCCGCCTGTCGAACTGGGAAGCCGAGTTCGTACCGGCCAGCGCCGAACGCCATTTCCGCATCTGCATGACCGACGCGAGCCACATCACGCTGCTGCCGCAGGTGCTCGCCCACGTGCGCGCGGTGGCACCCCAGGTGCGCCTGGCGGCAACCCGCATCGACGGCAATACGGCACAGGCGCTGGAATCCGGCGAGGCTGATCTGGCCGTGGGCTACGCCCCGTGGCTGGAGTCCGGGATCTATCAGCAGACGCTGTTTCCCCAGGACTGGGTGTGCCTGGCGAACCGCAGCCACCCGCATCTGGAAGGCACGCTGTCGCTGGCCCAATACGTGGCCGAAGGCCATGTGGCGATCGTTGCCGGCACCGGCTACCAGTTGCTGGAAGGCGCCCTCGAACGCCATGCCGTGCGCCGGCGCATCATCCTGGAGCTGCCGGGCTTCCTCGGCCTGGGGGCGATCATCTCCACCACCGACCTGCTGGTCACGCTGCCGCGCCAGATCGGCGAAACCCTGGCCGGGCTGAGCGGCCTGGCGTTATACGCCTGCCCGATCCCGGTGCCGTCCTTCGAGGTGAAGCAGCACTGGCACGCCCGCTATCACCACGATGCCGGCAACCGCTGGCTGCGCGGTCTGATGGCCGAACTATTCATGGGCAACAAGCGCCACAGCTAGCCCATTCCGGCAGGCATTGCCGGCTTTTTCCGTCTCGAATCGGCGTTTTGGCACCCATTTTTAGGTGCGCCGCAGCAATTTGCGGCCTGTTTCATTCCACCTCGAAGCTGCGCGTCAATCGCGCAAGCGCAATCAACAATCGCGCAAAGCGTGCGTTGAGCCGGGTTTTTCGCGGGAACCTCCTCTGTAAGCTCGGCGCCGTGCTGACCCAATGAGGTCTGCAACGCCACACAAGCCCGCTCCCTCGAGCTGGCACAACAAAGACAGAGGAGACATCCATGATCCGACCAAAGACCCTGCCCGCCCTGCTGGTGCTCGCCAGCATCACCACCTTCGCCGGCCCCCGCGTCGCGCTCGCCGGTGAGCTCGAAGACCTCAAGGCCCAGCTGCAGGCCCTGCAGTCCCGCATCGAGAAGATGGAGGACAACCAGAAGCAGGCCGCCACCGTGAAGGCGGTCGTCCCGGCCAGCGTGCCGGCGGGCAGCCCGGCCGCCTCCAACGTGACCGTCGGCACCGCGCAAAGCCCGCTGAGCCTCGCCGTGGGCGGCGGTGTCGTCACGCTGTACGGCAACCTCGACGAATACCTCAACTACATGAAGAGCAGTTCGGGCGGCCGCATCTTCTCCGCCCAGGACGGCGCCGCCCTGCGCAGCCGCATCGGCTTCAAGGGCGAGCGGGCGATCAACGCCGACTACGTCGCCAAGTTCCAGCTCGAACAAGGCTTCAACCTCACCAACGGCAGTGCCGCCGACACCGCCAACGCCAGCAGCACCGGCCTGACCACCACCGGCCGCCTGTTCGACCGCCAGGCCTGGGCCGGCGTGCAGACGCCCTACGGCGACTTCCGCCTCGGCCGCCAGAACACCGCGATCTTCGGCCGCGGCGACTACTTCGACCTCACCTCCCGCACCCTGGGTTCGATGGTCAATAACTTCGGTGTGCCGTCCCGCTACGATGGCGACCTGTCGTGGATCTCGCCGCGCTGGAACGGCCTGCTGGCCGAGGCCCACTACGCCTTCGCCGGTGCCAACCCGGTGGCCGGCACCGCCACCTCCAGCAGCACCGTCAGCCCCAGCAATATGGCGGTCTACCAGTTCGCCCTCGACTACCTCTACGGGCCGTTCCGCATCGGCTACGCCGGCATCGAGGGCCGCCCCGACTACAAGGGCACGGAGAAGAAGAACGCCGAGTACCACAGCTTCTACGCCAACTACGACTATGGCCGCGGCAAGCTCTACGCCGCCTTCGTGCGCTCCAACAACGGCGGCGCCAACGCCAACGGCAGCGGCGCGCTGAGCAACGTCGGCGGCAACATCGTCGGCAACAACCCGACCGGCAGCACCAGCGGTTCCCTCAACGCGGGCCTGCCCGGCACCGGCCTGGACATCTTCTACGAGATCTACCAGCTCTCCGCCGACTACCGCGTCACGCCCCAGTGGCGCGTCGGTGGCCTGTGGGGCACCATCAAGGACACCACCGGCCAATCCAAGGGCGCCAAGGGCTGGGCCCTCGCCAGCTACTACGATCTCAACAGCAACGTGATGCTCTACGCCCTGCTCGACTCCGTCGACAACCAGCAGAACGGCAACTGGGGCCCGGCAGGCTCGGCCGGCCTGACCAAGACCTTCTCCGGCACCGACCGCACAGGACAGCGCATCGACGGCATCCAGACCGGCTTCGTCTTCAAGTTCTGAGCCTCATCCCAGCCTGCCCCGACTCGGGGTGGGCTGCTTCTTGCAGGCGTCCCGCACCCGGCATGAGAGCCGGGCGGTGCTTCCAGCCGAATTCATCCTGAAGCTGCAGCATCTCCGGCATTGGCCGGCGATAGCTCACCAGGAGCGCGGGACCTGCATATCGATTTCGTTCTCCTCGTATTGATCGGGCACCCTCGCGGTGCCCGCGTTTTTTGACGGGAGAAGACCGGATGCGGGCGTGAAGATGGATTTAACGTGGGGGCGAACTCATTCGCCCCCGCGGACAAAAGCAGCCCGTCTCAGCAGCCGTTCTGCTGGGCGTGATGGACAAGTTCGAACTGTGTGCCGCCGACCAGTGTACGGGTCAACGCGCCCAGTTCCCGGTTGCCCAGCAAGGATGCATCGACAAAATGGATGCCCCGCGACTCCAGTTCCGCCACCGCCTTCTCCACATCGGGCACGCCGAGGCCAATGCGATTGAAGCCTTCCTGCCAGTGGGCGTCCTCGGCGCCGGCAGGCGGCTCGATGAACTGCAGGAAGAAGCAGCCGCAAGCGCTGCGCATGATCGTGCCGCGCGGCAGCACGCCGAAGCGCATGCCTTCGGGCAGCGGCGTGAAACCCAGTACCCGCTCGTAGAAATTGCACCAGCGCGCCGTGTCGCCGGCCAGGATGTACTGCACGATGCCGAAGAAGTGCATGCCGGCCAGCGCCGGCACGTCGAAGCGGGCCTCGGGCAGGGGCAGGAAATCCACCTCGTAGAAGGACACGCCGGCACGCCGGTCGAGCA
The DNA here is from genome assembly GCF_056724025.1 of Zoogloea sp. JDB1. Taxonomy (NCBI): domain Bacteria; kingdom Pseudomonadati; phylum Pseudomonadota; class Betaproteobacteria; order Rhodocyclales; family Zoogloeaceae; genus Zoogloea; species Zoogloea sp. JDB1. The sequence continues at coordinate 4,972,194 of NZ_CM161496.1, forward strand.
GGAACAGCACCGCGCCGCCCGGCCCATGCACGCCGGGAATGTTGAGCTCCATCGGCCCGGCCTGGCTGCTCACCGGCTGGGCACCGCAAGCCAGCGCGTGGCGGTAGGCCACGCCGGCATCCGGCACGCGGATCGCCAGCGCCTTCAGCACCACCTCGGCCTCCGCGTCGGCCTCGCCTTCCAGCGCCCGCTCGTCGGCATTGACGATCACATTCACGTCACCCTGCCGGTACAGCAACACATTGCGCGAACGATGCTTTGCCACCGGCTGAAAACCCATGGCCAGCAGCGCCGCGCCGAACTCCTTCGGCCGGCTGGTGGCGTACTCGACGAACTCGATACCTTCGATTTCCGGTTCGCCGCCCAGTGCTTCAAATCCCATGCTCGTTCCTCTCTGCCGGGCCCATGCCCAAGGACTAAACTGACTTCAATTCTGACACGAAAGCCGGCCCCGTCTGCGCGCGGGCTCGCCTTTCTCCAAGCACGAAAGGCGTCCGCGGCCCCTTCCGGGAACCGCGGACGCCCGCGTGCCTTCCTGCAAGCCGCCGCCCCTCGCCGGAGCGGCGGCCATCCATCACTCCACATTCTCGAACAGCATCAGGCCGGCGGCCGTGTTGGAGATGGGAATGTGGTAGTTCGAATGCAGCTTCTTCACCTGATCCACGCTGCCCAGCGCGGCGCGTGCGGCAATCCACATCAGCAGCTCGATACCCTGGGTGCCGGTGAAGTCCACCAGGTCTTCCACCGAATACTGAGTCGCCCAGGCCGGGTCGGTGACCAGGCTGTCCATGAACTTCAGGTCGAAGTCCTTGTTGATAAAACCGGCCCGCTCGCCGTCCAGCTGGTGGGACAGGCCGCCGGTGCCGATGATCACCACCCGGGCGTCATCGTCCCAGCCGCGCACCGCCTCGCCGATGGCCTGGCCGAGCTTGAAGCAGCGTTTGGCGCTCGGCAGCGGGTGCTGCACGGTGTTGATGCACACTGGCACGGTACGCACCGGCCAGGCTTCACCGGCGTTCGGCCACAGCAGCTTCATTGGCAGCGTGAAGGCGTGGTCCACCAGCATTTCCTGGCAGGTGGTGATGTCGAATTCCTTGTCCACCAGCGACTCGATGAGGTGCCAGGACAGGTCCAGGCTGCCCGGGAAGGCCGGCAGCGTCGGGATGCCCCAGCCTTCGTCGGCGTTGCTGTAGCTCTCGGCTGCCCCCACCGAGAAGGTCGGCATCTTGTCGAGGAAGAAATTGAGGCCGTGGTCGTTGTAGATCACCACCGCCACATCGGGCTTCACTTCTTCGAGCCACTTCTGCACCGGCGGGAAACCGTCGAAGAAGGGCTTCCAGTACGCGTCTTCCTGCAGGCCACCGGCGATGGCGCGGCCGATCGCCGGAACGTGGGAGGTCACAATGCCGCCAACAATCTTTGCCATGTCTTATTTCCCCGCTTCCAGCAGTTTCGCCTTGAAGGCTTCCTTGGTCATTCCGGTCTGTTGCGCGCCGATGTCCTGCATGTCCAGCCCGAAGATGCCGGCGAACTTGGCCAGGTAGTAGGCGTTGCCGCCGGCCGCGATGAGGTCCAGCACATTGCGCTTGGCGATGGCCGCCGACTGCTCGGCGTTCAGGCCATACTTGCGGCAATAGGCGTCCTCGTCCTGCACGAACTCGGCGCGGTTGGCCGCCGAGTTGAAGGAGAAGCACATCTTGTTGAGGGCATAACCCTTGCGGGCGGCCTCGCCGTCGAAAATCGGGGTGCCGGGAATCACCCGGCGCTGCTTCACATCAGCCATGCGTGTCTCCGTTGTAGGAATGTGATGACGTGACGGAGTTTGACCCTACGAGCACAATGGATAAATGCAAAGACGCCGAATCGTCCCATGAGTAATTTCGATCATTTGAGCCTCGATGGTCGCCTGCTACAGCTGCTGGTGACGGTCATCGACGAGGGCTCCATCACCCGCGCTGCCGAGCGCCTCGGCGTCACCCAGTCGGCGGTCAGCCACCTCCTCGACAAGCTACGCGGCATCGTCGGCGACCCGCTGTTCGTCAAGTCCGGGCGCGGCATCGTCGCCACCGCGCGGGCCGAGGAACTGGCCGTACACGCCCGCGTACTGCTCGACGAGCTGCGCCGCTTCGCCACCGCCGCCGAGTTCGACCCGGCCCAGCTCGCCACCACCTTTACCATCGCCGCCAACGACTTCCAGCGCGATCTGCTGCTGCCGCTGCTGCTCGACCGCCTGCACGCAGCGGCGCCGGGCGTCACGCTGCGGGTGATCCCGTCCGACGTACCGACGCCAGAGATGCTGCGCGACGCACACTGCCAGCTGGCCATCTCGCCACGCCCGCCGGAGGCTGGCGACATCCTGCAGAAGCGCCTCTTTGAAGATAGCTACCGGGTCTTCTACGATGCCGCCTGCCGCGAAGCTCCGAGCAGCCTCGACGACTACCTGGCCGCCGAACACGTCACCGTGCTGTATGAGCCGCAGCGCTGCCTGGACATCGACAATCTGCTCGCCGCCCAGGGCATCCAGCGCCGCTTCGTCGCCAGCGTGCCGGGCTTCGCCGGCATCCCATCCTTCCTGCGCGGCAGCCGGCGCCTCGCCACGCTGCCGGGCCTGCTCGGCGGCGGCCTGCTGCACGGGCTGGCCAGCGTCGCCCCGCCGCTACCCTGCCCACCGATGCCGATGTACATGATCTGGCACCTGCGCCACCGCCACGACCCGGCCCACAGCTGGCTGCGCAACCAGCTGGAAGCCGTCGTGCCCCTCGTGCTGGGCCACAGCGCCGGCGCTCCGGAGCACGCCTGAAAACGGCCTTCGACAGTGACCTGATCAACAGCACCTCGAGGCTGTTCCGCTGGCACACACGGCAAGGCCGCCATACTCATGCGGGCGCGGCGGGGATTGACAGGTAATATCCAGCCTTGACCATCCCAGCAAAGCCTTTACCGCATGCCCATTGAAGCCAAAGAAAAGCCCCGCTACGCCGTCGTCGCCGCCGTCCAGCTCCCCCAGGTCAACGACGTCGAGTTCGAGGCCTCCCTCAACGAATTACGCGAGCTGGCAAAAACCCTTGGCTTCACGGTCGTCCACACCTTCATCCAGAAGCGCGCCGGCTTTGATCCGATGGCCTACCTGGGGGTCGGCAAGCGGCAGGAGATCCACGACTACGTCAACAGCAATCCCGCCCCCGACAGCGGGGACGCGCCCATCGACGCCATCCTGGTGGACCACGAAATCTCCCCGTCGCAGGCCCGCAACCTCGAACTCGAAGTCGGCTGCGAGGTGATGGACCGCACCATGGTCATCCTCGAAATATTCCACCGCAACGCGCGCTCCCGCGCCGCCCGTGCCCAGGTGGAAATCGCCCGCCTCGGCTACATGGCCCCGCGCCTGCGCGAAATGGCCAAGCTGGCCGGGCCGCAGGGCCGCCAGCGCAGCGGCGTCGGCGGCCGCGGCGCCGGCGAATCCGCCACCGAGCTGGACCGCCGCAAGATCCGCGACCGCATCGCCGAACTGCAGCAGGAAATCATCGCCATGGACGTCGAGCGCAAGACCCAGCGCGCCCGCCGCCAGGAGCGCCAGGGCCTCGCCTGCGTCACCCTCGTCGGCTACACCAACGCCGGCAAGTCCACGCTGATGCGGGCCCTCACCGGCAGCGAGGTGCTGGTCGCCAACAAGCTTTTCGCCACGCTCGACACCACCGTCCGCGTGCTCCACCCGGAGAGCGTCCCGCGCGTGCTGGTCAGCGACACCGTCGGCTTCATCAAGAACCTGCCCCACGGCCTCGTCGCCTCGTTCAAGTCCACCCTCGATGAGGCGCTCGACGCGTCCCTGCTGCTGCACGTCATCGACGCCAGCGACCCGGGCTTCCAGCGCCAGCTCGAAGTCACCGACGAGGTGCTCGCCGAGATCGGCGCCGAAGAAGTACCGCGCATCCGCGTCTTCAACAAGATCGACCACGTCGGTGACGCAGAAGCCCAGGCCGCGTGCGAAGCCGCGCTGCACGCCCAGTACCCCGGCTGCATCGTGATGAGCGCCCGGCGCCCCGCCGACGTCTCGCGCCTGCGCGACGACATCGTCGCCTTCTTCCAGAAGGATCTGGTCGAGGCCGAACTCTTCCTGCCCTGGTCGGCCCAACAACTACGCGGCGACATCTACGCGCGCTGCCAGGTGCTGGGCGAACGCGCCGATGAAGAAGGGGCCTTCTTCCATGTGCGCGGCGAGGCCGACACCCTGACGGCCCTCAGCGAGCAGCTCGCCCAGGTGCGCTGAAGCGGAGCCGCCCTTCTTTCTTACCCTCATCTGCATCATGAAAAAGACCTTACTGATCAGCCTCGCCGCGACATCCGCCATTTTGAGCGGCTGTATTGTGGCCCCGGCACCGGCCAGCCGCCCGTATTACCGGGAACCCGTCATGGTCGCCCCCCCACCCCCGCGCGTGGAATACGTCGGCCCACCGCCGGCAGCCGGCTACATCTGGATCGGCGGCTACTGGAACTGGGTTGGCAGTCGTCACGAGTGGTCGCCCGGCCACTGGGAAGCCCCGCGCCCCGGCTATCGCTGGGCACCCCACCAATGGGAACGTGAAGGCGACCACTGGCGCCAGTCGGGCGGCCGCTGGGAGGAAGACCGCGGACACCGGGACAACGACCGCGACCGTGGCCGTGATCACGATCGCGGCCACGACCGGGATCGGCGCGACTGAGGCGACAGGAGAACCCATGAAACTCGGCTACACCATCATCTACGTGCCCGACGTCGCGGCATCGATCGCCTTCTTCGAAAAGGCCTTCGGCCTGGCGCGCCGCTTCGTGCACGAATCCGGCACCTACGGCGAACTCGACACCGGCGAGACCACCCTCGCCTTCGCCGCCCTCGAGCTGGGCCACATGCACTTCCCGGCCGGCTTCGTCGCCGCCAGCGAATCGCCGCAGCCCCTCGGCTTCGAGGTCGCCTTCGTCACCCCCTCAGTGCCCGAAGCCCACGCCCGCGCACTGGCCGCCGGCGCCACCGAACTGCTGGCGCCGGAAGCCAAACCCTGGGGCCAGACCGTCTCCTACGTACGCTGCCCAGACGGCACGCTGGTCGAGCTATGCACGCCGGTGGGCGCGTGAGCCCTACTGGGCTACCGCGGCTATCGACGCCCCTCGAGATCGACACGCCACGCCTGCGCCTGCGTCAGTGGCGGGCCGCCGACCGGGCGCCGTTTGCTGCCATCAATGCGGATCCGCGGGTCATGGAGTACTTCCCAAGCACCCTTGATCGTGCAGCCAGCGACGCAATCGCCGAGCGCTGCGAAGCACACATCACCGAACGGGGCTGGGGCTTCTGGGCGGTGGAACGGCGGGATTCGGGAGATTTCATCGGTTTCGTCGGGCTCAACGTGCCGACTGCCGCACTGCCGTTCGCGCCCTGTGTGGAGATCGGCTGGCGTCTTGCCCACGCAGCCTGGGGCCAGGGCCTGGCCAGCGAGGCGGCACGGGCGGCCTTGGCGGCCGGCTTCGAAACGCTGGCGCTGGCGGAAATCGTGTCCTTCACGGCCCTGTCGAACCGCCGCTCCCAGGCCGTCATGGAGCGGCTGGGCATGCGGAGGACGGCCGAAGACTTCGACCACCCGGTGCTGCCGGAAGGGCATCCGCTTAGCCACCACTGCCTTTACCGGCTGGACGCCGACGCCTGGCACTCAGCCGGATTCAAGGCATGAGGCCGAAGCCCGGCACGTGGTGGAGCAGCCAGATCGCCGCGGCGATGGTCACGAAGGACGCCACCGTGGCCACCAGCAAGGTGGCCGCGCAGAAGCCCTCGCGGCCGTGCTTCTGGCCGAAGATGGGATAGATGCTGAGCATCGGTGCGCTGGCCAGCAGCACGGCGCCGGCCGCGAGCAGCGGGTCCACCGGCCCGAACAGGTAGAGCCCGAGGGCCACCGCCAGCGGATGCAGGATCAACTTGGCGAAGCTGACCACCCCCACATCCACCAGCACGTCCTTCAGCGGCAGGCCGACCAGGCTGCCACCGATGAAGAACAGGGCCACCGGCGCGGACGCCGCGGCGACCATCTCCACCGCCTTGGCGAGCTCCGGCGGCTGGCTGACGCCGAAGAAGGAAAACGCGAAGGCGACGAAGATCATCACCACCAGCGGACTCTTGCGCAGACCGAGCAAGGCCCGCCCAAAGACGCGGAAGAAGGGCTCGTGATGAGCCTTGCCGGCATCGCCGAGGGCCAGGCACAGGGGCAGCATCAGCATGTTCTCGATGATCATCGACAGCGCCAGGGCCATCGACGCGGTCGGGCCGATCACCTGCAGCGCGATCGGGTAGCCCACGTAGGCGCTGTTGGCGGAGCCCATGCCCATGCCGATCAGGCTGGCATGTTCGAGACTCTGCCCGCGCACCAGGCGCGCCCAGGCGACGCCGATACCCACCATCGCCACCGAACCGAACAGGTAGGCGCCCAGGTAGGGCAGGTTCAAAACCTCGGCGAAGGAGCGCTGGGAGATCGACTTGAAGACCAGCATCGGCAGCGCGATGCGGATCACGAATGCACCCAGCGCGGTCAGCCCCGCCTTCGGGAAGATCTCGGTCCGCACGGCCAGATATCCCATGCCGATGAGCACGAAGATCGGGGTGGTAATGGCGAGGATGGCCAACATGAGGAAATGGGGTCCAATAAATGCACAAGGGGCGAACGAATTCGCCCCCGCTATGTGTCGTCAGAAACCCGCCTGGATCACCCGGGCAGGAACTCCTCGGTATCGATCTCAGTCTGGGTGGCCGCATTGTAGCGTGTGCCGATGACCGTTCCTTGATTGATCAAAGCTTCGAGGCGGGCAATCAATTCGGGTTTCAGCGTGACCTTCGCCGCGGCGAGGTCTTCCTGCAGATGGGCTACCGAGGTGGTGCCGGGGATCGGCACGATGTCCTCGCCCTTGGCCAGCAGCCAGGCCAGCGCGAGCTGGGCCGGCGTGCAGCCGGCTTCCTGCGCCAGCGCCGCGTAAGCTTCGTAGAGGCGCAGGTTGACGGCGTAGTTGTCGGGGGCGAAGCGCGGCATGGCGCGGCGGATGTCCTTGGCGTCGAAGGCCGCCACGTCCAGCGGGCCACCCAGGAAGCCGCGGGCCAGCGGGCTGAAGGCCACGAAGGCGACGCCCAGCTCGCGGCAGGCGTCGAGCACGGCGATCTCCGGGTTGCGGGTCCACAGGGAATACTCGGTCTGCAGTGCGGCGATGGGATGCACCGCGTAGGCCTTGCGCAACGTCGCCGCCGACACTTCCGACAGGCCCAGCGCGCGCACCTTGCCGGCCTGCACCAGCTCGGCCATCGCACCGACGCTGTCCTCGATGGGTACGTTCTTGTCCCAGCGGTGCAGGTAGAGCAGATCGATCACCTCCGTCTGCAGGCGGTCGAGGCTGGCCTCGACGCTGGCGCGGATGCTCTCCGGGCGGCCGTCGATGACGCGCTTGCCGTCCACACCGTGCATGCCGCACTTGCTGGCCAGCACGAAGCACGAACGATGGGGCGACAGCACCCGGCCGAGCAGGCTCTCGTTGGCGCCAAAACCGTACAGCGCGGCGGTATCGAAGAAATCGACGCCGGCATCGAGGGCCTTCAGCAGCACTTCCGCCCCCTGCTCCGGCGCCGGCGGTACGCCGTAGGCGTGGCTGAGGTTCATGCAGCCGAGGCCGATGGGGGACACGGCAAACGGACCGATCTTGCGCTTCAATGTGAACTCCTGATGTTTGCGAGAGCTTCCAGAAAAAGCTCCGTCCGTGCCTGGGCAGGCACAGAAGGCGTAGCGAGCGCCCCGAGGTCGCGACGAAGAACGGAGACGTACAAACGTACGTCGAGTACCGGAATCGCGGGATCGGGGCGCGCAGCAGCCTTACGCGTCGGCGTTGAGCTGTTGTTCCAGCTGGTGAAGCACCTTGTAGCAGGGCAGCACGCTGGCCACGCTGGAGTTGGGCTGGCGGCCTTCGCGGATGGCGGCGAAGAACTCGCGGTCCTGCAGCTCGATGCCGTTCATCGACACATCGACCTTGGACACGTCGATCTTCTCTTCCTTGCCGTTCACCAGATCGTCGTAGCGGGCGATGTAGGTGGCGGTGTCGCCGATGTAGCGGAAGAAGGTGCCGAGCGGTCCGTCGTTGTTGAAGGACAGGGACAGCGTGCAGATCGCGCCGTTGGCGGCCTTCAGCTGGATGGACATGTCCATCGCGATGCCGAGGGTCGGGTGGATCGGGCCCTGGATGGCGTTGGCCTGCACAATGGGGCTGCCGGCCTGGTAGGCGAACAGGTCCACTGTGTGGGCGGCGTGGTGCCACAGCAGGTGGTCCGTCCAGCTGCGCGGCTGGCCCAGCGCGTTCATGTTGGTGCGGCGGAAGAAGTAGGTCTGCACATCCATCTGCTGGATGTTGAACTCGCCGCCCTCGATCTTCTTGTGCACGTACTGGTGGCTGGGGTTGAAGCGGCGGGTGTGGCCACACATGGCGACGAGGCCGCTCTTCTCGGCCAGCGCCACCACTTCCTCGCCATCCTTCAGCACGTCGCACAGGGGGATTTCCACCTGCACGTGCTTGCCAGCCTTCAGGCAGGCCAGGGTCTGGGAGGCGTGCATCTGGGTCGGGGTGCACAGGATCACCGCATCCACCTCGGGCAGCGCCAGGGCTTCGTCCAGCTCGGTGGTGACGTGGGGGATGCCGTACTTCTCGGCGACCGCCTTGGTGGCTTCCAGGTCGCGGCTGATCAGCGACACGACTTCCACGCCGTCGATGTTCTTGATGCCGTCCAGGTGCTTGATGCCGAAGGCGCCGGCGCCGGCCAGCGCGACCTTGATCGTCTTGCTCATTTATTGGTTCTCCAGAATCAGATGGCCCACGCCGGTGTTGGAGGCGGGGACGTGATAGAAACGGTGGGCGACCTTGGGCGCCGGGCCGCCGGCCACGTCGTCCATGGCGCCGCGGGCGATCAGCCACATGACCAGCTCGATGCCTTCGGAGCCGGCTTCGCGCACGTAGTCGATGTGCGGCACGGCGGCGGCGGCCTCGGGATCGGCGATCAGCTTGTCGAGCCAGGCGTTGTCCCACTCGCGGTTGATGAGGCCGGCGCGCGGGCCCTGCAGCTGGTGGCTCATGCCACCGGTGCCCCAGATCTGCACCTTCAGCGGCTTGTCGAAGGATTCGATGGCCTTGCGTATGGCCTTGCCCAGGTTGTAGCAACGGCGGCCGGACGGCACCGGGTACTGGACCACGTTGACCGCGAAGGGGATCACCGGGCACGGCCATTCCTGCGGGCTGCCGCACAAGAGGTTGAGGGGCACGGTGAGGCCGTGGTCCACGTCCATCCTGTTGACGATGGTCAGGTCGAAGTCGTCCTGGATCACGCTCTGGGCGATGTGCGAGGCCAGCTCCGGATGGCCCTTCACCACCGGCACCGGGCGCGGGCCCCAGCCTTCGTCGGCGGGCTGGAACTCGGCGGCACAGCCGATCGCGAAGGTCGGGATCATCTCCAGGCTGAAGGCCGTGGCGTGGTCGTTATAGACCAGGAAGATGACGTCCGGCTTGTTGGCCTCCATCCACTCCTTGGACGGCTCGTAGCCCTTGAAGAGCGGCACCCAGTACGGGTCGGTGGTCTTGCCGGTGTCGATGGCGGCGCCGATGGCCGGCACGTGGGAGGTATAAACGGATGCGGTGATCTTGGCCATGCTCAGTCCTTCTTGCGGCCAGCCTGGCCTTGCGGTTGGTGCTGGGGCTGGGCGTCGCCGTCCTCGCCGATGTAGCGGTTGCCCTCAGCGGAGCGGCCGCCCTTGATCATCATGTCGCGGTATTCCTCTTCGCTCATGCCGGTCATGCTGCCGGCCATCTGCTGGAAGCTCTTGCCGTCGGTGGCGCCGATCTTGGCGAGGAAGTAGATATTGCCGCCCAGCGCGATGCAGCGGTTCAGGTCGCGGGCCAGCACGGCCTGCTTCTGGTCTTCGGTCATCGGCCACTCGTTCAGGTAGGCCCGCTCGTCGGCCTTGAAGCGCTCGCGGTTGGCGGCCTTCATCAGCGACATGCAGAACTGGTTGAGGTGGTAGCCGAGACGGGACTGCTCGGCATCGAAGATCGTCGTGCCGGGAATGTCCTTGTAGGGTTTGTCGAGTGCCATCGTGGTGTCTCCTGCCGTCCCCGCGAGCCCTGCATGGGGCTCGCGGTGGAACAGTCATTGTGCTTCTTCGGGCCAGTAGAGTCGCTTGGGGTTATCCACCAGCAGCTTCTGCTGCAGCTCAGCGGTCGGGGCGATGTGGGGGATGAAATCCACCAGCAGGCCGTCATCAGGCATGTGGTCCTTGAGGTTGGGGTGCGGCCAGTCGGTGCCCCACAGCACGCGGTCGGGGAATTTCTCGACGACGCGGCGGGCGAAGGGCACCACATCCCGGTAGGCGGCCTGTTCGCCGTCCAGCGCCTTGGGGCCGCTGACGGACAAGCGCTCGGGGCAGCTGACCTTGGACCACACGTTCTTGTGCTCACGCATGAACTTGAGGAACAGCTCGAACTCTGGGCCGTCGATGGGCTTGCTCACGTCCGGGCGGCCCATGTGGTCGACGACCACGGTGGTCGGCAGCGCGGTGAAGAAGTCCCATAGCTCGGGCAAGTCCACCGCCTCGAAGTAGATCACCACATGCCAGCCCAGCGGGGCGATGCGGGCGGCAATCTCCAGCAGCTCTTCCTTCGGCGTGAAGTCCACCAGCCGCTTGACGAAGTTGAAGCGCACACCGCGCACGCCGGCGGCGTGGAGGTCCTGCAGTTCCTGGTCGGTGATGCTGCGCTTTACGGTGGCGACTCCACGGGCCTTGCCATCGGAATGGACCAGTGCGTCCACCAGCGCCCGGTTGTCGGCGCCGTGGCAGGTGGCCTGCACGATGACGTTGCGCTCGAAGCCGAGGTGGTCGCGCAGTGCGAAGAGCTGCGCCTTGGAGGCGTCGCAGGGGGTGTACTTGCGCTCGGGGGCGTAAGGAAACTCTGCGCCCGGCCCGAACACGTGGCAGTGGGCATCGACGCTGCCGGCCGGCAGCTGGAAGCGGGGCTTGGACGGACCGGCGTACCAGTCGAGCCAGCCGGGAGTCTTGGTGAATTCCATCTTATTCCTTTCGAAAAAGTGCGAAGAAATCGTTGCGAGCAGGCCCGAGGTCGTGATGACTCAGTTGGCAAAATCGGGAGCTGTACTGGAGTACAGCGAGCACCGGAGTCACGAGATCGGGACGCGCAGTAGATTTATTCGCGCTTTTCAGTCGATGTACTTCAGGCCGGCCTTGGCGAGCGGCTCGCGCAGGCTGTACATGTCCAGGCCCAGCTCGCCGGCGGCGAAGCGGGCGCGCTTGGCGGTCTCGTTGTTCTCGCGGGCTTCGGCGGCGTCGGCCACCTGCTGGGCGATGGCGGCGGGCACCACCACCACGCCGTCGTCGTCGGCGATCACCACGTCACCCGGATTGACCACCGCGCCGGCGCACACCACCGGCACATTCACCGAGCCGAGGGTGGCGCGGGTGCAGCCCTTGGCGTGGATGGCGCGGCTGAAGACCGGGAAGTTCATCTCGGTGAGGTCCTTCACGTCGCGCACACCGCCGTCGATGATCAATCCCTTTGCGCCGCGGGACTTGTAGGAGGTGGCCAGCAGGTCGCCGAAGAAGCCGTCGGTACTGTCGGCAGTGCAGCCGGCAACGACCACGTCGCCCGGCTTGATCTGCTCGGCGCCCACGTGGAGCATCCAGTTGTCACCCGGCTGCAGCAGCACGGTGACGGCGGTGCCGCACAGGCGGGCGCCGGCGAAGATCGGGCGGATGGTCGGCTTCATCAGGCCGACGCGGCCCATCGCTTCGTGGATGGTCGCGACACCGTAGCGGGACAGTTTTTCGACGGCGGCGGGGTCGGCGCGGTCGATGTTGCGCTTGACGATACCGAGGGTGTTCATGGGCAGGCTCATGGTGGATTCCTTTTTATCTTGTCTCTCGTGTCGGGTCAGGGGTGCTTACAACCCTTTGGCCTTCAGCGCGCTGTCGAGGCGCGGATAGACGCGGCGGGCGTTGCCCTCGTAGACCTTGTAACGGTCCTCGACGGACAGGTTCAGGGTGCCCTCGATGTAGCGCTTGGTGTCGTCGTAGTAGTGGCCGGTCTCCGGGTCGATGCCGCGCACTGCGCCGATCATTTCGGAGGCGAACAGGATGTTGTCCACCGGGATCACCTTGGTCAGCAGGTCGATGCCCGGCTGGTGATAGACGCAGGTGTCGAAGAAGATGTTGTTGAGCAGATGGTCCTTCAGCAGCGGCTTCTTCAGCTCCTGGGCCAGGCCGCGGAAACGGCCCCAGTGGTAGGGCACCGCGCCGCCGCCGTGGGGGATCACGAACTTCAGGGTCGGGAAGTCCTTGAACAGGTCGGAGGTCAGGCACTGCATGAAGGCCGTGGTGTCGGCGTTCAGGTAGTGGGCGCCGGTAGTGTGGAAGGCGCAGTTGCAACTGGTGGACACGTGCACCATCGCCGGGATGTCGTACTCGACCATCTTTTCGTAGATCGGGTACCAGTGGCGGTCATGCAGCGGGGGGCTGGTCCAGTGGCCGCCGGACGGGTCCGGGTTGAGGTTGATGCCGACGTTGCCGTACTGCTCGACGCACTTCACCAGCTCAGGGATGCAGGTGGCCGGATCGACGCCGGGGCTCTGCGGCAGCATGGCGGCGCCGATGAAGTTGTCGGGGAACAGCTGGCTGACGCGGTAGCACAGCTCGTTGCAGATGGCTGCCCAAGTGGAGCTGATGTTGAAGTCGCCGATGTGGTGAGCCATGAAGCTGGCGCGCGGCGAGAAGATCGTCAGGTCGGAACCGCGCTCCTTCATCAGGCGCAGCTGGTTGGTCTCGATGGTCTCGCGCAGTTCGTCGTCGCTGATCTTCAGCTCGGACACCTTGGGCATGGCGGACGGATCCTTGATGCCGGCGACCTGGCGGTTGCGCCACTCTTCGAGGGCCTTCGGGGCGGTGGTGTAGTGACCGTGGATGTCGATGATCATCGTGTGTTCCTTGTGGGTTCTTGCTTGTATGGCTGCATTGTTCCAAGGCTGCTGACCGCGCATAAGCGGTCTAACGCTCTAGCAGCTATATCGCTTCGCTATATCTTTTTCACGGGAGAGCTCAGTGGCCAGGTGCACCGGCCAGCCTGGGCTTGGCGCCGTTCGCCTCCGGATGCACGAACTCCTTGACCAGCAGAGCCGCGCCGGCGATCAGGCCGGGCACCGCGACCACCGCAAAGATGCTGCCGAAGTCCAGATGACGGGCGCTCAGCTCGGCCACCAGGAAGGAGCCGGCGATGCCGCCGAAACGCCCGATGCCGAGCATCCAGGCCACGCCAGTGGCACGGCCGCGGGTCGGGTAGAAGGCCGCCGCGAGGGCCGGCATCGACGACTGGGCGGTGTTCATGATGGCGCCGGCACCGAACACCACCGCCACCAGCAGGCCGATGCTGCCGGCCGCGTGGCCGATCGCGAAGATTGCTGCGGCAGTCAGGAAGTAGCCCACCGCGATGACCCGGTTGGCATTGAAGCGGTCCATCAGCCAGCCGAACAAGATCGCGCCGACGCCGCCGAGGGGGAACAGCGCCGAGATCAGCGTTGCCGTCTTGGGATCGAGGCCACCGTCCTTGAACAGCACCGGCATCCAGTTGATCAGCGCATAGAAGATCACCAGTCCCATGAAGTAGGCGACCCACAGGGCCACCGAACCGACCACGTAGCTGCGCGACAGCACCACGCCGATGCCGCTGCCTTCGGTCGGGGTGTGGGCCTTCTCGGTCATCACGAAAGCGGCGGCCTTGTCGGCGGCGCTGGAGATGCGGCGCAGCACGCCACGGATGTGCTCGACGGAGAAGCCCTTGGCCACCATGTAGCGTACCGACTCGGGCAGGAACAGCAGCAGCAGGAGCACCAACGCCAGCGGCGCCAGGCCGCCGAGGCCCAGCACGCTGCGCCAGCCCCACTGGGGAATCATCCACGCGGCGAGGAAGCCGCCGAGGGAGGCGCCCAGCGGAAAGCCGCAGAACATCGCGTTGGTGAGGGTCGCCCGGCGCGCGTCGGGGCAGTACTCGCTCATCAGCGTCACCGCGTTGGGCATCGCCGCGCCGAGGCCGAGGCCGGTGACGAAGCGCAGCACCGACAGCTCGGTGAGGCCACCGGCGAAGGACGAGGCCAGGCAGGCCACGCCGAAGATCAGCACCGACGCCACCAGCAGGCGCTTGCGACCGAAGCGGTCGGCCAGCGGCCCGGCGGAGATGGCTCCTGCCGCCAGCCCAAACAATGCGGCGCTGAGCACCGGTGCCAGCGCCGGCTTGGTGACGCCCCACTCCTGGATCAGCGACGGGGCGATGTAGCCGATGGCGGCGGTGTCGAAACCGTCCAGCAGCACGATGCAGAAACACAGGCCGAAGACCAGCCACTGGAAACCGGAAAACGGGTGCTCGTTGAGGAACGTCTGCACATTGACGTTCTGGGTCTGGCTCATTTCGACTTCTCCTCCAGGTGCCGCCGGTGGCGGCTATTTTGGTTTGCTGAGACTCTTGTGTTTTCTTGTACGGCCAGGCCTTCTTGCAGACGATGGCCTTGCAGGGGCGGATTCATCCCCCGCGGCCTCTTTGGCGAAGCTCGCGGGCGGATGAATTCGCCCCTACGGATTTGCCCCGACGGATCGGGAAGAGCCGGCTCAGCCCTGCCGGCCGTCCCACACGGCGGCGGGCACCATCACCTCGCCGCGCATGATCAGGCGCGCGGTGCGCAGCAGCGCGGCGCGGGTGACGTTCTGCGGGTTGGCCGGATCGAGCTCGAGCTCCACCGAGAACTCGCCGGTCGGGTGCTCCACCGACACCGCCTTGACGTTGCCGTCCGGCACCTTGGCGATGCCCTCGGTCACCGACCCTTCCAGCACGCAGGCGGTGGCCACGGTGACCGCCGCCAGCACGCCGATGGCGTCGTGGCAGACGTGGGGAATGAAGCTGCGGGTGGTCAGGCTGCCGCCGTCGCGGGCCGGCGCCACCAGAGTCATCTTCGGGTAGTTCCTGGCGCTCACGTCGCCGAGCCCCATTGCATGGCCGCAGGCGATGCGCAGCCGTTCGATGCGGTCCTTCAGCTCGGTGTCGGCGTTCATCTCGGCGACGCTCTCGTAGCCGCTGCGGCCCACGTCGGCGGCGCGGAAGATCACCAGCGGCATGCCGTTGTCGATGCAGGTCACCTCGATGCCATCGATCACGTCCTTCACCTGGCCGGTGGGCAGCAGGCCGGAACACACCGAGCCGGCGGTATCCAGGAAGTTGATGGTGATCGGCGCCGAGCTGCCCGGCGCACCGTCGATGCGTGCGTCGCCGGCGTATTCCACCTGGCCGCCCGGCGTCTGCACGGTGATGTCGCACTGCATGTCGGTGTTGAGGGTCAGCACGCGGAAGGTGCTGGTTTCGCCCCGGGCCTGCAGCATGCCGGCCTCCAGCGCGAAGGGCACCACGGCGGCGAGCATGTTGCCGCAGTTGGGGGTGGTGTCCACGGTGTCCTTGTCGGGCTGGAGCTGGGCGAACAGGAAGTCCAGATCGACCCCCGGCACCGTACTCTTCGAGACGATTCCCACCTTGCTGGTCAGCGGATGGGCGCCGCCGAGGCCGTCGATCTGGCGGCGGTCGGGGGAACCCATCACCGCGAGCAGCACCCGGTCGCGGGTGGCGATGTCGGCGGGAAGGTCCGCAGCGTTGAAGAACGGCCCCTTGGAGGTGCCGCCACGCATGAAACAGGTTTTGATTGGCGTTTGCATGCGACGCATTCTTCGCCTGCGTTCGCCCCTGCAATAGCGGTCTGACGCTCTAGCAGCTATAACAATTCGTGATACCTTTCGGCGCTACCGCCGCCGCCCCGAAAGCCCCGTCCATGGACCTGAAACAGCTCGAATACTTCGTGCGGGTTGCCGAACTCGGCAGCTTCACGCGCGCCTCCATCGTGCTCGACATCGCCCAGCCGGCCCTCAGCCGGCAGATCCGCCTGCTCGAGGTGGAGCTGCGCCAGAACATGCTGGTGCGCAACGGCCGCGGCGTGACGCTGACCGAGGCTGGCCAGGTCCTGCTCGAACATGCCCGCGGCATCCTCCACCAGGTGGAGCGCGCGAAGGAGGAACTCGGCCGGGTGCGCGGCGCCCTCACCGGCCGCGTCGCCGTGGGCCTGCCGCCGAGCCTCGCGCGGGTGCTGACGGTGCCGCTGACCCGCGCCTTCCGCGAACGCCTGCCGGAAGCCTCACTATGCATCCGCGAGGGCCTGTCGGTGACGATGCAGGAATCCCTGATCTCCGGCCGCCTCGACGTCGCGCTGGTCTACAGCACGATGCCGTCCACCGACATCGAGACGCGCCCGCTGCTCGACGAGGAGCTGTTCCTGATCCGCCCCGACAAGGGCCAGCCGCCGCGCCCGGTGACGCTGGAAGAAGTGGCCCAGATGCCGCTGATCATCCCCAGCCGGCCCAACGCCATCCGCATGCTCATCGAAGCCGCGCTGGCCGACGCCGGACTGCGCCCCAACATCGCCATCGAAATCGACGGCGTCAGCGCCCTCCTCGACCTGGTGGCCGACGACGCCGGCGTGGCGGTCCTGTCCAAGACCGCCCTGCAGACCTCCGGCAAGGCCGACCAGCTCCTGCCCCACCCGATCACCCCACCGTTGCACAGCCGCCTGTCCCTGGCCGTCAGCGCCCTGCGCCCGGCCACGCTGACCCAGCAGGCGATGGTCGAACTGATCCGCGAGACGGTGGGCAAGACCCTCAGCGGCTAGAGGTATCGCGCCCCCTGAATTCAGTGCCCCTCGGGGAGCGCCTGGAAGACATGTTCGACCGCGCGCAGGCCCTCATCCCCAAAACCCGCTTCATAGAAGACGTCCCGCCAGCACTCCAGGGTCTGCCGCTGAATCTCGTGGATGACCGTCAGTGCCTCGTCCCGGTCAAGCGTGAAGGCTTCGGCCACGCTGACAAGATTGGCGATGGTGCCGGCGCCCGACTCCCCGACCAGCATGGCGTGGTGGTGAACGGCGTGACGTTTCAAGCTGGGCACGATGTCGTAGGCCGGCGCCAGTTCAAAGGTGTCGCCCTGCACGTGCAGAAGACCGTGGTTCAGCTCATGGTCGTCCACATTCTTCACGACGCAGTTGAACACCATGCGCCGGAATAGCGCCTTGCGATGTGCCTCCGTGCAGCCGTATCTCGGCATCCAGCGGGATAGGCGGGCATAGGAAGGCGTGGCCACCGCAACGTAGGCCGGGTCGGCATGAAAAACACTGCGGGCACTCAGAAACCCGCGCCGATGGATCTGGGCGTCCACCACTTCCCGGTCGAATCGCCGCACCAGGCAGACGTCCCGTCCGTTCACTTCCCGAATGAGGGTTTCTGCCGTCGAAACTCCGCAGAGCCGGCCCAGTTGCATCGTCGCGTGCTCCAGACGGGGAATGCTGATGCGGGGCTCGTCGTCGATGCTGGGAAACTTGGCGATCCAGACCGCGTCGTTCTCGACGATATTGCACTTCGGGCGGGCGCCGCCGGTCCCCGGGTGCAAGGCCTTCAACAATTCACTATCCACGGGGCGATCAGCCTCCAAGTCTTTCGCCGCGGCGAGTAGCTGCGCCAAGGAGAATTCGCGGCTCGATTGTTCCTGCGGGGCTTCTTTCGCGCCGCGCGAGAAGGCGAGCGCACCGGCGCGGCCGGGATCGTTTCTCAGGATGTAGCCACGTGGATAGTCCTGCTGGCCGACCAGCCGATCGATCACCTTGACACCCCAGCGGTCCGGACAGCTGTCGAGGATCGCGCCGGGAAAACCACTCAGAGCAGTGAAGGTGAACTCGCCTTTTTTTAACGGCAGAGCGACCGGGTCGATGGGAATGGCCTCCGGGCGCTCCAGATAGGAGCGCCCGTAAGTGAAATGTCCAACCTTCCCGGCGGCTGTTTGCGACACGCTGAGACGCCCGGCCACAACCGGAGCCTGGTGGCCCGGCAGATAGACCCAGATGAACAGATCCTTAGAAGTCGTCATCGATCTTCCGTTGGACGTGTACGCGCTTCTTAGCCGCATCCAGAGCCAGCGACAGCCCCTCCCTATCCAATCCCGGATCCGCGATCAGCTCGACCTCGTTGGCCAAACCGAGCAGCCAAAGGACTTGCAGCACGCTGCCGATGGCGACCGTCTCCTCCCCCCGTTCAATCGCCTGGACGGTCGAGCGGGAAAGGCCGGTGCGTGCAGCCAGATCCTCCTGGCGCCAGTTTCGGAAAACTCGGGCCGCACGGATACGCCCGCCGAGACGTAAGGCGATCTGGATGATCTCTTCTTGGTAAGAGAACGATTTCTTGCTTGCCATGGCAATCATTATTGGAAACAACGACGGCCATAGCAAGCTTATCTTTCAGAGAGGCCGACGAGACTGATTGGGCGATTCAGTCCTTCAGCCCCCCGGACTGGCCGCCTGCCGCGGCGGCAGCGCGCACAGCACGGCGCCGGCCGACACCACCAGGATGCCGACGATCACGCGCAGGCCGATGGCTTCGTCGAGCAGCAGCCAGGCGCCCACCGCCGAGACGCCCGGCACCAGGGCCAGCATCATCGAGGCCTGGCAGGCACCGATCTTGTGGTTGGCGTAGCTGTACATGCTGCCCGCCACCAGCGCCGCGACGATGCCCTGGTATACGCACTGCAGCGCGATCTCCCCGGTCGGTGCCAGCAGCACCGTCTTCGGCAACCACAGCAGGTACACCGGCAGGTAGGCCACGCAGGAAAAGCTCGCCACGCCGGTTATCGCCAGCCACGGGCGGACCTGCCAGCGGCGCATCAGCAGGCCGAAGATGGCCCAGGTCAGCGCAGCGGCGAAGAACAGCAGGTCGCCGATCCACTGGGCCCCGCCGCGGCCAGCCACCACGCTGTCGTAGCCGATCAGCACCAGCCCGCAGGACGACAGCAGCAACGCCAGCGCGATGTGGCGGGCGAGCCGGAAGCCGGCCAGTACGGCGACGATGACGATGGTCCAGAACGGGATGCCGCCGTTCACGAAGACGCCGGCGTGAGCGGTCGGCGCGAAGGCGAAGCCGGAATACACCAGCAGCCCGTAGCCCAGCCCGCCGAACAGGGCCAGCGCCATGTAACGCGGCCAGTCGGCCGGCTTCACGCGGACCAGGAAGAAAGGCATCGCGATCAGGCCGGACACGCCGAAGCGCATCGCTGCGATGTCGAAAGGCGTCAGCACACCCTTGCTGCCGAGGCGGGACACGATGTTGAAGCCCGACCAGCACAGCACCACCACGCAAGCAGCGAGCAGGCCCTTGGTGTGGTCGGACAGGCCTGGATGGTCGGAAACGAGGTGATCGGCAGAATTCATCGGCAGGCCTTCGGCAATGTGGCCGGGGCGGCACCCCGGCTCAGTTTTCACTCAACGCTCTCATTGTGGCGCAAGCCTCCGCTTTCCCCGCGTCCGCCCAGCGGCGCCCAGGAATAATCCGCGAAGGCTGTCCGGGCCTCGTCCACCGCCTGGTCGGTGCGCAGCGCGAAGGCATCGAAGCCGCAGCGATGCAGGAAGTACAGCTGATCCCGCAACACATCGCCGACCGCCCGCAGCTCGCCGCGGTAGCCGTGTCGGCTACGCAGCAGGCGGGCCAGGGAGTAGCCGCGCCCGTCGGTGAACACCGGAAAGTGGATCGCGATCAGCGGAATGTCGTCCAGCCACGGCAGCACCGCGTCGAGGCCATCTTCCGCCACCAGCAGCACGCCGGCCCGCTGCGGTTCGAGCTCCGCCCGATGGCTCAGCCACAAGGGCAAGGGCAGCAGCAGCGGACCGCCCGCCGCCATGCATTCGGCGATGTGCGCCGCACTGGCATCGGCGGCAATAGGCTGCCAGCGATCGGCGATGATCTCGCCGTGCTTGAGGATCGCGGCGCTCATGCTCCACCTCCGTACACGCGGGTCTTGAAGGGTTCCAGGCCGAGGCGCTCGACCGCGTCGATGAAGATCTCCCCTTCCTGGCGCAAGGCCAGGTACACCTCCAGCAGGCGCTGGATCACGTAAGGAATCTGCTGGGCCGCAAAGGCCGGGCCGATCACCTTGCCAATGGCCGCCCGCGTGCCTTCCCGGCCGCCTATCGTCACCTGGTAATACTCCTCGTTGTTCTTGTCCACGCCGAGGATGCCGATGTGCCCGATGTGGTGGTGGCCGCAGGCATTCACGCAGCCGGACATGTTCAGCTCCAGCGGCCCGATGTCGAACTGGTAGTCCAGATCCTCAAAGCGCTGCTGGACCGCCGCCGCCACCGGGATCGAACGGGCATTGGCGAGGGAGCAGAAGTCCCCGCCCGGGCAGCACACCACGTCGGTCAAGAGGCCGATGTTGGGCGTCGCCAGGCCCAGCGCCCGCGCGCCTTCCCACAGGGCCGGCAGATCGCGGCGGGCGACGTGGGGCAGCACCAGGTTCTGCTCGTGGCTGACGCGGATCTCGCCGGCGCCGAAGCGCTCGGCCAGTTCGGCCACGCCGTCCATCTGCTCGGCGGTGGCGTCCCCCGGTGGCGAACCGGATTTCTTCAGGGACAGGGTGACGATGGCGCGGCCGGGATCCCGGTGGGCTGCCACGTTGCGCTCGACCCAGCGAGCGAAGGCCCGGTTGCCGGCCAGCGCTGCCGTGTAGGCCGGGTCGTCCGCAGCGGTGGGCGGCAGGTCGGCGCGGGCGAAGAAGGCCTCCATGTCGCGGAAGGTCTGCTCGGCGATCACACCTTCCCCACCGCGGCTCCACGCCCATTCGTCCTCCACCTCGCGACCGAAGCCTTCCAGTGTCAGATCCTTGACGAGGATCTTGATGCGCGCCTTGTACTTGTTGTCACGGCGGCCGTAGCGGTTATAGACCCGCAGGATGGCCTCGAAGTAATTGAGCAGTTCCTCCCGCGGCAGGAAGTCCTTGAGGCACTGGCCGACCATCGGCGTACGGCCGAGCCCGCCACCGACGAAGACCTGGAAGCCGATCCGCCCATCGTCGGCCACCCGCGCGCGGGCGCCGATGTCGTGGAAGCGCACCGCCGCCCGATCCTCCTCGCCGCCGGCGATGGCGATCTTGAACTTGCGCGGCAGGAACAGGAATTCCGGCGCCAGCGTGGACCACTGGCGGACGATCTCGCAGTAGGGGCGCGGGTCGAACAGCTCATCGGCGGCCACCCCAGCGAACTGGTCGGTGGTGATGTTGCGGATGCAGTTGCCGGAGGTCTGGATCGCGTGCATCTGCACGGCAGCCAGTTCGGCCAGGATGTCCGGCGTCTCTTCCAGGCGCACCCAGTTGTACTGGATATTGCTGCGCGTCGTGAAGTGGCCGTAGCCCCGGTCGTAGCGGCGCGCGATGTCGGCCAGCTTGCGCAGCTGGTAGGCCGCCAGCGTGCCATAGGGGATGGCGACCCGCAGCATCGGCGCATGGCGCTGGATGTAGAGGCCGTTCTGCAAACGCAGCGGGCGGAACTCGTCCTCCGCCAGGCGTCCGTCGAGGAAGCGCGTCATCTGGTCGCGGAACTGGACGACCCGGTCGTCCACCAGGCGCTGGTCGGTTTCGTTGTAGCGGTACATGGTCTCGGTTCTCGGGCGGTGGCTCAGGGCAGCACGAAGGTGCTCTTCTCGCTGACCTGGGTGTCGGGATCCTGGCGGGCCTTGATCAGGAAGGCGATCGGGCTGGCGCCGGGCTTGGCGGCGTCGGGCGGCGCGGCGACGGTCACATGGACTTCGCGGATGCCGCCGGCCTCGCCGCTGAAGTGGCTCGCGCCGACCAGCTGGATGCCGGGCAGGCCGCTCACCGCCACGTCGAAGTCGCGGTCTTCCTCGGCCAGGTTCATCAGCTTGAGGGTGTAGGCGTTCTCGATGAGACCGTCGGCGGTTTCCCGCGACAGGCTGCCCCGGTCGCGCAGCACATCCACCAGCAGCAGCGAGCGCTCGCTGAGGGTCCACGCGCCGAGGGCCACGAAGACCCCGATCAGCCCGCCATACACCGCCAGCCGCGGCCGCGCGCTGCGGGTTGGCTGGCCGGCCAGTTCCTGCTCCGACGCGAAGCGGATCAAGCCAATGGGCTTGGCGACCTTGGTCATCACCTCGTCGCAGGCATCCACGCACAGACCACAGTTGATGCACTGGTATTGCAGGCCGTCGCGGATGTCGATGCCGGTCGGGCAGACCTGCACGCAGATGCCGCAGTCGATGCAGTCGCCCTTGCCTTGCGCTGTACCTTGCGTGGCGCCCTGCCCCGCCACCTTCGCCACGGCCGCACCCTTGCGCGGCTCCCCGCGGGCCACGTCGTAGCTGACGGTGCGGGTGGTGCTGTCGAACATCACGCCCTGGAAACGGGAGTACGGACACATGTGCTGGCACACCGCCTCGCGGGCGAAGCCGGCCTGCACATAGGTGAACAAGCCGTAGAAGATCAGCCAGAAGCCTTCCCACGGGCCGACGTTCCAGCCCGCAACCGCCGGCAGCAGCTCGCGGATCGGCGTGAAGTAGCCGACGAAGCTGATCGCCGTCCACGCCGCCACCAGGGCCCACAGCGCGTACTTGGTGCCGCGCCGGGCCAGCTTGCCGAGACTCGGCGGGGCCTGATCGAGCTTCAGGCGGGCCAGGTGGTCGCCCTCCACCTTCGCCTCGATCCACATGAAGATTTCCGTATAGACCGTCTGCGGACAGGCGAAGCCGCAGAACAGCCGCCCCGCCATGGCGGTGACGAGGAACAGGCCAGTGGCCGCGAGGATCAGCATGATGGCCAAGAGCAGCGCATCCTGCGGCCACAGCACCAGGCCGAAGAGGTAGAACTTCTCGTGGGGAATGTCGAACAGCACAGCCTGGCGGCCGCCCCACTGGAGCCAGCAGGCCCCGTAGAAAACGAGCTGGGTGAACCACACCATGGCCCAGCGGATCGTGTTGAATCGGCCGCGCACCTCGCGGGCGTGGATCTTTCCCTTCTTGCGGTACAACTCCAGTTTGGCTTCGCGGACCTTGCTGACAGGCTTGTTCATCTGGGTATTCCTCCTGGACCGGGAGTAGATCACCGGGGGCCGGATGGAAACAGATTCAGCCTGTCGTGTTTTTCATAGGCACAGAATGTACGGCAGCAGATGGCCGCTTGGGGGCCGGTCCCCGTAGGATCGACTCAATGGTCCGTGAAGCCTGCGCCCGAGGAACCCGCCCACCCCATCGCGGGTGGCGGGCTCCGCCTACAGGAGCGCCCCCAGCGTGGCGACGGCGGCCCGCCCCCGCTGGCCGAGAGGATGACCGAAGTTGAGGCGGATGCAGTGGCCGAACTCGCGCTTTGCCGAGAAGATCGGGCCCGGCGCGATGCTGATGCCCTGCTCCAGCGCATGCCGGTGCAGCGCGAGGGCATCGGTGCCGCGCGGCAGCTCCAGCCACAGGAAGTAGCCCCCCTGGGGCCGCGCCAGCCGCGTGGCGGCCGGGAAATGGGTTTCGACGGCGGCCACCAGCGCCGCCTCCTGGGCCGCCAGTGTGCCGCGCAGCTGGCGCAGGTGCTTCTCGTAGCCGCCGTGCTTCAGATAGTCGGCCAGCGCGATCTGCACCGGCACCGTCGTTGCCAGGCTCAGGGACAACTTCTGGCGCTGGATCGCTGCCGCGTAGCGCCCCGCCGCCACCCAGCCGATGCGGTAGCCCGGCGCCAGGCACTTGGAGAAGGACGACACGTGCATGACCCGCCCGTTCGGGTCCACCGCCTTGGTACACAGCGGCGCCTCGGCACCGAAGTGCAGCTCGGCATACACGTCGTCCTCGATCAGCGGCACGTCGTGGCGGTCGAGCAGCTCCACCAGCGCCTGCCGCCGCTCGTCCGGCACCCGCGCGCCAGTGGGGTTGGCGTAGTTGAGCATGAACAGACAGGCCTTCACCGGATGGTGGCGCAGCGCGTCCTCCAGCGCCGGCAGGCTCACGCCCTCGCGCGGATGGCTGGGGATCTCGATGACCTTCAGGCCCAGGCGCTCGGCGGCCTGCAGCCCGGCGTAGAAGGTCGGCGACTCGATGGCGATCAGGTCGCCCGGCCGGGTCACCGCCTGCAGGCACAGGTTCAGCCCTTCCATCGCGCCGGAGGTGATGACGATCTCCTGCGGCGCCACCGACGCGCCGTGGGCCAGGTAGCGCAGGGCCAGCTGACGGCGCAGCTCGTCGTTGCCCGGCGGCAGGTCGGTGACGGTGGCCAGCGGGTCGAGGTGGCGCGCGGCGGCGGCCAAGCAGCGCCCCAGCTTGTCGAGGGGATACAGATAGGGGCTGGGGAAACTGGAGCCGAGGGGCACCACCGCCGGATCCTTGACGCTGTCGAGGATCTGGAAGATGAAGTCGCTGACCTCCAGCGCCGTCGAATGGCCGACCGGGTGGGTCATCTCCGGCTCCGCCAGGCGCTGGCCCAGCCGCGCCCGCACGAAGTAACCCGACTTGGGGCGCGCCTCGACGAGGCCGCGACTTTCCAGCAGCGCATAGGCCTGGGTCACCGTCACCGGCGCGATGCCGTTGCTTTTGCAGGCCTGGCGCACCGACGGCAGGCGGTCGCCGGGGCGCAGCACGCCGTCGGCGATCAGACGGGCGGTCTGTTCAGCAAGATCCTGATAGAGACTCATGGGCCGGATGGTAGCAGGCCCGCCCGAGCTTGCAGCACCAACAAAGCTGTATACAATTACAGCCAAAGAGAGACCATCATGCCCCTTCGTCCGATCCCCGCCCAGCACCGCAGCCCCCTCCGCTCGTCCGCCAGCGTGGCCTTCCAGGCTGCCTCATTGAGAGCATCCCAGTGAGCGGCACCGCCGACATCGCCGTGCCCGCCTACCTGGACAGCCTCAACGATGTACAGCGCCTGGCCGCCACCCACGGCGTCGGCACACCGGATGGCGACGGGCCCCTACTGGTCATCGCCGGCGCCGGGTCGGGCAAGACCAACACCCTCGCCCACCGGGTCGCCCACCTGCTGGCCCACGGCGCCGATCCGGGCCGCATCCTGCTGCTCACCTTCTCCCGCCGCGCCGCCGACGAGCTGGCCCGGCGCGTGCAGCGCATCGCCGCCAAGGTCTCGCCGCGCCACGCCCAGCTGGCCGCCACCGGCTTTCCGTGGGCCGGCACCTTCCACAGCGTCGGTGCGCGGCTGCTGCGCGAATACGCCGGCGCCATCGGCCTCGACGCAGCGTTCACGATCCACGACCGGGAAGACTCGGCCGACCTGATGAACCTGGTCCGCCACGAATTGGGCCTGTCGGCCAAGGGCAAGCGCTTCCCGCTGAAGGGCACCTGCCTGTCCATCTACTCGGCGGTGGTCAATACCCGCGCGCCGCTGACCGACGTGCTGCTGTCCACCTTCCCCTGGTGTGCCGAATGGGCCACCGAGCTGAAGGCCCTGTTCCGCGCCTACGTGGCCGCCAAGCAGGCCCAGCAGGTGCTCGACTACGACGACCTGCTGCTCTACTGGGCGCAGATGGTCGGCGTGCCGGAACTGGCCGCCGACGTGGGCGGGCGCTTCAGCCACGTACTGGTGGACGAATACCAGGACACCAACCGCCTGCAGGCCGAGATCCTGCTCGCCCTCAAGCCCGACGGCCGCGGCCTCACGGTGGTGGGTGACGACGCCCAGTCCATCTACAGCTTCCGCGGCGCGACGATCCGCAACATCCTCGACTTCCCCGGCCACTTCGATCCGCCGGCC
Source organism: Zoogloea sp. JDB1 (assembly GCF_056724025.1). Taxonomy (NCBI): domain Bacteria; kingdom Pseudomonadati; phylum Pseudomonadota; class Betaproteobacteria; order Rhodocyclales; family Zoogloeaceae; genus Zoogloea; species Zoogloea sp. JDB1. The sequence continues at coordinate 4,997,889 of NZ_CM161496.1, forward strand.
CGCCAGCTGACGCTGGACCGCAACTACCGCTCCACGCAGCCGATCCTGGCCGCCGCCAACGGCGTCATCGGCCAGGCCAAGGAGCGTTTCTGCAAGGACCTGTGGAGCGAGCGCGCCTCGGCCGAGAAGCCGCGCCTGATCAGCGTCCGCGACGAGGCCGACCAGGCCGCCGGCGTCGTCGAGGGCATCCTGGCCCGCCGGGAAGGCGGCCTCCGGCTCAAGGCCCAAGCGGTGCTGTTCCGCGCCGCCCACCACAGCGTACGGCTGGAGATCGAGCTGACCCGCCGCAACATCCCCTTCGTGAAGTTCGGCGGGCTCAAGTTCCTCGAAGCCGCCCACGTCAAGGACGTGCTGGCCATCCTGCGCTGGGCGCAGAATCCCCGCGACCGGGTGTCCGGCTTCCACGCCATCCAGCTGCTGCCCGGCCTCGGGCCGAAATCCGCCGGACGCATTCTCGACAACCTGCAGGCCGCCCCGCCGGGATGCCTGCTGCTCGCCGAACAGCCGGTGCCCGACGGCGCCCGCCTGCACTGGCAGGAATTCGCCGCGCTGGTAGAAGGGCTGGCCGAGGCCGGTGCCTGGCCCACGCCCGTCGAGAAACTGGCCTTATGGTACGAAGGCCAGATGGAGCGCCTGTTCGAGGATTTCAGCGTGCGCCAGGCCGACATCCAGCAGCTGGCGCGCATCGCCGGCACTTACCCGAGCCAGGAACGCTTCCTTACCGAGCTGACCCTCGATCCACCCGACGCCACCAGCGACGAATCGGGCAAGCCGCTGCTCGACGAGGACTACCTGATCCTGTCCACCATCCACTCGGCCAAGGGCCGCGAATGGCCGGCGGTGTCCCTGCTCAACGCGGTAGACGGCTGCCTGCCCTCCGACCTCGCCACCGGCAGCGAGCGGGAGATCGAGGAGGAGATGCGCCTGCTCTACGTGGCGATGACCCGCGCCAAGGACCACCTGGACCTCTACGTGCCGCAGCGCTTCTACGTCAGCGGCCAGTCGTCCACCGGCGACCGCCACGTCTACGCCAGCCGCACGCGCTTCATCCCCAACCGCCTGCTCGACCGCTTCGAGACCTGCACCTGGCCCGAGGCCGCGCCCGACACGCCGGCCAAGGCCGAAACCCGCCAGGCGGCGGTGGATCTGGCGGCGCGGATGCGCGCGATGTGGGAGTAATCAGGCCACGGACAGATCGCGGATCCGTCTCGCCAGCTCCGCGCACTCTTCTTCAAGGCGGGCCCGGACCTCGGAGAACTCCTCCGCCCACGCATCCGGCTGCAACGCCTTGCGGTAATCCGGATCGAGCTGCCGGGTCTGGATCGCCAGGATCAGGTCGGCGGCGTGGTCCTGCAAATCGGAGAGCAGGCGCCGCAGGGCATCGCCACCATCGGCGGCGGAACCACCCGCTCGTCCGGAGATGCTACCTTCGCCTCCCATCTCCAGGCAGATGGCCCGCAGGGCGACCAGGTCACCGCTGCGGTAGGCCTGCTGGACCCGCTGAAAAAGCGCACCGGCCGTATGCTTCTCGGCCTCGGGAACCCGGTCCGGATGGCAACGCATGGCGGCGGCCCGGTAGCGCTGCTTGAGTTCCACTCGCGTGGCCTCATCGAGATCGGCCAAGCCCTCTCCCGCCTCTCCCCATGAGGGATGGCAGGCCTCATAGTCGGCCGCAGCCGCCCGTTCGGCCCGGCGATCATCGTCGGAGCCCGAGCGGGCAGCCTGCAGGCGCAGATACTCGAGACGCAGGCGGAGACAGTTCTCCAGCGCGTCCCCCACGGCTTCGTACTGGGCCAACTGGAAAGACAGCACGGCCCCCTCCATCGCGGCCTTGCGCGTCGCAAGCTCGGCGATGCGTGCTTCCAGAGCGGCAACCCGGGCAGACAAGGCATCCCTCTCCGCATCGTCCCGGCGATCGGGCAAGCCTGCCGTTACAGGCTCCGCGGCGGCAGGAGAACGCTTTTTCCGCCCCCGCGGCTTGCGCGGCACTTTCTGCGTGCCAGGCGCCGCCGGCGGACACTGCGTAGCGGCCACCGCAGGCGCCGGTGCCGCCTCCTCCCCGGTCGGGGAGACTGGCACTGGCGGCAGGACAGCCAAGTCGGGAGAATGTCCCGGCAAATCCGCCGGAGCGACACCCTCCCGCACACTATCCAAGCCATCAACGGACGGAGCTTCAACCCGCGCCGGACCCCGCGGTCGACGCCGGATGCCGGCGCCGATCACGCCCTGCAACACCGCCAGGATTCGTTTGATGACCATGCATGCCCCCACGTGCAAGCTGGCCCGCTCGTGGCCCGGCCAGCGAAGGCTCATGGTCACCGCAAAAGATTACATTAGCAACAGGCCAAGTCTGCTCCATTGACCGCCATCGGGACCGCGCCTAGGCTGGGACTGTCTCCAGCCGCCTACGCCCGACGATGCCCACCGCTGCCCGCAAGACCCTGCTGCTCGTCTATCACTCGTGGACCGGCGCCACCGAGCAGATGATCCATGCCGTCGCCCGTGGCGCCGCCAGCGAACCTGACATCGACATGCGCCTGCTGCACGCCTCCGAAGCCGGCCCCGCCGACCTGCTGGACGCCGACGGCTATGTCTTCGCCACGCCGGAGAATCTCGCTGCGATTGCGGGGCTGATGAAGGATTTTTTCGACCGCAGCTACTACGGCGCCCTCGATCGCATCAACGGCCGGCCCTACGCCGCGGTAATATGCGCGGGCAGCGACGGCAGCAACGCCGCCCGCCAGATCGCCCGCATCGCCACCGGCTGGCGCCTGCGCGACATCGCCCCGCCGCTGATCGTGTGTACCCACGCACAGACGCCGGAAGACATCCTGGCACCCAAGCACGTCCCCACCGACGAACTCGCCAAGGGCGAGGAACTCGGCACCGCCTTCGCCACCGGGCTGGCGATGGGCGCGTTCTGACACAACGCAGCATAAATTTTTCGAATCGCCGAACCGCCACGCCAGCGTGGCGTCGAACCTGCATGCCCTTGAATCCGCCCCCCTGCTGACTGCCGATGCCCCATAACGTCTCCCTGATCGCCCTCATCGCTGCCGGCCTCGGCCTGGCCATGGTCCTCGGCCTGGTGGCCACCCGCCTGCGCATGCCGCCGCTGGTCGGCTACCTGCTCGCCGGCGTGGCCATCGGCCCCGGCACGCCCGGTTTCGTCGCCGACCTTCCGCTGGCCGGCCAGTTGGCCGAGATCGGGGTGATGCTACTGATGTTCGGCGTCGGCCTGCATTTCTCCCTCGACGACCTGCTGGCGGTACGCAAGATCGCGGTGCCCGGCGCTGTCGTACAGATCGTCGTGGCCACCGGCCTCGGCGCGGTGATGGCGCTGTGGTGGGGCTGGCCGGTGGGCGAATCGGTGGTGTTCGGGCTGGCGCTGTCGGTGGCCAGTACCGTCGTGCTGCTGCGTGCGCTGGAAGCGAAGGGCATCCTGGATTCCACCAATGGGCGCATCGCCGTCGGCTGGCTGGTGGTGGAAGACCTGGCCATGGTGCTGGTGCTGGTGCTGCTGCCGGCGCTGGCGCCGCTGCTCGGCGCCAAGGACGCCGGCCCCCAGGCCGACGTATCGACCCTCGTGCTGACCGTCGGCATCACCCTCGCCAAGGTCTCGGCCTTCATCGCGCTGATGCTGCTCGTCGGCGGCCGCGCCTTTCCGCGCATCTTGTGGCTGGTGGCACGCACCGGCTCGCGGGAGCTGTTCACCCTCTGTGTGATCGCCGCCGCGGTCGGCGTGGCCTACGCGTCGGCGATCCTCTTCGACGTGTCCTTCGCGCTGGGCGCCTTCTTCGCCGGCATGATGATGCGCAAGTCCGAGTTCAGCCACCGCGCGGCGGAGGATTCCCTGCCGCTGCGCGACGCGTTCTCGGTGCTGTTCTTCGTGTCGGTGGGCATGCTGTTCGATCCCCACGTGCTACTCGAAGCCCCGTTCAAGGTGCTTGGCGTGGTGTTCATCATCCTGTTCGGCAAGACGCTGGCCGCCATTGCGCTGGTGCTGAGCTTCCGCTATCCCCTCAACACCGCGCTGACGGTGGGCGCCAGCCTGGCCCAGATCGGCGAGTTCTCCTTCATCCTGGCCGGCCTCGGGCTGGGCCTGGGCCTGCTGACGATGGAGGGGCAGAACCTGATCCTCGCCGGCGCGCTGATCTCCATCGCCCTCAATTCGGTGCTCTTCGCCGCCATCGAGCCGGCCCAGGCGTGGGCGCGGGCCCGCTCGGCGTGGGCCCGCAAGCTCGACCTGCGGGACGATCCGCTGGCCGCCCTGCCGATGTCCACCGACCGCAAGCTGCTCTCCAATCAGGTGGTGCTGGTGGGCTACGGACGCGTCGGCCGTCACATCGCGTCCGCGCTCGACAAACAACGCGTTCCCTACGTGGTGGCGGACAGCAACCGGGAAGTGGTGGAAACCCTGCGCAAGCTCGGCAAGGCCGCCGTCAGCGGCGACGCCTCCGACCCCATCGTGCTGGTCCAGTCCCACATCACCCGCGCGGCGATGCTGGTCATCACCGCGCCGGACCCGCTCGCCAGCCGCAAGATGGTGGACATCGCGCGCAAGCTCAACCCGGAGATCGTCACGGTGCTGCGCGCCGACAGCGAGGATGACGCCGACCTGCTCCGCCGGGAGAAGCTCGGCCGGGTCTTCGTCAGCCACCAGGAACTCGCCGTCGGCATGTCCCAGTACGTGCTGGCCGAGCTGGAATCCGAGCAGGACAGTCATGGCCATGGTCACGGCCACTCCCCCCATCACCACCACGGCTGAGGCCGGCCCCGCCTGCCAGACGCTTCAGTCCGGCGCTGCTGCCTCCTGAGTCCTCCCGGCGTCCGGCAAGGGCGGGAACGCCGGCAACGCAACCTCGATCGCCCGCCCCGTATCCGCCAGGAGCACCGCAGTGACCTCGGCGTCGATATGCCCCGTGTCAGCGAGCATGCGCATGAAGGACGACACCTCGGGCACCGACAGCCCCTGGCGGTACGGCCGGTTCTGCACCATCGCCTGGAAAATGTCGGCAACGCGCAGGATGCGCGCCTCCAGGGACAGGGTGTCGCCCTTCAGGTGGAAGGGGTAGCCGGAGCCGTCCGGCTCCTCGTGATGGTAGGCCGCCCAGCGGGCGATGTCCCCGAAACCGTCGATATTGCGCAGGATCTGGAAGGTCTCGAAGCTGTGGGTGTTGATAATGCGGCGCTCGCGGCTGTCGAGGCGGCCCGGCTTGTCGAGGATCTCGTCGGGCACCCGCAGCTTGCCCAGATCGTGTAGCAGGCCGGCAATCTCCAGCTTGTCGCAGTTCTCCGCCGACACATCCAGCCGCTCGGCCAGGAAACGGGCCAGGCGCGCCACGCCCAGGGAGTGCTCGGCGGTGAAGGGGCTCTTGGCATCGACGATGCGCGCGAAGATGACGGCCAGGTGGCGCAGATCGCCCATCGATGCGGGGAAGGGCTCCGCCCGCGCCAGCTGGTCCACCAGGCAGGCCTGGATGGAGCGTGGCTCCAACATCAGCCAGAAGGCCTCGGTACGGGATGCCGCCATGAACGCCTCGACCAGGTCCGGCGCGAAGTAGCTGCCCGTGTGAGCGGCAATCCCATTACGAATGCTCTCCATGTTCTGCAGCGTGCTGTTGTCGGCGTAATAAGGCGCGGCCAGCGCATCGACCCGGTCCACCAGGTACAGGCGGTTGGCCTGGCGGGCCAGCTCGGGTGGCACATCGGCCGGCATCGCATCCCAACGGGTATGGTGGTAGCGCACCGGTTGGGCCATCGGGGCCAGCGGCGGAAAGCTGGTGAGCAGCGCGTGCCCCACCTCGCAGTGGATCTGGGAATCCTCCCAGTCGAACTCCTCGACCAGATGGTTGTGGGTGCTGGTGGACGACACGCCGATGTCGTGCAGCATGCCGAGATCGAACAGGAAGGCGGCAGCGGCCTCGTCGAGGCCCTCTGCACGCGCACAGGCGGCGGCCATGATACCGACCCGCTTGCCGTGGGCCACGTCGTCCACGCCAACCAGATCAAGGGCGTCGGACAAGGCATAGATCACGTGGTGAAGATCCGCGTGAATGGTCATGAAGTCACCTCGTTGGCAGTGAAGGGGCGCACTCCGCGCCCCCGGTATTCGGTCGGGCTGCAGCCCATTTCCTGACGGAACATGTAGGTGAAGGCCGACGGTGACGCGTAGCCTAGTTCCAATGCTATATCGGTTATCGCACGCCCTGCCCCCAACCATTCCACGGCGCGGAACAGACGCAGGCGATGCCGCCATTCGCGCAGGCCCAAGCCCAGCTCCTTCTCGAAGCGCCGCGCCAGCGTGCGTGCCGATGCGCCCAGCGCAGCCCCCCAATCGTCGGCGCCGCGCGGGTCGGCGGGGTTGGCGTAGAGGGCCTCGCAGAGCCTGCGCAGCATCGGGCTGGTCGGCCACGGCAGCTGGAAATCCTGCACCGGCAGGCGACGCAGCTGGTCGAGGATCAGCGCATGCACGCGGGCCAGGTAGTCGGCGCTCTCCCGACGTCCGCCGATGTCCGCCAGTTCGACGATCAGCGCTCTGAGTAACGGAGACACCGCCAGCACCGAACATGTTCCCGGCATGCCCAGATCGGGCTCGTCAGCCACGTACAGGTTACGGAACTCCGCGCCGTGCAGCGCACCAGTGGTATGCAGCACGCCGGTGGGCACCCAGATCGCCTGCTCCGGCGTGATCACGTAGCGGGACTTCTCGACCATCACCACCAGCGTGCCGGCAGTGGCATAAACGAACTGGTTCCAGCGGTGCGCGTGCGGAGGAAAGATATGGCGCGCCGGCAGGGTTTCGAAACGCTGGAACACAGGCCCCGGCAGCTCCTCGATGTCCGGCACATCCACCAGCGTCCAGTCTTCTTCCAGGTCCATGGCTTTTCCCCGTTCAGCCCGTGTCACCTCATCGACAACAAAAGTCATCCTATCGAAAGTTTGACATCCCTGCACATCCTAAGATCAAACCATAACAACCCGTAAAGGAGAGAACAGCATGCACGCCCCTGCAACAGCCCTTCCCGCCAGCAGTTCAGCCGACCGTTACCGGGTGATCTTCGCCGGCGTCTGCGCCCTGATCCTCACCGTCGGCCTGGCCCGCTTCGCCTACACGCCGCTGCTGCCGATCATGCGCAGCGAGGCCGGCCTCAGCGCCATGGACGGCGGCTGGCTGGCCACCTTCAACTACGTCGGCTACATCACCGGCGCGCTGGTGGCGGCAACGATCAGCGACCTCGGCCGCAAGTTCAAGCTGTACCGCATCGGCCTAGTAGTGGCGGTGGTCAGCACCGCCTCGATGGGTATCACGCAGGATGTAACCCTATGGGTCGCACTGCGCTTCGTGGCCGGCCTGTCGAGCACCGCCGGCCTGTTGATCGCCTCCGGCCTGGTCCTCAACTGGCTGATCCGCCACGGCCACCGGCCGGAACTGGGCCTGCACTTCGCCGGCATCGGGCTGGGCATCATTGTGTCCGGGCTGGCGGTGGCCGGCATGGTTGGCCACCTGGCATGGGACGGTCAGTGGCTGGGCCTCGGCCTGCTCGGCGTACTGTTCTTCGTGCCGGCCTGGTTCTGGCTGCCGGCGCCGGCGCCGGTCAGCGCCCAGGCCGCCACCCACCTGCCGGCCCCGCCGTCGCGGCGCTGGATGGGGCTCTTCATCGCGGCCTACTTCTGCGCCGGCTTCGGCTACGTGATCAGCGCCACCTTCATCATTGCCATCGTCGAGAAGCTGCCGATGCTGGCCGGCAAGGGCGGCTGGGTATGGGTCATCGTCGGCCTGGCAGCGGCGCCGTCCTGCTTCCTGTGGGACCGCATCGCTACCGCATGGGGGCAGATCCCGGCACTGCTGATCGCCTATGGCCTGCAGATCGTGTCCATCCTGCTGCCGGCCTTCAGCGACGGCACTGCCGCCAACCTGACCAGCGCGATGCTCTACGGCGGCACCTTCGTCGGCATCGTCAGCCTGACCCTGTCGATCATCGGCCGCTGCTTCCCGGCCAACCCGGCCAAGGCGATGGCACGCCTGACCCTCAGCTATGGCGTCGCTCAGGTGGTCGCGCCGGCGATGGCCGGCTACATCGCAACGGTGAGCGGCAGCTACAAAGGTGCGCTGATCGTCGCTGCGTGGGTGATGGTTGCCGGCATGGCGCTGTTGGTGGCCTTGATGCGCCAGCAACGGATCGAGCGCAACGCCCAGCACACGGCGTAAACGCAGGAAAGGCCTGCCGCAGCAAGCCTTTCCGCTTTCACATCGGCCGGCCCGGCCCCCCACCGGGCCGGCCGACGCAAATCACTTCAAAGTCGCCAGATAGGCCAGCAGCTCGGCCCTCTCAGCCGCGCTGGCCAACCCGTCGTACTTCATCTTGCCACCGGGCACGAGCTTCTTCGGCGCCGTCACGTAGGCGTCGATCTTGTCGGGCGTCCAGGTGATGCCGCTGGCCTTGAGGCCGTCGGAATAGCTGGCGTCGGCCACCGTGGCAGCCTTGCGACCGACCACGCCGAACAGGCTCGGACCCTTCTTGTTCTTGCCTTCACGCGCGCTGTGGCACTCGGCGCACTCGGTGGCGAACACGTCCTTGCCCTTTTCCACGTCGCCGGCGGCGCGGGCCTGGAAGCTCAGGGAGCTGGCTGCCGCCACCACCAGCAACGGCAGGACGGTACGAGAGATCATTTTCATCACGTCACTCCGTCAGAACGAGGTCCACGCGAACAGGAACAAGGTGTTGTTGTCCTTCGCGTCGCGGCCGTTGCCGTCATAGTTGGTCTTGGCACCGTTGTACTTGTTGTACATGGTGTATTGGGCACCAAGGCGGACGTTGGCCCACGGCGCGCCCCAGGAGTTCTCCTTGCCCCACGGCGTCCAGTCGGCCTGCAGGATGTAGCCGGAGGTGTTCGGCGAGCCGTTGGCGAAGCCATCGCTGTACAGGGTCGCGTCGGACGTGCCATGGGTCACGAAGCGGCCGACCGTCGCACCCCAGGTCTGCATGTAGTGGTAGGACGCGTTCAGCTTGAACTCGTTGAGCCGGCCTTTCAGGTTGTCGGCGCCGTCGGTGGCGACGAGCTGGTTGCGGGTCTGGCGTTCACGGATGTAGCTGGTATTGACCGTCGCCACGTGCTCGCGGGTACCAAGGAACTGGTAGGACGCATCGACGCCCACATCGTTGAACTTGTTGGAACCCGGCGTGCTGCGATCCGGCTGAACCGAGGTGTTGAGGCCGAAGATGCCGGCATTGAAGGCCTGCTTCTTCAGATCCTGGAACACGGCCAAGCGCCAATAGGCGGTATTGCCGCCGACATGCCCCATGTCGCCCGCCTTCTCCAGGCCCAGACGGCTCTGCATGGTCGGGGTCAGCGCCCGGTAGGTGCCCAGTTCGGCATACACCATGTTGTTCCAGAAGGTGTAGGCGGACACGCCGGTGACGCGGTGCTCAAGGCCGCCGTTGATCATCGTGGCGGCATCGCCCTGGCCAAAGGCTAAGGCAGAGGCGGTGTAGGGGAAGCTCCACACCGGCATGCTGTTGAACGGATCCTGCACGCCGGGGTTGTTGTTCACCGACACGCCGAAGACGGTCTCCTTGCCGGCCACCTCGGTGGTGTGGGCGAAACGCACGTCGGCCTGGTCGATGGACGTGCGCTGGCCGATGCCGTCATAAGTGGCCTGCACGAAGGCGCCGATCTTGTCGCTCAGACGGCCGGCCAGGAACACCGAGGCTTCGTCGAAGGAATGGTTGTTGTTCGGGCTGGACTTGTCCGGCGCCGGGTCCTGATTCTTGGCAGTGCGCGTGAAGGATGCCACCACCATGCCGGACAGCGGCACCTTGCCGCCCTTGCCGTCGGAGTCGGTATAACCGCCGATCTTGAACTTGACGCCGTAGGGCGTCAGTTGCGGGCCGTAGGCACCGATGTGGCAGGCCGCACATTCCTGCCCGGTCTGGCGGGCAAAGCTCGGCACGGCATGGGCGGCCGGCGCGGCGGCAAGGAAGCCGGCCGTGGCCAGCACCAGGCCGGCCGTATGCCGGATCGCGGACAGACGGGTTTTCCCCCCGGAAAGAATCGGATGCATGTTTGTCCTTGTATTTGTGGTCAAGAAAAAGGCGAGCTAGCCCGTGGCGGCATGCTCTCGCTGCGCCACGGGAAGAATCGGAAACGGCTCAGGACTGACGGGCCGGCAGCATCGCGCGCAGCACGTTGTCGCGGCGCACGAAGTGGTGATAGAGGGCCGCAGCGGCATGCACGCCGACCAGACCGATGAGCAGCCAGGCGGCGTTCTCGTGGTATTCGGCCAGATCATCGGCGAGGTCCTCGTCCTCCTCGACCAGCGGCGGCAGGGTGACCAGACCGAAAAAGGAGATGGGCTTGCCATGGGCGCTGGACAAGGCCCAGCCGATCAGTGGCAGTGCCATCAGCAGCACATAGAGGGCCAGGTGCGCCAGCTCGGCCGCTAGTCGAGCGAGCGGCGACATCTCGCCGGTCGGCGGCAGCGGCCGGTGCGCCAGGCGCACGACGATGCGGGCCATCGCCAGCAGGGCGATGGTGAGGCCGATGCTTCGGTGGATGTTCATGAGGGCGGCACGCAGGGCCTTCTCCTCGATGCCGTCACGCACGAACGCAATGCCCACCACCAGTGCGATGAGCAAGGCCGTCGCCCAGTGCAGGAAAACCAGCGGACGGGGGCGGCGCAGGCCGGCGTAGGAATCGATGACGGGGGATTCTGAAGTGCTGTGCATGACCACGGGGTCCATGTTGGATGACCCCGCAGACCTTAGCTGCCCGCAGCCTTCAATTACCTGACAATCCGGAAGGGATTATTTGAAGCGGCATATGGCGCGGCGACGGATGGGCAAGTTCATCCACCCCGGAGATCATTGCCGGGCGGGCGTGATCACATCGGAGGCATCCGGAAAGACAACCCGGATGCATGTGCCGATCCCCTCGCTGCCGCTGGCGATCGTCACGTCGGCGGCATGGCGGTCGGCCACCTCCTTGACGATGGCCAGCCCCAGTCCGGTGCCCGGCACGCCATCCCCCGCAGCCCGGTAGAAGCGCTCGAAGACGCGGCTGCGTTCGCTCTCCGGGATGCCCGGCCCATCGTCCTCGACCTCGACGAAGACTCCCGTCTCGTCGCTGCGCCCACAGCGCACGGTCACCCGGCCGCCTTCCGGCGTATAGGCGATGGCATTGTCGATCAGATTGGCGAGCATCTCCCGCAACATCCAGCTGGACCCCAGCACCGGAGCCGGCGCCGTCTCGAAGCCCAGGTCGATGTGCTTGGCGAGGGCGTCGTCGAGCAGATCGGATGCGGCATCCTCCAGCAGCGCGGCCATGTCCACAGGACGGTGGTCACTGATCAGTGCCCCTCCCGACGACGAGCGGGCCAGCGCCAGCATCTGGTTGGTGAAATGGACCAAGCGGCCGGTGGACTCGCGCAGACGCTCGATGCGCGGCCGAGCCTCGGCAGGCAGGGCTTCGACGGCCAGCTCGAGCTGGGTCTGCAGACCCGCCAGCGGCGTGCGCAGCTGGTGGGCTGCATTCGACAGGAAGGCCTGCTGGGCCCGCCCCGCTCGCCCCAGGTGCTGCAGCAGACGGTTGATGGCCCGCACCAGCGGACCGGCCTCGGCCGGCACGCCGGCTTCGGCAATCGGGCTGAAATCGTTGGGGCCACGGGTGGCAATGCTGTGGCCAAGGGCGTCCAGCGGCTTCAGCGCATAGCGCACACCGAAATACACCAGCAGCAGCGCCGTTGCGATCAACAGCAGGTTCGGCCAGAAGATCGTCGCCAGGATGCGATGGGCGGCACTCCGGCGCTTGAGGGTGGTTTCGGCGACGATGACCGTCGCCGTCATGCGGGGGCTCTCGTAACGGTAGCTGGCCGCCCGCAGCGCGCGTTTTCCGACCGTCGCATCCTGCAGGATGCTGCGGTTGGCGACGTCCGGCCGCGGCAACTGCAACAGCTCGGCATCGCCAGCGATGACTTTTTCCCGGCTGTCGAAAACCACATACTGGACCTTGTCGACGGTGTCGGAGCGCAGGATCTCGTCGGCTGCCGGAGGGATGTCCACCTCGATGTCCTTATCGTCGTCGTCCCGCTCCAGACGCGTGACCAGGGCCACCACGGTACCGGTCAGCGCGTTGTCGTAGGCCTCGTCGGCGATGCTCAACGCCGAGCGGTAGTCGGCGATCATGCTCGCCGCCAGCAGGATAAGCAGCGGCCAGGAGATGACCAGCAGCAGCCGGTTGCGCAGCGCGCGCGCCTCACCGTGCCGCGGCATCGCCCTCTCCAGCCTCGATGCGATAGCCGATGCCACGCACGGTGCGGATGCCGACCCCGCTACCGGCCAGCTTGCTGCGCAGGCGCGACACGTAGATCTCCACCGCGTTGGGGGTGATCTCCCGGTCCCATTGGCTGAGGCTGTCGGCCAGCTTCTGCTTGGCGACGACCTTGGGCGCCACCAGCGCCAATTGTTCGAGCACGTCCCACTCCCGTCCCGTCAGCTCCAGTTCGACACCGGCCAGCGTCGCACTGCGCCGCTGTACGTCGAGTTCCAGCGAACCGACGCTCAGCACCATGCTGGCTGCCGCGCGGCTGCGCCGGATCAGCGCCCGGATGCGGGCCAGTAGCTCGGGCAACAGGAAGGGCTTGACCAGATAGTCGTCGCCGCCCACGTCCAGGCCGACAACCCGGTCGTCCAGCCCATCGCGGGCGGTCAGGATCAGGATCGGGGTCAGCACGCCGCGGCGGCGCACCCGGCGGATCAGCTCCAGCCCGTCCATGCCCGGCAGGCCAATGTCCACGATCGCCAGGTCGTAGGCCGTGTGCGTAAGCACCGCCTCGGCTGGCTCGGCTGCCTCCAGGCAGTCCACCATGAAGCCCTCCCGCTCCAGGCCTTCGATCAGGCCGGCGGCCAAGGTCTTGTCATCTTCAACCACCAGAATACGCACGCTCGAAAGCCTCCGTCAGTTGCTCTCGCCCAGCCCATCGCGCCAGAAGCGCTCCATCGCGATGTAGGCGTAGGACGCCGACCAGCCGATCAGCAGCAGGCCGTTGAGGGCCTCGGTGCCGGCCAGCAAACGCACATCGCCACCGGGCACCACGTCGCCGTAACCGAGGGACGTGAAGGTCTCGGTGGAAAAATACAGGCACACGGCGAACGAAAAACGCCCCACGTCGCCCACCGACCCGAGCTCCGCATAGCGCACCAGCGCAAACACCGCGAAGGCGTACAGCGCGATCTCCATTAGATGGGCGATGAAGGTGCCGAGTATCACGACGATCAGCTTGGCCCGCGGGCGGATGGCCAGCCCGGGCAGCCACAGGCTCAGGCCACGCAGCACCTCGTAGTGGATGATGGTCGTCAGTACGACCAGCAACAGGCAAACGGAAACGATCAAGGCCATCGGGCAGGAAACTCCTCAACAGGCGACGGCACAGCCGCCGGCCCGCATTCTGTCACGCCAAGCTGACAACAAACGCTCAGGCCGGCTCGTCGCCGCCGTAGCCGATGACCGCCTTCACCTCGAGGAACTCCTCCAGCCCGTAGGCACCCCACTCCCGCCCCAGGCCCGATTGCTTGTAGCCGCCGAAGGGTGCAGCAAGGTCAACCGGCGTGCCGTTGAGGTGCACATTGCCGGTCCGCAACTGCCGCGCGACGGCCCGCGCCCGCACCGGATCGGCCGACGACACGTAGCCCGACAAGCCGTAGGGCGTGTCGTTGGCAATGCGGATGGCGTCCGCCTCATCCGCATAGGCCAGGATGGACAATACCGGGCCGAAGATCTCCTCGCGGGCGATGGCCATGTCCGGCCTCACCCGGCTGAATACCGTCGGGCGCACGAAATAGCCGCGCCCGATGCCGTCCGGCCGGCCCGGTCCGCCGGCCACGAGCTTCGCACCTTCCGCAATGCCCTGGGCGATGAAGGCCTGCACGCGCTCGAACTGGGCACGATTGGCCAGCGGCCCCACCGTCGTCGCTTCATTCAGCGGATCGCCGACCACCACCCGCGCCAGGCTCGCAGCGGCGATCGCCTCCACCTCGTCGAGACGGTCTTCCGGCACCAGCAGGCGCGACGGCGCGTTGCAATTCTGGCCACTGTTGGTCATCAGGCTCAGCACGCCATGGCGTACGCTCTTCGGGAAGTCCACGTCGTCGAGCAGGATGTTGGCGGACTTGCCACCCAGTTCGAGAGCGACCTTCTTCACCGTGTCGGCGGCATTACGCATCACCTGCTTGCCGGCCCGCGTGGAACCGGTGAAGGAGACCATGTCAACCTCGGAATGGGAAGACAGCACGTTGCCGACGCCCGCCCCATCGCCATTGACCAGATTGAAGACGCCGGCCGGCACGCCGGCTTCATGCAGGATCTCGGCCATCACGATGGCCGAGAACGGCGCCAGCTCCGACGGTTTGAGCACCATCGTGCAGCCCGCTGCCAACGCCGGCGCGATCTTGCAGGCCATCTGGTTGGCTGGCCAGTTCCACGGGGTGATCAGCGCGCAGACACCGATCGGCTCGCGCAGGATGCGCGTCGTGCCCAGCGCCTTTTCAAAGGAAAAATCCTGCAGCACCGCCAGCGCAGTCTTGAAATGGGCCAGGCCGGAGCCCGCCTGGGCGCTGGCTGCCAGGGCCTTCAACGGCGCGCCCATCTCCTCGCAGATGGCGCGGGCCATGTCTTCGTAGCGCTTCTTGTAGGCCGCGCAGATGCGCGCCAGCAGGTCCAGGCGTTCCTCGCGGGACGTCGCCGCAAAGGCTGGAAACGCCGCCCGCGCCGCCGCCACGGCGGCCTCCGCATCGGCGGTGCTGCCGATCGCGATGTTGCCTGCGACCGCCTCGGTGGCGGGGTTGATCACATCCAGGCGGGCCGTGCCGAGGGCTTCGACCCAACGCCCGCCGATATAGAACTGATGATGATTGCGCATGTCTCCGTCCTTCTCGTTGTCATTGAGGACGGAAAGTACAGGAAACGGCGGCGGGCCGGTAAGGCTCCGCCTCCGACCGGGCTCAGGCCTGATCGATGCTGAGATAGACCTGGGTCTGATTGAGCAGAAGGTAGGCGATCTCGCCGAAGGTCATCGGCCCGACGAGAGAACCCGAACGCCGCCCCTCCAGCCCACAGTAGAGGTAGTTGAGGATGCAGTTGCACGACCACAGCGGCGGATGGTCCGGCTCCGCTCCGATTGCCGCACCGAAATCGGCCGGCGCAGCAAACCGGTACTCCACGTCGTCGAACACCGGCGCGTAGAAGTCCACCCGCCCAGCCTGGGCATCCACCTGCTTGATCGACACATTCACCGACGCACCGCCATAGTCCGCCACCAGCGGCAGGCGGATGTCTGCATGGCGGGTCGCCAAGTAGCTGGCGAAATCAGTCTCGACGCCATTGACCAGGCAACGGGTGGCCGAGAAGCCCGTCTCGGGGAAGCGCAGGCAGTCACCATCGCCCTGCACCATGCGGTTGAAGATCTCGATGCGGGCGTACTCGCTGTCCGGCAAGGGCACGTGCATCACCACCGCCCTCTCTCCGTCGAATGCGAGCTCCCTGCCATCGACCACCAGCGGCGCGACGCGGCCGGAGTCGGCCAGATGGCTGCCGGCGATCCAGCCTACGACCGGCTTGATGAACATGTCCGTGAAGCCCGGCGCCTTGCGGGCGTACAGGGAATGGATTGCCGAGAAGGCCGGGATGATGATCAGCGTGAAGCCGTTGGACGGGCCATCCTCGCAGACGTGCTCGAGGTTGGTGATGTCGTAGAAGCGGATCGTCGGCGCACCCGCTGTCGCCGGGATCTCGGTGACGAACACCTGCTCGGACGTCACCAGGCCGCCCTCGTCACCCATGAAATAGGGGATCGTGCCACCTACCCAGTTACCGGCCGGCAGGCGCCGCAGTGCGGTTTCATCGCCGGAGATCATCAGGAAGCGGCCCGACGCGATCAGCGCGGCCGCCTCGTCCACCGTCGTCAGGCGGTTCGCAGGGGCGTTCATTATTGGTTCTCCCTCGGTAGAACAGCGAGACGGCTCAGGCCGCTTCTTTGCTGAGTTGCTGCAGTTCGTGGGACAGCATGCGTTCGTTCTTGACGAAGTAGCGATGTAGATCGCGCAGCTTCATCATGCGCACCTCCTCATCGGCGATCACCGCCACCTGGGAGCGGATGCGCGACAACAGCAACTGGAGGCTCAGCACGCGCACGTCGATGTTGAGCGTGCCATCCACCAGGCGCAGCCACACCGGGTCGGTAAGACTCGGCACCTGGCTGCCGGGCAGCGGTTTTACGCCGTCCTCGAAATACGCGAGCACCGCGCTGAGCGGCCGCTGCGTTCCGGCCTCCTGAGCCGGGGCTGCCTCACCGACGCCGTGCTGGCCCTTGTCGAGGGCATAGCGATAGCGCCACAGCTCGCCCATCGGCACCTCGAGCAAGGTACATACGCCGGCCATGCCGACGCCTTCGTTGAGCAGTGACAGGATCTGCCGGTCCAGCGCCCGCGTGAAGGGCATGCCGGCCTCCCCCGCCCATTGCTGGCGTGGCAGCTCGCTGCCGAGGGGCGGACGCACCCGTACCTGCACCTTCCAACCGCCAAAACCGATATGGCGCCACATCACTTCCGGACCGCTCTCCACGGGCTTGCCGCGACCGAAGCCGAACCAGCTCCGTGGTGCCTCCACGCCAATATAGACATCCATGCAGCGGTTGAACTCGTCGGCGCGGCAGTCCAAAACCGTCCAAGGTTCCTGGACCTGCAGCAACTGGCGCCACAAACTCAGTGCATCTGCCATACCCACCTCACTCGATAATCATAGCCGGCACGCCATGCACGTCGGCCCAGGGACGGAAGCAAAGTGGAGAAACGCTGGCAAAGGACATGCCAGCCGCGTGTTTCCCTGGCGCTTACCGCTCGTCTCCGTGCGTACCGGGACATATCCATACCGATGCCACTCAGGACGCCACAAATTGCCGCGGCGCACCATGTACTGCATCTGAACACCTGCTCCGCCATCAGGCGCAGATGCCTGCTACAGAGCGAGTCAACCGGCCCGGGCAAGAAACCCATCCCCATATTTCCGTGCGAAGGATATTACCGCCTGCACGGGGGCTTGGGGCCTCCCCCAAAGAGGTATTGGTACCACGCGAAACGAAAACGGAGCCGGCCTCCCGAAGGAAGCCGGCTCCGCTCACCTGGGCCGCCGATCAGAACTGCGCTCAGGCCTTGGCGAAGAGGATGCGGCCGTTGTCGCTGCTCACGCGAATGGTGTCCTTGGCGGCGAACTGGCCTTCGAGGATACGCTTGGCGAGCGGGTTCTCGATGTGCTCCTGGATCGCCCGCTTGAGCGGCCGCGCGCCGAACACCGGGTCGAAACCGGCTTTGGCCAGTTCGAGCAAGGCGTCGTCGCTGACGTCCAGGTGCATCTCGAGCTTGGCCAGACGCTTTTCCAGGTAGGCCAGCTGGATCCGCGCAATGGACGCAATGTGTTTCTCGTCCAGGCCGTGGAAGACCACCACCTCGTCGATCCGGTTGATGAACTCCGGCCGGAAGTAGGTCTTCACCTCGCCCATCACCGCCAGCTTGATGACTTGGTAATCGTCACCGGACATCTGCTGGATCATCTGCGAGCCGAGGTTGCTGGTCATCACGATCACGGTGTTCTTGAAGTCCACCGTGCGCCCCTGGCCGTCGGTCATGCGGCCGTCGTCGAGGACTTGCAGCAGCACGTTGAAGACGTCCGGGTGGGCCTTCTCGACCTCGTCGAAGAGGATTACCGAATACGGCTTGCGACGCACCTGCTCGGTCAGGTACCCCCCCTCCTCGTAGCCCACGTAACCCGGAGGCGCGCCGATCAGGCGGGCCACCGAATGCTTCTCCATGAACTCGCTCATGTCGATGCGGATCAGGTGCTCTTCGCTGTCGAACAGGAACTCGGCCAGCGTCTTGCACAGCTCGGTCTTGCCGACCCCCGTGGGGCCGAGGAACAGGAAAGAGCCGTAGGGCCGGTTCTCGTCCGACAGGCCGGCGCGGGAACGGCGGATCGCGTCGGCCACCAGGCGCACTGCCTCGTCCTGGCCGACCACCCGCTGGTGCAGGCGCTCTTCCATCTTGAGCAGCTTCTCGCGCTCGCCCTGCATCATTTTGGAAACCGGGATGCCGGTGGCGCGGGACACTACCTCGGCGATCTCCTCGGTGCCCACTTCCGTGCGCAGCAGCTTGTTGACCGGCTTCGCATCACCGGTCGCCTCGGCCTTCTTGAGCTGGGCCTCCAGTTGCGGCAGCTTGCCGTACTGCAGCTCGGCCACTTTCTCGAGCTTGCCTTCCCGCTGCAGCTTGGCGATGTCGGCCTTCAGGCGGTCGATCTCCTCCTTGATCTGCGCCGAACCTTGCACCGCCGACTTCTCGGCCTTCCAGATTTCCTCCAGGTCCGAGTATTCCTTCTTGATGCGGGTGATCTCTTCCTCGATCAGGCCGAGGCGCTTGAGGGAGGCTTCGTCCTTCTCCTTCTGCACCGCGAGTTGCTCGATCTCCAGCTGGATGCGACGACGCTCGAGCTTGTCCATCACCTCCGGCTTGGAGTCGATCTCCATCTTGATGCGCGACGCCGCCTCGTCGATCAGGTCGATGGCCTTGTCCGGCAGGAAGCGGTCGGTGATGTAGCGGTGGCTCAGCTCGGCCGCGGCGACGATGGCCGGGTCGGTGATGTCCACGCCGTGGTGCAACTCGTACTTCTCCTTCAGGCCGCGCAGGATGGCGATCGTCGATTCGACGGAGGGCTCTTCCACCAGCACCTTCTGGAAGCGACGCTCCAGCGCGGCGTCCTTCTCGATGTACTTGCGATATTCGTCCAGCGTGGTCGCGCCGATGCAGTGCAGCTCGCCGCGGGCCAGCGCCGGCTTGAGCATGTTGCCGGCGTCGATGGCGCCCTCGGCCTTGCCGGCGCCGACCATCGTGTGGATCTCGTCGATGAACAGGATGATCTTGCCTTCATCCTTGGCAATGTCGTTGAGCACCGCCTTCAGGCGCTCCTCGAACTCGCCGCGGTACTTGGCGCCGGCCAAGAGGCCGGCCATGTCGAGGACCAGCACCTTCTTGCCCTTCAGGGTCTCCGGCACTTCCTCATTGACGATGCGCTGGGCCAGCCCTTCGACGATGGCGGTCTTGCCGACGCCCGGCTCGCCGATCAGCACCGGGTTGTTCTTGGTACGCCGCTGCAGGATCTGGATCGCCCGGCGGATCTCGTCGTCACGGCCGATGACCGGGTCAAGCTTGCCCTGGCGGGCGCGCTCGGTGAGATCCACGCAGAACTTCTTGAGGGCTTCACGCTGGCTCTCGGCATCCGCGCTGCCCACGTTCTGGCCGCCGCGCACGGCATCGATGGCCTGTTCCAGCGCCTTCTTGGTAAGGCCGTTTTCCTTCAGCAGACGGCCGGTCTCGCCCTTATCGTCGGCCAGCGCGAGAAGGAACATCTCGCTGGCGATGAACTCGTCGCCGCGCTGCTGGGCGGCCTTGTCGGTGAGGTTGAACAGGTTGCTCAGATCGCGCCCGACGGACACATCACCGCCATGGCCCTGCACCTTGGGCAGGCGCTCGAAGGCCTTGATCAGCGCCGCCTTCAGGCCGCCCACATTGACGCCGGCGCGCTGCAGCAAGGACGTGGTGCTGCCATCCTCCTGGCTGAGCAGAGCCAGCAGCAGGTGCTGGGGTTCGATGAACTGCTGGTCGTTGCCGACGGCGAGGCTCTGGGCCTCGGCGAGGGCTTGCTGGAACTTAGTGGTGAGCTTGTCGTAGCGCATAAGGCCTCCGGATTTTGGTCTGAGGCCTAAATGGGGGAGCGGGGGCAAACTTCAAGGCCACCCGGCGCAGCCAGCTGATCTATATCAAACCGGACTCAGCGCAAGCCGTCGAGAAAAGCCATGACCCGCGCTGCAACCAGTTCCGGCGCTTCCACATGGGGGTAGTGACCGCCGCCCTCCAGCAGCAGGCTTTCGCCGCGTAGCAAGGCGGTAATGAGACGGGCCTCGTCAGCCGGATCGGCGAAATCCGGATCGTCGGTGCCCATCACCACCAGACTGGGCACGCGGACCTGGTCGAGGATCGCGTCCGTGTCGGCCTTCGACAAGCCGATCATCGTCTCCAGCGCCTGCATGCGACCTGGTTCGCGCAGGCTGCGGGCCAGGCGCTCGCGCTGCGCCGCCTGGTCGGGCGGCGGCGCCAGCGGAAACAGGCTGTCCCAGTATTTCAGCCAGAAAACCGTCCGCCATGGCCCGGCAAAGCCCAGCCACAGGACGGCCCTCATCCACGGCGAAGCCGGCAGATCGCGTAGAACCGGGCCAAGCAATACCGTGCCGCGCACCCGCTCCGGAGCATCATGGGCTGCCCACAGGGCAGCACCGGCAGCAAAGGAGTTGCCGAGCACCACAGCCGACGGCGCACCAAGGTGATCCATCAGCGCCAACACATCGCCGCCGAGCGCGTGGGCCGAGTAGTCCGCCCACACGACGCTCGACTCGCCCTGCCCGCGCACATCCATGCTCACCACCCGATGGCCCGCCGCCGCCAGCAGCGGGCGCAGGAAACGGTACTGGGAGCGCAGATCGCCCATGCCGGGCAGCGCGATGAGAAGCGGACCGTCGCCGCCGCTGTCGTCGTAGGCAAGCAGTCCACCGTCACGCGCCAGGAAGCGGGTGGCGGAAATCGGTCCGAGCTCTTCGGCGGCAATCGGGGTGGTCAAGAAAGCAGCCAGCAACAACAGGGAGGGCAGGAGCTTCATCGTCGTGACGTCCAGCGAGAGGGGAATGGCGTCACTGTAGGGATTTGGCCCCCATACGAAAATTGCCAAAACTCGTTGAGAGGCTATACATTTTCGTATGAGCTCGACCTTGCCCGACGAACCAGACTGGGACCTCTATCGCAGCTTCCTGCACGTCTTGCGCGAAGGCAGCCTGTCCGGCGCCGCGCGCACCCTCGGCACCACGCAGCCGACCGTCGGACGCCGCCTGCAAGCCCTGGAGACCGCCCTCGGGTGCACGCTGTTCATCCGCACGCAGACCGGCCTGCAGGCCACTGACACCGCTCGGCGCCTGGCCGCGCCAGCCGCAGCGATGGCCGCCCAGGCCGGCGCGCTGCGGCGGGCCGCCTCCGCTGGCAACGACGACATCGCCGGCACGGTGCGCCTCACCGCCAGCGAAACCGTCGGCGGCGAGGTGTTGCCGGCCATCCTCACCGACCTGCAGGCCGCCCACCCGGCGATCCGCATCGAACTGGCGCTGACAAATCGCAATGAAGACCTGCTGCAGCGGGAAGCCGACATCGCGGTGCGCATGCTCCGCCCGAGCCAGGACGCCCTCGTCGCCCGCCGCATCGGCACGCTGGCCATCGGCCTCTACGCCCACCGCCGCTACGCGGAACGGCGCGGCCTGCCGGCAAGGATCGAAGAACTGGCCGGCCACGCGCTGATCGGCTTCGACCGGGACGCCAACGCATTGCGCACCCTGCAACAAAGTGGCCTGCCGCTGACGCCCGAGGACTTTGCCTTCCGCTCCGACAGCGAGCACGCCCAGCACGCCGCCCTCCTCGCCGGCCTCGGCATCGGCGCCTGCCAAGCCGGCATCGCGGCGCGCCACCCGGAGCTGCAGCCGGTGCTACCGGGCCAGGTACGCTTCGAACTGGAGATGTGGCTGGCGATGCACGAAGATCTGCGCGACGACCCGCGCATCCGGCGGGTCTTCGACTTCCTGGCCGACGGGCTGGTACGCCACGCCCGCGGCTAGCGCATCTGGAACAGCTCCTGGTGGAAGTCCGCATCGGCCAGCCCGTGGGCAACAAAGTCTTCCCGCAGGGCCTGCCCGAAAGCCGGCGGACCGCAGAACCAGACACTGGCATCTGCCCACTCGGGCACCGCGGCGCGGATGCGGTCGCCATCCAGCCGGCCGTCCCTCTTCCCGACCAGCAGGTGCAGGCGCACGCCGGCCGCCGCTGCATCGGCCACCAGCTTGTCGATGGCAGCCTGCTCGAAATCCACGGTCGGATGGAACAGGTCGATGCTTTGCGTGCCCGCGGTGCGAGCGAGCTGCTTCATCCGCGCGACGAAAGGCGTGATGCCGATGCCTGCCCCGACCCAGATCTGGCGGGACTTGCGGTCCTCTAAATCGAAACAACCGTAGGGGCCTTCAACACGCACCGGCATGCCCACGCGCAAGCTGTCGCGCAGACGGCCGGTGTGGTCGCCGAGGGCCTTGGTGATGAAGACGATCCGGCGCTCGGCAGCATCCCAGGCCGACGCGATGGTGTAGGGATGGGCGCCTCCCTTCGGGTTGGAGGTCACGAAGGCGAACTGCCCCGCCGTGTGCCCGGACCAGCCCTCATCGAGCCGGATCGCCGTTTCAAGCACGCGCAGTTCCGGGTAGTAGGTCAGCGACTCGATATGCCCGCCAACCCGCCGCCGGACGGCGGCTTGCGCGGCGGCTTGACCAGCCAGCCCCAGCCGACCATCCACTTGGTGCCCTTCGCCACCCACCAGTGCAGCACGCCGGCAACCAGCGCCGCGATGCCCAGCCACTTGTGCAGGCGGTACATCTTGTCGAGCCCGTCCAGATGCGGCTCCAGCCACTTCGGCCGCACCGCCAGCAACATGCCGACGCTCATCGCCCCGATGGCGATCACACCGCTGAACTGGACAAAGACCGTCCGGAAGGAAAAATAGGTAAAGGGCTCCGGCACCAGCGTGTCGGCCAGCAGCCACAGCCCGGCGAGCGCCAGCAAGGACGCCCCCAAGACGAGTTTGATGCGCTTCATGATCCATCTCGAAACATGGCGCAGCATGCCCACGCCGACTTCATGGCGGCACTACGGATTAACCGACGCGGATACGCTCACCGTAGCCGGTCATCTCCAGGTAACCGCGACCCACTTCCCGTCCGCCTTCGATGACCCGCACCGCCCCCTCCCAGTACATTGAACCGGTGGAGCGACGGCTGTCCAGCTCCTGGTCGTCGAGCAGCGGGCGCAACCCGAATTCCCGCTCGCCGACGCGCAGCCGCCATTCCACCGGATAAGTGATGCCCGTGCGCGGCGAACGCCATTCCCGACCGGACGTAAAGGCGACCTCCGCCGGACGCATGACCCGCGCGCCACCGCCAGCCAGTTGCCAAGTCGCCGCCGCCCACAGCGCCCGCCCCTGCCCATCGCGCAGGCGGAAGGCCATCAGCGCGCTGCCGTCATCCAGGTTGAGGCCAACCCAATCCCAGCCCTTGGCGCCGTCCGGCAGCAGCTCGCTGGACCATTCGTGGTCCAACCAGGCCTGGCCGCGCACGGGCAGTTGCCTCCCGTCGAGGGTCACGCTGCCGCTCACCGCCAGCTGCGGGCGGCTGTAATAGTAGCTGGCGTGGCGCGGATCGGCAGCCTTGGCGCTGAAGCCGCCCTGGCCGTTGAGCAGCGGCGGCCCCGCCGGTCGCAGCTCCAGCGAGTAGGCGAAATCCTCGGCATGCACTTCGGCGCGGTAACGCTCGCCATCCAGCGCGAAACGCCAGTCGCCGACCCATACGCCGGTGCGCCCCAACTCGAAGCCAGCCCGCCCGAAACCAACTCGCGCAGAGCACTCCCCGTGGCGCAGGCGTCCCAGGCGCGGATCGGCGATTGCCGCGTGGGCCAGGATCAACTGGCGCGGCGAAAAGGCGCTCGGGCTGTCCTCCCCCACACCGGTCCGGACACGGAAGAAGGTCGTCTGGAAGCCCAGCGGACTGCCGTCCGGCAGGCTCAGCCAGCCGGTGGCGTACCACCACTCGGTACGGAAATCCGGGTGGGCGCCATGGTCGGCCGGAAAGACCAGCCGCCGGCCCGGCAGCACCGGCGCGAAATCCGCCGCCGCCCTGGCGGAACGCCCGGCCGCCCCGAGGGCCAGTGCCAGCAGGAAACGACGCCGCTCCATCACCAGTCCTCCCGCACCGCCAGCACCGCGTCCTGACGCATCGCCTGGCGCCCGGCAAGCACTGCGGCGAGCGCCGCCAGCGCCACCAGGCCAAGGCCGAAAATCAGCAGCGACAGCCACGGCACATGCAAGTCCATGCTCCAGTGGAAGCTCTGCCGATTGACCACCTCGATCAACACAAGCCCGATCGCCCCACCCGCCAGCAGACCGGCCAGCACGCCGACACCGGCCGCCAGCGCGCCCTCCTGGGCCAGCATCCAACCAATCTGGCGGCGCGTCAGCCCGAGGTGGCGCAGCATGCCGAACTCCTTCCGGCGGGCCGCCGCCAGCGCCGCGAAGCTGGCCGCCACGCCAGCCAGGCCGATGGCCACCGCTACCGCTTCGAGCAGGTAAGTCACCGCGAAGGTGCGGTCGAAGATGCGTAGCGTGATCGCCCGGATCTCTCCCGGGAAGGCCACCTCCAGCACGCCAGGGCCGGCCAGCGCGGTCAGTGCTCTGGCCATGCGCAGCGCATCGGCGCCGGGTGCCAGGTGGATCGCCGCGTCATTGACGAGGCGGTCGCCGGTCAGGCGGCGATAGGCGTCCAGGTCGATCATCACCGCGCCGGTCTGGCGCGCGTAGTCCCGCCACACGCCGGCCACCGTCAGGCGCACCGGCTTGCCGGCCAGTGGCAGCTCGACCTGCTGACCGGGCTGCCAGCCGTACAAGTCCTGCATGGCCTCGGAGATCCACAGCGCCGGCCCGTCCACCGCCACGGCCCGCCCGACCAGCGGCAGGCCGCCGCCGGCCGCCGACACCGGCCGCGCCAGCAGGGCCACCGGCGCCTGCCCGGCAGCGAGGCGCAGGCCGTCGTGGCGGGTGAATGCCACGGCGCCGACGCCGGACGTCGCGGCGATGCGCGCCTGCAGGGCCTCGTCCAGATAGCTGCCGGACTGGGCGCGGCCGGCGCGCAGGTAGAGGTCGGCCGGCAGCAACTGGGTCAGCCACTGGTCCACCGAATCCCGGAAGGACGCCACCATGATCGCCATCGCCGCCGCCAGCGCAACGCTGGTCAGCACGCCGGCGGCGGCCACCACCGCATGGCCGGGCGCAGCGGCGAGCCGGGCCACCGCCAGGCGTGCTGCCACCGGCCCACCGCCGGGCAGCAGACGGGCCAGCAGCGCGGCAATGGACGGCAACAGCAGCACCGCCCCGGCCAGCACGCAGGCCACCGCCAGATAACCGCCGAGGGGCAAGCCATTCACCGGCGGGATCGCGCAGGCCGCCAGGCTGACCACCAGCAGCGTCAAGCCGACCAGCGGATGGCCGCGCCCGCCGTGCAGCGCGGCTTCGTCGCCAGCTTTCAGAGCCTGGGCCGGCGCCACCGTGGCCGCCTCCTGAGCCGGCAGCCAGGCCCCCGCCACGCCGGCCACGACGCCGAGCAAAGCATAGACGGCGCTGGCCAGCGGCTGGAACTGCAGGCGCGGCGCCAGGCCGGCGAAATAGCCGGCGCCCAGGTCGCCACCAAGCAGCGCCAGCGCGCCCCACGCCAGGCCATGGCCAACCGCCACGCCAAGCACGCCGCCGAGCAGGCCGACCGCCGCGCCCTCGCCGATCAACCAGCCAAACAGCGTTCGCCGCGACAGGCCGATGGCGCGCAGGAAGGCGAATTCGCTGCGTCGGCGCACCACCGACAAGGCCTGCGCCGAAAAGACCAGGAAGCCGCCAGTGAGCAGCGCGATCGCCGCCAGCAAAGTCAGATTCACCCGGTAGGCCCGCGACAGGTTGGCCGCCTGGTCCGCCTCGGCGGCCGGCGTCTCCACCAGCACACCGTCCGGTAATTCGGCCTGCAGGCTGCGCCGGGCGGTTTCCGCATCGACGCCGCCCTTCAGGCGCAGATCGATGCGGGTTAGGTGGCCGAGCTTGCCGAACAGGGTCTGTACGGCGGCGATGTCCATCACGCCAAGGCGGCGTCCGTCGCCCATCGCCGGCAGATCGCCGGCCACTTTCAGCGCGACCTCCGCGCTGCCGGCCTGCACGCGCAGCAAGCCGCCCGTTTTCACGCCGAGCGCGTCGGCCGCCGCGTGGGACAGGAAAACCCCGTCGCCGGCGAAGATCGCGTAGCGGTCGCCGCTGTCGGCGCGGGGCAACAGCTGCGGCGTGACCCGCGCCAGCACGAAGGCATCGACGCCCAGCACCTGCAGGGACTCGTCGCGCCCCACCAGCCGCACCTCGACCTCCAGCACTGGACTGGCCTCGGCTACGTCCGGATGGGCCGCCAGCCGCGCGTAGAGCTGTTCGTCGAAGCCACCGCGCGGCCCGACCACCTGCAGATCCGCAGCACCCGCCATGTTGCGCAGGCCCCGGTCGAACTCCGACAACGCCGCCTCATGCACGGCCTGCACGGCCATGCCCAGCGCCACGCCGAGCACGATGGCGACCAACGAGAACAGCGTCGTCAGCCGCCGCCGGGCCAGGGAGCCGAGGAATACCGGCGCCAGGCGCCTCCACCCCATCACCTGTCCGCTCACCCGCGCAAGCCTTCCGCCGTCAGATGCAGAATCCGGTCGGCGGTCGCCGCCGCCTCCAGCGAATGGGTGACCAGGATGCCGATCGTCCCGGCGGTGCGAATGCGTTCGGCCAGCAGGGCCAGCACCCGCGCCGCATTGGCCGGGTCCAGGTTGCCAGTCGGCTCGTCGGCGAGCACTAGGCGCGGCGTATGAACCAGCGCCCGGGCAATAGCGACCCGCTGCATCTCGCCACCCGACAGCTCCCGCGGCCAGCTACCAGCCCGCGCGCCCAGCCCCACCGCGTCGAGCAGCTGGCGGGCCGGGCCGTCGGCGACCTCCCGCTCGACGCCCTGCAGCCACAGGGGCAGCGCCACGTTCTGAATCACGTCGAGGTGCGGCAGAATATGGAAGGCTTGGAACACGAAGCCCAGCTTGTCGCGACGCAGACGGGTCAGCGCGTCCTCATCGTGCTGCGCATAGTCCTCGCCGTCGAGACGCAAGCTGCCACTGTCGGGCCGGTCCAGTCCGGCGATGAGGTTCAGCAGCGTGGACTTGCCGACCCCCGACTCGCCGACGATGGCCACATACTCGCCAGGAGCAAGGCGCAGGGAAATGTTCTGCAGCACGGTCCGGTCATTGAAGCTGCGGGACAGGTTTTCGATTTCGAGCATGGACTGGGACGAAGCGGAACAGCTGAACGAAATTAGGGAGAGGAATCAGCAGCTGAGTTTGCCACGGCAGGGATTGGTTCCCATCCGGGCCATGGAAGCACATTCGCGCCCCGACGGACACCGCCTGGACGTATCTGCGCGCAAATTTGCCTCCATAGTGACCTACGCCGCGGAAATTCCCCGCCGCGGCAGCACTGCCACCGCCTGTGGCCGGGCGCCGCGGGTATACTCCGCGCGCCGATGCCCGTCGAACACTACGAGAACTTTCCCGTCGCCTCCTTCCTGCTGCCGGCGCACCTGCGCGAGCCGGTAGAGGCCATCTACGCCTTTGCCCGCAGCGCCGACGACATCGCCGACGAGGGCGATGCGACACCAATCATGCGTCTGGCGCGCCTCAACGACTACAAGCGGGCACTGCTGGCGATCGAGCAGTATCGCCCCTTCGACGATCCGACGCTGGAACCGATCTTCAAGCGCCTGAGCCGCAACATCCGCGACTTCGGGCTGCCGATGCAGCTCTTCCGCGACCTGCTGGATGCCTTCAGCCAGGACGTGGGCAAGACCCGCTACGCGGACTTCGACGAACTGTGCGACTACTGCCGCCGCTCGGCCAACCCGGTCGGGCGCCTGCTGCTGCACCTCTACGACGAAGCGACGCCGGACAACCTGGTCCTGTCCGACCGGATCTGCACCAGCCTGCAACTCATCAATTTCTGGCAGGACGTGGCGGTGGACTGGCAGAAGCAGCGCATCTACCTGCCACAGGCCGAACTCGAACGCTTCGGCGTCAGCGAAGCCTGCATCGCCGACGGCCGCGTGACGCCGCATTTCACCGCGCTGATGGATTTCCAGATCCAGCGCACCCGCTGCATGATGCTGCGCGGCGCCCCCCTCGCCCACCGCCTGCCCGGCCGCATCGGCTGGGAGCTGCGCCTCGTGGTACAGGGCGGACTCGCGATACTCGACAAGATCGAGGCGAACGGCTACGACGTGTTCCGCCGCCGTCCGACCCTCGGCAAGACAGACTGGCCGCGCCTCGCCTGGCGCGCCCTCACCCGGTAGCGCCCCATGACCGATCCCCACGCCTATTGCCAGGAGAAGGCCGCCAGCAGCGGCTCCAGCTTCTACTACAGCTTCATGTTCCTGCCCCCCGAGCGGCGTCAGGCGATCACCGCCTTGTACGCTTTCTGCCGGGAGGTAAACGACGTGGTGGACGAATGCCACGACATGCAGATCGCCCAGGCCAAGCTCGACTGGTGGCGCATGCAGGTGGCCCAGGTCTATGACGGTGCACCGGAACACCCGGTTGGCCAGGCCCTCCAGCAGATCAACAAGCAGTTCCCGTTGCCCCGCGAACAGCTGCTCGAAATCATCGACGGCATGCAGATGGACCTGCAGCAGACCCGCTACCTGGACTGGAAGGCGCTGCAACTGTACTGCTACCGTGTGGCCAGCGTGGTCGGCCTGCTGTCCGCCGAGATCTTCGGCTACAGCAACCGCCAGACCCTGAAATACGCCCACGACCTAGGCATGGCCTTCCAGCTCACCAACATCATCCGCGACGTGGGCGAGGACGCCCGCCGCGGCCGCATCTACCTGCCTATCGACGAGTTGCAGCGCTTCAACGTGCCGGCCCGGCAGATCCTCGACGGCCAGCATTCGGACAGCTTCCGCGAGCTGATGACCTTCCAGACCCAGCGCGCGCGCCAGTTCTACGACCAGGCCTTTGCCCTGCTACCGGACGAGGACCGCAAGACCCAGCGCCCCGGCCTGGTGATGGCGGCGATCTATCGCACCCTGCTCGACGAGATCGAGGCCGACGGCTTCCAGGTGCTCGACCGGCGCACTTCGCTGACGCCGCTGCGCAAGATCTGGATCGCCGGGCGTACCTGGCTGCGCGGCTGATGAACACCGGCCCCGACATCGCCGTCATCGGCGGCGGCTACGCCGGCTTCGCGGCTGCCGTCACGCTGGCCCGCGGCGGGGCCAAGGTCACGCTGTTCGAATCCTCCCGCGTACTCGGCGGGCGCGCCCGCGTGGTGGACAAGGACGGCTACCGAGTCGACAACGGCCAGCACATCCTGCTCGGCGCCTATACCGAAACCCTGCGCCTGCTGCGCCTGGTGGGCGTCAGGCCGAGCGTGCTGGAAACACGCAAGCTGGCGCTGGTCTATCCGGGCGAATGCACGCTGCGCGCCGCCCCGCTGCCGGCACCGCTGCACCTGGCCATCGGCCTCCTCGGCGCCAAGGGCCTGGACTGGCGTGACAAGCTGGCGATGGCGCGGCTGATGCGCAGCCTCAAGGCCCGCAAGTTCCGCGTCGAACCGGATCGCCCGGTCGCCGAACTGCTCGCCGAAACCGCCCAGACCGAACGCCTAACCCGCCTGATCTGGGAGCCCCTGTGCGTAGCGGCCCTCAACACGCCGGTCGCCGACGCGTCGGCGCAGGTCTTCGCCAATGTGCTGCGCGACAGCCTGGCCGCCAGTGCTTCCGCATCGGACCTGCTGCTGCCGCGGCTGGACCTGTCCGAGCTGTTCCCCGTACCGGCGTCCCGCTGGCTGGCGATGCGCGGCCACACGGTGCGCACCGCCGAACCGATCAAGGCCATCGAGAGCATCGGCGGCGGCTACCGCCTCGACGGCGACCCGTGGACCACGCTGTTCGAACATGTGGTGATCGCCACCGCGCCCTATCATGTCGCACCGCTGGTGGAGACGCTGCCGGCGATGGCGCCGGTGGTGGCCGGCCTCGCCACACTGCGCCACGAACCCATCGTCACCGCCTGGCTGGCCTTCGACGGGCCGCTGAACTTCCCGGAGCCGATGATCGGCCTCAGCGGCGGCTACGGCCAGTGGGCCTTCGACCGCGCCGCGCTGGGCGGTGAGCAAGGCCTGGTCAGCGTGGTCATCAGCGCCCGTGGCGCCCATCAGGAAATCAGCAAGGAAGCGCTCGAAGTCGCGCTGCTGCAGGAGTTGCAGCAGGTGCTCGGCCCACTGCCGGCGCTGGCCTGGTCGCAGATCATCACCGAGAAGCGCGCCACGTTCTCGTGCACGCCGGGCCTCGCCCGCCCTGGCGTCGCCACGCCGCAGCCCGGCCTGTGGCTGGCCGGCGACTACGTCGCGTCGGACTACCCGGCCACCATCGAATCGGCGGTGCGCAGCGGTGTGCAGGCCGGCCGCAGCATCCTCAAACGCTGCGGGCTGAAGGAACAGATCCTGCCGTAAGCCGACGCCCATCGGACAAGCCTGCGGGGTAAGCCCGGGGGAACGAAGCCGTTCGCTCTACGCGGCTTTCATCGCATCCGCCCGCACAAGGCCAACCCTACACAGCCAGCTAGGAGCAGCCCCCATAAGTCAGCCATTCCGGAAGATGGCCGCCACAGAAAATCCGCTGTTACACCAGCTTGCCGGCGGAAAGGCGCAGGCTGCGCCCGCAGCGCTCCGCCAGGCTGATATCGTGGGTGACCAGCACGAGGGTCGTGCCGGATTCGACGTTGAGGGAGAACATCAACTCGATGACCGCCTCACCGGTAGCCACGTCCAGGTTGCCAGTCGGCTCGTCGGCCAGCACCAGCGCCGGGCGCGGAGCAAAGGCGCGGGCCACCGCAACGCGCTGCTGCTCGCCGCCGGACAGCTGGCGTGGGTAATGCCCCAGGCGGCCACCCAGGCCAACCCGCTGCAGCCAGCCCTCCGCTTCCTGGCGGGCATCCTTCCGCCCGGCCAATTCCAACGGCAGCATCACGTTTTCGAGGGCCGTCAGGGCCGGCAGCAGCTGAAAGGACTGGAACACGAAGCCCACACATTCGCCGCGCAGTGCAGCGCGGCCGTCCTCATCGAGGGCAAACAGGTCCTGCCCGCGGATATGCACGGAGCCGCCGGACGGCGAATCCAGCCCGGCCAGCAGGCCCAGCAGTGTGGACTTGCCGGAGCCGGATGCGCCGACGATGGCCACCGCCTCGCCGGCGGCAATGCTGAAGGAAACGTCCTCCAGGATGTGCAGCGTGCCGCCGTCGTCGGCGGCCACGCTGCGGCTCAGATGTTTGACGTCGACCACGGGCGCCAGCGCGGCCACTGTGGATGAAGAATCAGATCGGGTTCGGGTCAGCATGGCCATGTGGAGTGGATTTTCGGCGATAGGTTCAGCACCGGTACGCGGCTGTCCGCAATTATTCCGGCCCTGGATGACATCCCGCCACCGGCCGCAGCCCGTCAACGAACAAGGGCAGCCCGCAGGCTGCCCTTGATGCACGGGACCGGAAAGACTCAATCCACGTGGTAGTTCGGCGCTTCCTTGGTAATCTGCACGTCATGGACGTGGGATTCGCGGATGCCGGCCGAGGTGATCTCGACGAACTCGGCACGGGCACGCATCTCGTCGATGGTGGCGCAACCGACGTAGCCCATGGAGGCGCGCAGGCCGCCCATCAGCTGGTGGATCACCGCCGTCACCGGACCCTTGTAGGCGACGCGGCCTTCGATACCTTCCGGCACCAGCTTGTCCACATTGCCTTCGTTGTCCTGGAAGTAACGGTCTGCGGCGCCCTGCTGCATGGCACCGAGGGAACCCATGCCCCGGTAGGACTTGTAGGAACGGCCCTGGAACAGCACGGTCTCGCCCGGCGCTTCCTCGGTACCGGCGAACAGGCCACCGAGCATCACGACGTTGGCACCGGCCGCAATGGCCTTGGAAATGTCGCCGGAGTAGCGGATGCCGCCGTCGGCAATCATCGGCACGCCGGAGTTGGCCAGCGCCGTCGCCACGTTGTCGACGGCGGTGATTTGCGGCACGCCGACACCGGCAACGATACGGGTGGTGCAGATGGAACCGGGGCCGATACCGACCTTGACGCCGTCCGCGCCCGCTTCGACAAGCGCCAGAGCCGCCGCCGCGGTGGCGATGTTGCCGCCGATGACGTCCACCTTCGGAAAGTTCTTCTTGACCCAATTGACGCGGTCGAGCACGCCCTGGGAATGGCCGTGGGCGGTGTCGACGACGATCACGTCAACGCCGGCTTCGGCCAGCAGCGCAGCGCGTTCCTCGGTACCGGCACCGACACCGATGGCCGCACCGACACGCAGACGGCCGAGGCTGTCCTTGGAGGCGAGCGGATGCTCGGTGGACTTCATCATGTCCTTGACGGTGATGAGGCCGGCCAGGCCGCCGTCTTCGCTCAGCACCAGCACGCGCTCCAGGCGGTGCTTGTGCATCAGCGCACGGGCCTCGTCGAGGCTGGTGCCTTCCTTGACCGTGACCAGGCGCGACTGGGGCGTCATGATGGCCGAGACGGGCTGGTCGAGATTGGTCTCGAAACGGGTGTCACGGTTGGTGACGATGCCGATCACCTTGCCGGCATCCACCACCGGCAGGCCGGAGAACTTGTGGGTGCGGGTCAGGGTGAGCACCTCGCGGACCGTCATGGTCGGCGGGATGGTGATCGGGTCCTTGAGGATGCCCGATTCGAAACGTTTTACCTTGGCTACTTCGGCTGCCTGCTGCTGGGGGGTCAGGTTCTTGTGGATGATCCCGATCCCGCCTTCCTGCGCGAGCGCAATGGCGAGGCGTGCTTCGGTGACGGTATCCATTGCGGCGGATACCAGCGGAATATTCAGGGTAATGTTGCGCGTGAGTTTCGTCTGGAGGCTGACGTCGCGCGGGAGAACGCTCGAATGGGCGGGGATGAGAAGGACGTCATCAAACGTCAGCGCCTTCTGGATCACTCGCATGGCTTTAATCCCTAGAACCAAATCCGTATTATACGCAGTTAGCCGCCCGGCGGCAAAAGTTTGTCCTACCGGAGTATCGAATGCCGCGCAAGTTCCTTTTTGTTCTTCTGGCCTGCGCCGCTCCGGCGGTCCTTGCCCAGGCTATCTACAGCTGGAAGGACGCCAGCGGCCAAGTCCATTACTCCGACTCCCCACCGCCCGACGCCCAGGTCCGTACCGTGAAACAGGCGCCGCTGGCACCTCGCCCTGCAGCATCAGAAGCAAGCGCCGGCGTGCCCCCGCAGAGCATCGCGGAAAAGGAGCTGGCGTTCAAAAAGCGCCGTGCAGCAGCAGAAGAAGCGGAAGAAAAGGCCCGCAACCAGAAACAGGCGGACGAACAGCTACAACAGGATTGCACACGCTTTCGCCAGCAACTGGCCGGCCTGGAAGCTGGCCAGCCGGTAATGCGCCCCAACGATGCCGGCGAACAGGTCTATATCGGTGATGACGAACGCGCGAGCGACATCGCACGCATCCGGCAATACCTGGAACGATCCTGCAAGTAGAGCGACGCTGTACAGCCGGCGGGCTCAGGCTTCCGCCGGACCGCCGCCCTTCTTCATGACCTTCCCCTCTTCGGCACGCTTGCGGCGCACCTCCTTGGGGTCGGCGATCAAGGGCCGATAGATCTCGACCCGGTCCTTGTCCCGCAACACCGTATCGGCCTTGACCAGCTTGGCATACACGCCGAGCTTGTTGGCCTGGGCCAGATCGATCTCGGGATGCTTCTGCAACAGGCCCGAGGCCTCCACCGCCCGTTGCACCGTGCTGCCCGCCGGCAGCCTGAGGCGCACGATTTCCTGGCGCTCCTTGAGCGCATAGCAGACTTCGACGTTGATCGAATCGGACATGGTCAGCCCTTGCGGTAGATTTGCGAGGCGCGCTTGACGAAGGAGTCGACGAAAGTGTTTGCGATGTGGCTGAACACCGGCCCCACCGCCTTCTCGATCAGACGGTTGGAAAACTCGTAGTGCAGGTTGAACTCGACCTTGCAGGCGGCATCGCCCAACGGAATGAACTCCCAGCTGCCGTCCAGGTGCGTGAAGGGGCCGTCGGTCAGGCGGATGTGCATGTGCCGCGGATAGTCCTTGTCGTTCTCGGTGCTGAAGTGGGACTTGATGCCGTGGTAGTTGATGTGCAGCGTAGCCTTGGTGACCTTCTCGTCACGGCCATGCACCTCGCTGCCGCCACACCAGGGCAAAAACTTGGGGTAATCCTCGCAGCGGTCCACCAGATCGAACATCTGGGCCGGAGTGAATTCGATCAGAACGGTTTTCTTGACGGCTGCCATTGGAGCGCGGGCGAACTAACGAGCTGTTAAAATGCGCGATTTTACGCGTCCGTTCAAGCCTACGCCAATGAGCATCATCGACAACCGCAAGGCCTTCCACGATTATTTCATCGAGGAAAAATACGAAGCCGGCCTCGTGCTCGAGGGCTGGGAGGTCAAGGGCATCCGCGCCGGGCGTGCCAACATCAAGGAAAGCTACGTGG
This sequence comes from Zoogloea sp. JDB1, assembly GCF_056724025.1. NCBI lineage: Bacteria > Pseudomonadati > Pseudomonadota > Betaproteobacteria > Rhodocyclales > Zoogloeaceae > Zoogloea > Zoogloea sp. JDB1. Next base: position 5,032,215 of record NZ_CM161496.1, read on the forward strand.
TGATCCGTAGCGCCGAGATCTTCATCGTCGGCATGCACATCACGCCGCTGGAGTCCGCCTCCACCCACGTGCATCCCGACCCGACCCGCACCCGCAAGCTGCTGCTGCACGCCGAGGAAATCGCCAAGCTGATCGGCAAGGTGGAACGCGCCGGTTATGCACTGGTGCCACTCGACCTACATTACGCCAAGGGTCGCGTGAAGATCAGCATCGGCCTTGCCAAGGGCAAGAAACAGTACGACAAGCGGGAAACCGAGAAGGAACGCGACTGGGAACGCGAAAAGGCGCGCCTGATCCGCGCCAAGGGCTGACCCCCCTGCTACCCGCCCCAGCCTTGGCGGCGGCATGCCACAGGAACCTACTCGGTTTCGCCTAGGGCCCACTCCACGTCCAGGCGCTCCAGCGCATCCACCGGCTGGCACGCCCCCGCTGCAGCAAACAGTTCGTGGGCTCGGCCGTGCTGCACGGCGCCGAAGGCCAGCAAGGTCGAACGGGCGTATTCCACCAACACCACCGGTGACTGGGGGTTGAGCTTGCGAGCCGTCTCGAAGTGTTCGATGACGGCCTCCTTGCGGGCGCCATAGGTCAGCCCGGCCACCACACTGCCGATCTTGTCGATCACTTCGGCGTTGTAAACGCCCAATGCCACATAGGCATCGGCGTGGTCGTTATCCAGTTCGACGACGCGCTGCAGGCAATCCCGCACCTTGCCACCAAGGCCACGGGCCAGCGCTTTCACCACCGAGATACTCTGGCTGTAGCGCCCCAGCGCCAGGCCATGCACATACCAGGCATTGGCCCAGTTCGGCGCCAGCTCGGTCAGCGCCGAGCAGAATCCAAGCGTTTCATCAAGGATTCGGGTACGGCGCAGTTCGTCCTCTTCCAGGTGGGCGGCGTAAACGACGGCGGCCCGCGCTGCCGCCACCAGCCCCACCGGACCTGCCGCCAAGCCATATTCGACGGCATCCGCGAAATCTCCCGCATGGTAAGCGCGCCAAGCCTCCTCGATCTGCAGCGCGGCAGCCGCCGGATCCGGTACATGAGCCTGCAGGGCCGGATTTGCGTCGAGCAGCGCATGCACGCTGGCCACGTCCGGATAGGGTTCCCGGTCGCCCCGGTGCAGGCGTGCCCAGTTGCTCGACAAGGCCGTGCCTCCATAGCGATAGACACGGTTGCCATAGGGAAAACGCTTCCAGCTGCGACGGCCGCCATCCTGCTCCGAGCGGGCTTCGGCCACGCGCTGCCGCGAACGGCGCAGGGCCATGCTCCAGTCAAAGCTCAGATGCATCGGCAGTCCTTTCCCGCGAACGGCGCCCGCTGACGGGCACACTCGAAAAATGCCAAGACCATCAAGGATGGTACAGGCAGGCCGCGGAGAGTAGCACCCCACTCGCCATTAAGCATGCTGCGCCGCGGCAACGCGGCGGCCCGTTCAGGCCGCGATCCGGTCCATGAAACGGGCCAGCTGGATATCCAGTTCGGTCAGCCCACCGGCATCATGGGTGCTCAACACCACCTCCACCCGGTTATACACATTGCTCCATTCCGGGTGGTGGTCGAGCTTCTCCGCCATCAACGCGACCCGCGCCATCCAGCCGAAGGCCGCGTTGAAGTCGGCGAAGCGGAATTGCTTGCGGATCGCATCGCGGTCGGGTTCCAGCTGCCATCCTGCCAGGCCCGCCAACGCCGCCTGGCGCTGCGCCTCGTCCAGTTTCTGCACTCTCATCGGAATCGCCTCCTTCATCAACGCAGGGAAAAATCCACCCGACTGGCTTTCGCCTTGGCCTTGCCGTCGCCCCCTTCCCGCGACGCCAGCAGGAAGACCCGGTCGGCCGGCACCTGGCCCTTGTCGAGCAGCCAGTTCTTGGCCGCCTGGGCGCGCTGCTGGGCAAGCAGGCGCAGGTCCTCGTCGCTGACGGTAGTGTTGGCGAGGATCAGCTTCTCCATCTCGGGCACCGGCAGATCCTTGGTCAGGCCGATCAGGTTGCGGGGCTTCGGAAATTTCTCATCCTTATAGACACGGGTCAGCAGCGCTGGATACTCGGCGGCGTCGATATGCACGCGGCCGTCCTCGCCAAGCGACTCGCCCTTCTTCGCCACGTCCTTGATCTTCAGCGCCTCGACCTTGCCGAGCATGACCGCGTGCTTGAGGCCTTCCCGGTCGGTCTGTGGATCAACGCAGCCGGCGATGTCGAGCTTGAGGCCGGTCTTCTCGGTCATGGCCTTGGCGATGGCCTTCAGCTTGGGCTCGGCGCTGTCGGGCAGGCGCGCGAAGCCGGGGTCGAACTCCAGCCAGGCCAGTTCCTCGCTGTTGCCACCGAACATCGAGCCGAGCAAGGCGAACGGCGAGGTTATCGCCTTGCCGATCAGATTGACGAGGACCTTCCAGATGATGCCGCCGATACTGAACTGCGGGTCGTCCAGCGAACCGCCGATCGGCAGGTCCAGATCGATCTCGCCGCGGCTGTTCTTCAGCAGGGACACCGCCAGCAGCACCGGCAGCTTGAGGGCATCCGGGCTTTCCACCTTGTCGCCGAAGGTCAGCTGGTCGAGGAAGACCTGATTGGTGGCGGTCAGCTTACGGTCCTCGATCTTGTAATTGACACTGGCCGACAGCTTGCCCTTCTCGATACCGTAGCCGACGTACTTGCCGGCATAGGTGGACACGCCGGACAACTCGAAATCCTTCACCGAGGCCTTGATATCCAGCGCCTTGTCCTGCCGGAAGGGATTCAGCTTGCCGACGACCTCCACCGGCGCCGCGTTGTCCACCTTGCCGCGCAGTTCCAGCTCGGCGATCGTGTCCGGATCGGACGACAGGCCGACCAGGCGCCCACCCATGCCGGTCAGGTTAGCGTCGTAATTGGGCCGGATGAAGCGGTCGCTGTAGGCGATGTTGCCGCCCTGCAGGGTGATCCGCTTGATCGACACGGGCGGCAGCGGCTCGGCAGGCGTGGCAGGTGGCAACTGCGCCGTCGCTACGCCAGGTGTGGTCTGTTTGCCGCCGTTGGCCTTCTTCGCGGCGTCCTGCTCGTCCTTCTGTTCCTGGGCCCGTTGGGCGGTGATCTCGCGGATGTTGAGGCCGCCCTGGGCGTCGAGGATCAGGCGGGTGTAGAAGTCGCTCAGCGCGATGTCGTTGATGCTCACCGCCAGCGGTGCCAGACGGATGTCCACGCCACCGAAGTACAGGGACTTCCAGCGCAGGAAGTCGGCCGCGTTGAGCTTGTCCACCGACGCGAAATCGCCCACCGTCAGGTTGCCCTTGAAGCCGCCCTTCATGCCACCTGCAGCGGGCAACTCGAAGGCCAGCTTGCCGCGGGATGTGACATTGCCGCGGGTAATCGCAATCTTCACCTTCTCGGTGACGTAGGGCTGCAGCATCGCCAGGTCGACCGCCTTCAGGTCCAGATCCAGACTGCCGGCCAGCGGCGCCAGGCCGACCGCGCCGGCCACCCCGATCTTGCCGCGCTTGTTGATCGCTGCCCGCAGATCCACTTTGGCCTTGCTACCCTTGGCGGTAGACAAGCCATCGACCTTGATGACCAGCGGCTCCGCATTGAAGACGATGGACGGCGACAGGGTCTGGTCCTCCAGACGCACGCCCCAGTCGTCGAGAGCCACATGTTTGACGCTCACCTGCCAATCGGGACCGGCCGGTGCCTTCTTGGCGGGCGCCGCCCCGTGCTTGCGCGCCGGCACGGCCGGTGCATCACCGGCGGCGGCAAACTGCTCGGCATTGAAGTGGCCATCCTTGCCACGCACGACGGCCAGGCGCGTCGCCTTGCCGAGTACCTCGCCGACCGTCACGCGGCGCGTGGCCGTATCGACCTCGGTGTCGCGCAGTTCGAGCAGGCCGACACGGGCCAGCGGCGTCTTGTCGCCCTTCAGGCGCACGCCCAGGTCCTTCAGCGCAACGCTCTCCGCCTTGACCTGGACCTTGGGTTCGCCGGACGCCTGCGCGAAATCGTAGGCCAGGCGCGCATCCACCTTGCCCGACGCCACCTCGCCCTGCTTCAGGAAAGGCGCGTAGTACGGCCGCGGCCCGACCAGGTCGAGACCACTCAGCTCCAGCGTACCGGAGGCCTTGAGGGCCGGCACGTCCAAGCTGCCCTTGTGCTCGACGTGCTCGCCCGCGTCGGTGGCGAAACCGGCCTCCAGCTCCGCCGGTGTACCACCGGCCAGCCTGAACTTGCGCAGGGAAACATGCAGGTCCTGCAACGTCTTGTGGAAGGAGCCGGCGGGCAGATCGTCGCTGAAGGCGATGCGCCCGCCGCTGAGCTTGAGTTCATTCAGCGTCAGCTCAAAGGGCTTGTCCTCGGCGGCTTTCGGTGGTTCGGTCGCGGCAGGCGCGGCTGGAGGTTTGGGCTCAGTCGCAGTCGCAGTGGCAGCGGCCGGCTTCGGCAGCAGCGCGAGCAGGCTGATCGTCCCGTCGCGCTGGCGCGCCACTGTGACATCAGGCCCTTCGATGGAAACCGTGCCGATGGCCGCCTCCCGTGCCAAAGGCGCCAGCTTGTCGATGCCGACCTTCAGCGCCGCCAGCTTGATCGCCGGACGACCGTCTGCATGCTGCACCTCAACCCCGTCCAGCCCGACCGAGCCTTTCACGCTCACGCTGGGCGACTGGCCCTCCGGCTGCGCGAAGCTCAGCTCCAGGTCGGACGACAGCTTGGCACTCGGCAGGCGGAAGGTCTTGTCGACCGGCAGGTAATCCACGTAACGCGTCAGGTCGAAGCCGTCGAACTTGATGCCGACCACCGATTCGCGGGCAAGGGAGAAAGGCTTGGATTTGCCCTTTACAACGAAGGGCGCCCCATTCACCTTCAGCGCCAGCAACGGCTCGACGAAGGTATCCACCTGGGAAGGCAGGTTCGACACGAAGGGCACGCCCAGATCGAGGTCGGACACCACCTGCTTCTGCTTGAGCGGCCGGTCGTCGAAATCGATGCGGCCCTTCTCGACGCGGATGTTATGCACCGCGAAATGGGTCTTGGAACCATCGTCGGGCTTGTTGAGGATCTCGTCGATGACGTCCGACCAGTTGTAGCGCTGACCTTCCAGGCGCACCACGCTGACCGTCGGCTCGACCAGCTTCACCTCCTCCACTACCACGCCACCGCGCAGCAGGGATTCCGCCTCCACGTTCACGTACAGGGACGCGAAGCTCGCCGCCGGGCTCTTGCCGTCCGGCTCCAGCATGCGGAAGCCACGCACCTCGGCAGACAAGGCGTAGGGGTTGATCGACAGCCCCTCTATCGTCACCGGGCGATGCAGCAGTTCACCGAGTTGCTTCTCGGCCACCGACTTGACCAGCGGCGGCGCGCCCCAGAACCCCGCCACCCCCACCAGGGCCACCACGGCCAGCCCACGCAGCGCCCATTTCGCCGGACGTCCGGCGGTGCGCAGCTTATCGATCATGTTCTTGTCCCTTGTTCTCCGCGCAGATGGCGCAGGCGAGCTTTTCGTTCAATATTCATCAAGCCTAGCAGCGTAAGCCATTCAGGCAAATGACGATGTAAGCAGTGTTTGCCCTGACGCAAGCCAGGGTCTATCCTCCCCGCCCTTTCCGGCCTTCCCTCCGCTCGCCAAGTCCATGAATCCGCACACCAAACCACCTGCAGCCGGCTCTCACTTCGACGTCATCGTGATCGGCGCCGGCGCGGCGGGCATGATGTGCGCAGCCCAGGCCGGGCAGCGCGGCCGCCGCGTGCTGATCCTCGACCACGCCGCCAAGCTAGCCGAGAAGATCCGCATCTCCGGCGGCGGCCGCTGCAACTTCACCAACCTGACGGTCGGCATCGCCAACTACCTGTCGCGCAACCCGCAGTTCTGCCGTTCGGCGCTGGCCCGCTTCACGCCCGCCGATTTCCTCGATCTGATGGCCCGTTACGGCATTCCCTGGCACGAGCGGGAGCACGGCCAGCTGTTCTGCGACGACTCGGCCCAGGACATCATCGACATGCTGCGCACCGAATGTGAAAACGGCGACGTGCACTGGGCAATGCCCTGCACGCTCAACGGGGTGACGGCCGGCAGCACGCCCGAGGCGCGCTTCCTGCTCGACAGCAGCCATGGCCTTTTCAGCAGCGAAAACCTGGTGGTCGCCACCGGCGGCCTGTCGATCCCCAAGATCGGCGCCTCGCCGCTGGGCTACCGGATTGCCGAGCAGTTCGGCCTCGCCATCGTGCCGCCCAAGCCGGCACTGGTGCCGCTGACGCTGCCACCGGAAGAACTGTCGATCTACAAGGAACTGGCCGGCATGGCCTTCGACTCGGTTGCCGAATGCGGTGCCGGGCACTTCCGCGAGAACCTGCTGTTCACCCATCGCGGCCTATCCGGGCCGGTAATCCTGCAGGTGTCGTCCTACTGGCAGGCTCGTGACTACGGCGACAGCGACGGCGGCCAGCAGGTGACGGTCAATCTTTTCCCGACTGAAGACGTCCGCGCCTGGCTCGGCGAACGCTCGCGCAGCAAGACCCTGTTGTCCAACCTGCTCGCCGACCGCCTGCCCAAGCGCTTCGCCCACGCCTGGTGCGAGCAGCGCAGCTGGAACCGTCCGACCAACCAGTTCAACCCGAAGGAGCTGGACGCCATCGCCACCGCGCTGGCCGGCTGGGCGATCACGCCCAACGGCACCCTCGGCTACGCCAAGGCGGAAGTCACGCTCGGCGGCGTGGATACGCGGGAACTGTCGTCGAAGACGATGGAGTCACGGAAAGTCCCGGGGCTGTACTTCGTCGGCGAAGTGATGGACGTCACCGGCCACCTGGGCGGTTACAACTTCCAGTGGGCGTGGGCGTCAGGCTACGCGGCCGGTCAGGCGGTATAAAAAAACAAAGGCCCGCATGACGCGGGCCCTTGTTCATCGCAGCAGGCAGGCGCTTACTTGGCAGCGGCAGCCAGACCGTCGAGGATTTCCTTCTTGGCATCTTCGACGGAGCCCCAGCCGGTCACCTTGACCCACTTGCCCGGCTCGAGATCCTTGTAATGCTCGAAGAAGTGCACGGTCTGCTTCATCAGCAGTTCGGGCAGATCGTCGATGGTCTGGACCTTGTCGTACAGCGGGGTCAGCTTGGACACCGGCACGGCGACGACCTTGGCATCCACGCCACCTTCGTCTTCCATCTTCAGCACGCCGACGGGACGGGCGCGGATGACCACGCCCGGCTGCAGCGGGAAGGGGGTCACGACCAGCACGTCCACCGGATCGCCGTCGCCGGCAACCGTGTGGGGCACGTAGCCGTAGTTGATCGGATAACGCATGGAGGTGCCCATGAAGCGGTCAACGAAGACGGCGCCGCTGTCCTTGTCCACTTCGAACTTGATCGGATCGCCCTGAGCGGAAATCTCGATGATCACGTTGATGTCGTTCGGAACGTCCTTGCCAGCCTTGACCTGATCGAAACCCATATCACTACCTCCCGTTATTAGATATAAGACAGCTCGGTATTATAAGTGAGCCTTGTGACGCTGGGACAAACCCTTATGACGGAAAGCGCTCAATCCGAGTCGAAGCCGGCGTCCTCGATCACCGTGCGCAGCGCATTGGCCGACACCTTGGCCGGGTCGTAACTGACACGCGCCTCGCCCTGCTCCAGGGAAACCTCCACGCTGGCCACACCGGGCGTCGCGGACAGCGCGCCGGTCACGTTCTTCACACAGCCCTGGCAGCTCATGCCACCGACCTTGATCACCACGTCTTCCATCGTTTTTCCTTTCAGTTGGTTTTTCCCGGGCGCCAGCGCCGCAGCAACAGGGAGTTGCTGACCACCGACACCGAACTCATCGCCATCGCCGCACCGGCGATCACCGGATTGAGCAGGCCGAGCACCGCGGCAGGAATGCCCAGCACGTTGTAGATGAAGGCAAAGAACAGATTCTGGCGGATCTTGCCGAGCGTCGCCCGCGACAGGGAAATCGCGTCGGCCACGCTGTTCAGATCATTGCGCACCAGGGTCAGGTCCGCCGCCTCGATGGCCACGTCGGAACCGGCACCGATTGCGAAGGACACATCGGCCGCGGCCAGCGCCGGTGCATCGTTGATGCCATCGCCGACCATGGCCACGCGGCCACTGCCACGCAGGGCCTCCACCGCTGCGGCCTTCTCGCCCGGCAGCACCTGGGCCTTGTATTCCGAGATACCCGCCTCCGCTGCGATGCGCGCGGCCACCGCCGGATGGTCACCGGTCAGCATCACGACCCGCACGCCGAGCGCCTGCAGGCGCGCCACCGCCGCCCTGGAGCTGGCACGCAGCGGATCGGCGAGGCCCAGCGCGCCCCATGGCCGTCCATCGACGGCCACGCACACCGGCGTCAAGGCCCCAGCGAACAGGGGCTGCAGCACGTCAGCAGGCAACTCAGCGCCCTGCCCGGCCAGGAAGTCCGGCGAGCCGATCCACACCTCGCGCCCATCGACACGACCACTGATACCCTTACCGCCGCTTGTCTGTACCGCGTCGGCAAGGCTCCACTGCAGGCCGGCTGCCTGCGCCGCATCGACGATAGCCTTGGCTAGCGGGTGGTGGCTGGCCTGCTCGACCGCCGCCGCAACGGCCAGCAATTCGTTCGGCGCCACACCTGCCACCGGACGCACATCCAGCACCGCCGGGCGTCCTTCGGTCAGCGTGCCGGTCTTGTCCACCGCCAGCACAGCTATCTTCTCGGCCAATTCCAGCGCCTCGGCGTTACGCACCAGGATGCCGGCACGGGCCCCCTGCCCGGTCCCAACCATCACCGCCGTCGGCGTGGCCAGACCCAACGCACAGGGGCAGGCAATCACCAGCACCGCCACCGCATTGACGAGAGCCGGCGCCAGCTCGCCGCCCAGCCACCACCAGGCCACGAAAGTCAGCGCGGCGATCGCCACCACCGTCGGCACGAAGATCGCCGCGATGCGGTCGGCCAGCTTCTGCACCGCCGGCTTGCCGCCCTGGGCCTGCTCGACGAGGCGCACGATGCCGGCCAGCAAGGTTTCTGTACCCACACCGGTGGCCCGGCAGCGCAATACGCCATCGCCATTGACGGTCGCCGCAAAAACCTTGTCGCCGGCCCTTTTGGGTACCGGCACGCTCTCGCCGGTCAGCATCGCCTCGTCCGCCGACGACTCACCGCTCAGCACCTCGCCATCCACCGGCACCGAATCGCCAGCGCGCAGCACGAAGACCATACCCGCCATGACGCGCTCGACCGGCATCTCCTGCAGCGCGCCATCCTGCTCGACCCAGGCGGTGGGTGGCTGCAGACGCAGCAGCGCCTCAATGGCCGCTGAAGTACGGGCCCGCGCCCGCGCTTCCAGCAGCTTGCCGAGCAGAACCAGCGTGATGATGCTGGCCGAGGCCTCGAAATACACGTGCAGATCATGGCGATCGAACACCACCACGACCAGGCTGAAGAAGTAGGCAACGCTGGTGCCCAGCGCCACCAGCACGTCCATGTTGGCACCACCGCCGCGCAGGGATGACCAGGCGCCCTTATAGAAGCGCCGCCCGATCCAGAACTGCACCGGCGTCGCCAGCAGGCCCTGCAGCCAGCGCGGCAGCCACTCCGCGTGATGGGCCGAGGCCTCCAGACCGCCGGAAAGCATGCCAATCATCTGGACCAGGAAAGGCGCGCTGAGCAGCGCCGAGATCCAGAACAGGCGCAGCTCGGCGCGGAACTCGGCCTCCTTGCGCTGCTTGTCGGCCTCCCGGTCGCGGGCGACGATGGGCGTTGCCGTAAACCCAGCTTTTTGAATAGCCGCGATGATCGCCGCCGGCTCGGACAGCCCCGGCACATAGCGGACGCGCGCGCTTTCCGCGGCGAAATTGACGCTGCCCTCCACACCGGGCAAGCGATTGACGACTTTCTCGATACGCGCCGCGCAAGCGGCACAGCTCATGCCGGACAGACTCAGTTGCAACGTCTGCGGCGCCACATCGAAACCGGCCTTGCGGATCGCCGCCAAAATGTCCGGAGCACCGGCCCCATCGGGCCCGGCGGCCAGCCGCGCCTTGCCAGTGCCGAAATTGACCTCGGCGCTGATACCGGGCAATCGGTTGAGTACCTTTTCGAGCCGCGTCGCGCAGGCCGCGCAGCTCATTCCGGAGACCGGCAGGTCGTAACGCACACCTGGCTCGTTCCCCATGGCCGGCTCCCCTCAGCCCACCAGCAGCACGGGCAGCGTGGCCCGCTGCAGCACCCGCGTCGCCACCGAGCCGACGAACAGATCCGCCACCACGCTGCGGCCATGCCGGCCGAGGCACAGGTAATCACACTCCAGCAAAGTCGCCTGATGCAGCACCACATCTGCCGGCTGACCCACGAGGATATGCGGCGTCACCGGCAAACCGGCTGCCTTGAACCGGGCCAGCGGCGCCTTGAGCACCCCCTCGCCTTCGTCCCGGTAATAGCCATCCAGGGCTTCACGGGCCACGTGGCGGGTTGCAAACTCGATGGGAATTGGCGGATGCACGTAAAGCACATGCACCTCAGGCACGCTCTTGAGTTGGTCCGCCAGCGCGATCACCTGATCGACGACGCGCTGGGCAACTGGAGAATCATCTACGGCCAGCAGGATTTTCATGATTCGCTCCGCCTTTCAGGAAAAGACTCAGAAATGGCAGACCACGCCATTCCACAGATTGCTGCCGAGGGTCGGCGTCGTCACCAGGCCATATACGCCGAAGGCCAGCACCACCAGTCCAGACCCTGTGCGCACCGCCCGGTTCCGCACCACGTCACGCAGACGCTTGAGCAGCATGCCGGCCAGCAGCAGGTTGGGCAGCGTACCGAGACCGAAAGCCAGCATCAGGCCTGCGCCACGCTCCGCGGAGCCGGTCACCAAAGCCGTCGCCAACACACTGTACACCAGACCACAGGGTAGAAAGCCCCACAGCAGGCCCAAGGGAAAAGCCTGGCCCACGCTGCGCGCCGGCAGGAAACGCCGGGTCAGTGGCTGGATGCGCGCCCACAGCTTGTGACCAAGCCGCTCGACACCGGACAGGGCCCGCGTGAAACCGGTCAGGTAGAGCCCGAGCGCCACCAGCATCAGGTTGGCGGCCACATACAGGACCAGCTGGATAGGCAGGATGTTGTTGAACAACAGCCCTACCGTACCGATCGCCCCCATCGCTGCACCGGCCAGCGTGTAGCTGCTGATCCGCCCGACGTTGTAAGCCAGATGCAGAGGCCAGTCACTGCGCCGCTGGCCGGGCAACTGGACGGTCAGCGCACTGACGATACCACCGCACATACCGACACAGTGGGTGCCGCCGAGCAGGCCGATGAGGAAGACTGCGAAGTAGCCAGTTTCGGGCATGGAGATTCAACCTGGACAAACAAAAACGCCCCGTGGGCAACACGGGGCGCGTTCCAACACTTGGCTCGGCATTCTAGCCCGCCCACCTCGGAGCGGCCAGCCGGCCGGAAGTTCAGATCACCTTGGAGTAGCGAGTACGCTCCCGGTCGGCGCGCAGGTACTTGTCGAAGACCATCGCAATTGCCCGCACCAGCATGCGGCCGGCAGGCAGCACGGTGATCCACTGCTTGTCGATCTTCAGCAAGCCGCCCTTCTCCATCTCGCGCAAGTCGGCGAGTTCGGCGGCGAAATACTTGTTGAAGTCGATCAAGTGAGCGATCTCGATGGACTCGATGGACAGTTCGAAGTGGCACATCAGCGCCTGGATGATCGCCCGCCGCAGCAGGTCGTCCGGCGTCAGCTCGATGCCGCGCAGCACCGGCAGGCGGCCCGTGTCGATGATGTCGTAGTACTCATCGAGGGTCTTCACGTTCTGCGCGTAGGTCGGGCCGACCTTGCCGATGGCCGACACGCCGAAGGCCAGCAGATCGCACTCCGCATAGGTGGAGTAACCCTGGAAGTTGCGGTGCAGGCGTCCCTGGCGCTGGGCCGTGGTCAGCTCATCGTCCGGCTTGGCGAAGTGATCCATGCCGATGTACACATAGCCCGCCTCGGTCAGGCGGCGGATCGCCAGTTGCAGGATCTGCAGCTTGGTCTCGCCGGACGGCAGCTGCGCGTCGATGATGCGGCGCTGCGGCTTGAACAAGCTCGGCAGGTGCGCGTAGTTGTATATCGACAACCGATCCGGCGACAGCGCCAGGATCTGCTCGAGGGTACGGTTGAAGCTGATGACGTTCTGCTTGGGCAGGCCATAGATCAGGTCTACACTGACCGACTTGAAGCCATGGGCCCGCGCCGCGTCGATGACGAGCTTGGTTTCTTCCTCGCTCTGGATGCGGTTGACCGCCTTCTGCACGTCCGGATTGAAATCCTGGATGCCAACGCTCATGCGGTTGAAGCCGAGTTCGGCCAGCAACGCAACGGTGGCTTCGTCCACCTTGCGCGGGTCGACCTCAATGGAATACTCACCGTCCGGCACCAGCGTGAAGTGCTTGCGGACCATGCCCATCAGGCGGCGCAGTTCGTCGTGGGACAGGAAGGTCGGCGTGCCGCCGCCCAGGTGCAGTTGCAGCACTTCCCGCGACCCGTCGAGCTTGGCCGCCTGCATGTCCACTTCTTTTTCAAGATAATCCAGATACTTGGCGGAGCGACCGTGATCCTTGGTGATGATCTTGTTGCACGCGCAGTAGTAGCAGATCGTATTGCAGAAGGGGATGTGGAAGTATAATGAAAGCGGTTTGCCGATTCCGCCGACAGTACGTCTCCCGAGCCAATGCTCCAAGGCGTCGGAGTTGAAGGCTTCGACGAAGCGGTCAGCGGTCGGGTACGACGTATACCTCGGGCCATTCACATCAAATTTGCGAATGAGCTCGGGATCGAATATCAGGTCTTTTTGTGTCGTGTTCATGGTGCACTTCTGTTGGTTGCGCTGAACAATCGCAGAATCGATCCAAAACAGTATTGACGTGGATCAAAGGGCTCCAAACGTTGGTAAAACCATCCAGTTCAGGTGATTGCGCGTGCAGATGAAATCGGTGATTCCGGTGACGGTCGTGGACATCAAGGTCGCGTGTTCCCAGTGCAATCTGCGGGAATTGTGTCTTCCCTTCGGCCTCGACCCCAATGAGATCGACCAGCTCGACGAGCTCGTCGGCAGCCGCCGCAAGATCAAGCGGCAGCAGCACCTCTACCGCTCCGGCGACAACTTCGAGGCGATCTACGCGATTCGTGCCGGCTCGTTCAAGACCGACGTGATCCTTGAGGACGGCCGCGACCAGGTGACCGGCTTCCAGATGACCGGCGAAGTCCTGGGCCTCGACGGCATCAGCACCGAACACCATTCGTGCAACGCGATTGCGCTGGAAGACAGCGAAGTCTGCGTGATCCCCTTCAACCGGCTCGAAGAGCTGTCACGGACGGTGGAGAGCCTGCAGCACCAGTTCCACAAGATCATGAGCCGCGAGATCGTCCGCGACCATGGTGTGATGATGTTGCTCGGCTCAATGCGCGCAGAGGAGCGGCTGGCGGCCTTCCTGTTGAACATGTCCCAGCGCTTCACTGCACGGGGCTTCTCTCCGTCGGAATTCCACCTGCGCATGACCCGCGACGAGATCGGCTCCTACCTGGGCCTCAAACTCGAGACGGTATCCCGCGCCTTCTCCCGCTTCCAGGAAGAAGGCCTGGTCGCCGTCCAGCAGAAGCACATCCGCATTCTCGATACGCCGGGCCTGAAGCGCCTGCTCAACCACCACTCAGCCTGAGCACCGCCGGCGCCCGGCCTCACAGCCAGGCCAGCCAGCCGAGCGGATTCTTGCTGACCGCCACCGAGACGATCCACGACAGCGTCGCCAGCGCACCCACGTAAGCCGCGGCGCGCTGCACACGCGGTCGCGTCGCCTTCAGCGCGACACTCCCCAGCCCGATATAGACAAGCAAGCCCAGCACCTTGGCCGTCAACCAAGCGTGCACGAAGGGATATTGGGCGGCCATCCAGGCCAGGCCGAGCGCACTGGCCAGCAGGCAGGAATCGACGATATGGGGCAGCACCCGCGCCAGACGGGCCCGCAACAGCGGCGAGCCGCTCAACGACCACCAGCCCCGCAAGGCGAAGCCACAGCCGCTGAGCACCACGCAGGTGATGTGAAAATGTTTGAGAGCCAGATACATGCCGCGCCTCCATTGTTCCGCGGCAAAGCTCCGGCTGCCGGCGGGCCCCGCAAAAACGGGGCCGCAACACTTTAGCTGCGCAGCACGCCCACTTCCAGTGCGGCGAACCAGTTGATGAATCGCTGCACGTCGGCACCTTGGTAAATAGCCCCATGCTGCGGCACCAGCATATCGATCTCCAGGCGGGAGACGCGCTCGCACCAATCGCGCTTGGCCCGGTCCGAGCCCATCCAGCGCTTGTGAAAACCTTCCGCATGGCGGATGTGGCGGGAGAAGTCCTGCACATACAGCTCGTTATGATCCGCCGGCAACAGGGCTGCGCCGACATCGCCCGAGAACAGGATCTTGGCCTTCGGATCGTACAGATGGAAATTGCCCGACGAATGCAGGTAATGGGCCGGAATCGCCTGCAGCTCAAGACCATCGAGACGGATCGTCACGCCCGAATCGGGGATCGGTACGAAAGTCGAATCCTGCCCGCCGAAATGGGGCAGAAAACTCTGCCACAACCAGCTCGTATAACACTTCAGGTCGGGCTTGAACTCCAGCCACAAGGCCAGCGAGGAAATGATGTCCGGATCCTGGTGGGACGCGAAGATGCCCGCCAGGCGCGTCGGATCGCACTCCGCCGACAAGGCGGAGAACACCGACGGAAAGATCTCGATCCCACCCGGATCGCACAGCAGGGCCTCCTCCCCGTGAACGACCACATATTCATTGGTATCGATGATGTAACCAGGCTTGGTGGTATCCCGCGCGATCGCCAGCCAGCGGTGATCCTCGTCCTGGTAGATGCAATGGGCCTGCTTCATGGGTTTCCTAATCCTTTACGAGGCGTTCCTTGCCGAGAACTTCGAGGGATCGCTTGATCTGCGCGATCACCTCGGCAAAATCCGTCGAGACCTGCATCAATGCAGCACTGAAGCTGCCGCCATAGGCCGCCTCGATCTTCGCAGAACGAGCCAGCACACCACCCAGTTCGACCAATTGCTGGGTTTCCTCGACCGCCGCACGCAAGCGCAGATCGAGGGAACGCAAGCGCACCTGCTGCTCAGCAAGCCGCGTGGCACCACGCCTGCGAGCCTCCCGCGCACCCGGCACACCGTCACCGCTGAGCCTCAAGGCCTCCGCCAGAATCGCTGCAATACGCTGCTGCTGCACGACACCGGTGACACTCCCGACCGAACCGGAAGTCATTTCCCTCAGGGATGCCATGTGGCGGGTCAGATCCTGGGCGAAGCGCCGCAACTCATTGGACAGCACACCGAACCCGAGCGCAGCATTACCCGCCCGCTTGGCGAGAAAGATCGCATTGAGGGCCATCAGATTGATGCGGAAGGCCGTCGCCACGATGGCCTTGATCTCCTCATTGACCCGGACGATACGGGCAAGCTCGCCGGTCCGCGGAGCAATCCCGTGAAAATTCGGTTCTGGCGCATTCATGTGGACTCTCTGGAGCAGGCAGACTGTAGTGGCTGATTAACGGCGAAGATGCAATCGGCTTGAGCCATTCGATGCGGAAAAGACAGCACCGCCCCAACTTCACGCCGCCGGCGCCGTAAACGAGAAAACCCGCTGACGAATCAGCGGGTTTTCTTATACTTGGGGCGACATACCGGGATCGAACCGGTGACACCTGGAATCACAATCCAGTGCTCTACCAACTGAGCTAATGCCGCCACTGGCAATCGTCGATCGAAATCGCCGATTTGAAACTTCCAAAGAGCCTGCCCGACAGGAATCGAACCTGTAACCCCCGGCTTAGAAGGCCGGTGCTCTATCCAGTTGAGCTACGGGCAGTTCGCCGCGGGCACTCGGGTCAAGCTTTGGTCGGGGTGGAGAGATTCGAACTCCCGACATCTTGCTCCCAAAGCAAGCGCGCTACCGGACTGCGCTACACCCCGAGAGCCGCGAATAGTACACACCTATCGGAAGCTCGTCAAATAAAATTGGCACGAATTTTCATGTTCGACGAAATTCGTGCCTGCGGGACGCTCCGGGTCACGACACCTCACATCCTCGTGTCACACCCCGAACGCATGCCTTCCGGGTAAGCGTTGCATGCGCGCAACAAATTGAATTCACACAAATTGACCTAGATCACAGCTTTCGTTGTGCAACGCAATAAATCAGTAGGATTACCAATACCAGTATCCCCACCGCAGGGTAAAATCCGGCCCGGCCCCAGACGCCCCGAAGCCCCGTGGCAACGGCAACCCAATAGCCGCACGATTCGCACTCACCCGAGTACCCATCATGAACGAACAGCACTACCTCACGCCCCTCTTCGAGCCCCGCTCCGTGGCCATCATCGGCGCCAGCGAAAGAGAGCTGTCCCTCGGCAACATTCTCGTCCGCAACATGCTGGAGGCCAGCTTCAAGGGCAAGCTGTTCACCGTCAATCCCAAGTACGACCAAGTGCTGGGCGTCCCCTGTTACAAGAGCGTCGAGGACATCCCCCAGCGCCTTGACCTGGCCGTCATCACCACCAAGGCCGACCGCGTGCCGGCCATCGTCGACGCCTGTGGGCGTGCCGGCTGCAAATCCGTGGTAGTGCTGCCGTCGGGCTTCTCCGACGCCGGTCCGCGCGGCCGCATGCTCGAGAAGAACACCGTCGAAAACGCCCGGCGCCACCGCATCCGTCTGCTCGGCCCCAACTGTCTGGGCGTGCTGCGCCCCGAACTCGGCCTCAACGCCAGCTTCGCCCACGGCGGTGCCATCAAGGGCTCCATCGGCCTGATCTCCCAGTCCGGCGCCCTCTGTTCGGCGATCCTCGACTGGGCCCGGCCCAACAACGTCGGTTTTTCGTCGGTCGTATCCCTCGGTACCTCGGTGGACATCGACTTCGGCGAGGTTCTCGAATTCATGGTCTCGGACGCTCGCACCGAGAGCATTTTTCTATACGTAGAAGGCATCAAGGACGCGCGCCGCTTCGTCAGCGCGCTGCGCGCCGCGGCCCGCGTCAAGCCGGTGCTGCTGATCAAGGTCGGGCGTCATCCGGCCGGCTCCCACGCCGCACTTCTGCACTCCGGAGCCACGGTCGGCGAGGACGCGGTGTTCGATGCAGCACTGCGCCGCGCCGGTGTGATCCGCCTGTACAACATGGGCCAGCTGTTCGCTGCCGCCAACGCGCTGTTCTCCCACTTCCGCCCGCGCGGCAACCGCCTGGCCGTGATCACCAACGGCGGCGGCCCCGGCGTGATGGCCGCCGACCGCGCCGCCGACCTGCGCATTCCACTGGCCACCCTGTCCGACGGCACGGTCGCCAAGCTCAACGAGATCCTGCCGGCCAACTGGTCCCACTGCAATCCGGTGGACATCATCGGCGATGCTGACCCCGAGCGTTACAGCAAGACCCTCGACATCGTGCTGGCCGACGAGAACGTGGAAGGCGTGCTGACCATCCTGACCCCCCAGGCCATGGCCCGCCCCACCGAAGTCGCGCAAAAGGTCATCGAGATCGAACGGGCTGCCGACAAGCCGGTGTTCACCTGCTGGATGGGCGAGGAGCAAGTGCGTGAGGGGCGCAAGCTGTTCGAGACTGCCGGCATTCCCACCTTCCGCACGCCGGAACCGGCGGTGGAGCTGTTCGGTCACATCTCGGCTTACTACCGAAACCAGAAACTGCTGGTACAGACGCCGAGCTCCCTGTCCTCCGACCTCAACCCACCGTCGGTGGAAAGCGCCCGCCTGGTCATCGAAACGGCCCTGTCCGAGAGACGCAAGAACCTCAACGAAATGGAATCCAAGGCCCTGCTGGCGGCCTTCCGGATTCCCATCGCGCAGACCGTCGTCGCCCGCTCTGCCACCGAGGCGATGGTGCTAGCCGAAGAACTGGGCCTGCCGGTGGCCATGAAGATCGACTCGCCGTCGATCACCCACAAGGCCGACACCGGCGGCGTGCGCCTCAACCTCAGCGGCCTCGCCGCCGTACGCTCCGCCTACCAGGAAATCCTGGAGGAAGTGAAGCGCAAGCGCCCGGACGCCATCATCAATGGCGTCGCCATCGAACCGATGGTCATCAAGCCCTACGGCCGCGAGCTGATGGTCGGCTCCTTCCGCGACCCGATCTTCGGACCGGTGATCACCTTTGGCGAAGGCGGTGCCCACGTGGAGATCCAGGCCGACCGTGCGGTCGCCCTGCCGCCGCTCAACAACTACCTGGTCAAGGACTTGATCAAGTCCACCCGCGTATCCACGCTGCTCGGCGAATACCGCAACATGCCGCCGATCAACATGGAGGCGCTGGAGTTCGTGCTGCTGCGCATCTCCGAAATGGTCTGCGAGCTGCCGTGGATCCGCGTGATGGACATCAACCCACTGATCGTAGACGAGCACGGCGCCGTCGCCGTCGATGCGCGCATCGTGGTGGACAACATCGCCCCCACCGCCGACCGCTATGACCACATGGCGATCCACCCCTATCCGTCGCACCTGATCACCAAGATCTCGATGCCGGAAGGCGAGATCACCGTACGACCGATCAAGCCCGAAGATGCGGATCTGGAAATCGAGTTCGTGCGCAAGCTGTCGCCGGAAACCAAGTACCTGCGCTTCATGAACACCCTGCGTGAGATGCCGCCGGCAATGGTGGCCCGCCTCACGCAGATCGACTATGACCGGGAAATGGCCTTCGTCGCCACCATCGAGGAAGACGGAGTCGAAGTGGAAATCGGCGTGACCCGTTACGCGGTCAATCCGGATGGCGAGACCTGTGAGTTCGCGATCGTAGTCGCCGAGGACTGGCAGCACCGCGGCCTCGCCCGGCGCCTGATGGGCGTGCTGATCGAGACCGCGCGCAACCGCGGCCTGCACGCGATGACCGGGATATTCCTGTCGAACAACGAACGCATGCTGAAATTCGTCGCCAGTCTGGGCTTCGTGTTGACCAACGACCCGGAAGACAACACCGTCAAGCACGGCATCCTGACCCTGCAGGGCTGACGATGAACAACGCCAGCCAGCCCATCCGCTGCGCCTGGTGCGGGGACGACCCCCTGTACCAGGCCTACCACGACGAGGAATGGGGCGTGCCGCTGCACGACGACCGAGCCCTGTTCGAACTCCTGACCCTCGAAGGCGCCCAGGCCGGGCTATCGTGGATCACCGTGCTGCGCAAGCGCGAGAACTACCGCCAGGCCTTCGCCGGCTTCGATCCGGCCGCAGTGGCCCGCTTCACCGAAGCCGATCAAGCCGCCCTCCTCGCCAACCCGGGCATCGTCCGCAACCGCCTGAAGGTCGCCTCCACCATCGACAACGCCCGTGCATTCCTGGACATCCAGGCCGAGTTCGGCAGCTTCGACACATGGCTGTGGCGCTTTGTGGACGGCCAGCCGATCCACAACGAGCTGCGCAGCCTTGCCGACGCCCAAGCCAGCACACCACTGTCCGACCAGCTCAGCAAAACCCTCAAGAAACGCGGCTTCCGCTTCGTCGGCACAACCATCTGCTACGCCTTCATGCAGGCCGCCGGCATGGTGAACGATCACACCACCGACTGCTTCCGCCACCGGGAAGTCGCCGCGTTATCATCGCGCCCTCTGTAACACTGAAGCGCCGGCCCCACGCGGCCGGCCCGCGAAACATGACCGACCAGATCGAAACCGCCGAATTGCACGGCCAGCCCGTTCTCAAGCTGCAGACGCCGGACGGCGCTGTCGCCCTGATCTCCCTGTTCGGCGCCCATGTACTGTCCTGGACACCCGCCGGCGGCGAAGACCGTCTCTATCTCAGCCCCAAGGCCGTCTTCGACGGCAGCACCGCCATCCGCGGCGGCGTGCCGGTGTGCTTCCCGCAGTTCGCCGGCCTCGGCCCCCTGCCCAAGCACGGCTTCGCCCGCAACCGTCGCTGGGCTGTTTCCAGCACCCGCGCCGGCAAGGACTACGCCGTCGCCACGCTGCGCCTCACCGACGACGACGCCACCCGCGCCCTGTGGCCGCACGCGTTTGCAGCCGAAATGAGCATTTCCATCGGCGGCGACCGCCTCGACATGGAACTGGAAGTGGAGAACACCGGCGACACGCCGTTCCACTTCACCGCCGCCCTGCACACCTACCTGAAGGTACGCGAGGTGGAGGCCTTGAGCGTCGATGGCCTGCGCGGGCTCGAATACCGGGACAGCGCCGACGGCGACCGGATCAAGAAGGAAACCGGCGTCGGCCTCGCCATCGACAGTGAAGTGGACCGCGTGTATCACGGCGCGCCCCGCACGCTGCTGGTACGGGAAGATCACCGGGCCATGGGCATCCACACCGAGAACTTCCCCGATATAGTGATCTGGAATCCGTGGGAGGAAAAGTGCGCGGCCCTCGCCGACATGCCTGCCGACGGCTTCCGCCGCATGCTGTGCGTCGAAGCCGCCGCGGTGAAGGAGCCTGTCGAGCTGGCTGCCGGCACCAACTGGTGGGGCCGGCAGACCCTCATCGCAATGTAAGAAGCAGCGGCCTCAAGAAAAGAAAACGTCGGGCAGCCCCAGCTTTCCTTGTCCCCGCGGGGGTGGGCTGGGCGCCGCCCAGCCCTGGGAGCGCTCAGTTGGCCGCCCGCACCGTATCGGCCACATTGCGGCCATTCACGCGGACGATCGCGAGGGTATGGCCGGAGCCATCCATCTCCACCGGCTCAATCGTCACGCTGCCCGAATCCAGCGCCCGTTGCAGGCGCTGGGTAGCATGCTCGGAGGTCATGCCGGGCTCACGTACATCGAGCCCCTGGACCCGGATCTTGCGACCGCCCTGATAGAAGGTCGCACCATCCATCGCATAAGCCCGCGAAGCGCCCCGCACCGGACGTGACGGCGTTGGTGTCGTCACTGCCAGCGGCGCATTGCCGGAAGACACGGCAGTACTCGCAGGCGGCGCCTGCGGCACACTCACGGGCACAGTTGGCGCAAGGACCGCACGGGGAACGGGAGCGGGAGCCGGGGCCTGAGCGGGCGCAGCCGGCGCATTGACCGCGGCGGCCGCGGCAGCCGCCGCTTCCGCCGCCGACATTTCCCCACTGGAAAAGCTGGACGGCGCACGTACGGCATGAACCTGGGGCGCAGGAGCCGGACGCGGCGCCGCAACGGCCGTCGGCGCAACAGGGGCCGGCGCACTGACCGGCGGGGGAATCACCACGCTCTGGCGCCCACTGGACACGGCCGGCGGCGGCACCGGAATCGCCGCGCGACGCTCCGCCGGCGGCAGCGGTGCCGAATTCGGCGTAAAGGCCTCACGCCCCAATGCCTCGCGCCCCGCCATCGGCGCATAGGCCTCCCGCCCGATGGCGCGGCCATGGCTGCGGCTAGGCGGCTTCGGCGGCTCGACGCGGGACTCGACGGTCTTCAGCGCGGCAGCCTTGGCAGCCGCCTTGGCATCCGGCGAAAGGGGTGCAGCGACCTGCGGCGTCCGCTCCTCCCGAACCGCCTTGCCGTGATGGCGGCGGTCATTACGCTCGGCCTTGCCCTTTCCCTTGCCCGCCTTGCCGCCTTTCTCGGCAACCGCGGCTTTGTCGTGGTGGCCGGCCTTGCCGGATTTCACCGCATGGCGCGGCGTTTCGGCCTTGGCGGCCTTGCCCGAGGCGGACTTGGTCGAAAAGGTTTTCTTGGATGCGCTGGCCTTGGCCTCGGAAGACTTTCCGGCCTTGGCGGTCTTTTTGGCCTCCGGCTTGGAAGCCGGGGCTGCCTTGTGAGCACCGGCCTTGGCCTGGTGATGGGCGGCAGAGGCTTCGCCTCCGGCCATCATCAGGCCCAGCGCCAGCGTCAGCGCGGCAATCTTGGGATTCATGCGGTGTGCTCTCCTGCTGTATCGGGTCGCCCCAAGGGGCGCTCCGACTGGATGTACGCGAAAACGGCAGTCTGCGCGACATGGATAATCGTGAGATTTTACCGGAAACTCCACCGGCTACGGACTTGCAGGCGCGGCTGCCTTTCTGCACCATGCGCCCTTTTTGAGGCCTTCCCCCGTCCATGCTTCTGCCGATCGAACAACGCATTGCCGCCGAACTAGGTGTACAGCCCCGTCAGGTTTTCGCTGCCGTGCAGCTTCTCGACGAAGGCGCCACCGTGCCCTTCGTGGCCCGCTACCGTAAAGAAGTGACCGGTGGCCTGGACGACACCCAGCTGCGCAACCTGGAAGAACGCCTCGGCTACCTGCGCGAACTGGAGGATCGCCGCGCCGCGGTAATCGCCAGCATCGACGAGCAGGGCAAGCTCGACCCCGCGCTGCGTGAAGCCATCGAAAACGCCGAAACCAAGCAGCGCCTCGAAGACCTCTACCTGCCCTACAAGCAGAAGCGCCGCACCAAGGCCCAGATCGCCCGTGAAGCCGGCATCGAACCCCTCGCCAATGCGCTTCTGGCCGACCCGACCCTGGTGCCGGAAAGCGAAGCCAGCGCTTACCTGAACGCCGAAGCCGGTTTCGCCGACACCAAATCGGTGCTCGACGGTGCCCGCCAGATCCTGATGGAGCGCTTCGCCGAGGATGCCGAGCTGATCGGCAAGCTGCGCGAATACCTGCAGGATCACGGCGTCGTCGCCTCGACGGTGATCGCCGATAAGGAAAACGACCCGGCCGCCGCCAAGTTCCGCGACTGGTTCGACTTCCGCGAAGCCATCGGCACCGTGCCGTCCCACCGGGCGCTGGCCCTGTTCCGCGGCCGCAACGAAGGCTTCCTGCGCCTGCAACTGGCCCTCGACTCCGACCCCACCGACGGCAGCACGCCCGGCCCCAACCCCTGCGAAGGGCGCATCGCCGGCCATTTCGGCGTCAAGGACCAGGGGCGTGCCGCCGACGCCTGGCTGCGCGAAACCGTGCGCTGGGCGTGGAGCGTCAAGATCTCCCTGCACCTGGAACTCGAACTGCTCGGCCAGCTGCGCGAGCAGGCGGAAGAGGAAGCCATCCGCGTCTTCGGCCGCAACCTGAAGGACCTGTTGCTCGCCGCCCCCGCCGGCGCCCGCGCCACCCTGGGCCTTGACCCCGGCCTGCGCACCGGCGTCAAGGTGGCCATCGTCGACCAGACCGGCAAGCTCCTCGACACCGCCACCATCTACCCCCACGAGCCGCGCCGCGACTGGGACGGCAGCCTGCATACCCTGTCCAAGCTGTGCGAGAAGCACAAGGTGTCGCTGATCGCCATCGGCAACGGCACCGCCAGCCGCGAGACCGACAAGCTCGCCGCCGACCTCATCAAACTGCGCCCCGAGCTGCACATGACCAAGATCGTCGTGTCGGAAGCCGGCGCCTCGGTGTATTCGGCGTCCGAACTGGCCGCCAAGGAATTCCCGGACCTAGACGTCAGCCTGCGCGGCGCCGTCTCCATCGCCCGCCGCCTGCAGGATCCGCTGGCCGAACTGGTCAAGATCGACCCCAAGTCCATCGGCGTCGGCCAATACCAGCACGACGTCAACCAGACCCGCCTGGCCCGCGCGCTGGATTCAGTGGTTGAGGACTGCGTGAACGCCGTCGGCGTGGACGTGAACATGGCCTCCGTCGCCCTGCTGACCCGCATCTCCGGCCTCAACGCCACGCTGGCCGCCAACATCGTCGCCCACCGGGACGCCAACGGTCCCTTCCCCAACCGTGCCGCGCTGCTCGACGTGCCGCGCCTCGGCCCCAAGACCTTCGAACAGGCCGCCGGCTTCCTGCGCATCACCAGCGGCAGCAACCCGCTCGACGCCTCCGCGGTGCACCCGGAAGCCTATCCGGTGGTCGAGCGCATCCTCGCCGACATCCAGAAGAACGTCCGTGACCTGATGGGCGACGCCCGCGCCATCGGCCAGCTGAAGGCCGAGCGCTATACAGACGAACGCTTCGGCCTGCCCACCGTGCAGGACATCCTGAAGGAACTCGACAAACCCGGCCGTGACCCGCGCCCCGAGTTCAAGACCGCCAGCTTCAAGGAAGGCGTCGAGGACCTGAAGGACCTCGCCGTCGGCATGATCCTCGAAGGCGTGGTCACCAACGTCACGAACTTTGGCGCCTTCGTGGACATCGGCGTCCATCAGGACGGCCTGGTCCACGTATCGGCCCTGTCCGACCGCTTCGTCAAGGACCCGCACACCATCGTGAAGGCCGGTCAGGTCGTGAAAGTGAAGGTCACCGAAGTGGATCTGCCCCGCAAGCGCATCGCCCTCACCATGCGCATGGGCGACCAGCCCCAGGCCGGCGGCCACAAGCCCGGCGGCGACCGGCGCGACGCACCGCGCGGCGGCCAGCGCCCGGCCGGCAAACCGAACCGCGAACCAGCCCTCGCCGGCTCGCTGGCCTCCGCCTTCGCCAAGGCCCTCAAGAAATAAGCCCGCGCCCACTCCGGGACGGCTAAAATCCGTTCCATCTGTTTGATTTTCCAGCGACGCCCTCCGGGGCGTCGCGCTGTTTTCCCGATGACCACGATCTACGGCATAAAAAACTGCGACACCATGAAGAAGGCCTTCGCCTGGCTCGACGAACATGGCGTCGCCTACACCTTCCACGACTACAAGAAGTCCGGCATCGACTCGGGCAAGCTGCACGCCTGGAGCAAGGCCATCGGCTGGAAGAGCCTCGTCAATACCCGCGGCACCACCTGGCGCAAGCTGTCCGCCGAGCAGCAAGCCATCGAGACCCAGAGCGCCGCTGTGCAGCTGATGCAGGAATTTCCCAGCCTGATCCGCCGCCCGGTCATCGAGACCGACAGCGGCCAGTTGCTGGTCGGCCTCGACACCACCCTGTACACCAGCTTCCTCACCGCGACGGGAACCCCGGAATGAGCAACTCCTACATCCAGCGCTTCCTGCTTGAGGACCTCGACATCCGCGGCGCCGTCGTCAAGCTCGACGACGTCTGGCAAGGTATCCTCGAAAACCGCGACTACCCGGCCAACGTCCGCGACCTGCTCGGCGCCATGAGCGCCATCGCCAGCGTCATCGGCGGCAACCTCAAGCAGGCCGGCCGCCTGACCATCCAGCTGCAGGGCCACGGCCCGGTCAGCCTGCTGGTGGTGGACATCAACGAAGCCCTCAACCTGCGCGGCTACGCCAAGGCCACCCCCGAAGCCGCCGGCCAGCACGGCATCGCCGACCTGCTCGGCGACGGCCAGCTGCTGCTGAGCCTCGACATGCCCGGCCTGCGCCACCCGTACCAGAGCTATGTGCCGATCGAGGGCGACAGCGTCGCCGAGATCTTCGAGCACTACCTGACCCAGTCCGAACAGCAACCCGCCGCGCTGCACACCGCCGCATCGGAAAACGCCGCCGCCTGCCTGTTCCTGCAAAAGCTGCCGGACGCCGACAAGAAGGACGCCGACGGCTGGGACCGCGTCACCCGCCTGGCCTCGACGATCCGCCCCGAAGAACTGCTCAACCTGCCCGCCGACGAAGTGCTGCTGCGCCTCTTCCACCAGGAAACCGTGCGCCTGCTGGACGCCCGCGAAGTCACGCACGACTGGCCACAGGACTGGGACAAGGTACGCGACATGCTTCGCTCCCTCGGCCGTGCCGAACTGGAGTCCATGCTGGCCGAACACGGCGAAGTGCTGATCCACGACGACCTGTCGAACCACGAATACCGCTTCAGTGCGGACGACATCGGCGCGCTGTTCGACGAACCGCCCACCCTTCACTGACACAACCCCTTGCACCCGCGGACTTGCCCGAAACCCTGCCGAAAAGTAGACTTCCACGGCTTTAGTCCGCACTCACGCAGCAGATCTTCTATGGCCGACGCTTCCCAGGGCAAATTGATCGAGTTCAAAGGCGCCAGCCTGGCGGTGATGACCGCCTACGTCAGGGAGACGGACGCCGTGCGTCTCGCCGACGCCATGCACATGATGATGGGCGGCATGCCCGACTTCTTTGCCGGCGAACCGGTAGTGCTCGACTTCTCCCAACTGACTGGTGCCCCCGACTGGGTGGACTGGACCGCCATCACCAGCCTGCTGCGGCGCTACCAGGTGCAGCCCATCGGCGTGCGCCACCTGCCCGGACACCTGCACGAAGGTGCCCGTCGCGCCAACCTGGCGATGCTCGGCCAGGAAGGCATGTCGGCCGAAAGGCCCGTCGCCACGCCGCAACCCGCAGCGCCGGCGCCCCAACCCGAACCCGTGGCGGCGCCCGCTCCGGCCCCTGCGCCGGAACCCGTTGCCGAAGCCCAGCCGACTACCGGCAGTTCCGTGGCCCCCACACTGATCGTCGAGCGCCCGCTGCGCTCCGGCCAACAGGTCTACGCCAAGGGCGGCGACCTCGTGCTGCTCGCCGGCATGAGCCCCGGCTCGGAAGTCATCGCCGACGGCAGCATCCACGTCTATGGCCCGCTGCGCGGCCGCGCCCTCGCCGGCGCCCGGGGCGACACATCGGCCCGCATCTTCAGCACCAATTTCGGTCCCGAGCTGGTCTCCATCGCCGGGGTGTACCGCACCTTCGAACGCGGCATCCAGCAAAACGTCGCCGGGCGTGCCGCCCAGGTGCGCCTCATCGGCTCGGACAACCAACATACTCTCGAAATCACCCCGCTTCAGAACGACCACTGAAGCGACACCACTATTTAAGGGGATCCCGTGACACGCGTCATCGTAATCACGTCCGGCAAGGGCGGCGTCGGCAAGACCACCACCAGTGCGAGCATCTCGTCCGGGCTGGCCTTGCGTGGCTTCAAGACCGCGGTCATCGACTTCGACGTCGGCCTGCGCAACCTCGACCTGATCATGGGCTGCGAACGCCGGGTGGTGTACGACCTGGTCAACGTCATCAATGGCGAAGCCAACCTGAGCCAGGCCCTGATCAAGGACAAGCACTGCGACAACCTGTTCATCCTGCCCGCCTCGCAAACCCGCGACAAGGACGCGCTGACCGAGGAAGGCGTCGAGAAGGTCCTGAAGGATCTCTCCCACCAGGGCTTCGACTACGTGGTCTGCGACTCCCCCGCCGGCATCGAGCGCGGCGCCGTCATGGCGCTGACCTTCGCCGACGAGGCCATCGTCGTCTCCAACCCCGAAGTCTCCTCGGTGCGCGACTCCGACCGCATCCTCGGCATCCTGCAGAGCAAGAGCCGCCGCGCCATCGAAGGCCGCGAACCGGTCAAGGAACACCTCCTGATCACCCGCTATGCAGCCAAGCGCGTCGAAGAAGGCGAAATGCTGTCCTACAAGGACGTGCAGGAGCTGCTGCGCGTGCCGCTGATCGGCGTGATTCCCGAATCCGACGACGTCCTGCAGGCCTCCAACCAGGGCACGCCCGCCATCCACCTGAAGGACAGCGACGTCGCCTTCGCCTATCAGGACGTGGTAGCCCGCTTCCTCGGTGAAGACCGCCCGCTGCGCTTCGTCAGCTATGAAAAGCCCGGCATCCTGAAGCGACTCTTCGGAGGCAAGTAAGATGTCCCTCCTTTCCTACTTTTTCGGCTCGAAGCCCAAGACCGCCGCGGTAGCCAAGGAGCGCCTGTCGCTCATCATTGCCCACGAGCGCACCAGCAACCGTGCACCGGACTTCCTGCCCGCGCTGCAGAAGGAACTCATCGAAGTCATCTCCAAGTACGTCAATGTCGGCCTCGACGACATCAAGGTCCAGCTCGAAAAGCAGGACAACTGCGAGATCCTCGAAGTGAACATCACGCTGCCCGAGCAGCCGCAGAAATAAACCCAACAGCCCGGATGGTGAAATTGGTAAACACAGCGGACTTAAAATCCGCCGCCTCACGGCCTACGGGTTCGATTCCCGTTCCGGGCACCACCCAACACCAAGCAATGGCCCCTCACGGGGCCGTTGTTATTTATGATCGAGAAGATCGTAATTACTCGTCGTGATCGGAGGGTAAGGCAGTGACCGCCAGAGATGTGGAATCCGCGCTGCTCGCCCGGTGCTCTTCCGTTGCACGAGAAGCTGCGCAATCGGCCCAGGACCAGCGCGAGGCCAATGTGTTCCGCTTGGCGGCGATGGTCGTCCAGTCTCGATTTCCCGTCGAATCCAGGTGCTTGCTGCAAGCCAGCGAGCAGTATTTCGCCTTGCATCCGAACGAAAGACTGGCTCCGGCAGATGTCGTCAGAAAGGGCTGGATTTTCAGCCTGCCTCGCTTGCGGGACATGCTGACACACCAGTTCTACAGGCATTGAAGCCATGTCGGCCAACCAGATGTTTCATACCCACACGGCCCTGGCGGAGGGATTGCGGGAGTTGTTCAAGCAACTTGCAGAACGGCTGTCACTGTGCAGCCCCGTAAATGTGTACCTGGCGGGTGGGATGGCCGTTCATCTCTACACGGCCAATCGCGTCACGACCGATGTAGACGCGGAATTCGGGGGACGCATCCATCTTCCGAATGATCTGATGGTCGAGGTCACGCTGGAGGATGGAAGCCAGCAGGTCGTCTATCTCGACACCAATTACAACTCGACCTTTGCACTGTTGCACGAGGACTACCTGGATGACGCCATTCCGGTAGATCTCGGCGTGGATCAGCTTCGCGTGCACGTCCTTTCGCCCGTTGATCTTGCCGTAAGCAAGATCTCCCGCTTCGCCGACAACGACAAAGAGGACATTGCAGCATTGGTTCGACTCGGCCTGACAAGCGCCGACGAAATCGAGCAACGTGCAACGAGCGCCCTGGCGGGTTACGTCGGCGGGCAAGCCATGCTGCAACTGAATCTGCGGGATGCAGTCGCCATGGCTCGTCGGGTTGAAGCGGAAGGGCTGTCAGCCACACAAGCACACAGCGGCGAGCATCAGCCTCATAAAGAATGAATGGACGCACAATGACCCACATTTTTGCGGACTCGAAATCCGCCTCTTCGCAGCCTACGGGTTCGATTCCCGTTCCGGGCACCACCTTTGCCGGCGTCAGCCGTTTCGCGCCGTGATCGTCCTCGACCTCAGCTGCGAGCAGGGCCATCGCTTCGAAGCCTGGTTCGCCTCCAGCGACGCCTTCGAAAACCAGCTCGCCCGAAATCTGGTGAGCTGTCCCCACTGCGGCACTCACCAGGTCAGGCGGCTGCCCTCCGCGCCCTACGTGCAGACCTCGTCCCACTCCCGGCCGCCTGTCGCGGAGCCGGACCCGCAGGCCATCGCAGCCAAGCTGATCGAAGCCCTGCGTACCGCCGCCCGGCAGTCCGAGGACGTCGGCGAGCGTTTCGTCGAGGAAGCCCGCCGCATTCACCATGGCGACGCCGAAGAACGGGCCATCCGCGGTCAGGCCAAGCCCAGCGACATGATCGAACTGCTGGAAGAAGGCATCCCCATCCTGCCCGTTCCGCCGGACAAGGACGACCTGCACTGAGCCTCCGCGCCGGGGATACACCTCATCCCCCGCCGTTCACCACCGCAACCCGCCCCTCCGTCTCACGGACGAGCCGCTCGGCCAGCGCGTGGCGGGCCGCGGCTTCGCCATGGACCAGACGCACCTCCGCCGGCAACACCAGCATGCGGGTGACGAAGCGCACCAGATCGTTCTGATCCGCATGCGCCGAATAGCCGGACAGGGAATGAATGCCGGCCCGAATCCCGACGCGCTCCCCATCGATCTCCACATAGCCGCCCTGCGGCCCGTAGGTCTGGATCGCATGGCCCGGCGTACCGCGCGCCTGGTAGCCGACAAACAGCACATCGTGGCGCGGGTCGTGCAGCATCGCCTTCAGATAGTTCATCACCCGCCCGCCGGCACACATACCACTGGCCGCGATCACCACCGCCGGCTCGCCGCTGCGGGCCAGGCGGCGCACCGTCGCCTCGTGTTCCACATGATCCTCTATCCCCGTCAGCTGCTCGAAGGCCAGCGGCTTGCGGCCGGCACGCACACGGGCCAGCCCCTCCTCGTCCCAGAACGGCTGCAGTTCCCCATACAGCCGCGTGAAGCGTCCGGCCAGCGGTGAATCCAGATAGAACGGCAAGCTCGCCCAGCTTGCCGCATGGGGCCCCGGCTGGCGCCGCTGCTGGTACAGGATGTCCTCGAACTCGTAGAGCAACTCCTGCGTACGGCCGATGCTGAAAGCCGGCACGATCACCGTGCCACCGTTGCCGAGCGCCTTCTCCACCACCGTCTGCAGCTGCCGGCGCCGATCGTGGCGGTTCTCGTGGATCTTGTCTCCATAAGTGCTCTCCAGCACCACCACATCCGCCGCCTCAGGCGAGCGTGGCGCCGGTAGCAGCGGCGTGAACGGCGCCCCCAGATCGCCCGAGAACACCACCCGCCTCACCGCGCCGCCGGCCCGCGTCAGTTCCACCTCCACATAGGCCGAACCGAGAATGTGCCCGGCGCGCTGCAAGCGAATCCGGCAACCCGCCCCCTTTGCCCCATTCCCATCGAAAACCCGGTACCAGGTATTCCACTTGAGCGGGCGGATGCGCTGCTCGACCATCTCCAGATAGCGCTCCACCAGCCGCGCATCGCGGCTCACCCCGAACGCGAAGGCATCCGCCAGCACCACCGGCAACAGCTTGGCCGACGGCTCGCTGCACAGGATCAAGCCCTTGAAACCCGCCGCCAGCAACCACGGAATCCGCCCCACGTGATCGATATGCACATGGGTCACCACCAAGGCCCGCACAGCCTCCAGCGGAAAACCGATCTCCAGCCGATCCTGCGCCGCCGCACCGTCCGGCGCCGTCTCCGCGCCCTGGAACAGGCCGCAGTCGATCAACAGGCTGTTGATGTCATCGATGAAGAGCTGGTGACACGATCCCGTCACCCCGTCGACTGCGCCGTGATGGATGATGTTTGCATTCATGGCCGCAGTTTATACGGCGCACAAAAAATTCCATACAAATAAATTGAGGTCCTTCCGAAAGCCCCTGGACCACAAGTCACATTGCAAGGCGGAGCATCGCTGTATATCTTTGTGTACAACGAAATCTCCGGAGCCGCCGTCATGAACCGTCCCACCCATCTGTTCCAGACCGATAATGCCGCCACCACGACACCCGCCTGGATGGAAGACGCGTTCCCCCCGCCGGCCAGACTGCCCGCCGGCAGCTTCGTGCGGCGGCGCACGCGGCTGCACGAGCTCGACGGCTATTTCCACTGCTCGCTGATCGGCACCTGCCTGAGCACCGCCGATCTACGCAAGCTCATCCCCAAATATTCCGAACTGGATCGCACCAAGGCCACCGACCTGGACATCCACCACATGGCCGTCCGCCTTTCCGGCGAAGGCGGCCCCGGCGCCAAGGCCCTCAACAAACTGCTCGACACCCTCTATGCCGCCGACCTGAAGCGCTTCCAGCGCCACAAGAACGACGACGAACTCTATGCGGCCTGGACCGAATGCCTGCGCCACGGCGACGTTCCCGGCGCCTACTGGGCCCTGATGACCCACCCGGCCACCTCCCTCAGCCTGCGTCAGCAGGTCTTCGGCGAAGTGCACATGCTGTCCCACCTGGTCGGGGCGGCCAATCGCGCCGACATCCGCCGCCTACTCGCCCTCGAAGAAGACAACGCCCACCTCAAGGAAAAGGTCGAACGCCAGCAAGCCCGCCTGCAGGAACTCGCCCAGCAACACAGCGCCCTCGAACGGCAGCGCGCCGCCGCCCCCCTCCCCACCCCGGCGGACACCCGCATCACCCAACTGGAAGCCCAGGTGCACGCCCTCGAAGCCGCCCTGCAAACGCAAAACCAGCAGGCCGCCCACCACGAGGCCCGCGCCAACAAACTGGAAGAGCGCCTGCAGGAAGCCGACGCCAAGGCCCAGTCCCTCAAGACCGCCCTCACCGAATCGCGTCGCTTCGGCGACGAGATCCGCGCCGAATTCGAAGCCATCGACCGCCACCTCACCGCCCAGTTCTCCGACGCCGGCCCCGCCCAGGGCAGCATCGCCGACGCCCTGCGCGGCAAACGCATCCTCTACGTCGGCGGCCGCCCCCATTCATCCCAGGCCATCCACGCCATGGTCAAGACCGCCGGCGGCGAACTCATCCTCCACGACGGCGGCATCGAAGACCGCCGCGGCCTGTTTGCCAGCAGCCTGGCCAACACCGACCTCGTCGTCTTCCCCACCGACTGCGTCGGCCACAACGCCGTCGCCCTGCTCAAACGCGCCTGCGAACGCCACGGCGTCCCCTACCGGCCGCTGCGCAGCGCCGGCCTCGCCAGCTTCGCCGCCCTGGCCGCCGAACTGGCACGGACGGAAAGCAGCAGCACCGCCTGCCCGCCCCCATCCCGCTTCTGCCTGCACCACGGCTAGAACACCTGCCCAAGTACCCAGTAGAAGCGAGCCCTGCGCCGGGGTGCTCCGGCGCGCTACATTTCCTTGCATTTCTTAACCGCCCCTTGCGGAGACTTCGGAAAGAATGCCTTCCGGATTCCCCCACCTGCGAAGGAGACACCCATGAGTCATGCACACGAGAATCTGAACACCAGGACCACTGCCGGTTTCCAGTTCACCTTCACCGACGGCCAGATAACGGGTATCGGCACTGTGTACGGCACACACACCCATAGCCTCACCATCCCCAGCAACACCACCTTCACGGTAACGGACGGCGTCGTCACGGAAACCCTCACCAAACCGTGGGGCACCGACACCATCCAATACACCCAGGACACAAGCGACGCCACGCTCTACCACATCACGTCCGAAACCCACACCATCGCCGAGCCCGACACCACCGACAGCCAGGGCCACCTCCACGGCTACACCTTCACCATCAGCGACGGCGCCGTGACGGGCGTCCAGATCGTCACCGGCACGACGGGCGACGACGATGACGACGGCAAGACCATCACGCACAACCGGGAGATCCTGCCCGGCCAGCACTTCACACTGAACGCCGACGGCAGCATCACCGAAACCACCCTGTCCGGCAGCACCGTCAAGACCATCCAGTTCGTCGCCGATGACACCAGCGGCTTCTACGCCATCGCCTCCGAAACCACCACCTTCATCCAGGCCGGCAGCGCCACCACCCGCCTCAACGTGCAGCCCCTCATCCGCGACAGCTTCACCTTCGACGCCAACGGCGCCATCACCCAGGTTGAAGCGGTCCGCCCCGACGGCAGCACCAAGATCCTCAACACCTCCCCCAACACCACCTTCACCGAACTCGAAGCCGGCTACGTCCTGGAAACCTTCACCAAGGGCCACAAGAGCTACTTCGAGGTTTACCACGACGGCAACGGCGACGGCATCTACACCAGCGTAGCCCAGGGCAGCGGCACCGCCGTCGACCTCGTCGGCCTCAAGGCCCAGATCGACGCCACCGTCGACGTGCTGACCTGAGCCCCCCGCTTAGTGAAGGGCGAACGAATCCGCCATCGCCTCGCCCTGCACGAAGTGCGCGCCCCCCGGATCGAGTTGCGCAGCAGTCACACCGACCGGCGCAACCGATGCGGGGGCGCCCCCCCTTACGCTTTGCCGCCCTCCAGCCACGCCCTCACCTTGCTGGCGGGCATCGGACGGGCGATGGCGAAGCCCTGGGCGGTTTCGCACCCCAGACGCGTCAGCTGGACCACATGGGTGAGCGTTTCAGCCCCAGTGGCAACCACCGGCCAGCGAAAAGCGTCCGCCAGGGCCAGGATGCTCCGCACAACGGCACGGTCATCCGGATGTTCCAGCATGCGCCCGACGAAGCGGCGATCGATCTTCAATCGCACCGGCGGCAAGCCACTCAGATAAGTGAAGCGCGCAAAACTCGTCCCGAAACCATCGATGGCAAAGCGGATGCCCAGCTCCGTGCACGCCCGCACCTGCCTCAGCAACGCCGGCATCTGCTCGATCAATGCCCGCTCCCGCACCTCCAGCTCGAGATCGGCGGCGGACAAATCGGGATAGGCATCGATCAACGCCCCGATGTACGCACTCAAATTGCTGCGCTGGAGCGAACGTGCCGAAATATTCACGCTGACCGGCACCCGCACCCCCACCGCACGCCACGCCGCCATCTGGCGCACGGCCTCGTGCAGCACCCACAGATCGATCCTCTCCGCGGCCCCTGCGTCGTCCAGCAACGTACGGAAATCCCGCGGCAACAGAATCCCCCGGTCCGGGTGCCGCCAGCGCAGCAAAGCCTCCATCCCCGTCGCCTGCTGCGTGCGCAGCCCCAGCTGAGGCTGGAAGAACAGGCAGAACGCCCCGCGGGCAAAACACTCGAAATCCCGCCCGAGCTGGCGCGCCGCCGACAGACTCAAAAGCGAATCCGGGTTGTCACACTCGAACATCGGCACGCCTCACCCCCCAATCATCGTCAAACCGGAAGCACTCCGCCCAAGCCCGCACCTGCTCGGCCGGCATCGGTGGCGCCACACAAAAGCCCTGGATCACATCGCAGCCCAGTTCCGCCAACAGGCTCGCATGCGCCGCCGTCTCCACCCCCTCGGCCACCACGGTGTGATGGAACGCATGCCCCAGGCCCAGCACACCCGCCACAATAGCCCGGTCCTGCTCATCGTCCACCATGCCCGCCACAAAGGAACGATCGATCTTCAGACTGCCCACCGGCAGGCACTTGAGATGGCTCAGGGACGAAAAGCCCGTACCGAAATCATCGAGCGCAAAGCGGATCCCACCCGCCGCGCACCGCTCAATCTGCGCCCGCACCTGGGCCAGTGGCGCGATCAGGGCCGTCTCGAGAATCTCCAGCTCGAGATCCAGCGGCGACACCTCCGAACTGCGCGCAAACAAGCCCTGCAGATACCCGCACAAACCGACGCGCCGCAGCGCATGGGGAGACACATTCACGCTCACCGACGTCCTGAACCCCGCCCGCCGCCACGCAGCCAACTGGCCCACTGCCGCCTGCAGCACCCACAAGTCGATCTGCTCGGCCGTCCACGGATCGGCCAGCAAACCCGCAAAGTCCTGTGGCAACAATATCCCACGGCTCGGGTGACACCAGCGCAGCAAAGCCTCAAAGCCCACCAGGCTGCGCGCGCCCAAAGCCACCTTGGGCTGGAAGAACAAGCAGAACGCCCCCTGCCCGCCCTCCGCCTCGCCCCCTATCCCGCCGGAATCCAGACCGGCGGCAAGCTCATCACCATCACCTATCACCGGCCTTCTCCTCCATGCGTACCGCCGGGCTGAAACGCTCCGGGTACAGCAACTGCTCCTCGTTGATCACATGCCTGCCCAGCGCCTCCGCCAGGCGCGCCGCCAGCTCCGGCGAAGGGCGCTGCACACCGCACTCCAGCGCCGAAATATGCGGCTGGGTCACCTGAACCAAACGTGCCAACTGGCTCTGGGTCAGCCCCAGACTCATGCGCACAAGGCGCAGCGGCGTTGTCATGAAGCCAACCTCATATGCAAAACATGTATCAGTAACTATAAGTTTCGATTATCAAACAAGTCAACAGCATTAATTATTTACCGGCATATAGGTATTACCTATATTTTAAGTCCTATGAAGATAGGACAACGAATCAAAGCAACACGGGAACTTAGGGGGCTCAGCCAAGGAGAACTCGCCCGGCGGGTTGGAGTGTCTCAGCCCGCCGCATCCGAATGGGAAAGCTGCCGAACCGAACCCACCGTCGAAAACCTCCGCGCCCTCGCCGTGGAACTCGACCTGTGGTTTGAATGGCTCGTCACCGGGCGCGGCGCCCGCGACTACGACCCCAACCAGCCCCAGCCCCCCGAATACCGCGTCGCGCCACCCCTCCCCGCCGACGAGCGCGACCTCCAGGCCGCCTACCGCAAGCTCACCCCCGCCCGCCGCGAAGCCCTGCTCGACTTCCTCAAGCGCTGGGGCTGAACGCCCCGGAACACCGCGCCCCGCAGTGCCCCCGCACGCGGGGCGTCCGGTGCTACCGCACCCGCCAGACAAGCTCCACCGCCCCCTCACCCCGCCCCTCCGGGCCGCCCCCTGCCTGCGCCCCGCCTCCCCACGTTCCGCGTCTCCTCCCCTTCGGCGACAGCGCCCGGCCCCCCTGCGCCCGGCCCCCCTGCGCCCGGCCCCTCAAAATATTCACATACAATATTCAATTAGGGTAACCTGTAAATCCATGAGATGTTTGGCCTGCGCCACAAAATCAAACCAGCGCGACGCATGAAAATTCCATCCCGTTGCTTCGCGTAAAGATCCAGCGGGGCCGACAAGCGATTTTTTGGATCCAAAAAAACAATTTTTCATATGAAAAATCAATTTTTTCAACCCACAAAACTGTTCCGCCAAGCCACTCAACCCTCGCGCCATCCCACCCAATCATCAAGACGCGTGACGCCATGCTTTTAACGCCTGGCCCAAAGCGCGCGACACGCCGCCCACTGTTTTTTTCGTGCCGCCGCAGCATTTCGTCCCATGAAAAAATTTTCCGTCGGCGTGAAAAATCCGATTTTTCCTATGAAAAAAAGATTTTTTCCCAAGAAAAAATCGTCCGGCGGCATCGCCAATTCCCCAATTCAGAGCACGTCAACATCCCGCAAAGCCAGGCGGGAAGCGGGTTTCCGGGCTTATGCCGAAACCTGCGCAAGCGCTTCAAGGTTCATTGAGCACTTCTTTCAACCAAGCAGCACAAACTGGAGACGATGAAATGGCAAAGAGTTACTACCTGCCCAAGGACGACAACGGCAAAGTGGCCCTACTGGACCTGCTGGCCACCCGCTTGCCGATCTATGCGGAAACCCTCGAAGTCAGCCCCGCCGACCTTGCCAGCCTGCAAGCCGACGCAGCCGCCTTCCGCTACATGATCAACGCCCACAACGTCATCCAGGGCAATGCACGCCTGTGGACGACCTTCAAGAACCTGCAGCGCGACGGCGGCGCCGGCACCGGCGCCTTCCCCCCGGCCGCCAACCTCTCGGCCCCGGTGCCCACCGTGCCGCCCGGCATCATTCCCCGCGTCACCGCCTTGATCGCCCGCATCAAGACGGCCCGCAACTACACCGAAGCCATCGGGCAGGATCTCAGCATCGTCGGCAGCAACCAGATCGTCGATCCCGACGGCTGGAAGCCCATCATCGACATCGCCATCAAGGCCGGCCGCCCGGTCATCCAATGGACCAAGGGTGACGCCGACTCCATCGAGATCTGGGCCGACCGGGGCGACGACAAGGGCCTCAGCTTCCACACCATCACCACCGACCCGGCCTACACCGACGCCAGCCCCGCCCCGAGCACCTCCGCCCTGTGGAAATACAAAGCCATCTACCGCCTGCGCGATGAGCAGGTCGGCAACTGGAGCGACGTGATCAGCGTGGCCGTCGGCAGCTGAACGCCGGCTGCGCCGGGCCTGGCACAGCCGTTCAGGGGGCGCCGCCGCCCCCCGCCGAAGCACCCGGCGGCCGCTGGCTTTTTTGAGCAGGCCGGTCGGCCGGAAACCGATCTCAAGTGAATTAAGAGTCGGAGCCCAATGCCGCAGGTCACAGACTCGCGGGTCCAATTGACCGCAATATCAATGCCATTACAGCCTATCGGGTGCTCATCGGCCGGAGCATTCGTGCAACAGGTTTTACCCTGTTGTTCCCGGACCGCTGCGTACCAATCCCATTCAATGGTTCATGCGATGGATAAAGATACCGGGTTCTGCCTGATCTTCGCGCTGGATGGACAACAGTTCGCGCTGCCGCTGCCCATGGTGGAAAAGGTCGTACGCGCGCAGGCCATCACCCCTTTACCCCAGGCCCCCACCGTCGTCTCGGGAATCATCGACTTTCACGGCGAGATTGTGCCGGTCATGGACATCCGTCTCCGCCTCGGCCTGCCCGCCCGGCCGATCGCCCTCTCCGATCAGATCATCATTGCGCGAACGCCCCATCGCCCCATTGCCTTCGCAGTCGAAAAGATCCTGGACGTCGCGGCATGGCACGATCAGGACAGGGTCCCCGCCGAGGCGGTCGTTGCGGGAGTCAAGTTCCTCGACGGCGTGCTCCGGAACCAGGCAGGCATGATCCTCATGTACGATCCAGGCGCCTTCTTCCTGCCGGAAGAACATCAACAGCTGGACCGGTTGGTGAGCTAGGCCCGCAATATGGACGCACCGGCCGACGCCTTCGACGATCCGATCCGCAGCGCCCTCTGCGAAATGCTGTCGATGCGCCTGGGCCTGCATTTTCCGCCGGAGCGCTGGCCGGACCTCCTGCGCCGCATGGCCCCCGCCGCCGCCGAACTGGGCTACCGTACGGTTCGGGACGGCCTGCACGGCTTGCTGGCCAAGCCCCTGGGGCAGCGGGAGCTGGAGGTGCTGGGGCGCCATCTGACCGTGGGAGAAACCTATTTCTTCCGTGACCCCGAGATCTTCGCGGCCCTGGAGCAGCACCTGCTGCCGGATCTGATCCGTCACCGCCGCGACACCACTCGGCGCATCCGCATCTGGAGCATCGGCTGCAGTAGCGGCGAGGAAGCCTATTCCATCGCCATCGCCGTGGCGAACAGGCTGCCCGACATCGAGCAATGGAATGTCTCCATCCAGGCCACCGACATCAATCTCCATGCGCTGACCCAGGCCCGCGAAGGCGTCTACGGCAACTGGTCCTTCCGCACACCGCTCCCCCCGGCGTGGCAACGCTGGTTTTCCGCCCCGCGTGCCGGCCATCGGGCCGTTGCACCGCAGATCAAGTCCCTGGTGAGTTTCTCCTACCTCAACCTGATGGACGGCCACTACCCGGCGGTCGTCACCAACACCAACGCCATGGACCTGATCTTTTGCCGCAACGTCCTGATGTATTTCCATCCGCAACGGGTGGCGGAGGCCCTGGAACGGATCGGCAACAGCCTGCTCGGCGGCGGCTGGCTCGTGCTCAGCCCGGTGGAAAGCGCACTGGTCACCGCCCCCCCGCTGCGCCCTCGCCACCTGCCGGGCGTCCTGTTCTACCAAAAGGCGGAAGCGGACGGCACCTGGCCGCTTGCAGCTGAGCCCATGACACATCCTCCCCACACGGCATCAAGCACCCCCGCCCCCCATCATGGGCGAACATCCCCACTGATTTCCGAGCCCTCTCCTCCCGCCCCCAGCCTACCCCCGCCCCCACCCGCACCGGACCTCGCACAGACCTTGGTCCGGCAGGCGCGTGAGCAGGCCGATCGCGGCCGGCTGGCTGAAGCCCTGGCCTCCTGCGACCAAGCCATCGCCCAAGACAAGCTCAACCCGGCCTGGGCTTTTCTGCGGGCCTCCATACTGCTCGAACTGGGGTATGACGACGACGCGGCCGCTGCCTTGCAGCGCACACTGTACCTGGACCACGATTTCGTCATGGCCCACGTCACCCTCGCCAATCTGTTGCAGCGCCGCGGCCGACATGCGAGTGCGTGCAAGCACTACCGCAACGCCCTGGAGTTGCTCGCGCCACTGGATGCACAACAGGTTCCACTGGAGGCCGATGGGATGACCGCCGGACGCCTGCGGGAGTACATCGCAGCAACCCTCGCAGCGGGCGGCGAGGCCGCCCCCGGTCAAATGGAGCGATGACATGAGCAGGGAGAAAGCGGCTGCGCCCCGGCGCAGCATCGACTGGAGCGATGTCCACCGCCGCCTGGAGCAGGTCCGGCATGCAGTGGAGAACGACGGCACTCCGGACGCGCAGGAAACGGCACGCATCCTGGCTGCCCGGGCTCAGGCCCTGGCCACGCCCAAGCTGGCGGAAAGCGACGGCGAGACCATCGACGTGATCGAGTTCCTGCTCTCCGGCGAACGCTACGGCATGGGCTTCACGTACGTGCGGGAAGTCTTCCCCCTCCTCGACCTGACCCGCCTGCCCTGCACCCCACCCTTTGTGCTCGGCATCGTCAATGTCCGTGGCGAGATCGTCTCCGTGGTCGATCTGCGCAAGTTCTTCGATCTGCCCGAAAACGGGCTCGGCGATCTCAACAAGGTCATCGTCCTGCACTCTACGGCGATGACGTTCGGAATCCTGGCAGATAGCGTTATGGGGGTCCGGACTGTGCCACGGAGCGAACTGCAACCCTCCCTGCCGACCCTGACGGGACTGCGGGAACGATATCTCCTGGGCGTGACCGGCGATCCCATGGTCATTCTCGATGCAGCCAAGCTGCTGGCCGACCCGCGTCTCGTCATCGACGAGTCGGTGGCCCCATGACGGGGACAACTACCGGAAGAAGGAGCCGACGATGAAAGCCTCGATAGGTACGAAGCTCTGGTTGAGTTTGCTGGCGGTCCTGGCCGTCCTGATGGTCGTAGCGGGGGTGTCCTACCTGAGCACGATAAAACAGGCGGAAACCGTGCGATGGGTCACCCACACGCGGGACGTACAGGGGAAGCTGAAGGATCTGCTGATCCTGCTGCAGGATGCCGAAACCGGGCAACGGGGCTATCTCATCACCGGCGAAGACCGTTACCTGCCC
Organism: Zoogloea sp. JDB1; assembly: GCF_056724025.1. Lineage (NCBI taxonomy): Bacteria > Pseudomonadati > Pseudomonadota > Betaproteobacteria > Rhodocyclales > Zoogloeaceae > Zoogloea > Zoogloea sp. JDB1. Next base: position 5,072,441 of record NZ_CM161496.1, read on the forward strand.
CCATTCCTCTCGGTGCAGAACGGCATCGACAGCACCTTGCGGTCGCTCCGCGACCTGACGACGGACAACGCCAACCAGCAGAGGCGGCTGGATACCCTGGGCCCACTGCTGTCGGGCAAGCTCGACGAACTCAAGGAGACCATCTCCCTGAGGAAGAACAAGGGCTTCGAGCCGGCACGGCAAGTCGTCATGACGGACCGGGGGAAGAAGGCCATGGACGACATCCGCGTCCTGCTGAAGGACATGGAAAACCAAGAACTCGCGCTCCTCAAGGTGCGTGAGGAGGAAGCCCGCGTACAAACCGACAACACGGCGCTGATCATCGTCGGCGGCTTGCTCGCGGCAATGGGGCTGGTGCTCTGCGCCGGACTCTTCCTGACCCAGCACATCGCCCAGCCGCTGAAGGCCGTCAGCGACGCGGCAGAGCAGATCGCCGTCGGTAATCTTGCCGTCGACCTGTCAGCAGGCGCGCGGGACGACGAAGTCGGGGTCCTGATGCGTACCTTCGCCCTCATGGCCAGATCCCTGCAGGACATCGCCCTGGTGGCGGACAGGATCGCCGCCGGCGACCTGACGGCCCGGATCACCCCCCAGTCGAGCCAGGACGTGCTGGGCAACGCCCTGTCGACGATGGTGGAGAACCTGCGCCGGATGACTCAGGAGGTCGGAGAAGGCATCAACATACTGGCAGCCTCGTCGAGCGAAATTGTGGCAGCCACATCCCAGGTGGCATCGAGCTCGGCGGAGACGGCAACCGCCGTGAGCCAGACCATGGCAACCGTCGAAGAAGTGAAGCAGACCTCGCTACTGGCGGCGGACAAGGCCAAGCTGGTTTCGGAAACCGCCCTGCGCACAGTGGAAATCTCAAAGAGCGGACGCAAGTCGGTGGAAGACTCGGTGGAGTCCATGCACCGGATCCAGGAGCAGATGGAGTCCATCGCCGAGAGCATCGTGCGGCTTTCCGAACAAGGCCAGGCCATCGGCGAGATCATCGCCACAGTCAACGATCTGGCGGAGCAGTCGAACCTGCTCGCGGTGAATGCAGCGATCGAGGCCGCCAAGGCCGGCGACCAGGGCAAGGGCTTCTCGGTGGTGGCGCAGGAAGTGAAGAGCCTGGCCGCCCAGTCGAAACAGGCCACGGCGCAAGTCCGGGCGATCCTCGGCGACATCCAGAAGGCCACGGGCGGCGCGGTCATGGCGACCGAACAGGGCAACAAGGCGGTGGAAGCCGGCGTCAAGCTATCGGCCGAGGTGGGCGAATCGATCCGCATACTGGCCGAGAGTATTGCCGAGGCGGCACGGGCCGCCACGCAGATCGCCGTCTCGTCGCAGCAGCAACTGGTGGGCATGGACCAGGCCGTGCTGGCGATCCAGAACATCCGCGAAGCCAGCATCCAGAACGTGGCGGGCACCAAGCAGACCGAAAGCACCGCGCAGAACCTCCATGAACTGGGCGTACGGCTCAAGCAACTGATCGCCCGCTACCAGACCTGAGCCATGGAGAAGAACGACGATGCCTTCCGCAAGCGTCTCCTCGCCACCTTCAGAAACGAAGCGGCGGAGCACGTCCAGGCCCTTTCCTCGGGTTTGATCGCCCTCGAAAAGACGGCGGCGCCCGAGGAGCGGCAGGGCATCGTCGAAACCGTGTTCCGCGAGACCCATAGCCTGAAAGGAGCCGCTCGGGCGGTAGGCAAGAGCGAGATCGAGACACTCTGCCAGTCCATGGAGAGTTTCTTTTCCCTGCTCAAGCAGGGTAAGGCCAGCGTCTCCGCCGGGCAGTTCGATCTGCTCAACGAAGCCGTGGATGTGCTGAGCGCCCTGCTGGGGAGCGTCGAAGAGGCGCCCACCAAGGCCCAACTGGCGGCAGTCCGGGAGTTGCGCCAGCGCCTGAGTGCCAACGGCCCCCGGAACACGGAGGCGCCCGCCCCCGTTGTGCGGAATGACATTCCCCCGGATCCCCAGGCTCCGCCGAGCGCCTCACCGCCCGAAGACACGGCCGGCGTCGCCGCCGGACCCACGATGGGCAAGGCCCTCCCCGACCCGCCCCCGCTCCGGGGCGGAGATACGGTGCGGGTGCCCGTGGCACGGCTGGACGCCATCCTGTTTCAGTCCGAATCCCTGCTCGCCGCCAAGCTCACGGCCCACCAGCGGGTCATGGACGTCCGCGCGGCCCAATCCGGCGTCATTGCGCTGGCCCGGCAGAGGGCCCGGATCGCACCGGAGGCCAGGGCCTTGCTGCGGCGCCTGGAACGCAGGGAACAGCGCGGGGAAGCGGGCAACCGGCGCAAGGACGACACCCGCTTGCGCCGGTTGCTGGAATACCTGCAGCAGGAAGATGACTTCATCAAGACCCACGCGATGCGCCTGGAAGCCCTGGCCAAGGCGGCCGAGCACGACTGGCGCAGCCTGGGGAGCACGGCCGACGGCCTGCTCGACGACGTGAAGATGGCGCTGATGCTGCCCATCTCCTCGATCGCGGAGGTGCTTCCCAAGTTCGTCCGGGACGGCTCCCGCAGCCAGGGCAAGGACGTGGATTTCAGGATTCGCGGCGCCGAGACGGAGATCGACCGGCGAATCCTGGAAGACCTGCGCGACCCCTTGATCCATCTGGTCCGCAACAGCCTCGACCATGGCATCGAGAAGCCGGAGACGCGGCTGGCGGCGGGCAAGCCGCGACGGGGCCTGATCGAGCTGAGCGCCAGCCAGATCGAAGGCAGCCGCATCGAGATCGTCATCGCGGACGACGGCGCCGGCATTCCCCTCGACAAGGTTCGCGATGTGGCCCATCGGCTGCAACTGGCCCCCCCCTCTGGCAACGGCGACGCCGGCAGCACGGCTCTCGACGACGCCGCCTGCCTCGAGCTGATCTTCCAATCCGGCGTGTCCACCAGCCCGATCGTCACCGATCTGTCCGGTCGCGGCCTGGGGCTGACCATTGTGCGGGAGAAGGTGGAGCGCCTGGGCGGCTCGGTCTCGGTCGGCGCGTCTCCCGCCGGGGGAACCCGTTTCCGGCTCGTGCTGCCCCTGACGCTGGCAACCTTCCGCGGCGTGCATGTGCGCAGCGGCGAACGGGAGTTCATCTTCCCGAACGCACACCTGACCCAGGTGGCACGGGTCGCCAGACAGGCCATTGCCACGGTGGAGAACCGGGAAACCATTCCGCTGAACGGCCAAGCCTTGTCTCTGGCACGCCTGGCTCAGGTGCTCGGCATCCCCGCCGACAAGGCGCAAGCGCGAACGGAGAGCGTGCAACTGGTGGTCGCGGGGACAGCAGAGAACCGCATCGCTTTTCAGGTGGACGAGGTCCTGGGCGAGCAGGAGGTGTTGGTCAAGGGCCTGGGCCGGCAATTGCGGCGCGTACGCAACATTGCCGGCGCCACGGTGCTGGGCAGTGGCCGGGTGGTACCGATCCTCCACGTCCCCGACCTGCTCAAATCGGCGCGGCATGCTGCGCCCTCCCCGGAGCCCGCCACCGATGCCGCCGCGGCGCGCAAGTCCCTGCTGGTGGCGGAGGACTCGATCACCTCGCGCATGTTGCTCAAGGGCATCCTCGAAGCGGCCGGCTATAACGTGAAGACCGCGGTGGACGGCCTCGACGCCTACACCCAGTTGCGCACCGAGCCCTTCGACCTGCTGGTGTCCGACGTGGATATGCCGCGCATGAACGGCTTCGATCTCACCGCCAAGGTGCGCGCCGACAAAGCCCTCGCCGACCTGCCGGTGGTGCTGGTCACGGCCTTGAGCTCCCGCGCAGACCTGGAGCGGGGTGCCGAAGCGGGCGCCAATGCCTACATCGTCAAGGGCAGCTTCGACCAGAGCAACCTGCTGACAGCCATCAGAAGGCTCCTATGATGACCAGCACCAAGCGTATCCGTGTCCTGGTGGTGGAGGACTCCGCCGTGCAGCGCGAGTTGCAGGTGCACCTGCTCAACAGCGACCCGCAACTGGAAGTAGTCGGCACGGCCAGGGACGGGCGCGAAGCCATAGAACAGGTGCGGCGCTGCCAGCCCGACGTGGTGACCATGGATTTCCATATGCCCCACCTGGACGGTGCGGCGGCCACCCGCATCATCATGGAAAGCCTGCCGGTGCCCATCGTGGTGATCTCTGGCAGCTCCGCCCAGCATGAAGTGGCCGAAACCTTCCTGGCGCTGGACGCCGGCGCGCTGGTCATCATCGAAAAGCCTTACCTGCCGGATAGCGAGGCCGCCCGCAAGATGGTCGAAACCGTCAAGCTGATGGCCGAGGTCAAGGTAGTGCGGCGCTGGTCCGCGGCCCAGACGGGAAAGGCCACGCCGGTGCGGACCGAGCCGGACCCGACGTCCCCGGTGAGCCTGGTCGCCATCGGCGCATCCACGGGCGGCCCCCTGGTCCTGCAGACCATACTGGCCAGCTTGCCGCGGGACTTTCCCGTGCCCGTGCTCATCGTCCAGCACATCAGCCCCGGCTTCACGGAAGGATTCACCGAATGGCTGGCCGCGGCCAGTGGCTTTCCCGTGCAGATGGCCACCCAGGACGCCCGACTGGAACCCGGTCGGGCCTACGTGGCCCCCGACGGCCGGCACATGGAGGTCAAGGACGACGGCCATGGCGGCCACAGGATTGTATTGACCGGGGGCGAACCGGAGAACGGACACCGGCCGTCCGTCTCCCACCTTTTCAACTCCGTGGCGGGGGCCGTGGGAGACAAGGCGGTGGGCGTGCTCCTGACCGGCATGGGCAAGGACGGCGCGGCCGAGCTGGGCCTCCTGCGCCGGAAGGGGGCCGTCACCATTGCCCAGAGCCGCGAAAGTTCAGTCGTGGCCGGAATGCCCGGGGAGGCTATCCGGCTCGATGCGGCGGCCCACATCCTGGCGCCGGCCGAGATTGGCGGCCTTCTGGCGCTCCTGGTGAAACGCCGCAACGGCAACAGCATTCACGAACCGTCAAAGCGTTGAGAAATCGAGGTACATCATGCAACCCGCCCCCAATGAAGCGAGCGCCGTAGATATCCTGGTCGTCGAGGACAGCCCCACCCAGGCCGAACAACTGTGCTACCTGCTGCAACAGCATGGCTACCGGACCCGCATGGCGGCCAACGGCCGCCTTGGCCTCGAAGAAATCCGGCGTTGCAAACCGACGCTGGTCATCAGCGACATCGTCATGCCCGAAATGGACGGCTACGCCCTGTGCCGGGCCGTCAAGGCCGATCCCGAACTCAAGGACATCCCGGTGGTGATCGTCACCTCCCTGTCCGGCATCCAGGACATTGCCCGCAGCCTGGAATGCGGCGCCGACAACTTCATCCGCAAGCCCTACGAGCCCCACGCGCTGCTGGCGCGGGTCGAGTACATTCTGCTCAATCTGGAACTGCGCAAGGGCAAGCGGATCAATATCGGCCTCGAGGTCTACCTGGGCGGCAAGAAGCACTACATCACTTCGGAACGGGAGCAGATCATCGACCTGCTGATCTCCACCTACGAAGAAGCGGTGCGCATGAACGAGGAGATGCAACAGCAGCAGATCGAGATTGCCCGCTCCAGCCAGACCCTGGCCGGGCTCTACCGTATCGCGGACGAATTGAACCGGGTCAGCACGCCGGCCCAGGTCTGCGAACTGGCCCTGCAGGCCACGATGGACCTCCCCAAGTTCGAGGCCGGCTGGATCTACCTCGCCGACGCAGACGGCAAGCAGAGCTATCGCCTCGTCGCGGCCAGCAAGACCGGCACAGCCGCTTCGCAGCGGGGGGCCGACACCCTGGAGTGGATCGGGGACATCTCGTCCGCCACCGCCACCGGGCGCAACGCCAGCGTTCCGCTCGCCCTGGAGCGGCGCCACCTGGGGGTCATCCAGCTGCTGGCAGTGGACGGAGAGAGCTTCAACGACGAGGATCTGAACGTCCTCGACACCATCGGCAACCAGGTGGCCGTAGCCCTGGAACGGGCACACCTGCACCAGCACCTCGAAAACCTGGTGGAGCAGCGCACCGCCGCCCTGCAGGCCGAAGTGGTCGAACGGCGCCGGGCCGAAGAGCGGGTGGTCAGCCTCAACCGCATCTACGCCGTGCTCTCCAACATCAATACGTTGATCGTGCGGGTCCATGAACGGGAGGAGCTGTTCCGCGAAGCCTGCCGCGTCGCCGTGGAGTTCGGCCACTTCGGCCTGGCCTGGGTGGGGATGACAAGTGCGGACAACGCGCATATCAAACCCACCGCCTGGCATGGCGTGGGCCTGTGGGCCGAGAGCATCGGCTTCGCAGCGGCGACCGATGTCGGCAACCTGGACGAGGCCCTGGTCAACGAAGCCATCCAGCAGCAACAAACCGTCGTCTGCCGCGACCTGACGCAGGCCGCCAGCATGCCCCTGGCGGCGCTCGCCGTGTCGCACGGCTACCACGCCCTCTGCGCCCTGCCCCTGCAGGTGGACAAACAGACCGTGGCCCTGATGTTCCTCTATGCGCACACGCCCGAAGTGTTCAATGCCGACGAGATGCACCTGCTGGAAGAACTGGCCGGGAACATCTCCTTTGCGCTCGACCATATCGCCAAGGAAGAGCGCATCAACTACCTGGCCTACTATGACGCGCTGACCGGTCTGCCCAACCGCGACCTGCTACTGGAACGCCTGCGCCAGAGCATTGGTTTCGCCCAGCGCCACGGCAGCACAGTCGCCGTGATCTGCCTCGACCTGGATCGTTTCAAGATCGTCAACGACGGCCTCGGCCACTATGTCGGCGACAAGCTGCTGCAAACCGTGGCTGGCCTGCTGTCGGGCATGTTGCGCGACGGCGACACGGTCGGCCGGCTGGTGGCCGACAAATTCGTCATGATCTGCGCCGACCTGCGCGATGCGGACGATCTGCCCCCTGTCATCGAGCGGCTGCAAGCCGTGCTGCGCGCCCCCATCCCCATCGGCGAAGAAAGCACCAATCTCACCGCCAGTGTCGGCATCAGCTTTTGCCCCAAGGACAGCGACGACCCGATCACCCTGGTCAAGTACGCCGAACTGGCCATGTATCAGGCCAAGGAACGGGGCGGCAACCAGCACCGCTTGTTCACCACCGAGCTGGACACCCGGGTCTCCGAGCGGGTGAAGCTGCAAAACCGGCTTGGCACGGCGCTGGAGGCCGGAGAACTGGTGGTGTATTACCAGCCCCAGGTCAGCGCGATGAACGGCGTGGTGTGCGGCATGGAGGCCCTGATCCGCTGGCGGCACCCTCAATTCGGCCTGGTGCCCCCCGGGCAGTTCATTCCCGTGGCCGAAGAAAGCGGACTGATCATTCCCATCGGAGAGTGGGTGCTGCAGGAAGCCTGCCGGCAGAACCAGGCGTGGCGCGACGAAGGCCTGTCCGACTTCCCGGTTTCGGTCAACGTCTCCATCGCCCAGCTGCGCGACAACCGCCTGCTCGCCGCAGTGCGCCGCGCGCTCAACGAGACCCGCCTCGATCCCCACTACCTGGAGCTGGAGCTGACCGAGAGCATGGTGATGGAGAACCCAGAGATGCTGATTGCCTTCCTGCAGCGCACCCGGGAAATGGGCATACAGATCTCCATCGACGATTTCGGCACGGGCTATTCCAGCCTCAATTACCTGAAGCGCCTCCCCCTCGACCGGCTCAAGGTGGACTACAGCTTCGTCCGCGACATCACCCGTGACCCGGCCAGCGCCTCGATCTGCCGCGCCGTCATCGCCATTGCCCACAACCTGCGCCTGGGGGTGGTGGCCGAGGGGGTTGAAACCGAGGGCCAGGCCAGCTACCTGGCACGCCACTATTGCGAAAGCCTGCAAGGCTATTACTTCAGCAAACCCCTTCCCGCGGATGAGATCACGGCCCTGCTGCGCAAACGCGAGCCCCTGATCAAACTGGCCTCCGAGCTGAATGCCCGGCGCACCCTGCTGCTGGTGGACGACGAAGAGAACATCCGCAACGCCCTGCGCCGCCTGCTGCGCAGCGATGGCTACCAGATACTGGTGGCGTCGGGCCCCACCGAAGCCTTCGAGCTGCTGGCCACCAACCGGGTGGGCGTGATCCTGGCCGATCAACGCATGCCCGACATGAGTGGCACCGAGTTCCTGCGCCGCGTGAAGGACATCTACCCCGAGGCGATCCGCATCGTCCTGTCCGGCTACACCGATCTTGATACCGTCACCGCATCGATCAATCAAGGCTCGGTATACAAGTTTCTGGCCAAACCCTGGGACAACGACGCCCTCCGCGAAATCCTGCGTGAAGCCTTCTGGCGCTACGAACTCTCCAAGGGGATCGCCACCGACTGGTACTCGGCGGGCAGCGTCCAGGGTCTTCATGGCGGACAATGATGCCCATGCCGATAAACGGTAAACATCCCCAACGGCAAACTCGGCAAATTTGATACTCTTGTAAAATCCAACAGGAGCAAACGCCCCCATGAATGCGGTAGAGATTTTCCCGTGGAGCGCAAATTTCGAGACGGGGATCGCGGAGATCGACGAACAACACCAGCAACTGGTCCGGCTGGTGAATCGACTGGCCAGCCATCTGGCCTATTCGGCAGATCTGCCGGGGCTCGATGAGATCTTCGGCGAGCTTGCCGCCTACGCCCAGTACCACTTTGCAACCGAAGAAGTGACCTGGCACGAGGCCCTGCCGGACGACCCATGGGAAGTCGAACACCGCAAGACGCACCAGACCTTCATCGACGACGTGATGCGTCTGCGCAATACCCAGGCCGGCAAGTCCACCGACATGACCGTCGAAGAGATCCTGAGCTTCCTGTGCCAATGGCTGGCCTTCCACATCCTCTACAGCGACCGGCGCATGGCGCAGGCCGTCATCGCCATCCGCGCCGGCCAGCCCCTGGAAGACGCCAAGCGGCACAGCAACAGCGCCATGAACAGTACCGTGCGGGCCCTGATCGAGACCGTGCTGGCAATGTACGACAGCCTGTCCAACCGCACCCTGCAGCTCATGAAGGAACTCGGCGCCCGCCAGAAACTTGAAGCCAAGCTGCGACTGGCCGGCAGCGTATTCGACAACACCCTCGAATCAATCTGCATCATCGACGACGTTGGCAACATCATCGACGCCAACCCGGCCTTTGCCCAAAGCTGCGGAACGAGTCGCGACGAACTGCTGGGAGCCCCGCTCGCCACCTTCAAATCCGGCCTCGGCAACGATGACAACAACGCCCCTGCCATATGGAGCGCGGTAAACAGCAGCGGCCACTGGAGTGGTGCCATTCAGTGCCGGGCGCCCAGCGGCGAACTCTCTGCCGAGTGGCTGACCCTTTCCTCCGTCCGCAATGGCGATGATTTCGGCATCGGCCATTACGTGGCCGTCTTCTCCAGTGTCGGCGGCCTGATCCAGCGCCAGCAGGCCATGGAACACTGGGCCCACCACGACGCCCTCACCGGTCTGCCCAACCGCCTGCTCCTCAAGGACCGCCTCGAACAAGCCCTCGCCCAGGCCCGCCGCGGCGGCGGCCTGTTGGGCGTGTGCTACGTGGACCTGGACGACTTCAAACCGGTCAACGACACCTTCGGCCACGCCGCCGGCGACCACGTGCTGCAAGTCACCGCCGAGCGCATCCGCAAGGAACTGCGCGGCACCGACACCGTCGCCCGCATCGGCGGCGACGAGTTCGTGATCCTGCTGAACGGCCTGCAAGAGGGCAGCGACCGCCTGGCCTGCCTGGACCGCATCATCGAAGCCATCCGCCAGCCCATCGCCCTGGGCCACGACGGTGCCGGCCCCAGCACCCGCATCTCCGCCAGCATCGGCATCAGCTTCTCGCCCCGTGACGGCCGCAACGCCGACGATCTGCTCCACCACGCCGACCAGGCCCTGTACCAGGGCAAACTGGCCGGCAAGGGCGGCTACCGGATCTACGCGCCAACGGACGCAGCCTGACTCAGCAGTCCCCGTACTCCTGAATCCACGCGATCAGCGCCCGCGTGGACTGATCCAGCCCCTCGCTATCCGTCTCACCAGTCAAGGCCGGCAGCAGGCGGCCGGCGAGTTGCTTGCCCAGCTCCACCCCCCACTGGTCGAAAGAGTTGATGCCCCAGATCACGCCCTGCACGAACACCTTGTGCTCGTACAACGCCAGCAACATGCCCAGGTAGTAAGGCACGATGCGCGGCAGGATGATGGTGGTGGACGGCTGGTTGCCGGCAAACACCTTGTGCGGCAGCAGCGAGGCCATCTGGTCCGCCGGCACGCGGGCGGCCTCCAGTTCGGCCCGGGCTTCCGCCTCGGTCTTGCCGAAGGCCAGGGCCGCACTCTGGGCCAGGAAGTTGGCCATCAACGGTGCCTGGTGCCCCGGCAAAGGAAAATCGCTCTGCGCGCTGGCAATGAAATCACAGGGCACCAGCCAGCCACCCTGGTGCAGCAGCTGGAAGAACGCGTGCTGCCCGTTACTCCCGATCTCGCCCCACACAATCGGGTTGGCCTGACAGGACAGCGGCTGTCCATCGCGCCCCACCGTCTTGCCGTTGGACTCCATCTCCAGCTGCTGCAGGAAGGACGGCAGGAAACGCAGGGACTCGTGGTAAGGCAGCACCGCACTGGTACTCGCCCCCAGGAAATTGGTGTTCCACACCCCGATCAGCGCCATCAGCACCGGCAGGTTGCGCTCGAACGGCGCCTCGCGGAAATGGTTGTCCATCGCCTGCGCACCGGCCAGCAAACGCTCGAACCCATTCATGCCGATCGCCAGCGCAATCGGCAAGCCCACCGCCGACCACAGGGAATAACGTCCGCCCACCCAGTCCCACATGCGGAACACGTTGGCCGCAGGCAGTCCGAAAGTCTGGGCCTTCTCCATGGCCGACGTCACCGCCACGAAATGCAGCGGCAAAGCCCGCGCCGCATCGTCGCCCGCCGCCGCACACAACCACTCCCGCGCCGTGTGCGCATTGAGCATGGTCTCCTGCGTTGTGAAGGTCTTGCTCGCCACGATGAACAGCGTGGAACGCGGATTCAGCGAATCCAGCAGCTTGGCCAGATGCGCACTGTCCACGTTGGACACGAAATGCATCTTCAACCCCTGGCGCTGATAAGCAGACAGCGCCCGCACCACCGTCTTCGGCCCCAGATCCGACCCGCCAATCCCGATGTTCACCACATCGCGGATCGCCTCGCCGGAAAACCCGCGCCACAGCCCGCCACGCACCTTCTCGGAGAATTCCCGCATCTGAGCGCGCACGGCGCGCACTTCGGGCATCACGTTGCAAGTGGCCGAGGGAAACACACCGGGCTTCATGTAACGCAAAGCCGTGTGGAGAACCGCGCGATCTTCGCTTACATTGATCTTATCACCGGCAAACAACCGCGCCCGCCAGCCTTCCAAATCGGCGACCTTAGTCAGATCAAGCAGGAGTTCAATCGTGCGCTGATCGACACGCTGCTTGGAGAAGTCGACGAGCATGCCTTCGAGTTCGAAGGAGAGGCGGGAGAAGCGCTCGGGGTCAGATGAAAAAAGATCACGTAGATGGACTTGCTCAGCACAACGTTTGTGCCCGGTCAGAGCCTGCCACACAGATGTAGTAGTAAGCATAATTGAAGTTTAGGAGAACACTGCGCAAAAGAATACACTCATTCAACATGAAAACTCAAACATCATTTATTACAATCAATACTACGAAATATAGTTTCCCTACAAAAGGAGAACACCATGCACCAAAGATCTAAACTTTCAATCTTAATAATGGCCTCCATTTTTTCCACTGCAGTTTATTCAACAGAAAGAAACATAGGAGTCAATGTCACAAACATCTTTCTTCTACCCATAGAAGAACAAGAACGTACCATTCGAGCCATAAGTGATGCCCATGTAAAATCAATTAGAACGAGCATCCCAAACACAAAAGACGGCATAGAATTTGCCAGGCGCATACAAAAGAACAATATAAAAATACACCTTATCATCCGACTAGATGAAAGCATCCCCTCCTCAACTCCTCGTCGGGAATATGATCGAGCAAACTTCCCCCGCGTGTGGCCTTCACCTCCGCTTTCAAGCCTCGACCCCAATTACTTTCGCTCATTCTTTAGAAAAAAACTAACTGATCTATCTGGCGCTGGCATACAGATATCTGCATTTGAAATATTTAACGAGATCAATACCGCAGCTTTCAATGCAGACTTTCCTGTACCTGGGGAAGGGCGCCAACTTGGATACGCTGATCTAACAACCTCAGACACAGGCATTAAAGTTGCGAAGGGGCTCGACAGGTACATCGAAATTCTAAAAATAGCGAAAGAAGAACTCCAGGCATCTCAAAATTACAAGAACACACCTCTAATTAGCGCTGGACTAGGCGGCATTGAAGCACCCGAGGGAAAGCTAGACAAAATCAACACCGATCTTATCAGTATAAATGCCACCATTAAGTATCTAAACCAACATGGAGCAAGTAACTATGTAGACGGCTACGGGGTACACGTATATCCGTGGGAAAATGGCCCCGGAAATCCAACTGAAGCGGTGAGACGCAAAGAGCGACTTGACCGCTATGTGCTAACAAACTGCGGAAAATTGGCCAACTCTCCGCCGTGCTGGATCACCGAATGGGGCTTCAAAGCAGACTCAGCATCCTGTCCGACGGAAGACAAGAAGCGACTATTATTGGTGGACGAAACGAGAAAAACCTTTGAAACATATATGAGGAACGGCCAAGTCTCAGCAATTTACTATTACACTTGGAATTCAGATCCATTAAACCCAAGAAACAACGACGAAAACCGCCTAGCTGCATACCTATGCAACCGCTTGACAGAATCAGGAAAAAGGGCGATAGAGGACTAAGAAGAAGGGCTAGAGCCATTCCTCTTAGTCAACTCAATTATGAACGGCCAATGGGGTAGTACTCAAACCCTGCAGCCCGCATGAACGAGGGATCAAACATGTTTCGCCCATCAAAAACAACCGGATTATGCAAGCGGCTCTTAATAAGTTCAAAGTCCGGACTGCGAAACTCTTTCCATTCAGTCACAATCACAAGTGCATTTGCATCATCCAAAGCGCTATTAGGACGCCCGGCAAATGAAAGCCCTTTTTGATCACCAATAACTCTCTCAGCCTCTTGCATTGCGACCGGATCATATGCAGCAACGGTCGCACCGCGCTTTAGCAACTCCTCGACAATTATCCGACTCGGAGCCTCACGCATATCGTCAGTATTCGGCTTAAAGGCAAGCCCCCAAAGCGCAAATCGCATTCCGCTCAAATCAGGGCCATACCGCTTAATAATTTTCTGAACGAGAACCAATTTCTGCGCGTCATTAGCCTCTTCTACTGCAGTAAGGACTCGAACGTCAACCTGCGCTTGAGCAGCTATTTTTATAAGTGCCTTCACATCCTTCGGGAAGCACGAACCGCCGTAACCGCACCCAGGATAAAGGAAATGTCTTCCAATACGAGGATCACTTCCGATCCCTTGCCGCACAAGCTCAATATCAGCACCTAGCTGTTCTGCCAAATTTGCCAACTCATTCATGAAACTAATACGAGTGGCAAGCATAGCGTTCGCCGCATATTTGGTCAGCTCCGCGGACCGCACGTCCATGAAGACCAACTTGTCGTGATTGCGTTGAAAAGGGGCGTAAACTTGCCGCATCACATCAACGGCCCGTTCATCTTCAGCTCCGACCACGATGCGATCAGGACGCATGAAGTCTTCAATTGCAGCACCTTCCTTCAAAAACTCCGGATTTGAGACTACGCTAAAAGGAAAGCTAACCCCTCTATTGGCCAACTCCTCATCGACAGCGGCCTTAACTTGATCCGCAGTCCCTACAGGAACCGTCGACTTATCAATAACAACCCTGTATCCGTCCATATAGCGACCGATATTCCGTGCCGCCGAAAGTACGTATTTCAAATCCGCCGATCCATCCTCATCCGGAGGCGTACCTACAGCGATAAACTGCACTTCGCCAAACAAGGCTGCGCGTTCGATATCGGTCGTAAACTGGAGCCGTCCGGCCTCCACGTTCCTGCGCACCACTTCCTGCAGCCCAGGTTCGTGAATTGGAATTCCGCCTTCTTCAAGGATCTTGATTTTCTCGGGATCTACATCCAGACACAGCACATTATTACCAACATCAGCAAGGCAAGCCCCCGAAACCAAGCCAACGTAACCAGTGCCAATTACAGTTATCTTCACTTTCAATCCCTTCAAGAAATCACTTATTCACAATAAAGTTGTACCAACTGTTTATGAAGTCGATTTACAGAGAATTCCTTCTTGAATCTCTCATAACCAGCCACTCCAACTGCAGTCAAATCCATACGAGAAAGCATTTTTATTGATGAGGCCAGATCCATCGATGACTCGGACGGGAACACAACACCTGTAACTCCGTCATCAACAATTTCTGGCAACGCCCCAGCGTTAGATACAACGACAGGCAACATTGCCCTCATGCCTTCAATTGCTACCAAGCCGAATCCTTCCCAACGAGACGGAACTATCAGAATATCTGCGGCAGAATATAAGGTCTCCAGCTGAGCAGCGTTAACCCATCCAGTTAGCGAACAATTGCTGATGCTTTTAACAGCCCCCCCCCCAACAACGACGTCGCCAGCAATGACAAGATGGAATTCATCACTTAACGACTCCATTGCTTCGATAAGTACGTCTACACCTTTCTGCCTATCCAACCGCCCAACAAACAAAAGCCGAACCTTCGCTCTCTCAGGCCAGACAGGGCCCGAAACAGGCATAGCCTTTTGTCTTTCAATCGAAATCCCATTCCTGATAACCATCAAACGATCTCTAGGAAACCCCGCTTTGAGAGCGGCCTGATGCTCATAATCAGAAATACAAATCACTTTGTAGCAGAGTCGAGACAAAACAAGCTCAACAAGGCCAAGAGCCTTCTTCGCCCCCCCACTCAATGGTCTATCCCAAGCCCATCCATGAGGGCAATACACAACTCTGCAATTTGGCCCCAATACGCGCATAATGGGACGAACACTAAATCCAGCAAACGTTGAATGAATATGGAGCACCTCGGGCAGATAAGCCCGACTGAACTCAGCACAAGCAAACGCTAGCCGAATCGCCCTTCTCCATCGCGGGCCGCTGTCGTCGTAAGAAATGACCTTGGCAATTTCATTGACGCGTCCCAACTCGCCAATCTGAGATATCGGTACCATCAGGGCTACATTCTCAGCCCCGAATTCATTGACTTGAAGTGGCACCAACTCTCGAAAATAGGTGGCAATACCACCCTTAATCGTCTCCGCAACATGGAGAATACGCATTTATCAACTCCGGCAACGAGTATCACGTCCGTTTCTGCAGAGTACGAGCAGGCACTCCGCCAACGGTATCCCCATCAGCAACGCTTCGAACGACAACAGCATTTGCTCCGATACGAGAGTGACTTCCGACAGAAACATCCCCAACGACGCATGCACCCGCGTATATAACAACTCCGTCACCGACAACTGGATATGACGTATCTGATCCGCCACCGAGTCCCAAAGTGACGTTTTGAAATATCGTCACGCCCTGACCGATTTCCACGCCATCACCCACAACTATACCAATAGCATGAGGCAAACACAAACCCTTACCTATATAAGATCTAGGGGACAAATAACAGGAATGCCTCTTGATAATATTTTTCCATAGCATTTTTGAAAGGAGGCGAAAAAAGCCACCCTTCCAAAAAAAATATGATGAAAGCCGATACTTAACCACAGCGGAAAACCCAGGATCTACATAGAACTTCAAAAGAAGATCAATGATCGACTTTCCACCTTCAACAACCCGCAAGTCGTCCCGAAGAGTTTCCACAAGCCCCTGACGTACTTTTGAATTATTTCTTCTCATACTGCTTAGACCTTCTCTTTACGGCCTCAATGACCCCCATCGGAACACTAAACAGAATCACTGTCTTAACAAGACCGTACCACGCATAGACATTTAAAAAATCGAAGTATTTCAACTGAAGAGAAAGACGTGCGCGCAGCTGAACTTTTCTCTTACGGACAGACACTCCCTGAGAAGAGACCTGATAATCCATTAGATAGCGGGGAATATTAGCGAACGAATACCCTTGCCTTGACGCTCGACAAAGAAACTCATAGTCCTGAGCTACGGAAAACTCTTCATTGTATCCACCAAGCTCTCTAAACACCGACGCTCGAAAACACCAGCTAGGATGCAGCAGAGGGCTATTCAAATGTAGAAACCTTTTGATATCTCCTGGCTCGCACGGCGGACTGAAGTGAAAAAGAGTCTTTCCAACATCAGACTCGTCAAAAAACCTAGCCCATGTTCCCACCCCATGGATTTCCGGCCGTTGGGACAAGAACTCAAGCTGCTCGAAGAATCGGTCACCATTAGCAATATCATCTGCATCCATTCTAGCGATGAATCTATATGGCTTTTCCAGAATTACTCCCAGCCCAATATTTAGCGCCTTCGTCAGCCCCTTATTCTGATCCAACCGAACCAAGCTTACCGCTTGATTGTATTTATTCGGCAATTGAACTGGAGGACTCGAAGCGTCATCAACAATATAAACATCTACTCCAACTTTAGAGTCCAAAAGGCTATCGAGAGCACGAAAAAGAGTATTTCCGTCATTGTGCGTCGCTAAAAGAACCGCAGTTTCGTTACTCATAGTACCTTACGTATCCAAAGCAAAATTAGTCGTAGCACGTGTCTTAATTGTGGCAGGCACTCCAACAGCTAACGCACCGGGCGGAACATCAACAAGAACGACCGAATTAGCGCCAACTACCGCGCTCTCCCCGATGCTTATATCACCAATAATCTTTGCTCCCGCACCAATAAACGCGTTTGCACCGACTTTAACCCCAGTGTTGCTCCCCCGCCCTTTCTTTCCTATCGTGACACCTTGTAGGATAGTTACTCCCGAAGATATTTCCGCGACCCCAATGACAATTCCGATTGGATGCGGGAAATAAACACCCGAAGAGAGAAGAGCATGGTATGAAATTTCACATCCAGTCAAAACGCTGGAAAAATACCAAACAACTCTGGCCGCTAATTTCCCGAAAACCGGCACCCTCAACAGCATTCGCTGGAGACGATATAAAAGTAGCGCATGCAGGCCCCGCGAAAATAGTAATGCGACAACTACGGAAGGAAAACTTGAAGAGGACGAATGGGCCAACACATCCCCTTTCATCACAAAAAACACATTCCTTTCCATTTCCATATCGAAGCTCACACGCGCCTATTATTTCTATAAAATCGCTGCTCAGGATCGTCCGACATGACATAGGCGCACAGGACACCAATCAATACCCAGACGGAAAAATTTCGAAAGCTGTCGTAGCTGATGCCGCTTAAAAACACGTAAAAGACTGCGCTAAGCAAAGCACGTCCAATTCTTGCTACGCCACCCTTCCTTTCCTGATCGCGAATCTTCTTCAACAACAAATACAGCATGTAACAGTGCACGCCATACCAAGACAATAACCCAACCCCCCCCAACTCCGCTCCAATTCTGAGAGGAAGAGAATATACCGGCGGCCAAGTAAAATCGGGATCAACAAACCAGTTATTTATTTCATAACTATTCCATGCCCAGCTAGGAAGCATGTCATACGCAATAAACGCATATTGACCCAAACCGATACCAACTACCGGGTTGTCTACAAATATGGTGAATGCCGCAACATTCGATGCATACCGGCTCAAATTCGAAACACTATCTCCAGCCAGGATGCTGTCAACGACATTATCGTGAACAAGGACTAGCACGCTTCCCACGGCTATCACACTCAATGGAAAGACAACAAATATCACTACTTTCTGAAGCGACTCATTTAAACCAAGTAGAAATCTGTTTACTACCAACCCACCCACAAGGCCAATTAAAAGAACGGTCGCAGTCCGAGCATTCGCAACCACCATAAATACAACCACAAGCCAAAACAGATATCTGAACCACTTTCCGTCTTTGTCTGCATGCTGAGCCTGAGCCAACCTGGCAATTACGAACATATACCCTAGAAACAACCCAAAGACCGACGGCTCAAACGTAACACTTTGAAGTCGCCAAGGGCTAAATGAAGGCCAACGCCCTGCACGAAACACCTGAGATATAAGATCGTACACACCAAGAAGGCCATCGCTGAACCAGGCCCCCAACTCAATGGATGAAACGACAACGCAAAATCCAAATATCCATATAGAAGGCCCAACAACAAATCTATAGAGAGAGTCTCCAGAACGGACGACATTAAATGTCAAAATAGCAACAACTATTCCAAAATAAAGAACAGGGAGCGAACTAATATACTTATTTAAACCAGTTCTTCCCTTCAGCTCCGACCCAATTATTTGATCGAAATTGAATGCAAAACTCAGAGCCACCGAGACTGTAATAAAAAGCACCAGCCAAAAAAAGGGCCTTGGAACTCTCATATTCTTGATGTACGGAACAGCAAGAACTACTGACAACAAGAAAATATAGAAAGCCCCCTCCATGGCGTATTCGCCAAGAAATGACAATCCAGCAATCCCGCTGAACGGGATCGCCATCACACCAAGCCGAAAGAATCTTTTATAGATATGGGTCACAGCCACGGCAATCCGATAAGCTCATCGAGACACATTCCTAAACGTACGATACCGATAAATGTACGTCACAAAATATGCGATCCAAGTACTTGCTATAGCACCTGACAACTGAAACTTAAGAACAAGCGAGATATTTGAGAGAAAAGCCACCAACAAACATAACAATGTCAACCTCATGAACAGAAGATCCATTCTCGCCGTGTATAACTTGTACCCCTCCAAATCCGCAACGATTCGAACAAGCACCCCCACCAACAAGAATGCAAAACTCCCATACTGCGACTGAAGCTCGGCCTGCTTCACGTACGGAGCAAACCATGGAAATGCTGCGATAGCCAAACAAACTAATATCAACGATGCAGCCACTGACCTTCTAAAGCATGACAAGAAAAGAGCGTCAAATCGCTTATAGTCTTTCTTTACATGGGACGAAACCAAACCAGGTCTCGCGACCTGCATTACTCCTGAACTCACCAGATTATAAAGAGCCATGCCAACCGAGGAAAAGAACGTATATACGCCAGCTTCCGCAACCCCCAAAAAAGCCCCAATCAAGTACCTATCAATATAAAAGCTCGCATTACTCGCAATCTCACTTATATAAAGATACTTTGATCCTTTAAGGTATTCACGCCCCCATGAATACGCCTCCAAGATATTCAAACAGACTTTTTCCCAGGGCCACTTCCTCAAGTGATATCCACTGCATGCTGTCGTAATGAGCAAACCAACAGTCCAAAACTGCAGTAGGGTGGCAAAGCTCGTGCTTTCCTTTTCAAAAAAGACAAAGGCTGTGTAGGCGTAAATCCATAGCGATGACCGCACAAAAACTAAGATGTTCGCAAGCACAGGCCTGCCAGTTGCTATAAGCAAATTGAAGGCGTCGTTGTTAACATGCTCAAAAAATATGATAACCACAAGAAGGCTCCAGAACGGAGCATTCTTAACGACGTCAACGCAACCTCCAACGAACAGAAGAGGAAGATAAACGCTAAAAACTATTGATCCATACCGTGACAACTTCACTACAGTGACATCTAGGCTCTCATGGGAGGCATCTCTCGCTAATGTTTGCGCAAATCCGAAGGATGCCATCACGGGAACGATTGCAACCGCACCTACGATCATGCCGTAGACCCCAAGACTCTCTAGCCCTAAGAATCTCGCGATTACAATCGTAATCCCAAACTTTGCAGCGAGCGTCGCTACTCTCGTGCTCATTACAAACAGCGACACCCAATTGCCGTTCTTCATAGACAAAGCTTAAATGACCTATATAACTTCTTAACGCAGGAATTTCAAAAGGCTACCTGAGTTCACACTAACCAAACCATTGATGCACAAAAGTCCGCACTACACACTGTCTTTATATGAATAGCGGTACACATAGCCTTTATAGCCATATCTATAGCGCTGCTTATCTACATTCAAATCATTGAATACAAAGCCTTTTACATGGACACCAGACTGATGCAATCGCTTAACGGCCTGCTCCAACTCTCTAATCGGATGACGACCTGCTCGTGCCACCATGAGCGTGGCACCAACATGGCGACCGATAATTGCGGCATCCGACACAGCCAGAATTGGCGGAGCATCGACGATGACCGTATCAAAGCGTTCCCCCAACTTTTCAAGCAATTCTTCGAAACGCAAATGCATCAGTAGTTCAGAAGGGTTCGGAGGGATCTGGCCTGTCGTGACGACCCACAAGTTTTCGACCGAGGTAGGCTTTACGATGCTCTCAATACTCGAACTGCCTGCCACGTATTCCGACACCCCAGTTTCCCTGCTAAGGCCAAACTCCTTATTAATATGGCCACGGCGCAAGTCAGCATCAACAATCACCACACGTTTGCCCGCTTGGGCTAGCACAGCACCGAGGTTCTTGGAAATAAAACTCTTGCCCAAGCCAGGACTGGCACCAGTAATCAACAGCGAATTCTGCTGAGCATCAAGCAGAGCAAAGTGAATTGTTGTGCGCAGGCTACGCAAGCTCTCGATAGCATCGTCCTCTGGATTAGAGATCGCCAGCAAGGCCCCTCCTCCTCCTCTGGCACTCTTGCCACGTTTGCTCATAGTGGCCTCCTCGTTGCTATGGGGAATTGACGCATAGACTGGCAACCCCAACTTGGACTCCACCTCTTCCGGATCTTCAACCACCACATTCAGCGTTCGAAGCACCCACACGACCACGAAACTGACAATCAGCCCCAAAAAACCACCAATAATAAAAATGACAAATGGTTTCAAGCTAACCGGCTGCGTCGTTACTGCTGCAGGATCAACAATACGCACATCACCGATGGTGCCGGCTTTGGTTACACGCAATTGTTGAGTCGTGTTGACAAGGTCGGTGTATAGCGTCGTGTAAACTTCTACGTCCCGCGCCAGACGCAACACAGTCTGCTGAGTGTCAGGCAGCTTTGCGATGGCGCCATCAAATTCGGCGCGACGGGCCTTGAGTTTCTCGATCTTTGCATCGGCGGCCTGAATACGCGGGTGCTCCGGCGTGAAATACTGGCGGAGCTCGTCCCGTTCCTGCTTCAAGGCAACAATTTGGTTGTCCACGTCGACAATAGAGCCCAGCACGCTCTGGGTTTCGATAGACAGATCGAGGGAGCCTCGGTTCTGACGGTAGCCGTTGTAGGCAGCCTCGGCTGCATCGAGTTGTCGCTTGACTTCCGGCAGTTGGGTTTCTAGGAACTGGAGGGTGTGCTCAGCCTCGGCGGAGCGACGCTCGACGTTCTGGCGCACATAGGTATTAAGGATGTCATCCAGAACGACGCCTATCTTGTCCGCGTCATCCCCCTTCAGGCTGACTTCGAGAATGCCCGACTTCTTGCCCCGTTCCTTGATGGTGTACTGCTTGGTGAGCCTGTCGAGAGCTTCATCAGGGGAAAGGCGAATCAGCTTGAAGCGGGTGCCAGGGCGAGCAACGACCTTCGGAACAAAAATGGAAAAGCCATTAGCCGACGCACGCTCGCCAACCTTGCCACTCAGAACGGGCTCATCACCATCAGAAAATAGCTCGAAATGCCCCCCCTCGCCGAGCACGAAGGTCAGCTTTTCATCCAACCAATCGCGGGGCACCTCCAATGCATCCACCTGAATCTCTTCTCCACCCCACGCAAAGCTCGACAGGCCGAACCATGGACTGTTCAGCCCTTCATCCTTGTAGCGACGTGCAATACCCTGACCAATAATCGGAAAGTAGCGGGGATCAGCCTGGATGTTGAGGCGCTTCTTCTGGATGACCTTCTCGAGGACCATGCGGGAATTAAGGATTTCCTGCTCGGCAGCCACTGTCGTGTCACCACCGATGCCGAGCAGCGGTCCCAAGTCCTTAAGAGCCGACATGGCGCTATTGCCACCAGGTCCTTTTTCCTCCACCTGGACCAGCCCATCAGCCCGGTAGACCGGCTTGACAATGAACACCCAGGCCGCACCTAGCAGTATGCCGAAAGCCGTGACCGCAGCGATGATCCAGCGGTACTCCATGAGGATGCCGATGATCTCACCAAGCGCTAGGCCCTCGTCGTCCTGATCGTCAAGCCTGGAATAAGTTTGCGGCGGCAACTGGGAAGATTTGAGTTGATCGTGTTCCATGAACGGTCCGTAGTTCTTGTCTCTCTCTTGCTCCCGCCCCCAAAAAACACAGGGGACGGAGTGATTTCCTGGCCTAGGCCGAAGCTGGCCAGCCCGAAATGCTTACGGCTGCCGGCCACCAAACAGCGGATAGCGCGCGTTGCTGGTCTGGTAGAGCATCTGGGCGGTGGGAAGGATGTTGGAAATCACCCTGTTCCAGCGCACCACATCGGCGGCGTCCACATAAACGATGTCCCGCGGACGCAGCGGGAACTTGTCAGCCAGCAGCATGGAGTCCGGCGAGCTGCCATCCAGATGAAAGAGTTCGGGAGTTTGGCCCTCGCCGCGCATCACGTAGATCCATTTGGGATTGGAGCGATCCTGGCTGATGTAGCCAGCATCCGCCAGGGCCTCGGCCAGCGTGGAGCGCTTCTTGGTCATGACCAGGGAGCCGGGCTTGGTGACTTCACCGAGGATGAAGACCTTATTGAAGCTGCGGTCGGAGACGTTGAGGATGTCCCCCGCCTCAAGCAAGGTGTTCTGCTCGGTGGCGCCGTTGTCGTACATGGCTTGGATATCCACCCGGTAGGTGACGCCCTTGCGGGTGAGCAGCACATTGCTGTAGTCCGCCTCGGGCGTGAAACCGCCCGCCAGGTTGACGGCTTCGAGCACCGTCATGGGGATATCGGTGATGTATTGCTGGCCGGGCTTGCTCACTTCTCCCACCACATAGACGCGCTGGCTGCGGAAGGCTGCCATGCGCACGTCGATCTGGGCTTTTTCGATGTACTTGGACAGCTTGCTGACCAGCAGTTCGCGGATCTGCCGGGTGGTCTTACCCGCAACCGGGAGTACGCCTACATAGGGATAGTAGATGGTGCCGTTTTCCGACACCACGGTACCGGCCTGATCTGCAGAGCGATACTGGCCGGCCGGGGTGGTGAGTTCGGGGTGATCCCAGACGATGATGGTCAGGATGTCACCGGGGCCGACCTTGTAATCCGGCGATGGCGGAATGACGGGCGCGGTGCGGCGGCCTTCGCCTGCCAGGGCGGACGGGCTGGCGGCGGGCTTGGGTGGTTGCGCGTTGCGGAACTGCTCGATGATCAACTCGGCGGTGATCGGCTTGATTGCGACATTGTCTGGCACCGGTTCAGCCGCGCCCTGCTGCTTGACGGGCAGTTTGACGGCGGATTGTTCGCGCATGGAATAGGCGCGATCGCCGGGCACGACGGCACAGCCCGCCCCAAGCAGCGATACGATGCCGGCCGCGATCAGACCACGGGCAAGGAACTGTGTATGAGAACAGGAAAAATTTGAAGTGGGCAGGTCTGTGGAGTCGCTCATGGTCCAATTTCAATATGCTGGAGCCGCCTCGCGAAGACCCACCCTGGATGCCCACATGATGTGCAGGCCCCTTCTACGGCACCTTTTCCCATGCCAGACATGAGCAGGCGTTCGGTCTTCGGTCTGGCCGACGCCCCCGTTTATAGGTGACGAAAGCATGACCGAGCGGCCGGAACGTCAATCGCCCCGACACGCTCGAAAAATTTACAAAGAGCCCTGTAAACAGAAATTTATGGGCCCAATCCTAGCATGCAAGCTGGGAATTTATTTCAGGCGAATTACCCGCCTGAGGTGTAAATAGATAACTCTTTGTAAATAACGACATCAACCTGAAACGCGCTTACCCACCAGAACAAGCACCAGCGCCAGGCTGGTCAGGATCTGAGTGAGGCCGACTTCGGTTTCGTCCGAGGTGCTGAGTTCCACCGCCGACACCTTGCCCTGCCCCGCCCCTGCCGGCACATACCGGCTACCGTACGCGGCTCGCTCGGCCGCGCCCCCCTGGTCGCCATAGATCAACCCACTGGCCCCTGCGACGATCGTGGCCGCAACTCCACCGGAGACATGCACGCCACCGCCACCTTCACCTCCTGCAGCCCATGAGGGACTTGCAGCCCATATGCCTATGGCTACAACGAATGGAAGAGCAGTTTTGCTTTTCATGATGGCAACACCATGCAGTCAATGATCGATGAATTTTATGTAGCAACAATCAAGCCAGACAATGCTTCGCAACATTTGAGGTTTGTTAAATTCACAACAATTCATTATGTTGCGGCAAAACATGCTTTTTGCACTTGCAGCATAGACCGCAAAAAAATGTGTCGACTGTTAAATTTTCCGACACTAACTTAAGTTATAGATGGTCCGGCCACCGAAAAATTGACATGACAAAGTACAAACAACTCATGTAACATAAATTATGTCTTTGTTTATTAAAGACTTTAATTTTGCTAACACAAACCATACCAAATGTTCGTGCATTATTTCGCGACCGAGGCGGTTTGGTGAATGTACGGTACCTCTACTCCGATGTATGCTGCAACGCAAAATCCCAACGGGATCGACATGTATAGTTCCATCGAGAACCATCACAGTTTTCTGCGCCCCAGCTATACGCTGACATCGGCGATAGAGGCTTTTCTGTACCCCGTGACAGCGGTATTGGTGCTGCTGGCATTGGCGCTGGCCAACGGCCAGCATGTGGGGTCTGCCTACATGGTGCTGGCGATCCTCACCTTCTCGCTACTGTTTCCGGGGGTCACACGTTTCAACGAGCGCCCGCGCCGGGTGATCCGCAAGGCGGTCACCAGCTGGGTGTTGTTTACGGTCTTGCTGGGCAGCTTTGGGGTTGCCAGCGGCTACATCAACCATTTTCCCCGCCCTGCGCTGCTGGGCTGGGTGCTGATCACCCCGTTTGCGCTGCTCACGGTGCATTTTGTGGCCCGCCATGTGCTGCTGGGCGTGCTGGCCAAAGGCAAGCGACAGCGCACCGTTGTGGTGGGCGGCGTCAATGAGGTGGGGCTGCGCATTGCCCAGCAATTCAGTGACAACCCTTACCTGGGCTGCCGGGTGGTCGGCTTCTTTGATGACCGCGCGCTCGACCGCCTGCCCGAGACAAATGGTTTGCCCACGCTGGGCCGCATCAATGAACTGGCCGAGTTCGTCAAGCTGAACCACGTGGACCATATCTACCTGGCGCTGCCGATGGCGAGCCAGCCGCGCATCCTGTCCTTGCTGGACGATCTGAAGGACACCACGGCGTCGATCTTCTTCGTACCGGACATCTTCGTGACCGACCTGATCCAGGGGCAGCTCCATTCGGTGGGCAATACGCCGGTGGTGGCGGTCTGTGACACGCCGTTTACGGGCTTCCGCGGGCTGGCCAAGCGGCTGTCGGACATCGTGCTGTCGTCGATCTTCCTGGTGCTGCTGGCGCCGATCATGCTGGTGCTGGCCATCGGCGTGAAGATGTCGTCGCCCGGCCCGGTCATCTTCAAGCAGCGCCGCTATGGGCTGGATGGCAAGGAGATCCTGGTTTACAAGTTCCGCTCCATGCGCACCACCGACAATGGCCCGGTGGTGAAGCAGGCCACCAAGGGCGATCCGCGCATCACCCCCTTTGGCGCCTTCATCCGCAAGACCTCGCTGGATGAGCTGCCGCAATTCATCAATGTTCTGCAAGGCCGCATGAGCATCGTCGGCCCCCGCCCGCATGCGGTGGCCCACAACGAGACCTATCGCAAGCTGGTCAAGGGCTACATGGTCCGCCACAAGGTCAAACCGGGTATTACTGGCTGGGCCCAGGTGAGCGGCTATCGGGGTGAGACGGAAACGGTGGACAAGATGGAGAAGCGCATCGAGTTCGACCTGGAGTACCTGCGTAACTGGTCGCTCGGCTTCGATCTGTGGATCATCTTCAAGACCGTGGCCGTGGTGTTCAAGGACAAGAACGCGTACTGAGCCTTACCGGCAGCGCAAAAAGACAGAGGCCAGGATCATCTCCTGGCCTCTGTCTTTTTGCGCCCTCCGAGCACACTGGAGGGCGTCTGCATGGCGTTTGCTCAGCGGCCGCGGGAATCCCCCCAGCGCAGGGGGAATTCGTCGTCACCGACGTAATAGGCATTGCCCTGACGATTTACGCAGTACTGGGGCGAGATGATCATTTCGCTGAAGCGCTGGCCTTCGGCAAGGCGGGTGTACTCGAAGAGGATGCTGCGCTCAACGCGCACGCCCGACTTGAGATGACTGCCGTGGCCGAGCCAGGTGGGGCCGATGACGGACACGCCCGGGTCGATGCGGACGCTGGAGCCGATATAGACGGGGCCGACGATCTGCACGCTGTCCCAGGCAATGGAGGTGTTGGGGCCGACCCACACGCCCGGACGGATCTCCTTGCCGGGCATGTCCATCTGGGCGACCTCGCCGCTCAGCACACGCTGCAGAACCGTCCAGTAGTCCGACAGGCGGCCGATGTCGATCCAGTTGAAGAAGCGCTTCTGGGCGTAGAAGGGCAATTCCTGCTCGACGAGCATGGGGAAAAGCTCGCTGCCGATGTCGAAGGCCTTGCCCGGCGGCACGAGCTTGAGGACCTCGGGTTCGAACAGGTAGATGCCGGTACTGGCCAGCGTGGACTTGGCCTCTTCGGGCGTCGGCTTTTCCTGGAAGGATTTGACGTGCCCCTCGTCGTCGGCAACGACGACGCCGTAGTTCTGCACCTGGTCACGCGGGACGTCGAGGGTGACGACGCTGGCCACGGCCTGTTTGGAGCGATGTTCGTGGATGGCGGCGCCAAGATCGAGGTCGATGATGGCATCGCCGCAGATCACAAGCGTGGTTTCGTCGAAGAAGCCGCTGAAGTCCTGGATCTTGCGCATACCACCGGCAGAGCCGAGGGGCTTGGGCACGACCTCGCCGTGGTCGCGGACGCCTTCGTAGGAGTAACCGATGGAAACGCCCCAGCGGTGGCCATCGCCGAAGTAGTTTTCGATCTTGTAGTGGTTGTAGGCCACGTTGATCATGATTTCGCGGATGCCGTAGCGCGCAAGGTGCTCGATGAGATATTCGAGCACCGGCTTGCCCAGGATCGGAACCATGGGCTTGGGAAGATTCTTCGTAAGCGGACGAACCCGCGTCCCCTGCCCCGCGGCAAGGATCATACCTTTAGCCAAAACACCACTCCTGTCTTAAGCGGGCCCAGGAAGATTGCCGTTGGGCGGCAACACCACTCCCGCGAGTTTTTACAAGGTTTCTTTCGGCATGAATTTTAACACTTCGAAGAACATTGGAATGACGCCATCGGCATTGTTCGCCACAAAAGATTATGCGTTGGTCAAATCCGCTTGAGCCACACCAGCACCTGCTGATGGATGAGGTCGTACGCGGCCTGGTGGGCCGCTTCGCCGCGGCGATAAGGGTCGGGGATTTCCAGCTTGCTCCAGTGGCCGAGCAGGAAGGCTTTGCCGCGGGCAGTGGGATCGAGACCGAGGACGTAATCGAGGTGATGCTTTTCCATCACAAGGATGAGGTCGGCCCAGCGGGTGTGCTCGCGCTCGATCTGGCGCGCACGATGGGCCTGCATGGACACCTGACGGGCCTCCATGAGGGCGAGTGCGGTGTCGTCGGCTGCGTGATTGACAAGGGCACCTATGCCCGCCGAACGCACGTCCGCCGGGCGAGCGGCACGCTGGAGCTCGTGGCGCAAAAGGTATTCGGCCACGGGGCTACGACAGATGTTTCCGGTACAGACAGTCAGGATATTGTGGAACACGGAAGAAAGTCTCGCAGGGACGGATGATCAGCCGCGCATTCTACGCGCCCACATTGCCATCCGGGACATTCCTGACGGCGAGCTTTCATTGGGTGTGCGTAAACGCAAAAAAAGAGGAGCCCTTGGGCTCCTCTTTTTACTGTGGCGGAGTGGACGGGACTCGAACCCGCGACCCCCGGCGTGACAGGCCGGTATTCTAACCAACTGAACTACCACTCCGCGCTGACCTTACCGTTTCAGCCTGTCTGGACTGAAACTGCCTGCACATTGCTGCAGGACTTGTGTCCTGGCGTCCCCACGGGGATTCGAACCCCGGTTATCGCCGTGAAAGGGCGGTGTCCTAGGCCTCTAGACGATGGGGACCCGGTGCTGCTTAACCTGTGGTGGAGGTAAACGGGATCGAACCGATGACCTCTTGCATGCCATGCAAGCGCTCTCCCAGCTGAGCTATACCCCCACGATACTGCTGGTGCCACTGGCGTCCCCACGGGGATTCGAACCCCGGTTATCGCCGTGAAAGGGCGGTGTCCTAGGCCTCTAGACGATGGGGACCTACAAACTATTGGCGGAGTGGACGGGACTCGAACCCGCGACCCCCGGCGTGACAGGCCGGTATTCTAACCAACTGAACTACCACTCCACACTACAACCTTCTGCTCCAGCCTGTCTGGGCTGGAACTGCCTGCTTGCTGCTGCAGGGCTTGTATTCTGTGGTGGAGGTAAACGGGATCGAACCGATGACCTCTTGCATGCCATGCAAGCGCTCTCCCAGCTGAGCTATACCCCCACGATACTGCTGGTGCCACTGGCGTCCCCACGGGGATTCGAACCCCGGTTATCGCCGTGAAAGGGCGGTGTCCTAGGCCTCTAGACGATGGGGACCTACAAACTGTTGGCGGAGTGGACGGGACTCGAACCCGCGACCCCCGGCGTGACAGGCCGGTATTCTAACCAACTGAACTACCACTCCACACTGCAACCTTCTGCTCCAGCCTGTCTGGGCTGAAACTGCCTGCTTGCTGCTGCAGGACTTGAATCCTTGGCGTCCCCACGGGGATTCGAACCCCGGTTATCGCCGTGAAAGGGCGGTGTCCTAGGCCTCTAGACGATGGGGACCCGATATTGCCGTCTTCTTGGTGGAGGTAAGCGGGATCGAACCGCTGACCTCTTGCATGCCATGCAAGCGCTCTCCCAGCTGAGCTATACCCCCGTCGAAGAAGTGCGCATTCTAGTTACTTATTTACTGTTTGTAAACCCCTTTTTGCATCAAGGGCACCTCTGAACCACACTTTGCCCCACCTGGACGCAAAAAACCCCGCCTGAGGCGGGGTTTTGGGACCTTTCCGGGGAAAGGAAGCCGATCAGGCAGCCTTGCGACGGCGCAGAGCAGCCATGCCAGCCAAGCCAAGGCCAACCAGGGCCATGGAGGCAGGCTCAGGAACGGTTACACGGACACCACCGTTGACGATCGAGAAAGTGCCGTCGATCTTGCCATCGGTCAGGCTGCCGGGAGCCGCATCCAGCGCAGCGAAAATACCGCTGAAGCCGGTGCCGCCGACATCGGTTTCAGTGACGTCGATGGTCCAGTTGCCACCGCCCAGGGAGTGAACCACGGACACGCTACCGGTACCGATGGTCGCGCCAAGCGGCCCAAACATGTTGCCGAGCAGCAGGTTGAGGGCGCTGGCACTGCCGGTGAAGCTGCCACCGCTCACGGCCGAGCCGTCGGACGTGAAGGTGTTGTTGGTGAAGTCATACACGAAGTGCGTGCCGGTCAGGCCGCTGGTGGTAATGGCGCCCGTACCGAGAGAAATCCAGCTCGGGGTGGAGGAGACCAGCGGAACCGCGCCACCGTAATTGACAGTGACAGTACCTTGGCGCTCGGCGCTGACGAGACCGGTGCTCGGCACGTAGAGATCGACCAGACCGGTGAGGCCGGTCAGTTGAATCTGGTAGGTGTTGGGGTTGGCATCGGCGAAACCGCTGATGTTGAAGTTGCCGTTGAGATTGGCGGTGGAGGTGAAAACGCCGGCGTTGGCGACGTTGGCTACACCAAAGGTGAGTGCTGCGCCGATGGCGACTGCGAGTTGCTTCTTGATCATGCTTAAGCCCTTTCCGCTGGATTCACAGGGTTGATTTCGAGGACTGCTCACCATCCCATACGACTTTGGGGCTGATGAAACTTATCACGAAAGAAACAAATGCAAGTGGTGTGCCATTTCCATTAACTCCGCGGAATCACTAAAGAAACTCATGCTGGGTTTCTCGCCCAAGTGGCATGTGTAAAAAATCCTGACACAAAGCCTTCAGCACAAACCCGTTTTTCCTGACGTCATAAGACTTTACCGGGGTTCATCAACCCTGCCGGATCCAGCGATGTTTTGATGCTGCGCATCAATTCCAGCTCAATCCCTGACTTGTAAGCCGGCAGGATAGTTCGCTTCAGCTGGCCGATCCCGTGCTCAGCAGAGATCGATCCATCCAGGGCGGTCACCAGGTCATGGACAATACGACCCACTGCAGCCGTGCCGCCGATGAAGGCATCATTCTCTTCGCGCAAGGGGCGCGACAGGTTGTAGTGGAGATTGCCGTCGCCCAGGTGGCCAAAGGCGACGATGCGGACGCCCGGATGGGCGGACCGGAGGGCCTCCCCTGCCCGTTCGAGGAACTCGGGAATGGCGCTGATCGGCACGGAGATATCGTGCTTGATACTGAAGCCTTCCCGCTTCTGCGCTTCCGAGATGTTCTCCCGCAGGGACCAGAGTGCGGCAACTTGGCTCTCGGAGCTGGCAACCACGCCATCATGAACCGCGGAATCGGCAATCGCCGTCGCAACCTCTGCCTCGAGGAGTTCGGCCAGGCCGGCATCCAGGAGGGTGTCGGTCAGTTCGACCAACACGTACCACGGGTAGGCCACCTGCAGGGGATCACGGGTACCGGGGATGTGCTGCAGCACGAGTTCGAGGGAGGTCCGACTGACCAGTTCGAAGGCGGTGACCCGGTCGCCGGCCATGCCGCGCAGACGCGACAGCAGCGCGACCGCTGCGGCGGGACTGGCAACTGCCAGCCAGGCGGTGACGCTGCTGCGCGGACGGGCAAAAAGCTTGAGGGTAGCTGCGGTGACGATACCGAGGGTGCCTTCGGCGCCGATGAAGAGGTGCTTGAGGTCATAGCCGGTGTTGTCCTTGCGCAGGCTGCGCAGGCCGTTCCAGACCTGGCCGTCGGGCAGGACGACCTCCAGCCCGAGCACCAGTTCGCGGGTGTTGCCATAGCGCAGCACCTGCACGCCGCCAGCATTGGTGGAGATGACGCCGCCCACTTCGCAGGTGCCTTCGCTGGCAAGGGACAGGGGAAAGAAACGGTCGGCCTCCAGCGCCGCGGCCTGGACGATGGCCAGCGGCGTGCCAGCCTCCACGGTAATCGCGTTGTTGGCCGGGTCGACCCGGCGGATGCGCCGCAGTCTGGACAGGTTGACCACGACCGCCAGCCCGTCGGCCAGCGGTGTGGCGCCGCCACACAGGCCGGTGTTGCCGCCCTGGGGCACGATGGGCACACCACGGTCCACGCAGGTTCGTACGACCGCGGACACTTCTGCAGTATCTGCGGGGAAGACGACGGCCTGCGCTGCGCCGGTGTAGCGGCCGCGCCAGTCTGTGAGGAAAGGCGCCATGTCATGGTGGACAGACAGGCAGTGGGATGGGCCGACGATTTCGCGCAGGGAGTCTATCAGTGCAGACATGGGGTGGAACTCGCTAGGCAGAAGGAGAAAACATGGCCCCGCCGGTTTGCCGGAAAACAGGCTGTATCAGCGTTGCTCCAGGGCGCGCCGGATGGCCGGCAGGGCGACTTCGACGGCAGCCTCGCCTTCGGCGATGGCTTCGGCGCCTCTGTGATAGTCCATCAGCCCGAGTTGGGCAAGGCGCGGGGAGATCAGCACGTCGGCGGGTTCGCCGGCCATGCGGCTGCGGGCAATGCGGACGGACATGATGGAGATGCTGTCCTGCATCACGCTGAGCATGGAGGGGAGTTCTTCGCCATCGATCGCCGGTGCTTGACCGTCATCGTTATCGCCGTTGCCGTTGCCGTTGCGCCCAAAGCGCGCGAGGAGCTTGCGGGACCAGTGGGGCACACCGTTGCCGTTGCCATTGCCGCTACTCCCTCCCTTCCCTGCCGGCGGCCGGTTGCGCCAGGCCCAACCAACCACGTCGGAGTTGAGCTCGACGGCGATGACCAGGTCAGCGCCCATGGCGCGGGCGAGGGATACCGGTACCGGATTGACGAGGGCACCGTCCACGAGCAGGCGGCCGTCCTGCCAGACCGGGGCGATGAGCCCGGGTAGCGCAATGGACGCGCGCACGGCCGCGGAGACGCTACCTTCCCGCAGCCAGATTTCGTGGCCGCTGTGCAGATCGGTGGCGACGCAGCCGAACTGGTGCGGCAGCGCGGTGAAATCCCGGTCGACAAACTGGCGCTCGAAGAAGGCGATCAGCCGATCCCCCTTGATGAGCCCACCCCGCAGGCCCATGTCCATCAGGCCGACGACGCGCTGCCAGCCCAGGCTTTCGACCCAGACCGCGAGTTTTTCGACGTCGCCAGCGGCGGCCACGGCACCAACGAAGGCGCCGATGGAACAGCCGCTGATGATGGTCGGCTCGATGCCTTCGCGGGCCAGCGCCCGCAACACGCCGATATGCGCCCATCCCCGCGCGGAACCGCTACCGAGTGCGATGCCGATGCGGGGTGCGCGCTTCATGGGATGACCTAGATCGGCTCGGCGTAGAGGTCGTGCACGTCACAGTCGGTGATGCGCACGCGGGCGAATTCACCGGGCTCCAGATTTTCGCCGGCGGGGATGATGACCAGACCGTCGATTTCCGGCGCATCGCCAGGCGAACGGGCCAGAGCGCCCTCCTCGTCGATTTCGTCCACAAGGACGGTCATCTCTCGGCCGATGAAGCGCTCCAGGCGCTCGGTGGAGATATCTTCCTGGAACTCCATCAGCTGGATGCGGCGCTCTTCGCGGATCTCTTCGGGCACGGCGCCGGGCAGATCGTTGGCCGCTGCGCCTTCGACCGGCGAGTAAGCGAAGGCGCCGACGCGGTCGAGCTTGGCTTCTTCGAGGAACTGCAGGAGTTCTTCGAAATCGGCATCGGTTTCGCCGGGGAAGCCGGTGATGAAGGTGGAGCGGATGGTGAGATCAGGACAGATCTCGCGCCAGCGGCGGATGCGCTCGAGGTTGTTCTCGGTGCTGGCCGGACGCTTCATGGCCTTGAGGATGCGCGGGCTGGCGTGCTGGAAGGGCACGTCGAGGTAGGGCAGGATCTTGCCTTCGGCCATCAGCGGGATCAGTTCGTCCACGCTGGGGTACGGATACACGTAGTGCAGGCGCACCCACACGCCCAGGTCGCCGAGAGCGTTGCAGAGGTCGTAGATCTTGGTACGGACGGGCTTGCCGCCCCAGAAGCCGGTGCGGTACTTGGTGTCGACGCCGTAGGCGCTGGTGTCCTGGGACACCACCAGCAGTTCCTTGACGCCAGCATTGACGAGGTTTTCGGCCTCACGCATCACGTCGCCGATCGGGCGGCTGACGAGGTCGCCGCGCATGGACGGGATGATGCAGAAGGTGCAGCGATGGTTGCAGCCTTCGGAAATCTTGAGGTATGCGTAGTGGTTGGGCGTGAGCTTGATCCCCTGCGGCGGCACCAGATCGATGAAAGGATCGTGGGGCTTGGGCAGGTGCTTGTGCACCTCGTGCATGACCTCTTCCGTGGCGTGCGGGCCGGTGACGGCCAGCACTTGCGGATGGGCCGCCATCACCACGTCGTCCTTCGCGCCCAGACAGCCGGTGACGATGACCTTGCCGTTCTCGGCCAGGGCTTCGCCGATGGCGTCGAGGGATTCTTCCACCGCGGCATCGATGAAGCCGCAGGTGTTGATGACGACGAGATCGGAGCCCTCGTAGGACGGGGAAATCTCGTAGCCCTCGGCCCGCAGGCGGGTGAGGATGTGCTCGGAATCGACGAGGGCCTTCGGACATCCGAGGCTAACGAAGCCGACTTTGGGAGCGGCCGGGTGCTTGGCTTGGGTCATGCGCTGAAAACCTGAAGGGGAAAAGCATAAGGGCCGCGATAACAGCGCGGCCCCGTTTGGATTACTTGTCTGGTGTGCCAGGCGGTTCGCTGGGGGGCGTCTGCTGGTCTTTTTTGTCTGCGGGGAAACCGCCCGCAAAATTTGGGAACTGGAAGCCGGAGAACAGGTTGCGGGTCTGGCTATCGAGCTGTTCCTGCATCTGGGTGTACATCTTCTTGCTCTGTTCCATGTAGGCACCCATCATGCTCTGCATGGCGGGCCCCTGGAAATTCAGGAACTGGGCCCACAGATCCTGGCTGACGGTGGCATTGTCACCGTAAACCGAACGGACCTGTTCCTGCATTTTGGCCTGCATGTCGGTGAAGGCCTTGATGTTGTTTTCGAGATATTTGCCCATCATCCCCTGCATGGCATTGCCATAGAAGCGGATCATCTGGGACAGCAGGTCGCTGGTGAACATGGGCGCACCACCGGCCTCCTCTTCGAGAATGATCTGCAGCAGGATGTTGCGGGTCAGATCCTCCCCAGTCTTGGCGTCGACAACCTGGAAATTGGCGTTTTCGAGGACGAGTTCCTTGACGTCAGATAGCGTGATGTAGGAGCTGGTCTGGGTATCGTAAAGGCGGCGGTTCGGGTACTTTTTTATCAGGCGAATTTGATCGGCCATCTGTGTCTTCTCCTTGGCGAGAGGGTCGCCGCGGATGATTATACTGCGCTGCGCAAGAAAAAGCCCCGCGCGGGGCGGGGCTTCCGTGAGCCATTTTGCAACGGCTTACTGGTAGTACAGGCCGCCATTCACGTTGAGGGTGGCGCCAGTGACGTAGCCAGCCAGTTCGGAGGAGAGGTAAACAACCGCCGCACCGATCTCTTCCGGCTTGCCCAGACGCTTGACGGGCACGGTGTCGATGATGGCGTTGCGGACTTCTTCCTTGATGGCCATGACCATGTCGGTGCCGATGTAGCCCGGGGCGATGGCGTTAGCCGTCACACCCTTGGTGGCCAGCTCGGCAGCCAGGGCCTTGGTGAAGCCAATCACGCCAGCCTTGGCGGCGGAGTAGTTGGTCTGGCCGGCCTGGCCCTTGACGCCATTCACGGAGGAGATATTGATGATGCGGCCCCAGCCACGTTCGGCCATCTTCGGGGAGATGGTGTGGGTGACGTTGAACAAGCTGGTCAGGTTGGTGGCGATGACGGCATCCCACTGACCCTTTTCCATCTTCGGGAAGAACTTGTCGCGGGTGATGCCGGCGTTGTTCACCAGGATGTCGATCGGGCCGACTTCAGCGGTGATCTGCTCAATCGCGGCCTTGCATTGCTCGTAGTCGGAGACGTCGAAGCCGTACACCGGAACGTCCAGGCCTTCGGCCTTGCGGGCTTCAACCCACGCATCCTTGGCGGGATCGCCCGGGAAGAAGTTGCCAACCACGCGGACACCAGCGGCAGCCAGGGATTTGACGATTGCAGTGCCGAGACCACCGACTGCGCCAGTAACGAGAGCGATGCGTTGAGTCATTTCACTTTCCTTTTTGTTGCGGTGCCAGATGAACACCGATTAGAACATATGCTGACCGCCGTTGATAGAGATGTTGGCCCCGGTGACGAAGGCCGCCTCGTCCGATGCCAGATAGGCAATCAGACCGGCGATCTCCTCCGGCTTGCCGAGGCGGCTCATCGGAATCTGCGGCAGGATCTTGGTTTCGAGGACCTCTTGCGGAATGGCGGTGACCATCTTGGTGCCGATGTAGCCCGGTGAGATGGTGTTGACCGTCACTCCTGCCTTGGCCACCTCCAGCGCGAGCGCCTTGGTGAAGCCGTGCATCCCGGCCTTGGCCGCGGAGTAGTTGGTTTGCCCGAAGGCCCCTTTGATACCGTTGACGGACGACACGTTGATGACACGCCCCCATTTGCGCTCGACCATGCCGTCCATGACCTGCTTGGTCATGTTGAAGACGCTGTCGAGGTTGGTGCCCATGACGGCGTCCCAGTCGGCCTTGGTCATGCGCTTGAAGGTCATGTCGCGGGTGATGCCGGCATTATTGACCAGCACGTCCACGGGGCCGATGTCGGTGGTCACCTTTTCGACACACTGCTTGCAGGAGTCGAAGTCGGCCACGTCGCAGGGATAGGCCTTGAAGCCGTAGCCCATGTTGTTCATGGTCTGCAGCCACTCGCCGGCCTTTTCGTTGCCCGGCGAGTAGGTTACGACCACCTTGTAGCCAAGGGCAGCCAGCTTGATGCTGATCGATTCCCCCAGGCCGCCCATACCACCGGTCACCAGTGCTACTCGTGCCATGTTTTTCTCCCTCCTTGTCTTGATGTATGCGGGGGTCGCGCTGACGTCGGCAGTGCCCCCGGAACCCGCTCACTGCCGACGTGTTCTTTATTTGTTTTGTCGGTCTTTGGTGTGGCAGCTCAGGCTTTTTCTTTTACATAACGTCCAGGCGCAGCCTCGATCACCTTGTATTTTGCATTGCCCGGCTTGTTTCGCGCAGCCACCAGACTGCCACTGCGCGGTTTGAGCCATTCTATCCAGTGCAGCCACCAGCTGCCCTTTTGTTCTGTGGCAGATTGCAACCATTCTTCGGGAACCGACGCAGCGGAATCGCTGGTCCAGTAGCTGCGGCGGTTCTTTGAAGCCGGATTGATGGCACCGGCGATGTGGCCGCTGGCGCCGAGCACGAAGGTGGTTTCGCCGCCAAGGAGCTGGCGCACCAGGTAGGCGCTGGCCCACGGCACGATGTGGTCTTCGCGGGTGGCGAGCAGGTAGGCCGGCAGGTCGACCTTGCCGAGATCCACCTTGACGCCGAGCATTTCGAGCTTGCCGGGCACGCGCAGGTTGTTCTCGAGGTACATGTTGCGCAGGTACCAGGCGAGGAAGGGGCCGGCCAGATTGGTGCTGTCGGAGTTCCAGTACAGCAGGTCGAAGGCTTCCGGGGTCTTGCCCTTGAGGTAGTTGCCGACGACGTACTGCCAGATGAGATCGTTGGCGCGCAGGCTGGAAAAGACCTGGGCCAGTTCCTGGCCGCGCAGCAGCCCGCCCTTGCCGATGGCGGCTTCACGGGCGGCCACCGAGGCTTCGTCCACCAGGCAGCCGATTTCGCCTGCGTCGCTGAAATCGAGCAAGGTGGTCATCAGCGTGAGGCTTTCGGCGGGATCTTCACCCTTGGCGCGCAGCACGGCAAGAGCCGACGACAGGATGGTGCCGCCGACGCAGAAGCCGAGCACGTGGGGCTTCTGCACCTTGGTGACCTCACGGACAGCCTGCAGCGCAGTGATCGGGCCTTTTTCCAGGTAGTCGTCCCAGCCGAAGTGGGCTTCTTCGGCCTTGGCGTTCTTCCACGACACGAGGAAGACCGTGAAGCCCTGCTCGACGATGAAGCGCACCAGGGAGTTGGCCGGCTGCAAGTCCATGATGTAGAACTTGTTGATGCACGGCGGGACGATCAGCAGCGGCGTCTTGTGGACCTTGTCGGTCAGCGGCGCGTACTGGATGAGCTGGATCAGCTCGTTTTCGTAGATGACGGAGCCCGGCGTGGTGGCCAGATTGCGGCCGATCTCGAAGGCCGAGTCGTCGGTCATGGAGATGCGGCCCTTCTCCATGTCGCCGATCAGGTTCTTGATGCCCTGAGTGATGCTCTCGCCCTTGGTTTCGAGCGCAGTCTTGATGAATTCGGGGTTGGTCGCCGCGAAGTTGGACGGGGACATGGCCTCGACGTACTGGCGGGTGAGGAACTGCATGCGTGCCTTTGCGCGGCCATCGGCGATGGGCAGCGCATCGGCGAGCTTGCCGAGGTAGTCGGAATTAAGCAGGTAGGCCTGACGGATGTAGTCGTAGACCGGGCTGGAGGACCACTCCGGCGCATTGAAGCGGCGATCGCCCGGTTGTGGCTGCACCATCGGCTCGACGGGCTCGCCCGGCTTGGTCTGAGCGATGCTCGCCCACAGGCGGGCATGGGCTTCGGCCAAGGACTTCTGCAGCGCGGCGAGCTCCGCGGCTTCGGGCGGCGGAACCTGCTGGGCAGCGGCTGGCGCCACCTGCTGGATGGCGGCGTTCTGCTTGCCGAGGAAATCGAAGAAACCTTCGGCCAGGGACTGGCCGAACTTGAACATGCCCTGCAGGGCTTCTGCAGACTGCTCCGGTGTTACAGACATCCACCTCTCCTTTGCTTGTATCCGACCAGGAAAATCACAGCGCGGTTGTTACCGGAGTGGGCAGACGCGATGCCGGGCGGCACGCTTCTCGACCCCGGGCCCATACGACGGCCTGTAGAATCCGGGTATGTATATTGTCGCTATCGCTTGGATTTTCGTCGCCTTGATGGCTACCGTGACCGAAACCACGGTTGTCGGCGCCGTTCTTACGTTCTTGTTCTACGGGCTTGCGCCGCTCTCCCTTTTTGTGTGGATTTTTGGCACATCGGCCCGCCGCCGTCGTTTAGCCCAGCGCCCGCTCGGCGAGGGGGTGGGCAAAGACGATGGAGGCAATGCCGGCGGCAATCAATAATACCTGCTGGATGGTGGCGCGCAATTCCGTACGCTTGTGCAAACCCGGAATGAGATCCGCCACAGCCACGTAAATCATACTCGCGGCCGCCAGGGCTAGGAACATAGGTACCAGCGCCTGTACTCGGGACAGCGCAAAATAGGCCAGCAGGCCGCCGACCAGGGTTGCGACGCTGGACAGCAGGTTGAAGGCCAGGGCCTTGGCACGGCTATAACCGGAGTGCAGCAGGATCAGGAAATCGCCGACTTCCTGCGGGATTTCGTGGGCGATGATGGCCAGCCCGGTGACGATGCCGAGGGGCGTGCTTTCGACGAAGGCCGCCGCGATGAGGATGCCGTCCACAAAGTTGTGGAAGGTATCGCCGACGAGAATCAACAGACCGCTGCGCCCGTGGTCGTGACCGCCACCGCTATGGTGGTGGTGTTCGTGGCCGTCGCAGCCTTCGTCGTGGCAGTGGCGCCACAGCACCAGTTTTTCGAGCACGAAGAAGATCAGGATGCCGGCGAGCACGTTCATCGCAGCGCGCTCGGGGGTTTCCGCTGCTTCGATGGCGTGGGGCAGCACCTCCAGGAAAGAGGCGCCGAGCAAGGCACCGATGGCGTAGCTGATCAGGATGGGGACCCAGTTGGGGCGCGCCGCGAAGGCGAACCCGGAGGCGACCAGCACGCTGAGCAGGCCGCCGGCGAAACTCATGAAGATGATCCAGGCAAGGGGAGTCATGGCTCTACAGCTTTCAGGGGGCCGGGCAGTATAGCTTTAGTCTTCGTTTCGACCGCCAGGACTTAGGCCAGCCAGATCAGGCTGGCCATGCGCCCTGTCCGGCGATCGCGCCGGTAGGAGAAGAAGCGTTCTTTTTCGGTGACGGTGCAGGTGTCGCCGCCATGAACGGCGTGGATGCCCAGTCGGGCCAGACGCTGGCGGGCCAGCAGATAGATGTCGGCAAACCATTTTCCCGGTTGCACGCCGGGGCGGAAGGCCTCATTGGCAGCGGGATCGACCACCAGGAAGGCGGCGCGAACCTCGTCGCCAACTTCGAAGGCTTGCGGACCGATGGCCGGGCCGAGCCAGGCCAGCACCTCGGACGGCGGCACGGCCATTTTTTTCACGGTCGCTTCGATGACACCATCGAGCAGGCCCCGCCAGCCGGCATGGGCCGCACCGACGACAGTGCCGGCGCGGTCGCACAGCAGCACCGGCAGGCAGTCGGCGGTCATCACCGCACAGACCTTCCCCGCCACACGGCTCACCGCGGCATCCGCCTCGGGCACGCCCGCGTGTCGCTCGGCCGCATCGACGACGTGGATACCATGCACCTGATTGAGCCAGCAGGGTTCGTCCGGCAGTTCGGCTCGCAGCACCGCCCGGTTGGCGGCCACCAGGGCCGGCTC
This sequence comes from Zoogloea sp. JDB1, assembly GCF_056724025.1. Classification (NCBI taxonomy): domain Bacteria; kingdom Pseudomonadati; phylum Pseudomonadota; class Betaproteobacteria; order Rhodocyclales; family Zoogloeaceae; genus Zoogloea; species Zoogloea sp. JDB1. Next base: position 5,112,159 of record NZ_CM161496.1, read on the forward strand.
GTCCCCGACGTGACCGCCCAGATTAAGAGAGTCGTAAGGCGCCGGGCTATTGCCGCCGAGACGCGTGGTGGACAAGGTTCGCACGTTGGCCGGCGCCGGCCAGTCGGGATGGATCCAGGACGTGGCGCTCATGGTTTGGGGCTCTCGCGCAGAACGGCCAGCAGGCTCTCGATGTCGGCCGCCAACGGCACGTTCCAGCGACCGGCCTCGCCGCTGCGCGGATGGATGAGGCCGAGTTGCCAGGCATGCAGCGCCTGGCGCGGAAAGGCATCAAGCCTTGGATCGGCGCTGCGGGCCTTGCCGTAGGTGGTGTCGCCGACCAGCGGGTGGCCGATGTGCGCCATGTGTACGCGGATCTGGTGGGTGCGACCGGTTTCCAGCTGGCACTCGACGAGACTGGCGCGGGCGAAACGCTCGACGACGCGATAGTGGGTCACCGCTTCGCGGCCGCCGGGCACGACAGCCATCTTGGTGCGCTGGACCGGGTGGCGTCCGATGGGGGCATTCACCACGCCACTCGGTGACGGCTCGCCATGCACCAGCGCGTAGTAGTGGCGCTTGACGGATCGCGCCTGCAACTGGCGCACCAGATCGGTCTGGGCTTCGAGGGTCTTGGCGACGACCAGCAGGCCGCTGGTGTCCTTGTCCAGGCGATGCACGATGCCGGCCCGCGGCAGTTCGCGGAAAACCGGGCTGTGGAACAACAGCGCGTTGAGCAAGGTACCCGACCAGTTGCCGCTGCCCGGATGGACGACGAGGCCGACCGGCTTGTTGATCACGGCGATGGTGTCATCTTCGAAGACCACATCGAGCGGGATGTCCTCGGCCTGCTCGGCGAGCATCGCCTCGGAGGGCTCCGGACTGACGACGAGTGTCTCGCCGCCCCACACCTTGGACTTGGCGTCCGGCGAAGCGCCGTTTACGAGAATCCGCCCGGACTTCAGCCAGGACTGCAGGCGACTGCGGGAATGTTCAGGAAAAAGGCGAGCGAGCGCCTGGTCAACACGCAGACCGGCACAATCATCAGGAATCGACTCGCGTCGCGGCGAAGGGGAAGAAGAGGCTGGGCTATAATCGAGCCAGTCTTCTTCCAATGAGTTTTCAATGGCGCATTTCACCCTGCGTAGTTTAACGCTTACCGGCTTCCTGCTGCTTGCCGGCTGCAGCAGCCTCCCCGACCAGGTGGACGAAACCGTCGGCTGGAACGCCCAGAAGCTGTATTCAGAAGCGAAGGAATCCATGTCGGATGGCGCTTGGGACCGCGCCATCAAAATGTTCGAGAAGCTGGAGTCGCGCTATCCCTACGGCCGTTACGCGCAACAGGCTCAGCTCGAAGTGGCCTACGCCTACTACAAGTCGAACGAGCCCGCCTCGGCCATCGCCGCCTGCGACCGCTTCATCAAACTGCACCCCAACCACCCGAACGTGGATTACGCCTACTACCTGAAGGGGTTGGCGAACTTCAACGAAGACCTGGGGCTGCTCGGTTCGCTGGCCAACCAGGATTTGTCAGAGCGCGATCCGAAGGCGACCCGGGAGTCCTTCGACACGTTCAAGGAACTGGCCCAGCGCTTCCCGGACAGCAAGTACACGCCGGATGCCATGCTGCGCATGCGTTATCTGGTGAATGCACTGGCGTCCTATGAAGTGCACGTGTCCCGCTATTACTACAACCGCGGCGCCTATGTGGCAGCGGCCAGCCGGGCCCAGGGCGTACTCAAGGACTTCCCCCAGTCGCCAGCCATGGAAGAAGCCTTGTTCCTGATGGTCAAGAGCTACGACGCGCTGCAAATGAACGACCTGCGCGACGACGCCGATCGTGTGCTGCACAAGAATTTCCCGAAGAGCCGCTACCTCACCGCCAACGGCACGGTTACCAACGACCATCCATGGTGGAAGATGTGGTAAGCATCGAAATGGCGAATCCAAATGGATGAAGCGGTCCGCCTCGCGCTCGCCAAATGGCCGAACGTGCCCTCGTGCACGGGCTGGCTGCGCCTGAGCCGGCGCGGGGAATGGTGGGTGCCCGAAGGGCCGATCCGCCATGCCGGGCTGAGCAGCTTCATCGGCCGCAACTATCTATCGACGCCGGACGGCCGCTGGTATTTCCAGAATGGTCCGCAGCAGGTCTTCGTGGATCTCGACTACACGCCGACGATCCTGCGCCTTGCTGCCCCCGACCGGCTGGAAACCCATACCGGCCTGCCGGTGACGGCGCTCGACAGCGCCTGGCTGGACGAGCACGGCAATCTGCTTCTGGGCAGCGAGCACGGCATTGCGCTGCTTGATGACCGTGATCTGGCGGCGATGCTGGATCACCTCGACGGCGACCTGGAGGCGGATGACAGCCCCATCAAGCTGGATTGGGGTGGACAAGGCCTGTCCGTCGGGCGCATCCGGCAGGCCGAGGTTCCTGCTCGCTTCGGCTTCATAGACAAACCGGCCTGAGTCGGCCGGCTGTCCTTCGCTATTGGCCGGCACGCAGCCGGCCCCTTCCCTGCCGCTCAGCCGCGGCCGTACTTGTCTTCGAAACGGACGATGTCGTCTTCGCCCAGATAGGCGCCGGACTGGACCTCGATGATCTCGAGGGGCAGCTTGCCCGGGTTGGCCAGACGATGCACATGCCCCAACGGGATGTAGGTAGACTCGTTCTCACCGAGCAGGAAGACCTTGTCGCCGTTGGTGACTTCGGCGGTGCCCTTCACGACGATCCAGTGCTCTGCCCGGTGGTGGTGCATCTGCAGGCTCAGGCGTGCGCCGGGATTGACGACGATACGCTTGACCTGGAAACGCGGACCGGCGTCGATGGAGTCGTACCAGCCCCACGGGCGATGGATCTTGCGATGAGCCGAAGCCTGGCTGCGCTGACCCGCCTTGAGGGTGGCGACGATCTGCTTGACGTACTGGGTCTTGTCCTTGCGCGCGACCAGCACCGCATCGGGCGTCTCGACGACGACCGCGTCATCCAGGCCGACGCAGGCGACCATGCGGTCCTGAGCGTAGACCAGCGTGTTGCGGCTGTCCTCGAACAGCACGTCGCCACGGGCCACGTTGCCAGCGTCATCCTTGTCGGCGATCTGCCACAGGGCATCCCAGGCACCGACATCCGACCAACCGGAAGACATGGGCACGACGCTGCCTGAAACACCGAGATCGGCCGCCCCGGCCAGCTTTTCCATCACCGCGTAGTCAATGGAATCGGACGGGCAGGCCTTGAAGGCCTCCTGGCCGACACGCACGAAATCGGCGTCACGGGAGCCGGCATTCCAGGCTGCCACGCAGGCGGCATGCATTGCGGGCTGCAACTGCGCCATGGCCTTCAACCAGACGCTGGCCCGGACCATGAACAAACCGCTGTTCCAGAGGTATTCGCCGCTGTCCAGGTAACGCTGGGCCGTGTCCGCGTCGGGCTTCTCAACGAAGGCAGCGATGGACTTGCTGCCATCCGGACGATCTGCGCCGAAACGGATGTAGCCGTAGCCGGTTTCCGCATGGTCGGGAATGATGCCGAAGGTCACGATGGCGTTATCCAGCGCAGCCGGGATGCCCGCATCGATCGCGCCCTGGAAACCTTCCAGATCACGGATCACGTGATCAGCCGGCATCACCAGCAGCACCGGGTCGGCCTCCTGCACGGCCAGAGCCGCCAGAGTAAGTGCTGGCGCGGTATTGCGGCCGAAAGGTTCGAGAACGATGTTGCTGCTGCTCTTGCCTCTCGCGCGCAGCTGCTCGGCTGTGACGAAACGGTATTCCTCGTTGCAGACGACCACCGGCTCGGCGGCCACCGGCAGGCGTCCGCGGAAACCGTCCAGCCGCCCGGCCGTGGCCTGCAGCATGGTTTCGTTGCCAACCAGCGCCAGCAACTGCTTGGGGTACTGCTCGCGAGACAGGGGCCACAGACGGGTGCCGGAGCCCCCAGAGAGGATGACGGGTTGAAGTTCCATGGCTAGATAAGGAGTTTCACAAAATTGAAGCGCTGCACAATGCCATATGTTTTAACACAAAGTTGCCAACAAAACTCCCCCGTCATTCATCACTCACAGATTAGGCAGGTCTTCCTCCATGCCGGCAAGCCAGCCGCCGACCACCTTTTCGACATCCTCGACACCGGTTTTCTTGAGGCTGGAGAAGAGTTGCACCGTCACGTGCCCACCCAGCGGTGCGAGCTCCTTTCGAACCGCGGCAAGGGTGGCAGCAGCTTCGCTGCGGGTGAGCTTGTCGCTCTTGGTGAGCAGCACATGGATCGGCCGCCCGCTCGGCGCAAACCAGCCGATCATCGTCCGGTCGAGCTCCTTGAGGGGGTGACGGGAATCCATGATCAGGACCAAGCCGACCAGATTGGGGCGCCGCGTCAGGTAATCCTCGAGCAGATGCTGCCACTGGCGGCGTACGGCTTCGGGCACTTCGGCATAGCCGTAGCCGGGGAGGTCCACCAGCACGGCGCCGTTCTGCAAACGGAAGAAGTTGATCAGCTGGGTGCGCCCCGGCGTCTTGGACACGAAAGCCAGCCGGGTATGGTTGGCAAGGGTGTTGATGGCGCTCGACTTGCCGGCATTGGAACGCCCGGCAAAGGCGATTTCGGGACCACGGGGCGCCGGCAGGCCGCTGGCCTTGGCAATGGAAATTTCGAACTGGGCGTTACGGAAGAGAGGCATGGGGAATGGCGTGAAGCTTGCGCGCTAGAGCTTTATTGCATCGCGCAAATGACTGGAATTGCTATAGAATAGCAGGTTTGAGACTTCCACATTCTTGGCTTCCGAGGACATCATGATCAAGCGTTCCCTGCTGCTTTCGTTGCTTCTGGCCACCGGTGCAGTTCAGGCTGAAGAGAAGGCTTCCGCCCAACCCGATCTGGCCAAGGCCAAGCAGACTGCAGAAACGGTCTGCGTTGCGTGCCACGGTGCAGACGGCAACAGCCAGATCCCGACCAACCCGAAGCTCGCGGGCCAGCATCAGGAATACCTCGCCAAGCAGCTGCGGAACTTCAAGAGCCAGGACGGCAAGCCCGCCGAGCGCGCCAACCCGGTGATGGGCGGCATGGCCGCTCCGCTGTCCGACGACGATATCAAGGGCCTGGCCGCCTACTTCGCCGGCCAGCAACTCAAGCCCGAAGCCGCCAAGAACAAGGCCAGCATCGAACTCGGCCAGAAGCTGTGGCGTGCCGGTGACCTGAAGCGCGGCATCCCTGCCTGTGCCGCCTGCCACGGCCCCGCCGGTGCCGGCCTGCCGGCCCAGTTCCCGCGCCTGTCTGGCCAGTTCGCCGATTACACCGAAGCCCAGTTGAGGGCCTTCCGTGCTGGCGAGCGTGCCAACGATCCGAACAAGATGATGCGCACCATCGCCCTCAAGATGACCGATCCGGAAATCAAGGCCGTCGCCGACTTCGCTGCCGGCTTGCGCTGAGTCAAGGCGCCTTTTCGCGCTGTCCGACTATAAAGAAAGGGGTGGTCTCGGCCACCCCTTTTTCCATTTCCGCCCCCCGCTTATCTCGACGCCATTCATGCGACAGCGCAGCACTTCCCGCGCCTTCTACGAGCTGATCAGCTCGATGCGCTTTGCGATCAGCCTGCTGACCATCCTCGGGATCGCCTCCATCATCGGGACGGTGCTCAAGCAGAACGAGCCCTACAACAATTACCTCAACCAGTTCGGCCCCTACTGGTTCCCGCTCTTTGAAGAGCTGGGCCTCTACGCGGTCTATAACTCGGCCTGGTTTCTGGTCATCCTGGCCTTCCTGGTGCTCTCCACCACAGCCTGCATCGTGCGCCAGACGCAGCCGATGCTAAAGGACATGCGCAGCTTCCGCGAACATGCGAAAGAAGCCTCGCTGGCCGCCTTCCTTCACCACGAGCGGCTTCACACGGCCCTCCCCACCGACAACGCAGCCCAGAAAATTCAGGCTTATCTGGCCGCCAACGGCTTTCAGAGCCGGGCTGGTGCCCGCGAGGACGGCGTGCTGCTGGCTGCCAAGCAGGGCAGCTGGACGCGCGTCGGCTACTTCCTGGCCCACTCCGCCATCGTACTGATCTGCATCGGCGGCCTGCTGGATGGCAACCTGCCGCTCAAGATGCAGATGGCCCTCGGCGGCAAGACAACCACCTCGGGCAACCAACTGATCTCCGACATCAAGCCGGAAAGCCGCCTGGGCCTGGACAACTGGAGCTTCCGCGGCAACGTATTCATCCCGGAAGGCAAGAGTTCCAACGTGGCGATCCTCAACGTGAAGGACGGCATCCTGTTGCAGGACCTGCCCTTCACGGTATCCCTACGCAAATTCCACCTGGAGCACTACTCCACTGGAATGCCTAAGCGCTTCGCCAGCGACATCCTGATCACCGACAAAGCCACCGGCAAGTCCGTCGAGAAGACCATCGAGGTTAACAAGCCCTTCGAGTTCGACGGCATCATGATGTACCAGGCCAGTTTCGAGGACGGCGGCTCGCATCTGCACCTACTCGGCCACGACCTGCGCACCGGCGGCAAGACGCCCTTCCAGACCGACGCCACCGTCGGCGAGGCCATCAAGCTCAAGCAGGACGGACTCGACTACACGCTGGAACTGGGCAGCTTCCGCCCCTTCAACATCGAGAACATGGCCAGCGAAGAGCCGACGGCTGAGAGCAGCAAGATGGCCACGCTCGAGAAGCACCTCGGCAGCGGCGCCCGTTCCGTGTCGAAAAAGGACCTGCGCAACGTCGGCCCGAGCTTCGAATACAAGCTGCGCGACTCTGCCGGCCAGGCCCGCGAGTACCAGAATTACATGTTGCCGATCGAGCAGGATGGCGCCTGGTACATGCTGGCCGGCATGCGCGACACGCCGACGGCGCCGTTCCGCTTCATGCGCATTCCGATGGACCAGGACGGCAAGCCAGACAGCTGGTTCATGATCCGCAGCCAGTTGCTCGACAAGAGCCGCCACGCAGAAATCGCCAACCGCTTCGTCGCTACTGCGCTGGGACCGGATGCTGGTGAAACAGTGCGCGAGCGCCTGCGCGAAACTACCCGGAAGACGCTGGAACTGTTCGCCATCGGCGGTTTCGAAAGCCTCGGCAAGTTCATCGAGAGTACCGTGCCTGCCGCCGAGCGCGACAAAGCCGCAGACGTGTTCGTGAAAATCCTCGAAGGTTCGACCTGGGAAGCCTGGAAACTGGCCCGCAGCGCCGCCGGCCAACCTCCGCTGGAACTGGACCAGAAGCTCGGCCGTCTGCTGCGCGACTCCCTGAACGCCACCAGCGACAGCCTGCATTACGGTGCCCCGGTGTATCTCCAGCTCGCCAGCTTCGAGGAAGTACGCGCCACGGTACTGCAGGTAACCCGCTCGCCGGGCAAGCCGGTGGTGTATTTCGGCTCCCTGCTGCTGGTGCTGGGTGTCTTCGCGATGCTCTACATCCGCGAACGCCGGCTCTTTGTTTTGATCAAACACAACGGCGACGCACTGGTGGCCCTCAGCGCCAACCGCAAATCGATGGACGTGGAAGAAACCTTTCAGCGCCACCGCAAGGCTATCGCGGCCCTGCTCGACCCGGCCACCACGCCGCCCGCCCAATCCTGATCCGAGGTCATACCCATGGACATCGCCCACTCCGGAACCCCGTCCCCGCTACGCCGCATCGGCCTTGGTGATGGCCTGTTTGCACTGGCTCTGGTCTGCGCAGCCGGCTTCGCCTTGAGCCAGTACGGCGCCTTCATGGATATCTACGACAAGGCAATCCTCGCCGCCGTCGTTCCGTCCCTGGCCGCCATCGGCTGGGCCTGGAAGCCCTTCCGGGGTTTTCTCGTCGCAGCCGCAGCGCTGGCCCTGCTGAGCATCAACCTGTACGGTGGAGATCTGGCCCGTGCCGAACAGGCCTTCTTCCTGAAGTACCTGATCTCCAGCCAGACGGCGATCATGTGGATGAGCGCGCTGTTCTTCATCGCCACCGGCGCCTACTGGATCGGCCTCATCGCCCGTTCGGACTTCGCCGAGAAGACCGGCTCCGCGCTGACCTGGAGCGCCGTGACGATGGGCACCACCGGCCTGCTGGTGCGCTGGTACGAGAGCTACCTGATCGGTACCGACGTGGGCCACATCCCCATCAGCAATCTGTACGAGGTCTTCGTACTGTTCTCGCTGATCACCGGTCTGCTCTATCTGTACTACGAAGGCCATTACGCAACGCGCCGGATGGGCGCCTTCGTGCTGCTGGTGATCTCGGCGGCAGTGGCCTTCCTGCTGTGGTACACCTTCTCCCGCGAAGCCCAGGAGATCCAGCCACTGATCCCGGCGCTGCAGAGCTACTGGATGAAGGTGCACGTGCCCGCCAACTTCATCGGCTACGGCGCCTTCGCGCTGGCGGCGATGATCGGCGTGGCCGACCTGCTGGTACGCAAGGGCATCCTGGCCAGCCGCCTGCCGCCCGCGGAAGTGCTGGACGATGTGATGTACAAGGCCATCGCGATCGGCTTCGCGTTCTTCACCATCGCCACCATCCTCGGCGCCCTGTGGGCCGCCGAAGCCTGGGGCACCTACTGGCAGTGGGATCCGAAGGAGACCTGGGCCTTCATCGTGTGGCTGAACTACGCGGCCTGGCTGCACATCCGCCTGACCAAGGGCCTGCGCGGGCCGATGCTGGCCTGGTGGGCGGTGATCGGCCTGGTGGTGACGGCCTTCGCCTTCGTCGGCGTCAATATGTTCCTGTCAGGCCTGCATTCCTACGGCTCGCTGTGAGCGCTGCCTAGGCCTCGCTCTTGCGGGGCCGCCCGCCCTCCAGCCGCGCGATCTCGCCGGCACTGAAGCCCGCCCTCCGGCGGGCTTCTACATTCAGCGGCTTGGGTGGCCAGGGGGCGTCGAACTCGGTCATCAGGGCGAGATAGGTCGCCTCCGGCTCCAGCCCACGCTCGGCACAGAAATGGCGGAACCAGCGGTCGCCCAAGGCCACATGGCCGATCTCGTCGCGCAGGATGATGTCGAGCACCGCGATCGTCGCCTCATCGCCGACCTTGCGCAGTTTGGCGATGATCGGCGGCGTGGCGTCCAGCCCCCGCGCTTCGAGCACCCGCGGCACCAGAGCCATGCGCACCAGCGGATCGTCGGCGGTCTTGACGGCCATGTCCCACAAACCACGATGGGCTGGAAAGTCGCCATAGGCAAAGCCCGCCGCCGCGAGCCGCTCCGTCACCAGGCCGAAGTGGTAGGCCTCCTCCTCCGCCACCTGCAACCAGCCGGCGTAGAAGTCCGCCGGCAAGCCACGAAAACGATAGACGCAATCCAGTGCCAGATTGATGGCGTTGAATTCGATATGGGCAATCGCGTGCAGCAGCGCGGCCAGCCCCTCGGCGGAAGAGGGTTTGCGCTGCGGCACGGAAGTATGGGTGATCAGCTCGGGCCGATCCGGACGACCGGCATCGATCACAGGCAGCACCGGGCAGGCACCACAATCGGCGGGGATCGGCAGCAAGCCCTGTTCCCAGTCCCGGCACAGCTGCGCCACCAGTCTGGACTTTTCGGCGGGATCGGGACACATCAGGGCCGCGTAGGCCTGGGCATACATATCTTCAGGGGTTTCCGGCATGGCACGATGGTACACCACCAAAAAACGAAAGGCCGCCTACATGGACGGCCTTCCGCGGGCGCGATGACGCGCCTCTTTCTCCCCCCTCAATCACGCAGTCTTGCGGGCAGCCTCCCGGCGAGAGCTGGGCGCCGGCTTGGCGACCTGTGCGGCAAGGGCCACATCCTTGATCTGCTCACCAATCTTGCCGAAGTTCTCGAAGGCCGCCATCTGGGCCTCGAAGCCGCCACGCAGGACATCAAACCATGTATCGAAACCGGTCGGCGCCCCTTCCGCCAGACGATCAATGTTGTGCCGGACCTGACCGGAGGCCGTCGCAGCGGTATTCCGGAAAGCCTCGGCGAAAAGCTGGCCAACCTCAAGCATCACTTCGTACTGCTGACGGGCCGTTTCGGAGGAACGCTGCAGTTGCGGCTGGAAGAAACGGGCCTGCCAGTCGGCCAGACTGGCTACGTCACGGACCTCAAGGAAGCCGGCGGAACCAGCCAAGGCGTCGCGGGCAAACTCGAGGTTACTTTCGAGTTGCAGGCGAAGGAGTTTCTCGGCCTGGTCCGCCAGCCCCTGGGCCAGTTCGATGAACTTGTCGAGCTCGGCGCCCTGCAGCGGCGCGAAACGTGTAATGCTGACCACGCTCATTCCAATCTCCTATCGAGTTGACTGCTTTCCATGGGTCTCTCCCCCACCCTTCTAGATCCTACCCTGGACGGCACGCAATCTTTTGCCGGCGCTGCCCATCGAGGTGCAGCGGAGAAGTTGGGCGGAGTATGTCATCGTCGGCAGCAGTCATGAAGACGGCATTTTCCCCGCGTCAATACAGGGAAAACCCTGATCACATCGAAGCTCAATCCGTGTGATAGCGGACTTCGATCACCAACCTGACCAGTTCGGCCAGGGATTCGACCTGCAGCTTTTCCATGACCCGCGCCCGGTGCTGTTCGACGGTCTTGATACTGATGCCCAGATCTTCGGCGATCTGCTTGTTGAGGCGCCCCGCCACCATTCCGTCCATGACATCCCGCTCGCGAGTCGTCAGGCCGTCCAGACGCCCCTGAACCGCATTCCACCGGGCTCCCTCCCGCCGGCGCTGGGTAAACACCTGCACGGCTTCATTGACGCGGTCGAGTAGCACCTGTTCGTTGAAGGGTTTTTGCAGGAAATCAAAGGCACCCGCGCGCATGACCCGCGCCACCATCGGTACGTCGCCATAGGCGGACACGAAGATGATCGGCACGCGCTGACCGATTCGTCCGAGGCGGCCCTGCAAGCCGACGCCGCTCAGGCCCGGCATGCGCACGTCGAGCACCAGGCAATGGGCACGCTCCAGCGCGTCATCGTCGTCCAGAAGCTCCATCGCACCAGCGTAACAGCGCACCGGAAAACCAAGGGTTTCGATCAGCAAACCGATCGACAGACGAACAGCATCGTCGTCATCGACCACGCAGACAAGTGGTCTGTCCATATTCTTCTCCCGGTCGGCAGTGACTACTTGTTATCGTTATCCCAACAGGGTAATACTCTCATCCTTGTACATACGCCCGCTACCCGGCGGGCGGCGGCAGGGACAGGCAGAACATGGTGCCCAGCCGCGTACTTTTTTCGACCCACATGCGACCGCCATGGTTCTCGATGATGGTGCGGCAAATGGCCAGGCCGAGCCCGACCCCATCGGGCTTGGTGGTGACGAAGGGTGCGAAAGGATCCTCCCGCACTGTCTCGGCCAGACCGCCGCCGCTGTCGCTGACCACCACTTCCACCATCCCGTCGGCGCCGTCGCGGGTTTCGATGCGCAGCAGTCGCTCCCCCTCGACCTCGCTCATCGCATCGATGGCGTTCTTGGCCAGGTTGCTGAGCACCTGTTCCAACTGTACCTGATCCCCCTGCACCCATAGGGACGGTTCGGCCAGCGCCAGTTGCCACTGCACAGCATGGGCGCGCGCCTCGAATTCCATGAACCGGACGATGTCAGTCACGACACCATTAATGGCGATCGGCGCGGTCAACAAGCTATCCCTACGGACGAAGCCGCGAACCCGATGCACGATCTCTCCCGCCCGCAGCGCCTGCTCGGCAATCAGCTGCAGCGGCCCCCGGATGCACTCACCCACCGCCCCCAGTTCGTCCAGGCGCCGCAGTGCCACGGCGCTGAAATTGCGCAGGGCGGTGAGAGGTTGATTGAGCTCGTGGGCCAGCGCCGAGGCCATTTCACCCACATGGATCAGACGGGCGGCCCGGGCCAGTTCCTGCTGCTGGCGCATCTCCCGTTCGGCGCTGAGGTAATGGTCGTGTACGTCGCGGACGGTGCCGATCATGCGCAAGGGCTTACCGTTGCGGTCCCTCTCCATGATCTTGCCGCGCAGGGCGACCCAGCGATATGCCCCGTCCTCGGTACGCAGCCGGAACTCGACCTCGGTGATCGGCCGCACGCCCGCCAGATGCGCCGAGAAGGCCGCCATCGCCGTACGCACGTCGTCCGGATGCAGGCGCGACGGCCAGATGTCGTTGCCGCGCAGCGGCCGATCTGCCGGCAAGCCGATGATTGCCCGGAAGGTCCGGCTGACATTGATCTCGCCACTTTCCAGCGCCCAGTCCCACAGGGCGTCGCCGTGCCCCTCGAGGGCAAACTGCCACAGGCGTTCGGATGCCTGTAATGCATCCGACAAGCTGCGCGCCTCATGGATGTCCCGGTATACGCCGATCATGCGGCCCGGCCGTCCCGACTCATCGCGAGCGACCACCCGTGCATGGGATGCCATCCAGCGATACTCACCGCTCTTGCAGCACAGCCGGAACTCGGCGACAAAATCCGACGACTCGCCTGACAGGCACGCAGAGAGCTTGCGCTGGGCCTCATCCCGGTCGTCCGGGTGCAGCAAAGCCCCCCACTGGAGACTGGCGGTCTCCTCGGGCGCATATCCAAGCATCTCGCTCCACTGCGGGCTCCGATACATCAGTCCGCTGTGAAGATCCCAGTCCCAGACGCCCTCGCCGGCCACCTCTAGGGCCAGACGCCAGCGCTCCTCATCCTCACTCAGGTTCGCCGAAACGGTGCTCCATCCGTCTTCGCGTTCCACCCGCAGCCCCCTGCCGGCATCACGCCCCCGACGGGGCGCCCTCGGTTCGAATAAAGACGGGCATGCACAGGAATGCAAGCCCGTCAGGCCCCTTCAGTTCGAGATCGGCATATCCCCCGGCGAATGCATTCGCCCCTGCAAGTTGCGTCACCTTCAGCGCAGGCCACCGCCGGGTATCATCCCCTTCATGGCGCGCATCATCTTCTGCATGCCGCCCTTGGAGAACTGCTTCATCATCTTCTGGGTCTGCTCGAACTGGCTCAGCAGGCGATTCACCTCCTGCACCGTGACACCGGCGCCGGCCGCGATGCGGCGCTTGCGCGAGGCCTTGAGGAGTTCCGGCTTGGCGCGCTCGATCGGCGTCATCGAATTGATGATCCCTTCGATACGCTTGACGGCCTTTTCCTCGACGCCGCCCTGTAGCTGGCCGGCCGCCTGGGAGAACTGGGCCGGCAGCTTGTCCATCAGGCTCGCCAGACCACCCATCTTCTTCATCTGGCCGAGCTGCTCCTTGAAGTCGTTGAGGTCGAAACCCTTGCCGCTCTTCAGCTTCTGCGCAAAAGCCTTGGCCTTTTCCTCGTCGACGCCACGCCGGGCATCCTCGACCAAGGACAGGATGTCGCCCATGCCGAGGATCCGGCTGGCCATCCGCTCCGGGTGGAACTCCTCGAGGCCGGCCAGCTTCTCGCCGACACCGGCGAACTTGAGGGGCTTGCCGGTGACATGGCGCACCGACAGCGCCGCACCGCCGCGGGCGTCACCGTCGAGCTTGGTGAGCACGACGCCGGTCAGCGGGAGTGCGTCGTTGAAGGCACGGGCGGTGTTGACCGCATCCTGGCCGAGCATCGCATCGACGACGAACAGGGTTTCGATCGGCTTGACCGCTGCGTGCAGGGCCTGGATCTCCTCCATCATCGCCTGATCGATGGCGAGCCGACCGGCAGTATCCACCAGCAGCACGTCCATGTAGTGCCGGCGTGCGTAATCCACCGCTGCCAGCGCGATGTCCACCGGCTTCTGGTCCGGCGTGGACGGGAAGAACTCGATCCCGGCCTGCTGGGATACGGTTTCCAGCTGGGCGATGGCGGCCGGACGATAGACGTCGGTGGATACCGCCAGCACTTTCTTCTTCATCCGCTCGGTCAGCATCTTGCCGAGCTTGCCGGTGGTGGTGGTCTTGCCGGCGCCCTGCAGGCCAGCCATCAGAATGATTGCCGGCGGCTGGGTAGCCAGGTTGAGCCCAGTATGAGCGCCGCCCATCAGCTCGGTGAGCTCGCGGTGGACCACGCCCACGAGGGCCTGGCCCGGCGTCAGGGAGCTGAGCACTTCGGTGCCGACGGCCTTTTCCTTGACCCGGGCAATGAAGTCCTTGACCACCGGCAGCGCCACGTCGGCTTCGAGCAGCGCCATGCGCACTTCGCGCAGCGCGTCCTGGATGTTTTCTTCGGTGAGGCGAGCCTGGCCGCGCAGGGTCTTGACGACTTTGGCCAGTCGCGTTGTGAGGTTGTCCAGCATGATGGTTTGGAACCGAGGCCTTGGAGTAAACTTGAACAATGCCCGCGATTCTACTTCATCTGCTCCCCGCCTCCCTGTATGCGCTGCTCGGCCTGCACTTCTGGCATAGCCGTTGGCATGCCCCTACTCAGCCTCCCCGCCACGGACTGAGCTTGCGGGAGCGGATCGCAATGCTGGTGGCGCTGGCCGCCCACGGCGTCTCCCTGCATGGCGCCTTCTTCTCGCCGGAGGGCCTGCATTTCGGCTTCAGCCTCGCGCTGTCCCTGATGTTATGGCTGGCCATGCTGTTCTACTGGATCGAAAGCCTCTACGCCCGCCTTGAAGGCCTGCAGACCCTAGGCATGCCGGTTGCCGCAATATGCGCGGCGTTGCCGGCCATCCTGCCGGCTCCGCACCTGCTGGAGAACACCGCGTCACCTCTGTTTCGCGCCCACTTCGTGGTAGCCATGCTGGCCTACAGTCTGTTCACACTCGCGGCGCTGCACGCCATGCTGATGGCCATCGCCGAACGCCGCCTGCACGGCGCCCGCCTGACCCGCGCCTTTGCATCCCTACCACCGCTACTGACGATGGAAACCCTGCTGTTCCGTCTGATCAGCATCGCCTTCGTACTGCTGACCCTTACGTTGGGCTCCGGCATCCTGTTCTCCGAAGCCCTGTTCGGCAAGGCCTTCCGCTTCGATCACAAAACCGTCTTCGCGATCATTTCATGGGGAATCTTCGGCAGCCTGCTGGTCGGCCGACAGGCCTGGGGCTGGCGTGGCAGAAAGGCCCTGCACTGGACCCTGGCTGGCTTCGTGGCACTGATGCTGGCCTATGTGGGCAGCCGCTTTGTCGCCGACGTGCTGATCGGCCGGCCGGCTTGACAAGCCCTCACCCGGACTGAATACTCGCCCGGACGTCATTTTTCCCACAGCTCGTGGATAGCATCCCCCTTTCCGCCCAGTCCGCCATCCTGGCCACACTACTGGCCCTGTCCGGCTTCTTCTCGATGGCAGAGACGGCCATGATGGCTGCCAACCGCTATCGCCTGCGCTCGGCAGCCCAGCTTGGTTCCCATGGGGCCCGGTTGGCTCTCGAACTGCTCGACCAGACAGACAAGCTGCTCGGCATCATCCTGCTCTTCAACAGCCTGGTTAATGCCGCCGCCGCCACACTGGTCAGCGTCATCACTGTGCAGCTTTTCGGCACCGAGGAGTGGGTGCTGGGCATCAGCACGCTGCTGGTGACCTTCCTGATCCTCGTCTTCTCCGAAATCACCCCCAAGGTCGTCGGCGCCAATCATGCCAACCGCCTGGCCTGCTTCGTCAGCTACCCACTGGCTGCGCTCCTCAAGGGCCTGTATTTCGTCATCTGGTTCATCAACCTGTTCGTGACCGGACTGCTCAAACTGTTACGCCTCGACGGCGGTAGCGCCCACGATGTCCACTCCCTGTCCACCGAGGAGTTACGCACCTTGGTGCTGGAGTCTGGAGCCTTCATCCCGCCCAAACACCGCAGCATCCTCCTCAACCTGTTCGAGCTGGAAGACATCACCGTCGAAGACGTGATGACCCCGCGCAACCAGATCGAGGCGGTCAACATCGCCGAACCACTCGACGTCATCCAACGCCACCTGGCGACCTGCTACCACACCCGCCTGCCCGTGTTCGACGGCGAGATGAATGCCGTCATCGGCGTACTACACGTGCGCCGCGTGCTGGGACAGACGCTGGACCACACTCTGGAAGTCGCAGACCTCCGCACCATGCTGTCCAAGCCCTACTTCATCCCGGCCAGTACGGCGATCTACTCGCAGCTCCAGTTCTTCCAGGAAAACCGCGAGCGCCTCGGCCTCGTCGTGGACGAATACGGCGAACTGCTGGGCCTCGTGACCCTCGAGGACATCATCGAGGAACTGATCGGCAAGTTCACCACGACAACCCCGGATGCTGCGGAAAAGCTGAGCTGGGGCGCGGACGGCAGCGTGCTGACCGACGGTAGCCAACACCTGCGGGACCTGAACCGCAAGCTTGGCCTGTCGCTCCCCCTGGATGGCCCGAAAACCCTCAACGGACTGATCCTCGAATGTCTCCAGGACATTCCCGAATCCGGAGTTTCCGTGAAGATCGCAAACGTTCCGATCGAAGTGGTTCAGGCAGAAGACCGCCGGATCAAGACCGCACGCATCTTTCGCCCCCATAAACGCTGATGACCGCACCGGGCACGCGAGCTTTACAAGCGTTGTCCACAGCGGCATGATCGCCGCACACTTCAGGCGGCTTAACCTTCTCGACGCTTCGGCATGTCTGCTAACCCCCAGGTCGCGCTGAGCGGCCTCGCCCGCGCCCTCATCCAGCATGGTCGCCTGCTCGAAGCAGAAGCGGTCGCCTGTTCCTCCCCATCCGGCAACCCCAATGACTTCATCATCGAGGTTATCCGCCGCGGGCTGATGAGTGCGATAGATATCGCCCGCTTCGCAGCAGAGACCTTCGGTTCGCCGCTCCTTGATCTCTCCGCGTTCGACGAATCCTTCGTCGCCGCCGAGGCCATCGACCGCAAGCTGATGAACAAGCATCAGGTGGTTGCCCTCGGGCGGCGCGGCAATCGGCTTGCCCTCGCACTGTCCGATCCGTCCAACCTGCGCGTTCTGGACGAAATCCGCTTCCAGAGCGGATTGGCTGTGGACCCTGTGGTGGTCGAAGCGCCCAAGCTCATCGCGCTGGTGGAAAGACTGTCGGAATCGGCATCCGACGCCATCAAGGATCTCACCGGCGAAGAGTTCGACATGGACCTCCTCGGCCAGGAGGGCGCCGCCGAGACCCAGCAGCAACAGCAGCAGGACGAAGCCCAATCCGAAGTGGACGATGCTCCGGTCGTGCGCTTCATCCAGAAGCTGCTGATCGACGCCATCAACGAAGGCGCGTCGGACATTCACTTCGAACCTTACGAAAAGTACTACCGGATCCGTTTCCGCACCGACGGCATCCTCCGCGAGATCGCCCAGCCACCGCTGGTTCTCAAGGAAAAGATCGCCGCCCGCATCAAGGTCATTTCCCGTCTCGATATTTCGGAAAAACGCATCCCCCAGGATGGCCGGATGAAGCTCGTGCTGTCCAAGAACAAGGCCATCGACTTCCGGGTTTCCACGCTTCCGACGCTGTACGGCGAGAAGATCGTGATGCGGATCCTCGATCCAACCTCCGCGATGCTGGGCATCGAGGCGCTCGGTTACGAACCCGACCAGCGGGATGCCCTGATGGCGGCGATCGAGCGCCCTTACGGAATGATCCTGGTCACCGGCCCGACCGGCAGCGGCAAGACGGTCTCGCTATACACCTGCCTGAACATCCTCAACAAACCCGGCGTGAACATCAGCACCGCCGAGGATCCGGCGGAAATCAACCTGCCAGGGGTCAACCAGGTCAACGTCAACGAAAAGGCCGGCCTCACTTTCGCGTCAGCCCTGCGCGCCTTCCTGCGCCAGGATCCGGACGTGATCATGGTGGGTGAAATCCGTGACCTGGAAACCGCCGAAATCTCCGTAAAGGCTGCCCAAACCGGCCACTTGGTGCTGTCCACACTGCACACCAACGACGCGCCATCCACCCTGGAGCGCCTGAAGAACATGGGTGTCGCGCCGTTCAACATTGCCTCGTCGGTAATCATGATCACCGCCCAGCGCCTGGCTCGGCGCTTGTGCAGCTGCAAGCAACCGGTGGACATACCGATCGAGGCGCTCATCTCGGCCGGTTTTTCCGAAACCGATCTGGACGGCAGCTGGCACCCCTATGGCCCCAAGGGCTGTGAGCGTTGCAAGGGCAGCGGCTACAAGGGGCGTCTGGGTATTTACCAGGTGATGCCGATTTCCGAAGAGATCGCACGTATAATAATGACAAACGGCAACTCGATGGATATCGCCGCCCAGGCCCAGATCGAGGGTGTCCGGGATCTGCGTCAATCCGGCCTGCTGAAGGTCAAGCAGGGCGTCACATCCCTGTCCGAAGTTCTTGCCTGCACGAACGAGTGACCGCCTAGCGGAAAGTACCGATGGCCACGACAACGACCAAGAAACCCGCCCCTCGAGGCGCAGCCCGCGAACACCTTTTCATCTGGGAAGGCAAGGACAAGAACGGCAAGATCATCCGTGGCGAGATGCGTGCAGCCACGGAAACGGTGGTCCAGACCATCCTGCGCCGCCAGGGCGTACTGGCCCACAAAGTTCGCAAGCAATCCTTTGCCCGCGGCCGCAAGATCACCGACAAGGACATCGCGCTGTTCACCCGCCAGTTGTCCACGATGATGCGTTCGGGCGTACCGCTGCTCCAGTCCTTCGACATCGCCATCAAGGGCTGCGGCAATCCCTCACTGAGCCGCCTGCTCAACGACGTGCGCGCCAACGTGGAAACCGGCAGCAACCTCTCCCAGGCCTTCCGGCGCCACCCCGAGCATTTTGACGCGCTGTTCTGCAACCTCGTAGAAGCCGGCGAACAGGCCGGTATCCTGGACTCCCTGCTGGATCGCCTGGCGACCTACAAGGAAAAGATTCTTGCGATCAAGAGCAAGATCAAGTCCGCGATGTTCTACCCGATTGCCGTGGTGGTGGTCGCCACTCTGGTCGTCGCGGTGATGATGTTGTTCGTGGTCCCGGAGTTCAAGAAGGTGTTCGCCAGCTTTGGTGCCGATCTTCCCGCCCCCACCATGTTGGTCATCGCGATTTCCGACTTCTTCGTCCAATACTGGTATATCGGCTTCACGCTGATCATCGGAACAGTCGCAGGCATTGGATACACTTACAAGCGCTCGGTGCCTATGCAGGTTGCCGTGGACAAGGCCATGCTGCAGATCCCAGTGATCGGTGACGTGGTCCGCAAGGCTACCATCGCCCGCTGGACACGGACGCTGTCCACCATGTTTGCCGCCGGCGTGCCCCTCGTCGAAGCCCTCGACTCGGTCGGCGGCGCCTCCGGCAACGTGGTCTACAAGAATGCGACCAAGCAGATCCAGTCCGAGGTCAGTACCGGCACCAGCCTGACCGTCGCCATGCAGAACTCCCTCGTGTTTCCGACCATGGTGGTGCAGATGGTGTCCATCGGTGAAGAATCCGGCCAGCTCGACTCCATGCTCAGCAAGGTGGCGGACTTCTTCGAGCGGGAAGTGGACGATGCCGTTGCAGGCCTCAGTCAGCTGCTGGAACCCCTGATCATGGTTTTCCTCGGGGTGGTGATCGGCGGTCTCGTTGTGGCCATGTATCTCCCCATCTTCAAGCTCGGCGCCGTCGTCGGCTGAGCCGGTAACTTCTCGCAACATGGATATCCTGCAGGACAAGCTCGTCTTCACTGCGCTGTGCGCGCTGCTCGGCCTTTTCGTGGGCAGTTTTCTCAATGTGGTCATCCACCGCCTGCCCCTGATGATGGAGCGGGAATGGCAGGCCGAAGCAGCCGCGCTGCGCGGGGAAGAGCCCAATGCCCCCCAGCCGCGCTTCAACTTGGCGACACCACGCTCGCGCTGCCCCCACTGCGGCCACCTGATCGGGGCACTCGAAAATATCCCGGTCGTCAGCTACCTGCTGCTGCGCGGTCGCTGTCGTCATTGCGACGGCCCGATAAGCGTCCGCTACCCGCTCATCGAAGTGTTATGCGCAGCCCTGTCAGGCTTCACCGCCCACCACTTCGGACTCGGCATGGCGGGCTGGGGGGCACTGGTCTTCGTGTGGGCCCTGATCGCCCTTTGCTTCATCGATTTCGACACCCAGCTACTACCCGACAGCATCACGCTGCCACTGTTGTGGCTGGGCCTGCTACTGAACCTTTCTGGCACCTACACGGATATTTCCAGCGCGGTGGTCGGTGCCTCCGCCGGTTACCTCGCACTGTGGTCGGTGTACTGGCTATTCAAGCTTGCCACTGGCAAGGAAGGCATGGGCTACGGCGATTTCAAGCTGCTGGCGGCGCTCGGCGCCTGGATGGGCTGGCAGATCCTGCCGCTGACGATCCTGCTGTCGTCGCTAGTAGGCGCTATCGTCGGCGTGGCGTTGATCGTCCTGCGCCGCCACGGCCGGGAAATCCCGATTCCTTTCGGCCCCTATCTGGCAGCCGCCGGCCTGCTGGCCCTGTACTGGGGACGCCCGCTGACCCAGGCCTATCTGGACATGCTCTAGCCTCGGAACCTTGAAACCGGCTCCGCTGCCCCCACGTGGTGGACTGCGGGTCTGTTTCGCCCGATGTTGCGATGCGCTAAACTTCGCCCCATTGACTTTCCGGAGCTCGTCATGCCTATCTACGAGTACCGCTGCAGCAGCTGCGGCCACCAAAAAGACCATCTTCAAAAAATGAGCGATGCACCGCTCACCACCTGTCCGTCCTGTGGCGCGGAAACGTACGCCAAGCAATTGTCGGCGGCCGGCTTCCAGCTCAAGGGCAGCGGCTGGTATGCCACCGACTTCAAGGGCGGCAGCGGCTCCAGCCCGAAGACCGAAGCGGCCAAATCCGACAGCCCTGCGCCCACGCCCTGTGGCGGCAGTTGCGCGTGCCACTGATCTTGCTGCACGCGAACTGCGCTGAATGAAAAAATACTTCGTCACCGGCCTGCTGATCTGGATTCCGGTCGTCATCACCTTCGTGGTGCTGGCCTGGATCGTCAACACCCTCGACCAGATCCTGCTGCTGGTCCCCGAAGCGCTGCGCCCCGAGGCCTTCCTCGGTTTCCACCTGCCCGGCATCGGCGTCGTCGTATCGGTGCTGCTGATCCTCGTCACCGGCCTGGCTGCCGCCAATTTCGTCGGCCAGCGCCTGGTGCGCTTCTGGGAAAGCGCCCTGTCGCGCATCCCGGTCGTCAAGTCGATCTACTATAGCGTCAAGCAGGTTTCGGACACCCTGCTGTCCAGCAACGGCCAGGCCTTCCGCAAGGCGCTGCTGATCCAGTACCCGCGTGAAGGGATGTGGACCATCGGCTTCCAGACCGGCGCGCCGGGCGGCGATGCGGCCCATCACCTGGGGCCAGACTTCGTCAGCGTGTATGTGCCAACGACGCCGAACCCGACCTCCGGCTTCTTCCTGATGCTGCCCCGCAAGGACGCCATTGAGTTGGACATGAGCGTCGACGAGGCTCTCAAGTACATCATATCGATGGGGGTCGTGGCGCCACCCGCGCACCGCACACACGCTCCACGACCTGCGCCTGCCCTTCTGAATCAATAAACGCGGTTGCCGTCCAACCGCGTTCCGCTTTTTCCAGGAATACTGATCCCACCATGCGAACTCAATACTGCGGCCTCGTTTCCGCCGCCTACCTCGACCAAATCGTTACCCTCAGTGGCTGGGTCCATCGTCGCCGCGACCATGGTGGCGTGATCTTCATCGACCTGCGCGACCGCGAAGGTCTCGTGCAGGTCGTCTGCGATCCGGACCGTGCCGAGACGTTCAAGGTGGCCGAATCGGTCCGCAACGAGTTCGTCCTGCAGATCACTGGCAAGGTCCGCCGCCGTCCGGCTGGCACCGAAAATACCGGTCTTGTCTCGGGCGAGATCGAAGTGCTGTGCCATGAGATCGAGATCCTCAACGTCTCCGCCACGCCCCCGTTCCAACTCGATGAGGAAAACCTCTCCGAGACGACCCGCCTGACCCACCGAGTCATCGACCTGCGCCGTCCGCAGATGCAGAAGAACATGATGCTGCGCTACCGCACGGCCATGGCCTTCCGCCGCTTCCTCGACGCCAAGGGCTTCATCGACATCGAAACGCCGATGCTCACCAAGAGCACCCCGGAAGGTGCCCGCGACTATCTGGTGCCGTCCCGCGTGCACGATGGCCAGTTCTTCGCGCTGCCCCAGTCCCCGCAGCTCTTCAAGCAGATGCTGATGGTTGCCGGTTACGACCGTTACTACCAGATCGTGAAATGTTTCCGTGACGAAGACCTGCGTGCCGACCGCCAGCCTGAATTCACCCAGGTCGATATCGAGACCTCCTTCCTGACCGAAGCCGAGATCACGGCCATGATGGAAGAGATGATCCGCACGATCTTCAAGGAAGTGCTGTCCGTCGAGCTGCCCAACCCCTTCCCGCGTATGACCTACGCAGAAGCCATGGATCGCTTCGGTTCCGACAAACCCGACCTGCGCGTGACCCTCGAACTGACCGACGTCACCGACGCGGTGAAGGACGTGGCCTTCAAGGTCTTCTCCGGTCCGGCCAACTCCGGCGGCCGCGTCGCGGCGATCCGCGTACCGGGCGGCGCCAGCCTGTCCCGCGGCGAGATCGACGAATACACCAAGTTCGTCGGCATCTACGGCGCCAAGGGCCTGGCCTACATCAAGGTCAATGACGTCACCCAGCCGAACGAAGCCGGCCTGCAGTCTCCCATCGTCAAGAACCTCAACGAAACCGCGCTGCGCACCATCCTCGAGCGCACTGGCGCCCAGTCCGGCGACCTGATCTTCTTCGGTGCCGACAAGACCAAGGTCGTCAACGACGCCCTCGGCGCACTGCGCATCAAGCTCGGCCACGAGAAGGGCTACGTCAACGGCAAGGCCTGGGAACCCCTGTGGGTCGTGGACTTCCCGATGTTCGAGTACGACGACGAAGACAAGCGCTGGACCGCCTGCCACCACCCCTTCACCAGCCCGAAGGACGAGCACCTGGAGTTGCTCACCAGCGATCCCGGCAAGTGCCTGGCCAAGGCCTACGACCTAGCCCTCAACGGCTGGGAAATCGGCGGTGGCTCGGTGCGTATCCACCGTGCCGAGGTGCAGGAGCAGGTTTTCTCCGCCCTCAACATCGGGCCGGAAGAACAGCAGGCCAAGTTCGGCTTCCTGCTCGACGCCCTCAAGTACGGCGCGCCCCCGCACGGTGGTCTGGCCTTCGGCCTCGACCGCATCGTCACGATGATGACCGGTGCCGAGTCGATCCGTGACGTGATCGCCTTCCCGAAGACCCAGCGCGCCCAGTGCCTGCTCACCAACGCCCCGTCGCCGGTGGACGAGAAGCAACTGCGTGAGCTGCACATCCGTCTGCGCAACAAGGCTGCGGAAACCCCGGCGGCCTGAGCGGCGGGATAGTCCATGCAAAAGGGCGGGCGGCTTACGGCTGTTCGCCCTTTTTCTACATCGGCAGTCTCCCCCCGTTCCGTCCGACACCATTCGTCCCCACTCCGGGCTCAAGAATGGCGCAATGCGGCCGTTGCTTAATTTCATACCAGATATTCGCCGAGCCGCCGTGATCGACCTCAACAGCATTTCCGCCCTCGTCGTTGAAGCCAATCCGAGTATGCGGACCCAGCTCCGCAACATGCTCAACATGAGCGGCATCAACAAGGTTCAGTTCGCCGTCACGGCTGGCGTTGCCGTCCGCAAGCTGCGGGAATCGCGTTTCGACCTGATCCTTTGCGAATACCACCTCGGTGATGGCCAGGACGGGCAGCATCTGCTGGAAGACCTGCGTCATCACAATATCATCCCGCTGACCACCCTGTTCCTGATGGTCACCGGCGAACGTCAGTACGAGCGGGTCATCAGCGCAGCCGAACTGGCGCCCAACGACTACATCCTCAAGCCCTTCGCCGCCGATACCCTGCACGACCGCATCGAGCGCGCCCTGGAAAAGCGCTCGGCCTTCATGCCGGTCTACCGTCTGATCGAGCTGGGCAACGCACCCGATGCGATCGCCGCCTGCACCGCCGGGGAGGAGAGTCACCCCCAGTGGGCCATCGATTTCATGCGCCTGCGGGCGGAACTCCATATCGCCAGCGGCAACGGTGACGAGGCCTTCACGCTGTATGACAAAGTTCTATCCAATCGAAGCATCCCCTGGGCTAGACTGGGTCTTGCCAAAGCACTCTACCTACAGCACCACTACGGGGATGCGGAAGAGATCCTGCAAGGCCTGGTTACCGAGAACGACATGTTTCTCGATGCCTATGACTGGCTGGCGCGTACCCGTGAAGCCGCCGGGGAACTCCAGGGCGCCCGCAATGTACTGGTCACCGCGACCAGCCTGTCGCCCCACCGGGTCGGCCGCCTGCGTCGCTTGGGCGAACTGGCCATCGAGACGGGTGACCACGAAACCGCAGAGAAAGTCCTCACCGAAGTCGTGCGCAAAGGCAAGTACTCCGACTTTCGCGATCCGGAAGACCACGTCCGCTTGATCCAGGCGCAGCTCGGCAAGGGCGACACCAGCCAGGCGGAAGCCACCATCCGGGATCTGGAGCGCTCCATGCTGGGGCTCGACAAGACCCGCAGCTGCTCATCCCTATCGAGCGCCCTTGTGCACTTGAAGAAAGGTGACACCGCCAAAGCGGGGGAAGCGATCAAGGCTCTTGCCAGTGAAGGGGGCAATGCCGGAGCCGGCCTGTCGCTGGGTCTCAAGAAGGAGCTCGCCCGTGCGTGTTTTGCCTCCAACATGGAGGAGCATGGCACGGAAGTCGTCCTAGACTTGATGCGCAACGCCGCCGATGACCGGGCGCTGGAAAGCACCAAGCGTATCCTGCGCGAGGCAGGCAAGGGCGAACTGTGCGAACAGTTGCTGTCGCGCACGCAAGGCGAGGTCAAGGATCTGGTGGCCGAAGGTGCCCGCAAGGCCCAGAGCGGCGACTACGAAGGCGCAGTGCAGTTCATGCTCAGCGCCGTCCGCAAGATGCCGACCAACATCCATGTACTGTTCAATGCCACTCTGGCTCTGCTCAAGTACGTGGAGAACTGTGGCTGGAACGAACGCTTCGCAGAACAGGCCCGCGGACTGATGGAGCGCGCGCGCCAGCTCGACCCAGGCAACTCACGCCTGCCCGCACTCACCACCTACTATTACAACCTGCTGAAGAAGTACGGCATCCGCCCCTCGTCCTGAGGCGCCGCTGCTACACTGGCGGCGTCACCCGCGCTTCCGGCCCGTCATGTCCGTACTTTTCCGACTGCTCGTCGTCGTCCTTCTCTGCGTCGGCTTCACCGCCCAGGCCCGCGACCTGCCCGACTGGCTGCGCCGCGAGCCGGCCACCCTTTCGGCCGCTTCGCTGCCACCCGAAGCCCGCGACACCCTGGCCTTGATCCGCCAAGGCGGCCCCTACCCCTACCGGCGTGACGGCGTCACGTTCCAGAACCGCGAAGGCCGCTTGCCTGATGCCCCGAACGGCTTCTACCGGGAATACACCGTCACCACTCCGGGCTCCCGCGACCGCGGCACCCGGCGCATTATCAGCGGTGGCCGCCCCCCAGCAGTGTTCTACTACACCGACGATCACTACCGCAGCTTCCGGCGGATCCAGGATTGAACATGAACGCCCCTGCCTTTCACACCTTGCTCCCCCGGGCCGAACGTTCCGGCATCTATCACCTGCCCCACGCAACCGATCTGGCCCTTGAGGAAGCCGCCGAAAGCCTGGGCTATGCGCTGTTCCGGCTCGATCTCGCCCGTACCACCGACAAGAAAGGCTTCCTGACAGCCATCGGCGAGGCCCTGGACTTTCCCGACTGGTACGGACACAACTGGGACGCGCTCGCAGACTGCCTGAACGACATGTCCTGGATGGAGGCGGACGGCTACGTGCTGGTCCTCGACCATGCGGATGCCTTTGCCGCCGCCAACCCGGCCGATTTCGGCACAGCCCTGACGATCCTGCAGGAAGCCTCCGACGCCTGGCGGGAGGACGGCGTGCCCTTCTGGACCCTGGTCGGCATCACCGCCGACGGCATCGCTTGGTTGCGCAACCTGGAATGAGCGAATACAAGCAGCCTGTCTCGGTGCTGGTCGTGATCCACACGCCAGGTCTGGATGTTTTGCTGCTGGAACGGGCCGGCGGCAATGGCCTGTGGCAATCGGTAACCGGCAGCCGCGAAGACGACGAGAACCTGACCGTCACCGCGCTGCGGGAAGTCGCCGAGGAGACCGGCATCCAGGCATCGCCCGACGCGCTGGTGGACTGGCGTCTGTCCAACCACTTCGTGATCCTGCCGCGCTGGCGCGGCCGCTATGCGCCAGGCGTGACCCACAACACCGAACACGTCTTCAGCCTGTGCGTGCCAGAGCGCATTCCCGTACAACTGGCTGCCGACGAGCATACCTCAGCCGTGTGGCTCCCATGGCAACCCGCCGCAGACAAGGTCTTCTCCTGGACCAACCGGGACGCCATCCGCCTGTTGGAATGCCGTCTCAACGGCGCCCTGCAGCCTCCGCTATCCGGCGCTTGAGACAGTCCGGGCAATAGCAGGCGCCGACATCACCAGCCGGGATCGCTGGCACATCCAGCAGCGGCGGAAAATCCGCACACCAGCATTCCAGCAGGCCGGCATTCATCCCGCAGGTGAAGGCCGCCCCGCAGGCCGGGCACACATTGGTGGTCGGTACGTTCTTGTTCTGCTCCATCGTTTTGCTCCGTTTGATCCATCTCAAGTCTAGCGCGGATCACCATCGCCACGCCTTGAACCGGGCCAAGCCCCTCCCTATATAACAATCAGGGAGGGCCGTCAGCCCTCGGGTAAGCCAACCAGAGCAAGGAGACGACACATGAGCAACATCACTCGCCGTGACCCTCTTGACGATCTGTTCCGCGGCTTTTTCGTGCGCCCGGTCGAATATGCTGGAGCCCCCGTCGAGGCGCCGCAAATGCGCGTGGACGTGAAGGAGGCCAACGATGCCTACCAGGTGCATGCTGAACTGCCGGGCATCAAGAAAGAGGACATTCACGTACACATCGACGGTCCTGTCGTGTCGATCAGCGCCGAACGCAAGCAGGAGAAGGAAGTGAAGGAAGGCGAACGGGTACTGCGCACCGAGCGCTACTTCGGCGAGGTGTCGCGCAGCTTCCAACTCGGCGCCGATGTTGATGAGGCCAAAGCTTCGGCCAAGTTCAGCGATGGCGTCCTTGAGCTGACACTGCCGAAGAAGGCTCCGGCCCAAAGCAAACGCCTCGTCATTGAATAGCATGCATCGGCGGCGGCATCCAGCGAACACCAAGGCGGGAAGAGCGATCTTCCCGCTTTTTGTTTCAATCTTCGTGCTTTTTGTTTGAGTGCCGGCTCATTACAATCGCGAGCACACCAAAACAACCCTGCGCTGCAACACATCATGACCGCTCCCATCGACACCTCCGACCTGACCCCGGCCCAGAAAGCCGCCATCATCGCCGAAGCCCTGCCCTACATCCGCCGCTTCCAGGACAAGACGCTGGTCATCAAGTACGGCGGCAACGCGATGACCGACCCGCACCTGAAGGCCTGTTTCGCCCACGACGTGGTGCTCCTCAAGCTGGTCGGCTTCAACCCGGTGGTGGTGCACGGCGGCGGTCCGCAGATCGAGAACATGCTGTCCCGCGTCGGCAAGAAGGGCGAGTTCGTGCAGGGCATGCGCGTCACCGACGCCGAGACCATGGAAGTCGTGGAGATGGTGCTGGGCGGCCAGGTGAACAAGGAGATCGTCAATCTGATCAACCAGGCTGGCGGCAAGGCCGTGGGCGTGACCGGCAAGGACTCCAACTTCATCCGCGCCAAGAAGCTGATGATGGAAAACAAGGACGCGCCGGGCGATCTGATCGACATCGGCCAGGTCGGCGACATCACCCAGATCGATCCGAGCCTGATCTCCTTCCTCGACAAGGGCGACTTCATCCCTGTCATCGCGCCGATCGGTGTAGGCCCTGACGGCGAGAGCTACAACATCAACGCTGACGTGGTAGCCGGCAAGCTGTCCGAAGTGCTGAAGGCCGAGAAGCTGGTGCTGCTGACCAACACCCCGGGGGTACTTGACAAGGACGGCAAGCTGCTGACCGGCCTGACCCCGCGTCAGATCGACGAACTGGTGGCCGACGGCACCCTGTCCGGCGGCATGCTGCCGAAGATCGGCTCTGCCCTCGACGCCGCCCGCAACGGCGTGAAGAGTGTGCACATCATCGACGGCCGCGTCGAACACTGTCTGCTGCTGGAGATTCTCACCGACCATGGCGTCGGTACGATGATCAAGAGCAAGTAAAACACACCACCTTTGCGGAACTCCGGGGCACGGCGGGCACTCTTCATCTGCCCCTGGCCCCGGTTTTCCGTTTGCTATCCATGCCCACCCACCAAACCCGCCCCCTCGCCCTCGCCCTCTTTGTCGTCTGCAGCAGCCTGCTCGCCTTCGGCCTCTACCTCCAGCACGTGAAGGGCATCGAACCCTGCCCGATGTGCATCATGCAGCGTTACGCGCTGCTGGCCTGCGGCCTGATCGGCCTGGGTGCCGGTCTGCACAACCCGGCCACCAAAGGGCGCTACGTTTGGTCGGCCCTGCTCGCCGTGGCCGCCCTCGCCGGTGCCGGCGTAGCGGCGCGCCAATCGTGGATCCAGTGGTATCCGCCGACGGTCTCCGAATGCGGCCCCGGTCTGGAATACATGCTGGAGAGCTTCCCGCTGTCCTCCGCGCTGCCGATGATCTTCCGCGGCGCCGGCGACTGTTCGGTCGTGGACTGGACCTTCCTCGGCCTGTCCATCGCCAACTGGTCCTTCCTGGCCTTCACCACCATCCTGCTCAGCCTCGCCGTGCATCTGCTGCTGCACCGCAAGTCGATCGCCTGATCCTGCGCCCCAGCGCAGGGCGATGCGCACCAGCCAAGTGCGCATCGCGCCCCTCCCGCACACCCCGCCCCCGTTTCTCCCCAGTATTTACCTGATCTGGGCGCAGTGGCACGGCCATTGCTAATAGCCATCCGACAAATGTGCGCATGAGGCAATAAAGACGTTGCCGCACTGCGCACTACCTGAATCCAGGTGCTTGCGCGCCGCCCTCCGAGGCTGGCGACGCGGTCCGGCCAACGACGGCCCCGCCGCGATCAACGACGATCTCTCTCCTGCTCAAGGCTTACCCGCCCGCATCGGTCCTGTGCGTCCGGTCCGGGGAGAATCAATGTCGGAGGAATCATGCGCAAACAGAAACTGGTCATGGTCGGCAATGGGATGGCAGGCGTCCGCACGCTGGAAGAGCTGCGGAAGATCGCCCCGGACATGTACGACATTACGGTCTTCGGTGCCGAACCGCACCCCAACTACAACCGCATCCTGCTCTCCCCGGTGCTCGCCGGCGAGATGACCATCCAGGACATCATCCTCAACGACCTCCAGTGGTACGCGGATAACGACATCACGCTGCACCTCGGGGCTCGCGTCACCGAGATCGACCGCCGCAACCGCTCCATCGTCGCCACCGACAAGGACGGCCAGCCGATCACAGTCGATTACGACCGCCTGCTGCTCGCCACCGGCTCCACCCCCTTCATGCCGCCGATTCCGGGCAAGGAGCTGCCCGGCGTGATCTCCTACCGGGACATCAAGGACACCGACGAGATGATCGACGCGGCGGCCAAGTACCAGCACGCGGTGGTCGTCGGCGCCGGCCTGCTGGGCCTGGAGGCCGCCAACGGCCTGGCCCTGCGTGGCATGGACGTGACCGTGGTACATCTCTCAGACTGGATCATGGAGCGCCAGCTCGACCGCACCGCCGGCAAGATGCTGCAGGCCGCCCTCGAAGCCAAGGGCATGAAGTTCAAGCTCAACGCCCAGACCGCCGAGCTGGTACAGGGCGAATCCGGCCGCGTCTGCGCGATCAAGTTCAAGGACGGCGACAGCCTCCCCGCCGACCTCGTCTGCATTGCCGCCGGCATCCGCCCCAACGTCGAGCTCGCCGAGAAGGCCGGTATCCACTGCAACCGCGGCATTGTCGTCAACGACACGCTGCAGACCTACGACCCGCGCATCTACGCCGTCGGCGAATGCGCCAACCACCGGGGCACCGCCTACGGTCTGGTGGCACCGCTGTTCGAGCAGGCCAAGGTTGCCGCCAATCACCTCGCCATGTACGGCATCGGCCGCTACCAGGGCTCGGTGACCAGCACCAAGCTGAAGGTCACCGGCATCGACGTGTTCTCCGCCGGCGACTTCTCGGGCGCCGAAGGCACCGAGGACATCGTCCTCCACGACCCCGGCATGGGGGTCTACAAGCGCCTGGTGCTCAAGGACGACAAGCTGGTCGGAGCCGTGCTGTATGGCGACACCAAGGACGGCGCCTGGTACTTCCAGCTGCTGAAGGACGAGCAGGACATCCACGACATCCGCGACAACCTGGTGTTCGGCAATTCCCACCTGGGCGACGTCGGCCACAAAGGCAACAGCCTGGCCGCCA
The DNA here is from genome assembly GCF_056724025.1 of Zoogloea sp. JDB1. NCBI lineage: Bacteria > Pseudomonadati > Pseudomonadota > Betaproteobacteria > Rhodocyclales > Zoogloeaceae > Zoogloea > Zoogloea sp. JDB1. The sequence continues at coordinate 5,142,408 of NZ_CM161496.1, forward strand.
GCATGCCCGACAACGCCGAGGTGTGCGGCTGCAACGGCGTCTGCAAGGGCACCATCGTCAAGGCCATCAAGGAGCAAGGCCTCTTCACGCTGGAAGACGTACGCAAACACACCAAGGCCTCCAGCTCCTGCGGCTCCTGTACCGGCCTGGTCGAGCAGATCCTCGCCTCGACAATCGGCGGCGCCTACCAGCCGGCCGACTCCAACAACAAGGCGGTGTGCGGCTGTACCGACCATTCCCACGGCGAAGTTCGCAAGGCCATCCGGGACAACAAGCTGCTGTCGGTGGCCGACACGCAGAAGTTCCTGGCCTGGAAGACGCCCAACGGCTGCGCCACCTGCCGCCCGGCCCTCAACTACTACAGCCTGTCCACCTGGCCCCACGAGGCCATCGACGATCCGCAGAGCCGCTTCATCAACGAGCGGGCCCACGCCAACATCCAGAAGGACGGCACCTACTCGGTGGTGCCGCGCATGTGGGGCGGCCTGACCACCCCCGACGAGCTGCGCGCCATTGCCGACGCCGCCGAGAAGTACAAGGTGCCGACCGTCAAGGTGACCGGCGGCCAGCGCATCGACCTGCTCGGCGTGAAGAAGGAAGACCTGCCCGCCATGTGGGAGGACTTCGCCAAGGCCGGCATGTGTTCCGGCCACGCCTACGGCAAGAGTCTGCGCACAGTGAAGACCTGCGTCGGTGCCGAGCACTGCCGCTTCGGCACCCAGCGCTCGATGGACCTCGGGGTCAAGCTGGAGAAGATGCTATTCGGCATGTGGAGCCCCCACAAGGTCAAGCTGGCGGTGTCCGGTTGCCCGCGCAACTGCGCCGAGTCGGGCATCAAGGACGTGGGCGTGATCGGCGTCGATTCCGGCTACGAGCTATACATCGGCGGCAACGGCGGCATCAAGACCGAAGTGGCGCAGTTCTTCTGCAAGGTGAAGGACGACGCCGAGGTCATGGAATACGGCGGCGCCTTCATCCAGCTCTACCGGGAAGAAGGCTTCTACCTGGAACGCACCTGCCATTACCTGGAGCGGGTCGGCATGGAGCACATCAAGAAACGGGTCCTCGAGGACGAGGCCAACCGCAAGGCGCTCTACGAAAAGCTCCTCTTCGCACTGCAGAACTACAAAGACCCGTGGGCCGAGATCTTCGAAGACAAGAGCGGCGGCATCCACCGACGTCAATTCGAGATCATCAAGGTTTGAGGAGCCCGCAAATGAGCGAATGGAAACGAATCTGCGCCGTCAGCGACGTGCCGGCACTGGGCTCCCGCGTGGTGCATAGCGAGGACGAAGGCCGCATCGCGCTGTTCCGCAACTCGGCCGACCAGGTCTTTGCGGTACGCGACCGCTGCCCCCACAAGGGCGGCCCCTTGTCCCAGGGACTGGTGCATGGCGCTACGGTCACCTGCCCGCTGCACAGCTGGAAGATCCAGCTCGACGACGGCCAGGTCGTACCACCGGACGTGGGCTGCGTGAAGCCCTTCCCGGTCAAGGTCGAAAACGGAGAGGTCTTCCTCTCCTTGTAAAGGTTTCACGCGCGGGGGCGGTGTCCTGCGCAAGCAGTCTCCCCCACCGCCCCCGTCGCGTGAGCCCCTTTAACCCTTTCCGATATTCAAAACTGCCCAAGGCAGCGCCTCGACAGGCGCCGCCAGGCCCCACTCGTACCCAGGAGTCTGAAATGGACCGTAAATCCTTCCTGAAAGCCGGCCACACCCCCACCCTGCTGGCGGCTTTCCTCTACTTCGACCTCGCCTTCATGGTGTGGGTGCTGCTCGGCCCACTGGGCGTGCAGATCGCCAAGGACCTCGGCCTGACCCATGCCCAGAAGGGCCTGATGGTGGCCACGCCGGTACTCGCCGGCGCCTTGTTGCGCCTGGTGATGGGCGTACTGGTGGATCACCTGAAACCCAAGATGGCTGGTGCCATTGGCCAGGTCGTCGTACTCTGCGCGCTGGCCTTCGCCTGGCACTTCGGCATCCACAGCTATGAAGAGACCCTGGTGCTGGGTCTCTTCCTCGGCGTCGCCGGAGCCTCCTTCGCCGTCGCGCTGCCGCTGGCCTCCCGCTGGTATCCGCCAGAGCATCAGGGCACCGCACTGGGCATTGCCGGCGCCGGCAACTCGGGCACCGCCATGGCCGCCCTGTTCGGGCCCGGCCTGGCCGCCGCCTACGGCTGGACCAATGTGTTCGGCCTGGCGCTGATCCCGCTGTCCATCGTCTTCGTGCTTTATCTGGTGCTGGCCAAGGACGCCCCGGAGTGCCCGCCGGCCAAGTCCTTCGCCGAATACCTGAAGGTGCTCAAGGACAAGGACGCCTGGTGGTTCATGTTCTTCTACTCGGTGACCTTCGGCGGCTTCGTCGGCCTGGCCTCGTCCCTGACCATCTACTTCAACACCCAGTACGGGCTCGACCCGAAGATGGCCGGCTTCTTCACCGCCGCCTGCGTGTTCGCCGGCAGCCTGGTGCGCCCGATCGGCGGCAACGTGGCCGACCGCATCGGTGGCATCAAGATGCTCACCGCCATGTATGCCCTGGCCGCCACCTTCCTGGCCATCATCAGCTTCGGCCTGCCGGCCGCATGGATGGCTCTGGCGGTCTTCGTCTGCGCCATGCTGGCCCTCGGCATGGGCAATGGCGCGGTGTTCCAGCTGGTGCCCCAGCGCTTCCGCAAGGAAATCGGCGTGATGACCGGCCTGGTCGGCATGGCCGGTGGCGTCGGCGGCTTCTACCTCGCGCTCAGCCTCGGCTACAGCAAGGAAGTCACCGGCAGCTACCAGGCCGGCTTCCTGATCTTCGCGTGCCTGGCCCTCGTCGCGCTGGGCGGCCTCACTGCCGTCAAGGGCCGCTGGCGCACCACCTGGGGCGCCCCGCACCTGACCAGCGCCAAGATCTAGGCTTCTCACCCTTCACACTCTTGAACGGATCGGAACCGGGGCATACTCCCCGCTTCTGATCCGTGCCGTTTCTGACGCCCATGACCGCGCCCCGACTCCACGCCATCCTCGGCTATTCATCCCTCACCGGCCCGCGACCGCGCAATGAGGACTTCTGCGGCGCCGTCACGCCGGAAGGCCCGGAGCTCGATGCCAAGGGCATTCTGGCGGTGGTGGCAGACGGGGTCGGCGGCCACGCCAACGGCCGCGAAGCCTCGGAGTACACCGTCCGCGGCCTGCTCTCTGACTACTACGCAACGCCCGACACCTGGGCCGTCAACAAGTCCCTCGACACGGTGCTGGCGTCCCTCAACCGCTGGCTGATCTCCCATGCGGCACGCACGCGGGAAACGGCCGGCATGGCCACCACGCTGTCCGCCGTGGTGCTGCGTGGGCGCCGCTACTACCTGGCCCACGTGGGCGACTCGCGGATCTACCGGCTGCGCGCCGGCAGGCTGGAGCAGCTGTCCACCGACCACGTGTGGGAGCACCCGGAACTCAAGAACGTGCTGTCCCGCGCGGTCGGCCTCGACGCCCACCTGTCGGTGGATTACGCCGACGGCGAGCTGGAGGCCGGCGATGTCTTCGCACTGATGAGCGACGGCGTGTGGGGCCAACTCGGCGACCGCAAGATCGGCGACATCCTGCGCACCGAGCAGGACCCGCAGGACGCCGCCGCACGCCTCGCGATGGGCGCCGAAGACGGTGGCAGCCAGGACAACTGCACGGCGCTGGTGCTGCGCGTGGAGGCGCTGCCGGCCGATAAGCTGCGCGACAACATCGCCCGCCTGCAGAACCTGCCATTGCCGCCGCGCCTGAAGATCGGCCAGACCCTTGACGGACTGACCGTGGACACATTGCTGCACGAATCCATCGCTACGCTGCTGTACCGGGTCAGCGACGAGCAAGGCCAGCCCCGCGTGCTCAAGACCCTGCGCCCGGAACACGACGACCCGGAAGCCGCAGCCGCCCTCGCCCACGAGGAATGGCTGGCCCGGCGGATCAACGACAGCTGGTTTCCGCAGGTCATCCCCTACCCGCAGCGCAACCACCTGTACTACCTGATGAGCTGGCACGAAGGCGCCACCCTCAAGGCCCGGCTGGACAGCGGCCACCGCTTCGGCACCGGCGAGGTGGTGGACCTCGGCGAGCGCATCCTGAAAGGCGTGGCCAGCCTGCACCGGCTGTCCATCGTGCACCGGGACATCAAGCCGGACAACCTGCACCTGGACGCCGAAGGCCGCCTGCGCATCCTCGACCTGGGCGTTGCCGCTTCCGACGCCACCCAGCAGGGGCAGAAGTTCGAGGAGATCAACAATCCCGGTACGCCCAGCTACATGGCGCCTGAGCTCTACGGTGGCAAGAATGTGGCCGCCAGCGAGCAGACCGATCTCTACGCTGTCGGCGTGACGCTCTACCAACTCCTCACCCGCAAGTATCCCTACGGCGAGATCGAGCCTTTCCAGAACCCGAAGTTTGGCGATCCGGTGCCACCGACCCGCTATCGCCCGGACATCCCCGACTGGCTCGAAGCGGTGCTGCTGAAGGCCGTCGCCCGCGAACCCAAGGCGCGCTTCGAGACCGCCGAGGAATTCCTGCTGGCCCTCGAACGGGGTGCTCGCCGTCCGCTGGTGGTGCCACGCAAGTCCCCGCTGATGGAACGGGACCCGCAACTCGGCCTCAAGCTGCTGGCGGCCACGTCGCTGGTGCTCAACGTATTGCTGGTCTACCTGCTGCTGGTGCGCTGACGGCCCGGCACGCCCATGAATTTTCTGTGAAAGGTCGCATCACGACGCGCCTCGCGCTAACATTTATCGTTTTACGCAAGGAGATAGCGCCATGCAATACGGCGAATTCGACGCCAATTCGTTGATGTACATCACAAACCGGCCCGAGCTCGTCTTCGTCCGAGGCAGCGGTTCCTGGCTGTACGACGGACAGGGCAAAGCCTATCTCGACTTCGTGCAGGGCTGGGCGGTGAACTGCCTGGGCCACTGCCCGCCGGAAATCAGCGAAGCCCTCGCCACCCAGGGCGCACAGCTGATCAACCCGAGCCCGGCCTTCTACAACGGCCCGGCCATCGAACTGGCCGGCCTGCTGACCCGCAATTCCGTCTTCGACCGGGTGTTCTTCGCCAACACCGGCGCCGAGGCCAATGAAGGTGCCATCAAGCTGGCGCGCAAGTGGGGCCGCCTCAACCGCAACGGCGCCTACGAGATCATCACCTTCGAACACGCCTTCCACGGCCGCACGCTGGCCACCATGTCGGCCTCCGGCAAGCCGGGCTGGGACACCCTTTTCGCCCCGCAGGTGCCGGGCTTCCCGAAGGCCAAGCTCAACGACCTCGAATCGGTGAAGGCCCTGATCGGCCCGAAAACCGTCGCGGTGATGCTCGAACCCGTGCAGGGCGAAGGCGGCGTGATCCCCGCCGAGCCGGATTTCCTGCAGGCCCTGCGCGAACTCACCCGTGAGCACGGCCTGCTGTTGATCGTCGACGAAGTGCAGACGGGCATGGGCCGCACCGGCCGCCTGTTCGCCTATGAGCATGCCGGCATCGAGCCGGACATCATGACCCTCGGCAAAGGCATCGGCGGCGGCGTGCCCCTGTCGGCCCTGCTGGCCCGTGAAGCAGTGTGCTGCTTCGAACCCGGCGACCAGGGCGGCACCTACAACGGCAACCCGCTGATGGCAGCGGTCGGCGCAGCAGTAATGCGCCGCCTGACCAGCCCGGGCTTCCTGGACAAGGTCGAGGAAACCGGCCGCTACCTGGCTGCAGCCCTCAACGATCTGGTGGCCCGCCACGGCCTCGTCGGCGAACGGGGCCAGGGTCTGCTGCGCGCGCTGATCCTCGACGACGAACGCGGTCCGGCGCTGGTGAAGAGCGCCCTCGAACATTCGCCCAAGGGCCTGCTGCTCAACTCGCCGCGCCCCAATCTGCTGCGCTTCATGCCCTCACTGACCGTCAGCACGGCCGAGATCGACGAAATGATCGGCGTTCTCGACAGCCTGCTGCACACCACCCGCAAGGCCTGACGTAGCCGATGCCTTCCCCGGAACCGGCTCTCCCGCAAGAGACCGGCCCGGGGATGTCACAGGAGACGTCCGACGACATGGCACATTCAAGCCGTACCGCCCTTCTCGTCGCCATCGGCGCCCTGCTGACGCCCCTCGCCCACGCCGACACCCTGTGGCACTGGCGCTACGAAGGCCCGGGCATCCACGCGAGCGGCACCTTCACCACCACCGACACGGCAGACGCAGCCGGCTTCCATCGCGTCACCGGCATCAGCGGCGAGCGCAACGGCGATCCAATCACCGGGCTCTACCCCACCGGCCAAGCCATTCCCGGCAACGAACCCTACGCCGTCGACAACCTTGTCCACCCCGGCGACAAGGGCCAACTGACACTCCACGGCTTCGGCTTCGCGCTGGCCTCCGGCGCACATGCCAACCCCTTCTTCGATCCGGCCCGCCCCGCGCCAGGCTACATGGAAGTCTTCATCACGCCCGCCGGCCTCCGCGAACAGCCCGCCCACTTTTCCGCCGCACCGGCCGGCAAGCCCTAGGCCGACGCACTCAGCTTTTGAAAGGGGCTGGGCAACAGCGGTACAATGCTGATTTTTCGGAACAAAGCAGCCCAGAATCGTCGAGCCACGGCCCCGGTCCTGCTGTCTTGTCCTGAATCCACCCCCGCCCCGGTTTCGCCCCCGGCGCGGGTCGCGTACTTCGACGATGCCTGCTCTGGCTCCGAAGTGCCCTGTTTTTCAAAGGATTTCCATGGCTCTCCAATGCGGCATCGTCGGCCTGCCCAACGTCGGCAAATCGACCCTCTTCAACGCCCTCACCAAGGCCGGCATCGCCGCCGAGAACTACCCCTTCTGTACCATCGAGCCCAACGTGGGCATCGTTGAAGTGCCTGATCCGCGCCTCGATGCGCTGTCCGAGATCGTCAAGCCGCAGAAGGTCCAGCCCGCCATTGTTGAATTCGTGGACATCGCCGGCCTGGTCGCCGGCGCCTCCAAGGGCGAAGGCCTCGGCAACCAGTTCCTCGCCAACATCCGCGAGACTGATGCCATCGTCAATGTCGTGCGCTGCTTCGACGATGAAAACGTCGTCCATGTGAACGGCAAGGTCAACCCGATCGCTGACATCGAAACCATCGTCACCGAACTCGCGCTGGCCGACATGGCCGCCGTCGAGAAGGCCATCCACCGTGAAAACAAGAAAGCCCGCGCCGGTGACAAGGAGGCCCAGAAGCTCGTCGCCTTGCTCGAGAAGCTGCTGCCCCACCTCAACGAAGGCCTGCCGGCACGCACCATGCAGCTCAGCGACGACGAGAAGCTGCTCCTCAAACCCCTGTGCCTCATGACTCTCAAGCCCGCCATGTACGTCGGCAACGTGATGGAAGACGGTTTCGAGAACAACCCCTACCTCGACCGCCTGCGCGAGCACGCTGCCAAGGAAGGCGCCCCGGTCGTCGCCCTGTGCGCCAAGATCGAAGCCGAACTGGCCGACCTGGAAGATGAAGACAAGATGGCCTTCCTCGCCGACCTGGGCCTTGAGGAACCCGGCCTCAACCGTCTGATCCGCGCCGGCTACAGCCTGCTTGGCCTGCAGACCTACTTCACCGCCGGGGTGAAGGAAGTACGTGCCTGGACCATCCACGTCGGCGACACCGCCCCGCAAGCGGCCGGTGTCATCCACACCGACTTCGAACGCGGGTTCATCCGTGCCCAGACTATTTCCTACGAAGACTTCATCGCCTTCAAGGGCGAGCAGGGCGCCAAGGAAGCCGGCAAGATGCGCTCCGAAGGCAAGGAATACGTGGTGAAGGATGGCGACGTACTGAACTTCCTGTTCAACGTGTAACGCCCTGCCCACCTAATCAAACAAGAAGCCCCGCCAGCGCGGGGTTTCTTGTTTATGCATCTGGATCAGACACGCCGCCGTTTGCTGCGCCTGTGCCACAAACCAACGGCCGTCACGCCGAAGAAGCCACCGTAGGCCGCCAAGGCAATACTGGACGCCTCCAGCGGCGCATCACCGCCATCGCCGTCCTTCAATTCGGCAGGGAACGGCCGGGGCGGAACGGGAATGATCTTCCAGTCCTTCCGGTCTGCCGGAGCACGCTGCATGTACTCGTCGATGGACGCGACCGGTGCCTGTCCGAAGGCGCGGGACGACGGGAACTGGGGAATCCGCACATACACCAGCGCCTCGATATCCTCCGCCAGCATCGCCTCCAGCCTGGAACCGGACTGCTTGCCGGCCACGAGCCGCTCAAGAATGTCGCGGCCAATGGCCTCGAAAGCCACAAAGGGGTAAAGGGCCGTCCGCTCCGCGGACATGTAGTCGAAGGCCTTGCGGCCGCTGTCGAGGCTACCGTCCTTCAGTGCCATGTACGGTAGACCCGCAATCGCTTTCAGCATGCTCGTCGGCCCCTGCTTCGGAACCTGCCAGCCCAACGCGCGCAGGGTATCGATGCTGATCCCCGCACAGTTGGCCGTGGCGTGGCGATAGATGAAATCGTGGCGATAGAAGTGGTTGAGCACCCGCGAGATCGCCCCCTGGTAGAAGGCCGCCGCCCTGTCCTGCTTCAACACCGCCACCAGCATGTAGGACGGCCGATACCAGGCCTGACCGCTGTTGAGATCGCCCATGTAGGCATCCATCGGCAGTGATGATGCGATGATGCCCTTCTCGCTGACCGAATCCAGGTTGTAGAAATTGTTCACCAACCAGTCGCGCCACTCCCCCTTGTCCCCGAAACGTCCCGTCGCAATCGCGAAATGGCCACCGTGCGCTTCGTCGTCGTCGCCCTGGGCACCATTGAGCATCACCGCCAGCACCGGCTTGCCGCTCCACCCCTGTGGACCGGGTTCCGCGCGCTGCCACAGGACACGCGCGGCAAGAGGCTGACGGGCACCGCCATCCTCCGACCGCACCAGCGAGTCGAGCGTCTCATCCGCGGCCAAGGGCTTGAACGGCACTGACGCCGCATCAAGCCGGAAGTCGTCCGGCCACAAGCTGCGCGCAATGAAACGTCCGTTGTCCATGTGCCCACGCATGGACAACGCGCGCCCGGCGAAATAGCGCGCGCTTTGCACATCGTAATAGGACTGGTTGCTGGCGAGACGGGGCTCCACCGCAAACGGCAGGCTCGTACCGGCCGGACCCGTGATCGTCGAGCCATCCGCCGCCAGCCGCCAGGCTTCGGCGAGCAGAGGCGCCCCAACCCAGGCCAGGGGCGGCAGGGCACCCGAAGGCACGCCCTTGGCTGTCGCCGCCCACTCCGCAACATCGCGCAGCGCCGGAAGCCCCCGGCTGAAACCGGCCGGATCGACCTTGGGAACCGCGATCCAGTCATCCCGGAAATACCACAGCGCCTGCGGAATCGTCGGACACTCCGTACAGCCCCCATAGGCCAGGCGGAAGCTGGTGGCAGAGACAAGCCCCAGATTCCCCGACTCCAGCGCCCCACGAATCCCCTGCACCGACTCGGCGGCACGCGCATTCACCCCGCCAAGCCCAACGGCCAGCACCACACCGCGCACCAGCCACCCGATATACGTCATGTCGTCATACTCCAGAAAACGGAGAAAGCATGCGGGATGCTGTCCCCGGGAACACCACCAGATCCAGAAGCAATACGCGCCCTATGCCATCGCGTATTCGAAATGCCCCTGCTCGCTCACCTTGATTTGGATGTTCGCCACGCCCTCACCTTCCGCCATGCGCGTCAGAACGATCTCCGCGACCCCAGGCAGCAGGGACCCATCGAGAATATGGTCCACGTTGCGGGCACCGGAATCCACCTCCGTACAGCGTTCGAGAATGGCGTCGATGACGGACTCGTCCCAGACCAGGGCGGCCCTGTGATTCGCAGCCACACGATCACGTACGCGCTCCAGCTTCAGTTGGATGATCTGTAGCAACACATCGTCCGGGATGGGGAAATAGGGCACGACCTTCACACGTCCGAGAAAGGCCGGCTTGAAGGTCTTGCACAGTACCAGCCGAAGAGCATCAGCGAGTTCATCGGCCGACGGGAGCGCCTCGGGCTCCCGGTTCAGGCAGGCCTGCATGATCTGGGCGGAGCCAACATTGCTGGTGAGGATGATCAGCGTGTTGCGGAAATCGATCTCGCGTCCCTCTCCGTCCTCCAGCACCCCCTTGTCGAAAACCTGAAAGAAAAGCTCGAGGACATCCGGATGCGCCTTCTCGACCTCGTCGAGCAAGACGACGCAATAGGGATTGCGCCGCACGGCCTCGGTCAGGACGCCCCCTTCGCCAAAGCCGACATAGCCCGGCGGCGCCCCCTTCAGCCCTGAGACGGTGTGGGCCTCCTGGTATTCGCTCATATTGATGGTGACCAGGCGCCGCTCACCACCGTAAAGGACGTCTGCCAATGCCAGCGCCGTTTCGGTCTTGCCCACCCCCGACGGCCCGACAAACAGGAAAACCCCCTTCGGTTTGTCGGGATTCTCAAGCGCGGCGCGGGATGTGCGTACGCGCTGCGCAATGGCCTCCAGGGCATGATCCTGGCCAACGACCCGCTCCCGGAGCAGGCGATCCAGCTTGAGAACAGTCTTGATCTCGTCGCCCACCATCTTGCCGAGCGGAATGCCGGTCCATGAGGAGACGACCCCCGCAACGACGTGGCGATCCACATGCACCGGCACCATCGGGCGGTCTCCCTGCAGGGCGCTCAGGCGTTGCAGCGTGTCCTCCAGCGCCTGGCGATCCGCATGGGAAGGAAATGTCGGCGCTCCGGTTTCATCCATCCCCGGCAGGCCACCATCAGGAGAGGACGCCCTTCGGCCTTCGAGGCGCGCCCTGATGTCGAGGACACGTTCGACGAGACCACGCTCCTCATCGAGGCGGGCACGATGCCGTGCGAGTTCGGATTGCTGTTCCTGGATACAGGCTTCCAGCGCCGCGATCCGCTCCACCTCAAGCGGCAGCTCCATCGACTCCCGGCGCACAGCCGCAAGTTCGGCCTCCAGTTGCTCCTGCCGCTTGCGCAATTGCTCGATCATTAGGGGCGTCGCCCCATGGGCCAGGGCCACCCTGGCGCATGCCGTATCCAGCACACCGACGGCCTTGTCCGGCAACTGGCGTCCGCTGATATAGCGATGGGACAGACGTACCGCTTCCGAAACCGCCTCATCCAGCACGCGCACCCCGAAGTGCCGCTCCATCAAGGGCACCATACCGCGCAGCATCGCTGCGGCAACGGGCTCGGCAGGTTCATCGACCTTGACCACCTGGAAGCGCCTGGCCAGCGCAGCATCCTTCTCGAAGTACTTCTTGTACTCCGCCCAGGTTGTGGCCGCGATGGTACGCAGCTCGCCGCGCGCCAATGCCGGCTTCAGAAGATTGGCCGCGTCATTCTGGCCGGATTGCCCGCCGGCACCAATCAGGGAGTGCGCTTCGTCGATGAACAGCACGATCGGGGCCGGACTTCCTCTAACCTCCGCGATGACGCCCTTCAGGCGATTCTCGAACTCGCCCTTGACGCTGGCACCCGCCTGCAAGAGGCCCATGTCGAGCACATGGATATTCACGCCCCGCAGCGCGGCGGGAACGTCATCCGCAGCAATGCGCAGCGCCAGCCCCTCGACGACCGCCGTTTTGCCGACGCCGGCCTCCCCAGTCAGGATGGGGTTGTTCTGCCGGCGACGCAGCAGGATATCGATGAGCTGGCTGATCTCGGCCTCCCGGCCGATCACGGGATCGAGCCCACCCTCCCTCGCCTGCTGCGTGAGATTGGTGGTGAAACGATTCAGTGCAGCGCTCTCCTTCTCCCCGGGCGTGGGGGACACTGCCCCCTCTCCGCAGGATGGATCCGTTCCTATATCTGCGCCTCCGGCATATTCAGCCGACCCGCGCGTGACTTCGTCGAACTTGTGCTTCAATTCGTCCAGCCTCACCCGAGACAACAAGGATGTACTGCGCGCTGCAATCTGGACCAGTTCCGGCTCGGTCAACAAGGCCAGCAGAAGATGCCCTGAACGAATTTGCAGCAACTTTGCATCGAGGGACGCGATCAACCAGGCCTGCGCCAGCAGCTTGGGGATCCGGACGGAAAACACCGGAGTCCGGCTGTTCCCTGATCTAAAGCGCTCCATCTCGCGGTTCAATTCATCCTCCAAGTCCCGAGCGCTGATGTCATTGCGCTCGAGGATCAGGGAAAGATCCGTATTGGATTGCGCCAACAGGGCGACGAACAGGTGCTCGATATCGACCTCGTGATGACCTCGCGACATGCACAAGCTGGCCGCGCGCTCCGCGGCAACGCGGCAAGGAGCATTGAGTTTGCCGATCAGTACTTTGAGAGAAGCCGTCATCCGTCGACCTTAATCCGGGTAGTGAACAAGAAACCGTAGATCCCTACGATCATGAGTTTCGGCGCGGGACCTCAAGAAGGCGTCATAGCCGAGGCGGCCTCTCCTAGACATGTCCAGCACAGCCGGACGTACCTCTGAGGCTTGCAATTGCGGGCAGACCTCGCACTCGAACTGCCCTCCGGTGGCGAATCCAAGCAGTCGGGCGAGTGCCATTGCCAATTCGCCTTTGGGGAGAAACGAGATATAGCGTTCGTAGCTCAAGGACCTTATGTGAATCCGTATGCGGAGGCTCCGTTGCCAGACCCGATCTCCGAGAAGAGTGTTATCACCCAGCACCGCGTTGTGCCCCCCCAATACAGACCGCTGGCCTGCTGGTACCTCATACCAGCGCCCAATGAACTGCTCGATGGCGATATCGACCTGAAAATAGGCGCTCAAGAATTGCCTCAATGCGATGGCAGAAACAGGACGCTGGCGGAGTAGGCCTGCAAAAAAGGCCACGGACTCGTCATTGATCTGTCCAGTACCGCAATTCATACGATCCCGCAGCGTGCCCTGACCAAGTCCGAGCAAGGACATCAACAGAGGCAGAAAATGGTTCTGGCGATCGGTTTCGTAGAGATAGGGAAGTTTGTATTTCTTCCACGCACGATAAAAATGACCGACGGCGCGATTCACGAAAATATCTAGGAAGGCCCGTCCCGCGATGTCTCGACCACGCTCCAGCGCAATAACACGTTCCGTGTAGTGCAGCGGCAGCGTGCCACTCACTCCAAGCATTCCAATAAAGCCAGGAGTGATCTCGATACGTTCGATACCATGATCCTGATCCTCTCCTTTGAAAAAGACGGACATGGCATCAATTTGGCTGGGAGAGAACCCCAGACGCAGGGAGTTACGGAACACGATCCGTTCGGACACCGGATCGCTCTCCTCCCCCTGCCGGAAAAAACGTTCGTATACGCGCACAAGTTGGAAGAACTCGTATGCCGCCGGCTCCTGCCGACTATGCTCGATCAGGCCAGGACCGAATCGCCGCTGCGGGGTGCGCATCGAATCAGCTCCTCACCTGTTCGTCCCGAAATGATCACCATTTGAATGAAACTGTTCAGGCCCACATACAATCCGAGAAAGCGCTCTAGGCAAGACGCAAAGACATGGAGGCCAGCGCCTACGAAACTGGACTCATCGATGGTGAGACGAACCTCGAAACCTCTGACGAAGCAGGCAAATGGCTTCCCGTTCATCCAGATGGTCTTATCCTCCCTTTCGATGGACAGCAGACCTTCGAGTCTTCGACGGGAGGCTGGCGTTTGCGGAAGATCGTATAGCGCCAACATTTCCTTGAAAGCAGCCAGCCCGCTTCCCGTCAATGAGAGGTGATTGAGGGAGAGATGCGAAATGAGACGCCACTGGGCGTCACCGCGGTGATCAAAACGCCACGGCTGTGACGGCTTCTTGAGCAAGCGCACAGCAACAGTCGGAGAACCGCCCCCCAAGAGCAGATCACCGTCCGGTCCGCCCCAAGACATCAAGGTCGGCAGATCCCGGTTGGAACATGTCAGCTGAAGGCTCAGCACATCATTCTTGGGCTGGAGTGGATCGCAATCCGTATCGACAACCGACAGCAAGGTTTCGAAACCCGGACTGCTCTCCGCAATCATGCTGTCACGTTGTGCAAACCAGTAATGGCCATGCAGGTCCGGCGTTTCCCCATGCCGCAAGGAAAAAAATGGGCGAAATTCCACGATTGACTCACCATCTGGTGACTGGCGCACCCGGTGCACGCTATCGATCGAATACACCTCATACGCTGACGGCCGCCGCCCATCTGCGATGACAGGATAAGTGGACACCTGTCCAGATACGCGGATGGGATCAGCGCATTGTTTGAACAGATTTACGACAGGCACACAGCCCAAACGCAAATTGTGCGTTGCCACAGTTTTCAGCAAACGCGACGTGTCACCGTCCGAACGCAAGCCTCCCAATGCAATATGCACTCGAACTTTCCTCCTGCTATGCATAGCCGGCGGCAAGCAACACAGATCCAGGTCGAAGAAATTGAATTTCTCCGGGAAGCAAAAATATTCGGTCAAGTACCGATAGGCATCGTGGGCAGACGCGGGCATATCGATGAGCGCTTCGTCGCCAGAAAACCCCACCTCGCCAAGCATCTCTTTGATGACCACTTCCCAGACGTCATCGTCTGCTTCCGCATAGACTTTCAAGCGATTCAGGAACAGAGCATCCCGCAGCGCCGACGCGACCGATGGCTCAGCATCAATATAGATGCGCAATTTTCCCAAAGCACGGAGCCCCCCGTTTTCCCTGCCCCCTCCCCAGGCCAGGGAAAAGGAGAGAATGGCATTGCACCCTACGGGTAAGAGGACGCCCGAGGGTGCGGCTCCCACCGGATCAAACCGCAGATCGGAAACAGAAACAGGGGGAATCGCAAGATCCCAGGCAGTCCGGAAACGGCATGCGGCCCCCTTGATCGGCCTGGACTGGAGTTCAGTACCCTTCGGAATCAGGAAAGAGTCCAGGGAAGGCACCTGCTCCCGATGGGAAAAGCAAACGATTGAACAACTCGGAAATGCGCGGAGATAATGAGGATACAGGGCATTCAACAAGGCCTCAGTGAACTGAGGGTATCCATCCTCGATTTTTTTCGCTACACGGGCAGTCAACAGCGCAAAGGACTCAATCATCCGCTCTACATGCGGATCCTCACACCCATCACCCGATAGCGACAACTGCGCAGCGACCTTTGGATATCGCTCGGCAAACATTCTGCCATGTTTGCGCAGGAATGCGAGCTCACGTTCAAAATAGGGTAGCAGATCCTTCATCAGGCCCCCGTTCGCATCATTCGCTGACTCACCAAATACTGCAGACAGGTCGGCTGTAACGTGGCATCAAAGGCTACGCGCTCTTCTGCAAGGCTCACTTTCAGCATGGCGTGGATGGAAAACAGCAGCGCATTGACCGTCTTGTGCTCGGGCTCAAGTTCAACCCGCACTTCCTTGAGGCGTGGCTCATAGGCATTGATGGCTTCCTCGATAGCGCCGCATATCCGACGCCGGTCATGGACACTGACCAGATTCAGGCCCGCAAAATCCGCCAGCCCAAAACTTATTACCGAACGACCAGCCAACGGAAAATCCTTATGCGTCACATTGTCAACGATGCGGGTATTCAGGAGGGCCTCAAGATCCCTTGCCACGCCGTCGATGAGTTGCGCCAAACTATGCTTTCGACGCGCAGCCGTGCTGGGCAGGTCTTCGAACAACTTGTCGAACAAGGACGGCTCGAATCCATTCGCCATGGCAATTCCAATCCTGCGCGCCGATGATGATCACTATGTGAGATTTGGAGTGTTCTTGGCGAGATTCCAGGCTCCCTGAATGTTCACCTTGCCGGACTTGGTGCCGTCGATATTCAACTCATCGTAGGTCCATTTCACTGCGGAGTATTTGAGGGAAAAGCTCTCCTTCGGAATCCCCTCTTCTGCGACCGTCGGCGCAACGGAGGCAATAATCACGTTCTTCAACTCGATCTTCAAATACTGATGTCGATTCTGGGTTGACGATGGATTGCCTGTTGTGTTTTTTCCACCAAATGCACGATAAAAGTAGATTACGACATCATTCACAACCAGGCCCGACGAGCAGGCCTGGTAGAGCTTCGGACTGGCCCCGTCGATATCCTTTGTAAACACCATTTCGCCATGCTCCACGCGCTCAGCGGTATGCCCGCCGGCGGCCGAGGCTGTTGCTGATTTCGGTTGGCGCATCGCATGACTCCAGCTATAGACCTCAACTGTGTCCTTATGCTTGGTATCCCTGGAGTCCCCTTTGATGTCGCTACCCTTGAACTCGATGTAAATATCCTTCATGCCTTCCCCTCCCTTCACGTTGATAAGGTCAATTCTTGCCGTCCGGTAGCTCCGCTACGAGACGCAATGACACGGACAGCTCGTCCAACTGGAAATGAGGACGAATGAATGAAACAGCACGATACGCTCCCGGTCGACCGGGTATTTCACTGACCTCAATAGCTGCCTCTCTCAGCGGGAACTGTGCCTTGGTTTCCTGAGAGGCAGAATCATCGGTTGTCACGTAATGGTCTATCCAGCGCTGCAGATAGCTCTGGATATTCGCAGCAGTCGCAAAGCTGCCAATTTTCTCCCTCATCATTGCCTTCATGTAATGAGCAATTCGGGAAACCGCAAAAATGTACTGCAGTTGAGCAGATAGGGCCGCATTGGCGTTAGCCGAGTCCGTATCGTACTTTCTGGCTTTCTGGGCTGACTGGGCACCAAAGAATGCCGCATAGTCGGTGTTCTTGCAGTGGACGAGCGAAATGAACCCCTGATCGTTCAACTCCTTCTCCCTGCGATCAGTAACTGACACCTCCGTCGGACACTTGAGGACGACCTCTCCGTCGTCAGTCCGGAAAGTATGCGTGGGCAGATCCTCGACGAGCCCTCCGCCTTCCACGCCACGGATGGCGGCACACCATCCGTGCTGATCGAAGGCATCGGTAAGCCGGGCGGCAAAAGCGAAGGCGGCATTGCACCACAGATATTTATCGTGATCGGCACCATCTACGTCCTCTACATAGTTGAACCCTTCAGTCACCAACCCATCAATCGGGTTATACGGCAGGCGTCCAAGGAAACGCGGCAATACCAGGCCTACATAGCGGGCATCTTCTGAACTTCGGAAAGATTTCCATTTAGCGTATTCGACGGTGTCGAAAATCTTCGCCAGATCGCGCGGTTTCCCCAGCTCCACATAAGAGTCCAGACCAAATAGTTGCGGGGCCGCAGCTGTGATAAAGGGAGCATGTGCTGCGGCTGCGATATGGGACATCTGCTCGATGAAGAACATGTCCTCAGGCTGACGCGTCACTTCGAATTGCCCAACAAGGGTCCCGAATGGCGCCCCCCCAAAGGTTCCAAACTCCTCTTCATAGACTTTCTTGAACAGTGCACTCTGGTCGAAATCGATGACCGACCGGAAATCCTTAGTCAGATCCCGTTTGCTCGCGTTAAGCAACTTGATTTTGAGGTGCGTTCCCGTCGATGTCTTCTTGCACAGGTAGTGCAATCCGGTCCAGGCACTCTCCAGAGACTGAAACTCCGGCGCATGCATCACACAACTGAGTTGTGCGGAGATCAGCCGATCCAACTCAGCCACTCTCGCATCGATGGCTGCAGCCAGATTCTCGGATACGACCACCTCGCCCTCCAGAACTTGACTGACCAGTTCCCCAATGATGTCCTTGGCGCGAGCTCTCTCATGCGCTGACTGGGCGATCTTGCTTTCCTCTACGATTCTATCCAGCAGGCTGAACCCAGCGCCGTCCCCAGCAGCAGTCGCCACGAGTTGAGGTGCGGTCATTACTGCCCCTCCTCGGCGGCTCCGACCTTCAACGCTTGCAGATTTTCGGTATGAGCCAATACCTCACTGAGTAGATCCTCCAGCTTCTCGTTACCTGCAAGCTTATTGCGCAAGTCTGCCAGCTTGGCACGAGCCTCCTGCAGCTTCCGCAGAGGTTCGACCTGCAACGCAACAGACTCTGGACGAAAATCATCGAACTTCTTGAAGG
Organism: Zoogloea sp. JDB1; assembly: GCF_056724025.1. Taxonomy (NCBI): domain Bacteria; kingdom Pseudomonadati; phylum Pseudomonadota; class Betaproteobacteria; order Rhodocyclales; family Zoogloeaceae; genus Zoogloea; species Zoogloea sp. JDB1. The sequence continues at coordinate 5,160,308 of NZ_CM161496.1, forward strand.
TGAGCTGCACCCCCAGTTCACCGCCATCATTCTGAAGAACATTCCTGACCTTGAAGCTCGCGCGCGGAGCCATGGAGGCAATCACGTCATCAAAGTTGTCCATATCCACATTGACGAAATTCCGATCACGCACCTTTCCTTGCGGCACCTCGGACTGAGCGGCGAAATCGCCCAATACACCAACAACAAAAGGTAGCTCCTTCATTTCAATGGCATCACCCACCTCGACGTCATAGGTAAGCTGCACCCTTGGAGGCCGTACCCTTTGTAACTGTTTCTGAATGCTCTCTTTTTTTGCCACGGCTGTATTCCTACGGTTGTTATCGGACGCAATCAATCGGAAAGGACAAGGCGATCGCCTATTTCAACGTATCGAAAGGATTCCCTCCCACCGTGGTCAACCGGGCGTCCCCCTCTCCTCCAGCCTTGCGCCGCACCGCAGGAGTTGCCGGGGGCTTGGGCCTGACTGGGCGCACTTCTCGCTTGACATCAGTCTGAGGAACCAGAACGTCCTCTCCCAGCGTTTCCCGCATCACTTTAACGAGCCCCACCACATCAGAACGCGCACTTCCCTTCAATTCTGTATCGCTGCGGAGCTCATATAACGACTGACCCGCGATCCGCAGTCCGGCCACGGCACGAATCACCTTAGCGGAGCGCTCTGCCGGGTCCCGCTGCAACACCTCCTCTGAAGCAAAAATAGCTTGAGCATAATTTCCGGCATCAAAGTAGATCTTGGCCTTTCGCGCCCACGGCTCCTTCCTGTCAGGATTTCGGCGTGACATATCATCCAGGAGCTGGATCGCTTCCTTCTGACTGCCTTGCTGTAGCAAGGAGTCCACGGACTTGCCAGACACTTCGAGCACTGCGTTGAACTCCTGGGGCTTCAACGACGGCGGCGCTGATGCGCATCCTGACAGCAGACCGACAAGCACGAACGATTCAAAGGATCTTCTTTTCCACATAGACATCCATTCAAGAAGGACAGAGCCAACACGCCCCAAGAAAGATACCAAAAGCATAGTAATACATATGACTATGGCGTTACAATACTTAATATGGATTATCAAAAAAACTAAAATGCATGCGCCGCACCCCCCTCCTTCATCCGGCTCATCTTGCTACCTCTGCAACCTGTCTGCTCCTCGCAGGCTGCGGGGGCACGGCGGTTGCGCAAGCTGCAAGCAGCGTTCTCGACATTGCGTTGAGTACAACAAAGCTGACCGACAGAGCTGCGGGCAACAAACCGCCCAACGAGATTCCACTGAGAATCCATGCTGGGGAACAGCTCAACACATCTCGCGAAGGCAAGCCCCTATCGTTGGTTGTCCGGGTCTACTCGCTTCGCTCCATAGAGCGACTGAAGACGCTTACATATGAACAGCTGACAACACCGGAAAGCGAAAAAGAGGGCCTAGGGGAAGACTTGATATCAGCCCGCGAGCTCATCCTTCTGCCGGGCAAGACCCACACCTTGCAGCTCCGAAGCCCCCCGGAAACCAGCGCGATAGGCATCGCGGGGCTGTTTCGCGCTCCATATGCAGGGAGATGGAAACTCGCCTTCGATCCGAACACGACAACCGAAATCATCGTTGGAGCTCACGCTTGCGCCCTGACAACAAGTTCCGCCACTCAGATTCCCGAGCCTGGCAGTAGATCAGCCGGCTCCCTTGTAGGCGTTCAATGCAACCGATAGGCAATCCCGAAAAATGAATCGTGCCCAACCGCTATGGGGCGAAGGACTCTTCCTCCGTCCCCAACATTTTCAACAACAGGATATCTATACCGATGCAATGAACCGACGCACCCTGCTGGCGGCGAACCCATATGCCTGGGGAGTCAGGGAACTGAGGCTGGACAAGGAGGCACTACACAATGGAGTCCTGCGGTTCACCCAAATCGATGCGGTGTTCTCAAACGGTGATTCGCTACTTGCTCCAGATATCGACCAGCTCCCCCCACCCCTTTCCCTCAACGACATGGCTATTGATGACGAAGGTATGATTTTTCATATCGCCCTACGGCATCTGAACCCTCAGGGAGGCAATTGCGCACAGGATCTCGCCACCGGCAGCAACGCCCGATATCTCGTCATCTCAACGGAAACACAAGATCTATTCTCGGATGCAACGGAAGCCGACATCTCCCGCTTAAGCAAAATCACGCAGATCAGGCGGAGAAACGATCCCAATGACCTGTTTCAGACACTTCCAGTTATCCGGATTAGCAGAACGTCAAGCAACGGTTTCGAAATGGACCCAAGCTTCATTCCCCCATCCGCCAGCCTCCGAAGCAACGCCAGGCTCCATCTCATGCTTCGACGACAGATTGATGCACTCCTCGCTAAGGTTGATGCCCTGTACGGCCTGCACAGGGAACCTTCGAAAAACATCATCGAGTTTCGCTCCGGCGACATCGCCTCATTCTGGCTCCTGCACACCGCCAACTCAGCCTGTGCCGCACTAACTCACGTACTGCGCAACCCGGAAATCCATCCAGAGCGCTTTTTCCAGGAGTTACTGCGACTGGCAGGCGGATTGCTGACGTTTTCACGTCACCACACGCTCAACGACCTGCCTAGCTACGATCACGCCCATCCAGGCCCATGCTTTACCTGTCTCGACGCTCTAATCCGGGAACTTCTAGACACCGTGATCTCGACCCAGTACTTCGCCATCGCGCTTGCACACCCCAAGCCTGCTTTTCACACAGGGAAATTGGATTCCGAAAAAATCGATGAGAAAACGCGCTTCTTCCTGTCTGTCAGCGCGGCTCACCCGCAGTCCGAAATCATCGAATCCATCCCGCTCCGCTTAAAGGTAGGGGCACCCGATGATGTGGAGAAGTTGGTGCTCTCCGCAATGGCCGGCGTACGGCTCATTCACGCAGCACAAGTCCCCGCAGCCATCCCCGTACGACCAGGCGCTTGCTACTTTGCCCTGGAGGGGCACGGCCCCCTCTATGAGCGAATGCTCAAAGCACAGTCCGTCATGATTTACGCCCCTGAGAGCTACCAGGATCTCAGCATCGAGATGATCGCCGTCATATCATGAGCTCAATACCCAGCCTCTTTGCCGAAGCCGCTCAGCCCACCACCTACGACCAATCGGTATCCGGTACTCTCACTCTGGTCGACTTGCTGTACGACGGCTTTCACTTGCTGATACTGCTTCGCATGGGCTGCCTGCCCAACGATGAGAGCAAGTTCTCAGGCACGCTACAAGAACTGCTGGAAACCTTCGAACACAAAGCAAGGAAGCTCAACTTCAGTAACAACGACATCTTCGACACGAAATATGCCTTTTGTGCAGTCGTCAACGAATTCATCCTGTCCACACAGAATCAAATCAGGGAAACCTGGGAACGCCGTCCACTTCAGTTGCTTCTGTTCGGAGAGCAGTTGGCTGGAGAGCACTTTTTCGACAAGCTCGAACATGCACGCAACGGTGGCGCGCAGCGCATCGCTGCGCTTGAAGTCTTCCACATGTGCCTGCTGATCGGATTCAAAGGACGTTACGTTCTTGAAGGCTCGGAAAAGCTCAAATATCTGATATCGCAACTTGGAGATCAGATCGGACATATCAAAGGCAAGCCTGCCGAATTTGCCCCCAACTGGGCACCGCCTGACAACATCATCAACTCGATCCGACAGGAAACACCTGCGTGGATCCTAGCATCTGCTCTGACGCTGTGCGGCCTGCTCGCCTACGCGGGCCTGCTGTTTTTCGGCCAGGACTCCGTGTCATCGTCCCTGAGCGCATACGCCAACGTTGTTGAGCCGCCACAGCGTAGCCCCACGTTGACCATCACCCTGCCGTAGCAGTGTCGGCAAAGCCTCTCGGCAACAGCAATCCGGGCTACGACGGCTATTTGATAATCGCCTGAATGATATCGACATCACGTTCAAATCGTAGAGCGTCGCTTCTTTGGGCTGGTTTGGCACCAAGCCTACCTGCAGTATCCATCTTCTGTCTTTTGGCCGGCAGCCTGCTCCCTTTGACTGGTCGCCGGGTAGCCTGCTTCTTTCCCCCCGTAACAAACCCGGTCTGGGTGCTGAAACACGATGCGACTCTTTCCGCCTGACCGTTGTCTTAGCGGACAGCTGTCCTTCCGCTCCAGCAACGACAGACTTTGCCTCTCCAAGTGGCATGGGCGAGGCCTCCCCGTCAGCACCGTGCCCGACGACTCCAGCCCCCCTCACGGAACCTGGAGAGATCGCGGGAATAGGAAACTCCATATGCGGCCCTTGTTCAACTCGCGACACATCGGCCTCGACACGTCTCTCAAGCCCCTGCCGCACACCTTGCCCGATAATGACTGCTCGCGCAGCCTTGGCATCGGTCGAGTCAGCCCCCAGGGCAATCGCACCTTAACGTCATACCCCCAGCAGCTGGGCGCGAAACGCATCGACAGTGGCTGCGAGCATGCGCTTGGACTTGATGCTGGCCTTGCGCGTCGTATCGAGTCGCAGCAGGTTCATGACGATGTGGCGGACGATGGCCAGGTTGTTGGCAGCGTAGCCGCTGCGTACGCGTGACTGATCCTCGTTGAACTGCACATCCAGACACCAGTGAAGCTGATTCTCCACCTCCCAGTGACTGCGCACGGCCCGTGCAATGCGCTCGGCATCGGCGGGCAGACTGCTGATGTAGAAGAGGCGCTCGGTGCTGGTATGGCCACCGACCGTGCGCTCGCGTTCGAGCACCGCAAAGCTGGCCAGATCCTGCCAGGCGTCGCTCTGGTAGAGCCGGCCGACGCCCTCATAGGCCCGGCATCGGCGTACTTCGATGCGCCCGTGATCCTGGGTCGTGGTTTCGTGTGTGGAACAGGGCCTCAGGGGGGCTCGGGGATCGAGGCCGGCGAACAGGATCGAATCGTACAGATTCGGATGGTTCTCCTTCACGCACAGCACGTAGTGGGCGCCCCGTTCGCGAATCGTGCGCGCGATCTTTGTCTGCGTTCCCATCGCATCGATCGTCACCACGCAGCCCTCGAGTGCCAGCTTGGCGAGCAGTTCCGGAATGGCGGTGATCTCGTTGGACTTCTCGTCGGTGGCCATCTGGCCCAATACAACGCCCATGCCGGCGGCGAACGCGCTGACCAGATGCAGCGGAGCGGCCTCGGCTTTCGTCTTGCTGCCCGTGCGCCGGCTGGTCTTGCCGTCGATGGCGACGACCGTCTCTTCGGCCAATGCGGGCACCACCATGCCGACCCAGCGTCGGAAGGCGGATTCGAACTCGTCGGGGGCAATCATGCCGAACACGCGCCCCATCGTGTCGTGAGACGGGATGCCGTGCTCAAGCGCGATGAACCCGCGCAACCAGTCGAGCTTGGCTTCGGCCCACAACTCGATGTCGACGAAGTCGTCCACGCCCGAGAGCACCGCACAGACCGCCACCGTCAGCAATTCGGCCAGGTCATGGCGGGTATGGCGCGCACTGCGCGGGTCGGAGATCGAGACGAATACCTGCGTCAGCGGCATGACGTTTCCCATCTTCATCGGATGCCCAAAAAGGCAGGAAACTACACAATTTGGGCCGCGGTGAACAGTCACGTCACGAATTTGTTGCGTTTTAAGAGGGGCGTTTCACTATGCAAAGTAGGTGCGATTGCCCTGAGTCAGCCCCGTCCCACCAGATCTCCCCCACAGCAATCCCGACAGCAAGCACTCCTATCCCAGCAAACCAGGCAACTCTTGCCCCCAGCCCTGTAGACAAAGCTTGAACGTTTCCAGAGGAACTCAAGTCACTCAGGATACTTATTGAAGAGCCAGCGCTTCGCCCTCCCCTCCGAACACTCGCGGTTTCTTCGCCCATCACCGTAAATTTGCCATTTGCATAATTTGACATTGCGCTAAAATACCATAAAAATACATATGTCATTATTTTATGCCCTACGCAACAAAAAAGGCGGCTTTCAGTCTGCGCCGCCGACAATCGCACCTTGCGTCAGCTCCATGCCTCCCCAAACCAGCGCACGTCGCCCAAGGTCTGCCCGCGTGATCCTGTACAGCGTGCTTGCCTACTTCTTGCTCATCGCAGCCGGAGTAGCCATATTCGTTCTACCGGGGTTGCTGCCCCGGTTATTGGCCGCACTGGGCAAACAAGGAGATCGCTGTAAGACATTTCCGCTTCGGTCCTGCGCACATCGCCGCCTCCTGCTCACTCGGTACAAAAAGGGCTCAATACCATCCGCATTAACCGAGGCTGCATTAAGCCACCCCATGCGCGGCATAGGAGTCACGCTGCTGCTGACTGCGCCGTCACTGATGATTTTCAGCCTGAACGACTCCAAGGTCTTCGAGTTCGATGGCACCGGACAATTCACCGACCCACAGGTCTCTGCGCTGCTCGAAGGGGAACGTCTGACTCCTCCACCGCCACTTCCTCCCGAAGTGTTTGCGACGCAGGAAATAGAGAGCATTCGACCCGATGTAGTCCATGCCAGCCGCAACTGGCAACTGCTTGACCCGGAATTCACGCAACGCCTGCTAATCGTTTTTCGCTTGATGGAAGAACGACATGGATACCGCATGGCGCTGGTGGAAGGCTACCGCAGTCCTGAGCGACAAGCACAGTTGTTCGACCAGGGAGGCCACGTCACCAAGGCCAAGGCCAACATGAGCTACCACCAATACGGCTTGGCGGCAGACAGCGCGTTTCTCAAAGACGGGAAGATAGTTATCTCAGAACGCGCACCCTGGGCCATGCGTGGCTATGAGCTATATGGGCAGGTCGCGGAAGAGCTTGGACTGACCTGGGGCGGACGATGGCAACTTCGGGATTTCGGCCATGTGGAACTCCGTCGCAAGAATGTCCTCGGTCAGGCCACTCGTTAGGAAGCAGACTTGAACAAACCTTCTCAGAGTGATCAACAAAACCAAACGATGCCTCTATTCCGAAGCCTGATCGCGAAGCGCCAGACTCTTTCGTTTCTGGGCATATCACTACTCGTTCTGACGCTACTGTTGGGAACTTGGCAGTTCCAACTTCCCATACGATGGGTGATCTTCACATGCGGCCTGCTTGCTGCCATATGGATAGGCATACTGATGCGTCAGCACCAGATGGCTAGACGCGCAAGTACGGATCTCAGTGAGATGCTCGAGAATCAGGGAGAAGCCTCACGCTCTCCTGACTATACGGATCCCGAGCGGATGGAGGCCCTGAAGCTGCGCATGCAGGAAGCCATCAAGAAAATAAAAACCTCAAAGCTCGGCCAACTATCCGGCTCCGAAGCCCTCTATGAGCTTCCGTGGTACATCACCATAGGCAACCCTGCAGCGGGCAAGAGCACCGCGATTGTCAATTCAGGATTGCACTTCCCATTCGACGACGGTGGCCAAGCCGTCATCAAGGGTATCGGTGGGACCCGGAACTGTGACTGGTTCTTCACTACGGAAGGTATCCTGCTCGACACGGCTGGCCGCTACACTATCCGCGAAGAGGACGGCGCGGAGTGGCTCGATTTCCTGAGGCTACTGAAAAAAACCCGTCCCAGAGCCCCGATCAACGGAATTCTAGTTGCGGTGAGCATAGGCGAGCTGATCCACTCTGAACCAGAGTTTGCACTAAACCTCGCCAAAGACCTTCGGCAACGCCTGCAGGAATTGACGGAACAACTAGAGGTCTTCGCACCGGTCTACGTACTACTTACCAAAGTGGACTTGCTTCCCGGCTTCTGCCATTTCTTCTCTGATCTGGACTGGATTGAACGGAATCGTGTTTGGGGGGCGACGTTTCCTTACGAACATGCTACGGGCGGGCAAGATGCTATGCCGCTCTTCGAAAAGCGCTTCGACGAACTCTATCTCGGTCTGCGAACGGCAAGTGTCGTACGCCTGTCACACAGCCACAGCGAGAGAGCCATTCCGGAGCTACTCACCTTCCCCGCCGAATTTGCCGCGATAAAACCAGCTTTGCGCGCATTCATTGCAACGCTCTTTGAAGAGAACCCGTTCCAATTCCAACCGGTTTTTCGCGGATTCTATCTCACTTCGGCTATTCAGAACGAAGACACATCAGCCTTATCCAGCGAGCGCATCGCTCGGGCATTCGGGCTTTCGGCGCTACCCACCAACTCATATGCCCAAAGCGCAGCTCAAGGATATTTTCTCAAACAACTTTTCTCAGAAATCATATTTCCCGATCGCAATCTAGTTCGCCGGCACACAACCCGGGCGCACTATCTGTGGCGTCAAACTGCCATCGTCGGAAGTCTCGTAGTTCTCGGGGCAGTTCTGGCTGGCTGGAGTTGGTCCTACATGAACAATCTCAGCCTGCTCAAGAACGTCGAACAGGATCTTGCCAAGGCTGTCAAGCTTCAAGATGGTCGATTTGACCTGCAGTCCCGCCTCGAAGCGCTGGAAATCCTTCAAGACAGACTTGCGCAACTGGAACGCTTTAACGAACATCCCCCTTTAGCGCTCGGACTAGGCCTCTACCGCGGTCAGCAAATGGCCGACAAGCTGCGCGAGGAATACTTCGCAGGCATTTCGGCGGTCATGTTGCTCCCTATCAAGAATGCCCTAGAGAACTTCCTCGCTGAGGTCAACCGGCACGAGAATATCGCCTCCACCCAAACCCAGGCAGTAACAACGCATGCCCTCACTCAATACAAGGGCGCAAATGCATCCGATATCGAAGACAGCTACAACGCGCTGAAAACTTATCTGATGCTATCCAGCCACGAACACATCGACGTTGGGCACCTTTCAGACCAGATTACCCGCTTCTGGCGCGGCTGGCTCGAAGCCAACCGCGGCGCCATGGAGAGGGAGAAGATGATCACCTTGGCCGGTCGCATCGTATCTTTCCATCTGGAACATGCAGGCGCATCCGACTGGCCGACGATCAGCAACAACCTCGCCCTGGTTGATGGCGTGCGCGAAAAATTACGCCGGGTAGTCCGCGGAATGCCTGCCGCCGAACGCGTGTATGGCGAAATACGCGCAAGGGCTTCAACACGCTTCGCCCCAATGAGCGTCGCTAGTATCGTAGGCCCCGACAACGCCCCTCTAATAAGCGGTAGTCGCGTGGTTTCAGGAGCCATGACAGCGGAGGCGTGGAAGGATTACGTCCAGCCGGCGATCAAGGACGCAGCAACCAATGCCCAGAAAAGCGTGGACTGGGTTTTGGAAAGCTCCAATAAAGATGACCTCACTCTGGAAGGCAGCCCTGAACAAATCCAGAAAACACTGACGGCGATGTACAAGCGCGACTTCACCGAGGAGTGGAGACAATTCATTCGGGGCATCAGCATCACGCCCTTCCCCACGTTTCCGGATGCTGTAACCGCAATGGCACGTCTCGGAGACCCCCAGATATCCCCCATCGGAAAATTGCTGAGGGCCATTTCTGAACAAACCACTTGGGACAATCCGCAACTAGCCCATATCGCACTACAGAAAACCCAGAGTGGTGTCGTGGAATGGTTCAGACAATCCGTTCTACAGATGGCGCCGGTTCAGATCACACTGGATAGCAGCGCACCTCCCAAAACCACAGAGCCCGTTCTGGGTGCAATAGGTAGAGAGTTCTCAGCCATCGATCGCCTGGCGGCCTCCCGAGATGGGGGAGAGTCACTGCTCGGGACTTATCTCAAGCAACTATCCAAGATCCGCTCCCGTTTGAATGAATTGAAAAATCAGGGCGATCCTGGCCCCGGGGCACTAAAGGTCATGCGGGAAACCCTAGACGGCAGCAACTCGGAATTGGCAGAAACACTCAAGTTTGTCGATGAGCAGATGCTCATAGGAATCCCTGAAAACCAGAGGACGACCCTACGTCCGCTCCTGCTCCGCCCTTTACTGGAGACTTACGCCGCACTTATCAAACCAGCAACGGAAGATCTCAACAAGACATGGATGGCGCAAGTCTACGAGCCTTTCACGCGCAGGCTGGCAATCAAATATCCGTTCTCTCCGAAGGCCGGCATAGAGGCATCCCCCGCGGAGATTGCCCAGATGTTCGGTCCCGATGGCGCTATATCCAAGTATGTGGAGGCCACCATAGGCTCTCTAGTTGTTCGCCGCGGTACTACCATCGCACCCCGCACCTGGGGCGATCTGGGCCTCACGTTGCAACCCGAATTCATAACCGGATTCGCCCAATGGATCTCTCCCCTCGAAGGAGGTGCGGCAAACGATACCGGGCAAGGTGGCGCACTACAAACCCAGACGGTCTTCATGCTGAGGCCTCAGCCATCACCGGGCCTAACCTCCTACACGCTAGAAATAGATGGGCAGAAGCTCACCTATCGTAATGGTGCTCCTCAATGGACCAACTTCATATGGCCAGGCACTTCAAATGCACCTGGCGCAAAAATCACTGTAAATACTTATGACGGAAAAACCCTCAACACAGTCAATCACCCTGGTCGATTCGGACTGGAGAAGATGATCAACGCCGCGCAACGCAGCAAACAAGCCGACGGGAGCTTCCGTCTGAGCTGGAAAAATGAAGGGACCGAAGTCAGCATTGATCTAAAAGTCATCAGCAATACGCAGGCGCAAGGATCCTCACCGACAACACAGAGCCAACGCGGCCTCGGCGGCCTCACACTTCCGCGCAGCGCGATCACGCCAGCGACTGTCCCCCAGGCTCCGTCAGAGGGTGGCAGGTGACGAACTACAAATCCACATATTTCGGGAAAACCCCTCTGCATGCCGACTTCGTCCGCGGGAGAGGAAGCCAAAAGCTAATCAACCTTCTCGATAGTTGGATCGCGAGATCGATGGAGCAGCTATGCCAGACGCCAAACTGGAAATCCACCTACAACGACTCCGGAGCGATCGACTTCGCCTTTGTCAGTCCGGCAAGCACGCTCACCTTGATAGGAAGCCTGCGTGCCAGTCGAGATACGTCAGGTCAACATTATCCGTTTCTGACCGCCTCCACCATTCAGAGAAATGATTTACGTCTGTTCCGGTACGGCCCGTCAGTCCTGGCGAATAATCACAGAGTCCTTTCTACATTGGCAGACTCGACTTTGGCAGGAATGGAGCTGAACAAACTCCAGGATGAATTGGACAAGTTAGACTGCGCCCGAGACTTCGATTTGACGATTGCCAGTGATCCTCTTGGCTATTTTGCGCGAGAGACAACCTTGGATGCATTGTCTGAGACTCTGGGGGGGCAAAACACACCCGAGGCTATTGCCAGAACAATCCTTGCCATAGGACTCCTCATGCAGCAACTCTTCACATACGGGCACCCGCCGATAGACAAGGAACTGGAGCTTCCCCTTCCGGATAATATGGAAAAGAAATATTGGCAGGTTGCTGTGCTATGGCTCTACCTGATTACAGCCTTCATACGAGATCCAACGATAGAATTACAAATCATACTCGAACGAAGCCCAGGCAGATCGCGAATGCTCGTAGGATTCAATGGAGCTACCGCATATCCACTATGTACTACGTTTATGAGATACACACCCCAGGAAAGGAGAGTATGCCTCATTGATCCTCCATGGATCAATGATCACTACAACCTTCATGGCGATAGCGGAGTACTCAAACTCTCCAGTTACCTAGCTCAACCGACCTTGAGCCTTGAGCGAATCCTCAAGACGTTCAGGGAAGCCTTTCTGAAAACATAGGTCATGACCATTCGTAGCGCAATTTTTGCCGGCCTGCTGTCTGCACTCACAACGCTAGCCTCAGCGCAAACGGACGACAAATCACAACTCGCCTACCCCCCAACCGAAAATACAGATGCTGCCAAAATTGTGGCCTCAGGCAACGTCGCCGATGAAGCAACCCGTCTAGCCATTCTAGGAAAATTGCGGGAGCTTTATGGAGAGCGCAACATAGTCGACAGAATTTCCATTGGAGGAGTATCCCCTCCCCCAAAATGGACAGAAAATATAGAGAAACTACTTAATAACAATATAAAGCAGGTTCATAACGGCCAAATACATGTAAACGGAACACAAATTTCACTCAAGGGGAATGTAGCCAACGCAGCGCAACGTCAGCAGATATCCGCAGCAATCACCGCCTCACTGAATCCACACTACACAATTACCACCGAACTTACTGTTTCAGAATCACGTCAAGAAATACTGGACAAGGCCTTATCCAATCGGGTCATCGAATTTGAAAGCGGGTCTGCCAGTTTGACATCTTCTGGTCAAGCTATCCTCAACGACATGGTTTCAGCCATAAAGCTAACCAATGCACGAAATGTACAAATCATAGGACATACCGACAATGCAGGAAGCCGCCAATCCAACATTGAACTAAGTCTTGCTCGGGCTAATGCAGTACGTAGTTATCTCGGTAGTAAAGGAATTCCTACAACCAGCTTGAGCACAATCGGCGCAGGCCCCGATCATCCTATCCGAAACAACGACACACTCCAGGGGCGCGCACAAAATAGACGGATTGAATTTCAGTTCTTGGAGTAAGAGCTATCGTTACATTCTATTAGCCCGGCAATCAAATAGGCTTTGGTATAACTCGGGCGTGGAAAAGGTCTGAATCAATGGAATGGACGCCCCCACCCGATGTGGCATTGATGTGCCAGAGTGGAAGCCGGGGGCTTACCAAGCTGCGGGCGTTAAGAGCGCCCGTGGTGAGCGTTGCTGGAAACGGCGGAGCGAGACTCCGTCAGGTAGGGTTCAAGGAGACGAACGCAAGTGAACCGCTGATGACGTGTTTAGCGAGCTACGGGTCTGGCGGAAGATGGGATGGCCGGGGGCTTACGCTTACGGAGGAGATGTTTTTTCTTTGAGGGTGCTTTGTTTCGGAGCTTTAAAAACATAAAGCCCCCGCGCAGTAGTGCGCGGGGGCTTTGATGGGTAAGTCTGACGATGACCTACTTTCACGCACGGTTGTGCACTATCATCGGCGCGGTCTTGTTTCACGGTCCTGTTCGGGATGGGAAGGGGTGGTTCCAAGACGCTATGGTCGTCAGACTATAACTTGTACCGCTTGCCGCGTTTTCGCGGTCGAAGCGTCAAAGGGAAGAAGTGTTCTTTGGGGTATGTGACTGCGCTTTGCGCGGTGTTCGCCTTGCATTTTGCAAGGTTATAGGATCAAGCCTCACGGGCAATTAGTACTGGTTAGCTTAACGCATTACTGCGCTTCCACACCCAGCCTATCAACGTCGTGGTCTTCAACGACCCTTCAGGGGAATCGAGTTCCCAGGGATATCTCATCTTGAGGCGAGTTTCCCGCTTAGATGCTTTCAGCGGTTATCTCTTCCGGATTTAGCTACCCGGCGATGCGACTGGCGTCACAACCGGTACACCAGAGATCCGTCCACTCCGGTCCTCTCGTACTAGGAGCAGGCCCCCTCAAATATCCAGCGCCCACGGCAGATAGGGACCAAACTGTCTCACGACGTTTTAAACCCAGCTCACGTACCACTTTAAATGGCGAACAGCCATACCCTTGGGACCGGCTACAGCCCCAGGATGTGATGAGCCGACATCGAGGTGCCAAACTCCGCCGTCGATGTGAACTCTTGGGCGGAATCAGCCTGTTATCCCCAGAGTACCTTTTATCCGTTGAGCGATGGCCCTTCCATACAGAACCACCGGATCACTATGACCTGCTTTCGCACCTGCTCGACTTGTCGGTCTCGCAGTCAAGCCACCTTTTGCCATTGCACTATCAGTACGATGTCCGACCGTACCTAGGTGACCTTCGTACTCCTCCGTTACCTTTTGGGAGGAGACCGCCCCAGTCAAACTGCCTACCATGCACGGTCCCCGATCTGGATTCACAGACCTAGGTTAGAACCTCAACGACACCAGGGTGGTATTTCAAGGACGGCTCCTCTGGAACTAGCGTCCCAGTCTCATCGCCTCCCACCTATCCTACACAAGTCCCGTCAAAGTCCAATGCAAAGCTACAGTAAAGGTTCATGGGGTCTTTCCGTCTAGCCGCGGGGAGATTGCATCTTCACAAACACTTCAACTTCGCTGAGTCTCAGGAGGAGACAGTGTGGCCATCGTTACGCCATTCGTGCAGGTCGGAACTTACCCGACAAGGAATTTCGCTACCTTAGGACCGTTATAGTTACGGCCGCCGTTTACCGGGGCTTCGATCAAGAGCTTGCACCCCATCACTTAACCTTCCGGCACCGGGCAGGCGTCACACCCTATACGTCCACTTTCGTGTTTGCAGAGTGCTGTGTTTTTAATAAACAGTCGCAGCCACCGATTCTCTGCGGCCTCTTCGCCCTTCGGATGTACTCCTACAAGCTACCGAGGCATACCTTCTCCCGAAGTTACGGTATCAATTTGCCGAGTTCCTTCTCCTGAGTTCTCTCAAGCGCCTTAGTATCTTCTACCTGCCCACCTGTGTCGGTTTGCGGTACGGTCACTCTATGACTGAAGCTTAGAGGCTTTTCCTGGAAGCAGGGTATCAATCACTTCGGTCTCAAAGAGACCTCGTCGTCACGCCTCAGCTAAGCTCTCCGGATTTGCCTAAAGAGCACGCCTACACGCTTAAACCGGGACGTCCAACACCCGGCTGACCTAACCTTCTCCGTCCCCCCATCGCATCATAGAGCGGTACAGGAATATTGACCTGTTTCCCATCGACTACGCATTTCTGCCTCGCCTTAGGGGCCGACTCACCCTGCGTCGATGAACGTTGCGCAGGAAACCTTGGGCTTTCGGCGAGGGTGCTTTTCACACCCTTTATCGCTACTCATGTCAGCATTCGCACTTCTGATATC
>NZ_CM161496.1:5180000-5656243 GCF_056724025.1 Zoogloea sp. JDB1
AAAAAAAGAGCCAAAATTCTAGCCCATCCCGGTGGGCCGAACTCAACCTTCCGATTTTCGTTAACGAAGAAAAGGCGCCTATCGCTTTCGCAACAGGCGCCTTCCAACACAACCTACCAAATCAGGGCGCGACTTCCCGCACCAACTGATCGCTCAGGTTATGCAGAGAACGACGAGCCACAACCACAGGTGCTCGTCGCATTGGGGTTACGAATAACAAACTGCGAACCTTCAAGACCTTCCGTATAGTCGATCTCAGCCCCAACCAGATATTGATAACTCATCGGATCGATCAGCAGCATCACGCCATCCTTTTCCATAACGGTGTCGTCTTCGTTGCAGATTTCATCGAAGGTAAAACCGTACTGAAAACCGGAACAGCCGCCACCCGTCACGAAGACACGCAACTTGAGATCCGGATTCCCTTCCTCGAGGATCAGCTCCTTCACCTTGCTGGCAGCGCTATCGGTAAACACAAACGGGCTCGGCATTTCGGTCACGGCATCCATGGAACAACTCCTTCAAAACGGTCGTCGGATTATGGTCAGCCCCCAACAGCGGGTCAAGGCAACACCATCAAATAGTCGACAAAAACGCTCAATTTTAGTTCAAGGCATCACTGGGATCTGCCCAAGCCCTGCCGCTTCAGGCAACCCGAACAGGATGTTCATGTTCTGCACCGCCTGACCTGCCGCCCCCTTCACGAGGTTGTCGATGACCGACAGCACCACCACCACATCCCCACCCTGCGGACGATGAACCGCAATCCGGCAGATGTTGGCAGAGCGCACGGAACGCGTGGAAGGATGGGCCCCGCGCGGCATCACATCGACAAACGGCTCGTCGGCAAAACGGGCCTCGAACAGCTCCTGCAGATCGACATCCTTAGTGAGGCGCGCATACAGAGTCGCATGGATACCACGAATCATGGGCGTGAGATGCGGAACGAAAGTCAGCCCGACGGGCGCCTTGGCGTAGCGCGACAGCCCCTGCCGAATTTCCGGCAGATGCCGATGACCGGCCACACCGTAAGCCTGGAAGTTGTCTGCCGACTCGGAGAATAGAATGTGCGTTTCCGCCTTACGGCCACCACCGGAGACACCGGACTTGGCATCAGCAACCAAGCCATCCAGCTGCACAATACCGGCCTCGACGAGCGGCAAGAAGCCGAGCTGCACCGCGGTGGGATAACAACCCGGATTGGCCACCACCCGCGCAGCCTTGACAGCCTCGCGATTCACCTCAGGCAAACCATACACGGCCTCGGCAACCAGCTCGGGGCAGGCGTGCTTCATCCCGTACCACTTTTCCCATTCAGCCACGTCGGAGATCCGGAAATCCGCAGCCAGATCGATGACCTTCACACCCGCAGCAACAAGGGCCGCAGCCTGCTGCATCGCAATCCCGTTAGGCGTAGCGAAGAAGACGACGTCACACCCCGACAGATCGGCTGCCTGGGGATCGATAAACCGCAGATCAACCCGGCGGCGAAGGCTCGGAAACATATCAGCCACCGGCACCCCCGCCTCACCACGCGAGGTGATTGCCTTCAGCTCCACCTCCGGATGCTGCGCCAGCAAGCGCAACAGTTCAACCCCGGTATATCCCGTCCCACCAACTACACCAACCTTGATCATTCTCGCCCCCAACAGGAAATGAACTACCAGCAGATACCAAAACTACGCCGGCACAACATACTACGCCAAGATGACAAAAAGCCGCCCGAAGGCGGCTTTTTGACCATACTCGAAGCGAATTAACGCTTGGAGAACTGCTTGCGACGACGCGCCTTGCGGAAACCGACCTTCTTACGCTCGACTTCACGGGCATCGCGAGTAACCAAGCCAGCCTTCTTCAGCGGGGACTTGAGCTCTGCATCGTAGTCGATCAGCGCACGGGTAATGCCGTGACGAACGGCACCAGCCTGGCCGGATTCGCCACCACCGGTCACATTGACCAGGATGTCGAAGGTGTCGACGAAGTTGGTCAGAACCAGCGGCTGACGCACGATCATGCGGCCGGTTTCACGGGAGAAGAACTGATCAACCGGCTTGCCGTTTACGACGATGTTGCCGGAGCCCTTCTTGATGAAGACACGAGCAACAGCCGACTTGCGACGACCGGTACCGTAGTTGTAAGTCACAGCCATTATCGGCTCCTGTTAAATCGCGAGAACTTGGGGCTGCTGTGCGGCATGCGGATGCTCAGCACCGGCGTAGCACTTCAGCTTCTTCAGCATGGCGTAGCCGAGCGGCCCCTTGGGCAGCATGCCCTTGACGGCCTTCTCAAGCACGCGAGCCGGGAAACGCTGCTGCAGCTTGGTAAAGTTGGTTTCGTAGATACCGCCCGGGTAACCGGAGTGACGGTAGTACTTTTTGTCCTGGGCCTTGGTGCCGGTTACACGCAGCTTGTCGACATTGACGACAACGATGAAGTCACCGGTATCAACGTGCGGGGTGTAGATGGCTTTATGTTTGCCGCGCAAGCGAAGCGCAACTTGGGAAGCAAGCCGACCAAGGACCAAGTCCGTCGCATCAACGACGAACCAGTCGCGCTTGACCTCATGCGGCTTGGCAGAAAACGTTTTCATGAAGATCCCTCTGACTTTTCCCGACACCGGGAACGACCATAATTCGGAAAGCCGCGGATTTTACCCTAGGCTCGAGGCCAGTGTCAAACACTAAATCAAGGCAAAAAAAAGCGCAGATCGGGGAGATCTGCGCTAAATCCACACCAAAGGAGGAGGGTGGAGGAGACACCTTGCAGCCGCTTCAAACAACAAAAGCAACTGGACTGAGCAAATTATCTCCCCCCTGCCCCCTTGGTGCAAGATTTTTTTGTGCATCGCACAATAAAATTACATATCTGATGATAAATTTTTTTTATTCAACAAGAAACTCGTTCAAGCCCATGATTTAATTGAAAAACAACCGACCCAAGACGCGCATCGCAGCGCACTCATAAGAACTTCGCCCTACAGAAATGCGGCATTGCAGCACAAAGACACTCCAGCGCCCCGCGGCAAGACAGCTACAATCAGCGCCGGAAGAAGGGGCCTGGCCTCTCCATACAGTCAATATTGAAGGGAAGCAGAATGGAGTGCGTAGTTAAGTGGGTTGGCGACATGACCTTCATGGCGGAAACTGGTTCCGGCCATATCGTCACCATGGATGGCGCCCCGGAAGCCGGCGGGCGCGACCTTGCCCCCCGACCGATGGAGCTGATGCTGGCCGGCGCAGGCGGCTGCACGGCATTTGACGTCGTCCTGATTCTCAAACGCGGTCGGCAGGATGTGCGGGGCTGCAGCGTCCGCCTGACGGCGGAACGCGCCGAAGCCGACCCCAAGGTGTTCACCCGTATAGCGTTCCACTACACCGTCACGGGCCATGAGTTGAAGCCGGAGAGCGTCGAGCGCGCAATCAAGCTGTCGTCCGACAAGTACTGCTCCGCCACGATCATGCTCAGCAAGACCGCGGAAATCGAACACACCTGGGAAATCGTTCAGGTCTAGTCTCTTTCCGATCAGACCCAGTAAGCCACGCCAGTCATGACTTTCGAGGTCGCCTTCATAGCGGCCTTCACTGGCGTCGGCAGTTCCACCGCGCCGAGGCGGACTGCCGTATCGGCATGAGCAACTTCGTCGATCTTCATCTGGGTAACAATTTCCCGCGAACGCTGATCCTGTTCCGGCAAGCGGCCCAGGTGACTGATCAGATGGGCCTCCACTTGGCGCTCTGTTTCGGCCAAAAAGCCGAGGTTCACCCCATCGCCAAAGCGCGCGGCTAGCATACCGATAGCTAGCGAACCGCCGTACCAGAGCGGGTTAAGGAAGCTCTTACGCCCACCCAACTCAGCAATCCGGCGCTCTGTCCAAGCCAAGTGCTCGGTCTCCTCGTGCGCGGCACCTGCCAACGCCTTCTTGATACCTTCATTCTGAGACATCAACGCCTGCCCTTGATACAAGGCTTGAGCGCAGATTTCACCACAGTGATTCACCCGCATCAGGGATGCCGCACGGCGCTTCTCCTGTTCACTCAGATCAGCTTCAGGCAGCGCCTCCCCCGGAACCGGACGCACTGTGTAGGCGTCCGCAAAGACCGTACGCAAGGCCTTGTCAAAGCCAATGATCAGTTGATCCAGCATCACAAACTCCACTCGAAATTTGACGCTAACGCAGGCGGGCCGCCTGCCGCAGGGATTTCACGATCTCATCCCGATTCGGAAGAATTGCCCCCCGCGGACAAAAGAAATCCATCGCCAGCAAAGCGTACTGACGGTTGTATCCATTGTCTGAAATCCTCTTCCAGTCGCCGGCACGAGGCCTGATCCATTCCCGGTCATTGCGACCTATCGCGTAGAGCTTGCGCTCCGCCGTCTCACAGCGGATACCCTCGAAACTCACGTTCTGAGCACCACCCGCAGCACGCACAACCAATGTAAAGCGCACGACGCCGTCTTCTGCAAGGGTCAGCGATTTTTCATCGATAAAAGACAACGAGGTGGATTCGCTCCCCAGATCGAGAGGGATCAGATTTGCTCTCTCGGGAAACGCGGGGAGCTCCGGCTCGACTTCCTTCCAAGCGGACTTGGCTTCTTCTTCAAACAGGTATGTGCGACCACCGGTTGCACACCCAACGAGTGCAATGCTTGCCGCGGCGAAGAAAAATGGAAGACATGAACGTGCTAAACGGGAGACTGCTGCCATCAGGTTTCAAAGGGAAGGATGGAGGACAGCCGAGATTCTACTCCCCTCCCCTTTCGCCGGGCCAAACCCGCGCAGCACTCGGCACTTGCCGGCCTGCAAACTCAACTCCTGATGGCTGCCTCGATCTCAGCAAACGTACGTGCCACCTCCGTGGTCTGCAAGGGAATGCCCATCTGGCGCGCTATCTGCGAAGCCGAGAAGATACCTCGGATCACCGGCGCCCTGCCGCCCTCTTCTTCCACCACGAGCGCATGCTGCCGCCCACAGGCCTTGAGCATCGCCACGACATGCCCCACCTCAGCGCGCAGGACATCGGCCATCGTCACCGCATCAAGCTCTTCGGTTGCCACCATGATGTCACGCACGGTCAGCTCTTCATGCCGTGACATCCGCTCCCGGGCAACCCGCGTGGGTTTCTCGCCCAGCAGATCGTTGGACGTGATGATGCCCACCACACGGCGGTCGTTATCCATCGCGAAAAGCATCCGCACACCGCGCAAAATCATGCTGTGATTGGCTTCGACCAGTGAAACCGTGTCGGAAATGGTTGCCGCTGGGATTCGTCTCAGGTCAGTCATCACTTCGATGGCCGGCGACGACGCAACGACCTTGGTCAGGCTCCAGGCATCCGCAACTTCGCAGGTGCCGCTCTTGACCCGGAATTGCCGGATCGGCTGATAGTGCAAGCGCTCCATGGTGTCTCCCGATGTGCCCCTACAACAATGAACCGGGATTGGCCGACATGGCATACCCGGACCCGTCGTCGCATCGCAGGCGGCGACAAAACCAGCAACAATCGCAGGATAAGACAAAAAGACGTGTGCCAAGTTTCAACTCGGCACACGTCTTGTCAGGAGAGGGGGGGCTTTCCCGGGGATTCCGGGGTCACTACTATCGGTCGGTAACTTTCCGGGATATCGAGGCTTCGATCGCGGAACAGCAGGCGGGACAGTTCCAGTAGCGCGGCCTGATAAACACCGCGCTTGAACTCAATGACCGCCTCGAGGGGCACCCAATAATAACTCCAGCGCCAGGCATCGAACTCCGGGTGAGTACTTGCACGCAGGCAGACGTCGGAATCGCGTCCCACCAGTCGCAACAGGAACCAGATCTGCTTCTGGCCGCGATAGGTATTACGCCATTCCCGCTTGATCCAGTGCTTGGGCACGTCGTAGCGCAACCAGCCGCGCGTGCGGCCGATGATACGAACGTGCTCAGGCTTCAAGCCGACTTCTTCGAAGAGCTCACGGTACATGGCCTGTTCCGGCGACTCGCCGTGCTTGATTCCGCCCTGCGGAAACTGCCAGGAATGTTCTCGTATCCGTTTGCCCCAGAAAACCTCGTTGCGCGCATTCACCAGAATGATGCCGACGTTAGGCCTGTAGCCTTCACGGTCGAGCATGGTGCAACCTTTAATTCATGAACTGTGCGGAATTCTTCCATATTTCCCCTTGCCACGGAAGCCGACGCCCCGAATCGGTGCAATGCAACAGAAGCGGCGCCAAGGCGCAAGGTGCACGTTAAAATTGAACGCTGTACTAACAATGGACTCCGTCATGCGTGCCTCCCAGTTCTTCCTCTCCACCCTCAAGGAAGCCCCTTCCGACGCAGAAGTCATCAGCCACAAACTGATGATGCGCGCGGGGCTGATCAAGCGCCTCGCCGGCGGTATCTATACCTGGATGCCCCTGGGCCTGCGCGCCCTGCGCAAGGTGGAAGCCATCGTGCGGGAGGAGATGAACCGGGCCGGCGCCATCGAAGTGCTGATGCCCGCCGTTCAACCGGCCGAGCTGTGGCAGGAATCCGGCCGCTGGGATTTCTACGGCCCTGAGCTGCTGCGCTTCAAGGACCGCCACGACCGTGATTTCGTCGTCGGCCCGACCCACGAGGAAGTCATCACCGACGTGGTGCGCAAAGAGCTGAAAAGTTATCGCCAGCTGCCCAAGCACTTCTACCAGGTCCAGATGAAATTCCGCGACGAGATCCGCCCCCGTTTCGGCGTGATGCGCGGCCGCGAATTCGTCATGAAGGACGGCTACTCTTTCCACAGTTCCTTCGAGGATCTGCAGCGGGAATACCGCAACATGTACGACACCTACCACCGCATCTTCAACCGGCTCGGCCTGAAGTTCCGGGCTGTTGCGGCAGATACCGGCTCGATCGGCGGCACCGGCTCCCACGAATTCCATGTGATCGCCGAAACCGGCGAAGACGACATCGCCTACTGTCCGGACTCCGACTACGCGGCCAACGTGGAGCTCGCTGAAGCCCTGGCACCGACCACACCTCGCCCTGCTGCCAGCGCTACGCTGACCAAGGTGCACACGCCCGGCGCCAAGACCATCGACGAGTTGGCGGCCTTCCTGAAGATTCCAGCCACCCAGACCGTCAAGGCGATCGTGGTGGACGGCGACGAAGCGTCCGGCAGCAAGCCGGTACTTCTCCTGCTGCGCGGCGACCATGAACTGAACGAGGTCAAGGCCCAGAAGGTCGCCGGCGTCAAGAATCCGCTGACCTTCGCAAGCCCGGCCTCCATCCTTGCCGCCTTCGGCGCCAACGCCGGCTCCCTCGGCCCCGTCGGCTTCCAGGGCCGCGTGGTCATAGACCGCACCGTTGCGGCGATGGCCGATTTCGTCACCGGCGCCAACGAGGACGACTACCACTACACAGGCGTCAATATCGGCCGTGACTTCCCCGAGGCCGAAGTGGCCGACCTGCGCAACGTCGTCGTCGGCGACCCCTCGCCGGACGGCAAGGGCAGCCTCGACATCTGCCGCGGCATCGAAGTCGGCCACATCTTCCAGCTGCGCACCAAGTACTCCGAAGCCCTCGGCTGCAAGTTCCTCAACGAACAGGGCAAGGAACAGGTCATGGAGATGGGTTGCTACGGCATCGGCGTCTCGCGCATCCTCGGCGCCGCCATCGAACAGAACAACGACACCCGCGGCATCATCTGGCCGGACGGTATCGCCCCCTTCCAGGTGGCCATCGTGCCGATGGGCTACGCCAAGTCCGAAGCGGTGCGCGAAACCGCCGACAAGCTTTACGGGGAACTCGTTGCAGCTGGCGTCGACGCCTTCCTCGACGACCGGGACGAACGTCCGGGCTCCCTGCTGGCCGACAATGAGCTGATCGGCACGCCGCACCGTGTCGTCATCGGCGACCGCGGCCTGAAGGAAGGCGTCGTCGAATACCAGGGCCGCCGCGATGCCGAAGCCACCAAACTGGCCGTTGGCGACATCGCCGCCACGGTCATCGCCAAGCTGAAGAGCTGAGAAGCATGCCGCCCATGCGCTCCATCGTCGCCCGCCTACTGGCCACCTGCCTGCTGGGCGGGACGACGATGGCGCATGCCGGCAATCAGCTCTACGAGCCGCTCGCCGCCAGCGTACAGGCTGCACTGCATGCGGCCGTCGCCGACCAGGCCCCGCTCGACCCGAGCTTTGAACGCTCTCCCGAGCGGGCCCGTTGGCTGGCCGAGATGTCCCGTCGCCTGGCCAAGCGCATCCCAGACGAAACCTATCGCTCAGAGCTGCTGAGGACAATCCACTACGAGGCCACCCGCGCTGGCCTCGACCCACAACTGGTGCTGGGCCTGATCCAGGTAGAAAGCGGCTTCAAGAAATACGCCCTGTCTTCAGCGGGCGCCCGTGGCTACATGCAGGTCATGCCATTCTGGGTCAAACTGATCGGCAATCAAGAGAGCAACCTCTTCTACATGCGCACCAACCTACGCTTTGGCTGCACAATCCTGCGCCATTACTTGGACATCGAACGGGGCGACCTGTTCCGCGCGCTGGGGCGCTACAACGGCAGCCTTGGGCGGCCCGAGTATCCGAACATGGTGCGTGCCGCGTGGGAGCACAACTGGGCCTATCCGAGCTTCCGGCTGGCTCAGAACCCATGAAAGCAAACGGGTGCCACACAGCGCCCGTTTGCTTTTGCATCAACAGGGGCTTTCAAGCCGTGATGATGCCACCGCCCAGGCAAACCCGACTTTCGTAGACCACCACGCTCTGCCCAGGTGTCACCGCCCACTGAGGCTGAGCAAAGGCGATCTCGGCCCGGCCATCGGCAAGAACATCGATCTCGCAGGGCGCATCCGGCGTCCGGTAACGCGGCTTGGCCGTGTACACCCAATGCGTACGCGGATCCCGGCCGGAAACCCAGCTCAGATCTGTAATCACGAGGCGATCCTTCAGGAGCGCTGGGTGATCATGGCCTTGCACAACGTACAACACGTTCTTCGCCATGTCCTTCTGCGCGACGTACCAGGCGTCGTGCTCGCCCGCATCATCCTGGTTGCCCTTGATACCGCCGATCTGCAGGCCCTTGCGCTGACCAATGGTGTGATGCATCAGGCCCTGATGCTGTCCGATCACCTTATCGCCTTCCAGCGTGCGGATCTCTCCCGGCTTGGCTGGCAAGTAGCGAGACAGAAACTCCCGGAACGGGCGCTCGCCGATGAAACAAATACCCGTCGAATCCTTCTTGGCATGTACATGCAGGTTTGCCGCCTCGGCCATCTTGCGCACGTCACGCTTGTAGAGATGGCCAATAGGGAACAAGGCCTTCGACAGTTGGGCCTGATTCAAGCGATACAGGAAGTAGCTCTGATCCTTGGTACCGTCTTCCGCCTTGAGCAATTGGTACTCGGTACGCCCGTCGTTGGTCCACTCACGCACCTGAGCGTAATGCCCGGTCGCGATGCGGTCCGCCCCCAAGGCCAGGGCGTGATCGAGGAAAGCCTTGAACTTGATCTCCGAGTTGCACAGGATGTCCGGATTGGGCGTGCGACCCGCCTCGTACTCGCGCAGGAAATCGGCAAACACCCGCTCCTTGTATTCCTTGGAGAAATTCACCACTTCCAGCTCGATGCCCAGCACGTCGGCCACCGACACCACGTCCACCAGGTCTTCCCGGGTGGAACAGTATTCATCGTCGTCATCGTCTTCCCAGTTCTTCATGAACAGGCCGACCACGTCGTAGCCCTGCTGCTTGAGCAGCATCGCCGCCACGGACGAATCCACGCCGCCGGACATGCCGACGATGACTTTTTCCTTACGAGACATTCGGTCCCTCTCCATCCAGCCAATCTTCCAGGGGCAAGACAACGGCAGGATCGCCGTGCTCCCCAAACCAGGAGTCCACCACGAATCGCGCTCCGCCTGTCGGCGCAGCAGCGTCTTTCTCGCGAATCACCGCCGAGAAATGCTGGGCAACCAGCCAGCGCACCCGACGATGCACTTCATCCACCACATGAAAACGCAGCATCCCGCGCCGCTCCAGCATCTTCAACAGACGCGTCGTCGTCTCTGCATGATCGATGCAATCCATCTTGCCAGGCACATCGTCATCGAGGAAATCCCCCGGCCTGTCGGCATGAATCGGCGACTGCTCGCCCGCCCAACGATAAAACAGCCCGATGACCTGGGCCAGGATGGCCCTTTCCTCGATCGGTGACGTGGCCTGCGTCAGGCGCTCGCCAGCCTCGGCGAGGCGTTCATCGGAAAACACCACCGTCGCCTCGCTCAGACAACCGTAGTTGAAACACACCACGACCTGCTCGGTGGCTTGCGCGATACCGAAACACAGTAGCAACGCTGCGGACAGAACCCACCTGCGTGCCATCAGGCGTCGTAATGGCGCACCAGGTCCAGCGGGTAGCGCCGGCCGGCAAGGTAATCCTCGCAACACTGCAGGATCAGCGGGCTGCGATGGCGCTCCCGCGTCTCCCGCAACTCGTCCAGCGTCAACCACACGGCCCGTACGATCCCAGAATCCAGGCGCCGCTCCGGATCGAACCCCGTAACGCTGCCGCCGAAAGTGAAACGCAAATAGGTAATGTCGCTGTCGGGCTTGGGCCACTGGTAGATACCAACCAGGAACTCCGGCCGGAAGTGATGGGCGGTTTCCTCAAGTGCTTCGCGGACGACGGCCTGCCGCAGGGATTCCCCCTGATCCAGGTGCCCGGCCGGCTGGTTGAAACGCAGACCGGTCTCGGTCTCCTCCTCGACAACCAGAAAGCGTCCATCGCGTTCGACCACGGCCGCCACCGTCACATTCGGCTTCCAGACTCTCATCGCCATCCCACTGCGGATAAAGGCAGCATTTTACCCCGTTCCGGGTGAGGGTCCGCAGTCCCCGCGGAATGAGCTAGAATCGTGGGCTCAAAATTTATTGTTTTCAGCTGGAGATCCCCACAATGTCAATGGCAGACCGCGACGGTTTCATCTGGTACGACGGCAAGCTCGTGCCGTGGCGCGAAGCGACCACCCACGTGCTCACCCACTCCCTGCACTACGGTCTGTCCGTATTCGAGGGCGTCCGCGCGTACAAGACCGTCAAGGGCACGGCGATCTTCCGTCTCGCCGAACACACCCAGCGCCTGCTCAACTCCGGCAAGATCTACATGATGAACATTCCTTACTCCAAGGAAGTTCTGATGGAAGCCCAACTGGAAGTCGTCCGCGCCAACAAGCTCGAGTCCTGCTACCTGCGTCCGATCGCCTTCTACGGCTCCGAAAAGATGGGCATCTCCACCAAGGGTGCCACCGTCCATGTGGCGATCGCCGCCTGGCCGTGGGGTGCTTACCTGGGTGAAGACGGCCTCGAGAAGGGCATCCGAGTGAAGACCTCGTCCTTCGCTCGCCACCACGTCAACGTCACCATGCCGCGCGCCAAGCTGGCCTCCACCTACGCCAACTCCATCCTGGCCAACCTGGAAGCCACCGAAGCCGGCTACGACGAAGCCCTGCTGCTCGACACCAACGGCTTCGTCGCCGAAGGCGCCGGCGAAAACCTCTTCGTGATCAAGGACGGTGCCATCTACGAACCCGAGATCGCCTCTGCGCTGACCGGCATCACCCGCGCGTCCGTGATCCGCGTCGCCAAGGAGTTCGGCCTCGACGTGGTTTCCAAGCGCATCACCCGCGACGATATCTACATCGCCGATGAAGCCTTCTTCACCGGCACCGCCGCCGAAGTGACTCCGATCCGCGAACTGGACGGTCGCACCATCGGCGAAGGCAAACGTGGCCCGATCACCGAGAAGCTGCAGAGCCGCTTCTTCCGGATCGTCAGCGGCCAAGCCCCCGAATACGAAGAATGGCTGTCTTACATCTAAGATCCTACGGAGCAACCCATGCCTGAAAATCAGGACAAGTCGAAGCCGATCGAAGTCACCGCCCACGAACTACCGCTGCACTGCCCGATGCCCGACGCCCCACTGTGGGCACGACACCCGCGCGTCTTCCTTGACGTCACCAAGGAAGGCGAGGCAACCTGCCCGTACTGCGGCGCGAAATACGTCTTCAAGGGCGAACTGCCCAAGGGACATCACTGAGGCTCCTCATCGGGCTTCAGTCGGAACGGGGGCGGCGACGCCCCCGTGTCGCATGCGAACGTCCATTCGAGAAACCCGCATGAGCAACCCGATCTACACCTCCCCCGACGACGCCGAAGCCGCGTTCTACGCCGCGCTGACCCGCGCTGATATTGACGGCATGATGTCCGTCTGGTCGGAGGACGAGGAGGTCGTCTGCGTCCAGCCCGGCAGCATCCGTCTCATCGGGCTCGCCGCGATCCGCGAATCCTGGCGCCAACTCTTCGCCAGCGGAACCCGCATCAACGTCAACATCAGCCACCCGGTCCGCTGGGTCAGCGTCATGACTGCGGTGCATACCCTGCAGCAGCACGTGCATGTGGAGGGTGACGACAGGCTGCACCCCCCAATCATCGCCACCAACGTCTTCACCCGTGGAGCACTGGGCTGGCGCATGGTCATGCACCACGCCTCGCTCGCGCCCGACATGGACAGCCTGCACAGCAACGACGCGCCCCACGTGGTCCATTGACGCTCAACACAGCTGCCATGGGGGCCTATGTCGCCCCCCGCTGGCTTCCCGGCGGACATGCCCAGACCATCTGGCCGCTGCTGCGCAAGGGGCCGCTATCGGCCCTCCAGCGGGAGCGCTGGGACACGCCGGACGGCGACTTCATCGACCTCGACTGGTTGCCGCATCAACCCGGCGCACCGCTGGTCGTCCTCTTCCATGGGCTGGAAGGCTCGAGCCAGTCGCCGTACGCGCGCCACCTCATGCGACATCTGGCGGAACGAGGCTGGAATGGCGTGATCCCGCATTTTCGAGGCTGTTCCGGCGAACCCAACCGCCTGCCTCGCGGTTACCACGCTGGTGACGCCGACGAGATCAGCTGGATCCTGGAGCGCCTGACCGGCTTGTTTCCGACACAGCCCCGCTATGCCGCCGGCGTCTCCCTTGGGGGCAACGCTCTGCTGCTGTGGCTCGGCACCCGCGGCAACGCTGCCACCGGTCTGGTCACCGCCGCTGCTGCGATTTGCCCCCCGGTTGACATGACGGCAACGGGCCACGTGCTGGCCCGCGGCTTCAACCGCCTCTACACCCGCCACTTCCTGGCCACCCTCAAGCACAATGCGGCCGTCAAGCTGAGCCAACATCCGGGGCTCTTCGATGGGCAGAGCATGTGGCGCACGCGTACACTGTACGAATTCGACGACCTGGTGACCGCCCCCTTACACGGATTCCGGAGTGCGGGCGAATATTGGCTCCAAGCGTCCAGCAAGCCGCACTTGGCGGGCATCCGTGTACCGACGCTGCTGCTCAATCCGCGGAACGATCCCTTCCTTCCAGCCCATCATCTGCCCGGACTACGCGACGTTTCCAACACGGTGCTTCTGGAGCAGCCACGGGGGGGAGGTCACGTAGGCTTCGTCAGCGGAGTATGGCCCGGACATCTGAACTGGCTCCCCATGCGCATACTGTCCTTTTTTCAGACAGGCAACTAAAGCTTGCGACCTAGCCAAGCTCTGGCAACCGATAAAACGTCAAATTTCGTGCCACCAGCACACCCAGCCGTCATGGTGCACCGCGTATAATCGAACCCTCATCGTTTTCGACCGGAGTCCACAGCATGTTCGTTCCCGCCCCAGAGATCTTCAAGGCCTATGACATTCGCGGCATCGTTAACAAGACCCTGACTGCCGAAGCCGTGCGGGCGATCGGCCAGGCCCTCGGTTCCGAAGCAGTTGCCCGCGGCCAGAAAGCCATCTCAGTGGGGCGGGATGGCCGCCTCTCCGGTCCGGAGCTGGCCGGTGCGCTGGCCGACGGCATTCGGGCCGCCGGCGTCGACGTCATCGACGTCGGTTGTGTGCCAACCCCGCTCACCTACTTCGCCGCCTACGAACTGGGCACCAACTCCTGCGTGTCCGTCACCGGTAGCCACAACCCGCCCGATTACAACGGCCTCAAGATGGTCCTCGGCGGCCAGACCCTGTTCGGCGAGTTGATTCAGGGCCTGCGCCAACGCATCATCGACGGCAATCTCGTGACCGCCGCCGAACCCGGCAAGCTCAGCCACGCCGACGTGGTGCCGGCCTATGTGGCCAAGATCGTCGGCGACGTCAAGCTGTCCCGCCCGATGAAGGTCGTCATGGATTGCGGCAACGGCGTGGCCGGCGCCGTTGCGCCGGAGCTCTTCAAGCGCCTCGGTTGCGAGTTGGTC
Source organism: Zoogloea sp. JDB1 (assembly GCF_056724025.1). NCBI lineage: Bacteria > Pseudomonadati > Pseudomonadota > Betaproteobacteria > Rhodocyclales > Zoogloeaceae > Zoogloea > Zoogloea sp. JDB1. The sequence goes on from NZ_CM161496.1 coordinate 5,194,249, forward strand.
GAACTATTCTGCGAAGTGGACGGCAACTTCCCCAATCACCACCCCGATCCTTCCAAGCCTGAAAACCTCCAGGACGTGATCCGTGCCCTGCAGGAGACCGACGCGGAAATCGGCCTGGCCTTCGACGGCGACGGCGACCGCCTGGGCGTCGTCACCAAGGACGGCGAGATTATCTTCCCCGACCGCCAGCTGATGCTGTTCGCCGAAGACGTGCTGACCCGCGTGCCCGGCGGCGAGATCATCTATGACGTCAAGTGCACCCGCAACCTGGCCGGCTGGATCAAGGATCGCGGTGGCAAGCCCACCATGTGGAACACCGGCCACGCGCTGGTAAAGGCCAAGCTGAAGGAAACCGGCGCACCGCTGGCCGGCGAAATGAGCGGTCATGTGTTCTTCAAGGAACGCTGGTACGGCTTCGATGACGGCCTCTATACCGGCGCGCGCCTGCTCGAGATCCTGTCCCGTCACGCCGACGCCAACCCGGTGCTGAAGGGCCTGCCGAACGCCACCAGCACCCCCGAACTGAACATCAAGATGAACGAAGGCGAGCCCTTCGCGCTGGTGGACAAGCTCAAGGCCGAAGCCCAGTTCAACGGCGCGGAAAGCATCCTGACCATCGACGGCGTGCGCGTCGAATACGCCGACGGTTTCGGCCTGGCGCGCCCATCCAACACCACGCCGGTCGTCGTCCTGCGGTTCGAAGCCGACAACCAGGCCGCCATCGAGCGCATCCAGGCCGATTTTCGGCGTGCCATCGAAGGTGTCTGGCCGGGCGTCGCGCTGCCGTTCTGATCCACCCGGCCGGGCTTGCCACTCCATCGCCAAGCCCGGCCGGATGGTTTTTTACACAAATCGCTTCCTCCCTTGTGAGAAAAAAGTGAGACTGGCGGCTGGCAACAGCCGAACAGCCCTCACCGGGACGCTGTCATAAGTTCCACGCCTCGATGGAGGAGCAGCCATGAAGGCTGTGCCCACTTTTCAGTCGGCAAGCTTCAGCTCATCCCAATTCCGAACACGGCTGATCATTGCCGTGGTTCTGCTGAACCTGATGGTCATCGGCCTGGCCTTCCAATCCCTGTACCAGGGACTGGACCAGTCGCGGGCACGCGCCATCGTCAACACCCGCAATCTGGCACAGCTGCTCGATCACGACATCGCCGCCATCTTCGATCGCATCGACCTGACGCTTCAGGCCCTGGTGGACGATCTCGACGATGGCCTTGCGAGCAAGCACGCCCCCAAGCGCTACCAGAGCATTGTCCAGCAGCACTTCGCCAGGCAGCCTGCCCTGCACAGCCTGCTGGTCGTCGATGAACGGGGTAGCCTGCTAGCCAGCAGTGGCCAGTTGAACCGGACCCCCGCCCTGCTGGTCGATCGGGATTATTTCCGGCGCCAGCGCGACTCGGCATCGGCCGGCCTCGTCATCTCCCCGCCCCTGCAGGGACGTGTCGGCGGAGAGTGGATCATCACCTTGAGCCGCCGCATCAATGCCAGCGACGGCCAGTTTGCCGGCATCGCCGTCGCCAGCATCCGCCTGGCCCACCTGCGCGAGCTGTTTGCCGGTATCAATCTTGGACTGGACGGTGCGATCACCCTGCGCGATACCAACCTCGGCCTGGTCACTCGTCATCCAGCGCCAAGCACACCCGAAGTGCAGATCGGCTCACAAGCCGTTTCCCCCCAACTCGCTGCCGCGATCCGGGCCAACCCCGAGCAGGGGGCCTATCTCGCCGCCACCAAGATCGACGGCATAGAGCGGACCAATGCCTATCAGCGCATGAGCCACTATCCCTATTACATCATCGTCGGGCTGGCCGATGACGACTACCTGCTCGGCTGGTACCGCGAGCTCACCAAGACTGCCGTGCAGGTCGCCGCCTTCATGCTGGCAACCCTTCTCATGCTGAGCTTGCTCATCCACACATGGTCACTTCGGGAACGGGACATGAAACACATCGCCAGCAAGGAACTGGAACTGCGCATCCTGCTCGATACCGCCCCAGATGCGATCATCATCATCGATTCGTCCGGGCATGTCCGCCGTGCCAACCAGCGCGCACTGAGCACCTTCGGCTATCAGTACGAGGACCTGATAGGACGCCCCGTCGAAAACCTGCTGGCATCCGAGTGGAGCGAACTGACGCAGCCATCCCATTCCGTCGCCGACGTGGACCTCATCGCCATCGCTGCAGATGGCCGCAGCTTCCCGATCAGCGTCAGCATGACTCCGACCGAAACCGAGAGCGGGCGCATGGCGACATTGGTAATCCGGGACAGCAGTGAACGCCGCGAGCGGGAAGATGCCCTACGGCTGGCTTCGCTCGTCTATCAGGCGGTCGGCGAAGCCATCATGGTCACCGACACCACCAATCGCATCGTCGCCATCAATCCCGCCTTCACCCGGCTCACCGGCTTCACGCCCGAAGAGGCAATCGGACAACAGGCTGCCTTTTTCAGTTCCGGGCGCCACGACCACGCCTTCTTCCGCAGCATGTGGGAGAGCCTTGACGCCACCGGCACCTGGAAAGGGGAAATACTGAACCGCCGGCGCAACGGGGAAATCGCTGCCGACTGGCTGATGATCAACACGATCTACGACGACAACGGCCAAGTGCAGTGGCGAGTCGGCATGTACTCGAGCGTCACCGAGCAGAAGCGTGCGGAAGAGCAGCTATGGCGCCAAGCCAGCTACGACACGCTGACGGACCTGCCCAACCGTCGTCTGTTGCTGGACCGCCTGCAGCAGGACATGAGCATTGCTGACCGCACGAAGACGGAAGTCGCCTTGCTGCTAGTGGACCTCGATTACTTCAAGGAGGTTAACGATAGCCTCGGCCATCTGGCCGGCGATCAATTGCTGGTCGAAGTCGCACACCGTCTGGAGTTCTGCATCCGCGAGATGGACACCGCAGCCCGTCTCGGTGGCGATGAATTCGCCGTGCTCCTCGGTGGTATCACGAATCGGCAGCACGTCGAGCCTATCGCCCAGTCGATCCGGAGCACATTGGCCAATCACTACACCCTCAAGGAAGGCGACGCACGAATTTCGGCCAGCATCGGCATCGCCCTGTACCCTTCGGATGCGAAGGACATCGAAACCCTCTTCCAAAAAGCTGACCAAGCCTTGTACCTCGTCAAGGGCGACGGTCGTAACGGCTTCAGTTTCTATCCGGAATCGTCCACGGAAAAACGGCCTGGAGACAACCCGGCCGTTTATCTGGAAGCCGCCTCACCTACGGAAGAGAAAATCGGCGACGCCTGAAGCAGCGGCGCTAACGCGCGCGCCCCCAGGAACACGGGCCGGCACTCAGCCCAGTTTGCCACCCACCCAACCAGCCACAGCAGCCAGCGCAGCTGGCAGGGCAGCCGCATCGGTACCACCAGCCTGAGCCATGTCGGGACGGCCGCCGCCCTTGCCGCCCACCTGCTGGGCAACGAAGTTGACCAACTCGCCGGCCTTCACCTTACCGGTCAGGTCGGCCGTCACGCCGGCGATCAGAATGACCTTGCCGTCATTCACGCTGGACAGCACGATGGCCGCCGATTTGAGCTTGTCCTTCAGCTTGTCGAGGGTCTCGCGCAAGGTCGGCACATCGGCGCCTTCCAGCGTCGCAGCCAGCACCTTGGCACCGGCCACATCAGTAGCCTGGGCTGCCAGATCATCCCCCTGGCTCGCAGCCAGCTTGCTCTTCAGGCGGGCCAGCTCCTTCTCGAGGGCCTTCACGTTGTCCATCACCTGGGCCACGCGTGCCAGCACGTCCTGCGGCTGGGCCTTGAGCGCGCCGGTCACACCGTCGAGCAGAGCCTGCTGGTCCTGCACCAGCGCCAGCGCCACATCGCCGCACACGGCTTCGATACGGCGCACGCCCGCAGCCACGCCGCCTTCGAGGGTGATCTTGAACAGGCCGATGTCGCCGGTACGCGCCACGTGGGTGCCACCGCACAGTTCCTTGGAGGAGCCGATGGTCAGCACGCGCACCGCGTCGCCGTACTTCTCGCCAAACAGCATCATCGCGCCGGTCTTCTGGGCGGACTCGATATCCATGACGCTGGCGTCGGTGGCGGCGTTGGCGAGGATTTCGTCATTGACGATGCGCTCGATGCGGACGATTTCCTCGGCGGTCACTGGCTGAGTGTGGGCGAAGTCGAAGCGGGTCTTGTCCGGATCGACCTGGGAACCCTTCTGCTGGACGTGGCTGCCGAGCACTTCACGCAGGGCCTTGTGCAGCAGGTGGGTCGCCGAGTGGTGGCGGGCGGTACGGGCGCGGGCCTGGGTATCCACCTTGGCGGTGACGCCGTTACCGACGGTCAGCTTGCCGGTCTTGACCACGCCGTGGTGCCCGAAGACGGTAGCCTGGATCTTCTGTGTGTCCTCCACCGCGAAGATTCCGTGCACGGAACGCAGCTCGCCGCGGTCACCGACCTGGCCGCCGGATTCGGCATAGAACGGCGTGTCGTCGAGAACCACGACGCCCAGTTCGCCCTCGTTGAGCTCGTTGACGGCCACGCCGTCCTTGTACAGGGCCAGCACGTTGCCTTTGGCTTCGAGCTTCTCGTAACCGTGGAAGGTGGTCGCCGGACCGTCGTATTCCAGGTTGGCTGCCATCTTGAACTTGCCTGCGGCGCGGGCCTGCTCCTTTTGGCGGGCCATCGCAGCGTCAAAGGCCGTGCTGTCCACGGTGACATTGCGCTCGCGGCAGACGTCTGCCGTTAGGTCGAGGGGGAAGCCGAAGGTGTCGTGCAGCTTGAAGGCGGTCTCACCGTTGAATACGGTGGAACCTGCGCTGGCCATCGCAGCCAGTTCGCCTTCGAGGATGGCCATGCCGTTCTCGATTGTGGCGAAGAAGCGGTCTTCCTCCTGCTTGAGGATGTCGGTCACGCGGGCTTCGCCTGCCTTCAGCTCGGGATAGGCCTCACCCATCTCGGCGACCAGATCCGGCACCAGCTTGTGGAAGAAGGCTGCGCGAGCGCCCAGCTTGTAGCCGTGGCGGATGGCGCGGCGGATGATCCGGCGCAGCACGTAGCCGCGGCCTTCGTTGCCGGGGATCACGCCGTCGGCGATCAGGAATGCACAGGCACGGATGTGGTCGGCCAGCACCTTCAGGGACGGGCTGTCCATGTCGGCGCCGGAGGTCTCACGGGCCGCAGCCTTGATCAGGGTCTGGAACAGGTCGATCTCGTAGTTGGCATGCACGCCCTGCAGCACGGCAGAAACCCGCTCCAGGCCCATGCCGGTATCCACCGAGGGCTTGGGCAGCGGATGCATCACGCCGGCCTCGTCCCGATTGAACTGCATGAACACGTTGTTCCAGATCTCGATGAAACGGTCGCCGTCTTCCTCCGGCGATCCCGGGGGACCGCCCCAGATATGCTCGCCGTGGTCGTAGAAGATCTCGGTGCACGGGCCGCAGGGGCCGGTGTCACCCATCATCCAGAAGTTGTCGGACGCGTAGCGGGCACCCTTATTGTCGCCGATGCGGATGACCTTGTCGGCCGGCACGCCGACTTCCTTGGTCCAGATGTCGTAGGCTTCGTCGTCTTCGGCATAAACGGTGACGGTCAGCTTGTCCTTCGGCAGCTTGAAGACTTCGGTCAGCAGCTCCCAGGCATAGGTAATCGCATCGCGCTTGAAGTAGTCGCCGAAGCTGAAGTTGCCCAGCATCTCGAAGAAGGTGTGGTGGCGGGCGGTGTAGCCGACGTTTTCCAGGTCGTTGTGCTTGCCGCCGGCACGCACGCACTTTTGCGATGTGGTGGCGCGGGTATAGGGGCGCTTGTCGAAGCCGAGGAAGACGTCCTTGAACTGGTTCATGCCTGCGTTGGTGAACAACAGGGTCGGATCCTCATGGGGAACCAGCGAACTGGACGCCACGATCTGGTGGCCCTTGGAGGCGAAGAATTCGAGGAATTTCTGGCGGATTTCGGCGCTTTTCATCGGCGTAGGGTCTCCGGTTGTCTCAACTGCGACGGTCGGGGAAGGACAAGTATCAAAGCCGGAAATTGTAGCATCCCTCCCCGCCGGGCCCCGCTGGCTATAATCGGCCTTCCAAAAACACAACTCCTTCAGGAGACAGCACAATGGGCCACCGCCTGTCCAAGATCTACACCCGCACCGGCGACGCCGGCACCACCGGCCTCGGCAACGGTAACCGGGTTTCCAAGAACAGCCTTCGCATCCACACCCTCGGTGAAGTGGACGAGGTCAATGCCGCCATCGGCGTACTGCTGTGCGAAGAATTGCCGGACGACGTGCACACGCTGCTGACCAATGTGCAGCACGATCTTTTCGATCTGGGCGGCGAAGTGTGCATCCCCGGCATGGAGATGATCACCGCCAAGCAGGTACAATACCTGGAAGACGAACTGGATCGTTTCAACGACGACCTCGAGCCGCTGAAGGACTTCATTCTGCCCGGCGGCACCCGCGCTGCCGCCCTCGCCCACCAGGCCCGCACCATCTGCCGCCGCGGCGAGCGGATGATCGTCGCACTGGCCCAGGAAGAAGCCGTCAACGACGCACCGCGTCAGTACCTCAACCGCTTGTCCGACTTGCTCTTCGTGCTCGGCCGCGTCCTCAACCGCGCTGGCGGCCGCGGCGACGTGCTGTGGCAGAAGCGCAAGAACGCGTAAATTGAGAAAGGCTGCGGATCACGCAGCCTTTCTCTTACTTGGATGAGCGCCCTTGTTCACCAGTCCACTTTCTGGACCTGCCCCAGCGAACGCCCGAGAAAGCGTTCGCCGATGGTCTGAAAGCGCAGCGGGATGTCGGTGACGGTATAGCGGTAGGTGGACAGACTGTCGCCTGGATTGGCGAGCCCCATCTCGGTCAGCCTGCGTGCCGCCTGCTCGGCGACGGTGATGGCGGAATCGACCAGATGCACGTCCGGCCCGACCACGTCCTGCAGGAGGGGCTTGATCAGCGGGTAATGGGTGCAACCGAGGACCAGCGTATCCACGTTCTCGGCCAGTACCGGTTTGAGGTACTCCTGGGCCGTCAGACGGGTGACCTCGTGCTCCAGCCAGCCCTCCTCGACCAGCGGCACGAAGAGCGGACAGGCCTGGGAATACACGCGCACGCTGGGGTCCATGGCGTGCATCCGCCGGGCGTAGGCATTGCTGTTGACCGTCGTCGGCGTACCGATCACACCGATAGCCCGCGAGCGGGACTCAGCGACCGCCGCCCGGGCCCCCGCATCGATCACATCGAGCACCGGGATGCCACCCGCTTTCTGCTTGACCACCTGAGCCGCCACCGCCGCCATCGTGTTGCAGGCGATGATCAGCATCTTGACGCCCTGCTCGAGCAGATAATCGGTGATCTGCCCGGTGAAGTGCTCGATGGTCGCCACCGACTTCACACCGTAAGGAACGCGGGCCGTATCGCCGAAGTAAACGATGTTCTCAAGGGGCAAGCGCTCCATAAGCGCTCGCACCACGGTTAGTCCACCCACACCGGAGTCGAAGACGCCGATGGGCAGCTTGCCAGGATCAGACATGAAAATGCGAGGGGAAGAGGAGTCGGGATTCTACGCCAGCCGGCCCCTGCTGGTGCGGGGCCTCATCAATCAGTTCTTGAGGCGCTCAATCATTTCCAGTTCTTCTTCAGGCGTGAAGGCGAACTTGTAGATCGACTTCTCATCCGGCAACTCGCGCCAGCGCCCACCGATTTCCTTCATCCGCTGCTCGATGCGGGCGCATGATATGTGCATTAGAAGGGCCGGAGCCTTGACACGTTCACACGTACGCTCCTCACCCAACTGCCTGAATTCCAGCATCTTTTCATAGAAATCCCGGTGGCGCGGATTGATCTCGATGAGGATGTCAGTACAGCCTTTGACGCGCGCTGAATAGACATAGAGCAGATTGAACAGGGAGGCGATGAGGCGCTTGGAGCGAGCCGACGGGTCGATTGCAAATCGACCGAACTCGCACAGCTTGCGCCCTTGCGCGCGCAGGCGTGCGGCTTCGGCCCCATAGGTGCTGTCGAGCGCCAGCCCGGCAGGCGAGTCGACATTGACCGTGAGGGTTGCATAGACACGACCGAACAGCTCAGCATTCATCGTCAGCTGATTCGGCTCATCCTTGGAGTCGAGCTGGCCGTAACCGCGCCACGCATAACGCTTCTGGATCAGAAGCTCGGTTTCGCGGCGGCGCTCGCCGTCACGCATCAGCATCTTGATCCGGAACTTGTCCGGCCGGTGGCTAGGCGCATCGACCTTCGGATCGTCTTCAGCGATGCACAGTGGATCGAAACGCCACGACTCCATGGCGGTAACTTCCGCTAGAGTTTGCGGAGCCGGAGTTTCGTGTACGGGAAGTTTTGACTGTTTTCGGAACATCGTCACCAACTATACCGCGGCATCCTGGGGCTGTGCATCGTGTTGTTGCAAAGCCCACTGGATATGTTCTGCAAGCAATGGAGAAGCTCCCCCGAGACGAGTCTCGAGGACCTGCGTCACCGCTATTTCACGAGGTGCGTTACCCAACGCAACGGCCAGATTGCGTGACCAGCGCTCGTAACCTATACGGTATATCGGACTACCAGCCATACGCTCGACAAAATCCCTCTCTGTCCAATGGAATAACTCTACCAGTTTTGCATTATCAAGCCCATGTCGCGGGGCAAACTCAGCCTCGACGGAGACGCGGGCAAATCTATTCCAAGGACATACTACCTGGCAATCGTCGCAGCCGTAAATCCGGTTCCCGAGCAGCGGGCGAAATTCCATAGGAATGGCTTCTTTCAACTCGATGGTGAGGTAGGAAATACAGCGGCGAGCGTCCACCTGGTAAGGCGCGATGATCGCCCCCGTGGGGCATGCAGCAATGCAAGCGGAACAACTACCACAATGGCTTTCCACTGGTGGATCCACCGGTAGCGGCAGGTCGGTATAAATCTCACCGAGAAAGAAGAATGAACCGGCCCGCCGCGACAGCAGCAAGCTGTGCTTGCCCCGCCAGCCCAAGCCCGCCTTGTCGGCCAGCGCGACCTCCATCACTGGCGCGGAATCCACGAATACCCGATGGCCGTGGGGAACCACAGCACCGATCCGGTCCGCCAGCTTCTGCAGACGTCCGCGCAGCACCTTGTGGTAGTCACGCCCAAGCGCGTAACGGGATACGTAAGCGAGGGTCGGATCCGCCAATACATCTGCAGCCGGTTTGGCCACGGGCCAGTACGACATACGCACCGAAATGACTCTCCGCGTGCCAGGAACCAGTTCCGCCGGACGGGAACGTTTGGTTCCATGTTTGTACATATAATCCATCTGTCCATGGCAACCGGCGGCAAGCCAGTCTTCCAAGCCGGATTCTGCATGCGTCAGATCGACATCCGAAACACCCGCCTCATCAAAACCCAGGGCTTGTGCCCAGTCCTTGATCTGCAACGTCAGAGATGCCAGATCACCTCGCTCATCAAAAGGATTATCGTGTCCCACGCTCATCCCAGTCATGATAACGCCCCCTTCGGGAGCCTGTACCTCGCCAATGAAGATGCCACTCTTGCCGCTGGCGAACAGCTGGCAACAGCCCTTCCTTCACGCCTGACCATCGTCCTACGCGGTGACCTCGGGGCCGGCAAAACGACGCTCACTCGCGGTCTGCTACGCGGCCTCGGCTTCACCGGGAAGGTAAAAAGCCCAACATATACCTTGGTCGAACCGTATAAAGATTCTAGAATTGTCGTATATCACTTTGATTTTTATCGTTTCACCCATGCAGAGGAATTTCTCGAGGCAGGACTGGAAGAATACTTCGAAGGCGACGGCATTCGTATTGTGGAGTGGCCTGATCGCGCAAACCCTTATCTTCCGGCAGCAGACCTCGAAGTTCAGCTGCAGCTTTCCGCCGAAGGCGGCCGTACTCTGGAATTTCGGCCGTTGAGCGGAGAAGGTCGCACATGTCTCGAACGTTTCGCCGCATCCCATCACCACTGACTCCCCTGCGCGTCGATGCCAACCTGCGTCGACGCTTCATCGGTTCCGCAGGTGCCAGCCTCCTCCTGTTGATCAGCCCACTGGGCCGCGCCGCCCAGAGCAGTGTTCTGGCCGTGCGGGTCTGGCCGGCCAAGGACTACACCCGCATCACCCTGGAAAGCCGTGACGCCCTCAATTTTACCCACCAGTTGGTACACAGCCCGGAACGGCTGGTCGTCGACCTGGAGGGCGTCGAACTCAACGAGGTGCTCCAGTCCCTGCCAACTAAGATCACTGGCCAGGATCCGTACATCCAGCTGATCCGAGCTGGGCGCAACCGCCCTGGCGTCGTGCGGCTGGTCATCGAACTGAAGGCCGAAATCAGCCCACAGGTGTTTACACTGAATCCGATCGGCGAATACGGCCATCGCCTGGTACTCGACCTCTACCCAACCGAACCGGTCGACCCCCTGCTGGCGTTACTCGAAAAGATCACCCCTGAAGAAGCCGTCGTCGGCGGTGCGCCACCGCCCCAGAAGCCGGAAAAACCCGAAGAGCCGCGCAAGGCCATCGATGTCACCCGCAAGCCGGAACCATCGCCGAAACGCGAACCGACCAGCATCGAGCCCCCCCAGCAGGCCTCTCGCCCGGCGGCCAAGCCGGCGGACGAAGATAGCAGCATCAGTCGCCTGATCACCATCACCATTGACCCCGGCCACGGCGGCGAAGATCCCGGCGCCGTCGGGGCTGCCGGCAGCTACGAAAAGCACGTCACGCTATCGGTGGGAAAACGGCTGAAAGCCAAGATCGACGCAGAACCCAACATGCGTGCCATGCTGACCCGCGACGCGGACTATTTCGTACCGTTGCAGCAGCGCGTCGCCAAAGCCCGCCGGGTGCAGGCCGATTTGTTCGTGTCGATCCATGCCGACGCATTCATCAGCCCGACAGCCCGCGGCAGCTCGGTATTCGTGCTGTCCGAAAAGGGTGCATCGAGCACGGCTGCGCGCTGGCTGGCCCAGAAGGAAAACGCAGCCGACCTGATCGGTGGCGTCAATCTGGGCGTAAAGGACGATCACCTTGCACGCACGCTGCTCGACCTGTCCCAAACGGCAGCCCTCAACGACAGCATGAAAGTCGGCAAGGCAGTCCTCGGTGAGCTCGGCAACATCAATCGCCTGCACAAGGGCGAGGTTGAACAGGCAAGCTTCGCCGTGCTGAAGGCCCCGGACATTCCGTCCATCCTGGTGGAAACCGCCTTCATCTCCAACCCGGACGAAGAGGCCAGGCTGAACGACGAGGCTTACCAGGACCGCATGGCCGACGCGATCCTGCGTGGGTTGCGCCGCTACTTCGCCAAGAACCCGCCGATGGCCAAATCCAAGCTGGCCCGCCTCGATTGAGAGGGGGGGCGCAGGTGGGCGAGGTCAGCGAATGCAGACCTTGCTCACCTGCTTGAGGTCGGTCAGACCGTCCAGCACCTTTTCGATGCCATCCTGGCGCAGCGTCCGCATTCCTTCTTCGAGGGCAGTGGCGAGCAGCACGGCGACCCGGGCGCGCTCCTGGATCAGCTCCTTGACGCGCTCGGTCCCGACCATCAACTCATGCAAGCCCAGGCGGCCCTTGTAGCCTCCGGTACAATGTTCGCAGCCGACCGGTGCATACAGCATGAACCGTCCTTGCGCATCCGCGTAGCGCTGGCGCCAGGCATTGAGAATATCGCCCCGCGCCCGCACCGGGTCCTCCTGGAAAGCGGCAGTATGGCGCAGATCTTCGCAATACTCGTCGAGCAGGTGACGTATCTCCGCCTCATCCGGCTGATAGGCCTGCTTGCACTTTCCGCACAGGCGTTTGGCCAAGCGCTGAGCCAGCACGCCCAGTAGCGCGTCGGAGAAATTGAACGGATCCATGCCCATATCCAGCAGGCGCACCACCGACTCCGGCGCACTGTTGGTGTGCAAGGTGCTGAACACCAGATGGCCCGTCAGTGAGGCCTCCAGGCCGATGGACACCGTCTCCTTGTCACGCATTTCACCGACCATGATCACATCGGGGTCGGCCCGCAGAAAGGAGCGCATCACCGTCGGGAAATCGAGCCCCGCCTTGCGGTTCACCTGCACCTGACGCAAGCCCTTCTGCGTGATTTCCACCGGATCCTCCGCCGTCCAGATCTTGGTGTCCGGAGTATTGATCGAACCGAGAATGGAGTGCAGTGTCGTGGTTTTGCCCGACCCCGTCGGGCCGCAGACGAAGAAGATCCCATAGGGCTTGGTGATCGTCTGCTGAAGGCGGGTGAAATTGTTCTCCAGCAACCCAAGCTTATCGAGCGGCAACGGTTCGCTATTGGCCAGCAATCGCATCACCACATCTTCCATGCCGCCGGCGGTGGGAATCGTCGCTACCCGCAGTTCAATATCGAGAGGCGCAAAACGCCGGAACCTGATCTTGCCGTCCTGCGGCTTGCGACGCTCGGAGATGTCCAGATCACACATGATCTTGATGCGGGTAACGATCGGGCTCCGGTAGCTGGCCGGAATCTCGATGTAGGGGACCAGCGAACCGTCCTTACGGAAACGGATCTGGGTCTTTTCCTTACCCGGCCGCGGCTCGATATGGATGTCCGACGCCCCCTGACGATGGGCGTCGACGATGATCCGGTTCACGAGCTTGACCAACTCATTGTCGGCGGCAGCCGACGCATCATCGGTGGAGACGCCTCCTTCTCCTTCATCCTCCCCCATGTCGGACAGCAGCTCCGTCACCGATGCATCATCGGCTCCGGCCGCAAACAACTGGGCCACAGTCTGCATGAACTCCAGGTGCGTGGTCACGTGGAAGACAGGCACCGCCTTCGGAAAGACGTTCTGCACCATCCGCGAGGCCGTTGCCTGCTCGGGATCGGTAACCATCACCACCAAGCCATCCGCCCCCTCCTCCAACGGCAACCACTCGACCTGCTGCACATAATCCCGCTTCAGGTTACGGAGCAGATCGAAGGGCTTGACCCGGTCTGGCCGGAAAGGCTCATAGGGCACCCCGAAGAAACGGGAAATCGCGTTGCCGATGTCGGCCAGCGTGACCCCGTAATCGGTAATGAGCAGTTGCTCGATGGAAATGCCGCGCTCCCGTGCAAGGCTGGTTGCCGTCTCGAGTTCCTGTGCCGTCAGCTTCGAGTCGTGCACCAAGCCCTCGTATTTGGACTTGGGCTGGGTCAGCGCATGGCGACGTTGGGAAAAGGCTATCGCGAGCGTCTGCCCAAGCCCCTGGATGCCTTCTTCCGCCACGGACGAAAAAGCTTCGCCACTACGGCTATTGATGAGCTGAATGACCCCCAGCACATCACCTTCGTCCTGCCGGATCGGCGCCACCAGCATCTGATGGGACCGATAACCCGATCTCTCGTCGACTTCCCGCCGGAACTCCATGCGTGGCGAAATGGCCTTCAGCGCATGTTCATCGTACGCATCGGCGATATTGAGCATTTTCCCTGTCAGCGCCACATAGCCGGCCACACTGTTCTCGGCGATTGGCAGCCGGATCGTACGGATGGTCTGCAAGCCGGTCTTGATCCGCGATGAGATCGTGCTGCGATTGTCATCAACCACATAAATAGTCATGCGCTCGGCAGCAAACAGCGCACAGATCTCCGACGAGAGCTCGAAGATGATTTCGTCGATGTTCTCGGTTGCATGAACTCTGTTGGTGACGGCCTGAAGACCTTTGAAGAAGGCTAGGCGACTGGCCACATCACGGCCGCTCGGTCTGCTGAGAGCACTGCTACTCATGGAAAAGTCATATCCGGAAAATGAAACATTTCATACAGCCGCTTGACTTGAAGAAACACTCACAGAGACGAACCGGTAACTTCGACGCAACGGCGCGGCAATCAGACCTCGATTTCAAGACCGTTGTACAACGCTTTCGGCTTGAATTGGCCGCAATTGTCGGTAATTTCCTGCAGCGTCGTCTGTGCTCGACTTGGCTTGAGGTGGGTAATCCATACATCCGGCTTCGCCTTCACCTTTTCCAGGAACAAGGCCAGCAGGCTTGGACACAGATGACGGGATGCCAGTGCCAGATCTTGTTGCTCGTCGGGAAAAGCGGTCTCGACAATCAGATGCCGAAGATCGGGAATCTTGTTGATGGCTGCAATCAGCGCATCCGAGTACGCCGTATCGCCAGAGAACACCAGACTGCGCCCATCCACCGACAACTGATAAGCCACCGCTGGCACTGTGTGCAGTGCCGGCAGCATCGCGACCTCACGCCCTCCTCCAATCCGCGCCGACTCGCCAACCCGCATTTCCTGGAAACGCAGGAACGGATTGCTACGATCGGGAATCGACGAAAAGTCGGGCCACACCAGCCAGTTGAAAATGTGCGAACGCAGAATACGCAGCGTCTCGGGGGTGCCGTGCACGACGATTGGCATCGAACGTGCGTCACCGACCGTGTCGACAAGCAAGGGGATCATCGCGATGTGATCGAGATGGGCGTGTGTCACGAAGACGTGATCGATGCGCAGGAGTTCTTCAAATTCCAGATCACCAACACCCGTACCGGCGTCAATCAGCACATCATGATCCACCAGCAGGGCGGTAGTACGCTGACTACGCCCACCAATCCCGCCGCTGCACCCGAGAACCCTTACTTTCATCTTGATATCTCGGCACCTCTCAAGTGCGATCGGCCAGTCGCCCAGCCCTCGCGAATAGTCGGAAAAATTCCAATGAACTCCGGGCTACGCACTGCCATCCCTGGCGCGAGTGGATCAACACAGCCAAGTCCGGGCCCCCCGGTCAAGTCGCGCTCTTCGTAAAGAACTCCATTTTGACACCGGCAATTTCAATGATGTCATTGTCGTTCAGGCGATGCGCCTGGGCATCCAGGGCGCGGCCATTCACAAGCGGGAAGACAGTCCCTTCGACGTGGGTGATGAAATAACCGTGCGGACGCCGGGTAATCACCGCAACCTGGGTACCCGGCTTGCCAAGAGTAGTCAGGGATTTGGACAATTCCAGCGTGCGCCCCGCATGCGCTCCGCTGAGAATCTGCAGCATGCCCAGCGCCCCCACCGGAGCGGCAGCATTGGTGGAAGTCAGATCCGCCGATGCATTCGACGCAGACCCCACATCCGTCGCCACAGCAGCCTGAGCGTAGCTCACGGCCTCACCCTGCTCAGCCCCGGACGCACTGTCGACAAGATACTTCAAGCGGTACTTTCCCAACTCGATAACATCGCAGTCCTTCAGGACATGCTTCTTGACTGGCTGCCCATTCACATAGGTGCCATTGGTACTGTTCATGTCCTCAAGAAAAGCGTCATTGAGGATGGTCACGATCGCCGCATGCTCGCCGCTGATTGCCAGATTGTCGATCTGGATGTCGTTGTGCGGTTTCCGGCCGATGGTCGTGCGCTCCTTTTCAAGAGTCATCTCCTTCAACACCAGACCATCCATGCTCAATATCAACCTGGGCATCACTCTTCCTATCTACAACCAGCCTCAATCAAGTTCAGTGCCGAGCCGTCCTGCTCGGCGCGACGACGCAATGACAACCGAAACATTATCCACGCCCCCCCGATCATTCGCCAGATCGATGAGGTGCTCTGCCGCCAATCGGGGAGCCCCACCAAGCGCCCCCAGCACATCCGCGATTTCAGAGTCGGGAAGCATATCGGTTACCCCATCCGAGCACAGGAGATAAATGTCACCATCCTGCAGCGGAAAATCAGCCACATCCGCTTCGACACTGGCTGCCACACCAACCGCCCGGGTCAACAGACCACGCAACTCGAGGGGGCCGGGAGCAAGGGGATCAATCATGCCCGCGTCGCATTGCTCCCGCAATACGCTGTGATCACGGGTCAGGCAATCGAGTACATCGTTCCGCCACCGGTAGATGCGGGAATCCCCCACATGACAGGCCAGCAAGCGGTCGCGGGAATCAGGCAGGCAGATCCCGGCCAAGGTCGTTCCCATCTGCCTCAGAAACGGATCCCGCCGGGCCTCGTCGAACACGGACTGATTGGCAGCAGCAACCGCTCCCCTCAGCTCGCCCTCATTGACCGCCCCCTGTGCCACGACCATCTGCATGTACGCCATCCAGGCCTCGGCAGCAAGGCGGGATGCCACGGCCCCCCCTACATGCCCCCCCATACCATCGGTCAGTACGGCAAGGCCCAGGCGCTCGGAACAACAGACGTAATCCTCATTCCGGACGCGAACACGCCCAACATGGGAAAGCATGGCCATGCGCCAACGCACAGACTGTTGTTGATCCATGGTCGAAGTTTAGGCAATGCGCCTCAAAGAATCTGCCGCTCCGGAGCGTTCTCTGTGCGCTTTTGCAGCAAACGGGCCACCCCCAACACGACCAAGGCCCCCACGCCTCCCGCCACTGGCCTCAACCATGCGGGACGATCGACCAGGATGGAACGCCAGAGCGGGTCATCGACGATCATGCCTCCTGCCACCCACCCCAGTAGCGCCGCCCCGAGCGTGACGATCAACGGAAAGCGCTCCATGCACCTCATGATGAGTTGGCTGGACCACACGATGATCGGAATGCTCACTGCCAGACCGAGCCCCAACAGCACCAGGCTGTCTCCCGCAGCCCCCGCTACACCGATCACATTGTCAACACTCATCACGAAATCGGCCAAGATGATCGTCTTCACCGCTCCCGCGACCGAGGTCGCCGCGTCGATCTCGTGATTGCCATCATCCTCGGGCAGCAGCAACTTGGTGCCAATCCACAGCAACACGAGCCCACCGATCAGTTTCAGCCAAGCCAGCCCGAGCAGGCTCGCCGCAAACGCGGTCAGCACCACTCGTAGGCCAACAGCCCCTGCCACGCCCCAGAAGATACCGACCTTCCGCTGTTCCGGCTGCAAGCGCCGGCAAGCCAACGCAATCACCACCGCGTTGTCACCGGACAACACCAGATCGATAGCCACGATCTGCAGCAAGCCAATCCAGAACATCGGCACCAGAAACTCGGGCATGTGAGACTCAATCAATGGAAAGAAGGGTACTAAAAATAAAACCGCGCCCGGGCGTCAGCCACGGGCGCGGTCTGCGTCAAGCTATAAACCTGATTACAGCATAGCCTTCAGCAACTTGGCCATTTCGGACGGGTTGCGGGTCACTTTGAAGCCGCACTCTTCCATGATGGCGAGCTTGGCATCAGCGGTATCCGCACCGCCGGAGATCAGCGCACCAGCATGGCCCATGCGCTTGCCCGCGGGGGCAGTCACACCGGCGATGAAGCCGACGATCGGCTTCTTCATGTTGGCCTTGCACCACTGGGCGGCTTCAGCTTCATCGGGGCCACCGATTTCGCCGATCATGATGACGGCGTCGGTATCCGGATCGTCATTGAACATCTGCATGACGTCGATGTGCTTCAAACCGTTGATCGGGTCACCACCGATACCGACGGCGGAAGACTGACCCAGACCGATTTCGGTCAGCTGGGCAACGGCTTCGTAGGTCAGGGTGCCGGAGCGGGAAACCACGCCGATACGACCCTTGCGGTGGATGTGGCCCGGCATGATGCCGATCTTGATTTCGTCGGGGGTGATGAGACCGGGGCAGTTCGGCCCCAGCAGCAGGGTCTTCTTGCCGCCAGCAGCTTCCTTGGCCTTCATCTTGTTGCGCACTTCCAGCATGTCGCGGACGGGGATGCCTTCGGTGATGCAGATTGCCAGATCCAGGTCGGCCTCGACAGCTTCCCAGATCGCGGCAGCCGCGCCTGCGGGCGGCACGTAGATCACGGACACGGTAGCGCCGGTTTCGGCAGCCGCTTCCTTGACGGACGCGTAGATGGGGATGTCGAAGATCTTCTCGCCAGCCTTCTTGGGGTTCACACCGGCAACGAAGCATTCCTTGCCGTTTGCATACTCCTGGCACTTCTCGGTGTGGAACTGACCGGTCTTGCCGGTGATGCCCTGGGTGATGACCTTGGTGTCTTTGTTGATCAGGATGGACATTCGCTAACTCCTTACTTGACCGCGTCGACGATCTTCTGGGCCGCTTCGGCCATGGTGTCGGCCGCGATGATCGGGAGGCCCGAATCGCGCAGGATCTGCTTGCCGATCTCTTCGTTGGTGCCCTTCATGCGGACGACCAGCGGGACGGACAGGTGCACTTCCTTGGCCGCGGTGACCACGCCGGTGGCGATGGTGTCGCAGCGCATGATGCCGCCGAAGATGTTGACGAGAATGCCCTTGACCTTGGGGTTCTTGAGCATGATCTTGAAGGCTTCGGTCACCTTCTCGGTGGTGGCACCGCCGCCCACGTCGAGGAAGTTGGCCGGCTCGGCACCGAACAGCTTGATGGTGTCCATGGTGGCCATCGCCAGACCGGCGCCGTTCACCAGACAGCCGATATTGCCGTCCAGGGAGATGTAGGCCAGATCGAACTTGGAAGCTTCGATTTCGTCCGCGTCTTCTTCGTCCAGGTCACGCATCTCGACGATTTCGGGATGGCGGTACAGGGCGTTGGAGTCGAAGTTGAACTTGGCGTCCAGAGCCTTGATGGTGCCGTCGCCTTCGTGGATCAGCGGATTGATTTCCGCCAGCGAAGCGTCGGTTTCCATGTAGGTGGTGTACAGCTTCTTGAAGGTGTCCACGGCCTGGGCCACGGAGCCTTCGGGAATGCCGATGCCCTTGGCCAGCGTCAACGCCTGCTCGTCGGTCAGACCGGTGAGCGGATCGACGAAGACCTTGATGATCTTCTCGGGGGTGCTGTGGGCAACTTCCTCGATGTCCATGCCGCCTTCTGAGGAGGCCATGATCGCAACCTTCTGGGTCGCGCGGTCGGTCAGCGCTGCAACGTAGTACTCGTGCTTGATGTCGGCGCCTTCCTCGATCAGCAGATTACGCACCTTCTGGCCTTCCGGGCCGGTCTGATGGGTGATCAGCTGCATGCCGAGGATCTGGTCGGCGTACTGGCGTACTTCGTCCAGGGACTTGGCGACTTTCACGCCACCGCCCTTGCCGCGCCCGCCGGCGTGGATCTGGGCCTTGACGACCCAAACCTTACCGCCCAGGGTTTCAGCTGCCTTGACCGCGTCGTCCACGGTCGTGCAGTGAATACCGCGCGGAACCGTTACGCCGAACTTCTTCAGGATTTGTTTGCCCTGATATTCGTGAATTTTCATGGTTGCCCTTCGATCGAAGTCTTGGCCTTATAAAGGCCGCTCACGCTTGGTTGATGGGACTCTTCGGGGCCAGCACGCACCCCGCGACACATACGCCGTTCTCCCTCGTCCAACGTATGTACCGCCCCGCTTTCCACCCTGCCCGCTTATGCTGCCGGGCTGGCCGGAAAACCATCCGCAGCCGACCTGCTTCTTGACATGTCGGTATTTGGACCGACCGATTATATACGAAACCTCGGGCACAACCGCTTTCACGCTGCACCGCACAGTGGCGGCAGTTCCGGGCTATGCGGGATCGGACTTGCGGTACCAGCGCGGGTAATAGCGCTTCACCGTCTGAGAGGTCGTTTCGAGGGCATGGCAACGGTCGAGCTGGAAGGGTTTGCCACCGTCGTCGCCCTCTCCCGTGTCGCGCCGGAAGGTGGCCATCGTCTGGATCGCCGCGGTCGGCAGGGATGCCAGCAATTCCGTAAGATGGGTGCATCCCCGCACATCGCTGAACATCTCGCTGACAGCCTTGCGGAAGCCACGCACCAGATTCAGGCCGATCAGCGCCCGATATGCAGGCCCGATGGTGTCACAACCACCTGGATAGGGCACCCATTCGGAATGAGCCTCCACATCGACAACCTCGAAAGAACTATCGATGGTGACGCGGATGAACAGGTCATGCACCGGATCGCCGGCCTTGCGGATGCCGGACGCAAGCGGATAGTCGGCATCCTTCGCGTCGGTCAGACGAGCATCCAGGTCGAACAAGCCATCGTCCCTCAAAAAGCCCTGGACTTCGATGCTACGGGTATGGGCGCGACGACGCCGGACAACAGGTTCGGAAAGCGGCATTGAAATCAAAAAACAAAATGACGAGGGACAATGCGCAAATGGACCGAAAGAAAATCCGTGGTCCATTTCACGACACGTAACATTTGCCTTTGTTTCGCGGAAAACAAGGCACCGCGCCTACAGACAAACTTCACTAGAATATTGTATCGACTGCGGCGCACTGGTGGATGCCGCAACGCACAACAAAGCAACCGCGATCCCATCGCCTCCGTCTCCATTGATGAACAGCGCGCAAAAGCCCCTCTCCATACTCGTCGCGACGCTTGCCCTGTTATTCGAACCTTCCGTCATGGCGGCAGGGATGGGTGATCTTGTCGTCCACTCCGCGCTGGGCCAACCCTTGCGCGCAGAACTGCGGCTGACTCCTGCTGCGGGTGAATCAATCGAGCCGGACTGTCTCCTGATCGTCGCGCCTGCTACGGCAAGTGCTGACGACCTGCCCAGGATCCGGAACGCCCGGCTCTCACTCCAAGGAAACCGGCTGCGCATCACAACCCGCGAGCCCATCAACCACCCGGCCGCCATGCTCAGCCTGCGCATGACCTGCGGAGTCGACCTCCAGCGCGACTATCCCATCCTTCTGCAACCGCCGATCGAACACGCAAGCACCCCGGAGATCAGCCCCCCCACAGCCGCCAACGCCCTCCCCTCGCCGCGCCCCCGTGGCACCCCGGCCCGCAGATCCTCGCAGACCGTCGCAGTGCCTGTCGGCAAACGCAGTGACCATGCCGGCCAACCTACGGTCACTGCACGCAACAAGACCACCCGGACAGGAACGGGCAAGAACCGACATGGCGATAGACTGATCCTCAGCAAGGACAAAAACCCGGCGCTGCGCCTCGACTACCAGCTTTCCCATCCCCCCGCCGCGGCAAACACCCAGGAGCCTCCCGCCGGCAAATCGACGGTCTCCGCCTACGACGCAAGCGTTTCGGCCCAACTGGAACTCGACGAAAAGATCAAGCGCCTCGAGGAATACCAGACGGTGCTACGCCAACGCATTGCCGAACTGGACAGGCAGGAGGCGGCCCGGCGCCCGGCGCCGGAGCAGCCCCCCCTGAGCAGGCCACGGCAGCTCCTCCCCCCCAGCGCGGCCCATGCCTCCCGCTGCCCCGCAGCAGGCCAATGTTGGCCCTGGCGCCATGCCGGACTGGCTGATCGCGCTCGGCGGCATCGTAGCGGTGGTCGCTGGCGGCCTGGCCCTGACGTGGATGCGCAAGCGACGCGCCGAGGCCGGATCTGCAACCGAAGTCGATGCGGAGCTACCGGACGAGACCTCGTACCCCCGCGAACCCGTCATCGAATCCCACACCGAGGCGGCCGCCACTCCTGCGGCACCGCAGGCCCAGGCCGCGCCGACCGCGCTGCCAGCGATACCTCTCCCGCCGCAATCCTACGCACAGCAGGCCGCCCCCGACGAGGCTACCGACTGGACCGCGCGCACGTTCGCCCCTGCCCATCCGATCCCTTTCGACGAAACCGTCGACGAACAGGATTCAGCCCTCGAACTGGCGGAAATCATGATGTCTTTTGGCCGCACCCAAGGTGCCGCCGAGACGCTGGCCGACTACATCCGCCATAACCCGCGCCAGGCCGTAAAACCGTGGCTCAAGCTGCTCGACGTCTATCATGTGGCCGGCATGCGGGCCGAGTTTGAGGCACTGACCCGTCAGCTCAACAAGACCTTCAACGTCAAGACGATCACCTGGGCCGACTTCAAGGCGTCCCGGGCCGCACCGGACTCCATCGAACAGATGGAGCATGTCACGCACCAACTGCAGGAGTTGTGGGGAACCCAGGAAGCCCAGGTCTACATCCACCAGTTGCTGCGCGACAACCGCAACGGCACCCGTCAGGGCTTCCCCCTCAACGTGATCGAAGAACTCCTGCTGCTGGTCGCCGTCCTCGACGACACACTGGGCACCTATCGGCCTAACCTGGAACTCACCCTTGCAGACCTGGAGCCCAGTCCGGCCA
This sequence comes from Zoogloea sp. JDB1, assembly GCF_056724025.1. Taxonomy (NCBI): domain Bacteria; kingdom Pseudomonadati; phylum Pseudomonadota; class Betaproteobacteria; order Rhodocyclales; family Zoogloeaceae; genus Zoogloea; species Zoogloea sp. JDB1. Next base: position 5,216,148 of record NZ_CM161496.1, read on the forward strand.
GCAAGGCAGCCTGATCAGACCGGGTTATCCACCTCGACGAACTCGGCTTCGATGCCGAAGGTTTCGGCCAGGTGGCGGCCCAGCGCCTGCACGCCATAACGTTCGCTGGCATGGTGGCCCACCGCCAGGTAGGCCACGCCAGACTCGCGCGCCAGGTGGGTCGTCTGCTCCGACACCTCACCAGAGATGAAGCAGTCCACGCCGGTGGCGATGGCCTGCTCGAAATAGCCCTGCGCACCGCCCGTGCACCAGGCCACCCGTCGTACCGCTCGCCGGGCATCGCCAAGCACCAGCGGCTCGCGCCCGAGCCGCGCGGCAGCCTGGCGAGCCAGCGCCGTCAGCGTGGTTTCATGGGATAAAGAACCGGTCCAGCCCAGATCCTGCTCGCCGAAGCGCCCGTCCCCGTGCCAGCCCATCAGCTTGCCCAGCTGCGCGTTGTTGCCCAGCTCCGCATGGGCATCCAGCGGCAAGTGGTAGGCGAACAGGTTGATGTCGTTGTTGAGCAGCGTTGCCAGGCGGCGCTTGCGCATGCCGGTGATGCGCCCGTCCTCGCCACGCCAGAAGTAGCCATGATGGACCAGCACCGCGTCCGCCCGCTTCGCCACCGCCGCATCGAGGAGCGCCTGACTGGCCGTCACGCCGCACACCACGCGGCGCACCTCGCCCCGTCCTTCCACCTGCAACCCATTTGGGCAATAATCCTTGAATCCGCCGACATTCAGCAGAGTGTCGAGATAGCGCTGCAATTCGGCTCTGTCCATGGCCGCCTCCCCTTAACCCTTCAAATTTCCGGATGCCTTCGGGCACCCCCGGTCGCAGATTTTACGATGCATCGCCTGTGGATGATCTTTGCCCAAGCCGTCACCATCTCGGTGGCGATCCTGTTCGTGGTCAGCACGCTGAAACCCGAATGGATCGGCGAGCGCGCCGTACTGCCCTCCGTGACCATCCAGGAAGCAGCGGCCCCTGCGGCGCTCCCGACGGGGAAAGGCCCGGCTTCGTATGCAGACGCCGCCAAAGCCGCGCTGCCAGCCGTGGTACACGTGTTCACCAGCAAGGAGGTGAAGGCCCAGCGCAATCCCTTCAGCGATGACCCGCTGTTCCGCCACTTCTTCGGCGACCGCCTGAACAATAACAACAAGCCCCAGCAACGCGCCTCCGGCCTCGGCTCGGGCGTCATCGTGTCACCGGAAGGTTACATCCTCACCAACAACCACGTCATCGAGGCCGCCGACGAGATCGAGGTCGCTCTCAACGACGGCCGCAAGCTGCCGGCCCGCATCGTCGGCCGCGATCCGGAGTCCGACCTGGCCGTGCTTCAGATCAAGACCGACGGCAAGCTGCACCCGATCACCTTCGGCCACACCGAACAGCTCCATGTTGGCGATGTGGTGCTGGCCATCGGCAACCCCTTCGGCGTCGGGCAGACGGTCACGATGGGTATCGTGTCGGCCCTTGGCCGCTCCCACCTGGGCATCAACACCTTCGAGGACTTCATCCAGACCGACGCGGCGATCAACCCCGGCAACTCCGGCGGTGCGCTGATCGACGCAGCCGGTAATCTGGTCGGCATCAACGCCGCGATCTACTCCCGCTCCGGCGGCTCCCTCGGCATTGGCTTCGCAATCCCGGTGTCCCTGGCCCGCAGCGTGATGGAGCAGATCATCCAGAGCGGTTCCGTCACGCGCGGCTGGATCGGCGTCGAAGTGCAGGCCATCACGTCCGATCTGGCCGACTCCTTCGGCATGCCGTCCAGCGACGGCACGCTGATCTCCGGCGTCATGCGTGGCAGCCCTGCCGACCGCGCCGGCGTCAAGCCGGGCGATGTACTGCTGACCGTCGAAGGGCGCAAGGTCAATGACCCGCAGATCATGCTGGAAGCCATCGCAGCGCTCCTGCCGGGGCGCAAGGCCAACGTCGAACTGCGCCGCGGCAAGGACAAGCTCGACCTGAAGGTGGAAATCGGTCGCCGCCCGGCACTGTCCCGCGGCGAATGAGCACCTCAGCCCCCGATCCCCACGCGCCGGACTTTCTGCGCCGGCACCGCCCATTCGTGCTGTTCTGGTTGGCGCGCATCCTGTATGGCGGCGGCAGCCAGATCAAGGACGTGGCGGTCGGCTGGCAGGTCTACCAGCTCACCGGCAGCGCGCTGGACCTGGGCCTGGTTGGCCTGATCCAGTTCCTGCCGCGCATCCTGCTCACCGCCATCGCCGGCGACCTGGCCGACCGCCATGACCGGCGCTGGCTGACCGTCGCCGCCCAGTTGGTGCAGACTGCCGGCTTGGCCGTCCTTGCCATCGCCAGCGCCACCGGTTTCGTCAGCCGCGAGCTGATCTTCGGTGTAGTGCTGGTTCTCGGTGCCGCCCAGACCTTCCAGATGCCGGCCAGCGCATCCCTGCTGCCGAGCCTCGTGCCCGCCGCCGCGCTACCGCGGGCGCTGGCGCTGAGCGCCTCGGCGATGCAGGCGGCAACCATCGTCGCGCCGGCCCTCGGCGGTTTCCTGTACCTGTTCGGTGCGCCGCTGGTGTACGGCCTCACCGCTTTGCTGCTGGCCCTGTCGTCGATCTTCCTGGCGCGCCTGCCCGACGTGCACGTGGAACGCGTGCTGGCCGGCTCGGCGTGGCAGCGCTTCGTCGCCGGCATCCTCTTCATCCGTGGCCAGGGCATCGTCTTCGGCGCCATGTCGCTGGACCTCTTCGCGGTGCTGTTCGGCGGCGCCACCGCGCTGCTGCCGATCATCGCCCACGAGGTGCTGCACACCGGCTCCTGGGGCCTCGGCCTGCTCCGCTCCGGACCAGCCATTGGCGCGCTGGCGATGGCCCTGTGGCTGGCCCGCAACCCACTGCGCCATTCGGTCGGACGCATTCTGTACGCAGCGGTGGCCGCCTACGGGCTGTCCATCATCGCCTTCGGCCTGTCCTCCAACCTGTGGCTGTCGGTGTTCTTCCTCGCCATCGGCGGCGCCACCGACATGGTCAGCATGGTGATCCGCCAGTCCCTGGTGCAGCTGCAGACGCCGGACGACATGCGCGGCCGGGTCAGCGCGGTCCATTCCATCTTCGTCGGCGCCTCCAACCAGCTCGGCGAATTCGAATCCGGCCTCACCGCCGCGTGGTTCGGCGCGGTGCCGTCGGTGCTGATCGGCGGCGCCGCCACGCTGATGGTCGTGGCGCTGTGGACGCGCCTGTTCCCGCAATTGAGACAGACCGAATCCCTGCACGGCACGCCGCCGCGCTGAAGACAATGCTGTTCCGACGCTGGTCGATGGGCGTCCGGGGGCATACGGATACGCCGGCCCCGCATTCGTCGCCACCGTCAAGGCCGCCGGTATCGGGCTGAAGTCGCCGCCCGATACCGCCCCGCTCTACCCCTCAGCCCATCCGCGAACCCCAGTAGGCCGCCACATCCACCATCCGGTTGGCGAAGCCCCATTCGTTGTCGAACCACACCAGCAGATTAAGCAGGCGGTCGCCGCTCATGCGGGTCTGGCCGCCGTCCACAATGGCCGAGTGGGGACTGTGGTTGAAGTCGATGGAGGCGTGCGGTTCGTCCGTGTAGGCCATGCGGCCGGAGCCCTGGCCTTCCACCGCCGCCCGCAGGCGGGCCTTAACATCGGCCGCGTCGGTGCCGCGCTTCAGCGTCACCATCAGGTCGATGGCCGATACGTTCACAACCGGCACGCGGATCGCCTTTGATTCGATACGCCCGGCCAGGTGCGGCAGCAGGCGCTGCACGCCACGGGCCAAACCGGTGGACACCGGGATCATCGACTGCATCGCCGAACGGGTGCGGTGCAGGTCGGTGTGGTGGTAGCCGTCGATCAGCGGCTGATCGTTCATCACCGAATGCAGCGTGGTCAGCATCGCGTGGTCCAGCCCATAGGCCTCGTCGAGGATGGACAGCACCGGCACGATGGCGTTGGTGGTGCACGACGCTGCCGACACGATGCGCTCCGCGCCGCTCAGCAGTTCATGGTTCATGCCGAATACGATCGTCTGGTCCACGTCGCCGGCGCTATGCCCCGGATGGGACAGCAGCAGGCGCCGGCAGCCCGCATCCAGGAAGCGCTGCAGCTCCGGCCGGTAGCTGTAGCGCCCCGAGGCCTCCACCAGCACGTCCACGCCGATCTTCCCCCAGTCCACGCCCTCCGGCGTGTCCGCATGGAAAACCGGGATGTCCTTGCCGTCGATGCGCAGGCAGCCTTCGCCGACCTCGACGGTGCCCGGAAAGCAGCCATGGGTGGAATCGAAGCGGGTCAGGTAAGCCATGCTGTCCAGATCGGCCGGCTCGTTGATCACCACCACCGAAAACCCCTCCCGCATCGGCGAGGCCAGCAAGGCCCGCAGGAAACACCGTCCGATCCGCCCGTACCCGTTTATTGCAATCCGCAAAGACATCGATCCACTCGTCACACACCGCATCCGGCCCGCATCCCGGTCGTCCCGACCGGCCTCGACACATCACGCTGGGCGCGATGCATGACGGACAGGAGCGACCGACGCCCGCCCGACAGGGGCGAGACTACACCCTCCGGGCCATCCGCGTCCGCTCCGGCCCTCTCCGCCGCTCCGCGCAGGGAACCACTGCGGGCTTGAGACAACTGTCTCGCCTGTCTCGATCAGACTGCCCAAATTGAGAAGAGTGTCTCGCCCACCGACCGCACACCAAACGCAAGCCCTTGTTAAGAAAAGATTTCACTGTCTGGCACAAAGCTGGCTGGAGGAGCTTGCCGGCCGTTGCGACGCAGCCTCGCACGGCCTGACGACAAGATCCACCACACCACGCACAAAGCGGGAGACAAAACGATGAGAAAAACCCAACGCATTTCCGGGTCGGTGCTGGCCGCCGCCCTGGCGACGCTGTTCGCCACCGGCGCGCTGGCGGCCGACGCGGCCCCTGCCGATCCGGAGCCGCCCCTCGGTGTCGACGTCCTGGAAGCCGGCTTCAAGTGGCGCCCCAACTACGTGTCCGAGGACATGCTGATCAACGCCGACAAGGACGCCAACAACTGGCTGCACTACGGCAAGGACTACCAGGCCACCCGCTTCAGCCAGCTGCGCCAGATCACCCGCGACAACGTGGTGAGATTGGTGCCCAAATGGAACCTGTCCTTCGGCGTGAACGACGCCCAGGACAGCCAGACCACCGTCGTCAACGGCCGCATCTACGTCACCGCCAGCCAGAACAAGGTCTTCTCCCTCGACGGCGAGAGCGGCCGCATGCTGTGGAAGTACGAGCACCCGCTGCCCGGCGACCTGGGCCCGCGCCTGTGCTGCGAGGCTGTCAACCGGGGCGTCGCGGTGTTCAAGAACATGGTCTACATGGCGACCCTCGACAGCCACGTGGTCGCCCTCGACAATACTACCGGCCGCGTGGTGTGGGACGTGCCCCTCGGCGACTACCGCACCGGCGAGATCTACACCTCCATGCCGCTGGTCGCCAACGGCCTGATCGTGGTCGGCAACTCCGGCTCCGACGTGGGCGGCAACGTCGGCAAGATCACCGCCCTCGACCCGGACACCGGCAAGATCGCCTGGCAGACCACCACCCGCCCGACCAGCGCCAACGACCCCGCTGCCAAGACCTGGGCCAACGACTCCTGGAAGACCGGCGGCGCCTCGGCCTGGCTGACCGGCAACTACGACCCCAAGACCAAGACCATATTCTGGGGCGTCGGCAACCCGTCACCGGACTTCGACCCCCGCGTGCGCGCCGGCGACAACCTGTACAGCAACTCCACGCTCGCCCTCGACGCCACCACCGGCAAGATCAAGCACCACTTCCAGTACACCCCCAACGACTCCTGGGACTACGACGGCAACAACGAAACCATCCTGGTGGACGACGACCAAGGCCGCAAGGTATGGCTGCACGCCGACCGCAACGGCCACGTCTATTCGATCAACCGGGACAGCGGCAAGTGCAACTGGGTGGTGCCGATCGCCCGCGTGAACTGGGTCACCGGCTTCCAGGGCAACTGTCGTCCGATCGTCAATCCGGACAAGGTCCCCGGCTACGACAAGGTCGCCACCGACGTGGCGCCCATCCTCGACGGCGGCAAGGAGTGGCACCCGGCCGCCTACAGCCCGCTCACCAAGCTGCTCTACGTGCCCTACATCGACAGCTCGATGGACATCCAGGCCAAGAAGATGGAATGGAAGCAGGGCGAGTGGTTCCTGTCGTCCAAGGTCCTCAAGGCCAACCCCTACACCGGCGGCGTGAAGGCCTTCGACGCCACCACCGGCAAGCTGGCGTGGTCCCGCCCGCAGAGCACGCCGGCCACCAGCGGCCTGCTCGCCACCGCCGGCGGGCTGGTCTTCTCCGGCGACGCCGAGGGCTACTTCTCGGCGATGCGCGACGACACCGGCGAGACCCTGTGGCGCTTCAACGTCGGCACCGGCATCCACGGCAACCCGACCACCTTCAACGTGAACGGCCAGCAGTACGTGGCCATCGTCTACGGCCCCGGCGGCGGCAGCCTGTGGCCGCTGGTGTACGGCGAGCTGTTCAAGCACCAGAACCGCGGTGGCGGCATGATGGTCTTCGCCCTCACGCCCCAGTACCGCTAAACCCTGCCCTTGCGGCGGGCGCGGCCGAAGCCTTGGCCGCGCCCGCGGAGCGATCCATGACACCGCGCATACGCCTTTGCGGCGCCCTGCTGGCCCTGCTCGCCCACGGCCAGCCGGCCAACAGCGGGCCACCCCCGGCAGAACCAGGCGGTGGCCCGCTGACCGTCTGTCTCGCCGAGGCCAACACCCCGTTCTCGGCCAGCAGCCTGCCGGACGGCGGCCTCGACGCCGAGCTGGCCCGCGCCGTCGCCGGGCAGCTCGGCCGGGACCTCCGCCTGCAGTGGGTGACCATCCCGAACCGGGGCGGCCTCGGCAAGGCCCTCGCACAGAACCTCGCCGGCGGCGCCTGCACGCTGTTCGCCGGCATTCCGGAGAGCGGCGGGCCCAACGAGGACCTGGCCGAGAAACGCCTGGCGGCCAGCAACCCATACCTGGAAACCGGCTACGTGCTGGTCGGCGCGCGCACGGCAGTGCGCCGCCTCGACGACGCCCGCCAGCTCGGCCGGATCGGCGTGGTCACCGCCACGCCAGCCGATCTGTACTTGTTCCAGCAGCACCTGCACCGGGTGCCCTACGGCAGCAACGCCGCACTGCTGGCCGCCCTCGCCAGCGGCAGCGTGGACGCCGCCGCGCTGTGGCAACCGGCCCTTGCCGAGGCCCGGCGGCTGGGCAAGGCCCCAACCATCGACGGCCTGTCGCTGCCCGACGCCGGCCGCACCCGCTTCGTCTTCGCGCTGCGCCGCAGCGACGCGGCCCTGCTGGCCGACGTCAATGCCGCAGTGAACAGCCTGCGCAGCGACGGCCGCCTCGACGCAATCCTGAGGACCCACGGCCTGGCGCCGTGATCAAACCAACGACCCCACACCAGAGAACCATGACACCCCGCACCTCCCCCACATCCCTCACCGCCCGTGCCGTCCGGCAGCGGGCCTCCGCCATTGGCCTGTGCCTCGCCCTCGGGCTCAGCGGCCTGGCCCACGCCTTCGGTGTGACGCCGGCCGGTGGCGCACCTGCAGCCGCCGCGTCGGCCAATCCCCTCGCCGGCAATGCCGAAGCCGCCCGCAAGGGCGAGGAACTGTTCGGCCGCAACTGCCAGCAGTGCCACAACACCCGCGGCCACGGTGGCAAGTGCCCGCAGCTCGTACGCGGCGCCTGGGCCCCCGGCGGCCCCAACTCCGACAAGTTCATGTTCGACACCATCTCCAAGGGCCGCCCCAACACGCAGATGGGCTCCTTCGGCATGGCCCTCGGCGAAGAGGAGATCTGGCAGATCGTCACCTTCCTGCGCGAGGAAGCCGTCCGCGTAAAGGCCGCTGCCCGCAAGGCGACCGACGACGACGATTCGAACTGGTACTGAGCCCGCCCCACCTTCGCGGCGTTCGGATTTCCGGATGCTTTTTTCGCCCCCTTTCCGGGAATCCGAACGAACCCGTAACCAGAGAAAACAAAACCCTTTAAAAACATACATATAAAAACTCGGATCGAGGTCCGGGCGGTGGCACAGCTCCTGCAAATGAATGGGTACGACGGCCTCTCCACGGCCCGGCAAACGACATTCAAAAGCATTGGAGACACGTATGACCACCACCGCCATCTACCGCACGGAACACGACCTGCTCGGCGACCGCCAGGTCCCCACCGCCGCCTACTACGGCGTGCACACCCTGCGGGCCCTGGAGAACTTCAACATCAGCGGCATCTCCATCGCCGCCTATCCGGATCTGGTGCGTGCCCTCGCCCAGATCAAGCTCGCCGCCGCCCAGGCCAACCAGGAACTGGGCCTGCTCGACAGCGAGCGGACCGAGGCCATCGTCAAGGCCTGCCGCGAAGTGATTGCCGGCCAGTTCCACGAGCACTTCGTGGTGGACGTCATCCAGGGCGGCGCCGGCACCTCCACCAACATGAACGCCAACGAGGTGATCGCCAACCGGGCACTGGAGATCCTGGGGCACCGGCGTGGGGAGTACCTGTTCCTGCACCCCAACGAACACGTCAACATGAGCCAGTCCACCAACGACGTGTATCCCACCGCGCTCAAGCTGGCCACCTACGTGGGCATCTTCCGACTGGTGGACGCCATGGCCCATCTGCGCTTCGCCTTCGAGCGCAAGGCCACCGAATTCGCCGACGTGCTGAAGATGGGCCGCACCCAACTGCAGGACGCGGTGCCGATGACCCTCGGCCAGGAGTTCTCCACCTACGCCACCATGCTCGGCGAGGACGAGGAGCGTCTGAAGGAAGCCGCGCTGCTGATCCGCGAAATCAACCTCGGCGCCACCGCCATCGGCACCGGCATCAACGCCCACCCGGACTACGCCGGCCTGGTGTGCCGCCGCCTCGCCGAAGTCAGCGGCATCCCGGTCGTTACCTCGCCGAACCTCATCGAAGCCACTCAGGACTGCGGCTCCTTCATCCAGCTGTCCGGCGTGCTCAAGCGCGTCGCCGCCAAGCTGTCCAAGGTCTGCAACGATCTGCGCCTGCTCTCCTCCGGCCCCCGCGCCGGCTTCTGCGAAATCAACCTGCCGCCGCGCCAGGCCGGCTCCTCGATCATGCCGGGCAAGGTCAATCCGGTGATCCCGGAAGTGGTGAACCAGATCGCCTTCGAAGTGATCGGCAACGACATGACCGTCACCTTCGCCGCCGAAGCCGGCCAGCTGCAGCTCAACGCCTTCGAACCGATCATCGCCCACAGCCTGTTCAAGAGCGTGCTGCACCTGTCCCGCGGCTGCACCACGCTGGCCGACCTGTGCGTGGACGGCATCACCGCCAATCGGGATGCCCTGCGCGCCAGCGTCGAGCGCTCCATCGGCATCGTCACCGCGCTGAACCCCTACATCGGCTACGCCAACGCCACCGACGTGGCCGCCGAGGCACACGCCACCGGCAGGGGCGTCGCCGAGATCGTGCTCAACCGCGGCCTGATGAGCGCCGAAGCGCTGGCCGAGGTGCTGCGCCCCGAAATTCTGACCAAGCCGCAAATGATCCCGGCCCGGGCCGCCTGAGCGCCCGTCCCTTTCTGGAACCAAGGAGAACATCATGAAAATGAACCGGCTGACGACCCTGATCGGGATCGCCCTGGTGCTCGGCATCATTGTCGGCTACGCCTGCAACACGCTGGCCGCCACCCCCGCCCAGGCCAAGGAGATCGCCTCCTACTTCGGCATCCTGACCGACGTCTTCCTGCGCCTGATCAAGATGATCATCGCCCCGCTGGTCTTCGCGACCCTGGTTGCCGGCCTAGCCGGCATGGGCGACACCAAGACGGTCGGCCGCATCGGCCTCAAGGCCCTCGGCTGGTTCGTTGGCGCCTCGTTCTGTTCGCTGCTGCTCGGCCTGCTCTTCGCCAACATCTTGCAGCCTGGCACCGGCCTCAACGTGCCGCTGCCCGAGGCCGGCACTGCCACCAACCTGAAGACCAGCGCACTGAACCTGAAGGACTTCATCACCCACGTTTTCCCGAAGAACATCTTCGAAGCGATGGCGGCCAATGAAATCCTGCAGATCCTGGTCTTCGCGGTCTTCTTCGGCACTGCCCTGGGCCACCTGCACAGCCAGACGGCGCGCAGCCTGGTGTGCACCATGGAAGAAGTCGTCCATGTGATGCTCAAGGTCACCGACTACGTGATGCGCTTCGCCCCGGTCGGCGTCTTCGGCGCTGTCGCCGGCATCATCACCACCAACGGTCTGGGCATGCTGCTCGTCTTCGGCAAGCTGCTGCTCAGCTTCTACGCTGCGCTGGCAGCCCTGTGGCTCGTGCTGATCGCCGCCGGCTACTTCGTGCTCGGCAAGAACATCTTCCGCCTGCTCAAGCTGATCCGCGGCCCGATGCTGCTTGGTTTCTCGACGGCAAGCAGCGAATCGGCTTACCCGAAGCTGATGGAGCAGCTCGAGAAGTTCGGCATCAAGAACCGCATCACCAGCTTCGTGCTGCCGCTGGGCTACTCCTTCAACCTGGACGGCTCGATGATCTACACCACCTTCGCGGCGCTGTTCGTCGCCCAGGCTTACGGCATCGAAATGAGCCTGACGACGCAGATCACCATGTTGCTGGTGCTGATGGTGTCCTCCAAGGGCATCGCCGGCGTGCCGCGCGCCTCGCTGGTCGTCGTCGCAGCGGTGCTGCCGATGTTCAACCTGCCGGAAGCCGGCCTGCTGCTGGTGCTGGGCATCGACCACTTCCTCGACATGGGCCGCACCGTGACCAACGTGCTCGGCAACGCCATCGCCACCAGCGTCGTCGCCAAGTGGGAAAACGCCATCGTCCCGGTCAATGAAGCCTTCGACGACGAAGACGAAGCCCTGCCGGTCGACGAAGGCGTTACCGCCGCAGCCTGACCTTCCCCTCTTCGGCCCGAAACTCGCCCCCCTTGCGGGGGCGAACTCATTCGCCCTCGGCTACCAGCACGGCCAGGAGGACGCATGATTTCGCCCCAACGGAAAACCGAACACGATGTCCCTCGAACTCCTGCTGCTCGGCAGCGTGGCCTTCTTCGCCGGTGCGGTCGATGCCGTGGTCGGCGGCGGCGGCCTGATCCAGATCCCGGTCCTACTCGGCCACTTTCCGCAGGTGCCCATCCCGACGCTGTTCGGCACCAACAAGCTGTCGAGCATCGCCGGCACCAGTGCGTCCCTGTGGCAGTACGCACGGACCGTACGGATTCCGTGGTTCGTGGTGCTGCCGGCCGCCCTTGCAGCGTTGGTCGGCGCCTGGCTGGGCGCCGCGGTGGTGGCCTGGCTGCCCCGCGAAGCGATGCGCCCGCTGGTGATGGTGCTGATGCTGGCGGTGGCCATCTACACTTTCCGCCGCAAGGAACTCGGCCACGCGCCGACCCGCGAGCTACACCCGTCGGACCGCTGGCGCGCCGCCGCCTTCGGTGCCGCCATCGGCTTCTACGACGGCTTCTTCGGCCCCGGCACCGGCAGCTTCCTGATCTTCGGCTTCGTGCGCCTGTTCGGCATGGACTTCCTGCGCGCCTCGGCCAGCGCCAAGCTGGTCAACGTCGCCACCAACCTGTCCGCCATCGCCTTCTTCGCCAGCCATGGCCCGCTGCTGTGGGGCATCGGGCTGACGATGGCGGTGTGCAACCTGGCCGGCGCCCAGGTCGGCACGCGACTGGCCGTTCGCCACGGCAGCGGCTTCGTGCGCAAGGCCTTCCTGGCCGTGGTATCGGTGCTGATCGGCAAGCTGGCCTGGGAGATGGTCTAAGGGGTCACACGCATCCCCTGTAGGGGCGAATGCACTCGCCCCTACAACCCGCTTTCTCTCAAGCCGCCCTGCCTGCAAGCCGCAGGGCCGTCGGGCCTTACACCTTCTGGTAGATCTCCGCGCCGCTCTTCACGAACTCGACGGCCTTGGTCTCCATGCCCTTGCTGAGCGCTTCCTCTTCGCCGATACCCTGCTTCGCCGCGAAGTCGCGCACGTCCTGGGTGATCTTCATCGAGCAGAAGTGCGGGCCGCACATGGAGCAGAAGTGGGCCACCTTGGCGGACTCCTTCGGCAGGGTCTCGTCGTGGAAGCTCTTGGCCTTGTCCGGGTCCAGGCCCAGGTTGAACTGGTCGTCCCAGCGGAACTCGTAACGGGCCTTGGACAGTGCGTTGTCGCGGATCTGCGCGCCCGGGTGGCCCTTGGCGAGGTCGGCGGCGTGGGCGGCCAGCTTGTAGGTGATGATGCCTTCCTTCACATCGTTCTTGTCCGGCAGGCCCAGGTGCTCCTTGGGGGTCACGTAGCACAGCATGGCGGTGCCGTACCAGCCGATCATCGCGGCGCCGATGCCGCTGGTGATGTGGTCGTAGCCGGGGGCGATGTCGGTGGTCAGCGGGCCGAGGGTGTAGAACGGGGCTTCCTTGCAGTGCTTCAGCTGCAGGTCCATGTTCTCCTTGATCAGGTGCATCGGCACGTGGCCCGGGCCTTCGATGATGGTCTGCACGTCGTGCTTCCAGGCGATGTCGGTCAGCTCGCCGAGGGTTTCCAGCTCGCCCAGCTGTGCCGCGTCGTTGGCGTCGTAGATGGAACCGGGGCGCAGGCCGTCGCCGAGGCTGAAGGCCACGTCGTAGGCCTTCATGATCTCGCAGATTTCCTCGAAGTTCGTATAGAGGAAGCTCTCCTTGTGGTGGGCCAGGCACCACTTGGCCATGATCGAGCCGCCGCGGCTGACGATGCCGGTCATGCGGTTGGCGGTCATCGGGATGTAGCGCAGCAGCACGCCGGCGTGGATCGTGAAGTAGTCGACGCCCTGCTCGGCCTGTTCGATCAGCGTGTCGCGGAAGATCTCCCAGGTCAGCTCCTCGGCCTTGCCGTCCACCTTCTCGAGGGCCTGGTAGATGGGCACGGTGCCGATCGGCACGGGCGAATTGCGGATGATCCACTCGCGGGTTTCGTGGATGTTCTTGCCGGTGGACAGGTCCATCACCGTGTCGCCGCCCCAGCGGGTAGCCCAGGTCATTTTGTCCACTTCCTCGTTGATGGAGGAGCCGAGCGCCGAGTTGCCGATGTTGGCGTTGATCTTCACCAGGAAGTTGCGGCCGATGATCATCGGCTCGGACTCGGGGTGGTTGATGTTGTTGGGGATGATGGCGCGGCCGCGGGCGACTTCGGAACGCACGAACTCGGGGGTGATCTCGCCGGGGATGCTGGCGCCGAAGTCCTGGCCCTTGTGCTGGCGGGTCAGCAGCGCGGCCATCTTCTCGCCCTGCGGGCCGGTGGCGCGCAGGCTTTCCAGATAGGCAGCCCGATTGACGTTCTCGCGGATGGCGACGAACTCCATCTCCGGCGTGATGATCCCCTGGCGGGCGTAGTGCATCTGGGAGACGTTCTTGCCGGGCAGTGCGCGGCGCGGCTTCCTGTGCAGGCCGGGGAAGCGCAGCTCATCGAGTTTGGAATCCAAGGCGCGGGCGCGGCCGAACTCGGAGGACAGGTCGGCGAGCACTTCGGTGTCACCGCGTTCCTCGATCCAGCCCTGGCGCAGGGCCGGCAGGCCGGAGCGGATGTCGATGCGGGCGGTCGGGTCGGTGTAGGGGCCGGAACAGTCGTAGACGAAGATCGGCGGGTTCTTCTCCCCACCAAAACCCGTGGGCGTGTCGGCCTGGGAGACTTCGCGCATCGGCACCTGGATGTCCGGGCGGCTGCCTTCGACGTGGATCTTGCGGGAATTGGGCAGCGGCGCAACGGCCGCTTCGTCCACGTGGGCGGACGAGGCGAGGAATTTGTCGGTGGCGTTCATGGAGGCTCCTTTGGGGATTCGGTCTATGCTCGTTATATAAATGGCGTACCATTTCCAGCTGACTTTCAGCAATTTCCACGCCACGCCGCTCCAAGCCCTGTGAACAGGCCCTGCGCGCAGACAGGCATCCATTCGGCGGGCAATGGGCAGCAATAAGCGCTGAGACGGCAGAGACAAAAGAGACGCCTGTCTCCATTACCACCCCGCCAATTGAGACATCTGTCTCTACTTTCATTTCCCATTTCCGCCCTATTCCCCGCCAGAATTGGGAAAACGCGACCTGGCAAACTAATTGCAATTCCCTCCTCACCACCGGCCTATTAAGCCGGCGGAATCCGGATGCTTCCGGCCCAATAGCCGGAAAGACAATAACGAGGAGACATTCATGATTCAGCACTCATCCGCAGCCAAGGGCCGTCTACAGAATCCACGCCTTCTCCGCCACGCCGTCGCCATCGCCGTGGCCGGCCTGGCCTTGCCGGCACTGGCTGAAACCAATGTGGCGATCTACGGCATCATCGACGCCGGCCTGCTCTACCAGAGCAAGACCGGCACCGACGGCAAGAGCAAGTCGTCGATGGAAACCAGCGGCCTGCGCCAGACCATCATCGGTTTCAAGGGGGACCGTGACCTGGGCCAGGGCCTGGAAGGCTTCTTCAACCTGGAAGCCCACTTCGACACCAACAACGGCCAGTTCCACGGCACCGGCGACGCCCAGGGCAACGGCACCCCGTTCTTCCGCCGCCAGGCCAACCTGGGCCTGCGCGGCGACTGGGGCAGCGTGACCTTCGGCCGCCAGTACGGCCCCGCCCTGCTGGCCCACATCGGCACCGAGCCGCGCGCCTTCAAGGAGCAGTTCTCCAACCTCTACGCCTGGGCCTACAACCAGTACGCCGCCACCAACGGCGCGCCGGGCACCGACCGCAACACCAACAACGACGTCGGCATCTTCTTCAGCAACGCCATCCAGTACCGCAACACCCTCGGCCCCTACAGCTTCGGCGTGCTGTACTCCCCCGGCGGCCAGGCCGGCAGCCTGGACAAGAACAGCGTGTGGGCGGTGGGCGGCACCTATACCGGCCCGGTGGTGCTGTCGGCCTCCTATCAGGTCATCAAGGACCAATCCACCGCCAACGACAACGTGCGCCATGGCGGCCTCGGCTTCGCGGTGCCCTTCGGCGACTTCACCTTCAAGGCCAACTACCTCAACGCGCGTAATTCCCTCAGCACCGGCGCCAACGTGTCCAACGTCAATGCGATCGGCGTCGGCACCGACTGGAAATGGCACCCCAAGAACACCGCGACCCTTGCCTACTACGACAACAAGGACCGCATGAACAAGGACGATCACACCCGTAACATCGTGATCAGCAACGACTACTCGCTGCGCAACGACACCATCCTGTACGCTCAGATGGCCTACGTAGATGCCGGTGACGCCGCCACCATCAAGACCAGCATCGTCGCCGCCGGCATTCCGAGCGTAGGCAACAAATCCACACTGCTCAACGTCGGCCTGAACTTCACGTTCTGACCCCCGCCCCGACACACCAGAAGAACACAAGGACACCACCATGAAGATCGCCCAAATCCGCCTGGCCGCCTGCCTCGGTGCCGCCGGCCTGATCGCCGGCTCCGCGCTGGCCGCCGACACCCGCCCCGGCTATGCCGATCCGGACAACTGGCCGCAGTACCACCGCAGCTACAACGCCTGGCGCTTCAGCCCCCTCACCCAGATTAACAAGACCAACGTGAAGAAACTCAAGGTGGCGTGGATCCACCAGCCGGGCAACATCACGCACGGCCTGCAGGCCACCCCCATCGTCATCGACGGCATCCTGTATTACGTGTCGGCCAACAACAACGTGTGGGCGGTGGACGCCACCAACGGCAAAACCCTGTGGCATTACGAGCCCAAGCTGGCAGCCATCTCCAAGCAGGTCTTCTACGCTGCCGCCAGCCGCGGCGTGACGGTGGGCCGCGGCAAGGTCTTCCTCGGCACGCTGGACGGCCGCTTCATCGCCATCGACCAGAAGACCGGCAAGGAAGTCTGGTCCACCCAGCTCACCGACCAGAAGACCCAGTACGGCGCCCTCTTCTCGGCCCCGCCGCAACTGGCCGGCGACGTGCTGTTCGGCGGCACCACTGGCGGCGACCAGCCCATCGCCGGCAAGATCTACGCGGTGAACGCCGACACCGGCAAACCGGTGTGGAACTTCGACATCATCAAGAACGACCCGGCCAGCTGGCCGGGCGACAGCGGCAAGGTGGGCGGCGGCTCGGCGTGGATGCCCGGCACCTACGACGAGAGCACCGACACCATCTACATCGGCACCTCCAACGCCGCGCCGGATTACTACACCGCTGGCCGCGAAGGGGACAACAAGTACACCTCCACCCTGCTCGCCCTCGACCCCAAGACCGGCAAGCTCAAGTGGCATCGTCAGGAAATCCCCCACGACACCTGGGACTTCGACGCCGCCTACGAGGCCCTGCTGGTCAAGAAGGACGGCAAGGACGTGATCGTCCACCTCAACAAGAGCGGCTTCGTCTTCGTGATGGACAAGCAGGACGGCAAGCTGGAGAACGTCTGGCAGTTCGCCGAGAACATGAACTGGGCCAAGGGCATCGACCCCAAGACCGGCGCCCTCATCGAGCCGCGCCGCCCACAGCCCGGCAAGCGAGAGCTGCTGTGCCCCAACCTGCTCGGCGCGCGCAGCTGGAACCACGGCGCCTACAACCCGGGTACCGGCCTGTGGTACTCCCACGCGATGGAAGTGTGTAACGAGGTGGTCTCCGGCAAGGACGACCCGTCCAACCTGACCGCCATCTCGGCCCTGTCCCTCGGCATCGACGAGATCAAGCTGGTGCCGCCGCCCAACGGCAAGAAGCCGGACGGCCGCCTCGACGCCCGCGACCCGCTGACCGGCAAGATCAAGTGGAGCATCCACTACGAGCTGCCGCCCCTCTCCAGCGTGCTGACCACCGCCGGTGGGCTGGTGTTCACCGGCGACATGGAAGGCCATCTGTTTGCCTATGACGCCGACAACGGCAAGGAACTGTGGCGCTTCAACGCCGGCTCCGGCGCCCGCGGCGGCCCGGTCAGCTACGCCGTCAAGGGCAAGCAGTACATCGTGATCCCGACCGGCCTCGGCTCCCACGCCCCGGGCTTCCTGTCCGGCGCCTTCCCGCAGATCAAGGACCTGCCCGGCGGTGCCGCGCTGATCGGCTTCACCCTCGAGTAAGCCCGCCTTACGAGCTCCGCGGCACGACGGGTCCGGACGCGGCCCGGCGTGCTGTTCCTAGGGTGTGGTGCAGACCTCCAGGTGCCACACCCCTTTTTTATTCCCCCGCCCCACCGCTCTTTTCGTTCCTATAACAGCCCATAACGGAGACCCATCATGCAATCCCTGCGCATCCGCCTCCGGCAGTTTGCCCCTGCCCTGCTCGTCACCCTCTGTGCCGCCGCCCACGCGGTCGCGCCGCCCCCCGACGAAGGCAAGGCCATGGTGGCCGCCGGCCATAACCGCTTCGACAAGCTGTGCGTGAGCTGCCACGGCGCAGGTGGCGCCGGCGTGGCCCCAGGCGGCAACAACGCCAGCTACGGCCCCAAGCTGGCCTCCCGCAGCGACCTCACCGAAGAACGCATCCGCGACCGCATCATCCACGGCAAGCACGGTGACAAGGCCATGCCGCCGTGGGGCACCGTCCTCGAGGCCAAGGAGATCGACCAGCTCGTCGCCTACGTACAGCGCATCGCCAGCACGCCCAGCGGGCATGCCACGGGCCCGCTGGCCCCCTTCGACCTCAACGACCAGGCCCGCATCGACGCCGGCAAGCGCCGCTTCGCCAAGACCTGCGCCGGCTACTGCCACGGCTTCGAAGGCGTCGGCGGCCGCGCCCCCGACTTCAAGGGCCGCACAGACCTCCCCGCCGAAGTGGCCTACGAGACCATCTCCAAAGGCCGCCAGGGCGCCGACGTGATGCCCCCGTGGGGCGGCGCCTTCAGCGAAGAACAGATCTGGGAACTGGTCGCCTACCTGCAATACCTGGGCAAGCAGCAGCCGTAAGCGGGGAACGGCAGCCCCCCTTTCGACTCCGGAATGGCGAGAACGGAAGGATACTTCCCACCTTTCGAGCTCCGAGTCCGAAAGTTCGGACTCGGAATCCGAAACTTCGACCCGAATCATCGAAACTTCGGACTCAAGGATCGAAGTTTCGGACTCCGGGCTCGAAACTTCGAGCAATGCGATCGAAACTTCGAGCTCGGAATTCGAAGTTTCGAGCTCGCGACCCGAAGTTTCGGCAAATTCATCCGAAAAGCGGACAGCAACCATCCAATGACGGATGATTGCTTTCCGTTTTCATGCAACGAGCGGGCGCCTGCGCGCGCCCGTGCCCCTCATCAGTACTTCAGGCTCAGACTCAGCCCCACGATACGTGGCTCGCCGTAGCCGGTCGGGTAGTGGCCGTTGGTGGCGTTGGTGCCGCCCTGGTAGAGCATCGCCTGGTTCTTGTAGCGCTGGTCGGTCACGTTGTTCACGTAGGCCCCGACGGTGACCTTGCTGCCGGGCAGCGTGTAGGCGGCGCGCAGGGAGCCGAGCCAGAAGGCTTCCTGGATGGCGTAGGGGTCGGTGTTGTCGGTGACATTGAAGTTCACCTGGCTGGTGTAGCTCCAGTCGGTGCTGAGCAGCAGGCTGCCGCCGGCGACGGACAAGCGGTAGTCGGCGCCGAGCAGGCTGGTGACCCGCGGCACGCGGGCGAAGTTGAAACCGGCGTAGCTCTTGCCACCCGCGGTGAGCTCGTTGAACTTGGTGCGCAGGCTGCTCAGGTTGGCGCGCAGCTTGAGGGCCGGCGTAGCCTGGAACAGGGTCTCGAACTCGATGCCGTCCACCTCGCCGGCGCCGGCGTTCATCAGCGTCGGGTAGAAGGCGCTGCCGAACACCTGGTTCACCACCAGCTGCATGTCCTTGTAGTCGTAATGGAAGGCGCTGGTATTGAAGGTCAGGCGCTGGTCGGGCCAGGTGCTCTTGTAGCCCACCTCGTAGGACTTCAGCTTCTCCGGCTTGACCACCGAGAACTGCGAGACGCCGGGCACGCCGTTGGGGGTGATGTAGGTGTTGTAGTTGCCGGAGCGGAAGCCGCTGGCGTGGCGCGCGTAGAGCAGCTGGTTGGCGGCCAGGCGGTACTCGGGCGTGAAGTCGTAGCCGAGATTTGACCAGCTGTTCTCGACCCGCCCGTTGGTGGAGAAGTAGGTGCTGGTGGTGGCGGCGCCCAGGGAATCGGGCGACCACCAGTCGGCGGCCACCGGGAAGGCCGCGGCGCTCGACGCGATGCGCGTGCTGAGGTCGATGCCGACGGTCTCGCGGGTGTAACGCAGACCGCCGTTCAGCTTGAAGCGCTCGTTCACGCGGTAGCCGGCGCTGCCAAAGAGGGCCGTGCTGCGGGTGTCCTGGGTGTAGGCCGTGTAGTTGTACGACTGGGTGCCCGTGGTGCCGGTGAGCTTGGCGTTGGTGGTGAAAGAGTCGTTCTTGTCGTGGAAGAAGTAGGCCCCGGCGATCCAGCTGAGGTCCTGGTCCTTGCGCGAGGCGAGGCGGAATTCCTGGCTCTCCTGGGTCACGCTGTTGCGGTTGTAGGAGCGGGCGTTGCTGCCGGTGCTGTATTCGTAGGGCGTGTAGTCGGAGTCCGCGACGCCCCAGCGACGGCCGTGATCGATGGCCGTGATGGAGGTGAGGGTCAGCCCGCCGAGGGCCCAGTTGAGGGTCAGGTTGAGGCCCTGGGTCTCGACGCGCAGGGGCAGATCCACGTTGTAGGCGACGTGGCGGCGGTCACCGTTGCCATTGCCGATGGGCGCCACGTAGCCGTTGAGGTCCGCCGCGCCGTTGCGGGTGACCGAATACCAGGGGTTCTGGGTGCCTTCCAGGTTGCGCAGGTTGAGGGCCAGGCTGGCGTCGAAGTCCGGCGTCACCAGGGCCAGCAGCTGGAAGCGGCCGGCGAAGTCGCGGAAGTCGCCGACGTCGCGGCCGGTCGCGGTGTTGGTGGCGAGGCCGCCGCGCTCCTCGTAATGCACGGCGGCACGGCCGGCCAGCACGCCTTCCTGGAGTTCGCCGCCGATGGCGCCTTCGGCCACCCGGGTGCCGTAGCTGCCGGCCTCGAAGCGCGCGTAGCCGTCGGTGTTGAAGGTCGGCTTCTTGGAAATGAAGTGGAAGGCGCCGCCGGTGGTGTTCTTGCCCCACAGGGTGCCCTGGGGCCCGCGCAGCACTTCCACCTGCTGCAGGTCGTAGAGCGGGCCGCCCTGGAACAGGTTGTTGTTGTAGTAAACCTGGTCGGTATAAAAGCCGATGGGATTGACGGCGTTGTTGGTGGCCTCGTTGGAGCCGACGCCGCGGATGAAGAAGCGCGGGCGGGCGCGGCTCTCGGTGTTCCAGCCCTGGGCCGCCGGCACGAACTTGGCAACGTCCTTGGTGCTGCGCAGCTCGGCATCCTGGATGTCGGCGCCGCTGATGGCGGTTACCGCGGCGGGCACCTCCTGCAGTTTTTCCGAGCGCTTGGTGGCGGTGATGACCACCGTGTCGAGGGCGGCGCTGTCCGCCTCGCCGTCGGCGCCCCAGGCGGCCGGGACGCTGCCGAGGCCGATCAGGGTGCCGGCGACGGCCAGGGCGATGCGCTGTCGTTTGAATCGCTTTACGTGATGCACTGTGTTCTCCGCGCAAGAGGGCACGGCCCGCCCGCCAGGGGCGCAGCCGGCCGTTTCGGTTTCAATGGAAAGAAGGGGAATGGGATTCGGGAGTCGGGGCCCGGGCTACACCTTGCCGGCGGCCTTCCAGTCGGCCAGCAGCAGCCGGGCTTCGGCGAGGGGCGCCGGGTCCACCCACGGCCCGATGTCGAAGTCCTGCTGGATGAAGCCGTGCTGGAGCAGGAAGTCCTTCTGCACCCGCAGGCTGGCGACCTTGTCCGCGTCCAGGTCGATCTGCACGCCCTCGGCCACGCTGTCGTAGGCGCCGGCCAGGGTCTGCGGGGCCACGTTGAAGTCCCGCGCGATCAGCGTCACCGTCTCGTCCGGGTGGGCCAGCGCCCATTCGGTGGCCTGCAGCAGGCGGGCCAGGTAGCGCACCACGATGTCGCGCCGCTCCTCGAGCAGCGCCCCGCTCACCGCCAGGCCGCGCAGCACCGAAGGGTGCACGCGGGCCAGCGGGTCCGGGTTGTCGCGGCTCTCGTAGAGGGTACGGATGCCCAGCGCGGCCTCCACATCGGCCGGCAGGCGGGCGAACACCGCGTCCACCTGCCCGGTGCGCAGGGCTTCGGCCAGCACCGCGGCCTGCTCGCGGAAGTAATCGCGGCGCAGCCCGTCGGGCCCCGGCTCGGTGGAATGGGGCGGCGCCGGCAGATCGACGCGCTGCACATCGGCCAGGCTCAGCCCGGCCGTGGCGAGGGCCGCCGAGAAGAGCTTGAGCTGCTGGGCGATCATCAGGTCGAAGGCCTGCTCGGCCCGCCCGATGATGCCCACGCGGCGGCCTTCCAAGTCGGCCAGCGTGGCAAGGCGGGAGGACGCCAGCACCTTCAGCGGGTAGGAGCCCTCCAGCCAGGCCAGCGCGACGATGCGGTTGTCCACCCCGTGGGAACGCGCCCACACCGCCGGCGTATGGCCGGCGTTGCGGATCCACAGGCGCTCGTGGTGAGCATAGGACAGCTTGCCGGTGAAGCCGACGGACTTGAAGGTGACGTCGAAGCCGGGCTCATCGGCGAACTCTTCCTGCAGGTAGCCCAGCTGGTAGGCCAGCGCCGAGGCGGTGGGCACCGCCGGGCAGCGGGTCAGGCTGAGGGCGCTGCGGGTCGGGGTGGCGGTGTCGGTAGCGGTGGGGGCGGCCGCGGCCGCGTCGAGGGTAAGGCTCATCGGAATCTCCTGGGCGATGGGGGCCGGGCGGGTCTCAGGCGGCCTTGGCCAGGCGTTCGAGAATCTCGCGCCCGTTGTTGAAGAGGGTCTGCAGGGTCGCGGCGTCGAGGCCGCTGCCGCGCACCGCGGCCAGCACCGGGCTGCTGGGCACCAGCGGGTAGTCGGAGCCGAAGAGGATCCGCTCGGCACCCAGCACGCGCACCGCCAGGCCGAGGGCTTCCGGGTCGCTGCCGAGCACGCCGGTGTCGATGTAGATGCGGCGCAGCGCCGGCAGCTGGGAGGGCAGGCCTTCCTTGCGGGAACGCGCGTCGATGGAGCCGGCCAGCGCCGGCAGGATGCCGCCGAGCATGGCGAGCTGGACCGTCACGTCCGGGAAGGGGGCGAGGAAGTCGGTAAGGGCCAGGGTGATCCACGCCGCCGAGAACTGGGACGTGGATTCCAGCAGCCAGCGCGCGGTGGCCGCGTCGGCCGCCGCCGGATGGGCCCACTGCCCCGGCACGCTGGAGTGGGCCAGACCGGTGTGCAGGTAGAGGTGGCTGCCATGGCGCTGGGCCACTTCGAGGATCGGCGCCACGTGGCGGGCACCCTCCAGGCTCAGGAAGGCGCCGGCCGGCAGCACCGCGCCGATCAGGCCCAGCTCCCGGTGGGCCCGGTCCAGCTCGCGGGCCGACCATTCGACATCGGCGGTGGTCAGTGCGGCGAGGCCGCTGAGCCGCCCCGGATGGCGGGAGACCAGTTCCGCCAGGTCGTCGTTGTAGTCGCCGAACAGCGTGCGGGAGGCCGCCGCGTCGAGGGCTGGATCGACGCCCAGGGTGGTCGGCCAGGAGATCACCTGGTGGTCGATGCCGGCCTCGTCGATGTGGGCGATGCGGGTCGGCCCGTCGAAGAAGGTCGGGCCGATGGGGATCGCCCGCGCCAGCACGGAGCTGTTCACCAGGAACTCCAGGCCGCCGTCGGGGCGGCGCTGCACGCGGGGGGCGGTCTCGCGCGTTTCGAGGAAGGCCAGCGCGCGGGGCGACAGCCAGTGGGTGTGCCAGTCGATGATCTTGGTCATGTCGGGTTCTCTCTCGGGGTCGGGGATGCGGGCGGTTCGGGGCTGGGTGGCTCAGGCCTCGGCGGGTTCGGGGAAGCGCGACGGGAAGCGCGGCAGCGTGCCGTTCAGCGCGTAGTCGCCCACCAGGCGCAGGGACAGGATCAGCGGGTCGTGGGAGGCCAGCGTGCGGACGTCCCGCCAGTAGCGGTCGAAGTCGTTGGCGGCGCTGGTGCCGCGGCCACCGGCAAACTCGAAGACCCGCGGCGTCACCTCCAGGGCGATCTGCGAGGCGTGGGAGCGCAGCCCGAGGGACTTCACCGACAGCTCGGAAAGCTGGTCCTCATCGATGTGGGCGCGGCCGTCCCAGCCCGCCTGCAGGTCGGCGATGAAGCGGTCGAAGTAGCCCAGCGCCGCCTCCACCTTGATCCACAGGTCGGCGAACTGGGTCTGTACCAGCGGGTCGCCACCGATGGAATTGGCGCCCGGCAGGATGGACTGGCGCCGGTCGTGCAGGGCGTAATCGCGGGCTGCATCCAGCGCGGCCAGCGCCGAACCCAGGTACACCGCCGAGTAGTAGAGCGCCCCGAAGGTGGTCCAGAAGGGCAGCACGCTGCGCTGGGCGCCGGCGTGCTTCCACGGGATCACCTCGTCGGCGTACAGGCGCACGTTGTCGAAGCTGACGGTGCTGGAGTCGGCGCCACGCAGGCCGATGGGGTTCCAGTCGTCGTGGAAGCGGATGCCTTCCCGGTCGGTGGGCAGGTAGCCGTAGATGAAGTGCTGGCGGTTGCTGTGCTCGGCCAGCACGGTGGTGACGTTGGCGAGGGGCGCACCGGTGTTCCACTTCTTGACGCCGTTGATGACGTAGCCGCCGTCCGGGTGCGGCGTGGCGAAGAACTCCCGGTTCACGTACTGGGTCACGTTGCCCCAGTACCAGCGCCCGGCGGTGGCCTGGCGCACGATGGCGGCGTTGTCGCCAGTGAAGTCGTGGAACAGCGGCACCGCCGAGTTGTACATGTGGAAGCCCAGCAGCGCCCCCACCGAGCCGTCGCCGCGGGCGATCTCCAGCACCGACCAGGCGGCATCGCGCACGCGGCCCCCGCCCCCGCCGTGCTCCCGCGGGTAGAAGAGGTTCACGATGCCGGTCTCGCGCAGGCGGCGGATCGCATCGGCGGGACGGATGCGCTGGTGGTCGCGCTCGGCGGCACCGGGCTTGAGCTCGGCGGCGAGGGCCCGGGCGGTGGCGACCCAGTCGCCGGGATAAGGCTCGAAGCGGAGTTCGGAGGGCGCAGCGGCGCGGGCGGAGTCCCGCGCAGGGATCGCGGTGATGAGGCTCATGGCAGGCTTTCGTTTCAGGTTGCGGGGGAAGTTCAGGACGCGGTGGGCAACACGCGGGCCGGGCTCACCTTGATGGCGACGGCCAGCCCCAGCCAGACGAGGCCGGCGGCCAGGTAGCAGGCCGGCGCCACCAGCACCGCAGTGGCAAGGGAGTAACGGTCGGAAAGGACGCCGACCAGCTCGGGGCCGATCACGCCGGCCACCCCGGAGGTCAGCACCACAGAGAAGGCGGCGGCGCTGTTGCGCAGGCGCGGCGGCACAGTCTCCACCACCAGCGTGGTCAGCGTGCCGGCACTGAGGCCGAAGCTGGTGATGGCGGCGACGATCAGGATCTGCGCCAGGGCCAGGTCGGCAGTGGTGTAGGCCAGCGTGAAGGCCGCCGCGGCGATCACCGAGGTGCTCGCCAGGAAGGCTGGGAAGCCCCAGCGGTACTGGCGCAGGAAGAGGCTCGACAGGTAGCCGCCGATCAGCCCGGCGGGCAGTGTGAAGAGCAGCGTCTGGGCGAGGAAGGCCGAGGCCTGCTGGTTGGCCAGCCCATGGACGCGGTGCAGGAAGGCCGGAATCCACATCTGCACCGACATGGCGGTGAAGAAGAACACCAGCGCCAGCCCATGCAGCACGTAGCCCGGGCTGCGGAACACCGCCAGACTGGCCCGGAAGTCCGGCCGCTCCAGCTTCGCACCACCGGCAGCCCGTGCCTCGCTGCCGCCCAGCTCCGGCTCCCGGACCCACAGCAGGGCCAGCAACAGTGCGATGCCCGGCACGCCGGCGACGAAGAAGGCGGCCCGCCAGCCATATTGAGCGGCGACCCAGCCCCCGACGGCCAGCGCCAGCGCCGCGCCGATCTTGTTTTTCAGCATGTAGAGGGAGAACACCAGGTTGCGCCACTTGGGGCGGTACAGGTCCGCCAGCCAGCTGGGCGCCAGGCTGTTGTAGGCCGCTTCGCCGAAGCCGGTGACGATGCGCCACAGCAAGAGGCCGGCAAAGCCCTCGGCAAGGCCGGTGGCCGCCGCGGCGACGCTCCACAGCAGCACGCCGGCCAAGAGCACGACCTTGCGCCCCAGGCGGTTGGCGAGGAAGCCGAAGACCGGCGCGCCGACAATGCCGGCAAGGGTGAACAGGGACGACAGGCGGCCGATCTGCTCGTCGCTGAAGCCGAACTCGTTCTTGATCGGCGTGAGCAGCGACGCAATGATCATCGCGTCCATCACGCAGACCACGCCGAGGGCTAGCAGCAGCGCCAGGGAGGCATGCGCGCCCCAGTCGCGGGACGACGCGGCATCGGCCGGATTCGGGAGGCGATCGGCCGGCGTCAATGGAGCGGCAAGAGTGGATTCGCGGGGCGGGGCCATGGTCGGAAATAAGGGAATGAATAAAAGGGTATTGGCTCCGGGCCCCGTCCAATTCGCTTCGGGGCGTATCGCCAAATCTGGACACTATTGTTGGGGAGCGCCCCATCCTGAGAGAAGGACAATCCGTGCCACGTTTAGAAGGATTAATGGATTGCTTATCGCAAGGATTGCGTTGGGTGCGCAGCGGGCCTTTGCTATATTTTTCCCTGCCCCGTGCATCCGGCGGCCAGGCCGCCTCCAATTTGGCCCCACGGGAATAAGCGCTACCCGGCACGACCTGACGCTCCATTCCCCCCGCCCTGCAATCGGCAAGGCCCACCAATCCGCGCATGGAGAGACCCGATGGGATACCTGGACCCGGACAATTTGCGCCACGCAGCTTCTGCGGCGGGCTACGGCGCCCCCCGGGGCTGGGACATCGGCATCCACGACCGCCAGTTCACGCTCTACCAGCTGTCCGGACTGATCGCCTGGGCGCGGGAACGGGGCGCCCTGCCACCCGCCCTGGAGCGGGAGCTGGGGCTCGACGTGTCGGCCCAGGACTGGCCGTCGATGATCATTTCCTACACGGAATTGCGGCGCATCCTCGAACGGCTGTGGCACGGCGCCGACAAGGGAGAATCCCTTTTCAATCACGCCTCGCGGGTCAATTTCGCCAGCTTCGGCCTCGTCGGGCTGGCGGCAATGGCATTTCCCACCGGCGAGGAAGGCATCCGCTTTTGCGCCCGCAGTTTCCGCACCGCCTGGAGCGCGGTGCCGGAATCCGGCAACGGCGGACTGCGCATGCTGCACATTCCGAAATTCCATGATCCGGAAATGCGCAGCGCCCTCGAGCTATTTCATTTCGTCAATTGCCTGTCGGTATCCCGTTCGCGCACGCCGGGCATTCCGATTGCCCGGCAGGTGGAGCTGACGCATTCGGAGGGTATTTCCCGGCAGGCCCTGGAGGACTTCTTCGGCTGCCCGGTGAAACTCGGCGCCGATATCGCCCAGATCCATTTCACGCGGGAATGGATCCAACGCCCGACCGGCGTGCCCAATTCCGATGTGCGCGGCCACCTGCTGCGCCTGTGCGCCCAGGTGGACAGTGCCGAGGCGCCGGGCGCGCGCACGCCGCTGCAGTTCCTGTCCGACCATATCCGCGAGATCCGCTCGTCGGAGGAGATGGCCAGTTACATGGGTGTCAGCCGCCGCACCCTTGCGCGCATGCTCGACCGGGAAGGCGTCAGCTACAGCATGCTGTCGCGTGCGGCCCGCTCCCTCCACGCGCAGCGCATGCTGCGCGGCCAGGAGCCGATCCGCGAGGTCGCCGAAGTGCTCGGCTTCGCCGACGAGCGCAGCTTCCGCCGCGCCTTCCGCGAATGGACCGGCTTGTCGCCCAGCGACTACCGGGCCCGGCACGGTGCCGGAGACGCGTCGCCCCGGCCGGCCGCCGGCTTCTCCGCGGGCAAGGTGCGCCACGCCGGCTGAGTCTTCCGCCCGGCGGAAGGCCAAACGGCCATCTGCGTGCCTGTCGCGCAGGCTTCGATTAGGATGACTGCCCGGACCGGATCGCGCCCGTCCACTTCAGCCCACGGCCATGGCTTTGCCTCTTCCAAGCTCACAGACACATCTGCCCGACCTCCTCCACCCACTCGGCATTCCGGCCAGCGAGATCGCCCGGCGCGGACTGCACCTGTTCGCCGAGGCGCAGGACCTGGTCGTGGTGGAAACCCACGCCACCCGCGGCTTCCTGCTGCACCGGCGGGCAGCACAGGCCTGGCGGGAAATGCGGGCCGCCGCCGCAGCGGACGGAGTGGAGCTGGAACTGGTGTCCGCCTTCCGCAGCATCGAGCGCCAGGCGGAACTCATCCGCCAGAAGCTGGACAAGGGTCTCCCGCTGGCCGACATCCTGAGTGTGCTGGCCATTCCCGGCACCTCCGAACACCACACCGGCTGCGCCATCGACGTGACGACACCGGGCTGCCCGCCAGCGGAGGAACAGTTCGAAGACACCGCGGCGTTCGCCTGGCTGAACGCCCATGCGGCAGGCCATGGCTATACCTTGTCCTACCCGCGCAACAATCCCGAGGGCTTTCTGTATGAACCCTGGCACTGGTGCTTCGAACGGGATCGACTTCTACCCGAAGCAGACTGAACGATCTTTCCTTCAAGCCCTCGTCCGCTCGTATTTCGCATGTAGCTCGTCCCGGCTCTCCACATGTGCCGGGTCATGGACAATGCAGTCCACCGGACAGCTCTGGATGCACTGCGCCTCATCGAAGTGGCCAACGCATTCGGTACATCTGGCGGGATCGACCACATAGATGTCGTCTCCCTGGGAAATGGCTTCGTTAGGGCACTCGGGAACGCACACGTCGCAACTGATGCATTCCTCGGTAATCATCAAGGCCATGGTTTTCTCCTGATTCAAAGGGATTGGGAATCGAAACGGAAGCCGGCGGGCTTCGGCCGCTGGCGTTCCCGGAAAGCAGTCATGAAGGCATCGCGGGAGCGCGGCAGGAAGAAGGGGTTGCGCTGGCGCTCCTCGCCGATCGTCGACACCGTGCGCCCATGCACATCGTGGCCGGGAAAGACCAGCACCTCGTCAGGCAGCACGAACAGCCGGTGCACTACCGAGTCGTAGATACGCCCCGGATCGCAGACTTCCCCTTCCGCCAGGCCGCAGCCGCCCAGCTCCAGCGTGTCGCCGCAGAACAGGCGGTCCTGCCACAGGTAGCTGACGCTGAACGGCGTGTGGCCGGGCGTGGCGATCACGCGGATCGCCTCGGCGCCGACGAGAAGCGTGTCGCCATCGCTGGCCACCTGGTAGCGTTCGCCGCCGCCCGGCGGCGCGCCAGCCACCAGCGGCACCGCCGGATAGAGATTGGCCAGGCGTTCCAGCATGTCGCCATGGACATGGGTCAGCAGGATCATCCGCAGCTCGAAGCGGCGCTCGGCCAGCAGGGATTGAAGCAACAGCGCCTGGCAAGGATCGGGATTGGGATCGACGGCGACCGCCGCGTCCGCTTCCGCCAGGGCGAACAGGTAGCTCATCGCGGAAGTCCGCGGGTCGAAGAACTGCCGGAAGTACATTGCTGCGCTCCTCAATGCCCCGCCACCCTGAGCACGGCCAGCACGAGGGCAAACAAGCAGGCGTGGCTGGACGCGGCGAGCCGGAACGGCCACCACGCCGGGCGCATGACCAGGCCGCTCGCAAAGCCGGCGACCATCGCCCACAGCAGACACAGGGCGGCGAACGGGTCGGCAGAGCCCCAGCGGTCCAGGGCTACATGCGGGAAGGCCACCAGCAGGACGGCCAGCAGGACACCGGTCAGCAGGGACAGCAGGCGCAGTCCGGGGTCTGTGTCATCGGGTATTCCCGCGTCGGGATGAATCTTGTGCATGGCCATCCTCCACCAAGGTCAGGCCGCCGCGGCATCGTCCGCGCCGATCAGCAGACGGGTGTCGCTCAGGTACTTGTAGGGCGGGATCTCGAGGTTGGTCGGCGCCGGCTTGTTCTTGAAGACCCGCCCTGCCAGATCGAAAGTCGAGCCATGGCAGGGGCACAGGAAGCCACCGGGCCAGTCGGCACCGAGGGCCGGATTACCGGCCTGGAAGGCGCTGGACGGCGAGCAGCCGAGATGGGTGCAGATGCCTACCGCCACGAAGATCTCCGGATTGCGCGACCGATGGGCGTTGCGGGCGTAGTCGGGCTGCTGGGAGGCCACGCCGGATTGGGGATCGGCCAGCCGGGGTTCGGCCCGGGCCAGCGCGGCCAGCATGTCGGGGGTGCGCCGCAGGATCCACACCGGCTTGCCGCGCCATTCGACGACCATCAGCTCACCCGGCGCGAGCTTGTCGATGTCCACCTCCACCGGCGCCCCGGCGGCCATCGCACGCTCGGACGGGGTCAGCGTTGCCACGAAGGGCGCGGCGGCGGCCACCGCCAAGGCCCCGCCGGCCCCCGCGGTGGCGATGAGCAGGGTCCGGCGGGACGGATCGCGGGGAGATTCGGGTCCGCCGATAACGGGCGGCAGGGTCGTGGTAGGCATGGAATCCTCTCGGTTGGGCTGGCGGTGGTCTTCAAGCTGCATCAGCTCCGGCTAATCAACATTCATGCCACCCGAATGCGTAACACCAGCCCCTTTCACATCAAGCACTTACGCACCCGTAGCACCGAGCTTGCTGCCATCAGGCCTGCCACGCGAACTGCCACGACCTTGCCTGGCAGTTCTTCCGGCCACCAGGACGGAAGGTGCTCCGAAACGGGCCGCCCGAAGTGATTTGACCGAGGCGGTCTGCCATGACAGCATCCGGCAGTCCATCTGGCAGAAAGCCTTTCCCCATGAGCATCGGCCCCCATCCCCTCCCCGAACTCGTGTCCTTCCTCGACACGCTGCCGGAACCGCACATCCTGTGTGACCGCAACTACCGGATCCTGGCCGCCAACGGCGCCTACCGGGCCAAATGCGAGCGGCCGGACGACCTGATCGGGCGCCACTGCTACGAGGTGTCCCACCACTATCCGGTGCCCTGCGATCAGGCCGGCGAATCCTGTCCGCTGGCGCGCAGCCTGCAGTCCGGCCAGCGGGAGCGCGTGGTACACCTGCATCACACTGCCGGCGGCGAGCGCTATGAGAACATCGAACTGTCGCCGGTGCGCGACCGAGGCGGCGAGATCGCCTTCTTCATCGAGAAGCTGGAGCCGCTGCCGGTGGCCCGTGGCGTCGCCGCCGACCAGGGCCTGATCGGCCGCGCGCCGGCCTTCCTGGCGATGCTGGAGCTGGTAGCCCGCGTCGCCCCATCCGAAGCCAGCGTGCTGCTGCAGGGGGAGTCCGGCACCGGCAAGGAGCTGGCTGCCCAGGCCATCCACGAGGCGAGCCGGCGCGCCGATCGCCCCTTCGTGGCGGTGGATTGCTCCGGCCTCACCGAAACCCTGTTCGAGAGCGAGCTGTTCGGCCACGAGCGCGGTGCCTTCACCGGCGCGACCACACGCAAGAGCGGCCTCGTCGAAGTGGCCAGCGGCGGCACGCTGTTCCTCGACGAACTGGGCGACATTCCGCTGGCGATGCAGGTCAAGCTGTTGCGCCTGCTGGAGACCGGCACCTACCGACGGGTCGGCGGCACCGAGCTGATCCGCGCTGACATCCGCCTGGTTTCCGCCACCCACCGGCCACTCAAGGCCCTGGTGGAAAAGGGCCAGTTCCGCCAGGATCTGTTCTACCGCGTGAATGCCTTCCCGATCAGCCTGCCGCCGCTGCGCCGCCGCCGCGAAGACATCCCGCTGCTGGCCGAAGCCCTGCTCAAGCGGGTGGCGCCGGAGCGCCCGCTGGACATCGCCGTGGACGCGCTGGACTGCCTGCTGGCCTACGACTACCCGGGCAATGTGCGGGAGCTGCGCAATATCCTGGAACGCGCCAGCCTGCTGTGCGACGGTGATCTGCTGCAACTGCGGCATCTGCCGGAGGAACTGCAATTCGGCGAAGCCGGTGGCGACGCAGCAATGGACGCCGGCAGCACGATAAGCCATAGCGCCGTGCCCGCCGGGCGCCAGGCAGCACCGAGCGACGTACAGCTGCGCGCCGCGCTGCAGGGCCACCGGGGCTCCCGCAAGAGCCTGGCGGCGCAGCTGGGCATGAGCGAGCGCACGCTGTACCGCCGCATCAAGGAACTGGGCTGACGGGTATCCGCAGGGCGTACCGCCCGGCATTCAGGGCATCCGGGAAGGCAAGCGCCAGCGAACACTGGCGGCCCCCATCCACCGACCTTCCGGACATGAAAAGGGGAAGCCGGATCGCTCCATGCTTCCCCTCGCCTGCCGCTGCTCCAGGCCCCACTCACAAGTGGCGTCCGGCGGCCTCCGGTGCTTGCTTACTGCGGTATCAGGAACACCGACTTCTCCCGTACCGCCACAGTTTCATCGTCCAGCGCCTTCACCTCGATATACACGGTGTTGGAGCCGGGCTTGCCCGACTCGGGCGGCGCCGCCACTTCGATGGTGACCGACTTCAGCTCCGCCGCATCCAGCTCGATCGGCCCGGCCGGACTCAGCTTCACCCCGTCCAGACCGCTCGCCGACAGGGCAAAGCGCCGCGGCTTCTCGGTCATGTTCATCACCTGCAGATTGTACACGTTGGCAATCAGGCCGCCTTCGATCTCCCGGCTCAGCGTCGAGCGGTCCTTGATCACATCGACCCGCAGCGTCGAGCGCGTCGCCAGGCCCCACACGAAGGCCGTGCAGATCGCCACCAGCACCCCGGCGTAGATCAGGATCCGCGGGCGCATCACATGCCCGACGATCTCCTTCCTGCCCCAGTGCCGCTTCATCGCGTTCTCGGTGGTGTAGCGGATCAGCCCCTTGGGATAATTCATCTTGTCCATCACCTGATCGCAGGCGTCGATACACGCCGCGCAGCCGATGCACTCGTACTGCATGCCATTGCGGATGTCGATGCCGGTCGGGCAGACCTGCACGCAGATGCCGCAATCGACGCAGTCGCCCTTGCCCACCGTCTTCGGCTCGACACCCTTGCGCCGCGCGCCGCGCGGTTCGCCCCGCTCGGGGTCGTAGGTGATCACCAGCGTGTCCGGGTCGAACATCACGCCCTGGAAGCGGGCATACGGGCACATGTACTTGCAGACCTGTTCGCGCATCACGCCGGCAAACAGGTAGGTGAAGCCGCCGTAGAAGAAGATCCAGAACAGCTCCCACGGGCCGAAGCTGAATGTCGCCGCCTCATTGAGCAGTTCGTGGATCGGCGTGAAGTAGCCGACCAGCGTGAAGCCCGTCCACAGCGCCAGCAGCCCCCAGGTGCCGAACTTGGCGCCCTTGATCGCCAGCTTGCGGGCGCTCAGCGGGGACTGGTCCAGCTTCATGCGTTGGGCGCGATTGCCTTCGATCTTCTCCTCGATCCACATGAAGATCTCGGTATAGACGGTCTGCGGGCACGAATAGCCGCACCACAGCCGCCCCGCCACCGCCGTGAAGAAGAACAGCGAATACGCGCTGATGATGAGCAGGATCGCCAGGAAGAACACGTCCTGCGGCCAGAAGATCCACCCAAAGATGTAGAACTTGCGCTGTACCACGTCCAGCAGCACGGCCTGCCGCTCGTTCCACGGCAGCCAGCACAGCCCATAGAACAGAATCTGCGTCGCCCACACCAGAATCCACCGCCAGGTGGCGAAACGGCCCGTCACCGCACGGGGGTAGACCTTCTGGCGGACCGCGTAGAGGGTGTCTTCAGTTTCCGCCCGCACCTTGGCCTGGGTATCGGGGGGGATGATGGTTCGAGGGTCTGCTTCGCTCATGGCTGCAAGGAACTCGCGTTGAAATGGGTCGGCACCACGACAGACTCTGCTGCACACAGCCGTGGCGGGTCACCCGATCCATAACAACATCCGTGCCATCCGGTCCGGCTTCCGGAAATCGCCTGCGATCAAGGGCTTAGCCTGCGTCGGCACAGGTGGAGTACGCCGAACTGGCAGTTTTTTGACAGAAATACTGCCAAATCTGGCAGTATTTCTGTCCGAAACACGCGGTGGCAAACCCATACCCACCGCGACCGCAGCTCCAATCAGCCGCGCAGCCCACGCACGGCGAGCGCCGCCAGGGACGTCAGCATCGCCAGGCCAGTGACCGCCAGCCAGCCCCACTGGGCAAACAGCAGGCTGCCGGCCACCGCCCCCGCCGCCATGCCGACGAACATGCTGACCACCAGGACCGCGTTCAGCCGGCTGCGCGCACCGCTGTCGAGGCCATACACGATGCTCTGGTGGGCGATCAGCGAGGCCTGCACGCCGAGGTCGAAGCCCACCGTGGCAATCCCCAGCAGCACCAGCTGGACGGTCGGCGGCAGCTGCGTGCCGAGCCCCATCAGACCGAAGGACAGCGCCGCGAGACCGGACGCCAGGCGGATCACCAGGGCCGGCCCGCGACGGTCCGCCAGGTGGCCGGCCATCGGCGCGGCCAGCGCACCCGCCGCGCCCGCCAGCCCGAAGGCTCCGGCCGCGGCACTTCCCAGATGGAAGGGCGCGCCGTGCAGCATCAGTGCCAGCGTGGACCAGAAGGCACTGAAACCCACCGACAGCAGCCCTTGGGCCAGCGCCGCGCGGCGCAGCTCCCGATGGCGGCCCAGCAGCGCCGGCAACGACGCGAGCAGCGCCCGATAGGAGAGCTGCGTGGTCGGTGCGAACCGCGGCAGCCACCGCCACGCGGCCAGGCCGATGAGCGCAATGCCGGCCGCCGCCGCTGCGAACATCGCCCGCCAGCCCCAGTATTCGGCCACCAGGCCGCTGACGACACGGGACAACAGGATGCCCATCAGCAGGCCGGTCATCACCGTACCGACGATGCGCCCGCGGCTTTGCTCCGGTGCAAGGCTGGCGGCGGCCGGCACGAAATCCTGGGCCAGCGTAGCGGTCAGGCCGATGGCCAGGCTGGCCAGCAGGAAACCGCCGAAATCCCCGGCCAGCCCGGCCGCCAGCAGGGCCAGCATCAGCAGCACCGACTTGCCGAGGATGATCTGGCGGCGGTCGTGGCGGTCGCCCAGCGGCGCGAGCAGCAGGATCCCCAGCGCGTAGCCGAGCTGGGTCAGGGTCGGTACGAAGCCGGCTTCCCGCGCCCCGGCGCCGAACTCCGCCGCCAGCACGCCGAGCAGCGGCTGGCTGTAGTACAGGGATGCAACGGACAGGCCGGCGCCCGTGGCCAGCAGGAAGATCAGCGAGCGGGCCGGCTTGCGGACCTCCGGCAGCGCCGGTTCGAGCCGCTCAGGCAGCTCGGGCGGCTCCGGCATCAGCGGAACGGCCAGCGGGTCATGCGTCTTACAAATGGAAGTCATGGCAAAACTCCTGTTTCATGGGTGAGCGAAGCTTGCCCGTCACCCGGCCACCACGGTAGTAGCCTGACATGCAGATTTGTTATACGTTTGACGCATGAAGAAGACGCTCATCACCGCCCCCGGCGAACCCCGCGCCCGTGCCGATGCCCCCGCCGCCGCTTCAGCCACCGGCGACCGCCTGGAACTGATCCAGACCTTCGTACGCATCGTCGAGGCCGGCAACCTGTCGGCCGCTGCCACCCAGCTCGGCATGACCCAGCCGACCATCAGCCGGCGCCTGCAGACCCTGGAGAAATCCCTCGGCGTGCGCCTGCTGCAGCGCTCCACCCACACCATGCGCCTGACGGTGGACGGCGAACGCTGCTACGAAGGCGCCAAGGCGCTGCTGGCCAACTGGGCAGCCTTCGAGTCGGGTCTGAAAGGCGCCCGCGAGGAGCCGGAAGGCGTGCTGCGCGTCGTGGCACCCCATGCCTTCGGCCAGGAACGTCTGGTCGGCCCGCTGGCCAGCTACCTGGAGCGCTACCCGCGCATGAAGGTCGAATGGCTGCTGCACGACGACAGCGCGATCCAGGACTTCATCGCTGCCGGCATCGACTGCGCGATCCAGGTCGGCGAGATCGACGATTCTTCGCTGGTCGCCATCCAGCTCGCCGAGGTGCCACGCATCGTCGTGGCGGCGCCGTCGGTGCTCGCAGCCGGCCCCCTGCCTCAGGAGCCGGAAGAACTCGCCGGCCTGCCGTGGCTGGCCCTGCGCACCTACTACCGGCACGAGATCGCGCTGCGCCACGTGACGACCGGCGAGCGCCGCATCGTGCCGATCGAGCCGCGTCTGAGCACCGACAGTCTGTACGCGCTGAAGAGCGCGGCCCTGATGGGCCTGGGCATCGGCGTCGGCTCGGCGTGGGTGATGACGGAAGCGCTGGCCGACGGGCGCCTTGTGCAACCGGTACCCGACTGGCAGGCCTCACCGCTACCGGTCAGCCTCGTCTATCCTTACGCCCGCTTCTACCCAGCCCGCCTGCGCTGCTTCATCGATGTGATGCGCGCCGCGCTGCCGCAGGCGATTGCCGGCTGAATGCCACACCGGGCAATGCGCATCCGCAGCTTAGTTTTGCGTCACAAGCATCCCAGGATTCCTTGTTTCACCCCGGCACAGGTCCGGATGCATGATGGAAGCCTCTCTTCGATCCCTTCCCCCGGAGCCACCGATGACCCAGGCACGCCAAACCGACTACCCGATCGATCCCCTGTTCACGCAGCGCTGGTCGCCCCGCGCCTTCACCGGCGAACATATCCCCGAGGAAAGCCTGCTCGCGCTGCTGGAGGCCGCGCGCTGGGCGCCATCGGCCTACAACGCGCAACCGTGGCGCTTCATCTACGCGCGCCGCGACACGCCGAGCTGGCTGCCGGTCTTCGACAATCTCGTGGAGTTCAACCGCGGCTGGGCCCACAAGGCCGCGGCGCTGGTCGTCGTGCTGTCCCACAAGCAGTACACCGCACCGGGCGCCGCCGAGAGCCAGCCCAACGCATGGCATTCCTTCGACACCGGCGCCGCGTGGGCCAGCCTGGCCTTCCAGGCCACCCTGTCGGGCTGGCACGCCCACGGCCTCGGCGGCTTCGACGCCGACGGCCTGCGCGCGAGCCTCGGCATTCCCGACGACTACGCGGTCGAGGCAGTCATCGCGGTGGGCAAGCTCGGCGACAAGGCCAGCCTGCCCGAAGCCCTGCAGGCGCGGGAAACACCCAACACCCGCCGCCCGCTGGCCGAGCTGGTGGCCGACGGCCGTTTCGACTTCGTGGCGTAAAAGCGGAAATGCCCGTCCGGCCTCCCCTTTCGGGTGCCGGACGGGCACTTCACTCAGCCAGACGAAACGCGCTTGTCAGTGGTCCCGCCGGTTGGGCGGCACGATGTTGAGGCGTGTCAGCTTGCGGTAGAAGGTGGCCCGCGACAGGCCCAGTTCCTTTGCCGACACCGTCACCTGCCACTGGTTACGCCGCAGCACCTCCAGCATGCGCTCGCGCAGCCGGGCATCCTTCTCCTTCAGCGGCGGCGCGGGCGGTTCCGGCAGCGATTCGCGCAGGCTGTGGATGCTGTGCTCATCCCGCGGCGCCAGCCGTGCAGACACCAGGCGTGGGCCGAAGAACAGGTCCGGCGGGAAATGCGCGGTGTGCAGCAGCGTGCTCTCGCAGATCGCACAGGCGTAGCGCATCGCGTGACGCAGCTGGCGGATATTGCCGGGCCAGCCGTGACGGATCAGCGCATCGCGGGTTTCCGGTGCCAGGCGTAGGGATTCCCGCCCCATCGCCTTGACCTCCTCCTCCAGCACCCGGTCGATCACCGTGCCGATGTCCTCTCGCTCGCGCAGCGGCGGCAGCACGAACACCGCGCCATTCAAACGGTAGTACAGATCCTCGCGGAAGCGTCCCTCCTCCACCAGGCGCGGCAGGTTCTGGTGGGTCGCGCAGATGATGTGCAGCTTCACCGGAATCGGCTGTTCGGCCCCCAGCGGCAGCACCTCTCCCTCCGCGAGCACACGCAGCAGGCGGCTCTGCAGCACCAACGGCATGTCGCCGATCTCGTCGAGGAACAGGGTGCCCCCGTCCGACTGCACGATCTTGCCGCGGGCCCCCTTGGCCCGCGCCCCGGTAAAGGCGCCGTCCCGATAACCGAAGAGCTCGCTCTCGATCAGGCTTTCCGGGATCGCCGCACAGTTGAGGGCGATGAAGGGCTGCCGGTGACGGCTGCTGCAGTCGTGGATGGCCTTGGCGAAGGCTTCCTTGCCGGTGCCGGTCTCGCCCAGCAGCATCACCGGGATATCCCGGTTGGCCACCTTCAGGGCACGGCTCACGTTGGTACGCACCCGCGAATCCTCGGTGGCCAGATGGCCGAAGCCCCGCACCTCGTTGCAACCGTCGTCGTTGATCAAGCCGTGCTCCACATCGCTCGGCGCACGGCGCCGCGCATCGGGCACCCGCAGCAGCGCGAAGAACCGTTCGCCGCTGTCCTGCACGCGCAGCGGAATGGCCTGCCCCGGCTGGGCGTGGGCCGCCGCCAGCAGATCGGCGGCCGAGCATTCGAAGAGGTCGGACACACAGCTGATCATCCGCCCCGGCCGCTGCAGCAGTTCTTTGCGGGCCCGCCGATTGCCGCCGACGATCATGCCGGTATCGTCGAAGGCGAGCAGGTAGTCGGTCTGCACGTGCAGCAGCTCGGGGCTGCGGCCGAACTGCAATATCCAGTACTGGCGCAGGCTGTGGAACGCGAAGGCATCCTCGATCAGGCGCGCCTTCTCGACCACCATCTGGAACACCAGCAGCTGGCTGTCCCGGTTCTCGGGTGAATACAGCGCCGAGGCATCCAGCACCGCGAGCGGCTGGTCGTCGATGCCGAGGATCGGCGCCGAGCTGCAGGTGAAGCCGATGTTGTGGGAGCGGAAATGCTCGCCCCGGTGCACCAGGATCGGCTGGCCATCCACCAGACAGGTGCCCACGCCACAGGTGCCCTCGTCCATTTCGGACCAGCGCGTGCCATTGCGGAAACCCTGGGCGCGGAATTCCTTGTCCAGTTCCGGCACGGTCCGGAAATCGACGGTGACGCCGGTGGCGTCGGTCAGCAGCACGCAATAACTCGAGGGCCGCAATTGTTCATGCAGACGATCCATGCCCTCCCGCGCAATGCGCATGAAGGCATCCAGACGATCGCGGTGCTCGCGCAATTCCTGCGCGGTCACCACCTGGGGCGTCGTCGCCAGCCCCGGATCGACCTGGTATTTGCTCAACGAGCGTTGCCACGAGCGCGTCAGCCGGTCTTGCGCCGGATGCCTGGGCAGCCGCGCGCCCCTCTCCACCACCTCGACCACGCGTTCCACGTGGCGGGCGATATCACCTTGTCCCCGCATCATTTTATTTCCCCCATATATATCGGGAGTGTTTTAGGAAAAACATCCTTTGGTAACGGCAAAGCGTATTCCGCTACGGCAATTAAATCAATGCTGACGTTTGTCTCCGTAAATTGAGACACCTGTCTCAGTTTCTCGTCTCTTTCTCGCCCCCGCGCCTCATTTCTCACTCTTTCTTTTCAGGTCTCATTTCACCGCACAGCAAGATCAAAAATAAAACCTCCATACATTTCACCTGCTTACAAAAAAAGCAGTGCACAAATCCGGTATTCAATCGGCAATTGGCACGCCCCGTGCACAAAGGAGCGTAATTCGCCAACCAATTGAAGCCCAATTGTGAAACACGACTTCCAAATTCCTCCGATCGGCATCCTGGCCAATCCCGCCTCGGGGCGGGACATCCGCCGGCTCACCAGCAAGGCGCTGGTTTTTCCGACGGTGGAGAAGGTCAACATGATCGAGCGCCTGCTCGGTGCCTTCGGCGCAGTGGGGGTGCAGCGGGTCGTGATGATGCCGGACGTGGTGGGCATCGCCGCCGGCCTGACCCGCGCCATCGACGGCCACCGGGCCGACCGCGGCCAGCCGTGGCCGCAGGTGGAATTCCTGCAGATGCCGCTGCGCCATGACGCCAGCGACACCACCGAGGCGATCCGCCGCATGCGGGCGGCCGGCGTGGCGGTCATCGTGGTGCTCGGCGGCGACGGCACCCACCGCGTGGTGGCCTCCGAATGCGGCGACATCCCGCTGGCGACGCTGTCGTCGGGCACCAACAACGCCTTCCCCGAATTGCGCGAAGCAACGCTGACTGGCCTCGCCGCCGGCCTGCTGGCGAGCGGCGCCGTCGGTATCGACGAGGCCGCGGTGCCCAACAAGCAGCTGCGCGTACGCCTCGGTGATCGGGAAGAAATTGCGCTGGTGGATGTCTGCGTGACCCACCTGGACCACGTGGGCGCCCGCGCCGTGTGGGACCCGTCGAGCATCGCCGAGCTTTTCGTGAGCTTCGCCGAACCGGACGCCATCGGCCTCTCCAGCATCGCCGCGATGCTCGCCCCGGTGGGCCGCAACGAGTGGCACGGCGCCTGGGTGCAATGCGATGGCGCCACCTCGTCGGTGCTGGCCCCCATCGCGCCGGGGCTGGTCGTGCCGGTGCCGGTGGCCAACCACGGCCTGCTTCTGCCCGGCGAGCCCCGCCCGCTGCGCTGCCTGCGCGGCAGCCTGGCCCTCGACGGCGAACGGGAAATCGAACTGAACGGCCGCCAGCCGGCCAGCGTGACCCTCGAACTGGACGGCCCGCGCACGCTGGACGTACGCGCCACCCTCGCCGCCGCAGTACGCCACGGAGCGCTACGGCGACCGCTGGCCACGGAGCTGCTGGCATGAAGCCCCCCTTTCTTCCCGTCTGCGGCCCGCCCGCAGCCCTCAACCCCGGACGGCGCCCCGCGGCGCCGACCGCCACCGACCCCGGCGCGGGCAGCCCGCTCCGCACCGGAAGCACCACCCAAAAATCCACAATCTGGAGACAACCGTGACCAAGAAACTGACTCGCGATGACCTGCTGACGGCCTACCGCACCATGCGCACCATCCGCGAATTCGAAGAGCGTCTGCACACCGACTTCGCCACCGGCGAGATCCCCGGCTTCGTCCACCTCTATGCGGGCGAAGAGGCGTCCGCCACCGGGGTGTGCATGAACCTCACCAAGGACGACCACATCGCCAGTACCCACCGGGGCCACGGCCACTGCATCGCCAAGGGCGTCGATCCGGTCGGCATGATGGCCGAGATCTGGGGCCGCAAGACCGGCACCTGCAAGGGCAAGGGCGGCTCGATGCACATCGCCGACCTGTCGGTGGGCATGCTCGGCGCCAACGGCATCGTCGGCGGCGGCGGCCCGCTGGTGTGCGGCACCGCGCTGGCGGCCAAGCTGCGCGGCACCCGCAACGTCAGCGTGTGCTTCTTCGGCGACGGCGCCTCCAACCAGGGCACCATCTTCGAAGCCATGAACCTGGCCTCGGTGTGGAATCTGCCGGTGATCTTCCTGGCCGAGAACAACGGCTACGCGGAGGCCACCTCCTACAACTACTCGGTGGCCTGCGACACCATCGCCGACCGCGCCTCGGCCTTCGGCATGCCTGGCATCACGGTGGACGGCTTCGACTTCTTCGCCGTCCATGAAGCCGCCGGCGAGGCCATCGAGCGCGCCCGCAACGGCGGCGGCCCGTCCTTGGTGGAAGTGAAGCTGTCCCGCTACTACGGCCACTTCGAGGGCGACCAGCAGACCTACCGCGCCCCCGGCGAAGTGCAGAACATCCGCGACACCAAGGACTGCCTGCTGCAGTTCTCCCGCCGCGTGACCGCCAGCGGCGAACTCGCCCAGGCCGACCTGGACGCCATCGACGCCGAAGTGAAGGCCCTCATCGACGGCTCCGTGGTCAAGGCCAAGTCCGACCCGAAACCCACCGAAGCCGACCTGCTCACCGATGTGTACGTGAGCTACTGATCACGCCCGCCCAAAGAATCCAGGAGACATAAAAATGGCACGAAAGATTACCTACCAACAGGCCATCAACGAGGCTCTCGACCAGGAAATGAGCCGCGACCAGAACGTCATCGTGATGGGCGAAGACGTGGCTGGCGGCTCCGGTGCGCCGGGCGAGCAGGACGCCTGGGGCGGCGTGCTCGGCGTGACCCGCGGGCTGTACGCCAAGCACCCGGGCCGCGTCATCGACACCCCGATCTCCGAATCCGGCTACGTCGGCGCCGCCATCGGCGCCGCCTGCTGCGGCATGCGCCCGGTGGCCGAGCTGATGTTCGTGGATTTCCTCGGCGTGTGCTTCGACCAGATCTTCAACCAGGCCGCCAAGTTCCGTTACATGTTCGGCGGCAAGGCCGAGACCCCGGTGGTCATCCGCGCCATGTACGGTGCCGGCTTCCGCGCCGCGGCCCAGCACTCCCAGTGCCTGTACAACATCTTCACCCACATCCCGGGCCTGAAGGTGGTGGTGCCATCCAACCCCTACGACGCCAAGGGCCTGCTGATCCAGTCGATCCGCGACAACGACCCGGTGATCTTCCTGGAACACAAGGCCCTCTACACGATGGAAGGCGAAGTGCCGGAAGAACTCTACACCGTGCCCTTCGGCGAAGCCGCCGTGGTCCGCGAAGGCCACGACGTGACCATCGTGGCCTTCGGCCGCATGGTGCTGAAGGCCCAGGAGGCCGCTGCCGATCTGCAGAAGCAGGGCATCCACTGCGAGATCATCGACCCGCGCACCACCTCGCCGCTGGACACCGACACCATCCTCGAAAGCGTCGAGAAGACTGGCCGCCTGGTCGTCGTCGATGAATCCCACCCCCGTTGCAGCATGGCCTCCGACATCGCCGGCCTGGTCGCCGAACAGGCCTTCGACAGCCTCAAGGCACCGATCCGTCAGGTTACCGGCTTCCACTCTCCGGTGCCGTTCAGCGACGCACTGGAAGAGCTTTACATCCCCAGCGCGGCGAAGATCGTCGCCGCCGTCAAGAGCGTCAAGGAGTACAAGTAATGTCTGCCATCCAAACCATCACCATGCCGAAGTGGGGCCTTTCCATGCAGGAGGGAAAGGTCAACGGCTGGCTCAAGCAGGTCGGTGATGCCGTCGAGCAAGGCCAGGAAATCGTCGAAGTCGAGAGCGAGAAGATCGCCGGCGCCGTCGAAGCCGGTGCCACCGGCGTGCTGCGCCGCCAGCTCGCCAATGAAGAAGACGTGCTGCCGGTCGGCGGCCTGCTCGGCATCATCGCCGACGCCAGCGTGTCCGACGCCGACATCGACGCCTTCGTCGCCGACTTCCTGTCCAACTTCAAGCCGGCCGACGGCGAGGAGGAAGACCAGGGCCCGACCACCCAGAAGATCGAGGTCAATGGCCACAAGCTGCGCTACCTCAAGCGCGGCGAAGGCGGCGAGCCGATGCTGCTGATCCACGGCTTCGGCGGCGACCTCAACAACTGGCTGTTCAACCACGAAGCGCTAGCCGCCGATCGGGAGGTGTATGCCCTCGACCTGCCCGGCCACGGCGAATCCACCAAGGACGTTGGCGAAGGCAGCCTGGCTGCGCTGGCCGACACGGTGGCAGCCTTCCTCGATTCGGTCGGTGTCGCCTCGGCCCACCTGGTCGGCCACTCGATGGGCGGCGCGGTGTCCCTCACCGTGGCCCTGCGCCACCCGGCCAAGGTCCGCTCCCTCAGCCTGATCGGCAGCGCCGGCCTGGGCAACGAGATCAACACCGGCTACATCCAGGGCTTCGTCTCCGCCGCCAACCGCAACGCGCTCAAGCCGCTGCTGGCCGACCTGTTCGCCGACAGCAGCCTGGTCACCCGCCAGCTGGTGGACGACCTGCTCAAGTACAAGCGCCTGGAAGGCGTCGGCGAGGCCCTTTCCACCCTGTCCGGCAATCTGTTCGCCGACGGCCGCCAGAACAGCGTAATGGCCGACCAGCTCGCCGCACTGGGCAAGCCGGTGCTGGTGATCTGGGGCGAGGAAGACCGCATCATCCCGGTCGCCCACGCCCACGCGGTGTCCGGCAAGGTGCAGGTGGAAGTGTTCGGCAACCGCGGCCACATGGTTCAGATGGAAGCCGCCAACGACGTCAATCGGGCCATTGCCCGCTTCGTCGGCTGACCGGCTCCGCCGGCGGGCGGAACGCCGGCCCACGGGTACCCCCCCTCCCCGTGGGTTAGTGTCCGCCCTGCCGCGCGGGCCGCCGCAGGCCTGAAAACATCGGAGTCCGGCCCGAACCGGACCGCAAGCCCCCACCCCAAGGAGACATCATGCCCACCGCCCACGCCACGCCCGTTAGCCTGCGCGGCGCCGACAAGCTGGCCCGCATCCCCGTGAAGGTGGACAGCCAGCGCGCCTCGCCACCCAAGCCGCCCTGGCTGCGCGCCCGCGATCCTGGCACCGCGTCCGTGCGCGAACTGCAGAAGCTGCTGCGCGAGCAGGAGCTGCACACCGTCTGCGAGGAGGCCGACTGCCCCAACATCGGCGAGTGCTTCGCCCGCGGCACCGCCACCTTCATGATCATGGGCAGCATCTGCACCCGCCGCTGCCCCTACTGCGACGTGGCCCACGGCCGTCCCGCCCCCCTCGACGCCGACGAGCCGGCCCGGCTGGCACGCACCGTGGCGGCAATGGCGCTGCGCTACGTGGTCATCACCTCGGTGGACCGGGACGACCTGCGCGACGGCGGCGCCGCCCATTTCGCAGCCTGCATCGCGGCGATCCGCCAGAGCTCACCGCAAGTGCAGATCGAGATACTGACGCCAGACTTCCGCGGCCGCGAACAGCTCGCGCTGGAAACCCTGGCCGACGCACTGCCCGACGTCTTCAACCACAACCTGGAAACCGTGTCGCGCCTGTACCGCGCGGTGCGCCCCGGCGCCGACTACGCTGCGTCCCTGCGCCTGATCGCCGACATGAAGGCCCGCCACCCGGCGCTACCCACCAAGTCCGGGCTGATGCTAGGCCTCGGCGAGACCGACGAGGAAGTGCTCGCCGCGATGCGCGACCTGCGCGCCCACCACTGCGACATCCTGACC
Organism: Zoogloea sp. JDB1; assembly: GCF_056724025.1. Taxonomy (NCBI): domain Bacteria; kingdom Pseudomonadati; phylum Pseudomonadota; class Betaproteobacteria; order Rhodocyclales; family Zoogloeaceae; genus Zoogloea; species Zoogloea sp. JDB1. The sequence goes on from NZ_CM161496.1 coordinate 5,259,846, forward strand.
CTCGGCCAGTACCTGCGCCCGTCCGCCTCCCACCTGCCGGTGGAGCGCTACGTGCCGCCGGAGGAGTTCGAACGCTGGCGCCACATCGCGCTGGAGATGGGCTTCGTCGAAGTCGCCGCCGGGCCGCTGGTGCGCTCCTCCTACCGGGCCGACCAGCTGGCCGCCGGCAGCGGGCTGATCGCGGAGGGCACAGCATGAGCATCCCGATCCGTCTCAACGGCCAGACCCGCGAGATCCCCGCCCCGTGGCGCGTCGCCGACCTGGTCATCGACCTCGGCTACGCCGGCAAGCGGGTGGCCGTCGAAGTGAACGGGCAGATCGTGCCCAAGAGCCATTACGCCCATACCCCGCTGGTCGGGCAGGACCGGGTGGAAATCGTTGTCGCAGTCGGAGGAGGCTGACATGGGAAAACCCGAAGCACATCACGTCACTACACCGCTGGACACGCCCTTCGTAATGGGCGGCCAGACCTTCCGCTCGCGCCTGCTGGTCGGCACCGGCAAGTACCGGGACTTCGCCCAGACCCGCGACGCGGTCGAGGCCAGCGGCGCGCAGATCGTCACCGTGGCGATCCGCCGCACCAACATCGGCCAGGACCCGGCCCAGCCCAGCCTGCTCGACGTCCTGAACCCGCGCCAATACACCCTGCTGCCCAACACCGCCGGCTGCTACAGCGCAATGGAAGCGGTCCGCACCCTGCGCCTCGCCCGCGAGTTGCTGGACGGGCACGACCTGGTCAAGCTCGAAGTGCTGGGCAGCCCGGAAACCCTCTACCCCAACATGCCGGAAACCCTCAAGGCGGCCGAAGTGCTGGTGCGCGACGGCTTCCGCGTGATGGTGTATTGCTCCGACGACCCGGTGCAGGCACGCATGCTGGAGGACATCGGCTGCGTGGCGATCATGCCGCTGGCCAGCCTGATCGGCTCCGGCATGGGCATCCTCAACCCGTGGAACCTCAACCTCATCATCGACGCCGCGCGGGTGCCGGTGATCGTCGATGCCGGCGTCGGCACCGCGTCGGATGCCGCCATCGCCATGGAGCTGGGCTGCGACGGCGTACTGATGAACACCGCCATCGCCGCCGCCGGCGACCCGGTACGGATGGCCACCGCCATGCGCCTCGGCGTGGAGGCCGGCCGCCACGCCTTCCTGGCCGGCCGCATGCCGCGCCGCCTGTACCATGCCAGCGCCAGCTCGCCGCTGGAAGGCGTCATCGGGCGCTGAAACGTCCCGCTGCCGGCCCACCGGCGGCGGGACAAAACAGCGGGCAAGGGAACGCGCACGCGCGACCACGACTCTCAAGGGCTTTCCCCATTAGCGGAGCCGGCGCCAGCCGCCGACAATGCGCCCATGAAAGCCCTCAACCAGATCCCCCTGTCCATGCTCGACCTCGTCGCCGTCCGCGAAGGCGGCAGCGTGGCCGACGCCCTTGCCATCTCCCTGCGCACCGCGCGCCACGTGGAGTCCCTCGGCTTCACCCGCTACTGGCTGGCCGAACATCACAACATGGCCGGCATCGCCAGCTCGGCCACCGCCGTGCTGGTCGGCCACATCGCCGGTGGCACCACGCGCATCCGCGTCGGTTCCGGTGGTGTGATGCTGCCCAACCACGCCCCGCTGGTGGTCGCCGAAGCCTTCGGCACGCTGGCCGAGCTCTACCCCGGACGCATCGACCTGGGCCTCGGCCGCGCCCCCGGCACCGACGGCCTGACCATGCGCGCCCTGCGCCGCGAGCGCATCGAACGCGAAGAAGACTTCCCCCGCGACGTGGCCGAACTGCAGCAGCTGCTCGCCGCCCCCCAGCCCGGCCAGAAACTGATCGCCATGCCCGGCGCCGGCACCAATGTGCCGATCTGGCTGCTCGGCTCCAGCCTGTTCTCGGCGCGCCTCGCCGCCGAGCGCGGCCTGCCCTACGCCTTCGCATCCCACTTTGCGCCGCGCCTGCTGCTGCAGGCCCTCGACGTCTATCGCAGCAACTTCCACCCGTCGGAACAGCTCGCCAAGCCCTACGCCATTGTCGGCGTACCGCTGATCGCTGCCCCCACCGACGAGGAGGCCGACTTCCTGGCCAGCAGTACCTACCGCCGCGTGCTCGGCATCCTGCGCGGCGACCGGCGCCGCCTGCAGCCGCCGGAAGAGCACTTCATGGCCAACCTGCATCCGGAGGAGCGCGCCGCCATCGGCGACTTCCTCGGCGCCGCGGTGATCGGCAGCCCGGACAGCGTGCGCGCCGGCCTCACCCGCCTGGCAGAAGCGACCGACGCCGACGAGTTCATGCTGGTCAGCGACGTCTTCGACCCGGACCTGCGCCTGCGCGCCCTCGACATCGCCGCCCAGGTCTGCAAGGCTTGAGGCCTTCCCCGATCAACCGACGCCTTCGCATCCCATGTCCGACTCTGTTTTTAGCGGCCTCGAACCGGCCGCCGTGTGGTCCCATTTCGCCACCCTGTGCCGCATTCCACGCCAATCCAAGGCCGAGGACGCACTGCGCGAGCATCTGCTCGACTGGGCGCTGAGCCGCGGCCTGGCCGCCGAGGTGGACGGCGCCGGCAACCTGATCATCCGCAAGCCGGCCAGCCCCGGCTACGAGGCGGCCCCCGGCGTGGTACTGCAAGGCCACCTGGACATGGTCTGCCAGGCCAATGCCGACACGCCCCACGACTTCGCCCGCGATGCGATCCGCCCGCGCCGCGACGGCGGCTGGCTGGTTGCCGACGGCACCACACTCGGCGCCGACAACGGCATCGGCGTTGCACTGATCCTCGCCGCGCTGGAGGACAAAGCCCTCGTCCACGGCCCCCTCGAAGCCCTGTTCACGGTAGATGAAGAAGCCGGCATGGGTGGCGCCCAGGGCCTGGCTCCCGGCGTGCTGCAAGGCAGCCTGATGCTCAACCTGGATACGGAAGACTGGGGCGAGTTCTACCTCGGCTGCGCCGGCGGTGCCGATGTCAACGTCCATCGCCCGGGCCACCCGGCACGCCTGCCCACCGGCTTCATCTGCCGGCAGATCCGCCTCGGCGGCCTGCGCGGCGGCCATTCCGGCGTGAACATCCACGAAGAACGCGGCAACGCGATCAAACTGCTGGTGCGCGTGCTGCGCAGCCTAGAGGCGGACTTTCCGCTGCGCCTGGCCAGCCTGCAGGGCGGCACCGCCCGCAACGCGCTGCCCCGCGAGGCCCAGGCGGTGGTGGCCCTGCCGACGACGCAGGTCGCCGAACTGGAGGAAGCCCTCGCCGGCTGGCAGGCCCTGCTGCGCGAAGAGCTGGCCGGCGTGGACGACGGTGTCAGCCTGCACACGGGCCCGGCCAGCGCCGATACATTGCTGGCCGAAACCGAACAGGCGGTGTGGCTGGCCTCCCTGCACGCGGCGCCCCATGGCGTGCGGCGCTGGAGCCTGGCCGTACCCGGCGTTGTGGAAACGTCCAACAACCTGGGCGTGGTGTCCGTGAGCCCCACCGAAGGCAGCGCCAACTTCATGGTGCGCTCCCTGCGCGACAGCGGCAGCACGGCGCTGGCGGAAGAGATCGTCAGCCTGTTCGCACTATCCGCCACGCCCGCCGAAATCTCCGGCCACTATCCGGGGTGGACGCCCAATCCCACCTCGCCCTTGCTGGCCCTGTGCCAGGCAGCCTACACACGGGAGTTCGGCGGCGAATCGCAGGTCAAGGTGATCCACGCCGGGCTGGAGTGCGGCATCATCGGTGCCAAGTATCCGGAGCTGGACACGGTCTCCTTCGGGCCGACGATACGTGGCGCCCACGCCCCAGGCGAGCGCGTCGACATCGACTCCGTCGGCCGCGCCTGGCAGCTGTTCACCGCCATCCTCGCCGACATCGCCCGCAGCCCGCGATGAACCCGGACGATCTGCAGGCGCTGGTCGAGTATGTGATGCCCTTCGGCAAATACAAGGGACGCGTGCTGGCCGACCTGCCGGGCAACTACCTGGCCTGGTTCGCCCGCCAGGGCTTTCCGCCCGGGCGGCTGGGCCAGCTGCTGGCGCTGATGCTCGAGCTCGACCACAACGGGCTCAAGCCGCTGCTGGCTCCACTGCGACGCCGACCGCCACCAGCATGAAAAATGCCGCCCCCTCACGGGAGCGGCATTTTTCATTTCCTGGGCGGCACTCGGTCATGAGTCCGTCCGACGGCAACTCAACTGCCACCCGGCTCCATCTGCGACTGCAGGTAGTTGGGCAGGGTCACGTCGTCGATCAACGACAGCTGGGTTTCCAGCCAGTCGATAGCTTCTTCACAGGCTTCCAGCAGCTCCTGCAGCAGGTCGCGGCTGACGTAGTCGCCCAGCGACTCGCTCAAGGCAACGGCTTCGACCAGCAGCGGGTGCTGCACGTCCTGCTCGTACTTGAGGTCGCCTTCCAGGCATTCCCTGACGTTCTCGCCGATCAGCAGCTTGCCCAGGTTCTGCAGGTTGGGCAGGCCTTCCAGAAAGAGGATGCGCTCGATGATCTCGTCCGCTTCCTTCATCACCCGGATCGACTGCTTGTAGTTGTAGTCGTTGAGCTTCTCGAAGCCCCAGTTGCGGAACATCCGGGCATGCAGGAAGTACTGGTTGATCGAGGTCAGCTCGTTGGTGAGCGCCTTGTTCAGGATGTCGATGACCTTCTTTTCGCCTTTCATCGCGGACCTTTCTTGTTAGTTGGGGTGGCCAGGCTTCATCTGGCTTTGCAGGTAGTTGTGCAGGCCCACCGCGTCGAGCAAGCGGAGCTGCTTTTCCAGATAGTAGGCGTGGTCCATCTCGGTGTCCTCGAGTTGCACCAGCAGCATGTCGCGGGTCACGTAGTCCTGGGCCTTCTCACAGGCCGCGATGGCCTTCTTGAGTTCGCCGACCACGTGGTATTCCAACGCCAGGTCGGCCTCCAGCATGTCCTTCACGCCCTTGCCGACCTTGATCGCGCTGCGCTTGTCCACGTAGGCCGTGCCTTCCAGGAACTGGATGCGCTGGATCAGCGCGCGGGCGTGCTGACGCTCGTGCTCGGATTCGTGCAGGGCCTTCTCGGACAGGTGCACATAACCCATGTCCGAATACATCTCGCCGTGAATCAAATACTGATCGACCGCCGCCAGCTCTCCCGCCAGCAGGTCGTTGAGAATGCCAATGATCTTCTTGTCGCCTTTCATGGGGGACTCCTTTTTATTCCAGCTTTTTAGGCTGGCATGGAAAGCGCGGAGAATCAAGCTTGGCCGGGGAGTAGGAGGTTTTACAGACTCGCCTATCGCCGCGGGTCCGGCGCAAGGCACAATAGCGAAATATAAGGAATCTCTGATTGCCGCGGCCCGGCAATCCCTCGATTGAGGCGGCAAACGATGAAACCGATGCCCGTTCCACATGCATCCTCTCCTCTGCTCACAGCCCCTGTGAAACGCTTCGCATCGTTACTGACCCTTACCCTGCTCGGCGGCTGCGATGCGCCGCCTGCGCCCAGCGGCCCCCACTACACGGAAGTACCGCCGGGCGGTAGCGCGCCGGTACTGCGCTTCGCCATCCCCCCTCTGCACAATCCGCAAAAACTGGCCTCGGCCTACCAGCCGCTGATCGACCACCTCAACCGACAGTTGAACGGCGTACACCTGGAACTGGAAGCCTCCCGCGACTACGCTGAATTCGAGCGGAAGCTCCGCCAGCGTGGCCCTGAATTCCTGCTGCCCAATCCCTGGCAAACCCTCGAAGCCGGAAAAATGGGCTACCACGTGCTGGCGATGGCCGGTGAGCCCGCCGACTTCAAGGGCCTGATCCTGGTCCGGCGGGACAGCCACATCCTGCACATCCACGACCTCAAGGGCAAAGCCGTCAGCTACCCGTCGCCGACAGCGCTGGCGGCCTGCATCATGCCCCAGTGGTTTCTCCACACCCAAGGCATCGACGTCATGCAGGATCTGGACAATCGCTACGTCGGCTCCCAGGAGTCCTCCATCCTGAACGTCTATCTCGGGCAGACGGCCGCCGGCGTGACCTGGCCGCCGCCATGGCGCGCCTTCCAGAAAGACCACCCGCGCGAAGCCGCCGAACTGCGGGTGGCCTGGGAAACGCCAGCCCTCATCAACAATTCGGTGATGGCCCGCCAGGACGTGCCGGAAGCCATCGTCGCCACGGTGCGCCGCAGCCTCGTCGAACTGGAAGGCAGCGCGGAAGGGCGCCACATCCTGGCCGGCATGGAGACCGCCCGCTTCCGCCCCGCCGAGGACAAGGACTACGAGATGGCGCGGCGCTTCATCGCCGAATTCGAAGCCAAGGTCCGCAAGGTCGAGGACCGGCGCTGATGACCATTCCTGTACTCAAAGGCATATTCGGCAGCCTGCGCCGCCAGCTGATTGCCGGTGTGGCCGTCTCCATCGCGCTGCTGACCATCGCCTTCGTGTTCTTCCTGACCTACTGGCAGCAGCAGTTTCTGCTCGAACGGCAGGAAGAACACGCCCTCGGGATGGCGCGGACCCTCGCCACCTCGTCGGCGATCTGGCTGGCCTCGCGGGACGCGGCCGGCCTGCAAGAACTGGTGTCGGCCCAGCAACGCTACAAGTCGCTGGAGTTCGCGATGGTCACCGATGTGCGCGGCCAGATCCTGGCCCATACCGACATGCGGCGGATCGGGCTGTATCTGGCCGATCTCCCGCGAAGCACCCACGAAACCTTCCTGTCCCGGCATCTCTCGCTCACCGACGCCGCCGTGCCGGTAATGATGAATCAGCGGATCATCGGCTGGGTGCGCGTCGGTGTCGGAGAGTCCGACATCGAAACCCGCCTGACCACCATCCGCCATTCCGGCCTGCTCTTCGCGGTGCTGGCGATTGCCCTCACCACGCTGTTCTCGGTCTGGCTCGGCACCCGCATCACCCGCCGGCTCGGAGTGCTCAGCACCGCCATGAGCCACGTCGAGGGCGGCGACGCTCAGGTCCGCATCACCCTCGCAGGGGCGGACGAAGTAGCCTACCTGGCCCACGCCTTCAACCGCATGCTGGACGCCCTCGCCGAACGCGAGGAGCAGCGCCGCCAGGCCGAAGCCGCGCTGCAGGACTACCGGGAACACCTGGAAGAACAGGTGGCCGAACGCACCGCCGCGCTGTCCCAGGCCCGCGACGCAGCCGAGGCCGCCAACGTCGCCAAGAGCGTGTTCCTGGCCAACATGTCCCACGAGATCCGCACGCCGATGAACGCGATCATCGGCCTCAACCACATCGTCCGCCACGCCGAGCGCGACCCGCTGCAGGTCGAACGGCTCGACAAGATGCAGCAGGCCGCCCAGCACCTGCTCGGCATCATCAACGACATCCTGGATTTCTCGAAGATCGAGGCCGGCAAGGTCAGCCTGGAGAGCGAGGAGCTGGAGGTCGCCGCCTTGGTACAGGAACTGCTCGACATGGTCGGCGAACGGGCCGCGGCCAAGCAGCTGTCGGTGATCCAGGAGATCGACCCGGCCCTGCCCGCGTGGCTGTGCGCCGACCGCCTGAAGCTGACCCAGGTGCTGCTGAACCTGGCCAGCAATGCGGTGAAATTCACCGAGCACGGCCGCATCGTGTTCCGCATCCGCCTGCAGGATACCGACGGCGACCTCCTCCGGGTGCGCTTCGAGGTCAGCGACACCGGTATCGGCATCGACGAAGCGCAGCGCGAACGCATCTTCAAGGCCTTTCAGCAGGCCGACAGCTCGACCACCCGCAAGTACGGCGGCACCGGCCTGGGACTGGTGATCAGCCGCAAGCTGGTCGAGCTGATGGGCGGCTGCCTCGCCGTGGACAGCGTTCCCGGCGAGGGCAGCACCTTCTGGTTCGAACTGCCGCTGCGGCGCAGCCTGCTCGACGGAGGCCAGCACGCCGCCACGGCGCAACCCGCCGCTCTCCCGACCATCGCGAGCACCCCCGATCCCGGCCTTCTGCACGACAAACGGATCCTGCTTGCCGAGGACAACCCGACCAATCAGGAGGTCGCGCTGGCCCTGCTGACCGAGCAAGGCATGCGGGTGGACGTGGCCAACGACGGGCGCGAGGCGCTGGCCCTGGCCACCGCCACCGCCTACGACCTGATCCTGATGGACATGCAGATGCCCAACATGGATGGCCTGGCGGCCACCCGCGCGATCCGCCAGTTGCCGGACCGGCAGACGGTGCCGATCCTGGCGATGACCGCCAACGCCTTCAAGGACGACCGCGAGCTGTGCCTCGCCGCCGGCATGAACGACCACATCGCCAAGCCGGTCGATCCCGAACGCCTGTACCGCACGCTGCAGGAATGGCTGCCGCCGCGGCCGGCCGCACCCGCATCGACGACGGAAACCGCAGCCCCGACCACCGACGCCAACGGCGACGGCCAGCTGCGCGCGCAGCTCGAATCCATCACCGGGCTGGATGTGGCCGCCGGCCTGCACATCGTGCGCAACCGCCTGCCGACCTATCTGCGCATCCTGCACATCTTCCTGCGCACCGAAAGCGACGCCGCGGCGCAGATTCTCGCCGCCCTCGCCAGCGGCCGGCGCGACGAGGCCTACGAACGGGCCCACACGCTGAAGGGCGCGGCCGGCAACATCGGTGCGATGCCGGTGTACCACCTGGCCGACGCCCTCTGCCACGCCCTCAAGCAGGACACCGCCGATGGAGCGGCACAGGCGCAGCGCGCCGCCGCCGAGCTCGCCCAGGCACTCCCACCGCTGGTCGACGCGCTGTGCGCGCGGATCGGCGACGACACCGACGCCCCGCCCAACCCGTGACGGGGCGCGTGCGCCGTCAGAACTTCAGCGTCAGCCCCGCATATAGCGAACGCCCCATGCCCGGCACACCGATGCCGTAGGGTGTGCCGCTGCCGTTGAGCGACATCGTCGTGCCCTGGCCGATGTAGGCGCCGCCCAGCGGCAGGGTGTATTGCTTGTTGAAGGCGTTGTCGATGCCCACGTCGACGCGGTAATGCTGCTGCTCGTAACTGCTGCGCAGATTCAGCAAACCATAGCCGGCGGTGCGGATCTCGTTGCGGACCTGGGATACGTCATCCTTGGCCTTCACGAAGACACCTTCGACGCTGTTGATCCACGCCCCCACGCGCTGCTCGACGGTGAGCCGCGCGTTGAGCGGCATGATGTTGTAGAGGTGATCGTCGGTCTGCGCATTCTTGCCGCGCACATAGCCGACGACGGCCTTGCCGGTGAGGCTGCCGAAGCCCGCGCCCTCGGCCAGCAGCGCCTGCCCGGACAGGTCGATGCCGGCGATGCGCGCATCGGTGTTGACCAGCTTCAGGTAATTGAAGCGCTGCGGCGTACAGGTGGTGAGGCAGCGCGCATCGATGTAGTTGTCGATATAGGAATAGTAGGGCGTGATCTTCAGCGCCCAGCGCTGGCTCTCCGTGTCGCGGAGATCGGCGCTGACGCTCACGGTGTGCGCCACCTCCGGCTTCAGCTCGATATCCCCCACGTAGCCGTTGCCGTCGTTGAGCCAGTTGTTCATGGTCATCGCCATGCCATTGGTGGACCACGTATAGCGCTCGTAGAGGCTCGGCGAGCGGGTCTTGCGCGAATAGCCGCCCTCGAAGACGCGCCCGGCGGCGGGCGTGAAGCGCAACATCAGCGTCGCGTCCACGTTGTCGTCGGTCTTGCGGCGGTCGGCGGCGTTGAAGCGCGCCGCATCGGCGCCGTACATCATCGCCATCGTGTTGTAGCCCTGCACCGTGCCGGCATTCATGCGCAGGGTGCTGCTGCGCACGCCAGCCAGCGAGGTCCACCGCGGCGACCATTGGGCTTCCCATTCCCCATAAAGATCGAAACGGTCGCGCTGGCCGTCGTTGATATTCGAAAAGGTATTCGGCGACATCATCATCGAGTTGGCCACCGGCAACCACCAGTCGTCCAGGCGATAGCGCTGGTATTCTGTGCCGACCCGCAGCGTGTCGCGCTCGTTCAGATTGATCTCGGCCTTCAACTGCGCGCCGATGTTGTTGCCCTTGGTGTCCATCGGCATGCCCGCCACGTTTTTCGCAGCGCCATACCAGTACAGCTTGTCCTTGCCGAAATCCATCTGGTGGCGGGTCTGCTCCTGGTAGATCCGCCCCTGCAGGCTGCCCCACACAAAAGTCCCCGTGTAATTGAAAGCAAAGCGGGAACTCTTGTTATCCGTCATATCCATGTGCTGGTTCGGGAATCCCTGATAGGGAATGTGCTGCAGTCCGGCCTTCAGCTCGAACAGATGGTTGCCATTGCGCAAGGCCACATCCAGCGCCTGGTTGATGGACTTGTAGGCCGACGAGGCGACCTCGTCGCTGGCGATCCAGTGCGATCCCGCCAGCGTATCGAGCGCTGTCGTCCCGCTCTTGAAGGCCTTGGCCGACCGGTAATTTCGCGACTCCGCCTCCGAGCCGGCGTAGGTGACGCTCAGGTTCTCGCTGGCCCAGGTCGCCGTCGTATTGAAGCCGTGCGCATCGCCATTGGAACGGTAGAACGCCCCAAGCTCACCGGTCGTCAGCGTACCCTCGCCCGCCGCCGCAAAGCGTGGTGCACGGGAATCGACGACCACCGTCGCGCCGATGCTGTCGCCCCCCAGGCTCACCGGCCGCACGCCGGAATAAACCTGAATCTCGCCAATGCGCGTCGGATCGATATAGGACAGCGGCGGATTCATGTGATTGCCACAGGCCGAAATCAGGTCCATCCCATCCACCTGGATGCGATTACGGTCGTCCGCCAGCCCCTGGATGACCGGCAAGCTCGACACCCCACCCGCCGTCGACATCGCCGCCCCCGGCACACCCAGCAGCAAGGCTGCCGAATCGCTCGTCGCGGCCCGCTGGCGCGCGATCCACGACCGCTCCACGCCCTGCTTACCATTCACAGGCTCGATGCGGGACGCCGACACCGCCACCTCCGACAACTCGGCTGGCCCATCCGCCGCCCACGCAGCCGGAACGGAAACAATCGGGAACAACGAGGCAATCATCAGGGCAAGCCGGGAGGGCACGGGCGCAACACGTCGCATGGGGACTTCCTTATCCACTCAATTTCGTCAGGCCCGGATTCTCTTACCTCGCGAAATGATTGCCGATGCGACAAGATGCCGCAGCAAGACGGCGGCATGACGCTTCAATGGCGTCGCATGGAGCATGTTTGAGCGTGCGGATATCATGTGGACGACTGCGCATCGAATGCGGGCCGGTGCACGGACAGCGTGCACGCGGCGACATGCCATGTTGCGACGTCAATATGCTTCGAGGCGCCGACAGCATTCAATACTGACAACGCACCGTGCAATATCACTACAGCAATATTCGACGGTCACGCCGCAACATTGTCCGTTCACGCCGCAAGATGCTTGCAGAGAGATGCAGCATGCATCGTGCACTGCTCACGCCCCTATCTGCGCGCAGCAGCATCACATCGCAACCCGTGCACAGTTGATCAGCCCATTGTCGCAACGCTCTGCGCTGGCTGAAGTGCTCATTCAGCATCACTCACATCGCATAAAGAACGTGAAGGATGTGAACTGCGCCGCTGCGAAAACGTCGCTCCGCCGCCGAGAATAAGGAACAGTGTCCGGCCAGGTGCTGACGGTCACGAGCGACGGCGTCAGCCATGCCTCTCTGTTTTCCAACCGCTGAACCAATCGCATGAAGGAGCTGGTGCACGATGACAGAATTCCGTGATGCAGAAGAGCCGGTGAGACTGCCTTCAAGTCTTTCAATCACAAAAGAAATGGCGGACATGTTGCACAAAATCATCCTGGGTGCGCGCGCATCGTTCATCGCCGCTTCGGCGATGGCGCTTCTTCAAGCAGCCCATGCGGGAGACTTCCCGAAGGACGTTCCGGGATCGACCGATCCGGCGCTCATCAAGCGCTTCGCCGGTTCCACCTTGATCGGCTACAAGGCCGAGCCCTGGGAGGCTGCGCGCTTTCCTGTGTCTGCGGTTATCAACAAAGACGTACAGGGCAAGCCGTTCCGGGATGTGGTCACTGTAGAGGGCAAGCGCACGCGCGCTGTTTACCTGTCGCCGGCCGGCAAGAGCCCCCTCGAGGTCTATCGCAACCATGAGCAGGCATTAAGCGCAGCCGGGTTCAAGAAGAAATTCTCGTGCGAGGTGGCGTGCAGCGATCAGTACTTCGCCTTGACCCCCCTTGAATTCGACAAGGGCCTCGTGTGGTCGCGCGGCTCCGTTCCCGCAGTGGGGTCAAATGCCACATACAACCCGGATGCCGCAGTCGCATTCGAAGAAGGGCGCATGTGGGTCGGCACGCTGGTTCAGGGCGGCGTCGAGAAATGGGTGTTGCTGTATGTGAGCAAGGCGGTCAACGCGAACACCAACTACAGCGCGGCCTTTATCGAAGTGGTGGAGCCGAAGGCCATGCAGACAGGACAGGTGACAGTACTGAAGGCATCCGACATCCAGTCCGGCCTGCAGAAGGAAGGCAAGGTGGCCTTCTATGGCCTGTACTTCGATACCGGCAAGGCCGAGATCAAGCCCAACTCCAAACAGCAACTTGAGGAGATGGGCAAGCTGCTCAAGGCGCAGCCGTCTTTGCAGGTCTATGTGGTGGGGCACACCGATGGTCAGGGCCAGCTCGATGCCAATCTGCTGCTTTCGCAACAGCGCGCCCAGGCAGTGGTCGATGCCCTGGTCAAGGATCAGCGCATTGAAGCCAGGCGTTTGATGGCAAAGGGGGTAGCCAGCCTCGCACCGCTGGATACGAACGCGACCGAAGATGGGCGCGCACGCAATCGGCGGGTAGAGTTGGTGGTGCGCTGAGGCCGGCTGGCCCCCTACCCGACCATCGCCTGAATCGATGCCTTGTCGTTCAGCCAGGTGTCATCGAAGAAGGTGACTTCGCCAGTGGCCAGGTCGTGTTTGGCGCCGATGATGCCGATCTTGCCGGCGGCGACCATGTGCTCGAGGATGTAGCTGCGGTTGATGATCGAGCGCACCGAATGGCGTACGTTCAGGTCGGCAACGTTCTCGACGAACGCGGGGTTCTTCGAATTGCGCTTTGCCGGTTCCAGCGTCTGGCCCTCCTGGTACACGGCGGGCTGGATCTTCGACAGCAGTTCGGTCAGGTTGCCGAGTTCCACGTGGTCGCAGGCGCCCTTGATGGCGCCGCATGAGGAGTGTCCGAGCACCACGATGAGTCGCGACCCGGCCACGTTGCAGGCGAACTCGAGGCTGCCGAGGATGTCGGTGTTGATCACATTGCCGGCAATACGCACCGAGAAGATATCCCCGAGGCCCTGGTCGAAGATGAGCTCGGCCGATGTACGGCTGTCGATGCAGCTGACGATGGTGGCGAACGGCCATTGACCATCGCGCGTCGCATTGGCTTGCTGCAACAGGTCGCGGCTCACGCGCAGGTTGTTGACGAAGCGTGCGTTGCCTTCCTTGAGGAATTGCAGGGCGAGTGCCGGGGTGACGGTGGCCTGGGTTTCGGAGGTGTGCGTTTTCATGGTGGGTTGTGTCTGGCTTTCCAGCGATTGGGCTGGGTCGCAATGTTACCGACGAGAAGAAATAAGCAATAATCGATATTCACAATGATATCGATCGACAAATATCTATGAATGCCACCTTTCGCCAGTTGCGTCTCTTCCTGGCGCTGGCCGAGCGCGGCAGTGTCACCGCTGCCGCCGAGGCCTGCCACGTCACGCAGCCGACGGTGTCGATGCAGTTGCGCGAGCTTGCCGAGGCCGCCGGTCTGCCGCTTTACGAGCAGATCGGCAAACGTCTTTTCCTGACCGCTGCCGGCGAGGCACTGGCTACGACGGCACGGGCGATGCTCGACGAGTGGCTCACCTTCGAGCAGACCCTTAATGCCATGAAGGGGCTGAAACAGGGACGCTTGCGCGTCGCGCTGGTGAGCACCGCGAAATACTTCGTGCCGCGCCTGCTGGGCAACTTTTGTACGGAACACCCGAACATCGAGATTGCACTCGAGATCCTGAATCGCGACGGCGTGGTCGCGCGCCTGCGCGAAAACCGCGATGATCTGTACATCATGTCGATGCCGCCCGAGAGCCTCGACCTCGAACAGCACGCCTTCCTGCCCAATCCACTGGTCCTGATTGCCCCCGAGGGGCACCGACTGAAGGGGCGCCATCTGGAACTCGCCGACCTCGCGGCCGAGCGCTTCATCCTGCGGGAGCGTGGTTCGGGCACACGCCTCGCATGCGACGCGTTTTTCTCGCGCGCGGGCTTCGTGCCGCAAGTCAGGCTTGAGTTGGGCAGCAATGAGGCGATCAAGCAGGCGGTTGCCGGCGGCCTCGGTCTTGCTGTGATCTCGCGCCACGCCCTTCCTGCGCGGCCCGCAGACGATCAGCTGACCATTCTGGATGTGGACGGTTTTCCACTCCAATCCCGGTGGTTCACACTGTATCCCCGCGGCAAAAGGCTTTCGCCGGTTGCCACGGTCTTTCTCGCACATCTCGCGCGAACAGCCCTGGAATGGAATGAGCGGCGCGAGTCTGGCTCATAGGCGGCAAGGACGGCTCAGAAACAATGACCTTAGCGAATATCGGGACGCTACAAAGTGCCCATGCTGATCCGTACCGCCCAACCTGAAGACGCCGAGCTCGTCAGCGCGATCCGCGTCGCAGCCTGGCGGGCCGGCTATCGTGCCCTCTTGCCCGCCGCCTATCTCGCCGCTCTTGATCCAGGCGCGAATCTCGAAGGGCTTCGCGCCGCCTTGCATGCGGATACGCCGCCATTCACGCTGCGCATCGCGGAGATCGACGGGCAACCGGTCGCATTCTCTATCCTGGGCCGCCCACGCTATGACGCCGATCAGTCCGTTGCCGAACTGTGGGCCTTGAATGTTCACCCTGCCTACTGGCGAAAAGGCGCAGGCCTGGGGCTTGTGAAACAGGCCATCCGCGATGCCAGGGAACAGCAGTTCGCTCGCCTGGAACTCTGGTGCATGCGAGACAATCCGGCCGCCCGGCATCTGTACGAAAGTTGTGGTTTCGTACCCAACGGGCAGGTTCGCATCATCGACGCTCTGACGGGCTACCCACTGCATGAACTGGCGTATGCGTTGGCGCTCTGAGCGCGTGGTCAGCGAGCACTCCGTTCGGTGGAAGAGCCGCCGTGGATCTCGACGACGTCATGGATCAGGAGCATCCGCAGCAGGCGATTGGTCCGAGTGGCGTGGAGTGCATGGTTTTCAGTTCGTCAGGATGTCTGCGAAGGTCCGTGCGAGTAATGTCGGCTGAATGGGGAGGACAAGGGCACAGGTGGATCTGGCATCTTCGTCGCTCAAGCGCACGAAGACGATGCCCAGGCCGCCGAGCGTCGTCATGCGCTCAGGCACGATGGCAATCCCCCGCCCGGCAGCGACGAGATTCAGCATCGAGGTCTTGGGGGAAACGATCCGGGCGGTGCTGGGCACGAAGCCGCGCTGCAGGCACAGATCCGTGACGACCCGCGCCAGGCCGCCGCGCTCCCGATACACGGCGGAAACGAACAGTTCGTGCTGCAGGCTGGCCACCGGGACGCTTTCCTGGCCGGCCATCGGATGATCTGCAGGGAAAGCAACCCACAAGGGCTCGGCCTCCAGTTCAACAAAGCGCACGCGCGAATCCCGCCGCAGCACGGGAAGCCGGATGACGCCCGCATCGGCATTGCCATTGGCCACCAGCGAAACCTGCTCCTCGGACGACGCCCGGTCCAACTCGATGCGGGCCTTCGGACAGCGGGCGGTGAACGCATCGAGACCCGGCATCAAACTCGTCGCCGGGATCGTGCTGGAGTGCAGCAGCTTCAGCACGCCCGACTCGCCCCGCGCCAGTTGCAGGCCTTCCTCCGCAGCGGACGCCAGGGTGGTCGGAATGGTCGCGACCCGCTCCCGATAAACCGCGCCGGCCGGCGTCAATCGCACGCCGCGCGGTTCCCGCTCGAACAGGATGAAGCCCAGTTCGTCTTCCAGTTGCGAGATCTGCCTGCTCAAGGCCGACTGGGCAATGAACAGGCTGGCAGCGGCCGGGGTGAAGCCACCGAGATCGGCAACAGTCAGGAAATACTGGATTTGCCGAAAACTGGGCATGCCGAAACGAGATGAATAAAGGGCCGATTTGGTATTTGTCTTATACCGGCCCGCTCCACAGAATGAAACACCCCACTCACGTCTCCGGAGTCATCCGTGTCCATCACGTCCCATGCCTTGTCGTACCTGCTGGTGGTGTTCGCCGGCGCGAGCGTCGCGCTGCAGCAACTGCTCAACGCCAATCTCCGCGCGCATCTCGGTTCCCCGTGGTGGGCCGGTTCCGTCAGCTATCTGGTCGGCCTCGCGGCGATGCTTGCCATCGCGCTCATCGCACCGGGGCCGCGCTTCAGCGAATCGTTTTCCGGGGCGGCGCCCTGGACCTCGTGGACCGGCGGCCTGTTCGGGGCCCTCTTCATCGGCATCGCCATCCTGATGGTCCCGCGACTGGGCGCGGCAACCACGCTGGCCCTGATCGTCGTCGGGCAGATGATCGGCTCCCTCGCCTTCGACCACTTCGGCGTGCTGGGCATACAGCAGCAACCCGCCACCACCATTCGGATGGCTGGCGCGGCGTGCCTGATTCTGGGCGTGGTGCTGATCCGCGCCTGAGGCTCCGCCCTCCTCCCAATGCGACGTCATGCCGCATTGTTGATTCGCTGCGCTCGCCAGAGAATCCCCGGCCATTCGACAACATGCCCAGAGGATTCTCACATGAGCAGACCGGCCATCCGTTTCGCATTGACCGCCATTTCCACGGCCCTCCTCTCCGCCTGCGGTGGCGGCGGAGGTGGTGGAGGGGCCGCAACAACTTCACTGAGCGGGACGGTAGCCGACGGCTATCTGAAGGGTGCGACGGTGTGCCTCGACGTCAATACCAACGGCCTGTGCGACAGCGGAGAGCCGACTGCAACGACCACCGACGGCGGCAAGTACACCCTGTCCGGCGTGACGGCCGGCGACGAGACGAAGTACCCGGTGCTGGTCCTCGTTCCGGCTAGCGCCGTCGATAGCGACAACCCCTCCGGCACCGTCGGCAAGAGCTACTTCCTGTCCAGTCCGGCCGGCAAGGGCGGCTTCGTCAGCCCGCTCACGACCCTGATCCAGCAGAAGGTCGCCGCCGGCGCCACCCTCGATGCCGCCGAAAACAGCGTCAAGGCGTTGCTGGCCATCAACGACAGCGCGGTGAGCCTGCTCAGCGACTATGTGGCCGCCCAGGGCAGCGCCGTCCAGACCGATGCCACCTCGGCCGGTCGCTTCGCCCGCGCCCACGAAGCGGCCAAGGTCGTCGCCGCGTCCCTGCAGGCCGGCTACGACACGCTCAAGTCCGACACCAGCGCCAGGGCGGTGCAAAAGGTTCTCCTCGCCCAGGCCGAAGATGCCCTCACCGTCCAGGCGGCCACGTCCACCGACACGGCCAACCCGACCTTCTCCACCACCGGCGTGGTCGCCGCGGACAGCGCCAATACGCTGAAAGCGCGCGTCGCCTACGAGAAATACGGCAGCACAGCTGCCACCCAGGCCGTCTCCATCGACTTCGACGTGACGGCCGGCGGCCAGGCCGTCAGCTGCGGCACCACCCTCACCGGGCTCGGCACCAAGGGGACCAGCGGCCAGGTCCGCGACCTGCGCTTCTATATCGCCAACGTGATGCTGATCGATGCCCAGGGCAACGCCGTGCCGCTGAAGCTCGACGACAACGCCAACCAGTCCCGCGGCGTGGCGCTGGTGGACTTCGAAGACGCGACCGGCAAGTGTCCGACCAGCACCGGCACCGCCGCCACCTACAAGACCATCTCCGGCAAGGTCGCGCCGGGCAACTACGTCGGCGTGGCGATGACCCTCGGCGTGCCGGTCCGCTCAGCCGACGCCGACAAGGTCGCCCTCAACCACAGCGACACCACGGCCGCGACCACCCCGGCGCTGCTGGGCAATTCGGCAATGGCCTGGTCCTGGCAGTCCGGCCGCAAGTTCAGCAAGATCGAGTTCGTGCCGGACGCACCCATCGTGCGCCCCAGCGGCACCACCACCGCCTGGAACGTCCACCTCGGCTCCACCGGCTGCAAGGGCGATCCCACCAAGAGGGTGGTGACAGCGTGCACCAACCCCAACCGCATGGACTTCTCCTTCCCGGCCTTCAACGCCGGCACACAAAAGATCGTTCTCGACCTGGCCGAGCTGTTCAAGTACTCGGACCTGTCCTACGACGGCGGCGGCGCAGCCGGCTGCATGTCCGGCACCACCGACCCGGAATGCCCCGGCATCTTCCAGGCCCTGCAGATCGATCTGGCGAGCGGCCTGCCGATCAATGGCGGTGCGGCCCAGACCGTGTTCGTCGTGAAGAGCAAGTAAGCCATCCGCCCAGCATTCCGATGAAACGCCACGCCCCCGCCCGGGCGTGCGCCGCCGCCCTGCTCGCGAGCCTCGTGTTCGCCGGCTGTGGCGGCGGTGGCACGTCCACCACCGATACCAGCCTTGCCACCAACACCGACGCATCCTGGAACTGGAGCCTGCCGGTGAATTTCGCCACGCCGGCAGTGCCCGCCGACAACCCCATGTCGGAAGAGAAGTTCCAGCTCGGCCGGCGCCTGTTCTACGACACCCGCCTGTCCGGCAACGGCACCCAGTCCTGCGCGTCCTGCCATTTCCAGAACCTCGCCTTCACCGATGGCAAGGCCGTCTCCACCGGCTCCACCGGCCAGCTCACCGCGCGCAGCGCGATGCCCATCGCCAATTCGGCCTACCACCCGACCCTCACCTGGGCCAACCCGACGCTCACCTCCCTGGAAAAGCAGATGGAGGTGCCCCTCTACGGCACCAACCCGGTGGAGCTGGGCATCAACGACGGCAACAAGGCCGTCGTGCTGCAGCGCTTCCAGACCGACAGCGACTACACGGCGCGCTTCGCCCGCGCCTTCCCCGGCGAGGCCAACCCGCTCAATTTCACCAACATCATCAAGGCCATCGCCACTTTCGAGCGGGGCATGCTGTCCGGCGACGCGAAGTACGACCGCTACCAGAAGGGACAAACCACCCTCAGTGCGGCGGAGGAACGCGGCCGGTCCCTGTTCTTTGGCGAGAAGGCCGAGTGCTTCCACTGCCACGGCAGCTTCAACTTCAACGATCAGCTGCGCCACGCCGGTTCCCGCGAGGTGGAAACCCCTTTCCACAACACCGGCCTCTACAACATCGACGGCAAGGGTGCGTATCCATCGCCCAACCGGGGCGTCTTCGAGATCACCGGCAAAGCCGAAGACATGGGAGCCTTCCGCGCCCAGAGCCTGCGCAACGTAGCGGTCACTGCGCCCTACATGCACGACGGCAGCCTCGCCACCCTCGAAGAAGTGCTCGACTTCTACGCCGCCGGAGGGCGCAACCTGACAACCGGCCCCTATTCCGGCGACGGCCGCGCCAACCCGTACAAGAGCGACCTGATCTCGCGCATCGATCTCAATGCCCAGGAGAGGGCCGACCTCATCGCCTTCCTCAAGACCCTGACGGACGAGAGCCTGCTCACCAGCAGCCGCTTCGCCAATCCTTTCCAGTAAAGCCCGATCATGCGCCACACATCCCTGATCGCCTCCGTCGCCCTGGCTTCGAGCGTGCTCGCCGGCCTTGCCACCGAACACGCACTGCGGCCGCAGCCGGCCTGGCGATGGTCCCTGCCCGCTTACCTCAAGCCGCCGCGGATACCCGCCGACAACCCCATGTCGGAAGAGAAGTTCCAGCTCGGCCGGCGCCTGTTTTACGACACTCGCCTGTCCGGCAATGGCACCCAGGCCTGCGCCTCCTGCCACCTGCAAAAGCTCGCCTTCACCGATGGCAAGGCCGTTTCCACCGGCTCCACCGGCGAGACCACTGCCCGCAGCGCACCGTCCATCGCCAACAGCGCCTGGTACCCCACGCTGACCTGGGCCAATTACTCCATCCTCGACCTCGAACGCCACATGCTCGTCCCGATGTTCGGCGAGAACCCGGTGGAGCTGGGCATCAACGACAGCACCAAGGAAACGGTGCTGCAGCGCTTCCGCGCCGACCCGGACTACCGGACCCGCTTCGCGCGGGCCTTCGGCCCCGGCAGCGAGGCCATCAGCTTTGCCCACCTGATCCAGGCCATCGCCGTGTTCCAGCGCGGCGTGGTGTCGGTGAATTCCCGCTACGACCGCTTCCTGCAGGGCCAGCTCACCCTCAGCGACGCCGAGGCCCGCGGCCGCGCGCTGTTCTATTCGGAGCGCGGCCAATGCGGCAACTGCCACAGCGGGCCGAATTTCAGCGACCAACACGCGGACGTCCAGACACGAACGGTGCAGACCCCTTACCACAACACCGGCCTCTACAACCTCGAGGGCAAGGGCGCCTACCCCGAGGACAACCGCGGCATCCTCGAACTCTCCGGCCAGCCCCGCGACATGGGCCAGTTCCGCGCGCCCAGCCTGCGCAATGTGGCCGTCACCGCTCCCTACATGCACGACGGCAGCATCCCCACGCTGGAGGCCGTGCTCGACCACTACGCCACCCACGGCCGGCGCATCGCCGACGGCCCCCGTGCTGGCGACGGCAGCCGCAACCCGCTCAAGGACGCCCGGCTCGACCTCATCCGCCTGAACGCCGACGACAAGGCCGACCTGATCGCCTTTCTCAAGACCCTGACCGATGAAGACCTGCTCACCAATCCCCGCTATGCCGACCCGTTCAAGTAGCCGCCTCACCGCCCTCCTGCTCCTTCTGGCCGGCCCGGTCCACGCCCATGAGGCCCATGAGGCCGACAGCAGCGAGCGACTCAGCCTCCTCGGTGGCATTGGCCTGATGTCGCTACACGCCGACGATCCCTACCCGCGCCCCCGCCTGCCCGGCGTACTCGAAGCCGGCAGCCCGCGGGCCGACGAGCGCCGCGACGGCCTCGACTTCGCCGAGATCGGCCTGCGTGCCCGCTTCACGGATCAACTCCAGGGCTACCTCAAGGTCGGCCACCACGGCGGCCGCGACGCCCGCAACGAAACCGAGGAAGCCTGGCTGGACGGCCACGCCGAACCCGGCGCCGAACATCGGGCCAGCCTGCGCGCAGGTCGCCAGCTCGTGCCGCTGGGACTGCTCAACCCCATCCACGCCCACGCCTGGGACTTCGGCATTGCGCCCCTCGCCCTGCGCGCCGCGGTCAATGAATCCTGGCGGGCCGACGGCTTCAAGGCCGACTGGAATTTCCCCGGCGGCTGGAGCGCCGGCCTCGGCGCCTGGCGCAACCAGGGCTTTCCGGGTGCAGACGCCGGCGGTCTCAAGCTCGTCACCGCGCGCGGCGGCTGGCGCAACGACAGCCTGCGCATCGAGGCGGGCTACGCCAACGTGAATGCGGACGGCCGTGCCCTGCTCAGTACCGGCAACATGGGCCACACCCACAGCGTTCCCAGCTGCACCCGCATCGCCAGCGACCGGGTGTGCTTCTTCGGCACCGCCCAGCTCCTCACCCTGGCGGCCCGCTGGCAGCCAGCCGAAAGCCGCTACTGGATGGGCGGCGAATGGTGGCTCAAGCGCGAGGACGGGCGCCTGGACAGCATCAACGGCAGCCCCAGCTACACCGGCACCCTCAACGGCGGCTGGCTGGATGCCGGCTGGCGCCCGGCTCCAGGCTGGGAAACCATCCTGCGTGTCGAACGGACGGTGGCGCGGCACGACCTCGTCGGCGCCAACGCCGGCCTGGTCGCCAACCAGTCCGGCATCGCCGATTCCGGCCACGCCCTGCGCGCCATTGGCGCGGTCGTCCAGTGGCGCCCCGCCGGCGGCCACCGCCTGGCCGCCGAATGGCACCGGGAACAAGGCGGCGGACCGGCCAACAACGTCTATCTGTTGCGCTACCAGTTTCTATTCGAGAAAGGCGTGTTCTGAGACGTAATGCGGATGCCATGACGGTAAGAGTTCTGTATTTAAGCCTACCGATCATCGACAAAGTGATGCGTTACATAGATACGCTGTGCGCGCCATGCAAAAATGCCACCAAACAACTCAAAATGCATTTATTAATGCCATTTCTCTGAATACAGAAGTAATCCATTTCGTTGAAACGGTTGTTCATATGACGCGTCGGGCTATTTTGCGAACTGCTCGATAACCTTTCAGAAAGCAGTTCAATGAACCAAGACTTCGTTTACACCAACGCTTTCTCTCGCAATATCGGATGGCTGACGGAAGCAGAACAGCAAGTTCTACGCAAGAAGCGCATAGCCATCGCCGGCATGGGAGCAGTGGGTGGCCACCATTTGATGACGCTTGCGCGACTTGGCGTTGGTGCGTTCAACATCGGCGACTTCGATGAGTTCGGGCAGCACAACTTCAACCGACAGACCGGCGCGATGATGTCCACTATCGGCAAGGCGAAGGTTAATGTCATGTCTGGGCAAGTACTGGACGTGAATCCCGAGATTGAATTGAGATCTTTTGCCGATGGTATTCACCCCGCGAACATCGATGAGTTCCTGCATGGCGTCGACATTTACGTCGACGGCCTCGACTTCTTCGCCTTCGATGCCCGTCAAATGGTATTCGCCGAATGCACCAAGCGCGGCATTCCGGCCATCACGGTTGCGCCCATGGGCATGGGAGCGGCGCTTCTCACCTTCATGCCCGGCGGCATGAGCTTTGAAGACTACTTCGGCTGGGGTGATAACTCTGACGAGGAGAAGGCTCTGCGCTTTGCGCTTGGGGTGGCTCCCGCCGGCCTGCACCGCGCCTACTTGATGGACCCGAAGGCGATCAGCTTCATCCACAAGCGCGTTCCATCGACTGCTATGGGCTGCGTCATCAGTGCCGGCGTCGCGTCAACCGAGGTCCTCAAAATTGCACTCGGCCGCGGCAAAGTCATTGCAGCTCCCCATGGTCGGCATTTCGATGCCTACACCGGTCGTACGGTGCGCACCTGGCGCCCAGGCGGCAACAACCACCCCCTGCAGCGCATTGCCCTTGTACTGGGGCGGCGCTATCTCGCCAAGCTTGAATCTCAAGCTGCAGCGCACATCTGAACGAACGGTGCCGTCAGCCGGAATTTCACCACGACATCCACATCCAAGATGAAGCCTCTGGTATCGGTCGTGCCCCTCTTATTTCTTGCATTCATAAGTATAAGTCCGGCAAGCGCGCAGCCATTTCGCTGGAAGAACTTCCCTGCTCTCAACCAAAGCGAGTGTTTGGCGCAAAGCGGTGACTGGAGAGTGATCGGTATGCGGGGATCCCCATACCCTCCCACTTGCAACTTACATACGAAAGACGCTGATAAGGTTTGCTCCAATCCGGAGGAATGCGAAGGCTATTGCATCTACGATAGTGTGAACTCCAGCAGCACCCACAAGATCGGCCGCTGTTCCGCCGAGCAAAAACAAATTGGCTGCCGCTACTACGTCCAAGACAATACGGTATTAAGCGTATGTTCAGATTGAAATTATCCTCCAGCGAACTAAATGATCTCGCCAAGGCCCATCGCCTTTCGATCTGGGCCATCATCGCTGGATTTATAGGTACCTTTTCTCACATATATATTGCGCTCGCTGCCATACCCCTTCATCTGTACGGCGCCTTGAAGGTAGGCCGTTGCCTTCGCATTCGTCCAATTGGATTGTTTCTAATTGGTCTTCTCATGATTGTACCGGTGGCAAACACGCTGACGTTGCTTCTACTCAACAACCGCGCAGGTCGGTCGTTGCGGGAGGCTGGCCTGCACTTAGGACTAATGGGCGTTTCGGGGAGCGCACTGAAAGCGCATCAATCAATCAAAGCCCCTACTGAACAAAATTGAGGTCAGGAAGACAGTGTCTCAATCCATCCGGCAAGCTTCACATGCATCAGTCCGATCGGTTTCTACGCGAAACCTCATAGCGCTATGGGCCAGTCACTGCTTGTTGCCGAATTGATTGCAGCCTTCGCGCTTGAGGTGGCGGCAACGCCATCGGTCACTTTGCGCGCAGGCAGCGCTCTCGACGACTACCAACATCCCTCCACATTTGACTCCGTCGCTGACTCGATTTCTGACGGTTACCTTGAGCGCTATCCTTGGGGCATCAACTATCTGGACGCAGCCTCCTGGCGACATTACCTCCCCTATCTGATCGAGTACGCCCTTCGCCACAAATTTGATGGCAACCTCGTCGTAAACGGGTTATTGAATTCCTTGCGCCCGCCAGATCGCGAACCTCCGCGCCTTGCTTCTCTTTCCCCGCAACAAGAAGTACTTGTTACGCAATTCCTGGAGTTTCTTGCGTTTGGCGAGCCGTCGCCTCACCAGGAGTTTGCCTGCCAAGTTCTCGAAGAATGGTGGATGCCGAACGCGCTTTACCGACCAGCCGCCAAATGACATCCATCCCATCAACCGAGCGGGTTTCACGCTTATTTCCGCACGAGTTACCTCATTTCAGACACTGGACGTAACCGTCAGCCGCTCCACCATCCTCACCAGATCCGGCAACCGCGTCACACCCATCTTCTGCATGATGTTGTGGCGGTGCACCTTGACGGTCATTTCGGACACGCCGAGTTCGGCGGCGGCTTGTTTGTTGAGGGCGCCTTTGACGATGAAGGCGATCACCTCGCGTTCGCGGGCGGTGAGGGAGTCGTAGCGGCGGCGGATCTCGCCGACTTCGGTTTCGTCCTTGTAGGTGGCCCGCGCGCGTTCGAGGGCGGCGTGGATGGCGGCGAGCAGGTCGTCGTCGCGGAAGGGCTTGGAGAGGAATTCGACGGCACCCTTCTTCATTGCCAGCACGGCCATCGGGATGTCGCCGTGGCCGGTGATGAAGATGATCGGGATCGACAAGCCGTCCTGCGCGAGCCGCGTCTGCAGTTCCAGCCCGTTGAGGCCGGGCATGCGGATGTCGAGGATCAGGCAGGCCACGCCGGGCGGGCGCTGCGCGGCGAGGAAGTCCTCCGCCGAGGAAAAAGTTTCGACGGGCAAGCCGACCGAGCGGATCAGGCTGCTCAGCGCCTCCCGCACCGAGAGGTCGTCATCGACCACATATACCCGTTCGGGGCTGTCCACCATGCTGTCTCCGTGTGTTTTCAATTGTCGGGGATCGTGAAGCGGAAGCAGGCGCCCGGCCCGGCGCCGCGCTCCAGCCACAGGCGGCCGCCGTGGTTCTCGACGATGCCGCGGCTGATCGCCAACCCCATGCCGAGTCCATCCTGCTTGGTGGTGTAGAAGGCGTCGAAGAGCTTGGCCTCCGCACCTTCGGGCACGCCCGGACCGTTGTCCTGCACCGAGAATTGCAGCCCGCCGGCGGGGGCCGGCTCGACGCGGATGTGCAGCAGGCGCTCGCCGCCGGGCAGGTCGCGCATGGCATCCACCGCGTTGACGATCAGGTTGAGGATCACCTGCTGCAGCTGCACCGCGTCCGCGATCAGGCACGGCGTGGGTACGGGCAGCTCGACGCGCACCTGCACGCCGGCGTCGGCGAGCATGGCGTGCAGCATCTGCAGGAGCTCGTCGAGCATGCGTGCGACGTCCACCGGCTCGCGCCGGATCTCACCGGCGCGCAGAAAGCCGCGGATGCGCGAGATCACCGAGCCAGCCAGGCTGGCGTCCCGATTGACCCGCTGCAGGGCGGCCTCCACCTCGCCGAGGTCCGGTGCCGGCCGGGCCAGCCAGCGCAGCGCCGCCTGGCTGTTGGTGATGACCGCCGACAGGGGCTGGTTGATCTCGTGGGCGATGGACGCCACCAGTTCGCCCATCGCGGTAAAGCGCGCCACCCGGGTCAGCTCGCCACGGGTCGCCGCCAGCGAGCGTTCCGCCTCCATGCGCAGCGTGACGTCCTCGACGATCACCGCCAGCATCGGCCCGTCCTGGGCCATGGCCGGAATGCGCGACGCGCACACGTTGGCCCACAGGTAGCCGCCGTCCTTCTTCTCGTAGCGCTTCTGGGTCTTGTAGCCGGGCAGCTCGCCGTCGAACAGCCCATACACGTTGCGCTGGGCGGTGGCGCGCTCGGACGGCTCGGTGATCTCGATCAGCGACACGCCGACGATCTCGTCGGCGCCGTAGCCGAGCATGCGCTGCAGCGCCGGGTTGGCGGACAGGATGCGCCCTTCCCGGTCGGCCAGCGCGATGCCCACCGCGGTGTTCTCGTAGAGGCCGAGCCAGCGCCGGTCGGACACCTGCAGCGCGGTAAAGCTGCGTTGCAGGGTCTTGCGGCTCTCGACCAGCCCCGACGTGAGTTCGAGGATGTCCGACGCCTGGGAGTTGAGCTCCCGCTGCAGGATGTCCACGGTGCGCTTCACCGCCACCAGGTTGCGCGCGCGGGCGCACAGCTCCTGGGCCGAGAAGGGCTTGATCAGGTAGTCCTGCACCAGGTTCTCGAGGAGATTGGAGCGCAGCGCATCATCGGCCCGCGCCGACAACACCAGCACCGGCACATTGGGATAGTCCGGCCGCTCGGCCAGCGCCCGCACGAAGCGCTCGCCGTCCCAGCGCGGCATCATCAGGTCGGTGACGATCAGGTCCGGCGGATCGGCGACCGCCGCCTGGAAGGCCGCCTCCCCGTCCTCGCACAGAACCACGTTGTACTCGTCCGACAACACGTCGTGCAGGAAGAGGCGCAGGTCCGGGTTGTCCTCGGCCACCAGCACCTTCGGCTTGCCCGGCTGGAAGGCGCCCGGGTGGAAAGCCTCCTCACCGGGCAAGGGCAGGCCCGCAGCAGGGGACGGCACAGCTTCCGCCGCGGGCAGGCCCTCGCGCCCCGCCCCCGCACGCACGAAGGCTCCATCCGGCGCGCGGGCCGGCAGCTCCACCTGGAAGCAGGCGCCGCCGCCCGGCGCATCGACCACCACCACCGTACCCCGGTGCAGCTCGACAAACTCCTTGACGATGTTGAGCCCCAACCCGCTGCCGCCCGCGCCGAGGCCTTCGCGGCCCTGGGTGAAGCGGTCGAAGATGTGCTGCTTCATCTCGTCCGGCACACCCGGCCCGGTGTCCTGCACGCTGATCAGCACACGGCCGCCGGGCAGATGCTCGAAGCCGCAGGCGATGCGCCCGCCCGGCGGCGTGAACTTGAAGGCGTTGGACAGCAGGTTCTCCACCACGCGGGCGAACTTGGCCCGGTCCACGTCGGCGTACAGCTCGTCCTCGCCGCGCAGGCTCAGGGTGATGTGGCGGTCCTCCGCCGCCGCGTCGAAGCCGGCCGCAATCTCGCGCACCAGGGCCACCAGGTTGGCCTGCACGTAAGCCATCGGCATCCGGTCGGCGTCGATACGGGCCAGGTCGAGCAGGTTGTTCACCTGCTGCAATAGGGAGCGCGCGTTGCGCTGGATCGCCGCCAGGCGGAAGCGCTCCCGCTCGCCGAGGCCAGTGCCTTCATGGATGAGCTGCTCCACCGGGCCGAGGATCAGGGCCAGCGGCGTACGCAGCTCATGGCTCACGTTGGCGAAGAAGCGGGTCTTGTAGCCATCGAGCTCCTTCAGGCGCTCCAGCGCCGCCTGCAGCTCGCCGTTCTTGCGCGACAGCTCGGCGCTGCCGGCAATCTTCTCGGTGATGTTGCGCCCTTCGGGCAGCAGGAAGGCCACCTGCCCCGCGTCGTCGAGGATGGGCGTCAGCGAGAAGTCGATGACGATGGTGCGGCTACCGTGCAGGTCGCCAAAGACCTCGAAGTCGCAGCGCGCGAAGCGCCCGGTGCGGGCCTCCTCGATCATCTCGCGGACCCGCTGGCGCACCTCTTCCGACACCTCCCACCAGCGCGCCTGCCAGAAGGGCTTGCCGATCACGTCCTCCAGCGCCAGGCCGGCCCCATCCAGCGCCGCCTGGTTGATCTCCAGCACATTGCCGTCCAGGTCCAGCAGGCCCAGAAACTGGTACATGGAATCGAGGATGATCCGCGCCATCTTCTGGCGGCGCACATCCATCGCGTCGCCGGCCTCGATGACGACCCCACGCACCGAGGTCTGCCTGGCCACCCTGCAAATCTTGTCGTCGGGATTCATCCCGTCTTCCCCCAATGCGGACAGGCCGCGGGGACAAAATCTGTCCCCGCGGCCGCCCTTTTTCCTGCCAAGGATGCGCGTTCAGAAGCGATAGGTATAGGCCAGCGTTGCGTTGTCCTGAGCGTGGCTCACCCGGATCGGCGCCGAGGTGTTCGGCAGGCTGCCGTTATCCATGCTCTCCTGGAAAGCGTGGGACCACGCGAAATCCACGCTGGAATTCGGCGACACCGCATAGCCGAAGCCCGCCGACAAATGCTTGCGCGGAATCGCCGGAATCACCGCAAACAGCGTCGAACTGGGCAAGGCCTGCTGCGCAAAACGGAAGCCGCCGCGGATTGTCCAGCGGGAATCCGCCTGCCAGGCGCCGCCCACCGCCAGGATGGTCTGGTCCTTGTAGTTCTGCGGCAGCAGGATGTTCAGGTCGCCCCCGGCATCGGCAGCAAAGCCCACTTTGATGTCCTTCATCACGCTGGACCAATACACCCGCGACAGATCCGCCGCCAGCGTGAGGCGCTCGTTCACCCGCTGGCTGACGCCGAGGTTGAGCACCGCCGGCATCTGGAAGTCGCGGATGCTGATGCGCCCCTGCAGCGGCACCTGCCCCGCCACCCCATCCACAGCCGTCAGCGTCGCCCGGCCCTCCATGTCCGACACATGGCTGCGGCCGGTGTAGGCGGCGCCGAGGCGGGTCGCCTCGGAGACCGCGTAGGTCATACCGACCCGCGGCGTGTAGCCCCAGGCGCCGATGCCGCTCGCCACCGGCGAATTGCGGGTCAGGCTGAAGTGCGCACCGCGCAGGTCCGGCAGGCCGCCGAGCACCGGCAGCAGCGAACCCGACACCCGCCCGGCGCCGATCAGACTGCCCACCTGGTCGGCCCCCAGCAGCAGGTTGAGGTTCATGCCCTGCCACGTGGCGTCGATACCGGCACCGACGGTCAGCGCTTCCGACACGCGGAAGCTGGCCGCGAACGGAATGTTCAGCACCAGCAGGCGGCTCGAATTCTCCAGCCCGGTATCCAGCCCGCCAGTCGCGCGGGACAGGAAGCTGCTGCGGCCGAACTCGGTGCCCAGCCCGCCCTGCGCAAAGGCGCCGACGCCGAAGGTCCACTCGCCGACGCGGCGGCTGTAGGCCAGCTGCGGCGCGTAGTAAGGGCCACGGTTGGCGCTGTGGTTGCCGGAACTCACGCTCTCGCCGGTGCTCTGGTTGCGCACGTCGATGTCGGTGGTCACCAGATCCACGCCGAGCAGGAAGGCGTTGTCGGTCTGCATCAGCGACAAGGTCGCCGGGTTGGTCATCATGCCGGCGGGGCCGGTGTCGAACGCCGTCGCCGCGCCCCCCATGCTGCGGGAAACCGCCCCGAAGCCCTCCAGGCGGAACACATCGGTGGCGCAGGCGCTGCCGCTGGCCGCGGCGAGGGCCAGCGCCAGCGCGCTGACGGCCACACCGCGACGCTGCGCGCCCTGCCCCTTCGAATACCGTCTTCTCATTATTGTCTCCGCATCGGTTCCAGCCGGAACCTCAAAAGAATCGATCGAAATGGATCTGCTCGAAGGGCACCCGGTGATCGACCATCAGCATTTCCTGCAGGGCCTGGGTCATCGGCGGTGGGCCGGCAAAGTAGAACTCGTAGCTGGAGAGGGCGGCCGGCAGGGCCTGGGGAAGGCGGGTGTGCACGAAGCCCGTGGCACCCGCCCAGCCCTCTACGCCCGGGGAGGAGACCACCGGACAGTCAGACGATGTGCTCACCGAAGCCGTCGAGCGCGGCGAGCATCGACTCACCGCACACGTCACGAGGCTCCCGTGCGCCGTAAAAGAAATAGAGTTTGCGCGGGCCGAGCATGTCTGCCTCCACCGCCCCGCGGGCGATGGAGATCATCGGCGCGAGGCCGGAACCACCCGCCACGCAGACCAGGTCGCGGGGCGAATCGGTGCGCAGCCAGGCCACGCCGTAGGGGCCGTCCAGCCCGATCTCCATGCCCGGCCGCAGCAGGTTGAACAGGGCGTATGTGCCCTTGCCCTGCCCCACCCGGCGGATCTGGAAATGCCACTCGCCGGCCTTGTTGGGCGTATTGGAGAGGGAATAGGCGCGGGATGACCCGACGCCCGGCAGGTCGAGCATCGCGAACTGGCCGGGCCGGAAATCGGCCGGCCCCTCGGCGCGGAAGCGGAACTCCCGCAGGTCGTGGGTGATGTCGGTGATGCCGGTCAGCACCACCCGGCGCCGCTTCGGCGGGATGGTCGGCACGTATTCCGGACCGGTCGGCGCCTTGATGGACACATCGCCCACCGCCCGGCACTGGCAGGCCAGCAGGCGGCCACGGCGGCGGTCGCGCTCGCCGAGGCCCGGCGCGTCGGGCCACAGGTTCTCGACCTCGCCGCTCAGCAGCTCGAACTTGCAGCCGCCGCAACCGCCGGAGTTGCATTCGTAGGAGAGGCCGATGCCGCCCCGCAGCGCGGCGCGGAGGATGGTGTCCCCCGGCGCCTGCTCGAAGCGGCTGCCGTCCCGCTCATTCAGGATCAATGGCGCGTTCATGGCGTTTCGGCCCGGTCAGAGGCCCAGGCCGCGGCGAAAGTCGCGGGTGGCGGCCTTGGCGGCTTCGGCAGCGCCCGGCACATCGGGCAGCGCGGCGCAGTAGGCGTCGATGGCGCGG
Source organism: Zoogloea sp. JDB1 (assembly GCF_056724025.1). Lineage (NCBI taxonomy): Bacteria > Pseudomonadati > Pseudomonadota > Betaproteobacteria > Rhodocyclales > Zoogloeaceae > Zoogloea > Zoogloea sp. JDB1. Next base: position 5,290,379 of record NZ_CM161496.1, read on the forward strand.
TCGGCCAGCGGCTCCCACTTGGCGATCCAGCCCTGCATCAGCTCCTTGTTGCCCGGCGTCTCCTGGGCCATCGCGGCAAAGGCCGTCGCCCAGCGGCGGTGGCGGGCCACGTCGGTCAGCTGCGCATCGGTGATCAGGCCGAGCAGCGTGTCGCCGTTGTGACGGGCGGATTCGCCGAGGCGGCGCAGCACAGTCTCCTCGACCGCCGGCTTGACCACCAGGTTCAGCACCACGACGGCCTCGCCCCAGTCCCACACCGTGAGCGCCTTTTCCATCAGCTCGCGGAAGCCCTGCCAGGCGGAATCCTCTTCCCAGTAGTGCCGCTCGTCCGCGCCGAAGCCCTTGTCGGCGAAGGTCTGGGACAGCTCCTTGGTACGGTAGGCGGTGTGGCTCAGCCAGCGCAGGCTGTCGGCCATCTGGAAGTAGTTGCAGTTGGTCAGCGTGCTGGCCGGCGACACCTGGCCGACGTAGGCCGACGCCATCTGCAGGGTGTGGAACAGGTAACGGGCCGGGGTGTACAGGCGGGCCAGCGTGCCGGCCCAGCGCGGGTCGAGGGCCTTGTCGTGCTCGCGCTCGTTGAACTGGTCGAACAGGCCGAAGACGTAGGTCTCCTGGCCGTCCTGCATCAGGTTGTAGGTGCGATAGACCACCTCGTCCGGATCGCGGAAGGCGTTCCAGTCGGCATGCTTCAGCGCGGTACCGAAGGTGTTCTTCTTGTACCACTGGTTCATGAACATGTTCGGGTCCAGCTCGTAGGGCGAGTCCGGGCGCTTGTCGTTGTAGTGCAGGTTGGTGCTGACGATCTCGTATTCGCTCGGCTTGCGGCGGCGGGCGGCCAGGTGGCTCCAGGTCTTCTGGGGCTTCAGGACTTGAATCTCGGACATGCGGTGTCTCCTCGCGTCGTTCTTGTCTGGGGTGGCGGTCTGCGGCCGCTCAGAGCGTCTTGTTGAAATAGAAGCGGATCTGGTCGTCGCGGCTCTCGATCTGGCCAGCGAAGGAGCTCAGGTCCACCTCCAGGTCGTTCATGCGGAACGGGCGCCCCAGTTCCTCTTCGATGGTGGCCTGGCGCAGGATCATTTCCTGGTCGGCGTGGATGCGGATGTAGGCGCGCTTGTCATCCACGAAGATTTCCTTGCCCGGGTTGTCCACCTTGGCGGCCTCGATGACCGCCTGGGCCAGATCGCCGGCGCGCATCACCGGGCCGACCAGGTTGTTGTGATAGGCCTGCGCCGAAGTTGCAGTGCTCATGCTCGTGTCCTTTTAAATAGAGGTGGCCTGCAGCGGCGCTCAGCTGTGGGCAAACAGGGGCTCGACGCCCTCGGTGCTGACGAACACATCGTCGCCATCGATCTTCACCGGATAGCTCGCCAGCGCGCAGTCGTCCGGGTTGATGCCCTTGCCGGTGCCGGCATCGAACTGCCACAGGTGGGCGCGGCAGATCAGCTTCTTGCCGTCGAACTTGCCTTCCGACAGCGCGATGTCCTGATGCGGACAGATCGCCTGGAAGGCCTTGATCTCGCCGCCGTCCGCGCAGACCAGCAGCACCTCGTGGCCATTGACGGTGTAGGGCGCCATCTCCCCTTCCCACACGTCATCGACCGTACATACCTTGGTGAAACTCATGCTCTTGCTCCTCGATCCGGCAGGTGCCTCAAGCGGCTTGCCAGATGATGTCCACCGTCTCGGTGGGCTTGAAACCCGCGTCGGCAACCTTCAGGTTGCGCGGCAAAAACTCGGTGCTGCCGTGGCGACGCACCCGCAGGATGTGGCCCGGCCGGTCGCGCACGCGGCGGCCTACCGAATGCACGGCGGCGGCAGCCGCCACCTCGTCCATGGTGTGCTCCGTATCCACGGGCACCAGCTGCAGGACGAAATCCCCCTCGAAATTGGAGGTCAATGGAAAAAGGGCCATGGTGTAAATCTCCTCGTGTGGCACGCGGCGCACCGGCAGTAGGCCTGCCGGGCGCGCCGTATCAGGGGGTCAATGGGAAAAAATCAACCCGCCTTACGGGTCTCGCGCAGGGCGCGGTAAACCTCGGCCCAGGCATAGTTGTGGGCGTCGTCGCCGATCTCGCCCGGGGCCAGGCCCATGTACTGCAGGGCCCCGCCCAGATCCATCGGCTGGATCATCCCGGCCAGGAATCGATCGACGATGGACAGGTGGCCGGCGTAACGCTCCGGCTCCTGCTGGAACACCCAGCGGTCCACCTCGGAGCCGAAGTGGTACAGGCGGCCGTTGTATTCGAGGGGGTAGTCCTTCACGTCCCAGCCCTTGCCCGGCACGCCGAGGATGGGCAGCTGGCACATGTTGCAGACGTAGGGCAGCGTTTCCGGATAGGTCTTGGCCATGTTGCCGTCGACCACGTTGTCGATGAACACGTCCCAGCACTGGCCCCAGGTGTCGTTCCAGCCGGGGTACTTCTCCTCCAGCCAGGCGCGCTCGTCCGGGGTCACGCCGGCGGCCGGGTTCCACCACAGGGTCGGGCGCCAGAAGTAGGAACCCAGGTGCATGCCGTGGTGGGTCTGGCCGATGTCCTTCAGGAAGATGTCCCAGTACCAGGGCAGGTCGAGGCCCATGTCGGTGAGGGCACGCTCGAACTGGGCGACGATCCACTCCTCCATGAACTCCTTGAAGGACTGCTTGCGGTGCTCCAGCGGAGTGTAATAGTCCATGATCGGACCGGTCAGCACCGAGAACAGCTTCCAGGCGCCCCACACCGCAATATCCACGCGCTTCTGGGCTTCTTCCTTCTTGCCGTTCTCGATCAGCACCTTCAACGCCGGGCCGCCGATCTGCGCATGGCGCGATTCATCCGTCTGGATGCTGGAGATCAGGTTGGCAAAAGTGTGGTCGCCCGCCTCCGCCGCATCCGCCGCAAGACCGAGGAACTGCATGTTGGTGAAGCCGGTCTCGAAGCTGAAAGTCAGCATGATGGAAACGCTGATCGCGTCCCGCGTCATCATGATGTCGTCGAAGAAATGGCGGGCTGCGATCATCGCCCACTCATTGGTGTCGTATGCCTTGAAGGCCCAGTCCATCTGGCGGTCCTTGGCCACGTGCTCGTGGGGGAAGTAGAGCTGCATCTGGCCGTGGCGGATCTCGTCCATGCAGCCCAGCGTGGACATGTTGCGCATGCCCGGCGCCTTGGAGAACCGCATCATCCGCGCCTCGGCGCTGGCCGCCGCGTATTCGCCGCGGGCAATGGCGCCGTAGTGGGCCTTCATCACGGACTTCCAGCCCGGATCGGCATTCTCGAAAATCCGGCTGCGCTCCAGCGCCGCCTTCACCGAATACGCCCCCGCGTCCTTCTCGCGCTGGACCTTCACGTATTCCGGATAGGTCTGCTTGTAGGGCTCGTCGTAGTTTTCCCAGGCGCTCAGCGGCAGACCGAATTCGCCCGACAGCTTGGGCGGAAACAGTTCGTCCTCGGTAACGTACTTGGGTGTCCAGTTGGTGGAACGGGCCAGGTCATACCAGTCCATCCGATTGAGTACGGCCATTCATGTCTCCTTCATAACGGGATGCAGGAGCCCTGCAGCTCCCCCTCGTATCCGGTCGATCTGCGCCGACCGGAGCGACTGATCGAAGCGACGCTGCGTTTCGATCGTGTGGAGGAAAGTTATAAGGAAACGAAAACGCGGGGTATTAGACGATGGTTTAGGTGCTGTGCAACATGGGGGCGACGAACGTCACGCAAAACGAGAAGCTGGCGCGCCACAGATCCCGCACCTCCTGGGCCAGCATCGAGCACGCCCACAGGTAATCCAATGCCTCACCAGGTGGATGTCGAATGTCCCCGGTGTGGCCTAAGCGCAGAATTCGAGTTCGCCGAGGTTTGCCGTATCGAACGAAAAACTGAGCACCATGCGTAGCGATGAAATCTAGATGATGTCCAGGTGACTGACTACCTGACGGACGATTTCAGGAGTGGCCAGGCTGAGCGTATCCAGACGGAATTCAGGCGCTTCGGGGGGCTCGTACGGGGCATCCCAGCCGGTGAGCCCGCAGATCTCGCCGGCCCGTGCCTTGGCGTACAGGCCTTTCGGGTCGCGCCGCATGCACTCCTCCAGTGGCGTGCTCAGGTGAATTTCGATGAACTGTCCGTTGGGAACCCGGTTTCTGGCCTGTTCTCTGTCGGCTCTGAAGGGCGAGACAAAGGCGCATATCACGTCCAGCCCCGCGCTCCACATCAGCCGGGCGACTTCGCCAGCGCGCCGGATATTCTCGCTGCGGTCCTCGGGCGAGAGCCCCAGGTCGGCACACAGGCCTTTGCGCAGTTCGTCCCCATCGAGTACGAAAGCTTGCCGCCCTCGATCCTTCAGCGCGGTGGCGAGCGCGTGGGCGAGTGTCGTCTTTCCAGCGGCAGGCAAGCCGGTGATCCAGTAAATTCGCGGTGGGGCAGCCATAAGGGGCGTCGGGTCAGGTTGTGTAGATATGACCAAATGTTGGGCGTTGGAGCACGATGCTCGCGCAGCAAATTACCATGAGGGGCGGCGGCTGCATGCAGCCTCGCGATTTTGAGATCAAAAAAAGACGGGGGATTTCCCCCCGTCAAAGATCTGAATCGCCTTGTTGGCCCCCGCGCCTTACGGCAGGAAGCGGTCGTGGTACTCGGTGGTCTGCGTGAACAAGCCGATGACTTCCGTGACGGGCATGCCGTCATCCAGCTTGCCCATCCAGTAGTCGAACCCGGCCGGCTCGGGGGTGCGTCCAAGCAGGCCGACGTAGTCCAGCGTCACGCCGACGGCCTGATCGGTCGCGGCCCGGGCTTCGGCGGACTGGGTGATCTCCAGCAACACGTCGCTGCGGCTGCTCCCGCCGGTCAGGCGGTCCTGCCAGTAGGTCTGCCCGGCCGTGTCCGGGGCCCGATCCAGCACGTGCTGGTAGAGCTGGCTCAGGAAGCCGGCGTTGTCGAGCCCGTCATACAGGCCCTTGAACTCGGCGCTGCCGGCAAAGTCCGCACCGATCGTGGCGAGGCTGTGGTCGCTCAGGCGTTCCGCCATCCAGTAGTCCATCCCGGCCTTGTCGGGCAGGCGACCGAAGGCGCCGAGGTAAAGCCGTGCGAGCCCCCCCGCGCCGCCCTGGAATTCCGGCGACTCAAGAAAGCGCAAGGCGACCTCGTCGCGGGTCAGCGTCCCTGAGCCGATCTGATCCATCCAGTAGTTCAGACCACCGCTTTCCGCTTCACGGAACAGGGTGTCGCGATAAAGCTGCATGACGAAGAACTTCGTGCTGCCGAAGACGTCGTTGTCCTTGGTGCCGACGGTCAAGCCATTGGCCGCTTCCAGCGCATCGGGGAACTGATCGTTGTCGCTGTCGCTGCTGCTGGTCGTGGCCCGATAGCCGGGTGCGCCCGGATCGCTGATCACGCCGTTCTTGACGCCGTCACTGTCGAACTCGCTCCCGTCGGTGATCTGGAAGTCCAGGCGCGTCTTGCCGCCTTCGATGACGACCTGGCCGCCGTATGGGGCGCTGGCCAGGTTGACCCAGTCGCCGGCCGCATCCTGCTTCCAGTAGCCGTTGATGGGGATGCTGCCATCCACATACAGGCTGAAGTGCTCCGTCCCGCCGACGGTGGCAAGGTCCGCCTGGAAGCCGATCAGCCCCAGCGGCATGGCGAGGTCGGCGGGCTTGTCGGCCGGGGCGTCGAGCTGCTGAACGGCCTTGAGGACCGTGGGCGTGGCCTGGGTCGTATCGGTCTTGCCATTGATCGAGTCGCTGACCAGCGTCACGAAGACCGGCGGGGCGTCCCCCGGATGGCTCTGGGCGGTGTCGGTGTTGAGGAATGGTACCGACGTGACATTGGCCTGCTGGCCATCGGCGACCCCATCGCCGTTGCCATCCCCCGTGACACCGCCGGCCTCGAGTACCGGGACGAGCTGCTCCGTGGAGGACGGAACGTTGTCGCCGTCATCCGCGGTGTCGATGGTGACGGACAGGCTGGGGGAGGCGAGGCTGACGTTGCCGGCCGTGTCGAGGGCTTTGGCGGTCAGCGTATGGACACCGTTGTCCAGGGCACTGGCGGTGATGCTCCAGTTGCCACTGTCGTCCGCCACGGTCGAGCCGAGCAAGGTGGTGCCGTCGGTGTCGTAGAGGGCGACGGCCATGCCGGCCTGGGCGGTGCCGACGAAGGTCGGTGTCGTGCTGGAGGTCAGGTTGTCGCTGGAGGAGGTGCCGGTATCGCTGGCCGGGGTCATGTCCGGCGCGGAGGGGGCATTTGGTGCCAGCGTGGCCACCGTGATGGTGCGTGTCGCCGTGCTGCCGACGTTGCCGGCCACATCGGTCTGGGTTGCGCCGATCGTCTTGACGCCCTCGCCCATCGCCGTGATGTCGGCAGCGACCAGCGTGTAACTCCAGCTCGTGCCGTCGACGGTGGCTGTGCGCGTGTTGCCCCCCAGGCTCAGCGCGACGGTGGCGCCGGCCTCGTTGCTGCCGGTGAGGGTGGTGCCGACCTCCTGTGCGTTGATGATGTCGTCGGCGGCAACGACGTGGATGTCGGGCGCCGCGGGCGCAAGGGTATCCACGACATAGTTGAGCGTGCTGGCGGTACCCGTACCGGTGTTGCCGGCCGCATCGGCCACGCCGGTGTTATCCAGCGTGATGAGGTTGCTGGTGTCCGTGACGCCGGCGGTCGGCGTGTAAGTCGCCGTCCAGGTGAGGCCGCCGTCGCTGGAACTGACGGCGGACAGGGTGCCGTTGGCGACGCTCAGGTCGGCATTGCTGAAGCCACTCACCGCTTCGCTGAAGGTGACGGTGACGGTGGCCGTATCGCCGATCTTGAGGGCGCTGTCGGACAGCGCGATCGTTGCCGTCGGGCGCTGCGTGTCGATGGCGTAGTGGGCCGAATCGGTGCTGCCCGTGCCGGCATTGCCCGCCGCGTCGGTGATGCCGGCGTTGTCCAGCGTGATGAGGTTGCTGGCGTCCGTGACGTTGGCGGTCGGCGTGTAGATCGCCGTCCAGGTGGTCCCGCCGTCGTTGGAGCCGACGGCGGACAGGGTGCCGTTGGCAACGCTCAGGTCGGCATTGCTGAAACCACTCACCGCTTCGCTGAAGGTCACGGTGAGGGTGGCCGTCTCGCCGACCTTGAGGGCGCTGTCGGACAGCGCGATCGTCGCCGTCGGGCGCTGCGTGTCGATGGCGTAGTGGGCCGAATCGGTGGTGCCCGTGCCGGCATTGCCCGCCGCGTCGGTGATGCCGGCGTTGTTCAGCGTGATGACGTTGCTGGCATCCGTGACGTTGGCCGTCGGCGTGTAGATCGCCGTCCAGGTGGTCCCGCCGTCGTTGGAGCCGACGGCGGACAGGGTGCCGTTGGCGACGCTCAGGTCGGCATTGCTGAAGCCGGTGACCGCTTCGCTGAAGGTGACGGTGACGGTGGCCGTCTCGCCGACCTTGAGGGCGCTGTCGGACAGCGCAATCGTTGCCGTCGGGCGCTGCGTGTCGATGGCGTAGGGGGCCGAATCGGTGGTGCCGCTACCGGCATTGCCCGCCGCATCGGCCACGCCGGCGTTGTTCAGCGTAATGGCGTTGCTGGTGTCCGTGACGTTGGCGGTCGGCGTGTAGATCGCCGTCCAGGTGGTCCCGCCGTCGTTGGAGCCGACGGCGGACAGGGTGCCGTTGGCAACGCTCAGGTCGGCATTGCTGAAGCCGCTGACCGCTTCGCTGAAGGTCACGGTGACGGTGGCCGTCTCGCCGATCTTGAGGGCGCTGTCGGACAGCGCGATCGTCGCCGTCGGGCGCTGCGTGTCGATGGCGTAGGGGGCCGAGTCGGTGCTGCCCGTGCCGGCATTGCCCGCCACGTCGGTGAGGCCGGCGTTGTTCAGCGTGATGACGTTGCTGGCGTCCGTGACGTTGGCGGTCGGCGTGTAGATCGCCGTCCAGGTGGTCCCGCCGTCGCTGGAGCCGACGGCGGACAGGGTGCCGTTGGCAACGCTCAGGTCGGCATTGCTGAAGCCGGTGACCGCTTCGCTGAAGGTGACGGTGACGGTGGCCGTGTCGCCGACCTTGAGGGCGGTGTCGGACAGCGCGATCGTTGCCGTCGGACGCTGCGTGTCGACGGCGTAGTTGGCCGAATCGACGCTCCCCGAGCCGGCGTTGCCGGCCGCATCCGAAATGCCGGTGTAGTCCAGCGTGAGGGCGTTGGTCGCGGCGGTGGTGGCCGCTGTCGGGGTCAGCGTGGCGGTCCAGGTGAGGCCGCCGTCGTTGCTGCTGAGGTTGGACAGGCTGCCATTGGCGACCGTCACGTCGGCAGTCGTAAAGCCGGTGACGGCTTCCGTGAAGGCGAAGGTGACGGTGGCCGTGTCGCCGACCTTGAGGGCCGTATCCGAGATCGCGATGCTTGAGGCGAGGGTCGGGCGCACGGTATCGACCGCGTAGCTGGCACTGTCGGCCGTGCCGGTGCCGGCATTGCCGGCCGCGTCGACGATGCCGGTGTAGTCCAGCGTGAGGACGTTGGTCGCCGCGGTGGTGCCGGCGGCCGGGGTCAGCGTGGCGGTCCAGGTGAGGCCGCCGTCGCTGCTGCTGAGCTTGGAGAGGCTGCCATTGGCGACCGCCACGTCGGCGGTCGTGAAGCCGCTGACGGCTTCCGTGAAGGCGAAGGTGACGGTGGCGGTGTCGCCGATCTTGAGGGCCGTGTCCGAGATCGTGATGCTTGAGGCGAGGCTCGGGCGCACGGTATCGATGGCGTAGTTCGGCGAATCGACGGTCCCCGAACCGGCATTGCCCGCCAGGTCGGTGATGCCGGTGCTGTCCAGCGTGAGCGCGTTGGTGGCGTCCGTGATGCTGGCCGTCGGGGTCAGCGTGGCGGTCCAGGTCGTGCCGCCGTCGCTGCTGCTGAGCTTGGAGAGGCTGCCATTGGCGACCGTCACATCGGCCGCGGTGAAGCCGGTGACGGCTTCCGTGAAGGCGAAGGTGACGGTGGCGGTATCGCCGATCTTGAGCGCCGTGTCAGAAATCGCGATGGTCGACGCGAGGCTCGGGCGCACCGTGTCGATCGCATAGTTGCCACTTTTAACCGTGCCGGTGCCGGCATTGCCGGCCGCGTTGGTCACCCCCGTGTAGTCCAGCGTGAGGACATTGGTCGCGGCGGTGGTGCCGGCCGCCGGGGTCAGCGTGGCGGTCCAGGTCGTGCCGCCGTCACTGCTGCTGAGATTGCTGAGGGCGCCATGGGACACCGTCACGTCGGCGGTGGTGAAACCGCTGACCGCCTCCATGAAAGTGAAGGTGACGGTGGCGGTATCGCCGATCTTGAGCGCCGTGTCGGAAATCCCGATGCTTGAGGCGAGGGTCGGGCGCTGCGTGTCGATGGCGTAGTTCGGCGAATCGACGGTCCCCGAACCGGCATTGCCGGCCGCATCCGTAATGCCGGTGTAGTCCAGCGTAAGGATGTTGGTGGTGTCAGCGACATTGTCCGTCGGGGTCAGCGTGGCGGTCCAGGTGGTGCCGCCGTCGCTGCTGCTGAGCTTGGAGAGGCTGCCATTGGCGACCGTCACATCGGCCACGGTGAAGTCGCTGACGGCTTCCGTGAAGGCGAAGGTGACGGTGGCGGTATCGCCGATCTTGAGCGCCGTATCCGAAATCGTGATGTCCGACGCAAGGGTCGGGCGCACCGTGTCGATCGCGTAGCTGGCACTGTCGAGGGTGCCCGATCCGGCATTGCCGGCCGTGTCGGTCACCCCCGTGTAGTCCAGCGTGATGACATTGGTCGCCGAGCTGATGCTGGCATCGGGGGTCAGCGTGGCGGTCCAGGTGATGCCGCCGTCCGACGAACTCAAGCCGCTGATCTTGCCGTTATCTGCAAGCAGATCGGCGGTGGTGAAGCCGCTGACCGCCTCCGTGAAGGTGAAGGTGACGGTGGACGTGTCGCCGATCTTGAGCGCCGTATCGGACAGCGAAATCGTCGCGGTCGGACGCTGCGTGTCGACGGCGTAGTTCGGCGAATCGACAGTGCCCGAGCCGGCGTTGCCGGCCGCATCGCTGATGCCGGTGTAGTCCAGCGTGAGGACGTTGGTCGCCGCGGTGGTGCTGGCACTGGGCGTCAGCGTGGCCGTCCAGGTCGTGCCGCCATCACTGCTGCTGAGGTTGGAGAGCGTGCCATGGGGCACCGTCACGTCGGCGGTGGTGAAGCCGCTGACCGCTTCCGTGAAGGTGAAGGTGGCCGTGGCGGTGTCGCCGATCTTGAGCGCCGTGTCCGAGATCGTGATGGCCGATGCCAGGCTCGGGCGCAGCGTGTCGATCTTGTAGTTCGGCGAATTGCTTGTCCCTGTGCCGGCATTGCCGGCCAGGTCGGCGATGCCGGTGTTGTCCAGGGTGAGGATGTTGGTGGCGTCCTCGATGTCGGCCGTCGGCGTCAGGGTCGCCGTCCAGGTGGTGCCGCCGTCACTGCTGCTGAGCTTGGAGAGGGCGCCATTGGCGACCGTCACGTCGGCGGTGGTGAAACCGCTGACCGCTTCCGTGAAGGTGAAGGTCACCGTCGAGGTGTCGCCGACCTTGAGTGCCGTGTCGGACAGCTTGATGGCACTGGCCAGGGCGGGCGCCGTGTCGTCGATCTCCACGGTGGTGGCCGGGGATGCCGCGCTGACATTGCCGGCCACGTCGGTCACTTCGAGGGTGACGCTGTGCGTACCGGCACTCAGGCTCGAACTGGTGACCGACCACTTGCCCAAGGCGTCGGCGGTCGTGGTGCCGATGACGGTCTTGCCGTCGGTATCGAACAGCTTGACGGCGGCGAAGGCTTCGGTCGAGCCGGAGAAGTCCAGGGTGGTGAGATTGGTGATGCCGTCCGAGCTGGAGACACCGGAGTCGGAGCTGGCGGACAGCGTGGGCGCGGCCGGTGTCGTGGGGACCGTGGTGTCGACGGTCACGCTGAGCGCAGAGGAGGCCGCGCTGGTGTTGCCGCCGGCATCGGTGGCCTTGGTGGTGAGGGTGTGGCTGCCCTCGCTCAGGGTGCTGCTGGTGATGGACCAGTTGCCCTTGCCATCGGCGGTCGCCGTGCCCAGCACGGTGCTGCCGTCGGTGTCGTAGAGGGTGACGGTGGAATTGGCTTCGGCGGTGCCGGTGACGGTGGGCGTGGTGGCGTTGGTGAGCTTGTCGGTGCTGGAGCTGCCGGTGTCGCTGCCGCTCGCCAGGTCCGGCGTGCCGGGGCTGCTCGGTGCGGTGGTGTCGAGGGTGACCGTCAGCTCTCCGCTGGCGACGCTGGTGTTGCCCGCCGTGTCCACCGCCTTGGTGGTGAGGGTGTGGCTGCCCTCGCTCAGGGTACTGCTGGTGATGGACCAGTTGCCGCTGCCGTCGGCGGTCGCCGTGCCCAGCACGGTGCTGCCGTCGGTGTCGTAGAGGGTGACGCTGGAATTGGCTTCGGCCGTGCCGGTGAAGGTCGGCGTGGTGCTCTTGGTGATGTCGTCAGCGTTACTTGAACCTGTGTCGCTCGCGCTATCCAGGTCGGGCGTGCTGGGGGCGCTGGGGGCGCTGGTGTCGATCGTGACGCTGAGGGTAGACGACAGCGCGCTCTGATTGCCGGCGACATCGGAAACCTTGGCTCCAATGGTATGGTCGCCGTCGCCGAGCTTGCTGCTGGTGATGCTCCACTTGCCGGAACCATTGACTGTGCCGGTGCCCAGTACGGTGGTGCCATCGGTGTCATACAAGGTCACCGTGGAGCCGATTGTGCCCGTGCCATTGAAGGTCGGAGTGGTCTTGTTGGTGATGTTGTCGCTGGAGGACACGCCGCTGTCGGTTCCCGCCGTCAAGTCCGGCGCCAATGGCGCATCGGGAGCCGTCGTGTCAATGGTGACGGACAAGCCGCCAGATGCGCTGCTGACATTGCCTGCCGTGTCGGTGGCCTTGGTGGTGAGGGTATGGCTGCCCTCGCTCAGGGTACTGCTGGTGATGGACCAGTTGCCGCTGCCGTCGGCCGTGGCGGTGCCCAGTACGGTGGTGCCGTCGGTGTCGTAGAGGGTGACGGTGGCGTTGGCTTCCGCCGTGCCGCTCAGGGTGGGCGTGGTATCGCTGGTGATGTCGTCAGAGTTACTTGAGCCGGTGTCGCTGCCAGCATCCAGATCCGGCGTCGACGGTGCCGCCGGCGCAATGCCGTCAATCACCACAGCCGAGGTTTCCGCCAGCGAATGACCGCTGCTGGTGCCGGGCAGGGTCAGGTCCGCCGCGCTGCCATTGGCCGCCGAGACGATCGTGCCGCTATTCAAATCAAATGAAGCGGTGTCGAAATACTGCAGATCGGCGCTGCTGTCGCCATCCTGAACGGTATAGGCAAACTCCAGGTCTTGGCTGCCACTGCCGGAGACATAAGCCGCATATTCGTCGTTGGTACCGGTCTCAAGCAGAATGCGCGGCGTGCCATTGGTGTAGTCAACCACCACCGCCTGGTCGAAGCTGACCTTGAAGGTCACGATGTCCCCGACCTTGTAACTCTTGTCGCCCGAGGTCTGGATCACCTCGGAGACCACTGGCGGGGGGGTCACCACGGTCAAGGTGTTGGTGGTATCGGCCGACGTCGTGACGGCGGTATTCCAGCTGGACGCCGCGCTCAAATTGTAAGTATGGCTGTCGCTCGCCTGAGTGCCGTCCTTGTTCAGCAAAGACGCCAAGATGGCAAAGTCGAGACCGTTGAGCTTCACCGAGAAGGTGGTCGCCGACGTCACATCCACATTGTTCGACGTCAGCGTGTAGGCCGACCCGCCCAAACCGCTCACCGTCAGCTTGGAAACCGTCACATCGTTGTTGCTGCCCTGCAGGGCAACCATGTTCTGCCCGGTTGCAGTCAGCACATGGGTGATGGTGTTGTAGGTCGCCGAGGAAATCGTCGGCACCACTACGCCCGACGCCGACCCCGGGTTGATCACTGCCGGCGTGCCGGCATAGTTGTCCGGGGAGTAAGCGAACGATGTATTCCATCCGGCGGCCGCTGCAATGTGGTAGGAATACCCATTCAGATTGCTTGTGCCGTCTTGGTTCATCAGTCCATCGATGAACAATTGATCGGCGGCATTCAGTTGAATCGTAAAGCCGGTCGTTCCCGTTACGGTCACTGCGCCCGCACTGTAGGGCGTAGTCAGGGTATAGCTGGCCTTCGTCGTGCCGGAATCGATCAATTCCAGCGTGAGCTTGGTCGGATCGACGGCATCGTTAACCGTGTCGAGCCCGCTCCCGACAAAGGTCATCAAACCCGCCGAAGCGCCGCTGACCACATACGAAGCCTGAGTGATGCTGGCAATCCCGCTCACCGTCATGCCAGTGCCGGAGAACGCGCTGTCCTGCGTGCCGGCAACACCGGTATCCCAGCCTTCGGCCGTGCTGACCGAATAAGTCTTACCGTTGAAAGAACTGGTCCCGTTCTTGGTCAGAATTTGCTGCAGAGCGGCCTGATCGGTGGCCGACACGGCGATCTGAAAACTGGTGGAAGACGAAATCTCCACATCCGCCGTGTCGGTCAGCGTATAGGAGCCCCCTTGCCCCTTGAAAGTGAACAACGAGGCGTCGATATCCTTGCCGCTGGCGAGCGCGACGAAACCGGTGCCGGTAACGGTGAGCACCCCGGAACGCTCGTCATACGCAATGGACGAGACCACCGGCGAGGTATCCACCACGGTCACCGTCAGGGCGCTTGTTGCCGAGCTCATGTTGCCGGCGGTATCGCCCGCCTTGGCGGTAATCGTATGCACCCCGCCACTCAGGGCTCCGGATCCGGTAATGGACCATTTGCCGGATCCATTGACGGTGCCATGACCGATTTCGGTGGTGCCGTCGGTATCGTAGATATACACCACGGACCCGATTTCACCTGTTCCGATAAAGGTGGGTGTGGTTGCGTCGGTAATGTTGTCGGTCGAAGAGGTCCCGATATCCGTGCCGGCGGTCAGATCGGGGGTACTCGGCGTGGCCGGAGCGGTGGTGTCGAGGATGACCGTCAGCTCTCCGCTGGCGACGCTGGTGTTGCCCGCCGTGTCCACCGCCTTGGTGGTCAGGGTGTGGCTGCCCTCGCTCAGGGTACTGCTGGTAATGGACCAGTTGCCGCTGCCGTCGGCCGTGGCGGTGCCCAGTACGGTGGTGCCGTCGGTGTCGTAGAGGGTGACGGTGGCGTTGGCCTCGGCGGTGCCGCTCAGGGTGGGCGTGGTATCGCTGGTGAGGTTGTCGGTGCTGGAGCTGCCGGTGTCGCTGCCTGCATCCAGATCCGGCGTCGACGGTGCCGCCGGCGCAATGCCGTCAATCACCACAGCCGAGGTTTCCGCCAGCGAATGACCGCTGCTGGTGCCGGGCAGGGTCAGGTCCGCCGCGCTGCCATTGGCCACCGAGACGATCGTGCCGCTATTCAAATCAAATGAAGCGGTGTCGAAATACTGCAGATCGGTGCTGCTGTCGCCAGCCTGAACGGTATAGGCAAACTCCAGGTCTTGGCTGCCACTGCCGGAGACATAAACCGCATATTCGTCGTTGGTACCGGTCTCAAGCAGAATGCGCGGCGTGCCGCCAGAGTCGTCAACCACCACCGCCTGGTCGAAGCTGACCTTGAAGGTCACGATGTCCCCGACCTTGTAACTCTTGTCGCCCGAGATCTGGATCACCTCGGAGATTACTGGCGGGGTGTTGGCCCCTGAAACGGTGATGCCGTTGCCAGTGAGGTCATCACCGGCGAGCGCCGAATCCCAGCCTGCGGCCCCCGCGATGTTGAATGTTGTCGAGTCGAGCGCGCTTGTGCCGTTCTTGTTCAGCAGACCATTGAGCGCGAGTTGATCGGTCGCGTTCAAGGTTACGGAAAAACCGGTGGTGCTGCTGGCCTCCACGTCGCTGGAGGTCAGGGTGTAGGTTGCGCCACCTTGACCTTTGAGGGTGAGCTTGCCGACGGTGATGTCGCTACCTGAGGCATTGCCGACCAGCCCGGAGCCGGTGACGGTCAGCACGCCGGTGGAAGCATCGTAAGTGGCCGAGGTGATGGAAGGTGAGGAAACGCTGCTGACGGTGATGGCGTTGGTAGCATCTGCCGGTGCCGATGCCGCCATGGAATCCCAGCCGGATGCCGCTGACAGGTTATACGTTGTGGACGTGACGGATGAGGACGTGCCGATCTTGTTCAGCAGGCCTTCCACCGCCAACTGGTCCGCCGCGTTCAGGGTGATCGAAAACGCGGTGGCACTGTCAGCGGTAACATCGCTCGAGGTCAGCGTATAGGTTTTACCGCTTTCGCCAGTCAGCGTCAGTTTGCTGGCGACGATGGTGTCGCCTTTTGTCAGGCCGGTTGCGGTGACCGCCAGGGTGTTGGTGCTGGCGTCATAGGTGGCGTCGGTGATGGCGGCGTCGACGGCAAGTGACTTGATTGTCGTGAATTTGAAATTGTCAATGCTCAGGTAATGGACGGTGTTGCTGTTGGTCGAGGCTGTGACCACCATTGTCTTGATGTCGGTCATATCCGTGAAGTCGACCTGAGCCGTGCTGAAGCCCTTCCCGGTTGCCTTCGTCACAGTCGATCCGACCTGGTTGCCTGACGCGTCATACCCCTTGAAAACGAGGGTCTGGCTGAGGAAACCGCTTTCATAGTTGCTGACGAACATTTGCGAAGGCGTGAATAAGTTTCCACCTTGAAATGAAATGGTCAGCGAGGTTTCATCTTTTGCTAAGGGGTCAACCACCAAGTAGCCATTGCCATACGATATAACGCCACGGGTTGCGCCATTCAGCGTCAGCTGATAATTCGCGCTTCCGCTGACCTTGTAAATCACATCACCTGATGAAGTTGTGCCGCCTTTGTCTGCAAAATTTCCAGACGTGCCAAAAGTAGCGGTGACATTCGTGGCGTCAAGCACATCCAGGTAAAGCTTCGAGAGGGCTCCATCAATAGCAACCGGGGTGTCGATCTTTCCCTCGGTCACTTCCAGGTTCCAGTCGCCCCCTAGGGTGCTGGATCCGGTGAGGTTGTTGGATGCGGCAATGTCTGCACCGGTTATCACGGCCAGGGAGTCGACGAACTGTCTTCCGGCACCTGCGCCGATGTTGCAGCCATAGAGCAGGATGTCTGCGTCACTGCTCAGGCTTTTTCCAATGCTCTGCAATTCCTGCTGGTGACTTGCCAGGTTGGATTTGTCGAGCAGCAGCGAGCCCAGATTCACCGAGGCTTCGGCTCCATGGGTTATCAGATGCAAGGCATCGATATTTGTGCGCCCCGCCAGAATCTCGGCTATTTGAGCCAACCCATCCCGAGAGGAATCGAGGACATGAACTTCTCGGCCAGCACCGATGCCGGCTAGAAGCGCGGCGATGTCCCCCACATTGTCTTCGATGAAAACAATTTCCGTTCGCCCTGTTTCTGCAGTGTCGGCAACTGACCGGCTTTGTCCCAATAGTGGATCTGTCAATATGGAGATGCTGCCGACATCGACCCCGGTCTGCTCTGCGCAGGAGGATGCTTCCTGGGATCCACGAATCACTTCAATGTCATTGGTATCGTTCAGGCTGGGGCTCATGCGGCACTTTCCTTGGCAGGTGATTTCGGGGCGATGATGTTGGCAGAGCTTCCGGTGGGGTCTGACCAGAAAGTCATCTTGGAGTATTTTTCAAACAAGTCCGGGGGCAGGACGGAGCGGCGCTCGCTGAAGCTGACCTTGGGCCGGACGCGATGCAGGCCCGGAACGCCCAGCTGCAGGTCGAAATCCGGTGCGTCATATTCGACATGCTCAAAGTCATGCTCGAAATACGGCTCGCCTAGAAAGCTATAGACCAGTGGCATCACTTTTTCAGGTGCCTGGGCCAGCAAATCGTAATCGACCACCAGCAGGCGGCTGGCATGCTCGCTGTAAAAGGCTTCGCGCAGGGCCGCCCACGCAAAGCCGACCAGCTGCTCGTGCTGCGCCAGCCCTTCCAGGCGCTGGTAGACGGTGCTGCGGCCGGGGTTACCGCCAAACAGCTTGGTGTATTCGTAAGGGTTGCTGCGGTACTTGCGCTCGATGCTGTCCATCACCCACGCGACATTGCGCGCGCAGGCAATCACCTTGGCTTCCGGAAACAGATCCTGCAGCAAAGGCATGCGGGCGCACCACAGGCGGTTCGTATCGAAGATGACCTCCTTGTCCTGCTCCCCCTGGTAATAGGAATGGAACAAGCCGGTCAGCAGGTTCTTGCGCTGGGTGTTGTCGACCTGGGCAGCAAACTCGCTGCCGGCACTGACCTGAGCCAAAAGGCTACTGACAAAGCCGCCTACCGGGCTGCTCATGCCGGCCTGAAAGCACGGGTTCTGCCGCAGGATGGCCGACAACAGCGTCGAGCCGGAACGCGGCAGGCCGCTGATGAAATGAAAACGATGTGCGCTCATGTCAGAGGGTCAGGAGGATTCAGTTGATCGGACCCGGGCGATCAACAACGCCTTCAGGATGGGGAGCTGCTTGGCGGCGAAAGCTCTCGCTCGGGCGGTCAGTTCAGCGAGGTTCTCTTCAGGGCTTTCCAGCGTCCTGCCTTCCACAACCAGTCGCTGGCCCTGGACTGCCATGATTTGCCACGCGTCCTGTACCCACTCGGCCGGCTCCTCCTTGCCTGCCGCATGCGCGGCAAGGAACAACTGCTGGAAGCGGTTCAGGGCGATCCCCCCACCGGTCACCGGGCTGGACAGGAAGCCAAGCTCATTGCTCCCCCGTGCTTTCCGGCACAGGTGAGCATTGAGCCGGTCGGTCTGCGGCCTGGCCCGGTCAATCACGCGGTCGTCCTGCACCATCGCCACGTGCCCCGCGCCGGTGAGCACCATCACCACCTCGACGATCTGTCTCAAGCTGAGTCCTGCGCCCGCCACGGCGCGCTCGATCTCGCCAAGACTACGCACCCGATGATCCGCGAGCAGATCGAGGATGGGGTGATAGACCGACTCGGTCAGCGTTGCCTCCCCCACCGTGGTACGAAGCTTCAGCGA
This sequence comes from Zoogloea sp. JDB1, assembly GCF_056724025.1. Classification (NCBI taxonomy): domain Bacteria; kingdom Pseudomonadati; phylum Pseudomonadota; class Betaproteobacteria; order Rhodocyclales; family Zoogloeaceae; genus Zoogloea; species Zoogloea sp. JDB1. The sequence goes on from NZ_CM161496.1 coordinate 5,308,276, forward strand.
CACATCGGGGCGACCAGTGGTCAGGATTACCCGCTGAGCACGCAGGGCCTCGGCCCTCTCCAACTCATTGAGCTTGCGCGCCCCCCTGACCCAGTAATCGCGCCGGAACTGCTGATTGATCAGAAAATCGCGCGTGGTCTCGCGGAACATCGGGTCGGGAATGTCTCTCAGGAAAGCCTGCTGTTCACCAGACAGGCTCAGCGCCTCGATGTGGTCGAGACAATGCGCAGAGCAGGCGTAATCGAGCTTGGCCGGCGCCAGCCACTTGGCCATTGTCGCGAAATGCATCGGATGCCAGTCGCGGTTGAAATACTCATGCGCAAGGTACTGGCGGCTATGCTCCTTGAGCTTCTGAAGGCGCTCCGCCACGAAGGGATTGGCCTGGCTGAAAGCCGGGTTCAAGCCCAGCAACTTGTCGGCAAAAGCCAGGGCACCGTCGATCCGTTTGACGATACCGTGCCCCTCCGCTCCCAGAACCTCCGCATGCTCGGTGAGCAGATGACGCATCGGCGCAAAAGACGCCCAGCCCGGCTGCGTGTTGTAGCTGATGTAGAGAACGCCCCCGACCTTGAGCTTGCGCCGGACGAAGTCGACGATGACCTGGCGATTCTCGTCCGAGATCCAGCTCCAGATGCCGTGCAGGCCGATGAAGTCGAAGTCGGGCAAATCGGTCCGCGCTGCGAAATCGGCAAAGGCCTCGTCGAACAACTGGGCGCCAGCACCGGAGGCGGCGGCGAGTTCCTGCGCAAAGCCTGCCTGGCTGGGGTTGAAATCGGTGCCGCACCACTGCACGACACTGGCCGCGGCGTGGAGATTGGCCGACAAGCCCTGACCAAAGCCAAGCTCGCAGGCACTCCCCACCTCGGGGAACACGAGCCCCTGATACAGGAACGCGAGCCTGGCGCGCTGCGGATTCAGTTCCGTGTAATAGCCATAGGTATACCCAATATCGGCCACATAGCCCGCAGTCCAGTCATTCATCGCTCGTCCTCGTACCTTTCTCTCGGCAGCATCGGTTGTAATTCCGCGCGATTATGGCATCAAGCCGGCAAGCCCAATCCGCCCGATAGCGGGCAACGAGCGGCGTGTTTCACAAGTTCATGCTTGTACCTGACGAAACCTCGCCGGTTTCCCTGAATCCCGAGGAAAAACCATCGCGAATCCTCACCGCCGCCACGAAAATGCCCGCGCCCGGAACGCGTCCGGGCACGGGCCAATCAGGACGTCCTCTCAGCCGCCCGCAGCGCCTCGAACAGATCGCGCATCTCCTGCGCCAGCATCGAGCACGCCCACAGGTAATTGTCCTGCAGCGTCGGATTCATGCGCCGGAAGGCATCCCCCGCGTCGCCATAGGTCATGGCCAGCAAGGACAGCAACTGCACCTGACGGGCGGAAAGCTGATCGACGATGGCCAGCGCATTGGCCTCCTCGGCCAGCCGATAGAACGGCCCCGCCGGCGCGGGGAAAGTGAACGGCGTATTCATCGCAGCGCCCTCCCCTCGCCCCGCGCCCGGCGCGGAAAAGGCGGAACAATTACGACGGCATTACGGATGGACGCGTGCGAACCGACGCACGCCAGGGTGGAAACGACCATGGTGCGGACTCCTTGTTTGGAACACTTCCGCTCTCCGTCGCCAAACGGGGGGCGGGCCAAAGCAGGGTTGGCGAACCGGAAACAAGGAACCGGCAGGGCCGAAGCCCTCCCCACCCGGCCCGCCATTGATCATGGACGCACCAAGGGTGCACGGACAAAAAAAGCCGCAACGCGGCTCACCATCCGCCTTGTTTTCAGCAGGTCGCCAAACCTGATCGCTGTTGTTTCAGCGACGGACGGGAGTATCGGACGGGTGTTGCGGGGGCGTCAAGGGAGGCGGGTGACGGGGGATCCTCCCGCGTCAGAATAGTTGTCGCCTCGATAGAATCCTAAATTCGGGGGCGATGATGAGAGAACGACGTGGCGCGATACGGACAGGAATTCAAGGATAGGGCGGTGGCGAGATTGCTGCCGCCGGAGAACGCGACGGTGGAGGCCGTTGCGCGTGAGATCGGCGTGGGCGTAGCGACGCTGGAGCGTTGGAGGAGTGATGCGCTGTCCAGGCCCGCTCGCGAGCGGGCCTGGACAGCGGCGGCCCGGTTCGAGGCGGTGCTCACCACTGCGGCCCTCGATGAGACGGCCCGGAATGCCTGGTGCCGGGAGCATGGGGTTTATCCGCAGGATCTGGCCCAATGGCGTCAGGCAGCCACGCAAGCCTTGGCAACGCCCGAGGAGGCCCGTGCCAGCCCCTTGCAGACCAAGCAGGATCGGCGTCGCATCAAGGAGCTCGAGCGGGAATTGCGCCGCAAGGAGAAGGCCCTGGCGGAGGCGGCAGCGCTGCTGGTGCTTTCAAAAAAGCTCGAGGCGATCTTTCCGAAGGACAGGGACGAGGACGCATGATCGGCCTGGAAGATCGCCGGATGAAGGTCCGGAACATCGAGGCAGCCCAGGGGGCTGGAGCGCGTCTTGACGCAGCCTGCAAGGTGGCGGGCATCACGCTGCGGACCTTGCAGCGCTGGAAACGTGAGGACGGCCTCGTGCGCGGTGACCTCAGGCCGGCAACGCTGCGCCCCCGGCCTGCCCACGCCCTCACCGAGGCGGAGCGGCGTGCGGTGCTGCAGGTGGCCAACGACGCCCGCTTTGCCGACCTGCCGCCGGCGCGCATCGTTCCGATGCTGGCCGACGAAGGCGTCTATCTGGCCAGCGAATCGACCTTCCACCGTCTCCTGCGCGAAGCGGGCCAGACGACGCATCGGGGGCGCGCCAAAGCCCCCGCAGCCTCTCGCCCACCGAGCACCCACATCGCCACCGCACCGCGCCAGGTGTGGTGCTGGGACATGACCTATCTGCCGGCCACGGTAGCCGGGCGCTGGTTCCATCTGTATCTGATCCTGGATCTCTACAGCCGCAAGATCGTCGGCTGGGAAGTGCACGGCACCGACGCCGCCGAACATGCCGCCCATCTGGTGCGTCGCACGGCGCTGGCTGAAGGGATCGCCGCCCTGGCGGACAAGCCCATCCTGCACGGCGACAACGGCGCGACGCTCAAGGCCACCACGGTGCTGGCGATGCTCCATTGGCTGGGCATCAAGCCTTCCTACTCGCGGCCCCGGGTCAGCGATGACAATGCTTACGCTGAAGCGCTGTTCCGCACGGCCAAGTACCGGCCCGAGTTTCCGGCAAGGGGATTCGAGGATCTGGAAGCCGCCCGATCCTGGGCCAGCGGTTTCGTGCAGTGGTACAACGTCGAGCATCGCCACAGCGGCATCCGCTACGTGAGCCCGGCCCAGCGCCATGCGGGCGAGGATCACGCGATCCTGGCGGCGCGTCACGCACTCTATGCCCAGGCACGAGCGCGCCATCCTGCGCGCTGGACGGGCAACACCCGGGACTGGTCACCCATCACCGTGGTGACTCTCAATCCCGAGCGAGACGTAGTCCTTGCCATGGGGAATAAACAGCAAAGAGCTGCATGAATCAGGCGACAACTAGCTTGACGCGCGCCGGGCCGACGAAGGCGTCTATCTGGCCAGCGAATCGACCTTCCACCGTCTCCTGCGCGAAGCGGGCCAGACGACGCATCGGGGGCGCGCCAAAGCCCCCGCAGCCTCCCGCCCGCCGAGCACCCACATCGCCACCGCACCGCGCCAGGTGTGGTGCTGGGACATGACCTATCTGCCGGCCACGGTAGCCGGGCGCTGGTTCCATCTGTATCTGATCCTGGATCTCTACAGCCGCAAGATCGTCGGCTGGGAAGTGCACGGCACCGACGCCGCCGAACACGCCGCCCATCTGGTGCGTCGCACGGCGCTGGCCGAAGGGATTGCCGCCCTGGCGGACAAGCCCATCCTGCACGGCGACAACGGCGCGACGCTCAAGGCCACCACGGTGCTGGCGATGCTCCACTGGCTGGGCATCAAGCCTTCCTACTCGCGGCCCCGGGTCAGCGATGACAATGCTTACGCCGAAGCGCTGTTCCGCACGGCCAAGTACCGACCCGAGTTTCCGGCAAGGGGATTCGAGGATCTGGAAGCCGCCCGATCCTGGGCCAGCGGTTTCGTGCAGTGGTACAACGTCGAGCATCGCCACAGCGGCATCCGCTACGTGAGCCCGGCCCAGCGCCATGCGGGCGAGGATCACGCGATCCTGGCGGCGCGTCACGCACTCTATGCCCAGGCACGAGCGCGCCATCCTGCGCGCTGGACGGGCAACACCCGGGACTGGTCACCCATCACCGTGGTGACTCTCAATCCCGAGCGAGACGTAGTCCTTGCCATGGGGAATAAACAGCAAAGAGCTGCATGAATCAGGCGACAACTAGCTTGACGCGCGCCGACCCGGCCCGCCATTGATCATGGACGCACCAAGGGGGCACGGAAAAAAAAAAGCCGCAACGCGGCTCACCATCCGCCTTGTTTTCAGCAAGCGCTACGGTCCCTACAATCACAGTACAGCGCCGTCATGAAAGTACCAGTCATAAGCCACCTAGACTCCTGAACTTGGCTATCTCCCATAATCCTGTGGTACTTAGCATGGCTTCAATTACACCAACCTGCTTTTCCGATAATAGGTTTTGACCCACAAATGACGTAGTCAGCTCTGACTTGGCTTGCTGTGCAAACTTAAGAGCAGTAGCTAGACAACAATGATCCTCCTGAAAGCAGTAAAGGAAGTCAGCATCTGACAAGTATTGCTCAACCCAATAAGCCAACTTGCCATCGCAAAGTATAGACGATTCGAAATTTTGAAGATTCGGCTCGGAAAATGTTGGCGCACGATAATGTACATCTTCGCGCTTTTTCATCATCCACTCGAATACAGTATCATCGCCTATCTTATTTGATAGAATTTTATCATTACATCCGACTTCGCTAACGTACGTAGCAAGTACCGTTTTGTGATCACCTCGAATGTCTTGACCACGAAACTTTCCCTTATCACGCTTGATAGGACTTGCCCCAACAGTAGTTTTCAGCGTATATATCCCTGAACATTTAACAATTACCAATGAACGTGCAGCAAATACGCAACGAGTAAGAAAAAATACGGAATAATAGAGCTTTACAACCGCCCATGAGTGATACCCACGGGATAGAGCGAGAGTTGCTTCGCTTATACTGAGAAGTGCCTTGAAATACAAACCCGCAGCATCCTCACAAGAGGCTACAGTGAGCGGCCCCTGCAGCGCTTGACTCACGGTAAGTGACTCGAATGCTGACTTATATGCTTTCAGTTGCTCCGGATCACTACACCCAAGCTCCGACTCAATAAGTTGCTGAACTTGAAATCGATCAGAACTCGTACTCGTCATGGTCTGGCAGTGAATTTAAAAGATTGCTTTCCAATAGATCTTTGATGGTCTTTCGGGCTGTCTTGCCATCTTTTCCTCGCAACTCCTCCCAAGTCACCAGTCCCTCTTTATCCAACCCGATGAACTGCTTCATAACTGCTACTGAAAACGAGCCTTTTTCTGCGCAGCGTTTGACAAGTGACTCAATAAAAAAATCAACCGCCCCATTGAATCCAGCTGCTTTTAAGAAAGGATTTTTTGAGGGAACATCCCAAATCTTGGCTTCCGAATAATAGTCGCGAATTGCTTGAAAGAAATTCGAAATAGCCGCTTTTTGTCTATCGAAAGTTCTAATCTTGTACGTATAAAACGTTCCAGCCTGGGGCTTTAGATGATCCTTAAAGCTCGAAACAAACGTTGAGAGCTCGATATTACCTTGCCCTCTTGGCGCGCCGGGAAACTTAATAAGCTTATATAGCGGGGACTCCGGATCATCATTCAAATCCCTTGCAAGATCCGCTGCGCGGTTGATTGCGTGATTCTCATCATCAACCACCTCCCCAAAGAGATCAAAGATTAGACTCTTTGGCACCGGCTTTTGCTCAGTATTGATATTCAGGAAGATTTTGGCGGCTTGGGATGTAGTCAACCCAATGCACATCGTTACCAATAAATCGGTCTCACCTACATCCGGATTTGTCTCAACTGCCTGCTTTAAGCCAGTAATCCGATGTTGACCGTCGATAACTTGTGCGGCTGACGGAACTAACGGAACATTAATTGTTCTTTCTGAAAAAATCGGCAAAAAATTTTCGTCTGTCCAGTTGAGAATAAATGAATTAAAGAATGTATTCCCCTCTAGGATATAGTTGCGGATATCGTTTATGCGACGGACGCTGAGCGGGCGCTGCACAGCGCCTTCTTCGTTGTCACGTCCCCTCACAGCAACGTAGTGGAGCGATATCAGGTGTTTCGCCTTCATCGCGAGGGTGAATGCTGGAATGTTTCCAAATTGCGTCTCGAGATACGGAGCTTGGTAGCTATCGTGAGTTTGCTTCTCTTTTTCCTTAGCCATACGACCTCAAACTCTTGTTCAGTTTATCAAAACCGCGATTGAGCGCCCCCAAACGCCGGGGATACATCCTTGATATACTACACAGACGAATTGGCAAACACATCTTTTCTCGGCCCCTTTTTGAACGCCATAAATTAGCCAGACACATTCAAAATGGATGCATTTTAGCGGACGTTCATCACTGCAGCACAACTGGCTACTCAAGCTCCAACAATAGCCGTACCCGTTAGAGATGACCTCCGGCAGCTTCGGTAGAGAAGCTGCCCCCAACCTCAACAGGCTAACGCGATGCCGTCGGACTATGCGCTCCTTCTCCACTCACTTCAACCGCCGGACCCAATGTCGTTGGGCCAAGCAGCACTCACCGACCAGAACATTGCACCCACTGCCCCCCACGCCCAACCATTGGTGCTTTTCACGCAGTGCAGCTCCCTCCACGCTGAACCCACTTCCCTCCCAGCCGCGATCACTTCCCTCTGAGCCCCACCCTTGATGCTCCGATTTGAACTTGCTCAGCTCCGAGCTGAACAAGTTCAAATCAACGTTGAGCCGGCCTCCCTCCGATTGAAGGCAGCCTCCCTCCGAGCATCAAAAGCTTCCCTCTGAGCATCGATAGCTCATCGCCGAGGATCTCGAGCTCAGCTCGCCGCGTCAAAAGTTCAGGTCCGGGGATATCGAGTCCACGTCTGAGCTGAACAAGTTCAAGTCCGTGCCCCGACATTTCAAATCGGAAGGTCGAGCACTTCGTTCCGAACCCGGACGTGTTCGAAATTTTGTGCTCAGGCTTCCTGCAGCGCCATCGGTTGATAGCGTACCCCGTTCCTGGCCTGCACTTCGGCGGCGGGGGCGAAGCCGAACGCCGCATAGGTCGGCACGGCGTAGAGGGACGAATTCACCGTGAAGCGGGGGGTGTCGCCGGCGCCGGCCTTGAGGCGTTGCCACAGGGCACGGGCAATGCCTTGGCCGTGCAGGTCGGCGCGGACGAAGAGGTGGTGGACGTGGGTCTGGCCCCGTAGCGCACCGACGCCCACCAGTTCGTTTCCGACGCAGGCCAGCACGTAGTCGATGGTCGGATCGGCGATGCAGCGGGCAACCGCGTCGACGGAGAAGTTCTCGAGGAAGGCCCCCGCCTCGGCGGCGGCAGGGTCGGCGAGAAAGTAATGGGCGAGGCCGCCGATCAGGTCGGCAATAGCGGGCGCATCGGCAGGCTGGGCGGGGCGGAGCGTGAATGGAAGAGGCATGGGCAGGACTCCAGGGTTGATTTTATTTTCAGATTTAGTTTGCTATGTCACGCAATAGTGCGTATGGTGAAACACAGCGATTTCCAGTTGTGTCGTGATTTTGTTGGTCTAGTATCCGCAGTCCTGCGGCAGCATTCCCCCAATTTTTACCTGGCCCTCTTGATCTCGCCCCATCCAGGGGCTATGCCCCGTCATTTTTCGGAGATTCAAGATATGACAACAGGTACTGTGAAGTGGTTTAACGATTCCAAAGGTTTTGGTTTCATTACGCCCGATGAAGGCGGCGAAGATCTCTTCGCCCATTTTTCCGCGATTCAATCCGCGGGTTTCAAAAGCCTGACCGAAGGCCAGCGCGTCAATTTCGACGTGACGAACGGCCCGAAGGGCAAGCAAGCCAGCAACATCCAGATCGCCTGATTTTCCCGGCGTCTGTCTCAAAGGCGGCTGAGTCCTCTCAGCCGCTTGCAGGCTCTTGTGCCGACTTGATGGTCGGCACAGGCATGGAATCCGTTTTTCCCGAATTCCATGCAGCCTCAGCAAAGAAATCCATCCCTCCAGCGCAGCACAGAGCGAAGGCTCACCCACTCTGCTCCGACGCGAGCATAGCGGGCCCTGCCCTGTGGAGACGCCTGGTGGCGCCTGATTCCTCAATCAGGCCGTCGCGAATTGGCCGGTCTGTCTCTTGCCGACCTTCATCGCTATCCAGCCCCTGCGATGAGACTCAAACGGCGGGCGAGCTGCATTCAACGCACGCCGTTTCCACGACATGGAGTACAGCATGACCAATGCCATTCAGCGAACCGAACTCAAGACTTACTACTACACCCCTGTCCATTGCCCGTTCTGTGGCACGCGGGTCATGGGTGCAGATCCGGTCGACGAGACCCTCATTACGGCCTGCCCGCATACCTTGTTCATTGCCCACGATACGGCGTTCGAATACCGCTCCGAGCGATTCGACAAGAACCTCGATCTGCATGGTTTGAGCGAGCAAGAGGTGGAAGAGCGATGGCGCGGGGAGGCCGGCGGGATCGACGGTTTCACCAACCAGGTCACCCTGGCGGACGCGATCAAGCTTGCGGCCTACGCGCCGGAGCCTTCGCCCTACGGTTCTTACTACGGCTTTGCGCCGACCGAATGAGCATCACCCCTGAGCCCCGTTTCTTTCGGGCTTACCTAATTTACCCCTGGAGAAACGATTATGGCCAAGGAAGATCTGCTTGAAATGCAAGGTGTTGTGATGGAAGTGCTGCCGGATTCGCGCTTTCGCGTCACCCTCGATAACGGACACATGCTGGTGGCCTATAGCGGCGGCAAGATGCGCAAGAACCATATCCGCGTGCTGGCCGGCGACAAGGTGTCCCTTGAGTTGTCCCCTTACGATCTGAGCAAGGGCCGGATCACCTTCCGCCATATCGAGGGCCGCACGCCCCACGCTCCGCGGGCACAACGCCGTTAAAACGTATCGGACGCGCCCGTCTTTCTGCGCGGAACATCGTCGTTCATTCGGCCTATTGGGCCCTCAGTAGGAGCCATCATGGCTAAGCCAAACTACCAGTTCGAGAAACGCCAGCGAGATCTGGCCAAGAAGCAGAAGCAGGAAGAGAAGCGTCGCGAGAAGCTTGCGAACAAGGCGGCCAACGCCAGCGATTTGCAGACGGCGGAGCCGGAAGCCGGCGTGCCGGCGGACGGGAACGGCACGGATTCCGGGACGGCATCGGCTTAAGCCTGCCGCACCGTAGCAAGCCCTGACGTCTGGCGCCCCCAATCGGGAACGCCAGACGTTTTTGCATTCAAGCGCACCCCGCACGGTAAAATCACGACAATCCGCAGGTATTCGCCGCACTGACTTCATTGGCCCCATGCTTTTGCATTCTCTTCTAACGGAACGCTTTGACAGCAATCACAACAGTGATGAATTGCTGCAGCTTCTGGCTTCGGTGCTGAACGCGTTCCCCGTTGCGTGTTTCCTGATCAATAGCGAACACCGGGTGATCCACTGGAACATGGCGTGCGAGATTCTGACCGGCGTGTCTGCACGGGCCATCGTAGGCACCAAGGATCAGGGAAAGGCGTTCTACGGCTGCGACCGGATGGTCATGGCCGATCTGGTCCTCGATGGCGCGGCGAACAATCAGGTCGATGCGCTCTACCACGGCAAGTTCCGGCCTTCTTCAATCATCCCCGGCACCTATGAGGCCGAGGATTTCTTTCCCGACTTTGGCAAGGAAGGGCGCTGGCTGTATTTCACGGCCGTCCGCATCTGCGACGTGCATGGCAGGCCCCTCGGAGCGATCGAAACCTTGCAGGATGTGACAGCGCGCCGGCAGGCCGAGACGGCCCTGCACTTGAGCAATGAGCGCTTCAAGGCGCTCAGCTGGGTCGACGATCTGACGCAGCTCTACAATTCGCGCCGGTTTCATGAGGTGCTCGACACCGAGATTTCGCGGGCCGCACGCTACGCCCATCCCCTGTCGTTGATGGTCTTTGACATCGATTACTTCAAGCAGATCAACGATACCCATGGGCATCAGGAAGGCGACCGTGTCCTGCGGCTGATTGCCGAACACCTGCGCCAATGGCAGCGTGAGGCCGACCATCTGTTTCGTTTTGGCGGTGATGAGTTTGCGGTCATCCTGCCGGAGACCAATGCGGCCGCGGCGCACGCCGCCGCAACGCGATTGGTTGAGGAATGGCGGCAATTAAACGGCAACGGAGCCGACGCAGTGACCCATGGCAGTACGCTCAGCGTCGGCGTTACCCAGTTGAAAGCGGATGACACGGCCGAGACGTTTGTGCGGCGGGCCGATCAAGCGGCCTATGAGGCCAAGCGCCTCGGGCGGGACCGGGTTATCGGCGCGTAGAGCCTGCTCGATCGTCGGCGTTTTTCGTTCCGTACAGCCAACGCCTCTCTGCCCCGTCGTTCTCCCAGCGGTCCGGGCTTCAACAGTTCAAACCGGAAGGGCGAGTGCCCTCACGCGCACACGCAGTTCCGCCCGTTGCGTTTGGCCCGGTAGAGCTTCTCGTCGGCACGTTCGATCATGGCCACGTGATCACCTGCGCCGTCCGGCACCATGGTGCTGAGGCCGGCGCTGATGGTGACGATGCCGGCCGGGGACATGGCGTGGGGGAGTTCCAGATCCGCGACGATCCGGCGGCATTTCTCGGCGATCTGCAGGGCGGCGTCGGCCGGGGTTTCGGGCAGGATCAGCGTGAACTCTTCTCCGCCGTAGCGGGCGAACAGGTCGCTGGAGCGCACGGGCATGGCGCTGATCGCCTCGGCGATGCGCTGCAGGCAGGCGTCGCCGCGCACGTGGCCGTAGTGGTCGTTGTAGTTCTTGAAGTAGTCCACGTCGAACATCAACAGAGACAGCGGTTGCCCGCTGCGCCGGGCGCGCGCCCATTCGGCGGCGATGGTCTGCTCGAACATCCGGCGGTTGGCGATGCCGGTCAGTTCGTCCTGCTTGGCCAGGGCTTCGAGCTTGCGGTTGAGCTGGAGCACCTTGTCTTCCATCTGCTTGCGTTCGGTGATGTCGAACATGAAGCCGACCAGGTCGGTGGTGGCGCCGTTCGCGTCGCGGATCACATGCACCACGTCGCGGATCCACACATAGCTGCCGTCGGCCTTCAGGGCCCGGTAGTCGGCCTCGTGATCGACGCCCTGCTCCGACTGGCGGATGCAGAAACTGGCGGTGCGCTCCCGGTCTTCCTCATGGATGCGCTCGATCCAGTCCATCGCCCCCAGCCAGCTGTCCCGCGGCCAGCCGAGCAGGCTTTCGATCTGCGGGCCGATGTAGTCGAACTGCTTGGTCTGCCAGTTGATCTTCCATGGAATCGCCTTGGTCGATTCGAGCAGGGTCTTGTACACACCCCAGTCGTCGCTGCGTTCCAGCCTGTCGATACCATTGAAAGTCTGCGCTTCTGCCATCGTCCTCTCTCGCGCGGGGTCTCTCCGGCCCGCCATGACCCGAGAGATTAGCGCGGAAGTTTTGCAGGGAAGGACGGCGCAGGGCGGGACTGCGGTACTTGTGCACACTTTGGGGGAAGTGTCATGCTGCGCTCGGACGCCGTGGCTGACACTTCGTCGAGAGCATGCGCCATCCCAAGCAAATGGATCGAAGGTGAGTTATGTGTAAGGGACAGATGATGTCGACCAGAATGGACTTGCGCCATGTCGAATCTTTGCCATCATGGAGGAACAGCTATAAATAAAATCCAATGGAATATCTTCGCAACTCCCCGACGCACCGAATCCCGGGAAGATGCAATCAGGACTGCATCCGACTAATCGAGCGCATGACATGCATGATGAAATCGCCGAGATCATTGCTCTGCTCTACGAAGCAGCCGTCCACCCCGAAATCTGGCCGCGCTTTCTGGAGAGATTTGCCCGCATACTGGGCGGGCAGACTGCAGCAATATGGATGCACGACTACGCCTGTGCTGATGCGCAGATTGAGGTGCCCGGTGAACTTGCCCAGTACAGCGTGGGATTCGATCCAGATCGTTTGGCCGATTTCGCCCGTTACTACTCAAAGATCAATGTCTGGCTACCGTTCACCGAGAGAATCCCTGAAGGACAATCCGTGGTGTCCTCGGAGATATATCCCGAGTCCAAACTCGCCAAAACCGAGTATTACAACGACTGGTTACGCCCCCAGGGTCTGCGCTACTCCCTTGGCGGCGCCGCCCACAACGAGGGCAGTCGCAGTCTGCGCCTCACCACCCTACGCGAGGAGGCGCTCGGCCCCTTCGATGCCCAGGCCCTGGTCATCCATCGCCTCCTGATGCCCCACATCAAACGCGCCTACGCCTTGCACCGGGAAATGCGGGCCATCCACAGCAACATGGAGCATGCCCTTGCCGTCCTCGATCTCGTCGCCACACCAGTTTGGCTTCTTGGCGGCGACAAGCGCCTGAGTTTTGCCAACGATGCCGGCAGAACCCTGGACCGGCGCCACGACGGCGTTTGGCTGGGCCCGGACGGCAGCATCCGGGCCGCCTCCGCTCCCCTGCAACAGCAGGTCGACCGTGCCATCAGCATGGCCCTTGGCGGCAGCGACACACAGCCCTCGGGATGCTGTGCCGACATCACCATCCCGCGCAGAGCCGGAAGCGCTCCATTGCTACTGAGCGTCTATCCGGTGCGCTCCCAGTCCGCACTCGGTATGACGGCAGCCATCGCGGTATTCATCAGCGATCCGGGTGCCAGGCCTGTCATGCGGATCGATGCTCTGCGCGTGCAGTTCGGCCTCACTCCCGCGGAAGCCAACTTGGTTTCCGCGCTGGCCAACGGCCGCTCCCTGGCCGAGCATGCGGAAGCCAACAGCGTTTCGAAGAATACGGTACGGACTCATCTGCAACACGCGCTTCAGAAGTGCGGCGCACGGACCCAGGCTGATCTGGTGCGGCTCGTGACCGCCGCGGGCACAGCCTACGGCCGGGACATGCCCAGCTAAGAAAAACCCGATCCCCTGCGCCGCTCCCCTCAGGTGCACATCCATCATCTATGTCTTTCCTCTCCTGGCCCTGCCGGAGACGGCCCGAGCAACCCCAAATGCACACCGTAGTCTCCCGTCTTACCCAGATCCACGTTCAACAACTGGTCCGCCCCTGAAGTGCGCCGTCCGGCTCACGCTACCGCCCCCCAATTTCCCTTCAGCAATATCCAGCTTTCCTGCGGCACAGCCTCAACGCGTATCCCCCGCGTCTTCGGCACCGACGTCATCGCATCTCATCCATTTGGATGACGACTGCAATGGAGCTCCGCTCTACCTTAGCCACGGATGTCGCTTGGCATGAGCGCAAATCTGCTTACGCCGCGGGAGTCATTAAGAATGCCTGGCTTGAGGACATCTTGGCGGCAAGACGTCGCGGGCTTTTTTTGCAATCACACAGGGGAAGATAAATGAGGCTTAAATCGCTTATCTATGTCGCGCTTCTTCTGGGCATGGTTTCCCAGACCGCGCCGGTCTCAGCTGGCTATAGCGCACAGTCTGCCCGTTACAGCATTTTAATCGTCGATCCATACGGGGAATATGTTCAGGCGGCCAATAGCACATACAGCTATTTCAATGGCGCCCCAGTCAGCATGGAGGACAGCCTTGCAGCCCCCGATGGGGGAGGCAGTGCCTACGTGTCAGCGGACTTTGGAGTACTCAGAACCAGCGCTGGCGCATATACAACTACTTTTGGGTCCAGAGCAGAGAGCAGTACTTACGCCGGCTGGATAGACACCATCACGGTAGCATCCTCTACGCTGGCCTACGGTACGCCGGTCCAATTGACTGGAACGCTTTCTCTCCATGCTATTTTTTCCTCCGCGTGGACAGATCCATACAGTGCGGACGGATATATTGGGAGTTATCTGAACATATATCACAACGGCGCAAGAACCGAAGCCTTCAACATAACAAAATCGACAACGCCGTTCAACGAATCAGAAATAAACGAAATCCTTTCATTCACACTCTCCAGCTTTATCGGAGAAGAACTTTTGGTCGAGAATTTTCTTGCGAGTGGGGTACGTGCCGGGAACTTTGGTGAGCCCAGCCCAGCACCTGCAACCGTATTGCTTGACGCCACACATACCGCGTTGTTCACCCTCAATTCAAACACTCCCGAGGCGTCGTATATAACTGAAAGCGGCACGAGCTATGCAAGCCTCGGGGCACTTCCGAGCACATCAGTCCCGGAATCGACCACCTCCGCGTTGCTAGCTCTTGGGCTCGGCTGCCTTGGACTCTCTACCAGACTTCGCAAAAAGCCCGATGGTGAACTCAGCTGCAACGAATGGAACGCTGCAAGAAAGGCGAACTCCCCAGACTGGGTTGCAATGAGTTCGTGGCTTCACATGCAATTGACTGGCAAAACAAAAGACCTTTTTGGAATGGGCCATACGAATCGCTTGACGATCACATTGACTTACTCTGCAAAAAAGAACCGACTTCCTCATTGTCAGAAGAGGGAAAACCCTATTAATTAGAAAATGAGGATGAAGATGATGAATAAATTCACCACTATTCTGTTCGTCGCGCTGACCAATGTAACGGCTGAGAGCGCGATTGCGGGCCCCATCAGTAATGCACAAAAGGAAGGTTATGTTGTGCAAGACGACATGGTGTACTAACGACGACGGCTCTGGGATTTGGTTCGTCGACTTCCACTACGGCGTCTCCTTCGGTGCCTATGACCGCGGCGACATCAGCGCAGCAGTCCACTTGATTCGAAGCGGACGATAATTTTTTCATTCATCTAGCACTCTCTCATGGAGCCCTCCCGAGACAGGGCGCCCCATCTTCGGTTTTACGAGAGATGCGAGATCTGCTGCTATGTTCCAAGACGACGAGTGGATACCTGCGCGCCCCATAGTTGCAAATTGACTCACAGGATGCATATGAAAACACGGATCAACACTTGGACGCGGGCAGGAGTTCTGTCGAACAACTGGGCCTTGGCGGCGGTTTTTATCTTAAGGAGCCACTGATTTATTCCCCGCCCCCCGGCACACGAGCACACGCGAGATAATCCCGCAGTGCCTTCCCTTTACGAGACCTTGATCGATGCAATCGAGCTTTTCTGACCTGGAGTACGCCGCGAAGAAGAAGCTGACGCGGCGCGATCGCTTTCTTGCCGGGATCAACACGGTGACGCCTTGGGCGGCGCTGGAGGCCGAGATCGAGCCGTTCTATCCGAAGGGTGAAGGCCGTGGGCGCCCTCCGATTGGCCAGGCGCGGATGCTGCGCATGTATGTGGCCCAGCAGTGCTTCGGGCTCTCCGACGAGGGGATGGAGGATGCACTCTACGACAGCCAGGCGATCCGGGGCTTCGTGGGGATTGATCTGTCGCGGGAGTCGGCGCCGGACGCAACGACGCTGCTGAAGTTCAGACGGCTGCTCGAAACCCACGGGCTCACGCGCAAGATCTTCGAGGCCATCAATGCCCATCTGGCCGAACAAGGCCTGATCCTGCGTGAAGGAACGATTGTCGATGCCACGCTGATCGCGGCCCCGCCATCGACAAAGAACAAAGCGAAGGCGCGCGACCCGGAGATGCACCAGACAAAGAAGGGGAACAACCGGCACTTCGGCATGAAGGCTCACATCGGCGTCGATGCACAGTCGGGACTGGTGCATACGCTGGTCACGACAGCCGCCAACACCAGCGACATCAGCCAGGCCCATGCCCTGCTGCACGGCAAGGAGCACACCGTGTTCGGTGATGCGGGTTACCAAGGCGTCGAGAAACGCCCCGAGAACCAGGGCAAGACCGTTGAATGGCTGGTGGCGATGAAGCGCAGCGTGCGCAAGGCCCTGCCCGCCGATGCGTTGGGTCGGTTGCAGGAGCGCTTCGAGAAGCTCAAGGCGAGCATCCGGGCGAAGGTGGAGCATCCCTTCCACGTGATCAAGAACCTCTTCCGGCATCGCAAGACCCGCTACCGCGGGCTGGCGAAGAACGAGGCGCAACTCTTCTCGCTGTTTGGCTTCGCCAATCTGCTGCTCGCCCAAAGGCGCATGCCGGCGATGCATGCCCGAGGTGCGTCCTGAGCGGTGAAATCGGAGGCATGCTCCTCGAAAATCGGTCTTTTGATGCCTGGCGGTCAGCATGTTTGAATGGACTTGGCCGGAAACTCGCTCGGGAGAGGCTGGGCGGGGATTTGTTCAGCGTCTCCTTAAGCGGTGGTGGAGTGCTCCTTGCGATAGCGAAAGGGATAAATCAAGAGTCTGGAATCCCAACGCTTATCGCTGCACTGGCGGCAGGCCTGGTGGTTGCACATCAACTTTCCGCCAACCGCAGGGAAAAACTACGTGATCGCGATCTTCAGCGTGAGAATATCCAAAAGGCAGTAGAGGCAGATATCCGCGCCATATTGGTTGCAATTGAAATGACACACTTGGTGCAGGACTTCTGTGAGAAGCTGAGGACTCCCACAAAGAAGCTCACATGGGCTGACGCGCCACGTCACTCCGATTACTTTCAGCTTTATGGCGCAGTAAGCCAAGAACTCGGGGCGCTGGAGCATGGCAGAGTGGATGCGGTGGTGAGTTTCTATACCTTTCTCAAGGCTGCCCGAGATGCGGCGGAACCCCTTTCCATCCCAAACCTACCGGAAAAATCAGTCCAGCTACACATTTGCAATGTATTGCTGCTCATGCGTCAAGTGCTAAAAGCAGGGCGTGAGGCGTTACAAGAGAAGGGGCAACCTACATCACCACTCGATGATAGTCTGACGCTCTTGATCAGCAAGATCGACGAGATCTGCGGACCTCAGCATATGCTCTTCATGACTCCCGAAGTGACGAGCGACGCCCCCTGAACAGATTTCAGAATCAACCGCTGGTGCGCGCGCCCTACGCAGTTAATGAACACGGCCCCAGAAGGGAGGATATATGTCTGCAAAGAAGCAACAGATAGAACTTCCGTGTGTTAAAGACAGGGAGCCATGCCATCTGGTGCTCAAAGCGCTGAAGGCCGACATTGCGGCAGGCCGAGCCAGTGGTCCGCCTAAGCCGGCTGACGACATCTTCGACCGCCTCGAAACCAAGTATGCGCCCTGGGCTCGTTGATGCTGCCGCTAGGAACGGAAGCCGTCCCAGCGGCATCTGCTTCGTCCATTTGATTACGAACTCAACGGTCCAGCCCCGCCTTACAACCTGAACCGCGCCACCGACTCCCGCAGTTCGCTGGCCAGCGTCTCCAGCCGTTTCACGTCTTCATCCGCGGCCCGTACCGATGCGGCGGATTCTTCGGCCATGCGGGCGATACGTTCGACGTGCTGGGCGACGCTGGTGCCGGCCTGGCTTTGTTCGGCGGTGGCGCTGGCCACGTCGCGCACTTTGGCGACGGTGGCTTCGGCGCCAGCGCTGATTTCGCGCAGGGAGGCCGCGGCGGCGGTGGCCATGTCGACGCCGCGGCCGACCAGCGGGGTGATGGCCTGCATGCTGCCGACGACGGAGCCGGTGTCGGCCTGCACGGCGGCGACCATGGTGGTGATCTGGCCGGTGGCGCTGGTGGTGCGTTCGGCGAGCTTGCGCACTTCGTCGGCGACGACGGCGAAGCCGCGCCCTTGTTCGCCGGCCCGCGCGGCTTCGATGGCGGCGTTGAGGGCGAGCAGGTTGGTCTGGTCGGCGATTTCCTTGATGACGCTGGCGATGCCGCCGATCTGCGAGGAGCGGTCGAGCAGGCCTTCGATGAGGCGGGCGGCCTGGCTGACCTGCTGGGACACGCCCTGGATGGTGTCGGCGGCGCGCTGGACCATCTGTTCGCCGTCCCGGGCGACCTGGCTGGAGTGCTCGGAGTTTTCTTCGGTCTCCCGCGCGCTGCCGGAGATGTGGTCGATGCTGACGGACAGTTGTTCGATGGCGGCGGCGGTGGATGAGGTGGCGTCGGACGAGAGCTGGCTGGCTTCGTCGATGCGCGTCATCTGGCGGCTGAGGCTGGAGGAAATGTGGCCGAGCAGCGTGGCGCCGCGCTGGATGCCGTCGATCATCTCGCGCAGGCTGGTCTGCATGTGGGCGACGGAGGCGAGCAGGCTGTCGCTGCCCTTGGGCATGTCGAGGTGCTGGGCGAGGTTGCCGGCGGCGATCTCCCGCGCGACCTGGGCGGCGTAGTCGGGCTCCCCGCCGATGCGCCGGTAGATACTGCGCGCCATCAGGCCGGCGAGCACGGCAACGACGATCAGCACCACCGCGCCAAGACCGATAAAGCGCCAGGCGAGGCGCCAGAAGGCGTTATCGATGTCGTCCACCCAGGCGCCGTAGCCGAGGACCCAGTTCCAGCCCTGGACCTTGGTGACGCTGTTGATCTTGGGCAGTTCGGTGTCGGTGCCGGGCTTCTTGACCATCACTTCCACGTAGCCGAACTCGTTGCCGTTGAGGGCGTCGAGGTAGCGCTGGAAGTCGTAGCGACCGTCGGGCAGTTTCTTGCCGAGGTCGATCCTGCCGGTGTCCTTCATGTTGGGCAGCACCAGGCCGAGGCCGTCGGTGCTGCGTGCCCATACATATTTGGTCTTGCCGTCGCGCATTGCGGCCAGCGCTTCGATGGCGCGGGCCTGGGCGTCGGCGTGGCTGAGGGTGCCGGCCTGTTCCAGGGCCTGGTAGTGGGCCACGCTCTGGGTGGCGAGGATGAGGACGGTGCGCAGTTCGTTGCGCCGTTCGTCGAGCATGGTGGTGCGCAGCGTGGTGAGCGCCACGCCAGCCACCACGATCAGCCCCAGGATCGCGCTGGCGACGATGAGACCGAGGCGGCGGGATAGTTTCACGGTTGGGTTCCTTCCTGCTGTTTTGCGGCTCCAATTGAAAACGGCCACCGGAGACGTGTCCGGTGGCCGTTTCACGGCCTTGCCTGAGTGATTCGCGCGCTGCTTAGTGCTTCATGGAGAACGCGGAGATCCAGGAGGTCTTGCGGGCTTCGGCAAAGGCCTGCTCGCGCAGCTCGTTGTACTCGGCGTGCGGCACCGGGTTGGCATTCCGGTTGCCCAGGTCGTGGATGCGGACGCGGTAGGTTTCACGGGCAGTCCATGCGGCCAGGGCGGCGATGACGGTAACGCCGAAGGCGATGGAGCCGACGGTCATCGGGATGTTGGTGGAGCCCGGGGGCGCCACGGTGGCGAACAAGGCCGGCAGCATGGCGGTGATCATGGTGCCGATGTTCTGGGAGATGGCCATCGCGGAGACGCGGGTGCGGGTCGGGAACATTTCCGGGTAGAAGCTCGGGAAGATCGCGTTGTAGCCCTGGTACACCAGGCCCCACATCAGCAGGGACATGACGATTGCCATCGGTACGCTGTGGATGCTGATGGCGTACAGGTAGCCGAAGGACAGCAGGCCGGCGCCGAGGGAGCCACCGATGATCAGCGGACGGCGGCCGATCTTGTCGGAGAGGTTGCCGACCATGGGAATGACAAGCACGGCCAGGCAGTTGCCGAGGACTGGGATCCACAGGTAGACGTCCTTGCTGAAGCCGATGCCGTAGCCGGGCTGGACCGCGTAGGCGGCGCCGAAGATGGTGGCGACGACCGGGATGACGTTCATCAGGGATGCGCACATCACGCGCAGCATGTCGGGCCAGCATTCGCGGATGGCCTCGACGACCGGCGCCTTCGGGATCTCGCCCTTCTTGGTTTCCTGGGCAAAGGCCGGGGTTTCATCGACTTCGCGGCGGATGATGTAGCCGGCGATGATGACGACGAAACTCAGCAGGAAGGGAATGCGCCAGCCCCAGCTGTTGAAGGCTTCGGGCGGCATGAGGTAGGCGAGCGGCAGGAACACGGCAGCGGCTAGGATCTGGCCGGCCTGCACGCCCTGCAGCGTGAAGCTGGCGTAGAAGCCGCGTCGGCCGAAAGGGGCGTGTTCGAGGATCATCGAGCTGGCGCCGGAGATCTCGCCCGCCACTGCGAAGCCCTGGATCAGGCGCAGGATGACGAGAAGGACCGGAGCGAGCATGCCGACCTGGTCATAGGTGGGCAGCAGGCCAACGGCCATGGTGGAGATACCCATCAGGAACATGCAGATCAGCAGCACCTGCTTGCGGCCGTGGGTGTCGCCCCAGTGGCCGAGGACGAAGGCGCCGATGGGACGGGCCACGTAACCGACGCCGTAGGTGGCGAGGGAGGCGACGATGGCGATCTGGGGGTCGCCCTGGGGGAAGAAGATCTGCGGGAAAATCAGCGACGCGGCGGTCGCGTAGATGAAGAAGTCGTAATACTCCAGCACGGAACCGATCCAGCCACTGGCGGTGGCCTTCTTGGTCTGCTGGGTCCCATGTTGCTTGTGTTCGCTAGGACTACGCATGGTTGTCTCCACTATTTTTTGTGTGTTGCAGCAATTCGGATCGTTTGGGCGGTGCTGCCTCTGCAGCCTTCGAAGTGGGGCTAGATTAACGATAGCGATGTCCGAATTAACTGGGTCAATGCGGGTGATGCGCGATTGCCGTCACAACTTGTTCGATAATCGCGCACCACGTTGGGCTCAAGGAGCCCCCCTCCTCTCCGTTCTCCGGCACTTACGGTGCTGCAATGCAGCATCGATTCATGGCCGGGGATCGATTACCTGGCGAGTCGCGGCGAGAGCTTGGCGCGCCCATTCGACCTGCCCGACCTCGGCCATCCGGAGCATGTGCGGCACCTCCACGCTGACCGGCAGGTCGGCGGGCAAGGCCGCGAACATGCTGCGCAGATCGATGCCGCCCTCCCCCGGCAACAGGCGCTCGCAGCGCGCCGCGTGGATCATTTCCTCTACCGTCAGCGTGAGCCCGGTGGGGGCGTCGCAGATCTGCACGTAGTGCAGCAACTCCCGCGGCAACGCGCGCAGATCATCCGGCGTGGTGTCCGAGCGCGCGAAGTGCAGCGCGTCGGCGAGGATGCCGGCGCCGGCCGGGCGACCCGCCGCGTCGACGACCCGCAGCGCAGCCTTTGCGTCGGGAACCGCCGTCCAGGGCATGAACTCCAGGTCGGCGCTCATCCCGTGCTGGTGGGCGACTTCGCACAGCTGCGCGTAGTTGGCGGCGAGGCGGCCGGGCTCGGTATCGTCGCCAGCCACCAGCAGCGCCCTGGCGCCAAGCTCCGCGCCGGTCTCGATCAAGGGCAGACTGCGCCCAAGCTCGAAGTCCTCCGTCAGGCGGATGATTTCCAGGTCGAACACGCCAACGCCGGTTTCCTTTGTTGCAGCCAGGGTTTCGCGCAGTACGTCGGGCAGGCCGATCATGAACTGCTGCGGCGCACCGGCCATGTTGGGCAGCAGGCGCAAGCCGACGAAGCCGTAGCCCAGCTCCGCCGCCAGGCGGATGGCCTCGGGCGGCGTCAGGGTGTTGGACGTCAGGTAGGCAAGGGAAAAAGGACGCTCCATGGCAGGCATCACTGCAGCGGCGAAACCGCGGTGGGCAGCGCGATGGTGGAGGTCATCGCGGTGGTCAGGTGGGCCGGGCCGCCCTTCGGCGGCCAGATGCCCTTGGCGACGGCGTCGGCGCGGGCCTTGCCGCGGGCGTCGACGGTCGGGTAGGCCCAGATGTTGGTGAAGCGCAGCGGGCCGTCGAGGGCCACCATCGCCACCACGCAGGGGGAGATTTCTTCGCGGGCGGGCACGGCCTGTTCCCACAGGTCGATGGTGGCCTGCACGCCGCCCGGCTTGATGCCGTAGGTGCGGATTTCATACACCGGGCCGCGGATGCCGGACTCGGCCGACGGGCGCACCGGCTTCATCCACGGGAAGCCTTGGTAGCTGTGCTGCTCCAGGCTCTGGAAGATCTCGCCGCAGCCGAAGGGGCTGGCGCTGAGCTGGGTGCGCTGGCGCTCGGCCTGCAACGTGGCGAGGTCGTCGAAGCCACGCAGCACGATCATCTGGTTCAGCGTGCCGATGTCGGTGAACCAGCAGGCGAGCAGTTCGCCTTGGGCGTCGGGGGCGGTGGCGAAGGCCGTCACATTGGCGGCCGCCTGGGCGGCGGTGCCGAACGGCAGGGTCATGGTGGAGAGTTCGTAGAACATGGGGCTTCCTTTGCGTTTCAAGCGTAGCTGGGTTGAATCCGGGGTTCCTGCGCGTCGGCAAGCAGCGGCTGGCCGGCGGCGTGGTGGGCGGAGAGGTAGCCGAAGGTCATCGCCGGGCCGAGGGTGATGCCGCCGCTCGGGTAGTGGCCGCCCATCATGCTGGCCATGTCGTTGCCGCCGGCGTAGAGGCCGGCGATCGGCTGGCCATGGCTGTCGAGCACGCAGGCCTGGTCGTCGACACGCAGGCCGCCGAAGGTGCCAAGGCTGCCGGGGACGATCTTCACCGCGTAGAACGGGCCCTGCTCCAGCGGCGCCATGCAGGGGTTGGGCAGGCTTGATGCGGCGTCGCCCTGCACGCGGTTGTAGGGGGTCTCGCCCTTGGCGAAGTCCTCGTCGCGGCCGACTAGGGCCATCCGGTTGTAGTGCTGCACGGTCTGCGCCAAAGCATCGGGGGCGATGCCGCACTGGCGGGCCAGTTCGGCCGGCGTGGTGCCGCGCGTCAGGTAGCCGTTGTCGAGCATGCGACCGAGCGGCATCGGCGCGGGCTTGACGGCCCCCAGGCCGTAGCGGCGGATGAAGGCGTGGTCGCAGACCAGCCAGGCTTCGATGGGTCGGCCGGCCGGCACGGCGGCGAGCATGCCGCGCACGAAGTCGTGATAGGAGTCGGCTTCGTTCGTGAAGCGCTTGCCGTCCGCCGTCACTGCGATGAGGCCCGGCTTGGCCCGCTCGATGAGGTGCGGGAAGTGGGCGAAGCTGCCATCGGCGCGGGGCACCAGTGACACCGGCGCGAGGGCGGCGGCCTGGGCCAGTTGGCCGTTGAGCGCGGCGCCGATGGCCTCGCCCATGCGCAGGCCGTCGCCGGTGTTGCCGCGGGAGGCCGCCGACCAGTGTTCGCAGCCGCTGGGCGCGTGGGGCAGCCAGGCTTTCTTGCGTTCCACGTCAAAGGGGAAGCCGCCGCAGGCCAGTACCACGCCGCGGCTGGCGCGGACCTCCACGTCGCCATCCGGCCCGCCGAGCACCGCGCCGACGACGTGCCCGTCCTCCACCAGCAGGCGGCGGGCCGGGCTGTCGGTGCGGATCTCGACGCCGCGCTCGAAGGCCGACGCGGCGAGGCCGGCGATCAGCGCATTGCCATTGACGAGGCGCATGCCCCGACCGTGCCGCAGCTGGTCGCGCCAGTAGGCGAGCACCTTGCCGGTCACGTAGCGGAAGGACGCCACGCTGCGCGTGGCATTCATGAAATGCCGGAGTTCCGCCCCGGAGGCGATGCCCATGCCCCACAGGGTGGTTTCACGCAAAGGGGGTTTGAGTCGTTCGATCTGCCGGCCGAGGCGGCGGCCGTCGAAGGGCGCTGCGCACAGGGAACGTCCACCGAGCGCCGCGTCGGGCGTGCGGCCGTGGAAGTCCGGGATGGCATTGCCGTCGATGAACTGCAGCGCGGTGTGGCGGCGGAAGAAGTCCACCATGCGCGGGCCGTGTTCGAGGTAGGTCCGCGCCCGCGCTTCGTCGAACTGGTCGCCCAGCTCGTGACGCAGGTAGGACAGCGGCGTCTCGATGTCTTCGACAATCCCCGCCTCGACAGCCAGCGGATTGCGCGGAATCCACATCCAGCCGCCGGACCAGGCGGTGGTTCCGCCGTATTGGGCGTCCTTCTCGGCGACCAGCACGCGCAGCCCCAGGTGGGCCGCGGTGACGGCGGCGGACAGGCCGCCGGCGCCGGAGCCGATGACCAGCAGATCGGTTTGGATCATGGTGCGTATATGGGTTGCGCACCGGATCGGCGCGCCATGTTGAAGAAAGGCGAGGCGCCGCTGGCGGCGGCCATCTGCTCGGCGGTGGCGATCAGCTCGCCGGCCAGCGCGTGCATCTTGTCCTCGGTGAAGCGCACCGTCGGCCCGGCGATGGAGATCACGCCGATCGCCGCCTGGCCACGCAGACGCACCGGTGCGGCCATCGAGTTGAGGCCCGGCGTGTAGGTTTCCAGCGTCACGCTGTAGCCACGCTCGCGCGTTTCCTGGATGCCGGCCAACACCGCCTGCACGGTGGCTGGCGCGTTGGGGCCGAACTCCGTCGGCTGGCCGATGCCCTGCTGGGACACCAGCGCCAGCGCCTGCTCGTCGTTGAGCGTGGACAGCCACGCGAGGCCGGAGGCGGAACAGCTCAGGCGCGCATCGCTGCCCATCTCCGGGTCATAACGCAGGCCCTGGCGGGCGCCCTGGGCGCGGGCCACCCAGGTCAGGCGGTCGCCGTCCACCACGGACAGGCGGACCAGTTCGCCCGACACGCCGGCCAGCTGATCGAGCAGCGGCTGGGCGATATCGACGATGCCGGAATGGCCGAGGTAACTCAGGCCGAGGGACACCAGCTTGGTAGTGAGGACGTAGTCGCCCTGCTCGCGCACCTGGCGCACGTAGCCGCAGCGGGCGAGGTCGGTGAGCAGGCGGTGGGCGCCGCTACGCGGAATGTTGAGCTGATCGGCGATGGTGGCCAGTTCGAGGCCGTGCGCGTGACGGGCCAGCAGCTCAAGGATGCCCAGGGTTCGTTCAAGTACTCCGCTCATGATTGCTCCAGTTCGATTAACGGCGCCGCACGACGCGGCGCAATGAGGTTGGGTTTGCCAGGCTCTTACCTGCCGGATTTATCCGGGACCTGCAACCCCATGGCGGGCGGACGACTGAATTATAGATAAAACAGAACTAGATTCAATAGTGGAATCTTGTTCTGTTTTTTGTAGAATGGAATCTCCTGATACCCACAACGGAGACAAAACCATGTCGCAGCCCCTCAACGGAGCCACCCGCGTTCACTTCATCGTCGGCGACCCGATCGCCCAGGTGAAATCGCCGGCCGGCGTCACCCAGGCCTTCCACGCCCACGACCGCAACGCCTATGTAATGCCCGCCCACGTGGCGCCCGCCAAGCTGGCCGCCTGGCTGGACGGCGTGTCCCTGGCCCAGAACGTGGACGGGATCATCGTCACCGTGCCGCACAAGTTCGCCTGCTTCGACCTGTGCGCGACGACCTCCGAGCGGGCGGCCTTCCTGCACACGGTCAATGTGATGCGCCGCAACCCGGACGGCAGCTGGCATGGCGACATGTTCGACGGCCTCGGCTACGTGTCCGCTCTGCGCGACCGGGGCTGCGAGCCGAAAGGCAAGAAGGCGCTGCTGGTCGGCGCCGGCGGTGCCGGCTCGGCGATTGCCCACGCGCTGGTGGTGGCCGGCGTGAGCCAACTAGCGATCCATGACGAAGACACAGCGCGCCGCACCACGCTGGTGGACCGCCTCGCCGGCCTTGGCCAATGCCCGGTCAGCCACGGCAGCCCCGACCCGAGCGGCTTCGACATCGTGATCAACGCGACCCCGGTCGGCATGAAGGACGGCGATCCCTACCCCCTCGACGTCAGCAAGCTGACCCCGCAGACCTTCGTCGGCTGCGTGATCACCGCCCCGGCAATCACGCCGCTGATCGCCGCCGCCCGCACCCTTGGCTGCGGCACCTCCACCGGCGCCGACATGTTCGGCCGGGTTTGCGACCTGATGGTCGACTTCCTGCTGGGTGAGTGACATGCAAGTCATCACACGGCTCGCCGATCTGCCGGAGCCGCAAAGTTACGACGTGGTGGTGATCGGCGCCGGCGGCGCCGGCCTGTCGGCGGCCCTGGTCGCCGCCATCGAGGGGGCCACCGTGCTGCTGGTGGAACACACTGGCTACGTCGGCGGCACTACCGCCCTGTCCGCCGGCACCACTTGGGTGCCCGGCACCCACCATTCCGCCAAGGTCAATCCGACGGACACGCTGGCCGACGCCGCCCGCTATCTGGACAACGCAGTCGGCGAGCGCAGCCCCGCCGCATTGCGCCGGGCCTTTCTGGAAACCGGCCCGGAGGCGGTGCGCTACATAGAGGCGCAGTCGGAGGTCAAATACCGCCCCTACGCCAAGCACCCGGACTACATCTCCGACCTGGGCGGCTCGACGCTGACCGGCCGGGCGCTGGAGCCGGTCCCCTTCGACGGACGCCTGCTCGGCGAGCTGTTCGGTCTGATCCGTCCGCCGATCCCGGAATTCACGGTGCTCGGCGGGATGATGGTGGACCGCAACGACATCAACCACCTGCTCGGCATGACCCAGTCGCTGGCGTCCTTCCGGCACTCCCTGAAGATCGTGCTGCGCCACGCCCACGACCGCCTCGGCCATTCCCGCGGCACGCGCTTGGTGATGGGCAACGCGCTGGTGGCCCGCCTGTTGTATTCCCTCGCGCAGCACGACACGGTGAGCCTTGCGCTCAACACCGCGGTGACCGACATTGAACGCGGCACCGACGGCGTGGAAGCGATCACCCTGTCCCAGCAGGGGCAACAGCGCCGCGTGCAGGTAAAGGGTGGGCTGATCCTCGCCAGCGGCGGCTTCAACCGCAACCCGGCGCTGCGCAAGGCGATGCTCGGCAAGGTGGACATGAGCTGGTGCCCAGCCGCGCCGGGGCACACCGGCCAGGCCCAGGAACTGGCCCGCGGGCTTGGCGCCCACTACGGCGCCAGCCACGGCACCAACGCCTTCTGGGCGCCGGTGTCGCTGCGCAAGCGGGCGGACGGCAGCACCGCGGCCTTCCCGCACTTCGTGATGGACCGTGCCAAGCCGGGCATGCTGACGGTCAACCAGGCCGGCGACCGCTTCGTCAATGAGAGCACGTCCTACCACCTGTTCGCGCTGCGCATGCAGCAGAGCATGGCGGACCGCAACATGGCCGCCGACGTGCCGGCTTACCTGATCTGCGACGCCCGTGCGCTGCGCAAGTACGGGCTCGGCATGGTGCGGCCGGGCGGCGGCGGACTCGGCCCCTTCATTGCCGACGGCTACTTGACCGAGGCCGACAGCATCGAGGCGCTCGCCGGCAAGCTCGGCATCGATCCGGCGCGGCTGCAGGCCAGTGTCGCCAAGATCAAGGCCTACGCGGAAAGCGGCGTCGATCCGGATTTCCGGCGTGGCGAAACGGCCTACCAGCAGAACATCGGCGACGCCACCTGGCCCGGCCGCAACCCCAACCTGGGCGCGTTGAGCGAGGCGCCGTTCTACGCGGTGCGCCTCTATCCCGGCGACATCGGCGCCTCCACCGGCCTCGCGGCAGATGTGGATGCCCGTGTACTGGACGGCGCGGAGCAGCCCATCGGCGGCCTCTATGCGGTCGGCAACGATATGCACTCGATCATGGGCGGGGTTTACACGGCACCGGGCATCACCATCGGCCCCGGCCTGGTGTTCGGCTACCGGGCCGCCAAGCATGCGGTTGCGCGGGCCCGTCGCTGAGGCGGAAAAGCCCAAGCACCCGCCGCCGGCCCGGGAGACAAGCGCCGGCAGCAATCCCAGACAAGCCAGATCCCACAACTGGCACAACAAAGACAGAGGAGACATCCATGATCCGACCAAAGACCCTGCCCGCCCTGCTGGTGCTCGCCGGCATCACCACCTTCGCCGGCCCCCGCATCGCGCTCGCCGGTGAGCTCGAAGACCTCAAGGCCCAGCTGCAGGCCCTGCAGTCCCGCATCGAGAGGATGGAGGACAACCAGAAGCAAGCCGCCACCGTGAAGGCGGTCGTCCCGGCCAGCGTGCCGGCGGGCAGCCCGGCCGCCTCCAACGTGACCGTCGGCACCGCGCAAAGCCCGCTGAGCCTCGCCGTGGGCGGCGGTGTCGTCACGCTGTACGGCAACCTCGACGAATACCTCAACTACATGAAGAGCAGTTCGGGCGGCCGCATCTTCTCCGCCCAGGACGGCGCCGCCCTGCGCAGCCGCATCGGCTTCAAGGGCGAGCGGGCGATCAACGCCGACTACGTCGCCAAGTTCCAGCTCGAACAAGGCTTCAACCTCACCAACGGCAGTGCCGCCGACACCGCCAACGCCAGCAGCACCGGCCTGACCACCACCGGCCGCCTGTTCGACCGCCAGGCCTGGGCCGGCGTGCAGACGCCCTACGGCGACTTCCGCCTCGGCCGCCAGAACACCGCGATCTTCGGCCGCGGCGACTACTTCGACCTCACCTCCCGCACCCTGGGTTCGATGGTCAATAACTTCGGTGTGCCGTCCCGCTACGATGGCGACCTGTCGTGGATCTCGCCGCGCTGGAACGGCCTGCTGGCCGAGGCCCACTACGCCTTCGCCGGTGCCAACCCGGTGGCCGGCACCGCCACCTCCAGCAGCACCGTCAGCCCCAGCAATATGGCGGTCTACCAGTTCGCCCTCGACTACCTCTACGGGCCGTTCCGCATCGGCTACGCCGGCATCGAGGGCCGCCCCGACTACAAGGGCACGGAGAAGAAGAACGCCGAGTACCACAGCTTCTACGCCAACTACGACTATGGCCGCGGCAAGCTCTACGCCGCCTTCGTGCGCTCCAACAACGGCGGCGCCAACGCCAACGGCAGCGGCGCACTGAGCAACGTCGGCGGCAACATCGTCGGCAACAACCCGACCGGCAGCACCAGCGGTTCCCTCAACGCGGGCCTGCCCGGCACCGGCCTGGACATCTTCTACGAGATCTACCAGCTCTCCGCCGACTACCGCGTCACGCCCCAGTGGCGCGTCGGCGGCCTGTGGGGCACCATCAAGGACACCACCGGCCAATCCAAGGGCGCCAAGGGCTGGGCCCTCGCCAGCTACTACGATCTCAACAGCAACGTGATGCTCTACGCCCTGCTCGACTCCGTCGACAACCAGCAGAACGGCAACTGGGGCCCGGCAGGCTCGGCCGGCCTGACCAAGACCTTCTCCGGCACCGACCGCACAGGACAGCGCATCGACGGCATCCAGACCGGCTTCGTCTTCAAGTTCTGATTGCCCGACCCCGCCCGTCGCGAGCCGCGACGGGCCAGTCTTTCGCGAACCACAGGTCCGCCACGACGAACAAGCACGCACAAAAGCAAAAAGCCCAAGCACGAATGCTTGGGCTTTTTGTTGAATCTGGTTGCGGGGGCAGGATTTGAACCTGCGACCTTCGGGTTATGAGCCCGACGAGCTGCCAGACTGCTCCACCCCGCGTCTGGAGAGGCCGAATAATAGACAACTTATCGCAGTGCGTCAAACTTTATTTGCACTGCGCCAGAAAAACCCCTGCGGAACTGGGCGAGGGGCTAGTGCCGCAGGGGTCGACGAGGACGGAAGCGGCTTACTTGCCGCCGGTCGCCACTTCCTCGAGCTTGCTGAGGGAAACGTCGTTCTCCTTCACGCCCTTCGGGTTCGCCTTCATGTTGGAAGACCAGGTGGTGGAGTGGTTGCGCTTCACGTCGATGACGTGGCCGACCACCGGCATCACCGCCTTGTAGCCGTCCTCGCCGGTATCCGGGCGGTTCTGGAAGATCATGAACTTCCAGAACTCGCCCTTCTGGTCATACATCTCGCCGAGGTAGGGGCGCGGGAAGTTCACCTCCATGTACACCACCTTCTTGCTGTACGGATGCTCCGGCGGCGGCGTGCCTTCCACCACGTACACCTCGCGGGGCTCCCACTCGATGTGCTTGGCCGGGAAGTAATACGGTGCCTCGGTCAGGCCGACGGACGGGAACTCCTCCGGCGTGTCGCGCTTCTTGGCGTCCACGCTGACCAGCGGGCTGTGTGCGACGGCCAGCACCCAGCGCTTGCCGACCAGCTTGTTGGCGCGATACTTGGTCGGGAAGGCGTCCCAGATGTCCCAGTCATCGTAGAGCTGGTCGGTGCCGCCGATCGGGTCCATCCACGCCCCACCGGACAGCCGGCGGGTGCGCCGCACCGACTTCAGGTAGGCCCAGGTGTCGTCGGGCTTGGCGGAGGTCGGATCGTTGTAGCGGATCGAGAAGGTGCCAAGGCCGCGGATATCCTGCGGGCTGGTGGCGAACAAATAGGTCTTCTGGGCGATGCTGCCGTCGCCCTCGCTGACCGGCCCGCCGTCCAGGCGCCCTTCCATGTAGTAGCGGCGGGACTGCCAGCGCTGCACGCGCTCGACGCCATTCGTGCCGCTGATGAACACGAAGGAGATGTCGCGCAGGTCCATCGTCGCGCCATAGGTCGCGGCGCGCAGGTTCCAGATCACCTTGTCGCCGGCGGTCGGGTCGTCGAGCTTGATGGTTTCCGGCGGGAAGGGCATGCCCGACTTCCAGCCGCTCATGGTGCGCGTGGCCGGGTCGAACTTGACGTTCTTGACGTTGTCCTTGGTGGCATTGACGTATTTCGGGTCCATCTCGATCTTCTTCGAGTGGGCCAGCTTGATGGTCAGGCCATACTTCTTAATCATCGTTTCGAGCTTGTCGGGCACCATGCTGGCGATGGTCTTGCCTTCGAAGGTCTCGTTCTTGATCTTGTCGTAGTTGTCCTTGGTGATGACGAAACCGGGCTGCAGTTCGCCGGCCTGCGCGAGGCCGACGAAACTGGCTCCGAGGCCGATGGCCAGGGCCTGACAGGCGAACTTGCGGCGCGCCGGATTCACTTTTCTTGTTGCGTTCATGTCTTTGTCTCCTCTGTGGAACTTAGAACTGACGGGTCAAACGGAAGGTGAGCTGGCTGTTGTTGGCGAAGTAGCCGAACAACTGCACGCCGGGATTGGGGTCAAACAAAGCCTTGCTGGTGTGGCCGGACGTCCAGAAGATGTCGGCCTCGGCCTTGGCACGCCACTTGTCACCAAGAACCAGATCGATGCTGGGAATCACGAAACCGCCGCCATGGCTGACATCAACACCGACCGCGATGCCCGGGTTGATGGTGTCGCCCTTGTAGTTGAGCACCGTGAAAGCGGTCAGGATGGTGTTGTGCTCGGTAAGCGGCGCGCCGTAGGCGAACAGCCGGACCAGGTCTTCCGAATCCTTGTGGTCGCGGATCCAGGTGTCGAAGATCTGCACCGACGAGAAGGACGGCCGGTTGGTGCCGAGCAGGTTCTCGAAATGCAGGTTCTTGTCGGCCCGCAGCATCGTCGTCACCGTGTCCTTCAGCTTGATGCCGCCCAGGCCGAGGCCGGCCGCTGCGCCTAGGGTTGGGTCGGTGAGCCCACCGGTCCCCACGTTGAAGGGCTGGTCCTTGGTGTAGGCGACTTCCGCGCTGAAGACCGTGTCGAAGGTCGCCGAGTAGCCGCTGACGGTGGCCCCGAAGACGTCGATCTTGGGATGGATCAGGTCGAACAGCGGGCCGGTCGGCACCTTCTTCCACGGCGCATACACCGAGTTGGCCACCGGATCGGCGGCGTAGGTCTTCACATAGGCCAGCGAGTAGTTGAGGGAGCCGGCCTCGCCGGACCAGCGGATGCCGCCAGTCCAGTCGTCCTTGTTGCCTTCCGGATGCTTGCAGTCGTTGGTGGTCACCGCCGACAGGTCGAAGCCCCGGTAGGGCTGGAAGAACCAGCGCCCGCCGCGGATATCGTAGGTGTTGCCGATGTCCTTGCAGCGGTCCAGGCCCGGCCGCACATAGGCGTGGATCTGGCCGGCGGCCTCCGGCACGTCGAGCTTCACGCTGGCCAGCCACAGGGGCTTGCGCCACTCCTCGTTCTCCCCTTCGAAGAACAGGCGCCAGCTCATGTCGTAGCCATGGACCACGTCCATCGCGTGGAAGAAGTCCGACTCGCCCCACACGATCTGCTGCTTGCCGATGCGGAAGGTGGCCCGCTCGCCGGCCTTGAACTCACCCCAGAACTCGCGCAGGTCGCCGTTGTTGTAGTTGTCGAGGATGCTCGAATGGTCGCCGCCGGTAGTGCCGTTGATCTTGCGCAGCTCCTCCAGGTCACGCAGGTAGGGCGTCATCGCCTCCCGATCCACCCGCGCTACGGCCTTCCACTTGATCGGTCCGGTAGCCGCATCCGCGTCGAGCAGCAGGGAGCCGCGCAACATCGACAGCTTGCCCTTGTCGTTGCCCTTGGTTTCCGGGATGTCCTGCAGGTTGAACGCAGCCCAGCCGCGCACATAGCCGCCGATGTGGAAATAGTTGCCGTCCTGGTCGGCCGCCGCGTCCTC
The DNA here is from genome assembly GCF_056724025.1 of Zoogloea sp. JDB1. NCBI lineage: Bacteria > Pseudomonadati > Pseudomonadota > Betaproteobacteria > Rhodocyclales > Zoogloeaceae > Zoogloea > Zoogloea sp. JDB1. The sequence continues at coordinate 5,340,356 of NZ_CM161496.1, forward strand.
GGCATGGGCCGGCAGATACGCCGATCCCAGGCCGAGAGCTGCGCTGACGGCGAGCGCCAGCCTTCTGTTTGCCTTCATGTGTCACCTCCGCTTCTGTTGTTGTGGACAAGACTTGCCCCGCCCCCTGGCGCGGCTGCGCCGGGGGATGGAGAGGGGTACGACGGGAAAATCAGACGGCCTGGATCGGCTCGGCCGCGACGGCCTGCTCGATGGGGTGGCGCTTGGAGCCGACGATGAACTCCGGCCGGAAGACGTAGACCATCGCCGGCATCAGGAACAGCGCGGAGGCCGCCGAGATGAACAGCCAGATGGCGATCAGCACGCCCATGTCGGCCTGCAGGCGCAGGGACGAGAAGCTCCACAGCACGACACTGGTGACCAGGGTCAGCGCGGTGATCAGCACGCCCTTGCCGGAGGTGGCGATGGACTTGACGATGGCACGGCCCACGTCCTTGTGATGGTGCAACTCCTCGCGGATGCCATCGACGATGTAGAAGCTGTAATCGACGCCAAGGCCGATGCCCAGCGCCACCACCGGCAGGGTGTTGATGTTCATGCCGATGCCCTTCCAGGCCATGTAGCTGAAGGTCAGCGTGTTGGACAGCAGCACCGGCACCATGAAGAACATACCGGCGACTGTGGAGCGGTAGGTGAACATGCAGCATGCCACCAGCACCAGCAGGGCGAAGGCGATGGACTCGATCTGCCCGGCGAGGATCACCTCATTGACCGCCGCCAGCACCCCGACCAGACCGCCGGCGAGCAGGAACTCCGCGTCCTTCAGCTTGTGCGCCGCCACATACTCCTTCACGCGGGCGATGGCGGTGCGGATCGTCTCGCCCTGGTGGTCGCGGAAGAACAGGGTCACCGCGCCGTTCTTGGCTTGCGGATCGGCGAAACGGTCCATGTCACCGGGGTCGGCGCCGGAGACGAACATGTACACCAGTTCGCCGTTCTCGTCGGCGCTGCCGCCGAGCTCCTGGTAGCGGGCATTGCCCTCGCGCACCACCCGCTTCACCGCCGGCAGGATGTCGGCCAGCGAAATACTGCCGCCGACCTCGGGCTGGGCCTCCATGTACTTCTGGAATTGCTCCATGCCCTCCAGCACGCTCGGCTCCTTCAGCGCGCCTTCCTTCTTGCCTTCCACCACCACGAACATGCGGTCGGAGCCCTGGAACTTCTGGTTGATCGCCGTCGCGTCCTTGTTGTACGTGGAGTCGGGCCACAGGATCGGCGAGCCCGGATTGGCATCGCCAACCTTCAGCTTGAAGGCGTACAGGCCGGACACCACGAACAAGATCCCCGCACCGATGACCACCGCGAAACGCAGCTTCGAGGTCACGATGGCCGCACACAGGCCCAGCACCTTCTGCAGCAGCGGATAGACGTTGATCGGGTGGGCATAGCGCTTCTTCACCCCGCACCAGGACAGCAGTACCGGCGTCAGCACCATCGCGCTGAGCATGATCGACAGGATCCACACGGTGCCGATGTAGGAGATCTTTTCCAGCATCGGGATCGGCGTCAGCGCCACCACCAGCACGCAGCCGGCGTCGGCGACGATGGCCAGCATGCCCGGCTTGAACAGGTTGAGCAGGGCCGCCCGCGCCGCCGCGCCAGCCGATGTGGCACCAGCAGCCACCTCGTCGTCGAAGCGCGACACCAGCTGCACCGAGTTGGAGATGGCCTGGGCGGTGATCAGGAAGGCCACCACGATGACCAACGGGTCCAGGTGGAAGTGCATCAGCTTGGCTGCGCCAAGCGCCCAGATCGCGCTGACCAGGCCGGTGGTCAGCGGCAGGAAGGTGCCGTGCCAGGTGCGCGTGATGAGCAACAGCAACACCACCAGCGCACCGACGGTAACCATGAAGATCTGCAGCGTCTCGCCCAGGTAGTGATTGACCAGGCCGTACAGGATCGGCTCGCCGACCACCCGCACCAGCACCCCGTCGCCCCGAGCCGCGTCGGCGATCTCCTCGATCTGCTTGTAGGCCTTCACGTAGTCCACCGCGCCGTCGGTGAAGTCGGCGGTGATCAGCGTGGCCTTCATGTCGATGGACACGTAAGGCCCATACACCAGCGGGTTGTTGAGCACGGCCTCGCGCAGCGTGGCGATCTCGCCGGAGTCCTTGGGCAGGCCCGGCCACATCAGCGGCCGCGACTCGATACCCTCGGTGGAGGCGCGCACCTCCTTCATCTTCTTGGAAGCCAGCGAGGCGATCTGGTAGGTATCGACCCCTTCCACCTTCTGCAGCGCCTGGGTGATCTGCTGGACCTTCTTCAGCACCGTCATGTTGAACACATCGCCCTGCTCCACCTCCAGCATGATGCTGACCATGTTGGAGCCGCCAAAGGTCTGCTTGAAGCGGTTGTTCACCTCCACATAGGGATGGTTGCGGGGCAGCAGGTCGCTGAAGACCGTCTTCACCTCGATCTGCGCAGCCAGGTAGCCCATCACGCAGGTGAAACCGATGATGGCCGACACCACCATCACCCGGTACTGCAGGACCAGATCGATCAGGCGCGCCAGCGCCCTGAACGTCGCGTTTTTCATTCCTGTTTCCTTGTCTCAAATTGGAGGGCGCTCAAGAAAACGCCGGGCCGCCCCAGGTTTTCTTGCCCCTCTCCGGGGAGCAGGCTGGACAAAGCCCAGCCGTGGGGACACCTGTCAGTCGCGGCCGAGGATGCGCAGCTCGTCCTTGTGCAGCAGCGCCAGATTGGCGCCGGCCAGCACGTAGTCGTCGGCGAGCTTGACGATCTGGGTGTGCCAGGACAGGTCCTGATCGGAGATGCGGCCCGCCTTCCAGTCGTCGGCCTCGGGGCCGGCGCTCACGCGGATGCCCTTATCCCCCACCGCAACCCAGCCGGAGCCATCCCAGATCACGCAGTTGAGGTGCTCGCGGGTCAGGGGCGGCACATCCTTCCAGCTCGCGCCACCGTCGCTGGTGACCAGCACCGTGCCCGCCAGCCCCACCGCCACGCCATGCTGGGCGTCGCGGAAACTCACCGACATCAGGCTGGTCTTCACCGGGCTCGCTACCGGTGCCCAGGTCTGACCGCCGTCGGCGGTACGCTGGATCTGGCCGAACTCGCCGACCAGCCAGCCATCCTGGCCGACGAAGGCAATGTCGTTCCAGGCCTGGTCCTTCTCCTCCAAGGCACGGGTCCAGGTAGCGCCGTAATCGCTGGTCTTCAGCACGGCCCCCAGCTCGCCGACCGCCCACGCCACGCCGTCGGCGTAGGTGTGCACCTGGAGCAGCTTGTTGGCGACCTCCGAATGCGGCACCTTGATCTCCTTCCAGGTCTTGCCACCGTCGGCAGTCATCACCACCAGGCCGCGGTTGCCGACCGCCACCGCGCGCTGGGCGTCCCACGCCGAGATCGACTGCAGGTGGGACACCACCGGGCTGTCCTGCACGCCCCAGGTCTTGCCGCCGTCCTCGCTGCGTACGATCTTGCCGTTGGAGCCCGCCGCCCACAGGGTCGCTCCGCCGGGCGCAACGACCCCGTAGAAGGCATCGCGCCGCTCCAGCGGACGGATCTTCAGTTCGCCGGCGGTCGGTTCGGCCTTCACGAAGAAGGCCGCGTAGAGCAGGCCACCGATGATCACCACCGGCAGGGACGAAGTCCCCACCGCGCCGACCATCCGCGCCCCCTTGCCGAGTTTGTTGATGGCCTTAAGCATGCCCACCCCCCGAGCCCGGAAGCCCGCAGGCAACACGACAGGAAAGATGTGTCTCCATGATGTCTCCATTCCCATTTTTGGATTTGTGGATGTCGATTCGGAGGACGCCTTCTCATGCAGCCCGAGCGGCGCGCTTATTGTCGGAATTGATTCTGTTCGATGGCTGCAAGCGCCGTCTTATATCCGTCCGATTGAACGCCAGATCTGTCCGGGCCATCGAACGCCTCCTTGAAACGGAATTAGCAACTTGAGTGCCAATAAAAAAAATAATAAATAATCAATTAAATTCAATGGCTTGAAAAAAATCCTCACCCATTACCCAATTTGCGGCGTAGCAGCAATCCGATTGACGGCGTCCGAGAATGCTTCAGCGCATCGAACGACGTTCGGACGCTTCCGTCCGAACGAAAATAAAAAGGGGCCCCGAAGGCCCCCGCTGCATGAAATACGACAAATGAGAATTGGCGGATTGCGGATCAGGCAATACCGGCATATTCGACGAGGAAGTGCGCGGCGCCGATGGACAGCGCCCCGGCGGTGATCAACAGGCTCTGTTCGATGGTGGCGGCCAGGCAGGTACGCCGGTGCAAGCCGGGCATCAGCCCGGCTCCGGCCACGTACAGCATGCTGGCGCAGGCCAGCGCCAGCAGCACCGGCACGGCGCCATGCACCACGGGCAAGGCGACGTGGGCCAGCAGTGCTCCGGCCGCCATCGCCAGGCTGGACAACAGGTTGAAGGCCAGCGCCCGGCGCCGGCTGAAACCCGCATGCAGCAGGACCACGAAATCGCCAAGCTCCTGCGGAATCTCGTGGGCGATGATCGCCGCGGCGGTGATCAGGCCGAGCGGCATGCTTTCGGCGAAGGCCGCAGCGATCACCAGGCCATCGACGAAGTTGTGGAAGCTGTCGCCGAGCATCACCAGCATGCCGCTGCGCCGATGTCCGCCGTCATCGTGACCGGTCTCCCCATGGGGCACGGCCTCGTGGGATCCGTGATGCCCCGGGTGCCACAGGGTGGCGAGCTTTTCCAGCAGGAAGAACAGCAGCACGCCGGCAAGAACGAGGGCACTGGTTCGCCGCGGATCGCCGGACGCCTCCAGCGCATGGGGAAGGATTTCGAGGAAGGCAGCACCAAGCAGTGCCCCCACCGCGTAGCTCACCAGCCGCGCCAGCTGCCGCGGGCCGAAGCGCGCCGCCACGGATGCGGCGGCCAGCACGGACAGCAGACCGCCAACCATGCAGGTCAGCATGCTCAAGGCGAAAGGCGTCATGGAATCGGAACGTGAAAGCCAAAAAAAGCGGGGGATGGACCGCCGGTCGATCCATCCCCCGTCAAGGCTAGGCCCGGAGGCGGGCCAAGCTTTCCAGGACAAACTCGGGTTGCTGGGTCTCAGGGATCTCGACGAAGTAGAACTGCCCCGCAGCCAGGGCCGGCAGCACCGCCCCCTCCCCCAGGGGCTGGCTGACATCCACGCCGGTGGACACGGGCAGGGCCGCCTGGAAGGCCGGCGTCAGCACCGCGTCGAACTCCGCCAGCACCGGCGACTCGGCCACCGCCGCGCCCTGCGGGCGCAGCGCTAGGGACCAGCGGTAGTGATGGGCCACGTTGATCAGCGGACGGTAACGCTCCAGGTCCGTCTCGCCCATCGTGGCGTCGTCCGGGTGCTCTTCCAGCAGCACTCCGCCCACCGGACTGGCGGACACGGCGCGCAGCAGGTCCGCCATGTACATCGCGGCGTCCTCGATACCGTCCGGGTCCAGCTCCACGTCGCCACGCCCGGCCAACTGGTTGGCGTGCAGCAGCCAGTGCTTGGGCGACGGCATGGCCAGCACCAGCGGGGTCTGGCCGCGCAGGTTGGCGATCACCGCCTCCACCACTTCGGCCAGCAGCTGGCGCGGCCCATCCTGTTCCAGCAGCTTGCGCAGCGGATAGGACAGGCGCCGCTTCGCGCCCAGCTCGGCGCGCACCTCGGGATGGCGCACCAGCCAGGCATCGAAGAGCTCACCGACTTCCACCACGGCCACGTCGGGACGCAACAGGCCCTGGGCCTGGGAAAAATAGGCCAGGAACTGGGCGGCCCCCTGCCACGGGTCGCCCCCTTCCCCCAGCAGCAGCCGGCGGGTGTAGGCCGAAGCCTTCAGCCACACCTTGAGGCCGCTGCCACCGTTGCCGGGCAGGCTGTCGGCGAGGCTCTGGCTCATTGCTTTTCACCTCCCATGGCGCCCAGGGCGACGAGACGGCTTTCCAGCTCGGCAATGCGCACGTCCTTCGGATGGGGCATGTAGTTGGGACGCGGGCTGTTGGCATCGCGGAACTTGTCGGGGCTGCCCATGTAGAGCTTGCTCACGTCGTCGCCCCAGCAGCCGAAGTAGGCCAGGTGGGACGGCGGCGTCGGCTTGTTCCAGGTCTTGATGAACTCGGCGTAGGGCACGCCGCGGGCAATCCGCGCCTTGCGCTCGGCGTCGCGGGCGGCGGCGGTGGCCTCATGGTTGATGGCCAGCGTCGTCGGGTCGAACTTGACCTTGTAGAGCCGCTCGGCGACGCCCGGGGACATCAGGCCTTCCTCGATGTCGCGAATCACGCCGGCCGGGTCGCGCTCCAGCAGATCGCCATAACCGGCGCCCGCGCCCTGGGAGATCATGAACAGCTCACCGCGCTTGGAGATCTCGAAGCCCATACCCATGTGATGGGTGGTGTAGCTGGCGCCCTCGAAGGGCTGCTCGTTCATGATCTCCTCGATGGAGTGCTTGAACTTCTCCGGTTCGTTCATCAGCACGTCGTACACATCGACGCCCTTGACCTTGCACAGCGGGTAGGAGCCGCAGGCGTAACCGCCGAACAGGCCCTGCAGCGGCGGGAACTTGGCGCCCTGGCAGACCGTCATGAAGCCCCACTGCTCGCTGTCCTTGGTGGCCACCATCATGGTGTAGCCCTGGCCGCCGCGGTACTTGCCCGGGGCGATGGCGTCGCGGGTCATCTTCTTGGAGACGAGCTGCAGGAAGGGCACCTCCTCCTCGTTGAGTTCCTGCTCGCCGATGTCCGCCATCGTTGCGAAGATCGGCGCCAGCGCGTGCTCGCCGTCCCGATCCACGGTGGCGCCGGCGCCCATGCCGTTCAAGTCGGCACACAGGTTGCCGAGCGTCTCACCGTGCTGGCTGACCCCGCCCCAGATGAAGGTGTTGATCATGTTGAAGGTCGGCGCATGGACCTTGGTGTACTTCTCCGGGCAGCTGTACAGGAACTTGGCGACCGCGTGCTGGCCGGCGGTGAAGCCGGTGAAGATCGACATCAGGCTCTGGGAGTTCGGCGCGTCGTAGGAGCAATTGACGATCGAGTGCGGATCGGTGATCACCTCGATCGGCGCGAAGGCCGCCTGGCCGCGCGGCAGGTCGGGCCACACGTAGCACAGGAAAACCTGCGCCAGCATGCCCTTGAGGCCGGCAACGATGGTATTGGTGGCGCGGTTGGTGAATTCCGGGCTGGAGCCGCGGAAGTCGAAGATCAGCCGGTCGCCGGTCTTGGTGAGCTGGCAGTTGATCTTCACCACGCAGTTCTCGCGCAGCGTCGAGTCCTGGATGATGTAGGTCCGCACGGTCATGTCCGGCCATTCGCTGACGCGGCGCTTCACCTCGGCACGGACATTTTCCATGGTGGTGCGCAGCGTGGAGATCAGCGCCGCGGGGCCGTCGGTGTTCAGCGTTTCCTCGATGCGCTGCTTGATGCGCAGGCAGGCGAACAGCTTGACCTTCATGTCCTCGTACTGCAGCTTGGGCTCGCGCACCGAGTTCTGCAGGAAGGTCAGGATGTCGCGCTTGATCTGGTAGTTCTCGACCACCTTGAACGGGCACATCTTGAGGCCTTCGTCGCAGGGGCTCTCGGCCATCGACGGCATGCCGCCCGGCTCGATGGCGCCGTTCTCGCCCTCATGCACCGTGGAGGCCACCCAGCACACCAGCTTCCCTTCGTGGAAGATCGGCAGGATCATCGACTGGTCGGTGTTGTGCACGTTGCCGTAGCGGGAGTCGTTGTGGATGAAGCCGTCGCCTTCCTTCACGCCCACCGTCGGGTCATTCACCCAGTTCTTGATGATGAACTTGATCGGGTGGTGTACCAGCGCCGAGAAGATCAGCACCCCGCCGGCACTGGCGATGGCCAGATCGCCGGAGGCGGAATACACCCCGGTGATCACGTCGCCCCACTTGGCGCCGGGGGCGGCACCCATCTGCTCGACCATCTCGTAGCCTTCGTCGCAGCCAGCCTGGATGCGGTCGCGGATCTTGGCGATGGTGTGGGCGTCGCCCACCTTGCGCATGCATTCGTCCTCGACCTCGCTGCGCGGCATCAGGTCGTGGTTCTGCATGATTTCCGGGTCGGGACCCAGGAACAGGGTGGTGTCGTTGAGGAACTTCTTGATCAGCGCCACTTCCTCGGGGCTGGGCACCTTGGCCGCAACCGGCGTATTCATTTCGCTCATTTTCAATCCTGTCGTCTAGTTAGCTTGGATCGGCTCCACGCGGCGCTCAGGCGCGCAGGAACCAGGAGGCGCCTTGCTTGGCGGCGACGAAGTTCCAGCCCGGATTCACCAGGAAGGTGGTCACTTCCGAGGCGATGATCGCGGGGCCGGGGATCTGCACGCCCGGCTCGATGGCCGCGCGGCTCCACACCGGGGTCTCGAAGGAACCTTCGTGCCCAACGAAGTAGCACTTGCGGGTGCTGCTCGGCGCCGGCGGGGCCTTGCGCTGCTCGGCAGGCACCGGCTTGATGTCCTCGAACTGCACGGTCTCGTGGCGCACGTAGGCGGCAACGCGGATGGTGTTGATGCGGATGCCCGCCTCCGGCGCCTGGGAGCCTTCGCCGAAGCGCTTGCCGTAGTCGTTGGAGAACTGGGAGATCATCGCCAGCACGTCGCCGGGGCCATGCAGCTCGTGCTTCGGGATCACCGCGGTGGTCTGCACCAGCTGGTTGCCGTAGCGCATGTCTAGCTCCAGGTTGTGGCAGATATCTTCCTTGGCGATGCCCTGGCGCAGCAGATCCTGGGTGCCCTGCTCCTTCAGCTCGGCGACGATGCGGTTGAAGCGCGCGTAGTCGTCGAAGATGTGCCGGGTGTTGGAGTCGTACAGCACCATGTAGAGCGACTGCTCGTGGATGTGCAGCTGGTGCATGTTGCCGGCACCGACCGCCGAGAACACCGAGCTGAGCGGGGGCGCCAGGATCTTGTCGATGGCCAGGTTCTGGGCGATGCCGCAGCAGTGCAGCGGACCGTTGCCGCCGTAGGCCAGCATCGTGAAGTCCTTGGGGTCGTAGCCGCGGGCCCGCAGTTCGGTGAACAAGCCATTGGCCATGTTGTCGTCCACCTTCTCGCGGATCAGCAGTGCCGCCTCGACCACCGAGCAGTCCAGGTCGTCGCACAGGGCGTCCTCGATGGCCGCCGACGCGCGCCGCGGATTCAGCGGGATCGAGCCGCCGGCGTAGTTCTTGGCGTCCAGGTAGCCGAGGATCAAGTCTGCGTCGGTCACCGTCGGCTTCATGCCGCCACGGTCGTAGCAGGCCGGGCCGGGGTCGGAGCCGGCGGATTCGGGGCCGCACTTCACCGTGTCGTACATGCGGTCGTAGCTGGCCACCGAGCCACCGCCGGCGCCCAGCGTGACCAGGTGCACCATCGGCACCGACACCAGCCAGCGGTCGATGACCGGGTTGAAGTCATAGTGCTTGATGCCGCCTTCCACGACGATACCGATGTCGTAGCTGGTACCGCCCATGTCGGTCGCCACCACGTTGCCGAGGCCGGCCTGCATGGCCAGGTGCTCGGAGGCGCCGATGCCGGACACCGGGCCGGAGTGAATGGTCTGCAGCGCGTCGGTGGAGTTGAGCTGGGCCATGCCGCCGGAGTTGTGGATGACCAGCATCGGCTTCTCGTAGCGGTGGGCGCGCAGGTTCTGCTCGAGCGCCGACAGGGCATGGTACATGGTGGAGTGCAGGTAGCCGTCGACGATCGCCGAGGTGGCCCGCACGTACTCGCCCTTCCGGCCCGCCACCTGGTGGGACAGGATCACCGGGATCGCGCCGAGCAGATGGGACGGGTACTCCTCGAGCAGGATCTCCTCGATGCGCTGCTCGTGCTCGGGATTGACCACCGCATTGACCAGCGCCACGACGATGATCTCGGCGCCCTTGTCCACCAGCGTGCGGATCTGGGTACGCACATCATCCTCGTCCAGCGGCATCACCAGCTTGCCCTGGAAATCGACACGTTCGCGCACGCCGCAGATCATGTGCGGCAGCACCAGCGGATCGGGACGCTGGGCGTTGGGCATGTCCTGCTGGCCCAGGTTGTCCAGGCCTTCGCCGTAGCCACGGGCGCGGCTCAGCGGCACGGTGGCCTCGAAGCCGGCGGTCACCAGCATGCCGATCTTCGGCCCCTTGTGCTCGATCAGCGCATTGGTGCCGAGGGTGGTGGCGTAGCGCACCGAGTCCACTGCCGACAGGATGCGCTCCAGGTCCAGGTCCAGGACGTGGCAGGCCTTGCCGAGGGCCTCGTTGAAGCCGAGGGCCAGGTTGTGATGGGTGGTCAAGGCCTTGGCTTCGATGTACTTGCCATCCCAGACCACGAAACAATCGGTGAAGGTGCCACCGATATCGACTGATACGCGCCTCATGCTATCTCCTCAATTTTGTCGTACTGGCGCCCAGGGCCTCGCTGCTCATGCAGGACGGACGGCGGACGCCGGCAAATTCACAGGGGTTCCGCTCAGTGCCCGTGGCCCTTGTCGGCGGTGACCGCGGGGCCGACCACGGCGTCCTTCAACTCCTCGCGCTTGGCCCACTGGGCGCGCAGCGCCGGCAGGTCGGGCTGCATGTCGTGGAGGGGCGGATGGCCGGGCACTGCGTACTCGGTTTCCACCTGGGTGCCGCAGTGCGGGCAGTAGTACTCGAGGATGCGCACCCAATCCGGATCGGGGCTGAAGGTGAAACGGTACTTCTCCGGGTCGATGATGGGCGGGTGGATCTCGCGCGGGTCGCGGTTATGAACCAGCATCCCCTCCTTGTAGCTCTTGCTCGCCGTGCCGATCACGTGATCGCAGACGCGGCATTCCCACTGCTCGGCATCCAGGTCGAGGCGCAGGTATTCGGTCATCGGTACTTTCATTTCTTTCAGCCCTTTCTGTTGAGCAGGATGTCGCCCGCGTCGCTGATGACGAAGCTCCAGCCATCGAGCACCCGGCAGGTGAAATAGTCTTCTTCGAGGATCGCCGGACCGGCGGCGTGGTCACCCGGCTTCAGTTGGGAGAGGCGATAGACCGGCACGTCGATGCGCCCCTGGCCGCGGGTCAGCACGTTGCGGGTGCCGTCGGCCCGGGCCGGTTCGCCTTCGACAAAGGACGCGCGCTTGCCGGCTTCGCTGCGCAGCGGCTTGACGGCACGCAGTTCCAGCTCGACGGACCTGGCCTTGGCCAATTCGGCCGGGAAGGCATTGCCATCGCCGAGGGGCACGATGAGGTCGGCAGCGCCATCCACCTCGCCGACCAGCCAGGCTTCCACCTGGTACTCGCCGGCGCCGAAGCCTTCGGCGAACATGTCGCGGGAGGCCTTCACCTCAAGACTCTTGCGGGCCGCCGCAATGGCCTGCTCGCTGCGCTCTTCGAGCACCACCGCATAACGCTGGGAGATGTCGCAGGCGCCGATGCCAAAGGCGCTGAACACCGCCGCCAGCTTGGGCACGGCCACCCGGTCGATACCGGCCTTCTCCGCCACGCCGCACGCGTTGAGCGGGCCGGCGCCGCCGAAGGCGAGCATCACGGTGTCCTTGGAGATCTTGGTGAAGCGGTGCAGTTCGACCGCAATCTTGTCCTCGTAGGCGTGCTCCATCTGCAGCAGCGCGTCGTCGAGGCCGATGCCCAGCGGCTGGGCGATGGACAGGCTGACCGCCGTCGCCGCGCGGTCTAGGTCGAGGCCCATGCCGCCGCCGAAGTAGGACTTGGGATCGAAGATGCCGCACAGCAGGCTGGCGTCGGTGATCGTCGCCTCCTTGCCGCCGCGGCCGAAGCAGGCCGGGCCGGGGACCGCGCCGACACTCTCGGGACCGATCACGATGCGGTTGTTGACCACCTTGAAGATGGAGCTGCCGCCCGCGCCGGCACTCATGATCTCGCACAGCGGGAAGGACACGCTGATGCCCTCCACGTGACCGCGCTGCACCTCGGCGACCTTGCCGTTCAGACTCTGACCGATGTCGGTGGTGGTGCCGCCGACGTCGATGGCGACCACGTCCGGCATGTCGTAGAGCTTGGCGAAGGACTTGAGGCCCTCCATGCCTCCGCGCGGGCCCGAGCTGTAGGTCTTGATCGCCACCGTCTTGGCCACGCGGGATGCGTCGCCGTCGTTGCGGAAAATCAGCAGCGGGTTCTTGGTGCGGTAGTCGCGCAGGCGGTTTTCCGCGTTGAACAGGAAGGCCTCCATCGCCGGATGCAGGAAGGAGTTGATCAGCGCGGTCCAGCTGCGGCGGACCACGTCCCGGTCGGTGGTCAAGTCGCTGCCATACAGCACCGGCACGGCGCCCAGCAGATGGCGCGGGTACTTGCGCAGCACGACCTTCTTGAAGCGGGTCTCAAGGTCGAGGAAGTCGGCGCCGCCGAAGCTCACCACCAGGCGGTTGGCACCGGCCGCGGTGAGCTGGTTGATCGCCTTGACGACCTCGATGTCGGCCTCGGCGCCGGTCACTGCCGCGGTATCGAGAAAGACCACCCGGTCGCCGACCAGGGCTTCATAGACTTCCGGATCGTGCTCGGCCAGGCGCACCGGCAGGTCGCGGGCCTTGGCGTCGATGATCAGACCCAGGCGCGGCCCCTTGCGCTCGCAGATGGCGTTGGTACCTTGCGTGGTGGAATAGCGGATCAGGTCCACTTCTTCCAGCAGGCGGGCCACGTTCTGCTCGCCGTAGATCACCGCCGACGCTTTCTGCAGCCCTTCGAAGAAGCATTTGCTCAAGTCGTAGGGGGTGGTCAACACCTTCGTCTTCTTGACGGTGTCGTCCATCATGATGCAGATATCGGTGAGCGTCCCACCGTTATCGATATTGATTTGCAATGCCATACCGCATTACCTCCTGCCATCCTTTTGTGGATTGAAACCGTTCCCTATCGAGGAAAAGGAAACCGTGGTCGTGTGGACCCCAGGCTTTTATTTGTCGCGCTTCGGAAGAGCGTTTTCATTTCCGGAAGCGAACCTGGACTTTCCGGCAGGAGATATGGCAAGGGCCATGCCAACACGAAAACAAAAATTAAGTCATTAATTTTAAATAGAAAACAAAAACACCATCACCAAGACGGAATTCATCCCGTTTTCTTTGCGGATGACCCGTCCGTTTTCCGGTTGAATTAATGCAACGCAACATCGAACGACCGGACCGTCCGGATGGCGGACACCATGAAAATTTAAAAGGCCCGGAGGCCCGCAACAGAAGGCGGGACTCCGGGCCAGGCTGCGCCTGCGCGCAGGGACGGCTATGAGGGATTACGTCACTGCATGCTGATGGCCTCGTCGACCTTTGCCTTGGAGCCGCGCAGGAATACCGGCGCCAGCAGCGTGATGAGGAACAGGGACAGGCAGCCACTGATCGACAGCGCGAGGGCAACCAGGGCCCCCAGATGGACGATGGGGGTGAACTCCGACAGCAACAGCGTCAGGAATCCGAGGGAAAACACCAATACGTTGAAGATGATGGAGCGCCCCGAGTGGCGAATCGCGTGCAGCAGCGCCGTATCAAGATCCATCCCCTGGGCCCGTGCCGACTGGATGCGATGCAGGTAGTGCACCGAATAATCCACGATCCCGACCACCAGGAAGGAAATGATGGCAGTGCCGATGTTCAGATCGATCCCCAGCGCGGTCATCAAACCGTAGTAGCACACCATGGTCGTGGCCAGCGGCAGTGCCGCAAGGACTCCCTGGCTGAACGAGCGGAGCCACAGAACCAGGACCAGCGTGACGGCTGACAGCGCCAGCAGGAAGCTGGTCAGCTGCCCCTTGACGATCTCCTGCAGTACACCGGTCCAGATCACCGGGCTGCCGCCGATCCGGGCCTCCACGCCAGCCGGCGTATTGCTTGCCAGCCACGTGTCGAGGGCCTTGAGCAGTTGCTGGTATTCGGAGGCTCGTGTGGTGTTCATGGTGAACATCGAGATAGCCTTCGAAAAGTCGCTGTTCAACACGTTGGTCAGGTCCGAACCGCCGCCGTTCTCGTACATGAGGACGGATTGGGCCACCAACTCGTCACCGCTCACCTTATCGACCACGGCCTTTCCGGTATCCGGATCGATGCTACGGATGTTCTCCCACTCGTTCGGCAGGCGATCGTAGGCCGGGTCCATGTCGTTCAGCACCAGGTTCATCCGCTTCACGTACTTAGGCAGGGAGTAGGTATAAGTGACGTTAGGCTGGCTCTCCAGAAAATCGTCGAGCGCCTCGATGAAGCGTACGGTTTCGAGCTTGAGCACCCCGCCGGGACGCCCTGTGGACACGGAGACCCAGCCCGGGCTGGTACCTGCCACATGGGTATTCACGAAATCATCGGCCTGACGGAAAGGGTTGCTCGGCGCGAAATAGCTGGAACCAGCATCCTCCACGTGGATCTGGCTGGCGGAATGAGCCGCCAGGACCAGGATCAGTGCAAAGACACCGCCAAACCGCACACGATGGGCAATGACCATACGGAAGACAGCAACGAGGCCGTTGCCAAGCCACTCGTGGTGAACGGTCTCCGGTCGGCCCGCGTCCTGCGCGCCCTTGCGCCGACCTTCGCCGAAGAGATTGATCCAGGCCGGCACCAGCAGCAGCGCAATCAACTGGGCGAAGACGAGCCCGATGGCCATGTAGATGCCGAAGGACTGGATGCTGGAGATGTTGGTCGCAGTCGAGAACAGGAAGCCCGCCATGGTGGTCAAGGTGGTGAGGATCACCGGCGACACCATCTCGCGCATTGCCCGTCGTACGGCCTCCTTCACCGGATGCCCCTCGGCACGCTGGGTGTAGTACTCGTTCATCATGTGGATAGCATCGGCCCCGCATATGGTGACGAGGAACACCGGCAAGGCGCTGGTGATGAGGTCCAGCGGCGCGCGGTTGATGGCCATCAGCCCGAGGGTCCAGACGGCGGCCAGCACCACGTTGGCGAGCGGCAGGAATACACCCATCGTGCGCCGGAAGAACAGGACGAGAATCACCAGGACCACCAGGATCACTACGGGGAAAAGGGTTTCCATGTCCCGGTCGATGAGTTTCTTCTGCTCCGCGATGAAGATCGGCACCCCGGCGATATAGGTCTGGTTGGCCTTGGTGTAAGTCGGATGCGCCTTTTCATAGTCGGCAACGATGCTCCGGAAAGCCTCATAGGCTCGCAGCTGCCCTTCCGCGTCCTCCTGCTTCAGATACAGCTCGACGGCAATCAGCGCGACGGTCTCGTCACCGGACACGACCCCTTTCACCATCATGCGGTTGCCCATGACTTCCCGCCGGATGATCTCCGGATCGGTCCGTTTGTCCGGAATGGCGTTGCGCACCACCAGCACGCCGTCGCGGGCAACGATGTTCTCGGTGGCAGCCATGCCGGCCAGCTCCTTCACCGGATTGAGGCGGCTCGGCAGGAAAGCGATGAAGTCGCGCTCCGCCTGGGACAGCGGCAGGGGTTCGGCCAGGGAGACGAGCTTTTCGGCCCCGGCATAGTCGTTCTGGGTCAGCCCGTCGGCCAATACCTCCTCCACGGCCCGCGCCCAAGCCTCCGACTGCTTGCCGAAACGCACCCGGAGTTCCTCGAGGCGCTGGCGATCGTCCTCCGTCGCCAGAATGATGCGGCGCGCCGCGGCCGTCATGTCATAGACCGCGTCCAGGGTATCCCGGTTGAAGACCCCCGCCGGATTGTGAATCCCGATCAGCGCCGCGTCGAAGGTCCCAGTGAATTCCTTGCGCATGTCGAGGATGGTCTTGCGCGCGGGATGGCTCTCGGGCAACAGGTAGGGATTGCTGTCGGCGGTCAGCTCCGGCAAGTGACTGGCGAAGAATAGGGTGATTCCCAGCAACCCCAGAAGAATGGGGAGCGCAAAGCGTTCAACGAAGCGCAGGTAGATCGGCATTGCTCACTCCTGTCTTCATGATGGCCTGGCGGAACAGCTTGTCCGCCAGACTCACGTTGTAGCGCACGTTGCTGAAAATGAGGCTGGAAGCCTTGCGGCTCACCTGATCCTGCATATGGCTCTCCATTACCGTCCACACGTCCTGGATCTTCTCCAGCCTTCTGGCCGTCATGACCTTGAACTGGACGCCCTTGGCGTCGTAGTACGTCTGCTTGAGAACCACGTCGTGGGCCTTGTCCACCCACACCACCGTCTTGTGGTAACCGGTACGGTTGATCACTTCCTCACTCACCGGGAGGCGTTCGATCACCCAGCAAGGCTGGCCCAGGACGACCTCTTCACCGACCAACCTCTGCTTGTAGTCCCCCACGCGCAGCTTCTCCATGTCGATGTAGGCATATTCGCTGCCCATGAAACTGCCCCGCTTGTCTGCAGAGGCAATCCGCCGGATCTGTCGAAAGGCGGGCAGGTAGATCCATTGGTCGTCGTCCTTCCCGAGCTTCTCGTCGTAGGTCACGCTCTGGAACGCCACCCCCTTCACATCGGAAGGCTCGGTGAAATAAAGCGTCAGCTTTTCATCCTTGCCATAGTCGCGCTGCAGATAAAGCAACTCGCGAACACGGGTGCCGCCCTTCTCATCGATCAGGACGAGTTTCAGGTCCGAGTACACGTCGTCACCGTCGTTGCGATCGCGCACCCGCGAAAGAATGCTCTCCGCATCCACAGAGGCCCCCGTTGCTGGCGCTGCGGCCACCAGGCAAGGCATCAATACGGCGCTCAGCAACAATCTCGCCAGCTTCATGCGTTCTCCTTCGTTGAATTGGAAATTGCGGTGTTCAGAACAGGCGGCGCAGCCCGAGCAGAAGGCGGTCCCGCTCGCGGAACTGGCCGAAATAGCCGTTCGGCCCACCATCGAGCAGATCGATCTCGGCCTCTGCCACCCACAGATCGGTCAGCTTGTAGCTCCCGCGCAGCTGAACCCAGCTGCCATCACCGTTCTGAGGCATCCACGACAGCGCAAAACGGGTGGACAGGCGGCCCGAGAGACTCGTCCCGGTGGCCGAAAGGGTCGCGATGGACGCCCGGCGGGGGGGCGTGAAGTCAGCCTGCCACCCTGCGACGCTGCGGTCCGAAAGCTGGGTCGTGAACATCCAGTCACGCCAGCTGTAGTCGAGCCCCAGCAAGCCGGTGAAGGTCCCTGCGCGGGTCGTGCCATCACCAAGCTGACGGCTGTAGGGTGCATCCGGCGACCAGGTAGCCTCGCCGCGCAGGACCCAGCCACCATCCAGTGCCAAGGCCGCGCTGCCGCCGAAGATATGCTGGCGACGAAACTCGGGGCGCACCGCGAGCGCACCGCTGGCGGTGCTGTCCCAGCGATACACCGGGTCGTCGTTCCAGGTCGAGAAAGCCAGCAGACTCAGATCCAGTGCACCACGGGTGGTGGACAGCAGGGCTCCCAGCTCGCCGTTGCCGGGCGACGGTGCCGGCCGGCGCCCGGACAGCATGTCGATGCCGGCGGCAGCGAAGCGTTGGCGGATACCCAGATCGAAAGGCGAGCCGGCGGCTGCGTAACGATTCGCTCTGAAACCGGGCAGGTAGAGCGCCTCAAGAGTCCACTCGCCCAGTGGCCCCAGCGCGCGCAGCATGGGAACGGCGATGCGATAGTCATTCAGATCGGGCAGGACGTAGTCGCGCAGATCCAGCGGATTGACCAGATCGAAAACCCTCAGCGCATCCGCTCTTCCCCATACTACCTGCTGGAGGCCGGCGGAGATCTGCCAGTCGCCGACTCTCCGGGCGACGTAAAGTTCGCGCCAGTCGAAATTCTCCCGGTAGGCATCACAGCCGTCGGGCTGCAGGCGACCGGAACAGGCCGCCTCGTTACGGCGCAACCGCCCTTCCGCCTTGATGGTGAAGGCATCGTCAAACTCGACACTGTGGCGCAATTGCAATTGCAGGCCCCGCTCGAAGTCGGGCCCCTGCGACAGCCCTCTCCCCCAGATGGCTGCCACGGAACCGTCGAGGGCCAGGACAACGCCGGGGCTGCCACCCAGGAACGCGGCCAGCAGCACGGCGCTGGCTACATGCCGCACGTGTAGCCTCCGTCCACCACGATACCCTGGGCCGTGATGCCGGCGGCGACAGGGCTCGCCAAGTAGTGGACCAGATTAGCCACCTCCTCCACCTGGACGAACCGTTTCAGCGGGATCTGACGACGGGCGTTGCGCAACACCTGAGCAACGGGGGCGCCGACAGCGGCGGCCTGGGCACCGAGTTCCCGCTGCAACATCGGGGTATCCACCCATCCCGGCAGGATCGCATTGACGGTGATGCCCCGCAGCGCCAGATCAAGCGCCAGTGCCTTGGTGTAACCCAGCAGACCGTGCTTTGACGCGCAATAGGCGGTGTTGCGGATCTTTCCGGCCCGGGCCAGGACGGAAGCGATATTGACGATCCGGCTGCCGTCCGGAAGGTAGGGCAGACAGATAGCGCCCAGACGAAAGGGCGCATCGAGATTGATGGCCAGCACGCGCTGCCACGCGGCAACATCGTCAGGATCGTTCTCGTCTGCAACGCCAGCGTTATTGACCAGCAAATCCAGATGTCCGAACGTATCGAGCGCAGCCTTCAGCGGGGGAATCCACTGCTCGCCCAGGCCCAGTTCGGCGTACAGGGTCGTGGCAGTGGCGCCACGACTCCGGCATTCGTCAGCCAGTGCCTCCAGGGCTTCACCGTTGCGATCGAGAAGAAGCAGGACCCAGCCATCGTCCGCCAGGCGCCGTGCGACGGCCGCGCCAATCCCCAGAGCCGCGCCGGTGATCAGCGCATGGCGTGTCTCAGTCGGCATATGCTTCAAGCCATCTTCAAGCCACCGTCGAGATGCAGAACCTCGCCAGTGGCATAGCGGTTGCGCGGACTGGCCAGGTAGAGCACCGCGTCGGCAACTTCGAGGGGGGTGGCATAACGCTTGAGCAGCAGGCGAGAAAGGATCTCCCCTTCCCCCAGGGCCCGGATCTGCGCCGACATCTCGGTTTCGATCACGCCCGGCGCGACCGCATTCACCAGAATGCCCTTCGGGGCCAACTCCACAGCCATGGCTTTGGTAAAGGCCTCCAGCCCGCCCTTGGCCGCCGCATAGTTCGATTGCCCGCGCCCCGGCTTGCTCGCGGCCGACGACGAGATATTGACGATGCGACCGTAGCGCTGACGCAGCATGATGCCGGCAAACGCACGCAGCATCCGCATCGGGGCCAACAGGTTGGTGGCGATGACCTGTTGCAGGTCCTCGTCGTCCATCATCAGGAGCAACTTGTCGCGGGTGATACCGGCGTTGTTGACCAGGATGTGCAGCTGCTCGAAGTCACGGCCGAAAGCTTCTGCCAGCGCATCCACACCTTCCGGTGCCGCTAGGTCGGCTTGGTAATGCGTGGCCTGGCCTCCCTGTGCACGGATTTCGGCGACGAGGGCTTCAGCCAGCGCCGGATCACTGCGGTAATGGAGCACCACATGGGCGCCCTCGGCGGCCAGCCGCAGGGCAATAGCCCGGCCGATGCCGCGACTGGCACCGGTCACCAGGGCGACCTGGCCGGCAAGCTGCTGGCGGGGAGTCAGGTCGTCCAGGACATTGTTAGAGACTTGAATGCCGGAAACGGGCATGGCGAAACGTCCTCGTCGTACGGTGGTGTTCAAAGGGAGCTGCCGCGTTTCAAGTCGGCGAGGCGGAAACCGTGGAGCCGGGCGAGCGCGGCGATCTCCCTGACCTGCTGCGGGCTGACAGGACCGTGGGAATAATGGCCACTGTGCCCCGCCAGTCCGAGCACGGCCGTCTCGGCCATGCAGGCAAAGAGCTGCCCTTCGCCGAGGAAGGCCCGTGCTCCCGGATGCAAGCTCGTGCCGTCTGGCGTGGCAACGATGCCGCCCTGCAAGTAGGTAATGTCTGGCCGCTCACGCAGCACCGAAGGCAGGACGTTATGGGGCACGGCCACGTCGCACACCAACGCGTTACGGGTCAGGTGCTCGCTGCCGACGAATGGCTCCGGCGCGTTGGCGGCGCACAGCACGATGCGCGAGTCCCGGGCCGCCTCCAGGCTGGAATGGAGGCGCAGGAAAGGGTCATGGCCATACCGTTCGAGAAGCGCCTGGTGGATCTGCTTTCCCCGCGCCCGGGCTGGTGCGCCATCACGCAACCACTGCGCGACGAACGGCTCTTCCGCAAGGCGGGCATGGATACCATGTTGGCCATACTGACCGTTCTTCAATGCCTGCCAGGCCGCGTCATAGATGCTGTACACGGTCTGCAACAAGCGGGCCTGCGCCCCATCCCGAGCGCTGCCGACGAGCAGCAACCCCGGAGCATGCTCCGCCAGCATGGCCGCATACGTGGAGGCAATATTGCCGGCGGCCCCGATGACGGCTGGCAAGGCGTTCCGCCATGCCAGGCCTTGCTGCTCCATGCCACACTGGATGGCCTCCAGGGACATGGCGATGGTCAGGGCGTTGCCGGTCGTGAGGCCGATTTCCGGGACGGACAGCGCAGTGCCATTGTTGGTGACGATGGAGGTGTACATGCCGAGGCCAGCGATCTCACAGCCATCTTCACGCGCGGTACGTACACGCTCGTCGACGTCCTTGCGAATTTCGTCGAGCTGCCCTGTCTGCAGCCAGCGGCCCATCTGCTCGGAATCCACGCACAAGGGATAAAGGATGAAATCCACGGCCCGCCCCAGCGTCGAGACAATGCGCACCGGCGGATACGGTGCACTCTTGCGACTGGCGGACATCTTCTGCACGAAGCGACGCAACTCGCCATCGCTCAGCTCGGCCAGCGAGGAGTCCACCTGCCTCAACCAGCCGGGGCTGATCAGATGGTTGATGAACGCAACCTTGCGGACGGCATGGGGCGGCGAATTGGCCGGACGGGATTGCGCGACGACCAGGCGATGGTCACGGATATCGTCCCGCGGGAGGGGACGAGCCGCATCCGTGATGGGAAAGACCAAGTGCAATGCATCCTGTCGCTGGAGGATCAGGCAAACACGCTCCAGCGCCCCCCGCAGCCGCTCGATGGATTCATCCTGGATGTACAAGGACGGTTCCAGGCGCAACACATCCGGGGCACTGCCGGTGGGCGCCAGGCGAATACCCTCGACCCGCAGCAGATAGCCTGCAAGGAAATAGCCGAGTGAGTCGGCATGGGCGGTGGAGCGCAGGATCTGGGAGTCCGCCCTGCCCTGCCCATGGAACTCCAGACCGAGCAGCAGGCCCTGTCCGCGGACCTCGCGAATCACATCGGGATAGCGCCGCCGCAGGTCCTCCAGCATTTCCCGCAGACGTGCCCCTCGTTCGGCGGCCTGGCGGTAAAGTGCACCATCGTTCGCCTCAAGCAGCTCGAGAACCGCCAGCGCAATACCGGACGAGAAATCGTCCTCGGCAAACGTGGAGCTGTGGATCAGACCAAAACCGTCCTGATAACGGTCCCGCCGGATCAGCGTCGCCGCGATCTTCGCGAGACCACCGCCCAGGGACTTGGAAAGGGTGTAGTAATCGCCGCGCAAATTGATGTGGCTGCCAGCGAAGAAGCGGCCACTGCGTCCCATGCCGCTCTGGATCTCGTCAAGGATCAACGGGCAGTCCTGCTGGTTGCAGAAGCGGCGGACGGCACGGCCGAAATCCTGGCTGACGGGTCGGATACCGCCTTCTCCCTGGATGGGCTCCAGCAGGAAAGCCGTGAAGATCGGCAGCGGCTGACGAACCAGCTTGACCTGTCCTTCATTGATGCACAGGTCGAACAGCTCCAGGTACTCGTCCCGTGCGATCCGCTCGAGGCCAGCCACATCATCCATACCGACGAAACGCACCTTGAGCCCGAAATACTGGAAGGCACGACGGAAGTTCTTGTTGTAGGTAAGCTGGACCGTGCCGGCCAATTTGCCATGGAAGGACTTTTCCAGCGCGAGGAAGACCGGCCGCTTGCCCAGCTGGATGCTGTTGTGATTGATCAGGGCAACGATCAGATCGTCGAAGTTGCGCACATCGAAGACCTGCTCACGTACGTCGGTGAACTCGTAGAGACCCGGATCCAGCCGGATCTCACCACGGCGCAAGGCGTCACGGACAGTCTCGATGTTGAGGGTGATCCTGTTCAGCAGGGCTTCCAGCTTCAGCATGCGCTCGAGTTCGGCGTGCTTGATGGCCAGTTCCACCGCTTCAGCGCCACTGTTGGCGAAGGTGGTGATAAACCCCGTATCGTCCCCGGTTTCACGCCGCGCGATATGGTCGAGCCGGCGGGCCAGCTCACCACTTCGTCCTCGCAGGGAAAACTGCGCATGCACCGGGACCTGGCGTTCCAGCATATCCTTGGCTGCAGCCACGATGACGGGATGGTTGTGTCCCAACAGCAGGGCGCCATAGCCACCCAGCAAGTCGAGGACTCGCCGCTCCCGACCATCGGCATCGTGATGGTAAAGCCAGTCGCCCTCGGCACGGGTGTAATGCAGGTCGAGGCCAACGGCCTCCAGGACACCGGCGAGCCGGGGTTTGACGAAACGGCCATAGCTGTCGTGCATGGAGGAAGACATCCTGAAGTTAAGCCTGATCGGAGACGAGGACGGCCGAATGAAAGCCGGAAAATCCCTGCTGGAGGCAGAGCACCTGCCCGAAGTCCGCCAGGCGTGGCTCTCCGACAACCCAGTCGAGCCGGGGCGCCAACGGGGCGCCCAGCCCGGCAACGGACGGCAGGCTGCCTGTTGCCAGGACCCGCGCGGCCAGGGCCACATCGAGCAAGGCTCCGGCAGCGGGGATCGTGCCGAACAGCGGGCGTGGCGAAGAGATGGGTACACCATCGGGTAAAGCCGCAGCCAATTGGCGGCACTCCAAGGCATCGAGAACAGGAACACCCCGCCCATCGGCCAGGACAACCAACTCCGGTGCATTCCCGGGTATGCCGCCAAGCCTTTCCAGCGCCTGTCGGTAGCCTTCTTCAAAGCCACAGTCAGCCAGGCTTTCCAGGCAATTCCGAGGAGCGGCAAAGCCGCCTGGGGCGTGAACCATGGCCCCGGACCTGACACCCCGGGCTGCCGCACTGGCAGGGCGCTCGAGCAGGAGGGCCACCGCACCTTCGGCAAGGATGGTGCCCGCCGCCTCGCGGTCGAAACTCGCCAGCCCCCGCCCCGCGCCATGCTCCAGCAGAAGACCGCGCCGCCACAGCTCGGCGAGGGTGAAGGGTTCCATGTAGCTGCCACAGGCAACCACGAGGGCCACGTCGCACTGGCCTGCGTGCAGCGCGAACAAGGCCTGTTGCAGGGCTCCGATGCCGGCACTTTCATTCTGCACGAATGCAGCACCCGGACCACGGAACCGATGAGTAAGGCTGATCAAGGCCAGCGCGTTGTTGGCCAAGCCCTTGATCGACATGAAGGGATCGGCACCACGGCGGTAAAGCGCCTCTGCCGTCAGGCTCGACAAGTCGATCTCATCTCCTTGGTCGATGGCGATCAGCGCCCGTTGCAGAGACATGATGTTCGGACTGGTGTAATCCCCCTGCCCCGTAAACAACCCTCGTCGCGTCTCCGGAAAGTCGGCCCAGTCGATGCCGCTGGCCGCCATGGCCTGCTCGGCGGCATGCACTGCCCAATAGCTGGGCTCGGTCCCGTAGCGCCGCAACTTGTAGGGCACCGCGTCCCTGCTCGCCTGCCGTGCCTCCGGCGGCACGGCGCCATAACCTGCGATCAGGTACGAGTCGATCCAATCACTGACAAACGCCCCCAGCGTGCTGCGGCCGGACTGCCAGCAATTCCAGGCGGCATCCAGCCCCAGACCGCTGGGGAGCACCGCGCCGACACCCGTGAGTAGTACAGGAGGAAGAGAGCTAGTCATAGGCCTTGACTGCAATAACGGCATTGAGCCCCCCGAAGCCGAAGGAGTTGGACAGGGCGGCACGCAGGGCTTGCCTCCGCGCGCTTCCGGGAACGTAGTCCAGGTAGCAAGAAGGGTCCGGGTTCTCCAGATTCAGGGTGGGAGGGACGATGCCATCAGCGACGCTGAGCACCGTGGCAATGCATTCGGGGGCTCCGGCCGCCGCAATCAGGTGACCCAGCATGGACTTGTTGGCCGTCACGCTCAGCCGCCGATAGTGATCCCCGCTCGCAAAGGTGGTGCTGATCGCCAGCGTTTCGGCAGGATCGTTGAGTGGCGTCGAGGTTCCGTGCGCATTGATATGACCGACATCGGCCGGGTCCAGCCTCGCATCACGCAAGGCCCGCTGCATCGCAAGTCGCGCCCCCAGACCTTCCGGATGAGGGGCTGAGATGCGATAGGCATCCATCCCGCTGCCGAAGCCGGCTATCTCGGCGTAAATCTGTGCACCACGGCGCTGAGCATGGGCTTCACGCTCGAGGATCAGCACCCCTGCTCCTTCTGCGGCGACAAAACCGCTGCGATCCCGGTCGAACGGACGGCACAGGCGATCACCGAAGCGCTCGGCCGTGGACGGTGCCCCCAGCAAGTGAAGACCTATCATGGTTGGCAGGTTGAGGACCGAGTCCGCGCCGCCCACGATCATCAGGTCGCACTCGCCCCGGCGAATCATGCGCATTCCATGCCCGATGGCGTGTGTAGCCCCGGCACAGGCGGTCGAAAAATTGAGGTTCGGCCCGTTGATGCCCAGGACTTGCGCCAGACTCATGCTCAGATGGTCGTTGCTGTTCAACAAGCCGCTATTCGGATTCAATTCGGCTGCGCGCTGGTGCAGCAGGCGCCAATCAGGACCATTCGGCCCAAGAGCCAGGTGCATGTCTGCCGGATCCCGCTCGGGCACCCCCGAACCCATGGCGATACCGCTCCGCAAGGGAAGTTCAGCCGGCACCAGGCCCGCATCGGCAAGAGCCTCAAGCGCGGCAGCCAATCCGAAACGCGTGCGTTTCTCCATGGGGGCCTCCCACCACGCAGCCTGCCCATAACGCTGGGCTAAATCCGCCATGTCTACGGGGGCCGCGTACTTCACCGGAAAATCGTCCCCCCCATCCGGTTGCCAGGGGCGAATTGCCGAATGCCCGTTGCAGAGACCGCTCCACAGGGATTTCCAGCCCATTCCCAGGCCCGTGACTGCACCGAGCCCGGTGACGACGACTCGCTCCCTGTTCTTCACGACCTATCCCTTCCTATCAGCGCGACTGCGATCTGCCCCATCGGGCTGTACATGACGAGCAGCGCGCAGGACGCATCCATGGGGAGCGCTTCCCAGCGCGCCCCCTGTGTCAGCCAGCGACGCTGCCGGCGCATCCCCTCCAGCACGAGACCCACCGCAAGGGTGGCTGCAGCCGGACCGACGTAGCCAAAACGGGCCTCGATGGGAAGATGCAGAGGAGCAAAGGCAAAGAGCGCACGATGCAGACCTTCCTTGTGAGCAGCCTGCCACGGCTGATTGCTCAGGACCCAGCCTACGTCTGTACGAGCGCAACGCCCCATCTCGAGAGTCTGCGCAATCAGATCCGCAAGCATGTCCCCATGATCGTCGCGCAGGGGATGACAGCCCCGTGCATAGCCCAGCAGCACCGGGTCGTTCCGGGCCGCATTGGCAGAAGCCAGAAGAAAGGCCGAGGCCTCCCCCGGCATGCGCAGCCCTCCGACTCGCCCTCCCCAGTGGGCATGCTGGAGCGGCAGGAGTGGATCGAGCTTGGTACTGACGGCTCCAATCACCGCGTGGGAGCACTCCGCCTCGGCGACCGCGTGGACACCATCGATCACGGCGGAAAGCCCTGCGTCGGCAAAGGGGGAGTACGCCGCCATGGGACCGTTCAACCCGAACGTAGCCGCGATATGGGCGCAGGCCGAGCTGTTCAGCAAGCTCAGGCCCGAGAACGGCGGGGTCTCACGCATCAGCGTGGTATTCCAATCGTCACGCCCTCCGGCGGCATGCCACGACTCCAGCACTGCAAGGCTCGGCAGCGGCTCGTCGATGGTGGGCAGGCCCATGAACAGGCCCATTTCAGGCCTGTCCGCAAGGTAGTCGGGACGCCAGGCATCCAGCAGGCGTCCTGCACCGACCAGCGCCATGCGTGCCTGCTTCTCCATCGTGCGGACCAACTTGCGATCCACGCCATAAGGAGCCAGTTCCGGCTCCCGGGCCACGTGCGCGGAAGCTGCGGCCAGTTCGTCCGGCCAGGGCGCAGGTCCCGGAACCGCAGGACTGCCGAGTGCAGCCCAGACATTTTCCCAGTCATCCCCCATTGCACAATGTAGTTGGGGAAGATGCAGCTTGACGGTACGGACTCCGCTCATGCAGCCTCCAGTACGAGGCAAGCGTTGGCACCGCCAAAACCGAAAGAACTGCTGAGTACGTTCTTGATTCGAGCACTACGGGTGGACGTGACGATATCGAGGCCCGCGCACGGACTGCAGGCGCGCTCATAGTTCAGAGTGGGCAAGAGCATTTGTCTATGCAAGCTAAGCGTCGCCAGGACCGCCTCAACCGCACCGCTGTTGGCAAGGGAGTGGCCGAGCGCGGACTTGTTGGCCGTGATGGGAATCTCCGCGATGCGGTCGCCGAAGACCTGCTTCACGGCCAGAGCCTCACAGGCGTCGTTGGTGGGCGTCGAAGTCCCATGGGCGTTGATATGATCGATCGCATCAGGCGCAAGCCCTGCATCCTGCAACGCCTCAATCATGCATCTAGCATACTCGCTACCATCATCGGCGCTCGCGGTGATGCGACAGGCTTCCAGCAGACCGGCGAAACCGCGTACCCTGGCCAGGGGCTGGGCACCCCGTCGTGCAGCATAGCTGGCAGACTCGAGGACCAAGAAGGCGCTGCCTTCTCCCATCACGAAGCCACAACGTGCTTCATCGAAGGGACGACTGATCGCCCCGCCTTTCAGGTGCTCCCCGTCGGCCAATGCCCCCACGACGGAAAACGCCACCAAGGGCATGAAATTGCACATGGTCTCGGCTGCGCCAGCCAGCGCGACGTTGACAAGCCCGGCGCGGATGAACTGCATGGCGGCCCCGATGGCCATGGCACCGGCGGCGCAGGCCTCACCATGTGCCCCATAGCTGGCCTGCAGGCCGAATCGATGAGCCAGAGCCAGGGCGGCCTGATCCTGCTGCTTGTGGAAATACGCCTCCGGACGGGTCACGCCGGAGCGCAGAAAATCATCCAGCTGCAGACGTTCCCGCTCCCAATTCATGTGCGGGGCAAGTGAACGCAGCTGAACCTCATCGAACGTGTGCTTGTTGCTCGCCAAGAACACGCCGCCCCGTTCGACGCGGTGTTCGCCCAAACCGGCGCGCTGCCACGCTTCGGTGGCCGCACACAACGCCAGGCGCGTTTGCGGGCCCCATTCCGGCTCGAGCGGGCCCAGGCTCGCATCCACCGCCTGCCAAGTCTCGTTGTCGATGAATACACAGCTCGGATTACCGAATCCGAGCGCCGAAAGTTTGGACCAGGAACGAATCAGCGATCGTCCCTCAGCCAGCGTCCAGAACAGGCTGTCCGCCCCCACCGTACCGGCCGAGACAGCCCCCACCCCCGTGATGACGACCTCTTCCATGGCCTTGATCACGCAGCGACGCGGGTCTCCGACCAGCGGGAAACAATCCCGGGAATCGAGGCCGCCAGCGCATCGTCACCCGTACGGGCCTTCAGGGGCGAGCTGCATGCAGCGCAGATCGGCCTGCCCGACGGAGAGACCTCCGCCTTGTCATGACCGCAGTCGGGACAACGCTCGGGAAGCCCGTCCAGGATGCCCTTGCACAGATTGGCCCAGTTGCGCACCGTCGCGCAGCCCATCACCTCATAGGGCTGCATGCCGGCAGCGACCTGATCGACACGATAAGCGAAGAAGCTTTCGCGCAGGGCATAGGCAGCCAGTTCGGTCAGCCGCCCTTTGTCATAGACCTGCGACTCGTCCCCGAGCACAGCCACCAAATGATCGAGCACGCTCTTTTGAGGCAGGACGATGCCCAGTTGCTTCTCAAGATTGAAGCGCAGCTCTACGAAGTCCAGCGAATCGGCGTCCAGCTCATTCGCAATCGCCACGTCAGCCGCCACATCGTCGGGGGTGCAGCCAAGGACGCTGACCAAGGTACGTTGTACGACGGCGATCAAGTCGCTTTCTGAAAAAGGGTTGCTCACGGTCGGCTCCTGAAGATTGATATCTCAATTATCATATGCATGCGTGCACACTAATGCACGCATAATATAGAATCGAGCCGATCGCGACAATTAATTTGTCATAAAAAAACTGTGCCTTATTCGACAAATGGCTTCGAAAGCCGTTTATCCCTCATTCATGAATTTGGGGAAAGCAGGGCGTACTCGTAAACATGAAATCCACATAACCCGATGTTCTATGTGGCTCAAGGCGGAATACTGTTCAGCCAGTTCAGTTGGCGGCACTTTCAGCCTCGAAGGCTCGCATCGCCTCCGGATAGCAGAAACGCATGAGGACCCGCATTTGCTCAAGAATCCGCTGGAGACGACGCATGATCTCGAAGCCATCCAGCTCGTAATATGAAAAGCGCCCGTCCTTCACGTGGGTAACGATTCCCTGCTCGCGCAGATGCTTCAAGTGGCGCGACACGACCGAGCGGTCCTGGGGGCAATGAACCGTGATGTCGGCAATACTGAGTCGCCCATACTGCACGAGGATGGACACGATGCGCAGGCGGGTGGGATCGGACAACGCCTTGAACAAGCCCGCGTCCAGGTCATCCTGCAAGGACGCGATAGCTTCAAAAAGACGCTCATCCTTGCACGGGAGCGAATCGGTTTCTTCTTCTCGTTGAGCCACTGGCTGTTCCATTCAATGCGTGCGACGGCGACATCCTCCAGCCGCGGGCGCCGGGAAGCGTACCCGAACATAGCCGGAGTTTGGCCGCACTGAGTATCAGCCAGCTGTTTGAACATCGACAAGGCACTATTGCGCGGAAGAAAACACTTGTCCGGCGCGCTACCGCAACCGGACATCCAGGGCTGCATTCAGCCGCGCTCAGGCGCGGTAATTGCGTAAATCGTCCACCAGGCTCTCCAGCCCGAAACGCTTAAGCTTCACATACACGGTGCTCTTGGCGATGCCGAGCTCCCGCGCCACTGCCGTCATGTTGCCGCGACAGCCCTTGATGGCCCGGAGGATCGCGTCCCGCTCGGCGTTCTCGAGACAGGTCAGATCGCGGCTGTCGCCGCCGGGAAGTTCGACGCCGGCCACGGGCGTGCCGTCCAGCGAGGCACGCAGGTCCGGCGGCAGGTCCGCCTCGGTGAGCACCGCCTCCTGGGAGGTCAGCAGCATGCTCTCCATCACATTGCGGAATTCACGGATGTTGCCTGGCCAGGCGTATTGCTGGAGTTGCTCGACCGCGCCCCGCGACAGGCGCCGCGGAGCCAGGCCGTGCTGGCGGGCCAGGCGCTCCAGGTAGTGCTCGCCGAGCAGCGGAATGTCGGCGGCCCGCTCGCGCAGGGACGGGATGTTGATGCTGGTCACCGCAACCCGGTAGAACAGGTCCATGCGGAAGCGCCCGGCCTGGATTTCCTTGCGCAGATCCCGGTTGGTCGCCGCGATCAGGCGGAAATTGACCTTGCGCGGCTTGTTCTCGCCCAGGCGATACACCTCGCCCTCCTCCAGCACGCGCAGGAAGTGGGGCTGCAGGTCGATGGGCATCTCGCCGATCTCGTCGAGGAACAGGGTGCCGCCGTCCGCCGCCTCGATCTTGCCGATCATGCCGCCGCGGCGGGCGCCGGTGAAGGAGCCCTCGGTGTAGCCGAACAGCTCGCTGGTCAGCAGCTCGCGGGAGAAACCGCCGCAGTTGAGGGCCACGAAGGGCGCATCCTTGGTGGCGCCGAACTCGTGGATGCAGCGCGCGAAGACGTCCTTGCCGACGCCGGTCTCACCGAGCAGCAGCACCGGCACGCGGGACTTGGCCAGCTGCTGGGCCCGCCCGACGGCCTGCATCAGCGCCGATGACTCCCCGATCACACGCTCGAACGAGCCTTCCTTTTCCGACGGGGATTCCCCGCCCATCACCGACGTCACGATCCGCCCGCCGGCCGGGCTGGCGGAATGGCGACTCGGCAGCGTCAATACGGCACCGATCTGCTCGCCCCCCTCGATCACCGGCTCCAGCCATTCCTGGCGCATCCAGTCGGGCATTTCATCAGGCAACCGCCGGCCCTTCTTCCAGGCCAGCGACAGCGAAGCCAGCCCGTCCGGCGCCACCGCCGCCTCGCCGATGCCCATGTCGGCCATCACCACCGACGCACGGCCATTGGCCTTGATGGCGCGGCCACGCCGGTCGAAGACGATGATGCCGTCCGCCGACATACCCGACAGGCGCTCCACACACTGCTCCAGCAGACGGTAGCGGATACCCAGCTCGATCTTGGCGAGGCGGTTCTCGATGCGCCCGGCGGTCGCCACCACCAGGGCCAGGCTGTGGCGGCTGTAGGACGCGCTGAGCCCAGAGACGTCCACCACGCCGAGGATGGTGCCATCGTAGGGATCCCGGATCACCGTGGCCGAACAGGACCAGCGCTTGATCCCGGCACAGTAGTGCTCGGCGGAGTGGATCTGCACCGGCTGGCCGACCTCCAGCGCCGTGCCGATGGCGTTGGTGCCGCAGGCCAGCTCGCTCCAGTTGGCGCCGGACAGCAGATGCACGTTCTCCGCCGCGCCCCGCGTGCCCATGTCCCCCTCCAGATTGAGGATGGTGCCCAGCTGGTCGGTGAGGACCATCACCGTGCCGGTCTCGGACAGGAAGTCCCGCGCCGAGGCCATCACCGGCGCACTCGCGGTGAGCAGTTCGCCACATTCGTCGCGCAGGGAATGCAGGGACTGTTCGGCCAGCGGCTCCGGCGCCCGATGGCGCTCGGGGTCCACGCTGGCACCGTGGCAGCGCCGCCAGGAATCGTCGATCAGGCGACGCAGCGCGTCCGATCCGGTTTCGTCGCCGCTAAGGAAACGCTCCCAGGACGTCATGATGTGGCCGTCGTTTTCCGGAATGGAAAACATCTGGCCCGCTGAAACTGTGGCAGCCATACCCACCCTCCTTTGTCTGTGTCCGACCATGTCGCCGATGGAGTCCATCCTGGCGCACGGTTCTGTGTATTTCTCCCCGGTAACGCGGCTCACTGTCCGCTTGTCCGATCCGGAGAGGTCTGCTTTTCAGCCGGCCCAACGGCAACGCGTGTCCCTGCGCATCGCCACGAGGCTCTGTCCCAGCCGCCGGCTCAAGCTCCTATTGTGGACCATGGACAGGCAGAGGCACGGCAGAACGCTCGATATCCGGACATAGCAGTCTTTGTGCCACAGCCCACGGGGCAGCATATTGCCCGTATCGGGCATTTGGCAAACGCAAAAGCGTCCGCTTTCCGGACACCCCGACCGTCCGGAAAACGGACGTCCTGCGGGAAACATCCGCGGGCGAATGAATTCGCCCCCACCGGATTACATGACCAATTCCGGGACCAAATCCTGCGTCCCGGAAAGACGTGCGTCCCGTAGGGGCGAATTGATTCGCCCATCACATGAAAGAAAAAAGCGGGGGCTTCCAGGCAAAGAGGATTCCGAGGAGAGGGAGAGAGAAGAGGATTCCTCGCTGGATACCGCATTGCCCCCAAAAAGGCCCGGCGCCCGCCATCGCGGGCCTGCCGGTTACTGCAACGCCACCAGAAAATCTGCTTCGGTATTGGCCCGCACGTCGTCCAACGTAGTGTCCGGCGCCAGGTCCACCAGGGTCAGGCCGTCCGGTCCCACCTCAAACACGCACAGGTCGGTCACGATCATGTTCACCACGCCGGTGCCGGTCAGCGGCAGGGAGCATTCGCGGACGACCTTCGTCTCGCCCTTGGCGGTGTGCTCCATGATCACCACCACGCGGCCGACGCCGGCCACCAGGTCCATCGCCCCGCCGATGCCCTTGATCATCTTGCCGGGCACCGCCCAGTTGGCGAGGTCGCCCTTCTCCGACACCTGCAGCGCGCCGAGCATGGACAGCTGGATGTGACCGCCGCGGATCATCCCGAAGGATGCCGCGCTGTCGAAGAAACTGGTCGTCGGCAGGGTCGTGATGGTCTGCTTGCCGGCGTTGATAAGGTCGGCGTCCTCCTCCCCTTCCCACGGGAAGGGGCCCATGCCGAGCATGCCATTCTCGCTCTGCAGCTGGATCGACATACCCGGCGGCACATGGTTGGCTACCAGGGTCGGAATGCCGATGCCGAGGTTCACGTAATAGCCGTCACGCAGCTCACGGGCGGCGCGTGCCGCCATTTGGTCCCGAGTCCAGGGCATGGCTTATTCCTCCACCACGGCAGCGCGACGGCGTACCGTGCGCTGCTCGATCTGTTTATCCACGTTATCCAGCAACACCAGGCGATCCACGAAGATGCCCGGCGTGACGATGTGATCCGGATCGATCCCGCCGGGCTCCACCAGCTCCTCGACCTCGGCCACCGTCAGCGCGCCAGCGCTGGCCATCATCGGGTTGAAGTTGCGGGCAGTCATGCGATAGACCAGGTTGCCCTCGGTGTCGGCCTTCCAGGCATGGACAATGGCCAGGTCGGCCTTCAGGCCGCGCTCCTGCACATACAGCTTGCCGTCGAACTCGGCCAGCGGCTTGCCCTCGGCGATCACCGTGCCGACCCCGGTCCGCGTGTAGAAGGCCGGGATGCCTGCGCCGCCGGCGCGGATGCGCTCGGCCAGCGTGCCCTGCGGGTTGAACTCCACCTCCACCTCGCCGGCCATGTACTGGCGCGCAAACTCGGCGTTCTCGCCAGCGTAGGAGCAGACCAGCTTGCGCACCTGGCGGGTCTTGAACAGCTTGCCGAGCCCCATGCCCTCGGTGCCCGGGTTATTGGAAATGATCGTCAGCCCGCGCACGCCGGACTCCAGCACCGCATCGATCAAGGCCGCCGGAATACCGCACAGCCCGAAACCACCGGACATGATCGTCATGTCATCGCGCAAGACGCCGGCCAGGGCAGCCCTGGCCGACGAATGGATTTTTCTCACAGACACCTTGCATCCTCTCTATTCAAGAATTGCCCTGTCTTTCAAGCAGCCATTTCCCCGTGAATTGGAAGAACGGCCCTTCCGTGCAATCCTTATTCAGCAAGAGCGGTGCCAGCGCCAATATCCATTTGATTAAAAAAGGGAATAGAAAAACAATCCGGTTTTCTGGGGCGAATTGTCGTCCTAATAGCGGTCGCCCATTCCGGATGCTCGTACGAATTTCGGGCACCCCATCGGTCGATGATGTGCGGATAGAGCCTGGCGCCTCCCTGCCATTCCTGGCCCGCGGGCTGCGGGAACGCATTCACTCTCCCCCACAGCCTCAGGAAAGACACGACAGCGCCCCCAGCCGCCCTACACCTCGACAAGCAATCGGCGCAGGCTGGTCTTCAGCACCTTGCCGTAATTGTTCTTCGGCAGCGCGTCGACGAAGCGGTATTCCTTCGGCCGCTTGAAGCGGGCCATGCGGTCGAGACAGTGGCGGTCGAGTTCCTCCGCACCTATTCCCCTGATGCCCTCCTCCAGCACCACAAAGGCCACCACCGACTCGCCCCACTCGGCGTCCCGGCGGCCGATCACCGACACCTCCCGCACGGCCGGATGGGCGATCAGCACCTCCTCGACCTCCCGCGGATAAATGTTGGAACCGCCGGAGATGATCAAGTCCTTCGAACGGTCCTTGAGGGTCACGAAGCCGTGGGAATCCATACTCCCCATGTCGCCGGTCCACAGCCAGCCATCGCGCAGCGTGGCCTCGCTGGCCGCCGGGTTGCGCCAGTAGCCGGACATCACGGCGTCGCCCCGCACCACCACCTCGCCGACCTCGTCGCTGGCCAGGCTGCGCCCATCGGCATCGACGATGCGCACCTCGGCCAGTGCCTGGGCGACGCCGACGGACGCCACGCGGGACGCCCAGTTCGGATCGGTGCGGTCCGCCAGCACCTCCCGCGACAGCGCGGTGATCGTCATTGGCGACTCGCCCTGACCGTAGATCTGCACGAAGCGCGGCCCCATCACATCAAGGGCACTGCGGATGTCGTCGGCGTACATCGGACCGCCGCCGTAGACGATGGTCTGGAAGCCGGACGGGTCGGCGCCGCTGCGCTTCACCCCTTCCACCAGGCGGCGCACCATCGTCGGTGCAGCGAACAGGCACAGGCGGCCAACGGAATTGGACAAGGCGATCAGCTCGTCCGGCTCGAAACCACCGGATTCCGGAATCACGTGGCGACAACCACGCAGCATGTAGGGAAAGCTGTAGAGACCGGCCCCGTGGGACAGGGGCGCCGCATACACCGAGGCATCGTCGCGGGCGACCGGATCCACGTCGGTGAAGAAGCCGGCGGTCATCGTCTGCAAGTTGCGGTGGCTCAGCATCACGCCCTTCGGCTGGCCGGTGGTGCCGGAAGTGTAGAACAGCCAGGCCAGCGCGTCCGGCGCCCGCTCCTGTACCGGGATCGCCAGCGCGGTCACGGCGCGCAGATAGTGCACATCGCCGGGCACCAGCAGCGGCAGCATTTCGCCCTCGTCCTGCAGCACCGGGGCCAGCTCGCCGGCCAGATCCGCCGACACGCAGGCCAGCCGTGCCCCAGCATTGCCGATGATCCACGCCGCCTCGCGGGGATGCAGCTTGGCGTTGATCGGCACCACTACCAGGCCAGCCCACAGAATGCCATAGAGGCATTCCAGGTATTCGGCGCAGTTGCTCATGTAGATCGCTACCCGCTCGCCAGCCTCGAGCCCGAGATTCTGACGCAGGTAGCCGGCCAGCCGCGCCGAGCGGGCAGCCAGCGCCGCGTAAGTGTGTAACTGGCGCTCGCCGACGAGGAGCGCCGGGCGCTCGGGGAAGGTCCGCGCCGAGCGCGCAAGGATATGGGCCAGGTTCATTTCTGCCTCTCCAGGATGCTCACGTAGTTGGCGACCGCCGCGCCGCCCATGTTGAAGACACCGCCGAGGTGCGCGCCCGCCACCTGCATGTCGCCGGCCTCACCGGCCAGCTGCATCGCCGCCAGCGCGTGCATTGATACGCCAGTGGCACCTATCGGATGGCCCTTGGCCTTGAGACCGCCGGACACATTGACCGGCAGCGCGCCGCCGCGATAGACCGTACCGTCGGCCAGCCGGTCGGCACCGCGGCCGGGCCGTGCCAGCCCCATCGCCTCGTAAGTCAGCAGTTCGGCGATGGTGAAGCAATCATGCACCTCGGCGAAGGACAGGTCGGTCACCCGGCAGCCGGCCCCGGCCAGCGCCGTACCCCAGGCCCGCCGCGGCCCGTCGAAGCTAAGCACGTCACGTCGGGAGATCGGCAGGAAATCATTCACCTGCGCCCGCGCTCGGAAACGGATGGCCCGGCGGGCATTGGCGAGCAGGGCATCGTCGGCCAGCACCAGCGCCGCCGCCCCGTCGGAGACCAGCGAGCAGTCGGTCTTGCGCAGCGGGCCGGCGATGCGCGGATTGCGCTCCGACACTGTGTTGCAGAAGTCGAAGCCGAGGTCCTTGCGCATCTGCGCCCACGGGTTGCACACCCCGTTGGCGTGGTTCTTGGCGGCGATCCGCGCCAGCGTGGGCGAGTGGTCGCCGTAGTGCTGGAAATAGGCCTCGGCAAGATCGCCGAACAGGCCCGGGAAAGTCATGCCGTGGGCGGCCTCCTCCCGCACGTAGGACGCCGAGCCGAGGATGCGCGTGACCTCGGGGCCGGACACCGCGGTCATCTTCTCCGCGCCGACCACCAGCGCGAAGCCAGCGCGCCCGGACTCGATCGCGTCGCAGGCCGCGAACACCGCCGCCGCCCCCGACGCGCAGGCGTTCTCCACGCGGGTCGCCGGACACCAGCGCAGGCGCGGATCGGCCTGCAGGACCAGCGAGGAACAGAAGATGTCCGGCACGAAGCCGCCGTTGAGATGCCCGAGCCAGATCCCGTCCACGTCCGCCGGATCGACTCCGGCATGCGCCAGCGCGTCGCGGCTGACCTCGCCGATCAGCGCCTCCAGGTCCATGTCATCGAGCCGTCCGAAGGGCGAATGCGCCCAGCCGATGATGCTTACTCCCATGTCGTCTCCTTTTGTCGTTCGATGTGGATGCCGCGGCACTTGCGCCGCCGGCACGACGAAATGGCAAGGGCCATGCCCGCCCGGGCACCTCCCCTGGCGTCGGCCAAGCCCTTGAATCGGCGGCGCAAATCGTCACCACTGCCGGTACGGCTACGCCACGGCGCGCCGATGCGACCGGATTCCGGACGCACCTCCTCCGTGTTGCGGCTGCTTCCCGGACGTCGCCGCCACCGCAACGCCTCGCCAGCCCTTCATTCCCGGCCCTGCCAGCGCATGGCACAGCCCTTGCCACCCATGCCCTGCAGGGACCTGAACCGGCCCCGGACAGAACAAGACAACAGGAGACATTCCATGACGACCGCCCCCGTCGACCGCATCCCGGTCAGCCTGCTCACCGGCTTCCTCGGCGCCGGCAAGACGACCCTTCTCAACGCCCTGATGCAAAACCCGGCGATGGCCGGCACGGCGCTGCTGATCAACGAGTTCGGTGAGGTGGGCGTGGACCACCATCTGGTGGACAAGATCGACGACAGCACCGTGCTGCTCGACTCCGGCTGCCTGTGCTGCAGTGTGCAGGGCGACCTGGTGAAGGCACTGAAGGCACTGCACCAGCGCAGCTCCCGGCGGGAGATCCCCCCCGTTGCACGGGTCGTCATCGAGACCACCGGACTCGCCGACCCGGTGCCGGTGGTCTACACGCTGATGGAGGAACGCTTCATCGCCGCCCGCTACGTGTGCGACAGCGTACTGACCGTGGTGGATGCAACCCACTGCGACGCCCAGCTCGACGCCCACCCGGAAGCCGTGCGCCAGGTGACGCTGGCCGACCGCCTGCTGATCACCAAGGGCGACCTGGCCGGTTCCAGCCAGCTTGCGCGGCTCAGCGCCCGCCTGGCCGAGCTCAATCCCGGCGCCCCGCGCATTGAGGCGCGCCACGGCCAGGTGGAGCCAGCCCGCCTGTTCGGCGGCGGTGTCTATGCGCCCGGCGACAAGCTGCCCGATGTGGCCACCTGGCTCGGCGCGGAACGCGCCCGCGATGCGGAGGCACGCCGCGCGCCGCCGGCCGTCAGCTGGACCCGCCATGGCGGCACCCGCGCCCCGGCCCACGCGCCGCGCCACGACGGCAGCGTGTCGAGCTTCGTCGTGCGCCTGGAGGCACCGGTGCCGTGGTTCGGACTGGCGCTGACGCTTGGACGCATCCTGCAGCAATACGGCCCGCAGCTGCTGCGCGTGAAGGGGCTCGTCAACGTGGCCGGCGAGTCCCGGCCGCGGGTCGTCCAGTGCGTGCAGAGCGTCGCCTACCCGCCGGTCACCCTGCCCGCCTGGCCGGCCGAGGGCGCCTTCGAGGACCGGCGCGGCCGGCTGGTCTTCATCACCCGCGACCTGCCGGCGGAAGCCGCCGACGCCATCCGCGCCGCCCTCGCCCAGCTGCCCGGCGACGCGGCGGCCATCCGCGCCACCGCCGCCAATCCGCTGCTGCCGACCCGCTGCTGGTTCTCCGAGCGGGTCGCCCTGACCGCTCCCGACAGCCTGCAGCTCGAAGGCTGGGTGGTCCAGCCGCGGCGTTTCTCCCGTCGGACGGCCAGCGTCTGATCGTCGGACGGCTGGCGTCCGGGGATCGGTCGCCAGCCCACAGTCCGCCTTTCGGCGCCTGCCGGAAACTCCTTTTAAAACAAGATGCTCCGTTGCTACCGGGGCACACCTGCCCGAATGGCATGCCCCCTGCTGTAAAGCCCCACCCCGTGGCCGTCGTGGCGGCGGGAGCAGCAATCCATAACACAATCGGAGAAGAACCCATGAAAGCCCTCGTCTACGGCGGTCCCGGCAAGAAGTCCCTAGAAGAACGTCCCATGCCCGTGCTGAAGGACGCCAGCGACGCCATCGTGCGCATCACCAAGACCACCATCTGCGGCACCGACCTGCACATCCTCAAGGGCGACGTGCCCACCGTCGCCCCCGGCACCGTGCTCGGCCACGAAGGGGTCGGCGTGGTCGAATCGGTCGGCGCCGGCGTAACCACCTTCAAGCCCGGCGACCGGGTGCTGATCTCCTGCATCACCAGCTGCGGCAAATGTGAGTTCTGCCGCAAGGGCATGTATTCCCACTGCACCACCGGCGGCTGGCAGCTCGGCCACCTGATCGATGGCACCCAGGCCGAGTACGTGCGCGTGCCCCATGCCGACACCAGCCTCTACCCGATCCCCGCCGACGCCGACGAGGAAGCCCTGGTGATGCTCAGCGACATCCTTCCCACCGGCTTCGAGTGCGGCGTGCTCAACGGCAAGGTGCAGCCCGGCAGCACGGTGGCCATCGTCGGCGCCGGCCCGGTCGGCCTGGCCGCGCTGCTGACCGCCCAGTTCTACTCGCCGGCCCGCATCATCGTGGTGGACCTGGACGACAACCGCCTCGACGTGGCCCGGCGCTTTGGCGCCACCGACGTGGTAAACAGCAGCGACGGCAAGGCCGCCGACGCAGTGAAGGCACTCACCGAAGGCCGCGGCGTGGATACGGCCATCGAGGCGGTGGGCATTCCCGCCACCTTCGGCATCTGCGAGAACATCGTCGCCGCCGGCGGGGTGATCGCCAACGTCGGCGTACACGGCACCAAGGTGGACCTGCACCTGGAAACCCTGTGGGCCCACAACATCTCCATCACCACCCGCCTGGTGGACACCGCCACCACCGGCATGCTGCTGAAGACGGTGCAGGCCAAGAAGCTCGATCCGTCCCTGCTGATCACCCACCGCTTCACGCTGGAGCAGGCTCTCGACGCCTACGAGACCTTCGCCAGCGCGGCCAGCAGCAAGGCCCTGAAGGTCGTCATCGCCGCCTGAGGTCCGCCGCTCCGCGACACGTAGGCCGGGGATGCCCGCTGCGGGCATCCCCGCGCCCGCCCCTTCCCGCCCCTTTCTCCACGGAGATCGACCAACGTGTTTGCCAATCGCCAGTGGCTCGCCCACCTGGAGCACTTCGCCGACGCCCTCGCCGGCGAGACCCCGCTGCTCACCCCGTTCCGGGCCTCCCGCCGCCTCGCCCTTCTCGACAGCCGCCTGCAGGAAGCCCACCAGGGCGCCCTCGGCCGTGCCGCGGAAGCCCGCCGCCGGGCGGACGCCCTCACAAAAGAAACCGTCCGCCTCGAAGCCGCCCTCGCCGATGCCCGCCGCGAGGCCGCCGAACTGGCCGAGCGTTTCGAACTGATCAGCAGCGCCAGCGGCGAGGGGCTGTGGGACATCCATCTGGTGGCTGGTGACCCGGCCCATCCGGACAGCGTCGTCTGGTGGTCGCCCCAGCTGCGTCGCCTGCTTGGCTTCGACAACGAACGGGACTTTCCGGACCGGCTGGAGAGCTGGAGCACGCGCCTGCACCCGGACGACGCCCGCCGCGTCGCCGCCGCCTTCGGCGCCCACCTGGCCGACCGCGGCGGCCACACGCCCTACGACATCCACTACCGGCTGGTCCGCAAGGACGGCAGCTACCGCTGGTTCCGCGCCATCGGCACGACCCTGCGCGATGCGTCCGGCACGCCGCTGCGGGTAGCTGGCTCGCTGCAAGACATCCACGACACGCTGGAACAGGACGCCCTGCTGAAACGCAGCCTGGAACGCTTCGAGCTGGTCCGCGAACTGCTCAGCGACGGCCTGTGGGATATAGAGATCGTCGGCGGCGACGCCCTCCACCCGTCAAACACCGTGTGGTGGTCGCAACAGCTGCGGCGGATGCTCGGCTTCAACGACGAGAACGACTTTCCCAACACCCTCGACGCCTGGTCCTCACGCCTCCATCCAGAGGACAGGGAGCGCGTGCTGAAGGCCTTCCTCAACCATCTGGCCGACCGCAGCGGTCGCACGCCCTACGACGAAGCCCACCGGCTGGCCCTGAAGAGCGGCGAATACCGCTGGTTCCGCGCCTCTGCGCAGACCCGGCGGGCCACCGACGGCACGCCTCTGCGGGCGGTCGGCGCCCTCACCGACATCGACACCCGGCTGCGCGAGAACGAGCAGCGGGAGATCCGCGAGAAGCAGCAGGCCAAGCTGGAAGCCACGCTTCACCGCATCGGCGAACTGGTCGGCACGATCAAGGAGATCGCCGACCAGACCAACCTGCTGGCCCTCAACGCCGCCATCGAAGCGGCCCGCGCCGGGGAGAGCGGCCGCGGCTTCGCGGTGGTGGCCGACGAGGTGCGCAAGCTCGCCGAACGCACCCGCGAAACCACCGCCCGCATCGGTAAGATGGCCACAGAGGAACCCTGAGCGGCTGCCCGGCCCCACACGGGGCCGGGCACACACGACCGCTCAGAAGCTGTAGCTCAGCCCCAGATCGAAGCCAGTGGTGCCGTAGCCGCCCACCGGCGAGCCGACGCCGCCGGAATCCACCGCGGTGCGGGCCGGATTGGGCTGGATCGAGCAGATGCCGTTGGCACTGTTCCTGATCTTCGCCACGTCGGCATACAGGTAGGCGCTGCGCTCGAACAGGTAATACACGCCGCCGATGCCCCACTTGCGGCAGCTCGCGTCGAGGGAGGTCTTGTCGTCGAGCACCACGTAGGACGCGCGCAGGCGGGCCTGTTCACCCCAAACCGGCGCCGACGCGCCGACCATCCAGCTGCGGTGATTGAGCAGCGCGCTGTAGGTGGCGAAGCTGCCGTCGAAGACGTCCTTGTAGTTGTCGGTCTTGATGCTCTCCCAGTAGCCGTGCAGCTTGAACGGGCCGAAGTCGTAGGACGCGCCGCCGACCAGGATGTTGGTCTTGTGCTCCTCGTTGCCCTTCGGCGCCAGCTGCTCGAAATCCACAGTCAGGTTGAGTGGCCCCTTCGTGTAGGACGGGATGAAGGCCCACAGGCGGCCATCGTTCTTGTTGCCCGGGTTCTCCTGGCCGACCAGGCTGGTCGTATACGCGGCCAGGAAGGACAGACCGTTCCAGGCCGGCGAGATGTAGGCCACCGCGTTGTCGGCGCGGGTGCCATGCACCTGCACCGACGCCATGTTGGCCACCGTGCCATTGGCAAACGGATCGTACTTGCCGGCCACGCTGTAGCGGCCGCCGTCGATGCGCCCCATCACCACCGTGCCGTAACCGCCGCTGAGGCCGACGAAGGACTTGCGGCGGAACAGGCTGTGGCCCTGGGCGTCGCTGAGGGTGGATTTGCCGTCGTCGATGGAGATGCCTGCTTCGAGCTGGAACAGCGCGGTGATGCCGTTGCGCAGGTCACGGCTGCCCTTGAAGCCGAGACGGCTCTCCGATTCGATGCCGCTGGTCAGCTCCGACTTGTGGCCGGCGAAGCTGCTGCCGGCCTGGGCGGCGTAGGCGCCGTTGCTGCCACTGCGGCTGAGCAGGCCGCCGTCGAGGGTTCCGTAAATGCTCAAGCGACCCTTGTCCCCATCGAGCAGGGTGAAACCTTCGTCGGCCATCGCCGGCCCGAAAAGGGCGCACAGGGCCGCCCCTGCGCAGAGCTGCGCATGGAATTTTGCGTTCATGTCGTATTCCCGTTGCTGGATTCGCCGGACTGCGCACAGCCCGGCAGAAAGGCGCGGCGCCTCAGTCGAAATGGATGACCGGCTTGATGATGCCGTCGGCCTTGGTGGTCATCAGGTGGAGGGCCGTCTCGATTTCCGAGAACTTGAAGTGGTGGGTGGTGAGGCGGGTCGGGTCGACGCGCCCGCTCTCGATCAGGCGCATCAGGCGGCCCATGCGCTCGCGACCGCCCGGACAGAGCAGCGTGGTGATCGTCTTCTCGCCCATGCCGACGCCCCACTCGGCGCGGGGAATCTTGATGTAGTCACCGTGGCCGAAATAGCCGATGTTGGAGATCACGCCGCCGGCCCGGGTCACTTTGACGCAGTTCTCGAAGGTTGGCTGGGAGCCCAGCGCATCCATCGCCGCGTCGGCGCCATGACCACCGGTCAGGCGCAGGATCTCGGCGATCGGGTCCTGCTCTTTGTAGTTGATCACCACGTCGGCGCCGTAGTAGCGGGCCAGCTCCAGCCGCGACGGTACGCAGTCCACGGCGATCACCAGGCCGGCGCCGAGCAGGCGCGTGCCGGCCACCGCCATCAGGCCGACCGGCCCCATACCGAACACCACGCCCGAGCCGCCGAGCGGGATGCGGGCGTTTTCGGCGCCCTTGAAGCCGGTGGACATCATGTCGGTGGTGTAGCACGCGGCCTCGTCCGACACCCCGTCGGGAATCGGCGCCAGGTTGGCCTCCGCGTCATTGACGTGGAAGTACTCGGCCATGTTGCCGTCCTTCTGGGCGGTGAACTTGTAGCCGCCGAGCATCACCTGGCACTGGGAGGTGAAGCCGCGCTGGCAGTTCTCGCACTTGTAGCAGGGGGTTATCGCATTCACCGCGACCCGCTGCCCGACCTCGAAGCCGCGCACCGCACTGCCCAGCGCATGGATGACGCCGACCGCCTCGTGGCCTAGGACCCGGTCCTTCAGTTCGCCGAGGCCGCCTTCGATGGTGTGGCAGTCGGACGTGCACACCATCGCCACCGTCGTTTTGACGATCGCGTCGTTCGGCCCGGCCAGCGGGATCGGCCGCTCCAGCACCGCCACGTCGTGCAGGCCCCGCATGACGAGGGCCTTCATCGTATTTGCCATTGTGCTCCTCCAGATTCATTTGCCATTGATGGCTGTCGTTTTTCGGAATGGCTTTCCCATTTCGGAAAGCCGCGCCGATTCAGCAAACGATGTGCCAGACAAATAAACCGTTGGATTAGAGCGGCAAGGAGCCTTTATTTCCGCGGCACGCGGACCAACTCAATGGAAATCCGAAACGGATTCGCGGTGCCCTGCGGCAACCGCGTTCACAACGCCACCGTCCGACGCCGTCCGCATTCAGGACAACACCGGACGGTGAATTGGCGAATTGGAGTTGCCGGCCGGAAGCCCCCGAACGGGAGCCTCCTACGCCGCAGCGCTCAGGCCGACTGCGCCTCGGCCTTGGGTACCTGACGGCCCGCCGCCTGGGCCCGATTCACGCCGCTGACGAGGGCCTTGATCGACGCGGTGACGATGTTGGCGTCGATGCCAACCCCGTAGCAGTCGCTGCGGCTCTCTCCGGCCATTTCCATGAAGGCGCAGGCCTGGGCATTGCCGTCGTCGCCGATCGGCACCATCGAGCGCTCCTCGTAGCTGCGCACCTGGACGCGGATGCCGGCGCTCTGGAGGGCATGCACGGCGGCGTTGATCGGGCCGTTGCCTTCGCCATTGAGGATGCGCGGCTGTCCGTCAATCTCCACGCTCAAGCGGATGCCCTGCACGGCGCCGTTTTCGACGAGATGATGGCTGCAGTAGCGCACCGGCGTAGCGGTATCGAGATAGGTCTCGGAGAACAAGCGCCAGATGTCGTCGGCGCTCACCTCGCCACCATGGGCATCGGTGTAACGCTGCACGACGCCGGAGAACTCCACCTGCAAGCGGCGCGGCATCACCACGCCGTATTCGTTCTCCATCAAGTAGGCGATGCCCCCCTTGCCGGATTGGCTATTCACCCGGATCACCGAATCGTAGCTGCGACCGACGTCGGCGGGATCGATGGGCAAATAGGGCACGTTCCACGGCGCATCCGCCTTTTGAGCGGAGAAACCCTTCTTGATGGCGTCCTGGTGGGAGCCGGAGAAGGCCGTGAAGACGAGATCACCCACGTACGGATGGCGCGGATGAACAGGCAACTGGGTGCAGTGCTCGTAGGTACGGGCGACGGCGTTGATGTCCGAGAAGTCGAGCTGCGGATCGACGCCCTGGGTGTGCATGTTGAGGGCGAGGGTGACGAGGTCCACATTGCCGGTGCGCTCGCCGTTGCCGAAGAGGCAGCCCTCGACGCGGTCGGCACCGGCCATGAGGCCGAGCTCGGCGGCGGCCACCGCGGTGCCGCGGTCGTTGTGGGGGTGGAGGCTGATGATCACGCTGTCGCGGCGGGCGAGATTGCGGTGCATCCACTCGATCTGGTCGGCATAGACGTTGGGCGTGGCGATCTCGACGGTGGTCGGGAGGTTGAGGATCACCTTGCGCTCAGGCGTGGCGCCCCAGGTCTCGGTAACGGCGTCACAGATTTCCTTGGCGAAATCGAGCTCGGTGGCGGTGAAGGTTTCCGGGCTGTACTCGAGCATGATCTCGGTCTCCGCCATTTCGTCGGCAAGGGCGCGCACAAGACGGACCGCATCGGTGGCCATGGCGACGACTTCAGCTTTACTCATGTTGAAGACGGTTTCGCGGAACGGCTTGCTGGTCGCGTTATAGACATGAACGATGGCCTTCTTCGCCCCCTTGAGGGATTCGAAGGTGCGGCGGATGAGGTGCTCGCGGGCCTGGGTGAGCACCTCGATGGTTACGTCGGCGGGGATGTGGCCGCCGTCGATCAAGCCGCGCACGAAGTCGAACTCGGTCTGCGAGGCGGACGGGAAGGCGATCTCGATCTCCTTGAAACCGATGGCGCAGAGGGTCTTGAACATCTGCATCTTCTTGTCGGCGTTCATCGGCTCGAAGAGGGCCTGGTTGCCGTCGCGGAGATCGGTGCTCATCCAGATCGGCGCCTTGTCGATGACACAGCTGGGCCACTGGCGGTCGGTGAGTTGTACGGGCGGGAAAGCGCTGTACTTGGCGGGCGTCTGTTGCGGCATTTTCGTGCTCCGGAAGATTGAATTCGATGGGTGAATCTTACGGAAAGAGGCTTGGCAGGTGCTTGCGTTATCCATGCCAGAATCAAGCCAAATAGGCATAAAATTCTAACAACAAAACTTTTATAGCAATAAAATGGAACTCGACC
Organism: Zoogloea sp. JDB1; assembly: GCF_056724025.1. Taxonomy (NCBI): domain Bacteria; kingdom Pseudomonadati; phylum Pseudomonadota; class Betaproteobacteria; order Rhodocyclales; family Zoogloeaceae; genus Zoogloea; species Zoogloea sp. JDB1. The sequence continues at coordinate 5,384,981 of NZ_CM161496.1, forward strand.
GCTACGACCGGCAAATTCTCGCCATCCTTCAGCAGGACGGACGGATCAGCAACCAGGACCTGGCCGAGCGCATCGGCCTGTCGCCGTCCCCCTGCCTGCGCCGGGTCCGCGCGCTGGAAGAATCCGGCCTGATCACCGGCTACCGGGCCCTGCTCGACGCGAAAAAGCTCGGCCTCAGCCTGATGGCGCTGATCGGCATCTCCATGGACCAGCACACGCCGGAACGCTTCGCCAACCTGGAAGCGGCGATCAACGACATTCCGGAAGTGCTCGAATGCCTGCTGATCACCGGCCAGCAGTCGGACTACCAGCTCAAGGTGGTGATCCGCGACATGGACGCCTACCAGGACCTGCTGCTCAACCGCATCACCCGCATTCAGGGCGTCACTGGCGTGCACACCAGCTTCGTGCTGCGTCGCGTGGTGGATCGCACCGAGCTACCGGTAGGGCTGGACGGCCGCTGAGTGCAGACGAAGAAGCGGCGCGGGCTTGAAGCAAATAGTGTTATTTTGTACAGTAAATAAATCGTTTGCCTTAGCGTCCCCATGACGCAATGCCCATGAACGCCCAGATGAGTTTCGACTTCCCTCCCGACGCCGCGCCGCTCCCGCCCACCCTCGCCCCCCGCCGGCGGACGGCCCGGGCCGCGCTGGCGCCCGAGCACCATCCCACGCAGCTGGCCTTCGTCAATGCCAGCGGCGGCCTGGTAACGCCTTCAACCCCCGCAGCCGGAGCACGACGCCCCTTCCCGGCCCCCGTGCCCAAAGTCGTCGAAGCCCCGGCCAACAAGGACGACGCGATCCGCGAAAACCGTCTGTGGCAGGAAGACGGCTGGACCGCGCGGGTGCTGCGGAGCGACGGCGAATGGAGCGTCGAGCTGCGCCGGGACGGCGACAGCGAACCCGTGCTGATGACCCCGTGGGATCTGGACCGCGACCTGCGTAATCCCAAGCCCCTCAACTACGGCGAATTCCTGACCCTCGTGAAATCGGCCGAGGAGGTCATGCAGCGCCAGCGCCTGCAGCTGCAGGCCCGCCTGCACAAGCGCCTGACCGTCTTCGCCCAGGACGCCGAATGGGACGTGACGCTGGACATCGTGCCCGATGAATACGAACCCCACGCCCTGCTCAGCGCCTTCGGCGCCGATGGCGAACTGGCCGCCCAGCAGCGGGTGGCGCCGGACTTCAAGCTCAGCACCACGAGCGCGCGGGAATGGATCGCCAGCGATTTCCGCCAGAACAGCGGAGAAGCCTTCTGAGCCTCGCCCGGCCTATGCCAACCGTCTTGTCCCAGTTGATCTTTGCGGGGCAGCCGTCAGAATCGCGAGACATCGAACAGGCGGCCCCCGCCCCCCGCACTCACGAAAGGACACCGTGCCTACCCTCCGCCGCCTTCTGCTCCCCCTGCTCGCCACCGCCTGGCTGGTCGCCCCTGCCCACGCGGACGACACCCTCCGGCACTGGATCGACGGCCCCCAGCGCAGCGCGCAGAACCGCCAGCGCGACCCCGCCCGCCAGCCATTGGCAACCCTCGAATTCTTCGGCCTGCAGCCCGGCCAGACGGTCGTCGAGATCTGGCCCAGCGTCGGCGCCTGGTGGTTCGAGATCCTCGCCCCCTACCTGCGCGACCACGGCCACTACATCGCCGCGCTGCACGCCGGCGACCACAACCCCGCCGCCGCCCGCGCCGAGCACGACGCCATCGGCGGCCGCATCGCCAGCCAGGCGGCGCTGTACGGCAAGACCCAACTGGCCCTCAGCCCCGGCCTGACGACGACGCTCCCGCCGGACTCCGTCGACCTGCTGCTGACCTTCATGAACCTGCACAACTGGATCACCGACGGCAACGCCGACGCGGTGATCCGCGAATTCCACGCGGTGCTCAAGCCCGGCGGCGTGCTCGGCGTGGTGGACCACCGCGCCCGCAACGACCGCCCGTCCGCCGAGCAGCTTCAGGCCGGCTACCTGCGGGAGGACGAAGTCATCGCCCGCATCGAGAAGGCCGGCTTCAAGCTCGTCGCCCGCTCCGACGTCGCCGCCAACCCGCTGGACACCAAGGACCACCCGGCCGGCGTATGGACGCTGCCGCCCACGCTGCGCCTCAAGGACCAGGACCGCGAACACTACCTGGCCATCGGCGAGAGCGACAAGTTCACGCTCAAGTTCATCAAACGCGTCGAACAATGACAATCGGCCGACGCCCGGGGGTGCCGGCCGTGGCCGCAAGCGCTTGCCGTCCGTCTGCACCCCTGGCCCGCTTGCACGCAAGCCCCGCGGGCCCGGCCGCAAGGCTTTTTGGCTTGCGGCCAAGGTGTTTTGCCTGGCGATCAAGACGTTTCGGCTTGCGATCAACCCGCGCCCGCTCGCGCGCAAGCCGGAGGGCGCCGGCCGCGACGCATCCGGCCTTGCGCGCAGCGGCACGGCGCTCGGGCGCGAGGGAATGCACCTCGCCGCCACGCCCGCTTTGCTTGAACACAGGCGCTTCCGGCGTGAAGGCAAGCCGCTTTCCCTTGCCCCCACGCCGCCGAGCCTTGCCGGCCAGAGCTTAGAACACGTGATTGACGCCCAGCATGTAGCCGTTGGGGTCGTAGCCCGGCTTGGCGACGGTGCCGACCAGGTTGCCGCCATCCGTCAGGCTGTAGCTGGCGTTGGCCTTGTTGAGGACCTTGCCCCAGGTGCCGTACAAGGTCGTGCTGTCCTGCAGCTTGTAGGCGTAGCCGAGGCCGAGCAGGCTGGCGTCGCGGTTCTTGATGGACTTGTCGTCGAGCTGGCTATAGCTGACGAGCGCCTTGCCACGCCAGACGGGGATTCCAGCACTGACGCTCCAGCCTTCGGCTTTCGACAGCGTGGCGGTGACGTTCTCGTAGTTGCCGCCGCTGATCCGGCCATACACGTAGTTGCCGTACAGCGTCGCAAAGCCCAGGTTGTAGCTGCCGCCCACCTGCCAACCGCGGCGCTTCGCCAAGCCCGTTTCCTGCGGGCCCGTCGCCGGGGCGACGTAGCTGGCGTTGTCTACATTCCACGCCGTCACCGTGGCGTTGAGCGGACCGCCGCTGTAGTACAGGGCCAGATCGCCGCCGCGGCCGGCCTTGTCGGTGGTGACCGTCGTCGCGCCGGCAGCGGTCGGGGTGACCATGTTCACGTTGTTCTCGCTACCGCTGCTCAGGGTCAGCTGGCCCGAGAAACCGGCGACTTTCGGTGAGGCATACACCAGCGAGTTGTTGAGCCGCGTCGGCATGCCGCCGATGATCGGCAACAGGCCAGCCGACGAGCCGAAGAAACCGGCGCCCATCGCTGAGGACATCACCGACGACGTGTAGGAGCCGGCGTACTGGCGGCCGGCGGTCACCGTGCCAAAGCGGGTCGAGAGGCCAGCGTAGATCTGCCGCGAGAAGATCTGGCTGCCGTTGCTGGTCTGCCCGCCACTGGACACCGCGGTGTTGTTGATACCCGGCGTAATTGCGCCGGTGCCAACGGAACCGGTGTCGAACAAAATCCCCGCTTCCATCAGGTAGACCGCCTTCACCTCGTCGCCCAGCTCCTTCTCGCCCTTGAAGCCCAGGCGCGAGGACGTCATGCCGCCAGAGCCGATCGTCGATTTCTGGCCATAACCGCTATTCACCGTGGACGCGCTGACATCCGCCACACCGTAGATCGTCAAAGTGCCGGACGGGCCGGTCGGCACGCCCATCTGCAGGCCGGCACCGCGGGCCGGGCCACCGGTCTGGATCTCGGTCTTTTTCTGTTCTTCCTGGTTCTTCATCAGCTGCTGGATAAGCTGGCGTTGTTCAGCCAGTTCGCGCTTCAGCGCGTCGATTTCGCTTTCGGCGAAGGCCGGCGCGGCGGCGCTGCCGAAGGCGGCCAGCAACAGCAGGCTCAGCCGGCGGCGAGCGATGGAATGGTTAATGGAACACGTCTCGGACTTCTTGTTATGCACGGACAATCTCCTCTCCTGAAACCGGCTTTCGGCCGGTAACGATGTGCCCCTCTACAGGGGGCTGTGACGTGCGACGACACGGCGGGCCGAACCGTCGCGGGGCGGCGGGCGCAAGGCTCCCGCCGTGTTCTCTGAACGGATGCGTTGAACGAACGCGAAAAGGGAACCCCGGAACCGGGAAGAGCTAGGCGGAATAAACCCGTCGCAGCTCGCGCTTGAGCAGCTTTCCGGACGCGTTGCGCGGCATGTCCTCGACGAAGAAGATCTTCTTCGGGACCTTGAAGGCCGCCAGATGCTCACGTGCATGCGCCATCAGCTCGTCGGCGCTGGCCGTGGCGCCCTGCTTCAGCGCCACCACCGCGGCGACGATCTCGATCCAGCGTTCGTCGGGCAGGGCCACCACCGCCACCTCGGCCACCGCCGGGTGGGTGTACAAGGCCTCTTCCACGTCCCGGCTCGACACCAGCACGCCGCCGGTCTTGATGACGTCCTTGATGCGGTCGGTGATGTACAGGTAGCCGGCTTTGTCCACATAGCCCACGTCGCCGGAGCGGAACCAGCCGTCGGCAAAGGCGTCGGCGGTCTCCTCCAGTTTGTTCCAGTAGCCGCTCATCAGCTGCGGCGAGCGATGGACGATCTCGCCCATCTCGCCGGGCGGCACGTCGTTCATGTCGGTGTCGACGATGCGCGTTTCCACGTTGAAGATCGGCCGCCCCGCCGAAGCCGGCCGCTCGGCGTGTTCCTCGGGGCGCAGCACCGTCGCCAGCGGGGCGATCTCGCTCTGCCCGTAGCAGTTGTAGAGCTGCAGGGCCGGCAGGCGGGCGGCCAGTTCCTGCACCACCGCCACCGGCATGATGGAGGCGCCGTAATAGCCCTTTTCCAGCGAGGACAGATCACTGTTCCCGAAGGCCGGATGGCGCAGGAAGGAAATCCACACCGTTGGCGGCGCGAAGAAAGAGGTGATCTTCTCCGCGGCGATCAGTTCGAAGCACGCCTCGGCCTGGGGCGCCGGCAGGATGATGGTGGTCGCGCCGACCAGCAGCTGCGGCATCAGGAAGACGTGCATCTGCGCCGAGTGGTAGAGGGGCAACGAGGCCAGGGAACGGTCGCCGGGCTTGATGTCGGTGGCCAGCAGCGTGCTGGTGTACTCCGCCAGCAGCGCCCGATGGCTCATCATCGCGCCCTTCGGCGCGGCCGTCGTGCCCGAGGTGTACAGCAGCTGGGCGATGCTCTCCTCGTCGATGTCGAGCCGCGGCGCATCGTCGCGGCCCGGCGTGTCGGCCCAGGCCAGCACATCGTGGGCGCCCTCGCCGCCATGCAGCGTGCCCTGCCATTCGCAGGCCAGCGTCGGGCCGAGGGCCTGCACATGGCTGGCGATGTCGGTATCGCAGAACAGCGCACGGGCGCCAGACTGCTCGACGATGTAGCTCAGCTCGCTGTCGATCAGCGCGTAGTTGATCGGCACGTGGATCAGGCCGGCGCGCACGCAGCCCAGCCACAGGATCACATAGGCGTCGGAGTTGCGGCCGTAGGCGGCCACCCGGTCGCCGCTGTGCAGGCCGAGGCCCAGCAGCTGGTTGGCCACCCGGTTGGCGGCGGCGTCGAGGCGCGCGTAGGTCCAGCTGCGCGCCTGGAAGCGCAGCGCCTCCTTGGCCGGATTGCGGCGTACCGAGCGGTGCAGCGCATCGCCGATCAGGTTGCGGCTGGACCGGCGGACGTCGTTGCGGGTGTCGTTCATGGTGGTCTCCTCCTTGGCTGCTTATCGTTTTCTTATGGGGCGTGTCACAGGCGCTCGACGATGGTCGCCGTCGCCATGCCGTGGCCGATGCACATCACCTGCAGGCCGAGCTGTCCGTCCACATGGGCCAGCCCGGTGAGCATCTTGGCCAGCAGGCCGGCACCGGTGGCCCCCAGCGGATGGCCGTGGGCAATGGCGCCACCCCACGGGTTGAGCTTGCCCAGGTCAGGCTCGAACTCCCGCGCGAAGCACAGGGCCACGCTGGCGAAGGCCTCGTTGACCTCGATCCAGTCCAGGTCGCGGATAGCCAGGCCGGCACGCTGCAGCGCCAGCCGGGTGGCGGGGATCACGCCGGTGAGCTGCATGACCGGATCGGAGCCGACCGCCACGCGGGCACGGAAACGGGCCAGCGGCTTGAGGCCGAAGTCGGCGCTGGCCCGCCGGCTGCCGATCAGCACTGCGGCAGCGCCGTCGGACATCTGGCTGGCGTTGGCGGCAGTCACCACGCCGGCGTCGGTGCTGCGGAAAACCGGCTGCATCGCGGCCATCTTCGCCGGGTCGATGACAGCCCGGATGCCTTCGTCGTGGGCCAGGCGGACAGTCTGCCCGTCCTTGTCCACGCCGGCCTGCGGCAGGATCTCACGATGCACGCCGGCCGCCCGTGCCGCCTCCGCACGGCGGTGGCTCTCGATGGCGAAGGCGTCGAGCTCGGCGCGGCCGAGGGACCAGTGCTCGGCCACCCGTTCGGCGCTCTCGACCTGATGGGGGATCGGGTAACGGGCCAGCAGATCCGGATGAAGCTGGTCAAAGCCGCGGAAGTCGCCCTGGCCCAGCGTCAGGTCGAGGAACATCGGCACCCGGCTCATGCTTTCCACGCCGCAGCCGATGGCGAAGTCCAGGTCGCCGGCAGCCACCGCCTGGGCCGCCGCGTGGGTGGCGAACTGGCTGGAGCCGCACATGCGGTTCATCGTCACGCCCGGCACGTGCTCCGGCAGACCGGCCAGCAGCAGGGCCTGGCGGGCGATGTTGGCGCCCTGCTCGCCGGCCTGACTGACGCAGCCGGCCAGCACGTCGCCGACCCGCTCAGCGGGCAGGCCGGCACGCTGCAGCACGCCGTCGATAGCGGCTGCCAGCAGGCTGTCGGGACGCGTGTCGCGGAAGGCACCGCCACGGCGCCCAAAGGGCGTGCGCACAGCGGCGAGGATCAGGGGTTCAGAAGGCGAAGCGAAAGTCATTGGGACAGTCCTGTAAGACGAAGAAATCGTGGATCAGGCCGCCCGCAGCATTTCGCGGGCGATGATGTTGCGCTGGATCTCGCTGGTACCCTCATAGATCTGCAGCACCTTGGCGTCGCGGAAGAGTTTTTCGACGGGGTATTCGGTCGAGTAGCCCATGCCGCCGAAAATCTGGATCGCCTCGGTGGCGCCCCACATGGCCGCGTCGGCGGCGGTGGCCTTGGCGACGGAGGCCTGCAGCGTGTTGGGTCTGCCCTGGTCCACCAGCCAGGCAGCCTGATAGGTAAGGAGACGCGCCGCCTCGAGGCGCATGCGCATCTCGGCCAGCTTGTGGGCGATGGCCTGGTGCTCGACGAGCGTGTGCCCCATCGAACGACGCTCCCTGGCGTAGGTCAGCGATTCGTCGATGCAGCGCTCCAGCAAGCCGACACCGAAGGCCGCCACCATCGGCCGCGAGTGGTCGAAGACCGCCATCGCCAGCGCAAAGCCGCTGCCCTCCTCGCCGAGCCGCTGCTCCTCCGGCACGAAGACCTGATCGAGGAAGACCTCGGCGGTCGGCGCGGCGCGCTGGCCGAGCTTGCCGAGGGGTTCGCCGACACTCAATCCGGCGCTGTCCCGCGGCACGATGAAGGCGGTCATGCCCTTGTGGCCAGCGGCCGGATCGGTCTTTGCGAAGACCACGAAGAACTCGGCCAGCGGCGCGTTGGAGATCCAGGTCTTGCTGCCCGACAGCAGGTAGCCGCCGGCCACCCGCTCGGCACGGGTGCGGATGCCGGCCACGTCCGAGCCGGCACCGGGCTCAGTCAGCGCAAAGCTGGCCAGCGCGCCCTCGGCGATACGACCGAGGTAGTGCGCCTGCTGCGCCTCCGAACCTGCCAGCACGATGGGCTGGGCCGCCAGTGCGTTGATACACAGCGCGGTGCCGATACCCAGGCAGCCGTAGCACAGCGCCTCGGTGACCAGCACCAGGTCCAGGCAACCGAGTCCGGCGCCGCCGACCGCGGCGGGGAGGCTGACGCTGGTCAGGCCGAGCTCGACCGCCAGGGCCTGCACTTCCAGCGGGAAGGTACAGGCCCGGTCGGCCTGGACGGCCCGCGGCATGATTTCACGGTGGGCGAACTGGCGGGCCAGCTCGCGGATCTGACGGCGCTCGCCGTCCAGTTCGAAGTGCATTGGATGTCCTCGCAGCAACAGCCCGGGACGGTCGGCGAGGCACAGCAACGCCCACCTCGGAACGCCGGCAATGGCGTACAAGGATCGTCCTGGAGCAACAGGGAATTGACGAAGGGCGCCAGCCGAAAGCCGGGCCACAACCGAGCCGGAGGGCCCGTCAGGTCATGTGCGAGTGGTTCTGAAGGAATGCCATGATTGTCGTGTCTCCGTATTTATCGATCCCCAGGCTGGGGCCGGCGGGCATCTTTGAAGTACCCGTTGATGGCGACATGGTAGGAGATCGGATGGCGGGCGGGAGTGGCAGAGGCGGACGACAAATTGACATTTTCTGCCATCATTCCGTCTCACCCAGGCCAGCCCCGCCCGTCCATGAATCCGCAGCCCCAGACGATCCCAGCCCGCTTCGCCACCGACCTGATTGCCCACCTGTGCGACACGCCGGGCTTCAACCCGGACTGCGTGCTGCGCGCCGGCATCGCTCCGGCTCAGCTGCTGCACGACGATGCGCGCGTGACGATCGAACAGCTGTCATCCCTGTACCGGCTGCTCGCCATCCAGTACGACGACGAGACGCCTGGCCTGTTCTCCCGGCCGCTGCGCAACGGCACGCTGAAGTTCCTGTGCCTGTCCATGCTGGACGCCCCCAGCCTCGGCGTCGCACTGCACCGCTTCGCCGGCTTCTTCCGGCTGGTGCTGGACGACCTGCAGTTCGAAGTGGGGGAATCGGAAGCCGGCGCCTGCGTCAGGTTGGTCGAAAAGGCCGATCTGGGCGAGCGCCGCATCCTGGCGCTGGAGTTCATGCTGCTGCTGATCCAGGGCGTGGCCTCGTGGATGATCGAGAAACCCATCTCTTTCCAGCACATCGACCTGGCCTATCCACCGCAGCCCCACGCCGACGAATATCCGCACATGTATGCCGGTCCGGCCCGTTTCTCCCGGCCGGTGACGGCCCTGCATCTCGATCCGGCCTGCCTGTCCCTGCCGATCCGCCGCAACAAGGCGGCCCTGAGCGCCTTCCTGCGCAATGCGCCGATGGACTGGTTCCATGTCTCGGCCGGCAAGCGCCCGGTCACCCATCGGGTCGGCGACCATCTGCGAGAACGGCTGGCCCAACCGCTGACCATCGAGGACGTGGCCCGCGCGCTGCACACCTCGGCGCGCACTCTGGCACGCCGGCTGGCTGTAGAGGGCAGCCGCTTCCAGTCCTTGAAGGACAGTCTGCGGCGGGATGCAGCGATCACGCTGTTGTCCAAGACCGACGAGTCGATCGCGCGGATCGGTGCACAGATCGGCTTCGACGACCCGTCGGCCTTCAACCGGGCCTTCAAGCAATGGACCGGCAGCCCGCCCGGCGCCTACCGCCGCCAGCCGCGGACCGAGCGGGCAAAAAAAGACGCGCCCGAAAGCGCGTCCTGAAATTCCGTGGCAAGCCCCGCTCAACGCCAGGGCGCACTGGCCTCGACGAAATCTGCGATCTCACGCTCAAGCGCATCCAAGCCGTCGGCGAGTTCCGTCTCGCCGCGGTCGATGGCCGCCTCCAGCGCCCGCGCCGAGGCCATCAGGTCGAAAGCACACAAAAAGCCGGCGTTGCTGCCCAGAGTGTGCATGCGCCGCCCCGCCGACTCCCGGTCACCATCGGCAAGTGCATTGCGGGCCTGCTCAACCGCAGTGGCGTTGTCGTGGACAAAGAGCTCGAGCAGGCCGAGGAACATCTCCCGGTCCCGCCCCAGACGCTGAACGGCACGCTCCCGGTCGATACCGGGGATTTCCGGGAAGTCGTCCGCGGCCGTCCCGGCACCCTCCGGCGCAGCGGCTTGCGCACCCGCCGCAGCCCCCTCCGCCGAAGCCCCGCAGACCGCCGGGGCACGACCGCCCGTTCTGACCCAGCGCTCCAGCATCAGCGCCATCTGCTCCAGATCCATCGGCTTGGCGAGCACGTCGTTGGCGCCTGCAGCCCGCGCAGCGGCCTGCTGCTCTTCGCGCACACCGGCGGTGAAGGCGATGACGGGCAGGTCGATGAGGCCCAGTTCGCCGCGGATCAGGCGCATTGCGGTGAGGCCATCCATCACCGGCATCTGCACGTCCATCAGCACCGCATCAAAACGTTCCGGCCGGGTCTGCAGGATCTGGATCGCCTGCAAGCCGTCGGCGGCCTGCGTGGAGCTGGCCCCCTCAAGGCGGAGCGCCCGCTCCACGAGGTCACGATTCATCGCACTGTCATCCACCACCAGCAGGTGGGCCCCAACCAGGCGCGGGCCCGTCGGCTTGGGTGGCGTAGCGGCCACGACCATGGCCGCCATCTCGGCCTCGCTGGCCCGCTGCAGCGGCAATTCGAACCAGAAGCAACTGCCGCTTCCGGGCTGGCTGTCGGCCCCGATCTCGCCGCCCATCAATTCAATGAGGCGCTTGCAGATCGACAGGCCGAGGCCGGTGCCGCCGAAACGGCGGCCGATACCCGCATCGGCCTGCGCAAAGGGTGCGAACAAACGGCTGAGGGCTTCCGGGTCGATGCCGATGCCGGTATCCCGGATTTCGAAGCGCAACCTCAGGCACGCCTCGTCCACCACCTTGGCGCGGACACGCACCACCACTTCGCCCTGCTCGGTGAATTTGATCGCATTGCCGGTCAGGTTGAACAGGATCTGCTCCAGACGGAGCCCATCGCCCAACAGCGGGCCGGGCAGCGGGTCCGGCCCTTCGATGCGCAGCGCGAGGCCCTTGCTGCGGGCATTCTGGCCCATCAGGCTGTCGAGGTTGGCTAGTTGCACGGCCAGGTCGAAGGGCCGCCGTTCGATGCGCAACTGCCCGGCCTCGATCTTGGACAAGTCGAGTACGTCGTTGAGGATGGCCAGCAGGGACTGCCCCGCCATCCGGATGCGCTGCACCATGTCGTGCTGATGTCCGGCCAGCGGTTCGCGCTCGAGCACCTGAGCGAGGCCCAGCACCGCATTCATCGGGGTACGGATCTCGTGGCTCATGTGGGCCAGGAATTCGCTCTTCGCGGCATTGGCCGCCTCGGCCGCTTCGGAGGCCTGGCGCAACTTGTATTCGTAGCGCTTGCGTTCGCTGATGTCGCGGATCACGCCGAGAATCTCGACGACACCCCCTTCGGCGCTGAGCAACGGGCTGGCGCTGACATCGGTCCACACCGAAGTGCCGTCTTTCCGGCGCACTTCCAGTTCTTCGCGAAAATGCTCCAGCGCCCCGCCTCTGACCAGGCCGCTCTTCAGGCGGGCGAAATAGGTTTCTGCGATGCGCAGGGAGTCCTGCGTCAACACTTCGGTCAGCGGCTGGCCGATCGCCTCGTCAACGGAATAACCGCGCAGGCGTTCGACGGACGGACTGATATAGGAGGAATGCCCGTCGAGATCCATCGTAACGATGACGTCGACGGCGTTGTCGGCCAGGAGGCGGTGCCGCGTCTCGCTGATCTGCAGGCGCTCCTCCATCTCCTTGCGGGCGGTGATGTCCTCGACGATGGCCAGGTAACGGTGGCGATCCTCGTTGGCGACCTGGACCGGCGCGCAGCTCAAGCTGACCCACACCACCGATCCATCGGGCCGCAGGTAACGCTTGATCAGGCGATATCCGGAGATTTCACCGGCATTGAGCTCGGCGATGCTCTTCCGGCTCTCCGCCACATCATCGGAGTGGGTCAGGCTCATTGGGTCGAGCCCGACCATCTCCTCCGGCGCGAGTCCGACGATCTCGGCAAAGCGCCGGTTGGCTTCGGTGATGCGTCCCCCTTGGGAGTCCAGGAGGGCCACCCCCAGCGGTGCCTGCTCGAAGATCACCCGGAAACGCGCCTCGGCCGCCTGCTGGGCCTGCAGGGTCGCCATTTCCTGGCGCGCCCGGTCACGGCGCCACAGCAGGTAGCCCGCCGAATAAACGAACAGCAGGCCCAGCCCGACGACCAGTCCTGTCGCCCAGGCCAAATTATGGATGCCCGCATAGGCCTCGACCTCGTCGATTTCCGCCAGCATCAACCACGGCGTTCCTCCCACCGGGGAGGCATAGGCCAGCACCGGGACATTGCGGTAATCCCGCCCTCCGGCAAGGATGCCGTGCTCCCCGGCAGCCGCCCGCCCCGCCGGCAGGAACGGCTGATCCAGGGGCTGGGCGAGGGACAAGGCCGGCACGGCCCGGTGACGCAGCGGGGTGAGGAAACGCACGTTGTTGCCATCCCGCCGCACCAGATAGGTTTCGGCGGTACGTGTCGGAACGGGCCACGACTCCACCAGCGGATACAGGGCCCTCTCCGCCTTCCAGGTGAGATAGGCCACGCCCAGCGGCTTATCGCCGGACGCCCCGATCGGCGCGAGGACGCCGTACAGCACCTCGCCGTCTGCCGTGCGGTGCAGGTCGACGAACTCGATGCGCGGCTCGCGCAGGATGTCCCTGGCCAACGCAGCATGCTCCCGGATGTCGGCCTTGCCGACCACCACGACCGGGTGTGTATCGGTATCGACGATCGCCAGGCCGCCCCATCCCCGCACGCGGGCCACCTCCTGCATGCGGTTGCGCATCTGCTCGACGAGCCCGGCATCCTTGCGGCCACTGTTCAGCCATCCCCGGAACAACATCTCCAGCTGGGATCGGCTGGCGAAATAGAGTTCCGCATCGGTGCGTGTCTCGGCCAGCGAATCCTCGATCTGTTGCCGCTTCTGCTCAGCGATGACGGCCAGCGTGCGGTGAGTCTCCCGCCGCGTCTCCTCGCTCAGGTAGCGGTAACCGACCACACCGACCGAACCGATCAGAACGGAAACGGCAACCAGAGGCAAAGCCAGGCGAAGCCAACGCCGACGGGCGGAATTGGAGCTTTTCGAAAAGGAGACTGAGAAAGGGACTGTGATCATCGTGGCGGGAACATCGCGCCGCAGGCCTGCCACGGATGCACCGGGAGCTGCGGGCGGGGGAGCGTCCGGGCGCCATCGACCGGCCCCATATTGCGTTCTGGAGACGCAGATGGCGGCATACAGAGCCTGAAGCAATATAGGGTTTTGATTATGCACCAAGGCTGTGCATATGTCGATCATGCCCGCCGTATCCAGCAAACGCATGCACCACAAACGATCAAAACCGGGGGCTATGGCACCGCACGAGGGCGCAGCATCCTGCAACGGTGCCGATGCAGCCCATGAAGCGAAAAGGCTCAACCACCTGAGTGATTGAGCCTTTTCGCTTGAAACTGGTTGCGGGGGCAGGATTTGAACCTGCGACCTTCGGGTTATGAGCCCGACGAGCTGCCAGACTGCTCCACCCCGCGTCGGAGAGGGGCGGATATTACCTACTTGTTCGCGCTTTGCCAAGCTTTTTCGCGAACGCACTCACACCAGTCCCCTAGAGTGCATCGCCATCAGCCCCGAACCATTGAAGCAGATCATGAAAATCGCCGGGGAAGCCGGTCCTCACAGCCGACGCCGAAATACGCCATTGCCATACAACCGGCACATCGAATTGGTAATACGGCACATCTTTCATGTGCCTCGAATAACCCGTCAGAAACAGACGACTCTAGGACAATTGGGAATTCAGGAATCCCCATCCTTTCTGGCAAGCCACGCTATCGGTCGATACTCAGGAATGTGCTCATGCCCCGCCATATTCAAACCTCAACCACCCTGCTCCTGTCCTTGTCCATGGCCGCCTGCGGGGGCGGCGGCGGGAACACCGTAAATGCAGGCAACGGCAGTAACAACAGTGGAGCCCCGAATCCCTCGCTGATTGCCTCAGACACCGCGGAAGGCATGTGGCGGGGCACGAGCGACAGTTCGGCTGGCATCTACGGCGTGATTCTCAATGACGGCAGCTTCTATGCGGTCTATTCAGCCAAGGACAACAAGGACATGATTGCCGGCGTTGTTGCTGGCACAGGCCAGGCCAGCAATGGCAACTTCACGGCACGGGACGCGGTGGACATCAACTTCGACGGCTCCGGAGTCAATCCGGTCAGCATTTCCGCCAGCTACTTCGCCAAGTCGTCGCTCAGTGGCGTTCTGACCAACAAAAACCGGGAGTCCTTCGCCTTCTCGACCCAGTACAACCCGGTTTATGAGCAGCCAGCCAATGCCGCACTGGCAACCGGCACCTATGCGGGCAACACCCTTTCGCCCACTGGAGCCCAGCCCCAGCCCGCATTCATGACCCTTCAGGCCAACGGCACCATCACGGGTGTTGCATCGAACTGCAGCTTTTCCGGGATTGCCACACCACGCGGGTCGGTCAACGTATTCAACCTGTCCATCACTTTCCGCGGCGGCTCCTGTACGTTCGGCACCGACACGGTGAGCGGGGTCGGCTTCTATGACATCCCCAACAAGCAGCTCTACCTAGTAGCCCCTAACGCAACCCGCAGCAACGGCTTGTTCTTCCAGGGCACCCGCCCCTGACCTACTTACCCTCGCGGGGCGCCGGACCAATGATCAGTCCAGCGGGCTCCGTGAGCGTCAATAGCGCCCTCGCCTCATCCTCCGAACGCGCCCTCAGCCACGCCCCCCAGGCACCATCAGGCAGGATCACAACAGCACGCTTCTCGTCGCCGGGCTTGTGGAACCGTTCGAAAAGAGCGTGCCCATCTGCATTGACCGTCAGCATGGCCATCGACCAGACGACCTGCCCGTCGCCTTGCACCACTCGCTCCCACAGCCCGGCAATCCCCATCGGCCGGACATTCTGTCGTCGAATCTGCCAGCGTACGGAACGCCCTGTTTCGTAACATGGCTCGTAGAGAATCTCTGCCGGGATGATGCACAGCTGGCCGCGAGTCCAGGCATTACGGAAGGATGGCTTTTCTGCGAGGGTTTCCGTGCGAGCGTTATAGGTGGAGCGAGCGATCCTCGCGTCTTTGGCCCAGGCTGGAATCAGACCGAAGCAGGCTGGCACCCAGATACGCGGCGCAAAGTTCGTAACGATGGGGACGACAGACCTGGGATAAGCCTCGCCGTAGGCGAAATCCGGCGGCGGCAGCGGGAAGGCCGAAAGCGCCTCCGGGGAGGGTGGGCGAAAATTGGCGCACATGAAAGCAGCCTGCAGCACCAACGGCGCCAGCTACTTCGGTCGCAGGCGCGAAACGAGTTGCTGCCGGCGTTGCTCGGCTCGCTTGCTGTTTTTCATGTCGCGGAAAAACAACACTGCCGCTGCGATGGCAGCAAAGACACAGCCCAAGATGACGACGACCCCCAACAATCCATGCATGTCCATGATCGGGCGAGTTTGACTGAACCGTAACCCCGGCGTAACCCCTGTGAAAAGGCCGACCCACCCGGATCGGCCTAAATCTTTGAATCCATTGGTGCCGGTGAAAGGAATCGAACCCTCGACCTTCGCATTACAAGTGCGCTGCTCTACCAACTGAGCTACACCGGCATCATTCCGCTCGTTCCAGCCCACTATCAACATGGACTGAAAAGGCACGCCTGCACTATCCTTGAAGATTACCAAGCCCCGAGCGAGGGGCGGATTATAAACAAACCGATCCATTCGCGCAGCACGCTGATCGCCCAATGTCCATTGCGCCGCGTCCGGAGGCACCGCCCATCGAAACAGGCCGCACCAGCAAGCCCTCGATCCGGCTGCTATTCATCGAGGACTCAGAAAACGACACACTCCTGCTGCTCCGGCGCTTCCGGTCCGCCGGCTACGCTCCATGGCATCGACGCCTGGCCTCGGAGGCCGAGCTTCGCGAGGCCCTCCTGCAAGAGCACTGGGACGTCGTCCTGTGTGACCGCAACCTGCACGGCTGCAGCATGCAGGCAGCCCTTGGGGTGTTACGGGAACTCGCCCTCGACCTGCCTTTCATTATCGTCTCCGACATCATGCAGGAAGACGAGGCGATTGCCGCCATGCGTGCAGGAGCCCACGACTATCTCAGTAAACGCAAACTCGACCGGCTGATTCCCGCCGTCGAACGAGAGTTGAGGGAGGTTGCCAACCGCCGGGAAAAGCGCCTTGCCGAGCAGACGCTGCGGCAGAGCGAAGCCCGTCTGCGCGCGCTCACCGACAACATCCCCGGCGTGGTCTTCCAGATGGGCTACACCCCGGACGGCATGCTCGGCTTCCAGTATCTCAGCGAAGCGGCCGCCATGCTCTTCGGCACCGGGGCCGACGAACTCGTCGGCGGCTCGGCGAGCTGGATGACCTGGCTCCTCGACGATGACCTGCCAGGACTCGTGGCCGCAGCGGCCAGTTCCGCCGACCAGCTATGCACGCTCAACTGGGAAGGCCGCATCCAGTTACCGTCGGGGGAACAGAAATGGATCAACCTGCGCAGCTCCCCGCGTCTGTCCGAAAATGGCAACACAGTGTGGGAAGGGGTCATGTGGAACATCACCCACAGCAAGCGCGTTGAAGCCGACCTGCGCGAGTCCCGCAGCCAGCTGGCTGCGCTATCGAATCACCTGCAGCGCATCAAGGAAGAGGAGCGCGAGCGCATCGCCCGGGATGTCCACGACGTTCTCGGAGGCACGCTAGTAGCAATGAAGTTCGAAATGGCTCGGCTTGAAGCAAAACTGCGCGCCAGCCCTGCCGAGGCCACTGACGGCGTCCGCAATGTCATCCACATGCTGGACGATGCGATCGCCACGGCGGGCCGTGTTACCCGTGAGTTGCGCCCGGGCATCCTGAAGGACTTCGGCCTGGCGGCAGCCATCGAATCTCAGGGTGAAGACTTTGCCCAACGCACAGGTATCGCCTGTAACATTCTGTGCACCGATCATGATCTCGCACCGGCTTACGACACGGCGCTGGCCTTCTTCCGGATCTTTCAGGAGGCGCTGACCAACGTCAGCAAACACGCCTTGGCCAGCCAGGTAAACGTACGCCTGCTGCAGGACGGGGACGAAGCCGTGCTCGAAATCGCCGATGACGGTTGCGGCATCGCCGCTGGAGACCTTTTGAAGCCACATTCGTTCGGTCTGCGCGGCATCCGCGAACGACTTTCAAGCCTGGGAGGGCAACTCGAAGTCGGGCCAGCCAAGCCGCAGGGCGCCCGCCTCGTCCTGAGGGCGCCGCTACACCCCGCGATATCTGAAGAAAAGTCGAACGACAGGAAACTCCGTCCATGAGCAAACCGATTCGTGTCCTGATTGCCGACGATCATGCGATCGTGCGCCAAGGCCTGCGCCAGATCCTTTCCGACACCCCCGACCTGACTGTCGCCGGCGAAGCCGACAACGGCGTGGAGGCCGTACAGATGGTCCGTGGCGGGGAATGGGACGTGGTCCTGATGGACGTCTCGATGCCCGACCGAAACGGCATTGATGCGCTCAAGTTGATCAAGAAGGAATTTCCTCGCCTGCCAGTGCTTATCCTCAGCATGTATCCGGAAGAGCAGTATGCGATCCGCGCCCTCAAGGCCGGCGCAGCGGGCTACCTCACCAAACAGAGCGCCCCTGATCTGCTGGTCACAGCCATCCGGCAGGTGGCAAGCGGCAAGAAATATGTCAGCCCTTCCTTGGCCGAGGAGCTTGTCAACGCTATCGGAGAGGGCAGCGAGCGCCCCGCCCACGAGAAACTGTCCGACCGGGAGTACCAGACCCTGTGCCTGATCGCCTCCGGCAAGACCCCGGCCGAGATTGCCGAGGCCCTCAACCTGAGCGTCAAGACAGTCAGCGTTTACCGGGCCCGACTGCTCGAAAAAATGAACCTGCGCAACAACGCCGAACTCACCCATTACGGACTCAAACACGGTCTCGCCGAATAAGCATGGACCGCCGTCACCATTTTTTGCATATTGGGCCACCATCCGCCTCAAGACCATTTCCTGACGGCCGTTATCGGCGCAACCGTCATGATTCCGATGCCTGTAGAGACCTGAGTTTGGACCAGTCTCATCACGCAGAGAGCCAGTACGCCGGATGATCCAACGCCTTCCCCCGTCGCGCCGCCCGCAGATGACCGACACCAGCCAACCTTCTGAAGTTGCCCGAGAAACGCTGCGCCAGCTTGCGCTGCGGCGTATTGCCCCAACCCCGGACAATTACCGGGCGCTCTACCACGAGATTGCCGGGTCGGTCGCCGAAGACATCTTCCCGGAGCGCGCCCTCAAGCAGATTGCGTCGGCACTGCCACGCAACAATCAGGACGCTCTGCGTCTGGCGCTGGATTTCGAAGCGGCTGTCGCCGAAGGGGAATGGTCCGCACTGCGTGGTCTCCTGGTCGACAAGCTCTCGATTTCCGGCAGACCCGAACTCAATTGGGCCGTGTTGCTGCGCGACCTGCTTACCGAATGGGACCGCCGTCAGACGGGCCTGACACAGGCGCGCAAGCGAGAGATGCTGGAGCGCGTCCTGACCGGTTCCAGCAGCAATACGGCCAAACTCTTCGAGCGCTTGCAGGGCTTGCTCCGAGCCTGGGGTCGCAGCGACGACGACGAGGCCATGCCAGGTGACCTTCCTCCTCCGGTCATCAGCAATACTTCACCCAACGAAACCGAGGCCGCCTCCACCATTGGCGCCCCTCCCAGCCCCGTCTACGCGGATCTCCTGGCGGCGCTGCTTGACAGCCTTGCCGGCCAGCCCCAACTGGCAAGCACCCAACTGCCTGCAGAGGCCCGTGAGCTCGCCGCTATGCTGCGCCAAGGCCTGGACAGCATGCCACCAGCCATGCTGCTCGAGCGCCTGGACAAGCTCCGTACCGGCCTCGAGTGGGTTGCCGAAGATCAGCACGCCATACGCGACGCCCTGCAAAGGGTGCTGCAGCTGCTTCTAGCGAACATCAGCGAACTGGTCCTCGACGACCGCTGGCTGCGCGGCCAAATCGTGTTGATGGGCGAAATGTTCGAGCGACCGTTGGACGTCCGCACACTGGGCGAACTGGAAAGCCGGTTGCGCGACGTGATCCACCGTCAGGGCGCCCTCAAGCTGGAACTGAGCGACGCTCAAAGTCGGCTCAAGCAGATGCTGGCCAGCTTCGTGGACCGCCTGGGTGCCTTTTCCGAGTCCACCGGCGAGTACCACAACAAGATCGAGCAATGCGCCAAACGCATCGAAGGTGCCGCCGACATCAGCGAACTCACCAACGTGATTGCCGAGGTCATGCGTGAAACCCGTACTGTCCAGGAGTCCACGCTGCGTTCCCGCAATGAGATCGAAGAGCTGCACTCACGGGTCAACGACGCCAATGCCGAGATCACGCGCCTGCAACTCGAGCTGGAACAGACCAGCGAGTTGATCCGCCACGACCCCCTCACCGGCGTCCTCAACCGCAAAGGACTGGACGAGGCCCTGACCCGCGAAACCTCCCTGGCACGACGTCGCGGCACAGCACTCTGCATCGGGCTGCTTGACGTGGATAATTTCAAGCAGATCAACGATGTGCATGGACACCAGACCGGTGACGAAGCGCTGCAGCACCTCGTCGACGTCGTTCGTGAAAACATGCGCCCACAGGATTCCGTCGCCCGCTACGGCGGCGAAGAGTTCGTCATCCTCCTTCCGGACACCACCCTGGATAGCGCAGTCGCCACCCTGACGCGCCTGCAGCGCGCCCTCACCAAACGTTTCTTCCTGGCCCGCCAGCAGAAGCTGTTGATCACCTTCAGCGCCGGCGTCGCCGAACTCTACGAGCACGAATCCCCTGAAGACGCGCTCGACCGCGCCGACAAGGCGATGTATATCGCCAAGCGCTCCGGCAAGAACCGGGTCATCGCTGCGGGAACCTGAGGCACAGACATAGCATGTCTGTCGGGGCGCCCTTTGCGGCGCCCTTTTTTATGCTAAATTCATGTCGAAATGAATATTCAATCGACATGCATCCTGCTGGGCATCATCTGTCTCGCCGCCTCAGACAAGAGCTACGGCGAGTCGCTGGGACGGCTGTTCTTTTCTCCCGCGGAGCGCCTGCAGATCGACCGTGAGCGGCGGGCCCCCGCACGCGTCGAACCACCACCACGGCTCGACGGCTTCATCACCCGTAGTGACGGTCCACCGACACTCTTCCTGGATGGCAAGGCAAGGCCCGCCTCTCCCCTGCAAATCCATCCACAAGACGCCACCGCCAGCATCACCACCAGTGGCGGACGAACCCAGCGCCTGCAGGTCGGAGGCCCTTATCTCACGCCCCGGCCATGACCCCCTCCCGCCGGCAGCGAGGCCTTATACTCCCTATCCTGATTCTTCTGCTGTCGCTAGGCGGGCTCGGCTGGCTACTGGCACACACCGGCACCGGGGCGGATCTAGCCGCCCGCAATCTAAGACGGGAAGTCCAGACCACTCATGCCCTGGCGATGGCCAAGGACGCGCTGCTCGGCTTCGCCGCCAACTACCGCAACAACGGCCATCCCAGCGCCGACTTCGGCTATCTGCCATGCCCCGATCTGGACGGTGACGGCTCCTCTGAAACCTGTGGAGCCAAAGACCAGCCCAGCGTCGGCCGCCTGCCCTATCGGACGCTCAATCTTCCCGATTTGCGCGATGGTACTGGAGAGTGCCTGTGGTATGCCGTTGCCGGCAGCTTCAAGAACAACCCCAAAGCCGACAGCCTGAACTGGGACAGCATCGGCCAGTTCCGCTTACTCGACCGGGCAGGCCATCCCATCATGCTGGCCGGCGACCAGCAAGGCCTCGCGGCTGCGATCGTCTTCGCCCCCGGCCTGCCCCTCCCCCAGCAGCACCGTACTGCCGGCCAGGGACGCTGCGGCGACGGCCAGATGGCGCAACTTGAGCATTATCTGGAAGTGCTTGGTAGCACAAGCAACAACATCGTCGAAGTACGCACCGATGCGGAGGCAGGCAATGACGTAATAATCAGCCTAACCGGCGGAGAGATCTTCAATCAGCTGAAAAAACGTAACGACTACGCCCAACACCTGCAAGGCAGCCTGCAGGCTGTGGCCGAATGCCTGGAAAAAGCCAACCTGCCGATACCCCTCGCGGCGCAGCCCTTCGGCCCCATCCTGCTCGGCAGCCTTCCCGCCCTCAATACCCTGAACGGTCTCTGTACCACCCCCGACAGACGCGACATCGCGGGAAACTGGAGCGAACTGATGCGCTACGGCCTCTGTACCGACGGCGGCCCCTGCCTGACTTCGCCCGAAGGCCCGTGCCGCGGCGCCCTGCTGTTCGGCGGAGAACGTCGCAGCGAAGCCCCCGCCCAACAACGGATCAGCCCGCAGGACAAGCAGATGACCGCCCAGTATCTCGAGGCGCCAACCCTAGCAGGTCTTTCCGCCGGCCAACTGCATGCGTTACCCGGGCAAATAGCCCTGAAGCCCGGTGACAACAACACGAATTCGGGCGACGTCGCCCTCTGCCTGCCATGACACCCGCACGCAGTCCTTTCCACTCACACCACGCAGCCGGCTTCACCCTTGTCGAGATGGCTGTGGTCATGCTGATTCTGACCTTGCTGGCTGGCGGGCTCAGCGCCGGCCTCAGGGCACAACTTGCCCGCCGTGCCGAGGCGAATACGGACGAGGCCTTGGCGGAGGCACGGGACGCACTCCTCGGCCATGCAATCCGCAAAGGCGCGTTTCCGTGCCCTGCCAAGAGCGCGACGGACGGTAGCGAAAACCGCAACGCGGGCTTCTGTCAGACATATACGGGGCTTCTCCCATGGGCAACACTCGGCATCAACGGCACCGACGGCTGGGGGCGACGCCTTCGCTATGCAGTAACCGACAGCTACACGACCAAGATCGCAGCCCTGAACGAGGGCGACATCGACGTCTTCACGCGCAATAGCAATGGCGAAGTGCTCAAGCTGACCACTGAAGGTGGTCGGACACCGGTGTTGGTCCTGTCGCACGGCGCCAACGGACTAGGCGCCACCACCGGCGACGGTCAGGCTTTCCCGCCTCCCGCCAGCGGCTCGGACGAGGCCATCAACACCACATTGAGCGGCCGCCAGTTCTACAGCCGTAGCCTGTCGGAGAATGCCGCTGCCCCAGGCGGCGCCTTCGACGATCGGCTCACCTGGCTATCCCCCAATCTCATCGCCAACCGCCTGATCAGTAGTGGAAATTTCCCCTGAAAATGTGCCGGAAGCCTCACCAAAAAATGACATATAGATTAATATGAGACTTCCATATCACTTCATCCGGAGCCCGACTGGAGTCTCCGGTCAACCAGAGGCACACTCATGAAAAAGCGACAGTACGGCTTCACCTTGGTCGAAATAGCGGTAGTCCTGGTCATCATCGGGCTATTGCTGGGCGGCGTTCTGAAAGGACAGGAGCTCATCAACGGCGCGAAGGTGAAGAACGTGATGAACGATTTCCGCAGCACCTCGACCTATGCTTTCGGTTATCAGGACCGCTTCCGCGCACTTCCCGGCGATGATGCAAACGTAGCAACCCGTCTCGCGGGTGCAATCGCCGCCAGCACAGGGGGAACGCCGGGCAACGGACGCCTCGAGGGGTTCTGGAATTCCGTGACACCCACCGACGAAAGCGTGTTGTTCTGGCAGCACATCCGCCTTGCCAATTTCGCCGGTGGTGATGGTCGAAATCCGGGCGCCGAAGGCGTGTCCGTACAGGACTGGCTGCCCCGCAATGCCGTAGGCGGGCGAATCGGCGTCACCGGCACAAGTCCGATCGCCGGCTGGAACGGAAGCTTCTTCGTCTGCCAGGACAAGCTGTCCGGCAGTTTTGCGCGCCAGATAGACATCGCGCTGGACGATGGCCGGCCTGACAGTGGATCAGTGCGGCTGCTGAGCGATGGCACCAGCAGCGGCTCGGCCATCGCGCCTGACAAACTCGTCGACGCCGACCTTTACACGGTTTGCGCCAGCTACTGAAAAAGAGTGAAAAATCCGCCTTCACAAACCCTTGAAGAGCCGGGTCTCGGCATTGGCCAACTGCGACGGCGTGCCTAGCAACACCAACACGTCGTCGAGTTCCAGGCAGGTCTCCGGCGTCGGATCGTCCACCCGGACCCGCTGCCTCCGGAGCGCACTGACCTCCACGCCAAGTTCGTTCAGGCGCAGATCCGCCAGACTGCGTCCGATGGCATATGTCCCGGCATCCATGACCACCGAGTGCAGACGGGTCTGCTGACGCTCCTCGAGCGCCTCCTCGTGCAGGTGCTCGCCGCCACGGTAGATACCGCGCAACAGGTGATAACGCTCGGCGCGGATCTCGCGGATTCGCTTGAGGATCCGCGGCAACGGTACGCCGAGCAAGGCCAGCGCATGGGACGCCAGCATCAGCGACGACTCGACTGCTTCCGGAACCACCTCCGCGGCCCCGGCCTGCTGCAGCTTTTCCAGGTCCACCTCGTCCGCAGTCCGCACTACCACCGGCACGTCCGGACGACAGGCACGCACCTGACTCATCGCCCGCAGCGCCGCATTGGTGTCGGCATAAGTGATCACCACCACCGAGGCCCGGGAAATCCCGGCAGCCATCAGGGTCTCGCGCTTCGCTGCATCGCCGAACACCACGGTTTCGCCGGCAGCGGCTGCCTCGCGCACCCGCTCGGGATCGAGGTCGAGGGCGATATAGGTGATGCCTTCCTGCTCGAGCAGACGGCCGAGATACTGGCCGTTGCGCCCGAAGCCGCACAGGATCGCGTGCTTGTCGACGAACATCGACTGGGTGGCGATATTCGTCAGTTGCAGAGAGCGGGTCATCCACTCCGACGGAACCAGGCGCAGTACGATCCTTTCGCTGTACTGCACGACCAGCGGGGCCAGCAGCATCGACAACACCATCGCCGCAACTACCACCTGCGACAAGGCCGGCGGCAGCAGATGTGCCTCATCGATCTGCGACAACAGCACGAAACCGAACTCGCCTCCCGCGCACAGCCACAGACCGGTCCGCGCCGCCGTGCCCTGGCTGGCCCCCAGCATTCGCGACGCGGCACCAACGATCAGGAACTTGCCAACCAACAGCGCCGCCAGCATGGCCAGCACCATCGGCAGGCTGAGGATGATCTGCCCCACATCGAGGAACATCCCGACAGTCACGAAGAACAAGCCAAGCAGCACGTCGCGAAAGGGCTTGATGTCCTCTTCCACGTGATAGCGGTATTCCGTTTCGGAGATCAGCATGCCCGCCAGGAAAGCGCCCAGCGCCATCGACAGGCCCGCCACCTCGGTCAGCCAGGCCAAACCCAGGGTGATCAACAACACGTTGAGCATGAACAGCTCGGCAGAACGCTGCCGGGCAACCAGAAAAAACCAGCTCCGCATCAGTTTCTGGCCGATGAACAGTACCAGGCCGAGCACAAGCACCGCCTTGCCAGCCGCCAACGCCAGCGTGCCGAACAATTCGTCGGCCGGACGCGACAGCGCCGGAATCAGGATCAGCAAGGGCACCACGGCCAGATCCTGAAACAGCAGCACGCCGATCGTTTCCCTCCCGTGCTTTGAATCCAGTTCCAGGCGATCCGACAACAGCTTCGACAAAATGGCCGTCGACGACATGGCCAGCGTGCCCCCCAACGCGAAGCTGGCACCCCAGTTGAGCCCAGCGATGGTGCCGACCAGCATCGTCAATAGCGTGGTGCCCAGCACCTGGACCGATCCAAGACCGAACACGGTGCGCTTCATGCTGTACAGACGAGGCAGGGAGAACTCCAGCCCAATGGTGAACATGAGGAACACCACGCCAAACTCGGCCAGGTAACGGGCGCCGTCGGAATCCTGCATCAGGCTCATCGCGTGCGGGCCGACAGCCGCTCCGACCATCAAGTAACCCAGCACCGGCGGCAGGTTGAGCGACCGGAGGATACCGACCACCAGCACGGCTCCGGCAAGAAGGACGAGCACCAGCTCAAGCGTGTTGATCATAGGCATGCAAAGGTTCGCCCTGAATAGGCGAATTAATCGATCTGATATACTGCCGTACCCAATTATACGCGCCGTTCCCATGAGCCCAGCCCCGATTGCCGCTGCGCACACCCGTGTTCTGGAGCTTGCGCGCCGCGTCCTCGACATCGAGGCGGAGGCGGTGCGTCAGCTCTCTATCCGCCTCGATGACAGTTTCGTCGAGGCGGTGGACCTGATCCTCTCGTCCCATGGACGGGTCATCGTTTCCGGCGTCGGCAAGTCCGGTCATATCGGCCGCAAATTTGCAGCTACACTGGCCAGCACCGGAACCCCAGCATACTTCGTGCACGCTGCCGAAGCCGCCCATGGCGACCTCGGCATGATCACCGCCAACGATGTGCTGATCGCGATTTCCTATTCAGGTACCGGCGAGGAACTCCTTAAGATCGTGCCTCTCGTCAAGCGGCAGGGCGCTCGCTTGATCGCACTGACCGGCAACCCCGACTCGCCGCTGGCGCAGGAGGCCGACGTGCATCTGGATGGCGCGATCAAGGAAGAAGCCTGTCCGCTCAATCTTGCTCCCACCGCCAGCACCACCGCGGCGCTGGCGCTGTCGGATGCGCTGGCCGTCGCGCTGCTCGACGCCCGCGGCTTCGGGCCGGACGATTTCGCCCGCTCCCACCCCGGCGGGGCCCTGGGACGGCGCCTGCTGACCCGCGTGGAGGACATCATGCGCAGTGGTGACGCGATCCCCCGAGTTGGCGAAGACGCGTTGCTCAGCGATGCACTGATGGAAATCACCCGTGCCGGCCTCGGCATGACCGCCATCGTCGCTGACAACGACCACATCGTAGGCATCTACACGGACGGCGACCTGCGCCGCTCCCTGGCCAGCGGGTGCGACTTCAATACTGCGCGTATCGCCGACGTCATGAGCCGCAGCCCCAAGACCATCCACGCCGGTGCGCTGGCCGTCGAAGCAGCCGAGATGATGGAGCGCCTGCGCATCAGTGAACTGCTGGTCGCCACCGCTGATGGCCGCTTGGTCGGTGCGTTGAACCACCACGACCTCATGCGTGCAAAAGTGATCTGATGTTGCGACATCATCGCCCCATTCCCGCGAGCCGGCCATGAATCGACGCAGCCACAGCTTCTTCCCGCTCGTCGTCCTGACCATCATGGCCGGCGTCAGCGTCTGGCTGGACCGGATCACCCAGCAGGAGCAAACAGTCAAGACGGACAAGAGTCGCCACGAAGCCGACTTCTCGGCGGAGAACCTGACCCTGCGACGCTTCGATCTGACCGGCAAGGTCCAGTACGTGCTGGTTGCCGACCGCATGGTTCACTACGGCGACGACGAGTCCACCGAACTCGTTCGGCCACGGCTGGATTACCTGAACCGCCCCGAGCCGGTACGCATCGAATCCGAATTCGCGACGGTGAGCAAGGACGGCGAGACCGTCGTCCTGACCGACCAAGTCCTGCTACGCCGCGCTGCCTACAAGGGCAAACCCGAATCCACCCTGCGCACCGACCAGATGACGGTCTGGCCGGACGACGAGAAGATGCGCGCCGACAAACCCGTGAAGCTCACCCAGGGCCAGACGGTGATCACCGCTGAGCACATGGACAGCGACAATGTGGCCGGCGAGGTCCGCCTGCACGGCCAAGTCCGCGGCACTCTCTATCGCACCACTCCAACGCCGAAGCCATGAATAAGACACACCGGCAGTTTGTGCTGCTCGCCCTCCTTGCCCTCTCCACCTCCTTCGTCTTTGCCGAAAAGGCCGACCGCAGCAAGCCGGTCAACATTGAAGCCGACCGGGTCAC
Source organism: Zoogloea sp. JDB1 (assembly GCF_056724025.1). Lineage (NCBI taxonomy): Bacteria > Pseudomonadati > Pseudomonadota > Betaproteobacteria > Rhodocyclales > Zoogloeaceae > Zoogloea > Zoogloea sp. JDB1. The sequence goes on from NZ_CM161496.1 coordinate 5,411,603, forward strand.
AGTGGACGACAAGAACAAGATCCACATCTTCGAAGGCCACGTAGTGCTGACCCAAGGCACCCTGACCATCCGCAGCGACAAACTGGTCGTCAGCCAGGATATGGAAGGCTACCAACGTGGTATCGCCACCGGCGGCGAAGGCGGCCTGGCCCGCTTCCGCCAGAAGCGGGAAGGCAAGAACGAGTGGGTCGACGGAGAAGGCGAGCGCATCGAACACGATGCCAGGAGCGAGCTCTCCCAGTTCTTCCAGCGCGCCCACGTGAAGAACGGCGACGATGAAGTCCGTGGCCAGTACATCCAGTACAACGGGGTCACCGAGACCTACGTCGTGACCAACGGCCCCAACGCAACCACGATTCCCAGCCAGCAGGGCCGCGTGCAGGTCACGATCCAGCCCAAGAAAAAGGGCGAAGCCAGCCCTGCTCCGTAAGCGTTCTGGCGCAATGCGCCAGGGCTGACAGCCGCACCAGCCCTGGCTCTCCGAGATTATTCACAATGCCTCTACACTTTCAAATTTTTCTTTTCTTTCAATAAGATTAAAAGCAGATAAAGATTTTTGTGCGGCGCAACAAATAGATGTTGACAGCCCCTTCGACGCGAATATAATGGTCCTCATGTTGCAACGCACCAACCTAGGGGCATTGCAAGACCGACGAGAATGCATTTCATCCATTCACTCAAGGAGATTGTCATGAGCACCCCCGAGCAAATCGTTGCCGCCAACAAGGCCAATGTCGAAACCCTGCTGACCCTGGCCAACACCGCCTTCGCCAGCGCCGAGCGTATCGCTGCCCTGAACCTGAACACCGCCCGTGCCGTGCTGGAAGACAGCGTGGCCTCCGCCAAGTCCCTGCTGGCCGCCAAGGACGTGCAGGAACTGATCGCCCTGCAATCCGCCCTGGCCCAGCCCGTCGTGGAAAAGGCTGTCGCCTACTCCCGCAGCATCTACGAGATCGCTTCCCAGACCCAGGAAGAAGTGTCCAAGCTGTTCGAAGCCCAAGTCGCTGAAGCCAACAAGAACTTCGCCGCCGCTCTCGACAAGGCTGCCAAGTCCGCTCCCGCAGGTTCCGACGTCGCCGTGGCTGCCGTCAAGTCCGCCATCGCTGCCGCCAACTCCGCTTACGACAGCGTGACCAAGGCCGCCAAGCAAGTCGCCGAGATCGCCGAAGCCAACGTTGCCGCTGCCACCAGCGCCACCGTGAAGGCCGTCAGCGCCTCCACCCCGGCCAAGGCTTCCTCCAAGAAGGCTGCCTAAGCCACGAACCAAGCTAAGAGGCTCCGGCCTCCGAGCCTGGTTGAAAAGCCCGCCCTGCATTGCAGGGCGGGCTTTTTTCCGTCTCGCAACCCTTCATTTCGGATGCCGGGAAGACATTCCGACCGGTGCAATGAATCGGGAACCATGCTATTTTGGAAGGCGTGCCTGAAAGGACACATCGGGGGGGCTACGCGGCCCGCACCGTCACTGTCGTGACGCTCAAAATCAAAATTCGCAAGAGGGAAGACACAGAATGAGCACTGGACAATCGAAGATCATCTACACGCTGACTGACGAGGCGCCGCTCCTCGCCACCTGCGCTTTTCTCCCCATCATCCGGACCTTCACCAGCCCGGCGGGGATTGAAATCGAGAAGGCCGACATTTCCGTATCCGCCCGTGTCCTTGCTGAATTCCCCGAGAACCTGGCCCCCGAGCAGCGCGTCCCCAATACTCTCGCCGAGCTGGGCAAGAAGACCCTCGAGCCGGACGCCAACATCATCAAGTTGCCCAACATCAGCGCGTCCGTGGCCCAGCTGAAGGCCTGTATCAAGGAGCTGCAGTCCAAGGGCTACGCCATCCCCGACTATCCGGAAAACCCGACCACCGAAGAAGAGAAAGCCATCGCCGCCCGCTATGGCAAGTGCCTGGGCTCCGCGGTGAACCCCGTGCTGCGCGAAGGCAACTCCGACCGCCGCGCCCCGCTCGCCGTCAAGAACTACGCCCGCAAGAACCCCCACTCCATGGGCGAGTGGAAGCCCTGGTCGCGGACCCACGTGTCCCACATGCACCACGGCGACTTCTACCACGGTGAAAAGTCCCTGACCCTGGACAAGGCCCGCAACGTGCGCATGGAACTGATCGCCGCTGGCGGCAAGATCACCGTGCTGAAGCCGAAGCTTGCTCTGCTGGAAGGCGAGATCATCGACTCCATGTTCATGAGCAAAAAGGCCCTGTGCGACTTCTACGAGAAGGAACTGGAAGACTGCCGCGAAGCCGGCATCCTGTTCTCCCTGCACGTGAAGGCCACGATGATGAAAGTTTCGCACCCCATCGTCTTCGGCCACTGCGTCAAGATCTTCTACAAGGAAGCCTTCGAAAAGCATGAAGCCCTGTTCAACGAACTGGGCATCAACGTCAATAACGGCATGGTCAACCTCTACGAGAAGATCAAAACCCTGCCGGAATCCAAGCGCGACGAAATCATCCGCGACCTGCACGCTTGCCAGGAGCACCGTCCGAAGCTGGCCATGGTGGACTCCGCCAAGGGCATCACCAATTTCCACTCCCCGAACGACATCATCGTGGATGCCTCCATGCCGGCGATGATCCGCCAAGGCGGCAAGATGTGGGGCGCAGACGGCAAGCAATACGACAGCAAGTGCGTAATGCCGGAATCGACCTTCGCCCGCATCTACCAGGAGATGATCAACTTCTGTAAGACCAACGGCAACTTCGACCCGAAAACCATGGGTACCGTGCCGAACGTCGGTCTGATGGCCCAGAAGGCTGAGGAATACGGCTCCCACGACAAGACTTTCGAGATTCCCGAAGACGGCATCGCCAATATTGTCGATATCGACTCCGGCGAAGTATTGCTGACCCAGAACGTGGAGGCCGGCGACATCTGGCGCATGTGCCAGGTCAAGGACGCTCCAATCCGTGACTGGGTCAAGCTGGCCGTCACCCGTGCTCGCAACTCCAACACCCCGGCGGTCTTCTGGCTCGACCCCTATCGTCCGCATGAAGCTGAACTGATCAAGAAGGTTCAAACCTACCTGAAGGATCACGACACCACCGGCCTCGAGATCCACATCATGTCCCAGGTCCGCGCCATGCGTTACACCCTGGAGCGCGTGATCCGTGGCCTCGACACCATCTCCGTGACCGGCAATATCCTGCGCGACTACCTCACCGACCTGTTCCCGATCATGGAACTGGGCACCTCCGCCAAGATGCTGTCCATCGTTCCGCTGATGGCCGGCGGCGGCATGTACGAAACCGGTGCCGGCGGCTCCGCGCCGAAGCACGTCCAGCAGCTCACCGAAGAAAACCACCTGCGCTGGGATTCTCTGGGTGAATTCCTGGCCCTCGCCGTGTCGCTGGAAGACCTCGGTATCAAGACCGGCAACAAGCGTGCTGTCCTGCTCGCCAAGACCCTCGACGCAGCCACAGGCAAGTTGCTCGACAACCGCAAGTCGCCATCGCCGAAGACCGGTGAGCTCGACAACCGCGGCTCCCAGTTCTATCTGGCCACCTATTGGGCCCAGGAACTAGCTGCCCAGACCGAGGATGCCGAACTGGCTGCCCACTTCGCCCCGCTGGCCAAGACCCTGACCGACAACGAAGACCACATCGTTGCCGAGCTGAAGACCGTACAAGGCAAGCCCGCGGACATCGGCGGCTACTACAAGGCCGATCCCGAGAAGTGCAAGGCCATCATGCGTCCCAGCCCCACGCTGAACGCTGCGCTGAAGTCCTTCGGCGCCTGAGACTGACAAGCCCCCGCTCACAAGGCGGGCTGGCAAGACAGCAAAAAGCCCTCTCACGTGCGAGAGGGCTTTTTTCTATTGGTCGCTGGTGGCATGGCGCCACAGAACCGATGCTACATCCGTTCGATCATCGCATCTCCGAAGGCCGAACAGGACACCTCGGTCGCGCCGTCCATCAAGCGCGCAAAATCGTAGGTCACGATCTTGTCGCAGATCGCCGCCTCCATGGACTTGATGACCAAGTCGGCCGCCTCGGTCCACCCCAGATGACGCAGCATCATCTCGGCGGACAGGATGATGGAACCGGGATTGACCTTGTCGAGCCCCGCGTACTTGGGCGCAGTGCCATGGGTTGCCTCGAAACAGGCGTACTGGTCGGAAATATTGGCCCCCGGCGCAATGCCGATGCCCCCGACCTGGGCCGCCAGCGCATCCGAGATGTAATCGCCATTGAGATTGCAGGTGGCAATCACGTCGTATTCGGCCGGACGCAGCAGGATCTGCTGCAGGAAGGCGTCGGCGATCGCATCCTTGACGATGATCTCGCGGCCGGTCTTCGGATTCTTGAACTTGCACCACGGACCGCCGTCGATTGGCTCGGCGCCGAAGTCCTCATGGGCCACCTTGTAGCCGACGTCACGGAACAGGCCTTCCGTGAACTTCATGATGTTGCCCTTGTGGACGATGGTCACCGACTTGCGGTCATTGTCGATCGCATACTTGATGGCCGCCCGCACTAGGCGCGTCGTCCCCTCGATGGACACCGGCTTGATGCCGATACCGGAAGTCTCGGGGAAACGGATCTTCTTGACCCCCATCTCCTCGAGCAGGAACTTGATGACCTTCTTCGCCCCCTCGGATTCGGCCGCCCACTCGACACCGGCGTAGATGTCCTCGGTGTTCTCGCGGAAGATCACCATATTCACCAGCTCCGGACTCTTCAGCGGCGAGGGCACCCCCTGGAAGTACTGGACCGGGCGCACGCACTGGTAAAGATCCAGTTCCTGGCGCAACGCAACGTTGAGGGATCGTATGCCGCCACCTACTGGTGTGGTCATCGGCCCCTTGATGGACACCGAGTACTCCCTGAGGGCGTCGAAGGTCTCCTTCGGGAACCACTCGTCCGGACCGTACAGCTGGGTGGACTTCTCACCCGCGTACACCTCCATCCAGTAGATCTTCCTCTTGCCGCCGTAAGCCTTATCAACCGCGGCATCGATCACCTTGATCATCACTGGCGTGATGTCCACGCCAATGCCATCACCCTCAATGTAAGGGATGATGGGATTGTCGGGAATGGCCTGGCCAGGGACGATTTTTGCACCGCCGGCCGGCACTTTGATCAGAGACGTACTCATTCCAACCCCCTCAACTCAAATTATGTTGCGGATGTGTGGGTGAATCGGTCGGGTCACGGCTTTCGCCACGCGCGACTTTCTGGTTCTCGGAGACGTGCAGCACGGAGCCCGTCCATGGCCGCCGATCCACTGTCTACCCCGCCCGGCCCTCCTCCAGGCCGCAGCAAAGTGCAACGATTATGGCCGAAATACAGGCCCTCTAGAAGCGTCCGGCATTCCATTGAAGACCCTTGCTGCGCGCCCTTCTCCGCCGCTTTCGCGGTCACCGGACTGCGGTGCTAGACTCGGCAATCCGTCTAGTCCGGCATACACACACGTACGCTCACCGCCGGAATTCCTGCATGCCAGGAGAGGAAGAATGGAGACCCACAGCACCGAGAACCCGGTCGCCCAGGCCATCGCGCAGGCGATGATCGAGGGCTTCAACAAGCACTACCGGATTTTTCGCGAAACCTCCCGGCGCGCCAAGGAAAGCTACGAAGCCGCCGATTGGCAGGGCCAGCTATCCGCCGTGCGCGAGCGCGTGCAGTTCTACGATGACCGCGTGAACGAAGCCGTGCTCCGATTGCACGAGGAATTCGACGCCGAATCCATCGACGACGCCACCTGGCAGGCTGTCAAGCTGTACTTCATCGGCCTGCTCATCAGACACAAGCAGCCCGAACTGGCGGAGACATTCTTCAACTCGGTGACCACCAAGATCCTGCACCGGGACTACTTCAACAACGACTACATCTTCGCCCGCCCGGCCATCTCGACGGACTACATCGAGTCCTTCCCACCCACCTATTCCAGCTACTACCCCCAGGACGAAGGCCTGCGCGCCACCATCTGCCGGATCGTCGAGGACTTCGACTGGCAGCGCCCCTTCGAGGACCTCGACCGCGACGTGGACTACGTGATGCGCACCGTCGAGCAATACATCGGCGAATGGCCCAGGATGGAGGTGAACTGCCAGATCCAGGTGCTGTACTCGGCCTTCTATCGCAACAAGACCGCCTACATCATCGGCAAGGCCATCAACGGCTACCAGGAATACCCCTTCGTGATCGCCGTGCGCCACGGCCAGTCCGGCAAGCTGTACCTGGACACCATCCTGCTCGACACCTGGCGGATCTCGCTGCTGTTCTCCCTGTCGCGCGCCTACTTCCTGGTGGACATGGAGGTACCGTCCGGCTACGTGCAGTTCCTGCGCAGCATCATGCCCAACAAGCCACGCTCCGAGCTGTACACCATGCTGGGCCTGGGAAAGCAGGGCAAGACGATCTTCTTCCGCGACCTCATCGCCCATCTGCGCCACTCCAACGATCACTTCATCGAGGCGCCGGGCATCCGCGGCCTGGTCATGCTGGTGTTCACGCTGCCGTCCTACCCCTACGTCTTCAAGATCATCAAGGACGTGTTCGGCAGTTCCAAGAACATGGACCGGGCCACAGTGAAGCGCAAATACCTGCTGGTCCGCCAGGTGGACCGCGTCGGGCGGATGGCCGACACCCTCGAATTCTCCAACGTCGGCCTGCCGCGCAGCCGCTTCCACCCGGACCTGGTCCAGCAGCTCAAGAAACTCGCCCCGTCAGTCATAGAGGAGGACGGCGACACCCTGGTCATCAAGCACCTCTACATCGAACGCCGCATGACACCGCTCAACATCCACCTGAGCAAGGCCACGGACGAGCAGATCGACGAAGCCGTGCGGGAATACGGCCAGGCCATCAGCGAACTCGCCATCGCCAACATCTTCCCCGGCGACATGCTGTGGAAGAACTTCGGCATCACTCGCTACGGACGCGTGGTCTTCTACGACTACGACGAGATCGAATACATGACGGACTGCAACTTCCGCAAGATCCCGCCCGCCCCCAACGAAGAGATGGAGATGTCCGGCGAACCCTGGTACTCGGCGGGCCCTCGGGACATCTTCCCGGAAGAGTTCGCCACCTTTCTGCTCGGCCAGCCGAAGATCCGCAGGGCCTTCCTCAAGCACCACCGCAGGCTGCTTGACCCGGCCTTCTGGCAGGACGCCCAGGACAAGATCCGCAACGGCTACGTGGAGGACTTCTACCCCTATCCGCAGGAACTGCGCTTCTGCAACATCTTCGCCTCACCGGCGCCAGCCACCGCCCCCCATCCAGCGCCCTGAACGCCCAATAAACGGACGCCTGCCGATTGGCGTAAACCCCAGTGTCATCCGTAGCCCTCGCCAACCAATATGAGTATGGAAGCTCCTTTCGGATTTCCATGCAACATAACAAGGAGGAGACACATGACATACCCTATACGTCAGTCAGCCCTTGCCCTCGCGCTCAGCGGCGCTCTGGTCCTGACCGCCTGCGGCGGCGGTAGTAGCGGCAAAGGTAGCAGCACGACAAACCTCAACGGCTTTGCCGCCGAAGGTCTCGCGATCGCCAACAAGACCGTTAGTCTCAAGGACGCCAGCGGAACAACCCGCAAGGCCACCACCGACGCCAACGGCAATTTCAGCATTGACATCACCGGCCTGAGCTACCCCTTCATGCTTCAGATTACCGGCAGCAAAGGCATCTGGCACGCCCTGGTCGCCGTCGACGACGCCGGCAAACCCGCCAACATCAACAACGCGACCAACAGCATTGCGCTGCTGGCGCTCGGCGCCGACTCGAACAATGCCCTGCAGGCCGCCTTCACCTCGGGCAGCTTCAAGGATGTCAGCGGCAGTGCCGTCGCCAACGCCGACAGCAAGCTCCTCGACGCGCTGCAAGCAGAACTCGGCAAACGCCCCGAAAGCCTGCGCAGCGCCCGCTTCACGCCGGGCACGGCCGACACGGACGGCGACGAGACCGATCGCCTGCTGACCCTCGTCGATCTCCAGCCGAGCGGCAGCGGCTTCGTCACCTACAACGTGCTGCCAGAGCGCGTATGGGCCGACACCTATACCACCCACACCTACGACGGCGACAGGGACGATCTGCTGACCGCGGGCCTCGGCAAGTCGGGGCTCGGCAGCGCGACCGCCCCGCTGTATGCCAACCCAGCCACCCCCACCCCGGCGGAGCTGCGCCGCAACGCCATCTACAACAACTACCGGGCACTGGTCAACGCCAACAAAAGCACCAGCGGCTACGGCACCCTGTTCGGGCCGAACATCGACATCCACGGTAGCGACACCCTCGGCGAAGGCAAAATCAGCGGTCTCGAGGCCATTGCCTACGCCGGCGACATGAGCGGCAAGCGCAAGGTGACGCTGATGGTCCAGGTTCCGGACAGCTTCGACAGCGCCAATCCGTGCATCGTCACCGCCACGTCGTCGGGCTCCCGCGGCATCTATGGGGCCATCGGCACCGCCGGGGAATGGGGGCTGAAGCATGGCTGCGCCGTGGCCTACACCGACAAAGGCAGTGGCAACGGCATGCACGACCTGACGGTGGATACCGTCAATCTCATCGACGGCACCGTCGTCACCGCTGCCGCGGCCGGCAAGAGAGCCTTGTTCGCCGCCGACCTCAGCAAGAACGCCCTCGACGCCTTCAATCAGGTCTTTCCGAACCGCGTCGCCTACAAACACGCCCACTCCCAGCAGAACCCGGAAAAAGACTGGGGTCGCAACACCCTTGATGCGATCGGCTTCGCCTTCTACGTACTCAACGAGAAGTACGGAGTTGCAGGCACCAATGGCAAGAAACGCCGCACCATCCGGCCAGCCAATACGCTGGTACTCGCGTCCTCCGTCTCCAACGGCGGCGGCGCTGCCCTACTGGCCGCGGAACAGGACACGCTCGGCCTGATCGACGGCATCGCGGTCGGCGAACCGCAGATCCAGCCGAAGGACGTCAGCGGGCTGTCCATCAAGCAAGGCAGCAACACCGTTGCCACCATCGGCAAGCCGCTGCTCGACTACTTCACTTACGCCAACCTGTACCAGCCCTGCGCGGCCCTCTCGCCAAGCATGGCCAATGGATCGCCGGGCGTCGCCTTCGTCGCCGCCTACGGCACCAACCGCTGTACCGCGCTCAAGGCCAAGGGGCTGCTCACCGGCGCGACCTTGCAGGAACAGGCCGACGAAGCGATGCAGAAGCTGCACGCCTACGGTTGGAGCACCGAGCACGACCTCTACCACGCATCCCACCATGCCTTCGCCACCACCTCGATCGTGGTCACCTACCTGAACGCCTACGGGCGTTTTAGCGTCGCCGACAATGTCTGCGGCTTCAGCTTCGCGACCACAGTCACCGCGAGCACGGACCTGGGGAAGGTGACGGCCACCAATCCGCTCGTCCAGGCCGGCATCTTTGCCAGTGGCAACGGCGTGCCACCGACCAGCGGCATCAACCTGGTTTACAACGATGCCAGCGGTGGCGCGTTGCGCGACGTGCTGGCGATTTCACCGTCCACGGGCCTCGCGGACGGTGCACTGGACGGTGCGCTATGCGCCCGGGCGCTGGCCACCGGCGTCGATCCGGTCAGCGGCGCCAAGCTCAGCGGTACGCATCTCGCACAGTCCGAACGCATCAAGCAGGGTATTGCCGAAGTCCAGGCCTCCGGCGCACTGGGCGGCAAGCCGACAGTCATCGTCGCCGGCCGCTCGGACACGCTGATCCCGGTGAATCACGCCGCTCGCGCCTATTTCGGAGCCAGCCAGAAGCTTGATGGCAGCAAGAGCCAGCTGCGTTATTACGAGGTTACCAATGCGCAGCACTTCGACACCTTCATCGACAACGCGCTGCTGCCGGGCTACGACTCCCGCTTGGTACCGCTGCATGTGTATTTCAACCGGGCAATGGACTTGATGTATGCCCATCTGAAGACCGGCGCGCCGCTTCCTCCGTCCCAACTCATCCGTACCACGCCACGGGGAGGTACGCCGGGTGCCGCACCAGCGCTGACGGGCAGCAACATTCCGCCGATCGCTGCTAGTCCCGCCGCAGCGGATGCGATCAGCTACAGCGCCGGTACCGTCAGCGTTCCCGAATAGGTCATCGTCACGTCAGTCTTGCCGACGTCCCAGGGCGCCGGCGAGTCTGGATCACGACCAGCCGAGTTCCCGAATCCACGGGCCGGCGCCGGCCAGCAGGGCGGCGCGCACGTAAGGAACCGTCGCCGCGGGCAACACATCACGCTCAAACCAGCGCAGATCGTCGCACTTGTCCGGCTCGGCGATGCGCGGTGTTCCCGACCACCGGAGTGCACGCAGGAAGAAATCAATGCGGTTCGTGTCCGAGCGGCGATGCACCACGCCGACGATCTCAAGATCCGCCGCGTCGAGTTCGATAGCCAGCTCCTCGCTCATCTCCCGGATGGCCGTCTGGCGTACGGACTCACCCTCCTCCACGTGCCCGCCAGGCAGGCTGTACAGCCCGTCGAAAAAGCCGGTTCCGGCACGCCGCATCAGCAGCACACGCTCACCATCCTCCAGCAATACATGCACGCCGGTCGGAATCCCCGCGTAATGCATCAATGCTTGCCCGTACTGCCGAAGCCACCGGCGCCCCGGTCGCTCTCCTCGAAATGCTCCACCACGTTGAAGGCCACCTGCAGCACTGGCACGATCACCAGTTGAGCAATGCGCTCCATAGGCTGGATCGTGAAGCTGTCATGGCCACGGTTCCATGTCGATACGAAGATCTGCCCCTGGTAGTCGGAATCGATCAGCCCGACCAAGTTGCCCAGCACGATGCCGTGCTTGTGCCCCAGGCCGGAGCGCGGGAGGATCATCGCCGCCAATCCCGGATCGGCCAGGTGAATGGCGATACCGGTCGGGATCAGCGTGGTATGCCCAGGCGTGAGTACTACCGGCGCATCCAGGCATGCGCGCAGGTCGAGCCCGGCCGAACCGCTTGTGGCATAGGCCGGAGGTTGCGCCTTCAAGCGTTCGTCGAGAATGCGGATGTCAATACTATGCATGGCGTCGCCTCGTGAGTCGTCAGTCAATTTAATCAGGAAGCTGGCAGCAAGGCCGCCAGATGGGCCACGATGGCGCGCGCCACGTCGGGCTTTGGCGCCTTGGGCAACGGATGACGCCCCTGGTCGTCGAAGAGCACGACCTGATTGTCGTCGCCGCCGAGGCCGTCCTGCACCAGGTTGCCGACGATCAGCGGCAGCTGTTTGGCCTTGCGCTTGCCTTCCGCGTATTCGTCAAGGTTGCGGCTCTCGGCCGCAAAGCCGACGCAGAATGGCGGCTCCGGCAGGGCCGCAACCTCGGCCAGGATGTCCGGGTTGGGCGTCAAAGTCAGGCTCAGCTCGGCGCCGGATTTCTTGATCTTGTGCTCGGCCGCCGTCGCCGGACGGTAGTCGGCAACCGCCGCCACACCGATGAAGACATCGGCACCGGGCAGCGCAGCAAAGACCGCTTCGCGCATCTCGAGCGCACTGCGCACACCAAGCTTTTCGACGCCGGCCGGAACCGGCAAGGCGACCGGGCCGCTGACCAGCGTTACCTCGGCGCCAGCCTGCGCACAGGCCCGGGCCAGCCCGTAGGCCATCTTGCCCGAGCTGGAGTTGGTGATGCCACGCACCGGATCGATGGCTTCAAAAGTCGGCCCCGCCGTCATCACGACACGCCGCCCGGCCAGCAGCTTCGGCTGGAAGAAGGCGATCACTGCCTCGCAGAGCTCTTCCGGCTCTAGCATGCGTCCAAGCCCGACCTCACCGCAGGCCTGCTCGCCGGCCCCCGGCCCCAGCAGGCCCACGCCGTCGGCCACGAGTTGCGCGGCATTGCGCCGGGTCGCCGGGTTCTCCCACATCTGGCGGTTCATCGCCGGCGCCACCAGCAGCGGGCACTCCCGAGCCAGGCAGAGCGTCGTCAACAGATCATCGGCCAGGCCATGGACCAGCTTAGCCATCACATCGGCAGTCGCCGGCGCGATGAGGATCGCATCCGCGTCGCGGGTCAGGTCGATGTGGGCCATGTTGTTATCCATGCGCGGATCCCACAGGTCGGTCCACACCGGGTTACCCGACAGGGCCTGGAACGTCACCGCCGTGACGAAGCGCACGCCGCCCTCGGTCAGCACCACATGGACATCCGCCCCCGCCTTGCCGAGCAGCCGCACCAACTCGGCGGCCTTGTACGCCGCCACGCCGCCGGTCACGCCCAGTACCAGTTTCCTGCCCTTCAGCTCGCTCATGCCAATGGTATTATCAGTTACCTACGGAAGAATGGATTGTACCCCCCATGGCGATCACCGATTGGCCCGCCGACGAACGCCCGCGGGAACGTCTGCTGGCCCATGGCGCGGCAGCCTTGTCCGATGCGGAACTGCTGGCCCTGTTCCTGCGGGTCGGCATTCGCGGCAAGAGCGCCGTCAACCTGGCCCGCGAACTGTTGAAGCACTTCGGTGGCCTGTCGGCCATGTGCAACGCATCGGCCTCTGCCTTCTCAGCCATTCCCGGCATGGGGCCCGCTAAGTACGCACAGTTGCAGGCCGTCCTCGAACTCTCGCGGCGGGCCCTGGGCGAAGAAATGGCCAGGCGCGACGTCCTCGATTCCCCAAAAGCGGTTCGGGATTGGCTGCGCCTTAAACTTGGGCAACTGCCCCACGAAGTCTTCATGATCCTGCTCCTCGACGCCCAGAACCGCGTAATGGGTTCCGAGGAACTGTTCCGCGGGACCCTCACACAGACCTCGGTCTATCCCCGCGAAGTGGTCAAGTTGGTCCTGCAGCGCAACGCTGCCGCCGTCATCCTCGCCCACAACCATCCGTCGGGCGTCAGCGAGCCCAGCCAGGCCGACCAGACCCTGACCCGCAGCCTCAGCCAAGCCCTATCCCTCGTGGACGTGCGGGTGCTCGACCATTTCATCGTCGCCGGCAACACCCCGCCACTGTCCTTTGCCGAGCGCGGTCTGCCCCTTGGTTGATCCCACCGATGAGGCGGCGCTCACCGCAACGACACCAAGGTATTGATTTGAGTACACATAGTTGTCTATAATCGGCGGTCTTATCGAATCAAACCAGTTTGGAGCAACAAATGGCTCGCGTTTGCCAAGTGACCGGAAAAGCACCGATGGTGGGCAACAACGTTTCCCACGCGAACAACAAGACCAAGCGCCGCTTCCTGCCGAACCTGCAAAACCGCAAGTTCTGGAGCGAGGCTGAAAACCGCTGGGTGCGCCTGCGCGTATCCAACGCAGCTCTGCGCACCATTGACAAGAAGGGCATCGACGCCGTCGTCGCCGAGCTGCGCGCTCGCGGCGAGAAGGTCTAAGCCTTTTTAACCAGGAGATAAATCAAAATGGCAAAAGGCGGCCGCGAAAAAATCAAGCTCGAGTCCACTGCTGGCACCGGGCACTTCTACACCACGTCCAAGAACAAGCGCACCACCCCGAACAAGCTGGAATTCAACAAGTACGATCCCGTTGCCCGCAAGCACGTGCCGTACAAGGAAGTGAAACTCAAGTAATTGCTTCCGGCACGCGATTACCGCTTGTTGCACAGTAATAAAAAACCCGCTCTCGAGCGGGTTTTTTATTACTCCACACTCAATCCCCTCCCCCACCCACAGCACTAACCATACAAACAACTGTCACATTTCCGACAGCGCGCATCAAAAATGTGCGAAACCCTGCTGCCAACGCACCACCCAATAGCATGAGAGATGTATTTCAAGAGCATCCACGTGCGCTAGTGGAGTCTCCCCAAAGCCCGCCTGGCGACCAACAAGTCGGTTTTCCAAACACCATCGCACAACAGAAAATTCGGCCCGGGAAAAGAAAACCGCCAATGCACTTTCGCGCATCGGCGGCCTTGGTCACAACACCAGGGTGATCAACCCTGGCAGGTCGGGAGCATCAAGCGCGCTGGATGTTCGACGCCTGCTTGCCCTTCGGGCCCTGAGTGACTTCGAACTGGACTTTCTCCCCTTCCTTCAGCGACTTGAAGCCATTCATGTTGATCGCAGAGAAGTGGGCGAACAAGTCTTCGCTACCGTCATCCGGCGTAATGAAGCCGAAACCTTTGGCGTCGTTGAACCACTTAACAGTACCAGTTGCCATATTGCAAATTCCTTCTTGATTTCAGTAATACGATCCGGACATCCAGCGTGCTATCGAGTCAAGACAAGCGAGAGCTTTCGAAGGCATATCTTCAAATACGCGACGCAAAGACTCGTCGCTTCTAACTTGGCGCGAACACAGTTTGGCTTTTACGTGACTTGATTGAGGCCGTCAACGCATTTATGAACCGGCACAGTTGTTGCAACACAGCATGCGAGCGGGTTCCATTTGTCGCGTTTAATCCTATTTCGGGTCGAAGCATCTGTTTTTTCGCGACTTAATTCCCTCTTGCAGCGCACCATGAAAAGGCTAACGCGCTGCCCCAGGTTTCCCTAGATGGGCGTGCGGGGTGGCTCTTGCACAATCATCGAGGTTGTTTAGAATGGTTCGCATGGTCATCAAAAAGCAGGAAGAGTCGGTTCTCGATACAGAGGTCACGCGGGTCAAGCCGCCACCGCTGTTCAAGGTCATGCTCCTTAACGACGATTTCACCCCGATGGATTTCGTGGTGACCGTGATACAGAAATTCTTTGGGATGGACCGCGAACAAGCCACGCGGATCATGCTCAAAGTGCACAGAGAGGGCGTTGGTGTATGCGGAGTCTTCCCGCGAGACATCGCAGCCACCAAGGTCGAGCAGGTCATCGCGTACGCACGCCAGAACCAGCACCCCTTGGCTTGCGTCATGGAGGAAAACTGAAATGATCGCGCAAGAGCTTGAAGTCAGTCTGCACATGGCCTTTGTCGAAGCCCGGCAGAAGCGCCATGAGTTCATCACCGTGGAGCACCTCCTGCTTGCGCTCCTCGACAATCCTTCCGCCGCCGAAGTGCTGCGCGCCTGCGCCGCCAAGACCGACGAGCTGCGCAAGGAATTGACGAACTTCGTCAATGAGCACACGCCGAAGGTAGAGGGCACCGAAGACATCGACACCCAGCCGACCCTCGGCTTCCAGCGTGTCATCCAGCGGGCCATCCTTCACGTGCAGTCGTCCGGCAAGAAGGAAGTCACCGGCGCCAACGTGCTGGTGGCGATCTTCGGCGAGAAGGACTCCCACGCCGTGTACTTCCTCCAGCGGCAGAACATCTCCCGCCTGGATGTTGTGAATTTCATTTCCCACGGCATCACCAAGACGCCGCAGCAGGGAGCAAACCCGTCGCGCCCCTCGGGCGACTCCGAACAAGGCGAACAGGAACAGGAAGGCGCAAGTCCCGGCGGCGCTCTCGACAACTACACGCAGAACCTCAATCAGCAGGCATTGCTCGGCAAGATCGACCCGCTGATCGGCCGTGAGAAGGAAGTCGAGCGTGTCATCCAGACCCTGTGCCGCCGCCGCAAGAACAACCCACTGCTGGTCGGCGAAGCCGGGGTCGGCAAAACCGCGATCGCCGAAGGCCTGGCGCGCCGCATCGTCGAAGGCCGCATCCCGGACATCCTGGCCGACGCCCAGGTCTACGCCCTGGACATGGGCGCCCTGCTCGCCGGTACCAAGTACCGCGGCGATTTCGAGCAGCGCCTGAAGGCGGTGCTGAAGCAGTTGGTCGAACACCCGAACGCGATTCTGTTCATCGACGAGATCCATACGCTGATCGGCGCCGGCGCGGCTTCGGGCGGCACCCTGGATGCATCCAACCTGCTGAAGCCGGCCCTGTCATCCGGGCAGCTTAAGTGCATCGGCGCTACCACCTACACCGAGTTCCGCCAGATCTTCGAAAAAGATCACGCGCTGTCGCGTCGCTTCCAGAAAGTGGACGTCGTCGAGCCGTCGGTCCCCGAAACGGTCGAGATCCTCAAGGGCCTCAAGTCGCGCTTCGAGCAGCACCACGGCATCAAGTACTCCGCCTCGGCCCTTTCCAGCGCGGCAGAACTGTCGGCCCGCTATATCAACGACCGTCACCTACCCGACAAAGCCATCGACGTCATCGACGAAGCCGGTGCCGCCCAACGCATCTTGCCCAAGTCGCGCCAGAAGAAGCTCATCGGCAAGGCCGAGATCGAGGAGATCGTCGCCAAGATCGCGCGCATCCCGCCGCGTAGCGTCTCCAACGACGACCGCGCCTCGCTGAAGACCCTTGAACGCGATCTGAAGAACGTCGTGTTCGGCCAGGACGCAGCCATCGAAGCCCTAGGCAAGGCCATCAAGATGTCCCGCTCGGGCCTCGGCAATCCGCAGAAGCCGATCGGCTCCTTCCTGTTCAGCGGCCCGACCGGCGTCGGCAAGACCGAAGTCGCCCGGCAACTCGCCTACACGCTGGGCATTGAGCTGGTGCGCTTCGACATGTCCGAGTACATGGAACGCCATGCGGTGTCCCGCCTGATCGGCGCCCCGCCGGGCTACGTCGGTTTCGATCAGGGTGGCCTGCTCACCGAGCAGGTCAACAAGAAGCCGCACTGCGTACTGCTGCTCGACGAGATCGAAAAGGCCCACCCGGACATCTACAACATCCTGCTGCAGGTGATGGACCACGGTACCCTGACCGACAACAACGGGCGCCAAGCGGACTTCCGCAACACAATCATCATCATGACCACCAATGCTGGCGCGGAAGCCATGCAGAAGGCAGTCATCGGCTTCTCCGCGAAGCGCGAGCAGGGTGACGAGATGTCCGACATCAAGCGCCTGTTCACGCCGGAGTTCCGCAACCGCCTGGACGCGATCATCTCCTTCAAGAACCTGGACCACGACATCATCACCCGCGTGGTCGAGAAGTTCCTGATGCAGCTGGAAGCTCAACTGCACGAGAAGAAAGTCGAAGCCCACTTCACCGACAAACTACGCGACTGGCTCGGCGAGAAGGGTTTCGACCCGTTGATGGGCGCCCGCCCGATGGCCCGCCTGATTCAGGACACCATCCGTTCGGCGCTGGCCGACGAGCTGCTGTTCGGCCGCCTGGCCAACGGTGGCACAGTCACCATCGACCTGGACGAGGACGGCAAGGTGAAACTCGTGTTCGAGGAAATGGTGGAAGCTACGGTATAGTTTTTCCAACCGAGCTTTGCACCTTTGACGGGCGGCTGGAAGGCCGCCCGTTTTCATTTCACCGCTCTGATGGAGTCAACATGGAATTCCAGACCACCGACCTCTGCGATGCCAACGAAGGCAAGGTCCGCGCCGTCGCCCCGATGTTCCGGAGCTTTGGCGGCAAGACCCGTTTCGCCGGCGCGATCCGCACTCTGAAGGTCTTCGAGGACAACGCCCTCGTGCGCTCGACCCTCGATACACCGGGTAACGGCAACGTGCTCGTCGTTGACGCCGGCGGCTCCCTGCGCTGCGCAATGCTCGGTGACCAGCTCGCCCTACTGGGCGTCAAGAACGGCTGGGCCGGCGTGATCATGTATGGCTGTATCCGCGATTCGGGCCCGATTACCAGCATGGACATCGGCGTCTTCGCCCTCGCCACCCACCCGATGAAAAGCGTCAAGAAGGGCGCCGGCGACGTGGACATTCCTGTCACTTTCGGCGGCGTCACCTTCATTCCCGGGCAGTGGCTGTACGCTGACGAAGACGGTGTGATCCTGTCGGAGACCCCATTGCTGTAAACCCGTAGAAGGGACCGCAGCGCAGCGAGGCCTCATTTCATAATCGCCGACACAGTTTCACAATATAAAAACAGGAGTCCAAACTCCTGTTTTTTTTGATAAATTTATTTCTTATATCTTATATAAGACCTATTGCTGCCATGCATGATCATCCCTATACTTTCTCCCACTGATCGACGTTTCCGAAGCGCTCCAAAGCCTACGGCAGCAGGATCAAGCGGCTCAGGAGTGAGCGCGAAGCACAGCCCGCAAGAGCAGACTTCCGCCCCCCGGCTTCCCCTCCCCACTTGGTTAGAAAAGGATTACGTATGTCTCTGACTCGCGAACAGCAAATCGCCGCTCTGGAAAAAGACTGGGCCGAAAACCCCCGTTGGAAGGGCGTCAAGCGTGGTTACTCCGCCGCTGACGTCGTGCGCCTGCGTGGCAGCCTGCAGCCTGAGTACACCCTGGCCCAGCGCGGCGCCAAGGTCCTGTGGGACAAGGTGAACGGCGGAGCCAAGAAGGGCTACGTCAATGCTTTCGGCGCGATCACCGCCGGTCAAGCCATGCAACAAGCCAAGGCTGGCCTGGAAGCCGTGTATCTGTCCGGCTGGCAAGTCGCCGCCGACGGCAACACCTCCGAAACCATGTACCCGGACCAGTCGCTGTATGCCTACGACTCCGTGCCGACCATGGTTCGCCGCATCAACAACACCTTCAAGCGCGCTGACGAAATTCAGTGGTCCCGTGGCATCAACCCGGGCGACGAAGGCTTCATCGACTACTTCCTGCCGATCGTTGCCGACGCGGAAGCCGGTTTCGGCGGCGTGCTGAACGCCTTCGAACTGATGAAGAACATGATCGCCGCCGGTGCCGCTGGCGTTCACTTCGAAGACCAGCTGGCTGCCGCCAAGAAGTGTGGCCACATGGGCGGCAAGGTGCTGGTTCCGACCCGCGAAGCCATCGAAAAGCTGATCTCCGCGCGTTTTGCCGCCGACGTCATGGGCGTTCCGACCCTGATCCTGGCCCGTACCGATGCCGAAGCCGCCAACCTGATCACGTCCGACTACGATGCGAACGACAAGCCGTTCCTGACCGGCGAACGCACCCAGGAAGGTTTCTATCGCGTCCGCAACGGTCTCGAGCAGTCCATCTCCCGTGGCGTTGCTTACGCTCCGTACGCTGACTTGGTCTGGTGTGAAACCGGCGTGCCCGATATCGGCTTCGCCCGTGAGTTCGCCCAAGCAGTGCTGGCTGCCTGCCCGGGCAAGCTGCTGTCCTACAACTGCTCCCCGTCCTTCAACTGGAAGAAGAACCTCAGCGACTCTCAGATCGCTTCCTTCCAGGACGAGCTGTCGGCACTGGGCTACAAGTACCAGTTCATCACCCTGGCTGGTATCCACGTCAACTGGTACAACACCTTCCAGTTCGCCCACGCTTACGCCCGCGGCGAAGGCATGAAGCACTACGTCAATATGGTTCAGGAGCCGGAATTCGCTGCTCGCGAACAGGGTTACACCTTCGTTTCCCACCAGCAGGAAGTGGGTACCGGTTACTTCGACGACGTGACCACCGTGATCCAGGGCGGCTCTTCCTCCGTGAAGGCCCTGACCGGTTCCACCGAAGAAGAACAGTTCCACTAAGAAATCCGGTTGCCGGCATCCCTCGCCGACACGCTTGGTTGAAGACCCCCGCGGGCGCAAGCCCCGGGGGTTTTTCACATTTGCGCCAGGCCGGGGGCGTTCAGTCAGTAAAATGCAGAGCTTTACTTTATTTAGCCGAAGCACCCCATGCAATCCCTCTGGATGATCGTCGCCAGCCTGTTGTTCGCCTGCATGGGGGTATGCGTCAAACTCGGCTCAGCGTTCTTTTCCACCGGCGAACTGGTCTTCTACCGGGGGCTCGTGGGCTTGCTGATGATGATCGTCCTGCTTCGTCTGCACGGCACGTCCCCGGCCACACCACACTTGCGCCTGCAGCTGTCGCGCGGCCTGTCGGGCAGCATCGCGCTGATGTGCTACTTCTTCTCCCTCGGCATCCTGCCCCTCGCCACGGCGGTCACCCTTAATTACACCTCCCCGCTGTTCGTCGCCCTACTGCTGGCACTATGGTTCAAGGAACGCGTCAGCACCGCGCTATTCGGCGCCGTCGGACTCGGTTTTATCGGCGTGGTCCTGCTGCTCAAGCCGACCCTGCTGCCCAGCCAATGGGCCGGTGCGGTCAGCGGCCTCGGAGCCGGCCTGATCGCAAGTCTCGCCTACGTCAATGTCCGGGAGTTGGGCCGTGCCGGCGAACCGGAGGCCCGTACGGTCTTGTGGTTCTCACTGAGCACCTGCGCTTTCGGCCTACCGTGGGCCCTACTCTCTGGCGGGCTTCACCCCATCTCACTCGAAGGCGCTGCCATCCTGCTCGGCGTGGGTGGCTTCGGCGGATGCGCCCAGCTCGCCATGACCCGGGCCTACCGCTACGGCAAGACGCTGGTTTCGGCCAATCTGGCCTACAGCACGGTGGTCTTCTCGAGCCTGTTCGGCGTGGCCTTATGGCAGGAGCACCTACCATGGACATCCGTGCTGGCCATCGTCGTCATCATCTCCAGCGGCATCTTGGTCTCGCTGACCTCCCGTCACCCCGCGCCGGCCTTGGAGGCCGATTGAAGCGGGGCGCCATCCGGCGCTACACTGCAGCCATAGAATCAGCCTAGAAAGGAAGCAGGCGATGATCACCACCGACCACAAAGACAAGCGGATCAACGTAACAGTCTTTGGCGAGTTCACCTTGGCCGACTACAAGGAATTCGAGGAGCTCGTCAATTACAAGGTGCAGTTCGAAGGCCCCGTCAGCCTCTTCTTCGACCTGCGCGAGATGACCGGCTTCACCGTGGACATGGCCCTTGAGGAAATCCGCTTCGCCCGCGCCCACGCCCATGACTTCGCGCGCATCGCGATCGTCACCGACGACCAGTGGGTCACCTGGAGCGCATGGCTGTCGCAGATCTTCGTGGACGCCGAAGTGCGCGTCTTCGAAGACGCCGACGATGCCGAAGCCTGGCTCGGTGGCATCCCCTCACCGGTTGCCTGAGGACGCCCACACCGTGCCACCGCTTTTCACGACGCTCATCACGCCGCAGGAGCTGGCCGAATCGGCCGACGCCACTTGGCGCATCTTCGATTGCCGTTTCGACCTGCGCAACCCGGACTTCGGGCGGCAGGCCTACGCCGACGGGCATCTGCCAGGGGCCTTCTTCCTCGACCTGGAGGAAGACCTGTCAGGTCTCTGCACCGGGCTAAACGGCCGTCATCCGCTGCCCGATCCGCAACTGCTCGCCGACAAGCTGGGGGCCCTCGGCATTTCCGCCGACACCCAGGTCGTCGCCTACGATGACGTCGGCGGCATGTTCGCCGCCCGCCTGTGGTGGCTGCTGCGCTGGCTCGGCCATGATCGCGTCGCAGTGCTGAACGGCGGCCTGCAGGCATGGATCGGCGGATGCCACCCGCTCACCACCGAACAGGCCATCGCAGACGCACCGCAGACCTTTGACGTAAAGGTGCAAGCCACCATGAGGGTGGACGCCAACTACGTGCTCAGCCACCTGCACAGCCCGGACATGCTGCTCATCGACGCCCGCGCGCCAGACCGTTTCCGCGGCGAGAACGAAACGCTCGATCCGGTCGGCGGACACATCCCCGGCGCGATCAACCGCTTCTTCAAGGACAACCTCACCCCGGACGGCAGCTTCAAGCAGTTGTCGGAGCTCCAAGAGGAGTTCGGCGCCCTGATCAAGGGTGGCGACGCACACAACGTGGTCCTGCAATGCGGTTCTGGTGTCACCGCCTGCCACAATCTGCTGGCCATGGAAGCCGTCGGCCTCGATGGCGCCAAGCTCTACGCCGGCTCCTGGAGCGAATGGTGTGCCGATCCGGCCCGGCCCGTTGCCAGCGGCCCCGCCTGATTGCGGCATCAGATCGGCGCCGTCCCGGTTAAAATTACGCTTTTGCCTTCCGGCTGCACATCATGACCCAGGACGAACTCAAGCAACAGGCGGCGCTGCGCGCACTCGACTACGTGATCGAAGGCGAAGTGGTCGGCGTCGGCACCGGCTCGACGGCCAATTTCTTCATCGATGGCCTGGCCGCCCTCAAGGACCGCATCGCCGGCGCAGTGCCCTCCTCCGAGGCGTCGGCACGCCGCCTGGCTGATCACGGCATCCGCCTGCTCGACCTGAACGACGTCAGCTCCCTGCCGGTCTATATCGACGGCGCGGACGAGATCGACCACTCCCTGGCGATGATCAAAGGTGGCGGTGGCGCCCAGACACGCGAGAAGATCGTCGCCGCCGTAGCCGACAAGTTCATCTGCATATGCGACGCCTCCAAGCGGGTCGCCCAGCTCGGGCGCTTCCCGCTACCGGTGGAAGTCATCCCGATGGCGCGTGCCCAGGTGGCCCGTGAGCTCACCCGTCTCGGCGGCCGGCCGGTCGTCCGCGAAGGCTTCGTCACAGACAACGGCAACCTGATCCTCGACGTGCATGGTCTGGCCATCAGCGACCCGGTCGCCCTCGAAACCACCATCGATGGCATCGTCGGTGTCGTGACCAGCGGCCTCTTCGCCAAACGCGGCGCCGATGTCCTGCTGCTGGCAAGCGCAGAGGGCGTACAGACCTTCGAGCGGACCTGATTGACACAAAAGGATCATCATTCCCTGCTAGCCTTCGGCAGTTTTCATTGCCTTCAATCACAGGACTTGCCATGACCGAGCACACCTCCAAGAAGTTTGATTCCGAACTGGAAGGAATCCGCAACCGGGTTCTCCAGATGGGAGGCATGGTCGAACTGCAGATCGTGAAGGCGATGGAAGGCCTTGGCGAAGGCGATCTGCTGCTGATCGACCAGGTCATTGAAAATGACAACCGGGTCAACATCCTGGAAATCGAACTTGACGAAGCCTGCAATCAGGTCATCGCCAAGCGCCAGCCCACGGCAGTCGACCTGCGCATGATCAGCACCGTGCAGAAGACCATCACCGATCTGGAGCGCATCGGCGACGAGGCCAAGAAGATCGCCAAGACGGCCAAGCAGCTGCATACCGGCGGCTCCTCCTTCATGCCGCAAATCCGCCTCGGCCACATCGCCGACGCGGTGGTGGACATGCTGCGCACCGCACTGGATGCCTATGCACGCCTCGACACCATCTCCGCCGCCCAGGTAGTTCGCCAGGACAAGGAGGTGGATGCCGAGTTCAAGGGCATCATGCGCCAGCTGATCACCTACATGATGGAAGACCCGCGCACCATCTCCCAGTCCATCGAACTGATGTTCGTGGCCAAGTCAGTGGAGCGCATCGGCGACCACGCCAAGAACATCGCCGAATACGTGGTGTATCTGGTCAAGGGTCGCGACGTCCGCCACACCAGCCTCGAAGAGATTGAGCGCGAAGCCACCCGCTGAACATTCACTCACCGCCGTTCACGGGCCCAGGGCTACTGCCCGCGGGCCCGTTTTCCATTTGGTGATGCATGGCTGCTCGGAGCAGGAAGTGGACTGCTAAAATCCGTACACTTCCTGATCGCGGATCAACCATCCATATCATGCCGCTCAAGTTCGAACTCTTGCAGGCCGACGACTATTCCCGCTACCTGCTGCGCGGAAAGACTGACATTCTCTACAACCTGCGCGGACTTCTGCACAAACGTTCCATGCTGAGCGCCTTCATCGACGCGAGCGCGGACTCCTTCCTGACTGCCATCCTGGCGGTCACCCCAGACGAGAACCACCTGATCCTGGACTCCACCAACGACGAAGCCATCAACCGGCGCGTGGAGTCGGCCGAACAACTCATCTGCGTCACACAGCTCGACAAGGTCAAGATTCAATTCGCCGCACGCCAGATCGAGCGCTTCCCCTTCGAGGGGCACGAGGCTTTCCGCATCCCGGTGCCGGACGTCATGCTGCGCCTCCAGCGACGGGAGTATTTCCGTCTGACCATGCAGAGCAATTACGGTTTGTCATGCCTGATTCCGGTGGGCGAGGCCGCAGGCGACAAAGTAGTCTCACTGGAAGCCAATGTGCTGGATATCAGTGGCGGCGGCCTGGCAATCGTGATTCCGCCGAACGGCGTAGAGTTTGCCGCCGATATGGAATTCCACGACTGCCGCCTGATGTTGCCGGAAACGGGTCCAGTAGCCGCCTCCCTGCGGGTACGCAATGTTTTCCGCATCACCAACCGGGACGGCAGCGTCACCGTGCGTGCAGGCTGCGAATTCATCAATTTGCCAAGCAACATGGCATCCACGATTCAGCGCTATATACTGAAGGCCGAGCGCGAACGTAACGCGCGAGAACGCCAACACCTCTGACAGAATGTCCTCCAGAAATGACAAAAGCCGGCGATGCCGGCTTTTGTCATTCAATTCTTTCCGCCCTCAGACCGACATGTTCATCATGTCCTGATAGGCGGTAACCAGTTTGTTGCGGACCTGCACCATCTGCTGGAAGGACAGGTTGGCCTTCTGCAGATTGACCATGACATCCTGCAGATTGACGTTCGGGTCACCGGACGAAAAGCCCTTGGCCATTTCCTGCGCCTGCATCTGGGCCGAGCTGACCTGATCAATGGCACTCTGCAGAACCTGACCGAAGTCCGTCTCGCCGGCCGCGCTCGTAGCCTGGGCGGGCTTGCCCGTCGCCACCTGCGAAGTGGCGCGCAGTTCCGACAACATCTGATCGATCCCGCGGGTATCCATGGTTCGGCTCCTTTTTCTCCACTATAGCAGAGCAAAGCACGTGCCAAGCAACGGGCGCCAGGCTCAATCGCTGAAAAGCCCTTCCTCGCGGTACTGCTGGAGCTTGTAGCGCAAGGTTCGTTCGGAGATCCCGAGCTGCGCTACGGCGCGCTTGCGCGACCCACCGACCTCCTTGAGTACCTGCAGGATGTGCTCCCGCTCAAGATCCTTCATGCTGGCCGGACGGGCCACCTCCTTGTTCGCCTGCGGCACTTCAACGGCAAAACTTGCCACATCACCGGCAAATGCCGCCGGCAGAACGGGAGGAGGCGGCACCAGACGCACCGGTTCACCATTCCAGTGTGGCAGGCACAACCTGATCGTATCCGCAGAGACGGCATCGCCTCCACTAAGGATCAAGGCGCGCTGCACCGTGTTTTCCAGCTCCCGCACGTTGCCCGGCCAATGGTAGGTCACCAGCACCGACTCCGCTTCGGGCGACAGGCGCGCGGAACGCTTCAGGCGCTCACCGTGCATTGCGGCGAAATGACGGGCCAGCGGAATGATGTCCCCAGGACGCTCGCGCAGGGACGGAATCTGCAGCGGAAAGACATTCAGGCGATAGAACAGATCCTCACGGAAACGACCGGCGGCGACTTCCTTGGTCATGTCCCGGTTGGTAGTGGCGAGCACACGGATGTCGAGGGTAATGGCCTTCTTACCACCGACCCGCTCCACCTCCCGCTCCTGCAGCACCCGCAGCAGCTTGGCCTGCAGGCCCAGCGGCATCTCGGAAATCTCATCGAGCAGGAGCGTCCCCCCCTCCGCCTGCTCGAACTTGCCGGCCTGGGACGCAGCGGCGCCAGTAAAAGCCCCCTTCTCATGGCCAAACAGCGTGGCCTCCAGCAAGGAATCGGGAATCGCCGCACAATTGATCGCCACAAAAGGTCCATTGCGGCGCGGCGAATGCTCGTGCAGATATCGGGCAAAAACTTCCTTGCCGGTCCCCGACTCGCCATTCAGCAGCACCGTCGCATCGGTTTCCGCCACCTTGTCGGCCAGTGCGAGGAGCTTGCGGGTGTGCGGATCGGCCGCCACCATGCCCTCCTCCTGGCGAGTCCGGGCATAACGCTGTACATGTTCCAGCAGCACCTTGGGCTCGAAAGGCTTCATCAGGAAATCACAGGCCCCACCACGCATCGCATCCACCGCTTTTTCCACGTCGCCGAACGCAGTCATCAGCAACACCGGAAGTTGCGGCAGGCGCTGGCGTAGTTCGGCCAGCAGTTGCAGGCCATCCATCGGCTGCATCTTCAGATCGGACAGAACCAGGTTGAAAGCCTGCTGCTCCACTTCGAGCAACGCGGCAGGCCCGTCGCCAACGCCGGTAACCGCGTGACCGGCAACTTCAAGCGTCAGGCACACCGCGTCGCGCAGGGGGGCATCATCTTCGACAACCAGGATGTTCAGGGTATCGGGCATTGGACTTCTCTCCAAAACTGGGGAACGACCGAGCGTCAGCCGCCCGTGGCGAGGGTCAGGGTGAAGGTGGTGCCACGGCCCGGCTCGGACTGGATACCGATATCGCCACCATGGGCACGGGCCACCCCCCGCGCGATCGCCAGACCCAACCCAGTACCATCGGGTCGAGTTGTAAAAAACGGCTCAAAGAGCCTTGACTGAAGCGCCGGATCGATACCTTTACCGGTATCGGTCACGCTGAAACGTACGAACCCTCTGTCCAGCGCAGCATCGAAGCGGATGCTGCCGCCGACCTCGGTCGCCTGTACGGCGTTCTCCAGCAAGTTGGTCAGTGCACCGACGATGGCCTTGCGCTCGCCCACCACCTGCGAGACACCACAGTGACAGTCCGGCGCGAAAGCCAGCCCTTTGGCGCGAGCCACCGGCTCCAGCGTCTGGGCGAGTTCAGCCACCAGATCGCAGATGGCGAAGGGCTCTCGCCCCAGCGTCTCACCACGTGCAAACAGCAGCATGTCGCGAATCAGCTTTTCCAGATGCCGGAGCCGCTCGATGGCCCGGTTGCCGATCCGCTCCCGATCAGCCGGCCCCATCTCTTGCTGGACAAGGGTCGCGGTATAAAGGAGCGCCGCCGACAACGGGGTACGCAGCTGGTGGGCCAGGCCCGCCACCATTTCGCCCATTGCCGCCAGCCGCTCCTGGCGCTCCGCCGCGAGGCGCATGCGATGCGCCTCGGTCACATCGGTCAGCAGCACGATGTAACCGTCGCCGGACTCGAGGGGCGCATCGACGCGGGTGACGCGCAGGGTGTCGCCGTCGCTGGTGAGCTGCCACTCGCCCGGCGTTTCGGTCGGTTGCAGATGCGCCGCACAGAACACCTCCCATGGCACACCAGCCAGCGAGGTCTCGAACATCGCCTCGACGGCCCGATTCGCCTGCACCACCTGCCCCTCACGGTCGAGGACCACCACCCCGGCCGGCAATGCGCCCATCAATACGCTGAGGCGTTCCGTCAGTTGGCCGACCTGGGTCTGCAGACCGGCATAGGCACCCGTCAGCGCCTCCGAAGCCTCGCTGAACTGACGAAAAGCTTCGGCCAGCTGGCGGGCGTCGAGACGGTCATCGGTAACAGGCAAGGTCATGGGCAATCCGGGGCGTTATTCACCGCTTCGCAGCTTAGGCCTGCCCGGCACACGGCAAGGCGGCAAATAGGCGGCAAAAAACGCCGCTTATCCCTGACTTAAAATCTTCCTGGTGAAGGACAATGCGGGCATCCGATAAGAGGAAGTGTGTCCATGGCAGCAGAAGACGCCGCCGCCGCTCCAGCTCCGCCGCCTGCCTCACCGCTGGCACAGGTGCTGGAGAACATCCGCAATCTGTCCCAACGCCAGAAGATCGCCGCCGGCGCGGCGTTGGCGTTCGGCATTGCGTTGATCGTCGGCGTGCTGCTGTGGAGCCGGCAGCCGGAATATTCCGTGCTGTTTTCCAATCTCGAGGAAAAGGATGGCGGCGCCGTCGTGGCCAGCCTCCAGCAACAGAACATCCCCTACAAGTTCTCTGAAAATGGCAATGCCATTCTCGTCCCAGCCACCCAAGTACACGACCTGCGCCTGCGTCTGGCCGCCCAGGGCATTCCCAAGGGCGGGCTGGTGGGTTTCGAACTGATGGAGAACCAGAAGCTGGGGCTGTCCCAGTTTCATGAGCAGATCAATTATCAGCGCGCCCTCGAAGGCGAACTGTCGCGCACCATCTCGTCCATCGCCAGCGTCGCCGGGGCCCGTGTGCACCTGGCCATTCCGAAACAGACCGCCTTCCTGCGCGACGAGCAGAAGCCGACCGCGTCGGTGATGGTCAACCTTCGCACCGGCCGTGCCCTCGACCCCTCGCAGATCGCGGGCATCGTGCACCTGATCGCCTCCAGCGTCCCCAACCTGACCAACGACAACGTCAGCGTGATCGACCAGGACGGCGCATTGCTGACCAAGAAGCCCGACCCGCTGCGCGGCAACCTCGACGCCAGCCAGCTGAAGTACACCCATGAACTCGAAGAAGGCTACATCGAGCGGGTGAACTCCATACTCACCCCGCTGTACGGTAAGGGGAACTTCCGCGCCCAGGTATCCGCCGACGTGGATTTCAACCAGACAGAGCAGACCGCCGAGACCTACCGCCCGAACCCCTCGCCGGAACAGGCCATCCGCAGCCAGCAGAGCAGCGAGAGCCAGACCCGTGATCAGGGGCCGCAGGGTGTGCCGGGTGCGCTGACCAATCAGCCGCCAGTCCCCGCCACGGCACCGGTCACCACGCCGGCGGTGCCGCCGACCACGGGCAGCGGCCAGGCTCCACTCACGTCAACCAAAAGCGCCACGATCAACTATGAAGTAGACAAGACCATCCAGCACACGCGCAAGGCCCTCGGCCAGATCAAGCGTCTGTCAGTGGCGGTTGTGGTCAATAACAAGGAAGAAAAGGACAAGAACGGCAACGTCAAGTCCGTGCCGATCCCCGAAGATGAACGCCAGCGCGTCGAGAACCTGGTCCGCGAGGCCGTCGGCTACAGCAAGGACCGGGGCGACACCATCAGCGTGGCCAGCAGCGCCTTCGTCGCCTCCGACAAGGATCAGCTCGAAGTACCGTTCTGGAAGGATCCGGACAACCTCCCCCTTTTCAAGGAACTCGCCAAATACCTGGTCATCGCCGGCGTGATTGCCTTCGTGGCTTTCGGCATCATCCGTCCGTTGATGAAGCAGGTGCTGCCGCAGCCGGAGGTGAAGGAAGAGGAAGAAGGGGAAGGTACCGGGCCTGGAGAAGGTGGAGAAGGTGCCGAGGGCGAAGAAGGTGAAGAAGGCGAGGAAGGGGCCCATGTCGCCCTGTCGCCGGAAGCTGCAGCCCGCCTCGCCTACGACGAGAAGCTTGCCAAGGCGCTGGCCCTCGCCAAGGAGAATCCGCGGATGGTGGCCAATCTGATCAAGGAATGGATGGGAGCCAATGAGCAGCAACGATGAAGGGCTGGAAAAGGGAGCCTTGCTTCTGCTGACCCTGGGCGCCGACGAGGCCGCCGAGGTGCTCAAGCAACTCGGCCCCCGGGAAGTGCAGAAACTCGGTGCTGCCATGGCCTCCATGCAGGCCCAGCCGCGCGAACGGGTCGAGGGCATTCTCGACGAACTGATCGCCTATGCGGACAAGGGCTCGCCGATCGAGGCCGACCACGAGCATATCAAGGCAATGCTCACCAAGGCCCTTGGCGACGAACGCGCCACCCACCTGATCAGCCGCGTGCTGCAAGGCTCCGATACCGCCGGTATCGAGAGCCTCAAGTGGATGGATGCCCCAACCGCGGCCGACATGATCAAGAACGAGCACCCGCAGATCATTGCCACAATCCTGGTGCACCTGGAGTTCGACCAGGCTGGCGACATCCTCAAGCATTTCACCGACCGTCTGCGCAACGACGTCCTGCTGCGGATCGCCACCCTCGACGGCGTCCAGCCGGTGGCCCTGAAGGAGCTCAACGAAGCCCTCACCCGCATGCTGTCGGGCGCATCGGCGGTCAAAAAAACCGCTATGGGCGGCGTCCGCCACGCGGCCGAAATCCTCAACTTCGTCGGCTCGGCGGCGGAAACCGCCATTCTCGACAATGTGCGCGAGTACGACCCGGACCTGGCCCAGAAGATCCTCGACGAGATGTTCGTCTTCGAGAACCTGCTCGACCTGGACGACCGCGGCATCCAGACCCTGCTGCGGGAAGTCCAGAGCGATTCGCTGGTGGTCGCCCTGAAGGGCGCACCGCCCGAACTGCGCGAGAAGATCTTCAAGAACATGTCCCAGCGGGCCGCCGAAATGCTGCGGGAAGACCTGGACTCCCGCGGCCCTGTGCGCCTGTCGGAGGTCGAGGCCGAGCAGAAGGAAATCCTCAAGACCGCCCGCCGCCTGGCGGAAGAAGGCCAGATCGCCCTGTCCAGCGGTGGAGGCGACGATGCCTTCGTCTAAGTGCGGGGCCCTCCGATGAGCATGGACCGCCACCAGGCCGTCGGCATCTACCGGCGCTGGATTCCGCCCTCCTTCGACGAGCCCGCCGCCCCGCAGACGCCACAGGAGCAAGCCCTGCCGGAATCCGAACCGGCCGTCGAAGCAGCTGTCGTCGAGCCCCCACCGCCCGAGCCGACGCCGGAGCCCCCTCCTCTGCCTGACATGCTCCCTGATGAACTGCTGGAGGAGGACTCCTCTGTTTTCCAGCTGCCCACCGCCGAGGATATCGAACGCATCCACGAGGAAGCCCGCAAGGAAGGCTATGCCGCCGGCTACGAGGAAGGCACAGCCCGCGGCCGTATCGAAGCAATGCACTTCCACAGCCTCGTCGAGGGGATGGAAAACTCTCTGACGACTCTCGACCAGGAGGTCGCCGAGGAGATCCTCGCATTGGCCACCGAACTGGCCCGCCAGATGGTGCGCCACACCATCGCCACCCGGCCGGATGCGATCGCCGACCTGTTGCGCGAAGCCCTCGGGCAGATGCCCCAGACCCATGCCCAGATCCACCTCAATCCGGAGGACGTGGAGATGGCGCGAAATTATCTCGGCGAACACATGGCCCACGCTGGCCATCGGCTGGTCGAGGATGCCACGATCAGCCGTGGTGGCGTACGCATCGAAACGTCCAGCAGCCAGATCGACGCCACCGTGCAGACCCGCTGGCGCCGCATCATGGACAATCTCGGCCACAACGTGCCCTGGGATGGGGGTGAATCCTGATGAACCACGGCACCGAAACCTGGCGCACCTTCCTGGGTGACGCACGGAGGCTCATCGGCGCCACTCCACCCTACCAGGTGGCTGGCCGCCTGACGCGCATCAACGGCCTGGTCATGGAGGCCTCCGGCCTCAAACTGCCCCTCGGCTCGGGCTGCCGGATCGTCATCCCGGGCAGCAGTTCAGTCGAAGCGGAAGTCGTCGGCTTCAACGGTGAAAAGATCTTCCTGATGCCCACCGACGATGTCTTCGGCCTGTCGCCGGGCGCCCAGGTCTTCCCCCTTGAACCGACCCAGCCGCAACTGATTGCCGGCGAGCGCATCGAGCCGCGCCGACGCGCCTCCGACCGGGCCAAGCACCTGCCGATGGGCGACGAACTCCTCGGCCGCGTCGTCGATGGCGCTGGCCGCCCGCTGGACGGCCTCGGCCCGCTGGACACCCGCCACTCCCGTTCCCTGCAATCGCGTCCCATCAACCCTTTGCAGCGCGCCCCGATCAGCCAGTCCCTCGACGTCGGCATCCGCGCCATAAACGGCCTTCTGACCGTCGGCCGCGGCCAGCGGATGGGCCTGTTTGCCGGCTCCGGCGTCGGTAAATCGGTGTTGATCGGCATGATGGCGCGCTTCACCGCTGCCGACGTGATCGTCGTCGGGCTGATCGGCGAACGGGGCCGCGAAGTGAAGGAGTTCATCGAGCACAACCTCGGCGCAGAAGGCCTGGCCCGCTCCGCGGTCATTGCCGCACCGGCCGACTGCAGTCCGCTGATGCGCCTGCAGGGCGCGTCCTACGCCACAACGGTGGCCGAATACTTCCGCGACCAAGGCAAGCAGGTCCTGCTGATCATGGACTCCCTGACCCGCTACGCGATGGCTCAGCGGGAAATCGCGCTGGCCATCGGCGAGCCGCCGGTGACCCGTGGCTATCCGCCATCGGTGTTCGCCCGCCTGCCGGCCCTCGTCGAGCGCGCCGGCAACGGCCCGGAGGGCGGCGGATCGATCACCGCCTTCTACACGGTGCTGGCCGAGGGCGATGATCAGCAGGATCCGATCGCCGACTCGGCACGTGCCATCCTCGACGGCCACATCGTGCTGTCGCGCAGCCTGGCCGACCAGGGCCACTACCCGGCGATCGACATCGAGCAATCGATCTCGCGGGCCATGCACAACCTCGTCAAGAGCCAGCATTTCGATGTCGTGCGGCGCTTCAAGCAATTGTTCTCCCGCTACCAGCGCTCCCGCGACCTGATCGCCGTCGGCGCTTATCAGGCCGGCGCCGACCCCGTCCTCGATCAGGCGGTAGCCATGTACCCGCGCCTGGAAGCCTTCCTGCAGCAACGCATCGACGAATGCGAACCCTACGATTCCGCGGTCGAGAAGCTTTACACACTCTTCGGCGCAACGCCGTAACGCAGCGATGGCGCCAAGGCTATGCTTACGTTCCCGTAAAGAGCTCCTCCTCGACCCGATAACACAAAGAGCATCTGAAAATGTCCGAGCCTTTCCCGCTGCAAACCTTGCTGGACTTGGCCAACAACCGGATGGACGAAGCTGCGCGCAAGCTGGGCGAACTGATTGCCAGCGAACGCGCTGTCGAAGAGAAACTCTCCCTTCTGGTGGACTACCGCAAGGAATATCAGACCCGCTTCGTCGAGGCCGCGCGTAACGGCATCGGCCCTGATGCCTGGCGCAACTACAGCGCTTTCCTCCTCAAGCTGGACGATGCAATCACCGTCCAGCAGCGGGTGGTAGCCGACTCCCGGCAGCGTGTCGAACAAGGGCAGCAGGTCTGGGTGGACCAGCGCAACAAGGTCAAGGCCTTCGACACCCTGTCCCAGCGCCACCAGAGCCAGCAGGCCCGCAAGGAAGCCCGGCAAGAACAGAAGCTCACCGACGAACACGCAGCCAAACAGTTCCGCGATCGGGGCCAGGACGACTGATCAACGGCAGACCGGCTGCTGGCATGCAGCTTGCTGAGCTGGTGGTGTCTGCATCCTCCCTGGGAACATCATCATGTCCGGTCCGGCTTTGAATCCTCTCGCGAACATGGCCATCGCCGCCAAGAGCACGGACACCGCGCGTGGCGACAACGCGGCGGCATCCGGCAAAGACGCGGCTGATACCGGCTTCTCCCGCGAACTGCAGCGCCATATCGACCGCGACACCCAGTCCTCCGGCACTGCGGACGCTGCTCCCACCACGTCCACCGGTAAGGCAAGCGACGGCAAACCCATGGACAGCAAGGCTGCGCCAGAAGTGGACTCGACCAAGGAAGGCGCTCCAGCAGGCGATGCGCAAACGCCCTCCCCGGACATGGCAGCCCTCCTTGGCGGCCTGCTCACCTCGGGAGCCAACGCACCATCCTCTGGCACAACGGGTACAGCCCCCCAGAGCCTTGATGGCACCGTCGCCTTCCTGAGCCCCCACTCCTCCGGTGCAACGGGTGCCACACCCGCATCCGCCGGCAAAACGAGCGGCGGCAAGCGCACCGACAGCGAGGTGACGGCAACCGCGGACTCGACCAAGGAAGACGCTACAGCAGCCGATGCGCAACTACCCTCCTCGGACACGACCGTCCTCCTTGGCAGCCTGCCCCCCCCTGGTGTGAATGCACCATCCCCCCGCCGCAGCGACGACAACGACGACAACGACGACAACGACGACAACGACGACAGCAACACACTGCTCACAAACCAGCCCACGGAATCGCAGCCCACCGCCGACACGGCACTCGCGGCGCTCCTCGCCGCAGGACGGCCCCCTGCGACATCGACCAATACAGTCACGCTCGCCGGCGAACGGAGCGCCGACGAAACTGTCCTCGGCAGTATGGGGGAACCCCGCCACGCCAGCCTGGATCTCGCCGACTCGCCCCTGAGCCGCCAGACGCTGACCAACCCAGCTCAAGGTCAAAGCAGCACCGCCCTGGAGGCAGCGCTTACCGACACCACGGCAAAACTTGCCGCTGCGAACGAGGCCAGCGGCAAGTATCCGGATCTCGCCGGAGAAAACACGCCGACCAACAACTTTGCCGGCATCCACGCCGCAGCCCTCGCCAATCTGCGTGGAGAATCGGCCGCACCGGCCACATCACCCGTTCCACTGCATGTCGCCACCCCGGCCGGAAGTCCAGGTTGGCCCGAAGAGGTCGGCAGTCGCGTCAGCTGGATGGTCGGACACGAGGAAAGCCACGCCCAACTCACCCTCACTCCGCCGCAACTGGGCAAGATCGAAGTATCGATCACTGTCAGCGGCGACCAGACCAGTGCACAATTCGTGGCTGCGACCCCCGCGGCCCGGGAGCTGATCGAACAGAGCCTGCCCCGTCTGCGCGAACTCCTTGAGCAAAGCGGGATCAACCTCGGTCAGACCGACGTCGGCACCTCGGGCCAGTCGAACAATTCCGGCGACGGCCGGCGAGGCCATGCCTGGGGCGGCCAGCGCGGCACCGACGACGGATCGATGTCCCGCGTGACCGCTCCGCAATGGATCCGCCGTGGGGACGGTCTGGTAGACACGTTTGCCTGAAATGAGGTAAATGGCGGGCGATCACGCCCCTATTTCCAGCTTGGCGGGGGGACGTGATGGATAACAATGCAGTGAGATAAGGAGCGTTCCAGCATGTCGAAAGCACCTGCCAAGGCGGAAGCCGCCGAAGGCGAAGCGCCCGCCAAGAGTGGCAAGAAGAAACTGATCGTCATCATCGCGGCAGTGCTGATCCTGGCGATTGCCGCCGGTGGCGCATTCATGCTGCTGGGCAAGAAGAAGCACGCGGATGGCGAAGAAGGCGAGGAAGAAGCCGCACATGAGCCGCCGAAGGTCAAGGTCAACCCGTCCCATCCGCCGGTCTTCGTGCCGCTGGAACAATTCACCGTCAACCTGGCGCCGGAAGAAGGCGAACACTTCCTGCAAGCCACAATGGTGCTGCGAGTTTCGGATGCCAAGATCGGCGATTCACTGAAGCTCTACATGCCGGAGCTGAAGCACCGCATCGTCATGCTACTGTCCTCCAAGAAACCCTCCGAACTGGCCACAGCGGAAGGCAAGGAACAACTGGCCGACGACGTCCGGGACGAAGCCAACGACGTACTCGGCTACGCCCCCAACCCGAAAAAGAAGAACAAGCGTAACCGTCCTGAGGACGACGGCCCCGTGCTGGCCGTCCTGTTCAACCAGTTCATCGTGCAGTAACGGGGTTTCATCATGGCTCAGGATTTTCTCTCCCAGGAAGAAGTGGATGCCCTGCTGAAGGGCGTCACGGGGGAGAGTGAAGAAGCCGACCATGCGGAAGAACATGCGGGAGGGGTGCGGGACTACAACCTCGCCACCCAGGAGCGCATCGTCCGTGGGCGCATGCCCACGATGGAGCTCATCAACGAGCGTTTCGCCCGCTACCTGCGGGTCGGGCTGTTCTCCTACATGCATCGCAACGTCGAGGTCTCGGTCGGACCGATCAAGGTACAGAAATTCAGCGAATTCGTACGCAACCTGGTGGTACCGACCAACCTCAACCTCTTCGTTGCCAAACCGCTGCGCGGAACCGGGCTGATCGTCCTCGACCCGAATCTGGTCTTCCTGGTGGTAGATAACCTGTTCGGCGGCGACGGGCGCTTTCACACCCGCGTCGAAGGGCGCGATTTCACGCCCACCGAGCAGCGGATCATCCAGGGCTTGCTGAAAGTAGCCTTCACCGAGTACGAAAAGGCCTGGCTGCCGGTCAAGAAACTGGAATTCGAGTACGTCCGTTCGGAAATGAACCCCCAGTTCGCCAACATCGCAACGCCCAGCGAGATCGTCGTGGCCGCATCGTTCACACTGGAGTTCGGCGGTTCACAGGCGGAAATGCATTTCTGCTTCCCGTACTCGATGCTTGAACCGATCCGCGAAACCCTCTATTCGACGATGCAGAGCGACCACATCACCCAGGACAACCGCTGGGTCAGCATGATGGGCAAGCAACTGCAAAGCGCCGAAGTAACCCTGACGGCACGCCTTGGGCACACCAGGGTGACCCTCGGGGACATCGTCAACATGAAACCCGGTGACGTCATTCCGCTGACGATCCCGCCCCTGATCCAGGCCGAAGTGGACGGCATCCCGTTCATGGAATGCCACTACGGCGTACAGCGCGGCCAATACGCCCTCAAGGTGGAGCGTTTCCTGGCGCAGGAAGAAGAAGTCGCCCCGAAGGGCTAGGAGCACGAGATGTCAGAAACAGACACGCCAGACGACGACAACCAGATCAGCGACGACGATTGGGCCGCCGCCATGCAGGAGCAGGCCGCCGCCGAAGGTCTCACCGACCCGGCACAGCCCGGCCTCGCTGACGAATCCCCCTACCAGGCCAAGCCGGCGAGCCAGTTGTTCCCTGACTTCGGCCAGTCCGGCCCCAAGTCGGGCTCGATCAACGACTACGACATGATCCTGGACATCCCGGTACAGCTCACCGTGGAACTGGGACGCACCAAGATCGCAATCCGCAACCTGCTGCAGCTCGCCCACGGCTCGGTGGTCGAACTCGACGGTCTGGCCGGCGAGCCGATGGACGTACTCGTCAACGGGACCTTGATCGCCCAAGGTGAAGTGGTCGTGGTGAACGACAAGTTTGGTATCCGCCTCACCGACATCATCACGCCCGCAGAGCGCATCCGCAAATTGCGTCACTGAGCACACTGAGTGTCAAAACGACGCTACCGGCCCCTCCTTATGGGCCGGTATTTTTCTTCCCTTCGGCAATCGCTTGTCAGGGAATCGCGGCATCCCCGTGCAGACGGGACAGCACGGAACGCACCGGTCGACGGTCGGGCGCATTGGCACGGTGGAGCAACCAGCGTTCCCCCAGGATCTGCAGCGCACGCTGGCGCTTGGCTTCATAACCTGCGGAAGGCTCGATTGCCTCCACCTTTCCTTCAGACGCGCCAGCCTTGGGCTGGATGTCACGATGCCAGAGCAACATGATCACACCTCCAGGACGTTATGCTCGGTTTGAGTGTAGGCATAGCATGCGGTTCAGCCGCATGAACTGAAAAGCATGAAAAAATACCGTTTTGGGCGCCTAATCTGGACTTCGTTTCGAGCCAGCCCCCTCTAAGCTCGTTTATTAGCCCCCCCATCGTGTATCGACCCATCATGCGCCCCACCACGCTCGCCTCCATCGGCCTGCTGGCTCCGAGCACGTTTGCCCTAGCTGCGGACAGCACCATGGACGTTGCCGGCAGTGTTCTTCAGATGTTCCTCGGCCTCGCCCTGATTCTCGGGCTGCTGTACGCCACGCTGCTCTTCCTCAAGCGCTTCGGAGCTGGTGCCGCCGGAGGCGCCAACCTGCTGAAGATACGCGGTGCAGCCCCCGTCGGCCCGCGGGAGCGGGTCGTACTGGTGGAAGTTGCGGGCAAGGTGCTTGTCCTCGGTGTCGCCCCGGGACAGGTCAACACGCTACACACCCTTGACGCAGCCGAACTGCCTCCGGCCACAGGTGAAACGACCTTGCTCTCCGGCGGCAAGGATTTCCAGACCTGGCTGAAACAGACCCTGGAGCGCCGGCCGTGAACCGTACCTTGCTGCTGCTACGCCGCCTCGCACCACTGTGCCTGTTCGCCCCCCTGCCGGTCCTCGCCCAGGCCATGCCGGCCCTCACCAGCACTCCGGCCGGTAGTGGCGGCACCCAGTACAGCCTGTCGATCCAGACCCTGCTGCTGCTCACCTCTCTGAGCTTCCTGCCGGCCATGGTGCTGATGATGACCTGCTTCACGCGCATCATCATCGTCATGTCCCTGCTGCGCCATGCGCTCGGCACGCAGACCTCACCGCCCAACCAGGTGATGATCGGCCTGTCCCTGTTCCTGACCTTCTTCATCATGTCGCCGGTCGCGGACAAGGTTTACACCGAAGCCTGGGTCCCCCTGTCGGAGAATCGCATCACCTTCAACGACGCCCTCGACCGTGCCACCGTGCCGGTCAAGGCCTTCATGCTCGCGCAGGTCCGCGAACCGGATCTGAACCTGTTCGCCAAGCTCGCCAAGACGCCCCGCGTGGAAAAGGCGGAGGATCTGCCGATGCGCGTCGTCATCCCGGCCTTCGTCACCTCCGAACTGAAGACCGCCTTCCAGATCGGCTTCATCGTTTTCATCCCCTTCCTGATCATCGACATGGTGGTTGCCTCCGTGCTGATGTCGATGGGTATGATGATGATGAGCCCGGCCACGGTCTCGCTCCCCTTCAAGATCATGCTCTTCGTACTGGTGGACGGCTGGGATCTGCTGGTCGGTTCCCTGGTACGCAGCTTCGGCTGAGGAAAGATTCTGCCATGACCCCCACCACCGTCATCGATCTGGGCCGGCAAGCCCTAGAACTCACCCTGCTCGTGTCGGCCCCGCTGTTCATCGCAGCCCTCGTCACCGGCCTGATCGTATCGATCTTCCAGGCCGCCACCCAAATCAACGAACAGACCTTGTCCTTCGTACCCAAGCTGATCGCAACCTTCATCACCCTGGTACTGGCGGGCCCGTGGATGATTACGATGATGACCGACTTCATCCGCCGCCTGTTCGACAGCATCCCCGCGCTGATCGGCTGACGCCAGCTCTGCAAGCGATGCTGTCCATCACCTCCGCTCAACTCGATGCGTGGCTGGCCGTGCTGGCCTACCCCCTGGCACGCATCCTCGGACTGGTGAGCATGGCCCCGATTTTCGGTAACGACGGGATGCCGCGGCGCATCCGGCTGATGGCTGGGCTGGCCATCGCCATCGGCTTGGCTCCGACACTACCTGCCATACCCAGCGTACCGCTGGGCTCCTGGGACGGTCTGTTGATCATCGGCCAGCAAACCCTCATCGGCCTGGCCATGGGACTGACCATGCGCATCGCACTGGCAGCCCTCGAAGTGATGGGCGAACTCGTCAGCCTACAGATGGGCCTGTCGTTCGCGACCTTCTTCGATCCGACGGCAGGCGGGCAGACAGCCGTCGTCAGTCAGTTCCTGACCCTGACGTCCTCACTGATTTTTCTGGCCCTCAACGGTCACCTGCTGCTGGTGGACGCACTGGCCCGCAGCTTCGAGTGGCTCCCTATTGCCGCCACCCCTGTCCATAGCAAAGGCTGGCTGTTGCTGGCCCGCTCCGGTAGTGTCATCTTCGGCAGTGGCGTGCTGATGGCCTTACCTATCGTCACCGCGCTGCTGATCACCAACATCGCTCTCGGCATCCTCACCAAGGCGGCACCTCAACTCAATCTTTTTGCCATCGGATTTCCGATTACCCTCACGGTCGGTCTCGGCATGCTGATCATGACGCTCGAACGCATGGCGCCGCTGCTGCAACGGCTCTACGACATGGGTTTCGAGACCATGGCGCAGGTGGTACGCGCAACATAGCGGGTCAGATGGAGGCGCCCAAGAATGCGGGCACTCAATTTCCCCGAGCATTGACCGATATCGTTTTTTGTACGCGCTTTACCATAGCGTAGCGCACCCGCGGAGCCCCCATGGCCATAGTCATCGTCGACGACACCCCCGTAAATCTCACACTGATCCAGGCTTTGGTGCGCAAACTGACTCCCGCCGGAACCGAACTCCACGCCTTCGTCTCTCCAGTCGAGGGCCTGCAGTGGTGCGGGGAAAACGAACCGGACCTGATCATCGTCGATTACATGATGCCTGACATCAACGGCATCGAATTCATCGAAACCGTCCGTCGGCGCCACCCTGCCGATGCAGTCCCGATCCTGATGGTGACCGCCGCCCACGAGAAGGAAGTCCGTTACCAGAGCCTGACCGCTGGCGCCAACGATTTCCTGACCAAGCCCATCGACCGCCACGAATTCGACCCCCGTGTACGGACCATGCTGGCCCTGCGCGAAAGCCATAAGCGCATGCGCGACTGGAACGACGACCTCATCGCTGCGGTCGCGCGTAAGACTGCAGAAATCGTCGCCCGCGAACGGGAGACGGTCACCCGGCTGGCACGCGCAGCCGAATACCGTGACCCTGAAACCGGCGCCCACATCCTGCGCATGGCCCATTACTCAGAACTGATCGCCCGCCAGATCGGGCTGAACGCGGAGTATTGCGAACGCCTGCTCAGCGCCGCGCCGATGCACGACGTGGGCAAGGTCGGCACGCCGGATCACATCCTGCTGAAACCCGGCCGCCTGACCGACGACGAGATGGTCATCATGCGCCGCCACGCAACCATCGGACATGACATTCTCAGCGGCTCCAGCTCACCGATGATCCAGATGGCCGCCGAGATCGCCCTCCACCACCATGAGAAATTCGACGGCAGCGGCTATCCGTCCGGCTTGGCAGGTGAGGCAATTCCGCTGAGCGGGCGCATCGTCGCCGTTGCCGACGTGTTCGATGCCCTGACCTCCGCACGCCCCTACAAACCGGCCTGGGAACTGGATCGGGCAGTGAGCCTACTCAAGGAAGGGCGCGGTACGCACTTCGACCCGGTCTGCGTCGATGCTCTCCTGGAACAATGGCCTGCAGTGCTGGTCATTCGCGAGCGATACCAAGACCAGGAATGAACGCCCCGTTTCACGCCCTGGCATCCCGCCTCGGCCTGCGCTCCCTCGGCCAGCAACTCACCTTCCTGTTCGCGCTGCTGCTGACCCTGTCGATCGGTGCATACTCCCTCTATGTCGGCTCCGGGCAGGCCACTTACGTGGAGCGCCTCGAGCGCCGCCATGGGGACGAGCTCGGGCAGCAGATGGCCACAGCCCTCGAACCCTACGTAGCAACCGGTGATGCTCCGCAGATCCTGTCCCGCCTGCTGCAGCTCCGGCCCTCCCCGAGCATCCTGCGGGTCACCGTGACCGACCGCCAGGGCGTCCCGATCGCCAGCGCCGCACGGAAACACGAAGATGCCCCCATGGAGGCCGAAACCATGGCCGCCACGCCACTGCACCTACCGACGGACAACCGGCAGGCGAGCGCCCCCCAGCCCCGGGCACAGCGGACGATCCTTTCCTGGTCGGCTATCGGCGAGCATGCCCCGCTCGGCTGGCTGCGCGTCGAGATGAAGCCGGTGGCCGCTGAAGAGAGCTTCCAGCACATCATCAAGGACAGTGCGCTGGCCAGCCTGCTGACGCTGCTCGCCGCCACACTGGCCATCCTGTACTTCCTGCGCAGGCCACTGCGCAGTCTCGAACGCGCCACCCATTTTGCAGAATCCCTCGAGAACAACCAGGGCGCACTACTGGCCGAGCCTGGCAGCATCCACGAGATCCACAAGCTGGTGGATGCCCTGAACTGGACCTCCATTCGTCTTTTCGATGGCCAGGCGGCCCTCAGCGCCAGCGAGTCCCGCAATCGGGCAATTACTGAAGCGGCACTGGACTGCATCATCACGGTGGACCGCGAAGGAAGCATCATCGAGTTCAACCCCGCCGCAGAGCGCACCTTTGGCTACCTTCGCAGCGAGGTGCTGCACCAGCCCTATGCCCGGCTACTGTTCCCCGAACGCCTGCGGGACACCTATGACATCGAGCTCACCAGACAGCTCACCGACCCCCGCCCTGAGCACACCAGTCAGCGCATCGAAGGCATCGCCATGCGCAAGGGTGGCGACGAGTTTCCGGTGGAAGTGGCCCTGGTCGCCGTGGAAAGCAACGGCCAGCGGCTCGTCACCGCCTACCTGCGGGACATCGGCGAGCGCAAGGCGGCCGAAGCATACATGCGCGAGGCCAAGGAGGCCGCCGAGGCCAACAGCCGCTCGAAGAGCGACTTCCTGGCCAACATGAGCCACGAGATCCGGACGCCGATGAACGCCATCCTCGGCATGACCGACCTGGCCCTCGACACACAGCTCGACGACGAACAGCGGGAATACCTGCAGTTGGTGAAGAGTTCGGCCAACGCGCTGCTGGGCATCATCAACGACATTCTCGACTTCTCGAAGATCGAAGCCGGCAAGCTGGATTTCGAGCATATCGACTTCAGCCTGCGCGACTGCGTGGCGCTAGCCGTACGCACGCTGCAGCAACGAGCTGCCGAAAAGGACCTCCAGCTCACCGCCCAGGTTTCTCCCGACGTCCCCGATGCCCTGGTGGGCGACCCGCACCGCCTGCGTCAGGTACTGATCAACCTGCTGTCCAACGGTATCAAGTTCACGACGGCTGGCAGCGTGCAACTGATCGTCCAGCCCGGTCAGGCCGGCGGCGACGGGAAGGCCGCGATCCATTTCCGCGTTCGCGACACGGGCGTCGGCATCCCCGCCGAAAAGCAGAGCCTGATCTTCGAAGCCTTCTCCCAGGCTGACACCTCCACCACACGCCGCTACGGGGGTACCGGGCTGGGCCTGACGATCAGCGCCCAACTGGTTCAAGCGATGGGTGGCCACATCGGAGTGGAAAGCACACCCGGCAACGGCAGCACCTTCCATTTCACCGCCCATTTCGATCGTGGCCAGCAGGCCGTGGCGATCGATGACGAAGCCCACCTGGACAACCTGCCGGTACTCGTCGCAGTGGACAACCTGGCGGAACGGGCGATGCTGGTGGAGTTGCTCGAACAGTGGCGGATGGCGCCGCTGGCCGTGCCCGATGCGGCCAGCACCCGGCGCGAGCTGGCCGAGGCCAGTACCAACGGCCATCCCTTCCGGGTAGTCATCGTCAGCACCCAACTCCCTGACGCCGAGGGCTTCGAACTGGTCGGGGACATCCGACGGGTCGCCCAGCCGCAACCCTGCATCATCATGCTGGCCGGGGAAGGCCGGCGCGGCGACGGCGCCCGCTGCCGGGAGCTGGGGATCTCTGCCTACCTACCGATGCCGGTACAAGCCTCCGACCTGCTGAACGCCATCCTGCTGTCGATCGAATCCGTCGATGCGCAAGAGCACGACCGCGGCCTGATCACGCGCCACAGCCTGCGTGAGCAACGACGGCAGTTGCGCATTCTGCTCGCGGAGGACAACATCGTGAACCAGACCCTCGCGCTGCGCCTGCTCGAAAAACTCGGACACCAGGTCGAGGTTGCAAACAACGGCGCGGAAGCCGTCGAACTGCATGCCCACGGACATTTCGACATCATCCTGATGGATGTCCAGATGCCCATCCTCGGCGGCTTCGAAGCTACCGCCCGGATACGAGAAAGAGAAACTGCCGGTATGCCCCGCACCCCCATCATCGCCATGACCGCCCACGCCATGAAAGGCGACCGGGAACGCTGCCTCGAAGCCGGCATGGACGGCTATCTGTCAAAACCGGTCCATGCTCCCGACCTCGTTGAAGTGCTGATCAACAACGTCGGCTGCGGCGACCCGGCCCCGCTTCCGACCACGGAATCGGTGCCAAGCGGCACTCCCGTCTTCGACCGCAAGAAGATGCTCGCCAACCTGGACAACGATGAAGAGCTGCTGGGCCAGCTGATCGAGATGTACTCTGACGACGAGGCACGGATGGTGGCGATTGTTGACGCTGCAGTGGCCGCCAGCGATGCGGAGGCACTCTACAACGCGGCCCACGCGCTGAAGGGCGCCGTCTCCAACTTCTGTGCAGAGCGGGCCCAGGCCAAAGCCCAGCAGCTTGAGCGGCTGGGCCGTGAGAAGCAGATGGCCGATGCACCGGCCATTCTCGCTGAATTGCACCAGGAGCTGATCGCACTGCGGGAAGCCTTCGGCCTCCCGCCCCGTTAACAGAGCAGCGCGCGGCCTTAGATCCTGGACTGGATCAGTTCGATTTTGTAGCCGTCCGGATCCTCGACGAAAGCAATCACCGTGGTGCCGTGCTTCATCGGACCGGCTTCGCGGACGACCTTGCCGCCGCGCGTCTTGATCGCCTCACAGGCGGCATAGGCGTCGGGCACTTCCAGCGCGATGTGGCCGTAGGCCGTGCCGAGTTCGTAGGCCTCGACGCCCCAGTTGTGGGTCAGCTCGATGACCGCCCCTTCCGATTCATCCTGGTAGCCGACGAAGGCCAGCGTGAACTTGCCTTCCGGGTAGTCGTGACGGCGCAGCAGGCGCATGCCGAGCACCTCGGTGTAAAAGGCGATGGAGCGGTCGAGGTCGCCGACCCGGAGCATGGTGTGCAGAAGACGCATGGAGTTTTCCTTGGTTCAAATATGCGGAAGGGAAGCCGCCACCTGGCGGAGCGTCTGGCGCGCGGCAAGATGATCGGGATACAAGGACTCCACGACTGACCAGAAGCGCGGCGAGTGGTTCATCTCGACCAGATGGGCGACCTCGTGGGCCACAACGTAGTCGATCAGCCCCAGCGGCAGATGGATCAGCCGCCAATGCAGGCGGATGCCACTGCGGCTGCTGCAACTTCCCCAGCGCGTGCGCGCATTGGTCAGGCCCACCGCCGGCACGGGACGCCCGAGGCGCAGGCAGAACTCCTCGACCCGGTTGGTAAACAGCGCCAGCCCGCGCTGCTGCAGACCACGCAACAACAGCTGGCGGGCATCGCCGCCGCTGCGCAGGGCCAGTTCGAGAATGCGCTCGGGTCCGGATTCATGCCACAGCACCCGGTTGTTGCCCTGCCCGAGGCGGAGATGCCAGGTGTCGCCGAGCAGCGGCAGCG
Organism: Zoogloea sp. JDB1; assembly: GCF_056724025.1. Taxonomy (NCBI): domain Bacteria; kingdom Pseudomonadati; phylum Pseudomonadota; class Betaproteobacteria; order Rhodocyclales; family Zoogloeaceae; genus Zoogloea; species Zoogloea sp. JDB1. The sequence continues at coordinate 5,455,648 of NZ_CM161496.1, forward strand.
GCGCCCCGTCTACCGGCACGAAGATTGGCCGCTGACTCACCGGCGGACGCTTGTGCAGCGTGTCCACCACCCAGTCGGCGTGGCTGCGGATGAAGGCCTCCACATCGCGCAGCAACACCCGTAGCGGCACGCCGACCGTCAGGCCATGATCGTCGATGCGCAGTCCGAGGGTCTTGCGCACACTGCGCCGCAGCCGATAGGCGACCCGCTGCCCGTTGAGGACGATCTCGCGGGTCTCGACGGCCGCTGCGCTCACGCCTGGACCGTCTCCTTGCGGGAGTGGCTGCGATAGTGGTGCGGGAACAGTCGGCGCATCTCGGCCTCGATCCACTTTTCGGCGCGGGCGTTGATCTCGTCGGCGGACAGCCCGGTGGTGTCGATTACCGGCCCGACGCTCACCACCACTTCCCCCGGACGCTTGAAGAAGGCATTGCGCGGCCAGAACTCGCCGGCATTGTGGGCCACAGGTACCACCGGCGTACCGGTCTGCGCGGCCAGCCAGGAGCCACCGGCCTTGTAGCGCTTCTTGCTGCCCGGCGCAACACGGGTGCCTTCCGGGAAGATCGTCACCCAGAAACCATCCGCCAGGCGCTCCCGCCCCTGGGCTTCCACCTGGGTCAGAGCATCCTTGCCGGCAGCCCGGTCGATGGCGATCATCGGCATCTGCGCAATGCCCCAGCCGAAGAAGGGCACCTTGTGGATTTCCTTCTTCATCACGAAGACCATCGGCGGGAAGATGTCCTGCAGCATGATGGTTTCCCATGCCGACATGTGCTTGGAGACGACGATCGCCGGCCCCTTGGCCGGGATGTTCTCGGCGCCGATCAGGCGGTAGGGAATCCCCAGCACATGCTTGATGACCCACGCCATCACACGCGGCCAGCCGCGGATGATCTTGTGGCGAGTCTTTGGCCCGAAGGGGAAGGTGGCCATGGCAATCAACGCATACAGCGGCGTGACGATGCCAAGGAGCAGCATGAACAACAGATTGCGAATCAGAACCACGGGAGAAGCACCTTCAGGCGGTGAGCTGCGCGACGACGGCCGCCAGGTCGGGGTGAATTTCGGTACCCTCGGGCAAGGCCGGGTCGGCCTTGGTCTTGACGCCCTTGCCGGTCAGCACCAGGTAGGGCTTGCAGCCCACGGCGACGCCAGCCTGCAGGTCGCGCAGACTGTCGCCGACGACCGGCATGCCGGCCAGATCCACATTGAAGCGCTCAGCGATCTGGATGAACATGCCCGGCTTGGGCTTGCGGCAATCGCAAGTGGAGTCCGCCGGATGCGGGCAGAAGAAGATCGCGTCCAGCCGGCCGCCGACCTGGGCCAGGGCCTTGGTCATCTTCTCGTTGATGGCGTTGAGGGTGTCCATGTCGAAGAGACCGCGCCCGACCCCCGACTGGTTGGAGGCCACTACCACCCGCCAGCCCGCCTCGTTGAGGCGGGCGATGGCTTCGAGGGAGCCGGGAATCGGCTTCCATTCCTCCGGTGACTTGATGAACTGGTCGGAGTCAAAATTGATGACTCCGTCCCGGTCGAGCACAATCAGCTTCATGGACGGACCTCAGGCGGACAGGCGGGAAATGTCGGCCACCTGGTTCATCAGGCCGGCCAGCTGGTTCAACAGGGCCAGGCGGTTCTGACGCACCAGTGGCTCCTCGGCCATCACCATCACCTCGTCGAAGAAGCGGTCCACCGCCGCCCGCAGGCCGGCAAGGACGCGCAGCGCGTCGGTATAGGCCTCGTTCTGGAAGTGGGAACGAGCCAACGGCGCGACTTCGACGATGGCGTGGAACAAGGCTTTCTCCGCCTCCTCCACCAACAGCGCCACGTCGGGCTCGCCGATCGGACCTTCGGCCTTCTTGAGGATGTTGACGATGCGCTTGTTGGCGGCCGCCAGTGCAGCCGCTTCCGGCAGTTGCTGGAAGGCCACGACGGCTTCGAGCTTGGGCACCACCAGATCGATGCGGGTCGGCTTGAGGGCCAGCACCGCGTCCACCACGTCCTGGGCATGGCCGGCGTCGCGCAGGGTGTTGCGCAGGCGCTCGAGGATGAAGTCGTACAGCGGGCCATCCACCCCGGTGGTCAGCACGCCGGGGGTGAAGGCAGCCACGGAAACCTTGATCAGCTCGGCCAGGTCGAGGGGCAGCGGCGCTTCCATCAGGATGCGCAACACGCCCAGGGCTGCACGGCGCAGGCCGAACGGGTCCTTGTCGCCGGTCGGGATCTGGCCGATGCCGAAGAAGCCGACCAGCGCATCGAGCTTGTCGGCCAGCGCCAGCGCACGGCCGATGTTGCTGTCGGGCAGCGCGTCGCCGGCGAAGCGCGGACGGTAGTGCTGTTCGATGGCCTCGGCGACCACCGGCGCGGCACCTTCGGCCAGCGCGTAGTAGCGGCCCATGGTGCCCTGCAGCTCGGGGAACTCGCCGACCATGTCGGTCAGCAGGTCGGCCTTGGACAGCAGTGCGGCGCGGTTGGCCTGGTTCTCGTCGGCACCGAGCAGGCCGGCGACCTTGCGGGCCACGGCGGACAGGCGCTCGACGCGGTCGCCGAGGGAGCCCAGCTTGTTGTGATAGACCACCGAGCCGAGCTTGACGACGCGCGGCGTGAGGCCGGCCTTGATGTCCTGCTCGAAGAAGAAGCGCGCGTCGGACAGGCGCGGGCGCACCACGCGCTGGTTGCCGGCGATGATGTTGGTCGGGTCGGCCAGCTCCATGTTGGAGACGATCAGGAAGCGGTTGAGCAGCTTGCCGGTCTGGTCGAACAGCGGGAAGTACTTCTGGTTGGCGCGCATCGTGAGGATCAGGCATTCCTGCGGTACGGCCAGGAACTTGGCCTCGAACTCGCCGACGTAGACGGTCGGGTGTTCGACCAGCGCGCTCACCTCGTCCAGCAGGTCGGCGTATTCGCCAAGCGTGGCATGCTGGCGGCCAGCTTCGGAAACCAGCTGCTTCTCGATGTTGGCGCGGCGCTCGGCGAAGTCCGGAATGATCTTGCCTTCGGCCAGCAGGGTCGGTTCATAGGCGTCGGCGGTGGCGATCTCGATGTCGCCCTTGCTCATGAAGCGGTGGCCGCGAGTCGTGCGGCCGGACTGGACGTCGAGCACCGAACCGGGCACCACGTCGGCGCCATGCAGCATGGTCAGCTTGTGGGCGGGACGCACGAAGGTGGCATCGCCGTCGCCCCAGCGCATCACCTTGGGGATCGGCAGCTGCTTCAGCGCGTCTTGCACAATGCCGGCCAGCACGTCGGCCAGCTTGGCACCGGCCACGGTGGAAGTGTGGAACAGGGCTTCGGCCTTGCCGTCCATGCGGCGCTCGAAGCTCGCCACGGCGGACAGAGGGATGCCCTTGGCCTCCAGCTTCTTGGTCAGCGCCGGGGTCGGCTGGCCGTCGGCGGTCAGCGCCACGGACACCGGCATGATCTTCTCGGTGACGTCTTTGGCGGCCGCCTCGGGCAGCACGTGGGCGATGCTCACCGCCAGCCGGCGCGGCGTAGCGAACCAGCGGAAAGCACCATCGGCCGCCACCAGGCCGCGCGCGCGCAGGCCGGCGACGATGCCGTTGGAGAAGGCCTGGCCAAGCTTGGGCAGGGCCTTGGGAGGGAGTTCTTCGGTCAGCAGTTCAACGAGCAGGGTCGCGCCGGTCATCACGCGGCCTCCTTCTTCAGCATCGGGAAGCCGAGGGCTTCGCGGGAGTTGTAATAGGCCTGGGCCACTTCACGGGCCAGCGCACGCACGCGGCCGATGTAGGCGGCGCGTTCGGTGACGGAGATCGCCCCGCGGGCATCGAGCAGGTTGAAAGTGTGGGAGCACTTCATGACCATCTCGAAGGCCGGCAGCACCAGCGGTACGGCCAGCAGGCGCTTGGCCTCGCCCTCGTACTCGCCGAACAGGCGGAACAGCCATTCCACGTTGGAGTGTTCGAAGTTGTAGGTGGACTGCTCCACCTCGTTCTGGTGATAGACATTGCCGTAGGTCACCGGCGTGCCGTCCGGGCCGATCGACCACACCAGGTCATAGACGTTCTCGACGCCCTGCAGGTACATGGCCAGGCGCTCGAGGCCGTAGGTGATCTCGCCAAGCACTGGCTTGCAGGACAGGGAACCGACTTCCTGGAAGTAGGTGAACTGGGTGACTTCCATGCCATCCAGCCAGACTTCCCACCCCAGACCCCAGGCACCCAGCGTGGGCGATTCCCAGTCATCCTCGACGAAGCGGATGTCGTGGGCGTTGGGATCGATACCCAGCGCACGCAGGCTGTCGATGTAGAGCTCCTGGATGTTGGCCGGCGACGGTTTGAGTACCACCTGGTACTGGTAGTAGTGCTGCAGGCGGTTGGGGTTCTCGCCGTAGCGGCCGTCCTTCGGGCGGCGGGACGGCTGCACGTAGGCGGCGTTCCAATGTTCGGGACCGATGGCGCGCAGGAAGGTAGCGGTATGGAAAGTGCCGGCGCCGACCTCGATGTCATAGGGCTGGAGCAGGGTACAGCCGTGCTCGGCCCAGAAGTTCGAGAGACGCAGGATGATCTGCTGGAAAGTCGGTTTTTGGACGGACATGGGCGCTCCGCGGCGGACAGCCGCGTGAATTTGGGCAAAACGCGGATTTTACTGGGTTTCTGCGTACAGGGGAGTGCTGACGCTTGGAAGCCGACCCCGACTCCCGATCAGCTGGCAACATGGATTTCTGTCAAGAAATGAGACATATCGGCCGTAAATAAGAAAACATATATACAACATCGGCCAGCCGGTATCCCAACAAACCGGCGGCACCCTGAGCAAATCAGGTTTGAGGAGAGGATCCATCATGAAACTGGAAAGCCTGCGCGTATCCACGCGCATGCGGCTACTCGTCGCGCTTACCCTGCTCGGCCTGGTCGCCCTGTGCGCCGTGAGCCTGGCCCATCTGCACAGGAGCATGATGGACGACCGCAAATTGCAGACCCAATACCTTGTGGAAAGTGGTCTGGGCGTCGTCGACCATTATCACAAGCTCTCCCAAGCCGGCACCCTCAGCGAAGCCGACGCGCAAAAGGCAGCCAAAGACGCCCTACGCAATGTCCGCTATGCCGGCAACAACTACCTGTTCATCGTCGACAACCGCAGCCACTACGTGATGCTGCCCCCCAAGCCGGAGCGGGAAGGCACCGATGCCAGCGGCCAGAAGGATACCAATGGCAAGACAATGATCACGGAGATGGTCAGGGTCGCCGCGGCGGGCGGTGGCTTTGTGGATTACTGGTATCCGAAGGCCGGCGAGACCACGCCGCAACCGAAGCTGTCCTACGCAGCCCCGTTTGCCCCGTGGGGCTGGGTGCTGGGTACCGGCATCTATGTGGATGATGTGGACAGCCAGTTCCGCTCCATCGCCGCCCTGCTCGGCAGCATCTCGCTCGGTCTGCTGGCCTTGCTCGGCATCGTCGGCTGGCGGGTCAGCACCAGCGTCACCAGCCAGCTCGGCGGCGAACCAACCGAAGCCACCGCAGTGATGCAGCGCGCCGCCCAAGGTGACTTGACCGCCAACCTTGGAACAGTTCAGAGCGGCAGCATGCTCGGCGCCCTCGACACCATGGTCAGCGCTCTGCGCAGCATGATGGGTGAGATCAACAGCGGCGCCAACCAGCTCGTACATAACGCCGACCACATCAGCCGCGTGTCAAGCGAGGTTGCCGAAGCCGCCGAACGGCAGTCTGACGCCACCACGTCAATGGCCGCTGCGATGGAAGAGCTGACCGTCAGCTCCAGCCACATTTCGGCCAGTGCGCTTGAAACCGAGGAGAACTCCCAAGAAGCCATGCGCCTGGCCGCCGAAGGCAGCCAGCGGGTGGACCAGGCAGCCGGCGCGATCCGCAAGATGTCAGAAACCGTCACCAGCGCCTCCGGCCGGATCCTAGCCCTGGAAGAGCGCATCGGACAGGTCTCGTCGATCGCCAACGTCATCAAGGAAATCGCCGGCCAGACCAACCTGCTGGCCCTCAACGCGGCCATCGAAGCCGCCCGCGCAGGCGAGCAGGGGCGCGGCTTTGCAGTGGTCGCCGACGAGGTGCGCAAGCTGGCCGAACGGACCTCCTCGGCCACCACCGAGATCGAGCAGATGATCGCCGGCATCCAGAGCGACACCAGCAGCGCCGTCGAGGCGATGAACGCCGCGCTGCCCGAAGTGGATCAGGGCGTCGCGCTGGCCGCATCAGCTGCCGAGGCCCTGCACGCCATCGAGAGCGGCGCCCGCCAGACCCTCGAACGGGTCCGCGAGATCGCCGACGCGACGCGGGAACAGAGTGCCGCCAGCACCTCCATCGCCCAGCGCGTTGAGGAGATATCAACGATGGTGGAGAGCACGACGGAGAACATCCGCGGCGCTGCCGATGCTGCTGTCGGCTTGGAAAAGATTGCGTTTAGCCTGAAAGATCAGATCGGCCGTTTCCGCGTCTGAACGGAACGGAAGCACGGCAGACAACACGGGGGCGAACTCATTCGCTCCCGTGTTTTTTTACGAACCCTTTTTCCAGGCCGACGACGAGGGCAATCAGCACCGCGGCGACTGCAATCTCTGCCCACGCGGCGACTGGGGGTGGCGCCGATGCGAAGACCCGATTCATCGCTGGCAGCCACGTGAATAGTCCCTGCAGGGCCACCATCACAGCGATCCCTGCCCAGAACCAGAGGTTAGAAAACCATCCGCAGCGCCAGAACGGACCGCGCAGGTTGCGGCAGTTGAAGAGATAGGCGATCTCCCCGGCTACGAATACATTGACCGCCACCGTGCGCGCCTCCTCCAGCGTCGCCCCGAGGCCCCGCCAGCGCAGGAACAGGCCGAAGGACGCCATCAGCAGCAAGGCCCCGACCAGCACGATGCGCCGCACCAGCAGGCGATCGACGATAGGCGTGCCGGGCGGGCGTGGCGGGCGCCCCATCACATCACCCTGGATCGGCTCGAAGGCCAGCGCCAGGCCCAGCAAAACGGCGGTGGTCATGTTGATCCACAGGATCTGCAGCGGCGTGATCGGCAGTGTCACGCCTGCCAGCACCGCAAAGAGGATCACCAGGCCCTCACCGAAATTGGTCGGCAGCGTCCAGATGATGAACTTCACCAGATTGTCGTAGACGCCGCGGCCCTCCTCGACCGCGGCCTCGATGCTGGCGAAGTTGTCGTCGGTGAGGACCATCGCGGCGGCCTCCTTGGCGACCTCGGTTCCCCCCCCGCCCATCGCCACACCGATATCGGCAGCCTTCAGGGCCGGCGCGTCGTTCACCCCATCGCCGGTCATCGCCACGACCTCGCCGTTGGCCTGCAGGGCCCGCACCAGGCGCAGCTTCTGCTCGGGCTCGACGCGGGCGAAAACATGGACGTCGCGCACCACACCGCGCAGCCCGTCCGCATCGAGGCGGGCGAGTTCGCGGCCGGTCAGGGCCCGTGCCCCCTCCTCCACCAGGCCCAACTGGCGGGCGATCGCCAGCGCCGTCACCGCGTGGTCGCCGGTGATCATCTTGACCGTGATGCCGGCCCGGTGACACGTGCGGATGGCACCGATAGCCGCCTGACGGGGCGGATCGAGCATGGCTTGCAGGCCGAGGAAGCACAAGCCGTCGGCCAGCGCGGTCTCGTCCAGCGTTTCCGCCGCAGTCAACAAACAGGCGAAGGCCAGCACCCGCAGCCCTTCGGCCGCCAGGCCACGCGCCATCTCATGGACGGCCTGCGCGTCGAGTGGAAGCATGCAGCCGTCGCTGTCGCGCATGTTCGTGCAGCGGCGCAGCACGACCTCCGGCGCCCCTTTCAGCATGACAACGCAGCCTCCGTCACTGCGGTGCAGCGTGGCCATGAACTGGCGCGCCGAATCGAAGGCGATCTCGTCCAGCCGGGGCATTGCCGTGCCCAGCGCTTTCTCGTCGAAGCCAGCCTTGCGGGCCGCAACCAATAGCGCCGCTTCGGTGGGATCGCCGGTGATCTGCCAGTCGCCGCCCTCTTCTTCCCGCAGGCCCGCGTCGTTGCACAGCACACCAGCCAGCAGGAGTTCGCGCAAGGCGGCTGGCGGCTCGGCCAGTTCTATACCGTTGGCACTCACCGCGCCCCGCGGTGAATAACCGTCCCCGCTGAACTCATACCGCTGGCTGCCGGCAAAGGCAGCGCGCACGGTCATCTGGTTTTCGGTAAGGGTGCCGGTCTTGTCGGAGCAGATCACCGTCGTGCTGCCGAGGGTTTCCACCGCCGGCAGGCGGCGGATGATCGCCCGGCGGCGGGCCATGCGCGCCACGCCGATGGCCAGGGTCACCGTCACGGCAGCCGGAAGGCCTTCAGGAATCGCACCGACCGCCAGCGCCACGGCGGCCATCAGCATGTCCAGCCAGGGCTCTCCGCGCAGGCTGCCGACCACGAAACCCAGTGCCGCCAGCGCCAGAATCAGTACCAGCAGCGCATTGGAAAAACGTGCCATCGCCCGGGTCAGCGGCGTAGCCAGCGTGTCGGCCTGCTCCAGCATGTCGGCGATGCGCCCGGTCTCGGTGCCGCGGCCGGTGGCTACCACCAGCCCGGCCGCCTGACCGGCAACAATCAGCGTCCCGGCGAAGGCCATGCAGCTCCGCTCGGCCAGGCCACTGTCCGCTGGCACTGGCTCGACGCCCTTTCCCACTGCCGTGGACTCGCCGGTGAGGGAGGCCTCGGTGATCTGCAGTGCACGCGTGTCGAACAGACGCAGGTCGGCCGGCACCTTGTCGCCCGCAGCCAGCCACACCACGTCGCCCGGCACCAGTTCGACAGCCGGCAGGCGCCGACGCTGGCCGGCCCGCAGCACCGTCACCTCGCTGGCGACGCTTCGGGCCAGAGCCGCCAGCGCGTCCTCGGCGCGCCCTTCCTGGATGAAACCGATCAGCGCATTGACCAGCACCACGCCGAAAATGACGCCAGCATCGACCCATTCATGCAGGAAGGCGGCGATCGCCCCGCTGGCGAGCAGGATGTAGATCAGCGGTTGATGGAATTGCAGCGCGAAGCGCGGCACCGCCCCGCGCCCCGGCCGGGAGTCGATGCGATTGGGGCCGTGGATGCCCAGACGCTCGGCAGCGACCTCCTCGGTCAGCCCGTCAAGCGGGCTCGACTGGAAGGTCGCGAAGGCCTCCTGATGGGAGCGGGCATGCCAGCCCGACGGATCGACAGGCGTCATAGCGGTGGAGCCGGACGGACGAAGCCCGTCCGGCTAGCCGGATCAGTCGACCTTGGGCAGGCCCGACAGGGCCATCGCCAGTTCCTTCTCGTCGTAGTCCTGGTCCACCAGCTTGCCCGACAGGTAATTTGTGTAGGCGCTCATGTCGAAATGGCCGTGGCCGGACAGGCAGAACAGGATGGTCTCGCTCTTGCCCTCGGCCTTGCAGCGCAGGGCCTCATCGATGGCCGCACGCACTGCGTGGTTGGACTCCGGCGCCGGCACGATGCCCTCGCTACGGGCGAACATTACGCCAGCCTCGAAACAGGCGGTCTGGTGATAGTTGCGCGCTTCGATCAGGCCCAGCTCCTTCACGTGGCTGACCAGCGGCGCCATGCCGTGGTAGCGCAGGCCGCCGGCGTGCAAGCCCGGCGGCGTGAATTCGCTGCCCAGCGTGTGCATCTTGACCAGCGGCGTCATACGGCCCGTATCGCCGAAATCGTAGGCGTACTGGCCGCGGCTGAGGGACGGACAGGCCGACGGCTCCACCGCGACGATGCGCCGCTTCTTGGCATTGCCACCACCGCGCAACTGCAGACCGATGAACGGAAAGGCGATGCCGGCGAAGTTGGAACCGCCGCCGGTACAACCAATAACCACGTCCGGATCGTCGCCAGCCATTTCCAGCTGGGTGATCGCCTCTTCCCCGACGATGGTCTGGTGCAACAGCACGTGGTTGAGCACCGAGCCGAGGGCGTACTTGGTGTCGTCGTTCTTGGCCGCCACTTCGACTGCTTCGGAGATGGCGATACCGAGGGAGCCGATATGGTCCGGATACTCGGCCAGCACCGCGCGTCCATACTCGGTTTCGTTGGACGGCGAGGCCACGCAGCGGCCGCCCCAGGTTTCCATCAGGGCCCGGCGGTAGGGCTTCTGGTCGTAGGACACGCGCACCTGGAAGATCGTCACGTCCAGGCCGAACAGGCCGCCGGCGTAGGACAGGGACGAACCCCACTGCCCCGCGCCGGTTTCGGTGGTCAGCCGCTTCACCCCTTCCTGGGCGTTGTACCAGGCCTGGGGCACTGCGGAGTTGGGCTTGTGGCTGCCGGCCGGCGACACGCCTTCGTACTTGTAGTAGATCTTGGCCGGCGTATCGAGCAGCTTTTCGAGGCGGCGGGCGCGGAACAGCGGGCTCGGCCGCCACTGGCACAGTACTTCGCGAACAGGCTCGGGAATGTCGATCCAGCGTTCGGTGGACATTTCCTGCTCGATGATCGCGTTCGGAAACAGGGGCGCCAGGTCGGACGGACCGAGGGGCTGCAGGGTGCCGGGATGCAGCGGCGGCGGCAGGGGCACCGGCAGGTCGGCGGCGATGTTGTACCAGGACTTGGGCATGCGGCTTTCGTCGAGCTGGTACTTGATCCTATCGGTCATGGCGAGATCTTCCTTGTGTTGGTCTTGTTATCGAACGGAACCGCCCCTCGCCTACTGGCGACGGGCTGCAGCAGCGCACTGCATTGAAACTGGATAATCCGGATGATAACCCGACGAACTCAAGCGCGCCGGCGAGCGCCCACCGCAACTGCCACCACAATCAGCACGGCCAGCCCCACCGCCGGCCAGTTGCCCCAGCGGGCGTAGGGCGTCAGCCCCTGGTAGCCACGTACCTCGGCATGCAGCGCGCCGGCTTCGAAGGGCGGCAGCACCGCCTGCACGCTGCCGTCCGGCCGGACCACCGCGGTCATGCCAGTGTTGGTGGAGCGCAACATCGGCCGCCCGGTCTCCAGGGCACGCATCCGCGCGATCTGCAGATGCTGGGGCTGGGCCCAGGAGTCTCCGTACCAGGCCAGGTTGGAGATGTTGAGCATCACGCTCGCCTCCGGCAGGCTGCGGATCAGCTCCTCGCCGAAGACATCTTCGTAGCAGATGTTGATGGCGACCTTCTGCCCCGCCAGGCGCAGCGGCGGCTGACGCTCGGCGCCGCGGGTCTGGTCGGCCATCGGGATGCTGACCAGGTCGTAGAACCAGCGGAACATCGGCGGCGAATACTCGCCGAAGGGCACTAGGTGCTGCTTGGCGTAGTGGCCAGACGGCGATATACCGAGACTGATCGCCGCGTTGAAGATGTGCCCCTCCCCGTCGCGGGTGAAGGTGCCGAGCACCGCGTCCGCGCCGTTCGCCACAGCGATCTGCCGCACCGCGTCCAGGTAGCCGGGGGGCAGATCGTCCACCAACAGCGGGATGGTGGTTTCCGGCAACACGACAAGCTGGGCAGGGTTGTCGCGTAGCATCGTCAGATTGCGCTCCAGCCAGTGACGCAGCATCTCGGGACGCCACTTGAGGCTCTGCTCCACGTTGGTCTGCAACAGGGCGACCTTCACCGGTTCGCCGACGGGTTCGGTCCAGGCCACCTGGCGCAGGCCCGCGCCCACCACCAGCATGGCCGCGACACCCGCCAGCAGACGCCCACTGCGTCGCTGCAACGCCTCAACCCCCAGGGCCGCCAGCAGGGCCAGCAGGCCACCGATGCCATACACACCGAACAGCGGCGCGAAGCCCGCCAGCGGACTCGGCGGGCTCTGACTGTAGCCGCTGGCCAGCCACGGGAAGCCGGTGAACACCCAGCCGCGCAGCCATTCGGAGAGCAGCCAGAGGGCCGCGAACAGCGCCGCATCCCAGCCGGGCCGACCGCACCGCAAACGGGCGAACAGGACGCCCGCCAGGCCCGCGTAGAGCGAGACGAAGGCGCAGAACAGCAGGATCGCCAGCGCAGCCAGCGCCATCGGCATGCCGCCGAAACGGTGCAGCGCCACGTACAGCCACGAAACGCCGGTCAGCATCGCACCGAGCTCCCAGGCCCAGGCGATGGAGAAACCGGTCCGCAGGGGACGCCGGCTGTCGGCCACCGCAGTGCCGAGCAGCCCGTACAGCAGGCCCAGCGCCAGCGCGGCAACGGGGAACAGTTCGAACGGGGCGTAGGCAAAGACTGACGCCCCCCCCGCCAGCAGGGCCGCGCCCTGACGCAGGAACCGCATCAGCCGCTGACCGCTTCCGGATCGGGCAGACGCTCGACGAGCAGGGAATGCACGCGCCGGCTGTCGGCACGCAGCACCTGGAAGCGCAATCCTTCCAGGTCGACCACCTCGTTGCGCTTGGGCAGGCGCCCAAGCTTGCGGATCAGCAGCCCGCCGACAGTGTCGTACTCGGAATCGCTGAAGGTGGTGCTGAAGGCTTCGTTGAAGTCCTCGATCTCGGTGCCGGCCTTGACGCGGTACCGGCCCGCCTGGTCGAGGCGGATGTTGTCGGCGGTCTCGTCGAAGTCGTACTCGTCCTCGATGTCACCGACGATCTGCTCCAGTACATCCTCGATGGTCACCAGCCCCGCCACGCCGCCGTACTCATCCACGACGATCGCCATGTGGTTGCGGCTGACGCGGAAATCACGTAGCAGTACGTTGAGTCGCTTGGATTCCGGCACAAAAACGGCCGGGCGGAGCATGTCGCGCAGATCGAAGGCTTCGCCGGCGAAGACCCGCAGCAGGTCTTTGGCGAGGAGGATGCCGACCACGTCGTCCTTGCCTTCGCCGATTACCGGGAAGCGCGAGTGGGCAGCGTTGATGGCAAAACGGGTGATGTCTTCGATGGAGTCGTCCACATTCACGACATCCATCTGCGCCCGGGGAATCATCACGTCGCGCACCTTCATGTCGGAAACCTGCAAGGCTCCCTCGATGATGGCCAGTGCATCCGCGTCGAACAGATTGCGATCGTGGGCGGAATGCAGAAGGTGCAACAACTCTTCCCGGTCTTCCGGCTCCCGGGTCAGGAGCGCGGACAGCCGTTCGAGCAAAGACGGTTTACTACTATAGGGTTCCATAAAAAGGGTGGATGAGAAATGGGCCATGGGCAATGGCCGACCATACGGTCCACCATTGCCCATGGCGCATTGCTCAGCCCACCATCGAGTCTCCTGCTAGCGTTCCCCCGCGTAGGGGTCCGCATAACCCAGTTCAGCCAGGATCGTGCGCTCCCGCGCTTCCATCTCCTCGGCCTCGGCATCCTCTTCGTGGTCAAAGCCCTGCAAATGCAGCATACCATGCACACTTAAGTGAGCGTAATGCGCGCCCAGGGCCTTGCCCTGCTCTGCCGCCTCGCGCTCGACAACCTGCCGGCACAGCACCAGATCGCCCATCAGCGGCAAACCTTCCGGCAAGGGCATATCCTCGCCTTCATCATAGGCAAAGGTCAGCACGTTGGTGGCGTAGTCCTTGCCCCGGTAATCCCGGTTGAGTTCCTGGCCTTCAGCTTCATCGACGATACGCACGGTGATCCGCGCGGCACCAGGTTCGGCCGCCCGCAACCAGCGGCGGAATTCGGCGCGGGAGGGTACGCCCTCCCTGTTGCAGGCGTATTGCACGGAAAGATCGAGGCGGCGGGGCAGCTTGATTTCGCTCATTGCTGGCTCTGGCTCTGCTGTTGCTGGTTGCGGTACGGGGTGTGGCTCTCGTAGGCGGCGACGATGCGTGCCACCAGCGGGTGGCGCACCACGTCTTCCTTGAGGAACTGGGTGAAGGCGACACCGCGCACGTCGGCGAGCACCTGCACGGCTTCGCCGAGGCCACTCTTCTGGCCACGCGGCAGGTCCACCTGGGTCAGGTCGCCGGTGATCACCGCCTTGGAGCCGATGCCGATGCGGGTCAGGAACATCTTCATCTGCTCCGGCGAGGTGTTCTGCGCCTCGTCGAGGATGATGAAGGCCCGTGACAGGGTGCGCCCGCGCATGAAGGCAAGCGGTGCGATCTCGATACAGCCGCGCTCGAACAGCTTGGTCACGCGATCGAAGCCCATCAGGTCGTAGAGCGCGTCGTACAGCGGTCGCAGGTACGGATCTACCTTCTGTGCCAGATCGCCGGGCAGGAAACCGAGCCGCTCGCCGGCCTCCACAGCCGGGCGCGTCAGCACGATACGCTCCACGTGCTCGCGCTCGAAGGCGTCCACCGCGCTGGCCACCGCCAGATAGGTCTTGCCGGTACCGGCCGGACCGATGCCGAAGGTGATGTCGTGCTCCTGGATCTGACGCAGGTAGTCCACCTGGCGCGGCGTTCGGCCATGCAGCTCGCTCTTGCGGGTCAGCAGGGCTGGCGCCGGCTGGTTGGCCTGGGACAGGTTACTCAACTCGATGAGGCCGAGCTGGATGTCGTCCACCGACAGGGGGTTATCGGCGCGGCCATAAAAATGGCGCAGCGCCCGCGCCCCGATCTGGGTCTGTGGCGGCTCGCCGTTCAACGTGAAGCGCTCACCACGGCGGGCGATGGTCACGTCGAAGGCGGTTTCGATCTGGCGGATGTTCTCATCGAGCGCCCCGCACAGATTGGCAAGGCGCACGTTGTCGAGAGGATGCAGGACGATTTCGGTCGGTTTCATCGGACGCATGCTGCCAGACCCGCGCCCGCGGGGGAAGACAGGATCATCGACAGCTCAGTCCCGGGTGACGATCGCGCCACGCAGGGAATGGGGCAGCGCCGACACGATGGAGACGTCAACGAAATTCCCGATCAGGCGCGGATTGCCGGCAAAGTTGACGACGCGGTTGTTGTCGGTGCGCCCGGCCAGCTCGTTCGGATCCTTCTTCGACGGTCCTTCCACCAGAATGCGCTGCACCGTACCGACCATGCTCTCACTGATCTTCGCGGCGTTCTCCTCGACGCGCTTCTGCAGGCGGGACAGGCGCGCCAGCTTGACGTCCTGCGGCGTGTCGTCGGCCAGATCGGCGGCCGGCGTGCCGGGGCGCGAGCTGTAGATGAAGCTGAAGGAGGCGTCGAAGCCCAGATCGTCGATCAGCTTCATCGTCGCCTCGAAATCGGCCTCGGTCTCGCCGGGGAAGCCGACGATGAAGTCGGACGACAGGGAGATATCCGGCCGCGCACCGCGCAGCTTGCGCACCAGCGACTTGTATTCGAGCACCGTATAGCCGCGCTTCATCGCCGCCAGCACCCGGTCGGAACCGGCCTGCACCGGCAGATGCAGGTGCGACACCAGCTTGGGCAGTTTGGCGTAGGCATCGACGACGCGCTGGGTCATCTCGCGGGGATGGGACGTCGTGTAGCGGATCCGCTCGATACCCGGGATTTCATGCACGCATTCGAGCAGAAAAGCAAAGTCGGCCATCTCGCCGCCATCGCCATCCACCGGAGCACGCCAGGCATTGACGTTCTGACCGAGCAGGGTCACTTCCTTGACGCCCTGGGCAGCCAGCCCCGCCACCTCGGCCAGCACGTCGGCCAGCGGACGGTAGATCTCGTCGCCACGGGTGTAGGGCACGATGCAGAAGGTGCAGTACTTGGAACAGCCCTCCATGATCGACACGAAGGCGCTCGCCCCCTCCACGCGGGCCGGCGGCAGGTTGTCGAACTTCTCGATTTCCGGGAAGGAGATATCCACCTGCGAGCGCCCCGACGCCTTGCGCTCGGCGATCAGCTTGGGCAGGCGATGCAGGGTCTGCGGTCCGAACACCAGATCAACGTACGGCGCACGCGCCACGATGGCCTCGCCCTCCTGGCTGGCCACGCAACCGCCGACACCGATGATCAGGTTGGGATTCTGCTGTTTAAGGTGCTTAACCCGCCCGAGGTCGTGGAAGACCTTCTCCTGCGCCTTTTCGCGCACGGAACAGGTGTTGAAGAGGATCACGTCCGCCTCTTCCGGGTTGTCCGTTTTTTCCAGCCCATCGGCCGCCCCGAGCACATCCGCCATCTTGTCCGAGTCGTACTCGTTCATTTGGCAACCGAAAGTCCGGATATAAAGTTTTTTCATCGCATGTTGACCAACAACCATCAAGACACTATTATAGCGGCCTTCTCCGGTCGGTGATGTAGCTCAGATGGTTAGAGCGATGGATTCATAACCCATAGGTCGGCGGTTCGACTCCGCCCATCACCACCAACAGATTCAAGCAAAAAGGCCAATCCGCAAGGGTTGGCCTTTTTGCTTTGCGCGACCGTTGCTCCCCTATTGCTCCCGCGGCGTTCAACGTTGCTCCGTCTGCCAGGAGGGGATGCCGGAAATTGAGGTGGCCTTCACTGCCTCCTCACGTAGATACCACGCCCCTGGATACCGCAACGCGAGGCCTCGGCAAGAGGCTGGCATACCCGTGACCTCCCCGTCTCCAGGCGGCTGGTTTGCTCACTAACCAGCGCAGCACAAACCAAGCCCCGGTTTCCGAAACCGTCGGTTTCCGTGGAAACCAGCTTGGAATCCACTGCTTGGTAACCACCGACTCCCTGCGTATCTGGCTGCGTACCACCTTCGTGCGTACCGGCTGCCCCAAAGAAAAACCCGCCACTAGAGCGGGTCGGCCTTGAAGTTCGTGAGTCGGATCTATGAGAGGTCAATGCTTGATTCTCCTGGGCCAGACTGATGCCGCCAGATCCGACTTCGATGACGACACGAAATACTCATCCTCAAGCTGGAAGTAATAAGTACAAGCTGCCGAAGGGACTGCGTTGGGAGCATTGACCTTGTAGTCATAGCAAAACTGCCCATCACCAGCAATTCTCCAGACTCCGATGAAGTTGTGCATCGCCCGCCCCGGATTTTGCATGTTCCCCCCAATGCGTCCGTCAGCACTCACACTCGCCTCGATGGTGCCACCGTTCGCTCGAACACCTGAAAAGCTCGCACCAACAAGAGTCTTGGTCAGCTCTTCCTTTTCGAGAACGCGCCCTCCCTTGTCGAGGATCTCGCCAAGCGTGGTTTGCGCCTGGGCCGATGAGCAAGAAAGCCCCATCAGCAACACCATGAAGACGTGTGATTTCAGCTTCAAATCCATGATGCACCTCCCATCAACCGATATACGCCATTGATGTATAGCACCACGGCATTATTTTGCCTTTGGTAAGCACAGGCAACCCAGAAAAAACCCGCCACCGGGGCGGGTTGGTTTGAGTGCCCTCGAAGCTGAGGTGGTTGCAGGTGGCAGGCCGTCAATCGGTTTGATTGATTTGATTCCCGTTTGAATGGGGGGAATTTTCCCTGCATGGGATACCGTGTGGTTACTGACGCCTCCAGCCCCCAGGGATTGCCAGCCCCTCCCCCTACATTCTGGCCGGCCACTACATTCCACCAGCACGGCGGCCCAGTTCGTCCAGCCAATCGCCCACGGCCGGCGGAACCACCACCTCCACCTCGAAGCCCTTGAGCTTGAGACGGTGGGCTGCGGCGTAGGCGGCTTTCTGCCCGGCAAAGGTCGCGTCGTGGTCGGCGAACACGATGACGCGCTCAACGCCGGCCGGTGGCTCGAAGCCCTCGATGCCTTGGGCGCTGACGCACGACCAGACAGGCACCTCGAACAGCTCCGATGCCGCAAGCGCGGTCTCGATGCCTTCCGATATACCCAGAACTTGCGAGACGGGCGTCAGACGAATCGCGGCCCCGGAGAGCGGGCAAGCCTGCATGAGCTTTTTCGGGGCGGCTACAGGGGCTTTCTGGCCGTTCTGGACGTACGTCCTGTGCAGAGATACAGCGCGGCCGTCGCGGTCGATGACTGGCACACGGTCGCAAGGGATATCGAGGCCACGACGGCGCAGTTCGGCAATCAGTTCTGGTGAATTGCTGGCCCCGGCAATGCGGTCCAAGTTCTCGCGCGGCTGCGGGCGGGTCAGCAGCGCTTGAAGGGCGCGCTGATGTCGGGGGTTGCTGGTGCCTTGAAACTTGGTGGCGGTAGAATGGCGCTGTTCTAGGGCGCTCTCGGCTGCAATACGGTCGGGGGCGGCTTCCATTTACGCACCCTCCCCGGTCAGAAGCGCATCAACTTGGTCGGCTGACCACAACAATCGGCCGTTCGGCAGCTTGACCGGGGTCATACCGAGGTAGTGCCCATCAAAGTGGAGCGAGCGACGCATGGTCTGCGGCTTGATGCGCAGGCGCTCGGCGACCTCCAAGGTATCGAGCTTGCGCGGACTGCTAATAACGCGGAACTGGGTGTTCATTTGGGTCGTCCTGAGGTTGAGACGACCCAAATGAACACCCATTTTCAACACATCAGCTAGGGCAGGTCGGAAGCTGCCCCAGGTTGCCTCAGGTTGAGGCGTTGAAAATCAGTTGATTACGATTTTCTTTGTTGTGTAGATTTTTTGGAAACAGCCCCAGGCTGCACCTCGTAAGCCTCTGGGAATAACTGTGCGTGGAGGAACTTCGCATTAGGGAGACGCTGAAGAAATCCCCGCCCAGCCTCTCCCGAGCGAGTTTCCGGCCAAGTCCATTCAAACATGCTGACCGCCAGGCATCAAAAGACCGATTTTCGAGGAGCATGCCTCCGATTTCACCGCTCAGGACGCACCTCGGGCATGCATCGCCGGCATGCGCCTTTGGGCGAGCAGCAGATTGGCGAAGCCAAACAGCGAGAACAGGTGCGCCTCGTTCTTTGCCAGCCCGCGGTAGCGGGTCTTGCGATGCCGGAAGAGGTTCTTGATCACGTGGAAGGGATGCCCCACCTTCGCCCGGATGCTCGCCTTGAGCTTCTCGAAGCGCTCCTGCAACCGACCCAACGCATCGGCGGGCAGGGCCTTGCGCACGCTGCGCTTCATCGCCACCAGCCATTCAACGGTCTTGCCCTGGTTCTCGGGGCGTTTCTCGACGCCTTGGTAACCCGCATCACCGAACACGGTGTGCTCCTTGCCGTGCAGCAGGGCATGGGCCTGGCTGATGTCGCTGGTGTTGGCGGCTGTCGTGACCAGCGTATGCACCAGTCCCGACTGTGCATCGACGCCGATGTGAGCCTTCATGCCGAAGTGCCAGTTGTTCCCCTTCTTTGTCTGGTGCATCTCCGGGTCGCGCGCCTTCGCTTTGTTCTTCGTCGATGGCGGGGCCGCGATCAGCGTGGCATCGACAATCGTTCCTTCACGCAGGATCAGGCCTTGTTCGGCCAGATGGGCGTTGATGGCCTCGAATCCGCGCCAGGCCAATCGGAGGGCGCCCACGGCCTTCACCCTTCGGATAGAACGGCTCGATCTCGGCCTCCAGCGCCGCCCAAGGCGTCACCGTGTTGATCCCGGCAAGAAAGCGATCGCGCCGCGTCAGCTTCTTCTTTGCGGCGTACTCCAGGTCAGAAAAGCTCGATTGCATCGATCAAGGTCTCGTGAGGGAAGGCACTGCGGGATCATCTCGCGTGTGCTCGTGTGTCGGGGGGCGGGGAATAAATCAGTGGCTCCTAAAGAGTTGCACGCATCAAAAGGCAGTGTCGGAATTCCGCCGGCAGGGATTTCGAGAGGTGCATCGCAACTGTTCGTCGGATGCATGGTGACGTGGCTCCGGCAGATGGCCCGCATCGGAATCTCTCCCCACGCTGCCGCTCGAAGAAAATCCTTCACGGTTACTTCAACGCCAGCGTGCTGGCTGGCAAAGTGCGCAGCTTCCGCTAGGGTGAGAACGTCCAAATCAGTTATGCGGCCTCCACCCCAAGAGGTCACTGGTTGAAGCCTGGCGAACATTGGCAAATGACGTGTCTGAGGGGACATTTCGCGCTCCTTCAAGCGCCCTTCAATGGGGTGCCGCACCAGGCGGGTGAAGGTGTCCCGCTTTTCGGTTCGCGGGCCTAGAGTCTGTTGACAATCATGCCAGCCATATGACGGCGGCAGTGATTGCGACGAAAGAGGCGAAGCGTTCGGCGAGTTTGTCGTAACGTGTGGCGACGCGGCGAAATTGCTTGATGCGGCAGAAAAAGCGCTCGATCAAGTTGCGATTCTTGTATTGATGACGATCGAAATGGCGTTGGACACGGCGATGGCTGCGCGGCGGGATGACGGCCTCGATGCCTTGATCGGCGAGATGCCGGAGGATGGCATCGGTGTCGTAGGCCTTGTCCGCACTGAGCGACGCGGGCTGTAGCCCCCCCCAGCAGGGGCAGAGCCTGTGGGCTGTCGCCGGCTTCGCCGCCGGTTAAACAGAAGCGGGCGAGCGATCCGAGCCCCTCCACCAGGGCGTGAATCTTTGTACTCAATCCGCCGCGGGATCGCCCGAGCGCTTGATCGCCTTTTTTTTTGGGTGCGCCGGCTGCATGCTGGTGGGCACGCACAATCGTGCTGTCGATGAAGACCTCTTCAAAATCCGCATCCTGGGCCAGCTGGGCGAAAACACGATGCCACACGCCGCTGCGCGACCAGCGCGCAAAGCGCTGATAGACACTATTCCAGGGGCCGAACTGCGGGGGCAGATCGCGCCACGGACTGCCTGTCCGAGCAATCCATAACACCGCCTCAACAAACAGCCGGTTATCTGCCGCCGTGCGCCCTGGATCGCTGGCCTTGCCTGGCAGCAACGCGGCTATCCGCTCAAACTGATCGTCACGCAACCACACACGTACCATCCTGACTCTGCCGAAAAGTCAGGATATGACCACAACTTGCCCGCAGTGAACAGCCCCTCGGCAAGTCATTGAATGTGCACGGCGAATTGACAAGCACACGCCATCGGCATTTGCAGAACAGTAATTGTCAACAGACTCTAGGCGCGGCGGTGGTACTCGGTCAGGCTGCGATTGGCTCCCGCAGCGCGTAGGGTTGAATCAGCACATCGGCAGGTAGCCCCAGGCCTGCACACAGCCGGCGAATCATCGTTACGGACAGGGGGCGGGTTCTGTTCATGATGTCGGCCACCCGGCCACGCGGGCCGATGTACTGCTCCAAGTCCTTCCGGGTGAGCCCGCGCGAATCCATGACGTATTCCAGGAATGAAATCGGGTCCGGAGCTTCAATCGGGAAATGCGCCTTCTCGTAGGCTTCCACCAGCATGACAAGGACTTCCAGCCGGTCCGCATCTGCGCTGCCCTCGGGGGCGTCCCAAAGGCGTTCAATGTCGCTCAGGGCTTCGGCATGCTCGGCCTCGGTTCGGATGGGCTTCAGTTCCATAGCGGCTCCTAGATGGTTTCGGCGTCTATCCGGTCGTACTCGGCATGGGTGCCGACAAACCGGATGAACATCATGGTGGAGGTGTAACGCACGGCCACCACCAGCCGGTAATCATTGCCCTTGACGTTGAACACCACGCGGTTGTTCGCCAGGAAGCTGGCATTCCGATGTGCAGCCTTGATGTCCGCTGGTGTTGTCCAGTCGGCCCGGCTTGCCTCGGCATACCATGCGCGCAAGGGCGTTTCCGCCTGCGGGTGCTTCTCCCAAAATTCGCGTAGTGCTCGCAGTGCAATGATGTGCATGTCTCAATCTAGCATGTTACCGTTTTGGTATCAACCTATCAGTTTCCCACAACCCGCAGCCCGCCCACCTGCTCCTCACCCCGCTGTTCGATGCCGGCCTGCTCCAGAATCCAACCCTCAATCTTCGCGTGCCACATGCGCAGCATGTCGAGCGGACGGCGGCGGTAGTGTTTCTCCGCGGTGGCACTGGGCTTGTGCCCCATGATTTGCACAACGATGCCGGCGGGCACCTCCACCCACTCGGCTAGGGTGCCAAAGTAGGCCGTCCAGGCTTCAAGGGCTGGGGCTTCGACATGGCAGGCCTCCTCGCGTTTGGCCTCAATGCGGCGAGGCGTTCGGCCTTCTCCTGGCGCGGGTCGATACCCTGGTCAATCAGCGCCTGAAGGCGGCGGGCTTCGGCCCGGGCGTCGTCGAGGTTCCACACCTTCACGTCGCCGATGGTGATGCGTAAGGGGGCCTTGTTGAGCTTGCCGGCGAACACGAAGGACTTTGCCCCGGCGGGCGTCACTCTGGCACTGAGTTGCTTGGGGTCGTCATCGAACACATAGACCGCTTGGCGACCAGTCGGCGGGGCCAATTTGCGGATACGTGAAGTGTCGCGGGCCACGGTCGTTGCTCCTTGGGTTTGAGAGCAACGGCGATTCCATTGCTCCCCAGCAGTGCTTTACTGCGTCAATACAGAAGGCCAGCCGCGACCAGACCAGAGCCTTGTTGTGGGCGATACGCGGTTCCTGGAGCCTGCCATCCCCAGCCCCGTGGAGCTCGAGAACATCGGTTACACCGATCCAGATGCGCAATTTCCTCTCTATCGAGCACCGGATAACCAGCCTTCTCGCGACTGATTTTTGCAAATCCCTGTAACGTGCACCGTTCCACTTTCTGCTGCGAGACATAGTTCTCGAAAGAAAATCGGCGAGTCCAAGAGAATGCCGAACGATAAGGGCATGGGAGGCGCAGATGGGTTCGGTCACGCAACAACCAAGCGCTGGAATGGCGTGGAACGCCGCACTGGGGGAGAACGCCGACAGCACGAAGGCAAATCCCCCACTGGTATCGAACGGCGCAAACATGTCGAGCCGCGACAGATGGAAGTCGTTGAACTGTTCCTGTCGCCGGAACAGTGGCAAGTGGCTCGTCGGCGCTGGTTCCCCAGCAACACGACACATGCAACGCAACGCGGCCATTTCGGGCACATAGATGAAGCAGACACCTCCTTGCCGCCCCGACAACCGCAGAAACCACTATTCAATAAAAATACACTGTAAATTTCACCTGGCCACAGAGAGTTTTTAGGAATTTGTCAGTAAAAATTAAGACTTCTTCCGTAGGATCACCGGCATAACGTATCCGCTTCGAACCCGCCCGATGGCCCAGACTTTCGACCGCTTTCTGCACAAAAGCCTGAATCCTGCCTACCGCCTCTACAAGCTGAAACGCCGCCTACGCCGCATGGGCCAGGATTGGCATTACAAGCGACTCAGCGCAGAAGCCCGCACGCTGGAATCCTTTTTTCTCAACGAACGTCTGGTCCGCCTTTTCGCAGGCACATCGCCGCGCCTATACCCCAGGTATTACAGGGACTACGTCTCACGTCGCTGGTCAGTGGACGAATCGCTGCGCCACATCCACGATCACTATCGTTTCCTGCTCGACCACTTTCCGCCGCCCCTGCTCGACACCCTGACGGACGGCGAACTCAGCCTGTGGTCGGTCGAATACCCGGCAATGACAGCTGAAGTACGCTTGGTACTGCTGACCCGGGACACGATCCGCAACGAGGGGGAGTTCCAGTTGGTACTCTTCATCGACGGCGTATGGAGTCACGCTCTCGGTTTTCTCTTCCAGAGACAGACCGATGGCACCCATGGCGCCTTGATCTGCCGGAACCAGGGCTGCATGGGCCAGCACGCACAGGTAAAAGAATTCCGCAAACGCCACGCCCAACTGGCGCCGCTGTTCCTGCTGATGGATAGCCTGATTGCCCTGCTCTCCTTCCTGAAGCTGGATCAGATCCGGATCATTGCCCCCGACGAACACTACCAGACGCCGCTCGGCCAGACTCGCCTCAAAGCCTTGTACCGTCAGGCATTCGAGCCGTTTCAGGCGCAGCCATCGACCGACGGGCGTAGCACCATCCAGCTGCCGCTAAGGGAAAAACCCCTTGAGGACATCGACCGCCACCACCGCAAGCGGACGCAG
The DNA here is from genome assembly GCF_056724025.1 of Zoogloea sp. JDB1. Lineage (NCBI taxonomy): Bacteria > Pseudomonadati > Pseudomonadota > Betaproteobacteria > Rhodocyclales > Zoogloeaceae > Zoogloea > Zoogloea sp. JDB1. The sequence goes on from NZ_CM161496.1 coordinate 5,479,183, forward strand.
CAAAAACGGCTGGCCCGGGAGCAGATGCGGCAAGCAGTCCTACAGCGCCTGGAGGAACTCAGCACAGAAACAGAGGCAGCCATTCCGCTGGCAGCCTGACAAACGGCACAACCAATAACGGAAAACCCCCGGCTTGCCGGTAATGCCGTTCAGTTAACACTGAACGGCATTTTCTTTTCTTGCCAAGTTGTTGTAAACAATAAACAAGGCCATTAACCTCGGACTGAATGCTATCGAGTCCGCTTCATGCTTTGTCAGAAGTTCTGCCGCTGGCCGGGATAGACCGGTTGGCGGAGCATTTGCCGCAAACATGGATCGAGGAGGCACTTGAAGCCACGGGCAGCGCGAGCCTCCGCCGAAGACGCTTGCCCGCAGAGCAGGTGGTCTGGCGGTGATCGCACTGGCGCTGTATCGACACCAATCGATGCCCGAGGTGTTGGCGACGCTGGATCTGGCGCTGCCCAATGGAGTGGAAGGCGTGGTCAGCAAGAGTGCGGTGACGCAGGCGCGACAGCGTCTGGGCGTCGCCCCGCTGGTTTGAAGGGGACGCAGCGCCACTACGTGATCCCGGCCAAGTCGAATACAAAGTGGGAGCGGCTGTCGGGTACGGAAGACGATGGGCTGGTTCGTCTGCGCGTTTCCCCTCAGGCGCGAAACAAAGCCCCCGAACTGCCCGAATACTGGACTGCCCGCGCCGTGCGCGTGGTGTGTTCCAACGGCAAGATGCTCGTCCTGCTGACTTCGCTCACCGATCAGCGCCGATTCCAGGCGCAGGAGCTGGCCGAGTGTTATCGCCGCCGCTGGGAAATCGAAACGAGCTATCGAGAGCTCAAGCAGTCCATGCTGGGCGGAGCCTTGACCTTACGCAGCCAGCTGCCCCAAGGAGTCGAGCAAGAAATCTGGGGCGCACTGATCGCTTACAACCTGATGCGCCTGGAGATGGCCAAAGCGGCAATCGTGGCAAAGGTCGGGCCGACCGATCTGAGCTTCGTGCGTGCGCTGCATATTCTGCAGCACGAGATGATTTGGGCCGTCGGCACGGCCCCGGGAAAGCTGCCTGCCCACCTGATACGACCGCGCACCCAGATGCAGTTTGCGGTCGTCGAAAACGACAGGGGCGTCAAAGCCCCCGTGTCGTCAAAGCACGCCCGGTTCGTTACACCGTCCGGTTTCTGAAGAAAGACCTTAACCGAACGGTATTACGGCCTCGACCGGGCTTTTTACGATGCCGCAGTACGGCGACAGGATCAGGCAAAAGTATTGACGACCTGCCCGACGACCTGCCCGTTCAGATTCGACGTGGGCTCCGGCGCAGTCTGGGCAGCTTGCGCAGCTTGAGCCTGCTGCTCCTCTTTCTTGCGCACATCCTCCGGCGCCTGCTGTTGCTGAACCTTGCTGGCTTCGGCCTGCTGCTGGAGGGCCTGGGTGAAGGCAGCGCTGGAGGCGCCGCTGACCGAACTAACGCTCATGATGTACTCCTGGTGATTCCACCACCCGACTCTCCAGATGGTGCGTTCTTTTCATTTTACGGCACGCGGCGCCCAAACATTAGGCCCACGGACACGCAGCGTGATCGATTTCCAAGTGCAACTACGGCGACGGCCGAAGCGCCTCACCAACCCCCTGCAATGGGCCCAAGGGGTTATGGCGCACCTCGTTTTCCTCGATACGCGGCTGGCCGCTCCACTGTTTATAGACGACCTTGTCGTCGATGACGACGATCAACGCACCGAAACGCCAACCGGTCACCAAGGTATTGCGCTTGAAATTGAGAAAATCGAGCATGAAGTTGCCGACCCGTTTGCGGTCTACGTTGCTCGGCTCCATGAAATAGCCCACGCACCCCTCCTGCACCTTCATGCACTCCTGGATGCCCTTCGGAACCGTCGCCGGATCCTGCAACGGGGATGGCAGCACCGCACGCACCACCTGGGAATGGTTGAGGATCTGCATGTTGGGGGTCGTGTAGGGATCGAAGCCGAGTTTGCGCACCTCCTCCATACCCGTCTGGTAGGGCACGATCTGGTCGAAGGCACGCTTGACATCGTCGAAGTCGCGCCAGCGCTTGCCGACCTCCTGCTGGGAAGTAGGAAGCATGCCACCGCAACCTGCCAGCAGCCCGGCCAGCAGCATGGACACGATCACCTTCACAGCTCACATCCTTTCCGCCACCAGGGCTGGAGCCGGACACGCCCGTTCATCCTGATTTTCAGCGTAATCCGCCGGCACCGACATATCAACCACCACCCGACACAGCCCGTTGCGGAGGGCACGCAGGGACACGCGATCCAGTCAAGCCGTCAGCTGAAGTGCAGCGGCAACGCCGCGATGCACGCCAGTTCAGCCTCCACGTCCACGAACAGCGGGCGCATCGAGGGAACAGGATCCGCGCAGCGCCTCTGCAGACGCTCCAGGGACTGCAGTTGTGGCCCCGACTCCGCGCAGCGCACGATCAACTCTTCCAGCAGGCAGGCGAAGGCGCTCACTTCGATGCGTTGCAGGGCAGACGCCAACGCCTCGTCATCCGGCGCGAAAAAGGAGGCCGCACCGAAATCCCCCAGCAGCGCGCGCTCTTCACCGGCGTACAGGATGTTGTGCGCATACAGATCGCCATGGAGAATGCCGCGCCGGTGCAGATGAGCGGCCGCAGAAGCTATCCCACCGGCAATGCGCAGAACAGCTCCCGCAAAGAACGTGACGCCATCCGTATAGACGTCGCGGGTACAGGACGCCAGGCTGGGCGGCTCGGCCAGATTCGCGAAAGCCTGATCGATCAAGGCCATCACCAGACCGTCGGCGGCCTCGCCCTCGGCTTCCAGGCGACCGAGCACGGGGATCAGCCCCGGATGGTCACCGGCCTCCAGGCAGGCGGCCATCTCGTGCTGCGGCAAGCCGTCGCTCGTCATCGTGCCCTTGAAGAGTTTGACCGCCACCGGACGCCCTCCGCCGTTACCCCTCCATTCTGCCCGATGAATCACGCCGGACGCCCCTTCGCCAAGCCGCTCGCCCAGCGACAGGTCGGCACGCGGGATGCGGATCGCCACATCACCACCCAGGCGTGGGCTCTCAACGGGCGCGCAGAACGGATTGCCCGCATAGGCCAGCCACGACAGACGCGGCAGGTCAAACAGCCACGCCGGCAGAGCAGCCAGCCGGTTGGCCGAGACACGCAGCAACTCCAGGCTCGTGCACGCCTCCATCGCATCAGGCAAAGCGCGCAGCCGGTTACCGGCCAGCATCAGCTTCTGCAAACCGGTGCAGCGCCCGATAGCCGCCGGCAGTTCATCAATCGCGTTGTCGGTCAGGATCAACCAGCGCAGCCTGGCCGGCAAGGCTGCCGCTGGCACCGCACGCAGGCGGCAGGACTTGAAGCCGACCATCTCGAGCCGGTGACATTCGCCGATCACCTCGGGTAACACGGTGAAGGGATTGCCCGAACAGAACAAAATGCGCAAACGGTGCAGGCGCGACAGATCCAGCGGCAAGGATGTCAGCCGGTTGCCCGAGAGATCGAGCACCTCCAGCGTATCGGCCAGATCGAGAATCTCAGGCGGAAATTCGGTCAGGCCACATGCCAGCTTGAGGTGGCGGGCGCCGGCCAGCCTGCCGGCGCGCAACGCATCGAGGGAATCCATCGGCATTCTCTGAAAGACACAGAGGTGCAGATTCTAGCGTGCCCGACCGGCTATTCCACAGCTTTGACCAGCTTGCGGGCCACCTGCGCACGGGACTCGCGCGCCTCATGCTGCGCGCGGGCGCGCATGCTCTCCTGCACGAAATCCATATGCCGACGGACTGCCGCCTGGGCAGCCTGGGCGTTGCGGCTACGCACCCCTTCCCAGATCGCCGCATGCTGCGCGCGCAGTTCCAGCCAGTCCTCTTCAAGACGGCGCAGGTGGCGCAGATTGCGGTCGATGTGGTCGTGGGTCACGCGGAACAGGCTGGCGGTCAGGTGCCCGAACATCACGTTATGGGCCGCTTCGGCAATAGCCTGATGGAAGGCCAAGTCAGCCTTTACCTGCTCCTCGAAAACTTCTGCTGACGGCCCCTGGGCGAACAATGCCTCGACGCGCTCGTAGGCCTCGCCGATACGCAGCAAGTCCGCATCCGTCGCCCTTCGGGCCGCCAGTGATGCCGCCTCCGACTCCAGCATGCCGCGAAATTCAAGCAGATCCTCCTGCACGTTCGGATGGCGCCCCAGCATCTCTTGCCAGGGGTCGGTGAAGCCGGCGTCCAGCCGGTCCGTCACATAGGTTCCGCCACCCTGGCGGCTGTGCAGCAGCCCCTTGGAAACCAGTTTCTGCAGGGCCTCCCGCAGGGACGGACGGGACACGCCCAGTTCTGCCGCCAACTCGCGCTCGGGCTGCAGACGGTCGCCAGGCTTCAGCGCCCCCTCCAGGATGCGCCGCTCCAGTTCGAGTGCAATGGTGTCGGAAAGGCGCTGGACAACCAGCTTGCCGCTACTACTCATCGGGGTCTCGCTCAAGTGGTCAGACCACAATATTACGACGGCAAGAACGCGCCAACAACTCCCGACAGCGGACAAGTACCTCTCCAGAGACTATAAATCGGAAAATCGGAGGTATCAGGGTTTTGGATAATTGACTCAATTTTCGCCAATGCGTAAAGTTCCCGCGAACTCGATAAATTGGTCTTACCATTTTACCCAACAGCTGGTTTGAACAGCCATAACGCCGCGGCACGGAACACCGCTTCCGCACTGGCAGGCGAGACAAAGACTGGAGGAGACGTGAGCACACACGTGGTCAGTACGCATGCCGGACATCAGGCGCGCAGCTATCCGTCCCGCCCCGAGGCGGTGTATTTCTATGCAACCTGCCTGGTGGACATGTTCGTCCCCGAAGCGGGCATGGATGCCATCACCCTCCTCGAACGGGAAGGCATCCGCGTGATCTTCCCCGACAACCAGACCTGCTGCGGCCAGCCGGCCTTCACCAGCGGCTTTCCGGACGAGGCCCGCCAGGTCGTCGCCTCCCAGCTCGACCTGTTCCCCGGCGACTACCCGATCGTCGTCCCGTCCGGCTCCTGCGGCGGCATGATCCGCTGGCACTGGGAAAAGGCCATCGGCGACGACGCCACCCTCAAGGCCCGTGCCGCCGCGATCGCCGAGCGCACCTACGAATTCGCCGAGTTCCTGCTCCACGTGGTCGGCTTCAATCGCAAGGACGAAGGTCCGGCCACCACCGTCACGCTGCACACCTCCTGCTCCGCGCGCCGCGAGATGGGCACCCACCTGGTCGGCCGCGAACTGCTGGCCCGCCTGGGCAATGTGACCCTCGCCCACCACGATCACGAATCCGAATGCTGCGGCTTCGGCGGCACCTTCTCGCTGAAGCACCCGGACATCTCCACCGCGATGGTCAGCGACAAAGTCGCGTCCCTCAAGGCCACCGGCGCCAACCAGCTGGTCACCGCCGACTGCGGCTGCATGCTCAACATCACCAAACGCGCCGCCAAAGAAGACCTGGACGCGGGCCGTGCCAAGCCATCCCTGCCCGGCGAACATCTGGCCACTTTCCTGCTCCGCCGCACCGGCGGGAAGACGTGTGCCCCCACGCTCCCTTCGCTCGCTGCCCCCCAGGGGGGCGCGGACGCTTCTCGGGGCGGCCCAGCGAAGCGCCCGGCCGCCGGAGACGCCCAATGAGCGCCCGCGGCCGCATCCTCGCCAAGCTACGCGCCACCCAACCGGCCGCGCCCAACGCCCTACCCGACCTGGATGCCCATTACACGCCGCGCGTCCGCGGCGAGACCAAGGCCGAACGCCTGGCCCGCTTCCGCACCGGCATCGAGGGCTTCCACGCGGAGGTCCACATCAGCAGCGAAGCCGACTGGCCCGCCCTGCTGGCCCGCCTGTGCGCCGACAAGAACGTCACCACGATGCTCTACGGCGCCGACACGCCCGCCGGCCAGCGCCTGGACCAGGCAGCTTTCCCGGCCACCACGCTTCGCCCGTGGGCCGGCCAGGTCGAAGACCTCAAGGCCGATCTGTTCCACCGCGTCGATGCCGGCTTCACGCAGACCCGCGGCGCGATCGCCGAGACCGGCACGCTGATGCTGTGGTCCTCCGAAGCAGAGCCGCGCACCCTGTCGCTGGTGCCGCCGATCCACTTCGCGCTGCTCGACGCCAACACTATTCAGCCCACCTTCTTCGACGTGCTGCGCACCGAGAACTGGGCCGCCGGCCTGCCCACCAACGCGCTGCTGATCTCCGGCCCGTCTAAGACCGCCGACATCCAGCAGACCCTGGCCTACGGCGCCCATGGCCCGAAGGAACTCGTCGTGATCGTCATCAACGCCGAAGGAGATGCCCAGTGAGCACCCAGCCCCAGCAGCAATCCTCCTCCGGCCAGCCGATCGCCTTCGTCTCCGCCCAGGCCTTGCGCGCGCGGATGCACGATGCGGTGAACAACCCGCACCTGCGCCAGAGCTTCCGCGGTGCGATGGACTTCCTGATGGCCAAGCGGGCCGCTCAGTTCCCCGACCAGGACGAGCTCGACTCCCTGCGCAGCCTGTCGGAAGGCATCCGCCAGTACAGCCTGTCCAAGCTGCCCGACCTGCTCGAACAGCTCGAAGCCAACCTGACCCGCAACGGCGTCAAGGTGCACTGGGCCGAAACGCCCGACGAAGCCAACGCCATCATGCTCGACATCGCACGCCGTCATTCGGCCAAGCTGATCGTCAAGGGCAAGTCGATGGTCAGCGAAGAGATCGAGTTCAACCACGCGATGGAGGCCGCCGGCGTCGGCGCGCTGGAGTCGGACATGGGCGAATACATCGTCCAGCTCGCCGGCGAAAAGCCCTCCCACATCATCATGCCGGCGATCCACCAGACCAAGCAGCAGATCGCCAAGCTGTTCGCCGAGAAGATTCCCGGCGTCGATTACACCGACAACGTGGACGCGCTGATCCGGATCGGCCGCAACGTGCTGCGCGACAAGTTCGAGAGCGCCGACATCGGCCTCTCCGGCGTCAATTTCGCAGTGGCCGAGACCGGCACCCTGTGCCTCGTCGAGAACGAAGGCAACGGCCGCATGTGCACCACCGTGCCCAAGGTGCACATCGCCATCACCGGCATCGAGAAGATCGTCGAGAAGCTGGAGCACGTCGCCCCGCTGTACTCCATCCTCACCCGCTCGGCCACCGGCCAGGCGGTGTCCACCTACTTCAACATGATCTCCGGTCCGCGCAAGGCCGGCGACAAGGATGGCCCCGAGGAAGTGCACCTGGTACTCCTCGACAACGGCCGCAGCCAGGCCTACGCCGACGAGCAGCTGCGCAAGACCCTGCAGTGCATCCGCTGCGGCGCCTGCATGAACCACTGCCCGGTCTACACCCGCATCGGCGGTCACGCTTACGGCACTACCTATCCGGGCCCGATCGGCAAGATCGTCTCCCCGCACATGATGGGCCTCGAACAGACCCATCTGCTGCCCACCGTGTCCAGCCTGTGCGGCGCCTGCGGCGAAGTGTGCCCGGTGAAGATCCCGATCCCAGAGCTGCTGATCCGCCTGCGCGGCGAAGCCAACAGCGCCCCCCACGCCAACCCGGCGATGGTCGGCCAGGGCGCCGGCTACAACGCGACGATCAGCTTCGCCTGGAAGATGTGGGCCCGCCTGTACGGCCGCCCCGCCACCTACCGGGCCTTCAGCTGGCTGGCTACCCGCTTCAGGGCCCTCACGCCGCGCAAGCAGAGCGGCTGGACGGTAGCCCGCACGCCCCTGCAACCTGCACCACGAAGGCTGAGGGACATGCTCAAGGACCGACGCTAAGCCCTGAAGCGCCGGGGCCTGCTCCCCGGCGCCTGAACCCACCCCGAACCGACAACATCCCTGCACCGGGAGGAGCCCCTGTGTCCGCTCTCATCGACGCCCTGCGCCTGCGGCTACCCGCAGAACGCGTGATTACCGACGAACTGCGCCGCCTCGCCTACGGTACCGACGGCAGCTTCTACCGCCTGATCCCGGAAGTGGTGGCGGTCGTCAATGACGAGGCCGAGGTGCGCGACGTGGTCGACCTGGCCCGCCAGCACGGCCGCCCGGTCACCTTCCGCGCCGCCGGCACCAGCCTGTGCGGCCAGGCTGTCACCGACGGGGTGCTGGTGCTGCTCGGCGAGGGGCTGGCCACCTGCCGCATCGCCGCCGACGGCGCCACCGTGCGTGTCGGCCCGGCGATCATCGGAGCCGAGGTCAACCGCCGCCTGGCCCCGCTGGGTCGCAAGATCGGCCCCGATCCTGCATCCATCAACGCCGCCAAGATCGGTGGCATCGCCGCCAACAACAGCAGCGGCATGTGCTGCGGCACCGCCCAGAACAGCTACAACACCCTCGCCTCGGTGCGCGTACTGCTCGCCGACGGCACCGTGCTCGATACCGGCGACACCGCCAGCGTCTCCGCCTTCAAGACCAGCCACGGATGGCTGCTGGAGGGTCTCGCCGCGCTGTCCGCCGACGTGCGCGCCGACCACGCGCTGGCCGAGCGCATCCGCGCCAAGTACAAGATCAAGAACACCACCGGCTACAGCCTCAACGCGCTGGTGGATTTCAGCGATCCGGTGGACATCCTGGCCCACCTGATGATCGGCTCGGAAGGCACGCTGGGCTTCATCTCCCAGGTCACCTACCACACGGTACCGGAGTACGCCCACAAGGCCAGCGCACTGGCCTTCTTCCCCGACATGGAAACCGCCTGCCGCGCTGTGGCCGGCCTCAAGAACCAGCCGGTGGACGCAGTGGAGCTCCTCGACCGCGCCTCCCTGCGCTGCGTCGCCCACAAACCAGGCATGCCGGCCCTGCTGAAGACCCTGGCCGACGGCGCCACTGCGCTGCTCATCGAGACCCGCGCCCCCAATGCCTTGGCCCTCGACGAGCGCATCGCTGCCGTCCTCGACGAGCTGAACCTCTACCCGCTGATCGAGAGCCCGGCCTTCACCACCGATCCGGCCGAGATCGAGCGCCTGTGGAACGTCCGCAAGGGCACCTTCCCGGCCGTCGGCGCGGTGCGCAAGCCCGGCACCACGGTGATCATCGAGGACGTGGCGGTCGCGGTACCCGACCTGGCCGCCTGCTGCCTGGACCTGCAGCAGCTGTTCGCCAAGCACGGCTACCACGAGGCGATCATCTTCGGCCACGCGCTGGAAGGCAACGTGCACTTCGTGTTCACCCAGGATTTCGGCATCGAGTCCGAGGTGGAGCGCTACGCCGCCTTCATGGATGAGCTGTGCACCGTGCTGGTCACCAAGTACGACGCCTCACTCAAGGCCGAGCACGGCACCGGCCGCAACATGGCCCCCTTCGTCGAACTGGAATGGGGTACCAAGGCCTACGGGCTGATGAAGGAGATCAAGCAGCTCTTCGACCCGGAAGGCCTGCTCAACCCCGGCGTGATCATCAACGACGACGCCGAGGCCCACCTCAAGCACCTCAAGCCGATGCCCGCCGCCGGCCAGCTCTACGCCCCGGTGGACCGCTGCATCGAGTGCGGCTTCTGCGAACCCCAATGCCCGTCCCACGGCCTGACCTTGTCGCCGCGCCAGCGCATCGTCGGCTGGCGCGAGCTGTCGCGCCGCCAGGCCGCCGGCGAAGCCTTCGGCCAGCTCGGCGACGACTACCTCTACATGGGCCTCGACACCTGCGCCACCTGCGGCCTGTGCTCCACCGCCTGCCCGGTGGGCATCGAGACCGGCGCCCTGACCCGCGCGGTGCGCGGCGACCAATTGTCCTCCGTGGCCCGCCAGCTCGGCCACGTGGCGGCCAACCATTTCGGTGCCACCCAGGCCCTCGCCCGTACGGCCCTCAAGGCCGGCCATATGGCTGAGGCGGTGATCGGCGCCAAGGCCTTGTCGCGCCTCACCGGCGGCGCGTGGAAGGAAGGCATGCCCAAGCCGCAACCGGCCGGCCGCGCCACGCGGACCGACGGCGACAAGGTGGTGTACTTCCCCACCTGCGCCGGCCGCATGTTCGGCGCCGACACGCCGGAACACGCCCTGTCGGCCACCGTCATCCGCGTCCTCGAACGGGCCGGCTACGCGCCCATCGTGCCCGACGACGTCAACAGCCTGTGCTGCGGCCAGTCCTTCGCCAGCAAGGGCCTCGCCGAGGACGCCGACCGCAAGTCGGCCCAACTGGAAGCGGCCCTGCTGAAGGCCAGCAACAACGGCGAATACCCGGTGATCCTCGACGCCAGCGCCTGCTCCCTGCGCATGAAGACCTTCCTGGCCGAGCGCCTGACGGTGTACGACCTGGTCGAGTTCGCCCACGACGCGCTGCTGCCGCGCCTGATGCTGCACAAGAAGGCCGATCCGATCCTGGTGCACCTCAACTGCTCGGCCCGCCGCATGGGCTTCGAAGCCAAGCTCAAGCAGCTCGCCGGTGCGTGCGCCGACAAGGTGGTGCTGCCCGCCGAGGTGAAGTGCTGCGGCTTTGGCGGTGACCGCGGCTTCGTGGTCCCCGAACTCAACGCCCACGCGCTGCGCAAGCTGCACGCCGATGTGCCGTCCAGCTGCTGCGGCGGCTATTCCAGCAACCAGACCTGCGAGATCGGCCTCACCGCCGCCACCGGCCTGCCTTACCGCTCCATCGTCCATCTGCTCGACGAATGCAGCGCCGAGGCCGCCCGCCTGGCGACCTGCTGAGACCGGCCCGTTCCCGTTTTCACCACAGATAGAAACGACCCACCGCATTCATCAAAGGAGGAATACCGAATGCAACCCTGGATGCAGATCTACGACCCGCTGGGCAACCTCTGGTTGTCCTCGCTGGTCGCCGCCTTGCCGATCATCTTCTTCTTCGTCGCGCTGGCCATCCTGCGCCTGAAGGGGCATATCGCCGGCACCGTCACCGTGATCATCGCGCTGGCCGTGGCGATCTTCTTCTACAAGATGCCGGTGCAGATGGCCCTGGCCTCGGCAGGCTACGGCTTCCTGTACGGCCTGTGGCCAATCGCGTGGATCATCATCGCGGCGGTATTCCTCTACAAGATCACGGTGAAGACCGGCCAGTTCGACATCATCCGCGCGTCGGTGGTGTCGATCACCGACGACCAGCGTCTGCAGATGCTGCTGGTCGGCTTCTCCTTCGGTGCCTTCCTGGAAGGTGCGGCCGGTTTCGGCGCACCGGTGGCGATCACCGCCGCACTGCTGGTCGGCCTGGGCTTCAACCCCCTGTACGCCGCCGGCCTGTGCCTGATCGCCAACACCGCTCCGGTGGCCTTCGGCGCGATGGGCATCCCCATCATCGTCAGCGGCCAGGTGACCGGCATCGACCCGTTCAAGATCGGCCAGATGGCCGGCCGCCAGCTCCCGCTGCTGTCGGTGATCGTACCCTTCTGGCTGGTTGCGATGATGGACGGCTGGCGCGGCATCAAGGAAACCTGGCCGGCAATCATCGTGGCCGGCGGCGCCTTCGCCATCACCCAGTTCTTCACCGCCAACTTCATCGGACCTGAGCTGCCGGACATCACCTCCGCGCTGGTCAGCCTGATCTGCCTGACCATCTTCCTGAAGAACTGGAAGCCGAAGAACATCTTCCGCTTCGACAAGCAGCACCACGCCGAACTCGGCGAGGACAAGCACTACAGCTTCGGCGAGATCGCCAAGGCCTGGTCCCCGTTCGTGATCCTGACCATCATGGTCACCATCTGGAGCCTCAAGCCCTTCAAGGCCCTGTTCGCCAAGGACGGCGCCTTCTACGCCACGGTGCTGCAGTTCCCGGTACCGATGCTCGACAAGCTCGTCATCAAGATGGAGCCCATCGTCACCAAGGCCACGCCCTATGCCGCGGTGTACAAGCTCGACCTGCTGTCCGCCACCGGCACCGCGATCTTCCTGGCCGCCATCATCACGATGTTCGTGCTCGGCATGAAGTCCAGCGAAGCCGCCAAGACCCTGAAGGAAACCGTCGTCGAACTGAAGCGCCCGATCTACTCCATCGGCATGGTGTTGGCGTTCGCCTTCATCGCCAACTACTCCGGCCTGTCCGCCACGCTGGCCCTGCTGCTGGCCGGTACCGGCGCGCTGTTCCCGTTCTTCGCACCGTTCCTCGGCTGGCTGGGCGTGTTCCTGACCGGTTCCGACACCTCGTCCAACGCGCTGTTCTGCTCTCTGCAGGCCACCACCGCCCACCAGGTCGGCGTCTCCGACACCCTGCTGGTGGCAGCCAACACCACCGGCGGCGTCACCGGCAAGATGATTTCGCCGCAGTCCATCGCCGTAGCCTGCGCAGCCGTCGGCCTGGTCGGCAAGGAATCGGACCTGTTCCGCTTCACCGTCAAGCACAGCCTGGCCTTCGCCACCATGGTCGGCATCATCACCACGCTGCAGGCCTATGTGTTCACGTGGATGATCCCGTGATCGGCTGACACCTCTTCAGAACGGGGAGATGCGTCCCCGGGGAGCCTCGACGGCGATCGCACAAGCGGTCGCCGTTTTTTTCACCCCCTCAGCGCTGCGACAGCTGCACTAACCCGAAACGCGCCGCCAGCTGGATCAGCTTGAAGTCGTTGTCGACCTCCAGCTTCTGACGGATCGCTGTCATGTGGTTGTAAATAGTCTTCGGACTCAGGTGCAGCGTCTCGGCCACGCTGGCGGTGGATTCGCCGGTGACGACCATGCACAGCACGTCGAACTCCTTGGGCGTCAGACGCGTCAATAACGCATCCCCCTCCAGCGCCGCGCTGGCCAGCACCTGGGCGATGTCGGCCGACAGGAAACGCCGGCCGGCCGCGACCTGCCGGATCGCCTCCAGCATCTCATCCGGCTCGCTGCACTTGGTTACGTAGCCGAGCGCCCCCAGCCGGATGGCCTGCGTGATGTAGCTGGGATTGTCGTGCATGGAGATCACCAGGATCTTCAGGCCCCGCTCCCGCGCCAGCATCCGGCGGATGGCGTCCAGGCCGCTGCTGCCGCGCAGGTTCAGGTTGACCACCGCCAGGTCGATCTCTCCCTCGCTCAGGCAGGCGTAGCCCTCGTCGGCCGACGCGGCCTCTGCCACCACCTGCATGTCCCCCTCGGCATCGAACAGCCGCCGATACCCGTTGCGTACGACCGTATGGTCCTCGACCAGCATGATGCGAATCATCGGTTCCTCCTGCTCGGCCAATCATAATCCGGCGGCATGTGCCGGCAGAGCACAGGGATGCACGTCAGGAATATTTCCCAGAGATGCGGGGAGCCCTTCCCGCGACGTTGCCGACGGCCGCTTCCATACTCCGTCGAGCTGGAACCCAGGCAGCAGGGAGGCGGGTTCCAGGCCCTGAACGACAACGATGCGGAGACAAGAACCGACCATGAAATCCAGACGATTGAAACTGATCCCCGGGCTGCTGGCCCTTGCCCTGACCAGCGCCTTCGGCACCGCAGCCCACGCCGTCGGCACCACGGTGAGCTGGGACGACATCAAGAACGACGACAAGACCCCCGGCGACGTACTGACCTACGGCCTGGGCCTGAAAGCCCAGCGCCACAGCACGCTGAAAACCGTCAATACGAAGAACGTCGCCGGCCTTGTCCCCGCCTGGAGCTTCTCCTTTGGCGGCGAGAAGCAGCGCGGCCAGGAAGGCCAGGCGCTGGTCCATGACGGCGTGGTGTACGTCACCGCCTCCTACTCGCGCATCTACGCTGTCGACGCGCGCACCGGCAAACGCCTGTGGGAGTACGAAGCCCGTCTGCCCGAAGACATCCGCCCATGCTGCGACGTGGTCAACCGCGGCGCCGCGCTCTACGGCGACAAGATTTTCTTCGGCACCCTCGACGCCGGCATCGTGGCCCTCAACAAGGATACCGGCAAGGTTGTCTGGAAGAAGAAGTGGGGTGACCACAAGGTCGGCTACACGATGACCGGCGCCCCCTTCGTCATCAAGGATCAGAAGAGCGGCAAGGTACTGCTGGTGCACGGCTCCTCCGGCGACGAGTTCGGCGTGGTCGGCTGGCTGTTCGCCCGCGACCCGGATACCGGCGAGGAAGTGTGGGCCCGCCCGATGGTCGAAGGCCACATGGGCCGCCTCAACGGCAAGGACAGCACCGTCACCGGCGATGCCAGCGCGCCGTCGTGGCCGAAGGACAAGGACGGCAAGCTCACCGAAGCGTGGGACCACGGCGGCGGCGCACCGTGGCAGACCGCCAGCTTCGACATCGAGAAGAACATGGTCGTCGTCGGTACCGGCAACCCGGCGCCGTGGAACACCTGGAAGCGCACCCAGGAAGGCGACGATCCGCGCAACTGGCCCAGCCTGTTCACCTCCGGCCAGGCCTATGTGGATGCCAGCACCGGCGAGCTGAAGGGCTTCTTCCAGCACACCCCCAACGACGCCTGGGACTTCTCCGGCAACAACTCGGTGGTGCTGTTCGAATACAAGGACCCGAAAACCGGCAAGCTCGTCAAGGCGTCCGCCCACGCGGACCGCAATGGCTTCTTCTTCGTCACCGACCGGGAAAAGCTCACCAACGGCGCCGGCTACCCCAACAAGCCCACCGCGCTGATCGGCGCCTGGCCCTTCGTCGAGGGCATCACCTGGGCCAAGGGCTGGGACGTGGCCACCGGCAAGCCGATCGAGACCGGCAACCGGCCGCCCGAACCGAAGGCCGGCGCAGACAAGGGCGACAGCGTCTTCGTCTCCCCACCCTTCCTGGGCGGCACCAACTGGATGCCCATGTCCTACAGCCCGGACACCGGCCTGTTCTACATCCCGGCCAACCACTGGGCGATGGACTACTGGACCGAGCACCTGACCTACAAGGCCGGCTCCGCCTACCTGGGCCAGGGCTTCCGCATCAAGCGCCTGTTCGACGACCACGTCGGCACCCTGCGCGCCATTGACCCGAAGAGCGGCAAGATCGCCTGGGAACACAAGGAGAAGTTCCCCCTGTGGGCCGGCACGCTCACCACCGCCGGCGGCCTGCTGTTCACCGGCACCTCCGACGGCTTCATCAAGGCCTTCGACGCCAAAACGGGCAAGGAACTGTGGAAGTTCCAGACCGGCTCCGGCATCGTCTCCGTACCCATCACCTGGGAGATGGACGGCGAACAATACGTGGGCATTTCCTCCGGCTACGGCGGCGCCGTGCCCCTGTGGGGCGGCGACATGGCCGAACTGACCAAGCAGGTCACCCAAGGCTCCTCGTTCTGGGCATTCAAACTGCCCAAGATCGCGCGCTGATCCCCGCCAGCGCCTTGCCCCGGGCCGGATCGTCTCCGGCCGGCCCGGGCTTTTTCATCGCAAGCCACCGTCGCTACCCAACCATTGGGAGCCCATCCATGCACTGCCATTCCAGCCTCCGCACGATACTGGTCGCCCTTGCCGTAACCCTTCCTGCCGGCGCGGCCCAGGCCGACGATCCGCCCGTCCATAAATCCTGCGGCATCTGGCCCCACGCCCGCTGCCAGGGCGCCGACCTGCGCCATATGGATCTGTCCGCCCGCGACCTCGCCGGCACCGACTTCACCGGCGCCAACCTGGCCCGCGCCGATCTGCGCTCGGCCAACCTCGCGGGAGCCATCTTCGACGGCGCCGACCTGACCGGCGCACGCCTGTCCAAGGCCAACGCCCCCGGCGCCTCCTTCCGCAACGCGAAACTGATCGGTGCCGACCTGGAATTCGCCCGCATCATGCGCAGCGACTTCAGCGGCGCGGACCTCACCGCCGCCAATCTCGAAGCCGCCCGCGCCGCCTTCGCATGGTTCGAGGGCGCCCGGCTCACCAATGCAAACCTTCAGGAAACCAAGTTCAGCACCACCAACTTCCGCGGTGCCAATCTGGAAGGCGCGCTGCTGCGCTACACGATCTTCCCCGACTCGTCCTTCGAAGGCTGCACTGGCTGCCCGACCGACTGGTAAAGACCATGCCCAAGCTCACCTTCAGCGCCCGCCTCGCCGCCATCTGCCTCCTGCTCGGCGCGACCGCTGCCAACGCCAACGAAGTGGCGGATCCCACCGTCTTCGTGGATACCTCGGCACTGCCGGCCATCACCTCCTCGACCGGCGATGCCAACCCCTACCGCGGCAACCCGCGTGCCGCCGATATCGGCCGCCACGCCTTCAACCAGGCCTGCGCCCGCTGCCACGGCCCCGATGCCGACAACAAGGGGCAGGTCGGCCCCGACCTCCTCAAGCTCGACCGCGCCTGCACGCGTATCGCCGATCCGGCCACCCGTGAAATGTGCATCGTCGACAACGACCAGTACTTTCTCAAGTCCGTGCAATACGGCAAGACCCGCGTCGGCGTTGTCCATATGCCGGCCTGGAAAGATGTGCTCCCGCCTGCCGCCATCTGGACGATCCGGACCTTCCTCGAAAGCCGTTCCCGTCCGACCACGCCCCGTTGATCTGGAAGCGGCACGCACCGGCTCCTGCCATCGAGATTGCTATACTCGGTGGCCGCTCACCGCCTGCCCGCGCTCCGATGCACGAATACCTCGCTGCCAGCCACTACATCGACTTCGACCACCCGCTGGTCAGCACCAAAGCCGCCGAACTCGCCCGCGGCACGGCCGACAAGACCGAGATCGCCCGCCGCTGCTTCGAGTTCGTGCGCGACCACATCCGCCACAGCTGGGACTTTCGGCTCAATCCGGTAACCTGCCGCGCCTCCGACGTGCTGCAGCACGGCACCGGCTACTGCTACGCCAAGAGCCACCTGCTCGCCGCCCTGCTGCGCGCCAACGACATTCCCGCCGGCCTGTGCTACCAACGGCTGTCGGTAGGCGACGACAATAGCGCGCCCTTCTGCCTCCACGGCCTCAATGCGGTGTACCTCGACGGCTTCGGCTGGTACCGCATCGACGCCCGCGGCAACAAGCCCGGCGTCGCCGCCGACTTCTGCCCGCCCACCGAGGTACTCGCCTTCGCCCTCCGCCCGCCCCACGAATGCGACCTGCCGGGCATCCACGCCGAACCGCTGGCGGTCGTGACGGACATCCTGGAGCGCTGTAGCGACGTCGCCGAAGTCATCACCAACCTGCCCGACGTTGCCCCCTGAGCGGCAGCGCCACATACAACGCGTTACCGCTCAGTCAAGCAAACGCGGCCCTTCGTGCCGAAAATCGCATTTTTGCTATTTCCAGCTTGCGTACCACAGAACACCCCGGCAATCTACGTCCGAACCGACACAGAATCGGCACGACCAGCCCCGACGCGAGATGGACACGAATCACCAGGATCGCCTGCTGCACAGCATAGATCTGCTCCTCGACGCGGTCTTTCTCGTCGAAGCCAGCGGTCGTATTGCCTATGTGAACGCGGCCTGCGAGCGCATCTTCCAGTACACGGCGGACGAACTCATCGGCCGCCCCATGATCGATTTCGTCGCCCCTGAAGACCGCGACCACACCCTTCAGGAGGCCGTCCGCATCATGACCGGCCATTCCCGTGTCGGCTTTGAAAACCGCTACGTGCGCAAGGATGGCAGCCGCGTGCACATCATGTGGTCGGCCTGCTGGTCGGACGCCGACCACATGCGTATCGGCGTCGCTCGCGACGTTACGGAACAGAAGCGCGCCGAAGCCTTCCAGGCCGCCACCTACGCCATTGCCGACGCAGCCCTCAAGACTGACGACCTGGATAGCCTGTTCCCGCAGATCCACCGGATCATCGCCGAACGCATCCCACTGACCGGCGTCGCCGTTGCTACCAGCGACCGACAGAGCAAGCTGCTGAGCTTCCCTTACCAACAGGACCAGTTCGGCAGCGCCCCCCTCCTCGATGAACCCGTCGCACACCGCTATTGCAGTGACGTCATCGGCAGCGGACATCCGCTGCTCATCAGCGACCTGAACCTCCTGCCCGCAGGTCCAGCCTCCACGGCAAGCACCACCTGGCTCTTCCTCCCTCTCGTCACCCGCAGGGACGCCTTCGGCGCCCTGATCCTCAGGGCAGACGCCGGCACCTTCGATTCGCAAAAGGACCGGGAGCTGCTCAACTTCGTTGCCACCCAGGTCGCCATTGCCGTCGAGCGCGGGCAACTCAGAGCCGAACTCGTACACGCCGCCCAATACGACGAACTGACCGGCCTACCCAACCGCCGCCTCTTCCATGAGCGCCTGGACAGAGCCCTGGGGCGCAGCCAACGCCGCCAGGGCCGCATGGCCCTGCTTTATGTGGACATCGACGACTTCAAGAAAGTAAACGACACCCTCGGCCACGCGGCAGGCGATTTGCTGCTGCAGGAAATTGCCCGCCGCCTGGGAGGCTGCGTCCGCCACGTGGACACCGTTGCCCGCCTCGGCGGCGACGAGTTCGTGGTGATCATCGAGGATATCCACGGCCCCTCCGACGCGGCCCAGGTGGCAGACAAGATCCGCCACAACCTGCTGCAGGAGTTTGTCATCGGTGGCGTGCCCCTGCGCACCCGCGCCAGCATCGGGGTAGCCATCCATCCAGAGGATGGGCGGGACGCCGATGCGCTGCTCAAACACGCAGATAGCGCCATGTATCAGGGCAAGGCACTCGGACGGCCACGCTGATCCCCACTCCAGCCCCGCAGGCTCGCAGGATGCACGCGCCTCACGCCGAACAGTCGGAAGAAACGGACAACAAGAAAGGGTAACTGGGTGTTCCCGCCATGCACCTCCCGCCTTCTCGCAATGGCCTCACTGGTCACGGCAGCCCACGCCGCTCCCGGTCACTCAACGACTGCAAACGCCTTGCCGGCTGTGGTGAAGTTCGCCCCCATACCGGTCCATATCATCCAGCATCCGGTCCCGCCAAGTCAGACCGCCGATGAAGCCCTGCGCAGCGGACGCGTCAGCGCCGGCACCTACGCCATGACCGCCCGGGCCAGTCGGCCGTGGCGCATCGCCTTCCTGTTCCCGCATATCAAGGACCCCTACTGGATCGGCTGCAGCTACGGCATCATCAGCGAAGCCCGGCGCCTCGGCGTAGCGGTGGACATCCTGCCGGCCGACGGCTACAAGGACCTGATCGGCCAGCTGCGCCAGATGGAAGAGGCCAGCAACGGCCGCTACGACGCCATCGTACTGTCACCGATCAGCCTCGACGGCAACAATCCGTCGATAGCCCGGGCCCGCGCCAAGGGTATACCGGTGTTCGAACTGGCCAACGACAGCACCAGCGACGACCTGACGGTCAAGGTCACCACCTCCCTGCGCAGCATGGGCCTCGACGCGACCCGCTGGGTCATCCGCGACGCCCAGCAGCGCGGTCTCACGTCGATCAACATCGCGCTGCTGCCCGGCCCGGCTGGTGCAGGCTGGGTCAAGGGCGAGGTGGACGGCAGCCGGGAGGCCGCCCGTACGGCCCCCATCCGCGTCGACATTGTGGACATCCGCTACGGCGACAGCGACCGCATCGAGCAATCCCAACTGGCGGCACAACTCCTGGCCCGCCACGGAAAAGACCTCGACTACATCATCGGCTGCACCGGTTGCGCGCCCGCCGCGCGCCTGCCCATCCACGAAGCCGGGCTCGACGGCCGGATCCGCGTCGTCGCCTACGACCTGACCCGCGAGATCGCCAGCCTGATCCGCCGCCAGGAGATCTTTGCCGCTGCCGACACCAAGGGCGTGAGCCAGGCGCGCGTGGCAATCAACGCCGCCGTCAATCATCTGGAGGGGCGTGCCAAGACGCCACCGCACACCCTGCTCGTCAAACTGGGCATCGTGGACCACAGCAGCCTGGACAGCTACCGGCTCGACGAATCCATCGCGCCGGACGGCTACGCGCCAATTCTGTCCTATGACCCGCAGCAGGAACGCCCTTAAGCTGCCTCCGCTGCGCCTATCCGGGCTCCGGCATTCCCACGAGACTCCGCCGGCATGAGAATCCGCAAGCTCAGGAACAGACTGTTGCTCAGTGCCGTCGTCATCAGCACGGCAACGGCGCTGGCCTACATGTCGGCCGTATCCTTCGCCATTGGCACCCAGTACCGGGAACAGTCCCGTACCCAGCTGAGGCAAGCGGCCGCCATCATTTCCGAAGAGCTCACCAACCGCCAGAACGGACTGCTCGATGCCGCCCGCCACTTGGCAGCCCAACACAATCTGGGCGCCACGATCTGGTACCTGTCCCAGTACGCTGGCTCCGATCTTGACCGTGAAACCCTGCAGAACACCTACCAGCAACTGGCACAGGACGTACAGGAGGCGCGCCACACGGCCCACGCCGGCCGCATTGCCCTCTATGACACCGCCGGTCACATGATCGCTTTCTCCCGCGTCGACGGCCGGCTTGAGCGGACGGGCTTCGTCGAAAGGCCCCCGACCCCACGCCTTATGATGAAGGAAGGCGCCGCCGACGGTGACAATCGCAGCATCACGCTGAAACCCGCCCCGCTACCGCCGTTCATTCACCCCGAGTTCGGCCACCCCCTGCCTCAGAAGGCCGATGCCCGCTTCGCGCTGATCGACAACACACTATCGATCGAAATCCACGCTCCGATCCTGGACGCCCCCCCTGGCAGCCCCGGCGGGCAGACAGCC
This sequence comes from Zoogloea sp. JDB1, assembly GCF_056724025.1. Lineage (NCBI taxonomy): Bacteria > Pseudomonadati > Pseudomonadota > Betaproteobacteria > Rhodocyclales > Zoogloeaceae > Zoogloea > Zoogloea sp. JDB1. The sequence goes on from NZ_CM161496.1 coordinate 5,499,629, forward strand.
CTCAGGCAAGTTGGGCTGATCGTCATGATCTACAGCCTCGACCAGGCTTTCGTATACGAACTGGCCCGGCGGACCGACACCGACATCAACGCCTTCTCATTCGACGGACTGCGTCACGGCACGCTCACCACCTATCTCAAGGCGGACTGGAACGGCCAGGCGGAGCCTGCCCAAGGCAATGCCCCGGCCCTGACCTTCAACGAAATCAGCATCGACGGCACCGGCTACTATCAGGGACTGATTCCGCTCCAGCGCGATGGACGCCCCATCGGCGGCATTGCCACGCTGCGCTCGAAATCGATCGTCGAGGCCAACACCTGGGAGATGATCCGCATCCTGGGGCTGATCGCCATCGCCATCCTGGCCTGCGTGCTGCCCCTGGCCTGGTATTTCTCCACGTCGATCTCCCGTCCGCTGACCACTCTCAGCCGCATCTTCCGGGGGGTCTCCGACAACACCACCGCCACCATCCAGGACGATGAGCTGGAGCTGCTCGACAAGACCGGCCTGGACTACGAACTGGCCGACCTGACCCAGAGCTTCATCGCCATGAACAATGCGGTGAGCCAGAAGATCCGCCAGATCAACCACATCAACGCGTCCCTCGAAAACACTGTCAACGAGCGCACCGCGGCCCTGATCGCCAAGGAGCAGGAATCCCGCACCCTCATCGAGAACTCTCCCGACTCCATCGCCCGCTACGACAGCAACTGCCGGCGCATCTACGCCAACCCGGCATTCAGTTCGGTGGCCGGCCTGCGCCTCGCCGAACTGCTCGGCAAACGACCATCCGAAGTCCCCGGCGGCAGCAATGCCGAGATATACGAAGCCAAGATCTGCGAGGTGCTCGCCAGCGGCAGGAATACCCAGTTCGAGCTGAAATGGCACAACAGGGAGGGCAAGGAACTCTGCAGTCTCATCCACCTGGCCGCCGAGGTCGATACCACCGGCACGGTGACCAGCGTGCTGGCCGTCGGCCGGGACATCTCCGACCGCATCGCCTTCGAGGAGACGATCTGGAAACAGGCCAATTTCGACAGCCTGACCCAGTTGCCCAACCGCCAGCTGTTCCACGACCGCCTGGAGCACGAAGCCCGCCTGGCCGACCGCAGCGGTCGCTCCATGGTGCTGATGCTGGTCGATCTGGACCACTTCAAGGAGGTCAATGACTCCCTCGGCCACGACAAGGGCGACATCCTGCTGATCGAGGCCGGGCGGCGCATCAGTGCCTGTGTGCGCGCCTCGGATACGGTGGCCCGTCTGGGCGGCGACGAATTCACGGTGATCCTCTCCTGCGTAGACGATATGGAGAGCGTCGAACGCATCGCCCATGCCCTCATCGACAAGCTCTCCAGTCCCTTCGTGCTCGGCGCCGACAAGGCCTTCGTCTCAGCCAGTCTCGGCATCACGCTCTACCCGAGTGACGCCCACGAACTGGACATCCTCTTCAAGAACGCCGACCAGGCCATGTACGCGGCCAAGAACGCCGGCCGCAACTGCTTCAGCTACTTCACGCCAGATCTGCACGAAGCCGCCCAGAAACGCCAGCACCTGAGCAACGACCTGCGCAGCGCGCTGGCCGACAAGGAATTCCAGATCCACTATCAGCCCATCGTCGAACTCGCCACCAGCCGGGTCAGCAAGGCCGAGGCGCTGCTCCGCTGGGCCCACCCCCAGCGCGGCCTGACCGGCCCGCTGGAGTTCATCTCGGTGGCAGAGGAAACCGGGCTGATCGTGCCCATCGGCGACTGGGTCTTCAAACAGGCCGCCCAGCAGTCCCTGAACTGGTGCAAGCGCTTCGACAGCGACTTCCAGATCAGCATCAACACCTCGCCAGCCCAGATCCGCCACGACGGCAACGCTCTGGCCCGCTGGCCGGAATACCTGGCCGAACAAGGCATTCCGGGGCACAGCGTGGTCATCGAGATCACCGAGAGCCTGCTGCTGCATGCAGAAGCCAGGATCGACAAGAAACTGCTGGGCTTCCGCGACGCCGGCATCCAGGTTGCCATAGACGACTTCGGCACCGGCTATTCGTCCCTCGCCTACCTGAAGCGTTTCCACATCGACTACCTCAAGATCGACCGCAGCTTCGTCCGCAACCTGGGCTGTGACGCCAACGACCGGGCCCTGTGCGAAGCCATCATTGTGATGGCCCATGCGCTGGGCCTGAAGGTCGTCGCGGAAGGCGTCGAAACCACCACCCAGCGGGATCTGCTCGTCGCCGCCGGCTGCGACTACGCCCAGGGCCACCTCTACGCCCCCGCCCTGACTTCCGCCGAATTCGAACACTGGGCCTGGTCAGCCGGCGACGGGCCGGCCTGACATCGCCTCGACGATCAGCTGAAGAACTGGCTTGGCGTCTGCCCGAACTGGCGCTTGAACATCGTGGTGAAGGCGCTCGGGCTGTCATAGCCGAGGGCCAGCGCGATGTCGACGACCCGCTCGCCGCCTGCGAGCAGCTCCAACGCCCGCAGCAGGCGCGCCTGCTGGCGCCATTTGCCGAAGGTCATGCCGGTCTCCCGCTGGAACAGGCGCTGGATGGTCTTGACGTCCACGCCCAGGTGCGCAGCCCAGTCCCCCAGCGTGGACGCATCGTCCAGGCGCTGCTGCAGGCGCGTGCAGATCTCCAGCAGGCGCGGCTCCAGCGGCATCGGCAAGTGCAGCGGCAACACCGGCAGCGTGCGCAGCTCGTCGAGCATCAGGCGCATCAGGCGGCCGTCGCGGGAGTTGAACGCATAGGGTGTCTCCACGTCCGCCGCCGCGCGGATCAGCTCGCGCAGCAGGGCCGAGATGCCCACCACGCAGGATTCGACCGGCAGGCTCGCCACAGCCCCCGGCAGGATGAACAGGCTGCGCATATTGACCACGCCGACGCACTGGATGGCGTGGGTCATGCCCGCCGGCATCCAGATTCCCCGCGTCGGCGGCACCACCCACTGCCCGGCGTCAGCCTTCACCGCCATCACACCATGCACCGCGTAGATCAGCTGGTGCTTGCCATGGGCGTGGGGCGCCACCTCCCAACCTGCGGGGTAGTCGGTCGCCCGGCAACTCACCGGCGCAGTACTGGCGTCGATCTCGGCGAGCGCCTCGGAAAGGGGTTTTACCGTCATGAAGGCCTACGTCAAACAATGTCTTTTTCTAGCAACCCAACGGCCGAATGGCGTGAGACAGACATACATCGTATTTCTAGAATCGGCGGACGTCGAGACATACCAACACGCAGCCGGCCCCTGATCGACGAAGGGGCGGCACCGCACAGAGAGCCCGCACCATGACGAAACCCACTGCCTTGCCCTTGCAGGCGCGCCACGGCGAAGCCGCCTTCGGCATCCTCGGGGCCATCAGCACCTCGCACTTCATCAACGACATGATGCAGTCGCTGATCCTTGCCATGTATCCGCTTTTGAAGGGCGAATTCCGCCTCAGCTTCGGGCAGATCGGCCTGATCACCCTCACCTATCAGCTGACCGCCTCACTGCTGCAACCGCTGATCGGCCTGTACACCGACAAGAAGCCGCAGCCCTATTCCCTGCCCTTCGGCATGGCCGCGACCCTCCTCGGTCTGCTACTGCTCGCCTATGCACCGAGCTACGAGATCGTGCTGCTCGCCGCCGCCTGCGTCGGCACCGGCTCAGCGATCTTCCACCCGGAATCATCACGCATCGCCCGGCTCGCCTCGGGCGGGCGGCACGGGCTGGCCCAATCGGTCTTCCAGGTCGGCGGCAACACCGGCAGCGCCGTCGGCCCGCTGGTGGCGGCCGCCGTCATCGTGCCCTTCGGGCAGCACAGCGTGGCCTGGTTCGGCCTCGCCGCGGTACTCGGCATCGTGCTGCTGGTGCAGGTCAGCCGCTGGTACGCCACCCACCACATCGCCAGCGCCGCACGCAGCCGCACGCCGGTGGAGTCGCCCTATCCACGCAAGGTGGTGCTCGGCGCCGTGGCAGTGCTGCTGGTGCTGATCTTCTCGAAGTATTTCTACATCGCCGGTCTGAGCAGCTTCTACACCTTCTACCTGATCGAGAAGTTCGGCCTGTCGGTGCAGAGCGCCCAGGTGCACCTGTTCGCCTTCCTGTTTGCATCGGCGGCCGGCACCATTCTCGGCGGCCCGATCGGCGACCGCGTCGGCCGCAAGCCGGTGATCTGGGCGTCGATCCTTGGCGTCGCCCCCTTCGCGCTGATCCTGCCCCACGCCGACCTGTTCTGGACCACGGTGCTGACCATCATCATTGGTCTGGTGCTGTCGTCAGCCTTCTCCGCAATCCTCGTCTATGCGCAGGAACTCATGCCCGGCAAGGTCGGCATGGTGTCCGGCCTGTTCTTCGGCTTCGCCTTCGGCATGGGCGGCCTGGGCGCCGCCGTGCTGGGCCTGCTCGCCGACCGGACCAGCATCGACGCCGTCTACCACGCCATCGCCTACCTGCCGCTGCTCGGTATCGTCGTGGCGTTGCTGCCGAAGAGTCCGCACGTCACAACCAAGCCCTAATGGCTGATGCAGAGCGCGTTGATCAAGCCCACGGCGATGGAGAGTGTCGCCAGCAGGATCGCCGGCGCAGTGTCGCCGGCCTCGATCTGCGCCGCCCTGCGTCGCATCACGAGGAACACGGCGAACTGCACCCCGCCGGTGATGGCCGCCCATAGGGCCATCTCCGGCAGGCTCTGGGTGTAGTAGATCGAGGACAGCAGCGGGAAGGTGAAACCCAGGATCGCCCCCGACAGGGAGATCGCCGCAGCCTGGTTGTTGCGGCGGATCAGTTCGAACTCCCTGTAGGGCGTGAGGTGGACATAGACCACCACGAACACCGCCAGCAGGACAAGCGCTGCGGCGAAATAGCTGATGAATGCGAGAAAGGCGCTCACGGCTCGTCCTTATTCGAAGTAATGGGGCACGAAGTTGCTCATGTTGGTGGTAATCGGCGAAACGTCCTCACGGATGCACATGCCCGCTGGCTCGCCGCCGACGATCCAGGCACCGAGCACCGGATACTTGCCGTCGAACTCGGGAATGACCGCCAGCCCCTGGTAGACGACGCCCTCCGCACCATAGGGGCCGGCATCCTGGGCCAGCAGACGCCCGTCGGCGTAGAGCGCCACATTGGCTCCCTCGCGGGAATACAAGGGCTTGCGCGCGTAGGACTGGAGGCGTCCCGGCTCGAAATAGGCCGGCAGCAGGTTGGGATGACCGGGATACATTTCCCACAGCAACGGCAGCAAGCCCTTGCAAGCCAGCACGGACTTCCAGATCGGCTCGACGAAGCACGTGCCGCCGCCAACGATGTGGCGACCAAAGTCCTCACGCATCAGCCACTCCCACGGATAGAGCTTGAACAGGGTGTCGATCGGCTGTCCGTCCAGATCGACGAAGCGCCGGCGCACGGCATCCCAGCCGATATCCTCGACATGGATGTGCCGTGCCTCGCGCCCGGCCTGCACCACCACATCCTGCATGTAGGTGGTGCACACCCAGTCCTCCTCGTTGCCCCGCAGGGAGGCCAGGTGGACTACCCCCGTGCCTGGCAGGTGCTGCCATTGCGCCACCAGGCGTTCGTGGAGCGAGTTGAACTGGTCGGCATCTGGCCGGCAGTCCTCCAGCCAGTACCACTGGGCCACCGCCGATTCGAGCAGGGAGGTTGGCGTATCGGCGTTGTACTCCAGCAGCTTCGGCGGATTCACACCGTCGTAGGCCAGATCGAAACGGCCGTAGAGGCTGAATTCGTCCTGCGCCAACGAATCCGCCACGGCCTTGTGGAAAGCCTCCGGAATGCCCAACTGCGCCAGGCGCCCATCGGCAATGGCGCGGCGGGCAGCAGCCACACACATGGCGTGCAGTTCCTGCGTAGCGGCCTCGATCTCGTCCACCTGAGCCGCCGTGAAGCGGTAGCAGACATCTTCCTTCCAGTAGTTGTCCCACGAATGGAAAGACAGGCCGACGGCCTCCAGCCGTCGTCCGAAATCGGGGCGCGGTGAAATGGGCAGACGCTCCATCGTCGTCAGCCCCCCGCCGAGAAGCCGTGAGCGGAGCTGCCGAAGCCGCCGCGGCTCACCGAGCTGACCACCGTTCCGTGCGCCGTCGACGGCGCGCCGCGACTGAGGTAGGAATCGCTGACGATCCGCGTTTCCCCCGACGGAGAAACGGCGACCGGATGCCCCGCTGAACGGTCCCAGTAGTAGCGGGGCCCCGCATAGGTCGAACTGCTGCCACGGGCACCCGAACCGCTGCCATGACCGCCACCGGCGCCACCGTCCTCCTGGCAGTTGCGGGGATCGCGTCCCCAGTCCCTCTCGCAGGCCTCCCGGCCGGCATAGAAGTCCTGCTTGAGTTCCTGCACGTCGCCGCCGCCGTCACAGCCGGCAATCAAGCCAGCGGTGCCGATCACCAACAGGGGAATTCTCTTAGACCGCTTCAAGTTCGTGCTCCCTCATGGCCGAAGACAGCCTGAAATTCTTGAATGACAACGCCCCCGCCGGGCCGGGCTGCCAGTCCGTCAGCGCACCGGATACCGTTCCAAGGTATGGACGGGCCACCGCCAGCACGCGGGCGTGATCCATCGACTCGGCCTCGACCACGCCCGCCGCTGGATGCGCCAGCATCCAGTCCAACGCACCGAGAATGCCGGCCACCACCTGCAGGGACGTAGCCGTGTTGTGGGGCGCCAGCGCGCGGGCCCCGTGAAGGCCAAGGGTCGAGCCGTACCAGTAAGCCCCACCATCGAAGACGAAAAGGACACCCAACTGATCGAAGCCATTCTCCAGTTCATCCCCCAGCACCCGCTTGTGGCGTGGCGGCACGAAGCCACCGGCCACCCAGAACCCCAGCGAACGGACCGCTGCAGGACACGGCCGATAGGCGTAATAGACGGTCGGACGATGGACGGTCCTGCCGGCGTCGTTCCGCAGGGTCAGCAAGGCGGCCAGGGACAGGGCTTCGTGATGGGTGATCAGCCAGGCCTGCTGCTCACCGCAGGACGGCAGCCAGGACTTCACGCGAACCTCCGCACCATGGGCATCCAGATGGATTGCTCCCGACTCATCCGCCATCCGGTGGGCATCCGACGGCAGACAGGGCTCATGGCTGCCCCAGCCGAGTTCCGCGCATTGCCAGGCTTCGGACAGGAAACCGTCTACCGACCACGTGTTATGGAAGCCCCCGACTGGCAGCACCGTGCCGGCATGCTGGGTGTCCCGCTCGGCAATCTGCACGACCCGGATGCCCAGCGCATGCGCCAGCCCAGCCCAAGAAGGACGCGTCTCGATCGGGATGCCGCGGATCGCCGCCAGCGCCAGCAGCCCCTCCTTGGCCAGATGGCTGATCAGCCCCGGATTGGCCCCGTGGGCAATCACGGCTGTCGGTGCGCCAGGCACATGCATCGCCAGCGCGGCCTTGCGCAGTGCGTGGTTGGTCGTGCTCGCGTCCGCCGCGGCATAACCTCCGGCCCAAGGCTCGATGCATGTATCGAGGTAAAGCACCCCGTGCTCACGGCACCAGCCCATCAAGGCCAGCGACGACACCTCGACGGAAAGGTTGAGCAACACATCCCCCGGCCGCAGGCGGCCGTGCAGGACCTCACGATGATTGTCCGGTGTGAGCGGCCGGTTTTCGAGGCGGATGCCGAAAGCGTCGGCCACCGGCCGGCCGCGCTCGTCTGCGGCAATCGCCGCGATGTTCGCCACCACCCCTCCGGAGTGCCGCAGCAACAATGGCAGCAGCGCCTGTCCGACACTGCCGAAGCCGATCAAGAGGATACGCACCACACCGCCCGCAAAAATGACGCGCGGATTATAGCGTGAGGACGAGCGGGTGCCGCGAACCGGGCGCCGCTGACCGGACCGCTAAACTGCCCTGCCGGCAGCCCCGGAGATCACCACATCAGGTCGTCCGGCACCTTGAAGTCGGCGTACGGATCGTCCTCCGCGACCTCCGTGGTAGCGCGCTTGATCTGCACGACGATGGACGGATCGCGCTCGGCGATCTTGTCGGCGATGACCTTCGGCACCAGCTCGGTCACATCGCCGCGGCAGATGATCACCAGATGCCCGGCGACGATATGGTCACGCACCTTGGCCGACACATACACCCGCTTGATCTTGTTGTCGTGCGTGAAGTTATAGGCGATGTCGCCGCCGCCCTTGTGCTGACGGTTCTGCTGCACCATCTGGGCGATCTGTGCAGCAATCGCCTTCTGGGTCGCCGCCGCGTCGCGCTGGGCATTGAGCTCGCGGGCCCGCTCGGCGTTCTTGCGCTGGGCTTCCTGGGCGGCCAAACGCGCCTCGTCGACACTCTCGGTGCCGGTGCGTCGCTCGATCTTCTGCTGCCGCGCCTTGTCCTGATGGACCTTCTTGGCCTTCTTCTGGTCCACCAGACCGGCCTTCAAGAACTGTTCCTGCAAAGACGCCATCTGCGCCACTCCGTCAAAAAAGGTGATGTAGGCCAAGCCGCGAAGCCGGCCGAAAGGAGAGCGGCAGCATAACAAAAAGTCGCCGCCGTCAGTCCTTGCGTGCTCAGCACCGCACAATCTGATGCACCATGCGCCCATGAACGATACCGACCTGCCTCGCCTGTTGTTGCTGGCCACCAGCTGGCTGCTGTTCGGCGCCCTCCACAGTCTGCTGGCCGGGACGCCCCTCGAACGTCTGTTCGGCCGCCACGGGCGACTCGCCTTCAACGTTCTCGCCGTCGTCACGGTGGCCGCGCCGCTGGCGGTCCTCTCCAGCCTGCCCGCCACGCCGCTGTTCGACGAGCCCGCCTGGCTGCGCTGGCTCCGCCAGGGCCTCGGTGCCGCCGCGGTGCTGGGCTTCATCCACACGCTGAAGTTCTACTCGATGCCGGCCTTCCTCGGCCTGCGCCAGGAAACCTGGCCGCTCACCTTCAGCCCGTGGCACTGCCGGGTGCGGCACCCGTGGTACTTCCTGATGCTGGTATTCATCTGGACGCGGCAGATGAGCGCCCCCTGGCTGGTCTCCGCACTATGCATCAGCGCCTATCTGGTGATCGGCAGCCGCATCGAGGAGAAGCGCATCCTGCGCCGCCACCCGGATTCGTACGCCGCCTATCGCCGCATCGTGCCGGCCCTGATCCCCTGGCGCGGGCGGGCGCTGGACGAAGCCGCGCGCCGCCGGCTGGAAGCCCGGGCCCAGGGAGAAAGCTGAACGTACCGCACCTCAGGAGCACACCTCAAGGATTTGGCGTTTCGGGCACCACGGCCCCGGAGGCCGACTTCCGCAACCACTCCAGCAGTGCAGAGAACAGCGTCTCCGGGTCCACGGGCTTGGCGACGAATCCATCCATGCCCGCCTCCGTGCAGCGCAGCCGGTCTTCCGCAAAGGCGTTGGCGGTCAAGGCCAGGATGGGAACGCGCTTTCCCTCCGTCAGCAGCCGGATGCGCCGTGTCGCTTCGAGGCCATCCATATTCGGCATCTGCATGTCCATCAGGATCAACGCATAGTCCTGACTGCACACGCGGTTCAGGGCCTCGGCCCCGTCCTCCGCCACATCGGCCTGCAGGCCGGCATCCTCCAGCATCGACAGGGACACCTCGCGATTGACCGGATCGTCCTCGGCCAGCAGCACGCGCGTGCCCGCAAAGTCCCGCCGCAGGATCTGCTCGGCATCGCTCGCCCCGTGGCTGCCGCCCGGACGGCACACTTGCGCCGACTTGCGCAGGCGCGCCGTCAGCCAGAAGGTACTGCCCTTGCCGAGCTCGCTCGTCACCCCGGTTTCCCCCCCATCAGCTCGACCACGCGCCGGGTGATCGCGAGCCCGAGGCCGGTCCCGCCGTGCTTGCGGCTGATCGAGTTGTCGGCCTGCTCGAAGGCGGAGAACAGGCGCGGGATGACATCCGGCGCGATGCCGGTGCCGGTGTCGCTGACCTCGAAGCACAGCAGGCTATGCTCCGGCCCGTCCTCGACGAGGCGGGCCCGCAGGAGAATGCGGCCGGCTTCGGTGAACTTCACCGCATTACCGAGATAGTTGAGCAGCGCCTGCTGCAGGCGCGTGCGGTCACCGAGCAACCCGCGGGGCATCGGCGGGATGTCCGTTTCGAGCCGTAGCCCCTTGGCCTTGACTCGCCCTCCGATCATGCTGACGACATTATCCGCCAGCTCCTCGACACTCAGCCAGGCCTCATCCAGTTCGAACTTGCCGGCCTCGATCTTCGACAGATCGAGGATCACATTGACGACGTCGAGCAGGTGAGCGCCGGCCGCTTCGATCTTGTCCAGCTTGTTGATCTGCGACGACGTCGCGCCACTGCGGCGCAGGACATGCGCCATGCCGATGATGGCGTTCAGTGGCGTCCGGATCTCGTGGCTCATGTTGGCGAGGAAGGCGCTCTTCGCCACGTTCGCCGTCTCCGCCTGGTTCTTGGCCCAGGTCAGCTCCTGAGTACGCTCCTCGACGAGCCGCTCAAGATGGTTGCGGTGCTCCGCGAGCTCATGCTGGATCGCCTTCGTCTCGGTAATGTCCATCGCCAGCCCATCGATGAGGATATCGCCCTCTTCAAGCCGGATCCCGATGGAACGGTCGAAGAACCATCGCCAGCGGCCTTCGCTGTCGCGGATGCGGTATTCCAGGCTGAAAGGCGTCTGCTCGGCGAGCAGACGGGCAATGGCCGCCCCGACGCACGGCTGGTCCTCCGGATGGATCGATTCGGCCCACAGGAAAGGATGGGCCAGCAGGTATTCCATCGAATGGCCGAAAACATCCACTGCACGCGGCGAATAGTAGTAAATGCCCCCACGCAGCACGGAATAGGTATATGCAATGTCCGGCAGGCTCTCCACCAGGTGGCGATAGCGCGCCTCCCGCTGCTCGAGGATGGCCTCCGCCTGCTTGCGCGGCGTGATGTCGGTGTGCGTGCCGCACATGCGCAGCGGCCGGCCGTCCCCGTCCCGCTGCATCACCCGGGCCTGATCGAGAATCCACTTCACGCTCCCGTCCTTGTGGAGCATCCGGTACTCGATCTTGTGCATCTCGGCATGCCCCTTGAGGACGGCGTCGATGGAGTCCCACGCGCGCTGGCGATCTTCGGGGTAGATGAAATCGGTCCACTGCTGGGTCGTCCGCTGGATCTCCTCATGGGTATAACCCAGCATCACGGCCCACTGCCTGTTCCGCTCGACCGTACCGGCTTCCAGATTCCAGTCCCAGAAGCCGAGCTCGGCCCCTTCCAGCACGAAACGCAGCTGCTTCTCGCTGTTTTCCAGCGCCAGCTGGGAAAGCTTGCGCTGCGTGATGTCGTGGCCGATGCCCAGCACGCCGATCAGACCGCCATGCTCGTCGAGCATCGGGATCTTGGTGGTTTCGAGGATTTCCCGATGCCCGTCCGATACAAAGCTGATCTCCTCCTCGTTGACGCTCGGCCCATTCCTTTCCATGGCCCGCCGGTCATGCTCGCGGAAGAAATCGGCCAGCGCCTTGTCGACGAAGTCGTAATCGGTCTTGCCGATGACTGCCTGCTCCGCAGCCCCAACGAACTGCTCGAAGCGCTGGTTACAGCGCAGATAGACGCCATCCGGATCCTTCAGCCAGACGAGATCGGGGAGCGTGTCGATCAACGTGCGCAAAAAACTGCGTTCATTCGACAGCTCCCGCTTGGCGATCACCTGCGGCGTGATGTCGCGAGCGATCGTCAACGCCCCGACGATGCTCCCATCGGCATCCCGGATCGGCGAAATCGTCACCGACACATGGATGATCGTGCCGTCCTTGCAACGCCCCCGCGTCTCGTGATTGCTCACAGTCTCGCCGGAGCGGATATGGGACAGGATCGCCTCGACCCCGCCCTGCAGGTCCGGCGGAAACAGCATGCGGGCGGACTGCCCCACCGCCTCCCCGGCCGAGTAGCCGAAGATCGTCTCCGCCGCCGGATTCCAGCTGGTAACGGTGCCGTCCAGCATCTTGCCTATGATCGCATCCCTGGACGAACTGATGATCGCCGCGGCACTCTGCAACGCCTGGTTGGCCTCGTGCATCTGCAACCGGGCCAGCCCCATCTCCCCCATGATCTTGGCCAGATCGGTCAGAAAGGCCAGGATCGACCGCACTTTTTCGCGGGAAAAGACCGGCGTCTTCTTCAGCGCATCGAGATAGCCCTCCTCCTCGATGCCAAACTCGCGGGCCTGACGGATGAAATACGTCAGGTCCGGCTTCTCGAAGAAGAACTGGCCCGTGAATAGATTGGCCACATGCTGGCCGGCAACGGTGATGGGCACCGCGACATCCACCAGCCCGTTGCGGCAATTGTAGACGTTATAGGCCTCGCCCTCCTTCAACCGGCCCGCCAGGATGGTGTCGCTCTCGAGGCAGCGCTGTGCCGTCCCCGAATTGCAGCGATGGAACTTCGTGCAGACATCCTGCCAGCCGGTTGCCACCAGCACTACGCCATCGAGTTCGAGAATCGCGGTGACGGCACCCGTCGCCGCCGTGAAGCTCTCGCACAGCGCCTTCAACTGCTGGACGTCAACAAGCTCGGCAAATTTCATGGGGGCGGACCTATGCGGAAGGTATCCAGCGGGCAATTGCATGCCCGCAGGCCTGGCCGAAGATTTCACGGGCTCAATTCGGCTGAGCGCCCATTCTTCGGCCAGGGACTGGAGCGAGTCAAGATCAGAAGCCTACCCGCAGCGACAGCCGGAAGGTCCGGGGTTCCGCCGGATGGGTGTGGATGTCATTCACCGGGGCGCTCTCGCCGCTCAGCTGTGAGCTGTAGTAATAGTCGATATCGCTGACCTTGCGATTGAACGCATTGAGCACATCGACAGACAGCTTCACGCGCGGATCGATCCGGTAGCTGCCGCGCAGATTGACCAGCGTCGAGCCTTTCGAGCGCACCGAATCGTCCTCGATCAGCGGACGCGGACCGAAATAGCGCAGGCGCACCCCGCCCGACCACTTGCCGCCGGCGTCGTAGCTCACCCCCACCGATGCCACCTTGCGGATCGCACCGGGAACCTCATCGCCCGACACGCTCTCGTCCACCCGCGTGTAGCGCGCCTTGGACAGCGACAGATCCGCGTCGACGATGGTCGCCGGGTTCGGCATCCAGTAGTTGGCCCACTCGATCCCCGTCCGCCGGCTCGGAAAGCTCGGCTCCGTCGTGCCGGCATCGCCGGAGAACACCAACTCCGACGCGATGTCCAGCCGCCACAGGGACAGGGAACTCTGCAGGCCAGGGATCAGCGCGCTGCGCACGCCCACTTCGTAACCCTTGGTGCGCACCAAGGGAGTCGAACCCGCCACCGGCGTGCCGTAGGCCGGATCGCGGAAATCCGGGTTGGTCTTCACGGTGATGCCGCGGGCGTCGTTGCTGTGGAAGCCGTAGCCCATGTTCAGGTAGTACTCGGTCCTGTTCCACGGCCCAAGGATGAGGGACAGCTTCGGGCTGCCGATGCTCGCGTCCGCCTTGCCGGAATTGGCCGGCGTATCGGCGCTGACGTCGAAGCTGTAGAAATCCTTGCGCCAACCGACGACGCTGCGCAGCGTATCCAGCCACTGCACCTGGCTCTCCGCGTAGAGGCTGATGCTCCTTTCCCGCACGCGGTCCTGCGCCACCGTGCCCCAACGCTGGCGGGCGGTCGTCGTGTACAGGCCCAGCTTGCCGATGTCGTCGAGGCGGGACTGCAGGCCCAAGGTGAAGTCCGCGCCGCGGGCAATCCAGTCGCCGAACCAGGTCTGCGCCAGGTTGAAGCCATACACCTTGCGCCGATCCTCCTGCTCGAACTGGTCGCCAGGGCCCGGATTGCAGCCGAGGGTGCAATAAGTGAAGTTGGACCACAGATTGAGGCCGTAATCCATCGCGTATGCATTACCGCGCAGCCAGCCGCGCTCATCCTTGCGCGACCACTCGCCGGACAGGCTGTAGCGATGGGTTCGGCCACCGTCGCGGGGGTCCAGGTTGCCGTAGCGGGAGATCAAGCCGGCTTCCACCGCGCGCAGCGGCACCTGATCCGTCGAAGCCCACTTGGCGGTGTAAGCCATGGCCGCCACCGACCAGCCGTTGGCACGGGTCCCCTGCGAATAGCGCAGCAACCCGTTCAGCCTGTCGAGGTCCTCCGGCATCGACCACGGACCCTTGTTGCCGGCCCATTCCAGCGCGTAGAGCAGATTGCCGTCGCCAACGGCGGGCGACCCGGCCAGCAGCGCACGGCGATAGCCATGGGAGCCGACAGACAGGTCGACGAAGTCCTGCTCCAGCTTGCGCGCGTAGTCGATAGCGGCCGATCCCGCCGAAGCGAAGTCCCCGGCGTCGGCCGCGTAAGGTCCCTTGCGGTACTGCATGCGGTCCACCAGCTCTGGAATCAGGAACTGCAGGTCCGCGTAGCCCTGCCCGTGCGCATGGGTCGGCATGTTCACCGGCATGCCCAGCAGGCTGGTCGCGAAATCGGTGCCGTGGTCCAGGTTGAAACCGCGCAGGTAATACTGGTTGGCCTTGCCGTCGCCACTGTGCTGGGACACGATCAGCCCCGGCACCACCTCCAGCACCTCGGCCGGACGCAACAAGGGACGAGTGTCGAGCTGCCTCGCCGTCACATTCCCCTCGGATGCCGCACTCGCGACGCCAACCAGGTCCTGCGCATCGCTGGCGCTCACCTCGACCACATCCAGCGTCTGAATGCCGCCTGCGTAGGCCACGGACGCCCCCGCACAGGCGGAGATGAGGAGGAATTGCCTGAAACAGTTTTGTTCTTTGCGTTTACCGGACGTCATCGGGAAGGCTTGCCACGACGCCCGGCCGCCGCGGAAACCACGGCAGGCCTGCATCGCGCACATGTATGATCATTTTAGAAATGATCATACAACTATCGTGCCAACATTCAGACAGTGGCTTTCATAGGGCATTCACAGCAATCCTGCACACGGCTCGATCAGGCAACCGATCACCTGGCACACACTTTGGAAGGCTGCTTACCAGTGTGAATGTTCAGCGACGCTGAGCCCTCAGCATGGCCAAGCGCATTTGTGCGTTCTGATCGCCCTGGTTCGCCGCTTGCGCAAGCAGCGCAATTGCCGCGTCCCGATCACCCTTTGCGTTTCGTTCGATCCGCATCAGCGCCGCGTTATAGGCAGCAATCGGGTTGGCGTATCGCGCTGCGGCCTCGAATGCCTGCAACGCACGCTCAGGGCAAAGAAAGAACACATCCCACCCGACGCCCGCGTGCATGATCCCTACATCATCCTTGGCCTGCAGGAAAACATCTTCGAGCGTCGCTGGCCAACCAGCCACCAACGAGGCCATCACTTCCCGACCGGGCTGAACCTTATATGGCTGCCCGCCCTGGAAAATCGTGACAGCCTGACGCGTCGTCCTGAGGGAACCATCCTCGGCAATCCAGACGAATCCATCGGAGCCTACAACCGGGAAGCCCCCGAGGGCGTCCGACAGCTTCATGGCCAGCGACTTCTCCCCGCGCCCTAGTGGAACGCCTGTCCAAGATGCCTTGAGAACGATCCGCTTCGCACCCTTTTGAATATAAGGTCTCGCGACGCCCGCCAGCTCTTCGATGGACAGGATTCGCTTATCGGCGTCGTACAGTCTCCACGGGCTGGCGTGCAAACTGATATTCAGGACAGTCGGGTCATCCTGGCTGTCTTTCCTGTTTGTCGAATACTTGAAAAATGCCTCAGCCGCCGAGACACAAGCCTCACCGGTGCATGGATCCACTGTGACGGCGCCCTGCAACTCCACGGGCGACTTGCATTCGGCAAACACCTGGAAACTCGCACCCAATAGAACAGCCATTAACGACCACTTCAACTCCCACTCCCTTCCTTGCCCGCCAGGCTGCGTCTAGTTGACATACTCATATGTGATGTACCACCTCTCGTCTATTTTCTTGAACCTCTGCTCGTACGGCTTCAGATCATTCACGGGCGTATCGAGCGAGGAAGACAGCGGGGTCAATTCCTTCTCAGAGAAGAGATAAGCCTTTCGATGACTGGAATAATTCCCATCGCTTGGATAGACCACGACGCCTCCCGACAATTGATCGATGCCGACACCATCTGCACCAAGCTCGTCCAGCAGTTCAAGACAAACGGCGTCGCCCTTGATGAGTTCATGTCGCCACAAAATCTTGTCTCCTTCGATATGGCATGCCGCTCCCTCGACCAACGCGGAGAAAGACGCCTTCTTGCTCTCGTAATGACCCTGCATTTCGGCGTCAGTCTTCGGCCCCCAACACCCGGAGAGAACGACGAGCAGAATGATCGACACACCGCACGTGCGCCTTCGCATGCGATGGCGGGAATCGACGAACCGCGATTCATCCGGAACGATTCGATACCCACGGGACAACATGTTCATCATGCCGAGCCTTCCACAACGCCCCTCCACACAATCAGAACATTAGCATAACAAGGCAGAGCAACGCCTACGTCATGACGCATACCGACATTAGGAGCTCTTTTTTCACAAAGACATGCCTCCGGTTGCTGTCGCAACCAGAACGCTGCCTGGGGCCGCGCACGCGGCTCGATCAGTGCGAGCGCTTGCGGTAGTGCGCCTCGACCATCCCGGCAGCGGCCTTCCACAGCGCCGGGGCGCTGCGTTCGATCAGCGGCGACAGGCGCACGACGCTCTTGAGCCGGTCGATTTCCGTGAGGAAGGCCAGTTGCCGTTCGAGGTTGGACGGGTCACGGTGGGGGGCCTTCTTGGAGACTGGGGGATGGGTGAGTTTAGCAGGACGATATCGACGTCCCGATCAGCAAGGCCATTCGACAGCACCACCTATGCCTCGTAGCGCTGGAGAAACTGGCGCCTAAGGGACCGTGCTAATCCACGCCGTCATTGCCGCTCCACGATCTGAATTGAACGTAGGACTTCGACGAGCTGTTCGCGCTGCGCGGCGAGAGCTTGCGCCGAGTTCATCGAGATATGCAGCTCAATCCAAGTGCCGGCCCGGACCAGATGCGCATGAATGTTTGTCATATTGATATGGAGCGAGCCATCCAGCTGGTCGGACTCGACCGTGTCCCAAGCGCCGGTTTTCTTTTTGACGACATTCCTGTGCTCCAGCGTCCTGCCCTGGAACACACTTGGCGGGTAGTCCTTCACCCCCTCGAATCTGGATGCAGACTCGAACCACCCTGACAGCCGAATCCCCCGTGCGTCATCGCTGAAGATGAAATATCTGGGGCTGGCCATCGCACCACTGACGCTCCTCGGCGATTCGCGCTTGAAACCGGCTTTTGGCAGACGAATGGACAAGCTGGAAACCGGAACGGTAATTTCAAATGCCTGGGCTTGTTCCGTAATGGCGATCGACTGTTCAGCGTCACCCGACCTGGGAGCCCCGAACACCAGCGGATCTGTGGGCCCGACACTGACCTTGTTGGTGATGTAAGCAAGCTTCCCATCGCTGCCTTGCAGAAAGGGAAATCTCATCTTCACTGCCTCACCGTCACGCCGCTCGAGGACCAGCGTGATGACATTGGGTAAAGCCGTATCGCTGATGGACGGGTCCGATTCACACGTACCAATGGCGGCCCTGACGAAGGCCCCCTTTCTTGCCTCTGGCGCCAGAAGAGCCCCGATCTTCTTCCCGGACGGCTCCCCCAACTGCCTTACCTGTTCAGCGGTAAAAGCAAGATCGACGGTGGCCTTGTCACTGGCATCAAGCTTGGGGTCACGGGCAAGCGAAGCCCAAGGAAGACACCCCTTGCCTTGCTCAAGTTGATAGCGCATCGCGCCACGCACTCGGCTGATCAAAGGCGCGAACTCATTCAGCAAATCATCGGCTGTTTGAGCGGCGTAGCTTGTGCTGGTTTGCATTGCCATGCAGGCAATGATGGACATACCAAATCTGCGTGCCATTGAGTTTTCAATAAAATAAGCAATCATGAAGCCGTCACTCGGAATGAGTCGTCAACTATTTCCCACACCACGCACCCAGTCTTGCGCGGCCCTTCACGTAACAGCCACTGGCTAGGTGGTCGACAGAAACCTCAATGCTGGAGCGATTCCTGTATTCGCAGCGCAATACGAGTCGCCGATCTGTAGCCTGATACCCGCGAATATCCCAGGTCGCCCCATACTCATTGTCCGGCACCAACTCCACGTTCTCCGCAATAGCTCCATCAAACAAGCGAACATTTGTCAGTACGTTGTTCCTGTCGCCATTGAACCTGGGGCACCCGAAGTGCTGACCGTAGGAAGAGGCCATAACTTCTCCGCCTCGAAGCAATATGCCATATAAAAGTCGCCCCGCGCCACACCAAATACGGCCGCATAGCGCTCCATGAACTCGAAGGCATCGTCTCCGGTCAGTCCAAGATCGAGCACCAGGCCGTTGTCCTAGCGCAGCAGGAGCGGGGTCTGCGCACGCCCCAGTGTGCCGAAGCGATCAATCAGGGCCTGTTCCAGTGCAGTCTCCACAGTGCGGGACTTGCCAGCCCAGCAGCTCGCGACTGAAGCAGTCGATCACCAGCGCCAGCGTGCTCCAGCCGTCACGGCCTGCCCAGACGCGGCACGGATCAGTTGCCCAGCGTTCGTTGGGCTACGACGCCCGCGAGCGTCGTGTTTCGATCCTCGGCCGAAACCCGACCGGGCGCTTCCTGACCTGCACTGTACCGACATTGGTGGCCTTTTCATGAAAACGTGCCTCCGGTTGCTGTCGCAACCAGAACGCTGCCTACGGCCGCGTCATCGGCACCCTTCACGTGGGTGACATGCTTACGATTGTCGAAGCCCGCAGAAAACTATCGCTGGGCCAGCGCGATGCGAGCCGCCCTCTACCGCCCACCGGCCACATCGAGAACGGCGCCGGTCGTATACGACGCCTCTCCGGACAACAACCACAACACGGCCCGCGCAACTTCGTCCGGCGAGCCGCCGCGCTGCATCGGGATGCCGCTCTTGAGGCGTTCGACCCGTTCGGGGTCACCGCCCGAGGCATGGATGTCGGTATCGATGATCCCAGGCGCCACCGCATTCACGCGGATTCCCTCGGCCGCCACCTCCTTGGCAAGGCCGAGGGTCAGCGTCTCGACGGCCGCCTTCGAGGCGGCGTAATCCACGTACTCGCCGGGCGAACCGAGGCGCGCCGCGCGGGACGACAGATTGACGATCGCCCCACCGGCACCGCCATGGCGCGTGCTCATCCGCCGCACCGCTTCCCGCGCGCACAGAAAGCTGCCCAGCACGTTGGTCTCGAAGACATGCCGTATCCGGCTGGCACTCATGTCCTCGACGCGCATCTGCACATCCAGCACACCCGCGTTGTTAACCAACGCATCCAGCCGCCCGAAACGGCCATCAAGCACCCCAAACAGGCGCAACACATCTTCCTCGCGGGACACGTCGGCCTGCACGGCCAGCGCCAGCCCTCCGGATGCCCCGATCTCCGCGACCAGGGCATCCGCCGCCAAACTGTCCTTCATGAACGACAAGCACACTCCGTAGCCCCGCTCCGCAGCCAGCCGCGCAATGCTGGCGCCGATCCCGCGGGAGCCGCCGGTGATGAGGATGATCTTCCTGTCCATGTCCCCTCCGTCAGTTCAATCCGTGGCGCGCTTGCGGTAGTGCGCTTCGGCCATCCCGGCAGCGGCCTCCCACAGTGCGGGGGCGCCGCGTTCGATCGGCGGCTGGCAGCGCGATTTGATCTGTTCCAACGTCACCTCGCACTCCACCCACGTACCGCCGTCTGTCGCCGCGTTGTGCAGCATCGGCTGGAAACGGTCGAGGGCCTTGGCGAACTTCGCATCGTCGCTTTGCGCCGCCTCGAACTCGAACCACAGCTCTCGGAATTCCGTCGCCTGCGCATCGGGCAGCAGGCCGAACAGACGCTCGGCGGCGAGTCGCTCGCGCTCGTCCTGCCCGACATGCGTCGCCGGCATATGAAAAGGCACGTCTCCGGCATCGATCTCGACGATGTCGTGGATCAGCAGCATCTTCACCACGCGCAGCACATCGACGGTTCCGGCCGCATGCTCGGCCAGCACCAGCGCATACATCGCCAGATGCCATGAATGTTCGGCGCTGTTCTCGCGGCGCGAACGGTCGATGAGCGGCGACAGACGCACGACGCTCTTGAGCCGATCGATTTCCTTGAGGAAAGCCAGTTGCCGTTCCAGGTCGGACGAAATCACTTTGCCGCGCTTTCTTTGAGACTGGGGATGGACGAGTCTAGCAGAACGATGTCAACGCCCCGATCAGTTGAATCCCACGGCCGGGCGAACTCACTTGAAACGCATCCGAAGGCGGTCGATAGGGTTTTCGAGGCAGATGATCATGCCCCACGAGATCAATGCAAGAAGAGGAAAAGACAAGACAAACAGTCCTGGCGAGGGCTGCGTGAAAGGGCTGCCCATCGCCACGGCGAGCACGCCGACCGGCATGTGGATCAAATAGATGGGGTAGCTGAAATTGCCCAGCCAGCTATCCCACTTCCGTGTGAACCACCTGGTTTCCGGCATGTCGAGCAAGGACACGATAATCAAGGCGTGAATGAGGAGATTGCTATAAAACAAAGGCTGATAAATTGACGGCCAGATCTTCGACAAGATCCAGTTAACAAACAACAGGGAAGCGATGCCAAAGCGAACAGGATGGCTGTTCAAGAACGCAAGCCGTCCGGACAGCGCATCCCGATAATGAAAGATAAGCGC
Source organism: Zoogloea sp. JDB1 (assembly GCF_056724025.1). NCBI lineage: Bacteria > Pseudomonadati > Pseudomonadota > Betaproteobacteria > Rhodocyclales > Zoogloeaceae > Zoogloea > Zoogloea sp. JDB1. The sequence goes on from NZ_CM161496.1 coordinate 5,520,234, forward strand.
CCCCACGGAAAACGGAAGCGAAGCGGCAAACACGGAGAAATATTTGTATTTCCAGTCCAGCCCCAGGACATTGACGACCAGCGCGTACCCCAGCCCAAGCACAAACCAGATTCCCGTACCGAGTCGCGTTCGTGACACAGAAAACGCAATGGCCACATAAAAGAACAGCTCCAGCGTCAGCGCCCACGCCGGATAAATGAGAACAGGCTTGCTCCCGGAGAAGAGTACCAGCAGCAGGTTTTGCACCCATCCACCCAGCGTGATGGGAAGTCCCATGCCTTTTGCCAGCGAATCCGTAATCTCCGGATCGGCCGCAATAACCGCCCCGGCCGAAACCAGGCAGGCCAGCCAGTACATGGGGTAGATCCGCAGAAATCGGTTCAATACATAGCGACCGATCCCCGATGCGGTGAAACCGTAGGTCCGGTGCATGATATGCGTCATCAAATAGCCGCTTAGAACAAAGAAGCCAAAAACGGCGTAGGCCCCCAAGCCCCAGGCGCCCCCTATATGCGACAAGGCAACCATCAGGGCCAACACCATTCTGTAAGCACCAAACATACGCGTCCCCGGGAGCTATCATTTGTTCATGATCGACGGCAAAAATAATAGCAGCCGCATCGCCATCAGCGCGAGCAGCACACCAACATACTCCCGGCCATGGCCTTGCCTGTCAGTAAAACTGTGTACCACTGCGCTCCCGAGCGACAATCGATCACTCAGGGGGTGTGGCAGCTACATATTCAAGCCTGATGTTCCCGTACTCGGACTCCGATCTGAGAATGCGGGTGTACGGATGATGTTCGATGCGTATCTGATGATCCGATAGCCAGGACACACGTAACGCGGGTCCTCCCCCCGGCCCGCTCGGTGCCTTGCCATGATCGTCGTCCGCAACCAGCACATTGCCCGCTTTGTTGGGGAGCGCCTCGGCGACGGGGAGGATGGAAACCTGAGTCGAGAAACCGGTGGTTGCGCCGCAGTCGCGCTCGAAGACTACGGCTTTCATCCGACCGCCGGGAGCCACGACTTCAAACAACACCTCATTGCCGCAGGCGTCCGGTATCAGATACAGCAATGCGCCAATGGCCAGGGCAATCAGGGCGACAACGACAACCGCGATGATGCGGAGCAGTTTCAACAAGTGAAGCAGCAAGGAAGGCATAGGTTGAAGCCCACGAAGGCCTCAATATCGGCCTGTAAGAGTTGCTGCGAGATGCAGATATTCAGCGTGATCGCCCCGAACACCGCTGTCGGTGGATACGGAGAAACGGAACAAGAACAATATAACTCACAACGCACCTCCACGAACTGCGCGGTCTTGGAGTGTCACTACCCACTCATTACTCAGATTAGCTAAACAATCTGCCAGCGGCCAACCCGGCGCCGTCTCGATCAGATGCAGCATTGACCAATGGCAAGCCGAAACAACTATCCGGCCCGAAGAGACGCATTAGCGCGCGTGCTTCGTCCTCAGATACTGGTTTGGCAATAGACAGCAGAAGAGCCTCCACCTGCTTTAGATGCTCCACCGATGCCTCAGCCTCCGAGGGCAGCGGTCCGAGTCGCATAAGGCGTATGATTTCGGGACGCATAACCTTTGAACTCACCCGGCTGGCGCGGCTTGCCGCGACGAGTCCGATGAAATGAATTGTTGGGCGGCGGCAGGCCAAAGCACGAGACAGTAACGTTCTTCACTTTCAACTGAGCCAGCGAAATAGGCGCGTCCACTGTAGTTTCCAGGAGCCACACTCATGCGTGGGCACTGCGGAATGAAATCCGTGCAACCACAGAGCGCCGCGTTTCCGGATGGGAACGAAAGACTGAACTCAGCTTGGTGCTCCCATGCACCTTCTGCATCGGTTGGCTCGGGAACGAATGCAACCTCTACGAGCACATGTGCAGCGGATTCCGTATGAACGACGACGATGTGCGGCGCCGTTCGCAGACGCCTCAGCATGTCTTGTTCGTTCACCTCTTCCGGAATCATCGGCTCTACGCCCGCGTCCATCAGATAGAACTGCCGATAGTCCGCAAACACCTGAAATTTTAGGGCGCCTTTCATGCCACTAAACTTTTCTTTAAGGAGACTGATGTACTATTCAACACCAGTTTATTTGCCATAATTCACGCCTCTCTGCTCCAGAAGAACTTTAATTCCGAACAATACCTAGATTGGCGGCACGACAATCCTGCAACAAACCAACGCAAACACTGACCCTCGTGGCAATTTCCTTGGTTTGCTCTCTCGCTGCGGCAACTTCGTCGGCGGTCAGCATTGACTCTATGCGCTTCGCCATCTGACGGGCCAAATCTCCAAACCCGATTTCGGGAGGAACCGCCGCGATCAGCAAGTACAACCACCCCAAGGCTTGAATGGGGTCGCGTCTGACGCCCTCCCCCTTTTCCAGTAGCTTAGCGTAGCCGACAATACCAAACTGATCTCCCGCTTCCGCCAGCTTATAAGTCCAATATGCTGACCGCTCCGAATTCCGCGCAATACTCTTTCCGCCCTTGTATATACGTTCCAATTCGCGCCATGCGCCGACCTCACCGTGTTTGGCAGCCAACTCCAGCCAATACACACCCTCTTCATGATTTTCAACTAACCAAAGTCCTTCTAATCCCGGCCTTTCTTGCCAAACGCCCATTTCCGTTGAGGAGGATGCCCATCGATGAATCTCCTCAGGATCTCGCTCCCACATTACTAGATCCCCCATTAGCATTCTTCCTAGCTCAAATTCGGCGCTCGGGTATCCTTGCTTCGCAGCAGCGCTCATCAGGCTGAAAGCCCGAATCTGACTGCCATTCCAGAATATGAGTCTATTAGCTAGGCGAAACTGTGCATCGGGATTCCCCGCCGCGACTTCTCGCTCCAGGGCGTTGCTCTCCTCGGGAGTAAGTGCTCGTGGCAAAGCCACGATCGGTTCTCCCGCCGGTACCTGTGCATGGCGTCGCATGTAGTAAATGGTCGCCACCAGCGAGGTGACAACAATAACCGCAATGCTCAACGCTCTGATTCCTCTTATCAACCTGCCTCCTGCACTGCTATTTCAAGGATAACTCTCGATATACGAGATCGAGAAATCCACACCAAGGCAAGATGCTCAATACAAAGAATGCGCAACCCGAACCCATTCCTATTCAGGATGTCCATTATCTTCCATAAAGCCCCACGGAATCTCACGTTTGAAGATAGCGATCGACTCCTCTACGACCGCCAACGGAACATCTGCCTTATATAAGGTGACCACCCTGGACTTCTTTGTGTCGTCACGAAATATTTCGACGAGGAGTTCGCCTTCGTAATAAATCTCGACGCCGATACCATCTCGACCACAGCTTACGTCGCTGGCTACCACTACCTTGATATTCTTGAACAGTTCGTTCATAGGGCATTCTCATTAAGAAAAACAATGTTTGAGGTAGCCAGCCTTGCGCGTTTTTTTGCGAAGGTCCGGTGATCCGAGAGATTCAGCGTTATTGGCCCTCCGACAGTTGTCGAAGCTCTGCACGAAGAGCAGCCGCGCTACCGATATTTTCAAGTCCATAGGCGGCAAATGCCATTGAATCGACGAGACGCCCTTCTTTCCTGCAAAGACGTGCGAAGGTAAGAGCCATATGGACCTTCGTAGAACCGAAGCCCTTGAAGTCGAAGGAACCAGCAATGAACTCAGCAGGCGTAACAGTGATGAAGGGCGACGATGGGCCAGACATACCGGCAAAGAGCGCACGGCCAACCTCTTCATACACCAAGGTCGCGGCTTTCATGGCGGAAGCCATACTTTCTTCTGTTCGCTCGTACCTCCACCACTGATCTCTTCCTGTCTCGGAGAGCCGGCGACGAAACTCACAAAGCTCCTGAGTGATCTTTTTAGGATCAGGAGCTTTGCCTAGAAAATCAGGAACTACCAACGGATGCACCGCGAGGTTAATTGCAAAAGAACCGCCTTCCCGCGCACCTTGAACATTGACAATCTGAATCCAATTTCCACGAACAAGACGAAATGTCAAGCCAGAGCCCGAGAATCCGTCTCCACGCAAGACTGGTGCGAGAGTCTGTCGTACCGCAGATTCGATGCGAAGCTGAGGCGATTTGCTCATGACTCCGAACGTAGAAATAATCCACGTGACATTACTCCATCGCACAGCCTAGCTATTGTCATTTTCATAACCCGCTTGAAGAGGACCGTAACGAAAAGCAAGGCCTGCACTTTCGAGGAAAGCCGTCACTTGTGCGAGAAAAGCCTCGGCTTCAGCGGTAGGTCTGTATTTCAGTACCAGATCAATGGCGACGGCACGACCCAACGAAGGCGGGTACGCCGTATGAATTTCACCGCTTTCGACAAACGCCAGATAGGAGTTCAGCTTTTCTTGTAGCTTCATCAAGTGCTCGCCGCCCCACTCCAAATGATCGGAAATTGTGAGATGGACACAGCCAGTCCCAGTATCGGTTCCAATGACATCAACTACTTTGGCTTGCTCAACCGTCATGGCGAAATGCTAATGTTTGAGCTCACTGGTGGCCCAAGACCGTCCGATGGAACAAATAGTTAAGCCTCATGAAATGCGCACTCTGCGATTTGCTGCGCGCGCGAAACCGAAATTCCATTGACTTGATCGATCACCAATGGATCGTCCGCAGGGTCACCTCGATGAAGCATCACCTTCGGACGCTGGCCGCCAAGTTGTACAACCACATCGGCTGCACGTGGACCATCGTATGGATAAGCCGGAATAGAGTTGCAAACCCAGCCAAAGAACCCGTCACCCTCGATGGGCGAATCATAGGTTTCGACGTATCGAGCAAAGCTCTTCTCACTCAGAGAAACCCAGACTCCCCACAGGAACGGTTCTTCGACACCATGAATCGGGACTTCCAAAATGGCACGAATGAAATAGTCTGTTCCCTCTTCATGCGTGATGGTGCAAAAGTCGCTACTAATTTTTCCAATGGTCGCGCGCTGCTCGTCGGACAAGCAAGCGTAGTGGTCGGGCATTCGATATCCAATGCTTGGGGATCCTTCATGGATCTCACCGCAGCATGTACATTTGAAGGCAAAAATAGCGGCCATGGTAGCTGATGAAGCTTAACTTTGTTTTAGAGAGACAGCTTTTCTGCATAACTTCGAAAGGCTGCATGATTATGGGTTTTCGAAGAGTTGGAGCTGGAGACCATTAGCTCAAACCGAAACGTAGTCCTCCGGGCCTGACAGCCTAAATCATCCCTCCATCGCCCCCGCCTCACTATGCACTACGTCACTTGCATATCCAATAAACAATCGAGAAGACCCAGCAATTCGCTGGGCCTGTTCTTATTCACTGAGCACTACGCGACAGCGCCTCCTCACGCAGCGCTGGCGCCAGCACAAATCACGGCATGCAGCACGAACACGCCCCTGGCATTCCCAGCGACAACCAGTCCCGTCTATCAGTTCTCCTGCAACGTGGACACTCTGGCCCTCACCGATCAGCTCACTGCCCGCCAGGCACAACCACACGCCCTGCTCGCCACGCCCTACGGCAACGCCCGTGACACTTTCCGACGCATGAACGCCGACCAGCAGGAACACATCCAGGCGGGCCTTATGAGCAACACCCCATTCCCCCGTACCGCCCTGGCGACTATCTTGCGTCGTATCTGGACTGCGCCTCTCTGACCTGCTCCCAATTTGTCTTTGCCCAATCCACCAATCCTTGCGTGGGGAGCAGCAGGCTCCGTCCCAGATCCGCCAGCTCGTATTCAACGCGGGGCGGCACTTCGGGAAAGACCTCCCGGACAACCATGCCGTCGCGCTCAAGATTCTTCAGGGTTGAAGACAGCAGCCGCTGCGAGATGCCTGGAACCGCGCGTTCGAGTTCGGAGAATCGGGCACGCCCTCCGAGCAGGTCGAGTGAAAGAACGACAAAGATCGTCCATTTGTCACCAATCTTCGTCAGCAGCTCCCGGACGGCCATCGGGTCCGAACTTCTGCAGATTGCGGCCGGGTCCAGCGGACCGGCCTTGCCAGGTTTATGCATGGCTTACCTTGAGGTTAGTTACTGATTTAAAAGTGCCTTCTTCATATCAAGAAGCTTCCTGGATATATTGGTCTCTCACTTTCAAGCAATCGTTCCAAACGCCCGGAGAGTCCAAGATGCCGAATCCGAAATATGCCGCCTACAAGGCGGCCGATCCTTACTTCAAACTGGTGCGGGAAGCACTGGGCGATCTCGTTGATGGCGAGCATTTCTTCGACATTGTCGCTGACGACATCATCTACGAAGTTCTCTACGACATTCCCGGTTGGCCGCGCGTGATTCCGGGGCGGGCCGAGCTGATGGCCCGCTTCAAGGGCTATTGCGAGAGCATCGAGCTGCAGTCCGCCGATCAGCTGATAACCCACAAAACAGACAATGACAGTGTCGTCGTCATCGAATACGAAGTCCACGGGACCATCCTTGCGACAGGCGTGAAATACGACAATCGGTTCTGCTCGATCATCAGAATCGAAAACCGGCAAATCGCGCACTGGCGAGACTACATGGATTCGCTTGCAGCCTGGAACGTATTGACAGCACGCACCCGGTGAATCCCCATGTCACAGAAAGATGAAGATCAAATGAGGCTGCCGTGAAACAAATCCTTATGATTGAAGTCAGTCCGCGGGGAACAGACTCGGCGAGTCGATCGGTTACCCACACGCTTGCCGCGCGGCTACGCGACCTTTATCCATCGGTAAAGCTTGTTTGCCGCGACCTGGCGATCGAGCACCTCCCCCACTTGGACGAGGCCACGCTCAGGGCCATCTCGACCAAGAACGTTGATGAAGCAGAAAATCTGAAACAGAAGGCCCAGCAGTCGGATCGACTGACCGACGAGCTTCTCAGCTCGGATCTTCTGGTAATCGCAACGCCAATGTGGAACTTCGGCATACCCTCCGCACTGAAAGCCTGGATCGATCTGGTTGTGCGGCCGGGCAAGACCTTCCAGTACACCGATGGCGGCGTCCTTGGTCTGGCGCAGGACAAGAAGGCCATCCTCGTGCTGGCTTCAGGCGGCGTCTTCACAGAAGGGCCATGGCACCCCTGGGATTTCGTCGAACCCTACCTGCGCCAAATCCTCGGGTTCATCGGCATCGTCGATGTGCAAACCATCCGGATCGAAGGAATGAACATCCCTGCCCTGGCTCCCAACGCCGTGCCAAAAGCGAATAAAGCGGTTGGGGCGCTCGCCCTGTAAGAACAGGCGGTATCTCCTCCTCCCCAGTCCACCGCACAGACGTCTTCGATCTTGACGCCTGCTACATGCCAGCCCGATACTCCCCCGGTCGCTGCGACAACAGCGACCGGGTTTGGAAGCCCGACACCTACAGGCCGATGGCCGCGCAAGCGGTATCTTCACGTCGGCAGCATGGTCACGCCTGTTCAATGGCGGAACCGTGTGGGGAGCCTTCGGGCTGCCGGTTTCCTGTAGGCCGGTCTTCCAACTCTGCACGGTTTCGCCCCCCGTTTGGAAGCGGGAGCGCGGAGTACACAACCGCACTACAGGAGTACCGATCATGAACACACCCCTGGCATTCCCTGCGCCGGCCAGTCCCGTCTATCAATTCGCTGACAACGTGGACACCCTCGCCCTCACCGATCAGCTCACCGCCCGCCAGGCACAGCTACACGCCCTGCTCGCCATGACCCATGGCAACGCCGGCGACACCTTCCGACGCATGAACGCCGACCAGCAGGAACACTATCTGTGGGCCTGCGCAATGATTGCCGACGAAGCACGGGAACTGACGCAGGCCATCCGGATGCACCGGCAGGCAAACATGCTGGCGCGCCAAGCTCAGGACGACTAACCGACTGCCGGCAACAGGCGGCGGCACATGCACCCTGCATGCCGCCACCACCGACCAACTTCCGGGACGTCCACCCGATCACCCCGGAAGCGCCTCCTATGGATCGTAACGCTTGAGAAACCGGCGCTCGTCGGACAGATATCCCCGCGATTCGTAAAAAGCGTGTGCACCAGTGCGATACTCGCCACTCGTCACCTCGGCACGTATGCATCCGACGCGACAGAAGAATTCATCGGCCGCAGCCAACAACGACGCCCCGATGCCCTTGCGCTGCGACGCGACGTCCACCACCAGCGCGGTGATGCGGCCGATACGCCCGGCCTGGTGGAACAGGTCAAAGGCATGCAGGCTGATGACACCAAGCACGATGCCATCCATCTCCGCGACAAGCACCGCGCTGGTCGAATCGTCTTTCAATGACGCGAGTCGCTGCGCCACGTGGGCAAGATCGACCGGGTAACCCAATTGGACAAGCAACTCACGGATTCGAGGAGCATCGTCGTGGAGGGCGGAGCGGATGGTTAAACAGTCGTTTAACATTCTAGCTCAGGGGCGTGCCGCTTGTCGGTGCGTCCCCTGAGGCGACGGGTTGGGCGCCAGACCGTTCACGTGCGAGGCGGAACAGACGAAACGCGATGAATGGATATGCCACCGCTTGCAGCCAGACGAGCCCCCCCTGCTTCTGCAGGTGGCCAGACACGAGCGCAATAATCGGCATTACTAAGAAAAACGTCGCGCAAAGGTACAGGCTTATTGGCCCCATGAGTCCGCCGTGCGTGGGACGGCCAGATATGAGGCGCAAACTCTTTTCCAGTCCCCACAACGTGAGTAGAACCATTATTGAACCCACCGCCATGGCCAAAGGGGGATTTCTATCAGGCGGGGCGACGACGAGCGTCGCTGATCCAATGGCGCAAAAGAACAACACGACAACAAGAAAAAAACCAAACGGTATTTCTATCCAGCGCGGAACCCCACCGCCCATTGAACTCATATCTTTGGCATCCAACGTTTTATTTCAGCGGCGCCGTTAGGCGTTCGCCAGAGTGAATGGTCATGCCTCGGCATCGTAAGTGCCTTCCTCGATTTGAGGACCCACAATTGCGAAGACGTTCAATTTGAGATTGCCTGCTATAACAGAAGCGGCACGTTCAGGCCATGCCCGGCAAGCCACGGAACAAACTGGGATAAAGGCAAAGCTGTACCGGCAATACAAAGAAGAATGCAGATAAGCTGCATATTACGTCCTGCAGGGGCTGACTCTTATAGGTCGACAGTTCTGTCGCAGTAACGACGGAATGCCGGATAACACTCTCTGCAAGCCCACTGTTTAAAAACCTGACTACGTGCGACCCAAAACAACATGACGGGTTGGAGCCTGCGTGCACAACGCGGCCTGGGAAAGAGGCGTCAATCTCTGCGGCCCCAGTTCTTGGGGATATGAACAGGTACGACCATCGATACCTCGGTCGGCTCATCATCCAGGGGGTACGGTTTGAAACGCATTTTCCGCATGCCATGTAGTGCAGCTTCATCGAGGTCTGAGTTGCCGCAAGAGGAGAGAAGTACGGTTCGCACGACTGAGCCGTCGGACGCAACGTGAACCTTCAGGATTGCGGGCCCGGTGACGCGACCTTTAACAACGATGTCAGGCACAGCAAATCTGAATCTTGTCAGAGGCTGCAGATCCTCGATCTTCACTATCTGCTCAGGCCAGTCGGCGGAGGTAGCGCCGACCGGAGCGGCAACCATAAGCAGCGCAGAGAATGTAAATGGCAATATGAAGGCGCGCATGTTCAGTATGGGTCCAGACGTTAGACGCGAGAGGACTGGGCGGCGTGAATAAGTAATCGAAGCCGCTGCAAGTCCGGCAAACGAGCACCGCTCAAATCGGTGCGCATGTCAGATCAACTGCGAGCGCGTATCCGAATCAACCACCACAGCATACGCACAGACAAAACATATGTCCATTGAGTACCCTTGACTGCACGACACGCACACTACCCATCCGCGTACTTCCCAGTCGGACTCTGTCCCTCATAAGGCCATTTCCCACCGCATCACCCGTCCTTCCCCCTTCTTGACGCTCCCCACGTGCCAGCCCGATACTCCGCCCGTCGCTGCAACAACAGCGACCGGGTTTAGCAGCTCGCAACCTACAGGCCGATGGCCGCGCAAGCGGTATCTTCACGTCGGCAGCATGGTCACGCCTGTTCAATGGCGGAGCCGTGTGGGGAGCCTTCGGGCTGCCGGTTTCCTGTAGGCCGGTCTGCTAACCCTGCTCGGTTCCGCCCCCCGTTTAGCAGCGGGAGCGCGGAGTACACAACCGCACTACAGGAGTACCGACCATGAACACGCCCCTGGCATTCCCCGCCCCGGCCAGTCCCGTCTATCAATTCGCCGACAACGTGGACACCCTGGCCCTCACCGATCAGCTCACCGCCCGCCAGGCACAGCTACACGCCCTGCTCGCCATGACCCACGGCAACGCCGGCGACACCTTCCGACGCATGAACGCCGACCAGCAGGAACACTATCTGTGGGCCTGCGCGATGATTGCCGACGAAGCGCGGGAATTGACCCAGGCCATCCAGATGCACCGGCAGGCAAACATGCTGGCGCGCCAAGCTCAGGACGACTGACAAATAGCCTGTAATAGGCGGCGGCGCATGCCGCATGCGCGCCGCCAACATCGGCCAATATTCGGGAGTTCACCAAGCCCCCATCCCGAAAGCCCCTCCTCTGCGCCGTAGCGCTTGAGAAAGCCAGGCTCGTCGGACAGATTGCATTAGAGCCGACGCGACCGCCGCAACAAAACTACCGCCGAAACGGCTAACCAAACTGCCCACCAAATGGCCCCTGCGTAGAACCAACCCAACTGAGTTGGTATCGGCCAGCCGTCAGACGAACCTTGAAGTGTCGGGATGCCGTGACTCTCAATCGCCTCCAGAAACGCGATGGTGATGAGAAAGAAGACCGCGCCAATTGGCGGCACAAATTTGGCCACCGCAATTTCGGCTCCCACCAACATGAGACTGCCGAGAACTACAAGGGCTGACGTTCTGATACGGTCCATGGCGTGGCGCTAACGTGAAATGAGGGGGCGGGCCGGCTTCGCCGGCCGACATTCCTGCGGCGAGGCCACGACTCAACTGATGGGCTATCCCAATGGCAACTTTGTGGCAGCTACGTAGACAGACCGCTTCTGGCCGACAACCGCCTGATGCCGCCTGCTTGCGGTATCGAAGGACAGGTGCCGACCCAATGTTGCCGTTGAGCTTTGAGGAAAGCGGTCGGTCAACGTTGAAGTGAGCGGCCGGCACGGCTTTTCGCTCAGGTCCGCTCGACTGCCGGGTTGGGGCGCGGGTCAGTGGCTTGGCTTGGTGCTGACATAGGGCGCAGAAAAGTCGTTGTCGTAGGTGCCTTTCCACGATCGCACACGCAAGGCGTTCGCATAGTAGTACTCATAGTTTGCGTCTGGAATTTCCTCGGCCGGGACAGCTGCCCCTGAAAATACGCCGTCTTTTATTAGGTTGTCTCCGCTGCAGAGGTACGAGACGACCACAAACTCCTCGTTCAGCAATTGTTGAATGAAGGCGATGGCGCCCGATGGCTCTTTGTCGGAGGGGAGTATCGACGCGTAGTGACGGTGGCAAGAGTCAAAGCAAATGGTGATCTCTTCGTTGTATTGCGAGGTGACGCCCAGCGGACCGTTCGTTGCTTCGGGCAACGGTGGCACTTCGACACGGAAGTAGTTGATACCGTCTTCGGCGACAACAGACAGAAATTGCCTCCAATCGGGAAATACGGAGAACAAATCTTCCGCCATCTGACGCGAGTACGGCTCAAGTGCCTCGATCATGAAACGCCCCAACTTTGTTTTAGGGTGATAATTCTGCCGCATAGCATCGGAATTCCGGATAGCGCGGAAGGAAAAGCAGCAGCCGACAGCATCGTCGGATGATCCGATCCATGTGGCACGTAGGACATAGAGCCTACCGTTTCGCCCGAACGGGCGCTATCTGGATCGGATGACGACCGGCCTCTTCTGGCTGACTGCAGCCCTTCGAAAAGACAAGTTCCGACCCAATCCCGCCGTTGAGCTTTTGGGGAAAGCTGCCGTTCAACGTAAAGTTCACCGACACAAGCGAAGCAAGCATCCGGGTTAAGCGCCTTGTTTGGCGCGATTCCTGATGAATAGCGCAAGCATTTTGAATCCTTCATAGTCCGCGTACTCGGCCGCCCCCATTCCATGTAGCCGATAGGCAACATCGGCTCCACGTTCAAGCAACAAAAATGCAATTCTTTCCTCCCGAGAGCGAATCGCATACATGACGGCCGTCATCTCATCAGCAATCCGGTTCGGATCCGCTCCTCGGTCCAAAAGCAGCCTCACCAATTCAACGTTGGATGACTGACAGGCGTATTGAAGACAACTCGGCCCACCCGGAACGGCCGCGTTTACGTCCGCGCCGGCCTCTATCAGGAGCGCCGCAGTCTCATTTTGATTTCCCACCAACCCCCGGAAGCACGACCAAAGTAGGGGCGTATACCCATCTCCATCGATTTCGTCCACGGCATCCCCCCGAGCCAAACAGGCCTGCACCCACCCTGGGTGACCATTGTAAGCAGCGCAGTGAAGCTCTTTCATCTAGTGGCCCAACGTGTCTTAGCCTGCAAGGCTGCGGACTCATTTGCATGAGTGCGGGCTATTGGCTGTCTTCTGACTGATGCCGCCTGCTTGCGGTATCGAAGGACATATGCCGATCCAATGTTGCCGTGAGCTTTGAGGAAAGCTGTCGTTCGGCGTTGAAGTGAGCGGGCGCCGAAGGCGGTCCGCTCGACTGAGATATTAGAGATTGATTTTAAAGCCACGGCGACCAGCCTTTCGGAGCGGGAGAAAAAGAATGACAACGGCCCATAGTGTGGCGATAAAAAGGGAGAGAAGACAAAAGACGAAAACTGAGCTCTCGGCCATTGTGTAGATGGCACTTATGCCCCAGGCGATAAAGACCAAATATGACCAGCCAGAGACAACAGCCGAATTAGGCGCAGAGTCGCTGCTGCACAACGGACAGCGAATAGGGGAAAGCTCCCGTGCAAACAACTTTCGCCACGGGTGAATGCTATTTGCATTACAGTGCGGGCAAAGTGCCAAGGCGATCTCTAATCGGGATAGGAAGAAGCCTCGCGGCTCCTCCCTCCCACACCACCGGACGTACGGGTCACGTATCCGGCGGTTCGATGAGTTGAATTCCTACCGGGGCGCAAGGCTCGGTAGTCCCAGTGATTCGAAGAAGCGCAGTGGCAGTGCAACGGTCAATGCCGGTGTCTTCGATAACCGCCACGGGCCATGGGCCGACTTGCTGGTGTTCCACGCTTCGCGCACGGAGACCCCGCGCTTGCGTAGTTCCCGGTAGCCGGCCGATCCCCATTGCTTCCAGATGTAGCAGCGCAACTTGCGCCGTACCCATTTGTCCACGTCGCGTAGAGGGCTCAACACCTCGGCGATGCCGAAGTATGCTTTCCAGCCAAGCAGGGTTTCTCTCAGCTCTGCCACGATCACTTTCAAACTGGTGCCTCTTGTACGGCGGGTCAGTTCCCGCACCCGGTCCTTGAGCTTCTCTAGCGGCTTGTCCGCCACCTTCAGCTTGGCACCGTTGCGGCTGACCGTGAAGCCCAAAAACTTGCGGTTTATGGGCCGATCCACCGCGCTTTTCAGCGGATTCACTGTGAGCCGCAGTGAGTCACTGACATAGCGTGCCACGCTCGCCATCACCCGCTCTCCCGACCGCTGACTCTTCACCAGAATATTGGCATCGTCAGCATATCGGGCAAACCAGTGGCCGCGTCGGTCCAGCTCCCAATCCAGTTCATCCAGCACCACGTTGGCCAAGACCGGCGACAGAGGACCGCCTTGCGGCACGCCCGTATGAGTGGGTTCGAGTTTGCCCTCCACACTCACGCCGGCCTTGAGGAAGCGGTTGATCAGGCGTAGCAGATCGGCGTCCGGGCAACGGCTTTTCAGCCGCACCATGAGCCGATCCTGATTGACCCGGTCAAAGAAGGCTTCCAGGTCCATATCCACCACCCAGCCATAGCCCGCCCGGATGCACGCCTGCACATGACGTACTGCCTCATGGGCTGAGCGCCCCGGTCGGAAGCCGTAGCTGTTGGGGTGGAAGTGCGGTTCCCATTGCGCCGAGATCACTTGGGCAATGGCTTGCTGTATGAAACGGTCCAGCACGGTAGGGATGCCCAGTTTGCGCATCTTCCCGTCCGGCTTGGGGATTTCCACGCGCTTGACCGGTTGCGGTCGATACTGCCCCGCCTCCAGTTGCACTCGAATTTCCAGCCAGTGCTGTTTCAGGTACTCCGGCAGTTCATCAACAGTCATGCCGTCGATGCCCGGCGCGCCCTTATTCTGGCGCACTTGCTTCAAAGCGCGTTGCAGGTTGGCCCGCTCCAACACTTGGGCCAGCAACGCTTGGGATGGAATCGAGTCCGGGCGTCCCGGTAATCCAGCGACGAGTTCATCCTGCGGCAGCGCCGCAGCCTGCCGAGGCAGGTGGTCAGATGCAATCCCGTCACTCTTCACCGTGGTCCTTTCTCTCTCATCGTTCGGGCCTTCGGCAGGGGCAGCCCGCCTACTATGCCCTCTGCTGACTCCTCCACGGTATTCAGCGGCCGTTACCAGCCGCCCAGCTTCGATCTTCTGAAGCACCGGGGAGGTCTCCCGGGGTAAGACACGTTACCTTCACTGCATAGACGCCGGATTTACAAAATGTACCCCAACCGCAGATGGAGGGCTTCGCGGTCACGTGCCCGCTCGCCCCAGGTACATCACGCCTCATATCCGGTTTTTGTTCATCGCCCCACAGTTTCGGATTGAGCTTCCTTCAGACCCCGCCTCGCGACGACGCCCTTGCCCTTCTCCTTGCCTTCGGCTCTGCGAAAACCTGGCCATCGGACTTACACCGACGAAGTAACGCGCCATGCCCGGCGCACACGTTTGAATTCAGCGGCCGCCGGAGGCGGTCCGCGGGAGTGACGGCTTGGGCTTCATAGCTGACAAGCGACAATACTCAAGGACCAAGATGCCGCTTGAAAAACAAGCTTGTCTCCTGACTGCATTTCAATCATGTACTCGCCGCGGGCAGTTTCTTTTATTTCGTTAATCATCGTAGATGGCCCCCATGGATAAGCGTGCGGTAACACTACCGAAGTAAGCGAGAAGAATGAAAGCATGGCAGGAATACCGCCGACCAATAGAAGCTTCACCGTAGCCTCTGCAGAGGCCCACTCAAAAGTAACCGTCTGAAGAACGGCATCATGGAGTTCCATGGCCTCAAAGGCGTGTCTTTGGCTCTTCAGGACGAACGTGGCTGCTTGATTCAAATTCCACCCATACCAGGCAATATGGCAAATGAGTTAATCCAAACACCCTAGCCAACCGGCACCGGAACGCGAAGCGTGGAGAGCTCCGCGGCAGGCCATGGCAATGCCGAAGGCATGACCTGTCGTGGCATCCGCGTTGAACGGCCAGTGAGGCCGGAGCGCGTAGGCACTGCGTTGGCATTGCACGTTAGCGTACATTCGAAAGGTGAGTTTCATATTGGGCTCCGCTCATTTTGGAAATCAACGCATCAAGCTTTCGCTGCACATCGCCAAGGCTCATGCTGGCAGCGGCTCGCGCAAGCAGTTCGAGAACTCTCAGTGATTCCCATGGACTCTCCTCTGCGACGTTTGGCAGCGCATCTAGTGCTAAGCCGAATTCATTGTGATCAAGAAATTCTTCGGTGTCGGCGAGCAAATCAGAGAGCTCTGCTTCCGCGATTTGTGAGATATGCGCTCAGTTCGGCAATCGCTCTCATCCTGGCTTTCCCTCTCATTTTAATTGGCCCGTCTTTGACCAAAGACAGCCGCTGAGTGCTACTCCACATACGCTCCCATGACTAACATAGCCCCACCATGATTTGTTGCAAGTTGCCCCGATGTACTTCACACGTGTAGCCAGTTGCCACGCATTCAAACGTGGTGTCGTGAAAAGACAAGATGAAATGTCTGTAGTCGTTAAAATGTTCTGGCTTGTGATAAGGATGAACCGAATTCATTCGTTCCAGGGCTTGAATCCACGCAGAGGAGGTGACTTCAAATGCACCGTATGGCTCTAGGCCACGGTCTGCTAATGGATGGCCATGAAAAGCCTCATCATTTGGCGGACCAAAGAAATGAGCGATTGCGCGTGTAAAACGAACTACGCCGATTAATTCGCCATCAGAGTCATGCGAGACAATCCGCACATTTGACCCATCCCAACTCGGGTCATGCTCTTGGAGCAAAAAGGCAACAGCAAGAGAGTCCTCGGTTGCGACGATACTGGGCAGAGGTGCAGGGCAATCGCACCTACTTTGCATAGTGAAACGCCCCTCTTAAAACGCAACAAATTCGTGACGTGACTGTTCACCGCGGCCCAAATTGTGTAGTTTCCTGCCTTTTTGGGCATCCGATGAAAATGGGAAACGTCATGCCGCTGACGCAGGTATTCGTCTCGATCTCCGACCCGCGCAGTGCGCGCCATACCCGCCATGACCTGGCCGAATTGCTGACGGTGGCGGTCTGTGCGGTGCTCTCGGGCGTGGACGACTTCGTCGACATCGAGTTGTGGGCCGAAGCCAAGCTCGACTGGTTGCGCGGGTTCATCGCGCTTGAGCACGGCATCCCGTCTCACGACACGATGGGGCGCGTGTTCGGCATGATTGCCCCCGACGAGTTCGAATCCGCCTTCCGACGCTGGGTCGGCATGGTGGTGCCCGCATTGGCCGAAGAGACGGTTGTCGCCATCGACGGCAAGACCAGCCGGCGCACGGGCAGCAAGACGAAAGCCGAGGCCGCTCCGCTGCATCTGGTCAGCGCGTTCGCCGCCGGCATGGGCGTTGTATTGGGCCAGATGGCCACCGACGAGAAGTCCAACGAGATCACCGCCATTCCGGAACTGCTCGCCAGGCTGGCACTCGAGGGCTGCGTGGTGACGATCGATGCGATGGGAACGCAGACAAAGATCGCGCGCACGATTCGCGAACGGGGCGCCCACTACGTGCTGTGCGTGAAGGAGAACCATCCGAATCTGTACGATTCGATCCTGTTCGCCGGCCTCGATCCCCGAGCCCCCCTAAGGCCCCATTCCACACACGAAACCACGACCCAGGATCACGGGCGCATCGAAGTACGCCGATGCCGGGCTTATGAGGGCGTCGGCCGGCTCTACCAGAGCGACGCCTGGCAGGATCTGGCCAGCTTTGCGGTGCTCGAACGCGAGCGCACGGTCGGTGGCCACACCAGCACCGAGCGCCTCTTCTACATCAGCAGTCTGCCCGCCGATGCCGAGCGCATTGCACGGGCCGTGCGCAGTCACTGGGAGGTGGAGAATCGGCTTCACTGGTGTTTGGATGTGCAGTTCAACGAGGATCAGTCACGCGTACGCAGCGGCTACGCCGCCAACAACCTGGCCATCGTCCGCCACATCGTCATGAACCTGCTGCGACTCGATACGACGCGCAAGGCCAGCATCAAGTCCAAGCGCATGCTCGCAGCCACTGTCGATGCGTTTCGCGCCCAGCTGCTGGGGGTATGACGTTAAGGTGCGATTGCCCTGGGCAGAGGTGCGCCAACTGAAGACTGCGGGATGTCCCTAAGGCTCACGACTGAATCGCGCTCTGTAACCGTATAAGCACCGCCAGTTTTACCGGGGCTGCCATTTGCGCGAAATTGGAACGGGAGCTTGAGCATTGCTAACCGAGTAACTGTTTTAGGTTGGAACTGATGAGCGGCAGCTTCTGGCCGACAACTGACTGATGCCGCCTGCTTGCGGTATCGAAGGACAGGTGCCGACCCATTGCCGCCGTTGAGCTGCGAGGAAAGCGCGCGCTCAACGTGAAATTGAGCGGACGCCGTAGGCGGTCCACTCGAATGACTACAAAAGGACTTCCCCCACCCACCTGGTGGGCTTGCCACCCGGCATCCAAGTGCCAAGATTGAATTGCTTAAGCTCAATCTGAAACGGCGAGGAGGGAAGTCAAAATGGATACTACGACTGTTGGTGTGGATCTGGCAAAGAACGTCTTCGTGGCCTGTGTGGCAGACTGCACCGGTCGGATCGTGGAACGGCGGGAGTTCAACCGATCGGGCTTTATGACTTGGCTCAGCACGCTGCCGACGGGCTCTGTGATCGGTATGGAAGCGTGTGGCAGCGCCCACCACTGGGGCCGCACGGCACAGCGTCTGGGCCTGGCACCGCGCCTGATGGCTGCCGAGTTCGTCCGCCTCTATCGCAAGCGCCAGTCGGTCAAGAACGACAGGGCTGATGCTGAGGCCATCCTCGTTGCCCTTCTGTCGCCCGGCATGCGCTTCATCCCGGTCAAAACCGAGGTCCAGCAGGCGAACGATTGAGGCCTGCTGTTGCGGTTAGTCGCGTGGCCCCGGGCAAGCCTCGATCAAGGCCGATTAGAGAGAGGCAGTCTGTCTGTCCGATCCGTTGCGTGTGTGCAGGCGTCAGGAAACAAAAGCAGGTCGGCAGGAAAGGAAAACCGGCCTGGCGGCCGGTCATTAGAAAATGGTGCTTGACGGGGAAGTCCTTAGAACTGGTTAGGCTTGTTCATCGGTGCTTTCCCCAGTGAAGTAAGCGTCAAAGTTGAGCGCTAGTCCTCGATCTGCGACGCTAGCAACAACCTGCGGGGATAGCGAAAATTCCCTATTCCAATTCTTCGCATAGCCGACGAGGGCAAGACGCCCGCTCCATCTTTCACTAAGCTTTCGCCATACCGGTGCCGGTGCTTGGCAAGTTGAGAAGAACATCAGAATTGCGTCGGAAATTGTTCCGTCTGTCACCGGGATTTTGAGCGCCCATTTTCCGTAATCGTCTATTCGCGTGCGCCCGCTGCGGCCATTGCCAATAGGATGCTTTTCTCCCGCGTTCCATGCGTAGGTAGGTGTTAGGCCGAGATCAGAAGAAATCACTTCTCGATCGAGAAGGTCATCGAAAAACTCAACGTAGAACGAGCATTCGTCAAATTGACCTCCAAGCTCACAAATGTGCTCCAAGTCTTCTTCGCGCGGAGGAATGATCTCTATACCATTTGCGTCAAATGCGGGCATAAGGGCCTAGCGTGCAGCTTGAGCCGACGCCGGAGCGCGTAGCGCGGAGGGAACCCAAAAGCGTAGCTTTTGGGCGGTCGGCTCGAAGCGTTTGTTAGGCGCTAGGTTTTTACTAGACTGGTTTAGGAGCGCTACAGAAAGGCCCATTGTCGTAACCCATTGAAATAACATTTAGTATTTGTTGAACAGAATACTCTAATTCGTCTTGATTGCAGCGGTATTGATTAATGGTTCCATATTTTGTGTAGTTAGAACGATTGAAACCTTCTTCAATATCGTTATACCAGACGACCATCTCGCCAATAACTGCAACCACCCAGAAACCACCGCCTTGATCGCCCCATGGGGGCAAAGCCCACTTCTCGGGGGTTATAGAAATAAACTCCCATAGTTTTTCTTGAGTGGCATCCATTCGGCTACGTGCCAAATTAATTTGGTCCCAAAGTTCATCAGAAGAGATCGGTTTCCAATCCATAGAGGCGCCTACTTTGTTTTAGGGCGACGGTTCTGCTGCATAAAATCGGAATGCCAGATCACATGTTCTGCAAGTTACTGTTTAGAAGCATGAGCCATGCAAAATGCAACACAAAAAACAGGAAAAGCGGCAGCCCTCGGCATAGTGGATTGCTCCAGCCATGTGACACATAGGCGTATAGCATACCGTTCCGCCCGCATCGCCGCTATCTGGATCGGATGACGATCGGCCGCTCCTGGCCGGGCGTTGTCCTCAGCCGATTCCCTCTCGATCATCCTCTCTGGCCGAAACGCTCCCTCCCTCTACAGCCCAAATCATCCTCCGACGCCCACTACCGCACTATGCACCACGTCACTCGCATATCCGGTCTCCCACGCCCCACCCGCACAAACAGAAAGGCCCAGCATTTCGCCGGGCCTTTCCTCATTCACTGAGCGCTCAACAACAACCGAGCCTCACGCCGTGCTGGGTACATCCTTCCCAGCCCGTGTCGGGGTGCGCCGCCGGTCGGATTTCTTCTTCAGTCCCAGCGCCGCTACCTGATCCGAATCCGGGCCGAACTGGGCTTTGACCTGGCTTTTGACGCCGAGGATGGCGTCGTGGAAGTCGCGTTCGATGGCGTCCATCGCGTCGCGGGCGGCGGCGAGGGCGTTCTGGGCGTGGATCTCGGTTTCCTGGGCCTTGCGCAGGGCGTCGTGCAGACGGCCGACGGCGTCGAGGGAATAGTCCTGGTTGACCGGCGTGTAGCCGATGATGCCCTTGAGGCCGACGAAGGCGTCGATGTCGGCCTGGACGGTTTGCGGTGGGATGCGGGTGTTCAGAACGGTTGCCATGGATTCTCCTGTCGATGAATGCGAAGAAGCGGAGTGCCGCCGCGATATATTACATTCGCATTACCGCGGCACAATCCATGACATGGAGATTTTTTGAAAAATCCCTGCGCAGCCCACAGTGGGCTCTTTCGGGGCGGAGCGTGGACGGACATTGGGGCGCCGAGGAAGACCTTCGGCGCCCCAATGTTGATGTTGCAGCGCTGCGCGCTCTACGTGCACGGCCCGTACTTGATCGTGCACGGGTGCACGATCACCGTGCACCGACCGTAGTTCATCGTGCACGCGCCAATGTTGAGCGTGCACGGCTCAAAGTTGATCGTGCACCGGTGCACGTTGATCTCACAGCGGTGCACGGTGAGCGTGCACGCCTGTTAGAAGGACTTTGCGATGCTGACGAAGAACTTCTTCCTGGCGATGTCGGAGTACGAGGTGGTGTCGCTCAGGCTGAGGAAGTGCTTGTAGGCGTTGGGTTCGCTGGAGGCGGAGTAGAAGGCGCCGGCGCTCCAGCCGTCGGGCAGGCTGCGGGTGATGCCGAGCTTGTAGTAGTTGATGTCGAGGCCGGTGGAATTGGCGATGACCTGGCGGCCGATCTGGCCGCTGAGGTTCCAGCCTTCGGCCACGTCGCGAGCGGCGTTGAGTTCGTAGAAGTAGGAGCCGCGGGTGCTGCCGGTGACGCCGGCGTTGGCGTCGCCGTAGAAGCCGCCGTTCACCGGGGAGTTGTTGGTGCTCCAGCCGAAGTATTCGGTGAGGGTGCGGCCGGTCTTGAAGCTGAGCCAGTCGTAGCTCACCGACACATAGGCTTCGGCGGTGTTGAGGCTGTTGGAGCGGTTGTAGCCGTCGAAGGCCGAGTCGTGCCAGTTGGCGCCCGGGTAGGTGTAGTAGATCAGGCCCACGTCGTAGCCGACCGCCTCAGTCACCTTGCCGCGGAAGCCGCCGTAGAAGTCCATCTCCACCGCGGCGCCGGGCAGCCAGTGGTCGGACACGTTGGACGCGGCGAAGCCGGCGTAGGCGCCGGAGGCGTGGTCGGCTTCGACGCTGAACTGCAGGGCCGGCTTGCCCCAGCTCTGGGACTGGCCGCGGAAGATGTAGTCGCTGACGAAGCTGACGCTGACCGGCACCGTCCACGCGGATTCGCCGTCGGCGGCCGTGGCGGGAAGGGCGGTGGCCAGGGCGAGGGGAAGCGCGGTACGCAGGGCGCGATGGGTTGCTGCGGGCATGACGATTTCCTTGAAGTGAATCAATAGGGGGTAAGACGAAACGGGTTACGGCGCTGCCCCGGCACAGGGCCGCGCGGGGGTTCAGGCGGGCGGCGCGGCGGCCAGCACGGGCGGATCGGCGTCGCCTGCCAGCAGTGCGTGGCCGTCGCTGTCGTCCTTCAGGTCCACGCCGCTGCGGCCGAGGCGGCGCGCGCCGGCGATCAGGAAGGCCAGCTTGCGGGCGGCCTCCGCGTAGGGCAGCCCTTCGGGCCGCACGTTGGAGATGCAGTTGCGGTTGGCGTCGGTGAGGCCGGGACGCGGGTGGGCGGTGAGGTAGAGGCCCAGGCTGTCCGGCGACGACAGGCCCGGCCGCTCGCCGATCATCATCACCAGTTGCTCGGCGCCGAGGATGTGGCCGATCTCGTCGCCCAGCGCAACGCGGGCCTGGGTGGCGACGACCACCGGCAGCGTCCGCAGCTCGGGAAAGTAGGGCAGCAGCGCTTCCAGCAAGAGTTGCGCGTGGCTGCGGGTGGCCAGTGACGACAAGCCGTCGGCCACCACGATGGCCAGCTTGGGCGCCGCCGGCCACATTCCCGGCGCCTGCCGCGCGAGGGCCTCCGCGCTGTCCGGCGCGAGGCGGCGGCCCCAGTCGGGGCGACGCAGATACACGCCGCGGTCGGCCGCCTGGCTGTGCACGGCGAGGGTGTTGAAGCCGGCCTCGTGCAGTTCGCCCTGCAGGGCCTGCACGTCCAGCGCCTGGTGCACCGCATCACGGGCCTGGGCGTGGGCGGTGCCGAAGCGCAACACCTCGCGGGTCGGCAGGCTGACGCCGCTGCGCCCAAGGGCGACCCGCGCGCGGGTCAGGCTTTGCAGGCGCAGCCAGGGGTCGGGGGTGACGATGGTGGGTTTGCTCATGATGGGCCCTCCTCCTTACAGCCGGCCGGCCAGGGCCAGCAGCGGTTGGGTGTCGCCCTGGGGCAGCAGTTCGCCTTGGTAGTCGGCGATGCCCATGCGTTCCAGCCAGTCCTCGAATTCCGGTGCGCGACGGCGGTCGAGCACGCGGCGCAGGTAGAGGGCGTCGTGGAAGGACGTGCTCTGGTAGTTGAGCATGATGTCGTCGGCCCCGGGCACGCCGATGATGAAGTTGATGCCGGCCACGCCGAGCAGGGTCAGCAGGGTGTCCATGTCGTCCTGGTCGGCCTCGGCATGGTTGGTGTAGCAGATGTCGCAGCCCATCGGCAGGCCGAGCAGCTTGCCGCAGAAGTGGTCCTCCAGCCCGGCGCGGATGATCTGCTTGCCGTCGTAGAGGTATTCCGGGCCGATGAAGCCGACCACGGTGTTCACCAGCAAAGGCTGGTAGCGCCGCGCCAGCCCATAGGCGCGGGCTTCGAGGGTCTGCTGGTCGGCGCCGTGGTGGGCGTTGGCGGAGAGGGCGCTGCCCTGCCCGGTCTCGAAGTACATCACGTTGTTGCCGACGCTGCCGCGCCCAAGCTGGCGGGCCGCCCTGTTGGCCTCGTCGAGCAGCGCGGCCGTCACGCCGAAGCTGCGGTTCACCGCCTCGGTGCCACCGATGGACTGGAACACCAGGTCCACCGGCGCGCCCTTGTCGATGGCGCGGAGGGTGTTGGTGACGTGGGTCAGCACACAGCTCTGGGTCGGCACGTCGTACTGCTCGCGGAACTCGTCGATCAGCCGCAGCAGCGCGGT
Organism: Zoogloea sp. JDB1; assembly: GCF_056724025.1. Lineage (NCBI taxonomy): Bacteria > Pseudomonadati > Pseudomonadota > Betaproteobacteria > Rhodocyclales > Zoogloeaceae > Zoogloea > Zoogloea sp. JDB1. Next base: position 5,543,434 of record NZ_CM161496.1, read on the forward strand.
GATCGCCGGCAGGCTGTCGGTGGCCGGGTTGATGCCGATCACCGCGTCGCCAACGCCGTAGAGCAGGCCGTCGAGCATGGAGGCGGCAATGCCCTTCGGGTCGTCGGTCGGGTGGTTGGGCTGCAGGCGCACCGCCAGCCGGCCGGGCAGGCCGAGTGTGTTGCGGAAGCGTGTCACCACGCAGCACTTGGCAGCCACCAGGATCAGGTCCTGGTTGCGCATCAGTTTGCTCACCGCGGCGACCATCTCGGGCATCAGGCCCGGCGCCAGGGCCTGCAGGCTGTCCGCGTCGGCGGCGTCGGACAGCAGCCAGTCGCGGAACTCGCCCACCGTCAGGCCCGCCACCGGCGCGAAGGCCAGCGCGTCGTGGTCGTCGAGGATGATGCGGGTGACTTCATCGTCCTCGTAGGGCACCACGGCTTCCTGCAGGAAGCGCGCGAGGGGCACGTCGGCCAGCGCGATGCGGGCCGCCATGCGCTCCTCTTCCGTGGCCGCCGCCACGCCGGCCAGCATGTCGCCGGAGCGGGCCGGGCTGGCCTTGGCGAGGAGGTTCTTCAGGTCGCCGAAGGCGTAGCGGCGCAGGCCTAGGGTGCAGGTGTAGCTCATGGTCGAAGACTCCGGACGCGTGCCTTACTCGGCCTCGGCGGCCAGCGCCGCGATGGGGGCCGCTTCACGCTGCTTGTGGGTGAGCTGGAAGTAGCCGTAGCCGAGGGCCAGGATCAGCACGAAGACACCGGCCAGCAGCGGGTTGAACCAGGCCACCGTGGCCAGGCAGATCAACGCGCCGGCCAGCGCGATGGCCGGGAACAGCGGGTAGAACGGGGCCTTGTAGGGCCGGGCCAGGCGCGGCTCGGTGGCGCGCAGCTTGAACAGCGCGGCCATGCTGAGGGCGTACATCAGGAGGGCGCCGAAGACCGACATGGTGACAATGTTGGCGGTGAGGCTCTGGCCGCCGAAGGACAGCCATTCGTCGCTGAAGATCGCCGCGATGCCCACCACGCCGCCGCCGAGGATGGCCCGGTGCGGGGTCTTGAAGCGCGGATGGACCTTGCCGAACCAGCCCGGCAGGTAGCCGGAGCGGGCCTGGGCGTAGATCTGGCGGGAGTAGCCGAGGATGATGCCGTGGAAGGAGGCGACCAGGCCGAACAGGCCCAGCCACACCAGCATGTGCAGCCAGCCGCTGGATTCGCCGACCATGGTCTTCATGGCCTGGGGCAGCGGATCGTTAATGTTGGCGAGCTTGGTCCAGTCGCCCACGCCACCGGCAAACACCATCACGCTGACCGCCAGCACCACCAGGGTCAGGATGCCACCGGTGTAGGCGATGGGGATGGAGCGCTTGGGGTCCTTGGCTTCTTCGGCGGCCATGGCCACGCCTTCAATGGCGAGGAAGAACCAGATTGCGAAGGGGATCGCCGCGAAGATGCCGGGGATCGCCGCCAGGGAGAAGCTGTCCGCGCCGCTCCAGCCGCCCTTGGCGAAGTTGTCCATCGAGAAGCCCGGCGCCACCACGCCCATGAAGACCAGCAGCTCGAAGATGGCGAGCAGCGTGACGAACAGTTCGAAGGTGGCGGCGATGGTCACGCCGACGATGTTGAGGCCCATGAAGACAATATAGGCGCCAGTCGCCGCAATCTTAGGATCGAGGGACGGGAACTGCACGTTGAGGTAGGCGCCGATGGCCAGCGCGATGGCCGGCGGTGCGAAGACGAACTCGATCAGCGTGGCCATGCCGGCCAGGTAGCCGCCGGTGGGGCCGAAGGCGTGGTAGCTGTAGGCGAAGGGGCCGCCGGCGTGGGGGATGCTGGCGGTCAGCTCGGTGAAGCTGAAGATGAAGGTGCCGTACATGATGGCCACCATGATGGTGGTGACCAGGAAGCCGAGGGTGCCGGCCGAGGCCCAGCCGAAGCTCCAGCCGAAGTACTCGCCGGAGATCACCAGCCCGACGGCGATGCCCCACAACTGCCAGGTGCCAAGGGTCGCCGCCAGTGCGGGCGAGGACTGCTTTGTTGCGCTCATGATTCACTCCTAAGGGGTCGATGGGTGAATCGTGGATCAGCGGGCGGGGTGACACGTAGCAAGTTTCAGCACCGCAATAGCAAGATTCGGCACAACTGCAATACACCTGCAACACGCCGCCCAAAACGCGCACCAGCCCTGTGCCAACCCCTGCTGCAATGCACCAACCGGGGGGCCGACGGGGCTTTGCCCACGCGCCTGCGGCACGCCAGCGGCGCCCCCTGCCCTACCCTGCACCAGCAGTGACAAGCCCCTCCGGCAAGGAAGATGCCAGCGGTACGCGGCTTGCTTCGCAGCATCCATGACTCATCCGCAGGACACCCCCATGCCCCTCTTCCCCGCCGCCCCGTCCGACCGCGTCCGTCCCCTGCGCCGCGTCACGCGGTCGCGGGATGCGGACGAGCAGGCCCACAACCTGTCCCAGTGGGATCAGCGCTACGACCAGCTGTCGCCGGGCCACTTCGAGGGCAGCGTGACGGAGCTGTGGCTGCCCAAGACCCAGGTCTTCGTGGAGAGCGCCAACCGCCAGCTGCGCCAGACCTGCGCCGCCTGGCCGCGTTCGGTGTGGTTCGGCATTCCGGCCGCGCACGACGGCATGATGGCGATGGGCGGCAAGGCGCTGGCGTCGCAGGCGGTGTGCGTGCGCGACGGCGGCGCCGAGTTCGACCTGATCACCGCGCCGGACTTCAACCTGTTCGGCATCGTGGTGGACCGGCTGGCCTTTGCGGATTATCTGGAGAACAGCGTCCATCAGGATCTGGACCGTCTGCTGCAACAGGGCGACGTGCGCAACCTGGCCCCCGGCCACAAGGAGGCCTTGTGCGCGACGCTGGCCGGCATCCTCGCCGACGCGGAGGGCCCGACGGCCAGCCAGGGCTATACCGCGGAAGAACTGCAACTGCGCATCTTCGACGCGCTGGCGGCGATGCTCACCGGCCAGCACAGCCAGCCGGCCACGGCGAGCCGCACGCGCCTGCAGCATCAGCAGCTGGTGGACAAGCTGCGCCGCTTCGTCCTCGACCACCCCGAGCAGCCGCCCGCGATTCCCGACCTGTGCGCCCACCTGCACGTCAGCCGGCGGGCGCTGCAGAACTGCGTCGAGGACATCACCGGCCTGCCGCCGCTGGCCTACATGCGCAGCCTGCGCCTCAACGAGGTGCGCCGCGAGCTGCGCTACGGCGAAGGCCGCCGGCCGATATCGAGCGTGGCCTACGACTGGGGTTTCACCCACATGAGCCAGTTCGCGCGGGACTACAAGCGGATGTTCGGCGAGCTACCGTCCGAGTCGGCCCGCCAGGGCTGAGCGCCGCCCATGGAGAAACGGCACCCTGCGGCGCCGTTCGGGCGGCGGTCGCGCGGTCGAGACGCCTAGTTCCGCGACGGGAAGATACCCTCCAGGGCGATGAAACACTTCACCACCAGGTAGGGCTGCATGTTGGAGAAGGGCGTACCGCTGCCGGTCGCACTGGAAGTGGTGGCCGCCATCGGCAGCGCCGGGCCGCTGGCGGTGTACAGCGTGGTGCGCGCCTTGGAGGCCGGCATCGCGCCGGCCGGCGACACTGCAGTGGCATCGGCGCCGCTGCCCAGCGGTGCGACCTGGTGGGTGTGCGGAGGCAGGTTCGACACGGTCAGGGTCTGGTTTTCCGTGCCGGCGACCTCTCCCTGATCCCGGTTGCTGAGGCCAGGCCCCTGGCCGGCGTGGATCAACACACGGCCGCGCATGTCGGGCAGCGCAAAGGTCGTACGGCCATCTCCGCCATACATGGTGCCGAGCAGGGAGAACAGGGCGGTGTTCTGGGAAATGGCCATCAGCTGTCCGTTCAGCTCGGCCCAGCCGCGCGGTGCGAAGTTGAAGCCGGCGCACATGATCTGGCCGATGAAGGGCTCCGCCTGGGCCGAGGCGCCGGTGGCGAAACCTCCCAGGCTGGCGATGACGGCGGTGGCGAGGAGGCCGTGGGTCAATTTCTTCATGATCATCTCCTTGGGGTGGATCGTGAATCAACTGCGGGCGCGACGCACACGCAGTAAGGCGGCACCAATCGCGGTAGCCGCCAGCAACAGGGAGCCCGGCTCCGGCACGGTGTTTCCGCCGTTGCGGGTACTGGCGAGCGTGACGTCATCCACGGTCACCGGGATCACGCCCGAGCCGTCGCCCACGGTCAGCGTGGCGCTGCTGAAGGTGCTGCCGTCGTCGGTGGCGAAGCCGAGGAAGAAGGCGTAATCGCCATTGCCGCTGGTGAGATAGTCGATGGACGAGATAGCGAGGGTTGCGCCATCGACGGTGAGGGTCACCGCCCCGGCCTGGATGTCCAGCAGGTCTCGCCCGCCCACCACGTAGAGACCGAAGCCCTGCACCGGGGACAGGAAGCTGAAAACCAGCGCGTCGCCGGACTCGAAGGCGGTATCCGGGTTGTCGAGGCCGAGGTAATGGGTGCCGGAGGTGGTCCAGAACACACTCCCTACGGTCGGCTGGTTGAAACCGGAACTGACGCTGCCGGCGGTCAGACCGACGGTAAAGCCTGAGCCGGCCGGCCCGCTGCCCGGCGGGTAGCTGGTGCCCGGCGCGATACCGTCGAAGTCGGTGGTGGTGGCGGTGAGGCCGGCGATGGCGGCATTGAAGTTGCCCTGGGTCTGGTAGGTGGCGAGGGCGGCAAGCGCCGGGGCACTGACGCTGACGGCCATCGCAAGGGCGACGCCACGCAGGAGACGGGGCAAGCATGGAGATGACGAATTCAGACGCATATTCCCTCCTTGGCTGGATTCAGCTTGGCAACCGGCGGTGGCGATCGACCGTCAGCGGCCGAAATTGCATACGGTGTTCTGGGCTTTGTTGTTCCTTACGCTTTGGTAAATCATCGATGGCAGGCGCGGCGTGCCATTGCCGAGCCGCAAGGTCAGGGATTCGGTGAGCGCCTCGTCGGCGCTGCCGGCCACATAGCGCACGGCCTGAAAGCCGGGCTGGCCAGGCAGGCTGGCGTCTTCCACGTTCATGAGCGGGCGACCGTCGGCGCTGTAGGCAGTCGCGCCGAGGGGGATGGAGATTTCCCTGTCCTGGATGGTGAGGCGCAGCTCGGCCGGCTCCACATCCACCTTGAGGGAACAGTCGTAGCCGCTGGTGCTGCGGCCGACATAGGTACCCACCGCGCAGGAAATGCCCAGCTGTTCCTGGCCACCGGCGGTATTGAGGTGCTTGCTGATGCGCCCGAGACAATCGGACAGGGCCGGCAGATCGGCGACGGCGACCTTGCGGAGGGCCTGCTCGCTGTCGCGCTGATCGGGCGACGTACCGCCACCGCACCCGGACAGGGGCGAAGCCAGCATCAGCACGATGAACAGCAGCAGGAAGCGCACGGCATTCACACTCGCGAGAAAGGCCGGGCCAGCGGCCGGTTTCGATGCGGACCGTCGTCTGCGAGGGGTTTAGCAATTAACCTACCAATCCGGGTAGTGAGTTTTAATTGCTTGATTCCTAAGCCGTTGATGCGCTGCGCCGACGGTCTGGCGGGGGGGCTGCTCGGGCGGTGTAAAGATTCCCGACAAAGTGTGCGGCATGCAAAAAAGAAACGGCGCCTCGCGGCGCCGTCGGAAAGTGCGGTCAGAACAGGACTTATTCGGGCACGGCGCGCTGCACACGGCGCTGGCGCACGGCGTCGGCCAGCACGTCGAGGACGATGAGGCTGTCTTCCCAGCCGATGCAGGCGTCGGTGATGCTCTTGCCGTATTCCAGCTCGACGCCGGGCTTGAGGTCCTGGCGGCCTTCCTTGAGATGGGATTCGACCATCACGCCGATGATGCGGTCGTCGCCGGCGGCCATCTGGCCACCCACGTCGCGGGCCACGTCCACCTGGCGCTTGTGCTGCTTGCTGCTGTTGGCGTGGGAGAAGTCGATCATCAGCTTGCCGGTGACGCCGGAGGCGGCCAGTTCCTTGCAGGCGGCGTTGACGCTGGCGGCGTCGTAGTTGGGGCCCTTGCCGCCGCGCAGGATGAGGTGGCAGTCCTCGTTGCCGGTGGTGCTGACGATGGCGGAATGGCCGGCCTTGGTGACGGACAGGAAGTGGTGCGGCGACTGGGCGGCCTTGATGGCGTCCACGGCGATGCGGATGTTGCCGTCGGTGCCGTTCTTGAAGCCCACCGGGCAGGACAGGCCGGAGGCCAGCTCGCGGTGCACCTGGCTCTCGGTGGTGCGTGCGCCGATGGCGCCCCAGGCGATGAGGTCGGCCACGTATTGCGGCGTGATCATGTCGAGGAACTCGGTGGCGGCCGGCAGGCCGAGGTCGTTGACGTCGGACAGCAGCTTGCGGGCAAGGCGCAGGCCGTCGTTGATGCGGAAACTGCCGTCGAGCTGCGGGTCGTTGATGAGGCCCTTCCAGCCCACGGTGGTGCGGGGCTTCTCGAAATAGACGCGCATCACCACCAGCAGGTCGTTCTTGAGGCGCTCGGCCTCGGCCTGCAGGCGACGGGCGTATTCCATCGCCGCATCGGTGTCGTGGATCGAACAGGGGCCGATGACGACCAGCAGGCGGTCGTCGGCGCCGAACAGGATGCGGTGGATCGCGCTGCGCGCCTCAAAGGCCGTTTCCGCAGCCTTCGGCGAAGCGGGGAATTCCCGCAGCACATGGGCGGGCGGGGCGAGTTCCTTGATCTCCTTGATCCGGACATCGTCGATATGGGCTTTCGAGGCGGAATGCATGGTGAATCCTGTCGGCTGCTTGATATGAACCGTCGATTCTAGCCGATGCACCCGTCCGGAAGCCATGGCGGCCTTACAGCATGACCTGAGTGCCCAGTTCCACCACCTGGTTGGCCGGTAGCTTGAAGTAGCTGGCGGCGCCTTCGGACTGGCGCATCATCCAGGCGAACAGGCCGCAGCGCCAACGCGGCATGGCCCCCGGGCCGTCCACAATGCGGGCACGGGCGACGAAGTAGGTGGTGGTCATTTCCTCCAGTTCGAGACCGTATTTGGCGGCAAGGGCCAGCGCAGCGGGGAGGTCGGGCTCCTCGCGGAAGCCGAAACGCGCATCGACGTTGTAGAGGCCCGGCGCCAGCTGGGTGACGGCCACCCGCTCGGCATCGTCTACCCGCGGGATACCTTCATTGACCACGTGCAGGAAGATGATGCGCTCGTGCATCACCTTGTAGTGCTTGAGGTTGTGGAACAGCGCGCTGGGCACCAGGCTCGGTTCCGACGTGAGATACACGGCGGTGCCGAAGACCCGCGGCACGTCGGGCAGCGGGCCGCGCACGAAGCCGGCCATCGGCACGTCGATCTTGCAGCGCTGGTTGGCGAGCAGCAGGCTGCCCTCCTTCCAGGTGGTGAGCAGCAGGAAGATCGTCGCGCCGAGGGCCATCGGCATCCAGCCGCCCTCGCCAAGCTTGGTGAGGTTGGAGCTGAAGAACAGGAGCTCCAGGAGACCAAACAGCGCCAGCGCGGCGAGCAGGCCGACGCGGACGCGGCCCTCGGCCATCAGCAGGATGAAGGCGGTAAGCAGCGTGGTGATGATCATGGTGCCCGACACGGCGATGCCGTAGGCCGCCGCCAGTGCACCGGAGGAGCGGAACTGCAGCACCAGCACGATGACCGCCACCAGCATCAGCCAATTGACGCTGGGGATGTAGATTTGCCCCTTCTCGGTGTCGGAGGTGTGCAGGATGCGCAGGCGCGGCAGGTAGCCCAGGCGGCCGGCCTGGAGTGTCATGGAATAGGCGCCGGTGATGGTGGCCTGGGAGGCGATCACCGTGGCAATGGTGGCGAGGCCGACCAGCGGCAGCAGGAACCAGTCCGGTGCGAGCAGGTAGAAGGGGTTCTCGATGGCCACCGGCGAACGCAGCACCAGGGCGCCCTGGCCGAAGTAGTTGAGCACCAGCGACGGCCACACCAGGCCATACCAGGCGAGGCGCACCGGCCGCGCGCCAAAGTGGCCCATGTCGGCGTACAAGGCCTCGCCGCCGGTCAGCGACAGGAACACCGCCGACAGCAGGATGAAGGCGGTGTGAGGCCGCTCGATGGCGAACTGGAGGGCGTAGCGCGGATCGATGGCGCGCAGCACCTCGGGGGTCTGCAGGATGCTGCCGACGCCGAGGGCGCCGAGGGCCAGGAACCACACCACGGTGATCGGCCCGAAGAACTGTCCGACCCGGCCGGTGCCGTGCTTCTGGATCATGAACAGGCCGACCAGGATACCGACGGTGATCGGCACCACGTAGTGCTCGAACTGCGGGGTGGCGACGCTGAGACCTTCCACCGCCGACAGCACCGAGATGGCTGGGGTGATGATGGCGTCGCCGTAGAACAGCGCGGCGGCGAAGATGCCGCAGCCTACCGCGATCATCGCCCAACGCGGCCGGTGGGAGGCCCGCTGGGCCAGCGCGGTGAGGGCCAGCACGCCCCCCTCCCCTTCGTTGTCGAAGCGCAACACGACCCACACGTACTTGATCGAGACGATCAGCAGGCCGGCCCAGAAGAAGGCCGACAGCGCGGCCAGCACATTGACCTCGGAGGGGTCGATACCGTGGGGGCCGGTGAAGGCTTCCTTGAAGGCATACAGCGGACTGGTGCCGATGTCGCCATAGACCACGCCCAACGCAGCGAGGGCGAGGCCAACCAGGCCGGAACGGGAATGACTGTCGGTTTGGCTCATGCAGGACTCCGGAAGGACTGAAGCGGTGGCCGCGGGTTTCAGAGCTGGAAGCGGTAACCCACTCCAGTTTCGGTCAGAAAATGACGGGGCTGCGCCGGATCGCTCTCCAGTTTGTGGCGCAGGTGCCCGACATAGATTCGCAGGTAATGGTTACTGTCGGTGGAGGCTGTGCCCCACACCTCGCGCAGCAGCTGGCGGTGAGTCATCACCTGACCGGCGTGGGCAATCAGCACGGCGAGCAGGCGGTATTCGATGGGCGTCAGCTTGACCGCCTCTCCTCTGCGGCTGACCAGACGGCGGGAGAAATCCACTTCCACGTCGCCGAAGCCGACCTGTGCCGCCTCGGCCTCCGCATGGGTGCGCCCACGCCGCAGCAGCGCGCGCACGCGGGCCTGCAGCTCACCGATGGAAAAGGGCTTGGTCAGATAATCGTCGGCGCCGGCGTCGAGTACGTCGATCTTGTCGTGCTCGGTGGAGCGGGCCGACAGCACCAGCACCGGCGCCGACGACCAGCTGCGGAAGTCCTGCACGAAGTGGGCACCGTCGGTATCCGGCAGGCCGAGGTCGAGGATCACCAGCTCGGGCCGGCCGTTGCCAGCCTCGATCAGGGCCTGGCGGCAGTTGTCCGCCTCCTGCACCCGATAGCCCTCGACCTCCAGCGCCGAACGCACGACGCGGCGGATCTGGCGTTCGTCCTCGACGACAAGTATCCGCGGACCGCTCATGACAACACTCCTGATTCCAGCGCCTCGACATCAATGGCCGGCGGCGTGCCGAGGGGCAGCGTGAAGGCCACGCAGCCGCCACCCGCAGGCGGATTGAAGGCGCGGATGGTGCCACCGTGGGCTTCGACGATGCTGCGGCAGATGGCCAGGCCGAGCCCCATACCGGCCACCGGCCCTTCGCTGCCGCCGCGCTCGAACGGCTCGAAGACCCGCTCCAGGCGGTCCGGCGGGAAGCCGTCGCCGCCGCTCCTCACCTGCACTTCGAGCAGGTCGGCGCCGGCACGGGCACTCGCATGGACCGGCGTATCCGGCGGCGCGTACTTGGCCGCGTTCTCGAACAGGTTGCAGAAGACCCGCTCCAGCAGCACTGCGTCGAACTGCACCAGCGGCAGTTCGCCAAGGCCGCTGGTGCGCACCGGGTGGCGGGCCATCGCCGGGCCCAGCAGCTGCAGGCTGGAGCCGACCACCTCCTCGATGGACTGCCAGTCCTTGCGCAGGCTGACGCGGCCGCTCTGCAGGCGGGCCATGTCGAGCAGCTTGTCCACCATGCCGTTTACGCGCAGGGCTTGCTCGCGGATCGCCGCCGCCAGTTCGCGCGCCTCATCCGGCAAGGGCTGGCGCAGCAGTGCCAGGGAATCGGCCATGCCGTAGAGGGCGGTCAGCGGCGTGCGCACGTCGTGGGACAGGGCCGACAGGATGGAGCTGCGCAGCCGCTCGGACTCCGCCTCAAGCTGCGCCGACTGGGCTGCGGCAACAAAATGCAGGCGCTCCACCGCGGTCGCCGCCAGCGAAGTGAGGGCCTCCAATAGCGGCAGCTCGTCGATCGCGTCCTCCGCCAGCGAGACGATCAGCACGCCGCACACCTCACCGGCCCCGGCCAGAGGCAGGAAATGGCGGCGCCGACCGGGCCGCTCGGACGCCCCCGACTCGATGACGCGGCCGCTGTCGAGCACCATGCGGCCGATCTGCATGTCCAGCGTGCCGAGCGTGCCGGCTGCGAGGCTTTCCGCCTGCGGGGCACCGTCGCCATCGGGCAATAGCAGCCACGCGCCCGCCCCCAGCTGTTTGCCGATGAAATCCCGCAGCGCCCGGTCCACCTCGCCGGGCTGGCGCACGCCGGCCAGACGCTTGGCGAGGTCGTACAGCGCACGGACGATGCGCTCCCGGCGGCCCGCGTCATAGGCCTGGCGGCGCTGGCCGGCGGTCAGCTGGCCGATCAGCAACGACACCGCCAGCATCACCACGAAGGTCACCAGATACTGGCTATGGCTGATCGCCAATGAAAAGCGTGGTGGCACGAAGAAGAAATCGAACAGCGCCACGCTGGCGAAGGACGTGAGCACCGCCGGCCCACGCCCAAGGCGGCTGGCCACCAGCACGACAGCCAGCAGGAAGATCATCACCGCGTTGGCCAGGTCGAGCACATCGCGCAGCAGCAAGGCCACGCCCAGCGCCAGCATGCAGGCGAGCACAGCCAGCAGGTAACGGAAGCGCACCGATTGCGATTCGAACAGCAAGCGGCCGAAGGGTACGGGCATGGGTCGCGGCGCCGGTCGGGACGCCCGAAGGGAACACGGAGCAAATTGTTGCACCGCCCACATAAAAAAGGCGTAAACGCATTAGTCGGCAAAATCGGAGTGACTGGATATACTGTGATTTTATACACATTCATTCTGATGAAGCCTGCCCCACCCCGCGGACGCGGCAGCCGCCTGAACCCGGACAACCGCTTCGCCGCCTGGCGGCGCGACGGTTTCGATGACGGCTGGGAAGGCTCCGCCAGCGCTGCCGACGACGACGCGGCCCTGTCCAAGAGCCCCGCAACAACGCTGATCCTTGACCAGGCCAAGTCGGTGATCACGCGCAACAGCTCGCCGGATGTACCCTTCAACCAGTCGGTCAATCCGTACAAAGGTTGTGAGCACGGTTGCGCATACTGCTTCGCGCGACCGACCCACGCCTACCTGGGCCTGTCGCCGGGGTTGGATTTCGAGACCAAGATTGTGTGGAAGCCCGACGCGCCGGCCGTGCTGCGCCGCGAGCTGGCTGCCCCCGGCTACCGCTGCGAGCCGATCGCACTGGGCATCAACACCGACGGCTGGCAGCCGGTCGAGCGCCGCCTTGGCCTGACCCGCCAGTTGCTGGAGATCCTCGCCGAGACGCGGCACCCGGTGTCCATCGTCACCAAGTCGGCGCTGATCGAACGCGACGTGGATCTGCTCGCCGACATGGCGCGGGACGACCTGGTGCACGTGATGTTCTCGATCACCACCCTCGACCCGACCCTGGCCCGCAAGCTGGAGCCCCGCGCAGCGACGCCTGCCCGGCGCCTGGCGGCGATGGAGCGCCTGCACGCAGCTGGGGTGCCGGTCGGCACGCTCTTTGCGCCGCTGATCCCGGCCATCAACGACCACGAGATGGAAGCGGTGCTCGAAGCCGCCAACGCAGCCGGCAGCGATACTGCCGGCTACGCGCTGCTGCGCCTTCCCTACGAATTGAAGGATCTGTTCGCAGACTGGCTGGACAGCCATTTCCCGGATCGGGCCCGGCACGTGATGAGCCTGCTGCGCCAGCTTCGCGGCGGTGAACTGTACGACACGCGCTTCGGCCACCGCATGCGCGGCCAGGGCGTCTTCGCCGATCTCTACAGCCAGCGCCTGCAGCGGCTGGTCGAAAGGCTGGGGCTCAACCGTTCGCGGCGGCGCCTCAACACGGCGGCCTTCCGGCCGCCGGCACGGCCCGCCGATGAGCGGCAGTTACAGCTTTTCTGAAAGGGGAATGAAACGGGCTCAGCGCCGCAGGCGCCCGCCCCAGCCTATGCCGCCGTAACCGCGCCAGCCCGGGTAGCCCGGCGGATAGGCGTAGGGATAGGGCCACAACGGGTCCCAGTAGGGCTGGGACTGCAAGCGGTAGCGCTCGGCGTCGGCCTTCGCCTTGTCGAGGGCGGCGGCCTGCTCGGTGTCGCGGCGGACCTTGTCGGCGGTGGCCTGGTCGCGAGCCCAGCGTTCCTGGGCCGCGGTGATCGCATCGAGCACCTCGGGGGCCACGCCCTGCTCGCGCAGGCGGATCGCCTCCGACGGGCTGAGCGCATGACGGGTGCCGGTGCGCTTGAGGGTTTCCAGCAGCGTCGCGGTCGGCACGCCGGCGCGGGACTGGCGCAGGATCTCGTTGAGGCTCAAGGGCGGCTCCGCACGAGCCGCCTCGAGCCGGGCCAGTTCGGCCGGGTCGAGACGCTGGATGGCCTGTGGCGAGGACGACGGCGTCGCACAGGCGCCGAGCAACACGGTAGCAGCTGCGAGGATCGCCCCCCGCAGGCGGGCAAGTGCCCGATTACGCATCGCGGGCCAGCTTTTCATACAGGCTGACGACCAGATCCATCTGCTCGAGGATGCGTTCGCTGGTCGAGCCGACCACCTCCGCGGCCTTCTTCTGGTCGGCTGCGGTATTGAGGCCCAACGCGTTGCGGAAGAAGAACCACTGCTGTTCCACCAGCACCAGTTCGGTCTTGATCTGCGGCGTGTTCTGCGGGCTGGCCTTCAGCGTCTCGTGGGCCTTGGCGAATTCCTTGACTGCCGCGTCCAGCATCTCTCCGGCGGGGCCGGCATTGACGCCGAACTGGCGGAAAAAATACGCCTTGGCCATGCGCTGGGACAGCATGCGCTGGCGCCCGGCAAGGTTTACCAGCTGGCCGGCCGTCGAGCCGGCGCTCTTTTCATAGGCCAGCGTCAGCTTGTGGGCGGCCGTCAGCACCGCCTCGCTGCTGGTCCACACCGCCTTCGGATCGCTACGGAGGTCGTTGAGCAGCGGCCGGTAACGGGCCCACTCCTGCTCCAGTGGCGGCAAAGCGGCGCGCACGTCGTCGCTGGGCTGAATGGCCTTCAACTCAGTCATCTGCAGGTCGAAGAGCTGCACCGAACGGCTCAGCAGGATGCCGGCCCGGTCGGGCTGCACACCCAGCACACGCATCAGCCAGGCCTTGGCCGTGCGCTGGGACAGCATGCGCTGGCGCCCCGCCTTGTTGATGGCAATGGCCGGGCTGGAACTGCCGACGGCCTCCGCCGGAGCGGGCGCTGCCAACACGCCCTTCACCGCCAGACTGCTGCAGACTCCGGCCAGGGCCAGGAAGCGCCGCCGCTCCATCGTGCTCAAGCGCCGGTACCGCCGACGGTCAGGCCGTCGATACGCAGGGTGGGCTGCCCGACGCCGACCGGTACGCTCTGGCCATCCTTGCCGCAGGTGCCGACGCCCGGATCGAGCTGCAGGTCGTTACCGATCATCGACACGCGGGTCAGGCAGTCGGGGCCGTTGCCGATCAGCGTGGCACCCTTCACTGGGCGGGTGACCTTGCCGTCCTCGATCAGGTAGCACTCGGAGGTGGAGAAAACGAACTTGCCGGAGGTGATGTCCACCTGCCCGCCACCGAAGTTGGCGGCATAGAGGCCGTTCTTCACCGACGCGATGATCTCGGCCGGCTCGTGCTGGCCGGCCAGCATGATGGTGTTGGTCATGCGCGGCAGCGGCAGGTGGGCAAAGGATTCGCGACGGCCGTTGCCGGTGGGCGCGACGCCCATCAGGCGGGCGTTGAGCATGTCCTGCATGTAGCCGACCAGGATGCCGTCCTCGATCAGCACGGTGCGCTGGGTCGGATTGCCCTCGTCGTCGATGGTCAGGGAGCCGCGACGGTCCTGCAGCGTGCCGTCGTCCACCACGGTGACGCCCTTGGCCGCCACCTGCTGGCCGATGCGGCCGCTGAAAGCCGAGCTTTCCTTGCGGTTGAAGTCCCCTTCCAGGCCGTGGCCGATGGCTTCGTGGAGCAGGATGCCGGGCCAGCCATTGCCGAGCACGACGGTCATCGTGCCGGCCGGCGCCGGGCTGGCGCCGAGATTGACGCGCGCCTGATGAACCGCCGCCTTGGCGAAGCCGGACAGCACCTCGTCGCTGAAGTAGCCGTAGTCGTAACGCCCGCCACCGCCGCTGGAGCCCTGCTCGCGGTGGCCGTTCTCTTCCATGATCACCGACACCGACACCCGCACCAGCGGGCGCACGTCGGCGGCCAGATGGCCGTCGCTGCGCGCCACCAGCACTACCTCCCAGGTGCCGACCAGGCTGGCCATGACTTCCTTCACGCGCGGGTCCTCGGCGCGAGCCATCGCCTCAAGGCGCTCCAGCAACTTGACCTTGGCCACGTCGTCGAGGGAGTCATGCGGGTTGTCGGCGCGGTACAGGGCCAGCGGCGCCTTCCTGACGGCCTCGATCTTGTGGGTCTTGCGGCGGCCGCTGTCGGCGATCGCGCGGGTTGCGTCGGCGGCGTCCTTGAGGGCCTTCAGGCTGATGTCGTCGGAGTAGGCGAAGGCGGTCTTCTCGCCGGTGATGGCGCGCACGCCGACGCCCTGCTCGATGTTGAAGCTGCCCGACTTGACGATGCCCTCCTCCAGGCTCCAGGCCTCGGAGCGGTGGTACTGGAAGTACAGGTCGGCATAGTCGAGCTTGTGGCGGAACAGCTTGCCGAAGACCTTGTCGAGATCCTCGAAGTCCAGGTCGTAGGGTTTCAGCAGCAGCTTGCTGGCCAGCTTGAGGGGATTGGGCGGGGGATTCTGGCTCATGGTCTCTCGGGGAAAATGTGTGTTCTTCGGGTCAGCCGATCTTGCGGTGCTGCAAGGCCGGCAGGCTGGCGCGGACATCGGCGATGCGCGCCGGATCGAGGTCGGCGACCACCACGCCGGGGCCTTCCGGCAGGCGGGCGAGCACCTCGCCCCACGGGTCGATGATCATGCTGTCACCCCAGGTACGCCGCCCACTGGGGTGCCTGCCGCCTTGGGCGCTGGCCAGCACGTAGCATTGGTTCTCCACCGCGCGGGCGCGCAGCAGCATTTCCCAGTGGGCCTTACCGGTAGTGTAGGTGAAGGCCGCCGGCAGGACGATCAGGTCGACGGTGCCCATCGCACGGAAAAATTCGGGAAAGCGCAGGTCGTAGCAGATCGACAGGCCGATGCGGCCGCAGGGGCCCTCGAAGCTGACGACCTCGTTGCCGGCCTCGATGGTGGCGGATTCGTCGTAATACTCGTCACCTTTGCGGAAGCCGAACAGGTGAATCTTGTCATAGCGGGCCACGCGCCGGCCCTCGTCGTCGTAGACGAGGGTGGAATTCTTGACCCTGTCGGACACCGAGGCTTCCATCGGACAGGAGCCACCGATCAGCCACACCTTGTGTCGGCGGGCCGTGTCACGCAGGAAAGTCTGGATCGGGCCGCTGCCGTCGTCCCGCTCGCGGATGCGTACCTTGGCGCTCTCGTCGGCGGTGATCAGCGGGAAATACTCGGGCAGCGCGACGAGTTTCGCACCGGCCTCGGCCGCCTCGGCGATCAGGCGCCCGGCGTCGGCCAGGTTGGCGTCCACGTCGGGGCCGGAGACCATCTGGACGCTGGCGATGCGGCAAAGCGATTGTGTCATGGGCGTCTCCTCGCAGACGGACTAAGGGGGTGTCGCGAGCGGCTTGACCGCCAGCTTGTCGACCTTGGGGTCGGACCAGCTGCCGGTCACCGCGTACTCGAAGCTGAACAGCTTCTCGACCGGATCGCGCAGAACCTTCTGCACCAGATAGGCGGCCAACCCGATCGCCGGGTGGATGGCACCGGTAGTCGCGATGGCGGAGCCGACCGCGATCGACTCGGACAGCGTGGGCTGTACCTTGACCCGCAGGTTCTGCGTTTCCCGCACTGAGTCGGCCTCACCGCTCATATAGACACGGGCCGCGGGGCCGAACAGATCGAGGTCATCGGTACGCAGCACGCCGTTGTTCATCTGGATGCTACCGGAAATACGGTCGAAGGCGAATCCTTCGGAAAACACGTCACGGAAATCCAGCGTGATGCGGCGCGGCAGCGACTGCAGGCTGAGCACCCCGAGCAGACGCCCGACGCCCGGCTCGAGCTGCGTGAACTGACCGTTTTCCACATTGACCTGCAGCTTGCCGCCCAGGGTCGGGAAGTGGATGGACGTGGGCGCCCCGTGCCAGGACACGTCGCCTTCCAGCTGGGCCTTGCCGCGCTTGACCGCCTCCGGGTAACCGAGGCGGCTGAGCATCTTCTCCACGCTGCTCACGTCGAGCTTGAAGTTGAGGCGGGTCTCCTCCCGGCTGCCGGGCCGCCAGCTGCCGTCGCCAGTCAGGCTGCCGTCCGGATTGACGATGCTGAGCTGCTCCAGCCGCCAGAGGTCGCCGCGGTTGGCGGCCTTGAGATCAAGCTTGCCGAGGGAATGGCCACGCAGCACGAAGCTGTCGGCACTGATGTCCAGGCCGGGCAGTTCGGACAGGCGCTCCTCGTCGGCGCGGGACGACGTGTCGGTCGCGTCCTTGCCGCTGGCCGAACCCACCGACAACTGCTTGAAGCGCCCCTGCAGGCGGCCACGGCCCTGATCGCGCCATACTACGTCGCCGCTGGCCTCGCGGCTGGCCAGCCGGGCCTGCCAGCCGCCCTCCTCCATCACCGCGCGCAGGGTCACATCGTTGAGGCGCTGGCCGAGCAGGCGCAGCTCGCTGGCCCGCAGGGCCAGGCCGGACAGCGGGAAGCCGCTGCTGTCCTGGCTGCCGTTGGCCGGCGCAGCCGCCGTCTTGCCGGCCAGCGCCCTGCGCCACGCGTCGGCATCCAGGCGGTCGGCGGTGGCGCTGACCAGCACGCCCTTGTCGCCCAGTCGCACCGGTTCGTTGAGGGCCATGCCACCGCGCACGACCACCGTGCGGTTGCCTTCACGGCGGCGCATGAACTGGGCCTGGAAGGCCTGGCCGGCGGCCAGCTTGAGGGTGTCGCCGCCCGGCACGCCATTGACCGAGGGGTTGGCGAGCATTTCGAAGTGGAAGGGCAGCACCGCGGCAGCCGACTTGTTGAGCGGTTCGGGCAGGCTGGAGCTGACCCCCTGCAGGCCCGTGTCCAGCACGAAGGCCACGCCGCCCTGCTTCGGCACGCTGATCGCCCCCTTCCACGCAGCAGAGCCCGACAGGTGGTCGAGCAGCGGCAGGTCCAGCTCGCGCCGCAGGGCCTGGGCGCTGAGGGTGCCCTGGGCATTGATCAGCACGCTGCCGTCGGCGCGGCTGCCGCCGGCGACGCTTACCGGGTCGCCAAGCACGCGGGCGGTGCCGCTCTTGATCTGCAGCTGACTCTCGGTGAAGGCCACCCTCCCGCTCGCTTCGGTGAACACCGGCATGGCCGGGTCGACCTGCAGCTGGTTGTGGGTGAACTGGTACTCGCCCTTGACCCGAGAGTTCTCCATTTTCTGCAGCGGCAGAGTCAGGTGCAGGTCCAGGCTGCCGCTGCCGTCGGCGCGGAAGGGGTCGGTGAAATGGTTGATCTTGCCGGCGATCGGGCTCTCCGAGAGGAAGCGCAGGAAATCCTGAGTCGGCCCGCCGGCGCTGCCGCGGATGCCCAGCACATCGTTGTTCTCGAAATCCGGCAGCACAACCGCCACATCCTTCAGTTCGACACCGAAGATATGGGCCCGCTGGGCCTTCACGGTCATGCCGGGGCCTTCGAAGATCAGCTCGCCGGTGATGCCGTCGATCTTCGGCCAGCCCGGTGCATAGTCCAGGCGGCCGTCGGCGATCCGCGCGATGACGCGGAAGGTTCCGTCCTTCGGGTTGCGGAACGGGAATTTGGCCAGATCGCCCTTCAGGACCAGCCGCGTGTCCAGCGCCTTGCCACCGGTCAGGCTGTGCTGCAGCCAGTCGCGGGCGTCCTTGTTCACCACGCTGGGCATGTAGCGCCACACCGCGGTGCTCTCGGCTTCCGACAGGCGCGCCTGTAGATCGATTTCCCCCAGCGTGTCGGGCGTGGCCCGATAGCGGCCGGAGGCACTGCCGCGGGCGTCCTTGTTGGCGAAGCCGACCTTGTCCAGGCTGAGCTCCAGCACGCCGCCGGGGTGGCTCCAGGCGCCCTCCACCGCCAGCTCGGAGAACACCAGCCGCGGCTCAGGAAAAACCCGCGGCAGATCGACGCTGGCGTCCTTGCCGCTCAGGGAGAAGCGGCCGCCGCGGTCGTTGCCCTCCACACGCCCTGACAACCCGGCAAAGCCCGGCCACGTGCCCACCGGCGCGATACCCAGGTGACTGAACGTAGCGTCCATCGCGTAGGTGGCGACAGGCTCACCGTCGGTACCGCCGCTCCACTTGACGTTAAGTGGCGCCACCGTACCGCTCGGTGCCAGTTCGGCCAGGTGCTTGCGGAAGTCCTCGTCGAGGGGCAGCCGCCCGGCCAGGCCCGACAGCGCAGCCAGATCCAGCTGATTGGCGACGAACTCACCCTTGCTCGGCGTACCGCCGCGGCGCTCCTGCAGGCGCAGGAAGAAATCGGTCGGCGCCACCGTCAGGCCATCGCGGGTCTGCAGGGACAGGCGTTTGGCGCTGGCTTCGATGACGCCCTTGTCGTTGCGGAAGCGCAGCCGGCCTTCGGCGTGAGCCAGCGGGATGTCCTCGAGGTCCTTGCCAAGGCGGGCATGGGCATCGCGCAGCGCGAAGTCGGCGGTCAGCGCCGTGAAACGGCCCTTCGCGAAATCCAGCCAGACGCGCAGGCCACCGGCACCATCGGCATCGAGGGGATAATCGACCCATTGCCGCCATGCACCGAGATCGGCGTAATCGAGGCCGGCATAGAGCTCGCCGCTCCAGGTGTCGAGGCGGGCCGGATCGCGGCCGCGTAATTCACCGCGCACGTCGAGGGTCGCCGCAAGCTGCGCCGGCGGCTGGGCAACCAGGCCAAAACGGTGGCTGGCGCCGTGGTTTTCCAGGCGGAAGGACAGCTTGTCGAGGCTCAACGGCTCGGCCCCACGCAGCGCGTCGGACCACTCCACCCGCGCGTTGCGAATCACGATCTCGCGCTGGTCGAGCAGCCATGCCGGAAAATCGCTGGATTCACCAGCCGTATTGACCTGCAATCCAGCCACGAAAATGCGTCCATCGGCAAGGCGCCGGATGGCCAGGTCGGGGGCTTCGATCTCCAGCCGGTGCAGGCGCAGGCGCATGAACAGCAGCGACGACCAACCCACTTCGGTATCCACCTGGTTCAGGCTCAGGGCCGCTTGGCCGGCCCTGTCCTTGATGACCAGCCCGCCCAGTTGGAGGTGCGGATGCAAGCCGCGCCAGTCGGCGGACAGGCTGCCGATGTCCACCGGCAGGCCGAGGGAACGGGACAGCAGCTGGGCAATCTCGCCCCGGTAGGCCGGCACCATCGGCAGTACCACGTGGCGCATGCCGAGAAAGCCCAGCCCGGCGACGAAATAGACGATCAAGCCGACACTCACCAGCCGGCGCACGCACACGCTGGGCAGATGGAGTAGCAACCAGCGTAGAAACTTAGGCACGTGCAGCACGGAGGCCACCCTTACGGGCGGATTCAGCCCCGACAGGGGCGGGCCGGACAGGTTGCCGGAGGGCAATGCATCCGGCTTCAGGCTTGACGAAAATCAGTCCGGCAGACATAACTCGGGGCGAACATAAACAGTCCCGTATTCTATCAATCGGCCCAGCCCATGTCCGAACCGAACATCATTCTTCCTGCCCCCGTCGAGACTGCACTCGCCAGCTCCCGCTTCCTGCGTCGCCAGCTGGACAGCCGCCCGTGGCTGACAGGGACACTCGCCGCCAGCATTGGCGCGCCCCTCGACGCCACCGCGCTGCGGGATTACCTGCGTGCCGAGAAGGTGGACGACAACAACCTGAAGACGGTTCTGCGCAAGCTGCGGGCCTGGGTGATCTGCCACGTGCTGGTGCGTGACATCGCGCGCTTGGCCGACCTGGCGGAAGTCACCGAGACGATGACGCTGCTCGCCGACATCGCCGTCGAGACCGCCCACGACGTACTGCGCGAACAACTGGTGGCCCGCCACGGCGTGCCGGTGTCCTCCGACGGCCGCGAGCAGGAGTTCATCATCATCGGCATGGGCAAACTGGGCGGCCGCGAGCTCAACGTGTCGTCCGACATCGACCTGATCTTCGTCTATCCGGAAGACGGCGCCACCGCCGGACCGAAGATCATCGACAACTTCGAATTCTTCACCAAGCTCGGCCGCGGTGTGATCCAGGCCCTCAACGACCTCACCGGCGACGGCCAGGTCTTCCGCGTGGACATGCGCCTGCGCCCCAACGGCGACTCCGGCCCGCTGGTGGCCAGCTTCGACATGCTGGAAAACTACTTCATCACCCAGGGCCGCGAGTGGGAACGCTACGCGTGGATCAAGGCCCGCGTGTTGACCGGCATCCGCGGCGCCGAGCTGTCGGCGATCGCCCGCCCCTTCATCTTCCGCAAGTACCTGGACTTCGGCGCCATCAACGCGATGCGCGACCTGCACGCGCAGATCCGCCGCGAGGTGGCGCGCAAGGACATGGCCAACAACGTCAAGCTGGGCCCCGGCGGCATCCGCGAGATCGAGTTCCTGGCCCAGGTCTTCCAGCTGATCCGCGGTGGCCGCGACAGCGCGCTGCAGATCAAGCCGACCCTCAGGGTGCTCGATCGCCTCGCCGAGCGGAGCATCATCACCCGCCAGGCGGAGCGCGAGCTGGCGGCGGCCTACGATTTCCTGCGCCGCCTGGAGCACCGCCTGCAATACCTGGACGACGCCCAGACCCACAACCTGCCGACCAGCCCGGAGGACCAGGCGATCATCGCCAAGGCAATGGGCTTCGCCTCCTACGAGGCCCTGCTGGTGGAACTGGACGATCACCGGGAAATGGTCGGCCGCCACTTCAACGGCGTCTTCGGCGACCCCACCGAGGCCGGCCACGACCTCGACACCTTGTGGTCGACTGCCTGCGACGAGACGCGCAGCAGCGAAGAGTTCCAGCGCCTCGGCTATCCCGACCCGGCTGCCGCTGCGCGCCGCCTGTCCGCAGTGCGCAGCGGCAACCGCTACCAGCAGATGCCGCCGTCGATCAAGATGCGCTTCGACCCACTGATCCCGCGGGTCATTGAGGCCGCCGCCGAGACTGCCGACCCGAACGCCACCTTTGAACGCCTGCTCGACATGCTCGACGCGATCAGTCGGCGCGGCTCCTACCTGGCCCTGCTGCAGCAATACCCACAGACCCTGCACAAGGTTGCCGAGCTGGTCAGCGCCTCCTTGTGGGCGGCCCAGTTCCTCAACCGCCACCCGCTGCTCCTCGACGAAGCCCTCGACCCACGCATTCTCGAGGAAGAACTGGACCTGCCGGCCTTCCGCGCCGATCTGGCCCACCAGCTCGACGAGATCGAGCCGGACATGGAGCGCCAGATGGACCTGATGCGCGAACAGCACCACGCCCAGGTGTTCCGCCTGCTCACCAAGGACATCGCCGGCAAGCTGACCGTCGAGCGCCACGCCGACTTCCTGTCGGCACTCGCCGACATCATCGTGGACCTCACCATCACCGTGTGCTGGCGCAAGATCAAGAACCGCCACCGGGACGACCCGAAGTTCGCGGTACTGGCCTACGGCAAGCTGGGCGGCAAGGAACTCGGCTACGCCTCCGACCTGGACATGGTCTTCGTCCATGACGACGACGCCCCGGAGGCCGCCGAGGTCTACACCCGCCTCGGCCAGCGCACCAACACCTGGCTGTCCGCCCAGACCCCGGCTGGCCAGCTTTTCGAGACCGACCTGCGCCTGCGCCCCAACGGCGACTCGGGCCTGATGGTGGTGTCCCTCGAAGCCTTCCGCCAGTACCAGCTGGAGAACGCCTGGGTGTGGGAACACCAGGCCCTGACGCGGGCCCGCTTCTGCGCCGGCGACCGGGATATCGGCCGCAAGTTCGAGGCGATCCGCATCGAGGTGCTGCGCCAGCCCCGCGAGCTGGCCAAGCTGCGTGAAGAGGTGCTGGCGATGCGCCAGCGGATGGTGGATGCCCACAGCCACAAGTCGGAGCTGTTCGACCTCAAGCACGACCGGGGCGGCCTGATCGACGTGGAGTTCATCGTCCAGTACCTGGTCCTCGGCTACGCCCGTGAGCACGCCAGCCTGACCGGCAATCTGGGCAACATCGCGCTGCTGAAGATGGCCGGCGAACTCGGCCTGATTCCCGCCGACGAAGCCGCCGCAGTGGCCGACAGCTACCGGGAGTACCGCCGCCTGCAACACGGCCTGCGCCTCAACAGCCAGGCCTCTCGGGTGGAGCGGGCGCTGGTGGCCGAGCAGGCAGCCGGCGTGCGCGCCCTGTGGAACCGGGTCTTCGGCGACACGCTGACCTGAGGGCCGCCGAAAATGGAGCAGGTGCCGACGATCCTCTTCGGCGCCTTCGATCGCCACAACTTCGGCGACCTGCTGTTCCCGCACATCGCCGCGGCGCTGCTGCCCGGTATCGAACCGATCTTCGCCGGCCTAGCCGAACGGGACTTGCGCCCTTTCGGAGGGCATCGGGTACGGTCGCTCGCCTCACTCGCCGCCGAGTACGGCACACAGCCACTGAACCTGATCCACGTGGGCGGAGAGCTGCTGACCTGCGAAGCCTGGCCGGCGGCACTGATGCTGCAGACTACGGCCGACGCCGGCCCGCTGATCGCCCGCTACGACCGGCATCCCGCCGCCCGCCGCACATGGGCTCGCCGGCAGACCGGACTGGCCGACCAGGCGCCCTACTGCACCGCCCCCGGCCTGTTTCCCGTCGCGCGGGTGATCTACGCTGGCGTTGGCGGCGTGAGCCTGGACCAGACCGAGCCAGCACTACGCTGCGAAGTCCTGGCGAAACTGGCTGCCGCCCACGCGGTCGGCGTGCGCGACCGGATGACCCTCGCCCATCTCGAGACAGCGGGAATTTCAGCGGAGCTCGTGCCCGACCCGGCAGTGCAGGTCGCCGAACTGTTCGGTGACACGATCCGCCGCCACCAGCACGGCGACACCGTTGCCGACATGCTTCGCCGTTTTCCGAACGGTCATCTGACCGTGCAGTTCAGCGCCGACTTCGGCGACGACACGACGCTGGCAGGCATCGCCAGCCAACTGGCCCTGCTCGCCGAGGCCCGCGGCCTGGGCATCGCGCTGTTTCGCGCCGGCGCCGCACCGTGGCATGACGAACTGGACGGCCTCGAACGGGTCGCGCACCAGCTCGGCAGTCGCGCCCAAGTCTTCCGGTCGCTCCACCTCTGGGACATCTGCGCGCTGATCGCCGCCAGCCACGGCTTCTGTGGCAGCAGCCTGCACGGCCGCATCGTCGCGACCGCCTGGGCGCTACCACGGCTCAACTTCAGGCGACGCGGCGAGGGCACCAAGCAGGCTGCGTGGGCCACCACGTGGGAAACACCGGAGCAACCCGACGTGGTGGACATCGACGGCATCGCCAACGGCATGGCACGGGCGCTGGACGCCCCATCCGCCCCGCGCGAACGCCTGGCGCGGGAACTGGCTGCCCGTTACCGGGAAGGCTGGGCGGCACTACTCAAACAGGCCGCCGTCCTTCCTTAGGGCCTGATTCAGCGGAGGCACTCAGCCACCTGTGCAGGCGAGTCAACTCACCTCCGGACCTGGGCCAATCGTAGGGGGCGAATGAACTCGCCTTTGCAGTCCAGCCCCCGACAGACCAGCCGTCCAGCACGCCAGCCATCACGTCAATCGATCACGCCTTGGCGCGGGCGTCCAGCCACACGTCGAGGCCCTGGGCGTTGAGCTCCACGTCCAGCGCCAGCAGGCGCCGCCACTCGGCTTCCGGCACGGTCCAGCCCTGGCGCTGCGCCTCTTCGCCGACCAGCGCCCAGATGTCCGCCTCGATCGCCGCCTTGCGGCCGGTGCCGGCCGCCGCATGACGCTCGGCGATGGCCACATGGGCGTCGATCAGGCGGTGCAGGTCGGCGGTCAGGCGTGGCACGTCCTGCACCTGCGCATAGTGGGTCAGGTACATGGCCGTCGGTTGCTCGGCCTCCATGCGGGCAACGGAGGCGTGCATCGCGTCCGGCTCGAACTGCACCGGCGTAGTGGTCGGGAAGATGCTCGGGCGGCCGTCCACATCGAGGGTCCGGTAGGACAGGCCGAAGGTATCGCCGGTGAAGAAGGCCCGGCTGGCGGTGTCGAAGTAGCACACGTGGTGGCGCGCATGACCCGGCGTATCGAAGACGCGGATCTTGCGTCCGGCCAGATCGAGCTCCAGCCCCTCGGTGGCCTCGATGATGCGCTCCGCCGGCACCGGCACCAGCTCACCGTAAAGCTCCTTGGCACGCTCCGGCCCGTACACCGCCGACACGCCGGCAAACAGCTTGGACGGCTCGATCATGTGCCGCGCGCCGCGGGGATGGACCACCAGCCTGGCATTGGGGAAGGCCTGCATGAAGGCCCCGGCGCCACCGGCGTGGTCGAGATGGATGTGGGTCAGCAGCACGTAGTCGACCGCCTCCGGCGTCAGCCCGGTCTCGGCCAGCGCCGCCAGCACGTGACGCAGGGATTCGTTGTTGCCGGTATCCACCAGCGCCGCCCGGCCGCCCTCCTCGATGAGGTGGATGGCCGCCACGTCCGGCCCGGTGTAGCCCGAATCCACCGCGTAGATGCCATTGCCGAAACCGATCAAGCCATGCATGAAAATTCCTTCAAATAAACCGTGATTTCATTCACGAAAAGAACTTAAATAAGGGTTGCCTTCCATCGAAGACCGCATCTGACTGCGACCGTCCGGCCTCCCGCAACATCGATGGAAAGCCAGCAGGAGAACGCCATCATGTTGACACTGCAAGACTGCATCGAGCTCTCTGACCTGAGCGAAGACGAAATCCTCGCCATTGCCGAACACGAGCATGTACCTGAAATGCTCGCGGTGGAGATGGGCTGCTATCTATGCCACTCTCCGGAAGGCGACCGACGCATCCGCCACATGATCGCCGACGACATCAAGCATTCTCGTGAAAAGGGTGACGAGGAACACACCGCAGCACTACGCTCGGTACTCAAGCAATACATCGGCGAACATCACGGAACCGCATAGGCCACCATTCTGGGTCGCTTCCCAGGGCGCGGGTTGGCAGAATCGGCCAACCCGTTTTCATTTTCAGCCCAAATGACGGTTTGCGAGGCGGCACGAGCCG
The DNA here is from genome assembly GCF_056724025.1 of Zoogloea sp. JDB1. Taxonomy (NCBI): domain Bacteria; kingdom Pseudomonadati; phylum Pseudomonadota; class Betaproteobacteria; order Rhodocyclales; family Zoogloeaceae; genus Zoogloea; species Zoogloea sp. JDB1. Next base: position 5,568,835 of record NZ_CM161496.1, read on the forward strand.
CTCAAAAGCTGTTCTGACCTGCACCGCCAGCCGGGGTAAAATCCCGGCCCTATGAGCCGCGCCCACGAAACCCTCTTCCACGTCTTCGGTTACACCCACTTCCGCGGTTCGCAGGAGGACATCGTCGAGCACGTGGCTGCCGGCGGCGACGCGCTGGTGCTGATGCCCACCGGCGGTGGCAAGTCCCTGTGCTACCAGATCCCGGCGCTGTTGCGGCCCGGCGTGGCGATCGTCGTGTCGCCGCTGATCGCGCTGATGCAGGACCAGGTCAGCGCGCTGAAGGAAGTCGGCGCGGCGGCGGACTTCCTCAACTCCAGCCTGAACTTCGAGCGGGCCATGGAGATCGAGCGGGCGATGCTGGCCGGCGCACTGGACCTGCTCTATGTGGCGCCGGAGCGCTTGGTCACGCCGCGCTTCCTCGACCTGCTCGACCACCTGCACGAGTCCGGCCAGCTGGCCCTGTTCGCCATCGACGAGGCCCACTGCGTGTCCCAGTGGGGCCACGACTTCCGGCCCGAATACCTGCAGCTGTCGATCCTGCCGGAGCGCTATCCGCAGGTGCCGCGCATCGCGCTGACCGCCACCGCCGACGCCCAGACCCGCCGCGAGATCGCCGAACGCCTGCGCCTGCTGGATGCCCGCGAGTTCGTATCCAGCTTCGACCGGCCGAACATCCGCTACACCATCGTCCCCAAGGATAATCCCCGCGCCCAGCTGTTGGCCTTCCTGAAGGACGGCCACCTGGACGAGGCCGGCGTCGTCTATTGCAGCTCGCGCAAGAAGGTGGACGAAACCGCCGCCTGGCTGCAGGAGAAGGGCATCGCCGCCCTGCCCTACCATGCCGGCATGGGCGCCGACGAGCGGGCCCTCAACCAGGACCGCTTCCTGCGCGAGGACGGCATCGTGATGGTCGCTACCGTCGCCTTCGGCATGGGGATCGACAAGCCCGACGTGCGCTTCGTCGCCCACCTGGACCTGCCCCGTTCCATCGAGGGCTACTATCAGGAGACGGGCCGCGCCGGCCGCGACGGCCAGCCCGCCGAGGCGTGGATGGCCTACAGCGTCGCCGACCTGGTGCAGCAGCGCCGCTTCATCGACCAGGGCGAGGCCGGCGATGAGGTGAAGCGCGTCGCCACCGCCAAGCTCGACGCGCTGCTGGGCCTCTGCGAGACCACCGGCTGCCGCCGCCAGCGCCTGCTCGGCTACTTCGACGAGGCCGCCGAACCCTGCGGCAACTGCGACACCTGCCTGCATCCGCCACAGGTGCGCGACGCCACCGAATCGGCCCGCAAGGCCCTGTCCTGCGTGTTCCGCACCGGCAGCCGCTTCGGCGCAGCCCACGTCGTGGATGTCCTCATCGGCAAAGCCACCGACAACGTGAAGAAGTGGCAGCACGACCAGGTCAGCACCTTCGGCATCGGCACCGAACTGGACGACAAGGGCTGGCGCACGCTGATCCGCCAGCTGGTGGCCCACGGCGCACTGGCGGTGGATCACGAACGCTATGGCGCGCTGATCCTCACCGAAGCCGCCCGCCCGCTGCTGCGCGGCGAAAGCAGCTTCACGCTGCGCATCGACACTGCCCCGGCCAAGAAGGGCCGCAAGGGCGACACCACCCGCAAGCTACGCGACTGGCCGGAAGCCACCGGCGCGGAAGCCGCGCTCCTCGACCGCCTGCGCGCCTGGCGCGCCGCCACCGCCAAGGAACGCAACGTGCCCGCCTACGTGATCTTCCACGACGCCACGCTACGCGACATCGCCCGCCAGCGCCCGGACAGCATCGAGGAACTGGCGACCATCTCCGGCGTCGGCGACCGCAAGCTGGATGCCTACGGGGAGGACATCCTCGCGCTGCTTGCCAGCGAAGCAGGCTGATCCGACACTGCTGGGCAAGCGTCTGTACGCCCGGCGCAAGGAAACGGTTGAGCGCAGCTTTGCCGACGCCAAGGAGCTGCATGGGCATCGCTATGCCCGCTTCAGGGGCTTGGCCAACGTGCAGGCCCAATGCCTGCTCTCGGCCGCCTGTCAGAACATGAAGCGAATGGCCTTGGTACTGGCCCGCAAGGCAAAGGAAGAGGCCGACAGGCTACTTTTACATCTGATCCCGCCCTCAGTAGGGCTCACCGAACCTGCAGAACCGCGGCCTGGCCAAAATGGCGTTTCCGACTCGCGTTTCACGGACGCTTGCACACCGCCTTCTGCTAAACCCGGAAAAACAGAACCCCCGAGAAATCCGGAGGTTCGCCAGCAGTCTGCGGCGAACTTGTTCGCCCTACCGCCTGACCAAAGGTCATTCGCGGGGGCAAGCAGATGCACCTCCTAGCCCACCCAAAGCCTGCTGGCGAAGGTTTTCGCCCTTGTTCTGAAGGAGTTTCCGATGGCCGCCCCCTGGTCCGCCCTGTTCAGCGCAATTCCCTGGTCCGACGTGATCGCCCATGCCCCGACCGTCGCCAAGGGCGCCCGCAAGCTGTGGCAGAAGGTTGGCAAGCATCACGCCAATGAAGCGGAAGCCCCCACCGCGCCGGCAGCCACAGATCCCGATTCCCGCTTCGGCGCAATCGATGCCCGCCTGACCGAACTCGAAGCCCGCCAGCAGGACAGTGCCGAACTGCTCGCCGCCCTCGCTGCCCAGAACGCCGAACTCGTACGCGCCGCCGAAGCCCTGCGCCGCCGCGTGCAGATTCTTGGAGGTGGCCTGCTGCTTCTCGCCGTCGCGTTCGTCGCCAGCCTTTTCCGCTGATCGTTGCTGCATCGCAACATCCTGTGTGATCCGCACCACGACGCATTGGCAGCCGCCCTTGCCAGCGCCCCTGCCGTAACGGCAAGATGATGGCCCGACGACCCCGCCCGGCCAATAATGCCGCAGAGCCGCCACCATGACCCTGCCCGACCTATTCATCGAGCACGACCAGCGCCAGGCCCTCAACGACGAATTCCACGCCCGGCCACCGGTGCCGCTGGAAAGCCCCCAGCTCATCAGCTACCTGGCGATGCACCACGGGGAGAATGCTCCCGACGCCGCTCTGCAGCATCTGCTCGCCCTCGGCAAACTTCTCGAACGCCCGATCGACAGTGACGGGCGCCACAGCCTGATCGACTTCGGCGGCTTCCAGCTCAAGTGGGAACTGCACAACGAGTTCTCCAGCTACACCTTCTTCCGCAAGGTCAGTCACGGTGAAGGCCTCGACCAGCCCACCTCGGCGCTGGCGGTGGTGCCGGAAGCCTGGTTGCGCAGCATGCCCGGTAAGCTGATCGTCGCCACCCACGTGGAACTGCGCAGCGTCGCCGAAATCACCCCCGAGAGCGTGATGGCCAAGCTGTCGCCGACCGGCAACCAGATGGTCGGCGCCAAGGTGGCCGACGGCGCTGCCTGGGTGTTCACCGACTTCCTGTTCGAAGCAGGCTTCTCGCGCTTCCTGATCATCGACGTGTCCCTGACCCGCCGCCAGGCCGGCCGCACCGTGCAACGCCTGGTCGAGATCGAGACCTACCGCCTGATGGCCCTGCTGGCCTTCCCGGTGGCCAAGGACGTCGGCCGCACGATCGGCGCTGCCGAGCAGCGCCTAGCCGACCTGATGGACCGCACCGGCTCGGCCCGCAACCCGGAAGACGAGCGCAGCGTGCTGGCCGACCTGACCACCATGGCCGCGGAGATCGAGCACTCGGTGGCCCGCACCACCTTCCGCTTCGGCGCCGCACGGGCCTACCACAGCCTCGTCATGCAGCGGATCACCGAACTGCGCGAACAGCGCATCAGCGGCCTGCCGACTTTCCACGAATTCATGGAGCGCCGCCTGCTGCCGGCGATGAACACCTGCGTGACGATGGCCCGCCGCCAGGAGGATCTCTCCAGCCGCGTGGCGCGCAACAGTCAGTTGCTGCGCACCCGCGTCGAGGTCGAACTGGAACGCCAGAACCAGGAACTGCTGGCCCAGATGAACCGCCGCGCCAAGCTCCAGCTGCACCTGCAGGAAACCGTCGAAGGCCTGTCGGTGGTGGCCATCACCTACTACGCCTCGCAGCTGGTGCAATACCTGGCCAAGGGCATGAAACACTACATCGAGCCGCTGACGCCGGAAGGCATCACCGCGGTGGCGATCCCGGTCATCGCCGCGCTGGTCGCCATCGGCACCCATCGCATGCGCAAGCACCTGGCTGCTGCCGAGGGTCACTCTTAAGGGCTTCATGGAGGGTCTGTGGGAGCGAATGCACTCGCTCCCACAGACGCCCTGGCTGATTCGCACCACGGAACGTGAGCGTTACTCACCTTCGGCTGCGCCGGTATAATCGCTTTTTGTCCAACGGACCTGACAGACCGTGACCACTCCGCTCTTCGAATCCTCCATCCGCAGCCTGCCCCTGCTGGGCCGCGGCAAGGTGCGCGACATCTACGCCATCGACGCCGACAAGCTGCTCATCGTCACCTCCGACCGTCTGTCGGCCTTCGACGTGATCCTGCCGGATCCGATCCCGCGCAAGGGCGAAGTGCTCACCGCCATGGCCAACTTCTGGTTCGCCCGGCTCGGTCACATCGTCCCGAACCAGCTCACCGGCATCGACCCGGCCAGCGTCGTCGCGGCCGACGAAGCCGAGCAGGTGCGCGGCCGTGCCCTGGTCGTCAAGCGTCTCACCCCGCTGCCCATCGAGGCTGTCGTGCGCGGCTACGTGATCGGTTCCGGCTGGAAGGACTATCAGGACACCGGCGCCATCTGCGGCATCGAGCTGCCCGCCGGCCTCAAGCAGGCCCAGAAGCTGCCGTTCCCGATCTTCACCCCGGCCAGCAAGGCCGACGTGGGTGACCACGACGAGAACATCAGCTTCGAACAGGCCCAGGCCCGCACCGACGCGCTGCTCGCCGGCGCCCTCAAGGGCACCGGCAAGACCGGCGCCCAGCTGGTGGCCGAAGCCCGCGACGCAGCGATCCGCCTGTACACCGAGGCCGCCGACTACGCCGCCACCCGCGGCATCATCATCGCCGACACCAAGTTCGAGTTCGGCATCGACGACGCCGGCACGCTGCATCTCATCGACGAGGCGCTGACGCCCGACTCCTCGCGCTTCTGGCCCGCCGACAGCTACGCTGAAGGCATCAGCCCGCCGAGCTACGACAAGCAGTACGTGCGCGACTACCTGGAAACCCTCGACTGGGGCAAGGTCGCCCCGGGCCCCAAGCTGCCGGAAGAAGTCGTCGCCCGCACCGCAGCCAAGTACGTGGAAGCCTACGAGAAGCTGACCGGCAACACGCTGTAAGCCGGCCAACGGCCAACGGGGCGATGATATCGCTTCCCTGGCCGTCGCTAAAATGAGCACGCGCGCCAAAGCCACGTGCCCGCACCCAACCCGCTCCGGCGGGTTGGGTCGTTTACGACTCCCCTCAGCCGACGTGGAAGATGTCGATCAGCGCCTTGCGCTCTTCCGCCGACTCTTCCAGCACCTCCGCCAGCTTGGCCTCGTCCAGCCCCAGCGTCGCTGCCTTGGCCAGCCCATGACGCAGATTCTCGGTTTCCGTTTCTGGAGTGAAGGGATTCCGCGTCTCGGCAACCAGATTGGCGATGAAGATCAGGTCCGGAATCGTACCCGGAGGCCAGGAGCCACCATAAAGCTCGGGATTGTCGACCGCATCCACCAGTTCCCGCGGCATGTTCATCGCCGCCAGCACAGCCCGCCCGACCGGCGCATGCCAGATTCGCACCAGATCCGACAGGGGGCTTTCGTCACTGAGCATCTCCGGGTATTCCCACACCCGCGCCAGCAGGAAGAACTGCCCGATGTCATGCACCATGCCGGCAAAGAAAGCGGCATCCGGATCGAGCCGGGTGCACCGACGCGCCAGCACGCAGGCCGTCGCCGCCACATCCACACTGTGCGCCCACAGCTTGCGGATCAGCGGCTGGTACGGCCCGAGCAGCTCCCGGTGCAGCAATTGCTCTGCCGCCACCGCCATCGCCAGCGCCCGTAGCTTGCCGAAACCGATGCGTACCAGCGCCTTCGGTACATCGGTCACCAGGCGCCCGCCGGGGTTGTACCAGACCGAATTCGCGAGGGCCACGGTCCGCGCCGCCAGCAGGGGCTCGGCCGACACCATCGCGGAGATCTTCGACACCTCCATGTCGGGCACGTCGAGGGCTTCGAGCACCCGCATCGTGACTTCCATCGAGGTCGGGAAGCGCAGCTCCCCCTCCTCCAGCTCCTTGGTGACGGTATGCAGGAACGCCTGCTCCGCCAGATTCAATGCCTTGTCGCTCACAGCTTGTTCCCCTTCAAACCGGCCGCTCCACACCTGTCGCCAAGGAAGGGCGACACTCCGTGCAGAATTCGGCACAATAAAACCACTCAACCGATCACCCGAAGAACATGACCAACACCCCAACCACCTCGCCCCTGCTCGAACTCTCCGGCCTGCCACGCTTCGATGCGATCGAGCCGGCCCATGTGGAGCCCGCTGTCCGCAGCCTGCTGGACGCCCTGCGCACCACAGTCGAACGCCTGCAGGACGATCCCGCCGTGCCCACCTGGGCCAACTTCGTCGAACCCATCGAGAACGAAGGCGAACGCCTCGGCCGTGCCTGGGGCGTTGCCGCGCACATGCACAGCGTCATGGATACCCCCGAATGGCGTGAAGCCTACAACGTGATGCTGCCGGAGGTCACCCGCTTTTATGCCGAACTGGGGCAGAACCTCAAACTCTTCCAGAAGTATAAGGCCATCAAGAACGGCCCCGAGTTCGCAACGCTGAGCCCGGCTCGCCAGCGCATCATCGACAACGAGCTGCGCGGCTTCCGTCTGTCCGGTGCCGAACTGCCGGACGAGCAGAAACCCCGCTTCCAGGCCATCCAGGAAGAACTCGCCGGCCTCGGCGCCAAGTTCTCCGAGAACCTCCTCGACGCCACCAATGCCTTCGCCCACATCGTCACCGACGAGGCCGAGCTGGCCGGCCTGCCCGACGACGTCATCGCCGCAGCCCGCGAGGCCGCCGACAAAGCCGGCAGCACTGGCTGGAAGTTCGGCCTCAAAATGCCGTCCTATCTACCGGTCATGCAGTATGCCGACAACCGGGTCTTGCGCGAAACCCTCTACCGCGCCTACGCCACCCGCGCCGCCGAGATCGACAATGGCTACAGCAAGGCCGAATGGAACAACGGCCCGCTGATCAGCCAGATCCTCGCCCTACGCGCCGAAGAGGCCGCACTGCTGGGCTACAAAAACTACGCCGAAGTGTCGCTGGTACCCAAGATGGCCGATACGCCGGAGCAAGTTCTCGGCTTCCTGCGCGAGCTGGCCGCCAAGGCCAAGCCCTTCGCCGAACGCGATCTGGCCGAACTGAAGACCTTCGCCAAGGACCAGCTAGGCCTCGACCCGCTCGAACCGTGGGACGTGGGCTATGCCTCCGAGAAGCTGCGCGTCGCCCAGTACGCCTTCTCCGAGCAGGAAGTGAAGGAATACCTGCCCGAACCCAAGGTGCTCGACGGCCTGTTCGGCGTGGTCCAGAAGCTCTACCGGGTCAGCATCAAGCCCGACAGCGGCCCGGTGTGGCACCCGGACGTGCGCTTCTTCCGCATCGAGCGCGACGGCCAGCTGGTCGGCCAGTTCTACCTCGACCTCTACGCCCGCGACACCAAGAAGGGCGGCGCCTGGATGGATTCGGCAATTACCCGCCGGCGCCTGGCCAGCGGCATCGAAACGCCGGTGGCCTACCTGGTGTGCAACTTCCCCGGCCCGGTGGGTGGCAAGCCGGCCACCTTCAGCCACGACGACGTGATCACCCTGTTCCACGAGAGTGGCCACGGCCTGCACCACCTGCTCACCAAGGTGGACGATCTGGCGGTATCCGGCATCCACGGCGTCGAGTGGGACGCCGTGGAACTGCCCAGCCAGTTCATGGAGAACTTCTGCTGGGAATGGGACGTGGTCCGCGAGATGACCGCCCACAGCGAAACCGGCGCCCCGCTGCCGAAAGAACTGTTCGACAAGATGCTCGCCGCCAAGAACTTCCAGAGCGGCATGCAGACCGTGCGCCAGCTGGAGTTCTCCCTGTTCGACCTGCTGATCCACATGGACTTCGATCCTGCCAAACGGGACGTCATGGACCTGCTCGCCGAGGTGCGCAAGGAAGTCGCCGTGCTGGTCCCGCCGGCCTGGCACCGCTTCCCCAACAGCTTCAGCCACATCTTTGCCGGCGGCTATGCAGCTGGCTACTACAGCTACAAGTGGGCAGAAGTGCTATCGGCGGACGCCTTCGCCGCCTTCGAGGAAGAAGGCCGCCCGAAGGGCAGCGTACTCGACGCCCAGACCGGGGAGCGCTTCTGGAACGAGATCCTGGCCGTCGGCGGCAGCCGCCCGGCACTCGACTCCTTCAAGGCCTTCCGCGGCCGCGAACCGCAGGTGGACGCCCTGCTGCGCCACAGCGGCATGGTGCCGGCATGATGGCCCTGCGGCTGTTCGGCCTGTTGCTGCTGGCCGCCGCGCTGCCGGCTGCGGCCCAGAACGCCTACCACTGGGTGGACGAAAAAGGACGCGTGCAATACAGCGATCAGCCGCCGCCCCAGTCGGTCAAACAGTTCGAAGAGCGCAAGCTGCAGGCCAACCGCGCCGCAGCCGGTCCCCAGCTCCCCTACGCCACGCGCAAGGCGGCCGCCGATTTTCCGGTGACCCTCTATGTGGGCAAGGACTGCGACCAGGCCTGCGACAACGCACGGGCACTCCTCAACAAACGCGGCGTGCCGTTTTCGGAAACCCTGCTTCAGACGGAAGCCGAGCTTGCAGCCTTCAAAAGCCGTTTCGGGAAAGAGCCTTTCGTACCAAGCATGACAGTCGGCCGCGAACTGGAAGCCGGCTTTGCCGAGGCCGCCTGGAACGATGCCCTCGATCGGGCCGGCTATCCATCCGGCAAGCGCTGACTGGCATGGACCTCGCTTGATTTTCCGGTAACGGCCCCGCAGCCGCGGGGCCTTCACCGACATCCAGCGAGGCCTCCATGACCGACACGCCCACCCAATCCGCCACTCTCAAGATCGCCGTTGCCACCAAGGGCCATGGCCAGGTGGACCTGCACTTCGGCCATGCCGACGACTTCCATGTGTACGAAGTCGACAAAGATGGCATCCGCTTCGTCGAAAAGCGCATTGTCGAACACTATTGCCAGGGCGGCTTCGGCGACGAGGACAAACGCGAGGTGATCATCCGCGCGCTCTCCGACTGTGCCGGCCTGCTCGTCGCCAAGGTTGGCGACGGCCCCAAGAAGCGCCTGCAGGACGCTGGCATCGAAGCCTCCGACGAGTTCGCCTACGGCGCCACCGAGGAGTCCCTACGGGCCTGGTATACAGCCCGCAGCGGGGCCTGATCGGCGCTGACCCGACCCGGCCACCGCAGCACGCTTCAGCTCCCCTGCGCTCCGTCGCCCCCCAGCACCAATGCCTGGAAGGCCGCCGCGGCCGGCGTGGGGTTGCGGCTCCAGGCAAAGTAGACCTTGCGCTGCGGCGCCTCCTCAATGCAGACCCTGAGCAGCCCGGCGTAGCCTAGCGCCGACTGTTCGGGCACCAAGCCGATGGCCAGCCCCTGGCGAACGATCTGCTCGAGCAGTTCCGCATGATTGACCTCGAAGGCCACGCGCCGCTCGATACCGGCTGCCCGGAATGCCGCATCGGTCTGCTGCCGCGGCCCGGTGCCGGCCTGATAGTCCACCAGCGTATGCCCGGCCAGTTCCCCCAGGCCCAGGCTGCTTCGCCCGGCCAGCGGATGATCCGGATGCAGGATAGCGACCAGGCACTCTTCGCTGAGGAGACGCGCCGACACCCCCGCCACCGGCTCGCCGGGCCACACCCCGATAAAGGCCACATCGGTCTGCTGGCCGCGTAGCTCATCGAGCAGCGCATCGCTCATCCCGATGTGGAGACGGATATCGACGCGGGGATGACTGCGATGGAATTCGGCCAGCAAGGCCGGCAGATTGGCCACGGTGAGGGTCGAGATGGTCCCGACGGTCAGTGTGCCGCGGATCTCGCCCGTCGCGGCGGTCATCTCGTCCCGCAGGCGGCGGGTCGCCTCCTGCACCTGGCGGGCATGGGCGACGAAAGTCCGGCCCGCCGCTGTCAGGGCGACCCGCCGTGACGAGCGTTCGAACAGCCGGGAGCCGAACTCTTCCTCAAGACGGGCCACCTGGTGGCTGAAGGCCGACTGGACAGTATGGCAACGGGCTGCGGCCCGCGTGAAATTGCCTTCCTCGGCAAGGGCCAGCACGAAATCGATCTGCCGCAGGTTCATCTCAATAATCTCTTTTCACGATCAAACCAATGTCAACAATACATTGGAATGATCAATTCTCCTTGTCGATACTGCCCTCCGAACGTTGATCCCAACCGATCCGGGGCAGACACCCTGGACACCCTGCCGGAGAGCCCCGATGCCCCCTCACACTCAAGCCCTGACGCCCGGTCTGGTGCGCCTCATGGCCACCGCCACCGGGCTGGCCGTGGCCTGCAACTACTACGCACAGCCCCTGCTGCCCGCCATCGCCGACGACCTGCACCTGGACAGCGGCGCGGCCGGCGCCATCGTCACGACCGCCCAGCTCGGCTATGCCCTGGGTCTGCTGTTGATCGTGCCCCTCGGCGATCTCGTGGACCGCCGCCGCCTGATCGTCGCCATGAGCCTGCTGGCGGCCGGCGGCCTGCTGATCAATGGCCTGGCCCCCGGACTCACCATGCTGCTCGTCGGCACCGCCATCGCCGGCCTGTGTTCGGTGGTGGCCCAGATCCTGGTTCCCCTCGCCGCCGCGCTGGCAGAGCCCGCCCAGCGCGGCAAGATCGTCGGCACGGTGATGAGCGGCCTGCTGCTGGGCATCCTGCTCGCCCGCACGATCGCCGGGCTGCTGACGGGGCTCGGCGACTGGCGCACCGTCTATTTCGCCGGCGCCCTGGCCATGCTTGCCATCGCCATCGTGCTGGCCCGGCACCTGCCCGGCGGCAGCGGCAGCGTGGATCTTCCCTATCCGCGCCTGCTCCTGTCGGTGCTCCAGCTCTTCCGCGAAGAAGCGGTGCTGCGTCGCCGGGCCGTGCTGGGCGCCCTGTCCTTTGCCAACTTCAGCGTGCTGTGGACCTCGATGGCCTTTTTCCTGAGCGCACCGCCCTTCGGCTACGCCCCGGCCACCATCGGTCTCTTCGGCCTTGCCGGGGCGGCCGGAGCCCTCGCCGCCCCGCTCGCCGGCCGTCTGGCCGACTCGGGGCGCGGGGAGATCGCAACCCTGCTGGCGCTCGGCATGCTGTTGCTGTCCTGGGTGCCGCTGGGCCTGGCCGCCGAACACGGCCTGATGAGTCTGATGGTCGGCATTCTGCTGCTCGACTGGGCCGTCCAGGGCGTCCATGTGAGTAACCAGGGGGCGATCTACCGGATCCGTCCGGATGCGCGCAATCGCCTCACCGCCGCCTACATGACCAGCTATTTCATCGGCGGCGCGCTCGGCTCGCTCGCCTCGGCCCAGGCCTACGGCATCTCCGGCTGGTCCGGCGTCGTCACGGTCGGCGTGGTCCTCAGCGCCGCCGGCATCGTGGCCTGGCTCGGCCTTCACTGCCCAGCCGCCTGATCTCCCCCCACGCGGCATGGATCGGCAAGCGCTAAGGCCCCTGTCACTGGCACAATCACGGCAAACCCATCAGCGGTGAGTCGCCAGGTGTGCAGCCAAGAGCGCATCCAGCGCACCAACACCGCGCCAATACTGGATTTCAAGCCCCCATGAAGATCGCCACCTCAAGTTAATTTCCCGTTTTGTGTAGCTTCACGCCGTATCACGAAGGCGCGAAACCCGCATAAAACCTGGGTTTTCTTGCATCAATTAAAATCACCAAATGTCACCCCAGCGCCTATAATTTGTGTAGCTATCTGCGTAGCTAACGAATTGAGATTACGAAATAGGCCCCTTGGGAAATCTAACTGACATTGCCCTGCGCGCATGGATCAAGACCGGGCAACCGGTAGCCAAAGCAGACAGCGGCGGACTCACCTTCACCATGAGCGCCCACCAGGCCAGCCAGAAAGGCGGGACGTGGGTGCTCCGTTATCGCTTTGGTGGCAAGCCCCGCGAACTCACCCTCGGCCGATACCCTGACATCACCCTGGCGGTAGCTCGCCAACTTGCTGCAGAAGCCCGAGTACGGATCAGCCAGGGAGCCGACCCGGCCCGCGAAAAGCAGCTCAGCAGGATCGAACGTGCTGGCGCCAAGGACTTCCGTGCCCTGGCCAGCGACTACATGGAGAAAGCCTTTCCCCGTCTGGCGGATACCACCGTCAAGCAGCGTCGGCAGCACATCGAAGGCGTCATCCTGCCGAAGCTCGGAAGTCTTCCCGCCCGTGAAGTAACCGGCGCCGACGTCGTGGCCCTGATCGAGTCCGTTGGCGCGAAATCCGTGAATGTGGCGGAGTTGGTGTTCACCGCCCTGTCGGAGATCTTCAAGCACGGCATTGCTCGTCGGGTCGTTGTGGCCAACCCTTGCGCTGGCATCTCGGTTTCTGCGATCTGCGGCAGACCCGATCCGCGCCGCCAACGGCTCATGCTCACCGAAGCGGAATTGCGGGCGATCTTCCCCGCCCTGCCATCCATCGGCCGCGAAAACATGCTGGCCGTCAAGCTGCTACTCATAACCTGCGCCCGCGTTGGCGAGTTGACCCGTGCCGAATGGACGCACGTTGATTTGCCCAAGGGCGAATGGTTCATTCCCGACGAGAACAGCAAGACAGGCAAGGGCTTTACCGTCCCGCTACCACCTTGTGCGGTCGGCTGGTTCAAGGAACTGCAGGAACTGGCCTGCGGCTCCCGTTTCGTCCTTCCCGCCCGACAGCAACGGCGCCTCCTTACCCATGGCCAGGAAACGCATTTCGAGCAGCGCGCACTGAACGCCATTCTGCACAAGCTGTGCGACCGCCTCGGAGACAAGTCCCGCCGCTTCACACCGCACGATCTGCGGAGCACCGCCCGTAGCCACCTGGCGGCGCTCGGAGTGCCAGTGCTGATTGCCGAACGCTGCCTGAACCACGCCCTGGGCGGACTGGTTGCGGTGTATGACCAGCACGATTACCTGACGGAGCGCCGCGCAGCACTGGAACTGTGGACATCGTTCTTACTCGCCTGCGAGTCAGGAAAAGAATGGATCCCGCCTAGGGGCAAGGTTGTCCCGCTGCGGAGCCATGCCGCATGACCTGAAGATCAACCGAGCAGCACGCCGCGCCTAGGTCGGCCAACCGAAAACGGGGAAACCATCGCCCCGCTGGCGCGGCACCCTTTTTGATGGGCGCGGATGGAGCGCGATTCATATGAGTGATCAAGAACGCCGGCAGAGCTGGATACAGTTTCGTCGTTACACAAAGGCGCCGCTCTACCCTGACTGGCCTGAGGCATTGCCAATCAAGTATGTGGTGCAGTTGGATCTTGAGCGGAACCAGAAAGGACTGAGGGAGGCGCTTGAATGGATGGTAGTGCAGGCCGAAAAACTCCCAGTTCAGATCCGGCTTGATGGAGAGGTTTATTACGGCACTTTCAGTGAATTCCAGCACCACCAGCCTGATAGCGCTTCGGTTCCAATCGATGATCTGATTGTTACCGCGAAAGACGTGTACGACATCTTCAAAGACACCCGTCTAGAAGGTTATCTTCGCACTTGGCTTGAGCCCTACCTGGGCGCAGCCACCTCCAGTATCCCGGCATCAACCCCCATCGTTTCAGCTCCTGAGTTGATCGCCCAAGCGCCCGAAAAAACCGTAGTAACCGCCGTGCAGCCCAGGGTCACTCGCACAGAGAAGACGAATAAGCGGCCAACCAAGCTTGAACAGTTCGATGACCTGCTGTCCCGTATTGAACAAGCGTGGCTTTCCTCAGGGCGTTCTCCGATTGATCGAAAGGACTGGCCAGGCACCAGTAAAGCACTGTGTTATTTGGCCAGGAGACTACTTCCTGAGTCCTTCGGGGAAGCCGACCTCAATAGCTTCTACAGAAATTATTCGAAAAAAATGGAACTGAGATTCCGTGGCGATGAGAAGATAGGTGACATCTACGATGAGCTCTTCCCGGATGCCCCCCTGTCAGCACGGCTGACGGATGCCGCCTGAACTCTTCGGGAATCATCGCTTTTCACTGTCGAAGTACAGGGTAGAACAGGGTAAAACCCCGTCCTACCCTGTTCTACCCTCCTGACCGGATGAAGATGTGTGATTAATGTTCGTGTCGCTCCCACTTTGAGGCGACACGAACATGAACCTGCGCATCATTCATTCCCCCCGTGATCTGGGGACATCTGAACTGGCAGTCTTACTCCAGTCCAAGGGCTTGAGCGTCAAGCCTGCCAGCATCCGCCGCGCCCATTGCATCAAGGGCGAATACCTGGGAATCACCCCCCGCAAGCTACCCAATGGCCGTTTGATCTGGCCCGGCGAAGCCGTGCGCCGCCTGCTCTCTGACGAGGCACACGGGGGTGAAAAATGAAAAGGGCCGCCACCTTCTCCCCCCAGGCAGGCTTATCGCAGCGGCTGCCCACCCAGGGTGAAGCACCGATCCCCGATGCTCTCCGCAACTTCGACGCGCTGCCCAACTCGGCCTATGTGCGCTTACCGATCACGGCGGCACTCTTCCAGATCTCCCCCGCCACAACTTGGCGTTGGGCCAAGGCTGGTCGAATCCCTGCCCCCCGCCGCCTCAGCGAGGGCGTGACCGCCTGGAACGTCGGCCAACTGCGTAAAGCACTCCGCGGGGAGGCCTGGCAATGAGCCTGATCACGCTCCAGTCCAGTGATGGCCGCCTCCACGAGGTCGCCGTTGAATACGACGACAAACGCTGCGGTTGGTGGTTTCGGGGTCTTGGCTTCGATTTCTTTGCACACGCCTACGCTGGTCACTTTGAAGCTGAAGTCGGCCGACATGGCACGCCTGAAGAAATCAACATCAGAGTCTCGCTCCCGGAACCCGGCGTGAATGTCTCCGAAGACATCTTCGCCTCGAAGTGCCTGAAAGAACTTGGACGCTACTGGGATCTCTTCGGCGATCTGGAGGGCGACGCACCATGACCCTTACCAGGTCATTCGATCTGAACGCGATCCTCTCTCAGTTCCGCACAGCCGCAGCCGGCCGGGGCTTGCTTCTGCCCGACCATATCGACGCCGACGGCAAGCTGCATCGATGCGAGCTGAGCAGCGCCACCAAGGGCAAAAAGGATGGGGCTTATCTCCTGCACTTGGATGGC
The DNA here is from genome assembly GCF_056724025.1 of Zoogloea sp. JDB1. Lineage (NCBI taxonomy): Bacteria > Pseudomonadati > Pseudomonadota > Betaproteobacteria > Rhodocyclales > Zoogloeaceae > Zoogloea > Zoogloea sp. JDB1. The sequence goes on from NZ_CM161496.1 coordinate 5,584,055, forward strand.
ATCCCGGCCGGCGGCTTCCAGAACTTCCGCGACGGTCTCGAATGGGAGAACTGGCGGGCCGACATCGGCCGCCAGCTCACACCCGAGGAAGAAGCTGCCCACCGCGCCCGCATGGAAGCCCAGCGGGCAGCACGGGAAGCCGAAGCCAAGGCCAAGCTCGACAAGGCCCGGAGCAAGGCGAACGGAATCTGGAACCATGCCAAACCGGCGCCGGCCGATCATCCCTACCTCGCCCGCAAGGGCGTTCTGTCCTACGACCTGCGGGTGGGCACCTGGCCCAAGTGGGAAGAGGTCCGCCCGGGCGATTGGCGCGAAACCCGCATTCCCAACGCTCTGCTGGTGCCTATGCGCAGCCCGTCCGGCACGCTGCATAGCCTGCAGGCGATCTACGCGGAGAAGGTGGACGGCCGCGACAAGGACTTCCTGCCCCACGGCGAGAAGCGCGGCAAGTTCCATCTGATCGGCGAGATCCTTCCCGACCAGCCTGTTTGTGTTGCCGAGGGCTACGCCACCGCCGCCAGCCTGCATCAGGTGATCGGCTGGCCGGTCGCCGTGGCCTTCGATGCCGGCAGCCTGGAGCCCGTTGCCCATGCCCTGCAGGAGGCCTACCCGCAGGCCCGCTTCATCCTGTGCGCCGATGATGATGCCTTCGGCCATTGCCAGGCCTGCGCGGCACCGGTCCGGGTTGCCGATGGCGACACGTGCCCGAGCTGCGGCCAAACTCACAAATGCCGCAACGCCGGCCAGATGCGGTCGCAGGAGGCTGCCCGTGCGGTCGGCGGAGTGGTCGCCACGCCGGCGTTTTCCGATCCAGCTGCACGCTGGACGGGCTACCAGGAGACCGGCAAGGCGCCGACCGACTTCAACGACCTGGCAACCAGCACCCGTGAAGGCGAAGGCCCGGACGCAGTGCGCGGCATCCTCGAAGCGGCTGCGGCAGCATTTCCGGCCCCGCAGAGCGATGAAGCCCCCATCGATGAGCACGCGCCGGAAAGTGCTGCCAGCGCTCAGGAAACGGCTCTAGCTCCGCCTGCAGACGAAGCCACCAAACCAGCCAAGCGCCCCCGCACGAAAGCCAAGGGCAAAGCCGGCGCCGTGCAGGCACCGGCGCAGGGCGGCGAACTCTTCGAGCTCCGCGATGGCAACGAAGGCCGCGGCGTCTATCGCCTGAAGGTTGAGCGACGTGGCGAAGGCTGGGAACAGGTCGAGCAGTTCGTCTGTGCCCCGCTGGAAATCACCCACCTGGTGCGTGATGCGAAGGGCGAAGGTTGGTGCCGGCTCGCCACCTTCCGGGACCACGACGGTCTGCGCCGCCGGGTGTTGGTGCCCGACGACATGCTGGAAGGCGATGGCGCTGCCCTGGCGCGCCTGCTGCGATCCCAGGGGCTCTTCATCGGCGACAACAAGGGCGGCCTCCTGAAGATGTACGTGAACCGCTCCCGGCCGCCTGATCGGGCACGCCTCACCCAGCGGATCGGCTGGCATGAGGATGTGACCGTGCCGGGCCGTTGGTCCTTCGTGCTGGGCGGCGACCGCGATCCGCTTGCCACTCCGGGGGCCGAGCTGTGGCTGCACCAAGCGAACGGCAAGGGGCACGCCCAGTTCAAACAGGCCGGCACGCTGGCTGACTGGCGCAACAACGTGGCCGCGCTGGCCGTGGGCAACTCCCGGCTGACCTTTGCCCTTGCGGCTGCTTTTGCCAGTGGCCTGTGCTGGCTGCATCCCAACGTGCCAGGCGGCTTCCACTGGGCCGGAAACTCGTCTTTAGGCAAGTCTAAGCTGCTGTTCGCAGCGGCCAGCCTGTGCGGCCCCAAGGAATACCTCAAGACCTGGCTGCAGACTGGCACCGCCGTCGAATGGCTGGCCGCCGGCCACTGTGATGCGGTACTTGTCCTCGATGAACTTAAGCAGGCCGGCAACCCACGGGACGTGGCTCTGGCCGCCTGCATGCTCACCAGTGGCCAAGGCAAGGGCCGCGGCCAGGCGGCCGGAGGCTTGCGGGAAACGGCGTCGTTCTCGCTGCTGTTCCAGTCGAACGGCGAACTTGGCCTGACCCAGTTTCTCGAGGAGAACCAGGAGCGCGCTTACGCCGGCCAGGAGGTGCGGTTCTGCGAACTCCCTGCCGATGCGGAAGCCGGGTTCGGCTGCTGGGAAGCACTGCACGGTCAGCCTGATGGTGCCCGCTTCTCGGAACACCTTGAGCGCAGTGCAGCCCGGTACTACGGCACCGCGTATCCCGCGTTTGTCGGCAAGGTGATCGAGCACCGCGCCGCGATGCCGGCCCAGTTTGAACAGCTGCGTGTCGGCTTCGAGAAGCGCGCCCTCTCCGACAAGGCAGGGGGCCAGGCGATTCGGGCCGCGACCCGCTTTGCCGCCGTGGCTTATGCCGGGGAACTGGCCACCGAATGGGGGCTGACCGGATGGCCGCAAGGTGAAGCCACCGTGGCAGCAATGCGGATGTTCAAGGACTGGCTCCGCGCCTTCGGCGGTGAGGAGAACCGCGAGCCACGGAAGATGTTCGAGCAGGTGCAGGTCTGGATACAGGCCCACGCCGGGGCTCGGCTGGAGGATCACCGGCGCCCCAGCATCGTGGATACCCACGCCCCGCGGACGATGAACCGCGCCGGCTGGAAACGACCGACCAAGGAAACGGCCAGCCTGAATGAGCCGGATCACATCTTCGAGTACCTGGTGTATCCCGAGGTCTTCAAACGCGAGCTGTGCAGCGGTTTCGATCCGATCCAGGTAGCCAAGGAACTGAGCAAGCGCGGGGTCTTGAAAGTCTCGATCGATGGTCGCAGGACACGCTTTCAGACCAAGTTCCGCGAACCCGGAGCAGCTCAGGCAGGCTGGTTCTACCTGCTGACGCCCCGTGTGCTGGAGGGCTTTGACGATGAGTGTTAACTGGTCCGTGATCGTGGATGAGGCCCTGGAGTCGCACGCCGACCGGCCCCGTCAACCGGAAGCGTTCCCACAGGAAGTGGGAACACTCTCAAGGGGGGTGGGAACAAAAAATGCTGCCTATCCTGTTGATTCAAAAGGAGTCAGTGTTGCGTGTTCCCACGTTCCCACTATTCCCACCGATTTTGAAGAGCCAAGGCTTGGCCAAACTGCAAACAACAACTCAACGTCATTTATAGAGCCGGCTGGGGATAGGGTTGAAAGGCCTTCTGCGCCGCTGCAGAGCGAGGTCGAGCAAGCGTGTCGAACGTGCTCTCACCTGCGACGACCGGGCCTGTCCGAAGGCTACTGCAGTGCCCGCGACGACCTCCCCTTGGCGTATGGCCCAGGCCACCCCCTTCGACGCTGCCCCGATGACCGCGGGGCGTGCTGCCCGGTGTTCGACCGGGGGCCCCTGTAGGGCAAAAGGCCATAAGGGTACGGAGAGCCTCGATTTTGATGTAGGCAGCGGCCCCCGAAGTTACTGAAACCTTGACAGATGGCATGACGAAATGACGACCAAGCCAAACAATGCGGAAACCGGGCAGGTGCCGGGGGTGCCGTCAACTTCACCGCTGCCCTTCGAGCCGGAAGACCTGGCGCAAGGGCTGAGGGTCAGCCAGGCCGATTTTTCCCGGATGTGCAAAGTCAGCCGCCAGACCGTGAGCACCTGGGTGAAGAAGGGCAAGATCCGAACGGTCTTTCCGGATGGCACGCTGGATCCGCGCCAGGCGGCCCGGGAAGTCATCCGCAACACCGATCCTGCGAAGCTGCGTGCGAAGATCTTCCGGGTTGCCACCGAAGATTCCGCACAGCTCCGCAAGCGCGTGGCCCACCTTGAGCGCCAGCTGCAGGAAGCCCAGGACCGGGCGGCCTACCACGCCGAACGCCTGCGGTGCTTTGTGGGGGTGCTGACCGATCGCGCCGCAACCATCTACGCGGCCGGGCCGGAGAAATTCGCCTTCCAGCTCGCATTCTCGCTGGAGTGCAGTGACTGGCAGCTCCGCACGGATCAGACAGACGACCCGGAGAGCACGGCAACACCGGAACCGACCGTCACCGGCAACGGCCCTCTGTTCGATCACGGCGGGTAAGCCGACGTGCCGAAACGCGTGGGAACACCGGGAACAGTGGGAACACATCCGGGGAAGTCAGGCGCAGCAAGGCTTTGGCGACCCCCACAGTGTTCCCACTATTACTTTTTAGAGTGGGAACAATAGGTATTGGCTGACCTACCAGCCTTTCGGGGGCTCGCTGTCAGCGCAATGGCGCCCGATCCGCGCCATCCCCCGGCGTTTTGAGTGAGGCAGACGAGGCAATCCGGCTGCTGGCTGCTGAATTTTCTTGCCGTTATGCTCGACATCACTGCATCTTCTCGAGAGCGAGACAGCCGTGAACTACACCAACGGATTCATCGAAGATCTGGGCGCACATCTGGGCACTGAAGCCTCCATGCGTCTCATGGCCGTATATGGCGGAAGGACCATCCGCATCCCGCCTCTTGCCACTCCCGATCACCCGCTTTGCCGAATCCTCGGCGAGGTGCCGTTCAGGCGGCTTGTGGACATTTGGGCGGATAAAGTCATCGAAATTCCCAGTATCGACGAAATCTTTGACGGCTACCGCCGCATTCGCTTCATTGCCCGCTTGGCCCGCGCCGGCACCTCTGCGGTAGAAATTGCACGGCTGCTGGCCCTCAAACGACGGCAAGTGATCAACCTCATGCACGAAGCGGTCGCCCTGAAGCTCTTGGACGCGGCATCCTGCGAAGCGATCGAGGGAGACCCTTCCGCCTAAAGCCCTCGCTGGGCACTGATCTGTGGAGTCACCAGCTGGTGCCACCGATCGTGGCAACTCCGGCAGAGGAAGGACTGCGGCCACGCTGCCGCCTCGGCACCGAACAAGGCCCACGGTGCCCAATGATGTTGCTCGGCGCCTTGCTTCCCACACACCTGGCAAGCTGGCCTCGGGCGCGCCGGCCTGATCTCCCTGGGCTCCAGGCCCGCGGCCCGTACCACCTTGGCGCTTACGAAACGCTGGGTTCGGGTGCCACAGTGGGCACAGACAAACAGGTAGGTGGTGTGCCCACCGCCATTGATGCACTTCCGGATTTCCCAGTCGGTTTGACCGCATGCCTTGCACGGATCATCGCGCCAAATAAGGTGACTCTGCGCCATTGCTTGCTCTCCTGCGTGGAAGGTAGATGCCTCCATTGAAGCCGGGGCAGAGCAAAGCGGGTATGTACGAATTTCACCACTGGCGGCCCGTGGTGCATCTTGCTGTTCAAGCCAGCAGTCCTCAACGGAAGGAGCCCAGCTTCCGTTTGATTGCCTTGCCACGTCATCACGTGGTTGTCGCCTATCGACCCAACGTGGCCGTTGAACTGTGGGGAAAGCAGTCACTCAACGTTTGAGCTAACGGGCGTTCACGGGCGGTGCGAAGCGCCGCCCGTGAACGCCCGTGTTGAGCGAATTGTTAGGCGGTGTTAGCAACGATTACGACACTCTTGACGAGCTGCTTCAGCCGCCGCCAAACAAACGGCCAAGCCAACTCCAGCTGTATTGGCTGTGCACCATGACACTGCCGCACCAGCAGCAACGTCACATGCCGACTTGCAAAGATCCTGAATGGGATTCCACATTGGCTGGAGTTGGGTGTTCTCGTCAAAAGGTGGGACGTTGGGGTCGCCTACGATTTGGTCTCCGATTTTTAGACCACCAGTTGATCGAAGGCCTTCTGTAATTGCCTTTTGATCTTCTTGGGACATGGCATCCCACTGTTGTTTGTTGATTTTGATGTCAGCCATGAGTATCTCCTTTGCACAATAAGGGGCAAGTGAAACAACATGGCCGCGATGCCCCCGTACTCGCGGCCGCCTAACTTTGTTTTAGGGCGACAGTTCTGCCGCATAAAATCGGAATGCCGGACAATATGTTATGCAATCTACTGTTTATAAAAATCAACTATGCACAAAGCAAAATAACAAGACAGGAATAGCGGCAGCCGTCGGCATAGTGGATTGCTCCAATCATGTGAGGCGTAGGCGTATAGCATGCCGCTCCGCCCGAATAGCCGCTATCTGGATCGGATGACGTCCGGCCGCTTCCGGCCGAAACTGAACGCTCACACTTGCATGAATTCAACATAGTCGACTGCTAAAAGCGTTCAAGGAAGATGTAACGACGATGGACGGCTCCTGGCCGTTGTCGGCCACCGACCCACGACTGGATCAAACTGGAGTCGGTAGCGCCCCTCGGCGCGCGTCAAGCTAGTTGTCGCCTGATTCATGCAGCTCTTTGCTGTTTATTCCCCATGGCAACAACTACGTCTCGCTCGGGATTGAGAGTCACCACGGTGATGGGTGACCAGTCCCGGGTGTTGCCCGTCCAGCGCGCAGGATGGCGCGCTCGGGCCTGGGCATAGAGTGCGTGACGCGCCGCCAGGATCGCGTGATCCTCGCCCGCATGGCGCTGGGCCGGGCTCACGTAGCGGATGCCGCTGTGGCGATGCTCGACGTTGTACCACTGCACGAAACCGCTGGCCCAGGATCGGGCGGCTTCCAGATCCTCGAATCCCCTTGCCGGAAACTCGGGTCGGTACTTGGCCGTGCGGAACAGCGCTTCGGCGTAAGCATTGTCATCGCTGACCCGGGGCCGCGAGTAGGAAGGCTTGATACCCAGCCAGTGGAGCATCGCCAGCACCGTGGTGGCCTTGAGCGTCGCGCCGTTGTCGCCGTGCAGGATGGGCTTGTCCGCCAGGGCGGCGATCCCTTCAGCCAGCGCCGTGCGACGCACCAGATGGGCGGCATGTTCGGCGGCGTCGGTGCCGTGCACTTCCCAGCCGACGATCTTGCGGCTGTAGAGATCCAGGATCAGATACAGATGGAACCAGCGCCCGGCTACCGTGGCCGGCAGATAGGTCATGTCCCAGCACCACACCTGGCGCGGTGCGGTGGCGATGTGGGTGCTCGGTGGGCGAGAGGCTGCGGGGGCTTTGGCACGCCCCCGATGCGTCGTCTGGCCCGCTTCGCGCAGGAGGCGGTGGAAGGTCGATTCGCTGGCCAGATAGACGCCTTCGTCGGCCAGCATCGGAACGATGCGCGCTGGCGGCAGGTCGGCAAAGCGGGCGTCGTTGGCTACCTGCAAGAGCGCATGCCGCTCCGCCTCGGTGAGGGCGTGGGCAGGCCGGGGGCGCAGCGTTGCCGGTCTGAGGTCCCCGCGCACGAGGCCGTCCTCACGTTTCCAGCGCTGCAGCGTACGCAGCGTGATGCCCGCCACCTTGCAGGCCGCGTCAAGACGCGCCCCGGCGTGCTGGGCGGCTTCAATGTTCCGGACCTTCATCCGGCGATCTTCCAGGCCGATCATGCGTCCTCGTCCCTGTCCTTCGGAAAGATCGCCTCGAGCTTTTTTGAAAGCACCAGCAGGGCTGCCGCCTCCGCCAGGGCCTTCTCCTTGCGGCGCAATTCCCGCTCGAGCTCCTTGATGCGACGCCGATCCTGCTTGGTCTGCAAGGGACTGGCACGGGCCTCCTCGGGTGTTGCCAAGGCTTGCGTGGCTGCCTGACGCCATTGGGCTAGATCCTGCGGATAAACCCCGTGCTCCCGGCACCAGGCATTCCGGGCCGTCTCATCGAGGGCCGCGGTGGTGAGCACCGCCTCGAACCGGGCCGCCGCTGTCCAGGCCCGCTCGCGAGCGGGCCTGGACAGCGCATCACTCCTCCAACGCTCCAGCGTCGCTACGCCCACGCCGATCTCACGCGCAACGGCCTCCACCGTCGCGCTCTCCGGCGGCAGCAATCTCGCCACCGCCCTATCCTTGAATTCCTGTCCGTATCGCGCCACGTCGTTCTCTCATCATCGCCCCCGAATTTAGGATTTTATCGGGGCGACAACTAGTCTGACGCGGGGGGATCTACTACTGGCGCACGGCGGCCGATGTGGTCTATCTGGTCTTCGCTTACGCCAAGAACGACCAGGAAGACCTGACACCAGACCAGGCCCGGCAACTGGCGAGACTGATTGAAGGAGTGCTGCGCGATGAATGAAAAAGACTTTGCCTCCCTCATGCAGGGCGTAAAGGAAATGACCGCCCACATGCGCGGCGAGGACGTGCCCGGAGTGAAGGTGACGACCATCCACGATCCTGACGTGCACGCCATTCGCGAAGCGGTCTCCGTGACCCAGAAGGAGCTCGCCGCCCTGCTGGGAGTGTCACGTCGTACCGTCGAGAACTGGGAACAACGGCGTACCCGTCCCACGGGGCCGGCACGGGCGCTGCTGCGGATCTTCCAGCACGATCCGCAGGCCGCGGTAAAGGCTTTGCAGGGGTAGTGCCCCTGCCTGCTGGACCAGCGGTAACAACGTACAGAAGCGCCGGGCGAGCCCCGGCGTTTTGCTGTCTACAGTGCACCGTGCACACCATGCACGGGGCGATGCGCTACCGGCCGGCCATAAGGTGGTCGCGCACTTGCATGGGGTGCAAGGTCATGTAGGCCTATGTCTCGCACCGTGGGGATGGGCGGTACTGGGATCGAACCAGTGTAGTTCTTGAAGAAACGGCCCATCCTGCCTCAAGGTCTGGACGGTGGTTCGATTCCCCCGGCCACAGGAAGGGCCTACGGGTTCGCTTCCCGTTCCGGGCACCCGTGACACCTGGAATCACAATCCAGTGCTTTCCATTGCCAGCAACAGACAATCCAAGTTCGCTAGTACACAGCCCCTGCTTGAATGTCTTATTTCTTCGCGGGTGCCATGATTTCTTTGAGATAACCAAGAACTAAGCCACCAAACGCGCTGCTAAAAAGCATTTTGTCGATAGACTGAAGTTCTGTCTCGCTGAGCCAGCGAAAATGCCAACCGAGAATTTCGGATGGGCCAGCTAAGTGCCAAACCCGTACCACTATGATTACCGCGAGCAGCCAAGCTCCGAAGCGAAGTGCACTTACTGCAATTGAATGTACTTCTTTACGGACACGCTGGGCCCCGTCCTCCAGTGCATCTTTCTCTTTTTCTGCTAACTGGAGATCCTCTGGGGGTAAGGACCCAGAGGCAGCACCAATGGCATCAAAATCCTCAGGCGGTTCCATTACCCTTGGCTGCTCGGATCTTATCCTTGTAGTGCTGGTCAATCAGCTCGTTCGGAATGATTGCACCGGAGTAGTTATCACCTCCGGACTCTCTCCAAACTTGATCCCAAGGTGTTCCTGGTTGGTGAGTCATCGCTGATAGTTCAACGGCAGAATACTTCTTATAAGTATCCCAAACGCGATCAAGTAGAGCGATCGTCAACTCATTCGGGAGTTGGTTCTGACCATCACCAGGCAGCCCGTAATGAGGAATGGGCGCATCAATCGTTCTGCGGCCATAGTGACTGATTTTGCGATACAGGTCTGGGATGACAGGCCCGTACCTCCAGGCCTGGACTGCATCGTTGATCAGATTCTGCGAGAAATATCCCCTGTGCCAACCGTGGGCGATATAGACAAGCTTCAGTAACTTCATCTGACTGAGAGGCACGCCCGTATCAAACGACTTCTGGATGAAGTAGTTGGCGACAACTTCACTATCCAACATAGCCCCTCCCTCCATAGCAATTGTTTGACAATCAGGCGCCATTCGCCGTTACTTCCTCATTCCGAGGCCCTTGGAATTTACCACTGATTTCGCTTAAAAGATACAGCAAGCTGTATTTAATTACAGCATACGCCATGTTGAGTAGGACATGGTGGCTCCAGACTAAGTTCAAAACCCATACCTTTTGAGCCACCATCAAAACACCCCGAGACACATAGCTCAAATAAGTTGTTTTCTATTTTGAGCCAGCCTATCATGTGAGCTATAGATTTTGAGCCACATAGAGGCCTGCCATGTCCGCCATCGTTGCCTATACCCGCGTTTCCACCGACGACCAGACCTGCGAGAACCAGCGGCGCACCATCGCAGAACGCTACAAGGTCGATAAGTGGTTTTCGGACGACGGAGTCTCGGGCACCGTGGCTGCGACCCAGCGGGCCGGCCTGTCCGCCCTCCTCGGCTATGTGCGGGACGGTGACATTGTGGTGGTCGCTGCAATCGATCGCCTCGGCCGTAACACCCTAGACGTGCTCAATACCGTCGAGGCCTTGAAGGAGACGGGCGCCTCGGTCATCTCGATGCGGGAAGGCTTCGATCTGGCAACCCCTGCGGGGAAACTCATGCTGACGATGCTGGCTGCAGTGGCTGAACTGGAGCGCGAGAACCTGAAGGCTCGTCAGCTCGCCGGGCTGGAGCGGGCACGGGCGGAAGGTAAGCACCTAGGGCGCAAGAAAACGGTGAATGATGCGGAGGTGGTTGCGTGGCGTGCCGAGAACTCCGCGAGCATCAAGGCAACCGCAGAGCACTTCCAGATCTCCGTCGCAAGCGTGAAGCGCGCTTGCGCAGTTCAACGATAGCCGAAGCCCAGGCTCCCTCCTCCGTGGTTTCGATCAGCGAGCGGCAAGACTCCCGTCACTGGCACAATCACGGTAAGCCGACTAGCGGTGTGTAGCTAGATGCGTAGCTAACAGCACACATCAAAACAAGAACCCGCGCCAATACTGGATTTCAAGCCCCCATGAAGATCGCCACCTGGAACGTCAACTCCCTCAAGGTCCGCCTCCCCCACGTCGTCGACTGGCTGGCCGCAAACCAGCCCGATGCCCTGTGCCTGCAGGAGCTCAAGTGCGAAAACAAGGCCTTTCCTCTGGCAGAGATAGAAGCGGCCGGCTACCAGGCCGTCTTCAACGGCCAGAAGACCTACAACGGCGTGGCCATCCTCACGCGCAAGCCGCTGGAGAACGTCACGCTGGACATCCCCGGTTTCGCCGACGAGCAGAAGCGCATCATCGCCGGTACCTTGGACGGCGTCCGCATCGTGTGCGGCTACTTTCCCAACGGGCAGGCAGTCGGCTCCGACAAGTTCGTCTACAAGCTGGCCTGGCTGGAGGCGCTGACCGCCTGGCTGAAGACGGAGCTGCAAGCCACACCGCAACTGGTGCTCGGCGGCGACTACAACATTGCGCCGGAAGACCGGGACGCCCACCCGGACTGGAAGGACGAGATCCACGTGTCGGTGCCTGAGCGGGACGCCTTCAAGGCCCTGCTGGACATTGGTCTCACCGACGCCTTCCGCCTCTTCGAGCAGCCCGAGAAGAGCTTCTCCTGGTGGGATTACCGCATGGGCGCCTTTCGCCGCAATTTCGGCCTGCGCATCGACCACCTGCTGGTGTCTCAGCCACTGGTGGAAAAATGCACCGCCTGCTTCACCGACAAGGCGCCGCGCAAGCTGGAACGCCCGTCCGATCATGCGCCGGTGGTCGTCGAACTGGCATGACGGACAACGCCGATGGCGCGCTGAACGCCCCGCTGGACACCCTTTACCCGGTGCTGGCGGCACTGCCGGCCGCCGCCAGCTTGCGCCTGCAACAGCACGCCCAGGTCGTCAGCGTGCCGGCCGGGGCCGTCGTCTTCGACGAGTTGCAGGCCTGCCAGGGCTTCCCCTTCGTGCTGTCGGGCAGCCTGCGGGTCGTCAAGGCCGCCCCCAACGGGCGGGAACTGCCGCTGTACCGGGTCACACCGGGCGAAACCTGCATCATCTCGTCGGCCTGCCTGCTCGGCCACGCACCTTACAACGCCCGCGGCATCGCCGAGACGGAGACGCGTCTGCTGCTCCTGCCGAATGCCGATTTCCAGGCCCTGCTCGGCGAGGCAGCCTTCCGCGATTTCATCTTCCAGCTGTTCTCCGAACGCATTGCCGATCTGATGCAGCTGATCGAGGAAGTCGCCTTCCGCAAGCTCGACCAGCGCCTCGCCGCGCTGCTGCTCGGCAAGGGACAACGCCTGCATGTCACCCACCAGCAGCTGGCCGACGAACTGGGTAGCGTGCGGGAGATCGTCAGCCGCCTGTTGAAAGGCTTCGCCGAACAAGGGCTCGTCGCCCTGTCCCGCGAGCAGGTGGAAATCCTGGACCCCGCCGGCCTGCGCCGCGTGGCGGCGGGCTGACGGCGGGCAGGCTGTGTAACCAAGGTTACAGACGTCCGTCGCAAAATGCTGGTGAAATGCGGACACCTGAATGAAGCGGCCAAGGAGGCCATCATGAAACGAAACGAAGGCAATCTCGACAGGATCGTACGCGTCGGCGGCGGTGCCGCGCTGGTGGCATGGGCGGCCCTCGGCGGCCCGGTTTGGGCGTGGATCGGCCTGATGCCGATCGCCACCGGGCTGATCGGTTTCTGCCCGGCCTACACGCTGATCGGCATCAACACCTGCCCGATGAAGAAGGACTGATCAGCACCACGATGTACCATGAAAAAGCCCGGCTCGCCGCCGGGTTTTTTCATGGACGGCACATCCGCCTCACTCAACCGGCAGCTGCACCGCGGGCCGCCACATGGTTGGCAATGCGTACGAAGTCGTCTACGCCGAGTCGCTCGCCACGCAGGCCAGGATCAATGCCAAGCGCAGTGTAGTCATCCTCGCCGAGGTAATCCCGCAGCGTGTTGCGCAGCGTCTTGCGGCGCTGACCGAAGGCGGCGGTGACGATCTTGCCGAGCAGCGCGTAGTCGGCCGCCGTGCATTCCGCGGCCGGCCGCGGCACCATGCGCACGATGCTCGACATCACCTTCGGCGCCGGGCGGAATGCCCCGGGCGGCACGTCGAACACGCGCCCCATGTTGAAGCGATACTGCAGCATCACTGACAATCGCCCGTACTCCTCCGTGCCCGGCTCGCCGACCATGCGCATCACCACTTCCTTCTGCAGCATGAAGGTCATGTCCTTCACCTTGTCGGCAAACTCGGCCAGGTGGAACAGGATCGGCGTAGAGATGTTGTAGGGCAGGTTGCCGACCACCCGCAGCGGCGCACCGTCGGCCACCAGGCTGCCGAAATCGAACTTGAGGGCGTCGCCCTCGTGGATCGTCAGGCGCTCCGGCGAGTGGGTCGTCTTCAGGCGGGCGATCAGGTCGCGGTCGATCTCCACTACGTGCAGGTGGCCGAGGCGGTCCATCAGCGGCTCGGTCATCGCGCCAAGGCCGGGGCCGATCTCGACCATGCGGTCACCTTCAACCGGGCGGATCGCCTCGATGATCTTGCGGATGATGTTTGGGTCGGACAGGAAGTTCTGGCCGAAGCGCTTACGCGCCTGATGTTGTTCGCTCATCCATTTTTCCTTTCCCACGCGGCCAGTGCGTCCTTGATGCGGGCGACCGCCGAGAAGCCAGCCTGCTCACCGGCGAGGATCGCCTCGTGACGCTGCTGGAAGTTGGTTGCCGGCACGCCGCGCAGCTCCGGGCGAATGATCACGTCGGCCCCCGCCAGTTCGACCTTTCCGAGGGCGCCGCCCATGATGGAGATGGTGTCGAGCAGCACGTCCGCCGTGCCCTGGTTCTTCTTGCCGCTCTGGCGGCCGGAGATGTCCACCGCGATGACGATGTCGGCGCCGAGGCTACGCGCCTCGCGCACCGGGATCGGCGCCACCAGGCCGCCGTCCACGTACTCACGGCCACTGACCGCCACCGGCGGGAAGACACCGGGGATGGACGCCGACGCACGCACCGCCATGCCGGTGTTGCCGCGCTGGAAAACGATCGGCTCGCCGCTCTGCAGGTCGGTGGCAACCGCCGCAAAGCGCCGCTTGAGCCCTTCGATGGGCTTGTTGCCAACATTGGTGTTAATGAAGCGTTCAAGAGCCTCACCCTTGATCACGCCGCGGTCGAACAGGCTCCAGTCCGTGATCGCCGACTCGTCGAGCTGGATCGCCAGGCGCTGCAGTTCGAAAGGCCCGTGCCCGGCCGCGTAGAGCGCACCGACCACCGAGCCGGCGCTGGTGCCGACCACGAAGTCCGGCACGATGCCGTTGGTTTCCAGAGCCTTGATGACCCCGATGTGCGCGAAGCCGCGCGCCGCGCCGCCACCAAGGGCCAGTGCGATCTTCGGCTTGCGGGCTACCAGCGGGCGAGCGGGCGCCTCGGCAGATTTTTGCGGCAGGCCGCCACAGGCGGCCAGGCCCAGCGCGGAGGCGGCACCAAGCAACAAACGTCGGCGGGTGTTCATGCCTGGCTCCGCCCCTTGGCCATCTGGATGGCCAGTTCGACGGCAGCAAACAGGCTACCCGGCTCGGCGCGGCCGGTGCCGGCCAGATCGAGCGCGGTACCGTGATCGACGGAGGTACGGATGATCGGCAGGCCGAGGGTCACGTTGACGCCACCGCCGAAGCTGGCGTGCTTGAGCACCGGCAGCCCTTGGTCGTGATACATGGCAAGCACCGCGTCGCCCTGCTCCAGCGTGTGCGGGACGAACAGGGTGTCGGCCGGCAGCGGGCCGACGAGCTGCATGCCTTCGGCACGCAGGGCGTCCAGCACCGGCGTGATGACCTCGATCTCCTCGGTGCCCATGTGACCACCCTCGCCCGCGTGGGGGTTGAGGCCGGCCACCAGAATGCGCGGCGACGCCAGGCCGAAGCGCTCGCGCAGATCCTTGTGCAGGATGCGCAGGGTGTCGGTGAGCAGCGGACGGGTGATCGCCGCCGGCACGTCCTTCAACGGCAGATGGGTCGTCGCCAGCGCCACGCGCAGGCCGCCACCGACCAGCATCATCACCACCAGCGGCGTGGCGGTGGCTTCGGCGAGGTACTCGGTATGGCCGGAGAACGGCACGCCGGCCTCGCAAATGATGCCCTTGTGCACCGGCGCAGTGACCATGCCGGCGAACTCGCCGGACTTGCAGCCATCGATGGCCCGATCCAGCACCGCCAGCACGTAGCGGGCATTGATCGCATCGAGTCGGCCAGGGGCCGCTGGCATGGCCAGCGGCACGTTCAGGACTTCCAGCGCACCCTCGCGGGAGGCGCCGTCCGGACGATAGTCGATGATGTCAAGGGAGGGTTCGACCGCATGGATGCGTGCCGCGATCATGTCACGGTCGCCCAGCACAACGAGGCGGGCAGGCCATTCGCGGCGCGGCAGGGCCGCACACAGGTCGGGGCCGATCCCGGCGGGCTCGCCGCTGGTGATGGCAAGGACGGGAAGCTGAGAGGACATCGGAGAGAGGAAATGGAAAAGCCCCGCTACGGGGGCTGAAGAGAAGACTATACGCGCGTCAGACCATCGTCTGAAGCGCGCCGTTCCCGGTTTATTTGTCTTCCGTGCGGTATTCCACGTAAGCGCGGTCGCGCAGCTGGCGCAACCAGTCCTGGTAGGCCTCGTCCATCTTGCGTTCGCGCAGGGCGTTGCGGGCAGCGGCACGCTTGCGGTCTTCGGAGACGTCCTGCATGCGACGCTCTTCCACCTGGATCAGGTGCCAGCCGAAGGGCGACTGGATCGGCTGGCTGAGCTCGCCCGGCTTGAGGGCATCCATGGCCTGTTCGAACTCCGGCACGGTGTCACCAGGATAGATCCAGCCCAGGTCACCGCCCTTGGAGGCGGACAGGTCGGCGGAATGGACCTTGGCCAGTTCGGCGAAGCTTGCACCGCCCTGCACTACCCGCTCGCGCAGTTCGGCCAGGCGACGACGGGCTTCCGCGTCGGACACCACTTCACTGGTCTTGATGAGGATGTGGCGGGCGTGGGTCTGCTGCACCTTGGTTGGAGCAGCGGATTCGTTGCCGCCACGCCGGTCGAGCAGGCGCACGATGTGGAAACCGGCCGAGCTGCGCAGGATCGGGGTCGTGTCGCCGGGCTTCAGACTGGCCACGGCCTCGGCGAAGAGGCTGGGCAGACGCTCCGCACTGCGCCAACCCAGATTGCCGCCGGACAGGGCGTCCGGCGCATCGGAGAAGCTGGCGGCCAGCTTGTCGAAGGGCTCACCACGGGCAATGCGGGCCGCCACGTCTTCGGCGCGGGCGCGAACACGGGCCAGCTGCTCCGGCGTGGCGCCTTCCGGCGTGCGGATCAGGATGTGGGACAGATTGAATTCCTGCTGGCCGAGTACGTTTTCCGGGTGAGCAAGGAAGTTGTTCACCTCGGCATCGGAGATCACGATGCGGCTCTCCACCTCGCGCTCACGCACGCGGCTGATCAGGATCTCGTTGCGGATCTCCTCGCGGAAACGGTCCCAGGACAAGCCGTCCTTCTCGAGGGCCTTGCGGAAATCGGTCATCGACAGCTTGTTGTTGTCGGCGATGCGGCCGATGGCCCGATCGAGGGTCACATCGTCGACTCGCAGGGAGGTTTCGTTGGCCAGCTGGATCTGCAGCCGCTCCATGATCTGGCGCTCCAGAACCTGCTTTTCGAGCACGTCGGTGGGCGGCAGCGGGGTGCCCTGGCGGGACAACTGGCGGGTAACCTGCTCGACCCGCTGGCGCAGGTCGGACTGGGTGATGACTTCGCTATTCACGACGGCCACGATACGGTCCACTTCGACCGGCCCGTTGGCGGCGAAGGCAGACTGGGTGACCAGATAGGCGGCAAGCAGGGAGACGATCAGTTTCATGGGGGCGGGACGATCTGTCAGAAGTCGTCTTCACTGTAGAAGGGGTTGGAACCGTCGTTGATCTTCCCATATCCGGGGATGCTACGGCGGAGCACGTTGATCGGGCTGGAGCCGAGGCTGCCGGCACCGTTGAAATCGAGCTGGAAGAAGAAGGCGCGGGTCACGTCGTTGACACTGGTGGTCAGCTGCTGCACGACGCCGCGGAACACCCAGCACCCCGCGTTGTACTCGATGCCGGCAACCCCCTGGTTCAGTCTATGGTCGCGCAGGTTGCGGTTATAGCGCGCGACGCCATACCAGTTGCCCCACAGCGGCCACTGGCCGGTGATGTCCAGGTCACGGAAACCGTCCGGATTGGCATCATCGGTGGAATAGTTGCGGCGATAGCGCCAGTTGACGCCGATGGCGTGAGCGTAACTGGGCTGGAAGCGCAGGCCGAAGTTGAATCTCTCGGTCCAGTGATCCCGCGGGTTGTACTGCCACGCCGTCTCCAGTTGAGTCTTCGATGCCAGGTTGATGCCGAAGGCGCCCAGCAGGTCGGCCCGCTTGCCGGTGCGTGGCGTGCCGCCCGGCAGCACGACCCGCTGATCGTCCATGTAATAGCGCTGCCCGAGCAGCGCACGCACCGTCTCGGCCCCCGTGGCGGGGTCGATCAGGCGGGACTGGACCGCGGTGGTGAGCTGGTTGGCATTGGAGATGCGGTCGCCGCCGGTATAGACGTTTTCAGCGAAGAGCTGCGCGAAGTTGAAGTCGTAGGAGCCAGAATCGAAGTTCGGGATCATCGACTGGTCGCGATACGGCACGTAGAGGTAATACACCCGCGGTTCGAGGGTCTGCACGTAGTCGCGGCCAACAAAATTGGTGTCGCGCTCGAAGGTCACGCCGCTATCCACCGACATGATCGGCAGCGTCCGGGTCACGGTATTCTCACCGACGGTCGTGCGGCGGTCGAGGTCGTAGCGCGTCATGTGTACGCCGATCTTCGGCGTCACGTAGAAAGCCGAGGTCTGGATCGGCAGGGCCAGTTGCGGGTAGAGCGTCATTCGCCGTCCCTCGTCGAGGGTCGGGTGGCTGAAGGCCACGTATTCGCTGTTGAGCAGGAAGGTCGTGCCGCCGGGCAGTTCGGGCCGGTTGGCCGTCAGGGTCAATTGCGGCAGGCGTTTGTATGGAACAGCCACCGGCGCGCCATTGGGATCCTGCAGCGTCTGATAGGCCTGCAACAAGCCGGTGGCATTCCACCAGCCGCCGCCGGAGTAGCTCACCATGCCCTGGCGCAGCAGGTTCACCTGCGATGTCAGCGCCAGCCGCGAGCTCAGGTCGATGAAGTAGCGCGGATCGGAAACGCCGGAAAAATCGATGTTGCCGGCCCAGCCGTCGCCGAAGACCTGATTGTGGCGGATCTGGCCGGCCATCCGGCTGCGCCCTTCCACTTCATCGTTGGGCATCCACTCGAAGTAGTTCATGCCCCGATAAGTCGGCGTGATGTAGCGCGCCTCGTTGCGCAGCTGCAGGCCGCGCCGCCCCATGTAACGGGTGGTCAACGTGTCGTCGTAGTTCGGCGCCAGGTTGAAGTAGTACGGAATGGTCAGGTCGAAGCCGACCTTGTTCGACGTACCGAAGGTCGGCGACAGCAGGCCGGACTTGCGGCTGTCGCCGAGCGGGAAGTCGGCCCACGGCATGTAGGCCAGCGGCACGCCCTTGAAGATGAGCGTCCCGTTGGTCGCTTCGCCCACGCTGCGATCGTAATCGAGCTCGAGCTCCTTGGCCTTGACGTACCAGTCGGGACGGTCGGGCTTGCAGCTGGTCCAGGTGGCGTTGAAGAAGCGGAACTGGTTCTCGCCCTCCAGTTGCAGGGAATCGGCCGAGCCATGGCCAGTCAGCGGCTGCTGGCTCATCGGCACGGCCTGGCCGGGCAGCAGCGGTGCCTCGCCGGGGCGCGGGCCGCGCGGCGGACGGCTGATCGAGTAACTCGGAGAATCGAAGGTGCCGACCTGCTCCTGCACCTTCATGCGTGCATGGGGGCCGGTCATCTCGTCCTGTCCACGGGTGATGCGGACGTGGCCGGTGGCCTCCACCTCGTCGGTCAATTCGAAATACTGCAGTTTGTCGGCTTCGACACGGGTGTTGTCGCGGGTCAGCACGGCCGAGCCCTCGGCCACCGCGTCCAGATCCTGACGACCGGTCACCCGGTCGCCGTCGATCACCGTCGTATGCGGCGGCAGCGCAGCAGCTCCGGCCGTGGCAGGCTGCAGCGTAGCGCCCTTGCGCCCGCCGGCAGCCGGCGTGGCGGCCTTCTTCGCTGGGGCCGAGGCCGATGCAGATGCGGCCGCAGGCCGGGACGGCGCGGCGGCCGGCGCCGAAGGCTGCGGCGTGGCGGCAGGCCGGGCGGTAGCCGGCTTGCCGAGCAACGACGGCGACACCACGAAGGGAGGGAGATCTTCAGCACCCGCCCGCCCCCACAGGGCGAAAAGGGCGATGGACAGGAAGCGCAACTGCGTACGTGGTTTCATCCTGGAGCGGGAACCAGCCGGCGAGCCGACCGCTTGGTTTGATAAACTGCCGGATTTTACACGAACCCTTCTTCGACTCCCGTGGAACGACGCCAACAACTCCAGGCCTGGATCGCCGCCGAATTTCCCGGCCGCGCCTTCGAACTCGCCCCGGCCAGCGCCGACGCCAGCTTCCGGCGCTATTTCCGGCTGACCTTCGCCGACGATCCGATTTCGCTGATCGTCATGGACGCGCCGCCCAGCCACGAAGACTGCCGCCCTTACGTCAAGGTCGCCGAACTGTTCGGCGCTGCCGGCGTGCATGTGCCGCAGATCATCAAACAGAACCTCGAACAGGGCTTCCTGCTACTGTCCGACCTGGGCAGCACGACCTATCTGCAGGCGCTGACCAAGGACAACGCCCACAACCTGTACGCGGAAGCCCTCGGCGCGCTGATGAGCATCCAGCTCTCCAGCAAGCCCGGCGTGCTGCCCGAGTACGACCGCGAGCTACTGCTGCGGGAGATGGAGCTGTTCCCGGTATGGTACGTATCGCGCCACAAGGGCCTCACCCTCACCGACAAGCAGGCCCAGCAGCTCTACGAAGTCTTCGACCGCATCCTCGACGTGAACCTCTCCGAGCCCAAGGTCTACGTCCATCGCGACTACCACAGCCGCAACCTGATGCTGTCCGCACCCAACCCAGGCGTGCTCGACTTCCAGGACGCCGTCTACGGCCCGCTGACCTATGACCTGGCCTCCCTGCTCAAAGACGCCTATGTCCACTGGGACGAGGACTTCACCCTCGACCTGCTGGCACGCTACTGGGAAACCGCCCGCAGCCTCGGCCTGCCTGTCCGTGAGGACTTCGCCGACTTCCACCGCGATTACGAGTACATGGGCGTGCAGCGCCACATCAAGGTGCTCGGCATCTTCGCCCGCCTCTATCACCGGGACGGCAAGGACGGCTACCTGAAGGACATGCCGCTGGTCCTGCATTACCTGCGCAAGACCTGCGAACGCTACGGCGAACTCAAGCCGCTGCTGCGCATTCTGGAACAGACCGACCCGACCATCACCGAAGTCGGCTACTCGTTCTGAGCACGCGGCGATGAAAGCGATGATCCTCGCCGCGGGCCGCGGCGAACGCATGCGTCCGCTCACCGACCACTGCCCCAAGCCTTTGCTGGAAGTAGGCGGCAAGCCGCTGATCGTGTGGCACATCGAGCGCCTGGCGGCAGCGGGCATCCGCGAGTTGATGATCAACCACGCCCACCTAGGCTGGATGATAGAGGAGGCCCTTGGCGACGGATCGCGCTTCGGCGTGCATATCCGTTACTCAGCAGAAGAGACCGCACTGGAAACCGCCGGCGGCATCGCCCGCGCGCTGCCGCTACTCGGCAACGAGCCTTTCCTGGTGGTGAACGGTGACGTCTTCTGCGATGCCGACCTGGCTGGCCTGCGCCGCGCCGCCGACAACCTGAGCCCCGGTGGCACTCAAGCCCACCTGTTGTTGGTCGCCAATCCGCCTCATCATCCGCAAGGCGACTTCGCCCTGTGCCCGGACGGCCTGATCCACGACGACGGCGACCAGCGCCTGACCTTCTCCGGCCTTGGCGCCTATCACCCGGCGCTGTTCATCGGTGTGGACGGCACCGGCCCGGCCAAGCTGGCGCCGCTGCTGCGCAGCGCGATGAACGGGAAGCACGTCGCCGGCAGCCGCCTGATCGGCGACTGGGTGGACGTGGGCACGCCGGAGCGCCTGCGCGAGCTCGACGCCCGCCTGCGCGAAGCCCGTCCCTGCACGCCCTGAGGGGATTGCCGTAAGCTCGCAACAAAGCGGCCACCCCACGGTCAATCCAGAATCCAGCCACCGGACATCGCCATGCCCCTCGACATTTCCCCCTTCCAGGCCCGCCGCGCCCGCCTGCTGCAGACCATGCAGGCTGCCGGAGGCGGCGTCGCCGTCATTCCCACCGCGCCGGAACGCATCCGCAACCGGGACACCCACTACGGCTACCGCTTCGACAGCTACTTCTACTACCTCACCGGCTTCCGCGAGCCCGAGGCGGTGCTGGTGCTGGTGGCCGGCGACACCCCGCGCAGCATCCTGTTCTGCCGCACCAAAGATATGGAACGGGAGATCTGGGACGGCTACCGCTTCGGCCCCGAGGCCGCACAGGAGGCTTTCGGTTTCAACGAGGCCCACCCGGTTGCCGAACTGGACGAGCAACTCGCCACACTGTTCGCCAACCAGCCGGCCATCTTCCATTCGGTCGGCTACGAGCCAGCCTGGGACAGCCGCATCGCCGACGCCCTCAACCGCGTGCGCGCCCAGGCCCGCACCGGCTGCCACGCCCCCGGCCAGATCCGCGACGTGCGCGGGCTGATCGACGAGATGCGCCTCGTCAAGGATGCCTTTGAGATCGCCACCATGCGCCGCGCAGCCGACATCTCCGCCGGCGCCCACCGCCGTGCGATGCGCGCCACCCGCCCCGGCGCCTGGGAATACGAGGTCGAAGCCGAACTGTTGCACGAATTCCGCCGCCACGGCAGCCAGGCCCCGGCCTACGGCTCCATCGTCGCCGGCGGCGCCAACGCCTGCGTGCTGCACTACGTGGAGAACGACTGCCAGCTGAAGGACGGCGACCTGCTGCTGATCGACGCCGGCTGCGAGCTCGACGGCTACGCGTCCGACATCACCCGCAGCTTCCCGGTGAGCGGCCACTTCAGCGGACCGCAGAAGGCCGCCTACGAACTGGTGCTGGCCTCCCAGGCCGCCGCCATTGCGGCGATCCGCCCCGGCGCCGGCTGGAACGACCCGCACGACGCCGCCACCCGCGTGCTTGCCCAGGGCTTCATCGATTTGGGCCTGCTCACCGGCACACTGGACGGCGTGCTCGAATCCGGCAGCTACCGCCAGTTCTACATGCATCGCACCGGCCACTGGCTCGGCCTCGACGTGCACGACGCCGGCGAATACAAACTGGCCGGCGAATGGCGCCCGCTGGTCACCGGCCATGTGCTGACCGTCGAACCCGGCTGCTATATCCGCCCCGCCGCTGGCGTACCGGAAGCCTTCTGGAACATCGGCATCCGTATCGAGGACGACGCACTGGTCACCGACGGCGGCTGCGAGATCATCACCGCCGCTACGCCGAAGAGCGTCGCCGACATCGAAGCCGTGATGGCCGGCGCCTGAGCCCGGTCAACCAACCCGAACGATCTTCATGAACCGCAACGACCTCGTCATCGTCGGCGCCGGCCCGGTGGGCATGGCGCTGGCCCTCGCCCTCAAGGATGCCGGCCTCGACCTGCTACTGGTGGATGCCCGCCCGCGCGGTGCAGCCCGCGACGATCCACGCATTCTGGCCCTGTCCCACGGCACCCGGCTGACCCTGGAACGCCTTGGCGTGTGGGATCGCCTGCCGGCCACCGCCATCGAGAGCATCCACGTCTCCCACCAGGGCGGCCTCGGCCGCACGTTGCTGCAGGCCGAGGAATACGGCCAGGCGGCCCTCGGCTACGTGGTCGCCGCCGGTGCCCTGGCCGCAGCGCTGGACGACGCGCTGCTGGCCGCCGGCATCCCGGTGCGCGAGCACACCACGGTCAGCCGCCTGGTGCCCGGCGCCGATGATGTGCTGATCAGCCTTGCCGACGGTCACAACCTGTCCGCCCGTCTGGCCGCCTGCGCCGAAGGCAGCATCGTCAGCGACGAGGAGAGCCCCCTCGTCGAGCGGGACTACGGCCAGCACGCGGTGATTAGCGTTGCCACGCCGGCCACGCCGCACCACGGCCGCGCCTGGGAACGCTTCACACCCCAGGGGCCGCTGGCCGTGCTGCCCTGCGGCCACGACTGCGCAATCGTGCATACCGCCGCGCCAGACGACGCGGACGACCTGCTCGCCCTTGACGACACAGCCTACCTGGCACGCCTGCAGGAACACTTCGGCCAGCGCCTGCGTTTTGCCGCAGTTGGCCCGCGCGCTCGCTATCCCCTGGTGCTGCGCTATCGACAGAAACCCGTCGGGCACCGCACGGTGTGGCTCGGCAACGCCGCCCAGACCCTCCACCCGGTCGCTGGCCAGGGCTACAACCTGGCTCTGCGCGACGTGTGGACCTGCGCTCAGACGCTGATCCGCGCCGGCGGCGACCCGGGCGCGACGGAAACCCTGGCCGCTTACGCCGATGCCCGCCGCCTCGACCGGACCGGCACCATCCGCTTCACCGATGCCCTGGTGCGCCTGTTCAGCACCTCATTCGGGCCGTTCAAGCACGCCCGCGGCGCGGGTCTGTTCGCCCTCGACCTGCTGCCGCCGGCTCGCCACTTCGTCGCCAAGCGCATGATGTTCGGCGCGCGCGCCTGGCCCTGACCAGAAACCCTCCCGCGAGCGTGAAAATGCCCGTCGCCGCAGCGCCGCAAACCCCGTAGAATCCGCCCCCTGCGCACCACCCGGCGCGCAGCGGAGCACGGAATTGCGACCATGGCCGAAGCCGACGACCTGCAGCAACACGACGACCTCGAAAGCCACCTGCGCGAGGTTCAGCACCTGCTTGCCCGCCACAAGCTGGTAGAAGAACTCGTCCATCGCCAGGACATGCCCAAGCATGACCTGGTGGAAAGCCTGGTCCACAAGCAACACGTCCACGAGCTGACCCACAAGCTCGACAGCCTGCACTCGGCCGACGTCGCCCACATCCTCGAAGCCCTTCCGCTCGACGAGCGCCTGTTCGTCTGGGATCTGGTCAAGGCCGAGCGGGACGGCGAGATCCTGCTGGAAGTCTCCGACGCCGTACGGGAATCCCTCATCGAGTCGATGGACTCGGCCTCCCTGCGCGCCGCCGCCGAACAGCTCGACGCCGACGAACTGGCCGACCTGGCACCCGACCTGCCCCACGAAGTCATGGAAGCGGTCTACCAGGGCCTCGACCCGGAAGAGCGCGAGCAGCTGCGTGCTGCCATGTCCTACCCGGAAGACTCCGTCGGCGCGCTGATGGACTTCGAGATGGTCACCGTCCGTGAGGACGTCACGCTGGAAGTGGTGCTGCGCTACCTGCGCCGCTTCGACGCTCTACCGGACCACACCGACCAGCTCTTCGTGGTGGACCGGGACGAACACCTGCGCGGCGTGCTGCCCATCGACCGGCTGCTGATCAACGACCCGGAAACAGAGGTGAGCGAGATCATGCTCACCGACACCCTCACCCTCGAACCCTCCGACGAAGCCGAGACCGCAGCCCAGGCCTTCGAGCGCTACGACCTGGTGTCGGCGCCAGTGGTGGATTACCACCGCAAGCTGGTCGGCCGGGTGACGGTGGCCACGGTGGTGGACTTCATCCGCGAGGAAACCGAGAGCGAGCTGCTCAGCCAGGGCGGCCTGAAGGAAGGCGAAGACATCTTCGCGCCGGTATGGGACTCGGTGAAGAACCGCTGGTCCTGGCTGGCCGCCAATCTGGTCACCGCCTTCATCGCCAGTCGGGTGATCGGCGCCTTCGAAGGCTCGATCGAAAAGCTGGTAGCACTGGCAGCGCTTATGCCCATCGTGGCCGGTATCGGCGGCAACTCGGGCAACCAGACCATCACGATGATCGTCCGCGGCATCGCCATGGGCCAGGTGCAGGACGACGCGCTGAGCCGCCTGCTCAAGAAGGAGCTCGGCGTCGCGCTGATCAACGGCATCGTGTGGGGTGGCCTGCTCGGAGTGCTAGCCTGGGTGCTCTACGGTAGCGGCAAGCTGGGCCTGGTGATGACCGCCGCGATGACGCTCAACCTGCTCGTCGCCGCCTTCGTCGGCGTGATGGCCCCAATGCTCCGCCACCGCATCGGGCAGGATCCGGCGGTCGGCTCCAGCGTGATCATCACCGCCGTCACGGATTCCGGCGGCTTCTTCATCTTCCTCGGACTGGCGACGATCTTCTTGATGTAGAAGCAGCCAGCTGACCAGCACGAAAAAGGGGCGATTCACTCGCCCCTTTTCACATTCATCCCGGCGGGTTTTCACCCGCCGGCAGCCTCAGCCCGCGTTGGCAGCGAACCAGGCTTCGGCCGCGGCGACGGTGCTGTCGATGTCGGCCTCCGAATGGGCGGCCGACACGAAACCGGCTTCGAAGGCCGACGGCGCGAAGTAATGCCCGGCATCCAGCATCGCGTGGAAGAAGCGATTGAAGCGTTCCCGATCAGAAACCATCACATCCGCGTAGCTCTGCGGCACGGTCTTGGCAAAATACAGGCCGAACATGCCACCGACGGAATCGGCACTGAAGGTCACGCCGTGTCTGGCCGCCGCCGCATTGAGGCCTGCCACGAGGCGTTCGGTACGGGCCGTCAGCACCTCGTAGAAACCCGGCCTGGCGATCTGCTCCAGGCTGGCGAGGCCGGCCGCCACGGCCACCGGGCTCCCCGACAGGGTGCCAGCCTGATACACGCCGCCCAGCGGGGCGATCTTTTCCATGATGTCGCGGCGGCCGCCGAAAGCGCCCACCGGCATGCCGCCACCGATCACCTTGCCGAGGGTCGTCAGATCCGGCGTGATGCCGAACAGGCCTTGCACACCGCGCGGTCCGACGCGGAAACCGGTCATCACCTCGTCGAAGATCAGCACCGTGCCGTACTCGGTACACAGGCGACGGAGCAGGTGCATGTATTCGGCGGACGGCTTGACGAGGTTCATGTTGCCGGCGATCGGCTCGATGATCACGCAGGCGATCTCGCCGCCACGGGCCTTGAAGGTTTCCTCGAGCTGGGCCGGGTTGTTGTAGTCGAGCACGACCGTGTGCTTGGCGAAATCGTCCGGCACGCCCGCCGACGACGGGTTGCCGAAGGTCAGCAGGCCTGAGCCGGCCTTCACCAGCAGGCTGTCGGCGTGGCCGTGATAGCAGCCCTCGAACTTGATGATCGCGTCGCGGCCGGTAAACCCCCGGGCCAGGCGGATCGCGCTCATCGTCGCCTCGGTGCCGCTGGAGACAAGGCGCACCATCTCGAGACTGGGCAACAGCTCGCACAGGCGCTCGGCCATGTCGATCTCGCGCTCGGTCGGTGCGCCGAAGGACAGGCCGTCAAGGGCCGCCGCGCGCACCGCCTCGACCACCACCGGGTCGGCGTGGCCAAGAATCGCCGGCCCCCAGGAGCCAACGTAGTCGAGGTATTCCTTGCCGTCCGCGTCCCACACCCGGGCGCCGAGCGCCTTCTTCAGGAAGCGCGGCGTGCCGCCCACCGAGCGGAAGGCCCGGACCGGCGAATTGACACCGCCGGGAATGGTGCGCTGGGCGCGGGCAAAGAGTTCTTCGTTACGGCTGCTCATGCTGGTGTTTCCTTGTTGGTCAATCGAACAGCCCGGCATAGGCCGCCGCGCGGGCGGCCGGAGCGGGGGCTGCAAATACGTCACTGATGACGGCCAGCAGGTCGGCGCCGGCCTCGATCAGCGCCGGGGCATTATCGACGGTAATGCCGCCGATGGCCGCCACCGGCAGGCCCAGCTCCCGCTTGGCACGGGTCAGAATGTCGAGGGGCGCCGGCACCGCGGCGGGCTTGGTGGAAGACGGATACATGGCGCCAAAGGCGACGTAGTCGACACCGGCCGCAGCCCCCGCCACCGCCCGCTGCCACTCCCCATAGCAACTGACGCCGAGGATGCGCTGCGCGCCGAGGGCCCGCCGGGCCGCCGCCGGATCGCCGTCATCACGGCCCAGGTGGACGCCATCAGCACCGATCTCCAGCGCAAGCGCCAGGTCGTCGTTGAGCACCAGCGGCACGCACGCCTCACGGCACAAGGCCAGCAGGCGGACCGCCTGCTCCCGCTTCAAGGACGGATCGGCATTCTTGTTACGGTACTGGACCAGGGCCGGCCGAGCCGGCAGCACATTCGCGAGGGCAGCAGCCAGCGCCTCGGTGTCGTTCCAGTCCGGCGTCACCAGATAAAGACCACGTCCGAACATCACTTCAGCCCTCGCCCACCAGGCTCGGCCTGGACCAGAAAAATCGATCGGGAATGTGCTGCCCCATGCCGGGCCGGAAGGCTGCCTCCAGCGTCCTCCACGTGAAGCGCTGGGCTTCCTGGACCGCTGCAGACATCTCCATGCCGTGGGCCAGCGCCGCCGCCACGGCGGACGCCAGCGTGCAGCCGGAACCGTGGTAGCTGCCAGGCAGGCGCTCCCAGGTATCGGCGCGGATCACGCCGCCACGGCCGTAGAGGGTATTGATGACCTGCGGCGTCTGCGCGTGGGAGCCGGTGATCAATACATGTTTGCAGCCCGAATCAAGCAGCCGGGTGGCGCAATCGTAGAGGGAACCCTCGTCGTGCCCGTCCCGATGCAGGTCCGCCAGGCGGCGCGCCTCGATGGTATTGGGAGTGATGACAGCGGCCTGCGGCAGGATAAGCTCGCGCATGGCCTCCAGCATCGCCTCTGAAGCGAGCTCGTCCCCCCGCCCCGAAGCCACCACCGGATCAACGACCACCGGCACATGCGGGTAGTCGGAGATGATCTCGGCGATCGCTGCAATGTTGTCGACGCTGCCCAGCACACCGAGCTTGAAGGCCTTCACCGGCATGTCCTCGAGGACCGCCCGGGCCTGCTCGACGACGAAGTCGGCGTCGATCGCCATCACATCCTCCACGCCAGCCGTATCCTGGACTGTCAATGCGGTAATGACCGTCAGGGGGTGGCAACCCATTCCTGACAACGTCATAATATCCGCCTGAATGCCCGCACCGCCGGTTGGATCGGATGCAGCAAAAACAAGGACTAGGGGAGGACCAGGATCATTACGGGATATAGTCATTCGGAGAAACAAGGACGCACAAATTTAACTGCGACTGCGCTACCATTCACGATCCAAGCGATTCTAGCCGAAATCACTACGCTGCACCCAAATGGCAAATCCTCCCTACAAGACCTGGATGTGTCTGATCTGTGGCTTCATCTACGACGAAGCAGCCGGTTCACCGAATGAGGGCATCGCACCCGGCACCCGCTGGGAAGACATCCCTCCGAACTGGACCTGCCCCGAATGTGGTGCCCGCAAGGAAGATTTCGAGATGGTTGCCATCTGATCCATCCGATCATTCCCAAGACCCGTACCATGTATAAAGAGCACACCATCCGAACCGCTTCCGGAGGTCCCCGGTGAATCTCAGTGGCATCAAGGTCATGGTCATCGACGACAGCAACACCATCCGCCGCAGTGCGGAGATCTTTCTCGCTCAGGCCGGCTGCCAGGTCGTGCTGGCCGAAGACGGCTTCGATGCGCTGTCCAAAATCGCCGACCATGCCCCCGACCTGATCTTTGTGGACATCATGATGCCGCGCCTCGACGGCTATCAGACCTGCGCCCTGATCAAGAAGAACGCGCGCCTCAAGGCCACCCCGGTGATCATGCTGTCGTCCAAGGACGGCCTGTTCGATCGTGCCCGTGGCCGTCTGGCCGGCTCCGACGAATACCTGACCAAACCCTTCACCAAAGAAAGCCTGCTGCGCTCGGTGGCTAACCACACCCAAACCAGCCGCGCCTCCACCAACGACTGACCGCAAGAGAAGCATCCATGCCGATCAAGAAAATCCTTGTTGTAGACGACTCCCCGACGGAGCGCCTGGCCCTGTCGGAAGTGCTGGTGAAGAATGGCTACCAGGTGGTGACCGCCGAAAACGGCGACGAAGCAGTGCTGAAGAGCAAGAGCGAGCATCCCGATCTGATCCTGATGGACGTCGTAATGCCCGGCACCAACGGATACCAGGCGACCCGCACGATTTCCCGGGATGAGAGCACCCGTGGCATCCCGGTGATCATGTGCACCAGCAAGGGGCAGGAAACAGACAAGATCTGGGGTCTCCGCCAGGGCGCACATGACTACATGGTCAAGCCCATCGATCACTCCGCACTGCTCGACAAGATTCGCGCCCTCGGCTGAACATCCCATGGCCAAACGGATCAGCCTCCATGAATTCCAGGCCGGCCTCGCCCGACGTCTGGCCGAAGCCCGCGACAACCGGGCCTCGGCGCTGCTTGCCGTTCAGGCCGGCGGCCGGAACTGGCTCGTGGACCTCACCGAAGCCGGTGAGATTCTAGCCGTCCCGCCCCTGGCCTCCGTACCACTGACCCATCCGTGGTTCCGCGGCCTGGCAAGCGTGCGCGGCAACCTATTCAGCGTCGTCGATTTCGCCGCTTTCCATGGCGAACCGCCCATCGCACCGGTCGGCCATGCCCGCTTGCTACTCGTCGGGGTGCGCCACGGCCTCAACTCCGCGCTGCTGGTGACCCGTGCGCTGGGCCTGCGCTCCATCGAAGACTTCATCCCTGTGCCGGCCCCTGCTGACGAAGACCAGCCGTGGATCGGAGAACGCATGCAAGACAGCCGGGGGAGTTCCTGGACCCGGCTCAAGGTACCGGCACTGCTCAATCACTCGCGCTTTCTGGACGCCGCGCTTTCGTAAAATTCAATTCGGGAGATACAGCGGGCTCGATCCGCTGATGAGGATAATATGGCATTCAAGCTACCAGGGCTGTCTAAGGGCAGCAGCAAGCCCGCCTCCAGCAATGTGGATACGATTCTCGATTCGGGAGACGGGGCCATCAAGGCTTCGCTGCCCTTCCTGGCCGGCAAATCGTCCACCGAACAATTGCGCATCCTGCGCGTTCCCTTCCTGATCTTCGCCGCGCTGACCGGTGCCTTCGTCCTTTATCAGATCCGCGTCAGCCACTTCGGCACGGCCTACGTGACAGCCGGCGGTGAGATGCGCACGCTCTCCCAGCAAATCGCCAAGGCCAGCCAACTGACCCTGCAGGGCGACCCGAAGGCCTTCATCGAACTGAAGAACAGCCGCGAGCAGTTCAATACGCTCCTTGAGGCAGTAACCAATGGCGGCGACGTCAACGGGGCCAGCGTGCCGGGCGGAGCCAACGCTGCCACCGACGAGCTCGCCGCCGTGACCGAACTGTGGCAGAAGACCGATAAGGATGCCACCGCCCTCCTCGGCCAGGAAAAGAACCTCACCAGCCTGGGCAAGGCCGTTGGCACCATCAACACCAAGAACCCCCAGCTGCTCGAACTCTCCGAACAGGTTGCCTCCCTCAAGCTGCAAGGCGGTGCATCAGCCCGCGAGATCGCCGTCGCCAACCAGGTGGTGATGCTGACCCAGCGTATCGCCAAGAACGCCAACGCACTGCTGGTCGCCAACGCCATTGACCCGGAAGTCGCCTTCCTGCTCGGCAAGGACACCAACACATTCCGCGACCTCATCGAACAGCTGCAAAAGATGACCGCTGACGGCAGCGATGCCAAGACCAAACTCACCGAACTGGAGAAGGTCAGCAAAGACAACCTCGCCTCGGTGATGGAGATCCTCGGCAACATCCAGTTGCTGGTGCAGGCCAAGCAGGCCGGCAGCCACATCTTCCAGAACTCCGGCCCCTTGCTCGAGAAGACCTCGGCGCTGACCGACGCCTACACCCGCGGCTATACCGGCTTCTTCACCTGGGTCAGCCTGGCGATCATCCTCTGCGCGCTGATCACGCTGGCCAGCCTAGCTCTGATGGCCAAGACCTATAACGACGACATCGCCCGCCGCCGCCTGGCCGCCGAGCGTCTGCGCGAATCCGCCGAAGCCGAGCGGAACAACACCCAGCAGGCCATTCTGCGGCTGATGAACGAGATGGGCGATCTGGCCGACGGCGACCTCACCGTCCGCGCCACCGTGACGGAAGACATCACCGGCGCCATCGCCGACTCGGTGAACTACACCATCGAAGAACTCTCGGTGCTGGTACGCCGCATCAACGACGCCGCCATCCGTGTGACCTCCGCCACGGAGTCCGCCCAGCAGACATCCGATGAACTGTTGGCCGCCACAGAACGCCAGGCCCAGGAACTGCGCCTCGCCGGTGAAACCGCCCAGAACATGGCCAGTTCCATGAGCGCCGCATCCGAAGATGCACTGCAGTCCGCCCAGGTCGCACGGCGCTCCCTGCAGGCCGCCCAGAAGGGTGCCGTCGCGGTGGAAGACACCATCAAGGGCATGAACGACATCCGCGAGAAGATCCAGGAAACCTCCAAGCGCATCAAGCGCCTCGGCGAGTCCTCCCAGGAGATCGGCGAAATCGTGGAACTGATTTCCGACATTACCGAACAAACCAACGTGCTCGCCCTCAATGCCGCCATCCAGGCGGCCTCGGCCGGCGAAGCCGGTCGCGGCTTCTCGGTGGTTGCCGAAGAAGTGCAGCGCCTCGCCGAACGCTCCGCCGAGGCCACCAAGCAGATCGGCGCGATCGTAAAGACCATTCAGACCGACACCGGCGACGCAGTGGCGGCCATGGAAAACGCAACCCGCGACGTGGTGGACGGTGCCCACCTGTCCGAAACCGCTGGCCAGGAACTGGCGGAGATTGAGCGCGTGTCCGCCGAAACCGCGGAGCTGATCGAACGCATCTCGGTCAGTACCGAAGTTCAGGCCAAGGCCGCAACCCAGGTGGCCGAGAAGATGAAGAACATTCTCGCCATCACCGACCGCACGACCACCGGTACCCAGCAGACCGCCGTCTCCATCGGCGAACTGGCCGACCTGGCCGTCGAACTCAAGGGTTCCGTCTCCGGCTTCAAGGTCTGAGACCCCGATAGCGCACGGATTCCGCCGAAGAACCATTGATGAGCCCTGCACACGAACTCGACCTGGGTCCGCTGACCTGGGTCAAAGGCGAGATCGACCTGGCCCTCGGACGGGCGGCGGACGCGCTGGCTGAAGCCAGCTCGAGCCCCGACCGCCTCGGCCGGATCAAATTTGCCCAGACCCACCTGCACCAGGCCCACGGCGCATTGTCCATCGTCGGACTGGACGGACTGACCCAGTTCTCCGACCAGCTTGACCGCCTGCTCGGAGAACTGGCTTCGCAACAGATCGCCTGCACGCCCGAGATCGCCCAGTTGGCAGCCCGCTGCATCGCGGCCATCGGCAACTACCTCGACGAGCTGACCCGTGGGCAACCCGATCAGGCCCTACGGCTCTTCGAGCTATACGCCGAACTGGCAGCGGCTCGTGGCCAGGAAGCGCCGACGCCCAGCGAACTGTTCTTCCCCGATCTGAACCTGCGTCCGGATTTTGCGACACCGGCCATCGACAGTAGCGACCCGAAGCACTTGCGTGCCCTGCGCAGCCGCTTCGAGCGCGGGCTGCTCAAGTGGTTCCGCGCCCCCCAGGACCCGTCTGGCCCGCAGGAGATGCGCGAAGCCACCAGCGGCATAGAAGATCTGCAGACCGTTCCGGCCGCGCGCGCCTTCTGGCTCGCTTGCTCGGCTTTCTTCGACGCCCTCGGCCTGCAGGGCATCCCGGCGGACGCAGCCAGCAAACGACTCTGCGGCCGCATCGACGCCCAGATGCGGCGCGTCCTCGAAGGCTCCGGGGTCGTCGCCGAGCGCCTGATGCGCGACGTGCTGTACCAGGTCGCCATGTCCTCGGCTCACTCGCCGGCCATCGACTCGATTCGTGCCGCGTATCAGCTCGAATACCTGATCCCGGCAGGAAAGCGCCCCATCAGCGACACACCACAGGCGCCGCTACTCGCTGGACTGCGTAGCGGACTGACCGACGCGAAGGAGGCCTGGAACCAGTTCGCCAAGGGCAATGCCATCGGCCTGCCCCGTTTCCAGGACGCCATCGCCCCCCTGGCGGAAATGGCCCAAGCCATTGACCAGCCCGACGTCTCGGAGCTGCTCGAAGAGTTGGGTGCCACTGCACGCTGGCTGCGCCAGGACCCTCTGCAGCTCACCGACGCACTGTCCATGGACATGGCGACTACGATGCTGTTGCTGGAAGCCCGCCTCGACAATCACCAGCATGGTGATGACGTCAGCGATGCCCAGCTCGCCCAAGTGGTGGCCCGCCTGCAAGCCCATCAGCGAGGTGAGCAGGTATCCCCGCTGGTGATCGCCGACAGTGATGTCCAGACTCATCACCTCAACCGCCAGTTGGCGCATGAGATCCTCACCTCGCTGGGTGACGTCGAACAGAATCTGGATAGCTTCTTCCGCGCCCCCACGCGTACGGACATCCTCGCCGCCGTGCGCGCGCCCCTCAAGCAGATCGAGGGAGCCTTGTCGGTCCTCAACGAGGATGCTGCGGTGCGCCTGCTTCAGGATGCAGCGGCCCGCATCCGAGCCCTGTCAACCAGTGAAGAAGTGTCGCCCGAAGAGCCGGCCTTCGAAGAGATCGCCCACAGGCTGTCGGCCCTCGGCATCTATGTCGAAGCCTTGCAGCACGGCCCAGCCGACCTTGAACGCATTCTGTACCCGGA
The DNA here is from genome assembly GCF_056724025.1 of Zoogloea sp. JDB1. Lineage (NCBI taxonomy): Bacteria > Pseudomonadati > Pseudomonadota > Betaproteobacteria > Rhodocyclales > Zoogloeaceae > Zoogloea > Zoogloea sp. JDB1. The sequence goes on from NZ_CM161496.1 coordinate 5,617,206, forward strand.
TGCCGAGCTTCAGCGCGCCCCTACCGACAGCATCGAAGCTGGGCTCGCACAGCAGCGCAGGGAAACTGCTGCTCTCGCTGCGGCCCTGAAGAACAATCCCGACGACTCCGGGCTGCGCACCGAACTCCAGATCAACCTGGAGAGCCTGCGCCAGGACGCCTCACTGACCGCCGACCCCGAGCTCGAGAAACAGGCCCGCGACGCCCTCAACCTGCTCGACGCCGGCACGCTGTTCAACGCCCCCCCCCCATCGCCGCCACCGAAGCACCGGCGCTGTCCGCCGAGGCCAGCCGGCTCATTGATGCCAGCGAAGAGGAGATCGACGCGGAACTGCTGGCGATCTTCATTGAAGAGGCCATCGACGTCCGGGCCGCCATCGCCGCCAACCTGGCCCAGCTGGCACAGGAGCCGTCCAATTTGGAAGTGCTCACGGCCATCCGGCGCAGTTTCCATACCCTCAAGGGCAGCGGCCGAATGGTCGGGCTCAAGGACTTCGGCGAAGCCGCCTGGGGCATGGAGCAGACCCTCAACCACTGGCTGCGTCTCGAACTACCGGTCGACGACGAACTGCTGCGGTTGATTGCCAACGGCTTGGAGGCCTTCTCCGCCTGGATCGACCAACTCGAAGCCGGAGCCGGCCATCATAGGGATGTCAGCATCCTGCTCACCGAAGCAGCCCGCCTGCGCAACGAGACCGCCCCACAATCCGCTGTCGAGCCGGCGAAACCCGCCAAGACGCAGCCCGAGGCGGCTCCGACGGAACTGGGGCTGACTGAAATCAGCCTCGACAGCGCACCACAGGAAGTCGACCTGGAAGCGTCGATCACGCTGCCCGAACTGGATTTCGCCGCCACCGACCTGGGCGAAAGCCTCACGCTTGCGGCCGCAGCCCATGCCAGTGCAATCGAGACCATCGACCTCAACTTCCCCGACCTCAGTTTCGAGGAGGCTCGCACCCGAACCCACCAGCCAACCGCCCGTTCCGCACCGGAACAGGAGCGGGAGCCCGATGTCAGCCTGACCACGGTACTCGCTGAGGAACCGGCTCCGACCCCTGTCGACTTCGATCTCAGCTTCGACCTCCCCAGTGACGACGAAGCAGCCCGCCCTGCGGCGGACGTGATCGAGCCTCTCGACGAAACGGTTCCGGAGTCCCTCGATGAACTGGACATCCTCGACAGCGAGGAAGAACCGGCTATCGTGACGGATGCTCTGGAAATCGAAGAGCTTCTACCACCCGAGGAGCCCACCGAAGCGGGCGAGCAGGAAGGAGTCGACACCCTCGAAATCCCCGAGCCTCTCGAAGCCCTCGAAGCACCCGACGACATCGAATCCTTCGACATCTTCGACCTGGGAGAGATACCACCTGCCGAACAGGCTCCAATGCCGGAAGCGGAAGCGGAAGCGGAAGCGGAAGCGGAAGCGGAAGCGGAAGCGGAAGCGGAAGCGGAGCAGATCGTGGCCGAATTTCCCGCGGAAGTGGTGCTCGAAGAGCCCCTTCCCCTGGAAGACATCGAACTCACCACCGAAGCCGTCGAAGAGCTCGAAGAGGTGGAAGAGCCCTCTACCGAGCTTCTGCCGCCAGAAGAGATCGTCGGGGAACCCGAAACGGCCATCGGCCCGGACGAAGTCCGCTTCGGCGGAATCACCTTGTCCCGCCCGCTGTTCGACCTCTATCTCGCCGAGGCCCGGCAGCACGTGGCCACGCTACGCCAGGAACTATCGCGCCTGCCGGTCAATCCCGCGCAGACACCCGCCACGGTGTCCATCCGTGCAGCCCACACGCTGGCCGGCATTTCCGGCACCGCCCATTTCAGTGCGCCGCAACAGCTCGCCAAGGCCCTCGAACTCGCTCAGCAGCGTCTTGCCGACCTCGACAAGGCCCCATCCGCCAAGCAAGCAGAAGTCTTGATCGACAGCGCTGCGGCCCTCGAAAGCATGGTGGTTCAGCTTGGCGCCCGCGTGCTGCCCGCCCCTGAACCGGAACTGATCACGCAGCTGGACGCCATACAGGCATCCCATCTCGCCGACATCATTTCCCTGCCCACGGAGACAGCTCCACCCGAACTCGTCACCGCCACCCTGCGCCCCCGCGAGGAAACCCCGGCCCGCGCAACCGAAAGCAGCCCGCCCGCGACGCAGCTCCATGACGATCTCGACCCGGAACTGCTGCCGATCTTCCTCGACGAAGGCAACGAGCTTCTCGACCACCTCGACACGGCCCTGCGTACCTGGCGTGCAGCGCCTGCCGAAACGAGTCACCCCTCTGGCGTGGCGCGCCTGCTGCACACCCTGAAGGGCAGTGCACGGATGGTCGGCGCGATGAACCTCGGGCAGAACCTCCACGACCTGGAAACCCGACTCGAACGAGCCCGCACCCAGGATCCGGGGGGCACAGCCATCGTGGACGAGATCGAGGCCGCCCTCGACCAGGCCCGCCAGACTCTCGACACGCTGCAGAGCGGCCAGACAGCCACAAGCCCGGTTCCGCGTGAAAGCGAGACACCGGCCGAAGAGAGCGCTTCGCTGCAACCCGGCGAAGCAGCCAGCCCCGCGGCCCGCACCCAGCTGCGCGTGGATGCCAGCAGAGTCGACCAGTTCGTCAACGAAGCCGGCGAAATCAGCATCGCGCGCACCCGCATCGAAGGCGAACTGCGCACGCTGCGCCGCTCCCTGCTCGACCTCACCGAGAACGTCATCCGCCTGCGTAATCAGCTGCGGGAAGTGGAAATCCAGGCCGACACCCAGATGCAGTCGCGCCTGTCCCAGGTCGAGACCCAGCACACCGAGTTCGATCCTCTGGAGATGGACCGCTACACCCGTCTGCAGGAACTGACGCGGATGATGGCGGAGAGCGTCGGCGACGTGACCACCGTGCAGCAGAATTTGCTGCGCAACCTGGACGGCGCCGAATCGGCACTGCATGCCCAGTCCCGCATGGCCCGCGAACTGCAGCAGTCGCTGATGCACGTGCGCATGGTGCCCTTCGACAGTCTGGCCGAGCGACTCTACCGCCTGGTCCGCCAGACAGCGAAGGAGCTCGGCCGCCGCGCCAACTTGGACATCATCGGCGGGCAGATCGAAATCGACCGCAGCGTGCTCGACGCGATGAGCGGCCCCCTCGCCCACCTGGTGCGCAATGCGGTCGCCCATGGCATCGAGACGCCGGAGGCACGACGGGCCGCCGGCAAACCGGAAATCGGCCAGATCACCCTCAAGATCGCCCATGAGGGCAACGAGGTGCTGATCGAATTCCGCGACGATGGCATGGGCCTCGATTTCACGCGCATCCGCCGGCACGCCATCGACAGCGGACTGATTTCCGCCGACGAGGACACCGACGACAAGCGCCTTACCAATCTGATCTTCGTGCCGGGCTTCTCCACCGCCAGCCTGTCCAGCCTGGCCGGTCGCGGCGTTGGCATGGACGTGGTGAAGAGCGAAACCGCCGCGGTCGGCGGCCGCATCAGTGTAGACACGACGCCCGGCGAAGGCACCATCTTCCGCATCCACCTGCCGCTGACCCTGGCAGTCACCCAGGCCTTGCTGGTACGCGCCGGTAACCGAACCTTCGCGATCCCCTCGTCGATGGTCGCTCAGGTGCTGGAACTGAAGGCGGAAGCCCTTGAGAAGATCCGCGGCGACCACGGCACCGACTGGCTCGGCGAGCACTACGGCTACCGCTACCTGCCGCGCCTGCTCGGCGACCCGCTCTCCCAGCCGCAGGTCGAACGCTTCAACTGGGTGCTGCTGCTGCGCGCCGGCAGCGAAACCCTGGCACTGCACGTGGACGCCCTGCGCGGCAACCAGGAAATCGTCGTCAAGAACGCTGGCCCGCAGTATGCCCGGATGGTTGGCTACTCCGGTGCCACAGTGCTCGGTGATGGCGAGATCGTGCTGATCCTCAACCCGGTCGCGCTGGCCGGCCGCAGCCCGGACAAGGGCGACGATGAAACGCCGATCCAGGCTGCCAGCACCCCGAGCCAGCCGACGGTGATGGTGGTCGATGACTCCCTGACGGTGCGCAAGATCACCGGGCGCCTGCTCGAACGGGAAGGCTACCGTGTCGTCACCGCCAAGGACGGCGTCGATGCACTGGAGCAACTGCTGACGGTCACCCCCGACGTGGTCATCGCCGACATCGAGATGCCGCGAATGGACGGCTTCGACCTGACCCGCAACATCCGCGCCGACGCCCGCCTGAAGGCCGTGCCGATCATCATGATCACCTCCCGCACGGCCGAAAAGCACAAGCGTTACGCGGAGGAAATCGGCGTCAATCACTACCTCGGCAAGCCCTACGACGAAGACGTGCTGCTCAGCCTGATCCACAACTTCGTCACCACGCCAACCTGACCCGGACAGAGCACTGCTTTGTCCGGGCCGGGCCCCGGCTTGGCTATAATCGGCTGTTTTTCCGCTTGGCCATTCCATGAATCTGCTCTTCGAAGAGGATGGTGCCTTCAAGACCGGCACCATCCTGACCGACAACGACGCCTCCCTGCAGGTGGAAACGCCCCACGGCAAGCGCCTCAAGCTGAAGAGCAAGGATGTGCTGCTGCGCTTCAACCAGCCGTCTGCCGGCGAACTGCTGGACCGTGCCGAGACCGAGGCGGAGGGCCTCGAAACCGAATTCCTGTGGGAGGTCTGTGGCGACGAGGAGTTCGGTTTCGCCGAGTTTGCACAGGAGTACTTCGGCCATACACCGAGCCCGGTGGAGTCCGTCGCAGTGCTGCTGCGTCTGCACGCCGCGCCGATCTACTTTCACCGCAAGGGCAAGGGCCGTTTCCGCAAGGCGCCGACCGAGATCCTGCAAGCCGCCCTCGCCGGCCTCGAGAAGAAGCGCCAGCAGGCAGCCGCCGTCGAGCGCATGCGCGACGAACTGCTCGGTGGCCAGCTCCCGGAAGAGCTCAAGCCACTGATCCGCCAGCTCCTGTACAAGCCGGACCGCAACCGCCTCGAAACCAAGGCCCTGGAAGCCGCCTGTGCCGAAAATGGCAAGTCGGCAGCCCGCCTGCTGCTCGACTGCGGTGCGCTGGCCTCGACCCATGAGCTGCATTTCGACCGATTCCTGTTCGAATACTTCCCGGACGGCACCGCCTTCCCAACCGTCGAAGCACCAGCTGAGCCCATCGATCTGCCGCTTGCCGACGTACGCGCCTTCTCCATCGACGACGCCGCCACCACCGAGATCGACGATGCCTTCTCGGTCACGCCCACCGCCGAAGGCTGGCGCATCGGCATCCACATCGCCGCACCGGGCCTGGGCTTCGGCCGCGACTCAGCCCTCGACGGAATCGCTCGCGGGCGGCTGTCCACGGTCTACATGCCGGGCAACAAGATCACCATGCTGCCGGACAACGTGGTGGCCCGCTTCACGCTGGGCGAAGGACGCGACTGTCCGGCCCTGTCCCTGTACCTGGAGGTCAGCCGCGACCTGATCGTTACCGGCAACAGCTCGCGCCTTGAGCGCGTGCCAGTGGTCGCCAACCTGCGCCACCACGACATTGAGCCGGTCTTCAACGAAACGACGCTGGCCGAAGGTGGCCCCGACTTCCCGTGGAAGGCCGAACTGACCTTGTTGTGGGAACTGGCCACCGTCCTTGAGGCCGGCCGCGGCAAGCCCGCCGCCAACCAGAACCTGGTGGACTACAACTTCAACGTCGACTGGGATGCCGTTACCGACGACGGTCCTGGCCGCATCGAGATTGGTCGGCGCCCGCGCGGTTCGCCCCTGGACAAGCTGGTCGCGGAACTGATGATCGCCGCCAACAGCACCTGGGGCAAGGCTCTCGCCGACGCCGGCATTCCGGCCCTGTACCGGGCCCAGACCGGCGGCAAGGTGCGTATGACCACCGCCGCAGCGCCCCACGAAGGCCTCGGCGTGGACTGTTACGCGTGGTCCAGCTCGCCGCTGCGCCGCTACGTGGACCTGGTCAACCAGTGGCAACTGATCAGCTGGCTGCGCGGCACGGCCCCGGCCTTCCCGCCCAAGTCGCCAGAGCTCATCGCCGCGATGCGCGACTTCGAACTCACCTATGCCGCCTACGCCGAATTCCAGCGCGGCATGGAGCGCTACTGGTGCGTACGCTGGCTGCGCCAAGCCGGCCACCCGCCAATGAACGCCCGCGTGCTGCGCGAGAGCCTGGTCCGCCTCGACGACATCCCCTTCGTCTTCAAGGTCCCATCGCTACCGACGCTACCGCCGGGTACGCGAGTTCGCCTGGCCCTCGAGCGTAGCGACCTGGTGGACGTGGAGGTCCGCGCCACCTACGTCGAAACCGTGGGCGAAGCGAGTGGCGATCCGCTCCCCGAGGACGAAGACCTGGTCCCCGACGAGGCACCGGCGGTGGGCACCCCGGCGTCGGCAACCACGGAAGCACCTCCGGCCGCCGCCTGACACCGATCTCCATGCCAGCCCTGCGCCGCTCCCAGCCTCCGCAGCCGAGTATCCCTCCCAACGCGCCTCCCGCCAGCGGCGGCACGGTGCGCTATGCACTGGAATGGGGGGTCGGCCTGTCCCTGGCCTTGCACGCCATCCTGCTGTCGGTCCACTTCGTGATGCCGGACGCAGACAAGCTGCACCACCGGGACAAGGGGCTGGAAGTGGTGCTCGTCAATTCGCGCCACGCCCAGTCCCCCGAGCAAGCCGACGTACTGGCCCAGACCAATCTCGACGCCGGTGGCACCAATGGACCGGAAGGCCGGCCGAGCACGCCGCTGCCGCCGCTGGAGCAGACCCGCTCCGGCGATAGTCTTATCGAAGCGCAGCGGCGTAGCGATGCACCGGAGACACCCCAGACCCAGGCCTTGACCGTCAGCCGCAGCCGGGCTGCACTCCCCGTAGACAACCAGCAGGTGTCGCCCACCGAGGCTCCCCGACAAGTGTCCGGTTACGACCTCCTCGACAGCTCCGCCGCGGTTGCCCGCATCGAGGCGCAGATCGACAAGGATCTGGTGGATTACTCCGCACGACCGCGCAAGAAGTTCATCGGCGCCCGCGCCCAGGAATACCGCTTCGCCCAGTATGCGGAAGACTGGCGTCAGAAGATCGAGCGGGTCGGCACCCTGAACTACCCGGACGCGGCCCGCGGCAAGCTCTACGGCAGCCTGCTGCTGTCGGTCACGATCCGCGCCGACGGCACGGTACAGAGCATCGACATCCACCGCTCCTCCGGCTACAAGGTCCTCGACGATGCGGCCAGGCGCATCGTCCAGTTGGCAGCCCCTTACGCGACCTTCCCGCCGGACATCCGGCGCGATACCGACTTGATCGAGATCACCCGTACCTGGACCTTCACCAACTCGGACATCCTGCAGACGTCCTCCAAGAAAGAGTAAGCCCAAGATGGACCGCTACGCCGTCATAGGCAACCCGATCGCCCACAGCAAGTCGCCACGCATCCATACCCTGTTTGCCGCCCAGACCGGCCAGATCCTCAGCTACGAGGCGCTGCTGGCGCCCCTCGACGCCTTCGTCGCGACCGTCGAAGCCTTCCGTGCTGCCGGCGGCCGCGGCCTCAATGTGACCGTGCCCTTCAAGCTCGAAGCCTTCGACTTCGCCGACCGCCATACCCCTCGCGCCCTGGCCGCCGGTGCGGTGAACACGCTGGCCTTCGGCCCCGACGGCGTGCTCGGCGACAACACCGATGGCGCTGGAATCCTGCGCGACATCACCGTCAACCTCGGCTGCCCGGTGGAGGGTCGCCGCGTGCTGCTGCTGGGTGCCGGTGGTGCCTCCCGCGGCACCATCCTGCCCGTACTGGATGCCAAGCCGGCCAGCCTCACCATTGCCAACCGCACTGCCGTCAAGGCTGCCAAGCTGGCGGACGAATTCGCCACCAGACCGCTGCGCCCGCTTGGCTGCGGTTTTGCGGATCTGGCCGGCCAAAGTTTCGACGTCGTCATCAACGCCACCAGCGCCAGTCTGTCCGATGCGGCCCCCGATCTGCCCGCCGGCCTCTATGCGCCTGGCAGCCTGGCCTACGACATGATGTACGGCAAGGGTGACACTCCGTTCATGCGCGCCGCCCACGAACAAGGCGCAGCCCGCCTGGCCGACGGCCTAGGCATGCTGGTCGAACAGGCCGCAGAGAGCTTCCTGCTGTGGCGCGGCGTCCGCCCCACAACCGCTCCGGTTCTCGCCGAACTGCGCGCGGCCCTGTAGGCGCCTCGGCGGTGAAGACGGTCTGGCACTGGACCCGCCGCGGCCTGCTGGTGCTGGTCCTGCTCCTGATCGCTTACCAACTGTGGCTACTCGGCCATGTGCTGTGGTGGAAGTGGGAGCCGCCGTCGGAAACCAGCTTCATGAGCCTGCGTCGCGAGGAACTGCTGGCCCGTAATCCCAACGCCCAGCTCCAGTACCGCTGGGTGCCCTACGAGAAGATCTCGGTACACCTCAAACGAGCGGTGATCGCGGCCGAGGACGACAAGTTCGTGGACCACGAGGGCTTCGACTGGGACGGCATCCAGAAGGCCATCGAGAAGAACCAGAAGAAGGGCAAAGCCGTCGCCGGAGGCTCGACGATCAGCCAGCAACTGGCCAAGAACCTGTTCCTGTCCCCCGCCCGCAGTTATCTGCGCAAGGCCGAGGAAGCCGTCATCACGGTGATGATCGAGAACCTGTGGGACAAGCGGCGCATCCTCGAGGTCTATCTCAACGTCGTCGAATGGGGCGACGGGATCTTCGGCTGCGAGGCGGCCGCCCAGCGCTACTACCGGGTCTCAGCGGCCCAGCTGGCACCTGCCCAAGCCGCCCGCCTGGCGGTCATGCTGCCCAATCCGCGCAAGTACGAAAGAACCTACGGGCCGCGTCTGGCCGCCCATGCGGTACGCATCCAGAGCCGCATGCAGTACTCGGACGTCCCCTGAAATCCGTTGTCCGGCAGGGACTGAGTCACTCCATTGCGGGAAGTCGGCACCTGCCAGAGCGAGGGGGCTTGAGGTAGAATGCGCTGCTTTTCCCCAGCTGCGCCTCCCCCGATGCAATTCGCCGGATTCACCTTGCGAAACAACCTGTTCGTCGCGCCGATGGCCGGTGTGACGGATCGTCCCTTCCGCCAGCTTTGCAAAAAGATGGGGGCGGGACTCGCCGTGTCCGAGATGGTCACCTCCAACTCCCTGCTCTACGGCAGCGCCAAGACCCAGCGGCGCGCCAACCACGACGGCGAGGTGGAGCCGATCTCCGTGCAGATCGCCGGTGCTGACCCTGCCATGATGGCCGAAGCGGCCCGCCACAACATCGACCGCGGCGCGCAGATCATCGACATCAACATGGGCTGCCCCGCCAAGAAGGTCTGCAACGTGATGGCCGGCTCGGCGCTGATGCAGGACGAGCCGCTGGTGGCACGCATCCTCAAGGCGGTCATTCAGGCTGCCGGCAACACCCCAGTGACCCTGAAGTTCCGCACCGGCTGGAACAAGGCCAACAAGAACGCCCCGATGATCGCCCGCATCGCCGAGGAATCCGGCGTGCAGCTGATCGCCATCCACGGCCGTACCCGCGCCTGCCAGTACACCGGCAACGCCGAGTACGACACCATCGCCGACGTGAAGACCCGCGTGCGCATCCCGGTCATCGCCAACGGCGACATCACTACGCCGCAAAAGGCGAAGTTCGTGCTCGACTACACCGGCGCCGACGGCGTCATGGTCGGCCGCGCCGCCCAGGGCCGCCCGTGGATCTTCCGCGAGATCGAACATTTCCTGAAGACCGGCGAGGAACTGCCGCCCCCGCTGGTTTCCGAGATCCTGCAGGTGTGCAAGGAGCACCTCGCCGACCTCTACGCCTTCTACGGCGAAGACACCGGCGTGAAGATCGCCCGCAAGCACATCAGCTGGTACACCAAGGGCCTGGTCGGCTCCGCGCAGTTCCGCAAGACCATGAACACCTTGCCGACCGTCCAGGCACAGCTGGCTGCCATCGACGAATTCTTCGGCAGCCTTGCCGACCGGGATAGCCGCCTGGTCTACGCCGAACCCGAAGAATTCCCCCAGGAGCTTGCAGCATGAGCAGTACCAGCAATGAGATTGCCGAGTCCGTCTGCCGGGCGCTGGACACTTATTTCCGCGACCTCGATGGCGAGAAGCCGAGCGCCCTGTACGACATGGTGATCAAGAACGTCGAACGTCCGATGCTCGAGTTCGTCCTCAAGCAGGCCGGCGGCAACCAGACCCTGTGCGCCGAGATGCTCGGCATCAACCGCAACACCCTGCGCCGCAAGCTCTCCGAGCACGAACTGCTCTGAGCGACGCCCTTACCGTTTTCCTCCATTGACCGCCGCGGCACTCCCGCGGCCTTCCAGAGAAACACCATGAAAGTCACCCAAGCCCTGCTCAGCGTCTCCGACAAGACCGGCGTGATCGAATTCGCCCGCGAACTGTCCGCCCTCGGCATCGCCCTGCTGTCCACCGGCGGTACCGCCAAGTCCCTCCGCGACGCCGGCCTGCCGGTCACCGACGTGTCCGACTACACCGGTTTCCCGGAAATGCTCGACGGCCGCGTGAAGACACTGCACCCCAAGGTCCACGGTGGCATCCTGGCTCGCCGCGACCTGCCCGAGCACCTGGCCAAGCTGGAAGAGCACAGCATTCCGCGCATCGACCTGGTGGTGGTCAACCTCTACCCGTTCCAGGCCACCGTCGCCAACCCCGACTGCACGCTGGAAGACGCCATCGAGAACATCGACATCGGCGGCCCGACCATGGTCCGCGCGGCAGCCAAGAACCACGGCAATGAAGCCGGCGGCGTTGGCATCGTGACCGATCCGGAAGACTACGCCGGTATCGTCGCCGAGCTGAAAGCCAACGCCGGCGCGCTGTCCTACAAGACCCGCTTCGACCTGGCCCGCAAGGCCTTCACGCACACCGCCCGCTACGACTCGGCGATCTCCAACCACCTGACCGCGCTGCTTGATGACGGCTCCAAACAGGCTTACCCGGAGCGTTTCCAGCTGGCCTTCGACAAGGTGCAGGATCTCCGCTACGGCGAGAATCCCCACCAGACCGCTGCCTTCTACAAGGAATCCGAGGCCCCGGCTGGCGCCATCGCAGCCTACTCCCAGGTGCAGGGCAAGGAACTCTCCTACAACAACATCGCCGACTCCGACGCCGCATGGGAATGCGTGAAGGCCTTCGACACGGCGAACGGAACTGCGGCCTGCGTCATTGTCAAGCACGCCAACCCCTGCGGCGTCGCCGTCGCCGCCAGCCCCCTGGAAGCCTACAAGAAGGCCTTCTCCACCGATCCCACGTCGGCCTTCGGCGGCATCATCGCCTTCAACACCACGGTGGACAAGGCCGCGGCCGAAGCCGTCAGCGCGCAGTTCCTGGAAGTGCTGATCGCCCCCTCCTACACCGAGGAAGCCCTCGAGCTGCTCAAGGCCAAGCAGAACGTCCGCGTGCTGATCGTCCCGCTGGGCACCGTCAAGCAGCCCGACTACAAGCGTGTGGGCGGCGGCCTGCTGGTGCAGAGCGCCGACTTCGCACCGATCACCGCTGCCGACCTGAAGGTCGTCACCAAGCGTGCGCCGACCGAGCAGGAACTCGGCGACCTGCTGTTCGCCTGGCGCGTCGCCAAGTACGTCAAGTCCAACGCCATCGTCTACTGCAAGGACGGCATGACCATCGGCGTCGGCGCCGGCCAGATGAGCCGCGTCGATTCCGCCCGCATCGCCAAGATCAAGGCCGAGAACGCCGGCCTGGTGATCCCCGGCTGCGTGGTCGCCTCCGACGCCTTCTTCCCGTTCCGTGACGGTCTCGACGTGCTGGCCCAGGCCGGCGCCACCGCCGTCATCCAGCCGGGTGGCTCGGTGCGTGACGCCGAAGTGATCGCCGCCGCCAACGAGCAGGGCATCGCGATGGTTCTCACCGGCTTCCGCCACTTCCGTCACTGATCCGGGGCCCATCCATGAAGATCCTCGTCATCGGCTCCGGCGGGCGCGAACACGCGCTGGCCTGGAAACTGTCGCGCTCACCGCGCATCCAGAAAGTCTTTGTCGCCCCCGGCAACCCCGGCACCGCCCGTGAGCCGGGCGTGGAAAACGTGGCAGTCACGGCGATCCCCGAGCTGGTCGACTTCGTCCGCAAGGAGCAGATCGCCCTGACCGTGGTCGGCCCCGAGGCGCCGCTGGCCGCCGGTGTCGTCGACGCCTTCCGCGCCGCTGGCCTGCCGATCTTCGGGCCCACCAAACTGGCCGCCCAGCTGGAAAGTTCGAAGGACTTCGCCAAGCAGTTCCTGATCCGCCACCACATCCCGACCGCCAAGTACCGCACCTTCTCCGACTCCGCCGAGGCCCATGCCTACGTGGACGCGGAAGGCGCGCCGATCGTCATCAAGGCCGACGGCCTGGCGGCCGGCAAGGGCGTGGTGGTGGCGATGACGCTCGACGAGGCCCACCAGGCCATCGACGCGATGCTCACCCACAACACGCTCGGCGTGCAGTACGACGAGCGCGGCCCGCGGGTCGTCATCGAGGAGTTCATGGACGGCGAGGAAGCCAGCTTTATCGTGATGGCCGACGGCCGCCACGCGCTGCCGCTGGCCACCTCCCAGGATCACAAGCGCCTGAAGGACGCCGACCTCGGCCCCAATACCGGCGGCATGGGCGCTTACTCGCCGGCCCCGGTGGTCACCCCCGAGGTGCACGCCCGCGTGATGCGCGAGATCATCAACCCGACGCTGGCCGGCATGGCCGCCGACGGCCTGCCCTACACCGGCTTCCTGTACGCCGGCCTGATGATCGACGGCAAGGGCGCGCCCCGCGTGGTCGAATTCAACTGCCGCATGGGCGACCCGGAAACCCAGCCGATCATGATGCGCCTCAAGTCCGACCTGGTTGATCTGGTCGAGGCCGCCATCTCCGGCAAGCTCGACAAGATCGAGGCCGAATGGGACCGCCGCTTCGCGCTGGGCGTGGTGATGGCCGCCGCGGGCTACCCGGACAGCCCGCGCAAGGGTGACGTGATCCGCGGCCTGAACAGCCCCGTCTCAGACGACGTACACGTTTTCCATGCAGGCACCACCGAAGCCGACGGCGAAGTGCGCACCAGCGGTGGCCGCGTGCTGTGCGTCACCGCCCTCGGCGACAACGTGAAGAGCGCCCAGAAGCTCGCCTACGAACAGGTGGACCAGATCCAGTTCGACGGCATGCAGTGCCGCCGCGACATCGGCTACCGCGCGGTCGGCCGCAAGGCCTGACGCCGGCCCTCCCGGCCCCTGTTGATCCTGGCCGGCTCCTTGCAGAGCCGGCCTTTTTCTTTTTCATCGGAAAGAGCCCCATGCCCGACCGCAACGCCGTCAAGGCCTATCTCCTCGACCTGCAGGCACGCATCGTCAGCGCCCTCGAAAGCTTCGACGGCAAGCCCTTCGTCACCGACAGCTGGGAGCGCCCGGCCGGTGGCGGCGGCCTCACCCGCCTGATCGAAGAAGGCAACTTCTTCGAGCGCGGCGGCTGCAACTTCTCCCACGTGATGGGCGAAGGCCTGCCCCCGTCCGCCACCGCCGCGCGCCCGGAACTGGCCGGCCGCAGCTACGAGGCGATGGGCGTGTCGCTGGTCCTGCATCCGCGCAACCCGTACTGCCCGACCGTGCACATGAACGTGCGCTTCTTCATCGCCTCCGCACCGGGCAAGGACGACGTGTGGTGGTTTGGCGGCGGCATGGACCTGACGCCCTACTACCCCTTCGAGGAAGACGTCCGCCACTTCCACGCCACCTGCAAGGCCGCCGTGCTGCCGTGGGGCGAGAGCGAATACCAGCGCCTGAAGGACTGGTGCGACCGCTATTTCTTCCTGAAGCACCGTAACGAGCCCCGCGGCGTCGGCGGCCTGTTCTTCGACGACCACGGTGCCGACGGCAAGGTCGATTTCGACGCAGCCTTCGCAATGACCCGTAGCGTCGGCGACGCCTTCCTGCCGGCCTACCTGCCGGTCGTCGAACGTCGCCGCGATACGCCGTACGGCGAGCGGGAACGGGATTTTCAGGCTTACCGCCGCGGCCGCTACGTGGAGTTCAATCTGGTCTTCGACCGGGGCACCCTGTTCGGCCTGCAGTCCGGCGGCCGCACCGAGTCCATCCTTATGTCCATGCCGCCGATCGTCAAATGGCGCTACGACTGGCACCCGGAGGCGGGCAGCGCGGAAGAGAAGCTCTACACGGACTTCCTCGTACCCCGCGACTGGGCTTGAAGACCTGAGAGACTGAAAGACACAACAACGCCCGAACGTCGCGAGGACGTCCGGGCGTTGCAGAACAGCTCGCCAGAACTGGCTGGCGGCTGATTAGATCTTGCCGACCAGATCCAGGGACGGGGACAGGGTCGCCTCGCCCGGAGTCCACTTGGCGGGGCACACTTCGCCCGGGTGGGAAGCCACGTATTGGGCAGCCTGCACCTTGCGCAGCAGTTCCTTGGCATCACGGCCGATGCCCAGATCGTGAATCTCGGCAACCTTGATCACGCCTTCCGGGTTGATCACGAAGGTGCCGCGCAGGGCCAGGCCTTCTTCTTCGATCATCACGTCGAAGTTGCGGGTGATCGTGCCGGTCGGGTCACCGATCATCGGGTAGTTGATCTTCTTGATGGTGTCGGACGCGTCGGCCCAAGCCTTGTGGGTGAAGTGGGTGTCGGTGGACACCGAGTACACCTCGACGCCCAGCTTCTGGAATTCGGGGTAGACGTCAGCCAGGTCGCCCAGCTCGGTCGGGCAGACAAAGGTGAAGTCAGCGGGGTAGAAGAAAACGACGGACCACTTGCCCTTCAGGTCGGCGTCGGAAACCGGAACGAACTTGCCATTGCTGAAAGCGGTAGCCTTGAACGGCTTGATTTCGGTATTGATCAGGGACATAGCTGTTTCCTTCACGGGTTGATGAATTCTGGAGATCACATGATAGGCCCGACAGCCCAATCGCTCAAATTGATTAGAGAAATAATCTGAATTGAGAAAAACTATCGAGCCCGGCACGTCGCCTTTCGGGCTAACGAGCACGAAAATTCTAACGGTATCCGGGGAATTTGAAAAAGGCATGACGGGCCAGCGAATGCCGGCCCGGTAAAACATCAACGGCGCGAGAGTTCCGCCGCTGCACGGTAATGCCGGTTGGCATCATCGGTGCGCTCGATACGTTCAGCCAGGTGAGCCAACTCGACATGGGCCTCCCAGCCCGGAGCGACGGCCAGTGCTGCCTCCAAATAACTCTCGGCCTTGCCCCACAACTGGGACTGCACGCACAGGCGCCCCAGGGTCAGCAGCAGTTGCGGGTCCCGCGGGTGGTGTTTGAGCCATTCCTCGGCCTTCACCAGACGACCGCGAATGTCGCCGCCAGCGCAGCGGCCGTACACGCCGGCCAGCGTCGAATCCCATTCCCCCGTCAGACGGGTCTCGATGACCTTCTGGGCGCCGTCGCTATCACCCGCCGCGATCAGCGCGCGTGCCAGCTCGGTCACCACCGCCGCATCGCGCTGCTCGTCCCGCGGTACGCCCTGCCAGTAGGCCAGCAGAGCTTGGGCATCGCCGACGCGCTGACGCAGGCCTTCCTGGTGGGCACGGCGTTTGACCGGCTCGGCCTGGTCCGGGCGCAGGGCCTTGACCTTGACGAGCTGGCGCACCAGGCGCACCGCCTCCACCCAGTTGCCCTGGGACTGGGCCGTGCGCAGTGCCAGGCGCAGCGCGGCGATATGGCGCTGACCACCAGCCTGCAGGTCGGCGATGCGCTCCGCCGCCTCGTCGAAGCGGCGCCCCTCCACCGCCAGCTCGGCCTCAGTCATCAAGCGTGCCACACGGACCTCGCCGTCGTGCTCCGCCGCCTTGGTGAGCCAGTGGCGGTAGCGTTCGTCGTCACGCATCGAATGAGCCGCCCGTGCCGCAATCAGCGCGGCCAGGCCAGGCGACTCATTGGCCTCATAGGCCGCAATCGCCTGCTTCAGGGACTGGCCGAAGCGCCCTTCGATGCGCAGCCGCGTTGCGTCATACAGCGCCTGGGATGCACGCTCCTTACTCTTTCTCGCGCGGAAACGTTGCACCGCGCCGGGCAAGGCCATCGTCCGCGAAACCAGGCGGGAAAGCCCGTAAAGCAGGCCGAAACCGCCAAGCAACAGCAGGATCAGCAGGTTGAGGGAGATCTGCACCCGGTACGGCGGCCAGACCAGCAGCGCATAACCTTCGTTGTAACGGCCGGCCACGGCGAGACCGGCGGCAAGAGCAAACAGGCCGAGCAACCACAGCAATCCACGCATCGCCGACCTCAGTTCTTCTTGGCCGACTTGGCGGCGTGCACGCTCGCCGTGGCCGGGGTGACCTCGACACGCTTCTCCGGCACGGCCATCAGGCTGCGCAACGCAGACTGGCTGGCCTGCAGGGTCGGCAGGTCGACGCCGACCGGTGCCTTGCGCAATTCGGCCAAGTCCTGTCCGGCGGCCTTCACCGAAGCGTCATTGCCATCGAAGTAGCGCTCCAGCCACTGGGCGGCGAGCCGCACGTCCTCGCGGAAGGAATTGCCGTCCCGCGACAACAGCGCCAGACGGGCATTGAGGAGGCGCAGCTTGAGGTTCTCACGCAGGAACACCGCGTTGCTCGGCGCCAGCAGCGCCGGGTCAGGCCGGTCCATGCGCTCGATGCGGACCAGCTGGCTGAACTCAGCCCAGAAATCCAGCCACAGCCCCTTCAGCCAGCCCGCTTCGGCGTGGCTGGCCTTGGACACATCGCCCTGCGGCTTGGCCTCGAAGGCCAGCGGCAGGCTGTCCAGCCGGCCGATCAGGGTTTCCAGCTTGAGGACCATCCCGCCCGCATCCACCTGCGGCAGGGATTTGAGGGTTTCGATATCGCCGGCCAGAGCCTTGCGCAACGGCAGCCACTGGGGACGGTCGATGTTGCCCAGGCGCGCATCCGCCGTCTGCAGTGCAAACAGTGCAGCCTGCACGTTGCCGGCCAGTTGCAGCTGTTGCACGGCGATGGCCACGGCCTGGTCCACTTCGCCGAGCACACGGTCGTCGCGAGTGCGGGAGAAGTCCTGGTACATGGCCTCCAGCGCCGCCTGCTGACCTTGGGAGTCGTTCAGGCGCGCCTCCAGCGCGCCGACCTTGCCCTGCAGTTCCTGCAGACGGTCCTGGGCTTCCTTCGCCAGCACGCGCCCTTCCTTGGCCAGGTTGTCACCGTTGGCGCTGCGACGGCTCAGTTCATCCTGCAGGTCGGTGATGCGGCTGCGGGTGTCAGCCCACTGCCAGCCCAACAGGGCCAGCGCCACGGCGGCGACAATGAGGGTGGAACCGCGCCGCGAAGCGGACGCCGACGACGCCGGCTGGGCGGCATCGATGGAGGGAAGGCTCGGAATTTCGTTGCTCATGAAAACGAGTTTAACCCGGATAAGTAGTGTGTTTGCGCTCGGAGAAATGACCGATGAGGCCATCGATGAGGCCCTGGTCGCCGGCGCCGGTGGCAATCAGCATGGAGAAGCCGGCCTCCCGCGCCGCCGCGGCAATGCGCGGGTGGGGCACGAATACCGGGATGTCCCGCAGGGCCGCGGCGTCCGGCAAGGCCAGCAAGTGGCCGACGCTCTCGCTGCTGGTCAGTGTCAGCGCATCGAGGCGTCCATCGCGGGCACGCGCCATGACCGGCGCGAAATCTTCCGCCGGCCCACTGCGGTGGTAGCAGGTCAAATACTCGACCAGCGCGCCACGGGCCTTGAGGGTGTCGCCGAGCAGGTCACGCCCGCCATCACCGCGCAGGATCAACACCCGGCGGCCGGCCACGGCTGCCGGCTGGAAAGCCGGCAAGGCCAGCACGGCCTCGCTGTCGAAACCGTCGGCCGGGGCGATCACGTCGGTAAAGCCCCTCGCCGCCAGAGCCGCTTCGCTGCCCTTTCCGACCGTCGCCACCGCCACGCCGGCCGGCCACGCGCCGATTACCGGCAACATTGCGTCGAGGGCGAAATGCACCGCATTGGGACTGACGAAGAAGACCAGTGTGAAGTCACCCAGGCGCCGGGCGGCGGCCTGCAGCGGCGCAGGATTGGTCACCGGCGAGATGGTCAGCAGCGGAAAGCGCAGGGGCTCGGCCCCCAGCGCGGCAAGCGCCGCGCACAGGCTGTCGGCCTGCCCTGCCGGACGGGTGATGAGGATGGAGCGCCCGGCGAGGGGCCGCTGGCCGACGGCCATGATCGAATGACTACAGGCCGGCGAGGATCTCGTCGGCGCCATCGGCACGCAGGTCTTCGGCCAGCGCCAGGCCGAGGGCCTCCGGCTGGTCGATGGGGCCACGCCGCTCGGCGCGGGCGATGCGGGAACCATCGGGCAGCGCGACGAAGCCACGCAGCCAGAGCTGGCCGTCCTGCACCTCGGCGTAGGCGCCCAGCGGCACTTCACAGCTGCCGGCCAGCGCCCGCGAGGTGGCCCGTTCGGCACGCACGCAGGCTGCAGAGTGGGGATTGGCCAGCGGGGCGATCCACTCCGCCACTTCAGGGCGATCAGACAGCGCCTCGATGCCCAGCGCACCCTGACCGGCCGCCGGCAGCGACACGTGGGATGGCAGCGTGGCGCGGATGCGGCTGGCCAGACCCAGACGGGTCAGGCCAGCCGCGGCGAGGATGATCGCGTCGTACTGGCCTTCATCGAGCTTGCGCAGACGGGTGTCCAGGTTGCCGCGCAGGCTGGTGACCGCCAGCATTGGGTACTGGGCGTGGATCTGGGATTCGCGGCGCAGGCTGGAGGTGCCCACCACGGCCCCCGGCGGCATGTCGTCGAGGCTCTCGTACTTGTTCGACACGAAGGCATCCAGCGGCACCTCGCGGTCGGCAATGGCCACCAGCGCGAACTCGGGCGCAAGGGTCATCGGCACGTCCTTCATCGAGTGCACGGCAATGTCGGCAGCCCGGTCGAGGAGCGCGGTTTCCAGTTCCTTCACGAACAGGCCCTTACCGCCCACCTTGGCCAGCGGGCGGTCGAGGATCTGGTCGCCACGGGTGGTCATGCCCAGCAGTTCGACGCGGCAGGACGGGTACAGGGCTTCGAGACGGGCTTTGACGTGCTCGGCCTGCCACAGGGCGAGGCGGCTTTCACGGGTGGCAATGACGATGCGGTCGGGCGTAGAGGCGCTCACGGTATTCGGGCTCGGCTGGCGTAAATGGGCGGTTCGGAGGAATGGACAAGGCGGGAACCCACGGGCAAGCTGCAAACTTGCGCAGCGCAACAATCAGGGTAGGCACCTATGGCGACCATTCGGGTCTGGATTCTAGCATGGGGCCCTGATGCGCCTCCCGCGCCGACCGTAACCGACAGGACAGGATTCCGCCCCCGATGAGCGAACAGACAAGCAGCGAAGACAAGGACCTCCCCCTCCGTGACGACATCCGCCTGCTCGGCCGCGTACTCGGCGACACCGTGCGCGCGCAGGAAGGCGAAGCGGTGTTCGACCTGGTCGAGACCATCCGCCAGAGCTCGATCCGCTTCCGCCGCCACGAAGACCACGCCGCCCGCCGTGAACTGGAAGCCACGCTGGACTCCCTGTCCCGCGACCAGACCATCGACGTGGTGCGCGCCTTCAGCTACTTCTCGCACCTGTCCAACATTGCGGAAGACCAGCACCACATCCGCCGCTCCCGCGCCCACCAGATCGCCGGCTCGGCGCCGAAAGAAGGCAGTCTGGCCCACGCCCTGGAGCGAGCCTTCGAGGCCGGCATGGGCAGTACGGAGCTGACAGCCTTCTTCGACACTGCCAACGTGGTGCCGGTGCTCACCGCCCACCCGACCGAAGTCCAGCGCAAGAGCATCCTCAACTGTCAGATGGCGATCGCCCGTCTGCTCGACGAGCGCGACCGCATGCAGCTCACCCCCGACGAGCAGGAAGCCAACGACGAAGCCCTGCGCCGCGCGGTGCTGACCCTGTGGCAGACGCGCATGCTGCGCACCGAAAAACTGTCGGTGATGGACGAGGTGACGAACGGCCTGTCCTACTTCGACTACAGCTTCCTGCGCGAACTGCCGCGCCTCTACGCCAGCGTGGAAGACCGCCTGGCGACGCGCGACCGCAGTTGGGGCGCGCTGGAGCTGCCCAACTTCATGCGCGTCGGCAGCTGGATCGGCGGCGACCGGGACGGCAACCCCTTCGTCACCGCCGAGATCCTCGAGAAAGCCCTCGCCACCCAGGCCGAGAAGGCCCTGACCTCCTTCATGGACGAGGTGCACACCCTCGGCTCCCAGCTGTCCATCGCCCAGGGCCTGGTCAGCGCGTCCGATGCGCTGCTGCGCCTCGCTGCCGCATCGCCGGATGGCTCGCCGCACCGTAGCGACGAGCCCTATCGCCGCGCGCTGACCGGCGTCTATGCGCGCCTCGCCGCCACCTACGCAGCCCTCCTTGGCCACCAGCCTCCGCGTCACGCGGTGGGCGCCGCAGCGCCCTACGCCGGGCCGGACGAACTGGCCGACGAGCTGGAGATCGTGCACCGCTCCCTCACCGCCAACGGCCTCGGCGCCCTCGCCCGTGGCCGCCTGCGCCACCTGCGCCGGGCGGTGTCGGTGTTCGGCTTCCACCTGGCGCCGATCGACCTGCGCCAGAACTCCGACGTCCATGAGCGCGTCGTCGCCGAACTGCTGAAGGCCGCCGATCCGGCCAAGGACTACCTGGCTCTCGACGAAGCCGGCCGCATCGAGATGCTGCTCGAAGAGCTGGCCACCGCCCGCCCGCTGGCCTCCCCGTGGATCGAGTATTCCGAGGAAAGCCGCGGTGAGCTGGCGATCTTCCGTGCCGCCCGTGCCGCCCACCTGCGCTACGGCAAGGCCGCAGTGCCGAACTGCATCATCTCCAAGACCGACGACGTCTCCGACATCCTCGAAGTCGCCGTGCTGGCCAAGGAAGCCGGCCTGCTGCGGCCGGCCGAAGGCGCGCTGGACGTGAACATCATCCCGCTGTTCGAGACCATCGGCGACCTGCAGAACGCTGCCGGCGTGATGGACCGCCTGTTCTCCCTGCCCGCCTACATGGCCTTGCTGGAGTCCCGCCGCAAGGAGCAGGAAGTCATGCTCGGCTACTCCGACAGCAACAAGGACGGCGGTTTCCTGACCTCCGGCTGGGAGCTCTACAAGGCCGAGATCGGGCTGGTGGACACCTTCGCCCGCCACGGCGTGCGCCTGCGCCTGTTCCACGGCCGCGGCGGCTCCGTCGGCCGCGGCGGCGGCCCCAGCTACCAGGCCATCCTGGCTCAGCCGGGCGGTGCGGTGCAGGGCCAGATCCGCCTCACCGAGCAGGGCGAAGTCATCGCCTCCAAGTACGCCAACCCGGAAGTCGGCCGCCGCAACCTGGAAGTGCTGGCCGCCGCGACGCTGGAAGCCACGCTGTTCGCGCCGCGCGATCCGGCGCCCCGCCCCGAATACCTGGAAGCGATGGACGAACTGTCGGACGCCGCCTTCAAGGCCTACCGCAACCTTGTCTACGAAACCGACGGCTTCGAGCGCTATTTCTGGGAGTCCACGGTGATTTCGGAAATTGCCGCGCTGAACATCGGCAGCCGCCCGGCGTCCCGCAAGAAGTCCACCGCCATCGAAGACCTGCGCGCCATCCCGTGGGTGTTCAGCTGGGCCCAGTGCCGCCTGATGCTGCCGGGCTGGTACGGCTTCGGCTCGGCGGTGCACGCCTACATTGCCAAGCACGGCGACGCCGGCCTGGCCCGCTTGAAGGCGATGCACAAGGAGTGGTCCTTCTTCTCGACGTTGCTGTCCAACATGGACATGGTCCTGGCCAAGAGCGACATCGCGATCGCCAGCCGCTATGCGGACCTGGTCAAGGACGGCGCACTACGCGAGGCGATTTTCCCGCGCATCGCCAAGGAGCACGCCAGCACCATCGAGATGCTGCTGACCATCAGCGGTCAGGGTGAACTGCTCGACGCCAACCCACTGCTCAAGCGCTCGATCCGCAACCGCTTCCCCTACCTCGACCCGCTCAACCACGTGCAGGTCGAGCTGCTGCACCGCTACCGGGAAGGCCACCAGGACGAGCGCGTACGCCGCGGCATCCACCTGTCCATCAACGGCATCGCCGCCGGCCTGCGCAACAGCGGTTGATACACGGTGCCGGGGGCCGGCATTCCGGCCCCCGGGCTGGCCCCCACCTACACCGCGTACTGGGTCACCGCAATCTCCATCCGCTCGACGGCCTGATTGAGGATCTGCACCGCCTCACGGGTCACCCCGATTACGGCCTGGTTCTGGTCGGTCATCGCCGACACGCGCTCGACGCTACCGGTCAGATGGGCCACCGCCCCCTGCTGCTCTTCCGAGAGGCGCGAAATCCCGTTCACCATGTCCTGGGTTTCCGCCATCTGGCTCTGGATGGCCTGCAGCGCCTCGCGGGCATCCTGCACCAGGCGCACCCCGGCCTCCACCTGCACGGCACCGGCGCGCATGCCATCCACCGCCTTGCCAGTCTCGGCCTGGATGCTGCCGATCATCGTGCCGATCTCCTGGGTCGCCTGGCCTGTGCGTTCGGCCAGCTTGCGCACCTCGTCGGCCACCACCGCAAAGCCACGCCCCTGCTCGCCAGCCCGCGCTGCCTCAATGGCCGCATTGAGAGCCAACAGGTTGGTCTGGTCGGCGATCTCACGGATCACGCCGGAGATACGCGAAATCTCGGCCGACTGGGTGCCGAGGAACTCCACTTGCTGGGCCGACGTGGTGACCGTTTCGGCCAGCGCCAGAATGGTTTCGCTGGCTTGCACCGACAGGCTGGCGCCCTGCGCCGACACCTGGCTGGCCGCTTCCGCCGCCGCGCGGGTCGCCGCCGCCGACGCTGCGACGGTGCCGATGGACTGGGAAATCTGTTCGATACCCTGGGCCGCCGAGGCCGTCGCCTCGCCCTGCACCTCCGCCGAGCTGGCGCTTTCGGCAACACCCTGGGCGACCCGGCGGGCCACCTGCTGAACCTGTGATGCCGTATCCGCCATCCCCTGGATGGTGGCCTGCATCGACGCGACGAAATCGTCGAGCCCACGGCCAATCTGCCCGACCACATCGGGGCGCAACAGATTGAAACGCTGGTCCAGGTCGCCACTGGTCAACAGGCGTTCGATATGTTCGGTGATGGCGCCCAGATCCCGCCGCATGCGCGGCACGAAGAAAGCCAGGAACCAGGCGCTCCACAGCAGGCCGACCAGACCCAGGCCCTGCAGTACATAAGGCGGCAGCTGCGGGGTAAAACCCGACACCATCAGCAGGCTGCCGAGCAGACAGCCCAAGCCCACTCCGATCAGCTGCACCGGGAAGGAGCCGAGCAGCGCCCACGGCGACACCCGCACCGGCACCACGCGGCCATGTTCGATGCGGATCGAGGTGTCTCCATCGGTAATACGCATGTAGGCCGCTTCGGCAGCGGCCACGTCACCCGGTGCCGGGCGCGCGCGGATCGACTGGTAGCCGGTGACCCTACCGTGCTCACGCACCGGCGAGGCATTGGCGACGACCCAGTAATAGCCGCCGTCACTACGCCGGTTCTTGACCAGGCCGCGCCACGGTCGCCCGGCCTGCAGGTCGCGCCACATATCTGCAAAGGCCTGCGGCGGCATGTCCGGATGGCGCACCATATTGTGCGGCTGGCCGAGCATCTCTTCGCGGCGGAAGCCGCTGACCCTGGCGAAGGCCTCATTGGCCTCGATGATCGTGCCCCTCAGGTCGGTGCGGGAATAGATGAATTCACCGTCCGGCAGCAGGGTTTCCGAACGGGTAACAGGCTGATTGATGCGCATGATGGCAGAGGCTTCGGCTCGGGTATCCGGACGCAACGGCCACAGCCGGCTCGCAGGAACGGCGAGCCGGCTGTCGGCAGGTCACGGGGAAGGGAGAAACGGTGCAACGCACTGTTTCTCCTGGCACGGTGGCTTACACCGCGCCGCGGGCTTCCCGCTTGGCGTCGGTGGCCAGGCCCATGACTTCGGCAAGGGTGAGCTTGTCGAGCTTCGGCTTGCGGGAGGCCAGGCCGTCCACAAGAGTCACCACCTTCTGGGAGGCCGTCTGGCCCTTGAAGTCTTCCTTCTCGTAGCCGATCAGATCGGCCAGTTCGTTCCAGGTCATACCATCCTGCAGCGGGATCAGCTCAACGGTGGCGCCGTTGAAATCGAACAGCACCTGCTTGGCAACGTTGACCACGAACAGGATCGCCTTGGTGCCTTCGGTGAAGTCGGGGCCGTACTTGGCCAGCAGCGGCTCGAGCAGGTCGAGTTGGTCGAGGGAGCCGGACAGGAACACCAGCTTGTCGCCGGCGGCCAGGGACACGCCCTGCTTCAACACGGCCTTCGGCGCATTGCGGCGGCCCTGAGCGTCACCGATGTCCCCTTCGACCACCACCAATTCGCCGCGGTAAGCAGCCTTGTCGCCGACGGCTTCCTTGAAGTTCATGTTGAAGAGGAGTTGGTCTTTTTCATAGCGGTCGTACAGCATGGCGGCTTCCTTGGCAGGTAGATGGCAAATGGCCATTACTGTGCAAGAGGAATGCCAGCCTGTACGAAAACGGTCATGCCTTGCGGGACAAGGCTTTTCGCACCATCGACGGATATCGGGACATGTCGCAAAGACGACAATGGTGCATCCGCGACGCGCACAGAAAAGACAAGCCCGGCCGATCGGCCGGGCTTCATTCCACACTTGCTGTGCGTTTCGGAACGGTGCCTGGCTGTGTGTCTTGCCGCTGCGAACCGGCGAGCTATCGTTCCAGCAAGCCGATCAACGTTTCCCGCGCGGCCGCCCCGCTACCGGCGCCGACGGCCGGCGAACGTCCGGCGGCGCTCGTCGCGCCCCCACCGGGCTGGCGGCCTTAGCGCCACTCTTCCGGGACGCTCCGGCGCTCCCCCTCCGCCCTTCACCGCTACGATCAAGGATCACGGGCTGATCGCGCGGCACCAGATGGCGCGGAGATGCGCCGATCAAGTCGCCACGCCCCATGGCCCGCAGGGCTTCACGGATCAGCGGCCAGCCTTCCGGATCGTGGTAGCGCAGCAGCGCCTTGTGCAGGCGGCGCTGGCGGCCGGACTTAGGCGTATCCACCGCTTCAGACCCCGCCGACACCTTGCGCAGCGGGTTCTTGCCCGAGTGGTACATGGTCGTCGCCATCGCCATCGGCGTCGGCATGAAGGTCTGCACCTGGTCGAGCTTGAAGTTGTTGGTCTTCAGCCACAAGGCCAGATTGACCATGTCCTCGTCCGTAGTGCCCGGGTGGGCCGCGATGAAGTAGGGAATCAGGTGCTGCTTCTTGCCGGCTTCCTTGGAGAAGCGCTCGAACATCTCCTTGAAGCGGTCGTAGGTGCCGATGCCCGGCTTCATCATCTTGGAGAGCGGGCCCTCCTCGGTGTGCTCGGGGGCGATCTTGAGCAGGCCGCCGACGTGGTGGGTGACCAGCTCCTTCACGTACTCCGGCGAACGCACGGCGAGGTCGTAGCGCAGGCCGGAGCCGATCAGCACCTTCTTCACGCCGGGGATCGCCCGCGCCTTGCGGTATAGCTGAATCAGCGGACCGTGATCGGTGCCGAGGTTCTCGCAGATGCCCGGGAACACACAGGACAGACGCCGGCAGGAGGACTCGATCTTCGGGTCCTTGCAGGCCATCCGGTACATGTTGGCGGTGGGGCCGCCAAGGTCGGAGATGGTGCCGGTGAAGCCCGGCGTCTTGTCGCGGATCTCCGCGATCTCCTTGAGGATGGAGGCTTCCGAGCGGCTCTGGATGATGCGCCCCTCGTGCTCGGTGATCGAGCAGAAGGTACAGCCGCCGAAACAGCCGCGCATAATGTTGATCGAAAAACGGATCATGTCCCAGGCCGGGATGCGCGCTTCGCCATAGCTCGGGTGCGGCTGACGGGCGTAGGGCTGGCCGAAGACCCAGTCCATCTCCTCGGTGGAGAGCGGCAGCGGCGGCGGGTTGAGCCACACATCGCGGCAGCCGGGGCCGACACCGTGGGCCTGGACCATCGCGCGGGCATTGCCGGGGTTGGACTCCAGGTGGAAGGTGCGCGACGCGTGGGCGTACATCACCCGGTCGTCCTTCACCACCTCGTAGGCCGGCAGACGGATGACCTGGTGGGCGCGCGCGGCCTTGCGGGCTGCGACGCGTTCGGCGGCTGGAACGATGCGCACCGGCTGCGCGCCACCCGGCGTCGCCGGGGCGGGCTGCTGGGGTTCCATCGCATACGGATCGGGATGGGGCTCGACGGGGCCGGGCCGATCGACGGCGACGGAATCGATCTCCACGAAGCCCTCCGGGTGCCAGCCGGGCTTGACCATGAAGGCGGTGCCGCGCAGGTCGCGGATCTCTTCGATCGGCTCGCCGGCGGCCAGGCGATGGGCCAGCGCGATCACCGCCCGCTCGCCAGAACCGAAGATCAGCAGGTCGGCCTTGGAATCAGGCAGGACCGAGCGACGTACCTTCTCGGACCAGTGGTCGTAATGGGCGATGCGGCGCAGGCTGGCCTCGATGCTGCCGATCACGATGTTGGCATCTGGATAGGCTTCGCGGGCACGCTGGGGATACACCACTACCGCCCGGTCGGGACGCTTGTCGGGCAGAGCGTCCGCCGTGTAGGCGTCGTCCGAGCGCGGCTTGCGGTCGGCGGTGTAGCGGTTGATCATCGAATCCATGTTGCCGGCGGTGATGCCGTAGAACAGGCGCGGCTTGCCGAGGGCGCGGAAGGCGTCGGCGGAATGCCAGTCCGGCTGGCTGATGATGCCGACGCGGAAACCCTGGGCTTCCAGCGCGCGGCCGACCAGCGCCATGCCGAAACTGGGATGGTCGATATAGGCATCGCCGGTGACGATGATGATGTCGCATTCGTCCCAGCCGAGCGCGTCCATTTCCGACCGGCTCATGGGCAGGAAAGGCGCCCGCTTCAGCTTGGGACGGTAAGGAGGATACGAAAGCAAAGAGGGGGTAGTGCCGGGTTTTTCCATGGGCGCGATTGTACGGGAGCCCAACTTGGAACACCCGCGAAACCGGACGTTCCCTATACCTTCAAGGCCTCCTTGACCACCGGCCACTGGCGCCGGCTGATCGGCAGCTGCTCGGCAAGCCCATCGAACAAGACGACCCAGTGGGCCTCGCCGTCCTCCCCGGTGGTGGCGCGCGCGACCCCCTTTACGGCATGGATGGCGATCAGGCTGTTGCGGTGAATGCGCAGGAAGCGGCCGGCGAATTCCTCTTCGAGCTGCACCAAGGATTCGTCGAGCAGGTATTCCCGCTCGCGGGTGCGGGCCACCACGTATTTCTGCTCGGCCTTGAGGAACAGCACATCGGTCACCGGCACCAGCAGGATGCGTCCGCGCTCACTGACGCTGAAATGCCCGCGGCCACCCGGCGACAGCTTGCGCAAGACCTCCTCGGACGGCCGAAGCTGGCGCCGCACCTTGACCAGTGCATCGGCGAGACGGCTGGCACGCACCGGCTTGAGCAGGTAATCGATGGCCGCCAGCTCGAAGGCCTGCACCGCATATTCATCGTAGGCGGTGGTGAACACCACGGCCGGCGGCGACTCGAGCCGTCCCAGGTGGCGGGCCAGCTCGATGCCGTTCATGATCGGCATTCGGATGTCAGTCAGCACCAGATCCGCCCTCTGCCGCTCCAGCACGGCCAGGGCGTCCACCCCATTGGCCGCGGCACCGATGACGCGGGTTGGGTGCGCATCGGCAAGATCTCCGAGCAGGTCCTGCAGGCGCGTGCGGGCCGGCGCTTCATCATCGACGATCAGCACGGAGAGCGGCGACACAGCGTTCATCTGGCAATCCTGAAAGGCAGACGGATGCGTACCCGGTAAACGTCATTCCCCTGCTCGACGTCCAGACTCGCTTCCAGATCGAAGAACAGCATCAGACGCTCCCGGATGTTATCCACCGCCATGCGATTGCCCACATGATGCATGGCAACGCCGCACATAGGGTTGGCGATCTCGATATGGACCTCCGCACCGCGCCGGGCTGTGGAGATGGAGACGGTCCCCCCGGTCTCTCCGGGCTCGATGCCGTGATAGACGGCGTTTTCGACCAATGGCTGGAGCATCAGCGGCGGTACCAGTGCCGCATCGGCGGCCGGATCGCGGGCCCAGTCCACGGCCAGCCGCCCGCCGAGGCGCAGGCGCTCCAGGTTCAGATAGCGTTCGCACAAGCGCGTCTCTTCAGCCAGGGGCACCAAGTCACGGCTGTCCTGCATCAGAGCCCGGAAGAGATCGGACAACTCCTCCAGGGCCTCCTCGGCCCGCCGTGGATTGGAGCGCAGCACGCCGAGCACGCCGTTCAGGCTGTTGAACAGGAAATGCGGGCGGATCCGCGCTGTCAGCGCCATCAGGCGGGCTTCAGCAAGCGCCGGCGCATAGGTGGCGCCACGGTGATGGAAATAAGCTAGCACGCAGCCGAACGCAATACAGGACCAGACCAAGGAACGCCCCAAGCCATAGCCATCCACCGGAGTCAGCAGCAGATGGGAGAGCACAACCACTGCGAGGACGCAACCACCTGCGGCAACGGCCCCGCCCGGCGTCGGCAGACGGCTCAGCACGGGCTGAAGCAGGAACAGCAGCGCGACCGACAGGATCAGGGGGTATTCGACACGCATCGCCATATCGAGCACTTCCTGCACAAAGCGGCTGCCGACCTCGTTGCGCACGAACACCGCCAGCAACGCCAGGACATTGACGAGCAGCAGGACGCGCAACACGACGCCCAGATTGCGGAAGTCTGGCAAGGCCCCCTGGTAGCGCATGCGACCGGCAAGCTGCGGGTTTTGTTTTATACTCATGGGTCAAAAATCGGGCCAAAACCTTGAATCCACGGGATTCTCCACGGGCATAGGCCAACTTAATCGCAGAGAGCATTCGCAATTATGGCAGATCAATCCGCGCCGCAGGACGGCCCCAAAGCCTGGTCCGGCCGCTTTTCCGAACCCGTTTCCGACCTGGTCAAGCGCTATACCGCCAGCGTGTTTTTCGACAACCGCATGGCCGCCCAGGACATCCGCGGCTCCCTCGCCCACGCCAAGATGCTGGCCAGGCAGGGCATCATCGGCACCACCGACCTGGCCGACATCGAGCGCGGCATGACGCAGATCGTCGGCGAGATCGAGCGCGGCGAGTTCAACTGGAACCTCGACGACGAAGACGTCCACCTCAACATCGAGAAGCGCCTCACCGCCCTCGTCGGCGACGCCGGCAAGCGCCTGCACACCGGCCGCAGCCGTAACGACCAGGTCGCCACCGACATCCGCCTGTGGCTGCGCGACGCCATCGACACCATCCTCGGCCTGATCCGCGAATTCCAGTTGGCCGTCCTCGACCTGGCCGAGCACCACGCCGACACCCCGCTGCCGGGTTTCACCCACCTGCAGGTCGCCCAGCCGGTCACCTTCGGCCATCACCTGA
Source organism: Zoogloea sp. JDB1 (assembly GCF_056724025.1). Taxonomy (NCBI): domain Bacteria; kingdom Pseudomonadati; phylum Pseudomonadota; class Betaproteobacteria; order Rhodocyclales; family Zoogloeaceae; genus Zoogloea; species Zoogloea sp. JDB1. The sequence continues at coordinate 5,646,574 of NZ_CM161496.1, forward strand.
TGGCGTACTACGAGATGACGCGCCGCGACGCCGAGCGCTTCGCCGACTGTCGCAAGCGGGTCAACCGCCTGCCGCTGGGTTCCGCCGCGCTGGCCGGCACCACCTACCCTATCGACCGGGAATATGTGGCGGAGCTGCTGGGCTTCGAGGAGGTCTGCTTCAACTCTCTCGACGCGGTGTCGGACCGGGACTTCGCAATCGAGTTCAGCGCTGCCGTGTCGCTGCTGATGACCCACCTGTCGCGCCTGTCCGAAGAACTCATCCTGTGGATGAGCCCGCGCGTCGGCTTCATCGACCTGGCCGACCGGTTCTGCACGGGCAGTTCGATCATGCCGCAGAAGAAGAACCCCGACGTACCCGAACTTGTGCGCGGCAAGACTGGCCGTGCCAACGGCAACCTGATCGCACTGCTGACCCTGATGAAGGGCCAGCCGCTGGCCTACAACAAGGACAATCAGGAAGATAAGGAGCCGCTGTTCGACTCCGCCGATACCGCCATCGACACCCTGCGCATCTACGCCGACATGATGGGCAGCCGCGTCGAGAACGGCGAGAAGGTCTTCAACGTACGCGTCAAGCCGGCCGCCATGCAGGCCGCGCTGACCCAGGGTTACGCCACCGCCACCGACCTGGCCGACTATCTTGTGAAGAAGGGCCTGCCCTTCCGCGACGCCCACGAGGCCGTCGCGCTGGCCGTGCGCGCCGCCGATGCCAAGGGCTGCGACCTGCCGCAGATCCCTCTCGAAGAGTTGCGCGCTGCGATGGCCCATGTGGCCGGCGCGGTCGAACGTCTGGGCGAGGATGTGTTCCAAGTCTTGACGGTCGAGGGTTCCCTCGCCGCTCGCGATCATGTGGGTGGCACGGCCCCAAACCAGGTACGCGCAGCCATCGCTCGCGCACGCGCTCGTCTGGCCTGAGGAGGAGCATCATGGAAAGGATTGGCAAGTACGAGATCCGGCGTTTGCTCGGCGAGAGCGCGACGAGCGCTGTCTATCTCGGCTTCGATCCTTTCAGCCAGCGCGAGGTGGCCATCAAGCGCCTCCATCCGGAGATCCTGCGCAGCACCGACCGCACCGCGCTGTACCACCACCTGCTGCTCAACGAGGCCTCCCTCGCCGGCAAGTTGCAGCATCCGCACATCGCCCAGATCCACGATGCGGTCATCGAGGACCGGGACGCCTACGTGGTGATGGAGTACGTGCGCGGCGGCACGCTGGAACCCTTCACGAAGCCGGACAATCTGCTGTCCTTTGAGCATCTGGTGGAGATTGTTTTCAAGTGCACGCGAGCGCTCGACTACGCTTACCTGCAGGGCGTCACGCACCGGGACATCAAGCCGGCCAACATCCTGCTCACCTCACCAAACGGCCAGGACATCAAGGTATCCGACTTCGGTGCAGCGATCTTCACGGCCAGTGAGACGACACAAGTATCTGGCCTCGGCTCGCCGGCCTACATGTCGCCGCAGCAGGTCCGCGAAATGCCGCTGGATCACCGCACCGACATCTATTCCCTCGGCGTGGTGATGTACCAGCTGCTGACCGGCCAACTACCCTTCCAGGCCAGCACCAACGTCAACCTGATCTACCAGATCGCCAATCAGGTCGCCCCGCCACCATCGAGTATCCGTCAGGAGATTCCGCCCGAGCTGGACGCTATCGTCGTGCGTGCGATGCAGAAGGATCTATCCGCGCGTTACGCGACCTGGATGGAGTTTTCCCACGACCTGGCCCAAGCGTACCGCAACCGTAATCTTGCCGCGGACGACCGCAGCGAGCCACCGGAGAGTGCCAAGTTCGAGCGTCTGCGAGCCTTCCGCTTTTTCCGGGAGTTCAGCGACATCGAAATCTGGGAGATCGTCCGCTTTGCGGAATGGAGGCTGATTCCGGCTGGCTCCATCGTCATGAAGGAAGGCGAGCCGGGCAATCATTTCTGCATCGTCGTGGATGGCGAGCTGCGCATCATCAAAAAGGGCCACCTGCTCAACGTGCTCAGCACCGGCGACTGCTTCGGCGAGATGGCACTATTCACGGCCGGACGCGGCGCACGCACCGCCTCGGTGGAAGCCACCACCGAGACGCGCATCCTGATCATCCGGGCACCGGCCCTGCTGCGCGCCTCCGCCCTGTGTCAGATGCACTTCTACAAGGGCTTCCTTGAAGTCCTCGCCACTCGCCTGTCCCTGGCCAACAGCCGCATCTCCAGCGTCTGAAGCAAGGTAGCCTCCAACGCAAACGGGGCAGCCAATGGCTGCCCCGTTTGTATTCAACTCAGCCCAGCTCAGGCCAGCGCTTCATCGATCAGCTTCTTCAGCTCACCGGAGTCGAACATTTCCTTCATGATGTCCGAACCGCCGACGAATTCGCCCTTGATGTAGAGCTGCGGAATGGTCGGCCAGTTGGCATATTCTTTGATGCCCTGACGGATGGCTTCGTCGGCCAGCACATCGACGGAGAACAGGTTCTGCACACCGGAAACCTTGAGGATCTGCGCAGCAGCGGCGGAGAAGCCACAGCGCGGCATCGCCGGCGTACCCTTCATGTACAGCACGACCGGGTGCGTGGTGACTTGTTCGTGAATGATCTTTTGAACGTCCATCGTGGTCTCGCAAAAATAGTTGAGCAATTCAGTCGGGAAAGTCTAGGCCTGACGGAGGAAGGCGTCAAGGGTAGCGGCCATGGCTCGTTCTTTCGATACCAGCCAGATCCACCGCTGACGCCACCTCCTGAAAGCCCGAAGAAACAAGCAAGTCACGGACCATTGCCGCCTGATCGTAGCCATGCTCGATGAACAAGTAACCACGGGGCGCCAGGAAGGCCGGCGCCGCCAGCGTAATCCGGCGCAGATCGTCGAGCCCTGCAGGCCCTGACGCCAGCGCCGTGTGGGGCTCGAAACGCACGTCGCCTTCCTTCAGGTGCGGATCCGCGTCGGCAATATACGGTGGATTGCTGACAATGAAATCGAAAGCTGTCGCTTCCACCGCGGAAAACCAGTCGCTCACGATAAAGTGCACCTTGGCGCCGAGGCTTGCCGCGTTGCCACGCGCCACATCAAGTGCAACTGGTGACAGGTCCACCGCCGTCACCTGCGCATCCGGAATTTCCAGCGCCAGCGTCACGGCCAGCGCGCCGCTGCCCGTTCCCAGATCAAGGATGCGCGGCGCGTTGCCGGGACGAATCCGCTCACGGACGAGGTCGACGATCAGTTCGGTTTCGGGACGCGGAATCAGCACCGCCGGATTTACCTGGAAACGCCGCCCGTAGAACTCCCGCTCACCGAGGATGTAGGCCATCGGCTCGCCGGCCACGCGGCGTTCGAGCCAGTCCGCATAGTGCGCGGACTGCTCGGCCGACAGGCCGCGTTCCGGGTAAGCCGCCACCTGGGCAGCCCCAATGCCGAGCAGCCGGCACAGGAACATGCGCGCCTCACTGGCCGGGATGCGCCCGCGTGCCGCCGCCAGCGCGCTACCAAGAGTCAGCTCAGGCATTCTCATCGGCCAGAGCCGCCAGTAGCTCGGCCTGGTGCTCAGCGGTCAGCGCCGCGACGACTTCATCCAGATCGCCCTGCATCACTGCGTCGAGCTTGTAGAGAGTCAGGTTGATACGGTGATCGGTGAGCCGGCCCTGCGGGTAGTTGTAGGTGCGGATGCGCTCGGAACGATCCCCACTGCCGACCAGGCTCTTGCGGGTCGCCGCCTCGCGGGCCTGCTGCTCGCGCACCTGGATGTCCTTGATCCGCGCCGCCAGCACACGCAGCGCGGAAGCCTTGTTCTGGTGCTGGGAGCGCCCGTCCTGGCACTCCGCCACGATGCCGGTGGGAATGTGGGTGATGCGCACCGCCGAGTCGGTCTTGTTGATGTGCTGGCCACCAGCACCGGAAGCCCGGAAGGTATCGATGCGCAGATCCGCGGGGTTGAGCTCCACGTCACCGACTTCATCGGCTTCAGGCATGACGGCTACCGTACAAGCCGACGTATGGATACGCCCCTGGGTTTCGGTGGCCGGCACCCGCTGCACGCGGTGGCCGCCGGATTCGAACTTCAGGCGGGAATAGGCACCATTGCCGGCCACCCGGACGATGACTTCCTTGTAGCCGCCCAGTTCGGAATCGCTGGCCGAAATGATCTCGACACGCCAGCCCTGGCGCTCCGCGTAACGGGTGTACATGCGCAGCAGGTCACCGGCGAACAGCGCCGCCTCGTCGCCGCCCGTACCCGCACGGATTTCCAGGAACAGGTTGCGCTCGTCGTTGGGGTCGCGGGGCAGCAGGGCCGTCTGCAGTTCGCTGTCGATACGAGCCTGTGTTGCCTGGGCGGTCTCCAACTCGGCAACGGCCAGCTCCCTCATCTCCGGGTCGGCCAACATATCCTTGGCGGTGGCTTCGTCTTCGAGCGCCTGACAGAAGTCCCGGTAAAGCGCAACGACAGGCGAGATTTCAGCATGCTCGCGCGTGAGCTTGCGGTAGTTGTCCATGTCGCTGGCCGCCTCGCTGCTGGCAAGCAGGCGATCGAGCTCCTGCAGGCGGTCGGCAAGATTGTCCAGCTTGTCGCGGATACGCTGTTTCATTGGCATGGGGCCTGCGGCTGCAGGCGAGGACGACCTCCCCGATGGGGCTAGTGGTCTCGGTGGAGATTGAAGATACGCTGGACCAGCTCAGCGCTGTCGCCCCGCTGGTCCCCCTCCGCGTCGTTCAGAAAACGCGTCGGGGCATGCATGAATTTGTTGGTCAGCCCGTGGCTGAGGGCCTCAAGCACCTTCTGCGGATCGTCGCCACGGGACAGCAGGCGCACAGCCCGTTCGAGCTCGGCACGGCGCAGTTCGTCGGCGTGGGAACGCAGCGCACGGATGGTCGGCACCGTATCGCGGCTGTCGAGCCAGTGCAAGAAGCCATCGACGCGCTCATCGATGATGGTCTCGGCTTCGACTACCGCCGCCTGACGGGACTCGAGACCAGAATCCACCACCTGCGCAAGGTCATCAACCGTGTAGAGGAACACGTCGTCGAGTCCGGCGACTTCGCCTTCGATATCCCGCGGCACAGCCAGGTCTACCATGACCATCGGACGGTGACGACGCGCCTTCAGAGCCCGTTCGACCATACCAAGCCCGATGATGGGCAAGGGACTGCCGGTACAGGACACCACGATGTCGTAGCCGGCCAGCGCCTCGCCGATCTGGTCGAGACGCAGCACATCGCCGCCGAAACGGGCCGCAAGGTCCTCCGCCCGTGACTGGGTCCGGTTGGCGATTGTCAGACGACGCGGTTTAGCGCCACCAAAATGCGCCGCACACAGCTCGATCATCTCGCCGGCACCGATGAACAGCACCTTCTGATCGCTGACCCGCTCGAAGATCCGCTCCGACAGATGCACGGCAGCAGCTGCCATCGACACGATGTTGGCGCCGATCGCCGTCGTGGAACGCACTTCCTTGGCCACCGAGAAGGTGCGCTGGAAGAGCTTGTGCATCGTCGCGCCAAGCGTTCCGGCCTCTTCGGCCTGGCGCACCGCATCCTTCATCTGCCCAAGGATCTGCGGCTCGCCGATGACCATCGAATCGAGCCCGCTTGCCACCCGGAACACGTGGCGGATCGCATCCCGCTGCGGAAAAGTGTAGAGGTAAGGAGAGATATCCTTCAACGCGACGCGGTGGTACTCGGCAAACCAGTCCGCCGCATGCTGCGGCTGCTGGGTTGCGAAATACAACTCCGTACGGTTGCAGGTGGACAGGATGGCCGCCTCTTTTACCGGCTTGGCCTCCACCAGATCAGCCAGCGCCTGAACCAGACGCTCAGGACGAAACGCGACCTGTTCGCGGATCGACAGGGGCGCGGTGTGGTGATTCAAGCCAAGGGCAAAAAGCTGCACGGGAAAAGCCAGGCAGTGGCGAAATTCGGCAAAGCCGGATTATATCACCCGAAAATTTGGCGATAAGTGCGCATCGTTACCGCCCATCCGACTTGACCGCTTCCGTCAGCATCCACTCGCGAAAAGCCCCCACTTCCGGACGCCCACGGACGGAATCGGAGATCACCAGATGATAGGCGTAGCGGGAAGGCATGGAGACATCGAAAGGCAGGATCAGGCGGCCAGCAGCCACCTCGACCTCGATGAGCGGCCGCAGGATCAGGGCCACGCCCTGCCCGCCCAGAACCGCTTCGAGCACGAGCGCGGTACTCGAGAAGCGCGGCCCCCGACTGACATCGGCCCCCGGCAGACCGGCCAGACGAAACCAGTCCGCCCAGTTCGGACGCCCGCCTTCATCCGGCAAGGACTCGTCATGGATCAGCACTTGACGACACACATCCGCCGGCGTCAGCAGGGGCCCTGAACGGGCGATCAACTCCGGGCTGCACACTAGCATGTAGTCCGGAGCAAGAATCAGGTCGCACTGGGAGCCCGTGTAGTGACCGATACCGAAGCGCACCATCACGTCGGTCACATCCCCATGCAGGTCTGCCAGCACCTCAACCGACTCCCCCACTCCGTCGATGCTGGCCTCGCTGCTGGTCAGGCGCAATTCGATGTCAGGGTGCAACACCGCAAACCGTGGCAGGCGCGGCACGAGCCAGCGCAGCGCGAAAAAGGGTGGGACATGGACCGTCAGCGCGCGCGGCCCACCATGACGCGTCGTCTCCACGGCCGCGACGAGATTGGCGAGTCCTTCCCTGACCTTGGGAAGCATCGCAATGCCCACATCCGTAAGCTCCAGCGCACGCGGCCGGCGCCGGAACAACGGGGTATCGAGATAGGCTTCAAGCGTCTTGATCTGCTGGCTGATCGCCGCCGGCGTCACAAATAGCTCCGCGGCCGCACGCTTGAAGCTCAGATGACGAGCGGCTGACTCGAATGCGCGCAGCGCGGAAAGAGGGGGCAAACGGTAGCTCATCACACAGACGAATAAGCAAAACTTAATCGTAGCATTACAAATACTCGTTTGCTGCACCGCAACACGCAAAATATATTGACTGTACGGCGCGACGAAATAGCATGCCGCCCGCCTTCCCCTCCTCCCTCGCCAGGCGGCAGGCCGCGCCCCCCTTACTTGAAAGGACTACGCCATGAGCTTCACCGAACTGCGCGATCTTCTTGCGAAGCAACTGGAACAGCGGGTTGAAGCGGAACGTCATCAAACCGCAAACGGAAAACAACTTGCAACAGAAGACGACGCCTATTTCAAGGAAGTATTCGCTGGCCTCGTGCTCTGAGCAAACCACGGCCGGCAAACCTCCACAAATGCCGGCTTACAAATCCATACGACTGGTTACACCCACTCGTCGGCTCATCTTCTACAGTGAAAAACAAGCCATCGGCCCCGACCGACAATAAAGAGTAACTGGAGAAGAGTATGAAAACGATGACGAGAACCTTGGCACTTGTACTGGCAATGAGCACGTTCATGGGTTGCTCGAGCATGAGCACTCGCGACAAAAACACGGCAATCGGCGCGGCAATCGGTGGTGTCGCCGGATCTGTGCTGACCGGGGGCAGTACCAGCGGTACAGTCGGTGGCGCAGCGGTGGGCGGCGTGATCGGCCATCAGATCAAGCGCTGACGGCACACCGGAACAGCACTTGTCCGTAATAAAAGCGGCGGCACCAAGCATCAGCCGCCGCGAATCTGTCAGTAACCACTTGTCAGCGCGGCCATCTCGCGATCCAGAGCACTCGCATCCCCGAGATTGAGTTCCACCAAGCGACGCAGATGGGTAATGCTGTCCAGATCGATCTCCCGGCACTGCATGCCAATGTGAAGGTGGCCACCGATTTGCTCCGCGTGAGCAATCTCACCATCCATCGACACTGCAGCATCGCCTGTCCCGGACAGAACAAGACGCAATTGGCAAACTTCTCCACGTTTGACAGAACTGGACAATCCGTCAAGCGCGGGACAAGTTAGCAATGCACCTTTCAGTGACAGGTCGCGTACTTCGCACGCCAGTCTATGCCCGGCCAGTGCCAACATGGCCCCTTCCTGAAAGTGGACCCGGCTAAATTTCCTGCGTTGTTCACTCTGCATTCGTAGATCCTCGAGCATTGATACGCCGCGGCACTCACCGCACATCCGGACGAGTCGCTCACTCTCCGTTGAACTCTGGCTTCCGCTTCTCCTTGAAAGCCAGCCTCCCTTCCGCATAGTCATGACTGTTGTAAACCACCCTGCGCAAGCCCTGGATCCGCTCGAAGTCCTCCGGAGCCATCGCATGCGCGCCAGCCAGAATCCGCAGCTGTTCCTTCATCACGGAAATGGACAGGGGTGCGTTTGCCGCAATACGCTTCGCCATGCCGTAAACCACGTCATCCAATGACGACTTCTGCACGACATGATTGATCACCCCGAGACTGCATAAACGTGACGCGGACAGCGGAGCGGCGGTAAAAAGCATTTCCTTGGCTATGCGCAGGTTTGCCGCATTGAGAAAAGTCAGCAAGCCGCCCACATTGTAAGGCACGCTCAGTTTGGCTGGCGTCGCGGCAAAAGTCACATCATCCGCCGCGATGATCAGATCACAGGCAAACACGGTCTCGCAGGCGCCTCCCCACACACTTCCCTCAATCATCGCAATGATCGGCGCAGGAAAACTCTCAATCTCCCGAATCAGCTTGCGTAATGGGTCACGCCACGCCAGCGGGTCGTGGCCAGCCTCAGGTAGCTCGTTGATGTCGTGCCCGGCAGACCAGACCTTGCAACCCGGCCTGGCTCGTAGTACCACGCAGCGCACGCCCACCCCGCGAAATGACTCCAACGCGGCCGAGAACTGATCGACCATTTCCTCACAAAGCGCATTGCGCCGATCTTCCCTGTCCAGGGTAACGGTCGCAATCCTGTCGGTTATCTCTATCTGCAGCATTGGATTCCTGTCATGCATCGCTCAAACCGCTGTTGTCTCGCCCGCCATGAACGGCAACACGACTCTTTGCAAACTGAAGTCGAGCCTGCATGCCAAACAATATTGAATCGCAATGACGCGCCGCCTTGGCTAGGTTGAGGAAATCTCCGCCACTTCACTTATAAGGCTGGGAAGGAGAAACACCATATCATCCGACACCCTCCCCTTTGCGCAGCATTGTCGCTATACACCCGGCGAGCCAGATCCCCTGGCCATCGTGGATCAGCACCTTCATCCGGGTGCCCCGTCGGTTGGCGAAGAGGTAGGCGTGATGCGGGCGCGCTTCGCCGAAGACCTGTACCACCTGCGCGAGAATCGTGTCCATGCCGGCCCGCATGTCGAGCGGAGCCACCGACAGCCACAGGGCTTCGACCCGGATCACCCGAGCCACTCGCGCAGCCAAGCTCCACAAGCTGCGGCCGAAGACGCGGGCCACTCCACCGTGACCACTGCGGCGCCTTTGCGTAGTTCCAGGCGGATTGGGGCATCGAGGCTTGGGGAAAGTGGCACCGGGACAAAGCCGCCCATCGGCTCGGAGGCCGCCATCCGTAACGGCAGACAGGACAACTCGGGCGGCGCGATGCCCCGCTCGCGCATCCAGCGGCGCAACTGGTTGGCGTTGACCCCGTTCGCCAGCGCCACCCCGGCGACCGACGCGCCGGGTTCGCCGCAGGCTTTGATCAGGGACTGCTTGAACGCCTCGGAATGGATGCGACGGGTACGGCGAGGCTTCGTGACGTTCATGTAAGTGTCCGCTTCTATTGGCTAGTGGGCACTATGTT